>NZ_VITI01000001.1 GCF_007827795.1 Azospirillum brasilense
ACCACCGCCACCGGCGGGACCTGGAGCATCGACCTTGCCACCGCGACCCCGGTCACCGGTTCGCTCAGCCTGAACGCCAACGGTGCCAACCCGGTCTCGGCCACCGCGACCGACGCGGCGGGCAACACCTCCTCGGCCGGCAGCCAAGCGCTGACCATCGACACCACGCTGCCCGACGCCCCGGCGGTGACCAGCGCCGCGCTGAGCAACAGCGCCACGCCGACCGTCAGCGGCACGGCGGAAGCGGGCAGCACGGTGACGGTCACGGTGGGTGGCGCCACCTACACCACGAACGCGACGGGCGGGAACTGGTCCATCGACCTCGCCACGGCGACGCCGACCTCCGGCGCGCTGAGCCTGAACGCCAACGGCGCCAACCCCGTCTCGGCCACCGCGACCGACGCGGCGGGCAACGTGTCGGCTCCGGGGACGCAGTCGCTGACCATCGACACCACGGTTCCGAACACTCCGGCGGTGACCTCGGCGGCGCTGACCAACAGCGCGACACCGACCGTCACCGGCACGGCGGAAGCGGGCAGCACGGTGACCGTCACGGTGGGTGGGGCGACCTACACCACGATCGCGACGGGCGGAAACTGGTCCATCAACCTCGCCACGGCGACGCCGGTCACCGGCGTGCTGAGCCTGAACGCCAACGGCGCCAACGCCGTCTCGGCCACCGCGACCGATGCGGCGGGCAACGTGTCGGCAGCGGGCACGCAGTCGCTGACCATCGACACCACGGCTCCGAACGCTCCGGTGGTGACCACGGCACTGACCAACAGCACGACGCCGACCCTGACCGGCACGGCGGAAGCCGGCAGCACGGTGACGGTCACGGTGGGTGGCGCCACCTACACCACCACCACCACCGGCGGGACCTGGAGCATCGACCTTGCCACCGCGACCCCGGTCACCGGTTCGCTCAGCCTGAACGCCAACGGTGCCAACCCGGTCTCGGCCACCGCGACCGACGCGGCGGGCAACACCTCCTCGGCCGGCACCCAATCGCTGACCATCGACACCACGCTGCCCGACGCCCCGGCGGTGACCAGCGCCGCGCTGAGCAACAGCACGACGCCGACCCTGACCGGCACGGCGGAAGCCGGCAGCACGGTGACGGTCACCGTCGGCGGTGCCACCTACACCACCACCGCCACCAACGGCGGCGCCTGGAGCCTCGACCTCGCCACGGCAACGCCCGCCACCGGCACGCTGAGCCTCAACGCCAACGGCACGAACACCGTGTCGGCCACCGCGACCGACGCGGCGGGCAACGTGTCGGCTGCGGGGACGCAGTCGCTGACCATCGACACCACGGTTCCGAACACTCCGGCGGTGACCTCGGCGGCGCTGACCAACAGCACGACGCCAACTCTGGCCGGAACGGCGGAAGCGGGCAGCACGGTGACCGTCACGGTGGGCGGCGCCACCTACACCACCACGGCGACGAATGGGGCCTGGTCCATCGACCTCGCCACCGCGACGCCGACCACCGGTTCGCTCAGCCTGAACACCAACGGTGCCAACCCGGTTTCGGCCACCGCGACCGACGCGGCGGGCAACACGTCCTCGGCCGGCACCCAATCGCTGACCGTCGACACCACGCTGCCCGACGCCCCGGCGGTGACCAGCACCGCGCTGAGCAACAGCACGACGCCGACCCTGACCGGCACGGCGGAAGCGGGCAGCACGGTGACGGTCACGGTGGGCGGCGCCACCTACACCACCACCGCCACCGGCGGGACCTGGAGCATCGACCTTGCCACCGCGACCCCGGTCACCGGTTCGCTCAGCCTGAACGCCAACGGCGCCAACCCGGTCTCGGCGACGGCCGCCGACGCCTCGGGCAACGTGTCGGCGCCGGGCACGCAGACGCTGACCATCGATACCACGCTGCCCGATGCCCCGACCGTCACCACGGCGCTGAGCAACAGCACGACGCCGACCCTCACCGGTTCGGCGGAAGCCGGCAGCACGGTGACGGTCACCGTCGGCGGTGCCACCTACACCACCACCACCACCAACGGCGGCGCCTGGAGCCTCGACCTCGCCACCGCGACGCCGGTCACCGGCGTGCTGAGCCTCATCGCCAACGCCGCCAACCCGGTCTCGGCCACCGCCACGGATGCCGCTGGAAACACGTCCTCGGCGGGGACGCAATCGCTGATCATCGACACCACCGCCCCGACCGCGACCGTGCTGTTCGAGGACGACAGCATCGACGCCATCGAGCAAACCAGCGCCGCCTTCACCATCAGCGGCGGCGAGGCCGGGGCCGGCTTCACCTGGACGATCACCTCGGCGGGCGGCGGCCAGGTCACCGGCAGCGGCGTGATGAGCGGCCCGACCGCGCGGGTGACCGGGCTGGACCTCGCCGGCCTGGGCGACGGCACGCTCACCCTGACACTCGGCCTGACCGATCCGGCGGGCAACGTGTCGGCGCCCTTCACCGCGACGACGCAGAAGCTCACCGCCACCGTGGAGAAGCCCGCCCCGGTCGCCCCGCCGCCGGTCGCCACCGTGGACGGCGCCACCGTCAGCGGTTCGGTCACCACCGGCGGCGACGGCACGCGCACCACCACGGTGACCATCGCGGCCAGCAATGAGGACCGGGTCGAGGACAGCAACACCGCCAACGCCGATCTGGCCGACGTGCCGGTGGTGCGCGAGCAGGTGGTCGACGCCCGGACCGGGACGGTGTCCACCGTCACCACCCTGACGGTCAGCGTCTCCAACGGCGTCGCCGTCACCACCAGCGGCAACGCCGAGCGGCAGACCGCCGCGCAGGCCCAGACCGGGGTGACCGGCCTGATCGCCGCCATCGAGGCGCGCACCGACGCCGGCACGGCCTCGCGCGGCAACCTGACCGGCGGCGGCGACGGCTTCCTCTCGGTGCTGTCCGCGCAGGCCCAGCTCCTGGTGCGCGCCATCGACTTCAGCACGCCGGGCGTGGCCGCCGGCCAGGCGGTGCAGACCAGGGTGACCGGCAACACGCTGGGCGGCACCGGCACCGCCAGCACGGCGCCGACCGCGGTGGTGCTGAACACCTCGGCGGCGGCGGGTCCGGTGACCATCCAGCTCGACAACGTCGAGTTCGCGGCGGTGGTCGGCAACGCCACGCTGGTCGGCGGCGACGGCGAGCAGATCGTCTACGGCGACGACCACCAGCAGTACATGTATCTGGGGGCCGGCGACGACGTGCTGCACGGCGGCGGCGGCAACGACACGGTGGCCAGCGCCGGCGGCAACGACACGCTGTACGGCGACGAGGGCGACGACGTGGTGATGGGCGGCGAGGGCGACGACTGGGTGCTCGGCGGGTCGGGCAACGACCTGATCGGCGGCGGCACGGGCGACGACCGCGGCTTCGGCGGGACGGGCGACGACATCCTGTTCGGCGAGGAGGGCGACGACACGCTGACCGGCAACGAGGGCGACGACACGGTGGCCGGCGGGTCGGGCAACGACCTTCTGTTCGGCGAGGAGGGCGACGACCTTCTGGTCGGCGACGCGGGCGACGACACGATCAGCGGCGGGGCGGGCAACGACGTGGCGCTGGGCGGGGCGGGCCGCGACCTGATCGGGCTTGGTGCGGGCGACGACCTGGCCACCGGTGACGACGGCGACGACACGCTGTTCGGCGAGGACGGCAACGACACGCTGTTCGGCGGGGCGGGCAATGACCTGCTGAACGGCGGGTCGGGCAACGACGTGCTGTTCGCCGACGGCGGGGCGGACACGCTGTGGGGCGGCGAAGGCGCGGACCTGTTCGCCTTCGGGCGGGCCTCGGGCGGCTCGGTGGTGATGGACTTCCAGGCGGGTGTGGACCGTTTGGCCCTTTACGACGCCAGCATGGACCTCGGCGCGGTGATCCGCTCGGCGCGGGTGGAGGGCGGCAACACCACCCTCGACGTCGGCTCGGGCAACCGCATCACCATCCTCGGCCAGACCGGCAACGTCGCCGCCTGGTTCGGCTGAGACGGCATAGAGACCAGCCGGAACGGCGGGTGCCGGGGCCTTCGGGCCTCGGCACCCGCCGTTTCCGTTTCAGGCGGCAGGACGTTGCGATGCGAACCGCAAGCTGTGGGGGTTGGCCTCCGGAAACGGGGGCCGGTTCAAGCGCCGCACTCCGCACAACCATGATGAGAACTTGTTGAGACACGACCGCGCGGGTTATCCTGCAATCATGCGCGGTCATGGCCTCACCATCCTCGTTCGCCGGACCGCCGCGTTCGTTCCGACGCGAGATCGCCCGCTCGTCGCATTCGTTCAAGGAAATCGGCCAAAGTGGACATTCCCCGGATCTTCACGATCAGTGAAAGCGCCCACCGCATCCACAACCCGATCACACCGGAGAAGCTCGCCATCCTCGGCGCGGCGTTGCGTCTGGAAGCAGGGGACCGGGTGCTCGACCTGGGCAGCGGTTCGGGGGAGATGCTGTGCAGCTGGGCGCGCGATCACGGCATCACCGGGACCGGCATCGACATGAGCCGGCTGTTCACCGAGCAGGCGAAGCTCCGTGCCGTCGAACTCGGCGTCGCCGATCGGGTCGCGTTCATCCACGGTGATGCCGCCGGTTATGTCTCCGACGAGAAGGTCGATGTGGCCGCCTGTGTCGGTGCCACCTGGATTGCCGGTGGTGTCGCCGGCACGGTCGAGCTTCTGGCGCGGAGCCTGCGCACCGGAGGGATCATCCTCATCGGCGAGCCCTTCTGGAGGCAGATGCCGCCGACGGACGATGTCGCCAAGGGGTGCCTTGCCAACGCAACGTCCGATTTCCTCACGCTCCCGGAGCTTCTCGCGTCCTTCGGCCGCCTTGGCTGCGATGTCGTTGAGATGGTTCTGGCCGATCAGGACGGCTGGGACCGCTACGAGGCGGCGAAATGGCTGACCATGCGCCGCTGGCTGGAAGCCAATCCCGGCGACGACTTCGCGAAGGACATTCGAGCCAAACTGACCTCGGAACCGGTGCGCTACGCCACCCACACGCGGGACTATCTGGGCTGGGGCGTGTTCGCGCTGATGCCGCGGTAACACCTCGCCTCAACCCTGACGTGACGCTCTCGGCGACGCGCCGTTCCGCACGCGCAAATGGTCGATGAAGGCGCGCAGCCGCGGCGGCACCGTCCGGCGGCTGGGGTAGTAGAGATGGAAGCCGGCAAAGGGCGGGCAGAACGCCTCCAGGACGGCCACCAGCGCGCCGCGTTCCAGATGGGGCCGGAAGGTCTCCTCCATGCCGCAGGTGATCCCGGCGCCGGCCAGAGCCAGCCGGACCATCATCCCCATGTCGTTGGTCGCGACCCGCGGATTCACCGCGATATCGAAGTCGCGGCCGTCCTCGGTGAACTCCCAGCGGTAGGGCGCCACGTCCGGCGCCGGACGCCAGCCGATGCAGCGGTGGGCGAGCAGGTCGCGCGGATGGGCTGGACGGCCAAACTCTGCCAGATAGGCCGGTGAGGCCACCACCAACTGCCGCTGCGGGGCGGAGACCGGGACCGCGATCATGTCCTGCTCGATGGCTTCGCCCAGCCGGACGCCCGCGTCGAAACCCGCCGCGACGATGTCGAACTCCTCGTCGGTCACCAGGATGT
The DNA here is from genome assembly GCF_007827795.1 of Azospirillum brasilense. Classification (GTDB taxonomy): domain Bacteria; phylum Pseudomonadota; class Alphaproteobacteria; order Azospirillales; family Azospirillaceae; genus Azospirillum; species Azospirillum aestuarii. Next base: position 5,595 of record NZ_VITI01000001.1, read on the forward strand.
CGACGCCGACCGATGGGTGGGCGGCCAGAAAGCCGGCCAGCGCCTCCCCCTCCAGGATGCTCTCCGCGATGGATGAGACGGCCAGCCGCAGCGTCCCGCCCGGCGCCCCGTGCGCCGAGGCGATGACCTCCAGCGCCGTGCCGATCTCCGCCAGCGCCGGGCGCGTCGCGGCCAGCAGATGCGCGCCCGCGTCGGTCAGCCGCACGCTGCGCGTCGTCCTTTGGAGAAGCGGCACGCCGATCCGATCCTCCAGCCGGCGGACCGCCTGGCTGACGGCGGAACGGGTGACGCCCAGGCGCTCGGACGCCCGGCGGAAGTTGAGCGTCTCGGCCACCGCCAGAAACGCCGCCATGCCTTCGAAAGGATCGCTCATTGGTTAGAGAACCTAACCAGCCTGTTCATGATTGGCAACTCGAACTATCGACCGGTTGATCATAGCTTTTCTCCGTCACCGCAACGATCGACGGAAGGGAGCACGATATGACCGCGATCACCGACAAAACGATTCTCATCACCGGCGCCTCCAGCGGCATCGGCGAAGGCACCGCCCGCGTCCTCGGCGCCGCCGGGGCGAAGCTGCTGCTCGGCGCCCGCCGGACGGACCGGCTGGAGGCCCTGGCCGCTGACATCCGGTCCGGGGGCGGGACCGCCGAGGTCCGCGCGCTGGACGTGACGAGCCGCGCGGACATGGCCGCCTTCGCCGCCTTCGCGCAGGAGCGGTTCGGGCGCATCGACGTGCTGGTCAACAACGCCGGGGTCATGCCGCTGTCCCCCATCGCCTCGCTGAAGGTCGAGGAATGGGACCGCATGATCGACGTGAACATCCGCGGTGTCCTCTACGGCATCGCCGCGGTGCTGCCGGTCATGAACGGCCAGGGCTTCGGCCAGATCATCAACATCGCCTCCATCGGGGCGCTCGCCGTGTCGCCGACCGCCGCCGTCTACTGCGCGACGAAATACGCGGTGCGGGCCATTTCCGACGGGCTGCGCCAGGAGAACGAGCGGCTGCGCGTCACCTGCGTCTGCCCCGGTGTCGTGGAATCGGAGCTGGCCCACACCATCACCGACCCGGAGGCCGAGGAGCTGATGCGGAGCTACCGCGCCGTCTCCATCAAGCCGGACGCCATCGGGCGGGCCATCCTGCACGCCATCGAGCAGCCGGACGACGTGGACACCAACGAGATCGTGGTCCGTCCCACGGCCAGCCATTGAGCCAGCCAAAGCGAAGGAAGTCAGCATGACCCACGCCACCGACACCCTCGGCCGTCCGCCCGCGCGCCTGCGCACCCTCGTCGCGGCGGGGCTGCTCGCCGCGGTTCCGGCGATGCCCGCCGCCGCCCTGACCACGGAGGAGCGCGCTAAGCGCGGCGGCGAGGTGATCCGCAGCCTGAACAACAGCCAGCCCCAGCCCACACTGGAGCGGATGCGCGAGGAGTTTCCCTTCCTGGCGGAGGCCACCGAGGCCTACGCGCTGGGTGACGTCTGGTCCCGGCCGGGGCTGGACACGCGGACCCGCCAGCTGGCCGCCGTCGCCGCCTTCGCCGCCATCGGCGAGACGGCCTTCATGAAGATCCACGCCGGCTACGCGCTCAACGCCGGCGTCTCCGAGGACGAGTTGAAGGAGATCGTCTACATGGTGACGGTCCCGGCGGGCTTCCCCCGCGCGATCTCCGCCGCACGCACCCTGTCGGAGCTGTTCGGCGAGCGCCGCCCGTCGGAAGGAGGCACGCCATGAAACGCGCTTTCGCCCGAACCGCCACCCTGACGGCCGCCCTGCTCGCCGCCGGCGCCGAGGCCCTGCCCGACCGCAAGGCGCTGGCCCAGTCCGCCGACCGGCCTGGGGTGGCGCAGGCGGATCACCCCTATGTCGGCCTGTGGGTGACGGAAGACGGCCGCGTCCGCCACGAGCTTCTCCCCGACAACCGCTACGTCGAGGCGCGGGGCAACCGGGAGAAGGCGTACCAAGGCCGCTATCGGGTCACCGGCGACCACATCGACTATTGGGACGACACCGGCTTCACCGCCGACGGCGACTTCATCGACGGGGTGCTGCACCATGGCGGGATGATCCTGCACCGGAGGCGCTGATCGCAGCGCTTTTTCTCTCCTGTGCAAAACTGTGAAGTGGACAACAGTGCCGGATGCCCGATCCGGGAAGAATGGCTGTGCAAGGGCGAGGTCTTCGGAACGAACCGGCAAAAGGAACGCCGAAGAATACGCCTCCCCCTGCATGGCACAATCCCCTGATCCGAAGGAAACGCATCAATGGCAAACGTCTATGGCACCAACAACGCCGACTATCTCGACATGATCAAGTACGGCGTCAGCAATGACTACGTGCAAGGTTATGACGGCAACGACACCATCCTCGGCTGGTCCGGCAACGACACGCTGGACGGCTGGAACGGCAACGACGTGCTCTACGGCGAGTCGGGCAACGACCTGCTGATGGGCTATTACGGCACCGACACGCTCTATGGCGGCAGCGGCAACGACCAGCTCTATGGCGAGAGCGGGTACGACAAGCTCTACGGCGGCGAGGGCAACGACACGCTGAGCGGCGGCGACACTTTCGACGACCTCTACGGCGGCATGGGCAAGGACCAGATGACCGGCGGGGCCGGGGCCGACTGGTTCTTCTTCGAGACGAAGGACAGCGGCGACATCTACGCCGGCAACGCCGACACCATCACCGACTTCAAGGACGAGGACCAGATCTGGCTGAAGGGCAGCTACAGCTACGCCGGCTCGACCAGCGCGCCCGCCGACGGCCAATACAGCATCTGGCAGAAGGACGGCAATTACGTTGTCACGTGGAACGCGGCCAACGACACCGGCTATCACGACCTGATCGTGAAAGGCGACAACCCGATGGGCGACATCTCCTTCTACTGATCCGCCTGACCGAGGTTCCGGGCGCGCCGTCCTTCCCGGCGCGCCCCTTTCCTTTCTCCGGACGACAGGAGCGCCCTTCCCATGGCCGCACGGGAAACCCGCCGCAGCCCATCCACCGGCCCATCCGCCCACCCGCCCGCCCTGGGCGCGATCCGGCGGCGCATCGCCACCGGCCTCGCCGCCGCGGGCGGGTTCAGCGTCTTTCTCGCCCTCATCCAGCTGGCGATGCCGCTCTACACGATGCAGGTCTACGACCGCGTTCTGGGCAGCCGCAGCGTGGAGACCTTGGTGGCCCTGTCGCTGCTGGCCCTGGGCTGCTTCGCCGTGTTCGGGCTGGTCGAGGCGATCCGCGGGCGGCTGACCCAGGCCATGGGGCATCTCGCGGCGCGCAGCCTGACCATGGACGCCCTGGAGGCGTCGATGGGCGGCCTGCTGCGCGGCGGCCCCAGCCGCCCGGCCCAAGTGCTGCGCGACGTGAACGAATTGCGCCAGTTCCTGTCCGGACCGAGCCTCACGGCACCGCTCGATGCCGCGCTCAGCCTCGTCTTCCTGCTGTTCCTGACGCTGATCCACCCGATCTACGGCCTCGTCTGCGGAGCAAGCATCCTGTGTCTGGTCGGGGTGAGCCTGTTGGGCCGGATGCTGACCATGCCGGGTGCGGCGGAGGCCAACCGCGCCCTGTGCCGCCACGGCGCCGAGGTCGAGGCGGCGTCGCACGGCGTGGAGGCCGTCGCCGCAATGGGCATGATGGGCAACCTGCGCCGCCGCTGGCAGGCGGTTCAGGACGATCATCTGCGCTTGGTCAACCAAACCGCCGGACGGGCGCAGGCCGTCGCCTCGCTCGCCAAGGTCTTCCGGATGACCGCCCAGGTGGCGATCCTCGCCGCCGGCACGATGCTGGTGCTGGACCGGCAGGTGTCGCCGGGCAGCATGCTGGCCGCCTCCATCCTGATGGGCCGCGCGCTGGCGCCCTTCGAACAGCTGATCGACTCCTGGCGGAACTGGTCCTCGGCCCGCGAGAGCCTGCGCCGCCTGCGCGTCCTGTTCACCGCGGACGCGGCACCCGCGCCGGGCGCCCCCCTGCCCTGCCCCAGCGGTTCCCTGCTGCTGGACCGCGTGACCTACGTCCCGCCGGGGTCGGACCGTCCGACGCTGCGCGGCCTCTCCTTCTCGGTCGAGCCGGGGGAGGCGGTGGGCATCGTCGGCCCCTCGGCGGCGGGCAAGTCCACGCTGGCCCGGCTGCTGGTCGGCGTGCTGGAGCCGACCCAGGGCGGCGTCTATCTCGACGGCCACAATGTGTGGCGCTGGCACCGCGACGACTGCGGGCGGCATGTCGGTTATCTGCCCCAGGGCGTCGGCCTGCTCGGCGCCACCGTGGAGGACGCCATCGCCCGGCTGGGCGACGCCGACCCGGCACTGGTCACCGCGGCGGCGCGGCGGGCCGGCGTGCATGAGATGATCGGCCGCCTCCCCGACGGCTACCGGACGGAGATCGGCGAGGGCGGCGCCCTGCTCTCCGGCGGGCAGAGGCAACGCATCGCGCTCGCCCGCGCCCTCTACGGCGATCCCCGCCTGATCGTTCTCGACGAGCCCAACGCGAACCTGGACCAGGCCGGCGAGGCGGCGCTGCTGCGCGCCATCGCCGAGGCCAAGGCCGGAGGCGCCGCGGTGGTGGTGATCGCCCATCGTCGCTGCGTCCTCGACGCGGTGGACCGCATCGTCGTGCTGCGCGACGGCATGATCGACCAGACCGCGACGCGGGCCGAGATGGTCCGGCGTCTGGGCACCGCCACACCGCAGCCGGTTGCCGCCACCGCCACCCCCTGATTGGAGACTTCGAGATGACGACGACCGACACGCTGCTGGACCGAAGCGCCATCCCGTCGGAGCCGCGCCGCGCCGAGCCTTCCATCGGCGGGGCTGTGCGGGCGGGCTGCGCGGTGATCGCCCTGGCGCTGGGCGCCGGACTCGGCTGGGGCTTCCTGGCCCCGCTGGACAGCGCCGCCCACGCGCCGGGCACCGTGGTGGTGGACGGCAACCGCAAGACCATCCAGCACTTGGAAGGCGGCATCGTCGCCGAGCTGGCGGTGCGAGACGGCGACACGGTGGCCGCCGGGCAGACCCTGCTCCGCCTGGAAGGGACGCAGAGCCGCGCCACCCTGGAGGAGCTGTCCACCGAACAGGCCGCCGCCCTGGTACGCATGGCCCGCCTGCGCGCCGAATACGCCGGCCAGCGCGCCTTCTCCGTCCCGGCGGAGCTGGTGGATGGAAGCGCCGCCGCCCGGCGCGCCCTGGCCGTGCAGCAGCAGCTGTTCGCCTCCCGCTGGACCCGCCATGACGGCGACATGGCCGTGCTGCGCGAACAGCGTCTGCAGGCCGAGCGCGAGGTGACCGCCCACCGCGCCCAGGAACGCGCGGCGGCGGAGCAGATCGTCTACATCGAGGAGGAGTTGGCCGGTGTGCTCGACCTCTTCAACAAGGGGCTGGAACGCAAGCTGCGGGTCCTGTCGCTGAAGCGCGCCATGGCCGACCTGGCCGGCACCCGCGATCAGTCCCACGCCCGCGCCCTGCTGGCCGAACAGGCGGTGACGGTCGCCGACACCCAGATCCACGCCAAGGAGACGGCCCGCCGCTCCGACATCGCCGCGGAGATGGAGGAGGCGCAGAACGCCTTGGACCAGACCGCCGCCCGCTTGAAGGCCGCCCGCGACGCGGTGGAGCGCACGGAGATCCGCGCCCCCGTTCCGGGCCGTGTGGTCGGACTGGCCGTCTTCACCGTCGGCGGAGTGGTGAAGCCGGGCGAGCCGCTGATGGACATCGTTCCGGACAGCGGCCCGCCGACCATCGAGGCGCGCATCGACCCGCTGGACATCGACGTGGTGAAGGCCGGCCAGACCGCGCAGGTCCGCCTCAGCGCCTTCAAGCCCCGCCGCACGCCCTCGATCGACGCCACCGTTGTCGACGTTTCCGCCGATCGCCTGACCGATCCGACGACCCACGCTCCCTACTTCGTGGCCCGCGTCCGCCCCCTGCCCGGCGCGCTGGAGCGCATCGGCCCGGCGGCCCTGCATCCGGGCATGCCCGCCGATGTGCTGATCGCGACCGGCCAGCGCCGGGCCATCGATTACGTGCTGGCGCCGTTGCAGGACGCCATGGCGCACGCGCTGACCGAGGATTGAGGGGCGCCCCGCCCATCGGCCAGTCGTTGCAATTCCCCGGCGACTTCGGACACCGGGCCCGGCCAATCGCCCACGCGGCTTTGCCGGAACAGGCGGGCCGTCGGGTACCACGGGCTGTCCGCGCGTCCGAGCATCCAACGCCAGTCCGGCGCAAAAGGCAGCAGCACCCATGTCGGCCGGCCCAGGCTGCCGGCCAGATGCGCCACGGCGGTGTCCACGGTGACGACGAGGTCAAGCGACGCCAGTGCCGCCGCCGTCGCCGCGAAATCGGTCAGGAAGGGCGACGCGTCGAAGGGAGCGTCGGACCAGGAGGCCAGATCAGCCACCGCCGGGCCGACCTGCAGGGACACCCATTGAACTCCGGCCAACTCCCGGAGCGGCGCGAGGACGGCAAGGGGAAGGGAGCGGCGGCGGTCGTTGGCGTGCTCGCGCCGTCCGGCCCACACAAGGCCGCAACGAATCCGGGCGCTCGGCGCAGCGGCGGCCAGACGGTCCGTCCAGATGCGTGTGGCGGCCTCCGACGCGCGCAGCATCGGGGTGTCCGGCGCCACGGGATGGCTGCGGTTCAGCAGCAACGGCAGGCTCATCAGCGGCGCGTGCAGGTCAAAGGGCGGCAGGTGGCTCCCGCCCGGAAAGTCGGGGGAACGCGGGATCACCGCCACGCCCTCGACGGCCGGGGACTCCCGCAACAGGGAGAGAAGAGGCGGCTGGACCTCCAGCAGGACGCGCGTCGCTCCCGCGTCCCGCAGCAGGGGCACAAAGCGCAGAAACTGGAGCGTGTCGCCCAGCCCCTGTTCGGCGTGCAGAAGGATGGTCCGGCCGGTCAGCGGCCCGCCATTCCACGCCGGCTGGTCGAACCGGCGACGCTGGCCTTGCATGACCGGCGCTTTCCAACGCCATTCGAATTCACGCCATCCGTTTGCGAAATCGCCGAGCAGCAACCGCGTCAGCGCGCGGTTCCAATGGGCGTCGGCGTTCTCGGGATCGAGGGACAGTGCGCGACCGTAACAATCCAGCGCCTCGTCCACGGCACCCAGTTCGCCCAGGGTGTTGCCCAGGTTGTTCAGCGCGCCCATGTGCCCCGGCGCCCGGTCCAGAACCTTTCTATAGTGGCGGGCGGCCTCCTCGAGCCGGTTCGCCCGCTCGAACGCGACGCCAAGGTTGAACAGAGCATCGGGGGCGCCCGGCGTCAGCCCGAGAAGCCGCTCGAAGCAAGCGATCGCTTCCTCCGTATCGCCACGCTCCGTCAATGACACGCCCAGATTGTTGAGCGCGTTGGCGGAGGTCGGGGCGCCGTTGAGCGCCTTGCGATGACATGACACCGCCTCGTCGAGGCGGCCACGCCCACGAAGCGCGAGCCCGAGGTTGCCGAGCACGCCGGGGTCGTTCGGCGCAAGCCGCAAGGCCGCGCGCAGGCTCTGTTCCGCTTGCTCCATCCGCCCTTCGACCAAATGGATGGCGCCAAGGTTGCCATGGGCATGCCGCGTCTCGGGCGCGCGGGGATAGCGGCGGATCATGTCCCGGTACAGCGCCTCGGCGCCACGCAAATCCCCGGCCATATGCTTTGCCAACGCGGCTTGCAGGTTCGTCTTGGCGCCCATGACGGGATGAAGGGTCTCGATTTTTCGGAAGGCGGTGGCAGGCGTATGCACGCCTGATAACCTACCCGAACGCCACCCGCCGCCCAGCGCGACATGTTCGCGCACGTCCTTCCAACCACGCCGCTTCAAGGCCCCTGCCGTTGACGCCAACACGCGCGGAACAGCCGCGGTGCCTGACCTGTCTAACCGGGAGTCTAACGGCGCTCATGGGGCATGGGTCGGAAATGAAAAAGGCCAGCCAACCCATTGGATTGACTGGCCTTTATGATGGTAGCAGCGGAGGGATTTGAACCCCCGACCAAGGGATTATGATTCCCCTGCTCTACCACTGAGCTACGCTGCCATCGTGCTTACCATCATCTCCCAGCGCGGTCCGTTTCGGTGTTGGCCGCCGCGGTTCGTGCCGGGGCCGCTTATGTATTCCAGGGGGACCGGGGTGTCAACGCTGAAATTTCACTTTTTGCGAAGTTCTCGTCAGGCTCCCGTGCCGGCGATCCAGCCACCGCCCAGCACCCGGTCGCCCTGGTAGACGACGCAGGCTTGGCCGGGGGCGACGCCGTATTGCGGCTCGTGCAGTTCGGCCTGTGCGGTGCCGTCCGCGCCCAGACGCCACACCGCCGGAGCGGGCGGCTGTGCGGAGCGGAGCTTCACCTCCACCTCCAGCCCCTCGCCGGGAGCCAGGGCGGGGCCGAGCCAGTTGACCTCGCGGATCGTCACCACGCTGCGCGCCAGCTCGCGGCGCGGGCCGACGACGACGCGGCGCTGGCCGGGCTCCAGGCGCACGACGAACAGCGGCTCCTCCTCGCCCCGGATGCCGCCGATGCCCAGCCCCTTGCGCTGGCCCACCGTGTAATGAACCACGCCGCGGTGACGCCCGAGCACGCGCCCGTCGACATGGACGATGTCGCCGGGCTCGACCGAGCCGGGACGCAGCTTCGCCACCACGTCGGCGTAGGAGCCGTTGGGAACGAAGCAGATGTCCTGGCTGTCCGGCTTGGCCGCCACCTCCAGCCCGTGGCGCTCGGCCAGCGCGCGGGTCTCCGGCTTGGTCAGGCCGCCCAGCGGGAAGCGCAGGAACTCCAGCTGCTCGCGCGTCGTGGCGAACAGGAAGTAGCTCTGGTCGCGTCCGGGATCGATGGCGCGGTGCAGCTCCGCCCCCGCCGCCCCCTGGACGCGGCGCACGTAATGGCCGGTCGCCAGGGCGTCGGCGCCGAGGTCGCGGGCGGTGTTCAGCAGGTCGCGGAACTTGACCCGCTGGTTGCAGCGCACGCAGGGGATCGGCGTCTCGCCGCGCAGATAGGTGTCGGCGAAGTCGTCGATCACGTCCTGGGAGAACTTGCCCTCGTAATCCAGCACATAGTGCGGGATGCCGATGCGGTCGGCCACCTGACGGGCGTCGTAGATGTCCTGCCCGGCGCAGCAGGCGCCCGGCTTCTGCAGGGCGATGCCGTGGTCGTAGAGCTGGAGCGTGATGCCGACCACGTCGTAGCCCTCCTCCCGCAGAACGGCGGCGGTGACGGAGGAATCGACGCCGCCGGACATGGCGACGACCACGCGGGTGTCCTGGGGACGCTTGGCGATGCCGAGGGAGTTGGCGTAGGAGATCATGGCGCCCTATATGGGCTGGTTCCCAAAAAATTCACCACCGGAGAACCGGGGCGCTCCGCCCGCGAACGGGGCTGGCGCGCCGGTTCCCCGGTGGCGGGTGCGGACCGCGGCGGCCCCGGAAGGCGCCGCGGCGGTGGGTCAGCGCATGGCGTTGTTGGTGCCGCCGGGCAGGCGCACGGCCAAGCCGTCCAGCTCCTCGCTGATGATGATCTGGCAGCCCAGGCGCGAGGTCTTGGTCAGGCCGAAGGCGAGGTCGAGCATGTCCTCCTCGTCCTCCGAGGCCTCGTTCAGCACGTCGAACCACTCCGGCTCCACGATGACGTGGCAGGTCGAGCAGGCGAGCGAGCCCTCGCAGGCGCCTTCCAGATCCAGGCCGTGCTTATGCGCGACCTCGAGCACGGACAGGCCGAGCGGGGCGTCCACCTCGTGGCGGGTGCCGTTCGGCTCGATGAAGGTCATCTTGGGCATTGGGGTGCTCTCCTGAACAAAGGCGTCGATGTGCGGTGGCGATGATTATGGTGTCTTCGAGGCAGGGACGGAGCGCCGCGTCCGGCATTCGACCGCCAGCGCCTCCAACCGCTCCAACCGCGCGAGGATGCGCGCGGCGTTGTCGGTCTGCCCGTTGCGGAAGGCAATGGCAAGATACTTGATGCAACTTTCCACGCGCTGACCGATGTCCTGGGCCAGCCGGTCCACCGCGGTGACGTCCGGGGTGCCGTCCAGCCGGTCGGCGAGCGCCGCCACCTCCTCGTCCTCCTCGACGGAGAGGACGGCGGTGGGGGCGTTCAGTTGGTCCAGCAGATAGCGGGCGCGGCGCACCGGGTCGCGCAGCGTCTCATAGGCGTCGCCCAGCGCGTCGGCCTGGGCACGGGCGTTGGCCTGCTGCCGCGCGCCGCGCGCCGCGAAGCGCTCCGGGTCCATGGCGCGGGAGAAACCGGCGTGCTGGCGGGCCAGCGCCTCCGGCTCGATGTCGAAGCGGCGCTCCAGACCCAGCCGGGTGAAATGGTCGAGCGGGCGCGGCGCCTGCACCGCCCCGCAGGAATGGCAGAACATCGCGCGCGCCGCGACCGAATGACCGCACAGCCAGCACGGCTCCAGGTCGCCGTCGATGGCCCCGGCGATGCCCATGGAAGCCTTCCCCTTGGGAAAGCGCGGCGGGCCGGAATCGGATGTCGTCATGCTTGCCGTCCGTTGAAACGCTGCACAGGTCGGCCGTGAGGCCGGCGGGTCGCCGCCGTCCCTTCGGCCGGGTGATACCCAGAAGCGGAGCGCCGCGCAACCTTACACGGCCCGCGGCGGGAGGAGGAGGTCATGGAGAGGCGATTACGCCGCAGGGGCACGGGCCAGCCTTGCCGCCATGGCGGCGTAGGCGGCGGCGAAGCGCTCCACCGCCGCGTCGTCGCTGTCCCAGCCCAGGCTGACGCGGATGGCGCAGGCAGCGTCCCCGGCGCTCTCGCCCATGGCGGCCAGGACGTGGGACGGCTTCACCTTGCCGCTGGAACAGGCCGAGCCGGCGCTGACCGCCACACCGGCGAGGTCCAGCGCCATCACCTGCGTCTCCCCCGCCACGCCGGGCAGCAGCAGGTTGCTGGTGTTGCCGACCCGCGCCGCGCCGGCCCCCATCACCCGCGCAGCCGGAACGGCGGCGAGCGCAAGCACCTCCAGCGCGTCGCGCATGACGGTCAGGCGGGCGCTGTCGGGAAGCTCCTGCCGCGCAAGACGGGCCGCGGCGCCGAAGCCGGCGATGCCGACGACGTTCTCGGTCCCGGCGCGGCGGCGCTTTTCCTGCCCGCCGCCGCGGATCAGCGCCTCCGGCTCCAGCCCGTCGGCGAGAATCAGGGCGCCGACACCGGCGGGGCCGCCGATTTTGTGGGCCGACAGGGTCAGCAGGTCGGCGCCAAGCGCCCCGAGATCGAGTGACAGGCGGCCGGCGGCCTGCACCGCGTCGCAATGGAACAGCGCGCCGTGGGCGTGGGCGATCCGCGCCGCCTCGGCCACCGGCTGGATCGCCCCGGTCTCGTTGTTGGCGAGCATCAGGGAAACCAGCGCCGGGCCGTCGCCGCTGGCGAGCATCCGGTCGAGCGCGGCGAGGTCGGCGACGCCGTCGCGGCTCACCGGGATGCGGGCGGCGCCGGGCACCGCCTCCAGCACCGAATCATGCTCGATGGCGGAGGTCACGACTTGCCGGCCCGGAAAGCCGCGCAGCGCCAGATTGTTGGCTTCCGTTCCGCTGCCGGTGAAGAAGACCTGGGCGGGCCGCACCCCGGCCAGGGCGGCGACCTGGGCGCGCGCCTCCTCCACCGCGCGGCGGACCGTGCGGCCGAAGCCGTGCACCGACGACGGGTTGCCGGCGAGATCCATGGCCTGGATCATCGCCGTCTTCACCGCCGGCTTCAGAGGCGCCGAGGCGTTGTGGTCGAGATAGACGCGGGTCATCGGAACGAAGGGCCGGAAGGCGCTCCCTTACTCCGCCGCGACCGCGGCACCCTCGTCCGCCGGCTGCGGGCCGCGGATGGTCAGGCTGCTGGTGCCGATGATCCGGCGCTCCACCACGTCGGCCACGGTGACCGAGCTGAGATACATGTGGATCTGGTTGCCCAGCTCCTCCCACAGGTCGTGGGTCAGGCAGCGCGACCGGTTGGTGCGGCAGCCCTGCGGCGTGCCGTTGGCGCAGCGGGTCGTGCGGATCGGCTCGTCCACCGCCAGGATGATGTCGGACACCCGCGTCGCGTCCGCCGGATGGGCCAGCAGATAGCCGCCGCCGGGGCCGCGCACGCTCTTCACCAGACCGCCCTTGCGCAGCTTGGCGAACAGCTGCTCCAGATAAGAGAGCGAAATCTCCTGCCGGTCGGCGATGTCGGCAAGGGCGACGGGGCTCCCCTGGCTGGTGGCAGCAAGATCGACCATGGCCATGACGGCATAGCGTCCCTTGGTGCTGAGTCTCATTTTACCCTCCTTACCCTTCCTTCACCCCGGCCCGACCGTTCAGCGGATCGGCGCCAAGCCTCGTGTTTGTGTTTGGTTCAACAGGACGCCGCCGGACCGCTGTCGGCGGACACCGGCTCGCGCACCCCATTGTCGGGCCGGGCGCTCCCGTTGGAAACGCCCGATGTTTCGTATACGGATGAATTATGCGCGTCACCGCGCTCCGATTCCAGTTCCTCGACGCGCCGGCGCAGGGTCGACACCTGATCGAGCAGGCCGTTCAGCGCGCGCGCCACCGGATCGGGGATGTCGCCGCAGGGCGTGCCGTAGGGCATGAACTTCTGCGTCTCGACGCGGTCGCGCGTCACCACCGCCTTGGCCGGGATGCCGACCACGGCGATGCCCGGCGCCACGTCCGCCACCACGACGGCGTTGGCGCCGACGCGGGCGCCGCGCCCGATGGTGATGGCCCCCAGCACCTTCGCTCCCGCGCCGACGATCACGCCGCTCTCCAGCGTGGGGTGTCGCTTGCCCTGGTTCAGCGAGGTTCCGCCCAGCGTAACCCCATGATAAAGCATCACATCGTCACCGATCTCGGCGGTCTCGCCGATGACGACGCCCATGCCGTGGTCGATGAAGAAGCGGCGCCCGATGGTGGCGCCCGGATGGATCTCGATGCCGGTCAGCGCGCGGGCGATCTGCGAGACGGCGCGCGCCATCAGGTGCCAGCGGCGATCCCAGCAATAGCGCGCGACGCGGTGCATGACGATGGCGTGGAAGCCCGGATAGCACAGCGCGACCTCGGCCCGTGACCGCGCGGCCGGGTCGCGGGCCATGATACCGTCGATCTCTTCGCGAAGATGCTTGAACACCGGAACACCCGCCGTGGTATAGTCCGCCCTCTTGCCGGAAGAGGTGATCTTTCGCAAGAGCCCTCGACCCGTGCCTCGCCGGTCGCGCGGGTTGCCCTTGAAGGACGCATCGACGCATATATGATGACCAAGCAAAACGGTCAAGAATTGTGTGCGAAAAATCCATGCTTGTCCATGGGCAACCACGTCCGCTTGCCGTGGCGTCCGCTCACCGCTCCGCCGGTGGTCCGGATCACCTTATATTCGCGTCAGGATCGCCGTTCCCATGCCTGAAGTGATGATCAACGGTCCGGCCGGACGTCTGGAAGGGCGCTACACACACGGCACGATCCCCAACGCGCCGATGGCCTTGCTGCTGCATCCGCACCCGCATCACAACGGGACCATGAACAACAAGGTGGTCTTCACCCTGTTCCAGTCCTTCACGAAGCGCGGCTACTCGGCCCTGCGCTTCAATTTCCGCGGGGTCGGCCGCAGCCAGGGGACCTACGACAAGGGCGAAGGGGAACTGGCCGACGCGGCGGCAGCGCTGGACTGGCTGCAGACCCACAACCCCAACGCCCCGGTCTGCTGGATCGCCGGGGTCTCCTTCGGGGCGTGGATCGGCATGCAGCTTCTGATGCGCCGCCCGGAGATCGACGGCTTCGTGTCCGTCTCCCCGCCGGCCAACCTGTTCGACTTCTCCTTCCTGGCGCCCTGCCCCTCCTCCGGCCTGATCATCCACGGCGACAAGGACGAGTTGGTTCCGGGGGCGGCGGTGAACAAGCTGGTGACCAAGCTGTCGCACCAGAAGGACATCCGCATCGACCACCGCGTCGTCCCCGGCGCCAACCATTTCTTCGCCAACCGCAGCGACGATCTGGCGGTGCAGGTGGACGATTATCTGGACCGCGCGATGGGCAACCCCGTCGCCGCGGTGGCGGAGTGAGTGGCGGAGTGACCGTTGTGAAAACCCTTCGCCTCACCGTCGTCACCGGCCTCGCGGCGCTCCTGCTGTCCGGCTGCAGCAACGCCCAGATCGCCAGCACCTTCGGCAACTGGTGCAAGCACGCCGACAACTGCACCGACAACAGCCGTCCGCGCCCGTAACCTCCGGCGTCACACCGGGTGGAAGCGCCCGCCGCTCATCGGCCGCGGGACACCGGTGGTGGCCGGCAGGCTGAGCGGCAGCCCCTTGCGGCTGCGCACCGCCAGATAGGCGAAGGCTTCGGCCTCCAGCGCGTCGCCGTTCCAGCCCACCGCCTCGACCGGATCGACCGGCACGCCCAGCCGGTCGGCCAGCATGTCAATCAGCGTCGCGTTGTGCCGCCCGCCGCCGCAGACCAGCCAGCGCAGCGGCGCCTCCGGCAAATGCGGGACGATGCGGGCGACCGACGCGGCGGTGAAAGCGGTCAGGGTCGCCGCTCCATCCTCCACCGACAACCCGCGCACGGGCGCCGGATCAAAGGCGTCGCGGTCCAGCGACTTCGGCGCCGGCTGGTCGAAATAGGGATGGGCGAGCAAGGCCGCCAGAGCGCCTTCATCCGCTTTGCCCCGCGCCGCCAGCGCCCCGCCGGAATCGTAGCGGGCACCCTGGCCGGACAGCACCCAATCGTCCACCAGCGCGTTGCCCGGCCCGGTGTCGCAGGCGATGACCGCGTCCTCCCCCGCGCCGATCCAGGTGACGTTGGCGACGCCCCCGATGTTCAGCACGGCCAAGGGCCGCGGCAGGGCATCGGCCAGCGCGCGGTGGAACAGCGGCACCAGCGGGGCGCCCTGCCCGCCCGCCGCCACGTCCGCCGCGCGGAAGTCGTTGACCACGGCGATGCCGGTCGCCCGCGCCAGCCGCGCGCCGTCGCCGATCTGCCAGGTGCGGCGCTGCGCCGGGTCGTGGAAAATCGTCTGGCCGTGGAAGCCGATCAGGTCCACCGCGGCGGCCTCCGTTCCGGCCTCCGCCAGCAGGCGGCGCACGGCGTCGGCGTGGGCGTCGGTCAGGGCGCGTTCGACCGCCTCCACCGGCCCCTTGCC
Source organism: Azospirillum brasilense (assembly GCF_007827795.1). Taxonomy (GTDB): domain Bacteria; phylum Pseudomonadota; class Alphaproteobacteria; order Azospirillales; family Azospirillaceae; genus Azospirillum; species Azospirillum aestuarii. The sequence goes on from NZ_VITI01000001.1 coordinate 20,682, forward strand.
GCCGAGGCAGGAGCGCAGGTCGGCGCGGAAGCCGTCCTCGTAGGGGATGGTGACGAAGGCCAGCGGCTCCACGCGGCGTTCGCCGTCGGTGCGGACCAGCGCCGCGTCGATCCCGTCCATGGAGGTGCCGCTCATCAGCCCGACGACCGTCTGCATTCCCTGCCTCAATCTCCGATCAAACCGGCCCCGAGAATTGTGGGGCCGCGCGTTCCATGCTAACAGACGCGACCCTGGACCCTACCACGACAGCCGGATCGCGGCCATGACGACGCTGACATCGGATTTCCTCCGCACGCTGCAGGAACGCGGCTTCATCCACCAGTGCACCGACCTCGCCGGGCTCGACGAGCGCGCGGCGAAGGGGCCGATCATCGCCTACATCGGCTTCGACTGCACGGCGGACAGCCTGCATGTGGGCAGCCTGCTGCCGATCATGATGCTGCGCTGGCTGCAGAAGACCGGCCACAAACCAATCGTCCTGATGGGCGGCGGGACGACCAAGATCGGCGACCCCTCCGGCAAGGACGAGGCGCGCCAGCTCCTGACCGACGAGGCCATCAACGCCAATATGGCGGGCATCAAGCGCATCTTCGGGCGCTACCTGTCGTTCGGCGACGGCCCCACGGACGCGGTGATGGTCAACAACGCCGACTGGCTGGACGCGCTGAAATACATCCCGCTGCTGCGCGACATCGGCCGGCACTTCACGATCAACCGCATGATGACCTTCGAATCGGTCAAGCTGCGGCTTGAGCGCGAGCAGCCGCTGACCTTCCTGGAATTCAACTACATGATTCTCCAGGCCTATGACTTCGTGGAGCTGTTCCGGCGCGAGAAGTGCGTGCTCCAGATGGGCGGGTCGGACCAGTGGGGCAACATCATCAACGGCGTGGAGCTGGGCCGCCGCACCGACGGTGCGGAGCTGTTCGGCCTGACCACCCCGCTGCTGACCACCTCGTCGGGCGCCAAGATGGGCAAGACCGCCGCGGGCGCGGTGTGGCTGACCGCCGACAAGCTCAGCGCCTATGATTTCTGGCAGTACTGGCGCAACACCGAGGACGCTGACGTCGGCCGCTTCCTGCGTCTCTACACCGAACTGCCGCTGGACGAGGTGGCGCGGCTGGAAGCCCTTGAGGGCGCCGGCATCAACGAGGCCAAGAAGATCCTCGCCCACGAGGTGACCAGGCTCGCCCACGGCGAGGAGGCCGCCCTGGAGGCCGCCGAGACCGCCCGCCGCACCTTCGAGCAGGGGGCCGCCGCCGAGGGCCTGCCGAGCATCGACGTGCCCCGCGCCGAGCTTGAGGCCGGGGTCGCGGTGGTGGACCTGCTGGTCTCCGCCGGGCTGGCCGCGTCGAAGGGCGAGGCGCGCCGTCTCATCAAGGGCGCCGGCGCGAAGATGAACGACGCCGCCATCCCCGACGAGGCCGCCAAGGCCACCGCCGCCGACCTGAACGCCGACGGCGTCATCAAGCTGAGCGCCGGCAAGAAGCGCCACGCGCTGGTCAAGGCGGTGTGAGGCAACGCTGGGTCCCTCTCCCGCCCCGGGAGAGGGAAAATCAACCCCCTACTTCTCGAAGGTCCCCGGCGACGGCGCTTCCTTCCCGTCGCCACCTTCGCCCAGGAAGAACAGGTTGCGCAGGAAGCCCGGCGCCAGCATGGCGAGCGGGTTCACCGTCACGTCCGGGTCGGCCAGCGGCCCGCGGACGTGCCAGGTGGCGCTGAAGATGCCCTGCCCCTCGCCGCCGCTCAGCGCGTCGCCCAGCAGCGGAATCTGGCCGATCAGGCGGTTCAGCCCATAGATGGGCACGATGGTGCCGCGCAGGTTGGCGGTGTCCGTTTCGATGTCGATTTCCCCTCCCAGGGTGAGGCCGAGCGCGGAGCCTGAGGTGCGCAGGTCCTTGATCGTCAGCAGGCGACCGTCCTTGCGGTAATCGCTGACCGCCCGCCCGAAGCGGATGCCCGCGCCGCCGCCCATCAGCTCGGCGAAGCCGGAGGGGGAGATGGCGTTCAGGATGCGGGCCAGGACCGGCGCATCGACCAGCGCGTAGTCGGTCAGCTCCATCCGGCCTTCGATGGCGGCGTCGGCCCGCGGCTCCACCGTGCGGCCGGTGATCGCCAGCGCGCCGCCCTGCACCCGGTCGTTGATGTCGAGCGCGCGGAAGGTCGCGCCCGCGTTGCTGGCCGAGATGGCCACGTCGTGGAAGCCCTGGGCACCCGGCAGATAGCGCAGGGACACCGCGCCGTCGCGCCCCGCCCGCGCCGTCACGTCGAGCGCGGTCCAGGACAGGCGGTCGCGCCTGATCCGCCCGGCCACGTCGGACAGATGGCGGCCATCCCCGAAGACGACGCGGTTCAGCTTCAGGTCGAAATCGAGCGGCAGCGGCTTCTCGTCGCTCGGGCCGGGCTTCTTGCCGCCGGGCGGGTCGGCCTTGCCGGCCAGGACGCGGGCGTCGAGGCTCTGGCCCGTGATGGTTCCGGAATAGCCGCTCTTGCCGCCGTCGTGCACCGTCACGTCGGCCTTCAGGTCGGTCTGGCCGACCGACAACTGCCCGACCGCCACCTTGGTGACCGCCATGGTCTGCGGCGCGAGATCGACGACCGCCTGGGCGCGCAGCCCCCCGGCATCGACCGACAGGCCGGTGATGCGGGTCACCCGGTCCTTCTGGAACTCCAGCGCCAGCTTGCCGGCGCCGGGCACGCCGGGCTTCTTCTCCCAGCCCAGCTCGTCGATGCGCAGGTGGGTCTTTTCCAGGTTCAGCCCGGCGGTCAGGCCGAAGCGGCGGCGCTGGTCCACGGTGAACAGCACGTCCGCCCCCAGCGGCCCCGCGACATGCTCGCCGAGGTCGATGCCGTGGCTGCGCAGGTCCTGGGCGTCCACGTCGCCCTTCACGGCAATGCGGGTGCGCGGCCCCTTGGCGGTGGAGGTGAACTGCTCCTTCCAGTCGATGGTGACGGGGATGCCGTCCAGCTTGGTGTTGCCCTTGACCGTCATGGCGTTCATATCGAGCGCCAGCGTCAGGTCGCCCTCGGTCGCGGTCAACCCGGCGGCCACCTTCTCCACCCCGACGCCGCGCAGCTTCGCCGCGACGTCCAGGTTCAGCTGCTCCACCTTCAGATCGACCAGCAGCGGGAACTGGAAGTGCAGCTGCGCGTCGGCCTGCCCCTGCGTGCGCTTCGGGTCGAGGTCGAGCCGGCTGGGATAGCCCAGCGGCGGACTGTCCAGAACCGTCAGGATGGTGCGCACCGGCCCGCGGACCGGGACGCGGATCTCCATGGTCTCCTTGCCGGTGTCCAGCCCGCCGATGACGACGGTGCCCTCGCCGAGCTGAACGTCGTCGATCCGCCCGCCCTTGGTGTGAATGGTGAAGGTCTTGCCGTCGGTGGACACCTCCGCCGCCAGACCGGTCACCTTGGGCAGCGGGTGGAAGTAATCCACCGTCATGTCCTCGGCCTGGATGCCGGCCTGGAAATGCGTCACGTCGATCGCTGCGAGGTCAGACAGCGGCCCGCTGGCGGCGACGGTGGCCGTCGCCTCCGGGACGACGCCGTGCGACAGGTTTTCGGTCACCCACTCCCGCGCGTTCTTCCCCAGACCCAGCGGCCACAGCCGGGGCAGCTCGTCCGCCGGCACCCGCCGGGCCGTCACGGCGGCCTCCACCGACAGGCGGGCGTCCGGCGTGCCGAACTGGGCGACGGTGGCCTGCGCCGTTCCCTCCACCGTCGGGCCGCCGAGGTCGATCGCCAGCCGCTCCACATCCAGCCGGCCCGAAACGCGATCCCCGGCCACCGTCAGGGCGGCGGAGGCGACGGGCAGCGGTTCCGGGAACAGGTCCGGCCGGAGGACGCGGCCGGCGCCGGCCGTCAGCTCCGCCCGCCCGCTGCGCGGCTGTCCGTCGGGGTCCAGCTCGACGCTGGCCGTGCCGGACAGGGGAAGCTGCGCCGCGCCCAGTGGGGCCAGCGCCGGGGCGAGCCCGGCCAGCGCGGCGGGCACCAGCCCGTCGAGCCTTGCGGCCAGCGACGCGCCCTTGTCGGGAACCTGTGTGCCGTCGAGGTCGAGCGAGGCCCGCTCGCCGCCCGCCGTCAGGTCGAGCCGCAGGCTGCCGCTGCGTTGCCCGCCCTGCTCCCGCAGGTCGCCCCGCCCAGAGATCGCCACCCCGTCGAGCGCGAGGTCGAGCCGCTCCAGCTCCGCCCGCCGGCCCGGCACGTCCAGCCCGCCGCGCAGCCGCAGACGGTCGACGCGGTAGGGGTCGGGCCGCAGCGCGGGCAGGCTGACCTCCCCGGCACCGCCCTGCAGATCGAAGCCGAAGCGCACCGGCTCGAACCGCGAATCCAGGGTCGCGTCGATGCGCCCGCCCAGCGGCACGGTCACCGCCGACAGCGGCGCCAGCAGCGGCCCGATCTTGGCGAGCGCCGCCGGCTGCAGCCCTTCGAAGCGGGTGGACAGCGCGGTTTCCGCATCCGCCATGCGATGGACGCCCGACGCCTCCACCGCCGCCGTCCGCCCGTCGAGGTCGAGCAGCAATTGCGCTCCGCCGACGATCTCCGTCCCGTCGCGGGTCAGCACGATGTCGGCGCGGTTGGCGTGCCAGGACAGGCCCAGCATCCGGTTCGTCACCGTCAGGTCGGCGCCGATGATGGTCAGCCGCCGCAGCAGGCCCAGCGGGCGGGCGATGTCCGGGGGCTGCATCAGGGTGGAGACGATCTCCCCCGCGAAATCGGGGCTTCCGGCCGGCTCCTCCTTCTCCGGCTCGCCAGGAGACGGAAGCGAGCGCACGTCGAAATCCAGGCTGCCGTCGGCCCGGCGCACCACCTGGAGGCGCGGCCGCACGAGGTCGAGCCGGGTCGGCGACAGCTTGCCCTGGAACAGCGCGCGCACGGAGAAGCCGACGCCCAGCTCCGGCACCGCCGCAAGCTCGTCCCCTTCGGCGTTGACCGCGTGCACATCGATGGCCCGCAGATCCAGCCGGGTCAGCCCGTCGCTCTCCTCCTCGTCCACCCAGGACAGGACGAGCTGACCGACATCGACGCGGTAGCGGCCCTGCGGATCGCTCAGCGCCCGCTCCACATAGGGGGTCAGCGGGTCGAGCGCGATCGGCCCCTGGGCCAGCCGCCAGGCGAACAGCCCGCCCGCGGCGCCGACGACGACGACCGCGCCCGCGGTGGTCCAGGCGAGAATCTTCGCGGTGCGCCGGATCACGGACGGGGTCCCAGCGGCGGCGCATTGTCACGGTTGACCGGAAGGGCGGGACCGCGCACCTTCCTGCTCAGTTCTTGTGCAGGGATAGCCGCGACCATGACCATTACGCTGCCGAAACCCTTCGACGCCGCCCTTGCCGACCGGGGGCTGGAGCGCTGGCGCCAGGAGGCGGCCAGCACCGGCGACGACGCCTTGCGCGCCTGGGCCGAGGCGTACGCCGATTCGCCCGAGGGCCGGGCGCTGATCGACGCGGTGTGCGGCAACAGCCCGTATCTCGGCCAGATCCTGACGCGCGAGCTGCCCTTCGTCCAAGGGATGGTGACGCAGGGGTACGACGGCGCCTTCGCCGCGCTGCTGCGCCGGCTGGAGGCGGACTGCGCGGAGGAGCGCAACATCGACCGGCTGATGACGGCCCTGCGCGTCGCCAAGCGGCGGGCGGCGCTGCTGATCGCGATCGCCGACATCACCGGCGCGTGGGAGTTGGAGGCGGTCACCGGCGCGCTGTCCGACATCGCCGAGACGTCGGTGCGGATGGCGGCAATCCACCTGCTGCGCCGCGCCGCGGAGGCGGGCACGCTGACGCTGCCGGAACCGCAGCGGCCATGGGTCGGGTCGGGCCTGATCGTGCTTGGCATGGGCAAACTTGGTGCGCGCGAGCTCAACTATTCCAGCGATATCGACCTGATCGTCCTGTACGACGACGCCGTCGTGCAAACGCCCCAGCCGGACAACCTCGCCCGCACGTTCATTCGTATCGCGCGCGATCTTGTCCGCATTATGGATGAACGGACCAAGGACGGCTACGTCTTCCGTACAGATCTGCGGCTGCGTCCCGATCCGGGTGCCACGCCGCTCGCGGTGTCGGTCTCGGCGGCCGAAATTTACTACGGCAGCGTCGGGCAGAACTGGGAGCGCGCGGCCATGATCAAGGCCCGCCCCATCGCCGGCGATCCCGAGGCCGGGGCGCATTTCCTGCGTTTCCTCGAACCGTTCGTGTGGCGGCGCCACCTCGACTTCGCGGCCATCCAGGACATCCATTCCATCAAGCGTCAGATCAACGCCCACAAGGGCCATCGTGAAGTGACGGTGAACGGCCACGACATCAAGGTCGGCCGCGGCGGAATCCGCGAAATCGAGTTCTTCGCCCAGACCCAGCAGTTGATCTTCGGCGGGCGCGACATCCGCGTGCGCATCGCCCCCACCCTGCTGGCCAACAAGGCGCTGTGCGCGGTCGGCCGCGTGCCGGAGGCGGCGGTGGAGGAGCTGGAGGAGGCCTACCGCTTCCTGCGCCGGGTCGAGCACCGCATCCAGATGACCGACGACCGCCAGACCCACCAGATCCCGGCGGACGACGAGGGGGTGGGCCATCTCGCCACCTTCCTCGGCTACGGGCGGGCGGAGGACTTCCGCGCCGACCTGCTGGCGCAGCTCGGCCGGGTGGAGGACCGCTACGCCGAACTGTTCGAGGAGGCGCCGTCGCTGTCCGGTCCCGGCAACCTCGTCTTCACCGGCACCGACGACGACCCCGGCACGGTGAAGACGCTGGCTGGCATGGGCTACCGCGACCCCAGCCGGGTCATCGCCGTGGTCTCCACTTGGCACCGCGGGCGCTACCGCTCCACCCGCTCGGGCCGCGCGCGGGAGCTGCTGACCGAGCTGGTGCCGGCGATGCTGAACGAGCTGGCCAAGACGCCCGCCCCGGACGACGCGCTGGTCAAGTTCGACAGCTTCCTGGAACGGCTGCCTGCGGGGGTCGGGCTGTTCTCGCTGTTCATCGCCAACCCCTGGCTGCTCGCCCTGGTGGCGGAGATCATGGGCACGGCGCCGCAACTGGCCGAGACGCTGTCGCGCAACCCGTCGCTGCTCGACGCCGTGCTGTCGCCCGACTTCTTCGACCCGCTGCCCGACGCGGCGGGGCTGACGCCGGAGTACAAGCGGTTCATCGCCGGGGCGCACAATTTCGAGGACGTGCTGACCCTGTCGCGGCGCTGGACCAACGACCAGCGCTTCCGCGCCGGGGCGCACATCCTGCGCGGCATCACCGACGGCGACCGCTGCGGCCCCTTCCTGGCCGATCTGGCCGACGTGGTGGTGCCGGAGCTGGCCGCCCGCGTCGAGGAGGAGTTCGCCGCCCGCCACGGCCGCATCCCCGGCGGCGCCTGGGTGGTGGTGGCGATGGGCAAGCTGGGCAGCCGGCAGCTCACCATCACCTCCGACATCGACCTGATCGTGGTCTACGAGGTGCCGCCGGGAACCCGGCAGTCGGACGGGACCAAGCCGCTGGCCCCCAACGAGTATTACATCAAGCTGACTCAGCGCCTGACCAACGCCATCACCGCCCCAATGGCGGACGGGCGGCTGTACGAGGTGGACATGCGGTTGCGCCCGTCGGGCAACGCCGGGCCGCTCGCCACCTCGCTGGACGCCTTCACCGCCTATCAGGCCAAGGACGCCTGGACGTGGGAGCACATGGCCCTGACCCGCGCCCGCGTCATCGGCGGCGATCCGGCGCTGGCCCGCAAGGTCGAGTCGGCCATCCGCGGCGTGCTGACCGGCCCGCGCGACCCGGCCAAGGTGCTGTGGGACGTCGCCGACATGCGCCGCCGCATCGACAAGGAGTTCGGCACCACCAACCCGTGGAACGTCAAATACGCCCGCGGCGGCCTGATCGACATAGAGTTCACCGCCCAGTATCTCCAGCTCCGCCACGGGCACGCACACCCGGAAATCCTGTCCATCGCCACCAGCCGCGCCCTGCTCAACACCGCCGCGGCCGGGCTGCTGGCGCCGGAGGTGGCGGAGGAGCTGGTGGAGACGCTGAAGCTGTGGCGCCGGGTGCAGGGTTTCCTGCGGCTGACCACCGACGGGGTGCTCGATCCGCGGCAGGTGTCGCCCACGCTGCGGGAAGGTCTGTCCCGCGCCGCCTTCCCGGATGAGGAGCCGGCGGTTGACTTCGCCGCTCTGGACAGCAGAATCCGGGACATCGCCGCCCGCGCCCACCGCCATTTCGTGGCGCTGGTCGAGGAGCCGGCATCCAGGCTGCCTCCCCCAGAGACCAAAGAAGAAGCCAAACTCCCATGAGCGAAGCCCAGAACGCCGCCGCCATCGAGGCCGGCACCCCCGCCCCGGACTTCACCATGCCGACCGACGGCGGCGGCAGCGTCACGCTGTCCGCCCTGCGGGGCAAGCCGGTGGTGCTGTACTTCTACCCGAAGGACGACACCTCCGGCTGCACGTCGGAGGCTTGCGGCTTCCGCGACCAGCTCCCGGACTTCAGCGGGCTGGACGCCGTCATCATCGGCGTGTCCAAGGACAGCGTGGCCAGCCACGACAAGTTCAAGGCCAAGTACGAGCTGCCCTTCACGCTGGCCTCCGACAAGGAAGCGGGTGTCGCCGAGGCCTACGGCGTCTGGGTCGAGAAGAGCATGTACGGCCGCAAATACATGGGGCTGGAGCGCGCGACCTTCCTGATCGACAAGGACGGCATCGTCCGCAACGTCTGGCGCAAGGTCAAGGTCACCGGCCATGTGGCAGCGGTGCTGAAGGCGTTGCAGGCGCTGTAATCGTTTCGCGATGCGGTGGGGGACATCATCCCCACCGTTTCAGCCGACCCAGGTTCAACTGACGCCGACCCCGGCAAGGCATTCGCGCAACGCGTCGAGCGGAACGACGTAGTCCCGCTCGATGATGTCATGATGGCTGTCGGGCCGTTCCGGACAGGCGAGATCGAGATAACGCATCCCCCGCTGGGCGGCGAGATTTCCAAAGAAGGGTTGCAGAACGCGGCCACGAAGTTCGATCAGGGTCGCGCCCGCCGGAGCGAACAGGATGTTGGTCAAGGCCGCCCCGTGGCAGCCGACGACCAGCTCCGCCCCGCTGAACAGGGCGATCTGTTCCTCGAACGTGAGGCTTCCCGGATCGACGGCGAGGAAGCCCAGCGGCTCAAGCGCCTCCGCCACCTCGTCCTGATTCACGGCGAAGCGCTTGGTGGCGTTCTTTCGCAGAACGAACAATCGCTTTACGCCGGATGGCGCCGGCAGGACGTCGCGAGCATGGTTCAGGACCACGTTCCAGATCGCCACCGCTTGCGACCGCAACGGCAGCGGCACGAGGCAATCGGGATAGCTGCTCCAATCGCTCCGGCTGACATGGAGATCCAGCGCATCCAGCTTCAGCCCGGTCATGAAAAGACGCAGCGAGGCCGCTTGCCATGGGTTGGGCGTCCCATCCATGATGACCCGCCGCTCCGCACCGTCCGGGGCGAGCGCGCCGAAGACCAGACGCGGCAGGTAATCCAGACACCAATGGAAATAATTGTCGTTGCCGCCCATCGCCAGATACTTGCCGGGCGGCTCGGGCTCGGCGAGCGCCTGCAGGAAAACCGGCGAGGGGACCTGCCCCACCATTCCGTAGGCCATCTCATGGAACATGCCGAAATGACGGCGGAAGCAGCGCAGATCCGGCGTCACCGGGAACATCAGGTGGTTGTTCAGAACGCAGCGGTCGAAGACGGCCGCGACCGGGTTGCCGTCGCCGCCCCGCAGGAGGTGGCCGAGATGCGGGTTGGCCGTCAGATGCCCGACGAGATCGACGCTCTGAATTGTGCTGTCCATGAGGCCCCCATGCCGGTGTCCATGCAAGCGCCCCGGATTTATGCCGCCCGGCGCAAGATTTCCTCGGCCAGCGCCTGCATCTCCGCCGCCGCCTGGGTCTTGCGCGCCGCCTCGGTCACCGACAGGCCGGACAGCAGGGTCCCCGCATAGGCGGTGCGGTTGCCGATCTGCGCCTCCGCGAGGTCCACGGCCGGCGGGTTCACGAGGTCGCGCACCCGCGCGATCAGCTCGTCCGCGATGCGGGCGCGCGGCGGCACGCGGTTCAGCACCAGCAGCAGGCGGCGCTTCTCCTGCGAGGCGAGGTCCAGCGTCGGCTGCACCGCCCACAGGTCCATCGGGCTGGGCTGCACCGGGGCGATGACGAGGCTGGCGGCGCGCACGGCGATCCGCGCCTCCGTCTGGGCGTGGGGCGGGCTGTCGATCAGCACGATGTCGTGGTCGCGGGTCAGCTTCTCGACCTCGGTCTGGGTGCGCCAGCCGGTGATCTGGACGTGGGTGAAGCCGGGTTCGCCGCCCGTGGCCTCAGCCCGCACCGCGTGCCAGCGGGTCAGGCTGCCCTGCGGGTCGATGTCCACCGTGGCGACCGACCGCCCGAGCTGCATCCAGGCGATGGCGAGATGGGCGACCAGCGTGGTCTTGCCGGCCCCGCCCTTCTGCTGAGCCACGGTGAAGACCTTGCCCGCCATGCCCGCACCCATCATTTGGTTGTTTATCGCGCACACCCGTCATAAGGCTTGGACAGAGCCGGCGCAACCGCGCGAATTGACTTCATCCTCCCACGCTTTACAAATCGCCCCGTGACCGACAAGCATCCCGACATCATCCCCGCCACGCCCGCCGGCCTCGCCCGCGCCGGCGAGGCCCTGCGCGGCGGCGACCTGGTCGCCTTCCCGACCGAGACCGTCTACGGGCTCGGCGGCGACGCCACCGACGACCGGGCCGTGGCCGCGATCTTCGCCGCCAAGGGCCGCCCGCAGTTCAACCCGCTGATCGCCCATGTGCCGGACCTGGAGTCCGCCGAGGCCATCGCCGTGCTCGACGAGCGCGCGGTGGAACTGGCCCACCAGTTCTGGCCCGGCCCGCTGACCCTGGTCCTGCCTCGCCGGGCCGAGGCCGGGCTGTCGCTGCTGGTGTCCGCCGGGTTGGACAGCGTGGCGGTGCGGGTGCCCGCCCACCCGGTGGCGCAAGCCCTGCTGAAGGCCGCCGGCAAACCGATCGCCGCGCCCAGCGCCAACCGCTCCGGCGCGGTCAGCCCGACCGCCCCCCACCACGTGATCGAGAGCCTGGGCGACCGGGTCAGCATGGTGGTGGCCGGCGGCAAGTGCCAGGTCGGGGTGGAATCCACCGTGCTCGACCTGACCGGCGCGACGCCGGTGCTGCTGCGCCCCGGCGCCGTGCTGCGCGAGGAGATCGAGCGGCTGATCGGCCCCATCCAGGTTTCCGCCGGCAATCCGGACGCCCCGAAGTCGCCCGGCCAGCTGGAAAGCCATTACGCCCCCAACGCCCCGGTGCGGCTGAACGCCACGAGTGCGGAGGAGGACGAGGCGTTCCTGACCTTCGGCCCCGACCGCTTCATCCGCGGCGGCAAGGCCCGGCTGAACCTGAGCCTCCAGGGCGATCTGAACGAGGCGGCGGCGAACCTGTTCGCCCACCTCCGCGCACTCGACCAGGAGGGTGCCCGCGCCATCGCGGTGATGCCGATCCCGGACGAGGGGCTGGGTGTAGCCATCAACGACCGGCTGCGGCGGGCCGCCGCGCCGCGGGGGTAGTGGTAAAACGGACGGCGAGGCGGTAAAAGTTCTGCGGTTTGCCCCCACCCTCCCGCTTCGCGGGTCCCTCCCTTCCCCGCTGTCGCAGGGGAGGGACAGAGAGCCCCCTCCCCTGCGACAGCGGGGAAGGGTTGGGGTGGGGGCAATGAGTCTCTCCAGCCCGTCCGGACCCCGCCCATGACCTCCGCCAGTCCTGCCGCCGCCAGCCTCGCCGCCGCCCTCGACCAGATCCGCGCCATCGTCGGCCCGAACGGCCTTCTCACCGCGCCGGAGGACATGGCCCCCTACCTGTCGGAATGGCGCGGGCGCTTCAAGGGCAACAGCCCGGCGGTGGTCCGCCCGGCCAGCACCGAGGAGGTCGCGGCGGTTGTGAGGATCTGCGCCGAGGCCGGCATCCCGGTCGTCCCGCAGGGCGGCAACACCAGCCTCGTCGGCGGCTCCATCCCCTACGAGGAGGGGCGCGAGATCGTCATCAGCCTGTCGCGGATGAACAGGATCCGCGGCATCGACACGCTGAACTACACCATGACGGCGGAGGCCGGCGTTGTGCTGAAGACCGCGCAGGAGGCCGCGAAGGACAAGGACCGCCTGCTGCCGATGAGTCTGGGGGCGGAGGGCACCTGCCAGATCGGCGGGCTGATCTCGACCAACGCCGGCGGCATCAACGTGCTGCGCTACGGCAACATGCGCGATCTCGTGCTGGGGCTGGAGGTGGTGCTGGCCGACGGGCGCGTCTGGAACGGCCTGCGGTCCTTGCGCAAGAACAACACCGGCTATGACCTGAAGCACCTGTTCATCGGGGCGGAGGGCACGCTGGGCATCGTCACCGCCGCGGTGCTGAAGCTCTACCCGCGCCCGCGCCAGGCGGAGACGGCCTTCATCGCCGTGCCCAGCCCCGCCGCCGCCATCGAACTGCTGGCCCGCCTGCGCGAGGCGTCGGGCGACGCCGTCGCCGCGTTCGAGCTGATGTCGCGCCGCTGCCTGGAATTCGCGCTCAAGCACGTCGCCGGCACCATCGACCCGCTGTCGGAGCCGTCGCCCTGGTACGTGCTGACCGAGCTGACTGCCGGCACCCAGTCCGACGCCTTCCGTGAGACGGTCGAGGCGGCGCTGGGCGAAGCCTTCGAGGCGGAGCTGGCCACTGACGCCACCATCGCCCAGTCGGAGACCCAGGCCAACCAGCTCTGGTTCATCCGCGAGGCCATCGTGGAGGCGCAGAAGTTCGAGGGCGGCTCGATCAAGAACGACGTGTCGGTCCCGGTGTCCCGCGTCGCCGAATTCATTGAGCGCGCCGAGGCCGCCGTGGCCGCGGCCTGCCCCGGCATCCGCCCCACCCCCTTCGGCCATGTCGGCGACGGCAACATCCACTTCAACCTCAGCCAGCCGGTGGGTGCCGACACCGCCGCCTACCTCGCCCGCTGGGACGAGATCTGCCATGTCGTGAACGAGGTCATCTTCGATCTGGACGGCTCCATCTCCGCCGAGCATGGCGTGGGCCGCTTCAAGAAGGACGAGATGCCGGTCATCAAGAGCCCGGTCGAGTTCGACCTGCTGCGCGCCATGAAGGCGGCGCTCGACCCCAAGGGCCTGCTGAACCCCGGCAAGATGCTGCCGTAAGGGGCGCTGCCCTAAGAGGTGCTCTGCCTGCCCCGTGCGACCTTTCGCGGTTCCGGCCTGTTCGTAGGAGTCGGTCGGTAACCGCGGAACGGAGGCGGCAATGCTTCTCGCGATGTCGGCGTGGATGCGCCTGATGCTGGGTGAGGCCGAGACGGCGCCGATGCCCGGCACGCCCACCACATGCGCCCTGCCGCCGGAGCGGGAGCGCATCCGGCAGGCGGTGCACGGGGCCGTGACCGCCCACCCGCTGCACCGCGAACTGGTCCACACCCACCGGCTGGGCGGCTGCCAGTATTACGCCTTCGCCGGGGCGATGCTGCTGGAGGCCCTGGGCCACGGGCGGGCCGAGGTCGCGCTGGGCCGCGTGGCGTTCCGCAAGTCCGATGCCCACGGCCGGGCGCGCTGGCTCGGCTATCCCGAGGCGACCGCCGACGTCCGTCCTCCCGACCCGGCGCAGCGGCGGCAGGAGACGGAGTCCTTCCCGTTCCATGCTTGGATTCGCCTGACCGGCCCTGGCGGGCGGCGGCTCCTGATCGACTTCGACCTGACCAACGTGCTGCGGGAGGTGCGGCTGCGCGAACCGCGCCATGCGCCGGGCCTGCGCCACCGGCCGCCGGCTTTCTGGGGAAGCGCCGCGGCGGCGCACCGGGCGGGGTTGCGGTTCGAGCCGCACCGCCAATTGACCGCCGACGCGCTGCTGCCCGGCGACCGCCGGGTCTTCGCGGCCATCGCCGCGGAGGCCCGCGAGCGGCTCAAGGACGCTTAGCCCGACGTTCCGCCGGTCAGGCCGCCTTGCTCGTCTCCGCTCCAGCCGCAGTCCCGGCTGACGTCCCCTGACCGATCACCTTGGACAGGCCAAGCCCGAGGCCCAGCCCGGTGTGCTCGTTCTGATCCGTGCGGACCGGTTGGTCGCGCATGCGGCGGTTGTCCTTGTCCTCGCCGTCCGGACGGCGGCCGCGTGCGGGCCTGCCGGAGATGCTGTCCACCTCATCCGGAGTCTCCAGGGCGTTCAGCGCCAGCACATGGTAGATCGACAGCGGCGTGCCGTTCAGCGCCTTCTGCGGCATGCTTGGCACCTGGGTGGTGAAGCCGTCCGGCATGTCCTGGCGGCGCACCCGGTCGATGGCGGTCTGGGCCGGCGCGAAATCGGCGGCGGGCGTCTCCGCGAACTTCGTCGCGAAGCGGTCGTAGATGTCCTTCAGCGATTTGGCACGGCCGGTGTCCTTGTCGAAGAACACCGCCTTGTTGGCCGAGGCGGCGTCGGGGAACAGCTCCTTGGCGGCGCGGTTGGGGTTGTCCTGCATGGCGGTCAGGAACTTCGACGCCCCGCCCGCCCCGAGGAAATGCGCCATGTAGAGTTCGGTGGACCCAACCTTCCCTTTGACCGTGTCCTCCAGATACTCCTTGTTGTCGCGGGTGTATTCCGCGGCCATCAGGGCCGAGGCGTTGGGGTCCTTGCGCAGGTCCAGGATCTCGCGCTTCAGGTCGGGATCGGTGACGTAGGGGCGCCCGTCGCCACGCGTCTGGATCGCGTTGGCGTATTTTGCGTAGCCATGGTCCGCCCCATGGTCGCGCATCGTCGCCAGCCACGTGCTGTCGATGAACTGGTAGAGCCCGGTCGCCGAGGAGGAGGAGGACTTCACGTCCGTCCGGTACCCGCTCTCCACGGCAGCTTTTTCCATGAGGTAGGAAAAATCGACCCCGGTCTTGGCGCTGGCGTTGCGGACCGCCTTCTCGACATTCTCCGGCCCACGGGTGGTCTTCGCGGCCTGGACGGCGGATTCGGCCTGACGGGCAAGGGCGGAGGCGATGGTCATGGGAGGAACCCCTGTGAGCGGTGCTGCCCCAATCATGCAACCGCGATGCCAAGTCCGGCCGCCTCTCCTGCGTCGCAGGCGCGCTGTTCGCGCCGCAACCCAGACACCAATATCCATGTCCGTCCGGAACACTCGCCACGCACCATTCGGTACGGTATGGTGACGCGCACGTAAGCCGCCCAAGAAGCATTCACGCGCAATCGGGCACGCACAATCGGGTCACGGGAGGCCGCTCCATCCATGATTCCCTACACCGCTCCGGTCGATGACCTCCGCTTTGTCCTGAACGAGGTGGTCGGCCTCGAAACGGTCGCCGCGCTGCCGAACTGCGATTCGGCCGCCCCCGATCTGGTGGACGCCGTGCTGGAGGAAGCCGGCAAGTTCGCCTCCGGCGTGCTCGCCCCGCTGAACCGGGTCGGCGACAAGGAAGGCTCGGTGCTGGAAAACGGCGTGGTCCGCACGCCGACCGGCTGGAAGGACGCCTACAGCCAGTTCATCGAGAGCGGCTGGAACAGCCTGCCCTTCGAGCCGGAGTATGGCGGGCAGGGCCTGCCATGGACCGTCGCCTTCGCGGTGAACGAGATGTGGCAGGCGTCGAACCTGTCCTTCGGCCTGTGCCCCCTGCTGACCCAGGGCGCCGTCGATCTGCTGACCGAGCACGCCAGCGCGGAGCAGAAGGCGCTCTATCTGCCGAAGATGATCGCCGGCACGTGGAACGGCACCATGAACCTGACGGAGCCGCAGGCCGGCTCCGACCTCGCCGCCGTGCGCACCCGCGCGGTGCGGGCCGAGGACGGGACCTACCGCATCACCGGCCAGAAGATCTTCATCACCTACGGCGAGCATGACCTGACGGACAACATCGTCCATCTGGTGCTGGCCCGCCTGCCCGACGCGCCTCCGGGCATCAAGGGCATCAGCCTGTTCATCGTGCCCAAGTTCCTGCCCAACGCGGACGGCACGCCGGGGGCGCGCAACGACCTGCGCTGCGCCAGCCTGGAGCACAAGCTGGGCATCATGGCCAGCCCCACCGCCGTGATGGCCTTCGGCGACGACGGCGGCGCCACCGGCTTCCTGGTCGGCCAGGAGAACCGCGGCATCGAATACATGTTCACCATGATGAACAACGCCCGCCTCGGCGTCGGCATCCAGGGCGTGGCGATCGCCGAGCGCGCCTACCAGCAGGCCCGCGACTACGCCAAGGGCCGCGTGCAGAGCAAGGATCTGGCCGATCCGAAGGGCTCCGGCGTCGCCATCATCCGCCACCCGGACGTGCGCCGGATGCTGCTGGACATGCGCGCCAAGACGGAGGCCGCCCGCGCGCTGGCGCTCTACGCCGGCACCCAGCTCGACGTCTCCCGCCACCACGAGGACGCCGCGACCCGCGCCGCCGCGACCGCCCGCGTGGACATCCTGACCCCCATCGTGAAGGCGTGGAGCACCGACATCGGCTGCGACGTCGCCTCGACCGGCGTGCAGATCCACGGCGGCATGGGATTCATCGAGGAGACCGGCGCCGCCCAGCATTACCGCGACGCCCGCATCACCCCGATCTACGAGGGCACCAACGGCATTCACGCCAACGACCTGACCTTCCGCAAGACCGGCCGCGACGGCGGCGAGTCGGCCCGGACCTTCATCGCGGAGATGCGCGCCACGGTGACGGAGCTGGAGAGCATCCCCGGCGACGACATGGAGGCGATCCGCACCAACCTGTCCGCCGGTCTGGACGCGCTGGAGCAGGCGGTGGCCTGGGTGGTGAAGACGCAGGCCGACGGCGACCTGCGCGCCGCCGCGGCGGGGGCGGTGAACTATCTGAAGCTGTGGGGCACGGTGGCCGGCGGCTGGATGCTCGCCCGCTCCGCCGCGAAGGCGCTGGAGGGGCTGCGCCAGCCCGGCGCCAACGCGCCCTTCCTGGAGGCCAAGCTGGTCACCGCCCGCTTCTACGCCGAGCAGATCCTGGCCCAGGGGCCGGGCCTGCTGCTGCCCATCCTGACCGCCCACCGCACGGTCATGGCGCTGAGCGAGGATCAGTTCTGAACGGGGCCATGCCCCACCATCGTGGCGGTTTGGTCACAGTCAGCTGAAACGCGGCCGGCGCCCCACGCCGGCCGCAACCTTTGCGGTTGGTCCGCGTTCCCCGTTCGATCGAGACGTCTCAAGGGGAAACGCCGCATGCGCACCGCCGCCCTTCTCGCCTTCGCCCTCGCCGTTGCCGGAGCCTCCGCCGCGACCGCCCAGACCATGGATGGTCCGGTCGAGTCCCCCTTCCATGTCGGCGCGCAGGCCAGCACGCTCGGCCTGGGGTTGGAGGCCGGCTATCGGGTGAATCCGATGTTCGGGCTGCGCCTGGGCGGCAACATGTTCACCTTCAGCACCGACCGCGGCATTTCCGGCGTCGATTACGACCTGGATGTGAAGCTGCGCAGCTTCGGGGCGGTGCTGGACGTCTATCCCGTCGCCGGTACCGGCTTCCGCATCAGCGGCGGCGCGCGGATCAACTACAACAAGGCCGACCTGACCGGCACCCTGTCCGGCCCGCGCAGCTTCGGCGGGGTGGTGGTCACGCCGCAGCAGGCCGGCCAACTCGACGGCGAAGCCAAGTTCGACCGCTTCGCCCCCTATGTCGGGGTCGGCTACAACGGCACGGTCTTCAGCCCGAACTTCAGCGTCGGCGTGGATCTCGGCGTGCTGTTCCAGGGCAGCCCGCGCGTCAGCCTGACCGCCCCTGGCGTGGCGACCACGCCGGCCATCGCCGCCGTGCTGGAGGACCAGCGCCGCGAGGTCGAGGATTCGATCCGCGCCGCCCGCTTCTGGCCGGTGGTCGCCATCACCGCCTCCTACCGCTTTTGAGGAAGACTCCCCTTTTGATGGAGGGCGGGCACAAAACGCCCCCGTGAACCGTTACGCCTCCATGGATCAACTGTGGAGACCAGTCCATGGCTCGTCGTAACGGGATTCGCACCGCTGTCCTTGCCCTTCCGCTCCTCGCCCTGCCGCTGCTGGCCGCCTGCGACGACCAGCAGTCGGCGGAGAAGACCGGCCAGGAGATCGGGCGCACGGTGGACCAGACCGCGGAGCGCGTGGGCGAGGCCGCCAAGGGCATCGGCGCCGAAGCGGGCCGTATGATGCAGGACGCCGGGGCGGCCATCCAACAGAAGGCCCGCGACGCCAAGGACGACATCAACCGGGAGACCGCCCCCGAGAAGCCCTGAGGCGTTTTACGCCTCGGCCGGTCCGCGCAGCGTCCGCCACAGGCAAATCGCGGCGTAATAGGCGCTGCTGGCCAGCCAGACGTACCAGACGGCGTCGGGCCGGTCCGGATGGAGGACCACCAGCGCCGCGCTGGAGGCCAGCCAGGCCCCGCTGACCAGAAGATTCAGGCGCATCCAGCGGCGCACCCGGAAGGGATGCAGGAACTTGACCGTCGTGAAGGTCAGCAGGCCGAGGATGAGCACCACCGCGGTGTTGATCCACGGGTCGAGCGCGAGAAGCCACAGATAGAGGGCGACCACGTTCCAGATCGCCGGAAAGCCGACGAAGTAGTTGTCGCCGCTTTTCATCCCGGTGTTCGAGAAGCAGTAGAGCGAGGTCATCATGATGAAGGCGGCAAGCGCCACGCCGAACCCGTCGGGCAGCAGGCCGAAGCGGTACAGGAAAACCGCCGGAACGACGACGTAGGTCAGATAGTCGATCACGAGGTCCAGCGCCGACCCGTCGATCCCCGGCAGCACCTCCTTCACCGAGGCGCGTCGGGCCAGCGTGCCGTCCACCCCGTCGACGACCAGCGCCAGCCCCAGCCAACCCAGGCACGCCTTGGCCTCACCGTTGACCGCGGCGAGCAGCGCCAGCAGCCCCAGCACCACGCCGCTGCCCGTGAAGGCGTGCACCCCCCAGGCCGACAGACGCCGTACGATCCCGTACCCACCGTCCTGGCGGTGGCTATCGCCCCCGAGACCGCCTTCCTTCAAACCGCCCTTCAAACCGGAGTCCACTGGATGCCTCATCGTCCCGTTGGCGCCAACCTAGCCATACGGCGCGAAAAGTCCAAGCGGGTCGGCGGTCCCTCTTCCAGCCTACTCCGCCGCGCGCACCGCAGCACCCGGCGCCTGGGCAGGACCGGCGAAGGCCGGGCTGTCCCGCAGCGCGTCGGGCTTCGGGCCGCCGGTCGCCCAATCCAGCAACTCGACCGTGTGAACGACGGGCAGCCCGGTCCCGGTGGCGATCTGGGTGATGCAGCCGAGATTGCCGGCGGCGATGGCGGCGGCCTTCGTGCTCTCGATGTTGCGGACCTTGCGGTCGCGCAACTGCATGGCGATCTCCGGCTGAAGCATGTTGTAGGTGCCGGCGGAGCCGCAGCAGATGTGCGCCTCCGGGATCTCCTTCACCTGGAAGCCGGCGCCGTGCAGCAGATGGCGCGGCGGGTCCTTGATGCGCTGGCCGTGCTGCATGGAGCAGGCGGAGTGGTAGGCGATGGCCTGCCCCGTCTCGATCACCGGGGCGGACAGCCCGATCTCCGCCAGGAACTCCGTCACGTCGCGGGCGATGGCCGCCACGCGCAACGCCTTGGGCGCGTATTCCGCGTCCTCGCGGAACTGGAAGGCGTAGTCCTTCACCGTGGTGCCGCAGCCCGAGGTGTTGACGATGATTGCGTCCAGCCCCTCCCCGTCCATCTCGGCGATCCAGGCGTCGATGGTCTTCCGCGCCGCGGCGTCGCTGAGGTCGGTCTTGCCCATGTGATGGGTCAGGGCGCCGCAACAGTCGGCCCCCTTGGCCACCACCACCTCGACCCCCTGGCGGTTCAGCAGGCGGATGGTCGCCTCGTTGATCTGCGGGGCCAGCACCTGTTGGGCGCAGCCGACCAGCAGGGCGGCGCGCTTGCGGCGCGGCCCGACCGCCGGATGGCTGCCCGGACGGTCGCTGTGGCTCGGCCCCGGCACCGACTTCGGGGCCAGCGCCAGCAATGCGCCGAGCCGCCCCGGCAGCAGACCGGCGAAGGGCTTGCCGAACCAGGCGGCGATCAGGGCCAGCCGGAACAGCCGCGGGTTCGGCAGCACGCGCGCCAGCAGGGCGCGGATGGCGCGGTCGGCGGGCGGGCGGGCGTGGGTCGCCTCGACATGGGCGCGGGCGTGGTCGACCAGATGCATGTAGTTGACGCCCGACGGGCAGGTCGTCATGCAGGACAGGCAGGAGAGGCAGCGGTCGATGTGCTTCACCTGATGCTCGGTGGGCGGTCCGCCCTTCTCCAGCATGTCCTTGATCTGGTAGATGCGGCCGCGCGGGCTGTCCAGCTCGTCCCCCAGCAGGACGTAGGTCGGACAGGTCGCCGTGCAGAAGCCGCAATGGACGCACTTGCGCAGGATCGCTTCCGAGTCCCGGTAGTCGGCGTTGGCGAGCTGGGTGAGCGTGAAGTTCGTCTGCATGGATGCCTTACACTCCCGCGTGCATGCGGCCGGGGTTCAGGATGCCGCAGGGGTCGAAGCTCTCCTTCACCCGGCGGCTCAGCGCCATCACCGTGTCGGGCAGCGGATGGAACACCTCCGTCGTGGTCCGCACGTCCTCGGGCGCACGCACCAGCGTCGCGTGGCCGGCGGTGCCCAGCGAGCCGCGGATCGCGGAGGCGGCATCGGGCGTCGGCGCCACCGCCGCCCAGATCAGCCCGCCACCCCAGTCGAAATACAGTTCAGCGTCCAGCGCCCATCGGATCGACTCCGCCACGCGCGGCCCTTCGGAGGGTTGGACGGAGATTTTCCAGACATGGCGGGAGATGTGGCGGGAGTCGTCGCCCCCACCCCGGCCCTCCCCCGCTGACGCAGGGGAGGGAGCGGGGCCAAAATACGCCACGTCCCGAACCTCCCTCCACACCGCCCGCGACTCGTCCTGATCCAGCACGGCGTCGGCGCCAAGCTCCTCCGTCAGCGCGGCGACGCGGGCGGTGACGGACGGGCCGAAGCCTTCCACCCGCACCAGGGTCACCGCCCCGCCCACCGCGGCGACCGCCCGCACATCGGACCGCGCCGCCACGGCGGCCGGCAGATGGGCGGCGCCGGACACGTCGTAGGGGCTCTGCAGCGCCGCGGTCAGCGCCGCCACGGCCTGACGGTCCTCGCGCCCGGCCAACAGAAGCGTTCGAACGTCCTCCGGCGCCGGCAGCACCTTCACCGTCAGCTCGGTCAGAGCGGTCAGCGTGCCGAAGGACCCGGCCATCAGCTTGGGCACGTCGTAGCCGGTGACGTTCTTCACCACCTTGCCGCCGCCCTTGTAGAGGTCGCCGCGCCCGTTCACCCCCGCGATGCCCAACGTGTGGTCGCGGGCGGAGCCGGCGCTGATGCGCCGCGGCCCGGCCAGCCCGCTGGCGACCACCCCGCCCAGCGTCCCCTGCCCCTCCGGTTGCCCGAACAGCGGGCCGAGGTCCTGCGGCTCGAAGGCGAGCTGCTGCCGCCGCTCCGCCAGCATCGGCAGGATCTCGGCCATCGGCGTGCCGGCCTTGGCGGTCAGCACCAGCTCCTCCGCCTCGTAGGCGACGACTCCGGACAGGCCGGACAGATCGAGTGTGTGGGCGGCCTGGATCGGACGCCCGAGGCCGCGCTTGGACCCCGAACCGGCGACGTCCAGCGGCGTCCCTTCCGACAGGGCCCAGCGCACCGCGTCGGCGGTCTGGGCCGCCGAATCGGGCTTGATGGTGGTCACGGTCATAACGGCTCCCTCAGAAGCGGGGAATGTCCGGGAAGCGCAGCTCCCCCTTGTGGATGTGCACGCGGCCCAGCTCGGCGCAGCGGTGCAGCTTGGGGAAGACCTTGCCGGGGTTCAGCAGCCCATCGGGGTCGAAGGCGCATTTGATCCGCTGCTGCTGATCGAGATCGACCTCGTCGAACTGGTCGGTCATCAGGTCGCGCTTCTCCACCCCCACGCCATGCTCGCCGGTCAGCACGCCGCCGACCTCGACGCACAGCCGCAGGATGTCGTTGCCGAAGGCCTCCGCCCGCTCCAGCTCGCCCGGCTTGTTGGCGTCGTAGAGGATCAGCGGGTGCAGGTTGCCGTCCCCGGCGTGGAAGACGTTGGCGACCCGCAGGGCGTAGCGGTCCGACATCTCCTGCATGCGGTGCAGCACCAGGGGCAGCGCCTTGCGCGGGATGGTGCCGTCCATGCAGTAGTAATCGGGGCTGATGCGTCCCACCGCCGGGAAGGCCGCCTTGCGCCCGGCCCAGAAGGACAGCCGCTCCTCCTCCGAGGTCGAGACTCGGGAGTAGCAGCAGCCCTTCGACCGCGCGATCTCCGCCACCCGGTCGATCAGATGGTCGACCTCCGCCGCCGGACCGTCCAACTCGACGATCAGCAGCGCCTCAACGTCCAGCGGGTAGCCGGCATGGACGAAATCTTCCGCCGCGTGGATGGCCGGCTGGTCCATCATCTCCATGCCGCCGGGGATGATCCCCGCGGCGATGATGGCGGCCACGCAGTCGCCGCCCTGCTCGCTGGTCGGGAAGCCGATCAGCACGGCGCGGGCGGTGGCCGGCTTCCTGAGGATGCGCACCGTGACCTCGGTCACCACGCCGAGCAGCCCTTCGGAGCCGGTGACGACGCCCATCAGGTCGTAGCCGCCGGCGTCGAGATGCTTGCCGCCCAGCCGCAGGACGGTGCCGTCCATCAGCACCATCTCCAGCCCCAGCACATTGTTGGTGGTCAGCCCGTATTTCAGGCAATGCACCCCGCCGGAATTCTCCGCGATGTTGCCGCCGATGGTGCAGGCGATCTGGCTGGAGGGATCGGGCGCGTAATAGAAGCCCTCATGCGCCACCGCGTTGGAGATGCCGAGGTTGGTCACCCCCGGCTGGGTCACCACGCAGCGATTGGCGAAGTCGATGTCGAGGATGCGGTTGAACTTGCCCATCCCCAGCAGCACGCCGTCGGCCAGCGGTAGCGCACCGCCCGACAGGGAAGTGCCGGCGCCGCGCGGCACCACCTTTACCCCCATCGCCTTGCAGGTCCTGAGCACCCGGCTCACCTGCTCCACCGTGCTGGGGAGCACCACGACCATGGGGAGCTGGCGGTAGGCGGTCAGCCCGTCGCATTCATAGGCGCGCAGTTCGCTTTCGTCGGCGATCACCCCCTCGCCGGGCACGATGGCCCGCAGCGCTGCGATGATCTCGCGGCGGCGCGCGATGACGCCGTCGTCGGGCGCGGGCATCCGCATGGCCGGCCGTCCTCCCCCATGATTCGCACCGGTTGGCTCCGGATGCATTCCGTAACCAGTGGTATCATTGCCGGCGGGACGCGCACAAGCCGGTGAGGGATCGGCCAATGGGCGAACCGATCCCCCAAAACGCAAGAGCCGCGCCCGAAAGGCGCGGCTCTTGCGAGAAACCCGATGCTCGTCGGCCGGGCGGACCCGGCCGCCGGTCTCAGCCCTGGCGGGCCTTGAAGCGCGGGTTCTGCTTGTTGATGACGTAGACGCGGCCCTTGCGGCGGATCACGCGGCAGGCCTTGTGGCGCGTCTTCATCGACTTCAGAGAGTTAACGATCTTCATAGTTCTTCATCCTGGTCGGTCGGCGGCTCGATCGAAGGCGCGCACCATAGTGCGGCGCACCCCCGCTGTCAACGGCCCCCGTCGCGGTTGCGTTTCCCGCAGGATGCGGCCGTTTCGACGCTACTCCGCCGGTTTCAGCGCGTAGAAACGACACACCCGCATCCCCGCCTCGATGGCGGACACGCGGCGGACCCACAGCTCCACCTCGTCCATCACGGCGAGCTTGGTCTCGTGGTCGAGATGATGGCGCTCCAGATGCTCGACCAGCCCCTGGATGGCGCTCACGATCAGGCCGCGATGGGTGTCGGTGATGTCCTCGGCGATTCGCAGGTCCAGATTCCGCTGGGCGAAGGCGGCGGCCATCTGGTCCTTGGACCACAAATGCGGCTGCATCGGCTCCTTGTCGCACCAGACCTGGACGGCCTTGGCTCCGGCCAGCGCCGGCTCGATCACGTAATCGGTCATCAGCAGATGGCCGCGCGGCTTCAGCGCCAGCTCCATCCCGTCGAACAGCTGGTCCTTGCCGCGCACGGAGAACATCCCCTCCTTGTAGACGATGGCGTCCACGCGCTTGGGATAGCTGAAATTCTCCGGGTCGTAGGTTTCGATCGGGGCCTTCTTCTCCAGCCCCTCCTTGAAGGAGCGGATCATCCCCTCCTTGGCCAGAATTTCAGCCGCCTCCAGCCCGGTGACCCAGCAGCCGTACTTGCTCGCCATGGTGCGGCTGGTGCCGCCCAGACCGGCGGACAGGTCCAGCACGCTCATCGCCGGATTGAGTCCCAGCGGCTTCACCAGATAGGGGATGTGGTCGTGGCCGCCCGGCGTGTTGAAGCCCTCGCCCCACAGCTTCTCGGCCACCTCGATCCGCGTGGCGCTCCACAGCGGCTTGCCCCAGCGGTTCACGCCGGGGCCATGGCCCCGGACGGCGGGCTGGGCCGGAACGGCGCCGGCCCGCGGCTTGCCGTCCTCCTCCCCGCCCTTGCCCTTCAGGCCGGAGAGGTCGTACCCCTCCCACCAGGCGTGAAGGCGGGTCTTGAGCGTGATGCGGGGAGCGCCCGCGTGGTCGTGTCCGCTGTTATCGCTCATCGCCTTCGCGCCTGCCCCGTTGCCTGGACCGCCGGACGACCGGTTCGTTCGCGGGGTGGACATGGTCTTTCCACCGCGCGAACGAATTCATTCCGACTTTCACAGTATCCGGGCGCTCCGTTCGTGCAAGCGCAAAATCCTGCGTCACATTACCGTAACGCCTTCTCCGTATGCGAATCGTCGATGGCGGCGACCCGCGTGCCGGCGGCGCGCAGCACCGCTGTGCAGGCGGGCGGCATGTTGACGTAGCGCGGCTGCGGCTTGCCGTTGTGCTTCTCCACCACCGGATAGACGGAGCCGAGCCAGGATTCGACCTCGTCCCCGCAGCCGTCGCCGTCGGGAATGTCGCGCTGGTCCTCGCATTGCGGGCTTCCCGCCGGGCAGCCGAGCCGGATGTGCATGTGCCCGTCATGGCCGTGCCAGGGGCGCAGCTTGCGCAAAAAGGCGCGGTCCGGCCAGGAATGGCGGCACATGGCGAGCTTGATCGCCGGGTTGACGAAGATGCGGGTCACCCGCGGATCGCTGGCGGCGATGCGGACGAGCTGGGCCTGCCGCTCCGACCAGTCCTCGGTGACGCGGACGCGCCCGTAATCGACGTACTTGATCTCGGTCAGGCCTTCCCGCGCGTTGCGCCCCATCGGCGGGTGGTCGAGCCGCAGCCAGACGTCGGCGTCCAACCCGATCTGGTGGCTGGCATGGCCGAAGCTCATCGGGCCGCCGCGCGCCTGCCCCATGTCGCCGATCAGCGCGGTCCCCAGCCCGGCCGCGGCGACCTTCCGCCCGAAACCCTTCAGATAGTCGATCAGTTCCGGATGGCCGTAATAGCGTTGGCGGGACATGCGGATCACCTGATAACCGGTGCCTTCCCCCGGCAGGGCCTGAGCGCCCGTGACGCAGCCCGCGGCGTAGCCGCCGATCGACTGGGCCGGCCCCAGGGCCGGGCCGCTCACCTGACTCCAGGCGATGGAATTGGGGGCCGGCGGCGCGGGCTTCTTCTTCTTGTGCGATCCGGCCTCTGCCGGGCCGGCCAGACCGGCGGCGATCAGAACCGCCGCGAGAACCCCAACCGTCGGGCCAACCGCCGAGCGCCGCATCATCTTCCCCCACGGACCGCCAATCGGGAAAGATTAGAGCCAATGTTCCTTAACGAAAAGTGAGGCTCACGCCCATGTCACAGCCGATGTCGACTTGGCGGCGACGATGACGGGCCATACCCAGCCCCCGTTTAATGCTCAGTCCAAGGTCTGCCGGTAGCGTTTCAGCGCGACGACGGTGACCACCGCCAGGAAAATCAGCAGCGCCGCCACCTCCCCCGCGATCTCCGCCGGGCCGTTGCCCTTCAGGAGAATGCCGCGGACGATGCGCAGGAAATGGGTCAGCGGCAGGACCTCCCCCACCGCCTGCGCCCAGCCAGGCATGCCGCGGAAGGGAAACATGAAGCCGGACAGCAGCATCGACGGCAGAAAGAAGAAGAAGGACATCTGCATCGCCTGAAGCTGGTTCTTCGCCACCGTCGAGAAGGTGAACCCCACCGCCAGATTGGCGGCGATGAACAGCACGAGCACCGCCGAGAGCAGGGTCAGGCTGCCGACGATGGGCACACCGAACAGCAGCCGGGCGGCCAGGACGATGATGACGACCTGGATGTAGCCGACCAGGATGAAGGGCACGATCTTGCCCAGCATCACCTCGAACGGGCGGACGGGCATCGCCAGCAGGTTCTCCATCGTTCCGCGCTCCCGCTCGCGGGTGACGGCCAGCGCGGTCATCATCACCATGGTCATGGTCAGGACCACCCCCATCAGGCCGGGCACCACGTTGTACTGGGTGATGCCCTCCGGGTTGTAGCGGCGGTGGACCCGCAGTTCGACCGGGTCGGGGGTGGAGCGCAGATGGGCCAACGGTCCGGTCAGGTCGGGGTCCAGCGCCTGCCGCGCGAGGGTGGACAGGGCGGCCAGCGCGTTGCTGGTCGCCGCCGGGTCGGTCGCGTCGGCCTCGACCAGCAGCACGGGACGCTCGCCCCGCTGCAGATCGCGGGCGAATCCGGTGGGGATGGTGACGGCGAACTGCACCCGTCCTTCGGCCAGCAGGCGGTCCA
The DNA here is from genome assembly GCF_007827795.1 of Azospirillum brasilense. Taxonomy (GTDB): domain Bacteria; phylum Pseudomonadota; class Alphaproteobacteria; order Azospirillales; family Azospirillaceae; genus Azospirillum; species Azospirillum aestuarii. The sequence goes on from NZ_VITI01000001.1 coordinate 47,407, forward strand.
GCTCCGCCGGGCTGTCGGCGCCGCGGGCCACGTCGAAATAGCCGGAGTTCGCCATGGCCGACACCAGCGTGCGCGCGAAGGGGCTGGAGTCGGCGGCGTGGACGGCGGTCGGCAGGCTTTTCGGGTCGGAATTGATGGCGAAGCCGAACAGCACGAGTTGGAGCACCGGCACCCCCACCATCATGGCGAAGGTCAGCCGGTCGCGCCGCATCTGGATGAACTCCTTCACCATCACCGCGACGAAGCGCGCAAAGGAAAACCGCGCCATACCGCCACCTCCGTTTCGCGTGCTTCGGGACGGAAGCACAACTTTCCACTTCAAAGCCTCATCCAGTCACTTGGCGCCCATTGACATATCGAAATTGCCTCAAGCATCGTCCAAATGGATTAACTCGTATACGGGAGACATGCCGTGACATCTATTCTTGCCAAGAGCGCCGCCGCCGTCGCCGCCATGTTCCTGTTTCACGGCGTTGCCCTGGCCGGGCAACAGGATTTCACCATCGCGAATGAGACGGGCTATGCGCTGAAGCACATCTACGTCAGCGAGTCCGCCAACGAGAAGTGGGACGAGGACATTCTCGGCCGCGACGTCCTCGAGGACGGCGAAGAGTTCGAACTGAGCTTCGACAAGGCCGAGAAGACCTGCAAGTGGGACATGAAGGTCATCTACGACGACGGCGAGTCGGCGGTCTGGCAGAACCTGAACCTCTGCAAGATCTCCAAGCTGACGCTGCGCTGGAACAAGAACACCGGCGTGACCTCCGCCAAGTTCGAGTGACCGCGCGCCGTCCCCACACCGGCTTTCGCACCGGTATGGGGACGGCCCGATCCTGCCCGCCGACGGCGCGGTCATGCGAAGTTGTCCGTGCTGCGGTTCATCAGATGGATGAACACGTCCTCCAGTGTCGGCTCCGTCCGCCTGACCAGCAGGCCCGAGTCGCCGGCCCAGGGGCGCAGAGCCTCGTCCAGGGCCGCGCCGCCGCCGCCGCTGACATGCAGCCGGGCGCCGAAGGCGGCGACCATCTCGACGCCGGGGCAGTCCCGCAGCGCCGCCGCGACACGCCCGAGGTCCGGCCCGCCCATCCCTCGTGAACCCACCTCGTAGGTGACCAAGCCCGATGTGGCGATCACCTGCTCCACGCTGCCCTGGGTCATCAGCCGGCCGTAGGCGAGGTAGGCGATGGCGTGGCAGCGTTCCGCCTCGTCCATGTAATGGGTGCTGACCAGCACGGTCAGCCCTTCGTCGGCCAGCCGGTGAATCTCGTCCCAGAACTCCCGTCGCGCCTTGGGATCGACCCCGGCGGTCGGCTCGTCGAGCAGCAGCAGCTTCGGCTCGTGCAGGATGCAGGCGGCCAGCGCCAGACGCTGCTTCCAGCCGCCGGATAGCTCGCCCGCCAGCTGCGCCCGCCGGTTGCCCAGCCCCAGCCGCTCCAGCGCCGCCGCGACCTTGGCCCTCCGGTCCGGCAGCCCGTACATGCGGGCGACGAAATCCAGGTTCTCGGCGATGCTCAGATCCTCCCAGAAGCTGAACCTCTGGGTCATGTAGCCGACCTGCCGCTTGATGGCGGCGCTCTGGCGGCGGATGTCGAGCCCGAGGCAGGCCCCCTCCCCGGCGTCGGGGGTCAGCAACCCGCAGAGCATGCGGATGGTCGTCGTCTTGCCCGACCCGTTCGGCCCCAGGAAGCCGTAGATCTGCCCGCGCTCCACCCGGATGGAAAAGCCGTCCACCACCGTCTTGGCGCCGAAGCGCTTGACCAGACCGCGCACATCGATGGCGGGCTCCCCGCTCATGGCGGCAATTCCACATCGACCGGCAGGCCGGGATTGAGCGTTGCCCCGTCCTCCAGCCGCGCCTCGACGCGGAAGACCAGCTTCTCGCGGCTGCCGACGCTGTAGATCACCGGCGGGGTGTACTCGACCCGCGGCGCCACATAGGTCACGCGCGCCGACAGGCCGGGCGGACAGCCGTCGCAGCGCACCGTCACCCGGTCACCCGGACGGACGCGGGCCATCAGCGGTTCCGGAACGAAGACCACCAGCTTCCGCTTTCCCGGCGGCAGCAGCGACACCACCGGGGCGCCCGCCGGCACCCATTCGCCGGGGTTGAACAGCGTGTCCTCGACCAGCGCCGCCTCAGGCGCCGGCGGGGCCAGCTCGGCGAGGCGCTTGTCCGCCTGGGCCAGGGCCGCCTCGGCCTGGGCGACGGCGTTCTCGGCGGCGCGGATCTGGTCGGGACGGGCCGGCAGGTTGGAGACGGCCAGTTGCGCGGTCAGTTCCTCCAGCCGCGCGTGGTCGCGGTCGCGGCTGGCGCGGGCGGCGTCCAGCCGGTCGTCGGAGCTGACCTTGCGCGCCACCAGCGTCTGCTGCCGCGCCAGTTCCGCTTCGGAATAGCGCAGCGCCGCCTCGGCCTGCGCGCGCTGGGCGGAAACCACCGCCAGCTCGTCGGGGCGCCGGCCCGTCCGCAGATCGGCCAGCTCCGCCCGCGCCTGCGCCAGCGCGGCGGCCAGCCGGTCGCGCTCCGCCCGCGCGCTGGTGCGGTCGAGTGCGAAGAGGGGTGCGCCCGCCTCCACCCGCCCGCCGCGCGTCACCGCCAGCGAGTCGAGCGTCCCGGCCACCGGGGCGGCGATGCGCAGATACTCCCCTTCGGCGTAGCCGTGGGCCAGGGGCACGGCGTCCCCGCCGCCCAGCCCGAGGACGGACAGGGCCGCCACCAGCGTTTCGGCGATCCAGCTCATGATGACGGCCCTCCCTCCGGGGCGAGCGTCCGGCGCAGCGCGTCGAGGTGCGCGGCCACCAGCCTCCGAACGTCCAGCGGCCGGTCCTCCAGCGCTTCGAAGGAGGAGCGCCACAGCGCGCTCATCAGCATCGGCGCGACGATCAGCCGGACGGTCGAATCGACGTCCACCGGGCGGAACTCCCCGCGCGCCATGCCGCGCTCCAGTACCGCCGCCAGCAGGGCGAAGGCGCGGCGGATCACCTCGTCGTGATAGAAGCGGGCGAGATCGGGGAAATTGCCGGCCTCCGCGATGACCAGCTTGGGGATGGCCCCGGCGCGGGATTTCAGGATGCGCGTCGCGAAGAGGGTCAGCAGCGTTTCCAGAACGGCGAAGCTCGGCCCCAGCGCCCCGGCGAGCAGGCGCTCGGCCATGTCCAGGTTGGGCAGGATGGCCTCGCGGACCACCGCCTTGAACAGCTCCTCCTTATTCGGGAAGTAGAGATAGAGCGTGCCCTTGCTGACACCGGCCCGCGCCGCGACATCCTCCAGCCGCGTTGCTGCGAAGCCGCGCTCGCCGAAGACGGTCAGGGCCGCGTCGACGATCTCCCGGGGACGCGCCTCCTTCCGGCGGCGCCAGCGCGGAGCGGCGGGAACATCCTCCGGCATTCCGTCCCCCAGGGTGGAGAAAATATTACTGACCAGTCAGTTATTAGTTCATTTCCGGCCGAAACACCAGTTTTCTCAAGGGTTGCGCCGTTCTGCCGCAGCCATAAGTCATTGTGCGCCGCAGCAACTGATATGCAAAAGGGCTTGCCTTTCGACCGAGAGTTTCCGAAACTTTCGACAGTCCGCAGCGCGAACGGCTTGTCACGGAAGCACGCGCGGCGGGCGCACCGGTGGTCAAAGGCGCCGATCAGCAACGAGCGCACACCCCACCCCGGGAGGAACGGTTCAAGGCGCCGTGCCGGGATCAATGCGACGGGCGCGCTGGTGCGCGGCGTCCGGAGTCCCGGTTGAGCAGGGGGTGTCGATCATGCCGGGTGCAATGCGCCAGTCCACGTCGAACCTGGAGCTGCTGACCATCTATGAGGTCAGCAAGATCCTCGGTTCCTCTCTCGACCTCCAGCAGACGTTGCGCGAGGTGCTCCGCGCGCTGGCCTACCAGCTGCAGATGCACCGCGGGCGCGTCTATCTGGTCGGCGAGGACAATGTGCTGCGGCTGGTCGCCGCGAACGGCCTGTCGAACGAGGCCGCGGCCCAGATCGAATTCCGCGACGGGGAAGGAATCACCGGCCGTATCCTGAAGACCGGCATGCCCGCCGTCGTCCCGAACCTTGCGGAGGAACCGCTGTTCCTCAACCGCACCGGCGGGCGCGAGGACCTGGACGAGCAGGTGGCCTCGCTGGTCGGCGTACCGATCAAGGCCGCGGGGGTGGTCGTCGGCGTGCTGACCATCGACCGCATTTCCGACGAAGGGCCGCAGGGCCATTTCGGCAGCGACGTGCGCTTCCTGACCATGGTCGCCAACCTGATCGGCCAGACCGTGCGGCTGCACCGCACCGTGGCCGAGGAGCGCCGCTTCATGATGCGGGAAACCTTCCGCATGCAGAAGGAACTGCGCCCCCTCGCCGCCCCGATCAACGACGTGGTCTGCACCAGCCCCAACATGCTGGAGGTGATGGCCCAGGTCCATCGGGTGGCGCCCTTCAAGTCCACCGTGCTGATCCGCGGCGAGAGCGGCACCGGCAAGGAGCTGATCGCGCGGGCCATCCACAACATGTCGCCGCGCAAGGACGCGCCCTTCATCCGCGTGAACTGCGCCGCCCTGCCCGAATCGCTCCTGGAGTCGGAGCTGTTCGGCCATGAGAAGGGTGCCTTCACCGGCGCGCAGAAGGACCACAAGGGCCGTTTCGAGCTGGCCTCCGGCGGCACGCTGTTCCTGGACGAGATCGGCGACATCTCGCCCAACTTCCAGGCCAAGCTGCTGCGCGTGCTGCAGGAGCAGGAGTTCGAGCGGGTCGGCGGGTCCAAGACCATCAAGACCGACGTCCGGCTGATCTGCGCCACCAACCTGAACCTGGAGGAGGCGGTCGGCCACGGCAAGTTCCGCGCCGACCTGTATTTCCGCATCAACGTGGTGACCATCCATCTGCCGCCGCTGCGCGAACGGCGCCAGGACATCGGCCCGCTGGCCCGCCATTTCGTGGCGAAGTTCGCCAAGGACAACGGCATGGCCCTCGTCATGGAGGACGAGGCGCTGGAGGTGCTCAACCGCTGCACCTGGCCCGGCAACGTGCGCGAGCTGGAAAACTGCATCGAGCGCGCGGCCACCCAGTCGCGCGACGGCATCATCCGCACCGAGTCGCTGTCCTGCAGCCTCAATCTCTGCAACTCTTCGGTCCTCTTCCAGTACCGCACGCTGGGCGCCTCGGTCGGCGGGCTCGCCCCGTCCATGGGGCCGGGGTCTGTCAACCGCGTGCCTACGGGGCGCCCCGGCGTTCCGGCACCGGCCAACGCGCCGAAGACCCCGGCCATGCCCGCCCCGATGCCGGAACCGGCCGGTGCCGGCGGCGGCGCGTGGCCAGCCTGCGCGTCGGGCTGTTCCGCCGGCCCGTCGCCGGTCTGCGGAGCCGCCCAACCGGTGGTTCCGGTCCCCCTGATCCCGCTGCCCCTGCCCGAGCCGAGCGCGCCCGCCGCCGCGGCTCCCGCGCCCGCATCGGCTGCCAATGCCGCTCCGCCGCCCGCCGCCGAGGTGCCGCTGGACGAGCCGGAGTCGGGATCGCTGCGCGACCGATTGCTCTGGGCGATGGAGCGCACCGGCTGGGTGCAGGCCAAGGCCGCCCGCCTGCTCGGCATGACGACCCGTCAGGTGAGCTACGCCCTGCGCAAGTACAACATCGAGATCAAGCGCTTCTGAGGGGTGGGGAGTCACTTGGCGCCTGCGTTCCCTTCCGGGCAACAACGGGCCGATCAGTAACGGGTGGCCAAACCAAGCATGTATTGGCGCCCCACCGGCTCTCCCTGAGCAATGGGGGCGCCCGCTGATGAAGGCGTGGGGAGGTCCTGGGGGCGCGGGATATGGTCGGGACGGTCGACCTGATACACCGTGTGCCCTCCCAACTCACCGACCTTGCGCAGTTCCGAGAAGGACGCCTGGAGAAACTCGCGCAGCTTTTTGCCGTAGTCGAGGGGGTTCGGGTAATCGCGGGCATCCGGCGGCGAAGCGCCCGGTGGCGCGGTCAGGGGCTTCACCAGGGCGTCGTCCACCGAATAGTCCTGATCGGCTGCCACCTTTCGGGAGGTCGGCAAGCCCGCCCGCTCCGACAGGATGGCGGCGGCATCCTCTTCGCCGGTCTTGCGCAGCGCCTTGTCGATCGCGTCGAGATCGACGCCCAACGCCTTCAGGCTGTAGGTGGCATCCCCCTGCTTTTTGGTGGAATTCAGGCGGGAATCGGAAAAGTCCATCGAGAAGAAGCCGGGCATGATGTAGCGCGACATCCCCATCCGGTCCTTCGCCAGGAGCGGATTCATCGTCCGCGCTGCGAGATCGTTCGACGCCGCCGCCCGTTCATCCTCGCCCATCACCGCGGTCAGCTTGTCCATCAGCGACGACCGCCGGGCCAGAGTCTGGGACAAGGCACCGCGCAGATCGTCGACGCTGGTCGCCTCATCAAAGAAAAGATCGGCGTGATCGTTGTTGTACATGCGCTGCGTCGCGCCCATGGCGCTTACGCGGGCCTGCTTCAGCCGCTGCGTGAGCGCGTCGTTGACCGTCTCGCCACTGATCTTCCCGCTGGCGACGAGATCGGCCAACTGCTGGCGCTGAGCGTCCGATAGGTTACCGAAGGCGGTCAATCCGTCGCCGCGAAGCGCCCCGCCCAACCCGCTCAGCGCCACGCGATCGGACGCAGTACCGCCGCTCGTGGCGGTCGCCCCCGGCGATGGGGACGCCCCGGTGGATCGGGACAGGACCGGAAACGACGAAGCGGCCGACGTCACACCCGATACCGTCATGATCCCCTCCCTGAAAGGCATGCCGGCGGCGGCACACTTTCCAACCGCGGCCAACGCTCCGCCATGCATCTTATAAGGGAGGAAATATATGCACAATATAACCTTCGAGGGCCGGCTGGTGTTCCGGCTGCGGCAAGACGCCGGCGCGGCCTGCGGGTCCCAAGGCCCCTGTAACCGTTACGAACGGTTGTGATATGACGGTGGGACATCGGCTGTACGCTGTAACCCGCGTCCCGCAACCTCCAGCTTCGGGCCTTTGCACGGGATGGAAAAGCCCCTCGCGCTCCTCTTCGTGGACATCGCCGACAGCACGCTGCTTTATGAACTGGCGGGCGACCGCAAGGCGGCGGCGCTGACTCAACGGGTGCTGGAGGGCTTGCGCCGGATCGTCGGGGAGAACGGCGGCACGGTGGTGAAAAGCCTGGGCGACGGGCTGTTGGCCTGCTTCCCCATGAGCGACGGCGCTACCCGCGCCGCGCTCGCCATGATGGAAGGACAGGCGGCGTTCGGACTGCGCCTGCGCGCCGGGCTGCATTTCGGCCCGGTGATCGCCGGCCCCGGCGACCTCTACGGCGACGCCTGCAATGTCGCCGCCCGCCTGGAATCCATCGCCCGCCCCGGCGAGATCCTGGCGACCGACGATCTGGTCGACCGCCTCTCCCCGCCTCTGCGGAAGCGGACCCGCCTTCTGAACAGCGTTGCGGTGAAGGGAAAGGCGGCCCCGGTCCGCGTCCACCAGATCCGCGACGGCAATGCCCCGCCGGAGGCCGAGGACAACGCCACCGTCGCCCTGACCACATCGGTTCCCGGCAGCGGGCGCGGCCTGCCGTCCCTGCGCCTGTCCGGGCGCGGCGCCGACGCGACGCTGACTCCCCTGCTGCCGCGCGTCACGGTCGGGCGTGACGAGGGCTGCGGCCTGCGCATCCCCTCCCGCCGCACCTCGCGCCAGCACGCGGTGATCGATTTCAGCCGCGGCGGCTTCCTGCTGACCGACCATTCGACCAACGGCACCTTCATCCGCACGGGCGAGTCCCCCTCCCTGCTGCTGCGCCGCGATTCGACGAAGCTGACCGGCAGCGGGCTCATCGGGTTCGGAGGAGAACCGCTGCGGCCGGACGAGGACCATGTCCTGACCTTCCAGGTCGGGAGCGCCCACTGAATCCTCTCCCGCCCCGGGAGACGGAACCATCGCGCACTCCGCTGCTCTGTGAGCCCTCATGTCGGGTCCCCGACAGGCAGCGTGTTTGTCGGCCATTGTTTGGCTTTGTCCGCCTTTGTCGGATTACCGACATGGCCCACAGGCCCGACACAACCGTCTAACCTTCTGAAACTCCACAATTCACGCGGTTGGCCCCGAACTTGCTTTTAACGACCTGACCAAGGGCGCCGACGGCGCGGCTGGGAAGGGAGTGGACGATGGCCAACGTTATTTCGCTCGACAGCATCCTGGGCGTGGGTGAGCTGAAGGCTCCCGCCGAGGCGCCGCCCGCCGCCGCCGCCGGCTGCGCGTCGTCCTCCTGCGGGTCGTCGGACGGCCCCGCCGACATGTCCCCGGAGGTGTGGGAGAAGGTGAAGAACCACCCCTGCTACTCCGAGGAGGCGCATCACTATTTCGCCCGCATGCACGTCGCGGTGGCGCCGGCCTGCAACATCCAGTGCAACTACTGCAACCGCAAATACGACTGCTCGAACGAGAGCCGGCCGGGCGTGGTCTCCGAGAAGCTGACCCCCGATCAGGCGCTCCGCAAGATTCTGGCTGTCGCCAAGGAGATCCCGCAGCTCTCCGTCATCGGCATCGCCGGCCCCGGCGACAGCCTGGCGGCGGGCGGCAGGAACACCTTCAAGACCTTCGAAATGCTGGCGAAGAAGGCGCCGGACCTCAAGCTGTGCCTGTCCACCAACGGTCTGGCCCTGCCCGACCATGTGGACACCATCGCGAACTACAACATCGACCACGTCACGATCACCATCAACATGGTCGATCCCGAGGTCGGGCAGCACATCTATCCCTGGATCTTCCACGACCACAAGCGTTGGACCGGCCTGGACGCCGCGAAGATCCTGCACGAGCGCCAGATGCTCGGGCTGGAGATGCTGACCTCGCGCGGCATCCTGGTGAAGGTGAACTCCGTCATGATCCCGGGGATCAACGACGAGCACCTGATGGACGTGAACAAGGCCGTGAAGTCGCGCGGCGCCTTCCTGCACAACATCATGCCGCTGATCTCCGACCCGGCGCACGGCACCCATTTCGGCCTGACCGGCCAGCGCGGGCCGACCGCCCAGGAGCTGAAGGTGCTTCAGGACCAGTGCGAGGGCGGGGCCAAGCTGATGCGCCACTGCCGCCAGTGCCGCGCCGACGCGGTCGGCCTGCTCGGCGAGGACCGCGGTTCCGAATTCACCATCGACCGCATCGAGGCAATGGGCGAGGTCGAATACGACCAGGAGGCCGCCCGCACCTACCGCGAGCATGTCGAGGGCGAGCGCTCCGGGCGCCACGCCGCCAAGGCCGCCGCGCAGGCCGATGTGGTCGAAACCGTCGGCACCGAGGTGCAGCCGATCCTGATCGCCGTCGCCACCAAGGGCGGCGAGCGCATCAACGAGCATTTCGGCCACGCCAAGGAATTCCAGATCTACGAGGTCGGCCCGAAGGGCGCCAAGTTCGTCGGCCACCGCCGCGTCGACCAGTATTGCGAAGGCGGCTCGGGCGACGAGGACGCGCTCGGCTCCGTCCTGTCGGCGATCAACGACTGCACCGCGGTCTTCGTCGCCAAGATCGGCGGCTGCCCGTCGCAGAACCTCAAGGACGCGGGCATCGAGCCGGTTGACCGCTTCGCCTTCGAATACATCGAGGAGTCGGCATTGACCTACTTCAAGGACTACGCCGAGCGCCTCGGCCAAGGTGCGATCAACGCGCGCGAGGGGCAGGACGCGGTGATCCGCACCGGCGCCTTCACCGCCCTGCGCGCCTGACGCCCGAACACCCGATCACCCCACGGACTTACCCGGCGGCCCACCGCAACAGCCGCCACCACACCCAAGGAGAGTGTCATGGCTTACAAGATCAAGGCTTCCGACTGCACCGCCTGCGGCGCCTGCGAGGCCGAGTGCCCGAACAACGCCATCAGCTTCAAGAAGGGCGCCTACGCCATCAACGCGGACCTGTGCACCGAGTGCAAGGGCCAGTTCTCCAGCCCGCAATGCGCCTCGGTCTGCCCGGCCGACTGCTGCGTCCCGGCCTGATCGCCCGAAACCCCTCTCCCGTCCCATCACGGGAGAGGGTGTCCATGGAGCGCACCGCCATGCTGGACGAGGTGGATGAAGGCTGGCTCAACCGCCGTTACTACGGCGGCGACCTGCCGCCCGAGGCGGAGCGGTTCCTGCATCTCGCCGCCGCCAGCCACGCCGACGCCGAGGCGGCGGAGCGCTACCTCGCCCGCGCCGCCGAGCTGGCGCCGGGGCACCGGCTGGTCGATCTCGGCCATTACAAGTTCCACTTCTACAAGGCCAACCTGGACACCGCCCTGCTCTACGGCGAGCGGATGCTCGGCCACGCCATGGCGGCCATCGGCCTGAACCACACCGACTGGCGCATGGTCGGCCAGGATTCTTCCAGATCATTGGGGGCTGACTTTGCGGGTCTGGAGCCGGCCCCGCGCCTGTTCCTGTTCGCCCTGACCGCGGTCGGCTACCTGCATCTGCGCCTGGGCCGTCTGGCCGAAGGGCGCGAGGCCCTGAACAAGGTCCGGGAGCTGGACCCGAAGGACCGCTTCGGAACCACCCGCCTGCTCGCCGCCGCCGATCGTTTCGAAGCCGGCCCGGAGGACGATGCATGAGCGACGACATCGACAAGGCGCTGGACTGGCTGGGCAACCCCGTCGATTGCGACGGCTGCGCCTTCCGCGACCGTCTGGCCGAGGGGCGCTGCGAACCGCTGCGCGCCTGCGTGCACGACCGCTACGCCAAGCGCATCCAGCGCTTCTTCCAATGGAACGACGATCTGGCCGGCGAGCATCTCGACCATCCCTATTTCGAGGTCCGCGCCAACGCCGCCCGCTTCGCGCCGATCTTCATCGTGCCGCGGCTGATGGACGATCCGGACGAGACGGTGCGCGCCGCCGTCGCCCGCCGCCTGCCGCGCCGCCTGCTGCTGAAGATGCGCGGCGACCCCGACCGCGAGGTGCGCATCGCCGTCGCCTCCCGGCTGGAGGAGGCCGACCTCGCCCCGCTGATGCGCGACCCCGACTATTCCGTCCGCCTGCGCGTCGCCCGCCGCGTGCCCGAGGGCATGCTGCCGGCTATGATGCACGACGAGGACCCGGAAATCCGGCTGGAGGTCGCCAACCGCATCGGGCTGGAGTGGCTGATGAGCATGGCCTGGGACGACAGCGCCCGCGTGCGCATGGTCGTGGCCCGGCGCCTGCCGCCGGAAAAGCTGGCCGCGCTGATCCGCGACGCCGACTGGTGCGTGCGTTTCGTCGTCGCCAGCCGCCTGCCGCCCGAAGACCTCGCCCCACTGACCGAAGACCCGGTGGACGACGTCCGCACCGTGGCGCAGAAGCGCCGCGCCGGACTGCCCGCCACCGGCGACCTGATCCCCGACTGACCGGCCCCCTGACTGACCGGACCAAGGAGCACCGAATGCGCGAGCGCGCCCGCGATCCGAACGAACCGATCGAACTGGAAGACCGCCCCGCCTTCGAGGAGGGCCAGAAGGTCCGCGCCCTTCGCGACGTGCGCAACGACGGCACCTATCCCGGACGCCCGATGGGCGACTTCCTGATCCGCACCGGCGATGTCGGCTACGTCAAGTCGATCGGCACTTACCTGCAGATGTATTACATCTACGGCATCGATTTTTATGAGAAGCGCATCATCGTCGGCATGCGCGCCAAGGAACTCGAACTGGTCGACGCGCACTGCAACGATCCGCAGTGACTTATCCCCACAGTGACCCACCGCCTGAGGAGCACGCGATGAGCGACGCCGTTACCGAAGCGAAGAAGCCCGGCTTCATCCCGCCGCGCGAACCGCTCTACGACTGGGGTCTGGCGGTCATTGCCACGGTGGACCTGCACAACGACGGCAGCCACCCCAACGCCGAGGATGGCGCTCTGCTGGCCCCGAAGGGCACGCCCGGCACCATCGTGCGCATCGGCCACGCCGAGGGCACGCAGATCCCCGTCTATCTGGTGGAATTCCCGGCCGGTGTCGTCGTCGGCTGCCTGGAGGAGGAGATCGCCCCCGCCGACGGCCGCCGCCGCGGCGTCCCCGGCGTGATGGACTGATGCGGTTCCGCCCACCCGTGCCACGGCTTCCGATGGACCCATGATCTATCTCGACAACAACGCGACGACCCCGCTGGCGCCCGAGGTGCGGGAGGCGATGCTGCCGCACCTGTTCGGGGAGTTCGGCAACCCCTCCAGCCCGCACGCCGCCGGCATGGCGGCCAAGCGGGCGGTGGGCGAGGCGCGCGCCCAGGTGGCGGCGCTGGTCGGCGCGAAGACCGCGGACATCCTCTTCACCGCCAGCGCGACGGAGGCCAACCACACGGCCCTGATCGGCACGCTGCGCGCCGTCGCGGCGGAGCATCCGGAACGCCGCCACCTCGTCACCACGGCGATCGAGCATCCCTCGACCCTGATGCTGGCGGGGGATCTGGAGCGGCAGGGCTGGCGGGTCACCGTCCTGCCGGTGGACGGCACCGGCACCATCGCGCTCGCCGACCTGCGCGACGCGGTGACGCCCGACACGGCTCTGGTTTCCGTCATGTGGGCGAACAACGAGACCGGGGCGATCCAGCCGGTCGGCGCCGCCGCCGACATTGCCCAGGCCCGCGGCGCCCTGTTCCACACCGACGCGGTGCAGGCCGCCGGACGGGTGCCCATAAAAGTGGACGCGGTGAACGCCGACCTGCTGACCCTGTCCGCCCACAAGATGCACGGGCCGAAGGGCATCGGCGCCCTCTTCATCCGCAAGGGCGTGCCCTTCACCCCGCTGATCCACGGCCATCAGGAGCGCCACCGCCGCGGCGGAACGGAGAATGTGCCGGCCATCGTCGGCTTCGGCGCCGCCGCCGGCCGCGCCGCCGCCATGGTGGCGGAGGCCGGGGACATGGCGATCCTGCGCGACCGGCTGGAGCGCGGCGTGCTCGCCGGCTGGCCGGGCAGCCGGGTCAACGGCGAGGGGGCGGACCGCCTGTCCAACACCAGCAACATCCGCTTCGCCGACCCGCAGGGCCGCCCGCTGGACGCGGAGGAATTGCTGATGCGGCTCGACCGCGCCGGCATCGCCGTCTCCATGGGGGCGGCCTGTGCTTCCGGCGGCAACGAACCGAGCCACGTCCTGACCGCCATGGGCCTGACCCCGGCGGAGGCGGCGGCCAGCCTGCGCTTCTCCCTCAGCCGCTACAACACGGCGGAGGAGGTGGAATCGGTCCTCAACGAGTTTCCCGCGCTCTACGCGCGGATCGCGGCCTGACCAAACGACAGCCAAACACACGACGACTGGAGAGTGACATGAAGGTGATGGTGCGCAAGGCCGGTGAGCAATACACGATCTACGTCGCCAAGAAGGACCTGGAGGAGCCCATCACCGAGATGGAAAAGCCGGGCCTGTGGGGCGGCTGGGTCAAGGTCGCCAACGGCTGGACGCTGGACCTGCCGGAGATGCCGGCGGACACCCGCCTGCCCATCACCGTCGAGGCCAAGAAGCGCGGCGCGGAGTGACGGCCATGGCCCTGACCCCGGAACGGATCGACGCCATCGCCGCCCTGGCCGGCAGACTCTTCGCGGACGGGACCCGGCTCGACGCCGTGGTCCGCGCCGTGCGCGAGGCGAACCCGGACCTGTCCAACGTCACCGGGGCACACGCCGCGGTGATGGCGGAGGACGCCTTCCGGGAGGAGCCCGGCTTCAACCTCTACCTCGTGGACGGCACCAACCATTGCTGGCTCATCACCAACAAGCCGGAGACGGCGACCGGCGTGGTGATCGCGCAACGGGACGAGGACGACTGAATGAGGATCGCGGAATGACGACGCCCCCGGACGACTCAGCCGAAGACGGCGAACTCGGCGACTACATCCCGCTGATCGACCCGGATATTTCGGAAGCGGAGGTGGCGGTCATCAGCCGCATCCTCACCTCCGGCAGCCTCAGCGACGGACGGATGACGGAGGGGTTCGAGAACGCCTTCGCCGCCTGGCTCGGCCGCGCCCACGCGGTGGCGGTGTCCAGCGGCACCATCGCCACGCTGATGGTCCTGAAGGCCTACGGCATCGGGCCGGGAGACGAGGTTCTGTGCTCCCCCTTCGGCTGGCATCAGGTGCAGCACGCCATCGCGCTGGCCGGCGCGGAGCCGGTCTTCGTCGACATCGACTACTGGCAGCACACCATCAACCCGGCCAAGGCCGAGGCCAGGATCACGCCACGGACCAAGGCCATCCTGGCCGGCAACGTCAACGGCCACCCCGCCCACTGGGACGAGCTGCGCGCGCTCGCCACCGACAAGGGGCTGATCCTGATCGAGGATTCGACCGAAGCCATCGGCTCCTCCTACAAGGGGAAGCTGGTCGGCAGCTTCGGCGACTGCGCGGTCTTCGACTTCTCCGAACCCGGCGTGCTGGTGACGGGTGAAGGCGGGATGATCGTCACCGACGACCGCAACCTCGCTCACCAGCTCCGCTACCTGCGCCGCCGCGAGATGGAGCACCGCAACACGGTGGTCATCACCCGCACCATCCCCTTCCAGGCGGGCATGAGCAACCTGACCGCCGCTCTGGGACTCGTCCAGTTGAAGCGCCTGCCGGAGATCCTGGCGAAGCGCCGGGAGGTGGTCGGCTTCTACGAGGCGGCCATGGCCTCCTTCGAGGGCATCAAACCACCCTACAAGGGGCCGGGCGCCGACGACGTTCATCCGATGGTCTACGCCGTCCATCTCGGCACCCGCTTCACCGCGTCGGGGCGCAAGGCGGTGCTGGAGGATCTGTCCACCCACGACGTGGAGGCGTCCGACTACGGGCAGGCGCTCTACACCCAGCAATATTACCAGGAACGCGGCGCCAGCCGGGCCGACTGCCCGGTCTGCCAGAAAACGGTCGACCGCGTTCTGGCCCTGCCGCTGCACCACAAGGTCACCGCCGACGAGGTGCAGTTCATCGTGGAGACGCTAAAGGACGCCACCGTCAACACGGGGGCGGGCGCGGCGATCTATTTGTGAAACGCGACCCCCTCCCTGACCCTCCCCCGCCCAGCGGGGGAGGGTCAGGGAGGGGGCAAACGCCAGCCGAACGGGGTTAGCATGACCGACACCGCCGTCATCGACAGCATGGACACCGACACCATCGTGGCGGAGATCGCCGCGGCGCTGAAGGCGCGGGGCGTGGTGCCCTATCTCGGGCCGGGCGCCTTCGCGCTGCTGCCGGAGGCCGACTGCCCGATCCCGCGCACCTCGCTGGAACTGGCGCAGCGGCTGAACGCCAAGGTCGCCGCACCGGGCCGCATCCGCAGCCAGTTGACCGCCGTCGCCCAGTTCATCGAATCGCGGCGCCACCGCAAGACGCTGGACGGCATCCTGAACGAGATCTTCAAGCGCGATGTCCCGGCGACGCCGGTGCACCAGTGGCTGGCCACCCTGCCCGCCCCGCCGATGATCGTCGATGTCTGGTACGACAACACGCTGGAAAGCCTGCTGACCGCCGCTCCGGACCGGAGCTGGGGCCAGATCCAGGGCCTGTCCCATCCGCAGGGCGTCGGCGAATGGGTGAAATACTACGCCCCCGGCGGGGCGGAGGTCGAGGCCGGGGCGGCGTCGGGCTGGGAAACGCTGCTCTACAAGCCATCGGGCAGCGCGGCCCCGGCGGGAAACTACCTGATCTCCGACAGCGACTTCGTCGAGATCCTGACGGAGATCGACATCCAGACGCCGATCCCCGCCGTCGTGCAGGAGCGCCGGGCGGGCCGGAGCTTTCTCTATCTCGGCTGCCGCTTCGACCAGGAAATCCAGCGCACCTTCGCCCGCCAGATCGCCAAGCGCTCGTCCGACCGGCATTGGGCGGTGATCGAAGGCGAGCTGTCGAAGAACGAGGCGCGCTTCCTGGAGCTGCAGAACATCACCCGCCTCGACCTGCCTCTGGACGAGGCCGTCCGGCGGATTGGCGACGCGATGGGGACGTAAAACACTCCTCTCCCCTCTGGGGAGAGGGTGGCCCGAAGGGCCGGGTGAGGGGGGTGCGCTTGTACCGGACGGTCCGCCACGCGCACCCCCCTCACCCTAACCCTCTCCCCAGAGGGGAGAGGGGACATTCTTGTGTCGCTTGTTCCCTTACGCCGCGACCGGGGTCGCCAGGGCGTCGATCTCCTGCTGAGCGGCGGCCAGCGCCTTGGCGCGGGCGTCCGGCCCCATGCCGACGCCCTCGGCGCGGATCACCGTCACGTCGGTGACGCCCAGGAAGCCCAGAACCGTGCGCAGGAAGGCCTCCTGATGATCCAGCGCGCTCATCGCGGCGTTGGTCGAGTAGACGCCGCCGCGCGTCGAGGCGATGTAGACCTTCTTGCCGCCGGCCAGACCGACCGGGCCGGTCTCGGTGTAGCGGAAGGTGCGGCCCGCCTGGGCGATGCGGTCGATCCAGGCCTTGAGCTGGGTCGGGACCGTGAAGTTGTACATCGGGGCGCCGATCACCACGACGTCGGCGGCCAGGAACTCGTCGACCAGCGCGTCGGTCAGAGCCAGCTCTTCCTGCTGGCGGGCGGTCAGGCCCTCCAGGTTGCGGAACTTCACGACCTGCATCAGCTCGCCCGTCAGGTGGTCCGGCGGGGCGACGGTCAGGTCGCGGTGGGAAACCTCGGCGCCCGGAGCCGCCTGACGCAGCGCCCCGACGATGGAGGCGGTGAGCTGGCGCGAAACGGAGGCGTCGCCCAGCGGGCTGGAGTCGATGTGAAGGATCTTCATGGTCACGTCTTCCTGTCCGGGAAGCGGGGCGCCGGTCCGGCACCGTCACCGCTTCTGTGTGTTTCGGGAGTGACCATAAGCCCGCTTACGCCAATCGATTGAGCCCCGATTTCGCCAATCTTCGTTGCACAGATCAGAACAATCCCCGGTCAGCGAACCCGATTGCCGCCCTTGAACACGACCATCTCGCCGCCCTTCATGACGGTCCAGTTCTCGTCGCGGGTCAGGGGACGGGTGGCGACGACCGTCACCACGTCGTCGGGCGTCGTCTCCTTGGCAAAATCGACGCTCATGTCCTCGTCGATCAGGGTCGCCGGGCCGAAGGGGGCCTTGCGGGTCAGCCAGGCGAGGTTGGTCGCGCAGTGGCACCACAGGTACCGCCCGTCGCTGAGCAGCATGTTGAAGACGCCCAGCGTGCCGAGGTCGGTGGCGAGGTCGCGGATCAGCCGCATCAGGGCGCCGCTGCTCTTGGGCGGTTCCGGATACTGCATGCGGATCTGGTCGAGCAGCCAGCAGAAGGCGTGCTCGCTGTCCGTCGTCCCGACCGGCTCGTAGAAGGTCAGCGTCCGTTCCTTGATGCCCTTGAGCTGGCCGTTGTGGGCGAAGGTCCAGACGCGGCCCCACAGCTCCCGCGTGAAGGGGTGGGTGTTCTCCAGCGACACCCGGCCGCGGTTGGCGCGGCGGATGTGGGAGATGACCACGCAGGATTTGATGGAATAGCTGCTGACCAGCCGCGCGATCTCCGACTCGCAACTCGGCGCCGGGTCGTGGAAGGCGCGGCAGCCCTTCCCCTCGTAGAAGGCGATTCCCCAGCCGTCGCGGTGCGGACCGGTCTGCCCGCCGCGGCGCATCAGGCCGCGAAAGCTGAAGCAGATGTCCGTGGGCACGTTGGCGCTCATGCCCAGGAGTTCGCACATGGATCGGCCCCCATCGCTGGATTGTCGGGTGTCAGACAGGACGGGGGCAAACCTACGACAGACCGGGTTGTCCCGTCACCCCTTTGCGGGTGGTGGGCAGGGCGGCATCCCGGCGCGGGCGCAGCCTTCCAGCTTGCCCTCCGGGGCTCCGGCGGCCAGCCCGATCCAGGCGTCCACCCGCTCCGCCTCGAAGCCGCAGTCGCGACGGTCGCCCACCTGCATCAGCGGGCGGCGGATCAGCAGCGGCGTCTTCAGCATCAGCGTCAGGGCCGCGGCCTCGTCCAGCGCCTCCGGATCGACCTCCCCGTTCTTCACCGCCGGGGCGGCGCGGTTGAACCAGTCCGACACCGGGCGGTCTCCGAAGAAGGGGCGAAGGCTGTCCGCCGTCCAGGGCTCGGACAGAAGGTCGCGGGCGTGGACGGTGTGCCCGGCCTCCGCCAGCAGCGCCTTCTGGCGGTTGTTGCCGGCGCAGCCGGGCTTTTCGAAGAAGATCACGTCGGCCATGGTCGAAGTCACCCCTGCTTGAGCGCCGGGGCGCGGGCAAGCAGCCCGTCCACCTGGGCGCAGATTTCGTCATAGACGGCGCGGTCGAGCTTGCGCAGCCAGCGCGGCGGGATGGTCTCCACCCCGTAGGTGGCGCCGGCCAGCATGCCGGCGATGGCGCCGGTGGTGTCGGCGTCGCCGCCCTGGTTGACGGTCTCGACGACACAGGACTCCACGGAGTCGGTCTGGAAATAATAGTGCATGACCGTCTGCATCGTATCGACGATGTAGGCGGTGGCCAGGCCCCGGTAGGGCTGGAATTTGAACTGCCGGTGCTTCTCGATGAGCTTGTTCGATTCGTCACGCACGTCGCGCACGCTGCCGCCCAGCACCAGACGGCGGACCATGTGGCCGAGCGTCAGGGTCGCCGCGTCGGACATGGCGTTGCAATGGGTGATGTGCGCCTGCTCGACCGTCCATTGCTCGAAGGCTGCGTCGTCGCCCAGCGTCGCCAGGGCGACCGGCAGGTTGCGCATCGCCGCTCCGTTGCCGGCGTGATACTCGCTCTCCGGCTCCGACAGGGTGCCGTGCATGATGAAGCGGCGGATGCCGCGCCGTGTCGTGTCCCCGACATCGACGGGAACGCCCTTCAGCCAGATGGCGAACTCCGCCGCCGCGCGGCGGGCGTCCCATTCCGGGGCGGCCAGGATGGCGCGGCCGAGATGAATCGACATCTCGGTGTCGTCGGTCACCTGCCCGGCGGGCAGCTTCAGCCAGCCGCCGCCCTTGATGTGCTTGTGCACGCCGTATTGGTGGGCGATCTCGCCCTTTGTCAGAAACTCGACGGTGGCGCCCAGCGCGTCGCCGCAGGCCAGTCCGAGATAGGCGCCCAGCGCGCGTGAGCGAATGGAATGGTCAGTCATGGGCCGGATCTGTTCCGTGATCGGTTGTCAGAGAAGCGACACCCCCACCCTGTAGTCCCCGCCGACGACCAGATACTCGCCTTCCCCCTTGAAGGGGTAGCGGGGCAGGATGTCGCGGAAGAAGACCACCTTGGTGAGCGGCACCCAGGTTTCGAGGATGTAGTCCCCGAACTGGCCGGCGATGTCGCGCTCGATGGAAAAGGAGCTGAGGTTGTTGAGGCGCAGGACCGCCGTGCGCCTGTCGGGGCGCGCGACGATGTGGTGCTCCTCGAAATCGTTGACGCCGCGGTAGAGCCGGATGTGGCTGGCGCGGGACGGCATCGGCGCGTCCGGCCAGCCGCGGCGCATCCACCACTGGCAATATTCGTACAGCAGGTCGAGTTGCAGGTTGATGTTGTTGTTGTGGAAGCGGGTGGCGACCTTCTCCTCGCCATAGGTCCGCCACGCGTCCGAGGCGAAACGGAGGATCGGTTCCTTGTGATAGGTGGGCAGCAGGCCGAAGCGGCTCTCCACCCAGCCCTTCAGCACCGCCCCCTCGGCGTTGTTGCTGTCGAACAGCCACCCCTTCAGCAGGCGCAGGTAGCTGGCGCGGTAGCGCCGCCGCCCGTCCGTGCCCTCAGCGCCGGAGAAGTCCGGGTTCAGCCCGAAGGTGAAGGCCATGTAGTGCTGGAAGATGTCGGCGGCGATCAGACTGTTCGGGCTCTCGTCGAGCGCTTCGAACAGCACGGCGTGGTCGCTGCGCGTGCCGCCGATGCGCAGGCGCCGCGGCTCGTCGTTGAAGGATTCCGCGCACAGCGCTTCCGCCGTCACGTTCAGCAGGTTGGTGCGATGCGCCTTCAGCGCCAGCGGCGAATCCGGATCGATCAGCCGCCCCCGCGCATCCCGCAACCCACCGCTCGCCGAACCGTCCGCCATGACATTCCCAAATCCACAATTCTTTCATGGATACCGCGAACCGGCTCCTCCGCCAAGGGTCCGCGTCACCGCAGGGCGATGCCGCCCATTGCGCAATACATTTCGAATTCAAAAACAATTCGATTAAACGGCCGAAACAACTTTTGGCTTACTCCAAATATCTTAAAAATATCCGTTTGAACGGATGACGCGACGACACCATAGTTCTTCGAACAGGACTCAGTGCACCGCAAGACGAGGCAAGGCCATGTGGCCGATGAAGCGTAAGGAACAGGAGACGCGCAACCGGGCGGTACAGCCGCCGCGCGTTCTTCTTCCTTCCGCCGTCTCGGAAAAGATGCCGATGCGCTCGGGACGGGCGCCGGTTCCGCTGCGCGGTGCCAAGGAAGCCCGCGACGCCGTGACGCTCGCCCGGCTGCTGCGCGGCACCATCACCCCGCTGCGCGGCGACGAGGTGCTGGCCCTGCTGGAGCCCCACCGCCCGCGTCTGGTGCCCAAGCCGGTCAATCCGCTGGCCGCCATGCTCGGCCAGCCGCAGGGCCGCCTGCTGGAGGCGCTGCTGCGCCCCACCGCGCCGATCATCCTGGACGTTCTGCTGCCCCGCCTGCGCGATCATCTGATCGACCGCGTCGTCCACAACAAGGGCACCGCCGAGGATGGACTGCCCGGCGCGCTGGAGGTGGCCACCGCCCTGCGCGCCCTGGTCGCCCTGCTGCGCGGCGCCGGACGCGGTGCCGTGCTGTCGGTTGTGTCGGCCATCGAGGCGGACGCCCGCGCCGACGCAGACCGGCTGGTCCGCGGCGAGGCGTCGGCTGCGGGCACCGAGGACGACCCGGCCGGCGCCACCGCCGGCGCCATGGACAGCCTCGCCCACGCCCTGCTGCGCTTCGAGGCGCGGCGGCTAATGCTGGAGACGCTGGGCGCCACCGTCGCGCTGCGCGACGTCGTTTACCAGTCGCGCCGCCTCACCCGCCATGCGCTGCGCCGGGCGGCGGAGGCCATGGACGGCTTCGGCGCCGACCGCGGCATCAAGGCGCTGCACGCCAGCCTCGCCACGCTGGCCTCGGTGGACGGGCTGCTCGTCGTCGCCCTGCGGAACCTGGACGACCAGGAGGAGCACCGCGAGGAGGCCAACGCCTTCGTCGAGCCCGCCGACCGCAAGGCGATGAACGACTGCCTGTCGGCCGCGTGGCGGCTTTCCGACACACTGTTCGATCTTGTCGGAAAGGCCGCCAACGGCGGCGACCTCGACGAGCTGCTGTTCGAGGCTCTGCTGCGCCAGCTCCGCTCCCTGCACCAGTTCTGCACGGATCTCGACCATGCCGGACGTCCGGCGGTGCTCGACACGCTGGAGCGCCGTCTGGCCGAACGCAGCCGCGCGCTGGCCGGCATGGCCGGGGAGCGTCTCGTCGGCATCCTGCTGGCCCGCCCCGCCGACCCGGCCAAGGCGCGCCGCCTGCTCGCCCGCGGCCAGTCGCTGGCCCAGCTTCTCTATGACATGGGCCAGGACGGCGACGAGCTGGAGGCGCTGGCGCTGCGCCTCGTCGTCGCCCGCGACGCGCTGAACCACGCCGCCGCCTGACGCCGTCTTCTGACGCTGGCGGACGACATTCGTCCCTCCCTTCCTTTTCATTGCGAGAGACCCGACAAAATGTCGGGCTTTGTCGGGTATGTCACAGGCCCGACAAAGCGGACCGCGCTCGCCCGCAATCTAATTTCTCGTTCATTTTCAATGATTTAAAAATTTTCAGCGAACTGGCACGGGGGATGCAGAGAGAGGGTCGAAGCGGCCGCTGGGCAGGCCGCCCCGGAATTGAAGACACCCTGTAGACCCAAGCAAAGGAGTAACCTCCCATGTCTTTGCGCCAGATTGCGTTCTACGGTAAGGGCGGTATCGGCAAGTCCACCACCTCCCAGAACACCCTGGCCGCGCTGGTCGAGCTGGATCAGAAGATCCTGATCGTCGGCTGCGATCCGAAGGCCGACTCGACCCGCCTGATCCTGCACGCCAAGGCGCAGGACACCGTGCTGCACCTCGCCGCCGAAGCCGGCTCGGTCGAGGATCTGGAGCTCGAGGACGTTCTCAAGATCGGCTACAAGGGCATCAAGTGCGTCGAGTCCGGCGGTCCGGAGCCGGGGGTTGGCTGCGCCGGCCGCGGCGTGATCACCTCGATCAACTTCCTGGAAGAGAACGGCGCGTACGACGACGTGGACTACGTGTCCTACGACGTGCTGGGCGACGTGGTGTGCGGCGGTTTCGCCATGCCCATCCGCGAGAACAAGGCCCAGGAAATCTACATCGTCATGTCCGGTGAGATGATGGCGCTTTACGCCGCCAACAACATCGCCAAGGGCATTCTGAAGTACGCCCACAGCGGCGGCGTGCGCCTCGGCGGCCTGATCTGCAACGAGCGTCAGACCGACAAGGAAATCGACCTGGCGGAGGCTCTGGCCGGCCGCCTCGGCACCCAGCTCATCCACTTCGTGCCGCGCGCCAACATCGTGCAGCACGCCGAGCTGCGCCGCATGACCGTCATCGAGTACGCCCCGGACAGCCAGCAGGCCCAGGAGTACCGTCAGCTCGCCGCCAAGGTCCACGCGAACAAGGGCAAGGGCACCATCCCGACCCCGATCACGATGGAAGAGCTGGAAGAGATGCTGATGGACTTCGGCATCATGAAGTCGGAGGAGCAGCAGCTCGCCGAGCTCCAGGCCAAGGAAGCCGCCAAGGCCTGATACCTGGGTCCCTGACGGGGCAAAGGTCTGAACTGGCCCCCTCCCCAGCCCACCCCGCCCTTGTGCGCGGGGTGGGAGAGAGGGGGCTCGGTCCCGCGCTGCAGTAGCGCGGACAATGAGAGCATGCAGGAGACTGGCACCATGAGCCTGTCCGTGAACGAAGGCGTCGACGTCAAGGGTCTCGTCGACAAGGTTCTCGAAGCGTATCCCGAGAAGTCCCGCAAGCGCCGCGCCAAGCACCTGAACGTGCTGGAGGCCGAGGCGAAGGACTGCGGCGTCAAGTCGAACATCAAGTCGATCCCCGGTGTGATGACCATCCGTGGTTGCGCCTACGCCGGTTCCAAGGGCGTGGTGTGGGGTCCGATCAAGGACATGATCCACATCTCCCACGGCCCGGTCGGCTGCGGCTACTACTCCTGGT
Organism: Azospirillum brasilense; assembly: GCF_007827795.1. Lineage (GTDB taxonomy): Bacteria > Pseudomonadota > Alphaproteobacteria > Azospirillales > Azospirillaceae > Azospirillum > Azospirillum aestuarii. The sequence continues at coordinate 70,486 of NZ_VITI01000001.1, forward strand.
CCGGCCGCCGCAACTACTATGTCGGCGACACCGGCGTGGACAGCTGGGGCACGATGCACTTCACCTCCGACTTCCAGGAGAAGGACATCGTCTTCGGCGGCGACAAGAAGCTGCACAAGGTGATCGAGGAGATCAACGAGCTGTTCCCGCTCGTCAACGGCATCTCCATCCAGTCCGAGTGCCCGATCGGCCTGATCGGCGACGACATCGAGGCGGTCGCCCGCGCCAAGTCGGAAGAGCTGGGCAAGCCGGTCGTTCCGGTCCGTTGCGAAGGCTTCCGCGGCGTCTCCCAGTCGCTGGGCCACCACATCGCCAATGACGTCATCCGCGACTGGATCTTCGAGAAGACCGAGCCGAAGGAAGGCTTCGTCTCCACCCCGTACGACGTCACCATCATCGGTGACTACAACATCGGTGGCGACGCCTGGGCCAGCCGCATCCTGCTGGAAGAGATCGGCCTGCGCGTGATCGCCCAGTGGTCGGGCGACGGCACGCTCGCCGAGCTGGAGAACACGCCGAAGGCGAAGGTGAACCTCATCCACTGCTACCGCTCGATGAACTACATCGCGCGCCACATGGAAGAGAAGTTCGGTATTCCGTGGATGGAGTACAACTTCTTCGGCCCGTCGCAGATCGCCGAGTCCCTGCGCAAGATCGCCGCTCTCTTCGATGACACCATCAAGGAGAACGCGGAGAAGGTCATCGCCAAGTACCAGCCGATGGTCGACGCCGTCATCGCCAAGTTCAAGCCGCGGCTCGAAGGCAAGAAGGTGATGATCTACGTCGGCGGCCTGCGTCCGCGCCACGTGGTCGACGCCTACCATGACCTGGGCATGGAGATCGTCGGCACGGGTTACGAGTTCGCCCACAACGACGACTATCAGCGCACCCAGCACTACGTGAAGGAAGGCACGCTGATCTACGACGACGTCACCGCCTTCGAACTGGAGAAGTTCGTCGAGGTGATGCGTCCGGACCTCGTCGCCTCGGGCATCAAGGAAAAGTACGTCTTCCAGAAGATGGGCCTGCCCTTCCGCCAGATGCACTCCTGGGATTACTCGGGTCCGTATCACGGCTACGACGGCTTCGCGATCTTCGCCCGCGACATGGATCTGGCCATCAACAACCCCGTCTGGGGCATCATGAAGGCTCCGTTCTAAAGCGGCCTCTGGAAGATAGGAGTAATGAGCATGTCCCACCCCGTTTCCCAGAGCGCCGACAAGGTCATCGACCACTTCACGCTCTTCCGTCAGCCCGAATACAAGGAGCTGTTCGAGCGCAAGAAGACGGAGTTCGAGTACGGCCACTCCGACGAAGAGGTCGCCCGGGTTTCCGCGTGGACCAAGACGGAAGAGTACAAGGAAAAGAACTTCGCCCGTGAGGCGGTCGTCATCAACCCGACGAAGGCCTGCCAGCCGATCGGCGCGATGTTCGCGGCCCAGGGCTTCGAGGGCACCCTGCCCTTCGTCCATGGTTCGCAGGGCTGCGTCGCCTACTACCGCACGCACCTCACCCGCCACTTCAAGGAGCCGAACTCCGCGGTCTCCTCGTCGATGACGGAAGACGCGGCGGTGTTCGGCGGCCTGAACAACATGATCGACGGCCTGGCCAACGCCTACGCGCTGTACAAGCCGAAGATGATCGCCGTGATGACCACCTGCATGGCGGAAGTCATCGGCGACGACCTGTCCGGCTTCATCAGCAACGCGAAGAACAAGGAAAGCGTCCCGGCGGATTTCCCGGTTCCCTTCGCCCACACCCCGGCCTTCGTCGGCAGCCACATCGTCGGCTACGACAACATGATCAAGGGCGTCCTGACCCACTTCTGGGGCACGTCGGAGAACTTCGACACCCCGAAGAACGAGACGATCAACCTGATCCCGGGCTTCGACGGCTTCGCGGTCGGCAACAACCGCGAGCTGAAGCGCATCGCCGGCCTGTTCGGCATCCAGCTGACCATCCTGTCGGACGTGTCGGACAACTTCGACACCCCGGCCGACGGCGAGTACCGCATGTATGACGGCGGCACCCCGCTGGAGGCCACGAAGGAGGCCGTCCACGCCAAGGCCACCATCTCCATGCAGGAATACTGCACCCCGCAGTCCCTGCAGTTCATCAAGGAGAAGGGCCAGCAGGTCGCCAAGTACAACTACCCGATGGGCGTCACCGGCACCGACGAGCTTCTGATGAAGCTGGCCGAGCTGTCCGGCAAGCCGGTCCCGGCGGAGCTGAAGCTGGAGCGCGGCCGTCTCGTCGACGCCATCGCCGACAGCCACACCCACCTGCACGGCAAGCGCTTCGCCGTGTACGGCGACCCGGACTTCTGCCTGGGCATGTCGAAGTTCCTGATGGAGCTGGGCGCCGAACCGGTGCACATCCTGTCCACCTCCGGCTCGAAGAAGTGGGAGAAGCAGGTTCAGAAGGTGCTCGACGGCTCGCCGTTCGGCAAGTCCGGCAAGGCCTACGGCGGCAAGGACCTCTGGCACCTGCGCTCGCTGCTGTTCACCGACAAGGTCGACTACATCATCGGCAACAGCTACGGCAAGTATCTGGAGCGCGATACCAAGATCCCGCTCATCCGCCTGACCTACCCGATCTTCGACCGCCACCACCATCACCGTTACCCGACCTGGGGCTACCAGGGCGCTCTGAACGTGCTGGTGCGCATCCTGGATCGCATCTTCGAGGATATGGACGCCAACACGAACATCGTCGGCGAGACCGACTACTCGTTCGATCTGGTGCGCTGACCTCCCCCGGCCGGCGCGGGGCCTCCATCCCCCCGCCCGACCGGCTTCCCCGGAGAGCCGGAGTCCACCGCGAGGTGGGCTCCGGCTTTTTCCGTTTCCGGCCCGCGTCCACCGCCCCCCTGAACGCTGACAAACTTTATCCGCGTTTTCCGGCTTGCGTTCGTAAACGCGGACTGATACGGTCTGTGTTGTCGAGACCGTTGGACGGGCCACGCCATGGCACATCTCACCGCAAGCGTCGAATACGGCATCCACTGTCTTCTCTGGCTCGTTGCCGCCGGCGACACGCCGCTGAGCAGCCGGGATCTGGCGGAGTTGCAGGGAATCTCCCCCTCCTTCCTCGCCAAGATTTTCCCGAAGCTGGAGAAGGCAGGCATCGTCACGGCCAGCGAAGGGGTGCGCGGCGGCTACCGCCTCGCCAAGGCGCCGTCGGAGATCAGCTTCCTCGCCATCGTCGACGCCATCGAGGGCGAGAAACCGCTGTTCGACTGCCAGGAAATCCGCGGCCGCTGCGCGGTCTTCGACGACAGACCGCCGGATTGGGCGACCTCCGGCGTCTGCGCCATCCACGCCGTGATGCTGCGGGCCGAGAAGGCGATGCGCGACACGCTGGCCAAGGAAACGCTGGCCAGCGTTGGCGAGACCTTTGGACGCAAGGCCCCGCCGGAGTTCCAAGGCGACGTCCAGACCTGGATCGATGCGCGCCTCGGCGCCCGCGCCGCGTCACGGACACGGCAGACACCATAATCGGCCCGACCACGTCTCACCCGATGCCCTGAGCTTTTCCCGGACCTCCGCCGGACGGACGGGATGGCTGCCGCGCACCCGCGCGCCAGAACGCTCGCCCTGTCCGGCTTTCAATAAGGACACACAGTCATGACCCAGCAGATCGTCATCGCCGGATCCGGTTTCGCCGGATTGTGGGCCGCCCTGTCCGCCGCCCGTGCGGTGGCCCTGGCCGGCCGGGACGGCGACGTCGCGGTCACCGTCGTCTCGCCGGCACCGCAGCTCCACATCCGCCCCCGCCTCTACGAAGCGGTGCTGGAGGGCATGGCGCCGGACCTCGCGGCGCTGTTCGAGGCCGTGGGCGTCCGCCACGTCCCCGGCGTCGTGGAGGCGATCCACGCCGACCGCCGAGCGGTGGAGATCACCGGCAACGACGGCGCCCGCGTCACCCTGCCCTATGACCGCTTCGTCCTGGCCGCCGGCAGCCGCCTGTTCACCCCGGCGATCCCCGGCCTCGCCGAGCACGCCTTCAACGTCGATCAGCTCGACAGCGCCCGCGCCCTCGACGCCCATCTGAAAGCCCTGGCCCCCCAGCCGGAAACGGCGGCGCGCAACACCGTCGTGGTCGCCGGCGGGGGCTTCACCGGCATCGAGACGGCGGCGGAGATGCCGGACCGGCTGCGCGCCATCCTGGGTCCGGACGCCAAGGTCCGCGTCGTCGTGGTCGAGCAGGCCCCCGCCATCGGCCCCGACCTCGGCCCCGTGCCGCGCCCCGTCATCGAACAGGCGCTGGCCGAATGCGGCGTGGAGATCGTCGCCGGCACGGCCGTCGCCGCCATCGAAGCCGACGGCGTGACCACCACCACCGGCGAGCGCATCGCCGCCGCCACCGTCGTCTGGACGGCGGGCGCCCGCGCAAACCCTCTCGCCGCGCAGATCAGCGGCGAGCACGACCGGTTCGGGCGCGTCCCGGCCGATCCGTTCCTGCGGGCGGTCGGCAGCGAGGGAATCTTCGTCACCGGGGACGTGGCGCGGGCCGCCACCGACGATCTCGGCAACGTCGCCGCGATGTCCTGCCAGCACGCACTCAGCCTGGGCCGCGTCGCCGGCCACAACGCCGCGGCGGAACTGGTCGGTCTGCCCATTCACCCCTACAGCCAGCCCAAATACGTGACCTGCCTCGATCTCGGTCCGTGGGGGGCGCTGTTCACCGAAGGCTGGGACCGGCAGGTCCGGCTGACCCGCGAGGAGGGCAAGGCGGTGAAGCGCGAGATCAACACCAAGTGGATCTACCCGCCCCAGCCGGACCGCGACGCCGTCTTCGCCATCGCCAATCCCGACTATGTGATCGTTCCCTGACGGTGGCCCGGCAGAGCCGCGCTCCTTGCCACCGCAGGGACGCGGCTCCGCACGCGCATTACTTCCGGTGGTGCCGATGGACGGGGGGAGCCGGCCATTTCCGTAGACACCCACCCCATCACAGCCCGCCATGGAAGAACATCAACAGGAACAAGCCCTCCTTACCTTCACGCAATGCCACGATATGCCTTTGGTTGAATGGTGCAAGAGTTAAGACCTTCAAGTCAAGAGCGCTTACCACCGAAAAAATACCCACAACATCAACAAAAAATTGCGATTGATCGCCCATTGGGGAAAGGCACATATTAACGAATACAGTCACCGTCGAAGCGATACGGCACTCCAGGGCACCACATAAACATCAATTAATTGTTTTTTATACAAATTGCCGATAACCTCAAATGATCATTCCCTATTCGCGCCATAAGGACAATCGACATGCCCTTTAAAACCTTTCTAAGGCCGGCAGACACGGAAGCGACGGAAATAACCAACGCATTAGACAAATCTAATGGCATAATTACCTTTGACACATCTGGCAACATATTGTCGGCAAATGACCAATTTCTCCGATGTATGGGATACAGCCTCGAGGATATCAAAGGGAAGCATCACCGGATATTCGTCGACCCGAATCTCCACGACAGCCTGAATTACAAGGATTTCTGGGAGCGTCTGCGCCGGGGAGAGTTCCAGTCCTCCCTGTTCAAGCGCATCGGCAAGGGCGGGCGCGAGGTCTGGATCGAGGCCTCCTACAACCCGATCAAGAACCGCCAGGGTGTCACTCACAAGGTGGTGAAAGTCTGCACGGACGTCACCGAGCGCCACCTGGAGCACATCGATCTGCGGGGCAAGGCGGAGGCCATTTCGAAGTCCCAGGCGGTGATCGAATTCACCCCCGACGGCACGGTCATCACCGCCAACGAGAATTTCCTGTCCCTGCTCGGCTACACGCTGCGCGAAATCGAAGGGCGCCACCACAGCACCTTCGTCGATCCGGCGGAGCACGGCGGCGCGGATTACCAGGCCTTCTGGGAAAGCCTGCGGCAGGGCCGCTTCCAGGCCGCCCAGTACAAGCGGATCGGCAAGGGCGGCCGCGTGGTGTGGATTCAGGCCTCCTACAACCCGGTCTTCGACAGCAGCAACCGGCTGAGCAAGATCGTCAAGTTCGCCACCGACATCACCCGCCAAGTGGAACTTCTGGACCAGCTGAAGGCGCTGATCGACAACAACTTCACCGAGATCGACACGGCGCTCTCCGCCGCCGGCCGGCAGGCCGAGGACGCCGCCCAGCGCTCGGGTGCGACCCAGGGCACGGTTCAGACCGTCGCCGCCAGCGCGGAGGAACTCGCCGCGTCGGCCCGGGAGATCGCCGACAGCATGATCCGCTCCCGTCAGGCGGCAAGCACGGCGATGGACGAGACGGGGAACGCCGACCGGGCGGCGGCACGCCTGACGGAGGTCGCCAAGGCGATGGGCGGCATCGTCGACCTGATCAGCTCCATCGCCAGCCAGATCAACCTGCTGGCGCTGAACGCCACCATCGAGGCGGCGCGGGCGGGCGAGGCCGGGCGCGGATTCGCGGTCGTCGCCAATGAGGTCAAGAATCTCGCCAACCAGTCGGCCAACGCGACCGCCCAGATCTCCAAGGAGATCGAAGGCATGCAGGCCGTCTCGTCCGACGTCGTCTCCTCGCTGGGCAACATCCGTCAGGCCACCAGCAACCTGATGGAGTTCGTCACCGTCTCCGCCGGGGCGGTGGAGGAGCAGAGCGCGGTGACCGGCGACATGTCCACCAACATGCAGAACGCGTCGGCCTCGGTCAGCGCCGTCGACCACAACATCGGCGCCATCAACTCCGCGATCACCCAGATCGCGGCGGCGGTATCGGAAACCAAGGAAGCCGCCAAGGTGCTGGCCCGTTGACGGGCGCGCGGCACGCTGCCCAGCCATCACCCCACGCTGTGCGATACCCGACAAAGTCCGCCATTGTCGGGTATCGCACACGGGACCGCTCGACCCAACTTATTGAATGTAAACAATTCATTGTCTGGCACACCTCCTGCATATGACCGACCTACAGGCGACTGACCCACAGGCGCCGATGTCGGCCAATGGCGGGAGAAGGGCATGCTCCAGGAAAAGCTCCAGGACGTCTTCAACGAGCCGGGTTGCTCCACCAACCAAGCCAAGTCGGAGAAGGAGCGGAAGAAGGGGTGCTCCAAGGCGCTGAAGCCGGGGGCTGCCGCCGGGGGCTGTGCCTATGACGGCGCGATGATCGCGCTCCAGCCGATCGCCGACGCCGCCCACCTCGTGCACGGGCCGATCGCCTGCCTCGGCAACTCCTGGGACAACCGCGGCACCAAATCGTCGGGATCGCAGCTCTACCGCACCGGCTTCACCACGGACATGTCGGAACTCGACATCATCCACGGCGGCGAGAAGAAGCTCTACCGGGCGATCAAGGAGATCGTGCAGCAGTACGATCCGCCGGCGGTCTTCGTCTACCAGACCTGCGTCCCCGCCATGATCGGCGACGACATCGAGGCGGTCTGCAAGTTCGCCGCGAAAAAGCTGGGCAAGCCGGTGATCCCAGTGATGGCGCCGGGCTTCGTCGGGTCGAAGAACCTGGGCAACAAGCTGGCCGGCGAGACTCTGCTCGACCACGTCATCGGCACGGTGGAGCCGGAGGTCACGACCCCGACCGACATCTGCATCATCGGCGAATACAATCTGGCCGGCGAGCTGTGGCTGGTGAAGCCTCTGCTCGACGAGATCGGCATCCGCATCCTGTCCTGCATCTCCGGCGACGGGCGCTACAACGAGGTCGCCCAGGCCCACCGGGCGCGGCTGACCATGGTGGTCTGCTCGCAGGCGCTGGTGAATGTCGGGCGCAAGATGCAGGAGCGCTGGGGTATCCCCTATTTCGAAGGCTCCTTCTACGGCGTCTCGGACATGTCGGACACGCTGCGCACGATGGCGCGCATGCTGGTGGAGCGCGGCGCCGACAAGGCCATCATCGACCGCACCGAGGGCGTCATCGCCCGCGAGGAAAGCCGCGTCTGGCGGCGCCTGGAGCCATACAAACCGCGCTTCGACGGCAAGCGCGTCCTGCTGTTCACCGGTGGCGTGAAGAGCTGGTCGATGGTCACCGCGCTGGAAGGCGCCGGGCTGACCATCGTCGGCACCTCCACCAAGAAGTCCACCAAGGAGGACAAGGAGCGCATCAAGAAGATGAAGGGCGAGGAGTTCCACCAGTGGGACGACCTGAAGCCCCGCGACATCTACAAGATGCTGCGCGACAGCGAGGCCGACATCATGATGTCCGGCGGCCGGTCGCAGTTCATCGCGCTGAAGGCCAAGGTGCCGTGGCTCGACCTGAACCAGGAGCGCCACACCCCCTACGCGGGCTATGACGGCATCGTCAACCTGTGTGAGGAAATCGACAAGACGCTGTCCAACCCGATCTGGCGGCAGGTGCGTCTGGCCGCCCCCTGGGACTCCAAGCCGGACGTTAAGCCGGTGGGAGCGTAACCGCCATGGGCAACATCCAGCGCTTTCCCCACTCCGCCAAGGCGGCCTCCACCAACCCGCTGAAGATGAGCCAGCCGCTGGGCGCGGCGCTCGCCTTCCTCGGCGTGGACCGCTGCATGCCGCTGTTCCACGGCAGCCAGGGCTGCACCGCCTTCGGGCTGGTCCTGCTGGTCCGCCATTTCCGCGAGGCCATCCCGCTCCAGACCACGGCGATGGATCAGGTCTCGACCATCCTCGGCGGCTACGAGAATCTCGAACAGGCCGTCCGCACCATCCACGAGCGCAACGCGCCCGCCCTGATCGGCGTCGCCACCACCGGCGTGACCGAGACCAAGGGCGAGGACATGGCCGGGCAATATTCGCTGTTCCGCCAGCGCAACCCCGCCCTCTCGGGCCTGAAGCTGGTCTTCGCCAACACCCCGGACTTCTCCGGCGGGTTCGAGGACGGCTTCTCCGCCGCGGTGACCGGCATCGTCGAGGAGGTGGTCCAGCCGTCGGAAACGACCGTGAAGGGCCAGATCAACGTGCTGGCCGGCTGCCACCTGTCGCCGGGCGACGTGGAGGAGCTGCGCGACATCATCGAGAGCTTCGGCCTGTCGCCGATCTTCCTGCCGGACCTGTCGCTGTCCATGTCGGGCCGCCAGCCGGACGACTTCACGGCGACCTCGCTGGGCGGCGTGACGGTGGAGCAGATCGCCGCCATGGGCGCGTCGGAGGCCACGCTGGTGATCGGCGAGCACATGCGCGTCGCCGCCGCGGCGCTGGAGTTGAAGACCGACGTGCGCAGCCTTTTCTTCGACCGGCTGACCGGGCTGGAGGCGTCGGACCGCCTCGTCCGCACCCTGTCGGAGCTGTCGGGCCGCCCGGTTCCGGCGAAGCTGCGCCGCCAGCGCGAGACGCTGGTCGACGGCATGCTCGACGGGCATTTCTTCTACAGCCGCAAGCGGATCGCCGTCGCGCTGGAGCCGGACCTGCTCTACGCCGTCACCAGCTTCCTGGCGGACATGGGGGCGGAGGTGATCGCCGCCGTCTCCCCCACCCAGACCGCCGTCCTGGAGAAGCTGAAGGCCGCGACCGTCATGGTCGGCGACCATTCCGACGTGGAGACGCTGGCCCGCGACGCCGACCTGATCGTCTCGAACTCGCACGGGCGGCAGGGGGCGGCGCGCATCGGCGTGCCGCTGCACCGCATGGGGCTTCCCATGTTCGACCGGCTGGGCGCCGGGCTGAAGGTCCAGGTCGGCTACCGCGGCACCCGCGAGCTTCTCTTCGAAATCGGCAACCTGTTCCTGTCCCGCGAGATGGACCACGACAGCCATGGCCACGCTCATGGGGACGGGCACGAACACGGCCAGCACTGCGGGAGCGGATCATGCGGATGCAGCGCCGGCTGAGTGTGGTGGGCCAGGCCGAGGAGGGCCGGCCCCGCAAAGGAGGTTCCATGAAGGTCGCTTTCTGCACCCAGGACATGCAGCACGTCGACGCGCATTTCGGGTGGGCCAAGAACATCGTGGTCTACGAGGTGGACAAGGCCGGCTACACGATGGTCGAGACCTGCCAGTTCGGCGGCTCGATGTTCGAGGACGGCAACGAGGACAAGCTGATCCCGAAACTCGACGCGCTGGCCGACTGCGCCATCGTCTATTTGTCGGCCATCGGCGCCTCCGCCGCCGCCCGCGTGGTGGCGAAGAAGATCCACCCCGTGAAGGTGGAGGCCACGGACAGCATCACCGCCCTGCTCGACCGTCTGGTCGAAACCATCAACGGCAACCCGCCGCCCTGGCTGCGCAAGGCCCTGAACGCCGGCCAGCCCCAGGAGCTGGCCTTCGACGAGGAGGATTGAGAGCATGACCGACACCGCCGTGGCCGCCGGGAGCGATCTCGCCGAGGCCTTCCTGAAGACCCTGGTCATGCTGTTCCGCGCCGAGGACAGCTACGGCGCCTGGGAAGGCAAGAGCGACGAGACGATCCTCGCCCCCTTCATCCTCGACAAGGAGGCCCGCGCCGCCATCCCGATCATGGGCGACCCGGACCCCGACACGCTGTGGCGGCTGGAGCTGTTCTACAAGGCCGTCGGCATCACGGTCGAGAAGCAGACCGGCCACATCGCCTCCCCCATCATGAAGATGAGCCACGAGGGCTTCGGCCGCATGGTGCTGACCACGGGCCGGCTGGTCGTCGTGTCGAAGCACCTGCGCGACGTCCACCGCTTCGGCTTCCCGTCGCTGGAGAAGCTGGCCGCCGACGGCGCCAAGATCGTGGACGAGGCCGTCGCGCTGATCCGCAAGTATCCCGACGTCGCCGATCTGTGAGGGTTCCGCCATGTCCGACATCGACGCCCTGAAGGACGAGGTCAAGAAGCTCAACGCCCGCGCGACCCAGAAGAAGATGGACCTGCACGACCTGTCGGAGGAACTGCCGCAGAACTGGCAGTCCATCCTCCAGGTCGCCCAGGAGACCTACGACGCCTACAAGACCCTGACCGAGAAGCGCGCCGAGCTGAAGGCCCTGGAAAAGGCGTCCGCCTGACGGGCCGGTTCGGAAACCGCGCCCCCACCCCAACCCTCCCCCGCTGACGCAGGGGAGGGAACTTTTCTCCCTCCCCCGCCCGGCGGGGGAGGGCCGGGGTGGGGGCAGCCGCAGCGTCCAGGTCCCAACAAACACCCCCACACCAAGCCCGATTGAGGAGCAGACGATGGCTGAGTTCGTGACCGGCACCACCCGCGGCGGCGCCGCCTGGACGCCGAAATTCGTGGAAAGCATCGACCAGAAGATGTGCATCGGCTGCGGCCGCTGCTTCAAGGTCTGCGGCCGCGACGTGCTGGAGCTGATCGGCATCACCGAGGACGGCGACATCGTCGACGCCTTCGACGACGAGGCCGAGAAGAAGGTCATGAGCGTAAAGAACGCCGGCAACTGCATCGGCTGCGAGAGCTGCGGCAAGGTCTGTTCCAAGAACTGCATCACCCACTTGCCCCAGGCGGCCTGACGGCCGCCCACCTTCCTTGAGACGGCCTGACGGCCGCCCACACATTGCCTGCGGCGGCCTGACGGCCGCCCGACCCCGGAGGACGGACGCCATGGGCATCCTCGACACCGCCCCGCCGGGAGCGGGCGACACCACACACCTGTACCGCTGGCTGACCGACCGTCAGGGACGCTGCAACGTCTTCGACGCGCATTTGTTCGCCTGCATCCTGGCCCGCCGCTGGCCGACGGGTCCAGGCGCGCTGGGTCTCGACGACAGGGCGCTCGGCCAGCTTCTCGACCGCTACTTTCCCGATGCCTTCGCGGCCGGCCTTCCGGTTCCCGACAGCTCGCCCACCCCCCTGCCCCCGCTGCTTCGCGGCGAGGTGGACGACATCAGCGCACTCCTGCTCGCCCACCGCTCGCTGGGCATTGAGGAGGAGGAATGGCTCGCCGCGATCGTCGCGCGGGCGATGCTGGACGAGGGCGAGTTGTGGCGCGACCTGGGGCTGGCCGGCCCGAGCCATCTCGCGGCGCTGATGGAGCGCCATTTCGAATCCCTGGCGCTTCTGAACGCCACCGGCACACGGTGGAAGGTCTTCCTCTACCGCTTCCTCTGCGCGCGGGACGGGCTGATCCCCTGCGGAGCCCCGGTCTGCCGCGATTGCGGCGCGGAGGCCGTCTGCTTCGGGTCGGGTGACTGACCGGATCGATCCGTCAGTCACCCGACCCGCCCTTCTCCGCCGTCACTCGTCTCCCACACCCTTCGCCAGCGCGGCGATGACGCCGTAGCCGACCCGGTCCTGCGGGTCGATCTCCGCCAGCTTGGCGAGGATCGCCGTCGCCTCCGCCACCCGCCCGCTGCGCAGGGTGATGAAGGCCAGCGCCTTCAGGGTGAACAGGGTGAAGCGCGGCGCGCCCTCCCTCGCCCAATCCGTGCTGTCCGCGCGCAGGCTCCGCCAGTCGCCGGCATAGCCGCCCTCGCGCGCCGCCGCGTCCAGCCCGATCGTCGCCACCCGCTCCGCATCCGCGAAGCGCTTGCGGTTGAAGTAGAATTTGTAGAGCGCGTAGAAGACCGGCAGAACGCGCGGCCCCATCCGGTGCGCCTCCCACAGCAGGGCTTCGCAGGCCGCGGCGTCGGGGCGGGCCTTGACCGCCTCCTGCAGCTTCTCGTCGATGTGCTCCGGCACCTCGCCGAAGGCCATGCGCCCGTTGGACATCCGCAGTTCGACCGGCCGCTCCATCACACATCCCCTTCCATTGCTCTTCGACACTGTGCGCCCAACCGACAATCCTGTATGGGCCGCAAGCGGGGTTCGCAAAAGCCCATAAACAAATTGTGCGTCCTTTCGTCGCAGGATGTCATAAACCCGACAGGGGTCGGAGCTGACAATTGTCGGGAAGGCATCAGCCCGCCGGCCTGACAATCATTTTAAATCAATATCTTAGTAGTTGGCATGCCGCTTGCTGTTCCATGACCAAGATCGGTCGGCATGCCCGACGGAGCATTTGGAGGCGGCAGACATGGTGACCCTGACGGATGCGGCGGTGAACACCCTGGAGCGCGTGCTGGCGAAGTCCGGCGGCACCGCGGCCGGGCTGCGCATCGCGGTGGCGGACGGCGGCTGCGCCGGCATGAAGTACCAGATGGGGCTGGAAGCCTCGGCGGGCGACGAAGACGCCGTGCTGACCTTCGGCCCGGTGACGATCTTCGTCGATCCGACCAGCCAGCCCTTCCTGACCGGCGTGGTGGTCGATTTCGTCGAAGGGGTCGAGGGCGCTGGCTTCAAGTTCGACAACCCGAACGCGACGGGCAGCTGCGGCTGCGGCAAGTCCTTTTCGGCGGGACCGGGGGGCAGCTGCTCCTCCGCGCCGTCGGCGGGCGGCTGCGGCACCGCTCACTAACCCCGAACACACTCCCCCCACCCGATAACGTCGGGAAAGGCAAGGCGCCATGTGGAACTACACCGACAAGGTCAAGGAACACTTCTTCAACCCGAAGAACGCCGGCGCGCTGGATGAGGCGAACGCCGTGGGCGAGGTCGGGTCGATCACCTGCGGCGACGCCCTGAAGCTGATGATGAAGGTCAACCCCGACAGCCAGGTCATCGAGGACGCGAAGTTCCAGACCTTTGGCTGCGGCTCGGCCATCGCGTCCTCGTCGGCGCTGACGGAGATGATCATCGGCAAGACGGTGGACGAGGCGCTGGCCGTCACCAACCGCGACATCGCCGAGTATCTGGGCGGCCTGCCGCCGGAGAAGATGCACTGTTCGGTCATGGGCGCCGAGGCGCTCCGCGCCGCGATCGCCAACTTCAAGGGTGAGGAGTGGGTGGACGACCACGAGGAAGGCGAACTGGTCTGCAAGTGCTTCGGCATCGACGCGGCGATGATCGAGCGCGCGGTGACCGTCAACAGCCTGACCACGCTGGAGGAGGTCACCCACTACACCAAGGCCGGCGGCTCCTGCCAGACCTGCCACGAGAAGATCGAGGAGGTGCTGGAGGCCGTGCTCGCCAAGACCGGCGCGCTGGCCCCGCCCAAGCCCCACGCCCCCGGCACGGTCGGGCTGGACGCCATCAAGCCGCTGGCCCCGAAGGCCGAGGCCGCCCCGGCGAAGCTGACCAACGTGCAGCGCATGCAGAAGATCATGGTCGCCATCGAGGAGCTGCGCCCGCAGATCCAGCGCGACGGCGGCGACGTGGAGCTGGTGGACATCGACGGCAAGGACATCTACGTCCGGCTGACCGGCGCCTGCTCCGGCTGTTCGCAGTCCGCCGGCACCATGATGGGCGTGCAGGCCAAGCTGGTCGAGGCGCTGGGCGAATTCGTCCGCGTCAAGCCCGCCTCCCTTCTGCCGGTGGGGGCCTGAGCCATGACCGCACAGGGCATTTACCTCGACAACAACGCCACCACCCGCGTCGATCCGGAAGTGCTGGCGGAGATGCTGCCGCTGTTCACCGAGCAGTTCGGCAACCCCTCCTCCATGCACGGCTTCGGCGCCGCGGTGGGCGGCAAGATCGAATGGGCGCGCAAGCAGGTGCAGGCGCTCCTCGGCGCCGCCCATGACAGCGAAATCGTCTTCACCTCCGGCGGCACGGAGAGCGACAACACCGCCATCCTGTCGGTGCTGGAGGCCTACCCGAAGAAGAAGAGCATCGTCACCAGCGTGGTCGAGCATCCCGCCGTGCTGGCGCTGTGCGACTATCTGGAGAAGAAGCGCGGCTACACCGTCCACCGCATCGGCGTGGACAACCGGGGCAACCTGGACCTGGACGCCTACAAGGCGGCCCTGTCGCCGGACGTCGCCATCGTCTCGATCATGTGGGCGAACAACGAGACCGGGACGATCTTCCCGATCGAGGAGCTGGCCCAACTCGCCAAGGCGGTCGGCGCGGTGTTCCACACCGACGCCGTGCAGGCGGTCGGCAAGATCCCGATGACGCTCGCCAACAGCGCGGTGGACATGCTGTCGCTGTCCGGCCACAAGCTGCACGCGCCCAAAGGCATCGGCGCGCTCTACGTCAAGCGCGGCCTGCGCTTCCGCCCGATGCTGCGCGGCGGCCACCAGGAGCGCTCGCGCCGCGCCGGCACCGAGAACGCGCCGGGCATCGTCGGGCTGGGGGCGGCGGCACAGCTGGCCCTGCTGCACATGACCGACGAGAACACGCGGGTGAAGGCACTGCGCGACAAGCTGGAGCAGGCCATCCTGGCCGCCGTCCCGAACTGCTTCGTCACCGGCAACCCGGCCAACCGCCTGCCCAACACCTGCAACGTCGCCTTCGAGTACATCGAGGGCGAGGCGATCCTCCTGCTTCTGAACGAGGCCGGCATCGCCGCCTCGTCGGGGTCGGCCTGCACCTCCGGGTCGCTGGAGCCGAGCCACGTGATGCGGGCGATGGGCGTGCCCTACACCGCCGCCCACGGCGCCACCCGCTTCTCCCTGTCGCGGGAGACGACCGAGGAGGAGATCGACCGGGTGATCGCGGTGGTCCCCGGCATCATCGCGAAGCTGCGCTCGCTGTCGCCCTACTGGTCGCAGGCGGGCGCGCCGAAGGAGTTCGCACCGGTCTATTCGTAACACCGAGATCGCAGGCCGGGCCGGGCCCGCGCCCCGGCAACCCGCCCGACGACACCCGCCGGGACGCGGTTCCCCGGCCCGGTCTGCGACACAACACCCTGTATCCGTTGCCCCCACCCTAACCCTCCCCCGCTTCGCAGGGGAGGGAATCGAGGCCCTCTCCCGCCCAGCGGGGGAGGGAGGGGACCCCGCAGTGGGGAGGGTGGGGGCAAGGCCCACCGCTGATTAAGCTCAGATTGAGGATGTGACCGAATGCCGAAGGCCGGTTCCACCATCATCAACGACACGACGCTGCGCGACGGGGAGCAGACGGCGGGGGTCGCCTTCACGCTCGATGAGAAGATAGCCATCGCCCGCGCGCTCGACGAGGCCGGCGTGCCGGAGCTGGAGATCGGCATCCCCGCCATGGGTCCGGAGGAACGCGAGGGCATCCGCGCCGTGGCCGCGCTGGGACTGAAGGCCCGGCTGATGGTCTGGTGCCGCATGCACGACACCGACCTGAAGGCGGCGCTGGACTGCAAGGTCGGCTTCGTCAACCTGTCGATGCCCGTCTCCGACATCCACATCACCAAAAAGCTGAAGCGCAGCCGCGCCTGGGCCTTGTCGGAAATCGAACGCAAGGTCAAGACGGCCCGCGACCACGGGCTGGAGGTCAGCCTGGGCGGCGAGGACTCCTCGCGCGCCGACATGGATTTCCTGATCGCCGCCGCGACCGTGGCGCAGGAGGCCGGCGCCCGCCGCTTCCGCTTCGCCGACACGCTGGGCGTGCTCGACCCCTTCCAGACGCGCGCCTGCATCGAACGGCTGCGCCGGGCCACCGACCTGGAGATCGAGATCCATTCCCACGACGATCTCGGCCTCGCCAACGCCAACTCGCTGGCCGCCGTGCTGGGCGGGGCGACCCACGTCAACACCACCGTCAACGGCCTGGGCGAGCGCGCCGGCAACGCCCCGCTGGAGGAGGTGGTGGTGTCGCTGAAGGTGCTCTACGGGCAGGACTGCGGGGTGGACACCCGCGCGCTGGGGGCGATCTCCGACCTCGTGGAGCGTGCCTCCAACCGGCCGGTTGCGGTCAACAAGTCGATCGTCGGCGACGCGGTCTTCACGCACGAGGCCGGCATCCATGTCGACGGGCTGCTGCGCGACCGCGCCACCTACCAGAATTTCGACCCCGCCGAGGTGGGCCGCGAACACCGCATCGTGCTGGGCAAGCACTCCGGCACGGCGGGGGTGAAGATGGCCTACGGCCAGCTCGGCATCGCCTGCGACGACGCCACCGCCCAGGCGGTGCTGCCACGGGTCCGCGCCCTCGCCACCCGCGCCAAGCGCGCCCCGACGGCGGAGGAGCTGCGCGCCTTCCACGACGACGCCACGCGCTGGAGCGTCGTCACTTCGTGATCCGGAGGACCCCATGGCCGCCATCGACGCCCACCCGGACCTCGCCATGAATGAGACCAGCCTGTGGCGGCTGCTGCGCGAGGACGTTGCCTGCGTCTTCGACCGCGACCCGGCGGCGCGCAACGTCCTCGACGTGCTGACCTGCTACCCCGGCATCCACGCGCTGGTGGTCCACCGGCTGTCCAACGCCGCGTGGCGGCGGGGGCTGCGCTGGCCGGCGCGCTTCCTGTCCTATCTGGCCCGCGCCCTGACCAACATCGACATCCACCCCGGCGCCACCATCGGCCGCCGCTTCTTCATCGACCACGGGGCCGGCGTCGTCATCGGCGAAACCGCGGAGATCGGCGACGACGTGACGCTCTACCACGGCGTGACGCTGGGCGGCACCTCCTGGACCAAGGGGAAGCGCCACCCGACACTGGGCGACGGCGTGCTGGTCGGCTCCGGGGCCAAGATCCTGGGGCCGATCACCGTCGGCGCCCACGGCCGCGTCGGCGCCAACTCCGTGGTGACCAAGGACGTGCCGGAGGGCATGACGGTGGTCGGCATTCCCGGCCGCGTCGTCCGTCCGGACACCCAGCGCCGGCTGGCCGCCCACGGCATCGACCTCGACCACCACCTGATGCCCGACCCGGTCGGCAAGGCCATCGCCTGCCTGATCGACCACATCAACCGCATCGAGGCGCGGCTGGAAGCCCACGCGGCGGAGGAGGCCACGCGCCCCGCCCCGCCCCACCCTGTCCCGCCATTGAGCGCCATCCGGCTGGACGACCTGCCGCTTGACGGCATCGTCTGCCGGAGCTGCGGCAACCTGTGTGACCAGGACGCCTGCGGCAACCGCGATCACGCTAACCACGACACCGGCGCGCGCGCCGATCATTACGTCATTTGAACGGAAAGGACCCCGCCATGAGCTTCAAGGACGATCTGGAGGATCTGGAGACCGCGGAGGACTTCCTGCGCTTCCTCGGCGTCACCTACGAACAGCGCGTGGTGAACGTGAACCGCCTGCACATCCTGCAGCGCTTCCACGACTATCTGTCCTCCGACACCGGCATGGAAGGGCTCGACGACGAGGGCATGGCCGCCCGCTACAGCGCCCATCTGGAGCGCGCCTATCAGGACTTCGTGGCGTCCAACGCCATCGCCGAGAAGACCTTCAAGGTCCATCAGGAGGAGGCGCGCAAGATGGCCGACCGCTTCGTCCCGCTGGACTCCCTGCTGCCGACCTGATCCGTTTCAACGTTCGTTTCCAAGACGGCCTGCGGACCCGCCCCTCCCGGCGAGCGTCCGCGGGCCGTTCCGCTTTCCGGCCATCCGTTCCTCCGGGCGGCCGTTGTCGGGTTTGTCCGGTAGGCGACAGAGGCCGGACGGGGGTGGAGTTCGGATCGGGCCGCGATGGAATCCCCCTGTTGAGAAGCCGACACGTCCGCTCTTTGTCGTTTTTGCGACAATCTCTCAACAGCCATAAAAATCATTCAATACAATAACTTACCGCAACAGCTCAATTCTGGCACGCCGTTTGCTGGTAGGACCATAGCCACGCCGCGCGACAGGCGGCGGAATGTCAAGGAGACCGGGATGCACATCGTTGTCTGTATCAAACAGGTGCCCGACAGCGCCCAGATCCGCATCCACCCCGTGACGAACACGATCATGCGTCAGGGCGTCCCGGCCATCATCAACCCCTTCGACCTCTTCTCGCTGGAGGAGGCGCTGCGGATCAAGGACAAGGTCGGCGCCCGCGTCACCGTCCTGACCATGGGGCCGCCGATGGCCGAAACCTCGCTGCGCAAGGCGCTGTCGCTGGGCGCCGACGACGCGGTGCTGCTGACCGACCGCAAGTTCGCCGGGTCGGACACGCTGGCGACCTCCTACGCCCTGACCTCCGCCATCAAGAAGCTGTCGGAGGAGGAACAGGTCGATCTGGTCTTCTGCGGCAAGCAGACGGTGGACGGCGACACCGCGCAGGTCGGTCCGGGCATCGCCACGCGGCTGGGCTTCCAGCAGCTCACCTACATCACGAAGATCGAATCGATCGACCAGGGCGCCAGGGAGATCGTCGTGCACCGCCGCTCCGAAGGCGGCGTGCAGGTGCTGAAGACCGCCCTGCCCTGCATGATCACGATGCTGGAAGGCACGAACACCATCCGCTTCGGCAAGATGGACGACATGTTCCGCGCCGCCCGCTACGGCCTGAAGACCTGGAACAAGGACACCACCGGCGCCGAAGAGACGAAGGTCGGGCTGAAGGGCTCGCCCACCGTCGTGTCGAAGGTCTTCGTGCCGAAGCCGCGCGCCCAGAAGGCCACGATGGTCGAGGCCGAGGCCCCCAGCGCGGAAGCCCAGGCCGCCGCCGCCGTGGAAGCCATCTTCGGCGCCCAGCCGAAACTCGCCGACGAGCTGCTCGCCCGTGCCGCCGCCGGGCTGTGACGCGCCGTTCCTGACGAATCCTCCGCCGGAGACATCCCGATGAGCGAACCAAGCAAGCCGCAGGGACGCAAGTTCCAACTTCCCGAGCACCTGAAGGAATACAAGGGCATCTGGGTGATCGTGGAGCAGGAGCGCGGCTCCGTCCACTCCGTGTCGTGGGAGCTGGTGGGCGAGGCCCGCAAGCTCGCCGACAAGCTGGGGGTCGAGGTGGGGGCCGTGGTGCTGGGCGCCGACAGCCCGGAGCTGAACGCCATCTGCGGCGACGCCTTCACCTACGGCGCCGACGTCGTCTACAAGGTGACCGACCCGGTCCTGGCCGACTACCGCACCGATCCCTACACGCGGGTGATGACCGACGTGGTCAACACCTACAAGCCGGAGATCGTGCTGCTGGGCGCCACCACGCTGGGCCGCGACTTGGCCGGCGCCATCGCCACCACGCTCGCCACCGGCCTGACCGCCGACTGCACCGAGCTGGACATCTACATGGACAACCGGTCGCTGGCGGCCACCCGCCCGACCTTCGGCGGCACGCTGCTCTGCACCATCCAGACGCTGGCCTACCGCCCGCAGATGGCCACGGTGCGGCCGCGCGTGATGTCGATGCCAGACCGCGACGACAGCCGCACCGGCCGCGTGGTCGAGGTGTTCCCGACGCTCCGCGAGGACGACGTCATCACCAAGGTGCTGAGCTTCATCGCCGACCGTGAGCAGAACGAGGCGCAGCTCGCCTTCGCCGACATCATCGTCGCGGCGGGCAAGGGGTTGGGCAAGCCGGAGAACCTGAAACTGGTCTTCAACCTCGCCAAGGTTCTGGGCGGCGAGGTCGGGGTGACCCGTCCGCTAGTCCAGGCCGGCTGGACCGGCTTCGACCGGCAGGTCGGGCAGACCGGCAAGACGGTGCGCCCGAAGCTCTACATCGCCGCCGGCATCTCCGGCGCCATCCAGCACCGGGTCGGCATGGAGAAGTCCGACCTGATCCTGGCCATCAACACCGACCCCAACGCGCCGATCTTCGACTTCGCCCATCTCGGGCTGGTCGGCGACGCGCTGACCATCCTGCCGGCCCTGACCGACGCTTTCGGCAAGCGCCTCTCGGTCAACCGGCTGGCCGGCTGAACATCCGGACGAACAGGAGCCACAAGGACCATGGTCGAAAAGTTCGACGCCATCGTCATCGGTGCCGGCCCGTCCGGCAACGCGGCGGCCTACACGCTGGCCAAGCAGGGCCTCAGCGTTCTTCAGCTGGAGCGCGGGGAGTATCCCGGCGCCAAGAACGTCCAGGGCGGCATCATGTACGCCGCCGAGCTGGAGAAGATCATCCCGGACTTCCGCGAGGATTGCCCGACCGAGCGCCACATCATCGAACAGCGCATCTGGCTGCTCGGCGACGACAACTACATCGGCACCAACTACCGCTCGGAGGCCTTCAACAGCGAGAAGCCGAACCGCTACACGATCATCCGCGCCAACATCGACAAGTGGTTCTCCGAGAAGATCCGCGAGGCCGGCGGCCTGCAGATCTGCGAGACCACGGTGACGGAGCTGATCCGCGACGCCTCGGGCAAGGTCATCGGCGTGCGCACCGACCGCGAGGGCGGCGAGATCCACGCCGACGTGGTCATCATGGCCGACGGCGTGAACGCCCTGCTGGCCCGCCGCACCGGCTTCCAGCAGGAGCTGGCGCCGCAGAACGTCGCGCTGGCGGTCAAGGAGATCCTGTTCATCGATCCCGAGCTGATCCAGCAGCGCTTCGGCCTGAAGGACGAAGAGGGCGTGGTCATCGAGATCATGGGCAAGGTCACCAAGGGCATGGTCGGCACGGCGTTCCTCTACACCAACAAGGAATCGCTGACGATCGGCATCGGCTGCCTGATCTCCGACTTCAAGGAGGGCGCCATCCCGCCCTACAAGATGCTGGAGGACCTGAAGAACCACCCCGTCATCAAGCCGCTGATCGAAGGGGCGGAGATGAAGGAATACGCCGCCCACATGATCCCCGAGGGCGGCTACAAGGCGGTTCCGCAGCTCTATGGCGACGGCTGGATGGTGGTCGGCGACGCCGCCCACTTCAACAACGCCGCCCACCGCGAGGGCTCCAATCTCGC
Source organism: Azospirillum brasilense (assembly GCF_007827795.1). Lineage (GTDB taxonomy): Bacteria > Pseudomonadota > Alphaproteobacteria > Azospirillales > Azospirillaceae > Azospirillum > Azospirillum aestuarii. The sequence goes on from NZ_VITI01000001.1 coordinate 91,842, forward strand.
CATGGCGTCGGGCCGCATGGCGGCGGAGACGGTGATCGAGCTGAAGCAGGCCGGCAAGCCCTTCAACGCCGCCAACCTCGCCGCCTACAAGAAGAAGCTGGACGACAGCTTCATCATGAAGGACCTGAAGAAGTACCGGAACCTGCCGGGCATCATGCATGAGAACAAGCAGTTCTTCGGCGCCTATCCCGACACGCTGACCGCCGCCGCCCACAGCTGGTTCACCGTGGACAGCGTGGACAAGAAGACGAAGGAGAAGGAGATCATGAAGTCCTTCGTCAAGAAGCGCTCGATCATGGGTCTGGTCGGCGACGCAATCAAGCTGGTGAGGGCCGTGCGATGAGCATCGTGGTCAAGATCGAAGAGAAGCTGTACCAGAACCGCTACATCGTCGACGAGAGCCGGCCGCACATCCAGATCCGCAACGACGCGGTCTGCAAGTCCTGCGAGTCCCAGGCCTGCACCGTCTGCTGCCCGGCGGCCTGCTACAGCAAGAACGAGACGGGCAGCGTGACGCTGGCCACCGACGGCTGCCTGGAATGCGGCACCTGCCGCGTGGTCTGCCAGGACAAGGAAAATATTCAGTGGGACTACCCGCGGGGCGGTTACGGCATCAGTTATAAGTTTGGTTGAGGAACGCACCGGCAGTCCTACGGCCTTCGCCGCTGGTCCGCCGGTCGTCTCCCTCTCCTATCCGCCATGACTGGAACCCCTTCCCGCTCCGCGGGGAGGGGTTTTCTTCGTTGCTCCCACCCGAATTTTCAACAATCCGGCGGATGCGGAAGGGATGGAGGCTGCACATATCCGTTGTATCGAGACCCGAGAAACGAGGGAGACGGAACATGCAGCTTCGTGTCTGCTTCGAGAACATGAAGTCGGTCAACGTCAACGACGCATCCATGATGCGGCATTATGCCGAAAGCTATCTCGCTGATTTCCGGCCAGAATGGGCGGGCTTCATCATGCTGCCACACGACGAGACCCAGCGCGCCACGATGGAGCCGGCATGGCAGATGCTGATCCGCAACGCCACGCCGGACATGGAACGCCGTCTGCTGGAGTATGTCCGGGGCAATCCAATGGCCGCCTACCATGTGCACATCTACCGCCGCGACCATGGGAACGAGGTCAAGGTCCACTGACGCCCGAGGGGTTGGACAGGGGGCACCGCCCGCAAACACCCACCGGCTGTTCGGACAATGGCCCGGATCGCGCGGCCGGTTGTGCGGAGAAAAAGCAAGGAATCGCCGTCCGCGCCCATCCCGCGGACGGCGATTTTTTCGTTCCGTCCACGCCTGACACCTCCGAAGCCCGCACCGTCGCACGACGATTGAAATAGAGCGGGTGCCTGTCGAAATCCGCGGGAAGCTTGCAATGCGCCTCTCCATCAAAGTCCTTCTTCTTGTGGTTCTGAATCTTCTCGGCGTTCTGCTCGCCGTCAGCGATGTCGTCGGGCTGCGCGCGCTCAACATGGCGAACGCCGACCTGCGGTCGGTCCATGACGACCGGGTGCTGCCGCTGCGCAACCTGAAAATCATTTCGGACGCCTACGCCGTCTTCATCGTCGACGCCTCGCACAAGGCCCGCAACGGCAACTTCACCTGGGACGAAAGCCTGGCGTCGACCCGCAAGGCGAAGGAGGACATCCGGTCGCACTGGTCCGCCTATCTGGCCAACAGGCTCAACGCCGAGGAACAGTCTCTCGTTGATCAGATCAAGCCGGACATGGCCAAGGCCGACATCCTGATCGAGCGGCTGATCGGCATCCTGTCGGACAAGGACGGCCGCGCGCTGGACGGCTTCGTCCGGAAGGAGCTGTACCAGACCATCGACCCCGTCACCGACCGCATCGGCCTGCTGATCGACCTTCAGGTGCGCGTCGCCGGCGAAAGCTACGAGGCGGCCCAGAGGACCCACGGCACGGCCAGCGTGACCGCCTGGACGCTGCTGGCCGTCGGCATCGCCATGGTGGTGCTGGGGATGACGGTGGTGGTCCGCCGGGTCGTCGGCCCGGTGGGGCGCCTGACCGCCGCGATGCGGCGGATCGCCGACGGCGACTATGCCGAACCCGTGCCGGGAAGCGGCGGGCACGACGAGATCGGCGCGATGGCCCGCGCGGTGGAGGTGTTCAAGGCCAACGGGCTGGAGAACCAGCGCATGCGCCAGGAGCAGGAACGCCAGCGCGAGCAGGCCGAGATCGCCAAGCGCGACGCGCTGGAGAACATGGCCCAGACGGTGGAGCGCGAAACCCGCAACGCCGTGGACCGGGTGGCCGAGCGCACCGGGCAGATGGAAGGCAACGCCGCGGCCATGGCCCGGTCGGCGGACGCCGTCGGAACGAACAGCCAGTCCGTGGCCGCCGCCGCGGAACAGGCCCTGCGCAACGCCCAGACCGTCGCCGCCGCCTCGGAGGAGCTGGCCGCCTCGATCCGCGAGATCGGCACCCAGGTGGCGCAGGCCAGCAGCATCACCCGCATCGCCGTGGAAAGGGGCGATCAGGCGCGCGGCACCATCCAGTCGCTCTCCGACGCCGTGCAGAAGATCGGCGACGTCGCCCAGCTCATCCAGAACATCGCCAGCCAGACCAACCTTCTGGCGCTGAACGCCACCATCGAGGCGGCACGGGCCGGGGAAGCCGGCAAGGGCTTCGCCGTGGTGGCGAGCGAGGTGAAGAACCTCGCCAACCAGACCGCGCAGGCGACCGAGGACATTGCCACCCAGATCGGCGAGATCCAGGCCGCGACCGGCGGCGCCGTGGCCGCCGTCTCCACCATCACCGACAGCATCACCGAGGTGGATCAGGTGGCCGCTGCCATCGCCGCGGCGATGGAGGAACAAGCCGCCGCGACCCAGGAAATCAGCCGCAACGTCAACCAGACCGCCGACGCCGCGCGCGAGGTTTCCCACCGGATCGCCGAGGTTTCCAGCGAGGCGAAGGCCACCGGCGACCGCGCCGCCGACGTGCGCGCCATCGCCGACGACGTCTCGGGAAGCATCGACGAGCTGCGCGGCATCCTGGTCCGCGTCGTCCGCACCTCGATGAGCGAGGTGGACCGCCGCCGTGGGGCCCGCTACGCGGTGGATCTCCCCGCCCGCGCCGACACCCCCGCCGGCAGCCGGATCTGCCGCCTGCACAACCTGTCCTCCAGCGGCGCCGCGCTGCAGGTGTGGGACGGCGCCACGAACGGTGCGCGCGGAACGCTGCACATCGACGGCTTCGGCATGCCCCTGCCCTTCACCGTCGTGACGGTCGAGGCCCAGAGCTGCCACGTCCGTTTCGAGTTGCCGGACGATGCGAAGGCCGGATTCGAACAGCGGTTCAACGCGCTGGTCCGTGACCGCGCCCTGCGGCCGATGGCCGCCTGATGGAGAGGTGAGGCCGGCGCCGGCGGTTAAGCCGGCGCCATCCCATGAATGTACGCGGCGGCACGGCCAAGCTCATGGTCGGCGCGGGCGACCAGCGCGCCGATGCCGTCCAGCCGCCGCTCCACGCAGGCCAGCTCGATGGCGTCGCTCGCCGCCGCGAGATCGCGCGCGCCCACCGTTCGGGAGGACCCCGCCAGCTTGTGGGCGGCCTGACGCACGCTGTCCCAATCCTCCGCCGCGTGGGCGGCGACCAGACGGTCGCGGCTGGCGCTGTTGGAGACGATGAACTCCTGAAGCAGTTGCCCGACGAACTCCATGTCCCCGTCGAACAGCGTCGCCAGCACGCCCACATCGATGGGTGGCGCGTCAGAGCCGGCCCCCGGCGCCGCGACGGGTGCGGAGGGAGCCGGCGCCGGTTCGGACAGCGGCCTGGACGGCAGGTGACGGTCCAGCAGGCGGCGCAGCTGGCCGATCTCCACCGGTTTCGACACGGCGTCGTCCATCCCGGCGGACAGGCAGCGCTGCGCCTCGCCGGCCATGGCGTTGGCGGTGACCGCGATGATGGGCAGGCGCGGGCGCCCCTTCGCCGCCTCCTCGGCACGGATCAGGCGGGTCAGCTCGAAACCGTCCATCTCCGGCATCTGGCAGTCGGTCAGCAGCAGCGCGTAATCCCCGTCGCGCCACAGGGCCAGCGCCTGGACGCCGTCCTCCGCCAAATCCGCCGTCTGGCCGAGCAGGGCGAGCTGCCGCTGGATGACCTGCCGGTTGGTCGGATGGTCCTCGGCCACCAGGATGCGGGGTGCGGGCGCCGCTCCTTCCGCGGCCAGGGAGGCTGCGGCCGATCCGGGACGCCCCGCCTCGGCCTCGACCGCCGGCCCGCGGCCCGCGGCGGCCAGCACGGCGCGCACCAGATGGCCGCGGCGCACCGGGCGGGCCAGCCCGACCGCGTCGATCAAGGCGCCACGCCCTCCCAGCAGCACCCGGCCGCGCGCCAGCCCCGGCGCCACGGCGTCCAGCGTCTGCAAATCCGCGTCCGCAGTGGTGAGCACGACGTCGCAGGGCGTGCCGGGCGGCAGGGCCAGCATCCCCGCCGCGGCGTCCGGCGCGTCCAGCAGCACCGCACCGTCAGTGTTCAGGTAACGGGCGAGGAACCGCCGCTCCTCCGCGTCGGCGGCCAGGAGCAGCACCGACAACCCGGCCAGCGGCTGAGCCCCGACGCCCGCGGCGTCGCGGTCCGGGGCGAGATCGGCGGTGAAGGTGAACCAGAAGGTTGAGCCGCGGCCCAGTTCGCTCGTGACCCCGACCTCGCCGCCCATCAGCTCGGCCAGTCGACGGCAGATCGACAGCCCCAGACCGGTCCCGCCAAAGCGACGGGTGGTCGAGGCCTCCGCCTGGGTGAAGGGGTGGAAGAGCTGGGCCTGGGCTTCCGTGGCGATGCCGATTCCGGTGTCGGTCACGGTGATCCGGATCGTCGCCCGCCCGTCCTCGAACCGCGCCAGCTCGGCCCGGATGCGCACCGAGCCGGATGGGGTGAACTTCACGGCGTTGCCGGCGATGTTGAACAGCACCTGCCGGATGCGCACCGAATCGCCCATGACCAGCGCCGGCAGGTCGGGATCGACGTAGGTGACCAGCGCCAGATCCTTCTGCCGCGCCGCCGGGCCGAGCGTCTCGGCCACGCCCTCCACCACCATGGACAGCGACACCGGGGCGCGCTCCAGGTCCAGCCGCCCGGCCTCGATCTTCGAGAAATCCAGGATGTCGTTGATGATGGTCAGCAGCGCCCCCGCCGAATCGCGCACGACGGCGACCAGCTCCTGCTGCTCGGGGGTCAGCGGCGTGTAGTCGAGCAGCTCCAGCATGCCCTGGACGCCGTTCATCGGGGTGCGGATCTCGTGGCTCATGGTCGCCAGGAACAGCGACTTGGCCTGGTTGGCCGCCTCCGCCTCCGACCGCGCGGACTCCGCCGCCTCGGTCGCGGCGACCAGTTCGCGGGTGCGGTCGGCCACCTGGCTTTCCAGGTTGCGGTTCAGCGCGGTCAGTTCCTCGTACAGATGCACGTTGTCGAAGCCGACCGCGACCTTGGAACAGAAGACCTCCAGCAGCCGCCGCTCGTCCTCCGTCAGGGGGCGCCCGTGGCTGATGTGGAACACCGTGTCGTGGTGCCGCGAGGTGGAGCGGAAGACCAGCAGGCTGCGCTCACGCTCATAGCGGTTCCGCCCGTCGGCCAGCGCCTGGGTCACCGCCTCCGCCGCCTCCGCCGGCAGGGCGGCGCGCACCGGCTTGCCTTCCGCCGCCGCGTGGATGCCGCCGGCCCCGAGCACCAGCGGGTCGCGCGCGGCACCGCCGGTTTCCTCCTCGGTCCAGCGGCTGCACAGGGCGATGCCGTCGCAGGGCGGGCAGATCTCGGCGATCTTCGACACCGCGCCGCGGACGAACTCCGCCATGGTCCGCTTATCGAGCAGGGCGGAGGAGGCGTCCAGGATGCGCTCCAGCCCCCGGCGGTGGTCCTCGATGGCGGTGATGTCCTGATAGCCGCGCAGGGCGGCGACGACCGAGGTGAACAGCTTCTGCGCCGTCAGCTCCGTCTTCGATTTGTAGTCGTTGATGTCGTAGTTCAGGATGACGTCGCGTTCCGGCGCCTGCCCCGGCTGGCCGGTGCGCAGGATGATCCGCACGCGCCGGTTGTTCAGCTCGCTGCGGATCATGCGCACCAGCCGCAGGCCGGCGTCGTCCGATTCCATCACCACGTCCAGAAGCACCACGGCGATGGCCGGGTTCTGCTCCAGCAGGCTGCGCGCCTCCGCCGCGGTTCCGGCGGACAGGAACTGCGCCGGACGGCCTTCGAAGGTGAAGCCGCGCAGCACCATCTTGGTGGTGGCGTGAATGGCCGGATCGTCGTCGACGATCAGGATGATCCAAGGTTCGGCGGGCTCCGACGCCGCTTCCCTCGCCGTCTCGGCCTCGATACCCGGCTCGTCGTCGGCGAAAAGAAACTCGTCGCTCATCGAACTCCCTCCGCACCGCCGGCAGTGTCCGGTCGCGGGAGGATATCACAGGGCCGCCGCGCGTGAACATGCTCCTGCGGCCCGCCACAACCCTTCATCGGCAAGGCACCGAGACCGATGACAACCCCAAACTGCGCCCCGCCCGTCAGCCGCCGTGGTCGCCGCCCCCGGAGTCGGCGTTGCAGAAGCGGCGCAGCGCGTCCAGGTCGGCGACGGACACCGTCCCGCCCTGCGTCTCCACCCCCACCCCGCGCAGCTTCGCCAGCGCGCGGGAGAAGGTTTCCGGCTGCATGCCGAGGCGCCGCGCGATCAGCGCCTTGTCGAAGGGCAGCGCGAAGCTGGTGGCGCCGCCGCCCTCCGGACAGAAGCGCAGAAGGAAGCTGCCGACCCGCTGCGCCGTCGGCTGCACCTGCAACTGCTCGATCTGCTGAACGAGATGGCGCAGCCGCACCGACAGCGACCCCAGCATGGCGAAGGCGATCTGGTCGTCCTCGCGCAGGCAGCGGGCGAAGCCCTCCGCGGTCAGGGTCATGACGCGCGAGTCGGCCACCGCCTCCGCGCAGACCGGGAACTTGCCGCTGGCGAACATGGCGGCTTCGGCAAAGGTTTCGCCGGGGGCGACGATGGTCACCACCGCCTCCGCCCCGTCGCGGGTCAGGCGGTAAAGCTTCACCCAGCCGTCGAGCAGCGCGAAGAAGCGGTCGGCGCCCTCGTCCTGAACGAACAGGGTGGTGCCGCGCGGCACCGTGCGCACCTGCGCGGTGCTGACGAGAAGTTCCAGAGAGCGGTCGGGCAGGCGCCCGAACAGCGCGTTGGACCGCAGCGTTGCGGCATCCTGGGGCCGGAAGCCCGGCGGATCGTTCCTCATGCCTTCCCTCACCTCTTCACCCTCCCCCACAGTCTCGGCCGGGATGGCCAGCGGACGGGCCATTCCGTCGCACCGGCGATGAACGTTCCGCGCCGTCGGCAAGCCCCCGACACCGCCGTGTCCCGGGACCCGCGGGTTCATGCCGCCCAGGCAATGTCGCAGCATGCACAAGGTTTGGGCAAGATGGGGATTCACCACAACGACGCCGGAGCCTTGGGCAATGGCATCGGCGGCCCGGAAACGAACCGGGGCGCCTCCTTGCGGAGACGCCCCGGCCGTTCTTCAGAGGCTGAAGAGGCTTAGCGGTACTCGACCTTGCCGGCCTCAGGACCCTTCTGGCCCTGGCGGACGGTCACGCGCACCTGATCGCCTTCCTGGAGCGACTGCATGCCGGAGCGACGCAGAACGTTCACATGGACGAAGACGTCCTTGCCACCGGTGCTCGGCGTGATGAAGCCGAAGCCCTTGTCGGCGTTGAACCACTTGACGGTGCCGTCGACCTCTTCGCCGCCGCCGGCGTCGTTGCCCCAGCCGCCGCGGTCGTAACCGCCGCCGCCGCCGCCGCCGTAGCCGCCACGGTCATAGCCGCCGCCGCCAAAGCCGCCGCCGGCGCCCGTGCGGGCCGGACGGGCCGGAGCGCGGGACGCGGTGGACGTGTCCACGGATTGAATGGAAGCAACCTGCGGACCCTTGGGGCCGCGGGCGAGGTCGCAAACGATGGTAGCGCCTTCGTCGAGCGCGTCATAGCCGGCGGCCTGAACCGCGGAGACGTGCAGGAAGGCGTCGGGCGAACCGTCCTCGGGGGACACGAAGCCGAACCCCTTGGTGGGGTTGAACCACTTCACAGTGGCGGTAACGTTGGCCTTGGTGATCTCGGGAGCGCGGTAGCCCTGGCGGGGCGGGCGGTCGAACATGTGTCTTCAAGCTCATAAAGGATGCCGAATTATCTTTGTCACAGGGTACGAGCCGTCCGTCAAGCACGCCAAAGGCCAGACGCCCTTTCCTGCGACATTCGGCCAGGGGGAAATGCGCCCGTTCGGAAGGGGTGCCGGTCCCGATGGCGCCCGGTGACGCCCTCGTCGGCCTCCGCGCACCCACCCCCGCCCCAACGTCGGGAAGAGAAGAATTTCTTTTGCCAATTGAACAGCTTAGAACATTTCCCACAGCGCGCGGGAAAGCACGCGCCGCGCTCCGGGGCGGGCACCGCAAACGCCGCGCGCATACGTCTGTGACAAAATCCCGACATGGTTGTCCTCCGCCAAGGGTCATAGAGGCGACAGCCACTCCCCCAGCTTTGTCCAGCGCCGCCGCCCCTGCGTCCCACGCACCGCCATGGCGAGCGCGCGGCGCTGGCCGAGCATGATCACCAGCCGCTTGCCTCGCGTCACGCCGGTATAGATCAGGTTGCGGTGGAGCATCGTATAATGCTGGGTCACCACCGGTATGACGACAACCGGGTATTCGGACCCCTGGCTCTTGTGAATCGTCGTCGCGTAGGCGAGCACGATCTCGTCCAATTCTCCGAATTCATAGGTGACCGGGCGCCCATCGAAGGTTGCGGTCAGCACCCCTTCTTCTGGATCAACCGCGGATACGATGCCGAGGTCGCCGTTGTAGACCTCCTTGTCATAGTTGTTCTCGACCTGCATGACCTTGTCACCGGGGCCGAAGGTCCAGCCGAATCGCTCGACTCGGGATTCGCCCGGAGGGTTCAGCACCCTCTGCAGTTCGATGTTCAGCGAACGCGCGCCGAGGCCGCCGCGATTCATCGGGCAAAGGATCTGCACGTCGCGCACCGGGTCGGCGCCGAATCGGCGGGGAATGCGGTCGCGCACCATCTCGATCAACTTCGCCACCCCGGCCTCCGGAGTCGCCGCCTCGACGAAGTAGAAGTCGCTGTCCTCCCCGGCCTTCGGCGTCTCCGGCATCTGGCCGGCGTTGATGCGGTGGGCGTTGACGATGATGCGGCTGGTCGCCGCCTGCCGGAAGATCTCCGTCAGCCGCACCACCGGCACTGCGCCGGAGCCGATCACGTCACCCAGCACCTGCCCCGGCCCGACCGAGGGCAACTGATCCACGTCGCCGACCAGCAGGAGGGCGGCCCGCCCCGGCACGGCGCGCAGCAGGGCGTTCATCAGCGGCACGTCGACCATGCTGGTCTCGTCGACCACCAGCAGGTCGCAGTCCAATGGGTTGGTCTCGTCACGCTTGAAGCCGCCGGCCTGCGGGTCGGTCTCCAGCAGGCGGTGGATGGTCCGCGCCTCCATGCCGGTGCTCTCGCTCAGCCGCTTGGCGGCGCGGCCGGTGGGGGCGGCCAGCGCGATGGACACGCCCTTGGCCTTCAGCATGGTCAGGATGCTGTTCACCAGCGTGGTCTTGCCCACCCCCGGCCCGCCGGTGATCACCAGCAGCTTCGACGTGGCCGCCTGGCGCAACGCCTCCCGCTGCCCCTCGGCCAGCGTGATCCCGGCCTTCGCCTCCACCCAGGGGATGGCCTTTTCCGCGTCGATCTCCGGCCAGGGCACGGGGCCGCCGGCCAGCCGGCGCAGCCGCTCGGCGATGGCCCGTTCCGCCCGGTGGAGCCCGGCCAGGAACAGACAGGGCTCCCCGCCCAGGCTGTCGGCGATCACCGCGCCGTCCTGCCGCTCCAGCTCCGCCGCGGTCTCCAGGATCGAGGCGTCGATCTCCAGCAACTTCACGGCCAGCGGGATCAGCTCCGCCACCGGCACGCCGCAATGGCCCTGGTCGGTCGCCTCGGCCAGGGCGTAGGCGATGCCGGCCCGCGCCCGGATCATCGCGGTTTTCTCGATGCCCAGCCTTGCGGCCACCGCGTCCGCCGTCTTGAAGCCGATGCCGCGGATGTCGCGGGCCAGCCGGTACGGGTTCTCGGTGATCAGCCGGATGGCGTCCGGCCCGTAAGTCTTGAAGATTCGCACGGCGCGCGAGGTGCCGACCCCGTGGCTGTGCAGGAACACCATGATCTCGCGGATCACCTTCTGGTCGGCCCAGCCGGCGATGATGCGCTGCGCCCGCTTCGGCCCGATGCCGGTGACCTGCCGCAGCTTGTCCGGCTCCTGCTCGATCACGTCGAACACCGCCTCGCCGAACGCCTTGACCATCTTCTTCGCGTAGACCGGCCCGATGCCGCGGATCAGGCCGGAGCCGAGATACTTCTCGATCCCCTCCACCGTTGTCGGCGGGGTGGCGCGCAGGAAGTCGGCCTTGAACTGGAGCCCGTGGTTGCGGTCGTTCACCCAGGCCCCGCTGGCCTGGACGAACTCCCCCGCGCCGATCGTGGCGGCATGGCCGACCAGCGTGACGAGGTCGCGCTGCCCGCGCACCTTCAGCCGCAGCACGCAGAATCCCGTTTCCGGGCTGTGGAAGGTCACCCGCTCCACCAGACCCGACAGCGGTTCGCGCGGGGGTCCCGCCGCGGTGGGGGCATCGCCGGATATGCTCATACCACCCAACATAGGCGTTGCCGGGCCTTTGGGGGAGTTCCCCGAGCAACCGCTGCATCGCGTCAATTCGGAGGAAGACCGGGACGCCGCGAATGTGTACTTTGTCGCCCGAAGCCCGCGTCACGGACCGCACCGAAGGGACGGCGCCGCTCGTGGGCTTGCGGTGAAAAAACGTCAGCCAAAGAACGACAAACCGAAAAACCGCGGTGTCTACGACTTCGGAAGGAAAGAGCAGCAATGGTGACGGAACGCATTCAGGTTGGCGGCTTGCAAGTTGCCACGGAGCTTCACCGCTTCATCGAGAACGAAGCCCTGCCGGGCACCGGCGTGACGCCGGAGCAATTCTGGTCGGGCCTTGACGCGATCCTCCACGATCTGGCCCCGCGCAACCGCGCGCTGCTGGCCAAGCGGGACCAACTCCAGGCCCAAATCGACGAGTGGTACCGCAGCCGCCGCGGCCAGCCGCTGGACCGCGCGGCCCACACCGAATTCCTCAAGGAGATCGGCTATCTCCTGCCGGAAGGCCCGGACTTCGCCGTGACGACCGAGAACGTCGATCCGGAGATCTCCACGACCGCCGGTCCGCAGCTCGTCGTGCCGGTGATGAACGCCCGCTACGCGCTGAACGCCGCCAACGCCCGCTGGGGCAGCCTGTACGACGCGCTCTACGGCACCGACGCCATCCCCGACACGGACGGGGCGGAGCGCACCGCCGGCTACAACCCGAAGCGCGGCGAGAAGGTCATCGCCTTCGCCCGCGACGTGCTGGACCGCGCCGCACCGCTGTCCGACGGGTCGCACGCCGACGCCGCCGGCTACACGGTGGACAACGGGCGCCTCGTCGTCGCGCTGAAGGACGGCCGCAGCACGGGTCTGGCCGAGCCGGAACGGCTGGTCGGCTACACCGGCGAGCCTTCCGCCCCGACCGCCATCCTGCTGGCCGACAACGGCCTGCACATGGAAATCCGCATCGACCGCAGCCACCCGATCGGCAAGACCGACGCGGCGGGCGTCGCCGACCTCGTGCTCGAATCCGCCCTGACCACCATCCAGGACTGCGAGGATTCCGTCGCCGCCGTGGATGCCGAGGACAAGGTGCTGGCCTACCGCAACTGGCTGGGCCTGATGACCGGCAGCCTGACCGCCAGCTTCCCCAAGGGCAGCGGCACGGTGGAGCGCCGGCTGAACCCCGACCGCAGCTACATTAGCCGCAACGGCGAGACGATCACCCTGCCGGGCCGCAGCCTGATGCTGATCCGCAACGTCGGTCATCTGATGACCAACAGCGCGGTCCTGCTGAAGGACGGCAGCGAGGCGCCGGAGGGCATCCTCGACGGCATGATCACCTCGCTGATCGCGCTGCACGACGTCAAGGGCGCCCGCCTCAACAGCCGCGCCGGCTCGGTCTACATCGTGAAGCCGAAGATGCACGGGCCGGAGGAGGTCGCCTTCGCGGACGAGCTGTTCGCCCGCGTCGAGGACGCGCTGGGCATCGCGCGCAACACGCTGAAGATGGGCATCATGGACGAGGAGCGCCGCACCACGGTGAACCTCAAGGAATGCATCCGGGCCGCGGCGGCGCGCGTGGTGTTCATCAACACCGGCTTCCTCGACCGCACCGGCGACGAGATGCACACCGCCATGGAGGCCGGCCCGATGATCCGCAAGAACGACATGAAGTCGTCCGCCTGGATCAAGGCCTACGAGGACTGGAACGTGGACACCGGCCTGCTCTGCGGGCTCAAGGGCCACGCCCAGATCGGCAAGGGCATGTGGGCGATGCCCGACCGCATGGCCGACATGCTGGCCGCCAAGGTCGCCCACCCGCAGGCCGGCGCCAACACCGCCTGGGTGCCCTCGCCCACCGCCGCCACGCTGCACGCCCTGCACTACCATCAGGTCAACGTCGCCGCCCGCCAGGAGGAGTTGGCCCGCCGCGAGCGCGCCAGCCTGGACGCCATCCTGACCATTCCGCTGGCCGACCGCCCCAATTGGTCGGAAGAGGAGATCCAGCAGGAGTTGGACAACAACGCCCAGGGCATCCTCGGCTACGTCGTGCGCTGGATCGACCAGGGCGTCGGCTGCTCCAAGGTGCCGGACATCAACAACGTCGGGCTGATGGAGGACCGCGCCACCCTGCGCATCTCCAGCCAGCACATCGCCAACTGGCTGCTCCACGGCATCACCACCGAGGCGCAGGTCATGGAGACGATGAAGCGCATGGCCGCTGTGGTGGACAAGCAGAACACCGGCGATCCGCTCTATCGCCCGATGGCCGCCGACTTCGACGGCAGCGTCGCCTTCCAGGCCGCCTGCGACCTCGTCTTCAAGGGCCGCGAGCAGCCGAACGGCTACACCGAGCCGGTGCTGCACCGCCGCCGCATCGAGGCCAAGGCGAAAGCCGCCGGCTGAGCCAACGCACCACCCGGCACGCATCAAAGGCCCTTCCCCGTTCGCGGGGGAGGGCCTTTTTCTTTGCGCGCTCGCAACGGAACGGCCGATTTCAGAAAATAAAACAGATCCGAGCCGATATAAATATCCGAACATTAGACCACAAATGAACTCTCTGGTTAAAACAATGCTTTTCTGAAAAGCCCCGCTATTGTTAAATTTTCAGCCATTGCGCGTGGGAACGTCACACAGTTGTAATCATCGTTCATATGACAGGCTGGCATCAGTGTTTCGTAATAGGAGCAACGGCAAGCTTGATTCTTTGCATGATTGAATGAATTGTCCGATTGAAACACCCGATTCCTGTAGGTCGGCGTCGGCAATATATGAAATGGAGCATTGTTATGAATTTCTTGCACGCCATGACCATAAAGCGAAAGGCAACGCTGATCTCAGTGTTTGTTTTTATCGTCATGGCGATCGCAACATTCTCCGTCGTGAAAGAAACGTCGCTGCAGGAGCGCCACCTCGCCCACGTCCGCCAGACCGCCGACGAGGTGAGCCGCAAGGTCGTGCCGCTGAGCGAGCTGATCGCCAACATCCGTTACGACGTGGCGCAGGTGCAGCAATGGTTGACCGACGTGTCCGCGACCCGCGGGCTGGACGGCCTGGACGACGGGCCGGCAAAGGCGGACGAGTTCGCGAAGGCCTTCGCCCGGCATGCCGAGAACGCCCACGCCATCGCGCGCGAACTGGGGTTGACGGACATGGTGCGGAGCATCGCCGCCGCCCACGCCGCCTTCCCCCCCTTCTACGAGTTGGGCCAGCGCATGTCCCGCGCCTATGTCGACGGCGGCCCGTCGGCGGGGAACGCCATGATGGAACAATTTGACGCGGTGGCCGAGAGCATGGACCAGGAGATGGAACGGCTCCTCTCCACCATGGAGCAGGTCCGCAGGGAGCGCCTGAGCGGGCTCGACGCAGCGGTGAGCGACATCGAGTCCTCCGCCGCCACGCTGAACTCCCTGCTGATCGCCGCGGCGGCGGTGACGCTGTTTCTCATCGCCGCCTCCATCGTCTTCCTGCGGCGGGCGGTGATCGGGCCGATCGACCGGATGCGGTCGACCATGACCGGCATGGCCGCCGGCGACCTGCGTGTGGAGGTCGGTTTCGAAGGGCGCGGCGACGAAATCGGCCAGATGGCCAATGCCGTGCGCGTCTTCCGCGAAGCCGGTCTGGAGAACGAACGCCTGCGCACCGATCAGGAACGCTCCCGCGAGGCCGGCGAGGCGGAGCGGCGCCAGGCCCTGGCCGCCATGGCCGACACGGTGGAGCGCGAAACCCGCGCCGCCGTGGAGCGGGTGGCCCGGCATGCCGGACAGATGGCCAGCAACGCCGAAGCGATGGCCGCCTCCGCCGGATTGGTCAGCGACAACTCCCAGACCGTGGCCGCCGCGGCGAGCCAGGCTCTGGCCAACGCCCAGACCGTCGCCGCCGCGGCCAACGAACTGTCCGCCTCCATCCGGGAGATCGGTCGGCAGGTGACGGCGTCGGTATCGGTGACGGGACAGGCCGTCGAGAAGGCCGGTTCCGCCAGCGCGATCATCGGGCATCTGTCGGAGGCGGTGGAGCGCATCGGCGCCGTCGCCCGCCTGATCGGCGACATCGCCAGCCAGACCAACCTGCTGGCGTTGAACGCCACCATCGAAGCGGCCCGCGCCGGCGAGGCCGGCAAGGGCTTCGCCGTGGTCGCGCAGGAGGTCAAGAACCTCGCCCACCAGACCGCCCGCTCCACCGAGGAGATCGCCACGCTCATCACCGACGTGCAGTCGGTCACCAGGCAGGCCGTGGACCGGGTGGGCGAGGTCGCCGCGACCATCGACCAGGTCTCCGACATTTCCTCGTCCATCGCCGCCGCGGTCGAGGAGCAGGACGCCGCCACCCAGGAGATCGCCCGCACGGTCAACGAGACCAGCCACGCCGCGCAGGAGGTGTCCAGCCGCATCGCCCTGGTGTCCGACGAGGCCAACCAGACCGGCGAGCGGGCCGACGGCATGCGCGCCGCCGCCGGGGACGTGGCGCAGAGCATCGATGATCTGCAGAGCGTCCTGGTGCGCGTCGTCCGCACGGCGACCAGCGACGTCGACCGCCGCCGCAAGGCACGCTTCCAGATCGACCTGCCCTGCACCATCGACGGCGCCGGTGCCGGTACGGGCAGCAAGGCGCGGATCGCCAACCTGTCGTCCGGCGGCGCGATGATCGTGGACGCGCCGATGATAACGGCGGGCACCCCCGGCACCCTGCGCGCCCCCGGCCTGTCCCGCCCCGTGCCCTTCACGGTGAACGCCTGCGAACCGGGGCAGTTGCACGTGAAGTTCTGCGTGCCGGAGGCCGACCAGCCGACGTTGGACCGCGATCTGGCGATCCTGACGCGCGGCATGGCGCCGGACCGCAGCGCGGCGTGACGCGCAAGGCCGCAAGGCCCTTGCCCACCAGGGCGAGGGCCGGTCGTCCGGCAGAGTTGCATGGTCCAGATATGGCGAAGGCCGGAAACCCGTCTGGGTTCCGGCCTTCGAGGATGGTGGGCGCGACAGGGATTGAACCTGTGACCCCTACGATGTCAACGTAGTGCTCTCCCGCTGAGCTACGCGCCCATCCGTGTCGCCGGTCGGTTCGGGGTTCGGCATCCGTCTTGCGTCCCGTCCGGCGTGGGCGTGGGGTGTACCATCATCCCCGAGGTCTGGCAAGCCTGGATTTCACTTTTTTGCCGTCCGTCGGCGGACACCGTCATTTTTTCCGCCGAAGGGACAAGCCGCGCCTCACATCTGTTGGGGCGTGAGCGGGACGGTGCGTGACAGAGCCGCCCGGGTCCACTACATCACATTGCCATGGATGCTTCCGTCGACGCCGCCACACCGGAGCCGGCCTTCGAACTTCTGGCCCCGGACGAACAGACAAAGCCGCTGGTGCTGGCCTCGCCGCACAGCGGCAACCGCTATCCGGCCGAATTCCTGGCGGCGGCACGGCTTGACCCGCGCGCGCTGCGCAAATCGGAAGACTGCTTCGTCGACGAGATCTTCGCGGGCGCCCCGGCGCTGGGCATACCGCTGATCCGCGCGCTGTTCCCCCGCGCCTTCCTGGACGTCAACCGAGAAGCCTACGAGCTGGACCCGGAGATGTTCGCGGACCCCCTGCCGCCCTACGTCAACACGCGCTCGCCACGCGTGGCCGCCGGGCTGGGCACCATCGCGCGCGTGGTCGCCAACGGAGAGGACATCTACCGCGGCAAGCTGCGCTTTTCCGAAGCGGTGCGGCGGGTGGAGCAGTGCTACACCCCCTACCACACCGCGCTGCGCCGTCTGATCGAGGACACCCGCGCCCGGTTCGGCCACGCGGTGCTGATCGACTGCCATTCCATGCCATCCCCCGGTCTGGGCGACCGCGACAACCGGCGCAGCGACATCGTGCTGGGGGATTGCTTCGGCAATTCCTGCGCCCCCTCGGTCACCGAGACGGCGGAGCGCTTTTTGCGCGGCCTGGGCTACACGGTCAGCCGCAACGCGCCCTATGCCGGCGGCTACACCACCCGCCATTACGGGCGCCCGCGCCAGGGCATCCACGTGCTCCAGATCGAGATCAGCCGCGACCTCTACATGGACGAGGCCACGCTGTCGCGTCTGCCCTTCCTGACCGTCCTGACCCGGCACATGCACGAGATGGTGGACAACATCGCCCACCTGCCGCCCAACCCCCTTGCCCCGCGCTGAACAGCCCTCCGCGCACCGGGCCGCGCACAAAAAAAGGCCGGGGCAAAGGCCCCGGCCCGAGTCTAGGGAGGAAACGCCCAAGAAGTGCGTTACGGCATCGCCCGCGTCGCAGACACGACCGATGCCGCACTGCACAATATGATGAAGCCCCGCTCAGGGATCAAGAGGGAAAATGTTTTTTCATGTCATTCAATGGTTTAACCAAGGATAAGACAAAGCTACGGCGCAGCGCAAACAGCCGATTATGCTGCATTGCACACAGAATCCCGGCTCTGCTCCCGCACAATCTGGGGCTGGCGGCGCGTCCGCCAACCCACCCCGGTCCTTCGGCATAACCCATTCGACCGATAGGGAACCAACCCCCGACACGGTCGTTTCGTCCCTGCGCGTCCCGGGGTGCGCCCCGCCACGCGCCATTCGGCCGCTTTCTCAAGCGGCCGTCCGGCACCGGAGAACCACCCACGTGAGCAGACTGGTCGTCGTATCCAACCGCGTCGCCCCCATCGACGAAGGCAAGCAGGCCGCCGGGGGCCTCGCCGTGGCCGTGCTAGCCGCGCTGAAGAAGACCGGCGGCATCTGGTTCGGCTGGAGCGGAACGGTGGTCGAGGAGGAGTCGCAGAGCGAGCCCCGGCGCACCGACGTCGGGCGCCTGACCTACGCGACGCTGGACCTCAGCCGCCGCGACTTCGAGGAATATTACAACGGCTTCGCCAACCAGACGCTGTGGCCGCTGTTCCACTACCGCGTGGGCCTGATCGAGGTCAGCCGCCGCACGCGCGAAGGCTACAAGCGGGTCAACGGCTATTTCGCGGAGAAGCTGGTCCCGCTGCTGCGTCCCGACGACATGGTGTGGGTCCACGACTACCACCTGATTCCCTTCGGGGAGGAGTTGCGCCAACGCGGCTGCACCCAGCGCATGGGCTTCTTCCTGCACACCCCCTTTCCGGCCCCGGAGATCCTGGTGGCTCTGCCGAACCACCGGGAACTGATCCGGGAGTTGTGCGCCTACGACCTCGTCGGTTTCCACACCCAGGTGGACCTGCGCAGCTTCGCCGACTACATCCGGCAGGAGTTGGACGGCGAGGTGGAGGACCGCGGCCCCGAAGGCGGCATGCTGATCCACGCCTTCGGCCGCACGCTGCTGGCCCGCGCCTTCCCCATCAGCATCGACACCGAAAACCTAGTGGGCATCGCCGAGATCGCCGCCCGCTCCCGCCACACCCAGCGGCTGAAGGAAAGCCTCGTCGGGCGGCGGCTGATCATCGGGGTGGACCGGCTGGACTATTCCAAGGGCCTGCCGCAGCGCTTCCAGGCTTTCGAGCAGTTGCTGCTGACCTATCCGGAGCATTGCAACCGCGTCTCCTTCCTCCAGGTGGCGCCGCCGAGCCGGGAGGACGTGCCCGAATACATCGCCATCAAACGCGAACTGTCGGAGCTGTCGGGCCGCATCAACGGACGCTTCGCCGAGTTCGACTGGATGCCGATCCGCTACCTGAACAAGAGCTTCGGGCGGCGCGTGCTGGCCGGCTTCTACCGCACCGCCCATGTCGGGCTGGTCACCCCGCTGCGTGATGGCATGAATCTCGTCGCCAAGGAGTATGTCGCCTGCCAGGACGCCGACGACCCCGGCGTGCTGGTGCTGTCCACCTTCGCCGGAGCGGCGCGGGAACTCGATTCGGCGCTGATCGTCAATCCCTTCGACATCGAGGCGGTGGCCGACGCCCTGCAGCGCGCCCTGACCATGTCGCTGCCCGAGCGCAAGGAGCGCCACGCCGCCATGATGCGCATCCTGCGCAGCCACGACATCGGCTGGTGGCGGGAAAGCTACGTCGATGCCTTGACGCGCGCGCCGTACGGGTGAAACTGATTTCATGACCACAGACAGCAATGCCGCTTCCGGCCCCGTCACCCTGGTCGCCGACATCGGCGCCACCAACGCCCGCTTCGGCCTGATCGACGGCACGGGCATCCACGGTTCGCGCGTGCTGCGCTGCGCTGACTTCCCGTCGCTGGAGGCGGCGGCGCTCGCCTATCTGGGCGGCATGCCCCCGGACGCCCGGCCCAGCCGCGGCGCCTTCGCCATCGCCGGTCCGGTGACCGGCGACGAGGTGCTGATGACCAATCGCGGCTGGTCCTTCTCCACGGCCAAGGTGCGCGGCAGGCTGGGGCTGGAGCGGCTGGCCGTCATCAACGACTTCACCGCCGTCGCCCTGTCGGTGCCCCGCCTCACCGCCGCCGACGTCCGTCAGGTGGGCGAGGGAGCGCCGGTGCCGGGCCGCGTCGTCGGGGTGATCGGGCCGGGCAGTGGGCTGGGCGTGTCAGGGCTGGTGCCCGGCCCGGAGGGCTGGACCGCGCTCGCCGCGGAGGGCGGGCACGTCACCATGGCCCCGGTCAGCGACCGCGAGAGCACCGTGCTGGCCCAGCTCCGCAAGAGCTTCGACCATGTGTCGGCGGAGCGGGTGCTGTCCGGGCCGGGTCTGGTCAACCTCTATCAGGCGCTGTGCGTCCTCGACCACCAGGAGCCGGAACCCTTCACCCCGGCCCAGGTGTCGGACGCGGCGACCGCCAACACCAACCCGCATTGCGTGGAGGCGGTGGAGATGTTCTGCGCCATGCTCGGCACCGTGGCGGGCAACCTCGCGCTGACGCTGGGCGCGCGCGGCGGCATCTACATCGCGGGCGGCATCGTGCCGAAGCTGGGCACCCTGTTCACCCACTCCCGCTTCCGCAAGCGCTTCATGGAGAAGGGGCGGATGCGCGACTTCCTGGCTCCCATCCCGACCTACGTCATCATCCACGAACTTCCCGCCTTCCTCGGTCTGGCGGAAGCCGCGGAGCGGGCGTAACGGCGCTCAGGCCGTAAGCCGCGACGCGGCCAGTTTCAGGTCGGCCAGGAAGGTCGGCTGTTCGGCGAGCTGGCCGCGCAAAATGTAGCTGGGATGGAAGGTCGCGACCACCTCCGCCCCCGGCACGAGGCGGCAGGGCTGGACCGTGCCGCGCAGCTGCATGATCCCGTTCAGCCCGGTCAGCGCCCACAGCGGCGTGCGGCCCAGCGCGACGATGACGCGGGGGGAAAAGTCCTCCAGCGTCCGTTGCAGATGCTCGATCTCGCCGGAAAACTCCGCCAGCACCCAGTCGGAGGTGCCGAACGGCCCCCAGCGCTCGTCCAGCGCCCGCCCCTCCTTCTTCGCGCGGGTGCGGGAGGCGAAGAAATGGCCAACCTTGTTGCCCGGCGGCTGGTAACGGAAGACGTTGGCGACCAGGCATTCCGCCCGCTCTACCCCCGCCGCCTTCAGCGTCTCGTCGAGCAACTGGCCGCTGCGCCCGACGAAGGGCACGCCCCGCCGGGCCTCCTCCGCCCCCGGCGCCTCCCCCACGATGGCGAGGCGCGGCCCGGCGGCGCTCTTCGTGGGCTGCTGGTAGTCGGCGAAGGGCAGGTCCGTCATGCGCGCGTCCATGGTTGGTCGTGAGGCTTGCCGCCGCGAGGCTTCGGCCCCAGCATTGTTCAAAACGAGGAGTCCGAACCAACAACACCGGAGGGCACGAGATGGCGACACAGCAAGAACTGACCGGAAAGAGCTGCGAACCCTGCCGCGGCGGCATCCCCCCGATGGACCGCGCCATGGCCGAAAATTATCTGGTGCATGTGCCCGGCTGGTCGATCAAGCCGAACCCCGACCGGCTGGAGCGCGACTACCGCTTCTCCAACTTCCGCGAGGCGCAGCATTTCGCGATGCGCGTCGGCGACCTGTGCGAGGCGGAAGGCCACCACGCCGAGATCCTCTATGGTTGGGGCCACTGCACGGTCACCTTCTGGACGCACAAGATCAGGGGCCTGCACGAGAACGACTTCATCATGGCCGCCAAGGTCGAGGGGTTGATGGACGAACCCTACGCCCCGGTGTCGGAGTCCATGGGTGACGTCTCTCCCACCGCGCGGCATGGTTGATTTTTCCAGTCTTCCCTCTGTTTTTTCCCCCTCTCTCCTCTGGGGAGAGGGTTAGGGTGAGGGGGTTGCGCTTTCGCCGGACTTCCCGCAAAGCGCACCCCCCTCACCCGGCCCTCCGGGCCACCCTCTCCCTGGAAGGGAGAGGAAAAATCAGCCCGAAGGACGAACCATGCCCACCGCCCAGCCCGCCGTCATCCAATGGGGCCTGTCCAGCTACAGCGGATGGGGTGTCAACGGGCTGCAGCTGGCGCTGAGCTGGACGCGCAGCGGGCGGCTGGTGCCAGTCTGCTCGCTGCCGCTGCGGCTGGAGGACATCGCGCTGTCCCCGCTGGAATGGCGGCGCATGGCCGGCTTCGTCCGCGAGTCCGAGGCGCTCTGCCGGCAGATCGCGCCCCATGCGGGGCAGGAGGTCGGGGTGTCGGTGCCGGTGATGCGCGGGCTCGGCAACAACCTCGTCGGCAGCCGGTCGGTGGAGGGCGTGACCCTGAAAGGCCAGCCCACTGTCGGCGTCTGCTATCTGGAGGACAGCGCCATTGACGCGGAGGGCCGGGCGCGGGCGGAGTCCTGCGCGGCCATCGTTGCCGGGTCCAGCTTCGTCGAGCGGGTGCTGACCGGCGCCGGCGTCGGGCGGGTGCGGACGGTCCTGCAAGGCGTCGATCCCACCCATTTCCACCCGGCGCCCAAGGTCGGCTGGTTCAAGGACCGCTTCGTGGTCTTCTCCGGCGGCAAGCCGGAGTTCCGCAAGGGGCAGGACCTCGCCCTGCTCGGCTTCCGCGCCTTTGCCGAGCGCCATCCCGAGGCGCTGCTGCTCACGGCGTGGCACAACCCCTGGCCGGAGAGCGCCCGCTCGCTGGAGGCCAACCCCGCCGTGGCGCCGGTGCGCTTCCATGAGAACGGGCAGTTCGACGGGGCCGGCTGGGCCATCGCCAATGGGCTGCGCGCCGATCAGGTGATGGACCTCGGCCCGGTGCCCAACGCCGACATGGCCCGCATCCTGCGCGAGGTCGACGTCGGCCTGTTCCCCAACCGCGGCGAGGGCGGGACCAACCTCGTCGCCATGGAGTGCATGGCCTGCGGCGTGCCCGCCATCCTGTCGGCCAACACCGGGCATCTCGACCTGATCGGGGCGGACCGCTGCGTGCCGCTGACCCGGCAGGGCACCGTCCAGGCCTCCTTCGGCACCGAGGGCTGGGGCGAGAGCGACGTGGAGGAGATCGTCGGGGCGCTGGAAGGGCTGTGGGCCGACCGCGACCGCGCCGCGGCCATCGGGCGGACGGGCGCCGCCTTCCTGGCCGGGCTGACCTGGGACCGCTACGCGGACGGGGTGGCGGAGGTCGTGGAGTCGGTGCTGTAGCGCCTACAGCGCCGTCACCGCCGCCAGAAGCCGCTCCACCTCCGCCTCGTCGTTGTAATAATGGGGAGAGGCGCGGACGACCTCGGTCAGGCCGCGGGCGTCCATGTCGAAGGGGGTCGAGGGCGCGGAGGACACCGACAGGTTGATCTCCTGGCCGCGCAGGGCGGCCTTGATGGCGCGCGGTTCACGGCCGTCCACCGTGAAGGTGACGATGGCGCAGCGCTCCGCCCCGAGATCGCGCACCGTCACGCCGGGAAGCGCCCCCAGACCGCGCCGCAGCCTGTCCGCCAACGCGAAAGCGCGGTCGCGGATCGCCTCCAGCCCCCAGGACAGCGCGTAGTCCACCGCCACCCCCAGACCGAGCCGGGCCGCAATGTTGCTCTCCCACAGCTCGAAGCGGCGGGCGTCGGGGCGCATGGTGTAGCGGTCCGGCCCGGCCAGCGCGCCGCCGCTGTGGTCCAGCGTGTACGGCTCGATGCGGTCGAGCCACTCCTTGCGGACATAGAGGAAGCCGGTGCCCCGCGGCGCGCGCAGGAACTTGCGCCCGGTCGCCGACAGGAAGTCGCAGCCCAGGTCCTCGACGTCCACCGGCATCTGGCCGACCGTCTGGCAGGCGTCGAGCAGATAGGGGATGCCGTGCCGCCGAGCCACCCGCCCGATGGCGGCCGCCGGGTTGACCAGCCCGCCGTTGGTCGGGATGTGGGTGATGGCGATCAGCCGGACCGGTCCCTTCCCCGGCTCCGCGATCATCGCCTCCAGCGCCGCGACGGAGGTCTGGCCGGTCCCGTCACTGGGGATCACCTCGACCGCCACGCCGGTGCGCCGGGAGGCCTGCAGGAAGGGGATCAGGTTGGCGGCGTATTCGGCGCGCGCCGTCAGGATGCGGTCGCCGGGCCGGAAGCCTTCCCCCGGCAGGGCGGCCAGCGCGTTGAAGGCCATGCCCCAAGCCGCCGTCGCGCTTTCCGTCAGCGCCACCTCGTCGCGCGAGCAGGCGAGCAGGCGGGCCACGGAGTCGTAGACGCCCTCCAGCCGCTCGTTGGCGTGCTCGGCCGCCTCGTAGCCGCCGATGGTGGCCTCCAGCGCCAGATGCGCGGTCACGGCGTCCAGCACCGGCTGCGGCGGCAGGGCGGCCCCGGCGTTGTTGAGATGAACGACGTGCCGGGTTCCCGGCGTCTCCGCGCGGGCGCGCGCGATGTCAATGGTCATGCGGTTTCCCCCTGCCCCATTTTGTGCGGCGGTTTCGGTTCGCCGATGTGGACGGCCAGCCAGACGGTCGGGGCGTCGGGATCGGTCCAAGCCACGCGGTGGCGCCGCCGGGCGGGGATCATCACCCAATCGCCGGGGCCGAGCGCGCGCTCCGCCTCGCCTTCAAGCTGCAGCCGGGCCGCGCCCTGGACGACGAGCACGAACTCGTCCCAGTCCTGTTCGTACCAGAAGCCTTCCGGCGATGCCTGACCGGTGGACAGGATGCGTTCGATCCGCACCGTCCCGGACGCCGCCGCCGTGTCCGTCAATGTCGTGAAAAGTTCGCCCGGCAAAGCATCAGGCGGCAAGCTCCCGGACGGCAGGCCCGCCAGCAGGTTGCCGGCCGGGACGCTCATCCCCAGAGTTCGGGGGCCGGCGGGCACAGCGTGCCGCCGTCGTAATGCAGGGCCGGCGTGCGGTCCTCGGCCAGCAGCAGCGGCCCGTCGAGATCGACATAGCGCGCCCCTTGGGCCAGCAGGACAGCCGGCGCCATGGCCAGCGAGGTGGCGACCATGCAGCCGACCATGATGTCGAAACCGGCCTCCTGCGCCGCCTGCTTCAGCAGCAGCGCCTCGGTCAGGCCGCCGGTCTTGTCCAGCTTGATGTTCACCACCCGGTAGATGCCCTTCAGTCGGTCGAGCGAGTCCAGCCCGTGGCAGGACTCGTCGGCGCCCAGCGGCACCGGGCAGTCGATGCCACGCAGCGCCTCGTCCTCGCCGGCGGGCAGCGGCTGTTCGATCAGTTCCACCCCCAGTTCGGCCAGCACCGGGGCGAAGCGGTGGAGCATCTCCAGCGTCCAGGCCTCGTTGGCGTCGACGATCAGGCGGGTGGCCGGGGCGGCCTCGCGCACCGCACGCACGCGGTCGAGATCGCCCTCCCCGGTCAGCTTCATCTTCAGCAGCGGATGGTCCGCCGCCCGCGTCTTGGCGGAGGCGGCCATGGCCGCGGGCTCGTCCACGCTCAGCGTGTAGCAGGTGGTCAGCTTCTTCGGTGCGTCGGGCAAGCCGGCGAGCCGCCAGGCCGGTTTGCCCGCCTGTTTGGCCTCCAGGTCCCACAGCGCGCAGTCCAGCGCGTTGCGCGCGGCCCCCGGCGGCAGGAGGGCGCGCAGCCGCTCACGGTCGAGCCCGTCAGCCACCGCCCCGGCCAGGGACTCCAGCGTCTTGACGGTCTCGTCCAGCGACTCCCCGTAGCGGGCGTAGGGCACGCATTCCCCACGGCCCCGCTTGCAGGATTCGACCACCTCGGCAACCACGACCTCGGCCTCGGTCTTGGCGCCGCGCGATATGCGGAAGGTCCCCGCGATGGGGAAGGTATCGCGGCGGACGTAAAGACGGCGGGCGGTGGACGACATGAAACTCTCCAGCAACGCGGCGGACCCGAAGTGTAAGCAAACCCGCCGCGATGACCAGAGCAGGGTCGGAATGCCAGCCTTACCCGTGGAGCCCGGCCCCGTTCATTCCCACGCGCCCATTCATACCGGCGGTTGTGGGCGCCTGTTGCTGGCGCGGGTCCGGGTCCTGCACGATCACCCCATACCAGCCCAACCCCTTGTAGGTTTCATAACCCGGCGTCAGCGCGTAGCCGTAGGTGCGCCCGGCGGCGTCGGCGTAATGGCCCATGCTCTCCCCGCTGCGGCGGAGCTGGACGGTCTCGCTGAGGATGCCGCGCCCGTCGGACGAGGCGATCACCCGGTGCCGCGCGTCGAGCAGAAGGCAGCGCGAGCGGGAGCGCTCCTCATCCTCGAGCCGGACGCCCTGGACGACGGCGGCGGCCTGCGGTTCCCAGTCGAAGAAGATGCCCAGCACGCCGATGGGATCGCCATCCGCCTCGCCGCCGCGCCGGATCGCGGTGGCGTAGGTGGCGACCACCCGGTCCTCCAGACGGCCGTTGCGCGCCACGTCGCCCACCGTGAACTCGCCGCCGTTGCGCGTGGCCAGCGCCTGGCGGAACCACCCCTCGTCACCCACGCGGGCGCCCAGGGCACCGGGATAGCGGCCCGGACGGCCCGTGGCGATCACCTCCCCCTTCAGGTCGGCGATCCACAGGTCGAGATAGACGGTGTAGGATTCCAGGATCACGCCCAGCCGCTGCGAGGCGTGGCGGCGGCTGTCCTCCGATGGCTCGGCGGCGCAGTCCACCACCGCGCTGTCGGTCGCCCACCAGCGCACGTCGCAGGACCGCTCGTACAGGTTACGGTCGATGATCTCGATCATGTTCAGCGACAGGTCGGCCAGACGGCGCCCGTGCATCTCCTGCACCATGGCGCTGCCGGTGGTGGTCAGGTGGTCGACGCGCGAGACGATCTCCGACCGCAGTTCCTTGGTGATGGTGTTCACCTGCTTGGAGATCTCGGAGACCTCGTTCGCGACCACCGCGAAGCCCCGCCCGGCGTCGCCGGCCCGCGACGCCTCGATCAGGGCGTTCATCGCCAGCATCTTGGTGCGGCGGGTGATGTCTTCGATCAAAGACACCTTCCGGGAGGCGACATCCAGGACGCCCCGGGAAAGCTCGAACAGTTCGTTTCCGGCCACACTCATCCCGAACACCTCTGTGAGTTTGGGTGGGATATCTTTTTTAGACGTCTAACCATCAAACGCTGTGCCAAACGCCCGCTTGGAACCATCGGGACGCGCAAAGCCGCGGAACGCCTGCGTTTTCGGGCGGCGTCACGGTCACAGGCTCAACGTCTTTGAGATGTCAGTTTCGAAATTGTGATGAATTCGGCGTCATATTGGAGTCCGAACAATCACCTGCGGCGCCGGCCTTGCCGCACCGCACCCCGCGCATCGCGTGCGCCGCAACAAAAGCACCGGTTTCTCCTAAAAAATGAGGCAAAAGGTCGCATAGCCCCCGCCCGCCGCTCCGGCACTGCTCAGCATACAAGCAAATGCCCGGCGGCTAATCAATGCCCACCTTATAAGCAAGCGCAATTTCTGGGACAAATAAGCAGCGGATCGCACAAGATCGCTTCAGGCGACCTTGTGCATCTCGTCCAGGAAAAGCTGGACCTCGCGCGTCAGGCGGTCGGCCTGGACGCTCATCCGCTCCGACGCGGCGAACACCTCGTGGGCGGTGCCGCTGGTGCGCTCGGCGGCGGTGGTGACGTCCTGGATATCCTCGGTGACGGCGCGGGTGCCGGCCGCCGCCTGATCCATGTTGCTGACGATCGAGCGGATCGCCGAGCCCTGCTGGCCGATGCCCGCGGCGATGCCGCCGGCGATCTGGTTGATGTCCTGGATGGTGTGGCCGATGCCGACGATGGAGGCGACCGCCACGTCGGTGGAGGACTGGATGCCGGCGATCTGCCCGGCGATGTCGCCAGTGGCCTTGGCGGTCTGGTCGGCCAGCCGCTTGACCTCCTGCGCCACCACGGCGAAGCCTTTTCCGGCTTCCCCGGCGCGGGCCGCCTCGATGGTGGCGTTCAGCGCCAGCAAATTGGTCTGGGACGCGATGTCGTTGATGAGAGTGACCACCTCGCCCACCGTCTTGGCGGCCCCCGACAGATCGGCAATCAGGGCGTTGGAGCGCTCGGCCTCGCCCGCAGCGTTGGCGGCGACCTTGGCGACCTCCTCCACCTGCCGGGCGATCTCCCGGATGGACGCCGACAGCTCCTCCGTCGCGACGGCGACGCTGCCAACCGAGGAGCCGGTCTGCGACGCGGCGGCGGCCACCGAGGACGCCTTGCCGGTGGCGGTCTGCGCGTCGGTCTCCATGGTGCGGGCGGACATCTCCAGCTGGTGGGCGGTGCCGGACACCTGCTCGCACACCGCGCGGATCTGCGTCTCGAAGCGGTCGGTCACCCCGGCGAAGCCCTTCACCTTGACGGCGATGGCGTCGGTGGCGGTGTTGATGGTGCGCGATGCGTGCAGGAAATTGCCCTGCATGCCCTTCAGCACGATGCGCCGGAAGTACTTGTTGGCCGACACGTAGCTCATCGAGGCGGTGGCCTCGCGGATGAAGGCGTCGGTGCGGTCGATCGAGTCGTTCAGGGCGTGCATCAGCTCGCCGAGGTCGCCCTTCTCCCGCACGTTGACGACCCGCGCCTCGAAGTCGCCGCGCGACACCGCCTGGCAAACGGCCACCGCCTGCCCCACCGCGGCGCGGGCGCGCACCATGCACAGCATGACGCCGACCAGCGCGGCCAGCGCCGCGGCCCCGATCCCGATGCGCAGCGGCGCGCCGCCGACGTCCAGCGAATCGGTCACCAACAGCGCTGCGACGAGCAGAGCGGCGACCGCCCCCAGCCCGAACGCCTTAGAGAGAGAAGACGAATTCGTCATACCCGATCCCCTTCTCCGTCAGCAGCCCGACAACGGTGGCAAAGGCCTCGTTCATGCCCTGCTTGCGGTCTTCATGGCGGTTTTCGATGTCCAGAAGCGTGCGGTAGAGCGGCACCACCTTGTCGATGGCGCCGCGGTCCGGCACCCGGCGTGAAGAGTGGTAGCCGACGAGCCGACCGTTGACGTCGTAACTGGGGGTGACGTGGGCGAAGACCCAGTAATGGTCGCCGTTGCGCGCCCGGTTGACGACGTAGGCGAAGATTTCCTGGCCCGCCCCCAGCGTGTCCCACAGCAGCTTGAACACGCAGCGCGGCATGTCCGGATGGCGGACGATGGAGTGCGGAGCACCCATCAGCTCCGCCTCGCTGTAGCCGGCCACGCGCTGGAACACCCGGTTGGCGTAGGTGATCCGGCCCTTCAGGTCGGTCTTGGAAACGATCACCTCATCGGCGTCGAAGAACCGCTCGACCCCGGTCAGGGTCCGGTCGCGGGGGCCGGGACTGAGAACAGCGCTGTGTGCCATGTGCCTGCGGTCGCGGGCCGAGAGCCCGGCGCCCCCTTATTGGTTCGCGGTCGGTTACAGGGCGTACATCTCCCCATCCGCGCGTTCCCGTCGGGCACTGGCGGACGCCGCAAAATAAAGACCACGCAGGTTA
This sequence comes from Azospirillum brasilense, assembly GCF_007827795.1. Lineage (GTDB taxonomy): Bacteria > Pseudomonadota > Alphaproteobacteria > Azospirillales > Azospirillaceae > Azospirillum > Azospirillum aestuarii. The sequence continues at coordinate 120,187 of NZ_VITI01000001.1, forward strand.
TACAAAAGATTAAATTTGTTGCCGGACGGAAATATGATTCAGCTCAACCGTCCGTCCGACATCGCTCAACCGTTGACCGGACGCAACAATGTGCCGCCAGCTCACTCCGGCGGATAGGGAACGGTCAGCAGCCGGCCGATCGGCGGGTTTTCGACGATGGCCGTCATGCCGTCCGGCCAGTGCACCTCCAGCCGCTCCACCGCGCGGGCGCTGCCCAGCCCGAAATGGGCCACCGGCTCCATCTGGCAGAGATAGCCCGAGCCCGCGCAGACGGACCGCCGCTGCCGCCGACCGTTGGCCGTGCAAGTGACCACGGCGCCGCGGGCCGGCGCGCCGTAGGGTGTCAGCGGCAGCACGCGCAGCCACCCGTTGTGGTTCGCCGCCGTGCGGTAGAGCGACAGGGGCTGCGGCGATCCGCCGCCATGCCCGCCGCCATGCCCGCCGCCCACCCCATTGCCGTGCGCGATAAGGAGTTCCAGCCGCCCGTCGCCGTCGATGTCGGCCACCACGGCTCCGGTCCCCAGCCCCTTGGGCTCCAGCGCGTCGCCGAGTTCGATGGGCTGCCAGCGGTCGTCGCGCCAGCCGAACAGGCGGTTGGGCTCGCCGTGCAGGTTGAAGAACAGCTCCTCGTAACCATCGTTGTCGAAATCGGCGGCGATCACGCTGGACACCCGGCCCGGAAAGGACATCTCCGGATCGGCCTCGTCCACGAAGCCGCCGCCGGAGCGCTGGACAAACAGGCGCTGCGGCCCCTCCCAGGCGCCGACCAGCAGCCCGAACCCGCCGTAACCCGGCCCGTCCACCGCGGCCACCGCCCGCCCGGCGAAGCGCGAATCGGCGACTCCCCGCTCCTCGGCGATCTCCTCGTAGGTGCCGTCGCCCAGGTTGCGGAACAGGAAGTTCGGACCACCCTCGTTGCAGGCGAACAGGTCCACGCGGTCGGACAGGAACGGCAGGGCGAGCAGCCCGCGCCCGGCGCCGATCAGGTCGATGCCCGCGTCCTCCGCCGCGTCCTCCAGCCGCCCGCGCCGGCTGAGTTCGAACAGGCGAAAGGGGCCGCCGTCCGCCGCCACGACGAATCCGTAGCGGCCATGGCCGTGCCGGTCCATGGCGACCACCGACCGCCCGGCGACGCGGTTCGCCATGCCGGCGTTCTCCGGCTGGGCCAGCAGGTCGAGCCAGTGCTTGCCGAAGCAGGCGAACAGCCGGTCGCCCATCTCCTTCGGTCCGCTCGCCCGGTCGGAATTCAGAACGTACAGTTCCTCCCGCCCGTCGCCGTCCACGTCGGCGGCGGCGATGGCGACCGCGCAGCCAGAGGCGTCGGCCAGCAGCGGCCCGGCGATGTCCACCAGCCGGGAGCCGTCCCATTTGAGGATGAGGTTGTTGGTGGCGTAGCCCGTGACCACCAGTTCGAATGCCCCGTCACCGTCGACGTCGGTCACGGTGATGCCGTTGGACAGGCGCGGCTGGTTGCCGTCGATCAGCCGCGAGCATTCGAAGAACATCGGCCGCCACTCCCTCACTGCCGCAACGCCGCCCGGTGAGGGTTTGGCCCGCGAGGGCCGGTCCCTGACGGGCTCCAATCCGTTGATACCTCTTCGAACAGCGGAGGTAAACCCGCACGGAAGTCCAGCCTGCGGGCGAGTGGAGGCCTATGACCGGGAGAACGGCACGTGAGGGCGTCGTGAAGCCGTGCCCCCACCCCGGCCCCCCCCGCTCTCGGCGGACCAAAGGTCCGCCTGCCGCGTCAGCGCGAACCTTCGGTTTGCGCGAGAGCTGACGCAGGGGAGGGAGAAAGACGTTCCCTCCCCTGCGAGAGCGGGGGAGGGTTAGGGTGGGGCACCGTGAATGCACTTCGGCACGTGCCCGACGCTCAGCGGCGCTTCTTGACGCCGCCGTTGGTCAGGGAGCCGCCGGCAGCCAGCTTGACCGCATCAGACTCGTCGCCGTCCTTGGCCGCCGGCCGGTTGCCGGCCACCGCCAGCTTGGCGCTTTCCTTCAGCGCCTTGGCGGCCGCCTCGCGGGCCGGCAGCTCGATGTTCAGCTCCAGCGTCGAGCAGTCGCCGCCGCGGTCCAGCTTCACCTCGACCTTGTTCTGGTCGATGTCGATGTACTTGGCGATGACCGCCAGCAGCTCCTGCTGGAGCATCGGCAGATAGTCCGGCCCGGTCCGCCCGGCGCGCTCATGCGCCATGACGATCTGGAGCCGCTCCTTGGCCTGGACCGCCGAAGCGCGCGGGGCGGAGCGGAAAAAGCTGAAGATGCTCATGCGGACCTCCGGAGGAGGCGGCTGAACAGGCCCTTCTTCTGGGGCGTGACGAAACGGTGCTCGACGTCCTCGCCCAGGAAGCGGGAGACCGAGTCCAGATAGGCCTGGCCGGCGTTGGACGCCTCGTCGAGGATGACCGGCATGCCGACGTTGGAAGCGCGCAGCACGGCCTGGCTCTCCGGGATCACGCCGAGCAGCGGGATCGCCAGGATCTCCAGCACGTCGTCGACCTTCAGCATCTCGCCGCGCTCCACCCGCTCCGGGTCGTAGCGGGTGAGGAGAAGCTGCTGGGTCACCGGCTCCAGCCCCTGCTCCGCCCGGCGCGAGCGGGAGGCCAGCACGCCGAGGATGCGGTCGCTGTCGCGCACCGAGGAGACTTCCGGGTTGGTCACGATCACCGCGTGGTCGGCGAAGTACAGCGCCATCAGCGCGCCCCGCTCGATGCCCGCCGGGCTGTCGCAGACGATGTAGTCGAAGTCCTTGGAGAGTTCGTTCAGAACCTTCTCCACGCCTTCGCGGGTCAGGGCGTCCTTGTCGCGGGTCTGCGAGGTCGGCAGGATCGACAGGTTGTCGATGCGCTTGTCCTTGATCAGCGCCTGGCTCAGCTTCGCTTCGCCGTTGATGACGTTGATGAAATCGAACACCACGCGCCGCTCGCAGCCCATGATGAGGTCGAGGTTGCGCAGCCCGACGTCGAAATCGATGACGACCGTCTTGAAGCCGCGCAAGGCGAGTCCGGTCGCGAAAGCGGCGGAGGAGGTCGTCTTGCCGACGCCGCCCTTGCCGGAAGTCATGACGATGATCTTGCCCAACGGAGCTTCTCCCACGTTCCTAAAAGTTGCCGCCAAGGTCCGGTTACCGGGTTACGCAGATCGGGGCCTGTGCCGGGCACGCTTTGCGTGACACCGTCCTCGCACAGAGGGCCGTTCGACAGAAAGCGCTCAAAAGCGTCATCATTGGGGCTCCATGTGAAGATAGCCGTCGCGCAGGAAGATCTGCACCGGCTTCTTCAGCACGTCGTTCCCGAAATCCTCGCTGACGCGGTACAGCCCGGCCACCGAGACGACCTCGGCCTCCAGGCTGTGACAGAAGATTCGCGCGTTGGTGTCGCCGGACACGCCGGCCAGCGCCCGGCCGCGCAGCGCGCCGTAGACGTGGATGTTGCCGTCGGCCACCACCTCCGCGCCGGGGGACACCGGGGCGGTGATGACCAGATCCGTCTTCTCGGCGTAGATCTGCTGGCCGGAGCGCACCGGCTCGGTCACCAGCAGCGCGGGACGGTAGATCGGCTCGGGCGGCGGGGCGGGGATCGGGGCGGCGCCGGCCTGCGGGTCGGCGGCGGGGGTTGCCGCGGACTCCAGCTTGGCGGCGCGCCCGGCGGGCATCGGGGTCAGCCCGGCGGCGAGCGCCCCCTCATGGACGGGGCGCGGACCGCCCCGGAAGCCGACGGGCAGCAGGTACAGCGCGCGCAGGTTGGTCACCAGGGCGGCGATGTCGAAACGCGGGGTGTCCTCCGTCAACTCCTCGAAGTCGAGGACGACAGGGGCGTTCCGGAAAAAGTTGGGCGCCTGCCGCACCTTGACGGCGAGCTGGGTGAAGAAGTCCGGCGACGCCGGATCATTCACCTTCAGCACCATCATGGTGAAGGAATTGCCCCGCAACTGGAACGGACCGTCCCGATCGGCACCCTGCCTGGCGCTGCTCACCGCTGCCATCCTGCTTGTGTTCCTGCCGAATCCGCGTCGTCCGCATGTCTGGAGCCATCGGCCAGGCGCCAGGGCGGAAGGGTCAACCACCCGGGTTCTAGCGGCGCGGACCCCATCCGTTCAAGCCTTTCCCGGCGCCGATGGAGTGACAACCACCGGACACACGCGCCATGGGCCGGAACAGGGCGTCCCCGTCCGGGCTGGAAGTCCATGTGTTGCGTCAGCGGAAGGTCTCACTACAAAGTATGGTAATGGAACTGGATTCGCCGGGCAAAGGGTTTTGCGGGACTATGCCCTTTTCGCGCTGCGGCATCTTTCCCTCGCCGCAGCGCCCGCAAAGATGGTCTGCGCGACCGCAACACATCCCCTCGTCGCGGCGCCGGCGGGTTCCCTCCGCCTCTGGCGGTAGTCCATTGCCGCCGCGCCTCCACCTGCGGCTCACCCACAACATCTTGTGTGAATCTTTTGCGATGCCCGCAATTTCGACTGACGTTCGCCGCCGCGCGCCTTATCTTCGTGATGTGAGGTTCCTATTCCGACGAAGAGGTCCGCTTGCATCCTGCTTCGTTCCCGAGCGTCCGATTGTCGCCGGCACCCCATGACGGGCGCAGCCGACGGGACGCACGCCTCGCACCGGCAAGCCAGACTCCGGCCACCCTGTTGCACAGCAACATCGACGACCTCCCCCTTGCGGGAGGTTTTTTTGTGCCCGGAGCCGCCGCCCACCAACGTGACGTTAGGAGAGCGATATGGCCAGACGCCAGACCAAAGGCAGTGCCGTTTCAGCGTCCGAGTCGACGGTCCACCCGCTGTTCCCCGCCGCCGGCTGGGACCCCGTGGGCGGCGCCGACCGCCGCGACCAGAGCTATCTCCGCAAGGTCAAGCCCCAGAGCCCCAACCAGAAGAGGCTGATGGAGGCGATCAGGGACCATAACCTCGTTGTGGCGCTCGGCCCCGCCGGCACCGGCAAGACCTATCTGGCGATCTCCTCCGCGGTGGAGGCGCTGGAGGAAGGCAAGGTCGACCGCATCGTGCTGTCCCGCCCGGCCATCGAGGCGGGCGAGAGCATCGGCTATCTGCCGGGCGACATGCACGAGAAGATGGCCCCCTTCCTGCGCCCGCTCTACGACGCGCTGAGCGAACGGCTGGGCGCCAAGCGCCTGCGTGCCCTGATGGCCGACGGCACCATCGAGATCGCGCCCGTCGGCTTCATGCGCGGGCGCACCCTGAACAACGCCTTCGTGGTGATCGACGAGGCGCAGAACTGCACCTACGCCCAGGTCAAGATGCTGCTGACCCGGCTGGGCTGGCATTCCACCATGGTCCTGACCGGCGACCCCGACCAGACGGACCTTCTGGACAACCTGTCGGGTCTGGCCGACATCGCGCGCCGGCTGGAAGCGGTGGAGGGCATCGCCGTCGTCCGCCTGAGCGACACCGACATCGTCCGCCACCCCCTGGTCGCCAGCATGCTGACGGTGCTTTGAAGCCGTCGGCAAACGAACGGCACCGACGCGCAACCACCCTTCCGTTTCGCAACTGCGGGAGGCCTTCGGGCCTCCCCTTTCTTTTTCACGGCACCGCAATCTTTCTCTTCCAAACTTTTCGACGGCGACCCGCGACGTTTTCTCACCCTGGGTTGATCCGCCTTGACGACGATCAGGCGCGCGGAGCAAAAGTAACAAAAAATTTAGCAGAATTTCCGGATGGCCATCGCCCCGTCCGGGACCGGCGCCGGTGTGCTGGAAACAAGGAAGATTCCGGAGGAACGTCAGGTGTTCGAGCGCATCAGCATCAAGGGTAAGATCTCCGTCATCCTGGGCGTCGCGGCCGTCGGGCTCGCCCTGATCGCCGCCGTCAGCCTGTTCGGCCTGCGCGCCGAGATGATGAAGGATCGCCAGGACAAGACCCGCAGCGTGGTGGAGGTCGCGCACAGCCTCGTCGCCCATTACGAGGCGATGGAGCGCAAGGGCACCCTGACCCGCGACGCCGCCCAGGCGGCCGCCAAGGACGCGCTGCGCCGGCTGCGCTATGCCGGATCGGAGTATTTCTTCGTCATCGACCGCGGGCAGCGCATGATCATGCACCCCATCCGCCCGGAAATGGACGGGCAGGACCAGTCGCGCACCGCCGACCCCAACGGCAAGCTGCTGTTCGTCGAAATGACCCGCGTCGGCGTCGCGGCGGAGGGCGGCTTCGTCGATTACCTGTGGCCGAAGCCGGGCCAGGCGGAGCCGGTGCCGAAGATCTCCTACGTGCGCGGGTTCGAGCCATGGGGCTGGCTGATCGGGTCGGGCATCTATGTGGACGACGTGGCCGCCGCCTTCCGCGAGGCCGCCCTGTTCCTCGGCGGGCTGGGGCTGTTGATCGCCCTTGTGGCGGCGGGCATCGCCCTGCTGGTCAGCCGGGCCATCGTCCGCCCGCTGCACGCCATGACCGGGGTGATGCAGACGCTCGCCGGCGGCGACACGGCGGTGACGGTGTCCGGCACGCAGCGCGGCGACGAGATCGGCGTCATGGCCCGCACCCTGGAGATCTTCCGCAACAACCAGATCGACCTGCAGCGCCATTGGGAGCGCCAGCAGGTGGAGCACCGCGTGACCGGGCAGCGCGCCCGCGCCCTGGAGAGGCTGACGGAGCGGTTCGACGCCACGGTCAGCGCCATGGTCGGCACGGTCGGACGGGCGGTGCAGGCGCTGGAGAACACCGCGCGCTCGCTGTCCGACACCGCCGACCGCAACATGCGCGAGGCGGCGTCGGTCGCCGGGGCGTCGCAGCAGGCGTCGGTGAACGTGCAGACCGTCGCCGCCGCCGCCGAGGAACTGAGCAGCGCCATCGCGGAGATCGGCACCCAGGTCGCCACCTCCTCGCACATCTCGATGGAGGCGGTGACCGCCTCCCGCCAGGCCAGCGACCGCATCGACGGGCTGGGCCACGCCGCGCAGAAGATCAACGAGGTCGCCGACCTCATCACCAGCATCGCCAGCCAGACCAACCTGCTGGCGCTGAACGCCACCATCGAGGCGGCGCGCGCCGGCGAGATGGGCAAGGGTTTCGCCGTGGTGGCGGGCGAGGTGAAGAACCTCGCCGGCCAGACCGCCAAGGCGACGGAGGAAATCGCCGCCCAGATCAGCGAGGTGCAGCAGGCGTCGCAGGGCGCCGTCACCGCCATCCGCGAGATCGCCGGGATCATCGCCCGCAGCGACGAGATCGGCACCTCCATCGCCGCCGCGGTCCAGCAGCAGGGTGCCGCGACCGGCGAGATCGCCCGCAGCGCGGGGGAGGCGGCGCAGGGCACGCGGCAGGTCTCCACCAGCATCGGCGAGGTCTCATCTTCCGCCCTGGAGACGGAGAAGGCCGCCAACAGCCTGCTCGACGCCGCCGAAAGCCTCGCACAGCAGGCCGGGGCCCTGCGCGCCCTGGTCGACGCCTTCCTGGTCAATGTGGAGGCGATCAACAGCGCGGAACTGGCCACCCTCTTCGCCCCCGCCGGGGAGGACATCTTCATGCCATGGAACGACACGCTGGCCGTAGGGCAGGAGGACATCGACAACGACCACATGATCCTGGTCGCGCTGATCAACCGGGCGGCTCGGCGCATCCGGGGCGGCGAAGTGCCGCAGGCCATCGGGTCGGCCATCGACCAGCTCGTCGCCTACACGGTCCTGCATTTCGAGGAGGAGGAGCGGGTGATGCAGCGGTCGGGCTATCCCGACTTCGTCCAGCACAAGGCGCAGCACGACGCCCTGCGCAAGCGCGTGGCCGAGTTGAAGCAGCGCTTCGAGGCCGGGGAGGCGCGGGTCGGCGACGATCTGCTGGCGCTGTTCCGCGACTGGCTGACCGGCCACATCCAGCGCTTCGACAAGAGGATCGGACACCATCTCGCCCGTCCGGGAGAGCCGACGCGCAAGGCCGCGTGAGGAACGGGAAACGAGGCGGGGTTTGCAATGGAGATGAGATGTTAGCCGATGCCCTCGTCGAGATCGCTGCCCAACTGCTGGCCAAGGCCACGGTCGACTTCGTCGTTTGGAAGCCCCGCCTGGCCTGGCTGCTCCTTGCCCTGGTGCCGGGCGGCCTCGCCGCCGCCGCGGTCTATGCCGCCACCGGCAGGTTGAGCGGCACCACGCTTGCCCTGATCGCGCTGGCGTCAGCCCCCGCGGCGCTGGCCCTGCGCTGGGCCGCCCGGCGCCTCTGGTGACGGCCGGGCGCCGCCGCCTTGGGCATATTGCCCTCTTGACCTGGGCCACGCGCCGCCCCATTCCAGTCGGTCATGAAAGCCCGACTCATCCGCATCGCCGCCGCCTCCGCCGTGGGGCTCGTGATCGCCGCCGGCATCGCCTGGTGGCAGGTCGAAAACGCCTCCAACACGGTGCCCGGCGCCGTGCAGAGCAGCGTGCCCATCGGCGGCCCCTTCACCCTGACCGACCAGGACGGCAAGACGGTCACCGACGCCGACTACCGCGGCAAGTACCTGCTGATCTACTTCGGCTACACCTATTGCCCCGACGTCTGCCCGACGGAGCTCGGCACCATGGCCCGCGCCATGGACATGCTGGGCGTCCAGGCGGACAAGGTGCAGCCGATGTTCATCTCGGTCGACCCGGAGCGCGACACGGTGGCGCATCTGAAGGACTATGTCGGGCTGTTCCACCCCAATCTGGTCGGGCTGACCGGCACGCCGGAGCAGGTCAAGGCGGCGGCCAAGGCCTACCGGGTCTATTACGCCAAGGCGCCGCAGGAGGGCGGAAAACCGGAGGATTACTTGATGGATCACTCCAGTTTCCTTTACCTGATGGGGCCCGACGGGCGCTTCCTCGGGGTGTATCCGGCGGGCACCACCGCCGACCGCGTGGCCCAGGATCTGGGCACCCGTATTGCCGGCTGACGGAAAACAGGAGCGGAACCGCACCCTTTGACCCGGTAATACCAAGGTTTCGACGCTGTTTCGTTGGGTTTTCAAGCACTTGTATTAAGGGTTTTGCGGCTTGACAGGGTTGTGCCCTGTCCGTATGGTCTCGCCGCTTTCGCGTGGCTGCGAGACAACGGGGACAACGAAGCGACATGAGCGACGAAAAGCCCCCGCCGTCTCTGGCAGAGCTTGACGCCCGACTGAAGAAGGCGCGTGAAGGGAAGGAATCGCAGAGCGGTCCGGGGAAATATCACCGGCTGCCGCAGAGTCCTCTCGGCATCGCCCTTCGAATCGGGAGCGAGCTGGTCGCTGCCATGATCGTTGGCGTCGGTGGCGGGCTTCTGCTCGACCGCTGGCTCGGAACGGCGCCCTGGGGATTGATCGTCATGTTCTTCCTCGGCGCGGCGGCCGGAATTCTGAATGTCTACCGGGCCATCACCGGGCTCGGATTAGCCCCCGGCTACCGCCGGGCCCGTGAGGATGACAACGAGCGCCCCAACGGCGACGCACACTGAGCGAGGACGACCTTGGATCCGCTGCACCAGTTCCAGATCAACCCGATCCTCCAGATCGTGATCGCCGGGTATGACGTGTCCTTCACGAACTCGGCCTTCTTCATGGTCGTGGCGGTCGCGCTGATTTACGCGCTGCTCGTCTTCGGCATGTCTGGCCGCGCCCTGGTTCCGGGCCGCCTGCAGTCCCTGGCCGAGATCTTCTACGAATTCGTCGCGAACATGGTTCGGGACAACGCCGGGCACGACGCCCGCCCGTACTTCCCGTTCGTCTTCGCGATCTTCATGTTCGTGCTGTTCGGCAACCTCGTCGGCATGATCCCGTTCACCTTCACCTTCACCAGCCACATCATCGTGACCTTCACGCTGGCGGCGACGGTGTTCGTGTTCGTGACCGTCCTGGCCCTGATGAAGCACGGCCTGCATTTCTTCAGCTTCTTCATGCCGCACGGCGCGCCGGTGATGCTCGCCCCGATCCTCATCCCGATCGAGGTGATCTCCTACCTGATGCGCCCCGTCAGCCTGTCGATCCGACTGTTCGCCAACATGATGGCCGGTCACACCATGCTGAAGGTGTTCGCGGGCTTCACGGTTATGATGATCAGCGGTCTGGGCGCCGTCGGCTTCCTCGCCGGCCTCGTCCCGCTGGCCATCAACATCGCGCTGACCGGCTTCGAGTTCCTGGTCGCGTTCCTGCAAGCCTACGTCTTCTCGATCCTGACCTGCCTCTACATCCGCGACGCGCTGGAACTGCACTGAGCCCCAGCGCCGACCCGGATCACCTTTTTACCTTTTCCACCACAGTTCACCCTTACCTAGAGGAATGAGTACCATGGAAGCTGAAGCCGCCAAGTACGTCGGTGCCGGTCTGGCCGTTATCGCCCTCGCCGGCGTCGGCCTGGGTATCGGCAACATCTTCTCGACCCTGATCGGTTCGATCGCCCGCAACCCGGCCGTCCAGCCGAAGGTCTTCCCGATCGGCATTCTGGGCTTCGCGCTGACGGAAGCCGTCGCGCTGTTCGCCCTGCTGATCGCCTTCCTGATCCTGTTCGCCTAAGGCCCGAGCGAACGTCATATTTCGCTCTGACGCGGCGCCGGGCTCTCGAAGTTTCGGCGCCGCATTCTTGCCTAGGGGGACCGATCCATGCCGAACCTGTTGGCCAAGCGACGGCTGGTCCGCTGGTCGGGTGCTGCGGGCGCCTCGCTCGCCACTCTGACCGTGCTTGCCGGTAACGTCCTGGCGGCGACGGCGGAGCACGCGCCGGAAGCCGCCCATGGCGGCGAACATGCCGCCGGCGGCCTGCCGCAGCTCAATCCCGCCACCTTCCCCACCCAGATCTTCTGGCTGGCGCTGACCTTCATCACCCTCTACTACCTCCTGTCCAAGAAAGCGCTGCCGCGCGTGGCCGAGGTTCTGGAGGAGCGCCAGGAGCGCATTTCGCGCGACCTGAGCAAGGCCGCTTCGCTCAAGGAAGAGGCCGAGGGCGCCATGGCCCAGGTCGATCAGTCCCTCGCCGGGGCCCGTTCCGAAGCCCAGGCACTGATCGCCCAGGTGGCCGCCGAGATCGACGCGAACAACCACGCCCGTCAGGCCCAGTTGAACGCCGAGAACGCCGAGCGTCTGCGCAGCGCCGAGGCGAACATCGCCGCGGCCAAGGAGCAGGCGATCGCCAACGTCCGCTCCATCTCCGCCGACATCGCCCGTGACGTCGCCGGCCGTCTGGCCGGGCTGAACGTCGACGCGGCCCAGGCCGATGCGGCGGTCGCCGCCGTGATCGAGGAGCGCCGGTCATGAACACGCCTGAAATGTGGGTCGCCATCGCCTTCATCATATTCGCCGCCCTGGTGTGGAAGAAGGCGGCTGGCGCGATCACCGGCCTTCTCGACGCCCGCGCCGAGAAGATCCGGGCGGAGCTGGACGAGGCCCAGCGCCTGCGTGAAGACGCCCAGGCGCTGCTCGCCAACTACCAGCGCCGTCAGCGCGACGCGCTGAAGGAGGCCGAGGCCATCATCGCCCACGCCCGCGAGGAGGCCGACCGTCTCCGCTCGCAGGCCGGCGCCGATCTCGAAGCGTCGCTGAAGCGCCGCGAGGCCCAGGCCATGGACCGCATCGCCCAGGCGGAAGCCGGGGCGCTGGCCGAGGTCCGCAACCTGACCGTCGACATCGCCATGGACGCCAGCCGCCGCATCCTGGAAACCGGCATCCAGCCGGCCCAGGCGGACAAGCTGATCGACCAGTCGATCGCCGAGCTGCCGAAGCACCTGCACTGATCGCCGATCCCGGCGCATCGTTGCGGAACCGGCAACGGTCTTTCGAAAAACCCCGGCCTAGGCGCCGGGGTTTTTCTTTGGTGGAATGGTCCGGCAACCCGGAGCCCATTCCATGACCACGACCCAGCCGGCCACCGCCCTGGCCTCCCCCTTTCCCAGCGTCTTCGTCTCCCACGGCGCCCCCACGCTGATCATCGAGGACTCGCCGGGCCGCCATTTCCTCGCCAGTCTGGGCACGCGGCTGGGCCGCCCGAGCGCGGTGATCGCGGTGTCGGCCCACTGGACGACCCAGACCCCGGCGATCAGCGGAGCCGCCCAGCCGGACACCATCCACGACTTCTACGGCTTCCCCCGCGCCCTCTACGCGATGCGCTACGCCGCACCCGGCGCCCCGGCGCTGGCCGACCGTGTGTGCGCGCTGACCGGCGCCGCGGTGGACCCGAGCCAGGGGCTCGACCACGGAGCCTGGGTGCCGCTGATGCTGATGTATCCGGAGGCTGACATCCCGGTCGCCCAGTTCTCCGTCCAGCCCGGCGCCACCGCCGCCGACCACATCGCGCTCGGCCGCGCCCTGGCCCCCCTGCGGCGGGAAGGCGTGCTGGTCCTCGGCAGCGGCGGCGCCGTCCACAATCTCGGTGATTTCCGCTTCGGCGAGCGCGACGTGGCCGGCTGGGCGGAAGACTTCGCCGGCTGGCTCGACGGGGTGCTGACGGCGGGCGACGAGGCGTCGCTGGCCGCCTGGAAGACGCTCTGCCCGCATGCCAAGGCGGCCCACCCCACCGACGAGCATTTCCTGCCCCTGCCCGTGGCCTTCGGCGCCGCCGGCAGCGCGGTGCGGACGGAACGGCTTCACACCGGGTTCGAGCATGGCAGCATCGGCATGCAAGCCTACGCCTTCCACGGCACGGTCTGAAACGTTACCGGGGATGTTTAAAGGGGGCTGAACCCGACGCACTTGTCTGTTTGCGCCGTTGCCTCGCCAAGCTACAATCCGCGCCACCCGTCCGTGCACACGGAGGGGCTTCTGACAACGTCGGGCTTTTCCCGCCCGCAACCTTCGGCCGGATCTCGTGGCTTACGAACGACAGCGCGTACGGGACGTGGCGTGAAGCGGAACGGAACCCTGCCCCGGTCCGGCGACGCCCCTCCCTCCCTCGGTGCCCCGGCCCGCCTCATGCGCTCCCTTCCGGGGCTCGGCCTTCTGCGCCGCCTGGACGAGCTGACCCTCGCCGCGCGCATCGGGCTGGGCTTCGGTGTGGTGCTCGGTCTGGTGCTTCTGCTGGCGCTGATCGGCGTGGCCGCGCTCTATGGGGTCAGCCGCGAGGTCGGCACCTTCTCCGGCTACGCCGACGCCTCCCAGACCGCCGCCGATCTGGATATCGGGCTGCGCGACCTGGAGGTCTCCGTCCGCGACCATCTGGCCGAGGGCGATCAGCAGAGCCTGCTCGACGCCGGTCTGCGCCGCGACGGCATGCTGGAGCGGCTGACCGCCCTGGCCGGCATGGTGGGCGGCGAGGCCGACCGCCGGTCGGTGGAGGGCGCACGCAAGGCGCTGGACGCCTATTGGAGCGGCTTCGAGGCGCTGGTCGCCCTGCGCGGCGAGCGCGCCCGGCTGACCGAGTCGGTGCTGGAACCGCAGATTTCCCAGATCCGCGCCGGGCTGGGCCGGCTGAAGGACGCGGGCGGCGTCGATTCGGCGGCGCTGGCCGGCGACGCGACCGTCGCCATCCTGATGATGCAGGACCATCTCGGCCGCTTCGTGGCGCGGCGCGACGACCGCGACTCGCTGCGCATGCGCGCCGAGCTGGGAAATGCCCGCGCCAAGCTGGCCGAGATGAACCGCTACCTCTGGGTCCCCGGCACCCGCCAGACCATCGACGAGGTGGAGGCGGCGCTGGCCGGCATCGACGGGGTGCTGGACAGCATCGAGGCCTCCCTGGCCGACGAGGACGGGCTGCGCGCCGAGCGGCTGACGCCGAACGCCGCCGCCGTTGCCACCCAGGCGGCGGAAATCCGCCAGCGCAACGAGGCCGTTGCGGCGGAACTGCGCGGCGGTCTGGCCGACCAGTCCTGGCGCACCCTGCGCATCGCCCTGTGGGCGGCGCTGGGAGTGACGCTGGCGGGGTTGGCGATGGTCTGGTTCGTCAACCGCCGGGTCGCCCGCCCGGTCTCCGGCATGGCCGCCGCCGTGACCGCGCTCGCCGCCGGACGGACCGACATCGCCCTGCCGCCGGACGAGGGGGCGGACGAGGTGGCCGCCATGGCCCGCGCCGTCCGTGTCCTGCGCGACAACACCGCGGAGATCGAGCGCCATCGTCAGGAGGCCGCCGACCGGCACGGCCAGATTCTGCGCGAGAAGGAGCGCGCCGACGCCGCCAACGAGGCGAAGACCCATTTCCTGGTCAACATCGGGCAGGAGTTGCACGCGCCGCTCAACGAGATCGTCGCCTCCAGCCAGTCGCTGATGGGCGAGCTGCACCGCCTGGGCGCCGGGGAACTGGCGACCGACATCGAGCAGATCCAGTGGACCGGCGAGCAGATGCTGACCCTGGTCGACGCCATCCTCGACTATGCGCGGATCGAGGCCGGCAACATGGACGTCGTGCTTCAGGATTTCGACGTGCACCGGCTGCTGATCGAGGCGCGGGAGCGCACGCTGCCCGCCGCCGACCTCAACGGCAACGAGGTGACGCTCCAGGCCGAGGCCGCGGCGCTCGGCCAGATGTATTCGGATTTCGGCAAGGTTCGGCAGGCGCTTCTCAACCTGTTGGACAACGCCTGCAAGTTCACCCAGGGCGGCGCCGTTCTGCTGGCCGCCGAGCGGGTCGAACGCGACGGCGAGCCCTGGCTGCGCTTCACCGTGACCGACAGCGGCAGCGGCTTCGCCACCGGCCAGACCGCCCGGCTGTTCCAGCCCTTCGTCCAGGGCGGGTCAGGGGCCAAGCGGCGTGGTGCCGGACTCGGCCTGACCCTGGTCGGCCATTACGCCGCCATGCTCGGCGGCGACATCGAGGTGGCGAGCGAGCCCGGCCAGGGCACCCGCGTCACGGTGGCCCTCCCCGCCTACTACCAGCCCCCGGCGGAGGAGCGCCCGCTCCAGGTCGGCACCGCCGGTGCGGCTAAACGCCCGCTGGTCACCGTCGGTCCCCTGCGCCCCATCGCCCAGCTGGCCTCCTGACGCCGGGAGTCGCTGACCGTCAGGCCTCGCGCGGGCGGGCGGTGTCATCCGGCGCGGCGTCTTCGTCGGGCGGCAGGCCGTACTTCATGCGGCGCATCTTCTCGGCGACGCGCGCGATCTCGTCGGGCGGCAGGATGACCGGCTCGCCCAGCAAATGGGCGTGGAGATATTGGCGGGCCAGCGTCTCCACCTCCACCGCCAGGGCGAGAGCGCCTTTCAGCGTCTGGCCCAGCACGATCATGCCGTGGTTGGCCAGCAGGCAGGCCAGCCGCCCCTCCAGCGCCATCACAGCGTGGTCGGACAGTTCCTGCGAACCGAAGGTGGCGTACGGGGCGCAACGGATCGAATCGCCGCCGGCCAGCGCCACCATGTAATGAAAGCTGGGGATGCCTCGCCCATGGACGGCCAGCGCCGTCGCGAAGGTCGAATGCGTGTGCAGCACAACGTCCACGTCGGGCCGCGCCTTCAGGATGTCCCTGTGGAAGCGCCATTCCGACGAAGGCCGCCGCCGGCCCACATAGGTCCCGTCGAAGCCCATCTCCACGATGTCCTCGGGCGTCGTCTCGTCGTAGGGCAGGCTGCTGGGCGTGATGAGGAAGCCGCCCGCCACCCGCACCGACAGGTTGCCCGACGCCCCCTGGTTGACGCCCGCCCCGTTCATGGCGAGGCAGGTGTCGATGATGGCGCGGCGCTGCGCCGGGTGGTTCAGGCTGGTCATGGACGGCGGTCTCGCTTGTGGAACGGCGGAGTGCCGAACGGGCCATGGGTGAACAGTGCCTGTCAAGGAGGGTCGGTGGCGGAGCTGAGGCATGTTTCAATTCCCCTCTCCCCTCCGGGGAGAGGGCTATTCATGCCAGCCGCAAAAGCTTCAGGGACGGTCGGCGCCCACCTTGCTCGTCAGGTCCCAATGGCGGACCACCGCGTCATAGCCGGCGGACAGGGCGCCCTGCCCGTCCGGGGTGAAGGCGACCGCCAGGACTGGCTTCTCATGCCCACGGAAGGAGGCGAGCTGCCGCCCGGTGGCAACGTCCCACAGCCGGACGCGCCGGTCCCCTCCCCCGCCGGACAGCAGGGTCCTGCCATCGGGCGCGACGGCGACGGAGGTGACGAAGCCGCTGTGCCCATGGAGCGTGCGCAAGAGCGTGCCGGACTCCAACTCCCACAACCGCACCGTCTCGTCGCTCGACGCCGTGGCCGCCAACCTCCCGTCGGGGGACAGGGCCAGTCCGTTCACGCTGCCCTCGTGACCTCCCAGAACGGCTTTCTCCTGCCCGGTCGCGGCGTCCCAGACGCGGATCTGGAAGTCGTAGCCGGCGGAAATCAGCCGCCCACCGTCCGGGGTGTAAGCCACGGCGTTGACGTTGGCGCCATGCCCCTCCAGCACCCGCAGCGCGGCGCCGCTCTCCGGGTCCCAAACGCGGATGGTGAAATCCCAGCCCGCGGAGGCGAAGCTCCCGCCGTCCGGCGCCACCGCCAGGCCGGCAACGGTGCCGCTGTGCCCCTCGAAGCGGCGCAACGGCCGCCCGCTCTTGAGGTCCCAGAGGATGATGGCGGCGTCGCGGCTGCCGGTCAGGGCGTGCTTGCCGTCCGGCAGGAAGGCCACGGCGGTCACCCCGGCGGCGTGCTCGTGAAAGGCGGAGATTTGGGAGCCGGACGCGAGGTCCCACAGGATGGCCGAATAGTCCCAGCTTCCGGTCAGGACGCGGGCACCATCGGGCGACACGGCGACGGCATTGACCATGGCGCCATGGCCGATCAGGTCGGCGGCACGGGACAGCAGGGGGGCGGTCAGGACGGGCGCGGCCGCGGCCAGCGCAAGCAGCCGGCGGCGGGTGCGGCACGGCTGGTTTCGCGGGTGATGCCCTCTCCCCATGTCCGAACCGCCTCCCGAAACGGAAAAGACCGGCGGCCTCGCAGCCACCGGTCAGGGGTAACAGGTGCCGGCGCAAAGTGTCCTTAACGCCGGATATCCTCAGCGCCAGGTGTGCCCGCGCGCGACCGCGGGGTTGTTGGAGGTCCGGTTCGGCTCGTAGCTGCCGCCCTGGGGCAGGCTGTAGCCCGCCGCGTGGTGGCGGAACGGCGGCAGCGTCAGGCCGGTTTCCGGATCGATGGTCAGGGTGTTGACCATGAAGGCGGCGTTGCCGGCGGTGCCCGGCAGCATGGCGGCGACCTTGTAGACGGCGGTGCCGTCCTCAAGCGCCGCCTCGGTCACGCGCAGGACCTGCACATTGTAGGTCTGCTCGACGATCCGCTTCACCTCGTCCGCCGGCTTGGCCGCCGGAGAGGTCTGGGCGGCGGCCGGAGCGGCCACCGCCACGGCCAGCAGCAGGCCGATCAGGAATGAACGCATGGGTGAGGTCCTCACTCGGCGGGCGCGCGGTGACGGCCGTGGTGCGAACGCGGAGTCTCGCCCGTGACCTCCTGAACCCACAGCGAATGGTGCTCGCGCGCCCACTGGAGCTCGACGTCGCCCGTGCCCATCGCGTCGAAGGCGCCTTCCATGCCGACCGAGCCGATGTAGATGTGCGCGATGATGACCGCGGTCAGCACCACCGCCACCGCCGCGTGGATCAGCTGGTAGAGCTGGAGGTCGGCCAGCGAGGCGAAGGAGAAGGGCCACAGGAGCTGCACGCCCGTGAAGCCCAGCGCCGCGCCGCCCAGCACCGTCGCCCAGAAGATCACCTTCTGGCCGGCGTTGAACTTCTTCGCCGCCGGATGCACGCCCTTGCTGAACAGCCCGCCGGCCTTCAGCGCCCAGGTGATGTCGTTGCGCTCCGGGATGTTGTGCTTCACCCACATCACGAAGATGAGGACGACGCCCAGGATGAAGGCGAAGCCCAGATAGTTGTGGGCGAACTTGCCGTACTGGGTGATGCCGGCGAACGTCTCCGGCCCCAGCAGCGGCAGGATGGTGTAGCGCCCGTACATCAGGTTCAGCCCGGTGAAGGCCAGGATGACGAAGCTGCCGGCGGTCAGCCAGTGCACCCCCCGCTCGAAGGCGTTGAAGCGCTGGATGGTCCGCCCGGTCTTCTGGCCGTCAATCCGGATGCGCCCGCGCACCAGGAAGAACAGCACGAGCAGACCGAGCATGCCCCCCAGCACCCAGCCGCCGTAGGTGGACAGCGGGCCGTTGCGAACAGACCGCCACGCCTCCCCTTCCGACTGCACCAGCACGCCGGCGCTCTTGTTGGGGATGGAGACATAGCCCTGTTCGCCGGAGCGGACCCCGCGCCACAGGTCGGTCTTGGAGGTGCCGTCCGCCGGCTGGCTGGCGACCGGCGGGAACGCCTCCGCCGCCGAAGCGGCCGAGACATTGGCCATGACCAGGGTCAGTGCCAGCATGGCGACGCCCAGCAGGACGATGTGCAGAGTCCTGCCGAGCCCGCTCTTGGCCAGTCCGGCCGTGGAATGATTCGACGTCATTGCGTCAGCCCTTCCCTTGAGAACCGCGCCCATCAGAAACGCTGGCCGGCCGAGCGCTGCTGAAGCGCCTGGACCTGCCCGGCGGACAGCTGGCTGTCCGCGGCGCCGCGATAGACGCCCTTCTCCAGATGGATCGGGCGCGCCTGCTCCTCCTCGTTGCACCCCGCCAGAAGCGGGGTGACGAGAAGGAGCGCCATCGCACAGACGGAGCGTCGGAACACGGTCACGACCCCGCCTTCATCTGATAGGCGGTGCCCCAGCCCCAGGCACCGGCCCCGAAGCCGCGGGCGACCACGCGCTCGCGGTAGATGTCCGACACCTTGTCGCCATCGCCGGCCAGCAGGGCCTTGGTCGAACACATCTCGGCACAGAGCGGCAGCTTGCCTTCGGCCAGACGGTTGCGGCCGTACTTCTTGTATTCCGCGTCCGTGTTGTCGGCCTCCGGGCCGCCGGCGCAGAAGGTGCACTTGTCCATCTTGCCGCGGGTGCCGAAGTTGCCGGCCTGCGGGTACTGCGGGGCGCCGAACGGGCAGGCGTAGAAGCAGTAGCCGCAGCCGATGCACAGGTCCTTGTTGTGCAGGACCACGCCCTGCTCGGTCTGGTAGAAGCAGTCGACCGGGCAGACGGCCTTGCAGGGCGCGTCGGAGCAATGCATGCAGGCGACCGAGATCGACCGCTCACCCGGCTTGCCGTCGTTGATGGTGACGACGCGGCGGCGGTTGATGCCCCAGGGCACCTCGTGCTCGTTCTTGCAGGCGGTGACGCAGGCGTTGCATTCGATGCAGCGGTCCGCGTCGCAGAGGAATTTCATGCGGGCCATGGTGATGAACTCCTAGCGTCTCAGGCCGCCGAGATCCGGCAGAGGGTGGTCTTGGTTTCCTGCATCTGCGTGACCGAGTCGTAGCCGTAGGTCGTGGCGGTGTTCGCCGCCTCGCCCAGCACGATCGGGTCGGCGCCCTGCGGGTACTTGGCGCGCAGATCCTGGCCCTGGAAGTGGCCGCCGAAGTGGAAGGGCATGAAGGCGACGCCACGGCCGACACGCTCCGTCAGCATGGCCTTGACCTTCACCTTGCCCTGCTCGGCACCCTCGACCCAGACCATCTGGCCGTCCTTGATGCCGGCGTTGTTGGCATCGAACGGGTTGATCTCGACGAACATGTCCTGCTGCAGCTCGGCCAGCCAGGGGTTCGACCGGGTTTCGTCGCCGCCGCCCTCATACTCGACCAGACGGCCGGAGGTGAGGATGATCGGATACTCCTTCGACACGTCGCGGTCCTGGATCGACTTGTAGAGCGTCGGCAGGCGCCAGGACTTGGTGTCCTTGTAGGTCGGGTAGCTGGCGACCAGATCGCGGCGCGGCGTGTAGAGCGGCTCGCGGTGCACCGGCACCGGGTCCGGGAAGTTCCAGGCGACGCAGCGGGCCTTGGCGTTGCCCGGCGGGTTCAGCCCGTGCTTGATCGCCACGCGCTGGATGCCGCCCGACAGGTCGGTGGTCCAGGACACCGCGCCGATCTTCTCGCCGCCGATCTTCTTGATGACCGCCATCTCGGCCTCGGTCAGATCACCGGTCCAGCCCAGCTTGTCCAGCATGGCGTAGGTGACTTCCGGATAGCCGTCCTTGATCTCCGACCCGACCGGGTAGGAGCCCTCGGCCAGCAGCGTCACGCCGTTGCGCTCCACGCCGAAGCGCGCGCGGAAGGCGCCGCCGCCCTCGGCAACCGGCAGGGAGGTGTCGTAAAGGTTGGCGGTGCCCGGATGCTTCATCTCCGGCGTGCCCCAGCAGGGCCACGGCAGGCCGTAATAGTCGCCGTCGCACGGGCCGCCGTTGGCGCGCAGCGTGGTCTTGTCGAAGGTCGCCTGATGCTGCATGTGCAGCTTCAGCCGCTCCGGCGACTGGCCGGTGTAGCCGACCGACCACATGCCGCGGTTCCACTCCCGCGTCGTGTCCTCGATGTCCGGCTCGTTGCCGTGGAGCTTGATGTTCTTGAACATCGGCTCGGCGAAGCCGAACTTCTTGGCGAACAGATACATGATCTCATGGTCCGTCTTCGCCTCGAAGAGCGGCTCCATGATCTTGTCGCACCACTGGACCGAGCGGTTGGACGCGGTGCGCGACCCGACGGTCTCGAACTGGGTGGCCGCGGGCAGCAGGTAGAAGTTGTCCTTGCGGTCGGACAGGACGGCGGTCATCGTCGGGAACGGATCGACGACGACGAGCAGTTCCAGCTTCTCCATCGCCTTCTTCATGTCGGGAAGGCGGACCTGGCTGTTCGGCGCGTGACCCCAGAAGACCATGCCCTTGATGCTCTCGGGCTGGTCCATGTTCTCCTTGGCTTCCAGGACGCCGTCGAACCAGCGGGACACCGGGATGCCGGTGGCCTCCATCAGCTTCTTGTCCTTGAAGCGGGCCAGCACGTCCTCGTACGGGACGTCCCAGACGCGCGCCCAGTGGCGCCACGCCCCCTCCGCCAGACCGTAGTAGCCGGGCAGCGAGTCCGAGGTGACGCCGAAGTCGGTGGCGCCCTGCACGTTGTCGTGGCCGCGGAAGATGTTGGTGCCGCCGCCCGTCACGCCGACGTTGCCCAGCGCCAGCTGGAGCACGCAGTAGGCGCGGGTGTTGTTGTTGCCGATGTGGTGCTGCGTGCCGCCCATGCACCAGACGAGCGTGCCCGGACGGTTGGAGGCCAGCGTGCGGGCGACGCGCTTGAGCTGCGAGCCCGGAACGCCGGTGACCTTCTCGACCTCTTCCGGAGTCCACTTGGCGACCTCGGCGCGGATCTCGTCCATGCCGTAGACGCGCTTGGCGATGTACTCCTTGTCCTCCCAGCCATTCTCGAAGATGTGCCAGAGGATGCCCCAGATCAGACCGACGTCGGTGCCGGGACGGAAGCGGATGTACTCGTCGGCCTTGGCCGCGGTGCGGGTGAAGCGCGGATCGGCGACGATCAGCGGGGCGTTGTTCTGCTCCTTGCCCTTCAGGATGTGGAGCATGGAGACCGGATGCGCCTCCGCGGCGTTGGAGCCGATGAAGAACATCGCGCGCGACTTCTGGATGTCGTTGTACGAGTTCGTCATGGCGCCGTAGCCCCACACGTTCGCCACGCCGGCGACGGTGGTGGAATGGCAGATGCGGGCCTGATGGTCGACGTTGTTCGTGCCCCAGAAGGCGGCGAACTTGCGGATCAGATAGGCCTGCTCGTTGCTGTGCTTGGCCGAGCCGAGCCAGAAGACCGAATCCGGGCCGGACTTCTCGCGGATGGCCAGCAGCTTGTCGCCGACCTCCTGGATGGCCTGATCCCAGGAGATCCGGGTCCACTTGCCGTCCACCATCTTCATCGGGTAGCGCAGGCGGCGGTCGCCGTGGGCGTGCTCGCGCACCGCCGCACCCTTGGCGCAATGGGCGCCCAGGTTGATCGGGCTGTCGAAGCTCGGCTCCTGGCCGACCCACACGCCGTTCTGCACCTCGGCGGTGACCGTGCAGCCGACCGAGCAGTGGGTGCAGACGTTCTTGACCAGCTTGACCGGCGCGCCCGCGGCGGGGGTGGCGGTCACCGCCTCGGCCTTCTTCACCATGCCGAAAGGCAGGGTGGCGGCGATGGCGGCGCCACCGGCGGCGATGCCCGAGGTGCGGAGGAACGAACGACGGTCGACGGTGTTGCCGGTCAAGCCGGAAACCATCTTCGCCAGCGAACGGCCGCCGGAAGCAGCCGCCTTCTTCTTTGTCAGCATGTGCGGCGGTCCTTCTTAGAAGCGGCTCAGTTCGTAGACCGTCCGGACATGGTCGGTCTCGCGGTAACCCTGGGCGGGGGCGGGCTCGGCGGCCTGCACCGGCTCCGCACCCGCCACGGCGCCCACGGCGGCGGCGCCCAGCGCGCCGACGCCCAATCCAGCCGCGCGGAACAGGTCGCGCCGCGCCAGCCTGGTCTTTTCCTTCTTGTCCGTCATAGCTTCACCCTATTCTTCGCGGCTTCCCCGAGACTGAAGACCGATGTGCCGCCCGGTTCCGGGCCTTGTTTTCAGCGTTTCCGGACCGGCCTTGTCGTGGACCGGTCTCGTTGTTGTCGTGTGTTCGGCGGTGGTGCCGGTGTCCGGTCATGCCGCCCCGTCACGCCGCCATGTCGAAGGCTTTCCCCTCGACCTCCAGATACCGGTGACCCAGCGTGCCCACCGCGCGGTAGAAGGCGGCGGACGGCGTGGATTCCAGATCGGTGAAGAACCTGCCGGCCCAGGAGCCGATGTGGCGGTCGAAGAAGCGACGCTGCGCCTCCAGATCGGCCGGGGCGTCGAAGGCGCCGGTGATCAGACCTGCCATCATCTCGGCCAGGGCGGCGATGTGGTCTTCGGGTTCCTTCACCTCATCGGCGCGGGCGATGCCCAGCAGCGCCATGTCGCCGCGCAACTCGGCCAGCGGCTTTTCGTGAAGGAAACCCGTGAGATAATAGGACCCGTAAGGGGACAGGATGCCGCCGCCGACACCGATGAAAAGGGTGTTGAACTCCTCCTCCACCGCGGCGGCGTCCGTGCCGCGCGCGGCGTCGGCCAGACCGCGCAGCGCCTGACCGAGGGGGCTCGCGTCGCCGTCCAGCGCCGCCACAGCGGCCAGGAACTCGCCGCCGGGCGGGCGGGCAAGCAAACGCGCCAGCAGCGCGTAGAGCTGCGCCCGCTGCATCTCTTCCGGCGGCAGGGCCGACGGATCGTGTTCACCGGTCACGGACACGGCGTTCATCCCTCCCGACACGACGAAAAGACCAGATCGGCAAAACTCCGGCACCCGGCCCCACCCGTCGCGACAACGGCGGCACATTGGCTCGCCCGTTGCAGGCTCACGGCGTCATGGGCCGGCGCCCGAGACGCCCTGGACCGACAACCTCATATTGCACCCGCGAAAAGCATCGCCATATCAGGGGCTTAACGCTTAGGTACAGGCTATTAAAGGGCAGATTCGCGGCGTTTGTCAACAAAGGTTGACTCGGAAGTGTGCTTACCGCGTCTTTGGCTGGACTAGCGATATGCTTATTTTGTCATATCGATGTCCGGTTCATGCGAAGCAGAGGGAATCTGTTCCAGTTCCGAACCTTCGGGAATAGCTGCCTTTTCTTTCCCATCTTCATCGGCGCCGCCGTCCGCGGCCATCTCGCCGGGCGTCTCGCCGGTCGTTTCGCCCGCCTTCTCCGCCGCTTCCTCCGCGGCGTCGAGGAAGCCCTTGCCGACGCGGTAGAGCGTCTTCACCGGCGATGAGCCGGTGAACAGGCTGGCGTAGTCGTCGGCGTAGTCCTTCAACCCGTCGTCGTTGGCGAAGACCGGGTCTGAGGTCCACAGCTTGCGCAGCGCCTGCCGGTGCAGGTCGTCCGGGACCTCCGCCCGCAGGAAGGGGGTGAAGTCAGACTCCAGCGTCAGCTCCTCCACGGGCGGAAGGTCCTTCAGCGGATCGTCGGTTTCGGGGGTGGATTCGGCTGGCTCGGCAGCCGCTTCCGCCGGGAGCTGCGCGGGCGGCTCCTCAGGCGGCGGCTCCACCGGTCCCGAAGCGGGGACGGCGGTCTGCCGTTTCAGGCGGGACCAGCGGGACAGGAAAGGTTCGTCGGTCATGCTGTGTGTCCGGGGATGCCTGCACCTTGCCCCCACCCTAACCCTCCCCCGCTTCGCAGGGGAGGGAATCGGCTCCTCCCCCTGCGAAGCGGGGGGAGGTCGGGAGGGTGGCGCGGCGCCGGCGCCCCATCAAGAAGTCATCACCCCTGCTTCGGGAAGTGCCGCTTGCGCTCGCGCTTCACGAAGGGGACATCCACATGGTGCTGCTCGGTGAAGTCGCGGACCAGCGCCGTGACCTCCGGCGGCATCGGCACCGTCTCCACCATCTCCACGCCGCTGACCTGATAGGCTTCGCATTCGTGAGCGGAGGCGGTGACGACGAACGGCACGACGCCCCCCGGCTCGCCCGTCTCGTCCGGGCGCAGCACGACCCAGAGGCGCGGCGGCTCCTGCGACAGGTTCAGCTTGTAGCCTTCGGTGTCGCTGCGGAACAGTTCCAGCGGCAGGGTCGCGGCGTGGAAGTGCGCCCAGCCCTCCCCCTCGCGCAGGAGGCGCCAGGGACCGTCGACCGGCGGGGCGCCGGGAATCACCGAGACCGGACGCCACGCCCAGTCCGCCCAGGCGCTGGCGCCCTTGCGGCGTTCCAGGACGATGCCCAAGGCCACCGTCTCGGTTCTGTTCAGCGCTTCGCTCATCGGACCAGTCCCGCCGCCATCAACCGTTCCGCCTCCGCCAGATCGTCGGGGCGGTTGGTGTTGAAGAAGGGGTCTACCGGATCGGTGGCGAAGTCGGCAACTGCCAGACGATACCGGGCGGTCCAGGCGTCCACCTTGCGCATGTCCTCCTCCACCATGGCGCGGCGGAGGTCGTCGGCGAGGTCCACCCGCCACAGCCCGAAGACCGGATGCTCCTGCCCGTCGGAGCGGGCGCAGGCGAGGTCGGCGCCCTCGCGTTCCACCGCCGCCACCAGACGCGCGACCAGATCGCCGGGAATGAAGGGCGCGTCGGTGGCGAAGCTGGCCAGCCAGCGGCATTGCGGCGCGTTGGCCCGCGCCCATTCCATCCCGGTCAGCACCCCGGCCAGCGGTCCGGCGAAGCCCTCCACCACGTCCGCGGCCACCGGCAGGCCGAAGGCGGCGAAGCGCGCCGGGTCGCCGTTGGCGTTCAGCACCAGCGGCCCGACCTGCGGGCGCACCGTGGCGATGATGCGCTCCAGGATGCTGCGCCCGCCGAGCGTGCGCAGGCTCTTGTCGCCACCGCCCATGCGCCGCGACAGGCCGCCGGCCAACAGCACGCCGGCAATGCCGTCAGTCCTCATCACGGCTCCCCTTGCGCTGGTGGCGCCCGCCCTCGTCGCCGACCGACGCCGGGTCGGCGTCGAAGTCCAGCCGGTCGGTGCCGGCCAAAGCGAGGAAGCGCTTGCCCTTGGCCCGCCCGACCATGGTCAGGTTGGCCTGTCGCCCCAGTTCCACCCCCCAGGCGGTGAAGCCGGAGCGGGAGATCAGGATCGGGATGCCCATCTGCACCGTCTTGATGACCATCTCCGAGGTCAAGCGCCCGGTCGTGTAGAAGATCTTGTCGTGGGCCGGCACGCCGTGCAGGTGCATGTAGCCCGCCACCTTGTCCACCGCGTTGTGCCGTCCGACGTCCTCCATGTAGACGAGGGGGCGGTCGTCCTGGCACAGCACGCAGCCGTGGATGGCGCCGGCCTCCAGATACAGGCTGGGGGTCAGGTTGATCTTCTTCGACAGGGTGTAGATCCAGGAGGTCTTCAGCCGCGCGTCGGGGTTCAGCCGCACCGACTCGAAGGTCTCCATCACGTCGCCAAAGGCGGTGCCCTGGGCGCAACCGGAGGTCAGCGTCTTCTTCTTGAGCTTCTGCTCGTAATTCGTGGCGCGCTCGGTGCGGACGACGACGGTGTCGATCTCCTCGTCGTAGTCGATGCCGGTGATCCGGTCGTCGCGCTTCAGCATGTTCTGGTTGAGCAGATAGCCCACCGCCAGATAATCGGGGTAGTCGGCGATCGTCATCATGGTGACGATCTCCTGCCCGTTCAGGTACAGCGTCAGCGGCCGTTCCACGGTGACCGACGCCTCCACCGGACGCCCGTCCTGATCCAGCCCGGAAACGCGCTCCGTCAGCTTGGGATTCGCCGGGTCCGGCCTTATGGTGAATTCCGTGAGGTCCATGACCGGAAGAGTGGGGAAGATCGCGCGCCGGGGCAAGCGGCGGATGATCGGCTCCCGCAGGACGGAAGCGATGAGGCCCTTTTTTCTTCGGCCCGGTTTTGTTTGGTGAGTACCCTTATGCATGAGTTCGGTCTGGCCTTCGTCACCGCCTTCCACCTGATCGCCGATTTCGATCCCGGTCTGGTGGGGATCGTCGGCCTGTCGCTGCGCGTCAGCCTGACCGCCGTCCTGCTGTCGGCCCTGATCGGCCTGCCTCTGGGCGCCGCGGTGGCCGCCTTCCGCTTTCCGGGCCGGCGCGCCGTGACCCTGTTCCTGAACACGGCGATGGGGTTGCCGCCGGTGGTGATCGGGCTGATCGTCTATCTGATCCTGTCGCGGTCCGGCCCGTTGGGTGTGCTGGGGCTGCTGTTCACCCCGACCGCGATGATCGTGGCCCAGACCGTGCTGATCGTCCCCATTGTCGCCGCCCTGACCCGCCAGACCGTCGAGGACCTGATGGTGGACTACGCCGACCTGCTGCGGGTGATGGGGGCCGGGCCGCTGACCACCCTGTTCACCCTGCTGTCGGAAGCGCGCTGGAGCCTGCTGACCATCCTGCTGGCCGGCTTCGGCCGGGCCTCGGCGGAGGTCGGGGCGGTGATGATCGTCGGTGGCAACATCGACCGGGTGACCCGCGTCATGACCACCTCCATCGCGCTGGAGACCAGCAAGGGCGACCTGCCGCTGGCGCTCGGCCTCGGCGTCATCCTGATGACCTTGTCGCTGTCGGTGAACCTCGCCGCCGCCATGGTGCGGGAGACGCGGCGAGCCTGAACCGCCGCGCCTTCCCCGCGGCCCCAGTTCGCGATTCTGGGAAATTTGCAAAGCCGTTCGAACTTTCCCATAGTCGCCGCCAGAGCCCGCAACCAAGGCGGGCGAAAACCTGGAGAGGGATAGTCCAATGCTGCGCCGTTCTTTCGTGCTGGGATGCGCCGCCGTGGCGGCTCTGCTGCTCGGCTCCGTTCAGCCGTCCACCGCCGCCGACCGCTTCATCACCGTGGCCTCCACCACCTCGACCGAGGATTCGGGGCTGTTCAAGTCGATCCTGCCGAAATTCACGGAAAAGACCGGGATCGAGGTCCGCGTGGTTGCCAAGGGCACCGGCCAGGCCATCGACATCGCCAAGCGCGGCGACGCCGACGTGCTGTTCGTCCATCACAAGCCGTCCGAGGACAAGTTCGTCGCCGAGGGCTTCAGCACCGAGCGCAAGCCGGTCATGTACAACGACTTCGTGATCGTCGGGCCAAAGGCCGACCCGGCCAAGGTCGGCGGCAGCAAGGACGTGTCCGCCGCGCTGAAGAGCATCGCCGCCGCCAAGGCCCCGTTCGTGTCGCGCGGCGACGACAGCGGCACCCACAAGTCGGAGCAGGCGCTGTGGAAGACCGCCGGCGTCGACCCCACGACGGGCGACGGGTGGTACCGCGCCATCGGCCAGGGCATGGGCGCCACGCTGAACACCGCGGCTGCGGTGAACGGCTACGCCATGACCGACCGCGCCACCTGGCTCAGCTTCAAGAACCGCGGCGACCTCGATGTGCTGGTGGAAGGCGACAGGCGACTGTTCAACCAGTATGGCGTCATGCTGGTCAATCCGGCCAAGTTCGCCCACGTCAAGGCCGCCGACGGGCAGGCCTTCGTGAGCTGGCTGGTCTCCGCCGAGGGCCAGCAGGCCATCGCGGATTACACGATCAACGGCAACCCGCTGTTCTTCCCGAACGCCAACGAGCCGGGCGCCTGACCGGCCCCTCTCCCGGACACGACAAAGGCGCAGCCCCGCGGCTGCGCCTTTTTCTTTTGGCGGAAAAGAACCGGGCTTACAGTTTCTCGTTTGGCGACACCGGCACGCAGCGGTGGCCGCTGCGGGTCAGCTCCGAGCAGACCTTGCGGGCGGTCCGCTCGTCCAGCCCGACCATGCGGGCGCGGTAGACGGTGGAGCCGTTCGCCTTCACCGGGGTCACCGCCGGCTTGGCGGCGCGCAGCAGGAACGGCGCCTGCTTGGTCGCCTGGGAGAGCGCCCGGTTGCTCGCCTCCCGCGTGGAGAAGGCGCCGACCTGCACGCCCCATTTCGACCCGTCGGCCTTCGGCGAATCGGCGTCCTCGTCGCGGGCGCGGGCCGGCGGACGGACCGCGGCGGGGGTGGAGACGGTGGAGGCAAGCTGCGCGATGGTTTCCGGCTTGGCCGGCGGCCTGCCCTTGGCGGTGGCGCGCGGCGCGTCCTCGTCCCCGGCGCGGGCGACGACCAGCGCGTCGGAACCGCGGCTCGGCTTGTCGAACGCCTTGTCGAGGATCGCCTCCATGCGGGCGTCGCGCGAGGCCGCCGACTTGCCGCCCAGCACCACGGCGACCAGCCGGCGGCCGTCGCGCACCGCCGACGCCGCGAGGTTGAAGCCGCTGGCCACCGTGTAGCCGGTCTTGATGCCGTCCATGCCCTCGTAGCGCGACATCAACCGGTTGTGATTGTTCAGGCTGCGCCCGCCATAGACGAAGGCGCGACGGCTGAAATAGGGGTAATAGCGGGAGTGGTCCGACAGCATCGCCCGCGACAGGATGGAGAAGTCGCGCGCCGTGGTCAGCTGCTCCATGTTCGGCAGGCCGTTGGAATTGCGGAACACGGTGTTGCGCATCCCCAGCTCGCGGGCCTTGCGGGTCATCATCTCGGCGAATTTCGCCTCGCTGCCGCCCAGCGCCTCCGCCAGCACCACGGATGCGTCGTTGGCCGACTTGGTGACCAGCCCGAGGATCGCCTGCTCCACCCGCAGCGTCTTGCCGGCGCGCAGCCCCAGCTTGGTCGGGGACTGCGCCTCCGCCCAGGCCGACACCGGCAGCGACTGGTCCAACCGCAGCCGCCCCTCGTCCAGCGCGTCGAAGGTCAGATAGAGCGTCATCATCTTGGTCAGCGACGCCGGGTATGTCAGGGTGTCGGCGTTCTCCTCGTGCAGAACCTCACCCGTGCGGGCGTCCACGACGATCGCCGCGTATTTCGCCGCCAGCGCCGGCAGCGGCGCCAGGACGGTCACCGCCAGAACCGCCAGGGCGCCGCACAGCCCCCGGCCACACAGCCCTCTAACGAAAGGGGTAATGCCGAAGGCACTCCCCAGAGTCGAACGTCCATTCGCCAAACGTTCTGTGGCCTGTTCCCCCTCCGTTTCGCGTCCGCGCCAAGCGAACGCCAAAAGCAGGCTTCGAACGGTCTGGCCCGTTACGTTCATGATGCCCCCGCCAAAGGCTAATACTTGCTGTTTGGCGCAATGGTAAATTCCATGGAAATCAGTGTCTAGCGACAATTCGTTAATTTGCCGCTTCGATTTCTTCGGCGACGCTGTGACGAAATTGGATAGGGCGGGGACCCGTGCGGGGCGAGCCGCGTTGAAGGAGCGCGGCCGCCGATCCATCTTCCCGGAAGGGCAGGACCATCCCACCCCATCCATACCGGACGCGAGGCACCTCATGACACGCCCGCCCAAGCGACGCCCGCCCAGGCAACGCCTGACGAATCCGCGCGCTGCCGTCCGGGGCGGACGAAGAGGGAGGGCCATTGGGCTGGCGGCGGTGGTGGGGCTTCTCGCCGGCTGCGCCTCGGTCGGTCCGACCGACAATCCGGTGGCGCGCAAGCTCACCTGGGTCAGCTACCTCAACGGCGACGACCTGCGCGCCGCCTGCACCAAAGGGGAGAGCGACCGCTATCGGCTGGTCTTCAACGCCGATTACCAGAAGCATGTGCGGACCTATGACATCGTCGGCGACCGCGGCACCGGCGGCGCGTTGGTCGAGGCGCGCGTGCTGGAGGCCACCGACCTCGCCCGCATCGATCTGGACGACCCGGCGGCGGTCGCACGCGGCCCGGTCGCCAAGGCCCAGCTGTCGCCGCGCCAGTTCGCCCTGTTCGTCCTGCGCCTCTACGAGAGCGGCGCCTTCGAACCGGCTCCGAGCGGGGTGCGCCTGCCGTCCAACGGCGTCTATTGGCTGATCAACGGCTGCCGGCGGGGAAGCTGGTTCTTCAACGCCTACCCCTACCCCTCCGACCGCTTCTCCGACATCCGGTTCGACGGGCCGTTGAAGGAGTTGGACGGCGGTGTCCAGGGCACCGGCGTGCCCTACCCCGCCCTGCCGCGCCCGCAGGACGCGCCACGCACCCTGCCGACCGGCGGACAGGTGGACAGCGCGGGGGTGGTGTTCGAAGTCCAGGTGGGCCGTGACGGGCTGGTCGGCCCGACCGCGCCCTTCGGGGCTTGGCTGTTCGCCGGGAAGGAGTAGGGGACAAGAGGTTTTGCCCCACGCTGGCCCTCCCCTCGGGGAGGCGCCGCGGTGTGCACGGATCTCGCAGGACCCATCCTGCAAAAACCCGCGATGGCCGCCCGACGCTCCCCGGCGGAAAACTCAGAGGCCGTAGCGCGACCACAGGGCACGCTCCTCGACGGCGGCCAGAGCCGCCGCGGGGAGGTCCGCCGCAAGACGGTCCGGAATGCTCACCCCCATCGGCGCCGCCACGCGGAAGCCCATCCGGCGGAACCAGCGCCGGTCCTCCTGCACCACGCGCAGCCGCAACTTCTCGCCGAAGCGGCCCCGCAGCACGGTGCGCAGATCGCCGATGCCGTCGATCAGCCCGAGATCCAGCGCGCGCCGCCCCGCCCAGAAGGCACCGGAGAACAACTCATCCTCCGGTCCCGACAGGCGGGCACCGCGGCGATCGCGCACCATGGCCTTGAAGGCGTCGTGGATCTCCGCCTGGATCGCCTTCAGATGGGCCACCCCGTCCTCCCGCTCCGGCGAGAAGGGGTCGAGGATCACCTTCTTGTCGCCCGCGGTGTAGAGCCGCCGTTCGATGCCGTAGCGCTCGATGAACTCGTGCGCGCCGAAGCCGGCGGACACCACGCCGATGGAACCCAGGATGCTGCTCTCGTCCGCCCAGATCTCATCCGCGGCGCAGGCCAGCCAGTAGCCGCCGGACGCCGCCGCGTCCTCGCAGAAGGCGAAGACCGGCACCTTCTTCTCGGTGGCGAGATCGCGGATGCGCTTGGCGATCAGCGCCGACTGCACCGGCGACCCGCCCGGCGAGTTGACGACCAGCGCCACCGCCGCCTGACCCTTCGGCGCGAAGGCGCGTTCGATCAGCCCGGCCATGTTGGCCATGGTCATACCCTGGCGGAAGGCTCCGGCCTGACCGATGACACCGGACAGGCGGAGGACGGACACGATCGGCCCGGCGTCGCGCCAGGGGCCGAACGGGAGTTTGGCGAGCAGCTTCGTCATGTTCATCGCCGGTTGAAATGGTGGCGTTGAGGCTGGATTGAAAGCGCC
The DNA here is from genome assembly GCF_007827795.1 of Azospirillum brasilense. Classification (GTDB taxonomy): domain Bacteria; phylum Pseudomonadota; class Alphaproteobacteria; order Azospirillales; family Azospirillaceae; genus Azospirillum; species Azospirillum aestuarii. The sequence continues at coordinate 151,507 of NZ_VITI01000001.1, forward strand.
GAGTTAAGCGATCAGCGGTTCCATGTCGCGCAGAATCCGTTGCGCCCGCGCGCTGTAGGCGCCATCGGGGCCGTGCAGCACCAGACCGGCGGTGAATCGCGCCGGCGAACGCCCGCCCTTCCGCGCCGCCAGCAGGAGGCGCCGCGCCTCCTCCCCCGGCTTGGGCCAGAGCGGGACGAGCGTCAGGGAGCCGAATCGGGCGCCGTGGAGCGCGGCCAGGATCTCGTCCACCCGGTCGGCGCGGTGGACCATGGTCAGCGTGCCGCGCGGCTTCAGCATGGCGGCGGCGAAGCGCACCCAATCGGTCAGCCCCGCCTCGCCCTCCACGTTGGCGGCGGCCTTCCAGGCATCGGGCGGGACGCTGGCCGCGCCGGCGCGCAGGTAGGGCGGGTTCATCATCACCCGGTCGAAGGTTCCGGGAACCAGCCCCGGCGGCGGGGCCAGCAGGTCGCCCTCAAGGACGCTCACCCGGCCATCCACACCGTTGAGGGCGGCGTTGCGCCGGGCGAACGCCGCCGCCTCCGCCCGCTTCTCCAGCCCAACAACCATCGCACCGGGCACACGGACGGCGAGGCACAGCGCCGCCGCCCCGGTGCCGGTGCCGACGTCCAGCACCCGCTCCCCCGCTTCAGCGGCGGTGAAGGCGGCGAGCAAGACAGGATCGATGGCGGCGCGGTAGCCGGCTTGCGGCTGGTGCAGGCGGACACGCCCATCCAGGAGCGTGTCGAACGCCGCGTCGCTCCCCGCCATCACGCCCCCAACTCCTCCCCGGCGTCGCGCAGCAGGCGGCAGGCGGCGGCATGATCCTCGTCGGCCACCATCAGGCGACGGGGGATCGCGCCGATGGAGCCTTCCAGAATGCTGGTGTGGGTGTCCAGCACGATCCCTTCGATTCCCGCATCGGCCAGCAGGGCGAGAAGCCAGCTCAGACGGACCGGATCGGTGGTGCGCAGCAGTTCCTTCATGAAATCCCGACTGTTCTGTGCCCTTATTCGCCTTGCGGACTTGACCGAAGAGGCTATGCCGTTATGCTCCCTGCCGGAATTCGTCACGTCAATCATCATTGGAGTCGACCTTGGCGGTCGTGACCAACCTCGAGCCGAAACGGCGGAAGTCCACCCCGCTCGACGATCTGACCGCCCTGGTGGCCGATGACCTGAGCGCGGTCAACGAGATCATCGTCCAGCGGATGCATTCGTCCGTGGATATGATCCCGCAGCTTGCCGGCTACCTCATCGCCGCCGGCGGCAAGCGCCTGCGCCCCGTCCTCACCCTCGCCGCCGCCGAACTGTGCGGCTACAAGGGCGAGGATCACAAGATGCTGGCCGCGGTGGTGGAGTTCATCCACACCGCCACCCTGCTTCACGACGACGTCGTGGACGAGAGCGACCTGCGCCGCGGTCTCGCCTCGGCCAACGCGGTGTTCGGCAACAAGGCCAGCGTGCTGGTCGGCGACTTCCTGTTCTCCCGCAGCTTCGAGCTGATGGTGGAGGTCGGGTCGCTGGACGTGCTGCGCATCCTGTCCAAGGCGTCCGCGGTGATCGCCGAGGGCGAGGTGCTGCAGCTGCGCACCACCAACGACACCGAGACCAGCGAGCAGGCCTATCTGGAGGTCATCAAGGCCAAGACGGCGGAGCTGTTCGCCGCCGCCTGCCGCGTCGGCGCCGTGGTGGCCGCCCGCCCGCAGGCGGAGGAGCTGGCGCTCTACGACTACGGCATGAATCTGGGCATCGCCTTCCAGCTCGTCGACGATGTGCTGGACTATTCGGCCAAGCAGGCGAAGCTGGGCAAGACGGTCGGCGACGACTTCCGCGAGGGCAAGATCACCCTGCCCGTCGTGCTGGCCTTCCGCCGCGGCAACGACGAGGAGCGGGCCTTCTGGCGCCGCACCATGGAGGAACTGGACCAGCGGGAGGGCGACCTGGAGCGCGCCCAGGAACTGATGGCCAAGCACAACGCGCTGAAGGACACGGTGGAGCGCGCACGCCACTACGGGGCCATCGCGCGCGACGCGCTGGGCCTGTTCCCGGACACGCCGGTGAAGGCCGCCCTGCTGGAGGTGCTGGATTTCGTGATCGAACGCGATTTCTGAGCTTTGGGAACTTTTTCGCCGCCGGGGGTGATTTTCACGTTGCAGCCCCCGGATCGAGCGGCTATATACGCGGCCCACGGTGACGCCGGCGACGGCGCCACCGACGGACCGGAGAGTAGCTCAGCCTGGTAGAGCACTGCTTTCGGGAGGCAGGGGCCGGAGGTTCGAATCCTCTCTCTCCGACCAAGACGAAAAGGGCCGATGCGGCGACGCATCGGCCCTTTCGCTTTTCCGCCCCGGCCTGGAGTCTCTCGCACCGGCTTTCGCGGCCCGGCAAAAAAACATTCCGCAAATGCCGCTTATTCCCATTGCAGCCCGCGGGCAATGGGTCTATACACCCGCTCCACGGCGACGCTGGCAACGGCGGCACCGACGGACCGGAGAGTAGCTCAGCCTGGTAGAGCACTGCTTTCGGGAGGCAGGGGCCGGAGGTTCGAATCCTCTCTCTCCGACCAAGACGAAAAGGGCCGATGCGGCGACGCATCGGCCCTTTCGCTTTTCCGCTCCGCCGCTGCGGCACAGGCCGCGCTCCCGCCTGTTGTCCCTTTGGAAGCGACACAGACGGGGAGCGGACCCATGGAACAGGCGATCGGACAGGAACCCCACGCGGCGGGCGGGCCGGTGGGGACGGAGATCGACCTCAAGGCCGTCGTGGTGTCGCGCGCGGTGCGCGACCTGCTCCAGCCCCACGGCTTCCGCCCCCGCGACATCGGCAGCGGCGTGGGCGGCGGCATGGCCTGGAACCGCCGCGGCGGCGACGACACCCACGAGATGATCACCTGCAACGGGCGGCTGTCCGGCGACCCGGACCGGCCGGACTGGACGGCCGGGCGCTACGGCAACCGCGGCGGCTTCGTGGAGGTCACCGGCCTGACGCTGCGCGGCGCGCTGGACGCCGTGGCGGTCCTGCCCAGGCCGGTGCGGGTTGACGGCTCGCTGGCCGAGGGCATCTACCCGTCGCTGGAGGACGCCCTCGACGACATTGCGTGACGGGCTATCTCAGCGCCTCGTCGATCTCCACCTGGTAGCCCTTGGCAAGGCGGTTGGTCTCGTTGGCCATGCCGATGACGGCCATCAGCTCGCCGAACTGGGCGTCGGTCATGCCCGCACGCCGCGCCGCGGCCTCGTGCGAGCGGATGCAGTAGTCGCAGCCGTTGGTCACGCTGACCGCGACGAAGATCATCTCCTTGACCATCGGGTCCAGCGCGCCGGGGGCCATCACCTCCTTCAGGCTCTCCCAGGTGCGCTTCAAGGTCGGCGGATGATGCGCGGTCATCTTCCAGAAATTGTTGACGTCCGGCACGTTGCGGGCCGCCTTGATGTCGTCGTAGACGGCGCGCACCTCGGGAGCGGCGTCGGCGTGCTCGATGGGCTTCAGGGGCATGGCTGATGGTCTCCGCAGCATGTTGACGTCGGTGGGGCACCGGCTCCGCCGTATTCTCGCCGCTTCCGCACGGCGGAGCCATGGGGAATGGCTCAGGCCCGACACGTCACTCCACTGAAAGTCATAGGGCTGCCGGAAAGTTCAGGTTGCCCCGGCTGTCATGGACCGGCATAGCTTGCGGATCACGGTGGCCCGCGCCTGGCGCCTCGTCCCATCGCCACCTGTGATCACCCTCCCCGCCGCCAACCGCGCAGCCCATGCCTCTTCGTTACCTCGACGCCCTGGCAACCGAATCGGCGGGAATGGTGCGCCTTCTGCGCATCCTCCTGGTGGCGTCCGTCCTGGTTCCCACCCTGCTGTTCACCGCCATCGCCTGGCGCGACTTTCACGAGGAGGAAGCGCAGGCCGAGCGCAACATCCGCAAGACCGTGCTGATCCTGCACGAGCACATGCAGAAGGTTTTTGACACGGTCGAGCAGGTCCTGGACCGGCTGGACGAGCGGACCGCCGGCCTGAGCTGGGACGCGATCGGCCGGTCCGATGACCTGCACGGCTACCTGAGGACGCTGGTCGAGGAGCTTCCGCAGATCGGCGTCGTCGGGCTGGTCGATCCCAACGGCACGCTGCGCAACGACAACCGCCTGTTCCCGGCCCCGTCGATCAACGTCGGCGACCGGGAGTATTTCCGCACCCAGGCGGCCGGCGACGCCGGCATCCTCGTCAGCGAGGCGATCACCGGGCGCGGGTCGGGCAAGCGGCAGTTCAACGTCACGCGCCGCCGCGCCGCAGCGGGTGGCCCGGAGGAGCCGTTCAACGGCGTGCTGCTGACCGCGGTGCTGACCGATTACCTGGTGGATTTCTATCAGCTCGTCGTCTCAGGCCCGAAGGAGTCGATCTCCCTCGTCCGCCGCGACGGCTCGGTCCTGGTCCGCTTCCCCTCGATGGGCGATCGGCAGGCCCGCCATGCCGCGGACAGCTTCCTGCTCGGCGCCATGGCGGCCGGGCAGACCGAGGGCGTGTTCCGCACACGGGGCCGCCTCGACGGCGTAACGAGACTCAACGGCTTCATGCAGGTCGCGCCCTACCCGATCTACGTCACCTACGGCATTCCGATCTCCGAGATCCTGGCCGGCTGGACGCGCAACATCCTTCTGTACGCCGCCTTCGCCGTGCCGGCGATGCTGGCTCTGGTCGGCATCACCCTGCTGGCGCTGCGCCGCGCGCAGAGCGAGATGCGGGCCGTCCGCCGCTGGACCGAGGAGGCTCGCGCCCGCGAATCCCTGGAGAACGCGCTGCGCCAGTCGCAGAAGCTGGAGGCGTTGGGCCAATTGACCGGTGGCGTCGCCCACGACTTCAACAACCTGCTGACTGCCGCCCTGGCCAACCTGCATCTGATGGAACGGCATCTGCCGGTGGAGGGGGCGCGCTATCTGGACGGCACCCGCACCGCCTTGGAGCGCGCCCGGACGCTGACCGGGCAGCTTCTCGCCTTCTCGCGCCAGGAGGCGGTGGACCCCAAGGTGATCGATCTGGGGGATGCCCTGCGCATCATGGCCGATCTGCTGGAGCGCTCCATCCGCGCCGACATCGCGCTGGACTGGGCGCTTCCCACCGATCCGCTGCCCGTGGAGGTCGACCCGGTCCAACTGGAACTGGCGGTCCTGAATCTCGTGGTGAACGCCCGCGACGCGATGCCGACGGGCGGGCGCATCCGCATCGCCGCCCGGCAGGAGGAAACACCCGACGGCCCGCTGGCCGTTCTGGAGATCATCGACACCGGCGGCGGCATGCCGCCGGAGGTCGCCGCCCGCGCCTTCGAGCCGTTCTTCACCACCAAGCCGCATGGCAAGGGGACGGGTCTCGGCCTGTCGATGGTCTATGGCTTCGCCCGGCAGTCGGGCGGCAACGCCACCATCTCCAGCGCGCCGCGCCGCGGCACGGTCGTCCGCATCACCCTGCCGGTGTCCGGCCGGGCGCCGGAGCCGGAAACGGTTCCGGATGCGGAGGAAGCGGCGCCGGCCGGCCCGGTGCGCCTGCTGGTGGTCGAGGACAACGCCCTGGTCCTGATGGCCACCGTGGAGGGACTGACCCAGGAGGGCTTCGAAGTGGTGACCGCCGACCACGGCGCCGCCGCGCTGGAGATCCTGGAGCAGGACAACGCCTTCGACGTGATCGTGACGGACGTGGTGATGCCCTACGGCGTGTCGGGGATCGATCTGGCGCGGCGGGTCCAGGAGCGCTGGCCCGGCATCCGGGTTCTGCTGATTTCCGGCTACAGCCCCGAATCGCTGACCGGCCTGAAGGCCGACGCCGCCGTCCTGCCCAAGCCCTTCACCCCGGACCAGCTCGCCGCCCGCGTCCGCGCCCTGCTCCGCACCGTGAAGACCGCCTGACCGGACGGAAGAGTCAGAGCAGAACGCTGATGAACATCGGCGCCCACAGCACCGCCGACCAGATCAGCCCCAGGAAGATGCCGTGGGTGAGGTCGGTGAAGGTCGGTTCCGACAGGCAATGCATGCGCCAGAACGCTTCGCGGTCGTTCATGCCCTGACGCTGCGGGGACTGGTTCTGAGCGTCCTTCATAACCGTTTCCTTGTTGGGGGCCAAAAGGAAGGAACCGGTGAAGGGCGCCGCGGTTCCGCCGCGCGGCAGGAACATCGATCGGGCAGGATGGGCAACACCGAAAAGGAAAAGGCCCCCCGCCCTTTCGGACGGAAGGCCTTCCGGTCGGATGGGATGAGCCGCTTACTTGGTGCGGATCATCGGGGTGAGCTGATCGCCCCAGTTGCCCGTCGCGTTGTGATAGCGGGCGGTGCGCATCAGCTCGACCGTCACGCCGGCCTCCACGGCCTTGACGACGGCGTCGTTCAGGCGGTGCAGGCTGTTGGCGAGGACGCGGATGGCGCTTTCCTGCTCGTCCGTGAGGTTCGAACGCTCGTCCGGCGGCGCATCCTGGAAACCCGGCTGATTCGTCATGCGGCTATCCTTCCCTTGTTCTCCGGCCCGGGTCTTGCGGCCCCGGCTCTGGCCCTGGTTCACCGGCGCCGTTGCGCCGGCATGGCCGGGTGCTGCGCTGCAAACCCGGCATTCAACGTCTTAACACATCACGCGCCGGGAGCAAGGGCGCGGCAAGACAACCTCGTTCGAAAGATTCATGCCTCCCGCGGCAGAGTGCCGCTGCACGGGGATACCGGAGGGGGGAAGGAGTCCGGCGGGCTTCAATCACGCTGCGTTCGACGGACGGCATTTGATCGGGGCGCGCTCCCGGCCTAGCTTTGCGCTCCAAGGGCAGACGCCGACAAAAACAATCCGCAGCCGATACAGCAAAGAAAGACAGGACCATGGCCGACACCGCGACCGATTCACGCTCCGTCGCCTTTCTGGGGCTTGGCACGATGGGCTTTCCCATGGCCGGCCATCTGGCCGTCCGGGGCGGCCACCGGGTGACCGTCTTCAACCGCACCGCCGCCAAGGCCGACGCCTGGACCGCCCGTTTCGGCGGCGCCAGCGCCCCGACCCCCGAGGACGCCGCCCGCGATGCCGAGGTGGTCTTCCTGTGCGTGGGCGGTGACGACGACGTGCGGGCGGTGGCCGGCGCGGTGATGGGCGCCATGAAGCCCGGCACCATCGTCGCCGACCATTCCACCGTGTCCGCCACCGTCTCGCGCGAGATGGCCGAGTTGGCCCGCGAGCGCGGCCTGTTCTTCCTCGACGCGCCGGTCTCCGGCGGGCAGGCCGGGGCGGAGAACGGGGTGCTGACGGTGATGGTGGGCGGCGACGCCGAAGCCTTCGCCCGCGTCCAGCCGCTGATGGGCTGCTACGGCCGCTCCGTCACCCATATGGGGCCGGCGGGCGCCGGTCAGCTGACCAAGATGGTCAACCAGATCTGCATCGCCGGCCTGCTCCAGGGGCTGGCCGAGGGCATGGCCTTCGCGCAGAAGGCCGGGCTGGACGGGCACACGGTCGTGGACGTGATCGGGAAGGGGGCGGCCCAGTCCTGGCAGATGGACAACCGCGCCAAGACCATGCTGGACGGCAAGTTCGACTTCGGCTTCGCCGTGGACTGGATGCGCAAGGACCTGGGCATCGTCCTGGGCGAGGCGCGCAACAACGGCGCCAGCCTGCCCGTCACCGCCCTGGTCGACCAGTTCTACGCCGAGGTCCAGGCGATGGGCGGCAACCGGCTGGACACCTCCAGCCTGATGACGCGGCTGACGCGCTGACCGGATGGGGAGCGCTGCTGCGCTCCCCTTTCTGTTACATCACACCCGGACGACCTTGCCGGGGTTCATCCGGTTGTCCGGGTCGAAGGCGCGCTTCAGCTCGCCCATCACGGCGAAGGCGTCGCCGGCCTCCTTCTCCAGGAACTCCATCTTGCCGTAGCCGATGCCGTGCTCACCGGTGCAAGTGCCGCCCATGGCAAGCGCCCGATCGACCATGCGGTCGTTCAGGCGCTTGGCTTCGGCCAGCTCCTCCGGCTTGTCGGGGTCGATGACGTAGACGAGGTGGAAGTTGCCGTCGCCGACATGGCCGACCAGCGGGGCCAGCATCGAGGATTCGGCGATGTCCTTCTTCGTCTCCAGGATGCAGTCGGCCAGCCGCGAGATCGGCACGCAGACGTCGGTCGGCCAGCCCTTGGAACCGGGGCGCAGCGCCAGCGCCGCGTAATAGCCGTCGTGGCGGGCCTGCCAGAGCTTGGAGCGGTCCTCCGGACGGGTCGCCCAGGTGAATTCGCTGCCGCCATACTCCGCGGCGATGGCCGAGACCATCTCCGCCTGCTCCTTGACCCCGGCGGCGGTGCCGTGGAACTCGAAGAACAGGGTCGGGGCGACCTTGTAGTCCAGCTTGGAATACTTGTTCACCGCGTCCATCTGGACCTCGTCCAGCAGTTCGATGCGGGCGACGGGGATGCCGGACTGGATGGTCTGGATCACCGTGTCCACGGCGCCGCGGATGTCGTTGAACGGGCAGACCGCCGACGAGATCGCCTCCGGAATGCCGTAGAGGCGCAGCGTCACCTCGGTGATGATGCCGAGCGTGCCTTCGGCACCGACGAACAGGCGGGTCAGGTCGTAGCCGGCGGCGGACTTGCGGGCGCGCCCGCCGGTCTTGATGATCCGGCCGTCGACCAGCACCACGGTCAGCCCCAGCACGTTCTCGCGCATGGTGCCGTAGCGCACGGCGTTGGTGCCGCTGGCGCGGGTGGAGGCCATGCCGCCCAGCGAGGCGTCGGCGCCGGGGTCGATGGGGAAGAACAGGCCGGTGTCGCGCAGATGCTCGTTGAGCTGCTTGCGGGTCACGCCGGCCTGGACGGTGACGTCGAGATCCTCCGGGCTGACGCGCAGGACCTCCTTCATGTTCGACACGTCGATGCAGACGCCGCCGGCGAGCGCCGCGACGCCACCCTCCAGCGAGGTGCCGGTCCCGAAGGGGATGATCGGCAGCTTGTGCTTCGCGCAGAGCGTCACGATGGCGCTGACCTCCTCGGTGGAGGTGGCGAAGGCGACGCCATCGGGCGGGAAGTTGGGGTGGTAGGACTCGTCCTTGCCGTGATGCTCGCGCACCGCCGCGGCGGTGGTGAAGCGGTCCCCAAGCAGGGCCTTGAACTCGGCCTTCATCTCGTCGGTGAAGGCGACGCGAGGCTGGGCAGCGGCTACGGCGGTCATGGACGAATCTCCCCGGGAGTCCTTTTGGCACGGTGACGTGCGGTGGTAGGACCGGAGAAGCTAAGCCCCGCCGCCCGTGCAGACAAGCGACTCGCGCGCATGGGTGGGTGCCGCAGCAAAAGCCCTCTCCCCCCTGGGGAGAGGGAGGGGACCCGCGCCACAGGCGCGGGGAGGGTGAGGGGGTTGCGCCTTTGCCGGACGTCCGACATGCACAACCCCCTCACCCTAACCCTCCCCCCGGAGGGGAGAGGGAACTGGGAACCTACGCCTCCTCGTAGCCGCCGCCACCCGGGGTTTCGACGACCAGCACGTCGCCCTCCCCCATGGCGGTCTTGTCCTGGGGGCCGAGTTCCTCCACCGAGCCGTCGGTGCGCTGGACCCAGGTCCGCCCGATCTGGCCGGGGGCGCCGCCCTTCAGGCCGAAGGGGGGCACCCGGCGGTGGTTGGACAGGATGGCGGCGGTCATCGGCTCCAGGAACTTCAGGCGCCGCACCACCCCGTCGCCGCCGCGCCAGCGCCCCGCCCCGCCCGATTCGCGGCGGATGCGGAAGCTGTCCAGCAGAACCGGGAAGCGCCATTCCAGCACTTCCGGGTCGGTCAGGCGCGAGTTGGTCATGTGGGTGTGCACCGCGTCCGTCCCGTCGAAGCCGGGACCGGCGCCGGAGCCGCCGCAGACCGTCTCGTAATACTGGTAGCGCTCGTTGCCGAAGGTCGTGTTGTTCATCGTCCCCTGGGCCGAGGCCAGCACGCCGAGCGCGCCGTACAGCGCATCGGTGACGCACTGGCTGGTCTCCACGTTGCCGGCCACCACCGCGGCGGGGTAGCTGGGCGACAGCATGGTGCCCGGCGGGATGACGATCTCGATGGGCTTCAGGCAGCCCTCGTTCATCGGAATCTCGTCGTCCACCAGCGTGCGGAAGACGTAGAGCACCGCCGCCCGGCACACCGCCGTCGGGGCGTTGAAGTTGCTGGTGAGCTGCGGGCTGGTGCCGGTGAAGTCCACCCGCGCCGACCGCTCGTCCTTGTCGATGGTGATGCGGACCTTGATGACCGCGCCGTTGTCCAGCTCCTGCACGAACTCGCCGTCGGTCAACACGTCGATGACGCGGCGGACCTGCTCCTCGGCGTTGTCCTGGACCAGCTTCATGTAGGCGTTGACCGTCTCCAGCCCGAACTGGGCGACGATGCGGCGCAGCTCGCGCGCGCCCTGCTCGTTGGCGGCGATCTGGGCCTTCAGGTCGCCCAGGTTCTGCGCCACGTTGCGCGCCGGCTGCGGCCCGGCGGTGAAGAGGGCGACGACCTCCTCCTCCAGGAAGCGGCCCCGCTCGACCAATTGGATGTTGTCGAGGAGGACGCCCTCCTGGTCAATGGTCGTGCTGTCCGGCGGCATCGAGCCGGGGGTGATCCCGCCGACGTCGGCGTGGTGCCCGCGCGAGGCGACGTAGAACAGCACCCGCTCGCCGGCCTCGTCGAAGACCGGGGTGATGACGGTGATGTCCGGCAGATGCGTGCCCCCGTGGTAGGGGTCGTTCAGCATGTAGACGTCGCCGGGGTTCATCGCCCCGTGGCGCCGCTCGACGATGGCGCGCACGCTCTCGCCCATCGAGCCGAGATGCACCGGCATGTGCGGGGCGTTGGCGATCAGACCGCCGTCCGCGTCGAACAGGGCGCAGGAGAAGTCCAGCCGCTCCTTGATGTTCACCGAATAGGCGGTCTTCTCCAGCGTGAAGCCCATCTGCTCGGCGATGGACATGAATAGGTTGTTGAAGACCTCCAGCATCACCGGGTCGGCCTTGGTGCCGATGGCGAGGCGCTGCGGCAGTTCCTCGAAGCGGGTCAGCACGAGGTGGTTCTTGCGCGTGACCTCGGCGATCCAGCCGGGCTCGACCACCGTGGTGGCGATCTTCTCCCGGATGACGGCGGGACCGGTCACGCGGTTGCCGGGCTGGAGCCGGTCGCGGTCGTAGACCGGCGCCTCGCGGTCGGCGCCGCCGGTGTGCAGGGTGACGGTGGCGAGGCGGCGCGGCAGGGCGCCGGTGACGCTCGGCAGATCCTCGTCGTCGGCGCTCTCGGTGCGGCCCACCGCCTCCACCGACACGGCCTCGACCACCAGGGCCTTGCCCTCCATCATGAAGCCGTAGCGCTGGCGGTGCGCCGCCTCGAAGGCCGCGGCCATGGCGTCGAGCGGCCCGAAATCGACGACCAGCGGGCTGTCGGAGCCCTCCACCTTGATGTGCGCCTTGCGCAGCACGGCCAGCCGGTCCTCCGGCACGCCCTGGCGGGCCAGCTCCGTGCGCCCCTCAGCCTCCAGCGCGGCGAGCGTGGCGGTCAACTCGTCCACCAGGGCGTCGTCGAGGCGGGCCTCCACCGCGCGCTCGCGGATCGCCACCGTGTCGGCGAGGCCGATGCCGTAGGCGGACAGCACGCCGGCGTGCGGGTGCAGGAAGACCTTGCGCATGCCCAGCGCATCGGCGACCAGACAGACATGCTGCCCCGCCGCCCCGCCGAAGCCGTTCAGCGTGTATTGGGTGACGTCGTAGCCGCGCTGGACCGAGATCTTCTTGATGGCGTTCGCCATGTTGTCCACGGCGATCTTCAGGAAGCCCTCGGCCACCTGATGCGGGGTCATCTCGGTGCCCAGCGCCGCGTTCACCTCTTCGGCCAGTTCGGCGAACTTCTCGCGGACGATGGCGGCGTCGAGCGGCTGGTCGGCCTCCGGCCCGAAGACATGGGGGAAGAAAGCGGGATGCAGCTTGCCGACCATCACGTTGCAGTCGGTCACGGTCAGCGGCCCGCCGCGGCGGTAGCAGGCCGGACCGGGATTGGCCCCGGCGCTCTCCGGCCCGACGCGGAAGCGCGCCCCGTCGAAGAAGCAGACCGAGCCGCCGCCCGCTGCCACCGTGTGGATGTGCATCATCGGGGCGCGCATTCGCACCCCAGCCACCACCGTGTCGAAGGCGCGCTCATACTCCCCGGCGTAGTGCGACACGTCGGTGGAGGTGCCGCCCATGTCGAAGCCGATGACCCGGTCGAAGCCGGCCATCCGCGCGGTGCGTACCGCCCCGACGATGCCGCCCGCCGGGCCGGAAAGGATGGCGTCCTTGCCCTGGAACCAGCGCGCGTCGGTCAGCCCGCCGTTCGACTGCATGAACATCAGCCGCACGCCGGAGAGGTCCCCCGCCACCTGCTCCACATAGCGACGCAGGATCGGCGACAGGTAGGCGTCCACCACCGTGGTGTCGCCGCGCCCGACGATCTTCATCAGGGGGCTGACCTGATGGCTGACCGACACCTGGGTGAAGCCGATGGAGCGGGCCAGCGCCGCCACCTGCTTCTCATGGTCCGGGTAGCGGTAACCGTGCATCAGAACCACCGCGGAGGCGCGGAAGCCGTCCTGATAGGCTTGTTCCAGCTGGACCCGCACGGCGCGCAGGTCCACGGCCTTCAGCACCGTGCCGTCGGCCTTGATCCGCTCCGGTACCTCGGCCACCCGCTCGTACAGCAGCTCGGGCAGGACGATGTGGCGGGCAAAGATCTTCGGGCGGGCCTGGTAGCCGATGCGGAGCTGGTCGCCCAGCCCTTCGGTGATCAGCAGCAGCGTGCGCTCGCCCTTGCGCTCCAGAAGCGCGTTGGTGGCGACGGTGGTGCCCATCTTCACCGCCTCGACCGCCTCCGCCGGGATCGGCTGGCCGGAGGCGAGGCCCAGCAGGTCGCGGATGCCCTGGATGGCGGCGTCGCGGTAGCGTTCCGGATTTTCCGACAGCAGCTTGTGCGTGACCACCGACCCGTCCGGGCGTTTGGCCACGATGTCGGTGAAGGTGCCGCCGCGGTCGATCCAGAACTGCCACCGGCCCGGCTGTTGGGGCGCCATATCCCACTCCCTGATGTCTTGGCTTTACGGGGAGTGTGACCATACGCCGCCGCTGGTCAAGACGGGGTGCACGAAAGGGTGGGATGCGCTTCGTTCCCCTGCCCGTCCGGTCAGGCCGCCTTGAGCAGCGCGGGCAACCCGTCCAGCATGGCGTTCACCGCGCCGGCCCCATCCTCGAACGCCTCCAGCGCCAGCGAGAATTGCGAAGGACGCGGCAGGTCGATGGTGATGGCGAACTCCCCGCCGTCGCGCTCCATCCGACCGCCGAAGCGGCGCGACAGGGCGCGCATGCGGGTGTTGTCGGCCAGACACATCATATGGACCTGCCGGATGCCCCGGTTGGCCGCGATGGACAGCGAGCGGCGGACCAGGGTGGAGCCGACGCCCCGCCCCTGAAACCCCTTTTCGACGCTGATCGCCAGCTCCGCCGCGCCGGGCCATAGCAGCCGATCGAAGCACAGCTCCACCGCACCGCGCAGTTCGCCGCGGTCGAACAGGCCGAGCAGCGTCGTCCGCGTCCAGTCGAGCGACTCGCAATGTTTGACGATGACCTCGTCGGAGACGGTGCCGGTGAAGCGGGCGTAGCGGTCCGCCTTGTCCAGCCGCAGCAGATGCGCGCGGTACGGACCGCGCTCGGCGGGGAGAAGCTTGCGGATGGCGGGCATGGAGGGACTCGCGGGGCTGGTGATTCGGGACATCGCACCGCTTCGCGTCGTCCGCTTCCCCATCGGCGGCCTGGATCGGCCATCCTCTTTTGTTGCGGCGCAACATGGAGAAGACGGGAACGAAGGGCAAGGGCTCGTGCGATGACGGTACAGCTCTGTTGCAGTGCAGCAACATCCTGCTCCGCCGAAAATCCCATACCCCCAACGGATGAAAAGGGCGCGGCGCGCGAAGATGCTGGGAAACAACGAAAAAGTATGGGCCGGTTGGCGCGGTGCCGGACTGCCGGTATGCTGCTCCCGCAGGCGAAAGGCGGATAAGAATGAGCATCTGGGGCAGCGTCCTGGGCGGGGCGGCCGGTTTCACCATCGGCGGCCCGATCGGGGGCCTGATCGGTCTGGCCACCGGCTATGCGGTGGGGCGCGGCATCCGCGGCCTGTGCGGCCCGGCGGACGCCACCAAGTCCATCGCCTTCACCATCGGCGTGATCGCCCTGTCGGCGAAGATGGCCCGCGCCGACGGCGTGGTGAAGCGGGTTGAGGTGGACACGTTCAAGCGGCTGTTCCGCGTCCCGCCGGAGGAGCTGGACACGGTGGGCCACGTCTTCGACCTCGCCCGCAAGGACAGCCACGGGTTCGAGGAGTACGCCCAGCAGATCGCCGGCCTGTTCGATGACCGCCGCGCCGTGCTGGAGGAACTGCTCGACAGCCTGCTGGCCATTGCCGAGGCCGACGACGAGCTGCACGAAACGGAAGTCGAGTATCTGCGCACCGTCGCCCACATCTTCGGCTTCAGCGACGAGGAGTTCGAGCGCATCGTCGCCGGCCACCACATCGCCGGCACGCCGAACGAGACCGACCCCTACGGCGTGCTCGGCGTCTCCCGCCGGGCCAGCGACGAGGCGATCAAGGCCGCGCACCGCCGTCTGGTGCGCGAGCATCACCCGGATGTGCTGATCGCCCAGGGCATGCCGCAGGAGTTCGTCGATCTGGCGACGCAGAAGATCGCCGCCATCAACGCCGCCTTCGACCGGATCGAGAAGGAGCGCACGCGCGGCTAAAGCCAGGCGTCGCGCCGTCCTTCCCGGCCGACGCATCCCCGCCCCGGCGCAATCGGGTGTCGCGAGCCTGCGGACCGCACGCTATATAAGCACACCTCCGCACACCGTATCGTTGGGTCATGGCTCCTCCCGCTCCGATCACCGCGCTCCAGGGCGTGTCCGTCACCTTCGGCGGCCGTCCGCTGTTCGAAACCATCGACCTGTCCATCGGGCGGGGCGACAAGGCCTGTCTGGTCGGACGGAACGGGTCCGGCAAATCGACGCTGATGAAGGTGCTGGCCGGCATGATCCAGCCGGACGGCGGCACCGTCTTCACCCAACCCGGCGCCCGCATCGCCTATCTGCCACAGGAGCCGGACTTCATCGGCTGCGCCACCGTCCACGACTATGTCGCTGCCGGCCTGCCCGCCGACGAGCGGGACGAGGCGCACCGGGTGGACGCCGTGCTGGACCGGCTCCAGGTGCCGGGCCATCTCGACCCCAACACGCTGTCGGGCGGCGAGGCGCGGCGCACGGCGCTGGCCCGCACGCTGGTCGGCGCCCCCGACGTGATGCTGCTGGACGAGCCGACCAACCACCTCGACCTGCCCACCATCGAGTGGCTGGAGGAGGAGTTGCTGGCCTACCGCGGTGGCCTGCTGCTGATCTCGCACGACCGCAGCTTCCTGAACCGGCTGGCCAAGCGGACGCTGTGGCTCGACCGCGGCACGGTGCGCGCCACCGACCGCGGCTTCGCCGAGTTCGAGACCTGGCAGGCCGAGGTGTTCGAGTCGGAGGAGATCGCTGCCCAGAAGCTGAACCGCAAGATCGAAGGCGAGATGAAGTGGCTGCGCGAGGGCATCTCGGCCCGGCGCACCCGCAACATGGGCCGCGTGCGCGCCCTGCTCCAGCTCCGCACCGACCGCGCCGAGCGCATCAAGGGCGGCCAGCAGGCCAAGCTCGCCGTCGCCGAGGCCGAGCGCGGCGGCCGGCTGGTCATCGAGGCCGAGCACATCTCAAAGGGCTTCGACACGGCGGACGGCCGCAAGTCCATCGTCAACGACTTCTCCACCCGCATCCTGCGCGGCGACCGGGTCGGGCTGATCGGGCCGAACGGCGCCGGCAAGACCACCCTGCTGAAGATGCTGACCGGCCAGATGGAGCCCGACAGCGGGACGATCCGGCTGGGCACCAACCTGGAAACCGCCTATTTCGACCAGCGGCGCGACGGGCTGGACCCCGAGGACACCATCCGCAAGGTGCTGTGCCCCTTCGGCGGCGACAGCGTGATGGTCAACGGCCAGCCGCGCCACGTCGCCGGCTACATGCGCGACTTCCTGTTCGACACGCGCCAGCTCGACAGCCCGGTCAAGGCGCTGTCGGGCGGTGAGCGCAACCGGCTGCTGCTCGCCCGGCTGTTCGCGCGGCCCAGCAACATGATGATCCTCGACGAGCCGACCAACGACCTCGACATGGACACGCTGGACCTGCTGGAGGACGTGCTCGGCGACTATCAGGGCACGCTGCTGCTGGTCAGCCACGACCGCGACTTCCTCGACCGGCTGGTCACCAGCACCATTGCGGTGGAGGGGGACGGGGTGATCGCCGAATATCCCGGCGGCTATTCCGACTATCTGGTGCAGCGCCCGCCGCCCAAGGAGAAGGCCGCCGCCCCGGCCAAGGCAAAGCCCGCCGCCGCTCCCGCGGCCGCCAAGCCGAAGGGCAAACTGAGCTACAAGGACCAGCGGGAGTTGGACGACCTGCCCGCCCGCATGGACAAGCTGACCGCGGAGGTGGCGACGCTCGAATTGGCGCTGGCCGATCCCGACCTGTTCGCCCGCGACGCCGCCAGGTTCCAGAAGACGTCCGACCGGTTGCAGACGAAGCAAAGCGAGCTGGCCGCCGCCGAGGAACGCTGGCTGGAGCTGGAGGCCCTGCGCGAGGAGCTGGAAGGCGGCCGCGGATGAGTCTGCGCGACTCGCTGCTGGCGCTCCTGGTCATGGCGACCTGGGGCCTGAACTTCGTCGTCGCCAAATGGGGACTGGCCGAGTTCCCGCCGCTGTTCATCATGGCGCTGCGCTTCCTCGCGGTGGCGGCGCTGATCCTCCCCTTCAAGCGGATTCCCTGGAGCGCGGTGCGGCCCATCGCGATTCTGTCGGTGACGCTGGGGACCGTGCATTTCCCGCTGATGTTCACCGGGCTGAACGGCATCGACGCGGCCACCGCCTCGCTGGCCGCGCAGGCGCAGGTGCCCTTCTCCTCCCTGCTGGCCGCGCTGGTCTTCAAGGACAAGCTCGGCTGGCGCCGCGCCACCGGCATGGCCGCGGCCTTCGCGGGCGTCGCGGTGATCGCAGGCGAGCCGCGGCTGTCCGGGTCGCTGGTGCCGCTGTTCATGATCCTCGGCGCCAGCTTCGCCTTCGCCGTCGCCAGCATCCAGATGAAGCTGATCGTCGGTGTCGACGGATTCGCGCTGAACGGCTGGATGGCGCTGTTCGCCGCCCCGCAGCTGCTCCTGCTCTCCTTCCTGTTCGAGGAGGGGCAGATGGCCGCGCTCACCGACGCCACCCTGTGGGGCTGGGGCGCCATCGCCTACATGGCGGTGGGCGTGACGATCGGCGCCTATGGGATGTGGTACCCGCTGCTGCGCAAATACTCGGTCAACCAGACCATGCCCTTCCTGCTGACCGTGCCGGTCTTCGGCGTGCTGGCGGGCGTTCTGCTGATGGACGATCCCTTCACGCTTCGGCTGGTCCTGGGCGGGCTGTTGACCGTGGGCGGCATGGCCGTCATCGTGAAGCGGCGCCCGACGGCGCTGGCGGAGAAGGTGACGAATCCGACCTGAGGAAGCCCGACCTGAGGACACCATGATGCGCACGGGCACCGGATGCATCGACCGCCCCTCCCCCAACCATGGGCCGCGGCCCGAGGGGGTGGGGGTGGAGCTGCTGATCCTCCATTACACGGGGATGCCCACCGCCGAGTCGGCGCTGGCCCGGCTGTGCGAGCCCGCCGCCCAAGTCAGCGCCCACTACACGGTGGACGAGGACGGCGCCGTCTACGCCCATGTGCCGGAGGACCGGCGCGCCTGGCACGCCGGCCTGTCCTCCTGGCAGGGCCGGGCCGACGTGAACAGCCGCTCCATCGGAATCGAGATCGTCAATCCGGGGCACGAGTTCGGCTACCGCCCCTTCCCCGCCGTACAGATGGCCGCCGTGGCGGATCTCTGCCTGGACGTCATGGGGCGGCATGGAATCGCGCCCGCCGACGTGCTCGGCCACAGCGACATCGCGCCCGCCCGCAAGGAGGACCCCGGCGAGCTGTTCGACTGGCCGGGGCTGGCGGCGCGTGGAATCGGGCTGTGGCCGGAGCCCGCCAGGGCGGACGATTCGGCGAACGACTCGGCGGATTCGGCGGAGGATGTGGCGGCGCTTCTGGGACGCTATGGGTATGACACCGCCGAATCGAGGGTTCTGCTGTCCTTCCAGCGCCATTTCCACCCCGAACGCCTGACCGGGGAGCCCGACCCGGAGACGCTGCGCCGCCTGCGCGCGCTGCTGCGGATGACCGGGCGCTGAGAATCCGAATCGCCCCCGAACACCGTTGCGAATCGAACGCCGACCCTATACACAGTGCCGCGCCAGATGGCCGGATGGCTGCCTTCGACCTTTTGGATCGGGGGAGGAAAGTCCGGGCTCCACGGAAACACGGTGCCGGCTAACGGCCGGCGGGGGCGACCCTAGGGAAAGTGCCACAGAGAGCAAACCGCCACCGGCCTCGTGCCGGCGGTAAGGGTGAAAGGGTGCGGTAAGAGCGCACCGCGCGCCTGGCAACAGGGGCGGCACGGTAAACCCCACCGGGAGCAAGACCGAATAGGGGCGGCACGGCCCGCCATCTCCCCCGATCCTCGATCGGTTGGGATGGTCTGGGGCCAAGCGCGTTTCCGCGCCGCCGCCCGGGTTGGTTGCGTGAGGCGCCGGGCAACCGGCGTCCCAGACGAATGGCCATCCATCAGGGTAACCTGAGGACAAAACCCGGCTTACAGGCCATCTGGCGTTTATCCCCACCACCTCCGGATCAGCGATCCACCCCTTTTCCGCAGCGCGGGCCTGGGATGGCGCCCCCTTGTCCACAGATGTCCCCAGCTTCATCCACAGCCGGTGGATAACTGTGGGGCAAATTCCCATGCCGTCCCATGCCACGCCTCGGTAGGTTACCCCAGCAGGCTATACCATTCGTAGGGTGCGATTCGCCTTTATGGAAAGCCACATGATGGGAACCATTCGCGGGACTCACGGAACATCCTGCGAACTCTGTGAGGCAATGGCGCGTAATCGCTCATTAGCGCGCTGATACGTTGCCGATTCTCGCCGATTCGGTTCACCTATTTGCACGCTGGCAACACATCGGGCCAAAAGTCTTGACAGCACCATATGAATACTGGAGGGGGCGTTGACGCCCAAACTGTCCCATGCTATCCCATGAAAGCCCAGTTCGGAGGGGGAACTACCCAACCAAGGTAGCCAAACCGGGCGCGTTCAGCGGCAAGAGCGGATAGGGCTTCGCGGCGGCGAGGACCGGCAACGGGATAAGGGGGGCGTTCGTCAGGCCGATGGCCATTTTCCTGTCCACATACGTCAACAAAGTTGACAGGAAAGGCCGCTGCTCCATCCCGGCGCAGTTCCGGCAGTCGCTTGCCAAGACGTCGGCTCCCGGCACCGTCTATCTCTGGCCTTCGCTGAATCATCAGGCGCTGGAAGGCGCCGATCAGGATTATCTCGACGTGCTGTCCGAAAGCCTGGAATCCCCCGATCTGGATTCGGACGAGCGCGACATGATCGAGACCTTCATCTTCGGCAAGCTGATCCCCGTCTCGCTGGACACCGAGGGCCGGATCGTCCTGCCCAAGGAACTGGCCGAGTTCGCCGGAATCGACGAGGAAGCCGCCTTCATCGGCCGCCGCAAGACCTTCCAGATCTGGGAGCCCGGCGCCCTGAAGGCCCATGAACAGACGCTGCGCGACCAGGTCGTGCGCAAGGACATTTCGCTGAGCCAGATCGTCGCCAAGGCATCCCGCGCCGCCGCCAACCGGGGAGGGGAGGGCGCATGATCACCCCCGCTCCCATCTCCTCCACCGCCCCGGCCTCCCCGCACATCTCCGTCCTGCTGAACGAGGTCGTGGACGCGCTCTCCCCGCGCGACGGCGGCGTCTATGTGGACGGCACCTTCGGCGCCGGCGGCTACGCCCGCGCGATTCTCGACCGGGCCGACTGCCGGGTTTGGGGAATCGACCGCGATCCCGAAGCCATCGAGCGCGGCCGCCAGCTCGCCCTCGCCTATCCGGGCCGGCTGGACATCGTCGAGGGCCGATTCGGCGACATGGACCGCCTGCTCGCCGAGCATGGCGTCGAATCGGTGGACGGCGTGGCGCTGGACATCGGCGTCTCCTCCCCGCAGATCGACGAGCCGGAGCGCGGCTTCTCCTTCCGATTCGACGGCCCGCTCGACATGCGGATGGGACGCGACGGGCCGACCGCCGCCGACGTGGTGAACACCGCCGCCCAGGACGAGCTGGCCGACATCATCTTCCATTACGGCGAGGAGCGCATGGCCCGCCGCGTGGCCCGCGCCATCGTCGCCGCGCGGCTGGAAACCCCCTTCGCGCGCACCAAGCAGCTGGCCGACGTGGTGCGGTCGGTGGTGCCGAAGGGGAAGGGCGACGCCATCGACCCGGCGACCCGCACCTTCCAGGCGCTGCGCATCCATGTGAACGACGAGCTGGGCGAACTGCGCCGCGGCCTCGCCGCCGCCGAGTCGCTGCTGAAGCCCGGCGGCCGTCTCGCCGTCGTCTCCTTCCATTCGCTGGAGGACCGGGAAGTGAAGACGTTCCTGAAGGAACGCTCCTCGCCCCCGCCCTCCCCGTCCCGACATGCGCCGAGCCTTGCGGCGGACGCGCGTTCCCCATCCTTCCGGCTCCTGTCGCGCAAGCCCATCGTGCCGACGGACCAGGAAGCCCACAGCAACCCACGCGCGCGCTCTGCCCGGCTGCGCGCGGCTGAACGCACGGCGGCGCCGGCCTATCCGGCGCCCGGCAAGGAGGCGGCATGAAATACAAATCCGCACTTTTCTGGGGTGGCCTGATCGCCGCCGCCGGCTTCGTCCTGTTCGAGACCAGCTACGAGGTTCAGGAGCTGGAGGAAAAGCTGGGCTCGCTCAACCGCAAGATCATGGTGGAGCAGGAGGCCATTCAGGTCCTGAAGGCCGAATGGAGTTTCCTCAACGACCCGACCCGCCTTGAGACTCTGTCGCGCGAGCATCTGGCGCTGCAGCCGACCGAGGCGCGCCAGTTCGTGGCGATGAACATCGTCCCGATGCGCCCCTCCCCCACCGTCGCGCCGGAGGAGGCCCCGCTGCCGCCGATGGTCCGCAACCAGACGCCGGGCAAGACGCCGAACGTGGCGACGGCCTCCACCGGGGACAGCGTCGTGGGCGGCGGCGCCATTGTTCAAGGTGGCGTTCAAGGTGGCGTTCAGGGCGGCGTGATCATTCCGGCCTCGACCTCGCCGATCAAGCCGGCCCCGATCAAGCCCTCGGCCATCGTGCCCGCCTCGGCCAAGGCTCCGCCGCTGCCGGCGCCCCTGCCCTCCGCCGCCAAGGCGGCCCCGGCGCCGGTGGTGACGACCAAGCCGACGGAGGTCGCCGCCAAGCCGCCGGTCACCGCGCGGACGCTGGCGCCCCCGCCCCCCCCGGCCCAGCATGACAGCATCGGTCTTCTCGTCGCCCGTCTCGGAGCCAACCGATGAGCGTTCCGCCGCCCGGCGTCGATCCCGCGCACGGCGCCTACAGTGTCCCGCCCCCGGCTTCCAAGCCGCGGACGTCGCTGTCGGTCGCGCTGGAGCAGAGCCGGAACCGGTTGATGGTGACCGCGGCCATGGTCGCCGTGGTCTTTACCGCCATCGGCGTGAAGCTGGTGGACGCGACCCTGTTCAACCACGCGGCGGAACCGCGCCCGCGCATGGCCGCGGAGGTCGACGCCCCGCCGGTCAACCGCGCCGACATCGTGGACCGCAACGGCAACCTGCTGGCGACCTCGCTCGCCACGCAGTCGCTCTACGCCGACCCGAAGCTGATCAGCCGCCCGGACGAGGTGGCGCGCAAGCTGACCACGGCCCTGCCGGAGCTGGATTACAAGGATCTGCTGACCAAGCTCAGCGGCGACAAGCGGTTCGTCTGGATCAAGCGCAACCTGACGCCCAAGCAGCAGGCGGCGGTGTTCCGGCTGGGCCTGCCCGGCGTCTATTTCGAGCGGGAGGAGCGCCGCTTCTACCCGGCCTCCAACCTGACCTCGCATCTGGTCGGCTTCACAGGTGTGGACAACAACGGCCTCGCCGGGCTGGAGCAGCAATTCAACAAGCGGCTGACCACCGACCCCAAGCCGTTGCAACTTTCGATCGACCTGCGCCTTCAGCACATCCTGAAGAAGGAATTGCAGACGACGATCGACGAGTTCAGCGCCATCGGCGCCACCGGCATCATTTACGATGTCCGCAACGGCGAAGTCATGTCGATGGTTTCGCTGCCTGATTTCGATCCGCACAACCCCACGGGACTTGACCCTGACACGCTGTTCAACCGCGCGACGCTCGGCGTGTACGAGATGGGTTCCACCTTCAAGATCTTCAACACGGCGATGTCGCTGGATTCGGGGAAGATCCGCGTCTCCGACACCTTCGACACCATCAACAACATCCAGGTCGGCCGTTTCACGATCCGCGAATACCACCCGTTCCGCCACAATCTGACCGTGGCGGAGGTGTTCCAGGAATCGTCGAACCTGGGCTCGGTGCGCATGGCCATGTCGCTGGGCGTGCAGCACCAGAAATCCTTCATGACCAAGCTGGGCATGACCCGCCCGACCTCGCTGGAGTTGCCGGAGAACGGCTGGCCGCTGGTGCCGAATCCGTGGCGGGAGGTCAACGCCATGACCATCTCCTTCGGCCACGGCATCTCGGTCAGCCCGATGCACACGGTCAACGCCGCCGCCTCGATCATCAACGGCGGCGTGCTGCACCCGCCGACCCTGCTGAAGCGCGACCCCGCGGTGGAAATTCCGGGCGAGCAGGTCATCAGCCCGAAGACATCGGCGATGATGCGCCGCCTGTTCCGCTTCGTGGTCACCGACGGCACGGCGAAGTCTGCCAACGCCAAGGGCTACGTTGTCGGCGGCAAGACCGGCACGGCGGAAAAGCAGAAGGGCCGGAGCTACGCCCGGAACTCCCGCATGTCGTCGTTCCTCGGCGCCTTCCCGATGCATGACCCGCGCTACATCGTCTATGTCCTGGTGGACGAGCCGAAGGGCACCAAGAAGACCTACGGCTTCGCCACCGGCGGCTGGGTCGCCGCTCCCGCGGTCGGCCGGATCGTGAAGCAGATCGGCCCGCTGCTCGGCGTCCAGCCGGTGGACGAAGCCTCCCCCGACGTCGTCAACGCCACCTACATCAACACCGCCGGTCAGACCGCACCGCCCGCACCGCCGCCTCCGCCCGCGCAACCGAAAGGCAGCACCGTTGCTTCTGTCCCACCTGCTGGCAACAAGCCGCGCTGACGCGGCGTCCTCCGTCGAGGTGCCGGCCGTCAATGTGACCGGGTTGACCGCGGACAGCCGCGCGGTCAGGCCCGGTTTCGTCTTTGCCGCCCTGCCGGGCGCGAAGGCGGACGGGCGCGCCTTCATCGCCGACGCGCTTGCCAAGGGCGCCGTCGCGGTGGTGGCGCCCATCGGGACCGCCCTGCCCGCCGGCAGCGCCGCGCTTCTCATCGAGGACGAACAGCCGCGCCGCCTCTTCGCGCGCCTCGCCGCCGCCTTCCACGGGCGGCAGCCGGACACCGTAGTCGCCGTGACGGGCACGAACGGCAAGACCTCCACCGTTCAGTTCGCCCGCCAGATATGGGACCTGATGAGCCTGAAGGCGGCCAGCCTGGGCACGCTTGGGCTGATCGGGCCGGGGCTGGACGATTATGGCGGGATGACCACCCCGGACCCGGTGTCGCTCCACCGCGACCTCGCCGCCGTCAAGGACAAGGGTATCGAGCATCTGGCGATGGAGGCGTCCAGCCACGGGCTGGAGCAGTTCCGTCTCGACGGCGTGGTCCTCAAGGCCGCGGGCTTCACCAACCTGACCCGCGACCATCTGGACTACCACGGCACGATGGAGGCCTACCTCCAGGCCAAGGCGATGCTGTTCGGACGGGTGTTGCCCGATGGGGGAACCGCCGTCCTGAACGCCGACAGCGGCACCTTCGCCGAGCTTGCCGGGATTTGTTCACAGCGCGGTCACCGCGTCTTCGGATACGGTCTGGCCGGTCGCGAGATCCGGGTGAACGGGGTCGAGCCGCTGGCCCACGGCCAGCGCCTGGACCTGACGGTCCTGGGCCGCGGCATCACCGTGGACCTGCCGCTGGCGGGCCGCTTCCAGGCGTGGAACGTGCTGTGCGCGCTCGGCCTGGTGATCGGCGCCGGCGCGGACCGCGACGAGGCTCTGGCCACCCTGACCCGCCTTGAAGGCGTGCCGGGGCGCCTGCAGCACGTCGCCACCCACCCCTGCGGGGCGGCGGTCTATGTCGATTTCGCCCACACGCCCGACGCGCTGGAAACGGTGCTGCTGGCGCTGAAGCAGCACGCCCGGAACCGCCTGATCGCGGTGTTCGGGTGCGGCGGCGACCGCGACCGCGGGAAGCGGCCGGTGATGGGGGAACTGGCCGGCCGTCTGGCCGACCGCGCCATCGTCACCGACGACAACCCGCGCACCGAGGTGCCGGCGGCCATCCGCAAGGAGGTCCTGGCGGGCCACCCGGCCCTGGAGGAGATCGGCGACCGGCGCGAGGCCATCCGCGCCGCCGTCCGCAGCCTTCGGCCCGGTGACGTCCTGGTCATCGCCGGCAAGGGACATGAGCATGGTCAGATCGTCGGGACGGAGGTCCTTCCCTTCGACGACGCGACCGAGGCACGAGCCGCCGTGGCGGAGGTTGGAGCAGCATGAGCGAGGCCAAGACCATCCTGTGGACCGCCGAGGACGCCGCCGCCGCCACCAGCGGTCAGGCGACGCGCTCCTGGGCGGCGACCGGGGTCAGCATCGACAGCCGCAAGGTGGCGCCGGGCGACCTGTTCGTCGCCATCAAGGGGCCGAACTTCGACGGGCACGACTTCGTGGCGAAGGCGCTGGAGGCCGGCGCCGCCGCGGCGCTGGTCAGCACCGTGCCGCCCGGCGTGCCGGGCGACGCCTCCCTTCTGGCGGTGGAGCAGGACACGCTGGCGGCGCTGGGCGACCTCGGCCACGTCGCACGGCTGCGCACCCAGGCCAAGGTGGTGGGCGTCACCGGCTCGGTCGGCAAGACCAGCACCAAGGAGGCGCTGCGCCACGTCCTGTCGGCGCAAGGGCGCACCTTCGCCACCGAAGGCAGCCTGAACAACCATTGGGGCGTGCCCCTGTCGCTGGCCCGCATGCCGGAGGACAGCGAATTCGGCGTGTTCGAGCTGGGCATGAACCACGCCGGCGAGCTCGGCCCGCTGTCGCGGCAGGTCATGCCCGACGTCGCGGTCATCACCACGGTGGACGCGGCGCATCTGGAGTTCTTCGACTCCGTCGAGGCGATCGCCGACGCCAAGGCCGAGATCTTCGAGGGCATGAACCCCAACGGGGTCGCCGTCCTCAACCGCGACAACCCGCATTTCGGGCGTCTGCTCGCCGCCGCGCGCACCCAGGGGCTGAGCCGCATCTGGAGCTTCGGCTCCCACGCTGACGCCGACGCGCGTCTGGTGGACTGCTCCCTGCACGCCACCTGCAGCGCCGTGACCGCGATCATCCGGGGCGAGCGCATCCAGTACAGCCTGGCGCTGCCCGGCCGGCATTGGGTGATGAACAGCCTCGCCGTGCTGCTGGCGGTGAAGGCGCTGGGCGCCGACGTCGCCGCCGCGGGGCGCGCTCTGTCCACCATCGCGCCGGTGAAGGGCCGCGGCACGCGCAAGCGCGTCCAGGCCGCCCAGGGCGCCTTCACCCTGATCGACGAGAGCTACAACGCCAGCCCCGCCGCCATGGCCGCGACCTTCGCGGTGCTCGGCAAGACCGACCCCGGCGCCGGCGGCCGGCGCCTCGCCGTGCTGGGCGACATGCGGGAGCTGGGCGACCGCGCCGACGCCCTGCACGCCGGGCTGGCCGAACCGCTGCGCGCCGCGCATGTGGACGCGGTCTACGCCTGTGGCCCGCACATGCGCACCCTGTTCGACCGCCTGCCCGCCGCCATGCGCGGCGCCTGGACGGAGACCAGCGCCGAGTTGGCCCCCCTCCTGGCCGGCGCGGTGCGCGGCGGCGACGTGGTGCTGATCAAGGGCTCCCTTGGCAGCCGCATGGCGACGGTGGTGGACGCCCTGTCCGCCCTGGACACCAAAGACAACAAACGAACCGAAAAGAACAACAACGGCTCCTCGCCCGCGACTGACACGGATCAGGCCGCGGCGCACGGGCACAAAGGCTGACCGCTCCACGATGCTCTACAACCTGCTCTTCCCCCTGGCGGACGTCTTCACGCCGTTCAACCTGTTCCGGTATCTGACCTTCCGGACGGGGGGCGCGGTGCTGACGGCGCTCGTCATCAGCTTCGTGTTCTTTCCGCGCCTGATCGCGTGGCTGAAACGCAAGCAGGGCGAGGGCCAGCCGATCCGCTCCGACGGGCCGGAAAGCCATATGAAGAAGAAGGGCACGCCCACCATGGGCGGCCTGATGATCCTGATCGCCGTGTCGATCAGCACGCTGCTGTGGGTGGACTTGACGAACGCCTACACCTGGATCGTGCTGCTGGTGACGATCGGCTACGGGCTGATCGGCTTCGGCGATGACTATCTGAAGCTGACCAAGCGCAACACCAAGGGCCTGTCGGGCCGCTTCCGCCTGACCTGGGAGATCATCATCGGCGTCTCCGCCGCCGCCGCCATCATGTATGTGTCGGCGCCGCCGCTGTCCGGCGGGCTGGCCGTGCCCTTCGTGAAGGATTTCCTGATCCAGCTCTCCTGGTTCTTCATCCCCGTGGGCGCCTTCGTCATGGTCGGGGCGTCGAACGCGGTGAACCTGACGGACGGGCTGGACGGGCTGGCCATCGTGCCGACGATGATCGCGGCGGGCTGCTTCGGCCTGATCGCCTACCTCACCGGCAACGCGATCTTCGCCAACTATCTCCAGATCCACCATGTGCCCGGTGCTGGTGAGCTTGCCGTTTTCTGCGGGGCTCTGGTCGGTGCGGGGATCGGTTTCCTCTGGTACAACGCGCCCCCCGCCATGGTCTTCATGGGCGACACCGGCTCGCTGGCCCTCGGCGGCGCGCTGGGAGCCGTCAGCGTGGTCACCAAGCACGAGTTCGTGCTGGCGATCATCGGCGGCCTGTTCGTGCTGGAGACCGTGTCGGTGATCGTCCAGGTCGCCTCGTTCAAGCTGACCGGCAAGCGGGTGTTCCGCATGGCGCCTCTGCACCATCACTTCGAGAAGAAGGGATGGGCGGAGTCCACCGTGGTCATCCGCTTCTGGATCATCGCCTCCATCCTGGCCCTGGTCGGCCTGTCCACGCTGAAGCTCCGGTAAGGGTCGCCCCCCGATGATCAACCTGTTCTACATGGAAGGACTGCCGGTGGCGGTCATGGGGCTGGGCAAGTCGGGCCTCGCCACGGCGGAGGCGCTGACCCGGAGCGGCGCCGACGTGTGGGTGTGGGACGACAACGAGTCCAGCCGCGCCGCGGCGCTCGACAAGGGTTACAAGGTCGTCGACCTGACCACCGCGGACCTGACCGAGCTGACCACCATCGTCTGGTCGCCGGGCATCCCGCACACCCACCCGAAGCCCCATCCGGTGGCCCTGCGCGCCCGCGCCGCGAACATCGAGCTGGTCTGCGACATCGAGCTGCTCGCCCGGTCGGAGCGCGATTCGGCCTACATCGGCATCACCGGCACCAACGGGAAGTCCACCACCACGACCCTGATCGGCCATGTGATGGAGGCCGCCGGGCGGCGCATCGCGGTCGGCGGCAACCTGGGCACCCCGGCGCTGACCTTCCCCTCCGTGGGGGCCGGCGGCAGCTACGTTCTGGAGATGTCGAGCTACCAGCTCGAGCTGACCTACTCGATCACCTTCGACGTGGCGGTTCTGCTGAACATCACGCCGGACCATCTGGCCCGGCACGGCGGCATGGACGGCTACGTCGCGGCCAAGAAACTCATTTTCCACCGCCAGACCAAGCCGCGCACCGCGGTGATCGGCGTGGACGACCCGACCTGCCGGGCGATCTGGGAAGACCTCACCGCCAAGGGCGATCAGGTGATCTGGCCGGTCTCCGCCCTGGGTCCGGTGCCCGGCGGCGTCTATGCCGAGAACGGCTGGCTGATCGACGACACGCTGGGTGCGGCGGAGCGCGTGGCCGAGCTGGCCGCCTTCCCGGCGCTGCTCGGCACGCACAACTGGCAGAACACCGCCGCGGCCTATGCCGCGTGCAAGGCGGCGGGCGTGCCGATCCCGGCCATCGTCGCCGCCATGACCACCTTCCCCGGTCTGGCCCACCGCCAACAGCTGGTGCGCACCATCGACGGCGTGCGCTTCGTCAACGACAGCAAGGCGACCAACGCCGACGCCACGGAAAAGGCGCTGGCGACCTTCGACCCGATCTACTGGATCTTGGGCGGTCAGGCGAAGGAGACCGGGCTCGACGGGCTGGAGGCCTACGCGCCCCGCGTCCGCCACGCCTTCCTGATCGGCGAGGCGTCGGACCGTTTCGCCGCGTGGCTGGAGGCCAACAAGGTCCCCCACACCCGCTGCGGCACTCTGGACGTGGCGGTCAACGCCTCGGCGGAGCTGGCGCTGGCCGAGGCGCTGCCCGGCGCCTGCGTGCTGCTGTCGCCGGCCTGCGCCTCCTGGGACCAGTTCGCGAATTTCGAGAAGCGCGGCGAGGCCTTCGCCGACGCCGTGAACCGACTCGAAGGCAACGCCGTTCCGGGGGACCGCGCCTGATGATGACCTTCGACCGCACCGACCAATCCGTCTTCGGCCGCTGGTGGTGGACGGTCGACCGCTGGCAGCTCGCCGCGCTGGCGGTGCTGATGGCGCTCGGCACGGTCCTAATCACCGCGGCAAGCCCGCCGGTGGCGGAGCGCATCGGCATCCAGGACACCTTCTACTTCGTCGAACGCCACCTGATGATGCTGATCCCCAGCGTCGCCATCATGTGCGGCGTCTCGCTGCTCAGCCCGCGCGGCGTGCGGCGGGCGGCTCTGGTGGTCTTCCTGATCGCGGTGGCGCTGGTCTACGCGACGCTGGTCGTCGGCGTCGAGATCAAGGGCGCGCGGCGCTGGATCCACGTTCCCGGCCTGTCGATCCAGCCGTCGGAGTTCGTGAAGCCGGCCTTCGCGGTGGTCGGGGCGTGGCTGTTCTCGCTGTCGCGCACCAACCCCGGCTTTCCCGGCACGATCCTGTCGATCCTGCTCTACGGCCTGACCGTCGGCGGCCTGCTGCTCCAGCCCGACCTGGGCATGACGGTGGTGGTGTCGGCGGTGTGGTTCTCGCAGTTCTTCCTGGCCGGGCTGAACATCATGCTGGTCGGCGGCCTGGGCGTGCTCGGTGTGGCCGGCCTCGTCGGCGCCTATTTCACGCTGCCGCACGTCCACAGCCGCATCAACCGCTTCCTCGACCCGTCGAGCGGCGACACCTATCAGGTCAGCCGCTCGCTGGAGGCCTTCGCCAACGGCGGGCTGATGGGCACCGGCCCCGGCCAGGGAACGGTGAAATACTCGCTGCCGGACAGCCACGCCGACTTCATCTTCGCCGTCGCCGGCGAGGAGATGGGGCTGATCTTCTGCCTGATCATCATCCTGCTGTTCGCCTTCATCGTGCTGCGCGGCTTCGCGCGGGTGTTCAACGACACCAACTACTTCGTGCTGCTGGCGGCGAGCGGCCTGCTGATCCAGTTCGGCCTGCAGGCGGCGATCAACATGGGCTCCGCCTTGCATCTGATGCCGACCAAGGGCATGACGCTGCCCTTCATCTCCTACGGCGGCTCCTCGCTGCTGGCGCTGGGCTTCGGCATGGGGATGGTGCTGGCGCTGACCCGCAAACGCTTCGGCCCGGCGGAGTGACGAGCATGGCCGATACCCAACGTCCTATTGTCCTCGCCGCCGGCGGCACCGGCGGCCACTTCTTCCCGGCGGAAGCGCTGGCGCGCGAGCTGCTGGCCCGCGGCGAGGCGGTGGCGCTGGTCACCGACAAGCGCGGCCAGGCCTTCGGCGACAGCCTGCCGGAGGTGACGGTCCACCGCATCCGCTCCGCCGCCCCCGGCGGCAACCTGCTGGCCAAGATGAACGCGGCGTGGCAGATGGGCCTCGGCCTGCTCGGCGCCAACGCGCTGATGCGCCACCTGAAGCCGGCGGCGGTCGTCGGCTTCGGCGGCTACCCCTCCGTCCCCACGGTCTACGCCGCCGCGCAAGGCCGCGTGCCGGTGATGCTGCACGAGCAGAACGCCGTGCTGGGCCGCGCCAACCGGATGCTCGCCGCCGCGGCCCGCCGCATCGCCGTCGCCTTCCCGGAGGTCGCCTCGGTGAAGGAGGAGCATCGCCCGCGCCTCGTCCGCACCGGCAACCCGGTCCGCCCGGCCGTCGCCGCCCAGCGCGACGCCGCCTACGCCGTTCCCGCCCCCGGCAGCCCCGTCCGCATCCTGGTGATGGGCGGCAGCCAGGGCGCCCGCGTCTTCTCCGAGGTCATCCCCGAAGCGCTCGGCCGCCTGCCCGCCGACCTGCGCGCCCGCATCCATCTGGCGCAGCAGTGCCGGCCCGAGGATCTGGAGGCCGCCCGCGCCGCTTACGCCGGCATGGGGCTCGGCGGGCTGGAGCTGGAGAGCTTCTTCCGCGACGTGCCGGACCGGCTGGCCGCCTGCCATCTCGCCATCACGCGGGCCGGCGCCTCGACCATCGCCGAGCTGACCTGCATCGGGCGCCCTGCCATCCTGGTGCCATATCCCCATGCCATGGACGACCACCAGACGGCCAACGCGCGGCAGCTCGCCGCCGCCGGGGCTGCCTGGGTGATGCCGCAGCCGGACTTCACCGCCGACGCGCTCGCCGCCCGCCTGACGGCGCTGCTGGAGTCGCCCGACGCGCTGACCGCCGCGGCGCAGGCCGCCCACGGCTGGGGCATGGCCGACGCCGCGCGCCGGCTGGCCGACGCCGTGCTCGACATGATCGCCAACCCGAACCACGCCCGAACCAAGGAAGCCGCGGAATGAACAAGGCAACGCGCAGCACCATCGCACGCCCCCGCTCGTCCCGGCCCCCCTCGTCCCGGCCCCTGGGCGACTGGCCGGCGGACATGACGCGGACCGAAGGCGCCTGGAGCAACCGGCCCGACTGCCCGCTCCTGCCCCGCGCCGGCGCCGGCTTCCTGCGCGACCGTCTGCACGTCGCCACCGGCGCCCAGCCTCTTCCCTACGGCCTGTCCGACATGGCCGTGGACGCCACCCTCAGCCTGATGCTCCGCCGCGGAAAGTAATCCAGACATGCGCGCCCTCCCCCTCTCGATCGGCACCATCCATTTCGTCGGCATCGGCGGCATCGGCATGAGCGGCATCGCCGAAGTGCTGAGGAACCTCGGCTACACCGTCCAGGGCTCCGACCTGGCGGAGAGCGCCAACGTCAAGCGCCTGCGCGGGCTGGGCATCCAGATCAGCATCGGCCACCGCGCGGAGAACATCTCCGGGGCCGCGGTCGTCGTCGTCTCCTCCGCCGTCAAGCGCGACAACCCGGAGGTCGTCGCCGCCCGCGCCGCCCTGGTCCCGGTGGTCCGCCGCGCCGAGATGCTGGGCGAGCTGATGCGCCTGAAATGGGCCATCGCCATCGGCGGCACCCATGGCAAGACCACGACGACCTCGATGGTCGGCAACATGCTGGAGCACGCCAACCTCGACCCCACGGTCATCAACGGCGGCATCATCAACGCCTACGGCACCAACACGCGGCTGGGCTCCGGCGACTGGATGGTCGTCGAGGCGGACGAGAGCGACGGCACCTTCATCAAGCTGCCCGCCTGCATCGCCGTGGTCACCAACATGGACCCCGAGCATCTGGACTATTACGGCACCTTCGACAACATGCGGGCCGCCTTCGACAGCTTCGTCCAGAACATCCCCTTCTACGGCTTCGCGGCGCTCTGCATCGACCATCCGGAGGTGCAGGCGATGATCCCGCGCGTGTCGGACCGCCGCATCATCACCTACGGCTTCAGCCCGCAGGCCGACGTGCGCGCCGTGAACATGCGGCTGGGCACCGAGGGCGCCGAGTATGACGTGGTGATCGACGACCGCCACACCGGGGAGAGCCGGACCATCATCGGCGTCCGCCTGCCGATGTACGGGCCGCACAACGTCCAGAACTCGCTGGCCTGTTTCGCCGTGGGCAACGAGATGGGCCTGCCCGACGTGGTGATGCGCGACAGCATGGCGAAGTTCCAGGGCGTCAAGCGCCGCTTCACCAAGACGGGCGAGTCGAACGGCATCACCGTCATCGACGATTACGGCCACCACCCGGTGGAGATCGCCGCCGTCCTGAAGGCCGCGCGCACCGCCGGCACCGGCCGCACCATCGCCGTCGTGCAGCCGCACCGCTACTCGCGCCTCGCCAACCTGTTCGAGGAGTTCTGCACCTGCTTCAACGACGCCGACGCGGTGATCGTGGCCGACGTCTACGCCGCCGGGGAGCAGCCGATCGAGAACGTCAACCGCGACAGCCTCGTCGAGGGCCTGCGCATGCACGGCCACCGTCAGGTGCTCGCCCTGCACGGCCCGGACGAGCTGCCGCAGCTGATCCGCGAGATCGCGCGGTCCGGCGACCTCGTGGTCTGCCTGGGCGCCGGCAACATCACCCAGTGGGCCAACGCCCTGCCGGGCGAGTTGGACAAGCTGTCGGGCAAGGCGTGACGGGTCTTCCGATGACAGCCACCACCGCCGCCCTGATCGACCGGATGCCCGCCTGCCGCGGACGGCTGACCGCCGCCGCGCCGCTGGCCAACGTGACGTGGTTCCGCGTCGGCGGTCCGGCGGAGGTCATGTTCCGTCCGGAGGACGCCGAGGATCTGGCGGGCTTCCTGGCCGGCCTGCCGGACGACGTCCCGGTGACGGTGCTCGGCGTCGCCTCCAACCTGCTGATCCGCGACGGCGGCATTCCCGGCGTGGTGATCCGGCTGGGCCGCGGCTTCGCCGGCATCGCGGAGGACGGGCTGACGCTGGAGGCCGGGGCGGCGGCGCTCGACCTGAACGTCGCCGCCGTGGCGCGCGACGCCGGCGTCGCCGGGCTGGAATTCCTGTCCGGCATTCCCGGCACCATCGGCGGCGCGCTGCGCATGAACGGCGGCGCCTACGGCCACGAGATCAAGGACGTGCTGGTCTCCGCCCAGGGTGTGACCCGCCGGGGCGAGCGCGTGTCCTACGACAACGCCGGCATGGGCTTCACCTACCGCCACGCCGGGGTGCCGGAGGACGTGATCTTCACCGGCGCCACCCTGCGCGGCGCGGCCGGCGACCCGGCGGAGATCGCCCAGCGCATGGCGGAGATTTCCGGCAAGCGCGCCGACACCCAGCCGGTCCGCTCCCGCACCGGCGGCTCGACCTTCAAGAATCCGCCCGGCCACAAGGCGTGGGAGCTGATCGACCAGGCCGGCTGCCGCGGCCTGACCATCGGCGGCGCGCAGGTGTCGGAGAAGCACTGCAACTTCCTCATCAACCAGGGCGCCGCCACCGCGGCGGAGCTGGAGGCGCTGGGCGAAGAGGTCCGGCGCCGGGTGTTCGAGACCTCCGGCGTCACGCTGGAGTGGGAAATCAAGCGGGTCGGCGTGGCCCGCGAAGGAGCGTCCGCATGACCACCCCCCACAAGAAGCATGTCGCCGTCCTGATGGGCGGCTGGTCGGCGGAGCGCGAGGTGTCGCTGGTCAGCGGCGCCGGCGTCGCCAAGGCGCTGGAGGAGGAAGGCTACCGCGTCACCGCGGTGGACGTGCAGCGCGACCTGGAGGGGTTGCTGCGCGCGCTGACCGACCCGCGCCCCGACGCGGTGTTCAACGCCCTGCACGGGCGCGGCGGCGAGGACGGGACGATCCAGGGCGTGCTGGAATTCCTCGGCATCCCCTACACCCATTCCGGCGTGCGCGCCGCCGCGGTCGCCATGGACAAGGCGATGACCAAGGCGCTGCTCGCCCCGGTCGGCGTGCGCTCGCCCAAGGGCCTCGTCCTCACCAAGGGCGAGTTGACCGGCGGCGCCCACCCGATGCCCGCCCCCTACATCGTCAAGCCGGTGGACGAGGGCTCGACCGTCGGGGTCACGCTGGTGCGCGAGGGGCAGAACAGCCCGGTCGGCGACGCCTGGACCTTCGGCGAGCGCGCCCTGGTCGAGGAGTTCATTCCGGGCCGCGAGCTGACCGTGGGCGTCATGGGTGGGCTGGACGGCGAATGCCGCGCCCTGACCGTGACGGAGATCCGCTTCGAAGCACAGGTGTATGACTACACGGCTAAATACAGCGCCGGTCATGCCGTTCATACTGTGCCCGCGCAGATTCCCGAGCATGTCGCGGAAGAAGCCAAGAGGTTGGCGGTCCTGGCCCACCGGACCCTGGGTTGCCGCGGCGTTTCGCGCAGCGACTTCCGCTGGGATGATCGTAAAAGTGGGACCGACGGACTCTTTTTCCTGGAAATCAACAACCAGCCGGGCATGACGCCGCTGTCGCTGGTTCCCGAACAAGCCGCCGCCGTGGGGCTCACCTACGGGGCTCTCGTCGCTTGGATGGTGGAGAACGCCGCATGTCAACTCGACTGAGCATCGATCCGCAGTTCCGCGCCGGCTTCGCGGGTTCTGCGAACCGGGCCCGCGACGACAGGCCCGTGCCGCCGCGCGCCATGGCGAAGTCGGCGCAGAAAGGCAACCGCCGCCGCGCCTGGCCGCGCTGGACCCGTCCCGCGGTCAAGGCGGCCATCCTGCTGACGCCGGTCCTGATCGTCGCCGGCATGGCCGCGTCGGCGTGGCAGCGCGGCACCTTCGCCGAGACCACCGCGGCGTTGCAGGAAAGCCTGATCCAGACCAGCGCGTCCGCCGGCTTCGCCATCGCCGACGTGCTGGTCGAGGGCCGGACCGAGACCGACCCGGCGTCCATCCTGCGCGTGCTCGGCGTGCAGCGCGGCGACCCGATCCTCGCCGTCACGCTGTCCGACGCCAAGGAGAAGCTGGAAAGCCTGCCCTGGGTCGCCTCGGCCTCCATCGAGCGGCACCTGCCCGGCATCCTGTTCGTCCGCCTGACGGAACGGGAGCCGATGGCGATCTGGCAGCACGACCGCAAGTTCACCGTCATCGACCGCGAAGGCCGCCCGCTGGCCGACGCGACCGAGTTGGCGCGGCGCGGCAACCGCCGGATCGAGACGCTGCCGCAGGTCGTCGGCGCCAACGCGCCGATGCAGGTGCCGAAGCTGCTCGCGGCCCTCGACAACGTGCCGGCGCTGCGCGACAAGGTGAGCGCCGCCTCCTGGGTCGGCGACCGCCGCTGGGATCTCAAGCTGAAGAACGGTGTCGTGGTGAAACTGCCGGAAGCCCGCATGCCGTCCGCGCTGCGCCAGTTGGCGGAGATGGACGCGACGGGTCAGGTCCTCGACCGCGACATCGTGGCCATCGACCTGCGCCAGAACGACCGCGCCGTGCTGCAGACCTCCGCCACCGCCGTCCTGCCCTGGACGGATGAGGAGAACAAGAAGAAGCCGGGCAAGAAGACGTGATCCTCCGCCACTCCTCTTTTTGAACCCCTCTTTCTGAAACGCGAACGACCGGACGCATCGAGGCCATAGGGTTGTGCTGAACATGGGCTTCAACGGGGCGAAAAAGCCAAAACGAGCCACCCGCGGCGGGATCATCGCCGCGCTGGACGTCGGCTCGACCAAGGTGTGCTGCCTCATCGCCCGCGTCGAGGATGCGGGGGCCGTGCGCATCCTGGGGATCGGCCACCAGATCGCCACGGGCGTGCGCGCCGGCGCCATCATCGACATGGAAGCGGCGGAGACGTCCATCGGCGCCGCCGTCCACGCCGCGGAGCAGATGGCCAACGAGACGATCCGCGACGTGATCGTCAACGTGTCCTCGCCGATCTCCCACGGCTTCAATGCCGAGGTCGCCGTCTCCGGCCAGGAGGTGACGGACGGCGACGTCCGCCGCGCGCTGGCCCACGCCCGCAGCCTGCAGGTCGGCCCCGACCAGGCGCTGGTCCACGCGATCCCCGTCGGCTTCGCGCTGGACGGCAGCCGCGGCATCCGCGACCCCAAGGGCATGTACGGCGAGCGGCTGGGCGTCCAGGCCCACGTCATCACCTCGCCCGCCGGGGCCGTGCGAAACCTGCAGACCTGCGTGGCCCGCTGCCATCTCGACATCGAGGGTCTGGTCGCCAGCCCCTACGCGTCCGGCCTCGCCTGTCTGGTCGACGACGAGATGGAGATGGGCTCGGCCTGCATCGACATGGGCGGCGGCACCACGACGATCTCCGTCTTCTCCGAAGGCACGCTGGTCTGGTCGGACTGCATCCGGCTGGGCGGCAACCACGTCACCAACGACATCGCGCGCGGGCTGACCACGCCGGTCGTCCATGCGGAGCGCATGAAGACGCTGCACGGCAGCGCCATCACCAGCCCCGCCGACGAGCGCGAGATGATCGACGTCCCCCAGGTCGGCGAGGAGGAGCGCCTCGGCGCCAACAACCTGCCGAAATCCTATCTGGTGCGCATCATCCAGCCCCGGCTGGAGGAGATCTTCGAGCATGTCCGCTCGCGGCTGGAGCATTCCGGCTACGCGAAGCTGGTCGGCCGGCGCGTCGTCCTGACGGGCGGCGCCAGCCAGTTGCCGGGCATGCGCGAGCTGGCGCAGCTGATCCTGGACAAACAGGTCCGCATCGGGCGACCGACGCGGATCACCGGTCTGAACGAGGCGCAAGGCGGTCCATCCTATTCGACCGCCGCGGGCCTTCTTCTCCACGCCGTGCGCAATCCGGCGGAACTTCCCGTGGCGGGCCATGAGGCTGGCGCCGGCACGGGGTTCTTCGGGCGCGTCGGCCTGTGGCTGCGGGAGAACCTATGACCCACCGAAAATGGTTCCCAGCCCGAAAAAGGCTCCCGCCGCACCACGGCATTCCTGCCTAAAAACACCACCCGGACCCAACCGGGCAAAGACCCGCGACGCAAAGCATCGAACCAATCAAAAGGTTGTGGAGGCCATAACATGATCAACGTGACCATCCCCAGCATCGAACCCGAGCTGAAGCCCCGAATCACCGTCTTCGGTGTCGGCGGCGCCGGCGGCAACGCCGTGAACAACATGATCAAGTCCAACCTGGAAGGTGTGGACTTCGTGGTCGGCAACACCGACGCGCAGGCCCTGAAGGGCTCGCTCTGCGAAAAGCGCGTCCAGCTCGGCACCACCATGACCCGCGGCCTGGGCGCCGGCTCCAAGCCGGACGTCGGCCGGGCCTCCGCCGAGGAGCAGCTCGAGGAGATCATCGGTCACCTCGAAGGCGCCAACATGGTGTTCATCACCGCCGGCATGGGCGGCGGCACCGGCACGGGTGCGGCCCCGGTCATCGCCCGCGCGGCCCGCGAGCGCGGCCTGCTGACCGTCGGCGTGGTGACCAAGCCCTTCCATTTCGAGGGCGCGCACCGCATGCGGCTGGCCGAATCGGGCATCGCCGAGCTGCAGCAGTATGTCGACACGCTGATCATCATCCCGAACCAGAACCTGTTCCGCATCGCCAACGAGAAGACGACCTTCGCGGACGCCTTCAAGATGGCCGACGACGTTCTGCATTCCGGCGTGCGCGGCGTGACCGACCTGATGGTGATGCCCGGCCTCATCAACCTCGACTTCGCCGACATCCGCTCGGTGATGACCGAGATGGGCAAGGCGATGATGGGCACCGGCGAGGCCGGCGGCGAGCGCCGCGCCATCGAGGCCGCCGAGGCCGCCATCTCCAACCCGCTGCTCGACGACGTGTCGATGAAGGGTGCCCGCGGCGTCCTTATCAACATCACCGGCGGCTACGACATGACCCTGTTCGAGGTCGACGAGGCGGCGAACCGCGTCCGCGACGAGGTCGATCCGGACGCCAACATCATCTTCGGCTCGACCTTCGACAGCTCGCTGGACGGCGTGATGCGCGTGTCGGTGGTCGCCACCGGCATCGACGCCGCGGCCATGTCCAACCCGCGCACCCTGCACCCGGTCAACCTGTCGCTGGTCTCCGACCGCAACGGCGGCAATGCCGGCGCCAAGAAGCCCGCCGGCGCGGCCGGCCTGACCCAGGCCGCCCCGGCGCCGCTCGCCTCCTCCGGTCAGGTCGCCCCGGCGATCCCCGGCGCCGGTCTGGCCCCGCGCCCGATGGGCGGCATCCCGCAGCCCCAGATGCAGCCCCAGCTCCATCCGTCCGAGGTGCAGCAGCATGTTCCGGTCCAGCAGCCGGTCCAGCATTCCGCCCAACATCCCATCGACCCGATGGCCCAGCACGCCCCGCAGCATGCGCCTCACCCGCACATGCCGATGAGCCACGACGCCATGCAGCCGGTCGAGTCCGCTCCGGCCCGCAACGTCGCCACCGGCCCGCTGCACAGCGAGCGCCGCGACGGCCACTTCATCGCCCCGAAGGCCGCCGACCCCGGCCCGCGCCAGCCGATGAACGCCCCGCCGATGTCGAGCCAGCTCGCCGCGGCCGCCCAGGCGGAACCGCCGGCCCGCAAGCCGAACTTCCTGTTCGGCCTGGTCACTGGTCTGGCCGGCCGCAAGGCCGAACCCGCGCCGCAGCCGGCCCCGCAGCCGCAGCACCAGCCGCAGCATCACCATCAGCCCCAGCATCAGCAGCCCCAGCATCAGCAGATGCCGCAGCCGCCGATGACCGCTCCGCAACAACCGATGGCCCAGGCCCCGCGCCCGCAGGCGATGGGCGACGGCACCACGCAGAAGATCGACGAGGAAGCGCTGGACATCCCCGCCTTCCTGCGCCGTCAGGCCAACTGACGCGTCAACGAGGCTGGCCCAATTGATCTGAGGGCAACAGCAACCCGCCGGTCGCCGCCGCCTCTTTCGAAGCGGCATCGGCGGGCATCCACAACCTGTTAGACTTCAGCCGCCTCCAGAGCTTCGCAAGAACGCTCCGGGGGCGGTCTTTTCGTGTCCGGAGGGTGCCCGTTTCGCGTCCGGCGACGGTGCTCTACCGCCCTGCAACAAACGGTAACAAAGAGTGATTTGTCCTCCACAGGGGCCAATGATACCTAGCATATGCGGTCATAAGCGATGACCCGCCCCCCTCCCGAGGGAGAACGGCGGCAAATCGCGGATCGGCCGCACAAAGACCAAGATTGAAACGGGACAGACACCGTGGCTCAGAATCGCATCAAGACCGAAGGCATGCTGCAGCGTACCCTGGCGAAGCCGGTGCGTTGCTCGGGCGTCGGGCTGCATACGGGCGCGACGGTTACCCTGACGATTTCCCCGGCCGAGCCGAACACCGGCATCGTCTTCCGGCGCAGCGACCTCAGCGGCCCCGCCGCCGTGATCCCGGCGCGCTGGGACCATGTGGTCGACACCAAGCTGTGCACGGTCATCGGCAACGCCTACGGCACGACCATCGGCACCGTCGAGCATCTGATGTCGGCCCTGGCCGGCTGCGGCGTGGACAACGCCCTGGTCACGCTCGACAACATCGAGGTTCCGATCATGGACGGCAGCGCCGCCCCCTTCGTGGAGGCGATCGAGCGCACCGGCACCGTGTCGCAGAACGCGCCGCGCCGGGCCATCCGCATCCTGAAGCCGGTCACCGTGACCGAGGGCAACAAGAGCGCCACCTTCACGCCGGACCACACCACGGGCTTCAGCTTCGAGATCGACTTCGCCAGCAAGGCCATCGCCCAGCAGAGCCACGAGGTGGAACTGGACGCCGAAACCTTCCGCGACGAGATCAGCGCCGCCCGCACCTTCGGCTTCCTGCACGAGGTCGAGGGCCTGCGCAAGATGGGCCTTGCCCGCGGCGGCTCGCTGGACAACGCGGTGGTCATCTCCGGCGACGAGGTGATGAACGAAGGCGGCCTGCGCTTCGACGACGAATTCGTGCGCCACAAGATCCTGGACGCGGTCGGCGACCTCTATCTGGCCGGCGCGATGTTCGTCGGTCACTTCCACGGCGTCCGCTCCGGCCACGCCCTGAACAACCTTCTGCTGCGCGCGCTGTTCGCCGACGCCAGCGCCTGGTGCTACGAAACCCCGCCGAGCACGGCGCTGCCGGGCGCCGTCTGGCACGCGACCGAACGGCTCGCCGTCGCCTGATACGCGCCTCGTCGCGTCGCGTTGCCCCTGCCCTCCCCTTCCGGGGAGGGCATTTTCGTTTCGCGCGCCCCCTCCCCTCTCGGATTCGCGCAAGGCGCGTCTCGTGCACACTCCCCTCCCCTTCCGGAAAGACAAAGCGGAGACTTTTGCGCAAGGGGATTAGAATTTTCAGAATATTGAATTATATCAATATTTTATTTGGTGTTTTTGAGATTTTGACTGAGATGGCGCGATCGAACTCCCTCTTCCCGCTTTCGGCGGACCAAAGGTCCGCCTGCCGCGTCAGCGCAAACTTCGTTTGCGCGTGAGCGGAGGGGCGAGGGCCAATTCAGCAGACTCACCGCTCCGCGGCATAGGCGCCGAAGCGGGTGTCTTCCTTCAGGATGTGCTTGCCCAACCAGTCGGCGCAGAATTCGAACACCTCGTTGCCGGAGATGGTGTCGCGCTGGGCGTGGAAACGTTCGCGATAGGATTCGACGTTGCGCGTCAGTGTGTCGTGCAGGGCCTTGTGCGCGGCGAAGGTCGGATAGTTGGCCTGGGCCATGTGCGCTTCTTCGCGTGCGAAATGATCCTTGGTGTAGTGAATCAGCTCGTCCAGGATCGCTTCGACGACGTCAGGAGAGGCGCGGTTCTCGTCCGCGCCCAGCTTGTTGACGATGTCCACGAGAACGCGATGATCCTCATCGAGTTCTTCGATGCCGACGCTCATCCAGCGCGACCATTGAATGGAGTCCATGGCGATCCCCCGTCTCGTTCTTCTTATGGCGCTTTGTCCCTTTATGGAACCGGCGGCGAGGGGCGTCAACGCGGCACTCGGCCGCGCCGCCCCTCCCCTGCCACCTCTCCCCTTTGCCCGGTCAGCCGGCGATCAGCTCGGCCCACTCCTGCTCGCTGAGGATGGTCACGCCCAGGTCGCGCGCCTTGGCGGCCTTGCTGCCCGCGTCCGCCCCGCAGATGACGTAGTCGGTCTTGGCGGAGACCGAACCGGCGACCTTGGCCCCCAGCGACTCCGCGCGGGTCTTCGCCTCGGTGCGGGTCATGGTCTCCAGCGTGCCGGTGAAGACCACCGTCTTGCCGGCGACGGGGGAGCCGCTGGCCGCCTTCGGGCGCTCGGCGTCGGCCACCCGCACGCCCGCAGCGCGCAGATCGTGGATGATGGCGCGGTTGCGCTCCTCCTGGAAGAAGCCGGCCAGCTCCTCCGCGGCGACCTCGCCGACGTCGGGGATGGCGACCAGCTCACCCCAGCCGGGGCCGGGTTGCGCGCCGACCGCGGCGAGCATCGCCGCCTTCCAGTCCGCCAGGGCGCCGTAGCGTTCGGCCAGCGCCTGAGCGGCGCGGCTGTCCACCTTCTTGATGCCCAGCAGCTTGATCACGCTGTCCAGCCGCAGCGCCTCCTGACCGGCGTAGAAGTCCAGCTTCGGCAGGTTATCCGGATCGGCGAACCAGGCGAGCAGAGCGTCGGCCTTCACCGGACCGAGACCGTTCAGCGCGTGCAGGTCGCGCCACGCCTCGCCCGGCATGTTGGCGACGGCGCGCTCCATCCCCTCCAGCCAGCCGTCGATCGAGCCGTACTGGCGGGCCAGCGACTTGGCCGTCACCTCGCCGATGTGGCGGATGCCCAGCGCGAAGATGAAGCGGTGCAGGTCGATGCGCTCGCGCCGTTGGTTGATTGCGGCGAACAGGTTCTCGACCGACTTCTCCTTCCAGCCCGGACGGCCGAGGATGGCGATCTCCCCCGCCGCCACCCGGCGCTCCAGCGTGAAGATGTCCACGGGGGAGCGGATCAGCCCGTCCTCCCAGAACTCCTCGATGGTCTTCTCGCCCAGCCCTTCGATGTCGAAGGCGTTGCGCGACACGAAATGGCGCAGCCGCTCCTTGGCCTGGGCGGCGCAGATCAGCCCGCCGGTGCAGCGGCGCACCGCCTCGTCCGGCTCGCGCACGGCGAGGCTGCCGCAGACCGGGCAATGGTCGGGGAAGACGTAGGGCACGGCGTCGTCGGGGCGCTGCCCCTCCACCACCCCGACGATCTGCGGGATCACGTCGCCGGCCCGCTGGACGGTCACCAGATCGCCGATGCGGACGTCCTTGCGGGCGATCTCATCCTCGTTGTGCAGGGTGGCGCGGCTGACCACCACGCCGCCGACGGTGATGTCCTCCAGCTCGGCCACCGGGGTCAGGGCGCCGGTGCGGCCGACCTGGATGGTGATGCCCTTCAGCCGGGTCTGCGCCTGCTCCGCCGGGAATTTGTGGGCGATGGCCCAGCGCGGCGCCCGGCTGACGAAGCCCAGCCGCTGCTGAAGCTCCAGGCTGTTGACCTTGTAGACCACCCCGTCAATGTCGAAGGGCAGCGCCGAGCGCTCCTCGCCGATCTTGCGGTAATGGGTCAGCAGCGCCTCGGCACCGTCGCACAGGTTGGCCGGGCGGTTCAGCGAGAAGCCCCAGCCACGCAGCCGCTCGCGGATGCCCCATTGGCTGTCGGCGATCGGCTCCGACAGCTCGCCCAGCG
The DNA here is from genome assembly GCF_007827795.1 of Azospirillum brasilense. GTDB lineage: Bacteria > Pseudomonadota > Alphaproteobacteria > Azospirillales > Azospirillaceae > Azospirillum > Azospirillum aestuarii. The sequence goes on from NZ_VITI01000001.1 coordinate 194,125, forward strand.
CGTAGCCGAAGAAGCAGAGCGGGCGCGACGCGGTGACCTTGGAATCCTTCTGGCGCAGCGACCCGGCGGCGGCGTTGCGCGGGTTGGCGAACAGATCCTCCCCCCGCTCCGCGTAGGCGCGGTTCATCGCCAGGAAGTCGTCGCGGTTCATGTAGACCTCGCCGCGCACCTCCAGAACGGCGGGATAAGGCGCCTCCAAGGTCTGCGGCACGTCACGGATGGTGCGCACGTTGGCGGTCACGTCCTCGCCCTCCGTCCCGTCGCCGCGGGTGGCGGCCAGGACCAGCCGGCCGTTCTCGTAACGCAGCGAGCAGGACAGCCCGTCGATCTTCGGCTCGGCCACGAACTCCAGCGGAGCGTCGTCGGACAGGCCGAGGAAGCGGCGGACGCGTGCGACGAACTCGTGCGCCTCCTCCGGCTCGAAGGCGTTGCCGAGCGACAGCATGGGCAGGGCGTGCCGCACCTTGCGGAAGGCCGCCGCCGGGGCGGCGCCGACGCGCAGCGAGGGCGAATCGGCCCTGCGCAGCTCCGGATAGCGCGCCTCGATCCCGTTGTTGCGGCGGACCAGCGCGTCGTAGGCGGCGTCGGAAATCTCCGGCTTGTCCTGCTGGTGGTAGAGCCGGTCGTGGTGGGCGATCTCCTGGGCCAGCGCGGCCAGTTCCGCCTGCGCCTGCTCCACCGTCAGCTCCTCCACGGGGATGCTGCGGAGCGCGGCGGGGGTGTCGAACAGGTCGTTCATGGCGGGTCTCTTCGGTGCCTTCTGATGGGGACGGCGCTGGATCGCCGCCGCCGCCGGGGGCGCAGCATAGCGCCGTGGGGACGCGCCGTGGAGTCCGGCCTGAGCCGGTCTGGCATTTGGTCCCAACCGCACCAACCTTGAAACCGAAAACCTTGTTAGGTGCGGGGGCGCGAGGGTTGCGTGTATGATAACCCGGCGCCCGTGAACGGATGTGCTGTATGAACGAGCCGACCAGCCGTGCGACCGCCGGCAACCTGACCGCCGGCAGCCTGACCATCGACGATCGATTCGTCATCGCCGCGGCGCTTGACCGCATCCTGTACGACGATCCCGACCATTTCGCGACGGAGGACGCGCGCCTGCTGCGCCGCATGATCCCGCGCACCCGCTCCCCCTGGCTGCGGCTGGGCTTCCGCGCGGAAAGCCAAGGGCCATCCATGTCGGGCCGTGCCGCCGGCGTCGGCGACGTCAAGATGGACGGCGACAAGAAGGTGGTCGAGGGCGGCGTGGGCGAGGCCCCGGTCTGGCGGTGCGGCCAGTACAAGATCTCCAACCACGGCGACGACCTGGAGATCTGGCAGGTGATGAGCGACGAGTTCGCGGAGGAACCGAAGGGCGCCCGCCTGGAATACGGCTCCACCGGCGCCCCGGAACGCCTGACCTTCTTCCAGCCCCGCGACCTGGAGCTGAGGATTCCCTTCACCGGCATCGCGGTCGGACTTCGCCTGGGTGGCTGGCAGCCCTGGAAGCGCGCCGCCTGACACCGGCATGGGCCTGCGCCCGCTTGCCGCACACAACGGTATCAGAGCGTTCCGGCAGTGAATCCCCAGACGGCCGACAAGCGCTGCCCAGCGACCTCTTTGCAAATAACTCCAACAAGAGGCCAGCCAGTCCGCCGACTGGCCGACGGCGCGCGGTCGGTCATGGCGTCGGTCGAGGACGCCTTCCACATCACCGCTCAGTTGACCGGGACGACGGAGGAATTGCGCGCCGCGCCGGACAGGTCACTGCCACACATGATGCCCCTGCGCCAGGCGGCGTGACGGGCGTCCCGCCTCAGGCGGCGTCGAACGGGTGCAGCGGGTCGGGATGATGGTCCATCAGCGCGGCGTGGGCATAGGCATCCGCCGTCAGGCCGACGTCCGCCATGGCGAAGGCGGCATCCGCATGGACCGGCGCCGCAGCCTCCAGCCCCTGGGCGACAAGGTGCTGCCACACGGTGTCCTGCCCGTCCGTGGACAGGGCCGAGGCCACAGCGGCCGTCCCGGCGGAGGGGAACCATGACTTGCCGGCGTCGACCACCAGCGTGCCGTTCCACCACAGGCCGGCCTGCCCCTTCACCACGTCCTTCCCGTCGAGCGCGCCCTTGTCGTAGGTGACGTTCGACGCCGTGGGAGCGACGGCGTGGCCGTTGATGGTGACCGTGTTGACGAACAGCGAACGGTCCTGGCCGTTCACCACGGCGTCGTTGTCGTACTGGACCTGCACCTTGTGCGCCTGATCGGCGGTCAGGTTGGTGGCGAAGGTGAAATCCTTGGCCGCGGTGCCGACGGTGGCGCCGCCGATGGCCTTGCCGTCCACCAGCAGGTTGAAATGGGCGTTGACCCCGCCCGCCGCGGCACCGGAGGCGTTGACCGTGATCGTCGTGTTGGCAGGCGCATCCTGAGCCGGGAAATCCTTCGCCGGAGCATCGACCACCAGCGTGCCGCCCCACCACATCGACGACTGGCCCTTCACCACGTCCTTGCCGTCGAGAGCGCCCTTGTCGTAGGTGACGTTGGTGGCGGTCGGGCTGTGGGCGGTGCCGTTGATGGTGACCGCGTTGACGAACAGGTTGCGGTCCTGCCCGTTCACGAAGCCGTCGTTGTCGTACTGGACCTGGACCTTGTGGGCCTGGTCGGCGGTCAGGTTGGTGGTGAAGCTGTAATCCTTGGCCGCCGAATCCACCGTGGCCTGCCCTACCGTCTTGCCGTCCACCAGCAGCTTGAAATGCGCGTTCACCCCACCCGCCGGGGCGCCGGAGGCGTTGACGGTGATCGTCGTGGCGCTCTGCGCCGTGGGGACCGGAGCCGACTGGGCGATCTTGGCCAGCAGGGCGTCGGTGTCCAGCTCGAAATAGCCGGCGGTGCCCATGGCCTTGCCGGTGCTGCGGGCGAGATCGAGGAACTCCGCCTGGGTCAGCCGGCTGCCGGTCTGCTCCACCCACGCCTGTTGCGCCTGCGCCACCGCCGCGGTGACCGCCGGGGCGGCGAAGGAGGAGCCGTTTGCGGTGTAGGTGACGCCCGAGAGATTGGTGATCCGCACGTCGGTGCCGTCGGCGCAGACGTCGGTCAGGGACGGGCTGCGCTGCGCCCAGGACGGGAACGCTCCGTCGCCGGTGGAGGCCGAGACGCAGATCTGGTTCACGTCGGCCGAGTAGCTGGACACGCTCTGCGTCGCCCCGCCGTCGCCGCTGTTGCCGGCGGCGGCCACGGTCAGCACGCGCTTGGCGGCGAGAGCGGCCAGCTCGTCGGAGATCGAGGTGGTGGCCGCGGTCGTCTGCGCCCCGCCGCCCAGCGACAGGTTCACCGCCGTGATGTTGTAGGCGTCGGCGTTGGCGACGACCCACTGCAGGGCCTTCTCGATGTTGGCCTCGCTGGCGCCGCTGCCGTCGTCGGGCATGACCTTCAGCGCGATGATGCCGACGTCGGGCGCGTTCTCCAGGATCTCCGCGGTGACCAGGGCGCCGTGCGTGTTCGCGTTGGCGACCATGACGTCGTTGTCGTTGCCGTAGAAGTCATGCTGGTAGACCAGCCGGCCCGTGCTCCAGGCGGAGGACAGGCCACTGTCGATCACGACGACGTTGCCGGCGGAAGCGGAGCTGTTCGACATCTTGCCAACCTTGTTCGTTCTTGGGCGAACGGCGCCCGTTTCCGGACGCGTTAGGCTGGACTATGCGTGTTTTGCTGTGGCCGCCGTATGACCGCTGCGGGCGATTGCTGTGACCTGGACGGGGGTTGTAGCCCACTCCCCTCCGGGGGAGAGGGGACAGAGGCGTTCCTCTACCCCCGCCCGGCGATCAGGCTGTCGGCGGCGGCGCGGGCCTCGGCGGTGACGGTGGCGCCGGACAGCATGCGGGCGATCTCCTCGCGGCGGTCGTCGCCGTCCAGCTCGACCACGCCGGTCGTCACCTGCTCGCCCTTCACCGACTTCTGCACCTTGAGGTGGATGGAGCCGCGGGCGGCGACCTGCGGGCTGTGGGTGACGACAAGCACCTGAAGCCCGTTGCCGAGTGTCGCCAGACGCTGGCCCACCGCGGCGGCGACGGCGCCGCCGATGCCGGTGTCCACCTCGTCGAACACCAGCGTGCCGACGGTCGAGGTCTGGGCCAGCACCACCTTCAGCGCCAGCATGAAGCGCGCCAGCTCACCGCCGGATGCGATCTTGTTCAGCGCGCCGGGGGGCGAGCCGGGGTTGGTGGCGACCTGGAAGGCCACGCGGTCCATGCCGGCGGCGGTCCAGTCCGATTCGTCGGCCAGAGGCTCGACCAGCGTGCGGAACTTCGCCTTTTCCAGCTTCAGCGGGGCGAGTTCCGTGGCGACGGCGGCGTCCAGCCGCCCGGCGGCCTGCTGGCGCTCCCGGCTCAGCGACTCGGCGGCCTTGCGGTAGGCGTCGCGGGCAACCTCCGCCTCGCGGGCGAGACGGGCCAGCAGATCGCCCTGGTCCTCGATCAGCAGCAGCCGGTCGGCCATGTCCTTGCGCAGTGGAGCCAGCGCATCGACGTCCACCCCGTGCTTGCGGGCCGCGGCACGCAGAGCGAACAGCCGTTCCTCCAGCTTTTCCAGGGCCTGCGGGTCCATGTCTACGTCGGAGGAGACGGCCTGGAGGCCGGCGATGGCCTCCCCCGCCTCGGTCGCGGCGCGGTCGAGCGCGGCGATGACCGGGTCAAGCTTGCCGGCGGCCTTGTCGGCGATGCGGCTCAGTGTGCGGATGGCCGAGGACAGGGCGCGCTCCACCCCGCGGTCGCCCGACAGCTCCCCATAGGCAGTGTTCAGGGCGTCGACCAGCTTCTCCCGGTGCATCAGCACGGCGCGGGTCTCGGCCAGCTCCTCCTCCTCGCCGGCCTTGGGGGCGAGTGCGTCCAGCTCGGCGACGGCGTGGCGGAGATACTCCTCCTCCGAGCGGGCGCGGGCGATCTCGGCGGCGGCGTTGGCGCGCGCGTCCTCGACCTGCCTCCAGGCGCGGTGGGCGGCGGCGACCTGGGCAGCCTGGGCGGCCAGCCCGGCGTAGGCGTCCAGCACGGTGCGGTGGGTCTGCGGATTCAGGAGGCCGTGGGTGTCGAACTGGCCATGGACCTCGACCAGCTCCTCCCCCAGCCGCTTCAGCAGGCCGACGCCGACCGCCTGGTCGTTGACCCAGGCGCGGCTGCGCCCGTCGGCGCTGACGGTGCGGCGGACGACCAGCCGTTCCTCGGGGTCGAGCCCCTGCTCCCTGAGGATGGCGAGCGCCGGATGATCGCCGGACAGATCGAACTCCGCCGTCACCGACGCCTGATCGGCGCCATGGCGGACGAGGCCCGAATCGGCCCGCGCGCCCAGCGCCAGACCCAGCGCGTCGAGCAGGATCGACTTGCCCGCGCCGGTCTCGCCGGTGAGGACGCACAGCCCCTTGCGGAAGCCCAGCCCCAGCCGTTCGATCAGGACGACGTCCCGGATCGTCAGCGACGCCAGCATGGATCGTCCTAGAACAGGGAGCTCCAGGCTCTGCTGATCCAGGACTTCTCGTTTCGCTCCGGACGCACGTTGGCGTCCACCAGCAGTGCGTAGCTGTCCGTGTACCATTCGCTGCCGGGGAAGTTGTGGCCGAGCACGGCGGCGGCGGTCTTCGCCTCGTCCGTGATTCCCAGCGCCAGATAGCACTCCACCAACCGGTGCAGCGCCTCAGGGACGTGGGAGGTGGTCTGGTAGTTTTCAATCACCATGCGGAACCGGCCGATGGCGGCGGTGTACTGACCCTGCTTCAGATAGAAGCGCCCGACCTCCATCTCCTTGCCGGCGAGATGGTCGTTGGTCAGGTCGATCTTGATCTTGGCGTCGCGGGCGTACTGGCTGTCCGGGAAGCGGCGCACGACCTCCGACAGCGCGTCCAGCGCCAGACGGGTCATGCGCTGGTCGCGGCGGACGTCGGTGATCTGCTCGTAATAGGACAGCGCCCGCATGTAGTAGGCGTAGGAGACGTCGGGGCTGCCCGGATGAAGCTGGATGTAGCGGTCAAGCGCCAGGATCGCGTCGTCGTACTTCAGATCCTGGTAATGGGCGTAGGCCGCCATGATCTGTGCCTTGCCCGCCCATTCGGAATAGGGGTGCTGGCGCTCCACCTCGTCGTAGAGCTTGGCGGCGACCTTGAACCGCTCCTCCCGCATGGCGGCGTCGGCCTCTTGGTAGATCTGCTCGGCCGGGCGCTCGACATACTGGTCCTCGGGTTTGGTCGAGGAGCAGGCGGTCAGGGCGGAAGCCAGGAGGAGGGCCGCAAGCGGCAGACGGGAAAAACGGCAGGGCATGGTCGTCGCGATGCTTTCGAAGTTGGCCCTATATAGCACGCCGGGGCGCGGGGGCGGCAAGCCGCTTCAGCGAACAAATTTCGAACCTCGCCGCCATCATGCAGCCGGACGCTCCGGAACGGGGGCCGGGACGGGGACGAAACAGGAGGGCCGATCAGCCGAACAGCGCGTCGATGTCGGCCTGGCTGATGTTGCCCATCTCCTGATGGTCGGCGGGGCCGTGCAGCTCCAGCGTCTCGTCCATCTTGGTGACGGTCGGCGGCAGGGGCATCGCCTCGAACTCGCGCTTGTTCCAGTGGCTCATCATCGCGTCGACGCGCTCTTCGATGAAGGACAGGGCGCGGACGACCTTGGTGATGCGCTGGCCGGTCAGGTCCTGGAAGTTGCAGGCCTCGTAGATGCGGACGATCACGTCGTTCATGTCGTTGACGCGGTCGGCGTGGTAGCCCTCCGGCAGCGACGACTTCAGCTCGTGAACGACCTCCTCCAGCTCCTCGGCGCAGGCCATGATGGTGTTGGTCGCCGCCTCCGTCGCCGAGACGACGGCGTTCAGTTCCTGCGACGCCTGCACGAACTTGTCGTCGCCGGCCAGCGGGTGGCGGATCGCCGCCATCTCCACCTTGGTGGCCTTGATCCGGCCCGAGATGTCGGCGATCTCGACCTGGATCTGGTCGATCTGCTGGGCGTCCATGGTCAGGAAGCGGTCGAGCTTCGCGCCGAGGTCGCCGATGGCGCGGATGACGTCGCTGTTGTCCACGGCGACCGGGCCGGACGGCAGCGACGCCAGCGCCGGCGCCAGGGCGGTGGCGTCATCCACCACCGCCTGATAGGGATTGCCGGTCCGGCGGGCCTTCTGAAGCTCCGCCATGAAGGGTTTCGAAAGATTCCTCATGCGGGCTGCGCCTCTTTCCGAGTGGACGTCCGGGGCATCCGCGCACGCCGGCCCGTCTGGTCAGGACTGCCCGCCAAGGCCGGCATCGGCCCGGCGGGCGACGATCGTCATAACAAACTTCACGTCCCAATTCGCCAGCCGATTGGCGCGGCGGCAACTCTTCACAAATCCGACGCCGGACCGTCTTGTTGACCGTGAGGTCAGCCGAACAGGGCGTCGATGGCCGCCTGATCGAGCGGCGCCGGAGGCTCGTCCGCCGCGGGCGGTGGGGCCGCGGCCGGCTTGGCCATCGGCTTGGGGGCCGCCGGCTTCGGGACGGGCTTGGCCGCCGAGGCGGGCTTCGGCACCGGCTTCTTGGCGGCGGGGGCCGCAGCCGGGGCGGAAGCCGGTGGCGCCGCGGCCGGGGCCGGGGCGGGAGCCGGACTGTCGAACAGGCTGTCGATGTCGGCCTGGCTGGCCTTCGCCGGAGCAGCTGGGGCCGGGGCCGGGCTGTCGAACAGGCTGTCGATGTCGGCCTGACTCGCCTTGGCTCCGGTCTGGGCCGCCGGGGTGGGAGCCGGAGCGGGCGCGGGTGGCGGTTCGGGAGCCGGCGGCGGAGGCGATGCCGCCATCGCCGGACTGTCGAACATGCTGTCCACGTCGGCCTGGCTGACGCCGAGACCGTCGAGCTGGGGACCGTTCAGCAGGTGGGCGTCCGGCCGGGTGTCCGTGTTTTCTTGCGCGATCTGGAGGCCGGCGAGCTTCTCGACACCCCAGATGTTGATCATCGCGTTGACGCGCTGCTCGATGTAGCGGAGCGCGTTGACCACCTTGCTGGTGCGCTGGCCGGTCAGGTCCTGGAACGAGCAGGCGGTGAAGATGTTCGTCACCTCCCCCTCGATCTCGGAGCACAGGCCGGGGTCGGCGCCATCCGCCTTCAGCTTGCCCGACAGGTCCATCAGCCGCTCGGCGGCGTTCAGGATCTCGAAGGACGCGCGTTCGGTCGAGATGACGATGGCGTCCAGCTCGTTGGTCGCCGACATGATCTTGTCGCCGCCGGCGTCGGGCGGACGCAGGGCCGCGACCTCGCGCCGCGCCTGCTCGATGGAGGCCGCCATCTCCATCAGCTCCAGCCGCAGCACCTCGACGTGCTTGGAGGCTTCCACCACCTCGCTCTGCTGATGCCAGGAGCTGCGGAACTCCAGCAGCATGTTGCGCACCTCCTCCGCCGCGGCCCCATGGGCCCGGCGGTGGAAGCGGCGCAGGAAGGCTCGCCCCTTTGTGGTGCGGGCGATCGCTTCCTCGATCTGGTCGAACTCTTCCTCGGAAAGCTGCGGAAGCTGATCCAACCCAACCACTCCTTACCCGCCGATGACGGCCTGGATCTTCTGCTTCAGGGTATCGGCGTTGAAAGGCTTGACGATGTAGTTGTTCACACCGGCCTGCTTGGCGGCGATCACGTTCTCGGTCTTGCTTTCTGCGGTGACCATGATGAACGGGGTCGAGGCGAGCTTGGCGTCGGCGCGGATCTCCTTGAGGAGCTGCAGGCCGGTCATCGGCTCCATGTTCCAGTCGGAAATGATGAGGCCGAACTTGCTCTCGCGCAGCTTCTGCAGGGCCGAGACGCCGTCGCCGGCCTCGTCGATGTCCGTGTAGCCGATCTGGGTCAGGAGGTTCCGCACGATGCGCCGCATGGTGGCGTAGTCATCGACGACAAGGATCTTCATCTACGCGTCTCCGCATTCTTCCGTTGCTAGGCCCCGGCCCGGCGTTCAGCCCGCCCGGCGCGGCATGGCGTGCGCCGAGGTCGGTCTGGTCCGACTGTGATGCCTTAAGTCTGCCGAAAAGTCATCCCTCACGGCCACAGTGACGTACGCCCGTAAATATCGGGTTACCAAGACCGCCGAATTTCCGCCGCGCCACGACGCGATGAGGCATCGCTTGAAGGCACGGACGCGCGTCCGGCGGCGGTCCGATCAGACATGTCCCTGCGCCGGGTGGGGACCTTGCCAGATTTCACAGTCGAACGCACGGGCTGATTCTCGCCCCGTGCGCCGTCCACCCGCCGGCAAAGGTCCATCCCCGGCCACTTCCCTCAGACGATGATCGGGGATGTCGCCTGTCTCAACCAGTGCGACACTTCGACATCCCCATCACCCGCAAGCCGTGGCTCCAGCGCCTCGCGCACCTGCGTGTGATAGGCGTTCAGCCAGGCGATCTCCGCCTGGGTCAGCAGCGCCGGCTCGACCAGATTGCGGTCGATGGGGGCCAGGGTCAGCACCTCGAACCCCAGCATGGGCCGTTCCGCCATCGGCAGTTCGAGCGGCTGGACGACGATCAGGTTCTCGATGCGGATGCCGTAGGCGCCGGTCTTGTAGTAGCCGGGCTCGTTGGACAGGATCATGCCGGGCTGCAGCGCCACGCTGTTCGGCACCTTGGAGATCCGCTGCGGCCCCTCATGCACCGACAGGTAGCTGCCCACCCCATGGCCGGTGCCGTGGTCGTAGTCCAGCCCCAGCGACCACAGCGGCAGACGGGCCAGCGTGTCGAGCTGCGACCCGGTGGTGCCGCGCGGGAAGCGCGCCGTGCTGACGGCGATGTGGCCCTTGAGCACCAGCGTGAAGCGCTCGCGCATTTCCGGGGTCGGCACGCCGATGGCGATGGTGCGAGTCACGTCCGTGGTGCCGTCCTGATACTGGGCGCCGCTGTCCAGCAGGAACAGGCTGCCCGGCTCCAGCCGGCGGTCGGTCGCCTCCGAGACGCGGTAATGGACGATGGCGCCGTTCGGCCCCGCCCCGGAGATCGTGTCGAAGCTGAGGCCGCGGAAGCGGTCGTTGGCGCGGCGGAAAGCCAGCAGCCGCTCCGCCGCCGCGATCTCCGTCACGGTGCCCGACGGCGCCTCCTGCGACAGCCAGTGCAGGAAGCGGACGAGCGCCGCGCCGTCGCGGGCGTGGGCGGCACGGGTGCCGGCCAGCTCCGCCTCGTTCTTGCAGGCCTTGGGCAGGGCGCAGGGGTCGGGGTCACGCTCCAGCTTGGCGCCGGCCATGTGCAGCCGGTCGAAGATCCAGGCCGACGTGCCGGCCGGGTCGGCCAACACCTTGCGCCCCTCGCGCCCCAGCCCGTCGAGCGCGGCGCCCAGCTCGTCCGGGACACGCACGGCGACTTGGTTGCCGAGGTGGGCCTCGACGCCCGGCGCCAGCTTGCGGCGGTCGATGAACAGGTCCACCTGCCCGTCGTCCTTCAGGATCGCGAAGGACAGGGGCAGCGGCGTGCAGGGCACATCGGCGCCGCGCAGGTTGAGCAGCCACGCGATGGAGTCGGGCTGGGTCAGCACCACGGCGCCGATGCCGCTGCGCGTCAGGTCGCCGGCGATGCGGGCGCGCTTGTCGGCGGCGCTGTCCCCGGCGAAGGCGATGTCCTGGGCGACCACCGGGGCGAGCGGGGGCGGGGGCTGGTCCGTCCACACGCGGTCCACCGGGTTGTCCGGGCAGGGCACCAGCGACAGGCCGATGCGCTCCAGCTGCTGGCGGGTGCGCTCCACCCAGCCGGCGGTGTGCAGCCACGGATCGTAGCCGAGCCGTCCGCCGCGCGGCAGCGCGTCCCCCGCCCATTCGGTCAGCGGATCGTCGACCAGATGCCGGTATTCGTAGAGATCGCCCGACACCTCCGCCTGGACCTGGAGTGTGTAGCGCCCATCCACGAAGATGGCGGCGCGCTGCCGCCCCACGATGGCGTGGCCGGCCGACCCGGTGAATCCGGTCAGCCAGGCCAGCCGCTGGGCCCGCGGCGGCACATACTCGCCCTGATGCTCGTCGCCGCGCGGAACGATGAAGCCGTCGAGGTCGGCGCGTGCCAGGACGCCGCGCAGGGCGGCGATGCGGGAGGCGTAATCCGGCGCCTCGGCGACACGGCCGTCGGCAAGGTCGGCCTTCAGGGCGCGGAGCTGACCGGCGAGATCCTCCGGAAGCCGCGTCCCGACCAGAATCATCCAGCCGTCGGGGTCTTCCCCCTCCGGCGCGGCGAGCACCCCGGCGACGAGGCTGCGGATGTCCGCGGGGGTTTGGGACAGGCCCGCTTGGGCCAGAAGCTGCGCCAGGGTTTCGTCGCCGCGGTAAGCGCTGGACACGGGGGCTGATCCTCATCCGGTGAAGCCGACCGCGACAGGCTAGGCAGGGATGCCGCACCGCGCAAGCGCGGGAATGGGCATAGCCGCGTGAAAGACCGAAGCCTCTACAGCCCGGAATCGTCGGGCAGGCCCAGCCGCTCCAGGACGCGCTTGCGGGCGAGGCCGCGATCGACGTCGGGCACATGCAGCAGGCCGCCGATGCGGCGCAGCAGGTTGGCCTCCAGGTCGTTCAGCTCGCCGTCGGCGTAGGCGACCTCCCACAGCATCTCGATGATCCACAGCCGCTTGTCCGGCGGGCAATGGTCGTTGATCACCGTGACGTAGCGGTAGTAGGGCGAGGCGCCTTCCGTGTCGAACACGGCGGCGGACAGCAGGTCCTGCGCCTCTTCCTCGCTCAGATGGAAGTGGCGGCGGGTGACGTCGAGAATGCGCTCGCGCTCCGCCGGGGAAATGGTGTTGTCGGTGCGTGCGGCCTCGACCAGAAGGGCGGCGGCGGCGGCCTCCAGCCTGTGGCGGTCGTCGCCGGGGTCGTTATCCTGGAACAGCGCCCTGATCCGGTTCAGCATCGGTCCTCCGCGAGTCGTCCATCTGTCCGAAAGGAGATGGCGACGGGAGGACCGAAATCCAGGGGCCTCAGCCCTTTACGGCCTTCCGCTTCGGCCTCTTCACCACAAGGGTGGTCCATTCGCCGACCGGGATGCGCGCGACCAGATGCAGGCCCTGCGTGCGGTGCGCCTGGATGACGTGGCGCTCCTGCCGGTTCAGCAGGCCGGCCAGAACGGCCACGCCGCCGCGCTGCAGATGGCGCTTCAGCTGCGGCGCCATGCGGGCCAGCGGACGGGCCAGGATGTTGGCGGTGATCAGGCGGTAGGGCTTGTGCTTGCCCACCACGGCGGTGTGGTAGCCGTCGCCGCCCTGCGAGCGGATGCGGGCCTTCACCCCGTTGAGCGCGGCGTTGACGCGGGTGACGCGCACCGCCTCCGGGTCAATGTCCACGGCGGTGACGGGCACCCGCCAGCGCTTGGTCACCGCCAGCGCCAGGATGCCCGAGCCGCAGCCCATGTCGAGCGCCCCGCCCCGCCCGCGGTGCGGCAGCGTCATCCGGCGGGCCAACCGGTCCAGCGCCATCAGGCAGCCCTTGGTCGACCCGTGCTCGCCCGTGCCGAAGGCGGTGGCGGCGTCGACCAGCAGCGGGATGCTGCCCGCCGGGACAAGCCCCTCATGGTGGGAGCCGTGGACGAAGAAGCGCCCGGCCTGGATCGGCGGAAAGCCCTGATAGCTGTGCGACACCCAATCGATGAGGGGCAGTTCCTCGACGATCAGCTTCGGCTCGGGGATGCCCATGGCCTCGGCCAGAACGGCGACGCGGGCGTTCAGCCGCGGCTCGTCGGGCTGCCCGTAGACCGTCGCCTCGACCAGCCAGTCGCCGTGCTCCTCCAACTCGAAGGTCGACACCGCGTCGGCATGATCGCCAATCGCCTCGGCGAACGCGGGGGCGTGGGCTTCGGGAATGACGAGCGCGATGCGCCAGAGCTTGGAAGATGACATGGAGGACATCCGCTATCGGGGAAAATCGTCGCGACGGCGGCGGTTTTACCACCAAGACACAAAGACACAAAGATTTTCACAAAGCGGACCCGGCGGATCAGCACACCCTGCGTCGAACACCGTCCTTGAAGCGCGGGACGTTGAAATTCATCAGGAAGCCAAGACGATGCCCGGTCATCCGCAGATAGGTCAGAAGCTGTGCTTCATGGACCGGCAGGGTGTGCTCGACCGCCTTGATCTCAATGATGATTGCATCATCGACCAGCATGTCGATGCGAAACCCCTCGTCGATGCGTACATCGTCATAGAAGACGGGAACGATCATCTGACGCTTGACCGGAACGCCACGCTTGGACAGTTCGTGGGCAAGGCATGCCTCATACACGGATTCGAGCAACCCCGGCCCGAGACGGCTGTGAACCGTGTAGCCCGCATCCACCACCTCGCGCGATAAGGCGTTCAGCGCGGGAGATACGGCCTCATCCATGCGGAAACATCCTTCGTGAAATTCTTAGTGCCTTCGTGTCTTCGTGGTATCCCCTCGCCCGTTCCAATACTCCCTCACCGTCCTGACAGCCGGTCCGCGATGTCGTGCATCCCCTGTTCGCGCAGGATCGCCTGACGGTGGCGGATCAGGCGGCGGGCCAGCGCTTTCTCCGCCTCGGCACCACCGAGCAGGCGCCCCTGCGGATCGCGCAGATGGGTGGCGAGGTGGTCGGCCAGCAGCGCCTCCTTCTTCGGGTCGCGGCGGTCAAGCGGCTGGGTGCCGTTCAGTGATTGCTGGATGCGCTCCAGCAGAACGGCGCGGCAGCACGGTGCGCGCCCCTGGACGATCAACGCGCCGATGTGGGCCAGCAGGGGGCTCACCGGCTCGCTCTTCGGCTGCGGGTCGCGGCCCAGGATCAGGTCGGCCAGAGCGCACAGCCCCAAGGCGAGGTTCGGCTGCGCGCCGAGAAGCTCCTTCACCAGCTCGGCGGAGCCCAGCGCGTCGGCCATCACCCCGTCGAGCACAGCGAGGTGCCGCGGCTCCACGTCCGGCCCGATCAGGTCGAGCAGCATTTCCAGCTTGCCGGCGAGCGAATTGCGGTCGGCCAGATGGAGGGTGAGCTGGCTGAGGAAGGCGAAGTCGTGCCCCTCCTCCCCCACCGCCGCCGCCAAGGCGCGGCTGGACCGGGACAGGTCGGCGGGGTCGAAGGCCGGCAGCGCCTTGCGCTCGGCCTGGAAGTCGCGGGCGCGGGCCATCACCGCCTCGGCGAAGGCCCGCAACTCGCGCGCCCGCGCCGGAACCGCGACGCCATGCCGGTCCGCGTGGTGGCGGGCCACCGCCTGGAGCGCCGCACCCAGCAGCAGGCCCTGCTCGTCCAGCTTGCGCAGGTAGGTCCAGGAATGGAGAAGCTCAGTCGGGGTGATGCGGAACTTGTCGAGGAAGGGGCGCAGCAGCCGGCCGGTGACCACCCGCGACTCGAACCCGTAAAGATCGCCGGGGGCCGTGCAATAAGGCGCTCCCTCCGCCGTGCCGCCCAGCGTCATCGGCTTGTCCTTAACCACCGGAACGGCCTTCTGGAAGATCACCGTCTCCAGCGACAGCCCGGCCAACGAGCGGAACTTGATGGCCTTGACCTCCTCCACCCCGCTGACCGCCAGCCAACTGCGGGCGGAGGCCAGGGCCCGGCGCTCGTCGTCGTAGGTCCCCTCGATCGTCCAGCGGCCCTCACGGCGGATCTGGACCTCGAAGGCGGTGCTGCTCTTGCCGAACACGAGGCGGGTTCCGTGGCTGTTGATGCGATGTCTGGAACCCACCAGTAGCCGAACGCCGCCGCCGAACCTGTGACGACCGTCACCGCGGCGGGACGCTGCGGCAATCGGTCACCCTGCCCCGACCATCCCGCCTGCGTCAGCCCGCCTTCTCCGCCGGCACCACGAAGCTGTCCATCACCTTCTTGCTGCCGGCCTGGTCGAAGTCGATCTCCAGCTTGTCCTGGTCGACCGCCGTGACGGTGCCGTAGCCGAACTTCTGGTGGAACACCCGCGCTCCCTTCGGGAAGGGCGCGTTCGGACGCGCGCGCGGGGCGACCTGATAGGAACCGCTGTCCAGCGTGATGGTGCGCGGCGACGGGGGCTGCTGCCGGCCCGCCGCCTGCTGGCCGGCGCGGAAGGCGGCGTAGCTCGACGAGTCGCGGAAGCTCCCTCCCCCGCCAAATCCCCCGCCAGCGTTGCCGCCGGGGTAGAGGCCGCTCGCCGCCTCCGCCTCGACGTCGTCGCCGGGGATCTCCTCGACGAAGCGGGAGGGAATGGCGCTGACCCAGTTGCCGTAGAGCCGCCGGTTGGCGGCGTGGCTGATGTAGGCCCGCTTGCGCGCCCGGGTCAGCCCGACATAGGCGAGGCGGCGCTCCTCCTCCAGTCCGGCGATGCCGGTCTCGTCCAGCGCGCGCTGGTTGGGGAACACGCCCTCCTCCCAGCCGGGCAGGAAGACCATGTCGAACTCCAGCCCCTTGGCGCCGTGCAGGGTCATCACCGTGACCTGATCGACGCCGGCGGCCTCGGCGTTCTCCATGACCAGCGCGACATGCTCCAGGAAGCCCGACAGGTTCTCGAAATCCGCCATGGCGGTGACGAGTTCCTTCAGGTTCTCCAGCCGCCCCGGCGCCTCGGGCGTCTTGTCCTCCTGCCACATGCGGGTGTAGCCGGACTCGTCCAGCACCATGCGGGCCAGTTCGGTGTGCGGCATGGTCGCCGACAGGGTGCGCCAGCGGAAGAAGTCCTGAAGCAGGTTGCGCATCACGCCGCGGACCTTGGGCTTCAACTCATCCGTCTCGGTCAGCGCCCAGCCAGCCTCGGTCAGCGGCATCCCGCGCGACCGCGCCACCTGATAGAGGCATTGCAGGGCCGCCGGGCCGACGCCGCGCTTGGGCACGTTGACGATCCGCTCGAAGGCCAGATCGTCGTCGGGCGAGTTGACGACGCGCAGATAGGCCAGCGCGTCGCGGATCTCCTGCCGCTCGTAGAAGCGCGGGCCACCGATCACCCGGTAGGGCAGGCCCAGCGTGATGAAGCGCTCCTCGAACTCGCGGGTCTGGAAGCCCGCGCGGACCAGGACGGCGATCTGGGCCAGCGAAACGCCCTGGCGCTGCAGCGCCTCGATCTCGTCGCCGACCCAGCGGGCCTCCTCCTCGCCGTCCCAGACGCCGCGCACGCGCACCGGCTCGCCGCCGTCCGCCTGGGTCCACAGCGTCTTGCCGAGCCGCCCCTTGTTGTTGGCGATCAGGCCAGAGGCCGCGGACAGGATGTGCCCGGTGGAGCGGTAGTTCTGCTCCAGCTTGACCACCTTGGCGCCGGGAAAGTCGGCGTCGAAGCGCAGGATGTTGCCGATCTCCGCGCCGCGCCAGGCGTAGATCGACTGGTCCTCGTCGCCGACGCAGCAGATGTTCTTCTGGGCCTGCGAGAGGATGCGCAGCCACAGATACTGGGCGACGTTGGTGTCCTGATACTCGTCCACCAGGATGTATTTGAACTTGCGGTGGTATTCCGCCAGCACGTCGGGGTGCTTCTGGAACAGCGTGATGTTGTGCAGCAGGAGATCGCCGAAGTCGCAGGCGTTCAGCGTGCGCAGCCGCTCCTGGTAGGCGCGGTAGAGCGCCACCACCCGCCCGCCGGCCACGTCGCCGCCGTCGCCCTCGTTCAGCCGGTCCGGGGTCAGGCCGCGGTCCTTCCAGCGCTCGATCACGCCCAGCACCTGCCGCGCCGGCCACTTCTTGGAATCGACGTTCGCCGCCTCCAGAAGCTGCTTGATCAGGCGGATCTGGTCGTCGGTGTCGAGGATGGTGAAGTTGGACTTCAGCCCCACCAGCTCCGCATGGCGGCGCAGGATGCGCGCGGCCAGCGCGTGGAAGGTGCCGAGCCACCAGCCCTCCGGCTCGATCCCCATCAGATGGGCGACGCGCTCCCGCATCTCGCGGGCGGCCTTGTTGGTGAAGGTCACCGCCAGGATCTGGAAGGCGGCGGCGCGGCGCGTCATCAGCAGATGGGCCAGCCGGGTGGTCAGAACGCGCGTCTTGCCCGTGCCGGCGCCGGCCAGCACCAGCACCGGGCCGTCCAGAGCCTCGACCGCCTCGCGCTGCACGGGGTTCAGCCCGTCCAGATAGGCGAAACGCTGCGCCGGCGCGGTGGCCGGGGCGCCCGCCTGGCTGAGGGGATCATGGCCCAGCGGATCGTCGTAGGCGTAGGGGTCGGACATGCGGCACCGGAATTCCTGGGCGGGCTCCCCCGCGGTCGGGAGACGCCCTTCATCGAAAGAGGACACCGTATATAGCACGCCCCCCGGCGCATCGAACCCCTTCCCTTGACGGAACGACCGGGGCACCCCGCCAATGGGCATGGAACTAGGCCCATGGGCCGGGATACGCGCGGCCGGCACTATGACTCACACCATGACGCCGGTCTTATCACAATGGCCCGAAGTCACATCGGCCATAGAAGCCCAAGAATCACCCGCAGTCACAGACAAATCACAGGCTGAACCGAATTCAGGTCAGATTGATTATTCCCGGTGAGACATTCGTGAATGGTTCGTCGGACGGTTTGTCTTATTTCGGCTTAGGGCATATGCCCATTGCGAGACATAATTTTTCCTTTGGGGAAATTTTCTGTTCCGCAAATCCGGGGTAAGGTCCAATCAGATCGTGGCACCCCGGAACCAAACGGACAGCCGCGGAGAGCGGCCCTCCCCCCGGACCGGATGTCCACGGAGGCGCCAGACGAACGACCGAATTGAAACAAGCAGAGGGCGGGTAGGAACAATGGACCCCGTGAACGTTTTCCTGATCGACGCGAACAAGCTCTTCCGCGAAGGCATGAAGCGTCTGTTCGAGAACACGCCCTTCAAGGTGATGGGCGAGGCAAGCACCCTGCGTGAGGGCGTCCCCGCGGTCGAGGCGGCGGGCACCCAGCCCGACCTGATCCTCATCGACCTCATCAACGGCGGCGAGGACGAGGCCGACCAGCTCCGCGCCCTGCGCGACGGCCATCCCGGCATCCGCGTCGTCATCCTGACCACCGACCTGTGCACCCGCCGCCTGTCGGGCGCGCTCGGCGCCGGCGCCCACGGCTACCTGATGAAGGACATCGCCTGCGAAGCGCTGATGCAGTCGCTGAAGCTGGTGATGATGGGCGAGAAGGTGTTCCCCACCCATCTGGCCGAGCTGCTGATCAACGGCCGCAGCGAGGAGCTGGCGACTGAGGTTCCGGCCCGCCGCAAGGGTCTGTCGCAGCGCGAGATCCAGATCCTGCGCTGCCTGCTGAGCGGCAACTCCAACAAGATGATCGCCAACCACCTCCACATCACGGAAGCGACGGTGAAGGTCCATCTGAAGAGCCTGCTGCGCAAGATCAACGCCTCCAACCGCACCCAGGCTGCGATCTGGGCGCTGAACAACGGCATCGGCGATCAGCCGGCGGAAGCCGCCGGGGTCAGCGCCGGCGCGGTCTGACCCATCCTTGCGGTTCTGCTTTCCCGGCACCCACGACGCCGGCCGCGCCATCCCGCGGCCGGCGTCGTGGCGTTCGGAGCACCCGTTTTGAGTGCAGCGGCATGCCAAAAGTGGTGCGCCATAGGACCAAAGGCCCTCTTCCGCCTCGAAATGATGATGGCTATTTCCGCATTACGTTCCGAATTTGGTTGGATCGCAGCCCCGACACGATGAGCATCATGGAATCCAGCGCGGAAAAGCCGACCCTGAACGTTCTGCTTGCCGACGATCACCTGCTGTTCCGGGACGGGCTGCGGCGTCTGCTCGCCCAATCGGACGACAGCATGGTGTTTCACGAGGCGGGGACGTTCGACGACGTCCGCCGCCTGTGTGACGGCGCCATCGCCTTTGACCTGATCCTGCTGGATCTCGGCATGCCGGGGTGGAACGGCTTCTCCCTGCTCGGCGACATCCACCAGCGGCTTCCCAAGGCGCTGCTGGTCGTGGTTTCCGGATCGGAAAAGCGGTCGGACCTGCTGGCCGCGCTGGAGAATGGAGCCGCCGGTTTCATCCCGAAGTCGAGCAGCGCGAAGGTGCTGATGGGTGCCCTCCAACTCGTGCTCGCCGGGGGCGTCTATCTGCCGGAACAGGCGATCCGGGGCGACCGGATGACCGACAGCGCGCCGCACGCCGGCAATGGCGCGGCGGACGCCGATCCGCTGGGCTCCCTGGCGGACGGGGCGGGCGACCAGCTGACCCCGCGCCAGCGCGACGTGCTGAACCGCCTGCGCGACGGCAAGTCCAACAAGCAGATCGCGCATGAGCTGGGCCTGACCGAGGGCACGGTGAAGGTGCATGTGACCGCCATCCTGCGCCAGCTCGGCGTGCGCAACCGGACCCAGGCGGCGATCACCGCGAACGGTTTCTGACCGCCCCCCTTAAGACCTGTTCCTCTCTCAGGCCCCTCCCCGCTCCACCGAAGCGACCAACGCGGCCAGAGCGCCGCGGATGGCCGATTCGTGCTTGGCGGGCAGAACCTGCTGGCCGGGGACGGTCACCACGGTCAGGTTGCGGCATCCGGTCAGACGCTGTTCCAGAAAGGACGCGCCCGGAACGCCGTCCGGCATGTCCTTCCCCTGCACCAGGGTGACCGGCACGCGGACCGCGTCGAGCGCGGGCGCCATGGCCTGAAGCTCCGCCGCGCTGTCGCGGACGACCGGCGGCAGGATGCGGGCGGCGATGCGGCGCAACACGCCCGGCCGGGCCGCTTCCTCGGCCATCGGGTCGATCAGCAGAAGGCCGCCGACCAACTCCGGAAAATCCAGCACGGCCCGCAACGCCACCGGCACGCCGCCGCCGCTGCCGATCAGCAGCGGCTTGCGCGAGCGGCGGAGCGCCAGAAGCGGACGCAGCGCCGCCGCCGGCACGCGGGGGTCGCCGCCACGCAGGCGGGAGGCACCGCTGATCGGCGCCGGATCGGGCCGCGGCACCGCCACCCATTCCTGCCCCGCCGGAACGGCGCGCAGCAGGCGGGTCCAGGCCCTGGATTCGCTGGACGTCGCGTGGATCAGGATGATGCGCCGTCCGGCGGGATCGCCGGCGACGATGCAGCCCGGCCCCACCTCCCGCGATGCGCCGCAGCGTGCGGTTGGCGCCTCGCCGGGCGACGACGGCACGATGCCGAACGCGGCTCCCGCGGGCCGCCCGGCGCTGCTGTGTATGGTCAAGGCTCCGCTCCCCGATTCCCGAACACGTCGCGGAGATCGTCTCCGCCGATTGACAGGGAGCCTAATGGAGGGTTCGCAGCCTTGTCCCGTACCATAAAAAGGCCCGAAATGGCGCGAACGGTGGCTGCAAGTCACGAAAATCGCAGGTTTTTACCCCAATTGTTGTGCAGTCCCGCCATTCCTGGCGGAACCCGCACAATGACCTTGGAACGTCAGTGAATGGTGTTGCCGTCGGGGAGCGCTTCGACCGGACGGTCGTCGCGCGGCTCGGACGGACGGTGCAACTCGCGCATCAGGTCCCGCCAGTCCGGCGACCCGCCGAGCTGCTGGATCAACTGCGTGGAAAAGGCGAAGACGGCCATCTCCAGCGGCCCGTTGTCCTCGGCATGGGCGTTGACGGTCAGGCAGGATTCCGCGGCGCTGACGAAAATGGCCGACGCGACGGCCACCCCCGGCCCCGGTTCGGGCAGCGGCACCGGTGTCGGAGCGGACCCGGTGGTGCGCAGGGCCGACAGGTTCTCCACCAGCAGGCGCGTGCGGATGGCGGTATCGATGGCCGCCCCCATGGTGTAGCCGGCCTCCGACTCCGCGGCGGAGCGCAGCAGGCGCAACCCCGCGATCACCCCGTGGGCGACGTCCGCGGTGCCGGCACGCTTGAGAGCCGCGGCGATGGCGGTGCCGAGAATGGCGGTGACCACCGGCGCCATGCTTTCGGCGTCGTCGCCCATGACGGCGGCGTCGGTGGACTCTTCGTGGTTCTGGACCTCGTTCATGCGGCCTCCGATCCGGTGATACCCTGGATGGCGTGCGGCGCGGACCCCGGTTCCCTGCGGAACCGCTTTTTGCTCAAAGGTCCCTCGTTCGATCTGTGGCTTTTCCGGAGGGCATTCAAGCCGCCGGAAGCCGGGAGGGGCTGAATCTTTCGATACGCCACTTTCGCCGATCCCTCCTCTGGGCGAAGCCGCCCACCATCCCCACATGTGCGGGCAAAAGGAGAAACACCCGATGCCCTTCCTCAGCCTTCTTCTCAACATCCTGTGGGTGGTGACCGGCGGCATCTGGATGGCCGCGGGATGGCTCCTCGCGGCCGTTCTGATGGTCGTCACCATCGTCGGCATTCCGTGGGCGCGATCGGCCGTCACGATCGCCTGGTACACCCTGCTGCCCTTTGGACAAACCGCCGTCCGCCGGGATGAGTTCCGTGGCCGCGAGGACATGGGCACCGGCCTGCTCGGCACGCTGGGCAACATCCTGTGGTTCGTGCTGGCCGGCTGGTGGCTGGCGCTCGGCCATCTGGTGGCCGCGGTCACCCTCGCCATCACCATCATCGGCCTGCCCTTCGCCTGGGCGCACCTGAAGCTCGCCCTGCTGGCCCTGTGGCCGGTCGGCACCGAGATCGTGACGGTGGACGAGGCGGAATCCCGCCGCCGCCTGCTGAGCCGCGGGAGCTATTGAGCGGACGGCTCCCGTTCCGCCATCCGCTTCAGCATGACCGACGCCCGCCAGAAGCCGAGGTCCGCCCCATCCACGAAATGCACATGCCGGTCGGCGGCGAGGTCGCCGACCAGGCAGGTCACCGTGGACGCCGACGCGCGCGCCGTGCCGTAGCGGATGCGCCCCGCCGCCGCGTGGCTGGCCAGCATGGCCTCGATGGCGCCGGCCTCCCCCTCCGTCACGTCCAGGACGAGGCGCGGCCCACCCGCCGACTTGCGGAAGTCCGACCGCTCCGCCATGCCGCGGCGGTAGCGCTCCGGATCGAAGCCGGCCAGCCGCCAGCCGCCCCCCAGCATCGCGGCGAGCAGGGCGGATTTCCCGAGAATCGACAGGGCGCAGGCCAGCCGCCGGCCGCGCGGGCGTGTCCGCGCCTCCAGCCACAGTGACCGCCAGGAGGGAGGCCAGCGCACCGCCAGCCGCTCCCCCATGCCGAGCGGCGCCGCCGAGGCGGTCGGTACGATCCGCTCGATGTCGGCCTGGACCCGGGCCAGCACCGACAGCCCCGGACCACCACCAGGCAGCGGGTCGACGATCACGCACAGGATCACGCCGCGCCCGCTGTCCACCGGGTTCCAACGGCAGGACACGCTGTCCAGCCCGGTCAGCGGACCGGGCCGCGGTTCCAGCCGCCAGCGCGGATCGGCCTTCACCCAGGCGTCCGCCGCGGCGACCCCGCGCCCCAGGAACAGGCCGAAGGCATCGCCGTTGCCGAAATCCTGCAGGGCGACCAGCACCTCCAGCCCCTCGTCGAGAAGCGCCCGCACGGGCACGAGGCCGACCCGCAGCGGCACGTCCATCTCCGTCGTCGCCCAATGAGCGAGCGCCGCCAGCGCCTGCTCCGCCGCCGCCCGGCGGCCCGGCGGAACCGCGGCGATGGCGCCGTCGCCGCCGAACTGGCAGGCGGGGAGCTGCTCCGGCTCCCGCACCGCCTCGGAAAGGACGGCGACCACCGCGGCGGCGACGAAATTCACGTCGCGGTGCCGCCCCTCCGCGGCCAGACGGGTGCTCGCCACCACGTCGGCGACGGCCAGCGACCAGTCGCCGTCCAGCGCCGCGTAATGGGCGGGGTCGGCGGCTTCGGCGGTGAAGTCGTGGATGGACGGCAGAGGCATCGCCTTCCTCACGCCAGGAGGTTCCGGGGACGGGTCGCCTCAGCTTACGCCCCGGCCCGCGTCCTGTGAATCACTCCCATGAAGCGCTTCCCGAACCCATCCGCAATGGACCCATCCCGGATTGTCGGGCCAACCCGTCCGTTCCATCGTGCCGCGGTCCAATCCGGGGAGGAACGTCATGGGATTCGCGAGCGACTGGAAATCCGCCAAGACGGCTTTTGAAACCGCCACCGGCAAGAAGAAGCCGAGCGCCAAGTTCATGGGCGTCTTCCACAAGTCCGGGTTGGAGGACGTGACCAAGGCGCTCGACACCGCGCTTGGCAAGAGCGACGCCAAGGCGCTGGAGAAGGCGCTGCTCGACTATGTGAAGAGCGCCACCGCCTATCAGACGACGCTGGAGAAGTCGGCCAAGACCGAAGGCGTCGCGACCATCGCGGCGGAGCTGAAGAAGCTCGGGCAGGCGCTGGACGACATCGGGCGCCGCGCCGGCGTGGCCGTCAACGAGCGCATCGCCGAGATGCGCGAGGACGCCGAGGCGGAGAAGGCCAAGGAGGCCGAGGAGCAGGGCAAGGCCGCCCGCGCCATCGCCGACAAGGCCGCGGTGCAGATCGACGGGCTGCTGAAGACCACCAACGCCGATATCAAGCTGCTCGACCAGGCCGCCGCCAACGCCGACCTCGCGCTGCGCAACGTGCTGGAGGCGCAGGGGGCGGGCAACGCCAAGGAGGCGAAGGCCCAGGCCGCCGCGGTCCAGACCGCCGCCAAGACGGTGGACGCCCAGGCCAAGAAGGTCGCCGCGACCGCCGCCCAGGCCGCCAAGCTGTTCAGCCAGGCCAAGGCCGCCGTCGCCAAGATGAAGCTCGACCCCAAGCAGCATGGCGGGCGCGACCCGGCCCAGGGGGCTTTCGACCGGGCGGACGCCATCGTCATGAAGCTGGACCAGTTGAAGGACGATGCCGTCGAGGCCGCCACCGAGGCGGCCGGCATCGTCAAGGAGGCCGCCCAGGCGCTGAAGGGCGCCCTGGACCTGCGCGCCACCTATCTGGCGAGCTGCCGCAAGCTGGCCAAACGGGCGCAGGACGCCGACTCCTTCTATGACAACATCGCCCGCGACGTCGGCGGGCAGGCCGACCGCGCGCAGCAGGAGCAGATGGTCGCCGACGAGGCGGAGGATGACAAGCGGGCGGCCTCGATCAAGACGGCGACCTTCTACATCACCCAGGTGCGCCAGCAGGCCGCCCAGGCGAAGAAGGAGATCCTCGCCGCCGCCAACGAGATCACCGGCACCCGCAAGTCCTTCCCGTCCATGGTCTCCGACAAGGACCCCGACTTCGGCCCGCTGCTCGCCGCGGCGAAGGTGTCCCTTGACGGGCTGAAGGAATCGCACGCCGCCCTGACCAAGGCCGAGACCAAGATCGACAAGGTCGAGACCGCCCTGAAGAAGCTGGGGTAACAGGCCCGCGCGAATCCGCCCGTGCCCCCCGGAGGGCGTGGGCGGATTCGCGCGCCGTCACATCATGACTTCGGTCAGGCTGTCCATCACCTCCTGCTCGTGCTCGATCAGCATCAGTTCCTCGCCCATGAAGTCGCGCATGGACACGACGCCGACGACGCGGCCGTCGCGGACGACGGGCAGGTGGCGCAGGCCATGGTCGGCCATCCGGCGCAACGCCTCGCCCACCGTGACGTCGTGGCCCACGGTGACCGGGCACGGGGTCATCACCTCCGACAGCGGGGTATGATCCGGGTCCAACCCATCGGCCACCACGCGGTCGGTCAGGTCGCGCTCGGTGAAGATGCCTTCGATCTGTTCGTTGATGGAGGCGGTGACCACGACGGACGCCACATGGGCGGCCTTCATCTGCCGCGCGGCATCCCGCACCGACGCCCCCGCCGGAAGGCTGACCACGCGGCGACGGTTCAAAAGATCTCCGATGTTGCGATGCATCATGGCTTTCCTCCTCCAAGTGCGGATGTTTCGGAAGACCACGGCGGCTGTTTTCGTTGGTTGGACCGCCGCGCTGCGCTTCGCCGTCCGCTCGCGCCTCCTTTCGCTGTTCATTTGCAGGCGCGAAGAGAATGCCGCACCTGCGAAATGCCGGAATGGGCGAAACCCGTCCACAGGACGGTTCATCAAGTGTTGAAATAGGTAATCACTTTCTCGCCACTTGACGAGCGAAGCCACCGCAAAGCAACGTCATGGTTGCCATGAACGCGCAACATGCGACAAAACCACTCACCATTGGCTGAGGGCGGTGGTTCTGGCATGAAAAATCAGACCCTTTTGCCTGACGAACCGCCCTTAACCATTATTAAAGGAAATAGGTCCGAAACTCCGGACAATTGCAGTTCTGTCACGATGTCGTCTGAAAGGGCCTGGGCCGCCATGTCGTGGTTGTCGAAATTGAGCGGACGAGGCAAATCCACCGCGGCTTCCTCGGCTTCCGCCAAGGAACGCCCCGCCAATCCCCCGACCATCCGGATCGACAGCCACGAATATGTGCCTGAGGAATTCGTCCTCGGGTCTTTCCGCATCCGCCCCTATGACGGGGACTTGATCGCCAAGCAGCAGTTCGACTTCCGCATCCTCTTCCGGATTGGCGAGGAGCATTCGGATTTCGCCTGCCGGGGCGTCGTCGTGAAGATGGACGAGCAGGCCGGTCTGGTCGCCCGCTTCCACCAGCCGCCGCCGGCTCACACGCGCAAGTTGATCGAGTATCTGAAGCTTTGGAAAGGTCTGTAAAAAAGCGGACCGCTCTCCCCAAAAGCCGAAGGCCCGCCGTCGCGACGGCGGGCCTTCTTCATTGAGAGCGTCAGCGGAAGGACCGCGGGTCAGGCGGTTTCCAGCGCCTTGCGGCTGTGCAGGGCGATCATCTGCTCCTCGTCGGTCGGGATGACGTAGACGGGGATGCGGCTGTTCGGGGCGGAGATCAGCGGGCCGTTGGCCTCGTTGGCCGCCGGGTCGAGGACCACGCCGAGCCAGGCCAGCTTGTCGCCCACCCGCGCCCGCACCGGGGCGGAGCGTTCCCCGATGCCGGCCGTGAAGACCAGCGCGTCGATGCCGCCCATGGACGCGGCGAGGGCGCCCGTCTCCTTGGCGATGCGGAAGCAGAACAGCTCAACCGCCTCCTCGGCTTGCGGGTCCTCGCTGTCCAGCAGGGCGCGCATGTCGTTGGACAGGCCCGAGACGCCGAGCAGTCCCGACTTGTTGTAGAGCAGCTTCTCGATGGCGTCGGCGCCCATGCCCTTCTGGCGCATCAGGTAGATCAGCACGCCGGGGTCGATGTTGCCGCAGCGCGTGCCCATCGGCAGCCCGTCCAGCGCCGTAAAGCCCATGGTGCTGTCCACGCTGCGCCCGGCGTGGATGGCGCACATGCTGGCGCCGCTGCCCAGATGGGCAACGACCACCCGGCCGTCCGCCAGCTCCGGAGCCAGCTCCGGCAGGCGGCGGGCGATGTACTCGTAGGACAGGCCGTGGAAACCGTAGCGGCGCACGCCCTCGTCGGTCAGTTCCCGCGGGATGGCGAACATCTGCGACTGCCAGGGCTGGCCGCGGTGGAAGGCGGTGTCGAAGCAGGCGACCTGCGGCAGTTCCGGATGGGCCTCGGCCAGCGCGCGGATGGCGGCGAGGTTGTGCGGCTGGTGCAGCGGCGCCAGGGGGATGAAGCCCTCAAGCTCCTCCATCACCGCCGGGGTCAGCAGCACCGGGGCGGCGTGGCGGGTGCCGCCATGCACGACGCGGTGGCCGGCGGCCAACAGCTTCGCCCCGTCCAGCCGCCCTTCGATCCACTCCAGCAGGAAGGCCAGCAGGGCGGTGCGGTCGGACGGCTCGCCCGCCGCCCAGACCCGCTCGGCCAGCGGGCGCTTGGCGGCGTCCTTGGCCTCGAACTTCGGTTCGGTGCCGATGCCGGAGATCTGGCCGTTGATGGTCACCCGCAGCCCCCCCGCCCCGCTTTCCCGGAAGACCGAGAATTTCAGGCTGGAGGAGCCGGCGTTGATGACCAGGATGGCGTTGCCGCCACCTGCGTTCTGGCTGGTCATGACGGGCGCTCCTCTCACTCGGCCGCGGCGGCGGCGCCGCGGCGGCGGGCGGCGGCGGCCAGGACGGCCACGGCGCAGGACGCCAGACGGGTGCGCACGTTGTCGGCGCGGCTGGTCAGGATGATCGGCACGCGGGCGCCCAGAACGATGCCGGCGGCGTCGGAATTCGCCAGGAAGGAGAGCTGCTTGGCCAGCATGTTGCCGGCCTCCAGATCGGGGACCAGCAGGATGTCGGCCTGACCGGCGACCTCGGACACGATGCCCTTGGTGCGGGCGGCCTCCAGGCTGATGGCGTTGTCGAAGGCCAGCGGGCCGTCGAGGATGCCGCCCTTGATCTGGCCGCGGTCGGCCATCTTGCACAGCGCGGCGGCTTCCAGCGTCGAGGCGATCTTCGGGTTCACCGTCTCGACCGCCGACAGGATGGCGACGCGCGGCGTCTCGACGCCCAGGACCTTGGCGAGGTCGATGGCGTTCTGGACGATGTCCACCTTGTCTTCCAGCGTCGGGTAGATGTTGATCGCCGCGTCGGTGATGAGAAGCGTGCGCGGGTAGGTCGGCACGTTCATCACGAAGACATGGCTGAGGCGCCGGCCGGTGCGCAGGCCGGTCTCCTTGCGGACAACCTCGGCCATCAGCTCGTCGGTGTGCAGGCTGCCCTTCATCACCGCCTCGCACTCGCCGGAGCGGGCCAGCCGGACGCCGGTCTCGGCGGAGGCGTGGGAATGCGCCACGTCCACGATGCGGTAGCGGCTGATGTCCAGACCGTGGGCCTCGGCGACCGACTTGATCTTGGAGGCCGGGCCGATCAGCACCGGGTCGATCAGGTTGGCCTCGGCGGCCTCGACCGCGCCCTTCAGCGAGCTTTCGTCGCAGGGATGGACGACGGCGGTCGGCACCGGGGGCAGCGATTCGGTCTTGCCCAGCAGCTCGTCATGGCCGTCGTGGCGGATGACCTGGACCTGCGGCAGTTCGTGCGCGGCGCGGCGGACCTTGCGGGTCGGCGCGATCACCTCGGCGAGGCCGGAGACGACCTCCTTGCCGTCCTGGTTGCGCGCGATGCAATCGAAGACGACGATGTTCTTCTCGCCGTGCTTCTCCTTGGCGGTGACCGTCACGGTGATGACGTCGCCCAGGCCCACCGGGCGCTTGAAGCGCAGATCCTGGCCCATGTAGATCGTGCCCGGACCCGGCAGCAGTGTGCCCAGAACGGCGGAGATCAGCGATCCCGACCACATGCCGTGGCCGATCACCTTGTGGAACTGGCTGTCCGCCGCATACTCCTCGTCGAGGTGCGCGGGGTTGATGTCGCCGGACACCGTGGCGAACAGCTCGATGTCGGACATGGTCAGACGCCGCGACAGGCTCGCCTGCTGGCCGATCTGGATTTCCTCGAAGGTGACGTTCTCGATCATGGCGGATGAGCCGTTCTTGCCGAAGTCGGGGGTAGCGGGCGCGGTAACACGGTCCATTGGAGAAGCTCCTCAATCGGATAGCGGCTCGGAATCGCGTGATCCCTGGGCCGAATCCTCCCGGCCTGCGGATCGCCCTGTTGTCCGCGGCCTTTTTGTTGGACCCTCGGATCGGCCGGCCCTGGAAGGGCCGCCCGCCAAGGGCCGGTTCGGGGTGCCCTGAATAGCGTGGCACCGTGAAAGAGATGTGACAGGGTGGAGCATTTCGCGGTTCCGTTGCGGTGCAACAATGTCGCACCCCCTGTCGCCACCGATCCTGCCGCCCCGCCGCACCTTGCGCCGCCTGTCTTTCCCGACCGGCGGAAGTGTCGTTCCGCCACGGTCTTACGACGGGCCAAGGTCTCGCCCCATGACCTATGTCAAGCGGTCGGAAGAGGGATTTCCATTTACTTTCCAGTAACACAATCCGCTCGCGCAGCATTGTAACACTGAGCAGGCGCAGCATGGCAAGACCTTGCGCGCCTCGGCTCCCGACCGGCGGATCATGACATTTTTCATGGAAGAGCGGTCGACCTATCGGGCCTTCCCTGCCAATTCCGCAGCGCACAGGTCCGCCCCATGCATGGCGGCGGTCGCAGAGGCCGGGGAGGATCGGAAAATGCGGGTCAGGCGCTCGCCACCGACGAGGTGGGTTCCTCGGGCAGCGGGTTGTGGCGGTCGCCGATCATCACCACGGAAATGGAGAAGACCGTGCCCTTGCCCACGCGCGACCGCACGTCGACCTGATGGCCCAGGATCTGCGCGGTGCGCCGGACGATCGACAGCCCCAGCCCCAGCCCGCGCCCGCTATCCCGCTGGTCGGTGCCGCAGCGGTAGAAATCGTCGAAGATCAGCTTGAGCTGGTCCGCGGGAATGCCCGGCCCGGTGTCCCACACCTCGACCAGCGTGTGCCCGTCGCGGCGCCGGCAGCCCAGCAGGATCGTCCCGGTCCCGGCGTAGCGCAGCGCGTTGACCAGCAGATTGCGCACCATGCGCTCCAGCAGCACCGGGTCGCTGAGCACATAGGCGGAGGTCGGCACCATCCGCAGGACCATGCCCTTGCTGGCCGCCTGCTCCGCGAACTCGCGGTTCAGCCGGTCGGCGATGTCCTGGAACGCGAAGACGGTGGGGCGCGGCTTGACGTTGCCGGCCTCCAGCGCCGAGGTGTCGAGCAGCGTGTTCAGCAGCGTGTTGCCGGCGGCGATCGCCTCCCCCAGCTTTTCCGCCACCTCCATCTGCTTGGCGTCGGACAGGCGGGCGGACAGGATGTGGTGGAACAGGCTCATCGCCTGGAAGGGCTGGCGCAGGTCGTGGCTGGCCGCGGCGAGGAAGCGCGACTTGGCCCGGTTGGCCCGCTCCGCCTCGGCATGGGCCTCGGCCAGCGCCTCGCGGATGCGCACCCCGTCGGAGATGTCGATGGCGGCGCAGATCACGCCCGACACCACCCCGGCCTCGTCCCTCAGCGGTTCGACGATCAGGTCGAACACCTGTTCGGCACCGGGCCCCGCCCCGACGCGGACCTCCTGCCGGGCGCCGGTGCCGGTGTCCAGCACGGCCCGCTTCACCGCGTCGAGCCGCGCCGCGTCGTCCGGCGCGTGGATGTCGGCGTTGGTCCGCCCGATGAAGGTTTCCGCCGCCCGTCCGGTCTGCGGATTGTACATCCACATGTAGCGCAGGTTGCGGTCCAGGCTGAACACGGCGACGCGCGAATGGCGAAGCGCCATGCGGAACCGTTCCTCGCTTTCGCGCAACGCGCGGGCCATGGCGGCGCGGGCGCGGGCCTCGGTCACCAGAAAGCGCTTGGCCTGCGCCTCGCGCCGGGTGTAGCCGGCCAGCGCGCCGGTCAGCAGAAGCCCCATCACCAGGACGATCCAGGCCGGATAATCCACCGGCGCCAAACCCGGTTCGGGCGGAACGGCCAGCGCCAGGGTCCAGCGCCGTCCGCCGATCACCAGATCGCGCTCAAGCACCGTCTCCCCGTCCTTGAGAAGCTCGCCGAAGGGAACACCCTCCCGGCTTGCGGACAGGGCCGTGATGTCGCGGGACGCCAGGACCCGCCCGCCGTCCGCCGCCGGCCCGTCGAGCAGATGCACGGCCCCGTGCAGACCGTTCACGCGGTTGCCCGCCTCTTCCAGAAGGCGGGCGATGCCGAAGACCGAGGAGACGTAGCCGGCGACCTCCGCGCAGCGGTCGGCCCCGTCCAACTCGTCCACGGGGTAGCGGTAAACGGGAAGATACAAACCGATGCTGCGCCCGGTCTCCCCGCGCGGACGCGGCGGCAGAGCCTCGGTCGCCGTCAGATCGCCCGACGCACAGGCCCGCGCCAGCACCTCCGCCCGGTTGGGCAGGGAGAGGATGTTGATCCCCTGCCCGAAGGCCCCGCCGCGCTCGGGCTCCACCAGCGTGTTGACGAAGAGATCCCCATGGGACGCCGCCGGCGCCAGGACGGGGATGCCGTCACCCGTCTCGTCCGCATCACGGACGGTGAAGTCCCGGCGGCCGGCGGCCCGCATCTCCGCCTCCAGCGCGGGAACCTCCGCCGAGGACACCCGGCTTACCCAGGCGACCGACCACAAGCCCGGATAGAGCGGCATGATCGGCCGGACCGCCGCCGCGAAGCCCTGGCGGGTGGCCGGGCGAGGGTCCGAAAAGGCCGAGCGCAGAGTCCGCAGCAGCAGCGTGTGGCTGCCGATCCGCTCCGTCAGGGCGTCATGGAACTGGGCGAACTGCCGCTCATGCCGCGTGCTCTCCGCCTCGCGGTTGGCGGCGCGCATCTGGAAAAAGGCGCCAAAGGTCAGCGTCAGGCCCGCGGCGACCAGCACCGGAACCGCAAACGAGCCCCGCCTCCTTCTGTCCAGCAGCGCCATCCCACCCGTTCCCAGCGGTGTTTTCACCAAAATCGTCGGATCATCCGACTATAGCAAGCGGTCCTGCGCCTCGATAATGGAAAAGCCCTTATCCTCCCAAATGGATAGTCGGTTCCGGCGAGAACACGGGATGCGCTGACTATTGATTGTCATTTGCATGGGGATTGGCCCCGCATTTTGATGTCAATTCTGCAATACAAGGCGCGACGCCCGCCCAAGCATTGGCAGCGACCCGAAACGTTCTCAGGACTTCAGGCGCTCGCGGCCGAGAAGCCGCGCCACCGCGCCCCGCAGGGCCATCGGCGCCACCGGCTTGTGCAGCAGCGGATAGCCGGACAGCCGCGCCTCGCGCAGGCGCATCGGGTCGGTATCGCCGGTCAGGATCAGGCCGGGCAGCGTGGCGTCGAGCGCCTTGCCGATCTGGCGGATCGCGACGATCCCGTTCATCGCTCCCTTCAGCCGCAGGTCGGAGATGACGAGATCGGGCGCCTGCGGACCGGGGCCCAGCCGCTGCAGCGCGGCGTCCACCGAGTCCGCGGCGACCACCGCGCAGCCCCATTGCCCGAGCAGCGCGCCCAGCGCCTCCAGCACCATCGGGTCGTCCTCGATGACCAGCACACGGGCGCGGCTGACGTCCTCGCCGGGCGCCGTGGCGTTGAGTCCGGCGGGCTCCGCGAGCGCCGGCGGCTCGTCCGCGCCATCCGCGGCCCGCGGCACCAGAACCGCCAGCATCGTGCCGCGGCCGGGCGCCGAGTCCACCTCCAGCCGGTGCCCCAGCCGCCGCGCCAGTCCGTAAGCCAGCCGCAGCCCGAGGTCGATCACCGACGGATCGCCTGCCCCGTCCGGACGCTGGAACTCGTTCCGCAGGATGCGCAGCTGTTCGGGCAGCAGGCCGCGCCCGGTGGACCACAGCTCGATCCGCAGATCCGGCCCCTGGCGACGGCAGCCGAGCACGACCCGGCCCCGCTCGGTGTGGCGCAGGGTGTTGACGATGAATCCCTGGAGAATGCGCTCCAGAAGCGAGGCGTCGGTGGCGACCCGCACCGAGCAGGGCAGCACCGAGAAGCGCAGCCCCCGCCCGTCGAAGCGCGGGGCCGCGTCCAGCGCCACCCGCGTCAGGATGCCGTTGACCACGGGGGCTCCGATGTCCGGCTGCACCAGACCGGCCTCCAGCCGCACGAGGTCGAAATGCCCGTCCACCATGCCGCGCAGCGACTGCACCGCGTTGCCCATGGCGTTCAGCAGGTCGCGCGCCGCGGGGTCGTTCAGGGCGCCTCCCCGCCCCGCCGCGTTCTTCCCGCCGCCGCCCGCCGCCCCGTCGAGCCGCCCTTCCAGAGCCCCCAGCAGCAGCGACAGGGCGGCGAGCGGCTGGCGCAGGTCGTGGCTGGCCGCGGCGAACAGGCGGCCCGACAGGTCGGCGCCCGCCGCCGGCCCGTTTCCGGAAACGCCCTCTCCAGCGGTGCGGCGGACGAACCCGCCGCCGCTGAGCGGCCAGTCGGTGACGGTGTGGCCGGGAGGCAGGCCGCGGAAAAGAGGGGCCAGCGTTTCCGGCAGGGCACCCTGGACCAGAAGGCGCCCGGCGCTGGGCAGCGCCTCGGCTTCCTCGTTCCAGGCGGACAGGCGGTCGTTGGCGTCGAAGACCAGGACCGCGCCACGCCGTCCCCCGCCTTTCCGATAAGCTTCCTCGCTCGTCACGGGCGGCGCCCCCCACTGCGTGCACGCGGTTTTCCCGGCGACCGCAAGCGGCCCCGTGCGATCAGGCTACGGCAGCGGCGCCCAGGATCAAGCCCGCCGTTCGTCCGATCCCCTGCGGGATAATCGGGCTGCCGGGGGACCCGGCCGCAGGACGATCCGGACACAACGCCCGAAGACGCTGGCCACCCGAACATTTCGGTGCATTTTTATATAAAAGTCAAGAAAAGGCACTGAATTGACGCCATAACCCCGCAATAACACGATGGATTGTCGCAATTTGCCGGTTGCATGTTTCTCGAATCTTTTCGACTATGCGATCAATGGATGCCGTGACCGAAACCCCTTTCCGCGACCGACAACCGGAGGCGGCAACGCCGGCTGGCACGGCGCATCCTGCGTTTTCGGACGATGGAAGGCCGGGCGGCGGAAGGCCGGGCGTGGATGGGCCGGGCGTGGATCGATTGAGCGGCGACGCTTTGGTGGGTGCGGCGATGGCGGCCCTCGCCGACGGCATCGGCGTGCTGGCCGCGATCCACGACGCCACGGGCGCTGTCGGAGATTTCGAATGGCTGACGGCCAACCGCGCGGCGGAGCGGCTGTTCGGGCATCCCCTCGCCGGGCGGCGGCTGCGCGCGGACGATCTTCAGGATGGCGAGGAGGCCGGCCTGCTCGCCTGCCTGGCCGATTGCGTGGTGGAGAAGCAGGCGGTGCGCCGCTTGGTGATGGCGCCCGGCGGCGCGCGCTGGCGGATCGCCGCGACCCCGTTCGACGCCGGCATCGCGGCGCCATCCGTCTGCGTGACCCTCGTGGAGCTTGGCCCCGAGGTCCCCGCCGTTCCGGAATCGGACCGCGCCCACCGGGCGAAAGCCGAATTCCTGGCGCACATGAGCCACGAGCTGCGCACCCCGCTGAACGCGGTGCTGGGCTTTTCCGAAGTGCTTCTGGCCGAAACCTTCGGCCCGCTCGGTTCCCCCCGCTACCACAGTTACGCCGCGGACATCCACGCCAGCGGCACGCATCTTCTCTCGCTGATCGACGGCATTCTCGACCTGTCGCAGAGCGAGGCCACGCGAACGGAGATGCAGGAGGAGGCCATCAACGTGGCCGACGCCGCCCGCCAGGCGCTGGCCCAGGTGGGCGACAAGGCCGCGGCCCGCGGCGTCGACATCGGCGAGGATCTGTCCCGCGACCTGCCGCTGCTCTATGGCGACGCGCGGGCGCTTCAGCGGATGCTGACCAACCTGCTGTCGAACGCGGTGAAGTTCACCCCGTCGGGCGGGCAGGTGATGCTGTCGGCCAGCCCCATGCCGGACGGCGGAATCGGGCTGATGGTGGCCGACACCGGCGCCGGCATCGCCGAGGACGAGATGGCCCGCGTCCTGGAACCGTTCGGCAGCGCCGACATGACCGTTCCCCGCGGCGCCACCGGGACCGGCATCGGCCTGCCCGTGGTCAAGCGGCTGATGGAGATGCACGGCGGACGTCTGGACCTGTACAGCGAGCCCGGCGCCGGCACGACCGCCATCCTGATGTTCCCGCCGCGGCGCAGCCTGCCTCACGCCGCCTCTCATGGCGTTCCACTCGGCATGGCTTGAGCCGGCGCCCGCGCCTGCCCCTTTCGCGCGGCCCGGATTTGGCAGAAGTCCCTTGGCAAAGCCGCGAAGCCGGGTCATGGTGCCTCGTCGTTCCCGAACTGTTCCGTTTCAAATGGCTGATATCCTGTTGCAGGGCGACGAGCCGCCGCTCCCGGCGAGCGGCGCCGTCCCGATCTTCCGCGGGGTGCGCCGGGCCCTGGCCGCGCGCGGCTTCGTCAGCATGGCGGAGTTCCGGTTGGCCAGCGGGCGCCGGGCCGACGTCCTGGCGATGGATGGCGCCGGCACCGTCGTCATCGTCGAGGTGAAAAGCTGCGTCGCCGATTTCCGCTCCGACCAGAAATGGCCGGAATACCGGGACTGGTGCGACGCCTTCTATTTCGCCGTGGACGACGCCTTTCCACCGGAACTGATTCCCGACGACTGCGGCCTGATGGTGGCCGACGCCTATGGCGCGGAAATCCTGCGCGAGGCGCCGGAACATCGGCTGGCCCCGGCGCGGCGCAAGGCGCTGACCCTGCGCGCCGCGCTGACCGGGGCCGGGCGCCTGCACCGGATCGAGGACCCGTCCTGGACCCAGGACACCTCGCCGGTGTGATCGTGCAATGCGTGATTTCTCGACGTGACCGAAGTCCCATGGCAAACCCTTGCCAAGCCGGTGTAAGCTCCGCCGGGAACGGGAACCGTCGGACGGACATGCACGCACAGGATGCCGGCCCATCCGCTGCGGCGGAAACCCGCGGTGAGCGCCGCAGCCCGCGGCTGGACGCTCCGTTGATTCGCGCGCTGTGGCCGGGCGCCTCTTCGATCGGTGCGCTGGCCCTGGCCGCGTTGCTGGCCAGCGCCGGCGCCGGCGGCTCCACATGGTTCGCCCTCGCCGAGATGGACGCCCGCGCCCGCGCCCAGACCGTCCGCAGCCTGGATGAGGCGCTGGACCTCATGCGCGTCGCGGAGCTGGCCGCCGGGTTGGCCGCCGACTCGGCGGAGCTGGAATGGGCGGGCACCGCACAGCGCCGGCTGACCGCCCACAACGCATTGCGTCAGAAGACGCACCAGCTCTCCGACATGCTGGAGGCTCTGCCACGGGATTGGCGCGCGGAACTGCGGTTCGCCGCCTTGGCCATCCGCGCGGCGGCGGACGAGCTGAACGCCACCGTGGAGCGCCGTCTGGCAGCCCAGCGGGGCCTTCAGGACATCACCGAACAGGTGGCGGGCCGCAGCGAGGCGCTGGCGGAGGCGCTGGCCGCCGCGCGCATGCCGTCACCGGGCGACGAAACGATGCGCCGGATCGATGGCTCACGGCAGGCGGTGGCTCTCCGGCTGCTCGCCGCCGGGACGGCGCCGGCCTCGGCCACCTCGACGCGGGCCGAGTTCCGCAAGGCGGCGAGGACGCTGCTCGACGCTCTGTACGATCTGCCGATCGACGCCGCCAGCCCCCGCCGCGCCGACGCCGCGCGCCGGCTCGTCGCGCTGGGATTGGACGAGCAGAACGTCTTCGACCTGCGGCAGGAGCAGGAGGCGCTGACCGCCAAGGCGGCGGGTATCGCCACGCTGCTGCGCGGCACCGCCACCGACCTCGCCCACCGGGCCGGCCGCGGCGCGCTGGTCCTGCGGGACGGTCTGCGGGAAGGGCGGGATGCTCCGAACACCCCGCGGGCGGGGGCGGAATTGTCCGCCGTCGCCACCGCCGGGGTCGGGCTGCTCACCGGTCTGGCGGTCTTCGCGGTCGGGCTGGGCATCGCTCGGACGTGCGCCCAGCGCACCGCGCAGCCCGATCCCGACGAGACGGAGCGGACCGGCGCGACGCATGAACGGCCTTCGCTGCGCATCCTGCTGGCGGAGGACGAGCCGGTCAGCCAGCAGGCCGCGGCCGCGATGCTGCGCCGCGCCGGTCACGAGGTGACGGCGGTGGGCGACGGCCGGGCCGCCCTGGCGGCGGTGGCGCGGGAGCGCTACGACCTCGTCCTGATGGACATGCAGATGCCGGATATGGACGGGGTCGAGGCGACCCGCCGCATCCGCGCCCTGCCCCGTGGCGCCGGAAGCGCGGCGGCGGGGCTGCGCATCGTGGCGCTGACCGCCTCCGCCGTGCCCGGCGCGGCGGAGCGCTGCCGGGCGGCGGGGGCCGACGCCGTCCTGGAAAAGCCGCTGCGCCTGTCCGCGCTGGACGCCCTGCTGGACCGCCTGCCCTCCGGCGCCGCCTCCGCCGTGGCGGGCATGCCCCCTCCACTGGACGGCGAGCCCGCCCTTCCCGTGTTCGAGGAGGACGCCATCCGCCAGATGCGCGAGCATCTGCCGGCGGAGCGTGTGGCCGTCCTGGTGACCAACACCCTCGTCACGCTGCGCGGCTACCACGCCGCGCTGGAGCAGGCCTGGAACGCCGGGGACCGGGCAACCACCGGAGCCATGGCGCACAAGATCGCCGGGGTGGCGGGCATCTACGGCTGCATGGCGCTGCGGGGCGCGGCGCAGGCTCTGGAACGCGCCCTGGACACCGGCGAGGGCGATCCCGACGCCCTGTGCCGTGCGCTGGACGCCGCCGTTCCGCCCGCGCTCGCCGCCCTGGACCGGTGGAGCGACGGAGCCTAACGCACCGCCACCGGCTGGCTCGGCCCCGCACCTTGCGGAATGTCCGACCGCCCCGCCCCCAGGTCCTTCTGCATCATGACCACGTCCAGCCAGCGCCCGAACTTCAGCCCGACGGCCTCGACCACGCCGCAGGTGCGGAAGCCGAGCGCGCTGTGCAGCCCGATGGAGCCGGCGTTCTCCGACCCGCCGACCAGCGCCACCATCTGGCGGTAGCCCTGCTCCACGCAGCGGTCGATCAGCGCCTGGAGCAGCAGGCGCCCGAGGCCCCGGCCGCGCGCCTCCTCGGCGATGTAGACGGAGTCCTGGATGGTGAAGCGGTAGGCGGAGCGGACGTGGTAGGCGCTGCCGTAGGCGTAACCCAGGACCACGCCGTCGCGCTCGGCGACCAGCCAAGGCAGCCCGGCGCCGGTGATGGCGCGGAAGCGCCCCTCCAGCTCCGCCACGTCGGGCGGTTCCTCCTCGAAGGTGCCGACGCCGTGCCGGACATGGTGCTCGTAGATCCGCTGGAAGGCGGGGACATCCTCGATGCGGGCGTCGCGGACGGTGGGGGTGCTGGTCATGGCCGGTCGAATCCGAAGGATGGGCGGGTCCACCATCCTGCCGCACGCATTTTGCTGTCGCAACCGTGCCACCCAGCCGATATGTACAGAACTGGAACGCGCTGTGCCCAACTGGGCTTCTCAAGGCAGGGCTTTTCAGGGCAGGGCTTTTCAGGGCAAGGGGTTGGAAGCGATGAAGATCAACGGCCGGACGGTGCTCGTCTGCGATTGCGCCCACAGCATGGCGCTCGACGGCAAGGCGTTGGCCAGGGCCTGCGGCGCCGCGGCCGGGGCCGAGGGCGACCTGTCCGTCGCAACCCAGCTCTGCCGCACCCAGCTCGACCGGTTCGAGGCGCGCGTGGCGGATGGCGCTCCCCTGCTCGTCGCCTGCACCCAGGAGGCCCCGCTGTTCGCGGAGATCGCGGCCCAGGATAATCCTGACGCCGACAATCCGGACATCTCCCTCGCCTTCACCAACATCCGCGAGCGCGCCGGCTGGTCGGACGAGGGCGCGCTGGCCGGGCCGAAGATCGCCGCGCTGCTGGCCGAGGCGGCGATGGACATCCCGCCGACCGGCACCATCACCCTGGCGTCGGAAGGCACCGCGCTGGTCTACGGCACCGACGAGCGCGCCATCGAGGTGGCCCGGCAGCTGTCCGGCAGCCTGGACGTCACCGTGCTGCTGAAGTCCCCGAAGGACGTCGCCCCGCCGCGCGTCATGGACGTGCCGGTGTTCAAGGGCACCATCCGCGCCGCCAAGGGCTGGCTCGGCAATTTCGAGATCGTGGTCGACGACTACGCCCCGGCCATCCCGGCCTCGCGCGCCGTCCTCGGCTTCGAGCCGCCGCGGCAGGGCGCCGCCTCGCGCTGCGACGTCATCGTGGACCTGACCGGCGGGGCGCCGCTGTTCCCGGCGCACGGGAAGCGCGACGGCTACCTGCGCCCGGACCCGGACAGCCCGGCCGCCGTCGCCAAGGCGGTGTTCGAGGCCGCCGATCTGGTCGGCGAGTTCGAGAAGCCGCGCTACATCGATTTCAAGCCCGACCTCTGCGCCCATTCGCGCAGCCGCAAGACCGGCTGCACCCGCTGCCTGGACGTCTGCCCGACCGGCGCCATCACGCCGAACGGCGACCATGTGGCGATCGACCCGCACATCTGCGCCGGCTGCGGTTCCTGCGCCTCGGTCTGCCCGACGGGGGCCAGCACCTACGCCCTGCCGCCGCTCCAGACCGTCTACGAGCGGCTGCGTACGCTTCTGTCCTCCTACGCCAAGGCCGGCGGGACGGAGCCAGTGCTGCTCGTCCACGACCCGCGGCACGGCGACGAGATGATCTCGCTGATCGCGCGGTACGGGCGCGGCCTGCCGGCCCGCGTGCTGCCCTTTGCGGTGAACGAGGTGACGCAGCTCGGCTTCGACGTGTTCGCGGCGGCGCTCGCCTATGGCGCGGCGCGGGTGCGCGTTCTGGTCGGGCCGGGCAACGTGGGCGAGACGGCGGGGCTGGCCAGCCAGATCGGTCTGGCCGAGACGGCGATGGCCGGCCTGGGCTACGGCTCCGGCCGGGTGTCGATCATCGACGCCCAGGACCCCGACGCGGTCGCCGCCGAGCTGTGGAGCCTGCCCCGCGGGGATGCCCCCGCCCCCGGCTCGTTCCTGCCGATGGGCGGCAAGCGCACCGTCACCATGCTGGCGCTGCGCCACCTGCACAAGGTCGCGCCGGAGCCGGTGGAGGTCCTGCCGCTGCCGCCGGGCGCGCCCTTCGGCCGGGTGCAGGTGACGGTGGAAGGCTGCACGCTCTGCCTGTCCTGCGTTGGCGCCTGCCCGACCGGGGCGTTGCTCGACAACGCCGACAAGCCGATGCTGTCCTTCTCGCAGGACGCCTGCGTGCAGTGCGGCCTGTGCAAGACCACCTGTCCGGAGAAGGTCATCGCTTTGGTCCCGGAGATCGATTTCCGCGACAGCGCCCGCGGCGCCAGGGTGCTGAAGGAGGAGGAGCCCTTCTGCTGCGTCAAGTGCGGCAAGCCCTTCGCCACCAAGTCCTCCATCGACAAGATCGTCGCGGTGCTGGCCGGGCGGCACGCCATGTTCGCCACGCCGGAAGCCGCCGACCGCATGCGCATGTGCGGCGATTGTCGCGTCGTGGACCAGTTCGAGCGGGGCGACTCGCCCTTCGCGCTCGGCGCCCCGCGTACGCCGCGCACGACCGAAGACTATCTGCGCGAGCGGGAACTGGCCCAAAACGGCAAGGACGGTGGCCCGGACGGCGGCAGCATCCACTGAGCGCCGCCGCCGGAACGCGCACGGTGTCGGGATTTGATCCCCGTCAAGTCCCGGCGCCGCGCTCCGTGGTCTGCTGCGCCTGAAATTCCAGGTGGCGAAAAATCCGCAACTCGGACCTATATATCAGGATCGGGTTCGGGGTCATAATCGCCGCCCGGACTGCACGATACGGACCCCCTTGGGGAGAAGCCTGACGATGACGACCGTTCCGCCGACCGCCGCCGCCCCGCTCGTCGATCCTTTCGGGCGGACCGTCAGCTATCTGCGCGTGTCCGTCACCGACCGCTGCGACCTCCGCTGCGTCTACTGCATGGCGGAGGACATGAGCTTCCTGCCCAAGGCGGAGGTGCTGACTCTGGAGGAGATCGACCGTGTCTGCTCCGCCTTCGTCAAGCTGGGCACCCGCAAGCTGCGCCTGACCGGCGGCGAGCCGCTGGTCCGCAAGGGCATCCACGAGCTGATCCACAGCTTGGGCCGCCATGTGAAGGCCGGCGACCTCGACGAGCTGACGCTGACCACCAACGGCACGATGCTGTTCAAGTATGCCGGCGATCTGGTGGAGGCCGGGGTGCGCCGGATCAACGTGTCGCTGGACACGCTCGACCCCCACAAGTTCCAGGCGATCACCCGCTGGGGCCGGCTGGACAAGGTGCTCGGCGGGCTCCAGGCCGCCAAGGAGGCGGGGCTCCAGGTCAAGATCAACACGGTCGCGCTGAAGGGCGTGAACGACGACGAGTTCCACCGGCTGGTCGGCTGGTGCGGCGAGCAGGGCTTCGACCTGACCTTCATCGAGGTCATGCCGATGGGCGAGATCGGCGACGAGGCGCGGCTCGACCAGTATCTGCCGCTCAGCCTCGTGCGGGCGGAGCTGGCCAAGCGCTGGACGCTGGACGAGATCGACTACCGCACCGGCGGCCCGGCCCGTTATGTGCGGGTGGCGGAGACCGGCGGGCGCATCGGCTTCATCACGCCGCTGACCCACAATTTCTGCGAAAGCTGCAACCGCGTGCGGCTGACCTGCACCGGCACCCTCTTCATGTGCCTGGGCCAGGAGGACGCCGCCGACCTGCGAACCCCGCTGCGCCTCAGCGACGACGACGGGCTGCTGGTCCAGGCGGTGCGCGACGCCATCGCCCGCAAGCCCAAGGGCCACGACTTCATCATCGACCGCCGCCACAAGGGGCCGGCGGTGCCCCGGCACATGAGCGTGACCGGCGGATGATCCGCCCGCAACCGAGCGCCCTCGCGCCTCAGGCGCGGGGAGGGTGAGCGGGTTGCGTGTGGCCGTGCGTCCGAAAACGGCGCGCCCCTCCTCGACCGCAGCGGCCTTCTGCAACCGGGCATCCTGCGCTATGGTCCTCCGGACATGACCGAAACCGCCGCCAAGCTGCCCGCCGATCCGACCCTGGACCCGCTGGCACCCGATTCCTCGGCCCGCAAGCCCGCCGACCTCCGCATCGCCTTCTGCGGGGCGAACACGGAAGAGGCGATGCGCGCGCGCACCCGGCTGGTCCACCGCTACGGCAACGCGCCGATGGAGGATGCCGACGTCATCGTCGCGCTGGGCGGCGACGGTTTCCTGCTGGAAACG
This sequence comes from Azospirillum brasilense, assembly GCF_007827795.1. Classification (GTDB taxonomy): domain Bacteria; phylum Pseudomonadota; class Alphaproteobacteria; order Azospirillales; family Azospirillaceae; genus Azospirillum; species Azospirillum aestuarii. Next base: position 235,386 of record NZ_VITI01000001.1, read on the forward strand.
CTGCACCGCGCGCTGAAGCGCGACGGGCAGAACCCGCCGCCGGTCTACGGCATGAACCGGGGATCGGTCGGCTTCCTGCTGAACGTCTTCCGCGAGGACGAGCTGGCCGAGCGGCTGGCCAGCGCCCAGAGCGTCAAGCTGCACCCCCTGCGCATGAGGGCCACCCGCTGCAACGGCGAGCAGATCGAGGCGCTGGGCATCAACGAGGTGTCGATGCTGCGCGAGACGCGGCAGGCCTCGAAGCTGCGCATCACCGTGGACGGGGTGGTCCGCCTGCCGGAGCTGATCTGCGACGGCGTGCTGGTCGCCACCCCCGCCGGCAGCACCGCCTACAACCTGTCGGCCCACGGCCCGATCATCCCGCTGGGCGCCGGGGTGCTGGCGCTGACGCCGATCAGCTCCTTCCGGCCACGGCGGTGGCGCGGCGCGCTGCTGCCCCACAGCTCCAAGATCACCGTGGACATCCTTGAGGAGGTCAAGCGCCCGGTCAGCGCCGTGGCCGACTCGACCGAGGTGCGCGAGGTCATCCGCGTCGACGTGGAGGAGGCCCGCGACGTCACGCTGACCCTGCTGTTCGACCCGGAGCTGAACTTCGAGGAGCGGATTCTGAAGGAGCAGTTCTCGCCGTAATGCCCTTCTCCGGCTTGGCCCTTACTCGGCGGCGCGGCGCGCGGTGCTGGCCTGCGCATGGGCGCAGATGCGGCGGGTCAAAGTGGTCAGGTCGGCCTGGAGCCGGGCGAAACCCTCGTTCCGCTCCAGCGTTTCCTCGTTCATGTAGAGCCGGCGGTTGATCTCGAGCTGGAGGGAATGGCGGCCCCGCGCCGGGTTGGAATGGCGGGACACCAGCTCGACCCCCTTGAAGGGATGGTTCCGCGTGACCTTGTAGCCGAGCCCGGTCAGCACCTGCTCGACCAGGGCGGTAAAGCCCGGTTCGCAGCTGGTGCCGTCGCGGTCGCCCAGCACGAAATCCATGCCCAGCCTGTGCGCCGCCCCCGGCCCGACCGCGGAGGGCATCGAATGGCAGTCGACGTGCCAGACGGCGCCGAACCGCGCGGCCAGATCGTCCATCACGCTGGCGACCTGGAAATGATAGGGCCGGTAGTAACGGTCGATGCGCTCCGCCACCTCGGCCACCGACAGCCGCCCGTCGTAGAGCGGCATCCCCGGACGGCACAGCGTGCGGATTAGCCCCATGCCGGCGGCGCTCTTCTCCGTCGGGCGCAGCGGTTCCGGCCAGCGCCCGTCGAGAAGCGCCGGGTCGATGTCGTCGATGGCCCGGTTCGCGTCGATGTAGGTGCGCGGGAACAGGGCGCAGAGCAGCGTCGCGCCATGCTCCGGTGCGTGGGCGAACAGCTCGTCCACATGGGTGTCCTCGGCCTGCCGCAAGGTCGACAGCGGGCAGACGAAGGCGAAGTCGCGCGGGTAGACGGTGCCGCTGTGCGGTGAATCGAAGAACACCGGCAGGCGCGGGACGATCGGATCGTTGCGGACGAGCACGTCCTCGATCACGAAACTCATGGCTGACCCCGGTGTACCAACTGCGCCGACGCACCACGGCACCTGCCCGGAGGGCATAGCATGGCGCTGCGGCGGATGGATTCGGGTATAGACGATGGCCGGGTGTCCGTCGACCAAAAACCGTCATACACCGGTAGGGCACCGGCAAGGCTAAGGACAGGATGGTCGAGTGGACATGGCGGGGCTGGCGCACCGCCGGACTCTCCGCCATACTGACCATTCGGCGAAAGCGCCCGGCATCGGCCAGACCCGCAGAGGCGAGATCCGCTTGACCGAATCCCTGCCACCGATCGAATTGACGCCGCCGGACATCGGCCCCTACCGTCGTGGAAACACCGGCATCGACCATGTCACGACGCTGGAGTCCGGGCGACCCGGCCCGCAAGCGGTCATTGTCTCGCTGATTCACGGCAACGAGATCGGTGGCGCGGTGGCGATGGACCGGCTGTTCCGTATGGGCGTCAAGCCAACACGCGGACGGCTGACGCTGGTCTTCGCCAACACCGCCGCCTATCGCGGTTTCGACGCCGAGCGGCCCTACGCCTCACGCTTCGTCGACGAGGACATGAACCGCGTCTGGTCGCCGGAGGTCCTGGACGGCCCGCGCGACAGTGTGGAACTGCGCCGCGCCCGGCAGCTCCGCCCCGTGTTCGACGCGGCGGACGTCATCCTCGATCTGCATTCCATGACGGCGGACACACCGCCCCTGACGCTGTGCGGACGGACGGACCGTGCCCGCGCACTGGCCCGCCGGCTCGGTTACCCGGCCTGGGTCGTCGCGGACGAGGGGCACGCGGCGGGGCGGCGGGTGATCGACTACGCGGATTTCGCCGCGGCGGACGGGCGGCGCACCGCCATCCTGGTCGAATGCGGGCAGCACTGGCGGGTTGAGACGGCGCTGGTCGCCCTGGAAAGCGCCATGCGTTTCCTGCTCGCCCAGGAGATGATCGACCCGTCGCTGGCCGACCGCCACATCCGCCGCCACCCCGATCCGCAACGAACCGTCGAGGTGACCGAGGCGGTGACCGCGGAAACCGACGAGTTCTTCTTCGACCAGCCCTATGTGGGGATGGAGGTCATTCCCCGCGCCGGGACGGTTCTGGGCCATGACGGCAACCGCCCGATCGTGACGCCCTACGACGACTGCGTGCTCATCATGCCGGCGCGGCGTCCCAAATCCGGGCAGACCGCCGTCCGGCTGGGGCGGATCGTCCCGTGACGGCGGGATCACGGACGGCATGACCATCGGACCGGGGCTTCGGCCCTTCGCGCTCGCCCTCGCTCTGGGGACGGCGGGGGGCGCGCTGTTCAGCTTTTTCCATCTGCCGCTGGCCTGGATGATCGGCGCCATGACCGCCACCACCGTCGCCGCCATGGCCGGTGTCGCGCTGCATGTGCCGAAGCCGCTGCGCAACGCCATGATCATGATCCTCGGCGTGATGCTGGGCAGCGGATTCACTCCCGACATCCTGGGGCGGCTCGGCGAATGGAGCCTGTCGCTGGGGGCGCTGGCCGTCTATCTCGTGCTGGCGACCACGCTCGGGGTGCAGTATCTGCGCCGCGCCGCCCGGCTGGACCCGCCGACCGCCTTCTTCACCGCCACGCCCGGCGGGCTGAACGAGATGGTGATGGTCGGCACCCAGATGGGCGGCGACAGCCGGACCATGGCGCTGTCCCACGCGCTGCGGGTGATGCTGGTGGTGCTGGTCATCCCCTTCGCCTTCCAGGCGCTGGGGCTGTACGACCCGGCGCGGCGCGGCGCGCTCGGCCCGCCCCTGCTGTCGCTCGCCCCGCTGGACGTGGCGCTGCTGTCCGCCTGCGCGCTGGGCTATCCCCTGGCGAAGCTGCTGCGCATCCCCGCCGCCCAGATCGTCGGGCCGATGCTGCTGTCCGCCGCGATCCACCTCGCCGGGCTGACCGAGGGCAAGCCGCCGGGCGTGCTGGTCGCCGCTGCCCAGGTGGTGATCGGCGCATCGCTGGGCTGCCGCTTCACCGGGCTGGACATTCGCCGCATCGGGCGCGACGGGCTGACCGCGCTGGGGCTCACCGGGCTGATGCTGCTGGTCACCATGGCGGCGGCCTGGATGGTGGACGAGGCGACGGGGCTGGGGCTGGCCGCGCTGATCCTCGCCTTCGCGCCGGGCGGGCTGGCGGAGATGACGCTGGTCGCGCTGGCGCTGAACATCGACGTGGCGCTGGTCGCCACCCACCACATGGTGCGCATCATCCTGATCGTGACGCTGGCGCCCGGCTTTTACCTGCTGTGGCGCAAGTGGCGGTCCCGCCGCGGCAAGACCTGACGAATCGCCAGGGGCTCGGCCGGCCAATCCGCCGCACACGCATGTGTGGAGTTTCCGTTGCGACCGTCCCGCACCCCGTGCGAGGTGGAGGCGCGGACGGGTGATGGGTGGCCATCACCCCGCCGCTCAACAAGGAGGCTCGGAGGATGAAGGAAATCCTCAGTCTCCTGATCCTGCTGCTTCAGATCGTCAAGGCAATCCTTGATCTTCTGAACCGGCAGTGATCGGGCCGGGAGGCGGGGGATTCCGGCCCCTGCCTCCCAAGCCTGATGATGGCGCCGCGTCCGCCCGATTGCAAGCCATCCGATCATTTCACGGCAGGCTTACCCTTTTCCCACTGAGGGTTCGTATCGATCAGCGGCACGCTGGAGATGGACATCTTCGCCGAGGCGTCCTTCACCTGCCGGCTGTAGACCACATAAATCAGCGTGTCGTTCACCCGGTCGTAGATGCGGCGGATGGCGATGGACTTGAAGATCAGGCTCTTTCGCTCGGAGAAGACCTCCTCGCCTTTCTGCGACAGTTCGATGTCGCCGATCACCAGCGGCCCGGTGCGCCGGCAGGCGATGGAGGCGTTGGACGGGTCCTCGAACCAGTTCCCCTTGGTCAGCCGGTCGAGCACGCTGCGGTCGAAATCCACCAGATGGCAGGTGATGCCCTTCACCTTCGGGTCCTCGACCGCCTGCACCTGAAGCCCGTTGCCGGTCCAGTCGTTGGAGAAGCGCCCAACGACGAGGTCCTCGGCCAAAGCAGCGGTGGAGGCGGCCATCGGTGGCAGCACGGATAGCGCCAGGACCATCAGGCCGCGGCGGATGTTTATCGAAGGGAACGGGCTGCGCATCTCGTGGAACTCCGGTCATCGCGAAGCGGGGCCGCGTGGGCGCGGTCCTGGAATACCCCTAAATCGGGCGGGGGTCCGGCGCCGTCAAGCGCCCCCCGGCCCGCTACTCCCGGAGTGCCTGCCCCCGATGAGCGACCGCACGATCGATCCGCCCCTGACCCCGCCGCCGGAGCCGGTGACCGAGCCCCTGCCGCCGGCCCGGAATCCCCGCGACCCCGCGCGGGTGGCGGTGGTGGGGCTGTTCGTCATCGCGCTGCTGTTCACGCTGTATTTCGGGCGTGACGTGCTTCTGCCGATCATGCTGGCGCTGATCATGAGCCTTCTGCTGCGGCCCTGCGTGCGCGGCCTCTACCGGCTTGGCCTGCCGGAGGCGCTGGGCGCGGCGGTGGTGGTGATCACGGTGTTCGGCGCCGGGCTCGGGGCCATCTACACGCTGGCGACCCCGGCCACCGAATGGGTCAACCGGATGCCCCGCGTGGTCCATGAGCTGGAGTTCAAGCTGGGCGACATCCGCGAGGGGATCGAGCGCGCCCGCGAAGCCTCCCGCCAGATCGAGCAGATGGCTTCCGACCGCAACGGGACGACGCGGGAGGTGGTGGTGCGCGGCCCGTCGCTGGCCGAACAGGTGCTGCACCAGGCCGAGGCGGTGATCGCCAACGTGGTGATCCTTCAGGTGCTGCTCTATTTCTTCCTGGCCCGCGGGCGGCAGAGCCTGGAGGCGCTGATCGGCACGATGAGCGACGTCGACGACCGCGTGCATTACGCCATGGTCGCCGCCACGGTGCAGCAGAACATCGCCGCCTATCTGGCGACCATCACGGTCATCAACATCGGCCTCGGCCTTGCGACGACGCTGGCGATGTGGCTGTGGGGGGTGCCCAACGCGGCGCTGTGGGGAACGCTCGCCGGGCTCATCAACTACGTCCCCTTCATCGGGCCGGCGGTGATGACGGCGGTTCTGTTCCTGGTGTCGGCGCTCACCTTCGACGGGGGCGCGCACATCCTCGGGCCGCCGCTGACCTTCGTGGCGCTGACGATGATGGAGGGCAACTTCATGACCCCGATGATCGTCGGGCGGCGGCTGGCGCTGAATCCCATCGCGGTGTTCGTGTCCATCCTGTTCTGGGGCTGGATGTGGGGCATCCCCGGCGCCCTGCTGGCGGTGCCGATCCTGGCGATCCTGAAGATCCTGTTCGACGCGCACGAGCCGCTGAAGCCGATCGGCGCCCTGCTGGGCTGACGCTGTAGCCGCTGTAGCCGCTGTAGCTCTGGCCGGGGCGGCCCCGCCGTGGCATGGTCCGAGGGAGGAAACGACCGGATGGGAGGTGGGGTGATGGTGGTCAGCGGCTTGACGCTCTTCGTCATCGCGCTCCTGATCTTCGCACTCGCGCTGGTTCTGCTGGGCGTGCGGACGGTGGCGCAGGGTCAGGAATGGACGGTGGAGCGGTTCGGGCGCTACACCCGCACGCTTCAGCCGGGCCTGCATCTGATACTGCCGCTGGTCGACCGGATCGGGCGCAAGCAGAGCATGATGGAGACGGTGCTCGACGTGCCCTCGCAGGAGGTCATCACCCGCGACAACGCCATGGTCACGGCGGACGGCGTGGTCTTCTTCCAGGTGATCGACGCCGCCAAGGCCTCGTACGAGGTCAACAACCTGGAACTGGCGATCCTGAACCTGACCATGACCAACACCCGCACGGTCATGGGCTCGATGGACCTCGACGAACTGCTGTCCCAGCGCGACCAGATCAACGCCCGTCTGCTGGGCGTGGTGGACGAGGCGACCAGCCCCTGGGGCGTCAAGGTGACGCGCATCGAGATCCGCGACATCCAGCCGCCGCGCGACCTCGTGGACAGCATGGCCCGCCAGATGAAGGCGGAGCGCGACCGCCGCGCCTCCATCCTGGAGGCGGAGGGCCAGCGCCAGGCGGCCATCCTGCGGGCGGAGGGCGCCAAGCAGGCGGCCATCCTCCAGGCCGAGGGCCGGCGCGAGGCCGCCTTCCGCGACGCCGAGGCGCGCGAGCGCTCCGCCCAGGCGGAGGCCGAGGCCACCCGGCTGGTGTCCGACGCCATCGCCGGGGGCAGCGCCCAGGCCATCAACTATTTCGTCGCCCAGCGTTACGTGGACGCCCTGACCGCGGTGGCCGCGGCGCCGAACCAGAAGGTGCTGTTCATGCCGCTGGAGGCCGCCAACGTGATCGGCGCCATCGGCGGCATCGCGGAGATCGCCCGCGAAGCCTTCCCGAACCGGCCGCCGAGTTCCGGAACATCCTCCGTTCCGCCACAGGCGCCGCGCCCACCGGCGACCGACGCGCCGCGCGGACCCTGGAATCGCGAGGAACCGAACAGGAGCGATGCACCAACGCCGCCGGGGTCGTAAGATCAGGCGAAACTCCGAAGGCGGACCCGCGATGATCGAATTCTGGCACTGGTGGGTTCTGGCCGTGCTGCTGGGCGCGCTGGAGACGGTGGCGCCGGGAGCCGCCTTTCTCTGGCTGGGCGGCGCCGCGGCACTGGTCGGGCTGGTGCTGCTGGTCTGGCCGTCCTTGCCGTGGGAGCATCAGGGGCTGTTGTTCGCCCTGCTCGCCATCGCCGCGCTGGCCGGAACGCGGTTCCTGTCCCGCGGATCAGCGCATACGACGCACACGCCGCATCTGAACCGCCGGACGGCGCAATACATCGGGACGCTGCACACGCTGGACGGGCCCATCGTCAACGGCCGGGGCCGGGCGCAGATCGGCGACGGGCTTTGGACCGTCGAAGGACCCGACCTCCCCGCCGGCACCCGCGTCCGCATCGTCGGCGCCGAGGGCACTCTGCTGAAGGTGGAGAAGGCCTAGGCGCCAGCCGAACCGGCGCGTCGGGGCTTCGGCCAGATCGTGCCGGATCTGTTCGGCGTGGCGTCCGAGCCGCTGCGCCAGGTCGTCCATGCTGCCGTCGCCGGTGGCCGCCGCGCGCTCCGCCGCCTGACGGCTGAACGCCTCCAGTTCCCGCGCCATGGCGCGGTAGTCAGGAGCGCCGCTTCTCGATCCGGATGTTCCGTCCATGGCCCCCGCCATGCTGCATTGCCGCAAATTGCGAGGGTATGCTGGCACAGCGTGGACGTGTCTGGAATCGGGCTTACGGCGGGTCCGGCTTCTCTTTTCGGCACAGTGGACATGGCCGCTTGGCCCTTCAGCCTATGCCATTCCGGAAGGCGGCCGGGTCAGTCGATCAGTTCGTCCAGGGTCGCGCGGACGACCTGCACGATCTCCCCCCCGAAGTGACCGACGCCGAGGTCGCGGGCGCCGACGATGATGGACAGCTCGCGCTCCGTCGTGGGGGCGAATCGAGCGATTTCCGGCACCAGCTCGTCCGGCAGCACGGCGTCGCGCGACAGCCCTTCGCGAGCCGCCGCGCGGTCCCGCCAACCGTTGAGGGCGGCGTTGATCGCGGCCTCGATCTGGAGGGATTCCTCCTTGCGCTTCAGGTCCTTGTAGAGCACGAGAATGCGCCAGGCGCCGTCGGCGTAGGCGGTCTCGATGCGTTGCACCTCGACCGCGCGCAGGAAGGAGGAGAGTTGCCCTTGGGCCTCGTCCGCGCTCGCGTCGGGGATCATGAAGGTGCGGATTTCGGTGCTCATCCTGTTCCTCGATGCGTGCCTCGCCTTTCGCGCAAGACTACACGAAAGCGCCCGCACCCGGCTACTCCGGCACGATCCGAACGGATGCCCCCTTCGTCATAGGAAAACATGGCGGCGCACGGGGACCCTGCTCCCTCCCGGAGTGTTTGAGTCATCGGACACCGCGCATCGCTTGGGCGCGTCGCCGGGCGCACCGCTGGGAGGAGCAGAGGGACCATGACCGGGCCTGTTGAACCGCGAAAGCACCGGAAGGACCGGACCGGGCCGCAAGCGAAGCCGCGGCGTTTGTGGATCATCCTGCTGGCGGTGATCCCCGCCCTGTTCGCGGCCGGGACGGCGGGGGCCTTCTGGACCGGCTACAGCCTCCACGACCGGCCCTTCGCCTGGTACAACAGCAACCGCATCGCCGCCACGGCGGAGCGGGCGGCGCGGGACCTGTCCCCCGTCGTGGTGGTGGCGCTGGGCGACTCGGCGCTGCGCCACGCCACCCTGGACGAGCCGGGCATGGCCGCGCTGGCGGCCGAGCACGGGGTTGAGAGCCTGCATTTCCTGCGCATCGTCCACGATCACGCCCGGATCGAGGACTTCGAGCCGCTGCTGGGCGAGGTGCTGAAGCTGAAGCCGGCGCTGGTCCTCCTGGACGTGGATCTGCTGTTCGCGGAGCGCAGCAGTCTCGACGGCTTGCGCCGCTACGGCTCGCACCTGACCGACGTGGCGATGCTGGGCCGCCCCTACCTGCCCGACCAGAGCGCCCTGCAATACGCCAAGCCGTGCCGCGCCGTCGGTCCGCAGGGCTGGACCGACGACGACGCCAAACGCCGGGCCGACCGCTGGGTGGAGACCCGCAACGCCGCGGTCCGGATGAACGACGACGCGCCGGCCTTCGAGCGGGTGCGCCGCTTCGCCGATCAGGCGCGCGCCGCCGGGGCCGGGATCGCCCTGCTGCTTCCGCCCCGCCCAGCGGCGGTGGAGGAGCGGCTGTACGGCGCGGGGAACGGCTACCGGCCGGCGGCGCTCGACCGCTTGAGCGGGCAGGCGGACCTCCCGCTGTGGCGTTTTCCCGACTCGGCGCGCAAAACGACGACCTTCTGCCGCAGCGGCATGCTGGGACCGGAGGGCCGCGATGCCTATTCGGCATGGCTGGCCGGCGGAATCGCCGAACGCCTGTCGCGTCCAAGGGTGGAAGAGGCCGCGCTGCAATAAAGTCCGCCAATCCCCACCGGATAACGCGGTGCCGACACGGCAACGTCATCAAAGTGCAATTCCCGGCGCCCTAGAATGCGCCGGCGTCCCCACCGGGTCCGACCGGTGGAAGGATGCGCCTCTCTTCGGCCACGGGTGAACCACAGATGAGCGCCGCCATGGATTTCTCCGTCCGCGAGGCCCCGGCCAGCACCGAGATCGTGCTGAGCGGGCGCATGACCTTTGCCGACCACGACACCTTCCGCGACGTCATCGCCACCTTCGAGCGGCCGGCGGGGCACCGGGTGGTGTTCGACCTGTCCCGGCTCGACTTCGTCGACTCCTCCGGCCTCGGCATGTTCATCATCGCCCGCGACACCGCGCAGCGGCGCAACCTTGACTTCGCGATCCGCGGCGCCCGCGACGAGGTGCGGCGCCTGATCACGATCGCCAAGTTCCACACCATGTTCAACATCGCCGACTGAGGCGGCGGGTACGGACGCGATGGGCCACCTACGCGCCATGGCGGTGCCGCCCGGAACGGAGGGCGACGACGCCCCGCCCCGCCCCGCCCGTCCCGGTGCCGGCGCGTCGGTCTACGGGATGGAACTGGGCATCCCGCTCGGCGGCTGCCGGGTGCTGATCGCCGACGACAGCGCCTTCAACCGCAGGACGCTGACCCGCTTCCTGCAATGGGCCGGCATCACCCAGGTCGCCTTCGCCTCCTCCGCGGAGGAGGTGATGGAGCGGCTGGAGAGCTTCGCCCCCGACCTGCTGCTGCTCGACGCGGCGATGCCGCGGATGGACGGCATCGGCGTGTGCCGCAGCCTGCGCGGCGACCCGCGCTGGCGCGACCTGCCGATCCTCATGCAAAGCGCGCTGCATTCCGACCAGATGAGAACGGTCTGCTTCAGCGCCGGGGCGACCGATCTGATCGCCAAGCCGATCAACCCCGGTGAATGCATCGCCCGCGTGCGCTACCACCTGGAACGCCGGTCGATGGTGCAGGAGCTGCGCGCCTTCCACGAGCGGGTGGAGCGCGACCTGCGGCAGGCCCGCGCCATGCAGCTCGCCCTGGTCCCGGAAGCGGCGGAGCTGGCCGCCCTCGCCGAGCGGAACGGGCTGACGGTGGATTCGGTCTTCCGCGCGTCGGACGAAATCGGCGGCGACTTCTGGACGGCCTTCGCGATCGACGGGACCCGCGTCGGGGTCTTCGCCGCCGACCTGTCGGGCCACGGCATCGCCGCGGCGATCAACGCCTTCCGCCTGCACACGCTGCTCACCCGCACCCCGCCGGAGGAGGTGCGCGACCCCGCCCGCCTGTTGCGCCAGCTGAACCTGCGGCTGTGCGAGATCCTGCCGCTGGGCCAGTTCGCCACCGCCTTCTATGGGGTGATCGACCGCGCCGCCGACACGCTGCTCTACGCCGCCGCCGCGGCGCCCAGCCCTCTCCTGGCGACCAACTTCGGCTTCCAGCCGCTAGACGCCTCCGGCCCGCTTCTCGGCGCCTTCCCGGACTCGGCCTACACGAATCACCGCGTTCCGCTGCGGCGCGGCGACAGCCTGTTCCTCTACTCCGACGGGCTGAGCGAGGCCAGGGACGCCAAGGGCGCCATGCTGGGCGAGGACGGTCTGCTCCGTCTGGCCGAGCGCGCGGCGGCGGACGCCCCCGACCGCCCCCTGCCCACCCTGATGGCCCGCCACGCCGCGATCCATGGCGAACACTTGAACGACGACGTGACCGCGCTCTGGATCACCCGCCGCTGACGCGCCGCAGCAATTTATCCATTGGCCTCATACCCTTATTCGAGTTATGGATATTGCTGCGTCGGGCGACGTGTAACAGGAGACGGAACGGATATGGCTTCGATCATGATCAAGAAGGCCGGCGAGGGCCTGATTTCCCAGGCTCACCGCAACGCCGACGTTGGCCCGACCAGCGGCAGCTCGGTCGTGTACGAAATTCTCAACGTGCCGGCGGGCGTGTCGGTGGACGACGTCATCGCCTCCTTCAAGACCTTCAAGCCGGCGGACACGAAGTACGAGTACGACTACGCCGAACTGACCAAGTAAGGCGCGCGCCCATCCTTCCCGCGGTTCCCGCAAGGGCGGAAACCGCGGGAAACGGCCGTTACACTTTCTTGGGGAAGCGCTCGATCCAGCGCTCCAGTTCCGCCACATGCTCCGCCTCTTCGGAGGCGAACTCCTCGGCCATCATGCGGACCTCCGGGTCCGTGGTGGAGGCCGCCACGTCGGCGTAGAAAGCGTGCCCGCGCTTCTCGCTGTCGAGCGCCAGATCCAGCGCGTAATCCACCGTCATCAGATAGTGCGAGCCTTCCATGGAGGCCGCTTCCGGGCTTTCGTCGTCCGGCCATTGGAAATCGTCCGGGGCGAGCGCCGGCACGTCGCGGAAGGCGGAGCGCTTGCGGGCGTCCGCCAGATGCAGGCGCGAGAACTCGGCCATCTTGGCGAAGAAGGCCGCGACGTCCGCGTTGCCGTAGGTCTTCATGGCCTCCGACAGGTCGGCGAAACGGTTGGCGGCGTCCTCCTCCAGCGCGCAGGCGTGGGCGAGGAACAGGGCGGGGTCGTGAATGTTGGCCATGGGGTCCCGAGATCGTTAAGTCACAAATGGATTGTGGTTATTTGAACCATAACGCCTTGTTGCGAAAGGATCTCGGCATCGCTGGCCGGTTGCGGGCTTCTGCGACACTTTGACACGCCCTCGGGGGCCTGCGCCGGGCGGCGCGCCCCTGCTCCAACGGCGATGGCGGGAAACATGAAACCTCTGCCATGATCGCCGGGAAACGCCGCCGTGCGCTTGACCGGTTCCAGCCGCAGGAGTAGATGAGCGACAACGTCACCGCATGATTGGCGGGCGTCCGGATGCGTGGTCCGGCCCCACGCCGAGAAAGCAAGAGATGGACAGCTCCAGTCGTCGACCCCGAACAACCTTCGGTTCTCCGCCGATCCTGGGCTGACCCTTTCGCAGGTTCGCCATGGCCGGCCGCGATGCCGACAGCCGCACAGGTGAACCATGGTGAATCCTTTCATCACCATTCCGATGCCGTTCCGCGCGCCCGCATCGGGCTGACCGCCATCCACCTTTGACGCCCTCTCGCCGCCGCATGGCGCAGGGTGCCTGCACACGCCGATTGCGCATGCCGAACGCGGCCGGACGCCAGCCCGACCGCAGGATGGAGGGGCCATGGTCTGGACCCAGACAAGCGTTTCCGTGAAGGCGGCGACCGCCACGCCCAACCGCTGGGATCTCGTGGCCCTGCCGCTGGTCGTCGGCCTTCTCGCGCTGGCCGCCGCCGGCGGTCACCAGATGAACGCTCCACTGACCAGCCTCGACACGCCGGCCGTCTCGCTCGACCCCTGGAACCTGCCGGACTACGCGTTGCGCTCGACGATGCGCATGCTGGCGGCGATGGCGGCCTCGCTGCTGTTCACCTTCATCTACGCCACATTGGCGGCCAAGAGCCGCCGGGCCGGCATGGTGCTGATCCCCGTGCTGGACGTGCTCCAGTCGGTGCCGGTGCTCGGCTACATCTCCTTCACCGTGGTCTTCTTCCTGTCGCTGTTCCCCGGCAGCGTGCTGGGCGCCGAATGCGCGGCGATCTTCGCCATCTTCACCAGCCAGGCCTGGAACATGACCTTCAGCCTCTACCAGTCGCTGCGGTCGGTGCCGCGCGACCTGGACGAGGCGGCCACCAGCTTCCGTTTCTCCGGCTGGCAGCGCTTCTGGCGGCTGGAGGCGCCCTTCGCCATGCCGGGGCTGGTCTGGAACATGATGATCTCGATGTCCGGCGGCTGGTTCTTCGTCGTCGCGTCGGAGGCGATTACGGTCGGCGACCGGACCGTCACGCTGCCCGGCATCGGCTCCTATCTGGCCGAGGCCATCGCGCAGAAGAATCTCGGCGCCGTCGGCTGGGCGGTGCTGGCGATGCTGGCGGTCATCCTGCTCTACGACCAGTTCCTGTTCCACCCGCTGGTCGCCTGGGCCGACAAGTTCCGCTTCGAGCAGACTGGCGCGCAGGAGGCGCCCGAGTCCTGGGTGCTGCGGCTGTTCCAGCGCACCCGCTTCTGCCGGGCGATGCTGGCGCCGGTCGAGTCCCTGCTCGACCGGGTGGCGTGGCTGCGCCTGTCGCCCCTCTCCTCTCTCGCCGCCGCCCTGCCCCCGGCCCTGAAGCGCCGGGTCGCCGCCCCACTCTCCCCCGCGTTCGACCGGGCGCTCGATCGGGGGTGGTACGCGGTCGTCGCAGCGGCGGCGCTCGCCCTGGGCTGGACCCTGGTGCGGTTCATCGCTGGCGGCGCCGGCTGGGGCGACGTCGGCACCGTGCTGCTGCTCGGAGCGGCGACGCTGCTGCGCGTCGTGGTGCTGGTCGCCATCGCCTCGCTGCTCTGGGTGCCGCTCGGCGTGCTGATCGGGCTGCGCCCACGGCTCGCCGAGACGGTCCAGCCGGTGGCGCAGTTCCTGGCGGCCTTCCCGGCCAACCTTCTGTTCCCGGTCGCCGTCGTCACCATCCTGCGCTTCGACCTGAACCCGGACGTCTGGCTCAGCCCGCTGATGATCCTGGGCACGCAGTGGTACATCCTGTTCAACGTCATCGCCGGAACCTCCACCTTCCCCAGCGACCTCAAGGAGACGGCCTCCAGCTTCCGCATTCGCGGCTGGCAGTGGTGGCGCGACGTCATGCTGCCCGGCGTCTTCCCCTATTACCTGACCGGTGCGGTGACCGCGGCGGGCGGCTCGTGGAACGCCAGCATCGTCGCCGAGGCGGTGCGCTGGGGCGACGCCAAGGTCACCGCGCATGGGCTGGGCAGCTACATCGCCCAGGCGACCGCCGCCGGGGACTACCCGCGCATCGTGCTCGGCATCGCTGTGATGTCCCTGTTCGTCACCCTGCTCAACCGGCTGCTCTGGCGTCCGCTGTACGGCTACGCCGAACGCCGCCTGCGCCTTGCCTGACGGAGGCCGTATCGTGACGCAGAATCCGACTCTCTTCGAACTCCGCGGCGTCCGGCAGGCCTACCGCAAGCCGTCCGGCCAGCAGTATGTCGTGCTCGACGGCGTGGACCTGACGCTGCGCGACGGCGAGATCGTCGGGCTGCTCGGCCGCTCCGGCTCGGGCAAGTCCACGCTGCTGCGCATCGTCGCCGGGCTGGCGCGGCCGACCTCCGGCGAGGTTCTGCATCACGGCGCGGCGGTGGCCGGGCCGACCGACGGGGTGGCGATGGTGTTCCAGTCCTTTGCGCTGTTCCCCTGGCTGACCGTCGAGGAGAATGTGCTGGCCGGGCTGAAGGCGCTGCGCGTTCCCGGAAAGGAAGCGGCGGCGCGCGCCGGGGAGGCCATCGACCTGATCGGGCTGTCGGGCTTCGAGAACGCCTACCCCAAGGAGCTGTCCGGCGGGATGCGCCAGCGCGTCGGCTTCGCCCGCGCGCTGGTGGTCCAGCCGGAGATCCTGCTGATGGACGAGCCCTTCTCGGCGCTCGACGTGCTGACGGCGGAGACGCTGCGCACCGACCTGCTCGACCTGTGGATGGAGCGCAAGCTGCCGACCCGGTCGATCCTGATGGTCACCCACAACATCGAGGAGGCGGTGCTGATGTGCGACCGCATCCTGGTCTTCGCCTCCAATCCGGGCCGCGTGGCGGCGGAGATCCGGGTGGACATTCCGCACCCGCGCAACCGGCTGGCCCAGGACTTCCGCGATCTGGTCGACGACATCTACGGCCGGATGACCGCGCGCAAGCCGCCGGCCGCCGCGGCGGCGGCAACCGGGCGCCCGCGGCCGGTTTACGCCGAGGCGCTCCAGCCCGTCTCGACCAACCGGCTGTCCGGCCTGCTGGAGACGCTGGCCGCCCCGCCCTACCACGGCAAGGCGGACCTGCCGCACCTCGCGGCGGCGCTGCGGCACGAGATCGACGACCTCTTCCCCATCGCCGAGACGCTCCAGATGCTCGGCTTCGCCGAGGTGGCGGAGGGCGACATCCGGCTGACCGAGCCGGGCCGCCTGTTCGCCGAGGCCGGGATGGACGACCGCAAGGCCCTGTTCGCCGAGCATCTGGTCAATTTCGTGCCGCTCGCCGCGCACATCCACGCCGCCCTGTCGGAACGCACCGACCACCGCGTTCCCTACGCCCCGTTCGCCCGCGAACTGGAGGCCTTCATGAGCGAGGATTATGCGGAGGCGACGCTGAACGCCGTGACCGGCTGGGCCCGCTACGCCGAGCTGTTCACCTACGACGGCGAGGCCGGAGTCTTCTGCAAGGAGGAGGCCGAATAGCCGGGGCGTCCCGGCGGAAGGCTTGACCGGGGCGCCCGCCGCTGCCAGGAACACGGGCAGCGCCCTTCGCCACCGGTTCACAGAATTCATGAGCATCCCGCCCCTTCCCATCGACCCCGTGCTTCCCGAGCTGCTGGCCGCGCTGGACGGGCGCGGCGTGGCGGTGCTCCAGGCGCCACCGGGGGCCGGCAAGACGACCCGCGTGCCGCTGGCCCTGCTCGACCGCCCTTGGCTGGCCGGGCGCAAGGTGATCGTGCTGGAGCCGCGGCGGCTGGCCGCCCGCGCCGCCGCCCGCCGCATGGCCGCGATGCTGGGGGAAGGCGTCGGCGAGACGGTCGGCTACCGCGTGCGGCTGGACACGAAGGTCGGTCCGAAGACCCGGATCGAGGTGGTGACCGATGGCCTGTTCCTGCGCCAGCTTCAGGAGGACCCCGAGCTGCCGACGGTGGGCGCCGTGCTGTTCGACGAGTTCCACGAGCGCGGCATCGACAGCGATCTGGCCCTGGCGCTGGTGCAGGAGGCGCGCGGCGCGCTGCGCGACGACCTGCGGCTGGTGGTGATGTCAGCGACGCTGGACGGCGCCCCCGTCGCCGCCCTGCTGGGCGACGCCCCGATGGTGACCAGCGAGGGCCGCGCCTTCCCGGTTGAGACCCGCTACCTCGAGTCTCCGGCTACCGGCACCCGCGTCGAGGACGCCGTGGCCGCCGCCGTCCGCCGCGCGGTGCGGGAGGAAAGCGGCAACGCGCTGGTCTTCCTGCCCGGCGCCGGGGAGATCCGGCGGGTGCAGAGCCTTCTGGAGTCGGCGGACCTCGGCCCCGGCACGGTGATCGCCCCGCTCTACGGCGACCTGACGGCGGACGCGCAGGACCGCGCCATCGCCCCCAGCCCGCCGGGCACGCGCAAGATCGTGCTCGCCACCCCCATCGCCGAGACCAGCCTGACCATCGAGGGCATCCGCATCGTGGTGGACGGCGGGCTGATGCGCGTCCCCCGCTTCGATCCGCGCAGCGGCATGACGCGGCTGGTCACCGCCAAGGTCTCCCAGGCCTCGGCGGAGCAGCGGCGGGGCCGCGCCGGCCGCCTGGAGCCCGGCGTCTGCTACCGCCTGTGGCCGGAGCCGTCGCACAAGGCGCTGGCCGCCTTCACCCCGCCGGAGATCATGGACGCCGACCTCGCCCCGCTGGCGCTGGAGCTGGCGGTGTGGGGCGTACCCGACCCGGCATCGCTCGCTTGGCTTGACCCGCCACCCGCCGCCGCGATGGCCCAGGCGCGGGAACTGCTGCGCGAGCTGGGGGCGCTGGACGCCGACGGCGGCATCACCGCGCATGGGCGCCGCATGGCCGGCTTCGGCGTGCATCCCCGGCTGGCCCACATGATGCTGAAGGGCAAGGCGATGGGGCTGGGTGCGCTGGCCTGCGAGGTTGCCGCCCTGCTCGGCGAGCGTGACATCGTCCGCGCCCAGCCCGGCTTCCGCGACGCCGACCTGCGGCTGCGCGTGGAACTGCTGCGCGGGCTGGACGATGAAGGCCGGGTGCGCGGCGCCGGGCGCGGCCTGACGGTGGAGCGCGGCGGCGCCCAGCAGGCGTTGAAGCAGGCCCGCAACTGGAAGCGCCAGCTGGGCGTGAAGGGGAATGGCGGCGATCTCGGCGCCACTGGCCTGCTGGTCGCCCTGGCCTACCCCGACCGCATCGGCCAACGCCGCCCCGGAGGAAGCGCGGGCGGGGCCGCCGCGCAATACCGGCTGTCCAACGGGCGGGGCGCCTATTTCCAAGACGCCGAGCCGCTGAGCGCCGAGGACTGGCTGGCCGTCGCCGACCTGGACGGGGCGGCCCGCGAGTCGCGCATCTTCCTCGCCGCCCCGCTCTCCCTGGCGGAACTGGAGGAGGCCTTCGCCGAGCACATCCGCGGCGAGACGCTGGTCGCCTGGGACGGGCGGGAGCAGACGGTGCTGGCCCGCCGCCGCCGCATGCTGTTCGCCCTGGCGCTGGAGGACAAGCGCCTGCCCAACCCGCCCGCCGAGGCCATCGCCGCCGCCATGCTGGAGGGAATCCGGGAAATGGGGCTGACCGCCCTGCCCTGGTTCGACGAGCTGCGCAAGTGGCAGACGCGCGTGCTGTTCCTGCGCCGCCGCGAGGGGGAGGAATGGCCGGACGTCTCCGACGCCGCCCTGCTGGAGACGATGGAGGAGTGGCTGGCGCCCTTCCTGAACGGCGCGTCGCGCCGCGCCCATCTGGACCGGGTGGAGCTGGGCAACGCGCTGCGCGGGCTGCTGCCCTGGGCGATGCAGCAGCGGCTGGACAAGGAGGCGCCGACCCATGTGGAGGTGCCCAGCGGTTCCCGCATCCCCATCGACTACAGCGGGGACGAGCCGGTGCTGGCCGTGCGGCTGCAGGAAATGTTCGGGCTGGCCGAGACGCCGCGCATCGCCGGCGGGCGGGTGCCGCTGCTGCTCCATCTGCTGTCCCCGGCCCGCCGCCCGGTGCAGGTGACGCGCGACCTCGCCAGCTTCTGGGCCAACGCCTACAAGGCGGTGAAAGCCGACCTCAAGGGGCAGTATCCCAAGCATTATTGGCCCGACAACCCGCTGGAGGCCGAACCCACGGCGCGGGCGAAACCACGCGGACGGTAACGGAAAGGCGGACGGTCATGGCGATCATCGGGGTTATGGGGTCGGGACAGGAGGAATGGGCGGACTACGCGGAGCCGCTCGGCGCGTGGATCGCCGGGGCCGGGCACGACCTGCTGACCGGCGGCGGCGGCGGGGTGATGCGGTCCGCCGCGCGGGCCTTCCACGGCACGCCGGGGCGCCGCGGCCGCTCCATCGGCATCCTGCCGTCCGAGCCCGACCCGATCCGCGGCCATGCGCCCCTGCCCGGCTACCCCAACCCCTACATCGACCTGCCCATCCTGACGCCCTTAGCGCGCAAGCCGGCCGGCGCGCCGCCGACGGAGCTGAGCCGCAACCACGTCAACATCCTGACCAGCGATGTGATCGTCGTCCTGCCGGGCCGCCACGGGACCTTGGACGAGGTGCGGCTCGCCCTGCGCTTCGGAAAGCCTATGATCGGTTTCGGACCGGAGCTTGACTTTCAGGCCATGCCCGCCGAATTGCGGACAACCGGCGACTTCGGAACGGTCACGGCCTTCATCGCGGACGCTGTGTCCCGCCGCTGACCCTCCGTTCCCGGACAACGCGACCTGTGGCAGGATGGCGGGCATGGATGCGCAAGGGATTCTCGACCTCAGCCGCTGGATCGCGGAGGCCGGGCTGCAGGGGGTGCCGGAGACGGACCTCATCGGCGGCTTCTGCGAACGGCTGGTCGCGGCGGGTGTGCCGCTGACCCGAACCGTGGTCGGGGCGGACACGCTGCACCCGACCATCGCCGGCCATGTCGTCACCTGGGACAGCACCGGGCGCAACGCCGCCGAGGTGCGCCAGACCGAATATGGCGGCGACGGCAGCGACCCCGACATTGACGAGAAATGGCTGCGCAGCCCCTTCCACCGGCTCTACACCTCCGGCGAGACGATGCTGCGCCTGCGGCTAACCAACGGCATGGAGAATAGCGCGTTCCCGATCGTGGACGAGCTGCGGGCGCAGGGCGCCACCGACTACATGGCCATCGTCAACCGGCTCGGCCCCCGCGCCGCCATCGGGGAGCTGGACTGCATCTTCTCCTCCTGGGTGTCGCACCATCCCGACGGCTTCAGCGACGCCCAGCGGGACGCCCTGCTCACCCTCACCGGCAGTCTGGCGCTGGCGCTGCGCGGCCACGCCATGGCGCACATCGCCAACACGCTGGCCGAGACCTATCTGGGGCGGGACGCCGGCCACCGGGTGCTGCGCGGCCACATCCGCCGCGGCGTGGCGGAGGAACTGGACGCCGTGCTGTGGTTCAGCGACCTCCAGGGCTTCACCCGCATCACCGACACCGCCGCCCCGGAAACCATCCTGCCGCTGCTGAACGACTATGCGGAGCTGGTGGTGACGGCCATCCACCGGCACCACGGGCAGGTGCTGAAATTCATCGGTGACGGCATCCTGGCCGTCTTCGACCGCTCCAGCGCCGGAGACGCCTGCCGCGCCGCGCTCGACGCCGCGGAGGAGGCCCGGGAGCGCTGCAAGGAACTGAACGCCCGCCGCTCCGCCGCCGGGCTGCCGGTGACGCGCTTCTATCTCGGGCTGCACCAGGGGAAGGTGTTCTACGGCAACATCGGCGGGGTGGACCGGCTGGACTTCACCGTGGTCGGCCCGGCGGTGAACGAGGCCAGCCGGATCGCCGCGATGTGCCGGTCGCTCGACCAGGACATCCTGCTGTCCTCCGCCTTCACGGAGTCCGCTCCGGACTGCCGGGAGCGGCTGATCTCGGTCGGGCGCTACCTGCTGCGTGGGGTGGGCCGCCCGCAGGAGCTGTACACGCTGGACCCGGAGGCGTCGCCCCCACCCTAACCCTCCCCCGCCCAGCGGGGGAGGGTTAGGGTGGGGGAGGGCCAGGGTGGGGGAGGGCCGGGGTGGGGGCAAACACGAAGCCCCACCCTGCCCCCCATCACCCTCCGATGCCGCTCGGCGCGGTGACCGCGTGCTCCTTCAGGATGGCGTCGGACAGGGCCGACACCTCGACGAGCTGGACCTCGTAGCCCCACAGGTTGGCGATGTGGCGCAGCACCGCCTTGGCGTCGCTCTCGTCCAGCAGCACGCCGTTGGTCACCCGGTGGTGCAGGATCAGCTTGCGGTCGCCCGCCAGATCGACGTCGACGATCTGGATGTCCGGTTCCAGGAAGCCCAGGTCGTACTGCCGTGCCAGCAGCTTGCGGATGCCGCGGTAGCCGCGCTCGTTGTGGATGTTCTCGACCAGCAGATAGGGGTCTTCCGCGTCGTCGCGCACGCTGAACATCTTGAACTTACGCATCAGGTGCGGGCTGAGATACTGGAGCACGAAGCTCTCGTCGCGGAAGTTGGCCCAGGCGTCGCGCAGCGCGCCCATGCCGTCGCCCCGCCCGGCGAGGTCGGGGAACCAGTAGCGGTCCTCGTCCGTCGGGGTCTCGGCGATGCGCTGGATGTCCTGCATCATCGCGAAGCCCAGCGCGTAGGGGTTGATGCCCGAGAAGCGCTGGTCGTCGAACTCCGGCTGGAACACCACCGAGGTGTGCGAATGCAGGAATTCCAGCATCGCGCCTTCGCTGATCATCCCCCGTTGGTGCATCTCATTCAGGATGGTGTAGTGGGTGTAGGTCGCACACCCCTCGTTCATCAGCTTGGTCTGCTTCTGCGGGTAGAAATACTGCGCCATATGGCGGACGATGCGCAGGATCTCGCGCTGCCAATGCTCCAGCCGCGGCGCCTTCTTCTCCAGGAAATAGAGCAGGTTCTCTTCCGGCAGGCCGAGCAGCTTCTTGCGCTCCGACACCGACTTGGACGGGCGGTTGCCGCCGACGGCGGCCTTCGGCACGGTGCGCCACAGGTCGTTGAAGGTCTGTTCCTGGTACTCCTGCCGCTCCCGCTCGCGCTTCTGCTCCAGCCGCAGGTCGAGGCTGCGCTTCTTCGGGTATTTGTGCACGCCCTGGTTCATCAGCGCGTGGGCGGCGTCGAGCACCCGTTCCACCGCGTGGTGGCCGTAGCGGTCCTCGCACTGGGCGATGTAGGACTTGGCGAACTCCAGATAGTCGAGAATGCCCTCGGCGTCGGTCCACTGCTGGAACAGCTGGTTGTTCTTGAAGAAGTGGTTGTGGCCGAAGGCGGCATGGGCGATCACCAGCGTCTGCATCGTCATGGTGTTCTCTTCCATGATGTAGCTGATGCAGGGGCTGGAATTGATGACGATCTCATAGGCGAGGCCGCGGTAGCCCTTGCGGTAGAGCATCTCGTCGCGGGCGAAATGCTTGCCGAAGGACCAGTGCTTGTACATCAGCGGCATGCCGATGGACGAATAGGCGTCGAGCATCTGCTCGGCGGTGATGACCTCGATCTGGTTGGGATAGACGTTGAGGCCCATGTCCTTCAGGGCGATGTTCTCGATGGCGTCGTAGACGCGCTTGATCTGGTCGTAATCCCAGTCCGCCCCGTCGTAGAGCAGGCTGTCGGGCTTGTCGATCACAGCGGTCATGCCTCACATCCTCTCAAAACTCTGCGGGGTGTTGGCCCCGATTCTTGATGCGGCCTCGCGGTGGCGGGCATCGCCCCCACCCCAACCCTCCCCCGCCTTGCAGGGGAGGGGGCAAGGACGCTTACGCCCCCGCCTTTTCGCGGGCGAACAGGTCGCGGAAGACCGGGAAGATCTCCCGGCGGGAGCGGACGCGGCGCATGGCGATCGGCAGATCCGGCCCCTGGACCGTCTTGTAGGTCCGCCACAGCTCCGTCTCGCGGCCCAGCGCCGACAGGCCCATGTTGTGCTCCGCCGCCACCTCGATGTAGGCGAAGTACTGGCACAGCGGCAGGATGCCGTCCCGCAGCAGGGCCGCCGAGCGCGCGTTGTCCGACGACATGTTGTCGCCGTCCGACGCCTGGGCGGCGTAGATGTTCCACTCGTTCTCCGGGTAGCGCTCCTTGACGATGCGCTGCATCTCCTCCAGCGCCGTGGAGACCACGGTGCCGCCGGTTTCGGTGGAGTAGAAGAACGTGTCCTCGTCCACCTCCTTGGCCTCGTGGGTGTGGCGGATGAAGACGATGTCGACCGACCGGTAGCGCCGCTTCAGGAACAGGAACAGCAGCATGAAGAAGCGCTTGGCGAGGTCCTTCATGTGCTCCGTCATCGAGCCGGAGACGTCCATCAGGCAGAACATGACCGCCTGCGCGATGGGCTTCGGCACCGTCTCGAACCGGTTGTAGCGGACGTCGATCGGATCGATGAAGGGAATGCGCTTGGAACGGAGATAGTGCCGCTCCAGCTGGTCGCGCATCTCCCGCAGCGTCTCCGGGTCGTCGCCGCGGTCCTCCGCCTCGCGCAGGAGCGCCTCCAATTCCAGCATGTCCGCCGGCTTGGGCCGCTTCAGCGCGATGCGCCGGCTGAGGCTGTTCCGCATGGTGCGGACGAGATTCAGGTTGGCCGGCGAGCCGGTCACCGAATAGCCTGCCCGCGTCAGCGAATGGGACTCCGTCTGCTTGACCTTCTGCTTGACGAGATCGGGAAGTTCCAGGTCCTCCAGGAAGATGTCCAGGAACTCCTCGCGGGACAGGACGAAGCGGAAATCGTCGTCGCCCTCCCCGTCCGGACTGCCTTCGTTGCCGCCGCGACCGCCACCGCCCTCCGGCCGCGCGATGGTGTCTCCCTCCACATACTCCTTGTTGCCCGGCACGACGTAGTCGCGCACGCCGCCGGCGCCGGAGCGGTGGAAGGAGGGCTCCCGCACGCCGCCGGTCGAGATGGTCACCTTCTCGCCGTTTTCGATGTCCTGGATGCCGCGTTTGCCGGAGGCATCCCGCACCGCCTTCACCACCTGCTCCTTGGCACGGCGCAGGAAACGCTGGCGGTTGGCCAGGCTCTTGCCTTGCGGATTCAGGCGACGGTCGATGATGTTCATCAAGGGGGAGCCCCTCCTACCCGTTCACGCTCGTGTGGCGAAGCGGGCCGTCAGCCGGCCTGCTTCACGCGCATGTACCACTCGACCAACCGGCGGACCTGCCGCTCGGTGTAGCCGCGCGACATCATGCGCGACACGAACTCGTTGTGCTTCTTCTCGGTCTCGCCGTCCTTCTTGGACCCGAAGCTGATGACCGGAAGCAGATCCTCCACCTGGGAGAACATGCGTTTCTCGATCACCTCACGGATTTTCTCGTAGGACGTCCAGGAGGGGTTGCGCCCGGAGTTCGCCGCCCGTGCGCGCAGCGCGAACTTGACGACCTCGTTGCGGAAGTCCTTCGGGTTGGCGATCCCGGCGGGCTTCTCGATCTTGGTCAGCTCCTGGTTCAGAAGCTCGCGGTTCATCAGCTGGCCGGTGTCCGGGTCCTTGAAGTCCTGGTCCTCGATCCAGGCGTCGGCGTAATCCACATAGCGGTCGAACAGGTTCTGCCCATAGTCGCTGTAGGATTCCAGATACGCCTTCTGGATCTCGTTGCCGATGAACTCCGCGTAGCGCGGCGCCATCTCGGCCTTGATGAACTCGATGTACTTCTTCTCGGTGTCGTCGGGGAACTGCTCCCGCTTGATCGACTGCTCCAGGATGTACATCAGGTGGACCGGATCGGCCGAGATCTCGTTGGAGTCGTAGTTGAAGGTCGCGGCCAGAACCTTGAAGGCGAAGCGGGTGGAGATGCCGTCCATGCCCTCGTCCACGCCCGCCTGGTCGCGGTATTCCTGCATGGACTTGGCCTTGGGATCGGTCTCCTTCATGCTCTCGCCGTCATAGACGCGCATCTTGGAGTAGAGGCTGGAGTTCGGATGGTCGCGCATGCGCGACAGCACCGAGAACTTCGCCAGCATCTCCAGCGTCGACGGCGCGCAGGGCGCGGTCGCGAGGTCGGAGCCCTTGACCAGCTTGTCGTAGATCCGCTGCTCTTCCTGCACGCGCAGGCAGTAGGGGACCTTGATGACGCAGATGCGGTCGATGAAGGCTTCGTTGTTCTTGTTGTTCTTGAAGGACTGCCACTCCGCCTCGTTCGAGTGGGCGAGGATGATGCCCTGGAACGGGATGGCGCCGATGTTCTCCGAGCCGACGTAATTGCCCTCCTGGGTCGCCGTCAACAGCGGGTGGAGCATCTTGATGGGGGCCTTGAACATCTCGACGAATTCGAGCAGGCCCTGGCTGGCCCGGTTCAGGCCGCCGGAGAAGCTGTAGGCATCGGGATCGTTCTGGCTGTAGACCTCCAGCTTGCGGATGTCGACCTTGCCGACCAGCGAGGAGATGTCCTGGTTGTTCTCGTCGCCCGGCTCCGTCTTGGTGACGCAGATCTGGCGCAGCTTGCTGGGATGCAGCTTGACGACGCGGAAGCGGGAGATGTCGCCGCCGAACTCGTCCAGCCGCTTCACCGCCCACGGGCTCATCAGGCCGGTCAGGCGGCGGCGCGGGATGCCGTAGCGGTCCTCCAGCAGGTCGCCCATCTCGTCCGGGTTGAACAGGCCGAGCGGGCTTTCGAAGACCGGGCTGATCTCCTTGCCGGCCTTCAACACATAGACCGGGCATTTCTCCATCAGCGACTTCAGCCGCTCCGCCAGCGACGACTTGCCGCCGCCCACGGGGCCCAGCAGGTAGAGGATCTGCTTGCGCTCCTCCAACCCTTGCGCGGCGTGGCGGAAGAAGCCGACGATCCGCTCGATCGTCTCCTCCATGCCGTAGAAGTCGGCGAAGGCCGGATAGATCTTGATCGTCCGGTTCATGAAGATGCGGCCAAGGCGCGGGTCCTTGGCGGTGTCGACGATTTCCGGTTCGCCGATGGCGGCGAGGATGCGCTCCGGTGCGGAGGCATACATCATCGGGTCGTCGCGGCATTCCTGGAGGTATTCCGTGAGGCTCATCTCGATCTCACGGCGCCCCTCGTAGGACTGTGTGTAGCGCGTGAACAGTTCGTCGGCCGGGAACATTCCGCTCTCCGTGTCTCTTAGTCCGATGCGTCGGGGCTGCCGCCGGGGGACCCGGGCGGCGGGGGCGGCACCTGCCGCAGGTGCGAACTCTGGGGTGTCACGGACACAACGGTCCCGCAGCACCCCCGCTCACCGTCGAAAGCCAGACCTTTTATCCAGTTGCGGTTCAAATGAAGCGCCCCCTTTGGAGTGCTAAACTCGAATGCTTCAAAACTGAATGTAATGCTCGACCTAGAGCTTTCCAGGAGGAAAGCCTTGATAGTCTGAAAAGAGAGGCGGCCGGACACACCGGTCATTTGTAATAGACCACGCGGCCGGGTTGTCCGGAATGGCCGAGGTGCAAGCACCGGCGGAACGGGCGGCAAGAAAAACGAAGGTCGGCAGGGCTGAGACTTGCAAGCGGCTTCCGGAGCGCGGCCCGGATGCCGTTCGTCGGGGACTCGCTGGACCTTGCCGATCACCCATCGACCTCCAGTGCATCCACGCGCCTTAACCAACTAAGGCGCTACGGTTAACAGCAAGCGTGACGGATATTCCTTAACAACCCGCTTCCGCGCCCATCGCCGCCGCCTTGCCTCAGGATATTAACGCATGGGCGACGGGCGTGGTCCACACCTTCCAAAGAAGGATGGTGAGCCTCATCACAGCAGATCAACAAGGCAGAATTTGGGTGAGCCGCCTTTGCCATTGCGGCGCACAATCGTCAGGGATTCCGGAAGGCGGCTGAAATCAAGCACTTGGCCGCGTTTTTGCAGTCCTGCCACAGGTTGGGGAAAAAGTGTGACCGGCGGGGCCGCCCTTGCCGTCCCGCGTCCTCAGCCGAGCTTGGCGCCCAGCGTCCCCTTCAGCGACTCCGGCGTGGCCGGCTTGACGATGAAGGTGTCGGCGCCGAAGGCCGCAGCCTCGTCCATGCGGCTCTGGTCGGCGCGGTTCGTCATGAAGACCACCGGCAGCGCGCGGTGGCGGGCGTCGGGGCTGGCCCGCAGCGCCTTCAGGAACCCCAGCCCGTCCATCGGCTGCATCTCCACGTCGCAAACGACCAGATCGGGGTCGTGCGCCTGCACGGCGGCCAGCCCGGCCTCACCGTCGGCGGCCTGATGGACGGAGCGGAAACCCAGCGTGCCCAGCATCTTCGCCAGCACCATGCGGGTGAAGCTCTCGTCCTCGATCACAAGAACCGAAAAATCCCCGAACGCCGCCGGCATCGCCCTGTTCCCCCGAGTCCGATAGGCCGTGTGTGTACGCCGCAAGAACGTCCTTTGCAACCGGCTGGCTTCGCCTCCGGCCGGCTGGGAATCGTCTCGCGGAAGAACGGTTGCACGTCGGGGGGCGCTGGGGCTACACGGAGTCGCATGAGCTATCTCGACCACATCCGCGCGTGCAACGCGCACGACCTCTCCGGCTTCCGTCCGTTCGAGCTGGAAGGCCATCGCCTCGGCTGGGTCCGCCACGCGCTGGCCGAGCAGCTTCCCGGCGTCGATCCGGGCTTCGTCGTCACCGCCGACCGGGTGACGCTGGCGCCGGAGGTCCGGGACTTCGAGACGCGATCCTCGGTGCTGGCGCACGCCGCCCGGTTCCTCGTCGAGACGGGGGCGGTTTCCGCCCTGCGCGGCGAGTTCTACCCGGTCATGCCGGCCTGGGGGGCGGAACCGCTGATGCGCATCGACCGTGCGGTGGTGGCGCAGTTCGGCACCTCCGCCTATGGGCTGCACGTCAACGGCTTCGTCCGCCAGCCGGACGGCGGCCTGTCGCTGTGGATCGGCCGCCGCGCCAGCGACCGCGAGGTCGCTCCGGGCAAGCTGGACAACCTGATCGCCGGCGGTCAGCCCATCGGCCTGACGCTGGCCGAGAACCTCGTCAAGGAAGCGCAGGAGGAGGCGGGAATCGACGCCGCCCTGGCGTCCCGGGCGGTTCCCGTCGGCGCCGTCACCTACCGCATGGAGACGGAGGCCGGGCTGAAGCAGGACACGCTGTTCCTCTACGACCTCGAACTCGACGCGGATTTCGTCCCACGGAACACCGACGGCGAGGTCGAGCGGTTCGAGCTGTGGCCACTGGACCGCGTCGCGGAATCGGTGCGCGCGACGAAGGACTGGAAGTTCAACGTGAACCTCGTCGTCATCGACTTCCTCGTCCGTCACGGCTGGCTGACACCGGAGGAGCCGGACTATCTGGAGATCGTGAAGGGACTGCGGCGGTAAGGGCCGCCGCGGTTTCAACAGACACTCCCGACGGTCACTCCGCAGCCGCCCGCGCCCGCGCCTCCTCCAGGTGGGACGACAGCTCGGACAGGGTGACCGGCTTGTGCAGCAGGGTGAAACCGCTGCGCCTCGCCTCGCGGATGCGGTCGGGGCTGGTGTCGCCGGTCAGCAGGATCGCGGGGATGAGTTCCCCGACGAAGGCGTGGATGTCACGGATGGCGTCCACCCCCGTCCGTCCGTAGCGCAGGCGGTAATCGGCGATGATGACGTCGGGAAGCCGCTCCGCCCCGTCGAGCTGGCGCAGCGCCTCCTCCGCCGAGGCGGCGGCCAGCACATCCCACCCCCACTGCTCCAGCACCAGCCGCAGGCTTTGCAGGATCAGTTCCTCGTCGTCGATGATCAGGGCCAGGGCACCGGGCCGGTCCAGGGATGGCATCGCGTGTTCCGTCCCGTTGGGATTCCAGGAAGCGTGCAAGGGAACCTCCACCGTAAAGCATGTGCCCCGCCCCGGACGCGACCGCACGCGGACCGGCAGGCCGAGCAGATGTGAGAGCCGCTTCACCACCGCCAGCCCGAGGCCGAGGCCGCGGCTGCGATCGCGTTCGGCGTTGCCGAGTTGGACGAACTCGTCGAAAATCTCGTCGAGCTTGTCGGCGGGGATGCCGACGCCCGTGTCCGCCACCTCGATGCACAAAATCATGCCGCGCCGCCGGCACCCCAGAAGCACGCCGCCCGCCGCCGTGTAGCGCAGCGCGTTGTCGAGCAGGTTGCGCAGCAACCGTTCCAGCAGGGCGGCGTCGCTGCGGATCTGCGCCTTGAGCGGGCGCACCCGCAGCTTCAGCCCCTTGGCGGCCGCGCGCGGACCGTAATCGGCCTCCAGCCGCCCCAGCATCTCGGCCAAAGCGAAGGGCGCCATGTCGGGTGACACGATCCCTGAGTCGAGCCGGGCCACGTCCAGCAGCGCGTCGAGCAGGCCGCGCATCGCCTCGACCGCGCGGTTCATCGTCTGGACCAGCGGCAATTGCGGATGGCCGGCCAGCCGCTCCGCCAGAACCGCGCCGAACAGGGTCAGCGACTGGGCGGGCTGGCGCAGGTCGTGGCTGGCGGCGGCCAGGAAGCGCACCTTGGCCTGTGCGGCGCGCGCCACCTCGTCCTGCGCCGCGCGCAGGGACTCGCCCTGTCCGCGCAGCCGCGCCTCCACGGCCATGCGGCGGCTGGCGTCCACCGCGGTCATGACGATGCCCCCGGCCTCTCCGCCGGACTCCGCCGGCAGCGGCGTCAGCACGATGTCGAGCCAGTTTCCGTCGCCCGTCAGGGCCAGTTCCTGGGCCAGCCCACGGCCCGCGGCGGCCATCGCCTGGGCGAAGCGCTCCGCCGCGTCCTCCCGGCCGCCCCAGACGAACGCGCCGGCCATGGGTTGCCCGATCAGCAGATCTTGCGGGCATCCGATGGCACGCTGCATCGCCGCGTTGAGATCGGCAATGCGCCCTTGCCGATCGAGCAGGGCAATCGCCACGCCGATCGTGTCGAAGACCCGCCGCAGCCCGGCGGGGTCGGCGGGACGACGGTCGCTCCCCGCCACATCCTCCTCTCGCATCGCTTGCCCCCTTCGGATTGCAAGCCGGCCAACCGTTTGGCGCCACCCATTGGGAAGGACAAACAATCAGTCGAGATTCAAAAGATACGTGCAAGAGGAAGGAGATTCCAGGCGACCAGCCTCAAACGGATAGATTCCCCACCACTGTAATACACAATTGGTTGTAGATCATAACTCTTCCGGAAAGCCCGCCAAGGCGCGCACCGCCGCCGCTGTTTGCCCCAATTCCCGAAGAGATCGCAAGGTCTTGGCGTTGTCGCGCTTGGCTAGACGCTCGCCCCGCTCATTCACCAGCAAAGGGTGATGTTCATAATCGGGAGGACCGACTCGGAGGAGTTCCTGAAGAAGCCGATGCACGTGAGTCGCGAAAAACAGATCCTCCCCGCGGGTCACCAGGGTCACGCCCTGGAGGTGATCGTCCACGGTGACCGCGAGATGGTAGCTCGTCGGCGCGTCCTTGCGGGCCAGGACGACATCGCCAAGGATGCCCGGCGTGGCGTCCTGCCAGCCGCGCCGTCGGTCATGCCAGCGCAGCGGCCCGGTCATCGCCATGGCCTTCTCCACATCCAGCCGCAGGGCGTAGGCCTCGCCCGCGGCGATGCGGTCCCGCCGCTCCAGGTCCGACAGGCCGCGGCAGGTGCCGGGATAGAGCGGACCGTCCGGCCCGTGCGGCGCATGACCGGCGCGGGCGATCTCGGCGGCGATGTCCTTGCGGGTGCAGAAGCAGGGATAGGCGGCGCCTAGACCGCCGAGCCGCGCCAGCGCGGCGCGGTAATCGTCCAGATGTTCCGACTGGCGCCGAACCGGTTCTTCCCAGGTCAGGCCCAGCCAGGCCAGATCCTCGCACAGGGCGCGGTCGAACTCCGGACGGCAGCGCTGCGGGTCGATGTCCTCGATGCGCAGAAGGAAGCGCCCTCCGGCCTTGCGGGCGGCGGTCCAGCCGAACAGAGCGGAATGGGCGTGCCCGAGGTGGAGATGGCCGGTCGGGCTCGGCGCGAAGCGGGTGACGACGTCGGTCATTCCCGCCTTATACCCCAACCGCGCCCGGCCTGCATTGGCTGCGGGCGCTACGGACGGGGGTGCAAAGGGCTCAGATGTAGGGATTGTCCTTGATCGGCTCGACCGGGATGTCCTCGCCTTCCAGATACATGGCGAGGCGGCGGCGCAGTTCGCGGTCGAAGGCGTCGATGCGGCGCTGGCGGTCGCGCTCCTCGCGCTCGGCGCGTTTCTCGGCAAGGTCGATGATCGTGGCGCTCATGGATGTTCCCTTTGAAAGCGTCCCCCGGAAGGCGCCGTCACCATCTCAGAGCATGGTTAACGCACAGTAACCACGGCGTAGGAAAATGCATGATCAAGGCACCACAACCAAATGTCACAGGCATCCCGTCGGCCGCCCGGAAACGCCGGAACCCCGCCCATCGAAAGGGTTACAGGATCGTGAAGAAATGACGCAGTGCGGCGCGACATATTGAGTTCGAAGCACAAATCAACTATGTATCTGGTGTTCCGGTCACCCGGCGGCGTGTCATCCCGCAAGGGGGAGCGGAACACCAGAAAGGTTCCAGACACGTTTCAGATAAGGGAGTGGCCATTGGCTCCACCACCCGATCACTGTCCGACCCTGGTGCTGAACGCCGACTTCCGGCCGCTCAGCTACTTCCCTCTGTCGCTCTGGTCCTGGCAGGAGGCGGTCAAGGCCGTCTTTCTGGACCGGGTGAACATCATCTCCGAATATGACCGCGTCGTCCGATCCCCCACGTTCGAGATCAAGCTGCCGAGCGTCATTTCGTTGAAGGAGTTCATCCCGGCGACGCGGCGGCCGGCCTTCACCCGATTCAACGTCTTCCTGCGCGACCGCTTCACCTGCCAGTATTGCGGCCACCACTTCCCCACGCAGGAACTGACCTTCGACCACGTCATCCCACGGTCGCGCGGCGGGCGCACCACCTGGGACAACGTCGTCACCTCCTGCTCCGCCTGCAATCTGGCGAAGGGAAACTGGCTTCCGCACAGTTGCGGCATGATCCCCCTCAGTCCCCCGTTCCAGCCGAGCGCCTACCAGCTTCAAGAGAACGGACGTGCATTCCCGCCAAACTTCCTTCACGAAAGTTGGCGGGATTTTCTTTATTGGGACACCGAACTCGATCCGATGTAGAAACGCCGCGATCGGGAAGGCTGGACCGGGGAAGATTTGGGTATGGACGACGAGAATCCCTGCGTGGGCATCTGCATCATCGGCGAGGATGGCTATTGCGAAGGCTGCGGGCGGAGCGAGGACGAGATCCACGGCACGCCGCCCGCCCCGGCGCCCAGCCCGGCCCCCACTTCGGCAAAGACCGGAGCGGACGGTCAGGCCAACTGAGTCCGCTCCGCCGGCCACCGGTCACACCCGCGCCCGTTACACCCGCTCTGCCACCCAGATGACCGCCTTGGTGCCGGCCTTGATGGCGGCGGACAGCACCGGATAGGCCGGGGCCTGCTCCGCGCCGTTGAGCAGGCCGATGTCGCGGTGCTCAACCTCCTCCGCCTGGAATTTGAGGATGGAGGTCTTCAGCTCCTCCTCCTCCGGGCCGAGGTGCTTCAACTGCGCCTCGTAATGGCCGTCGATGACCTGCTCGACGGCGACGGTGCAGGCCATGGCCGCCCGCTCGCCCATCACCGCGGTCCCGGCGCCGAGCAGGAAACCGGCCACGTGCCACAGCGGCTGCAGCACGGTCGGGCGGACCTGACGGGCGACGAGCTGCTTCTCGAAATACTGGAGATGCTCCAGCTCCTGGTCGGCCATGTGGCGCAGCGTCTTGGCGTGCCGCCCCCGGCCCATGACCGACAGCTGGCCTTCGTAGATGCGCTTGGCCCCATACTCGCCGGCATGGTCCACGCGCACGATCCGCGCCAGCCGCTGCTCCGGAGTCGGGTCGCCGGGCAGGCGCCCGCGCGGCCGGGGCCGCGGGGTGGGCGACTCGCCGGTGGACGGCGCGGAAGCGGCGGCGGCAGTGCTGTCGAGCGGGGTCATGCGAAGGTCCTGGAAACCGAGGTCCGGATGTAGGCGGCACGGGCCGCCGCGAAGGCGAAGGCGGACAGCGCCAGCGAAATCACGACATTGTAGCCCGCCATCGAAATCCCGAACAGCGACCACGCGACTTCGTCGCAGCGGGTGACCGGCGCGGCGAGCACCTGGGCGCGCAATTCCTCCAGGGTCTGGGGCGCGCGTCCGCCGGCGCCGCAGGCCGAGGTGCCGGCCCACCAATGCTGCTCCACCCCGACATGGTAGGCGGCGATCCCCGCGCCGGCCAGCAGGGCCAGCCCGCTCGCCACCAGCAGCGCGTCGCCCAGCCCACGCCACTGGCGGAACAGCAGGGTGACGATGCCGAAGGCCATCACCGCGCCGTAGGGCACGCGCTGCCACAGGCACAGGACGCAGGGCTGATAGCCCAGCGCGAACTGGAAAAACAGCGCGGCGGCCAGCACGCCGGCGCTGGCGATGGCCAACAGCCCGGCGGTGTAGCGCGGATCGTCGATGGGGAGGCGGTTCATCATGCGGGTGAGATTAGCGCGCCCCACAGGCT
Organism: Azospirillum brasilense; assembly: GCF_007827795.1. Taxonomy (GTDB): domain Bacteria; phylum Pseudomonadota; class Alphaproteobacteria; order Azospirillales; family Azospirillaceae; genus Azospirillum; species Azospirillum aestuarii. Next base: position 268,021 of record NZ_VITI01000001.1, read on the forward strand.
TAGGCCAGACACGCCGACGCTTCCGCACAAAACACTTTGTTCCAGGGCCATTTCCCCTCTATATAGCGGGCACCGGTCGCCGCGAGCACCGGGTCCGGCAGGCACCGTGCGGGCGTGGCGGAATTGGTAGACGCAGCGGACTCAAAATCCGCCGTCCTCACGGATATGTCGGTTCGAGTCCGACCGCCCGCACCACCCCCTCCCCTCTGCCTGCTCCACGGATCGCCGCAAGGCCACATCTCCCCTCCCCGCCTGTTTCTGACGGACGGCCCCGGATTTGGGGCAACGAGCGGAGGATTCGATCATGAAAATCACGCGGGTCGGCACGCAGCCGTCCATCACCGGACCGGCCGACTGGTTCACCGGCACGGTCCGCATCGACCCCATCGTTCAGGCCGACGCCCCGGCCCGCACGGCGGCGGCCAGCGTCACCTTCGAGCCCGGCGCCCGCACGGCGTGGCACACCCATCCTCTGGGTCAAACCCTGATCGTTACCGCCGGCGTCGGCCGGGTCCAGCGCGACGGCGGCCCCATCGAGGAGATCCGCCCCGGCGACGTCGTCTGGTTTCCACCGGGCGAGAAGCATTGGCACGGCGCGTCGCCGACCATGTTCATGACCCACATCGCCATCCAGGAGCAGCTTGACGGCAAGGCCGTCGATTGGATGGAAAAGGTCACCGACGAGCAGTACGGGGCGTGAGGCGACCGGCCCTTTCCACACCCAAAACCTCACGGCGTTTGCGGGCTTGTTCCAAAGTCCAATTCGGCGGCCCGCCCCAGCCACCTAAAATGCGCGGCATCGACCGCCGCCGCGACCGGCGCCGCGGAGTTCTGGCTGGGGAGCCATCTCACATGACCGTTTCCAGATTCGTCATCGCCGCCGCCCTTCTGCTCGTCGCCGGCACGGCCAACGCCGAAAGCGGACCGCAGCCCAAGACGGCCGAGGAGGCCGCCGGCAAGCAGATCTTCCATCAGTGCGCGGCCTGCCACTCGCTGGATTCCAGCAAGAACGCCTTCGGCCCGAGCCTTTACAACGTCGTCGGGCGCAAGGCCGGCTCGATCCCGCGCTTCGACTATTCAAACGCGCTGAAGGCGTCCAACATCACCTGGACCGAAGACAACCTGCGCCACTGGATCGCCGGCAACGACAATTTCGTCCCCGGCACCCGCATGCGGCACGTCGCCATCACCGACCCGGCGGAGCAGGACTATCTGATCGCCTTCCTGAAGTCGCTGAAGCAGTAAACGCCGGCAAGCCGGTTACGGTACGGCGACCGGAACCGGCTTTCCCTCCTCGGTCGGCAGGCCCGCCTCGGCCCAGCCATCCGCCCCGTCGCGGTACCAGAGGACGCGGCGGTAGCCCATCTCCAGGGCGCGCTTGCCCGCGTTCCACGACATCCAGCAATCCGCCAGACAGTAGAACAGCAGGCCGCGCCCGCGGTCGCCGCCGGACAGCCCCTCCAGGCTGGACCGGAAATAACCGTCCAGCTCCGGCGTCAGAGTCCCAAGCCCGACGTTGGGAAGCCAGACGCTGCCGGGGATCTGCGGAAAGGGCTTCGGCACCAGCCAGGGGCCGCCGGGCAGCGTGCTGCGGTCCAGCTTCATCACATTGATGGGAAGAGCGGCACCCGACTCCACCAGCGCGCGGGCCTGCGCCGTGTTCACCGTCTCCGCCCCGGGCAGCGACGCCGGGGTCGGCGACCGGTATTCGGTCATCCGGTAGCCGTCGGGCACCGGAACCGCATCCGCTGCGGCGCCTCCCGCCGGCCCGGCCAGCAAGAGCGCCAGCCCGGCGGCGCCCAGCCATCCTGCGCGCACCACGTTCCCTCCCCGATTGTTCTGCGGCATCCACGAAATCCCCCCGTGCCCGGCAGGGTCAAGTTGCCCGATAGTCGAATACCGGGAACCGGCGGACAGGGCCTAAGCTCAGCGTTCGCCATCGTGGGATTCCCGCGTTCCGCTGCGCCACCGCACCGCAGAGGCCTGCCTTGCAAACGACCGCAGGACGCATCACCATCAGGCTAGGAAGACAGGGGTCTAGCCACCCCTGCCTCCCAGCCCGATCCTTAGCGGTTCAGGAGATCAAGGATATCCTTGATCTCCTGAAGCAGCAGGATCAGGAGAGTGAGGATCTTTTCCATCCTCGACACCTCCGTGTGATGGGACACGGGCGGTGGCCAATCCGCCGCCCGGTCCGCCGCGCAACCATGACGCGGCCCACCCTCCATACACATACAATTTTTGACGCAGGGGCGGTGCCATGCGCCTGATGTCCCTCGTCCGGCTGATCCTGCTCTTGGCGCTGGTCTGCGTCGCCACGGTGGCGCATGCGGCGGACCGGCCTGCGGTGACCATCGGGGTGCTGAAGTTCGGCACGGTCAGTTGGGAGCTGGACGTCATCCGCCACCACCGGCTGGACGAGGCCGCCGGCTTCGAGCTGAAGCTGATGGAGCTGGCGAGCGGTCAAGCCGCCCAGATCGCCCTGCAGGGCGGCGCGGTGGACATGATCGCCAGCGACTGGCTGTGGGTGGCCCGCCAGCGCGCGGCGGGGGCCGACCTGACCTTCATCCCGCATTCCGCGGCGGTCGGCGCGCTGATGGTGCCGGCGGCCTCGCCCATCGCCTCCGTTGCCGACCTGAAGGGCAAGCGCATCGGCGTCGCCGGAACCCCCGTCGACAAGAGCTGGCTGCTGCTGAAGGCGCTGGCCCGCGACCGCTACGCGCTCGACCTCGACGCCGCGGCGACGCCGGTCTTCGCCGCCCCGCCCCTGCTCAACCAGAAGGCCACAACGGGGGAGCTGGACGCGGTGCTGAATTTCTGGCCCTACGCCGCCCGGCTCCAGGCGGCGGGAATGCGGACAGTCATCGGGGTGGACGGGATGATGCGGGATCTCGGCCTGTCGGCCAGCGTGCCGGCGGTCGGCTTCGTCTTCCATGAGGGCTGGGCCAAGGCCAACCCGGCGGCGCTCGACGCCTTCGTCGCCGCCTCGCGCAAGGCCAAGGCGATCATGGCCCGATCCGACGCGGAATGGGACCGGCTGCGCCCGCTGATGAAGGCGGAGGACGAGGCCACCTGGGTGGCGCTGCGCGACCAGTTCCGCGCCGGCATCCCCGACCGCTGGACGGAGGAGGAGCGGGAGGCCGCGGCCAAACTCTACGGTCTGATGGCCAAGCTTGGCGGGCGGGAGCTGGTGGGCAACGCGATGGCCCTGCCGGACGGCACCTTCTGGCCGGGGGTCCGCTTCTGATGCGGTGGCGGCGGCTGGCCCCGGTCCTGTCGCTGGCTCTGCTGGTCGGGCTGTGGGCCGCCGCCGCCGAGCTGGCGGCCAGCCGCAGCCTGCCCGGCCCCGCCGCCGTGCTGTCCGTCCTCATCCAGGAGGCGGCGGACGGCGCGCTGTTCCATCACCTGGGGATCACGCTGGCGCGGATGGCCGCGGCCTTCGTCATTGCCATGTCCATCGGGTCGGCGCTGGGCATCCTGCTGGGCCGCTCGGCCACGGCGGACCGGCTGTTCGGGCTGTGGCTGACCGTGTTCTTGAACATCCCGGCGCTGGTCGTGATCGTGCTCGCCTATGTCTGGTTCGGCCTGACCGAGGCGGCGGCCATCGGCGCGGTCGCCGTCAACAAGATCCCCAACGTCGTGGTCGTTCTGCGCGAAGGAACGCGCGCCATCGACGAGCAGTATGTCGAGATGGCGCGGACCTTCCGCATGGCGCGGTCCGACGTGCTGCGCCATGTGCTGCTGCCCCAACTCACCCCCTACTTCGCCGCGGCGGCGCGGTCCGGCCTTGCGCTGATCTGGAAGATCGTGCTGGTGGTCGAGCTTCTGGGCCGCAGCGACGGGGTGGGATTCCAGATCCACCTCTACTTCCAGATGTTCGATGTGGCCGGCATTCTTGCGTACACCGTCGCCTTCGTGGCCGTCGTCCAACTTCTCGAGCTCTGCGTCCTGCAACCCGTCGAGCAGCGGCTCACCCGCTGGCGGCCGGTGCGCGCTGAGGCTTGAGATCCGCTCCAAGCGCTTCGCCGGGCGGGAGGTCATCCGCGGCCTGTCGCTGACGGCCGCGCCTGGCGAGTTCCTGGCGCTGGTCGGCCCGTCCGGCTGCGGCAAAACGACCGCGCTGGCCATCGCCGCCGGGCTGGACCGTGATTTCGATGGAACGCTCGACTTCGGCGGGCCTGAGCCGGTGCTCGGCTGCGTGTTCCAGACGCCCCGCCTGCTGCCCTGGCGCACGGTGCGGCAGAATGTGGCGCTGGTGCTGCCCAAGGCGCGGCGGAGCGACGGCACGGCGGAACGCTGGCTGGCCGCCATGGGGCTGGAGGCGGTGGCCGACGAATACCCGGCCCGGCTGTCCGGCGGCATGGCGCGGCGGGTGGCACTGGCCCGCGCCTTCGCAGTGGAACCCGGCCTGCTGCTGATGGACGAGCCCTTCGTCTCGCTGGACGAGCCGACGGCGCAGCGGATGCGCGCCCTCCTCGCGACGATGCTGGAGCGGTCCCCGGCCACGGTGCTGTTCGTCACCCACAATCTGCGCGAGGCGATCCAACTGGCCGACCGCATCCTGGTCATGGCCCCCTGCCCGACGCGGGTGGCGGCGGAGGTGCCGCTGGAAACGCCGCGCGCCTTGCGCGACGACGCGCTGGTCGAGCGCGTGCGGGCGGACCTGCTGGCCCGGCCCGATCCGGCTTTCCGGCTGCTGGCCTGACTCTTTCGCCGAAACTGTGAAGCGGCTCACACCCGCCGCCGTCCGCCGGGCACAGTCTGTCCCGCTGCGACGAAACCGGCGGAGACGACGATGCGCACCCTGTTCCTGCCCCTGTTCCTGCTGGGCGCCGGCCTGGCGCTCCCGTCCGGCGCGGCGCGCGCCGGGGAGATCGTGATTTTGCAATCCGGCGCCCATGGCCCCAACCACGCCGACCGGTCGCGCGATCTGGCGATCATCGGCGATCCGGTCACCGGGTCCTCCATCGTCATCATCGAACGGACGACGCGCGACGAGCAGCTCGGGCGGCGCGACCCTGGCCTGGAGGCCCGGCGCGCCGTGCGCAAGGCGGAGGCGAAGCGGCGCAGCAAGGACAAGGATTGGTCGGATTGGACGGAGTTCGACGGCCACGCGCTGGACGGCTTCGGATGGCTCGACGGCCCGGTGCCGCTCGGCTTCGGGCGGGGCGATCCGGGACAGGAGGCGGCGCGCGCCGCCGCGGACGCGCGGCGGATGCGGAACCGCTGAACGGAAAAAGGCCCGCCCGGTCAGATGCCGAAGCGGGCCTTTTCCAGTTGCAGGCGATTGGCGAAGACCACGGCCTGGGTGCGGCTGTAGACCTTCAGCTTTTGCAGGATCGCCGAGACATGGGCCTTCACGGTGGTTTCCGTGATGCTCAGCTCATAGGCGATTTCCTTGTTCAGCTTGCCGGTGCCCAGCATCTCCAGCACGCGGAGCTGCTGTGCGGTCAGGGTGGACAGGCGGCGGGCGATCTCCGCCGTTTCCTCGTCCTCCGCCGCGGCCCCCTCCTCGACCGAGGCGGGCAGATAGACCTCCCCGGCCAGGATCTGGCGCAGCGCGCCGGCGATGGCGTCCCGCGGCGTCGATTTGGGGATGAAGCCGGCGGCGCCGCAGCGCACCGCCTCCAGCATCACCTTGCGGTCCTCGTGCGCCGAGACGACGGCGACGGGGATGGCCGGGAAGCGGCGGCGCAGGGCGATCAGCCCGGTCAGCCCGTTCATGCCCGGCATGTTGAGGTCGAGCAGGACGAGGTCCGGCTCCCCCTTGCCGCTATGCATGGAGTCGAGAATGGAGATGGTTTCGTCCAGGCAACCGGCCTCGTGAATCTCCTGCGCCTGGCAGGAATAGAGGACGGCGCTGCGCAGGGCGTCGCGCACCAGCGGATGATCGTCCGCAATCAGAATTCGGCTCATGGCGTGGTTTCCACGCTCATCGTTTCGGGGCGTTTCCGATGGCGATCATGCCGGACCGTTCAAGAATGCGCAAGGACTGGAACGGGTATTCCCCAATTCAGCCGATCGTAGGCAATTCCGTTTCAAATCCCGCTCCAAATCCCGTTGCAAGCGATTCGCAAGAAAAGACGGCCCGAACCCTTCGGACCGCCCTTTCCTGCTCCGGTCACGGCACCAGGAGGCTCGTCAGGCCTTCGGCAGCTTGAAGACCCAGAGGGAGCCGCCCTGGTTGATGTCCTTGACCAGCTTGGCGACGTCGCCGCCCCACAGCGGCACCGCCCCGCCCCAGCCGGAGACCACGGCCACATACTGCTCGCCGTCCTGTTCCCAGGTGACCGGGGAGCCGACGACGCCGGAGCCGGTGTTGAACTTCCAGGCTTCCTTGCCGGTCTTGGCGTCGAACGCCTTCAGATAGCCCTCCGGCGTGCCGGTGAAGACGAGATTGCCGCCGGTGGTCAGCACGCCGCCCCACAGCGGCGCCGGGTTCTTGTATTCCCAGACGATCTTGCCGGTCTTCGGGTCGATGGCGCGCAGCGCGCCGATGTAGTCGTCATACAGCGGCTTGATGGTGAAGCCGGCGCCCAGATAGGCGGCACCCTTCTTGTAGGTGATCGGCTCGTTCCAGATGTCCATGCCCCATTCGTTGGCCGGGACGTAGAACAGCTCCGTCGCCGGGCTGTAGGCCATGGGCATCCAGTTCTTGGCGCCGAGGAAGGCCGGTGCGGCGAAGACCGACTTGCCCTTCTCCGCACCGACCGGGGTGCCCGGACGGTTGTCGTCGTTGTAGACCGGCCGCCCGGTCTTCACGTCGATCTCCTTGGCCCAGGTGATCTTGGTGACGAAGGGCGAGGCGCTGAGCAGCTTCCCGTTGGTGCGGTCCAGCACGTAGAAGAAGCCGTTGCGGTCGGCCTTGGCGCCGGCCTTGATGGTCTGGCCGTCCTTCTTCAGGTCGAAGGACACCAGCTCGTTCACACCGTCGAAGTCCCAGCCGTCGTGCGGCGTGGTCTGATAGTGCCACTTGATGTCGCCGTTGGCCGGGTCGATGGCCAGGGTCGAGGAGGTGTAGAGGTTGTCGCCCGGACGCAGGTGCGAGTTCCAGGGCGCCGGGTTGCCGGTGCCGAAGAACAGCGTCTTGGTCTCCGGGTCGTAGGTGCCGCCCAGCCAGGTGGCGCCGCCGCCGGTCTTGTAGAGATCGCCCGACCAGCTGGCGTTCATCACACCGGTCATCGTCGATTCCTTGCCATTGAGGGTGCCCATGTTGCCCTCGATGGTCGGGCGCTGCCAGACCAGCTCGCCCGTCTCGGCGTCGCGCGCCTCGACCATGCCGATGATGCCGAACTCGCCGCCGGAATTGCCGGTGATGACCTTGCCGTCGACGATCAGCGGGGCGGCGGTCGCCGAATAGCCGGCCTTGTAGTCCTCGATCTTCTTCGACCAGACGACCTTGCCGGTGTCCTTGTTGAGCGCAACCAGACGGGCGTCGAGCGTCGCGAAGTAGATCTTGTCCTTGTAGAGCGCGGCACCGCGGTTCACGACGTCGCAGCAGGGCATGATGCCTTCGGGCAGACGGTGGTCGTACTGCCACTTCTTCTGCCCGGTCTTCACGTCCACCGCGTAGAGGCGGGAGTAGGAACCGGTCACGTAGATCGTGCCGTCATGGATGATCGGCTGCGACTCCTGCCCGCGCTGCTTCTCGCCGCCGAAGGAGAAGGACCACACCGGCACCAGCCCCTTGACCGTGTCCGGGTTCAGCTTGTCGAGCGGGCTGAAGCGCTGCGCCTGATGGCCCATGCCGTAGGTCAGGACGTCGCCCGTCGACGTGGCGTCGTTCAGCAGGTCGTCGTTGTTTGGCCCATCGGCGGCCAAAGCGGGGCCGCTCAGGCCTAGGCCGGCGGCCATGGCGCTCGCAAGAAGGCAGGTGCGGAAGAGACGCTTCATGGTGCGGATACCTCCCAGGGGAATGGACAGCCGGAGGCGCGGGCAGAGATCATGCGTAGACAAATGATCATGCGCAGACGAATTGGCGGAATCCGTCTGCTTCGTCCGCCCGTTCTCGGCTTCTTTTCGGAACAATCAGGGGTTCGACGCAGGGGCGACGCGGCATCGCGAAGCCCCTATCCTTCTGACAGTAAAGAAGTTTACCGGTGCCCCGATTGGGGTCCATTGGCAAATAGTAGGAGGGCGGAGCGTTCTTCTGGACGCCGGAAATCGTTTCATTACGAACGGCTTCAATTCACCCGCGGCAGAACGGCCGTCTCGATCCGCGGCCAGAGGTGGGAGACGGAGCGCCGGTACTCCTCGCGCAGCACGCCCATCCCGGCGAAGCGCTCGGGAATCGGCGCGTCAAGCAGCTCGGCCATGTCGGCCCCGGCCTCCGCCCGCTCGCGCAGCGTACGGTCCAGCCAGCTCAGCCAGTCGCGGGTCTGGGCGATGGCCGCCTTGTCAGTGCGGATGCGCCCATGGTTGGGCACCAGAACCGTCACGTCCAGCGCGTCCAGGGCATCCAGCGCCGCCAGCCATTGGCCGATGTCGGCGTGGGGCGTCGTCGGCGTCCGGTCGGAGAAGACGACTCCGCCGGCGAACAGCACGCCCGTCGTCTCGTCCAGGATGGCGAGGTCGGCGGCGGTGTGGCCCTCCAGCGGAATCAGCCGCAGCCGGTGCGCGCCGAAGACGACGGTGGAGCCGTAGACCGTCTCGGTCGGGACCAGCGGCTCGGTGCCGCGCATCCAGTCGCCGACAAGGCGGTACATGTTCTCGGTCATCCCCAGACCCTCGGCCTTGATGCCCTCGATGGTGCCGGGCAGCGCGGCGATGGGCACGTCGGCGAAGGCGCGGTTGCCCAGCCAATAGTCGGGATGCAGGTTGCTGACGAAGACCTTGCGGATCGGCTTGTCGGTGACCGTGGCGATGGCCGCGCGCATCTCCTCGCCGAAGCGGCGCGACGGGCCGGTCTGGATCACGATCACCCCGTCGTCGGTCACGATGAAGCCGGGGTTCAGGATGTTGCCCCCGTTGCTGCGGGTGAAATGCTCCCGCGTGCCCTCGAAGACCCAGGTGTCAGGCGCGATGGCGACGGGCTTCAGATTGTAAGTCAGCGGGCCGGCGGCCCAGCCGGGCGCGGCGGACAGAAGCAGAAACAGGCAGAGGATGAATCTCATGGCAGCGCTCCCTGCACCCAGGGCAGCGGGATGGCCGCCTTGACCTCGCCGCCCTGGTTGTCGCGCCCGTCGAGCGTCAGGCTGCGCGCGCCCGCTGCGGGCTGCACCTCCAACGTGAAGACGGGGTTCTCGGACAGCGGCTCCGCCGTCTGGAGCCGGGCCAGCGCCCGCCCGTCGGCGTCGCGCAGAGTCAGCGCCTCGATGAAGTAGGCGGGGATGCCGGCGACCAGACCGGTGTCCATCGGGTGGCGGACAAGGAAGCGCACGCGCGTCGCCTTGTCCTCTCCGCTCGGCGCCCAGGCGCGGCCTTGCACCTCGCCCACATGGTCGGCCCAGTCGGCGGCGGCGTAGGTGGCCGGCGGCGCGGTGCAGCCGCCGCCCGCCGCGTCGAGCAGCTTGCCGCCGATGTGCCAGACGCCGTCCGGCGTGCGGGCGGCGGCGCGCAGCGGTGTCGCCTGCTGCACCTTGAAGCGCGTGGCGATCACCGGCTTCGCCGCCAGCGGCTGGAAGCGCAGGATGACCGGGAAGGGGTTGAGGTCGGCGAACAGCACCATCTCCTCCACCGTGCCCAGCGCCGTGGCGTCGGCCATCACCGGGACGGCGGCGGCGTTCTCGGCGTTGTCGGGGGCGGTAACGGTCACCCGATCGTCGAATTGCACGGGGGCCGTTCCGAACAGCTCCGGCCGCAGCACGTCCCACATGACGGAGGCCAACGGGTCGGCGGGGTCCGGCGGGCCGGCATAAGCCGGATTGGAGAGCGCGGCCAGGAGCGCCGCGGCGGCGAGATGGCGGTTCATGGCGGTTTCCCCCTCCCTTGCATCGTTGCTTCTGTGTGGGCGCTTGCCCCCACCCTTACCCTCCCCCGCTTCGCAGGGGAGGGAATCAAGCCCCTCCCCCTGCGAAGCGGGGGAGGTTGGGAGGGGGGCAAGCACCGTCACTCCACCGGAATCGCGTTGTGCGTCACCCCATGCCTGCGGAAGATCGCCGGCAGCGTCCCATCCTCCAGCATCGCGGTCACGGCGTCGCCCACCGCGTAGGCGAGATCGCGGGAGTTCTCCTTCACAGCCATGCCGATGTCCCAGCTCGACGCCATCATCCCGGGGAAGGTCACCGGGGTGATCGGGAAGCCGGCGGCGCGGTCGCCCAGCGCTGCCTCCACCTGGCTCTGCGTCGCGACGACGGCGACGACGTCACCCTTGACCAGAGCCTCGACCGCTTCAGGAATCGTCATGTAATGGACCAGCCGCTCGCGCAGGCGTCCGCCGAAGGCCCCCAGCAGGTAGAAGTCGGGGATGCTGTCGATCTCCACCCCCACCGGCTCGTCGGGCAGGGAAGCCAGCATCGGCTGGGTCATGCGCATCGGGTTGCGGGCCAGCGCGAAGCCCTCCCGCTGGTAGGGGCCGAACAGCACGGCCTCCGGGTTGCGCAGCCCGAACTCCTTCTGATAGGGCACATGCATCATCACGTCGGCCACGCCGCCCCCGACGACCGGGCCGCGCCACACCGCGTTGCGCAGGTCGTCCGACACGGCCTCACCGGCGGTCAGCTCCATGAACTCGACGCCGACGCCCAGCCGCCCGGCGATGGCGCGGGCAATGTCCACGTCCACACCGACCAGGGCGCCGCCCTTGCGGTAGGAGAAGGGCGGGTTGTCGCGATAGACCGCGACCATCAGCCGCCCGGCGGCCACCACATCGTCCAACGGGCGCGCGCCGGCGCGCCGGGGGAGGACCCCGGCGGCCAGCGCGGCGGCGGCGAAGGACAGCAGGTGGCGCCGCGTCGGAAGCGCCGTCATTCCTCGTGCACCGTCTCCAGCCACGAGCGGATGGCCCACAGCGCCTCCTGGCCCAGCGCCTCGCCGAAGCGCGGCATGTAGGTGACCCCGTTGCGGATCGAACCGTTGATCACCCGCTCCTTGAACCACTCGTCGCCGATGTCGCCCTTGTCCAGAAAGCGCAGGTCCGGGGCGATGCCGCCCGACACCGCGCCCAGCCCGTGGCAGCGCGCGCAGTTCTGGTTGAAGGCGGAGGACCCGATCTCGATCGCCCGCGGGTTGCCGCGGTAGGGATTCGCGTCGCGCCAGTCCTCGCCCAGCTTGTCGAGGCCGGTGGTGTCCACCGCCTGGGGGGTCACGTCGCCATGGGCGAAGGCCGCCGTGGGGACAACCGTGGAGGCGACGGCGGCCGCGCCGGTCAGGAAACCGGCCATCGCAAGCCGGAGAAGCCGTGCGTTCATAAGGGGCGTCCTCATTCAGAGAAGATGCGAAGGGAGCGTTGTCCGTTGCCCCGGAGCATAGCGGGCGGTCCGTGCCGCCAATAATTGGACTTTGGTAGCAACCGTGCGTGGAGTCGGTCGGGATCGGACCGAACCGCAATTTTCCGACCGCGCAATCGTACCAAAGTTGCATTCCGGGACGCCGCCCGGCGGGGATACCCTGGTCTCCCGAAACCAGGCGAGTGCAAACCCGCGATGCGTTTCAGCCTTTGGTTACCCTCCTTGATGCAGATCGCCTTGCTGGCCGGCGGGCTGTGCGCCTCGCCGGCCGCCTTTTCGCAGGAGGCGGCGCCCGCGGACAACTCCACCGTCCGCATCGCCTACCTGACGCAGGAGGTCGAGCATCCCCCCGCCATGTCCAACCTGGACGAACCACCCGCCGACGACGGATTGGCCGGCGCCACCCTCGCCGTGGCGGACAACAACAGCACGGGCCGCTTCCTCAAGCAGCGGTTCGCGCTGGAGGCGGTGACCGTCCCCATCGACGGCGACCCGGCGCAGGCGCTGCGCGACCTCGCCGCCGCCGGGCACCGCATCGTCGTGCTGGACCTGCCCGGCGAAGCGCCCGGCGCTCTGGCCCGCCTGCCGGAGGCGGCGGACCTGCTGCTGTTCAACGCCGGCTCGACCGACGACAGCCTGCGCAACGCGCTGTGCGCGCCCAACCTGCTGCACACAGCACCCGACCGCGCCATGCTGGCCGACGCGCTGGCCCAGTATCTGGCGGTGAAGCGCTGGACGAAATGGCAGCTGATCGTCGGCACCCGGCCCGAGGACCGGCTCTACGCCGCCGCGGTGAAGCGGGCGGCCAAGCGCTTCGGCGCCGAGGTGGTCGAGGAGAAGACCTGGAGCGAGGACCACGACGCCCGCCGCACCGCCCAGGCCGAAATGCCGGTCTTCACCCAGGGCAAGCGCCACGACGTGGTGATCGTCGCCGACGAGATCGGCGACTTCGGCGACTATGTGCTGTACCGCACCTGGGAGCCGCGCCCGGTCGCCGGAACGCAGGGCCTCGTCCCCACCAACTGGCACCGCGCCCACGAGGCCTGGGGGGCGGCGCAGCTCCAGTCCCGCTTCAAGGCCGCCGCCCAGCGCATCATGTCGCCCCGCGACCACGCGGTCTGGGCCGCCATCCGCGCGGTGGGCGAGGCGGCGACCCGCACCCGCTCCACCGATCCCGCGGCGCTGGCCACCTACATCCGCGGGCCGGACTTCACTTTGGCCGCCTTCAAGGGCGTGCCGCTGTCCTTCCGCAGCTGGGACGGGCAGCTCCGCCAGCCGGTGCTTCTGGCCGCCGACCGCTCGCTGGTGTCCGTCTCGCCGCAGGACGGCTTCCTGCACCCGAAGACCGAACTCGACACGCTGGGCCACGACCAGCCCGAAACGGGTTGCCGACGTTGATGGGCCGACGCTGATTCTTCTCAATCATTTCCGCCAAAAGGACACCGCCCCGATGACCACCGCCCGCTCCCTTCTCCTCGCCGCGCTGCTGGCCGGCTGCGCTGTCCCCGCCCTGGCGGAGACCGTCTATGTCTCGAACGAGAAGGACAACACCCTGTCCATCATCGACGGCGCGACCCTGACGGTGACGGAGACGGTGAAAGTCGGACGGCGCCCCCGCGGCATCACGCTGAGCGCGGACGGCAAGCACCTCTACATCTGCGCCAGCGACGACGACACGGTGCAGGTGATGGACCTCGCGACGAGGAAGATCCTGCACAACCTGCCCTCGGGCGAGGACCCGGAGCTGTTCGCCCTGCACCCGGACGGCAAGCAGCTCTTCATCGCCAACGAGGAAAGCAACGTCGTCACGGTGGTGGACGTGCCCAGCCGCAAGGTCGCCTATCAGGTGGACGTCGGTGTGGAGCCGGAGGGCATGGCGGTCAGCCCCGACGGCAAATGGGCGGTGAACACGTCGGAGACGACGAACATGGTCCATTGGATCGACACGGAGAAGCGCTCCGTCGTGGACCATACGCTGGTGGACGCCCGCCCGCGCTACGCCCAGTTCAACAAGGACGGCAGCCGCCTGTGGGTGTCCGCGGAGATCGGCGGCACGCTGTCGGTGATCGACACGGCCAGCCGCAAGGTGGCGCAGACCGTCCGCTTCAAGATCAAGGGCGTGCCCCAGGACCGCATCCAGCCCGTGGGCATCAAGCTGACCGACGACGGGCGCTACGCCTTCGTGGCGCTCGGCCCGGCCAACCATGTCGCGGTGGTGGACGCCCAGACCTTCGCGGTGAAGGAGTATCTGCTGGTCGGCCGCCGTGTCTGGCAACTCGACCTGTCGCCCGACCAGAAGCGGCTCTACGCCACCAACGGCGTGTCGGGCGACGTGTCGGTGATCGACGTGGAGAGCCTGAAGGTGGTGAAGTCCATCAAGACCGGGCGCTACCCCTGGGGCGTCGCGGTGAAGGGCTAAGCTGTTGAAAGGGTAAGGGCATGGCGGAACCGGCGCTGTCGGTCGAAGGGCTGAGCTACGCCTACGGGCGCGGGGCCTTCGCGCTGAAGAACGTGTCGCTGGCGGTCGGGGCGGGGTGCTTCACCGCCCTGCTCGGCCCCAACGGGGCGGGCAAGACGACGCTGTTCGCGCTGGTCACCCGCCTGTTCGAATCGCCGGGCGGCACCATCCGCATCGGCGGAGTCGATCTGCGGCGGGAGCCGGCCAAGGCGCTGGGCCGCATGGGGGTGGTGTTCCAGCAGCCGACGCTCGACCTCGACCTGACGGTGCGGCAGAACCTGCTCTACTTCGCGGCCCTGCACGGCATCCCCCGCCGCACCGCCGAGGCCCGCGCGCGGGAGTCGCTGGAGCAGCTCGGCATGGCGGAGCGCATCGGCGAGACGGTGCGGGCGCTGAACGGCGGGCACCGTCGCCGGGTGGAGCTGGCCCGCGCCCTGCTGCACGAGCCGGCCCTGCTGGTGCTGGACGAGCCGACCGTCGGGCTGGACGTCCCGGCGCGGCGCGCCATCGTCGAGCATGTCCACGCGCTGTGCCGGGAGCGCGGCATCGCCGTGCTCTGGGCCACCCATCTGATCGACGAGATCGGCGAGGGCGACCGCGTCGTGGTGATCCACCGCGGTCGGGTCCGCGCCGCCGGGCCGGTGGCGGAGGTGAACCGCGCGACCGGGGCGGACACGCTGACCGAGAGCTTCACCCGGCTGACCGCGAAGGAGGCGGCGTGACGGCTTTTGTCCATAATGCCCCCGCCCATTACGCGCGCGCGCTCGGCGGGATCGTCGGGCGCGAGGTGCTGCGCTTCGTCCACCAGCGGGAGCGCTTCCTGTCGGCCCTGGTTCGTCCGCTGCTCTGGCTGTTCGTCTTCGCGGCGGGCTTCCGCGCGGCGCTGGGCATCGCCATCACCCCGCCCTACGAGACCTACATTCCCTACGAGGTCTACATCGTCCCCGGCCTTGCCGGGATGGTCCAGCTGTTCAACGGAATGCAGAGTTCGCTGTCGATGGTCTACGACCGCGAGATGGGCAGCATGCGGATGCTTCTGGTCAGCCCCCTGCCCCGCTGGTTCCTGCTGACGGCGAAGCTGCTGGCCGGGACGGTGGTGTCGATCCTCCAGGTCTATGCTTTCCTCGCCGTCGCCTGGGTCTACGGGGTGCAGGCGCCGCCGCTCGGCTATGTGACGGTGCTGCCGGCGCTGGTGGTCAGCGGGCTGATGCTGGGGGCGCTGGGGATGCTGCTGTCCTCGGCCATCCGGCAGCTGGAGAACTTCGCGGGCGTGATGAACTTCGTCATCTTCCCGACCTTCTTCCTGTCCACCGCGCTCTATCCGCTGTGGAAGATGCAGGAGGCGGGGGAGCTTCTGTATCTTCTGTGCACCGTCAACCCCTTCAGCCAGGCGGTCGAGCTGATCCGCTTCGCGCTGTATCTGGATGTGAACCTTCCGGCGCTGGGCTGGACGGTGCTGGCGCTGGCGGTGTTCCTGGGCGGGGCGGTCTACGGCTACAACCCGGCGCGCGGGTTCCTGGCGCGCAAGGCGGGTGGGGAGTAGGTGGGGGGCAAGCGGTTGCGACGAGCCCCCACCCTAACCCTCCCCCGCTGACGCAGGGGAGGGAATCGCTCCTCCCCCTGCGAAGCGGGGGGAGGTCGGGAGGGGGGCCCGTCGCCACCACTCCCCAGGAAAGCTACCCCAGCAACCCCGTCATCACCGCCCGCAGCTGCGCCGGCCGCACCGGCTTGTTCAGCACGTGGCAGCCCTTGGCCTGCGCCTCCTCCACCACCTCGGCGGTGCGGTTGGCTGTGATCAGGACGGACGGCAGGTCCGCCCCGCAGCGCTCACGCACCCGCGCGATCTCGGTGAAGCCGATCACCCCGTCGTCCAGGTGATAGTCGGCGAACAGCACGTCCGGCGCCACCGCCCCCAAGCCGGCCAGCGCCTCGTCGCCCGACGCCGCGGTGGCGACGCTGCACCCCCAGCCCTCCAGCAACGCGCGCATCCCGGCCAGCACCGCCGGTTCGTTGTCGATCACCAGCACCCGCGTGCCGGCCAGCCGGTTCGAGGCGGTCTGCACCGGCGCCTCCAGCGCGCGCACCGGGCGGGCGTAGCGCCCGAAGGGCACCGTCACCGCGAAGACCGACCCCCGCCCCGGCTGCGACCGCACGGTGATGGGGTGGTCGAGCATCCGCGCCACCCGCTCCACGATGGCGAGGCCGAGGCCCATGCCGCGCACCCGCTCGTTGGCGCAGGGCGTGTCGAGGCGGCGGAACTCCTGGAATATCTCGCCCAGCTTGTCGGCGGGCACGCCGGGACCGGTGTCCCACACCTCGATCCGCAAGCCCTCGCGCGTCCGCCGGCAGCCGACCAGCACGCGCCCGGCCCCGCCCCGCGCGCCCCTCTTCGCCTGGGTGTAGCGCAGGGCGTTGGACAGGAAATTCTGCAAAATCCGGCGCAGCAGACGGATGTCGCTGCGCACCACGGCGTGGCTGGGAACGACGCAGAGGTCCAGCCCGCGCTCCTTCGCCACCGCCGCGTATTCGGTGGCCAGCGCGCCGAACAGGCTCTTGATGGGGAAATCGGCAACCTCCGGCCGCACCGCCCCGGCGTCCAGCTTGGAGATGTCCAGCAGGGCCGACAACAGATCCTCGACCGAGGCCAGGGCGACGTCGATGTTGTCGACCAGCCCGCGGTTGGGCTCCGGCTGCTCCAGGTCGCCCAGCGCCGAGACGAACAGCCGCGCCGCGTTCAGCGGTTGCAGAAGGTCGTGGCTGGCCGCCGCCAGGAAGCGCGTCTTGGACAGATTGGCCTGCTCCGCCTCCGCCTTGGCCAGCCGCAGCGCCTCCTCCGCCGCGATGCGCTCGGCGATCTCCTGCTGAAGTTGGCCGTTGAGGCGGGTCAGCTCGGCGGTGCGCTCGACGACGCGGCGCTCCAGGCTGTCCTTGGCGTCGGCCAGCGCCTCCGCCGCCATGCGCCGCTCGGTGATGTCGTGGATCAGGCCGAAATAGCCCAGCACCTCAGGCTTGCCACCGCCGCGCCGCTCGCCGAAATGCGGGATGTAGGTGGCGACGGCGTAGCGCGGCGACCCGTTCTCGCCGGGCAGCTCCAGGTCAAAGGTGACCTCCTCGCCCGCCAGCGCCCGCAGCACGTAGGAGCGCCGCACTTCGTAATAAAGGTCGCCCAGCGCCGCCCACATGGGCTGGCCCTCGATCTCCTCGCGCTTGCGGTTGAACCAGCCCTCGTAGGCCTTGTTGACGAAGCGGAAGCGCTGCTCGGCGTCGACATAGGCGATCAGCGCCGGCACCGCGTCGGTGACCAGCCGGATGCGCTCCTCGCTGTCGCGCAGCGCCTGCTCGGCGCGCTTGCGCTCGGTGATGTCGGTGAAGGTCAGGACGAAGCCGCCGCCCGGCATCGGGTTGCGGCTGATCTCCAGAACCGTGCCGTCCAGCCAGGGCTGCTCGACGAGGCAACTCGGCATCATCAGCGCCTTCAACGACAGGCCACGATCGCCGAGCGCCGCGTGGTGCAGCACGAAGTCGGCGAAGCCCGCCCCGCGCTCCGCCACGTTGGCGGGCAGGCGCAGCAGGCCGGTGAAGCGCTCGTTCCAGGCGACCAGCCGCTGGTCGCGGTCGTACACCCCGACCCCCTGGGCGATGTTGTCCAGCGTCGCCTGCAAAAGCGCCGACTTCTCGGCCAGCTCGCGCTCGCGGCGGCGGGTCTCATGCTCCTTGATGTCGGTGATGTCGGTGTAGACGCCGACCACCCCGCCGTCGCGGGTCCGCCGCTCGTTGACCTGGACCCAGCGCCCGTCCGCCAGCCGGTAGACGTAGGGCCCCTTCAGCGCCCGGTGCTGGGCCAGCCGCTCCGACAGCCAGCGGTCGGGCCGCGGGTAGGCGTCGGCGATGGTGCGCGAGGAGGCCGCCAGCTCGGCGATCTCCTGGAAGCGGATACCCGGCAGGATGCGGTCGCGGATTTCCGGCCACAGGGCGAGATACTTGCTGTTGCACAGGACCAGCCGGTCGTCGCTGTCGAAGATGGCGAAGCCCTCGTTGACCGACTCGATGGCCTCCGACAGGCGGCCGCGCATGGTGTCGGCCAGCTCCTTGGCGCGGGCCAGCGCGCGGTGGCTGTCCTCCAGCTCGCGCAGGGCGCGCTCCAGTTCCAGCGTGCGTTCACGCACCTTCTGCTCCAGGACGATGGCGGTCTGGAACAGGGAGAAGGCGCCCCCCTGCACGTCCATCGACCGTTCCACCCGGTCCATCAGCACTTGGTTGATGCGGCGGAGCTTGGCGTTCTCGCGCTCCAGCGCCTCCAGCCGGCCGCGCTCGTCCGGTGAGGACGGAAGTGGGAGTGGCGATGGGTCGGCGGGTGGGCGGGACGGTTCCCGCCAGTCGAAGATGAGCGTCATCGCGCACCTATCGCGACACCGGTGAAGGTCTGGTTGACGTGCATGGCGTTGTACTGCTCGCCGTAGGCGCAGAAGCCGATGACGTTGTGCCGCGCCAGCGCCGCCGACATGACGTGCTTGAGCTGCCGCTGCTCCAGCTCCAGCCGGCGCAGGATGCAGTCGCAGCCGAGCACGAGGTCCGGCGGCCCGCCGACCTCCGCGGCCAGCTTGCGCATCATCTCCTCCAGGTTCTCCACCGGGTCGACGCCGCGGGCGACGGTCAGCACGATCCCCTCGTCGATGGCGCAGTAGAAGGTCAGGCTCTCGTCGTCGTTGACCTTCTGGATGGAGCGGACATGGTACTCGCCCCCCACCCGCACGACGACGGGATAGGCGGCGAAGATCAGGGGGGTCAGCGGCTCCCCCTCCAGCCCGACCATGCGGGCGTATTCGCGGCCCGCCGGCTCGGCGTTGATCTCGGTGACGATGCGGCGCTGCGGGTCGGCGCCGGTCACCACCATCTTGGCGTCGGACGCCACGAAATGCTCGGTCCGGAAGACGACGAAGCGCCGCGCGGTGGTGACCAGCATCAGAACGGCGGCATTGGTGTGGAACCGCCCCTCGTGCAGGACGAAGGTGCGCTCGAAGCGCAGCTCGTCCCCGGCGGAACCGCCGAACAGCGGGATGTCCATCAGCACGCTGTGCAGCGCGCTGACCACCATCTCCTCTGCCCGCGACATGCCGTCGATCATCAGGAAGGCAAAGCTGCCATGGTCGGGAAAGGCGTCGGCACGGGCGGCCAGGGCGACGTCGCGCTGCTCCATCAGGCTGCGCAGGACGCGCGGCGCCTCGGCGATGGAAAAGCGGTCGAGGTCGTCGATGCGCTGGGTGGCGATGGTGAAGTCGGCGCGCGGAAAGCCGATCCCGACCAGCGACCCGGCGGCGTAGCCGAAGGGCGTGATCTCCCCCGCCGTGGTGCAGCCGACCACCGGCACCGGCCCGAACAGCTCGGCCAGCGCCGCCGCCAGCTCCGCCTGGTCATAGTGGGCGGAGCAGAAGACCAACACCATCTCCAGCTCCGCCGCGGCGGCGGGGTCCGGTCCGCACAACCCGTCAAAGAGTTCCCGCGCGGCGGCTCGGGCGTCCTCCGCCATGGAGACAGCCCGCGGCAGGGACGGGCTGGACGCGGGAGGGCCGGGCAAAGAGGCGCTGGGCGAAGCATCGGAGAGGAGAGCGTCCGAGGCCGGTTGGCTGGTCACAATGCGGGTCCCGAAAAGCAACGGCATGGCATCCATCACCCCAAGCCGCCCCCCTATGCGCGGAACGCGGGTCGGGGACCGTGGGCGGATGACCTATAGGTTACTTCAGCGCCGCCCGCCGGGCAAAGCCGGCGCGGGGGTGCGGGCATGCGACCATGGTCTAAGGTCCGTGGTCTGAGGTCCGGCGCGGGACTGTTTCCCACGCCACGAAAAAGGCGCCTTCCGCCGTCGCGGAAGGCGCCTGAGTTCGGTTCCATATGCACCGCCACGCGGGGGAGCCGGTCTGAACACGGATCAGACCGCCCGGCGGCCGTGCCGACTGGGAAAGTCCCAAAGTCGAATCCTGCATACCGCATTCCACAGAACGTCGCTATGTCTTTTTCGTCATATCGCGTGGATCGGAACGCAGCGCCTCCACCTCGCCATCGGAGAACAGGCGGGAGCGGGTGAGGAAGCGCACGCCCTCCGGCGCCTCCAGCGAGAAGCTGGCGCCGCGGCCCGGCACCACGTCGATGATGAGTTGGGTGTGCGACCAGTATTCGAACTGCGCCGCCCCCATGTAGAAGGGACAGCCGCCGATCTCCCCCAGCCGGACGTCCTGCCCACCGGGGCGGAACTCCCCGTCCATGAAGCACATCGGCGCGCTGCCGTCGCAGCAGCCGCCGGACTGGTGGAAGAACAGCGGCCCGTAGAGCCCGCGCAGCTTTTCGATCAGTTCCAGGGCCGCCGGTGTGGCGACGACTCGTTCGACCATGGGCGGATGCTCCCAGAAGGAATTCAGCCGGACAAGAAAAGGGCCGGAGGCCGAATGGCCGCCGGCCCAAGGTCATCAGGGAGGAGACAGGGAGGTTAGAAGAAGCCCAGGGCCTTCGGGCTGTAGCTGACCAGCAGGTTCTTGGTCTGCTGGTAGTGGTCCAGCATCATCTTGTGGTTTTCGCGGCCGATGCCCGACTGCTTGTAGCCGCCGAAAGCCGCGTGGGCCGGATAGAGGTGGTAGCAGTTGGTCCACACGCGGCCCGCCTGGATGGCGCGGCCCATGCGGAAGGCGCGGTTGCCGTCGCGGCTCCACACGCCGGCGCCCAGGCCGTAGAGCGAGTCGTTGGCGATGGCGAGCGCCTCCTCCTCGGTCTTGAAGGGGGTCACGGACACCACCGGCCCGAAGATCTCCTCCTGGAAGATGCGCATCTTGTTGTGGCCTTCGAAGACCGTCGGCTGGACGTAGTAGCCGCTCTCCAGCTCGCCGCCCAGATGGGCGCGCTCGCCGCCGATCAGCACCTTGGCGCCTTCGGCCTTGCCGATGTCGATGTAGGAGAGGATCTTCTCAAGCTGGTCGATGGAGGCCTGGGCGCCGATCATCGTGGCGGGGTCGAGCGGGCTGCCCTGCTTGACCGCCGCGACGCGGGCCAGGGCCTTCTCCATGAACTTGTCGTAGATGCTCTCCTGCACCAGGACGCGCGAGGGGCAGGTGCAGACCTCGCCCTGGTTCAGCGCGAACATGGCGAAGCCTTCCAGCGCCTTGTCCAGGAAGTCGTCGTCCTCGGCCATCACGTCCTTGAAGAAGATGTTCGGCGACTTGCCGCCCAGCTCCAGCGTGACCGGGATGATGTTCTCCGTGGCGTACTGCATGATCAGGCGGCCGGTCGTCGTCTCGCCGGTGAAGGCGATCTTGGCGATGCGCGGGCTCTGGGCCAGCGGCTTGCCGGCCTCGACGCCGAAGCCGTTGACGACGTTGATGACGCCGTCCGGCAGCAGGTCGGCGATGATCTCCATCATCACCATGATGGCCATCGGGGTCTGCTCGGCGGGCTTCAGCACGACGCAGTTGCCGGCGGCCAGCGCCGGGGCCAGCTTCCACACCGCCATCAGCAGCGGGAAGTTCCACGGGATGATCTGGCCGACGACGCCCAGCGGCTCATGGAAATGATAGGCGTAGGTGGTGTTGTCGATCTCCGCGATGGAGCCTTCCTGGGCGCGGATGCAGCCCGCGAAGTAGCGGAAATGGTCGATGGCGAGCGGCAGGTCGGCGTGGGTCGTCTCGCGGATCGGCTTGCCGTTGTCCAGCGTCTCGGCCAGCGCCAGCACGTCCAGACGCTCTTCCAGCCGGTCGGCGATCTTGTTGAGGACGCGCGCGCGCTCCGCCGGGGAGGTGCGGCCCCAGGCGTCCTTGGCCTTGTGGGCGGCGTCCAGCGCCTTCTCGATGTCTTCCGCGGTGGAGCGGGCGACCTCGCACAGCGGCTTGCCGGTGATCGGGGTCAGGTTGGTGAAATACTGGCCCTTCGTCGGCGCCACCCACTGGCCGCCAATGAAGTTGTCGTAGCGCGGCCGGATGGCGACCTGCTTGCTGAGCGTTTCCAGGGCCTGATGGATCACGGCGGTTTCCTCCCGAAGCGGATTGCCCGAACTGAATGTCGTGGAATGACGTTTGGCGGGTTGTGCGCCCTGTGTCCGTTCGTCCGATGATCGGTATCCGTCACAGCGCCCCGCCGTTATCGCGGTTTCGGGGAAGGCCGGTAAATTCGACTTTGGTTGCAGACGCGCAGGCCCCCAGATTCGGGACCGACCATTGGACGGCAGATGATACCTTGGGCGGAGACCCTTCCGTTTCCCGGCGAGACCCCAGGACATGACGACCGACATCCGGCTGCGCTTCCTCCACCCCTCCGGCGCCATCGGCCCCGGAAAGGTGTCCCTGCTGGAGGAGATCGACCGCACCGGCTCGATCTCCGCGGCGGCGCGGGCGCTCGGCATGTCCTTCCGCCGCGCGTGGTTCCTGGTGGAAACCATGAATTCCGCCTTCCGCGAGCCGGTGGTGCGGACCAACGTCGGCGGGCGGGAGGGCGGCGGGACCGGCCTGACCGCCTTCGGCCAGGAGGTGATCGCCCGCTACCGCCGCATGGAGGAGGAGGCCCGCCGCGCCGCCGCGCCACACCTCGCCTGGCTGGACGAGGCGCTGAAGCCGGAGGAGCCGTCTGAAAAAGGCGCGGAATCCAATGGTCCAAAGTCCAATGGCCCGGACTCCGACGATCCGTAAAGTCTCCCTCGACGCCGCGACCTTCCGCCGCGGCGAAACGAAGGAGGCTTCCGACCCATGCGCACCGCCGCCCGCACAGCCGCCCCTGTAGCCCTGGCTACCCTGATCCTTCTCGCCGCGGCGCCGCTTCCGGCCCTGGCCGACGGCGATCCGGCGAACGGCGAGAAGCTGTTCCGCCAGTGCAAGGCCTGCCACACGGTGGAGGCGGGCAAGAACCGCGTCGGCCCCACGCTGCACGCGCTGTTCGGACGCAAGGCCGGCACGGTGGAGAGCTTCGCCAACTACTCCGAGGGGCTGAAGGCGTCGGGCATCCAGTGGGACGCGGCGACGCTCGACCCCTATCTCGCCAACCCCAAGGCGGTCATTGCCGACAGCCGCATGGCCTTCGCCGGGGTGGCGAAGCCGGAGGACCGGGCCGACCTGATCGCCTATCTGGAAGCCGCGTCGAAGTGAGCGTCAGCGGGACGGGAACCGGGACGGCGCTGGCCTGTTGCCCGGTTTCCATTCCCGCAGCCGGAGAACGGCCATGACCGACGACCACACCGGGCAGAAGAACGCCGAGCCCAAGGACATCCGCAAGACCGACATCGAACCTCTCTGCGACGAGCAGAGCGGCGGCGGCGGGTCCAACCCGGACACCCGCTACCGCGGCATGCCCGGCGGCCATCCCGGCGGTTCCCGCGACGGCGACTGCGATCCGGTGTCGCGCGCCGACCCCGAGAAGGCGGAGCCGGACACCGCCGAATCCGGAAACAAGACCGCGGCCCGCTAGGCCGATGGCTTAGCCTTTCCGGGGCCGCCCCGAATTGGTCGTAGCCGCTGGCCCGGTCCCCCGCTAAAACAGGGGCTCCCTCACCGGCACAACACGGGCTGCGACCGGCATGCTGAAGCGCCTTTACGACTGGACGATGGCCAAGGCGGCCTCGAAGAACGCCACCACCTGGCTGGCGGGGGTTTCCTTCGCGGAAAGCTCCTTCTTCCCGATCCCGCCGGACATCCTGATGGTGCCGATGGTGCTCGCCAACCGGCAGGCGGCGTGGCGGATCGCGACGATCTGCACGCTGGCCTCGGTGGTGGGCGGCATCGCCGGCTACATGATCGGCTACTTCCTGTACGAGGCCATCGGCAAGGCGGTCATCGATTTCTACCACCTCGAAGCCCAGTTCGAGACGCTGCGCCATACCTTCGTCGAATACGGCGCGGAGATTCTCATCATCAAGGGCATGACGCCCATCCCCTACAAGCTGCTGACCATCACCGCGGGTGTCGCGAAGCTGAACATCTGGGTGTTCATCGGCGCCTCGATCCTGTCGCGGGCCATCCGCTTCTATCTGGTCGCCGCCCTGCTCTACTGGTTCGGGGAGCCGGTGCGCGCCTTCATCGAGAAGCGGCTGACGCTGGTCACCACCGCCTTCGCCGTCGCGCTGATCGGCGGCTTCCTGGCGATCAAGCTGATCTGATCCACCCCAACTCCACCCCAACTCCACCATGGCACCGCGACGCCGGACCGTCCTTTCCTGTTGATGCCGCAGTGAGGCATTGACGGGAGAGAACGGATGGACAGCGTGCGCGGGGCCGTGGTGGTCATCACCGGCGCGTCGAGCGGGATCGGGCGGGCCACCGCCCTGACCTTCGCGCGGGAGGGCGCCCGGCTGGTGCTGGCCGCCCGGCGGGAGGCCCTGCTCGGCGAGGTCGCCGAGGAATGCCGGGAATTGGGCGGCGAGGCCGAGGTGGTGCCCACCGACGTCACCGACGCGGAGGCGGTTCGGCGGCTGGCCAACCGGGCGGTGCAGCTGTTCGGCGGCATCGACGTCTGGGTGAGCAACGCCGGGGTCGGGGCCGTCGGACGGTTCGAGGACACCCCGCTGGAAGCGCACCGCCGGGTCGTCGAGACCAACCTCTTCGGTCCGCTGCACGGCGCCCACGCCGTCCTTCCGCTGTTCCGCCGGCAGGGGCATGGGGTGCTCATCAACACGGTGTCGGTCGGGGCCTGGGCGCCCGCCCCCTACGCCGCCGCCTATGCCGCCAGCAAGTTCGGGCTGGAAGGGCTATTGGAGAGCCTGCGGGCGGAGCTGGTCGACGCGCCGGGCATCCATGTCTGCGGCGTCTATCCCTTCTTCACCGACACGCCGGGCATGTCCCACGGCGCCAACTACACCGGCCATCAACTGGACGCGGAGAGCCCCTTCTACGACGATCCGCAGGACGTGGCGGACACCGTGCTGGCCGTGGCCCTGCGCCCCCGCGCCCAGGCGATGGTCGGGGCGATGACCCCGCTGACCCGGCTGGGGCACGCGGTGGCGCCGCGCCTGATGGAGAAGATCGCCGGCCACGGCGCCCACCGCCATTTCAGCCGGACCCCGCCCGCCCCGACCAGCGACGGCAACCTGTTCCGCCCGGTGGAGCGCGGCCGCGGCGTCACCGGCGGCTTCCGCACCCCGCCGCCCGGCTGGGTGTCGCCGCTGCTCGTCGCCGGGGTCGCGGCCGCTGCGGCGGCGGCCTATGCCGGCTACGCGCGGAGCAAGAACGGAAACCACTGAGGGCTTTGAGTTCGGGAACGGGTTGGTCCAGAATGCCGGCCCGTTCCCCGAAGCCCCCGAGTCCATCATGCCGAAGCCGACGACCCCGCGCGGCCGTCCGCCCGTCCCGTCCGCTGCCCGCCCGTCCTCTGCCCGCCCCTCCCGTCCGGGTCCGGCCCGCGCCGGAAAGGACATCCGCCGGGAGGAGGTGCGGGAGGAGCCGGGCAAGCTGTTCCGCGTCGCCGGCCTCTCCGCCGTCTCCGCCCTGTTCGCCCATGACGCGGCGCGGGTGGAGCGGCTGTTCTTCGAGGAGCGGCTGAAGGCGAAGACCGGCGACTTCTGCAAGGCGATGGCCGCGGCGCGCAAGCCCTACCGCATGGTGGAGGCCGACGAGCTGGCCAAGGTCGCCGGGACGGTTCTGCACGGCGGGGTGGTCGCGCTGATCGCGCCGCGCCCGGTGCCCGCCTTCGACATCGAGGCGGCAAAGCGCTGGGCGGTGGACGGGCAGCCGCTGCTGATCCTCGACGGGGTCGGCAACCCGCACAATCTGGGCGCCATCCTGCGCACCGCCGCCTTCTTCGGCCTGCGGCGCGTCGTGGTGTCCGACCATCCCGGACAGGCCCTGCCGTCGGAATCCGCCTACCGCGTCGCCGAGGGCGGGTTCGAATGGGTGGAGCTGTACCGGGCGTCCAACCTGCCGACGGTCCTGAAGCGGTTGCGCGACTCCCACCGGGTGGCCGGAACCGCGCTGGGCCGGGGCCGTACGGTGGTCACCGACCCGGCGGCCCTCGCCACGGGGGAGCGGCCCGCCGCCGTCGTGCTGGGCAACGAGGAGGACGGGCTTCCCCCCGCCACCCTCGCCGCCTGCGAGGACATCCTGACCCTGCCCGGCACCGGCCGCATCCAGTCGCTGAACGTCGCGGCGACCGCAGCCATCCTCATCCACGCCCTGGCGAAGCCGGGTTGAGAGCCGGACCGAAAGCCGGACCTCAGCCGCCCAGGGCGATGATCAGCACCAGCGCCACCACGATGACCGAGACGACGGGCAGCATGTCCACCCCGCCGCGATCCCAGGTCGGCGCCCGGCGGGAGCCGTGATGCGTGCCATGGGCGTGGCCCAGCCCCTCGTCGGCCCAACCATGTTCGGACGGGCGGGCGCCGGGGGCGGAGACGGCGGGAGCCGCCGGGGTGGCGATGCCGACCACCCCGGCCCCGCGCCGGTAATCGCCGCCGCCACGCGGGCGCTTCAGCCGTTCGTCGGTCAGCTCCACGTCGATGCCCGCGGCCTCCAGCCGCTCCACCACCACGGCGACTTCCTCCGGGGTCATCGTCTCCACCGGCATGTCCTGGCCGAGCTGCTCGATGCCGAGCCGGTTGCCGTGCTGGCGCCCCTTGTCGATCAGGCGCTGGAGGGTGGCGTCGTCGATCGTCATGATTCTCTCCCGCGGTTCCACCTTGGACTGAACATTCCGAAGGGTAAACACGCGGGGCCGCCGAAGGCTCCCGCGCAAAGGCGCCGACTTGCCTCCGGGGCGGGGCGACCCGACATAATCCCCAAATCCTACGCCATCGGAGAGGCCGAGATGCTCGGAATGTTCATGCGCAAGCCCCTGGCGCTGCCCAGCGCGGAGGAGGCCCTGCCCGGACGCGACACGCCGGTTCCCGTGCCGCCGCGCCACCATGTCAACGGCAACCCGCTGACCCCGCCCTATCCGGAGGGGCTGGAGGTCGCCGACTTCGGGCTCGGCTGCTTCTGGGGGGCGGAGCGCAAATTCTGGAAGGTGCCGGGCGTCTGGACGACCATGGTCGGCTATCAGGGCGGCCACACGCCCAACCCGACCTATGAGGAGGTCTGCTCCGGCCGCACCGGCCACACCGAGGCGGTGCGCGTCGTCTACGACCCGGCCAAGGTCGGGTTCGAGGAGTTGCTGCGCGTCTTCTGGGAGGCGCACGACCCGACGCAGGGCATGCGCCAGGGCAACGACGTCGGCACCCAGTACCGCTCGGCCATCTACACCCATACGGAGGCCCAGCGCGCCGCCGCCGAGGCCAGCCGCGAGTCCTATCAGGCCCGTCTGCAGCAGGCCGGTTTCGGCCCGGTGACGACGGAGCTACGCGAGGCCCCGCCCTTCTACTACGCCGAGGACTATCACCAGCAGTATCTGTCCAAGAATCCCGCGGGCTATTGCGGGCTGGGCGGAACCGGGGTGACCTGCGCGGCGTGACGCGCTCTTGCGGCGTGGGGACCGAACGACAGAGACAGGTTCCCGCGCCGCCACTGCGGCATCCGGGCGACAGGGTTAAGCCGGCTTGAACGGGGCGGTCCCTTGCGGTTGCGCCTGCCCGTCCCTTCCGGGTATGGTTCCGGCGGTCCATGAAAGCTCCAGGGGGTAGCCCCGCGGGGCGCCGCCCGAGAATTCCGCGCCCAATCCATGATCAAGGAAAGAACCGAGCTGGCGACGCCGCACCTGAGCGGCCTGCTTGACTTCTGGCTCACCAAGTGCATCGGCGGGAAGCCGCCGGTGTCCAGCAGCATCGCCCCGGCCGACCTGCGGCCGTGGAAGGATAATATTGTGATTTTCGAGGTCATCGGCGACGACGACTTCGTTTATTCCTATTACGGCCAGTCGCTCGCCGCGGCCTTCGGGCATTCGCGGCTGGGCGCCACGCTGGACGATCTGCCGGAGGAGCAGCGGGCGATCCTGCGCCCCGAATACGCCTCGCTGCTGCGCGAGCGGCTGCCGGTCGCCCGCGTCTACACCGCCGATTTCAGCGGCGTCATGCGGACCTGGGAGCGGCTGGCCCTGCCGATGTCCAGCGATGGCGAGACCATCGACAAGATCCTCGTCGCCGCCTACGAACTGCCGCCGGACGAACCGCCCTGCGCCGTGCTCACCCCCGACACGGCGGAGGATGATGCGGAGTTCGAGATCGACATTCCGGACGTTCTTGTCAACGACGGGCCTGCCGATGATGGGCCGGAGGCGGACGACACGGTGGACAGCGAATCCGAGTCGCTTGCGGACGAGGGCGCCGACATCGACGACGATCCCGACGGGACCGCGGACACCGAGACCGAGACCGAGACCGACGACGCCCCCGACGACGCCCCCGACGACGCCGAAAACGGCACCGATGACGGCGAGTCCCTCTCCACCGAACAGAAACCGGGAGCCCCGGCATGACGCCGCGCACGCCCCACCTGACCGCGCCCGTGACCCAGTCGGGAGTCGTCACCGCCGACGAGTTCAATCTGTGGTGCGCGCTGAACGGCCGCCCCTTCAACCTGATCCCCAACGCGCGCCCGGACGGGCGGCTGCTGTGGGACGTGGAGGTGCTTCCCGGAACCCCGCGCGCCGGCACGGTCTATTCGACCAACCTCGGCGACGAGGCGCTGGCGGTGGTCGCCGGCTTCGCCTTCCTGTCCGGCGTCGAGTGGGCCTATGAGGCGCGCCCCGCGGAAACCGCCGTTCCGCCCCCGGCGTCGGATGCGGCCGTGGACGCGCCTGCTGACGTGGAAGACGTCCTCATTCCCGACGCCGAGGACCTGCCCGAGGAAGCGGAGTCGGAAGAAGCCGAGGACGAAACCTTGGCCTATGAGGACGATGCGGAGGACATCGACGACACCGACACCCTCGACGATGGCGGCGACGATGACGGCAACGACGGCGACGAATCCGACGAGGATGCGCTGCCCATCGGCGAGGGCGATCACTACGCCCTGCCCGGCACCGCGCTTCTCCAGAATCCGCCGCCGCGCCCGCCGCAGCAGCATGACGAGACCGTCCTGGCCCGCAACGCGCGGATGCTGGAGACGGTGCTGCGGAACTTCCGCGTCCGCGGCGAGATCATGGACGTGCGCCCCGGCCCCGTCGTGACGCTCTACGAGTTCGAGCCGGCGCCGGGCACCAAGTCGGCCACGGTCATCAACCTGACCGACGACATCGCCCGCTCGATGAGCGTGGTCACCGCCCGCATCGCCATCGTGCCGGGCCGCAGCGTGATCGGCGTGGAGCTGCCGAACCCGGTGCGCGAGATGGTCTATCTGCGCGAGATGTTCGACCATGCGGCCTTCGCCGAGTCCCAGGCCCATCTCGCCATCGCGCTCGGCAAGGACATCAGCGGGGAGCCGGTGGTCGCCGACCTCGCCCGCATGCCGCACCTGCTGGTCGCCGGCACCACCGGCTCGGGCAAGTCGGTCGCCATCAACACGATGATCCTGTCGCTGCTCTATCGGCTGCCGCCCGACCGCTGCCGCTTCATCATGGTGGACCCGAAGATGCTGGAGCTGTCGGTTTATGACGGCATCCCGCATCTGCTGACCCCGGTGGTGACCGACCCGAAGAAGGCTGTAATCGCGCTCCGCTGGGCCGTGCGCGAGATGGAGAGCCGCTACGAGGCGATGTCCAAGCTCGGCGTGCGCAACATCGAGGGCTACAACGCCCGCATCGCCGAGATGATCGCCAACGGCGAGCCGATGCCCCGCCGCACCGTCCCCGGCGAGGCCGAGGCCGTCTTCGACCTGACCCCGCAGGAGCCGACGCCGCTCCCCTACATCGTCGTCATCGTGGACGAGATGGCCGACCTGATGCTGGTGGCGGGCAAGGAGATCGAGGCGGCGATCCAGCGCCTCGCCCAGATGGCGCGGGCCGCCGGCATCCACCTGATCATGGCGACGCAGCGCCCGTCGGTGGACGTCATCACCGGCACCATCAAGGCCAACTTCCCGACCCGCATCAGCTTCCAGGTCACCAGCAAGATCGACAGCCGCACCATCCTGGGCGAGGCCGGGGCGGAGCAGTTGCTCGGCCAGGGCGACATGCTCTACATGGCCGGCGGCGGTCGCATCACCCGTGTCCACGGCCCCTTCGTCTCCGATTCGGAGGTCGAGGAGATCGTGCAGTGCATCAAGTCGCAGGGCGCGCCCAACTACGTCACCGCCATCACCGAGGAAGAGGAGGATGCGGTCGCCGACGAGGACGACGAGGGCGGCGGCACCAACTCCGGCGACGATCTCTACATGCAGGCCGTCAACCTCGTGGTGCGCGAGGGCAAGGTGTCGGTCAGCTTCATCCAGCGCCAGCTCCAGATCGGCTACAACCGCGCCGCCCGTCTGGTCGAGCGGATGGAGACGGAGCGCGTGGTCGGCCAGGCCAACCACCAGGGCAAGCGCGAGGTGCTGCTGTCCCCCGCCGGCCTGTCGGCCAAGCGCGCCGGGGTCTGAACGCAGGAGATGGGGCGATGAAAGCGCATTTCGAACGGTTCGCGCGTTACAACCGCTGGGCCAACCGCCGCCTCTACGCGGTGGCGGCCGAGTTGTCCGACGCCCAGTACCGCGAGGACCGCAGCGCCTTCTTCCGCTCAGTAAGGGGAACGCTGAACCACATCCTGGTGGCCGACCGGGTGTGGCTGCGCCGCATCGAGGGGGACGGGCCGACGCCCTTCGCCCTGGACGAGATCCTGTATGACGGCTTCGACGAGCTGCGCGCCGCCCGTGAGGCGGAGGACGAGCGCCTCATCCGCGTCGTGGCGGAGCAGGAGGAGGCGCGCTTCGCTACGGACCTCCACTACCGCTCGCTGGCCGGGCAGGCCTTCACCATGCCCTTTTCCGCGGTGCTGGCCCATGTCTTCAACCACCAGACCCACCACCGCGGGCAGGCGCACACGCTGCTGACCCAGTTCGGGCTGGCCGCGCCCAGCATCGACTTCGCCTATTTCCTATTGGACAAGTAGGCGCGCCGGCCTCTCACATCCGCCCCTCACATGCGCGACGGCGACAGGCGGAACTCCACCACGCGGCTGGTGTGGGCGAGCTTGTCGATCAGCTCCATCGGGTCCGGCGTGCCATTGGCCTGGAGCGTGAGTTGATATTCCAGGTGGCCGCTGCCGTTGCGCAGGTGGAAGGCCCAGGACACGATCTCGTAGCCGTGCTCCAGCGCCTTGGCGCGGATCGTCTCCGCCGGGGGCGCGTGGTCCCGCTCGAACACCAGCATCACCTGGACCACCGTGTGGTGGGGCAGCGCCGTCTCCAGCCGGCGGAAGACGCTCATCACCAGGATGACCAGGAAGGCCGCGCCGATGGCCGCGGCGTAGAAGCCGAGCCCGATGGTCACCCCCACCGCCGCCGCCGTCCAGATCGACGCCGCGGTGGACAGGCCGCGGATGGAAAAGCCTTCCCGCATGATGACCCCGGCGCCGAGAAAGCCGATGCCGGTCACGATGCCCTGGATGACCCGCGTCGGGTCGCCGCCCGTGCCGCTGCCGATTCCGCCGTACCACTGACCCGGATAGGCGTTGACCACGGTCAGCGCCGTCGAGGCGAGGCAGACCAGCGCATAGGTGCGCATCCCCGCCGCCCGCCCGTGAAAGGAGCGCTCGTATCCCATCAGGATGCCGAGCCCCAGCGCCCCGACCAGATGCAGCAGGATGACGCCGTTGACGGCCAGTTCGGCCGGCGACCAGTAGGCGGACAGGTTCAGCATGATGCCCCCTCCCCGGGACGACCGGTCCCGGGATGCCCAGTGTAGCGCCGATTTGTTGGCGAAGGGTCACCCTACCCCAGTCCGCCCAGCGTCCAGCGGGCGAGCAGGGCCACCAGCATGCCCTCCGCGGTCGCCAGCATCAGCCGCAGCATCAGGCTCACAAGGTCGGTGAAACGGTCGCGGCGGGGAAACACCTCGGCCAGCATGCCGGCGACGGCGCGGCGCAGGTTCAGGCTGACGAGCCCGATCACCAGCGCCACGACGGCGGTGCCGACCACATAATAGAGCGCGCCCTTCCAGCCGGCGAAGCTCTGCGGGTGTTCCAGATAGAAGAGCGTGCCGACGGCGATCCAGACGGCGGACGGCCAGACCCCCACCATGTCGGCCCCACCGGCCGGCTTGGCGCCGCCGGGCGCTGGCTTCGGCGCTTCGGGAGGCGGACCTCCCGGCGGGGGTTGCGCGCTCCAGGGCACCGCCGCCTCCGTCAGCCCCCCGGCACGTGCCGGAAGGCCAGCACGCGGGCCGGGCGGCCGTCCTCGTCGGCCAGCGGCAGCAGCAGTTCGACGAAGCGCGCGCCCGGCAGCATCGGGTCGTCGCGCACCAGAAGGCCGCGCGGCTCCCCCGTCTCCAGGCAGGCGCGCAGGTCGGCGTTGAAGCGTTCCGCCGCCTCTGCGGGATGGCAATCACTGACCGGACGCGGCACCGCGCGCTGCCCGATCCGCCGCTGCACCGCCCGCCCGCAGGCGCGGTAGAGGAAATCCTCGCCGCCGCGCAGCGGCTCCATCAGGCACAGGCGCGGCACGCATTCACGGATCTGGGCTGTGTCGATGTCGCGCGCCTCCGGCATCGGACGCCCTTGGCGGACCCGCCGCCAATGGACGTAGAGCAGGCTGGCGATCTGCGGGATCTGGTCGAGGTCCAGCGGCTCCGACCGGCAGACCGGCGGCGCGGGGGGCGGCGGCGGAACGGCGGGTGCCGCGGCCGGGACCGCGCGCACCGGTGCGGCCGCCACAGCCTCCGGCACCGGCTTCGCGGCGGCGGGCGCGGGACGGCCGGCGAAGACCGGCTGGCGCTCCGGGCGCCCGCCATGCTTCTTCAGCATCGGCAGCGGCGCCCAGGTCTGGCAGGTGTGGTAGGAGCGCGTGACCTTCCGGTAATCCTGGCTGGTCGCCGTCCGGCACTCCCCCTCCGCGCTGTAGCGGTCGACATGGACGAGCGTGTTGTCGTCCGACAGGGCGCGGTCGCCCCCCCACGAAACGCAGGCGGCGCAGGCGCGGCTGTCCTTGGCGAAAGCGTGGGTCATCGTTGGGCGCGAACTCCAAGGCGGTCAGGGGCGGCAATCAGGATCAGGTGTGCGGGCTTCTCCCGCTGGCGAGGATCGGATAGCGCCAGGCTCCGGCGCACCCCGATTGATGACGCCCTTTCGGCGCGGGTTCAAGCCTTGCCTCGCCGCCCGCTGGCGATGTTTCAGACATGTGGCCCGCGCATCATCCCACCCCTTCCCCTGCTGCGCCTTGTTCCCTATAAAGGGGCCTCGCAACGACATATTGATCCGTGCCCTCTCACACCCGCGCCCCTGCCAAGGGGCCAATGGCGCGAGGGGGCTTTTGCTGCACGAACGTCGAGAAGCGGACCCATGCCCAAGCGCACTGATATCAAATCCATCTGCATCATCGGCGCGGGGCCGATCGTCATCGGCCAGGCTTGCGAGTTCGATTACTCCGGCGTCCAGGCGTGCAAGGCGCTGCGCGAGGAAGGCTTCCGCGTCATCCTGGTCAACTCCAACCCGGCCACCATCATGACCGATCCCGGTCTGGCCGACGCCACCTACATCGAGCCGATCACCCCGGCCGTGGTGGCGAAGATCCTGGAGAAGGAGCGCCCCGACGCCCTGCTGCCGACCATGGGCGGCCAGACCGCGCTGAACACCGCCATGGCCCTGTCCGACGACGGCACGCTGGAGCGGCTGGGCGTGGAGATGATCGGCGCCAAGCGCGACGTCATCGCCAAGGCCGAGGACCGCATCCTGTTCCGCGACGCCATGGACAAGCTGGGCCTGGAATCGCCGCGTTCGCGCCTCGTGCGCAACATGCAGGAGGCGACCGAGGCGCTGGAGTTCGTCGGCCTGCCGGCGATCATCCGCCCCAGCTTCACGTTGGCCGGCACCGGCGGCGGCATCGCCTACAACCGCGCCGAGTTCGAGGACATCGTGCGCGGCGGCCTGCGCGCCAGCCCGGTCGGCGAGGTGCTGATCGAGGAATCGGTGCTGGGCTGGAAGGAGTATGAGATGGAGGTCGTCCGCGACAAGGCGGACAACTGCATCATCGTCTGCGCCATCGAGAACATCGACCCGATGGGCGTGCACACCGGCGATTCGATCACCGTCGCCCCGTCGCTGACGCTGACGGACAAGGAATACCAGATCATGCGCAACGCCTCGATCGCGGTGCTGCGCGAGATCGGGGTGGAGACCGGCGGGTCCAACGTCCAGTTCGCGGTGAACCCGGCGAACGGCCGCCTGATCGTCATCGAGATGAACCCGCGCGTGTCGCGCTCCTCGGCGCTGGCGTCGAAGGCCACCGGCTTCCCGATCGCCAAGATCGCCGCGAAGCTGGCCATCGGCTACACGCTGGACGAGCTGACCAACGACATCACCGGCACCACCCCGGCCAGCTTCGAGCCGACGATCGACTACGTCGTCACCAAGATGCCGCGCTTCACCTTCGAGAAGTTCGCCGGCACCGAGCCGCTGCTGACCACCTCGATGAAGTCGGTGGGCGAGGCCATGTCGATCGGCCGCACCTTCCAGGAATCGGTGCAGAAGGCGCTGCGCTCCATGGAGACCGGCCTGACCGGGTTCAACGAGGTGCGCATCGGCGACAGCGACACGCCGGACGCCTCGGCCATCCGCGGCGCGCTGGCCCGCCCGACGCCGGACCGCCTGCTGGTCATCGCCCAGGCATTCCGTCACGGCTTCACCGTCGCCGAGGTCCAGCAGGTCTCCAAGTACGACCCGTGGTTCCTGGAGCAGATCAAGGCCATCGTGGACCGTGAGCAGGCGATCCGCAGCGGCGGCCTGCCCACCGACAAGGCCGGCTGGCAGTCGCTGAAGCAGATGGGCTTCTCCGACGCCCGTCTGGCCGAGCTGGCCGGCACGAGCGAGGGCGAGGTCGCCGAGGCCCGCCGCGCCGCCGGGGTCACCCCGGTCTTCAAGCGCATCGACACCTGCGCCGCCGAGTTCGCCTCGCGCACGCCTTACATGTATTCCACCTACGAGGCGGACGGCACGGGTGCTGCCGAGTGCGAATCGGACCCGACCGCTCAGCGGAAGGTCGTCATCCTGGGTGGTGGGCCGAACCGCATCGGCCAGGGCATCGAGTTCGACTATTGCTGCGTCCACGCCGTCTACGCGCTGCGCGAGGCCGGCATCGAGACCATCATGGTCAACTGCAACCCGGAGACGGTCTCCACCGACTACGACACCGCCGACCGCCTGTATTTCGAGCCGCTGACCGCCGAGGACGTGATCGAGCTGGTCCGCGTCGAGCAGCGCAACGGCACGGTGCTCGGCTGCATCGTGCAGTTCGGCGGCCAGACCCCGCTGAAGCTGGCCGACGCGCTGGAGAAGGCCGGCATCCCGATCCTCGGCACCTCGCCGGACGCCATCGACCTCGCCGAGGACCGTGAGCGCTTCCAGAAACTGCTGCACCAGCTCGACCTGCTCCAGCCGGCCAACGGCCTCGCCCGGTCGCTGGAGGAGGCGGAGACGGTCGCCGCGCGGATCGGCTTCCCGGTGGTCATCCGCCCGTCCTACGTGCTGGGCGGCCGGGCGATGGAGATCGTCCACGACATGGCCGGGCTCAAGCGCTACATGGGCAACGCCGTGAAGGTGTCGGGCAAGAACCCGGTGCTGATCGACAGCTACCTGCAGGACGCCATCGAGGTGGACGTGGACGTGGTGGCCGACGCCACCGGCCAGGTCTACATCGCCGGCATCATGGAACACATCGAGGAAGCCGGCATCCATTCCGGCGACTCGGCCTGCGCGCTCCCGCCCTACTCGCTGCCCGCCGAGACCATCGCCGAGATCGGCCGCCAGGGCGAGGCGCTGGCCCGCGCCCTGCATGTCGTCGGTCTGATGAACGTCCAGTTCGCGGTGAAGGACGGCACGGTCTACATCCTGGAGGTCAACCCGCGCGCCAGCCGCACGGTGCCCTTCGTCGCCAAGGCCACCGGCACCGCCATCGCCAAGGTAGCCGCCCGCGTCATGGCCGGGGAAAAGCTGGCCGACTTCACGCTGAACGGCCCGACCCCGCCGCACACCGCCGTGAAGGAGGCCGTGTTCCCCTTCGCCCGCTTCCCCGGCGTGGACATCGTGCTCGGCCCGGAGATGAAGTCGACGGGCGAGGTGATGGGCCTCGACCACAACTTCGCGCTGGCCTTCGCCAAGTCGCAGCTCGGCGCCGGCGTCACCCTGCCGGTCCAGGGCACCGTCTTCATCTCGGTGAAGGAGCGGGACAAGGCGTCGGCGGTGCAGATCGGGCAGAAGCTGCACGCCATGGGCTTCCGCGTCCTGGCGACCACCGGCACCGCGGCGGCGCTGCGCCAGGCCGGCGTCCCGGCGGAGTCGATCAACAAGGTGGTGGAAGGCCAGCCGCACATCGTCGACGCGATGATCAACGGCGAGGTGCATCTGGTCATCAACACCACGGAAGGCGCGCAGGCCCTGTCCGACAGCTTCAGCCTGCGGCGCACGGCGCTGACCTACAACCTGCCTTACTACACCACCATGGCCGGTGCACGCGCGGCGGTGGAAGCGATTGCCGCACTCCGGAACGGCAGCCTTGAAGTCGCGCCGTTGCAGTCGTACCTTAGCGGTTCCTATTAGGACGGTTTACGGCGCGGCGGACCTCCTCCGCCGCGCCGTAGCTTTCCCAGGGCGCTGCGTCGGCATGGTGATGGATTGAACGATGGAAAAAGTTCCAATGACTGCGGCGGGATACAACCGCCTGCAAGAGGAGTTGAAGCACCTCAAGACTGTCGAACGGCCCAACGTCATCAAGGCGATCGCCGAGGCGCGTGAGCATGGGGATCTGTCGGAAAACGCCGAATACACCGCCGCGCGTGAACGCCAGAGCTTCATCGAGGGCCGCGTCGCGGAGTTGGAGGACAAGATCAGCCGCGCCGAGGTCATCGACCCGACGAAGCTGTCCGGCAGTTCGGTGAAGTTCGGCGCCACCGTCACGCTCGCGGACGAGGACACCGACGAGGAGATCACCTACCAGATCGTCGGCCAGGACGAGAGCGACATCAAGAACGGCATGCTGTCCATCCAGGCGCCGCTGGCCCGCGCGCTGATCAACAAGTCGGTCGGCGACAGCGTGGAGGTTTCCACCCCCGGCGGCTCCAAGGTCTACGAGATCGTCACCGTCGCCTTCAAGTAAGCGCGGGTTCAAGCTCTAGGGGTTGGTTCGCAAGACACGGCCCCGCCACCGACCGCGAAACGAAACACCCCGCACCGACAGCCGGTGCGGGGTGTTTTGCTTTCGTCCTTGGAGGCGC
Source organism: Azospirillum brasilense (assembly GCF_007827795.1). Lineage (GTDB taxonomy): Bacteria > Pseudomonadota > Alphaproteobacteria > Azospirillales > Azospirillaceae > Azospirillum > Azospirillum aestuarii. The sequence goes on from NZ_VITI01000001.1 coordinate 305,092, forward strand.
CTTACCCCCGCAACCGCTCCGCCAGAAAGGCGCTGACCCGCTCGATGGCGTCCTTGCGGGCGGACTCGTCGGTGCCGACCGTCGCCTCGCCCGCCGGGGCGGTCGCCAGATTGCGGCGCTTGCGCAGCGGCGAATGGGGGGAGTCGAAGCCGTGATGGGCGTCGGGATAGACCACCACCTCGGTGCGTTCCTTCACCGGCTCGCGGTTCGCCAGTTCCAGGCAGCGCTCCGCCGGGGTCCACTCGTCCTTGCCGCCCAGCAGCATCAGCAGCGGGCCTTCCGGCTGCCATTCGGCATCGTTCAGCGGCGTCCGGCAACCGGGATAGAAGGCGATGGCGGCGCGGAAGCCGTTCCCCTGCCCGCCCGGCCCATAGGCGGCCAGCACCGTGCCCGCCCCCTGCGACCAGCCCATCAGGGCGATCCGGTCGCTGTCCACGTCGCTGCGCGCGCGCAAATAGGCCAGCGCCGCCCAGGCGTCGCGCTTGCGCTCCTCGGTCGCCCGGACGGGACGGTCCTTGGCCGTGCAGACCTCCGCCACGCCACGCGGGCCGAAGCTGTCCACCATCAGCACCGCGTAGCCCTGCTCGCGCAGCGTCAGCGCCCAGTCGATGTGCCGGGCCGACACCCGCCCGGTCTTGGCGTAGAGACCGCTGCAGCCATGAAGCAGGACGACCGTGGGATAGGGGGCGTTGGGATAGGGGCCATCCGCCTTGGGGCGCAGGAAGCGCCCGGTCAGGGGCGTCGGGGCGCCGCTGGTCAGGTCGGCGTCGAGCGAGGGGAAGCGGACGATCTCCTCCGCATGGACGCCCGGCGTGGCCGCCAGCGCCGGCGGGGAGCCGAGCAGAGGCGGCAGGGCCAGCGCGGCGGCGAGCGCCAGCGCGGGCAACCCGGCGAAAGACCGTGCGGCGCGCGGCGGAAGGGTACGGCGGCGGGATGAGGCCATCATCGTCTCCCGGTCACGGACAGGATCGGCGGAATCGGTTTCACGCGAGTTTAGCACCTCCGCCCTGGAAAACATCGCACGCGCGAAGACGGGCAGGAATCCATTTTCGGAAACGCTCGGCGTATTAAAATTTCGCGAGGACCGCATTCCCGAAACGCGAACAGCCGACAACGCGCCCCATGGGATGGGCGCGGTGCCGGCTGTCCGGAAAGGGCTTACGTCGATGCCGCGCCGCGTCAGCGGCGCGCCACACGGGTCGAGGACTCGCCCTCGTCCTCCTCGTCGTCATCCTCCAGCGAGTCGGGGATGTCCGGCGAATCGACGTCGATCGGCACACCGGGCGTGTGCTTCGACGTGCGGATCGACAGGGCCGACTTCACATGCGACACGTTGGGCGCCGCCGTCAGCTTCGTGGTCAGGAAGCGCTGGTAGTCGTCCCAATCCTCCGCCACGATCTTCAGCAGGAAATCAAACTCGCCGGCCAGCATGTTGCACTCGCGCACCATGGGCCAGGAGTTGACGAGTTCCTCGAATTTCTTTAGGTCCACTTCAGCTTGGCTGGACAGGCCGACCTGGGCGAACACGGTGACACCGAACCCGAGCGCGTCGGGATTGATGTCGGCGTGATAGCCGCGGATGAAGCCCGCCTCTTCCAAGGCGCGGACACGCCGCAAACACGGAGGGGCAGAGATGCCGGCACGCCTCGCGAGTTCTACGTTGGTCATCCGGCCGTCATTTTGCAGGTCGCGCAAAATCCGCCGGTCAATTCGGTCGAGTTTGACCCGCCGCATGGTTTGCTCGGTCGCTCCGGGGGTGATTTGAAGAAAGGATATTACACGGCGCGGCCTTCCACGCCAAGCAAGAAACCCGTATCGGCGCTGGTGGAAAAACTTTCCATCAATGCATCCAGCGCCGACACCCACCCAGGCGCGACAACCAGCCACACCTCCAAACCATTCGTGTGACGATGCACTCCTCCCTTTCCGGTTCCCTCAGCTGTTGGGTCGTGTCGGACGGCAAGCCCGGCATGGAAAACCAGTGCATCGGCCTTGCCGAAGCGCTGGGCCTCACCCCCGTCGTGAAGCGCGTGCGGCTGCGCAGCCCGTGGCGCCAGCTCAGCCCGTTCCTGCGGTTGGGCAACCGCTTCGCCGCCGGGCCGGAGGGCGATCCCATCCGCGCGCCCTGGCCCGACCTGATGATCGGGTCGGGGCGCCAGGCCATCGCGCCGTTGCTCGCCGCCAGCAAGCAGTCGCGCGGGCGGACCTTCACCGTCTACATCCAGGACCCGCAGATCAACCCGCGCCATTTCGGCCTCGTCGTGGTGCCCCGCCACGACCGGCTGCGCGGCCCCAACGTCATGGCCACCCGCGGCGCCCTGCACCGCGTGACGCCCAAGCTGCTGGCCGAGGCGGCGGAGCGCCACGCCCCCCGGCTCGCCGACCTGCCGCACCCGCGCGTCGCCGTGCTGATCGGCGGCACCAACGGCGTCTACGCCCTGACCCCGACCATCATGGGCGACGTCGCGGAGAAGCTGTCGGAATTGGCCCGCGGCAAGGGGGCCGGGCTGATGGTCACCCCGTCGCGCCGCACCGGCGCCGACAACGAGGCGATCCTGCGCGCGCGCCTGAACGGCCTGCCGGCGGAGGTGTGGGACGGCACCGGCGAGAACCCCTATTTCGCCTATCTCGGTCTGGCCGACGCGGTGGTGGTGACCTGCGACAGCGTGTCCATGACCTCGGAAGCCTGCTCCACCGGCAAGCCGGTCTACGTGATCGAGCTGGAGGGCGGTTCACCGAAATTCCGCAGTTTCCATGAAAAACTTTACAAGGAAGGCATCACCCGGCCCTTCACCGGGGCTCTGGAACACTGGACTTACCCAACATTGGACGACACCCGGCAAGTCGCCGAAGAGTTGCGCCACCGCCTTCTGGCCCACCGCGCCAAGCATGGCGCCTGAATCCCGTGGCGCGCCGCGCTATGCGATGCCGCGACGCATCGTTGTTTGCTTGCTCTGTTCAGGGGGATAATCCTGTCGAACGGTTCATGAACGCAAATTCATTCAGCGCGTGTCCCGGCGCGTGGTACTTCGCTTTTACCGCTGGGACGCATTGGATCTTTTCGCATGGTTTCGCCTGACGCGGTCCAGGACGCCTTCATCCGCTGCCTGGACGACGCCCCGACCAAGGATGACCCCTATCGCCATTGGCTGTTGTCGCGCGCGCTCACCGACGAAGCCGCGGACGGCATCGCCGCCCTGCCCTGGGCGCCGCCGCCGGTCGGCGACACCATGGGCAAGCGCGACACCAACAACGCCACCCGCAGCTATTTCTGCGCCCGCAGCCGGGCCGAGCATCCCGTCTGCAACGCGGTCGCCACGGCCTTCCAGGGACGGGCGGTGACGGAGGCGATCCGGCGCACCTGCGGCGTCGGTCTGGCCGGCACCTCGCTGCGCATCGAATACTGCCAGGACACCGACGGCTTCTGGCTGGAGCCGCACACGGACATCGGCGTCAAGAAATTCACGATGCTGATCTATCTCTCCAAGGGGCCGGACTGCGCCGACTGGGGCACCGACGTGCTGGACGCCACCCGCACCGTCGTCACCCGCGCGCCCTACGCCTTCAACGGGGGACTGGCCTTCGTCCCCGGCGCCAACACGTGGCACGGCTTCGCCCCGCGCCCGATCCGCGGCGTGCGCAAGTCGATCATCGTGAACTATGTCGGCCCGGAATGGCGCGCCCGCCATGAGCTGGCCTTCCCCGACACGCCTGTCGCCTGAATTGCCGTGGCCTGAGTTGCCGTCTGGAGACCGCCCCATGTCCATGCCCACCTCCATGCTGGATCTGGACCGCTTCCGCGCCACCCCGCTGCGGCGCGAGCCGTTCGACTTCCTCTGCGTCCCCGGCTTCGTGAAGCGGGAGCATCTGGCGGCGCTGCACCGCGACTACCCCGAGGTGGACAAGCCCGGCTCCATTCCCCTGGGCGTCTTCCCGCAGGGGCCGGCCTTCGACGCCCTGATCGAGGAGCTGCGCGGCGAGGCGGTCTGCCAGGCCTTTTCGGAGAAGTTCGGGCTGGACCTGTCGCGCTACCCGACCATGTTCACCGCCCGCGGCATGTGCCGGGCGACCGACGGCAAGATCCACCCCGATTCGGCCAGCAAGATCGTCACCGTCCTGATCTACATGAACCCGCCCTGGGAGGCGTCGGGCGGGCGCCTGCGCGTGCTGCGCAGCCCAAACCTGGAGGATTTCGCCGCCGAGGTGCCGCCGGACGAGGGCACGCTGCTGTGCTTCCGCCGCTCCGACACCTCCTGGCACGGGCATCATTCCTTCGAGGGCCGGCGCCGCGCGGTGCAGATGAACTGGGTCCGGAACAGCGTCTACATCTGGCACGAACAGTGGCGCCACCGCGTCGGCGCCTGGCTGAAGAACCGGATGAGCACCGCGTCGGCGCGCTACTGAGAAGGCCGGTCGTGGGCCTTCCTTGCGCGGTTGGGATGAACCACAGAGACACGGAGGCACAGAGGGAGAACCCTCTCTGTGCCTCCGTGTCTCTGTGGTGAAGCGTCGCCCATGATGGAGCGGCATGGCAGGCTTTCCGATGACAGCGCGTCGGAACTGGACCATATGTTCGGCGCGGCCCTATGGTCCGCGTCAGATCAGATCGTGACGGACAGAGCGATGCCCAGCACCCACCACACCAAGGTTCTCATCATCGGCGCCGGTCCTGCCGGCTACACCGCGGCCATCTACGCGGCGCGCGCCAACCTGCAGCCGCTGATGGTGCAGGGGATGCAGCCGGGCGGCCAGCTCATGATCACCACCGACGTCGAGAACTATCCCGGCTTCGCCGACCCCATCCAGGGGCCGTGGCTGATGGATCAGATGCAGAAGCAGGCGGAGCATGTCGGGACCAAGATGGTCTTCGACCTGATCACCGACGTCGATTTCAGCCAGCGCCCCTTCGTCTGCAAGGGCGACTCGGGCGACACCTACACCGCCGACAGCGTCATCATCGCGACCGGCGCGCAGGCCCGCTGGCTGGGCATCTCCAGCGAGGAGATCTACCGCGGCTTCGGCGTGTCGGCCTGCGCCACCTGCGACGGCTTCTTCTTCCGCGGCAAGGAGATCGCGGTGATCGGCGGCGGCAATTCCGCGGTGGAGGAGGCGCTGTACCTCACCAACCACGCCTCCAAGGTGACGGTCATCCACCGCCGCGACAGCTTCCGCGCCGAGCGGATCATGCAGGACCGGCTGTTCCGCAACCCCAAGATCGAGGTGGTCTGGGACAGCGTCGTCGAGGAGATCGTCGGCGAGGGCGACGGCTCGCTGGGCAACCCGCGCGGCGTCACCGGCGTGCGCGTGAAGAACGTGAAGTCGGGCGAGGAGCGGGTGATCCCGGTGGCCGGCGTCTTCGTCGCCATCGGCCATGTCCCGGCCACCGCCGTCTTCCAGGGCAAGGTGGAGACCGACTCCGAGGGCTACATCGTCACCGCCCCCGACTCGACGGCCACCAACGTGCCGGGCGTCTTCGCGGCGGGCGACGTGAAGGACAAGATCTACCGGCAGGCCGTCACCGCCGCCGGCATGGGCTGCATGGCCGCCCTGGAGGCCGAGCGCTGGCTGGCCCACCACGAGGGCGAGCCGAGCCCGGCGGGCAACTGGTAAACTGTTGGCGGGGGCCGGGCGACCGGTCCCCTCTTACCGCCCCGGTTGGTCAGCGCCGATGCATCATCCCGTCGACGCTGAACCGCCCGGCCCCGGCGGCGATCAGCGCGAGGAAGCCGCCGATGATGGCGAGGTTCTTCATGAACTGGATGCGCTGCATCCCCTGGGCCTCCGGCGGATAGGTCCAGTAGCGGTGGGCGATCAGCGTCGCCATGATGGTGAAAAGGACCAACGCCGCGGCGGCCAGCCGCGTCCAGGCCCCCAGCACCACGGCCAGCCCGCCGAAGCACTCCACCGCACCGCCCAGCGCGGCCAGCAGCATCGGCATCGGCAGCCCCTGCCCCCCCAGACTTTCAGCGAAGCCGCCGAGATTCATCAGCTTGCCGAAGCCGCTTTCCACGAAGATCGCTCCGATCAGAAGCCTTGCGGCCAGCAGCAGCGCGTCCTGCGCGCCCGTCGCCGCCCGGTCCGCTCCCCGCGTCCGGTCGAAATTGTAGGAGGCCATGGCCCCTCTCCCGCGTCCATCGGACATCCCAGGAGAACGCGCGCCGCCACCCTGTTGTTTCGCCCCTTGTTGTTTTGTCCCCTGTTGTTTTGTCTGGCCCCAAAAGGACGGGGCGCCGCCCCGAAGGACGGCGCCCCGTCGAATCGCAAGCCGCTGGGCGGTGCCGACTACTCCAGCATGGAGCGCAGCATCCAGGCGGTCTTCTCGTGGATCTGCAGGCGCTGGGTCAGCAGGTCGGCGGTCGGCTGGTCGTTGGCCTCCTCGGCGGTCGGGAAGACCTTCCGGGCGGTGCGGGCGACGGCCTCGTGCCCCTCGACGAGCTGGCGCAGCATCTCCTGCGCGTTCGGAACGCCCTGCTCCTCCTTGATCGAGGCGAGCTTGGTGAACTGCGAGAAGCTGCCCGGCGCCGGATAGCCCAGCGCGCGGATGCGCTCCGCCACCTCGTCCAGGGCGGTCCACAGCTCCGTGTACTGGGTCATGAACATGGTGTGGAGCGTGTTGAACATCGGCCCCGTGACGTTCCAGTGGAAGGAATGCGTCTTCAGGTACAGGGCGAAGGTGTCGGCGAGCACGTTGTTCAGGCCTTCGGCGATGGCCTTGCGGTCGGCTTCCGCGATCCCGATGTCGATCTGCATGGTTTCTCAATCCTCCGAGGGGTTGTCTTCCATTCTTGGCTGCAATCGAGGCTACGCCCCGCCGCAGCCCAGGTAAAGACCCTACTTTAGAAAGTTTCTAAAAAGCAGCCCTGCGCAACCCGCATGCCCCGGCATGCCGTGAAGGCCACCCCGACAAGCTTGGCCGCGCCCGGTGTGGGTCAAGATGTGCGCCGCAACAGCATCCGTATCAAGCGTCCCGAAGGCCCGGCCCCGCGGTGTCAATGGTACAGGCCGACATAGGCGACCAGATCCTGGCCCGGCACGCGCTTCACGAAGGTGGTTTTCGGCTCGATCCGGTTGCTGGCCGGGTTCAGCCAGCGATACTCCACCCAGCCCTCGCCCGCGTCCCGCGCCACCGACAGGATGTCGCGGACGATGTCGCGCCCGTCCGGGTCCTTCACGTTGATCACGCTGATCCCGACCCCGGCGGGCCGGGGCGGATAGACCTTCCACACCCCGGCGAAGTCGATGACCGTGACGTAGAGCGCGCCGTGCCGGAACTCCCCGTCGCGGTTGAACAGCGCCGCCGCCGTATCCAATCCCTTGGCGGCGATCAGGTCCACCGCCTTCAGCGCAATGGCGCGGACCTGCTCCTGCTCCGGATTGCCCGGCTGGGCGTGGGCACCCGCGGGGAGAACCATCGCGACCAGAAGGGCGGTCAGCGCAATCCATAAGACGCGGAGCGGCGACGTTCGGACGAAGATGCTCATGGCAAATCTCACGGCAAATCCCCGGACCGGCCAATGCGGAAGCGAGACGCGGAAAGGGGCGCCGATCGGTTCGCCCACTGTCGAAAGAAAGTCGGCCTCCGGCAATCCGCAATCCTGCGGCCTATTGCCGCAAAGTTCCGCACACGCCACACTGTTCCCAGCGTCCGGAACCATGAAGGCCCGCCCAGCCTCCGCCGACCCCTCGGCCCCATCCAACGGAGCGCGCCGGCCCGGACCGCATTTGGGAGGAGCATCGCATGCGCATCGCAATCATGGGGGCGGGCGCGGTCGGCGGCTATTTCGGCGCGCGCCTCGCGGCGACCCGCGGAGCTGAGGTGCATTTCATCGCGCGCGGTGCGCATCTGGAGGCCATCCGCCGCGACGGCCTGCGCATCGAGAGCCAAGCCGCCCCCCTGCACCTGACCGACGTCCGCGCGACCGACGACCCGGCTGAGATCGGGCCGGTCGATCTCGTGCTGTTCGCCGTCAAGCTGTGGGACACCGACCGCGCGGCGGAGGCCTGCCGTCCCCTGGTGAAACCCGGCACCGTGGTGGTCACCGTGCAGAACGGGGTCACCGGCCTGGACACGCTGTGCCAGATCCTCGGGCGGGAGCATGTGGCGGGCGGCGTCGCCCACATCGGCGCCACCATCGCCGCCCCCGGCGTGATCCGCCACACCGGGACGCTGGCCCGCCTGACCTACGGGGAGCTGGACGGGCGCCCCTCCCCCCGGCTGACCGCCTTCCACGCGCTGGCCGAGGCGGCCGGGTTCGAGGCGGTGCTGTCCGCGGCGATCCTGCGCGCGCAGTGGGAGAAGTTCGCTTTCCTGGCCCCCTTCAGCGGCGTCACCGCCCTGACCCGCCAGCCCGCCGGGGTGATCCGCCGCGTTCCGGAAAGCCGCGCCCTGTTCCTCGACGCGGTGGCCGAGGTCGCCCGGCTGGCCCGCGCCCGCGAGGTGGATCTGGGCACCGGCATCGTCGCCCGCGTCGAAACCCTGCTCGACGGCCTGCCCCCCGCCATGACCTCGTCCATGCTGAACGACCTGACGCGGGGCGGGCGGCTGGAACTGCCCTGGCTGTCCGGGGCGGTGGTGCAACTGGGGTCGGAGCTGGGGGTGCCGACGCCCGTCCACCGGGTGGTCGCGGCGGCCCTGGCGCCCTACGCCGACGGACCGCCTTGAGGAAGGACACCCCGACCGGGGGCGGCGTGACGTCATGCCGCCCCTTTTTTCCATCGACAGGTCCCCCGCCGCGGGTGGACCATAACGTTGAAAAGGCACTGTTTTTAAAGCACCGGACCAGTCCGGCACCCTGTCAGGGCCACGCGCGCCGCCGGTGATTCCGGCCACGGCGTCCCACCCGGCCCACCCAGGCCACCCGGCGTTCCGGCCAATGCCCACACGGGAAGACGCCATACGGGAGGTGTGCATGCCCCATACTCAGATCCAGACGGCCCGCTGCGCTGCGCTGGTCGGCCCCTATCTCAGCGGCAAGACATCGCTTCTGGAAAGCCTGTTGTCCGCCACGGGGGCGACCACGCGCAAGGGCAGCGTCCGCGACGGCAACGCGGTCGGCGACAGCTCCCCCGAGGCCAAGGCCCGGCAGATGAGCGTCGAGGTCAACGTCGCCTCCTTCGAGTTCCTGGGCGAACGCTGGAGCGTGCTCGACTGCCCCGGCTCGGTGGAACTGGCCTGCGAGACGCAGAGCGCCCTGATGGTGGCCGACGTCGCGGTGATCGTGGCCGAGGCCGCGCCGGAGAAGGCCGTGCTGCTCGCCCCCCTGTTCAAGTTCCTCGACGACAACCGAATCCCCCACCTGCTGTTCATCAACAAGGTGGACAGCCTGGGCGACCTGCGGGTGCGCGACGTGGTGCAGGCCTATCAGGCGGTGTCGGCGCGCAAGCTGGTGCTGCGCGAGGTGCCGATCCGCGAGGGCGGGAAGATCACCGGCTTCGTCGATCTGGTCAGCGAGCGCGCCTGGCACTTCAACCCGCACAAGCCGTCCAACCTCGTCCAGATCCCCGACAGCCTGAAGGACCGCGAGCACGAGGCCCGGCAGGAGATGCTGGAGGCGGTGGCCGACTATGACGACGCCCTGCTGGAAAAGCTGCTGGAGGACGTCGCCCCCGACACGCAGGAGGTCTATGACCGGCTGGCCAGCGAGCTGGCCGACGACCTGATCGTCCCGGTCTTCTTCGGCTCGGCGGAGAACGACAACGGCATCCGCCGCCTGCTGAAGGCGCTGCGCCACGAGGGGCCGGACGTCGCCACCTCGGCGGAGCGCGCCGACATCCCCGCCGATGCGACGGTGGCCGCCCAGGTCTTCAAGACGCTGAACGGCTCCCACGCCGGCAAGATCAGCCTCGCGCGGGTCTGGCGGGGCACGGTCAACGACGGCATGACGCTGGGCGGGGAGCGGGTGTCCGGCGTCTTCCGCATGATGGGCCACAACCAGGAAAAGCTGTCCCAGGCGGCGGCCGGCGAGGTGGTGGCGCTCGGCCGGCTGGACAAGGCGGCGACCGGCGACCTGCTGACCGACAAGGGCAACGCCGGCCGCTCGGCGCTGTGGCCGGAGCTGCCGCCGCCCGTCTTCGGCCTCGCCCTGCACGCCCAGAACCGCAACGACGAGGTGAAGCTGACCGCCGCCATCCAGAAGCTGGTCGAGGAGGACCCGTCCCTGCGTCTGGACCAGTCCACTGACACCGGCGAGCTGGTGCTGTGGGGCCAGGGCGACATCCATCTCCAGATTGCCATGGACCGGCTGCGCAACAAGTTCAACGTCTCGGTCAAGGGCGCGCCGCCGCAGGTGCCCTACCGCGAGTCGATCCGCAAGGGCACGTCCCACCACGCCCGCTACAAGCGGCAGACCGGCGGCCACGGCCAGTTCGCCGACATCCATGTCGAGGTCAAGCCGCTGCCCCGTGGCGCCGGTTTCCAGTTCGAGGACGGCATCGTCGGCGGCGTCGTGCCGCGCCAGTTCATCCCGGCGGTGGAGAACGGCGTGCGCGACTATGCGGTGCGCGGGCCGCTGGGCTTCCCCGTGGTGGATTTCGCGGTGAAGCTGACCGGCGGGCAGTTCCACGCCGTGGACAGTTCCGAGATGGCCTTCAAGACGGTGGCGCGGCAGGCGATGACCGAGGCGCTTCCGGCCTGCGAGCCGGTGCTGCTGGAGCCGATCCTGACCGTCTCCATCGCCGTGCCCAGCGACTTCACCTCGAAGGTGCAGCGGCTGGTCAGCGGCCGGCGCGGGCAGATCCTCGGCTACGACGCGCGCCCCGGCTGGCAGGGCTGGGACGAGGTGAAGGCCTATCTGCCACAGGCCGAAATACACGACCTGATCGTCGAGCTGCGCTCCCTCTCGCTCGGCGTCGGCACCTTCACCTGGAGCTTCGAGCGCCTGCAGGAGTTGACCGGCAAGGCCGCCGACAAGGCGGTGGAGATCCGCAAGGAGACGCTGGCGGCGCAATAGCCTCCCGCAAGACGGTGGGCGGGGCCGGGGCGCATCCCCGGCCCCTTTTTATGGCCGGACGGCGGCCGGCGGTCGGTCGGCCGCAAGAGGGAAAAAGTAAATCAGCCCAGCAATAAATCAGTGAGCCAAACAATAGGTAAGTTTCTCATAACCCGTCATGTGACGAGGGCAAGCGAGCGATGCATCGATTGCGCTTCTGGTATTAGGTATACCAGGTTATATTGTCTTCATCGAACGACGGAGATGATCATGACCTACGCGACCGTAACCCATCTTCACGCCAACCAGAACGGCACGAAGGGTTCGACTTTCCTTCAGGCGTTCAAGTCCTTCATGGAAGCCTGGTGCGAGAAGTCCCGTCTGTACGGCGTCCTGTGAGCATGACTTGCGGACAGCCGGACAACACCGGACGACGAAGGGGCCGCGATCCAGTCGCGGCCCTTTCTGATTCAGGCGTCGTCTAAATCAGAGCGTTTTTTGACTTTCGGCACCGCCACGCCGGTTGACGGGATCAGTCCGACGTTTCCGCCGCGATCCACAGGTGACGGCGGGTCCCGCGCGGGGGCCGGTTCATGTTCGCCGGACGCCCCCAGGGTCGCACGGGAACGAGAAGGGCGCTTGGGTCCCGGTGGCTTTCCCACACCGCGGTCAACAGAGATGCGACACCGGTCGCGGCGAAGGTGGCGAGGCACAGCGCCACGGCGAGTGTGATCGGTTCCAGAACCATGGAAACTCCCGCACATACGGTTCGGCGCGCCGGCTTCGGGCCGCGCAATTCTTTGAGGCAACACCTCAACAACAGGCTTGCCGGTGCGCGTTGCACGGATTCCCGCTCGCCTTGCCCTTCAGCATAGCTGTGTTCAGTTCCCCAGGACCCCCGCTTTTTTCACAGGGCGGCAAACCACAGGAATCGGCGCGGTTTTGTCCCGCTGAGCAGCGCTGTTTTAAAATTCGTACATTTCAGGGATTAAAAGCCTAGCTGATGCGTCTCCGGCACCTCTGCTGGCGTTGCTTTCGGCAAATTTCCCCGTCAATTTTCATCCCTCATAATATGATTATTTTTAAATGCTCCATAATACCGGAACGCGAAAAGGCTGCCCCTGAATCAACAGGGACAGCCTTTGGGGAGGCGACGCAGCGTGCGGCCCAAGCTTGCTGAGTCTACCGGCATATGGATGCATCACTTATCCTGCGCAACCGGTCGATTCGATCATGAATTTATTGTCATGATTCACGCATTGATCATAGCCGATATGGGTAATGGCGGTTTTAGTCCCGAGTTTCGGTTTTTTTTCTGAGTCTGAAAAACGCTCGTCCCAACCAGATTTTTTTTCCTACGCCCCGCTGATATTTGGCATACCAAACTATGGCATGCGGGAAACCAGCCCCTGCAAGAGAGCACGGATCAGGAAAGGAGCCGGACGGAACCGGGCCGATCAATCCTCGAACGGCCCGATGCCAATCGACAGGCCAATCCTAGGGAGGAACGGGAATGAGCGTCAGTTCGACGAACAGCGCGGCCATCGACGCCGATGGCCTCTATGGCGGCACCGCCGCGGACGGAAGCACCAAGAAGGTCATCCGGCTGGATGCCCCCGGCACCGGTTTCATGGACACCTGGAAGGCCATGGGTCCCGGCATCGCCGCGGCGATGACCGGCATCGGCGCCAGCCACATCATGCACGCGCCGACCGCCGGGGCGCTGTACGGCTACGACCTGCTGTGGGTGATCCTGGCCGCCTACATCATCAAATACTGCGCCTTCGAATTCGCCCACCGCTACACGATGGTGAAGGGCGAATCCATCATCAACGCCTACCACCGCGTCGGCACCTGGCCGCTGTGGTTCATGATCTTCCAGGGCTTCGCCAACACCGTGGGCATCGCCGGCCGCGCGCTCGGCTGCGCGGCGCTGATGTGGGCGGCCTTCCCCTTCATGTCGATGCAGCTCTGGGCGGTCGCCATCCTGCTCCTGACCGTCGGCATCCTGTGGATGGGCAGCTACAAGGCGGTCGAGGGCATCTGCAAGATCCTCATCATCGTCTTCGCCGTGTCCTGCTTCGTGGCCTTCGCGCTCCAGGCCCCGCCGCCGGGCGAGTATCTGTCGCGCCTGCTGCCGACCCTGCCGCCGATCGGTTCGATGATGTTGTTCGGCGCCATGTTCGGCTATTTCCCGACCACGCTGGAAGTCGCGCCCATGCAGTCGAACTGGGCCGTCGACAAGAAGGCCGGCATGGTCAAGGTCAACGAGATGCGGGCCCAGGGGCACACCGTGCACATGGACCCGAACTACATGAAGAACAGCCTGATCCTGTTCAAGCGCGACATGAACATCAGCTACATCATCTCGATGCTGTCGGGCATGATCTTCCTGATCGTCGGCGCCGTGGTGCTGCACCCACAAGGGCTGGTGCCCAAGGGCTCGGAGATGGGCGTGACCATCGCCAGCATCTACACCGACACCTTCGGCGCGTGGATCTTCCCGGTCATCATCGCCGGCGGCGTGGCCGCCCTGTTCTCCACCGTCTTCACCTACTTCGACGGTCAGGCCCGCCTGTTCGAGGAATGCGTGGTCCGTCTGAAGCGCGACTGGGACACCGCGGCGATACGCAAACTGCTCTACCGCGGCATGCAGGTGACGTGGCTGATCGCCGGCATCGCGGTGGTCTACGGCCTGCCGGAGCCGATCTTCGTGGTCCAGCTCGCCTCAGTCATGGCCCTGGTCTTCTCGCCGGTCCTGTTCTGGCTGACCATCAAGGCGGTCAAGGACAACTTCACCAGCGATTTCGAGCGCGATCTGCTGCCGAGCAAGCTCCAGTTCGCCTGGGCTTGGGGCGGAACGATCAGCTTGGTCGGCTTGACGCTCTACGTCCTCATCACGAAATTCTTCATGTGATGACGCACGGCTGAAGATAATGCGCAGCTGATAAGAAACCTGCGATGGCGTCATGGCGAAGCCCCCATGACGCCACATTCTTTTCACAAATTGCTTCCTCACGGACTCCGCAACAACTCCGTTCTTCCGGCCGATCAGGACCGACGAACCAGGAAAGGAAACAAGCGCCATGGATGCTCACAGGCAACCCGCCGGCCGGCGCCCGGCAGCCTTCATCAGGGAGTTCATGAGCAACGAGGCCTCGGGCGGCATCCTGCTGATGGTCGCCGCGGCGCTCGCTCTGGTGGTGGCGAACTCTCCCCTGTCCGCCGCCTATTTCGACACGCTCCACACCTACGTCCTCGGGCTCAGCATCGGGCATTGGATCAACGACGGCCTGATGGCGGTCTTCTTCCTGCTGGTCGGGCTGGAGATCAAGCGGGAGATGCTGGACGGCCAGCTGTCCACCTGGTCGTGCCGCATCCTGCCGGGGGTCGCGGCGGCGGGCGGCATGCTGGTGCCGGCGCTGGTCTATCTCGCCTTCAACGCCGGCAACCCGGCCACGGTCAACGGCTGGGCCATCCCGGCGGCGACCGACATCGCCTTCGCGCTCGGCGTGCTGTCGCTGCTCGGGCCGCGCGTTCCGGTCTCGCTCAAGATCTTCCTGACGGCCCTGGCGATCATCGACGATCTGGGCGCCGTCATCATCATCGCCCTGTTCTACACCGCCGACCTGTCCCTGCCCGCGCTCGGCGTGGCGGCGCTGATCCTGGCGGCGCTGATTGGCCTCAACCGGTTCGGCGTGCGCACCCTCCTGCCCTATCTGGTCCTGGGCGCGGGCTTGTGGGGCGCGGTTCTGCTGTCCGGCGTGCACGCGACGCTGGCCGGCGTGACGCTGGCCCTGACCATCCCGTTGCGCCCCTCCTCCGGCGAGGCGGCGGACCCGCAAGCGCCGCTGCTCCGCCTGGAGCACGGCATCCACCCCTGGGTCGCCTTCCTGATCGTCCCGGTCTTCGGCTTCGCCAACGCGGGCGTGTCCTTCGCCGGCATGAGTCCCTCGATCCTCACCGGTTCGCTGCCGCTGGGCATCGCGCTGGGCCTGTTCATCGGCAAGATGGTGGGCGTGTTCGGAACCGCCTGGCTGACCATCCGGCTCGGGTTCGCCGGCATGCCGACCGGCGCCACCACAGCGCAGCTCTACGGCGTCTCGCTGCTGTGCGGCATCGGCTTCACCATGAGCCTGTTCATCGGCGCGCTGGCCTTCCCGACCTCGCCGGAGCTGGGCGACGCGGTGAAGGTGGGCGTCTTCGCCGGCTCGCTCCTGTCCGCGACGGCGGGCGCCCTGGTCCTGCGGCTGGTGTCGGCCAAGGACGCCGCGCCGGCCCTGCAGGCCGCGGGCGTCGACCGCGGCGCATAAGATCAGCAGCGCACAAACGAAAAGAGGGGGCCTTGCGGCCCCCTCTTCCTTTTCCGTCGGTCGCAACCGCCGGAGATCAGTCCTTCAGGCGGATCAGTCCTTCAGGCATCAGTCCTTCAGATTGCCGCAGGCGCGCTGGATGCGCTTGCAGGCCTCTTCCAGGGCCTCGGTGCTGGTCGCGTAGGAGATGCGGAAGTGCGGGGCGAGGCCGAAGGCCGAACCCTGGACGACCGCCACACCTTCCGACTCCAGCAGGTAGGTGACGAAATCCTCGTCGGTCTCGATCACCTTGCCGTCCGGCGTCGTCTTGCCGATGGTGCCGGCGCAGGACGGGTAGACGTAGAAGGCGCCTTCCGGCTTCGGGCAGGAGATGCCCTTGGCCTGGTTCAGCATCGACACCACCAGATCGCGGCGCTGGGCGAACACCGCCGCGCGCTCCGCGATGAAGTCCTGCGGACCGTTCAGCGCCTCGACGGCGGCAGCCTGGGCGATGGAGGTCGGGTTGGAGGTCGACTGGCTCTGGATCACGCCCATCGCCTTGATCAGCGCCTTCGGGCCGCCGGCATAGCCGATGCGCCAGCCGGTCATGGCGTAGGACTTCGACACGCCGTTGACGGTCAGCGTGCGGTCGTACAGCGCCGGCTCGACCTGGGCCGGGGTCACGAACTCGATGCCGTCGTAGAGCAGGTGCTCATACATGTCGTCGGTCATCACCCAGACCTGCGGGTGCTTCACCAGCACGTCGGTCAGGGCCTTCATCTCGTCGCGCGTGTAGGCCGCACCCGACGGGTTGGACGGGGAGTTCAGGATCAGCCACTTGGTCTTCGGCGTGATCGCCTTCTCCAGGTCGGCGGGCTGCAGCTTGAAGCCCTGCTCGGCCGGGCAGGAGACGAAGACCGGCGTGCCTTCCGCCAGTTCCACCATGTCCGGGTAGGACACCCAGTAGGGGGCCGGGATGATGACCTCGTCGCCGGGGTTCAGCGTCGCCATCAGGGCGTTGTACAGCACCTGCTTGCCGCCGACGCCGACCGTGATCTGGTCGGGCGCGTAGGTCAGACCGTTCTCGCGCTCGAACTTGGCGCAGATGGCCTTCTTCAGCGCGGGCGTGCCGTCCACGGCCGTGTACTTGGTGTCGCCGGCCTGGATGGCCTTGATGGCGGCATCCTTGATGTTGTCGGGGGTGTCGAAGTCCGGCTCGCCGGCGCCGAGGCCGATGACGTCGCGACCGGCCGCCGCAAGCTCGCGGGCTTTCTGGGTGACGGCGATGGTCGGCGAGGGCTTGATGCGCGACAGACGGGACGCGATGATCGACATGGCGTACTGGCCCCTAATGACAAAGGTGGCGGAAGGTTGGGGTGAGGAAACTGGTATGTCCGCGCGAACGCGACGCGGGACCTTACTTCCGCCTTATTGCTCTTGCAAGCCGATCACTCCCCGAGCAGCGCGGTTTCCCGGCCGGCGGACGCGTTCTTCGTCCCCAAAGCCGCTTGCTGCACCGCAAAGGCCCGGCTTGACAGCCCGCGCCGCGGACGGGGTATCTTACCTCTTTCTAATCAATCCCATCATCCGGAGGATCTTCATGCTCACCCGCGTCACGCTGGCCGCCACGGCCGCCCTGCTCCTCGTCGGCGGCACGGCGATGGCCCAGGATTCGATCAAGGCGCGCAAGGACGGTTTCCAGACCAGCAAGAACGCGATGGCCGAGATCAAGGACCTGCTGGGGAGTGACAAGGTCGCCCAGGTCGGCCCGGCCGCCCAGCGCATGAGCGCCTTCGCCACCCAGATCCCCACCCTGTTCCCGGCGGGCAGCGACAAGGGCGACACCAAGGCCAAGGGCGACATCTGGGCGAACAACGCCGATTTCACCGCCAAGGCCCAGGCCTACGAGGCGGCCGCCAAGGGGCTGGAAGCCGCCGCGGCCTCCGGCGACAAGGCCGCCACCGCCAAGCAGTTCGCCGCCGTGGGCGGCGCCTGCAAGGCCTGCCACGAGCGCTACCGCGCCGACTGATCCGGCTGGTTCGCAAGCAAGTCCTTCCCCGCCGGTTGCGGGGAAGGGCCCTTGCGGCGAGCCTCAGCCCGCCTGCACCACCGCCGCCACCAGCCCCGCTGCCGCGGCCAGCACCGCCAGGGCCAGAGTGGCCGGACGGCGCTTCGGCGATTCGACCGGCGCACCCGCCGGGATCGCCTTCCGCCCCGTGACCATCGGGCGGATCAGATTGTCCCGCTTGACCAGCAGATAGGCCAGCACGGCCAGCACATGCACGCCGATCAGGATCAGGATTCCGTCGGCCAGGATGCGGTGCAGCGTGCTGAAACCCGCCACCACGGCCCCCGACGCCAGCGCCACCAGCGGCCCGTCCACCAGGATGTCGTCGGAGGTGAAGAGGCCGGCCACCGCCTGGAGCGTCAGCGCCCCCAGCAGAGCCAGCACCATCAGCCCGCCCATCGGGTTGTGCCCGACGACCGGCGCGGGTTCCTTGCCGCCGCGCCCGGCGCGGAGCATCCCGCAGGCGTAGGCGAGGACGGCGCGCGGACCCTTCACGAAGTGGCTGAAGCGCGCCGTCTGGCTGCCGATCAGCCCCCAGACGAGCCGGAACAGCAGGAGCGCCAGGATCGCCTCCCCCGCCAGCATATGGATGGTCATGCGGTCGGTCTTGGCGGAGACCACCGCGACCGTCACCAGAAGGACCAGGCTCCAATGAAACAGGCGTGTCGGCAAGTCCCAGACCGCCACGTCGCGCTGGGCCTTCGTCCGATTTGTGGTATTACCAACAACCATGAATCACCCCTCGCTTCTTCTGTTCTTCCCTGGACTATGCCCCAAGGCGGTGCCTTTTGCCCAGCTTTCGGAAAAAAAGCGACGATTGGGGGTGAAGGTGACGGCGCAGCACTGTCATTGCACTTGAAGAAGCGGGCGGACGACGGATATGACGTACTCAAAAATCAGGCCAACTCCGTCCCAACCCCATCCAAGCAAGGATGCCCGCGTCATGCCCGACAAACAGCTTCTCCACCTCGTCTTCGGCGGTGAACTCGTCCGTCCCGATTCCGATCAGTTCGTCGATCCGACGAAGGTCCACATCGTCGGCATCTTCCCCAACTACGACGAGGCGTACAAGGCGTGGCGCGGCGCCACCGGGATGACCATCGACGACGCCCACACCCGCTATTTCATCGTGCATCTGCACCGGCTGCTCGATCCGTCGGCGGACGGGCACAAGCACGATTGACGCACGGCGGATACCGGCGGCGCGGGGAACCCTCCGCGCCGCCGGTGCGTTGAGGACCACCGATGGCGGTCTTCTTCACCAGCGACACGCATTTCGGCCACGCCGGCGCGCTCAGCCGCTTCCGCCGCCCCTTCGCCTCGGTCGCGGAGATGGACGAGGCCATGGCGGCCAACTGGAACGCCACGGTCGGCCCGGACGACGCGGTCTGGCACCTCGGCGACTTCGCCCTGCACCGCAAGCCGGACGCCATGGCGGCGCTTCTGGAGCGTCTGCACGGCACCAAACACCTGATCACCGGCAACAACGACGGTCCCGCCACCTTGGCCCTGCCCGGCTGGGCGAGCGTCCAGCCCTACGCGGAGCTTCTGCTGGGCGAGCGGCGGCTGGTCCTGTGCCATTACGCCTTCCGCACCTGGAACGGCATGTACAAGGGCGCCCTGAACCTGCACGGCCACAGCCACGGCCAGCTGAAGGGCATGCCCCGGCAGTTCGACGCGGGCGTGGATGTGTGGGATTTCCGCCCGGTCACCGTCGAAGAGATTCTCGCCTCACGGCGTCGGACGAAGACGCGGAAATAGGCCGCGCGCCGCGGTTTCCGGTCACGGGCAGGCGCGCGAATCCACCGATGGCGTGGCGCCGTGCCGCTTCAGGAAGGCGAGCAGATCGTCGGTCGGCTGCGCGAAGCTGATCCGACCGGACTGCTGCTTGTCCACCGCGATGAAGGTGTTCATCCCGATCACCCGGCCGCAGGCGTCCACCAGCGGCCCGCCCGAGTTGCCTTGAAGGATGGAGGCGGTGTGCACGATGGCCGTGCCGCCGCTGGGAAGCTGCTGGATCGCCTGGACGGCGCCCTGCGTGACGTTCAGATCGGGAGCGGCCCGCGGGTCGCCGCCGATCAGCCGGCGGAACCCCTCGTCGTTCAGCACGGTCAGGCCGGGATAGCCGGCGGCGGTGACCCCGGCCAGCTTCCCGAAGCTGGAGGTCAACGGCAGCACCCCGGCCGCCGCCCCGTCGTCCAGACGGACCAGAGCGAAGTCGGTGGCCCCCACCGGCCCTTGGGAGGAGGCGCCGATCACCGTGCCCTGCCGAACCTGCCCCAGGCTGCGGCTGGCGACGAAGACCCGTCCGTCCTTGGCGCTCTCCACCGCGTGACGGTTGGTGACCAGCCGCGTCTCGTCGATGAAGAAGCCGGTGGCGATGCTGTCCTCCGCCACCACCAGAACGGTCGCACGCTCCAGCAGGCCAAGCAGCTCCGGCGCCGCCAGCTTCGCCGCCTCGCCGCCGGACGGCGGGGTTGGAGGCGAGGTTGGAGGTGGGGGCGGAACCTCGGCCCCGGCGATGGCCGGCGCCTGCGGAGCCGGCGTTCCGGCGCGCCGAACGGTTCCCGGAGGGCAGGCCAACGGCGAAGGCTCGCGGCCCAGCCGGGCGATCTCGGCCTCCAGGGAGCGGTTGAGTTCCTCCAACTGGCGCGCGCGCGCCGCGAACGCCGGGTCCGGCGTGGGTGCCGCGACGACGGGGGCGGGCACCGCCACCTCCGCCGGCTTGCGGAGCAGCAGGTAAGCCGCGAGCAACAGAACGAGGACGAGCAAAATCAAGGTGGTTGCGAGCCACAAGCGCCGGGCGGGTATTCCGGAGCCGGCCTCCCGACCCGCGACACTCTCCGACATGACCTCGTCCCTCCGCACACCCCCCACGATTCTTATCAAACGCTCTGATTGATTAGCAAGGCAAAGGTTCGTTTGTAACGCGCGAAATGCAGACCTATACTTCGCGCTCCCGAACAACAGCCTCACCCAGAATGCGCGGTTGACGGCCATGGCCGATACACGGATCACCACCACGGACTCTTCCGGCACCCGCCGGTTGGGCCTGCATGGACAACTCGCGGTGTCCATGCATCGGCAGCTGGCAACCATCCTCGGCAACCGGCTGGGACCGCGGCACGCCCGCTATTTCGCCCGCCCGGCGCTCAACCCCAGCGGCGGCCGGATCGACTGGTACGCGCCGCTGGCC
The DNA here is from genome assembly GCF_007827795.1 of Azospirillum brasilense. GTDB lineage: Bacteria > Pseudomonadota > Alphaproteobacteria > Azospirillales > Azospirillaceae > Azospirillum > Azospirillum aestuarii. Next base: position 325,576 of record NZ_VITI01000001.1, read on the forward strand.
GGGACCGCCCGTCCGCTGACCGCCCTGCCGGCCGAGGATGCGGAGCGGCTGGCCGCGCAGGCCCGGCAGATCGAATCGGACATCGCCCAGCTCGCCGCCAAGCTGAAGGGCGAGGGCCAGTCCGCCGAGCTGGTGGGCCGCATGCTGGAACTGGCGCTGGTCACCCCCGGCCAGCCGCTTCCCCATCTCTACGAGGTCGGCGGCCAGCCGGTGCTGACCCTGTGGGGGCACGAGGCCGAAGGAGCGGCGGGGCTGCGCGACGCGACCGCGCCGTCCGGCCCCACCCCCGCCACCCCGTCCGCTGCGGAGTTTACGGGAGCACCGTCCGGGCGGCCGGACTCCCCCACGGCCCCGGCGCCCGACTCCGCCGGGACACGGATCACCAGCACGGGCTCATCCGGCACCCGCCGGCTGGGGCTTCCGGGGGAACCGGCGGTGTCCATGCACCGGCAGCTGGCGACCATCCTCGGCAACCGGCTGGGGCCGCGGCACGCCCGCTACTTCGCCCGCCCGCTGCTCAGCCCGGACGGCGGCCGGATCGACTGGCACGCGCCGCTGGCCGGGACCGTCCGTCCGCTGACCGCCCTGCCGGCCGAGGACGCGGAGCGGCTGGCCGCACAGGCCCGGCAGATCGAATCGGACATCGCCCAGCTCGCCGCCAAGCTGAAGGCCGAGGGCCAGCCCGACGAGCGGATGGGCCGGGTTCTGGAACAGGCTCTGGCCACCCCCGGCCCGTCGCGCGCCCATCTCTACGAGGTCGGCGGTCAGCCCGTGCTGACCCAATGGGGGCACGAGGCCGAGGGAGCGCCGAGGCCGGGCGGCGCAGGCGCGCCATCCTCCATCCCGGAATCCGGCACGGAGTCCGCAAGGCCACGGTCCGTCGACGCGGCGGCTTCAACGGTCTTGCCGGCCGCCGAAGTCGGGGCGCTTGGCGCCACCACGGGCGCCCCGGCCCGGCGGACGCTCCGGGGCTGGCTGACATGGCTGCTGCCGCTGCTGCTGGCGCTGTTGCTGCTGTTCCTGCTGCTGCGGGCGTGCGAGCCGCTGCCTCCGGTGGCGGTCGAGATCCCCGGAGCCGTGCCGGCCGCACCCGTTGGCAACAGCGACGCCCTCGCCACCCTGGAGAGCGAGGAGCAGGCCCTGCGCGCCAGACTGGCCGAACTGAACCGCTCCCGTGCGGAGGAACTGGCGCAGTGCGGACCGATCCCGCCATTGGTCCCGCCGGCGGCCCAGCCGCCTGAACCGGTCCCGCCGACCCTGCCGCCACGGGCGGAGCTGTCGCCTCCCCCCGCCGCACCCGCGCCCGGACCGACGTCGCCCGACGTCGCACCATCCGCGCCGCCCCCGCCGAAGCCGAAGGCGCAGTCCGTGCAGGCGCCGCCCGCCGAGACGAAGCCGCAGCCGAAGAGCTGCAATCCCACCTTCGCCCCCGGCGACGAGCCGGAGGTCGTGCTGATCGTCGACGGTTCGAAAAGCATGGACGAGCGCCATCTCGGCCCGCAGACCCGGATGGATATGGCGCGGCGCTCCATCGAGCACATGGTGCGGGGCCTGCCGAAGCCGGTCGAGGTCGCCCTCGTCGAGTTCACCACCTGCACCGACGTGCGGCGCGACAAGTTCTATTCCGCACCGGAGCGCGACGCCCTGGTGCGTGAGGTGCAGCGGCTGACCCCGACCGGCGGCACGCCGCTCGCCCGCAGCCTGGAGCGCGCCGGCAACATCGTGTCCAGCGACGCCGAAGCGACCATCATCGTGGTCAGCGACGGCGACGACACGTGCCATGGCGATCCCTGCGCGGCCGCCCGCGCCATCAAGGCGCGCAAGCCGCGCGTGACCATCAACGTGATCGACCTCTCCGACCAAAGCGGACGCGCGACCGTCCAGTGCATCGCCAAAGCCACAGGCGGCAAGGTGCTGTCGCCCAATTCGGGCGCCGACATGCTGCAGAAGATGCAGCAGGCCACGCGCCAGCCCGACATCCGTCAATGCGGTCCCTAAACCAATGCAGACCTCCATGCGCACCGGTCCCCTCCTCGTCGCCGACTCGGTCGACCGCTTCCAGCCGCTGGGCGCCTTCGGGCAACCGGTCTATCTGAGCCACACCCAGCTCAAGGCGGCGGTGCGCCAGAAGCTGGGTGCGCGCTACGCCAACTATTTCGCGCGGCCGGACCGCGACCCGCAGGGGCGCGCCATCCGCTGGCTGTCCGACGTGCCGGGAACCGCGCGGCGCTGGCGCGATTTGCCGCAAGGCGAGCAGGTGGCCGCCGCCATGGAGCTGCACGAGATGCGCGGGGCGTTCCAGGGCTACCTGACGGACCTGCGCGGCCAGCCCGGTTCGTCGCGCGAAGCCGCGGCCTTCGCCAGCCTGCTGGAAAACGCCCTGCTGGTGCCGGACGACGAGCATCTGTACTTCGTGGATGGCCAGCCGATGGTCAGCTTCTGGGGCTTCCGCCACGGCGAGGGCGCCGGGTTCGACGCGCTGACCGTCGCTCCGGCCATGCCGGCCTCGGCTCCGGTGTCGGTTCCCCCGCCGGCCTCGGTGGTGACGCCGCCGGTGGCGGGCGCCCGCTGGCCGTGGTGGGCGTGGGCGCTCGGCCTGCTCGCGCTCCTGTTGCTGCTTGGCCTGCTGCTGTCGCTGTGGCGCGGCTGGTGGCCCTTCGGCCTGTCGCTGCCCGGTCTCCAGGTTCCGGGGATCGAGCGCCCCGCCACCCCGGCGGTGACGCCGCCGGACGTCGGGTTGCCCGACACCAAGGCCGAGCCGGCCCGGCCCGAGGCGGGCGTGCCGGCGGTCCCGCTGGTGCCGGCGCCGACGCCGACGCTCACCCCGGCCGTGCCCATCCCGTCGGGTCCGGCGGCCGGAACGCCCGCGACACCGGCTCCGGTGGCACCGGTTCCGGCGGTGCCGAATCCCGGAGCGCCCGAGCCGTCGGCGGCGCCTCCACCGACAATGACGCCCCCCACGCCGCCGGTACCGGAAGCCCCCGCTCCCATGCCGGTCCCGGTTCCGGAAGTCCCGCCGCGTCCGCCGGCCGCCGGCGCCGAGCCGCCCGCCCTCGCCATCCCGCCCGAGTCGGAGCGAACCGGCAGCGTCGCCTTCCTGGAAGGCTGGTGGCGCAGCGGCACCGGGCTGGTGGACCAGAAGGACAAGACGCCGCTCCAGCAGTTCTACCGCTTCGATCAACAGGGCAAGGGCGAGGTCGTGGTCCGCCGCGCCGACGGCGCCGAATGCCGGGCCAAGGCTCAGGCGGTGATCGGCGCCACGGGACTCGAAGTGACGGAACTGGGTGACCCCACCTGCCCGGACGGCAGCACCATCGACCGTTCGCGCACCACCTGCCGCCGTGACGATGCCGGGCGCACCCAATGCTTCGGCGTCAACAGGGACGACAGCCGCTACAGCGTTCCGGTCGAGCGTCTGCGCTAGGTTTCCGCTCCGCGTGTCCGATACGGCGATCACTCGCGTTGTGCGCGCCCGCGTCTTCCGTCTAATCTACCGGCAAAAGGCTCACGCCGGGTTTTCGAGGTCTGCGCATGCCGTTGAACGAGTTGACCAAGTTTCCGAACCTCGTCTCCGTGATTCCGGGGAGCGGAATCCAATTCCTGGACTTTGGCTTCTCGCTGCCGAAGGACGCTCCGGTGCCGCGCGACTGGGGTTTCTTCGAGGAGCGGACGGCGGCACTGAATGACGACACGATGCCGGTCCTGGTCCGCCGCGGCGACGAGGAGACCAATCGGCAGGAGCGCTACTCGATCAACGTGCAGCAGGTGGTCCAGATGATGGACCGCAACTGGATGCCGATCCCGCTGTTCCGCGAGGAGATGGGCGGGGGCTATTTCCGCGGCCCGACCAACTGGGCGCGCGGCTGCCTGGTGGCGCTGGACGAGCCGGACGCCGACGGCAACGCCTACCGCCTCGTGCTGGCGCTGGACACCAACCTGGCCGACTTCTTCGAGGAGGAGGCCTACCTCGCCCCGTCCCCCGAGGACGCCCGCAACGGCCGCAGCTTCTCGCTGCCGTCGCGCCGCGACCCGCTGGACTGGTTCCTGCGGGAGCCGTGGTTCAAGGACTGGTGCCTGGAAGCCTTCAAGGAGATGGTCGAGCGCGACGAGCGCCGCCGCGCCGGGTCGCGCCACGTCCAGCCGCTGTCCTCGGAAGAGCTGCTGGAGCGCATGGAAGGCCCGCACGAGCACATCGCGCGCTACAAGGCCTTCATCGACCTTCTGCACGCGCTGGACATCCTGCCGAAGCTGAAGGTGGTGGACCGCTCGACCGAGCCGCGCCCGGCTCCGGTGGACGTGGACATGGTCATCGACCTCGGCAATTCGCGCACCTGCGGCCTGCTGATCGAGACGGAGCCGGACCAGCTCGGCGCCGACATCACCAAGGCGGTGAAGCTGCAGCTGCGCGACCTCAGCCGCCCCGAACACGTCTACAGCGACCCGTTCGAGAGCCGGCTGGAGTTCAGCCGCGCCTCCTTCGGACGCGAGCATCTGTCGCTGCGCAGCGGCCGGCCGGACGCCTTCTCCTGGCCGACGGTGGTCCGCGTCGGACCGGAGGCGACCCGCCTCGCCAGCCTGCGGCGCGGCAGCGAGGGCTCGACCGGCCTGTCCGGGCCGAAACGCTATCTGTGGGACGAGGACGCGCGCGAGGACAGCTGGCGCTTCAACGCCGCCGACGTGCACGGGGAGCAGGCGCCCGTGGCGACCGGCGTGGCCTTCACCACGCTGATCAACGACTACGGCGAGGCGATCCACGGCATCGACATGGCGATGGAGGGGGCGGACATGCGCCTTCTCCCGTCCATCCGCGCGCTTTATTCACGGCGCAACCTGATGTCCTTCGTGCTGGCCGAGGTGTTCCTCCAGGCGCTGTGCATGATGAATTCGCCGTCCCACCGGCTGCGGCGGCGCAACGCCGACCTGCCGCGCCGGCTGCGCCGCATCATCATGACCATGCCGACCGCCATGACCCTGGCCGAGCGGCAGATCCTCCAGCAGCAAGCCGAGGCCGCGCGCGACCTCGCCTACCTGTCGCTGGGCCTCGCCGACATCGACTTCGACGAGAACGGCGCGCAGAAGCCGGTGCCGAAGCCCGACATGCGCCTGCCCGAGGTCATCCTGAAATGGGACGAGGCCAGCGCCACCCAGGCGGTCTATCTGTACGGTCAGGTGGCTCTGCAATACTCCGGCGACGCGCGCGCCTTCTTCGACGTGATGCGCCACCCCGGCAACGCCACCGATCCGCAGACACGGGACTCGCTGCGCGTGGCGACGCTGGACGTCGGCGGCGGCACCACGGATCTGGTCATCACCAGCTTCCGCGCCGAGGGCCAGGGCGCCAACGTCACGCTGTTCCCCAAGCAGGAATTCCGCGAGGGCTTCAACCTCGCCGGCGACGATGCGCTGTTCCAGGTGGTGCGCGAGCTGGTGCTGAAGCCGATCCGGCAGGCGCTCGCCGACGCCGGCCTGGGCGACGAGCGCGCCGAGTCCGTTCTGGACCGCCTGCTCGGCGCCGATCACGGCGAGATGCACGTTTCCGACCAGCTGCGCCGCCAGCAGTTCGCGGCGCAGGTCGCGGCGCCCATCGCGCTGGGGATGCTGGCGCATTACGAGTCGTACGACCTCACCGCGCCCAGGGACGCGGAGCTGCGGCCCTTCGCCAGCTTCTTCACCGCCGACAGCAAGCCCAACGACGCCGTGGTCGCCTACATCAACCAGGAGGCGGCGCGCCAGGGCGCGCGCGGCTTCGACCTCCAGCAGGTGATTTTCCTGGTGGACGACGCGGAGACCGACCGGGTCGTCCGCTCGGTCTTCCAGGAAATGCTGCGGGCCTTGAGCGAGGTGGTGTGGCGCTACCGCGCCGACGTCCTGCTGCTGGCCGGGCGGCCGTCGCGGTTGCCGGCGGTGCGCGACATACTGGTCGAGGCCGGCGCCCTGCCGCCGCACCGCGTCGTGCCGCTGCATCGCTTCCGCGTCGGCCAGTGGTACCCGTTCCGCGGCCAGAACGCGACCATCGGCGACCCGAAGACCACGGCGTCGGTCGGCGCCATGATCTGCCTGCTGGGCGAAGGGCAGCTCCAGAACTTCAACTTCCGGTCCGACGCGCTGCGGCTGGGCTCGACCGCGCAGTTCTTCGGCAAGCTGGACCGCAACAACCGCCTGCTGGAGGCCGACGTCTATTACCGCGACATGCGGCTGGACGCCGAGGACTACGACCTGCCCGACGCGCCGTTCCAGTTCCGCGGGCCGATGCCGCTGGGCTTCCGGCAGTTCCCGGTGGATTGGTGGCCGGCGACGCGGATGTACAGCCTGGACTACGCCAACAACGAGGTCGCGGCCGAGCTGAACGCCCGCACCCCGCTGAACGTCACGCTGCGCCGCCGGGCGCGGGACGTGAAGAAGCAGGTGGTGGACAGCTTCGAGCCGGCCTCGATCATCGACGCACTGGGCCGCACCGTGCCGAAGAACAAGCTGCGGCTGCGGCTGCAATCCATCGACGACCAGCAGGGCTATTGGCTGGACACCGGCATCCTCCTCGACAAGTGACGTGAGGCGACGACGTGAGTGAGTTTGCGAAGGATCTGGTCGGCGCCGCGCGCCGCGTCGCCGAGGGCAGCGGGCAGGCCCGCCGCTGGGTCGAGGAGGTGCGCGCCTCCGCGGTCAGCGTCGCCAACGAGGCGCACGGGCTGCGCGCGGCGACGCGCCGGTCGGAGAATCTGGCGCGCAAGCTGATCGGCGCGGCCGGACGGCGCAACTGCGTGGGCGTCTTCGGCCCCAGCCAGGCCGGCAAGTCCTATCTGGTGTCGGCGCTGGCGCGCAGCCGGTCCTCCTCGCTGACCGCGGACTTCGGCCGCGAGAGGAAGGATTTCCTGACCGAGATCAACCCGCCCGGCGACCGTGAATCGACCGGCCTCGTCACCCGCTTCACGGTCCACCGCGACGGCCCGGTGGACCCGGAGCACCCGGTGGAACTGCGGCTGCTCAGCGAGACGGATCTGGTGAAGATCCTCGCCAACAGCTTCCTGTCCGACTTCGACCCCAACAACATGACGGTGAAGCTGCCGGACGAGGCGGAGATCCGGCAGGTGCTGGCGACCGCCGAGGCGGAGGCGACGGGAACCCCGGCGGCGCATCTCGACGAGATCGCGCTGTACGACCTCGGCGAATATTTCCAGCGCAACTTCGCGGCGCGCATCCGCGCGTTGGACAACACCGATTACTGGGAAGGGGTGATCCGCCACGCCGCCCGCCTGACCCTGGCCGGGCGGGCGCGGCTGTTCGCCATGCTCTGGGGCAATCTCGGCGCCTTCACCGACCTGTTCCTGACGTTGGCCGGCGCGCTCGAACGGCTCTCCCACGCGCCGGACGCGCGCGCCGCCCTGACCGCCCTGGTGCCGCGCGAGACCAGCATCATCGACGTCGAAGTGCTGAAGCGCGCGCTCGGCACGCCGGAGGACGCGCGCGACCTCGTCAGCGTCCGGCCGCTGAGCGGCAGCGCGGCGGGCGCCCCGGTGCCGCTGCCCCGCGCCACGCTGACGGCGCTGGTGGCCGAACTGAAGATCGTCATGGCCGACACGCCCTGGCCCTTCTTCCAGCACACCGACCTTCTGGACTTTCCCGGCGCGCGTTCGCGCCTCAAGCTCCCCTGCCTGCCCTCGGACGACGGGGAGCGGACCGCCCAGGTCCGCGAACTGCTGCTGCGCGGCAAGATCGCCTACCTGTTCCAGCGCTTCACCGAGGAGCGCGAGCTGACCGCCATGCTGCTGTGCATGCCGCCCAGCACGGCGGAGGTGAAGGACCTCGCCCCGATGGTGCGCGGCTGGATCGAGGTGACCCACGGCGCCACGCCGGAAGCGCGCGCCCGGGCGCGCACCGCGCTGTTCCTGATGCTCACCAAGTTCGATCTGGAGTTCGTGGAGAAGGGCGGCGAAACCGCCGAGTCCCGCCGCGGCAAGTGGGACCGCCGCCTCGGCGCCTCCTTCCTGGAGCTGTATGGCAAGGACGGCTGGCCGGAGAACTGGGACGGCAAGCCCTTCGCCAACACGCTGTTCCTGCGCAATCCCGGCATGAAGCAGCTCCATCTCATGGACTACACCGACCAGCAGCGGCTGGTCGAGGCCGGGCCGTCCGCCGCCCAGGCCGACATGATCGCGGAATACCGCGCCGCCTTCGAGAACTCCCCGCTGTGCGCCCGTCACGTCGCGGACCGCGGCACCGTGTGGGACGCCGCCTTCATGCCCAACGACGGCGGCGTCACCTTCCTCGTGGACCGGTTGAACGCGGTGCTCGACCCGGCGCTGAAGGAGGCGCAGATCCGCCAGCGGCTGCAGGAGGAGGCGGCGCACCTCGAGGCGAACCTCAGGCGCTTCCACCACGCCGACGACGACGCCTCGCGCCGGGAGCGCGAGCAGGCGCTGAACGCCACCCGCGTCCGCCTCAACCAGGCGATGAAGCCGACGGATTACACGCTGTTCGGCCATTTGCTGGAGCGCCTGCAGGTCCGCGAGGCCACGGCGCGCGAGATCTTCCTGAACGCGGCGGCGCTGAAGCTCGACCGCTTCGCCCCAGCTCCGGCCGAGGCCCCGCCGCCGGTGCCCGACGACGATCCCTGGGGCGCGCCGGCCGTCGCCCCGGCGGAAGCGCCGCCGCCAGCCCGCCGGCCGGCCGCCGACCGTCCCGCGGTCTTCGCCGAGCAGGTGATGAACCATTGGACCGAGCATCTGCGCGCCCTGTCGCAGGACGCCGGCCTGCTGGCGCGGCTCGGCCTGCCGGCCGCCGCACTGGACGATCTCGTGCAGGAGGTGATCGTCGGCGCCCACCGCCGCGGGCTGGGCGACGCCATCGCCGAGGGTGTGCGCGCCCAGGTGCAGGCCGCCCACACCCGCTGGGACGACGTGGTGGACCGCGCCGTCGGCATCGCCATGATGCGGCTCAACGACTACGTCGCCGGCCTGGGATTCGCCGGGCTGGACGAGGCCGCCCGCCCGGGCTTTCCCGAGGCGCCGCAGCCCCGCGCGCGCGCCATCTTCACCCCGCCGCCGGTGCCCGCCGGCCTGCCGCCGCTGGACGGCCGGCGCCTGCCGATGGAGCGCGACCGCTTCATCGACTGGGGCGTCGCCTTCCGCCAGCTCGGTCTCGACAATGTGAGCTTCGCCGGAGGCCGTGAGATCGGCGAAGCCCACAACCGCGCGCTCGGCGAGATCCTCGCGACCATCGCGATCGCGCAGCCCACCCCCATCACCGCCTGACGGACCGTCCAGCCATGCCCGCGCGCGCGACCCAACCCTCCACCTACCCCGGCGGCCGAGCCCTGATCGAGGTGATCGGCCCGCCCGACCGCTTCCCCGATCCGGTCGAGATCGCACTGCTGCACCAGATGGGCGGGGTGGACAAGGCCAAGCACCTCGATCCGCGCACGCCGGACGATCCGTGGAAGAGCGCCGTCTTCTGGTTTCCGCCGGAAACCGTCACGCGCGCCGAGGGCAGGCTGTCCTTCGACCTCGACCACGGCGTCACCGCCCATCTGCGCCCGAACATCCCCTATGTGATGCGGGTGCGCGGCGCCGGAGGGGCGGTGGTGGAGGAACGGCTGGTGTGGAAGGCCATCCGCGGCAAGTCCACCCCGCCCGTGTGGACGCCGCCGCAGGGGCCGGAATGGCCGAAGGAGACGGGCGGCGAAGCGCCGGCCGGCCCGGCGGAACCGCTGGAACCGCAGGAGCCGCAGGCTCCCCAGATCCCGATCGACATCGAGACGGGGCCGCGCCCCACCGGGTCCGCCGGAACCGGCAAGCCGCTGCCATGGGGCGCCATCGCCGCGGGCGTGCTGCTGCTGGCCGCGCTCGCCGGCGGCGGCTGGTTCCTCATGCAGAACGGGGAGTCCGAACCGGCGCCGGTCGCCGAGGTGGCCAAGCCCACCCTGCCGCCCGCCCTGCCTCCGACGACCGTCGAGGAGGCGCGCAAGCTGGTGCAGCAGGGCACGCCGGCCGGCGACGCCTACGCGGCCGGGGAGCGGTTCCGGCAGGCCAAGGCGCTGGACGGCGCCTTCCTGCTGTTCCGCCACGCCGCCGAGCGCGGCAACGCCGAGGCGGCGATCGCGCTGGGCACGATGTACGACCCCGCCACCCACTCCGCCGACACCAGCCCGCTGCCTGCGGCCAACCCGACCCAGGCCGCCGAGTGGTACCGCCGCGCCGCCGAGGCCGGCAATGCCGAGGCGCAGTTCCGCTACGGCCGGCTGCTGATGAGCGGCAAGACCGACGACCCGCAGGGGCCGGACGCCGGCCTCGCATGGCTGCGCAAGGCGGCCGACCAGGGGCACGCCCAGGCCAAGGAGGCACTGCCGAAATGACCGCCGCACCCATCCATGCCGCATCCTTCCGCGCCGCATCCTTCCGTGCCTTCACGGCCGCCGCCCTCGGCGTCGCCCTGCTGACCGGCACGGCCGCGCCCGCGCTGGCGCAGGCCACCGGCAAGCGCACGCCGCTGCTGATCGAGGGCAAGACCGCGCTGCACCAGCGGGTGCTGACCCGGCCGGGCGCGGTGCTGGCCGCCTCCCCCGGCGGCACCGGCAAGACCGTGCCGCCGATGTCCGTCTTCTTCGTCTACGACCGCAAGGAGCAGGGCGGGAAGAGCTTCCTTGAGGTGGGCGCGGACAGCGAGGGCAAGACCGCCGGCTGGGTGGAGGCCGCCGACACCATCCCTTGGCGCCACACGCTGGTGATGGCCTTCACCAACCCGGCCAACCGCGAGCGGGTCCTGTTCTTCAAGGACCGCAAGGGCCTCGTCGACCTGCTGAACTCCGACCGGCTGCTGGTCGATGCCGAGGCCGCGCGCCAGCAGGTGGCGTCCGGCGCGGTGCCGGCCGACAGCCCGATCATTTCGGCCGAGCCGGAGACCTTCATCGATCTTCAGAAGCAGTTCTACCTGCTGCCGATCCTCGAGGCGAATTCGACGGTGCTGAAATCCGGCTTCCGGGTGCGCACGGTGCGCGTCGCCTCCGTGACCAAGGAGAAGGCGGAGCCGCTGGCCCCCACCCCCTCCCGCCGCGGCAATCCCGAAGCGGAGCTGGCCGACTTCCGTTCCGGCGTGGTGTTCCTGGTCGACGCCACCTCCTCCATGCAGCCCTACATCGATCGGGCGCGCACGGCCATCGAGCAGGTTTTCCAGCAGGTCGAGGCCGCCAAGCTGAACGACCGCGTCCGCTTCGGCATGATCGGCTATCGCGACGATCCGCAGAAGTCCAAGGGGGTCGAGTATCTGACCCGCACCTTCGCCGACCCCAACGGCACGGCGACCAAGTCCGCCTTCTTCGACTCGATCAAGGGCGTGTCCGCCTCCGCCGCATCCACCCGCGCCTACGCCGAGGACGGCTACGCCGGGCTGGAGCAGGCGATCCGCAAGATCGACTGGAAGCCGTTCGGCGGCCGCTACGTCATCTGGTTCACCGACGCCAGCTCGCGCGAAGGCACGTCGCCGCTGGCCAGCACCGGTCTGTCCACGGCGCAGATCCGCCAGCTCGCGCTGGAGAACCGCATCGCCATCTACGTGCTGCACCTTCAGACCGCCGAGGGGCGCAACGACCATCAGACCGCCCGTTCCCAATATGAGCGGCTGAGCAACTTCCCCAACGTCGGCTCCCTCTATTTCCCGGTGGAGGCCGGCGACGCCGAGGCCTTCCGCAGCCAGGTGCAGCGCCTGTCCGAGCTGCTGGTCAATCAGGTGAAGACCGCCCAGGCGGCAGCCAAGCCCGACGCGCAGCCCGCCACCCCGGCGGACGACCGCATGGCGAAGGCGGCGGAGGACGTGGGCAAGGCGATGCGTCTGGCCTACCTCGGCGAGGTGCAGGGCACCAAAGCGCCGGCCATGTTCGAGGCGTGGGCGTCCGACCGTGACTTCCGCAAGCCGGACATCGCGTCCTTCAGCGTGCGCGTCCTGCTGACCAAGAACCAGATCAGCGACCTCCAGGCCACGCTGCGCAAGGTGGTGGAGGCCGGCGAGCGCGGGCAGATCGACCCCGGCGACTTCTTCAACCAGCTGCGCAGCGCCGCCGCCGCCATGGGCCGCGACCCCAACCGCATCGCCCAGGGGAAGGCGCGCAACCTGGAGGAGACCGGCCTGATGGGCGAGTATCTGGAGGGCCTGCCCTATCAGAGCCGCATCATGTCCATCGACCCGGACGGCTGGGCCCGCATGGGGGTGGGGGAGCAGCAGGCGATCATCGACGACGTGAAGTCGAAGGTGGCGCTGTACCAGCGCTTCCACGACGACGTGGACCGCTGGGTGACGCTGCACGACAAGGCCTCGGCCGGCGACGCGGTCTATCCCGTGCCGCTCGACAGCCTGCCCTGACGACATGACCAGACCGCTCGTCGATCTCCAGGACTGCGTTCACGAACGCGCCGCCGGAAGCGACCGGTTCCGGCTGGCGGTGGAGCGCTTCACCCTGTGCCCCGGTGACCAGATCGCCCTGGTCGGCCCGAGCGGCTGCGGCAAGAGCACGACCCTCGACCTGCTGTCACTGATCGTCGCCCCCACGCGGGCCGGGCGCTTCACGCTGCGCATGCCCCAGGCCGGGACGCTGGCCGGGACGCTGGCCGAACCGGTCGACGTGATGGCGCTGTGGCGTCGCGGAGCGCGCGACCGGCTGACCGCGCTGCGCGCCGCCCACATGGGCTATGTTCTGCAGACCGGCGGGCTGGTGCCATTCCTCTCCGTGCGCGAAAACGTGCTGCTGACGCGCCGGGCGCTCGGCCTGCCCTGCCCCGGCCCGGCGGTGACGCTGATGGAGACGCTGGGGGTGGCCGAGCTGGGGCGCCGGCTCCCCCGGCAGATCTCCATCGGGCAGCGGCAGCGCGTCGCCATCGCCCGCGCCCTGGCGCACCAGCCGGCGGTCATCCTGGCCGACGAGCCGACCGCGTCGCTCGACCCGTCGCTGGCCGAGGGAACCATGAAGCTGCTGAGCGCCGTCGCCCGCTTCCAGAAGGCGGCGCTGGTGGTGGTCACCCACGACCACCGCCTCGCCGAGCGGACGGGCCTCACCGTGGTGGAATGCCGGACCGGCGCCGGAGCGAGCGTGGTTCGCCACGACTCCGCAAAGGCCGAGGCGGCGGCATGATGGCGCGCGTCACCCAGCTCTTCCGCCTCGCGCTGGCCGACCTGCGGGTCGAATGGCCCATCGCGCTGTGCCAGGTGATCGCCATCGCCGCCGTGCTGACGCCGTTGCTGGTGCTGGCGGGCTTGCAGCAGGGGGCCATCGGCACGCTGATCGACCGGCTGAACCGCGACCCGGCCATGCGCCTCGTCGTGCCGGAGGTGACCGGCGGCCACCGCTTCGACCACGCGTGGTTCGCCGCCATGGCGGCGCGTCCCGAGGTGGATTTCGTCATGCCCGCCACCCGGCAGATCGCCGGCCAGATCGACCTGCTGCGCGACGAGGCATCGGGGGGCCAATCCGGCGGCCAATCCGATGGACGGGGCGAGGCGCGCGTCACGCTGCTGCCCACCGCCCCCGGCGACCCGGTGACCGGGCCGCACGCCGCGGCGGCGGCCATGGACGGCGTGATCCTCAGCTCCCGCGCCGCCGGCCGGCTGGGCGTGACGACGGGCGCCATGGTGACCGCCTACGCCGAGCGCACGCGCGGCGGCAAGGCCGAGCCGCTGGCCTTTCCCCTGCGCGTCGTGGCCGTGCTGCCCGCGCAGCGCGACGGCGGGATGAGCGCCTTCGCCACCCTGCCGCTGGTGCAGGCGGTGCAGGATTTCCGCGACGGGAAGGCGGTGCCGGCGCTCGGCGCCACGGCGGGCGACCCGGCCGGACCGGCCGCCGACTACCCGCTGTTCCGGCTCTACGCCCGCTCGATCCGCGACGTGCAGGCGCTTGCGGCCGACTTCCAGGCCAACGGCATCGCCGTTGCCACCCGCCACGCCGAGATCGCCTCCACCCTGACGCTGGACCGCAACCTGCGCGCCATCCTGCTGATCATCGCAACCTTGTCGGTGGCCGGCTACGTGGTGGCGGTGACCGCCAGCCAGTGGGGCAATCTGCGCCGCAAGCGGCGCGATCTGGCGATCCTCAACCTCACCGGCTACGGCAGCGGCTGGCTGGTCGCCTTCCCCGTGGCGCAGGCCGCCATCCTGGCGCTGATCGGCAGCCTTGCCGCCGCGGCGGCCTTCGCCGGGGCGGCGGCGACCATCAACGGGCATTTCCAGGAGAGCATCGCGTCGGGCGAGGCGGCCTGCCGGCTCGGCGCGCCGGACCTGCTGGCGGCGGCGGCGCTGACGCTCGCCTTGTCGCTCCTGCCGGCGGCGGCCATCGGGCTCGCCTGCCGCCGCATCGAAACCAGCGAGGAACTGCGCAGTGTCTGACCGCACATCGATCCTGCCCGTGCTGGCGGCGCTGCTTGCCGCCGCTTCCGCTCCTGCCCTCGCCGCCGAGCCGGCCAAGCCGGACTGGGCGGAAGCCCTCTACAACCCGCAGCCGGACAAGGAGGATCTGGTCCTTCCCATGCCCTGCGGCGGCGCCATGACCTTCCGCAGGGTGGCTGTGCCGGCCGAGGGGGTTCTGGACGACCGGCGCGTCGAGCTGGGCGGCGGCGAGGCGAAGTTCGCCTATTCCGAAAACAGCCGGCGCGACTATGTGGCCGGCGGCTTCACCGACTCCAAGGCGCGGAACCTGCGCTTCTTCTATCTCGGCAAGTACGAGGTGACGCGCCAGCAGTTCGACGCGCTGTCGGGCGCCTGCGCCGAGCCGGGCGAGGAAGCCCGCCTGCCCAAGGTGCAGGTGACCTGGGCGGAGGCCGTGGCCTTCGCGGGCGCCTACGCCACGTGGCTGGTCAAGAACGCGACCGACCGCCTGCCGGCCGAGGAGGGCGCGTCCGGCTTCGTCCGCCTGCCCACCGAGGCGGAGTGGGAGTTCGCCGCGCGTGGCGGCATCGCGGTGTCGGACGGCGTCTTCGTGCAGCCCGCCTTCCCGATGCCGGAAGGGCCGGCGCGCTACGTCTGGTTCCAGGGCAGCGAGTCCGCCAACAACGAGCTGAACGCCGTCGGCCTGCTGAAGCCGAATCCGCTCGGCCTGTACGACATGCTGGGCAACGCCGGTGAGTTCGTGCTCGACCCCTTCCGCCTGAACAAGTTGTCGCGGCTGCACGGGCAGGCCGGCGGCCAGACGGTGAAGGGCGGCGACTTCCGCACCCCGCTGGCCGACATCCGCAGCGCCGCGCGGGAGGAATTCGTCCCGGTCGACAAGCGCGGCGAACGCCGCTCCCCCTCGACCGGGTTCCGCCTCGCCCTCGCCGCCCCGAGCCTGCCCACCACCCAGCGCATCGGCACGGTGCGCAAGGCGTGGGAGGATCTGCCGAAGGCCGCGGCGGCGGCCATCGCCGGGCCGCAGGACGACCCGGTCAAGGAGGTCGAGGTGCTCCGCGCCGCGGTCGAGGACCCGGCCCTCAAGCAGCGCATCGGGAACCTGTCCACCGTCATCAAGTCCAGCATCCAGACCAGCAACGAGCAGCGCGCCCGCGCCGCCCGCAGCGAGATCCGCGTCGGCGCGTATCTCGCCCGCAAGCTGGCCGACGACAAGCGCATCATCGCCACCAAGGAACGCCAGATGGAGGCGCTGTCGACCGCCAACCAGCAGCTCAAGGACGGCATCCGCCGGGCCCTGGAGGCCGACCGCGCGGCGCTCGACTTCAACCTCGGCTACTACATCGACACGCTCACGCAGCTGAACGCCGAGTATCCGGAGAGCCTGATGCTGGCCCAGGCCGAAGGGCTCAAGCGCGAGTTCGAGGCGCGCGACCTCGCGGCGCTCAACGGCTTCATCGACCTTTGCATCCGGCACGCGGCCCGCCTGCGCGCCGACGGGAAGCTCGACCGACCCAACACGCTGGGGGAAATCCCGGCGCCATGACCAAGACGACCGAAACGACGCCACAAAGGGGGACCACATCATGGCTTCGCACACCGCTTCGCGGCCTCACTTAACCACCGGCCGGGCCGGCCGGGCGATCGCGGTCGGGCTGGCGGGATCGCTGCTGCTGTCGGCGTGCGCGACGACGGGCAACAGCACCGCCTCCGGCCAATGCTCCAGCAGCACGGCCCAGCTCTCGGCCGCCGAGATGCAGCTCTGCAAGGATTCGCAGGTCTTCAACGAGACGGTGGCCGGCGGCGCCGCCGCGGGCGCGTTGGCCGGCATCCTGGTGGGAGCGCTGGCCGGCGCCCTGACCGGCGACTCCCGCAACATCGCCAAGGGCGCATTGATCGGCGGCGTGGCCGGCGGCATCGCCGGCGGCGTGGATGGCTACATCACCGCCAAGGCCCAGGAATCCGGCAACAACCGCGTGCGCATGGTCGAGGCGATGACCCGCGACGTCGACGCGGACAACACGCGGCTGAAGGCGCTGGTCAACAGCTCCAACCAAGTGCTGGCCGACTCGCGCTCCCGTCTGGAACGCACGACCGCCGAATACAAGTCCGGCAAGACCTCGCTCGCCAATCTGGAGAGCGAGCGCAAGCGCCTGGAGGACAACCGCGGGCTGATGCAGGCGTCGCTGGAGTCGCTGCGCAAGAAGCGCGACAACTACCAGGAGGCCAGCCTGCAGATGGCGAGCAATGGTGCTTCCACCACGCAGTTCAACAGCAAGATCTCGGAGCTGAACACGCAGATCGCTCAGCTCGAAGAGAATGTCAGCGGCATGAACGCCGCCCTGACGATCTCCAAGGTTTAAGGGGCACCGTGATGATCGGACGGACGAGAGCCATCTTCCTTGCCGGGGGCCTGACCCTGCTGCTGAGCGGCTGCGTGAGCACCTACATCGACCAGAAGGCCGACCTGCGCGCCGGCGGGCCGCAGGCGCGCGAGGCCGCGGCACGCCAGCAGTATGTATCCGCCAAGGCGCAGAACACCGATCTCAACGACCAGCTGGTGTCCACCCAGCGCGACATCGACCGCAACGAGCGCCGCATCGCCGCGGCCCAGACGCAGTTGAGCACGGTCCGCCAGGATCTCGACCGCGCCCGGCGCAGCAAGAAGCTGAGCGAATCCGAATACCGGCGGATGCGGGCGGAAGCCGACGACCTCAACCGCGACATCACGGAGCTGGACTTCAAGATGAAGGCCGGCGGGGCCTCCACACCGGCCGACGCCGCCGACAAGGACCGGCAGATTCAAGCGTTGGAAAAGAAGAAGGCGGAGTTGGAAAAAGCCATCCAGCTGACCCTCGGCCAGTGAGGCGCAAGGCGCTCGATGGTTTCCATCGAGCGCCTCCGCCACGATGCCAGATTTGGCTCAACTCCGGTTCCGGGCAGCCGCGATGTCTCGGACATTGGGCATGACGTGAACCGCCCGCTGCTCAGCCCCGAGCATGGCCTCTGGAAGGGTCCACGGCGGCACTGTGTTCGGTACGGGAGCGGCACTGCCATCAACAACAGGAGCGTTGAAAGCCCGTTGGCGAGTCGTGAACAGAGATGTCGTCGGAGGCTCTTTTGACCGTCGCCGACGGCTTGACGGAGGGCCGAACCGTGCCCCATCCGCGCCTTCCGCCCACCTGCTTTTCTAGGGAATACACAAGAAAATCAGGCGCGTGAGCAAACAGAAGAAAACTGGCGGAGGGAGAGGGATTCGAACCCTCGATACCCTTTTGAGGTATACACACTTTCCAGGCGTGCGCCTTCAACCACTCGGCCACCCCTCCGCAGAGGCCGCGTTTATATCCAGCCCGAAGGCGGCGCGCAAGCCCCTGATATCACTTTTTTGGAAAAATCTTGCACCGCCTTAGGGATGATCCGCGAGGCGGATCGAAGCCCCCTTTCCTCAGTCGAGACCGCGGACCAGATCACCCACCGTGCGGCACAGCAGGTCGATGTCCTGATCGCGCGACAGGCGGTGATCGCCGTCCTTCACCAGCGTCACCCGCACATCCGCGCTGCTCAGCCGATCGGCCAAGGTCAGGCTGACCTGCCAGGGCACATCGGGGTCGGCCATGCCGTGCAACAGGCGCACCGGCTTGTCGAAAGCAATGGGTTGGCGCAACAGCAGATGGTTGCGCCCATCCTCGATCAGGGCGCGGGTGATCGGCTGCGGTTCCGGGCCATAGTCGGAGGGCCGCAGCCAGCGGCCCGCCTCCAGGATCTCGCGGCGGACGGACTCGTCGAAGAGATCCCACATCAGATCCTCCGTGAAGTCCGGGGCGGCGGCGATGCCGACCAAGCCGGCCACCCGCTCCGGACGGCGCAGCGCGGTCAGCAGCATCATCCAGCCGCCCATCGAGGAGCCGACGAGAATTTGCGGCCCCACCGTGACGCGGTCCAGCACGGCCAGCGCGTCGTCGGCCCACAGCCCGATGGTGCCCTCGTCGAACCGCCCGCTGGAGGCGCCATGCCCCTGATAGTCGAACCGGGTGAAGGACAGCCCCTCGCCCACCGCCCAGGCCTCCAGGGCCAGCGCCTTGCTGCCGGTCATGTCCGACATGAAGCCGCCGAGGAACATCACGCCGGGGGCCAGACCTTCCGGGTCGCGGCCGGGGGTGTGACGATAGGCTATGGTCGCGGCGCCGCGCTTCAGGCTATGGTGCGCGCCGCCCGGCGACGGGACGGGGCCGGCTGCGGGTTCGGTCATGATCGGACACCTCTGTGGGCCAGGACTTTAGGAATCTGTGACTATGGACGTCGAATCCCAGCTTAGCACCGGCGAAGACCCGCGCAACCCGGCCGGCGCCTTCGCGGCGGGCGGGCGCCGCCCCGTCGTTCTCCAGGTGCTTCCGGCGCTGGTCACCGGCGGGGCCGAGCGCGGCTGCATCGACGTGGCGCTGGCGCTGGCCCAGGCCGGGGCGCTGCCGCTGGTGGCGTCCGAAGGCGGGCCGATGGCGGCGGAGCTGGACCGCGCCGGCATCCGCCACATCACCCTGCCGCTGGCCTCGAAGAACCCGCTGGTCATCCGCCGCAACGCGCGCAAGCTGGAGGCGATCATCCGGGAGAACGGCGTGGACATCGTGCACGCCCGCTCCCGCGCCCCGGCCTGGAGCGCCTGGCTGGCCTGCCAGGCGACCGGCGCGCGCTACATGACCACCTTCCACGCACCGTACAATTACAAGAACGGGCTGAAGCGCTGGTACAATTCGGTGATGGCGCGGGGCGAGCGGATCATCGCCATCTCCGGCTTCATCCGCCGCCACATCCTGGAGAACTACGCGGTCGATCCGGCGGTCATCCGCACCATCCACCGCGGCATCGACCCGCTGTCCTTCGCGCCGGAACGGGTCAACTCCGCTCGGATGATCCAGCTCGCCCAGAAATGGCGCCTGCCCGACGACAAGCCGGTGATCCTGCTGCCCGGCCGCCTGACCCGCTGGAAGGGCCAGACGGTGCTGATCGACGCGCTGGCGAAGCTGGGGCGCAAGGACGTCTGCGCGCTGCTCGTCGGGTCCGACCAGGGCCGCACCGGCTACCGGCAGGAATTGGAGGAGCAGGTGCGCCGCGCCGGGCTGGAGGGCGTCGTCACGATGACCGACCACTGCAACGACATGGCCGCCGCCTACCGGCTGTCCACCGTCGTCGTCTCCGCCTCGCAGGAGCCGGAGGCCTTCGGGCGGGTGATCGTCGAGGCGCAGGCGATGGGCCGGCCGGTGATCGTCTCCGCCATCGGCGCCTATCAGGAAACCGTGATTCCCGGCGAGACCGCCTGGGTGGTGCCGCCCGCCGATCCCGACGCGCTGGCCAAGGCGCTGGACGAGGCGCTGTCCCTGACGACGGAGCAGCGCGACGCCATCGGCGCCCGCGCCCGCGCCTTCGTCGCCGAGCGCTACACCAAGCAGCGCATGTGCGCCGACACGCTGGCCGTCTATGCGGAGCTTCTCGCCGAGCCCAAACGCGCTCCGGCCAATCGCCCCACGCAAGGCCGCTGAGCCGCCGCTGAGCCGCCGCTCCTTCTCCCGCCCGTCACACCACCGGACATCATGACCGACATCGTCCAGCTTTCCGGCATCGCCTCCGTCATCGACCGTTACGACGGGGTCATCCTCGACCTGTGGGGCGTCCTGCACGACGGGGAACAGCCCTATCCCGGCGTGCCGGAGTGCCTGGACCGGCTGCGCGCGGCGGGCAAGGTGATCTGCCTGCTGTCCAACGCGCCGCGCCGCACCGGCGGCGTCGTCGCCAAGCTGGAGGGCATGGGGATCGGGCGCGAGCGCTACCACCATGTCATGACCTCGGGCGAGGCCGCCTACGACGCGCTGCGCGACCGCGACGACCCGTGGCACGCAGCACTGGGCCGGCGGCTCTACCACATCGGTCCGGACCGCGACATGGACGTGTACGAGGGGCTGGACTACACGCTCGCAGCATCGCCGGAAGAGGCCGATTTCGTCGTGAACACCGGCATCGTCGACTTCGGGGAGCCGCTGTCGGCCTACGAGCCGGCGCTGGAGGCCTGCCGCCGCCGCAACCTGCCGATGGTCTGCGCCAACCCCGACCTGATCGTGATGGTCGGCGAACAGATGGTCATCTGCGCTGGCACGCTGGCCCAGCGCTACGAGGCGATGGGCGGCGAGGTGTTCTGGCACGGCAAGCCGCAAGCCCCGGTCTATGACCGCTGCCTGTCGCTGATGGGCATCAAGGACAAGCGGCGCATCCTGGCCGTGGGCGACAGCCTGCGCACCGACGTCGCCGGGGCCAACGCCGCCGGGATCGACGTCGCGCTGGTTACCTTCGGCATTCATCGCGAAGAGTTGGGCGGCGCCTGGGGCGCAGCCGTCGATCCGGCCAAGCTGGCCGCCGCCGCAGCGGCTTCCGGCCACCAGCCGACCTACGGCCTGCCCAGCCTGCGCTGGTAGAGCGCCTGGCCGAACGCTTGGTAGATCGCAAGGCGTCCCGCCCCTCCGTTCAGTCGAAGGGCGGGATGGCGTCGTCCATGGCCTTGCGCAGAATGCTGGACGGCCCGTCTTCGGAGAAGCCGCGGCTTCCGATGGCGTTGCGGAAATAGCTGACGATGAAAACGCGGATGGAAGCGGTCAAATTCGCCTCCCCGCGCCGTTGATCGATCTGGGTGCAGATATCGTTCAGGGCCAGCCCCTCACGCTCACAGATTTCCTTCAAGGATTCCCAAATGTAGGGCTCCATCCGAAGACTGGTGCGTCGGCCCGATACCTTGACATTGCGACAGACCAGGACCGGCCCTTCCTTGTTCTCCTGTCTGCCCGCCATATCGTTGCCCTTGGTCCCCTGCCGTTGCGGAAAGGCGCTCGCGTTTCCGGCGAATATACATTCACTTGTATGATGATATTGCAAGCGGCGTGTGGGCACAAAGCCAATTTCGACCGGTGGTCGCGATCCCGGCCCGGAGTTCACCGTTCCAGCCCCAGCAAGGCCCCGACCCAGGCAAAAGCCGCTTCCCTTCGCGGGCGGCTTCGCTGTACCAGTGCCTGGACGAACCGACACAAGCTGTAGTGGTCACTTCCGGTGGAGAACGAGCGATGGTGCGACCGGCGGCGTGGGGGATCGCGGTGACGCTGATGGCCGGGCTGGCGCCCGTCCTGCCGGCCCGCGCGTCCGACCTGCCCATCGACCGCATCCGCGCCGAGGTGTCGCGCCTCGTCCCGCCCCTCTGGACCGTCGAGGAAGTGACGGCGGACCTGATTCCCGCCCCGGCGTCCGACGGCAAGGCCGCCGCGAAATCCGCCGACTCGCGAACCGCCGTCCGAATCGGGGCCAAGCTGCGGCTCGCCAAGCCGACCTATGTGGTGGAAGGCCGGGACGGCGCCGTCACCTTCATCCGCCCCGTCGCCGAGGCCGGGCTGGAGAAGGCGCTGACCGCCACGGCGCTGGCCACGCGCGGCCCCAACGGCTGGAGCGCGCGCATCGAATTGCGGAATCCCGAGGTGCTGGAAGGCATCGGCCAACCGCTGGAGGAGCTTCCCGGCCGCCCGGTGCTGTCCGGCTCCGCCGAGGCCAACCGCCTGCGCGAGCAGATCGCCCGCGACGCCGAAGCCCGCGGCGCGGAGGAGGACGCCCGACGCCGCCGCGAGGAGGATCTGCTCGCCCGGCAGGCCGCCGCGACCAAGGCGGAGGAGGAGCGCGCCGCCGCCGAACGGCGGCAGGAGGAGGCCCGTGCGGCGCGGATCGCCGACCTGCGCGCACGGATTCTGGGCGCCGACCGCCCGGCGCGGATCGCTGCCTATGAGGCGGCGCTGGGCGGCAACGACCCGTCGCTGCGCCAGATCGCCATGGAGGCGGCGCTGCAAAGCCGTGACCCGGTGCTGGGCAATCTGGCGTTGAAGGACTGGATCGCCCGCCGCAAGGCGGTGCCGGTGCAGCTCTACGCGACGAAGGAGGACCCGCATTCGGAAACGGTGCTGAACAATCTGGGTCCGCTGACGCTGGAGATCGATTCCGTCAACCCGGTCAACGGCGCGCTCGCGGGACGTCTGGGCGCCCCCGGCTACAGCATCGCCAAGCCCTCCGCCGCCATCGGCACGCTGGCGCAGACCACGCTGACGGTGAACGCCTACGGCTGCGCCCTGTCGCTGCGCCTGACCGAGCAGCAGACCCTGGACGGGCTGTTCCGCTGCCAGACCCTGCCCGCGCTGATCGCCCGCGTCGTCGTGGATTGAGGCGGCGGATGCGCCGGGTCGCCCTTCCCCTCCTCGGCCCGCTGGCGCTGTTCAGCCTGCTGGCGCTGCTCGGCGGCCCTTCGGCGCGGGCGGACGAGGCCGAAGCGACCTTCACCCCGCGCCCACCGCCGACCGCCGTGCTGCCCCGGCTGACGCCGCTGGGAGCGGCGGGAAAGGCCACGCCGCAGGCCCTGGCACCGCTGCTTCCGTTGCCGGTTCCGACGCCACCCGCGCCGTCGGCGGCGGAACCGACCAACGCCGCCGCCCCCAGGATGGAGCCCCCGGCGCCGGCCGAAACCGAAACCGCCGCCCCCCTGCCCGCCCGCAAACCCTCCGGCCCGGCGGCTCCCACGACGGTCGCGGAACGTGCGCCGGCGAACCGATTCACGAACCGATTCAAGGGCGGCTACGCCAAGGCGTCGAAGGAGGATCGCGGCTGCGCCCTGCCCGGCCGCATCAGCGCGGAGCGCAGCGCCGAAGCGCGCCGCCCGGCCATCGCCGTGGGGACGCGGGTGCGCGTCCGCGCCGCCGCGAACCTGCGCGTCGCTCCCTTCTGCGACGCCAAGGTGGCGGACGTCCTGGAGCGGGGGGAAATGGTCACCGTGATGGCCGCCTTCGGGTCCTGGTACGAGGTCGGGCGGAACGGACGGGCGCTGGGCTTCGTCGGCGCGTCCCTGCTCGCCGGAGCGAAGGGCCGCTAACCCTTCACACGGGCGGCCTCGACCATGAAGCGGCGCCAGATCTCCGCCGGAACGGAGCCGCCGGTCACCCCCTTCATCGGCGTGTTGCCGTCGTTGCCGACCCACACCCCCACCGTCAGGCCGCGCCCGGCCACACCGTCGGCAAAGCCGACGAACCAGGCGTCCCGGTAATCGTTGGTGGTGCCGGTCTTGCCCCCCGCCCCCCGCTTGGCGAGCGCCGCCGGCAGGCGGGCCGTCTTGCCGGTGCCGTCCCGCATCACCTCGGCCAGCATCGATTTCAGGGTGGCGGCGCTCTGCGGGTCGATCACCCGTTCCGCTGTCTGCGGGGTGTAGCTGTAGATCGTCCGCCCGGCGGGGTCGCCGATGCGCTGGAACAGATGGCCGACAACCTTGCTGCCGCCGTTGGCGACCGCCGCGTAGGCCTGGGTGATCTCCAGAAGCGACACCTCGCTGACGCCCAGCGCGAGGCCGAGATCCGGCTCCAGCGGCGATTCGACGCCGAGACGGCGGGCGGCAGCGGCGACCTCCTCCGCGTGGCCGCGGGTCAGGCGGGCGGACGCCGTGTTGGTGGAATGGGCGAAGGCGTCGGCCAGCGTCAGCGACGACGGGTAGCGGTTGTCGAAATTGCGGATGGCCCGCCCGTCCGTGAATTCCATGCGCGAGCCGTCGACACGGGAGTCCGGGGTCAGCCCGCGCTCCAGCGCCGCCAGGAAGACGAACAGCTTGAAGGCCGAGCCGGGCTGGCGGCGGGCCTGGAGCGCCCGGTTGAAGTGGTCGCGCCGGGCCGCCGCGTCGCGCCCGCCGATCATCGCCAGGATCGCCCCGTCGCCGTCCAGCGCGACCAGAGCAACCTCGGCACCGCCCAGGCTCTTGGCGTGGCGCTTCATTGTGGTTTCCACGCTGCGCAGGGCGGCGGCCTGAAGATCGCGGTCGAGCGTGGTGCGCGCGGTGAAGGTCGGCCCCGGAAGGTCGCCGCCGTAACGGTCGGCGGCGAAACGGTCGAAGCGGGCCTTGGCCGTCCCACGGAAATGGCCGGTGGAGAGGATCGCCGCCTTGTTGGCCGCGGCCAGCATGGGCCGCTGGCGCTTGGTCTGCTCCGCCGTGCGCTCGGTGATGAAGCCCGCGTCGGCCATGGCGTCGAGCACCAGCGCGGCCTTGGCCTCCGCCTTCTCCAGATCGGCGAAGGGGTTCAGACGGGAGGGGGCGGGCAGCGAACCGATGAGCATCGCCGATTCCTTCAGCGACAGCTTGCCCGCCGGCTTGCCGAAGAAGACGCGGGCCGCGGCGTCCACCCCGTACGCGCCGAAACCGAAATAGGCGCGGTTGAGGTACAGGTACAGGACGTTCTTCTTGCCGAGCTGTTCCTCGAAGTCGCTGGCGCTGTACAGCTCGTACGCCTTACGGGACCAGCGGTTGTAGCGGTTGAGGAAGATCAGCTTCATCGTCTGCTGGGTCAGCGTGCTGCCGCCCTGGCTGAAGCGGCCGGAGGTCACCGCCACGGCCAGCGCGCGGGCCAGACCCTGGAAGTCGATGCCGTCATGCTCCAGATAGCGCCGGTCCTCCTTGGCGATCAGCGCCTGGATCAGGTGCTTCGGAAGCTTCTCCAGCGTCAGCGTGTCGCCGTACGTCTCGCCGATGGACCCGATGAAGCGCCCCTGCCGGTCGAGGAAGCGCACACCGTGGCCGCGGTTGTAGGCCAGCACGTCGTCGACGGTGCGGAACTCGCCCCCGAACAGCTCCATCGCCTGGGCGGAAGGCGGCGCGGAGAGACCGGACAGCAGCGGCAGAGCGAGCGTCAGGGCCAGGGCGGCGCGGCGGAACAGGGATGGTCGGGGCATAGGCCGGATGTTGGAGGCGGAGTGTGCCTCACGTCGGCGCACCGCCCCGCTTTCACAATGCCGCTACCCCGTAATTGCGAAAGGCTGCAAGGGCACAGCCGCCCAACAAAAAAGCCCGCCGAAACCGGCGGGCCATTTTTTGGGACGCGTGTGCTCCGCGCAAGGCGGTCGGGCCTTCGCGCCGAAGGGTCACCGCGGAGCGAGGACCATGATCATCTGGCGGCCCTCGAGCTTCGGCATCTGCTCGACCTTCGCCAGCTCGTCCAGCTCGTCGCGCACGCGGACCAGCACTTTCATGCCAAGATCCTGGTGCGCCATCTCGCGTCCACGGAAGCGCATGGTCACCTTGACCTTGTCGCCTTCCTCAAGGAAGCGGCGGGCCGAGCGCATCTTCACGTCGTAATCGTTGTCATCGATGTTGGGTCGGAGTTTTATCTCCTTGACCTCGATGATCTTCTGCTTCTTGCGCGCCTCGGCGGCCTTCTTCTGCGCCTCGTACTTGTACTTGCCATAGTCGAGGATCTTGCAGACAGGCGGTTCCGCCTGAGGAGCGATCTCGACGAGGTCGAGGCCCGCATCCTCAGCGGCCAGCAGCGCATCGCGCAACGAAACGACGCCTACCATCTCGCCATCGGCGCCGACGAGACGGATGGAGCGTGCCGTGATCTCCCGGTTCACCCGAGGTCCATCGCGGGTGGGAGCGGCTTCGGACGGTATCCTGGCTATGGACGCTTCTCCATGGCTGGCAACCCACCGGGGCGCGACCTCCCGGAGGGAAGCCGCCCGAACGGTGCGGTCGGTTAGAACGGCGAATCGAAGACGGCGGCGCCCGCGGGGGACCTCGCCTCCTCATTCAGTTTATTGAGCGCGGCGTCGAGGGCAAGCACTTCCTGATCCTTACCACCCAGGGTACGCAGGGCGACCGTCCGCTCCTCCGCCTCGCGCTTGCCCACGACCACCAGGACGGGAACCTTCTGAAGGCTGTGTTCGCGGACCTTCAGGTTGATCTTCTCGTTCCGGGTGTCGAGTGCGGCGCGGATGCCACGGCGCTTCAGCAGGCCGACGACCTCCTGCCCGTAGCCGTCGGCCTCGTTGGTGATGGTGCAGACCACCGCCTGGACCGGGGCGAGCCACATCGGGAACTTGCCGGCGTAATGCTCGATCAGCATGCCGATGAAGCGCTCCAGCGACCCCAGGATGGCCCGATGCAGCATCACCGGGCGGTGGCGGGCGCCGTCCTCGCCGATGTAGGAGGCGTCGAGCCGCTCGGGCAGCACGAAATCGAGCTGGAGCGTGCCGCACTGCCACGTCCGCCCGATGGCATCGGTCAGGTGGAACTCCACCTTCGGGCCGTAGAAGGCGCCCTCGCCCGGCAGTTCCTCGAACTCCAGACCGGCGGAGCGCAACGCGGTGCGCAGCCCCTCCTCCGCGCGGTCCCACACCGCGTCGTTGCCGGCGCGCACGTCGGGGCGCAGCGCCAGCTTCACCGCGATCTTGTCGAAGCCCAGGTCCCGGTAGACGCCGAGCTGGAGCTTGAAATAATCCGCCGCCTCGGTCGGCACCTGATCTTCCGTACAGAAGATGTGGGCGTCGTCCTGGGTGAAGGCGCGCACGCGCAGGATGCCGTGCAGCGCGCCCGACGGCTCGTTGCGGTGGCAGGCCCCGAACTCCGCCATGCGGATCGGCAGGTCGCGGTAGGAGCGCAGTCCGTGCTTGAAGATCTGCACATGGCCCGGACAGTTCATCGGCTTGATGCCGAGCATCTTCTCGCCGTCGTCCGCCGAAACCTTGAACATGTTGTCGCCATACATGTCCCAGTGGCCCGACGCCTTGAACAGCGAGCTGTCGATCAGCTGCGGCGTCTTGACCTCGACGTAATCCGCCTGGCTCAGCTTGGTGCGGATGTAGGTCTCCAGCGTGCGGAACAGCGTCCAGCCCTTCGGGTGCCAGAAGACCGAGCCGACGGCCTCCTCCTGCACGTGGAACAGGTCCAGCTCCTTGCCCAGGCGGCGGTGGTCGCGCTTCTCCGCCTCCTCCAACTGGTGCAGGTAGGCCTTCAGCTCCTTCTCGTCGCGCCAGGCTGTGCCGTAGATGCGCTGGAGCATCGGGTTCCGGCTGTCGCCGCGCCAGTAGGCGCCGGCCACCTTCATCAGCTTGAAGCCGTTGCCGACCTTGCCCGTGGTCGGGGCGTGCGGGCCGCGGCACAGGTCCAGCCAGTCGTCCTGACGGTAGACGCTGATGTCCTGATCCGCCGGGATCGCCTCGATCAGCTCCGCCTTGTAATGCTCGCCGAGTTTCTTGAAGTAGGCGATGGCATCGTCGCGGGTCCAGACCTCGCGCAGGATGGGGATGTCCTTGGCGACGATCTCGCGCATCTTCGCCTCGATCTTCTCCAGATCGTCGGGCGTGAAGGGCTCCTCGCGCGCGAAGTCGTAATAGAAGCCGTTGGCGATCGCCGGACCGATGGTCACCTGCGTGCCCGGATAGAGCTTCTGAACGGCGTCGGCCAGCACGTGGGCGGCGTCGTGGCGGATGACCTCGAGCGCGTCGGGATGACTGCGCGTGACGATCTCGATCTTGGCGTTGGTCGTGACGGTGGTGGTGAGGTCCTTCACCTCGCCGTCGAGCTTGACGGCAAGCGCATCCTTGGCAAGGCGCGGCCCGATGGACTGGGCGATCTCAAGCCCCGTCACCGGCCGGTCGAACTCCCGCACGCTGCCATCGGGCAGCGTGATGGCGATGTTGGACGTCACCGAAGTCACCATTTGACTGTTTGCATCGCACCCGGCGGATGCCGGGAGGCGAAATCTCTAATGCGGGCAGGCTTTCTGTCAAGGGCGCCGGGGGCATTTCCGGCCCGAATCCGCCGCCCGAACCGCGAATTTTCTTGCAAAATTAATTCACGGCAAAATTATCTCATGGCTGTCTGCGCGCCGGTCGCGGCTCGCCGAACAGATAACCCTGGCCGAAATCGATGCCGCTGCGCAGGATCGCGTCGAGCTGCGCGTCCGTCTCGATCTTCTCGGCGATGAGGTCGATTCCCGTGCCGTCCAGACGGCGGCGCACATCCTCGACGCGCTGGGCCATGGCGGGGTCGAGCAGCAGAGCGCAATCCAGCTTGAGATAGCGGATGTCGTGCCGCAGCAGCGCGTCCACGTCGATGTCGAGATCGGTCACCCGATCCATGGAGAAGCGGAAGCCGATGCGGGCAAGCTGTGACAGAATGCCCATGGTCACCGCCCCGCCCGCCCGCAACTCCTGCTGGCTCAACTCGAACACCAGCTTGGGCACCAGCGTCTGGTTCCGGACCATCAGGTCGAGGAACTGCCGCATGAACGCCGCATCGCTGAGCGTGGCGGCGGACATGTTGCAGAAGAAGCCGATGGCGTGCTGACGCCGCTCCGTCTCACGGATCAGCTGGATGCAGCGGACGAGCAGCAGATTGTCGATGGTGGCCATCAGCCCCGCGCGCTCCGCGATCTCCAGATAACGGTCGGGCAGGATCAGCGCGCCGTCGGCGGCGCGCACGCGCGAGAACACCTCGAAGAAGCGGTGCTTGCGCTGGGGCAGGCTGACGATGGGCTGGAGGTGGACGTCGATCCGGTCGGTGGCCAGCGCGTCGCGCACCGCCTCCAGGACGGCGGCCTCATCCATCGTCGGCGCTTCGGCTCCGGCCGCGGGTACCGGGTCCGGGGAGGACGGGTCCGGAGAGCGCGGGGCCTGGGGTGCCGGCATGGCGTCCCGCGGCGCTGGCCGGACGGGGCCGGACGTCGTCGTCGGTTCGCGCTCCCCCGACGACCGGGATTCGCCGAGCCGCGCGACCAACATGTGCAGGAGTTTCACTTCCTGAAGGACAGCCTCATGGGCGGCGGCGGCGGCGGCGGCGGCGGCGGCGGGGGTGGCGCTCTCCGTCTCCAGCGCGACCCGCCGGTCCAGCCGGTCGGCCAGCGCGTCCACACTCTTCTGAAGGCGGTCCAGGCGGCGCAGGGCTTCACGCTCCCGGCGGGCCAGCCGGCGGTGCAGATCCACGACGCCACCCGCCAGAAGGACCAGCCCGCCGCCGATCCAGCCCACCGCCGGGTCGGTGCCGGACCGCAGTTCCGGCAGGCCGAGGGCGACCGAGGCCGCCGCCACGACGACGGCCAGCCCATGCAGGAAGGCCGCCAGGGTCGCCATGCGCCCGCTCAGCGGTGGTCCGCCCCCACGGCGTCGCTCAACGAGGCGAAGCCGTCACGGCGCAGCAGGGCGGCGAGGTCGCGGCGGATCGCCAGTACCAGCGCCGGCCCGGCATAGACCAGCGCGGAGTAGAGCTGCACCAGCGACGCACCGGCGCGGATCTTGGCGTAGGCGTCGGCGCCCGACGCGATGCCGCCGACCCCGACCAGCGGCAATTTGCCACCGGTCAGCCCGTACATCTCGCGCAGGACCGCGGTGGAGGGGGCGAACAGCGGCTTGCCCGACAGGCCGCCGGCTTCCCCACGCAGCGGCTCCGGGATCTCCGCCGGGCGGGCAATGGTGGTGTTGGAGACGATCAGCCCGTCGATGCCCGACTCCAGCGCGACGGCGGCGATGTCCGCCTTGTCCTCGTCGGTCAGGTCCGGGGCGATCTTCAGCAGGACGGGCGGCGCCTTGGCCAGCTTGCAGGCGGTCCGGGCGTCCAGCACCCGGCCCAGCAGGGTGCGCAGCGGGTCGCGCCCCTGGAGCGCGCGCAGGCCCGGCGTGTTGGGGGATGACACGTTGACGACCAGATAATCGGCCAGCGCCGCCACCCGCGTCACGCCGAGGACGTAATCGTCCGCCGCCTCCACCGTGTCCTTGTTCTTGCCGAGGTTGGCCCCGACGAGTCCCGGCGCCTTGCGCCCACCGGACAGGCGACGCTCCAGCCGCCGGGCGAAGGGCTCCAGCCCCTCGTTGTTGAAGCCCATGCGGTTGATGACGGCCCCCTGCTCCGGCGCGCGGAACAGGCGCGGCCTGGGGTTGCCGGGCTGCGGGCGGGGGGTGACGCTGCCCGCCTCGACGAAGCCGAAGCCCAGCCGCAGCATGGCGTCGACCACCTCGGCGTTCTTGTCGAAACCGGCGGCGAGGCCGACCGGGTTGGCGAAGTCCAGGCCGAACACCCGGCTCCGCAGGATGGGATCGTCCTTCTCCCGCACCGACGGCATCAGCCCGCTCGACAGGGCCTTGATGGTCAGCCCGTGCGCCGTCTCCGGATCGAAGCTGCGCAGGACGGGGCCGACGATGGGAAACAGGTCGATCACGGTGCGGTATCCTTGAAAGTCGCCGGGAAGACGTGGCGGCCATCCAGCCCCAGTGGCAGCGGATCGGCGCGCAGCACCGCCGCGGACGGCAGCGGGCCGTAGAGATGGGGAAAGAGCTGGCCGCCGCGCGACGGCTCCCACCGGAGCGCGTCGCCCAGCGCATCGCCGTCCACGGTCAGCAGGACGAGGCCGTCCTGCCCGGCGCGGTGCTTGGCGGCACTTTCCTCGACCTGGGCGCCGGTGGAGAAATGGATGAAGCCGTCCGCCGCATCCTGCGACGAGCCGTGATAGGCCCCGGCGGCGAGCGCCTGTTCCCACTCCGCGGCGCGGCACATATGAAAGATGATCCGTTCAGTCATGGCGGGGCGACCTTACCGCAAAGCCGTCCGCCAAAGCCAGCCGTGGCAAAAACGGGAGAACCGGCGGAGCGTTGATAACTTCAGAATGGGACGTTGCGCTGTTTGCTTCGCAATTTGCAAACGCGGCCTTGGGAATCCCCCGGCATTTCGCAGAAGGAAAATTTGCCGGTCCGCCGTGTCCCGCCCCGCCGACCACACGGAAAAGCCGCAGAATCAAGGATTCCTCAAGGCATCCGCCCCGTCGGCGGCAACTTTTCAGAATTGGCATCGGGATTGCTGAGAGATGGGCAAGCAAGGAGAAGCCCCATGAACGCGATTGCGATGAATGTTGTGAAGGAACGCCACCCGGTGGAACACGCGCTCGATTCGCGCGTCCATGGGGTGATCGTGTCCAGCGTGGACAGCGCCCCCCTATCCGCCTCCGTCGAGCCGAGCAGCACGCCCGTCCCGCTGAAGCCCTCGGCGGCGATGCTGGCGGCCGGGTCGCGCGCCGGCGGCGTCTCGGTCGAGACGGCCTGGAAGATCTATCTGGCGATGCTCAAGGAAGCCGCCTGAGCGGTCCGTTCCAGCCTCTCCTGCCGGGGCGGCGGTCC
The DNA here is from genome assembly GCF_007827795.1 of Azospirillum brasilense. Classification (GTDB taxonomy): domain Bacteria; phylum Pseudomonadota; class Alphaproteobacteria; order Azospirillales; family Azospirillaceae; genus Azospirillum; species Azospirillum aestuarii. The sequence goes on from NZ_VITI01000001.1 coordinate 356,923, forward strand.
GGAAGCGGTTGTCCGGCCCGCCGGAGCGCGGCAAGGAAGCGGTCGTTCGGCATCGTTGCGGAACGGGACGTCATTCGACGTCGTTGTAGAACAGGACGTCATTCGACGTCGTTGTAGAATTGGAAACCGCCGATCTCGGCACAGACGCTGCGCCCCTGCGCCCATTGCGGGTTCGCCCCCGCCCGGTGCAGGTGAGTCGCCCCGCCGGTCGGGTCGTCGAGCAGACCGGCCAACGCGCGGCGGGCGATCCGCTGGGCGGCGGCGAAGACCGGGTCCGCGGCGGTCACCGACAGCAATCCCAGCCGCCCCGGCGCGTCCGGGTCCCAGCAGGGGAACTGTCCCGGCAGGCGGCAGGCGGCGACCACGTCGTTCCCCCACCACCACCCTCCCTGGTCGCGCGCCCGGCCGACGCGGTTCATCACGACCGCCGCCACCGCCTCCATGGCCCGCACGGACTCGCCGCGCGCCTCGCCCCACAGGGTGCGGGCAAGCGTGTCGACGGCTTGACCGGGAGCATCGGCGGACGGACCCTGCGGCGCGGCCGCCGGTCCGGGTTCCGGCTTCAGGACACGCGCCCTCATCGGCGGCCCCCGTCGCCGTAGGGCGGCGCATAGGGCTGGGCGAACGGCGCGCCGCCGTTTTCCACTTTGGCCTCGATGCGCAGCAGATGGTCGGTCAGCCGCCGCTCCACATCCTTCAGCGTCGCGACCGAGACGTAGGTCTTGGCGACCTCCAGCTTGTAGGCGGCCAGGCTCTCCCGAACCTGCGCCTGGGCGGTCTCGGCGCGCCCCCGCAAGGTTTCCAGCGCGGTTTCGGCATCCCGGCGCAGCCGCGCGATCAGCCAGAACAGCCCGCCCATGACCGGCAGTTCGACCGCCGTGATCCACCAGGCCAGGTCGATGGACTCCTGCATCTCCGTTCTCCAAGGAAAAAAGGCAAAAGAAAGGGCCGCCGTCCGGTCAAGGAAGGCGGCCCGACGGACCAAGGGGCTTTGCGGGCACGGTCACACGTCCCAGCCCTCCACCGGGGTCGGCGCCGCCGCGGCGCGCCAGTCCGGCTTCCGTCCCGGCGCCGTCTGGCGGTCGAAGCGGAACGGCTCGCAGGACAGCGCGCCGGCCACCGCGTCCAGCCCGTCGTCACGGCCCGTGTAGCGGCCGTCCGGCGACCATTCGCGCATCTCGCGGATGAAGGGCGTCTCCCACACCGCGGCGTGGGCCAGCAGCCGGCGGTCGGCCAGCAGGGCGTCGAACGCCTCGCGGATGCGCAGCGCCTTGGCGCGGCGGCTGGCCTCCTCGACCACGGCGGCGCCGACCTTCTCCACCCGAAGCGCCTTGCGCAGCAGGCCGGGCAGGAAGCGCCCGATGCCGTTGATCTCGACATGCACCGCCGGCAGGTGGTGCCGCTCCAGGAAGCGGGCGACCTGGAGGCACTGCTGCTCCGCCTCGGTGTCCGGATCGCCGGGGTCCACCGACAGGTAGAGCACGCGGTGCAGGTAGAAGCGCCCGTCCGTCCCGCCGAACACGGCGGCGACGACGCTGGAATCGCCTGGCTTGCCGCCCTCCGCCGCCGGGCGGGCGAAGGCCGGGTCCCACCAGCAGGAGGCCGAGGCCATGCGCAGGCCGTTCAGCGTCAGCACCGCCCGCCCCGCCGACTCCCGATACTCCAGCTCGCCGTCGTAGCGGCCCAGCCGGTCAGGGTCGAGGAAGCCTTCCGCCTCGTTGACCGGCTTCAGCAGCATCTGGCTGGTGAATTTGTTGGGGCCGGTCGTCTTGCGGATGCGGTTGACGTGTGCCTCGCCGAAGCGCTGGGGCCAGGCGTAGCGGCGCCGGCCGTCCGGACCGTCGGTGTAGACTGGCAGGACCAGCCGCGCGAAGCCGTCCAGGAAGGGCCGGGTCTCCCCCGCCTCCGTCCGCGGCTCCTCCGCGTAGATGGAGTAGTAGCTGTGCGGTGTCCCGACATAGAGCTGCACCCCGCCCGGCACCAGCAGATAGTCGATCTCGGCCAGCCTCTCGCGCAGGTCGGCCCGCTTGCCCGGACTGCCGGAGGTGCGCGGCACCTCGACATCGTCGCAGATCACCACGTCGGCGCGGCTGCCCGTGATGTTGCCGCCCACACCCGCCGCCACCATGGAGGGGTCGCGCAGCTCCTGCGCCCGCACCACGGTGAACTGGTCGGCCGCCCACTGGTCGCGCTCCTTCGCCGGGGGCTTCAGGCCGCGTGTGTCGGGGTGACGCTCAATGATGCGCTTGACGTTGCGCACCATCTTCTTGGCCAGCTTCAGATCCGCCGCCAGGACGAGCAGCCGCCGGTTGGGGTCCTGGTAGAGCATCCAGGCCGCAAACAGCCCGACGATGGAGGACTTGCCCGCCCCGCGGAAGGCCATCAGCAGCAGGCGCGGCCCGATACCAAAGGACCCGGCTCCGACCGCCTGCCGCTCCAGCCACGCCGCGATCTGCAAATGGTGCCGCGGGGTGGTCAGCTCCGATTGCCGGTTCCAGTCCTGGACGAAGGCGAAGAAGCCCTTCTTGCGCGTTTCCGCCGCCTCCATCATGCCACCCGTCCCAGAATGTGCCAGCCGGCGCCGTTGGACATCGCCGTCACCGCGCTGCCGGTGGCATTCAGCGACACCGGGGCGTTGTCCGGCCCGCCGCCGCCCTGCACGGTGACGGTGACCGGGTTGCCCGAGACATCGGCCTTCTTGACCGTCACCGTACGCCCGACCGCGTGCAGCGCCCCCGGCGGCGGCAGCCGCACCGTGACCGCGCCGCTGAAGGCGCTGACCAGATACAGCCCCTGGTTCAGATCCGGTTCGAACAGGCCCGGCCGGTCGTGGAAATGGGCGTTGCCCGGCCGGTTGTTGCCGCCGACCACCCACCAGCCGGCCCCGTTCGACAGGATGGTCACGAAGTCGTAGCGGTTGCCCAGCGCCGCCGTCCGCCCGTCCGGCCCCGGCCCGCCCTCCTCGGTGAGGATCAGTCGGTGGAGGGAGGCGTCCGTCCGCTTCACCGTCACCGCATGGCCGTTGGCCGCCCCCGCCGCCGGCAGCCGAAGCTCCACGTCGCCGCTGTAGGCGCTGACCAGATAGACGGAGCTGGTCAGGTCCAGCGCGACCACCCCGCCCGCTTGCGGCTCCACATACTCGGTGTCGTAGCGCAGGGCCTCGACGACCAGTTCGGAGACGCGGCTGCGCGCCAGCCGGTTCTTTTCCGGATAGCCGGCATTCACCGCCGTGTAGCGGCCGCCCGACAGATCGTAGATGGCCGGGCCGGCGGACATCGACAGCAGGTTGACGATGGCCGTCTCGACCGACCCGGCGTCGAGCTGCACGTTGGGCACGCCGCCCAGCGATTCGGCGTAGAAATTCAGGATCAGCGTCTTGTCGGTGTTGGCGCCGACCCGGAAGCAAGCCAGCGCCATGGTCGACAGGTTGGCTTCGCAGTCCTGGAAGCTGTTGTTGTACTTGCCCTGCTCCACGAAGAAGCCGCAGCCGGCGATCGGCGCCGACAGGGAGTAGACGCGCACCATGGAGAAGCGGTTGGCGTTGGGCGTGTCGCCCTCCCCCGTCCGGGTCAGCCACACCCCGTGCAGCGACGGACGGGCCACCAGCACGCGCGACACCATGTTCCAGTAGCAGGGCCAATTGGGGTCGGCGTAACCGTCGAACAGCAGCCCGACCCGCGGGTCCCAGATGGTCAGGTCGCTCAGCGTGTTGTGCACGCAGGGGCCGTCCCGCCCGAACAGCCGCACCGCCGCGTCGCCCCGCTCCAGCCGCAGCCCGCTCACCGTGGCGTAGCCATCCGGCAGGTGGATCAGGTCGAACTCCGCCGAGGACCCGGCGATGACCGACCTCTGCCCCGCCCCATACAGCGTCTGGCCGTAGCCCACCGTCAGCGTGTTGGTGATCCGGTAGGTGCCCGGCGGCACATAAACGGCGTCCGCGCTGGTCAGCGCGGCCTGGATCGCCCGCGTGTCGTCGACGACGCCGTCGCCGACCGCTCCGAAATCCTTCACCGACAGGGCGTCGGCCAGTTTCTCGCGCACCGGACGGCGCACCGCGCCGGCACCGGGGGCGACAAAGGTCGACAGCGCCTCCTCATCCACCGGCGGACGGGCGATGGGATTTCCCACCGTATCGAAGGCCAGGAGTTGCCCCGCCCGCACCGCCCGTTCCGGCAGGCGGTTGGAGGCCGGCAGGTCGGTGTCGGTGTAGCGCAGCATCAACTCCTGATCGCCGGCCACCTGCTGGAGCGCCGCGGTCAGCTGGTCGAACTCTCGGTTCAGGCTGGACGCCGGAAGCGGTCCGCTCTCCAGGAAATCGCTCATCCGCTCGATGGGCAGGCGGCGGCGCAGCAAGACAGGCGTCCCGGCCTCCGGCGGCTCCGTGAAGGCAACCGTGCCGCCCGCCGTGTTCCCAGCACCGCTCACCGCATAGCCCGTGGTCTGCCGCGCCGCCCCCAGGAAGACCTGGAGGTCATTGTCCTCGAAAACCAGGAACGGAAAGGTGAAATCGGTCTGCACGCCGTCGGCAAGATACTGGACGCGCGGGTTGCCGCGCGGAACGTCGATTGCGCTGGGCATGGGTTGCGCCCCTCCTGCTTTGTGGATGGACCGGGGGTGTCAGTAGAAGCGGCTCATGAACTCCAGCCGCTGGCGCTCGGCGAGCTGCGCCTGTTCCAGCAGGTTGCGGCGGCGCACGCTGTCGACCTCCTGCTGGATGGCCTCGCGTTTCAGCCGGTCGGCGCCTTCCGCCTCCCCGCGCTCCGCGGCGCTGTCCTTGACGACGCCGAGCAGGATCGCCTCGCCGGAGCCGTCCGCCGCGCTGACCCCGTTGGAGCCCAGCGCGGCGCGTGTGCGCGCCACGGTACGGCGCAGGGCGTCCACGCGCCGCCGTTCGTCGGATTGCGCGGCGGTGGACATCTGGGCCAGCCGCGTGCGGGCGTCCCCTTCCTTGTCGGCCAGCGTGGCGGCCTGCCCGGTGCGGAGCTGCTGGGCGGCCAGGTTCTGGCTCTGCGCCAGCCAGTCCATCTCGCGGGTGCGCTGCCGCTCCGCCTCGGCGCGGGCCTGCTCCTCCTTCTGGCGCTGAAGCTCCTGGTCCTGGCGGCGCAGTTCGTCCTCGCGCTGCCATTCCAGCCGTTGCTGCTCCGCCTGATAGGCGTATCGGCGCTCGTCGGCGGCCTGCTGCCGGCGCGCGCTGTCCGAGGTGCCGGAGACGCGGTCCACCGTGTCGGCGACGGAGTTCGCCAGCGGCAGCGCCGCCGTGGCCAGGGTCGTGATTCCGCCCATCAGTCGTTCACCCTCAATTCCATGGTTACGGACAAAAGCGTGAAGGGCAGCGGCGCGTCCTGCCGGATGCTCCACAGCGGCCGGTCGCTGTCGCGCCGCCAGCCCAGCGCCCGCAGCTTGCGGTCGCCGGAGACCAGCGCGGGGACGCCGCCTGCGGGCTGCGGCCCCGTCCGGTGCAGCGGCAGCTCCTGAAGGCCGCGCCCCAGGTCGGCGTGGAGCGCCGCCGTCTCCTCCAGCCGGAAGCCGACGGAGACCAGCCGCACCGCGTCCGTCCCGCCCGCCTGCCCCAGCAGGCTGACCGGCAGCGGCTCGATGCGGTGGCTGTACGGCAGCCCGGCCTCGACATGGCGGGCCGGCGGGTCGAGCACGATCTTGCCGGCGGCGACGGTGGCATCGGCGCGGACCGTGCCGTCGGCGACCACCGCGACGGTGCGCCCCTCCAGATGGTCCAGCCCGCTCCACACCGCGGTCGGGGCGTCGTGGTCGCCGACCAGGGCGGCGTCGAGATTCAGCCCGTCGTCGAAGCGCTCGACGCTCCACCGCCCGGCGCGGTCGACCAGCGCGTAGACCTCGTCCCCGACCACCGCGACGGAGCGCACCGCCCCGTCGGTCTCCAGCCGGGTCCAGGCGGTCACCTGCTCCAGCCGGTAGACGGTCAGGGCGCACAGCGCGCCGTCCTCCATCACCACGAACATCAGCCGGCGGCCTTGGTCGTAGTCCTGGTCGCGCGGCCTCACCACCAGATGGCGGGCCAGCAGCGCCAGATCGTTGGCCTGATAGGCCGCCTCGGTGTCGGTGTAGAGGAATTCGCGGATCTCCCGCCCGTTGCGCGACACGAACAGGGTGGCCCCGTCCACATCGCGCGGCGGCACGGAGCGGTCGACGGGCGAGCCGATGCGCGTCTGCCGGTGGACCTGGATGTTCTGCGGAGTCAGCGGATCGCCCGACACCATGTATTCGGCGCCCGAGGTGAAGACCTGGAGATGCCGACCGGAGAAGACGGCGCGCACCGCGTTCACCTGGTCGGACAGGATGCCGAACTCGATGGCCTCATCGTCCTGCCCGGTGCCCAGGTCGAAGTTCCATAGGTCGGCGGAGCGCGACAGCCACAGCCGGTTCGGCAGGTCGCGCGACCCGCCGATAACCAGCCGGTCCTGGTGGAAGGCCGCCGACACCGGCCAGCCGCGCAGCGGCGAGAAGGACTGTTCGTCCCAGGCCGTCGTCGCGGCGGTTCCGGCCAGCGTCTCCAGCACCGTCGCGGTGACCTGCGTCGCGGACACTACCCCCTCGACGCGGAGCTGTTTGCCCTGGATGCGCAGGCGCGTGCCTTCCTGCTTCGGATCGAAGACCGCGGCGGAGGCGGTCACCGTCACCAGCCCTTCCGTTCCCGACGGGGTCAGCGTCACGGCGGGCTCGGCGAAGCGGTAGAAGGGCATCGCCAGCCGCTCCCTCTCCGCGACGTAGCTCCAGCCGGTCAGCGCCCAGGCGTCGGCGCCGCTGCGGGTCAGCTTGCGCGGAGGCACGTCGGGGTGGCAGATCAGCAGCGTGTCGGCGCTCTGCGTCCAGGTGATCTGGGGAAGCTGGGCGGCGGTCCAGGGGGCATCCACGCTGGCGATGGGCGCGTCGTTGCCGTAGACGTCGATCCGCCCCTCGGAGAAAACCAGCAGATAGGTCTGCTCGGTGTTGAACTCGAAGGCGACCAGCCGCCCGTCGCCGTGGGCCGGATCGACGAAAGCGAGGCCGGAGCGGCGCGTCACCCCGCCCGTGGGATGAATGAACAGGTTGCGCAGCGCCAGCGCCCCGTTGTCGTAGGCGCGCAGGTCGCCGCGCCCGAGCAGCCGGCGGGAGATCTCCCCCGCCGTGAAGTTGGTCTTCACCTGACGAACCCGCGCCATCAGCCCCTCGCGTCGATCAGGGTGAAATCCTCGAAGCCCGGCTGGCTGTCCTGCAGGGCGTCGATCTGGCGGGCGCGGCGGAATTCGCTCTCGGCCAGCCGCTGCAGCAGCTCCGCCCGGCTCGTGCTCTCGGTCAGCGGAATGCAGAACTCCGCCGCCAGCCGGGCGATCAGCGCCTGATCGAAGAAGGCGGGAAAGTCCTCCTCCGCCGGGCGCCCGACATAGGTCAGCACCACCGCGTCGGACGCCGCATGCAGCGCCCGCCCGGCGATGCGGTAGTCCTGCCCGCGGCCCCGCCCGCCCGCCCCGGCGCCGAGCGCCCGCAGGAAATCGGCGGGAAGCTGGAAGGCCACGCCGTAATCGGCCACCGGGTCCTCGGCCAGACGCGGCAGCCGGGCCTGCCGGGTGGCGAAGCTCCAGGCGTTGGCGGAGAGCAGCGCGTCGCGCGCCGGTTCGTAGAGCGCGCCCGCGACCTCCGCCTCGGCGGTGCCCTCGTCGAAGGCGGTGATCGCCGTCGCCCCGATCTTGATGAGCGCGCGGCTGCACAGCCCGATAGCCGTCAATGCCATGGGATCGATCCTTGCGATCAGAGGGAGACGAGCCTCCATAGCCCTCTCCCCTCTGGGGAGAGGGTGGCCCGCAGGGCCGGTGAGGGGGATGCGCATGTGCCGGACGCACCGAAACGCACAACCCCCTCACCCTGACCCTCTCCCCGCTTCCGGCGGACCAAAGGTCCGCCTGTCGCGTCAGCGCAAACTTCGTTTGCGCTGACGCGGAGGGGAGAGGGAACCTCAAAGGGAAATCCGTCAGTCCGTGTTGGCCGTGCCGAAGGGCGACAGGTTGGTGACGTCCACCACCCCCGCCGCGTTGGCAGCGACCACGAGGACGCCGGCGGCGGGCGTCCCGGCGGTGCCGGTGTTGGCGAGGATCATGTCGCCGCCGCGCAGCAGGTCGGACGCGCCGTTGAAATAGCCGCTGTTGTCCACCAGCGTGGCGGCGTCCGGCGTCGTGTAGTGCCACAGGGTGAAGCCGTTGGCGTAGGCAAGGACGCTCAGGTCCTTCGGAAGATAGGCCATGGGAGGAAACTCCGTTTCAATCGTCGGCAGGGAGGGCGTCAGGCTTCCAGGCAGCGCATGGTGACGACGCCCGCCGCGTCGATCAGGCCGGCGCCCTGCGACATCATGTTGTTGACGAAGTGGGCGGCGCGGTCGCCGTGCCAGGAGATGTCCGTCTTCACGTCGGAACCGGAGGCGTGGCCGACGGCCGTCTTGTGGTACCAGTGGCACAGCCGCACGCCGCCCTCCGCCTTCAGGCCGGAATGGGGCATCCACAGCGCGCCCAGCCAGCGCTTGGCCTGGGTCCCGCGCCAGGGCAGCTCGTCGGCGCCGACATATTCGGTGCTGGCGAACTCGTCGATGCCCAGAAGCTGGCTCCACTGCTTCCAGCCGACGACGGCGTAGCGCTGGCCGTCGTCCGGCACGTCGGACTCGCCCAGCTTCTCGAAGGCCGCCAGCACCTTCGCCTTGGTCAGCCCGTCGCTGGAGCCGCCCGCGAAGTTGGTGGAGCGGTTCAACTCGCCGAGGATGAGTTCGTCGGTCTTGCGGCCCAGCGCGTAGGCGCCGGCGCTGGCGATGATCTGCCGCTCGTCGATGTTGGTCTTCAGCTCGTCCAGCCGGTCGACCCAATCGCCGGCGTAGAAGTCGTAGAGGGTGCATTCGACCGGCGTGTGGTCCAGATTCATCACCGGAACCGCGCCGTGGCGCGCCTTGGTGGAGGCGGTGCCCTTGCCGACCTTCTGGAAGACGGTGGAGGCGCCCTGGACGTTGTTCTTGGTGCGCACCGTGTTGCGCAGCTTGGAGCCCATGCGCTGGTAGGCGTCGTGCACTTCGCGTTCGAACTGCTTGACGAAAGCCTGGGCGACCGAGGTGGACATTGGACTGTATTCCTTTCGCGTTCTGCGGGGTCCCGTCCGGCGGGAAGCATTCCGCCACCCGGTTGTCAGGCGCGCCCGATCCCGGAAATGGGCAAGGGGACGCGCGCCCGGCCGCGGGCGAAGCGCGAAAAAGAAAGAGGCAGGCCGGGCCTTTCGGTTGTCCGGCCCGCCTCCTTCAGGACAGGCATGGAGGGGAGGTTCGGGATGCCGCCGCCCACCGCGTGAGGGGACGCACGACGGGCGTTGGCAAGAGCGTTTCTAGGACATCCGCCCTTTCATGTCAAGAATATTTTCCTTTTTCTGCGGATGATCCTCTTGGCGCGGTACTCCCTCGGGGCACGGAATATCCCCCGGAACCGCGCTGTTGAACGGTTGGCCTCAACGGCCCGAAAAACACGGCATAAAAAAGGAATACGCTTCATGAAGACGATCATCACCGCCTGTGGTGTCGCCGCCCTTCTGCTCGCCACGCCGGCCCTGGCCGAAGGCATGTCCGGAACCACCGCCAAGGAGGTCCCGAACAGCAAGGCGACCGGGCAGGTCGCGGCCACCCACGGCTCGCTCGACCCGGCGGTCGCGAAGATGACCGCGGATCAACTCAAGGGGAAGGACGTCTACGGCAGCGACGGCAAGGACATCGCCGAGATCGAGGGCATCGTCCGCAAGGGCGGCCAGACCTTCGCGGTGATCGACGTCGATCACATCGCCGACATCAGCGACAAGGATGTCGTCCTGCCGCTGGAGCGGCTGCACATGAAGGGCAAGCGCCTGACCGTCGACATGACGGAGAACGAACTTAAGGGTCTGGAGTCCTGGCAGAAGGACAAGTACGAGGACGTCAAGGGCGCGCTGCGCTGACGTCCGCAACACGGCGCGGAACGGTCCGGGGGCGGCTGATGCCCCCGGACGCTCGAAGCGTCACGCCGTCCGGCGCAGACGCACGGCCAGCAGGTCGGCGGCCTGCCCGGCGGGAACCGGGCGCCCGGTCAGCCAGCCCTGGACCAGGGTGCAGTTGTGGTGGCGCAGGAAGTTGGCCTGCTCCTGCTTTTCCACCCCCTCCGCCACCACGTCCAGCCCCAGCATGTCGGCCATGGCGATGATGGTGGAGACGATACCGTTGTCCTCGCGCTCGCTCGGCACGCCGTTCACGAAGGAACGGTCGATCTTCAGCGTCGTCACCGGCAGCCGCTTCAGATAGCTCAGCGAGGAATGACCGGTGCCGAAATCGTCCACCGCCACACGGATGCCCATGGCCTTCAGCGCCGCCAGAACGGACAGGGCGTGATCCATGTCCTGCATCACAGCACCCTCGGTGATTTCCAGCTCGACCAGATCGGGCGACAGGCGATGGCGGTCGATGATGCGGCGGAAATCCTCGGCGGAGCGCTGGCGCAGGTGGCGCGGCGAGATGTTGACGGCCACCGGCACCGGCTCCAACCCGCGGTCGATCCACTCCCGCAACTGGCGGCAGGCCTCGTCCAGCACCCAGTCGCCGAGCGGCACGATGAAGCCGGTGTCTTCGGCGACCGGAATGAACTCGCCGGGGGAGATCATGCCGAAGCCGGGCTTGTCCCAGCGCAGAAGCGCCTCGAACCCCTCCAGCGACTGGTCGATCAGCGACACCTTGGGCTGGTAGTGAAGCTGGAACTCCCCGCGCGCCAGCGCCGCCCGCAGGTCGCGGTCGAGCGCCAGATGGCGGTGCGCCTGGTCGGCCAGCTCCTTGCGGAAGAAGGCGTGGCGCTTGCCGCCGGCCCGCTTGGCCGCGTAGAGCGCCGTGTCGGCGGAGCGGATCAGTTCCTGCGCGCTGTCGGCATGATCGGGGAACAGGGCGATGCCGATCGACGGGCGGACGTAATGCTCCGTCCCCATCAGCAGCACCGGCTCGTCGAAGGCCGCCAGGATGCGCTGGGCGGCGATCTCCGCCTCCTTCGCCTCGCTCACCTCGTCCAGGATCACCGCGAAGTCGTCGGTGCCGATGCGCCCCACCGTGTCGCTGGCCCGCACCGTCACGACGATCCGCGAGGCGACCTCCTGCAGCAGCAGGTCCCCGGCGTGGTGGCCCAGCGTGTCGGTGATCAGCTTGAAGCGCGACAGGTCCAGGCACAGCACCGCGAAACGGCGGCCATGGCGACGCGCCCGCTCGATCGAGGTGTCGAGCAGCGATTCGATCAGGGCCCGGTTCGGCAGGCCGGTCAGCCGGTCGCGCGTGGCGAGCCGCAGCAGCTCCCGCTCGTGGCGCATCCGCTCCGTCATGTCGGCCAGCGCGCAGACGTAGCTGCGCCGCCCCTGCACGTCCAGGCAGGACAGGGAGAGCGAGGCGTCGATCCGCCCATCCCCCCGCTCGATCACCAACTCCTCGGCGCGCTCCGTGCGGCCGCTGGTGCCCGTTCCCGCCGCGCCGTCCCCGCCCGGCGTCCCCAGGCCGAGCAGCCTGGCGACCCGCTCGCGGTCCTCCTCGGCGAACAGGTCGGCGAAGCGATGGCCGTCGAGCCGCTCCGCGGGCACGCCGAACAACGCGACGGCGGCGGGGTTGTGCTCCTCGACCAGACCGTCCTCGCCGACCAGCACGATGGCTTCGCCGATGTTGTTCATGATGCCGAACAGCCGCTCGTCGCGCACGATCAGCGCCTCGGCGGCCTGCCGGAAATAGTCCATGGCGCGGGCCATGGCGCCGAACTCGTCCTTGCGGTCGCGGCCGGGGATGTCGATGCCGGTCTGTCCTTCGGTCAGCCGCTCCATCCGCTCCGACAGCGCCTCGATGGGACCCAGCACATGCTGCGACAGGAACACCGACAGCGGCCAGCTCAGCACCAGCAGAACGGCGATGAAGAGGACGAAGGCCAGGGACTCCATGGCGAATTCGCGGTCGAGGTCGTCGGTCCCGCTGGCCGCCGCGATGGCCCAGCCCCAGGGTTCGAAGGTCAGGCTGGCGCGGACCGAATGGCCCTCGCCCATCCAGCCCTCGGGCACGCGCCCGTCGGTGAACACACTGACATGGAAGGGGTCGCGCCCCAGCGCCCGCAGCGCCAGCCGCGCCTGTCCCTGGCCCTCGTCCCGCGGCAGGGCGCCCGCCTCGATGGCCGTGTTGATCTCGCCAAGCATGGCGTGCGCCGACCCGACCAGCGCGTGGGTCAGCCGTCCCCGTTCCGTGATCAGACCGCTGCGCAGCAGGTAAAGCGCAGGGATTGCCGCCATGAGGCAGCCGATCAGGCCGATCCAGGTCAGCCAGCGGATCTTGCGGCGCAGCGTCATCACGGTTCCGGCGGCAATCGTCGCACCCGGCCTCTGCTTCCGGCCGGTTGTCATTCTGCGCGAAAGCGTCGCTTTTTTATTTCAAACGCGCAACGGCCAAGTTGCCCGCCCCGTCCCCCCTGCGTCCTTTTCAATCCGGCTGCGACATTTTGCCCATCCGGCGCGGCGCGGCTTCGCAAAACCCTCCCGAGAGGCCGCGCAAAGCCACGCCGCGCCAACGGTCCACGGGCTCAGGCGGTCGGATAAAGGCGCCGGAACCCATCGGTCACCTTCGACACCACCGCCGGGTCGCGGTCCCGCCAATAGCGGGGATCGCGCATCAGTGCCTGCAGTTCCGCCTCCCCGCCGGCGGACGGCGCGCCGGCCGGCATGGACAGGGCGGCAGGCTCGCCGCCGGTCATCATCCGGTGAAGCGCCATCACCCCCTCATAGGTGGTCGACAGCCCCTCCACCGCCGCGGGCGGCAGGTTCTTCACCGCCCAGGCGTGGAGCTGCCGCGACACCTCCCGCCAGCGCTCGGCACCGCCGAACTGGGCGGACAGCCGTTCGACCTCCCGTTCCGCCTGGAATTCGGCGGCCAGTTCCTGGATCAGCGGGACCAGCCGCTCGGCGGCGAGATCGTAGACGAGCTGCGCCTGGTCCGGCGTGAAACCGGCGCCGTGCAGGCGGCCGTTGATCGCCGGGTCCGGCTCGAACAGCCCGTGGTCGCAGGCGATGCAATAGCCCTCCGGCCCGTCGGGCACGCCCGGCGCCGTCAGCAGGTCGGGCCGCTCGCCGCCACCGCTGTCGAGGGCCGGGGCAGGTGCGGACAGCTTGCGCTCCAGCTCCAGATAGGACTTCAGCAGCGCTTCCACGCGCACCGCGCCGGTTTCCGGGTCGCGGAACTTCTCCGGCACCGTCGGCGGGGCGCCGGGAACGGGCGAGGTCAGCAGATTGTCGGCCATGAAAAGCTCCTTATCGATGAAGGAATCAGACACCCTGCCCACGGTTGGTCAGGGCGAGGATGAGGGCGACCAGACGGCGCTGGCCTTCCAGGTCGCGCAGCGCGGCGTCGGAGGCGTCGGGGCCGAGCGTGCGTTCCAGCGTCATGGCTTTCAGCGTGGCCAGCACCCGCGCGCCGTCCGGCCCGGCGAAACAGCGGGCGAAACTGGGCGCCGGATCGCCCGCCGGGCCGGACTCGGCGGGCGGCGCGCCCTCCAGCCAGTCCCAGCCGCCGTTGTTCCAATCCACCGGATCAGCCATGGGGCGCCTCCGCCCGCACCAGCTTGGCGGGCACGCCGAAAGCCTCGCCCAGCCAGCGCGCGGTCGCCGCGACGTCCACCGCGGACAGCGCCTCCGGGCCGAGCTGGCGGGCGGTGTCCAGCCAGCGCAGCGTCGCCTGGACGTCCCGCTGCGCCTGCGCCTGGGCCAGCGGCGAACGGTGCTGCAGCGCCACCGTGCGCCCGTCCACCGCGATGTCCGGGATCTCGCCGCGGCGGCGCAGGATGCCGACGGCGCGCAACACCAGCGGGGTCAGCAGCTCCGCCTGGAGCCGCCCGTAGGTCGCGCCGAGCAGACGGGCCATCTCGGCGGAGCGTTCGACCACCTCGGTCGCGGTCATGCGCGGCTGGTCCAGCGGCCCCAGCCGGTCGGCCAGCAGCGCGTGGCGGATGCGCGCCCGCAGGTCGTCCAGCACGAGCTGCGACACGTCGAACCGACCGGGGTTGGCGAGCGGCGTCAGCCCGGCCGACCCCACCGCCTTGGGGATGATCGTCCCCGGCACCAGCCGGATCGTGGCGGGGTTCAGCACCCCGTCGTCGTCGGCCTGCCAGATGCCGGTGACGGCGATGGAGGCGTTCTTCAGCACCAGCTCGACCACCTTATTGGCGGTCTTGATGTCGGGCAGCGCCTTCATGACCGGCGACCGGCCGTAGGTTTCCCCCGGTGCCTTCAACCAACGAAAGTTGATGAACGGCGATTGCGCGAAGCGTCCCTCGGCCAGCGTGGCGGGATCGGCCGGACCGCTGTCCAACACCACCGTCCAGCGGTAGGCCAGCCCGTCCGGCAGCACCGCCTCGACCAGCGGGAAACGGCCGTCCGGCTCCGCGGCACCGCGCTCCCGCACCTCGTCCGGCAGGGCGGCGCCGGGAAAGCGCCGCTCGATCTGGGCCAGCGTCGCCTCGCTGCGCCGGAAGGTGCCGTCCAACCGCCCGTCCGCCCCCTCCTCCAGCACCGCCTCGGCCAGCGGCACCGCGGTGAAGCGCAGGCTGGACGCGGCGCCGGGCGGGGCCTCCTCCATCAGCAGGCAGGCGGTGCCCACCGTCACAAGGTCGAGGAAGGCTTGGTGGATCTCCACGGCGAAGTTGGAACGGTCGACATGGGCCTGCACGATGCCGGCGGCGCGGTCGAGCATCGGGGCCACGCGGTCGCGCTCCCCATCCGGCAGCGACGGGCCGGGTTGCAGCCCGAACCAGCGCGACCAGGGCGGGGTCAACTCGGCGAGCAGGCTGGCGGCGAGCTGTTCCACCGCGTCCGGCGCGGTCCCGTCGAACAGCCGGTCCACCCGCCGCTCGCCGGGGGTGCCGCCGCCGCGGAAGGGCTGCCCGTTGGGCAGGGCGTGATCGTAGCATTCCTGCCAGTGGCTTTCCCAGACCGACCGGCGCTCCCGCGCCGCCCGGTAGCGTTCCAGCAGGCGCTCCGGCCCGTTCGGCGACGCGGAAGCGGCATCCCCCTTGCGGCGTTTCCGAACAGCGTCGTGTGTGGTGTCGCTCATGGCCTCACTCCCCCAACAGGCGCTTGCGCAGCGGCACCAGCGCGCCGACGTCCAGCGCGCCCCGCCAGGAGGTCTGGACCGTCCCCGCCCGTCCCCGGTTGCGCCGTTGGATCAGCGCCTCGGCGGCCTTGGCCGGGTCCTTCTCCTCCTCCGTGGCCGGAGCCGGGGTGGCCGGGTCGGCGGCGGGCGGGACCGTGGGAGCCGGGGGCTCCACCACCGGGGCGGCCGGTTCCGGGACCGTGTTCCACCAGGGTGTCGCGACGGGAGCCGGCGCCGGAGTCTCCACGGGCGCCGGTGCCGGGGGCGGCGCGGGCTCGGGGGCGGGCTCGGGGGCGGATGCCGGCGCGGGTTGAGGGGTGGGCGCGGGGGCCGGGGCGGGCGCAGGCGGCGCCGTCGGCCGGGGCGCCTTGAACAGGTTCGCCATGGGCGGGGTTTCCTTGTTCGTGGTGAGACAGGGCCGCAGGAAGCGGGGCGGGAGCGGCGGCGCGGATCAGGACGCGACGGCGGTCCGCGACAGCCGCCGGTAGAGCTGCCACGGCGTCAGGACGCCGGGCGCGTGAAGACCCAGCAGGCGCTTGACCGCCTCGACGCAGGTGAAGGGCGCCCAGGGGGCCGGACACGTCAGGCCGCGCCGCACCGGCGCCGGGGCCACCGCCATGCCCATCCCGCGGTACCAGCCCGGCAGGTCGAAGGCCGCGGGCAGATCGAGGACCGACACGTCGGTGAAGGGCGAGAGCGGATCGACGATCACCCAATGGCGCCCGTCGTGCAGCAGCGCGAAGCAGTGGCGGAACCCCGGTTTCAGCAGGCGCAGCCACCACAGCTCCGCCTCGCCCCGGAAGACCACCCAGACGCGCGGCGCGTCCGCTCCCGCCCGGCAGGGCCCCATCTGGCAGGGCTGGGGCATCGGCATGCTCACTGGACGATGCCCTTCTCGCGCAGCACCGGGCGGAGCCGGTCGAAGGCCTCCTGCCACAGGGTGTGGGCGCGCTGCTCGCGATGCCGCGCCGGGTCCGGCGCCATCAGGCGGCGCCCGTAGTGGACCAGCACGTGCAAGTGGTCGCGGATCAGCAGGCGACGACGATACAGCCGATCCACCGCGCACAGCACGTCGCCGGGCTCGCACGGGCGCTGGACCAGCCCGCGCCCGGCGGCGATGCGCGCCCCGGCGGCCTTGGCGTCCTGCGCCTGGACCGACCAGAACCACGCCTCCTCCGCGCTGCCGAACGGTTCCCCAACGGCGTCGGACAGGACCATGAACGTGTTGCGGTGCTGGACCATGCGTGAGGTCTCCCTGGGAATTGCAGCTTTTGGGTTCGCGGGCGCAGCTTCGCTCTCGGGCGGAGCGCCGGATGGGCCGCGGCACGCGCGGCTGGCGAACACATGTTCACGTTATGTACTGATTAAAGTCCTTCGTCAAGGAAAATATGAATAGGTTCCTAGGGACGGGCCGGCTCGTTTATGTGATTATCCTCCCATGCTCAAACATGCGGACATTTGGCGGGCGATCGACCGCCTCGCGGCCCAGCACGGGCTGTCGGCCTCCGGGCTCGCGCGGCGCGCGGGACTCGACCCGACGACCTTCAACAAGAGCAAGCGGACCACCGGCGACGGCAAGCTCCGCTGGCCGTCGACGGAAAGCGTGTCCAAGGTTCTGGAGGCGACCGGTGCGTCGCTGTCGGAGTTCGTCAGCCTCGTCGGCGATGCCGCGGGCGCCGGCTCGCTCCAGCGGGTGCCGGTTATCGGCTACGCGCAGGCAGGCAACGCCGGTTTCTTCGACGACGCCGGCTTCCCGTCGGGCGTCGGCTGGGACGAGCTTCTGTTTCCCAGCATCGGCGACCCGCACGCCTACGCGCTGGAGATTGCGGGAGACAGCATGGACCCCGTCTACCGCGACGGCGACACCATCATCGTCTCGCCGGCCGCGCAGATCCGGCGCAACGACCGCGTCGTCGTCCGCACCAAGGGCGGCGAGGTGATGGCGAAGCAGCTCCTCCGCGAAACCGCCACGAAGATCGAGCTGATCTCCATCAACCGCGCCCACCCGGACCGCAGCATCCCGCGCGCCGAGGTCGCCTGGATGGCCCGCATCGTCTGGGCAAGCCAGTAAGCGTCTGCCCTGCGGCACTCTGTCCTAGGATATTTATCCTTTACATCGATCAATGAAATGCCTACCCTCGGGGAATGACCGGAGTCACCGGGGCGCCGCCGCGTCCAACCCCCGCCCCGCCGTCCCCCGTCTCAAATCGTTTGGATGATCTCGAACGCCGTCACGACGACGCGCCGCCCCGCGGCGTGCTTCTGACGGCCCTCCTCAACGGGACGGACCGTCATGCCGCCCTGGCCCATCACCGCAACGCCGCCAGCATCCTGTTCGTTGCGGAGATTTGAGCCCGTGCCGCCCTCAAACAGCCGGGGGAGCGCCGGTCTCGTCCGTCTTGGAAACCTCGGTGTCCGCGGCAACGGCACGAACGGACGTCGTCTTCCTTGCCCGCGGCTTGCGACCGGGCGCCTCGGCGGGCGAAGCCTCCGCCGGCTCGGCCACCTCCTCCGCGGCGACCTCCATAGCGACCATCGGCGCGGCGACCATCGGCGCCTCGATTCTCTCCGCGGCCTTCTTCAACACCTTGCTTTTTGAAAAGCCGGACTCGCGCAGGGCCGTCTTCAACTCCTCCCACGCCAACCGGATTTCCGTGGCGAACGCCCGCGCATCATCGTCGCGGTGGGTGCGGAAATACTCCGCCGCCTCCCGCATCTGGGCCGGCAGGGTTTCCGCCCCGGCGCGCACCGCCTCGTTGCGCAGGCGGTTGTGACGGTCGTCCAGATAGGTGAGGATCTCCGACAACTCCTCCGGCGTGCAGCTTTTCTGCAGCTTGTCGGTGACCGCCGGCGCGGCCTTGTCGATCTTCCCAACCAGTTCCGACCGCCCGCGCTTCAGATCCGGATCGTAGACGGTGCGGATCACCTGGATCACGCGGCGCCGCTCGCGGAATTGCATGCCCTTCCCCCTTAACATGAGTCCTTCGATGGACCGATCCACCGTTTAAGGAATCATGCCGCGGAACGGGTTGCCCATCAAGCCGGTTTTCGGGCCGCATACCGCCCGAAAACCGGCGTTTTGGATCGATCGACGCCGATCAGCGGAAGGCAAACTCCCAATAGAGCGCCCGCGCCCGCGCCGACAGGGGGCCGGGTTGCAGGGCGCGCTCCTCGACGCGGGTGACCGGCACCACCTTCGCGTAGTTGCCGGTCGAGAACACCTCGTCCGCCTCCAGAACGTCGCGGGCGCTCAGGGTGGCCTCCTCCACCGCCACGCCGTCGTCGCGCAGCAGGGCGATCACGCGCTGGCGGGTGATGCCGTTGAGGAAGGTGCCGTTGTGCACCGGCGTGCGCACCACCCCGTCCTTGGCGATGAACAGGTTGGCCGTGGCGAATTCCGCCACGCTGCCGATGGGGTCGAGCATGATGGCGTTGTCGAAGCCGCGCTGCCGGGCCTCCTTCAGGGCCAGCCCGGCGTTGGGGTAGAGGCAGGCGGCCTTGGCCTCGGTCGGCGCCATGTCCGGCATCGGGCGGCGGCGGCTGGACAGGCAGGCGGTGAAGCCGGCGGCGCTGGGCAGCGGCGCCTCGTAGACCGACAGGACGAAGCGCGTGCTTTCCGCGTCGGGGGCGACGAACCCTTCCTCCGCGTAGAACATGGGCCGGATGTAGAGCTCGGCCTCCTTGGGGAAGCGGCGGATGCCGTCCCAGCAGAGTTCTTCGATCTCCCCGGCGGTCAGCATGGGGGCGAGGCCCATCACCTGGGCGGAGCGCACGACGCGGGCGCAGTGGCGATCGAGGTCCGGGGCCACGCCCTGGAAGGCGCGGGCGCCGTCGAAGACGACCGAAGACAGCCAGAGCGCGTGAGTCATCGGGCCGACAATGGCGGGGTTGCCCGCGATCCATTCGCCCTGGATGTAGCTCAACGCCTGACCGGCCGTGCTGCCCATGATCTTCTCCCTTTTTGGCTTCGGGTTGGTTCTATCCGGATGGTTCGCTCCCCCGAAAAGCATACCCCCTCATCGCCGCCGGTCAACCTGCGCAGACGGGCCAGCCGGACGGTTGATGCAGGACACACTCGCAACACCGGGAGCGAACGAACCATGGGCTGGACCTATTCGAGCGCCTTTCCGCAGCCGCTGCGCGCGGCCCCGCCCTTCCCGCCGCCGGGCCAGGACGTTCCCACCCCGGGGCCCCTGACCGACAACCCGGACCTGCCGACCCCCGGCCCGCAGGAGGACATGCCCTCTCCCCTGCCCAATGACGACCTGCCGCCCTCCCGACCCACCGATCCGGACTTCGCGTAAGCCGAGACGCCGCCGAAGGGCCAAAGCAAACGGGGCGCCCCCTTCCGGAGGCGCCCCGTTCTTCATCGGTGAACCGAAACGGACGGATCAGCGGCGCTGAACCATCAGCTTCTTGATCTCGGCGATGGCCTTGGCCGGGTTGAGACCCTTCGGGCACGCCTTGGTGCAGTTCATGATGGTGTGGCAGCGGTAGAGGCGGAACGGGTCCTCGAGGTTGTCGAGGCGCTCGCCCGTCATCTCGTCGCGGCTGTCCACGATCCAGCGGTAGGCCTGGAGCAGGATCGACGGGCCGAGGTAGCGGTCGCCGTTCCACCAGTAGCTGGGGCAGGAGGTCGAGCAGCAGAAGCACAGGATGCACTCGTAGAGGCCGTCCAGCTTGGCGCGGTCCTCCGGCGACTGCAGGCGCTCGCGGCTCGGGGCCGGCGACTGCGACTGCAGCCACGGCTTGATCGAGGCGAGCTGGGCGTAGATGTGCTTCAGATCGGGGACGAGATCCTTAACCACCGGCATGTGCGGCAGCGGGTAGATCTTGACGTCGCCCTTCACCTCCTCGATGGCCTTCAGGCAGGCCAGCGTGTTGGTGCCGTCGATGTTCATCGCGCAGGACCCGCAGATGCCCTCGCGGCAGCTCCGCCGGAAGGTCAGGGTCGAGTCGATGTTGTTCTTGATGTAGATGATCGCGTCCAGGATCATCGGGCCGAACTTGTCGAGATCGACGACGTAGGTGTCGACCCGCGGGTTCTGGCCGTCATCCGGCGACCAGCGGTAGATCTTGAAGGTCTTCGCCCGCTTGGCGCCGGTGGCGGCGTTGATGGTCTTGCCGACGCCGACCTTGGAATTGGCGGGCAGGTTGAATTCGACCATGGTTCGTATCCTTGCCTTGCTCTTGCCGCCTTAGTAGACGCGGGCCTTGGGCGGGAACACCTGCACCTCGTCGGTCAGGGTGTAGAGATGGACCGGGCGGTACCCGATCTTCGTCTCGCCCTTGTCCGACACCTCGATGACGGTGTGCTTCATCCAGTTCTCGTCGTCGCGGTCCGGATAATCCTCGCGGGCGTGGGCGCCGCGGCTCTCCGGCCGGTTCTTCGCCGAGTGGAGCGTGGCGACCGCCTGGTACAGCAGATTGTCCAGCTCGATGGCTTCGACGAGGTCGGAGTTCCAGACCAGCGAGCGGTCGCTGATCGCCATGTCGCCCTTCTTGGCGAAGGTCTGGTCGATGAGCTTGACGCCCTCCTCCAGCACCTCGCCGGTGCGGAAGACCGCGCAGTTGTTCTGCATGGTCCGCTGCATCTCCAGGCGAAGCTCCGACGACTTGATGGAGCCCTTGGCGTTGCGGATGCGGTCGAAGCGCTCCAGCGCGACGTCGGTCGCGGCGGCGGACGACGACACCGACTTGCCCTTCTCGACGATCTCGGCGGCGCGGATGGCCGCCGAACGGCCGAACACCACGAGGTCGAGCAGCGAGTTGGAGCCCAGGCGGTTGGCGCCGTGCACCGACACGCAGGCCGCCTCGCCGATGGCCATCAGGCCGGGCACCACGCGATCCGGGTCCTCGGCGGTCGGGTTGACCACCTCGCACCGGAAATTGGTGGGGATGCCGCCCATGTTGTAGTGCACCGTCGGCAGAACCGGGATCGGCTCCTTGGTGACGTCCACGCCGGCGAAGATCTTGGCCGTCTCGGCGATGCCGGGCAGGCGCTGGTGGATGATCTCCGGCGGGAGATGCTCAAGGTGCAGGTGGATGTGGTCCTTGTGCTCACCGACGCCGCGGCCCTCGCGGATCTCGATGGTCATCGAGCGGGACACCACGTCGCGCGAGGCGAGGTCCTTGGCCGACGGCGCGTAACGCTCCATGAAGCGCTCGCCGTTGGAGTTGGTGAGGTAGCCGCCCTCGCCGCGCACGCCCTCGGTGATCAGACAGCCGGAGCCGTAGATGCCGGTCGGGTGGAACTGCACGAACTCCATGTCCTGCAGCGGCAGGCCGGCGCGCAGCACCATGCCGCCGCCGTCGCCCGTGCAGGTGTGGGCCGAGGTGGCGGAGAAGTAGGCGCGGCCGTAACCGCCCGTCGCCAGAACGACGAGCTGGGCGCGGAAGCGGTGGATGGTGCCGTCGTCGAGGTTCCAGGCCACCACACCCTTGCAGACGCCGTCCTCCATGATGAGGTCCAGCGCGAAATACTCGACGAAGAACTCCGCCTCGTGCTTCAGCGACTGCTGGTAGAGGGTGTGCAGGATGGCATGGCCGGTGCGGTCGGCGGCGGCGCAGGTGCGGTAGGCCTGCTGCTTGCCGTAATGGGCGGTCATGCCGCCGAAGGCGCGCTGGTAGATCTTGCCTTCCGGCGTGCGCGAGAAGGGCACGCCGTAGTGCTCCAGCTCGATGATCGCCGGGATGGCCTCGCGGCACATGTACTCGATGGCGTCCTGGTCGCCCAGCCAGTCCGACCCCTTGACGGTGTCGTACATGTGGAAGCGCCAGTCGTCCTCGCTCATGTTGCCGAGCGCCGCCGAGATGCCGCCCTGGGCGGCCACGGTGTGCGAGCGGGTCGGGAAGACCTTGGTGATGCACGCCGTCTTCAGGCCCTTCTCGGCCATGCCGAAGGTGGCGCGCAGGCCCGCACCGCCGGCACCGACGACGACGACGTCATAGGAATGATCGATAATATCGTAGGCGGCCATGGCTCGTCAGGCTCCGAACGAAATCTTGAGGACGGCGATGACGCAGGCGGCACCCAGCACGAAGCACAGGGCTTTCACGGCCAGGATGCTCAGGATCTTCGCCATCTCATTGTGCACGTAGTCCTCGATCACCACCTGCAGCCCGGCCTGGGCGTGGTGGAAGGTGACCACGGCGGTCAGCACCATCATCAGCGCCGAGAAGGGCGACTCCAGCCACGCGACGAAGGCCGCGTGGTCGGCGCCCAGATGGCGGATCACACCGAAGATGAACCAGACGGTCAGCGGAACCAGGGCGATGGCGGTCACGCGCTGGTGCCACCAATGCTCGGTGCCGTGCTTGGCGGAGCCCAGGCCGCGCGCGATCTGCAGCGGCGAGCGGAGGGTCTTGCTGTTGGACGCCATGTCTTCTCTCCTCACCACACGGCCAGGCCGATGATCCAGGTCAGCACGGTCAGCACGGCCGCCGCACCGATGACGATCTGGTTGCCACGCTCGGCCTCGCTCAGCTCGAACGACTTGCCGGCGTCCCACACCAGATGCCGGATGCCGTTGCACAGGTGATAGTAGAGCGCCAGCGACCAGCCGAACATCAGCAGCAGCCCGAAGAAGGAGCCGATGAAGTGCTGCGCGCGTTCGTACGCGGCAGGGCTGGTGGCGGCGGCGACCAGCCACCAGGTCAGCAGAAGGGTCCCGACGGCCAGCCCCACGCCCGTGATGCGGTGCGTGATGGACAGGAGCGCGGTCCTGGGGAGTTTGTAGACTTGCAGATGCGGAGAGAGCGGCCGACCGCTGCCGTTTGCCATTGCGTCGTCCTCAGTTCGGCGACCGGTCGCGGCAAGGAGGGCTGTTGCCGCGACGGCGGGTGATGCGAGACCGAAAGTTTTAAGCCCTGCTGTGTTTGGCGATTGAATTACGCCTCTACCGCACATGAGTCAACGGCAGGGACTTGGCCGTGGCCAAAATGGCGCACCGCGGGAAGTGCCTGAAAACTAACGGGCTTTGCTGCAGCTGGTATTACCAGGGCTGAAACGCGGTTTTGCGGTTCAGCCTATTACCTGTCGAAGCGGCGAACATTCTCCACCATCATCGAATACATCTGGGTAATCAGCTCCGCCGGACGCAGCCGGCCGAAGGGGATGTTCTCCTTGGCCCACTCCACCAGCCCCTCGGGCGGGCGGACCGGAGCGACCTCGTAGCCGGCCTTCTTCAGCGCGCTCATCACCGAGCGCGCCTGCTTGGTGTAGTCCTCGTTGAAGAAGGACTTGTCCGCGTCCTTGATCGCCTTGGCGATGATGTCTTCGAGCGGAGTGGCCATGCCCCGGTGTGCCGGTCGCGATCGTTCGTGATAGGGGCGAACACCGTGTCACAACGCGGGCGCTGTTGCAATTCCATTGGGAACCGCATACCTCAAGCCCTCTTCGCACCGCATATCACAGGGATTAACCGCCATGGGCTACACAGTCGCGGTCGTCGGCGCCACCGGCAACGTCGGACGGGAAATGCTGGCCACCCTCGCCGACCGCAAGTTCCCGGCCGACGCGGTGATCGCCCTGGCGTCGGACAGCGCGGTCGGCAAGGAGGTGTCCTTCGGCGAGGACGAGGTGCTGAAGGTCCAGGAGGTCGGCCGCTTCGACTTCACGGGCGTGGACATCGCGCTGTTCGCCGCGGACGCCAAGGTCTCGGCGGCCCACGCGCCGCGCGCCGCCGCCGCGGGCGCCGTGGTGATCGATGCCAGCCCGAAGTTCCGCATGGACCCCGACGTCCCCCTGGTGGTCCCCGAGGTCAACGCCGACGCGCTCGCCGGCTACGCGAAGAAGAACATCGTCGCCAGCCCCGGCGGCGCGGCCATCCTGCTGGCCATGGCGCTGAAGCCCCTGCACGGGCAATTCACGGTGAGCCGCGTCGTGGTCTCCACCTACCAGGCGGCCTCGGACGCCGGCAAGGAGGGGATGGACGAGTTGTTCAGCCAGACCCGCGCCATCTACGTGAACGACCCGCTGCAGAAGTCCGTCTTCTCCAAGCAGATCGCCTTCAACGTCATCCCGCACATCGGCCCCTTCATGGAGGACGGCGCGACGCGGGACGAGTGGGCGATGAACGTCGAGACGAAGAAGATCCTCGACCCCAAGATCAAGGTGAGCGCGACCTGCGTCCGCGTCCCCGTCTTCATCGGTCATTCCGCCGCGATCACCGTCGAGTGCGTGGAGCCGGTGACCGCCGAAGAGGCCCGCCGCATCCTGCGCAAGGCGCCGGGCATGCAGGTGATCGACCAGCAGGAGAACGACGGCTACATCACCCCGGTCGAGGTGGCCGGCGACGACCCGGTCTTCGTCAGCCGCATCCGCGAGGACTACACGGTGGACAACGGCCTGTCCTTCTGGGCGTCCACCGACAACCTGCGCAAGGGCGCCGCGCTCAACGCGGTGCAGATCGCCGAGCTGCTGGTGAAGGAGTATCTCGACGCGTGATCCCGATCCGCTCCTCCCGCCCGGACGACGCCCCGGCGCTGTTCGCCGTCTGGCTCGCCGCGGTGCGCAGCACGCACGACTTCCTGAGCGAGGCGGACATCGGCTTCTACGCCGACCTCGTGCGCGACCAGTATCTTCCGGCGGCAGCGCTCATGGTCGCGGTGGACGGTGACGACCGGCCGGTCGGCTTTTTGGGCATGACCGGGTGGAAGATCGACACGCTGTTCGTCGATCCGGCGTGGCACGGCCGGGGGATCGGCCGCGCCCTGGTCACCCGCGCGCTGGAGGGCGGGCCGGAGCTGACGGTCGATGTGAACGAGCAGAACGGCGCCGCCCGGTCCTTCTATCGGCGTCTCGGTTTCCGAGAGGTCGGGCGGTCCGCGCTGGACGACAGCGGCCGTCCATTCCCCTTGCTGCATCTGGCCCTTGGTGGCGCCGGCCAAGGCAACCCGACCGGCGCCTGAAGGGCTTACTTGACGAACAGCCGGTACAGCGCGGAGTGGTCCAGCCCGCCGTCGCCCTGCTCGGCCAGCAGCTCGAACAGCTCCAGGCTGAGGCCCAGCGCGGGAAGCTGGATGCCGGACTGCTCCGCCAGCTCCTCCGCCTGTTTCAGGTCCTTGATCTGGGTGACCACGCGGCCGCCCGGCGTGAAGTCGCCGGACACCATGCGCTGGCCATGCAGCTCCAGGATGCGCGACTCGGCGAAGCCGCCGCGGATGGCGTCGCGGACCTTGCCCGGCTCCACCCCCGCCGCCTTCGCCAGGGCCAACGCCTCGGCCACCGCGCCGATGCTCAGCGCGACGATCACCTGATTCGCCATCTTGGCGACCTGCCCGGCCCCACTGTCACCGACATGGGTGATCCGCTGGCCCATCGCCTGGAACAGCGGCAGGGCGCGGGCAAAGGCCTCCTCCGTGCCGCCGGCCATGATGGTCAGGGTGCCGGCCTCCGCCGCCACCGTGCCGCCGGACACCGGAGCGTCGACCCACTCCGCGCCCTTGGCGCGGGCGGCCTCGGCCAGCTTGCGGGTCGCCCCGACCGCCGTGGTGCCCATGTCGATGACGAGATGGCCGGGCCGCAGCGCGTCCATCAGGGAGGCCGCCACGGACTCCACCGCCACGGTGTCCGACAGCATCAGAACGATGGCATCGGCGCGGGCGGCGACCTCGGCGGGGTTGGCGGCGGGGCTCATGCCCTCGCCGGCCAGTTCCTCGACCGGGCCGGGGCTGCGGCTGCTGATCACCAGGGCAGCACCGGCCTTCGCCAGATTGCGGGCCATGGGCCGGCCCATCAGGCCCAGCCCGATGACGCCGACCGTCTGCCCCGCCAGACCTGTCTGTCCGGTCATGTCCCGGTCCGTCACAGGCGGGTGTGGCGCGCCCGCGCGCCGCGTTCGATGGCGGCGGCGCACAGCCGGTCCACGCCCAGCTTGTGCCGGATCAGCTCCAGCATCCGCAGTTCCTCCTGCGAGGCCGACGGGTCCGCCGCGGCGATGTCGCAGGCGAGCGCGTAGGCGGTCTCCGACAGCCTGGACGGAATGGCCTCCTTGACGATCTGGAGCGTCGTCTCCAGCCCGTCGGCGTCGGCCAGCAGGCCGGAGCATTCGCGGGTCACGTCGGTCAGCCGGTCGATGTCGAAATCCTTGAAGATCGGCAGGTAGCGGACGTTCTCGCCGATGGCCTCAAGCTCCGCGTCCGTCATGTCGCCGTCGCACGCCGACACCAGCACCATGACGTAGATGAGCGCGCTGTGATGGTTGATCATCGAAACTCCTGCGGAAAAAGGGCCCCGCCCAATCTTGCCCGCCCCCCGCGCGCCGTCAAGGGAGGGAGCGCCGTCAAGGGAGCTATGCCCGCGGCGGACGGGTGGGTCCCTCGACAGGGGACGGGTTGCCCCTTAAGGTCGGGCCCCATGTCGGTGGTCTTCAACGTGGCGCTCCCGGTCTTCGCCATCATCCTGGCGGGCGTCCTTTCCGGTAAGGCGAAGCTGCTCGGTCCCGCCTCGTCGGAGGCGCTGAACAAGTTCGTCTACTGGATGGCCCTGCCGCCGGTGCTGTTCCTCGGCACCGCGAAGCGCTCCCTGCCGGAGATCTTCAACGGCCCCTTCATCGGCGCCTTCCTCGGCTCGATGCTGGCGGTCTACGCGCTGGGCGCCCTGCTCGGCTGGCTGATCCACCGGGAACGGACGCAGATCCAGTGCATGCAGGGGCTGAACGCCTGCTTCTCCAACACCGGCTACATGGGCATCCCGCTGTTCCTGGCGGCCTTCGGCCCGGACCGTCTGGCCCCGGCCATCCTCGCCACCGTCATCATGAGCGCGATCATGGTCGGCATCGCGGTGATCTGGCTGGAGTTCGCCAACAGCCAGGGCGGCGGGATCGGCAAGGCGCTGCGCGACGTCGGCCGGGCGCTGGTCAAGAACCCGCTGATCATCTCCACGGCCCTGGGGCTCGCCTGGTCGGTCTTCCTGTCCGGCGTGCCGGTGCCGCGCCCGATCGCCATCTACTGCGATCTGATGGGCGCCTCCGCCGGTCCCTGCGCCCTGTTCGCCATCGGCCTGTTCCTGGCGACCCAGAGCATGAAGGCCAACCTGCTGGAGGTCGGCTGGATCAGCGCCCTGAAACTGGTGGTGCAGCCGGCGCTGGCCTGGTTCCTCATCCAGACCCTGTTCCCGCTCGACCCCTTCTGGGCCGGGTCGGCCATCATCCTCGCCGGCCTGCCCACCGGCGCGCTGACCTTCGTGGTGGCCAGCCAGTACCGCATCTATGTGGAGCGCACCTCCGCCGCGATCCTGATGTCCACCATCGCCAGCGTGGTCACCCTGTCGTTCCTGCTGGCCACCTACGCGCCGCCCCTTTGACCCTTGGCCTGCGGTCTTCCGGCCGCGCTCGCCTCTCCAGCCGTTCATCTTTATTAAAAGAAAGATTCCACCTGGGAAAGCGCAAGGCGGACCGCCCCGCGCCGCCCTTGCGTCTTTCTTAATATTTGTTGTTCCATCATTTGATCCCGGTAAGTCCAACGCCCGGCGCATGGGCGTCTGGTCTGCCAAATCCTTTCGTTCAGACTCAATACAATCGATCGCCATGATTTCGCTTCCGGGGAAGAGACACGTGCCATGTCCATGCTGAGTTCCATGACCATCCGGACCAAGGTGGTCGCCGCCACCGTCGCGGTCCTGTTGATGTCGATTGCCCTGGGGCTGTTCGCCGTCGACCGGCTGAGCACCGTCAACCATGCTGCGGAGGAAATACGCTCCAACTGGCTGCCCAGCGTCACCGCCATCGGGGAGATCGATGGTGCGGCGAACGACTACCGCATCCTGGAGGCGTCCCACATCCTGGCGCTCTACCCGGCGGAAATAGCCGAGGTCGAAAAGGAGATGACCACGGTTCTGAACCGCGTGGCCGAGGCCCGGCGGAAGTATGAACCGCTGCTGGCTCCCGGTTGGGAAACCCAGACCTTCAAGCGCTGGGAAGCGGCCTGGGACGGCTATCTGAAAATCAGCCAGGGCAAATTGCTTCCCCCGTCCCGAGCCAACGAGAACGAGAAGGCCACCGGCATCTATCGGGAGGAGTCACGCAAGGCGTTCGACGAGTGCTCCGCGCTCATCAACGAATTGACGGCGTCCAACGTCGCAAACGCCACGAAGGCGGCGGACGCCGGCCGGGCCACCTATGTCGGGGCGCAGAGCTGGATTCTGGGCGCCATCGCGTTCGTGGCGGTCCTCTGCCTGTTCGCCGGCATCGCCATGACGAAGTCGGTCGCCCGGCCCATCGTCACCCTGACATCCATCATGGATCGTCTGGCCAAGCGCGACCTCGGCGTCGCTGTGGAAGGCGGCAACCGGCAGGACGAGATCGGCGCCATGGCCCGCGCGGTGCAGGTCTTCAAGGACGGCCTGATCGAGGCGGAGCGCCTGACCGCCGCCCAGGCCGCCGAGGAGGAGAACAAGCGCCGCCGCACCGAGCGGGTCGATTCGCTGATCCGCAGCTTCGACGGCGCGGTGCACAGCGTCCTGCAGACCGTGGGCGCCGCGGCGTCGCAGCTCGACACCACCGCCCGCAGCATGACCGACATCGCCGAGCACACGCGGGCCGAGGCCGGCAGCGCGGCGTCGGCGGCCGAGCTGACCTCCGCCAATGTGCAGACCGTCGCCGCCGCGTCGGAGGAGATGGCCGCCTCCATCACCGAAATCTCCCAGCAGGTGTCGCAGTCGGCCGGCATCGCCGGCAAGGCGGTGGACGAGGCCGACCGCACCAACGCCACCGTGCAGGGGTTGTCGGAAGCGGCCCAGCGCATCGGCGACGTGGTGGATCTGATCCAGAACATCGCCGCGCAGACCAACCTGCTGGCGCTCAACGCCACCATCGAGGCGGCCCGCGCGGGCGAGGCCGGCAAGGGCTTCGCCGTGGTGGCGAGCGAGGTCAAGAGCCTTGCCAACCAGACCTCCAAGGCGACGGAGGAGATCGCCGCCCAGATCGGCGCCATCCAGGCGGCCACCGGCGGGGCGGTCGGCGCCATCCGCGGGATCGGGGCGACCATCTCGTCGATCAACGACATCTCCTCCTCCATCGCCGCCGCCATCGAAGAGCAGGGTGCGGCCACCCAGGAGATCAGCCGCAACGTCCAGCAGGCGGCGCAGAGCACCCAGGAAGTGACGAGCAACATCGGCCGCGTGTCGCAGGCCGCGACCGAGACCGGCAGCGCCGCGACCCAGGTGATGTCGGCCTCCGGCGACCTGAATCAGGGGGCGATGCGCCTGAAGAGCGAGGTGGAGAACTTCCTCGTCGCCATCAAGGCGGCCTGAGGCCAAGCGGCCTGAGGATCGTGTGATCGGGGCCGGTGGGCGGAGCGGGGCCGCCCACCGGCAGCCCCACTCCTGTTGCCAAGCCGCCGCTGCCCGTATAATGTGCACCGCGCATCAAGAGTTGAGCGGACGCTCAACGCCAACCTGCTTTCCCGAGCAAGGTGGCGTCCCGAAGGGGGATGTGGCCGGACCGGCAAACAAACGGGGTTCGCCATGACGTCTGTTCCGACCGATGCACCGACAGCGGAGCCGGACGAGTCATGCCCATCAAGATACCCAACGATCTTCCCGCCTTCACCGCCCTGCAGGCCGAGGGCGTCATGGTCATGCGGGAGGCCGACGCCATCCGGCAGGACATCCGGCCCCTGCGCTTCGGCCTGCTCAACCTGATGCCCGACAAGATCCGGACCGAGACGCAGATCGCGCGCCTGCTCGGCAGCACGCCGCTCCAGGTCGAGCTGTCGCTGATCCGGATCACCAACCATGTGCCGCGCAACACCGCGGCGGATCACATGAGCGCCTTCTACCGGTCGTGGGAGGATGCGCGCCGCGAGAAATTCGACGGCTTCATCGTCACCGGCGCCCCGGTCGAGACGATGCCCTTCGAGGAGGTGTCCTATTGGGACGAACTGTGTTCGGTCTTCGACTGGACGCAGAGCCACGTCCACTCCTGTCTGAACATCTGCTGGGCGGCGCAGGCCGCCGTTCATCATTTCCACGGCGTGCCGAAGCATCTCCTGCCGCGCAAGGCGTCCGGCGTGTTCCGCCACCGCAACCGCGCCCCCGCCTCGCCCTACCTCTGCGGCCTGTCCGACGGCGTGCCCATCCCGGTCTCGCGCTGGACCGAGGTGCGCGAGGAGGACATCCCCCCCGAAAGCGGCCTGCGCGTGCTGCTGGATTCCCCGGAAACCGGCCCCTGCCTGCTGGAAGACGCCGTCCACCGGTCGCTCCACATGTTCAACCACGTTGAGTACGACACCGACACGCTGCGCAACGAGTATGTCCGGGACGTCGCCAAGGACGCGGCCACGCCGGTTCCCCAGGGCTATTTCCCCGACGACGACCCCAGCCGCCCGCCCGAAAACCGCTGGCGGAGCCACGCCCATCTGCTGTTCGCCAATTGGATCAACCGTATCTACCAGACGACGCCCTTCGATCTCGCCCGCATCGGCACGGCCGGATAGGCCCTCACCAGCCTCGCAGGAACTCCGCCGTCGCTTCCACCGCCTCCTTGATGCCGACGCGGCGGACCTCCACACCCTCGGGGAAGGCGCCGAACAGGCGGCTGGGCATCATCGGGTCGAGCAGGACGAACACCCCGGTGTCGTCGGCCCGCCGCACCAGCCGGCCGAAGGCCTGCTTCAGCCGCAACCGCGCGATCATGTCCTCGTAGCGCCGCCGCCCGAAGGCGTCGCGGCGGGCGCGGTGCAGGATGTCCGGGCGCGGCCAGGGCACCCGGTCGAAGACGATGAGCCGCAGCGAGCGGCCCGGCACGTCCACCCCGTCGCGCACCGCGTCGGTGCCGAGCAGGCAGGCGTGCTCCTCCCCCCGGAAGATGTCGATCAGGGTCGCCACGTCCAGCGGGTCGACATGCTGGGCGTAGAGCGGGATGCCGGTGGCGTCCAGCGGCTCCACGATGCGGTCGTAGACGGCGCGCAGCCGGCTGATCGCGGTGAACAGCCCCAAGCCCCCGCCGCCCGCCGCCTGGAACAGCGTGCGGTAGGCGGACGCCACCTGCCCCAGATCGTCCTTGCGCACGTCGGTGACCACCATCACCCGCGTGCGGTTGGGGTAGTCGAAGGGCGACGGCACCTGGGCGCGCAGCGCCGGCTTCGGCAGGTGGCTGGCGCCGCAGCGGTCCTCCGCCGCCTGCCAGTCCATGGCGACGTCGCCGGTGCCGTCGGTCAGTGTGGCGGAGGTGACCACCATGCCGTGCGCCGGCCCGGCCAGCGCCTCGGCGAAGGGAACGGTCGGGTCGATCCAGTGGCGGTAGAGCCCGACGTCCACGTCACGCCCGTCGATCCGCTCCACCGCGAACCAGTCCACGAACTGCGCCGGCGTCTCCACCGGCAGCGTCTTCAGCATGGCCCGCCACGCCTCGACCGTCAGCACGCCGCGCCGGGTCAGGCTGCGCGCCATGGCGTCGATGCGCCGCCGCTGGTCGCTGTCCAGCTCCGCCGTCTCGGCCTCCAGCCTTGCGGCCAGCCGCTTCGCCAGTCCGGCCAGCGGTTCCGCCAGCCGGACCAGCGCCGCCTCCAGCGCCTCCGCGGCGTCGAGCAGCCCGTCCACCGGATAGGCCTTGTCGGCCTCCAGGCTGTAGGGGCCGCCCTGTCCCGCCGTCCGCGAATAGACCTGCCGCCGCGCGGCGAGCAGGAAGGCCTCGGTCGGCCCCTGCGGGTTGTCGGCGGACAGCCGCGCCGCCCAGCCCTCCGCCGGCAGGACGCGGGCGCCCAGCATCACCGCGTCCATCAGTTCCTGCGCCCGCTCATCGCTGGCGACCAGATCCTCGATGCGGCGCTTCAGCCCACGGGCGCGGCTGCGCCCCGTCTCCTCGGCGCCCAGCAACCAGCGCCGCAACTCCTGCGTCTCCCGCCCGGTCAGATGCCCGGCGAAGGCGCTGTCCGCCGCGTCGAAGACATGGTGTCCCTCGTCGAAGACGTAGCGGGTGGGCAGCGTCGGCTCCTCACCTCCCCCAAGGGCGGCCTGCACCATGACCAGCGCGTGGTTGGCGATCACCACGTCGGCCTTGCGGGCGCGGCGCACGCTCTTCTCGATGTAGCAGCGGGCGTAATGGTCGCAGGCGGAATAGATGCACTCGCCCCGCCGGTCGGCGAGGCCCAGCGTCCGCCCGCGCCCGGCGATGTCCACCAGCCAGCCGGGAAAGTCGCCGCCGGTCAGGTCGCCGTCGCGCGTCGCCGCCGCCCAGCGCGCCATCAGCCCCACCCCGATGGCGTGGTGCGGCTGCATCGGCATGCCGCGAACCGCTTCCTCCAGATTCAGCAGGCACAGGTAGTTTTCCCGCCCCTTGCGCAGCACGACCTTGCGCGCCTTGGTCGCCGGTTCGGGATAGAGGCGGTCCAGCTCCGCGTCGATCTGGTGCTGGAGGTTGCGGGTGTAGGTGGAGATCCACACCGTGCCGCCGTTCTTCTCCGCCCACACGGTGGCCGGCGCCAGATAGCCCAGCGTCTTGCCGACGCCCGTTCCGGCCTCCGCCAGCACGACGTTCGGCGTGTCGGGCGCGGGGCGCGGGGCGAAGGCGGCGGACACCGCGCTGGCATAGTCGGCCTGCTGCGGGCGCGGCTCGGCCACCTTGCCGGGCACGCTGGCCGCCAGCATCACCGACAGCCGGCGGCGCGCCTCGTCCGGCTCCACCGGGTGGTGGGCGGGCGGCGGTTCGGGCGGGCCGTCCTGCCACTCCTTGATGCGGGTCCAGACGCGCAGGCCGGCGCGGCCGGCCCCCTTCTCCGGCCCGTCCGGCTTGCCCAGGGCGGCCAGAACGGCGGGCCCCCACAGCCAGCCGGCGCGCCCCATCTCCCAGGCGAAGGCCACGGGGTCGGACGCCTCCTCCCGCCCCGGCGTACCGAGCAACCCCAGCAGCTTGCGCACCGCCCGGTGCAGGGCCAGCGCGTCGTCCTCCAGCCCGTCGGGGATCGGCAGGTCCAGCGCCTCGGCCAGACCGCGCGGGGTCGGCACGCAGAAGCGGGCGGGCAGGACGAAGGCGAACAGCTCCAGCAGGTCGAAGGCGGCGAAGGGCTCCGTCCCCAGCCGCCGCGCCATCGCCCGCGCGTGGCAGACCAGCGGCGGCTGGCGGCGCGCCCGCTTGGCCGCGGCGGGGGGCGGCACCTCCTCGACCTCGCCGTCGCCGGTCAGCAGAACCACGCGCCGCGCGCCGGCGACCAGGGCCGGCGCGTCATCGAGGCTGAAGGACGGGAGGGAGGGCGCCGAGGTCAGATCCATGGCGCGCAGTATAGTGGCCCCCGCCGCCGCAATGCGAGCAAACCCGTGTTGACCGATCGGCCCGCCCCCTCGAAAGTGCTCCCCCGTCCTTGAGCGTCGCAGAGGAGAGGTCGAGCGCATGCGGTTTACGGTCCGGCGTCTGCTGAGACTTCTGATGGCCCTGGCCGTCGCCCTGGTAGCCTTCAGCGTCGGCTGGGCGGCGCTCTACCGCGTGGTGCCGGTGCCGGCCACGCCGCTGATGCTGATCCGCGCCGCCGGAGGCTCCGGGCTGGCGCACGACTGGGTGCCCATGTCGCAAATCTCCCCCCACCTCGCCCGCGCGGTCATCGCGTCGGAGGACACGCTGTTCTGCGGCCATGGCGGCTTCGACTGGGCGGCCATCGAAGGCGCCTTCGAGGACAACGAGGAGGGCCGGCGCCTGCGCGGCGGCAGCACGATCAGCCAGCAGACCGCCAAGAACGCCTTCCTCTGGCCGGACCGCAGCTGGACCCGCAAGGGGGTGGAGGCGTGGTTCACCCTGCTGATCGAGACGCTGTGGCCCAAGAGCCGCATCCTGGAGGTCTATCTGAACAGCGTGGAGTGGGACGACGGCGTCTACGGCGCGGAGGCCGCCGCCCGCCACCATTTCAAGAAGCCGGCGTCGGCCCTGACCCGCCGCGAGGCCGCCCTGCTGGCCGTCGTCCTGCCCAACCCCCGCAACTGGTCCCCGAACCCGCCCGGCGCCTACGTGGCGCGGCGGGCCGGCGTCATCGAGCGGCGCATGGCGGTGGTGGAGCGGGACGGGCTGGCGGATTGCGCGAAGTAGGGTGTCTCTTTTCGCTGCAAGGCTACTGGCGCCGACGTCGCCCCCACCCTAACCCTCCCCCGCTTTGCAGGGGAGGGAACGGACGCCGCTTCGCAGACGTCCCCCTCCCCTGCGAGAGCGGGGGAGGGTCGGGGTGGGGGCAACGCCTTGCAGGTCAGCGTCCGTCCACAAATACCTCTACGCCCCGCCCCCCGACATCCGGAGGCTGACCACCCCCGCCACGATCAGCAGAATCCCCGCCAGCTTCAGGAAGCTGAGCGACTCCCCGAACACCCACACGCCGATCGCCGCGATGGCCGCCGTGCCGACCGCCGACCAGATGGCGTAGGCCACGCCCACCTCGATCTCGCGCAGCGCCTGGGCCAGCATGGCAAAGGCCACCAGATAGCAGGCCACCACCGCCAGGCTCGGCCACAGGCGGGTCATGCCGTCGGACATTTTCATGGCGACGGTGCCCACGATCTCAAAAGCGATGGCGACGGACAGAAACAGCCAGCTCATGCGGGTCCTCGACGGGTGATCCACATCCAGACATGCGCCCGAACGGCGGTGCGGACAAGCGCGGCGCCCGTTGACGGACGGCGCGGACCGCCCTAGGGTCGCTGCCTTTCTACATATCCGTCGAGTTTTGAAGGGGCTCTACCATGACCGGCGAGCGGGAATTGGCGTTGCAGGCGAAGGCGTGGCCGTTCGAGGAGGCGCGCAAACTGGTCGCGCGCTTCGCGAAAGAGCCGCCGGCCAAAGGCTACGTCCTGTTCGAGACCGGCTACGGTCCGTCGGGCCTGCCGCACATCGGCACCTTCGGCGAGGTGGCGCGCACCACCATGGTCCGTCAGGCCTTCCAGCGGATGAGCGACATCCCGACGAAGCTCTTCTGCTTCTCCGACGACATGGACGGGCTGCGCAAGGTCCCGGACAACATCCCGAACAAGGAGCTGGTGGCCGCCAACCTGGGCAAGCCGCTGACCCAGGTCCCCGACCCGTTCGGCACGCACGACAGCTTCGGCGCGCACAACAACGCACGCCTGCGCGCCTTCCTCGACAGCTTCGGCTTCGAGTACGAGTTCCAGTCCTCCACCGACTGGTACAAGTCGGGCCGCTTCGACGAGGCGCTGCTCGGCGTGCTGCGGCGCTATGACGAGATCATGGCCGTCATGCTGCCGACGCTGGGCGAGGAGCGCCAGCAGACCTACAGCCCGTTCCTGCCCGTCTCCCCCTCCACGGGGCGCGTGCTTCAGGTCCCGGTGCTGGAGCGCGACGTGGACGCCGGCACCATCGTCTTCCAGGACGAGGACGGCAGGAAGGTCGAAGTCCCCGTCACCGGCGGCCATGTGAAGCTCCAGTGGAAGCCCGACTGGGGCATGCGCTGGTACGCGCTGGGCGTCGATTACGAGATGTACGGCAAGGACCTGATCCCATCGGCCGAGCTGGCCGGGAAGATCGTCAACATCCTCGGCGGCACCCCGCCGCAGGGCTTCAATTACGAGCTGTTCCTGGACGACAAGGGCCAGAAGATCTCCAAGTCCAAAGGCAACGGCCTGACCATGGAGGAGTGGCTGGCCTACGCCCCGCCGGAGAGCCTCGCCCTTTACATGTTCCAGAAGCCGAAGTCGGCCAAGCGCCTGTATTTCGACGTGATCCCTCGGGCGGTGGACGAGTATCTGGCCTTCGTCGCCAAGCTGCCGGTGGAGGAGCCGGCCAAGGCGCTGGAGAACCCGGCTTGGCACATCCACAACGGCACGGCGCCGGCGGTGCGGTCGGACGTGTCCTTCAACCTGCTGCTGAACCTCGCCGGGGCGGCGAACGCCGAGACCAAGGACGTGATGTGGGGCTTCATCAGCCGCTACGCGCCCGAGGCGACGCCGGAGAACAGCCCCTTCCTAGACAAGCTGGTCGGCTACGCCGTCCGCTACTACCAGGATCAGGTGAAGCCGACGAAACGCTTCCGCGCCCCCACCGACGCCGAGCGCGCCGCACTGGAGGACCTGCTGAAGCGTCTGGACACCATCCCCGCCGACGCGGCGGGCGACGTCATCCAGAACGAGGTCTTCGCGGTCGGCAAGGAGCATGGCTTCACCGAGCTACGCGCCTGGTTCCAGGCGCTTTACGAGGTGCTGCTCGGCCAGACCACCGGCCCGCGCATGGGCTCCTTCATCCAGCTTTACGGCCTGGATGAAACGAAGGCCCTGATTCGCGAGAAGCTGGCCGCCTGAACGCCGGCCCCATCCTTTTTACCCCTCCCCCGCGCCGCCAGCCCGCTGCGGGGGAGGGTTTTCCCCAGCGGACCGGCAAGCCTCACAAACAATTCGCCCGACACGCAAACCACCCCCAAGGGAGGTGGTGCCCACGGGCGTGTCCGGATGGATGTTGCCCAGCGTTCGGCCAGACTTCGCCCGCCATCGTTCCGGTCGCAAACAATATTCCAACTCCAATCGTTTGCAATTCCATCATCCGCCTGTACGGCTCGAATGTGTGCAAACGGTCGAAATCCTGCCCTCCCGCTGGGCAAACAACATTTTATTCCCACATCGCCATGCGTACACCGCACCGCACCAATACCAACTTGGTATTACCATCCGCCAAGGTCAGAGCCTATGATCCGCCCCGTTACTGCTTTTGCAGTGCGTTTCCTCCCTAAACTCTTCAAGGCCGCGCCCCATCGGGGTTGCGGCCCTTTTTCTTTTCAACCTGTGCCTTCCGACGCTTTGACGGCGTCAACCGATGGCAGGACTGGCGGCGCAGGGTGTGGTTGCGCACAGCGGACGCCGGTGACAAGTTCGGCCCCATTAGCGGCCCGTTAACCGGCCCACCGTTGGATATCCGGATGCAGCCACGTCAGGCCCCACCCTCCGATCACGGGGACGACCGTCCCGGCGCGGCCCGCTCGGCGCCGCGGGCGGACCCCTCCGTGGACGACGGGGTGGACCCGGACCTGCTCGGCTATCTGTTCGACGATTCTCCCCCCGCTCCTCCTGCGCCCCAACCGGCGCGCCGCCGCGTCGGCACGGCGCTGGTCGAATCGCGGCTGGCCGGGATGGGCGATGCCGGGGTTCGCGCGCATCTGGCGCGCAAGCTGTGCCGTCTGCTTCCCGATCTGCCTCCGGACCGCCAGGACAAGGCCACCGCCACCGCCCTGCGCACGCTGGAGCGGCTGGCCCGCGATCATGCCGCCCATGTGCGGACGGCGCTGGCCGTGGCTCTGAAGGACGTCGCCTGCGCCCCGCCCGCCGTGGCGCGCACGCTGGCGCGTGACGTGGAACGCTCGGTGGCGGAGCCGATCCTGCATTGCTGCGCCACCCTGACCGACGAGGACCTGCTGGAGATCATCGCCGCCCATCCCGCGGGCTGGGCGCTGTCGGCCATCGCGCGGCGGCAAGCGGTCAGCGCGCCGCTGTCCTGCGCCATCGTCGACACGGGCGACGCGGAGGCCACGGGCGTCCTGCTGGACAACGACGGCGCGGTCATCCCCGAAGACCGGCTGGAGGATCTGGTGGAGCGGTCCGCCGGCCATCCGGACTGGCAGGCCAAGCTAGCCAGCCGCCCCGCCCTGTCGCAACGGCTGGCCCTGCGGCTGGCGGAGTCCGTCGACGACTCGGTTGCCGACCTGCTGCGCCGCCGCACCGATCTGGACGCCGCCACCGCGGCGGAGGTCGCCGCCGTGACCCGCCGCCGCGTCGCCTGGGTCGAAGGGCGTGACCCCGCCGAGTCGCCGGGGCGCCGCGCCGTCCGCCTGCACCGCCAGGGCGCCTTGGACGAGACGGCGCTGGGCGACGCCCTGTCCTGGGAGGAAACGGACTTCGTCCGCGCCGCCCTGGCCCTGCGCGCCGCCGTCCATCCGGGGATCGTGGACGACATCCTGCGTTCCGGCGACCCCCGCGCGGTCACCGCCCTGGTCTGGCGGGCGGGCTATTCGATGCGCTGCGCCATGAGGGTGCAGATCCGCGCCGCCGGCATCCCGCCGCGCGCCGTGCTGAACGCCCGCCAGGGCACCGACTATCCGCTGCCCGCGGCGGACATGACCCGCCACCTCGCGCTCTACGGCGTCCGTTCCTGACGCCGTAGAGCGCTGTTCCCGAAATTTCCGTTACTGGATCTCCAACGGCCGCCGGGCCGGCGCGCGCCGCGTGTCGGGAGCCAGCGTCGGATCGTTCTGATACAGCGGGCGCGACGGATCGGTGTCGATCAGCTGCGGCGGGGTGACGATCTCCTCGCCAGACCCGGAATCGAACTGGATCACCGCCATCCGGCGCACCGTCTCGCACAGGTCGCGCTTGCGCAGGGTCGCCGGGTCGGCAGGCCCGTCGAAGGCCACGAGAGGCACCACGATGCCGCTGCGCTCCCCCGGCGGTACGGAGGTGTACACATAGTTCGACACGGGCCGGCAATAGAGCACATCCGTGGCCGACGGCGCATCCGACGGGGTGCCGGCCGCCGCCTCGCCCAGCGGCGCGCTGGCCAGCGGCGCCTTGGCCAGAGCGGCCTCATAGTCTGCGACGGTTTGTCCCAAGGCCGCGCCGCCGCTTCCCAGGGCCAGCGTCACGGTCAGGCAAAATGCCGGTGCAAAGCGAATCATGGTTCTTCCCCCCAATCCCGAACGGCCTTCAAAACCTATCCAAAGAATAGTGCGCCGCACCCGCAACACCAAATTCCTGTTTGCCGTTGCGGCCATTCGCCGTAATCGATTGCACAGTTCCGCGCCCCGTGCTTGCGGTCACGCTTGCTCTCGGGCCGGAATCGCGCTAGGAACCGCCCTCGAAATCTCAGGGCGCTGGACCCCTAGGACGCTACACTCAATCGGTTCTGTCCTCCGCTGAATGGGGGACGCTCACGCTTAGGGAAACGCTCCATGGCTCGCAAGAAGATTGCGCTCGTCGGCGCCGGCCAGATTGGCGGCACGCTGGCTCTGCTCGCTGCCCAGAAGGAACTCGGCGACGTCGTCCTGTTCGACATCGCGGAAGGCATGCCGGAGGGCAAGGCCCTCGACCTGGCTGAGACCTCGCCGGTCGAAGGCTTCAACGCCAAGCTCAGCGGCGGCAACGACTACTCGGTCATCGAAGGCGCCGACGTCGTGATCGTCACCGCCGGCGTGCCGCGCAAGCCGGGCATGAGCCGCGACGACCTGATCGGCATCAACACCGGCGTCTGCCAGACCGTCGGCGAGGCCATCAAGAAGCACGCCCCGAACGCCTTCGTCATCGTCATCACGAACCCGCTGGACGTGATGGTGTGGGTGCTCCAGCAGGCCTCCGGCCTCCCGCCGGAGCGCGTCGTCGGCATGGCCGGCGTGCTCGACTCGGCCCGCTTCCGCTACTTCCTGGCCGACGAGTTCAAGGTGTCGGTCGAGGACGTCACCGCCTTCGTGCTGGGCGGCCACGGCGACACCATGGTCCCGCTCGTCCGCTACTCGACCGTCGCCGGCATCCCGCTGCCGGATCTGGTCAAGATGGGCTGGACCACGCAGGAGAAGCTGGACGCCATCGTGCAGCGCACCCGCGACGGCGGCGCGGAGATCGTCAAGCTCCTGAAGACCGGCTCGGCCTTCTACGCCCCGGCCGCGTCCGCCATCCAGATGGCCGAGTCCTACCTGAAGGACCAGAAGCGCGTCGTTCCGGTCGCCGCCTACCTGACCGGCCAGTACGGCCAGAACGACCTCTACGTCGGCGTCCCGACGATCATCGGCGCCGGTGGCGTCGAGAAGATCATCGAGATCGATCTCTCCGAGGAAGAGAAGAAGATGTTCGATCACTCGGTCAGCGCTGTGAAGCAGCTCGTCGAAGTGGTCAAGAAGCAGCAGGCTGAGAAGGCCGCCTCCTAAGGCGGCCTGTTTTTTGCCTGCGCGGCGACCTGCGGCCTCATCGCCCGGGGTGGACGGTTGAACCGTCCGCTCCGGGTGGTACAGTGATCGCGGTTGTTCGCGCCAGCCGGCGTAAGGCTTCCTGAAGGACTCGTCCCCCCGAAGACTTGCGCCCTGGCGCGTCCGCCAGCAGGAAACGCCTGCCCGATCTTCGCCCATCGTCAGCCGACCACACTCTGTCAGCCGACCATAAAAACAGATGGACGCCCGATGAACATCCATGAGTATCAGGCCAAAGGCCTGCTGAAGAAGTACGGCGTCGCGGTGCCCCGCGGCGGCGTCGCCTACACCCCGCAGGAAGCCGAGACCGTCGCCCGCGAGCTGGGCGGCCCGGTGTGGGTCGTGAAGTCGCAGATCCACGCGGGCGGCCGCGGCGCCGGCCGCTTCAAGGACAACCCCGAGGGCAAGGGCGGCGTCCGCGTCGTCAAGTCCATCGAGGAGGTCGGCAAGAACGCCGGCGAGATGCTCAACCACGTGCTGGTCACCAAGCAGACCGGGGCGGAAGGCCGCGAGGTCAAGCGCCTCTACGTCGAGGAAGGCGCCGACATCAAGCGCGAGCTCTACCTCGGCATGCTGACCGACCGCGCCACCGGCCGCGTCACCATCATGGCGTCCACCGAAGGCGGCATGGAGATCGAGGAGGTCGCCCACAACACGCCGGAGAAGATCGTCAAGGTCGCCATCGACCCGGCCACCGGCATCCAGGGCTATCACACCCGCAAGGTCGCCTTCGCGCTCGGCCTCGAAGGCAAGCAGGTTTCCGCCGCCGCCAAGTTCATCGTCGCCGCCTACCAGGCCTTCGTGGACCTGGACTGCGCGATCGTCGAGATCAACCCGCTGATCGTCACCGGCTCGGGTGAGATCCTGGCGCTCGACGCCAAGATGAGCTTCGACGACAACGCCCTGTTCCGCCACAAGGACGTCGAGGAGCTGCGCGACGAGGCCGAAGAGGACCCGGCCGAGATCGAGGCCGCCAAGCACAGCCTCAACTACGTCAAGCTGGACGGCAACATCGGCTGCATGGTCAACGGCGCCGGCCTGGCGATGGCGACCATGGACATCATCAAGCTGTACGGCGGCGAGCCGGCCAACTTCCTCGACGTCGGCGGCGGCGCCACCAAGGAGCGCGTCACCGCGGCCTTCAAGCTGATCCTCTCCGACCCCAACGTCGAGGGCATCCTGGTCAACATCTTCGGCGGCATCATGCGCTGCGACGTCATCGCCGAAGGCGTGGTCGCGGCCGCCCGCGAGGTGCATCTGCACGTTCCGCTGGTCGTCCGCCTGGAAGGCACGAACGTCGAGCTGGGCAAGAAGATCCTTGCTGAGTCCGGTTTGCCGATCCTGTCGGCCGACAACCTCGCCGACGCCGCCGAGAAGGTGGTCAAGGCCGTGAAGGAGGCCGCGTAAGATGGCTGTTCTCGTCGATAAGAACACGAAGGTGCTCTGCCAGGGCTTCACCGGAGCCCAGGGCACCTTCCATTCCGAGCAGGCGATCGCCTACGGCACCAAGATGGTCGGCGGCGTCACCCCGGGCAAGGGCGGCACCAAGCACCTCGACCTGCCGGTCTTCGACACGGTGGCCGACGCGGTCGAGAAGACCGGTGCCAACGCCAGCGTCATCTACGTGCCGCCGCCCTTCGCGGCGGATGCCATCCTGGAGGCGATCGACGCCGAGATCCCGCTGGTGGTGTGCATCACCGAGGGCATCCCGGTGCTCGACATGGTGCGCGTCAAGCGCGCTCTGAGCAACTCCAAGACCCGGCTGATCGGGCCGAACTGCCCGGGCATCATCACGCCCGACGAGTGCAAGATCGGCATCATGCCCGGCCACATCCACAAGCGCGGCAAGATCGGCATCGTCTCGCGCTCGGGCACGCTGACCTACGAGGCGGTGGCGCAGACCACCGCGGCGGGTCTGGGCCAGACGACCTGCATCGGCATCGGCGGCGATCCGGTCAACGGGACGAACTTCGTGGACAGCCTGGAGCTGTTCCTGAAGGACCCGGAGACCGAGGGCATCATCATGATCGGCGAGATCGGCGGCGACGCCGAGGTCAAGGGCGCGGAGTTCATCCGCGACTCCGGGACCAAGAAGCCGGTCGTCGGCTTCATCGCCGGCCGCACCGCGCCTCCGGGCCGCCGCATGGGCCATGCCGGCGCGGTGATCTCCGGCGGCAACGACACCGCCGACTTCAAGATCGACTTCATGAAGTCGGTCGGCATCGCCGTCGCCGACAGCCCCGCCAGCCTGGGTTCCACCATGCTGAAGGTCTTCAAGGGCTGATAAAGCGGTAGGCGGGAACCCATATTCCCGCACACCGCCGAAGGACCGGCGGCCCCCGTGACTCCACCCGGAGATCCGGGGGCCGTTCGGACCCCAGCGACAAGCAAAAAAACTCTCTGAGGGAACCGGGCAAACGCCCGAGGCAAACATATGTCCGCTAATCTGGAGAAGACCTCGTTCCTGTTCGGCTCGAACGCCGAATATGTCGCGGAGTTGTACGCGCGCTTCCTGAAGGACCCCTCCTCGGTGGATTCGAGCTGGAACGGCTTCTTCAGGGAGCTGGACGACGACTCCCGCGCCGTCCTGAACGAGCTGAACGGCCCGTCCTGGAGCCTGGAGGAGGGCACGCTCGCCAACGGCGCGCTCGACCCCGTCGCCGCCTCGCTGGAAAACATCGGCGCCCCGGCCGCGACCAACGGCAACGCCGGCCTCGTCGCCCATGCCCAGCAGGTCTATGGCGGCATCAGCCACCAGCAGCTGCGCGCCGCGACGCTCGACAGCATCCGCGCGCTGATGCTCATCCGCGTCTACCGCGTGCGCGGCCACATGAACGCGCATTTCGACCCGCTGGGTCTCGAGAAGCGCGAGCCGCACCCGGAACTGGACCCGGCGACCTACGGCTTCGGTCCGGGCGACATGGACCGCCCGATCTTCCTGAACTACTCGCTGGGCCTGGAAACGGCGTCGCTGCGCCAGATCCTGGAGATCCTGC
The DNA here is from genome assembly GCF_007827795.1 of Azospirillum brasilense. Classification (GTDB taxonomy): domain Bacteria; phylum Pseudomonadota; class Alphaproteobacteria; order Azospirillales; family Azospirillaceae; genus Azospirillum; species Azospirillum aestuarii. Next base: position 399,943 of record NZ_VITI01000001.1, read on the forward strand.
AGAAGACCTACTGCGGGAACATCGGCGTCGAGTTCATGCACATCCAGGACCCGGAAGAGAAGGCCTGGATTCAGGAGCGCATCGAGGGCGGGCGCAACCACACCGAATTCACGGTGAACGGCAAGCGCGCCATCTACGAGCGGCTGATCGCCGCCGAGGGCTTCGAGAAGTTCCTCCAGCTGAAGTACACCGGCACCAAGCGCTTCGGCCTTGAGGGCGGCGAGTCGATGATCCCCGCGCTGGAGCAGGTCCTGAAGCGCGGCGGCCAGCTCGGCCTCAAGGAGGTCGTCGTCGGCATGGCCCACCGCGGCCGGCTGAACATGCTGACCAACTTCATGGGCAAGCCCTTCGCCGCGGTCTTCTCGGAATTCCAGGGCAACCCGTCCAGCCCGCAGGACGTGCAGGGCTCCGGCGACGTGAAGTACCATCTCGGCACCTCGTCGGACCGCGACTTCAACGGCAACATCGTCCACCTGTCGCTGACCGCCAACCCGTCCCACCTGGAATGGGTGAACCCGGTCGTGCTGGGCAAGGTGCGCGCCAAGCAGGCGCAGCGCAACGACCTGGACCGCGAGCAGGTCATGGGCGTGCTGATCCACGGCGACGCCGCCTTCGCCGGCCAGGGCATCGTGGCCGAGACGCTGGGCCTGTCGGAGCTGCGCGGCTACCGCACCGGCGGCACCGTGCACTTCATCATCAACAACCAGATCGGCTTCACCACGAACCCGACCTATTCGCGGTCCGGCGTCTACTGCTCGGACATGGCGAAGATGGTCCAGGCGCCGATCTTCCACGTCAATGGCGACGACCCCGAATCCGTCGTCCACATCAGCCGCATCGCCGCCGAGTTCCGCCAGAAATTCAAGCGGGACGTGGTGATCGACATGGTCTGCTACCGCCGCCACGGCCACAACGAGGGCGACGAGCCGGGCTTCACCCAGCCGCTGATGTATAAGAAGATCCGCGCCCACGGGACCACGCGGGAGCTGTACGGCAAGCAGCTCGTCGAGGAGAACGTCCTCACCCAGGCCGAGTCCGATCAGATGATCCAGGACTTCATGAAGAAGCTGGAGGGTGAGTTCGAGGCCGCCAACTCCTTCAAGCCGAACAAGGCCGACTGGCTGGAAGGCAAGTGGTCGGGCCTGGAGGCCGCGAAGACCGACGACGAGCGCAAGGGCAACACCGGCGTGGCGATCGACGTGCTGCGCGAGGTCGGCAACAAGCTCTGCGAGTACCCGAAGGACTTCGCGATCAACTCGAAGATCGCCCGCCAGCTCGAGGCCAAGAAGAAGTCGCTGGAGACCGGCGAGGGCATCGACTGGGCGACCGCGGAAGCGCTCGCCTACGGCACGCTGCTGGTCGAGGGCAACGGCGTCCGCCTGTCGGGCCAGGATTCCGGCCGCGGCACCTTCTCGCACCGCCACGCGGTGATGTACGACCAGAACACCGAGAACAAGTACATCCCGCTGAACCACCTGCGTCCCGACCAGGGCCCGTTCGAGGTGCATGACAGCCCGCTGTCCGAGGCCGCCGTGGTCGGCTTCGAATACGGCTACTCGCTGGCCGAGCCGCACAGCCTGACCCTGTGGGAAGCGCAGTTCGGCGACTTCGCCAACACCGCCCAGACCATCATCGACCAGTTCCTCTCGTCGGGCGAGTCGAAGTGGCTGCGCATGTCCGGCCTCGTGCTGCTGCTGCCGCACGGCTATGAGGGCCAGGGTCCGGAGCACTCGTCGGCCCGTCCGGAGCGCTTCCTCCAGATGTCCGCCGAGGACAACTGGCAGATCTGCAACCTGACGACCCCGGCCAACCTGTTCCACGCCTTCCGCCGCCAGATGCGCCGGCCCTTCCGCAAGCCGCTGGTGCTGTTCACGCCGAAGTCGCTGCTGCGCCACAAGCTGTGCGTCTCCAGCCTGTCGGAGCTGGCCGAGGGCACGAACTTCCGCCGCGTGCTGGGCGAGACGGCGACCGACCTGCTGCCGAACGAGCAGATCCGCCGCATCGTCGTCTGCACCGGCAAGGTCTACTACGACCTGCTTCAGGAGCGCATGGCGCGCGGCATCAAGGACGTGGCGCTCGTCCGGCTGGAGCAGCTCTACCCGTTCCCCCGCTCCGCCCTGACCGAGGAGTTCGCCCGCTACCCGAACGCCGAGGTGGTGTGGTGCCAGGAGGAGCCGGAGAACCAGGGCTACTGGGCCTTCGTCGACCGCCGTCTGGAAGGCGCCCTCACCTCGATCGAGCACAAGGCCTCGCGCCCCAGCTACGTCGGCCGTCCGGCCGCCGCGTCGCCGGCCACCGGCCTGCTCAAGCGTCACAACCAGGAGCAGGCGAAGCTTCTGGAAGACGCGCTCGTCATCCGCTGACTCGACGCCCAGGCGTAGAACAAGAAAGTACGAGAGGAACTTATGGCTACCGAAATCAAGGTCCCCACCCTGGGCGAGTCCGTCTCCGAGGCGACCGTTGCCCGCTGGCTGAAGAAGGTCGGCGACGCGGTCGCCGCCGACGAGGCGCTGGTCGAGCTGGAGACCGACAAGGTCACGCTTGAGGTGAACGCTCCGTCCGCCGGCACGCTGGCGGAGATCGTCGCCGCCGACGGCGCCAACGTCGGCGTCGGCGCCCTGCTGGGCGTTCTCGGCGAGGCCGGTGCCGCCGTCGCCGCCCCGGCCGCGGCTGCCGCTCCGGCCGCCGCCCCGGCCAAGACGGCTGCCCCGGCCGCCGCTCCGGCTCCGGCGGGCACCGCCGCCCTGGCCGACGCCGGCCCGGCGGCCCGCAAGCTGGTCGCCGAGAAGGGTCTCGACGCCGCGCAGATCGCCGGCACGGGCAAGGACGGGCGCATCACCAAGGGCGACGTGATCGATCACGCCGCCAAGCCGGCCGCGGCCCCCGCCGCCGCTCCGGCCGCCGCCCCGCAGAAGTACCAGTGGACCGCCGGCACCGCGGGCGACCGTCCGCGCGCCGCGCAGGAGGAGCGGGTCCGCATGACCCGTCTGCGCCAGCGCATCGCCGAGCGTCTGAAGGAGGCCCAGAACAGCGCCGCCATGCTGACCACCTTCAACGAGGTGGACATGACCAACGTCATGGCGCTGCGCAACGAGTACAAGGACTTCTTCGAGAAGCGCCACAAGGTGCGTCTCGGCTTCATGTCCTTCTTCGTGAAGGCCGCCATCCAGGCGCTGAAGGAAATCCCGGCGGTCAACGCCGAGATCGACGGCACCGATCTCGTCTACAAGAACTACTACGACATCGGCGTCGCCGTCGGCACGCCGCAGGGTCTGGTCGTTCCGATCGTCCGCGACGCCGACAAGCTCGGCTTCGCCCAGATCGAGGGCAAGATCGGCGAGCTGGGCAAGAAGGGCCGTGACGGCAAGCTGTCGATGGACGAGCTGACCGGCGGCACCTTCACCATCTCCAACGGCGGCGTCTACGGCTCGCTGATGTCCACCCCGATCATCAACCCGCCGCAGTCGGCCATCCTGGGCATGCACAAGACCCAGGAGCGCCCGGTCGTCGTGAACGGGAAGATCGAAATCCGCCCGATGATGTATCTGGCCCTGTCCTACGACCACCGCATCATCGACGGCAAGGAGGCGGTGACCTTCCTCGTCCGCATCAAGGAAAACATCGAGGACCCGCGGCGCCTGCTGCTGGACGTCTGATACGCACAAGGGGACTGCGGGGGGCACCGTCCTCCCGCACCCGACCGCCGGGGACGAAAGCCTCCGGAACCTGAAGAAAGGCGCCGCAAGGCGCCTTATTTTTTGCCGTCACGCCGTCGGTCGCCCATCACACCAGCGCGGCGGCGATCCGGGCGGCGGTGTCTTCCGGCTTCACCACCCGCTCGGCGGGCAGGCGCAGGGTCATGGTCGTCCCGGCGCCCAGCGTGCTGGCGCAGGTCAGCGAGCCGCCGTGCAGCTCCATGAAGTTCTTGGAGATGGACAGGCCCAGCCCGGTGCCCTCGAACTGGCGGCTGGCGGAGTTGTCGGCCTGCCGGAACGGCTGGAACAGATGATCCATGAACTCCTTCGGGATGCCGATCCCGGTGTCGGTCACCGACAGGGCCAGGGCGCCGTCCTCCTCGACGCGGGCGGCCAGGGTGACGCTGCCGCCCTCCGGCGTGAATTTCACCGCGTTGGACAGCAGGTTGAGCAGCACCTGCTTGAACGCGCGGCGGTCCACCCAGACGGTGGGAAGGCCACCCGACACGCCGTTGCGCAGGTCCACCCCGCTGTCGGCGGCGCGGTCGCGGACCATGGTCAGGCATTGGGCCACCGCCTCGCAGGGGTCGATCACCTCTTCGGACAGCTCGTAGCGGCCCGCCTCGATCTTCGACATGTCGAGCACGGCGTTCACGATGTCCAGCAGATGCTTGCCGCTGTCGTGGATGTCCTTGGCGCAGGATTTCTGGCGGTCGTTCAACTTGCCGAAGAACTCGCTGTCGAGGATCTCCGAGAAGCCGATGATGGCGTTCAGCGGCGTCCGCAGCTCATGGCTCATGTTGGCCAGGAAGTCGGACTTGGCGCGGTTGGCCATCTCCGCCTGGCTCTTGGAGGCGAGCAACTCGGCCTCCTGCTGCCGTCGCTTGGTGACGTCGCGGATGACGCCGACGAAGACGCGGCGCGCCGCTCCATTCTCCTCCGCCCCATTCTCATCCGGCCCGCCCTCCCCGTCCGGCCCGCCCAGCCGCAGCGCGCTGACCGCCAGATTCATCGGGAAGGTGCTGCCGTCGCGGCGCAGCGCCAGAACCTCGCGGTCGTTGCCGATGATGCGCGACCCGGCGTTCGGGCGGTACTCGGCCATCGAGCGGTCGTGGCCGGCGCGGAAGCCTTCCGGCAGCAGGATGTTGACGCTCTGCCCCACCACCTCCGCCTCGGCATAGCCGAACATGCGCTCCGCCGCGGGGTTGAAGGTCTCGATGATGCCGCGGGAGTCGATGGTGACCACCGCGTCCACCATCGACTCCAGGATGCCGCGGATGCGGCGGGAGGCGCGCTCCAGCCGGTTCTGGTCCTGCTCCCGCCGGGACTGCTGCCGCTCCACGTACCAGGTCAGCAAGGCGATCACCACGGACATGGCGAGGCCCATGGCGATCCACACCGCGCTGTCGCGCTTCCATTCGCCCAGCGCCTCGCCCTTCGGCAGGGTGGCGGCGACGGTGAAGGGATAGTCGGCGACGCGGCGGACGCTGGCGATGCTGGGGCGCCCGTCGGTGGGCAGCACGGTGTCCAGCGTCGCCGCATCCCGTGTGCGCAGCACGGCGTCGACCTCCGGCCAGTCGGCAAGCGTGGCGAGGCGCCGGCGGCCCTCGTCCCAGGGGCGGTGGATCAACACCGTGCCGTCGGCCAGCGCCAGGGTGACCGTGCCCTCCAGCCCCAGCCGCAACCCCTCGAAGCCGGCTCCCAGACGCAACGGATTGATCATGGCGACGACCACCCCGGCGAAGCTGCCGTCCGGGTGGGACCAGCGGCGGCTCATCGGAATGACGTAGGTGCCGGGAAAGCCCATGCTGGGGATCGGCGCGCCGATGTGAAGCCCGCCGTCCGACGCGCCCTCGTCCCGGTGGGCCGCGAAATAGGGGCGGTTGGTCAGATCGAAAGCCGGAGGACTGCTGTCGGCGGAATGGTGCAGCGCGCGCCCCTGCTCGTCCACCACGATCAGGCCGGAAATCGGGCCGATGGCGTCGCGCCGGTTGCGCAGAAGGGCGTTCACCGACGGCGCCGCCGCGGTGCGGGCCTGCGGGTGGGTGTCCAGGATGGTGACCAGATCGGACAGCAGCAGGTCCACGCTGAACACCGTGCGGACGGCCTGCTCCTCCAGGATGCGGGCGAGGTTGCGGGTCGAACGCTCGGCCCCATGGACGGCCTCGGCGTGGCGCTGCCAGACGCCGTAGCCGATCATCGCGTTCACCACGACGATGAAGGCCACGCCGGACGCCCTCATCAGGAAGCGCACCGACCCCAGAACCTCGAACAGCCGCTCCCCCATTCCCGCAGGCCCCATTCCCGCAGGCCCCATTCCAGAGGGCGGCAAGGTCGCGTCGCGAACCGGATTGCGGCTGGCCATGGCTGTGAACAACTCTCCGCACGCAGTACAACGGGACCGTTGAGGGACCGCCCGCGTGGCATTGCCCAACGTAAGACGGTGCCGCCACCGGCCACCGCCAATCTCGCGCGAAAACCATAATGGAAGTTTAACCTTAATGCATCAATGAACCGGACCGGGTGGACAAGCGATTGCCGCTTTGCCTGACGCTCTCGGGGCGTTAAGAATTCGCAGGGGTCGGGGGCGGTTGCGCAAAGGAACAGGGACGATGGACAGCCAGAAAGACCGCAAGGCCGCAATCCTCGCCACCACGCTGTCGTCGCTGTGGACGGACACCGAACCCGCCGTGCGCGAGCGCGTGACCGCCATCGCGCTCGCCGACGCCGACGCGATCTCGGACGTCTTCTACGCGATCCTGCTGGACCGCCCGGACAGCAACGCCTTCCTCAGCCACACGCTGGTCCAGGAACGGCTGCGCCCGTCGCTGGCGCGCTGGATCGCCGCTCTCTTCACCGCCTCCACCGACGAGGCCATCGCAGCGGTGCTGGAGCAGAATTACCAGGTCGGGCTGATCCACGCCCGCATCAACATCCCGCTGACGCTGGTCAACGCCGGGATGCGGATCGTCAAGAAGGAGCTGTCCACCCGCCTGCTGGCCGCCGACCTCAGCCGTGCGCAGACCGCGTCCGCCATCCTGTTCGTCGGCGAGTTGCTGGACACCGTGCTGGACAACATGCACGAGGCCTATCTGGGCGACCTGCTGGGCAACGTCCGCCACCAGCAATCGCTGAAGATGTTCATGAGCGGCCCCAACCTGGCGCTGGAGGGCGAGCGGCTGAAATCGTCGCTGTTCGATTGGCTGCGCAACGCGGTTGTGTCCTTCTACACGCACGAGGGCAGCAACCATGCGAGCCCGCCGCCCATCGAATCGTCCGATTTCGGCCTGTGGCTGAACCACAAGGCGGAGCTGACCTTCGGCCGCGTGACCGAATTGGACCTCATCCGCGAGCGCACCACCCGCATCAGCGCCAAGGTGACCGCCGCGGTGGAGGGCGGCTTGATCACCCCCGCCTTCGTGAAGGAACTGAACAACGACGTCACGGAGATCGCCTACGTCCTCGGCACCATCATCGGGAAGGCGATGGAGATCGAAAGCGGGCGCGACCCGCTGACCCGTCTGCTGACGCGGCGCTTCATGCCGGCGATCTTCCAGCGCGAGGTGGCCATCAGCCTGCGTCACGGCAAGCCCTTCGCCGTGCTGCTGATGGACGCCGACCATTTCAAGACGATCAACGACACGCTGGGCCATCAAGCCGGCGATTCCGTCCTGTCGGACATGGCCGAGCTGCTGCACACCCACGTCCGGGCCGGCGATTTCGTCTTCCGCTACGGCGGGGAGGAGTTCCTCGTCCTGCTGACCGAGATGGACGAGGCGTCGTTGCGCGTGAAGGCCGAATGGCTGCGCCAAGCGGTCGAGGACCACCGCTTTCCCGGCGCCGGGGGCGCCGGGAATGGGCTGCGGGTCACCGCCTCGATCGGGGCGGCCCTGCACGAGGGGCACCCGGATTACGAACACACCGTCCGCCGCGCCGACGCCGCGCTCTACGAGGCCAAGCGCCAGGGCCGCAACCGTGTGGTGATCGCCTGAATGGTGATCGCCTGAGCGCGGCTGCATCCCGGCATCGGGCGTTGCCCTGCGGGGACGCATCGGCTACGTAAGACCTTTCCCTGCCGAGACCCGCGAATTCCATGTCTGACGGACCGCTTTCGCTCTACCGGGCCCGCCGCGGCACCGGGACGCTGCGCCCCGACCCCGACCAGGAGCTGGCCGCCGAGAAGCTCCAGAGCCTCCACAAGGCGCTGACGGGCTACACCCCGCAGCCCGCCGGGAAGGCCGGCGGGGCGAAGGCCGGCTGGCTGGAGCGGTTCGGGCTGGGCCGCCCGCGCTCCGAACCGGCGGAGGCGCCGCAGGGCCTCTACATGTATGGCGGCGTCGGGCGCGGCAAGTCGATGCTGATGGACCTGTTCTTCGACACCGCCCCGGTGGAGAAGAAGCGCCGCGTCCATTTCCACGAATTCATGCTGGAGGTGCACGAGCGCATCCACCAGCACCGCCAGTCGGGCAAGAGCAAGGGCAAGGACGCCGACGACGCTCTGCCCGAACTGGCCCGCGCGCTGGCCGACGAGGCGTGGTTGCTCTGCTTCGACGAGTTCCACGTCACCAACGTGGTCGACGCGATGATCCTCGGCCGGCTGTTCACCAGCCTGTTCGACCTCGGCGTGGTGGTGGTCGCGACGTCCAACTGGCCGCCGGACATGCTCTACAAGGACGGTCTCCAGCGCGAGCTGTTCCTGCCGTTCATCGCGCTGCTGAAGGACAAGCTGGACGTTCTGGCGCTGGAAGGGCCGACCGACTACCGGCTGGACCGGCTCCAGGGCAAGCCCGTCTATTTCTGGCCGCTCGGCGCGGAGAGCGACGCCAAAATCCGCCAGACCTTCGAAACGCTGACCGACGGCGCCCGGGGCGAGCCGACCCATCTTTCGGTCCAGGGCCGGAAGGTGGAGATCGCCTGCGCCGCCAAATGCGTCGCCCTGGTGGATTTCTGGAGCCTGTGCGGCAAGCCGCTGGGCGCCGCCGACTACATCGCCATCGCGACGCACTTCCACACCGTCCTGATCCACGGCGTGCCGACGATGAAGGACGAGTTGCGCAACGAGGCCAAGCGCTTCATGACGCTGATCGACGCGCTCTACGAGCACAAGGTCAACCTCGTGGTCGCCGCCGAAGGCCCGCCGGAGCGGCTGTACCCCGAGGGCACCCACGCCTTCGAATTCGAACGCACTGTCAGCCGCCTGATGGAGATGCAGAGCGAGGACTACCTGCGCCAGCAGCACCTGACCTGAGGGGCCGCGGTCCCGCGCTTCCGCCCGTGTTACCACGGGGATGCCGCCCTACTCCCGTTTCGCGCCGAAGATATGCGGGCGCCCGACGTTGTATTGCTGAACGTCGGTCCAATGGCGAGGGAGAGGGCAAAGCATGCCTTGGCGGTCCCAGTGCGGTGCACTGACGCTGGCGCTTCTTCTGACGGCACCGATCCATCCCGCCCCCGCCGCCGCGGCGGGCAGCGTCGATTGCTGGCTGCTCGATGGGGACGCACTGACCAGGGCGCGCGAAGGCGGCTGGTGCAAGGACGCCTTTTCCCGGAATTCGCAGACCGGGGAGGCGCCGGTCGTCACGGTGACCGCGGCCCCCCTGCCCGCCCGCAAGCCCGACCCGCCCCCGAAGAAGCGGGTCGTCACCGTCCAGCGCAAGGCGAAGGCGCAGCCGGACTCCCAGGCGGCGGCCATCGTCCGGCCCGCGGGCCGGAGCGGAGCGGTCGCCGAGGTGGATTTCGGCACACAGTTCAAGCGCGACTGGAACGCCCTGATGAAGAAGCTGCTTGAGCCGTAGGCCCCGCCGGGTCAGGTGCGGGCCTCGTCCAGCCACTTCCTCACCGCCGGCGGCTCGTAGGCGGCGAAGGCGTCCAGGATGCCCGGCGCGGTGTCGCGGACGATCAGCATGTCGCGGTGCTTGGGCTGCATGAAGCGTTCCCCCGCCACATGGTCGAGGAAGCCGGCCAGCCCGTCGTAGAAACCGGAGGCGTTGAGCAGGCCGCAAGGCTTGTCGTGGCGGCCGAGCTGCGCCCAGGTCCACACCTCGAACAGCTCCTCCAGCGTGCCGATGCCGCCGGGCAGCGCGATGAAGCCGTCCGACAGCTCGGCCATCAGGGCCTTGCGCTCGTGCATGGTGGCGACGATCCGCAGCTCCTGAAGGCCCTGGTGGCCGACCTCCTTGTCCATCAGGAATTGCGGGATGATGCCGGTGACCGTGCCGCCCGCCGCCAGGACCGAGTCGGCGATCCGCCCCATCAGGCCGGTCCGCCCGCCGCCATAGACGAGGCCGATGCCACGCTCCGCCATGTGGCGGCCAAGCTGCTCCGCGGCCTCGCCATAGGCCGGGTTGGTGCCGGGGTTGGACCCGGCATAGACGCAAATCCGCATGTCGTTCCTCTGTTCGCGCCGTCCGTGGGCGCGTGTCGTAAGGGGCTTACCGGACGCGGGTGACCGTGAAGCGCTGGCCGGGGTTCACGAACTCGTCCTGCGCCGCGATCAGTTGCAGCTCCCGCGTGCCCATCCGGCGGGTGGTCTGGAAGATGGCGTAGATGGCCGCCGCCGCCTGCTCCAGCGCATCGGCCGGATCGAACGCCTTCAGGTAATGGGCCAGGAACAGGGCGGCCACCGCGTCGCCCGACCCGTTGGGCGGCGGGTCCAGCGGCAGGCGCGGGGTGGAGACCAACCACGCGCCGTCCCGGTCATCGGCCAGCATCTCGATGTGGCCGGGGTCGGCGTCCTTGCGGGTCAGGCTGGTCACCAGCACCAGCCGCGGCCCGCGCTCCCGCAGGGCGGCGGTGGCGGCCAGCGCATCGTCCAGCGTCTCCACCGTCCGCCCGGTCAGATACTCCAGCTCGAACTGGTTGGGGGTCATCAGGTCGGCGGCGGGGACGGCGTGGTCGCGGATGAACTCCGGCAGGCCGGGACGCACGAAGAAGCCGCGCCCGACATCGCCCATCACCGGATCGCAGGCGTAGACGGCGCGCGGGTTGGCCGCCTTCAGCCGGGCCGCCGTCTCCACGATCACCTGTCCCAGCCCGACGTCGCCCATATAGCCGGAGAGCAAAGCGTCGCAGGTGGGCAGGACGCCGCGCGCGGCGACGCCGTCCATCAGGTCGGCCACATGCTCCGCCGTGAAGACCTGCCCGGTCCATTCGCCGTAGCCGGTGTGGTTGGAGAACTGCACCGTGTTCACCGCGATGGCGTCGCAGCCCAGCCGTTGCAGCGGGAACACCGCGGCCCGGTTGCCGACATAGCCGTAAGCGACGTGGGACTGGATCGAAATGACGGTCTTCATGGGCGGACGATCCGAAAGGTTGGGGGCGCATCCTAAACCGTCCGCGCCACACGCTGGGGATGTTTCCATGCAGACCAGCCCTACGCACTGCATGGACAGGCCGCGCTCCTGCGGCTAATCCTGCGGCAACGACACAAGACCGCTTGAGGGAATGCCATGGCCGCCACCGCCCGCCCGCGCCGCAGCGTGCTCTACATGCCCGGTTCCAACGCCCGCGCCCTGGAGAAGGGGCGCAGCCTGCCCGCAGACGGGCTGATCCTCGACCTTGAGGACGCCGTCGCTCCCGACGCCAAGGCGGAGGCCCGCGTCACCATCAAGGCGTCCATCGCCGCCGGCGACTATGGCGGGCGGGAACTGGTGGTCCGCACCAACGGGCTGAACACCCCCTGGGGCTACGATGACCTCGTGATGGCGGCCGCCAGCGGAGCCGACGCGGTGCTGCTGCCGAAGGTGGAGAGTCCCGACATGGTCCGCCAGGCCGAGGCGGTGCTGCGCGCCAACGGCTCGCCGGAGGAGCAGGCCATCTGGTGCATGATGGAGACGCCGCTCGGCATGCTCAACGCCAAGGAGATCGCCGGGGCCAGCCCGAAGCTGGGCGGGCTGGTGATGGGCACCTCCGACCTCGCCAAGGACCTGCACGCGGCCCACACGCGCGACCGGTTGCCGATGCTGACCAGCCTGGGCCTCTGCCTGCTGGCGGCGCGGGCCTATGGCCTCGCCATCCTCGACGGGGTGCATCTCGACCTGAACGACGACGTGGGTTTTGCCGAGTCCTGCGCCCAGGGGCGGGAGCTTGGCTTCGACGGCAAGACGCTGATCCACCCCAAGACCATCGCCGCCTGCAACGCCGCCTTCGCCCCCGGCGAGGATGAAATCGCCCAGGCTCACCGGATCATCAAGGCCCATGCCGAGGCCGTCGCCCAGGGCAAGGGGGTTGTGCTGGTGGACGGGCGGCTGATCGAGAACCTGCACGTCGAGAACGCGCGGCGCCTCGTCGCGATGGCCGAGGCGATCCGGGCGCTGGAGGCGGCGGGCTGAGGCCCGCCGCTCCGCTCACTGGTAAACACTCAGGAAGGAAAACGCTCAGGAGTCGCGGCGCGCCTGGGCGTCCTTCACGAACTGCGACACCCGCCCGATCTCGCGCGGATCGGTGTCGACCGTCCGGCGGCCGCTGGGGATCGGGCGCATGCCCTTGCGGGGGGTGCGTCCGGGCGAGGGGTGCCGGGGCTGCGCGTCCTGCCTGCGCTTCAGGGCATCCTGAAGGTTGGCCTGGATGATCTCCCGCCGCCGCTCGGCGCGGAACCGCTCCAGCCGCCCGTTCACCCGTTTCAAGGCCCGCGCGTAGACCTGCTTCTTGGCGGACAGGCCGCGCTCGCTGGCGTCCGCCGATTGCTGACCGGTGCCGCTGGCCTTGCCCCGCCGTCCCCGACGGCGCGAGGCGATGATGTCACGCGCCCGGTCGCGTTCCCCGCGCAGCCAGCGGGCAAGCGTCAGGGTTTCGTCGGGCGGCAGGGCCTCCAGCTCCGGATAATGGCTGCGGCGGACCTGCTCGAATTCCTTCTCGGACAACAACCGTCGTTCGGCCGTGAGTTCGACTCCCATCGTTGACCCTCTCTGCTTCGTGGTTCCGCTTCGGCTTACCCCCGTCCGGTCAACCGTTCGGGAGGCGAAGCGTTCCCCGATGCTGTCCGATGCGTCCCACTGCCACTTAGGGGTGCTGAAGAAATCAGAATCACGACCTCTCCGGAACCAAGTCGCCCCTCATCGGTTTTCCGGCATGTGGCAGAGGTGGAGGTTGAAGATGGCCTCGAAAGACAACGGCCAAAGCGAAGTCCAATCCGGGAGCGGTCGCACGTCGAACCGCGGCTTCGCGTCGATGGACCGTGACCGGCAGCGCCAGATCGCCAGCAAGGGCGGGGAAAGCGTGCCGGCCGACAAACGCAGCTTCTCCAAGAACCCGGAACTCGCCGCGGAGGCGGGGCGGAAAGGCGGCCGGAGCGTACCGGCATCCTCCCGCAGCTTCTCCAAGAATCCGTCCCTGGCCGCCGAAGCCGGGCGGAAGGGCGGACAGGCGAGCCATGGCGGACGCGGGGCCGCCCTGCGTCCGGGCGAAGGCGACTGACGGCGCTCACGAAAAAGCCCCTCTCCGGAACCGGAGAGGGGCTTTCTTTTCGTCGCCCACTGGTCGGCGTCCCCAAGCCCGCAGGTCCGGGGACGCGACCGGTCAGGAGGCCAGCTTGTCCAGCTCGCGCAGGATCGAGTCGCCCATGACGGTCGTGGAGCAGCGGGCCATGCCCGGCGCCATGATGTCCGCCGTGCGCATGCCGCCCGACAGCACGTTCTGCACGGCCTTCTCCAGCATCTTCGCTTCCTCGTCCATGTTGAACGAGTAGCGCAGGCACATGGCGAAGGACAGCAGGGTCGCGCAGGGGTTGGCGAGGTCGCGGCCGGCGATGTCCGGAGCGGAGCCGTGCACCGGCTCGTAGAGCGCCTTGCGCTGGCCGTTGGCGTCCGGAGCGCCGAGCGAGGCCGACGGCAGCATGCCGAGCGAGCCGGTCATCATCGCCGCCTCGTCCGACAGGATGTCGCCGAACAGGTTGTCGGTGACGATCACGTCGAACTGCTTCGGGTTCTTCAGCAGCTGCATGGCGCCGTTGTCGGCGTACATGTGCTCCAGCGTGACGTCGGAGAATTCCTCCTGATGGAGCTTCGTGACTTCCTGGCGCCACAGGAGGCCCGATTCCATCACGTTGGCCTTCTCCATCGAGTGGAGCTTGTTGCCGCGCTTGCGCGCCAGCTCGAAGGCGACGCGGGCGACGCGGCGGATCTCGCTGGTCGTGTAGACCTGGGTGTTGACGCCGCGGCGCTCGCCGTTGCCGATGTCGGTGATGCCGCGCGGCTCACCGAAATAGACGCCGCCGGTCAGCTCGCGGACGATCAGGATGTCCAGGCCCCTGATGACGTCGGCCTTCAGGGTCGAGGCGTCGACCAGGGCGTCGAACACCACCGCCGGGCGCAGGTTGGCGAACAGGTTCAGCTCCTTGCGGAGCGTCAGCAGGCCGGCTTCCGGACGCTTGGTGTAGTCGGTGGGATTGTCCCACTTCGGGCCGCCGACGGCGCCCAGCATCACCGCGTCCGCCGCCAGCGCGTCGGCCAGCGTCTCATCCTTCAGGGGAACGCCGTAGGCATCGATGGCCGCACCGCCGACCAGCCCCTCGGTGACGTCGAAGGTGACGTTGCGCTTGCGGTCGAGCCAGTCGATGACCCGGCGCACCTGGCGCATGACCTCCGGACCGATCCCGTCGCCGGGCAAAAACAGAAGCTTCTTGTTGGCGGGCATGGCGCACGCACTCCCCATTGGAGATTTTATCAGTGTTGTCTAATCCGCGGACCGACTGGCCGGAAGGTGGGTCCCACCCCGCCGGTCCGCAAGACCCATGGCCCGATGCCATCGGGCCCGTACGTCGGTTCCGGGCGTTTGGCCCGGATCAGCCCCACAGCCAGGGCTGGCCACCGCGCTGCTTGCCTTCATACTGGTCGATGAAGGCGGCCTGCTGCATGGTCAGACCGATGTCGTCCAGCCCGTTCAGCAGGCAGTGCTTGCGGAAGGGATCGACCTCGAAGCTGATCTTGCCGCCGTCCGGACCGGTGATTTCCTGTTTCTCCAGATCCACCGAGACGACGGCGTTCGACCCGCGCGACGCGTCGTCGAGCAGCAGGTCCACCTGCTCCTTGGGCAGCTTGATCGGCAGGATGCCGTTCTTGAAGCAGTTGTTGAAGAAGATGTCGGCGAAGCTCGGCGCGATGATGCAGCGGATGCCGAAATCGGCCAGCGCCCACGGCGCATGCTCACGCGAGGAGCCGCAGCCGAAATTGTCGCCCGACACGAGGATCTTGGCGCTGCGGTAGGCCGGCTTGTTGAGCACGAATTCCGCGACCTCGGCGCCCTCGGGGGTGTAGCGCATCTCGTCGAAAAGATGCTTGCCCAGCCCGGTCCGCTTGATGGTCTTCAGGAATTGCTTGGGAATGATCATGTCGGTGTCGACGTTGATCATCGGCAGCGGCGCCGCAACACCGGTGAGAACCGTAAACTTTTCCATCGCCAGAATCCTGTCGCGCAAAAGAGGCGCAAGCATGTGCATGCGGAGTTCGGTGAATAGCAGACCCGTCCCGCCATTGCCAGAGGAAGCTTGCCGCAAAAGCCGCTCGCGGCGCGCGATTCCGCATCCCGGAACACAGCCGGACGCAACGAAATTGCTCCCGAATGCCCTTCGCCATGTCCTCCGCCATGTCCTCTGCCAGGGCCGGCCCGGCATCCCGTCCTTGCTGTCGGGCGTCCCCTCGCCTACCAAGGGGCCGACGCTCCCCTGGGTTCCGCGACCTCCATGACTTTGCTCCCCACCGCCCGCCGTCCGCGCACCGCGGCGCTCGCCTTTTTGCTGCTCGCCCCTCCGCTCTACGGCCTGCTCGGGCTGGCGCTCGGCATGGACGCCAACTGGGATCTGCGGAACTACCATTGGTACAACGCCTACGCGCTGCTGACCGGGCGGCTGGGCATGGACATGCTGCCGGCGCAGATGCCCAGCTTCTACAATCCCCTGCTGGACGTGCCCTTCTATCTGCTCGCCAGCCATCTGCCGGCCCGCGCGGCGGGATTCGTCTGGGGGACGCTGCACGGGCTGAATCTGGCGCTGGCCTTCCTGCTGGCCCACGCCACGCTGCGCGTCGGCGGCGCGGCGGGGCGGGTGGCACTGGCCGCCGTTCTGGCGGCGATGGCCGGCTTCGGGGGCGGCACGCTGGGGCTGCTCGGCACCACCTTCCACGACAACATGGTCAGCCTGGGCGTGCTCGGCGCGCTGGCCGTGGTGGCGGGGTCGCTGCCGCGGCTGATCGACGGGCCGGCGCCGGGCGCCCTCGCGCGGGCGGCGGCGGCGGGGCTGCTGGCCGGGGCGGCGATGGGCATGAAGAACCCGACGGTGATCTACGCGGTCGGGCTCTGCCTCGCCTTCCTGGCGCTGCCGGCGCGGCCCTGGCGGCGGCTGTGGCTGGCCTTCGTCTTCGGCGTCGGGGTTCTGGGCGGGCTGGCGCTGTGCGGCGGATTTTGGATGGCCCATCTGTGGGTGGAGTACGGGAACCCCGTTTTCCCGCACATGAACCAGATCTTCAAGTCGCCCTTCGCCGCGCTGTCCGGCTACGTCAACGTCGGCTTCTTCCCGGACTCGCGGCTGGAGCGCCTGTTCTTCCCGCTGGTCTTCCCTTTCGCCCCGCTGAAGGTCGGCGAGGTTCCCTTTTTCGACCTGCGCGTCCTGGTGCTGTTCCTTCTCGTGCCCGTCGCCGCCGCGCTGGCGCTGCTCGGGCGGGCCTTCCACCGACCTTCCGCAGGACTGACCGAGAAAGCCGCCACCCGCTACCTGCTGACCGCCATGGCGGTGACCTACGCGCTGTGGGTGGGGATGTTCTGCATCTACCGCTATCTGGTGCCGCTGGAGATGCTGGCCCCGCTGGCCATCGTCATGGCGGCGGGCCTGCTGCCGGTGCCGCGCCGGGCGGCGCTCGTCCTGGCGGCGGCGCTCCTGCTGCTGGTCCAGGCCACCGCCCGGCCCGCCGACTGGGGCCGCGCGCCGTGGAGCGAGCGCTGGGTGGAGGCCGCCGTTCCGCCCATCGAGGACCCGGATGGCACGATGGTGCTGATGGCCGGCTACTGGGCGATTTCCCACGTCGTCCCGGCCTTCCCGCCGCGCATCCCCTTCGTGCGCATCCAGTCCAACTTCCTCCAGCCGGACTCGGTCGGCAACGGCTATCTCGCCCTGATGCAGGACAAGGTGGGCGCGCACCGCGGGCGCTTCCTGATGCTCAGCACCATCCCCGACACGCCCGGCGCCGCGAAGGCCGCCGCCCTTCTGGGGCTGCGGGTGGCGCAGGACAACTGCCGCGTCATCCCCAACAACCTGGGCGAGCCGCTGAACCTCTGCGCCGTGGCGCGCCTGGCGGACCTTGAAAGGTCAGTGGATTAAATCAGGCGATTGTGCTGTTTAACCCTACACCGGCACCGTTTCGAAGCGCATCGCCATGACCGTCTCCGCCATCGACCGCCCTGCAGCGTCCGCAGCCCCAACCACGGACCCGGACCCGGACACGGCGCCCGCAATGACCCCCGTGGTGGCGGTTCTGATCCCCTGCTACAACGAGGAGGCGGCCATCGCCGCCGTCGTGCAGGATTTCCGCAAGGCCCTGCCCGACGCGACGGTCTATGTCTACGACAACAACTCGTCCGACCGCACGGTGGAGGTGGCGAAGGCCGCCGGCGCCGTGGTCCGGCACGAGCCGTTGCAGGGCAAGGGCAATGTCATGCGCCGGATGTTCTCCGACATCGAGGCGGACGTCTATGTGCTGGTGGACGGCGACGACACCTACCACGCCCCCTCCGCGCCGCTGATGGTCAGGCGGCTGTGGGACGACCAGCTCGACATGGTCAACGGCGCCCGCGTCACCGAGATCGTCAAGGCCTACCGGCCCGGCCACCGCTTCGGCAACAAGCTGCTGACCGGCATGGTCGCGCTGATTTTCGGCAACCGCATCCAGGACATGCTGTCGGGCTACCGCGTCTTCTCGCGGCGCTTCATCAAGTCCTTCCCGGCGCTGGCCAGCGGCTTCGAGACGGAGACGGAACTGACCGTCCACGCGCTGGAGCTGAACATGCCCATCGCCGAGATCAAGGCGCCCTACAAGGACCGCCCGCCGGGCTCGCACAGCAAGCTGAACACCATCCGCGACGGCGTCCGCATCCTGCGCACCATCGTCAATCTGGTGAAGGAGGAGCGCCCCCTACCCTTCTTCTTCGCCATCTTCGCGGCGCTGGCCGCGGCGTCGATGATCCTCGCCTGGCCGGTGGTGGCGACCTATCTGCAGACCGGGCTGGTGCCGCGCCTGCCCACCGCCGTTCTGTCCACCGGGCTGATGCTGCTGGGCTTCCTCAGCCTGACCTGCGGGCTGATCCTCGACACGGTCACGCTGGGCCGCCGCGAGGCCAAGCGCATGCGCTACCTGTCCATCCCCGCGCCCGGCGTCCATCCGGTCCGCAAGTCGGCCGGGTCCTGACGATGGGCGAATTCATCGGCTCCCTGTCCGACAGCCGGCTCGGCCGGCTGGCCGTGCAGTTCGGCAAGTTCGGCCTCGTCGGCGTGGTCGGTCTGGTGGTGGACACGGCGGTGGTCTACGCGCTGGTGTTCGGCGCCGGGATGGAGTTCTTCGCCGCCCGCATCCCGGCCTATCTGGCCGCCGCCACCACGACCTTCGCGCTGAACCGCGCCTTCACCTTCCGCGGGGCCGCCGACGCGCCGCTCCACATCCAGTGGGCCAAGTTCCTGGCCGCCAACGCCTTCGGCGGAGCGGTGAACTATGGGGTCTCGGTCGGGCTGGAGGCCGCCCTGCCGCTGGCCGAGGCGCATCCCGTGCTGGCGGTCGCCGCCGGCTCCCTGGCCGGCATGGCCCTGAACTTCGCCGCCTCCAAGCATCTGGTCTTCAAGGGCGCCTGAAAAGGGGGCGCCTGACGGCCCCTCTCTCCTTCCGCATATGACCGGAAGCCCCATTGTGCGCCGCCGCAAACACCCGAAGTCCATGGAATGGGGCGCATCCTCCGGGAAAGGCCCCCTTCACCGCCCAGCCTTGGCAAGGAGCCGGGAGGTTGCCATGAACAACAGCGACGTGCTGTGGGCCTGGGTGGCCGGAGTGGCCGTGTCACTGGCCTTGCTGGCTGGACTGTCCGGCGCGGACGGGCCGCCGCCCCACGCCACAGACGGGCATTTCACGCTGCCGGAGATGGGCATGGGAGCCTCGGGCTGGGATTACGAGGCGTGGGAGCGCACCGGCGGGACGCCGCCGAGGCCCGAGTCGGGCGATGCGCTCGCCCGGGCGCTGGATCTTCTGGAAGGCGCGGTGCCCGCAGCGGACGCAGTCCTTCCCGACGGGGACATGGCGGACACGGACACCGGCGGGGCGGAGACGCAGTGAACTCTTTGCCGCCGCCCATCGGCGCGGCCATGGACTCCGCGGGTCCGGTCGCCATATAACGGCGGTCATGACGCGCGAATTCCTGAAGATGCACGGGCTCGGCAACGACTTCGTCGTGATCGACGCCCGCAACACGCCGTACACGCCGGCCGAGGCCGAGGTGCGTGCCATCGCCGACCGCAAGACCGGGGTGGGCTGCGACCAGTTCATCGTGATCGAGCCGGCGAAATCGGACGGCACGGCGGGCTTCATGCGCATCCGCAACGCCGACGGCGGCGAGGTGTCGGCCTGCGGCAACGCCTCGCGTTGCGTCGGCTGGCTGCTGATGGAGGAGGCGGGGGCGGAGCGCGTCGCCTTCGAGACCAACGCCGGCATCCTGCAGGCCAGCCGCGCCGACAATGGGCGGATCACCGTGGACATGGGTCAGGCCAATCTGGACTGGACGCAGATCCCGCTGGCGGAACCGGCGGACACGCTGCGCCTCGACGCGGTGTCGCACGGCGGCTTCGCCGGTCCCACCGCGGTCAGCATGGGCAACCCGCACGCCGTCTTCTTCGTGGACGACGCCGAGGCGGTGCCACTGGCCGAGGTCGGCCCGGTGTTCGAGACTCATCCGGCCTTCCCCGAGCGCACCAACGTCGAGTTCGCGCAGGTGCTCTCCCCCGGCAGCGTCCGCATGCGCGTGTGGGAGCGCGGGGCCGGCATCACCCAGGCCTGCGGGACCGGCGCCTGCGCCACCGCGGTCGCCGCGATCCGCCGCGGGCTGACCAACCGCAAGGTCGACGTGATCCTGGATGGCGGCACCCTGACCATCGAATGGCGTGAGGACGGCCGCGTCCTGATGACCGGCCCGGTCGCCCTCAGCTACACCGGGCGGCTGTCCGCGGAGTTGGCGGCCACCTGAACGAATAGCCGCCGTTAGGCTGAAAGAGCATGAGCGACACTGTGACCAACGAGCCGGAGATCGTCACCTTCGGCTGCCGCCTCAACACCTACGAATCCGAGGTGATGCGCACCCACGCCCGCAACGCGGGTCTGGAGGACGTCGTCATCGTCAACACCTGCGCGGTGACCTCGGAAGCGGAGCGGCAGGCCCGCCAGACCATCCGCAAGCTGCGGCGCGAGCGCCCGAACGCCCGCATCGTGGTGACCGGCTGCGCCGCCCAGATCGACCCCCAGCGCTACGGCGCCATGCCGGAGGTCGATCAGGTCCTGGGCAACCAGGAGAAGCTGCAGCCCGAAAGCTGGGGCCTGGCCCCGGCGGAGAAGGTGCTGGTCAACGACATCATGTCGGTCAAGGAGACCGCCGGCCATCTGATCGGCGGGTTCGAGGACCGGGCGCGCGCCTTCGTCCAGGTCCAGCAGGGCTGCGACCACCGCTGCACCTTCTGCATCATCCCCTATGGCCGCGGCCCGTCGCGCTCCGTCCCCATCGGGGCGGTGGTGGAACAGGTGCAGGCGCTGGTGAAGGCCGGCTACAACGAGGTCGTGCTGTCCGGCGTGGACATCACCAGCTTCGGCCCCGACCTGCCCGGCACGCCGACGCTGGGGCAGATGGTGCGCCGCCTGCTCGCCCTGGTGCCGGAACTGCCGCGGCTGCGCCTGTCCTCGCTCGACTGCATCGAGATCGACGACGACCTGTGGCGGCTGATCGAGAACGAGCCGCGGCTGATGCCGCACCTCCACCTGTCGCTCCAGGCCGGAGACGACATGATCCTGAAGCGCATGAAGCGCCGGCACAGCCGCGCCGACGCCATCGCCTTCTGCGAGCGCGTGCGCTCCCTGCGCCCCGACATGGTGTTCGGCGCCGACTTCATCGCCGGCTTCCCCACGGAAACCGACGAGATGTTCGAGAACACGCTGCGGCTTGTCGAGGAGTGCGGCCTGACCTGGCTGCACGTCTTCCCCTACAGCCCGCGCCCCGGCACCCCGGCCGCCCGCATGCCGCAGGTCGACGGCGGCGTCCGCAAGGAGCGCGCGGCCCGTCTGCGCGCGCTCGGCGCCGAGGCGGAGGCCCGCACACTGGCTTCCCTCGTCGGGCGTGAGGTGTCGGTGCTGGTCGAGAAGGACGATCTCGGCCGCACCCAGCATTTCGCCGAAATCCGCCTGGGCACGCCCCGGCCCCCCGGCTCCGTCCTGCGCGCCACGGTCACCGGCGTGGCCGGCGGCGCGCTGACCGGAACCCCCCTTTGAGAACAGTGGACACGCCATGATCCTGCGTTGGTTCGGCCGCAAGAAGCCCGAAGAGCAAGCCCGCAAGGACGAGACGACCGCCCCGCTCCCGGAGCCGGTTGTCCAGGAGCCGATTGTCCAGGAGCCGCCTGTTCCGGAACCGGTCGCCGAGGAGCCGCCCCCGGTGCCCGAGGTGGTGCCGGAACCCGAGCTTCCGCCCCCGCCCGCGGTCGAAACCCCGCCCCCGCCGCCCATCGCCCCGCCGTCCGAGCCGGAGGAGCGCGAGGACACGCCGGAGATCGTCCGCGACGACCTCCCCGTGGCCCTGACGGCCGAGGAGGAGAAGCCCAAGAAGGGCTGGTTCGCCCGGCTGAAGGACGGCCTGTCCAAGTCCTCGTCCAAGCTGACCGAGGGCATTTCCGGCATCTTCACCAAGCGCAAGCTCGACGACGAGGCGCTGGAGGAGCTGGAGGAGTTGCTCATCACCGCCGACCTCGGCCCGACCACGGCGGCCAAGGTGACGGCGGAGCTGGCCCGCACCCGCTTCGGCAAGGAGGTCAGCCCGGAAGAGGTCAAGGCCACGCTCGCCGCCGAGGTCGCCAAGATCGTCGGTCCGGTGGCCAAGCCGCTGGAGATCGACGCCGCGCTGAAGCCCCATGTCATCCTGGTGGTCGGCGTCAACGGCACCGGCAAGACCACGACCATCGGCAAGCTGGCCCGCCAGTTCCGCGCCGAGGGCAAGACGGTCATGCTGGCCGCCGGCGACACCTTCCGCGCCGCCGCGGTCAGCCAGCTGAAGATCTGGGGCGAGCGCACCGGCTGCCCGGTGATCTCGCGCGACACCGGGGCCGACGCCGCCGGCCTCGCCTTCGACGCGCTGGAGGAGGCGCGGCGCCAGGGTGTGGACATCCTGCTGATCGACACCGCGGGCCGCCTGCAGAACAAGGCCGGGCTGATGGAGGAGTTGCGCAAGATCGTCCGCGTCATCAAGAAGGTGGACGAGAGCGCCCCGCACACCACCCTGCTGACGCTGGATGCCACCACCGGCCAGAACGCGCACAATCAGGTGGAGGTGTTCCGCGACATGGTGAACGTGTCCGGCCTGATCCTGACCAAGCTGGACGGGTCGGCGCGCGGCGGCGTGCTGGTCTCGCTGGCCGAGCGGTTCAAGCTGCCGGTGCACGCCATCGGCATCGGCGAGGGCGTGTACGACCTGCGCCCCTTCGACGCCGACCAGTTCGCCAAGTCTCTGATGGGGTTGCCGTCCCAGTAACGGCGCCCCCAGCACGGGCAGGCGGGCGGGGAGAGCGAGAAAGGGACTTCCGGCAGCTTCGTCCAGGCCCTATCTGAAGAGTCATGACGGCTGCCCAAACCTCCCCCTCCCCCGTGCCTCCCGGTCCTGTCGAGCGCTTCACCGACGCGGACGCCGCCCTGGCCCTCGTCAAGGACCTCTACGACCGCAACACCGCCTATCTGCGCGACCGCTTCGCCGCCTTCACCCGCGGCGGGGACGGCGGGCGGCGCGAACAGGCCCACTACCCCTATGTCCGCCTCTCCACCGCCTCGGCGGCCACGGTGGACACGCGGCTGGCCTACGGCTTCGTCGAGGGACCGGGCACCTACTCCACGACGCTGACCCGCCCCGACCTGTTCGACCGCTATTACCGCGAACAGCTCTCGCTCCTGCTGCGCAACCACGGCGTTCCGTTGGAGGTCGGCATCAGCGACGAGGCGATTCCCATCCACTTCGCCTTCCCCCAGGGCATGCATGTCGAGGGCGACCTGACGCCGGAGCGGCTGGCCGGCCTGCCCGACCTGTTCGACCTGCCCGACCTCGCCCGCATGGACGACACCATCGTCAACGGCACCTACGAGGAGTCGCTGGACGCGGTGAAGCCGCTGGCTCTGTTCACCGCGCCGCGGGTGGATTTCTCGCTGCACCGGCTGCGCCACTACACGGCGACGGCGCCGGAGGATTTCCAGAACTTCGTCCTGTTCACCAATTACCAGTTCTATGTGGACGAGTTCATCCGCATGGCCCGCGAGATCATGGAGCCGGCCTCCGATCCCGAACTGGCCGCCTACCGCAGCCAATACGACCGCTTCGTCGAGCCCGGCGGCATCGTCACCCGGAACGCCAATCTGATGGCCAGTGCGGGCGGTACCCCCGGCGAGGCGCCGACGAACGGCGCCCGGCTGCTCCGCCTGCCGCAGATGCCCGCCTACCACCTGACCCGCCCGGACGGGAACGGCATCACGCTGGTCAACATCGGCGTCGGCCCATCCAACGCCAAGACGATCACCGACCACATCGCCGTCCTGCGCCCGCACGCCTGGATCATGCTGGGCCACTGTGCCGGTCTGCGCAGCACGCAGCGGCTGGGCGACTATGTGCTGGCCCACGGCTATGTCCGCGACGACCATGTGCTGGACGCCGACCTGCCGACCTGGGTGCCCGTCCCGGCGCTGGCCGAGGTGCAGCGCGCCCTGGAGACG
This sequence comes from Azospirillum brasilense, assembly GCF_007827795.1. Taxonomy (GTDB): domain Bacteria; phylum Pseudomonadota; class Alphaproteobacteria; order Azospirillales; family Azospirillaceae; genus Azospirillum; species Azospirillum aestuarii. The sequence continues at coordinate 423,608 of NZ_VITI01000001.1, forward strand.
GCGGTGGAGCGGGTGACCGGCCTGTCCGGCTACGCGCTGAAGAGCATCATGCGCACCGGCACGGTGGCGACCATCGACAACCGCAACTGGGAACTGCGCGACCACCGCGAGCCGCTGATGCGCTTCAGCCAGAGTCGCGCCGTCGCGCTGGACATGGAAAGCGCCACCATCGCCGCCAACGGCTTCCGCTTCCGCGTTCCCTACGGCACGCTGCTCTGCGTTTCCGACAAGCCGATGCACGGGCAGTTGAAGCTGCCGGGCATGGCCGACCGCTTCTACCGCGAGCGGGTGGACCAGCATCTGAAGATCGGCGTGCTGGCCATGGAGCTTCTGCGCGAGCATGGCATGGAAACCCTGCATTCCCGCAAGCTGCGCAGCTTCGCCGAGGCCGCCTTCCAGTAAGATAGAACGTTTTGCCTGACCCGAAAGCGCAGGCGCCAAAGGGCGCCCGCGTCTTATCTTAGGGTGCCCGGCAACGAAGGGAATTTGACCATTATGGCCGTGCGTTCAGGTTGGAGCGTCATCGCCGCCCTCTCTCTCGGGCTGGCGGCAGGACCGGTGCTGGCTCAGGACAATGTTCCAGAAACCGACGGTGTTCCAAGCACGGAGGCCGCTCCGCCAGCGGAAACCACTCCCCGGTCCGGCCCGTCCATCGGCTTCTGGGTCGACAACGACCTGTTCGGCGGCGGGACGGACCGTTACTACACGAACGGAGTCCAGTTCTACTACGTCTCCGGCGAGCGCCCGACCTACGGCAACATCGACTGGCTGGCCAACCTCGTCCCCTGGATCGGGGAGCATGGGGTGCGGCGCTACGGCATCGCCTTCGGCCAGAACATGTACACCCCCAGCGACATCACCAAGCCGATCCCCGACGCCACCGATCGCCCCTACGCCGGCTGGCTGTACGGGCGCCTGTCGGTGATTTCCGAAGAGACGCGGCAGGTGGACCGCATCGACCTGGACATCGGCATGGTCGGCCCGGCCTCGCTGGCGGAGCAGACCCAGAAGATGGTGCACCGCATCGTGCCCGGTGCCCGCTGGCCGGAGGGCTGGGATTACCAGCTCAAGAACGAGCCGGGCATCATCCTCAGCTACGAGCATGTCTGGCGCGCCGAGCGCCCGGCGCGCATCGGCCCCTTCGAGGCGGACATCAGCCCCCATGTCACGGCCAGCGTCGGCAATGTCCTGACCTTCGGCGGGGCCGGCGTCACGATGCGGCTGGGCGGCAACATGGCGCCGCCGGTCGGCGCGCTGATCCTGCGCCCGACCGCCAGCATCCCTTATCAGGACAGCGTGGCCGCGGGCGCGCCGCGTCCGCCCTTCTCCTGGTACGTCTATGCGGGGGCGGAGGGGCGCGCCGTCGCCCGCAACATCTTCCTGGACGGCAACAGCTTCCGCGACAGCCGGTCGGTGGACAAAAACAACTTCATCGCCGCCTTCCAGCTCGGCGTGACGCTGCGCTACGACCGGTTCGGCATCTCCTATGCCCAGAATTTCCTGTCGCCGGAGTTCGAGGGGCAGAAATCCTACACCAACTACGGCTCGATCCGCGCCTCCTACCGGTTCTGACCGCCTCGACTGCAATCACCCCGCTTCCCTCTTTATCCCAAGCCCGGTTCGGTCTATGTGAGGGTCATGAACCAATACGCCCGACTGCTGATCGAAGCCGGCCCGCTGGCGGCCTTCTTCATCGCCAATTCCCAGGCCGGCATCATGATCGGCACCGCCGTCTTCATGGTGGCGATCAGCATTTCCGTGCTGGTCTCCTGGCGGTTCGAACGCAAGGTGCCGGTGATGCCGGTGGTCGGGGCGGGCTTCGTCCTGCTGTTCGGCGGGCTGACCCTGTGGCTTCAGGACGATCTGTTCATCAAGATCAAGCCGACGCTGGTCAACCTGCTGTTCGCGGCGGTCCTGTTCGCGGCGCATCTGACGCGGCGCAACGTGCTGAAGCATGTCCTGGGGTCGGTCCTGAACCTGTCCGACGCCGGCTGGCGCACGCTGGCGATCCGCTGGGCGTGGTTCTTCCTGCTGCTGGCCGTGCTGAACGAGGTGGTGTGGCGCACCATGACCACCGACGCCTGGGTGAACTTCAAGGTGTTCGGCATCATGCCGCTGACCCTGCTGTTCAGCGCCTTCCAGGCCCCGTTGATCCTGCGCCATCAGGTGCCGGAAGAGCCGCCGGCCGAGAAGTCCTCCACCTCCGCCTCCTGACCGTCCCCCCTCTTCCCTGAAGGAGCGCACCCGCCATGTCACACGACTACCCGCGCGACCTGATCGGCTACGGGTCCCGTCCGCCGCACCCCTACTGGCCGGGCGGGGCGCGGGTGGCGGTGCAGTTCGTCATCAACTACGAGGAGGGCGGGGAGAACTGCGTCCTGCACGGCGACGCCGCGTCGGAGGCCTTCCTGTCGGAGATCGTCGGCGCCCAGCCCATCGTCGGCATGCGGCACATGAACATGGAGTCGATCTACGAGTATGGGTCCCGCGCCGGCTTCTGGCGGCTGCACCGGATGTTCACGGAGCGCGGCCTGCCGGTGACCGTCTACGGCGTCGCCATGGCGCTGGAACGCAACCCCGACGCCGTCCGCGCCATGCAGGACGCCGGGTGGGAGATCGCCACCCACGGCTACCGTTGGATCGATTACCAGCATCTGCCGGAGGAGGTGGAGCGCGAGCACATGCTGCGCGCCATCGACATCCACACCCGCGTCACCGGCTCCCGCCCGCTCGGCTGGTATCTCGGGCGGTGCAGCCCAAACACCTGGAAGCTGGTGTCGGAGGAGGGCGGCTTCCTTTACAACGCCGACAGCTACGCCGACGACCTGCCCTATTGGGACGACCGCTTCGGCCGGCCGCAGCTGATCGTGCCCTACACGCTCGACGCCAACGACATGCGCTTCGCGACCAACCAGGGCTTCAACACCGGCGAGCAGTTCTTCACCTATCTGAAGGACAGCTTCGACGTGCTCTACGCCGAAGGCGAAGACCAGCCGAAGATGATGTCGGTCGGGCTGCACTGCCGTCTGGTCGGGCGTCCGGGGCGCGCCGCGGCGCTGGCCCGTTTCCTCGACTATGTGGGGGGCCATGACAAGGCGTGGGTCGCCACCCGGCTGGACATCGCCCGCCATTGGATGGCCGAGCATCCCTACCGGCCGGGGGCCTGAACCGGGAAGGGGCGTCCCGAACGCGCCCCCGGCCCAACTTTCTCACGCCAATTCGTCGCATCGGCGTTTGAACGAACGTCGAAATACAGTAGAAGGTCTTTGGATCGCGGCGCGGCCCTTTCGGGGCCGCGGTCCCGTGACTGCCGATTCCTTGCGATCTTCAACTGGGTGCGCACGCCGCCGTGACGTTCAAGGATGAGATGAAGGCCGCCGGTCAGACCGGGGAAAACAAGACATCCCCGATGGCGGATGGTCTTGCCGGCGATGACGGGGAGGCCAGGGACGACATCGCCCGCCTTCTGCGCGCCCTCAACGACGACCTGAAGGCCGATCCGACGGAGGACGACGATCTCCTGTCCCCAGACGCCGGGCGGAAGTCGGAGCGGCACCTGCCCATCGGCAAGATCGCCGCGGCGCTGGCCGCCGCCATCGGCATCGGCGCGGTCGTCGTGATGCTGGACCAGGGCGGGGAAGCGCCGTCCGCGCCCCCCGCGCCGCTCATCACCGCCGTTCCCAGCGCACCGGCCCCCGGCGGCGCCTCGCCCGGCGCCGGGACTCCGGCGAAACCGGAAGCGTTGATCACCCGCGCGGCGCCCGTTCCTGCACCGCCCCAGCAGGCGCCGATGCAGACGCAAACCATCGTCGCACCGGCGCCCGCCGTGGGCACGCCGCCCATGGCGCTGCCGCAGATTCCGCCGCCCGCCCTGAAGGTGCCGGAACCGCCGGCCCTGCCCTCGCCCGCCCCTGCCGTCGCCAAGCCGGCCGACCCCGCGCCGCATCCCGTGGAAGCGGCGGAAAATGCGAAGGCCCCGACGCATCCGCCGGCTTCGACCATGGCCCCGCCCCCGGCCGAGCCCGTCAAGGCGCCCCCCCCCATGAAGACCGCGGAAACGGCGGAGCTTCAGGCCATGCTGTCGGCTCCACCGCCGCCGACCTCGACCCAGCGCCAAGCCGCGGTGGCGCGCCCGGCGCCGCAGCCCGCCAAGCCGGCGCCCAAGGCCGCTTCCACACCTCCCACGGCTCCACCCGCCACGGCGCCGTCGTCCGGCGTGCTGACGCCCCCGCCGTCGGCCGCCGCTCCGGACGGGCGCTACACCGTGCAGGTCGGGTCCTTCCAGCAGGCCGACAACGCCGAAGGGCTGGTCCGCCGCCTGCGTGGTCTCGGCTTCAACGCCTACGCGCTGGACTGGACCGACGCCGAGCAGCGGTCCTGGCACGTCGTCCGCGTCGGCGGCTATGCCGACACCGCCGCCGCCCGTCAGGCCGCCGCGTCGCTGAAGGGCAAGGTGGAAGCGCAGCCCATCGTCGTCTCGACGCGCTGACCGCAGGCAACGGCGCTGCCGCGACAAACTGTCGCTCCTGTCTATTCCGCTTCTTTCCTTTGCAAGAGCCCGTCCGCAATTTCGGTATTGCGGGCGGGCTTCGTCTTGATCTGTCCTTCTCCTTACCGCTAACATGGGATTGAACAGGCACGCATATTAGAACAAGCGCAGCCGCAAGAAGCCGGCGCATCAGACCGGCGAACCGGAGGAAACCCTGGTATGAAGCCGACGATCCTGGTCGCCGACGATGAGCCCAGCATCGTTCTGTCCCTGCAGGTTCTCTTGCAGAAGGCGGGCTTTGCCGTGCGCATCGCCCGCAACGGTGAGGAAGCCCTTGAATCGGTTGCGGAACACACGCCCGACCTGATCCTGCTGGACGCCATGATGCCGCGGCGCGACGGGTTCGACGTCTGCCAGTCGCTGCGCGCCGACCCCGCCTACCAGTCGCTGCCCATCATCATGCTGACGGCCAAGAGCCGCGACGTGGAGCGGCAGAAGGGCATGGCGCTGGGCGCCACCGACTACATCACCAAGCCCTTCTCGACCCGCGACCTCGTAACCACCGTCCGCAAATACCTGACCCCCGAGAGCAACCAGGGCGGAACCGCGGAGCCTCAGCCATGAGCGCCCCGGCGACCACCGGAAGCGCCGCTCCGGCAACCACCCCGTCGGAACCGCGCCGGATCATCCCGCTGGCCTTCCGCGCCGCCGGCGTCGGCCTGCCCCTGCTGTCGGTGGGGGCTGCGGTCGGCTTCAGCGCGAACGGCGACCCCGCCGCCTTCGTCACCTACGCCGTCACCATGACCGCCGCCGTCACCGCCGCGGTCTGGGGCCTGTGGGGTCTGGTCGACCGGCGGCTGCTGCGCGCCTCGGAAACGCTGAGCCGCGAGGCCGGGCTGATCGCCCATGGTGCTTCGGACGGCAAGACCGGCGCGCGCATCCCGCTGGCGCGCTACGGCGACCTCGCCCCGGTGGCCAAGGCGGTCAACGAGCTGTCGGACAAGCTGGCCGCCGCCCGCCGCGACACCGCGCGCACCGTCGCCGAATCGACCGCCAAGGCGGAGGAGCAGAAGACCCGCCTTGCCGCCGTCCTGCGCGACCTGCACGAAGGCGTCCTGGTCTGCAACCTGAAGCACCAGATCCTGCTCTACAACCAGACGGCGCTCGACATCCTGCATCTGGCCGGCGACCTCGGGCTGGGCCGCTCCCTGCTGCATTTCGTGGTGGCGGAGCCGGTCACCCACACGCTGGAGCGGCTGACCCTGCGCGTGCGCGAGGGGCGGCACGTCAACCACGAGCACGGCACCACCGCCCAGTTCGTCGGCGCCACCACCGACGGGCGCATCCTGCTGGCCGGGCGGATGAGCGCCATCCTGCAGGACCCGCCGGAGTGCTCGGACGAGCCGCCGACCATCACGGGCTACGTCATCACCCTGTCCGACGCGACCAGCGAACTGGCCGCGCTCGGCCAGCGCGACGCCCTGCTGCGCGAGGCGACCGAGGGCTTCTGCGCCCCCATCGCCAACCTGCGCGCCGTGCTGGAGACGCTGGAGGACACGCCGGAACTGGGGCCGGACGAACGCGCCGCCTTCCAGGCCGCGCTGATGGACTCCTCCAACACCCTGTCGGAACGGCTGGCCCGCGTCACCAACGAGTACCGCAGCGTCGTCACCGGCTCCTGGCCGATGAGCGACATCCACTCCACCAACCTCATCAACCTGATCCGCCACCGGGTGGGGCCGGACGCGCAGTACGGCGTGACGCTGACCGGCCTGCCGCAATGGGTGCACGGCGACAGCTACAGCCTCGTCATCCTGTTCGGCTATCTGATCGAATATGTCTACGCGCTGACCGGCGTCCCCGCCTACGACCTGTCGGTGGAGGCCGGGGACAGCTGGGTCTATCTGGACATCACCTGGCGCGGCCCATCGGTGCCCAGCGGCATCGTGGACAGCTGGCTCGACCACCCGCTGCCCGACGCGCTGGGCGGCCTGACGGTCGGCGACGTGCTCCAGCACCACAAGAGCACGATGTGGAGCGAGCCGGTGAAGGGGCCGGGATCGGAAGGCGAGCTGCTGTCGCGCCTGCGCGTGCCGCTGCCGCCCGCGCTGAAGCCACCCTCCGCCCACACCGCGGCGCGCGGCGGGGCGCGGCCGGAATTCTTCGACTTCAACCTGCTGCACCAGCCGCTGGCCACCAGCGAGCTTGGCCGCACGCCGCTCGACCAGCTCCACTACGTGGTCTTCGACACCGAGACGACGGGCCTGTCCCCCAGCACCGGCGACGAGATCGTCCAGATCGCCGCCGTGCGCGTCGTCGGCGGGCGCATCCTGACCGGCGAGACCTTCAACACGCTGGTCAACCCGAAGCGGACCATCCCGCCGGAATCGATCCCCTTCCACGGCATCACCGACGCGATGGTCGCCGACAAGCCGACCATCGACAAGGTGCTGCCGCAGTTCCGCGGCTTCGTGTCGGGCGCGGTGCTGATCGCCCACAACGCCGCCTTCGACCTGAAATTCCTCAAGATGAAGGAAAAGGCGTCGGGCGTGCGGTTCGACAGCCCGGTGCTGGACACCATGCTGCTGTCCCGGATGCTGCTCGGCGAGGGCGGCGACCACACGCTGGACGGCATCGCCGAACGGCTGGGGATCGAGGTGGTGGACCGCCACACGGCGCTGGGCGACAGCCTCGTCACCGCCGCGGTCTTCCTGCGCATGGTGGAGATGCTCAAGGAACGCGACGTCCGCACGCTCGACGACGCCATCCGCGGCGCCAACATGATCGTCGAGCTGGCGGCGCGGGAGCGCGCCTTTTGACCGGGGGACCCGCCCCGCAACCCGCAACCCCTCCACCGCGCCGGGCGGGCGCCGACCGCCTGATCGCGCTGTTCCTGTTCGGCGTCGTCGCCTTCAACCCGCCGCTGCTGCGCGTCTTCGGCGCCGGGGACACGCTGTTCGGCCTGCCGCTGCTGTACGTGTACGCCCTGGGGGTGTGGGGCGGGGTGATCGCGCTGTCGGCGGTGCTTCTGGAACGCGGGGGGCGCTGACATGCCCTGGCCCGCCATCGTCGCCGCCAGCTTCGCCTACCTGCTCCTTCTCTTCGCCATCGCCTGGTGGGCGGACCGGCGGGCGGACGCCGGGCGCAGCGTCATCGCCTCGCCGTACGTGTACGCGCTCTCGCTGGCGGTCTACTGCACCACCTGGACCTTCTACGGCTCGGTCGGGCGGGCGGCGTCGCTGGGCATCGGCTTCCTGCCGATCTATCTCGGTCCCACCCTGCTGATGCTGCTGGGGCCGCTGGTGCTGCGCAAGATCCTGCGCATCGCCAAGGCGCAGCGCATCACCTCCATCGCAGACTTCATCGCCTCCCGCTACGGGCGCAGCCAGGGGCTGGGCGGGCTGGTGGCGCTGACCGCGGTGATCGGGGTGACACCCTACATCGCCCTGCAGCTCAAGGCCGTGGCGGTCAGCTTCGACGTGCTGTGGGGCACCGACCCGTCCGGCGCCACCGGCGGCCTGTCCCTCCCCGTCGTCCTGGACAACGCCTTCTACGTGGCGGTGGTCATGGCGGCCTTCGCCATCATCTTCGGCACGCGCCACATCGACGCGGCGGAGCATCACGAGGGCATGGTGGCGGCCATCGCCTTCGAATCGGTGGTCAAGCTGGTGGCCTTCCTGGCGGTCGGCGCGGCGGTCGTCTGGGGGCTGCACGACGGCCCTGCCGAGCTGTTCGCCACGGCCGCGGAGCATCCGGATATCCGCGACCTCTTCACCTCCGCCCCGGCGCTGGCCGACGGGTCGTGGCTGACCATGACGCTGCTGTCGATGGCGGCGGTGCTCTGCCTGCCCCGCCAGTTCCAGGTGACGGTGATCGAGAATGTGGACGAGCGGCACCTGACCCGCGCCCTGTGGCTGTTCCCGCTCTACATGCTTCTGATCAACCTGTTCGTCCTGCCGGTGGCGGTGGCCGGTCTGATGCGCTTTCCCGACCGGGCGGTGGACCCGGACATGTTCGTGGTGGCGCTGCCGCTGGCCGCCGGGAACGAGTGGCTGGCCCTTCTCGCCTTCATCGGCGGGCTGTCGGCGGCCACCGGCATGATCGTGGTCGAGGCCATCGCGCTCTCCACCATGGTGTGCAACGACATCGTGATGCCGCTGTTGCTGCGCGCCCGCAGCGCCCGGCTGGAGCGACTGCACGACCTGTCGCCGCTGCTGCTGACCATCCGGCGCGCCGCCATCGTGGCGATCCTGCTGCTCGGCTACCTGTATTTCCGCATCGCCGGCTCGGCCTACGCGCTGAGCGCCATCGGCCTGATCTCCTTCACGGCGGTGGCGCAGTTCGCCCCGGCGCTGATCGGCGGCGTCTACTGGGCGGGGGCGACCCGGCGCGGCGCGCTGGCCGGTCTCGGCACCGGCATCCTGACCTGGGCCTACACGCTGCTGCTGCCCAGCTTCGCGCGGTCCGGCTGGCTGCCCGCCTCCTTCATCGAACAGGGGCCGTGGGGCGTCGCCTTGCTGCAGCCCTACGCCCTGTTCGGGCTGGACGGCATGGACCCGCTGACCCACGCCCTGTTCTGGAGCATGCTGCTCAACATCGGCCTCTACGTCGTGGTCTCCCTGCTCGACCGGCCGGGCCTGGGCGAGCGGGCGCAGGCCACCGCCTTCGTCGAGGTGTTCCAGCACCGCGACACCCCCCTGCCCGCGGGCGCGTGGCGCGGCACCGCCACGGTCGGCGATCTGCAACGGATCGTCGCGCGCTTTCTCGGTCCGCAGCGGGCGGAGGCCGCCTTCGCCCAGCATGTCCGCCGCAACGGGCCGCTGGAGCCGGACCGCCGGGCCGGGGCGGAGCTGGTGCGCTTCGCCGAGCGGCTGCTCGCCGGGGCGATCGGCGCCGCCTCCGCGCGGGTGGCGCTGGCCTCCGCGGTCGAGGGTGGCGAGGTCAGCTACCCCGAGCTGATGCGCATGCTCGACGAGACCAGCCACGTCATCGAGTACAGCCGCCAGCTCGAACACAAGACGGCGGAGCTGCAGCGCGCCTCCGCCGCCCTGCGCGCCGCCAACTTGCGGTTGAAGGAGCTGGACCGGCTGAAGGACGAGTTCCTGTCCACCGTGACGCACGAGCTGCGCACGCCCCTGACCTCCATCCGCGCCCTGACCGAGGTGCTGCACGACAACCCCGACATCGAGCTTGAGCAGCGGCAGGAGTTCCTCGGCCTCGTCATCACCGAGAGCGAGCGGCTGACCCGCCTGATCAACCAGGTCCTCGACATGGCGAAGATCGAGGCCGGGGAGATCGACTGGCAGGTCCGCCCGATGGACCTGGGGGCCGCGCTGGAGCAGGCGGCGGCGGCCACCGCCCGGCTGTTCCACGAGCGCGGCATCGCGCTGGCCGTCACCATCCCGCAAGGTTTGCCGGCGGTGCGCGGTGACCACGACCGGCTGGTGCAGGTGGCGGTGAACCTGCTGTCCAACGCCGCGAAATTCACCCCGGCGGGCGGGCGGGCCTCGCTGTCCGTGACGGTGGAAGGCGACCACCTGCGCGTGTCCGTCACCGACAGCGGCCCCGGCATCGCCGCGGAGCATCAGGCCATCGTCTTCGAGCGCTTCCGGCAGGTCGGCGACACCATGACCGACAAGCCGCAGGGCACCGGACTGGGGCTGGCCATCTGCAAGCGCATCGTCGAGCATCTCGGCGGCCGCATCTGGGTGGACAGTGCCCCCGGCCGCGGCGCCACCTTCGCCTTCACCGTGCCGCAGGCGGAAGCGCGTGCGGAAGCGGCGTCCTGAATCAATCGGAAGACGAAACGATCGGGACACCCCGCCCGATAACACCCTTGGTTGACACAGGTCAGTCCAGTTGCCTTAACGAATCCTTATACGTGTTTCTGGCAGGTTTTTTCCCAAATGCCGGACATGGAAGCCCTCCCGGTGCCGGTTCTGCCCGGTCGGGTGGCAAGGAGACGAGCGGTGACACTGATCAAGTGGAGCGACGAGGGGGGGACGGTGCGCCTGGGCCTGCCCAGCGACCTCGACCTCGCCATGGCTCAGCCCCTTCTGGACAGCCTGCGCGCCGGCTTCGCCGCCTCCGGGACCGTCATCGCCGAGGCCGCCGCCGTGGAGCGGGTCAGCACCGCCTGCGTCCAGGCGCTTCTGGTCGCCTCCCGGCATGCCGCCGAACACAACCGGACGTTCGCCATCGCCCAGCCGTCCGAGATACTGGCGGAAGCCTGCGAGGATCTGGGGCTGGACGGCTGGTTGAAGCAATGGAGCCAAGCGTGAAGAAGAAGGTACTCACCGTCGACGATTCGCGGACCATGCGGGACATGGTCTCCTTCACGCTGAAGGGCGCCGGCTACGACGTGGTCGAGGCCGCCGACGGCCAGCAGGCGCTGGGCGTGATCGGCGCCAACAAGGTGGACCTCGTCATCACCGACCTCAACATGCCGGTGATGGACGGGCTGACCCTGATCCGCCGCCTGCGCGCCACCCCGGCGCACCGCACGCTGCCCATCCTGATGCTGACCACCGAGGCCGACGAGAAGAAGAAGTCCGAAGGCCGGGCGGTGGGGGCGACCGGCTGGATCGTGAAGCCCTTCAACCCGGAGAAGCTGATCTCCGTCGTGCAGAAGGTGTGCGGCTGACGCCGCGTCCTGGCTTGTGAGGTGGCGCCCGTGGAAGACCTGAGCCGGTTCAAGCAAACCTATTTCGACGAAAGCGCGGAGTTGCTGGAGGTCGCCGAATCCGGCCTGCTGCGGCTGACGCCGGGCGAGGTCGATTCCGACGAGGTCAACGCCATCTTCCGCGCCGTCCATTCCATCAAGGGCGGCGGCGGCGCCTTCGGCTTCACCGAACTGGTCGCCTTCGCGCACGAGTTCGAGACGGTCATGGACGGGGTGCGCAACAACACCGTTCCCGTCACGACCGAGCTGGTGGACACGCTGATCCGCGCCAACGACCTGCTGGGCCAGATGCTGGCCTACGCGCGGGAGGGCGACCCGGCCCCGGCGGGGACCACCGACGGCACCGTGGCCGCCCTGCGCCGCCATCTGTCGGGTGGTGCTCCGCAGGCCCAGGCTCCGGCGGCTGCTCCCGCCGCTCCGCCGCCTACCCCCGTCTACGCCCCCACCTATGCGGACGACGAGGATGACGAGGCCGGCCTGTTCGGCGACGCCATGGCGGCCATCGCCGCTGCCCGTGCGGAGGAGGACCCGGTTCCGCCCGGCAAGCTGCGCTGGACCATCGTCTTCCGGCCGCGGTCCGACCTGCTGATGTCGGGCAACGAACCGGCCTTCATGCTGCGCGCGCTGCGCCGGCTGGGCGACGCCACCGTCGAATGCCACACCGACGCCCTGCCCAACCTCCAGAACCTGGAGGCGGAGCTTCTCCACCTCTCTTGGACGGTCACGCTGCTCGCCGATGCGGACGTCGATCTGGACAAGATCAACGACGTCTTCGAGTTCGTGGCCGACGACTGCGACATCCGCATCACCGCGGAGGCCCCGCCTCCCGCCGCCCCCGAGGCGCCGCCGCCCGTCACCGATCCGGTGCCCGTCGCCACCCCGCCGACGGTGGTCGCCGCGATCCCCGAAGCGCCAAAGGCCGAACCTCCGAAGGCCGAGGCCGCCCGCCCGCGCCCCAACGGCGGCGGGGCGGAGCATGCCGGGCTGACCAGCCACACCATCCGCGTCGATCTCGACAAGATCGACCGGCTGGTCAACATGGTCGGCGAGATGGTCATCACCCAGGCGATGATCGCCGAGCATGTGCGCGAGCTGCCCCCCGGCGAGTTCCAGGAGCTTCTGGAAGGACTGGAGCAGCTGGCCCAGCACACCCGCGAGCTGCGCGAGAGCGTGATGTCGATCCGCGCCCAGCCGGTGTCGAGCGTCTTCTCCCGCATGCCGCGGCTGGTCCGCGAATGCGCCGCCACGACCGGCAAGGAGGTCCAGCTCGTCACCAGCGGCGAGACGACCGAGGTGGACAAGACGGTGGTGGAGAATCTCGTCGATCCGCTGACCCACATGATCCGCAACTCCATCGACCACGGGCTGGAAGGCCCGGATGAGCGGGAGCGCGTCGGCAAGCCGCGCGCCGGCACCGTGCATCTGTCGGCGCAGCACCGCTCGGGCCGCATCGTCATCGAGATCACCGACGACGGGCGCGGGATCAACCGGCCCAAGGTGCTGTCCAAGGCCATCGAGAAGGGCCTCGTCCAGCCGGGCGCCACCCTGTCGGACGAGGAGATCGACAACCTGATCTTCCTGCCCGGCTTCTCCACCGCCGATCAGGTGTCCAACCTGTCGGGCCGCGGCGTCGGCATGGACGTGGTGCGGCGGAACATCACCTCGCTCGGCGGGCGCATCGGCGTCTACTCGACGCCGGGCGAAGGCTCGCGCTTCGTGCTGTCGCTGCCGCTGACCCTGGCCGTTCTCGACGGCATGGTGATCTCGGTCGGCGAGGAGCGCTTCGTCCTGCCGCTGACCAACATCGTGGAGAGCCTGCGCCCCAAGGCGGCGGACCTGCACGGGCTGGTCGGCAAATGCGACGTGATGATGGCCCGCGGCGAGTATGTGCGGCTGGTCTACCTGCACCAGCTGTTCGGCATCCCCGGCGCCGTCGCCGACCCCACCCACGCGCTGGTCGTGCTGGTGGAGACGGAGGATGGCTCCCGCCTCGGCCTCGTCGTGGACGAGGTGCTGGGTCAGCAGCAGGTCGTCATCAAGAGCCTGGAAGCGAACTTCCGCCGCCTCGACGGCGTGGCCGCCGCGACCATCCTGGGCGACGGGCGCGTCGCCCTGATCCTGGACGTCGCCGGCCTGCGCGAGATGAGCCGGCACATGGACTCCAGGGCGCCGCGTCCGCCGTCTCCGCCGGTGGCCGCGCTGCCCGCACCCGCACTCGAACCGGTCTGAGGCCACAGCGATGAGCAGTTCCACCGCGCTCGCCACCGTCGGCGGTAGCCGCACCGACGCCCGAAACGACGTCATGGCGGTCAACGCCGCCGAGGAGCAGTACGTCACCTTCACCGTCGGCAGCGAGGAGTACGGCGTCAACATCCTGTCGGTCCGCGAGATCCGCGGCTGGACGCCGGAAAGCCGCCTGCCGAACCTGCCGGACTATGTGCGCGGCGTCATCAATCTGCGCGGCATCATCATCCCCATCTTCGACCTGCGCGCCCGCTTCGGCGGCGGCGCCACGTCGGTCACCAAGCGCCACGTCGTCGTGGTGATCCAGGTGGGGGAGCGCACCCGCGGCATCCTGGTCGACGCCATTTCCGACATCCTGGCGATCGGCCACGACGCCATCAAGCCGCCGCCCGACGTGGACGGCGGCATGGTCGACGCCGAGTATCTCAGCGGTCTCTACACCGCCGACGACCGCATGGTCACGCTGCTGAGCGTCGAGAAGCTGTTCTCCGTCGAGAACAGTGAGCTGGACTCGGCGACCAAGGCCCTGCCGGCGCTGGAGCGGGCGTCCTGATTGGATAGCCCTCTCCCCTCTGGGGAGAGGGTGGCCCGAAGGGCCGGTGAGGGGGCGGGCTTGTGCCGGACGAGGCGCCACGCATACCCCCCTCACCCTAACCCTCTCCCCAGAGGGGAGAGGGGACATCAAAAGCAGCGACACAGGGGTGCGTCATGTCGCGGCTTTTCACACGGGTTTGTTTCAAATAAGGGCTAACGCCGGTACGACACGGCGGGCAAGGGGGATGGCATGGCGAAACGGGTTGGTTCGTTCGTTGGGTCGATGGGCATCTCGAAGCGGCTGTGGCTGGCCTTCGCGCTCCTGCTCGCCCTGCTGGCCGCCCAGGTCGCCGCCAGCCTGCTGAGCATCCGCAGCCTGAACGGCAGCGTCGACGCGGTGCTCACCAGCGGCGAACTCGCCACCTTCGCCAAGGACCTCTCGGCCCGCCTCGCCAACCAGCGCATCCACGGGCGCGATTATCTGGTGTCCGGCGACCCCGCCGCGCTCAACCGCCAGCGGGCGCTGCGCACCGAATTCGATCAGGCGCTGGCCGCCCACGGCGCGGCCATCCAGCGCTCCAGCCAGGCGGCGGCCTTCGCCGAGCTGGCCCGGCTGCACACCGAATACCACACCCAGTTCGAGGCGATCCGCGTCGTCCGCGACCGCTACGACGCGGCCATCCGCCAGACCATGGACCCGTTGGGCACCCAGATCACCGAGACGCTGGAGCGCATCGTCGAGGGCGCCCAGGCCACCGGCGACAAAGACGCCGCCCTGGTCGGGGAAGAGATGGAGAAGCACTGGGTGCTGACCCGCCTCTTCGCCAACCGCGCGCTCGGCATGCGCGATGCCGCCGCCGCGGGGCCGATGGAAAAGAACCTGGACGAGATGCTGGAGCATGTGCGCGAGGCGCAGGCCCTGCTGACCGAGCCACGCGTGGCGGCGATGCTGCGCGAGGTGGCGGAGCGGGCACCGGGCTACCGCACCGCCTTCCGCGACGCCGTCGCCGCCGACAAGGAGATCGACCGCCTGCGCGCCGAGGTCGTCGCCAAGGTCGTCACCGCCCTGAACGCGACGCTGGACTCCATCGCCACCGCCATCCACGCCGAGCAGAAGGGGATCGAGTCCCGCGCCGAGGCCGAGGTGGAGAACAGCGTCCTGCTGGCCCTGGTGCTGGGCGGCCTGTCGCTGCTGCTGGGCATCGGCGCCGCCCAGGTCATCGCCCGCTCGATCACCGGCCCGGTCCAGGGCATCCGCAAGGTGATGACCGACCTCAGCGACGGCCATCTGTCGGTCTCCGTCCCCCACACCGACGGGCGCGACGAGCTGGGCGCGATGGCCCGCGCCGTCGCCGCCTTCAAGGAGGACGCGGTGGCCGCCGTGCGGGCGGGGATCGCGCTCGACCGCGTGTCGTCCTGCATCATGACGGTGGGCGAGGACGGGACCGTCACCTATTGCAACGCCGCCGCGCTGGCGATGTTCAAGACCGCCGAGAGCGACCTGCGCAAGGCCCTGCCCGCCTTCGACGCCGCCGGGCTGATCGGGAAAACTCTTGATACGCTGGACACCGAGGCCCCGCGCCTGCGCTCCAGCCTGACCGGCCTCGCCAGCCCCTACAAGGGCATGGTGAAGGCGGGCCGCCGCAGCTTCGAGATCACCGCCAGCCCGGTCGCCGGGCGCCACGGCGAGAAGCTGGGCCTCGTCGTCGAATGGCGCGACCTGACGGCGGAGCTGTCCATCGAGGCGGAGATCGCCGGCATGGTGGACAGCGCCGTTCGCGGCGACTTCACCCAGCGGATCGCGCTGGACGGCAAGACCGGCTTCTTCCGGCTGGTCAGCGAGGGCATGAACCGGCTGGCCGCCAACGTCTCCGGCGTGACCGAGGATCTGGCCGCCATGCTGGAATCGCTGTCGCAGGGCGACCTGTCGCGGCGCATCGACAAGCCGTACGAGGGCGTGTTCCTGCGCCTGAAGGACGATTTCAACGGCACGGCGGAAAAGCTGTCGGAGATCGTCCGCCGCATCAACGGCGCCGCCGAATCCATCGCCGCAGCCAGCCGCGAGATCGCCGACGGCAGCCTCGACCTGTCCGAGCGCACCGAGCAGCAGGCCTCCTCGCTGGAGGAGACGGCGGCGAGCATGGAGGAGCTGGCGGCAACCGTCCGCTCCAACGCCGACAACGCCCAGCAGGTCAACGCCTTCGCCAACGACGCCCGCCGCGCCGCCGAGAAGGGCGGTCAGGTTGCCGCCAGCGCGGTGGAGGCGATGCGCGGGATCGAGCGCTCGTCGCAGAAAATCTCCGACATCATCGGGGTGATCGACGAGATCGCCTTCCAGACCAACCTGCTGGCGCTGAACGCGGCGGTGGAGGCGGCGCGGGCCGGCGACGCCGGGCGCGGCTTCGCCGTGGTGGCGCAGGAGGTGCGCAACCTCGCCCAGCGCTCCGCCCAGGCGTCCAAGGAGATCAAGACGCTGATCCTCGACAGCGGGGCGCAGGTCAAGGACGGGGTGGAGCTGGTCCGCTCCGCCGGGTCGTCGCTGACCGACATCGTGGCGGGCATCGCGCGGGTTGCCGACCTCGTGTCGGAGATCGCCCGCGCCACCGCCGAGCAGGCGTCCGGCCTGGACGAGGTCAACACCGCCGTCGCCCAGATGGACGAGATGACCCAGAAGAACGCCGCGCTGGTCGAGGAAAGCACCGCCGCCGCCCGCTCGCTGGAGGAGCAGGCCGGGCAGCTCCGCCAGCAGATGGCCTTCTTCTCGCTGGACGCCGGCCACACGCACGGCGCGTCCGACCTGGCCCGCCACATCCAGCTGATCGAGAACACCAAGATCGACCATGTGACCTTCCGCGACACCGTGCTGAAGACCGTCCAGGGCCACGGCGAGGCCACCGCGGACCGGCTGGCCGACCATCACGGCTGCCGTCTGGGCAAATGGTACGACACGGTGAGCGACGCCGCCGTGCGCTCCTGCCCGTCCTTCGAGCGGATCGCCGAGCCGCACGCCCGCTTCCACGAGGCCGGCAAGCGCGCCCTGCGCGCCCATGAGCAGGGGGATGATGCGACCGAGGCCCAGGCCCTGGCCGATCTCGACCGGCTGTCGGGCACCGTGCTGGGCCTGCTGGACACGCTGGCCACCGAGGCGCGGGCCAAGGCCCGCGGACGGGCGGCATGACCACGGCCCCCAGCCTTTCCCCGCCCCCGGACTCAGAGGCGGCCGACCGCGGCGCCGTTCCCCCGGCGACGTCCGGCCGGCGGGAATTCCCGTTCGAGCGGCGGCACTTCGACTTCATCGCCCGCATGCTCTACCAGCTCGCCGGGATCGCGCTGGCCCCGCACAAGATCGAGATGGTCTATTCCCGCCTCGCCCGGCGGCTGCGCGACCTGCGTCTGAGCGACTTCGACAGCTACTGCGCCCTGCTGGAGAGCGAGGAGGGGGCGAACGAGGTCGGCTTCCTGGTCAACGCCCTGACCACCAACCTGACCAGCTTCTTCCGCGAATCGCACCATTTCGACTTCCTGGCGAAGACCGCGGTGCCGGAGATGCGCGCCCGCCACGCCGGGGAATCCTCCCACCCGCGGCTGCGCATCTGGTCCGCCGGCTGCTCCTCCGGGCAGGAGCCCTACACCATCGCCATGGTCCTGGCCTCCAGCTTCGGGCCGGAGCTGCGGCGCTGGGACGTGAAGATCCTGGCGACCGACATCGACACGCACATGGTCGACACCGCCCGGCGCGGCGTCTATCCCGCCGATCTGGCGAACAGCATCCCGGCCCCCCTGCGCGACCGCTTCACCCGCCGCCAGCGCGAGAGCGGCGAGCCGGTGGTGGCGATGGAGGAGGAGCTGAGGCGGCTGATCACCTTCAAGCCGCTGAACCTGCTGGAGCACTGGCCCATGAAGGGGCCGTTCGACGCGATCTTCTGCCGCAACGTGCTGATCTATTTCGACCGGGTCGGGCGGACCCAGGTCATCGGCAACTTCGCCCGCATGCTGGAGCCCGGCGGCTGCCTGTTCCTTGGCCATTCGGAGAGCCTGTACGGCGTGTCGGACCGCTTCCGCCAGACCGGCCCCACCATCTACCGGAGGCTGTGACGCATGACCGCTTTCGCAAGCCGCCGCGCGGCGGAGGCCCGGCAGACCGGCGGCTACTTCCACCCGCAGTTCCGCGCCCACACGATGAAGGTCTTCCTGGGCCATCACCTGGTCAGCGACCGCTCGGACGTGATGATGGTGACGACGCTGGGCTCCTGCGTGGCCGCCTGCGTCCATGACCCGGCGACGGCGATCGGCGGCATGAACCATTTCCTGCTGCCCGAGGTGCCGGAGTCCGAGGACGCCGGCACCGGAGCGGCGGCGCGCTACGGCTCGGTCGCCATGGAGCGGCTGATCAACGACCTGCTGGGGCGCGGCGCCCAGCGCGGGCGGCTGGAGGTGAAGCTGTTCGGCGGCGCCCGCGTCATCGATTCCAGCTTCGACGTCGGCCAGCGCAACGCCGCCTTCGCGCTCGACTACGTGCGGCGGGAGGGGCTGAAGCTGATGGGCCAGGATCTGGGCGGCGCCTCGGCCCGGCGCATCCACTACTTTCCCCACACCGGCAGGGCCATGCGCAAGATGCTGCGGCCCGAGGCCCTGTCGGAGACGGCGAACCAGGAACTGCATTTCCGCACCAGCCTGCGGCACCAGCCGATCGAGGGCGACGTGGAACTGTTCGGGGAGGACTGAGCCATGGCACGCCCCATCCGCGTCGTGATCGTGGACGACAGCAGCCTGATGCGGGAGATGCTGAAGGCCGTCATCTCGGACGAGCCCGGCATCGAGGTGGTCGGCGTCGCCCGCGACCCCTACGAGGCGCGCGACGTCATCAAGCACACCAACCCCGACGTCGTCACGCTGGACGTCGAGATGCCGCGGATGGACGGTCTGTCCTTCCTGGAAAAGATCATGACGCTGCGCCCGACGCCGGTCGTCATGGTCTCCTCCCTGACCCAGGAGGGATCGGAGGCGACGATCCGCGCGCTGGAGATCGGGGCCGTGGACTGCGTGGCCAAGCCCGACGGCTCCGAAGGCCACGGGTTCGAGGCCATGGCCCACGAGCTGGTCGGCAAGATCCGCATCGCCGCCACCGCCCGCCTGTCGATGCGGCGCCCCCAGCCCGCGACCGCCACCCTGCCGACGCCGCGCCGCGCCGGGTCGGGCACCCGCTTCATCGCCATCGGCGCTTCCACCGGCGGGGTGGAGCGCATCCGCGACGTGCTGGCGGTCATGCCCGCCGACTGCCCGCCCATCGTCATCACCCAGCATATGGGTCCCAGCTACGTCCCCAGCTTCGCCGCCCGGCTCGACCGCATCTCGCCGCCGTCGGTGGAGGTCGCCACCCAGGGCGCCCGGCTGGTCCAGGGCAAGGTCTACATCGCCCCCGGCGACCGGCATCTGGTGGTGATCCGCGACGCCCAGGGCTATTCCTGCCACATCCAGGACGGGCCGGCGGTCAGCGGCCACCGCCCGTCGGTGGACGTGCTGTTCTCCTCCGTCGCCAAGGCGGCGGGGGCGAACGCGGTTGGGGTGATCCTGTCCGGCATGGGCCGCGACGGGGCGTCGGGCATGCTGGCGATGCGCGACGCGGGGGCCTATACCATCGGCGAACAGGAATCGAGCTGCGTCGTCTACGGCATGCCGCGCGCCGCCCGGGAAGCCGGGGCGGTCGCCGTCGAACTGCCGCTGGCGCAGATACCGGCCGAGATGCTGCGCGCGTTCGACGCCATCGGCGAACACCGCACGCGCGCGAACTGAGGAGCAGCACCATGTCTTTCTACGGCCGCGCGCCCCGCCTGGAAGCCGGACCGGAACCGGAGAAGCCGGACCTTCCCGACGATGGCGCTCCCGTGCACAGCCTGCCCGAGATCGGCGAGAAGATCGCGGTCACCGGGGAGCTACTGGCGACCTGGATGGGCTACGCCGACATCCAGCGCCGCACGCTGGAGGCCGTGCAGAACGAGCTGACCCGCACCTCCTCGACGGTCGAGGACGCCACGCTTGACCTCTCCTCCCGCTTCCGCGAGCTGGCCGAGAAAGCCATGCAGCAGTCGGAGCGGGTGGAGGAGATCGTCGGCATGGCCGGCTCCGTCTCCATCGACGGGGAGCGGGTGCCGATGGACCAGCTGGTCACCGGCATGCAGCAGATGATCGCGGACATGATCTCCAACATCGTCATGCTGTCGCGCCACGCCATGAGCATGGTCTATCTGCTTGACGACGTGCAGAAGGACGTGGCGGAGCTGGAGAAGTCGATCGGCGACATCGACGCCATCAACCGCCAGACCAACTTCCTGGCGCTGAACGCCACCATCGAGGCGAGCCGCGCCGGCGAGGCCGGACGCACCTTCGCGGTGGTCGCGCAGGAGGTGCGCCACCTCTCCCGCTCCACCGGGGCGCTGGCCGACCGCATGCGCTCCAAGGTGACCGCGGTGGTCAAGGGCGTGCGCAACGGCCACGACATCCTGCGCCAGATCGCCGACACCGACATGTCCCCCCAGATGCTCGCCAAGGAGCGGGTGGACAAGACCATGGACAGCCTGGTCGACCAGACCAACCACTTCCAGGCGGTGCTGGAGACGGCGGCCAACGTGTCGTCGGACATGTCCGCCACCATCAGCCGGATGGTCACCGGGATGCAGTTCCAGGACCTGACCAAGCAGCGGCTGGAGGCCATCAACGACAGCCTCGCCATCATGGCGGAAGGGCTGAACGAGCTGGAAAACCGCACCCGCGTCGAAATGCCCGCTTCCTTGGGGCCGCAGGTTCCGCAGGAATGGCTCGACGAACTGCTGGGCCGCTTCAAGCTGAGCGAGATGCGCCAGCGCTTCGTGCGCCGTCTGCTGCTGGAAGGGACGGCGCTGGACGAGCATGGCGTCCTTGACGTCGATGCCGGCCAGGCCGACAGTTCCGGCGGCGACATCGAACTTTTCTGAGGCCGAGGGATTCTCTGGAATCCCCGGCCTGTCTTGCTCCATTCTGGCGTGGTCCGCACAAGGCCACCCGCCCCACTGCCCCTTCAGGAACACCCTTCAGGAACACCGGACCGATGGACTACGGAATTGAGGACAAGGAGCAGGAGACCCTGGTTCGGTTGCGCGGTCGCCTGACCTTCAACGACCACGCCAAGCTGCGCGCCCTGATCCGGGAGATGCTGCAGAACAAGGCCAAACGTCAGGTGCTCGACCTCTCCACGCTGGAATTCGTCGATTCGGCGGGAATCGGCATGCTGCTGATCGCGCGGGAGGAAATGGCCAACGCGGACAAGCAGCTCGTCCTGCGCTCCGCCGCCGGACAGGTCAAGCGCGTGCTGACGGTGGCCCAGCTCAACAAGATCGTCACGATCGAGGACTGACCCCCTTGGTCCCCTCCCCCACCCGCGTCGCCGCCCTGCAAGGCCTGGGCGTGCCGGCCGACCGGCTGGACCGGCTGTCGGCGGCGCTTCGGCTTCCGCCCCGGCGGCCCGGCTCCCCGGCGGGGGAGGAGTTCGGCGCCTCCGTTCTGCTTCTGGTGGGCGATGCCGGCGCCGTGGAGGCGCCCGACTTCTGGCAGCGGCCCTTTGGCGCCTGGATCGAGGTCGCCAGCCTGTCCGACGCCCAGATCGTCGAGGCCGCGCGGCGCGCCGCGCGCGCCGACCTGTTCGCCTGCGTGACGACGGTGACCGCCAACCGCCTGCATCTGGCCGGGCGCATCCTGAACGGGCTGGCCGCCCTGCACCCCATGCCGGAGGCCCAGCGCGACGACATGGAGCTGGCGCTGCACGAGGCGATCAGCAACGCGGTGGTCCACGGCAACCTTCAGGTCGAAGGCATGAAGGGGCTGAGCGTGGAAGCGCTGGAGCGCTTCTCCCACGATCTGGCCGCGCGCATGGCCGACCCCGCCTTCGCCGACCGCCGGATCGAAGTCGCCGCCTGGCTGGAAAGCGCTTGCGCGGTGGTGGAGGTGGCCGACGAGGGAACCGGCTTCGCCCGGCCGGAGCGCATCGATTACGGCGCCTCGGGCCGCGGGCTGGACCTGATCGCCGCCATCGTCGAGGAACTTCAGCTTCTCGACGGCGGGCGCCGCATCCGCATGAGGTTCCCCCTCTGATGGACGAGGCCATCGCCGCCTGCCGCATCCTGGTGGTGGATGACACCGACTTCAACCGCACACTGATCGGCGCCCTGCTCGGCGAAGCCGGCTTCCAGAACGTCGCCTACGCCAAGGACGGCTTCGACGCGCTGGACCAGATCGCCGCGGAGGCGCCGGACCTGCTGATCCTCGACATCATGATGCCGGGAATGGACGGGTTCGAGGTGTGCCGCCGCCTGCGCGCCGACCACGCCTACGCCGACCTGCCGGTGCTGGTGCAGACCGCCCTGTCGTCCAGCGACGACCGCAACCGCGCCTTCGCCGCCGGCACCACCGACCTGATCTCCAAGCCGCTGGACCGGACGGAACTGGTCGCCCGCGTGCGCATCCATCTGCAGAACCGGGTGCTGATCCGCGACCTTCAGACCTACCGCGCGCGGGTCGAGGGGGAGCTGGCGATGGCGCGCTCCATGTACGACCATCTCCTGCCCTCCGCGACGCTGTGCGCCGCGCTGACGGACAGCGCGGGGGTGACGCTGCGGTCGCACACGGCGCTGTCCTCCGACCTCGGCGGCGACCTCTGGGGGGTTCTGCCGCTGGCGGGCGGGCGGTTCGGGCTGTTCCTGCTGGACATGGCCGGGCGCGGCGTGTCGGCGGCGCTGAACGCCTTCCGCATGCACACGCTGATCCACGAGCTGGCGCCCCCTCTCGGCGAGCGGCCCGGCGCCTTCCTCACCGAACTGAACGAGCGGGCCGTCTGCCTGCTTGAGCTTGGGCAGCACGCCACGGTGATCTACGGCGTGGTGGACGGCGCGGCGGAACGCTTCACCTATGCGGCGGCGGCGGCGGCCCCGCCGGTCCTGATCCCGCCCGGCAACGCGCCGCTGGTCTTCGGCGAGGGGGCCGGTCCGCCGGTGGGCATCGCCGCCGGCGCCCGCTACGAGGAGCACGGCCTGCCCTTCCCGCCGGACTCGGCGCTGGCCCTGCATTCGACCGCCGTTCTGGAGACGCTGGGCGGGCGCAACGGCGGCCTCGCCGCCCTGCTGCAGAGCGCCGCCGTCCGGAACGCCATGGCCGACGGCCGCGGCGGCGACGCCTTCACGGCGGTCACCAAGGCGCTCGCCGCGGCCCAGGGCGACGTGCCGCTCGACGACCACACGCTGGTCTGGATCGGGCACGGGGGTGCGCGATGAACAGCCTGCCGGAAGTTCCGGGTCTGGAATCGGCCCGCGTCCTGGTGGTGGACGACAACCGCGTGAACCGCCATCTGCTCCAGGCCCTGCTGGAACGCGGCGGCGTCACCCGCATCGACATGGCGGAGGACGGCAACGACGCGCTGGCCCGGCTGGACGCCTTCCGGCCCGACCTGATCCTGCTCGACCTGATGATGCCGAACCTGGACGGGTTCGAGATGTGCCGGCGCCTGCGCGCGATCCCCGCCTGGAAGGATCTGCCGGTCCTCGTGCAATCCAGCCTGAACCGGGCCGAGGACCGCGCCAAGGCCTTCGCCGCCGGGGCCACCGATTACGTGACCAAGCCGATCAACGCGGTCGAGCTGCTGGCCCGCGTGCGCATCCACCTGCAGAACCGCGCCCTCCTGCACGATCTCCAGCGCTTCCACGAGCGGACGGAGAGCGAACTGTCGCTCGCCCGCAAGATGCAGGAACGGCTGATGCCGTCGCCGGAGCGGCTGGCCGAGGTGGAGGCTGCGGCGGGGGTGGGCATCACCGCCCATTTCGCCCCCTCGTCGGAGCTGGGCGGCGATTTCTGGGACCTGAGGCATGACGCCGTGGCGCCGGGACAGGGGCAGGGACAGGGCCGGACCATGCTCTACATGGTCGATTTCTCCGGCCATGGCGTCGGGGCGGCGCTGAACACCTTCCGCCTGCACGCGATCTGCCAGCAGATGGACGTGCCCAGCCTGACGCCCGGCGAGTTCCTGTCCATCGTCAACCGTCGGTTGTGCGCGTTGCTTCCCAACGGGCAGTTCGCCACCATGCTGGCCGGGGTGGTCGAGCCGGCGGGGAACCGCTTCGTCTACGCCTCCGCCGGATCGACGCGCCCGATGGTCTGGGCGCCCGGCGACACCGAACCGCTGCTGGGCGACAGCGCCGGCTTGCCGCTCGGCCTTCTGGCCTCGGCGGAGTATGAGGAGCGCTCCCTCCCCCTGCCCCCCGGCGGGCGCCTGTTCCTTTATTCGGATGGCGCCATCGAGATCCCGGTCGGCAGCGACGTTCTGGACGAGCCGGGCCTCGCCGCCCTGGTCGCCGAGCGGATGGGCGAGACGGACGGCGGCCGTTTCCTGGACGGGTTGCTGGACCGCCTGCGCGCCCTCGGCCCGATCGACGACGACCTGACCGCGCTGCTGCTGACCCGCAAGGGCTGACCGCCCCATGGAACCGACGGGCGCATGACCGCCACCCACGATCACGTCGCCCGACCCTTCCGGGCCGTTCTGGACACCAACATCCTCGTCGGCTACGCCCTGCTGGGCGCCGAGGTGCCCCGCCGCAGCCTGGCCATCCAGTGCAGCGTCGAGGCGGTGCGGGCGCGGGGAACCGCCTTCGTCTCCGACGCCACCCTGGCGGAGTTGCGGGAGGTGCTGATGCGCCCGGACTTCGACCGCTACCGCCCGGCCCAAGAGCGCGCCGCCTTCCTGGCCGCCTTCGCCGCCGAGGCCCGGCGGGTCGAGCCCGCCCCGGTGGAGCGGCTGTGCCGCGACCCAGACGACGACATGTTCCTGGCCGTGGCGCTGGCCGCCGACGCCGATTGGCTGGTGACGGTGGACCGGCAGCTTCTGTCGGTGCGCCAAGTGGGCCGCACCCGCATCCTGCGCCCCGAACGGTTCCTGGACGCGATCGGCTGACTCCGCCATTCGCGTTTTTTCCCGAAAAGTTTCCCCTCGACTTCCGTCGCGTGTTCCCTAGAATGAAAAGAGAACACTTCGCAAACTAGCGGTGAACGGATCGCGGGTGATCGGATGAGCACGCAACCTCTCCTGTTCGACAGCCTGCCCGAGACGGAGCGGGCGCGCAAACCGGCGCGCCGGTCCCGCGCCACCACCGTGGCGGCGCCGGTGGCCGTCGATGTGGTGCGGGAGGATGTTCCGGCGCCTTCATCCCCGGCGCCCATGACCCTCGCGCTCGTCCCGCCGCCGCCTGTCCCGATGGCGCCGCGCGCCGACTTCGATCCGGCGGCTCTGACCAACGCGGAGCTGCGGGCGCTGGCGCAGGCCCTGCCCGACCAGAAGCTGGCCCATCTGCTGATCGAAGCCGCGCGCGAGCTGAAGCGCCGCGCCGCGCCGGGCGCCTGGGAGGAGGAAGAAGGAGAGGACGGCCCGTCCGAACCGAATCCCCTGCTGCTGCGCGCCGCCCGGCAGGCGGTGGGCGAGCTGTCGGGCGAGGATGGCTGACCAAGTCACGAACACTGACCGATTCACAGAATACGTGTCCGGACACAAAATAATCCCACCGCAATAGATCGTTTCGTACCCCAACTTTGTACGGTTCCCTCCCCCCGATTCGGGAATGATTGCGCGACAAGACACGCACTTATGTGCAATGATATGTCCTTAGCCTGACCAATGGCCGCGCCTGCGTTTCCCTGGCGCATCGCCGGCGGTCGGAGCCGATAAGGAACGACCCGCGGGGAGGGTGATTTGGACTGGATGACCTGGCTCCAGGATTGGGGCGATGCCTTCTATCCCCTGGCCTTCATATGGGCCTTCTTCGAAGGCGAGACCTTCGTCATTTTCGGCGGGATGGGCGCGCATCTGGGGATCATCAACCTATACTGGTTGGTTGCCGCCGTCTGGATTGGCAGTTTCATGGGCGACCAGTGCTATTTCTGGATCGGCCGCAAATGGGGCGGCAAGGCGCTGGCCCGCTTCCCGGCGGCGGAGGCCCGCGCGACGCGCGTGCTGTATTGGCTGGAAACCTACGGCGTCGGCTTCATCCTGGCCTTCCGCTTCCTCTACGGGGTGCGCAACATCGCCTCGGTCGCCGTCGGCACATCCCGCATGCCCTGGCGAAAATTTCTGTTCTGGAACTTCATCGCCGCCGGCATCTGGGCCTGGAGCTTCGCCGGGGCCGGCTACCTGTTCGGCGAGGCCGCCGCCGCCATCGGCGAGAACGGCCCGAAGATCCTCCTGCTCATCGCGCTGGGCATCGGCGTCACCATCTTCACGGTGAAGAGCGTGATGTGGGTCCGCCGCCGCTACGCCGCGTCCGAGACGCAGGCGTAACGGCGCCCCTCCCCCCGACACCAGGTCAAAGGGCCGCCGCGGACAACCGCGGCGGCC
The DNA here is from genome assembly GCF_007827795.1 of Azospirillum brasilense. Lineage (GTDB taxonomy): Bacteria > Pseudomonadota > Alphaproteobacteria > Azospirillales > Azospirillaceae > Azospirillum > Azospirillum aestuarii. The sequence continues at coordinate 449,963 of NZ_VITI01000001.1, forward strand.
CTTTTTTCGTTTCCGAGGCTGCCCCTCACGCCCGGCGGGCAATCCACACGGCGGTCAGGTCGTCGCGCAGGGGCAGGCTGGTGCGGGCGTAGAAGCGCTCCAGCAACGGCCCCAGCGGGCGGGCGCGGTTGGCGGCGATGGCGCCGCGCAACAGACCGGGCACCCCGTCCTGCCCGATCGGTTCGTTGTCCGGACCGCTGCATTCGATCAGCGCGTCGCTGTAGAGGAACAGGCAACTCCCGCGGGGCAGGCGCAGGCTGCGGTCGGCGTAGACGGCGCGACGCGACGCGCCCAGCACCAACCCCGCCGAGTCGAGCAGCCGCAGTTCCCCCGCGATCCCCACCACCGGATTCGGCGCCCCGGCCGAAGCGTAGGTCAGAGTGTCGGTGTGCAGGTCGAGGATGCCGAAGAAGGCGGTGGCGAACTGCCCGATCGGCAGCACCTCCTTCAGCGCCAGATTCAGCCCGGCCAGCCATTCCGAGGGCGGCACATGCTGCATGGGGAAGCGGTCGATCAGCGTGTGCAGGCGAAAGGTGTTGATGGCGGCGGTGATGCCGTGCCCGGCGAAATCGACCAGCAGGAAGGCGACGCGGTGGCTGTCCAGTGGATAGACGTTCCAGAAATCGCCGCCCAGCTCCGACGAGGTTTCGAAATGGGCGTCCAGCACCAGCTCGTACCGCTCGGCGACCGCCTCCAGCTCCTTCGGTTCGGGCAGCAGGGACAGCTGCATCGCCTTGGCGTGCTTCAGCTCCCGCTCGACCCGCCCGCGGAAGTTGGCGAGGTCGGTGAACAGCTTGCGCTTTTCGAGCTGGTGGCGGACGCGGGCGACGCACTCGCCGGGCTTGATCGGCTTGGAGATGAAGTCGCTGCCCCCGGCCTCGAAACAGCGGACCTGCTCCTCGTCGCTGTCCAACGCCGTCTGGAACAGGATCGGCAATTCCTCGTGGGTCAGCCGCTCGCGCAGGCGCCGGCACATCTCCAGCCCGTCCATCACCGGCATGTTGACGTCGAGCAGCACCAGATCGGGGCGGAAACTCTCCACCTTGCGCAGCCCCTCCACACCGTTCTCGGCGACCTCGATCTGGGTCAGCCCGGCGCGGCGGATCATCAGGGCCAGCGATTTCCTGTTGAACTCGTTGTCGTCGACGATCAGGACACGGCTGGCGGCGAGCGAAATGGGCATGCGCGGACCCGTCCGCCCGTCACAGGTCGAACTGCAGCAGGGTGCAGCGCCCGCCGTCGGTCACGTGGATGCGCCGGGCCAGCGCCCGCATGAACACGAAGCCACGGCCGGAATGGGCGCCGCTGTCGGTGTCCTGCGGCAGGGCTGCGGCGTCGAACCCGTTGCCCTGGTCGACCACCGCGATGGACAGGCTGTCGGCGGTCCAGCGCGCGAAGATGTCGATCCGCCGTTGCCGCACGGCACCGTCGCCCAGCCGTTCGCGCAGCAGCCGGCTGAACAGGCGGTAGCCCTCGGGCTGCTCCTTGGTCGCGCTGGGAATGCCCAGATTGCCGTGGACGATGGCGTTGGCGATGGCCTCGTGCAGGCACAGCTCGATGTTGCCGCGCCGCTCCGGCGTCAGCACGCCGCGCCGGGTCAGCTCGTCGCAGACCAGAACCGCGCATTGCAGGCCATAGGCCGTCCCGGTGGTCAGCGACAGGTAGAATCCCCGCTCCACCGGCGGGGCGCCAAGCCAGTCGGCCTCGATGGTGCCGGTCCCCTCCTCCCGCTCCGTCAACTCCACCGTCAGGAAGCGGTTGAGCCCGAAGGCGCCGCGCAGGATGTCCCGGTCGGCCTGGGCCAGCAGCACCGCGGCGGCGGCCCGACCGTCAACGGCGTCACCAACGCCTCCACTCGGGCCGAAGCGCGCCGCGACCCGCGCGGCGATGTCCGCCGGCACACGGTCCCGCACCACGCTGAAGGGGCGCACGGCACCGGCCGGACCGGGGGAAGGGCTGGCGGAGGAGGCGGGGGAACCGTCCATCGCCCGCTCACCGCTCGATGGTGACGACTTCGCCGATCCGCGCCAGATCGATGGATCGCAGCACATCGCCCTGCAGCTTGCGGAGGACCAGCTTGATGTTGCGCTGCTCCGCCTCGTCCTGAAGGATCAGCAGCATGCCGATCCCCGCGGAGTCGATGAAGGTCAGCCCGTCCATGTCCAGGACGAAACGGCGCGTGCGCTCCCCGTTCAGCAGCTCCACGATGTCGGGAAGGCTGTCGTGATCGGTGAACTCCAACCGGCCGCTCAACAGCACCTCGATGGTTTCGGAGGAACGGCGCACCTGGAAATTCATGACATCCTCTTGTGTTGCACCGCGCAAGCGGCCCCCCGAACAGTAGTGCAAGGTTGCCACCCCCTCAAGCGGCAAGTATCCATTGCGTCACTTTTGCCGATCGAAAGGAGAATTTTCACGCCCTCCACACCATAGACGACCGACACCGGTTGATAGTACAACCGCATGACCGGGAAAGGCGGCGCCGTGCCGCCGGTCCGCCCGGCTTGCGCCCCCGATTGCGGGATACCCTTCATGACGGTGATCGAGCAGGCGTGGAAGAAGGTGCCGACGGTGTCGGCGAAGTTCCTGCTGATCCTGATTCCCATCCTGATGCTGACAACGCTCGGCTTCTCCTCGATCTTCTTCTACGGCAAGTACAAGGACCTGCGCGGCGCCCTGCGCGACCGGATCGAGGCGGTGGCGGAGATCAACGCCGTCGCCCTGTCCTCCAGCCTGTGGGCGGTGGACGTTCCAGCCATCCGCAACATCATCCAGGCGATCTCCGTCAACCGCGAGCTTCTCTGCATCGAGGTGGCGGATGAGTTGGCCGACGGCCATTTCGCATGGCCGGAGGCCGACTGCCGTCCCTTCGCCGGACGCGAGGCCGTGCGCCGTCCGATCCAGGTGCAGAACCGGCGGCTCGGCACGCTGACGCTTTATTTCAGCTACGCTCCGGTGGACGAGCAGATCCGGCAGGAGATGGTCAACACGCTGTGGCTCCTGCTGCTGATGCTGGTCGGCACGCTGGTCACCGCGCTGACCGCCCACCGGCTGACCATCGGCGTGCCGCTGGGCCGGCTGATCGCGTCGATCCGCACCGCGGAGCAGGAGCATCCGCGCCAGCCCGTGCACTGGTCCTCCGCCGACGAGCTGGGGCGGGTGATCACCGCCTACAACGGCATGCTGACCCGGCTTGACGAGGAGGAGGCCGCCCTGCGCCAGAGCGAGGAGCGGCTGGGGCTGGCCATCGCCGCCACCCGCTCCTCGGTCTGGGATTACGACCTGCGGACCGGTGAGTACTGGTGGTCGAGGGAGTTTCCAGCCCTGCTGGGCTACGGCCCGGCCGAGCTGGCGATGACAGCGCGGACCTGGGAATCGCTGATCCATCCCGAGGAGCGGCGGCGGGTCATCGCGGAATCCCGCAGCCGCGTGCGCGACAAGGACAGCGCCTATGCCACCGTCTACCGCATGCGCCGCCGCGACGGCGGCTGGAGCTGGATCGAGGACCGGGCCACCGCCCTGCGCGACGGCGAGGGAACCGCGGTCCGACTGACCGGCACCATGTCCGACGTGACGGAGCGCATGCAGGCCGAACGGGATCTGGCGCGCGAGCGGAACGTCCTTCAGATCACGCTCGACAACACCGACCAGGGCATCATCATGGTGGACCGCCACCTGCGGGTCGTCATGTCCAACCGCCGCGCGGCGGAGCTTCTCGACGTGCCGGCGGCTTTCCTCGCCCGCAACCCGCTGTTTCTCGAGATCATCCGGCTCCAGCGCGCCCAGGGCGCCTTCGAGGATTTCAGCATCGACCCCGACCTGGAGCTGGACGAGACCGCCGTGGTTCCCGACCAGCCCTTCGCCTTCAAGCGGCGGCGGCCCGACGGCACGATCATCGAGGTGCGGTCCAACCCGCTGCCGGAGGGCGGCTTCGTCCGCACCTTCACCGACGTGACGGTGGAGGCGCGCTCCGCCGAGGAGGTGTTCCACGCCATGGAGGCGCTGGAGACCGCCTACGCCGACCTCAAGGAGACCCAGAACAGCCTCGTCCAGGCGGAGAAGATGGCCTCGCTCGCCCTGCTGGTGGCCGGCGTCGCGCACGAGATCAACACGCCTGTGGGCATCGCCTACAGCTGCTCCACCCATCTGGCCTCGAAGACGCGGTCGCTGACCGAGGCCTTCGCGAAGGGCGCCATGAAGAAGTCCGACCTGACCGCCTATGTGGCGGCGGCGGGCGAATCCTCGCGGCTGATCGAACAGAACCTGACCCGCGCGGCGGAGCTGATCCAGAGCTTCAAGCGCGTCGCCGTCGACCAGACCAGCCAGGAGCGCCGCCGCTTCGACCTGCGCTCCTATCTGGACGAGATCATCACCTCGCTGGGACCGCGCCTGCGCAAGAGCCCGCACCGCATGACCGTCGCCTGCCCGGACGGCATCACCATGGACGGCTATCCCGGCGCGCTCAGCCAGGTCATCACCAATCTGGTCATCAACGCGCTGACCCATGCCTTCCCCGACGGCCGCGAGGGCACGATGGCGCTGAGCGTGGAGGAGTTGCCGGACAGCGAGCTGGACATCCGCTTTTCCGACGACGGGGTCGGGATCGCCCCGGACAATCTGCCCAAGGTGTTCGAACCCTTCTTCACGACCAAGCGCGGCACCGGGGGCAGCGGCCTCGGCCTCCACATCGTCTTCAACCTCGTGACGCAGTCGCTGGGCGGCCGGATCTCGGTGGACAGCCCGGCCCCAAACTCTCCCATAGGCGGGGGCACCAGCTTCCTCCTGCGGGTTCCCGTGACGGCGCCCCGGATGGCCAGCGCCCCGGAGGACGCAGCATGACCGACGAGCTGATCGTGCCCGACTCCGATCCGGACACCGACGACGAGATCTTGTTCGCCGACGAGGAGGGCGAGGACGGGGACGAAACCCCGCCCTGGCCGATCCTGGTGGTCGACGACGAGGACGACGTCCATTCCATGACCGCCCTCCTGCTGGACGACGTGGAATTCCAGGGCCGCCGGCTGGAGCTGATCGGCTGCCGCTCCGCCGCCGAGGCCCGCGCCGTCCTGCGCGCCCGGCGGGACATCGCCGTCATCCTGCTGGACGTGGTGATGGAGGATGACGACGCCGGGTTGACGCTGGTCCGTTGGATACGCGGCGTGCTGGGAAACCTCGACGTCCGCATCATCCTGCGCACCGGCCAGCCGGGGCAGGCGCCGCAGCGCGACGTGATCGTCGGCTGCGACATCAACGACTACAAGTCGAAGGCCGACCTGTCGGCGGAGGGGCTGTTCACCGCGGTGATCGCGGCGCTGCGCGCCTACGACCACATTCGCTTCATCGAGACCAAGGTGGCCGAACGCACGCACGAGCTGCGGCAGAGCCGCGAGCAGATGCGCGCCATCCTGGAATCGAGCCCGGTCGGCGTCTGCGCCTACACCCACGACGGCGTCCTCCTGACGTGCAACGACCGGCTTGTCCATCTGCTGGGCGTGCCGAAGGAGCGGCTGGTCGGCGTCTCCATCGCCGACCTGTTCATCGAGCCGGACAACACCGAGGCGCACGAGACGCACTGGACCTTCTTCCGGCGCTCGCTGCGCGACGCCGAGGTGCGGGTGCGGCGAGCCGACGGGTCCATCTTCTGGGCGCTGGTGTCGGTGGACCCGACGCTGCTCGACGGCCGCCCGGTCCATCTCGCCTGGGTCTACGACATCACGCGGCGCAAGCTGGCCGAGCGCCAGATGGAACGCGCCAAGGAGCAGGCGGAGCAGACGACCACCGCCAAGTCCGCCTTCCTCGCCACCATGAGCCACGAGATCCGCACCCCGATGAACGGCGTGCTTGGCATGCTGGAGTTGCTGGAGCGCACGCCGCTGGACGGCGGGCAGCGCGACACCGTGGCGACCATGCGGGAATCGGCGACCTCGCTCCTGCGGATCATCGACGACATCCTCGACTTCTCGAAGATCGAGGCCGGCAAGATGGACCTGGAGCAGGTGCCCGTCTCCGTCCCCGCCCTGGTCGAGGGGGTGGCCGACACGCTGGCCCCGGCGGCGCGGGCCAAGGGGCTGGCGCTGCTGACCTACGTGGAGCCGGCGATTCCGCCCTCGTTGATCGGCGATCCGGTGCGGCTGCGCCAGATCCTGTTCAACCTGTGCGGCAACGCCATCAAATTCACCGAGCGCGGGCGCATCGTCGTGCAGGCCACCCTGGCCACAAGGACGGATGGCAACCGTCAGGGCGGCACCCGGCTGCGCATCGAGGTGGCGGACACCGGCATCGGCATTTCCGAGACGGCGCGCCGCCAGCTCTTCCAGCCCTTCACCCAGGCGGAAAGCTCGACCGCCCGGCGCTTCGGCGGCACCGGGCTGGGCCTGTCGATCAGCCGGCGGCTGGTCGCGCTGATGGGCGGGACGATCGGGGTGGACAGCGCGCCGGGGGCGGGTTCGACCTTCTGGGTGGAACTGACGCTGAGCGACGCGGCCGACCCCGCCCCGCCCGAACTCATGGCGGTGCCGGAAGAGGCGGATCTCTCCGGCCTGACCGTCCTGGTCGGCCTGCCGGGCACGGAGGAGCGCCGGATCGTCGCCCGTTATCTGGAAGCCGCAGGGGCGCGCGTTCTGGCCGCCGGGGAACCGGACGCGCTGGCCGAACAGGCCCGCATGGCCCAAGCGGACCGCGGCGCGCTCAGCGTCGTGGTGGTGGACGAGGCGCTGCACACCCCCGCTGCCGCCCAGGCGCCGCAACTGCTGGGCCGCCGCGTCGGGGAAGCGCAAGTGCCGACGGTGCTGCTGCAGGACTCCCCGGCCATCGGCGGCCGCCCCGCCGACGGGGCGGTCCCGGTGAGCCGACCGGTCCGCCGCACGTCCCTGGTGCGCGCCGTGGCGGTGGCCGCCGGGCGCACCCTGACGGACGCCACGTCCTGCGAAGGTCGACCGCCCGCAGCCCCCTGCGCCCCGGCACCGCTGAGTCCGGAGCACGCCATCGCCGAGGCGGAGGCCCGCGGGCGGCTGATCCTGGTGGCGGAGGACAACGCCATCAACCGCAAGGTCCTGCAGATGCAGCTGACCTCGCTGGGCCACACGGCGGAGCTGACCACCGGAGGGGCGGAGGCCCTGGCCGCGCTGGGGCGGCGGCGCTACGCCCTGCTGCTGACCGACGTCCAGATGCCGGAGGTGGACGGGTTCGAGCTGACCCGGCGCATCCGCGCGGCGGAGCGCGCCACCGGCGCCCATCTGCCGATCGTCGCCCTGACCGCCAACGCCGCCCCGGCGGACATCGAGAGCTACCGCGCGGCCGGCATGGACGAGGCGTTGAGCAAGCCGCTGGATCTGGCGAAGCTCGACGCCGCGCTGTCCCGCTTCCTGCCGCCCGCGGTGGCGGACCCGGTGACGCCGCGCCCTTCCTCTCCACCGTCGGAAACCCCACCCCCGATCAAGTTGGATGTGCTGCGTCAACTCTGCGGCGAAGATCAAGCGTTGATGGACGAGTTGCTGAACGACTTCGTCGGCATCGGCCGCCACATCGCGGACGAGGTGGCCGACGCCGTCGCCGCGCGGAACGGAACGGCGATCCGCGCCGGCGCCCACAATCTGAAGGGCTGTTCCCGCAACGCCGGGGCGACACCGCTCGGCGATGCCGCGCAGGCGCTGGAGCAGGCGGTGATGCAGGACGCCCCCTGGGAGCGGGTGACCGAACTGGCCGCGGCGCTGGAGCAGGCGATGCGGGAGGTCGAACGCTTCATCGCCGCGGCATCGGACCTCTGAACGTCCTCAAAACATCCATTGTCCGTTCGAACCGGCGCGCGATTGGGGTATCGTCCCCGCGACCCGCCACGCCGCGAGACGCGCATGAACCGCCGCCAGTTCTCCAGCCTGCTGCTCTCCCTGCCGGTGCTTCCCTACGCCGCCCCGATCGCCGCGCAGGAGAAGGTTCCCGCCCTGGGGGAGGAGCTGACCCCCTTCGGCGCGGTGCGCGGCGCCAGCCGGACGCGGGCCATCCCGCCTTGGAAGGGGGGGCTGACCCGTGTTCCCAACGGCTGGAAGCCGGGCAGCCATCTGCCCGACCCCTACGACGAGGATGGGCGCTGGTTCACCGTGGGTCCCGCGGACATCGACCGTTACAAGGTCCGCCTGTCCGCCGGCCTCCAGGCGATGCTGACCAAGTATCCGTCCTTCGAGATCCCGGTCTTCCCCAGCAACCGCAGCGCCGCCGCTCCCCAGCGCGTCTACGACGAAACGATCGGGAACGCCAAACGCGCCAAGCTGGGCGAGAACGGTCTGGCGCTGAGCGGGGCGCGGGTGGGGGTGCCCTTCCCCATCCCGGCCAACGGCGTGCAGGCGATGTGGAACCACATCCTGCGCTGGCGCGGCAATTCCTTCAGCCGCACCGGCGCCACCGTCCTGCCGGAGGCCGGCGGCATCTACACCGCGGCGGTCTACCGCGAGGACTGGCAATCCAGCTACGCCGCCGGGATCGACGGCGGCCGTCCCTTCCACTACCGGCGCACCACCCTGATGCCCAAGGCGGAGGCCGGGACCACCCTGCTGCTGCACGGGACGCTGAACCCGATCCAGTCCGGCTTCGCCGCCTGGTTCCGGCAGGGAGAGACCGGCAAGCCGGTCCGCGCGTCCGACTTCGCCTACGACACGCCGGACCCGGCCAGCGGCGGCATCCGCACCGCCGACATGCTGGACATGTTCGGCGGCCCGCTGGACCGGTTCGATTTCGCCCTGGCGACACGGCGGGAGATGTATGTGCCCTACAACGCCAGCCGGATGAACACGCCCGGTCTGGCGCCGGTGGATTTCCTGTGGCTGGGCCACCCCAACCCGCAATTCCTGCGCTACGAGATGCACCGGGTGTGGATCGTCGAGGCGCGGCTGAAGTCCGGCTTCCGCCACGCCCTGCCGGAGCGCACCTATTATCTGGACGAGGATTCCTGGCAGATCGTCATGGCCGACCATTACGACGCCAAGGGCGATCTGGTCCGCTACGCGGAGGCGCACGGGATCGCCTATCCCCAGGTGCCCGTCTTCGCCCCGGCCTTGGAGATCACGTACGACCTCGCGGGCGACCGCTATGTGGTGAACGGCCTCGACAACCAGCTCGCCCCGCCGGACTTCGCCAAGCCCCTGCGCTCCGAGGACTTCGCCCCGGAAACGCTGGAACGCAAGCGCCGGCCCTGGTGAGAAGACGGGAGGAGGACGGCGGTCAGTGGCGGACCGGACCGGCCACCCACTGGCTGACGATGGTTTCCGCCTGGAAGGGCGGGGTTTCCGGATGGTGGTAGCGGAAGACGGTCACCGCCGCTTCCAGCGCGTAACGCTCCGGCTGGCCGCAGTCGCACAGGCCGGCGTAGCAGCGCTGGACCGCGTCGCGGCAATTCAGGGTCACCGCCGGGTAGGGGTCGATCGTCAGCCAGCGCATGCTTTTCATCGACGCTCCCCGCCATCCGCAGCGTTGCCGTCCAGGGTGTTGCCGCCGTCGAGAGACTCGCCGTCGAGCGGAACGCCGTAGATTTCCAGCCGGTGACCGACGATGCGGTAGCCCAGCTCCCGCGCGATGCGCTCCTTCAGCGCCTCCAGCTCCGGGCTGGCGAATTCGATGATCCGCCCGCTGCGCGTGTCGATCAGGTGGTGGTGATGGTCGGTGGACGCCTCTTCATAGCGGGCGCGCCCGTCGCCCAGGTCCACCTTCTCGATCACCTGCGCGTCTTCGAGAAGGCGCATGGTCCGGTAGACCGTGGCGATGGAGATGCGCGGGTCGATCAGGACGGCGCGGCGGTGGACCTCCTCCACGTCGGGATGGTCCTCCGACTCCGACAGGACCTGGGAGATGACCCGGCGCTGGCCGGTCATCTTCAGTCCCTTTTCCAGGCACAAGGATTCGAGACGCGACGTCATTGCCCCACCGCCTTTGCCATCCGTTCCGGCACCGTCCCCCGCGATCCGGGGCGCCATGCTGCAGCGCCAACCATAATACTGAAATTCATTCGCAATCCTATACCCCGTTTTTTTGTCCGGGAATTCACGCGGCAAAAAGCCGCACTTCGTGCAAAGCGGCGCCCCCGCCCCCACTCTCCTCCGCCACGGCAGCCCGGCACAGGGACATTTCCGGTCCGAAACCCGGCCAAGGTCCTTGTTTGCTTGCCAAAAGCCGCCCCACCGCCTATGTGTGGTCGGTCGATTTTGCTTTGGGGCTGCCGGCTCCTCGTCGTCCCGGTACCGGCGCCGCTTGCGCCTTCCCACGGTGAATTGATGGCTCCGCGCACTCCCGCGGCGGAGCGCCCCAAGCCACGCCGCCCCGGCAATGTCCGGGCACGGCCCAGGTGCAGCCTCTGTTCACGTGACCAGGACCCTCCCCGTATGACCGAATTCAGTGGCCTCGGCCTGATCGAGCCCCTTCTGCGCGCCGTCGCCGAAGAGGGTTACCAGACCGCCACGCCGATCCAGGCCGGCGCCATCCCCGTTCTTCTGGAAGGCCGCGACGTGCTCGGCCTCGCCCAGACCGGCACCGGCAAGACCGCTGCCTTCACCCTGCCGATCCTCCAGCGGCTGTTCCAGAACAAGAAGCGGACGCAGGCCAAGGCGCCGCGCACGCTGATCCTGACGCCGACGCGCGAGCTGGCGCTGCAGATCGGCGAGAGCTTCCGCACCTATGGCCGGCACCTGCCGATCCGCCGCACGGTGATCCACGGCGGCGTCGGGCAGAGCCCGCAGGTCGCGGCACTCGCCCGCGGCATCGACGTGCTGGTGGCGACGCCGGGCCGCCTGCTGGACCTGATGGCCCAGAAGCAGTGCGTGCTCGACCAGGTCGAGATCTTCGTTCTCGACGAGGCCGACCGCATGCTCGACATGGGCTTCATCCGCGACGTGCGGAAGGTGGTCGCGGTCCTGCCGAAGCAGCGCCAGACCCTGCTGTTCTCCGCCACCATGCCGGAAGCCGTGGTCGAGCTGGCGCACAGCATCCTGACCGACGCCGAGCGGATCGAGGTGGCGCCGCAGTCCACCACGGTGGAGCGCATCGCCCAGCGCGTGCTGTTCGTGGACCGCGCCGACAAGCGCCGCCTGCTCGCCGACCTCCTCCAGGAGGGCGCCATGGAGCGGACGATCGTCTTCGCCCGCACCAAGCACGGCGCCGACCGCATCGCCGACCATCTGAAGAAGGCTGGCGTCCCGGCCGACGCGATCCACGGCGACAAGTCGCAGTCGGCCCGCGTGCGGGCGCTGGAGTCCTTCCGCAGCGGCGACCTGAAGGCGCTGGTGGCGACCGACATCGCGGCGCGCGGCATCGACATCGACGGCATCACGCACGTCATCAACTTCGACCTGCCGAACGAGCCGGAAAGCTACGTCCACCGCATCGGCCGCACCGCCCGCGCCGGCACCGACGGCAGCGCGGTGTCCTTCTGCGACGCGGAGGAGGTGGCCTATCTGAAGGCCATCGAGAAGACCATCCGCCAGCCGGTTCCGGCGGACCACGACCACCCCTACCACGCGTCGGTGGTCGCGGCGATCCACGCCTCCTCCGCCAAGCCGCCGAAGCCGGCGCCCAAGCAGCCCCGTCCGGGCCGTGGCCAGCCACAGCAGCAGCCGGGTGGCAGCAAGCCGCAGGGCCAAAGGGCTCAGGCACCGAAGGCCCAGGGCGCGAAGCCGCAGGCGCCCCAGGGCGCGCGGGTTGCCGGCGCCACCGGCGACCAGCCGCTGAAGGCCAAGGTGTCGGCCAACCAGCAGAACCGCCACAACCGCCGCCCCGCCCCGCATGGCGGTCAGCCGGGCGGGAACAAGCGGTCCGCGGCCTGATCCTGCCGGGCGCGCGGCGGGGTCACCGCCCGCCGCGCGCCGCCCGATTCGCCGCGGCCTGCTCGTCGATCACCGCGCCACGGGTCGGCGCGGCGCCGCTGTCACCGTAGCGCTGGATCTGGGCGCTTCCTCCAAGCTGTTTCGCGATGGCCGCGGCAATCACGTCCCGCCGCTGCGCTTCGGACAGGGCCGCGGTCTGCCGCTCCAGCGCGGTCCAGTCGAGCCGCGCCGCAAGCCCGTTGCTCATCTGCGTCTGCCCGTCCCGCCAGACGGCGGCGACGACCTGACCGCCCTGCCGGAACACGGTGTGGGCCTGCACGGCGCGGCTGCGGGCCGCGACCGCCGGGTCCACGGCGTTCGGGTCGCCGGCGATCCTCATCTGCTGCTGAAAGGCGGAATCGCCGACCCCGACCCGCGCCATCATGTCCGGCGTGGCCTTGGTCGCCGCCGAAAAGCGGGTGACCGCGCCACCGTTCAGTGCGTACGCGCCCGACGGACCATATCCCGGCGCGGAGACGGACAGGCTGCTCATGAAGCACTCCCTGGTTGATCTTCGATCCCTCTTCGACAACCTTCTCTGTAGCAGTTTCCATGCCATCCCCAGCGACGCCTGACCGCAGGCGCTCGCCGAAGCGGAAGGGGGAGGGGCGTGGGCCGAATTTTCCCGGCAAGGGTGAAGGAAATGCCGATGGCATCGAACCATTTCCTTGCCCATCGAACAAAAGCCGCCGCGATCGCCGCGGCGGCTTTGTCGTTTCGTGGCGATGGCCCGGTCAGAGCAGCGTCGTCAGATTGGCTGCGTAGGAGTCGGAGCTGTACAGATACTCGATGGTGTTGTTGCCACCCAGATAGAAGTCCTGGATGATCACGCCATCATTCAGATAGCCGTCGCTGAAATCGGCCACGCTGGAGATCCACAGGTCGTTGCTTCCCGTCGGGCGGAAGAAGGCGAGATTGGCCATCGTCACATCGGTGAAGTACACGACGTCGGACGTGCCGCCGCCGTAGCCTGGCATCCCGGCTTCCGACTTGTCGTCGTTGATGAGATCGACGCCGCCATTCGCCGAATGATAATAGACGTCGTTGCCCGCCCCGCCGTACAGCGTGTCGTCACCGGCTTCGCCCAGCAGGTGATCGTTCCCCGAGCTGGCCAGAAGGCTGTCGCTCCCGTTGCCGCCATACAGCGTGTCGTTGCCGTCGTCGCCGACCAGAATGTCGTTTCCGTTGAAGCCGTAGAGAAGATCGGCTCCGCTCCCGCCCTGGATCAGGTCGGGATAGCTGCTGCCATACACGGTGTCATTGCCGGCGCCCGCCGCGGAGCCGTTGGCGTTCTCGTACGGCCCAGGAACCAATCCCCGCAGATCGATCACTTCGGACGCGGACGTTCCATTGATAACGCTCATGTCGAATCCCCACTTATTTTATGCATCTTTCAATGAATGTCCGGAAAATTTCTTCATTTGACTGACCGCTGGTTTTCACCGGATCGGTCGATCATGGTCTCCGAACAGAGGCTTCCCAGCTTGCGCTCGGTTCTGCACACAACAGCACATGATTGAACACAATACGTGGAATGCTCTCCCTACGAGATCTGTCACGGTACCAATAAAGAGTCAACAACAATAAATTACACACAAGAGCACGAATTTCGTTACTTACCTATCTAATCAAAATCAAAATACGAAATCAGCGAAGAGAACAACATGCCTATGTCGGCGATTTTCATCCTGCTTTCTATTGATACACGAACGAAGCGAGGAACCGGCCGCGTGTCGACATGAAAAGGCCCTCCACCCGATGGGGAGGAGGGCCAGCGTTCCGTTGAAAGACGATAAATTCCTACGCGGCCATCACCGCGCGAAAATCTGCCCCATGTCCTGGAAGCTCTTGAATTCCAGGGCGTTCCCGCTCGGGTCGAGGAAGAACATGGTGGCTTGCTCGCCCACCTGGCCCTTGAAGCGGATCTGCGGCTCGATGAGGAATCGTACCCCCTCGGCCTTCAGCCTGTCGGCCAGCGCGTGCCAATCGTCCCAGTCCAGGATCACCCCGAAATGGCTGGCCGGCACCTCCTCGCCATCCACCGGGTTGGTGGCGCGGCTGCCGGCCTCCTCCGTCACATGAGCCACCACCTGATGGCCATAGAGGTCGAAGTCGATCCAGCGGTCGGATTCCCGCCCCACCCCGCAGCCCAGCAGGCCGGCGTAGAAGGCGCGCGCCTCCTCCTTGTCGCGGACGGGGAAGGCGAGGTGAAAGGGCGGAACGGGTTTGCGGTTGGTTGCGTTCATGCTCGTCGGGGCCTTCGCCCCCTCCCTGCTGGTGGTTCCCTAACCAACTCAATCCGCCAAACGCCGTCCCGTCTCGGCATCGAACAAGTGCAGGGCGTCGGGCGGCGCGCCGACGCGCAGGGTCTCGCCTTCGCGGCAGAACGGCAGACCGGCGACTCGGACCACCATTCCCTCCCCGTCCGGCAGGCGGCCGTAGACCACCGTGTCGGCGCCCAGCGCTTCCACCAGATCGACCGTGACGATCAGCGGCCCGTCGCCGGACGTGACGGCCAGATGCTCCGGCCGCACGCCCAGCTTGATCGGCCGCCCGGCCATGTCGGGCCGCGGGCGCGGCAGAAGGAAGGCGGTGCCGCCGGGCAGCGCCACCCCCTGCCCGGCGGCGTCGAAGCGCGCGTCCAGCACGTTCATCGGCGGCGACCCGATGAAGCCGGCCACGAACAGGCTGGCCGGGCGCTGGTAGACCTCCAGCGGCGTGCCGACCTGCTCCGCCACCCCGTGATTCATCACCAGGATGCGGTCGGCGAGCGTCATCGCCTCCACCTGATCGTGCGTCACATAGAGGCTGGTGATGCCCAGTCGGTCCTGGAGCCGCTTGATCTCGACGCGCATCTGGGTGCGCAGCTTGGCGTCCAGGTTGGACAGCGGCTCGTCGAACAGGAAGGCGGCGGGCTCGCGCACGATGGCGCGGCCCATGGCGACGCGCTGGCGCTGCCCGCCGGAGAGCTGGCTGGGCCGGCGGTCGAGGAAGCGGCCAAGCTCCAGGATCTCCGCGGCCTTCGCCACGCGCGCCTGGATCTCCGCCTTGGGCAGGCCGCGGATTTTCAGCCCGTAGGCCATGTTGTCGAACACGCTCATGTGCGGGTAGAGCGCGTAGTTCTGGAACACCATGGCGATGTCGCGGTCCTTGGGCTCCAGCCCGTTGACCACCCGCCCGCCGATGGCGATCTCGCCGCCGGTGATGCTCTCCAGCCCGGCGACCATGCGCAGCAGCGTGGATTTGCCGCAGCCCGAGGGGCCGAGCAGCACGAGGAACTCCCCGTCCGCGACGCCGATGTCGATGCCCTTGATGGCCTCGACGGCGCCGTAGGACTTGCGGACCCGATTCAGATCGACCGTTGCCATTTCTTATTTCTCGCTGTCCACAAGGCCTTTGACGAACCAGCGCTGCATCAGCACGACCACCGCCACCGGCGGCAGCATGGCCAGCACCGTCGTCGCCATGATGAGGTTCCAGTCGGTCGCGGCCTCGCCATTGCCGATCATCTTGGTGATGCCGATGACCACCGTCTCCATCTCCGCGCTGTTGGTGATCAGCAGCGGCCACAGATACTGGTTCCAGCCGTAGATGAAGAGGATGACGAACAGCGCCGCGATGTTGGTGCGCGACAGCGGCAGCACCACGTCCACGAAGAAGCGCAGCGCGCCCGCCCCGTCGATCTTCGCGGCCTCCACCAGCTCGTCCGGGATGGTCAGGAAGAACTGCCGGAACAGCAGCGTCGCCGTGGCCGAGGCGATCAGCGGGATGGTCAGCCCGGCGTAGCTGTCGATCAGCCCGAGGTTGGCCACCACCTCATAGGTCGGGATGATCCGCACCTCGACCGGCAGCATCAGCGTGATGAAGATCATCCAGAAGAAGACCATGCGCAGCGGGAAGCGGAAGAAGGCCACCGCGTAGGCCGAGATGATCGAGATGGCGATCTTGCCCAGCGCGATGACCAGCGCCATGACGAGGCTGTTCCACATCATGATGCGCACGGGCGTGTGCATGACGCGGTTGCCCTGCGATTCGCTCCAGGCCGAGGCGTAGTTGTTCAGCATCTCCCCGCCCGGCGTCAGCGGCAGGTTGCCGCGTCCGATGGTGGCGGCGTCCCAGGTCGAGCCGATGACCGTCACGTAGATCGGGAAGGCGAAGATCAGGACGCCCAGCATCAGGATCAGGTGCGGGACCATGTCCATCAGGCGCCCGCCGGAGCGCGGATTGGCGCGGTCGCGGGTCATGAGTAATGCACCTTGCGCTCGACGAAGCGGAACTGGATGGCGGTCAGCGCGATGACGATGACCATCAGGATCACCGACTGCGCCGAGGAGCCGCCCAGGTCGTGGTTGACGACGCCGTCCTGGTAGACGCGGAAGATCAGCGTCTCGGTCGCCTTGCCCGGCCCGCCGTGGGTCAGGGCGTGGATCGTGCCGAAGGTCTCGAAGAAGGCGTAGACGATGTTCACCACCAGCAGGAAGAAGGTGGTCGGCGACAGCAGCGGGAAGGTGATCGTCCAGAAGCGGCGCACCGCCCCCGCCCCGTCGATGCTCGCCGCCTCAAGGACGGAGCGCGGGATGGCCTGCAGCCCGGCCAGGAAGAAGATGAAGTTGTAGGAGACCTGCTTCCAGCTCGCCGCCAGGATGACCATGGTCAGCGCCTGCCCGTCGTTCAGCCGGTAGTCCCAGGCGTAGCCGAGGTTGTTCAGCGCGCGGCCCAGGATGCCGATGTCCGGGTTGAAGATGAACATCCACAGCACCGCCGCCACGGCGGGCGCCAGCGCGTAGGGCCAGATCAGCAGCGTCTTGTAGGCCGCCGCCGCCCGGATCTTCGCATCGGCCAGCACCGCCAGCCCCAGCGCGGAGGCCAGCGACAGGAGGGTCACCGACGCGCTGAAGACGATGGTGGTCTTGACCGTCTCCAGATAGTTCGGGTCGCTCAGCACCGCCTGGAAATTCTCCAGCCCGACGAACTGGCTGCGCAGGCCGAAGGCGTCCTGGAGGTGGACCGACTGCCACAGCGCCTGCGCCGCCGGCCAGATGAAGAAGATCAGCGTCACCGCCACCTGCGGCGCCAGCAGCAGGTAGGGCAACGCCCTGTTGTCGAAAATCACGCGACGTTGCATGGAATCCCTTTCAACCCTCTCCCCTCCGGGGAGAGGGTGGCCCGAAGGGCCGGTGAGGGGGTTGCGCATCGCGGAACGCCCGGCATAAGCACAAGCCCCTCACCCCTGCCCTCTCCCCGCTTTCGGCGGACCAAAGGTCCGCCTGTCGCGTCAGCGCAAACGGAGTTTGCGCGTGAGCGGAGCGGAGGGGGAGAGAACACTCAGTTCTTGTTGGCGCGCTCGAAGTTGCGCAGGACCGTGTCGCCACGCTTCACCGCGTTGTCCAGCGCCTGCTGGGCGGTCTGCTGGCCCTGGAACGCCCGCTCCATCTCCTCCTGGATGATGTTGCGGATCTCCGGCAGGTTGCCCAGCCGCAGGCCCATGGTGTTCTCCGTGGTGGCCGTGCGGGTCAGCTGCTCCGCCGGAACCTCGGCACCGGGGTTCTTGTCGTAGAAGCCTTCCTTCTTCGCCAGCTCGAAGCCCTGCAGCGTCACCGGGACGTAGCCGGTGTCCATGTGCCACTTGGCGTCCACCTCCGGACGGGCGAGGTAGCTGAAGAAGGCGGCGACGGCCTTGTACTCGTCGGCGGTGCGCTTGGGCGAGGTCATCACCCAGAAGGCGGCGCCGCCGATGATCGAGTTCTTCGGCGAGGCGATGGCGTCCGGCCAGTAGGGCAGCGGCGCCGCGCCCCAGGCGAACTTGGCCTCCTTGACGATGCGCCCGCGCAGGCCCGACGAGGCCTGGATCATCGCGCACTCACCCGACGGGAACAGCGAGTCCGCGGCGTTGTCGCGGCCGCCGTAGCGCAGCGCGCCTTCCTTCTGCAGGTCGATCAGCGTCTGGAGATGCTTCACGAAGAACGGGTCGTTGATCTTCAGCGTGGCGTTCAGCCCGCCGAAGCCGTTGGCCTCCGACGCGAAGGGCTTGTCGTGAAGCGCGCCGACCTGCTCGAACTGCGTCCAGGTCGGCCAGGAGAAGGTCATCGGGCAGGTCACGCCCGCCGCCTTCAGCTTGCGCGCCGCGTCGGCCACCTCCGGCCAGGTCGCCGGCGGCTTGTTGGGGTCGAGCCCGGCCTTCTGGAAGGCGTCCTTGTTGTAGAAGGTGATGGTGGTGGAGCTGTTGAACGGCAGGGCCATCATCTTGCCGTCCTTGGAGCTGTAATAGCCCCGGACCGCCGGGATGTAGGCCGCGGCGTCGAGCCCCGACCCCGTCTCGCTCATCAGCTGGTGCACCGGCTTGATGGCCGGGCCGGCGGACAGCATGGTGGCGGTGCCGACCTCGAACATCTGCACGACGTGCGGGGCGTTGCCGGCGCGGAAGGCGGCGATGGCCGCCTGCATCGTCTCCGGATAGCTGCCCTTGAAGGTCGGGTTGACCTGGACCTTGTCCTGGCTGTCGTTGAAGCCCTTCACCACCTGCTCGAGCTGGCCGCCGAGCGGCTGGGGCAGGCCGTGCCAGAATTCGACGACGGTCTTCTGCTGGGCGTAAGCGGCGCCGGTGAAACCGGCGGCGAGCGCGAAGGCGGCCGTCGAGACGGCGAGCTTGCGGCGGGTCAGCATGGTGGTCTCTCCCTGGAACCAATCGATTGCGTGATGTGCTGACATGCAGGGCGCGGGTTGCGGTCCCGCGACGGTCTTGTGAAGATTTGGTGACGTGTCCGGAACACGCGCGCAGGGGCGCGCCGCATCCGCTCCTCGCGGTTGCAACGTTGATCCTGCGTAAGGCATGGAACGGGACTTAAGGCGGTGGCGGATGTTGCGCCGGCATCGATGGTTTTCCTCCCCGCATGTGTGTTTCTTTTTTGCAAGCCTTAAGGACAGAGGGGGAGGCTGTCAATCAGCCGTACGTATCAGTACGGACTATCACCTTTACGTCATCTCTCGGGGTGCCATGTTTGGGCGAGCGCCCACAGCGCGGAGTCGTCCCGGCACAGGGACCCGGCCAGTTGCGACAGGCTGTCCCCCATCAGGCCGGAGGAGCGCAGCAGGCAGTAGGACCGGCTCGGCGCCGACAGATAGAGCGACGCCGTCGGGGCCGCGACCGGCGGCGCGGGATACAGCGCGGCGGGCGGCGGGCAGTAGTAGGGCTGCGCACCGGGGTTGTAGCCGGGCACCAGCCGGTCCAGGCCGGGCCGGGGACCGAAGACACAGCCGCGCTGGTCCCAGTCCAGGCTTGTCGTCTGCGCGGCGGCGGGCAGGACGACGAAGGCGGCCATCGTCATCCCCGCCAGACAACCGGCCAGCCGGCACCCTGCTTTGCGATGCATGCTTCCCTCCGATCCCAGGCCGCGCCCATGGCGCACCCAGACCATGACGCCGGGGCCGGCGGGCCGTGAACGGCCCCGGCCTTCGGAGGAAGTATGCGCGCTCCATCGACGCCCGGCGCGGCGCCGATGGACGGGTCGGCAAGCGCAAGCGAGGACGGCGCTCTCTGTTCGTTCGGTGGGAAGGAGGAAAGGCGGCTCCCCGCCCCGTCACGCCGCGCTGCTGTTCTCGACCGGCAGTTCCTCGGCGCTCTCCGCCGCCAGCGGGACTTCCACCGCGAAGACGGACCCCTTGCCGGGCACCGAGCGCAGCGAGACCGGCAGGCCCAGCAGAGTCGCCAGACGCCGGACGATGGCGAGGCCGAGCCCCAGCCCGTGCCGACGGTCGCGGTTCGGGTTGCCGAGCTGGCGGAAGTCGTCGAAGATCGCCGACTGGTCGGCGGGAGCGATGCCGATGCCGGTGTCCCACACCTCGATGCGCAGAGCCCCGCCGCGCCGCCGCGCCGCCAGCAGCACGCCGCCCGACTCGGTGAAGCGCAGGGCATTCGACAGGATCGGGCGCAGAAGCTGCTCCAGCAGCACCGGGTCGGTGCTCACCTCCGCGTCCGCGGGGCGGACGTTGAAGCGCAGGGCCTTGGCGTCGGCCTCCGGCGCGAACTCGTTGAGCAGGCGGCCCAGCGTCTCGTCGATGGGGAAGGTCTGCACCTGCCTCCGGACCAGCCCGGCCTCCAGCTTCGACACGTCCAGCAGGGCGCGCAGGAGCGCTTCCGCCGCCTCGATCGACATTTCCAGCTTCTCGCCCAGATCGCGCGCGCCGGGATCGGTCAGGCGCCCCATCAGCAGATGATGGAACAGGTGCATGGCCTGGAAGGGCTGGCGCAGGTCGTGACTGGCGGCGGACAGGAAGCGCCCGATGGCGGTCCGTCCCGTCTCGGCCTCCTCGCGGACCCGCTCGGTTTCGGCCTTCGCCCGCTCGGCCTCGGCGCGGGCGGCGGCCAGCGCGGCGGCGTTGGTGTCGGCGATGGCGGCGACCGCGGTGATCACCCCGTCCGCGTCGCGCACCGGGCTCAGCACCATTTCGCCGCGGGGAAGCAGGCCAAAGGCCGACACCGGGACCCCGGTGAGGACAACACGGCGGACCTGTGCCTCGACCTGGGAGACGATGGCCGCCGGAACACCCAGCTCGGTCAGTTCCCTGCCGTCCACCTCCTCCGGCAGGCAGCCGAAGGCAGCGGCGAAAGCCTGATTGACCACGAGAAGCCGCGCGTCCAGCCCAAGCAGAGCGTGAGCGGCGCCGTTGGCGGAGACCAGAGCCTCAAGCCAGATCGCACGATCCGTCATATGACTTTCGGTTGAGTTCTTACCGGTATACTCGCCCACGACTTCACCACTTACACTGAGATTTCAGCGCATTTATTCGGCCACTTGGCCTACGAAGTCAAATATCACATGCAAAACTCACTTGGGACAAATTCCGTTTGAATGTGAAGGACAACGGCCCCATTGGCCCCGGCCGGCCATGCGGGCTATAAGTCAGGTATGCTCTTCCGCCGCAAATCCCACCCCTCCAAAACCCAGGCCAAACCCCAGGCTCCCCGCGCGAAGGCCCCGCGCGCCCTGGCCGTCGCCGGCCTGCCCGTGCCGCTGGAGCTGCGGGAAAGCGCCCGCGCCCGCCGGATGACCCTGCGGGTGGACGCCGGACGCGGGCTGATCCAGGTGGTGATTCCGGTGGGTGTTCCGGAGGAGGAAGCGCTGCGCTTCGTCGGGCGGCACGACGGCTGGGTCCGGGCGCGGCTGGCCGCCCTGCCGCCGCAGCTTCCCTTCACCGACGGAGCGACGGTGCCCTATCTGGGAATCGACCACGTCATCCGGCACAGCCCCGACCTGCGCGGGGCGACGCGACGGGAGGACGGCGCGATCCTGGTCGGCGGCCGGGCGGAGCATGTCGCCCGCCGGGTGCGCGACTTTCTGATGGCGGAGGCGCGGCGCGAGCTGGCCGAACGCTCGCGCGCCAAGGCCGCGCTGATCGGCGCGCGGGTCGCCGCCGTCACCGTGCGCGACACCAAGAGCCGCTGGGGAAGCTGTTCCGCCACCGGGCGGCTCTCCTTCTCCTGGCGGCTGATCCTGACGCCGGAGGCGGTGCTGGATTACGTGGTGGGGCACGAGGTGGCGCATCTGCGCGAGATGAACCACTCCCAGCGCTTCTGGACGCTGTGCGCGCAGTTGACCGGCGATGTGCGCACGCCCCGCCTCTGGCTGAAGGCCAACGGCACGCGGCTGCTGCGGTATGGCGAGGGAGCGGAAATGGTTTCACCTGCAAATGACGGTCATGCCGAAACGCCGTGAGGGGGTCGCGCCGAGGCTCTGCTAGAGTGCGCCTCCCCCACCGTTCCCGGCCCGACCTCTTCCATGCCCCGTCCCGATTCCCTGACCGTCCGCGTGCTGCTGACGGCGCTCGTCGCCTTCGGCCCGCTGTCCACCGACCTCTATCTGCCGTCCCTGCCCACGCTGGTCACCGTGTTCGACACGGACATCGCCACGGTGCAGTTGACCCTGTCGGTCTTCCTCGCCGGTTTCGCGGTGTCGCAGCTCGTCTACGGGCCGGTGTCCGACCGGTTCGGGCGGCGGCCCGCCCTGCTCGGCGGCATCCTCATCTATCTGGTGGCGAGCGCCGCCTGCGCGCTGACCGACGACATCGAGACACTGATCGTCGCGCGCTTCTTCCAGGCGCTGGGCGCCTGCTGCGGCCCGGTGGTGGCGCGGGCGGTGGTGCGCGACGTCTTCGGGCGCGACCGGGCGGCCACCGTCCTGGCCTATATGGCGATGGCGATGACGCTGGCCCCCGCCGCCGGCCCCATCCTCGGCGGCGTCCTGACGGAGTGGTTCGGCTGGCGGAGCAATTTTCTGCTGCTGACCGGCTTCGCCGCCCTGATCCTGGCCGCCACCTGGGCCCTGATGGGCGAGACCAACGCCAACCGCGACGAGACGGCGCTGCAGCCCGGCCGGCTGCTCGCCAACTACTCACGCCTGCTGCGCGACCGCGGCTTCGTCGGGCAGATGCTGACCGTGGCCTTCGCCTACAGCGGCATCTTCGCCTTCATTTCCGGGTCCAGCTTCGTGCTGATCGGGCGGCTGCACCTGACGCCCGCGCAGTTCGGCGCGAGCTTCGGCGTGGTGGTGCTGGGCTACGCGGTGGGCTCCTTCCTCGCCGGGCGGCTGAGCGCGCGGCTGGGCGGGCCGCGGATGATCCGCACCGGCACGGCGGTTTCGCTTGCCGGCGGGCTGATGGGGGTGGGGCTGGCACTGGGCGGGGTGCTGCATCTGGCGGCGGTGGTGGCGCCCGTCTTCCTCTTCATGCTGGGGGCCGGGCTGACCCTGCCCAACGCCATGGCCGGGGCGGTCGGCCCCTACCCGATGATGGCCGGGCTGGCCTCTTCCCTGGTCGGCTTCGTGCAGATGACCGTTGCGGCGCTGATCGGCGTGGTGATCGGGCACACCCACGCGGACAGCCAGCTTCCCATGATGACGGCCATCGGGCTGGTCGCCCTGGGCGCCGCACTGTCCCACCGGCTTCTGGTCACTCCTCGCGCTTGACGGAGTCCGGTATCCAGCGCAGGGCGTAGGAGAAGACGATCGTGACGGCGAGGCAGAGCGCCAGCGCCATGCCCGCCAGCACGTAGAACCCTGCCCCGCAAGCGATGCCCAGCGCGCCCGCCATCCAGATCAGCGCCGCGGTGGTCGCCCCGCGCACCGTGGTCCCGGCGCGGAACATCACCCCGGCGCTGATGAAGCCGATGGCCTGGGCGATACCCTGGATGACGCGGGTGGGGTCCATGTCGCCCCCACCGCCCCCACCGCCGCCCCTATGCCCGGCCATGCCCCAATAGAGTTCCAGCGCGACCAGAGTCGTCACCGCCGCGCTGATCGCCACCAACGTGTGGGTGCGCAGCCCCGCCGCCTTGCCGCGGATCTCGCGGTCGAGTCCCAGCGCCGCCCCGCAAACCGCCGCCGCGGCCAGCCGGGCCGCCATGTCCCAGACCGGAATGGCCGTACTCAAGTCCATGTTATTCCTCCCTATTTTTACCTTTGCGTAACGCTTGCTACTTTTTTGCGCCCGGTCGCATTTTTCACTTTAAAAGGCGGCCCGTTCGATCTATGTAACCGCAACTCGCAAGCGCACGTGCCGCTGGCCCGCCCCTCGTCCTTTTCGAGATGTGGTTATGCAACGACGTAACGCGTGATCCCCGACCGTCCCTTAAGCAAGGCGGCGTCTTGGAGGTTACGATGGTTCATGTTGTTGTGGGTGGGCGCCGGCTCACCCGTCTCCGACTCTTTCCGGTTCTGTCCAGTTCGGCTCTTCCCCGCAAGGCGACGCGGCAGTCCAGTATGGGCGGCCTGAACGCCTGACCGTCTTTTCTTTCTGACCGGTCAGCAGCGTTCGGCCGCTCCGCCCCTGCTATTTCACAATTCGTCCGACACCTTCATCTTGCGTCCGGGAGACTGAGATGACCGAAAAGATTGCGCGCTTTTTCGAAGAGCAGCGCCCGCAGACCCCGTGCCTCGTCGTCGATCTGGACGTCGTGGAAGCGAACTACCACGACCTGGAGGAAGCGCTCCCGGACGCCCGGATCTTCTACGCCGTGAAGGCCAATCCGGCGCCGGAGATCCTCGGCCTGCTGACCCGTCTGGGCTCTGCCTTCGACACCGCCAGCGTCCCGGAAATCCAGATGGTGCTGGCCGCCGGCTGCGCGCCGGAGCGCATCTCCTACGGCAACACCATCAAGAAGGAAGCGGACATCCGCCGCGCCTTCGAGCTGGGCGTCCGCCTGTTCGCCTTCGACAGCGAGGCGGAGCTGGAGAAGATCGCCCGCGCCGCCCCCGGCGCCCGCGTCTTCTGCCGCATCCTGACCTCCGGCGAGGGCGCCGAGTGGCCGCTGTCGCGCAAGTTCGGCTGCGACCTCGCCATGGCGCGGGAGCTGCTGCTGAAGGCCAAGGGCATGAACGTCGTTCCCTACGGCGTGTCCTTCCACGTCGGCTCGCAGCAGAAGGACCTGATGCAGTGGGACCACGCCATCTTCCAGGTGGCGCAGCTGTTCCGCGAGCTTGAGGTGCTGGGCGTCGATCTCGGCATGATCAACCTGGGCGGCGGCTTCCCGACCCGCTACCGCACCGACGTGCCGGAGACCACCGCCTACGGCCAGGCCATCTTCGAGTCCCTGCGCACCCACTTCGGCAACCGCCTGCCGGAAGCCATCGTGGAGCCGGGCCGCAGCATGGTCGGCAACGCCGGCATCATCGAGAGCGAGGTCGTCCTCGTCTCCCGCAAGTCGGCCAACGACGTGAAGCGCTGGGTCTATCTGGACATCGGCAAGTTCAGCGGTCTCGCCGAGACGATGGACGAGGCGATCCAGTACCCGATCCAGGTGATGGGGGACGATGAGGAGGGCGACAGCGAGGCGGTCGTCCTGGCCGGCCCGACCTGCGACAGCGCCGACGTGCTCTACGAGCGCGCCGAGTACAAGCTGCCGATGGACCTGAAGGCCGGCGACCGCGTGCGCATCCACGCCACGGGCGCCTACACGACCACCTACTCGGCGGTCTGCTTCAACGGCTTCGCCCCGCTCCAGCAGATCTGCATCTGATCGAGCGGCGGTTGGGTTCAAGAAAAAGGCCCCTCTTCCTTCGGGAAGAGGGGCCTTTTCTTTTGGCCGCTCGCGAGAATACCAAGCCCCAGACGCGAAAAGGGCCGCTCCCTTAGACAGGGGCGGCCCTTTTCCTTGCGGTCTCCCGCAGCCGTGACGGCGGCATCAAGCCTTCCAGAACGGCTTGCTGATCTCGCCTTCGACGTCGATCTGGGAAATCCCGATGTCGTGCAGCATCCGGTCGTCCAGCCGAGCCAGCTCGCGGCGGGTGATGGTGCGCTGCCGCCACAGGGCGAACGTGTCCAGAACGCTGTCCAGCACATACGCCACCGGAGCAGGGCGCAGGGTACGGCCGACGGGGGCCGTGCGCAGAGCGATTGCCATGGTGGTCATCCTATCTTTGAAGGTCCCGAGGGGGCCTGCCGGAAGTGGCCGCCGCGCCCTCGCTTTGTGAGAAAGAATATTGCTCATCCCGCGCAAGCCCGCCACCGCCATGTGGGTATGCGAGCCGTGTGCTTTCTCGATAGCTGTCGTAGGAATATCACCGATGCAGGAATAATGGGCCAATGCACAGTTTTTGGGCGTCACAAATTGTGCAGTTCACCAACAAACAGGGTTTAAAACAGAGCGCTGGACAGGCGTCGCGGTGCGTCCTACCTCTGGTTCCGACCGTCGTCCGACATCGAGTTCTTCCCATGATCGACACCATCGCCTTCGACGGCGACGACACGCTGTGGCACAACGAGTCCCTGTTCTCGATGACGCAGGACCGCTTCCGCGCGCTGCTCGCCAACCATTTGGCCGATCCCGCAGACATCGACCGGCGGCTGTTGCAGGCCGAGCGCGAGAATCTTCGCGTCTACGGATACGGCATCAAGGGCTTCGTCCTGTCGATGATCGAGACGGCGGTGGACCTGACCGACGGGCGCATCGGCGGGCGGGACATCCAGAGCCTCGTCGAGTTCGGCAAGGCGATGCTGGAACACCCGGTCGATCTGCTCGACGGGGTGCAGGAGGTGGTGGAGGGGCTGGCCGGGCGCTACCGTCTGCTGCTCGTCACCAAGGGCGACCTGTTCGACCAGGAAAGCAAGATCGCCCGCTCCGGCCTCGCCGAGCGGTTCGACGCCATCGAGATCGTCAGCGAGAAGGACCCGACCACCTACCGCCGCCTGCTCGACCGGCACGGGGTGGACCCGGCGCGCTTCGTCATGGTGGGCAATTCCGTGCGGTCGGACATCCTGCCCGTGCTGGCCGTCGGCGGCCACGCCGTCCATGTGCCCTACCATGTCACCTGGGCGCACGAGGTGGCCGAGCCGCCCACCGAGAACTACCGCCGCATCGACAGCCTGCACGGCCTGCCGCCGCTGCTCGCCGCCTGGTGAAAGGGAAACCGTGATGAGCTTCGCCCTGCTGACCGACCCCGCCCGCCCCGCCGTGGAACCCGAAACCGGCGGCCCGGCCGCCGACCGCGTCCTGTCCGGCGCCCCGGTCTTCACCACCTGGAACGAGTATGAATCGGCGGACGGCAAGCGCTTCGCCGGGGTCTGGCGCTCCACCCCCGGTTCCTGGCGGATCGTCTACGACGAGTGGGAATATTGCGAGATCCTGGAAGGGACCAGCGCCATCAGCCACGCCGACGGGCGCCGGTGGGAGGTTGGCCCCGGCGATCGCTTCACGCTGGAACCGGGTTTCGACGGTGTGTGGGAGGTGCTGGAGACCACGACGAAGCGCTATGTGGTCATCCTGCCCTGAGGGGCGCTCAGCCACGC
The DNA here is from genome assembly GCF_007827795.1 of Azospirillum brasilense. Taxonomy (GTDB): domain Bacteria; phylum Pseudomonadota; class Alphaproteobacteria; order Azospirillales; family Azospirillaceae; genus Azospirillum; species Azospirillum aestuarii. Next base: position 476,584 of record NZ_VITI01000001.1, read on the forward strand.
TCCCCGAACAGGTGAACGGCGCCCAGGTCGGCGCGGTTCAGCACGACGACGGCCTTTCGCCCGATCTCCACCGCCAGCAGGCACAGCGCCATGATCGACACCACCAGGACGATCCGTGCGATGTCCCTCGCCCAGGCCCGCCGCTTGCGCCGTCGGGCGGCCAGATGCGTGGCCAGCTTCTGCCGCAAGGCGCTGCCGCGCCGCCCGTAGCCGCGCGTCCATCCACCCCAGCCACTCTCTATGGGCGGCGGATCATTCGGCGCGGGTGTCGTGGGAACGGGCAGTGCGGCGCCGCCCGCAGGCGGCGAATCGGCGTCAGGCGCGGTGGTCCGGCTGGCGGTCGCGCCGGGCGGGTCGGTCGCGGTCACGGCGGTCTTCCTGCGGCGGAGGAACGGTCGATGGGCCGTTATCTACGCCATTTTCATGAAAGCGCAACACGCCGCGCCCCGGCCCCCGGAAAGGACACGCGAAAAAAGCGGGGCCGCGGCGGATTGCCTCGCCCCGCCTCCACTGCGTCAGCGACGGCCGCGGGGATCGCGGCTCAGCCCCTTGGCCTCCAGCTCCGCCAGATACTCCGCCCACAGGCGGTCCTGGTCCTCGCCCAGCTCGTACAGCAGCTTCCAGGAGTAGATGCCGCTGTCGTGCAGGTCGTCGAAGACGATCCGCAGGGCATAATGGCCGATCGCCTCCAGGCTCATGATGCCGACGTGGCGGCGGGCCGAGACGGTCTGCTTCTGGCCGGGACCGTGGCCCTGCACCTCGGCGCTGGGGCTGTGGACGCGCAGGAACTCCGCCGGATAGGAGAAGGTCCGGCCGTTGTCGAAATCGACCTCCAGCCGCTTCTCCTCCTTCTTCAGCCGGACTTCCACCGGCCAGTGCTTCGTGCCGAAGGCGTCCGACGCGAACCGCTCGTCGGACATCAGGCGGCCCCCGGCTTCCCGTCGAGGCTGCGGGCCTCGTCGATCAGCATGATCGGAATGCCGTCGCGGATCGGATAGGCCAGACCGGCGCGGTCGCTGATCAGCTCGGCGCGCTCGGCGTCGTAGCGCAGCGGCCCCTTGGTCAGCGGGCAGACGAGGATCTCCAGAAGCTTCGGATCGACGCGCGCCTGCGTCTTGCCGTCGGCGGGCGTGTTGTCGTGGGGGTGGGCGCTCATGGATCGGGCCTCGCAGTCGGAGAGTGCAACATCGTTTGCAGGAAACGGTCAGTGACGCAGAGCGCCGCCGCCGTCCCCCTCATGGCCGTCGAGAATGGCCATCTCGACCAGGGCGATCAAGAGCTTCGCGCGCTCCGGCAGATCCGGCGTCTCCAGAAGAGCCTGCTTTTCGCTGGGCGAGAAGGGGCAGATCATGGCCAGTGAGGTGACCAGCCGCTCGTCCGGCGTGCCGTCGATGGACTTCCAGTCGACCGACAGCCCCTGCATCCGGAAATAGCCCTTCAGCCCGGCCAGCAGACGCGGGCGATCCAGCCCGCAGCCGTCGGCCCCGCCGCGCTCCAGAGGGTCGATCAGGTCGCCGGAGAAGCGGTCCCAATCCGCGGCGACGCGGCGGTAGCCGCGCTGGCCCTCCAGCTCCCGCATGATGGCGAAGCGGCTGACCCCGGTCAGGGTGATGATGTAGCGGCCATCCTCGGTCTCGGCGAAGCTGGTGATCCGCCCGGCGCAGCCGGTGCCGTAGACCGCCGGCTCGCGCAAGCGGCAAGCCGGGTCGGTCGGCTGGACCATGCCGATCATGCGGTCGCCGGCCAGCGCGTCCTCGACCATCGCGAGGTAGCGCGGCTCGAAGATGTTCAGCGGGAGGCGCCCGCGCGGCAGCAGAAGGACCCCCGCAAGCGGGAAGATCGGAAGCTGCCGCGGGAAGCGGTCCGGTGACGGGTCGATGGGGTTCCGGCTCATGCGACGAATATAGAACCCCCGCGCACGGCGAACAGAGTGGCCTGGAGCGGAACAGGCCGCGACCCGGAGTCGCCTCCGGCCCGCCGGCCCTCCGAAATCAGCGGAACAGGATCGACGACAGCTTGCGGCGGCTCTGCACCGTCAGCGGGTCGGTCGGACCGAAGGCCTCGAAGAACTTGACGAGCTGCTTGCGGGCGGCCTCGTCGTTCCAGGCGCGGTCGCGGCGCACCAACTCCAGAAGCTCGTCCACCGCGGCCTCGCGCTTGCCGGCGGCGAACAGCGCGAGCGCGAGATCGAAGCGGGCCTCGTGGTCGTCGTGGTTGCGGGCGACCTTCTCCATCAGCTCCGGGATCGGGCCGGCGTTGGCGGCCTGCTCGGCGACCTCCAGGGCGCTGCGCACCGCGGCGATCTCCTTGTCCTTGGCGATCTGCTCCGGCACCTTGTCGAGCATCTGCTTGGCGCGGGCCAGCTCGTCGTTGACGATCAGGCAGCGGACCAGCCCGGCGTAGGCCACGGCGTTCAGGTTCTCCGGATCGGCCTGCAGGATCTCGCCGTAGATCTCCGACGCGGTCTGGGTGTCGCCGGCCTCCAGCGCCTCCTTGGCCTGGGCCAGAACCTCCTCCATGATGTCGCCCTCGCCGCCGCCCGCGGCGCCGGCCAGCTTCACCAGCTTCTCCACGAAGGCCTTCACCTGAGACTCCGGCAGGGCGCCCATGAAGCCGTCCACCGGACGCCCCTGGAAGAAGGCGTAGACCGCCGGGATCGACTGCACGCGGAGCTGCGAGGCGATCATCGGGTCCTTGTCGGTGTCGATCTTGACCAGCCGCACCTTGCCCTTCGCGGCCAGCACCGTCTTTTCCAGGATCGGGCCGAGCTGCTTGCACGGGCCGCACCAGGGCGCCCAGAAATCGACGATCACCGGCACGGACTGCGACGCCTCGATGACGTCGGCCATGAAGGCGCGGTCGCTGCTGTCCTTGATCAGGTCACCGGCGGCGGGAGCGGCACCGGCGGTGGCGGGCTTGTTGGCGGGCGGAATGGAGAACATGGCGGTCACGTATCCCTTTGCGATCTCGCGTGATAGATGAGCGCACGGGGCGCGTTAAGCAAGCGCCGGCTGACAGTCCGGCGGCTCCTCCCCGAAGGGCACGATCAGTGGCTCGTGCCCGCCGGCCCGGAGGAAGCGCAGCAGGTCCGCGGCGGCGATCGCCGTTGTGCGGTCGTTCAGCAGCGGATGGTAGTTCAGCGGGTCGTGGGCCAGCATCTGTTCCTGCAGCACCACCCTCACCCGCCGCTCATGGTCGTTGACCAGCGCGAAGGGCGTGACCGAGCCGGGCCGCACGCCGAGATGCCGCCACAGCCGGTCGGCGGAGGCGAAGGACAGCCGCCCCGACCCGATCACCTTGTCGAAGCGGTTCAGCTCCACCCGCGCGTCCTCCAGCGCGACGACCAGCCAGTGCTGCTCCCTCTTGTCCTTCAGAAACAGGTTCTTGCAGTGGCCGCCGGGCAGCGCGCCGCGCAGCGCCTTGCTCTCCTCCACCGTGTGCAGCGGCGGGTGGCTGTGGGTCACGGTGCGGATGCCGAGCGCCGCGAGATGCTCCAGGAGCTGCTCCGGGCTCGTCGGCAGCGGCTCCTCGGCCCTGCCCTCGGGGGTGTCACGGGTGTCCATGGAGCCATCTTTAGCGGCGTGGGAAAAATTCGTCCGGGAAAATCTGTCCGGGCGCCCGAGAAAAGTGAAACATGACGCTTGCATTGCGCCGATCCATGAGTATAGTCCGCCGCACGCCGCCGGACGGCACCGACACAAGGGTCCGAACGGCAGCGAAACGGAGCGCGGGCGTAGCTCAGGGGTAGAGCACAACCTTGCCAAGGTTGGGGTCGAGGGTTCGAATCCCTTCGCCCGCTCCATTTTCCCGACGGAGGCGATGAACCTCCGCAAGGGAAGCAGGACAGTGGATGGAAAGGCTGGACCTTCGGGTGCCGGCCTTTTTCGTTTTTCCCTCCCGGCGATCCCGCTCCCCGCGCGTTGCGATTCCGCAACCGGCGCCTCACCCTCCCCGACTTCCCTCGCCCCTAATCAACGCAGCCATACAGGGCGCGCCGCCAAATGGCGCAATCGAAAGATGCAAATCCCCGCAGAATTCATACTTTTGTAGGTCATTCCACACGCACATATCCCATATGACCGCGTGAATAAATTTACTTATTGGCAACCTACTTGCGTATGACCCCCGGAAGGACTAAGCTTCAAATGCGAAACAAATAGAACTTCTATCCGTTTAGGGTTGTATGCACCATGGATGGTCCGGTCATGTCGGACGGGCTGAGCCCGTGATTTTCCCGGATAGGGCGCTTCTGTCCGGCCGGCGTCCGCCGCTCCGGCAACGCCGGTCCTCCCCCGCCTGATCGTCACCGGCTCCGCTGTCGTCGCGCTGCGACCGGCGGTGCCGCTGGTCGCGCTTCCAAGCCCCGCTTCGTACAGCCCAGACGGCAATCCGCCCAGACGACAAGAGGTCCTTCCCATGGCTATGCAACGCTACATCGTGAATTTTCCGCGCCTGTCGCCGGACATGCTGGAGATCTGGAAAACGGTCCCCAGCAGCATCGCGTCCGACGTGCAGAACCGCTGCCAGAGCATGGACGCCCGGATCAAGCCCTGCGCCCCGGGCATGCGCCTCTGCGGGCAGGCCCGCACCGCCGTGTCGATGCCGGGCGACAACAGCATGCTGCTGACCGCCTGCAGCCTGGCCGAGCCGGGCGAGGTGGTGGTGGTCGCCGGTGCCGGCCTGGAGGAGGTGGCGCTGGCCGGCGAATGGGTGGTCCGCGGCTGCAAATCGCGCGGCCTGGGCGGGCTGGTGATCGACGGCTCCGTCCGCGACCTTCAGGAAATCCGGACCATCGGCTTCCCGGTCTTCGCCAAGGGCTCGGTCCCGCGCGGTCCGCACAAGTCCTTCGGCGGCAAGATGGACGTTCCGGCCGGTGTCGGCGGCATGGTGGTCAATCCGGGCGACCTCATCATCGGCGACGACGACGGGGTGACCGTGGTGCCGCTGGCCGTGATGGACGAGGTCCTGAGGCGCTGCCTGGACCTGATGGCCAAGGAGAAGGTCTGGTCGCAGCAGCTCGACGCCGGCAAGTCGCTGATGGAGGTGCTGGGCGTGCCGGAACCGGAGATCGTCGAGACGCCCACCCTGCGCTGACCCCCGGCGCCTCCGCCGGACCACGCGAGCCGGTGAACCGCACAGTCCCCCAAGCCGCCCCCAAGACCGGTTTCCGCCGCCATGACGCTCATCTTTCAAATCGTGCTGCCGATGTTCGTCCTGGTCGCGCTCGGCTTCTACGCCGGGAAATCGGGCAATTTCAGCAACACGGCGGCTCAGGGGCTGTCGCGCTTTCTCGGCATTTACGCCCTGCCGGCGCTGCTGTTCGCGGCGATGGCCAAGGCGAAGATCCCCGATCCCATCGAATGGGGCTTCGTGGCGTCCTTCTTCGTCGCGGCCTTCATCATCTTCGGGCTGGGCGCCGCCTGGATGCTGTCCATCCGACGCAAGGACGAGGCGGCGATCGGCGGCTTCGCCCCCTCCTTCTCCTCCATCGGCCTGCTCGGCGCGCCGATCCTGATGGACGCCTACGGATCGTCGGTGGCCATCCCGGTGATGCTGCTGATCCTGTTCCAGTCGCCGCTCCTCTTCACCACGGCGACGATGATCGCCGAGGCGCAACGGACGGCGGGCGGGCGGCCGGTCGCCGCCGCGGTCAACGCCGTCAAGGCGACCCTGCTCAGCCCGATGATCCTGTCCATCGTCGTCGGCATGGGCTTCAACCTGACCGGCGTCCATGTGCCGGACGCGGTCATGAAGGCGGCGGACTACGCCGCGGCCACCGTCCTGCCCTGCGCCTGCTTCACGCTGGGCACCTCGCTGTCCTTCGGGAAGCTGTCTGGCAAGTTCGGCCAGGCGCTGGTCCTCGCGGTGATGAAGACGGTCCTGCACCCGGTGCTGACCTGGGTCCTGGCGGTGGAAGTCTTCCATCTGCCGCCGGACTGGCTGGCCCCCGCCGTGACCGCGGCGGCGCTGCCCATCGGCGTCAACGTCTACGCCTTCGCCGAGCGCTACCAGACGGGGCGGGAACTGGTTTCCATGTCGCTGCTGCTGTCCACGTTGATGTCCCCGATCTCGATTTCCGTCGCCTTCATGGTGGCGATGGGCTGATGCGGTCATTTCGCCGCATGCGACTTTCATTATGCGTCCATTTGACGCTCATCACGCACGCCATATCGCGCGGAACTCCAGGGAACCACGCCCGATAGAAAGCATTCGCCGAAAATCGCTGTAATTTCCGGATGCCCGATCCGGCAAGCACGATTGATACACGAATAACGACGTTGTATCTTCCACCTTGAAGCGTCTAAACCGCTTTCATCGGATCGATTTGACAGCGTTGGGTCCATGAACCGCTCCTTTTCGCGAGAACGACGACCGAACGCCGCCGGCATGCCGGCGACGGGATCGGCCGCCCACGAAGACAGACATACCGAAGTATGCATCTGTTCTGCACAAATGCAGGATGGTTTTTCGTGTCGCTCCTGACCGACCGATTCAATGCCGTCAAAATCAATGACCGTCGATCTTTACGAGAATTTCAGAAAAGGAGGCCCAGCCTGTGTCCGCATCGGGACGGGCGGGATCTCCCGGGACCCCACCGCGCCCGCGGCCAAGGGGTCTTCCGCAATACCGCAGGAAAGAAGGGCATCCAGATGATCATTCGCAGCAAGTTCCTGGCGCTGGCGGCCGGGACCCTGGCGCTGGCCATGTCGACGACCGCTCTGTCGACGGCCCGGGCCGCCTATCCCGAGAAGCCGATCACCGTGGTCGTCGCCTACGACGCCGGCGGGTCGACCGACGTGACCGCGCGCCTGCTGGCTCCCTTCATCGAGAAGCATCTGGGCGGCACCCGGATCGAGGTGGTGAACAAGCCGGGCGCCGGCGGCGAGATCGGATTCGCGGCCATCGCCGACGCCGCGCCGGACGGCTACTCCATCGGCTTCTGCAACACGCCGAACATGGTGTCGATCCCGATCGAGCGTCAGGCCCGCTTCTCGGCGGACCGGCTGGACCCGCTGGTCAACGTCGTCGACGATCCGGGCGTGTGGAGCGTTCCCGGCGACAGCACCTTCAAGACGCTGAAGGACGTCGCGGAGCACGCCAAGGCCAACCCGAACACCGTCACCGTCGGCACCACCGGCGTGGGTTCGGACGACCAGCTCGCCATGCTGCTGGTGCAGCGCCAGGCGGGCGTGCAGTTCACCCACGTGCCCTTCTCCGGCTCCGCCGCCAATTACAAGGCGATGCTCGCCAAGAAGATCCAGATCAGCGGCCAGAACCTTGGCGAAGGGCTGCGCGGCCAGGCCTCCGACCAGATCCGCGTGCTGGGCGTGATGAGCAAGGAGCGCTGGAAGGCCGCCCCGGACATCCCGACCTTCGCGGAGCAGGGCTACCCGGTGCTGATGGCCTCGCTGCGCGGCGTCTGCGCGCCGAAGGGCCTGCCCGCCGACGTGCGCGCCAAGCTAGTGGACGCCGTCACCAAGGCCGCGACCGATCCGGAGTTCGTGGCGAAGGCCGAGGCCAAGGAAACCTTCCAGCCGCTGCGCGTCCTCGGCCCCGACGCCTTCGCGGCGGAACTGAAGCAGCTCGACGGCGAGCTGAAGTCGCTGTGGCAGTCGTCGCCCTGGCTGAAGTGATCCGGGGCTGAAGCGATCCGGGCGGGCTGGTCCGTCCGGGTCCGGCCCGTCCCCGAAACCGTCCGCCGCCGGCCGACCGGCCTGCGGCGGGTGCGGTTCCAGCCCCCATGACCATCCGGCTGACCATCCGGCGCCAACGGACCGGCCAATGGTTGAAGCAGGTGCTCCATGACTTTCCTCAATCACCTCCACATTCCCACCAAAATGGGAATCCCGGCGGCGACAGCGATTTTGGGCATGCTTGCCATCGCGTTGCTCGGCGGCTCCGCCATCACGGAACAGTCACGCCTGCTGGACACGCTGTTCAACCGCTCCTTCACGCGGGAAGCGGACGTCCAGGCGTTGACCGACACGCTGACCGTCGCCCACGCCGGCCTCTACCGGACGGTGATCCTCAGCACCGCCAACGCCTCCCCCAAGGCGGTCGAGGATGAATCGAAGGCCCTGACCGAACAGATCACCAAGCTGAAGGTCCAGGCGGACAAGATGAAGGGCCAGTCGGCCGCGACCGAGGAGGAGGGGCAGATCCTCCAGCGCTTCGGTTCCGACACCTCCGCCTATCAGGCGAAGGTGACCAGTTTCCTCGATCTTCTGAAGATGGGCGTCGATCCGCTCGACTTCCTGCAGGAGGTCCAGGCGGCCTATGGGCGCCTGAACGGCACCGCCCGCGATTACCTGACCTACCAGCGCCAGCAGTCGGCCGACGCCTACGCCAACGTGAACGCGTCGGTCGACGCGACCACCCAGGCCTTCGTCGCCGCCGCGATCGTCGCCCTGCTCATCACGGTGGGCGTGGCGCTGTTCATCGGCTTCAACATCGCCCGTCCGGTGGTCCGCCTGACCACGGTCATGGAACGGCTGGCCCAGGGCCGGCTGGAGGACGAGGTGCCCGCCGCCGAGCGCGGCGACGAGATCGGCCAGATGGCCCGCACCGTCCGCGTCTTCAAGGAGAACGCGCTGCGCGTCCAGGAGATGGCGCGCGAGCAGGAGGCCATGCGCGCCCGCGCCACGGAGGAGCAGCGCCGGGCCATGAACAGCCTCGCCGCCGACCTGGAGGCGTCGGTCAAGGCGATGATGGGCGAGGTGGTGCGCTCCGCCGACTCCATGCGCGGGGAAGCCAACGTCATGCTGGAGAACGCCCGCCAGACCAGCCATCACAGCGATTCGGTCGCCCATGCGGTGCAGGAGGCGACGAGCGAGGTGGAGAGCGTGGCCGCCGGGGCGGAACAGCTCCGCGCCTCCATCGACGAGATCACCCGCTCCATCACCCAGTCGACCCAGCTCGCCCGCGGCGCGGTGGACGAGGCGGGGCGGACCGACTCGATCGTCCAGGGCCTCAGCGAGGCCAGCCGGAAGATCGAGGAGGTGGTCGGCCTCATCAACAACATCGCCGGCCAGACCAACCTGCTGGCGCTGAACGCGACCATCGAGGCGGCCCGCGCCGGCGAGGCCGGCAAGGGCTTCGCCGTGGTGGCGCAGGAGGTCAAGAGCCTCGCCAACCAGACCGCCAAGGCCACCGACGAGATCGGCGCGGAAATCGCGGCGGTGCAGGCGGCGACCACCGCGGCGGTCAACGCCATCCGCGCCATCGTCAACACCATCCGGCAGGTCGACGAATCGCTCAGCACCGTCGCCGCGGCGGTGGAGGAGCAGGACGCCGCCACCCGCGACATCAGCGAGCGCTCCCAGCGCGCCGCCACCGATACGGTGGCCGTGCTCCAGGAAATGCGGCTGGTGCAGCAGGCGGCGGAGACCACCGGCCACTCCGCCGGCGCCGTCCAGACCACGACCGAGGAGCTGTCGCGCAGCTTCAACCGGCTGGACAACGAGATCGAAGCCTTCATCACCCGCATCACCGCGGCCTGACCCGTCAGGGCATCGCCCATGAAAAAGGCCCCTCTTCCATGTGGAAGAGGGGCCTTTCCTATGCGGCCTCGCCTGTTTGCTTTGCCCCGATCACTTCAGCCCAATCACTTCAACCCAATCACTTCAACCAGGGGAACTCGCGCCAGAGGTTGCGGAAATCGCCGTCCAGTTCCTTCAGTTCCGCGGAGAAGGCTTCCGAGTCGAGGATGCGCAGCGGCTGGTAGGTGTCGCGGGCCTTGCTCTGGAATTCCGGGTCGTTGGCGGCCTTGGTCACCGCCTCCACCAACTTGGTGCGGATCTCCGGCGGCAGGCCCTTCGGCGCGCCGACGCCGCGCAGCGACGCCATGGTGATGTTGTAGCCCAGTTCCTTGAAGGTCGGCAGGTCGGGCGCCATGTCCCAACGCTGCGTGCTCATCACGCCCAGGATGCGGATGTTGTCGCCGCCGGCCTTGCCGCGCAGCCCCTCCCCCAGGTTTTGGCCGCAGATCTGGGTGTGGCGGCCGAGCATGGAGCGGTAGTTCTCCGCGCTGCCGGGAAACGGCACATGGGTGAAGCGGACGTTCGCCTGGCGCTGGAGCAGCAGCATGCCCAGATGGTCGTCCGACCCGACGCCGGTGGAGCCCAGCGTGATGGTGTTCGGGTTGGCCTTGGCCTGGGCGACCAGATCCTCCACCGTCTTGTAGGGGCTGTCGCCATGGACCGTCATGATCCCCGGATCGTCGACGATGTTGACCAGCGGGTCCAGCCGGTCGAGCGTGAAGCGGGCGTTGCGCTCGATCGGGATGGTGACGACGTTCGGCGTGTTGATGAAGCCGATGGTGTAGCCGTCCGGCGTGGCGTCGGCGATGGCGGCGAAGCCGATCTCCCCCCCGGCGCCGCCGCGGTTCATCACCACGATCCGCGCGCCGCCGCCCAGATATTTTTCGATGAAGGGCGCCAGCATGCGCGCGGTCACGTCGGTCGATCCGCCGGCCCCATAGGCGACGATCATGGTGATCGGCTTGTCCGGGTAGGCGGCCTGGGCAGCCGTCGCGCCCAACATCAGGGCACAGGAGGTCAAAAGAGTGGAAAAGAAACGTCTGGCTTTCATGGTCGGCTCCGCCAAATGCTGCCGCAAGATCACCACAACGGAGCGCCGCCAAGGAGCGCCCCCGCGGTAACGGTTGCACAATTCATAGTAACACGATTTATCGTACACAATAGTATTTATGGCGCAACCAGAGTGAGAAATTGACACATTGCCGCGCCGGTCATCGTTACCCGAAGACCTCGGCAAAACGGCCTTTCCACCTGGGAAAGGCCGCTCGGTCCGTTTCCATCACGCGATGACGGAGGTCAGTTGATCGGTTCGGCCCGGTTGCCGAACAGGGCGCGCAGCTTGCGCCCGATCGCCGCGACCAGAAGACCCTGGTTGCCGCCCTCGGGCCTGGGGAACCAGTCCGGCTCCTCGGCCTGGATGCGGCGGACCACCGTCAGGAACGCCTCGACCACCAGCGGGTCGAAGTCCTTGCCCGCCCGTTCGGCGATCCAGGTGATGGCGTGCTCCACCCCCCACGCCTTGCGGTACTGGCGGTCGGTGATGAGGGCGTCGAACACGTCGGCCACGGCCATGATCCGCGCCGACACGGGAATGGCCCCGCCGCGCAGCCCCTCCATGTAGCCCGACCCGTCGTAGCGCTCGTGGTGGTAGCGGGCGATCTCCGCGGCGATGGACAGCAGGCTGCGCCCGCGCAGGGGCAGCGCCGCCTCGCTGAGGATGCGGTGGCCGATCACGGTGTGGCGCTGGATGGCCGCCATGTCGTTGTTCGCCAGCTCGCCGGGGATGCCCAGCGTCTCGTCCGACACGCTCAGCATGCCGACGTCGTGCAGCAGGGCGGCCAGCCCGACCTTCTCCACCAGCTCCTCATCCAGCTCGTCGGCGAAGCGGCCGTGGACGCGCAGCTCGCGGGCGATGTCGCCGACCAGCCGCTCGATGCGCTGGAGATGGCCGGCGGCGGCGTTGTCCTTGTATTCGGCGAGCGACCCCATGGCCAGGACGGTGGCCTTCTGGGCGGTGTTCAGCTCCTCGAACAGCAGGGCGTTCTCGAAGGCGATGGAGCATTTGTTGCGGAACAGCTCCAGCAGCTGCCACTCGCGCGCGGTGCCCTCGTTGTTGTGGCCCTCGACGTAGATCATGCCGATGATTCCGCCGTGGGCGCGCAGCCGCAGGGCGCAGTAGCCCGGCTCCACGATGGTTTCGGAACTCGGGCTCAGCCGCTCCAGCGCGGCGGCGACGTTGGGCTCGCCCAGCTCGGCGACGTCCACATCCTTCCACTTGGCGAAGCGCCCGGTGGAGGCGCGCACGCGGATGCGGCGGTCGCGCGGCAGCGTGTCGCCCTGGATGCACAGCAGGGCGTGCCGCCCGATGCCCAGCAGCCCGACGACGCGCGGCAGGATGTTGGGGAACAGCACGTCCGGGGTGCGCATCTCCAGCAGGCCGGTGGTCGCCACCAGCATGCGGGCCAGCGCCTTGCGCCCGGCCGCCTGGGTTTGCAGGTTGATGAAGGCGCGCAGCCGCGGGACGACGGCGGTGCGCAGGGTGCGCGCCGTCAACCCGTCCTTCAGGCGGTAGTCGCTGACGTCGTGGCCCTCCACCACCGCCTCTTCCGGCGCCCGCTCGGGATGGGCGGTGCAGACCAGAATGCGGACGCGGCTGTTCCCCAGATCCTTGCGGATATGGTCGATGAAGGCGAGCCCTTCGGGCGGCCCATCCGCCGCGGGGTCCAACACCGGCTCCAGCAGGACGGCGGCGGTGTTGGGGTTGCGGTACAGCGCCTCCCGCGCCTCGGCGGCGGTCGCGGCGGTCAGCACCGACACCGGCGCCCCATCCAGCGCGAAGCCGTCGAGCGCGGCGCGCGTCAGCCCGGCCAGCGCCGGGTCGGGATCGACCACGAGCACATGCAGGCGGGGCTTGGCGGGCGGAACCGGGTTGGCCTCCGGCGGGCGGGCGTCGTCGTTGGGCATGATCGTCTCGGTGGTTGCGCGCCAGGAGCACGCCTGCACAAAAAATACGCCCACTTCCCGACTCATTCAACTTTCATCGATTTGGACACGAAGGGCTTCTCCGTAATGACCGCCTCTTCCGGTTACGCCCCTCCGCCTGTTGCCTGTCGCGGCAAATCGGCTACCCTCTTGCCTACAACGGCGGCCAACCGCCGCAAAAAATCAGGGAAGGATTGGAGCGATGGCTCTCAGGGCCGAACAGCTCAAGGACGAGCTGACCGAAGAGGTCGTGCGGCAGGTTCGCGAGCGGCTGGGCCGCACCCGCGCCGCACCGGCGGAGCGCTTCGTACGGCAGTTCTACGACAACGTCCCGCCCGACGACATCATCCAGGCTCCGGCGGAGCAGCTCTACGGCGCGGCGCTCGCCATGTGGCAATGGGGCCAGCAGCGCGAGGCGGCGGACCGCGCCAAGGTCCGCGTCTACAACCCGCGCGTCGAGGAGCATGGCTGGCAGTCCCACCGCACGGTGGTGGAGATCGTCAACGACGACATGCCCTTCCTGGTCGATTCGGTGACCGCGGAGCTGAACCGCCAGGGGCTGACCGTCCATCTGGTCATCCACCCCGTGGTGCGGGTCAAGCGCGACGCCGACGGCCAGCTCGTGGAGATGTACGAGCCGGCCGCGGCCCCCACCGACGCGGCCCCCGAATCCTTCATGCATGTCGAGGTCGGCGCGGTCACCGGTGCCGCCGCGCTGGACCAGGCCCGCGACGGGCTGGAGCGCGTGCTGGCCGACGTGCGCGCGGCCGTCGCCGACTGGCGGGCCATGCGCCAGCAGGTGCGCGCCGCCATCGTGGAGGCCGACTGCGCCCGCGCCGCCGTCCCGGCGATCATCCCGGACGACGAGGTGGACGAGGCCAAGGCCTTCCTGTCCTGGGCCGACGACGACCATTTCACCTTCCTCGGCTACCGCGAATACCGCTTCGAGAGCGGCGCCGACGGGGCGGACTCCTCGCTGGGACTGGTCGCCGGCAGCGGTCTGGGCATCCTGCGCGACGACTCCGTCACCGTCTTCGACGGGCTGCGCAACTACGCCACCCTGCCGCCCGACGTGCGCGACTTCCTGCGCAACCCGCGCGTCCTGATGGTGACCAAGGGCAACCGCCCCTCCCCCGTGCACCGTTCCGTCCCGATGGACGCCATCCTCGTCAAGCGCTTCAATGCCGAGGGGCGGATCGTCGGCGAGCGGCTGGTCGCCGGCCTCTTCACCTCCGTCGCCTACAACCGCAGCCCGCGCGAGATCCCCTACCTCCGCCGCAAGGTCGCGGAGGTGATGGAGCTGGCCGGCTTCGACCCGCAGGGCCATGACGGCAAGGCGCTTCTGCACATCCTGGAGACCTACCCGCGCGACGAGCTGTTCCAGATCCAGGTGCCGGAGCTGCTCGACATCGCGGTCGGCATCCTGCACCTGCAGGAGCGGCAGCGGCTGGCCCTGTTCGTGCGCAAGGACCCGTTCGAGCGCTTCGCCTCCTGCCTCGTCTACGTGCCGCGCGACCGCTACGACACGACGCTGCGCCGGCGCATCCAGTCCATCCTGGAGGCCGCCTACGACGGCACCTGCACCGGCTTCACCACGCAGTTGACCGAAAGCGTGCTGGCCCGCCTGCATTTCATCATCCGGACCGAGCCGGGCCGCGTGCCCGCCGTCGACGCGACCGATCTGGAGGCGCGACTGGTCCAGGCGTCGCGCGGCTGGGACGACCATCTGCGCGACGCGCTGGTCGAGGCCCATGGCGAGGAGCAGGGACGCACCCTGTTCCGCCGCTACGCCGACGCCTTCCCCACCGCCTACCGCGAGGAGTTCAACGCGGAGGCCGCCGTCTTCGACATCGACCGCATTGAGAAGGCGACGGCCCAGGGCACGCTGGGCATCAACCTCTACCGCCCGCTGGAGGCCGAAGGGGACGAGCTGCACGTCAAGATCTACCACGAAGGCCGCCCGGTGCCGCTGTCCGACGTGCTGCCCATGCTGGAGCACATGGACCTGAAGGTGATCACCGAGGCCCCCTTCGAGATCGCCATCGCCGGCCATGCCGCCCCGGTGTGGATTCACGACTTCACCGCGCGTTCGCAGAACGGGCTGCCCATCGACTGCGCGATGGTGAAGGAGAAGTTCCAGGACGCCTTCGCCGCCGTCTGGGACGGCCGGATGGAGGATGACGGCTTCAACCGCCTCGTCCTTCGCGCCGGCCTGACCGCGCGGGAGGTGACGGTGCTGCGCGCCTACGCCAAGTATCTGCGCCAGGCCCGTATCCCCTATGGGCAGGACGTGGTGGAAAGCACGCTGGCCGGCCATCCGGCCATCGCGCGCAAGCTGGTCGCCCTGTTCCACAGCCGCTTCGACCCGGCCCGCCGCCCGCAGAACGATCCGGGGCTGGCCGCGGAGATCGAACGCGCGCTCGACGGGGTGAAGAACCTGGACGAGGACCGCATCCTGCGGCGCTTCCTCAACCTGCTGTGCAACACGCTGCGCACCAACGCCTATCAGACCGGGGCGGACGGGCGGCCCAAGACCTACCTCTCCTTCAAGATCGACAGCCGCCACATCGACGACCTGCCGCTTCCCCGCCCGATGGTCGAGGTGTTCGTCTACAGCCCGCGGATGGAGGGCGTCCATCTGCGCGGCGGCAAGGTGGCGCGCGGCGGCATCCGCTGGTCCGACCGGCGCGAGGATTTCCGCACGGAGATCCTCGGGCTGATGAAGGCGCAGATGGTCAAGAACACCGTCATCGTGCCGGTGGGCTCGAAGGGCGGCTTCGTGGTGAAGCGCCCGCCGCCGCCGTCCGCCGGGCGCGAGGCGGCGCTGGCCGAGGGCATCGAGTGCTACAAGACGCTGATGCGCGGCCTGCTGGACATCACCGACAACCTCGACGCCGAGGGGGCGGTGGTGCCGCCGCCCGAGGTGGTCCGCCACGATGAGGACGACCCCTATCTGGTGGTCGCCGCCGACAAGGGCACGGCCACCTTCTCCGACATCGCCAACTCGGTGTCGGTGGACCACGGCTTCTGGCTGGGCGATGCCTTCGCGTCCGGCGGCTCCGCCGGCTACGACCACAAGAAGATGGGCATCACCGCCCGCGGCGCCTGGGAATCGGTGAAGCGCCATTTCCGCGAGCTGGGGCACGACACCCAGACGCAGGACTTCACCGTCGTCGGCGTCGGCGACATGTCGGGCGACGTGTTCGGCAACGGCATGCTGCTGTCGAAGCACATCCGCCTGCTCGCCGCCTTCGACCACCGGCACATCTTCGTCGATCCCGACCCCGACGCCGCGCGGAGCTGGGAGGAGCGGCAGCGCCTGTTCGACCTGCCCCGCTCCTCCTGGGCGGACTACGATGCGTCGCTGCTGTCCGCGGGCGGCCGCGTCTTCGACCGCTCCGCCAAGTCGCTGGAGCTGACGCCGGAGATCCGCCAGCGCTTCGGCATCGCCAAGGACCACGTCACCCCGCTGGAGCTGATGCAGACCCTGCTGAAGGCCGAGGTGGACCTGCTGTGGTTCGGCGGCATCGGCACCTACCTGAAGGCGGCGGAGGAGACCAACGCCGAGGTCGGCGACAAGGCCAACGACACGCTGCGCATCGACGGGCGCGACGTGCGGGCCAAGGTGATCGGCGAGGGCGCCAACCTGGGCGTCACCCAGCGCGGCCGCATCGAGGCGGCGCAGCACGGGGTGCGGCTGAACACCGACGCCATCGACAATTCGGCGGGCGTGGACACCTCCGACCATGAGGTGAACATCAAGATCCTGCTGAACGACGTGGTCGTCCGCGGCGACATGACGCTGAAGCAGCGCGACCAGCTGCTCGCCGCCATGACCGACGAGGTGGCCGGTCTGGTGCTGGCCGACAACTATCTGCAGAGCCAGGCGCTGACCGTCGCCCGCGCGCTGGGTCCCGACGCGCTGGAGGCGCAGGCCCGGCTGATCCGGTCGCTGGAGAAGGCGGGGCGGCTGAACCGCGCCATCGAGTATCTGCCCGACGAGGAGGAGCTGTCCGCCCGCATGGCCAACCGCGAGGGGCTGACCCGGCCCGAGCTGGCGGTGCTGCTGGCCTACGCCAAGATCACGCTCTACGACGATCTGCTGGCGTCGGACCTGCCGGACGATCCCTTCATGGCCGACGACCTCACCCGCTACTTCCCCAAGCCGCTGCGCAAGGCCCATGCGGAGGCGGTGGGGCGGCACCGGCTGCGGCGGGAGATCATCGCGACCAGCGTCACCAACAGCCTCGTCAACCGCACCGGCCCGACCTTCGTCAAGGAGATGATGGAGAAGACCGGCATGGGGCCGGCGGACGTCGCCCGCGCCTACACCATCGTGCGCGACGCCTTCGGCCTGCGCTCGCTGTGGACGGGGATCGAGGATCTCGACACCGTCGTCCCGGCCGCGCTCCAGACCGGCATGATCCTGGAGACGGTCCGCCACATGGAGCGCGCCGCCGCCTGGTTCCTGGCAAGCTGCCCGCAGCCGCTGGACATCGCCCGCGAGACGGAGGCCTTCCGGCCCGGCATCGAAACGCTCCTGGCCGGTCTGGACAACGTGCTGGACGCTGAGGAGACGGCCCGCCTGACGGCCCGCGTCGCCTCCTACCAGGAGCAGGGCGTCCCCGCCGAGCTGGCCCGCCGCATGGCGGCGCTGCCGGTTCTGGCCGCCGCCCCCGACCTCGTCCGCATCGCCGGGCGCACCGGGCGGGGCGTCGCGGACGTCGCGGCGGTCTACTTCATGCTGGGCCGCCGCTTCGGCCTGGAATGGCTGCGCGACAAGGCCGCCGCGGCGAAGGCGGAGAACCATTGGCAGAAGCAGGCGGTGGCCGCCCTGGTGGACGACCTGTTCGCCCACCAGACCGCGCTGACCACCCGCGTTCTGGAGGCGGTGGACCAGCTTCCCGCGGAGGCTCCCGTTGAAGCCTGGATCGCGCACCGCCGCCCGGTGGTGGAACGAGTGGAGCAGCTGCTGTCCGAGTTGCGCACCCAGCCCAACGTCGACCTGTCGATGCTGGCGGTGGCGAACCGGCAGCTCCGCGGACTGACGGCGGGGTAAACGGCTTGAAAACCCCTCGTCCGGCCCCCTTCGGGCGGGTCCGGACGAGGGTTTCCCATGCGTCCCGCCCGCTTTCCGGCTATGGTGCGGCCATTCCAAGGAATGTCCGCCCAACCGGAGCCCGCCGCGATGACCGACCCCCAGCCGACCCTGAACGACGCCATCCGCCTGCTGCGGACGAACGATCTGGGCGGGGCGGAGGCGGCCTGCCGGGCGATCCTGGCGACCGACCCGCACAACGCGCAGGCCTTGCACCTGTTGGGCGTCGTCGCCGCCCACACCGGCCATCCCGACGGCGCGCTCGACCTCTTCGCCCTGGCCATCGCCGAGGACGGCAAGGACCCGTCCTTCCACAACAGCCGCGGCAGCCTGCTCTTCCAGCTCGGCCGCGCCGCGGAGGCGGAGGCGGCGTTCCGCGCCGGCATCGCTCTCAATGACCGCCTGCCGGAGCTTCACGGCAACCTGGGCAACGCGCTGAAGGCGCTGGGCCGGCTGGAGGACGCCGAGGGCGCCTTCCGCGCCGCTCTGGCCCTGCGCGACGCCGCGCCGGAGATGCACAATTTCCTGGGCACCACCCTGCGCGAGCTGGGCCGGCTGGACGAGGCGGAGGCCGCCTTCCGCGCCGCGCTGGAACGGGCGCCGGAGTATCTGGAGGCCCGCTACAACCTCGCCGAGGCGCTGAGCACCCGCGGCGCCCTGGAGGAGGCCGAGGAGGCGTTCCGCGTGGTGATCGCGGCGGCGCCCCGCTTCGTCCCCGCCCATGTCGGCCTCGCCCACACGCTGCAGAGCCTCGACCGCGCCAACGAGGCGGTGGAGGCCATCGAGGCCGCCCGCGCCATCGCGCCGGACCACCCGCTGGTGCAGTTCACCCGCCGCCTGATCTATTCCAACGCCGTCCCCGGCTGGCATCTGCCGATGATCAACGATTTCGAGCGCAACGACGCCTATGAGGCGGCGCTGAAGCGCGCGGTGACCCCGGACTCGCTGGTCCTGGAGATCGGCACCGGCTCGGGCATCGTCGCCATGATGGCGGCGCGCGCCGGGGCGCGGAAGGTGGTGACCTGCGAGGTCAACCCGATCCTCGCCCGCATCGCCCGCGAGACCGTCGCCAACAACGGCTACGCCGACCGCATCGACGTGGTTCCGAAGCTGTCCACCCGCCTGTCGGTGGGCGAGGGCGGCGACCTGCCGGAGAAGGCCGACGTCTTCGTGTCGGAACTCATCAACATCGGCATGCTGGCGCCGCGCATGCTGTCGGTGCTGCAGCACGCGCGCACCCATCTGGTGAAGCCCGGCGGCGCGATCATCCCGCGCGCCTCGACCGTCTACGCCATGCTGGTGGAGACGCCGGAGCTGGCCCGCATCAACCCAGTGAAGCGCATCGGCGGCTTCGACATGTCGACGTTCGACGTGTTCCGCTCCCCCGGCTACCAGCAGATCGACCTCGGCGCCGACACCCACACGCCGCTGTCGGCCGCCTTCACCGCGCTCGATTTCGACTTCACCCGCAACATGCCCGAGGAGGGCGGCCACGAGATCGCCGTGGAGATCACGGCGGAGGGCACCTGCCACGGCGTCGCCTTCTGGTTCGACCTGCAGATGGACGAGGAGGTCACCTACCGCTCCGAAAGCCGGGCGCGGACGAACCACTGGAAGCAGGCGATGACCTATCTGGAAACGCCGATCCACGTGCGCCCCGGCGACCGGCTGACCATCGTCGCCCGCTACGACAACAACCAGATTTCGTTCGGCGTGGGCGGCTGAGCGAACGCGAGTCTTCGGGTTTTCCCGCGGGCCGAAGCCAGCCGATCGACGCCGAACCGGAGAGAACCCATGAGCACCGACGAGTCTTCCGAGCGCATCGCCACCGACATCGCCGTCCCGCTGCCGGACCTGTCGGATCTGGAACGGCAGAAGGCGGAGATCGAGGCGATCCAGGCGCAGATGACACGGTTGCGCGCCCGGATCGATCAACGCCTGGACGACCAGCGCCCCACCATCGACCTCGTCCCGGTCCACCTCGACGAACCACCGCCGGCCGTCGAGTAATCCGACCGATGACCACCGCCAACGACACGCCGAGCCGCCGTGCCATCGCGTCCTGGTGCCTCTACGACTGGGCGAACTCGTCGTACAACACCATCGTCACGACCTTCATCTTCTCCGTCTACTTCGCCCGCGGCGTGGTCGGGGATGAGGTGGCCGGGGCCTCGCGCTGGAGCGCGGCGCTGACCGTCGCCGGGCTGCTGATCGCCCTGCTCAGCCCCGTTCTGGGCGCGGTGGCCGACCGGACGGGGCGGCGCAAGCCGTGGATGGCGCTGTTCACCAGCCTGACTGTGGTCTTCTGCGCCGCCCTGTGGTGGGTGAAGCCCGACCCGTCCCACGCCCTGTTCGCCCTGGTCTGCGTGGTCATCGGCACCGTCGCCTTCGAGCTGGCGAACGTCTTCTACAACGCCAGCCTGACCGCGCTGGCGCCGCCGCGGATGCTCGGGCGGATCTCCGGCTGGGGTTGGGGCATCGGCTATTTCGGCGGGCTGGCCTGTCTGGTGGTCGCCCTGTTCGTCTTCGTGAAGTCCCCCGCCCCGCTGTTCGGCCTGCTCGACACGGCGGAGCAGGCGCCGGTGCGCGCCACCGCCCTTCTCGCCGCCGCCTGGTACGGGCTGTTCGCCATCCCCTTCTTCCTGTTCGTCCCGGACGTGCCGGCGACCGGCCTCGGCATCCGTCAGGCCGCGCGGGAGGGCATGGCGACGCTGCGCCGGACGCTGGCGGAGACGCGCAAATACCGCAACACGCTGCGCTTCCTGATCGCCAGCGCGATCTACCGCGACGGCATCAACACCATCACCGCCTTCGGCGGCATCTTCGCCGCCCACGCCTTCGGCATGAGTTTCGAGGAGATCCTGCTCTTCGCCATCGCACTGAACGTGGTGGCCGGCGTCGGGGCCATCGGCTTCGCCTGGGTGGACGACCGGATGGGGGCCAAGCCGACCATCCTGGTCAGCCTGATCGGCCTGACCGCCTTCGGCGTGCCGCTGCTGCTGGCGACGGAGAAGGCGTGGTTCTGGGTGCTGGCCCTGGGGCTGGGCGCCTTCTTCGGGCCGGCGCAGGCCGCCGGGCGGTCGATGATGGCGCGGCTCGCCCCGCCGGGCATGGTGGGCGAGATGTTCGGGCTCTACAGCCTGACCGGCCGCATGGCCGGCTTCGTCGGGCCGCTCGCCTTCGGGCTGGCCACCGCTCTGTTCGAGAGCCAGCGCGCCGGCATGGCGAGCGTTGTGGCTTTCTTCGTGATCGGTTTTGGGCTTATGCTGGCGGTTCGGGAGCCGGCACCGGGCGATGCGAATACGGTGCGACAGTCCGCCGCGGCATGACGGCGGATTCACCCAGCGGAAGCTGCTAACTTGCCTTTTGCTGCGACGCACAACGAACTTGGCGCGGAGGGCGGAACGGACATGTTGCACATCAAGGACATCGAGGCCTTCGCGCACATCAACGAGGCGCTGGCCCGCGACCACGCCGCGGCGCGTGGGGAGAGCGATTCGGCGGGGCATCCTTCGCCCCATCATCCCGCGATGCACCCGGCGATGCTCATCGCCATGGCGGCGACCGGACGTCTGAAGCCGGACGACGGTGCCGACGGGAAAGCGCCGCAGTCCGACGCCGCCGCCTTGCTGGCGCGGCTGATGGGGGCGCGGCGGGGGTCGTGACATGCTGAGGGTGTCGGCGTGATGTCCCCACCCCGGCCCTCCCCCGCTTCGCAGGGGAGGGAGAATGGTCCCCTCCCCTGCGCAGCGGGGGAGGGGTTAGGGAGGGGGCAATGGATGAGCCCCCACCCGCCTCAGTGCCGGAAGTGGCGCATCCCCGTCAGCACCATCGCCAGACCCTTCTCGTCGGCGGCGGCGATGACGTCGTTGTCGCGGATCGAGCCGCCGGGCTGGATCACCGCCGTCACGCCGGCTTCCGCCGCGGCCAGCAGGCCGTCCGCGAAGGGGAAGAAGGCGTCCGAGGCGACCACCGAGCCCTTGGTCAGCGGCTCGCTCAGGCCGGCGGCCTTGGCGGCCTCCGCCGACTTGATGGCGGCGATGCGGGCCGAGTCGACGCGGCTCATCTGGCCGGCGCCGACGCCCACCGTGGCGCCGTTCTTCGCGTAGACGATGGCGTTCGACTTCACATGCTTGGCGACGCGGAAGGCGAAGAGCAGGTCGGCCAGCTCCTGCTCCGTCGGGGCGCGCTTGGTCACCACCTTCAGGTCGTCAAGGGTGATGCGGCCGTTGTCGCGGTTCTGCAGCAGGAAGCCGCCGGAGAGCTGCTTCACCATCATCCCCGGCTCGGCCGGGTTCGGCACGTCCTTGGTCAGCAGGACGCGCAGGTTCTTCTTGGTGGCGAGCAGGGCGCGGGCCGCGTCGTCGGCGTCCGGGGCGATCACCACCTCGGCGAACAGCTTGGCGATTTCCTCCGCCGTGGCGGCGTCCAGCGGGCGGTTGACGGCGATGATGCCGCCAAAGGCGCTGACCGGGTCGCACAGCAGGGCCTGCTTGTAGGCCTCCAGCAGGTTCGCCCCCTCGGCCACGCCGCAGGGGTTGGCGTGCTTGATGATGGCGACGGCCGGGCGCTCGAATTCGGCGACCAGCTCGAAGGCGGCGTCGGTGTCGTTCAGGTTGTTGTAGGACAGCTCCTTGCCCTGGAGCTGGATCGCCGTCGCCACACCCGGACGCTGCTCGCCGGTGACGTAGAAGGCCGCCTGCTGGTGCGGGTTCTCGCCATAGCGCAGGGTCTGGCTGAGCTTGCCCGACAGGGTGGTGCGCGGCGGGAAGGTCTCACCGAGCTGGCCGGCCAGCCAGGAGGAGATGGCCGCGTCGTAGGACGCCGTGCGGGCGTAAGCGCGCTGGGCCAGCGTGCGGCGGAGCGTCAGCGTGACGGCGCCGTCATGGGTCGCCAGCTCGTCCAGCACCGCCTCGTAATCCTCGGGGTCGGTGACGACGGTGACGAAGTCGTGGTTCTTGGCGGCGGCGCGGATCATCGCCGGGCCGCCGATGTCGATGTTCTCCACGCAGTTGGCGTAGTCGGCGCCCTTCGACACCGTCGCCTCGAACGGGTAGAGGTTCACCACCACGAGGTCGATCGGCGGGATGTCGTGGGTGGTCATCGCCTCGGCGTGGATGTCGCGGCGGGCCAGGATGCCGCCGTGCACGCGCGGGTGCAGCGTCTTGACGCGCCCGTCCATGATCTCCGGGAAGCCGGTGTGGTCGGAGACCTCCTTCACCGGGATGCCGGCCTCGGCCAGCCGCTGGGCGGAGCCGCCGGTGGACAGGATCTCCACGCCCTTGGCCGCCAGCGCCTGGCCGAGCGCGACGAGGCCCGTCTTGTCGGACACGGAGATCAGCGCGCGCGTGATGCGGACGAGATCGGGGGCGGGCGAGTGGGCGACGTTCGGCGGGCTCATCGGGGCATCCTGGCTGTCATGGAACCGGCTGCGGCGAACCGGGCATGGGAAGACGGGACCTGAGCCGTCGGGGACCTGACCGATCCGGAAAAGCGAAACACCCCGCTTCGTCACCCCCGCCCGGGCGGGGATCACGGTCGCAGGGCGAACACTCCACAGACTCTCGAAACAGGCACCGATCCGTATTCCCACGGCCTGTCCGCCGCGGATGCGCGCGGTTTACCCCCCCTTGCGCTCGCGGCGCAAGGCCCATTTCACCGTCTTGATGGCGGAGCCGGTATGTCCGGAGACGGCGATCTGGGTGGTCCGCCGCGGCTCGTCGCCGCTGCCCAGATAAATGCTCTCCTCCAGCTCCAGCGTGCCGCCCGACGCGCGCAGCCGCCAGGCGGCGCCGCTCGGCAGCTTCAGCTGCACCTGCCCGCCCTGGACGAGGGTCGCCTGGACCGCGGGGTGCAGGTGGAAGCGGATGGTGAAGGGCCGCGGCTCCGGCGTGGCGCCGATCACCGGCTCCAGCATGTCCTCGCCGCGCAGGTCCTCGCCGTTCTCCGCCAGATAGACGCGGCGGCGGTGCAGATAGCCGAAGTTGCGGCTGTAGCCGTTGTGGGTGGCGACGACCAGCACCGCCCCGTCGTTCTCCTGCCGCTCGCAGCCGACATGGGAGGGGCGGCGGCCCAACCCGCCCTGCTCGATCACCTCCGACGAGTTGGTCTCGGCCAGCACGACGGTGGAATGGGCGGCGGTGCCGGCCAGCGCGGCGCGCCAGGGACCGGTCTTCACCGGATGGGCGCCGCAATTGACGATCAGCCGCTCCTTGCCGACCGACATCTCCAGCGACAGGGTGCCGGCGTGGGCGGTGGCGTCCAGCCCGGTGACCGGCGGCACGCCGGTGTCCATCAGCACCATGGTCCGCCCGGCGATCAGCCGTTCGAAGCCGGTGTGCGGCGCGCTCTTCAGCGGGCGCCCGCGGGCGTCGGCCTGGGCCAGCACCGTGTCGACCAGCGCCGCATCCTCCTCCCGCCCGCCGTTGAACAGGGCGAGGCCGCCGTCGCCGTGGCGGAAAAAGCGCAGGGCCGGGGTCATGCGGTCGATGGCGTGCTGCAAAGCCTCCGGCACGTCGGCGCGGGCGCTGCGCAGGACCGACCGCATGTCGATCAGGTCGCGCAGGATGCGCAGCTGAACGGAGGGGCAGCGCTCGACATGGCCGCCGTCCGGCAGGATCTGGCGCGGCAGCTCCCGCTCCAGCAGCTTCAGCGCGTCCTGGCCGGCGCGCTCATACTCCGGCAGGCAGAATCCGCCATAGACGAGGCCCTTGGCCGCGGTGACCAGCGCCTTGCCGTCCAGCGCGCCGGGCACCACGCGGGTCAAATGCTTGACCTGTCGGGCGAGGCTGTCGAAGACCGCGGCGCGGAACTCGTCGTCGGCGGAGGCGCAGTAGAAGTCGTGCAGGCCGATCCAGGCGGCGATGCGGGCGCCCAGCACCTCCGGCGCCCAGGTCTGGGCGTTCCAGCCGCCGTTGTGGTCCAGCCAGGACAGCACCAGCGAACGGGCGCGCCGGCGCGCCGTGTCGCCGCCGACCGCCCGCAGGTCGCGCAGCCATTCGAAGCCGTGCAGGGCGTCCTGCCAGACGGCGCCGCCGGCCCGCCAGTTCGGCGCGCCGTGGGCGTCGGCCGCCGCGGCCTGCCCGCCGAAGCGGAAGACGCCGGCCAGGATCGCCGAGCCCTCCCCGGCGTCGCCCGGCCAGGGGTCCGGCGGCACGGCGGACAGGGCGGTCGGCGCGCGGCCGCCCAAGGTCAGCTTGTAGATCGGGTTGCCGAAGGCGATCTGCGCGACGCCGTCCCGCAAGCGGCCCATTTTCCCACGCCCGGCGCTCATCGGCTCACCCCGTCACACGGCAGGGGGAGGCGATGGCCGGCGCTTCGCTGAAGGCAATCGGGCGATCGGGGGGATGCATCCTGTTGTCGTATCAAATTCGCCTCGACCCCCGCAAGCCGGTGGTGCCCTAATCGTGCAGCCGTCGCAGCCGTGCCACGAAGAACCCGTCGATCCCGCCGAGGTCCCCGAGCATGCCCGGCAGGGATCGTACCTCACCGCGCTCGTTGATCAACTCGGCCAAATTGCCATCCCCCGCATGACCGCTGCTTAGGTCTTCAAGCGTGATGGGCAGGCGCTCGACGCGCCGGTCGCGGGCCAGGATGCGGTCGATCTGCGCCTCGCCCTCCTCCGGCTGGATGGAGCAGGTGCAGTAGATCAGTGTTCCGCCGGGCTTCACCAGATCGACGGCGTGGGCCAACAGGCGGCTCTGCGCCTTGGCCAGCTTGGCGATGTCCTCCGGCGACTTGACGCGCAGGATGTCGGGATGGCGGCGGATCGCCCCGGTGGCGGAGCAGGGGGCGTCGAGCAGCACCGCGTCGGCGGGCTGGTCCGGGGTCCAGGTGGCGGCGTCGGCCGCCAGCACCTCCGCCGACAGGTTCAGACGGGCCAGATTGTCCCGCACGCGCTCCAGCCGCTTGGCGGAGCGGTCGACCGCCGTCACCTGCGCGCCCTGCGCGACGAGCTGCGCGGTCTTGCCGCCGGGGGCGGCGCACAGGTCGTAGACGCGCTTGCCCGCCAGATCGCCGAACAGCTTGGCCGGCAGCGAGGCGGCGAGGTCCTGCACCCACCACGCGCCCTCGGCGAAGCCCGGCAGCTCCGTGATGCTGCCGCCGGCGGCGCGGCGCAGCGTGCCGGTGGGCAGCAGCGTGGCCTCCAGCCGCTCCGCCCAGGCCGCGGGATCGGCCTTGACGGTGATGTCCAGCGGCGCCTCGTGCAGGTGCGCCTCGACGATGCCGCGGGTGCGGCCGATGCCGTAGGACTGCCGCCAGGCCAGCCACAGCCAATCCGGCGTGTTCAGGCGCCCGGCGTCCTGCTGGGCGGCCAGTTCCACCCCCTCGCGCCCGATGCGGCGCAGGACGGCGTTGATCAGGCCCTTGTAGGGTTCGGCCCCCCTGGCCGCGGCCAGCTCCACCGCGGTGTCGACGGCGGCGTGGGCGGGCGTGCCGAGGAAGACGAGCTGGGCCGCGCCGAGCCGCAGGATGTCGTGCACGGTCGCCTTGGGCAGGCCCGGCTTGGCGAGGCTGCCCTGGATCAGCGCGTCGATCTGGCCGAGCCGGCGCAGCACGGTGGCGGTCAGGAGCCGCACGAAGCCGCGGTCGCGCGGGTCGAGCCCGCGCAACTCCGGATGCGCGTCGAACGCATCGTCGAAGGGAATGGATTTGCGCAGCACATCGCGCAGAAGGTCGAGGGCGGCGGAGCGCGCGGCGAGGGAGGCGTCGGACATGCCGCTGGATGTAGCGCGCCGGACGGCGGGTGTCGAGTAGCCGCTGCGCAGGGCCGAGCGGATTCGGATTCTTCTCAGCGGGCCGCCTCAGCGGGCCAGCGCGCCGCGCCGTCCGCCTTCGTGGTCGGGATAGGGGCCGACGTCCTCGACGAAGAAGCAGGCGACGCCCCGCAGCTGGCCCCGGCGCAGGATGAAACGATTGCCGTTGCCGGCCTTCATCGCCCACAGCCCCGTCCCCTCCAGCCCTGCCCCCTCCAGCGGGCTCAGCTCCAGCTCCGGCGGCACCGGGTCCTCGCCCAGCCGCTTGAGGAAACGGTCGGCGCGCACGCGGTCGTCCGGCGGCAGGCTGCGCGCCGCACGGGCGTCGTAGCGGTCGCTCTTGACGTAGCGGGTCCCGGTTCCCTGGATGGGGCTGGACGGCCCGCCGGGATCGGCGGCGGCGCGTTCCAGCATCAGCGCCCAGCGCGCGTCCCGCGCAACGGCCAGGGCGCGGCGGTGGATGGCGCGGCAATGCTCGGCCAGTTCGTGGAAGCGGGGCATCAGGTCGCGCCTGCGGAAGCCGACCTCCATCATGACGCGCTCCACCGCCCCGTCCGCCGCAGCGCCGGAGGCTGGGAGGCCGCGCGTCTCCAGCGCCAGCAGGGCGTCGATGCGCCGGTCGCGGTCCGCCGCCGCGATGCCCTGCGTCAGCGTCCGCCCGAGTCGCTCCAGCGCCGCCTCGGCGCGGCGTTCGGCCTCGGCGATGCAGAGGAGCACGTCATCGCGGCTGGTGGCGGCGGAAACGCTCAGCCACCCCGAATCGAACAACGGGGTCTTGTCGAGAAACAGGTCCGGCACGATTCCCGTCAGCCGTCGGCGCGCATGCGCCCGACGATCTCCTCCAGCACCGCTTCGGCCTTGTCGTTGCCCACCTGGCAGGTGCCCGCCGCCTCGTGCCCGCCGCCGCCATACTCCAGCATCAGCGGGCCGATGTTGGTTTTGGAGCTGCGGTTGATGATCGACTTGCCGCAGGCCAGCACCGTGTTCTGCTGCTTCAGCCCCCACAGAACGTGGATCGACACGTTGGATTCCGGGTACATGGCGTAGATCATGAAGCGGTTGCCGGCGAAGATGGTTTCCTCCCGCCGCAGGTCGATGATCACGACGTTGCCGCGGATCGTGCTGCAGCGGGCGAGCTGGTCGGAGAACTTCGCCTCATGCTCGGTGTAGAGGTCCACCCGCTCCTTCACGTCGGGCAGGGCGAGGATCTCGTCGATGCCGTGGCTGCGGCAATAGTCGATCAGCTCCATCATCAGCTGGTAGTTGGAGATCCGGAAGTCGCGGAAGCGGCCAAGGCCGGTGCGCGCGTCCATGATGAAGTTCAGCAGGGTCCAGCCCTGCGGTTTCAGGATGTCCTCGATGCCGTACTGGGCGGAGTCGGCCTGATCGACCGCGGCCATCATCTCGTCGGAGATGGTCGGGAAGCGCTCCTTGCCACCGTAGTAATTGTAGACGACGCGGGCGGCGGAGGGGGCGTCGGCCTCGATGATGTGGTTGTCGCGCTTGCCAACGCGGATCGTCTCCGACAGATGGTGGTCGAAGGCGAGATGGACGCCGGGCACATAGGGCAGGTTGGTGGTGATGTCGCGGTCGGAGATTTCGACCTTGCCGTCCTGCATGTCCTTGGGATGCACGAACTTGATCTCGTCGAGGATGCCAAGCTCCTTCAGGAGCACGGCGCAGACCAGCCCGTCGAAGTCGGACCGGGTGACGAGGCGGTATTTCGTGACGTCGGACATGCGGTTCCCCCTGATCGCCCCACAATCGGCAAGCGGAGCGAAGGTAGACGCACGTCTTTCGGCGTGCAACCGCGAACCGTCCGGGCCAGAAAAGCCCGCCTGAACGCAGCACCCGGCAAACGCAGGCAAAGATCGACACGGATTTCACGGATCAAAACCGGATTTCACGGAGCTGTTCGGCCCGGTGCGGCTGGACTGAGGCACGGATCGAGGATTCCGTGAAATCCGTGCCCAAATCCGTGAAATCCGTGTCGATCTTGTTCCCAACCTCGCGGCACATCCCGTCGAGCGATGGGCTTGGCAGATTCACCCCCAGGGGCTGCGCGGCATGAAGGAGGGGCCGGCCATGCCGCGCAGCCGGCGGACCCGCTCCTCCATGTTCGGGTGGGTGGAGAACAGGCTGTCGAGGCTGCGCCCGTGCAGCGGGTTGGCGATGAACAGATGCGCCGTGGCCGGGTTGGATTCCGCCGCGTAGTTCGGGATCTGGTGGGCGTAGTTGTGGATGCGGGTCAGCGCGTCGGCCAGCCACAGCGGGCGCCCGCAGATCTCCGCGCCGATGCGGTCGGCCTCGTACTCGCGGGTGCGGCTGATCGCCATCTGGACGATCATCGCGGCGAAGGGGGCCAGGACGGCGATCAGGATGCCGCCGATCAGCCCCAGCGGGTTGCCACCCTGCCCGTTCTGGCTGTTGCCCTGCGACGCGCCGAAGAACATGCCGACGTTGGCGAGCATGGAAATGGCGCCCGCGATGGTCGCGGTGATCGTCATGATCAGCGTGTCGCGGTTCTTCACATGGGCCAGTTCATGGGCCATGACGCCGGCGACCTCCTCCGGGCTCAGCAGGCGCAGCAGGCCGGTGGTGGCGGCGACCGCGGCGTTTTCCGGGTTGCGCCCGGTGGCGAAGGCGTTGGGCTGGTCGTTCTCCATGATGTAGACGCGCGGCATCGGCAGGCCGGCGCGCTCGGCCAGCTGCTGGACGATGCCGTAATATTCGGGGGCGGTGTAGGCGTCGACCTCCCGCGCGCCGTACATGGAGAGCACCATGTCGCCGGAGTTCCAGTAGCTGAACAGGTTCATGCCCAGCGCCATGACGAAGGCGATCATCATGCCGCCCTTGCCGCCGATCAGATAGCCGATGCCCATGAACAGGGCGGTCAGGCCGGCGAGGAGGATGGTGGTCTTCACATAGCTGGTCATGGCGATGTTCCGGGCGATCTTCTGGACGGTTTCACTGTTGGTTGGACGAGACGGCCCCGGCGGGGCTTTCCGCCGGGCTTGTCTGGTGATATGGGCTTGGCGGAAGGCATCGTTCAAGATGGCCCGGCACCGCACCCGACCCCAGAGGACGGCCATGACCGAAACGAAGACCACCGGCGCGACACCGCAGGACGCCGCGACGCCCGCCTCCCCGGCGACCGGGGCGGACGAAACCCGGACCCCGGACGCCAAGGCCGGAGAGGCGGCCAAGGGACCCGAGCAGATGCCCGGCGAGATCGGCGGTCCGAAGGGACCGGAGCCGACCCGCTTCGGCGATTGGGAGTTCAAGGGCCGCTGCTCGGACTTCTAAGCCGACCACCCTTAGGACCGATTGCCTGAACACCCCTGCTCCGAAATTGAATACATACGCAACCAGGACACTATGCCTAGGTTGTGCTTGATCCGTTCCTGTTCTCGCGCTACTCTGTAACCGGTTCGCCCCATCGCGAACCGGTACCCGGGAGAGTTCGCGCTATGGGATCGCACAGGCCCGTCAGCCCATGTCGGCCCCGCACTACCGGGATATGGGCCGGGATGTCGCTCGCCACTCTGTGCATTTCGCTGGCCGGCACCGTCCAGGCCGCTCCGCCCGCCCTGCCCGGCCCGATCCCGGCGGAGGTTCTGGAGATTCTGGACGGCGACACGCTGCTGGTGCGCGCCACCATCTGGCTGGGTCAGGTGGTGGAAACCCATGTCCGGGTGGAGGGGCTGGATGCGCCGGAGATGCGCGCCCGCTGCCCCCGTGAGCGGGAACTGGCGGAGTCCGCCCGCGACCACGCGCGCCGTCTGATCGGGGCCGCCCCGGTGCGGCTGCTCGACGTCCAGCCCGACAAGTATGGCGGGCGGGTGCGCGCCCGCGTGCTGACCGGCGGGGGCGCCGACCTGTCGGCCGCGCTGATCGAGGCGGGACTCGCCCGCCCCTATCACGGCGAACGGCGCCAGCCCTGGTGCGACGGGACGGGCATGGGCTAACCCGGTTCCACCAAAGGACGAATCGGGAACCCGTCGTCTCGCTCCGCTGTTGCCCCTCCCACCAAGGAGGAGAGCGAACCATGACGACCCAAGTCTCGGCTTACGTCCCCGGCGCCATCGCCTTGCTGGCCGCCAGCCTCGCCCTGTCCAGCGGTGCCGCCGCACAGGACGCCAAGACGATGGAGGGCGGTCTCGGCGCCGCCCCGCCGTCCCAGGGCGAAGCCTGGATGGAATCGACCGGCGCCCAGGACCCGACTCTGGGCGAGCGCCGCACCGACAAACAGAGGAACGCGGCGGAGTCCCGCGCGCAGGGCCGCATCGGCTCCGTCCCTGACGCGGCGAGCGGCGAGTCCGGCCTGAAGCCCGGCACCGCCGAAGCCGTGAAGTCCCAGTCCGGCAGCGGCTCGTCCGACGGATCGGACTCCACGCCCAAGTAACGGTCCAAAAAAGAAAACCGGGGGCCACGAAGGCCCCCGGTCCGTAACAGGTTCCGATAAACGCCGCGATCAGGCGTTGTTCATGCGGTTCTCGATCAGGTCGGTCACGACGGTCGGATCGGCCAGCGTCGAGGTGTCGCCCAGGCTGTCGTGCTCGTTCGCGGCGATCTTGCGCAGGATGCGGCGCATGATCTTGCCCGAACGGGTCTTCGGCAGGCCCGGCGACCACTGGATCAGATCCGGCGAGGCGATCGGGCCGATCTCCTTGCGGACCCAGGCCACCAGCTCCTTGCGCAGCTCCTCCGTCGGGCTTTCCCCGGCGTTGAGCGTGACGTAGGCGTAGATGCCTTGGCCCTTGAGGTCGTGCGGGTAGCCGACGACGGCGGCCTCGGCCACCTTCGGATGGGCGACCAGCGCGCTTTCCACTTCCGCCGTGCCCATGCGGTGGCCCGACACGTTGATCACGTCGTCCACGCGGCCGGTGATCCAGTAATAGCCGTCCGCGTCGCGGCGGCAGCCGTCACCGGTGAAGTAATAGCCCGCGAAGGTCGAGAAGTAGGTCTGGACGAAGCGCTCGTGGTCGCCGAACACCGTGCGCATCTGGCCCGGCCACGAGTCGGAGATGCAGAGGTTGCCTTCCGTCTCGCCTTCCAGCTCCTTGCCGTCGTTGTCCACGACGACCGGCTTCACGCCGAAGAAGGGCTTGGTCGCCGAACCCGGCTTCTGGCCGATGGCGCCCGGCAGCGGGGTGATCAGGATGCCGCCGGTCTCGGTCTGCCACCAGGTGTCCACGATCGGGCAACGGCCGTCGCCGACCACGTTGTAGTACCACAGCCAGGCTTCCGGATTGATCGGCTCGCCCACCGAACCCAGGATGCGCAGCGAGGAACGGGAGGTCTTCTTCACCGGCCCCTCACCCTCGCGCATCAGCGAGCGGATGGCGGTCGGGGCGGTGTAGAAGATGTTGACCTTGTGCTTGTCCACCACCTGCCAGAAGCGGGAGATGTCCGGATAGGTCGGCACGCCCTCGAACATCAGCGTGGTGGCGCCGTTGGCCAGCGGGCCGTAGACGATGTAGCTGTGGCCGGTGACCCAGCCCACGTCGGCGGTGCACCAGTAGACCTCGCCGTCCTTGTAGTCGAAGACGTACTGGTGCGTCATCGACGCATAGACGAGATAGCCGCCGGTGGTGTGCAGCACGCCCTTCGGCTTGCCGGTCGAGCCCGAGGTGTAGAGGATGAACAGCGGGTCTTCCGCGCTCATCTCCTCCGGCGGGCAATCGGCGGACACCGACGCGATCTCCTCGTGGTACCAGAGGTCGCGGCCCTCGGTCCAGGCGACGTTGCCGCCGGTGTGCTTGACGACCAGCACGTGCTGGACACCCGGCGCCGCGGCGACGGCCTTGTCGGCGTTCGCCTTCAGCGGAACCTTGCGGCCGCCGCGCAGACCCTCGTCGGAGGTGATGACGAAGTGGCTGTCGCAGTCGACGATGCGGTCCTTCAGGCTGTCCGGCGAGAAGCCGCCGAACACGATGGAGTGGATGGCGCCGACGCGCGCGCAGGCCAGCATGGCGTAGGCGGCCTCGGGGATCATCGGCAGGTAGATGGTGACGCGGTCGCCCTTCTTGACGCCGTTCTTCTTCAGAACGTTGGCGAGGCGGCAGACCTGCTCGTGCAGTTCCTTGTAGGTGATGTGCTTGGAAACGCCCGGATCGTCGCCTTCGAAGATGATGGCGGTCTGGTCGCCGCGCGTCGCCAGGTGACGGTCGACGCAGTTGGCCGAGACGTTCAGCGTGCCGTCGTAGAACCACTTGATGTGGACATCGCCGGTGTAGCTGACGTCCTTCACCTTGCTGTAGGGCTTGATCCAGTCGATGCGCTTGCCCTGCTCACCCCAGAAGGCTTCCGGATCGTTGATCGATTGCTCGTACAGGCGGGCGTAGGCGGCTTCGTCCACGTAAGCGGTCTTGGCGATTTCCGGCTTAACAGGAAAAAACGAATTGTCGGACATTGGCTCGCGATTCCCCCGTAGTGCTTCTGGTTACGCCCTGAAGGGCTGTTGGGGAGCGGTTTCCGGCCGCCCCTGTTGCGGGACATTATCCACACAAGTTCCCGTCTCTACAAGCAGAACGGCTGATTGTCCGCCCCCTCCATCGGGGCTTTCCGTTCCACTTTGTTGCAGCGCATCGCCCGTTCTTTTGATTTCACCGGCATCTGGGACGACACGACAGCGCGACTATTTGTCGCGCATAGCACGAAAGCATGAGGACGCCCTTCGGGCGGCCGCTTAACCCGGCCTTAACCACCGCATCGTTAGCGTGCATGCTGTTCACCCAACAGCAGGGCACCGGGATGGCCAGCACGACCAACGCGGACGGCACCACCGGAAACGGCACGACCGGCGGCAGCGCCGGGCCTGGCATCGAACTGGCCGGGCGCCTGTCCGAGATGGGCAGCCGCACCAGCCTGATGGTGATCGACGCGGCTCTGCGTACGGCGTCGCTGGCCGAGTTGGAGGCGTCCGGTTCCGCCGCCCTGGCGCCGTTCGGGGAAGACGCGGGCTTCGCCGGAGCCGCGGCGGAGATGCAGGCGCTGGCCCGCCGGATGCTTCAGGCCACGCAGGATTTCCAGGCGGCCATCTGCGAACCGGCGGAATAACCGCCGCCGCAGACAGCCTCCCTCAACAAGTCCAAAGAGCCGTCACGCCTCGATCCCGGCCAGCGCGCAGACATGCGCCCATTCGGCGTCCGACACCGGGCAGACCGACAGGCGCGACTGCTTGACCAGGGCCATGCCCTGAAGCAGCGGGTCGGCCTTCATCGTCTTCAGCGTGACCGGCGTCTTCACGGGCAGCAGCGCCCGCACGTCGACCATGCCGAAGCGGCCCGCCTCGTCGCTCGGGTCCGGGTAGTATTCCCGCGCGATCTCGACGACCCCGACCACCTCCAGCCCCTCGTTCGAGTGGTAGAAGAAGGCGCGGTCGCCGATCTTCATGGCCTTCAGGTTGTTCGACGCCTGATGGTTGCGCACGCCGTCCCAATGGGTGGTGCCGTCGGCGACCATGCGCTCCCACGAATATTTGAAGGGCTCCGACTTCAGAAGCCAGCGGGCCATCGTCGTCCGCCCCCGCTCAGGACTTCGGGTAGACCCGGCGCCACGCCCGGATCTCCACGCTCTCGAACAGCCCGGCCTGGGCGTAGGGGTCGTTGGCGGCGAAGTCCTTCGCGGCGGCCTCGTCGGCGCACTCCACGATCAGCAGGCTCCCGGCCATGCCTTGGCCGTCGTCGGACAGCAGCGGGCCAGCGGCGAACAGGCGGTCGGCGTGCGCCTCCAGATAGGCCAGATGGGCGGGGCGGTTGTCGGCCCGCACCTGGGCGGCGCCGGCCTTGTCGGTGCAATGGAACATGTACAGCATGGGGAACCCCTTCCGTTCGGTCGGGCGGGAGCCTAGCGCAGCCGCGACCGCTGCGGAAGGTGCCGCGACGCGCGGCCTTCCGCAGACGCGGGGTGCCTCAGCGGTGCAACCAGAGGAAGGGCGCGCGCAGCGGCGGCGGACGCCCGGGACGCGCGGGACGCGCGGGACGCGCGGGACCGCCGTCGCAGCGGTGTCGCTCAGGCGCCGCGCTGTTTTCGCCCGTCCCCGCTCCGTCGGGCGGCGATCGTCCGCCCGGCGTCCAGCAGTGCGACGGCGCGGAGCGCCAGCAGGGCGAGCGGGTGCGGCGGGGCGAACATGGAACGGACTCCGATTATGACGGCGCGAAGCCTCGCAAAACCCATCCGATCTTGCAACCATTCCGTAGACGGCCGCCCCCTCAGCGCCCCTCTTCGCGGAACGGCCGCGACAGCAGCCCGTCGATCGTCGCGTCCAGCCCGGCGCCGTGGTTCAGGATGGCGTCCACGGCGGCGCACAGCGGCATGTCGACGCCCTTCTCCCCGGCCAGCCCGACCACCGCGGCGGCGGTGTAGACGCCCTCGGCGACGGAGCGGCGCTCCGCCAGCACCTCGGCCAGCGTCCGGCCGGCGCCCAGGGCGGCGCCCAGCGACATGTTGCGCGATTGCAGGCTGGAGCAGGTCAGCGTCAGGTCGCCCAGCCCCGACAGCCCCATCAGCGTCTCCGGCCGCCCGCCGAGCGCCAGGGCCAGCCGGGTGATCTCGGCCAGCCCGCGGGTGATCAGCGCCGCCCGCGCGTTGTCGCCCAGCTTGCGGCCCTCCACCACACCGCAGGCGATGGCCAGCACGTTCTTCACCGCCCCACCGATCTGCGAGCCCACCACATCGTCGGACAGGTAGGGGCGGAAGGTGCGGCTGCCCAGCGCCTCGACCAGGCGGGCGCCCAGCGCGGCGTCGGCGCAGGCCAGCGTCACCGCGGTCGGCAGGCCGCGCGCCACCTCCGCCGCGAAGGTCGGGCCCGACAGCACGGCCAGCGGGGTCCCCGCCGGCAGCGCGGCGGCGGCCGCCTCGCTCATCAGGGCGTGGCTGTCCAGCTCGATCCCCTTGGCGCAGATGACCAGCGGGGTGCCCGGCCGCAGATGGGCGGCGAGGCCGGCGCAGGCGCTGCGCAGATGCTGGGCCGGGGTGACGAGCAGGATGGCGTCGCAGGCGGCAACCTCGCCCAGATCGCCGGTCGCGCGCAACTCGGCGGGCAGGGTCACGCCCGGCAGATAGTCGCGGTTCTCCCGCGCGGCGTTGACCGACTCGACCACCGCCGGCTCGCGCGCCCACAGCAGGGCCTCCCGTCCGGCGCGCAGGGCGGCCAGAGCCAGCGCCGTGCCCCAGGCCCCGCCGCCAATCACGCCGATGCGCCGGAAGTCCGTTGCCGCCATGGATGCCCCCCGATTGTAAGATGTGCCTTGTAAGGTTTTGCCGGCCTGTTTAGGCGGAGCGCCCTCGGTCCGCAACCCGGACGGTCACGCCTCCGGCGTCAGCAGAAGCTTCATCCCGACATGGCTCGCCCGGAAACCCAGCCGCTCGTAAAAGCGGTGGGCGTCGGTGCGCCGGGTCTGGCTGGTCAGCTGCACCATCACGCAGCCCTCGGCGCGGGCCAGCGCGATGGCGTGCCGCATCATGGCGCTGCCGATCCCCTGGCCGCGCAACGCGCCGTCCACCTTCACCGCCTCCACCGTCGCCCGCGCCGCCCCCCGGCGGGCCAGCCCGTGGGTGACGGTGAACTGGAAGCAGCCGACGATCCGCCCGTCCTGCTCCGCCAGCACGATGGAATTGCCCGGCTGGGCGGCCATGCGGTCGAAGGCGTCCCAATAGAGCGGGTCCAGCGGCTCGCCATAGACATCGCCGCCGGTGGACAGGGCGTCGTCTGCGGTCAGCCGGACGATCTCCGGCACGTCGTCGCGCCCGGCGGTGCGGAAGGTCAAAGCCATGCCGGACTCATCCTCACGCCTTCACGCCGGAGCCGACCCCGGCCTTGCCGATGGCGGGCTTCGCGGTCGGATCGAGCGGCCAGCGCGGGCGCGGGGCGAAGTCCAGCGGGTCGGTCTGGCCCAGCCGCAAGCGCTCGATCCCCGCCCAGGCGATCATCGCTGCGTTGTCGGTGCACAGCCGCAGCGGCGGCGCCACGAAGGGCATGCCCTCGCGGTCGGCCAGCTTTTGCAGGCGGGCGCGCAGCGTCCTGTTGGCCGCCACGCCACCGGCCACCACCAGGGCGCCGCCCTGCGGGTGAATCTCCTTGAACTGGCGCATGGCGCGGGCGCAGCGGTCGGCCATCACCTCGGCCACCGTGTTCTGGAAGGCGGCGGCGAGGTCGGCCTGATCCTCCCCTGACAGGGGCGTCCCCAGCTCCTCGACATGGCGCCGCACCGCGGTCTTCAGGCCGGAGAAGGAGAAATCACAGCCGGGGCGCCCGACCATCGGACGCGGCAGGTCGAAGCGGCCCGGATTAGTCGCCAGCGCCGCCGCCTTCTCCAGCAGCGGCCCGCCGGGATAGCCGAGACCGAGCAGCTTGGCCGTCTTGTCGAACGCCTCCCCCACCGCGTCGTCGATGGTGGTGCCGAGCCGCCGGTACCGGCCCACCCCCTCGACCACCAGAAGCTGGCAGTGCCCGCCGGACACCAGCAGCAACAGGTAGGGGAAGGGCACGTTGTCGGTCAGCCGGGCGGTCAGCGCGTGGCCTTCCAGATGGTTCACCGCGACGAAGGGCAGCCCGCGCGCCGCGGCGATGGCCTTGGCGGTCATCACCCCGACGATCACCCCGCCGATCAGCCCCGGCCCGCCGGTCGCCGCCACGGCGTCGATGTCGGCGAAGCCCAGCCCGGACTCCGCCATGGCGCGGCGGATCAGCCCGTCCAGATGCTCCAGATGGGCGCGCGCGGCGATTTCCGGCACCACCCCGCCATAGGGCGTGTGGTCGTCCAGCTGCGAGAGCACCACGTCGGCGCGGATCTCCCGCGCGTCGGTCACGATGGCCGCCGCCGTCTCGTCGCAGCTCGTTTCGATTCCAAGAACGATCATGACCGCCAAACTAGCCGTCTCCTCCGCTCTGGTATAGGGTCTTGGCCCGGATTTCTCAGGGTTTCGCCCTCCATGAACAAAGACGTCCCCGACGACGACGCCAGCATCGTCTATTACGACGGCGACTATCCGTCGCTGGAGATCGGGGAGGCGCGGGCGGAGCACGCCGCGACGCTGGCCCGGCTCGGCATGCTGGGCGACGTCCCCTTCTACAAGGAGCGCGCGGCGGAGGCCGGCGGCCCGGTTCTGGAGATCGGCTGCGGCACCGGGCGCCTGACCATCCCGCTGGCCCGCGCCGGGCACGAGGTGTGGGCGGTCGACGTCTCCGCCGCCATGCTCGACCAGCTCCGCGCGAAGCTGGCGCGCGAGGCGCCGGAGGTGCAGGCCCGCGTCCATCCGGTGCGGCAGGACGCCACGGCGCTCGATCTGCCGGTGCGGGATTTCCGGCTCGCCGCCATTCCCTTCAACGTGCTGATGCTGATTCCCGATCTGGCGGCGGAACGACGCGCGCTGGCCGCCGCCGCCGCACATCTGGCGCCGGGCGGCACGCTGGCGCTGGACGTGATGAACCCGCTGACGCTGCCGATGGACGCCGAGACGAAGCCCAGCCCGTCGGAGCCGCGGCGCAGCCCGCACAACGGCAACAGCTACATCCGCAACACGATGGCCTCCCGCCTGGACGAGGGGCAGTGCCAGCGCATCCACGGCTGGTACGACGAGCTGTTGCCCGACGGCAAGATCGCGGTGACCGAGTACGGTTTCACCTGGCGGATGATCTTCCGCTACGAGCTGGAGCTGATGCTGGAAAGCGCCGGATTCGCGATCGAACGGCTGGCCGGCGATTTCGAGGACGCCGCCTGGACGGTGGACAGCCGCCGCATGGTCGTCACGGCGCGGCGCGCATCCTGAGACGCGCGGCGACATGTTTCACCAAAGAGTAGCACGCCCGTCACCAGGGCTTGCAAACCGCGGTGGATCGCCTAGAACACTGGCCTCATGACCCAACCGCTCCGCATCGGCACGCGCGGCAGCCCGCTGGCGCTGGCGCAGGCCCACGAGACCCGCGACCGGCTGATCGCGGCGCACCCGCATCTGGCCGCCCCCGGCGCCATCGAGATCGTCGTCTTCAAGACGACCGGCGACCGCATCCTGGACCGCACGCTGGCCGAGGCCGGCGGCAAGGGCCTGTTCACCAAGGAACTGGAGGACGCGCTGCTCGACGGCGGCGCCGACCTCGCCGTCCATTCGATGAAGGACGTGCCGACCTGGATGCCGGAGGGGCTGGAGATTTCCACGCTCCTGCCGCGCGAGGACACGCGCGACGCCTTCTTCTCGCGCGGCGGACACACGGTGGACACGCTGCCCGCCGGCTCCGTCGTCGGCACCGCCGGATTGCGCCGTCAGGCCCAGATCCTGGAACGGCGGCCCGACCTCAAGGTCGTACCCTTCCGCGGCAACGTGCAGACGCGCCTCGCCAAGCTGGAGGCCGGGGAGGTCGACGCCACCCTGCTGGCGCTCGCCGGGCTGCGTCGTCTCGGCCTGACCGACCGCATCACCGCCGTGCTGGAGCATGACGAAATGCTGCCCGCCGTCGCCCAGGGCGCCATCGGCATCGAGATCCGCAGCGCCGACGACGCCACCCGCGCCTTGCTCGCCCCGCTGAACTGCGCCGCCACCGCGGCCCGCGTCACGGCGGAGCGCGCGTTGCTCGCCATGCTCGACGGCTCCTGCCGCACCCCGATCGCCGCTCTGTCCACGCTGGACGGCGACCGGCTGCACCTGAAGGCCAAGGTGCTGTCCAACGACGGGCGGCAGGTCTTCCGGGCGGAGCGCAGCGGCAACGCCGGCGATGCCGCCGCCATCGGCGCGGACGCCGGTGCGGAGATCAAGGCGGTTCTGCCGCCCGACTTCTTCAAGAGCTGACGGGCGGCAGGCGATGGCGGGTCCCCACCTCCTGGTCACCCGTCCGGCGGAGGATTCCGAGCCGCTGGCGGCCCGTCTCCGAGCGCTGGGATTCGCCGTATCGGTGGAGCCGATGCTGGACATCCGCTGGCTGGACGGGCCGGAGCCGGACATCGGGAACGTACAGGCCCTCCTCTTCACCAGCGCAAACGGCGTACGGGGCTACACCAGACGTACGAGCCGGCTTGACCGTCCGGTCTATGCGGTCGGCGACGCCACCGCGACCGCCGCCCGCGAGGCTGGTTTCACGCAGGTCGAAAGCGCGTCCGGCGACGTGTACGCTCTGGCCGATCTGGTGCGCCGACGCTGCGCTGCAGCGGCGGGTCCGCTACTTCATGTCGCAGGAAGCAAGCTCGCCGGCGACCTGTCGGCCATGCTGGGCGAGGCCGGATTTTCCATCCTGCGGGAAACGCTGTACGACGCCGTTCCGAGCGCGCGGCTGTCGGATGGCACGGCGGCGCTGCTGCGTACGGGAACACTGGACGCTGTGTTGTTTTTCTCTCCCCGTACCGCCCGTTCGTTTGTTAGGCTTGTCGCCGAGGCCGGGCTCATCGACCGCTGTCGTACAGTGGACGCGCTCTGCCTCAGCCCCGCGGTCGCGGAGGCCGCCCGCGCGTACGGTGAGCTGGGAGTGACACCGTGGCAGAACGTACGGGTGGCGCCACGGCCGGAGCAGGACTCTCTGCTCGGCCTGCTGCCGGAAGCATCCGGCGGCACGGGCCGGGCTTGAGCGCATCCGCTTGGGGCTTGTGTGGCGTTCGTTGAGAACAACTGCGACCAGAAGGCACCCAATGACCTCTCGCCCAGGCTCCGAACACGAGGCTGACCCGAACGGCCACACGCCGTCCGACCAGAACCAGACGCCCGGCGGCCCCGCCGTCGAACGCATCATCGAACGCTTCGGCGGCATCCGCCCGATGGCCCACAAGCTGGACATCCCGGTTACCACGGTGCAGGGCTGGAAGAAGCGCGGCGCCATCCCGCTGGCCCGCCATGCCGACCTCCGCGTCTCCGCCGCCAAGCACCGGATCAAGCTGAGCGAAGCCGACCTGGAAGCCGCCACGCCGAGCGAGGACCGCAACGCTCCCGACGCCGCCGATTCGGTGACGCCGCTGCCGCCGGACGCCGCCATCATCGCCTCCGCCGCTCCCCTCCCCGGAAGCGCCGAACCGTTCAAGACCGAGCCCGCCCAAACCGAGTCCAACAAGACTGAGGACACCCTGCCGGGCGCCGACACGCTGCCGGGCGGTGGCCCGGTCCCGGCCACGGACCTGCCCCCCTCCACCCTGCCGCCTGTTGCGGACACGCTGCCCGGCGGTGACGTGAAGGCCGAGACGATCAAGAGCGAGGAGATCCGGGCCGAAGAGATCAAGGGCGAAGAAATCAAGGTCGAGGAGACCCGGATCGAAGAGGCCAAGGCCGATTCCTTCACGTCCGACTCGTTCAAGGCCGACCCCTTCAAGGCCGACGCGGTCAAGAGCGAGACGCCGCCCCCGGTAGAGCCCCCCGCCCCCGCCTACACCGCCTCCTCCTACGAGCCGCCGCGTTACGAGGCGCCGCGCGAGGAGCGCAAGTCCGGGGCCGGCTTCGCCACCGCCGTGTCGCTGATCGCCCTGCTGGTCGGCGCCGCCGCCCTGTCGCAGCCCTGGTGGGGCCCGCGCGTCCCTGGCTGGCCCACCGCTGGCGGCCCCGCCGCTCCGGTCGCCACGGCGCCCGCGCCGCAGCCCGACCCGGCCCTGCGCAACCAGATCCAGCAGCTGTCCGAGCGCCTCGCCACGCTGGAGCAGCGCCCCGCCGCCCCGGCCGAGGGCAACGCGGCCGCCACCGGCATCGATCAGCAGACGCTGGACAATGCCGTCGGCCAGCTCGCCACCCGCATCCAGCAACTTGAGGAACGTCCGCAGGCTGCCGCCGCCGCCCCGGCCGAGCCCGATCCGCGCATCGCCCAGTTGACCGAGCAGCTCGGCCAAGTCCAGCAGCGCGTCGACGCGGTGGGCAGCGAGGTCCAGGCCGCCGGGCAGATCCGCCAGGACGTGGACGCGCTGAAGCAGGAGCTGTCCACCGTCAACCAGGCCGTGGAATCCCGCCGCGACGCCGCCACCGCCGCCCAGGCGCTGGTGCTCGCCGCCGGGCAGCTCCGCTCCGCGCTGGCCGCCGGGCAGCCGTTCCAGCAGGAACTCCAGTCCGTCCGCGCCGTGGCGTCGGGCGACGCGCAGGTGACCCAGCCGCTGGAGGCCGTGGCCGGCTACGCCGCCAAGGGCGTGCCGACGCAGCCGCAGCTCACCGACCGCTTCACCGCCATGGCGTCCGACATCGTGCGCGCCGACAACCAGGGCGAGGGCAACGACTGGGTGGAGCAGGTCACCGGCAAGATCGCCACGCTGGTCACCGTCCGCCGCGCGGGCGGCGACGCGGTCGGCGACGGCGCCTCGGCGGTGGTCGCCCGCGCCGAAGCCGCGCTGCAGGCCGGCAATCTCGGCGGCGCGGTCAACGAGCTGGCGGCCCTGAAGGGTCCGGCGGCGCAGGTCGCCGCCCCGTGGATCGCCGACGCCAAGGCCCGTCTGGCCGCCAACGAGGCCGGGCAACAGCTCACCAACCGCGCCATCGGCCTGCTGTCGCAGTCCGCCGGGGTCAAGGGAGCGGCCCAATGACACGCGCCATCTGGTTCATCATCAAGGTCGCCATCGTCGTCGCGATCGCGGTCTGGCTGGCCAACCACCCCGGCACCGTCGCCATCAACTGGCAGGGCTACGTCGTCGAGACCGGCTTCGGCATCGCCATCCTGATCGGCGTCGCCGCCCTGATGGCGGGCATCGTCCTGTACCGGCTGGCCCGCGCCATCCTCGGCGCGCCGCGCAACTTCGGCCGCTACCGCCGGTCGCGCCGGCGCGAGCGCGGCTATCAGGCGCTGACCCGCGGCATGGTCGCCGTCGCCGCCGGCGACGCCACGACCGCCCGCAAGATGGCCCGCAAGGCCGATGGGCTGCTGAACGAGCCGCCGCTGACCATGCTGCTGTCGGCCCAGGCCGCCCAGCTCCAGGGCGACGACCGCGCGGCGAAGGAATACTTCACCGCCATGCTCGACCGGCCGGAGACCGCCTTCCTCGGCCTGCGCGGCCTGCTGACGCAGTCGCTGAAGGCCGGTGACCGGGTGGAGGCGCTGCAGCTCGCCCGCCGCGCCCAGTCGCTCCAGCCCAACACGCCCTGGCTGCTCGGCACGCTGTACGACCTGGAAGCCCGCTCGGGCGAGTGGGCGGCGGCGGAGGGCACGCTGCAGCAGGCCGTGCAGGCCGGGGCCATCAACCCCGACGACGGCCGCCGCCACCGCGCCACCCTGCTTCTGGAGCGCAGCTTCGAGGCGGAGCGCCGCGGCCGGTCCGACTCGGCCCTGTCGCACGCCCAGGCGGCGCACGATCTGCTGTCCGGCTTCGTCCCGGCGGCGGCCCGCGCGGCCCGGCTGCAGATGGCCATCGGCAAGCACAAGAACGCCGCCAAGACCATCGAGCGCTGCTGGCGCGTCAACCCGCACCCGGACCTGACCTCGGCCTACCGCGAGGTGGTGTCGAGCTACGACCCGATGACCCGCGTCAAGCTGTTCGAGAAGCTGCGCAACCACG
Source organism: Azospirillum brasilense (assembly GCF_007827795.1). Taxonomy (GTDB): domain Bacteria; phylum Pseudomonadota; class Alphaproteobacteria; order Azospirillales; family Azospirillaceae; genus Azospirillum; species Azospirillum aestuarii. Next base: position 519,404 of record NZ_VITI01000001.1, read on the forward strand.
CCCCCAACGACGTGGAGTCGCTGCTCGCCGTGGCCCGCGCCGCCCTCGACGCCCAGCTGTGGGGCGAGGCCCGCGCCCATCTGACCAAGGCCCTGGAGATGCGGCCCTCCCGCCGCGTCTTCCAGCTCCTGGCCGAGCTGGAACGGGCGGAGCGGCAGGACGAGGAGGCGGCGCGCGCCTGGCTGGCCCAGGCGGCGAACGCCCCGGCCGACGCGGCCTGGACCTGCACCGCCTGCAACGCGGTCAGCCCGAGCTGGGGCGGCCTGTGCGGCCATTGCGGCGCCTTCGACAGCCTGGAATGGAAGGCCCCGACCGTCAGCATGTCGCTGATGAGCCCGGAAGCCGCGCCGACGGTCATCACCCATCAGGCGACGGAGCCCGTCACCGGACAGCCGGGCGTCGCACCCGGAGGCCAGATCGCCCCGCAGGGAGCGACCTAGCCCCACGTCGGTCGCAGCAAGAAAAAAGCCCCTTCCCGGTCCGCCGGGGAGGGGCTTTTTCTTTGCGGTGAAGCGGCTCCGAACCCTACGCGTTGCCCAGCCGGGCGCCGTCCAGGATGGCCTCGTCGAAGATCGCGCCGCTGCGGTCGCAGCCGGTCAGGTCGGCCAGAGTCAGGTCGCAGCCCTTCATGTTCGTCGCGCTGAGCGAGGCGCCGGCCATGCGGGCGCGCACCAGCGAGGCGCGCATCACCTTCGCTCCGGCGCTGATCAGCAGCATCCCCAGATTGGCCCCGTCCAGGCAGCCGTCGATGAGGATCGCGCGGTCCAGCTTCGCACCGCGCAGGTCGGCGCCGCGCAGATCGGCGGAACGCAGGTCGGCGCCGTCGAACTGGGCCGCCTGGAGCTGCGCGCCGTTCAGCCGGGCGTGGCGCAGCCGGACGCCGGAGCCCTTGGCGAGCGTCAGCACCTTGCCCGACAGGTCCGCCCCGTCCAGGTTCAGGCCGGTCAGGTCGAGCTGGCGCCCCTTCTGGCCGCTGGTGCCGAGCCACAGCAGGTGCTGGTGCAGAAGAACCTCGATGTCCGCCGCCGGGATCGCCGGATGGGCGGGCTCCGCCGCCGGGTCCTCGTCCGGCTCCGGGATGGGCTGGGGCGTCTGGGCGGCGACTGCGGCCTCCTCGTCCGTGCGGATGGAGGTGACGAGGTCCAGCTCCGACACCTTGGCGCCGTCCAGCTTTGCCCCGCGCAGGTCGGCGCCGTTCAGGTCCGCCCCTTGGAGGTCGGCGCCGGAGAAGTTGCAGTCGCGCAGATCGGTGCGCTGAAGCCGCGCGCCCGACAGACGGGAGTTGGTGAAGTCCGCCGCCCGCGCGAAGCTGCCCGACAGCTTGGCCCGCGCCATGTCGGCGTTGGTCAGTTTGGCCGAGGCCATGTCCGCCGGTCCCGGCTCGAAGCCGACCACCTTCAGCTCGCCGGAGGCGCTGCGGTTGGCGACGCTGCCGTCGCGCAGGTCGACCTCCACCATCACCGCGCCGTCCAGGATGGCGCCGCGCACGTTCGCCCCGCGCATGTCGGTGCGGTAGAGCCGCGCCTCCGACAGGTCGGCGCCGCGCAGGTCCGCGCCGTAGAGGTCGGCGTGGTCGAGGATGGTTCCCCGCATCCTGGCGTCGCGCAGGATGGCGCCCGACAGATGCGCGCCGGTCAGGTTGCGGCCCGAAAGGTCGAGCCCGGTCAGGTCGAAGAAGGGCAGGTTGGCGCGGGCGCCGTTGGGCCGCCCCTCGGTGAAGCGGACATGGCGCTCGCACACCCGGTCCAGCTGCTCCTGGCTCAAGCGTATCCGGGACTTGTGGGAGCCGTCGTTCGCCATCGGCGCCTCAGGCGAACAGCGCGTCGATGTCGGCCTGCGAAATCTCGCTGCCGCCGCCCGTCGGTTCGGGCGCCGGGGCGGCGGGACGCGGGGCCGGCTTCGCAGCGGCGGGCGGGGGAGGCGGCGGCGGAGAGGGCGGCGGCGGTGCGGGCGCCTCGGCCGGCTCGGCCCGCTCCAGTACCTGGGGGATCTGCGTGGCCAGCGTGTCGAACAGGGCGTCGATGTCGTCCTGGCTAACCTCCGGTCCGCCGAGCTGCGGGCCGTTCAGCAGATGCGCGTCGGGCCGGGTGTCGCCCAGCTTGCGGTGGGACGCCCCCTCGCCCATGGACGCGGTTTCCGAGGCGGTGGCGATGCGGTCGACGCCCCAGATCTCGATCATCGTGTTCACGCGCTGCTCGATGTAGCGCAGCGTGTTGACCACCTTGGTGGTGCGTTGACCGGTGATGTCCTGGAAGGCGCAGGCGGTCATGATCTCGATGCTCCAGGCGTCGATGGCGTCGACCATCTCCGCGATGTCGGGATCGGTGCGCGGGATGCCCTGGGTGATCTCCTGGATCTTCTCAGTGGCGTTCAGGATGTCGGTGGTCGCCCGCTCGGTCGCCGCGACGATCTCGTCCAGCTCGCCGGTCGCCGCCTCGATGCGGTTCGACCCGGTGTCGGCGGGGCGCAGTGCTGCGATGTCGCTGCGCGTCTCGCGCACCACCTGGGTGATCGACATCAGCTCCTGCTGAAGCTGCAGGCCATCCCCCAAACCGGCACCCATGCCGCCGCCCGGCGCCGGGCGGGGCAAGGCGCCGTGCTCCACCCCGCGCAGCCGGTTGATCTGCTGCTCCAGCGCGCCGGTCAGCCGGTGGAACTCGTCCACCGCGACCACGCGGGATCGTCGGTCGCGCATGCGCAGGAACGCGCGGCCGCGCGCGGTCTGCGACAGCGCCTCTTCCATCTGGAGGTAGTCATGCTCGGTCAGTTCCATCAGAGGAACATCGCTCATCGTCGTCACCGTCGGCGGGCCGCTGTTGAGAATCCGCCATGGAGAAAAGCACGTCTTGGGAAAACTGAGGTTACACCAGACATGGCCTGGATTTCAGGCAAATCCTTCACACCTCTGCCTCGCAGATCCCGCTGAACAAAGTCTTAATGAAGTCATGGGCGGAGCGCGATGACGCACCCCGCCGTCACGCAACCATTCATGGAGGACGCGCATGGAGGTCAATCATCGGATGAGGCCGGGAAAGAAGGCCGCGTCGCGGCATTGAGGATTCTCCCGCCGCCGCCGCTGCCCTATACTCCGCTGCTCCGACGCGGCGCGCGGTGGGGCAAAGGGCGCGCAGGCTTGACCCGAGGGCGCCGTTTGCCCACATCAGCCGCGCCAAGCCCGGCACGCCAAGCCCGGCATGCCAAGCCCGGACGGGCACAAACCGCAGGAGCGCGGTTCGGAACAACAGGAACGGGGACAAAATGCCGATGAGGACGACGCTTCGGTTCGCGGCGCTTCGGTTTGCGAGTGCGGCGTGCGTGGCCGGGCTTTTGGGGATCGGCGTTCCGGGCGCCGGGCTGGCCCCCGCGTCGGCGGCCCTGCCCGCCGGGGTCACCGGGGTGACGACCATCGCGCCGATGCTGGAGCAGGTCACCCCCGCCGTCGTCAACATCGCCGTCCTGTCGCGGGCGCCGCAGGCCGAGAATCCGCTGCTGCGCGACCCCTTCTTCCGCCGCTTCTTCAACGTCCCCGAACAGCAGGCCCGCCCGCAGGTCAGCGCCGGGTCGGGCGTCATCGTGGACGCGCGGCGCGGCTACGTCATCACCAACGCCCATGTGGTGGAGAACGCGCAGGAGATCGCCGTCACCCTGAAGGACCGGCGCCGCCTGCGCGCCAAGCTGGTCGGGCGGGACGCGGCGACCGACATCGCGCTGCTGAAGATCGAGGCGGAGAAGCTGACCGCCCTGACCTGGGGCGATTCGGACCAGTTGAAGGTCGGCGACTTCCTGGTCGCCATCGGCAACCCCTTCGGGCTGGGCCAGACGGTGACCTCCGGCATCGTCTCGGCGCTCGGCCGCAGCGGGCTGAAAATCGAGGGGTACGAGGACTTCATCCAGACCGACGCCTCGATCAACCCCGGCAACTCCGGCGGCGCTCTGGTGAACTTCAACGGGGAGCTGGTCGGCATCAACACCGCCATCATCGGCCCGGCGGGCGGGTCGGTCGGCATCGGCTTCGCCGTGCCGGTCAGCATCGTCCGCTCGGTGATGGAGCAGCTGGTCGAGTATGGCGAGGTGCGGCGCGGCCGGCTGGGCGTCGCCATCCAGGACCTGACCCCCGATCTGGCGGACAGCATGAATCTGGCCGGCGACGCCGGGGCGGTCATCGCCCAGGTCGAGCGCGGGTCCGCCGCCGACCGCGCCGGCTTCCGCAGCGGCGACGTGGTGACCGCGGTGAACGGGCGGCCGGTGCGCAGCGCCACCGACTTCCGCAACCGCATGGGTCTGGTGCGGGCCGGCACGCCCCTGCAGGTGACCGTCCTGCGCGGTGGCAGCGAACGGGTGCTGAACGTCCGCACGGCGAACTAGACCCGGCGAACCGGATCAGGATAACCATGGTCTGATGATCGGCCGCCCCTCCCCTCCCCGCCGGCAGGCACCGCCCGCCCCCATGGTCAGTGCGGCCCAGCGCCAGCGCGAGGTCGCCCGCATGCTGATGCGGCTCGACGACATGCTGAAGACGTGCGCGGAACTGGCGACGGCGGCGCGGGAGCGCGTGTCGGTCGGCGGGATGGGCCGCTACCGCAAATTCTCCCGCAAGGTGCGCGACTTCTTCTCGCTGGCCGCGGTGACCCAGGAACGGTTGGACGCCGCCCCGTCGGAGATGGAGGAGCTGATCGGCCCGATGACCACCGCGCTGGAGCGCCTGCACGCCCGCATGGTGATCCTGTTCGTGGAGGAGAGCCTCGGCTTCTTCAACACCTTCGCGCGGGTCAAGGCGCTGCCCATCGGCACCCACGAGACGGTGGGGGTGGAGTACCGCGCGCTGATGGAGATCCGCAAGTTCCTCGACGACCCGCTCTATGAGGGGGAGCGCGGGCAGGGCCTGCGCAAGCAGACGGACCGCGTCGCCGTCCTGATGCGCGCGGTGATGGACCGCTGCCCGCCCCTGCCCGACTTCGGCGACGAGCCGAGCATCGGACCGCGGGGGGCGGTGAACAAGCCGCTGCGCCCGGCCCGCCCCGCGCCGCCGCCCGTCGCGGGCCGGGCTGCGGAGCCGCGCCCGCTGCCGCAACCCAGTTCCCAACGGCCCGATCCCCGGTTGGAAGTCCGCCAGCTGTCCCTGGACGACGAGGACTGACGGGCCGCCGTCAGCCTTCCGCCGGAGACGATTGGCGGTGGTGGCTGTGCGCGTCCACGCCGCGCAGATGCTCGGCGGCCTCGTGCAGGGCGCGCTCGCTGGCGCTGTCGGGGGTCTGGAGGCCGGATTCCGGGCCGGGGACGGCGTCCTCTTCGGCGATCTCGCGGGCGGCCTGCTGCCAATGCTCGATGTGGCGCCCCTCGGGACGCCCTTCCCGCTCCCAGATGGCGTGGGCGCGCTCGCGGACGCGGGGGTCGTCGGGGCCGGTGTGATGCTCCATGGCGCTGTCCCTCCTCGGCGGTCTGTTCTCATGACCGTCAACAGGCGGAGCGGCGCGGCGTGCCGCAAACCTTCCCGCTACAGCCAATAGAGCGGGCTGACTCCGAACAGCCAGGGATGCACGGCGATCATCGCGGCATAGGCGGCGAGCGCGCCCAGAACACGGCCCCAGCCGATCTCTCCGGGCCGGAAGCGCTGGCGTCCGGCCAGGATGGCGGCGAGGGGCAGCGCGGAAGTCTCCGCGCGGTAGTCCCGTCCGGCAGCACCACGCCGCAGCAGCCAGTCGTTCTTGACCATGGCGAACAGGGCGATGGCGGCCATCGCGACGAACAGCACGACCCGCCGCCCGTCTCCGGTGGCTTGCAGGTGCAGCAGCGCCCACAGCAGCAGCCCCATGCTGCCGGGAAAGCGGGTGATCCGGTAGATGCCCCGCGGCGGGTTGGGGGCGTCGGGCTCGCCAGCCTTGCTGGTGAGGCGGGCGGCGATCAGCAGGAAGGACAACGGCATCAGCGCGACGACGAGCGGCGCCGCCCATCCGGCGGGAACGAACAGCGGCTCCCCGCCCCCGGCCTCGCGGTAGGCCCAGACGAACAGCCCGAGCGCCAGCAGCGAGCCCAACGAATGCAGGGCGACGAATCCGCCCCGCCCCATCCGGGCGATCAGCCACGGCCGCACCCCCGGCCAGGACGGCACGGCGTGGGTGGCGAACAGGAACAGGGCGGCGAGGAGAAGGTCGGTGGTCATGGGGACGGAGAAAACACCGCTTTGCCGGATGGAGTCTTGATGAACGTCAAATATGCGGCGCTGAAAGCAAACCGCACCCGAGTGTGGCGCAGGCCACAGCGGGGATGGGCGGCGGGGCGTACTGTCCGGTCATCGAACAGGCCGGGCCCCGACGCAGACGGAACCGGCAGCCAACTCCCCCAGAAGCCAACTCCCCCAGACACCGGAAGGAAACCACACCATGCGCCGCACCACCCTGATCGCCGCCGCCGCCGTCCTGCTCTGCTCCGCCCCGGCCTTCGCCGGCGACCTGATGACCGGCGGCATCCCGCTCGGCAACGCCAGCAACCTGGGCGTCATCTCCAACACCGCCGCGGGCATCCAGAACAAGGCGCAGCAGCAGGTGATGGGCGTGCAGGCCGGCGGCGGGCTGGCCGGTCCCTTCGGCACCGCCTCCAACCTGGGCAACGTCTCCAACCTCGCCGCCGGGGTCGGCAACAAGGCCAAGCAGCAGGTCTTCGGCGTCCAGACGGGCGGGATGGGCGGCGGGGTGAAGGCGCCCTTCGCTCTGGGCGGCTTCAACAGCAACGCCGGCACCGTCAGCAACAGCGCGGTCGGCATCGGCAACACCGCCCAGCAGCAGGTCAAGGCCATGCAGTTCGGCGCGCCGGGCGCCCTGTTCAATCAGAACCTCGGCACCGTCTCCAACCTCTCCGCCGGCATCGGCAACAAGGCCCAGCAGCAGGTCATCGGCATCCAGAAGTAAGCCCCTCCCCATCCACCCTCCCATCCAGGCAGACCTTGCGGCCGGGGCACTCCCCCGGCCGTCTTCTTGCGCGCAGGCGGGGCGTTTCCCGGCGCGGATGTGCGGACAAGGAACTTTCCACCCGGCGGCGCGTTGGAGCGGCGTTCACTCTCCCGCGGCCGTGCGCCGCGGTCATTCGGGAAGCCGCAGCATGAACCGCAACAGCACTTCGACATTCGGATGGCCCAGGGTGGGATGGAGGGCCGCTGTCATCCTGTCGGCGTCGGTCGGTCTGGCCGCCTGCGCCGGCAGCGTGCCGCCGCCGACCGCCCAGCTCGGAGCCTCGGCGCAGGCCATCCAGCAGGCCGAACGGGCTGGCGCCCTCCAGCACGCCCCCGCGGAGTTCCAGTCCGCCCGCGAGAAGCTGGCCGCCGCCGACGCCGCCATGCGCGAGGACGAGCGGACCCAGGCCCGCCGCCTCGCCGAGCAGGCGCAGGCCGACGCCGAACTCGCCACCGTGCGCTCGCAGCGCGCGACGGCGCAGCAGGCCGCCAGCGCGGTGCGCACGCTCGCCAACCCCAACGCCGGCCTGCCCAACACCGGTATGCCGGGCGCTGCAGGCCGGACACCCGCCGCGTCCGCCACCGCTCCCCTGGCCCCGTCGGGCATGAGCGGAACCTCGACCTGGGACTCCCCGCGCACGCTGGAGGGCACGCCGTGATGCACACCACAAGGAAGGCCCAAACGGTGAGGAAAAGCTTGGCCCTGGCCTCGCTCGGCGTGGTCGCTTTGTCGCTCGGCGCCTGTGCCACCCCGGACGACACCCCGGCCCTGGCCCAGGCGCGCCAGTCCTATTCCGGCGCCGCCGCCAACCCGCAGCTGGCGAGCAACGCCACGCTGGAGCTGCGCCGCGCCGAAGAGGCGCTGCAGCGCGGCGAGCAGGCGCGCAGCGACGGCAACACGGCGGAGATGGACCATCAGGCCTATCTCGCCAACCGGCAGCTCCAGATCGCCCAGGACGTGGCGGCGATGAAGGGGGCGCAGCAGGTCGTCGCCAACGCCGAGACCTACCGCCTCCAGGACCAGATCCGCGCCCTCCAGGCGGAGCGGACGGAGCGCGGGCTGGTGATGTCGCTGGGCGACGTGCTGTTCGCCACCGGCAGCGCCCGGCTGACCTCCGGCGCCGACGCGCGGCTGGGGGAACTCGCCAACTTCCTCCAGCGCAACCCGGAACGGACCGTGCGGATCGAGGGCTACACCGACACCACCGGCTCGTCGGCCACCAACCTGCGCCTGTCCGAGGAGCGGGCCATGGCGGTGCGCGACGCGCTGACCGCGCGCGGCGTCAACCCCAGCCGCATCGCCGCCCAGGGGCTGGGGTCGGCCCAGCCGGTCGCCTCCAACAGCACGGAGTCGGGACGCCAGCAGAACCGGCGGGTGGACATCGTGATCTCCGAGCCGGGCTCGGTGGCGGAGACGCGCTCCTGACAGGCCATGCTGCCATTTGACGCACATCGCGCATGACCAGGAACGGGCGGGCTGGAAACGGCTCGCCCGCTTCGATTCCGGCCCGATTTCAGGCCGTTTTTCCCGAACTGATTTGCCCGTGCCGCACCGCCATTGCGGCCGAGCCTCGGCTCTCCGAGAAAAATTGTCTCGAATGCAAGGCAAACTCAATCTTTCTTTACCTTTTATGGTGTGTGGTTTTACCATGCGCGAACACAAATGGCCGAAGCGTCCTTTTGATTGCGCGGGGATTTGGAATGACCACTGGACAGGGTGACGAGGGGGCGATGCTCAGCAAGGGATTCCTGAAGGCGCAGGCTTTGCTTCTTCTCATCATCGGCCTTCCGGTGATCCTGGTGGTGGTTCTCCTCAACCCGCTGTGGAACGCCACGCTGCACCGTTTCGGCGTGCCGGAGGGGCCGGCGGCGGCGCTCGGCATGATCGTCACCATCATGGTGGTGATGGTCGTCCAGTATTGGGTGCTGGAAACGCGGCGGACCATGGTCACCTCGCTGTTCAACTTCATCCCGCACGAGCGTCTGACCTTCGACGGCGAGACGCTGACGACGGACGAGGCCAACCGCCTGTTCGTCACCCTGCACCGGGATTCGGAGGAGTGGCGTCGCCTGCTGCGCGACAACGGCATGGACGGCCCGCTGGACGAGTTCGGCAGCCTGTGCGCCGCCCGGCTGGCCTTCGCGCGCCGCCCCCAGGGCATCCCGCCGGAGGCGGAGCGCGCCATCGCCGAGGTGCCGCAGGCGGTGGAACTGGCCAAGGCCCGCGTCGGCGCGGCGCTCGACCAGGCGGAGCGGGAGGTGCAGGCCCTGCGCGGCCGGCTGTCCGACACGCAGGACGCGGTGGCCGCTCTGCTCGGTTTCATCCGCGACAGCGGGATGCAGATCGCCGGCCGCCATGACGACGCCCAGCGTGGCGCGACGGAGAACCGCGCGCTTCTCGCCAACCTTCAGGAGCATCTGGACCGCCGCCGGGCGGAGGCGACCTCCGACCTGACGCGGTTCGAGCAGATCGTCGCGGAATCCCGCGCGTTGGAGGATTCGGTGAACGCCATCACCCGCATCATGTCCGCCACCAACATGCTGGCGCTGAACGCCGCCATCGAGGCGACGCGGGCCGGGGAATACGGCCACGGCTTCCGCGTGGTGGCGAACGAGGTGCGCGATCTGGCCCGCCAGTCGAACGAGGCCATCCAGGTGATCCAGAAGGGCATCGACCGCATGCAGCAGGCGATCGCCCAGCAGATCGCCGGGCAGGACGCCCAGGCGAAGGTGGCCGCCGAGCACGCGCTGCTGTCCGAGCTGGCGGACCGCCTGCAAAGCCTCAGCGCCGGCCAGCAGGACGTCGCCGGTCACGAGCGGCGGCTGATGGGCGAGTTGGACCGGCTGGGCGACACGCTGGCCGACACCCTGTCCGGTTTCGCCGGCGACCTGCGCGTGCCCGAGGGGCTGCGGCGGGAGCTGGACGCGATCAGCGGCGGGCTGGCACGGCTGAACGGGCTGGAGGAGGATCTGCGCGGCCTGTCCGACGGCCGTAAGCGCGCCGCCTGACCGACATTTGCGGCACGCCGCTCAGCGGTCGCCGCGCTCGGTCTCGACCATCGCCCGCGCGACGGCGTAGACCCCGGCGATCGCCCCGGCGGTGAACAGGGCCGCCCCCACCGCGCGGGTCAGGGAGCGGGCCGGCGCCGGGGCCGGGGGCATGCGTTTCCACACGGCCCAAGCCTCTTCCGGACGGTCGGGATCGGCGATGCGCAGGGCGGCGAAGGCCTGCTCGGTCAGGCCGGGGTCGGTGTCGGGCAGCGGCGCCAACCGGCGACCGGACGGCTTGTTCAGCCGATCGATGGCGGCCACCAGACGGCCGGTGGCGCGGACGGCGGCGGTCATCTCCGACGGGTCGACGCCCAAATGCTCGGCCAGCAGGCGATTGCGCACCGCGCCGATGGCGTTGGCGGTGCTGCGGTCGCCCGGCGGGGCCTCCACCGCCAGATCGCATTCGGTGTCGTAGCCCATGGAGCGGTTGTTCAGGTTGCTCGACCCGATGCGCAGCAGCCGGTCGTCCACCACCATCAGCTTGGAATGCACGACGATGCCGTTGCCGCCCTCGGTCAGCGGGGTCATGGCGCGCAGCCGTCCATGACGGTCGGCGGCGCGCAGCTCCTGAAGCACCACGCCGCGCGGTGTGTCCATGGCCATGCGGTCGAACCAGCTCGGGCTTTCCATGGGGACGACCACCACCACCTCCGGCCCGTCCGGCTCGCGCAGCCGCCGGGCCAGCGCCTCGGCCACCCGGAAGGAGGCGAAATACTGGTTCTCCAGATAGATGCTGTGGCGTGCCTCGGCGATGGCGGCGAAGGTCAGCGCCTCGTTCTCGCGGACCGGGCGGCCGGCCAGACAGTCGGGAAGCGTGCGGGCGATGCCCACCGCCGCGTCGGTGATCAGCGGGTGCAGCCCCTCCGGCCAGGGGTCGGCGCTCCCGTCCGAAAAGCCCTCCGGCGGCGGAGGCGGCAGGGCTTGGCCGGTGGCGTGGCCCCAGCGCTCGCGCGCCATCAGCCCCAGCGCGCGGGCGGCGGGTCCGTCCACCGCCATCATCACGTCGTGGCGCGGCGCGTGAAGCTCCCCGGTCGGCCAGCGGCGGCGCGGGTCGTCGTCGCGATGCTCCGGCGTGTCCCAGCGGTCGCCGGCCAGATCGATGCCGCCGCAGAAGGCCAGCGCGTCGTCGACCACCACCAGCTTCTGGTGCTGCGCCGCGCCCACCGGCAGGGCGTCGTCCAGCTCCAGCGTCAGCCGCGGTCCGGTGCGCCGGTTCAGCCGCTCCAGCGGCCCGTGCGGGTGCTCCAGCGAGATGGGGAACGGCATGTCCCATTTCAGCGCATGGATCTGCAGCGACGGGCGGTGATGGATCAGGCGGGAGAGGAAATCACCCAGCGTTTCCGGGTCGTCAGGGTCGAGGCGCATCCGCGGATCGATGTCCCATCCGAGCAGGATCACCGATCGCCGCGCCCGCAGCAGGGCGGCGCGCACCGCGGCGAAGAAGGCGGCGCCGTCGACCAGCACGGCCACCCGGTCCGCGCGTTCGGTCCGCCAGCAGGTGGCGCCGGGGCGCAGGATGGGCCGCGCCCCGGCAAGCTCCGCCGCATCCCGATGTTCGCTCATTCCTGCCTCGACGTGCCGTAGCGGTGCTTGCCTCAACTCTTCTGGCGGCGACCTGTTCCGCGGGGCGCCCGGCTGCTCCGGAATCGTCGGTTCCCGGCCTCTGATTGGGCACCCGGCCGCGTTGGGCGAAGGCCGTCCCGCTCGCCGAAAGATCGGGATGACCGTCCGGTTTTTCCGAAACAATGCGCCGGGCCTCCTGTTGGGGATGGGCGAATGGGGGACGGGCGCGCCGCAGGGCGCCGGACTGAATCCCCGCCCGAACCCCCGCCAGGAGGGCGCCCGGCCAAAGGGCGCCACCACCAGATGGAGAGATGAGGATGCGTACCCTTTTGATCGCCGCCGCGTCGGTCCTCGCCCTGATGACCGGCTCCGCCGTCGCCCAGTCGGGCGGCACCGCCGTGAGCCCGACCGTTCCCAGCACCACCACCTCGCCGTCCACCGGCCTGAGCACCTCCGGCCCGGGCTCCACGCCGGGCAGCGTCACCACGCCGGGCACCGCCGGCTCGTCCGGCACCATGAACACCATGCCGGGGACCACCATGCCCGGTTCGTCGGGCAGCACCATGGGCAATGGCACCATGGGCAGCGGCACCATGGGCAGCGGCACCATGGGCAGCGGCTCTTCGGGCGGCACCTGGCAGGGCCAGACCACGGCGCCGTCGGGTATGGGCAGCGCCACCAGCAGCAACCCGGCCCGCGACAACCAGACCGCGACCGGCACCCATTGCCCGCCGGGCACCCCGAACTGCGGCCCGGACGGCAGCAAGTAACCGCCTTCAAGGTTTGCCGCGAAGGGCGCGCCGGGACCTCCGGCGCGCCCGTTTCCGTTTCAGGCCACCGGCTCCGGCCTGACCGCCGCCGGTCCGCCGGTGTCCACGGCCGGAGGGGCCTCGGCGGGAAAACGCAGGACGAAGCAGGTGCCGCCGCTGTCCTGGCCGCCCTCCCGGCTTTCCACCCGGATGCTGCCGCGCAGGCGGGTGGTCACGATGTTGTAGACGATGTGCAGGCCGAGCCCGCTGCCCCCTTCGCCGCGCCGCGTCGTGAAGAAGGGATCGAAGACGCGCCCCAGATGGGCGGCGGGAATGCCGCAGCCGTCGTCCGAAAAGCGCAGCTCGACCTCCTGCGGGCCGGGGCGGGTCACAGCGACGGTCAGCGTGCCGGCCCGCCCGTCCGGATAGGCATGGACCACCGCGTTCATCGTCAGGTTGGTCAACACCTGGAACAGCGCGCCGGGATAGCTGTCCACCCACAGGCCCGCCGGGCAGTCCACCACCACCCGATGGGGGGTCTGCTTCAGCCGCGGGCGCAGGCTGGTCAGCACGTCGTCCAGATAGGCGGCCAGATCGACGCGGCGCCGCTCCTCGCTGGTCTGGTCCACCGCCGTCTGCTTGAAGCTCTGGATCAGCTCGGCGGCGCGGTTCAGGTTGGTCTCGATCAGCCGGCACGCCTCCCCCGCGGTGGTCAGATAGCCGGTGAAGTCGGCGCGGCGCAGCGTGTTGGCCTCGACCCCGCGGACGACCTTGCGGGTCTGGTCGGCCAGGTGGGTGATGCCGGTCAGGGCGATGCCCACCGGCGTGTTCACCTCGTGCGCCACCCCCGCCACCATCCCGCCGAGCGAGGCCATCTTCTCCGCCTGGATCAGGTGGGCCTGGGTGTCGCGCAGGTCGGCCAGGGCACCCTCGGCGCGCTGCTTGGCGGCCTCCGTCTCCTCCTCCGACCGCTTGCGCAGGGTGATGTCGTTGACAGCGATGAGGATCGCCGGCTCGTCCACGTCGCGAATCTCCACGGCGGAGATCATCGCCCAGAAAGGCCGGCCCCCGGCGGTGCGCATCTCCATCTCCAGGTCGCTTGCCGCCCCCTGTTCGGCCACCAGACGGGACAGCCGGGCGGCGTCGGACGGGTGGACGAAGAAGCGCGCGTTGCGCGTCAGCGCCAGCCGCGGCCCCTCGGTCCCGAACAACGCCTCGGCCTGCGGGTTGGCGAACAGGACGGAATCGTCCGACCGCCGCGCGATCACGGTGGGAAAGGGCGAGGCCGCCAGGATCGCGCGCATCCGTTCCTCCCCCGCCTTCAGTGCCTCGGCGTAGGCGTGGGTTTCCACCAGCGCCGTGCCGAACCGCTCCACGCTGGTGGAGATCGCCTGAAGCTCCGCGAACAGGGCGGACGGCAGGCGGACGGTCCGGCGTTCCCGCTGCACCATCGCCAGCGCCTGCGAGGCGCGGCGGATCGGGCGGACCACATGGACGCGCAGCAGCACGTAGAGCACCGTCTGCACCGCCGAGGCGATGCCCAGCCCGATCAGCACGATCCACAGACCGCTGCGCGCCTGATCGGTCAGGGTGTCGGCGATGCGCCGGGTGTTGGTCGCGGCGGCGTCGGTCAGGCTGCCGCTGAGATCGTTCAGCACCCCGTGGGCGATTTCCGTTTCCAGCCCCATCAGCCCCGCCTCCGACAGGATGGTCCGGCGCAGGGTGAACAACTCGCTCAACCCGTCCAGGTCGCGCGCGGCGCGGGCCAGCGGCGCCCGTTCCCCCGGTTCCAGCGGGATCAGCGCGTTCACCACCTCGGCGGCGTGCTCGTGAAAGCGGGCGACCTCCCGGGCGAGCCGCACCGTGTCCGCCGCGATCAGCCCCGCGGCCAGCGCCTCCAGCGCGCGGTGGTAAGGTTCCTGCACCGCCAGGGGCGCACCGGAGCGCAGCAGGCTGAGGAACGCCTCGTCCCCCTTTTGCTGCAGGGCGATGGCCTGGGCCGCCAGGGTGTCGATGGCATCGGCCCGCTCCGCGGTGCGGCGCACCGCCTGGATGGCCTGTTCGAGCCGTTGCAGCAGCTCCGGGGCCGCCGCATCCGCCGCGAAGCGCTGCGACACCCCCTCCACCTCGGCCAGGGCGCCGGCGCGCTCCTCCGGCGAGCGGGAGCGCAGGACGGCCTCGGCGAGCTGGCCCATGCGGGCGGCGAAGACGGCGTATTGGTGCTGGCGGGCGATCTGGGGGACGATGGCGCGGTCCGCCTCTTCCGCAAGGTCGAGCACCCGGACGAAGGCGCCGCCCACCCCGAGGGTCAGCCCGGCCATCAGAAACGCCGTGGCCAGCGCGGTGAGCATCGTCACCGTGTGCAGCCGAAGCCGCCGGCCCGCCTGTTTCTCCGTCACGCCCGTGCCCCTCCGCCGTTGCGGCGTCCCGATCGTTAGGCCCGATCGTTAGGATAGCCGCTTCCGCGCGCGAGGGAAATGGTGGCACAACGAACAGTTAAGGGGGACAGTCAAGGAGACGGTTACAGGGTGGCGGCGTCCTCCAGGCTGGCGGTTCCGGCGGCGGTGGCGGCCAGAGTGCGGAACAGCGCCTGCTGGCGCGGGTCGGCGACCAGATATTCGGGATGCCACTGCACCCCGATCAGGAAGGGGTGGCGGATCGCCTCGATCCCCTGGACGATCCCCACCGATTCACGCGCCACCACGCGCAGACCGTCGCCCAGCCGGTCCACCGCCTGATGGTGCAGCGCGTTGACCCGGCATTCGGCGATGCCCAGGATGCGGTAGAGATGGCTGCGCGGGTCAATGCGGACGCGCTTGCGCGGCAGGACGGTGCGCAGGCGCGGCGCCTCCTCGTACACCTCGTGGATGTCGGTGAGCAGCGAGCCGCCGCGGTGAACGTTGATCATCTGCGAGCCCCGGCAGATGCCCAGCACGGGAAGCCGCCGGGCCGCCGCGCCGTCCAGCGCGCACAGCTCCAGCCGGTCGCGCTCCGGGTCGATGCGCATCTTCGGGCGGGCGGTCTCGCCATACAGGGCGGCGTCGATGTCGTCGCCGCCGCCGACCACCAGCCCGTCCAGCCGCTCGATGGGAAAGGGATCGCGCGCCGTGATGCGCACCGCCCGCGCCCCGGCACGGCGCAGCGCCAGACGGTTCGCCCACCAGGCGATGCGGCTGCCGTGCACCGACGCGGTGACTCCGATCAGGGGGCGTCCCCGTGCGATGAAGGCGGCCATGTCGCCCCCGTCAGACGGCGAGCCGCCGGCCCGCCTCGGCGGCCCACCCGTCCAGCGCCTTGCGCGCCGCGAAGGCGCGGAAATCCGCCCCCAGCGCGTCGAGCCGGTCGCGGTCCGCCGCCAGTTCCTCCACCGCCACCCAGCGGTTCCAATCCTGGGCCAGGCTCCAGTCCGGGTCGCCCAGCCGGGCGTTCGGCAGCCGGTAATGGAAGGTCGGGCGGGGCCGCACATGCGGGTCGTTCAGCTTGGCCGCCATCGTCTCCGGGGCGATATGGGCGAACAGCGGGAACAGGTCCAGCTCGCGGTTGCGGGTCGGGTTGGCCTCCAGATAGTCGCCGATCAGCCCGTCGAGATCCGGACGGTAGGCGGGATCGACGACCTTCACCGCGTACTCCACCGGGAAGGCGGCGATGAAGCCGGTCAGGCGCCGGGTCGGGTCCACGCGGATCTCGCGGCGCAGCCAGGGGGCCAGCAGCAGGAAGGCCTTCAGATGGTCCAGCACATACTCCCCGTCGGTGCGCGCCACCTGCGGGTTCAGATGCAGGCCGAAGGCGAACAGCGGGCTGGCGTCCGTGCCGGCGGCCCCCTGGGCGCTCAGGGCGGCGAACAGGGGTTCCAACTCGGCCAGCCGGGCGAGGGGAATGGGCGGGGCGGCGATCTCGAAGGGCATGACGAGGCTGCCGATGTTGCCCCACCAGGGGCGCAGCGCCTCCACCGCGCCGTCCACCGCCTTCTTCAGCGCTCCGGGTTCATCGTCCTGCGCCTTGCCGGCTTCCGACTTTTCGGCCTCCGCCTTGCTGGGATGCGCGGAGCGCATGTCCAGTTCCACCGCGAAATCGCCCAGCCGCGTGCCGGTCACCCGGCAGCGGTGCGGGCTTTCCGGTTCCAGCGCGCCGCCGTAAAGACGGTGCACCACCGCCGCCGCGGACGGGGCGTCGAGGTTGGCGAATTCGACCTCCACGCCGACCGTGCGCGGGGCGCCGTCCGTCGTGGTGGAATGGGGGGGCGTGCGGAATGCGATGTCCATGGCGCCCGTTCAACACGGCGCGCCGCTGGGCGGTTCCCGCGCCGCCCCGATTCACCGCGGCCGCGTCAGTGAGACGGGGGGGCGCCTTCGCAGGCCCGCGGCAGATAGAGCGTCACGGTGGTGCCGGACCCGACGGTGCTGGTCACCGTGACCGTCCCGCCCGACTGCCGGGCGAAGCCGAAGACCTGGCTGAGCCCCAACCCGGTTCCCTTCCCCTCCGGCTTGGTGGTGAAGAACGGTTCGAAGATGCGGCGCAGATGCTCCGGCGGGATGCCGGTTCCGGTGTCGCGGACGGCCAGCGCCACGAAATCGCCGGACAGCCCTGTGTCGTCGCCCCGCCGGCCCGGCAGGCCACGGTTTTCCGCCATGACGGTCAGCGTGCCGCCGTCCGTCATGGCGTCGCGCGCGTTCACCGCCAGATTGAGCAGCGCCACCTCCATGGCGTCCGGATCGGCCAGGATGGGCCAGAGGTCGTCCGGAACGATCAGCGCGGTGTCCACCGCGCTGCCGGCGGAGCGCGCCAGAAGGGCTTCCAGCGACGCCTTGCGGTCCTGAAGACGGAAGGGCACCGGCTCGTAGACGCTGCGGCGGCCGAAGGCGGCCATCTGCCGCATCAGCGCCTGCCCGCGCGCCACCGCACCCTCGATCTCGGGCAGCACGCGGGCGATGCGCTCCGGGTCGTTGGGACGGCTGCGGATGGCGGCGATGCCGCTCATCACGACGGTCAGCAGATTGGCGATGTCGTGGGCGACGCCGCCGGTCATGCGGCCCAGAGCCTCCAACCGCAGGCTTTCCTCCCGTGCCGCCTCCTGGCGGCGGCGCAGCCGCAATTCGCGGACGAGGAGCCACAGGAAGGCGCCGGCCATCGTCAGGCTGGCCAGCACCCCCGCCCCGGCCAGCCACAGCGCGTTGGAGACCGGCGCCCGATAGGCGTCCAACGGAATGGCGAAGTGAACCGACCATCCATAGTCGGGCAGCGTGCGGAAGGCGACCACCGTCGGCGTGCCCTCCAGGCTCATCCCGTCGTAGACGCCGCTGTCGGCGGCGCGGCGGGCGCGGAGCGCGTTTTCGCTGGCCTGCCGCCCGATCATATCCGGATCGCCGCCGGCCCGCGCCACCACACGCCCTTCGGCGTCGATGATGGCGGCGATCCAGCCCGGTGGCAGGCTGTTGCCGAACAGCAGGCTCTGGAATCCTTCCGGCATCACCACCGCCGACAGCACGGCGAACGGCGCGCCGTTGCGCGTCACCGGAACGCGGATGGGGAAGGCATGACTGCCGCGCGGACCGCGCAGGATCGTGCCGACCGCCGGCTTGCCCGTCTCCACCACGCGCCGGTGGCTGTCCATGTCCAGCACCTTGCCCCTGACACCACCCACCAGGAAGGGGGCGTCGACCAGCCGGTTTCCCTGGACATCGCTGAGAACGATGGTCGTCCACAGCGGAAGCGCGCCCTGCACCCGTTCGGCGTATTCGAAGAAGGCCACGGCATCAACTTCACCGTCGGCGGCCAAGCCGTCCAGAAGGGGCGACGCCGCCACCGCCTTCAACGCGTCCATCTGCGCGGACAGTTCCCGGTTCACCAGGGCGGAGAGACGGTCCACCAGCGCAATGGCGTTGGCCTCCATCGCGCTCTGCTGCCCCCGCAGCCAAGCGCCGCCGAGAGCCGCGGACAGGACAACCAGCGGCAGCAGCGCGGCCAGCACCAGAAGAACCAGCGGACGATGATGGGACTTCGACGGCAAGCGGGCGTTCCGGAGCGGCGGGCGGAGCAGCGGGGTGCGCACTGTAGCACGCCCGTCCTCCGCTGGAAGCGGGCGATCCGGCTCGGGGATGCCGCGCGTTCCGCATTGACCGTGGATTGTGGCGGAGGATTCCATCCACCCAAGGTTAACATTCGCCAAGGGGTTGTGAGTAATATTTTAGGGAATCCGCTCAGGAGTCGCCACGGGCGGCGCGGGTGGTCCGCCGGACGCGATGAAGGACACCATGGGCAACCTGCCGCAGGGGTTGCAATCCAGCGACCGGTCGGCACCCGGTACCGACCGGCATCCGCCCGTCAATCGAAGGTGTTGGTGATTACCTCCTTCGATAGCAGGAAACCCAAAAATTTTAGGAGAAATACAGAAGTAAATCGTCAGCCTTTCAGCCAAGCTACCCCTTTATTGCCAGCGAAAACCCAGCAAGTTTCCGGTCCGAAAGGAAATAAACACCCGGCATTAACTGCGATTTAACCATGCAAAGGTTATTCGGAACACAGGCGAAACGATAGCGGACTTTTGGTTCCGGCTGCTTTCCCGCCCGATGGGAGCCTGTGACACGATGACCTTGCTGGCCCGCCTTTTCCTGCTGGTGCTTCTGGCCGTCCTGCCGGCCCTGGGCATCCAGGCCTACAGCGTGTTCCAATTCCGTGCGGAACGCGCCGAGGAAGTCGCGGCCCAGGCCCAACGCCTGCTGCATCTGGTCGAGGGAGAGCAGGCGCGGATCGTCGACGGCGCGCGGCTGATGGTCACCTCCATCGCGGAATCGGCCACCCTGCGCTCCGGCGACCACGCCCAATGCCAGGCCCATCTGATCCGGCTGGCCCAACGCGCTCCCGAATACCGCAACCTGACCGTCCTGGACCGCGACGGCGCCGTTCTGTGCAGCGCGACACCCCACAGCGCCCCAGCCGCCGCCGACCTTCCCTACGTCCGCCGCGCGCTGAAGGAAGGCCGCTTCGTCGTCGGCGAATGGACGACCCCCGGCCCGGCGGCGGAGCCCGGCACGGCCATGCTGCCCTTCGCCGTTCCCTTCCGCGACGAGTCCGGCGCGGTCGCCGGGGTGGTGACGCTCGGCCTCGACCTGCCCTGGCTGGCCACCAACTTCGCCGCGCGCCCCCTGCCCGAGAACGCCAGCCTGCTGGTCACCGACCGCAACGGCACCATCCTGGTCAAGCTGCCAAACGGCATCGCCCAACGCGGCGAGCGCGTGCCGCGGCCCTATCTGGACCTGCTGGGCGAACCGCGCGGCGGGGTCACCACCCTGCCGGGGATGGACGGGGTGGCGCGGGTGCTGGCCTATTCGCCGTCCCGCCAGGGCACGCGCGACCTGTTCATCAGCGTCGGGCTCGACCACACCGCCGTGGCCGGCACCATCGACCGCGCTACCCGCCAGGGCCTGCTGATGACGCTGACCGGGCTGCTGGTCGCCATCCTGGCCGCCTGGATCGGCGGCACCCTGTTCATCCGCCGCCCGGTCGAGGCGCTGATCCGCGCCACCCAGGGGTGGAGCGCCGGCAATTCCAGCGCGCGGGCCGGTCTGGTGGACCGCAAGTCGGAGATCGGCCAGCTCGGCCGCGCCTTCGACGCCATGGCCGAGACGCTGGAGGCCCGCGAGCGCGCGCTCCGCGGTTCGGAGGAGCATCTGCGCGCCGTGCTGGACACGCTGCCGACCTTCATCGGCGTGCTGAGCCCGGCGGGCGACGTGCTTCAGGTCAACCAGACCGCCGTCCAGGCCGCCGGCCTGCCGGTCGAGCAGATCGTCGGCCACCCCTTCCACGAGGCCTGCCGGCGCGCCTTCGCCGGCGCCGCGGGCGACCGCCTGCGCACGGCGGTGGAGCGCGCCGCCGATGGCGACTCCGCGCGCTTCGACGCGCCGGTGCGCATCGCCGGGGACCGCGCGGCGATCATGGAGATGCGGGTCACCCCGATGCGCGGACCCGACGGCCGGATCACCCACCTGATCGTCTCCGGCATCGACATCACCGAGCGCAAGTCCACCGAGGAGGCGCTGCGCGTCGCCAACGAGCGCTTCCGCACGGCGCTGCGCAACTCCGGCGTCGTGGTCTTCAACCAGGATTGCGCCCTGCGCTACACCTGGATGCACAACCCCGCCCTTGGCTACACGGCGGAGCGCGTCGTCGGGAAGACGGATTTCGAGGTGTTCGAGGACGCCGCCGACGCCGAAGCCCTGACCACCATCAAGCGCCGGGCGCTGGAGACCGGCGAGGGCGTGCGCGAGGAGGTCCGCATCCGCCACGCCGGGCAGGAACACTTCTACGACATAACCATCGACCCGCTGCGCGGCCCGGACGGCGCGCTGGCCGGCATCACCTGCGCCGCCGTGGACGTGACCGGCCGCAAGCAGGCCGAGGCCGACCTGCGCCGTGCGCGGGAGGAGGCGGAGCACGCCGCCGCCGGCAAGTCGAAGTTCCTGGCCGTCGCCAGCCACGACCTGCGCCAGCCCGTGCAGTCGCTCTACCTCTTCGCCGCCGCTCTGGGCGACCGCCTGCAGGGCCACCCCAGCCTGCCGCTGCTCGACAACATGCGCCAGGCGCTGGACACGTTGAAGGGTCTGCTGGACGGCCTGCTCGACATGTCGCGGCTGGAATCCGGCAAGATCGCCGCCAACCCGGTGGAGGTCCGGTTGGGACAGGTCCTGGGCCGTCTGGTCGCCGAATACGCGCCGCGGGCCGCCCAGAAGGGGCTGGCGTTGCGCGCCGTCCCGACGCGGGCCTGGGTGCGCACCGACCCGTCGCATCTGGAGCGCATCCTGCGCAACCTGATCGAGAACGCGCTGCGCTACACCCGCCAGGGCCGCATCCTGATCGGCTGCCGCCGCAGCGGCCCCGACCGGCTGCGCGTCGAGGTGTGGGACAGCGGCGTCGGCATCCCCGCCGACCGGCTGGAGGACATCTTCGAGGAGTTCACCCAGATCCAGGGCAGCGGCGACCGCGGTCTGGGCCTCGGCCTCGCCATCGTCAAGCGCCTGTCGAAGCTGCTCGACCACCGCGTGCGCGTGCGCTCGAAGGAGGGGATCGGTTCCGTCTTCTCGGTGGAGATGCCGCGCGTCGTCGTGGAGAGGCCCCGCGCCGCCGTCCCGCCGCCCGCGATGGACCTCTTCCGGCAGGCCGCCAACGACTGCGCGACCAAGGGGATGGTGCTGGTCATCGACGACGAGGCGATCATCCTGCTCGGCCTGAAGGCGATGCTGGAGGGCTGGGGCTACAGCGTGCTGACCGCGCGGTCGGGCGACCAGGCGCTGGAACGGCTGCGCGCCGACGGGCGCCGCCCGCAGATCGTGCTGGCCGATTATCAACTCCAGCAGGGGCGGACCGGGCCGGAAGCCCTGGCCGCGGTGCAGGGTCTGGTCGGCAAGGACGTGCCGGGCATCATCCTGACCGGCGACACCGCCCCGGAACGGTTGGACGAGGCCCGCCGCAACGGCTTCAGCATCCTGCACAAGCCGGTTTTCCCCAACGACCTGCGCAAGATGATGGCAAGCGCCGGGGCGGCGTAAACAGAGGAAGACAGTGCGGCGGCGTCAGCGCCGCCGGACGATCCGCCGCCACAGCGGCACCGGGCGCTCCTCCTCGGCTTTCTCCGCCAGCCATTGGTCGGCCAGTTCGCGCACCTGCCAGCCGCCCAGATAACGGTCGCAGTCGATGGCGCTGTACAGCCGCACCTTGTCCCGGCCGAGTCGTTCGAAATAGTCCAGCGTCCGCTGGCGGTCCGTCGAGTTCATCGGCGGGTTCATCGGGTCCATGGAGCGCATCCTGTCCGGCCTCCCCTCTGTGGTGCCCAAAAGAACGGCATACACCCGTCGCGGTTTGTTCAGTTGGTATATGGATTGGGCACGCAAGCATCCCAATAAGCCATTGGTTGCAAGGGTTTCCATTCGCACCATCCGACGAAGGTCAGGTCTGCGGCCAAGGTGGTGCCCATCCCTTCCCACCCACCCCACAGGCGTGCACAATGCGGCACACGGATGCGTGGGCGGCGGGCTGCCGCCCGGCGCGATCAAAAGACACCTTCAGAACCGGGAGCGGGGGATCATGAGGAAGACGTCGTGGATGGCCGGAGCCCTGGCGGCGGCCGTCGCCGGGCTGTGCGCGGTTTCGGCCTCGGCGCAGACCAAGGTGACCGTGGCGATGAGCGGCTGGACCGGCTTCGCGCCGATCACGCTGGCCAAGGAAACCGGCATCTTCAAGAAGAACGGCATCGAGGTCGAGATCAAGAAGATGCCGACCTCCAACCGCCACCAGGCGATGGCGGCGGGCGAGGTGCAGGCGATCACCACCACGGTGGACACGCACCTGCTCTACGCCTCCTCCGGCGTGGACGTGACGCAGGTGCTGGTGCTCGACAGCTCGCACGGCGGCGACGGCATCGTCGTGCGCGACGCGGTCAACGGCCTCGCCGACCTGAAGGGCAAGCAGGTGGCCGTGCAGTATGGCGGCGTGCCGCAGTTCTGGCTGGCCTATGTGCTGAAGAAGAACGGCCTGTCGATCGGCGAGGTGCAGACCGTCAACCTCCAGCCGTCCGACGCCGCCAACGCCTTCGTCGCCGGCCAGTTCGACGCCGCCGTGACCTATGAGCCGTACCTGTCCAAGGTGCGCGAGGCCAACGGCAAGATCATCGTCACGTCGGACCAGACGCCGGGCGTCATCATCGACACGCTGGCCTTCCAGCCCGACTACATCCAGAAGAACCCGAAGGTCGTGAAGGCCTTCGTCGACAGCTGGTTCGAGGCGCTGGACGAGATCAAGAAGGACGAGAAGAAGGCCTTCGAGATCATGGCCCGCGACGTCAACCAGACGCCGGAACAGTTCGCCACCTCCGCCAAGACCGTGCTCTGGTACGACAAGGCCGGCAACGTCGAGTATCTGACCAAGACCATGCCGACCTTCATCAAGGAGGTTCAGGACGTGATGCTGGAGGCCAAGCTGATCCGCAAGGCCCCGCCGAGCCTGGACAGCATGACCGACGCATCCTTCGTGAAGTAGAACAGTCCTTCCTGATTACCCCCACCCTTCCCATGCTGCGCATGGGTCCCTTCCCTCCCCCGCCTTCGGCAAGGGAGGGAGAATTGTCCCCTCCCCCGCCCAGCGGGGGAGGGTCAGGGAGGGGGCCAGTGTTTTCATAAGTCACCGACAATGGTCCATCCAATCCCATGTCCCCCCTCTTCACTCCCCTGAAGCCGGTCGCTCCGACGCTGCGCACGGTGCTGGGCATCGCCTGCTTCGTGCTGTTCTTCCTGGGCTGGGGCATCGCCACCTACGGCGGCTTCGTAAAGCCGCTGTTCCTGGCCTCGCCCGGCGATACGCTGACGGCGGGCGTCGCGCTGTTCCGGGAGTTCGGCTTCGCCGAGGACATCGCCGTCACCGTCTGGCGCGTCTTCGCCGGCTTCGTCATGGCCGCCGCGCTGGCGGTGCCGCTGGGCATCCTGATGGGGGCCTTCAAGCCGGTGGAGGCCTTCTTCGAAGCCTTCGTGTCCTTCGCCCGCTACCTGCCGGCCTCGGCCTTCATCCCGCTGCTGATCCTGTGGGCGGGCGTGGGCGAGTTGCAGAAGATCCTGGTGATCTTCATCGGCTCGGTCTTCCAGCTCGTCATCATGGTGACGGTCATCGTGTCGGGCATCCGCAGCGATCTGGTGGAGGCCGCCTACACGCTGGGCGCCAAGCGCGACGGCGTGGTGCTGCGCGTCCTGCTGCCCGCCGCCTCACCGCAGATCTTCGAGGCGCTGCGCCTCGTGCTCGGCTGGGCCTGGACCTACGTGATCGTGGCGGAGCTGGTGGGCGCATCGCGCGGCATCGGCCACATGATCATCGACGCCCAGCGCTTTCTCGACACCGGCCAGATGATCTTCGGCATCTTCATCATCGGCGTGATCGGCCTGATCACCGACCTGCTGTTCCGGGCGCTCAACGCCCGTCTCTTCCCGTGGGCCAGAGGACGATAAGCGCCGGCCATGAGCAAGCTGTCCATCCGCAACGTCGAGAAGACCTTCCCCGGCCGCAACAGCACGGCGCCGACCCGCGCGCTGGTGCCGACGAGCCTGGAGGTTGCCGACAACGACTTCATCACCATCCTGGGGCCGTCGGGCTGCGGCAAGTCCACGCTGCTGCGCATCGTCGCCGGGCTGGAGACGCCGAGCGCCGGCGAGGTGCTGCTGGAGGACAAGGCGGTGTCCGGCCCCGGCCCGGACCGTGGCATGGTCTTCCAGTCCTACACGCTGTTCCCCTGGCTGACCGTGCGCGACAACGTCTGCTTCGGCCTGCGCGAGCGCGGCCTGCCGCGGGCGGAGCAGTTGGCGATCGCCGACCGCTTTTTGGCCCAGGTCGGGCTGAAGGGTTTCGAGAACCATCACCCGGCCCAACTGTCCGGCGGCATGCAGCAGCGCACGGCGCTGGCCCGCGCGCTGGCCAACGACCCGAAGATGCTGCTGCTCGACGAGCCCTTCGGCGCGCTGGACCACCAGACGCGCGAGCTGATGCAGGAGCTGCTGCTGGGCATCTGGGAGGCTGACCGCAAGACGGTGATGTTCGTCACCCACGACATCGACGAGGCCATCTTCATGGCCAGCCGCGTGGTGGTGATGTCGGCCCGCCCCGGCCGCATCAAGTGCGACATCCCCATCGAGCTGCCGCACCCCCGCTCCTACAAGGTCAAGACCACCCCGGAATTCGCCGCCTACAAGGAGCGGCTGACCGAGGAGATCCGTGTCGAGACCATCAAGGCCGTGACGATGGAGCGCTGACGCGGCTCCCTTCCGGACCGGAACATGCAAAAGAGCGGCGTTTGCGGGCGCCGCTCTTTTTGTTTTTCACCGCTTTTCCTTTTACCGCCGGATCAGGACTGGCGGCCGGTGTTCATGACCAGATCGGACAGGGCGACGCCGGCGCGCTCCGCGTCCGACGCGAGGGAGCGCGGACAGCTCCAATGCATCCGTCCCTCGATTTCGAGCATCCGGCCCTGGCGCTTCACCACCCACACGCCGGTGGTCGCCATGTGGATGACGCGGGCCAGCGGCTCCCCGCCGGAGACTGGGCGGGGCTGGGACGTGGATTGGAAAACCGCCGGAACCGCCGTCGGCACCGCCGGATGAATCGCCGCATCCGAACGTTCAAAGGCCGGCGCGCAAGGATGGCCGCTGACCGGCTGCAACGGGTGCCGTTCGCGGCGGTCTCTCGGGCGGCTCGCAGGGAGGACGGCAAGGGCCTGCAGCCTGGAAAGATGCAGCATGGGGGGCATCCTGGGACGTTTCCGATGAGCCTGCGCCTACCATGTGACGCAGATCGTTAGAAGACTGAACTTTCCATGCAACTTTGGTGATGTAAAGAGGAAACGCGCCCAAATCAGTGCAACGTGTCGACGCGGCATGATGGTAAACAAGCAATAACCAGAAAATTATTGCAGTTTTTCATTGGAGCCTGCATGCCGTTTCCATTGGCTTTGCTGAACGACCCCGCACACCCATCTTAGGGAGAGGGAGAGAAGGCGAAATCACCCTCTTAGGGATGGTTTTGATGCCTTTCGTCCCGGAATAGTCACACGCAGACGTGTGTTCATTCCGTAAGCATGCGTCACAAGCGCAGGCTTGGCCGCCGGCCTTCCCGGCTGGTGCCACCCAAGAATGCAGGGAAGAAAACGGGTAGGATCATGGTGAAGAAACTGGCAGTGATCGTGGTTGGCGGCCTTGTTCTGACGGGCTGCTCGAACCTCAGCCACCGGGAACAGCGCACGCTCTCCGGCGGTGCCATCGGCGCCGCGGGCGGTGCCGCAGTCGGCGCTCTGACGGGGGGCAGCGCCGTGATGGGCGGCGTGATCGGCGGTGCGGCCGGCGCCGCGGTGGGGGCCCTAACCTCCAACAACGGAAAGCACCGGTAAACACAGGCTTCAGAACGGGGATCAGGCCGCCGGACCAATGTCCGCGGCCACCCCGACCCTCCGCGCGCCTTGAACGTCAAGGCCTCAGCAGACTTCTGATTTTCAAGGAGATGTTGGAGCGGGTGAAGGGAATCGAACCCTCGTCGTAAGCTTGGGAAGCTTCTGCTCTACCATTGAGCTACACCCGCGCGCCGCATGTTTATAGGCGACGCTTTCGCCGCTTTCAAGCGGTTCGAGCATGCCACAGGCGGGAATCGGAAAGTTCCCGCGGGGAAGCGGCAAAAACCGACACCAAGGGCGAGATCAGTTGCGGAAACAAGGCGGTGCCGCCGGCCACCGGCCGCGCATCCTCATTCGCAGGCACCCCATAGCCCTCATCCGCCACCGGGGCGGTCACCATGCCAGCGGCGCCGGCCAGGGCGCCGGAGACCAGCTCCAGCCCCAGGAAGCGGTCGAGATCCACCGGACCCGGCAGGGCCATGTCCAGCGTCAGGTCCCGCGTGAAGCCGAACCGCGCGTAATAGGGCGCATCACCGACCAGGATCACCGCCCGGTGGCCCAGCGCCGCCGCCTTGTTCAGGCTCATCCGGATCAGCTTGCTGCCCAGCCCGCCGCCCTGCAGCCGGTCCGACACGGCGATCGGGCCAAGCAGGAGCGCCGGCACCGTGCCGCCGATGGTCACCGGCCAGTAGCGGATCGTGCCCTCCAGGATCTCGTTGCCCAATTCGTCGTGCTCGATGGCGACGAAGCCGAGTTCCGGGATCGGGGCGACGCCCTCGCGCAGCTTGTAGGCGGTCTTCTTGAAACGATCCGGGCCGAAGGACCGGTCGAGCAGGGCTTCGATCGCCGCGTCGTGCCGCGGCTCTTCCAGGGAGATCATCATGTCAGGGGCTTCCCGGCAGAAGGACTGTGGTCGGAGGCGGACCGCGCCGCCGCGCCGGGGGAGCGCCGGATCAGTGCCGGCGGAGACCCGAAGCGTCCGCACGCGACCCAAGGACGGCCGCAACCGCGCGCAGCGCGGTGTGGCGTCGTCGTCGGATGCTGATGCTGTGCGGACGAGACATGGGCAAGGCTCTTCGGCCGTTGCAGGGACCTCGCATATATCATCGGCGGACAGGGGGTTCAAGCGATCGTGAATGGGCCGGAACCGCCCCCCTGCGCATGGCTTCCCGGTGTGTCCTGCATGCATCGCCGCGACACCCGTCCCACCGCTTCGGGGCACCCGGAGGGGGTGTCCCCCGCTCCGCCACTGGACAGGCGCTTTCCCCCGCCCCTATTCTCTGGGCCGGGAGTGCCGCCATGTACACGAAAGTCACCCGCGCGATCCGCGTCACCGTCCAGCCGGTCTTTCTCGACGAGCAGTCCATGCCCGCCGAAAGCCGCTATGTCTGGGCCTATCACGTCCGGATCGAGAACCAAGGTCAGGAAACCGTCCGGCTGCGCACACGCTATTGGCACATCACCGACGCGCTGGGGCGCGTGCAGGAGGTCCGCGGGCCGGGCGTGGTCGGCGAACAGCCGGTGCTGGAGCCCGGCGGCAGCTTCGAATACACCAGCGGAACACCGCTTCCAACGCCGTCCGGCATCATGGTCGGCTCCTACCGGTTCGAAACGGGCGGCGGCGAGGCCTTCGACGTGGCGGTCCCCGCCTTCTCGCTGGACAGCCCGCACCAGCCCCGCCAGCTGAACTGACGCCGGTCGCGCAGCGGTCGCCGGTGAACGTCTGCCCGCCCCGTGCAACCAACCCGCCGCTGCGCGGGCTGAAAGACGGAGCCCGGCGCCTTGATTGTGAGGCGTCCGAACCCACTTGCGCCATATCCCGCCCTGCTGCCTGCCACCTTCGCGAAGACCCCGGTGATCCGGGCGCGCTGCGGGTCGTATTCATACCTGACAGGCCAGCTCCGGCATTGCATGTCGCGGCGACGGGCCGCATGTGACAGGAACCTGTTTGACCGCGACCTGTCTGACCAGGAAATCGAAAGGCTTCGCCCCGTGACGGCTTCCAAGACTCCGCACGCCGACAACATCCTCCGTGGCCCCGGCCACCCCGTCGGCACCAGCCACAGCGAGACCGCGCGCCCCACCCGTGCCGAGGCCGAGGATGCCGTCCGCACGCTGATCCGCTGGGCCGGGGACGATCCGGCGCGCGAGGGCCTGGTCGGCACGCCGGACCGGGTGGTCCGCTCCTACGAGGAGTTCTTCGCCGGTTACGCCATCGACCCCGAGGACATTCTCGCGCGCACGTTCGAGGAGACCGACGGCTACGACGAAATGGTCGTGCTGCGCGACATCCGGCTGGAATCCTACTGCGAGCACCACATGGTGCCGATCATCGGCAAGGCGCACGTCGCCTACCTGCCCCGCCAACGGGTCGTCGGCATCTCCAAGCTGGCGCGGCTCGTCGAGGCCTACGCCAAGCGCCTGCAAATCCAGGAGAAGATGACGGCGCAGATCGCCAACACCATCGATCAGGTGCTCCAGCCCGAAGGCGTCGCCGTGGTGATCGAGGCGCAGCACCAGTGCATGACCACCCGCGGCGTGCACAAGACCGGCGTGACCATGGTAACCAGCCGGATGCTGGGCGCCTTCCGCAGCGACCCGTCCACCCGGCGCGAGTTCCTGTCGATGATCGGCAACCCAGGCTCCCGCGCGGAGTGAGCCAAGTCCGCCTTAATCCGCGCGGATGCCGTGCTGGCGCAGCAGGCTGTAGAGAGTCGGGCGGCTGACCCCGAGCAGGCGAGCCGTCGCCGACAGGTTGCCACCGGAGCGGGCCAGCGTGTCGAGCAGGGCGCGCCGCTCCGTCTCGTCGCGCAGGACGCGCAGCGTCGGCGGGGCGTCCCCAGTGGCCAGCCGGCGCCCTTCCAGCTCCAGGTCGGCGCGCTGGAAGGCGCGTTGCACCACCCCGGCCAGTTCCTGCGCGTCGATCGGCTTGCTGCACACCTCATGGGCGCCGCGGGCCACCGCGCGCACCGCCAGCACCCGCTGGTCACGCGGGGCGAGCGCGATGACCTTGATCGACGGCGCCTCGCCCAGGATCAGCGACAGGGCGTCCAGGCCGTGGCCGCTCCCATTCGGCGGCTCGGTCAGTTGCGCCAGATCGACCGACAGGGCCACCACCGGGGGCCGGTGCGCCCGCACCGCCTCCAGCGCGTCCGTCACGCCGCCCGCGGCGACGATCCGGCACACCGGCAGGGCGTCCTGGACCCGGCCTTCCAGGGTGGGATCGTCATCGACGACAAGCAGCGTGCGTGGGACCATGATTCTCCAACTCTCCGACCGGGAAGCGGGCCGGCGGTCAGAATCGCGGCAGGCGGCCCGTCTGTCCAAGGTGCGTTGGCATGAACACGGACGCAATTTGGGAAAAATTGCATCGTCGAAAGGGGTGCACCGCGGCGGTGCGTCCTCCCCTCCGTCCCCCTCTCCCCCTCGCCGGGGCGATCTGCTAAGCTCCCGGCGTGAAAGGGCGAATCCGCGCCCCGGGGGAGCAAGGCCGAGATGGCGGCGAAGGTCACACCGGCGGTGAACGCCGCGAAGGCGGCGGGGATTGCCCACCGCCTGATGGAGTATGAGTACGACCCCTCGGCGGACGCCATCGGCCTGCACGCGGCGGCGGCCATGGGCCTGGACCCGGCGGTAGTCTACAAGACGCTGATCGTCCAGCTGGAACCGAAGGCGCTGGCCTGCGTCGTCATCCCCGTCGCGGCGAAGCTGGACCTGAAGGCGCTCGCCGCCGCCGCCGGGGCCAAGAAGGCCGATCTCGCCGACCCCACCCTGGCCGAGCGGACCACCGGCTACATGGTCGGCGGCATCAGCCCGCTGGGCCAGCGCAAGGCCTTGCCCACATTCATCGATTCCAGCGCCGACACCCTGCCGGAGATGGTCGTCAACGGCGGGCGCCGTGGTCTGCAAATCGCCCTGGCCCCGGCGGATCTGGCCCGCGCGACGAAGGCGGTGGTGCGGCGGATCGTCGTGCAGTAGGCGAAACGGGCTGAAGCCGTCACGCCGCCCGCCAAGCCGTCGCCCCCCGGTCAACCGGCCGGCCGCCGCGCGCCCGCCCACAGGGTGCCCAGCCCGGCGGCGGCGATCAGCACCCCGCCCAGCAGCACCGCGGGCGCCGGGCGTTCGCCCCACCACAGGAAGCCGATGGCCGCCGAGGCCGCGATCCCCAGATAATCGATGGGCGCCAGCACCGCCGCGGGCGCCCGGCGGAAGGCGGCGGCGTTCAGCAGAATGGCCGCCCCCGCGGCGAGGCCCAGCAGCAGGAAGGCCGGCAGGTCGGCCGCATCAGGCATCCGGAAGCCGGTCATCAGGGCCGCCGGGGCGGTCAGCAGGCACCCCGCCACCACGAAGACCAGCCCGGTGGCCGCCGGCCCGTCGGCTTGGGCCGTCCGCCGGGTCGCCAGGATACAGACCGCGTTCAGAAAGGCCATGGCGAGCATGGCGAGGCTCCACGGCTCCAGCCGTGTCGGCGGGGCGATCAGGAACACCCCGGCCAGCCCCAGCGCCACGCAGACGGCGGAGGCCGCCCCCGCCCGCTCGCCGATGGCCGGACCGGACAGCAGCACCACGAACAGCGGGGCCGCGTAGGACAGGGCGACCAGATCGGCGAAGGGCAGATGCTGGGTCGCCGCGTAGAAGATCAGCGCGGCCCCGACGCCGCTCAGCGCCCGCACCGCGTGGCCGCCGGGCCGGGTGACCGACAGGGCGCGCCGCCCGGCCATCGCGACGGCCGCCGGAGCGACCACCGGCAGCGACAGCAGGAAGCGCAGGAACAGCACCTCCGCCGCGCCGTAGCGGGCGCCCAGGTCGCGGGCCAGCGCCCCGGCGGTCAGCACCAGGGCGAGCGACGCCGCCATCAGCAGCGCCGCCCCCGCGATGCCGGAGCGCCGCGCAGCGTTCTCCGGGGCAGGCAGAACGGTCCGCTCAGCGGGCGGAACGCTCAAGCGCCGTGCACTCGCTCAGGAACTCCTCGCGCAGATCGCGCGACTCCAGCATCTCGCCGTGGAAGGAGCTGTTGACCATGCGGCTGTCGTGGCCGGCGCGCACGCCGCGGTGGGTCTTGCACATGTGCACGGCGCTGATCCGCACGGCCAGCCCGCGGGGCCGGGTGGCCTCGACGATGAAGTTGCCGATCTGCTTGACCAACTCCTCCTGGATCTGGAAGCCGGCGGCGAAATGGTCGACGATCCGGTCGTACTTGGACAGGCCGAGGATGTTGCCGCCCTTGGCCGGCAGGATGCCGATGAAGGCGGTGCCGTAGATCGGCATCAGATGGTGCGCGCAGGTGGAGCGCACGGCGATCGGGCCGGTGACGATCAGATGATCGAACTCCTCGGCGTTGCGGAACTCGGTCAGTTCGGGCGGCGCCGTGAAGCGGCCCTTGAGAAGCTCGCGCACCAGCATCTTGGCGACGCGGCGCGGCGTGTCGCGGGTGTTGTGGTCGTTGCGGTGGTCGATCCGCAGCACGTCGAGCAGTTCTTCGACCTTCCGCGCCGCGGCGTCGATCATGGCCGCCTCGCCCGCGGCGTCCAGCGGCGTGTCGAGCGCCTCGTTCGACCGGCGCGCCTCCATCGCCTCCTGCACGAGGGCGAGAACATTTGCCTGCACCGTCATAAAACCCGATCCCTTCTTTGCTTTGCTTATTCCCGGCAAGGCCGACGCCGCTCGATCTCAAATCTGGCTTGCTCAAACCTGGCTTGCCGGGTCCGGACGCGGCGCCGGCCCGCCGACCCGTTCCGCCGGAAAATGGAGGGAGGCCCGCAGGCCGGCCCCCGCCGCGCCTTCCAGCAGCAGCCGGCCGCCGTGCGCCTCCATCAGGCTCTTCACGATGCTGAGCCCCAGCCCCGACCCCTGGAAACGGCGGGTCGCGCCGTCCTCCGCCTGATAGAACGGTTGGGCGGCCTTTTCAATCTGCTCCGGCGTCATGCCGATGCCCTGGTCCTGCACGGCGATGACGAAGCCCCCCTGCGGGTCCAGCCACGCCTGGACCTCGATCGCCGACGGGGCGGTGCTGAACTTCACGGCGTTGGACAGCAGGTTCAGCAGCATCTGCCGCACCGCCCGCTCGTCGGCCTGAAGCACCGGCCAGACCGCCCCCGCCGCCGTCCGGATCGTGCGGCCCCGCCCGGCCTGGGTGCCCAGCACCGTGGCGATGGCGGTGCCCACCACCTTGCGCGGGTCCACCGAATCGAAGGTCAGGTTGGCATGGCCCGCCTCCATCTGGGCGACGGTCAGGATGTCGATGACCAAGCCCAGCATGTGCCGGGCGCTGGTCAGGATGTAGCCCGCATACTGGGCGTGCTCCCGGCGGGACGTTTCCCTGGCGCTTTCCTTCGTGCTTCCGGGCGGGGCGCCGCCGCTGGAACGACCGCCGCCATGGATCTCGCCGTCGTCGCGGATCAGCTCCGAAAAGCCGATGATGGCGTTCAGCGGGGTGCGCAGCTCGTGGCTCATGGTCGCCAGGAAGCGGGTCTTGGCCTGGCTGGCCTCCTCCGCCTGGGCGATGGCCGTTTGCAGGGCGTCAGCCATCGCCTCCATCCGGTCGTGCGCCCGCCGGATCGCCCGGTTCTGGATCAGCAGCACCGTGATGAACAGAACGCCGCTGACCGCCAGCCCAACGGCCAGCGTGGAGAACAACCCATGCAGATAGAGCAGATGGTCGTGCCCCTCGTCCACCAGTTCCCCGCCGAACTGCGAGGCGACGGAGGCGAAGGCGTTCAGTTCGCGGTCGACGGGCTCCAGCACCGCCAGGGCGGCCAGAGCCTTGTCCGCCGCCGGCAGCGGTCCGACCAGGATCGTGCCGACGGTGTTCAGCGCCTCCTCCAGCCGGGCCACCGTGCGGCGATGCTGCGGGTAGCGGTCCATGAAGAGGGAGGCCTGCCCCTGCCCCAGCACGGCGATGCGGTTGCGCACGATGTCCAGGCGGAGCTGCACCTCCTCCGCATCGACCTTGGCGCCCGGAAGGGCGCTGGCCAGGATGCGCTGCTCCAGCCGCGTCACCTCGCCCACCGTCTGGCCGGCCGCCCAGGCGAAGTTGTAGGGGGCGGCGCCGCGCAGCGCCTCGCCGTAATTCACCACCAGCAGCGAGAGATAGGCGGCGGCCAGGCCGAATGCGCCGGTCAGGATCGCCAGCCAGAACCCAATCCGGCGCGTGCGGTCCTCCGACGCCCAGCCCAGCAGGCGGGACAGCCGCGATCTCCCTTTCGGCGCGGTCTCGGTCGGCGCGGTCTCGGTCGGCGGAGTCACGGAGAGTGCCTTCACTTCACGGTCAGACGGGCGACCTGCCAGACCGAGCGTCCGAAATACTTCTGCCGGTTGGCGTCCGGATCATGGTCGAAATCATAGACGATGAACAGCGGCCCCTTGTCGCTGACCGGCATGTAGGTCCCGTCGCGCTTCAGCGCCAGGATCACCTTGCGGTTGCGGACGTCGTCCATGGGGATCTCGCCGGTGTAGTCGTTCAGCGCCGTCGCGGTCAGCGTCTCGCCGCGCGCCTCCACACGCTCCATAAGGCGGGCGAGAGGCACGCCTTCGAAGGTCACCGGTTCCTTGTACCAGGGGGTGGCGGTGGTGAAGGACACCATGCCGAGCGCTTCCAGCATGGGACGGTCGAAGACCGCCGCACCGTCGCGGTTGGTCGCCCCGATCTGTCCCGAAACGATCAGGATCGGCTTCTCCGTCGGTTCCGGCAACGTCCCGGCACTGGCCGTACCGGCAAGTACAAACAACGCCAAAGCGATAAGACGGCAAGCAACTCTATCCACCATATCGGTTAACCGTCCGCTATTCGGTCATGCAACCTTTATCATGATTGCATTCTACGAACGATCCAACGAAAATTCTGTAAAAATCAGCCCTCGAATTTTTACATACGGAAAGATGCATCGAAATTCACTCATATTTAACTCGTGAAACGACCACGCGGCAACAGTCCGACATCATCGTTTCCGCCCGGATTTTCACATCTTTCCCATGCACATCCCTCCCGACGGAACGCTTATGGACGCCTTGATTCCGGTCCCTTCCGCCCCGCCGCCGGGCGGCTACATCCTGGGAATCGGCACGAACGTGGAAACCGATCTGAACGCGGCGCGGATCGCCATCCGTCTGGCCGACCTGTTCGGCTCCGTCCTGCTCAGCCGCTTCTACCGCACGGCCCCGGTCGGCATGGCGAGCGCCCATTCCTTCGTCAACTACTGCGCCTACGTGCCGAGCGCGCTGGAGCCGGCTTGCTGCAAGGGGCTGTGCGTGGGAATCGAGCTGGCGCTGGGCCGCGACCGCGCGCACCCCTGCTGCAAGACGCGCGACCGCCCCGCCGACATCGACCTGATCGGCCGGGTCGGCCGCCCGATCGCGGCGGACGGCTTGGCGGCCCTGCGCCCGGACGCCTATCTGGCCGCCCCCTTCGCGGAAATCGCCGCGCTGCTGACCGGGAGGCCCGTCCCACCGCCGCGGGGCGAGTTGTGCACCGCCGCCCTGCCGGGTTGCCGCGGCGGCTCACCCCGGTTAGGCGAGACGCCGGCCACCGTCCACCGCGATGACGGCGCCGGTCTGATAGTGGTTCTGCAGGATGGACTCCACCGCCATGCCGATGGCTTCCACCCCGCCCTCCTCGCCGAGCAGCGTCTCTGACAGCACCCGCGCCCGCGCCTCGGGGCCGTGCCACTCCTTGAACAGGATCGGCCCCGGCTGGACGACGTTGACCTTCACCTTGGGCGCCAGCCGCTTGGCGAAGGACAGCGCGAGGTTCTGAAGCCCGGCCTTGCTGGCGCAATAGGCGTCGAAGGCCGGGTTGGGGTTGTCGGCGTAGATGTCGGTGATGTGGACGATGTCGGCCCGCCGCGCCGAACAGGCGCCCAGCAGCGGCGCCAGTTCGCGGTTCAGCGCGAAGGGCGCGCGGACATGCACGGCGTGGAAGACGTCCAGCTGCCGCAGCGCGTCCTCGGTGCCCGCCGCCGTCGCCGCGAAGGCCGAGGCGTTGTGGATCACCGCCCGCAGGCTTCCCGCCACGGCCCGCACCGCCCCGGCCAGCCGCAGGCCGCCGTCCGGATCGGCCAGATCGCCGTGCAGGCAGACCGCCCCGGCGGCGCGCAGCCGCTCCACGTCGTCGGTGGGCGTGCGGTAATGGGCGAGGACGGGGTGTCCCAGCGCCATCATCCGCTCGGCCAGATGCAGACCGACGCGGCGGCCGGCGCCGGTGATGAGAACGGCGTCGTGCAACAGGGGTGCGGTCATGGGAAGACCCTTCGGCAGACTGCGGAACCGGTCGCGGAAGGAGGAAGTGGTGACCCCGGCTGGACTCGAACCAGCTGCCTACGGTTTAGGAAACCGTCGCTCTATCCAGATGAGCTACGGGGCCACGGCGCAGAACATAGCGGCTCCGCCGCGACTTGCCAACCATCCGTCTCCGGCGGCCCATCAGGCCGGCATACCGAAAAGGTTACCGACGGCCGCCGCGCGGCGCGCGGCTCGGCCGGCGAATCCGCTGGGCATGGCCACGCCGCTGCGTATACTGCGCCCATGGCACGCATGCTTTACCTGCGCGACATCGAGGTCGATGTGCACGTCCGCTGCCGCGCCTGCGGCCACGAGGGCGTGTTGCCGCGCGCGGACATGAACCGGCGGTTCGGCCCCAACTATCCCGTCCTGTCCATCGCCCCCTATTACCGCTGCTCGCGCTGCAGTTCCCGCGACACCGAAAGCCGCCCGGCGCCCCCGCCCTTCGCGACGTCCGTGGAGGAGGAATCCCCGTCCTTCGCCGGGCCGCTGGCCGCCCTGCAAGGGCTGCTCGACGCGATGCGGACCCGCAGCGACCCGATGGACGAGGCGGAGGACGCGGCCCCGGCCATGCGGGCGGCCATGCCGCCCCCCATTCCCACGCAGGCCGCCGCTCGGCTTGCCCCCGACACGCTGGATCTGGAGTTGGAACGGCTGATCGCGGACGGCGCCGCCGCTCCCGAGTCGGGCCGGCGACCGCTGTGGGAGCCGGTGTCGCTTGCCGACCTTGCCGGCCACGACGATGACGCCGCGGACACCGCCGAGCGCGACGACCCAACGGATTTCGACGACGACGAGGATTGGAGCCCGCGCCGCTGGACTCTTCTGGACCCGGACGCCGATCAGGATGACGGTGAGGACGACGAAGCGGATCGGGTCGAGGCCACCGCCCCACCGCCGGCACCGCCCATCCGGTCGAGCCACCCGGCGGTTGCAGACGATCCGGACGACGCTTCCCGTTCCTTCGACCGCACCATCGCGGCGCTGCGCAGCATCCTGGACGGCCGCGGCGACGGCGCCCGCGCGGAGGAGGCTGCGTCGCCGCCGCCCCTCCCTCAGCCCCTCCCGCCGCCGGCTTTCTCGATCAAGGACGCCATCGGCGCCCCGCAGGACGGCAATCCGGATGAAGACGTCCCCGCTGCCGACCCCGATGACGACTCCAGCGACGACTCCAGCGACGACCCCGAGCCCTCCAACGACGACATCCTGGGCTTCGCCATCCGCGACCCGGACAAGGCCCCGCCCCCGTGGGAGCGCCCGCCCGCCCCCGCCCCCGCCGGCAGCGAACCGCTGGACCGCACCATCGCCGCCCTGCGCAGCATGGTCCAGAAGGCCGCCGCCGACCGCGACGAGGAGGACGGCGACCGTGATGGCGGCGTGGTGACTCCGCTGTTCGGCCGGCCGCGCAAACCGCTCTTCGACAGCGACGATGGTCCGGAGGAGGTCGAAGCGGAGGAACGGAAAACCGCTGCTGACACCGCCACCGACGACGATGACGACGACGACTTCTGGAACCGCGAAGACGCGGACGATGACGCGGACCGCAACGCAGATGGGGAGGACGAGCCGGAAGAGGACGGCGCCCCCGTGCTGCGCAAGTCCGCCCAGGAACAGGAGATGGAGGAGGCGCTGCGCGCCCTGCGCGCGCTCGTCGAGGCGGAAAGCGACCTGGACGACCCGCCCCATCCTGCTTGGAAAAGCGAAGCGCCCACCCGCCCCGACGCGGACGGCTTGCCCGGCTTCAAGCCGCTGCCGCGCCGCGCCGCGGAGCCGGAAGCGGACGATGCCGACGAGCCTCTGGACCTCGTTGAGCCGGTCCCGGTGAACAAGCCGGAAAAGCCCAAGCCCGACGCCGTCAGGCAAGCGGAAGGCAGCGAGTCCGGAAGGAAAACCGCCAAGGACGATTCGAGCGCGCTCGGCAAAACCCTCGCCGCGCTGCGCAACATGCTGGAACTGGACGGCAAGCAGGGGCGCTGAAGCCCCGCTTGTCCATCCTTCAAATTCAGCCGTTTTCCGCCAGGACCGTGCCCGCCAGATAGAGCGAACCGCAGATCAGCACGCGGGCCGGTCCAGCGACCCGTCCCCTCAGACTTTGCAGCGCACTTGCCACATCCGCCGCCGCCGCGCTCTCGGCGATGCCGCAGGCGCGGGTGGCCGCGGCGGTGTCCTCGGCCGTCAGCGACGCCTCCTCGCCGGGGATGGCGACGGTGCGGGCGGCGGTGACGAAAGGCGCCAGCGGTCCCAGGAACTCACGTGGCTCCTTGCTCGCCAGCATGCCGTAGACCAGAAGCAGGGGCCGCTCCGGCTCCTCCTCCACCCAGCGCCCAGCCTGGACGGCCAGCACCTCACCCGCCGAATCGTTGTGGCCGCCGTCCAGCCACAGGTCCCAACCCGCGGGAAGCGCGTCGACCAGAGGACCGCGGGTCAGCCGCTGCAGGCGGGCGGGCCACTCCACGGCGGCGAGGCCGCGGCGCACCGCCGCGTCGTCCACCACGACCGGCAAATGGTCCAGGCAGGCCAGCGCCACCCCGGCGTTGACGATCTGGTGCGCCCCGGACAGCCCCGGCAGCGGCAGCTCGATGCGGCGGCGGGCGCTTTCGAAGCGGAAGCCGCCATCGGTCGGGGTGACCGACCAGCCGTGAACCGGCGCGCCGATCACCTCGGCCCGCGCTGCCAGGGTGCGGGCAGCCTCCTCCGCGGGCTGCGGGAAGATCACGGCGGGGACGCCCGGCTTGAAGATGCCGGCCTTCTCGCCCGCGATGGCCTCCAGCGTGTCGCCGAGGAACTGGCGATGGTCGTAGGAGATGCGCGTGATCGCGGTGACCGCCGGGCGGTCCACCACGTTGGTGGCGTCCAGCCGCCCGCCCAGCCCGGTTTCCAGCAGGACCACGTCCGCCGGCTCCCGCGCGAAGGCGAGCAGAGCGGCGACCGTCGTCACCTCGAAGAAGGTGATCGGCCCACCGCCGTTGGCGACCTCGCATTCCTCCAGCAGGGCGGCCAGCCGGTCGTCGTCGATCAGCGTGCCGGCCAGCCGGATGCGCTCGTGGAAGCGCACGAGGTGCGGCGAGGTGTAGACATGCACCCGCAGCCCCGCAGCCTCCAGCATCGCCCGCAGGAAGGCGAGCGTCGAGCCCTTGCCGTTGGTGCCCGCCACATGGACCACCGGCGGCAGGCGCCGCTCCGGATGGCCCAGCGTGGCGAGCAGCCGGTGCACGCGGTCCAGCGACAGATCGATGACCTTGGGGTGCAGCCCCTTCAGCCGGTCGAGAACCGGATCGGCGAGCGACATCGCGGGATCAGGCCGGCTGCTCGGAGCCGGTCCTCTCGGCGCCCGCCCTTTCGGCGCCAGCTTGCGACGGCGTCTCGTCGGCGGCCTCCGCCTGGCTGCGCGGCTCCTCCGCCTGGACAGCCGCGACCGGCAGCGCTTCCGACGCGACGGCCAGGACTGGCTGCATCAGCAGGGTCAGGACGCGCGACAGGGTCGGGCGCAGGTCGCGGCGATGGACGACCATGTCCACCATGCCGTGCTCCTGGAGATACTCGGAGCGCTGGAAGCCCTCCGGCAGGGTCTCGCGGATCGTGCTCTCGATCACGCGGGCGCCGGCGAAGCCGATCTGCGCGCCCTTCTCGGCGATGTGGATGTCGCCGATCATCGCGAAGGAAGCGGTGACGCCGCCGGTCGTCGGGTCGGTCAGCACCACGATGTAGGGCAGGCCCGCTTCCTTGACCATCTCCACCGCGATGGTGGTGCGCGGCATCTGCATCAGCGACAGGATGCCTTCCTGCATGCGCGCGCCGCCCGAGGCCGGAACGACGATCAGCGCCGCCTTCTGGGCGATGGCGGTGCGGGCGGCGGCCAGGATGCCCTCGCCCACCGCGATGCCCATCGAGCCGCCCATGAAGCCGAAGTCGAAGGCCGCGACGACCGCCGGCTGCCCGCCGATCAGGCCGGAGCCGACGACGATGGCGTCATGCCGGCCCGTCTTGGTCTGGGCTTCCTTCAGGCGGTCGGTGTAGCGCTTCTGGTCGCGGAACTTCAGCGGATCGACCACCGACTTGGGCAGCTCGACCGACTGGTAATCGCCCTCGTCGAACATCGAGGCCAGCCGCTTGATCGGGTCCAGCCGCATGTGGAAGCCGCAGTGCTGGCAGACGTTGAGGTTCTCCTCCAGATCGCGGTGGAAGAGCATCGCCTCGCAGCTCGGGCACTTGTGCCAGAGGTTGTCGGGAACCTCCTTGCGGGCATAGAGGGCGCGGATCTTGGGACGGACGTAGTTGGTAAGCCAGTTCATCGAATTCTTCCTGATATCCCGCTCAGCCGACGCACTCAGACGCGCGCGCCGCGCACGCCGCCGGCCAGTTCCCGGACAAAGCCCAGCACATCCTCGGCCAACCCCGGACGGGCCTTGCCCTGCGCGTCCAGCCCGCCGGCCAGCCGCGTGACGATGGCCGAGCCGACCACCGCCGCGTCAGCGACGCGGGCGACGTCGGCCGCCTGCTCCGGCGTCTTGATGCCGAAGCCGACCGCCACCGGCAGGTCGGTGTGGCGCTTCAGACGCTCCACCGCGGCGCCCACCGCGGCGTTGTCGGCGCTGGCCGCGCCGGTGATGCCGGCGATCGACACGTAATAGACGAAGCCCGAGGTGTTCTGGAGAACCGTCGGCAGGCGCTTGTCGTCGGTGGTCGGCGTCGCCAGACGGATGAAGTTCACCCCGGCCTTCAACGCCGGGATGCACAGCTCCTCGTCCTCTTCGGGCGGCAGGTCGACGACGATCAGCCCGTCCACCCCGGCCTCGATCGCGTCGGCCAGGAAGCGGTCCACCCCATAGGCGTGGATCGGGTTGTAATAGCCCATCAGGATGACCGGCGTGTCGGCGTCCGTCGCGCGGAAGCCGCGCACGAGGTCCAGCGTCTTGCGCGCCGTCGTCCCGGCGTGGAGCGCGCGCAGGCTGGCCGCCTGGATCGCCGGGCCGTCGGCCATCGGGTCGGAGAAGGGCAGCCCCAGCTCGATCAGGTCGGCGCCCGCGGCGGGCAGGCCGTGCAGGACGGCGCGGCAGGTTTCCAGATCCGGGTCGCCCGCGGTGATGAAGGTGACGAGGCCGGCGCGGCCCTCCGCCTTCAGCGCGGCGAACCGCCGGGCGATGCGGCCGTTGTCGACGGCCTTGTCGTTGAGGGCGCTCACAGCTTCACTCCCAGATGCTGGGCGACGGAGAAGATGTCCTTGTCGCCGCGGCCCGACAGGCAGAGCACCATCAGGTGGTCCTTGGGCAGTTTCGGGGCGCGCTTCACGATCTCCGCCAGCGCGTGCGCCGATTCCAGCGCGGGGATGATGCCCTCGGTGCGGGCGCAGAGCTGGAAGGCGTCCAGCGTCTCCTGGTCGGTGGCCGAGACATATTCGACGCGCCCGATGTCGTGCAGCCAGCTGTGCTCCGGCCCGACGCCCGGATAGTCCAGGCCGGCGGAGATGGAGTGGCCCTCCAGGATCTGCCCGTCCTCGTCCTGGAGCAGGTAGGTGCGGTTGCCGTGCAGGACGCCGGGGCGCCCGCCGGTGATCGAGGCGGCGTGGGCCAGCGGCCCCTTCTCGATGCCGTGGCCGGCGGCCTCGACCGCGACCATCTGCACCGACGGGTCGTCGAGGAAGGGATGGAACAGGCCGATGGCGTTGGAGCCGCCGCCGACGCAGGCGACGAGGCTGTCCGGAAGGCGGCCCTCCAGCTCCTGCATCTGGACGCGCACCTCGTCGCCGATCACCGACTGGAAATCGCGGACCATGGCGGGGTACGGGTGCGGGCCGGCGGCGGTGCCGATCAGGTAGTAGGTGTCGGCGACGTTGGTCACCCAGTCGCGCAGCGCCTCGTTCATCGCGTCCTTCAGCGTCCGCGCGCCGGAGGTCACCGGAACCACCTCGGCCCCCAGCAGCTTCATGCGGAAGACGTTGGGCTGCTGGCGGGCGATGTCGGTCTCGCCCATGTAGATGACGCAGGGCATGTCGAACAGCGCGCAGACCGTGGCGGTCGCCACACCATGCTGGCCGGCGCCCGTCTCGGCGATGATCCGCTTCTTGCCCATGCGGCGGGCGAGCAGGATCTGGCCGATGCAGTTGTTGATCTTGTGCGCGCCGGTGTGGTTCAGCTCCTCGCGCTTGAAGTAGATCTTCGCGCCGCCGAGCTTCTCCGTCAGGCGTTCGGCGTAATAGAGCGGGTTCGGGCGGCCGACATACTGCTTGAGCTGCTCGCGGATCGCGCCCTCGAAGGCGGGATCGGCCCGGGCCTCGCGGTAGGCTTTCTCAACCTCAAGGATCAGGGGCATCAGCGTCTCGGCGACGAAGCGTCCGCCATAGATGCCGAAATGCCCGCGCTCGTCGGGACCGGAACGGTAGGTGTTGGGTCTGGTCATGGCCTGGGAAACTGCCTGAAGCGGGCCGCGCGGCGCCCGGAAGGCGCCACCATAGCGGCGGATCGCCCGGATTTGAAGCGTTCGCCGAACCTTTCGCCGAACATGCCCACAACATGGGAAAAGCCGCGGCGAAGGCAATGAGGCAATGCGGCTTGGCCGGCCAAGCGGCATGGCGGAGCGCCGCCGCCCGCCCCCCGCTCACCCGCCCTCATCCCCCAAGCGGCGGGGCGTAGTGCAGGCCGCCGTTCATCCACAGCCCGTTCATCCCGCGGTCGATGCCCAGCGGCGAGGCGGCGCCCAGATGGCGATCGAAAATCTCGCCATAGTTCCCGACCTGCGTGACCACGCGGAAGGCCCAGTCGTCGTCCAGCCCCAGCCCCCAGCCGACCCCGGTGGCGGCCCCGAGGAAGCGGCGCACCTCCGGGTCCTGCGCCTCTTCCTTCAGGCGGGCGGCGTTCGTGGCGGTGATGCCCTTCTCCTCGGCCAGGACGGTGGCCAGGAACACCCAGCGCACGACGTCGAACCACCGCCGCTCGTCCGGGCGCACCATCGGGCCCAGCGGCTCCTTGGAGATCGCCTCCGGCAGGATGACGTAGTCGTCGCGCTCGGGCGCCTTCAGCAGACGCTGGGCGTGCAGGCCGATGCGGTCGCTGGTGTAGAGGTCGCAATGGTGGTTGAAGAAGGCCGACAGCGCCCCTTCGGTCGAGCGCACCCGTTTCAGACGGAAGCGCACGCCGGTGCGGGCCATCCAGTCCTCCAGGTTGCGCAGGGTGGTGGTCTGCTCGATCACGCAGACGGAAGCGCCGGGCGGCAGGTCGGACAGGCGGGCGACGCCCTGGGCGCGGTGGGCGATGAATCCCTGGCCGTCGAACAGGTAGACCGCCGGGAAATCGATGCCGAAGGTGGCGTCGCGCTGCAGGGTCCAGGTGGTCCCCTCCATCACCACGTCCACCTCGCCGTTGCGCAGGATGGCGAAGCGGTTCTCGGAGTTGGTTTCGACGAATTCCACGCGGTCGGCCTTGCCGGCGACGGCGGCGGCCAGCGCCCGGCACATGTCCACGAAGAAGCCGCGCCAGTTGCCGCTGTCGTCCACCGCCGCCAGACCGGCCCCGCTGGACGAGACGCCGCAGCGCAGCAGCCCGCGCTCCCGCACATCCTCCATGGTTTCGGCGCGCGGCCCGCCGGTTGGCGCGGCCAACGCCGCCGCTAGGACCGCGACGATCATTGCGGCGCGCGCGAAAGACCGGACCAAGCCCATCGGCCACTCCCCCCTCTGCCACCTGCGGTCAGCTTTGGTCCGGCAACCGGCGCGGGTCAAGCCCGCCCGGCGCTCCCTTGCCCAGCGCCCCATTGCCCAGCGTGCGATTGCGGCACGGGGGTGTGAATTGCGCCCGGTCGATTGCCCGTGTTATCTCAAGCGGACGACAAGAATCGAGGGACGGGCATGCGGCTTCCCCGGCTGGGCGTGGCGTTTCGCATCCTGGCGGGTCTGACCGTGATCGCCGGCCTGACCGCCGCCACCGGCGTGGTGGCCGTCTCCCTCTTCGGCCGCTTCCATCAGGGGTTCGAGCAGATCGCCACGGCCAAGGTGCCGGGCCTCGTCAACGCCTCGCAGCTGGCCCAGCAGAGCGGCACGCTGGCCGCCAACGCCCCGGCCCTGGTGGCGGTGCAGAGCCAGTCGGTGCGCGAATCGGTGATGGCCCGGCTGAGCGACCAGATCGCCCTGCTGGAAGACCTGATGAACCGGCTGCGCGACCGCGGCACCGACGTGGCCGACGTGGCCGAGCTGCAGCGCCGCAAGAACGAGCTGATCGCCAACCTGATGACCCTGAACACCCAGGTGGAGCGCCAGCTCGCCGCCGCCGCGGAGACGGGCGGGCTGGTCGGCCGCCTGATGCAGCTGGCCGAGCGCATCCGCGACGCCGAGGAATCGCTGCGGGACAAGACCCCGGCCCCCCGGACCCAGGCGGAGTGGGAGGAGGCCCAGGGCGTCGAACGGCGGGTCGACCTGTGGACGGCGGAGGCGCAGCACGCCATCCTGCTGATGCTCGCCGCCTCCCGCGCCGACCACGAGGCGCGGGTGGACCGGCTGCGGCAGGACTACCGCGCCGCGATGGACCGCGCGGCGGAGGTGGTGGCCGGCCTGCCCCCCGGCGCCGCCTTCGACCTGGAGCCGCTGTACCGGGAGCTGGAGGCGCTGGGGCTCGGGGAGCACAACCTGTTCAACAGCCGCCTGACGGAAATCGGACTGGCCCGCGCCATCAAGGGCTCCATCGTGCGCAACCAGAACGTCTCCGACCGGCTGGTCGGCGCGGTGTCGGACCATTTCCTGGCCATCGAGCGGGACATCGCCGCCCGCTCCGGCGAGTTCGAGCGGGTGATCCGCGACGGCAAGAACGCCATCCTGACGATGGCCGTGGTCTCCATCCTCGGCGCTCTCGGCATCTTCCTCTACATCCACCGCAACGTGGTGCGGCGGCTGCGCGGGCTGCAGACGGCCATGGCCGCGTCGGCCGCCGGGCGGTCCGTCGCCATTCCCACCCACGGGCAGGACGAGATCGCCGACATGGCGCGCGCCCTGCACTATTTCGTCGCCACCATCCGCTCGCGCGAGCACGCCCTGTCGGACA
This sequence comes from Azospirillum brasilense, assembly GCF_007827795.1. Lineage (GTDB taxonomy): Bacteria > Pseudomonadota > Alphaproteobacteria > Azospirillales > Azospirillaceae > Azospirillum > Azospirillum aestuarii. The sequence goes on from NZ_VITI01000001.1 coordinate 563,927, forward strand.
GCGAGCGCCGCCTGCGCGCGATCCTGGAGGAGAGCCCGGTCGGCGTGTCGATCGGGCGGCCCGACGGCTCCGTGGCCTTCGCCAACGCCCGCGCCGCTGAACTGGCCGGGCTGCCGCCCGACGCCTTCGTCGGGCGCCGCCACGCGCTGGCCCTGCCCGGCGCCACCCTGCGGGGACGCACACCCCCGCAGGACGGAGCCGGGCTGGTCGCCCGCGACGTCGAGGTGGCGGTGGACCGGCCCGACGGCAGCCGCGTCTGGGCGCTCCAGACACTTCAGCGCACGGAGTTCGAGGGCGAGCCGGCGATCCTCGCCTGGAGCTACGACATCACCGGCCGCAAGCGCGCCGAGGAGGATCTGCGCCACGCCAAGGAGCAGGCGGAGGTCGCCGCCCGGTCCAAGTCGGAGTTCCTGGCGACCATGAGCCACGAGATCCGCACCCCGATGAACGGCGTGCTGGGCATGCTGGAGCTGATCGCCCTGAGCCCGCTGGACGCGGAGCAGACCGAACTCGTCACCACCGTGCGCGACAGCGCGACGGCGCTGCTGCGGATCATCGACGACATCCTGGACCTGTCCAAGATCGAGGCGGGCAAGCTCGACCTCGACGAGATGGACCTCGACCCGCGCGAGCTGGTGGAGGGGGTGGCGGAGCTGCTGGCCCCGCAGGCCCATCAGAAGGCGCTGCTTCTCGTCTGCGACCTCGACCGCAAGGTGCCCGCGGCGGTGCGCGGCGACCCCGGACGGCTGCGCCAGATCCTGTTCAACCTGACGGGCAACGCCATCAAGTTCACCGACGCGGGCCGGGTCGTCCTGCGCACCCGGCTGGAGCCGTCCGACGCCGGGTCGGACCGGCTGCGCCTGCGCTTCTCGGTGGAGGACACCGGCATCGGCATCAGCGGCGCCGGCCAGGCCCGCCTGTTCCAGCCCTTCAGCCAGGCCGACAGCTCCACCACCCGCCGCTTCGGCGGCACCGGACTGGGGCTGGCCATCTGCGCCCGCCTCGTGGAGATGATGGGCGGACGCATCGGCGTCGAGTCGGCGCCGGGCTGCGGTTCCACCTTCTGGTTCACGGTCGATCTGGCGCCGGGCGATCCGCGAACGGTCCCCGGCGACGACACCGACCTGAGCGGCCTGTCCATCATCGTGGCGGACCCGGACCCGGTGCAGCGCTCCGTCCTGATCCGCGCGCTGGAGGACAAGCGCGCCGCCGTCGCCGACGCCACGACGGCGGACGAGGCGGTGGAGTTGCTGACGATGGCCGATGCCGACCTGCTGGTCCTCTCCGACGGCCTGCTGGAGCACCATCCCGACGACGCGCCCGGCGCGCCCAACCCGCGGCTGTCGGCGCCGGCGGTGCTGGCCCGCGTCGTCGCCGCCGGGGTCCGCCCGCCGCCCACGCTGCATCTGGTGGACGGGCGGGAGCAGGCCGGCGACTGCCCGTCGGATACCGACGAGGACGGCGCACCGCCCGCCGGTCAGCCGCCGCGCCACGACCATCTCGGCCGCCCGATCCGCCGCGACGCCCTGTTCCGCCGTCTGGCCGCCCTCGCCGGGCGCGCCGTTCCGCCGGACCGCCACGCCGACTCCCCGCTGGCCATGGCGGACGGTGGTCCGGCGGCCATCAACCCGGCGATCAACCCGGCGGCGCCCCCGCCGACGATCCTGGTGGCGGAGGACCACCCGACGAACCAGCAGGTGATCCTGCGCCAGCTCCGCCAGCTCGGCTTCGAGGCCGACCTGAGCGGCGACGGGCTGGAGGCGCTGACCGCCTGGAGGGCACGGCCCTACCGCCTGCTGATCACCGATTGCCACATGCCGCGCATGGACGGCTACGAGCTGTCGCGCCAGATCCGCAGCGCCGAATCGGCTTCCGAACCGGCTCCCGGTCCCCGCCCGCGCACCGCCATCATCGCCATGACCGCCAACGCCCTGGCCGGGGAGATGGAGCGCTGCACCGCCGCGGGAATGGACGACTACATCGCCAAGCCGGTGACCCTGAAGCAGCTCGCCGCCGCCCTGAACCGGGCGCTGGGCGAAGGCAGCGTCATGCCCCCCGACGAGCCGCCCGCGGCGGAGGGCGTCGGGACGGCGGAGCAGACGCTGGACCTCGACCATGTCCGCACCACCTTCGGCGGATTCGACGCGGCGTCGCTGGACATGCTGGATTTCTTTCTGGAAACCACCCGCCCGCTGCTGGACGAGGCCGCCGCCGCCCTGGAGCGGAGCGACCTGGAGGCCGTCCGCGGCACCGCCCACACGCTGGCCGGGGCGGCGCGCACGGCGGGGGCCAACCGGCTGGGCCGCGCCGCGTCCGCCCTGGAACTCGCCGCCCATCGCGGCGATCAGGACGGGGCCGGGCACGCCCTGACGGCGGTGCGCACCGCCTACCCGGCGGTCGAATCGGCGATCCGCGCCCTGCGGATCGGGGAGGCGGTGTAGCCGGGAGAAAGGGCCGCACCACCCCGAAAGTGGCACCACTCCCGGCCCGCCTTGCCCCGCCGGGAGGCGTGGACTAGTCTCACCCGCGTGAACGTCCTGACCCGATCATACGCCTTCGCCGCGCTGGGGCTGGCGGTGGGAGTCGGCCTGATGGCCGGACCCTCCGGCTCGCCCGCCGTGCTGGGCTTTGCCGGCGTCCTTGGCGCCGCCGGCTTCGGCGGGCTGTTCTGGACCGGCAAGGAGCGCCGCCGCAGCGACCGGCTGGCGGCCGACGTGGCGCGCCTGGAGGCTTTGCTGGCCGCCTCTCCCCACCCCTGGTGCGCCTGGGACGCCGATGGCGCCGTCAGCGCGGCGCCGGGCTGCGCCGGGCTGCTCGGCGTGGCGCCGGGCCAGGACATCGCGGGTGCCTTCGCCGACTCCGACGCCCCTCGGGTCGCCGAGGCCATCCGCCGCCTGCGCGGCGGGGGCGAGGGCTTCCGAATCGAGGCGACGACCCGCAGCGGGCGGCGCCTGCTGCTGAGCGGGCGGCGGGCCGCCGGGCCGTCCAACGGAACGGAAGGCGCCGGGCATCGGGACGCCGGGCACCAGACCGTCGTCTGGCTGGAGGACATCACCGACCGCTGCACCGAGCGGGAGACGCTCACCCGCGGCCAGCGCGACGCCGAATCGGCCCTGGCCGAGCTGCGCGCGGCGGTGGACGCCCTGCCGCTGCCGGTGTGGCTGCGCGGCTCCGGACAGACGCTGTCCTGGTGCAACCGCGCCTACGCCCGCGCCGTGGATTCGTCCGACCCCGCCGCCATCCCGGAGAGCGGCAAGGAGCTGACCGCGGACGGCGCCGGGCGTGCCCTGGCGCAGCGGGCGCTGCACAGCGGGGTCGCCCAATCGGAGCGGGTTTCCGCCGTTATCGGCACGGAGCGGCGCCTTCTGGAGGTTACCGAAGCCCCCCTGCCCGCCCCGGACGGCAGCGGCACGCTGGTCGTCGGCTACGCGCTGGACGTCACGGCGGCGGAGGAGCTGCGCGGCGAGTTGAACCGCCACCTCGCCGCCCACGCCGAGGTGCTGGAGCGGCTGGGTGCCGCCATCGCCATCTTCGGCGCCGACACGCGGCTGACCTTCTTCAACCAGGCCTACGCCCGGCTGTGGGACCTGGAGGAGTCCTGGCTGCGCAGCCAGCCCACCCACGGCGAGATCCTGGAGGAGCTGCGCACCCGCCGCCGCCTGCCCGAATACGCCGACTACCAGAGCTACAAGCGCGAACGGCTGAGCCGCTACACCCGCCTGCTGGAGCCGGTCGAGGAGCTGATGCACCTGCCGGACGGCACGACTCTGCGCAGCCTCGCCGCCCCCCACCCGCTGGGCGGGCTGATGCAGATCCTGGAGGACGTGACCAACACGCTGGCCCTGGAATCCTCCTACAACACGCTGATCGCCGTGCAGCAGGAGACGCTGGACAATCTGGCCGAGGGCATCGCGGTCTTCGGCGGCGACGGGCGGCTGAAGCTGTCCAACCCGGCCTTCGCCCGCATCTGGGACCTGGACGACGACGACCTGCTGGGCGAGCCGCACATCTCCAGCCTGTTCGAGCGGATGCGGCCCTTCCTGGAGAATGGCGGCGACTGGGACGGCCTGAAGGACGAGATGATCGGCGCGACGCTGGAGCGCGCCGTGCGCTCGGGCCGTCTGGAGCGGGCGGACGGCTCGGTCGTAGAGTTCTCCACCCTGCCGCTGCCCGACGGGGCGGTGCTGAACAGCTATCTCGACGTCACCGACAGCGCCCGGCTGGAGCAGGCGCTGCGCGCCTCCAACGCCGCTCTGGAGGCCGCCGACCAGTTGAAGAGCGAGTTCATCGCCAACGTCTCGCACCATCTGCGCAACCCGCTGAACGGCATCATCGGCTTCGCCGAGGTGCTGGCGAACCAGTATTTCGGGGAGCTGAACCCGCGCCAGATCGAGTATGTGAAGGGCGTCCTCAACGCGGGCGAGCGGCTGCTGGAGCTGATCGACGACGTGGTCGACATGACCAGCCTGGGGGCCGGGGTGACCACGCTGGACCGCGGCACCGTGGACGTGCCCGACCTGCTGGAGACGGTGGGCGAGCTGACCCGCGAATGGGCGCGGCGCGAGGGGCTGCGCCTCGACCTCACCGCCCCGTCCTCGCTGGGCGAGGTGGAGGGCGACGAGCGGCGGCTGAAGCAGGCGTTGTTCACCCTGGTCGTCGGCGCCATCCGCCACCCGCCGACGGACCGCCGCATCCTGCTGTCGGGGGAGCGGACCGCCGGCGCCCTCGTGCTGACCGTGGGCAGCGGGGCCGGGCCGGGCGAGGCCGCCCCGCCCTCGCGCTACGACCGCAACGACCCGCGCGGCGCCGCGGCGCTCGGCCTGTCGCTGGTCCGCAACGTCATGGAGTTGCACGGCGGGCGGCTGGAGGTCGAGGAGTGGCCGGGCAACGGCACCCGCTTCCGCTGCGTCCTGCCGCTTCCCCCCGCCTCCTGACGTGCCCGGTCAGCCCTGACCGCGTCTCACCCCTCGAAAGGGCTCGGCCTTCTCCCCATGCGGTGACGTGACCGATTCCGCGACCGCCACCGGACGGTCGGTGGTGATCAGCCGCGCGCCGCGCTGATAGGTGGCCCAGCGCCACAGCCACTGCATGGTGACCAGCATCCGCTTGTGGAAGTTCACCAGCAGATAGACGTGGATGATCGCCCACAGCACCCAGGCGAACCAGCCTTTCAGCTTGCGCGTCCCGAAATCGAAGACGGCGGCGCTGCGCCCGACGATGGCGGTGTTGCCGCGGTTGCGGAAGCGGAAGGGCGCCAGCGGCTGGCCGCGCAGCAGGCTGGCCTCCAGCCCGCCGCCAAGATGCTCGCCCTGCTGCTTGGCGACCTGGGCCAGACCGGGCAGCGGCTTGCCGTCGTCGCCGGTCAGCGCCGCCGTGTCGCCCAGCGCGTAGACGTCGGGCACGCCCGGCACCGACAGGTCGGCGTTGATCGGAATGCGCCCGCTGCGGTCGGTCTCCACCCCCAGCCAGGACCCGGCGGGCGACGCCTTGACCCCGGCGCCCCACACGATGGCCCCCGCCGGGATGAAGCGCCCGCCGACCGTGGCGCCCTCCGGCGTGATGCTCTCCACCGCCTGCCCGGTCAGCACGACGACGCCCAGCTCCTCCAGCTTGCGGCGGGCGTACTGGCCGAGATCGTCGGGGAAGGTGGACAGGATGCGCGGCCCGGCCTCGACCAACAGGACGCGGGCGGTGCGCGGGTCGATGCGGCGGAAGTCGCGGGCCAGCGTGAAGCGGGCCAGCTCCGCCACCGCCCCGGCCATCTCCACGCCGGTCGGACCGCCGCCGACCACGATGGTGGTCATCAGCGCCTTCTGACGGGCTGGGTCCTCGGACATCTCCGCCTGCTCGAAGTTCATCAGCAGCCGGGCGCGTATCCGCCGGGCGTTCTCGATGGTTTTCAGGCCGGGGGCGATCTCCGCCCAGTCGTCGTGCCCGAAATAGCTGTAGGAGGAGCCGGTGGCCAGCACCAGCCGGTCGTAAGGGACGAAACTGCCGTCGGCCAACTCCACCCGCTTGGCGGCGCGGTCGACGCCGGTCACCTCGCCCATCACCACGTCGATGTTGGGGTGGCGGCTGACGATGCGGCGGATCGGCTCGGCGATGTCGGCGGGCGACAGGGCGGCGGTCGCCACCTGATAGAGCAGCGGCACGAACAGGTGATAGTTGTTCCGGTCGATGATGGTGACGCGGATGTTCGTCCCGCCCAGGGCCTCCGCGCAGGCCAGCCCGCCGAACCCCGCCCCGACGATCACGACATGGGGGCGGCTGTCCACGGGCGCGGGGGTGCGGTCGATCTGCGGCACGGCGGCAACCTCCGGTCAAGACGATCCTGCACCGTTAAACGCCGATGCGCCGCCGATGTTGCGGTGCAATCCGGCGCCAACGGACGCCAATCGTTTCCCCCACCCTAACCCTCCCCCGCTTTGCAGGGGAGGGAACTGCCGCCCATTCGCACCAATCTCCCTCCCCTGCGCAGCGGGGGAGGGCCGGGGTGGGGGCAAAGCTTCCGAGATTGATGCCTGGGCGAAGTCCATGAGGCTCACCGCGGCAGGGTCACCGTCACCCGCAGCCCTCCCTCCGGGCGGTTTGCCAGCGCGATGTCGCCGCCGTGGCCGCGCACCACCGTGCGGGCGGTGGCAAGCCCCAGCCCCACCCCGCCGGTGTCGCGGGAGCGCGAGCGCTCCAGCCGGTAGAAGGGGGCGAAGACCTTCTCGAACTCCTCCTCCGGGATGCCGGGACCGCCGTCCTCGATCTCGACCCGCAAATCTCCATCCCCAAGACACAGCCGCACGGTCAAGCCGCCGCCATAGGCGATGGCGTTGTCCATCAGGTTGGCGAAGGCGCGGCGCAGGGCCACCGGGCGCCCGTCCACCGTCGCGTGCGCCGGCCCCTCGTAGGCCGCCTCGTGCCCGGCGTCCACGCGGTCGTCGCACAGGCTCTGCAGCAGGTCGGCGAGGTCGAGCGGGCCGCGCGGCTCGTGCTTGGCGTCGTCGCGGGCGAAGGCCAGCGTGGCGTTGATCATCGCCGCCATCTCGTCGAGGTCGGCGAGCATCTTGCGCTGCATCTCCGGGTCCTCGACCAGCTCGGCGCGCAGGCGCAGGCGGGTCAGCGGCGTGCGCAGGTCGTGGCTCATCGCCGCCACCATCTGCGTGCGGTCGGCGACGAAGCGGGCCAGACGCGCCTGCATCCGGTTGAAGGCGCGGGTGGCGGCGCGCAGCTCCTGGGGGCCGGCTTCGGGCAAAGGCGGCGCCTCGCCGTCCACGCCCAGCCGCTCCGCCGCGTCGGCGAAGCGCGCGATGGGGGCGGTCATGCGGCGCGCCGTCCAGACCGAGACCAGGGCCACCGCCCCGACGATGCCGGCCATCCACAGCGCGAAGCGCAGCAGCCGGAACGGCCCCTCCAGCGGGTCGCCGCCGACGAAGGTCAGCCAGGACCCGTCCTTCAGCCCCACCGACAGCCGGACGTCGGTGCCCCAGCGGTGCTCGTCCACCGGGAAGGGGCCGGGCATCGGGCGCTCCCGCCGGACCTCGACCACCACGGCGCGGTCGGGATCGTCCAGCTCGCCGCGGATGGCGCGGCGCAGCCGGTCGAAGGGAAAGCCTTCGCGCTGGTTGGCGAAGCGCGGCGTCTCGGGGTTCCAGTCCACCCGCAGCACGGGGTCGTCGATCGCCTTCACCAGCCGCCGCCGCTCCTGCGGCGGGGTGCTCTCCACGAGTTGGACGATGGCGGTGACGCGCTGGACGAGGACGCGCATGCTGTGGGCGGGCGGTCCCGGGGGACGGTCGGTGAGGTAGACCAGCGCGCTGACCGCCTGGGTCAGCAGCAGCGCCAGAACCACGGTCAGCACCAGCCGCGAGGCGATGCTGTCCGGCAGCCAGCGCCGGGCCACCAGCAGGCGGCTCTTGCGGGCGGTCTCCACCTCAGCCTCCCGTCACCGCCGGGGTGAACAGATAGCCGCCGCCGCGCACCGTCTTGATCATGGTGGGGTCGGCCGGGTCGGGTTCGATCTTGCGGCGCAGGCGGCTGACCTGCACGTCGATGGAACGGTCGAAGGGCACCGCCGAGCGGCCACGCGCCAGATCGAGCAGCTGGTCGCGGGTCAGCACCCGCTGCGGATGCTCCACGAAGGCGACCAGCAGGTCGTATTCCCCGGCGGAGAGCTGCACCAGCACCCCGTCGGGCGAGCGCAGTTCCCGCTTGGCGAGGTCGAGCGTCCAGCCCTCGAAGCCCAGCGTCTTGCCCACCGCACCGCCGGCCACCGGCGGGCCGGAGGCGCGGCGCAGCACGGCCTTGACGCGGGCCAGAAGCTCGCGCGGGCTGAAGGGCTTCGCCAGATAGTCGTCGGCCCCCATCTCCAGCCCGACGATGCGGTCCGTCTCCTCGCCCATCGCGGTCAGCATGATGACCGGCGTCTGCGCCGTCTCCGGCGTGGCGCGCAGGCGGCGGCACAGGCTCAGCCCGTCCTCCCCCGGCATCATCAGGTCGAGCACGATCAGGTCCACGCGCGCGCTGTCCAGCGTGCGCATCATCTCCACCCCGTCCTTGGCCCCGGTGACGCGGAAGCCGTGCCGCGTCAGGAACTGCGACAGGAGGGTGCGGATTTCGCGGTCGTCGTCGACCACCAGCAGGTGAGGGGTGCGGTCCATGGAACGCATGATCCGACGCGCGGGCGCCGGGGTGAAGAAGAAATGTGTAACGCCACGTTACGGGGCGGCCGGCTGTTACACAGCGTTACCAATTCACGGAAGGCCGGACATCAACCGGATACGTTGCCGGCCCATCATCGGGGTCATCGGGAACGCAAGACCCCGTCGATAACAAGGAGCATCCCCATGAAACGCGCTATGATGACCACCGCCGCGCTGGTTCTCGGTCTCGGCCTCGCCGTGCCGGTCTTCGCCCAGCAGCAGCCGGGTCCCGGCGCCGGCCCTGGCCCCGGTCCGGACGGCGGCCGGCATTTCTCCCGGATGTGCGAGGACCAGGACGCCCGGCTGGCCGGCATGCTGGCCTACGCCGAGAAGAAGCTGAACATCACCGACCAGCAGCGCGCCGCCTGGACTAAGTTCGCCGACGCCGCGAACGCGAGCCAGAAGCCCACCCAGGACCTCTGCGCCAAGTACAAGGACCAGCCGATGCCCGCCGCCGCCCCGGCCCGGTTGGAGCGCATGGAGGCCATGATGTCGGCCCGCCTCGCCCAGCTTCAGCAGGTGCGCCCGGCGCTGACCGACCTCTACGCCCAGCTCACCCCGGACCAGCAGAAGCAGGCCGACCGCTTCCTCGACCGCGCCGGGCACGGCATGATGGGCGGTGGCATGGGCAGTCCCGGCATGCGCCACCACGGTCACGGCCCGATGCACGGCGAAGGCCCCGGCCGCGGTCCGGGTCCGGGTAATGGCCCCCGCGGCGGCTGATCTCCTGCCTCCCGCCAGCCGCTGACGGAGCGGGCCGCCGGTTTCCCCGGCGGCCCGTTTCCGTTTTCGGGACGGTTACTCGGCGCCGGGGACGCCCTTGGAGGTCGAGTATTCGAAGTGCAGCGCCTCGCCCGGATGGACCAGCGGGTGGATGGCGTGGGCCGCCTGCGCCGCCTCGGAGAAGCCGCAGAGGATCAGCTTCAGCTTGCCGGGATAGGTGGCGATGTCGCCGATGGCGTAGACGCCGGGGGCGCTGGTGGCGCAGCCGGGCAGGCTGACGCCGATGTGGCTGCGCTCCAGGTTCAGGCCCCACTCGGCGATCGGCCCCAGATTCATCGACAGGCCGAAGAAGGCGAGCAGCGCGTCGGCCGGCAGGTCCTTCTCCTCACCGTCCAGCGTGGCGACGCGCACGGCGGAGAGCTGGCCGTTCTCGCCGACCAGACCGGAGAGCTGGTAGGGAACCACCATCTCCACCTTGCCCTCGCGGACCAGGACGTCCATGCGGGCGACGCTTTCCGGGGCGGCGCGGAACTTGGGCCGGCGGTGGACGACGTAGACCTTCTCCGCCACGTCGGCCAGCGACAGCGTCCAGTCCACGGCGGAATCGCCGCCGCCGGCGATGACCACGCGCTTGCCGGCGAAGTCCTGCTTGCGGCGGACCATGTAGAAGACCGACGTGCCCTCGAACTTCTCCAGCCCGTCCAGCGGCGGGCGGTTGGGGCCGAAGGCGCCGCAGCCGGCGGCGATGATCACCGCCTGGGTGTCGATCTGCGTGCCGATGCCGGTCTCCACCAGCCAGCGCCCTTCCTCCGTGCGGGTCAGCTTCTCGACCTGCTGGCCCAGATGATAGACCGGGCTGAAGGGGGCGGCCTGCTCCGCCAGCTTGTCGATCAGGTCGGCGGCCTCGATGGACGGGTGGGCCGGGATGTCGTAGATCGGCTTCTCCGGGTACAGCGCGGTGCACTGCCCGCCGACCATGTCCAGCGCGTCCACCACATGGCATCGCATCTTCAGCATGCCGCATTCGAACACGGCGAAGAGACCGACGGGGCCGGCGCCGACGATGACGACGTCGGTGCGATGGACGGTGTGCGACATGGGACGCGCTGCCTTGTGCAAACGGGGGGAACGATGAAGCCTTCAATTGTCCGGTTTCGCGCGCCCGGTCAACCCCGCCGTCAGCCCCGCCCTGCACGCCGGGAACGGCCGGCCCGCGCAAAATGGGGGACGACCCGCCGATTTCCTTCTGGGCGTGCGGTTGCGGTGGGGTAGGATTTGCGCGTTTCCACCGTGCCGGAGCGCCCGCGATGAAGGACTGGCGATGAAGGAACTGCGCTGCCTCGTGTTCACCGACCAGGAGGTGGTGAAGGCCGTGCTCGACCGCCGCCGCCGGATGCGCGAGCCGCTGCCCAACGGCACGGTCGGCAAGGTCACCTACCGCCCCGGCCAGCCCGGCGGCGGCGGGGTGGAGACGCTGATCCAGGTGACCGGGGACGAGGGCGACGACCGCAGCATGACCCTGCACGAGTCCGAGGTCGCGGCGGCGCTGGTGTCCTACTGCATGGGCCGCAAGATCCCCCTGCCCGTCGAGTCCGACAAGATGATCCACCTGATCAACGGTGCCCTGACGCTGATGATCACCATGAACTTCAAGAAGCCCCCGCGTCTGGTGGAGGACCGGGTCGAGGCGGCGGAGTCCGCCCCTGCCCCCGCCCCCGGCCCGGTGCCGCGCAAGGCCGCCTCCCGACGTTGACTTGGCCCTATCCAACACGATGACCCAGACCGAATCCTCCCCCCACACGCGCGCCGTGGCGCTGCCGAGCGAGGAGGCGACCGCCGCGCTGGCCCGCCGTCTGGCCGCGGCGCTGGCGCCCGGCGACCTCGTGGCCCTGCGCGGCGACCTGGGCGCCGGCAAGTCCGCCCTGTGCCGCGCCCTGATCCGCGCCGTGACGGAGGAGGACGCCGAGGTGCCGTCCCCGACCTTCACGCTGGTCCAGACCTACGACACCGACATCGGCCCGGTCTGGCATTTCGACCTCTACCGCCTGTCCGGCCCCGACGAGGTGACGGAACTCGGCTGGGACGAGGCCCGCGCCGAGGCCGTTCTGCTGGTGGAATGGCCGGACCGGCTGGGTCCGCTGCTGCCAGCCGACCGTCTCGACATCGCGATGAGCTTTGCCGGGCCGACCGAACGCCGCGCCACCCTGACCGGCCACGGCGCCTGGGAGTCGCGCTTGCACGCCCTCGACCTCACAGGACTGGGCCTTTCCGGACTGGAGGGGCCGTGACCGACCGCGCTTCGCAGATCGCCGCCTTCCTCGCCCGCCACGGGCTGGAGGGGGCCAAGCGGGAGCCGCTGGCCGGCGACGCCTCGGCACGCCGCTACGAGCGGCTGACGACGCCGGACGGCGGCACGCTGATCCTGGTCGACACCCCCGCCCCGGCGGAGGATCTGGTGCCCTTCATCGCCATCGGCGCGACGCTGGACCGGCTGGGCTTCTCCGTCCCCGCCATCCTGGCGGCGGAGGTCGAGGCGGGCCTCGCCATCCAGGAGGATTTCGGCGACGGCACCCTGACCCGCCTGCTGAACGCAGGGGAGGAGCCGCGCCCGCTCTACGAGCTGGCAACCGACGTTCTGATCGAGCTGCACCGCCGCTTCCCGGTGGAGGAGGCGGCCCGCCTGAACCTGCCGCTCTACGACGCGGCCCTGTTCACCGGACAGGTGGCGCTGTTCGCCGAGGTCTACATGCCCGCGGCCACGGGAAAGCCCTTGTCGGACAAGGCCCGGTCCGACTTCGACACGGCCTGGGCCGCCGTCGTTCCGGAGGCCTGCGCCGGGCCGCAATCGCTGCTGTTGCGCGATTACCATGTGGACAACGTGATGCGGCTGCCGCGGCCCGGCCTGCGGGCGGCGGGGCTGATCGATTACCAGAGCGCCGGGCTCGGCCCCGTCGCCTACGATCTGGTGTCGCTGCTGGAGGACGCCCGCCGCGACCTGCCTGCTGGGCTGGAGGGCGTGCTGCTGGACCGCTACCGGGCGGCCTTCCCGGATCGCGACTGGGAGGCCTTCCGCCGCTCCTACGCGGTGCTGGGCGCGATCCGGCACACCCGCATCGTCGCCATCTTCGTGCGTCTGGCGTTGCAGCGCCGACGCGGCTATCTCCTTCACCTGCCGCGCGTCTGGCGGCTTCTGGAAGGCCAGCTCGCCAAGCCCGAACTGGCCCCGGTCGCCGACTGGTTTGCCCGTCATCTGCCGCCGGGAACCCGCGCGGAGCTTGTCGTTCCGGAGCCGGATTGATTATGTCGCCTGTCTCGAAGAAGACCCGTACCAAAACGCCGCCCGTGACAACCGCCCCCGCCAAGGCCATGGTGATGGCCGCCGGGCTCGGTCTGCGGATGCGCCCGCTGACCCTGGAGCGTCCGAAGCCCCTGATCCCGGTGATGGGCAAGCCGATGCTCGACCACGCGCTCGACCGGCTGGAGGAGGCCGGCGTGACCGCCGCCGTGGTCAACAGCCATTACAAGGGCGCGATGATCGCCGCTCATCTGGCGGGACGCATGGCCCCGGCCATCACGCTGTCGCCGGAGGACGAACTTCTGGAAACCGGCGGCGGCGTGAAGAAGGCGCTGCCGCTGCTCGGCACCGACCCGGTCTATGTGGTCAACGCCGACATCCTGTGGCTCGACGGCCCCTCCCCCACGCTGGCGCGGCTGGCCCGCCACTGGAACCCGGACGAGATGGACGCGCTCCTGCTGCTGATGGCGACCACCAAGGCGGTGGGGTACGAGGGGCGCGGCGATTACCACATGGACCCGCTCGGCCGGCTGACCCGGCGCGGCGAGATGGAGATCGCCCCCTTCGTCTACGCCGGCGTCCAGATCGTGAAGCCGGAACTGTTCGGGCAGGACACCCCCGACGGCGCCTTCTCCACCAACCGCATCTGGGACCGCGCGCAGGAGGCCGGGCGCCTCTTCGGCCTCGCCCACGACGGGCTGTGGTTCCACATCGGCACCCCCGACGCGCTGGCCGAGACGGAGGAAATGCTGTCGATGAGCGACGTGTCGGTGGTCACCACCTGACCGGCCGCCGGACGGTCGTTTTGTGAGAATTTTTGTATTCCTTGACGCTTTGTGGTGTCATTGCCCCACATCTAGTATCCTCGCGCGTCCGACGATACAGCTTCCGGGGCAGGCATGAGCGGCAGGGCGGAGCCCAAGGTCTATTCGATTCCCATCGGCGTGTCCTTCGTGGACCAGCTCGCCGCGGGAATCCTGGACCGCGTGGGGAACGACCCGCTGGCGCTGGCCGGGGTGACCGTCCTGCTGCCGACGCGCCGCTCCTGCCGCTCGCTGCGCGAGGCCTTCCTGCGCCGCTCCGGCGGGCAGCCCATGCTGCTGCCGCGGATGAGCCCGCTGGGCGAGCTGGACGCCGCCTCGCTCAGCCTGACCTCGGCGGAGGAGCTGCCCAGCGTACCGCTGGAGCTGCCCGACCCGATCAGCGGGCTGAAACGCCAGATGATGCTGGCCCGGCTGATCCTCCAGGCGACCGGCGTGTCGGCCACCACCGCGCAGGCGGTGCGGCTGGGCGCCGACCTGGGGCGGCTGATCGACGCGGTGTGGACGGAGAATGTCGCCTTCGACCGGCTGGCCTCGCTGGTGCCGGAGGATTACGCCCAGCACTGGCAGGTGACGCTGGAGTTTCTGAGGATCGTCACCGAGCACTGGCCCGCCATCCTCGGCGCCAGCGAACTGACCGACCCGGCGCAGCGCCGCAACCTCGTGCTGGAAACGCAAGCCGCGCTCTGGCGGGCGGAGCCGCCGCAGGGGCTGGTCATCGCCGCCGGCTCGACCGGCTCCATCCCGGCTTCCGCCGACCTGCTGGCGGTGGTCGCCGCCCTGCCGCAGGGGGCCGTCGTGCTGCCCGGCCTGGACCTGGAGGCCGACGAGGCGAGCTGGGACGCCATCCGCGCCGACGAGGCGCACCCGCAACACGGCCTCGCCCACCTGCTCGACCGGCTGTCGGTCGGCCGCGCCGCTGTGCGCCGCTGGAACGACGCGGAGGAACCGCGCGCGGCCCGCGCCCGCCTGCTGGCCGAGGCCATGCGCCCCGCCGCCACCACGGAAAGCTGGCGGGAGCTGGAGGGGCTGGACGCCACGGCCCTGGACGGGCTAACCCGCATCGACGCCCCGACGGCGGAGGAGGAGGCGTCGGTCATCGCCCTTCGGCTGCGCCACGCGCTGGAGACGCCGGGCAAGACGGCGGCGCTGGTTTCGCCCGATCGCAACCTCGCCCGCCGGGTCGCCATGGCGCTGACGCGCTGGGGCATCGCGGTCAACGACTCGGCGGGCCAGCCGCTGGTCCACACCGCGGTCGGCACCTATCTGCGGCTGACCGCCGAGCTGGCCGCCAGCCGCGCCCACCCGCTGGCCCTGCTGGCGCTCGCCAAGCACCCGCTGGCCGCCGGCGGGCACGACCCGGCGGAGTTCCGCCGCTCCGCCCGCGCGCTGGAGCGCACCGTCCTGCGCGGCCCCCGTCCGGCGGAGGGCTTCGCCGGGCTGATCGCCGCGCTGAAGGCCACCGACCGCTTCGACCACCCGGACCAGCAGGCCACCCTGCTCGGCTGGCTGGAGAATCTGGAAACGCTCGCCGCTCCCTTCATGGAGGTGTTGTTCGGCGACGCCCCGCTCGTCGACCTCGTCCGCGCGCACGTCGCCTTCGCGGAGGCGCTGGCCTCGCGCACCGACGCGCCAGGATCGGAGTTTCTCTGGCGGCAGGACGACGGCGAGGAGGCCGCGACCTTCGTCCATGAGTTGCTGGAGGCGGCGGACGGTTTCCCCGCCGTTCCCGGCAAGGACTATCCGGCGCTGCTCGACGCGCTGATGGCGATGCGTCCGGTGCGCCCGCGCTTCGGCCTGCACCCGCGCCTCTACATTCTCGGCCCCATGGAAGCGCGCCTTCAGCATTTCGACCTGCTGATCCTCGGTGGGCTGAACGAGGGGACCTGGCCGCCCGACCCCGGCGCCGATCCCTGGATGTCGCGCCCGATGCGCCGCGACTTCGGCCTGCCCAGCCCGGAGCGCATGGTCGGCCTGTCCGCCCACGACTTCACCCACGCCTGCGGCGCCGAGGAGGTCGTGCTGACCCGCGCGGAGCGGGTGGACGGCACGCCGACCGTCCCGTCGCGCTGGCTGCTGCGGCTGGAGACGGTGCTGCGCGCGCTGGGTCTGGACGGGCGGATCGAGCTGGCCGGGGAGCCCTGGCTGGCCTGGGCGCGCGGTCTGGACGAGCCGGATACCGTGCGCCCCGTCGCCCCGCCGGAGCCGCGCCCGCCAGTGTCCGCCCGCCCGCGCAAGCTGTCGGTCACCAAGATCGAGAAGTGGATGCGCGACCCCTACGCCATCTACGCCGAGCATGTGCTGAATCTCCGCAAGCTCGACCCGATCGCCGCCGATCCCGGCGCCGCCGACCGCGGCCAGTTCATCCACGCGGCCCTCGACGCCTTCGTGAAGGCGTTCCCCGGCCACCTGCCCGACGACGCGCTGCACCGGCTGCTGGCGATGGGGCGCGAGTCCTTCGGCCCGCTGCTGCACAGCCATCCCGACGTCTGGGCCTTCTGGTGGCCGCGCTTCGAGCGCATCGCCGAGTGGTTCGTCGGGCAGGAGCGCGACCGCCGCCGCACCTTGAAGCCGCTCGCCACCGAGGTGTCGGGCGAATTGACGCTGAGCGGCCCCGCCGGTCCCTTCCTGCTGACCGCCAAGGCCGACCGCATCGATTCGGGCGGCGAAGGGCTGGTCCTGATCGACTACAAGACCGGCACCCCGCCCTCGACCCGCGAGATCGAGCTGGGCTTCGCCCCGCAGCTGCCGCTGGAGGCCGCCATGGCCGAGGCCGGCGGCTTCGCCGGGGTTGCGAAGAACCGGGTGGCCGAGCTGGCCTTCTGGCGC
The DNA here is from genome assembly GCF_007827795.1 of Azospirillum brasilense. GTDB lineage: Bacteria > Pseudomonadota > Alphaproteobacteria > Azospirillales > Azospirillaceae > Azospirillum > Azospirillum aestuarii. Next base: position 580,285 of record NZ_VITI01000001.1, read on the forward strand.
CTGTCCGGCGGCGATCCGCCGGGCGAGGAGAAGGCGGTGAAGGGCGACCCGGCGACGCTCGCCGCCGAGGCCCGCGCCGGCCTGGAGGAGCTGATCCGCCATTTCGACGACCCCGCCACCCCCTACCGCTCCTGCCCCCGCCCGGCCATGGCCCCGCGCTACACCGACTACGCCCACCTCGCGCGGGTGCAGGAATGGTCGGCGGGTGGCGATGGGGGTGAGGGATGATGGACCAGCGTTCTTGCCCCCACCCTAACCCTCCCCCGCTTTGCAGGGGAGGGAATCACCGCCCTCCCCTGCGCAGCGGGGGAGGGAGGGGACCCATGCGCCGCATGGGGAGGGTGGGGGCGAGCACCTCACACCCCACGACCCGCCCATGACCATCCTCGACTTCCCCGTCCGCGAACTCCCGCTGGACCCCAACGTCGCGCAGCGGCTCGCCTCCGACCCGCTGTCGTCGGTGTGGGTGGGCGCCTCCGCCGGGTCCGGCAAGACGAAGGTGCTGACCGACCGCGTGCTGCGGCTGATGCTGTCCGGCACCGCGCCGGCGCGCATCCTCTGCCTGACCTTCACCAAGGCGGCGGCGGCGGAGATGTCCATCCGCATCAACCGCACGCTGGGCATCTGGGCGACCCTGCCCGACGAGGCGCTGGAGGACCGGCTCGCCGACCTCTGCGGCGAGCGGCCGAGCGCCGAGACCCGGACCATCGCCCGGCGGCTGTTCGCCCAGGTGGTGGATTGCCCGGGCGGCATGAAGATCCAGACGATCCACGCCTTCTGCCAGTCGCTGCTGCGCCGCTTCCCGCTGGAGGCCGGGCTCGCCCCGCATTTCGAGGTGATGGACGAGCGCACCGCCGCCGGCCTGCTGACCGAGGCGCGGGACGAGGTGCTGCACGCCGGGCGCGCCGCCCCCGACAGCCCGCTCGGCAAGGCGATGGCCCGCCTGACCGCCGAGCTGAACGCCGAGGAGTTCGCCGACATCCTGGCCGAACTGGCCAGCGAGCGCGGGCGAATCCAGCGCCTGTTCGACAGCGTCCACGGGCTGCAAGGCGCGGTGGACGCGGTTCACGAGGCGCTGGGCGTGCCGCCGGGCATCACCGAGGCCGCGATCCTGCGCGACGCCTGTGCCGACCACGCCTTCGACGGGACGAGCCTGCGCGACGCCTGCCGCGCGCTGTCCACCGGCAGCAAGACCGACGAGGAGCGCGGAGTCGGCATCCAGAGCTGGCTCGACGCCGCGGACAGCCGTGTGCGCGCCTTCCAGATCTACGCCCGCCATTTCCTGACGGCGGAGGGCGGCGCGCGCAAGACCCTGATCACCAAGAAGCCGGCGACATCCTTCCCCGCCGCCCTGACGGCGCTGGAGCGTGAGGCGGAGCGGCTCGTTTCGCTGATGAAACGGGTTCGCTCGGCCGGAGTCGCCGCCTCCACCACCGCCCTGCTGACGCTGGCCGAGGCGCTTCTGAGCGCCTATGAGGCGAAGAAGAAGGCCAAGGCGCTGCTCGACTACGACGACCTGATCCTGTCGGCCAACGCCCTGCTGCGCGGCAAGGACGGCGTCCCCGCCGTGCCCTGGGTGCTGTTCAAGCTGGACGGCGGCCTCGACCACATCCTGATCGACGAGGCGCAGGACACCAACCCGGAGCAGTGGCAGGTCGTCGGCTCCATCGCCGAGGAGTTCTTCGCCGGCCTCAGCGCCCGGGACGGTGGGGAGACGACGCGCACCGTCTTCGCCGTGGGCGACGAGAAGCAGTCGATCTTCAGCTTCCAGCGCGCCGACCCCGCCGAATTCGCCCGCATGCGCCGCCATTTCCAGACCCGCGCCAAGGCCGCGGAGCGCGACTGGCACGCGGTGGAGCTTGACATCTCCTTCCGCTCCACCGCCACCGTGCTGCAGACCGTGGACGCGGTGTTCCGGCTGGACAGCGCCAAGGATGGTGTCGCTTCCGAAACGAGCCCGGTGATCCGCCACCGCGCCTTCCGCCGCGGCCATGCCGGGCTGGTCGAGCTGTGGCCCCCGGTGAAGCCGGCGGAGGCCGCCGACCCGCCCGCCTGGGCGCCGCCGGTGGAGCGCGAGGCCGCCGATTCGCCGTCGGCCCGGCTGGCCGCAGTCATCGCCGACACCATCCGCGACTGGACCCAGCGCGGCGAGTCGCTCGAGTCGCGGGGCCGCCCGATCCAGCCCGGCGACGTGATGGTGCTGGTCCGCCGCCGCACCGCCTTCGTGACGGAGCTGGTGCGCGCCCTGAAGGACCGCGCCGTTCCGGTGGCCGGCGTGGACCGTATGGTGCTGACCGAGCAGCTGGCGGTCATGGACCTGATGGCGCTGTGCGACTTCCTGCTGCTGCCGGAGGACGACCTGACGCTGGCCACCGTCCTCAAGGGGCCGCTGATCGGGCTGACCGAGGACCAGCTGTTCGACCTCGCCCACGGGCGGCGCGGCACGCTGTGGCGGGCGCTGGTGGCGAAGGCGGAGGACGATCCCGCCTACCGCCCGGCCCGCCGCTATCTGGGCGCGCAGTTGGCCCGCACCGACTTCCTGGCGCCCTACGAGCTGTTCGCCGGGCTGCTGGCCGCCCCCTGCCCGGCCGATCCGGACGGGTCGGGTCGCCGCGCCCTCCTGAAGCGGCTCGGCCCCGACGCGCAGGACCCGCTGGACGAGTTCCTGGCCGTATGCCTCGCCTTCGAGAAGACCGAGCCGCCTTCCCTGCAGAACTTCCTGGCCTGGCTGGCGGCCAGCGAGGCGGAGATCAAGCGCGAGCTGGAGCAGGGCGGCGGACGTGTACGCATCATGACGGTGCACGGCTCCAAGGGCCTCCAGGCGCCCATCGTCTTCCTGCCCGACACGCTGGGCACGCCGACCCAGAGCCCGCCGATCCTCTGGCCGGACGAAGGCTGCGCCGTACCGCTCTTCGCCGCCCGCCGCTCGCAGGAGGACGCGCTGTGCGCCGAGGCGCGCGCCCGCGCCAACCGCCGCCGCGACCAGGAGTACAGGCGCCTGCTGTACGTCGCCCTGACCCGCGCGGAGGACCGGCTGTACGTCTGCGGCTACCAAGGGAAGAAGGAGCCGTCCGACGCCTGCTGGTACAAGCTGGTCGAGGCCGCGATGGGCGAGATCGGCGTGCCGCACCCCTTCGACTTCTCCACCCTCTGTCCAGACGGCTGGAGCGGCGAGGGCTGGCGGCTGGCCGACCCGCAGACATCCGTTCCCAAGCCGGACGGCGCCGGGGCGGGCCGCGTGCTGGCGGCGCAGGCCGCCCCGCCCTGGCTGACCGCCGCCGCCCCGGAGGAGCCGGAGCCGTCGCGCCCCCTCACCCCCTCCCGCCCGGACGGGGACGAGCCGGCGATGCGTTCGCCGCTCGGCGAGGATGACGGAGCGCGCTTCAAGCGCGGCCTGCTGATCCACCGGCTGATGCAGACCCTGCCCGACCTGCCGCCCGACGCGCGGGAGGCCGCCGCCCGCCGCTACCTCGCCCGCCCCGGTCACGAGCTGACGGCAGCGCGCCAGGATGAGATCGCAACCGAAACGATGCGCGTCCTGACCGACCCGCGCTTCGCCCGGCTGTTTGGCCCCAACTCCCGCGCCGAGGTGGAGGTGGTCGGTCTGGTGACCGGGCGCGCCCTGTCGGGCCGGGTCGACCGGCTGGTGATCGAGGACGACGCGGTGTGGATCGTCGACTATAAGACCAACCGCCCGCCGCCGGTCCGCGCGGAGGACGTGCCGCCCGTCTATGTCCGCCAGATGGAGGCCTACCGCGCGGCGCTGCGCGCCATCTACCCGGACAAGGCCGTGCGCTGCGTCCTGCTGTGGACCGACACCCCGGCCCTGATGGAGCTTCCAGCATGAGGCGCGCGCGATAGTCCGCCCGGGGAACTTTTCACCCCCGGCCGCGTTGCACGGGACGGCGGATTGGGTTGATTGGGTTGACGAGACCGCATTCGCGCCCCGGCTTGACCGGCGAGGGGGGTCGGTCATACATTTTGCCAAATTCCACCGATGAGGGATGGGTCCGCCGCCGGTGGAAAATCGGCGCGGCGGTGCCCCTGAACCCAGGCATAGAGGTCACATGAGCGATCCCATCAAGGTCACCGACGACAGCTTCGAGCAGGACGTGCTGAAGGCCGACGGTCCGGTCCTGGTCGATTTCTGGGCGGAGTGGTGCGGCCCCTGCAAGATGATTGCTCCCGCGCTCGACGACCTCGCCAAGGAGTATGGCGGCAAGGTCACCGTCGCCAAGCTGAACATCGACGACAACCCCGGCACCCCGACCAAGTACGGCGTGCGCGGCATCCCGACGCTGATGCTGTTCAAGAACGGCAACGTCGCCGCCACCAAGATCGGCGCCCTGCCGAAGACCGCCCTGTTCTCGTGGGTCGACGAGGCTCTCTGAGCCCCGCTCCCCTGGACGATCGAAAAGCCCCGCCCCTCCGGCGGGGCTTTTTGTTTGGGCACTGCAAGACCAATCCCCTCTCCCCTCCGGGGAGAGGGTCAGGGTGAGGGGGCAGCGTGGGCATCAAGCCCACGCCAGGGGATTGCCAAGGGGCAGCATGCCTCTTGGCGGTGCGCGGCAAGCGCACCGGCCCCCTCACCCTCCCCACGCCTACGGCGCGGGTCCCCTCCCTCTCCCCAGGGGGGCGAGGGCTCTTTGCTCCGGTGGTCGCGGGATATCCCCCTTGCGGCCAACCCGCCGGCACCGCAGACTGCACGGGCCATGGCCTACCGACTGCCGCCCCTCAACACCCTGCGCCTGTTCGAGGCCGCCGGCCGCCACCAGAGCTTCAAGGCGGCGGCGGAGGAACTGCATCTCACCCCCAGCGCGGTCAGCCACGGCATCCAGACGCTGGAGGAATGGCTTGGGGTGGAGTTGTTCCTGCGTGGCAACCGCAGCCTGTCGCTGACCCCCGCCGGCCACGCCTATCTGCCCCGCGTGCGCGACGCGCTGCACTCGCTGGCGCTGGCGACGGAGAGCGTGCCGGGCCGCGCGCCCAGCGGGCGGCTGTCGGTCAGCGCCGCCCCGACCTTCGCCCTGCGCTGGCTGATCCCCCGCCTGCCCGCCTTCCAGGAGCGTCACCCGGCGATCACGGTGGCGCTGGACACCGCCCACCGGGTGGTGGAGTTCCCCCGCGACGGCATCGACGCCGGCATCCGGCTGGGCCGCGGCGACTGGCCCGGTCTGGCCGTGCTGAAGCTGATGGAGGAGGACCTCGTCCCGGTGGCCGCCCCCGCCCTGGCGGCGCGCATCGCCTGCCCCGCCGACCTCGCCACCGTCCCGCTGCTCCACGTCGCCGACGTGTCGGAGGATTGGACCGCCTGGGCGGAGGCGGCGGGCCTGCCGCCGTCCGCGTTGGACGGCGGACTGAAGCGCGGGTTGCGGCTGGACGCGATCCACATGGCGGTGGACGCCGCGGTGCGCGGGCTGGGCGTCATCATCGGGCGGCGCCCGACCGTCGACCCGGAGCTGGCGTCCGGCCAGCTGGTCGAGGTGATGGGGCCGCGCCTGCGCGCGAAAAGCGCCTATTGGCTGGTCACCGCCCGCGACAGCCTGCGCCGCCCGGAGGTCGCCGCCTTCCGCGCCTGGATGCGGGCGGAGTTCGCCCAGGGGCGGTGAATAGGTTCGGGTGAAATCCGCTCACCCGACGATGAAAAGGTCCCGTTTGCCGGAGCGGAGGGGATGGCCCGATGCTGGTGCTTCATCGCACCCGCCGGAGGCCACCATGACGCTGCACGTCCTCCCTCGCACCGCGCCGCCACCGGCCCGCCGCCTTCGCGGGCTGCTGGGCTGGATCGCTCGTCTCCGCGAACAGAGCCGCCAGCGCGACGCCCTGCTGTCCCTGTCCGACCGCGAATTGCGGGACATCGGCATCACCCGCTACGACGCCGTCACCGAGGCGCGCAACCCCTTCTGGCGGTGAAGGTCGCGGTTACAGCCGGTCCCGCCGGATCGCCTCCAACAGCCCCTCGGCCCCGGCTTCGCAGAGGTCCAGAACCTCGGTGAAATGCAGCCCCTCGCCGTAATAGGGGTCGGGCACCTCGCGCTTCGGTGCGTCGGGGGCGTAATCGAGGAACAGGGCGACCGTCGACCGGCTGTCCGGCGGGGCCATGCGCCGCAACTGCGCCAGATGCCCGCCGTCCATCGCCAGGACGTAGTCGAAGTCGGCGAAGTCCGCCGCGGTCACCTTGCGGGCGCGCAGGTCCGACAGGTCCACCCCGCGGACCTTGGCGGCGCGCCGGCTGCGCGGGTCGGGTGCCTCCCCCACATGATAGCCGTGGGTGCCCGCCGAATCGGTGCTGATGCGGCTTTCCAAACCGGCTTGCCGAACCCGGTCGCGGAACACACCTTCCGCGGTGGGCGACCGGCAGATGTTGCCCGTGCAGACGAACAGGACCTTGACCATCCCGGCCTCCTCCCCTTTGGTTTCCATCTGTGCTTTACCGGCCCGAGATCTAGCAGCCGTTCCCCGAACCCGCCAGGGCGCCATGACCATCGCCAATATGACCGCCGCCATCACGACCATCGCCAACCATCTGAAACCGACCGACTCCATCGTCATCCTGACCGGGGCCGGCATTTCCAAGGAATCCGGCCTGGACACCTTCCGCTGCGCCGACGGCATCTGGGCCAAGGTCGATCTGGAGGACGTCGCCACGCCGGAGGGCTTCGCCCGCGATCCGGTGCTGGTGCACCGCTTCTACAACGACCGGCGGCGCGGCCTGCGCGATCCCGCGGTGCAGCCGAACGCCGCCCACGCCGCGCTGGCCGAGTTGGAGAGGCGCTGGGAAGGCGACCTGCTGCTGGTCACCCAGAACATCGACGATCTGCACGAACGCGCCGGGTCGCAAACGCTGATCCACATGCACGGGGAGCTGAACGCGGTCTTCTGCCGTCACTGCCGCAGCAAGGTGGAGCGCTGGACCGGCGACCTGTCGGTGGAGGACGTCTGCCCGTCCTGCGCCCGCAAGGGCGGCATGCGCCCCGACGTGGTGTGGTTCGGCGAAATGCCCTACCAGATGGAGCGGATCTACCGCGCGCTGGGCGCCTGCGACCTGTTCGTCTCCATCGGCACCTCCGGCAACGTCTACCCCGCCGCCGGCTTCGTGGCGGAGGCGCGCAACGCCGGCGCCCTGACCGTGGAACTGAACCTGGAGCCGTCGGCGGGCGCCAGCCTGTTCGCGGATTCCGTCAACGGCCCGGCGACCGAGCTGGTCCCGGCCTTCGTGACCGAGCTGCTGAGCCTTTGACCGGCGATCTGGAGGACCTGTTCGAACAGGCCCGCGCCTGCCGGCTGTGCGCGGGGGTGTTGCCGCACGGCTGCCGCCCGGTGCTGCGCGGCAGCCCGTCCGCCCGCCTGCTGATCGTCGGGCAGGCGCCGGGCGCGCGGGTGCACGCCAGCGGCATTCCCTGGAACGACCCGTCCGGCGACCGGTTGCGCCAGTGGCTGGCCATGGACCGTGACGCCTTCTACGACGAGAGCCGGATCGCCATCGTCCCCATGGGGCTCTGCTATCCCGGCACGGCGCCGAAGGGTGGCGATTACCCGCCGCGCCCGGAATGCGCCCCGCTCTGGCACCCGCCGCTGCGCGCCGCCCTGACCGGGGTGCGGCTGACCCTGCTGGTCGGCAGCTACGCGCAGGCCCACTATCTGGGAACCCGCCGCCGGCGCACGATGACCGACACGGTGGCGGCGTGGCGGGATTACCTGCCGGAGTTCCTGCCCCTGCCCCACCCGAGCTGGCGCAACACCGCGTGGCTGAAGAAGAACCCCTGGTTCGACGCGGAGCTGGTGCCCGCGCTGCGCCGCCGCGTGGACGGGGCTCTGGACGGGTGACTTTACCCCTCCATGGCCTCGATGCGCTCCATGTCCTCGTCCGACAGGCCGAAATGGTGGCCGATCTCGTGGATCAGGACGTGGCGGACGATGGCGAACAGATCCTCGCCCGTCTCGCACCAGTAGTCCAGGATCGGGCGGCGGTAGAGGAAGATCATGTCCGGCCCGCTGCGCAGGTCGGCGACGCTCTGCCGCGTCATATCGACGCCCCGGTAGAGGCCGAGCAGGTCGAAGGGGCTCTCCAACTCCATCTCGCGCTCGGTCTCCTCGTCGGGAAAATCCTCGACATGGATCGACAGATTGGCGATGGGGGCCAGGAGTTCCCGCGGGATCGTCTCCAGCGCGTCCTCGGCCATCCGCTCGAGGTCGGGGGTGGAGGGCGGAACGCTGTGGGTGTGTGCCGGTTTGCGCATCATACGGGGGAAGGTAGCGCCGCTTGCCGCCCAGGCCAAGCGGCGCTAAACCGGAAGGCAGGCCGGAACACCGATTTGATCCACAATCGATCCGTGCCCGTTACGCCTCGTACAGGCCAACCAACAAAGGGGGAAGGAATGTCGGACAAGCTGGTGGGTGCCAAGCGGCAGACCGCGCTGAAGGAACTGCACGGCTGGGCGGAGGTGCTGGAGCGCGACGCCATCCGCAAGACCTACCATTTCCCCGACTTCCCCGCCGCCTGGGGCTTCATGAGCCAGGTCGCCCTGCTGGCGGAGCGGCTGAACCACCATCCGGAATGGTTCAACGACATGGGCCGGGTGGAGATCATCCTGTGCACCCGCAGCGCCGACGGCCTGACCCAGGCCGATGTCGATTTCGCCCACCGCGTGGACCAGATCGCCCCGAACCGCGACCGCTGATCGTCGCGCGCCCGAAGCGCGTCACGCCGGTTCCAGAACCACCTTCACATCCGCCGGGCGCCCGAAGAAGGGGGCGGTGGTGACCAGCAGCGGGCAACCGGCGGCGGCGTAGGCCGCCGCGTTGTCCTCCGTCACGCCGCCCGCCGCAGCGACGACCGGCGGGCGCGGCAGGCCGCGCGTCGCCTCGACCACAGCGCGGGCCTCCTCCGGCGTGCGCTTCTCCAGCTGCAGCACATCGGCCCCGGCGCGGGCAAAGGCGATGGCGTCCGCCACCGTGTCGACCTCGACCACGATCTTCTTTTCCGGCGCCCGGCGGCGCAGATCGGCGATCCAGGATTCCGGCGATCCGGACAGGAAGGCGCGGTGTTCGGGGAAGACCAGGATCGTTTCCGACAGGCCCAGCCGGTGCATCACCGCCCCGCCGGCCAGCACCGCCTTGACCGACAGGTCTTTGGCGCCGGGAAAGTTCTTGCGGGTGCAGGCGACGGTCACGCCGGGGGCGGCCTCGACGATGCGGCGGGCGCGGGAGGCGATGCCAGAGGCGTATTCGACCAGCGTCTGGGCCACCTTCCAGCCGCGGTGCAGGGCGCCCGCCGGGCCGTGCCCCTCCAGAAAGGGCGCCCCGGCCTCCACCGCCGCGCCGCTGGGCCGGACGGACGTCACCGTGCCGCCGGCCTTCTCGATCAGGTGGACAGCCTCCTCCGTCCCGGCCAGCACCATGGCGCCGCGCGCCGTGAACCGGATGCGCGCCGGGGCGGCGGCGATGCCCAGCGAGTCGGTGGTCAGGTCGCCGTAGGGAACGTCCTGGGCGAGAAGCGCGTCGAGCGCGGCATCGGACAGGACGATCATCGGCGATTCCCTTTTTCGGTTAAAGCCACCCGCGGCGGCGGAAGTACCAGAGCGGCACGACGGCGGACAACACCATCAGCACGATCGCCATGGGATAGCCGAAATCCCAGTCCAGCTCGGGCATGTGGTGGAAGTTCATGCCGTAGGCCGACGCGATCAGGGTCGGCGGCATCAGCGCCACGGAGACCACCGAGAAGATCTTGATGATCGCGTTCTGCTCGATGTTGATCAGGCCGAGCGTGGCGTCGAGCAGGAAATTCGCCTCGTGCGCCAGGAAGCCGGCGTGTTCGTTCAAGGACCGCAGGTCGCGCGTCAGGGTCTTCAGCGCCGCCTTGTGCTCCTTGGTCAGCCGCCCGGCGGCGACGGAGGACAGGAAGGCGACCAGCCGGTCCAGCCCGGCGAGGCTGTCGCGCACCTTGTGCGTCAGGTCGCCGGCCCGCCCGATGCCGCGCAGCACGTCCTGCAGCTCGTCCGGCTTCTTGGAGCTTCCGATCCCCTTGCTGTTCAGCGAGTCGGTGAAGATGCGCGCGGACAGCCCGTCGATGCGGGCGCCGATCAGTTCCAGCACGTCGGCCACCCGGTCGATGACCGCGTCCAGGATGCCCAGCAGCGCGTCCTCCGCGCTGGCCAGAAGCTCCGGCTGGCGACTGGTGCGCGCGGCGAAGGTGGCGACGGAGCGCGGCTCGGTGAAGCGAACCGTGATCATGTGCCGGGGGGTCAGGACGAAGGTGACCTCGCCCTGCTCCGGCATCGGCGAATCGGCCCGCGCGATCACGGAGGAAGTGAGATAGACGGCCTCCCCTTCCGTGTAGAGCTGGCTCGACGCCTCGATTTCCTTCATTTCCTCGCGCGTCGGCAGGTCGCAGCCGGTGACGGCGCCGACATGCGCGCGCTCCGCCTCGTCGGGGCGGAGAAGATCGATCCACACCGTGTTGGGCGGAAGCGGCTCGCCGAGGGCGAGCGGCTGCTCGACCACGCGGCCGCCCACCCGGGCGTGGACCGTGATCATGCAAGAGCCTCGGCGGGGACCGGCGCGCCGGCGGCGCGGCAGGCGGCGGCCAGCGTGTTCAGCATCAGGCAGGCGATGGTCATCGGCCCGACGCCGCCCGGCACCGGGGTGATGCCGCCCGCGACCTTCACGGCCTCGTCGTAGGCCACGTCGCCGACCAGCTTCGTCTTGCCCGGCTCGGTCGGATGCGGCACGCGGTTGATGCCGACGTCGATGACCACGGCGCCCGGCTTGATCCAATCGCCGCGCACCATCTCCGGACGGCCCACCGCGGCGACCAGGATGTCGGCGCGCCGGCATTCGCCGGGCAGGTCCCGGGTGCGGGAATGGGCGACGGTGACCGTGCAGTCCTGCTGGAGCAGAAGCTGCGCCATCGGCTTGCCGACGATGTTGGAGCGGCCCAGCACCAGCGCCCGCTTGCCCTTCAAATCGCTGCCCAGCGTGTCGCGGAGCAGCAACAGACTGCCCAGCGGCGTGCAGGGCACGATGGCGCCGGGGCTGCCGGTCGCCAGCAGGCCGGCGTTGACGACATGGAAGCCGTCCGCGTCCTTTTCCGGAACGATGCGGGCCAGAACCTTTTGGGTGTCGATGTGCTTGGGCAGGGGAAGCTGGACCAGGATGCCGTGCACCGCCGGATCGGCGTTCAGCCGGTCGATCAGGGCCAGCAGCTCCGCCTCGCCGAGGTCGGCGGGCATGTGGTGGTCGAAGCTGTTCATGCCGAGGTCGGCCAGGGCCTTTTCCTTGGACCGGACATAGACCTGGCTCGCCGGGTCCTCGCCCACCAGCACGACGGCGAGGCCGGGGGTGACGCCGTGGCTGGCCTTGAGCGCGGCCACCCCCTCCGCCACGCGGGCGCGCAGCCCCGCGGCGAACGCCTTGCCGTCGATGATCTTCGCCTCAGCCATCGCTCTTCCCACCATTACTGCTCACCGGGTCACCGGTCGCGGTTTCCACCAGCGCCGTCAGCCGGCGCATCAGGTCGGCCGGGTCGCCGGCCACATGGACAATCTTGTTCCGGTCGGTGGCGCCGGCCACCACCGTCAGGCTGGTCTTGGGCAGTTTCCACGCCTTGGCCAGCAATTTCACCACCGCCTCGTTCGCCTTGCCGTTCTCCGGCACGGCGGTGACGGTCACCTTCAAAACCGTTCCTCCGGACGCGGTGGCGGCCAGCCCGGCGATGGCGTTGCGCGACGCCTTGGGCGTCACCCGCAGCGCCAGCCGGACGCCGTCCGCCACGGCCTCGATGGGCACGGCTTCCGAAGGTCCGGGCATCAGAAGCGCGGCCAGTATTCCGCCAACAGGTTGCGGATGAAGAAGATCAGCAGGATCAGCGCGATCGGCGACAGGTCCAGGCCGCCCATGTTCGGCAGGACGCGGCGGATCGGACGCAGCACCGGTTCCGTGACCCGGTAGAGGAAGTCGCCGATGACATAGACCGCGCGGTTGCGGGTATTGACGACGTTGAAGGCCACCAGCCAGCTCAGCACCGCCGAAGCGATGAGCAGCCAAACGTAGAGGCTGAGAACGGTGTCGATCAGCAGGTAGAGCGCAATCATGCCCGGCCCGTCCCTTTATTGTCCGATTTTGCGGGGCACCCTAAGCACAAGCGGCGAGTGCTGTCCAGTGCCGCGCGGCGGGCCGCCATCATCCCCTTTGCCATCCCCTTCCGCGAACCGCCGATGCCCGCGATCGGGCGCGTTCAGAGGGCTTGACAGGCCTCCTCCGCATCACCATTATCCGCCGCACGCCGGTAACGGTGTGTGGGGCCGTAGCTCAGCTGGGAGAGCGACGCGTTCGCAATGCGTAGGTCGGGAGTTCGATCCTCCTCGGCTCCACCAATCCTCCTCAAGACATTGATGCGACACAGGAATTCGCCAGGAAGCGGCGGAATTCCCCGCGGTGTGACACCGCCCTGTCGCACGCGGCGTCGGCCGAATCTTCCTATTCTATTTAAGACGTTCGCCGATCCGGCCCCTGCCTCAGTGCCTGTGCGCGTGGTGGGCATCCGGAAAGTGGGCGTGCCGATGCCGCAGGCGCACGTGACGATGCCGGTGGGTGTGCGGCTCGGTCACCGGGCCATCGTGATGGTGCCGGTGGTGCTCGTCATGCACATGCGGGTGGTCGTGCTCCATCTCGTCATGGTCGTGCTCATGGTCATGGTCCTCGGTCAGGTGCAGCCAGACGCCGAGTCCCATTAGGGCCGCGGCCACGGCCAGCCCGACCGTCAGCGGCTCCCCGAAGATCGCCAGGGAGGCGATGCCCCCGACGAAGGGGGCCGTCGAGAAATAGGCCCCGGTGCGAGCGGCGCCGATGTGGCGCAGAGCGACCACGAACAGCACGAGGCTGACACCGTAGCCCAGCAACCCGACCAGCATCGCCGCCGCCGCGGTCGGCGCCGCGGGCAGGCCGTCGCCGAGCGCCAGGGCGATCCCGACATTGACGCTGCCGGCCACCAGCCCCTTGATCGTGGCGATGTCCGCCGGGTTCGCCAGGGACACCTTGCGGGTCAGGTTGTTGTCCACCGCCCACATCAGGCAGGCGGCGGCGACTGCGGCCGGTCCCCAGCCGCCGGCGATGTCCACCGTTCCGCCCCAGGACAGAACCGCCGCTCCCGACACGATGGCGACCATCCCGGCGACGAGGCGCCGGTCGACGCCCTCCCGGAAGACGAACCACGCCAGCAGGGCGGTGAAAACCCCTTCCAGATTGAGCAGCAGCGAGGCGGTCGATGCCGGCGTCGCCGTCAGGCCGGCCATCAACAGCACCGGTCCGGCGATACCCCCGGCAGCGACGGCGGCCAGCAGCCAGAGCCACTCGGCGCCGTGGAGGCCGCGTTCGCCGCGCTTCCGCGATCCTGTCAGCAGACGGACCAGCCCCAGCCCGATGCCGGAGCCGAGATACAGCAGGCCCGCCAGCATCCAGGGCGACAGGTCGTGGACCAGCAGCTTCGCCAGCGGCGTGCTGATGCCGAATAGGACCGCGGCCAGGATGGCGGTCATCGCGCCGGTTCGGGGCATAGCGCCTCGCACGCCTGTTGAGTGGGGGAAGAACCCTTGCCCCCACCCTAACTCTCCCCCGCTTCACAGGGGAGGGGACTGCCGCCGCTTCGCGAAATCTCCCTCCCCTGTGTCAGCTCTCGCGCAAACCAAAGGTTTGCGCTGACGCGGCAAGCGGACCATAGGTCCGCTGAGAGCGGGGGAGGGCCGGGGTGGGGGCCGGCAGCTTACCCCCGCGCCCGCAGGTACGGCGTCATGCGCCATTCCGCGTAGCGGATCAGGCGCGAGGCGAGGAAGTTCAGCAGCAGGTAGATGCTGCCGGCCACGATGAACACCTCGAACACCGCGAAGCTCTGCGCGATGATCTTGCGGGCGATGCCGGTGATCTCCAACAGCGTGATGGTGCTGGCGAGCGAGCTGGCCTTGACCATCAGGATCACCTCGTTGCCGTAGGCCGGCAGCATCTGGCGGATCGCCACCGGCATCACGATTCGCCGGAACAGCAGCGTGCGCGACATGCCACAGGCCCGCGCCGCCTCGATCTGGCCCTGCGGCACCGACAGGATGGCGCCGCGCAGGATCTCGCTGGTGTAGGCGCCGGTGTTCAGCGTCAGCGCCAGGATCGCGCACCAGAAGGGCTCACGCAGATAGATCCAGAGGAAACTGCTGCGCACCAGCTCGAACTGGCCCATGCCGTAATAGATCAGGAAGATCTGCACGAGCAGCGGCGTGCCGCGGAACACGAAGACGTAGGCAGCCATCAGCCGCTCGGTGACGCGGTTGCCGTACAGCCGCAGCAGCGCCACCGCGAAGGCCACCGCCGCGCCGAACAGCAGCGCCAGCCCGACCAGCTCCAGGGTCACCGGAACGCCGCGCAGGAGGGTGGGCACGCTGTCCCACATCAGTTCCCAGTTCATGGGTCAGGCCCTCCGCACGCCGCGATTGGCGTAGCGTTCCGCCCGCTCGAACGCCACCGTCGAGACGGTGGTGAGCAGGAGGTAGAGCACCGCCGCGGTGGTGTAGAACAGGAACGGCTGGCGGGTCGACCCCGCCGCCACATGCGACACGCGCATGATCTCGGCCAGCGCCGTCACGGAGATCAGCGCGGTGTCCTTCAGGGTGAGCTGCCAGACGTTTCCCAGCCCCGGCAGGGCGTAGCGCAGGGTCTGCGGCACCAGGATGCGGCGCAGGATCAGCCAGCGCGACATGCCGCAGGCGCGCGCCGCCTCGATCTGGCCGTGGGGCACCGCCTGGACTGCGCCGCGGATCACCTCCGTCGAATAGGCGCCGGAGATCAGCCCGACCGCCAGCACGCCAATGGAGAAGGCGTTCAGTTCGATGTAGCCGTCGTAGCCGAAGACCCGGCCAACGGCCATGACCATGCCGCTGCCGCCGAAGAACAGCAGGTAGATGACCAGCAGTTCGGGGACGCCGCGGACGACGGTGGTGTAGAGCTCCGCCACGCCGGTGAGGGCGAGGTTGCGGCTGAGCTTTGCCGACGCGCCGAGCGACCCGAAGACGAGGCCGAAGGCGAAGGCCGACACCGACACGGCGACCGTCATCGCGGCCCCGCCGAGAAGCTGGCCGCCCCACCCGTTCGGGCCGAAGGAGAGAAGTTCGAACATGCGCTCCGAAATGGGCTCCGAAATGGGCTCCGAACCGGGTTCCCCTCTCCACCCGACGGAGGAGAGGGGGACATCCCTTCACATGATGACCGGTTACTTGATCGAGATGTCGTAGCCGAAGTGCTGGGTGCTCAGCTTCGTGATGGTGCCGTCCTGGTTGGCCTCGGCGATGGCCTTGTTGAACAGCTCCTTCAGGTCGCCGTCGGCCTTGCGCAGGCCGACGCCCACGCCCTTGCCCAGCACGCCGCGCGCGAAGGCCGGACCGAACAGGGTCATGCCGTTGCCGGCGTCCGCCTTGAGGATGGCGTCCACCGCCGAACGGTCGCCGAAGATGGCGTCCACACGGCCGGCGGCCATGTCGATGCCGGCGTTGTCCAGCTTGTCGTAGGTGCGGACCGCCACCTGCGGCAGAAGCTTCTCCATGAAGTTCGCCTGGATGGTCGAGGTCTGCACGCCGACCGTCTTGCCCTTCAGCGCGTCGGCCAGGGCGGCGATGGCGGCCTTCGGGTCGTCCTTGGACAGGTCGTAGCGCTCGCCGGGGAAGGTCGCCTTGGCGAGCGGCGAATTCTTCATGGTGCCGAACATCGACGGCTCGGTGCCGTAGGGGCCGGCGAAGGCGATGACCTTCTCACGCTCGTCGGTGATCGACATCGCCGCCATGATGGCGTCGTACTTGCCCTGCTGGATGGCCGGGATCATGCCGTCCCAATCCTGGGCGACGATCTCGCACTCGGCCTTGATCCGCTTGCAGAGTTCCATGGCGAGGTCCGGCTCGAAGCCGACCAGCTTGCCCGACGGGTCCGTCGCGTTCCAGGGGGCGTAGGCGCCCTCGGTGGCGATGCGGATCTTCTTCCAGTCCTTGGCTTCGGCGGCGGTGCCGGCGACCGCCACAATGGCGCCGAGCGCCAGCGCCGCAACGATCTTCTTCACGGGAAAACCTCCTCTGTTCTGATGCCCTTATGGATGGCTCTTATGCTCGGGCAGGCTCTGAGGTTTACGGTTTTACAGCGCCAGTCAAGGGAATTGAGCGGACCGTCCTCGCGCGACCGATTCAGCCGCCGCCGGACAGGTGGCGCGACAGGAACTGTCGCACGCGGTCCGATTCCGGATTGACCAGAACCCGGTCGGGCGGCCCCCGCTCCTCGATCCGGCCCTGGTGGAGGAACACCACCTCCGACGCGACCTCGCGGGCGAAGCCCATCTCGTGCGTCACGAGAATCATGGTGTTGCCCTCCTCGGCGAGCTGCCGGATGACCAGCAGCACCTCGCCCACCAGCTCGGGGTCGAGCGCGGAGGTCGGCTCGTCGAACAGCATCACCTTGGGCTGCATGGCCAGCGCGCGGGCGATGGCGGCGCGCTGCTGCTGCCCGCCGGACAGCTGCACCGGGTAGGACTCGGCCTTGGCCAGGATGCCCACCTTGTCGAGCAGCTTGCGGGCGCGGTCCACCGCCTCCGCCTTCGGGACGCCCAGCACATGGACCGGCGCCTCGATGACGTTCTCCAGGATGGTCATGTGGGTCCAGAGGTTGAAGCTCTGGAACACCATGCCCAGCCGGGTGCGGATGCGGTCCACCTGCCGGGAATCGGCGGGGACGGTCTGGCCGCCGCGCGCCTTCTTCAGGCCGATGGCCTCGCCGCCGATGACGATCCGCCCCTCGTCCGGCACCTCCAGCATGTTGATGCAGCGCAGAAGCGTGCTCTTGCCGGAGCCGGAGGAGCCGATCAGCGTGATGACGTCGCCTTCGCGCGCGGTCAGGGAGACGCCCTTCAGCACCTCCAGCGGGCCGAAGCGCTTGTGGACATTCTCGACGAGGACGGCTTCGGGGGCGTGGGGATTCGTGGGCGGGTGTCGGTGCATGCGGGGCTTGTCGGCGGGGAGCGGTCTGGACCGGCCAACCATGGACGGTGCCGCTAGGCTAGACCGCCGGACAAACTCCCGCAACGCGGATTTTACAGGCCTCGGGGCAACCGCGCGACGGGGTAAGCTGATGTGTTTTTCACCACAGCATCAGCACCAGAAGCTGCGGCGCCAGGATGCGCAGGCACATGGCCAGCGGGTAGACGGTGGCGTAGGCCAGCGCCGGCGCCTCCGATGCGACGACCGCGTTGGCGTAGGCGAGGCCCGGCGGGTTGGTCTGCGCCCCGGCCAAAACGCCGCAGATGCTGAGGAAGTTCAGCTTCATCACGCCGCGCGCCAGCAGCCCGGTCAGCAGCAGCGGCACCAGCGTGACCAGCACGCCCCAGGCCATCCAGGGCAACCCGGCGCCGCTCGCCATCGTCTCGACGAAGCGGTCGCCCGACGCGATGCCCAGAACGGCGAGGAACAGGACGATGCCGATCTCGCGCAGGGCGAGGTTGGCGGCGGGCGGCATGAACCAGACCAGCGGCCCGATGTGGCCGATGCGCGCCAGGACGATGGCGGCGATCAGCGGCCCGCCGGCCATGCCCAGCCGCAGCGGCGCCGGCATGCCCGGCAGGAACAGCGGGATGGCCCCCAGCAGCGCCCCCAGCGTGATGCCGACGAAGACCGGGATCATCTCCACCGTCTGCAGCCGCCGTTCGGAGTTGCCGATGATGCAGGCGGCCGCCTTGAGGTCGTCGGGCTTGCCGATCACCGTCAGGATGTCGCCGAACTGCAGCTTCAGCGCGGCGTTGGGCACCAGCTCCACACCGGCGCGGTTGACGCGGCTGACCACCACGTCGCAGGCCCCCTTCAGGTTCAGCGCGGCGATGGACCTGCCCAGCACCGGGTTGGCGGTGACGACGATGCGCTCCCACCGCAGGTCGCTGCCCTTGGTGGTCAGCCGGACGTCGGCCTCCCGCCCCATCAGCAGGCGGACCTGCTCCAGCTTCGGGCGCGGGCCGACGACATGCAGCACGTCGCCCTCCTCCAGCCGGGTGTCCTCGCCGGGCACGCGGAGCTGGCCGCCGCGCAGCAGCCGCGACGCGCAGACTCCCAGGCTCGGCAGCAGGGTCAGGTCGCCCAGCCGCACCCCGCGCAGGGCCGGGTTGGTGACGGCGATGTCCATGGTGTCGAGCGCCGCGACCTCGGCCCGGCGGGCGGCCTCGAAGGCCCTGGCCTCCTCCTGCGGGTCGATGCGGAAGACGATCCGCACCACCGCCATGGCCAGCAGGTTGCCGGCGATGCCGAAGGGGTAGGTGACGGCGAAGGCCAGCCCCGGCAGGGCCATCACCGCGGCGTCGGCCCCGACCTCCTTCAGCACCTGCTGCGAGGCGGCCAGCGCCGGGGCGTTGGTCACCCCGCCCGCGAAGACGCCGAGGCCGGAGCCCAGCGGCACGAGGTCGAACAGCACCAGGATCGCGGTCAGCAGGATGCTCGACCCGACCATCAGCAGCGCCAGACCGTTCAGCGCCAGCCCGGACTTCTTCAGCGCCGCGAAGAAGCCGGGGCCGACCTGGATGCCGATGGTGTAGACGAACAGGATCAGGCCGAAGTCGCGGATGAACTCCATCATCTCGGCGTTGAGCGTCACCCCCGCCTGCTTGGCGAAGTGGCCGACCGCGATGCCTGCGAACAGCACGCCGCCGATGCCCAGCCCGACCCCGCGCAGCCGTATGTGCCCGAGCGCCAGCCCCAGGGCCGAGGTGACGCCCAGCATGAACACCACGCGCGCGATCGGCGGCATGGCCAGAAAGAGATCGATGAGCGCGTGCATGGCCGCGTCTCCTCACGCGAGGACAGACCGCCCTCCTACCAGAGGAACAGGACGATCAACTGCGGCGCAAGGATACGCAGAAACATAACCATAGGGTAAACAGTGGCATAGGCGAGGGCGGGAGCCTCCGATGCGCTCATTGCGTTTGCAAATGCGAGCGCGGGCGGGTCCGTCATGCTGCCGGACAGCAGCCCGCAGATCGTCAGGTAGTTCTGCCGGGCGAAGGCCCGCGCGATGAAGCCGACGACGAGCAGCGGGATCAGCGTCACCAGCACGCCGCAGCCGATCCACAGCAGCCCGTCGCCGTGCACCAGCGTCTCCACGAAGCGGTCGCCGGACATCAGCCCGACCACCGCCAGGAACAGGACGATGCCGATCTCGCGCAGCGCCATGTTGGCGGCCGGCGGCATGAACCAGACCAGCGGCCCGATGTGGCCGATGCGCGCCAGCAGGATCGCCGCCACCAGCGGCCCGCCGGCCAGACCCAGCTTCAGCGGCGCCGGCATCCCCGGAATGTAGAAGGGGATGGAGCCGAGCAGCACGCCCAGCAGGATGCCGATGAAGACCGGCACGAACTCCACCTGCTGGAGCCGCCGCGCCGAGTTGCCCATCAGCGCCGCCACCCGCTGGAGGTCCGACGGCTTGCCGATGGCGGTCAGGATGTCGCCGAACTGGAGGTGCAGCGCCGGGCTGGGCACCAGTTCCACGCCGGCGCGGTTGACCCGGCTGACCACCACGTCGTAGGCGTCGGCGAGGTCGAGCTGGCCGATGGCCTTGCCCAGCACATGCTCGTTGGTGACGACCAGCCGGTCCCAGCGCATGGCGGTGCCCTTGGTGGTCAGGGTGATCTCCGCGGCCTCGCCGAGCAGGCGCTTCGTCGCCTCCAGCTTGACCCGCGGCCCGACCAGATGCACGACGTCGCCGGTGCGCAGGCAGGTGTCCGGGTGCGGCACCTGGAGCCGCCCCTCGCGCAGCAGGCGGGACACCATCACCCCCTGGTCGCCGAACAGCTCCATGTCGCGCAGCGGCAGGCCCATCGCCGACCGGTTGCGCACGGCGACGTCCAGCGTCTCCAGCGTCTCCACCTGGGCGCGGCGCTTGCGTTCGAAGGCTTCGGCCTCCGCCACCGGGTCGATGCGGAAGACGACGCGGATCAGCCCCATGGTGATGAGGATGCCGACGATGCCGAAGGGATAGGCGACGGCGTAGCCGAGGCTCGGCGTGTTGATCTCCGCCGCCGAGGCCCCGACCTCGCGCAGCATCTCCTGTGCCGCACCCAGCGACGGCGTGTTGGTCACGGCGCCGGAGAAGATGCCCAGCACCGCCGGCAGCGGCACCTCGCCGATCTCGTGGATCGCCACCGCCACCAGCACCCCCAGCCCGACCAGCGAGGCGGCCAGCAGGTTCAGCGTCAGGCCCGACTTCTTCAGGGCGGCGAAGAAGCCGGGGCCGACCTGCACGCCGATGGTGTAGACGAACAGGATCAGCCCGAATTCCCGCATGAAATGCAGGACGTGATGGTCGAAGGTCAGGCCCAGCGCCTTGGCGACGTGCCCCGCGGCGATGCCGGCGAACAGCACCCCGCCGATGCCCAAGCCCACGCCGCGCACTTTGATCTGCCCCAGCGCCAGCCCCGACGCGGCCACCACGCTGAGCATCAGCATGATGCGGGCGATGTCGGGAAGGCCGTTGAACAGGTCGATCAGCACGGTCATGGAAGGCACCCGGTCCGGTTGAGCATTGAGGGAGCAAAGGCGCCTATGAATGCCCGCTCCGCTTCGCCTCGGCAATGCCCTGGAATGGAAAGGGACATTCGTCGGATCAAAATTTCGCCACTTTCTGGCCCTAAACCGGAGGAAGCCTTACGGCGTCAAGTGGCTGGCCGGACCCGTGAACCCCTGCGGCCCGGCCCCTAAGCGACGATCAGGGCTCCGGTTTTCCGGCGCCCCCAGCCAGGCCCCGGCTGGATCGGCGGCCATCGCAAGAACCCCCTTGCGATGGCCGTTTCTTTTTGGGGCCGTTTCTTTTTGGCACCCGGACGGGCTGTGCTATAGCTCCCCCCGCCCCGTCCACCGCAAGAGCCCGCCCGCCGCCATGCCCGTTTTCGCCGGTTCCGCGCTGACCTGCCTCCGTGGCGACCGGCTGGTCTTCACCGGGTTGGACTTCCGGATCGCGCCGGGGGAGGCGCTGTTCCTGCTCGGCCCCAACGGCAGCGGCAAGTCCAGCCTGCTGCGCGTCATGGCGGGACTGCTCAAGCCGATCCGCGGCCGGCTCTCCTGGGACGATGTGGCGGTCTCCGACGACCCCGACGGCCACCGCGGCCGCATCCATTACGTCGGCCATCTCGACGCGGTGAAGCCGGTGCTGAGCGCGGTGGAGAACCTGTCCTTCTGGGCCACGCTGGGCGGTGCCGCCGACCCGCGGGGCAACGCGCTGAAGGCGCTGGACCGGCTGGGCGTGCCGCACATCGCCAACGTGCCGGGGCGCTACCTGTCGGCGGGGCAGAAGCGACGCCTGAACCTCGCCCGCATCATCGCCGCCCCCGCCGCCCTGTGGCTGCTGGACGAGCCGACCGTGGCGCTCGACCGCGCGGCCATCGCCCTGTTCGAGGGGATCATCGCGGAGCATCGGGCCGCTGGTGGCATGGTCGCCGTCTCCACCCATGTGGACATCGCCATGCCCGGCGCCCGTAACCTGCATCTCGACGACTTCACCCCCGTCCCCCACGACGAGGACGACGACGTTTTGGAAGAGGAGGACGCGGCGTGACCCGCTTCCTGCGCCTGATCGGGCGCGACCTGCGGCTGGCGCTGCGCCAGGGGTCGGACGCCAGCATCGCCGTGATGTTCTTCGTTCTGTGCGTGGTGCTGTTCCCCTTCGGGGTGGGGCCGGAGCCGAACATCCTCGCCCGCATTGCCGCCGGGGTGATCTGGGTCGCCGCCCTTCTGGCCTCGCTGCTGTCGCTGGAGCGGCTGTTCCAGAACGACTACGAGGACGGCTCGCTGGAGCTGCTGTCGCTGTCCACCCTGCCGATGGAGGCGGTGGTGCTGGCCAAGACGCTGGCCCACTGGCTGGTGACCGGCCTGCCGCTGATCGCCGCCGCCCCGCTTCTGGCGCTGCTGCTGAACATGGACGCGGAGGGGTTCGGGGTGCTGGTGCTGACCCTGCTGGTCGGCACGCCGATCCTCAGCCTGATCGGCAGCATCGGCGCCGCGCTCACGCTGGGCGCCCGGCGCGGCGGCGTGCTGCTGTCGCTGCTGATCCTGCCGCTCTACATCCCCGTGCTGATCTTCGGCGCCGGGGCCATCGACGCCGCACTGAACGGCCTGACCCCGCGCCCGCATCTGCTGCTGCTGGGCGGCCTGTTGGCCGGCGCCCTGCCGCTGGCCCCCTGGGCGAGCGCCGCCGCCTTGCGTCAGGCGGTGGAGTAGGACCGGGATTCTCGGCGGACAACGGAATCTTCACGAATTTGGACACGGATTTTTCCATGCGTGCCCGGCGAAAGGCCGCTCGAACGGCGAGCGCTGGGCAAGTTCAAAGAAAATCCGCGTCATCCGTGCTTGAATCCGGGAAATCCGTGTAAACCCCGTTGTCATCCAAGAATCCCGCCCCTCACACCGGGGCCCGGACTTTTTTGCCCATCCCACACCAACGTAGCATGGAAAGGCCGCGTCAACCCGTCGTACCGTCAGTGCGACAGGCCGCCGCACCGTCCTGAAAACACCACGGTGTGCGGCCATGTTTCCTGACCAAGATCAAGGCGAAACCCCTCGCGCTGGGGCATCACTGAGCTTATATCGTCCGCAGCACGACCAGAGGCCCATAGGTCCTATGCATCGATTTGCAAATCCTGCCCGCTTCCAGCGCCTTTCGGCGGCGATCCTGCCCTGGACGGCGGGGGCGACCGTGATCCTGCTGATCGTCGGGCTCTACATCTCGCTGATCGGGTCGCCGCGCGACTATCAGCAGGGCGACACCGTGCGGATCATGTACATCCATGTCCCCGCCGCCTGGATGAGCCTGTTCGTCTACGTCAACATGGCCATCGCCGCCGCCTGCGGTCTGGTGTGGAAGCATCCGCTGGCCGACCTGTTCGCCAAGGCCGCCGCCCCGGTCGGCGCCGGCTTCACTCTCATCTGCCTCGTCACCGGCTCGCTGTGGGGCGCGCCGATGTGGGGAACGTGGTGGGTGTGGGACGCGCGGCTGACCAGCGTGCTGATCCTGTTCTTCCTCTATCTGGGATACATGGCGCTGGTGAACGCCTTCGACGACCCGCAGCGCGGGACGCGGGCGGGCAACGTGCTGCTTCTCGTCGGCATCGTGAACGTGCCGATCATCAAATTCTCGGTGGACTGGTGGAACACCCTGCACCAGCCGGCCAGCGTCATCCGCATGGGCGGACCGACCATCGACGGGTCCATGCTGGTCCCGCTGCTGGTCATGGCGCTGGGCTTCACCGCCTATTTCATCACGGTGGTCCTGCTGCGCCTGCGGGCGGAGATCGTGCAACGCAAGATCCAGACGATGCGCCTGACCGAGGCGCAGGGCTGAGGCACGGGAACAGGCTGGGCCGGAGGCAAGGATGACAGAGTTTTTCGCGATGGGCGGCTACGCCGCGTATGTCTGGTCGTCCTACGCGCTGGCGGCGCTGGTGATGGTCGGCCTTCTGGCCGCCACGCTGAAGGCGCTGCGCAGCGCCGAGACGACCCTGAAGGCGCTGGAAGGCAGCCGCCCGCCGCGGCGGCGCCGGGCGCGCAACGGAGCCGCGGCGTCGCCCGCGGCGGAGGTTGGTGAAGGATGACCCGCAAGAAACGGCGCCTCTACATGCTGGGCCTCGCCCTGCTGGGCCTTGGCGCGGCCACCGCCCTGACGCTGACGGCGTTCGAGGACAACATCGTCTTCTTCTTCAGCCCGACGCAGTTGCAGACCCAGGACATCGGCGACCGCAACTTCCGCCTGGGCGGTCTGGTCGAGGAAGGCAGCGTGAGCAAGATGCCCGACGGGGTGACGACGCGGTTCCGCGTCACCGACACCGTGCACACCGTCGCCGTCAGCTACCGCGGCCAGCTTCCCGACCTGTTCCGCGAGGGCCAGGGCGTCATCACGGAAGGCCGCATGATCAACGGCGTCTTCCAGGCGCGCGAGGTGCTGGCCAAGCATGACGAGAACTACATGCCCCCGGAAGTCGCCGACGCGCTGAAGGAAGCGGAGCACTTCAAGGCGAATTCGAAGGAGCAGAAGCCCAGCTCGTGATGCTGACGGCTTCCTGACCCCTCTTCATCATTCCGTTTCAAGGGAGCATCGGGCCCGTGATTCCCGAACTCGGCCATTACGCGCTGGTGCTGGCGCTGTTCGTGGCGCTGGTGCAGTCCGGCGTCCCCCTGGTGGGTGCTGCCACCGGCAACGCCGCCTGGATGGGCGTCGCCCGCCCCGCCGCCATCGCGCAGTTGCTGCTGGTGCTGGTCGCCTACGGCGCCCTGACCTGGGCGCATGTGGTGTCGGACTTCAGCGTGTCGAACGTGGTCCAGAACAGCCACTCGATGAAGCCGATGCTCTACAAGGTGTCGGGCGTGTGGGGGAACCACGAAGGCTCGATGATGCTGTGGGTCGTCATGCTGACCGCGTTCGGCGCGGCGGTCGGGATCTTCGGGCGCAACCTGCCGCCCTCGCTGAAGGCCCGCGTCATCTCCGTCCAGGGGATGATCGGCGTCGGCTTCCTGCTGTTCATCCTGATCACCTCCAACCCCTTCATCCGCGTGGTTCCGGCGCCGCTCGACGGCAACGACCTGAACCCGCTGCTCCAGGACCCCGGCCTCGCCTTCCACCCGCCCTTCCTCTACGCGGGCTATGTCGGCTTCTCCATCGCCTTCTCCTTCGCGGTCGCCGCCCTGATTGAGGGCCGCGTGGACCCGGCCTGGGCGCGCTGGGTGCGGCCCTGGACGCTGGCCGCCTGGTCGACCCTGACCGCCGGCATCGCGCTCGGCTCCTGGTGGGCCTATTACGAGCTGGGCTGGGGCGGCTGGTGGTACTGGGACCCGGTCGAGAACGCCTCCTTCATGCCCTGGCTGGCCGGCACCGCGCTGCTGCACTCCGCCATCGTGGTGGAGAAGCGCGACGCGCTGAAGACCTGGACCATCCTGCTGGCGATCATCACCTTCTCACTGTCACTGATGGGCACCTTCCTGGTGCGGTCGGGCATCCTGACCTCGGTCCACGCCTTCGCGGTGGACCCGGCGCGCGGCGTCTTCATCCTGGTCCTGCTGGCCATCGCCACCGGCGGCTCGCTGCTGCTCTACTCCGTGCGGGCGCCCAGCCTGAAGACCGGCGGCCTGTTCGCTCCGGTCAGCCGCGAAGGCTCGCTGGTGCTGAACAACCTGCTGCTGTCCACCGCGACGGCGACGGTCTTCATCGGCACGCTCTACCCGCTGTTCCTGGATGTTCTGGAGCTGGGCAAGGTGTCGGTCGGCCCGCCCTTCTTCAACGCCACCTTCATCCCGGTCGCCATCCCGATGGTGATCGCCATGGTGGTCGGCCCCTTCCTGGCCTGGAAGCGCGCCGACCTGCTGGGCGCCCTGACCCGGCTGTGGACGGCGGGCGTGGCGACCGTGGCCTGCGTCGCCATCGCCGCCTACGTCACCAACGGCGGCGGGCCACTGCTGGCGCTGGTCGGGGTCGGGCTGGCCGCCTGGGCCTTCTTCGGCTCGCTGGCCGAGTTCGCCGAGCGCATCCGTCTGTTCCGCATCCCGGTGAAGGACAGCTGGAACCGCGCGGTCAACCTGCCGCGCAGCGCCTGGGGCATGACCATCGCCCACGCCTCCATGGGCATCGCCATCGCCGGCATGACCGGCACCTCGGCGTGGCAGAGCGAGACCATCCAGGCGATGAAGCCGGGCGACAACGCCACGGTCGGCGCCTACGCCGTGCATTTCGACCGCGTCGGCGCGGTGCAGGGGCCGAACTACAGCGCCGAGCAGGGCGTCTTCACCGTCACCCGCGACGGCAGGCACATCGCCACCCTGGCGCCGCAGCGCCGCAGCTACCCGGTCACCCGCATGACGACGACCGAGGCGGCGATCCACACCACCTGGCTGTCCGACGTCTACGTCGCGCTGGGCGACCCGACGCAGAACGGCACGGCCTGGACCGTGCGGCTGTACCATCACCCGCTGGTGCCGTGGATCTGGATCGGCTCGCTGGGGATGATGCTGGGCGGGCTGGTCAGCCTGTCCGACCGCCGCTTCCGCGTCGGCGCCCCGGAGCGCCGCCGCGCCGCCAAGGGCAGCCTTCAGCCCGCCGAGTAAGGACAAGCCCACGATGCGCCGCCTGATCTACCTGTTGCCGCTGCTGCTGTTCGTCGGTGTCGGCGTGGCCTTCCTGCGCGGGTTCGACCGCGACCCGCGCGACATCCCCTCCGCCCTGATCGACAAGCCGGCGCCGGAATTCTCCCTGCCGCCGCTGCCGGGCCACAAGGAAGGGCTGTCCAACGCGACGCTGAAGGGCGACGTCACGTTGGTGAACGTCTTCGCCTCCTGGTGCATCCCCTGCAAGGCCGAGCATCCGATCATCACCCGGCTGGCCCGCGAGCAGGGCGTGACGGTGCGCGGCATCAACCACAAGGACAAGGCGGAGGACGCCATCGCCTGGCTCAACCGCAACGGCGACCCCTACGCCAGCATCGGCGTCGACTTGGACGGCCGCGTGTCCATCGACTGGGGCGTCTACGGC
Organism: Azospirillum brasilense; assembly: GCF_007827795.1. Classification (GTDB taxonomy): domain Bacteria; phylum Pseudomonadota; class Alphaproteobacteria; order Azospirillales; family Azospirillaceae; genus Azospirillum; species Azospirillum aestuarii. Next base: position 606,847 of record NZ_VITI01000001.1, read on the forward strand.
GTGCCGGAGACCTTCCTGCTCGACCGCCAGGGCCGCATCCGCTTCAAGCATGTCGGCCCCCTGACCCCGCAGGTGGTCGAGGAGCAGATCCTGCCCATGGTCAAGCATCTGCGGAGCGCGTCGTGAGAGCCCTTCTTTCCACGACCTTGATGGCCGTCCTGCTGGCGTTGACCCCGGTCACCGCCTCCGCCGTCCAACCCGACGAGGTGCTGAAGGACCCGGCGCTGGAGGGCCGCGCGCGGGAGATCAGCAAGGATCTGCGCTGCCTCGTCTGCCAGAACCAGTCGATCGACGATTCCAACGCGCCGCTCGCCCGCGATCTGCGCGTGCTGGTCCGCGAGCGGCTGACCGCCGGCGACAGCAACCAGCAGGTGCTGAGCTTCGTCACCGACCGCTACGGCGACTATGTGCTGCTGCGCCCGCCCTTCAAGGCGACGACGCTGTTCCTGTGGATCGGCCCCTTCGTGATCCTGGCCATCGGCGGCGTCGTGACGGCCCTGTACCTGCGCGGGCGGAAAGGGGCTGCCGCCGATGGCCCGATGACCGCGGGCGGCGACACCGCCCCGCTGACCGAGGACGAGCGGCGGCGCCTGGACGCCCTGCTCCGCAAGGACAAAGCCTGATGCTGTTCTGGATCGTCGCCGCCGCCCTGACGGCGGCCGTGGTGCTGCTGATCGTGCCGCCGCTGCTGAGGAAGCCCGAGGGAGCCGCCGAGGAGCGCGCCGCCTACGACCTGGAGGTCTACCGTGACCAGCTGGGCGAGCTGGAGCGCGACCAGGGCCGCGGCCTGATCAGCGAGGCGCAGGCCGCCGCCGCACGCGCCGAGATCGGCCGCCGCATGCTGGCCATCGCCGACCGCGGCAAGGGCGGTGCAAAGGCCGGCGCGAAGGGCAAAGTCCCCGCCGCCCGTGCCCCGCGCAGCGCGATGGCGCTGGCCGCCCTGCTGGCCGTCCTGCTGCCGCTCGGCACGCTGGCCGTCTATGGCAAGCTGGGCCGTCCGGAGCTGCCGGCCCAGCCGCTGGCCTCGCGCAATCTGGACCATGAGCGCGGCGGGCCGCCGAAGAACGTGCTGGCGGCGATGGACAAGCTGAAGGCCCAGCTCGCCGAGACCCCCGACGACCCGCAGGGCTGGGCCATCCTCGGCCAGGCCTACGCCAAGATGGGCCGCCTGCCCGAGGCCGCCGACGCGCTGGGCAAGGCGGTGGCCCTGGCCGGCGACGATCTGGAGCTTCTCGGCAGCTACGGCGAGGTCCTGATCTCGGCCAACGGCGGCACCGTGCCGGACGAGGCCCGCAAGACCTTCGACCGCGTGCTGGCGAAGGACCCGACGGAGCCGCGCGCCCGCTTCTACGCCGCGCTGGCCCGCTTCCAGGCCGGCGACACCAAGGACGCGCTGGAACGCTGGAGTGCCCTGCTCGCCGAGTCCCACGCCGACGCCCCCTGGGTGCCGGTCGTCCGGACGCAGATCGCGGAGGCCGCCAAGGCGCTGAACCTCGATCCGGCCAAGGTGACGCCGGAGCCCCTGCCCGCCCAGCAACAGCCGCCGGTCGCCCAAAACCAGGGCCAGAATCAGGGTCAGGGCCAAGCGCAGGGCCAGACCGAGGGCGAGGATCAGCAGCAGATGATCCGCGGCATGGTCGATGGGCTGGCCGCCCGGCTGGAGGCCAACCCGGACGATGTGGACGGCTGGCTGCGGCTGTCGCGCTCCTACGGCGTGATGGGCGAGTCGGCGAAGGCCATCGACGCCGCCCGCAAGGCGCGGGAACAGGCGCCCAAGCGGCCCGATGTGCTGATCGCCTACGCCTCCGCCCTGCTGTCGGCGGAGCCGCGGAGCAGCAAACCCGGCCCGATGCCGGAGGAGGCCGTCGCCGCGCTCCGTCAGGCGCTGGCGGCCGAACCCGACAACCGCGACGCGCTCTGGCTGCTCGGCCTGAACGCCGCCGGCGTCGGTCAGACCGCGGAGGCCACCGATCTGTGGACCCGCCTGCTGGCCCAGTTCAAGCCGGAGGAGCCGGAATACACGCTGATTCGCGCCCGCCTCGATTCGCTGAAGGCCGGCGGCTGATCCTCTCCCGAATGTCCCTTGCACCCTGGCCGGTCCGAAGAGCAGGATAGCGATGCACGCTGGGGTGGCGTTTCCGGCAATGGAGCGCCACCCGCAGGCCGATCCGCCAGGGACGCGACCGATTGCCCACCCACGCGCTCACCGCCAAAGGTCCCGCCACCGGCCCCGGCATGGCGGGAAAACCGCTGGAGGCGGCCTTCTGGATGCTGGGAGCCGCCCTGTTCATCGCCATCGGCAACGCGATGATCCGCCATGTCAGCGGCGAGCTTCATCCCTTCGAGATCGTCTTCTTCCGCAACCTGTTCAGCCTGATGTTCATGCTGCCTTGGATCGCGGCGGTGGGGCTGGGGCGGCTGCGCACCGGCCGGGCGGGGCTTTACGCCTCGCGCTCGGCGACCAGCCTGGTGGCGATGCTGTGCTGGTTCTACAGCGTCACCCACATGCCGCTGCCGGACGCCACCGCACTCAGCTTCACCATTCCCCTGTTCGTCACCGCCGGAGCCGCGCTGTTCCTGAACGAGACGGTGCGGGCGCGGCGCTGGGCCGCCGTCCTGGTCGGGCTGGCCGGGGTGATGATCGTCATCCGCCCCGACGACGCCACCCTGGACCCGACGATCCTGGTCATGCTCCTGCATTGCGTCGCCGCCGCCATAACCACGCTCCAGGTGCGGGCGCTGGCGACCTCCGACGGGGTGATGGTGGTGGTCGCCTACATGGGGCTGTTCCTGACCCCGATGGCGCTGGTGCCGGCCCTCTTCGTGTGGGAATGGCCGAGCTGGACGGCGCTCGGCTGGCTCGTCCTGCTGGGCGGCGTGCTGACGCTGGGGCAACTGGCGATGACCCGCGCCTTCAAGCTGGCACCGGCCTCGGCGATGATGCCCTACGACTACGCCCGCCTGCCCTTCACCGCTCTGCTCGCTTGGCCGCTGTTCGGCGAGGCCATGGACCTGTGGGGCTGGGTCGGCGCCGGGGTGATCGCCTCCGCCGCCCTCTACACCGCCCACCGCGACGCGGCGCAATCGCGGGCCGAACGGGGCTCTGCCAAGGCGTGAGCCGTCAGCCGCCAGCCGCGGTCTTCATTTCCGGAGGCTTCATCTGTTGCTCCTTGCGCAGGGCGGCGCGGGCGCGGTCCTCATGCTGGGGCTTCAGATTGGTCCGCACCGCATGGACGGCGGTGGCCAGCACCGCCGCGTCGTCGACGAAGCCGACCGCGATCAGCCAGTCCGGGATGGAATCCGCGGGCAGCACGAAATAGGCCAGCGCCGCCATCAGGATCGCCTTCGCCTTGAAGGGCGTCTGCGGGTCGGTCGCGCAGAAGAAGGCGGCCAGCGCCTGCTCCAGGAAGGGAATGCGGTGCAGGTTGGCGCGCAGCGTGTTCCAGAAGCGGCGGCGGACGTAGCGCTCGTTCCGCTCCACGCGGACGGGATCGATGACGGTCGGCAAAGCGGCGGCGGCTTCGGTGGTTCCGTCGGTGGCAGTCTGCATGGCTTTCCCTGGGCTCCCCCCGCACCGGCCGCCCTTCCCGGTGGACCGGGCGGGGCGGCCTGTTGCACAGTTGCGTAGAGTGACAACAGCGCAGACGCGCCAACGGTCCCGCCAAGGGTTCGACTACGGCCAAAGGGTCAAAAGGAGGAAACCGCCATGCCGATGAAGAAGGGCTACAAGGAGTTGCTGGCCGAAGCGAACGCCCGCATCCAGGCGATCACGCCGCAGGAGGCGTTGTCCCTGCACGGCGACCCCGACGTGGTCTTCGTCGACATCCGCGACCCGCGCGAGCTGACGCGCGACGGCATGATCCCCGGCGCCTTCCCGGCCACCCGCGGCATGCTGGAATTCTGGGTGGACCCGGACAGCCCCTATCACAAGCCGGTCTTCGCGTCGGGCAAGCGCTTCGTCTTCTACTGCGCCAGCGGTTGGCGCTCGGCGCTCGCCACCGACACCGTGCAGTCGATGGGGCTGGAGAACGTCTGCCACCTCGAAGGCGGCTTCAAGGGCTGGAAGGAGGCCGGACTGCCCGTCGCCACGGTCGAACGCAAGGAGAGCTGAGATGGAACAGCGAGTCAGCCTGATCACGCTGGGCGTCGCCGACCTCGCGCGCAGCCGCCGCTTCTACGAGGAGGGGCTGGGCTGGACCCCCTCCCCCGTCAGCCAGGACGCCATCACCTTCTACCAGCTGGGCGGCGTCGCGCTCGCCCTCTTCGGGCGGGAGGCGCTGGCCGAGGACGCACATCTGGCGGAATCGGGCCCGACCTCGGGCTTCGGCGGCATCACGCTGGCCCACAACCTGCGCAGCAAGGCGGAGGTGGACGCGGTGATGGCCCAGGCCGAGCGGGCCGGCGGACGCATCCTGAAGCCGGCGCAGGACGTCTTCTGGGGCGGCTACAGCGGCTATTTCGCCGATCCGGACGGCCACCCCTGGGAGGTCGCCTGGAACCCCTTCGCCGCGCTGGGCGAGGACGGGAGCTTCCGGCTGGAGGGGTGAGGAAGAGATCCCTCCTGCAATCTCTGCTCGAACAGACGCGGGAGGCGTCTGGCGCTGATCAGAGCAAGACACCGTCATGACCGTCATGGCGGTGTCGCTTGTTGATGAAAGTTGTAACTTTCAGGCGAAATATATATTCGCCAAAATGTAGCTTAATATTAATATGTTTCGCCCACGATGCAATGACCTGCAACGTCAACGCATCGTGGAATGAGCCGATGTCTACGGTCAAAGCACGCCTTTTGGTTGCCCTCTCTGTTCTGTGCTTCTTTCTTTTCGCGATTGCGGCCACCGGCTGGCTGGCCCTGGGGCAGGCGCATCGGGGCATGGAAACGGTGTTCAAGGACCGCGTCGTCCCGTTGCGCGACTTGAAGGTCGTTTCCGACATGTTCGCCGTCAACATCGTCGATGCCACGCACAAGGTGCGCGGGGGCGCCGAGACGTGGGAGAACGGTCTCAAGTCCATCGATGCCGCGCTCGGCGAAATCGCGACGCGCTGGTCGGCCTTCACGGCCACCTCGATGAACGCCCGCGAAAAGGAGTTGGCGAACGAGGCCGAGCGCCACATGGGCAAGGCGCGCGACGCCGCGACGACCGCCCGCAGGCTCATGCAGGCCAAAGATCAGGCCGCGCTGGACACCTTCGCGGTGTCAACGCTCTATCCCAGCATCGACCCGGTGGCGGCGGCCGTCGGAAAGCTGGTCGACCTGCAGTTGAAGGAAGCCGAGGCCGAATATGGGCGGACCAACGCCGCTTACGACGCCTCCCGCTGGATTTTGGGGATCGCGGTGCTGTTCGGCGTGATCGCCGCGGCCTTTGCCGTGACGACGACGCTGTTCCGCGTGGTCGGCCCGCTGCGCGCCATGGCCGAACTCATGCAGCGCCTCGCCAAGGGCGATCTCGGCATCACCGTCGACGGCACGGACCGGAAGGACGAGGTCGGCACGCTTGCCCGCTCGCTGGCGGTGTTCAAGGACTCCGCCGTCGCGAACCGCCGGATGGAGGAGGAGCAGCGCCAGGAGCAGGCTCGCAAGGAAGCCCGGCAAACGCTCGTGGAGACATACATCGTCGGCTTCGACAACACGGTGCACGCGACGCTGAAGATGCTGGCCTCCGCCGCCACCGAGATGCGCGCCACCGCGGAGTCCATGTCGTCCACCGCGGAGGAAACCAGCCGACAGGCGTCGACGGTAGCCGCCGCGTCGGAGCAGGCGACCACCAACGTCCAGGCGGTTGCCGGAGCCACCGAGGAACTGTCCGCGTCCATCACCGAGATCGGGCGGCACGTCGCGACCTCCACCACCATCGCCGGCAACGCCGTGGAGGAGGCGGCCCGCACCGACCAGACGGTCCAGGGCCTGGCGGAGGCCGGTCAGAAGATCGGCGAGGTCGTCGGGCTCATCAAGGCCATCGCCGACCAGACCAACCTGCTGGCGCTCAACGCCACCATCGAAGCCGCCCGCGCCGGGGAGGCCGGAAAGGGCTTCGCCGTGGTGGCCTCGGAGGTGAAGTCGCTGGCCAACCAGACGGCCAAGGCGACCGAGGAGATCGCCACCCAGATCCAGACCATACAGGGGGTGACCACCGAAACCGTCCGCGCCATCAAGACCATCGGCGGGACAATCGGCGAGCTCAACGGCATCGCCACCACCATTGCCGCCGCCGTCGAGGAGCAGGGGGCCGCCACGGGAGAGATCGCCCGCAACGTCCAGCAGGCCGCCCATGGCACGACGGAGGTGTCGGGCAGCATCGTCCAGGTCCATCAGGCCGCGGTGGAAACCGGGTCGGCCGCTTCCCAGGTGCTGTCGTCGGCCGAGGAACTCAGCCGGCAGGCGGAAACGCTTCGCCTGGAGGTCGAGCGCTTCCTCGTCAACATCCGGGCAGCGTAAGCGGACGCGCCGCACCACGCAGCCTTTGCCCGAAACGAAACGAGGGGGCCGAAGCCCCCTCGTTCCACATCCGCAACGGGTCTCGCGCTTACTTGACGTTCGCGCGGGCCATGGCGCCCAGACGCAGGCGGAGCGCGTTCAGCTTGATGAAGCCTTCCGCATCCTTCTGGTTGTAGACGCTGTCTTCCTCGAACGTCACGTAGTCCATGCGGTAGAGGCTGTTCGGCGACTTGCGGCCGACGACCGTGACATTGCCCTTGAACAGCTTCAGGCGGACCACGCCGTTCACCGGCTCCTGGGTCTGGTCGATCAGCGCCTGGAGCGCCAGACGCTCCGGGCTGAACCAGTAGCCGCAATAGATCAGCTCGGCGTAGCGCGGCATCAGCTCATCCTTCAGATGGCCGGCGCCGCGGTCGAGCGTGATGCTCTCCATCGCGCGGTGGGCGGCCAGCAGGATGGTGCCGCCCGGCGTCTCGTACACGCCGCGCGACTTCATGCCGACATAGCGGTTCTCGACGAGGTCGAGGCGGCCGATGCCGTTCTCGCCGCCCAGGCGGTTCAGCTCGGTCAGCAGAGCCGCCGGGGACAGGGCCTTGCCGTCGATCGCCACGGCGTCGCCGCGCTTGAACTCGACCTCGACGTAGGTCGGGGTGTCCGGGGCCTTCTCCGGGGCGACGGAGCGGGTGTACATGTCCTCGAACGGCTCGACCCACGGGTCCTCCAGCGCCTTCCCCTCGTAGGAGATGTGCAGGAGGTTGGCGTCGGTCGAATACGGGGCCTCGCCGCGCTTGTCCTTGGCGATCGGAATCTGGTTCTTCTCGGCGTAGTCGATCAGCCGGGTGCGGCTGTTCAGATCCCACTCGCGCCACGGGGCGATGATCTTGATGTCCGGGCGGAGCGCGTAGTAGCCCAGCTCGAAGCGGACTTGGTCGTTGCCCTTGCCGGTGGCGCCGTGGGCCACGGCGTCGGCGCCGACTTGGTTGGCGATCTCGATCTGGCGCTTGGCGATCAGCGGCCGCGCGATCGAGGTGCCGAGCAGGTAGGTGCCCTCATAGAGGGTGTTGGCGCGGAACATCGGGAACACGAAGTCCCGCACGAACTCTTCGCGCAGGTCGTCGATGAAGATGTTTTCCGGCTTGATGCCCAGAAGCTCGGCCTTCTTGCGCGCCGGCTCCAGTTCCTCGCCCTGGCCGAGGTCGGCGGTGAAGGTCACCACCTCGCATTGATAGGTTTCCTGAAGCCACTTCAGGATCACCGAGGTGTCGAGGCCGCCCGAATAGGCGAGCACCACTTTCTTGATCTGTTTGCCGGACGCACCGCTCATGGGACTACTCACGCGGATGGGGAAAAATATCGGTGCCGGACAGTAGCCCTACGGCAGGTGCGAATCAATCGGTCCCGCTCAATCCGTCCCGGCGTCGGCCGCAACGGTGCTCTCCGCGGCGGGGCGGGCGGGCGCCCGGTCCACGAAGGGCCAGCGGATGTAGGCGTAGAGCCACATCGCCAGGATGTCCGCCCCGTTGATCAGCAGCACCAGCGCCCACAGCGGGCTGCGCCCGCCCTTGGCCAGCACCCAGCCGCCGAAGATCAGCTTCAGCATCAGCAGGATCGCCATGACGAGGTTGGCCGTCCACGGGTCGGTGGACATGATCGCCGCCCAAGGCTGCCAATAGACAGCGTTGAGCAGGGCCACGACGGAATCGAGCATCTCCATCACGCGGCCCTCCGCGCCTTGCGCGGCCGCGCCGGCCCGTCGACAAGGACCCGCGCCGGCCAGCGCCGCATCGTCAGCAGGCCCAGCACGCCGACCAGCCCGATCACCGGCACGAAGATCACCAGCGCCCACCAGGGCGAGAAGCCCGCCCGGCGGAAGATGCGCATCAGCGGCCAGACCGCCGCGGCGTTGAACAGGAACAGGATCAGGCCGGGATCGACGGCAAACTCAGGCACGGAGCACTCCCAGGGATAGGTCCGGCCTTATCCGGCCAGCGCCGCGTCCTTCTCGGCCAGCACCTTCTCGATGGCGGCGCGGTCGGCGGCGGACAGGCGGACGGACGCGCTCTTCAACTGGCCGCAGGCGGCCATGATGTCCTCGCCGCGGGTGGTGCGGACGGGGCTGGCGTAGCCGGCGTTGTTGACGATGTCGCCGAAGACCTGGATCGCCCGATCGGTCGAACGCTCGTAGGGGGCGCCCGGCCAGGGGTTGAAGGGGATCAGGTTGATCTTCGACGGGATGCCCTCCAGCAACTTCACCAGGGCGCGGGCATCCGCCGGGCTGTCGTTGACGCCCTTCAGCATCACGTATTCAAAGGTGATGCGCCGCGCGTTGTTCAGGCCGGGGTAGGTGCGGCAGGCATCCATCAGCTCCTTCAACGGATATTTGCGGTTGATCGGCATGATGATGTCGCGCAGTTCGTCGGTCACGGCGTGCAGGCTGACGGCGAGGTTGACGTTCAGCTCCTCCCCGCAGCGCTTCATGGCCGGGACGACGCCGGAGGTCGAGAGCGTGATGCGGCGCTTCGAGATCGAGATCCCGTCGCCGTCCATGACGATCTTCAGCGCCTTGGCGACGTTCTCGTAGTTAAAGAGCGGCTCCCCCATCCCCATCATGACGATGTTGGAGAGCATCCGCCCGTCCGGCGGCGCCGGCCACTCGCCCAGCGCGTCGCGGGCCAGCATGACCTGCGCCACGATTTCCGAGGCGTCGAGGTTGCGCACCAGACGCTGCGTGCCGGTGTGGCAGAAGCGGCAGGTCAGCGTGCAGCCGACCTGCGAGGAGACGCAGAGCGTGCCGCGGTCCTCCTCGGGGATGTGAACGCTCTCCACCTCCTGCCCGTCGGGCATGCGCAGCAGCCACTTGCGCGTGCCATCCACCGACTTCAGATCGCGCACGACCGTCGGGCGGGCCACGGCGTAGCTCTCCGCCAGCTTTTCGCGCACCGGCTTGGCGAGCGTGGTCATCACCGCGAAGTCGGTGGCTCCGCGGTGGTAGATCCAGTGCCAGAGCTGGCGGGCCCGGAATTTCTCCAGGCCGGCGGACAGGATTTCGGCTTCCAGCTCGTCGCGGGACAGGCCGACAAGGTTCTTGCGCCCGTCGGCGTCAACAGCCGGCAGGGCAAAGGCAGCAGCATGGTTGGAGGCGCTCATGGCCCCCTAAATAGGGCCATGAGCGTCCGGAGTCAAAAGACGAAACGAGGAACGAGCAAGTGAAAAGAGCAGCGCTGCTCAGCGCTTCACGCCGCAGGCCTGGTTGATGGCGTCGTAAGCCTGGGCGAAGCCGTCGGTGCCGTAGGTGTCGGTGGTCTTCGTGCCGCGGGCCGAAACACCCTTCACCACCATGGACTTGCCCTTGGCGTCGCGCATCGCGGCGGTGACGGCCTTGTCGGTGTCCGCGTCGCGTGCCCAAGCGGTCTCGCCGTCGGTGAACAGCTTGAAGGACTTGCCGGCCACGTCAAGCGTGGACTCGCTGTCCTTCTTCAGGGGGTAGCCGACGACGACGCTGACGACGTCCAGCGCCTTTTCCGCCGGGCGGTGGGTGACCAGCACATAGATGTCCCCGCGCTTGGCCGCGGCGGGTTCCTTCTTCTTGGGCTGGCTGGACAGGTAGCAGACCTTGTGCCCGCCCTCGTCGAAGGCGAAGGCGTTCCAGTCCTTGAAGGTCCCCAGCAGGCGCGGGTCGGCGGCGGCGGCCGTGTTGACCGTGGCGACGGCAAGCGTGGCGGCGAGGATCGGACCGGCCAGAAGCAGAGCGGCGCCGGCGGTACGACGGATGGTGCGGATGGGCAACATCGGTTGGCGAAGGCTCGAATGGTTTCGCGGACGGGTTCGGGAGTAGGCGGACCCTACCCCAATTCGGTGAGGCTTTCCAGGGCCGCCGCCCCATCCCGGCGGCGAAGTCACGGGTTGTTCCAAAGACCGGTCCTGCAATCGATCGCTCGATTTCGCATCGAAAGCCGGTGATCCGATGGGGGGCGGGGCGCGTAGAAGGCCCATCGAACGCCGGACCGAACACCATGCCCCCCTTGGCCGCCCGACCGCATGACGGTGCACACGACACGGAGAAGCGCCAAACACGCTTTGCAGCGGGGCGCTCCGCGCACCATGTGTTGCGGGGCTTGCCGTTGTGCGCGACGCCCCCGTGCGCAAAGACGGCGCCCCCGAAGACGTGCCCGAAGGCGTGGATGCAGGATCTCGGTTCCCCAGCCGCCGGCGCCGACCGGACGTTCGAAGACCTGCTGACCGCGGTCGGGCGGGACCGCGACCGCGCGGCCTTCGCCGCCCTGTTCGGCCATTTCGCCCCGCGGCTGAAGGCCTATCTGCGCCGCCAGGGCTGCGACGAGGGTGGTGCGGAGGAGTTGGTGCAGGACGTGATGCTGTTGGTGTGGCGCCGCGCGGAGACCTATGACCCGACCCAGGCGTCCGCCGGCACCTGGGTGTTCACCATCGCCCGCAACAAGCGGATCGACGCGCTGCGGCGGGAACAGCGGCCCGAGATCGACCCCGCCGACCCCACGCTGGTGCCCGACCCGGTGGAGAGCGCCGACGACGGGGTGGCGGCGCGGGAGACCGCCGGACGCCTGAAAGCGGCGCTGAAGACCCTGCCGCCGGAGCAGGCCGACCTGCTGAGACTGGCCTATTTCGAGGACAAGCCGCACAGCCAGATCTCCGTCGAGCAGGGCATTCCGCTGGGCACCGTCAAGTCGCGCCTGCGTCTGGCCATGGAACGGCTGCGCAAGGCCATGAGGGATTCCCGATGACCGTGCCCACCCACCATCCCGGCGACACCCTGCTGATCGACTATGCCGGCGGCGCTCTGGGCGAGGCGGCGTCGCTGATCGTGGCGACCCATCTGGCGCTGTGCCCCTGCTGCCGCCTGAACGTCGCCGAGATGGAGGCGGTCGGCGGCGCCCTGCTGGAGAGCATCGAGCCGGAGGAGGTCGATCCCGCTTGCCTGGAAACGGTGCTGGCCCGGCTGGACGACCTGCCCCCCCTGCCCCGCGCGCCACGGCCGAAGCTGGTCTGCCAGCCGGCCGAGGTGCCGCTGCTGCCCGAGCCGCTGCGCCGCTACGTCGGCAACGACCTGTCGCGCCTGCCCTGGAAGCGGCTGATGCGCGGCATGGACTGCTACGACATCCCGCTGGCCTCCGGTTCCGAAAGCCGCGGCAAGGCCCGGCTGATGCGGCTGGCGAGCGGCGTCGGGCCGCCCCACCACACCCACCGGGGGATCGAGCTGACCCTGGTGCTGGACGGCGGCTTCACCGACGATCCGGGCCAGTTCGCCCGCGGCGACTTGTCCGTCGCCGACGACTCCGTGCGCCACCGCCCGGTGGCCGACGAGGAAGGCTGCCTGTGCCTGGCGGTCACCGACGCGCCGCTTCGTTTCACCGGCGCGCTGGGGCTGATCCTCAACCCCTTCGTGACGTTCTGAGCCGGATCACTCGTCGTCGCCGACGGCATCACTCGTCGTCGCGGACGATCACCGGCTTCTGGATGCCGCGCATGCGGCGGCGGCGTTCCGGGTTGCGCATGATCTGGCGGCCGTGCTGGTGATCGCGCAGCGGCTCGGTCGGGCCGCCGACGCGCACCGGGCGTTCGGCGAAGCGGCCCAGGCTGATCATCCGGTCGTACATCACCAGGGCGCCGGCCACCCCGACGTTGATGCAGAACTTCATCGGGATCTTCACGGTGAAGTCGCAGCGCTCCAGCAGCGGTTCGGACAGGCTGCCGCGCTCCGGCCCCAGCACATAGGCGGCGCGGGTCGGGTGGCGGAAGCTGGGCAGCTCCACCGCGTCCTCGGTCAACTCCACCCCGACGAGCTGGCAATCCTTGGGCAGGGCCAGATCGGCCACCCGGTCGTAGACGTAGAGCGGCAGATGCTCCGACGCGCCGGACGTGTCCACGATGTGCGCCTCGTGCAGGTCGGGCTCCGGGTCGATGGCGAAGAAGAAGGAGGCGCCGAAGGCATGGGCGGAGCGCATCAGGTTGCCGACATTGCCCGGCTTGCTGATCCGCTCCACCCCGATGGCGAAATATCCACGCATGGCTGCACAATCACTCGTAGTTTCGGCCCGCGCATAGCGCGAATCGGCCGTGATCCGGCGGGTCCGACGGTGCGACACCTTGCCTCGCGCCCCGGAGAGAGGCAAGCTCTCCACCCATGAGCCACGACCATTCCTCCTGCTGCGGCGGCCACGGTGACCACCACGGCCACGCCGACCATCACACCCCCGCCGAGGGGCACGCCGACCTCTCCGGACCGCCGGAGGCGCCGATCCTCGTCGAGGTGACGCGCGGTGGCATGGTGGAATCCGTCCATCGCGGGCGCGCCTGCATCGTCGATTCCGACGGTCGTGTGCTGGCCCAGTGGGGCGACATCCAGGCGCCGGTCTACCCGCGCTCCGCCATCAAGGCCATCCAGGCGATCCCGCTGGTCGAGACGGGCGCGCTGGACGCCTACGAGTTGGGCGACCAGGAGCTGGCGCTGGCCTGCTCCTCCCACCATGGGGAGATCCGCCACACCCGCATCGCGGAGGCTTGGATCAAGCGCATCGGCCTGACCGTGGGCGATTACGAGTGCGGGGCGCATCTGCCGACCGACACCGAGACCGCCCACGAGATGATCCGCCACGGCGAGACGCCGACCGCCTTCCACAACAACTGCTCCGGCAAGCACGCCGGCTTCCTGACCACCGCCCTGCACAGGGGCGAGCCGACCAAGGGCTACGTCCGCTTCGACCACCCGGTGCAGCAGCGCATCCTCGGCGTGATGGAGCAGATGACCGGCCAGGACCTGTCCCAGGCCCCCTGGGGTGTCGACGGCTGCGCCATCCCGACCATCGGCATCCCGCTGGGCGCCATCGCCTACGCCATGGCCCGCATCGGCGACCCCAAGGACCTGCCCGACTCCCGCGCCGAGGCGGTGGCCCGCATCCGCCGCGCCTGGCGGTCGCACCCGCACCTGATCGCCGGCAAGGACAGCTTCGACACCGGCATGATGCAGGCGGCGGGCGGCCTCGTTCTGGTCAAGGGTGGGGCCGAGGGCGTGGGCTGCGCCGTTCTGCCCAAGCAGGGCCTGGGCATCGCCCTGAAGATCGACGACGGCACCCCGCGCGCCCGCGAGGTCGCCCTGGCCGCCCTGATCCGCGCCACCAAGGTCCTGTCGGACGAGCAATGGAGGCGGGCGGGCCAGCTCATCAACCAGCCGGTGACCAACCGCAACGGCCTGGAGGTCGGCGTGGTCCGCCCGGCGGAGGCTGCGGCGGGGTAAGGCCGGAGGGTTGGGTGGGGGCCGGCGCAACCACTCCCCAACTCCCCCACCCTCCCCCGCGATGATGCTATGGTCCGGCACCCGTCCACCTGACCGGTTGCCCGATCCATGAGCATCGACACCCTGCGCGCCCAGTACGAAGCCTTCCCCTATCCCGCGCGCAACCCCGCCGACGAGAAAAAGCGCCTGATCACCGGATCGCCCAGCCATCTGGACGAGGTGAACCACAACGTCTTCGGCGGGCGCATCGACCACGCCAAGCCCCTCAGGGTGCTGGTGGCCGGCGGCGGGACCGGCGACGGGACGATCATGATCGCCCAGCAGATGGCCGACGCCGGCAATCCGGGGCGCGTCACCTATCTCGACCTCTCCGACGCCGCGCGGGACATCGCCGAGGCGCGGGCCAGGGCGCGCGGGTTGAGCAACATCGACTTCCGCCGCGGCTCCCTCCTCGACCTCGGCGGTCTGTTGGAGGAAGGAGGGCCGTTCGACTACATCGACTGCTGCGGCGTGCTGCACCATCTGGACGAGCCGGCGGCGGGCGTCCGCTCGCTGGCCGGGGCGCTGAAGCCGGGCGGCGGGATCGGGCTGATGGTCTACGCGCCGTATGGGCGCACCGGCGTCTATCCCATGCAGGCGGCGCTGCGCACCATCACGGCGGACCTGCCGCCGCAGGAGCAGGTGGCGCTGGCCCGCCGGCTGATCGAGCGCCTGCCGACGTCCAACTGGCTGCTGCGCAACCCCTTCATCAACGACCACCGGCAAGCCGACGCCGACCTCTACGACCTGCTGCTGCATTCCTGCGACCGGCCCTTCACCGTGCCAGAGCTGGCGGAGTTGGCCGCGGCCGGCGGGCTGGCCATCGCCGCGCTGGTGGACCCCCACCGCTACGACCCCGCCGTCTGGGTGAAGGACCCCCGCCTGCTGAAGCGGCTGAACGGGCTGTCCCGGCTGGAGCGCGCCGCCTGGGCCGAGCAGGTCACCGGCAGCATGACCAAGCACATCGCCTATCTCGTCCGTCCCGAGGACGCGGAGGGCGCGGTCGCCCGCCCGGACGGGCCGGAGGTGGTGCCGGTGCTGCGCGACCTCGACGGCGCCGCGGTGGCCAAGGGCCTGCCCCCCGGCGGCGTGCTGGAGGCCGAACTGATGGGCGCGGTCGTCCCCCTGCCCCTGCCCCGTCTGGCCGGGCCGATCCTGGCGCGGGTGGACGGGTGGACCAGCCTGGGCGCCATCCATCAGGCGGTGGCGGAGAAGGCCGGCCCGCTGGCCTGGGACGCCTTCCTGGCGCAGTTCGCGCAGCTGTTCACGGCGCTGAACGGCGTCGGCAAGATGTATCTGCGCCGCTGAGCGCTTCACGGGTTCTGACGTCAGGGCTCCGACATGAAAAATCCGCCGCCGGGAGGCCCCGGCGGCGGAAGTTCATGGAGGAAACAACCAGGCTGCAAAGGGTGCTTAGTGGATGGTCTCGCCGTGCAGGGCGAGGTCCAGGCCGTCGCGCTCGACGTCCTCGTCGACGCGCAGGCCCATCACCACGTCGATGACCTTCAGGATGATGAAGGAACCCACCGCCGAGTAGATGATGGTGGCGAGGATGCCGTAGACCTGCGTCCAGATCTGGCCGACGTTGCCTTCCAGGGCGCCGGCGGTGCCGCCGATGGCTTCCTGGGCGAAGACGCCGGTCAGGATGGCGCCGACGATGCCGCCCACGCCGTGCACGCCGAAGGCGTCCAGCGAGTCGTCATAGCCGAGGGCGCGCTTCAGGCCGGTGGCGCCCCAGTAGCAGATCACGCCGGCGGCCAGACCGATGACCAGGGCGCCGGTCGGACCGACGAAGCCCGAGGCCGGGGTGATGGCGACCAGGCCGGCGATGGCGCCGGAGATGATGCCGAGCACCGAGGGCTTGCCCTTGGTGGCCCACTCGACCAGCAGCCAGGACATGGCGGCGGTGGCGGCGGCGATCTGCGTGACCAGCATGGCCATGCCCGCACGGCCGTCGGCGGCCACGGCGGAACCCGCGTTGAAGCCGAACCAGCCAACCCACAGCATCGAGGCGCCGATCAGGCTGAGCACCAGGTTGTGCGGAGCGAAGTTCTCGTTCGGGTAGCCCTTGCGCTTGCCCAGCACGATGGCGGCGACCAGACCGGCCACACCCGCGTTGATGTGCACGACGGTGCCGCCGGCGTAGTCGAGCACGCCGTCACCCATCAGATAACCGCCCGGACCCCAGACCCAGTGGGTGATCGGCGCGTAGACGATCAGCGACCACAGGCCCGTGAAGACCAGCATGGAGGAGAACTTCATGCGGTCGGCGAAGGCGCCGGTGATCAGGGCCGGCGTGATGATGGCGAAGGTCATCTGGAAGACGACGAAGATCGTCTCGGGAATGACGCCCGACAGGCTGTCCTTGGTGATCCCGGCCAGCATGAACTTGGACAGGCTGCCGAAATACGGGGTGCCTTCGGTGAAGGCGATGCTGTAACCGGCGAAGAACCACAGGATGCTGACCAGGCAGCAGATCGCGAAGCTCTGCATCACGACCGACAGCACGTTCATCTTGCGGACCATGCCGCCGTAGAACAGGGCCAGACCGGGGATGGTCATGAACAGGACCAGCGCGGTGGCGACCAGCATCCAAGCCGTGTCGCCGCTGCTCAGGGTGGGCTCGGCCGCGGCGGCCGCATCCTGGGCCAGGGCGGCGGCAGGCAGACCGGCCAAGCCCAGAATCGCCGCCATCATCGGCGCGGCGAGAGTGAAGAGACGGCTCATCGAGGCTCCTCTTTATTCGAATGCTTCTGGCCCGGTTCGCCCCGTCCCCGGTACAGACGGGGCGGCGGAAAGGGGCCGTGTAGGCCGATTTGTCTTCAAGAAGCGTGCCAACCCAAAAGGGCTAGGAATCGCGGTGGTTGCGGCCTTTCGGATGACCGCAAAGCAGCATAGGCCCCGAGTCGCGGACCTTGAATGCTCAGAAATTGAGCAGAATGTTGCCTCTGTCGATGCCCCGCATTCTGGCGGGATTCGCCCGTGGATTGTGGACCGGTTGCCGTCCCCTCAGGCTCCGCACGCCCGTTTCCCGCGCGCTTGCCTGTTTCTTGTGCACAAAACTGCGTCCGAATTCCGCACAACCCTTGGGCAGACCCCCTATTTCCGGCCTGTTCCCCTCGGCCTATTGGCCCGCCCCGGTGAAATGTGGCACGGTCACGCTCTCTACCGGCGGGACTGGCGGGACCGCGGACAAGCGGCCCCCGCCCAGGCGTCTCCGCCGGACGCTTCCGGATGGCCGACGGCAAAAAAGAGAACCGAAAGGGGAGACAAATGCTCGACAAACGGGATCTGCGGCTGGCGCCGCGCCGCGCTGTGGCCCTCGTCCTGGCCGGTGGCCGGGGCAGCCGGCTGAAGCAGCTGACCGACCGTCGCGCCAAGCCCGCCACCTATTTCGGGGGCAAGTTCCGGATCATCGACTTCGCGCTGTCGAACTGCATCAACTCGGGCTTCCGCCGCATCGGCGTGCTGACGCAGTACAAGTCGCACAGCCTGCTGCGCCACCTGCAGCGCGGCTGGAACTTCTTCCGCGGCGAGATGAACGAGTTCTGCGACCTGCTGCCGGCGCAGCAGCGCATCAGCGAGACCGCCTGGTACCAGGGCACCGCCGACGCGGTGTACCAGAATCTGGACATCCTGCGCGACCACGAGCCGGAATACATCCTGATCCTGGCCGGCGACCACATCTACAAGATGGATTACGGCGCGCTGCTGCTCGATCACATCGCCAAGAAGGCCGACGTGACGATCCCCTGCATCCAGGTGCCGCGCGCCCAGGCCACCGGCTTCGGCGTGATGCATGTGGACGAGACGCAGCGTGTCATCGACTTCGTCGAGAAGCCCGCCGACCCGCCGCCGATGCCGGGCAACCCGGACAAGTCGCTGGCCAGCATGGGCATCTACGTCTTCAACGCGCAGTTCCTCTACGACCAGCTGGAGCGCGACTTCAACGAGCCGGGCTCGTCCCGCGACTTCGGCAAGGACATCATCCCCCATCTGGTGACGAGCGGGGCGCGGGTGATGGCCCACGACTTCGCCGACTCGGTGATCCTGAACGGCCATGAGTCCGAGCCCTACTGGCGCGACGTCGGCACCATCGACGCTTACTGGGAGGCCAACCTCGACCTCTGCCACGTGACGCCGCAGCTCAACATGTACGACCGCGAGTGGCCGATCTTCACCTACCAGGAGCAGCTGCCCCCGGCGAAATTCGTCTTCGACGACGAGAACCGGCGCGGCATGGCGGTGGACAGCCTGGTGTCGGGCGGCTGCATCGTTTCCGGCTCGCTGGTGAAGAACTCGCTGCTGTTCAGCGAGGTGCGCGTCAACTCCTTCAGCGAGCTGCATCAGGCGGTGGTGCTGCCGGACGTCGACATCGGCCGCCATTGCCGTCTGACCAAGGTGGTGATCGACCGCGGCGTGGTGATCCCCGAGGGGCTGGTCGTCGGCGAAGACCCGGAACTGGACGCCAAGCGCTTCCACCGCAGCGAGGGCGGCGTCTGCCTGATCACCCAGGACATGATCGACCGCCTGCCCAAGGACTGACCCTTCCCATCCCCCTTCGCCCCCCTGGGGCGAGGGGTTGGTGAGCAAGACCAAGAAGAAACCGAAAGACCCCGCCTCCATGCGCGTCCTGTTCGTCACGCCGGAATGCTATCCCCTGGTGAAGACCGGCGGGCTGGCCGACGTTTCCGCCGCCCTGCCCCCTGCCCTGAACCGCGCCGGAGCCGAGGTCCGCCTGCTGCTGCCCGGCTATCCGGCGGTGCTGAACGGGCTGACCGACCTGCAGCCGGTCGGCAAGCCCCTGACTGATCTGCCCGGCGGCGCCCCGGCGACGCTGCGGATCGGACGGATGCCGGACGGGGTGCTGGCCTATGTTCTGGACGCGCCGACGCTCTACGACCGCCCCGGCAACCCCTATCTGGGGCCGGACGGCAAGGACTGGCCCGACAACGCGGAACGCTTCGCCGCCCTGTCCTGGTGCGCGGCGGGCTTCGCGGCGGAGGACGGCCTCGACCCCTGGTGGCGTCCCGACGTGCTGCACGGGCACGACTGGCAGACCGGCCTGATCCCGGCCTATCTGGAGTTGCGCCCCGACCGCTTCGCCGGGCCGTTCCGGCCGGGTACGGTGACGACGATCCACAACATCGCCTACCAGGGCCTGTTCGGCGCCTGGATGATGAGCGACCTCGGCCTGCCGTCGGCCGCCTTCCGGATCGACGGGGTGGAGTATTACGGCGGCGTCGGCTTCCTCAAGGCCGGCTGCTTCTACTCCGACCGCCTGACCACGGTCAGCCCGACCTACGCCCACGAGATCCAGACGGCGGAGCACGGCGCGGGCCTGGAAGGGCTGCTCGCCACGCGGGCCGAGGCGCTGACCGGCATCCTCAACGGCGTGGACTATGAAATCTGGGACCCCGCCGCCGACCCGCACATCGCCGCCCGCTACGGCGCCGCGGACCTCGGCGGCAAGGACCTGTGCAAGGCCGACCTCCAGGCGACCTTCGGTCTGGACCGCCGGGCGGACGCCCCGCTGGCCGCGGTGGTCAGCCGCCTGACCGGCCACAAGGGGCTGGACCTGGTGCTGGAGGCGGCGTCGCAGTGGATCGCCTGGGGTGGCCAGCTCGCCGTTCTGGGCAGCGGCGAACCGGCGCTGGAGGCCGGCTTCCGCCACCTCGCCACTTGGTACCCGAAGTCGGTCGGCGTGCGCATCGGCTATGACGAGGCGCTGTCCCACCGCATCCAGGCCGGCGCCGACCTGTTCCTGGTGCCCTCGCGGTCGGAGCCCTGCGGCCTGACCCAGATGTACGCGCTGAAGTACGGCACCCTGCCGCTGGTCCGCCGCACCGGGGGCTTGGCCGACACCATCGTGGACGCCAACCCGGCGGCGGTGAACGACGGCAGCGCGACGGGCTTCCAGTTCGTCAACGCCAACGCCCAGGAGCTGACCTGGGCGCTGCGCCGCGCTGCCACGCTCTACCGCAAGCCGGAACGCTGGCACGCCATGCAGCAGCACGCGATGACCCGCGACTTCGGCTGGCATGGCCCGGCGGAGGAGTACATGGAGCTGTACCGCGCGGTGGCGCCGGTTCTGGTGGGGTGACGGAGGAGGCGAGGCAGGGGAGAGCGCAACAGCGAGCCGTCTCGGACGATTACGGATCGGTGCCGACGAAGCAGCGGAGCGCGTGACATCGCGAGAATGGCATGACGCCCGCCACGCTTTCCCTTCCCGGTTGGGATATCCCTGGTCTATTGTGCGCCCGATGGAACCTGCGTTGGATCGCACCCTAAGGTCGTCGGGCCACTCGCACCCTTGTTCAATCTCCGGGCGAGCATTCCCTTCCCTCCAAACGTCGGTCCGTGCATGAAACCGTAGAACGTTGCCGGAAACCACACCATGACCCCGGCGACAGCGACATCTGGGACGGCCCTATGCGGATTCTGAATTATTCCCTCCTTTGTCCCACCCGCGGCCGGCCGGATGGGCTGCAGCGGCTGATCGAAAGCGTCGCCGCGACCGCGGGGGCGGTGGAACGGGTCGAAGTCCTGGCCTATGTCGACTCCGACGACCCCGCTTTACCCGACTACAAGCGGATGTTCGAGGCGTTGGCCAAGGTCGGAGTCGAATTGCGCCGCTTCACGGCGCTGGTCGGGCCTCCGAAAAGCGTATCCCTCTCCTGGAACGACCTTGCCGCCTCCAGCACCGGCGATGTCCTGATGATGGCCAACGACGATCAGGTCTATGTTCAGTCAGGGTGGGACAGTCGCCTGGACCAGGAAATCGCCAAATTCCCTGATGACATTTACTGCATGTGGTTCGAAGACGGCATCAATGGCGAGAAGCATTGCGCGTTTCCCATTATCAGCCGTCGCTGGTACGAAACCCTAGGCTATTTCACCCCCGGTGTCTTCGAGTTCATCGCAAACGACACCTGGATCATGGATGTGGCCAAACGGGTCGAGCGGCTGCATTTCATCAGCGACGTAACGGTAGAACATCGGCACTTCTCCGTCGGGAAATCGGAACTCGACGAAACCTACCTGCGCCATCGGTCAGGGGAAAACCGCGAGAGGATTGCCCGCGACATGCTGGTGCTGGATCGGACGGGGCCGGTGCGTCAACGCGACGCCGACCGGCTCGCGGCCATCATCCGTTCCAGCAGCAACAGTCCGGTCGAAACGGGAGACGCCCGATGAGGATCGGCGTGATCGGCCTGGGCAAACTGGGCCTGCCCTGCGCGGTGGCGATGGCGCTGAAGGGCCATGACGTGATGGGATTCGACGTCCGCCCCGACGTGATGAACAAGGGGCGGCGTTCCTACACCGAAACCGGCCCGGACGGCCGCGAACCGTTCGATCCCTATCTCGAAGCGAGCAGCTTGCGGTTCGGAACGCTGGAGGAGGTCGTCGACCACGCCGACCTTCTTTTCATCGCGGTTCAGACCCCCCATGATCCCCTGTACGAGGGAATCACACGTCTTCCCGACAGCCGGACCGACTTCCATTACGAGCACCTCGTGGCCGCCTGCCGCGACGTGGCGCGGACGGCCTCGCGCGACACGGTGGTCGTCATCATCTCCACCGTGCTGCCGGGGACCATCCGCCGCCATGTCCTGCCCGTCCTGACGCCCCGCATCAAGCTCTGCTACAATCCGTTCTTCATCGCCATGGGCACGACCATGCGCGACTTTCTCCAACCGGAGTTCGTTCTCTTCGGTCGCCACGATCGGGAAGCCGCCGCGCTCGCCGAAGCGTTCTACCGCACCATCACGGACGCTCCGTTCTACGCCACCGCCCTCGAGAACGCCGAACTGGTCAAGGTGGCCTACAACACCTTCATCGGCATGAAGATCGCCTTCGCCAACACGATGATGGAGGTGTGCCACAAGTTGCCGGGCACCGACGTGGATGCGGTGACGGACTGTTTGGCGTTGGCGTCCCGGCGGCTGATCAGCCCAAGCTACATGAAGGGCGGCATGGGCGACGGTGGCGGATGCCACCCCCGCGACAACATCGCCATGTCCTGGCTGGCTCGCGAACTGGATCTGAGCTTCGACACCTTCGACGCCATCATGAGGTCACGCGAAAAGCAAACCGAATGGCTTGCCGACCTGATGTGCGCCCATGAGCCGCCCAAGGTGATCCTGGGCTGGGCGTTCAAGGCCGATTGCGACATGGCCACGGGCAGCCCGGCCCTGCTGTTGCGCGCGATCCTGGAGGAGCGGGGCGTTCCGGTCACCTTGATCGATCCCCATATGGATTCCGCGTCGCTCGTCGAGGGTGAATTGCCTGTTGCCACCTACCTGATCGGGGCGAAGCACAGTGTCTTTGCCGGTCTGCGCTTTCCGCCGGGCTCGGTGGTCCTCGATCCCTGGCGCTATATTGCGACCGATCAGGATGACGTTCACGTGATCCCGGTGGGGGTCGGGCCGGATATCCAGTGAAATTCATCCAGCGGCCGGGCCGCCGGCATCACGCCGGCACGGCCACGTAGTTCGACGCGTCGACGCACGGGAATTCCTTGGCGATCCGGTAACCGTTCCGTCCGGCCCAATCGAAAAAGGCGTCCTTGTTGGCGTTCATGACCTCGATGAACAGGATGGGCCTGTGGAGGGCGATCGTGTTCCGGGCGCCGGACAGGGTTTCCATCTCCATGCCCTCGACGTTGATCTTGATGAAGTCGACGCGTTCCTGGATGAGATCGTCGATGGGGTGGACGGCGACGTTCCCGCCCTCCGCCGGGACGAGCCGCGCCGCCCCCAGGTTGGCCTCGTCGGCGACGCTGAGGTCGAAGGAACCGGGGCGGTCCCCGACGCCGCATTCCAGGAAGGTGATGATCGCCGGGTCGAGCCGGTTGATCTCCACGTTCTTCTTCAGGAAGTGCATGGCCGCCGGGTTGGGCTCGACCGCGATGATGCGGCGCGGCGCCATGAACAGACCATAGTAGACGACGTGGTTCCCGACATTGGCGCCAATTTCCAGGATCGCCGATCCGACGGGCACGAGCCCCCGCAGATGGTTCAGTTCCTCCTGTTCGAAAAACATGCGCCGCAGATAGTGGCGGTGGATCATGTCGAACGGATTGGCGATGGCGAAGCTGACCTTCACGCCGGACACCACGAAGTTGATCACGATGGGGTGGTTCCGGAAGAACTCGCCGAACACCCGCGTCACGGCGTGGCGCCACCCGCCGCCGTCGGCCGAACGCGGCCCGGTGGAGTGGGCGCCGCGCCGGTTGATGAAGAGCGGTTGCCCGATCTTGCAGCATGTGTGCGTCCGCCAGAGCTCCAGGTAGTATTTGAAGTCCTCGCCGGTATCCATGGCCTCGTCGAACGGGATGGATCGCGCGACACGCGCGCGGACGAAATGCCCCATCTGCAGCGTCAGATACGGGTCGTTCAGAAGGATGTCGGTGAGTAGGGCGGTCGCCCCCACCTGTCTTTCCCGCAACGCCACCACGTCCGACCCGAACCGCTGCTCGGCAATCATCCCGAACACGGCGTCGAAGTCCGCGACATGGGATCGGACCGCCGCGAAGCCGTTCCGGTCCATCAAATCGTCGGCGTCCAGGAAGAACACCCACTCCGCGCCGTGCTGGATGGCATGCTCGACGCCGAAGTTCCGGCACTTCGAACGGCCGATCGCGCCTTCCGGGTCGGGGATGCGCAGGATCATCACGTCCGAAAAGGGTCCCTGGTCGGCCCGGAACGCCGCCTCGACGGAGGCCGCCGCTTCCTCGGACAACCCGTCGTGCCCCGGCCCGACCGGGATGATCACCGCGCATTTCATGAATGATCTCCCAAGGCCGCGCTTCGCGCCGCCATAGTCCATGGCCGGCGCGGGACGGTAAAGGGAAAAGGCCGGACGCCGCACCGTGCTGCGGGCGGCCCCGCCCCTGGCCGGCGCGCGGCATGGTTGTCGCGCGCCGGACCATGGGAAGGCGTGTGAGGGGAGCCGCCCTGCGAGCCGCGACCGACGTTGGTCAAAGCGGCACCGTCGCCCTTCTCCATTGCGCGCATCGTCCGTCCGCCCTATGTTCCGCCCCAAACCAGGGCTCCGGGCACCGATGACTGACCTTTCGCACATCCGCAATTTCTCGATCATCGCGCACATCGACCACGGCAAGTCGACCCTTGCCGACCGGCTGATCCAGCAGTGCGGCGGCCTCGATTCGCGCGAGATGCGCGAACAGGTGCTCGACAGCATGGACATCGAGCGCGAGCGCGGCATCACCATCAAGGCGCAGACCGTCCGCCTGCTCTACAAGGCCAAGGACGGGCAGCACTACACGCTGAACCTGATGGACACGCCGGGCCACGTCGATTTCGCCTACGAGGTCAGCCGCAGCCTCGCCGCTTGCGAGGGCTCGATCCTGGTGGTGGACGCGAGCCAAGGCGTTGAGGCGCAGACGCTCGCCAACGTCTATCAGGCGATCGACAACAACCACGAGATCATCCCGGTCCTCAACAAGATCGACCTGCCGGCGGCGGAGCCCGACCGCGTGAAGCAGCAGATCGAGGACGTGATCGGCCTGGACGCCACCGACGCCGTGGAGATCTCGGCCAAGACCGGCCTGAACATCGACGCCGTGCTGGAAGCCGTGGTGCAGCGCCTGCCCGCGCCCAAGGGCAACGCCGACGGCGAGTTGAAGGCCCTGCTGGTCGACAGCTGGTACGACCCGTATCTCGGCGTGGTCATCCTGGTGCGCGTGGTGGACGGGCGGCTGAAGGTGAACCAGAAGGTCCGCTTCATGGCCGCCGGCAGCGCGCACGAGGTGGACCGCGTCGGCGTCTTCACCCCGAAGGCGCTGCTGACCGGCGAACTGGGGCCGGGCGAGATGGGCTTCATCACCGCCGCCATCAAGGACATCACGCTGACCAAGGTCGGCGACACCATCACCGAGGACCGCCGCCCGGCGGCGGAGCCGCTGGCCGGCTTCAAGCCCTCCATCCCCGTGGTGTGGTGCGGCCTGTTCCCGGTCGACGCCGCCGATTTCGAGCGGCTGCGCGACAGCCTGGGCAAGCTGAAGCTGAACGACTCCAGCTTCCATTACGAGGCCGAAACGTCGGCGGCGCTGGGCTTCGGCTTCCGCTGCGGCTTCCTCGGCCTGCTGCATCTGGAGATCATCCAGGAGCGGCTGGAGCGCGAGTTCAACCTGGACCTGATCACCACGGCGCCGTCGGTGGTCTACAAGCTCCACATGACCGACGGCACGGTGATGGATCTGCACAACCCGGCGGACATGCCGGACGTGATGAAGATCGACCGCATCGACGAGCCGTGGATCAAGGCCACCATCATGCTGCCCGACGAGTATCTGGGCGGCATCCTCCAGCTCTGCACCGAGCGGCGCGGCCAGCAGATCGAGCTGACCTACGCCGGCGCCCGCGCCATGCTGGTCTACCGGCTGCCGCTGAACGAGGTGGTCTTCGACTTCTACGACCGGCTGAAGTCGATCAGCCGCGGCTACGCCAGCTTCGACTACCAGATGGACAGCTACGAGGAAGGCGACCTCGTGAAGATGTCGATCCTGGTGAACGCCGAGCCGGTGGACGCCCTGTCGATGATCGTCCACCGCTCCCAGTCGGAGCGGCGCGGCCGCCAGCTCTGCGAGCGGCTGAAGGAGCTGATCCCGCGCCAGCTCTTCAAGATCGCCGTGCAGGCGGCCATCGGCGGCAAGATCATCGCCCGCGAGAGCATCGGCGCGCTGCGCAAGGACGTGACGGCCAAGTGCTACGGCGGCGACATCAGCCGCAAGCGCAAGCTGCTGGACAAGCAGAAGGAAGGCAAGAAGCGCATGCGCCAGTTCGGCCAGGTCGAAATCCCGCAGAGCGCCTTCATCGCCGCTCTCAAGATGGGCGACGAATAAGCGGCGGCCTCGCGGCGGCATGACGGAAGGCGGGTCTGACGAGGCCCGCTTTCTTTTTGTCCGCCCGGCGCAGCAGCCCAGAGCCCACAAAAAGTCGAATGACTCCCCGCGCGGAATCGCCTATCACCGCGATCAGGCTTCCAAACGGATGATGTCCCGTGACGCGCACTGTCATGTTCGGCCTGCCCGCCGCCGCGATCGTCGTCGGCATCCTTGCAGGCTGCACCCCGAACTACTCGCCCAACACCTACGCCGCCACCGCGACCCAGCAGGCGAACAAGGTGGAGCGGGCGGTCGTCATCGGGTTCCGTCAGGTCAAGATCAGCACCAGCGGCACCGTCGGCGCCGTCACCGGCGGGGCCGCGGGCGGCGTGCTGGGCTCGCAGTCCGGCACCTTCGGCATCAACGCGGCGCTGGGCGCGGTCGGCGGCACGGCCATCGGCGGGCTGATCGGCACCTCGATCGAGCATGTGACCGGCGACACCACGGGCTGGGAATACATCGTCCGCAAGCCGGACGGCGAGCTTCTGTCGGTCACCCAACGGGAAGAGAAGCCCATCGAGATCGGGCAGAAGGTTCTGGTCATCGCCGGCAACCAAGCCCGCATCGTCGCCGACTATTCGACGGACCCGGAGCCCGCTCCCGCCCTGAAGGACGTGGCGAAGGACGCCCCGAAGGACGCCAAGCCCGCCGAGACAATCGAGGCGAAGGAGCTTCCCGCCCCGCCCCCCGCGGAGGCCCCTGTGGAAGCACCGGCGGAAGCTCCGGCGGCCTCGACTCCCGACAGCGGCGGGCCGGCGCCCATCCGCCTCACCCCGCCAGCAACGCCGGCTCCCGAGCCTACGCCGGCCGCCGAGGCCCCGGCGGACAAGCCCGCCGACGGCGCGCCCGCCACCTGACCCAGCGCTCACACCACCAGGATCGTCAGCAGCAGCACCGGCAGAGCCGGCATCCGCGGCAGCCGGAAATGCCACGGCGGCGGTGCTGCCACCGTCACCGGGCGGCACTCCTTCTCGCGGTCCAGCCGTCCGGCCGCCAGAACCACCGTCGTCATCGCGTCGAACACGCCCATCGCTCCGTCCTCCCAAGATTGGAGGGCACCCTGCGCCCGCGGGAAAAATCTTGGAAACGAATAGGCTTTATGAGGATCATCACAGATCGTGATGGTCCTTTCGCGCGTTGAACCCGCGCGCCCCCTCTGCTTGAATGCGTGACCATGCCGGCCAACCTCGACACCGACCTTCTGCGCGCCTTCGTCGCCGTCGCCGACGCACGCAGCTTCACCCGTGCCGGCGACACGCTGGGCCGCACCCAGGCCGCCGTCAGCCAGCAGGTCCGCCGGCTGGAGGAGGTGGTGGGCACCCGCGTCTTCCAGCGCGACACCAAGAGCGTCCACCTGACCGAGCAGGGCGAGCTTCTGCTGACCTACGCCCGGCGGATGCTGACCCTGAACGACGAGGCGCTGGCCCTGATGCGCCGGCCCGCCACGCTGGCCAGCGTGCGCATCGGCACGCCGGACGATTACGCCACCATGCTGCTGCCCGGCGTGCTGGCCCGCTTCGCCGCCGCCTATCCCGACGTGCCGGTCGAGGTGATCTGCGACAACAGCCCCGATCTGGTGGCGGAGATCGACAAGGGCCGCTACGACCTCGCCTTGGTCACCCGCCACCCCGACAGCCGCAGCGGCGAGTTGGTCCGGCGGGAGCCGGTGGCCTGGGTCGCCCCGCCACGCTCTCCGGCGCCCAACGCCACACCCATCGAGCGCGAGGACCCGCTGCCGCTGGCCCTGTTCCCCAAGGGCTGCGTGGTGCGCGACCTCGCCGTGGCGGCGCTGGAGGGTATCGGGCGCGGCTGGCGCGTCGCCTTCATCAGCAAGAGCGTCGTGGCGGTGCACGGCGCCGTGCTGGGCGGGCTGGGCGTCACCGCCATGGAGGAATGCACCGTCCCGCCCAGCCTGCGCCGGCTGACCGCCGCCGACGGCTTCCCCGACCTGCCGGACATCGACATCGCGCTGCACCGCGCCCCCGGCATGGCCGCCAAGCCGGTCCGCCTGCTGGCCGAGGCCATCCACGATCTGGTGGGCGGGGAGCGGGGCGGACGGGCAGCGGGCGGGCTGACCGGCATTGCCGTTCCGTGACATCCGCACCGGCGCGCACGCGCCGGGTTGCCCCGGCGGGCCGGACCGATGCAAAATGGCCCCTCCTCCATGGGGGCCAACCGCCGTGCGCACGCGTTCCACCACCGCCTTCCGCGCCCTGGCGCTGCGGCTGATCCTGGCCACGGCGACGATGTGGTTCGCCCCGGACGCCGCCCTGGCGCAGAGCCCCGTCGCCATCGGCGCGCCGCTGACCGGCGAGGTGGTCCTCAACCGCGACATCGAGGTGCGCATCGGTCCCAACGCCGACGCCCGGATCATCCAGACCCTGCCGCGCGGCAAGGCGCTGAACGCGCTGGGCACGCCGCGCGGCACCAGCTGGACGGAGGTCGCCATCGGCGGCCAGCCCATCGGCTACGTGCCCTCCGACTCGCTGGACCCGGCGTTGATGGTGTCGCGCTCCATCACCGCCGCCATGGGCGCCACCGCCGCCGGGGCCAACGCCGGTGGGGCGCCCCCGTCGACCGGCAAGCCGCCGGTCATCCACCGCAGCGCTGCCGTGGTGCCGCGCAGCGCCTGGGAAATCGCCGCCCAGGTGCCGGCCCAGGGCTATGTCGTCGCGGCGGACGCCATCAAGGCGACGGAGATCCTCGACAACAAGAAGCGGCGGAGCTTCACCCTGCGCAAGGGCGACGTGGTCAGCCTGATCGATTCCGCGAACGGGCGGGTGACGCTGGGCATGCCCGGCCGGACGCGGGCGGTCGCCCCGGCGGAGGGGCTGATCGGGGTGGTCGCCCCCTACCCGCTGCCCGGCATGCCGCCGATCGAGCCGGGGGCGCTGTTCGCCGCGCGGCTCGGCGAATATGTCAGCCACGCCGAGGGGCTGCGCGCCTGGCAGGAGTTCACCTACGGCCCCGGAACGGCCTACCGCGACCTGCCGCCGATGGTCTGGCCGGTCTTCCGCGGCGCCCGCACCATCTACCAGATGGGCGTCGGACCCTTCACCCGGACCCAGGTGGACAACGTCTGCGGCGCGCTGGCGCAGCGCTCCATGGACTGCTGGGTGATCGAGCTGGAAACCTTCTGATCCCCACGCCGCTTTCCACCAAGCGGAACAGACCCTGCGCTCAATGCGAATTATCGAGATTTTTCGTCGAAAATGCATCGATCGTGGCGGTAGGCGTGCGCGGCCATGCCATGTTAATCTTTGTTACTCCCGCCCGCTCCGCCCCAGGCTTTGCCCATGACCGACTCCGACGACGAGTTCCTCTTTCTGGACGACCAGGACGGCGACGGCAACGGTGATTCCGGGTCGCCGGCCACCGGGAACCGGTGGAAGATGATGATCGTGGACGACGAGCCGGAGGTGCACTCCATCACCAAGCTCGTCCTGGCCGATTTCTCCTACAAGGGCCGCTCCGCCCAGTTCATCTCCGCCTATTCCGCCGCGGAGGCGCGGACGATCCTGGAGCGGGAGGAGGACATCGCCATCATCCTGCTGGACGTGGTGATGGAAACCGACGACGCCGGGCTGCAGCTCGTCCACCACATCCGCGAGGAGCTGAAGAACCGCCACGTCCGCATCATCCTGCGCACCGGCCAGCCCGGCCAGGCGCCGGAGCGCGCGGTGATCCTCGACTACGACATCAACGACTACAAGGCCAAGACGCAGCTCACCGCCCAGCAGCTGTTCACCACCACGGTCGCCGCCCTGCGCTCCTACGAGGACATCATGGCGATCGAGATGAACCGGCGCGGGCTGGAGAAGATCATCGAGGCGTCGTCGTCGCTGTTCCAGGCGCGCTCGATGAAGCTGTTCGCCGCCGGCGTGCTGACGCAGCTGTCGGGCATCCTCGGCGTCGGGCCGGACGCCATCCTGTGCGTGCAGCGCGGCCCGGTCATCAGCGGCGCGGCGGACGGGCTGTATGTCCTGGCCGGTTCCGGCCGGTTCGAGACGCTGATCGACGAGCCGGCGGCCAACCATGTCGAGCCCGCCGTGCTGGCGGAGGTGAAGCGCTGCCTGGAGTCGCGCAGCAACCGCTACGCCGCCGACCATTGCACGCTCTACATCCGCACGCCGAACGACCGGGAGAACGTGGTCTATCTGAGTTCCGACCGGCCGCTGTCGGACCTCGACCGCAACCTGATCGAGGTGTTCTGCCGCAAGATCTCCGTCGGCTTCGACAATCTGCACCTCTACGAGCAGTTGCGGCGCAGCCAGGAGCACACGGTCATTGCCATGGCCGACCTGGCGGAACGCGCCGGTCATCCGAGCTCGGAGGCCGAAACCGGCCCGCGCATCGCCATGGTGACCGACCGCATCGCCCGCCGGCTGGCCGAGGACGGGCACCATCCCGCCATCCTCGACACGGTGTTCCTGGAGTCGGTCGGGCTGGCCGCCATCCTCCACGACGTCGGCAACGCCACGCTGGACCCCGCCATTCTCGGCAAGACCGGTCCACTGACCCCCGAGGAGCGGGCCGTCATGCAGGCCCACACCATCACGGGCTGGGATCTGCTGGACCGCGCCAGCCAGCGGTCCGAGGGACGGACGCATCTGCATCTGGGGGCGGAGATCGCCCGGTCGCATCATGAGAATTGGGACGGCACCGGCTATCCCGACCATCTGCGCGGCGACGCCATCCCGTTGAGCGCCCGCATCGTCGCGGTGGCCGACAGCTTCGACGCCATGACCCGCGACCGCCCTTACCGCAAGGCGCTGGACCATGATGTGGCGGTGGGGGAAATCCGGCGCCTGTCCGGCAGCCGGTTCGATCCGGTGGTCGTCGACGCCTTCCTGGCGGTTTCCGGCAGCCTGCGCCGGGAATGACTGCGGCGCAGGCCGGAAGGCGCGGAGGCGGTCAGCCGGCGCCGCTCATCAGCGCGTCCACCATGTCCTTCAGCGGACCGATCTGCACCGGCTTGTGCAGCAGCCGGCAGCCCATGGCGGCGGCTTCGGCCTGACGCTCCGGCATCGTGTCGCCGGTCAGGATCAGAGCGGGCACCGGACCGCCGACATGGGCGCGCACCATCTCCACCGCCTGGGCGCCCGTACCGCCGGCCGGCAGGAAATGATCGGCCAGGACCAGCCCCGGACGGCCGGGCGCCTGCGGCAGCCGCTGCGCCAGTTCGCTCAGCGACAGGGCGGTCAGCACGTCGTAGCCCCAGGCTTCCAGAAGCAGCGCCAGCCCTTCCACGATCGACCGGTCGTCGTCCACCACGATGACCAACCGGCTGGCCTCGTCCGGCGCCCCGCCATCGCCGTCTTCACGGCGCAACGCACCACCGCCATCCACCGGACCGCCATCCCCTGAACCGCCACCGGCATCCCCCGTCATGGCGAGAACAGAAGCGGTTTTGGCGTTGTCGTTCGTTAAGCTCACCATCGGATTTTTCACCAGGGCTGAGGGCGGCGGGATCAGGACACCCCGCACCGTTTCCAACATGACCAATTCAAAAAAGAACAAAAAATATTAAAAAAATCGAAATATCAGTCTAACGAATTTTTGGGAATGCCTGCCATGTATCGCGGAAAGAAAACATTCCATTTCTGAAATTTATAGGCAGCGATGCGCAGCATCGAGACAATACGAACGCGTGATTTGCAAACTTATGTTCATTCGCTTTATCTGATGGACAAACTCTCTTCAACTCTGAAAAAGCGCATATGAGGCACGTCCGGATGCGACACCGAAACGCGGTCCAAACAACGGACCACACCGTCCTCTGCGAATCCAGACGTGTCGACTCCGGAACAATCCTTTGAACTGTCCACATCGGGAGCCGTTCCATTCGGACATGGAAAAACAATGGGCCCCCGCCTTGCGGCGGAGGCCCAATCTTTGTCTCACTAAATTGAACCCTTTTCCGGGTCCGCAGCCTTTGGATGCGCCTGCTTCAGGAGCGTAAACGTCAGCTGCGCAAACTGCCGCCCGTCGCCTTGGCGACCGCGGCGACGATCTTCTGGCCGATGGCCTCGATCTCCGGCTCGGTCAGGGTCCGCTCGGTCGGCTGGAGCGTGACGGAGAGGGCGACGGACTTCTTGCCCTCCTCCAGGTTGGTGCCCTGGTAGACGTCGAAGACGGTCACGTCCCTGACCAGCGCCTTGTCGGCGCCCTTGGCGGCGCGGATCAGCTTGTCGGCCTCCACGTCCTTGCCGACGACGAAGGCGAAGTCGCGCTCCAGCGGCTGGAAGGGCGAGAGCTGGACCAGCGGACGCGCCGTGCCGCCCTTCTTCTTGGGCAGCGGGATGGCGTCCAGGAAGACCTCGAAGCCGACCACCGGCCCCTTGACGCCCAGCGTGCCCAGCACGGTCGGGTGGATCTCGCCGAAGCGGGCCATCACCGTCGGGCCGAGGCGCAGCACGCCCGAGCGGCCGGGATGGTACCAGCCCGGCGCGTCGGTGGTGACCTGCAGGTTGGTCACCGGCGCGCCAGCGGCCTCCAGCACGGCCATCGCGTCGGCCTTGGCGTCATAGGCATCGACGCCGCGGGCCTTCTCCGCCCAGTGGCGCGGCACCGCGTTGCCGGCGCGGATGCCGGCAGCCACGATATCCTGCCCGTCCGGTGACGGCTTGCGGAAGGCCGGGCCGACCTCGAACAGGCCGACGTCGGCGTAACCGCGGTCGGCGTTGCGCCCAGCGGCCTGGATCAGGTTGCCCAGGATCGACGGGCGCATCACGTCGAGGTCGGCGCTGATCGGGTTGACCAGCGTCAGCCCCTCGCCAACCCCGCCGAACAGCGCGGCCACCGGACCGGCCATGAAGGACCAAGTGACGGCTTCGGACAGGCCGCGGACGGCCAGCGTGCGCTTGGTCAGCCCGACGCGGCGCTGTTTGGTGGTCAGGGCCGGGCGGGTCAGAACGCTGTCGCGCGGCAGCGGGGTCGCCGGGATGGCGTCGAAGCCGTGGATGCGCAGCACCTCCTCCACCAGATCGGCCTCGCCGTGGATGTCGGCGCGCCAGGAGGGGGGAACGACGCGCAGGGTGCCGCCAGATTCCCCGGTGGCGTCCTCGCCGACGATCTCGCAGCCCAGATCGATCAGGATTCGGGTCTGCTCGTCGCGCGGCACCTCGACTCCGCCCAGCGCGGCGACGCGGCCCGGACGCAGCGTCAGGGTGCGGCGCCACTGCGGCTCCTCGCCGGCGATCACGAGGTCGGAGGCCTCGCCGCCGCAGATCTCCAGGATCAGGCGGGTGGCCCGCTCCATCCCCGACACGACCGCCGCCGGATCGACGCCGCGCTCCAGCCGGTAGCGGGCATCCGACTCGATGCCCAGCTTGCGGCCCGTCTGCGCCGTGCGCACGGTGTCGAAGATCGCCGCCTCAAGGAAGACGTTGACCGTCGTCTCGGTGCAGCCCGACGCCTCGCCGCCGATGATGCCGCCCAGCGCCTCGGCCCGCTCATGATCGGCGATGACCGTCATGCTCGGGTCGAGCGGGTATTCCTTGCCGTTCAGCGCCGCCAGCGTCTCGCCCTCGCGGGCCATGCGCACGACGATGCCGCCCTTCACCTTGTCGGCGTCGAAGGCGTGCAGCGGGCGCGACAGGTCGAAGGTGATGAAGTTGGTGATGTCCACCAGCGCCGAGATCGGGCGCAGGCCGATGGCGACCAGCTTGTCGTGCAGCCATTTGGGCGACGGGCCGTTCTTCACGCCGCGGAAATAGCGGCCGACATACATCGGGCAGGCGTCCGGCGCCTCGATGGTCACGCCGAACGGGCTGGCGAAGGCGCCCTTGACCGGCTCCGCGGCCAGCGGCCTCAGCCGGCCCAGACCGGCGGCGGCGAGGTCGCGGGCGATGCCGCGCACCCCGGCGCAATCGGCGCGGTCCGGCGTCAGGCTGATATCAATGACCGGATCGCCCAACCCCGCATACTCGGCGTAGGCGACGCCGACCGGCGCATCCTCGGGCAGCTCGATGATGCCGTTATGCTCCTCCGACAGCTTCAGCTCGCGCTCGGAGCACATCATGCCGTTCGACTCGACGCCGCGGATGACGCCCTTCTTCAGCGTGATGTCGGAGCCGGGGATGTAGGCCCCCTCCGGCGCGAAGACGCCCTTCAAGCCGGCGCGCGCGTTGGGCGCGCCGCAGACGACCTGGAGCTTTTCGGTGCCGGTGTCGACGACCAGGACACGCAGCTTGTCGGCGTCCGGGTGCTTCTCGGCGGAGACGACGTGGGCGACGCGGAAGGGCTTCAGCTCCTTCGAACGGTCCTCCACCCCTTCGACCTCCAGGCCGAGGGCGGTCAGCTTCTCCACGATCTGGTCGAGCGTGGCGTCGGTTTCCAGATGGTCCTTCAGCCAGGACAGCGTGAACTTCATGGGTCCGGCTCCTTTAGCGCGTCAGGCCCTGGGCCATGCTGGGAACGTCGAGCGGCACGAAGCCGTAGTGCTTCAGCCAGCGGAGGTCGGCTTCGAAGAAGGTGCGCAGGTCGGGGATGCCGTATTTCAGCATCGCCACGCGCTCGATCCCCATGCCGAAGGCGAAGCCCTGGTACCTAGTGCTGTCGATGCCGCAGGCTTCCAGCACGTTGGGGTGCACCATGCCGCAGCCCAGGATCTCCAGCCAGTCGCCGTAATTGCCGAGCTTCAGCTCGCCGCCCTTGCGGGAGCAGCCGATGTCCACCTCCGCCGACGGTTCGGTGAAGGGGAAGAAGCTGGGGCGGAAGCGCAGCGGCAGGTCGTCCACGTCGAAGAAGGCGCGGCAGAACTCGATCAGGCAGCCCTTCAGGTGCCCCATGTGGGTCGCCTCGTCGATGACCAGCCCCTCGATCTGGTGGAACATCGGGGTGTGGGTCATGTCGTAGTCGGACCGGTAGGTGCGGCCCGGCGCGATGATGCGGATCGGCGGCTTCTTGTTCAGCATGGTGCGGACCTGCACCGGGCTGGTGTGGGTGCGCAGCAGCATCTTCTTGTCCCCCGCGTCCGGGAGATAGAAGGTGTCGTGCATGTCGCGGGCGGGGTGGCCCGGCGGGAAGTTCAGGGCGGTGAAGTTGTGGAAGTCGTCCTCGACGTCCGGCCCCTCGGCGACGCTGAAGCCCATCTCGGCGAAGATCGCCACCATCTCGTCGATGGTCTGGCTGATCGGGTGGATGCGCCCTTCGGTCTCCGGACGGACCGGCAGGGTGACGTCGATGCGCTCGGCCTGGAGGCGGGCCTCAAGATGGGCGCGGGCGAGGTCGGCCTTGCGGCTGTCGATGGCGGCGGCGATCTCGTCCTTCAGCGCGTTGAGCTGCTGGCCGCGCTCGCGCCGTTCGTCGGGCGACAGGCCGCCCAGCTCCTTCATGAAGCCGGTGATGCGCCCCTTCTTGCCGAGCGCGGTGACCCGCACCTCTTCGAGGGCCGCGAGGTCGCCGGCGGCGTTGACCTGCGACAGGAGTTCGTCTTTCAGCGCATCGAGCATGTCATTTCCCGCGAGCCATAAGGAAGTGCGAGCGTAAAGAAAAAGGGAGCCGGCCCAGAGGCACGGCTCCCTTCTTTCATGTCCGGCGCCGGACCGGGGTTTCCGCTTTCGCGGCGAACCCTTTAGGCGGCGGCCTTGGAGGCGAGAGCGGCCTGGGCCTGATCGACGATGGCCTTGAAGGCCTCCGGCTCACGGGCGGCCAGATCCGACAGGACCTTGCGGTCGATCTCGATGCCGGCCAGCTTGATGCCGTTGATGAAGCGCGAGTAGGTCAGGCCGTACTGGCGCACACCGGCGTTGATGCGCTGAATCCACAGGCCGCGGAAATCGCGCTTCTTGTTGCGGCGATCGCGGTACGCGTATTGAAGGGCCTTTTCGACCTTCTCGATCGCGATGCGGAAGTTCTTGGAATTGCGACCCCGGTAGCCCTTGGCGAGCTTGAGGATCTTGCGGTGACGGGCGTGCGTGGTGACGCCGCGCTTAACACGAGCCATGGTTCAGATTCCCTTACGATATCAAGCGTTGCGCAGCCAGTTCTTCAGCACGATCTTCTGGTCCGGCTCGGCCAGGGTCATCATGCCGCGCGCATTGCGCTTCATATTCGGGCTCTTCTGCTCCAGGCAGTGGCGCTTGAAGGCCGCCTGGGCGCGCACCTT
Source organism: Azospirillum brasilense (assembly GCF_007827795.1). Taxonomy (GTDB): domain Bacteria; phylum Pseudomonadota; class Alphaproteobacteria; order Azospirillales; family Azospirillaceae; genus Azospirillum; species Azospirillum aestuarii. Next base: position 642,611 of record NZ_VITI01000001.1, read on the forward strand.
ACCGGACGCGGTCACCTTGAAGCGCTTCTTGGCGCCGCTCTTCGTCTTCAGCTTGGGCATTTTCGATCCTTGCGTTGGATGTTCCCGACTGACGGTTGGGCATGCCCTGGGTCTCGGACCCGGCCTCGCCGCCCGTTGGAGCGCAGGGTTATACGCGCGGCAAGGCCGCAACGCAAGGGGGAGCGAACGCGGGAGGGGTGGGTGGTCGCGCAGTGAAACCACTCTCCCCCTACCGGTACTCCTTGAACCGCTCCGTCGCCTGGACCAGGGCGGCGCGGATGCCCGGCTCCATGGCGGAATGGCCGGCGTCGGGCACCACGCGGTAATCGGCCTCCGGCCAGGCGCGGCGCAGCTCGTCGGCGCTGGCGATGGGGCAGACGATGTCGTAGCGGCCCTGGACGATCGCCCCCGGCAGGTGCCGGATGCGATGCACGTCGCGCAGCAGCTTGTCCTCCGGAGTGAAGCGGTTGGAGCGGAAGTAGTGCGCCTCGATGCGGGCGAGGCCCAGCGCGTGGGTGTCCTCCGCGCTCGTCGCGATCAGCTCCGGCGAGGGCAGCAGCGAGGAGCAGGAGCCCTCGTACAGGCTCCACACCCGCGCCGCCGCCATGCGGGTCGCGGCGTCGGGCGCGTTGAGCCGCCGCCAATAGGCTTCCAGCAGGTCGCCGCGCTCCTCCTGCGGGATGTGGCCGGCGAAGGTGGCCCAGGCCTCCGGGAAGATCGTGCGCATGGAGTGGAGGAACCAGTCGATCTCCGTCTTCCGCATCAGGAAGATGCCGCGCAGGATCAGCCCCAGGCAGCGTTCCGGATGGGTCTGCCCGTAGGCCAGCGCCAGCGTCGATCCCCAGCTTCCGCCGAACAGCAGCCAGCGCTCGATCCCCAGATGGCGGCGCAGCCGTTCGGCGTCCTCCACCAGCAGCTCGGTCGTGTTGCGGCGCACCTCGCCCAGCGGGGTGGAGCGGCCCGCCCCGCGCTGGTCCATCACGACGATGCGGTAATGGCCGGGATCGAAGAAGCGCCGGTGCGTCGGCGAGGCGCCCGCCCCCGGCCCCCCGTGCAGGAACAGCACCGGCACGCCGCGCGGGTTGCCCGACTGCTCCCAATAGAGCGTGTGGATGTCGTCCACGGGCAGGAAGCCGGTCTGGTAGGGGTCGATGGGCGGGAAAAGCTCGCTGCGGGGCATGAAGAGGTCCTGTCAGTCCGGGCCGGGTCGTCCGGCCCACAGAGTAGCCGATCCAGGGAATCCGGCCCAATCATTCCCGACGCCGGTCCACAGGCGAGTGTAGGGCGCCGGCCCGGCCTCCGCCACCGGCTCACTCCCCGTCCTCGTCGGCGGGACGCTCCGGCGGCGGGACTGCGGCGCGCGACGCCGTGGGGGCGGATGGGCCGGGACCGTCCAGCCGCTCGATCTGTTCGGGGTGGGTCGCCTCGATCAGCGGGCCGGCGCGCAGGCCCACCCAGCCGCGCACCCGGACGACCCGCCCCTCGTAGGACAGCGGGTCGATGCCGGCGGCGACGAAGGCCGGGAAGGCGGCCCGCCCGATGTGCACCGTGACGTCGGTCCGCCAGTCCTCGCCGAAATCCAGATAGGCGTCGCCGCCCGCCTTGCTCACCCGCAGCACCCGCCCCTCGACAATCTGGAAGCTGTCGCGGTCCCGGCGCAGCGCCTCCGGGTCGGCGGCACGCAAGGCGTAGGCGCGGGTCCGCCAGATGCCGCGCTCGGCCGCCCGCGCGCCGGCCTCCGCCGCCAGCATCTCGCGGGCCAGGGCGCGGGCGTCGGGCCGGGTGTGCACGCGGGCGAGGCCGCGCGCCAGCAGCTCCCCCTGGAGCCACAGCCCGTCGCCGCGCACCAGCTGGGCCAGCAGGCGCCCGTGCCGGTCGGTCCGCGCCTCCCCCCGCACCGTCAGGCGCTGCCCGACGGCCAGTTCCGTCAGCGCCTGCCGCGCCGCTTCGGCCAGCGGCCAGTGGTCGCCCGGCTCCGCTCCCATGGGCGGTGCGGCGGGCTCGATGCCGGCCAGACGCAGGCTGCGCCCGTCCTCCAGCAGCAGCGTGGCGCCGTCGGTCACCGCGGCGACGCGCAGCTCCGGCGGCCCGGCGGTGTTCGCCATCAGCAGCAGGGCGGACAGCATCAGCGAAGGAATGCGGCGCGGCATGGCGGGTGTGGGGATGGAGCGGTGGAACAGGCGGAGCGGATGGGGAGTTTGATCTCTACCAGCCCCCTTCCGATATGACGACTCATGACGCCCGAACCGACGCCCGAACGCAAGCCGTCCTCCCCGTTCCCGCCAAAGCAACCGTCTTCGGCCGCCTCAACCCTCTCCCCTCTGGGGAGAGGGTGGCCCAAAGGGCCGCTGAGGGGGTTGCGCATGGTGGGAGGTCCGGCAGAAGCGCAACCCCCTCACCCTAACCCTCTCCCCAGAGGGGAGAGGGGATCGCGAATGCTATCATCATACCCACTGCGCCGGATCGCCGCCGCGGGGCTGGCCGTCCTGCTGCTCACCTCGGCCTGCGCACCGGCCAGCGCCCAGCTCCTCGGCGGCAGCGAGGAGTCGATCGGCGCGCAGGAGCATCCCAAGATCCTCGCCCAGTATGGCGGTGCCTACCCCGACCAGCGGCTTCAGGCCTACGTCACCGGCATCGGCAACCGGCTGGCCGCCCAGACCGACCGCTCCGGCCCCTGGACCTTTACCGTGCTGGACAGCGACGTGGTCAACGCCTTCGCCCTGCCCGGCGGCTACGTCTATATCACCCGTGGCCTGCTGGCGCTCGCCAAGGACGAGGCGGAGGTGGCCAGCGTGCTCGGGCACGAGATCGGCCACGTCATCGCCCACCATGGCCGGGAACGGCAGACCAACCAGACCATCGCCGGGCTGCTCGCCGCCGGCATCGGCCTCGTGCTGGGCAGCCCGGAGCTGGCGCAGATCGCCAACATCGGCGGCACCGCCCTGCTCGCCCGCTACTCCCGCGGCCAGGAGACGGAGGCCGACCGGCTGGGCATCGAGTATCTGCACCGCGCCGGCTACGACCCCTTCGCCATGGCGACCTTCCTGGAGACCATGCGCCGCGACACCCAGTATTCCGGCCTACGCTCCGGCAAGGGCGCCGGGGAGGGCGGCTTCGACTTCTTCGCCACCCACCCGCAGACCGCGTCGCGCGTCGACGAGGCGGCGGCCCTCGCCCGCGAGCTTCCCCGCGGGGCGCGGCCCGTCGATCCCTACATGGCGGCGATGGACGGGGTAATCTACGGCGACAGCCCTGAGAACGGCTTCGTCCGTGGCCGCAGCTTCGCCCACCCGCAGCTGGGCATCGCCTTCGACGTGCCGCAGGGCTTCAGCCTGCTCAACGGGGCGGAGCAGGTGATCGCCAAGGGGCCAAACGGCGGGGCGATCGTGTTCGACGGCGGCAAGGCGCCGGGCGTGCGCGACCCCGCCGCCTATCTGACCGGCAGCTGGGCGCAGGGGGCGCCGTTGCGGGACCTGCAATCCTTCACCGTCAACGGCATGCCGGCGGCCACCGCGCTGACCCAGGGCAAGACCGACGCCGGGGCGGTGGACGTGCGGCTGGTCGCCATCCGCGCCGACTCCGGCACGCTCTACCGCTTCACCTTCCTGGCCCCCGGCGGCGCGCTGTCGCGCTTCGACGCCGATTTCCGCCAGACCGCCGGCAGCTTCCGCCGGCTGACCCGGCAGGAGGCCGCGTCCTACCAGCCCCGGCGCATCCGCGTGCAGACCGCCCGCCCCGGCGACAGCGTGGAATCCTTTGTGCGCCAGATGCCACGGGAGCCCTACGCGGAGGAATTGTTCCGGATCATCAACGACCTGCCGCCGGGCGCGCCGATCCAGCCCGGACGCCCGCTGAAGATCATCACCGATTGATGGCGCCCGGTTGATGGCGGGGTGACCGTTGCGGGACGCGGCGCGATGGCCGATTGCCGATGGCCGCGTGCGTCCTGTAGGCTCCGCGCCATGGCTGACCACCCCACCAAACGGCGTTTTCCGCGAACCGGCTTGCGCGTCTCCGGGCTGAAGGAGGCCGTGCGCAAAAAGGGTGGTCCGCGCCGGACGCGCGCCCCGGCGCTGGGCCGTCCACGCCTGCGCCTGCCCATCGCGGCGGTGCTGGTGGCGGGCTTCGGGTCGCTGATGCTGCTGGCGGTGGCCAGCGTGCTCGTGCTCGGCCTCGTCAGCGCCAGCCGCAACACCTTCGCCCTGCTGAACGACCGCGCCGACCTCGCCCTGTCGGGTGTGGAGGTGCGCATCCGCAACCAGCTCAACCCCGCGCGGGACATGGCCCGTTTCGTGGCCGGACTGATGGAGCGGGGGGAGCTGGACCCCGCCGATTCCCGCTCGCTCCAGGACACGCTGCGCGGCGCGCTGGCTGGGGCGCCGGACGTCACGGGCATCGCCTTCTTCCACCCCGATCGCACCGGCCTGCGCGCCGACCGGCTGGGCAACCAGCTGCACATCGGGCGGGAGGATCTGCGCCACGAGCCGGAGCTGGGGCCGGAGCTGCGCAACGGCGCCGACCGCACCACCGCCGTCTGGGCCGATCCGCTGTGGTCGAAGGAGGCGGGGACCAGCTTCGTCACCCTGTTCCAGCCGGTGCGGCGCAACGGCGCCTATCTGGGGCAGGTGGTCGTCGGGGTGTCGCTGGGCGATCTGTCGCGCTTCCTGTCCACGCTCTATGTGGAGCAGGGTCTGAACGCCTTCGTCCTGTTCGACCGGCAGCATGTGCTGGCCCACCCGTCGCTGGCCGGCATGAAGTTCGATTTCTCCAGCAAGACCGACGGCCCGCCCCTGCCCCGCATCGATCAGGTGGCCGACCCGGCGCTGGCGGCGCTCTGGCAGACCGGCCAGCCGGTGGACGCCCTGAAGAAGCGGGTGGAGGGCCGGATCGTCAACGTGCTGGACGAGGATTACCTGTTCCTGATGCGCAGCATGGCCGGCTATGGCCAGCAGGACTGGATCATCGGCATCGGCTTCCGCGCCAACGAGGCCAGCGCGGAGGTCCGCCGCCTCTACACCACCGGCCTCGCTGGGCTGGGCATCCTGCTGATCTCGGTGGCGGTGGCGCTGATCGTCGGGCGGCGCATCAGCACCCAGGTGGCCCGTCTGGCCGAGGCCGCCGACCGCGTCCGGACCTTCGAGTTCCGTGAGATCGCCGAACTGCCCGATTCGCGCCTGCGCGAGCTGGCCCGCGCCAACAGCGCCTTCAACGCCATGGTCGCCGGCCTGCGCTGGTTCGAGACCTATGTGCCCAAGGCCCTGGTGCTGCGGCTGATGCACCGCCGCGGCGGCCTGACCAGCTTCCAGTCGGAGGAGCGGGAGGTGACCGTGATGTTCACCGACATCCGCGGCTTCTCCCGCATGGCCGAACATATGGGGGCCGCCGATACCGCCGCCCTGCTGAACGAGCATTTCACCCTGCTCGCCAACTGCATCGAGGCGGAGGGCGGCACGGTGGACAAGTTCATCGGCGACGCCATCATGGCCTTCTGGGGCGCGCCGGAGGAACAGCCGGACCACGCCGCCCGCGCGCTGCGCGCCGCCCACGCGATCACCCGCGCGGTGCGCGAGGGCAACCGCCGCCGCGCGGCGGAGGGGCTGCCGCCGATCCGCGTGCGCATCGGCCTGCATTCCGGGCCGGTGGTGGTCGGGAACATCGGGTCGGTGAGCCGGATCAACTACACGATCGTCGGCGACACCGTGAACGTCGCCGCCCGCATCGAGGAGCTGGCCTCCGCCCTGCAGGGGGACGAGGAGGTCATCGTGCTTTCGAGCGCCGCCACCGCCTTCCAGGGCGATGGCGCCGCTCCGCTGGACTGCGTCGGCGACCGGACGCTCCGTGGCCGCACCGGCACGACGGAGGTCTGGCGGGTCACTCTGGATGGCGATGGCGGGGATGGCGCTGGGGCGGTGCGGGAGGAGGAGAAGGCGTAGGCGGGCTTTGCCCCCACCCTGGCCCTCCCCCGCTTCGCAGGGGAGGGAGATGATCGCGAAGCGGCGGCAGTCCCCTCCCCTGCGAAGCGGGGGAGGGTTAGGGTGGGGGCACGCGGTCTGCTACGCATCCGCCAGCAGATCCCCGAACCCCTCCACCCGCTTCAGCATCGACTGGCGCAGCTTCAACAGCGCGCGGTGTTCGAGCTGGCGCACGCGCTCCTTGCTCACCCCCAGCTCGCGGCCCAGCTGCTCCAGGGTGGCGCCCTCCTCGCGCAGGCGGCGCTCCTGGATGATGGTGCGTTCGCGCGGGCTGAGTTCGCCCAACGCCTCCGCCAGCCATTGCGACCGGGTGTTGCTGTCGCGCATCCCGATCACCACCTCCTCCGGCGAGGGGCGCTGGTCGGCCAGGAAGTCCTGCCAGTCGTCGTCGGAGCCGTCGGCAACCGGAGAGTTCAGCGACTGGTCGGAGGCGGACAGGCGCATCTCCATCGCCTCCACCTCGGTCACGTCGACCTGGAGTTCGCCGGCGATCCACTCCCGCCCTTCCTTGGTCAGGCCGTTGCCGGGGCCGCTGCCGCCCTGGCTGAGGCTCTCGATGCGGGCGCGCAGGCGGCGCAGGTTGAAGAACAGCGACTTCTGGGCGGCGGTGGTGCCGGTGCGGACGATCGACCAGTTGCGCAGGATGTAGTCCTGCATGGCCGAGCGAATCCACCAGGCCGCGTATGTGGAGAAGCGCACCTCGCGGTCCGGCTCGAACCGGCTGGCCGCCTGCATCAGCCCGACATTGCCCTCCTGCACGAGGTCGCCCATCGGCAGGCCGTAATTGCGGAACCGCGCGGCGGTCGCCACCACCAGCCGGGTGTAGGCGCGGACCAGCTCGTGAAGGGCCCGTTCGTCGCCGCCCTCGCGCCATTTGCGGGCCAGATCGAATTCGTGGTCGCGCGTCAGCAGAGGCTCACGCATGGAAGCCTTGATGAAACTCAGGTTCGCGCGCTGAGTCTCGGGATCGTCGATGTAGGCCATACGTCCCTTCCTTCCCGTCTGGGCGGCCGCGTTTCAGGCTGCTCGTGCCCTGTGCTGCGGAGTCCGAAGGGACAGGCCCCCTCAGGTCCAATGATCCGTCGGTTCATCACGGCCGGTTCGCCGTGGGGTGCCGACGGTTGGGACAACAGCCGTTCCCCTCGCCCTGTTGCACGTCATACGCAGCACAAGACGTTTCGGATCATCCGCACCGGAAGGGATTCGGTGACGGAGGCCGAAGGGATGGGTAAGACGGGTAGGAAAAAGGGAGATGGGTCAGACCTGGAACAGGTCCAGGATCTCACCCGAAGGCGACAGGCATCCACAGACGAGGTGCCCACCCAACCCGCAATTGCCGTCCAGGGTCGCCACGCGGTCGGTCACCGCCACGCCCTTGCGGGCCGGGTCGCAGCCCCGCACGACGCGGGCGAAACCACCGTAAGGCTCTGACATCTGGGCGAAACCGGGCGCCCCCCACCAGAAGGCGTCGCCCTGGTGGTTCAGCGGGCGGCGGATGTCCACACCGGCGCTGACCAGCAGCACGCCGCCCTCCCCCTGCTCCGGGCCGGTGCAGTAGGCGGCGCGGCGCAGGGTGTTGAACACATTTTCGTGACCGGGCTGCGCGTGCATCGCCTGACGCAGCCCCTGGGTCCAGCGGCCGAGCGTCATGGTGCCGCCGCGGGCCGCCGCCATGCCCTGCTCCACCGTGCCGCCATAGGCGGCCAGCGTGGTCCCCGCCCCATGGCGGGTCATCCAGTCGAGCACCTGCTGCGGATCGGGGGCGAACTGGAGCTGGAGCAGCTTGTGCCACATCTCCTCCTGCGCGCCGCGCAGATAGACGATGTCCCCGGCCTCCATGCCCCGCCAGCTGAGCAGCCAGGTGCGGAAGGACAGCAGGGCGTCCACCGTCTCCAGCACCCGTTCGCCCCAGCCGACCATGTTGCCGAGATAGACGAGGCGGTCGCCGGGCAGGAAGCGCGCCGCGATCACCTCGTGCACGGCGTGGAGATGATCCGTCTGCGCGTGGATCGAGCCGACGGCCCAAATGCGCCGCGGATTCCGGAGATCGATGAATTTCTGCGCTTCAGACATGCCGGAGACGCTCACCCCATCCAGCGGTCACTGACCGGCCCAGAACAGGCCGGGGGCGGGAGTGTAGGCGCCGCGCGGACCCGGCGAAAGACGAAAACTTAAGACAAAGGCGCGGCCAAAGCGCCGCGCCTTCATCGTCAACATCACACTCTGAAACCGGTTCCCTCTCCCGTCCGTGGGAAAGGAGGCCGAACCGGCCTCAGGCGGCCTTCTTCAGGACCAGCTCCAGCCGCTCGGTGGCCTTGGTCTCGTCGATCTTCTCGACGGCGGCCAGCTCGCGGGCCAGACGCTCCAGGGCGGCCTGATAGATCTGGCGCTCGCTGTAGGACTGGTCGGACTGGTCGGCGCCACGGTACAGGTCGCGCACGACCTCCGCGATGGACACCGGATCGCCGGAGTTGATCTTGGCCTCGTACTCCTGGGCGCGGCGGCTCCACATCGTGCGGCGGACGCGCGAACGGCCCTGCAGCGTCTCCAGGGCGACCTTGATGCGGTCCTTCGTGCTGAGGCGGCGCAGGCCGGCGGCCTTGGCCTTGCCGACCGGAACCTTGAGCGTCATGCGCTCTTTTTCGAACGTGATCGCGTAGAGCTGAACATCCATGCCAGCGATGCTGTGGGTCTCGATTCCCTCGACCCGACCGACGCCATGGGCCGGGTAGACGACGAAGTCACCGGCCTCGAAGTCAAGCTTGTTCGACATTTGGGTTGGCTCTCACTTCTCGCGATCGCGCCATTTTGCCGCCCCGGTGGAGGGGGCGAAAAAGGCCCGGTGACAACGACACACCGTGGGGATGGGGTCCTCCACGCCGCGCACTGTTGCACTGAGCCCTTGGTCGATGGGAAATCCGGCAATGACGCTGAGGCCGGCTCCGGGCGCGTATTATAGCGATGTTACGGCCGGGTTACAAAGGCTACGCGCGGGCAGCCGTCCGGATTCTGACGTTGCCCGCCGATGGCCGACCTGTCGTTTTTGCATGGCGGCAAAAGCCCGCCATGCACAGCAATAGTCCCGACTCCGCTTAGCCGCCGGCCTTCGGAGAGAAGAACTTGTCGAACTTGCCGTCCACGCCCTTCATGGCGTCGGCGTCGGGCAGGGCGTCCTTCTTGCGGGTCAGGTTGGGCCACTGCGCCGCGTAGTCGCGGTTCAGCTCCATCCACTTCTCGGCGCGGCCGTCGGTGTCGGGCACGATGGCCTCGGCCGGGCATTCCGGCTCGCACACGCCGCAGTCGATGCACTCATCCGGGTGGATGACCAGCATGTTCTCGCCCTCGTAGAAGCAGTCCACGGGGCAGACCTCGACGCAATCGGTGTACTTGCACTTGATGCAGTCTTCCGTCACGACGTAGGGCATGATTTGTTCTCCGCTGTTCTCGCCAGTTCCGGCGGTGTTCACGCGCCGGGGTTCGAGTCGCTTCGATGGACGCTTCGACTGACGTGCTCGCGCGTGGGCGCGGAAGGACAAAGGTTGAGGACCATGGCCCGACCGCGGCGCTTGCCTAGCACGCCGCCCGAGACGGGATCAACCCTGCCGGTTGTGTGGGCGCTTGCGACGCAGCCCCACCCCCCGGATTGCCCTCCATGACCGCCTCCAGGAAGGTGCGCAGCGCCACCGTCTCCATGGAATCCACACGCCGGACGAAACGGGTGGGCATGCGCGCCAGTTCCGGCGGCAGCGGGCGGGAGACGAACAGGCCGCGCCAGGGCTCCCGCTCCACCACCACGCGGGGCAGCACGGTGACTCCCATGCCGGCGCCGACGCAGCCCAGGATGGCCTCCAGCGCCCCGAACTCCATCACGCGGTAGGGAACCCGTCCGGCCTCGCGCATCGCCGTCTCGGCCCGCGCGCGGTAGGCGCAGCCGCGCCGGAAGGCCAGCAGGGTGTTCCGCCCGGACTCGCTGGTGATGCCGCTGGCCGGTTCGACCAGCACCAGCTCCTCCTCGAAGACGGGCCGGCTGACCAGTTCGGGATGCTCCACCGCTCCGGAAACGAAGGCGCCGTCGATGCGCCCGGCCAGCACCTCTCCCAGCATGGTTTCGGTGGGACCGGGGACGATGGTCAGATCGACGTCCGGATTCTCCGCGTGGAAGCGGGCGAGGATCGGCGGCAGCCGCACGGCGGCGGTCGTCTCCATGGTGCCGACGGACAGCCGCCCTCCCCGCCCCGCCGCGTCGGCCACCGCGTCGCGCGCCTGGGCGACGAGGCGCAGCACGCGGTCGGCGTAGTCGGCCAGCACCCGCCCGGCGGGCGTCGGGGCCATGCCGCGGCTGAGCCGCAGGAACAGCGGCACGCCGAGATTCTCCTCCAGCCGCTTCAGCCGCGCCGTCACGTTGGACTGGACGCAATTCAGCGTCTCCGCCGCCCGGCTGACGCTGCCGGTGTCCGCCACCGCCTTCACCACCCGCAGGCCCGCGAGGTCCATCGCCACCCTCCCCGATCCGAACGTATCCCATCACTCACAGTGAACCATAGCATCGAAACAAATCATTAGAAATGAGGGTTCCGTCGCGCGAGGATGGCGCACACGAAAAAAGAGCCTGCGGGAGGAAACCATGGTCCGGGTGCTGATCGGCGGCGTGCTGGTGCTGGTCATCTCGATGGGGGTGGGGCGCTTCGCCTTCACGCCGATCCTGCCGGCGATGCAGGCGGCCACCGGGCTGGGCACCGACGCCGCCGGCCTGCTCGCCTCGCTGAACTATCTCGGCTATTTCCTGGGGGCGCTGGGCGTCGGGCTGGTGCCGCACGGCGCGGTGCGCACCGCCGTGTTCCGCACCGCGCTGATCGCCAGCGTCACCTCCACTGCCGGCATGGGCTTCACCGAGGGCATGACGGGCTGGGCCGTGCTGCGCTTCGTCTCCGGGCTGGCCAGCGCCGGCATGTTCATCCTGGGCATCGCCATGACGCTGGACGCGCTGGCCCGCGCCGGGCGGGAGGCCTGGACCGGCTGGCTCTACACCGGGGTCGGCATCGGCATCGCGTCGAGCGGCCTGTTCGTCGCCGTGATGGGCGACCGGCTGGGCTGGCGCGGCGATTGGCTGTGGCTGGGGCTGGCCTGCCTGGGCTTCGGCACCCTGTCCTGGCTGTGGGTGACCGACCCGCCGCGCGAGCCCCGGCACACCGCCGCCGCCCCATCCTCCGTCCGCATCTCCGCCCCACCCTCCGCGCCGATGATCCTGCTGACGCTGGCCTATTTCCTGGAGGGCGCCGGCTACATCGTCACCGGCACCTTCCTGGTCGCCATCCTGAAGACCATGCCGGAAACGGCGCAGCTCGGCGCCGCGGCCTGGATGGTCACCGGTCTGGCGGCCATGCCGTCGGGCATCGTCTGGGCGGCGGCGGGACGCCGGCTCGGCCTCTGGCGGGCGCTGATCCTCGCCCATGTCGTGCAGGCGGTCGGCATCCTGCTGCCCATCACCGGCTCCCCGGCGGCGGCCCTGCTGTCGGCCGTGCTGTTCGGCGGGACCTTCGTCGGCATCGTCACCCTGTCCTTCACGCTGGGGCGCCACCTGTCGGGCGGGGCGTCGGCCCGTGTCATCGGCGCGCTGACCGCCGTCTACGGGCTGGGGCAGATCATCGGGCCGGTGCCGGCGGGGCTGGTGGTGGCGCGCACCGGCAGCTTCGATTCCGCCCTGCTGGGGGCCGCCGCCGCGGTGCTGGCCGGCGCGCTTCTCCTCGCCGCCGGGGCCTGGATGGCCGGGCGCCGCGACCCCGCCGCGGTTGCCCTGGGCGCCGGGCGCGGGTAGCCTGCCCGGCATGTTCGATCCGCTGCACCCCGAAGAATTCCGCCGCCACGCCCCCGCGACGGAGCGCAACCGCGCCCCCATCCTGGAGGTGCTGCGCCGCGTCCTGCCGCCGCAAGGTCTGGTGCTGGAGGTGGCGAGCGGCACCGGCCAGCACGCCGCCGCCTTCGCCGCGGCGCTGCCCGGCGTGACGTGGCAGCCGAGCGACCCCGACCCGGACCTGCGGGACAGCGTCCGCGCCTGGGCTGCCGCGGCGGCGCTGCCCAACCTGCGCGACCCGCTGGCCCTCGACGCCGCCGCTTCCGACTGGCCGGTCGAGGCGGCCGACGCGGTGGTCTGCATCAACATGATCCACATCGCCCCGTGGGAGGCGGCGCTCGGCCTGTTCGCTGGGGCCGCCCGCCTTCTGCCCACGGGTGGACCGCTGCTGCTCTACGGCCCCTTCACGCGCGGTGGGCGGCACAGCGCGCCCAGCAACGCCGCCTTCGATGCCGACCTGAAGGCCCGCGACCCCGCCTGGGGCGTGCGCGACCTCGACGCGGTGGAGCGTGCCGCCGCCGGCTTCACCCTCGCCGAGCTGGTGGAGATGCCCGCCAACAACCTGACCGTCGTCCTGCGCCGCAACTGACCCCCGCCCGATCCCCAATCCGGACCACCCCACCCGAGGTGCGGTCTTCTGCCGCAGTTTCGCACCCGCGAGATTTGCTATTGTTTCTCCACAGCGCTTGAGTTTGTAAACAAATTACAAATTGGGGGAAATGATGAAGCGGAAGCTGGTTCCGGACGTGGTGAAGTCGCAGGAACTCATCCTGGTGCCGGAGGACACCTCCGTCCTGACCGTGTCGAAGCTGATGGCGGAGAAGAACATCGGCGCCGTGCTGGTGGTGAACCACGGCGACCTCGTCGGGATCGTCACCGAGCGCGACCTGAACAACAAGGTGCTGTCCACCCAGATCGACGCCTTGGAGACCGAGGTGTCGGCGATCATGACCCGCAATCCGGACACCCTGCCTCCGGATGCGGACGCCATCGAGGCGCTGACCCTGATGCAGTCGAAGCACTACCGCCACCTGCCGATCACCCAGGGCAAGCGCGCGGTCGGCATCGTCTCGATCCGCGACCTGTTCAAGCTCGCCTACGAGCATCTGGTGGAGGAGGTGGAGTTCCGTGACGGTCTGATGCGGACCTGACCCCAAAAGGCGAACGGGCCGCCCCCGATACAGGGGCGGCCCGTCGAAAGACCTGCTCAGAAGGGCCGGAGCGTCAGTGCGCTTCGGCCTTCTTCCGTTTGCGGCGGGCGGCGGCCATCAGGTTCAGCGCCTCGACCAGCGTCGAGAAGGCGATGGCGAAGTACAGATAGCCCTTCGGAATGTGGAAGCCGAAGCCGTCGGCGATCAGCGCCACGCCGACCAGCAGCAGGAAGGACAGGGCCAGCATCTTCACGGTGACGTGGCGGTTCACGAAGTCGCCCACCGGGCGGGCGGCGAACAGCATCACCGCCATGGCGATGACGACGGCGGTGACCATCACCGGCAGGTCGTTGGACATGCCGACCGCGGTGATCACGCTGTCCAGCGAGAAGACGATGTCCAGCACGATGATCTGCCCGACCACCGCGCCGAAGCTGGCGACCTTGGGGGCGGCGCCGCCCTCCTCGTGGCCTTCCACGGTGTTGTGGATCTCGATGGTGCCCTTGGCCAGCAGGAACAGGCCGCCGCCGAGCAGGATCAGGTCGCGGCCCGAGAAGCCCATGCCGAGCACGGTGATCAGCGGTTCCGTCAGGGTCGCCACCCAGGAGATGGAGGCAAGCAACAGAAGCCGCATGACCAGCGCCAGCGCCAGACCGAGCTGCCGGGCCTTCTGCTGCTGGTGGACCGGCAGCTTGGCCGCCATGATCGAGATGAAGATGATGTTGTCGATGCCGAGCACGATCTCCAACGCGGTGAGCGTCAGGAGGCTGGCCCAGACCTGCGGGTCGGAGAGCAGTTCGAGCATGAGGGCGGCGGGCTCCGAAAAAGTCGGCCGTTGCGGGACTATTTTGCGCAGATGAGGTTGCGGCCCCTGAATGGCAATGGCCCGGCCCGCGCTTCGCCGCCGCTTTCCCCGGCTGTTCCGGCTTACTCCTCTCCGTACAGCTGGTCGAGCGCCCGGCGGTCGCGCTTGGTCGGGCGCCCGGCGCCGGGCTCCCGCGGGGCCGGCGGCGCGCGGTAGGGGTCGTGGATCGCCTCCTCGCGCACCGGCGGGGCGAGGTCCTCGTAGAGGGCCTGCGCCTCCGTCGCCGGGCCGCGCCGGCTGCCGAGCGCGACCACCTTGATGACGCGGATGTGCCGCCCCTGCGCGAAGGTCAGCACGTCGCCGGGCTTCACCGCGTAATGCGCCTTGTTCACCACGGTGCCGGACACCCGCAAGCCGCCGCCGTTGCACAGCTTCGCCGCGAGGCTGCGCGTCTTGAAGAACCGCGCGAACCACAGCCACTTGTCGATCCGCAGGCGGCCCGCCGGGGTGGGGTCGGAGCCGGAGTCGGAGAAGTCGTCGTCGAGGTCGGTCATGCGAGGCCCCCACCCTTCCCACGGCTGACGCCGTGGGCCCCTTCCCTCCCCCGCTTCGCAGGGGAGGGCGTTATCCCCTCCCCCGCCCAGCGGGGGAGGGTCAGGGTGGGGGCAAGTGCGTATCCGTTCATCACGTTCCCGAAAGCTGGCGCAGCTTGGCGAAGGGGTGGTCGGCGTTGACGGGGGTATCGCGGCGGGGCTTGTGGCGCGGGTTGCGGCGGCGGCGCCAGGAGACCGCCCCATCCTCCGCCACGGAGCGCGTGTAGCCAAGCCCCTTCATCACCGCGCCCAGCTCGTCCGGCTTCGCGCCGATCATCTGGGCCAGCGCCGGTTCGGCCACCGCCCGGCCCTCCTTGGCGGCGGTCAGCAGCTCGGTCTCCAGCCGGTCGAGCATGTCCACGCGCAGCGCCCGCGGCCCAGCCGCCGGGTAGCCGATGGCTTCCCAGAAGGCGGGCGGCGCGCCCGTCGCCTCCACCGAGACGCGGCCCGGCGGCGGGATCGGCACCGGCAAAGGCAACCGGTGCTTCACCGCCCACAGCAACCCGCGCAGTTCCACCGCCCCCGGCTTGGCAAGCGCCGTCAGATAGAGATGCGACACGCCGAGCCGCACCCCGTGGCGGGACAGCGCCTTGCGGTCGGCCCTCTCCAGCCCCTCCACCATCGGGGCGACCGGCGCGCGGGGCATCGCCCCCATGTTCTCGACGAGTTGGAAGGCCAGCCCCCGCGCCGCTCCCGTCAGATCCGCGGCGTCGCGCAGCGCCAGCAAGGGGCGCAGCCGGGCGGCGACGCGGTCCTTCAGCCAGCGCTCCAGCCGGGCGCGCACGCGGTCGAGCTGTCCCTGGTCGAGCAGCCCCTCGTCGAAGGGAAGAACCGCCGGGGTCAGCACCGACGGGCCGGGACCGAGCCGGGCCACCGGCAGCCCATCCGCCGTCAGCACCCCGTCCGGCCCCAGGGCGAACACGTCGTCCGGCTCCTGTTCGAAGGCGCGCAGGCGGGACGCCACCTCCTCGCGGAGCGCGCGGCGGGCGGCGGTCAGCAGGGACTTGGCCTCCTCCGACCGTTCGGGGGCGTCGGGGACGAAGCGGAAGCCCTCCAGCCGGCCCACCGGGTGACCCTCCACCACTACCTCGCCGTCGGCGCGCACGCCGCCGATCAGCTCCCGCCCGTCCTTCAGCGTGCGGGCCAGCGTGGCCGAGCGGCGGTCGATGAAGCGCTGCGTCAGCCGCTCGTGCAGGGCGTCGGACAGCTTGTCCTCGATGGCGCGGGTGCGCGCCTGCCAGTGCACGGGATCGGTCAGCCAGGAGGGCCGGTTGGAGATGTAGGTCCAGGTGCGGATGTGGGCGATGCGGGCGACCAGCGCGTCGATGTCGCCCTCGGTGCGGTCCAGCCGGGCGATCTGCTTGGCCGCCCAGTCCTCATCCAGCCGCCCGATGCCGGTGCGCAGCTGCCGGAAGATCTGCCCGAGCAGCCGGGTGTGGGCGTCCGACAGCACCTTGCGGAAGTCGGGGACCTGGCAGACCTCCCACAGCAGGCGCACGTTGTCGCGGCCCTTGGCAAGGTCCATCACCTCATGGTCGCGGACCAGCGCCTGGAGCGCCAGATGGTCGTCGGCGTCGCGGGCGCGCAGCAGCTCGGGGATCGGCGGGCGCTCCTCCAGCGACTTCAGCAGGAAGCCCGGCGTGTCGAAGCGCAACTTGCTATTGCGCCACATCAGCGTCTTGATCGTCTCGAACTGGTGGTTCTCGACGCGGTCGACCACGTCGGCCTCCAGCTCCCCCACCTCGTCGGTGGTGCCGAAGGTGCCGTCGCGCATGTGCCGCCCGGCGCGCCCGGCGATCTGCGCCACTTCCGGCGCGCGCAGGCGGCGCGGGGCGAAGCCGTCGAACTTCACGATGCGGGCGAAGGCGACATGGTCGACGTCCATGTTCAGACCCATGCCGATGGCGTCGGTCGCCACCAGATAATCCACCTCCCCCGCCTGATAGAGCCCGACCTGGGCGTTGCGGGTGCGCGGGCTGAGCGCCCCCAGCACCACCGCCGTGCCGCCGCGCTGGCGCCGGATCATCTCGGCCAGCGCGTAGACGTCGGTCGCCGAGAAGGCGACGACGCAGGAGCGCGGCGGCAGGCGCGTCAGCTTGCGGTAGCCGGCGTAGGTCAGCTGCGAGAAGCGCGGCCGGCTGATGAACTCGGCCCGCGGCACCAGCCGGCGGATCAGCGGCTGCACCGTGTCGGAGCCGAGGAACATCGTCTCGACCAGCCCGCGCGCGTTGAGCAGCCGGTCGGTGAAGATGTGCCCGCGCTCCGGGTCGGCGCAGAGCTGCACCTCGTCCACCGCCAGGAAATCCACCGCCCGGTCGAGCGGCATCGATTCCACCGTGCACACCCAGTAGGACGGGCTGGGCGGCAGGATCTTCTCCTCCCCCGTCACCAGGGCCACGGCGTTCTTGCCCTTGATCGACACGATGCGGTCGTAGTTCTCGCGGGCCAGCAGGCGCAGCGGAAAGCCGATCATCCCCGTCCGGTGGCCGAGCATGCGCTCGATGGCGAGATGGGTTTTCCCGGTGTTGGTCGGTCCCAGCACGGCGACCACCCGGCCACCCGCACCCAGACCGCCCCCGGACGAAGAAAGGACAGAGGTCATAAGCGTAAGTTTTGGGCCTGGGGACCGGCAATGCAAGCGTCAGGGCGGCCGTGCGATGCTGCAAGGACCATCCGGGGCCGAACTCTTCCGGGAATGGTATAAAACCTCGGGCCGATGGACGGGCGCCGGTTATCCCGTCTACCCTGGCGCGCTCCACCCTAAGGGATTCCTCATGCGCCGTATTCCCGCCCGTCCGCTCGCCGCCGCGCTGATGCTCGCAACCCTGGCGCTGCCGCCCGCCACCGCCCGCGCGGAGGCGCCCCCGGTGACCGAGGATGGAGCCAGGGCGCTCGCCGCCGCGCTGAAGGACGGGCTGGCCCGCTGGTTCCCCAAGAGCGGGGACGACGAGACCGAGCTGCGCTGGAGCGGCGAGCCGGTGGCGACCCCGGCCGGCGACCATTACAAGGTGGCGCTGCCCGCCCTGACCGCGGTGTCGGACGACGGCACCACCGCCGACATCGGCACCATCCACCTGACGGTGAAGCCGCAGGACGGCAACACCCACGCCGTCACCGCCACCCTGCCCGACCGCGTCGCCATCCTCGACAACGGCAAGCCGTCGGCCACCGTCAAGCTGGGCCGCCAGCGCATCAGCGCCCTGTGGTCCGGCGCCTACGAGACGGCGCTGTCCATGGACGCGGAGCTTGGCGACCTGTCGGTCACCAGCGACCGCAAGGGCAAGAAGGGCAAGAAGGACGAGAGCGCCCTGACCGTCGGCGCCATCACCGTCGCCGGGGAGTTGAAGCCGGACGGCACCGCCGCCGCCGGCACCCCGCTGTGGAGCGGCCCCGGCGCCCTGTCGATCAGCAACCTGCGCTTCCTCGACGAGACGAAGAAGGAGGTGCTGAACCTCGGCGGCCTGACCATGGAGGGCACCTACACCCGCGTCGATCTCGCCCGCGCCGACGCCATGCAGCGGCTGACCCAGGCCCACGCCCTGGCCGGCACCCAGCCCCCGGCGGCGGAGCTGATCCCGCTGATGCAGAACCTCATGGCCGGCGCCAGCGGGCGCGTCCGCCTGTCCGGCCTGACGGCGCTGAACCCGGAGGACGGCACCCGCCTCGCCCTCGGCCAGCTCGTCCTGCGCGGCAGCACCGAGGATCTGGACAAGCCGATGGCCTCCACCACCTTCGGGATCGAGTCCAGCGGCCTGACGCTGGAGCCGGAGATGGTCCCCAAGGCCTTCATGCCGGACAAGCTGGACATCCAGCTCAGCACCGCGAAGCTGCCGACCGCCTCGCTCTGGCGGGCCTTCGCCGACCTCGCCACGCTCGCCGAGTCCCAGGCCGCCTTGGGCGAGGAGGACGAGGAGGACGGCGAGGAGGAAGCCACCCTGCCGGACGACGGAACCGACGAGGCCGAGATGTCGGCCATCGGCAACCGCCTGATGGGCGCCATGGCGGAGGTCGGGACGGAGTTGCGCATCGACCGCTTCGTCGTCAACACCCCGGCGACCTCCGGCACCATGACCGGCGCCATGCGCATGGCCGCCAACTCCGCCTTCGGCGCGGTGGGCAGCAGCACCGTGCTGCTGCGCGGGTTGGACGCCGCCACCAAGGCGATGCAGCCCAAGCCGGGCAGGAAGGCCGACGAGAGCACCCAGAACGCGCTGGGCGTGATCGCCATGCTCCAGGCCTTCGGGCAGGCGTCCAAGGACGACGCCGGCAACGATGTGCGCAGCTACAAGATCGACGTGACCGAGACCGGCCAGTTCCTGCTGAACGGGGCGGACATGAGCGCGCTGATGGGCATGGGCCAGCCGGAGCCGGAGCCGATCCAGGGCAAGAAGCGCTGAGGCTTGGGGGCGGGTTGCCCCCACCCTTCCCACGGCTTCGCCGCGGGCCCCTTCCCTCCCCCGCTAAAGCAGGGGCGGGAATTTTAGTCCCCTCCCCTGCTTTAGTGGGAGAGGGTTAGGGTGGGGGCCATACTCCCCACACCCACTCCGGTTGCGAAACTCCACTACAACGCCAGCCGATCGCTCTTGCATGGGGCGGTGCGCTCGCACATATCTGCGCCGTCCTTCGGACCCATCGGCAAGCCCACCACCAACAAGCCCACCACCAACAAGAACGATCAAGGATGACACCATGACCGAGGAACGGCTCAGCTTCCAGGCCGAGGTCAGCCGCCTGCTCGACATCGTCGCGCACTCGCTCTACAGCGAGAAGGAAGTCTTCCTGCGCGAGCTGGTCTCCAACGCCTCCGACGCCTGCGACCGGCTGCGCTATGCCGCGCTGACGCAGCCCGAACTGTCCGCCGACGACCCGAACCTGAAGGTCCGGCTGATCGTGGACAAGGAGGCGCGGACCCTCACCGTGGCCGACAACGGCATCGGCATGAACCGCGAGGATCTGGTCGAGAACCTCGGCACCATCGCGCGCTCCGGCACCGCCGCCTTCATGCGCAACCTGAAGGACAGCGCGAAGGAGGGCGACGCCAAGAAGGACGTCAACCTGATCGGCCAGTTCGGCGTCGGCTTCTACTCCGCCTTCATGGTCGCCGACCGGGTGGAGGTGCTGACCCGCAAGGCCGGGGAGAGCCAGGGCTGGCGCTGGCTGTCGGACGGCAAGGGCGAGTTCACCATCTCCGACGTCGCCGACCTGCCGCGCGGCACGCAGATCACGCTGCACCTGCGCGAGGGCGACGACGAGTATCTGGAGGAGCACCGCCTCTCCGCCATCGTCCGCAAATATTCCGACCACATCGCCATCCCGATCCTCTTCGGCGATGGCGAGGAGGCCAAGCCGCTGAACAGCGCGTCGGCCCTGTGGATGCGCTCCAAGAACGAGATCACGGCGGAGCAGTACACGGAGTTCTACCACCATGTCGGGCACGCCTTCGACGATCCGTGGCTGACCCTGCACTGGCGGGCCGAAGGCGCCATCGAATACACGAACCTGCTGTTCGTGCCCTCCAGCAAGCCGTTCGACCTGTTCGACCCCAAGCGCGCCCACCGGGTGAAGCTGTACGTCAAGCGCGTCTTCATCACCGATTCGGCGGAAGGTCTGCTGCCGCCCTACCTGCGCTTCCTGCGCGGCGTCGTGGACAGCGAGGATCTGCCGCTGAACATCAGCCGCGAGATGCTCCAGCACAACCCGATGCTGGCGAAGATCCGCGCCGGCATCACCCGCCGCGTCCTGTCGGAGCTGGGCAAGAAGGCCCGCGACACCGAGAAGGCCGAGGAGTACGCGGCCTTCTGGGAGAATTTCGGCGCCGTCCTCAAGGAAGGCCTCTACGACGACTACGAGCACCGGGACGACCTGCTGAAGCTGATGCGCTTCCGCAGCACCGCCGGTGACGGCCTGGTCTCGCTGGAGGAGTATCTTGGCCGCATGAAGGAGGGCCAGGAGGCCATCTTCACGATCAGCGGCGACGACATCGAGACGCTGAAGCGCAGCCCGCAGCTCGAAGGCTTCAAGGCCAAGGGCGTCGAGGTGCTGTTGCTGACCGACCCGGTGGACGAATTCTGGGTGCCGTCGGTCGGCAGCTTCCAGGACAAGCCCTTCAAGTCGGTGACCCGCGGCGGCGCCGATCTCGGCAAGATCCAGGGCGGCGAGGAGAAGCCGGCCGAGGAGAAGGCCTCCGAAGGCGAGCTGACCGACCTGCTGGTTCTGCTGAAGCTGACGCTCCAGGACGTGGTGAAGGACGTCCGCCCGTCGGAGCGCCTGACCGACAGCGCCGTCTGCCTCGTCGCCGACGAGAACGACATGGACATGCACCTGGAACGCCTGCTGAAGCAGCACAAGCAGCTCGGCATGGACGCTCCGGCGGCCAAGCGCATCCTGGAGGTCAACCCCGCCCACCCGCTGATCAAGCGCCTCGCCGAGCGCGCCAAGGCGAGCGGTGCGGCGACCTCGCTGGACGACGCGGCGTGGCTATTGCTCGACCAGGCGCGCATCGTGGAAGGCGAGGCCCTCCCCGACCCCGCCGCCTTCGCCCGCCGTCTGGCGAGCGCGATGGAGAAGGGGCTGGCGTAACCCGCCTCCTCCCTAACCCTCCCCCGCTTCGCAGGGGAGGGCCGGGGTGGGGGCAGTGCTTATCCCCCCACCCGCTCCGCCGGGAAGACCAGCGTCATGGTGGTGCCGCGGTCGGGCGCCGTGTCGATGTCCAGCCTCCCCCCGTGAAGCTCCACCAGCCGCTTTGTCAAAGGCAGGCCGAGGCCGGTGCCGATGTGGTTGCGGCCCAGCGCGCTGTCGATCTGGCCCCAGGGCTCCAGCGCTTTCTCCAGCTCGTCGGCGGTCATGCCGATGCCGGTGTCGTGCACCGACAGGCACAGCGTCCCGTCCGCCGCCAAACGGCCGTTCAGAGTGACCACCCCGTCGGGCGGCGTGAACTTCACCGCGTTGGACAGCAGGTTCAGCAGCATCTGCCGCAGCTTGCGCTCGTCGGCGCGCAGCGGCGGCAGGTCGGGCGGCAGGTCCGTCTCGATGCCGACCCCGGCCCGCCCGGCGCGGTCGGAGAGCAGGCGCGCGCTGCCCACGGCGACGCGCGGCACGTCCACCAGGGATTCGGCCAGATCCAGCCGCCCGGCCTCCGCCTTCGACAGGTCGAGCAGGTCGTTGATCAGGTCCATCAGGTAGCGCCCGCTTTCCGCGATGTCGCGGGCGTAGTCGCGGTAGAGCGGGTTGGAAATCGGCCCCAGAACCTCCTGCTCCAACAGCTCCGCGAATCCCATCATGGCGTTCAGCGGGGTGCGGATCTCATGGCTCATGCAGGCGAAGAAGGCGGTCTTGGCCCGGTTGGCGCGCTCCGCGGCGCGGCGGGCCTCGTCAAGCTGGCGGGTCCGCTGAATGATCTGCTCATCCGTCCGCGCCAGCAGGTCCAGCCCCGAACCGATGCCGAGGTAACGCCCGTTCTCCAGCACGACGAAGCCAGAGGTCAGCGCGCCCGGCTTGTCCTGCATGATCCGCCGCGCGACCTCGCAGAGCGGAAGGTCCGCGTCGACCAGCAGCGGCGCCGAATCCATCGCCATCCGCGCCGGAGCCTCCGGATCGGCCATCCCCGCCAGCGCCAGACGGTCCACCAGCCCCAGAACGCGCCCGTCCTCCGCCGTCACGGCGAGCGCCGGCAGGCCGGGTTGGGCGGCCAGCCGGTCCCGCAAGACGCGGCAAGGTGCATCCGGCCCGGCGGGCGGTTCACGGACGGCCAGCAGGGCCGCCGCCAGAGGAGCGACCTCCGTTTCCGGCGTGCCGCTGGGGGCGGAACTGGACGGATCGGACTCGAGCACGGGGTGACGCAGCCTCGTCTGTCGGATGGGACGGTCGGTGCGGAACCGACGCGGCCCCGGACCCTCCATTCTGCCAGACGTTCGTTTGCAATTGGTTGCCGCGTCAAACGGCTCCGGACGCCGGCACCGGGTTTTCCGCCACGCCGTTCCCGCCAAGCCCGCCGGTCGCGGTGACCTGCACATCCACCGTCATGCCGAGGAAATCCGAGGGCGCCCCGGTCCAGGAACCGCCGAGCGGCACCGCCTGCGAGGGGTCGCGGGCGACGGCGACGCGGATCAGGTTCTTGCCGCCGACGATGCCGTTGGTCGGGTCGAACTCCACCCAGCCGCAGCCCGGCAGGTAGATCTCCACCCAGGCGTGGGTCGCCCCGCCGCCGGTCATCGCCCCTTCCTGCCCGTCCCGCGCGGGATCGTAGAGGTAGCCGGAAACGAAGCGCGCCGCGAAGCCCAGCGAACGCACCGCCTCCATCATCAGAAGCGCGAAGTCGCGGCAGGAGCCGCTCTTCCACGTCAGGGTGTCCACCGGGCTCTGGGTGCCTTCAAGGTCGCGGGCCTGATAGGTGAAGGTCTCCTTGATGGTCCGGGTCATCGACACCAGCATGTCCTGCGTGTCGGGCGGCCCGCCCTCGCCCAGCGACACGAACTGCCGGGCCCACTCGTCCACCAGATGGTCGGGGTCCGGATAGTGCCGCTGGGTGGTCAGCGCCAGATCCGGCACCTCTTCCGCGGAATAGCTGAAGGGATAGGAGCGCGCGTAATCCTCGATGGGGAATTCCAGCTCGCCCATCGGGTAGTGATCGACCCGGATGTGGCTTTCGAAGCGCAGCTCGGTCGCCGGCTGGTCGAAGTTCACCACCGCGATGGAATTGCCGAACACGTCGTGCAGCCAACGGACGGAGGCCGGCGGCGGGCTGATCACCAGACCCGTTTCGATCAACCGCAGATCGTGGCTGTCGCGGGGCCGGAACATCAGGCGATGGTCGCCGAAGGTCACCGGGTTGGCGTAGCGGTAGGTGGTGGTGTGGTGGATGTCCAGGGTCATCATGGCGCGCGCCCTTTCGGTAAGCCGACACCAAACGTCGGCGTTTGTGAATGGTTCCGAATCACAGTATGGTGCTCGGGCATTCGGGTGGCCGTGCCGGGGAGGGACGGCGGCCAGCGCGCGGCCGGGGCCACACATGCCAAGCCATACGGGCCGGTCCACGCGCGCCAGTGAGACGACAACAAGGGGACTTCCATGCCTTCGCGCCTCGAACAGCTCTGCATCGAGAAAGGGCTGAAGATGACCGACCAGCGCCGGGTGATCTCGCGCGTGCTGTCGGAGGCCGCCGACCACCCCGACGTGGAGGAGGTGCATCGCCGGGCATCCACCATCGACCCGCGCATCTCCATCGCCACCGTCTACCGCACGATGCGCCTGTTCGAGGACGCGAACGTCATCGACCGGCTGGACTTCGGCGACGGCCGCGCCCGCTATGAGGAAGCCGGGTCGGAGCACCATCATCACCTGATCGATCTCGAATCCGGAAAGGTGGTGGAGTTCCAGAATGAAGATCTCGAACGGCTGAAGGAAGTCATAGCCCGCGAACTTGGCTATGAACTGCTCGGCCATAGGCTCGAATTGTATGGTGTTCCGTTGCGCCGCCGCACCACCACGTCGGAGGGGGAGTAACGCTCGGGCGTGCCCGGCCTTGAGTCCTTTGGACTCGTCGGGCACCATCCGGACGATAATCCCATCAATTGCGGGTTGCGCCGGGCGCGGGTCTGTCCAGAGGCGGTGCGTGGTCCTAGCTTCAGGAACGCACACGAATCACCGACGGACCAACCGCCGCCATGGACGACACGAACAACGACCCGGTTCTCGCCCGCCTCGATCGGCTGACCGACAGCGTCACCCGCCGTCTGGACAAGCTGGAGGAGCGCCTGCGCATCCTGGAGCAGGACAACGGGGAGATCATCAACCTCCTGATCGCCGTGAAGGCCGGGCTGGAGGAATGCGCCGGAGAACTCGCCGTGGGCGAGATGCTGATGGAGGCGGAGGAGACGGACGATTCCCCCAGCCCGTCGCTGCACTAAGTTGCGTCGGACGGGCCTCCTCAACGCATTTGGCTTGTGACGCGGCGCGTTCCACCGGATAAGGGCGCATGCAGACCAGCGCCATTCCCATTCCTGACGTCATCGTCTCCAGCCCCTCCACTGGAGGAATCGGCCCCCTGGCGTCCATCGCGCCGGGGGTGGCCTTCTTCGACTTCGACGGGACGCTGATCCACGGCGACAGCCTGCTGATGTTCATCGGCGAGGTCATCGGGCGCAACCGCGCCCGGCTGGCCTTTCTGGACGCCTTGCGCTCGGGCCTGCACCGCCACGCGCGCGGGCGCGGGCCGGGGGTGGATTTTCCGGGCTCGGTCAAGACCATCCTGCTGCGCCGGACGCTGCGCGGCGTTCCGGTGGCCGACGCGCTGGCCGCCGCGGAACGGCTGGTCCACCGCGTCCGCTGGCACGCTCCACTGGTCGAAACCCTGAAGATGCACCGGCGCGAGGGGCGCCGGGTGGTCGTCGCCACCGGAGCGCTCGACGTCTACATGCCGGCCCTGCTGCGCGGGTTGAACGTCGATGACCTGCTCGCCACCGGAATGGAGGTGGAGGACGGCACCCTGACCGGGCGGCTGTGCACCGGCAACTGCGTGCGGCTGGACAAGCTGGAACGGGTGCGCGGCTGGATCGCCGCCAACGGCCCCTTCGGCGAGACCTGGGGCTACGGCAACCGGCCGAGCGACCTGCCCATGCTGTCCATCGTCGACCGCCCCACCGTCGTCAAGATCCGCTGACGCCAATATCCGCTGATCGGACGGCGCGTGCTGCCCACGGGGATTTGCAACCGCGGCCCGCGTGGCGTAGAAGACCCCTCAGGTTCAAGGCCCCTGAGCTTCAGGGAAGCCCGTGGTGATCCCCCATGACGACCGGCTTTTCCATCGACGCCGACATCCGCCCGCCCGGCCAGGGAGGCCGCCACGCCGTCGTCGCCGACGACGATCCCGGCCAGCGGGACGAACTTGCCCGCCATCTGGCCGAACGCGGCTTCACCGTGTCCACGGTGTCCGGAGGCTTCGAGGCGCTGAGCCTCATCGGGGCGGAGGGTCCCGCCGTCGCCCTGCTGCGGCGGCGCCTGTTGGAGGACGAGGGGGACCGGGCCGCGGCGCTGGCCTGCATGCTCTACCCGCACACCCGGATCATCCTGACCGCCGGCGCGCCGGACGCCCAGCCCGGCAACAGCCCGGTCACCGTGCTGGTCCGCCCCGTGGATCTGGCGCTGCTCGACCGCTGCCTGGACGGGCTATAGGACCAGTTCGACCGGCATCCCCACAGCCAGCCCGGCATCGCGGTCGGCGCGGCCCCGGTTGACGGCGATCTCCGCCAGACCGCTGGAGTTCGCGTACCACAGCGCCTCCCCCACCGGGACGTCGGCGAAGGTCCGGCCACGGCGCACCGTGCGCCCGCCGGCCCGCAGCACCGCGTTCTCCGGCAGCCGGTCGGCGCGCAGGCCGGTCATGGCGTTGCCGTAGACGTCCACATAGACGATCCGCGCGAGATCGTCCGGCCAGTCGGGCCGCGCGAGGCCGGCCGGAGCGACGGGCTCCAGCGCGACCGGGTTTCCCATGGCGAGGCTGGCCGCCACCGGGGCGAACAGGTCCCGCCCGTGGAAGCTGGCCGACAGCCGCTCGGGCCGCCAGCCGATGGTCCAGGCCCGCACCGTCCCGGCCCGCCGCCGCACCAGTTCGAACAGGCCGTTGTCCGGACCGACGAAGCGGCGCCCGTCAGCCTCCATCACCAGCGGGCGGCGGTCGGTCCCGACGCCAGGGTCCACCACGCAGAGGAAGACACCGTCCACCGGGAATTCCGGAGCGTAGGCGGCCAGCAGATAGGCCGACAGCTGCGGGTCGAAGGCGGGCGCGTCGGCGAACAGGTCGATGACCGGCAGGCCCGGCGCCATCCGCGCCAGCACCGCCTTCATCTGCCCGGTGTAGGGGCCGGACAGCCCGAAATCCGTAAAGAGCACGATCATCCCACCACTGTAGCGCACTCCACCCCATTCGGTAAGACACGGATCATCACGAGCCGCCTTGCAAGGCCGGAGAGGCGCTTCATATATTCATGGAACGCAAATGCATTCCGAGCCGTTTACTTGGTCCGCCTGCCCTAACCTTGCCGATCTTTGTCGGGACCAATGAATATGAACATATGTTCACAAACCTTCACGACGAAGAGCCTGACACAATTTATCGCGACCGCCATTTTGGCGATCGGCTTGGCCGCCGCCCTCCTCCTGCCGGGAGCGGCGCGGGCCGAGGGTGAACGGCCTCTAGGCGAGCGCCCAAGGATCGTCGCCACCACCGGTATGGTCGCCGACCTCGTGCGGGCGGTGGCCGGCGACCGGGCGGAGGTGGAGGCGCTGATGGGCGAAGGCGTCGATCCACACCTGTTCAAGCCCACCCGCTCCGACACGGTGAAGCTGCTGCGGGCCGACGCGGTGTTCATCAGCGGCCTGCATCTGGAAGGCAAGATGACCACCGCCTTCGATCGGCTGCGCGAGTCCGGCAAGCCGGTGGTGGCGCTGGGCGATGCCGTGCCCAAGGAGCGGCTGCTCAGCCCGCCGGAGTTCGAGGGCGCCCACGACCCGCACATCTGGATGGATGTGGGGATCTGGGCCGGCACCCTGCCGGCCATCCGCGACGGGCTGGCGCGGCTCGACCCCGCGGGTACGGAGACGTACGCCCGCAACGCCGACACGTACGGGGCGGAACTGGCCCGTCTCGACACGTACGCCCGGCGCATCCTGTCCTCCATCCCCGACGCGGCCCGCGTGCTGGTCACCGCCCACGACGCCTTCAACTATCTGGGCCGCGCCTACGGGATCGAGGTGCGCGGCATCCAGGGGATCAGCACGGAGTCCGAAGCTGGTCTTCGAATCATCGAAGAATTGGCCGCGCTGCTGGCGGACCGCGGCGTGCCGGCGGTCTTCCCGGAAACCAGCGTGTCCGACCGCAACGTCCGCGCCCTGGTCGAAGGGGCGGGGGCGCGCGGCCATCGCGTGACGCTGGGCGGCGCCCTGTTCTCCGACGCCATGGGCGCGCCGGGCAGCTACCAAGGCACCTACATCGGCATGATCGACCACAATGTGACGACCATCGCCCGCGCGCTGGGCGGCGAGGCGCCGGCCGACGGCTTCCAGGGCAAGCTCGCCCTGGCGCAGCGCTGACGCGGCGGAGGAGAAACGGACCATGCAGTATCTCTGGCGCACCCCCGGCAGCCGCATCGCCCCCGAAGAGGCCTCGCCCATCGGGCCGCCGCCCCTGGAGATCCGCGGCCTGACCGTTGCCTACCATCGCCGGCCGGTGCTGTGGAACATCGACTACGCCGCCCCGCCGGGCGGGCTGATCGCCGTGGTCGGGCCGAACGGGGCGGGCAAATCGACTCTGATCAAGGCGTGCCTCGGGCTGGTCCCGCGCGTGTCGGGAACGGTGGAGGTCTTCGGCCGCCCGATCGCCAAGCAGCGCCGCCTGATCGGCTATGTGCCGCAGCGGGAAAGCGTGGATTGGGACTTCCCCGTCTCGGCGCTCGACGTGGTGGCGATGGGCCGCTACGGGAAGATCGGCTGGTTCCGCCCGGTCACCCGCGCCCACAAGGAGGCGGCGCTGCACGCGCTGGAGCGGGTGGGCATGGCCGACTTCGCCCGGCGCCAGATCGGCCAGCTGTCCGGCGGCCAGCAGCAGCGCGTCTTCCTGGCCCGCGCGCTGGCCCAGGAGGCGCAGCTCTATTTCATGGACGAGCCCTTCGCCGGGGTGGACGCGGCGACGGAGCGCGCGGTGCTCCAGGTGCTGCGCGACCTCGACGCCGCCGGGCGGACGGTGATCTGCGTCCACCACGACCTCCAGACGGTCAGCGACTATTTCGACCACGCCCTGCTGCTCAACACCCGCGTGGTCGCCCAGGGGCCGGTCAGCCGGGTGATGACGCCCGACCTGCTGTCCCGCACCTACGGCGGGCGGCCCATGCCGGCTCCGGCGGCGGCGGAGGCGTCATGATCGACCCCATGTTCGAGGAGGCGTTGCGCGTCCTGACCTTCCAGTCCGGCTTCAACAGCGCCGTGGTGGTCGCCGGGACCGCCGCGCTGGGGCTGGCCGGCGGAACGGTCGGCACCTTCCTGCTGCTGCGCCGCCGCGCGCTGGTCAGCGACGCGCTGAGCCACGCCACCCTGCCCGGCATCGCCGTCGCCTTCCTGGTCGGGGCGGCGCTCGGCCTGCCGGAGCGCTCGCTGCCGCTGCTGCTGGCCGGGGCGGTGGTCAGCGGGGTGGTCGGGCTGCTGACCGTGCAGGCGCTGTCCCGCTTTACCCGGCTGACCGAGGATTCGGCGATCGGGGCGGTGCTGTCGGTCTTCTTCGGGCTGGGCGTCGTGCTGCTCAGCGTCATCCAGAATCTGGAGCTGGGCGGGCAGGCCGGTCTGAAGACCTTCATCCTGGGCCAGACCGCCGCCATGGCGCAGGGCGAGGCCATCGCCATCGGCCTGCTGGCCGCCGGGGCGGCGCTGGCCGTCGCCCTGCTGTTCAAGGAACTGCGCGTGCTGGCCTTCGATCCCGGATTCGCCGCCGTGCAGGGCTGGCCGGTCGGGGCGCTCGACCTCGTGCTGATGGGGCTGGCGACGCTGGTGACGGTGATCGGGCTTCAGACGGTGGGGCTGATCCTGGTGGTCGCGCTTCTCATCATCCCGCCCGCCGCGGCCCGCTTCTGGACCGACCGGCTGCCCGCCCTGACCGTCGCCGCGGCGGTGATCGGCGCGCTGTCCGGCTGGCTCGGCGCCACCCTGTCGGCCCTGCTGCCCAAGCTGCCGGCGGGGGCGGTGATCGTCCTGGTCGCCGGGGGCTTCTTCCTGCTCAGCTTCCTGTTCGCCCCGGCGCGCGGGCTGCTCGCCGCCGCGCTTCGCCAGGGGCGGCTGCGCCTGACCTTCGCGGAACGGCGCGCCCTGACCGACCTTCTGGACGGCCAGCCGGTGGAAGGCTCCGTGGCGCTCTGGCTGCGCCTGCGCGGCTTCACCCGTGGCAACAGCGTTCTGACCCCCGCCGGGCAGACCGCCGCCCGCGCGGCGGCGCGCGACCGCCGGCTGTGGGAGCGGTTCCTGGCCGACTACCCGGCCCTGCTGCCCGCCCACGCCAACTGGGGCGTCGACCCCATCGACTCGGTCCTGCCCGGCGACATGGTCCGGCTGCTGGAGGAGCGGAGCGCTTCGTCATGATGCCCGACGTCCAGGAATTCCTTCAGATCGACGCCCCCGCCCTGCTCGCCGCCGTGCTGGCCTGCGCCGCCTGCGCGCTGGTCGGCAATTTCCTGGTGCTGCGGCGCCAGGGGATGATGGGCGACGCGGTCAGCCACGCCATCCTGCCCGGCATCGTCGGCGGCTTCCTGGTCGCCGGCACGCGGGAGACGCTGCCGATGATGCTCGGCGCGCTGGCCGCCGCGGCGCTGGCCGGCCTGCTGATCGAGGCGGTGCGGCGGCTGGGCCGGCTGGAGTCCGGCGCCGCCATGGGCGTCGTCTTCACCGTGATGTTCGCCGCCGGCGTGGTAATGATCGAGCAGGCGTCCGCCGGTGGGATCGATCTGGACGCCGACTGCGTGCTCTACGGCCAGTTGGAGACCATCCTGTGGCTGGCCCCCAAGGGCTGGGAATCACTGGGCGACCCGGCGGTGTGGGCCGCCCTGCCGCGGGAGGTGCTGACGCTCGCCGCCGTCTTCGCGCTCTGCGTCGCCCTGGTCGGGCTGTTCTACAAGGAGCTGAAGATCACCACCTTCGACCCGGCGCTGGCCTCCACGCTGGGCATCCCGGCGGGGCTGTTCCATTACGGGGTGGTGCTCCTGGTCGCCGCCACGGCCATCGCCGCCTTCGAGGCGGTGGGGTCCATCCTGGTCATCGCCATGCTGATCGCCCCGCCCGCCGCCGCCCGCCTGCTGACCGACCGGCTGGCCGCGCAGATCCTGCTCAGCGTCGCGCTGGGGGTGCTGGCGGCGCTGGCCGGCTATGGCGCCGCCGCCT
Organism: Azospirillum brasilense; assembly: GCF_007827795.1. Classification (GTDB taxonomy): domain Bacteria; phylum Pseudomonadota; class Alphaproteobacteria; order Azospirillales; family Azospirillaceae; genus Azospirillum; species Azospirillum aestuarii. The sequence goes on from NZ_VITI01000001.1 coordinate 672,895, forward strand.
TCGGGCCGATGCTGCTGGGGGCCTCCCACTCGCTGAACGCGGCGGGGATGATCGCGGTGGCGTCCGGGCTGATCCTGGCGGTGGCCGTCCTGTTCGGGCCGCGCCACGGCCTGCTGGGGCGGCGCCGCGCCGTCGGCCGGCTGCGCGCCGCCCCCGGATTCGTTGCTCCGGAGGCGCAAAAGCCGTAACGTTTTCGCTTCGTCCGATGCGGAGCGCCGAATGCCGTTCCCCCACCGCCGGCTGCGCCGTTGGAGCTGGCTCACCCTGGTCGCGTTCCTCCTCCTGATGGCGAGCGCGCTGCACACGCTGCAGCATCTTCTGGAGCATGGGACCGACGAGCTGATCTGGCCCTTTTTCGGGATCGGGCTGGCCGGTGCGGTGATGGGTCTGGCGGTGCTGCGCGAGCGGGAGGCCACCCGGCGCGCCCAGGCGGAGGCCCGCGCCGCCGACAGCCGGGCGGCCGACGCCCACCGCCGCCTGTCCGAAGCCATCGAGGTCGTCAACGAGGGCTTCGCCCTGTTCGACGCCGACGACCGGCTGGTCCAGTGCAACGCCCGTTTCCGCGAAATCTACGCCCTGCTGGGGCCGCTGGAGCCCGGCATCACCTTCGAATCGCTGATCCGCCGCGCCGCCGCCGCCGGCCATTACCCCGACTGCGGCCCCGGCGACATCGACCGCTGGGTCGAGCGGGAGATGGAGCGGCACCGCAACCCGCAGGGGCCGCAAGTGCTGCGGATCGGCGACGGGCGCTGGTTCAAGATCGAGGAGCGGCGGACCAGCGACGGCGGCTATGTCGGGCTGCGCACCGACATCAGCGAGCTGAAACGGCGCGAGCAGGAGTTGGCCCACAAGTCCGACCTGCTGGAGGCCACCTTCAGCGCCATGTCGCAGGGCCTCGTGGTGTGGAGCGCGGACGGCCGTTTCCTGACCTGCAACCGGCGCCTGCGTGAGATGCTCGACCTGCCGGACGAGGCGGTCCGTCCCGGCCTGAGCATGGCCGGCTTCCTGCGCTTCCTGGCCGAGCGCGGCGAATTCGGCCCCGGCGATCCGGCGGAGATCGTCGCCCGCCACCTGACCAACCTGCGCCCCGAAGGCGTCAGCCGCATCGAGCGCACGCGCCCCGACGGCCGGGTTCTGGAGATCACCGCCAGCTTCCTGCCCGACCGCTCGGTCCTGATGACCTACACGGACATCACCGACCACCGCCGGGTGGAGCGGGCTCTGCGCGAGAGCGAGGACCGCTTCCGCAAGCTGTCGGACGCCGCCATGGACGGCATCCTGGTGCATGAGCAAGGAGTGATCGCCGACGCCAACCGGGCCGCCGCTACCATCCTGGGCTATGCGCCGGACGAGCTGACGGGGCTGTCGATCACCGCCCTGATGGTGCCGGAGGACCGTGAACTCAACTGGCAGCGCATCCGCGCCCACGACGAAACCCCCTTTGAAACCATCTGCCTGCGCCGCAACGGCGAACGACTGACGGTGCAGGGGGAGACCCGCTACGTGCCCTACCGCGGGCGGACGATGGCGATGGTGTCCTTCCGCGACATCACCGCCCACCGCCGCACCGAGGCGCAGCTCCGCCTCGCCAAGGAGCAGGCGGAGCTGGCGAGCCGCGCCAAGTCGGAGTTTCTGCGCACCATCAGCCACGAGATCCGCACCCCGATGAACGGCGTCCTCGGCATGCTGGGGCTGCTGCTGGACGGCCCGCTGGGGGAGGAGCAGCGCGCCTACGCCCGCACCGCCCGCGAGTCGGCGGAGGCGCTGCTGTCCATGCTCAACGACATCCTGGACATCTCCAAGATGGAAGCGGGAAAGCTGACCCTGGAGTCGGGCCGCTTCTCCCCCGCCGGGGTGGTGGAGAGCGTGGCCGAGCTGCAGGCCGCCCGCGCCTTCGCCAAGGGGATCGAGCTGGCCGTCTGCATCCCCGGCGGCCTGCCGGCGGCGCTGCGCGGCGACTCGGGCCGGGTGCGGCAGGTCCTGCTGAACCTCGTCGGCAACGCCGTGAAGTTCACCGACCGCGGCGGCGTCGCCGTCACCCTGTCGGAACTGGACGGCGACGGCCAGGCGCCGCCGCGCCTGCGCTTCGAGGTGACCGACACCGGCATCGGCATTCCGCAGGAGGCGCAGGCCGACCTCTTCACCGAATTCTCGCAGGTGCATCCCCGCCTGTCGCGCCGCCACGACGGCGCCGGTCTGGGGCTGGCGATCTCCAAGCGGCTGGTGGAGATGATGGGGGGAAGCATCGGTTTCGACAGCGCCGCCGACCAGGGCAGCCGCTTCTGGTTCACCCTGCCGCTGGAGTCCGGGCCGCTGGAGTCCGGGCCGCTGGAATCCAGGACGCTGGAATCCGGGACGGGGCGGGCGGGAGTCGCCGAACCGCCGCTGGCCGGGGAGACCGTCCTGCTTCTGGAATCCAACCCCGTCGCCCGGCGGGCTTTGGCCGAGCAGCTCCATTCCTGGGGGGCCACGGTCAGCGCGCCGGACGTGGCGGCGATGGTGGCCGGGCTGGACGCCGGCACCCTGCCCGCCGCCGGTATCGCGGTGATCGGCAGCGTGGAAACCCCGGTCGCCGGCTCGCTGCCCGACCGGCTGCGCGCGCGGGGGGTGGGGCGGATCGTCCGCCTCGTGCTGCCGCACCGGAGCGTGGGCGGCGACGGCGACGGCGCCGACGCCACCGTAACGAAGCCGGCCCGGCCCTCCCGCCTGCTCGCCGCCGTGACCGGGCGAAGCGAGGCGGAGGCGCCGCCCGCAGCTCCGCCGCCTGCGCAAAGCCCGGCCGCCCCGTCCACCGCCGGAACGGGCCGGCGGATTCTCCTGGTCGAGGACAGCCCGACGAACCAGATGGTCGCCGCCCTGCTGCTGCGCGGCGCCGGCTATCGGGTCGACATCGCCAACAACGGGCGGGAAGCGCTGGAGGCGGTGAAGGCCGCGGCGCCCGGCCCGTCGCCCTACGGGCTGGTCCTGATGGACCTCGCCATGCCGGAGATGGACGGGCTGACCGCCACCCGCCGGCTGCGCGCCCTGCCGCCGCCGGCCGGCAGCGTCCCAATCATCGCCATGACCGCCGACGCCATGGACAGCGACCGCGAACGCTGTCTGGCCGCCGGGATGAACGGGCACGTCGCCAAGCCCATCGACCGTCCGCATCTGCTGGAGACGGTCGCCCACTGGCTGGACACCGCCCCGTTGGAGTCCGCCGCGCCCGCCGTTCCAGCGGACGCTCCCGCTCCGGTCACGGCCGACGTGCCGGAGCTGGGCGTTCTGGACATGGAGGTCCTGCAACAGCTCGCCCGGGATCTCGACGCGGAGCTTCTGGCCGACGTCCTCCGACAGTTCGTGGAGGAGACGCTGGAGCGGGCCGAGAGGATCGCGCACGGCGGCGCGGAAGCGGCGGTCGGAGGCCCGGCCGATCTCGCCGGATTGGCAAAGGAGGCCCACACGCTGAAGAGCACCGCGGGGACCTTCGGCGCCCGCGACCTGTCGGCGGCCGCCCGGGCGCTGGAGCTGGCCTGCCGGAGCAACGCGGTGGGTGAGGTGACGTCGCTGTGCCGCGACATCCCCCGCCTCACCCGGGAAGCCGTGGAGGCCTACCGGCTCCGCGGCTACGTCACGTCATGACGCGGCTTCACTCCATGACGCTGATGTTGACCGCGGCGTCCTTGCCGTTGTTGCCGCGCGCGACCTCGAACTCGACGCGCTGGCCCTCGGACAGGGCGTGAAGACCCGACTTCTGCACGGCCGTGATGTGCACGAACACGTCCTTGGCGCCGGCTTCCGGCGCGATGAAGCCATATCCCTTGGTGGTGTTGAACCATTTGACGGTGCCGGTGGTCATAAGGCGAACTCCTGCTCCTCGGTCGGGGTCCGCCGCCGATCCGCGCCGCGGGGCGCAAGGGACCGGCGAAGGACGATGGGCTGTGCGGCGGCCATGCGCGGCGCCACGCGGAAGCGCAAGCAAAGCAACGCGAGGGGAGGCTAGCCGGACGGCACCGGAACCGGCAAGGCGGCTTCACGGCATATACCCAATGTGGCCGAATCGGTCATTTTGAAATAAGCCGATGGCGGCGGGTCCCGGCACGGCAAGACTTTCGATGGTCTTGCGTGAATTGAACGCACACGAAGCCTATGCTTCGGCAGGACCAGCGGCGTGGGACCGGAGCGGGGGAGTGGGACTTCCGGAGCGGCCGGAAATCACAGCTTTCCTTCGGCCTGCCAAGCGAGGCGCTTGCGGTAGATGGTCGAGGCGCTGATCTCCAGCAGGGCAGCGGCGCGGGGGATGTTGCCGTCGCAGGCGGCGATGGCCTCCTCGATGGCGTCGCGCTCCACCTCCCACAGCGGCTTCACCGTCTTGGGGGATGGCGCGTGGGCCACGGGTCCATGGCCGGCGGCATGCCCGCCGCCATGGCCGTTTCCGCCGCCACTGGCGGGAAACGGCGCGACGGCCCCCGCCGGGCTGCCGAGCGGAGCCGGCAGCATGGCCGGCGTCACGGTGTCGCCGTCGTGCAGAACCACGATGTTGCGCACCACGTTCTGCACCTGCCGCACGTTGCCCGGCCAGTGGTAGGTGCGCAGCGCCTGCTCCGCCGCCGGGGAGAAGCGGACGAAACCCTTGCCCTCCTCCCGCGCGTAATCGCTCAGGAACTGGCGGCAGATCTCCAGCACGTCGTCCTCGCGCTCGCGCAGCGGCGGCAAATGGATGGGGATCACGTGCAGCCGGTAATAGAGATCCTCGCGGAAGCGCCCCTCCTCGACCTCGCGCAGGGGATCGCGGTTGGTCGCGCAGATGATGCGCAGATCGACCTTCTCCACCCGGCTGCCGCCGACCGGCGTGAAGGTGCCGGTCTGGATGAAGCGCAGCAGCTTGGTCTGGAGGTCGGGCGCCAGCTCGCAGATCTCGTCGAGGAACAGGGTGCCGCCGTTGGCCCGCGCCGCGGCGCCCTCGCGGTCGGCCACCGCCCCGGTGAAGGAGCCCTTCATGTGGCCGAAGATCTCGCTCTCCATCAGGTCCTTGGGGATGGCCCCGCAGTTGATGGCGATGAAGGGCCGGTCGGCCCGCGGGCTCTGCCGGTGGATGGCCTCGGCGCAGACCTCCTTGCCGGTGCCCGACTCGCCGGTGATGAAGACCGTCGCGCGGGAGGAGGCGGCGCTGTCGATGATCCGGTAGACGGCCTGCATCGCCAGCGAGGAGCCGAGGAAGCCGTGGTAGCGGCTGCGCCCCAGGTCCTTCTCGAAGCTGTCGACGAGTTGGGCTAGGCGCAGCCGCTCCATGGCGTTGCGCACGGTGACGGTCAGCCGCTCCGCCGAGAAGGGCTTCACCAGGAAATCATAGGCGCCGTAGCGCATCGCCTCCACCGCGACCCCGACCGACCCGTGGGCCGTGATGATGATGACGGCGCAGGGCAGCGCCTGGGCGCTGATCCGCTTCAGCACCTCCATCCCGTGCATGTCGGGAAGCTGAAGATCCAGCAGCACGATCCGCGGCACGCCGTCGGCGAGCTGCTCCAACGCCGCGGCCCCGGTCTCCACCGTGATGACGGCGGTGCAGTCCTTCTTCAGGAACTCCGCATAGACGCGGGCCAGCGACGGCGTGTCTTCGACAAGAAGGACTGGCGTGGAGCGCGGGGGCATGGACCGTATGGATTCGAAAGAAAATCACGACGGAGGCGGTCGGATTGAACTGGTTATCAGCAAATCCTTAAAAATGCACTCTACGCGATGACGGGCTGTGGACGAAAGACCTGGAATGCGGCCGCGCAACGAAATATCCCATCCATGGTTTCACACGCCGGTCATGGATGTGCATTTCACACCGGATTTGCTGTGGGGATGAGCGAAGGACGCTTGTACCCGGCGCCGTGATGGAATATCTGAATTCTACAGATTTCATCGCCTGCACAATCCATAGCAAGGAGCGGCGGACCCCCGTGGCCGAAACATCCGTGCTGTCCGGCAAGCGCATCCTGCTCGTCATCGCGGGCGGCATCGCGGCCTACAAGAGCCTGGAGCTGATCCGCCGCCTGAAGGAGCGGGGCGTGCGCGTGCGCGCGGTCCTGACCCGGGCGGGGGCGCAGTTCGTCACGCCCCTGTCCGTGCAGGCGCTGACCGAGGACACCGTCTATCAGGACCTGTGGTCCCTAACCGACGAATCGGAGATGGGGCACATCCAACTGTCGCGCGACGCCGACCTGCTGGTCGTCGCCCCGGCCACCGCCAACCTGCTGGCCCGCATGGCCGCCGGCATGGCCGACGATCTGGCCGCCACCGTGCTGCTGGCCACCGACAAGCCGGTGCTCGTCGCCCCGGCGATGAACGTCCGCATGTGGGAGCATCCGGCGACCCGCGACAACCTCGCGCTTCTGGAGAAGCGCGGCGTGCGCCGGATCGGCCCTAACAAGGGCGAGATGGCCTGCGGCGAGTACGGGTTCGGGCGCATGGCCGAGCCGATGGAGATCGTCCAGGCCATCGCCGCCCATTTCGAGGAACTGGACGCGCCAAGGCCGCTGGCCGGCAAGCGCGCGCTGGTCACCAGCGGCCCGACCGTCGAACCGATCGACCCGGTTCGCTACATCGCCAACCGTTCCTCCGGCAAGCAGGGCCACGCCATCGCCGAGGCGCTGCGGCGGCTGGGCGCCGAGGTGACGCTGGTTACCGGCCCGACCCGCCTGCCCGATCCGCCCGGCTGCACCGTGCGCGCCATCGAAACGGCGCGGGAGATGCTGGCGGCCTGCGAGTCGGCCCTGCCCGCGGACATCGCGGTCTGCGCCGCTGCCGTCGCCGACTGGCGCGTGGCCGGCGAGTCGGACCGCAAGCTGAAGAAGGACGGCGGCGGCCCGCCGAGCCTGGCCCTGACCGAGAATCCCGACATCCTGGCGACCCTGTCCCAGCCGGGGCCGCGCCGTCCGGCGCTGGTCGTCGGCTTCGCCGCGGAGACCGGCAATGTGGTGGACTACGCGACCGCCAAGCGCGCGCGCAAGGGCTGCGACTGGATCGTCGCCAACGACGTGTCGCCGGGCACCACCACCTTCGGCGGGGCCGACAACACCGTCCATCTGATCCGCGCCGACGGCGCCGAGGACTGGCCCACCATGGGCAAGGACGCCGTGGCCGCCCGTCTGGCCGAGGCCATCGCCCGGCATTTCAACCCACCCCCTGCACCCACCCCCCAGGAGACCATTCCGTGAGCGCAACGGCATCCGCCATTCCCGTTCCCATCGTCCGGCTCGCCCACGCCGCGGGGCTGGACCTGCCGACCTACGCGACGGAGCATGCGGCGGGCATGGACCTGCTGGCCGCGCTGGCGGAGCCGGTCGTCCTGGAGCCGGGCCGCCGCGCGCTGATCCCCACCGGCGTCGCCTTCGCCCTGCCCGACGGGTATGAGGCGCAGGTGCGGCCGCGCTCCGGTCTGGCGCTGAAGCACGGGGTCACGGTGCTGAACAGCCCCGGCACCATCGACGCCGACTACCGCGGCGAGGTCGGGGTGATCCTGATCAACCACGGCGACCAGCCCTTCAAGGTGGAGCGCGGGCAACGCATCGCCCAGCTGGTGATCGCCCGCTACGAACGCGCCGCCTGGGCCGAGTCGGCCGCCCTGCCCGACAGCGCCCGCGGAACGGGCGGCTTCGGCTCCACCGGCCAGTTCGCGCCGCCCTCCCCCGCGCAGGAGTCGCGCTGATGCTCCGCATTTCCAAGAAGCTGATGTTCGCGATCGAGGCGGTTCTGGACATCGCCTACAACGCCGGCACCGAACCCGTGCAGTCCGGCGAGATCACGCGCCGCCAGGGCATTCCCAAGCGCTATCTGGAGCAGGTTCTCCAGCAGCTCGTCCGCGACGGCGTTTTGGCCGGCGTGCGCGGGCCGCGCGGCGGCTACCGGCTGGCCCGCGAGCGCCGGCGGATCACGCTGGGCGAGATCGTGAAGGTCGTCCGCTCCATGGAGACCGCGACCGACCCCATCGAGGAGCCGGCAGGCTCCATCCTGGGGCACAAGGTGGTGCGCCCGCTGTGGAACGAGCTTCAGGAGGAATGCATGAAGAAGCTCGACGACATCACCATTGAGGATCTCTGCCTGCGCGCCCGCACCGCCGGCGTCGAGAGCGAGACCGAAGACCGCATCGATTTTACGATTTGATCCCACCCGGAAAACGGTTAAATTCTACACATGCTGTAGAAAGTGGGAAAATACCACATACCGGAGGAGTGAAAAATGCCGGGTTCCGAGTTTCGCGGTAAGATCTACGACAGCATTCTCGACACCGTCGGCGCCACGCCGCTGGTGCGCGTCAACCGGCTGGCCGAGGACGCCGGGGCCAAGGCCCAGATCGTCGGCAAGCTGGAGTTCTTCAACCCGCTGGCCAGCGTGAAGGACCGCATCGGCTTCGCGATGATCGACGCCGCGGAGCGCGCCGGCGCCATCGAGCCGGGCCGCACCACCCTGGTCGAGCCGACGTCGGGCAACACCGGCATCGCGCTGGCCTTCGTCGCCGCCGCCAAGGGCTACCGGCTGATCCTGACCATGCCGGAAAGCATGTCGGTTGAGCGGCGCAAGATGCTGAAGCTGCTCGGCGCCGAGCTGGTGCTGACCCCGGCGGCGGAGGGCATGAAGGGCGCCATCCGCCGGGCCGACGAGATCGTCGCCACCGATCCGAACGCCTACATGCTCCAGCAGTTCAAGAACCCCGCCAACCCGGAGATCCACCGCAACACCACCGCGGAGGAGATCTGGAAGGACACCGACGGTCAAGCCGACATCCTGATCTCCGGGGTCGGCACCGGCGGCACGCTGACCGGCGTGTCGGAGGTCCTGAAGGCCCGCAAGCCCGGCTTCCGCACCATCGCGGTGGAGCCGGAGGACAGCCCCGTCCTGTCCGGCGGCATGCCCGGCCCGCACAAGATCCAGGGCATCGGCGCCGGTTTCGTGCCGGACGTCCTGAACAAGGACCTGATCGACGAGGTCGTCCGCATCTCCAACCAGCGCGCCTTCGAGACGGCCCGCAAGGTGGCGAAGCTGGAAGGCATCCCGGTCGGCATCTCCTCGGGGGCCGCGCTGGCGGCGGCGCTGGAGATCGGCTCCCGTCCGGAAAACGAGGGCAAGCTGATCGTCGTGATCCTGCCCTCCTTCGCCGAGCGCTATCTCTCCACCGCCCTGTTCGAAGGGCTGGAGTAAACCGGTCTCCCCTCTCCCATATCCGCCTGCGGCCGTGGGAGAGGGATGTCCGGCTTGCTAGCCGCGCAACCGGGCGGCGAATATTGCGCCGTCGCGCATCCTGTTGTAGAATGGGCTCCGTCCGGTCTTTGCGCCCGCCGTTGTCATCGGGCGGCGCTTTGACAAAAAGATTGGATTTTAGTAATCTAAACTGTCGGCGCCGGGGGTTTCGGCCGGCGCGGCTCCGCCGTTTCAGGCGACGGCCCGGCTTGCGGCACGGCCGCCCGACGATGCGGAGCTGACGGCACAGGACCAGCGGGGGAGGCCACCATGGGCGTTGCGATTCCGAATGCCTCGACGATGAACTGGTTCCAGTTCCGCGGCATCACCAACGAATTGGACTCCAACCTCGCATCCACCGACTACCGCCAGTTCACGGTGTCGAAGACCGGCGAATTCAATTTCAAGATCGCCGACATCAACACCAACATCAAGATCGTCGACCAGAACAACAAGGTCGTCGCCGAAGCCAAGGCGAAGAACGAGTCGGCGCAGACCAGCGCGAAGCTCGGCCCCGGCACTTATACGGCGGTCATCTCCCAGGCCGTGCGCGGGGTGAACGAGCGGGAATACACGCTGGACATCACCGAACGCCAGAGCGTCATGATGGTGGGGAGCGGCGCCCAGATGAAGGGCATCGCCCGCGCCGTCGTGGGCAACGATAGCGGCGTGCAGAAGCACTCGCTGACCGTCGCCCAGGGCGGTGAGTTCGTCGGCAACATGTCCCTGCCCTACACGCGCTGGGCCGTCATGAGCAAGGAGGGCAAGGTCGTGGCCTCCGGCGACACGATGGACCCGGCGAAGTCGGGCGAGGACATGCTGAAGAAGCCCAGCTTCAAGATCGAACCCGGCCAGTACGAGCTGGTGATCGTCCCGCCGAAGAACGTGGTCGGCGAAATCCCCTATCAGCTCAACTTCGTCCAGAAGGTGGCCAAGTCGCCCGACGACACGAGCGAGGAGCGCCCATTCGACAAGATCATGCGGGAACGCGAGGCCCGTCTGAAGCAGTGGGCGGCGGAGGATGCGAACAAATCGTCCAGCACGTCGAAGACCACCCCCTACAAGATGAGCCTGCTGGCCTGACGCTTCCGCCCGCGGCGGGGCTCTGAGCAAGGGGGCTTGCGCGGCACGGGGCGTTCCGCGCTATTCTGCGGACCATGGATTTCACCGACACCCAGCTTCACCGCTATTCCCGCCACATCATCCTGCCGGAGGTCGGCGGCGTCGGGCAGGAGGCGCTGCTGCGTGCCCGCGTCCTGGTCATCGGGGCCGGCGGGCTGGGCGCGCCGTTGCTGCTCTACCTCGCCGCGGCGGGGGTGGGCACCATCGGCGTCATCGACGACGACACGGTGGACCTGTCCAACCTGCAACGGCAGGTGATCCACGATGAGTCGTCGCTCGGCGTTCCGAAGGTGGAGAGCGCCGCCGCCCGCATCCGCGCGCTGAACCCCGACGTGGCGGTGGAGGTGCACAAGGCGCGGCTGACCAGGGACAACGCGCTGGACCTGATCGGCCGCTACGACATCGTGGCCGACGGGTCGGACAATTTCGCCACGCGCTTCCTGCTGAACGACGCCTGCTACTTCGCGGGTAAGACGCTGGTGTCGGCGGCGATCCTGCGCTTCGACGGGCAGGTGTCCACCTTCAAGGCGCATCTCGGCGATCCGCACCCCTGCTACCGCTGCCTGTTCCCAGAGCCGCCGCCGCGCGGGCTGGTGCCGTCCTGCTCCGAGGGCGGCGTGCTGGGGGCGCTGGCCGGCTTCGTCGGCTCGCTCCAGACGACCGAGGTGCTGAAGGAGATCATGGGCATCGGTGAGGGGCTGTCGGGCAGCCTGATGATGCTCGACACGCTGCACGCCTCGTTCCAGCGCATCACGGTGCGCCGCGACCCCGACTGCCCGCTGTGCGGCGCCCACCCGACCATCCACGACCTGTCCGCCCACTGAGCGGCGGCTGAGAGGCTCCCCCCATGGAAGGTCCTGAAAACCTGTCCATCGTCCTGTTCGCGGGCGGCTTCGACCGGGTTCACTACGCCCTGGTGATGGCCAGCGCGGCGGCGGCGACCAACCGCAAGGTCACGCTGTTCTTCACCGGCCGCGCCCTGAACACGCTGCTGGCCGAGGACGCGGACGGCGCGCCGGGCTGGCACCGGCTGGACCCCGCCGACGACGGCCGCCGCCCGGCGGAGCGCGACGCCGCCTTCACCGCCGACGGGCTGGCCGGCTTCGAGGAGTTGCTGGAAGCCTGCGTGATGCTGAAGGTCACGGTCATGGCCTGCGAGATGGGGCTGCGCGCGCTCGGCCTGCCCGTTGGCGCCCCGCTGCGCCCCGACGTGCCGGTGAAGACCGGCGGAGTCGTCACCTTTCTGAACGACGCGCCGAAGACCGGCGCGATCCTGTTCGTGTGAGCGCCATGACCGACGACCACAGCTTGGTGATCGAACACGCGAACCGCTTCGAGGCGATCGCCGCGGAGGGTTTCGAGGGCCGGCCCTACCGGGACGCGCTGGCCCATCTGGCGCAGCATGTGACGGCCCACCCCGATCTCGCCCCGCGGGTGGCGTACGCCCTGCGCATGATGATCGGCTTCATCGAGGACAGCGACCCGGCGAAGCGCTTCGGCCCGAAGGTTGAGATATTGCGGGAGGCGGTGGGGCTGCTGGAGGGGTGAACAGCTCCGCCACGTGGCCCCCACCCTTCCCACGCTTGCGCGTGGGCCCCTTCCCTCCCCCGCTTCGCAGGAGAGGGAGATGGTCGCGAAGCGGCGGCAGTCCCCTCCCCTGCGAAGCGGGGGAGGGTAAGGGTGGGGCAAGGTCAGCGTCCGGGCATTTCGGTTAGATGGACTTGCTGTCCAGCGCGTAGCCGGCCGAACGGACGGTGCGGATCAGGTCCATCTCCGTCTCCTCGTTCATCGCCTTGCGCAAGCGGCGGATGTGCACGTCCACGGTGCGCGGCTCGACATAGACGTCGTGGCCCCACACCACGTCGAGCAGCTGCTCGCGCGAGAAGACTCGGCCGGGATGCTGCATGAAATGGCGCAGCAGGCGGAACTCGGTCGGACCCAGATGCACGTCGCGGCCGTTCCGGCGCACCCGGTGGGCGGCCAGATCCATGGTCACGTCGGCGAACTGCAGCGTCTCGTCGGTCATGCCGGGCGCCGAACGGCGCAGCACGGCGCGCATGCGGGCGACCAGCTCGGTCGGGGAGAAGGGCTTGGTGATGTAGTCGTCGGCGCCGGAATTCAGGCCGCGCACGCGGTCCGCCTCCTCGCCGCGGGCGGTCAGCATGATGATCGGGATGTCGCGCATCTTGCTGTTGCGGCGCATCTGGCGGCAGACCTCCAGCCCCGACATCAGCGGCAGCATCCAGTCGAGCAGGACGATGTTCGGCGTCTGCTCCCCGGCCAGCAGAAGGGCTTCCTCGCCGTCGGTGGCGGCGTTCACGCGGAAGCCTTCCTTCTCCAGATTGTACTTCAGCAGCGTCACGATGTCGGCTTCGTCCTCGACGACGAGGACGAGCGGCTTCAGCGCCGAATTCATGCTTGTCCCGCTCCCACTGCGCGTCTCGCCGTCACGCGGCATGTCCCGCTCCATCGTTATCCGGGCCGCCGTCCCGCGGCAATCCCCGTTCCACCGCCTCGGTGACCGCATCCATGACCGAACCGCCCGGCTCGACCACGGCGAAGCTGCTGCCGTCGTTCTTCGGACGCGCCGCGCGCAGCGTCGTCCCGACCACCAGATAGTGGATGGTCTCGGCGATGTTGGTGGCGTGGTCGCCGATCCGCTCCAGGTTCTTCGCCATGAACAGCAGGTGCGTGCAGGGCGTGATGTTGCGCGGGTCCTCCATCATGTAGGTCAGGACCTCGCGGAACAGGCTGGTGTAGAGGTCGTCCAGTTCCTCGTCGCGCTCCCAGGCGGCGATGGCGCGCTGGACGTCGCGCTCGATGTAGGCGTCCAGCACGTCCTTCATGATCGACTCGACCAGCCGCCCCATGCGCGGGATCGCCACCGCCGGGCGCACCACCGGCACCTGGGCCAGCGCCAGCGAGCGCTTGGCGATGTTGGAGGCGTAGTCGCCGATCCGCTCCAGGTCCGACGCGATCTTCAGCGCCGACACGATCTCGCGCAGGTCCTGGGCCAGCGGCTGGCGCAGGGCGAGCAGGCGCACGGCCTCGGCGTCGATGTCGCGCTCGTAGGCGTCGATGCGCAGGTCGGCCTGCATGACCTGGGCGGCCAGCGCGACGTCGCGGCGGGCCACCGCCTTCACGGCGGCGTCCACCTGCGCTTCGGCGACGCCGCCCATCTGGGTGATCAGGTTGGACAGGCGCTCAAGTTCGTGCGCGAAGGAACGCACGATGTGTTCGTTGCTCATGCTTCACGTCCTTCGCTGATGGAAGAGTAGTGGCGATGCCGGGGATCAGCCGTAGCGGCCGGTGATGTAGCCCTGGGTGCGCTCGTCCCGCGGGTTGGTGAAGATTTCCTCGGTGTCGTCGCACTCGACCATGTCGCCGAGATGGAAGAAGGCGGTCTTCTGGGAGACGCGGGCCGCCTGCTGCATGTTGTGGGTGACGATGACGATCGTGTAGTTCTCGCGCAGCTCGTCGATCAGCTCCTCAATGTGGGCCGTCGCGATGGGGTCGAGCGCCGAGCAGGGCTCGTCCATCAGGATCACCTCGGGGCTGACGGCGATGGCGCGGGCGATGCACAGGCGCTGCTGCTGGCCGCCGGACAGGCCGGTGCCCGGCTCGCGCAGGCGGTCCTTCACCTCGTTCCACAGGCCGGCGCGCTGCAGCGAGGTCTGGACGATCTCGTCCATCTCGTCGCGGTGGCTGGCGATGCCGTGGATGCGCGGGCCGTAAGCGATGTTGTCGTAGATCGACTTCGGGAACGGGTTCGGCTTCTGGAAGACCATGCCGACGCGGGCGCGGAGTTGCACCGCGTCGATGTTCTTGCCGTAGACGTCCTCGCCGTCGAGCGCGATCAGCCCCTCGACGCGGCAGTTCTCGATGGTGTCGTTCATGCGGTTCAGGCAGCGCAGGAACGTCGACTTGCCGCAGCCGGACGGGCCGATCAGGGCCATCACGCGGTTTTCCTGGATCTCCAGGTTGATGCCCTTGAGCGCCTGTTTGGCCCCGTAGAACACCTTGACGTCACGGGCGACCATCTTGGTGCCGTGGATGCCGGCGGCGGGACGCGAAGCCATGGCCGTGGCCGGGATGTGGGTCTGGACGCTCATGGGGTTACCAACGCCTCTCGAATTTCTTGCGCAGGAAGACGGCCAGGCCGTTCATCAGGATGAGGAAGGCGAGCAGGATCAGGATCGCCGCGGAGGTGCGCTCCGTGAAGGCCCGCTCGGGGCTGTCCGCCCACATGTAGATCTGCACCGGCATGGCCGTGGCGCTGTCGGTCAGGCCGCCCGGGATGTCCACGATGAAGGCTACCATGCCGATCATCAGCAGCGGCGCCGTCTCGCCCAGCGCGCGGGCCATGCCGATGATGGTGCCGGTCAGGATGCCCGGCAGGGCCAGCGGCAGAACGTGGTGCGTCACCGTCTGCAGCGGCGAGGCGCCGACGCCCAGCGCCGCTTCGCGGATCGACGGCGGCACCGCCTTCAGCGCAACACGCGAGGCGATGATGATGACCGGCAGGGTCATCAGCGCCATCACCAGACCGCCGACCAGCGGGGCGGAGCGCGGCAGCCCGAAGAAGCCGAGGAACACCGCCAGACCGAGCAGGCCGAAGATGATCGACGGCACCGCGGCGAGGTTGTTGATGTTGACCTCGATCAGGTCGGTCCAGCGGTTCTTCGGCGCGAACTCCTCCAGATAGACCGCGGCGGCGATGCCGATCGGCACCGACAGCAGCATGGTCACCACCAGCGTCAGGGCGGAGCCGACGACGGCCCCCAGGATGCCCGCCTGTTCCGGCTCGCGGCTGTCGCCGGCGGTGAACAGGGTGGTGTTGAAGGTGCTGCGGATCGACCCGTTGGCGACCAGCGCGTCGATGGCGGTGATCTTGACGTCGCTCAACCGGCGCTCGCTCTCCGGCACGTCGCGCCGGATGAAGCCCTTCATGAACTGGTCGATCTCGTCGTCGGCGCGGACCCAGACCGTCTGCGTGGTGCCGACGATGGACGGGTTGGCGTTGACCATCGCCTCCAGCTCGTACGGCGCGCCTGAGGACAGCAGGTCGTTCAGCGAGCGGCGGGTGGCGCGGTCGGTGGCCGCCGGGACCTGGGCGTAGAGCGCCTGCCGGACGATGGCGGTGTAGTTCCGCTCCTCGACCTGCTGCTTGTCGAGCGTCACCTCCAGCCGGATCTGCGCCTGCCAGAAGGCGGTGTAGCCCTTGCTGACGATGGAGCCGAGCAGAACCACCAGCATCAGAGACGCGATCCCGACGGCGAGCATCCCGGCGATCCGGAACCGGCGCTCCGCGGCGTAGCGGCGGCGCAGGCGGGCGGAGAACTCCTCGCTCTGGTAGCGCGACTTGGTGACGGCGACCGACATGGCCCGCGTATCCTGTTCCACGAGGTCAGTCATATTTCTCTCGATACTTCTGGACCACCCGGAGGGCGACCATGTTGAGGGTGAGGGTCACGACGAACAGGACGAGGCCCAGCCCGAAGGCCGACAGCGTCTTGGGGCTGTCGAACTCCTGGTCGCCGACCAGCAGCGTGGCGATCTGCGTCGTCACCGTGGTCACGGCGTCCAGCGGGTTGGCGGTCAGGTTGGCGGTGAGGCCGGCGGCCATGGTGACGATCATCGTCTCGCCGATGGCGCGGCTGACCGCCAGCATGATGGCGGCGACAATGCCCGGCAGGGCGGCGGGCAGCACGACCAGCCGGATCGTCTCCGACTTGGTGGCGCCCAGCCCGTAGGAGCCGTCGCGCAAGCTCTGCGGCACCGCGTTGATGACGTCGTCCGACAGCGAGCTGACGAAGGGGATGATCATCACGCCCATCACGAAGCCGGCGGCCAGCGCCGATTCCGAGCTGACGCTCAGCCCCAGGCTGTTGCCCACGTCGCGGACGAAGGGCGCCATGGTCAGGGCGGCGAAGAAGCCGTAGACCACGGTCGGGATGCCGGCCAGCACCTCCAGGATCGGCTTCAGCCAGGTGCGCAGGCCCGGGCTGGCGTATTCCGACATGAAGATGGCCGCCATCAGCCCGACCGGAACCGCCACCGCCATGGCGATGCCGGTGATCAGCAGCGTGCCGGCGAACAGCGGGATCGCGCCGAAGGAGCCGCTGGAGCCCACCTGGTCGGCGCGCATGGCCATCTGCGGGCTCCAGTGCGTGCCGAACAGGAACTCCAGGGGATTGACCACCGCGAAGAAGCGGATCGCCTCGAACAGAAGCGACAGCACGATGCCGATAGTGGTCAGGATGGCGACCAGCGAGCAGATGACCAGCGCGATGTTGACTGTGCGCTCCACCCGGTTGCGGGCGCGCAGGTCGGGGTCGATCCGGCCGCGGGCGTAGAGCAGGCCGCCGATGGCGATGCAGCAGCCGATGACCAGCAGGCTCCAGTCGCCGAGCGCGTGCAGCCGCAGATAGCGCTCCGCCGCGGCGACCACCTCCGGATCGGGCTCGCGGCCCGTGGTGACGCCGTGGGCGAGGTTCAGGATGTCGGCGCGCAGCAGGCCGAGCGACTGGGCGTCGCCGTTGACCAGCCGGTCCGGCAGGCCGGACAGGACCATCTGCATGACCAGCCAGCCTTCCGACGCCCCCCAGAAGGCGAAGAGCAGCAGGGCCGGAAGCCCCGCCCAGAGGGCGACGTAGAAGCCGTGGTAGGACGGCACCGAATGAAGCTCGACGATGCGGCCGCCGACGGAGGCGACGGCACGCGACCGGCCCATCTGGTAACCGATCACTGTGAGCAGGGCCAGAATGATGAGCAGTACCGTGAGCTGCATGCGAAACCGCCGGAAATGGGCTGAAAACGGGCTCTTGGCACAAACGGGAAACCGGCGGCCCTCCGAGGAGAGCCGCCGGTCGCGTCAGCCGGTCAGAGCTGGAGCGGGGTCAGGTTGGTCGCCGAGGTGCGGGCGGCGTCGCGCTCCGCCTTCGGCAGGGAGATCAGACCCTTGTCGGACAGGTAGCCGTCCTCGCCCATCGCGCGCTCCGAGGTGAACTCGGCGACCAGCTCGCGGATGCCCGGGATGACGCCGGCGTGGGCGTTCTTGATGTAGATGAACAGCGGGCGCGACAGCTCGTACTTGCCGGCCTGGACCGCTTCCGGCGACAGATCGACGCCGTCCATCTTGGCGGTCTGCAGCTTGTCGCGGTTCTGGTCGTAGAAGCTGTAGCCGAACACGCCGAAGGCGTCGGGGTTGGCGGTCAGCTTCTGGACGATCAGGTTGTCGTTCTCACCGGCCTCGACGTAGCCGCCGTCCTCGCGGATGGTCATGCAGGCCTTTTCACGGGCCTTCTCGTCGGCGACGATGGTCTTCACCTCGGCGACCTTCTTACAGCCTTCGAGCATCACCAGCTCGTTGAAGCTGTCGCGGGTGCCGGACGTCGGGGGCGGGCCGAGAACCTCGATCTCCTTGTTCGGGAGCTTCGGGTCGATGTCCGACCACTTCTTGTAGGGGTTGGCGACCATCTTGCCGTCGACCGGCACGTCCTTGGCCAGGGCCTTCCACAGGACCTTGGTGGTCAGGTCGGTGTGCGGGGCCTGCTTGGAATAGGCCAGCGCGATGCCGTCGTAGCCGATCTTCAGCTCGGTGATCTGGGCGACGCCGTTGGCGGCGCACTGCTCGACCTCGGACTTCTTGATGCGGCGCGAGGCGTTCGCGACGTCCGGATGCTGCGGGCCGACGCCCGCGCAGAACAGCTTCAGGCCGCCGCCGGTGCCGGTCGACTCGACGACCGGGGTCTTGAACTTGCCGCCCTTGCCGAAGGCCTCGGCAACCGCCGTGGTGAACGGGAACACGGTCGAGGAGCCGACGGCGCGGATCTGGTCGCGCGACTGGGCGTTCGCAGCACCCGTGAAGGCGGCGGTCATGGCGACGACCGCAGCGGCGGTGACGGCGAGCTTCTTGGAATTCACGGTGATCCCTCCGATGGTCCGGATGTCTCTTTACCGGGGAACGCGATGGTCCAACCCCGTGCCGCTTCCCCCAGGGGCGGGCGGCTTGCGGGGCGGACACTAGTCGGGGTCCGCGACGCGCTGATTACGGTTTTATGACAGTTTCATGACGACGCCCACTTTCGGTCACGCCGATGGGGGTAACCGCAACCTCTACGCTTGGCGCCGCGCGGGCTCCGCGGCGCGGCCCTCTGCGGACTCCTCCGACGCCGCCGGCAGATAGACCGTGAAGGTGCTGCCCACCCCGACCGCGCTCTCGATGGTCAGGCGGCCGCGGTGGCGGTTCACGATGTGCTTCACGATGGCCAGCCCCAGCCCGGTGCCGCCCATCGCCCGCGACCGCGCGGCGTCGACGCGGTAGAAGCGTTCGGTCAGGCGCGGCAGGTGGGTGCGGGCGATGCCCTCCCCCTGGTCGCGCACGGCGACGGCGACCATCGGCATCCCACGGCCGGCGCGGCCCGCCGGGCCGGATACCCCGACCGCCATGCCGTCGGCGAGCGACACGGCGACGGTCACGTCGGTGTTCTCGCGCGTGTATTTGATCGCGTTGCTGACGAGGTTCTGGAAGACCTGGGTGAGCTGGTCCTCGTCGCCGACCACCGCGGGCAGGCCGTCCGGCGCCTCCAGCGTCAGGCGGATGCGGCGGCTGGCCGCCTTCAGCTCCAGCGCCGCCATCACCCCGTCCAGCCGGTCCAGCACGTCAACCTTTCCGGCGGGGGGCATGTGCTCGTCCAGCTCGATCCGCGACAGCGACAGCAGGTCGTTGACGAGGCGGGCCATGCGGCTGGCCTGATCCTGCATGATCGACAGGAAGCGCTCGTGCGCCTCCAGATCCTCGCGGGCGGGGCCGCGCAGCGTCTCGATGAAGCCGAGCAGGGAGGACAGCGGCGTGCGCAGCTCGTGGCTGGCGTTGGCGATGAAGTCGGCGCGCATCTGCTCCGACCGGCGCAGCGCGGTGATGTCGTGCAGCGTCAGGATGACCATCCGCCCCGGAACGGTTCCGGCGGCGGCCGGCGACCCGTCCTCGCCGGGGATCGGGCGGGGGACGCGCCGCTGGAAAGGCTTGACCCGCACCTCGAACATGCGTTCCACCGGCACCGGCAGGCTGAATTCCAGAATGCGCGAGGCGCCGCCCTTCAGCACCGCGTCCACCGCCTCCAGCACCGCCGGGTTGCGCAGCGAGGCGGCAAGGTCGCGGTCGAGGATGCGGTCGCCGAACAGGGCGCGCGCCGCTTGGTTGGCCCGCGCCACCTGCCGTTCCGCCCCCACCAGAACCAGCGGGTCGTGCAGCGCCTCGATGATGGATTCGTTGGCTTCGAGCTGGGCCAGCGCCAGTTCGGTGCGGGCGTTCATCACCCGGTGCAACCGCACCGCCGCCGCCGCCGCCGCCCGCACCGGACCGGACGCCGCGACGGGCAAGGACGGGACAGGCTCCGTCGGTCCGGCGGCGAGCTGCGCGGCGTGGGCGGCCACTGTCCGCAGGTCGCGGACATAGAGCTGGAGCATCAGCGCCACCCCGCCGATCCCGGCCAGCCCGCCCACAACCGCCACCACCGGACCGATCGCCCCCTGCCGCCACAGTCCCCACAGGGCCGGCAGCAGCGGCGCCAGCACCAGCGCGGCGGCGAGGATCAACCGGAGGGGCGGCATCGGCTTGGGAGTCATGGACGGCGCTTCTCGTGCGTCATGCGGACGGTTTTAGAGACGGAACTCCGCTTTTACACCATCCCGCAAGCCGGTGAGCGGGCGTCACAAAAGATTAACGCGCGGGCCGGGGAAATGCCCGACCCGCGCGTCCATAGGAAACCGCCTGTCCGCTTACCAGGGCAGCGAGTCGTGGGCCGCCAGCGCCGCCGCGGTGACCAGATCGTTGACCGAGGCGCCCATGGTGACGATCTGCGCCGGCTTGTCCAAGCCGATCAGCAGCGGACCGATCATCTGGCCGCCGGCCATCTTGTTGAGCAGCTTCGCCGTGATGTTGGCCGAATGCAGGCCGGGCATGATCAGCACGTTGGCCGGGCCGGACAGCCGGCAGAAGGGGTAGACCCGCTTCATCAGCTGGTAGTCCAGCGCCACGTCCGCCGACATCTCCCCGTCATACTCGAAATCGACGCGGCGGCTGTCGAGGATGGAAATGGCCTCGCGCAGCGGGTCGGTGTGGGGGTGCGGGTGCTGGCCGAAGTTGGAGAAGGACAGCAGCGCCACCCGCGGCTCGTGCCCCATCTGGCGCGCCTTGGCCGCGGCGCCGATGGCGATGTCGGCCAGCGTCTGGCCGTTCGGGCGGACATGCACCGTGGTGTCGGCGATCAGCACCGTGCGGTTGCGCGTCAGGAAGACGTGCAGGCCGAAGACCGGCTCGTTCGCCTTGGCGTCGATGACCCGGCGGATCTCCTCGAAGGCCACGCCGAAGGTGCGGGTCAGGCCGGTGACCATGGCGTGGGCGTCGCCCTGCGCCACCATCAGCGCGGCGAAGACGTTGCGGTCCTGGTTCACCATGCGCTGGCAATCGCGCAGCAGGGCGCCCTTGCGCTGCATCCGGCGGTACAGATAGTCGCTGTAGCGGCGGTTGGCGTCGGAGACGCGGGCGTTGTGGATCTCCAGCGAGACGGCGGACTGGCCCATCGCCGCCAGCTGCTCCTTGATGACCGCCTCGCGCCCGATCAGCACCGGCGTGCCGAATCCGGCGGCGCGGAAGGCGAGCGCGGCACGGATCGTCCGCTCCTCCTCGCCCTCGGCGAAGACGACGCGGCGCGGGTTGGCCTTCACCTTCTCCAAGATGAGTTGGAGGCTGTCCGCCGTGGGGTCGAGACGGGTGCGCAACGAATTCCGGTAGCCCGCAAGGTCGACGATGGGCTTGCGCGCCACGCCGGTTTCCATGGCGGCCTGGGCCACCGCGGCAGGAACCGTCACGATCAGCCGCGGGTCGAAGGGCACCGGGATGATGTATTCCGGCCCATAGCGCAGGCGGCGGCCCGAGTAGGCGGCGTCAACCTCGTCCGGCACGTCCTCGCGCGCCAGGGCGGCCAGCGCCTTGGCGGCGGCGACCTTCATCGCCTCGTTGATGGTGGTCGCCCGCACGTCGAGCGCGCCGCGGAACAGGTAGGGGAAGCCCAGGACGTTGTTGACCTGGTTCGGGTAGTCGGAGCGGCCCGTCGCCACGATGGCGTCGGAGCGGACGGCCTTCACCTCCTCCGGGGTGATTTCCGGATCGGGGTTGGCCAGCGCGAAGATGATCGGCTTCGCCGCCATCGACTTGACCATTTCCGGCGTCATCGCGCCCTTGGCCGACAGGCCGACGAAGACGTCGGAGCCGGCGACCGCCTCCTGGAGCGTGCGCTTGTCCGTCTCCACCGCGAAGGACGACTTCCACTGGTTCATGCCGTCGGTGCGGCCGCGGTAGACGACGCCCTTGGTGTCGCACAGGATGATGTTCTCGCGCGGCACGCCCATGGTGGTGAACAGCTCGGCGCAGGCGATGCCCGCAGCACCGGCACCGTTGACCACCATCGTCACGTCCTTGAGGTTCCGCCCGGTGATGTCGCAGGCGTTGATCAGGCCGGCGGCGGCGATGATGGCGGTGCCGTGCTGGTCGTCGTGGAAGACGGGGATGTCCAGCAGCTCGCGCAGGCGCTCCTCGATGATGAAGCAGTCCGGCGCTTTGATGTCCTCCAGGTTGATGCCGCCGAAGCTCGGCCCGAGGAAGCGGACGCAGTTGACGAACTCGTCCACGTTCTTCGTATCGACCTCCAGATCGATGCCGTCCACGTCGGCAAAGCGCTTGAAGAGCACCGCCTTGCCTTCCATCACCGGCTTGGAGGCGAGCGCGCCGAGGTCGCCCAGGCCCAGCACCGCCGTGCCGTTGGAGATGACGGCGACGATGTTGCCCTTGGCCGTGTAGTCGTAGGCCGTGCTGGGGTCTTCCGCGATGCGCAGGCAAGGAACGGCCACGCCCGGCGAATAGGCCAGCGACAGGTCGCGCTGGGTCGTCAGCGGCTTGGTCGGCGCGATCTCCAGCTTGCCCGGACGCCCGGAGGAGTGCAGCAGAAGGGCTTCTTCGTCGGTGACGCGCTTTGTATCGGGTTCGGTCATCGGGGTTCGGTTCCTGAGCGTAGGCTGTTGCAGCCGTTCTTCTTTGGGCCGGCCGTCGTTGTTGTGATTGGTTCCGGCCGGTCGGGCGGCGGATGTTAGCCCGCGCGGGCGCGTCCCGCCAGAGCGGGATCGCACGAAAAATGCGAATTTTTCCTGGAATACGACATATCAGATCACGAACGATGATCGAAGCAATCGTTTCGTGTCCGGAAAGAGGCTCAGCAGCCCTCGGCCATGTCGTAGATGGCGTCCATGTCGCTGATCAGGACCTTGTTGCCTTCCTGCAGCGAGATGGTTCCGGCGGTCTTCAGCTGGGTGAAGGTGCGGCTGACCGTCTCGGTGGTCAGGCCCAGGTAATCGGCGATGTCGGCCCGGCTCATCGGCACGTAGACGGGGTTTTCCTTGTGCCCGCGCCGGGCGGCGCGCTGGGACAGCATCAGCAGGAAGGAGCAGATCTTCTCCTTCGCCGTCTTGCGGCCGAGCAGCAGCATCTGGTCCTGCGCCGCCGCCAGCTCGTTCGAGGCCATGGAGAAGAGACGGCGCTGCATCTTCGGGAACTCGTCCATCAGCGCGTCGATCTTCTTGCGCGGGAAGCGGCAGAGTGTCGCCGCCGTGACCGTTTCCGCGGTGTAGGCGTAGCTGTCGTTGACCGCCAGCCCCAGGAAGTCGCCGGTGACGAGGAAGCCGGTGATCTGGCGGCGCCCGTCCGGCAGCAGCTTGTAGAGCTTCACGGTGCCGGCGGTGACGTTGTAGAGCGCGTCCGCCGCGTCGCCTTCGCTGAACAGGGTCTGTCCGGCCTCGACGCGGGAGGTCTGGAGGATATCGGCGAGACGGCGCAGTTCCTCGGGGTCCAGGGCGGCGCAGACGGTCAGACTGCGCACGGGACAGGCCCCACAGGGATTCATCTCACTCGCCGCGCCCTTTTCGCGGGCGCGCCCCATGTCAAAGGGTGGCATGGCATGACCCAACCCTTAGCCGTACAACGCGCCCATAATCGTCATATTCGGTCTGTTTCGCAACGGTGCTCGCAGTGGCCGTCGCCGAATTGCCATACGAACGCCTTATGAGCGCCCCTTCGGCGGGCTGGACGGCTCGGCGTTGGGGCGCGGCGGCTCGTCGTCGAACAGGATGCGGTGGGCCGCCCCGTCGAGATCGTCAAACTGCCCGGACTTGAGAGCCCACAGGAACGCCCCCAGGCCCATCAGCCCCAGGCTCAGCGCGATCGCGATCAGATAGAGAAGCTCGGTCATCGGTCAGGTCCTTGGTCACCGCGCCACGGCTGAGCCGCAGGGCGTTGGCGATAACGATCAGGGAGGAGGAGGACATGGCCAGCGCCGCCAGCAGCGGCGTCAGCATGCCCGCCATGGCGATGGGCACCGCGAACAGGTTGTAGACCAGCGCGATACCGAAATTCTGGCGCACCAGCCGCCCGGAGCGGCGGGACACCTCGAACACCTCCAGGATGGGGCGCAGGCGGCGGCCCTGGAACACCACGTCGGCGGCGGTCTGGCTGACGTCCACCGCGGTGGACGGCGACATCGACACGCTGGCCGCGGCCAGCGCCGGGGCGTCGTTCAACCCGTCGCCGACCATCAGCACCTTGCGGCCCTCGGCGGCGAGCGCGTCCAGAACGGCGGTCTTGTCGGCGGGCGTCTGGCCGGCCCGCCAGTCCTCGATGCCCAGCTGCGCGGCCACCGCGGCCACAGCACCACGGCGGTCGCCGGACAGCAGCCGGACGTCCAGGCCCCGCGCCTTCAGCCCGCGCACCACCGCCGCGGCGTCGGCGCGCGGCGCGTCGAGGAAGGTGATGCGGACCGGGGCGGCGCCGGGACGGGCCAGCCACAGCTCCGGCCCCGCGGCGTCCTCCGCCGCGTCCGGCGCGCCGGTGAAGGCGCGGCTGCCCAGCCGGATCTCCCCCCCAGAGCCATCCAGGGCGGAACCATCCAGGGCGAGGCCGGCGCCGGGAACCTCGCGCACGCCGGCGGCGACGGGAACGTTGGGCAGCGCGCGGGTCAGGGCGCGGGCCAGCGGATGGCGGCTGGCCCCGGCGAGCGCGGCGGCGAGGCGCAGGTCGTCCTCGGCCACGCCGTCGAGCTGCGGGACGGGGCGTCCCTCGGTCAGCGTGCCGGTCTTGTCGAAGACCACCGTGTCGATGACGGCCAGCCGCTCCAGCGCCGTGGCGGTCTTCAGCAGGATGCCCTGCCGCATCAGCCGCCCGCTGGCGATCACCTGCACCACCGGCACGGCCAGGGCCAGCGCGCAGGGGCAGGTGATGATCAGCACGGCGACGGCGTTCATCAGCGAATCCTGCCAGGGCAGCCCGCCGAGAATCAGCCAGCCCAGAAAGGTGCCCAGCGCCGCCACATGGACGACCGGGGCGTAATGGCGCGACACCCGGTCGGCGATGGCGACGTATTTTGCGCGGCCCTGCTCCGCCACCTCCATCAGCCGGACGATCTCGGCCAGCAGCGTGCCCTCCCCCACCGCGGTGACGGTCACGCGCAGCGGAGCGGTGAGATTCAGCATGCCGGCGAACACGCGGTCGCCGGGGCGAACGCTGCCCGGCACCGTCTCGCCGGTGATCAGGGCGGTGTCGAGGTCGGACACGCCGTCGGCCACCGTGCCGTCGACCGCGACCCGCTCGCCCACCGCCACCAGGATGGTGGAGCCGGGGCTGACCTGATCCGGCGGGACGATGGCGCTTCGCCCATCCTCGTTCAGCACGGTCACCGAAGTGGCGTGCAGGCCCAGAAGCTGCTCCGCCGCCGAGCGCGCCCGGCCTCGCGCCCGCTGGTCGAGATAGCGCCCGATCAGCAGGAAGAACAGCAGCATCATCGCGCCGTCGAAATAGGCGTGCTGGCCGCTGTTGATCGTCTCGAACAGGCTCATGCTGGTGGCGAGCAGGACACCGATGGTGATCGGCACGTCCATGTTCGTCCGCCCGCGCCGCAGCGCCTGGAAGGCCGAGCGCGCGAAGGGCCGCAGGGCGTAGGCGATGGCCGGCATGCAGACCAGCGCTGACAGCCAGTGCATCAGGTCGCGGGTGGCGGAGCCCATGCCCGTCGCGTGACCGGCCCAGACCGACACCGACAGCAGCATCACGTTGCTGGCCCCGAAGCCGGCGACGGCCAGCGAACGCAGAAGCTCCTTCTCCGTCTTCGCTTGAGCGTCGCCCAGCCGTTCCGGATCGAAGGGAACGGCGCGGTAGCCGATGCGGGCGACGGTGTCGACCACCGTGTTGGCGTCGGTCTCGGACTCGCGCCAGGTCACCGACAGGCGGCGCGTGGTCATGTTCAGCCGCGCGTGGGTCACCCCCGGCTGGCGGGCCAGCGCCGTCTCGATCAGCCAGACGCAGGCCGCGCATTGCAGCCCGTCGACCATCAGGTGCAGCGAGGCGGTGCCGTCCTCGGCGTGCTTGGCGTGGGGGGCGTAGTCGAGCGGCGGTGCCTCGCCGTCCGGGCGCAGGGGCCGGGCGGCGGGATCGACGCAGCGCCGCTCGTAATAGCGTTCCAGCCCGAGCCCGCGGACGAGGTCGTAGGCCGCCGCGCAGCCGGTGCAGCAGAAGGGGCCGGCGCCGTCGGAGGCGGTGGTGCCGGTGCCCTCGGGATGCTCCTGCCCGCAGTGGAGGCAGACGGTCATGTCACGAAACCCGTGTGCTGGTGTGCCGTAGGTTTGAGCGCTGGGCGCTTACTTGATGAAAAGGCGCTGCTCGTCCTGGTAGTCGCCCGTGGCGTGGTGGATTTCCACGCGCAGGTCCCACTGGCCGGGCAGCGGCAGCGACACCGGGGCGGCGAAGCGGCCCTCGCCCAGATAGGGCAGGTCGAGACGCACGTCGTGGCCCTCGCTGGTCGGGCGGATGAAGGCGACCTTCACCTCGGCGTCCTTCAGCAGGTTGCCGTACTTGTCGTGCAGCGTCAGCGCCAGGATGCCCTTCTGCGCCTCGGTGCTGGTGAAGTCGGTGGCGACCTTCCAGCCGCGCTCGGCCTGGGCGCGGGCGCCGGCCAGATCCTCGTTGTACTTCAACCCCTTCATGAAATGCTGCTCGGTCTGGACGCCGGTCCAGCTCGACAGGGCGAAATGCAGCATCACGCCGTTGACCGCGATCACGACGGCGAAACCAGCCACGAAGATCCAGGGGATGTACCAGCCGGGCTGGCGGCCGGTCCGGCGGGGCGGGGTGCGGCGGGTTCCGGCGTCGGTGGACAGCGTCATCGTCGTCTTGACCTTTGGTGAATGCAGCGCAAAGAGCCGGTCGGGATCAGTTGGCCGGCCCCATGAAGACGGAGTCATAGGTCGCCACCTCACCATCGGCCGAGGTAAGCCTGAAGGTAAGGGGCTGTGAGGCGCCTTGCAAACCGGTGCGCGGCGCGGTCACGAAAATTCTGTAGGTCGCCACCATGTCCGCACCGGCGGTCAGGCGCTGGGTGCCGGCCTGCTCGTCCTGACCGTCGCCGGCCACCGACAGGCTGGCCCCCGTCACACCGGAAACCGCCAGCGTGTAGGCGCGCGGGTCGCGGGTCATGTTGGAGATCTTGAAGGTGTAGGCGTTGCGCACCGACCCGTCGGACAGGGCCACGAACAGCGGGGCGCGGTCGCGCAGGACGCTGATGTCCAGCCCCGGCTTCAGCAGAAGCCCGACGCCGATGCCGCCGGCGATGACCAGCATCATCAGCGTGTAGAGGATCGTGCGCGGACGCAGCAGGCGGAAGGGCACCGGCTGCCCGCCGGTGGCGACGGCCACCTGGCTGGTCTGGGTGTCGAATGTGATGAGGCCGGTCGGCCGCCCGACCTTGGTCATGATCTCGTCGCAGGCGTCGATGCACAGGCCGCAGCCGATGCACTGCATCTGCAGCCCGTCGCGGATGTCGATGCCGGCGGGGCAAACCTGGACGCAGTTGAAGCAGTCGATGCAGTCGCCCAGCCCCTCGGCCCTGCGCTCCTCCCAGCTCTGCGACTTGCGCAGCAGGCTGCGGCCTTCGCCGCGCCAGTCCTGGTAGGTGACGATCAGGCTGTCCTCGTCGATCATCGCCGACTGGAAGCGCGGCCACGGGCACATATAGGTGCAGACCTGCTCCCGCGCGAAACCGGCCAGCAGGTAGGTTGTGGCGGTGAACAGCCCGATGAAGCCGAGGGCGGTGGAGGACACCTCGAACCGCAGCATCTCGCCCAGCAGGGTCGGCGCGTCGGTGAAGTAGAAGATCCAGGCGCCGCCGGTCGCCAGAGCGATCAGCAGCCAGATCAGGTTCTTCAGAACCTTCCGCCCGGCCTTCCGGGCGGTCCAGGCGCCCTGGTCGAGGCGGATGCGCTCACCACGGTCACCCTCGACCAGCCGTTCGACCCAGACATAGAGGTCGGTCCACACCGTCTGCGGGCAGGCGTAGCCGCACCAGACGCGGCCCGCCAGCGAGGTCGCCAGGAAGAGGCCCAGCGCCGCCAGGATCAGCGCGCCGGTCAGATAATAGATCTGCTGCGGCCACAGCTCCACGAAGAACAGGTAGAAGCGGCGGTTGGCGAGGTCGAGCAGAACCGCCTGGTCGGGCGCGTTCGGCCCGCGGTCCCAGCGCACCCAGGGCAGCACGTAGTAGATCGCCAGGAGAACCGCCAGCGCCGCCCACTTGATGCGGCGGAAGGTGCCGTGCACCGCCTTGGGATAGACCTTCGAATGCTTCTGGTACATGGAGCGCGCGGCACGCCGCGGCGCCTTCGGAGAAGGGGCGGCGAGGGGGTCCCCGGCGACCGCCACCGGGCGTTCCAAGAGATCGGTCTGGGGCGGTTGCTGTTCGGTGGTCGTGCTCATGACCTCGCCTTCTTCCTCCGGCGTCCGCCGCGGGGCGGCTTGGCCATGCCGACATGGTTCGGCCGTGGCGAGGGGACTATGGCGTCAGAACGTCACAGGGGCATTGCGCTGGATCAAAGGATTTTCGGGCGGATTTTCAGGCGGATTTTTCAGGCGCCGTCGCCCTTCCCTATCCCCCAGTCGCGGCCCGGAAAAAGAAAATGCCGGGGAGTCGCCTCCCCGGCACCGAAGTCCGGCGAACCCGCCGGGGAGGTCTCCCCCTCCCGGCCGGCCGCTCCTGGCTGGGCGGCTTACTTGCCGCCGCCCAGGTTGTGGACGTAGACGGCCAGCGACTTGACCGTCGCGTCGTCCAGACGCTTCGACCAGGCGGGCATCACGCCGGCGCGGCCGTTCGTGATGGTCTCCACCAGCGTGGCCTTGTCGCCGCCATACAGCCAGTTGGCCGTGACGAGCGGCGGAGCGCCGACGTCCATGCCGACCGCGACCGAGCCCTGGGCGCTGTCGCCGTGGCAGGCGGCGCAGTTCTCGTCATAGACGGTCTTGCCCTTCTCGGCGGCGGCCGCGTCGGTCGACCGCTTGTTCAGCGACAGGACATACTCCGCGACCTGAGCGATCTGCTCGCGGTTCAGGATGCCGTCCTTGCCGAAGGCGGTCATGCCGATGCCGACCGTTCCGCGGGTGTCGCCGTCATCCGCACGGATGCCGTGCTGGATGGTCTTGTAGATGTCGGCGGTGGTGCCGCCCCACAGCCACACGTCGTCGGCGAGCGTCGGGAAGCCCTTGGCGCCCTGACCGCCGGCGCCGTGGCAGGCCGCGCAGTTCTCGTTGAAGTAGGAGCGGCCGCCGGCCATCGCGAAGGCAAGGAGGTCCTTGTTCTTCTGGATGTCCTCGACGGAGGTCGCCGCGATGGCCGTCAGGTACTTTTCCTGAGCCTTCTTGCCCTCGGCGACCTTCTGCACCAGCTCCTCGCGCTGCGAGTAGCCGAGCAGGCCCTTCGTGTAGCTCTTGCCCAGCGGCCAGGCCGGGTAGAACACATAGTAGACGAGGGACCACGCGATGCAGACGTAGAAGATGTACAGCCACCACTTGGGCAGGGGGTTGTTCAGCTCCCGCAGGCCGTCCCACTCGTGGCCGGTGGTCTCGACGCCGGACAGGGCGTCCTTTTCTTTCTGTGCCATGGCCTAAAACTCCTGACCATCTTCCTTGAGCGGGATCCGGGAGGCGTCTTCGAACTTGCCCCGGTTGCCTGGCCACATGGCGTAGACCACGATGCCGGTGAAGAGCAGGGCCAGCCAGACGGTCCAGAAGGACCGCAGGGCGACAGTGATCGAATCCAAATCCATGGACCCCTCCCGGTTACTGCTGGAGCTGCTTGGGCGACTGGTACTTGGTGAAGTCCACCATGGTGCCCAGGACCTGCAGGTAGGCCACCAGCGCGTCCATTTCGGTGACGCCCTTGTTGCCCGTGAAGTTCGCCACGACGGCCTTCGGGTAGCGCTTCATCAGCCCGGCCGTGTCGGCGTCCGGGTTCTTCTGCGCTTCGAGGTCGGCCTTGGCGCTGGCGATCTGCTCGTCCGTGTAGGGGACGCCGACGATGCGCAGGGTCTTCATGTGATCCTGGATGTCGGAGTACTTCAGCGGACGGTCCTTCATCCAGGCGTAGCCCGGCATGATCGACTCCGGCACCACGGCGCGCGGTTCGACCAGATGGGCGACCTGCCAGTCGTTGGAGTACTTGCCGCCCACGCGGGCCAGGTCCGGACCGGTGCGCTTGGAGCCCCACTGGAAGGGATGGTCGTACATGCTTTCCGCGGCCAGCGAGTAGTGACCGTAACGTTCCACCTCGTCGCGGAACGGACGGATCTGCTGGCTATGGCAGTTGTAGCAGCCTTCGCGGTAGTAGATGTTCTGGCCAGCCAGTTCGAGCGGCGAATAGGGACGGACCCCATCCACCTTCTCGATCGTCGACTCGATCGTGAACAGCGGGACGATCTGGACGAGTCCGCCGATCGACACGGTGATCAGGATCAGGACGATGAGCAGAAGCGTGTTCCGCTCGATCGTGTCGTGACTAAAGCCCTTTTTTTGCTCAGCCATTTTCTCAGTTCCTCCGGCGTCAGGCCGCACCGACCGCCGCCTTGTGCGGGGCGGAGGCATAGGGCTTCTCGATGCGGACGTCACCCTTGGCCGTGCGCCACAGGTTGTAGACCATGATCAGGGCACCAGCCAGGAACAGGACGCCGCCCAGAGCACGGATCACGTAGAAGGGATGCATGGCCGCGACCGTCTCGACGAACGAGTACTGGAGGAAGCCGAGGTTGTCGTAGGCGCGCCACATCAGGCCCTGCATGATGCCCGACACCCACATCGCGGTGATGTAAAGCACGATGCCGATGGTGGCGGTCCAGAAGTGGTAGCTGACCAGACGCAGGCTGTAGAGCTGCGAGCGCTTCCACAGGACCGGGACCAGATAGTAGATCGCGCCGAAGGAGATGAAGGCCACCCAGCCGAGCGCACCGGAGTGCACGTGGCCGATCGTCCAGTCGGTGTAGTGCGACAGGGCGTTGACCGGCTTCACCGACATCAGCGGACCCTCGAAGGTCGACATGCCGTAGAAGGCCACCGACGTCACGAGGAAGCGCAGGACCGGATCGGTGCGCAGCTTGTCCCAGGCACCCGACAGGGTCATGATGCCGTTGATCATGCCACCCCAGGACGGCATCCACAGCATGACCGAGAAGGTCATGCCCAGCGTCTGCGCCCAGTCCGGCAGAGCCGTGTAGTGCAGGTGGTGCGGGCCGGCCCAGATGTAGAGGAAGATCAGCGTCCAGAAGTGCACGATGGACAGGCGGTACGAATAGACCGGCCGCTCCGCGCGCTTCGGAACGAAGTAGTACATGATGCCGAGGAAGCCGGCGGTCAGGAAGAAGCCGACCGCGTTGTGGCCGTACCACCACTGCACCATGGCGCTCTGCACGCCCGAGACGAACGGGTAGGACTTCATCCCGGTCAGCGACACCGGGACGTTGACGTTGTTGCCGATGTGGAGGATCGCGACGGTCAGGATGAACGCCATGAAGAACCAGTTGGCGACGTAGATGTGCGACTCCTTGCGGGTCATCACCGTGCCGACGAACTGGATGGCGTAGAGGACCCAGATGACCGTCAGGTAGAGGTCAAGAATCCACTCCGGCTCCGCATACTCCTTGCCCTGGGTGTAGCCGAGCACATAGCTGAGCGCCGCCAGGACGATGAAGATGTTGTAGTTCCAGAAGACGAACTTCGCGAGGCCTTCGCCGCCGAACAGGAACTGGCGGCTCGTGCGCTGCACGGAGTAGAGCGAGGTGGCGAACAGGACGTTGCCGCCGAACGCGAAGATCACGGCCGAGGTGTGGACCGGCCGCAGGCGCCCGAAGCTCGTCCACTCAAGGCCGAGATTCAGCGCCGGAAAAGCAAGCTGCAGTGCGATGAAGACGCCGGCCAGGAAG
Organism: Azospirillum brasilense; assembly: GCF_007827795.1. Classification (GTDB taxonomy): domain Bacteria; phylum Pseudomonadota; class Alphaproteobacteria; order Azospirillales; family Azospirillaceae; genus Azospirillum; species Azospirillum aestuarii. The sequence goes on from NZ_VITI01000001.1 coordinate 704,560, forward strand.
CCGACGACACCCCAGAACACTGAAGCGATGACGAAGAGTCGGACGGCGTCTTCGTAGTAACGCACATTTTCCGACACCCGCTGGCTGCCCAGGGCGGCCCCTGGCGTCAGAGTCGCTGATGTCATTCAATCTCTCCCGTTTGCCCCGGGCGGCTCGGGCCGCTTCCCCTGAGGTTGCACCACCGCTGGGTACGTACTGTTAAGGAGGGGGGCAGGTTCACATACGATGCACTTCTTATGCGGACGCCGGTTGCGCCTGCCTCCAATAATCCCAATATGTGTAGGGGTGGACCTTGCAACATTGATCTACGTCAACGACCGGCCTTACCGGTGCCTGCCATCGTTCACCGTCCTTCACGCGGTCGGACGGGCATGGACGAAAGCTTCATCGCGAAACCTCTCGGTCAGCGTCAGATCGACCAGGCCTATCCACTGGTGCGGGCCATCTTCCCGGACCTGCCGGTGGAGCAATGGCGCGCATTTGCCGCAGCACTTATCGGGCCGGTTGATACCCCCGCGACGCCGACCGGCATCATGACCGTGCAGAACGCACGGGGGTACCTCCATGGGCTTTTCTCATACGCTATTGCGGCGCATCTATGCCATGGCCGAATTCTGGCCGTGGAGAATTTCGTCGTGCTCGACCTGTTCGACATGACGGGTCCGGCGGAGACTTTGTTGCAATCCATGGACCGGCTGGCGCGCAGTCATGACTGCGCGGCGATCCATACCTCCCTGCCGGAATCATTGGCCGGACAGGCCGGGTCGCGCAGCTCCCTGCTGACCTGCTTTCACCAGGACGGGCACCGCACGGAAACCTTGCGGTTGTGCAAGGCGATGGACGGCGCCAACGACAACCGCGCGCATCGGTCGCAGGCGGGAAGCCCGTTCGGCATTCCGTAAGACACGCCGGAACGGGCCGGCACCCCGTCCCATCCCGCGAATCCGCTCCCCGTTTCCCACGACTCCGGCGACGTGACCGTTTGCTCGGCGGGCGCGAGCGGCTAGGATGCGCCATCATGACCGACACCCCCACCACCCCCGTCAAATACCGGGCGATCCATCTGCAGGCCGGCCGCCAGCGGCGCGTCCTGCACGGCCACCCCTGGGTCTATTCCAACGAAGTCCTGATGGACACGGCGGCCAAGGCCATTCCGCCGGGCAGCCCGGTGCGCCTGCTGGACCCCAGCGGGAAACCGCTGGGCATCGCCACCTTCAACCCGCACACCCTGATCGCCGCGCGGATGCTCTCCAGCGACCCAGGGGCGGTGGTTGACCACGCCTTCCTCGCCGGGCGGCTGAGGAGTGCGGTGGCGACGCGCGAGGCGCTGTTCGACCGGCCCTACTACCGCGTCGTGCACGCGGAGGCCGACGGGCTGCCGGGCCTGATCGTGGACCGCTACGGCGACGTGGTGACGGTGCAGGCCAACAGCGTCTTCATGGATCAGCGGATCGACGCCATCCTGGCCGCCATCGACGAGGTGCTGGCCCCGCGCGCGGTCATTCTGCGCAACGACAGCTCCCAGCGCGCGCTGGAGGGGCTGCCCGAGGAAAGCCGGCTGGTGAAGGGTGAGATCGACGGCCCGATCCGGCTGGAGGAGAACGGCGCCACCTTCTTCGCCGACCCGCTGGGCGGGCAGAAGACCGGCTGGTTCTACGACCAGCGCGACAACCGCGCCTTCATCGCCAAGCTGGCGAAGGGCAAGCGGGCCATCGACTTCTTCAGCTACAACGGCGGCTTCGGCGTGCTCTGCGCGGTCGAGGGCGCGTCGTCGGTGGTGTCGGTCGACCGCTCGCAAGGCGCGTTGGACAACGCCGCCCGCGCCGCGGAGGCCAACGGGGTGGCCGACCGCTTCGAGGCGCGCCGCGCCGACGCCTTCGAAGAGATGGAGCGGCTGAACGCCGAGGGCGAGCGGTTCGGGGTGGTCATCGCCGACCCGCCGGCCTTCGTGAAGGCCAAGAAGGACCTCGCCGTCGGCTGCCGCGCCTACCGCAAGATGACCCGTCTGGCCGCCAAGATCACGGCGCCGGGCGGCTTCCTGCTCTGCGCGTCGTGCAGCCACAACGTGGACCCGCCGACCTTCGCCGAGCAGGTCGCCCGCGGGCTGCACGACGCCGGGCGGACGGGGCGCATCCTGCGCAGCGCCGGGGCGGGGCCGGACCATCCGGTGCACCCGCACCTGCCGGAGTCGGCCTATCTCAAGGCCATCGTGATGCAGTTGGACTGAGGGTGACTCACCACGAAGGCACGAGGATGGTGATGATCGTCGTGCCTTCGTGGTTCCCCGCCCCCATCGCAGCACCTATGGGCGGACCCTATGGGCGGCTGAACACCCCGACGACCTCGACGTGGGCGGACCACAGGAACTGGTCCACGGGGTAGACGCGGTTCAACACGTACCCGCCATCCACCAGGGCGCGCGCGTCGCGGGCGAAGGTCGCGGGGTTGCAGGACACCGCCACCACGCGGGGCACCTTCGACCCCGCCAAGGCCTGCGCCTGGGCGGCGGCGCCGGCGCGCGGCGGGTCGAAGACCACCGCGTCGAACCGGGCCAGTTCCTTCGCCGTCAGCGGATTCTCGAACAGATCGCGCCGCTCCGTGGTCAGGCGCAGCGCCCCCGCCGCCTTGTTCAGCGCGGCCAGCGCCGGGGCGTCCCCCTCCACCGCATGGACCGCCGCCTGCCGGGCCAGCGGGACCGCGAAGGTGCCCAGCCCGGCGAACAGGTCGGCCACCCGCTTCGGCTCCCCGATGTTGGCGAGGACGGCGGCGACCAGGGCGGCCTCCCCCTCGGCGCTCGCCTGGAGAAAGGCGCCGGGCGGCGGGGTCACCGGCAGGCCGGCGAAGGACACCGCCAACGGGCGGCGGTGAACGATGGGTTCCGGCGTGCCGCGGCCATCCGGCTGTCGTTCATCGGCCTGCCAGGAGATGCGGGCCACCCCCTCCGCCTCCCCGAAGCTCACCAGCCGTTCCCGCGCCGCGCGGTCCAGGCTGCGCGGGCCGACCAGAACGAGGTCGATTCCGCCCTCCAGTTCGGTGGCGATCACGTCGCAGCCGCCGCCGTCCGGCAGCACCGACAGCAGCAGCCCGCGCAGCGGCTCCACCAGGGCGAACAGGCCGGGCCGCAGCACCGGACACTCCATCAGGTCGGTCAGCCGGTGGCTCATCCGCTCGTTGAAGCCGAACCAGACGCGGCGCCCCCGCTTCAACGCGGCGAAGCGGGCGCGGCGGCGCGCGGCCGGCGGCGTCCGCGACAATGGTTCCAGGGGCACGTCGCCCAGCCCGACACGGGCCAGCGCGCCCTGCACCAGCCCGACCTTCCAGGCGGCGTAGGCCGTGTCCTCCATATGCTGAAGCGTGCAACCGCCGCAGGTTCCGAAATGGGAACAGGGCGGCTCGGCGCGTCCGGGGCCGGGCTCCAGGATCTCCAGCAGGTCGGCGCGCAGCCCCTCCCCTTTGGCGTTGGCGGGCTCCTTCACGGCCACCCGCACGCGATCGCCGGGAACGGTCAGCGGAACGAAGAGCTTGCCGCCGTCGAAGCTGGCGATGCCGTCGCCGCGGGCGCCGACTTCGCTGATGGTCACCTCAGCGGTGCGGGGTTCGCCACTGCGGGGGGACGGGCGGTGTTTGGGGGCGGGTCGTTTCACGCGGTCACTCTCAGAACGGCCATCATGCCGGTTTCCTGATGCTCCAGAACATGGCAGTGGAGCATCCAGTCGCCGGCCTCCTCGGCCACGAAGGCGATCTCGGCCGTCTCACGGGGGCCGAGCAGGACGGTGTCGCGCCACGCGCGGTGCTCGGCCGGCCGGCCGTTGCGCGAGAGGACGCGGAAGGGAAAGCCGTGCAGGTGCATGGGATGCCACCAGCCGGTCTCGTTGACGAAGGCCGTCACCTGCGTTTGACCGCGTTTGACGGTGATGAGCGGTTCCAGATGGTGGCCCATGGATTGATGCCCCATCGCCGCCACGCCGTTCAGCGCCCAGAAGGGGCCGCGCGGCCCGGCGTTCTTCGGCATGGCGCCGTGCATCCCGCCGTCCAGAACCACGTCCTGACGGACGGCGCCGGCAAGGTCGGGTTCGGGCAGCGGGTTGGCGGCCAGGGCGATCGGGGCATCCAGCGGCGAGTCGCGCAAGGGCGCCTCGCCGCTGTAGCTCAACCGGGTCAGCCGGTAGGCCATGCGCGGGTAGAAGCCGTCCACCACGTCGAACCCCTCGCCGGGCTTGCCGGCCATGTCGATCACGAGGTCGGCGCGCTGGCCGGGCCCCAGCACCACCTTGCCGTCCGGCGGGGCGTGCGGCGTCACCGGCTGGCCGTCGAGCGCGATCACCTGCGGCGCGTGCCCCTGGAAATCGAGCGCGAAGACGCGGGCGTTCGCCGCGTTGATCAGGCGCAGGCGGACACGCTCGCCGGCGCGGACCGGCACGCTGTCCCGGACGGCGCCGTTGATGGTGACGGTGTTGCCGATGCGCCCGGCGTGGGTGGCGTCCATGGGATGGCCGAAGCCGCCGGCCAGTTCCGCCTCCTTGGTCAGCCGCCAATCGCCGAGCAGCCAGAGCAGGTCGCGGTCCACGCGGATCGGCTCGCGCTCCTCCACGATGAAGGCGCCGGTCAGGCCATGGGCCACCTGCACCCCGCTGTTGACGTGCGGGTGGTACCAGAAGGTGCCGGCGTCCTTCAGCGGGAATTCATAGTCGAACCGCCCGCCCGCCGGCACCGGCGGCTGCGACAGGCCGGGCACCCCGTCCATGGCGTTGGGAACGCGCAGGCCGTGCCAGTGGATGGTCGTCGGCTCCGGCAGGGTGTTGGCGAAGGCGATGCGCGCCGTGTCGCCCTGGCGGAAGCGCAGCTCCGGCCCCGGAATCCGCCCGTCATAGGCCCAGACCGCCGTGTCGGGAAAACCCTTCCCCACGAGATTGACACGGGCCGGGCCGGCGGACAGGCGCACCGCACCGCCCTGCCCCACAGCCGCAGGGGCCGCGCGTGACAGCAGAGCGGCCCCGGCCAGCAGGGCGGAACCGGTCAGCAGGGTGCGGCGGGTCAGCGGGAGCACGGCGTCCTCACACGTAACGGGCCAGGGCGTCGCGCAGGTCGGCCGGCACCGGGGTCGGGCGGTGACTGTCCTTGTCCACGATCACGCAGACGGCCTCCTGCACGGCGATGCAGCGGTCGCCCTCGAAGATCGCCGCCCCCAGGACGACGGAGGTGTTGCCGACCTTCGCGACCCGCGCGCCGACGCGGATGTCCGCCGGGAACAGCAGCTCCGCCTTGTAGTCGATGACGCTGCGCGCCAGAACCACGGTCCAGGGGGACTCGCCGCGGAAGCCGCCGCAATCGTGGACCAGCGACACGCGAAGCTGCTCGAAATACACGCCGATGGCGTTGTTGTTGACGTGGCCGAGCGCGTCGAGGTCGGCGAAGCGCACATGCTCCGCGATCCAGAAGCGGTAGAGGTCGGGGCGGGTCGGATCGGTCATGGTCGCCTGTCGAATGATGGTTCCGGCCGAATGTGGCCGGTGGCCCGGGCGGGAGCAAGCCCGCGAATGACGGTCATTCCCCGCAACGTCCCGATTTGCCGCGCCAAGCCGGGCGGGCCGGTGTTATAGGAGTCGCACCATACACCCGCAACGGACCGCAAGATGAGCAAGGACAGCACCAACCAGACGGCCGAAGCCCTGTTCGAGAAGGCCCTGTCGGTCGCCGAGAAGCATCTCGACGCGGCGATCAAGGAAGGCGGGGTCCTGGGCCCCTACATCGCCGTCGCCATGATCGAGGCCGCCGTGAACACCGCCGTGGACGAGACCAGCCACGAGGACGTCATCGACATGCTGCGCGATCTGGCCGCCCAGATCGAAGCGGATGCGGACGAAAGCGAAGAATAAGGTCTGCCGCCGTCACGCGGGGTCCGGCTGCCGGCGCGCTTCGCGCCGGCGCAGGATTTCGTAGACGACGGCGCCCAGGATGGTCAGTGCGATCAGGATCAGCGACAGCGCGTTGACCGCGGGTGTCAGGCCCGTCCGCACCTTCGAGGCGATGTAGACCGTCAGCGTGGTGTCCAGCCCGCGCACGAACAGCGTCGTGTTGTAGTTCTCGAAGCTCTGCAAAAAGGCCAGGAAGGACGCCGACAGGATGGCCGGCGTCAGATAGGGCAGCGTGATCCGCCGGAACACCTGCCCGTGGGTGGCGCCCAGATCCAGCGCCGCCTCCTCCAGCGTCTGGTCGAACCGTTGCAGCCGCGCCAGGAACAGCAGCATCGCGTAGGCCGCGATGAAGCTGGACTGCGCCAGGATGGTCAGGAACAGGCCGCCGGTCACCCCGAACCACTCCCGCCAGAAGACCAGCGTGGAGATGCCGACGATCACCCCCGGCGTCAGCAGCGGCGACACCATCACGGCGTAGAGGAAGGTCCGCGCCCGGCTGTGCAGCCGGTCGAGCAGCAGCGCCGCCGCCAGCCCCAGCGGCACCGCCACCGCGATCACCCCCGCCCCGACCAGCAGGCTGGTCCCCAGCGCCTGCCACATGCGCTGGTCGGCCCACAGGGCGCCGAACCATTGCAGGGTGAAGCCCATCCAGGGGGTGATGGTCGGGAAGCGGCTGCTGTTGAAGGTCGCCGCCGCCATGATCCCCAGCGGCAGGAACAGATAGCCGAAGAACAGGACCAGATAGGCCCCGGTCAGCCAGCGGCGGAAGGTGGCAGCGGTCATTTCGCCCCCATCATTTCGCAATATCCGTAAGGCCGACGCGGAACAGCCGCATCATCAGCAGGATGAAGGCGATGCACAGGATCAGCAGGATGAAGGCGTAGGCCGCCCCCTGGTTCCAGTTCCCGCCCTCGAAGAACCAGTTGTAGATGACCTCGGTGAACCAGCGGCTCTGCGGCCCGCCAAGCAGGGCCGGCACGGCGTAGCTGCCCGCCGCCAGCATGAAGGTCATGATGCAGCCGACCGCGATGCCCGGCTTGGCGTGGGGAATGACGATGCGGCGGTGGATGCGCAGCCAGCCGGCCCCCAGGTCGCGCGCCGCCTCGATCTGGTTGCGGTCCAGCGACTCCATGGCGTTCATGAGCGGGAACACCATGAAGAGGATGTAGACGTAGACCATCCCGATGATGACCCCGGCGTCGCCGCCGAGCAGCCGCTGCGGCTCCGAATAGAGGCCGAGCCCGACCAGAAGCGCGTTCAGCGGCCCGTTGAAGGCCAGGATGATGTACCAGGCGAAGGTGCGCAGCAGCTCGTTGATCCAGAAGGGCACCACGAGCATCAACACGAGCAGCGGCAGGCGCCGCCGCGGCGCCACCTGCGCCATGTAGAAGGCGACGGGGTAGCAGACCGCCAGCGTCACCGCCGTGACGAGGCTGCTCGCCCAGATCGTCTTCAGGAAGATCGCCAGATGGATCTGGTTGGTCCACAGCGTCGCATAGTTGCGCAGCGTGTAGACGTCCTCCGGCCCGCGGGCCTTGCTGGGCGGCAGCGACGGGCGGAAGGAGAAATCCACCATCAGCAACTGCGGCAGCACGACCAGCAGCAGCAGCCACGCGGCCACCGCCAGCAGGATCGCCGCGGTCAACACCGGACCGTACCGGCGCAGCACGCCGCCCATGACCACTCCCCCACCCGCCCAGGTTCTAGGATCGAAAGCCTCTCATGACCACGGGCCGGAGCGCAAGCGAGGCCATGCCCCGGCAAATAGCCACACGTTTATTGCCTTTTTTCGAGGCTTGGACTGTGCCCATAGTGGCCTCATGCGTGCATGGCGGACATCCGGCGTGATGAGGGAGGCAACAGCGTGGGTCGCCGCGCTGGTGCTGGTCTTCCACGCCCTGGTCATGGCCACCCACGTCCCGGCGCCGCTGGCCAAGGTGCTGGCGGAGTCGGCTCCGTTCGCCATGGCGGAGTCCATCTGCCATTCGGGTCCCGCGCCCGACGCCTCCGCCGCGCCGCACACCGACCATGGCCCCGCTCCCGACGGCACGCCGGGCCACGTCACCTATTGCCCGATCTGCCTGTCGCTGGGCGGCGGGTCCCTGTTGGGTCCGGTCCTGGCGCCGGCCCCGCTGCCGCCGGCCGGGATCGTGCTGGCCGCCGTTCCGCTGCCCGCCGACGACGAGGCCGGGGCCGGGCGAACCCCGCGCGCCTTCTCCGCAAGGGCGCCTCCGGTGGGTGTCTGAACCGACACCCTCAGACAGACCCACACCGGAGAGTTTCCATGATCCGCAACACCCGCGGCGCCCTGCTGGCCGCCGCCGTCCTCGCTTGCCTGCCCCTGTCCGCCGCCCTCGCCCACACCACGCTGGAGACCAAGCAGGCCCCCGCCGCCAGCACCTACAAGGGCGTGCTGCGCGTCGGCCATGGCTGCGGCGCCTCCCCCACCATCGCCCTGCGCGTGCAGATCCCGGAGGGGGTCATCGCGGTGAAGCCGATGCCCAAGCCCGGCTGGACCCTGACGACCAAGGAGGGCCAATACGCCAAGGCCTATGATTACTACGGCGAGTCGCTGAGCAAGGGCGTCACCGAGATCGCCTGGACCGGCGGCTCGCTGCCCGACGCCCATTACGACGAGTTCGTCTTCCGCGCCCGCCTGCCCGACGCCGCTCCCGGCACCGTGGTCTATTTCCCCGTGGTGCAGGAGTGCGAGACGGGCGTGCACCGCTGGATCGAGATCCCGGAACCGGGCAAGACCGACCACGACTACAAGGAGCCGGCCCCCGGCGTCACCCTGACCGCCAAGCCGTAAGGGAAGGGAAAACGCATGCGCCGGCTGGTCGTGGGGTGGATCGCCGCCCTGATGCTGCTGTCCCTGTCCGCACCGGCCCTGGCGCATGCCGTGCTGGTGGAGAGCGCCCCGGAGGACGGGGCACGGCTCGACGGCCCGCCCGCCGAGGCCGTTCTGCGCTTCAACGAGCCGGTGCGTCCGGTCTCGGTGAAGCTGATCGGCCCCGGCGGGGCGGAGCTTCCCCTGCCCGCCGCGTCCGCCGCCGGGGATGGGGCGCTGCGCGTCGCCCTGCCCGGCGGGCTGGCGGTGGGGACCCACATCCTCAGCTACCGCGTCAGCTCGGCGGACGGCCATCCGGTCGCCGGATCGCTCCTGTTCGGGATCGGTGCGGAACCGGAACGACCGGTGGAACTGGGGGGTGAGACGCCGCCGGCCACGCTGCTCGCCGCCGCCGCGCTGCGGGCGCTCCATTACGGAAGCCTGCTCGCCGCGGTCGGCGGCGGACTGTTCCTGGTGCTGGTGGCGGGGCGGTGGAGTCCGCTGAACCGCCGCCTGCGCCCCGGCCTGTGCCTTGGCGTCGGCGTCGCCGCCCTGGTGGCGGTGCTGAACGCCGGGCTGGCTGGCGCGGTGCTGGAAGGGGCGCCGCTGTCCGCCCTGGCCAGCGCCCCGCCCTGGAGCGCCGGCCTGACCAGCACGGCGGGGCCGAGCGTCCTCCTGGCCCTGCTCAGCCTGATCGCCGCCGCGCTGGGGCTGGCGCTGGAAGACCGCGGGACGGCGGGCCGCGTCCTGCTCGTCGCCGGGGCGGTCGGGGCGGCGCTGGCGCTCGCCGCCACCGGCCACGCCGCGACCGCGGAGCCGCGCTGGCTCAGCGTGCCTCTGGTGGCTCTGCACGGTCTGGCGGTGGCCTTCTGGATCGGCGGCTTCTGGCCGCTGGCGGTGCTGCTGCGGACGGAGCCGCCGGCCGAGTCGCTGCGGCTGGTCCGGTGCTTCTCGGGCTGGGCGGTTCCGGCGGTGGCCGTCCTGCTGCTGGCCGGGGCGGGGCTGAGCGCGCTGCAGCTCGCCGACCCGCGCGCCATCCTGACCACCGCCTACGGCCAGATCTGGACGGCCAAGATCGTCTGCGCGCTGGCCCTGCTGGCGCTGGCCGCTTTCAATCGGTGGCGGCTGACCCCGCGGCTGGAGGTCATGGGCGGACAGGCGGCGGCCCGGCTGCGCGCCAGCGTCCACACGGAGATGGTGGTGGCGGCGCTGGTCGTGCTGTTCACCGCCGGGCTGGGCACCACGCCGCCGCCGCGCACCCAGGCCCTGCCGGTCTTCGCCGAGAAGCCGGCGGGCTTCAGCACCGCGGTCGTGGCGCGCGGGCGCACGGCCATCGTCACGGTGACCCCGGCGACGCCGGGACCGAACCGCATCGAGATGCGCCTGACGGGACCGGACGGCGCGCCGCTCGACGCGCTGGAGGTGTCGGCGGAGCTGGCCCTGCCCGCCGCCGGGATCGAGGGCATCACCCGCCCCCTGCGCAAGGTGGCGCCCGGCGTCTACGCGGCGGACGGCATGGTCCTGCCGGTGGCCGGGGCCTGGGCGGTGCGGCTCGACGCGCTGGTCAGCGACTTCGAGAAGGTGCCATTCCGCGCGGCGGTGCCCGTGGCGGTACCGGTCGGCCGCTGATTGCGGTCAGGCCGGGGCGTCCGGCAGCACCACGGCGTCCTCCGCCCGGAAGGCGATCCGGGCGGGCTCGCCGGGGGTCAGCGGCGGCTCGTCGCCCCGATGCGGGACCTGGATGGTGATTCCGCCCTCCAGGAAGGCGTTGATGAAGGCGCCCTCGAAATCCCGGTGGGTGACCCGTGCCTCCAGCGCGTTTTCCGCCCCCGCCCCCGCCGCCATGCGCTCCGGCCGGACGAACAGGGTGGCGCGGTCGCCGGGCGAGAGGCGGCGCGGGTTGCGCCCGACCAGCCGGCCATGGGGCGTGTCCAGAGCGGCCAGCCCGTCCGCCGACTCGGCGACGGTGCCGGAAAAGCGGTTGTTCTCCCCCACGAAGGAGGCGACGAAGGCGGTTTCCGGATGGTCGTAGATGGCCCGCCCGTCGCCCACCTGCTCCAGCACGCCCCTGGACATCACGCCGATCCGGTCGGACATGGTCAGCGCCTCGCCCTGGTCGTGGGTGATGTAGATGAAGGTCACGCCGGTCCGCTTCTGCAGGTCGCGCAGCTCGGCGCGCATGTGCTGGCGCAGCTTCAGGTCCAGCGCCGACAGCGGCTCGTCCAGCAGCAGGACGGCGGGCTCCACGGCCAGCGCGCGGGCGATGGCGATGCGCTGGCGCTGGCCGCCGGACAGCTCCGTCACCTTCTTCTGCGCGGCGTCCGGCAGGGCCACGAGGTCGAGCAGCTTGCGCACCCGCCTCTGGCGCTCCGCCGCGGGCACGCCGCGCACCTCCAGCCCGAAGCCGATGTTTTCCGCCACCGTCATCAGCGGGAAAAGGGCGAGGTTCTGGAAGATCAGCGCGGTCGGGCGCTTGTTCGGGCCGATGCCGCGCATGTCCCTGCCGCCGATGCGGATGGCGCCCTCCGTCGGCTCCATGAAGCCGGAGACCATGCGCAGGATGGTGGTCTTGCCGCAGCCCGACGGGCCGAGGAAGCTGAAGAACTCCCCCGCCCCGACCGTCAGCGACACGTCGCGGACGGCGGTGACGGAACCGAACCGCATGGTGACGGACTCGAGCTGGACGTCCTGACTCATAGGCACCTGATTTGATCGCTTGCCGCCACAACCCCAGCCCTCTCCCCTCTGGGGAGAAGGTGGCCCGGAGGGCCGGTGAGGGCGTTGCGCGTGGCGGTACGTCCGGCAAAAGAACATCCCCCTCACCCTAACCCTCTCCCCGCTTTCGGCGGACCAAAGGTCCGCCTGTCGCGTCAGCGCAAACTTCGTTTGCGCGAGAGCGGAGGGGAGAGGGGACACGGGGGACAGGAAAGGAGAATTGTCACGCCGCCAGGAAGCGGTCCTGGTACTCGTTGCGGATGGAGACGTACCAGGCCTCCTGGATCGGCCACCACCACAGCTTCTGCAGCGCGTCGCCCGGATAGGCGTCGGCGAAGAACTGCTTGTTCAGGTCGGACAGATGCGCCTCCGCCCCGACCGCCGTGCTGGAGATGCCGGAATGGTTGGTGTAGAGGGCGCCCGCCTCCGGCGTGTAGAACCAGTTGATCCAGGCGTAGGCCTGCTCCAGGTTCGCCGCCTTGGCCGGAATCGCGAAGCCCTCCATCCAGGCCAGCGCCCCTTCCTTCGGCGCCAGGAAGCGGATCGGCAGCCCCTCCTTGCGCAGGGCGACCGCGGACGAGTCCCAGGTCTGGCCGATCACGCAACCGTTGGTGCGGAAGGCGCCCTGGGCCTCGTTCTCGTTCGACCAGAACTGGCCGATGGCCTTCTTGTTGGCGGCGGCGACCTGAAGGATCGCGTCGAAGTTGGCCCGCGCCTTCGCCTCGTCCTTGAACTGCTCGCGGATCGGGTGGGGCAGCTTGCCCTGGCCTTCCAGCCACAGACCGATGCCGATCAGGCCGGAATGGCCGCGCACCGTCACCTTGCCCGCATGCTCCGGCTTCCACAGGTCGCCGTAGCTGGCGGTGCCGTAGGTCAGCGGCGCCTTGGCCTGGTCATAGGCGATGGCCTCCGTCCCCCAGTCGGCGGGGGCGAAGAAGCGCTTGCCGCCGACCACGCCGCCCATGGCGGCGGAGCCTTCGACCGCCGACTTCAGGCAGCCGTCCCACTTGACCTTCGACTCATCCAGCGGCTGGACCAGCTCGAACTCCACATAGTTCGGCACGCGGTCGACCGTGGGGTGGATGATGTCGAAGCCGGCGCCGCCCGTGGCCTTGAGCTGGTTCAGCAGCTCGTCGTTGGTGCCGTATTCGGTCAGGCTGGCCTTGATGCCGGTCTTCTTCTCGAAGTCGGCCAGCATGTCCGGGTTGATGTAGCCGGCCCAGGAGAAGATCTTGACGCTGCCCGACGCGGCGCGGCCCTCGCGCAGGATGAAGGGGCCGACGGCGGCGACGCCCGCGGCGGCGGCGGTCCCCTGGAGCAGCAGGCGGCGGGTGAAGCCCTTGGCGGCGCGCTGCGTCTCGGCGCTGCAGCGCTGTTCCAGGCTGGTGGTTTCCGGAACCTTGGTCATGGCACCTGCTCTCCCCTTTTCTTATTGGCCCGAAATCATGCCGGCCATGTCGATCGCGGGGCCGGCCGCGGGGCCGGTCCAGCCGGACTCCGCCGCAGCGGCAACTGTGCCGCGATATCCGGGCGCCGTCCATGGCTCAAGCGGGAGTGGGCGCAAACTTCATCGACCTGTAACGGCCCGCTCAGCTCTCCAGCATGCGGCGGAGAAGCTCGACGTCCTCGGCGAAGGCGGGGTCGGTGGTGCGCAGCTCCTCCACCTTCTTCACCGCGTGCATCACGGTGGTGTGGTCGCGCCCGCCGAACTTGCGCCCGATCTCCGGCAGGGAGCGGGCGGTGAGCTGCTTGGCGAGGTACATGGCGACCTGCCGCGGCCGGGCCACGGCGCGGGCGCGGCGGGCCGAATGCATGTCGGCAACGCGGATGTTGAAATGCTCCGCCACCCGCTTCTGGATCTCGTCGATGGTGACGCGGCGGTCGTTGGCGCGCAGCAGGTCGTGCAGCACCTCCTGCGTCGATTCCAGCGAGATGGCCCGGCCGACCAGCTCGGCGTGCGCGACGATGCGGTTCAGCGCCCCTTCCAGCTCGCGCACGTTGGACGTGATCTTATGGGCGAGGAACTCCAGCACCTTCAGCGGGATGGCCGCGTTCAGCGCGTCCGCCTTGGCCTGGAGGATGCCCAGCCGCAGCTCGTAGGTGGTCGGGTGGATGTCCGCGACGAGGCCCCAGCCGAGGCGGGAGCGCAGCCGCTCCTCCATGCCTTCCAGGTCGGACGGGCTCTTGTCGGCGGAGATGATGACCTGACGGTTCTGGTCCACCAGCGCGTTGAAGGTGTGGAAGAACTCCTCCTGGGTGCTGTCCTTGCCGCTGATGAACTGCACGTCGTCGATCATCAGCACGTCCACCGAGCGGAACTGCTGCTTGAAGGCCATGGTGTCCTTGAAGCGCAACGCCCGGATGAACTGGTACATGAACTTTTCCGCCGACAGGTAGATCACCTTGCGGTTCGGATCGTTCCGCCTGATCTGCCAGGCGATGGCGTGCATCAGGTGGGTCTTGCCCAGCCCGACCCCGCCGTAGAGGAACAGCGGGTTGAAGGTGACCGAGGTGGCGTCGGCGACGCGCCGGGCGGCGGCGTGGGCCAGCTCGTTCGGCTTGCCCACCACGAAATTCTCGAAGGTGAAGCGGGGGTCCAGCGGGGCGGAGATGTCGGTCCGGTCCTCCAGCACCGAGGCGACCGCCGTGGGCGACTCGTCCGACGCGAAGGAGGGCGGCCCCGCCGAATAGGAGGACCCGATGTAGGAGTTGGCGCCGTAGGAGGGGGATTGGCTGAGCGCCGCGGCCCGCGGGGCGGGCACCGGGGGAACCGGGCCACCGCCGACAGTGCCGTCGGCCGCATCCGAATCGCGCGATGACCCGCTCGCGCCCTCGTCCGACGTCAGCATGGACGGGGCGTTGGCCGAGGCGACCACGACGTCGATGGACAGGACGTCCGGATTCTCGCCGGCCCACAGGTTGCGGATGCGGTCGGCGTAATGGGTCAGCACCCAGTCGCGCATGAAGCGGGTGGGCACGACGATGCGCACCTCCCCGCCGCGGATGCCGGCGAAGGAAAGCGGCTGCAGCCAGCTGCGGTAGGCGATCTCGCCCACCTCGTCCTTGAGGCGGCCCCGGATGCGGGCCCACTGCTGATCCAACGACGCGCCGACCGACATGCTTCCCCTACCCCGCTCCTTTCCCCCCGGACGGCCCCGCGCCGCAGGGGGCACCGTCCCGCTCGACTGAACACCGGACCCCTCAACTTAGGCCCCTTAACTTAGGCATCGCGCCTTCAAAACGTTCCTCTCCTGAAGACTCCAACGGTGGATGCCTCCCAACTGGGCGGCAATACTATCCCTTCGGCGAAGTTGGACTCCGCCTTTGCCACGTCGAGTTTTAAGAAAAGCATCGCTCCAGGAGCAACGGGTTGAGTCGAGCTTCTTGAGCGTCCCGCAGCGTTGCCCGCCGCTTTGAACGTCTCCGTCCTTTAGCAAACGGCGCGTGACATTAAAGGCAACATCAGTGCGCCATTCCCAACGGATCGAAAGTCTAATCAGCCGCCCTCGCCGTGGCAATAGGACAGAAAGCGAACGGTCCGGACTGCGGCAAAAATCACGCAACCCCTCCGAAACCGCCCCTGCCTTCACGAAAGACCAGGACCGCCGGGAGCGAATCGCCGCCCAGCAGCCGCGCTCCCTGCCCAACCGGAGTTCTGCCGGAGGACTCGGAAAGAACGGAGACTGTACTTATCAAAAACGCAAAAAGCCGCGCCCAGAACTGGTGCGCGGCTTTATAACGCCGAGTAAACTCAGAGAGCCTTGATGCGGGCCGACAGGCGCGACAGCTTGCGCGACACGGTGTTCTTGTGCAGAACGCCCTTGGAGGCTCCACGCATCATTTCCGGCTGCGCGGCCTTGAAAGCCTCAGCGGCTTCAGCCTTGTTGCCGGACGAGATCGCCGTCTCGACCTTCTTCACGAAGGTACGGATACGACTGACGCGGTTACGGTTGATCTCCGTACGACGCGCGGTTTGACGAATGCGCTTTTCAGCAGACTTATGATTGGCCATGAAAACCCTACTCCGGACGACACGCCTGTCCCAGTGCGAGGGGGCCTTATACGCTCCAGCCGAATGAGAGTCAAGGCACCGTCCAACACTGTTTTTCGGCAAAGGATAGATTACGAGATCTTGACGGATTTCTGGTCCTCCCCCGCTAGATACGGGGGAGGAGTCGGGGGATGTCAGCGATGCTTCCAATCCGGCTGACGCTTCTCGGCGAAGGCGGCCATGCCTTCCTTCTGGTCTTCGATGGCAAAAGTCGAGTGGAAGATTCGGCGCTCGACCCGGATGCCCTCGGACATGGTGGTCTCGTAGGCGGCGTTGACGGCGTCCTTGGCCATCATGACGACCGGGCGCGAGAGCTTGGCGATCTTCTCGGCGACCCGCACCGCCTCGTCCACCAGATCCGCCGCCGGCACGATGCGGCTGACGAGGCCGGCGCGCTCGGCCTCGGCGGCGTCCATCAGGCGGCCGGTCAGGCACATCTCCATGGCCTTGGACTTGCCGACGAAGCGGGTCAGGCGCTGCGTGCCGCCGGCGCCGGGGATGGTGCCGATGGTGATCTCCGGCTGGCCGAACTTGGCGGTGTCGGCGGCCAGGATGAAGTCGGCCATCATCGCCAGCTCGCAGCCGCCGCCCAGCGCGTAGCCGGCGACCGCGGCGATGGTCGGCTTGCGGCACTTGGCCAGCCGCTCCCACTTGGCGGTGATGAAGTTGGCCTTGTAGACGTCCATGTAGGAGAAGTTCTGCATCTCCTTGATGTCGGCGCCGGCGGCGAAGGCCTTCTCCGAACCCGTGACCACGATGGCGCCGACGGAGTCGTCGGCCTCCAGCGCGTCCAGCGCCTGGCCCAGCTCGGTCACCAGCAGGTCGGACAGCGCGTTCAGCGCCTTGGGCCGGTTCAGCGTGACGAGCCCGACCGGTCCGCGGGTTTCGACGAGAATGGTTTCGTACGGCATGATGCAGCAGGCTCCCGTGGTTTGCCCCCTCGCTCCAAGGCGGGGGTGCTTCTGGTTTGCTCTTGGTCTCTTTTGGAGGATCAGCGCGGAATCAGCGAGAAGCGGACCACCGTGGCCGCCGCCTTCTGGACGGTGGCGCGGGCCGGCTCGACGAATTCCAGGCGCAGTTCCTCGCCCTCCCGCAGGAAACTGGCGCTTCCGCCCGCCCGTTGCGGGGCGCGGCTCCAGCCGAGCTGCGGCATGGTCTGGTTGTAGAAGGTCAGGACCGCGTTGCGGTCCATGGCGCCCGCCATGACGGACTGCGCGATGCGTCCGGCGGGCTTGTCGAAGACCAGCGGCGCCTCCTCGGCGGGGGCGAGGCCCGGCATGACCGGCACGTCCCCCATGCCTTCGACGTAGCGGGCGGAGTCGGCGCGGGCGGAGTCGGCCGCCCAGGCGGACGAGGTTGCGGGCAATGGAACCCCGGCCAGACCCGCAAGGGCGGGGCCGGCGAGGAGGAGGGCGGCGAGCGTCGCCCTCGCGGTGGCCGATGGAGCCGTCATACCCTCCACGTATATCAA
The DNA here is from genome assembly GCF_007827795.1 of Azospirillum brasilense. Lineage (GTDB taxonomy): Bacteria > Pseudomonadota > Alphaproteobacteria > Azospirillales > Azospirillaceae > Azospirillum > Azospirillum aestuarii. Next base: position 721,542 of record NZ_VITI01000001.1, read on the forward strand.
CGCTGGCGTTGCGGACAATAGAAAGTCGAACGGCCCGCCTGGACGATCCGGCGGACGCCCCCCGTCTTCGCCACGTCGCAGCTGCAGCCCGGACAGGGCGCGCCCTCGCGGTCGTAGACCGAGAACTGGTGCTGGAAATAGCCGAGTTCCCCCGACGCCTGCCGGTAGTCGCGCAAGGACGATCCCCCCGCGGCGATGGCCCGCTCCAGCACCGCGCGGATCGCCGTGGCCAGCCGCTCCGCCTTGGCGCCGGTCACCGTGGCGGCGATGCGCGTGGGGCTGAGGCGGGCGAGGAACAGCGCCTCCGACACGTAGATGTTGCCGAGCCCGGCGACCACGCTCTGGTCCAGCAGGGCGGCCTTGACGCTGGTCATCCGCCCGGCCAGCCGCGCGGCCAGCACCGGTCCGGAGAAGGCGTTGCCCAAAGGCTCCGGCCCCAGCGCGCGCAGCAGCGGGTGCTCGGCGAGCGTCTCCGCCATGGCGAGGTCCATCAGGCCGAAGCGGCGGGCGTCGTTGAAGGTCACCACCGTCCCGGCGTCGGTCTCCAGCACGACATGGTCGTGGGCGCCCCAGGCGGCGGGCCGTTCCGGTGTGATGATCATGCGGCCCGACATGCCGAGATGGGCGATCAGCACCGTCCCGTCGTCCAGATGGACCAGGATGTATTTGGCGCGGCGGCGCACCGACTCGACCCGGCGCCCGGTCAGCCGCTCGCAGAAGCCGGCCGGAAAGGGAACGCGCAGGTTGGCGCGGCGCTGGAGCACCTGGACGAGGGTCCGCCCCTCCAGATGCGGGGCGAGGCCACGGCAGACGGTTTCGACTTCGGGAAGTTCGGGCATGATGGCAAGGAGGATGGTGGGAAGCGCCGGTTGACGCAAGGGGCACCTGTTGACGCTCCTCAGGGAGCGGGCACCCGTGGCGGCGAATGGATGGCGCCCTCAGTCCTCCGAGCCGTCCACCAGGGTCCGCAAGGCGCGCGCCACCGCCTCCGCCGGGCCGGACCAGTCGCCGCTCCGGGTCTGGCGGAACAGCCGGGCGGTGGGATACCAGGGGCTGTCGTCGCGCCCCATCAGCCAGCGCCAATCCGGTGAATGCGGAAGCACCACCCAGACCGGCACCCCCAGCGCCCCGGCCAGATGCGCCGGCCCGGTGCAGGAGGAGATCACGAGGTCGAGGTTGGCCATGATCGCCGCGGTGTCGGCGACATCGGCGATCTCCGGCCCGAGGTCGGTGAAGGACGCCGGCATGTCCACCCCCTCCAGATCCTCCCGCCCCGGCCCCTTCTGAAGCCCGAAGACGCGCACGCCCGGCACCTTCAGCACCGGCCGCAGCCCGGCCAGCCGGGGCGAGCGCTGCGCGTCGCCGTGAAAGGACGGGTTGCCCGCCCAGACCAGCCCGACCCGCAGCCCCGGCCCGGCCGCCAGCCGTTCGCTCCAGGCGGCGGCGCGCCGCGGATCGGGACGCAGATACGGCACGCGGGCGGGGATTGCCTCCAGGCTCGGGCAGAACAGGCCGGCGAGGCTCATCAGCGGAATCTGGACATCGGTGTCGGGCAAGCCGCTCACGCCCGGAAAGTCGGGAACCCGCGGGATCACCGTCACCCGCGCCGGATCGGTGTTGCGCTCCAGCAGCGGCAGGAGAGGGCCGTGCGCCTCCAGATGGACGCGCGCCGGAGCGGCTTGCAGCACATGATCCAGGAAGCGGATGAACTGGATGGTGTCGCCCAGCCCTTGCTCCGCATGGACCAGGATGGTCCGCCCCGCCAAATCGGTGCCGTCCCAGAGCGGCTGGCGGAAGGGGCGGCGCTGCCCGGCCAGGGCCTCGCTCCGCCAGCGCCACTCGTACTCCGCCCAGCCGGCGGCGTAATCGCCCAACCGCAGCAGCAGATGGGCCAGATTCCAGTGGGCGACGGTCAGTTGCGGCGCCACCCGCAGGGCGCCGCGGAAGGCCTCCTCCGCGTCCCGCGGGCGGTCGAGATGCACCAGGGCGTCGCCGCGGACGACCTGGGCCTCGCCCAGATCCGGGGCCAGCCGCAACGCCCGGTCGGCCAGCCGCAGCGCCTGCGCGTCCTCCCCGATCTGGATGGTCAGCGCGCCGAGGTTGGACAGGGACGGCGCGTGCGCCGGATCGCAGGCCAGCGCCGCGCGGGCGGCGGTCATCGCCGCCGCCCGCCGCCCCTGGGCGGCCAGCGCCAGCCCCAACTTGGCGTGGGCCTCCGCCTCCTGCGGGGCCAGGGCGCGCGCCCGGCGGGCCAGCCGCTCCGCCGCCGCCGCGTCGCGTCCGTCGAGCCGGCACAGCGACAGGTTCCACAGCGCCAGGGCCTCCGCCGGCCGGGCGGCCAGAAGCCCGCGGAACAGCCGGGCGGCCTCCTCCACCCGGCCATCGCGGTAAAGCGCGGCGGCGTGGGCGGAGAGGAGCGGCACGCCCACCGCCTCGGCCACCGGGCGGGTGAGCCGCGCCACCGCCCGGCCAACCTCCCCCCGCTCCAGAAACGCCCGCCCCTCCCGCTCCACCGCCCGGTCGGCGAGGTAGCGCGCCTCCAGGCTGTCGGGCTGGAGCGCCAGGAGCCGTTCCAGCGTCAGCAGCGACTCGTCGTGCCTCCCGACGCCGCGGCAGGCCAGGGCGAGTTGGAACAGCGCCGCCGCATGGTCGGGCTGGAGCGCCAGCGTCCGCCGCAGGGCGGCCACCGCCCCTTCGCCGTCCTCCAGGATCAGCCGGACGCGGGCGAGGTCGTAGCGCAGGCCCGGATTGTCGGGAACCAGCCCGATCGCCCCCACGAACAGCGCCGCCGCCAGTTTCGGCCGGTCCGTCTGGCCGTAGAGCACGCCCAGCAGATGCAGCGCGGTCGCCTGATGGGGATCGGCGTCGAGGATGCGGCCATAGAGGATCTCGGCCTCGGCCAGACGGCCGGACTCGTGATGGTCGAAGGCGATGGCCAGGGCTTCCGCGATTGTCGCCATGTTTCCGTGCCGGGCCGTAGGAGGGAGTGAAGGGGCGGGAGGACGCGAAGGGTAGCAGAGCTATGGGAAAAGCGCGCGCAGCCGGTCGGCCACCGCGTCCAGCGGCGTCCGCCAATCCCCCGCCGCCGGCTGACGGAACAGGCGGGCCGAGGGGTACCAGGGCGAGTCGTCCCGGCCGATCAGCCAGCGCCAGTCCGGGGCGTGGGACAGCAGCAGCCAGACCGGATGGCCCAGCGCGCCGGCCAGATGGGCGGTGGCGTTGTCGATGGTCACGACGAGGTCGGTGGCGGCGATCTGCGCGGCCAGCCCGTCCAGATCGTCCTTGCGGTCCAGCCCGGGCGGCAGCGCGATTGCGACGCCCTCCGCCACCAGCGCGGCGACCTCCCCCGCGCAGTCTCCGTATTGCAGGACGACCATGTCGACGCCCGCAGCATGCAGCGTGCGCGCCAGATCGGCCAGCGGCACGTTGCGCAGGCGCCCCCATTTCGGGTTGGTGGTGTGCCAGGCAATGCCGACCAGGGGACGCCGGCCCGTCCGCCGAACCGCCGGCATCCGCGCCGGGTCGGCGGCCAGGATGGCGCGGAGCCGGCGGAAATCCTCCTCGCCGCGCAGCAGAAGGCGCGGCAGGCTGCCGGACGGGATCTGCGCGGCGATGTCCGGGCCCGACAGGCGCGGGTCCGGCAGCGGGCCGCGCGGCACAACCTCCACCCCCGGCAGGGAGCGGGCGAACAGCGGCGCCAGCCGGGCGTCGCATTCCAGAAGGCAGCCCGCCAAGGCCTTCGTTGATGATTGCGTCTTATCTGTTGACGATTGCGTCAACAACGGGAACAGCGTGGCGAACATCACTTCGTCGCCGACCCCCTGCTCCCCCCAGACGAGCAGCCGCCCGCCGCCCAGCGGCTGCCCGCTCCACAACGGCTGCGGGAAGCGCCCGACGGTGCGGCACCAGGGTTCGGCGGACCAGCGGTCTTCCCAGGCGTCCCAGCCCTCCGCGAAGCGCCCGAGCGCCAGCAGCGCCGCGGCCCGCGCCAGCCGCGCGTCGGCCAGGGCGGGATCGCGGGCGAGCGCCGCCTCCGCCTCGGCCAGCGCCGCCGCCGGATCGCCGCAGAGCATATGGGCGTCGGAAAGGTTGTTGCGGATGGCCGCCGAGTCCGGCCGGAGCGCCGCCGCCCGCCGCAGGGCCTCCCGCGCGCCGCCCGGATCGCCCTGTCCCTTCAGAACGTTGGCCCGGTTGTTCCACAGCGCGGCGTCGGCGGGGTCCAGCGCCAGCCCGCGCTCGTAGGCATGGCGGGCGGCGGGCAGCGCGCCGCGGTCCTTCCGCCACGCGCCCAGCCGGTTCCACAGCGCCGCCCGTTCCGGGTCGAGCCGCAGGGCGCGGCGCAGGTCGGCCTCCGTGGCGTCGGGCCGCAGGGCCAGCGCCCCCAGCAGGGCGGCGTCGTCCGGCGCCAGAAGCGCGGCGATCCGCCGCTGCGCCAGCGCCTCGCCCGTCCGGCCCAGCGCGTCCAGCGCCTGGGCGCGGTTGATGCGCGGATCGGCCAGCCCCGGCCGAAGGTCCACAGCGGCGCGCAGGGCCTGCTCCGCCGGGGCCGGATCGTCGGCGGCCAGCCGCCGCACCGCGAAATTGTTGAGAAGCGCCACGCGCTCCGGATCGAGGGCGGCGGCGCGGGCCAGCGCCTCCGCCGCCGCGCCGAAGCGGCCCAGCGCCTCCAGCAGGCTGGCGTGGTTGGCATGCAGGTCGGGCTGGCTTCCATCCTCGGCGATGGCCTGTTCGACCAGCGCGCAGCCCTCCTCCAGCCGCCCGCATTGGGCGAGGAGAAGGCCGCGCAGATGCAGGGCCGGCGGGTGGCCGGGAACGGCGTCGAGGATCTGCCCGTAGACCGAGTCGGCCTCGGCGAAGCGTCCCTCCCGCTGGAGGTCGAAGGCGATCAGCAGGGCTTCCTGCAGCGTGGCCATGGTCCCCCCTGTTCCGCCCGGGGGGCACGGTGGCGAAGGCGGGGCGCGGGGTCAAGCCCGCAAAAACCGCGCGCCGGGGGTGCGTCACGGCAACGCCCCGGCTGGCGCAAGCCCAGGTCGCGCGCTATGTTGCGCGCCATGACCGATCCGCGCACCCCCTCCGCCCCGTCCCAGCCCGCAGCTCCGGCCCCGGCCACCGGCGTGTCCGCCGGGGCCGAAGGGAACTGGTTCGGCTACCGCCCCGTCGACCCCGACGCCAAATCCGGGCTCGTCCGCGCCGTCTTCGACAGCGTGGCCGGTCGCTACGACCTGATGAACGACCTGATGTCGGGCGGCATCCACCGGCTGTGGAAGGACACGCTGATGGAGATGGTGGCGCCCAAGGCCGACATGACGCTGCTCGACGTGGCGGGCGGCACCGGCGACATCGCCTTCCGCTTCCTGGAACGCGGCGGCGGGCGGGCGGTGGTCTGCGACATCACCGAGTCGATGGTCCGCGTCGGGCGCGACCGTTCCTACGACCGCAACCTGCTGACCGGCGTGAACTGGACGGTCGGCGACGCGGAGAAGCTGCCCATCGCCTCCCGTTCGGTGGACGCCTATACCATTGCGTTCGGCCTTCGCAACGTCACGCGCATCGACGACGCGCTTTCCGAGGCGCGCCGCGTGTTGAAGCCCGGCGGAAAGTTCTTCTGCCTGGAGTTCAGCCACGTGGTCCTTCCGGTCCTGCGCGAGATCTACGACGTCTATTCCTTCCAGGTCCTGCCGCGGCTCGGCCGCATGGTGGCCGGGGACGAGGACAGCTACCGCTATCTGGCGGAGAGCATCCGCCGCTTCCCCGAGCAGCAGGCCATGGTCAAGCGCATCGAGGCCGCGGGATTCGGCGCGGTGCGCGTGCGCAACCTGACGGGCGGCATCGCCGCCATCCATTCCGGCTGGCGGATCTGACCGGATGCTGTTCCGGACCGCCCGAAACATCGGCCGCCTCTTCGTGATCGGCCGCACGCTGGCGCGCTACAACGCGCTGCCGGAAACGCTGCCGCAGACCGCCCCCGGCTTCGCGCTGTTCTGGCGCTGGGTCGGCAACGCGAAGGAGCCCGGCCGCGTCGGTCAGCGGCTGGCCCGCGCACTGGCCGATCTGGGGCCGACCTACATCAAGCTGGGGCAGCTGCTCTCCACCCGCTCCGACCTCGTCGGCGAGCGGATGGCGCTGGATCTGGCCGAGCTTCAGGACAAGCTGCCGCCCTTCCCCGGCGCCCAGGCCCGCGCCATCGTCGAGGAGGAGCTGGGCGCCCCCATCGGGACGCTGTTCCGCAGCTTCGACGAGGTGCCGGTCGCCGCCGCCTCCATCGCGCAGGTGCATTTCGCCGTCACCGCCGAGGGGCGGGAGGTCGCGGTGAAGGTGCTGCGGCCGGGCATCGAGAACGCCTTCGAGCGGGACATCGACCTGTTCTATTGGCTGGCCGAGCTGGCCGTCGTGGTCATGCCCAAGCTGAAGCGGCTGCGCCCGCGCGAGGTGGTGGACACCTTCGCCCGCACCTCCCGCCTGGAGATGGAGCTGCGGATGGAAGCCGCGGCGGCGTCGGAGCTGGGCGACAATTTCAAGGACGACCCCACCTTCAACGTGCCGGCCATCGACTGGGACCGCACGGCGCGCCGCGTCCTGACGCTGGAGCGCATCCGCGGCTTCAAGGTGGACGAGTCGGAAAGGCTCGACGCCGCCGGCTTCGACCGCGACGAGATCCTGGCGAAGGCGTCGGCCAGCTTCTTCAACCAAGTGTTCCGCGACGGCTTCTTCCACGCCGACCTGCATCCCGGCAACCTGTTCGTCACCCATGACGGCAACATCACCGCCGTCGATTTCGGCATCATGGGCCGGCTGGACCGGGCGACGCGGACCTACCTCGCCGACATGCTGATCGGCTTCCTGACCGGCGACTACCGCCGCGTCGCGGTGGTGCATTTCGAGGCGGGCTACGTCCCCCGCCACCAGTCGATCGAGGTCTTCACCCAGGCCTGCCGCGCCATCGGCGAGCCGTTGCAGAACAAGCCGCTGAGCGAGATCTCCGTCGGCCGGCTGCTCGCCCAGCTCTTCGCGGTGACCGAGCAGTTCGAGATGGAAACCCAGCCGCAGCTCCTCCTGCTCCAGAAGAGCATGCTGACGGCGGAGGGGGTGGGCCGCTTCCTGAACCCCGACATCAACATGTGGGAGCTGGCGCGCCCGCTGATCGAGGACTGGATGCGCGAGAATCGCGGGCCGGAGGCCCAGATCCTCGACGATCTAGAGGCCGTGGTGTCGACGGTGCGCCGCCTGCCCCGGCTGGTGAACCAGGCCGAACGCGCCGCCGCCGAGCTGGCCGACGGTGGCCTGCGCCTGCATCCCCATTCGATCAAGCACATGCTCGACCGCTGGGTGGAGCGCCGGATCAGCGAGCGCATCGCGCTGTGGATCATCGTCGTCCTGCTGACGGTGATCGCGGTGAAGGTGCTGTAAATCCATTTTGACTGAGCGCGGAAGGGGTGCGGCGGCGTGCCCCTCCTCCTTGGGCGTTGTTGACCCCGCCGGTGCCCGGCGGGACACTGGTATCGTCGCAACCGCCTGCGGAGGAAGCCATGGCCCGCGACGAATTCCAGGCGCTTCTGACCTACATCCGAACCGACCAGCTTCAACCGCACCGGCCCCGCTCCGGTCCGTTGGAGTCCCCGCCGCCCGTCGTCACCATCGCCCGCGAGCACGGCACCGGCGGCGAGGCGATCGCGGCGAAGCTCGCCGAGTCGCTGGGGGTGCCCTGCTTCGACAAGGAAATCCTCGACGCCGTGGTGGCCACGGCCACCTCCGACCCGACGCTGATGCGCCAGCTCGACGAGAAGCTGCCGGGGCGGGCGGGGATGTTCCTCTACGCCAGCCTGATGGGGCTGCACGACCCGCTGACCGAGTACCAGCGGCTGCTGACCCGCGTGGTCAACGGCATCGCCTTCCGCGGCGGGGTGATCGTCGGGCGCGGGGCGCATCTGCTGCTGCGCGGGGCACCGCGCTTCCGCGTCCGCGTCGTCGGCTCGGACGCGGTCTGCGCCGCGCGGCTGGCCGGCGGCGATCCCGCCAAGGTCGCCGACGCGCTGCACGAGGTGCAGCGGGTCAACGCCGCCCGCGCCAAGTATTTCAAGGAGTTCTTCAAGGTCTCCAACAGCGATCCGCTGCAGTACGACCTGATCGTCAACACCGACCGCTTCACCGATCTGGACGCCGTGGTCGCGGTGATCCTGCATGCCTACCGGGTCCATGACGGCCAGATCCATGATGGGCACGCGGAGACTCAGCCGCCGTCCCCGATCCACCAGGACTCGACCAGCGGGCCGTAGAGGGGCGTCGCCTCCGGGTGTTTCAGTCGCGACCAGCGGGCCATGCGGTCGGCCGGGCTGTGGAACAGCGGCACCATGTAATGGCCCCACAGCAGCACCCGGTCGAGCGCGCGGACGCGGGCCACGAGGTCGGCGCGCGTCCGCGCCTCGGCGATGGAGGCGGCGATGGCGTCCACCGCCGGGTCGCGGATGCCGGGGTAGTTGCGGCTGCCCGGCTGGTCCGCCGCCTCGGACCCGTAATAGTAAAGCTGCTCGTTGCCCGGCGAGAGGCTGGAGATCCACCAGCGCAGGGTCATGTCGAAATCGAAACGATCCAGCCGCGCTTGGTACTGCGCGTTGTCCACCGTGCGCACCGTGGCGGCGATGCCCAGCCGCTCCAGCGAGCGGGCGTATTCCAGGGCCACCCGCTCGTCCGCCGGGTTGCCCAGCAGGATTTCGAAGGCGAAGGGACGCCCCGCCCCGTCGGTCAGCCGCCCGCCGCTCACCCGCCAGCCGGCCTCCGCCAGCAGGCGCAGCGCCTCGCGCAGGTTGCCCCGCGCGCCCGCCGGGCCGCTGCCGTCGGTGCGCGGCAGGGTGAAGGGTTCGGTGAACAGTTCCGGCGGCAGGCGGTCGCGGAAGGGCTCCAGCACCGCCCGTTCCTCCAGTCCCGGCAGCCCCTCCGCCGCCAGTTCGGAATTCGGGTAATAGCTCGCCGTGCGGACCAGCGCGCCATGGAAGAGGGTCTTGCCGATCCAGGCGAAATCGGTGGCGAGACCCAGCGCCCGCCGCACCCGGATGTCCTGGAACGGTGGACGCCGGGTGTTGAAGATCAGGCCGCGGGCGAACTCCGGACGGCGGTGCGGCAACTCCTCCAGCACGATCCGCCCCGCGCGGAGCGCCGGGCCGTCGTAGCCGGTGGCCCATTTGGCGGGGTCGGATTCGCGCCGCACGTCGCCCTGCCCGGCCAGGAACGCCTCCAGCGCCACCGAGTCGTCGCGGTAATAGGTGAAATCCAGCGTGTCGGCGTTGAACAACCCGCGCCGCGATGGCAGGTCCCGCCCCCAGTAGTCGGCCATCCGCTCGTAGACGATGCGCCGCCCGGCCTCCGCCTGTTTGACCCGGTAGGGGCCGCTGCCCAGCGGCGGGTCGAGCGTCGTGGCGGCGAAGTCCCGCCCCGCCCACCACGCCTTGGCGTGGATCGGCATCAGCCCCATCAGCAGCGGCATCTCACGGTCGAAACGCCCGTCCGGGCCAGGAACGAAGGCGAAGCGGACGGTGCGCTCGTCCGGCGCCTCGGCGCTCGCCACCTTGGCGTAGAACTGGCGGCGGTTCGGCGTGCCATGGGCGCGCTGGACCTCCAGCGAGAACAGCACGTCGGCGGCGGTCACCGGCGTCCCGTCGTGCCAGCGCGCGGCGGGGTTGAGATGGAAGACGGCGCCACCGCGGTCCTCCGGCACCTCCAGGCTCTCGGCCAGCAGACCATAGAGCGAGAAGGGGTCGTCCCACGAGCGGGCAAGCATCGTTTCGAAGACGAAACCAAGCCCCAGGGCGGGCACGCCCTTGACCACATGGGGGTTCAGCGTGTCGAAGCCGCCGGTCACCGCCTGGCGCAGCGTGCCGCCCTTCGGCGCGTCGGGATCGACGTAGGCGAAATGCGCGAAATCCGGCGGATAGGCGGGGTCGCCATGCATAGCGATGGCGTGGACAGCCTTCGCGGGGGATTCGGCCCGCGCCGCAAGGGGAAAAAAGGCGAGGCAGAGCAGCGCAAGAAGGATGTGGGGCATGGCGAAGGCTCGTCCCTTTGCCGCACCTGCGCAAGTGGCTTTGACTTATGCCCGCATCTGCCTAAACTCCGCGCGCGCGGCGCCGGGAGCTTTGGCCCGCGTCCACAACCAAGCGCAACCCGCTTTTGCAGTCGAAGGATGGTTTTCCATGGATCTCAGCAAGGTTCCGGTCGGCAAGAACGCCCCGTGGGACGTGAACGTGGTCATCGAGATCCCGTTGCGCGGCGAGCCGGTGAAGTACGAGATCGACAAGGAGTCGGGCGCGATGTTCGTCGACCGTTTCCTGCACACCGCCATGTACTACCCCTGCAACTACGGCTTCATCCCGCACACCCTGTCGGGTGACGGCGACCCGGTGGACGTCTGCGTGGTCGGCCGCCATTCGGTCATTCCGGGCGCCGTGCTGCGCTCGCGCCCGATCGGCGTGCTGTTCATGGAGGACGAGGGCGGCGAGGACGAGAAGCTGCTGGCCGTTCCGGTCGACAAGCTGCACCCGTTCTACAGCAACGTGAAGTCCTACAAGGACCTGCCGGAGATCACCACCGAGCAGATCGCCCACTTCTTCCAGCACTACAAGGATCTGGAAAAGAACAAGTGGGTGAAGATCCTGCGCTGGGGCGACGAGCAGGAAGCCGCCAAGAAGATCCAGGAAGGCATGGAGCGCGCCGCCGCCACCACCAAGGGCCAGCCCGGCCCGGTGGTCTGACGCGCCTCTCGACTGGACGGGTTGCAAGGGCCGGCTCCGCACTGCGGGGCCGGTCCTGCAACGCGAACCGGCCCCGCTTTCCTCCTCACCCCATCACGGCAGCGACTTCTCCACCGAGGTCACCGCCTCCTTCAGGATTTCCGCGCTGCGCTTCAGCGCCGCCGCCTCCTCCTCCGACAGGTCGGGCATCACCGTCTCCAGGACGCCGCCCGCCCCGATCACCCGCGGCAGCGACAGCGCCACGTCCGGCACGCCCAGCACCTCGTCGTTGAGGATGGAGCAGGTCAGCACCGCCCGCTCGTCCCCGGCGATGGCCGCGACGATGCGCGACAGGCCGCCGGCGATGCCGAAGGCGGTGTGGCCCTTGCCGTCGATGATGCGGTAGGCGGCCCGGCGCACGCCCTCGTCGATGGCCGCGCGGTCCTCCGCGGTCAGGGGACGCTTCAGCCGCTCGGCGCCGCGGTCCACCGGCAGGCAGGCCACGGTGGCGCCGGACCACAGCAGGACTTCCGAATCGCCATGCTCGCCCACCACATGGGCGTGCACCGACTTCGCCGTCACCCCCAGCCGGTCAGCCAGAAGCGCGCGGAACCGCGCGGTGTCGAGAATCGTGCCGGAGCCGATCACCCGCGACGGCGGCAGGCCGGAGATGCGGGTGGCGATCTGCGTCATCACATCCAGCGGGTTGGTCGCCACCAGCAGGATCGCGTCGGGCGCCGCCGCCAGGACCGCCGGGATGATGGCGCCGAAGACCGCCGCGTTGCGCTCCAGCAGTTGCAGGCGCGTCTCGCCGGGGCGCTGCGCTACGCCGGCGGCCAGCACCACCACGCCGGCCCCGGCCAGCGCCGCGTAGCCGCCGTGGCGCACCTGGGCGGCGCGGGCGAAGGGCACGGCGTGGGCGATGTCCTGCGCCTGGGCCGCGGCCAGCTTCTCGTTCATGTCGACCAGCACGACCTCGCTGGCCGAACCGCTCATCACCATGGCGAATCCCGCCGTGGCGCCCACCGCGCCGGCCCCGACGATCCCGACCTTCATGGCTCCCGCTCCCTGTTTTTTCCGTTGAGGGTCAACAGGGTGGAGCATCGCGCCCGCCCGCTCAAGCCCCGATGCGCGGCAGGGCTATCCGGTACGGAAGGGGGGCGCGACAAAGGGCGCCTGTACAAAGGTATGACCAATGTGTATGTTGCACTGCAACATGAGTGGCGATCGGTCGCGTTCCCGTCCCGCGATTGCCTCCTTACTCCAGATTGCAAGTCGACAGCCCCGGTCCGATCTTTAGCGGAATGGCGGCTGTTCGAGCCTTGCTGTGTGAGACGAACCTCCGGAACCCGGCCATGACCGTTCGCAACCTCGACCGCCTGTTCAAGCCCGCCTCCATCGCCCTGATCGGGGCGACCCGAAAGCCGAACACCATCGGCGCCGTGGTGGCCCGCAACCTGTTCAACGCCGGGTTCGACGGCCCGATCATGCCGGTGACCGGCGAGCGCGCGGTCGAGGGGGTGCTGACCTACAAGTCGGTGGACGATCTGCCGGTCACGCCGGATCTGGCGGTGATCTGCACCCCGGCCGCCACCGTGACGGCCACCGTCGACGCGCTGGGCAAGCGCGGAACCAAGGCGGCCATCGTCATCTCCAGCGGCTTTTCCAAGGAGCAGACCCAGACCCTGCGCGAGGCGGCGAAGCCCCACCTGATGCGCGTGCTGGGTCCCAACAGCCTGGGCATCATGGTGCCGGGCCGCGGTTTGAACGCCAGCTTCGGCCATGTCACCCCGAAGAAGGGCGACGTGGCGCTGGTGGCGCAGTCCTCCATGGTGGTGACCTCGATCGCCGACTGGGCGACGGCGCGGGGGATCGGCTTCTCGCACCTGATCTCGATGGGCGACAAGGCGGACGTCGATTTCGGCGACCTGCTGGACTATCTGGCCGGCGACGCCAACGTGCGCGCCATCCTGCTCTACATCGAGAGCATCAGCGACGCGCGGAAGTTCATGTCGGCGGCGCGCTCCGCCGCCCGCCAGAAGCCGGTGATCGTCATCAAGTCCGGCCGCACCGACGAGGCGCTGGAGGCCTCCACCTCCCACACCGGGGCGCTGGCGGTGTCCGACGCCGTCTATGACGCCGCCTTCCGCCGCGCCGGCATCCTGCGCGTCAGCGGCCTGGACGAGCTGTTCGACGCGGTGGGCACGCTGGGCACCGGGTCGCCGATCACCGGCGACCGGCTGGCCATCCTGACCAACGGCGGCGGCATGGGCGTGATGGCGACCGACAGCCTGATCCTGTCCGGCGGGCGGCTGGCCCAGTTCGCGCCGGAAACGATGGACGCGCTGGAGAAGGCGCTGGGCGCCGGCAGCGCCCGTAACCCGCTGCGCATCGGCGGCGACGCCCCGCCCAAGCGCTACGCCGACGCGCTGAACGCGCTGATGGCCGACCCCAACAACGACGCCGTGCTGGTGCTGAACTGCCCGACCGCGGTGACCGACGGGCTGGCCGCCGCGCAGGCGGTGGTCGACACCATGATCGCCAACAAGACGCGCAAGCACCCGGTGCTGACGAGCTGGCTGGGCGACAACACGGCGGCGGAGGCGCGCAAGCTGTTCGCCGCCAACCGCGTCCCCACCTACGACACGCCGAGCCACGCGGTGCGCGCCTTCCTGCATCTGGTGGAATACCGCCGGAACCAGGAGCTGCTGATGGAGACCCCGCCGTCGGTTCCGGAGGATTTCCAGCCCGACGGCATCACGGTGCGCAAGATCATCTCCCGCGCCATCGCAGAGAAGCGCGACTGGCTGAGCGAGTATGAGGCCAAGCGCGTGCTCGCCGCCTACGGCGTCCCGGTGGTGGACACCCGCCGCGCCGACACGCCGGAGGAGGCCGCCCACTGCGCCGAGATGATCGGCGGGCCGCTGGCGCTGAAGATCCTGTCGCCGGACATCACCCACAAGTCGGACGTCGGCGGCGTCGCCCTGCACCTGACCGAGCCGGCGGAGGTCAAGGCCGAGGCCGAAGCGATGCTGGCCCGCGTGCGCGAGGCGGTGCCCGACGCCCGCATCGAGGGCTTCACCGTCCAGGAGATGGCGGTGCGCGCCGACGCCTACGAACTGATCGTCGGCATGACGGAGAACGAGCTGTTCGGCCCCGTCCTGCTGTTCGGCGAGGGCGGCATCGGGGTGGAGGTGGTGGAGGACTATGCGCTGGCATTGCCGCCGCTGAACATGAAGCTGGCGACCGAACTGATGGGCCGCACCCGCATCTGGCGCCAGTTGCAGGGCTACCGCTCGCGCGCCGCGGTCGATCTGGAGGCGGTGGCGCTGACGCTGAACAAGATCTCGCAGCTCATCGTCGATTTCCCGGAGGTCGTCGAGCTGGACGTCAACCCGTTGCTCGCCGACTCGGAAGGCGTGCTGGCGCTGGACGCCCGCATCAAGGTCGGCGTGCCGGCCCTGCCCGGCGCGAAGCGTCTGGCCATCCGCCCCTACCCCAAGGGGCTGGAGGACCGGATCACCATCAAGGATGGCCGCCAGTTCGTCGTCCGCCCGATCCTGCCGGAGGACGAGCCGCTGGTGCACCACATGGTGGCCAACCAGACGCAGGAGGACTTGCGCCTGCGCTTCTTCGCGCCGCTGAAGCGTCTGTCGCACCAGGCCGCCGCCCGCCTGACCCAGATGGACTACGACCGCGAGATGGGGCTGGTCGCCGTCGGGCCAGACCCGGAGACGGGTGAGACCATCATGTACGGCGTGGTGCGCATCACCGCCGACCCCGACAATCTGCGCGCCGAATACGCCGTGATGGTGCGGTCGGACATGAAGGGCCAGGGGCTGGGCTACCAGCTGATGAACAAGATCCTGGACTACGCCCGCTCCCGCGGGATCAAGGAGGTGTACGGCGAGGTTCTGCGCGAGAACACCAACATGCTGGGCATGTGCCGCGCGCTGGGCTTCATCCGCAAGGAGAACCTGGACGAGCCCGGCGTGGTCGAGGTCCGCATCGAGCTGGGCGGCGGGCTGGCCGCGAAATAGCCGCGGCGAGCCCTTGGACGGCGGGAAGGAGAGGGCCATACTCATGGGCATGAGCGATCCGGCACCCCGCCCGATGACCGTGGATGAGTTCCTCGTCTGGGACGATGGGACCGACGCGCGCTATGAGCTGGTTGGCGGCCAACCGATCGCCATGGCTCCGCCGTCCGACGCACACGCTCTTCTCGCGGCCAACATCGTCGTCGAGTTCGGGAAACGTCTCCGCCCGCCCTGCCGGGCGCGGGTCGAAGCCGGCATTCGCCTGCCCGATCGTGACGATGCTTGGTTCCAGGCCGATGTTGCCATTGCGTGCGGACCGACGTCGAGCAAGCCGGGGACAGTGGACCCGACCATCATCGTGGAGATCCTGTCGCCGTCCACCGCCCAGTTCGACCGTGGCCGGAAGCTGGCGATCTACCGGGAAATCCCGTCTGTGCAGGAAATCCTGCTGCTCGACTCGACGAAGCGCTATGCCGAACTGTGGCACCGCGAGGACGAACAGAGCTGGGTTGTCCGTGACCTCATCGGGGGTGGGACGCTGCGCTTCCCCTCGGTCGGGATCGAGATCCCCATGGCCAGCCTGTATGAGGGCGTCCTCTAGACGCCCTCTCCCACCGCCTTACAGCAGCGTTTCCAGGACGCGGTCGGGCGGGGCGTGGCCGTCCGCGAAGGTCTTGATGTTGATGATGACCTTCTCGCCCATGTCGATGCGGCCCTCGATGGTGGCGGAGCCCATGTGCGGCAGCAGGACCACGTTGTCGAGCCGCAGCAGCTTCGGGTTCACCGCCGGCTCATGCTCGAACACGTCGAGGCCGGCGCCGGCGATCTCGCCCTTCGACAGCATCCGGGTCAGCGCCGTCTCGTCGATGACCTCGCCGCGCGAGGTGTTGACGATGAAGCAGTGCGGACGCAGCAGCTTCAGCCGGCGCTCCGACAGCAGATGGTAGGTGGCCGGGGTGTGCGGGCAGTTGATGGACACCACGTCCATGCGCGCCAGCATCTGGTCCAGGCTGTCCCAATAGGTCGCCTCAAGCTCCTGCTCGACGTCGGGATAGACGCGGCGGCGGTTGTGGTAGTGGATCGACATGCCGAAGGCGCGCGCCCGGCGCGCCAGCGCCTGCCCGATGCGGCCCATGCCGAGGATGCCCAGCCGCTTGCCCTGGATGCGGTGGCCGAGCATCGTCGTCGGCCCCCAGCCCTTCCACTGGCCGGAGCGGACCAGCCGCTCGCCCTCCGCCAGCCGGCGGCCGACCGCCAGCAGCAGGGCCATGGTCATGTCCGCCGTGTCTTCGGTCAGAACGCCCGGCGTGTTGGTGACGCTGATGCCGCGCTCCCGCGCCGCCTTCAGGTCGATGTGGTCCACGCCCGTCCCGAAGGAGGCGATGAGGCGGAGCTGCGGCCCGGCCTTCTCGATCACCTCGCGGTCGATCCGGTCGGTGACGGTGGGGACCAGCACGTCGGCCACCTGCGCCACCTCGATGAGCTGGGCGTGGGACAGGGGTTCGTCGTCGGAGTTCAGCCGTGCGTCGAACAGCTCCATCATCCGCGTCTCGATGACGTCGGGCAATTTGCGGGTGACGACGACGAGCGGCTTCTTCTTTTCAGTCATTGGACGGTGCCTCCCCCATTCCGGGCCGACGCTTGTCCTATCAAGCGGTTGGGAAGCTGTCCAGATGGCAGTGACGATTCGGCGCGCCGCACGGCTCCATGATGTGACAAGAGCCGCCGCCCGCGCCTTGGGCTTGCCCCTGGCGGCTACCCCTAATTATAGTGCCTCCGACTTAAATCCGTTCGATCTCACAGCACGGGGCTGCCGGTGTTGCCGTTGCCGACGACGTCTGCCATCCGCCGCGCGCTTGCCATTCTGGCGCTGGCTGCCGCCACTCTGGCCACCACCGCCCCGGTTACGTCCTCCGCCGGCGCGTCCGAGGGCGGGCGGCGCGAGAAGGACCCGACCCACGCCTCGGGCCTGCCGATCCCCCGTTTCGTCTCGCTGCGCTCGGGCGAGGTGAACGCGCGCACCGGCCCCAATGTGCGCTATCCCATCGAATGGGTGTTCACCCGCAAGGAAATGCCGGTGGAGATCACCCAGGAGTTCGACACCTGGCGCCGCATCCGCGACTGGGAAGGCAGCGAGGGCTGGGTGCACCAGAGCATGCTGTCGGGCAAGCGCAGCGTCGTCATCACCGGCGACATCCGCACCGTCCGCAAGGAGCCGCACAGCGACGCCGCCGTGGTGGCCCGCGCCCAGCCGGGGGTGATCGGCTGGCTGCGCAAATGCAAGGGCGAGTGGTGCGAGGTGGACCTGAAGGGCTATCGTGGCTGGATGAGCCGTGGGGAGTTCTGGGGCGCCTACAAGGACGAGACGTTCGAATAACGGGCGGGCACCCTCTACCAGAAATCCCCCGCAAGCTCCGCCCGCACCGCCTCCGGCATCACCGCCATGTGGCCGTAATGGGGATGGCCGATGCCGAGGATCACCTCCGTATCAGGGATGCGGAAGGCGGCGATCTGGTCCGGCGTGAAACCGAAATGCAGGAATTGGACGGCGGACGCCTTGCCCGCCTCGTTCGTGCGCTCCACGTCCTCCTCCGGCCGGGCGGCGACCGTGTGGCCGGCGAAGCGCAGCGTCACCGTCCGCTCCACCCCGCCCAGCCGGCCAAGCTCGGCGGCGCGGCGCGCCGGGTCGGCGATCTCGAACATCACCGTGGCGACCAGCTCCGCCCCCTTGGGGATCAGACCGTTGTAGGCGCGAAGCTCACCGTCGATCTGCGCCTCGCCGCCCCGCTCGATGAACAGCATCTCGTGGACCTGCTGCCACATCGTCTCGTAACTCTCGAAATGGACGACGGCGTAGGGGCCGACCGCGACCCGGCGCCTCTTCTTCACGGCGACCAACGCGCTGCGGCGGGCGGCGCGTTCAAGGGCATAGCGGTCCAGGGGAAGGATGTCGGCGCGGGTGATCTCGGTCCGACGGAGGGTCATGACGACAGTTGGTCCAGCATCCTCTGGAACCGGCCGGCGTGGCTCCGCTCGGCCTTGGCCAGCGTCTCGAACCAGTCCGCGACCTCCTCGAAGCCTTCCTCGCGGGCGGTGCGGGCCATGCCCGGATACATGTCGGTGTATTCGTGGGTCTCGCCGGCGATGGCGGCCTTCAGGTTGCTCACCGTGTCGCCGATGGGCAGGCCGGTGATCGGGTCGCCGGCCTCCTCCAGAAATTCCAGATGGCCGTGGGCGTGACCGGTCTCGCCCTCCGCGGTGGAGCGGAAGACGGCGGCGACCTCGTTGTGGCCCTCCACATCGGCCTTCTGGGCGAAATAGAGATAGCGGCGGTTGGCCTGGCTCTCACCCGCGAAAGCCGCCTTGAGGTTCTGCTCGGTCTTCGTGCCCTTCAGCGACATGGCGGCGTTCTCCAGACGGGGTTCTGTCCGGCCTGGCCGCGTGCGGGCGTGGGGCCTCCGGCGGCCGAGCCTCGGCTACGGCTTATGCCATTGCTCCCCAAAGGCGTCAATGTTCCGGAAATTCCCCGAAGATCCGGCTGGGAGACGGATTTTTTCCGCAAGCGGCCATTGGCCCCTTAGCTTTCTAGCGGTCGTCGCCCTGGTCCGCGCTCAGCCGCACGATCACGTCCACACGGGCGATGCGCGTGCCCGGCGGGGCCGCCGGCAGATGCTGCACGACCACGTCGTCGCCGGGGATATCCTCCAGCCGGCCGGTCCCTTCCAGGAAGAAATGGTGATGGTCGCTGGTGTTGGTGTCGAAGTAGGACTTGCCCGCCTCCACCACCACCTCGCGCAGCAGGCCGGCGGCGGTGAACTGGTTCAGCGTGTTGTAGACCGTGGCGAGCGACACCCGGAGATCCGCCCCCATGGCCTCGGTGTGGAGCTGCTCGGCGGTGACGTGGCGGTGCTCCCCTTCGAACAGCAGGCGGGCCAGCCCCAGACGCTGGCGCGTCGGGCGGAAGCCGGCCGTCTGCAGGCGGTCGAGGGCGCGCTTGAAGGGTCGGTTGCCAGTCATCGTGGTCTGTTCGCCCTGGTTCTGGTCACAAAGTCGGAACGCGAAACGGACCGCGGCGATCTGCCGCAGCCCGTTCACTTTAGAACGATTTCAGGTCAGGGGGCAAGCGCCCCCCGCAATCACCCTGGCAAGCCCACCGTCGGCCGGCGTCAGTATCCGGTGGCGATCCGCTCGACCAGCTGCTTCACGGTCGGGATGAAGCCGTCCTTGTAGTAGGGGTCCGACGCGAAGCGGAAGGCGTTGTGACCGGCGAACATGAGCTGGTTTTCGCAGTCGTCGGTGTGGCTGACCGCCTGCAGGGTCTTCTGGATGCAGTAGGAGCGCGGATCGGCGCGCTTGCCGTTCGTGCCTTCCTCGTTCTGCGCCCAGTTGGAGAAGTTGCAGGCCGACAGGCAGCCCATGCAGTCCACCTGGTCGCGGTGGATGCGCTCCGCCTGCTCCGGCGTGACGAAGATGACCGTGCTGTCCGGCGTCTTCAGGCCGCTGGTGAAGCCCTGGGACAGCCAGCCCTCGGCGCGGGCCTTGTCCGTCTCGGTCACATAGACCGGGCGGCCGCGCGGCCCCAGCGGCAGCTCGGCGGAATGCTCGCCCACCGGCTTGGGCAGATAGGCCACCTGACGCTCCGACCGGGCCATCAGGTCCATCAGGAACGGGTTCTTGACGGCGGAGGAGTAGAAGCCCGTCGGCGAGAAGCGGTTCAGGAAGACGTCGCCTTCCTTCAGCGTCAGCAGGCGGTGCTTCCAGGCGTTGGAGATCGGGCTCTCCTGGGTGAGCAACGGGCGCGTGCCGAACTGGAAGGCCACCGGGCCGAGGTCGGGGTTGTCGATCCAGTCCTCCCAGTCCGACAGCCACCAGACGCCGCCCGCCATGACGATGGGGGTATCGTTCAGGCCGAAGCTGTTCAGCATCTGGCGCAGCGCCAGGACGCGGGGGAACGGGTCCTCCGGCTTCAGCGGGTCCTCGGAGTTGGACAGGCCGTTGTGGCCGCCGGCCAGCCACGGGTCCTCGTAGACCACGCCGCCCAGATTCTCGCGGAACTTGTGGTAGGCGCGCAGCCAGAGGGCGCGGAACGCGCGGGCCGAGGACACGATGGGGTAGTAATGCACGCCGTAGCGCACGGCGATCTCCGCCACGCGGTAGGGCATGCCGGCGCCGCAGGTGACGCCGTGGATCATGCCCTGGGAGCCTTCCAGCACGCCGTGCAGGATGTGCTCGGCGCCGCCCATCTCCCACAGGACGTTCATGTGGATGCGGCCCTGGCCGTTCGAGGCCTCGTGCGCGATGCGCGCCTGCGCGATGCCGCCCTGGATGCCGAAATTGATCAGCTCGTCATGGCGCTCGCGCCGGGTCTTGCCGTGGTAGACCTGCGGGAGGAGGTTCCCGTTCTCGTCGTAGTTGTCGGCGTTCACGCCCGAGAATGTGCCGACACCCCCGGCCGCCGCCCAGGCGCCCGAGCTTTCCCCGTTGGAGACGGCAATTCCCTTGCCACCCTCGACGAGCGGCAGAACCTCCCGGCCAGACATCAGCAACGGCTTAAGCGCCTTCAACGAAACCTCCAAGACCAAGAGAGCGCCCGCGCAGGGGCGCCCGGACAGCGCGACCCGAAAGACGACGAAAAACGCCGCCGGGAGTCCTGCCCCCGACGGCCCTGCCGCCATGAGCGATCTATATATGAGGAAATTTCCGTGCGGACGAGCGGATTCGCGGTGTTAGAAAAAAATCTGTCACGGCCACAGTTCCCCAAGCGTCAACCGGCAGCCCCAAGGGCAACCGCTTCACAGGGGTGCCTGTTCCGCCAGATCCGCCGCCAGCCGGCCCGGCGCGTCGGTGAAGACACCGGCCACGCCCCAGCCGAACAGCGTCCGCGCCCGCGCCGCGTCATTGACCGTGTAGGCCAGCACCGGGCGCCCGGTGGCGCGGTAGGAGGCGACGCTTTCCGCCGTCTGGCGGTCCTGATGGACGTTCAGCGTGGCCGCACCGATGCGGTCGGCGATGGCCGCCCAGTCGGCGGGCGGGTCCCACAGCAGGTAACCGCGCGGAATCTCCGGCGCAAGATCGCGCGCCACCTCCAGGCAAGGCACCTCGAAGCTGGACACCAGCAGGGGCAGGCCGCCGGGCCACAGCCGCTTCAGCAGATCCAGCGCGGCCTCCGCCGTCGGCACCTCCTGTCCGGGATAGGGTTTGATCTCCAGATTCAGACCCAGGCCCAACTTGCGGATCACGCCCAGCGCCTCCTCCAGGGTCGGCACCGTTTCGCCCACGAAACGGGCGTCGAACCAGGAACCGGCGTCCAACGCCTTCAGCTCCGCCAGGGTCAGGTCCGGCACCGGCCCGGCGCCGCTGGTGGTGCGTTCCAACGTGTCGTCGTGGATCAGCACCGGCACGCGGTCGCGGGTCAGCATCACGTCCACCTCGACCCAGGCGGCGCCCTGGCGGGCGGCTTCGCGCAAGCTGGCGAGCGTGTTTTCCGGCGCGCTTTCCTTGGCGCCGCGGTGGCCGATCAGGCGGGGAAGAGTCGACAGCATGGGTCCTGCGGGAGTAAGAGCGGGCCTCTCATACTAGGCGCAAAGCGGCGGATCGGGAACGAGCGATGAAGGCAGCCCACAGCGTGACCGATCTGGTGGCCGCCGGGCTGATGACGCCCGCGGCGGGCGCGGCCGTGGCCGCCGTGGCCGACCGCTACGCCATCGCCCTGACCCCGTACCTGCTGGAGACGCTGGAGAACGCCGCGCCCGGCGATCCCCTGTACGCGCAGTACGTCCCCTCTCCGGAGGAGGCGTACACCGCGCCGGAGGAGCGCGAGGACCCCATCGGCGACGTGGCGCGCAGCCCGGTGAAGGGCATCGTCCACCGCTATCCCGACCGGGTTTTGCTGAAGCCGTTGCACGCCTGCGCGGTCTACTGTCGTTTCTGCTTCCGGCGGGAAATGGTCGGCCCCGGCGGTGAGGCCTTGTCGCCCGACGAACTGGACGCGGCCCTGGCGTACGTGCGTACGCATCCCGAGGTGTGGGAGGTGGTGGTGACCGGCGGCGATCCCCTGCTGCTGTCGCCGCGGCGTCTGTCCCACATCGTCCGCAGCCTGTCCGACATTCCCCATGTCGGGGTGGTCCGGCTGCACACCCGCATCCCCGTCGCCGACCCGGCGCGCGTCACGGCGGAGCTTGTGGAGGCGCTGAAGGCGCCGGACGTGGCGACCTGGATGGCCGTCCACGTCAACCACGCCAGCGAATTGACGGAGGAGGCGCGCGGCGCCATCGCCCGGCTGGCCGATGCCGGCATTCCCCTGCTGGGCCAGACCGTGCTGCTCAAGGGCATCAACGACGACGCGGCAACCTTGGAAACTCTGTTCCGGGGATTGGTGCGCAACCGGATCAAACCCTATTACCTGCACCATCCCGACCTCGCCGCCGGCACCAGCCATTTCCGCCCGTCCCTGGCCGAGGGGCAGGCGCTGGTGAAGGGGTTGCGCGGGCGCGTTTCCGGGCTGTGCCAGCCGACCTACGTGCTGGACATCCCCGGCGGTCATGGCAAGGCCCCCGCCGCACCGGGCTGGGTGCGGCCTGACGGCGAAGACGGTTATCTCGCGGAGGACTTCACCGGGGCGACCCACCGCTACCGCGGCTGATCAGCGCGTCCCCAACCCCGGCCCCAGACCGAACAGCGGGTCCGGGTTCAGGACGACGCCATGAATGGCGACGATGGAGGCGAAGCCGGTCCACAGCACCAGCGGCAGCCAGCTCGACGCGATGGCGCGGTCGTCCGGCCAGACCAGCAGCACGCAGGTCGAGGCGATGATGAAGTAGGCGATGGTCCAGGCCGCCGCCAGGATCGGGCTGCCCATCGTGAAATAGGCGAATCCGAAGCTGGCGTAGAGCAGCCACAGCGCCCCCTGCATCCCGATCAGCGCCGGACGCCAGCGGATCGTCCAGGGGGCGTTCAGCAGCCGCACGCAGCCCCAGAGCTGGATCAGGCTGATGCTGAACCAGACGACCGGAAAGGCCCAGCCCGGCGGCTGCAGGGGCGAGGGCTGATAGCCGGGAAACGGTTCCCCACCCCGCTCGAACACACCATAGGTGTTGGTCAGCAGCCAGAAGACCAAAGCCTGCCACCAGTGCACGCGAAAGGGCAGCGGGCCGGTGTCGGTTGCGGGTTCCGTCGGGACGAAGGAGCGGTGGTTCATGCCTTAGGAAATGGCACGGCCCCGCTTTCGGTCAAGCGCGTGGTTGACGCATCCGGCGGAGCGCCGGAACAGCCACGCCCTTTCGCTGGTTTTCCTGTCGCAATGCGTCGGGGGAGGATCGGGCGATGCGGTGGCAGGACGGTCGCGAGAGCGAGAATGTCGAGGACCGGCGCGGCGCGCCCGGAAGCGGCGGCTTCCGCAGGGGTGGAATCGGCATTCCCATCGGGCGCGGCGGCATCGGCATCGGCGGGCTGGCGGTGATCGTGGTGGTGTCGCTCCTGCTCGGCATCAATCCGCTGGACCTGTTGCAAGGCACCGTCCCGCAGGAGCAGGCCCGTTACGAGCAATCCGACGTTCCAAGCAACGGAACCGACGACGAATTGAAACGCTTCGTCTCCGTCGTCCTTGCCGACACGGAGGACACTTGGGCCGCCCAGTTCCAGCAGGTCGGCCGGACCTACCAGGACCCGGCGCTGGTGCTGTTCTCCGGCACGGTGGATTCGGGCTGCGGCTTCGCCCAGGCGGCGATGGGTCCCTTCTACTGCCCGCAGGACCGCAAGGTGTACATCGACCTCAGCTTCTACCGCGACCTGCGCGACCGTTTCCGCGCACCGGGCGACTTCGCCCAGGCCTATGTGATCGCCCACGAGGTCGGCCACCATGTCCAGAACCTGCTGGGCATCTCCGATCAAGTGCAGCAGGCCCAGCGTCGTGCCGGCTCTCAGGGCGAGGCCAACGGGCTGTCGGTGCGGTTGGAGCTTCAGGCCGACTGCTTCGCCGGTCTGTGGGCCAACCACGCGAACCGCGAGCGCCAGATCATCGAGCCCGGCGACGTGGAGGAAGCGCTGACGGCGGCCAGCGCCATCGGCGACGACCGCCTGCAACGCCAGTCGCGCGGCACCGTGACCCCCGACAGCTTCACCCATGGCAGCTCCGCCCAGCGGGTGCAGTGGTTCCGCAAAGGTCTGGAAACGGGCCAGTTGAACGCCTGTGACACCTTTGGTGCGGAGCGGCTGTAGGCGTTCAGCCAAAGAGAAAGGCGCCTTTCGGCGCCTTGCTCCTCCCCGACCTCCCCCGCTGGGCGGGGAAGGGAGAAAAAAGACCCCTATCAGGCGGCGGGGCCGTCCTTCTTGGTCAGGTCTTCGCCGGTGGCCTGATCGACCTGCTTCATCGACAGCTTGACCTTGCCGCGGTCGTCGAAGCCGATGACCTTCACCTTCACCGAGTCACCCTGCGACACCACGTCCGACACCTTGCCGACGCGCTGCGGCGACAGCTCGGAGATGTGGACGAGGCCGTCGCGGGAACCCAGGAAGTTCACGAAGGCGCCGAAATCGACGACCTTCACGACCTTGCCCGTGTAGACCACGTTCATTTCCGGTTCGGCGACGATGCCCTTGATCCAGTCGATGGCGGCCTGGGCGGCCTTGGTGTCCACCGCGGCCACCTTCACCGTGCCGTCGTCCTCGATGTCGATCTTGGCGCCGGTCTGCTCGACGATCTCGCGGATCACCTTGCCGCCGGAGCCGATCACGTCGCGGATCTTCTCCTTCGGGATGTTGATCACGGTGATGCGCGGGGCATTCTCGTTCACCGCGTCGCGGGCGCCGGTCAGGGCCTGGGCCATCTCGCCCAGGATGTGCAGACGGCCGTCCTTGGCCTGGCCCAGGGCGATCTTCATGATCTCCTCGGTGATCGAGGTGATCTTGATGTCCATCTGGAGCGCGGTGATGCCAGCGTCGGTGCCGGCCACCTTGAAGTCCATGTCGCCCAGGTGATCCTCGTCACCCAGGATGTCCGACAGGACCGCGAAGCCGTCGTCTTCCTTGATCAGGCCCATGGCGATGCCGGCCACCGGGCGCGCCAGCGGAGCGCCGGCGTCCATCAGCGACAGCGAGGTGCCGCAGACCGTCGCCATCGACGACGAACCATTGGACTCGGTCACTTCCGACACCACGCGGAGCGTGTAGGGGAAGTCTTCCTTCTTCGGCAGCAGCGGGTGGATGGCGCGCCACGCCAGCTTGCCGTGGCCGATCTCGCGGCGGCCCGGCGAGCCCATGCGGCCGGCCTCGCCCACCGAGTACGGAGGGAAGTTGTAGTGGAGCATGAAATGCTCCCGGTACTCGCCCTGCAGCGCGTCGATGATCTGCTCGTCCTGGCTGGTGCCCAGCGTGGTGACGACCAGAGCCTGCGTCTCGCCGCGGGTGAACAGCGCCGAACCGTGGGCGCGCGGCAGCACGCCGACCTCCGACACGATCGGGCGGACCGTCTTGGTGTCGCGCCCGTCGATGCGGCGGCCGGTCTTCAGAACGGCGCCGCGCAGGATGTCGGCCTCCAACTCCTTGAACTCGGTCACGATGGCCTGCGTCTCGTGGGCCTCGGCCAGAGCCTCCAGCGCCTTCGCCTTGGCGGCGCCGATCTTCTCGTAGCGGACCTGCTTCACCGTCTCGGTGTAGGCGGCCTCCACGTCGGCGCCGACGGTCGCGCGCAGCTTCGCCTTCAGGGCGGCGCGGTCATAGGCCGGCTCCGGCAGGTCCCACGGCTCCTTGGCGCACTGCTCGGCCAGATCGATGATGGCGTCGATGACCGGCTGGAAGCCGCTGTGGCCGAACATCACGGCGCCCAGCATGATCTCCTCGGACAGCTCCTTGGCTTCCGATTCGACCATCAGCACGCCGTCCTGGGTGCCGGCGACAACGAGGTCGAGCGCGGAACCGCCAACGGCGTCCATGGTCGGGTTCAGCACATACTGGCCGTCGACGTAGCCGACGCGGGCGGCGCCGATCGGACCCAGGAACGGGATGCCGGAGATCGTCAGCGCGGCGGAGGTGCCGACCATCGCGACGATGTCCGGATCATTCTCCAGATCGTGGCTGAGCACGGTGCAGATGACCTGCGTCTCGTTGCGGAAGCCATCGGCGAACAGCGGACGGATGGGACGGTCGATCAGGCGGCTGACCAGCGTCTCCTTCTCCGTCGGGCGGCCTTCACGCTTGAAGAAGCCGCCGGGAATCTTGCCAGCTGCGAAGGACTTTTCCTGGTAATTGACCGTCAGCGGAAAGAAATCGACGCCCGGCTTCGGCGACTTGGCGCCGACGACCGTGCAGAGGACCGTGGTCTCACCATAGGTGACCAGCACCGCGCCGTCGGCCTGACGGGCGATCTTGCCCGTCTCGAACGTCAGCTTGCGTCCACCCCATTCGATTTCTTTGCGGAAAACCTTGAACATGGATTCTTCCTTCCATCCGACACCTAGGCCCGCCGGATTGCTGGCCTAAGCCGGGGTCATCGGTCGTCGGACCCCGCATGTGAAGACCCCTTCGGAGGGCCTGAAACATCAAACGGCCGGTCCCGGAAGGTCCGGGCCGGCCGTTTGACTAAAACATACCTTCGCGAACAGCCGCACGCCCCAACCAGCGCGACACTCCCCTGTGCACCGGAATGCGGCGCGGCGGGTCGAGCGCTGATCGGGACGGATGTTCGGTCACCAGGACGGACGCCTTTTGGAAATCAGCGACGCAGGCCCAGACGCTCGATGAGCGTGGCGTAGCGGCTGTTGTCCTTCTTCTTGAGATAGTCGAGAAGACGGCGGCGCTGGCCGACCATCACCAGAAGACCACGGCGGGAGTGGAAGTCCTTCTTGTGGCCCTGCAGGTGCTCGGTCAGGTTCCGGATGCGCTCGGACAGGATCGCGACCTGGACCTCGGGCGAGCCGGTGTCGTTGGTGCCGCGGGAATAGTCCTTAATGAGTTCCTGCTTGCGATCGGGAGTGATCGACATCGGGGTCTCCATCGTTCATAGGTTGAGAACGCGCACCGGACGGATCTCCGCCCCCTCCACGCGCGCCAGCGCCACCGGCTTTCCGCCAGAAAGCGCAATAACGGTGCCATCCCCACCAACATCGCCGCGCAGCGCCGTGAGGCGTTCGCGGTCCTGCCGGGTGAGGAGTGCCACCGTCTGGCCGTGCTTCAGTCGGTGCGCTTCCGCGTCGGTCAGGGCCAGCGCCGGGATGTCGTCCAGCGCGGTCTCGATCGGCAGCAGAAGTCTTTCGACCGCGGCACCTTGCTCCATCGCGGTCAGATCGTCCAGGGAAATCGCCCCGTCCAGCGTGAAAGACCCGACGCGCAGGCGTCGCAAATCGCGGATGTGCCCCACCGTCCCCAACCGTTCGGCGAGGTCGCGGGCGATCGAGCGGACATAGGTGCCCTTGCCGCAATCCACCTCCAGCACCGCGTGGTCGGCGTCCGGCATTTCGATCAGCTCCAGCCGGTCGATGCGGACGGTGCGGGGGGCGATGTCCACCACCTCCCCCTCGCGGGCGATGTCGTAGGCGCGCTCGCCGTTGATCTTGAGCGCGCAATATTGCGGCGGGATCTGCTCGACGAAGCCCAGGAAGGCGGGCAGAGCGGCGCGGATCGCCTCGGCGTCGGGCCGCACCGCGGAGGTCTCCACCGCCGAGCCCTCGCGGTCGTCGGTGGTGGTGCGGGTTCCCCAGGCCACGGTGAAGCGGTAGGTCTTCTCGCCGTCCATGGCGTAGGAGACGGTCTTGGTCGCCTCGCCCAGCGCGATGGGCAGGATGCCCGTGGCGATGGGGTCCAGCGTGCCGCCGTGCCCGGCCTTCTCCGCGTTCAGGTGGCGCCGCACCTTGGACAGCGCCTGCGTCGAGGTCATCCCCGCCGGCTTGTCCAGCACGATCCAGCCGTGGATCGGCTCGCCCCTCCGCTTACGAGCCACGGCGCCCCTCGCCCTCGCCGCCGTTGCCCTCATCCCCGTCGTCTTCGTCCTCATCCTCGTCGTCGATGTCTTCATCGTCGTCGAGGTCGTCCGTTTCGGTCTCGTCCTCCTCGTCCCAGCCGTCGTCCTCGTCATCATGGTCGTCGTCGCCGTTCACACGGTCGGCGAGCGAGCGATAGCCGACGTCGCGGGCGACCGCCGGGCTGTGCAGAATGTCGTCGATGCGACCGGCATAGTCGAAGGAGGTGTCGGCCTCGAAGCTCAGCGTCGGGGCGTGACGCAGGTTGATGGCGCGGGCGACCTGGCCGCGCAGGAAGGGGGCGGCGCGGCGCAGGGCCGACAGCGTCTCGTCCATCGGGCCGCCGCCCAGCGGCGTGACGAAGGCGGTGGCGTTGCGCAGGTCGGGGCTGATCCGCACCTCGGTCACCGTGACGTTCAGTTCCGCCAGTTCGGGGTCGTGGAAGTCGCCGCGCCGGAACAGGTCCGCCAGGGCGTGGCGGATTTCCTCGCCGATGCGGAGCTGGCGCTGGGACGGCGGCTTTCCGGCCAGGTCGTGTTTCTTTCTCATGCTGTCGATCCCGAATGCGGTGCGAGAGGGATTTGTCCCTCCGCGAAAACGCGACAAGGGCGCATGGGCGCCCTTGTCGTCTCTAAGCCGGTTCGTCTCTAAGTCGAGCCGGGGTGCGGCGGCGGGCTTACAGCTCGCGCGCCACCTCCTCGATCTCGAAGGCTTCGATGATGTCGCCAGCCAGGATGTTGTCGTAGTTCTCGAAGGCCATGCCGCACTCGTAACCCTCGCGCACTTCCTTGACCTCGTCCTTGAAGCGCTTGAGCGTCTTGAGCGTGCCCTCGTGGATGACGACGTTGTCGCGCAGCAGGCGGCAACCGGCGCCGCGCTTGACGGTGCCCTGCGTGACCATGCAGCCGGCGACCTTGCCGACCTTGGTGATGTTGAACACCTCGCGGATCTCGGCGTAGCCGATGAAACGCTCGCGCAGGGTCGGCGACAGCATGCCGGTGAGGGCCGCCTTAACGTCGTCGATCACGTTGTAGATGATCGAGTAGTAGCGGATCTCGACGCTGTCGCGCTTGGCCATGTCGCGGGCCTGCGGGTTGGCGCGGACGTTGAAGCCGATGACCATCGCGTTGGAGGCGTTCGCCAGCGTGATGTCGGACTCGTTGATCGCACCCACCGACGCGTGCAGCACGCGGACCTTGACCTCGGTGTTCTCCGCCGTGAGCTTCTCCAGGGCGTTGGAGATCGCTTCGATGGAGCCCTGCACGTCGCCCTTGATGACGACCGGCAGTTCCTTGGCCTCGCCGGCCTGGATGCGGCTGAACATGTCCTGCAGCGAGCCGCGGGCCGACGCTGCGTTGGCGGCTTCGCGCTTCTTGCGCTGGCGGAACTCGGCGATCTCGCGGGCACGGGCTTCCGACTCGACGACGGTGAAGTCGTCGCCGGCGAGCGGCGTGCCGTTGAGGCCGAGCACCTCGACCGGGCTGGCCGGGGCGGCCTGCTCGACGCTCTGGCCGCGGTCGTTGACCAGGGCGCGGACGCGGCCCCACTCCGACCCGGTGACGAAGACGTCGCCGACCTTCAGCGTGCCGCGCTGGACCAGCACGGTTGCGACCGAACCGCGGCCGCGCTCCAGCTTGGCCTCGACCACGACGCCTTCGGCGGTGCGGCCGGGGTTGGCCTTCAGCTCGAGGATTTCCGCCTGCAGGAGGATGGCCTCCTCCAGCTTGTCCAGGTTGCGCTTGGCCTTGGCCGACACTTCCACGGTCTGGATGTCGCCGCCCAGCTCCTCCACGACCAGCTCGTGCTGGAGCAGTTCCTGGCGGACACGCTCCGGCTTGGCGTCGGGCAGATCGATCTTGTTGATGGCAACGATGATCGGAACCTTCGCGGCCTTGGCGTGATGGATCGCCTCGATCGTCTGCGGCATGACGCCGTCGTTCGCGGCGACGACCAGCACCACCACGTCCGTGACGTTGGCGCCGCGGGCGCGCATCTCGGTGAAGGCGGCGTGGCCCGGCGTGTCGATGAAGGTGATCTTCGCACCCGACTCCAACTGCACCTGATAGGCGCCGATGTGCTGGGTGATGCCGCCGGCCTCGCGGCTGACCACGTCCGTCTGACGCAGGGCGTCGAGCAGCGAGGTCTTGCCGTGGTCGACGTGGCCCATGATCGTGACGACCGGGGGACGCGGCACCAGCGCCGTTTCCGCATCGTCGTTGAGGCGCAGCCCGACCTCGACGTCCGCCTCCGACACGCGGCGCACGCGGTGGCCGAACTCGGCGATGACCAGCTCCGCCGTGTCGGCGTCGATGGTCTGGTTGATGGTGGCCATCACGCCCATGCGCATGAGCTGCTTGATCACGTCGGCGCCGCGTTCCGCCATGCGGTTCGCCAGCTCCTGAACGGTGATGACCTCGGGCAGCACGACGTCGCGGGTCACTTTCTGCGTCTCCTGACGGCTCATCTGACGGAGCCGCTCGCGCTCGCGGGCACGCCGGACGGCGGCCAGCGAACGGGTGCGCTCACCATCGTCGCTCAGCGCCTGCGAGACGGTCATCTTGGAGCCCTTGCGGCGGTCGGCGCCCGGAGCGGCCTTGCGGACCGGAGCCGGCGCCGGGGCCTTCTTGTTGCCCGGCTTGCCGCGGCGGTCGTCCTCTTCCTCGCCGAAGCGGGGAGCGGCCGGAGCGCCCGGACCACGGGCGGCCGGAGCCTCCGTGGTGGCCGCGGTGCGCGCACCGGCGCCACCGGCGGCGGGACGGGCACCAGCGCCCTGCGGACGGGCCTGTTCGGTGTCCTTGCGCTTGGCCTCGTCGGCCTCCTTGCGCTTGGCTTCCTCTTCCTGGCGGCGGCGTTCGGCCTCCTGGGCCTTGGCGCGCTCCGCCTCCTCGATGCCGCGCATCTCGGCCAGCTCGCGCTGGCGCAGAGTCTCGGCGTCGAGAATCTCCGGCTCCGCCTCGACCACCTGGGCCGGCTGGGACGCCTCCTCCTCGGCGGCGCGGGCGGCGGCCTCTGCGGCCAGGACGGCGGCCTCGGCCTCCTCCTCGGCGCGGCGGCGGTTGTCCTCGGCCGCCCCCTGCAGGGCGCGGATGCGCGCCTCGCGTTCCTGGTTGGTCAGTTGACGGACGGCGCCGCCGCCACCGCCACGCTGGCGCTGGCCCGGCCCACCCCGGACGGGGATGCCCTGGGCGGCCTGACGCGCGGCGGCGCCGCCGTCGGCCACGCCCGGCAGAGCACCCTTCTCCACGGCCCGCTTACGCTTGACCTCCACGGTCACGGGCTTCGACCGGCCATGGGAGAAGCTCTGCCGGACCTGGGTCTCGACCGGCTTCTTCAGCTCCAGCTTCCCTTTGCCGGAGCCGGAGAGGTGCAAGACTTTCTTTTGGTCCTGGTCGTTGCTGTCGGTCATCGGTTCCCGAATGGTCAGACGTTGCTTACGTGGCCGGCCGGCGGAGAGCCGGCGACAAAGCCTTTGATACCCTTGAGACGCGCGGAGTCGCGTGCCAATCCCTTGGCCAGCTTCCCGCGCGCCACCACCGCATGCACGGCGTTTTCCCGTCCCAGTGCCGCGGCCATCGCCGCGGCGTTGAACAGGTCCACAACCGGCATATCCGGCGCCAGCGCTGTGATCTTGCCCCGCTGGTCGGGCGAACCGTCGCTGGCCTCGACCAGCAGATAGGGCGGTCCGGCGCGTCCGACCTGATTGGTCTTCAGCGCCTCGCGCACCTTTTCGTATCCGGCCAGAGCCTGCCCGGCCCGGCGCGCCAGCCCGAAGGCATCCAGGCACCGCCGCTCCAGCAGCTTCTCCAGCCGCTCCGCCAGATCGGGGGGGACGCGCACCGCGCGCCGCGCCGCCTTGGCGAACATGTTCTTGCCGATGGCCTTCGTAAAGGCCGCCTTGTCCCCCGACAGCCAGAGGCCGCGGCCCGGAAGCCGTTCCTCCAGATCGGGCACGATCTCGCCATCGGGTGATACCACGAAACGGATCATGCCGTCTTTCGGCTGCACGGTGCCGGTGGCGATGCAGCGGCGCAGCGGACCCTTTTCCAGGTCCGCCGGCAACAGCGCATCCCCTTCGACCGCGAGGTCGTCCGGTTCACCGTCCGCCGGAGTCTGTTCGTTCCTGTCGCTCAGTCCAACCATCCGTACCGTTTGTGCGTCCTAAGTCCCGGCTCAGCTCTGCGCCGCCTGGTCGTCGGTGGAGGGTTGCGCCGCGGTGGGCGCGCCTTCCTCGCCGTCGAACCAGTGGGCACGGGCGGCCATGATGATCTCGTTGGCCTCGTCTTCCGTCGGGGCCTCCTTGCCGAGAATGTCGCGCAGCTCGTCCGCGGCGAGGTCGGCGAGGTCGTCCATCGTCTTCACGCCGTTCTCCCCCAGCTTCACCAGCAGGGTCGGGCTGAAGCCGGTGACGTCCGCCACCGCGTCCTCGACGCCGAGCGTCTGGCGCCTCTCGGTCATGCGGACGTCCTGCTCCTCGAGGAAGTTGAGGGCGCGCTGCTTCAGCTCTTCCGCCACATCCTCGTCGAAGCCTTCGATTTCGGCCAGCTCCTCGGTCTCGACGTAGGCGATCTCCTCCACGGAGGTGAAGCCCTCGGCGACCAGGAGATGGGCGATCACGTCGTCCACGTCCAGCGCGTCCATGAAGAGCTGCGAACGGGTGCGGAACTCGTCCGACCGGCGCTCCGACTCCTCCTGCTCGGTCAGGATGTCGATGTCCCAGCCGGTGAGCTGGGTGGCGAGGCGCACGTTCTGGCCGCGGCGGCCGATGGCCAGCGACAGCTGGTCGTCGGGCACCACCACCTCGATGCGGCTGTTGTCCTCGTCCATCACGACCTTGGCGACCTCGGCCGGGGCCAGGGCGTTGACGATGAACGTCGCCGGCTCCTGGTTCCACTGGATGATGTCGATCTTCTCGCCCTGCAGCTCGCCGACGACCGCCTGGACGCGGCTGCCGCGCATGCCGACGCAGGCGCCGACCGGGTCGATGGAGCTGTCGTTGCTGAGCACCGCGATCTTGGCGCGGCTGCCCGGGTCGCGGGCGACCGCCTTGATCTCGATGATGCCGTCGTAGATCTCCGGCACTTCCTGGGCGAACAGCTTCGCCATGAACATCGGATGGGTGCGCGACAGGAAGATCTGCGGGCCGCGCGCTTCCTCGCGCACGTCGAAGATATAGGCGCGCACGCGGTCGCCGTTCTTGAAGTGCTCGCGCGGCAGCAGCTCGTCGCGGCGCAGGATCGCCTCGGCGCGGCCCAGATCGACGGTGACGTTGCCGTATTCGACGCGCTTGACCAGACCGTTGACGATCTCGCCGGTGCGGTCCTTGTATTCGTTGAACTGGCGCTTGCGCTCCGCGTCGCGGACCTTCTGGACGATGACCTGCTTGGCCGTCTGGGCGGCGATGCGGCCGAAGTCGATGGGGGGCAGCGGATCGACCAGGAAGTCGCCGAGCTGGGCGCCGGGCTTGCGGCGCTGGGCGTAGGCGAGGGTCACCTGGGTCGCCTCGTTCTCCACCGCCTCAACCACCTCCAGGTGGCGGGTCAGGTGGATGTCGCCCGTCTTGCGGTCGATGCGGGCGCGGATGTCGTGCTCGTGGCCGTACTTGGAGCGCCCGGCCTTCTGAATCGCCTGCTCCATCGCCTCCAGGACCTCGTCCCGGTCGATGTTCTTTTCGCGGGCAACCGCGTCAGCGACTTGCAGCAGTTCCATCCGTCACACTTCCTGGACTGGCGTTTGTTCTTCGAGTGAAGCCCGGAGCGGCCGTCAACCCTGGCCCTGGCTGGCGCGGATCAATTCATCCGTCAAGACCAGCTTGGCGCGCAGGATGTTGTCGAACTCCAGCCGGGCGGCTCCCTGTTCCGATTCGATGCACACGAGGCCGTCTTCGACGCCCTTCAGCATGCCCTTGAAGCGCTTGCGGCCATCGACGGCGAGCCGGGTCTCCAGCTTGGCCTCGAAACCGGCGAAACGCTCGAAATCCTTCAGACGGGTCAGCGGCCGGTCGATGCCCGGCGAACTGACCTCCAGCGTGTAGGCGCTCTTGATCGGATCTTCAACGTCGAGCACCGCGGAGATCGCGCGGCTGATGTCGGCGCAGTCTTCGACCGTCATGGGCGCGCCGTCGGCGCGTTCCGCCATGACCTGCAGAACCATGCGCTGCCCACCGGTCAACTGCACACGCACGAGTTCGTAGCCCATGGCCTCGACCGACGGCGTGATGATCTGCTCGATACGACCGGTTGCTTCCATTCCACCTGACCCGCCCCCGCGGTCTCCCCTGGCACAGCGCCCTGGGACCAACACGGGGATTCGATACGCTGATAAAAAAATAAGTGGGCCAAGGCCCACCCGCAAAGCGTCCCGCCGGCCCGGTTTCCCGAGCCGCCGATCCGTATGGGTTCATGCGGTGAATATAGACATTCCGGAGCAAGCCGCAAGCGCTTTTCCGCAAGGTCCTATGCCAGGCGCTTGGTGAGCGGGTCCGCGCGGGGTAAGGTCAAGGCTTCGGCGGCCTTCGCGCCGCACGGAAAACAGCCTGAGGAGGCCGCTCACCGTGATCCTCGAAACGGCTCTCCTTGCGGTCAAACCCGGCCAGGGCCCGGCCTTCGAACAGGCGATGGCCGAGGCGCAGCCCCTGATCGCCGCGACTCCGGGCTTCCTCGGGCTGGAGGTGCGGCCCTGCCTCGAGGCGCCGGACCGCTACCTGCTGCTCGTCCGCTGGGACCGGTTGGAGGATCACACCGAAGGCTTCCGGGGGTCCGAGCGCTACGCCCGCTGGAAGGCCCTGCTCCACCGCTTCTACGACCCGTTCCCGGTGGTGGAGCATTACGGAGAGCCGGTGGTGTCTACCCCCGCGCCTTGCGGACGAAGCGCATAAAGACCGGCTTTCGCCCGGCCTCGATGGCCTTCTCCTCATAGCGGGTGGGCGGCCAGTCCGCGATGCGGTGACGCCAGTCGGACGGGCCGCGGGCCGTCCATTCGAAGTCGGGGTGCCGGACGGTGTGCTCCAGCATCCAACGCACCAGCCCCATGTCGTCGCTGGCCAGCCGCAGTTCCGCCCCGTCCTTCAGCACGCGCGCGAGACGCGGCAGGTTGTCCGGGCCGATGAAGCGGCGCTCCCAATGGCGTTTCTTCGGCCAGGGATCGGCGAACAGCACGAAGGCGCGCCCGATGGAGGCGTCCGGCAAGGCGTCGAGCAGCGGGCGGGCGTCGTCCGGCAGGATGCGGACGTTGTCCTGCACGCCCTCGTCGTCCACCAGCTTGAGCAGGCCGGCCACCCCGTTGATGAAGGGCTCGGCTCCGATCACGCCGACGTCGCGGTTGTTCGCCGCCTGCCAGGCCATGTGGTGGCCACTGCCGAAGCCGACCTCCAGCCAGACGTCGCGCATGGGGTTGGCGAACAGGGCATGGGGGTCGATCCGGTCGCCCGGCTGAGGCACCGGGATTTCCAGCGACGGCAAAAGCCCATCGAGCAGTTCGGTCTTGCGCTTGCGGAGCGGACGCCCCTTGCGCCGTCCGTAGAGCCTTTTGGACGAGTCCAGGAAGGAGTCGGTCATCGTGACAGCAGGGTCCCGAAACGAACGCAGGGGCCGCGTGGCCCCTGCGTCCCGGACGGACGGGTCCGGTCTTGGAAGAAGCCGCTCTTAGAAGAAGGCGGCGCGCAGGTCGTTGACGAGGTCGGTCTTCTCCCAGGAGAAGCCGCCGTCGGCCTCCGCCTCGCGGCCGAAATGGCCATAGGCGGCGGTGCGGGCATAGACCGGCTTGTTCAGGCCGAGATGGGTGCGGATGCCGCGCGGGGACAGGTCCACCAGCTTCTGCAGGACCTCCGACAGCCGGTCCTCGTCGACCGTGCCGGTGCCGTGGGTGTCGACATAGACCGACAGCGGCTTCGACACGCCGATGGCGTAGGAAAGCTGGATGGTGCAGCGCTCGGCCAGGCCGGCGGCGACCACGTTCTTGGCGAGGTAGCGCGCGGCATAGGCGGCGGAGCGGTCGACCTTGGTCGGGTCCTTGCCGGAGAAGGCGCCGCCGCCGTGCGGCGCGGCGCCGCCGTAGGTGTCGACGATGATCTTGCGCCCGGTCAGGCCGGCGTCGCCGTCCGGGCCGCCGATGACGAAGCGCCCGGTCGGGTTGACGTAGAAGTTCGCCTCGTCGCACATCCAGCCGGCGGGCAGGACGTTCAGGACGTGCGGACGGACGATCTCGCGCACCTCCTCCTGGGTCAGGCCGTCGGCGTGCTGGGTGGAGACGACCACCGCGGTGGCGCGCACCGGCTTGCCGTTCTCGTACTGCAGCGTCACCTGGCTCTTGGCGTCGGGGCCGAGCTGCGGGGCGGCGCCGGAATGGCGGGCCTCGGCCAGCGACTTCAGGATGGCGTGGCTGTAGTAGATCGGCGCCGGCATCAGCGCCGGCGTCTCGTTGCAGGCGTAGCCGAACATGATGCCCTGGTCGCCGGCGCCCTCGTCCTTCTCACCCGCGGCGTCGACGCCGACCGCGATGTCGGCGGACTGCGAGTGGACGAAGCACTTGACGTCCATCTTCTCCCAATGGAAGCCATCCTGCTCGTAGCCGATGTCCTTCACGGCGGCGCGGGCGACCTGGACCAGCATGTCGGGGGTGATGCTCTCCGGCCCGCGCACCTCGCCCGCCAGCACGATCTGGTTGGTGGTCGCCAGCGTTTCCACCGCCACGCGGGCGTAGGGATCGTGCGACAGGTAGAGATCGACGATGGCGTCGGAGATGCGGTCGCACACCTTGTCCGGATGGCCTTCGGACACGGACTCGCTGGTGAACACGTAGTTGAGCTTGGCCACGACGAACCTCGGCAATGGACGGGGGCTATTCAACAAAAGCAGATTGGGAGACCGGCGCAGCACCCACGGAAAGCCAGTCATTTTCCGTATGTGGCAAGGTTTGCGTTCCAGGTCAAGCAATCTCCCCGGGGTTGGAGGAGGCCGCCGGAAATTCGCTTTAAAACGACATCGGGGAACGGGCCGGAGGGCCGCGTTCCCCAATCTTCCTGCCGTCCGGATTGCTTCCGGTTGTTCGGCTCAGGTCTCTAAACCGTGTTATTCGGCCGCTTCGACCATGCCGGAATTGGCAACGGCCTTGGTCAGCTCGAACAGGCGCTTGCGCACCGACGGGTCGTTGATGCGGTAGTAGGCGCGCACCAGCTCCAGCGTCTCGCGCTTGGCCATCGGGTCCGGCTCGTAGCCGCCCGAACGCTCCTCGAAACCGGCGGCGTTGCCCTCTTCGTCGTCAACCGGAGCCGCGGCGGCTTCCGCCGGCATGTCGTCGAAGAAGAAGGACACCGGAACGTCCAGGACGCGGCTGAGGTCGAACAGGCGCGACGCACCGATGCGGTTGGCGCCGCGCTCGTACTTCTGCACCTGCTGGAAGGTCAGGCCGATGGCCTCGCCCAGCTTTTCCTGGCTCATGCCCAGAAGGGTCCGGCGCAACCGGACGCGGGAACCGACGTGAACGTCGATCGGGTTCGGCTTTCCCGTCTTGGGACGGCCGGCAGTGGCCCGGCGGCCCCGCGCTGGCGTTGCTTGCATTGCTCTAATTCCCTGAAACAGTTGTGCAACCTTGATACGACATATCCATGTATGCAGTCAAGCGCGCCCGAGCGCTCCCGATGCGCGTGATTGAAAAAAGAGTCTCGGATGCGCTAACTGCGATGTCGTGCGCGCAGGCCCACCGCGAAACAGGTCAAAAGAAGCAACCCAAACGCGCCATCGCCCACACGTCCGTAGAGAGTGGGGGTGAGCAACGCTTCCGGCAAGGCCGCATCGACCACACCCCTGTGACCAAGCGGCAGCATGGCTGTGATGCGGCCGTGGGGGTCCACCACGCCGGAGATGCCGGTGTTGGCGACGCGGACCAGCGGCATCCCCTCCTCCACCGCGCGGGTCCGGGCGATGGCGAAATGCTGGTAGGGACCGGCGGTGTTGCCGTACCAGGCGTCGTTGGTCAGGTTCAGTATCCAGCGCGGCCGTCCGGCGCCCTCCTCCGCGGCGGGCAGCACGGCGTCCGGGAAGATCACCTCGTAGCAGATCAGCGGGCTGACCGGCGGCAGGCCCTTGAGATCGAGTGACACCGGCCCCGGCCCGGCGGAGAACTCGGCCCCGTTGCCGGCGATGGCCCCGACCGGCAGCCAGCGGCGCAACGGCATGTATTCGCCGAAGGGCACGAGGTGGAACTTGTCGAAGCGCCCCGTCACCGCGCCGCTGCCGTCGACCGCCGCCAGGCTGTTGTAATAGAGCGGCGCGCCGTCCGGTCCGGCCTCCATGCGCGGCACCCCGGTGATGAGCAGCCCGCCGGGCGGCGTGACCGACCCCAGCGCCTGACGCAGGCGCGCGTCCTGGTCGAGGAACAGCGGCACCGCGGTCTCCGCCCAGATCACATGGGTGACCGGCTCACTGGACGGGGCCACGGAGAGTTCCATCTGCTGCTGGACGTTGCGCACCCGCTCGCCCGCCGCCCATTTCAGCCGCTGGTCGATGGCCGGCTGGACGAGCCGCAACCGCACACCGGGCACCGTCGCATCGGACGCCCCAGCCAGCCGCAGCCCGCCCCAGGCGCCCAGCGCCGCGAACAGCGCCAGCCCGGCGGCCAGTGCTCCCCAGGCGCGGCGGCGCGGCACCGCCATGTCGGCCAGACCCGCCGGCAGCGACGCCACCAGCACGGTCAGCAGGCTGAGCCCGTAGATGCCGATCAGCGAGACGCCTTGCAGAACCGGCAGAACGCCCGTCCAGCCATAGCCGACGAGGTTCCACGGGAAGCCGGTGAAGACATGGCCGCGCAGCCATTCGAACAGCGCCCAGGAGGCGGCGAACAGGACCGCCTTCCCCAGCCCCTGCCCCACCCCCCTGACCCGCAGCATCCAGACCAGCAGCGTGGCGAAGCCGGTGAACATCGCCAGCAGGATCGGCAGACCCGCCGCCGACAACGGCAGCGCCCACCAGAAGCGCTCGATGTCGGTGAACAGCGCCGCGCTGATCCAGTAGAGGCCGAGCAGATGATGGGCGAAGCCGAAGAACCAGCCCACCGCGAAGGCCTGCCGCTTGGTCCGCGCCCCGTCGAGCAGCCAGAGCAGCCCCGGAAAGGCGATCAGCAGCAGCGGGACCACGCCGGCCGGCGGCAGGGCGAGCGTCGCCAGCCCGCCGAATCCCGCCGCCGCCAGCAGCCTGCGCCAACCGGTCAGCCCGGCCAAGCCCGCGGACAGGCGGCCCAGCCGGGCCGGGGTGGTCGTCATGTCGGTGGCGGTCAAGGAATGGAACTCCGGAAGCGGGTGGGCCGGTTCGGCGGACGAGACAATCGTGCCGGTCTGGAAACGAAATCACCACGAAGACACGAAGGCACGAAGAGGGTCACGAAGAAGCCCCCCGCTCCGCCCATGATCCGGGGATGCGGTAGAGCCTCTTTGCGCCGTCTTTGTGTCCTTCGTGTCTTCGTGGTGAAAATACCCGGCGGGGCTTTACCCGACCTCGGCCAGGGCGGAATTCTCGGCGGGAGCGGTGCGGACGCGCAGCCGTCTGATGCGGCGGGGGTCGGCCTCGACGATCTCGAACTCCAGGCCGGAGGGGTGGGTCAGCGTCTCCCCGCGGCCCGGCACCCGTCCGGCCAGCGACACGA
Source organism: Azospirillum brasilense (assembly GCF_007827795.1). Classification (GTDB taxonomy): domain Bacteria; phylum Pseudomonadota; class Alphaproteobacteria; order Azospirillales; family Azospirillaceae; genus Azospirillum; species Azospirillum aestuarii. Next base: position 760,884 of record NZ_VITI01000001.1, read on the forward strand.
CGAGACCGCCAAGCGTGTCGACGTCCTCGCGCTCCTCCTCGGTCAGGAAGGCGCCGACGCGGTCCTCGAAATCCTCGATGGAGACGCGGGCGTCGGCGAGAATCGTGCCGTCGGGACGTTCCACGAAATGGGGAGTTGCCTCCTCGTCGTGCTCGTCCTCGATCTCGCCGACGATCTCCTCGACCAGATCCTCGATGGTGACAAGGCCGTCGATGCCGCCGAACTCGTCCACCACCAACGCCATGTGCTGGCGCTTCTGGCGCATCTGCACCAGCAGGTCGACCACCGGCATGCTGGGCGCGACGATGCTGAGATCGCGCACGATGTCCTTCAGTTCGACCGGCGTCCGGCTGGCCATCGCCACCAGAACGTCCTTGATGTGGACCATGCCCACGACGTCGTCGAGCGTTTCACGGAACACCGGCAGGCGGGAATGGGCTTCCTCCGCCATGCGCTGGACCAGGGTGGGGAACGGCGTGTCCACATCCACCGCCACGATGTCCGCGCGGGGCACCATCACGTCGTCGACGGCGCGGTCGCGCAGCTTCAGGATGTTGGCGAGCAGGGCGCGCTCGCCCGCCCCCAGCGATCCCTCGCCGCTGTCCTGATCCTCGATCAGGTCTTCGATCGTGGCGCGCAGGGTGGCGTCGTCGCGCCCCCCCAGGACGGTCCTCATCCACCCGCGAAACAGGTGGCCCAAGGATTGCTGATCTTCGGCCCCGTCTTCACGGGGCGTTCGACTGTCGGAAATCTCGCTCATCGGTCCGGCGGTTGTTCGTCCAAATTCGCCTCTCCGGGCGGAGAGCGCGTGGCGGCGTACGGATCGGCGATGCCGAGGGTCGCGAGCACGTCGGTTTCGAGCTGCTCCATCTCCTCGGCCTCGTCATCCGTCTCGTGATCATACCCGAGCAAATGAAGAACGCCATGCACCACAAGGTGGGTCATATGGTCCGAAGGGGTTTTACCCTGCTCGGCGGCTTCGCGGGCGACGGTTTCCCAGGCCAGGATCACGTCGCCCAGCATGACCGGTGCGTCCTCGCCCAGTTCGGGCTCCTCCGCTTCGGTCAGGGCGAAGGACAGCACATTGGTCGGCTTGTCCTTGCCGCGGTATTCGCGGTTCAGGCGGTGCACCAGCGCGTCGTCGGCCAGCACGACGGACAGTTCCGCCGGCCCCTCGTCCTCGTCGTAGGTGACGGAGAGCGCGGAGAGTGCCGCGCGTTCGCACAGCCACTCGGCGTTCTCCGCCCAATCGCCCGCTTCACGTGAAACGACGACATCGACGGCCATCACGGTGTTCCCTCCGCATCCGCCGCCGGCCCGCCGCCGTCCGCGGCGGCCCGCCGGGGGGCGGGCTTGCGTTGGCCTTCGGCATGGTCATAGGCGCGGATGATGCGGGCGACCAGAGGGTGGCGCACCACGTCGGCGGCGGTGAAATGGACGAAGCGGATGCCCTCCACCCCCTCCAGGATATCCAACGCCTCGCGCAGGCCGGACTTGGCGCCGGCCGGCAGGTCAGTCTGGGAGATGTCACCGGTGACCGCCATGCGGCCCCCCTCGCCCAGGCGGGTGAGGAACATCTTCATCTGCATCGGCGTGGTGTTCTGCGCCTCGTCCAGAATGACGAAGGCGTTGGCGAGCGTGCGGCCGCGCATGAAGGCGAGCGGCGCGATCTCGATCTCGCCGGACTCCAGCCGCTTCTTCACCTGCTCCGCCGGCAGCATGTCGTGCAGCGCGTCGTAGAGCGGGCGCAGATAGGGGTCCACCTTCTCCTTGAGGTCGCCGGGCAGGAAGCCCAGACGCTCCCCGGCCTCGACGGCGGGGCGTGACAGGATGATGCGGTCCACCTGGCCGGTGGTCAGCAGAGCCACCGCCTGCGCGACGGCGAGGTAGGTCTTGCCGGTGCCGGCGGGGCCGAGCCCGAAGACCATCTCGCTTTCGGCCAAAGCCTGGAGATAGGCCGCCTGCATGGGGGAACGCGGGGTGATGGCGCCCTTGCGGCGGGTGCGCACCGCGACCTCGCCCCGGCTGAGCGTCGCCAGGTTCTGGTCGCGCACCGCACCGCCGACGCCGGTCGCCATGCGGACGGCGGCGTCCACCTCGCCGGTGCCGACGGTCATGCCGCGCTTCAGCCGCTCGTAGAGGGCGTCGATGGCCGAACGGGCGGCCTCCGAGGACTCCGCCGGACCGGCGATGGTCAGCGTGTTGCCGCGGGAGATCAGGGAGACGCCCAGCTGGTTCTCGATGCGGGCGAGGTGGCGGTCATGCTCCCCGTACAGCATCGGCAGGAGCCGGTTGTCGTCGAAATTCAGATCGATCCGTTGATCTGGGCGTTGATCGGGACGCTGATCGGGCAAGCCGTTCAAACGGTCGCCTCCACGGGTTGCGTGCCGGTGGCGGAGCTGCGGTATTCACCGGTCGCCACGCTGCCGGCAAGGCTGTTCGGATGGGCGGCGTCGATGCGCACCGCGACGATGCGGCCGAGCAGCCGCTCGTTGGCGTCGGCGTGCACCGACTGCAGATAGGGGCTCTTGCCGAGGAGCTGGCCGGCGCGCTTGCCGACGCGGTCGAACAGGACCGGCACGGTGCGCCCGACGAAGCTCTGGTTGAAGGCCTGCTGCTGCGCGTTCAGCAATTGCTGGAGCGCGGCGAGACGGGCGTCCTTGACGTCCTCCGGCAGCTGGCCATGCTCCAGCGCCGCCGGAGTGCCGGGGCGCGCGCTGTACTTGAAGGAATAGGCCTGGGCGTAGCCGACGTCGGTGACGAGGCGCAGGGTCGCCGCGAAGTCGGCGTCGCTCTCGCCAGGGAAGCCGACGATGAAGTCGCCCGACAGCGCCAGATCCGGCTTGGCGGCGCGCAGCCGCTCGACGATGCGGCGGTAGTCGTCCGCCGTGTGCTTACGGTTCATCGCCGCCAGCACGCGGTCGGACCCGGCCTGCACCGGAAGATGCAGGTAGGGCATGAGCTGCGGCACCTCGGCGTGGGCGCGGATGAGGTCGTCCTCCATGTCGCGCGGGTGCGAGGTGGTGTAGCGGATGCGCTCCAGCCCGTCGATCTCCGCCAGCTCGCGGACCAGCCGCCCGAGGCCCCAGCTGGTGCCGTCCGGCCCCTCGCCGTGCCAGGCGTTGACGTTCTGGCCGAGCAGGTTGATCTCCCGCGTGCCGCCGGCGACGAGACGCCGGGCCTCCGCCAGGATCTGGGTGCCGGGCCGCGAGAATTCGGCGCCGCGGGTGTAGGGCACCACGCAGAAGGTGCAGAACTTGTCGCAACCCTCCTGCACCGCCAGGAAGGCGGAGACGCCCTGGCTGGCGCTCTCGTCCGGCAGGAAGTCGAACTTGGACTCCACGGGGAAGTCGGTGTTCAGCACGCTGCCCGCCTTGCGGCTGGCCTTCGCCACCATCTCCGGCAGGGTATGATAGGTCTGCGGCCCGAACACCATGTCCACGAAGGGGGCGCGGGCGACGATCTCCTCGCCCTCGGCCTGGGCGACGCAGCCGGCCACGGCGAGGATCATCCGGCCGTCGCCGGCCTCGGCCTTGACGTCCTTGAGCTGGCGCAGCCGGCCCAGCTCCGAGAACACCTTCTCGGAGGCCTTTTCGCGGATGTGGCAGGTGTTGAGGATCACCATGTCGGCGCCGTCCGGCTCGTCCACCGGCCGGTAGCCCAGGGGTGCCAGGACATCCGCCATGCGGGCGGAGTCATAGACATTCATCTGGCAACCCCAGGTCTTGATGAAGAGCTTCTTACTCAACGATCCCTTCCACAGCGCTGAACGATCCGGACCAAACGCGATCTCGGCCAATACAAAAACGCGCGCCTGAACGGCACCGGCAAAGCGGCGCAATCCGGCGCGCGACCCGCCGCGTCGCGGCATCGCACCCTACCGATATGGTAGCACGATTGCGGGAAAACGAGTCAATCGTGCCCGCGGGCCGACCATTCATTTCGCGGCCCATTTCGCGGAGTGGAAAGTTTCCGTCACGGGACGACAGAGGGCATCGGCCGTCCGGACACCGCGCGCTCCACACCCCGGGCGACGGCGCGCTGGCAATGGTCGGCCAGGGCCTTGCGGCTGGAGAAGCCGTCGATGGTCACCGGGGGATGAAACTCCACCTCCACCGTCATGCGGCCCAGCGTGAAGACGGTCCACAGATGGGGGGCGAGATCCATGTCGCCGTACCACGCGTAATAGGGACGGAAGGCGATCCCCATCGGGATGCCGTCCAGCCGCGTCGGCGCGATGCTGACCGGCTGCACGGTCAGCGGCCGGTCCCCGATGCGCCGGGCAGCCACCGCGAACAGCGCCGTCTTGAAGGGGAGCGTGCGGTTGCCGTCGCTGGAGGTGCCTTCGGGGAACAGGATCAGGCTGTCGCCGGCGTCCAGCCGGGCGCCCAGCTCGTCCCGCTGCTTCTCCACCCCGGAGCGGGCCCTGCGCTCCACGAAGACGGTCTGCTGGAGCTTCGCCAGCACCCCGAAGAAGGGCCAGCCGGCCACCTCGCTCTTCGCCACGAAGGAGCCCGGAATGACCGATCCCAGCACCGTGATGTCGAGGTAGGAGGAGTGGTTGGAGACGAACAGCACCGGCCCGTCCGCCGCACGCTGGCCGCGCACCACGACGCCGATGCCCAGGATGGCGGCGCAGACCCGGTGATAGACCTGGGGGATGCGTTGGCGCAGCGGCGAGCGCAGCGCGACGGCCAGCGCCTGCACCGGGATCAGCAGGAGCGTCCACAGCAGATAGACGGCCAGGCGGAGTCCGCCCCGCACCGGCGATCCCAGGGCACGCGCACCGGTTGCATCCACCGCCGTCATGCCATCCGTCTCCCGATGCGCCCGCTTGCCGATGCGATCTTGAATCACGCGATCTGGGCGTCGCGGCTGCGCCGCTCGTAATGCTTGGAGTATTTGTTGGTGATCAGGTCCGTCTTCACCACGATCGACACGTCGGTGGTGTTGAACTGGTGATCGATCACCGCGCCGTCGCCGATGAAGCCGCCCAGCCGCAGATAGCCCTTGATCAGCGGCGGCAGAACGGTCAGCGCGCGCTTCGGGTCGATCCGCTCGCGGGGCATCAGGTCCATGCCGACATAGCGTTCCGGCAGCGCCACGGGACGCAGCTCCGCCGGGGCCAGATGGAAATGATGCAGGTAGGCAAGCGGCTCGGCCATCGCCACCGGGTCGGTGCCCGGCAGGCTGGCGCAGCCGAACATCACCGCGATGTCGTGGTGGAAGACGTAGGCCGCGATGCCGCGCCACAGCAGCTGCATGCTGCTGCCGCGCGTGCGGTAGGCGGCATCGACGCAGGACCGTCCCAACTCCAGGATCTCCCCCGGATAGCTGAGCAGCCGCCCGATGTCGTATTCGTCGCTGGAATAGAAGCGCCCGGCCTTGGCCGCCGCCGGGCGGCGGATCAGCCGGTAGGTGCCGACCACGGACTCCGGGCCGTCGCCGCGGGCGTGGTCGATGACCAGCAGATGGTCGCAGATCGTGTCGAAATCGTCGAAGTCGCGATGGCGCGCGGCCATCTCCGGCGACGGCACCGCCGACATCTCCTCATAGAAGACGCGGTAGCGCAACGCCTGCGCCCAATCGATCTCGGCGGCGGTTTCGGCCAGCCGCACTTCGAGGGAGCCCATGCGCAGATCCGAAGAGCTGCCCTGGTCCGTGCCTGTATCAGCCATACTCGACGCTTCGCTGGCGTTGTTCGGGTCGCGGCAACCGCCGGTTCTCCTTCCGGAGCCCGGTCGGGCACGGAACAGGGATAACACGAATGGGCGGTTGCCGGTCAACCGCGACGTGACGAAACCGTCCCCGGCAAGCCCGGACTCCGGGCAAGCCGCAAGGTCCGGCCCCGGCGAACGGGGACGGCGGCAAGGCGGGACAGTAATGATCACGCGGGAAGGAAGAAAAGATCACATCCGGGCGGTGGGGTTCCGGGGCGGACCGGACCGAACGGCGGCGGTCCGCCGGACACCAACGCACAAGCCCGATGGACCTTAGGCCGCGCCGCGACGGGCGCGGGTGCCGAGACCGATCTGCTTGGCCAGCGAGCTGCGCTGGCGGGCGTAGTTCGGGGCGACCATCGGATAGTCGGCCGGCAGGCCCCAGCGGTCGCGGTATTCCTCCGGCGACATGTCGTAGGCCGTCTTCAGATGGCGCTTCAGCATCTTCAGCTTCTTGCCATCCTCCAGGCACACAATGTAGTCGGGAGTGACGGACTTCTTGATGGGCACCGCGGGCTGCGGACGCTCCTCCGTCGCAACCGGCTCGGTCCCGACATTCGCGAGTGACTTGTAGACCTGCTCAATCAGCGTCGGAAGATCGCCGAGAGCGACTGTATTGTTCGAGACATGCGCCGCCACGATCTCCGTAGTCAGAGACAACAGCGCGTTGGAAGGGGTACCATTGCTCATGTAAGCTTGCTCCGCAGCTTGGCGTTCCTCTCCATATAAAGAGGTTTGAGGCCGCGCGCAATATCCATCCTTTGCTCTTAAAGAGGAAGCAGTGTACGAAAAAAAATCTCCGGATTTGTTTTTGGACATCACCAGCGAGGTGTGCCCGTTAACCTTCGTCAAGACCAAGTTGTCGGTGGAGCGCATGGCCGCCGGGCAAACGCTTGAAGTCCGGCTGAACGCTGGCGAACCCTTGGAGAATGTACCCCGATCCTTAGCCGAACTGGGTCACTCCATTCTCGCCGTGACGCCCGAAAATCCGGATGAGCCGGAGGGGGTGCATCGCCTGTGGATTCAGAAAGGTTAATGTTTATTTGTCGGTGTACGAATACCGCAACACCAGGGCGGCAACCCTTCCGTCCACCCTGCGGTAATAGCCGGGACGACGGCCCACCGGAAAGAAACCACAGGATTTATACAGGGATTGCGCCATACCATTGTCTTCGGCGACTTCCAGGAACAGCGCCGTGGCACCCAGCGCCCGCGCGCCGTCCAACGCCGCCGCGACCAGCCGCCGCCCGAGGCCCTGCCCCCGCGCGTCGGCACGGACGCCGACGGCGATGATCTCGCCATCCTCGGCGGCGACCCGCGCCAGCAGGAAGCCGACCGGATCGTCGCCCTCCGCGCCCTCCCGCAAGGCCAGCGCGGCGAAGAAGCCGGGCTGGCCGATCAGGCTGGCGACCGCCTCGCCGCCCCAGGGATCGTCGGGAAAGCAGCCCTGCTGCAAGGCCGCGATCACCGCGGCGTCGGCGAGGCCGGCGGTCTGGAGACGCGCCGGATCGGACGTCCGGGAGCGGAACGTCTCGGGCGGGGCCGCCGTCATGCCGTCTTCCGCGGCAGGGAGACGTCGGGCGGACGCAGGTAGAAAGGCTGGGCCGGCAGTCCGACCTCCCGCACGGCACCCAGCGCCGCGACCACGGCGGCGTCGGGCGTGCCCGGCCCGGCCGCGAAGTCCGTCTTGGCGCGGTCTTCCAGAAGCGGCCGCAACGGACCGGCCCCGTCGCCGGCCACCAGGAGCGGCCCCGTGGGCAGCAGCCCGTCCAGCCAGCCCGGCACCGCGGCGGGTTCCAGCATCGCCGGCTCGCCCAAGGGAGTCAGGTCCGGATGGAAAAGTTGCAGGAACGGCTCGGTGCGGCGGGAGTCCACGGCGACGAGCACGGCACGGCCGGCCCGCTCCGTTTCCGGCAATCCATGGACGATCGCGTCGAAGCTGGTCACGCCGACCACCGGCAAGCCGGCGGCCAGGGCGAAGCCACGCGCCGCGGCCAGCGCGATGCGCAGCCCGGTGAAGGCGCCCGGCCCCACGGTCACGGCGATGCGGTCCAGCGCGTCGAAGGCGCATCCCGCCTCCGCCAGCGCGGCCTGCGCCAGCGGCACCAGCGCTTCCGCCTGCCCGCGGGCCATCGGCTCGCGCCGCCGCGCGGTGACGGCGCCGTCGTCCCACAGCGCGGCGGAGCAGCCGGAGGTCGCCGTGTCCAGTCCCAGAACTCTCATCGCCTCACACGCGTCGTCAGATCCGCCATCTTCAAAGCCCCACTTCAAGCCTGGGTCAAGAGCGTGATAGACAGCCCCGACCTTCCCTGACGGCATGGATCATGCTCACACCCATCGCACCACCGGACTTCGACGTCGACATCGAGCTGCTGTACGCCACGCCGGAGAACCTTACCGGGGTGCCCATTTACCGGCACCCGCGTTGCCTGCTGCACCCCGACGCGGCGGCGGCGCTGCGCGCGGCGATCCGGCTGGCGCGCGGCATCGGCTGCCGGTTGCGGCTGTACGATGCCTTCCGCCCGGTCGAGGCGCAATGGGCCTTGTGGCGGGCACTGCCCGACCCGTCCTACATCGCCGATCCGTCGGGCGGCTCCACCCATTCCCGCGGCGTCGCGGTGGATCTGACGCTGGCCGACGGGACCGGACGCCCGCTGGACATGGGCACCGGCTTCGACGACATGACCGAGCTGTCCCACCATGGCCGCACCGACCTGACCATCGAGCAGCAGCGCAACCGCGCCGCCCTTCTCGGCGTCATGACGGCGGCGGGCTGGCGGCATTACAGCTGCGAGTGGTGGCACTATCAACTGCCGGACGAGCAGCGCTACCCCCTGCTGACCGACGCCGCCCTGGGCGGGCTGATGATGGGCTGAGCCCCAACGAACCGGCCCCTGGCGAACCGACGGCGGACACCGGGTCCGCGACCAGACGCCATAGGGCCTAATGTCACAGGGGTTGTTGCAAGGCTGCATCACGAAAGATGCCTGAAGCACGCCGTATGTGTTGCGGACTTGTTCCCGGCGGCGTGCCTGTGCCACACCAGCCGAGGCGCAGCCCGGACCACCGTCCGGCCGCGCGACCGTTCCGGACCCACGACAGGCCGCCATGCCGTTCCGCCGCGCCGCCACCGTCTTCGCCGTGGCCGCCGCCTGGGCTTTCCAGGCCCTGGCGGGAAGCCCCGGCGTTGCGGCGCCCGGCGTTGCGGCGGACGGGACGGTGAGCACCGCCGTCGTCTTCGCCTACGACCGTTTCGGCGAGGACCAGACCCCGTCCATCAGCATCCGGATCGACCAGTTCGAAGCCCATCTGGACGAGCTTCAGGACGGCGATTACCAGGTCCTGCCCCTGCCCCGCATCCTGGAGGCGCTGCGCAACGGTGCGCCGCTGCCCGACCGGACGGTGGCGATCACCATCGACGAGGCCAGCCGCTCCGCCTTCCGCGAGGCATGGCCGCGGCTGAAGGCGGCGGGATTGCCCTTCACCCTGTTCGTGGCGACCGACGCCCTCGACCGCGGGTCGCCCGCTCATATGAGCTGGGCGGAGGTGCGGCAGCTCGCTGCCGCCGGGGTCACACTCGGCGGGCTCGGCGCCTCCACCCAGTCGCTGGTGTCCCGCCCCGCCGAGGAGGTGAAGGCGGAGCTGCGCCGCATGGCCGACCGGCTGCAGGCGGAAACCGGCCAGCGCCCCGCGCTGTTCGCCTATCCGCAGGGCGAGGTGTCGTCGGCGCTGCGGACCATCGTGACGGAGCAGGGCTTCGCCGCCGCCTTCGGCCAGCAATCGGGCGTCCTGCATCCGCAGGTCGACCGGGCGACCCTGCCCCGCTTCCTGATGAACGAGAGTTTCGGCAGCGTGGACCGCTTCCGGCTGGCCGCCAACGCGCTGCCGCTGCCAGTGACCGACCTGACGCCCGACGATCCGCTGCTGACCGTCAACCCGCCGTCGATCGGCTTCACCGTGTCGGACGAGGTCGGCGACATCGCGCGGCTGGCCTGCTTCGCCGCCGGCCAGGGCCGGACGGCGCTGGAGCGCGTGACCGAGGACCGGGTGGAGGTGCGCATCCGCGACCCCTTCCCGCCGGGCCGGACGCGCGTGAACTGCACCCTGCCCGCCCCCGAAGGACGGTGGCGCTGGCTGGGCATGCAGTTCGTCGTTCCGGAATAAGCGCAGAGTGCGACATCGGCGGGCGCGGTCCGTCCGTTCGGACCGCGCCCGCCGGTGGATGCCGTCAGCGGACGGCGCGGACCTCGACCACCTCGGGGATGTAGTGGCGCAGCATGTTCTCGATGCCGGCCTTCAGCGTGGCGGTGGAGCTGGGGCAGCCGGAGCAGGCCCCCTTCATCTCCAGATACACCACGCCCTCCTCGAAGCCGTAGAAGGTGATGTCGCCGCCGTCCTGGGCCACCGCCGGGCGCACGCGGGTGTCCAGCAGCTCCTTGATCTGGGTGACGATCTCGTCGTCGTCCGCGCTGGCGGCGTGGCCGTCGCCGGCCGCCTCTTCCAGCAGCACCGGGCGGTTGGCGGTGAAATGCTCCATGATGACGCCGAGGATCGACGGCTTCAGCAGGAACCACTCCTTGTCGCCGGCCTTGGTGATGGTCACGAAGTCGGCGCCCAGGAAGACGCCCTGGACCCCGTCGATCTCGAACAGCCGCTGGGCCAGCGGCGAAGCGGCGGCACCATCGCGGGACGGGAAGTCCGCGGTGCCGCGTCCGAGCACGTCACGCCCCGGCAGGAACTTGAGAGTCGCCGGGTTGGGCGTCTGCTCGGTCTGAATGAACATGGTGATATCCTCCATCGGCGCCGAACAACACTGGCGGCGTAGGCGAAACTTGGGCAGAATCCGCCGACAGATCAAGCATCGCATCTTTATGGTTATCGATCCGTGAGCATGGCACCGCCCGCGGCCACCGCACCGTCTACCCCTGCGGCCCTATCCATCGACGACGCCGCGCGGGAGGTCGTCGAATGGCTGCTGCTGGAAGGCCGGCACGCCCCCGGCTTCGAGCCGATGATGGACCGCTTCTGCCGGCGCCTGATGGCGTCCGGCGTCCCGCTGCTGCGCGTCGTCTGCGCCCTGCCCCTGCTGCATCCGCAGATCCGCACCATCGCCTTCTTCTGGCGCCGCAACGCCGAGCAGGTGGAGATCGCCACCCGCGCCCACGGCACGGAGACCAGCACCGAATATCTGACCAGCCCCTTCGCCACGCTGATCGAGGACGGCGCCGACGGCCTGCGCTACCGGCTGGAGCAGATGGAGCCGCCCTACCCATACCCGGTCTTCGCCGAGCTGAAGGCGCAGGGGGCGACGGACTATGTCGCCATGACGGTGCTGTTCGCCGGGGGACGGCGCAACGTGCTGAGCTTCACCACCGACCGGCCGGGCGGCTTCTCCACCGCCGATCTGGCGCTGGTCGACGCGGTGCTGCCGGCGCTGGGCGCGGTGTTGGAGACGCTGGCGCTGCGGCGGCTGGCGACGACGGTTCTGGACACCTATGTCGGCCACCGGACGGGCGCGCGCATCCTGTCCGGCGACATCCGGCGCGGCACCGGCGCCAACGTCCGCGCGGTGCTGTGGTACTGCGACCTGCGCGGCTTCACCTCGCTGGCCGACCGGCTGCCGCGCGAAGAGCTGATCGCCCTGCTGAACGGCTATTTCGAGATCATGGGCGGCGCCGTGGAAAGCCGCGGCGGCGAGATCATGAAGTTCATCGGCGACGCCATGCTGGCCATCTTCCCGCTGGAGGAGGGCGACCCGACCGGGGCCGCCGCCTGCACCAAGGCGCTGGACGCCGCGCAGGAGGCCCTGACCGACATGGCCGCCCGCAACGCCGAGCGCTCCGCCTGGGGCCAGCCGACCCTGCGCTGCGGCATCGCGCTCCACATGGGCGAGGTCATGTATGGCAACATCGGCTCCGCCAACCGGCTGGACTTCACCGTGATCGGCCCGGCGGTCAATCTGGTCAGCCGGATCGAGGGGCTGTGCAGCCGCCTGGACCGCAACGTCCTGACCTCCGCCGAGGTGGCCGAGGCCTGCGCCAGCCGCCTCGTCTCGGTCGGCTGGCACCCGGTGAAGGGGCTGAACGACCCGATAGAGGTCTATGGGCTGAAGGAGAAGACAGGGACCGATGAATAGGGCGCTGCAACGAACCCCCGGTCGCCGGCCTTGAGCGGTCGCGATCCCTCCCCCGCCCGCCCATCCCTCCGCTCCTTCGCGCTGGCCGCCGCCGCCTTCTCGGCGGGCTGGTCGCTGATGATGATGGAAATCCTCGGCGGGCGGCTGATGGCGCCGCATTTCGGCTATTCGGTCTATCAGTGGGGCGCCGTCATCGGCGTGGTGATGACCTTCATGGCCGCCGGCTACTGGACCGGCGGGCAGCTCGGCGACGGGCCAAAGGCGGTGCCGGCGCTGCGCGCCGCGCTGCTGGCCGGGGTCGCCGCGGCGGCGCTGACGCCCTGGCTGGGCAAGCCGATGCTGGCAGACGCCGCGGGCCGCTTCAACGCGGTGGAGGGGTCGGTCGTCGGGGCGGCGCTGATTCTGGGACTGCCCTCCTTCGCGCTGGCCATGGTGTCGCCGATCTGCGCGGGCTTGAGCAGCCTGACCGGTGCGGCGGCGGCGGGGCGGATCTACGCGGTCGGCACGCTGGGCAGCATCGGCGGCACCTTCTTTGCCTCCTTCTACGCGATCCCGCAGGTCGGGGTGTCGGCGGGCTACGCCCTGGCGGCGGTGCTGCCGGCGCTCGCCTGCCTGTTCATTCCGGGTGGGAAACGGGTGGCCGCCGCCGCGGCCTTGGCGGTTCCCCTGGCCTGGGCCGCCGGCCATGGCGAGGGGCAGGGCTTCGCCCTCTACCGCGAGACGCCGCACAACACGATCATGGTGCAGGAGGACGCCGAGCAGATCCGCCTGCACCTGAACGTGGCCTGGGCAACCCAGTCGCGGCTGCGCAAGGACGGCGGCCCGACCGGCCTCTATTACGACCTGTTCGCCGCCGTCCCGGCCCTGGGAAACGGCACGCGCGTCCTGGTGCTGGGACTGGCCGGCGGGGCCGCAGCCAAGGAGATCCTCGACGTCTGGCCGGGCGCCGACATCCTGGGAGTTGAGCTGGACCCCGCGGTGGTCGAGGTGGCGCGCGAGAAGTTCGGCCTGCGGCCCGAGGTGCGCGTCGCCGTGGAGGACGCCCGCCGCCATGTCGAGCGGTCGCCGGAGCAGCACGACGTGGTGATCGTCGACCTCTACTCGACCGCGCTAATTCCCTTCTTCACGGCGACCAGGGAGTTTTTCGCGGCGGTGGAGCGGCGGGTGGCGCCGGGCGGCGTGCTGGTCATGAACGTCGCCTCCCCGATGGACCGCGACGCTCTGGTCGGGCCGCTGGCGGCGACGCAGGGGGCGGTCTTCCCGTCGGTGTACGTCGCCGACGCCGGGCGCGGGAACTACCTGCTGATCGCCACAAAGGAGACGCGTACGCTTGAGGATCTGAGCGTACGCCTGCGCGCCGCTCCGGCGGGTGCGACGTACGCGGCGTCGCGCATCCTGGAGACGCTGGCCCCTGCCGAACTGGCCGGGCACCCGGTGCTGACCGACGACCGGTCCGACATCGACCAGCGCAGCCTTGCCGCCCTCTATGGACGTTGAGACGCCCTAAGTGATGGCGTCCAGCGCGTCGATGCCGATGCCGCCCGGCACGATGGTCAGCGGAATGCGCATCTTCGCGAGGCCGCGATTGGTGAAGTAGGAGATCAGCGGCCCCGGCCCCTCCGGGTCGACGCCGGCGGCCAGCACGAGGATGGAGATGCTCGGCTCCTCGTCGATCAGGGCCAGCACCTCGTCGCGGCGGTTGCCCTCGCGCACGTACAGGGCCGGCAGGGTGCCGGTCAGCCGGTTCACGTCGCGGGCCAGCTTCTGCAGCTTCTGCTCCGCCTCCGCGCGCTGCTCCTCGCGCATCAGGTTCTCCAGGGCCAGCCACTGCTGCACCTCGCCGGGCTCGATGACGTAGAGCAGCGCCACCTTGCCCCCCGACTTGCGGGCGCGCAGGCAGGCGTAGCGCAAGGCGAGCTGAAGCTCCGGGCTCTCGTCCACCACGACCAGGAAGATGCGGACCGGCAGCTTGGCCGTAACTTCCGGTTCGGAAACGGCCGGATCGGGCGCGGTCGGAATGGACGCAATCGGATCGGTGGCAATCGGATCGGACATGGGTCACACCCTCCGGAAGATGGCGCCGGCCAGCCAGCCGGCGGCGATGGCGCCAATCACCGCGGCAACACCGTAAATCATCGGCTGGTTGCGCGCAAAGTCGTAGATTTCCGCGCTGAAGCCGACCTTGGACACCACCAGCGGCGTGGTCTGGGCGCTGACCACCTCGCCGTCGCGGATCAGCAGCGCTTCCACATTGTACAGGCCGGTCGGCACGTTGGCCGGGAAATAGATGTTGGTCCGGAACAGCCGCTCGCCCAGGAAGGCCACCTGCCCCAGCGTGATGCCGTAGAGCCCGGCCCGCTGCTTGTTGCGGATCAGGGCCGAGCGGAACAGGGCGAGCTGGTCCGGGGCCAGCTGCTCGCGCGGGCCGAGCTGGAGATTCGGCAGCCCGATCTGGTGGCGCTCCAGCACCGGGCGGCCGACGAACTGGTCCAGCGGGCGGTTCGTCGCGACCATGTAGTAACCGGGCACCTGCTCGAACCGCACGCTGCGCGCGTTGATCCAGATGCCGGCGATGCGCTCCTTGCGGCGCACGGTGACCGGGGTGCGCGGGCCGGTCACCACGATGGCGACGTCGCCCGCCCCGTCGGTGGTGCCGAACAGCACGACCTCCGTCCCGGTGAAGCCGGTGGTGATGGCGATCAGGTGGCTGGACAGGTCGGCGACGAGCTGCTGCGCCCAGACCGTGGCGGCCAGGAACACCCCCGCCAGAAGCCCCACCAGCCCGCCGGCGATCCGGACGGACCACAGCCGCCCGGCGCCCTTGCGGACAGCGCTCACGACATCCTCGTCGAGATGGTGAAGACGTCGTTCGGTTCCATCACCAGATCGAAGGCGAGCTTCAGCGCCACCGCGACGACCAGCGAGGCCAGCAGCAGGCGCGCCTGTTCGCCGCGCAGCCGGCCACCGGCCTTGGTGCCGAACTGCGCGCCGACCACGCCGCCGATCAGCAGCAGAAGCGCCAGCATCACGTCCACCGTCTGGTTGGTCGCCGCCTGGAGCAGCGTCGCCATGGCCGTGGTGAAGATGATCTGGAACAGCGAGGTGCCGGCCACCAGCCCGGTCGGCATGTTCAGCAGATAGATCATCGCCGGCACCAGCATGAAGCCGCCGCCGATGCCCATGATCGCCACCAGCATCCCGCCGATCGCCCCGATGCCGGCCGGCAGCAGGGCGGAGATGTAGAGCTTCGAGCGGTGGAACCGCATCTTCAGCGGCAGGCCGTGCAGCCAGATGTGGCGGTGCAGCTTGCCCCGCTTGGCCGTGGGGGCGCGGCGGCGGATCAGCGCGCGGCTGGCCTCCACCATCATCATCGTGCCGATGGTGCCGAGGAAGAAGACGTAGGACAGCGTGATCGCCGCGTCGATCTGGCCGATCCGCTGCAATATGGAGAAGATCCAGACGCCGACCACCGTGCCGACCATGCCGCCCAGCAGCATGACGACGCCCAGCTTGACGTCCACGTTGCCGCGCCGCCAGTGGGCGAGCACCCCCGACACGCTGGCGGCGACGAGCTGGTTGGCCTGGGTGCCCACCGCGATGGCGGGCGGGACGCCAATGAAGATCAGCAGCGGCGTCATCAGGAAGCCGCCGCCCACCCCGAACATGCCGGACAGGAAGCCGACGAGCCCCCCCATGCCGAGCACGAGCAGGGCGTTGACCGACATCTCGGCGATCGGCAGATAGACTTGCATGGGGGCGGAGCCGGCGGACGGGAAGGTCCGCCAGCTTATACCCTACAGGTGCTGTTCCGGCAATTAGGCCGGAACGCCCGCGTCTTTCAGCAGATCCGGCAGCAGATCGGCCAGCACGACGTCCGGACGGGCGCCGACGTGGCTGATGATTTCCGCCGCGGCCAGCGCGCCGATGCGGCCGCAGACCGCTGGAGCCATCCCGCGGGTGTAGCCGTAGAGGAAGCCGGCGGCGTAGAGGTCGCCGGCCCCCGTGGTGTCGACCACGCGGGCCACCGGGGATGCGGGAACCTCGACCACCTCGCCGCCGGAGACGATGACGGCGCCCTTCTCGCTGCGCGTCAGGGCGGCGGTCTTGCCGAGGCGCTTCACCGCCTCCAGCGCGTCCTCGAAGTGGTCGGTCCTGTAGAGGGCGGTGATCTCATGCTCGTTGGCGAACAGGATGTCGACATGGCCCTCGACGAGGTCCAGGAACTCCGCGTGGTGGCGGTGGACGCAGAAGCTGTCGGACAGCGAGAGCGACACCTTGCGCCCGGCGCCGTGGGCGGTGGACGCCGCCTTGCGGAAGGCCTCCTTGGCGCGGGGCGGGTCCCACAAGTAGCCTTCCAGATAGGTGACCTGCGAGTTGGCGATCAGCGCCTCGTCGATGTCCTCCGGCCCCAGCTCCACGCAGGCGCCGAGGAAGGTGTTCATGGAGCGCTGGGCGTCCGGCGTCACCAGGATCAGGCAGCGCGCGGTCGGGGCGCCGCCATGGCCGGCCGCCGTCTCGAAACGGACGCCGGCGGCGCGGATGTCGTGGCGGAAGACTTGGCCGAGCTGGTCGCCGTGGACCTTGCCGATGTAGGCGCCTTTGCCGCCCAGCGAGGCGATGCCGGCCATGGTGTTGCCGGCGGAGCCGCCCGACACCTCGATGCCCGGACCCATGCGGCCGTACAGCTCCTCGGCACGGGCGGCGTCGATCAGCGTCATCGCCCCCTTCTCGATGCCGTTGGCCGTGAGGAAGGCGTCGTCGGCATGGGCGATCACGTCGACGATGGCGTTGCCGATGCCGGTGACGTCGAATTCGGCCGTGGCCATGGGCGCTCCTTGGAAATGCTGGGGAAATGCGGTGTCTGGACCGCTGAACAAAACCGGGCGCGAGTATAGCGGCCCGCCCTCACATCTCAAGCGCGGCGCAAGGTCCCCTGGAATGGAACGGTCCGCCGTCGTAGATAAGCGTCGCCCGGCCGCAACGGCCCCATCGAAAGAGAGTCCGTATGATCCGCGCCCTGCTTCTCGCCATCGGACAGCTTTCCGACCCGGCATCCCGCCGCGTCGTGTGGATCGGCGTGCTGTCCGCCATCCTGGCCTTCGCCCTGCTGGCCGGGGCCGTGTGGTGGGCGCTGTTCCACACCGCGCTGACCGGCTACGCCTGGGTGGACGGGGTGCTGGACGTGCTGGGCGGGCTGGCCGTTCTGCTGCTGGCCTGGGTGCTGTTTCCCGCCACGGTCGGCATGGTGTCCAGCTTCTTCCTGGACGAGGTGGTGCAGGCGGTGGAGCGGCGCCACTATCCCCAGTTGCCACCGCCCCGCCAGACCGGCCTTGGGGAAGAACTGCTGACCGCGCTGCGCTTTTTCGCGATCGTGCTGCTGGTCAATCTGTTCGCCCTGCCCCTGTATCTGATGGTGCCGGGGTTGAACCTGCTGATCTTCTACACCGCCAACGGCTATCTTCTCGGCCGCGAATATTTCGAGATGGTGGCGATCCGGCGGATGGGACGGAAGGAGGCGGGGTTTCTGCGGCGTTCCAGCCCGTTGAAACCATTTTTGGCTGGCACCGTAATTGCCTTTCTTTCGACAATTCCTTTCGTCAACCTGTTGGTGCCGGTGATCGCGAGCGCCTTCATGGTCCATGTCTACCATTCCATGACGGGGGCCATGCCAGTGTCCATGACCGGCCTTTCCCGCCGGGAAGGGCCGTGACGGACCGCTGCGCGGCGCGGCCCTGACCGTCCACCAAAGCCCACTTGCGGCCGGCCGGATGACCGTGTTACCCCGGCGGGGTGGTCTTTTGGCTGCTGTCGGTCGGGCCCGGTCATGCGACGCCTCCGATGACCCGACTTCAACGACCTGCCAACCTTCACGACCTGACTGACCTGGGGATCAACGTTCATGCTGTTCGGACGAAAGAATCCGCCCGTCGGTGCGCCGAAGACCCAAAGCGCCGACCCGGCCACCCTGGCCGCACCGCAGGCGGGCGCCGCCGAACCCGCGGCGGCGGTGTCGCCGCTCGCCTCCCTGAGCAACCCGTCCGCGACGACTCCGCCGGTCGGCCCCGCCCCGGCCCCTCGCGCGCCGCAACCCGAGCCGTTTTCCTCCAAGGGACCCGAGATGAACACGAGCACCCCGAAGCCGCCGGCTGGCGCCCCGATCCCCGGTTCGAGCTACAAGCCGACCGACATTCCGCGCCGCACCGTCGATCTGCCGGGTGCCGCGCCGCGCCGTCCCGAGGGGTACGGCGCCCCGGCCGCCGCGCCCGCCGCGGCCCCGGCCCCGGCCCCGGTCGCCCCGGCTCCCGCCGCTCCGCTGGCCGGCGACCAGCGTCGCCTGATCGTCGGCCGCGACATCTCGCTGAACGGTGAGATCGGGTCCTGCGACATCCTGGTCGTCGAAGGCACGGTGGAGGCCAAGCTGCGCGACGGGCGGTCCATCGAGATCGCCGAGACCGGCCTGTTCAAGGGCGCCGTGGAGATCGACGAGGCCGACATCGGCGGCCGCTTCGAGGGCGACATCATCGTGCGCGGCCGCCTGACCGTGCGCTCCACCGGCAAGATCAACGGCTCGATCAAGTACGGCGAGCTGGCGGTGGAGGCCGGCGCCCTGCTGAACGGCGAGATCGGCAAATACACCCCGACGGCCAAGCCCGCCACGGCCCCCGCCGCGCCGGCGGAAGCGGTCCCGGCGCCGCTGGACCCCATCGTGGTGGACGGCTAAACGCCGTTAAACACAGGTTCGCGATCAAGCCCGGCGGGGATCAAGCCTCCGCCGGGCTTTTTCTTTTTACGGGGATCGCGGCGTTTCACGGGAAACATCACGCCTTGCGGCTCACACAACGGCGGCCGGCAGGACCTTGTCCTTGAAGCCGCACAGGTCGCTGACCGGGCAGACGAGGCAATCGGGCTTGCGGGCCTTGCAGACGTAGCGGCCGTGCAGGATCAGCCAGTGGTGGGCGTGCCGGCGGTAGGCCTTGGGAACCACCTTCAGCAGCTTCGCCTCCACCGCGTCGGGCGTCTTGCCGGGGGCGAGGCCGGTGCGGTTGCCGACGCGGAAGATGTGGGTGTCCACCGCGATGGTCTCCTCGCCGAAGGCGACGTTCAGCACCACGTTGGCGGTCTTGCGCCCGACACCGGGCAGGGTTTCCAGAGCCTCGCGGTCACGCGGCACTTCGCCGCCATACTGGGCGACCAGGATTTCCGACAGCCTGATGACGTTCTTCGCCTTGGTGTTGAAGAGGCCGATGGTCTTGATGTAGCCGCGCAGCCGCTCCTCCCCCAGATCCACCATCTGCTGCGGGGTGGTGACGATTTGGAACAGCGGGCCGGTGGCCTTGTTGACGCCGACATCGGTGGCCTGCGCCGACAGCACGACGGCGACCAGCAGGGTGTAGGGATTGACGTATTCCAGCTCGCTCTTCGGCTCCGGGTTGGCGGCGCTGAGGCGGCGGAAGAATTCCTGAACGGCGGCGGGCTTCATGGCGCGCAGCATAGCGGGACCCCGGCTGTTCTTGCAAACGCGCCGGGTGGAAGGTGCACCCGATGCGCACCAGTTTGTGTGCATGACCATAGCCCGTCATACCCCGTCCCCGGCCCTGCCCCCGGCTCCCCGCGTCTTCTTCGACGCGATCCTGCACCCGCACCGCAGCCTGGGGCGGCACGGATTCCGTGTTCTGATGGGCGTCGTGATCCTTGTCAACCTGCTGATCGCCAGCATCTTCGCCGCCAATGGGGCGTGGCCGGTGGTGCCCTTCTGCGGGCTGGACGCGGTGATCCTCTGGCTGGCCTTTCGCGTCAACAACCGCGCCGCCCGGCTGTACGAACGGGTGCGCCTGACCGACACCGACCTGACCGTCCAGCGCGTCGCCTGGAACAAGCCGGAACGGCGCTGGAGCCTTCAGCCCAACTGGCTGCGCGTCACCCTGGACGGCCCGCCCCGGCACGGCGGCCGGGTGACCCTCACCTCGCACGGGCAGTCGGTGACCGTCGGCGCCTTCCTGACGCCGGACGAGCGCGCGGACTTCGCCAAGGCGCTGCGCGGCGCGCTGGCGCGGTGGCGCAGCACCCCCTGCCATCCCGAACCGGTGCCCTGACCGCGAGGCGCGTTTGCGCAAGAAACGGGTTGGTCGGCCCGCTCCGGCGGCGCATCCTGCGCCGGTCATGGAGCCTGGGAGAGAACCGCCATGCCGTGCCTGAATCCCGCCGAAGACCCGGTCGATGCGCGGCGCCACCGCGCCATCGCCGCCGCCATCCGTCATCTCGTGGACCACTGGCAGGACCAGCCGGGGCTGGACGAGTTGGCCGCGGTCGCCGGCATGAGCCCCTTCCATTTCCAGCGGCTGTTCACCCAATGGGCGGGGATCAGCCCGAAGCGCTTTCTGCAGTTCCTGACGCTGGACAACGCCAAGCGGCTGCTCGCCGAGAACCAGAGCGTGCTGGATGTGGCGCTGGACGTCGGGCTGTCCGGCCCGTCGCGGCTGCACGACCTGTTCGTCGCCTGCGAGGCGATGACGCCGGGCGAGTACAAGGCGCTCGGCGGCGGGCTGACCATCCGCTGGGGCCTGCACCCGACGCCCTTCGGCCCGTCGCTGGTCGCCGCCACCGAGCGCGGCGTCTGCTGGCTGAGCTTCGCCAAGGAGGAGGACGGGCGCGACGCGCTGGCCGAGATGGCCGCCGCCTGGCCCGCCGCCCGTCTGGTCGAGGACGCCGACGCCACCCGCCCAGTCGCCGCCCGCGCCTTCCGCTGGGACGGTTCCGCAGGGGGTGAACCGCTGCGCCTGCTGATGAAGGGCACCAATTTCCAGATCAAGGTGTGGGAGGCGCTGCTGCGCATCCCCTCCGGCGCCGTCGTGTCCTACGAGGACGTGGCCCGCGCCATCGGCCAGCCGACCGCCATGCGGGCGGTGGGGGCGGCGGTGGGGCGCAACCCGGTCTGCGTGCTGATCCCCTGCCACCGGGTGATCCAGAAGTCGGGGATCATCCACAACTACCGCTACGGCATCCCCCGCAAGCGCGCCCTGCTCGCCTGGGAGCAGGGGCACGCCTTGCCGGAGGACGAGGCCGCAGCCTGACCGGTCAGAGGCCCAGCACGTCCTTCATGCTGTAGAGGCCCGGCTGCTTGTCGTTGGCCCACAGCGCCGCGCGGACGGCGCCCTTGGCGTAGATCTGGCGGCCCGACGCCTTGTGGGTCAACTCGACCCGCTCGCCCTCGGCGGCGAAGACCACCGTGTGGTCGCCGATCACGTCGCCGCCGCGCAGCGTGGCGAAGCCGATCTCGCCGCGCGGGCGGACGCCGGTGTGGCCGTCGCGGACCTTCTGCCAGACATCCTCCAGCGCCACCCCGCGGCCCGCCGCCGCCGCGCGCCCAAGGCCGAGCGCGGTGCCCGAGGGGGCGTCCACCTTGTTGCGGTGGTGCATCTCCAGGATGTCGATGTCGTAGTCGTCGCCCAGCGCGCGGCTCACCTGCTCGACCAGCGCCAGCAGCAGGTTGACGCCCAGCGACATGTTCGGCGACTGGACGATCGGGGTGTGGGTGGCGGCCTGGGCGATGGGGTCCTGCTGGGCCGGGCCGATGCCGGTCGTGCCAATGACCAGCACCGTCTGCGACTGGGCGGCCAGCGCGGCATGGCGGACGCTTGCCTCGGGGCTGGTGAAGTCGATCACCGCGTCGGCCTCGGCGAACAGCGCCGCGGCGTCGTCGATGGCGACGACGCCCAGCGGCTCCAGGCCGGCGAGGGTGCCGATGTCCTTGCCGAGCGCCGGGCCGCCCACCCGCTCCGTCCCGCCGGCCAGCGTGCAGCCCGGCGTGGCGGCGATCTCGCGCACCAGCATCTGCCCCATGCGCCCCGCGCACCCGACAACCCCGATCTTCATGCCTGCCTCCCTGGGAGAATTCCGACACGGGTCTAGCACAGCCGGGGGCGGGGCTTAAGCACCGAGAAGGGTCAGGACCCCAGGCAATCCTTCAACGAGGCGGCGATGTTGCGCATCAGCGCGGGGTAGAGGCCGGGGCCGTCCTTCAGGTCCGCCCCTTCGGGGTCAAGCACGCCCTTCTTCGCCGGGGTGCCCTCGACGATGGTGTTGACCAGCGCCGGTTCGAACTGTGGTTCCGCGAAGACGCAGGCGGCGCCGAGGCCGCCGATCTTGGCGCGGATCTCCGACAGCCGCTTGGCCGAGGGGCGGCGTTCCGGGTTGACCGTGATGGCGCCGACGCCGTTCAGGCCGTACTGCGCCTCGAAATACTGGTAGGCGTCGTGGAAGACGACGAAGGGCTTGCCGGCCACCGGGGCCAGCGCCGCCTTCAGCTCCGCGTCGAGCGCGTCGATGGAGCGGGCGGTGCGCTCGGCGTTGGCGGTGTAGGCGGCGGCGTTGGCCGGGTCCTTGGCCGACAGCGCCTCGGCGATCGCCGCGACCATGGCGCGGGCGTTGGCCGGGGAAAGCCAGATGTGGGTGTTCACCTCGTCATGCCCGTGCTCGTCCTCATGGGCGTGCTTGTGATCGTGCTTGTGTTCATGACCGTGGTCGTGCGCCTCCCAGGCGCCGCCTTCGCGGGCGTCGAGCAGGGTGACGCCCGGCGCCTCCAGCAGCGCGACGGACGTGGCCTTCCTGGCGTTCGCCGTCACCGGCTTGTCGAGGAAGGCCTCCAGCTCCGGCCCGATCCAGAAGACGAGATCGGCGGCGGCCAGCGCCTTCGCGTCCGACGGCTTCATGGCGTAGGTGTGGGGGGACGCGGCACCGCGCACGATCAGCGCCGGCTCCGCCACCCCCTCCATCACCGCTGCGACCAGGGAATGGACCGGCTTGATCGAGGCGACGACCTTCGGCGCCTCGGCCAGCGCCGGGGAGGCGGCGCCGAGGGCGGCGGCAAGGGCAAGGAGCGGCAGGGGACGCATCGCGGCACGCATGGGTGGGTTCCTCATCGTCTGACTGGACAGCCGGGTCTTTCCGGCGCATAGCTGTCTTCGCTCCCAGCAATGTCACGTTATAACATAACATGTCAATCCATCACGCGGCCCCCCACGCGGCGCGATCGCCGGTCCCGTCCATGGCCCCTGCCCTGATCGACGCGAAGGGTTTGACGGTGCGGTTGGGCGGGCGGACGATCCTCGACCGCGTGGATCTGGAGGTGCGGCCCGGCGAGATCGTCACGCTGATCGGCCCCAACGGCGCCGGCAAGACGACGCTGGTGCGCGCCGTGCTGGGCCTCGTCCGCGCCTCGTCCGGGGTGGTGGAGCGCCGCCGGGGCCTGCGCATCGGCTACATGCCGCAGCGCCTGACGGTCGACGCGACCCTGCCGCTGACGGTCCGCCGCTTCCTGGCGCTGTGGCGCCCGGTGACCGACGCGCGCATCACCGCGGCGCTGGAGGAGGCCGGCGTCTCCCACCTCGCCGCCAGCCCGGTCCAGACGGTCTCCGGCGGCGAAATGCAGCGGGTGCTGCTGGCCCGCGCCCTGCTCGGCGATCCCGAGCTTCTGGTGCTGGACGAGCCAGACCAGGCGGTGGACGTCCATGGCCAGGCCGAGCTGTTCGGGCGCATCGAAACGCTGCGCCGGACCCGCGGCTGCGGCGTGCTGCTGGTCAGCCACGATCTGCACACGGTGATGGCCCGCACCGACCGCGTGCTCTGCCTGAACGGCCATGTCTGCTGCCAGGGCGCACCGGAGGACGTGCGGCGCCACCCGGAATACCGCGCCCTGTTCGGCGGTCACGCCGACGCGCTGGCCGTCTATGTCCATCACCACGACCACGCGCACGCCAGCGACGGCGCCGTTGTGCCCGGCCATGACGGGGACTGCTGCCATGGATGATTTCGTTCTGCGCGCGCTCGCCGCCGGCTGCGGCATCGCGCTGGTCGCCGGCCCGCTGGGGTCCTTCGTGGTGTGGCGGCGCATGGCCTATTTCGGCGACACGCTGGCCCATTCCGCCCTGCTGGGGGTGGCGCTGGGCTTCCTGCTGGGCGTCAACCCGCTGATCGGCGTGGTCGGGGTCTGCGTCGCGCTGGCGCTGGCGCTGGTCGGGCTGCAGCGCCGCCGCGCGCTGGCCACGGACACCGTGCTGGGCATCCTGTCGCATTCGTCGCTGTCGCTGGGCCTCGTCGCCATCGCCTTCCTGGAGACGCTGCGCGTCGATCTGGTCGCCTATCTGTTCGGCGACATCCTCAGCGTCACCACGACCGATCTGGGCTGGATCTACGCGGGCGGTGCCGCGGCGCTGGGCGGTCTGCTGCTGCTGTGGCGGCGGCTGCTGGCGGTGACGGTGGACGAGGATCTGGCGCGGGTGGAGGGCATGCCGGTCGAGGCGCTGCGGCTGGCCTTCATGCTGCTGATCGCGCTGGTGATCGCGGCGGCGATGAAGATCGTCGGCATCCTGCTGATCACCTCGCTGCTGATCATCCCGGCGGCGGCGGCCCGCCGCTTCTCCCGCACGCCGGAGGCGATGGCCGCCCTGGCCTCGGTCTTCGGGATCGCCGCGGTTCTCGGGGGCCTGCTCTCCTCGCTGAACTGGGACCTGCCGGGCGGGCCCAGCATCGTGGTCGCCGCCGCCGCCCTCTTCCTGGCGAGCATGATGGTGCCGGTGGCGAACCGCTGACCCTCACACTTGCGTCAAGCGGGCGCGCGCCGTCGTCAACACCGAGCGCGTGATGTCGGCCAGGGTGCGGCTGGCGATGCGGCTGCGCTGCCAGAACAGCGGCACGTCCAGCGGCTGGTCCGGCACCAGCGCGACCAGCCGCCCGTCGCGCAAGGCGCCGGCAACCAGCGGCTCCGGATTCATGCCCCAGCCGAGCCCGGCCAGCGCAGCGTCCACGAAGGCGTGGGTGGAGGGCATCCAGTGGGTCGGCGAGGCGATCTCCACCCCGAAGGCCTGCCGGGTCCACTGCGTCTGCAGCCGGTCCTTGCTGTTGTAGGTCAGGCGGGGCGCGCGGGCCAAAGCCGCCGCGTCCACTCCATCGGGGAAATGCCGGCGCAGGAAGCCCGGGCTGGCCGTCGCCACGTAGCGCAAGGCACCCAGCGGGGTGCTGTCGCAGCCCTGCACCGGCTGGGCGCCGGACGTCACCGCCGCCAGCACCTCGCCCCGGCGCAGCCAGTCGGCGCTGTGCTCCTGGTCGTCCAGAACGAGGTCGAACAGCACGTCCGGCGTCCCGGCCATCGCGGCGACGAACCAAGTGGCGAGGCTGTCGGCGTTGACCGCCATGCGCACCGTCACCGCCGGCCCGTCCTGCGGCACGCCGGGAAGCCCGTCGCGCAGCTCGCTTTCCAGCAGGGCCACCCGCTCCGCGTGCTGGCTCAGCCGCAGGCCGGCGGGCGTGCCGGTGCAGGGCGATCCGCGCACCACCAGGATTGTCCCCATCCGCTCCTCCAGCAGCTTCACCCGCTGGGACACGGCGGAGGGGGTGACGTGGAGCTGCGCCGCCGCCCGCTCAAAACTGCCGTTGCGGACGACCGCGGCCAGCGCGGCGAGCAGGGCATAGTCCAGCATGGCTTAGCGTTCCTTAATCAGGATAAGGGACTTTAGTTATTCTAATCCGGACGGCGATGGTAGGGGAACGGCCTCGTCCAACGAATGAGGCCGCCATGCTCTCCGCCTTCCTTCCCGGCCTTCTGCTGGGTCTCAGCCTGATCGTCGCCATCGGCGCGCAGAACGCCTTCGTGCTGCGCCAGGGCCTGCGCGGGGAGCATGTGCTGGCCGTCTGCGCGACCTGCGCGGTGTCGGACGCCCTGCTGATCCTGGCCGGGGTCGGCGGCTTCGCCCAGGCCGCCCAGTGGTTGCCGTGGTTGGAGACGGCGACCCGCTACGCCGGGGCGGCTTTCCTGCTGGTCTACGGGCTGCGCAGCTTCCGCTCGGCTTGGCGGGCGGGCGGCGCGCTGGACCCGGCGGCGGCGGTCCCGGCGGGGCTCGGCGCGACGCTGGCGACCTGCCTGGCGCTGACCTGGCTGAACCCGCACGTCTATCTGGACACGGTGGTGCTGGTCGGGTCGGTGTCCACCCAGTTCGCCGAGAGCAAGCACGCCTTCGCGCTGGGGGCGATGACCGCGTCCGTCCTGTTCTTCTTCGCGCTGGGCTACGGCGCGCGCTTGCTGCGGCCCGTCTTCGCCCGTCCCGGCGCGTGGCGGGCGCTCGACACCGGCATCGGCGTCGTCATGTGCACGATCGCGGTGACCCTGGTGGCCTGAACCGTGGGACCTTGATTCGGGGCCGGCGCGGGGATGCTCCCCCGCGCCGGATTTCCATCAGGACGCCTTCAGCGCCTGCAGGAAGGTCTCGACCTGATGCTTCAGGCTGTCGGACTGGCCGGACAGGTCGGACGAGGAGCGGATGACGAGGCCGGAAGCTTGCGCCGTCTCGTTCGCCGCCACGCTCACCGCCTCGATGCTGCGGGCGATCTCGTCGGTGCCGCGGGCGGCCTGGGCGACGTTGTTGGAAATTTCCTGCGTCGCCGCCGCCTGCTCCTGCACGGCCGAGGCGATGGTGGTGGAGATCTCGTTGATCGAGCGGATCGTCTCGCCGATGCCCTGGATGGCGCCGATCGTCTGGTTGGTCGCCCCCTGGATGCCGGCGATCTGGGCGGAGATGTCCTCGGTCGCCTTGGCCGTCTGGTTGGCGAGGCTCTTCACCTCGCTCGCCACCACGGCGAAGCCCTTGCCCGCCTCGCCGGCCCGCGCCGCTTCGATGGTGGCGTTGAGCGCCAGCAGGTTGGTCTGGCCGGCGATGCCCTGGATCAGCTTCACCACGTCGCCGATGAGCTGCGCCGACTGGGCGAGGCTGTCGGCGGTGCCGCCGATCTGCTCGGTGCGCGACACCGCCTCGCGGGCGATGGCGACCGACCGTTCGACCTGCTGGCCGATCTCCGCGATGGAGGCGGAAAGCTGCTCGGCGGCGGCGGCGACCGCCTGGACGTTGGACGCCGCCTGGGCGGTGGCGGCGGCGGCCTCCGCGCTCTGGCGGGTCGACCGTTCCGACAGGGCGCCGAGCTGGCGCGACACGCCCTGCATGTCGGCCGAACTGCCGGACACCGCCTGAACCACGCTCTTGACCTTGGCGTCGAAGTCGGCGGCGAGGGAGCCGGCGCGCTGGCGCATCTCCTCCTCCTCCTGGACGTCGATCAGCGAGCCGCAGGCGCGCAGCGCCACGCCGGCCGCGTTGCGCCGGCAGCCGCCGATGGCGCGGAACCAGCGGTAGGAGCCGTCGCGCATCTTCACGCGGTAGCGCACGTTGAAGGGCGTGCGGCCGCTGGCGTCGGCCAGGAAGGCACCGAAGGCGGCGAAAGTCGGTGCGCTGTCGTCCGGGTGCAGGCGGTCCGACCAGGAGGTCATCAGGTTCGGAAAATCCTGCTCGCTGTCGAAGCCGAGCAGCCTGCGGAACTGCCCGGACCAGGTCCAGCGGCTCTGCGGATGCGCCGGGTCGCCGTTGTGGAACACCGCGTCCCACAGGCCGACGCCGGCGTGGTTGCCATAGAGATCAAGCGCTTCGGTCAACTCGGCCAGCTCAGCGCCGCGCCCGTTGCCGGCATTGGACCCACCCCGGAAAAAACTCATCAGACTCATCGCCTTGTCCCCCTCCCCTCGCACGATAATCGGTACAACCTTCAGCAGAGATCCATGACCGCAACGATCGGCCGGCCTGTTCTCTTGTACGGAAAATAGGTGAATTTAGATTTCAATTCGGTAAAAACTTTCTCCATGTTTTTGGAAACAGGAAGCGCGTTTGTCGTATTGTTTATTTCGGTTTCTGTTTGATTTTCTTATATTCTTGCATTCACAACCTCTGGATGTCACTCGGCGGGCCGCGACCGGACGCCGCCGGCCCGGCCCGTTGCCATCCCCGGCGGGACGACCTACAGTCGCCGGCGTGAGGTGATAAGCGCACAAGAAGAACAGGACATCATGGCCGACACCCGCCCCGCCCCCCGAGTGGGGCTGTTCGTCACCTGCCTCGTCGATGTCTACCGCCCGACGGTCGGCTTCGCCGCGGTGAAGCTGCTGGAGGACGCCGGCTGCACGGTCGAGGTGCCGGAGTCCCAGACCTGCTGCGGCCAGCCGGCCTTCAACGCGGGCGACCGCGCCACCGCCCGCGATCTCGCCCGCAGCACCATCGCCGCCTTCGAGGGGTTCGATCACGTGGTCGTCCCCTCCGGCTCCTGCGCCGGGCAGATCCGCAAGCATTATCCGGAGCTGCTGGCCGACGACCCGGCCTGGGCGGCCCGCGCCCGCCACCTGTCGGCGCGCACGCACGAGCTGGTGTCCTTCCTGACCGACGTGCTGGGGGTGACGGACACCGGCGCGCGCTACGACGGCACGATCACTTACCACGACAGCTGTTCGGGCCTGCGCGAGCTGGGCATCAAGGAGCAGCCGCGCCGCCTGCTGGCCACGGTCGAGGGGCTGACGCTGAACGAGCTTCCGGGGGCGGAGGTCTGTTGCGGCTTCGGCGGCACCTTCTGCGTCAAATACCCGGACATCTCCAACCGCATGGTCGAGGCCAAGACCGCCGACATCGCGGGCACCAAGGCCGACACGCTGCTGGCCGGCGACATGGGATGCCTGCTGAACATGGCGGGAAAGCTGAAGCGCGAGGGTTCCGCCGTCCGCGTCCGCCATGTCGCGGAGGTGCTGGCCGGCGTCACCGACACCCCTCCCATCGGTGAGAAGGCATAACGCCATGCAGCCGACCACCCACGCCTTTCCCGAGAACGCCCGCAAGGCGCTGAGCGACGAGCGGCTTCAGAAGGTCCTGGCCATCGCGCCCGCCGGTTTCGTCAACCGCCGCAAACAGGCCGCCGACCGCCTGCCGGAGTTCGAGGATCTCCGCGACCAGGGCCGCGACCTGAAGAACCATGTCCTGGCCAACCTCGACACCTATCTGGAGGCCTTCGAGGCCAAGGTCACCGAGCAGGGCGGCCATGTGCACTGGTGCCGCACCGACCAGGAGGCGCGCGACGCCATCCTGGGCATTTGCCGCAAGGTCGGGGCGAAGACCGTCACCAAGGGCAAGTCGATGATCTCCGAGGAGATCGGGATCAACGACTATCTGGAATCCAACGGCCTGACCCCCATCGAGACGGATCTCGGCGAATACATCATCCAGCTCCGCCGCGAACCGCCCAGCCACATCATCGCCCCGGCCTTCCACCTGTCCAAGAAGGACGTGGAGGGCACCTTCCGGCAGGCCCACACCGACCTTCCCCCGGACCGCGTTCTGGACGAGCCCAAGGTGCTGATCGCCGAGGCGCGGCAGGTGCTGCGCCGCAAGTTCCAGCAGGCCGACGTCGGCATCACCGGCGCCAACATCATGGTGGCGGAGACCGGCTCGACCGTCATCGTCACCAACGAGGGCAACGGCGACCTGACCCAGATCCTGCCGCGCGTCCATGTGGTGATCGCCACCATCGACAAGGTGGTGCCGACGCTGGAGGACGCCGCCCTGGTGCTGCGCCTGCTGGCGCGCTCCGCCACCGGGCAGGAGGCGTCGGCCTACACCACCTTCTCCACCGGGCCGCGCCGCCCCGGCGACCTCGACGGGCCGGAGGAGTTCCACGTCGTTCTGCTCGACAACGGGCGGTCGGCGCTGCTGGGGACCGAGTTCCAGGACGTGCTGCGCTGCATCCGCTGCGGCGCCTGCATGAATCATTGCCCGGTCTACGGCTCGGTTGGCGGGCACGCCTACGGCTGGGTCTATCCGGGGCCGATCGGGTCGGTGATGCAGCCCGCCCTGCTCGGGGTGAAGGAGGCCGGGCACCTGCCCAACGCCTCGACCTTCTGCGGGCGGTGCGAGGCGGTCTGCCCGATGCGCATCCCCCTGCCCAAGATGATGCGCCACTGGCGGGAAAAGGAGTTCGAACAGAATCTCCAGCCCGCCGCGATGCGCCGGGGGCTGGCCCTGTGGGGCTGGTTCGCCCGGCGCCCGGCGCTGTACCACGCGGCCACCCGCGTGGCGGTGCGGGCGCTGGGGATGCTGGGCCGCGGCAAGGGACGCTTCGCCAGCCTGCCGCTGGCCCAGGGCTGGACCCGGCACCGTGACATGCCGGCGCCGGAGGGCCGGACCTTCCAGCAGATGTGGGCCGAGAAGAAGGCGGCCGAAAAGAAGGGAAAGCGCTGACCATGGCCGACACCAGCTCCGCCCGCGCCCAGATCCTGGGCGGCATCCGCAAGGCGCTGAATTCCGCCGAGGGCTCCGAGGAGGCTCGCCAAAGGCTCGCCACCCACCCGCGCAACCTGATCCCGGCCCGCGCCCAGCTTCCCCACGACCGGCAGGTCGAGCTGTTCGCCGCCATGGCGACGGAGGTCTCCGCCACCGTGGAGCTGCTGGGCGGGATGGCCGAGGTGCCGGGGGCGGTGGCCGACTATCTGGCCGGGCTGAACCTGCCCGCCGAGGTCCGCGTCGCCCCGGACGCTGCCCTGGACCCCATCCCCTGGGACCAGCGCCCGACCCTGACGGTGACCAAGGGGCGCGCCCGCGACAGCGACGGCGCGTCGCTGACCGGCGCCTTCGCCGGTGTCGCGGAAACCGGCTCGCTGATGCTCCTTTCCGGAGCGGAACGACCGACCACGCTGAACTTCCTGCCCGACACCCACATCGTCGTGCTGCGGCGCGGCCAGATCGTCGGCACCATGGAGGACGCCTGGGACCGGCTGCGCGCCGCCGGGGCGAACGGTGGCGGGAACGGCGCCCTGCCCCGCACCGTCAACTTCATCACCGGGCCGTCGCGGACCGGCGACATCGAGATGCGGATCGAGCTGGGCGCCCACGGGCCGCGGCGCCTTCACATTCTGCTGGTGGAGGATTGACACGGCTGAGCGTTCAAGGGTTTATCGGAGAATCGTCCGTGCCGGAACCCGTGTTTAACCGTGTTTGATCCGCCCCGCCCTTCGACCCGCGCGCCCGGACGGGCCGCGCCGAGGTCCCCGTCATGAACCGCCGCCGCTCGGTCTCCACCGAGGAACGGCGGCTGTGGCGGATCGCCATGCGCGATGCGGAGCCGATGCCGGGCCGGATTGTCGAGGACCCCGATCCCCCCGCCGCCCCTGTGGCGGAGCCGGAACCGGTCGCCACCACCGCCTCCCCGCCCCCCGCCCTGCCGCCGCGCGGCGGTGTGCCGAAGGGCGGGCGCCCGTCGCAGCCGCCGCTGAAGGTTGGCAACCTCGACAACATCGACCGCCGCACCGCCGACCGCTTCTCGCGCGGCGAGATGGAGATCGACGGGCGCATCGACCTGCACGGAATGAGCCAGGCCCAGGCGCACGGCGCCCTGTCCGGCTTCGTCCACCGCGCCTGGCACGAGGGGCGGCGCTGCGTTCTGGTCATCACCGGCAAGGGCACCTATACCGGCGGGGTCGGCGTGCTGCGCCAGTCGGTGCCGCGCTGGCTGGCCGATGCCGCCCTGCGCCCGATGGTGCTGGCGGTGCGCCCGGCGCAGCCCCGGCACGGCGGCGATGGGGCGCTGTACGTCCTCATCAAGCGGCGGCGCGACCAGCATCAGGGCTGGCACCGCTAGGACGAGGCCGCGATGACACCCTTCGGCGAACGGGTCCGCGCGCTGCGCGAGGGCAAGAGCGTGACGCTCAAGCAGATGGCGGCCGACCTGCACATCTCCTCGGCCTATCTGTCGGCGCTGGAGCATGGCAAGCGGGGCCAACCCTCCGCCCAGCTCGTCCGCCAGATCTGCGCCTACTTCGGCATCATCTGGGACGAGGCGGAGGAGCTGGAACGGCTGGCCGACCTGTCGCACCCGCGCGTGACGGTGGACACCGCCGGGCTCAACCCGAAGGCGACCGAGCTGGCGAACCGTCTGGCCGAACGCATCCACGACCTGGACGACGGAACGCTGGACCGGCTGCTGCTGCTGCTCGACGAGGCACCGGCCCGCGGTGGCGCGGCGGTGCGGCGGCGGGCGGCTCCGCGGCGGCGGTAGGGCCAGCGTCACCGGAGGAAACGGCGGCGCAACGGCACGATTTGCCTTGTGGGTTAATCAGTCGCACCTTCGGCATAGGCAACCGGACGTTTCGCGTTCGCTTTCGCCGCACCGAATCCCTTACCATCCAGTCCGGGTTGCCCCGAAGCCAGGCTTGACCAGACGGAATTATCGTATGACCGCCGAGGTCGGGTCCGTGATGCCCCAGATTGGCGTGACGGACGCCCTGTTCCGCACCATCTTCGACAGCGCGTCGGTCGGCATGGTCGTGGCCGCGCCGGACGGGCGCATTCTGGCCGCCAACCCTGCCTTCGCCCGCAATCTCGGTTACCGGTCGGAGGACATGGCCGGACGGCATCTGGCCGACGTCACCCACCCGGAGGACTGGGCTTGGGAAAGCCTGCGCTTCGGCCGGGTGATGCGGGGCGAAGCGGCGCCGGACCCCTTCGAGAAGCGCTTCCTGCGCGCGGACGGCGGCGTGATGCGCGCCGCTATGCGCCCGTCCAGCCTGCACGGCCCCGACGGGCGGCCGCTGGCGCTGGCCATGGTGATCGAGGACGTGACGACCGCCCGCGCCGCCGACGAGGAACTCCAGCGCAGCGAGGCGCGCAACCGCGCCATCGTGGAACAGGCGGTCGAAACCATCCTGACCGTGGACGCCCGCGGCGTCATCCTGGCCGCCAACCAGGCCGCGGAACAGCTTCTCGGCTACGATCCGGATGAGCTGACCGGCCGGCACATCACCATCCTGATGCCGCCGGAGGAAGCCGCGAAGCACGGCGCCTACATGCGCCGTTACAACGAGACGGGGGTGCGGCAGGTCATCGGCGTCGGGCGGGAGGTGACCGCCCTCCGGCGGGACGGCACCGCCATGGTCGTCTGGCTGTCCCTGTCGGAGATCGACCTGCCGGGATTCCACGTCTTCGTCGCGATGCTGCGCGACCTCAGCGCCTTCAAGGCCGCCGAGCAGGCGCTGATCGAGGCCAAGGAGGCGGCGGAGCTGGCCAACCGCGCCAAGACCGCCTTCCTCTCCAACATGAGCCACGAGCTGCGCACGCCGCTGAACGGCATCCTGGGCTTCGCCGACGTGATCCACCAGCAGATGTTGGGGTCGCTGGAGAACCCCATGTACGTCAACTTCGCGGCGGAGATCAAACGGTCGGGCGAGCTGCTTCTCGCCAACATCAACGACCTGCTGGAGATGGCCACCATCGAGGCCGGTCAGGTCGACCTGGAGGAGGCGCTCTGCGACTTCCGCGACGTGGTGGTGTCCTGCGTCCGTCTGGTCGCCAAGCGGGCGGAGCGCGGCAAGCTGCACGTCGAGGCCGACATCGCCAGCGAGCTGCCGCCCCTGCTGGCCGACCCGCGGGCGCTGAAGCAGGTGCTGCTGCACCTCCTGTCCAACGCCATCAAGTTCACGCCGGAAGGCGGGCGCATTGGCGTGTCGGCCCGCGTGGACTCCGCGGGCGCCCTGGTGGCCGAGGTGTTCGACAGCGGCGTCGGCATTCCGGAAAACCGTCTGGAAACCGTCTTCCAGCCCTTCTTCCAGGGCGATTCCTCCCTGGCCCGCCGGTTCGAGGGCATCGGGCTCGGCCTGTCCATCGCCAAGTCGCTGGTGGAACGGCACGGCGGCCGGCTGGAGATCCGCTCCCTGGAGGGGACCGGCACGTCGGTGGTCATCCACCTGCCGAAGGAACGCTTCCTGACGGACTGGTGAGCTCCACCCGGCGCGTGAGCCCGATGGCGTCGAGGAAGGCCTCGTCGTGGCTGACCACCAGCAGCGCCCCGTCATAGGCGCGCAGCCCGGCTTCCACCGCTTCGATGGAGTCGATGTCCAGGTGGTTGGTCGGCTCGTCCAGGATCAGCAGGGGCGGAGGGACGGCACCGCCGAGGACGCAGGCGAGGCCGGCGCGCAACGTCTGGCCGCCGCTGAGGGTCGACACGCGCTGCAGCGCGGCGTCGGCGCGGAACATGAAGCGGGCCAGCGACGCCCGGCAGGCGTTCTCCCCCGCCTGCGGGTTCAGGCGCCGGAAATTGTCCAGGATCGTCGCCGAAGGATCGAGAAGGCTCACCCGCTGGTCGAGCATGGCGGCGCCGTCCATGACGCGGACGGTCCCGGACCAGGGGTGCCGATGACCCGCAACCAGCCCCAGCACGGTCGTCTTGCCGGAACCGTTGGGTCCGGTGATGGCGACCCGCTCCGGCCCGGTGACGGTGAAGGACAGGGCATGGACGACCGGTGTTCCGGCTTCATAACCCGCGGTGACCTCGTCGAGCGTCAGCACGGTCCGGCCGGGCGGAAGGCCGGTGGACGGCAGAACGACCGACAGCGGCTGAAGGACCTCGATGCGCGCGCGGGCGGCGGCCACGGCGTCCAGCGCATCGGCCCGCTGCTGGGCCGCCCGGCGGTCGTTGTCGCCGCCCGTGGCCTCGCTGCGCTCCTTACGTCCGCCGAGGAGGATGCGCGGCAGGTCGCCTTTCGCCGCCTTGCGCTGGCCCGCCCGGTCCTTGCGCGCCTTGCGTTCGGCGGTGGCCTGCGCCGTCCGGGCCGCTTCCGCCACGCGCTTCTCGGCATCCGCCAGATCGTGGCGGGCGGCGTCGAGAGCCAACGCCCGGCACGCGCGGTAATGGCTCCAGTTGCCGCCATGGCGGGTGGCGCCGAGGGACGTCAGCTCGACGATGGCGTCCATGCGGTCGAGCAGGTCCCGGTCGTGGCTGACCACCACCGCCCCGCCCCGCCAGGAGGCCAGCAGCCCGATGACCGCCTCCCTCCCCTCGCGGTCGAGATCGTTGGTCGGCTCGTCCAGCAGCAGAAAGTCGGGGTCCGCGAAGACGGCCGCCGCCAGGGCGGCGCGCGTGCGCTGCCCGCCCGACAGGCGCGTCAACAGGGTTTCCGGGTCCGCCTCCAGCCCCACCCGGCCAAGCGCGGACCGGATGCGCGTGTCCAGCGTCCAATCCACCTCGGCCAGCGCGTCCGCATCGGCCTCGCCCCGCTCGGCGCGGCGCAGCAGGTCCAGCATGGCGGTCGCGCCGAACAGGCCGGCGACCGTGTCGTCAGGCCCCATGGACAGGTTTTGATTCAGGATTCCCAGGCTGCCGCGGATGGACGCCATCCCCGACCGCGGACGCAGCGCGCCCGTCATCAGTTTGAGAAGGGTCGATTTTCCGGTGCCGTTGCGACCGACGAGCCCGGTCCGTTCAAGGCCGAACCTCAGGCTGATGTCGGATAGGACGGAACGTCCGTCAGGCGTGGACCAGGACAGGTTCGCCAGCGTGATGGCGGGCTGTGTGATGGAAGCAGGCATGGACGCGGATTTCCCCGAAGACGAAACGAACGGACGTTGCGGTCGGGTTGAAATCCATTGTTTTGCGCATCCTGCCGTGGTGAGACACCAGCCATTCTAAGGCCGGCCGGGCCGCCGATCAAGGCGGGTGGACTCTTACAGCCCTCTCCCCTGAGGGGAGAGGGGATCACAAATGAAATAGCCGCGACGCGTCTTACAGAATGAACTTCGACAGGTCGGCGTTCTTGGCGAGGCCGCCGACCTGCGCACGGACGGTGTCCGCGTCGATCGTCACGGTCTGCCCGGCCTTGTCGCTGGCGGTGAAGCTGATGTCCTCCAGCAGCCGTTCCAGAACGGTGTGCAGGCGCCGCGCCCCGATGTTCTCCACCGTCGCGTTGATCTCGGTGGCGAGGCGGGCCAGCTCGTCGATGGCGTCGTCGGTGAAGATGAGATCGACCTCCTCGGTCTTCAGCAGCGCCTTGTACTGCTTGATCAGGCTGGCTTCCGGCTCGGTCAGGATGCGGCGGAAATCCTCCTGCTCCAGCGCCTTCAGCTCGACGCGGATCGGCAGGCGGCCCTGCAGCTCCGGCAGCAGGTCCGACGGCTTGGACAGGTGGAAGGCGCCCGACGCGATGAACAGGATGTGGTCGGTCTTCACAGCACCGTGCTTGGTGCTGACGGTCGTGCCCTCGATCAGCGGCAGCAGGTCGCGCTGCACGCCCTCGCGGCTGACGTCGGCGCCGCCCTTGTAGTCGGAGCGGGCGGAGATCTTGTCGATCTCGTCGAGGAAGACGATGCCGTTCTGCTCCACCGCCTGGATCGCTTCCGAAACGACCTTTTCCTGGTCCAGCAGCTTGTCCGACTCTTCCGCCATCAGAACGGTGTAGCTCTCGGCGACGGACATCCGCCGGGACTTGGTGCGCCCGCCCAGTGCCTT
The DNA here is from genome assembly GCF_007827795.1 of Azospirillum brasilense. Classification (GTDB taxonomy): domain Bacteria; phylum Pseudomonadota; class Alphaproteobacteria; order Azospirillales; family Azospirillaceae; genus Azospirillum; species Azospirillum aestuarii. The sequence goes on from NZ_VITI01000001.1 coordinate 796,866, forward strand.
GCCGAAGATGTCGTTCAGGTTGAGCATGCCCATCTGGGCGCCCGGCATGCCGGGAATGTCGAAGGTCGGCAGGCCGCCGGCGGTGTCGGCCACCTGGATTTCGATCTCGCGGTCGTTCAGCGTGCCCTCGCGCAGCATCTTGCGGAACTTCTGCCGCGTCTCCGGGCTGGCGTTCTCGCCGCACAGCGCGTCCACTACGCGCTCCTCCGCGCGCAGCTCGGCCTTGGCGGCGACCTCCTTGCGCAGGCGCTCCTTGGTCAGGCCGATGGCGGCCTCGACCAGATCGCGGACGATCTGCTCGACGTCGCGGCCGACATAGCCGACCTCGGTGAACTTGGTCGCCTCGACCTTCAGGAAGGGCGCCTGGGCCAGCTTCGCCAGACGGCGGGCGATCTCCGTCTTGCCGACGCCGGTCGGGCCGATCATCAGGATGTTCTTGGGCAGAACCTCCTCGCGCAGCCCCTCGGGGAGCTGCTGGCGGCGCCAGCGGTTGCGCAGCGCGATGGCGACCGCGCGCTTGGCCTCGTGCTGGCCGACGATGTAGCGGTCGAGTTCGGAGACGATCTCGCGCGGGCTGAAGGCGGCGGTGGCGGCGGCGATGCTGGGGGCAGTCATGGTGGCGGACCCGGTCTGAGGGTTAGAGCTTTTCGAGCGTGACGTTCTCGTTGGTGTAGACGCAGATGCCGGCGGCGATCTTCATCGCCTTGCGAGCCACGGCCTCCGCGTCCAGACCATCGATGTCGACCAGCGCGCGCGCCGCCGACAGAGCGTAGGCGCCGCCGGAGCCGATGCCGATCAGCCCGTCCTCCGGCTCCAGCACGTCGCCGTTGCCGGTCAGGATCAGGCTGACGTTGCGGTCGGCCACGGCCATCATGGCCTCCAGCCGGCGCAGGTAGCGGTCGGTGCGCCAGTCCTTGGCCATCTCCACGCAGGCGCGCAGGAGCTGGCCGGGGTGCTTCTCCAGCTTGGTCTCCAGCCGCTCGAACAGGGTCAGCGCGTCGGCGGTGGCACCGGCGAAGCCGCCCATCACCGTGCCGCCGGCGAGCCAGCGCACCTTGCGGGCGTTCGATTTCATGACCGTCTGGCCGACGGACACCTGGCCGTCGCCGGCAATGACCACCTGCCCGTTCTTGCGGACCGAGAGGATGGTGGTGCCGTGCCACTGGATGGGATCGTGGGAAGTCATCGGGACCGTGCTCGAAGGAAGAATCGCCCGTGCCCGAACGGCCCGGCTTGACCCCGGCCGACATAGGCACATCGGAACACGGGTCTATGTGGGGGGACGGCGGGTCCCGTCAAGTCTGGCGTCATGGGCCGGTATCCCACGGGACGGAATTGGCCGGGGAGCGAGCCGCGTCACCTCCACCCCCAGGCGGGCCAGCGCCTCCATCACCGGGACGAAGGCGGTCAGGCCGTGTGCGGCCCCCGGCAGCGGGCCGGAATGGGCAACGCCCAGCAGGTTGCCCGCCTCGTCCACCAGCGGGTCGCCCGGCGCCGGGTCCGGCCCGGTCAGGTCGGCCTGGAACAGCGTCGCCTCCACCCCCGGCGGCGCGTGCGGATCGGCGCGCCGGGCCGCCAGGATGCCCGGCGACGTGTCGTCGCCCCGCTCCAGGACCGCCAACACCGGCTCGCTGACCGCCGGGTCGCCGAGCCGCAGCGGTGCCGCGCGCAGGCGTGCCGGCACCCGGACCAGGGCGATTCCGCCCGGAACATCGCGCGCCATCACTGTTCCGTCCAGCGACACCCCGCGCGACGGTGCGACGACGATGGTCGCGTCCGGCCCGGCGTCGAGCGTCAGCAGAAGCGACTGGCCGTCCAGTTCACCAAGCACGATCCCCCTCCCCTTGCGCTCCTCCGGCCCGACGCGCACGGTGGCGGCGGACACGCGGGCGGTGGGATCGTCGGCGTAGCCCTGGAGCGGGTCGACGATGCGCAAAATCAGGGTCGGAGGACGGGTTTCCTCCAGGAAAGGAGCCGGTCCCGCGGAGGCGCCGCCGGGATCGACCACGGCGGTTGACACTACGGGCCGCCCACTTGACACATGCGGGGTCCCACTTGACACTCCTGCCACCCCACTTGACGCTACCGGGGCCGCACTTGACGCTCCCAGAGGGGCGGTTGACACTCGTCCCCGGCCACTTGACACTATGGCGGGACCACTTGACGCTATCGCCCCACCCCGCGACACCGCGGCGCGGAAGCCGGGGTCGGCGCCCAGCGCCTCCACCGCCGTGGCGAAGGCCTCCTCGATCAGCAGAACGTCGCCCTGCGGCACGCCGCTGTCCTTGCGGGCCACCCCCGTGGTGGTGACGCGGTGGACAAGCCGCCCCGTCACGGCGTCGTAGACCGCCCAGTCGACCCGCAGGCTGCCGACGCCCGACACCCCCTCGCTGCGGCCGGTCAGCCAGCTCCGGCGGCGGCACAGGTCGCTGTTCACCGCGCGCAGGTCGCCGCGCAGGATGTAGCGGGCGCGCTTGCGGTCGAACTCCGCCTCGTAGTCGCTGCCCTGGACGCCCGCCACGTCGTAGCCGGCGTCGGCCAGAACCTCGGCGAAGCGTTCCTGGAAAGTGGAATTCTCGTGCAGGCTGCGCCCGCTGGTCCAATGGACGTCCTCATAGGGCGGCCAGCACTCCAGCGCCCAGACATAGCGTCCCGTCACCATGCCCCGCCGCATGGAGCCGAGCGAGAGGCCGTCGAAGCGGACCGGCTCCGTCGAGCCGCGGGCGACGGGCGGTGCCTTGCGGGTCTGCGGCAGCTCCCCGCCCATGCAGGCGGCCAGCGCCAGCAGGGCGGCGAGGGGCAGGAAAAGGCGTCCGGGCGTCGGCATGTCCGGTGGCATATCCCATTATGCGCGTTGAGCGTGCACACAGACATGCACACACACGCATTATGCGGCATCGCGACCGACGGTCATAGGCGTTTTCGGAGGCGGCACCTCTGGCGTGCCCGCGCGCTTCCTGATAAAACCCGGACTCATGGACCAGAGCCTTGCCAATGGCGTCCGCCGCGCCTCGATCGAGCGGAACACCACCGAAACCCGGATCAGGGTCGCCGTGAATCTGGACGGCACCGGCGTCTATGACGTGAAGACCGGCGTCGGCTTCCTCGACCACATGCTGGAGCAGCTGTCGCGCCACAGCCTGATGGACCTGTCGGTGGCGGCGGAGGGCGACCTGCACATCGACGCCCATCACACGACCGAGGACAGCGGCATCGCCATCGGCATGGCGGTGGCGAAGGCGCTGGGCGACCGCAAGGGCATCCAGCGCTACGGCCACGCCTACATCCCGATGGACGAGACGCTGACCCGCGTCGCGCTGGACTTCTCCAACCGGCCCTACCTGATCTGGAAGGTGTCCTTCAGCCGCGACAAGATCGGGGACATGGACACCGAGCTGTTCCGCGAGTGGTTCCAGGCCTTCGCCATGGCCGCGGGCGTGACGCTGCACGTCGAATGCCTCTATGGCGAGAACAACCACCACATCGTGGAAAGCTGTTACAAGGCGCTTGCCCGCGCGCTGCGGGCCGGGATCGAGATCGACCCGCGCAAGCGCGACGCCGTGCCCTCGACCAAGGGGACGCTGGGCGGCTCCCTCTGAAAAAACCGGCGGCTTCGATAAGGCCGGGTCTCTCTTGAAGGTCCTCGTTTCATGGAAACCGTTGCGCTGATCGATTACGGCTCCGGCAACCTGCGTTCCGCCGCCAAGGCTCTGGAGCGCGCGGCGGCGGAGTGCCACGCCTCCTTCCAGGTCCTGGTGACCTCCGACGCCGACGCCGTGCGCAAGGCCGACCGCGTCGTCCTGCCCGGCGTCGGCGCCTTCGCCGACTGCAAGCGCGGCCTGTCGGAGGTTCCCGGCATGCTCGACGCTCTGGACGAGGTGGTGCACGTCAAGGGCCGTCCCTTCCTGGGCATCTGCGTCGGCATGCAGCTGATGGCGGAGCGCGGGCGCGAATACGGCGTGACCGAGGGGCTGGGCTGGATCAAGGGCGAGGTGGTGAAGCTGGAGCCCGCCGACCCGACGCTGAAGATCCCGCACATGGGCTGGAACGAGCTGGACATCCGCCGGCCTCACCCGGTGCTGGCCGGCCTGCCGGACCGCGCGCACGCCTATTTCGTCCACTCCTACCGCTTCGCCGTGGAGCGGCCGGAGGACGTGATCGCCAGCGCCGATTACGGCGGACCCTTCGCCGCGGTGGTCGGGCGCGACAATCTGGTCGGCACCCAGTTCCACCCGGAAAAGAGCCAGGAGACGGGGCTCGCCCTGGTCGCCAACTTCCTGACCTGGCGGGTCTGACGATGACCGACGTCACGGTCGAACGCATCGACACCCTGAAGACCGGCGATCTGCACGACCTGTGCGACGCCGCCGACGACGCCGTCAAGGCCGGCGGCGGCTTCGGCTGGGTCGCCCCGCCCCCCCGCGAGATCATGGAACGCTACTGGAAGGGCGTTCTGGTGGTGCCGGAGCGCATCCTGTTCGTCGGCCGGCTGGACGGCGTCATCGCCGGCTCCGCCCAGCTCGTCAAGCCGGCCCGCAACAATGAGGCGCAGGCCCACGCCGCCACCCTGACCACCAGCTTCGTCGCCCCCTGGGCGCGCGGCCACGGCCTCGCCCGCCGCCTGACCGTGGCGGTCGAGGAGGAGGCGCGGGCGTCCGGCTTCCGCGTGCTGAACCTCGACGTGCGCGAGACCCAGAGCGCGGCCATCACGCTGTACGAGGACCTGGGCTTCCGCCGCTGGGGCACGCATCCCTTCTATGCGCTGGTGGACGGCAAAAGGCTGGCCGGACATTTCTATGTGAAAGATCTCACCCCCGACACGCTTCACGACACGCCATAGGACGAGACACCGCGATGATCATCTATCCCGCCATCGACCTCAAAGACGGTGCCTGCGTTCGGCTGCTGCGCGGCGAGATGAGCCAGGCGACCGTCTTCAACACCGAACCCGCCGACCAGGCCCGCCTGTTCGAAAGCCAGGGCTTCGAATGGCTGCATCTGGTCGATCTGAACGGCGCCTTTGAGGGCAAGCCGGTCAACGGCCAAGCGGTCGAGAACATCCTGGGCGCCGTGACCATCCCGGTGCAGCTGGGCGGCGGCATCCGCGACCTGAAGACCATCGCCATGTGGTTGGAGAAGGGTGTCAGCCGCGTCATCCTGGGCACCGTCGCCCTGCGCGAGCCGGAGCTGGTCCGCGAAGCCTGCCGGGAGTTCCCCGGCAAGGTCGCCGTGGGCATCGACGCGCGCGAGGGTTACGTGGCCGTTGCCGGCTGGGCCGAGACCTCGACCATCAAGGCGCTGGATCTGGCGCTGAAGTTCGAGGACAGCGGTGTCGCCGCGATCATCTACACCGACATCAACCGCGACGGCGCCATGGGCGGGGTGAATGTCGAGGCGACCTCCGACCTCGCCTTCCACCTGACCACCCCGGTGATCGCGTCGGGCGGCGTCTCCTCCATCGACGATCTGATCGCGCTGAAGAAGGAGGAGGACACCGGCATCCAGGGCGTCATCTGCGGCCGCGCGCTCTACGACGGGCGCATCGACCCGAAGACGGCGCTGGACCTGCTCTCCCCCGCTCCCGTCACCGGAAAGGCCGGCTGATGCTCAAGATGCGCGTCATCCCCTGCCTGGACGTCAAGGACGGGCGGGTCGTCAAGGGGGTCAACTTCGTCGATCTGATCGACGCCGGCGACCCCGTGGAGCAGGCCCGCGTCTATGACCGGGAGGGGGCGGACGAGCTGACCTTCCTCGACATCACGGCCAGCCACGAGAACCGCGACACCATCTACGACGTGGTGCGCCGCACCGCGGAGCAGGTGTTCATGCCGCTGACCGTCGGCGGCGGCGTGCGCACGGTCGAGGACATCCGCAAGCTGCTGCTGGCCGGCGCCGACAAGGTGTCGATCAACACCGCGGCCATCCACCGTCCGGAGTTCGTGCAGGAGGCGGCGGAGAAGTTCGGCGCCCAGTGCATCGTCGTCGCCATCGACGCCAAGCAGGTCGAGCCGGGCCGCTGGGAGATCTTCACCCACGGCGGGCGCAAGGCCACCGGCATCGACGCCGTGGAGTGGGCCAAGCGCATGGAGTCCTATGGCGCGGGCGAGATCCTGCTGACCTCGATGGACCGCGACGGCACCAAGAGCGGCTTCGACCTCGCCTTGACCCGCAAGGTGGCCGATGGGCTGCGCATCCCGGTCATCGCGTCGGGCGGCGTCGGCACGCTGGACCATCTGGTGGAAGGCATCCGCGAGGGCCATGCCACCGCGGTGCTGGCGGCCTCCATCTTCCATTTCGGCACCTACACCATCGGACAGGCCAAGGCGGCGCTGGCCGCCGCCGGCATCCCGGTGCGCCCGGCCCGGCCCGTGTCCTCCGCGGCGGAGGCGGCCAATGTCTGACGACAAGAAGGCCGTCAACGCCAAGGTTCTGGACCGGCTCTACGCCACCGTCCAGGCGCGCAAGGGCGCCGATCCGGACACCTCCTACACCGCCAAGCTGTTCCACCGCGGCACCGCCAAGATCGCCCAGAAGGTCGGCGAGGAGGCGGTGGAGACGGTCATCGAGGCGGTGCGCGGCGACAAGGCGGCGATGGCCTCGGAATCGGCGGACCTGCTCTATCACCTGATGGTGCTGTGGGCCGACGCCGGTCTGGAGCCCGCCGAGGTCTGGGAGAAGCTGGCCCAGCGCGAGGGCACCAGCGGCATCGCCGAGAAGAAGGCGCGCAAGGCATAAATCGAGCAAGGCTCAACACGAGCAAGGCGGAAGGGGAAACGACGCGATGGCCAAGACCTACGATCCCAACAACGTCTTCGCCCGCATCCTGCGCGGCGAGATTCCGTGCAAGAAGGTCCTGGAGACCGAACACGCGCTGGCCTTCCACGACATCAACCCACAGGCCCCGACGCACATCCTGGTGATCCCGAAGGGCGCCTACGTCGATATGGACGATTTCAGCGCCCGCGCGACGGAGGCGGAGATCGCCGGCCTGTTCCGCGCGGTTGGCGAGGTTGCCCGCGGCGCCGGCGCCGCCGAGCCCGGTTACCGCATCCTGTCCAACTGCGGCGAGGACGCGAACCAGGAGGTTCCGCACCTGCACATCCACGTGTTCGCCGGCCGCCGCCTGGGCCCGATGATCACCAGGGGATGATGGCAAAAAGGGGATAAAGGAAAAGGGATCGCTCTCCGAGCCGCCCGCTGATCCACGTGAAACATCGGGGCGCCGAGGGAAACCTTCGGCGCCCCATTGGTTTTCTTCACCCCTGGTCGCCGATCCGATGCTCTGCAAGGGGATCGGTTCCGCTCAGGGAGCGATGCGCCAATCCTTGGATATGTAGGTGTAGGGCGGCTGGATGTAGTGGAACACGCCGCCGGTCTTCACATGCGGGCTGAGCAGGCGGGTCAGGTTCAAGCCAATGCCGAGATAGAAATATTGGCTTCGATCGTCGCGGCTGGGATTGGTGCTGTAATCCTCGTAGCCCCGCGCGTAGAAGCCGACATGGAACTCCAGATGCCGCAGCAGGGGGTCCTGGATGGCGTCGAACCCATCCGCCTTCACCGCGATCAGATATTTCAGCCGTCTGTAGTCGGTGAAGACGTCCGCTTGATATTTGTCGCCGCCGGAGAACGGGTTGTACTCGACCCTGAAATCAACCTTGCGGGCCAATTCCGGGTTGTCCCACAGGATGTAGCCGGCCACGGCTCCGACGGTGTTGAACAGCATGTCCTGATAGGAGAATCCGTAGTCGTCGCTGAAGGCGTCACCGACCTCCACCAAGCCCATGATGCCCAGCGACGATAACGCGCCGTACCGGGCGGAGTCCGTCTGGGTGAAGCCCCAACTCTGGTATTGGCGGGCCAGCAGATGGCTGATCGCGTAACCGGTCCAGGCATGGCCGATCTTGTCGGCACCGCCTTCGGTCGTGCTGCGGCCGAACCAACCCTCATCCTGAAAGCGAGGGCCGCCGGTGCCCCAATCCCAGGACCATACGCCCCACCCCAGGGCCAATATGCCGGTGCCGACGTTGAGGGCGAGCGCCTTGTCCTCCTTGCTCCATCCCTGGTCTTCCATCATGGAGGCAGAGGCGGGTCTGCCGGGCAGGAGCAACGCGGCGGCCAGGAACCCCGCGATCACCTGTCCGGTCACTCGGGCCGCCATCGCTCGGGCTAGAAGCATCATGCGGGATGAGCCCTCCTTCCGGTGGACACTTCCCGACATGATGACGCACAGGCCCCCGCTCCGTCCCGGTTCTTCCGGATGTTGGACGTCCGGTTAGGACGCCGGCGCGACGGTCTTCGGCAGAAGGACGTAGTATTCGCCGGCGCTCTTCATCACGCCGGCCTTCTCCTCCGCCTCCGGCCCATGGCCCCAGAAGACATCGCCACGGACCGGGCCGCGGATGGCCCCGCCGGTGTCCTGGGCGATCAGCAGACGGCGCAGCGGCGTCCGGGCGTCCAGCGGGTCCTCGGCGTCCAGCCAGACCGGCACGCCGTAGGGCAGGAACTTGGAATCGACGGCGAGGCTGCGTCCCGGCGTCAGGGCGACGTTCTGAGCGCCGTTCGGCCCCTCCCCTTTCAGCTCCTGGAAGAAGACGTAGGAAGGATTCTTGTTCATCAGGGCCGCCGCCTCGCCGGGGTTGGCCTGGAGCCAGGCGCGGATGGTCTGCAGCGACACCTCCTCGCGCTTCAGGGCGCCGCGGTCGATCAGCTCCCGCCCGATGGCGACGTATTTGTGGCCGTTCTGGGCGGCGTAGCCGACGCGCGTCTCGCTCCCGTCGGGGAAGCTCACACGGCCCGATCCCTGGATGTGCAGGAAGAAGGTGGCGATGGGGTCCTGCAGCCAGACCAGCTCCAGCCCCTTCCCGCCCAGTGCCCCGGCCTCGATGGCCGCGCGGTCCTCGAAGGGCTTCAACCGGCCCGCCGTCACCCGCCCGGCGATGCGCTCACCCCGCCAGCGATCGGCGAACTCGCCGAGATCGACCATCACCAGATCGGCCGGGCGCTTGTAGAGCGGCACCGGAAAGGCCGGGTCCGGCATCCGGCTGCCCTTCAGCTCCACCTCGTAGTAGCCGGTGAAAAGGCCGCGCCGCTCGGCGTTGTTGGCCGCGGCGTAGGGGGTGAACCACGTCTCGAAGTAGGCGCGGGCCGCCGCGTCGTCGCCGGGCGGCAGCTTGGCAAGCTCGGCGCAGGGGGCTTGCCAGTCCGCCGCCTTGCCGCCGACCCCGTCCGGTCCGATGGAGCGGTCGGCGGCCAGCGCCTTGACCTTCGCGCAGGAGCGCTGGAAGGCCGGGACGGCCTCCGCCACGCGGTCGGCGCTCCAGCCGGGCAGCGCCGTGAAGGCGACCGGGGTGAGGACCAGCTTTTCGGGCGGCGGGGGCGGCGGCGCCTTGGCCTCCTCCTCCTTCCGCTCGCAGCCAATGAGAAACGCCGCGGCAAGGACTGCCGCGGCGCTGAGACGAACAACCGAATGAGAGAGCATCAGAACCGATCGGTCATTGAGGGGTGCGGGTTTCGACGAGCGCCCAGTTCGGGTCGCCGGCGCGGGTGTTGCGGGCGAAGGTCCAGACGTCCACAGCCTCGACCACGGCGTTCGGATCGCCGTCCACCACGGCACCGGCACTGTTGCGCACGACGTTCATCTGCTCCGACACGAACTTCACCGTGACCAGCGCGGTGCGGCCGTCCATGCGGGCCTCCACCACGTCGGCGTCGGTGATCGTCTCGATGCGGGTCTCCAGAGTCTCGCCGGCCGACTGGCGCTCGCGCACCGCACGGGCGAAGTTGTCGTAGACCTCGTCCGACAGCAGCGGGCGCAGCGTCGCGGTGTCGCCCTTGGCGAAGGCTTCAACGATCATCTGGAAGGCGCCGCGGGCGCCCTGCAGGAAATACTTCTCGTCGAAGCTGGGATCGGCCGCCTTGATCTGCTCCAGCGCGGTGGCCAGCGACACCGGCTCGTCCGGCGACGGGACGGCGTTCGGCACGGGCCGCTCGCGGTTCGGCATCGCGACCACGTTGTCGGACTGGTTGTTGGGGCGGGCCGTGAAGGGGTTCGGCCGCTGACGCTCCTCACCGGTGCGGCGGCCGAGCACGCTGCGCAGCCGATACACGAGAAACGCCGCGATCATCGCGAAGATCAGGATCTCGACGAACACAAACCCATCTCCCATCATCCATCCTTCCGGGTGACTGAAGGCCGGCCCCGAAATCACCGGCCCCGCTTGATCCACTACTGGACCCTTCGGCGGGTGAGCATTAAGTGTACCGGAACGGTGCCGGGACCAAGTCCCAGCTCGCTCTCTCCGCCGAGGATTCCACCCGATGACCCGTGCCGGAGCTGTTCTTCCAACCAAAGATCGGGTGCGTACCCTGGTGTAGATAGGCCCTCGGGGTTGAAAGAGCAAGGACGGCCATGAATCCACTGTTGCTGTTGTTCCTTCTGCTGCCGATCGCGGAAATCGCGACCTTCATCGAGGTCGGCGACCGGATCGGCGCCGGTCCGACGGTCGGGCTGGTGATCCTCTCAGCCATTCTCGGGTCCGTGCTGATCCGCTGGCAGGGCCTGTCCGTCCTGAAACGCGCTCAGCAGGCGGCGGAGCGCGGCGAGAGCCCGGTTGGCGCCGTTTTCGAGGGGTTCTGCGTCGTCGTCGCCGGCCTGCTGCTGATCATCCCCGGATTCCTGACGGACATCGTCGGGATTCTGCTGTTCGTGCGCCCGATCCGCAACGCCTTGGGCCGCTGGCTGTTCGACCGTATGAAAGGTGCGGCCTCCTTCCAGATGCACGGCCGCATGGGCGGCCAGACGGGTGGCCAAAGCTGGAACGCCGGCGATCAAAACAGCCCTCACGGCGGCCCGCGCAACCGCCCGCCGCCGGGCGTGATCGACGTCGAATACCAGGAGGTCGACCCCGACGGCGGCCGTCCGGGAAACGCCGGTCCGGCGGACCGCGACGGGCCGGACGATACGCCCAAGCTCGGTGACTCCCGCTGGGCGCCGCCCGGCTCGCCCTACCGCAACGACCGCGGGTGAAACACGCCGGTTTCACTTTGTGGAGCCAGCAATTCCGTGCTAGCCAGCGGGTCTTGAAGACCTTTCCATCGTGATGCCGCCCCGCGGCCAGGAGTTGTCCATGTCCGATCAGCAGATCAACGGTCAAGATCAGGAAGCCGCCTCGTCGCTGCCGATGCATGTGCTGGCGCAGTATGTGAAGGACCTGTCCTTCGAGAACCCCAACGCCCCGCAGAGCCTGCTGCCCGGCCAGCCGCAGCCGCAGGTCAACATCGGCGTGGACGTGCAGGTTCAGCCGATGGGCGAGGACGTCTACGAGGTCGTGCTCAAGCTGCATTGCGAGGCCAAGCAGGCCGAGGCGACCGCCTTCCTGGTCGAGGTCGCCTATGGCGGCCTGTTCCAGCTTCCGGGCCTGCCGCAGGAGCATCACCGCCCGGTGCTGCTGATCGAGGCGCCGCGGATGCTGTTCCCCTTTGCCCGCGCCATCGTGGCCGGCTGCACCCAGGACGGCGGCTTCCCGCCGCTGATGATCAACCCGATCGACTTCGTGGACCTGTACCGCCGCCAGACCGCCGGCCAGCAGGCCCAGGCCGAAGAGGCGCCGCAGTCGCCGTTCTGATGCCGCCGTTCTGATCCGGTCGTCTTTCTGGCCCGGACCACCGGTTTCGGACAAACAAAAAGGCGGGAGGCTCCACCGGGGCCTCCCGCCTTTTTTGTGCCCTCCCCGCCCTTGGATCGGACGGGGATGAGCCAATGACCGACTACTGATTCATGGACTCGAAGAATTCCGAGTTCGACTTGGTGTGCTTCAGCTTGTCGACCAGGAAGTCCACCGCGTCGGTCACACCCATCGGCATCAGGATGCGGCGCAGAATCCACATCTTGGAGATGGTGCCCTTGTCGACCAGCAACTCCTCCTTGCGGGTGCCCGACTTGGAGATGTCGATGGCCGGGAAGGTGCGCTTGTCGGAGAGCTTGCGGTCCAGCACGATCTCCGAGTTGCCGGTGCCCTTGAACTCTTCGAAGATCACCTCGTCCATGCGGCTGCCGGTGTCGATCAGCGCGGTCGCGATGATGGTCAGCGAGCCGCCCTCCTCGATGTTGCGGGCCGCGCCGAAGAAGCGCTTAGGGCGCTGCAGCGCGTTGGCGTCCACGCCGCCGGTCAGCACCTTGCCCGAGGAGGGAACGACGGTGTTGTAGGCGCGGGCCAGACGGGTGATGGAGTCCAGCAGGATGACCACGTCGCGCTTGTGCTCGACCAGCCGCTTGGCCTTCTCGATGACCATCTCGGCGACCTGGACGTGGCGGGTCGCCGGCTCGTCGAAGGTGGAGCTGATGACCTCGCCCTGCACGGAGCGGGCCATGTCGGTCACCTCTTCCGGACGCTCGTCGATCAGCAGGACGATCAGATAAGCTTCCGGGTGGTTGGTGGCGATGGAGTGGGCGATGTTCTGCAGCATCACCGTCTTGCCGGTGCGCGGCGGGGCGACGATCAGCCCGCGCTGGCCCTTGCCCAGCGGCGCCACGAGGTCGATGATGCGACCCGTGTAGTTCTTCTTGGTCGGGTCGTCGACTTCCATGCGCAGCCGCTCTTCCGGGTAGAGCGGGGTCAGGTTGTCGAAGTTGATGCGGTGGCGGACCTTGTCCGGCGCATCGAAATTGATCGTGTTGACCTTGAGAAGGGCAAAATAGCGCTCGCCGTCCTTGGGCGCGCGGATCTGGCCTTCCACCGTGTCGCCGGTGCGCAGGCTGAAGCGGCGCACCTGGCTGGGGCTGACATAGATGTCGTCGGGGCCGGGAAGATAGTTGGCCTCCGGCGAGCGCAGGAACCCGAAACCGTCCTGAAGAACCTCGAGCACGCCGTCGCCATAGATCGGAACATCGTTTTCCGCCAGCTGCTTGAGGATGGCGAACATCATGTCCTGCTTGCGCAGCGTGCTGGCGTTCTCGATCTGCAGTTCCTCGGCGAACGCCAGCAGTTCGGCGGGGCTCTTGCACTTCAGCTCTTGGAGATGCATGGGGGTGCCTTAAGGGAATCGGTCATGCGAGGGGGAGTGCCAGAGGTCCCGGGCCGGCGCAGGGTGCGTCGGTTGAGCGTCGGACGGCGCTGAAGGCTGGGAATGCCTGTCGGACGTCGCGCCCAGATCGTTGGGGAGGGACGGAACGGCGGATGTGGGATGGGTGCCCGCGAGGCTTGCCGCCCCGTGGTGGGAAAGATGGTTAGCGGAACGCCGTCTGCAAGTCAAATGAAAGCGAATTCTTGGAAGCAGGGTGGAATCTTGCACGTCTTCGTCCGGGTCACGATGCCGCATCCCCTGTTATCCAGGCCACCGGGGCACGACCTGGACGTTCAAGACAGAAGCGGTTTGGCAGGACAGAAACGGTTTGGTTGAAATCATGACCCCACATGACCGTTCCGAACCCGGAAACATCGTTGCTCCCGAAGTCTCCACCGACCCCCTGCCCTGGCACGCCCAGCCCCCGGACCAGGCCTTGGCCGCGCTGGACAGCCCCGACGACGGGCTTACCTCCGAGGAGGCGGCGGACCGTCGGCACCGGTACGGTCCCAACCGGCTGACCCCGCCGCCCCGGCGGTCGGCGCTGATTCGCTTCCTGGCCCAGTTCGACAATCTGCTGATCTATGTGCTGATCGGCGCCGGAATCGTCACTGTCCTGCTGGGCGAATTCGTCGACGCCGCGGTGATCGCCGGCGTCGTGCTGATCAACGCGGCCATCGGCTATGTCCAGGAAGGCAAGGCGGAGCAGGCGCTGGACGCCATCCGCAACATGCTGTCGCCGCAGGCGGTGGTTCTGCGCGACGGCCATCAGGTGACCGTCCCGGCGGAGGATCTGGTGCCCGGCGACCGTGTCCTTCTGGCCTCGGGCGACAAGGTGCCGGCGGATCTGCGGCTGGTCCGGGTCAAGGGGCTGCGCGTGCAGGAGGCGGCGCTGACCGGGGAATCCCTGCCGGTCGCCAAGAGCGCCGACGCGGTGGCCGCGGACGCTCCCCTGGCGGAGCGCGGCGGCATGGCCTATTCCGGCACGCTGGTGGCCCAGGGACAGGCCACGGGCGTCGTGGTGGCCACGGGGGATGCGACGGAGCTGGGCCGCATCGGCACGCTCCTGGCGGGCGTGGAGGAGCTGACCACGCCGCTGCTCGCCCAGATGGCCGTCTTCGGGCGCTGGCTGACCGTCGGCATCCTGGCGCTGACCGCGCTGACCTTCCTCTACGGCTCGCTGGTCCAGGGGGAGCCCTGGCCGGACATGGTCATGGCCGCGGTCGGTCTGGCGGTGGCGGCGATTCCGGAAGGGCTGCCGGCGGTGATGACGATCACTCTGGCGATCGGCGTCACCCGCATGGCCCGGCGCAACGCCATCATCCGCCGCCTGCCGGCGGTGGAGACGCTGGGCTCGGTCGGGATCATCTGCTCCGACAAGACCGGCACGCTGACCCGCAACGAGCTGGTCGTTCAGACCGTGGTGACTGCCGCAGGCGACTGCGCGGTGACCGGCACCGGTTACCGACCCGAGGGCGAGTTCCGGCGCGACGGCGTGGCCCTGGACCCCGCCGCCGATCCCGTGCTGACCGAGCTGGCCCGCGCCGCCCTGCTGTGCAACGACGCCGAGCTTCAGCGTGGCGAGGATGGCGGGGACGGCAGCGGCGGCTGGACGGTGGCCGGCGACCCGACCGACGGCGCCCTGCTGGCGCTGGGCATGAAGGCCGGGCTGGACGCGCGGGAGGAAGCCGTCCGTTGCCCGCGTACGGACGTCATCCCCTTCGAATCCGAACACAAGTACATGGCCACCCTGCACCATGACCATGAGGGGCACGGTCTGCTGTACGTCAAGGGCGCGCCGGAGCGCGTGCTGTCCATGTGCGCGCACGTACGGGCCGCGGACGGCGGCAGCGGGCCTCTGGACGCCGGCCACTGGCTGGGACGGGTGGAGGACCTGGCGGCGCGCGGCCAGCGCGTCCTGGCGCTCGCCGGCCGCCCCGCCCTGCCCGGCCAGACTGTGCTGGACATGGACGACGTGCGGGAGGGGTTGACCCTGCTCGGCCTGTGCGGCTTCATCGACCCCGCGCGCGAAGAGGCGGTGGCGGCGGTGGCCGAGTGCCAGGCGGCCGGAATCCGCGTCAAGATGATCACCGGCGACCATGCCGGCACCGCCCAGGCCATCGGGCGGCAATTCAACCTGTCCGGCGACGCCGTCTCGGGAAGCGAGCTGGACCGGCTGGACGACGCGGCGCTGGTCGCCGTGGCGCGTGACGCCGACGTCTTCGCCCGCACCACGCCGGAGCATAAGCTGCGCCTCGTCCGCGCGCTCCAGACGGCCGGACACACGGTCGCCATGACCGGCGACGGGGTGAACGACGCCCCCGCCCTGAAGCGCGCCGACGTCGGCGTCGCCATGGGCTGCAAGGGCACGGAGGCCGCGAAGGAGGCCGCCAGCATGGTGCTGGCCGACGACAACTTCGCGTCCATCGCCCACGCCGTGGAGGAAGGGCGGACCGTCTACGACAACCTGCGCAAGACGATCCTGTTCATGCTGCCGACCAACGGCGCCCAGGCTCTGGTGATCCTTGTCGCGGTGCTGGCCGGCTACACGCTGCCGATCACCCCGGTCCAGATTCTGTGGGTCAACATGGTGACGGCGGTGACGCTGGGCCTGGCGCTGGCCTTCGAGCCGCCGGAGGCCGCGGTGATGAAGCGCCCGCCCCGCCCGCAGGACGAGCCGATCCTGCCCGGCTTCCTGATCGGGCGCATGGTGCTGGTGATGGCGCTCCTGGTCGCCACCAGCTTCGGATTCTTCCTGCTGCACGAGGGGAACGGCGACCCGACGCCGGTCGCCCGCACCATGGCCGTCAACGCGCTGGTGATGGGGGAAATCTTCTTCCTGCTGAACGCCCGTGCGGTCACCGCCTCGGTGCTGAATCGGCGGGGCCTGTTCGGCAGCCGCCCGGTGTGGATCTCCATCGGCCTGATGCTGGTCTTCCAGCTCGCCTTCACCTATGCCCCGCCCCTGCAGAGCCTGTTCGGCACGGCGGCTGTGGACTGGACGCAGTGGGTGGCCATGACGGCGGCCGGTCTGGTGATCTTCCTGGCGGTGGAGGCGGAGAAGGCGATCACCCGCCGGGTGATGGAGCGGCGGGGCTGACCGCCTCTACGAGTCCGGGTCACCGATGTCGTAGCAATGGTCAGCGACCCAGCCGCGGAACGCCTCTTCGCTCAGCATGCCGGCGGCGAGCGCCAGAATGGTGTCTGCCGCATCCTGCCAACCTTGGTCAGTTTGGTGGTGTGCATGGCGACCTCCGCGCTGGATCCGCACAGCATGTAATTACGCTCGTTATTACGTCAGGGGCGATGGTCGGCCCGTACCAACCATCGCCCAGCCCTATTCCATCAGAACGGCTTCACGATCACAAAGATGACGATGCCGATCATCAGCAGGGTCGGCGCTTCGTTCCACATGCGGAAGAAGCGTTGCGGGTGGGTGTTGCGGTCCGCCTCGAAGTCCTTGCGCCAGCGCGCCATCATCATGTGCGTGACGGTCAGCGCCAGGACGAACAGCAGCTTGGCGTGCAGCCAGCCCTGCTTCATCCAGGCCGGTTCCATCACGATCATCGCGATTCCGAACAGATAGGCCGCGCCCATCGCCGGATTCATGATGGCGCGCAGCAGGCGGCGCTCCATCACCTTGAACCGCTCTGAGGATTCGGAGCCCGGCGCCGTCTCGCAATGATAGACGAACAGCCGCGGCAGATAGAGAAGCCCGGCCATCCAGGCGATGATGCTGATGACGTGCAGAGCCTTGACCCAGAGGTAAAGCACTGGAATCCCCTTCCCTTCCCGTTGCGCGCTTTTTTAACCCACCGGCGCCTCAGCCCCGGTTCGGCCAGTCCTTGATCAGACGGGCCAGCTCGGCCACGTGTTCCGGCGGGGTGGTCTGGATCACGCCGTGGCCCAGGTTGAAGACGAAGGGCCTGCCGGCGAGCGTCTCCAGAATCTCCGACGCGGCGGTCCGCAGCGCCTCGCCACCGGCGGCGAGCATGATCGGGTCGAGGTTGCCCTGCACCGGCAATCTGGATTGCAGATTCCCGGCCGCCCAAGCCACCGGGACGGTGGTGTCGAGCCCGACCGCATCCACCCCACTGCCCGTCACGTACTCCTCATAGGAGAGGCCCGCACCACGCGGGAAACCGATGACCGGAATCGCGGGGTGGCGCGCCTTGATCAGATCCACGATGCGGCGCGTCGGCTCGATCACCCAGCGGCGGAATTCGCCCGCCGGCAGGACGCCCGCCCAGCTGTCGAAGAGCTGCACCACCTCGGCTCCGGCTTCGATCTGGGTGCACAGGTAATCGGCGGTCACCTCGACCAGCAAATCCATCAGCGCACCGAACCCGGCGGGGTCGCCGTAGGCCCAGCGCTTGACATGCGCGTACTCCTTGGACCCCGCCCCTTCCACCATGTAGCAGGCGATGGTCCAGGGCGCCCCGGCAAAGCCGATCAGCGTGGTGTGCGCCGGAATCGCGCTGGAGAGGCGGCGGACGGTCTCGTAGACCGGCTCCAGCCGCTCGTGGAAGCGGTCGCGCGACAGGCCCTTGAGGTCTTCCACGCTTCTCACAGGGTCCAGCTTCGGCCCCTCGCCTTCCAGGAAGGTCAGCGGCTGGCCCAGGGCGTGCGGCACCACCAGGATGTCGGAGAACAGAATCGCCGCGTCCATGTCGTAGCGGCGCAGCGGCTGCAGGGTCACCTCGACCGCGTGGTCGGGGTTGTAGCACATGTCCAGGAAGCTGCCGGCCTTGGCGCGCAGTTCCCGATATTCCGGCAGGTAACGGCCGGCCTGGCGCATCAGCCAGAAAGGCGGACGCTGACGCACCTCGCCGGCAAGGGCTGCGAGCATCGGCTTGGCAATTTCGGACACGGCCTCGGACACGGCGAATCGTTCCCCTGTAGGTGAATCGGGACTG
Source organism: Azospirillum brasilense (assembly GCF_007827795.1). GTDB lineage: Bacteria > Pseudomonadota > Alphaproteobacteria > Azospirillales > Azospirillaceae > Azospirillum > Azospirillum aestuarii. Next base: position 814,844 of record NZ_VITI01000001.1, read on the forward strand.
CGGGTTATCACCCTCTACTCAGTATTCTTTTTAAGGAGAGAAAGGAAGAAGGGGTAGTGGAAGCCTGTGGAAAACGGGAATCCCCGCTTTGCGCGGAATCGTCCACAGGCGGGGCGGCGCGCTGTGGACGAAAACCGGATTCTGTGGACGACTCCGGACGCTTTCGCCGGAAATGGCGGAAATGCTATACCGCGAAGCCTGGGAATCCCGTGGATAACATGGTCCGCGCGAGTCATTGTACCCATGTTCCGGACAGGGCACGCGGATTGTCCCGAAGGGGGCGCCAGCGGGGGCGACGAGTCCCGCCCGGAGGGACAGAATCCAGGAGATCCCCGTTGTCCACAGATTCGGACGGGTTCTCCACAACACGTTGGGGACGGATGAGACAGTTCCATCTGCATCTTGTGTCGGACGCGACCGGCGAGACGATCAACAGCGTCGCCCGCGCCTGCGTCATCCAGTTCGACGATGTTCGCCCGGTCGAGCATTTCTGGAATCTCGTGCGGACCGAGCGTCAGCTCGACATGGTTCTGGAGGGCGTCCAGGAGAATCGCGGCCTCGTTATGTTCACGCTGGTGGACGAGAAGCTGCGCCGCCGCCTCCAGGATTTCTGCCGCGAGGTGCAGGTCCCCTGCATTCCCGTGCTCGACCCGCTGATCAACGCACTGGCCGCCTTCCTCGGCGTGGAATCGCAGCGCCAGCCCGGCCGCCAGCACGCCTTGGACGCCGAGTATTTCGGGCGCATGGACGCGATGGACTTCGCGCTGGCGCACGACGACGGCCAGTCGAGCTGGGATCTGCACGAGGCCGACGTGATCCTGATGGGCGTGTCGCGCACCTCCAAGACGCCGACCTGCATCTATCTGGCCAACCGCGGCATCAAGGCGGCGAACATCCCGATCGTTCCCGGATGCCCGATGCCGCCGGAGATCGAGAAGCTGACCCGGCCGCTGGTCGTCGGCCTGACCAAGGATCCGGACCGTCTGGTACAGATCCGCCGCAACCGGCTGAAGCTGCTGAACCAGAACGAGTCCTCGACCTACGTCGACCCCGAGGTGGTGCGCGCCGAGGTCACCGACGCCCGGCGCATGTTCACCCGGCGCGGCTGGCCGGTGATCGACGTGTCGCGCCGTTCCATCGAGGAAACGGCGGCGGAGATCATGATGCTGCTCGCCCGCCGCCAGAGCGGCGGCCTGCCCGGCGTCGTTCCCGAGGGGCCGGCGACGTGAGCGGAGCGGTTCCCACGGTCGTCCTGGCCTCTGGTTCCCGCACACGGGCGGAGATGCTGGAGCGGGCCGGCGTGCGCGTGACGCTCGCCCCCGCCGCGGTGGACGAGGAGGAGATCAAGCTGGCCGCCCGCGCCGAGGGCGCCCCGGTCGAGGATGTGGCCGAGGCGTTGGCGGAGCTGAAGGCCCAGCGCGTTACCCGCAAACATCCCGGCTCCCTGGTCATCGGCGCCGACCAGATGCTGGAGTGCGAAGGCCGCTGGTTCGACAAGCCGGCGGACCGGGCCGCGGCGCGGGCGCAGTTGCAGGATCTGCGTGGCAGGACGCACCGGCTGGTGAGCTGCGCCGTGGTGTTCTGCGACGGGGAACGGCTGTGGCACCATGTGGACCGCGCCCGCCTGACCATGCGTCCCTTCAGCGACGCCTTCCTGGACTCCTATCTCAACGCGGCGGGCGACGACGTGCTGGGGTCGGTCGGCGCCTATCACCTCGAAGGGCTGGGCGCGCAGCTCTTCCACCGGGTGGACGGCGACTTCTTCACGATCCTCGGGCTGCCGCTGCTGCCGCTGCTCGGGTTCCTGCGGGTGCATGGGGTGATTGCGGAATGACGATCAGCGGCAAGGCGAAGCTGGCCGGTGTGATGGGCTGGCCGATCGGCCATTCGCGCTCGCCCCGGCTGCACGGCTATTGGCTGGAGCGGTACGGCATCGACGGCGCCTATGTGCCGCTGGCCGTGCCGCCCGACCGCATCGAGCAGGCCATCCGCGCCCTGCCCGCGCTGGGCTTCCGCGGCTGCAACGTGACGGTGCCTCACAAGGAGGCCGCCTACCGCACGGTCGATCGGCTGGACGCCACCGCCAGGCGGATGGGTGCCGTCAACACCATCGTGGTCGGCGAGGACGGGTCGTTGGAGGGGCGCAACACCGACGGCTTCGGTTTCATCGAGAACCTGAAGAGCGGCGCACCGGGCTGGAAGGCCGCGGACGGTCCGGCGCTGGTCATCGGGGCTGGTGGTGCGGCGCGGGCCGTGGTGGCCTCGCTCCTCGACGAGGGCGCGCCGCGAGTCTGGCTGGTCAACCGCACGCGGGCGCGGGCGGAGGAGCTGGCAGCGGACATCGGCGGCAACATCGAAACCGCCGATTGGGTTTCACGTGAAACGCTTCTCGAAGGGGCGGCGCTGCTGGTGAACACCACGACGCAGGGCATGGCGGGCCAGCCGGCGCTGGAGTTGGATCTGCGCGCCTTGCCCAGTTCGGCCGTCGTCACCGACATCGTCTACACGCCCCTGATGACCCCGCTGCTGACCGCGGCGCAGGCCCGCGGCAACCGTGTGGTGGACGGCGTCGGTATGCTGCTTCACCAGGCCCGCCCCGGCTTTGCCGCCTGGTTCGGCCGGGAGCCGGAGGTGACCGACGGGCTCAAGGCCGCCGTTCTCCAGGGCTGAGGTTTCACGATGATCGTCTTGGGACTGACCGGCTCCATCGGCATGGGCAAGAGCACGGCGGCGCGCATGCTGAAGCGCATGGGGGCGCCGGTCTGCGACAGCGACGCCGTGGTGCATCGGCTGCTGGGGCGCAACGGCGCCGCGGTGCCGGCCATCGGCGCGGCCTTCCCCGGCGTGGTGGTGGATGGCGCCGTGGACCGGCGGGCATTGGGCGCGGCGGTCTTCGGCAACCCGGCAGCGCTGAAGCGGCTGGAGGCGATCCTTCACCCGGCGGTGCAGGCCGCACAGCGGCGTTTCCTGAAGCAGGCGGCGCGCCGCCGCGTCCGCGTTGCGGTTCTGGACATTCCCCTGCTGTTCGAGACGGGCGGGGAGCGGAAGGTGGATCGCACGGTGGTGGTCACCGCTCCCTTCCTGGTGCAGAAGTCACGGGTGCTGGCGCGGCCGGGCATGACGCCGGACAAGTTCGCCGCTATTCTGGCCCGGCAGATGCCCGACGCGGAGAAGCGGCGGCGTGCCGACCACGTCGTCAACACCGGCGACGGGCGGCGGGCCACCCGGCGGGCGCTGCGCAACATCCTCGCCGACGTGAAGCGGCGCCGCGGCCGGCAATGGCCGCCGCGGGGATACCAGCCCGGACAGGTGGTTCATGCGTGAGATCGTCCTCGATACGGAAACGACCGGCTTCAAGCCCGAGGAAGGGCACCGGCTGATCGAAATCGGCTGCGTCGAGCTGCACAACCACGTTGCCACCGGCAAGACCTTCCACTGCTACGTCAACCCGGAGCGCGACGTGCCGCCGGACGCCGTGGCGGTGCACGGGCTGACGACGGAGTTCCTGTCGGACAAGCCGCTGTTCAACGACGTGGTGGCGGAGTTCGTGGCCTTCATCGGCGACGCGCCGCTGGTCATCCACAACGCGGCCTTCGACATGCACTTCCTGAACTGGGAGATGCGGATCGCCGGCTATCCGGTGATGCCGAAGGACCGGGCCATCGACACGCTGCTGATGGCGCGGCAGAAGTTCCCCGGCGCGCCGGCCACCCTGGACGCGCTCTGCAAGCGCTTCGGCGTCGACAATTCCAGCCGCACCTACCACGGCGCGCTCCTCGACGCCCAGCTTCTGGCCGAGGTGTATCTGGAGCTGCGCGGCGGGCGGCAGGCCGGTCTGGCGCTGGCCTCCGGCCCGGAGACGGGCGGTCCCGCGGCGATCCGCATCGACCGCCCCTACCGTGCCCCACGCGCCCACGCGCCCAGCGAGGAGGAACTGGCGGCCCATGCGGAGCTTCTCAAGAAGCTGAAGAACCCGCTCTGGGCCACCGAGTGAGCTGTTCCCTCTCCGTCCTTAAAATCCCCTCTCCCCTCCGGGGAGAGGGTTAGGGTGAGGGGGTTGCGCTTGTGCCGAACCCCCTTCTTCCCCCTTACGGCAGCAGCACCGTCGACCCGGTCGTGGCGCGGGACTCCAGCGCCCGGTGGGCCTCCGCCGCGTCGCGCAGCGCGAAGGTCTGGCCGACGTTGATGGTCACCCCGCCGGTATGCACCACCTCGAACAGGTCGGCGGCGCTGGCCATCAGGTCGTCGCGCTTGGCGACGTAGCTGAACAAGGTCGGGCGCGTGACGTAGAGCGAGCCCTTGGCCGCCAGCACCTGGAGGTCGAGCGGCGGGACCGGCCCGGACGCCGCCCCGAACAGCACCATGAAGCCGCGGGGCCGCAGACAGTCCAGGCTGTCCATGAAGGTCGTCTTGCCGACGCCGTCATAGACCACCGGCACGCCCTGCCCGTCCGTCAGGTCCTTCACCCGGTTCACGAAGTTGTCGCGCGTGTAGATAATGGGATGGTCGCAGCCGGCGGCGCGGGCCAGTTCCGCCTTCTCGTCACTGCTGACCGTGCCGATCACCGTGGCGCCCAGATGCTTCGCCCACTGACAGAGGATCTGGCCGACGCCGCCAGCGGCGGCCTGGACCAGGATGGTATCGCCCGGCTGCACCGCATAGGTGGAGCGCAGGAGAAACTGCGCGGTCATGCCCTGGAGCAGCATGGCGGCGGCCTGCCGGTCCTCGATCCAGCTCGGCAGCGGGATCAGCCGGTCGGCGGGGGCGAGGCGGGCTTCCGCGTAGGCGCCGATCAGCGGTGCGTAGCCCACCCGGTCGCCGGGCTTCAGCGTCGTCACGTCCGGCCCCACGGCCTCGACCACGCCGGCGCCCTCGGTCCCGATGATGGCGGGAAGCTGCGGCAGCTTGTAGGCGCCGGAGCGGTGATAGGTGTCGATGTAGTTCAGCCCGACGGCGGTCTGGCGCAGGCGCACCTGACCGGGGCCGGGGTCGCCCACCTCGATCTCGTCCCAGCGCAGCGCTTCGGGTCCGCCGTAGTCGTGGATGCGGATCGCGTGAACCATGGTGGTTGGTCCCTTCCCTTTTTATAGAAGCTGAAGCTCCAGCGTATCGCCGGCGTTTTCCGCTGTCACCCGGTACCGCCGCTCGTGGCGGAGCAGCCAATCCTTGGTCCGCAGGCCGCCCAGGCCGGAATAGCCGCCGGGCGCCCCGCCGCCCCCGACGATGCGGTGGCAGGGTATGATCACCGGAATCGGGTTGGCCCCGCAGGCCCCGCCCACGGCCCGCGGCGCCGTCTCCAGCAGCCGCGCGACGTCGCCGTAGGTCAGGACGCCGCCGTAGGGAATGGCCTGCATCGCCGCCCAGACCTTCTGCCGGAAGGCCGTCCCGCGGGGCGACAACGGCAGGTCGAAATCCAACCGCGTCCCGGCGAAATAGTCGCGGAGCTGGCGCGCCGCCTCTTCCAGCACGGGATCCGGCCGGTCATCCCCCAGCCGTCCCCAGTCGAGCGCCACGATGGCGCCGGCGGCGCTGGTCAGGGTAAGCAGGCCCAGCGGGCTGTCGACGGTCAGGCTGCCGGTGGCCGCGTTTTTGAGGGTCTGCGCCATGTCGGTCATCTCCGGGTCAGGGCGGCGGCCAGTGCGTCGGGCGTGGTCACCGGGGGGGAGCAGGTCATGCCGGTGCAGACATAGGCGGTCGCGACCGCGCCCTGCATGCCTTTGCCCTGCGCCGGATGTCCGGCAGGCAGATCGGTCCCCGGCGGCAGGACGCTGAGGATGCGGTCGGGAAGCGGTCGGTCGAGCACCGCCCGGCGCAGCGCCACGGTGTCCGGCGCCTGCGGGTGCCCAATGATGACGATTTGCAGGGCCTTCTGAAGAAGCTCCGCCGCGTTCAGGTAGGTCGGCAGCGGGAAGAAATTGCGGCTCAGCTCACCGGAGAAGGCGGCGGCTAAAGCGTCCGCCCGCTCCCGGTAGGCGGCCTCGCCGGTGCGGTGGTGCAGGGTCGCCAGCACGGCCAGCATGGTGCCGTTGCCGCTGGGGGTCGCCGCGTCGCCGGCCGACTTGGTGCGGACGATCAGATCGTCGGCGTCGTCCGCCGTGTAGAAATAGCCACCGGCCTGGGAGTCCCAGAAATGCGCGTCGAGCACCCGCACCCAGGCCCGCGCCTGTTCCAGCGCTCCGGCGTCGCCGGTCGCCTCGTGCAGGGCGAGTGCTGCGCGCGCCATGTGGGCGTAGTCGTCCAGCGTCGCCCGGTGCTTGAGCTGCCCGGCCCGCCAGCTGTGCAGCAGGCGCCCGTCCTCGGTCATGCGGTCGCGGACGAAGGCGAAGGCGCGTTGCGCGGCCGCGATCCACGCCGGCTCGTCGAAGACCATGCCGGCCTGGGCGAGCGCCGCGATCATCAGGCCGTTCCAGTCGGCCAGCACCTTGTCGTCCCAGCCCGGCTTGATCCGCGTCTCCCGCTCCCGCCAGAGGATCGCCCGCTGTTCGGCCAGCACCGCCTCGGTCTCGGCGTCCAGCGCCTCGATGCGGTGCAGCCGGTTGAGGATGGTCGCCCCCTCCCAGTTGCCCTGCGGCGTGACGCCGTAGGCGCGCTTGAAGACCTCGGCGTCGGGGCCGAGAAGCCGGTCGATCTCCTCCTCGTTCCAGATGTAGAAGAGGCCCTCCTCGCCCTCGCTGTCGGCGTCCTGGGTCGCCGCGAAGCCGCCGCCCTCGGCGATCATCTCGCGCAGCACCCAGCCCACCGTTTCACGGATGCGCGCCTCGAACAGCGGCTCCCGCTCCGCCTGCCAGACCAGGGTCATCAGGTCGAGAAGCTGGGCGTTGTCGTAGAGCATCTTCTCGAAATGCGGCACCAGCCACATCTCGTCTACCGAGTAGCGGGCGAAGCCGCCGCCCAGGTGATCGTAGATTCCGCCCTGGCTCATATGGGCCAGCGTGTTGGTGACCGCTTCCCGGTACGGCTCCTTGCCGGTGCGCAGCCAGGCCCGCCACAGCAGCGTGAAGATCGGCACCTGGGGGAATTTCGGGGCATGGCCGATGCCGCCGTGGAAGGGGTCGACCTCGCGCACCAGCCGGTCGGCGATCTGGTCCAGCATGGCGAGGTCGACCTCCCCCGCCGCCCGGTTCTCGGCCAGCTTGCCCAGCGCGTCCTTCAGCGCGGCGACGTTGCGGGTCACGTTCTCCGGCTTGTTGCGGTAAGTCTCCGCCACGCCGCGCAGCACGTCGGGGAAGCCGGGCCGCCCATAGCGCGAGGCCGGCGGGAAGTAGGTGCCGCCCCAGAAAGGTTCGGCCTCCGGCGTCAGGAACATGGTCAGCGGCCAGCCGCCCTGCTGTCCCAGCATGGCCAGGGCCGACTGGTAGATCTGGTCGACGTCGGGACGCTCCTCCCGGTCCACCTTGATGTTGACGAACAGCTCGTTCATCAGCCCGGCGATCTCCGGGTTCTCGAAGCTCTCGTGCGCCATCACGTGGCACCAGTGGCAGGCGGCGTAGCCGACCGACAGCAGCACCGGCTTGTTCTCGCGCCTGGCCCGTTCGAAGGCGTCGCGACCCCAGGCCATCCAATGGACGGGGTTGTCCTTGTGCTGGAGCAGGTAGGGGCTGGTCTCCCGGCCAAGCAGGTTCGCGGGCATGAGAGGCGTTTCCGGTTTGTGGCGTGGTTGGGAATAAACTGGCGCGGCGGTGCCGTTGCGCCAGGGCTTCCTATCTGTATAGTGGGGCATGAGCCGAAGCGGCGCTCAACCCTTAATTTCCTGCGTACCGCGCGCTTTCCAAGGGAATGGGGCCATGAAAATCACCATCGACATCGACTGCACACCCGAAGAGGCGCGCCACTTCCTGGGCCTTCCCGACGTGAAGCCCATGCAGGACGCCATGATGCAGGAGATCCAGGACCGGATGCAGGCCTCCCTGCTCGCCATGGACCCCGAGACGATGATGAAGACGTGGCTGCCGGCGGGAATTCAGGGCATGGAGCAGCTTCAGAAAATGTTTTGGTCCCAGATGGCCGCCGCCATGGGACAGGATGGACGCAAGTGACCGATCCGAAGCCGTACTTCGAAGCCCATGTTTTCTCCTGCACCAACCGCCGCCCCGACGGACACAAGCGCGGCTCCTGTGCCGCCCGGGGTTCCGAGAAGCTCCGCGACTATATGAAGGCGCGCGCCCGCGAGTTGGGCCTTGACGGCCGGGTGCGCATCAACGCCGCCGGTTGCCTGGACCGTTGCGAGCTGGGGCCGGTGCTGGTCGTCTATCCGGAGGGCGTCTGGTACACCTACCGTTCCTTCGCCGATGTCGACGCGATCCTGGAGACGCATCTGGTCGGTGGTGGCCGTGTGGAGCGGCTCATGCTGAAGCCGGAACAAAAAGAATTGCTGCCGGAACAGGTCGGCTGATCGTTCCGGACCCGGCACGATGATATTTGGCATGATGATTCCGACGATCTTCGCCCTTGCCACCGCCCCCGGCCGCGCCGGTGTGGCGGTGGTTCGCGTTTCAGGCCCGGCCTCCGGCGACGCGCTCGCTGCCCTGACCGGCAAGCCCCTGCCCGCACCCCGCATGGCCACGCTCGTCCGGCTGCGCGATCCCAAGACCGGAGAGGCGCTGGATGACGCCCTGGTTCTGCGCTTCACCGCCCCCCGCAGCTTCACCGGGGAAGATGTGGTTGAGCTGCACCTGCATGGCGGGCGCTCGGTGGTGGCCGGCGTGGTTGAGGCGCTGTCAGGCCTGCCCGGCCTGCGCGTCGCCGAGCCCGGCGAGTTCACCCGCCGCGCCTTCGAGAACGGCAAGCTCGATCTCACCGAGGCCGAGGCGGTCGCCGACCTCGTGGACGCCGAGACCTCCGCCCAGCGCCGTCAGGCCCTGCGCCAGATGGAAGGCGCGCTTGGCAAACTCTACGACGGCTGGCGGGAACGGTTGACTCGGTCGCTCGCCCACATCGAGGCTGACATCGATTTCCCCGATGAGGATTTGCCGTCCGGCGTGTCGGATGCCGCGCGTCCTGTGCTGGATGCCCTGGCCGCCGAGATCGACGCCCATCTGGACGACCGCGGCCGTGGGGAACGGCTGCGCGAGGGTTTGCACATCGCCATCGTCGGCGCGCCCAACGCCGGGAAGTCGAGCCTGCTGAACGCCCTCGCCCGGCGGGAGGCCGCCATCGTTTCGGCCCGCGCCGGCACCACCCGCGACGTGATCGAAGTCCATCTCGACCTCGGTGGTTACCCGGTGGTGCTGGCCGATACCGCGGGACTGCGCGAGGCAGCCGCCGATGAGGTTGAGGAGGAAGGCATCCGCCGGGCGCTCGACCGCGCCGCACGCGCCGACGTGAAGGTCGCGGTGTTCGACGCCACCACCCTGCCCATGCTTGATCCGGCAACGGTTGCTCTGGTGGACAAGGACACGGTGGTGGTCCTGAACAAGACGGACGCGGTCGAGGCCGCGGTGCCGACAGTCGGCGGCTGGGAGACGGTTGCTGTCTCGGCCCGGACCGGTGCCGGCCTGCCGGAGTTGGAGCGGCGTTTGACGGCGTTTACCGCCGACCGGTTGGCCGGCAGCGGCGCCCCGGCCCTGACCCGCACCCGCCACCGTTCCGCTCTTGAGGAATGCCGTGACGCCCTGCGCCGAGCCTTGACCGCCCCATTGCCGGAGCTGATGGCCGAGGATGTGCGTCTGGCGAGCCGGGCCCTTGGCCGCATCACCGGTCGGGTGGATGTGGAGGATCTGCTGGACGTGATCTTCCGGGATTTCTGCATCGGCAAGTGACCCGGCCGCGGCGTGACAAACGCGCCGCGTCGCTCTGTTTCACGTGAAACACGGGCGTTGCGGCGTCGCGGCGCTTGGCGTCCGGCGTTGACTCGGCTATGGTCCGGCCATGCGAACGTTCGACGTCATTGTTGTCGGCGGAGGCCACGCCGGTTGCGAGGCTGCCGCCGCTGCGGCGCGCATGGGTGCGCGCACCCTGCTGCTCACCCACAAGCTGGACACCATCGGTGAGATGTCCTGCAACCCGGCCATCGGCGGGTTGGCGAAAGGACATCTGGTGCGCGAGATCGACGCGCTCGACGGCGTCATGGCCCGCGCCATCGACTGTGGCGGCATCCAATTCCGCATCCTGAATCGCAGCAAGGGACCGGCCGTCCGTGGCCCGCGCGCCCAGGCCGACCGCAAGCTCTACCGGCAGGCGGTGCAGGCGATCCTCGCGGAACAGCCGAACCTGTCGATCGAGGCCGGCGGCGCCGAAGACCTGACCATCGGCGAGGATGGGCGCGTCACGGGTGTAGTGACCGGCTCCGGCGAAACCATCGCGGCGGGAAGCGTGGTGCTGACCACAGGAACCTTCCTGCGCGGCCTGATCCACATCGGCGAGGAAACCACCCCGGCGGGACGTGTCGGCGAGGCGCCGTCCATCGGCCTGTCCGACACGCTGGCGCGTCTGGGCTTCCCGCTGGGCCGCCTGAAGACCGGCACGCCGCCACGGCTCGACGGCAAGACCATCGATTGGGACGCGCTGGAGAAGCAACCCGGCGACACACCGCCCCCGCCCTTCTCCTATCTGACGGACCGCATCGACACACCGCAGATCGACTGCGCGATCACCTGGACGACGCCGGAGATGCACGCGCTGATCCGCGGCAACCTCCACCGCGCGCCGATGTATTCCGGCCAGATCCAGAGCACCGGCCCGCGCTACTGCCCGTCCATCGAGGACAAGGTGGTGCGCTTCGCCGACAAGGAGCGCCACCAGATCTTCCTGGAGCCGGAGGGGCTGGACGACGACACGGTCTACCCGAACGGCATTTCGACTTCCCTGCCCCGCGACGTCCAGCTCGGCTTCCTGAAGACGATGCCGGGGCTGGAGCGGGCGGTGATGATCCGCCCCGGCTATGCCATCGAATACGACTTCGTGGACCCGCGGGAGTTGAAGCCGACGCTGGAGACCCGCCGGACTCCCGGCCTGTTCTTCGCCGGCCAGATCAACGGCACCACCGGTTATGAGGAAGCGGCTGCGCAGGGCCTGATGGCCGGCATCAACGCCGCTCTGCTGGCCGGAGGTTCGGCGGAGGGCTTCGTGCTCGACCGCGCCGACGCCTACATCGGGGTGCTGGTCGACGACCTGATCACACGGGGCACCAACGAGCCCTACCGGATGTTCACCTCGCGCGCCGAGTATCGGCTGATCCTGCGGGCGGACAACGCCGACCAACGATTGACACCGAAGGGGCTGGCTATCGGCTGCGTCGGGTCGGCGCGGCGCGACGCTTTCACGGCGAAGGCCGAGGCTCTGTACGCCGGTCGCACGCTGGTGCGCGCCCTTCAGGCCACCCCGGCGGAGCTGCAGCGGCAAGGCATCGCGGTCAACCAGGACGGTGTGCGCCGGACCGCCGCCGATCTGCTGCGCTATCCCGACCTCGACCTCACTACCCTCGCCCGGCTGTGGCCGGAGCTGTCGGCAATCCCCGCCGACGTCGCCGAGCAACTGGAGATCGACGGGAAATACGCCGGCTATCTCGACCGGCAGGAGGCCGACATCCGCGCCTTCCGCAAGGACGAGGCGCTGGAACTTCCCGACGATCTCGACCCCGACAGCATCGGCAGCCTGTCGGCGGAAATCCGTCAGAAGCTGCGGCAGGCCCGCCCGGCGACTCTCGGCGCCGCGGCCCGCATTCCCGGCATGACCCCGGCGGCGCTGGTCGCCCTGCTCCGCCACGTGAAACGGCGCGACGTGAAGGTGGCCGTCTGATGAGCCTGTTCGATGCCGCGGCCTTCCAGGCGGAAACCGGTGTTTCACGTGAAACGCTGGACCGCCTTGCCGCTTACGAGGCGACGCTGCGCAAGTGGCAGCCGAAGATCAACCTCGTCGGCCCCTCCACCCTGCCCGACGCCTGGCGCCGGCACTTCCTCGACTCCGCCCAGCTCTACCCGCTGCTGCCTGAAGGCGCTCGAGTGCTGGTCGATCTCGGCAGCGGGGCCGGCTTCCCCGGCCTCGTCCTCGCCATCATGGGCGTGCCGGAGGTGCATCTGGTGGAGAGCGACTCCCGCAAATGCGCCTTCCTGCGCGAGGCCGCCCGTGTCGCCGGAGCTCCGGTCACCGTGCACAACAAGCGGATCGAGGCGGTGCCGCCGATTGCCGCTGACGTGGTGACGGCCCGTGCCCTGGCGCCGCTGAACGACCTTCTGACCTGGGCCTATCCCTTCCTCCACGACCGGGGTGCGGCACTGTTTCCCAAGGGGCAAAATGTGGCCGACGAATTGACCGATACCACCAAATATTGGAAGATGCGGACCGAGCGATTCGACAGCCGCACCGACCCCACCGGAACCATCCTGCGTGTGAGTGGTATCGCCCGTGCCTAAGACCGCGACTCTGATGCATTCCCGCTCCGAGGCTTCCCGAGAGGCTGACATGCCCTCCGCTCATCCTTCTGCTCGCGTCATTTCGATTGCCAATCAGAAAGGCGGTGTGGGCAAGACCACGACCACCATCAATCTGGCAACCGCTTTGGCCGCCATCGGCAAGCGCGTCCTGGTGATCGATCTCGATCCCCAGGGCAACGCCTCCACTGGCCTCGGCATCCCGCGCGCCGAGCGTCGTGTCGGCATCTACGACGTGCTGTTCGACGGCATGCCGCTGGAGGACGCCGCGACGGTGTCGACGGTGCCGAACCTGTCGATCATCACCTCTTCGGTCGATCTGTCCGGTGCCGAGGTGGAGCTGGTCACCTCCGAGCGTCGCGAGTTCCGGCTGCGTGAAGCGGTGGACAAGAGCGCGCTCGAATACGACTACGTGCTGATCGACTGCCCGCCGGCGCTCGGCCTGCTGACGCTGAACGCGCTGGTCGCCTCCCACGCCGTGATGGTGCCGCTGCAGTGCGAGTTCTACGCGCTCGAAGGCCTCAGTCACCTCGTCCGCACTATCGAGCGGGTGAAGCGCGCCTTCAACCCCGACCTCGACATCCACGGCGTCGTCCTGACGATGTTCGACAAGCGCAACAACCTGTCCGACATGGTGGCGGCCGACGTGCGCGGCTTCTTCGGGGAGAAGGTCTACGACACCGTCATCCCGCGGAACGTGAAGGTGTCGGAGGCGCCGTCCCACGGCAAGCCAGTGCTGATCTACGACATGCGCTGCCCCGGTTCGCAGGCATACATCCATCTGGCGGGCGAGGTGCTGCGCCGTGAGAAGAGGCTGAGCGCGTGATGGAGGATACCAAACGTTCGGATGGCGGTGCCCGCCGCGCCAGCCTGGGCCGTGGCCTGTCCGCCCTGTTCGGCGAGGCGGCCGAGGATTACTCCGCGCTCGACAAGGTGCGCCAGTCGAAGCAGGTGCCCATCGAGTTCATCCATCCCGGCAAGTACCAGCCGCGCCGCACCTTCGACGACGAGGCGCTGCAAGGGCTGGTCGAGTCGATCCGCGACAAGGGCATCCTCCAACCCCTTCTCGTCCGCCGCGATCCGGAGACGACCAACTCCTATGAGCTGATCGCCGGCGAACGCCGCTGGCGCGCCGCACAGATCGCCGGCCTGCACGAGGTGCCGGTCGTCATCCGCGAACTGTCGGACCGAGAGGCGCTGGAAATCGCGCTGATCGAGAACATCCAGCGCCAGGACCTGACGCCGCTCGAAGAGGCCGAAGGCTACAAGCGGTTGATGGAGGAGTTCGAGCACACGCAGGAGGATCTGGCGCGCTCGGTCGGCAAGAGCCGCAGCCACGTCGCCAACATGATGCGCCTGCTCGCCCTGCCCGACCCGGTCAAGGGCATGGTGCAGGACGGGGCGCTCAGCGCCGGTCACGCCCGCGCGCTGCTCACCTCCTCCGATCCGGTGTCGGTGGCGCGCGAGGTGGTCAAGCGTGGGCTGAACGTCCGCCAGACCGAAGACCTGATGCGCGGCAGCGCGCCGGTCAAGGCCAAGAAGACCGGCGGGCGCGGCGGTGCCGCCACCGATCCGACGCTCAAGGACGTCGATCTGGTGAATTTGGAGGAAGAGATCTCGGCCCGCATCGGGCTGAAGGTCGCGATCACCCCGCAGGGCAAGGGCGGCTCCATCACCATCCATTACCAGACGCTGGACCAGCTCGACGACGTGCTGCGGCGCCTGGGTGGAGAGTGAGCGCAACGAGTAGGAAGTCGCGGAACCAAACTGTCACTTTAGTGAAACGGCGCTAACATGAACTCCCCCTAAACAGGGTCGTCCGGCCGCATTGACGCGGCCGGAGCCGACACAGAGAGGGAGATTCATGAAGCCCATCCACGGCCTGTGCCTTGCCGGTCTCACCGCGGCCCTGCTGGCCGGTCCCGCTCTTGCGGACCAGAAATTCCCGGCCGAACTGGCCGGCCATGGCGTCATCGACGCCGCGACCTTCGTCACGCCGCCCGCCGACGCGCCGGATCTCTTCCGCACCTCCGGCAAGTTCACCGCCGCCGACCGCAAGCGCGTCGACCAACCCCGCAGCATCGACGGCACATCCTTCCTGTCGGCGCCCGGCGCGGCGCGCGGCACCGGCATGGCGCTGCCCTTCGAGGGCCAGCCGGTCCAGGGCTTCTCCGGCATCAAGGCGCTGGGCGACGGGAGCTTCCTGGTGCTGACCGACAACGGCTTCGGCAGCAAGGGCAACTCGGCCGACGCCATGCTGACGATGCACAGGCTGACCATCGACTGGAAGACCGGCGCGGCGGCGGTGGCCGAGACGCTGTTCCTGCGCGATCCCGACCGCAAGGTGCCCTTCCCCATCGTCACCGAGGCGACCAAGGAACGCTATCTGACCGGCGCCGACTTCGACGTCGAAAGCGTCCAGATCATCGGCGACCGGCTGTATTTCGGCGATGAGTTCGGCCCCTACATCCTGGTGACCGACCGGACCGGCACGCTGCTGTCCCTGCATGAGAGCAAGGTGGACGGCAAGCCCGTGCGCTCCCCCGACCATTATGCGGTGTCCACCCCGGCGGTGCCGGGCCCCGTCGGCTTCGAGGTGCGCCGCTCGCGTGGCTTCGAGGGGATGGCGTCGTCGAAGGACGGCAGGTTCCTCTACCCGCTGTTCGAAGGCCCGCTGTGGACGGGTGGTGCGTGGGAGACCAAGGACGGGCGGGAGTATCTGCGCATCGCCGAATTCGACGTCGCCAAGGGCGACTTCACGGGCCGCAGCTTCAAGTACCTTCTGGAGGCCAACGGCAACAACATCGGCGATTTCAACATGATCGACGCCACCACCGGCCTGATCATCGAGCGCGACAACGGCGAGGGCAACCCGGCCAAGGGCTGCACCGGCCAGCCCACCCCGGACTGCTTCAACGTGCCGGCGCAGTTCAAGCGCGTCTACAAGATCGACTTCGCCCAGGCCGACGCGGAAGGCTTCGTGAAGAAGGTCGGCTACGTCGACCTGATGGACATCGACGATCCGAAGGGCGTCGCCCGGCTCGGCGGGGACAAGGGCAAGTTCACCTTCCCCTTCGTGACCATCGAGAATGTCGACGTGGTGGACGCCGAGCACATCGTCGTCGGCAACGACAACAACCTCCCCTACTCGTCGGGCCGTGAACTGGGCAAGCAGGACCACAACGAGCTGATCCTGCTGCGCGTGCCGCAGTTCCTGGCCGCGAAATAAGGGGCCGCAAAATAAGGAAGAGCGTCAGCGCCGCGCCAGCGAGGCGAGCTGGAACAGGACGCGGGCGCAGAGCGTCTGGTCGGGCATGTTGGTGCGCTTGCAGTCCGCCTCGGCCTCGACCAGCCGCTCCAGCGCCTGCCGCACCAGCGGCGCCGGCCAGCGGCGGGCCTGACCGGTCAGCCGTGGCTTCATCTTGAAGAACACCGGCGGGCGTAGCGCCTCCACCGCGGCGTCCGCCGACTTGCCCGCCGCCACCTGCCCGGCGACCAGCTGCAGGCGCTGGAAATGGCGCTGGGCGGCGCGCAGGATCGGCACCGGGGACATGCCCTCGGCGAACAGACGGGCCAGCGAGCGGTCGAGCGTCGCGAAGTCGCCCTCTGCCGCTGCCCAGATCGGCTCGTCGAGCGACAGGGCCGCGCTGTCGCCGACGCAGGCCTGGGCGTCCTCCAACCGGACGCGCGTCTCCGCTCCCATGTAGAGTGCCAGCTTCTCCATCTCGCCGCGCGCCACCATGCGGTCGCCGACGAGGTTGCCGGCGAGGAAGGACAGCGCGTCGGGATCGGCGGTCAGGCCATGGCCGTGGAGGATGTCGGCGATGACCCGGCCAAGCGCCGCCTCCTCCTCCACATAGCAGGGAATGGCGACGGCGCCGTCCGCCCCTTCGAACAGGGTGCGCAGCTTCGACCGGTTGCCGAGGTCGCCGGACTCGACGATGACCAGGCTGTCGCCGGGCGGAAGTGCAGCCAGGAAGGCGGTGAAGGCGGCGGCGACGTTGTCCTCCGCCTCACGCACGCGGATCAGGCGGCGGCCTCCGGTGAAGGACAGGGCGGCGGCCTCGTCGGCCAGACGCGCGGGGTCGTCGGCGACGGCGCGGCCCAGCATCTCGGTTACCCGGAAAGGGTCGGACAGATCGGTGACCACGGTGCGGCCCAGCCCCATGGCGCGGTCACGCACCAAGCCGGTGTCCGGGCCATAGAGCAGGACCGCGCGGATCTTGGGATCGGGGCTGCGCAGGAAACCGTCGATCGCCCGGGCTTGCAGCTTCACGAAGACACCGTCGGTGGCGGAGGACCGGCCTCCCGTTGTCCAGTGCGGTTCAGAGCTTGCGGCCGAGCTGGGCGGCCACGCGGGTGGTGATCTCGTTGGAGATTTCCAGGATCGCGCGATCGTAGGCGTTCTCGACCGTGGCCAGGGCGCCGTACTGCTGTTCCAGCACGTTGTAGCTGATGTAGGACCGCGCGTTGGCCTGGAACAGGATCGCTCCCGTCGCGGCGTCGATGAGTTGGTAGGGGGCGTTCACGACGAGCTGGGCGCGGGTGGCGGTCGCGTCCTTCTGAAGGGACAGCTTCTGCTCCGACGCGGTCAGCACGGTCTCCAGCCGATAGCGCGGGGCGGCGGGACGGCCATCGGCGTAGAAGCGGTCGATCAGGAGGTTGCGCAGCTTCTGGCCATAACGGTCCTTGATGCCGCCGATCTCGACCTGCTGAAGCTCGGCGGTGCCGATGCTGTTGGCCCCGAGGTTCCCATACATGGGCTGGAAACCGCAGGCCGCCGTGGCAAGCACCGCCGGCGCGAGCAGGGCGAGGGCCAGAAGCCCCCGCCGCCGGACGCCGGCTTTGCGGCCGTTATGGCCATTGTCAGTGGGGAGGTCAGACGACGACATTGATCACCCGGTTCGGGACGACGATGACCTTGCGCACCGGCTTGCCCTCCAGGGCGCGCTGAACGTTCGGATCGGCCAGGGCGGCCTGCTCCGCGGCGTCCTTCGCCATGTCGCGCGGCAGTTCCAGCGTCGCGCGCAGCTTGCCGTTGACCTGCACCGCCATGGTGACCGAGTCCTCGACCACCAGGGCGGCGTCGGCCTGCGGCCAGGGCTGGTTCACCAGCAGCGTGGCGTGGCCGAGCTGCGCCCACAGCTCCTCGGCGAGATGGGGCATCATCGGGGCGATCAGGCGGATGGTGGCCTCGAAGCCTTCGCGCAGGACCCAGGCTTCGCCTTCACCCGTGCCGTCCAGCTCGGCCAGGGCGTTGGACAGCTCGCGCACGCGGGCCACCGCCTTGTTGAAGCGGAACTTCTCCAGGTCTTCCGAGATGCCGGCGATGGCCTTGTGGACTTGGCGGCGGGTGGCCTCGGCCTTGGTGCTGAACGCCTCCGGCTTCGGCGCGCCGGCGGGCGGCAGTGCGACAGGCGATTCCGTCACCATGCGCCACAGGCGGTTGATGTAGCGCCAGGCGCCGTCGATGCCGGCTTCCGTCCATTCCAGGTCGCGTTCCGGCGGGCTGTCGGACAGCATGAACAGGCGGGCGGCGTCGGCGCCGTAGGTGCCGATGATGTGCGCCG
Organism: Azospirillum brasilense; assembly: GCF_007827795.1. Lineage (GTDB taxonomy): Bacteria > Pseudomonadota > Alphaproteobacteria > Azospirillales > Azospirillaceae > Azospirillum > Azospirillum aestuarii. The sequence continues at coordinate 832,782 of NZ_VITI01000001.1, forward strand.
GGTCCACCACGTTCTTCTTGGACTTCGACATCTTCTCGACGCGGCCGACCGTCACCGGGCCGTCGTTGTCGTTGCGGATGTAGTCGCCGAGATCGTTCTTGCGGATGTCGGTCGGGGCCAGCCAGGCGCCGGTGCCGGCGTCCTTGTACGTCTCGTGGTTGACCATGCCCTGGGTGAAGAGGCCGGCGAAGGGCTCCTCCACGTTCAGGTAGCCGCACTGCTTCATCGCCCGCGTCCAGAAGCGGGAGTAGAGCAGATGCAGCACGGCATGCTCGATGCCGCCGATGTACTGGTCCACGGACAGCCAGTAGTCCACCGCTTCGCGCGTGAAGGCGACGTCCTCCGCCTTGGGCGAGCAGAAGCGGGCGAAGTACCAGCTCGACTCGATGAAGGTGTCGAAGGTGTCCGTCTCGCGCACCGCCGGCTTGCCGCAGCTCGGGCAGCTCGTGTGCTTCCAGGTCGGGTGGTGGTCCAGCGGGTTGCCGGGCTTGTCGAAAGTGACGTCGTCCGGCAGGACGACCGGCAGATCCTGCTGCGGGACCGGGACGATGCCGCAGCTCTCGCAGTGGATGACCGGAATCGGGCAGCCCCAGTAACGCTGGCGGGAGACGCCCCAGTCGCGCAGGCGGTACTGGGTGGTGCGCTCGCCCTGTCCCTGCTCCTCCAGCCGCTTGCCGACCTCCTGCTTGGCCGGCTCGACCTCCAGCCCGTCGAGGAAGCGCGAATTGCGCAGCAGGCCGGGGCCGGTATAGGCCTCGTCGCCGACCGTGAAGGCGGCGGGATCGGCGTCCGCCGGGACGACCACCGGGGTGACCGGCAGGCCGTACTTGCGGGCGAAATCCAGGTCGCGCTGGTCATGGGCCGGGCAGCCGAAGATGGCGCCCGTGCCGTATTCCATCAGCACGAAGTTGGCGACGTAGACCGGCAGCTCCCAGGACGGGTCGAAGGGATGCACCACCTTCAGCCCGGTGTCGAAGCCGCGCTTCTCGGCGGTTTCGATCGCCTCCTCGCTGGTGCCCAGGCGGTTGCACTCGGCGATGAACTCGGCCAGAGCGGGGTTGCCGGCGGCCAGTTCGGCGGCCAGCGGATGGTTGGCGGAGATCGCCGCGAAGGAGGCGCCGAACAGCGTGTCGGGCCGGGTCGTGAAGACCTCCAGCTTGTCGGTCCGTCCGACGAGGTCGAAGCGGAAGCGCACGCCGGTGGACTTGCCGATCCAGTTCTCCTGCATCAGGCGCACGCGCTCCGGCCAGCGGTCCAGCGTGTCCAGCCCCTTCAGCAGCTCGTCGGCGTAGGCGGTGATCTTGAGGAACCACTGGGACAGCTTGCGCTTCTCCACCAGCGCCCCGGTGCGCCAGCCGCGGCCGTCGATCACCTGCTCGTTGGCGAGGACCGTGTTGTCGACCGGGTCCCAGTTGACCCAGGACTCCTTGCGGTAGGCCAAGCCTTCCTTGAGGAAATCCAGGAACATCTTCTGCTCGTGGCGGTAATACTCCACGTCGCAGGTGGCGATCTCGCGGTCCCAGTCGATGGACAGGCCCATCGTCTTCAGCTGGGCACGCATGGCCGCGATGTTCTCGCGCGTCCACTTGGCCGGGTGGGTCTTCTTCTCCAGCGCGGCGTTCTCCGCCGGCAGGCCGAAGGCGTCCCAGCCCATCGGGTGCAACACATTGAAGCCGCGGGCGCGCTTGTAGCGCGCGATCACGTCGCCGATGGTGTAGTTGCGGACGTGCCCCATGTGGATGCGCCCCGACGGATAGGGGAACATCTCCAGCACATAGTATTTCTCACGGGAAGCGTCCTCGCGCGCGGTGAAGCAGCCCTGCCGCTCCCACTCGCCCTGCCACTTCGCTTCGGTTTCCTTGACATTGTAACGCGACATGACCGCAGACGCCGTTCCGTGAGTTTCGTGGGTCTTGATAAGTATGGCGCCGCCGGCCGAATGACAGGCGGTGGCGCGATGCCCGCGCCCTCCCCCGTCCCGCTTGGCCGACCGGCGCCTGCGCTCAGCGCGCCGCCGCCTGCTGGGCGACGCGGATCTGGCGGGCGCGGGTGAGCACCGCGTCCTCCAGCGTCGTCGCCGTCTCCGGACCGACCGCGCTGTCGCGCCAGTCCGACCCGGCGCGCTGCTGCTTGAACACCGACACCCGCACGCCGTCGGCGCGGAGCTGGCGGTCCATGATGTACAGATTGACCTTGAAGCGCTCGTTCGGGGTGTCCGGCGGGGTGTACCAGTCGGTCAGGATGACGCCGCCGAACGGATCGGCCGAGACGATCGGCATGAAGGACAGGGTGTCCAGCGAGGCGCGCCACAGGAAGCTGTTGACGCCGATGCCGTTGGGGTCGCCCTGTTCGGCGCCGTTGCGCTTGTTCTTGCCGAACAGGCTGAAGCCGCCGTCGGTGCCGAGAAGGCTGCCGAACTTGTATTCCTTCTTGATCTGCTCATCGACGGTTTCCGTCTGGCCGCCCCAGCTGGAGCAACCGGCCACGGCGAGCGACGCCGCGAGCACGACGGGGGCAAGGCGAAGGACACGGGAACGGCGCATGGTCGGAACCTGGATCAATAAATTCGGGGTACCGCGCACGAGACCGCGGCGGATGCGGCTGAAAAGACCATAAAAGCCCGCCCGCGGCAACAGCCGATGCGGGGCTCAGCCTGTGCCTTTGCTGTGTCCGGGCCCGGGACCGGAGGCCTCTGAACGGGGCCGCGGGGGTCGCGAAATTGCGACGGCGGCGCACAATCAAGGTGTGCTCCGTCGGACACACTGTTCCTTCATTGCTGCAACTTTGCGATTTCCGGCTTGCTGGCGTCCCCGCATCTGCGTACCACATAGCCAGCCAGGACGTTAACCCGGCTGAAAATTCTGCTGCCAGGATGGAGGCAACAATCATGAACCGTTATCTGCTCGCGGGCTGCGCCGCTGCCGCTCTGGCTCTGGGTGCCGGCGCTGCCAACGCTCAGGCCAAGTTTGAAGTCAAGGTCGGCGGCGACGCCTACTTCGAAGGCGGCTACGTCAACGAAGACCGCGACCAGGGCGCCCGTTCGGTTGACTTCCGCAACCGCTTCCGCGTCATCGTGACCCCGACCGCCAAGGCCGACAACGGCCTGGAGTACGGCGGCCGCATCCGTATGCGCGCCAACTCGGGCGCCAACAACGCCCGCACGATGGACGCCGACCGCGGCTACATCTTCGCGCAGGGCGCGTTCGGTCAGGTCCAGATGGGCGTGACCAACTCCTTCAACGACGCCACCTACGTCACCGCTCCGCAGGATTACCTGCAGCTCGGCATCTATGACGGCGTCGCCGCCTGGATCGGCCAGACCTCCGACATCGCCGGCGGCCTGGGCGGCCTCAACGGCTCGATGCTCAGCCAGTCGCTGGTCGTCGAGAACAACGCGACCAAGATCGTGTACTTCTCGCCGCGCTTCGCCGGCCTGCAGGTGGGCGCCAGCTACACCCCGCGCAACGACGACTCGCACGCCTCGGTCAACCGCGCCGACCTGACCCCGGTCACCGCCACCGGCCGCGGCTTCTCGACCACGTTCGAGGATCTGGTCGAAGTCGGCGCCAACTACAGCAACACCTTCGGTGGTGTCGCTCTGAAGGCGAGCGCTGGCTACTACTGGGGCAGCGCCGCCGGCACGACCACGGTCGGCGCCAGCGTCGAGGACCTGAACGCCTGGCAGGTCGGTGCCCAGGTTGGCTACGCCGGCTTCTCGCTCGGCGGTTCGTACACCGACTTCGGTGAGTCGGGCCAGATCCAGACCGCGACCTCGGACAACGAGAAGAGCCGCCTCTGGGTTGTCGGCGCTCAGTACACCACCGGCCCGATCGTGATCGGCGCCAACTACAAGAGCGGCAAGGACGCCGGCAGCCTCTACACCGCTGGCGACCGCACCCTGGAAGTCATCGAAGTGGGCGCCGGCTACACCGTCGCTCCGGGCCTGACCCTGCAGGCTCAGTACGACTACTTCAAGGCCGAGAGCGACCTGAGCACGGCCGCTGTGGACCTGGACAACGACGGTCACGTCGTCCTGCTCCGTACGGTTCTGGCGTTCTAATCTGCGGTCATCCGTGGATGGACAAGGGCGGTGGCTTCGGCCACCGCCCTTTTTCTTTGTCCATCCTCCTTGTCCATCGCATTGCGCCTTTCCCGTGCATTTTGCGCCTCACGGTTCGCCGTCCGGCATTGTGCATTTCGGTGCGCAAACTTTGTTCATTACGCTCAAAATCTGACCAGTCAATGTGCCATATTTACGGCATACGGGAAAAACCGTTGGTCTTCAAACACTTATAACTGTGTCGGAATGGCAACGGTGTTACAGTTGCACCGTTGTCCCTATCGAATCGCTCTTGCCGGGTAAGCGAACGGATGGCTTAGTCATTGATGGGAAGCACAACCGCACGGCTCCAATCTTCTTGGGGGCCTGCTAGAAGGATGGACCATCAATGAAGCGTTCTCTTGTTACGGGCTGCGCAGCCATCGCGATCATCGCCTGCAGCGGCGTGGCTTCCGCCCAGACCAAGTTCGAGGTCAAGATCGGCGGCGACGCTTTCTTCCAGGGCGCCTATGTCGAGCAGGACCGTGACGAAGGCACCCGCACCACGGAGTTCGCCAACCGCTTCCGCGTGACCGTCACCCCGGTCGCCACGGCCGACAACGGCCTCGAGTACGGCGGCCGTGTCCGCATGCGCGCCGCCAACGGCGCCGGCAACGTCCGCACGATGGACGCCGACCGCGCCTTCATCTTCGTGAACAGCGGCTTCGGCACCCTGCAGGCCGGCACGATCAACGGCCTGTCGGACGAGTTCGGCATCATCGGCCCGAACGTCGAAGGCATCGCCGGCGGTCCGGACAACAACACGGTGGAGTTCCTGGGCGGCTCGCAGACCTATTCGCTGCTGCCGACCACCACCAACAACTTCCGCGCCTTCGCGTCGGGCGACGTCGGCACCAAGGTCATCTACCTGACCCCGACCTTCGCGGGCATCCAGGGCGGCGTCTCCTACACGCCGCGCACGGGCGACTCGCACACCTCGATCAACCGCCGCCAGGACAATGGCGGCTTCCAGGACGTCGTCGAGGTCGGCGGCACCTACACCAACGAGTTCGGCGGCTTCACCATCGGGGCCAGCGCCTTCTACCAGTTCGGCGATGCGGTCGATGACGGCACCGGCGCCGGCGCCACCCGCTTCGAGGAACTCAATTCCTACCATGTCGGCCTGAACGTCGGCTTCGGCGACTTCAAGGTCGGCGGCAGCTACGCCTACAGCGGCGAGAGCGGCTACGACAAGTCGCTGACCGTGAAGGAGAAGCAGGACATCTGGATCGTCGGCGCCCAGTACGCCACCGGCCCGTTCATCCTGGCCGCCAACTACTCGCAGTCGAAGTCCAACGGCACCAGCCCGAACACCGGCTTCGTAGCCCCGGTCAAGGCCGAGCTGTATCAGGCCGGCGTGACCTACACCATCGCGCCCGGCCTGACCACGGGCCTGGAATACAGCTACCTCGACCTCGACTCGGAGATGACGACGTTGGACAACGGCGGCATCAGCCCCGACGACCGCGCGCACATCTTCATGATCGACACCCGCCTGGCCTTCTGATCGGCCTTGCGGCACGTCTGACGAAAACGGCGGCGGATTCCCATCCGCCGCCGTTTTCCATTGCGTGCCCCGGTCTGCGCCCCGGTGCGCTCCAGGGTCGAGCTGTGATCGTTTCTTATTTCTTGGGGGGCTGGGCCGCTTCGGTCTCGCAGAGCAGCAGGATCGCCGCGTCCTCCATCGGCGTCCAGGCGGCCAGCAGCTGCCGCTTGGCCTTTTCCGCCGTGTAGATGGTGGTTCCCGGGTCGCGGATGCTCCGGGCCTTCACCTCGCCCAGTTTCCAGCCGGCCTTGCGGAAGCCGCCCAGCGTGGAATCCAGGATCTGGTCCCGGCGCGTGTCGTCGCCCTTCTTGAACTCCCAGCCATAGCTTTCCAGCTTGGTGCAGCGCCGGCTGATGTCGGCGGCGGCCACACCCATGAACTCCTTGTAGGTGCCGTCGTCCTGCAGTGGGAACGGCTGCTCGGCGAAGGGTGCCTGGGCGATGGCCGATCCTGCCACCGTCTTCTGGGCCTCCTTGCCGGCATTCTCCTTTCCGGTTGCGGGCTTGCCGCCATTCTGGTTCCCGGCGTTCTGGGCAAGGGCGTTGCCGGCCGTGAACGGCGCGGCCCCCAGAATCAGCGCCGACAGGATCAGGGGACGCATCCAACCACGCATGCCGTGTTCTCCTCGGGGTGCTTGCGTTTCGTCGGTCCGTCCGTTACCACGCCCTCCGGTCCCTGTACAGGCAGGCGCCGCACAAGGGACCGCACAAGGGGGAGGACCGGCATGTCCGCTTCGCACACCGATACACCAGACGCCACCGTCACGGCCCGGCTGGAAGCCGTCCGCCGTTCCATCCTGGAGGGCTGTGCCGCCGGCGGGCGCGATCCCGGCGCGGTGACGTTGGTCGCCGTCTCCAAGACCCACCCGGTGGAGGCGGTCGAGGAGGCCCTGACCGCCGGCCAGCGGGTCTTCGGCGAGAACCGCGTGCAGGAGGCGAAGGCGAAGTTCCCCGCGCTGCGCGAGCGCTTCCCTGACCTGGAACTGCACCTGATCGGCCCGCTCCAGACCAACAAGGTCAAGGACGCGGTGGCCCTGTTCGACGTGATCCAGACGGTGGACCGGCCCAAGCTGGCGGAGGCGCTCGCCGAGGAGATGGCGCGCAGCGGGCGCCGTCCGCGCTGCCTGATCGAGGTCAACACCGGCGAGGAGCCGCAGAAGGCCGGTGTTCCTCCGGCGGAGTTGGACGCCTTCCTGGCCGCCTGCCGGGGCACCTGGAACCTGCCGGTGACCGGCCTGATGTGCATCCCGCCGGTGGACGAGGAGCCGGCGATGCATTTCGCCCTGCTCGCCGACATGGCGCGCCGCGCCGGCCTGCCCGAGGTCAGCATGGGGATGAGCGGCGATTACGAGACGGCGATCCGCTTCGGCGCCACCCATGTGCGGGTCGGTACGGCGATCTTCGGGGCGCGCCCCACCCCCGCCGCTGAATAGCAGCCCTTAAGCCGCGCCCTTATTCCGCCGGGTCTGGCACGGTCAGCACGGTGCCCGGCGCGCAATCCTTGAGAAGCCGCAGCAGGTCCGGCAGGGGCAGCGCGACGCAGCCCGCCGTGGGCGCCCCGTCGGGCCGCGCCACATGCATGAACACGGCGCTGCCCAGACCCGGCACCACCGGATCGTCGTTGTGCCCCATCACCACGATGACGTCGTAGACGTGGTCGTCGCGCCACAGCTCCTCGTGGCTGGCGGCGCAGGGGCGCTTGACCGGATGGTTGTAGGCGGGGTCCGCGGGGTCGTCGCACCAGCCGTCGTCGGGAGCGATGGGCGCCGTCGGCAGGCCCGTCTCGGGCTGCGCCAGCCGGTCGTCGCGCCACAGCACGCGGCGCAGCGCGAAGCGGCCGACCGGGGTGGCGCCGTCGCCCTCCCGCTTGTCGGAGCGGATGCCGCCGCGGCCCAGCACACAGCGGAACGAACCGCCGGGCCAGTCGAGACGGCCTTCGGACGGCGGGTCCGCAAGACGAACCGTGATCTCCATCGCCCTTCCCTCACCCGTTTCCGGCCCACCCGTTTCCGGGGTCATCGCGCTCAGCCCGACACCCGCAGGCTGGGCGCCGGGGCCTGCGCGGCCCGCCGGCCCTGCTCGTACTTGGCCAGATTGCGCATCATCGTCTCAGACAGCATGTCCGGTGTCACGGGCGCGAAGGCGTTGCTGTTGGCGGCGGCCGGGGCGGTGTTCGCCGGTGTCGGCGCGTTCGCAGCCCCCCCGTCGGCCGCTGCGTTCGGTTGGGTCGCGGGCGCCTGGACCTCCGAGGCCTTCCGGACCCCGGAGGGGGTCGCCGTTGCTGCGAAACCGATGGTGGAGGAATGCGGCTTGGCGGCGGCGTATTTGGCCATCAGGCTGTTCGCCAGCGGGGTGTCGCGCGCCGGCATGCGGGAGGGATGCGGCGTGCCGGAGTCCGCAAGGCCATCGCGCCCGGACCCGGTCACCGCCGCCCCCACCCCATGCGAGGGTGCCGCCGGGCGCTTGGCGTCCGGCAGCTCCGCCGTGACGGTGCGGGCCGGCTGGGCAGCCGCAGCCGCAACGTCCGGCGCCGAGCGCCCGGCGGCGGAATCCGGCAGGGCGGCGACCGCGGTGGCTCCGGCGGTGCCGGGGGGAGCATGGCCGCCAGCCTCGTCGCCGAAGCCGAGCGACGCCATGATCTGCCCGCCGATGTCCTTGCCCTGGGCCTGTTCCACCACCGCGTTGGCGATCGACGCCATGCCGCCCAGCGGGCCGCCGAACAGGATGCCGCCGATGACCTTGGACGACGGCTTGATCGTGTCGCCGGTGACCTCGCGGTAAACGGTGTTGACGAGGGGGATGTGCTGAAGCGGGTTGATGATGTCGAGGAAGTCGCCGAAGGACATCTCGGCCTCGGCCTCGTACCGGTCGGGGCTGTCCCGGCTTTCCGTGACCGTCAGGGTGGGGATCGCTTGGGTCGGCGACCGCTCGCGCTGCACCGGCCGCGAAGCGGCGGCGGCGTCGATGGTGGTGGCGTCGATGGCCATGGGCGGTCTCCCGTCGCGGTGTCCAGCCCTACCCTAAGCAACCGGCGTGCCAGCCCTTTGGGCTGGAATCCAGTCTCCTCGGGCGCTTTCGGCTCAACTCCGGACCGCGACCCGGCAAGAGCTGCCGGGCAAGGGGCGTTTCCTGCCCCCCGAAGAGTCGATTCTCAGAACATATGGTCTCAGAACATGTGCCCGCTGCGCTCCGCCTTGGTGCGCAGATAGCCTTCGTTGTGGCCGTTGGACGGGAAGATGTGGGGAACGCGCTCGACCACCTCGATCCCGCAGCGGGCGAGCTGGCGCAGCTTCTCCGGGTTGTTGGTCATCAGCCGCACGGCGGTGAAGCCCAGCTGCCGCAGCATCTCCGCCGCCGGCAGATAGACCCGCTCGTCGGCCTCGAAACCCAGGATCTCGTTGGCGTCCACCGTGTCGAAACCGCGGTCCTGGATGCGGTAGGCGCGCAGCTTGTTGACGAGGCCGATCCCCCGACCCTCCTGCGCCAGATAGAGCAGGACGCCGTTGCCCTGCCGGGCGATTTCCGCGATGGCGCCGCGCAGCTGCTGGCCGCAGTCGCAGCGCAAACTGCCCAGCAGGTCGCCGGTGAAGCATTCCGAATGCAGGCGGGCCAGCACCGGCTCGCCCGCCACCGGGTTGCCGACGATGATCGCCAGATGCTCCGGCCCGCCGTCGATGGGGCGGAAGGCGGCGATGCTGGTGTTCTCGGCGCCGGACAAGGGAACGCGCGCCTCGGCCACCCGGCGCAGCGTGCGCACCACATGAACGCGGTAATCGGCGATGTCGCGGGCGCGGACCAGCAGCAGGTCGTGCTGCGCCGCCCACGCCGCGGCGCTGCCGGTGTGGCCGGCGGCCGGGGCGACGATGGCCGCCGGCAGCAGGCGCGCCAGCCGGGCAAGGTCCACCGCCGCGGTCTCGCGCGAACCGGGGTCCATCGCCGTGGCGGTCAGGCTGTCCGGCATGTCGCCATCCGGGCGATGTTCGGGGTCGGCCAGCGCGTGGGCCTCGTCCGCGGTCAGGCAGCGGGGAAGCGACAGGGCGACGACGCCCGTCCCCTCGCCCATCAGCTTCAGCACCGTGGCACGGCGGCGGGTAACGGCCAGGACCGGCGCGGCGCCGGTCAGCTGGACCAGCCGCTGCACGGCGTCGATCGCCACGGATTCCACCGACACCGCGGCGCCGACGCTGCCGTCGGCGGTCTCGATGGCGACGGCCTCGCCCCGGCGCAGGGCGGCCGTCGCCCGGTCCACCGCGCGCATGGCGGCTTCGTCCATGGGCAGGACGGCTTCGGGCGGGGCGGAGTCGGAAGGGGCGTCGGCGTACATAACGGAGGCTTCGCGTGCTGCGCCCCGAAGGGCGAAAGATCCCGACATGGGTCGGAGAGCGCGGGAAGCAAAGCGCAGGTGGCGCACCCCTGTCCAGCAAATCCCGCGCGCCACACCGTTGCCGACGGTGCAACGATGGCGCAAACCGCCGCCGGTGCGGGCGAATCCGGCTTGCGCTATGCTCGCCGTCCCTCTCCTTCCCTTCCCTGCAAGCGAGGCCCATCGCCATGGCGGACCAGCCCGCCCTGCATCTCCTCCTCCCCGCCAACCGGGCGCCGGACGGCTACGCGGAGCGCGTGGCGCTGGCGCTGGCGCTGGAGGGCCAGGGTCACAACGTCCTGCGCCATGCCCTGCCGGGCGATTACCCGCGGCTCGACCCCTCGGCGGTGCTGGCGGCGGACATCGCGCTGTCGCGCCTGCCGGACGGGGCGCGGGTGCTGGTGGACGGCGCCGCCCTGCCCGGTCTCGCCGCCGCCCTGGCGATGGACAACCGGCGCCTGAGGCTGGTTGCGCTGGTGGAACGGCTGCTCTGGCGGGAGCCCGGCCTGACGGCGGAGGAAGCCGCCGCCCGCCGCCATCTGGAGCAGGGCGCGCTGGCGCTGATGCGCGCCGTCGCCGTGCCGGACGCGGCGGCGGCGCGGGCGGTGGCGGACCTCGGCCTCGTCCCGGAGACGGTGGTCGTCCTCTCTCCGGACGGCGCCGGGGCGGCCCGGCTGGACAGCCTGTGGGGGGCCTGACGATCCGCACAGGCGGCCCTTCCGATAAGGCTAGGGCAATCCCGCGCGGGCCATGATAAGTTCCGCGCCCGGAGCCACCGGTGAACGCCCCCGAATGACGCCTGCGAAACGCATCCTTCTGATCGACGACGACACCGCCCTCCGGCAGTCCCTCGCCGAGCAGCTCCAGCTTCTGGAGGAATTCGAGACGGTGGAGGCCGGGGACGGCGCGTCGGCCCTGGCCGTGGCGCGGGAAGGCGGTTTCGCCGCCATCCTGCTGGACGTCGGGCTGCCGGACATGGACGGGCGCGACCTGTGCCGCCTGCTGCGGCGCGAGGGGGTGCGCTGCCCGGTCATCATGCTGACCGCGGCGGCCTCCGACGCCGACACCATCCTGGGGCTCGATTCCGGGGCCAGCGACTATGTCACCAAGCCCTTCCGCATGGGGGTGCTGCTGGCCCGGCTGCGCGCCCATCTCCGCGTCCACGAGCAGAGCGAGGACGCCGTCTTCGCCATCGGCCCCTACAGCTTCCGCCCGGCGGGCAAGCTGCTCCTGGCGGACGGCGGCGCCCGCAAGATCCGCCTGACCGAGAAGGAAACGGCGATCCTGAAATACTTGTACCGGGCCGGCGGCGCGGTGATCGGGCGCGAGACGCTGCTGGGCGAGGTGTGGGGCTACAACGCCGGGGTCACCACCCACACGCTGGAAACCCATGTCTACCGCCTGCGCCAGAAGATCGAGCGCGATCCGTCCAACGCGGAAATCCTGGTGACGGAGCCCGGCGGCTACCGGCTGGTGCCCTGATCCCCGGCTGGCGGCCGCGCGGAACCATCTCCCTGCCTACCCATTGAAAGGATTGATTTCCAGGCCGTTTCGGCATGGACCCCCGTCGGGCAAGGAGATGACGTCTTGGTTGCCATCGTCGATCACGGCAGACCGGCAAGGGCCATCCATCCCTTGCACGCGGTGCTGCTCGCCGCCTCCCTTCCGCTGTTCCTGGGGGGCCTGCTCTGCGACATCGCCTATTCCAGGAGCTTCGAGATCCAGTGGAGCAACTTCGCCGCCTGGCTGATCGCCGGCGGCATGGTCTTCGCCGGCTTCTCGCTCCTCTGGGCCTTCATCGACCTGTTCCGCGCCGGTCGGCGCCGCGGTCGCGGGCTCGCCTACTTCGTCCTGCTGTTCATCACCGTCGCGCTCGGCCTCGTCAACGCCTTCGTGCACGCGCGGGACGCCTGGGGAACCATGCCGGAAGGTCTGATCCTGTCGGCGGCCGTCACCCTGACCGCCGCCCTGGCGACCTGGTTCGGCTTCTCCAGCTTCCGCATGGGCCTGCGCATGGGAGAGACGCGATGAAACGCTCCAGCCTGCTGGCCGCTGCCGCGCTCGTCGCCCTGCTGGCCGCCTGCGACAACAACGACAACCCGTCTCCGCCCGTCTACGGCGCCAACCCGCCGCTGCCCGAGCAGCAGCACGGGCTGCTGCCCAGCATGAAGATCGCCAACCCAGCCTCCTGGGGCGACCGGAAGCCGACCGTGCCGGAGGGCTTCACCGTCACGGCGATCGCAACCGACCTCGGCATCCCGCGCCAGACCCTCGTCCTTCCCAACGGCGACATCCTGGTCGCCGAAGGCCGGGGCGGCTCGGCCCCGCCGCTGCGGCCCAAGGACGTCATCGCGGGGATCATCAAGGCCAGGGGAACCACCTCGGTCCCCAGCGGCAACCGCGTCACCCTGCTGCGCGACGCCGACGGCGACGGCCGGTACGAGGAGCGCACGGTCTTCGCCGACCAGCTGAACGCGCCCTACGGGCTGGCCTTCGTGAACGGCCAGATTTACGTCGCGAACCAGGACGCGCTGGTGCGCTTCCCCTACCGCGAGGGCCAGACCCGCGCCGAGGGGCCGCCGGAGAAGGTCACCGACCTGCCCTCCTACATCAACCATCACTGGACCAAGTCGCTGGCCGCCAGTCCGGACGGGCGGTTCCTCTATGTCGGCATCGGTTCCAACAGCAACATCACCGAACGCGGGATGCCCGCCGAGGCCGACCGCGCGATGGTCTGGGAGATCGATGCGCAGACGGGCGCGCACCGGCCCTACGCCACCGGACTGCGCAACCCCACCGCGCTGGCCATCCAGCCGGGAACGGGCACGCTGTGGGCGGTGGTGAACGAGCGCGACGAGCTTGGCCCCAACCTCGTCCCCGATTACCTGACCTCGGTCCGCGAGGGCGGCTTCTACGGCTGGCCCTACAGCTATTGGGGCCAGAACGTCGACCCGCGCGCCCAGCCGCAGAAGCCCGAGCTGGTCGCCGCGGCGATCAAGCCGGACTACAGCCTGGGCTCGCACGTCGCGGCACTCGGCGTCGCCTTCTCCTCGCCGGTGATGGGCGAGCGCTTCGCCGACGGGGTGTTCGTCGGCGAGCATGGCAGCTGGAACCGCAGCGTACCCAGTGGCTACAAGGTGATCTTCGTCCCCTTCCGCGACGGCGCCCCCGCCGGCGCCCCGGTCGAGGTCGTGACCGGCTTCATGGGCGAGGACGGCAAGACCTATGGCCGGCCGGTCGGCGTCACGGTGGACCCGAAGGGCGCCTTGATCGTCGCCGACGACCTGTCGAACACGGTCTGGCGCGTCGCGGTGACGGATCGCTCGCCCACCGCCCAGGCACCGGCGGGAACACCGGCGGATATGGGCAGCGCGCCGACCGATGGGAACGGATCGTCCAACTGAAACGGGAGAGCCGTGTCAGGGCCGCTTGCCGGGCGGTCCTGAACGGTCCGCGATGGTGACCGCGACCGGATAGCCCATCCAGCGCTGGCGCTTGTTCTCCAGGGCCGCTCCGCCGCGGGCCGGACCGGCCGGACGCCCGCCGCCCCACAGGCCGCGGCCGCGCGGCACCACGGGCAGCAGGCGGATCTTCCGCCCGACGATGGCCAGCCGGCGGCGCCAATGGGCGACCAGCTTGGTCGAGGTGCCGACCCGACGCGCGATCTCGTGATCGGCCAGCAGGGCGCTGCCGGGGTCCTGCAGCAGGTCCAGGATGGCGCGGCGCTTGTCCAGGCTGGTGTGGCGGCTGTGCTTGCGCTCCAGCGCTTTGCCGAGGTCCCAGAGCTTTTCCGCGGTTTCGCGGGCGAGGCCGCGCCAGCGGTCGGCCTCCTCCCGCTGGCGCTCCATGTCGCCGTTGCTCTTTTCAAGCTGCCGTTTCAGCCCGGCGATCTCCAGCTCCAGGTCGCGCACCTGGCGGCGCAGCCCCTGGACCAACTGGTCGGGCGGCGGCGGACGGTCGGGCGGCGGGGCGCTGGCGGCGGGCGGCGGTTCCGGGGCGGTGGAGACCGGACGGGCGCCGCGGGCGAGATCGCGGAACGACAGGCCGGCCCTCGACAGCATGATGCGCGCGGCGCGCAGAGCGGACTGGGCCTCGCCCTGATGCTCCGACTCGGCCATGGCGAGGACTTTGGCGAGCTTGTCTGGGTCCATCCGAGGGGGCGGGGTCCGGAGGCGATTTTTCGCGTCGATGGGCGAACGGGCGCAAACTACCACATCTTAGTGGATTGGGCACCTCCGCATCTCGGCGGTGCGGCGCGCCTTTTCCTCCTACCTCCGTTCCGCGCCCTCCCCCTTTCATCGAGGCGGATCGGCTCCCCTGGTCGGGCCCGGATCGACCATTGGACGGGCCGGCTGGTCGTTTCGTGAAACAACCTTTTCACTCGACTCGCGAGAGCCCTACCGCCAAATTGTCGGTACCATGACGGCACGAACCGTTTCCGACGCCTGTTCCGGTGTGCCTGACACCCCGCCGGACTTCACCGTTCGCTTCTGGGGCGTGCGCGGCAGCATCGCCTCCCCGGGGCCGGACACGGTCCGCTACGGCGGCAACACCCCCTGCGTCGAGCTGCGCTGCGGGGACGCTCTCCTGGTCCTCGACGCCGGCACCGGCCTGCGCCCGCTGGGCGAGGCGCTGATGCGCCGGGGGGAGGCGGTGGACGTCGATCTGCTGCTGACCCACAGCCACCTCGACCACATCTGCGGCCTGCCCTTCTTCGCGCCGGCCTTCGACGCGGCCAGCCGCGTGCGGATCAGGGCCGGCCATCTGGAGCGGGAGCGGACGATGCGCTCCGTTCTGGAATGCATGATGTCGGCGCCGCTGTTCCCGGTGCCGGTGGAGATCTTCCGGGCCGACTGCACCTTCCTCGATTTCGTCAGCGGCGAGACGCTGGCGGTGAAACCGGGAGTCACCGTGCGCACCGCCCGGCTGAACCATCCGGACGGGGCCACCGGCTACCGCGTGGAGTTCGCCGGGCGCAGCCTGTGCTACGTCACCGACACCGAGCACCCGGCCGACGGGCGCGACCCCGCCGTGATGGAGCTGGTGCGCGGCAGCGACCTGCTGATCTACGACTGCACCTACACCGACGCCGAATACGCCGCCCGCGTCGGCTGGGGTCATTCGACCTGGGAGGAGTGCCTGCGCATCGCCGACGAGGCCGATGTGAAGCGCGCGGTCATCTTCCACCACGACCCCCGGCGCACCGACGCCGATCTGGACGTCATCGCCACCGCCGCCGAAGCCCGGCGCCCCGGAACGCTGGTCGCCCGCGAGGGCATGGCGCTTCCTCTCTGATCGGCAACTATCCCCTTGGACAGTGATGCGCCGGGGACACGGCCAAGCCTCCGTTCGCGTCCCGTGGCCCGTTGTCACTGCCGGATCGTGTGACAATTATGGTATGAAAACCGCCTGCAACCGCAGAGAGAACTCTGGGGAGACGCATGCGGCATCTTCTGCGCTTATCGTTGCTGGGCCTGCTCGCCGGCGGAACGCTCGCCGGCTGCGCCTCCACTCCGGGTCCCCAGGCCTCGTTCGATGGCGGCCCCCGCTCGATCGTCCTGCACCATCCCGCCAGCGGCGAGACGGTCAGCGTCACCTACCGTCGCGCCGACGGCTATGATCCTCAGGCTCTGGACCGCATCGCCAGCCTGTTCCGTGACCGCCGCACCGGTGAGACGGTGCCCGTCGACCCCACCCTGGTGGAGCTTCTGGCCGACCTGCGGGACCGCTGCGGCGCCGACCCCGACACGCCGGTCCACATCACCTCCGGCTACCGCTCGCCGCTGACCAACGTCACGCTGGCCCGCAGCAACCCGAACGTGGCGGAAAACAGCTATCACCTGCGCGGGCAGGCCGCCGACATCTCCATTCCCGGCGTCCCGCCCCGCCGTCTCGCCGACGAGGCCGCGGCCCTGCAGCGCGGCGGCTACGCGCTCTACCCCCACACCGGCCACGTCCATGTCGACACCGGCCCGGTCCGCACCTGGAGCCCGAAGGGCGGCGACCCCCGCATCCTGGAAGCCAGGGCGACCCCGGCGAAGACCGCGTCGGGCAAGGCGGTCGCCACCAAGGCATCACCCGCTCCGCGGACGCAGGTCGCGGCGGCCGAGCCCGCCCCGCCCAAGCGCGCCCCGGCCAAGGCCGCGCCCGCCGCCGCCCTGGCAAAGGGCAACGACGCCGACCTCGCCCGCGTCCGCATGGTGCTGGCCTCCCTCAAGGAGCAGCCGGAGCCCGCGGCGAAAAAGAAGCCCTGAGGGTTACCGATACGGGTCCGCCGCATCCCTCAGGCCGTCGCCGAGGAAGTTGAAGCTCAGCACGGTCACGATCACCGGCAGCACCGGCAGCATCAGCCAGGGGTACAGCGCCACCACGTTGATGTTCTGCGCCTCGGTCAGCAGCACCCCCCAGCTGGTGATCGGCGGGCGCAGGCCGAGGCCGAGGAAGCTCAGCGCCGTCTCGCCCAGGATCATGCCGGGGATGGCCAGCGTCGCCGAGGCGATCAGGTGGCTCATGAAGCTGGGCAGCAGATGCCGCCCGATGATGCGCGCCGGGCTGGCGCCCATCAGCTGGGCGGCGGTGGTGAAGTCCTCCTCGCGCAGGGCCAGCAGCTTCGACCGCACGGCGCGGGCGAGGCCCGTCCATTCCAGAAGGCCCAGGATCACCGTGATCCCGAAATAGATGAAGATCGGGTTCCAGGTGACGGGCAGGGCGGCGGACAGGGCCATCCACAGCGGCAGCTCGGGGAAGGAGCGGATGATTTCGATCAGCCGCTGGATCAGGTTGTCCACCCAGCCGCCGTAATAGCCGGCGATGCCGCCGATCACGATGCCCAGCACGAAGCTGACCGCGACGCCGATCAGCCCGATGGTCAGCGAGATGCGCGTGCCGTAGATCATCCGCGACAGCAGGTCCCGCCCCAGCCGGTCGGTGCCCATGAGGAACAGCGTTCCGCCCTCCGCCGGGCAGGCGAGGTGCCAGTCGCTCTCCACCAACCCCCAGAACTCGTAGCGGTCGCCGCGGCAGAAGAAGCGGATCGGCTGCACCTTCGTCAGGTCCGGCGTGTACTCCCGTTTTAGGATCTCCATGTCGAGGTGATAGCGGTAGCCGTAGACGAAGGGACCGACGAACCGACCCTCGTGGAACAGATGCACGGTCTGCGGCGGGGCGTGGATGAAGTGGGAATTGCGGCTGTCCACCGCGTAGGGGGCCAGGACCTCACTGACCAGGGTCGAGGCGTAGAGCAGCAGCAGCACGATCCCCGACGCCACCGCCAGCTTGTGCCGCCGCAGCTTCCACCAGACCATGCGCCATTGCGAGGCGGTGGTGAAGCGCTCCTGCTCCGGCGACAGCCGCTCGACCTCGTCGGGGTCCCAGGGGGCGGTGTCGACGGTGTGGGGCAGGGGGGTGTGGGGCAGGGGAGTCCGGGTCGGAAAGGAGGCGCTCATCGGCTGGCTCCCCCGCTCAGGCGGATGCGCGGGTCGAGGGCGGCCAGCGCCAGATCGGACAGGAAGACCCCGATCACCGTCAGAACCGCCAGGAACATCAGGAAGGAGCCGGCCAGATACATGTCCTGGCTGCGCAGCGCCTGGAGCAGCATCGGCCCCGTCGTCGGCAGCGACATCACCACCGACACGATGGCGGCGCCGGAGACGACCTGCGGCAGCAGGTTGCCGATGTCGGACACGAAGGGGTTCAGCGCCACCCGCAGCGGGTACTTCACCAGCGCCCGGCCCGGCGGCAGGCCCTTGGCCCGCGCGGTGACGACGTAGGGCTTGTGCAGCTCGTCCAGCAGGTTGGCGCGCAGGCGGCGGATCATCGCGGCGGTGCCGGCGGTGCCGATGACGATCACCGGAATCCACATGTGCTCGAACACGCTCATCGCCTTGCCCCAGCTCCAGGGCTGGCCGATGTAGCGCGGGTCCATCAGCCCGCCGATCGAGGTGCCGAACCATACGTTGGCGAAATACAGCATCACCAGCGCCAGCAGGAAGCTGGGCGTCGCCAGCCCCAGGAAGCCGAGGAAGGTCAGGACATAGTCGCCCAGGCTGTACTGCCGCGTCGCCGAATAGATGCCGATGGGGAAGGACACCACCCAGATGAAGAGGATGGTCGCGAAGGACACGATGACGGTCAGCGACAGCCGGTCGCCCACCACGTCCGACACCGGCAGGTTGTATTCGAAGGAATAGCCGAAGTCGCCGCGCAGCATGCCGGCCAGCCACAGCGCGTACTGCTCGTACATCGGCCGGTCGAGCCCGTAGGTCTCGCGCAGCATGGCCAGCCGTCCCTGGTCCATGCTCTCGCCCCGGCTCTGCATCTCGTTGACCAGCGTGGTCAGATAGTCGCCGGGGGGAAGCTGGATGATGACGAAGGTGATGACGCTGATCGCCAGCAGCGTCGGGATCATGATGAGGATGCGGCGGATCACGTAGCCCAGCATGGCCTCACCCCTTTTTGTCGAACCAGAAGCCGTCGGGCCGGTACAGCCCGAAATGCGCGCCGGGGTCGTAGTTGAACAGACCCTCCTCCGGCACGTTGCGCAGGGTGCGGCGCGCCACCACCGGCTGCGGCACCCCGGCCACCGTGCCGATGGTGAAGACCTGATCGGCGTTGAGCGTCAGGATGCGGGTCCAGGCCGCCGCCCGCCCCGCCTCGTCCGGGGCGTCGCGCCAGGCGCGGAAGGCATCCAGCAGGTCGCGCGCCTCGGGCATGTCGGGGCGCTCGCCGTCCTTGCCCATGGTCTGGAAGAACTGTCCCCATTTCGGCCACTGGTACTTGGCCTGATCGACCGGCACCAGCTCGCCGGGGCTCATGTCCGCTGTGGCGATGGCGTTGTCCAGCCCGCGCGAGATGGACATGCAGGTGTCGCCGGCGAAGATGCGGTTGCGGAACACATCGAGCTGCGAGGAGCGGATGTAGAGCCGCGCCCCGATGCGCCGCCAGCCGTCGGCGATCAGCTCCAGCGCGTCGGTCTCCTCCGTGCTCTCCCCGGCGGTCTCCACCACGATCTCCAGCGGGCGGCCGTCGGGTAGCAGACGGACGCCGTTGACGTCGCGCTTCGTCAGGCCGACCTCGTCGAGCAGCCGGTTGGCCTGCCGGACGTCGAACTGCGCCCAGCGGTCGCGGTAGGCCGGCACCCACAGGGGCGAGACCTCCAAGAGCGTGTTGTTGGACGGGATGGCGAGGCCGTAATAGATGACTTGGTTCATCTCCTCGCGGTCGATGGCCAGCGACAGGGCGCGACGGTAGCGCACGTCGCGGTTCAGCGCGCGCCACACCGGGTCGTTGCAGGTCAGGTTGGGGAACAGCGCCACCTGCGCCCCGATGCCGGTGCGCCACAGCGTGACCCGTTGGTCGTTGCGCTTCGCCCCCTGCTTCAGGAAGGTGTAGTTGTCGAACCGCAGGTAGCGTGCCTGGAGGTCGCTCTCGCCCGCCCCGGTCTTGGCCGGGATGATCTTGGCGTCGGCCACCGTCATGATGACCCGGTCGATGTAGGGCAGCTGCCGCCCCGCTGGGTCCACCCGATGGAAATAGGGGTTCCTTACGAAGATGAAACGTTCCGCGGGCGGAGCGGTCGTCGGCACCCAGGGCTGCAGGGTCGGCAGGTCCGGGTTGTCGAACTCGGTCAGATTGTCCTTGCGGTTGTGAAGCTGCTGCCAGCTTTTCTGCCGCGCCTCCTCCACGCGCTGCTTCAGCTCCAGCGGCTCGGTGAAGCGGGGGTGGAAGCGCCGCAGGTAATGGGCCGGGGCGTAGATCTCCACCGGCTTGGCCCCGGCCAGCATCGGCAGGAAGAAGGGGTTGGGGCGGGTCCACGTGTAGCGCACCGCGGCGGCGTCCAGCACCTCGAACTTCGGCGCTTCCCCGGCCACCAGCATCTCCGGCGGCGGCCCGCCGGGGAAGCGCTTGGCGTTGTTGGCCATGTCCTCCCACCAGTAGCGGAAGTCCTCCGCCGTGAAGGGATGGCCGTCCGACCAGCGGTGGCCGCGGCGCAGCGTGAAGGTGAAGATCCGCCCCTCCGCCACATCCACCCGCTCCAGGATGTCGGGCACGATGCGCAGGCTCGGGGTCAGCGCGACCAGCCGGGCGTAGCTGTAGACGTAGATCAGCCGCGTGTCCTTGGTTCGCGCCATCAGCAGGCGCAGGTCGCCGCCATGGCGCCCCGGCGACTGCCAGGGCCGGTCCATCGGCTCGACCAGGGGAGTGAGCGGCAGCCGCTTCTCCACCGGCGGCAGCGACCCGGCGCCGACCGCGTTCTCCAGCATCGGCGTCTCGACCGCGTCGAAGGCGCTGAGCCCGAGGAAGGCCAATGCCAGAAGGGCACGTCGCCGCCATCCTCCCTCTCCCCTCCGCTCACGCGCAAACGAAGTTTGCGCTGACGCGACAGGCGGACCTTCGGTCCGCCGAAAGCGGGGAGAGGGTCGGGGTGAGGGGGTTTCCAGTGGCGGGGCGTCCGGCAAAAGCGCAACTCCCTCACCCTTCCCTCTCCCCAGAGGGGAGAGGGAATTGAACGTCGCATCGGGAACGGTCCACATCATCACGCCACCTCCCGCACGCGGACGGCGGCGTCGGCGCGCACGCAATGGCCGCCGCCGAGATCGACCAGATGGGGCTGGTGGTCCGCATCGATGGTGAAGGGGGCGGGCCAGCGCGCGGGGTCGGAGGCGCGGCCTTCCTCCAGGTCGGTCAGCGACAGCGGGCGGCTGGGGTCCGGCTCCGGCACGGCGGTCAGCAGGGCACGGGTGTAGGGGTGGACGGGGTTGCGGAACAGCGCCTCGCGCGGGGCCGACTCGACGATCCGCCCACGGCACATCACCAGGATGCGGTCGGCCATGTAATCCACCACGGCCAGATTGTGGCTGACGAACAGGTAGGTCAGGCCGAGCCGCTCCTTCAGGTCCTTCAGCAGGTTCAGCACCTGCGCCTGGATCGACACGTCGAGCGCCGACACCGGCTCGTCGAGCAGCAGAAGCTCGGGCCGCAGCGCCAGCGCGCGGGCGATGCCGATGCGCTGGCGCTGGCCGCCGGAGAAGCTGTGCGGGTAGCGGCGCAGATGCCGCGCGTCCAGCCCGACCAGCCCCATCAGTTCCTTCACCCGCGCGGCGCGCTCCGCCTCGTCGCCGATGCCGTGGATGACCAGCGGTTCGGCGATGATGTCGAAGACGGTCATCCGGGGGTTCAGCGAGCCGAAGGGGTCCTGGAAGACGAACTGCACCTTGCGGCGGAAGGCGGTCAGGGCCGCACCCTCCAGCTCCAGAACGTCGACGATCCGGCCATGGTCGTTGAAGCGGACGCTGCCCTGATCCGGAGTCAGGGCGCGCATCAGGATCTTCGACAGGGTGGTCTTGCCGCAGCCCGACTCGCCGACCAGCCCGACGCATTCGCCGCGCGCGATGGCGAAGCTGACGTCGTCCACCGCCAGCGTGCCCGCCCCGGCCTTGGCACCGAACCAGCCGGCCTTGCGCGCCCCGTAAAGCTTGCGCACCCCCTCCACTGCCAGCAACGGCCCCGCCGCGTCGGCGCCGGGCGGCCAGGGCTGATGGTCCTTCTCCAGCAGGCTGCCGCCCTGCGACGTGATGGAGCGGATCGGCACCAGCCGTTCCCCCGGCGCCATGTGGAAGCGCGGAACGGCGCGCAGCAGCGCCTTGAGATAGGGATGGCGGGGGTCGGCGAAGATGTCCTCGCGCGTGCCGGATTCCATGATCCGCCCGCGGTGCATCACCACCACCTCGTCGGCGAGGTTGGCGACCACCCCCAGGTCGTGGGTGATGAGCAGGACGGCCATCCCGAGATCGGCCTGGAGGTCCTTGATCAGCTTCAGGATCTGCGCCTGGATGGTGACGTCCAGCGCGGTTGTCGGCTCGTCGGCGATCAGCAGGGCGGGGCGGCAGACCAGCGCCATGGCGATCATCGCGCGCTGGCGCAGGCCGCCCGACAGCTCGAACGGGTAGGTGTCCAGCGCCCGCTTCGGGTCTGGGAAGCGCACCCGGCGCAGCATGTCCTCCGCCTGGGCGCGGGCCTGCCGGGCGGTCACCCGCTGGTGCAGCCGCACCGCCTCACCCACCTGATCGCCCACCGTGTGCAGGGGCGACAGCGACGTCATCGGCTCCTGGAAGATGATCGAGATGCGACCGCCGCGCAGCGCCCGCATCGCCGTGCCGTCGGCCTTCAGCGAAGCGATGTCGACGGGGCCGGCGCCGTTGTTGACGATCCCGTCGTCGAATAGGATTTTTCCATCCGCGATGGCGGCGTTGCGGGGCAGGATGCGCAAAATCGACTGCGCCGCCACCGACTTGCCCGAGCCGGATTCGCCGACCAGGGCGACGGTGGAGCCCGCCCGCACCCGGAAGGACACGCCGCGCACCGCCTGGACCACGCCGCCCGGCACCTGGAAATCGACCTTCAGGTCCTCCACCCGGAGCAGCGTGCGGCTCATGGCGCCGGCCTCGTCTCGTTGGGGTCCTCCGGCGGCTCGATGCCGAGAGCGATCAGATTGTCCACCGTCACCGGGGTCAGCGCCACGCCGTTGCGCCCGGCGGCGAGGGCGGCCTGTTCGATCACCGCGTCGAAGCCCTCCAGGTTGCTGTCGAAGCGCAGGGTCGTGCCGCCGCCGCTCAGCGTCGCCTGCATCCAACCGTCGTCGCGTCCCCGCCTGGTCGCGTAGTAGCGCAGCCTCAGCCCGGACAGCGCGTCCCAGCGGATGGCGCCGCCCAGCGGCCCGTCGGCCCGCAAGCCCTCGCCGTCCATGGTCAGGCGGGTCAGCTGGCGTTGCAGGGTGCGCGCCGCGAAGACGGCGAACAGCGCCGCGCAGGCCGCCAGCGGCACGGCGATCCAGGGGGTGACGGGCAGGAAGGCCAGCGGCAGAACCGTCAGCGCCAGCCCGGCCCCGGCCCGCGCGTAGTCGCCGGCCAGCGCCCCGGCGGGGTAGCGCATCTCCGCGACGGTCGGCGTCTCCCCGGTCGAGGGTCGGGCCATGGGCAGCTCGGCCATGTCTCAGCGATGTCCTTCTGCGGCGAACAGGGTCTCAGCAGCCAGCCAGCGGACCGCCGGATGACGGCGGGTCGCGGTCAGGAAACGCGCGGTGAAGGCCCAGGTTTCAACGTCCATCGCCAAATGATGCGTCAACAGGCCGGTCGGCTCCTCCGCGTCCACCGCGCCCAGCCGCCGGGCACGCAGATGGGCGACCGCCATGCCCAGCGACTCCGCGTCGCCCATGAAGCGCTTGCCGTCCTTCCAGGCCACCGGGTCGATGTGTGTATTGACACACATCATGTTGACGGTTGACACACGTCGCGGCCCGAAAACCGACAGGCCGGCGAAGCCCGCGCCGGGCAGACCCGCCGCGACGCCGGGCGCGATGCGGTTCCACGGCGGCACCAGGACGGGCAGGGCGCGCGGCCCGAACCGGCGGTCCAGCACGGCCCGTCCCTCGGCCAGCTCCGCCAGCACGGCGGCGGCAGGCCGGTCCGCGCCAAGCTCCGCCTTCTTCGCGGGGGGAGCGGCATGGTCGGTGTGCGACCAGCCGTGCTGAAGCACCGTGACGGTGGGGGCCGCGTCCACAACGGGGACGAGGGCGTCCTTGACGCCCGCCGGGATGACCGCCAGGGCCAACGGCGCGCCGGTTTCGATGGACAGGGCGATCATCCGGTCGAGGTCGGGCGTCGGCGCGACGGCATCGTCGTCGCGCCACCAGAGAGTGGCGGTGCGCCCGGCGGAAGCCCAGGCGTCCAGCTCGGCGGTCAACGCGTCCCAACCGGCGCGCGGCGGGCTGTCGGAAGGGGCGGTTGCGGTCACGGTCATCGCCTGTTCTGTTCCCTCTCCCCTCCGGGGAGAGGGTTAGGGTGAGGGGGTTGCGCTTTTGCCGGACATACCGCCTTGCGCAACCCCCTCACCCTCCTCTCTCCGGAGGGGAGAGGGTTAGAAGGACAGCGAACGCGGTGACCGTCAGCATGGCCCCCGCACCGGAAAAATCCAAGCGTCTTGATTGGCTTAGCGACTGTTGCCTTGGCGGTAGGCCACCGCGTCCAGCAGCAGACGGGCTGTGGCGGCGGCGCCGTCGAGGCGCAGCGGGATGGCCGGCGGCGGGGGCAGGGCGAGCGCCTTCGCCAGGCCCGCGGCCAGGGTCTCCGGGGTCAGGGTGGCCTCGTCGACCACGGCCAGACGGCCCCGCTGCTCCAGCAGGCGGGCACGGGTGGCCTGCTCGGTCTCGCTGCCCGCGGCGAAGGGGACGACCACCGCCCGGCAGCCGGCCTGAAGCACGTCGAGCACGGTGTTGTAGCCGGCCTGGCTGATCGACAGACGGCAGCGGCGGAGCAGGGCGGGAAAGTCGGGCCGCGCCCGCTCCACGATGGCGCCCGGCGGGGCCGCGGCGGCGAGCGCGCGGAAGTCCTCCTCCGGCACGTCCGGCCCGGCCAGCAGGCGCCATGGTGCGTCAAGTCCGGCCGGAGTTGACGCACGCACCGCCAGCGCCGCCCGCAGCAGCGGCAGGCCGACCGCCCCGCCGCCCACCGACACGATCACCTCATCCGTGCCGTCCGTCGATTCGGTGTCCGCGCCCTGCGGGGCCGCGACATAGCCGGTGTAGCGGATGCGGCCGGCGATCCGCGCCGCGGCGGGGAAGGTCGCCGCGAAGGGGATCAATTGCGGGTCGCCATGGACCAGCACATGGTCGAACAGCCGTTCCACCGTCGAAACGGTTTCCTCCAGCCGCTCCGGCTTGGCCTTGGTCACCAGGATGTCGCGCACCGAAGCGGCGGTGACCGCCCCGCCGGCTTTCGCGGCCTCCAGCAGCGGCAGAAGCTCGAACCGGAAGGCGCGGCGTCCGAAGGGGAAGGATTCGACCAGCAGCGCATCGGGCCGCACCCGGTCATGGGTGGCCAGAACCGCGGCGCGGCGCCGGGCCCGCCAGTCGTCGTCGATGGGCCGGTCGTGCTCGTCCAGCAGGGTCTTGAAGCCGCTGTCGGCGGCGCGGGCGGGGGGAAGCTGGACGATCTCCGCTGCCGGGCCGTAATCGATCCCCGGCACCGGATGCCCGCCGCGCAGCACCGTGACGGCGACGCCGGCCTCGGTCAGCCCGCGGGTGATCAGCGCGGCGCGCCGGTCGTGCCCGATGCCCAGCAGATGCTGGACATGGAAAAGAACATGCATGAGTTGTCAGACCGCCTGGGCGGCCAGCACCTCGCGCAGGCGCGCGGTCGTCTGCTCCAGGCGGTGGGCCAGGGAGCGCATGATCTCCAGCCCCATCTGCGGGAAGTCGGCGACCATCTGAAGGAAATGGTCCTTCGGCACGCACAGCGCCTCCAGGTCGGTGCTGGCGCGGACGGTGGCGGTGCGCGGCACGTCGCACAGGATGGCGATCTCGCCGACGATCTCGTTGGACCCCAGCGTCGCGACGGCCAGCGGCCCGCCGGGGCCGGTCACGATCACCTCGGCCTCCCCGCGCAGCAGGATGTAGGCGCAGGTGCCCATCTCGTCCTGCTCGAACAGGATGTCGCCCGACCGGAAGCTCAACCGTTCGCTGGTAAAGGCGAGAAGCTTGAGCTTGGCAGTGTCGATGTTGGCGAACAGGGGAATCCTGCGCAGGCAATTGACTTCTTCGGCGATGCTCATGCCGTCTGCCTCCTCAACGCCGCCGGCTTTATTCGGCGGTCACCAATTCATGCAACAACGTACCGGGCCTGTTCAACTCGTCGAAGCGCCCATGTTCGGCGATTCGCCCGTCCTTCATTACAATGACTCGCTCGAACGCCCGTGCCAAGCCGGCGCGGTGCAGAACCCACACAAGACCACATCCTTTGCGTTCCCCCATGATCGCGGAATGCACCTTCGTCTGGCTGCTGGTGTCCAGGCCGCTGGTCGCCTCGCTCAGTACCAGCAGGTCCGGGCGCTTCAGCAGGGCGCGGGCCAGCGCCGCCTTCTGGCGCTGCGCCGCGGACAGGCGCGACCCGGCGACCCCCACGGGATGGTCCAGCCCGACCTCCACGATGGTGTCGCGCAGGTGAAGCTGGTCGACCAGCTCCGCCACGATGCGGCCCACCTTGGATTGCACCTGCGCCTGCCCGTAGACCATCTTGCCGAACAGGATGTTGTCCTGGATGCTGGCCGCGGCGTTGTAGGCCTCCGGGTCGAAGAAGGCGACGGCGTGCTTCAGGTCCGCCGGCAGGTCGCTGGCGAAGAGGTGCCGCGCCTCCAGAAGCTTCTTCTCCAGGTCCGGGGTCATCAGACCCAGACGGTGGCGGGCGCCGATCAGCTTGAAGGGCAGGGTCATCAGCCGCGTCCGCTCCTCGGGCCGCAGCGTGCCCAGACCCTCCTTCGCGGTGCGCGCAAGGATGCCCTGGTACTCCGGCAGCTCGGCGAAGCCGATGAAGGAGAAGCGTTCGAAGAACTCGTGGCCGGGCGGCAGGCCGGCGAACAGCTCGACCATGGTTTCCGCCACCTTGTGGCCGGTCTCCAGGATGGTGTCGGTCAGCCCCACCTTGTCCAGCACATGCAGCATGTAGGGGTTGGAGGCCAGCGCGTCGGTCTGGAAGATCGGGCCGACCGGCGTGCCGAACAGCAGATTCTCCGCCAGCGTGGCGTTCGCGGCGTAGCGGTCGGGGTCGAAGCGCTCCACCAGCCGCCCCAGGTCCGGGTTGTTCAGCATCGTGGCGCGCATGGCGTCGCGCGCCTCCAGCACGCGGGCGGCCACGTCGGGGCGCCGCTCCGGATCGACGGTGCGGTTGAGGCCCATGCCGTACACGTCGTCCTGAAGCGATACCATCGTCACCACGCGCAGGATGCGGGTCTTCAGATCCTCCGGCCCGTCGCAGCCGGCGGCAGCGTAGTCGATCCAGTCGGCGTCCACGTCGTCGGTGGCGTTGCCGGACAGCACCGACTCGGTCATCCGCTTCTTGCGCCGCTCCGCCGCTTCCTCACTGCCGCCGTTCTCGCGCAGCGGCCGGTGGCGCAGCCCATAGACGAGGTTGTCGTAGAGCGAGGCCGAGAACAGGTAGGGGGTGGCGCCGACATAGGCGGCGCGCCGCCCGGTCACGCTTTCCGGCAGCTCTGCATAGTCACGCTCGCCCAGCCGGATCTGGCCCGACGAGGGCAGCAGCACGCGGGCGGCGAGCTGCGCCAGCTCGTCCCGCCCGGAGCCGACGCCGATCAGCGCGGTGTGGCCGTCCAGCGGGATGTCGCAGGTCACCCCCTCCAGGATGGGCGAGCCGCCGTCCTCCCCGAACGCGACGTTGCGGAAGGACAGGCTGCCCTTGAACGGGACGTCCTCCTCCTCGCGCAGCAGGCGTTCGGCCAGCAGGTCGGGGACGTGGAACTGCTCCACCACCTGCTCGTACTTGATCCGGTTGTCCTCCTTCTGCTGGTACCAGTCGAGAAGCTCCTTCCAAGGGGCGGCCAAGTCCTTGTAGGCGGCCAGCACCGCGACCAGCGCGCCGAAGGACAGCTGGCCGTGGATCACCAGATATCCGCCGATCGAATAGAAAAAGAACGGGGTCAGCTGGTTTATGAAGTTGTTCAGGAATTTGACAAAAAACTTTCTTTGGTAAATCTCGAAACGGATGCGGTACACGTCGCCCAGGCGGTGGCTGAGATCGGCGAGATGCCAGGACGCGGTGTTGTGGGTGTGCACCTCCTGGATGCCGGACACCGTCTCCCCGATGCGGTCGGCGATCTGGCGCATGGCACGTACGCGCTGTTTGCCAAGCTGATTGACCTTGCGCTGCAGCCGTGGGATGAGCCAGCCTTGGAACGGGTACAGCGACACCGCCGCTGCCCCCAGAACCGGGTCCTGAACGAAGATGAAGGCGATGTAGACCAGCAGGGTGCCGCCCTGGAACACCGGGATGGCGATGGCGTCCCCGATGAAGCCGCCCAGCGGCTCCACCTCCGCCGTGATCATGGGGATGATCTCCCCGGGCGACATCTTGCGGAAGCGGGGCAGGGGGAAGCGCAGGACGCGAACGTACAGCTCGTACCGCAGGCGGCGCAGCATCCGCTCGCCCAGCCGGCCCTTGTAGGTGTTGATGACGTACTTGAACGCGCCGTTGACCAGCACCAAAGTCAGGAACAGTCCGCATAGGACGAACAGATAGCTGACCTGATCGAGATGGAAGCCTAGGAAGGACTCCGGCAGCTTCTTCCCGGCGATCGCCTCGTTGACGATCCGCTTCGGTAGGTCGAGCGAGGCGTAGAGGAACGGAAAGGACGCCAGGGTCATCAGGGTCAGCACGATCTGCTGACGGACGCTGTGCCGAAGGATGAATCGGAAAATGCTGGATTCCATAGCGCCATTCTACGCAAGGGGACGCCGGTGCCGGGAGCAGGCAGAAACCTTACCCCCTCTGCCGTCTGGCCGCTGGGACTATGGTTCGCCTGCACGCGGTCTGCCGCCAGCGTGACGGCGGCATGACGCACACCCGTTCATCGGCCAAGCCGCGGCCGGACACAAGAGGCCAATCGGGAGAGGTAGGAACTTCATGAGCGAACGTCCGACCTCGGGCCGCGTGCTCATCTACAGCCATGACACGTTCGGCCTTGGCCATCTGCGCCGCTGCCGGGCCATCGCCCATGCGCTGGTGGAACGCTACAGCAACCTGTCCGTGCTGATCCTGTCCGGCTCGCCCATCGTCGGCAGCTTCGACTTCCGCACGCGGGTGGATTTCGTGCGCATCCCCGGCGTCATCAAGCTGCGCAACGGGGAATACACGGCGCTGAACCTGCATCTGGACATCGATGAGATCCTGTCCATGCGGGCCTCGCTGATCCGCCACACGGCGGAGATCTACCAGCCCGACCTGTTCATCGTGGACAAGGAACCGCTCGGCCTGCGCGGCGAGGTGCGGGAGACGCTGGAGCTTCTGAAGGGCCGCGGCGTGCCGCTGGTTCTGGGCCTGCGCGACGTGATGGACGAGCCGGCCCTGCTCGCCCCGGAGTGGGAGCGCAAGAAGGTCCTGCCGGCGCTGGAGAACCTCTACGACGAGATCTGGGCCTACGGCCTGCCGCAGATCTGCGACCCGCTGGAGGGGATCGAGGTCCCGCAGTCGGTGCGCGACAAGATGGTCTATACCGGCTACCTGCACCGCACCGTGCCCCCGGCGGTCCCGCACGGTCCCGGCCTGCCGGACGAACCCTACATCCTGGTCACCCCCGGCGGCGGCGGCGACGGCGAGGCGCTGGTCGACTGGGTGCTGCGCGCCTACGAGAGCGATCCCGGCATCCCCTACCGTGCCGTGCTGGTGTTCGGCCCCTTCATGCAGCCGGACCTCCAGGCCGAGTTCCTGGCCCGCGCCGAGGCCCTGCCCAACGTCGAGGCCACCGCCTTCGAGGCGCGGATCGAGCGGCTGATGCAGGGCGCGGTCGGGGTGGTCGCCATGGGCGGCTACAACACCTTCTGCGAGATCCTGTCCTTCGACAAGAAGGCGCTGATCGTCCCGCGCGAGGTGCCGCGGCGCGAGCAGACCATCCGCGCCGCCCGCGCGCAGGAGCTGGGTCTGGTCTCCGTCCTGATGGACGACGGGGTGCGCGACGCCGCGGCGATGGCGGCGGCGCTGCGGCGGCTGCCCTGGCAGGCGCCGCCCTCCTCGGTCGTGGTGCCGGGCCTGCTCGGCGGGTTGGAGAGCGTCAACCGCCTGTCGGCGCGCTACCTTCCGGAGCCGTCCTCCGAACCCTGCGCTTCGGAGCGCCAGCTGGCCGCCGGGGACGCCGCGTGACCGTTGCCGTCATCGTGAAGGGCTGGCCCCGCCTGTCGGAAACCTTCATCGCGCAGGAGGTTCTGGGGCTGGAACGGCGGGGATTGCGTCAACTGATCGTCAGCTTGCGTCAACCGACCGACAAGGCGGTGCACGAGCTGAACCGCCGCGTCACCGCCCCGGTGACCTATCTGCCTGAATATCTGCGCGACGCGCCCGCCCGCGTGCTGCGCGCGCTGGCGGCGGCGCGGCGGCGTCCCGGCTGGCCGGCGGCACGGGCCGCCTGGCTGGCCGACCTGCGGCGCGACCCCAGCCGCAACCGCGTGCGCCGCTTCGGCCAGGCCTGCGTGCTGGCGGCGGAACTGCCGGCGGACGTCACCTGGCTGCACACCCATTTCCTGCACACGCCGGCCAGCGTCGCGCGCTACGCGGCGCTGCTGACCGACCTGCCCTGGAGCTTTTCCGCCCACGCCAAGGACATCTGGACCTCGCCGGACTGGGACCTGCGGGACAAGCTGGCGGAGGCGCGCTGGGGCGTCACCTGCACCGCGCTCGGCCTCGCCCGCCTGCGCGCCCTGGCGCCGGAACCGGAACGGGTGGATCTGCTTTACCACGGCCTGGACTTCAGCCGCTTCCCCGCCCCGCCGGACGCGCGCCCGGCGCGCGACGGGTGCGACCCCGCCGATCCGGTGCGGCTGCTGTCGGTCGGGCGGGCGGTGGAGAAGAAGGGCTTCGACCTGCTGCTCGACGCGCTGGCGCGCCTGCCCGCCGGGCTGCACTGGCGCTGGACCCACATCGGCGGCGGCGACCGGCTGGCGGCGCTGAAGGCGCAGGCGGCGGCGCTGGGGCTGGAGGGGCGGATCGACTGGCAGGGGGCGAAGGCCCAGGACGCGGTGATCGCCCAGTACCGCTGCGCCGACCTGTTCGTCCTGCCCTGCCGCACCGCCCGCGACGGCGACCGCGACGGGCTGCCCAACGTGCTGATGGAGGCGCAGAGCCAGGGGTTGGCCTGCCTGTCCACCCGCGCCGCCGCGGTGGCCGAGCTGATCGAGGATGGGGTCACCGGCACGCTGGTGGACCCCGAAGACCCCGCCGCGCTGGGCGGCGCGCTCGAATCGCTGATCCGCGACCCGGCCCGCCGTGCGGCGCTGGCGGCGGCGGGTGCCGCGCGGGTGCGGCGCGATTTCGGCAGCGACTCGGGCATCGACCGGCTGCATGACCGTTTCACAACCGGAAATAGACGGTCGTCCTTTATGCCATTTGGGGGATGCTGTGCGTTGCACGGCGGCTGATGACGGGATAGAGTGCGGCTTTGCTCCACCTCTGCGACGTCATGTCGACTCTGTCCGCCTTCTCCGAACCGGAAATCCTTTCCTTCATCGACTTCGACGACGACAGCGATGCCGTGGCGACCAGCCACGAGCTGTCGCTGACGCGCAGCAAGCTGGGCGACATGCTCGACCTGCTGCCCGCCGGGCTGTTGATCCATCAGGAAATGGGCATCGTCTTCGCCAACCAGGAGGCGGCGCGCATCCTGGGCCAGAGCGGCGATGCCCTGGTCGGGCGCCATTTCCTGGACTTCGTCGAGGAGTCGGGCATCGACGACCAGCGGGGCGCCTTCCTGCGCTGCCTGCGCGAGCGGGAGCTGGTGCGGTCCCAGGACGGGGTGATGGTGTCCACGGATGGGCAGCGCACCTGCGTCCAGGTCAGCATGTCGCCCCTGCCCTGGGACGGGTTGCCGGTCATCTACGTCCTCATCAACGACGTGACGGCTCTGAAGGAGTCGGAGGAGCGGCTGCGCCGGCTCTCGATCACCGACTCGCTGACCGGCGTGTCCAACCGCCGCCATTTCGTCGAAGCGGCGGAGCAGGAGCTGGCCTGCGCCCGCCGCTATGGCCGGCCGGTTACGCTGCTGATGCTCGACCTCGATCATTTCAAGAGCATCAACGACACCCACGGCCACGCCGTGGGAGACGAGGCGCTGCGGACCTTCACCGCCGCCTGCCGCGCTCTGCTGCGCGAGAACGACCTGCTGGGCCGCACTGGCGGCGAGGAGTTTGCCATCCTGCTGCCGGAAACCGACGTCGCCGGTGCGCGCATGGTGGCGGAGCGCATCCGTCGCCGCACGGCGGAGCTGGCGGTACTGGCGGGAGTCGAGACGGTGCGCTTCACCGTGTCGATCGGCGTGGCCTGCTGCGCCGCCGGGACGCGCGACGTGGACGCCATGTTGTCCAGCGCGGACGAGGCGCTGTACCGCGCCAAGGCCGCCGGACGGAACCGGGTCGTCTGCGCGCGGGAACCGACCCCGTTCTGAGCGTCCTTCCCTTCACGTCACCGGGGCCGCGATGCGCATCGCCTTCTACGCCCCGCTGAAATCCCCGACCCACCCGGTGCCCTCGGGCGACCGGCGCATGGCCCGGCTTCTGATGGCCGCCTTGGAGGGGGCTGGGCACAGGGTGACGCTGGCCTGCACGTTGCGCAGCTGGGACGATGGGCGCCGTCCGGGCCGGGCGGAGCGTCTGGCCGCGCTGGGGACCCGCTGCGCCGACCGCCTGACGGTGCGCTGGCGGGACGATCCGCCGGACCTTTGGTTCACCTACCACCTGTACCACAAGGCGCCGGACTGGATCGGCCCGGCGGTCAGCCGTCGCTTCGGCATCCCCTATGTGGTGGCGGAGGCGTCCTTCGCGGCCAAGCGCGCCGTCGGCCCCTTCGCCGCCGGCCACCGCGCCGCCGAGGCGGCGATCCGGCAGGCGGCCGCCGTCGTCAACCTCGCCGGCCACGACGCCGAGGGGGTGCTGCCGCTGCTCGAATCGCCGGACCGGCTGGTGCGGCTGCGGCCCTTCCTCGACACGCGTCCCTTCGCGGCCGCCGCCACGGAGCGCGACCGGCACCGGGCGGCGCTGGCTGAACTCTATGGCTTGAACCCGGACGTCCCGTGGCTGCTGGCCGTCGGCATGATGCGCGGCGGTGACAAGGAACGCTCCTACGAGATCCTGGCGCAAGCCCTCTCTCCCTCCCCCGCCCAGCGGGGGAGGGCCGGGGTGGGGGCGAGTCCGCATCTGCTGATCGCCGGCGACGGTCCCGCGCGTTCCCGGATCGAGACATTGTTCGGGGGAGGCGCACTTGCCCCCACCCCACCCCTCCCCCGCTTTGCAGGTGAGGGAGTCTTGTTCCTCGGCCAGCAAAGTTCGGACGCCCTCACCGCCCTCTACGCCGCCGCCGACCTGATGGTCTGGCCGGCGGTGAACGAAGCCTACGGCATGGCCCTGCTGGAGGCCCAGGCCGCCGGGCTGCCAGTCGTTGCGGGACGCACGGGAGGGGTGCCGGACGTGGTGCGCGACGGGGTGACCGGCCTGTTGCCTCCCGTGGGCGACGCGGAGGCCTTCGCCGCCGCCGTCAGGGCGCTGCTCGACGACCCTGGGAAACGCCGCCGCTTCGGGGAGGCCGCGCGCCGCATCGCCGTCGAGGAACACGATCTGTCCATCGCGGTGGAGGCGCTGGACGCGGTGGTCCGGCGCGCCGCGCGGAAAGGGAACGCATGACCGACCTCATCATCCTGCGGCACGGGCCGACCGCCTGGAACGCCGCGCACCGTCTCCAGGGCGGCATCGACGAGCCGCTGTCCGACGAGGGCCGCGCCCGAGTCGGGACCTGGAGGCTGCCGCCGGACGTGCTGGGCTACCGTTGGGTTGCCAGCCCGAAGCGGCGGGCCTGGGAGACGGCCCGGCTGCTCGGCCTCGACCCGGCGCCGGAACCGCGTCTGGTCGAGATGAGCTGGGGGGTGTGGGAAGGCCGCCTGCTGGAGGAGTTGCGGTCGAGCGGCGCCCTGACCGCGGACCGCGAACGGATGGGCCTCGACTTCCGGGCGCCGGGCGGGGAAAGCCCGCGCGACGTGCAGAACCGGCTGATCCCCTGGCTGGCCGAGGTCGGTGCTGGGGGCGTGCCGACCGGGGCGGTGGCCCACAACGGGGTGATGCGGGCGCTCTACGCGCTGGCCACCGGCTGGGACATGGTGGGCAAGCCCGCCCACCGCCTGACCGACAGCTGCGCCCACCGCTTCCGGGTCGCGGAGGACGGGACGCCGTCGGTCGTAGCGATGAACGTGCCGCTGACGGCGCCGTGACTCAGCGCATCACAACGCGAGATCGACCATCACCGGAACATGGTCGGACGGCTTGGGCTCCCAACCGCGGGCCTCGCGCAGGACGCGGTGGCCGGTCAGCGCGTCCTTCAGCGGCGGGGTGACCCAGATGTGGTCCAGCCGCCGGCCGCGGTCGGAGGCCGCCCAGTCCTTCGCGCGGTAGCTCCACCAGGTGTAGAGCTTTTCCGTGGGCGGAACGAAATGGCGCAGCGCGTCGACCCAGCCGATGGACGCCTGCATCGCGGTCAGCTTCGCCACCTCCACCGGGGTGTGGGAGACGATCTTCAGAAGCTCCTTGTGGCTCCAGACATCGTTCTCCAGCGGCGCGATGTTCAGGTCGCCGACCATGACCATGCGGCGGTCCGGGCTGCGCCGGGTCGTCCACCACTCGGTCATTTCGTCCACGAACTGAAGCTTGTGGGCGAACTTGTCGTTCTGTTCCGGGTCCGGAATGTCCCCGCCCGCCGGGATGTAGACGCTGTGCAGCTCGATCCCGCCGGGCAGTTCGGCGAAGACGTGGCGGCAGTCCTGCTTGCCGCACCAGTGCTGCACGTCGCGCGACGCGAAGGGCAGCTTCGACAGGATGGCGACGCCGTTGTAGCTCTTCATCCCGTGGATGTGGGCGTGGACATATCCCTTCTCGGCCAGCGGGGCCATGGGGAAGTCCACGTCGACGACCTTGGTTTCCTGAAGGCAGATGACGTCCGGCTGCGTCTCGTCGATGAGGCGCAGCAGCAGGTCCATCCGCATGCGGACGGAGTTGATGTTCCAGGTGGCGATGCGCATCGTCCGGCGGTCCGTTCCTCTCGTGGCGTCAGGCGATGGTGACGGCGATGGAGCCGACGCCCTCGACCGCACCCTCCAGCCGGTCGCCGGCGACCACCGGGCCGACGCCCTCCGGCGTGCCGGTGTAGATCAGGTCGCCCGGCTGAAGCTCGACCAGACCCGACAGGTAGGAAATCGTTTCGGACACGGTCCAGATCAGGTCCGACAGGTCGCCCTTCTGGCGCGGCTCGCCATTGACCGACAGCGTCACCGCCCCCTTGTCGGGATGGCCGATGTCGGCGGCGCGGCGCAGCGTTCCGCAGGGGGCGGACTGGTCGAAGCCCTTGCCCATGTCCCAGGGCTTGCCTTCCTTCTTCGCCGCGTTCTGCAGGTCGCGGCGGGTCATGTCCAGCCCCACGCCATAGCCGTAGACATGGTCCAGCGCGCGCTCCACCGGGATGTCGCGCCCGCCGGTGCCGATGGCCACGACCAGCTCGATCTCATGGTGCAGGTTGGCGGTCCGGGGCGGGTAGGGGATGGCGGTGCCGTCGGCGACGATGGCGTCGGCGGGCTTCATGAAGAAGAACGGCGGCTCGCGGTCCGGATCGGCGCCCATCTCACGGGCGTGGGCGGCGTAGTTGCGGCCGACGCAGTAGATGCGGCGGACCGGGAACGGATCGCCGCCGGCGACCGGAACGGTGGGCTGGGGCCACAGGGGAATGGCGTAGGCCATGGCGCGCCTTTCTTTCGGAGGGGGTGCGGTTCGGGCAACCACCCTACCGGAAAGAGCACCAGAAAAAAGCCCCAGCCGTCGGGCCGGGGCCTTGGCGCGAAGACGCCCGGCCTGGGGGGGACCGGGCGTCGGAAGCTCCGTTGTTGGAGCCCGTCCGCGGCAGGGGAATGAACCGTCGACGGGCAACCGCGCCGGCATGCCTGTTTCCGGGGGGGCCGGTGTCAGGAGCGCGATCACTTCATAGGGCTAGAGGTGGAGCCGCTTCCGGGCGGAACCAATGCGTAACGGGAATAGGTGCTATGCATATGAGGCGGATTGTGTGGTTCTTGCTGACAAAATCGGCACCTGCCTGCATTTTACACGACCAATAGACTAGTCAATAAACGACGGCTTTCACGTTGACCGACATCGATCGCCCCACCCCCTCGGACCGGCGCACCCGCCAGCGTCCGAGCAAGACCGGAAAGATGGCCCTCGGCCCTCTGCCGGAGCTCGTCGGCTACAATCTGCGCAAGGCGCAGGTGGCCGTGTTCCAGAGCTTCCAGAACGCCGTGGCGCCCCACGACATGACGCCGGGGCAATTCGGCGTCCTGATCATGATCAAGGAGAACGAGGGCTTGTCGCAGTCCGACCTGGGCTCGGCGGTGGGCATCGACCGTTCGACCATGGTCGCGGTCATCGACCGGCTCGAGTCGCGCGGTCTGGTCATCCGGGCGCCCTCGCCCAACGACCGCCGCTCCTACGCGCTCCGCCTGTCCCCGGAAGGGGAGAAGTTGTTGGACGAGCTGATTCCGCGCATCCAGGCCCATGACAAGGCCATGGTGAAGGATCTCTCGGCCGAGGAGCAGGCGCAGCTCATCGACTTCCTCCGCCGCATCTCGCGGGCCGGCTGAAGCCGTTGGGGTAAGGGCGGCGTGCCCAATTCCTGGGCACGCGGCACTCGCCAATTGTTGACGTAATCTATTGTCCTGAAACCATCTTTCAGGAAAGGCGCCGCCGCGCCCGGTCGGCGGCGGCGCTTCCGAAGGCGCGCAGGATCGCCGCCGACAGCGGGTTCTCCCAGAACCGCCATTCCGGGTGCCACTGCACGGCCAAGGCGAAGGCCGGCGCCCCCGCCACTCGCACCGCCTCGACCAGCCCGTCCTCGGCCATCGCCTCCACGATCAGTCCATCGGCCAGCCGGTCGATCCCCTGCCCGTGCAGGGAGTTCACCGTGACCGCCGCAGCACCGCCGGCCAGCCCTTCCAGCACGCCGCCGGGGGTCAGCCTCACGCTGTGCGACGGCCCGTACTGCACGGCCAGCGGCGCCTCCTTGTCCTCGCGGTGGTTGGCGTAGCCCGGCACCTCGTGCACCCGCTGGTGCAGCGTGCCGCCCAGCGCCACGTTCAACTCCTGAAAGCCGCGGCAGATGCCCAGCAACGGAACGCCCATCTCCAGCGCGGCACGGATCAGCGGCAGGGTGGTGTCGTCGCGCTCGGGGTCGTGCAAAGTGCCCGGCTCGCTGGGCGACCCGCCGTAGCGGTGCGGTTCGACGTTCGACGGGCTTCCGGTGACCAGCAGCCCGTCGAGTTGCCCGGCCACGTCGTCCATGTCCAGCGCGGTCCCCAGCGCCGGGATCAGCAGCGGCATGCCGCCGGCCCCGTCCGACACCGCGCGGACATACTTGTCGCCGACGACGTGGAAGGGATGCTCGCCCATCATGCGGGTGCAGGCGGGAACGCCGATCAGCGGTTTGCGGTTCATGGCAATGAACTCCAGAAGGACCCTCCGAACCGCTCCGGACGGCGGCGGACACGCGATTATGCGCCCGTACCGCGCCAGAGCGCCAGAGCGCCGCGACAAAGCACAAAGGGCAGGGCTGGACAGAATTCTGTTGATTCGCATGCGAATTTGTCCCATATGCCCCCCTTCTCCGCGACAGCTGCGCGGAACATCTGCTGATGGGGGAGAACGATGGCGAAGACCGCTTCTCTCTTCCAATTGGGGATGGACTTGGGAAGCGATCCAAGGAAAGCCCAAACGGAAGGTCAAATCTCCAGCCGGACCAACGTCACTTCTGGTCCCTGGAAGGAATACCAAGACGATCGCAAGGACCATTTCATCGTCCGCGATGGCAAGGTCTGCGCCGGCACGCACCTGATCGTCGATCTGTGGGGCGCCGAACGTCTGGACGAGCTGGACCATGTCCGCTCCACGCTGATCGAATCCGTCGAGGTGGCGGGGGCGACGCTCCTGCACATCCACCTGCACCATTTCACGCCGAACGGCGGCATCTCCGGCGTGGCGGTGCTCGCCGAGTCGCACATCAGCATCCACACCTGGCCGGAGCGCGGCTACGCCGCCCTGGACATCTTCATGTGCGGCGACGCCCAGCCGATGAAGGCCATCCCCGTGTTGGAACGCGCCTTCAAGCCCACGGGCGTGAAGTGCGACGAACTGCTGCGCGGCGAAACCGGGTCATGAGCGACTCCGGCTCCGGCTGGTACGACGAGACGTTGCATACGGACGTGGCCCAGCGCCTGCGCATGGGCCGCGTCCTGCACCGCGACCGCACCGGCCTCCAGGATCTGGTGATCTTCGAGAACCCGGTCCTGGGCCGCGTGATGGCGCTCGACGGTGTCGTCCAGACCACCGAAGGCGACGAGTTCGTCTATCACGAGATGCTGACCCATGTGCCGATCCTGGCGCATGGGCGCGTCCGCCGCGTCCTGATCGTCGGCGGCGGCGACGGCGGCATGCTGCGCCGCTGCCTGGAGCACAGGGCGGTGGAGCGGGTGACGATGGTGGAGATCGACCGTTCCGTGGTCGATCTGTCCATCGCCCATCTGCCGTCGATCAGCGCCGGCGCCTTCGACGATCCGCGCACGGATCTGGTGATCGCCGACGGCTGCGCCTTCGTCAAGGAGACCACGAAGCGGTTCGACGTCATCATCGTCGATTCCACCGACCCCCACGGGCCGGGCGCCGTCCTCTTCACCGAGGAGTTCTACGCCGACTGCAAGGCGCGGCTGACCCCCGGCGGCGTGCTGGTCACCCAGAACGGCGTGCCGTTCCTCCAGCCGGGCGAGCTGAAGGACAGCCACCGGCGGCTGGGCCGGCTGTTCGGAGATGCCGGCTTCTTCGTGGCGCCGGTGCCCAGCTATTACGGGGGCTTCATGGCCTTCGGCTGGGCCACCGACGACGCTGCGCTGCGCCGCCAGACGGCGGAGGCGATCCGTCCGCGCTTCGCCGCGGCGGGGCTGGTCACCCGCTACTACACGCCCGACATCCACGTCGCCAGCTTCGCCCTGCCAGCCTTCATGCTCGACGCGCTGAAGTAAGCCTGTCCCTGGGGCTCACGGCGGCTGGAACCCCGGCGGCTTGGCCGCCGCCGGGCAGGCGTTGGCGGGCAGGGTTTCCGAATCCACGAACTGGGTGGCGGCGGCGACGGCGCAGTCGTCCGACGCGGTGACCAGATGGCCGGCGCTGCGGAAGACCAGATGCCGGCTTTTCGGCAGGGTCGTCGCGGCGCGCTCCGCCCATTCCGGCGGGGTCAGCGGGTCATAGGCGCCGGACAGCAGAAGCACCGGCACCGGGCTGGCCACCGGCAGCCGCTCCGACGCCTCCTGCGCGGCGGCGGGCCATTGGGCGCAGACCCGCCGGCCGGGATCGTCGGCGGTGACGGCGCCATAGGGGGCGAAGCGGCGGGCGGCGTCGGCCAGCCGCAGCGGGTCGGCGGGGTTCACCGTCTCCCGGCATTCGATGGAGAAGGCCATGCCTTCCGCCGAGTCGGGGTCGCCCAGCCAGGGGGCGGGCACCCAGTCGGTCAGGCGGTCGTACCGCCCACGCCACGCCCGTTCGATCAGGGCGGGCAGGCGGGGCACGCTCTCGCCCTCGGCCATCGCTTCCAGCAGGGCCGACAGGGCGGCGCCGCTGTCCAGCCGCGCCCAGCGCGGAATCTCCGGATCGCCCACCGGCACGTCCACCGGGGCCTTGCCCAGCCGCTCGACCAGCTCCAGGAGATGGCGCTCCAGGTCCGGATAGGCGGCGCGGCACACGCGGTTGGCCGCGCAATCGTCGAACAGCCGCTTGAACGCCCGGTGCGCCAGCCAGGGCGCCTCCTCCGTCGCGTTGACGTCGGGCGGGTAGATGGAATCGAGCACCGCCGCGCGCACCCGCCCGCCGTGGCGCCGCAGGATCTCCAGCGCCACCCGCGTGCCGTAGGACACGGCGAACAGATTGACCCGCTGCGCGCCCAGCGCCGCGGCGACGTCCATGGCGTCGTCGGCGGCGATGGGGGTGGTGAACATGGCGCCATCCAGCCCGGCGGCGGTGAAGCGGTCGCGGCAGGCGGCGATGGCCGTGCGCTCCAGCGCGGCGCGGCGGTCCCGCGACACCGGGCGGAGGCGGGGCGAGGCGCCCAGCACGTCCAGCTCCGGGCAATCGGTGTCCGGCTCGGCCCGCCCGACGCCGCGCGGGTCGAACAGCACGACGTGGCGCGACCGGCGGAAACCGGCGGTCAGCGACCACCACACCTCCATCCGCTCCTCCACCGCCTCGCCGCTGCCGAAGGGGGAGGCGCCGGGGCCGCCCTCCAGGAACAGGACCGGGTCGGGGGACGGCTGCTTGGCGGTGGACAGCAGGACGACGACCGGCAGGCGGAAGGCCCGCGTCGCCGGCCGGTCGCGCCGGTCGGGCACGCCGACGGTCCCGCACAGCGCCGCCTCGCCCTCCGGCACGGAGAACCAGCAGGGGCCGGGCACGAAGCGGGGGTCGGCCTGCGCCGGCAGGGGAGCCAGCGCCACCGCCAACAGGGCGGCGGCCAGGGTCCCCAACCACCGATGATGGGCGCGTCTCGTCACGCGGATCGATCGTCCTCAGCAGCGAAAGGGCGGGCGGGGATCGGCCGGGCGATGGCCTTTCCACCGGTCCCACCACTTTTGATGCTTTCTCTTTGACCCAGCGGGGCGGGCTTGTCCAGGACAAGACAGGTCCCGTCCGTCCAAGCCCCCGGCGCGCTCAGCCCCGGGACGAGCCCATCCGGACGGCGCCCCGCTCCGCCGGCTTGGCGCGGCTCCGCTCGCGCCACAGGGCGGGGATGGCGAGGCTGGCCACGCTGGCGAGCAGCAGGACCGCCTTGGTCGGCTGGTTGAAGGGGCCGCCGAACAGGTCAATCAGCAGGATCGCGTAGGCGACCAGGACGTGGAACAGGTAGACCTGCAGCGAGTGCCGCCCCAGCAGCCGGAGGAAGGGCAGGTTGAACAGCGCGGTGAGCAGCCGGGCGGTGCCGGCGGCGACCGGGTGGGACGACCGCGGCCCGGCGATGAGCAGCCAGGACACGACGTAGGCCAGCGCCGCGAAGTTCGCGAGGTAGACGAGGCTGAACTCGGTGCGGTCGACGTAGCGCAGGAAACGCTCGCCGACGATCGGGCTGACCAGCTCATGGACGAAGGACAGATGCCAGGCCGCGCAGACCACCACGGTCACCAGCGCCGGAACCAGCCAGGGCGGCCGCTCGACCGGAAACCAGCGGTCGGCGTCGAAGCGGCCCC
This sequence comes from Azospirillum brasilense, assembly GCF_007827795.1. Classification (GTDB taxonomy): domain Bacteria; phylum Pseudomonadota; class Alphaproteobacteria; order Azospirillales; family Azospirillaceae; genus Azospirillum; species Azospirillum aestuarii. The sequence continues at coordinate 873,641 of NZ_VITI01000001.1, forward strand.
GCTGCATCGCGCTGCCGATCAGCAGACCGGCGACGTAGAGCACCTGCCAGGCGAGCGGGTTGAACGGCCCGCGCACCGCCAGCCCGTCGCTGAGCCGCCCCAGCCCGCCGTCGAGCGCGGTCAGCACCGGCACATGCAGGCCCATCTGCACGGCGGCCCACAGCGCGGCGCTGCCCAGCGCGACCTTGCGGGCGTGGCCGTCGAGGATCAGGCGGAGCAGCAGCGGGGTCGCCGCGAGGTAGAGGATGTACTGGATCAGCAGATCCGTGAAGGTCGGCGAATGCAGGAGGAGCGCGCTGGCCAGCAGGGTGCCGGGCTCCAGCCAGGCCAGATGCCCGAGGAAGCCGCCCAGCGGCTCCCGCGCGCCGGGGACCAGCACCACCATGGCGGTGACCAGCGCGATCACCAGCATGGTCGAGACGTACAGCTCGCGGGCACGGGCGAACAGGCGCCGCCGCGCCGCCTCGGGCGAACGCTGGGTCCAGACGCGGGTGTAGTACATCCCGGCGACGATGCCCGACAGCAGCACGAAGCCCTGGGCGTCCTGCACATAGCCGAGTTCGGCGTGGTTGACCTTGGCGAGCAGCACGCCGCCGGCCAGCACCACATGGTTGACCATCATGAAGACGAGGAAATAGCCCCGCAACCCGTCGAGCGTCGCGGAACGGCTCATCGGGCCACGCTCCGCGGCGGCGGCCGGGAGGCGGAGGAATCGACCGTTCTCATCGGTGCGTGCCGCATCTGTGGCGTCTCCGTTGCTGACGTCGGTGTTGGTGTTGGCGCTCCTCGGGTCGCCCCATATTCGTCGTTAACGGATCGTTAATCCTTGGCCGGTGCCGTCCGGAGAGCTTTTCGAACAAAGGCTTCCCCGAACCGGTTCCGCTTTCGGGCGTTCAGGCTCTCAGGCGTTCAGGCCGCCGTCCACCGTCAGGGTGGCCCCGGAGATCTGCCGGGCCGCCGGACTGGCCAGGAAGGCCACCGCCGCCGCCACGTCCTCCGGCTTGCCGTAGCGGCCGAGCGGCGTCTGCGAGCGCAGGATTTCGGCATGATCGCCGTTCGCCGGATTCATGTCGGTGTCGGTCGCACCCGGCTGGACGAGATTCACCGTGATGTCGCGCGGGCCGAGTTCGCGGGCGAGGCCGTGCGTCAGGGCGATCTGCGCCGACTTGGTCATCGAATAGACGGTGACGCCCGGAGCGGTGATGCGGTCGGCGAGGCACGACCCGATGAAGACGATGCGTCCCCCGTTCGTGAGATGCGGGATGGCCGCCTGCGCGACGAGCACCGCCGCGCGCACGTTGACGTTCAGAAGCGCGTCGATGTCGGCGAGGCTCATCTCCGCGACCATGCCCTGGCGGGCGATGCCGGCGTTGTTGACCAGGATGTCGAGGCCGCCGAGCGCCTCCACCGTCCGGCCGACCAGGGCCGCCATGGCCGCCGGGTCGGCGCTGTCGGCCTGAACGGCGACCGCGCGCCGGCCCTTCGCCTCGATCGCCCGGACGACGTCGGCGGCGCGCCCGGCCGACCGCTCGTAGGAGATCGCCACATCCGCGCCCTTGTCCGCGAGCGCCAGCGCGATGGCGGCGCCGATGCCGCGCGAGCCGCCCGTCACCAGGGCGCGTTTTCCAACCAGCTCACCAATTGCCTCACCCATGACCGTTCCTTTTTGTGTCGTTCGATACAAAAATAGCTAGAGGCTCCCAGCGCACCGGTCAATGATTTTTGTATCGATCAACTCAAAAATAAGACGCCAGCCGTCATCCGCCCGCCGAGGCCCATTGCCCCCACGCGGCGGCGGGATTAAATAGTGATTGATGCAGAAATCACCACCGACGCCGCCCGCCGACCACAGGACCGACGCGCCGCCCCCCGCCCGTGGGCGCGGACGGCCCCGCGCGTTCGACCGCGAGGCCGCTCTGACCCAGGCGACCCGCCTGTTCTGGAGCAAGGGTTACGAGGCGACGTCCATCGCCGACCTGACGGAGGCCATGGGGATCGGCTCCCCAAGCCTCTACGCCGCCTTCAGCTCGAAGGAGGCGCTCTACCTCGAAGCGGTGGATCATTACCGCAAAAGCTACGAGGGGCTCGTCTGGGGACGGTTCCTCACCGCCGGCACGGCCCGCGAGGCGGTCATGGCGCTGCTGATGGACTCGGCCTCGGCGCTCACCGGCTGTCGCGGCGACATCCCGCGCGGCTGCATGGTGACGCTCGCCGCGGTCGGCAGCGAGGGGCACGCCGAACTGGGCGCCGCGTTGCGGTCGGCGCGGGCGTCGGCGGTCGGCCTGTTGACGGAGCGCCTGAAGCGGGCCGTGGCCGAGGGCGAAATTCCGGCCTCGGTCGATCTCCACGCGCTCGCCCGTTTCGTGCAGACGGTGCAGGCCGGCATGTCGATCCTCGCCCGCGACGGTGCGGAGCGCGCCGAACTGGAAGCCGTGGCCGAGGTCGCGATCCTGGGCTGGGACGCCCGCGTCGGCCGCCCGTCCCTCTGACTCTCTCCGAAAGCGATTTGCCGCTCCGCTTTGGGGGAATTGGTCGGCGCGCTTGAGCGCACAAACTTGTCGCACGGAAAGCCGCCGCCGTGGCGATGAGTCCTGTTTGCGAGAACTGAACAGATGATTCTCGCTATTCCTCCTCATAATGCAGCGCAGCAATTTCGCATCATGCGTTAGCAGCGCTGTTTTCAACATTTTCTGACTCTCTTTGCCGTTTCGTGTGCCGTCGCACGGTGCTATCGTTTGCCATCAATTGTCCAATTGTTGGACCAAACTCACGCAGTGCGATCATGAACGGCGTCTCAACGGTCAAGGCCATCTTCGAGGAACTCCGCAAGGAGATCCCGGAGCGCTATCAGCCCGGCGATCTGCTGCCGAACGAGCGGCTGCTGGCGGAGCGGTTCGGCGTCAGCCGCAACACGATCCGGGAAGTCATCATTTTCCTCGAAGCCTACGGGCTGGTGGACAAGACCCAGCGCGGACCGCGTGTCTGCAAGCCTGACATCGAGGCGATGTTCCGCATCCTCGATCAATGCTTCGACCGCAGCGTCAAGACTTGCCGGGAAGTGTTGCAGTTCCGCCGGATCATTGAAATCGGCGTCCTGCCGGAAGTCGTCCAGCAGATCAGCGACGCGGAGATCGACGCGCTGGACCGTCTGGCCGAGGACATGGAGCACCAGTTGACGGTGCGCGAAGCGGCGGAGGTGGATTTCCGCTTCCATGCCGCCATCGTCGCCGCGTCCCGCAACTCCATGTTGCAGAAGATGTATCAGGCGATGTCCCAGCCGATGATCTATTACATGGAGATCGGCAAGAGCAACGCGGTGATCGGGCCGACCACGGTCGATTATCATCGCCAGATCATCGCAGCGCTGCGTGAGCGCTCCGTCGAGAAGGCCGTCGAGGCCAGCAACGCACACTTCCATTTCAGCGAGAGCGTGTTCAACCAGGAAGCGCAGCCCTCGGCTGCGCCCGCGTCCTGAACACGTCCGTTTCCTGAAGAAAAAGGACCACACCGGTGAAAGCACTGATGATCGAAGGCGTGGACGTCTGCGCGATCCACGAGGTGGCGGAGCCGACTCCCGGCCCCGGCGAGGTGCTGCTGGCGATCCGCCATGTCGCCCTGTGCGGCAGCGATCTCAGCACCTTCAAGGGACTGAATCCGCTGGTCTCGCTGCCGCGCATCCCCGGCCACGAGATCGGCGGCGAGATCGCCGCGGTGGGTGAGGGCGTTCCGGCCGACTACACCGTGGGGCGGCGCGCCATCGTCATTCCCTACACCGCCTGCGGCACCTGCCCGTCCTGCCGCAAGGGCCGGGTCAACGCCTGCCGCAGCAACCGCACGCTGGGCGTGCAGCAGAACGGCGGCTTGGCGGAGCGCATCGTCCTGCCCTACGGCAAGCTGATCCTGAACGATACGCTGGCGCCGCGCCATCTGGCGCTGGTCGAGCCGCTGTCGGTCGGCTTCCACGCCGCGGCGCGCGGCCGCGTCGAGGCGGCCGACACCGTGCTGGTGCTGGGCTGCGGCATGATCGGCATGGGCGCCATCGCCGGCTCCGTCCATCGCGGCGCCACGGTGATCGCCGTGGACATCGGCGAGGCGAAGACCGGTCTGGCCCGCCGCTACGGCGCCGCCCACGTCATCGACGCCGGCAAGGAGGACGTGGCCGCCCGCGTCATGGAGCTGACCAACGGCGACGGCGCCGACGTGGTGATCGAGGCGGTCGGCCTGCCGGCCACCTTCACCCAGGCCATCGACCTCGTGTCCTTCGCCGGCCGCGTCGTATACATCGGCTACGCCAAGGAGCCGGTGTCCTACAAGACGCAGTTCTTCAACCTGAAGGAGCTGGACATCATGGGGTCGCGCAACGCGACCTCCGAGGATTTCCAGGCCGTCATCCGCTATCTCGAAACGCTCGGCCACGCCCCCGACGACCTGATCTCCAAGGTCTTCCCGTTCGAGGAGGCCGACAAGGCCCTGCCTTACTGGGCCAAGGAGCGCGACACCACGGTCAAGGTGATGATCGAGCGCTGACCCTTCCGGCGGCGCCCGCAAGGCGCCGTCACCCTCAGAACTGCCGCGGCGGGGCGTGCCGGTCCCGCCGCCGGGCCCCGCCCCGTCGGCGGGACCCGTCCATGAGCCACGTCCACAGACGGGCTCCCCGGCATCCACTATGGAGGAAATAATGAAGCGCTTTCTGGCGTCCGCCCTTGCCGCGTGCGTGCTGTCCATCGGTGCCGCGTCCGGCGCCATGGCCAAGACCGAGATCATGGTCGCCTACGAGAACAATCCGGGCGAGCCGCTCGACCGGGTGATGCATTACTGGGCCGACCTTTTGAAGGAGAAGAGCAAGGGCGACGTCACCCTGAAGCTGTTCCCCAGCTCCCAGCTGGGCGCCAAGAAGGACGTGATGGAACAGGCGATGATGGGCATGAACGTCATCACCCTGTCCGACGTCGGCTTTCTGCAGGATTACGACCCGGACCTCGGCGTTCTGTTCGGCCCGTACCTGACCGACGACCCCCAGAAGCTCTTCAAGATCTATGAGAGCGACTGGTTCAAGAAGAAGGACGAGGGGCTGCGCAAGAAGGGCGTGCACATCGTCATGTCCAACTACCTGTACGGCGTGCGCCACATCCTCGCCAAGAAGCCGATCAACACGCCCGCCGACCTCAAGGGCATGAAGATCCGCGTCCCCAACAACGTGATGCAGATCAAGACGATCGAGGCGATGGGCGCCACCGCGACGCCGATGCCGCTGGGCGAGGTCTACCCGGCCCTGACCACCGGCCTGATCGACGGCGTGGAGAACCCGATCTCCGTGCTGTACGGCGCCAAGCTGCATGAGCAGGCCAAGTATCTCAGCCTCGTCGGCTACCTGACCAACACGTCGGTGTGGGTCGGCGGCGAAGCCTTCTTCAGCAAGCTGCCGGCGGACGTCGTGAAGATGGTCCACGAGACCGGCTACGAGGCCGGCCTCTACAGCCAGAAGCTGGCCGCCGAGCAGGACGCCGAGTTCATCGAGAAGATGAAGGCGTCCGGCGTCACCGTGATCCAGCCCGACCCGGCGCCGTTCCGCGACGCCACGAAGGTCGTCTACACCCAGTTCCCGAAGTGGTCGGCCGGCCTGTACGAACAGATCCAGAAGGATCTCAAGTAAAAATAAGATCAATCCGGGCGGGGCTGCCGTCCCGCCCGGATCGTTAGGAGGAGTATGCCATGGAGTTGATCCGGCGTCTGCCATCGGTCGTCGCGGGAGGCGCGCTGGCCGCTCTGGTGGTGATGACCATCGCGGCGGTGTTCGCGCGCTACATCTTCGACGCCCCGCTGCATTGGGGCGAGGAAATGTCCGGGCTTCTGATGATCTGGATCATCATGATCGGCGCCATCGTCGCCGAGCGTGACGGCCAGCATCTCGATATCCCGCTGTTCGTGGACCTTCTGCCCACCCGCATCCGGGCGGCGGTCGATCTGGCCGTTTCGGCCCTGTCGATCGTGGTTCTGACCTACGCCGGCTGGCTCGGCTATCTGCTTGCCCAGAGCGCCCAGTACAAGCTGACGGAAATCCTTCAGATTTCGTGGTTCTGGATCGACATCGCCGTTCCGGTGGGTGCCGCCGGCATCGTCGCCTATCTCCTGCGCCGCTGCTTTATCGACATCATGGTGATCGCGAAGGGGAAGGCGCCATGAGCTGGCCCGTCATCATTCTCATCATGCTTTGCCTGTTCGCGTTGAACATGCGGCTTTACATTGCTATTTTTGCATCCGTTCTTGTCTATTTCGTGTTTTTCAGCCCGGTTCCGGATCAGATCGCGGTGCAGCGGCTGATCGGCGCCTCGCAGAATCTGTCCCTCCTGGCGATTCCCTTCTTCATCCTGCTCGGCACGCTGATGGACCACACCGGCGTGGCGAAGCGCCTGCTGCGCGTGGCCGACCTGCTGGTCGGCAAGTTCACCGGCGGCATGGCGCTGACCAACATCATGCTGAGCACGCTGCTGGGCGGCGTCAGCGCCTCCAACCTCGCCGACAGCGCCATGCTGACCCGCATGCTGGTGCCGGAGATGGAGCGCAAGGGCTACAACCGCGCCTTCGCCGCCGCCGTCACCGCGTCGGGCGCGCTGGTGACGCCGATCATCCCGCCGGGCATCGCGCTGATCATCTACGGCCTCGTCGCCGACGTCTCCATCGGCGCCATGTTCATGGCCGGCATCCTGCCCGGCATCGTGATGGCGGCCATGCTGATGGTCGCCGCCTACATCGTGTCCAAGCGCAACGGCTATCCGCCGTCCCGCGACAGCTGGCCGACCACGTCGGAAACCACCAGCGCGCTGGTCGGGGCCTGGCCGGTGCTGGTCCTGCTGGTCGCCATCATCGGCGGCATCCGCGCCAACATCTTCACCCCGACCGAGGCGGGCGCGGTGGCCGTGCTGATCGTCCTGGTGATCGGCTTCGTGATCTACCGCGAGATGCGCGTCGCCCATGTGGTGGACGCCCTGGTCGGCACCTTCAAGGCGACCTCGTCGGTGATGCTGGTCATCATGGCCTGCTCGGCGCTGGCCTGGATTCTGTCGCTGGAGCAGGCGGCGCAGCAGCTGGCGACCTACATCACGGCGCTGACCGACAACAAGTACGTCTTCCTGCTCATCCTCAACCTGCTCCTGCTGTTCCTGGGCATGCTGATCGAGGGCAACGCGATCCTGATCGTCATGGTCCCGTTGCTGATGCCGACGGTGCACCAGCTCGGCATCGACCCGATCCATTTCGGCATCGTGGTGATCGTGAACCTCGCGGTCGGCTGTCTGACGCCGCCGGTGGGCACGGTGATGCTGCTGGTCTGCAACCTCGCCAAGGTCAAGATCTCGGACTTCATGAGGCAGTCCACCCTGCTCTTCGTGGCGCTGTTCGTGGCGCTCATGATCGTCACCTTCGTGCCGGAACTCTCGCTGGTCCTGGCCCGCTGATCCTCCTCGCCGCCACACTCCCGCTTTTCTCGCTTCTCCCCGAAGGGGCCTGACATGTCGAAGTACCTGAAGATCCATTCCAGCGACACCGTCGCCGTCGCCCTGGAGCCGCTGGCCCAGGGCACCGCGATCGACGGTCTGGGCGTCGTCCTGCTCGACGAGGTGCCGCAGGGCCACAAGTTCGCCGTGACGCCGCATCAGCCGGGCGACCGGGTCATCAAGTACGGCAGCGTGATCGGCCTCGCCAAGGAGGCGATCCCGGTGGGGCGGCACATCCACACCCACAACATCGGAACGGCGCTGGGCGGCGTGCAGGACTACGCCTACGCCGGCCCGGCGGCCGACGCCGCGCCGGCCAAGCGGGAGGCGCCGACCATCCAGGCCTTCGTCCGCGCCAACGGCGAGATCGGCGTGCGCAACGACCTGTGGATCATCCCGCTGGTCGGCTGCGTCAACGGCCTTGCCAAGAACGCGGCCAAGCGCTTCGAGAAGATGGGCCTGCTGCCCGAGGGCTCCCGCGTCATGGTGCTGGAGCATCCCTACGGCTGCTCGCAGCTCGGCGGCGACCTCGACAACACCCGCAACATTCTGCGCGACTTCGCCATCCACCCCAACGCCGGCGGCGTGCTGGTCATGGGGCTGGGCTGCGAAAACAACACCCGCGCCCTGTTCACCCAAGGCTTCGAGCATCCCGACCCGCGCCGCCTGCGCTATCTGACCACCCAGGATGTGTCGGACGAACTCGAGGCGTCGCTGGAGGCGATGACCGAGCTGGCCGCGGTGATGCGCGAGGACAAGCGCGAGCCGGTCGGCGCCGACCGCCTGCGCATCGGCCTGAAGTGCGGCGGTTCGGACGGCTTCTCCGGAATCACCGCCAACCCGCTGCTGGGCGCCTTCTCCGACTGGCTGTGCGGGATCGGCGGCGCCACCGTGCTGACCGAGGTGCCGGAAATGTTCGGCGCCGAGCATCTGCTGATGGAGCGCGCCGAAAGCCGCGAGGTGTTCGAGGGCGTCGTCACCCTGATCAACGACTTCAAGCAATACTTCATCGACCACAACCAGCCGATCTACGAGAACCCCTCGCCCGGCAACAAGGCGGGCGGCATCAGCACGCTGGAGGAGAAGTCGCTGGGCTGCACCCAGAAGGCCGGCCTGTCCCCGGTGCGCGACGTCATCCGCTACGCCGAGCGCATCCGCAAGCCGGGCCTGACCCTTCTGGAGGCACCGGGCAACGACGGCGTGGCGGTGACCGCCCTGGCCGCCGCCGGCTGCCACATCGTGCTGTTCACCACCGGCCGCGGCACGCCGCTGGGCGGCGTCGTGCCGACCATGAAGATCGCCACCAACACCGCGATGGCCGAGAAGAAGCGGCACTGGATCGACTTCAACGCCGGCCCCATCGCCGAGGCCACCGCCACGGTGGACAGCCTGCTGCCATCCTTCATCGACAGCATCCTCGCCGTCGCCAACGGCAAAGAGGCGCGCAACGAGGAGAACGACGTCCACGACCTCGTGATCTTCAAGTCCGGCGTCACGCTCTGACCCGTCACCACCCCCTCAGACAAGGACGCCGAGCATGCAGCGCCTGAACGCATCCTTTCTCAACGGCCGGCCGCGCCCGACAACGACGCGGATCGTGCAATTCGGCGAAGGCAATTTCCTGCGCGCCTTCTTCGACTGGAAGGTCGACCGCCTGAACGAGGCCACGGGGAGCGACTGGGGCGTGACCGTTGTCCGCCCGATCGCCGGCGGCGTCCCGCAGACGCTGAACGAGCAGGAGGGCGTCTACACCGTCCTGTCGCGCGGCGTCGACGATTCCGGCGCGAAGGTCTCGCAGGCTCGGCTGATCGGCTGCGTGCGCAACGAGATCGCCGCGCACGGCGAATGGGCGTCGGTGCTGGAGCTGGCGCGCGATCCGAACGTCACGGTCGTCGTCTCCAACACCACCGACGCCGGGATCGCCTATGTCCCGTCGGTGGCCTACGCCGACGAGCCGCCGGTGTCCTTCCCCGGCAAGATGACCCGCTTCCTGCACGAGCGTTGGAAGGCGTTCGACGGCGCGCCGTACGCCGGCCTGCAAATGCTCGCCTGCGAGCTGATCGACCACAACGGCGAGGAGCTGAAGCGCATCGTCCTGCTGCACGCCCGCGATTGGGCGCTGGAGCCGGCCTTCATCGACTGGATCGAGACGGCGAACGCCTTCTACAACACGCTGGTCGACCGCATCGTCCCCGGCTTCCCGCGCGCCGAGGCCGACGACCTGCGCCGCGAGCTGGGCTACGACGACCGCTTCATGGCGGCGGCGGAGCTGTTCCACCTGTTCGTGATCGAGCGCAAGGAGGGGATGCCCGCGCTGCGCCTGCCGCTCGGCGAGCATGACGAGGGCACCGTCGTCACCGCCGACGTCACCCCCTACAAGGCGCGCAAGGTTGCCATCCTCAACGGCGCCCACACCGGCCTGTGCGCGCTGGCCCTGCTGGCGGGGGTGGAGACGGTGGGCGAGGCCGTGACCGATCCCGCCGGGGCGCGCTTCCTCGACCGGCTGCTCAACGAGGAGGTGATTCCCTTCCTCACCCTGCCGAAGCCGGAGCTGGAGGATTTCGCGGCCGCCGTGCTGCGCCGCTTCCGCAACCCCTACATCCGTCACCTGTGGCACGACATCAGCCTCAACGGACTCGTCAAGTACCAGACCCGCAACCTGGACCGTCTGCTGGCCTACCGGGAGCGGTTCGGCACGCCGGCGCCGCTGATGAGCCTGTCGCTGGCCGCCTGGCTGGCCTTCTATCTCGGCCGCTTCCCCGGCGCGGACACGCTGCCGCCGCGCGACTCCGCCGAGATCGTCGAGCGCGTCCGTGCGATCGGTGCCCTGGACGACGGCACCCCGGCGGGGCTCGAGGCGATGGTCGCCGCCTATCTGGGCGAAACCGCCTTCTGGGGCCGCAGCATCGACGACCGCTCGCTGCGCGCCCAGGTGATCGAGGACATCCGCTTCCTGACGGATGAGCCCTTCACCTTCGCCCGCCTCGCGGCGCGCCTGGAGGGCTAACGACGCAAGGCCCCGACCGGCGGTTGCGGAAGGGGCCCCAAATCGGACTTGACGGAAAACATCCGATAACGGATTAATTGCTTCTCTGCAACAAGGAGAGGAGCCATGCAGACCTTATGGAACGCCCTGCTGCGGCAGTGGCTGGACGCCGAAGGCGACGACGCCGGGGTGGAGACGCTGAGCGCCCATCTGCGGCGCGATATCGGGCTGGACGGAACCGAAGCGGGCTACAGTCCGTCCCAACACATCCGGGAGCGGAACCTTTCGGATGCCCGGTCATTTTTGACGTTGCAAGCGTATCGCTGACAGGCGATACCCGATCCTGCGGTTTCCCTTCGGGGCCGCGCCTTCCTTCAACCCACGGAGACCACGATGAAAGCCATCGTACCCACCACCCCGAATCGCCGACAGGGCGATTGGTCCGCCCATACCACCCAGCGAGCTATCGGCTCCCGTCTTCAACCCAGCGCATTGGAACGCGAATTCCGGATATCGAGAGGAAGCCATGTGTGTCTTTTTGGGGTTTTGCGGTCGTTCGGTCTTCGTTGAGCACGCCCACTGGGCCTCTCCGGATCGTTTTTTCGACGCCCGGCGGGATAACGGGGAATTCGTGATATGGCTTGGACGCCTGAACATCATCTACACACCGGCCCGATGGGGTCCTCGCTCGGGGAGGGTCGCTGATGCCGGCCCACGTTCGCCCTGACGAGGTGACAACCGTCGTCCATGTGCTCGAGGCGTTTCGCAAGCTCGATCCCGACCTGCCGATCCAGTACGCGCTGTCCTTCATGACGATCGCGCGGAACGAAGGGATTTCCATCGGCGAGCTTGCGGAACGTCTGGGCATCGCCCAATCCTCCGCGTCGCGCAACGTCGCGGCGCTCAGCCGCTGGCACAGCTTCGGGAAGGCCGGACTCGATCTCGTCCAGGCCCAGGAAGACCCGCGCGAACGCCGCCGCAAGATCGTCACGCTCACCGATACCGGCCGCGCCTTCCTCGAGGAACTGCGCGCCATCGTGAAGCCGACGGTCCACACCCCGTCCGAACCGCGCCGCGCCCGTTCGGCCTGACCTTACCTGTCCGTCCGTTGTGTTCGGTCCGCAGCGCTTGACCGGGGTGGCCCATCCTGCCACACCAGCCCCGGACCCACCGACGGACCCGCGCGCCATGACCTCCTCCGCCTGCCCCTGCTGTTCGGGCCTTTCCTTCGAGACCTGCTGCGGCCCGATCCTGGCCGGCGCGCCCGCCGCGACGGCCGAGGCGCTGATGCGGTCGCGCTACACCGCCTTCGTGCGCCACGACCTCGACCATGTGGAGCGCACCCATGCGCCGGAGATCCGCGAGGACTTCAACCGCGCCGAGGCGGAGCGGGTGGCCGAGGAGTGCGACTGGCAGCGGCTCGACGTGCTGCGCGCGACGGAGGAAGGCGACGAGGGCACCGTCGAGTTCCTTATCCACTTCCGCCGCGACGGCCAGGACATGCGCCATCACGAGCGGGCGTCCTTCCGCCGTGTGGATGGCCAGTGGCTCTACAGCGCGGGCGAGGTGAACCCGAAGGGCGAGCCGCGCCGGGTCGTCAAGGTGGGCCGCAACGAGCCCTGCCCCTGCGGATCGGGGAAGAAGTTCAAGGCCTGCTGCGGCCGGTAGAGGCCGGACGGGGACCCGGACCATGGAACCGCGCTTCGCCTGCACCGCCTGCGGAAAATGCTGCCACGGGCTGCTGCCGCTGACGCTCACGGACGCGGTGGCCCACGCCGTCCGCTTTCCGCTGGCGCTGGTCTGGACGGTGGTGCGGTCGAACGCGAAATCCTACGACCTCGCCACCCGGCTGGGCACGACCGTGCGCCTGCCCAACCGCAAGACGGTGGCGGTGCTGATCCAGCCCACCGCCTACCTGCCGAACCATTTTCCCTGCCCGGCGCTCCAGCCGGACAACCTCTGCGGCATCCACGCCGACAAGCCGTCGCGCTGCCGGACCATGCCCTTCTACCCCTACCGCGAGGAAAAGGATCAGGCCGACCTGCTCGTCCCGCGCAAGGGCTGGGAGTGCGACGTCTCGGCGGAGGCGCCGGTCGTCTACCGCAACCACGCCATCCTCGACCGCAAGGACTTCGACCGCGAGCGCGCCGAACTGCTGGAGCAGGCGCCGGTCATGCGCACCTACGCCGACTATGTGCTGAAATACATGCCCTGGATCGTCAACGATCTGGCGAAGATGGCGACGGCCCCGGCGGGGGGGAAGCTGGTCACCAGCCTGTCCTCCTTCCTGACGGCGACCCGGCGGACCGACGCGCGGGAGCTGGCGGCGGCCCAGGCGCCGCTGATGCGAGCGATGGCCGAGCGCACCCGGACCGATCCGGCGCTGGCGGATTTCCACAGGAACTACGCGGGCTGGGCGAAGGAGATGGAGCGGCTGGCGCAGCGGGGGTGACCGCTCCGTCGGCAGACAACAGGGTCTTCACGGATTTCACAGACTTGGACACGGATTTCGCGGAATTTTTCTATCCGGTTCATCCGTGCCCAAATCCGCGAAATCCGTGAAGAATCCGCACTTCTTCAATCAGGCGGCGATCCCCAGCCCCTGGCGCAGCAGCCCGACCAGCGCCCGCACCGCCCGTTCCTGCTGGTCCAGCGTCAGGCCGGAGCGGCCCGGCTGGTCGGCGACCTGCTCCGGCAGCGGCGGCAGGTGGACGAAGCCCATGGGTACGTCGAGGTCCGCCGTCTCGATCACGTGGCGGGCACGGTAGAACAGGTGGTTGCAGACGAAGCCGCCGGCATGGTCGCTGAAGGTCACCGGCAGGCCGGCGATGGCCAGCTCGCGGACCAGCGTGGGGACGGGCAGGGTGGAGCCGTAGGCGGTCGGCCCGTCCGGCTCGATGGCGTCGTCGGTGCGCACCACGCCCGCGTTGTCGGCCTGCTCGCTCTCGTCGCGGTTCCAGGCCAGCCGCTCGATCTTGATGTACTCGGAACCGGCGGCCAGCCCGAAGCACAGGGCGGCGGCGGGCCGGTGCTCCTCCAGCAGGGCGGCGAAGGCCGCGCCGCAGGCGTCGTATTCGACGGGCAGGACCGCGGTGACGACCCCCGGCTCGCCGGCCAGCCGCTCCATGAGGAGCGCCGTCGGGTTGACGGCGTGATCCCCGAAGGGCTGGAACCCGGTGAGCAGGATGGGAGCCGTCACGGCGGACGCCTTTCGGTCGGGGTGGTCAGGGACGCAGAAGGCCGATGATGTCCTTCACGCCGTTCAGGTTCGTCTCGGCGATGGCCGCCGCGCGCTCGCCGCCCCGGCGCAGCAGGCGGTCGATCTCCGCCTTGTCGTCGAGAAGCTCCTTCATGCGGGTGGTCATCGGGGCCAGCTTGGCGACCGACAGATCGACCAGCGCCGCCTTGAAGCCGGAGAACTGGGCGCCCGCGAACTGCTGCACCGTCTGCTCGCGCGTCTGGCCGGACAGGGCGGCGTAGATGGTCACGAGGTTCTCGGCCTCCGGACGCTTCTCCAGGTCGGCGACGGTGTCCGGCAGCGGCTCCGGATCGGTCTTGGCCTTGCGGATCTTCGTCGCGATGGTGTCGGCGTCGTCGGTCATGTTGATGCGCGAATATTCGGATTCGTCCGACTTGCTCATCTTCTTGGTGCCGTCGCGCAAGCTCATCACGCGCGTCGCCTCGCCGAGGATCTGCGGCTCGGGCAGCGGGAAATACTCGGTGTCGTAGCGGCGGTTGAAGGCGCCGGCGATGTCGCGGGCCAGCTCCAGATGCTGCTTCTGGTCCTCGCCCACCGGGACGTGGGTGGCCTTGTAGAGCAGGATGTCCGCAGCCATCAGCACCGGGTAGGAGTAGAGGCCGAGGTTCGCCATGTCCTTCTGCTTGCCGGCCTTCTCCTTGAACTGCGTCATGCGGTTCAGCCAGCCGAGCGGCGTGTGGCAGGAGAGAATCCAGGCCAGCTCCGAATGGGCCGGGACGAAGGACTGGTTGAAAAGGATGTTCTTCTCCGGGTCGATGCCGGCGGCGATGTAGGCCGCGGTGACCTCGCGGATGTTGTTGCGCAGGACCTCCGCGTCCTGGTCGATGGTCAGCGCGTGCAGGTCGACGACGCAGAAGATGCACTCGTAGCTGTTCTGCAGCTCGACCCAGTTGCGCAGCGCCCCCAGATAGTTGCCGAGGTGAAGCTGCCGGGTCGGCTGCATGCCGGAGAAGATGCGGTTCACGGGAGGACTCTCGCTCGAAACTTCTGGAAGGCGGCTGTTATCGCCCCGGAACCGGGCGGGGTCAAGACGCGGGCGGCTCCAATTCCGGGGTGTCCTTGCGCAGGAAGCCCTTCAGGTCGGCGAGATCGGTGGCGCCGGTCAGTTGCGCCAGCGTCCCGAACACCGCCACGCCGCCGCCGACCAGCAGGGCCAGCGCCCCGAAGCGGATCAGGGTGGACGCGGCCTCCAGCCCCGGCGCCAGCAGCGCCGCGCCGGCCAGCAGCGCCGCCCCCATGCCCAGCGCCGCCGCGGCGATGCGCGGCGCGCGGCCCAGGAAGCGCCCGTCCAGCTGCAGGAATCCCCGGCGGTGCAGCGCATGGGCCAGCAAGGCGAGGTTCAACCAAGCGGTCAGCCCGGTCGCCAGCGCGATCCCGACATGCCCCAGCACCGGCATCAGCGCGATCCCCAGCGCCAGATTGGCGAGGGTCACCACCACGGCGACGCGCACCGGGGTCGCCGTGTCCTGGCGGGCGAAGAAGGCGGCGTTCAGCGCCTTGACGATCACATGGGCGGGGATGCCGATGGCGTAGGCGGCCAGCGCCCAGGCGGTCGCCTGCGCCTCCGCCGGGCCGAAGGCGCCGCGTTCGAACAGCACCGACACGATGGGCGCCCCGGCGACACCCAGGGCCACCGCCGCCGGCAGGCCGAGCAGCAGGCTGAACTCCAGGGCGCGGCTGAGGTAATGGCGGACCATCCGCTCGTCCCCCGCCGCGGCGTGGCGGGCGAGCACGGGCAGCAGCGCGGTGCCGATGGCGATGCCGATGACGCCCAGCGGCATCTGGTTCAGCCGATCGGCGTAATAGAGGAAGGACACCGCGCCCGACGGCAGCAGCGAGGCCAGAACGACGTTCAGGAACAGGTTGATCTGCATGACCCCGGCGCCGATGGCTCCCGGCCCGACCAGCCGGAACAGGCGGCGCATCCCTTCGGTCATCCGCGGCCGGCTCAGGCGCAGCGTCACCCCCGCCGCCCGGCAGGCCCAGCCCATCCAGACCAGCTGCACGACGCCCGACAGCGTCACCGCCGCGGCCATCGCCCGCCCCGGCTCCAGCCCCAGCCGCGGCGCGGTCAGCAGCGCGGCGATCAGCGTCAGGTTGAAGGCGATGGGGGCGGCGGCGAAGGGGCCGAAGCGGTCCAGCGCGTTCAGCACGCCGCCCAGCAGCGCCACCAGCGAAATCAGCGTCAGATAGGGAAAGGTCAGCCGCGCCATGTCGACGGCCAGCGCGAACTTCGCCGGCTCGTCCACGAAACCCGGCGCCAGGGCGTGCATCAGCGCGGGCATCGCCAGGATGGCCAGGGCGGTGAAGGGCAGCAGCACGCACAGCAGGATGGCCAGCGCCTGCTCGGCGAAGGCCACCGCGGCGGCGCGGCCGTTGCGCTGAAGCTCCGCCGCGAACAGCGGGACGAAGGCGACGCTGAAGGCCCCCTCCGCGAACAGGCGGCGGAAGAAGTTCGGCAGCTTCAGCGCGACGAAGAAGGCGTCGGCCACCGGTCCGGCGCCGAGCACCGCCGCGGTCAGAATGTCGCGGGCGAAGCCGGCCAGCCGGCTCAGCAGGGTCAGGCCGCCGACGGTGGCGATGGCGCGGGCGAAACTCATCCGCCAAAGGCCCGGTTGGCCGCCCAACTCCGCGCCGACCGGTGCAGAAAACCCGCAAAAGTTTGATTATCCTCTACTTTTTGTATCATTGGTCGCTGGCTTGTCCATTGAAGGAGGAGTGCGGCTGGCGCATAATGCCCGTTAGGCAGTGTTTGAGGTCGGCAGTGCGACGATGGATCGCTTTTCCGCGGGGGATGGAGGCCCGTCTCGTTCTTCCCGCCGTCGCGGTCGCCGTCGCCATCGCGGCGCTGTGGTGGACGCTGCTGAGCCGCATCGACCGCGAGGAACGCTTCCTCGACCAGACGACCCGCCAGCACACCGCGGCGATGGCGCAGCTGGTCGAGGAACAGGCCATCGCCACCTTCCGCCGGCTGGACGATCTTCTGATCGACGTCGCCTCCCATGTCGAAAAGGACATTCCGCTCCTGATTCCCACCCGGCGGTCGTTCGAGGAAGGCTTGGCCGCCTCCATCCGGATTTACGACGCGAACAGCTGGCTGTCCATGGGCTTGGGACGGACCACCACCCGCAATCCGGTGCTGGAGTGGGAGGAGTTCGCCCGGCACAAGTCCGGCGCCCATCGGAAGGGGAACCAGAAGGGCTTCGTCATCGGCCTGCCCTTCGTCAGTCCGGGCACGTCGGACGTGTTCATCCCGGTGTCGCGCCGGCTGGAGGGTGCGGACGGGACGTTCCGCGGCGTCGCCGTGATCGACGTCCCGGCGGAGATCTTCTCCCGCTTCTATGGCCGGTTGGACCTGCCGCGCGACAGCTCGGTCGCCATCGCCCGCGCGGACGGCCCCCTGTTGGCCCGTCAGGCCCTTCAGGATCAGGTGTTCGGGCGCAGCTTCCGCGGCTCCGGCCTCTGGCCGGAGGCCGGCAGCGGAACCGTCCGGCACCATCGCGTCGTCAGCCCGGTGGACGGGGTGGAGCGCATCTACGCCTTCCGCGCCTCCGCCGACTACCCGCTCATGACGGTGGTCGGCGAGTCGGTGGAGACGGTGTTCGGCGCGTGGCGGCAGAACCGTTTCTATTCCATCATCTGGGCCGCCGCCACCACCGCGGTGATCCTGCTGTTCACCACCGCCTTCCTGGTGGAGCTTCAGCGCCGCCGCCACGGCGACCGGGCGCTGCGCATCCGCAACCGCGCCATGGAATGGAGCGGCGACGGCATCCTGATCGCCGACGCCACCCGGCCCGGCTCGCCGGTGGTCTACACCAACCCGGCCTTCGCCCGGCTGATGGGGATCGGTCCGGGCGCCGCCGACGGGCGCGCCGTGCGGGAGGTGCTGGCCGGACTGATGGGGGATGAGACGGGCCTGTTCCCGCTGTGCGACGGCGCCGAGGACGCCGGGGACATGCGGGCGGAATTCCTGCGTCCAGGCGCGGGTCTGGAAGGCGATGCGCCGGAGGTCTGGCTGGAGCTGCGCGCTTCGCCGGTGCGCGGCGCCGGCGGGAGGCTGGTCAGCGTGATCGCCACCGTCCGCGACATCACCGAGCACAAGACCGCCCAGGCCGCGCTGGCCGAGGCGCGTCGGGAGGCCGACCGCGCCAACATCGGCAAGTCGAAGTTCCTGGCGGCGGCCAGCCACGACCTGCGCCAGCCCGTGCAGTCGCTGATGCTGCTGATGGAGGCGCTGTCCACCCGCGCCACCGACCCCGCCATGCGCAAGATCCTGACCACCATGGACCGCGCGCTGGGCGCCCTGAAGATGCTGCTCGACGGGCTGCTGGACGTGTCGCGGCTGGAGGCCGGGGCGGTGGAGCCGAAGCGCACGGCCTTCCCGGTGACGGAGCTTCTGGACCGCATCGCCGCCAACAGCCGTCCGGTGGCGGTGCGCAAGGGGCTGCTGCTGCACATCATGCCCTGCGGCGCCCATGTGGACAGCGACCCGATGCTGCTCGGCCGCATCCTTCAGAACCTCGTGGAGAACGCGCTGCGCTACACCAACCGCGGGCGCATCCTGGTCGGCTGCCGGCGGCGCGGCGCGGTGCTGCGGATCGAGGTGTGGGACACCGGCATCGGCATCCCGACCGACCGGCAGGAGGACATTTTCCAGGAGTTCGTGCAGGTCGGGAACGCCAGCCGCGACCGCGACCAGGGGTTGGGCCTCGGGCTCGCCGTGGTGCGCCGGCTCGCCGGCATGCTGAACCACCCGGTCAGCCTGCGCTCCGAACCGGGGCGCGGATCGGTCTTCCGGGTGGAGGTGCCGCTCGCCGATCCTCCCGCTCCGGCCGAGACGCTGCCGGAAGACTTCCCCGTGACCGCCCGCATGCGGGCCGGTGCCCGCGTGCTGGTGGTCGAGGACGACCCCATCGTCCGCGAGGGGCTGTGCGCGATGATCCAGCAATGGGGACATGAGGTGCATCCCGCCGGCAGCTTCGGCGAGGCGGTGGAGGTGCTGCGCCGCCACCCCGATCCGGACGTGATCGTCGCCGATTACCGGCTGGGCGAGGGGCACACCGGCACCGAGACCATCCGCGAGGTGCGGCGCCGGTCGAAACGCCCGATCCCCGGCATCCTGGTGACCGGCGACACCACCCCCGAGCGTCTGGCCGAGGCCGAGGCCGGCAAGTTCAGCATCCTGCACAAGCCCGTCCTGGCCGACGATCTGCGCCGGGCCATCGCCCTGGCTCTGGCTCCGACGGCCCTGGCTCCGGACACCCAGGCGCCCCCTGACGTCGCGCAACGCGAACTGGTCGACTGAGCCGGTCCACCGCCATCCCGATGGCCGTGTCATGCGCCGGGCGTGCGGCAGCCTGTGCCTGTTTGCCCATTGCGCCGAACCCGTCCCTTTGCTTGTTTGCCTGTTTCGGAGGCGGCGTCCGCGGTCTCCGACCCGAAAGCGTTCGATAAAAAGAACCCGTTCCCGGAGAGAGGAATCCACCCATGATCCGTGCGAAGCTGGCTGTGACCGCCGCCGCCGTCGCCTTGGGGGCCGGCCTGTGGGCCGGGGCCGCCCAGGCCGACATCACCATCGCGCTGGCCGGTCCGATGACCGGCGCCGCCGCCGCCTATGGCGAGCAGACCCGCGCCGGCGTCGAGGCCGCCGTGGCCGACATCAACGCCAAGGGCGGGCTGCTGGGCCAGAAGCTGGTCCTGACCATCGCCGACGACGCCTGCGACGCCAAGCAGGCGGTGGCCGCCGCCAACAAGCTGGTCGGCCAGAACGTCGCCGCGGTGATCGGCCATGTCTGCTCCGGCGCCTCGATCGCCGCCTCCAACGTTTATGGCGAGGAGGGGATCGTGATGATCTCCCCCACCGCGACCAGCCCGCAGCTCACCGACCGCGGCCTGAAGAACGTCTTCCGCGTCTGCGGCCGCGACGACCAGCAGGGCGAAGTGGCGGCCAAGCTGATCGCCGACCGCTACAAGGGCAAGAAGGTCGCCATCGTCCACGACAAGCAGGCCTACGGCCAGGGCCTCGCCGACGACGTGAAGCGCCGCCTGAACGCCGCCGGCATCACCGAGGCCGCTTTCACCAGCATCACCGCCGGCGAGAAGGACTATTCCGCCCTCGTCACCCGGCTGAAGTCGGACGGGGTGGACGTGCTCTACTACGGCGGCTACGACCAGGAGCTGGGCCTGATCGCCCGCCAGGCGGCGGACCAGCAGTTCCGCCCGCAGATCATCGGCGCCGACGGCATCCAGCCGCAGTCCTACTGGAACATCGCGGGTGACACGGCGGAAGGCACGCTGTTCACCTTCTCCCCCGACCCGCAGCGCAACCCCGCCGCCAAGCCGGTGGTGGAGGCCCTGCAGGCCAAGAACATCCGCACCGACGGCTTCACCCTGTTCGCCTACGCGGCGGTGCAGACCTACGCCGAGGCCGTGCAGAAGGCCAACAGCGCCAAGTCCGACGCCGTGGCGAAGGCGCTGCGCGCCGGCCCGTCCTTCGACACGGTGGTCGGGTCGCTGTCCTTCGACGACAAGGGCGACCTGAAGCAGCCGGGCTACGTGTTCTGGGCCTGGAAAAACGGCGAGAAGGTCCAGGTGGACTGAGTCGATCCGGCCGATTCGGCGGAAGGGAAGGCGGGGCCGCGGTGCCCCGCCTTTTTTCTGTCCGGCGGATTCCCGGATGGTCGGCGATTGCCAAAGGCCGGATGAGAACCTTTTCCCCGTCCCGGTGTTTGCGCTGGGGTAACCACACACCGCCAACCAACACCGCCAATGGGCAGGGAGGCCGCGATGCATCGTCACGCCGGACGCCGTTCGCGCAATCGCAGGACCGCCGGAATCATCCTGTGCGCCGGCTTTCTCGGCCTCGGCGCCTGCGCCTCGCTGGCGCCGCCGCGCAGCGCGGAGCCCGCGCCCGGAGCGGTGGAGGCGCTGAACGGCATGGTGAAGGGAGCCTGCAACCGTCCCGTCGCCTCCGTCCTGGCCGGGGAGGGGATTCCGGTCGGGCAGTTCCGGGCCGCGATCTACAGCGAGCAGCGCACCGGGCCGAGCGCGCGGGTGTCGCAGTACGAGATGTGGCTCTATCCGCGCGACAAGGCCGGCGTCCTCATCATCAAGATGGACGAGACCTGCCGCCCCATGCAGGTCTACACGCGGGATGGCGGCAATGTGCAGGCCTTCAAGGCGGGATAGGCGAAGCTCCGCTTGCCCGTTTTTGGGACGCTGAAGCTTCGGCCTCTGGCAATCGCCGACTCCGATTCCGGAGCCGGGCGGGTTGGCAATCGCCGACTTGCCCGCCGCCGACTTACCCGCGCGCGGCGGGGAGGACTTTGCGCTCTGGAATCGGCGGGGGCGACGGGTAGAGCAGCACCCCGGTGTCGGAGAACTCCACCCGAGCGGCCTCGTAGACGGCCAGCGCCAGATCCAGCGCCACCCGGAACTCCGGCTTGAAGTGCTTCAGCTCCTTGTAGCCGCCGCCGAACTGCGTGAAGAGCGCCTTCCAGGTCACCGGAATCGGGTCGCGCAGCACGTGCAGCCGGTAGGCCAGCCAGACATAGACATCGATCGCCATCGAACAGCCGCCGATGTGGCGGATCGCCGGCTCCCAGATCGGGACGGGGGAGCGCTTCAGCGCGGCGAAGAAGGTTTCCGAAAGCTGCACCGTCTCGCGCCACAGCGTGCCCTGGCCGTCGTCGTCGCGCAGGCGGATGCCGCCGTTGACGATGTTCTCCTTGGCGAAGCCCTCCGCCCCGTCCTTGTCCCAGAAGAAGGTCAGGCGGCACAGGTTGATGCGGGTCGCCTGCTCCTGCACCGCCTTGTAGGTGCTGCCGCCCGCCGACACGCCCATGCGGTCGAGCCAATCGTTCATCGAGCGGCCAAGCTCGATCTCGCGGCTGTTGTCCTGGATGGCGCGGGTCTGGAGATAGAGCAGGATCAGCCGCGCCTTGGCGCCGTAGGGGACGCCGACCGGCATCAGGCTGCCGTCGCGCTTGCGCTCCTTGCCCGGCTCGACCAGCAGGGTGACGCGGCCCTGGTCGCGGCGCCATTCGGCGTCCGGCGCCAGCTTCCGGTGGGGCAGGCTGGTCAGGCAGAATCCGGAATAGGTGATGCCCAGCGCGTTGGACTCATCTTCCAGCACCGCCGCCGCGACATCGACAACGCTGGCGCGCTTCGGGTCCACGAGGTTCCGCGCCTCGCGCCGGCCATGCGTCATGATGAGTTGGTGCACGTCGCCCATAGGTCCCCCCGTCCATTCTGCCTGCAGTCGACCATGCACCGCCGGGAGAGTCCATTTGGCGATCGCCGACGAGGCTAATTGAGACCTAATTGCTGGAGTCTATTTGCTAGGTCGGCGATTGCCTGGGGACGACTCGGGGGTGCGTCGGCGATTGCCAGAAGACTCGTCGGCGTTCGCCAAGGGATCTTGTGGGAATCATCGGTGACTCGTGACGACTCGGGCATTGGTCGGCGATTGCCAAGGCGGGGCGGGGCAGGCGAGTCGCGACTCGGGATTTCATAAGGTGGTCTTGTCGATGTCTGGCCGGATGGTCGGCGATTGCCAAAGCGTCGCCGCGGACCGGCTTGGCAATCGCCGACTCCAGGGTCTTTCTAAAGCCCTTTCTCCTCCAGGGAGAGGGGGCATTGCCGCATGGTCGGCGATTGCCAAAGCGGCACCTCTCATGACGGGCACCCCTGCCTTGCGGGACCATGCGGGCACGAAACGGCAGCGCGGCTGTTTTACGCTTGGCCTCCGCGGTGATGGGGGCGTGCTTTGGGAGATCCGCGAGATGAGCGACGAGGGTTTCACGGACCGCGTGATCGACGGCGTGAACGGGCTGGACGGAACCGCCCACCGCAAGGCCGTCGCCCTGGGCGTGGGGGCGCCGGCCCTGCGCGACGGGCTCCAGATGCCCAGTTCCCGTATGGTGCTGATGCCGGCGCTGGCGGCGCTGTGGGCCGCCGGGCTGGGTATGGAGAAGCCGGGCTGGTCGCGCCTCGCCCGGCAGGGGCTGATGGCCATCGCGTTGGGGACGGTGGCCGGCAAGGGGATCAAGCGCGTCGTCTGCCGCGCCCGCCCGAACCAGGGCCGCGACCCCAGCCGCTGGGGCAAGGCCGACGGCAAGCACGCCTCCTTCCCCTCCGGCCACGCCATCAACGTGTCGGCGCTGACCATGGCGGTCGGGCTGAACCGCGGCCTCTCCCCGGCGACCATGGTCAGCCTGGGCTTCGCCGCGGCGGTGGGCTGGTCGAGCCTCGCCACCGAGCGGCACTGGGCGTCCGACTACGCCGCCGGCATGGCGACCGGCGTTCTGGCCGGTCTGGCCGCCAAGGCGCTCGACGGCTGGGCGGAGGACCGGCTGTCCTGAGGTCCGGCTTTCACCACCGTCCTCAGCCCGCCGGATCGGCGAGCGCGTGCAGCAGCCGTTCGCGGATCTGGGCCAGCTTGCTCTCGTGGGTGACCTTCAGGCCGAAGACGTCCTTCACATAGAAGACGTCGATGGCCTTCTCGCCGTAGGTTGAGATCTTCGCCGACGAGATTTGCAGGGTCAGGTTGGTCAGCGCGCGGGTCAGGTCGTAGAGCAGGCCGGGGCGGTCGCGCCCGTTGACCTCGATCACCGTGTGGGTGGTGGAGGCGTTGTTGTCGATCAGCACGCGCGGCGGCACGTGGAAGACGCGGGTGCGGCTGGCGTGCGGGGCCTTGCGCTTGGTCAGGTCGTGCAGCGGCTTCAACTGGCCGGACAGCACCTTCTCGATCATCACCGACAGCTTGGCGAGCTTGTCGCCGCTCTCGAAGGCGCCGCCGCCCGCCGCGTCCTGCACGGTGAAGACGTCCAGCGCCATACCGTTGGTCATGGTGAAGATGCGGGCGTCCACGATGTCCGCCCCCGCCGCCGCCAGTGCCCCGGCGAGGCGGGAGAACAGGCCGTGGTGGTCGGTGGCGAAGATCGTCACCTCGGTGATCGCCCGGCCGCGGTCGATGCGCGTGTTGACGGTCAGCGGGCGTTCGTCGCGCAGCGCCTCGCGGACCAGCCGCGCCTGCCGGCCCAGCGTCTCCGCGTCGAAGGCCAGCCAGTAGGCGGGGTAGCCGAGCGCGATGTGCCGCTCGAAATCGGCGTCGTCGAAGTCGGACAGCTCGGCCCGCAGCGCCGCCTGGGCGGCCTGGATGCGGCGCCCGCGCCCTTCGACCGACAGGCCGCCGGACATCACCTCCTCCGAGCGGTTGTAGAGTTCGCGCAGCAGCGTGGCCTTCCAGTTGTTCCAACGCTGCGGCCCGACCGCCCGGATGTCCGCCACGGTGAGAACCAGCAGCAGCCGCAGCCGCTCCGGCGACTGGACGAGCGAGACGAAGTCGCGCACCGTCTTGTCGTCCTCCAGGTCACGCTTGAAGGCGGTGTAGGACATGGCGAGGTGCCAGCGCACCAGCCAGGCGACCGTCTCCGTTTCCTCCGCCGTCAGGCCGAGCCGCGGGCACAGCTTCTCCGCCACCCGCGCGCCGAGGATGGAATGGTCGCCGCCGCGGCCCTTGGCGATGTCGTGCAGCAGCACGGCGACGTAGAGCGCGCGCCGCGACACCACCTTGTGGATCACCTCCGACGACAGCGGCAGCTCGTCGGTCAGCTCGCCCATCTCGATCTTGTGCAGGATGCCCAGCGCGAACAGCGTGTGCTCGTCCACCGTGTAGACGTGGTACATGTCGTACTGCATCTGCGCGACCACCCGGCCGAAGTCGGGGATGAAGCGGGCCAGCACCCCGGCCTCGTTCATGCGGCGCAGCGTGATCTCCGGGTCCTTGCGGCCGGTCAGGATCTCCAGGAACAGCCGGTTGGCCTCCAAGTCGGCGCGCAGCTTCGGCCCCACCACCGACAGCGAGCGCGTGATGGCGCGCAGCGCGTTGGGGTGGATGTCGATATCGTTCTGCTGGGCGGTGTGGAACAGCCGGATCATGTCCAGCGGCTCGTCCTTGAACTGGCGGTCGCTGCGGACGTTCAGCCGCTCGCCGTCCACCACGAAGCCGTCCACGTCCTTGCGGCGGGCCAGCGCGGCCAGCCGCAGGATGTTGAACTTGGGCGGGCGCTTCGATTCCGCCTCCAGCGCCGCGCAGAAGATGCGGGTCAGGTCGCCGACATCCTTGGCGACCAGGAAGTAATGCTTCATGAAGCGCTCCACGCCCTTGGTCCCGGCGTGGTCGGTGTAGCCCATGCGGTTGCCGATCGACGTCTGGACGTCGAAGGTCATCCGGTCCTCCATGCGACCGGTCAGGTAGTGCAGGTGGCAGCGCGCGGTCCACAGGAAGTTCTGCGCCTTGGCGAAGCGCTGCGCCTCCTCCGGCAGCAGCACCTTCTTGCCGACCAGATCGTCCACGTCCTCGACCCGGTACAGGTACTTGGCGATCCAGAACAGCGTCTGCAGGTCGCGCAGGCCCCCCTTGCCGTCCTTCAGGTTGGGTTCCAGCACATAGCGGCTGTCGCCCAGCTTCAGGTGGCGGTTGTCGCGCTCGGCCAGCTTGGCCTCGACGAACTCCGGCCCGGTGCCGGCCACCACCTCGCGGTCGAAGCGGCGGCGCAGCTCGGTGAACAGCTTGCGCGGACCCCAGAGGTAGCGCGACTCCAGGATGGCGGTGCGGATGGTCACGTCGGCCTTGGATTGGCGGATGCAGTCGTCGACGCTGCGCACCGCGTGGCCGACCTTCAGCCCGAGGTCCCACAGGATGTAGAGCATGTACTCGACCACCTGCTCCACCCGCGGGGTGCGCTTGTAGGGCAGCAGGAACAGCAGGTCGATGTCGGAGAAGGGGGCCAGCTCACCCCGGCCATAGCCGCCGGTGGCGACGATGTCGAACACCTCGCCGGAGGTCGGGTTGGGGGTCGGGAAGATGTGGGTGACCGTGAGGTCGGCCAACGAGCGCACCACCCCGTCGGCGAGGTAGCAGTTCTGCCGCACGCAATCCTCGCCCGATCCCTTGGCCTCGAAGCGGGCGCGCACCTCCGCCCGCCCGTCGTTCAGCGCGCCGCGCAGTCGGGCGATCAGGGCGGGGCGCAGCTTGTCGCCGGTTCCATGCTCCGCCACCAGCGTCTCCAGGTCCTCCGCCAGCTTGCGCCGGGACAGGATCGCGCGCTTGTTGGGGATGTTGGCTGTGCCGGCGTCCTTGGCGTCGGACGCGTCGGCGGAGGCGGCGCGGGTGGAGAGCATCGGCAAAACGTGAGCCTTCCCAGGGATGCGAGGGGTGCGACGAACCGTGCGGCGTCCCGACTATAACGGGAAAGAGGATAATTCGCACGCGGCACACCAAAAGAGGCTGCCGTCTGTTTCCTGCATGATCCCATTCGGAGTGCCGCTGTGATGGCCGTCACTGACGCGCTCCAATCCAAAGAGGTAAGGAGCTGCCAGTGAGACACGCGCGAGGGAGGCCATTGATGATCCCGAACCCCGGAACGGCACGGCGGGAGCTGGCGAACCTCGGGAACGCCCTGACCCTGGCGGAGCGCGGCCTGCCGCGCCATACCCCGGCCGAGCTGATGGCCTGGCTGGTGCATGCCCTGGCGCTGTGCCCCGGCTCCATCGGCGATGCGCTTCTGTTCGAGATTTGCGGAACCGCCACCGACGCCAGGGCCTCCGACGCCGTCAAGATCGCCCAGATCCGCAAGGGCTGGGCCTCGGTGGTGCGGGCGCAGTTCCGCCGGCGCGGCCTGACCGTGGTCGGCGGCGGAGGCGAGAGGCGCGCCCGCGCCGCCTGACGAACGGCGTTTCTTTCCCGCCTACTCTTCGCGCACCGACAGGTGGATGTTGGCGCCGCCGTTGCCTTCCAGAATCTCCGCCGCCTCCACCTCGTCCTCGACGTCGGCGGTGCGCACCCACAGGATGACGCCGCCGGCCTCCAGCGCGCGGCCGAACTCGTCCGTGTCGGGGTGGCTGGTCAGTTCGTCCAGGTAATCCTTGATGGCGACGCCGCCCAGGCCGGCGGCGACGATGGCCGCCAGCGGCGCGGCGATCGGGCCACCGACGATGGCGAGAAGCCCGGCGGTGGTCAGGGGGAAAGCGTATTTCAGCTCACCCACCAGACCGGTCAGGGCCTCGTCCGTCGGGGCCTGCGGGCGCTGGTCGGCGGCCTCCAGCGAGGTGTGGCTGGCCAGAACCGACAGGTCGTCGCGGTCGAAGCCGGCGTCCAGAAGGGCGGCCACGGCCTTGTCGAACGACTCGCGGGTCTTGAACAGGGCGACGACCTCGCGCACCTCCCGGACGGTGTCCTGGCCGTTCGTGGTCGGGCCATCTGTGTTCTCGGGCGCTTGCGTCACGGCGGTCTCCTTCGGCTTCGGCTTGCTCGTTCTACGGGCATCGAACAGTCTAACGAAGCGGTCATCGCGGCACCAGCGCGGGCGTGCTAGGGTGCCGGCCAGACCTTGCCCGCCACAACGCAACCGGTTGAAGACCTGTGTCCGACGCGTCCGCCGCCACTTCGCCCACCGCCGTCATTCCTCCCGACGCCACTCCGATGATGGCGCAGTATCTGGAGATCAAGCAGGCCCATCCCGACTGCCTGCTGTTCTACCGGATGGGCGATTTCTACGAGATGTTCTTCGAGGACGCGGTGAACGCCGCCCGGACGCTGGACATCGCGCTGACCAAGCGCGGCCAGCATCTGGGCGAGGACATCCCGATGTGCGGCGTTCCGGTCCACAGCCATGAATCCTACCTGCAGCGCCTGATCCGCCAGGGCTTCCGCGTCGCCATCTGCGAACAGATGGAGGACCCGGCGGAGGCCAAGAAGCGCGGTTCCAAGTCGGTGGTGAAGCGCGGCGTCATCCGCATCGTCACCCCCGGCACGCTGACCGAGGACAGCCTGCTCGACTCCCGCGCCTCCAACTGGCTGGCCGCGGTGGCCGAAGCGGCGGGCGGCCTCGGGCTGGCCTGGCTGGAGCTGTCCACCGGTGAGCTGGTCGTGCAGCCGGTGGAGCGCGCCGGGCTGGGCGCCGCGCTCGGCCGCCTCGACCCGCAGGAGGTTCTGGTTTCCGAGAAGCTGTGCCAGAGCCCCGACCTCTACGAGCTGTGGGGCGAATGGAAGTCCCGCCTGACCGTGCAGCCGACCCCGCGCTTCGACAGCGAGAACGGGCGGCAGCGGCTGCTCGCCCTCTACGGCGTCGGCACGCTGGACGCCTACGGCCAGTTCTCGCGCGCCGAGGTGGCGGCGGCCGGCGCGCTGGTCGCCTATGTGGAGCTGACGCAGAAGGGCCGCGTGCCGCGCCTGTCGCCGCCGCGCCGGCTCGGCCCCGGCGCCGTCATGGAAATCGACGCGGCGACCCGCCGCAACCTGGAGCTGACCCGCACCCTGACGGGGGAGCGGCGCGGCAGCCTGCTCGCCACCATCGACCGCACGGTGACCGGGGCGGGGGCGCGTCTGCTCGCCGCCCAGCTCTCGGCGCCACTGACCAACCCCGCCGCCATCGCCAAGCGGCTGGACATGGTTGCGTTCGCGCTGAACGAGGAGCGGCTGCGCGCCGACCTGCGCGAGGCGCTGCGCCGCTGCCCGGACCTGGAGCGCGCCCTGTCCCGCCTGACGCTGGGGCGCGGCGGCCCGCGCGACCTCGCGGCCGTGCGCGACGGACTGGCCCAGGCCTCGGCCATCCGTCTGCTGCTCAACGGCCATCCCGGCGGACCGCTGCCCGACGGGCTGGGCGCCGTGGCCAAGGGGCTGGGCGAGCACAGCGAGCTGGTCAACCAGCTGACGCAGGCGCTGGCGCCGGAGCTGCCGCTGCTCGCCCGCGACGGCGGCTTCATCGCGCGCGACTATTCCTACGCGCTGGACGAGCTGGTGACGCTGCGCGACGAGAGCCGGCGGCTGATCGCCGGGCTTCAGGTCAAATACGCCGGCATCGCCGGGGTGCCGGCGCTGAAGATCAAGCACAACAACGTGCTCGGCTATCACATCGAGGTGACGGCGACCCACGCGGACAAGCTGATGTCCGAGAAGGGGCGCGAGGTCTTCATGCACCGCCAGACCATGGCGAACGCCGTGCGCTTCGGCACGGTGGAGCTGTCGGACCTGGAGCGCCGCATCTCCGAAGCCGCCGACAAGGCGCTGGCCGTGGAGCTGGAGCTGTTCAACGACCTCGTGGAGGAGGTGACCAGCCGCGCCGAGGCCATCGCCCAGGCCGCCCACGCGCTGGCCGCGCTGGATGTCGCCGCCGCGCTGGCCGAGCTGGCGGCGGAGCGGCGCTACAACCGGCCGGTGGTGGACGGCAGCCTCGCCTTCTCCATCAAGGGCGGGCGCCACCCTGTGGTGGAGGCGGTGCTGGATGCCGGCAACGCCGGCCCCTTCGTCGCCAACGACTGCGACCTCGCTTCGGACAACCGGCTGTGGCTGCTGACCGGCCCGAACATGGCCGGCAAATCGACCTTCCTGCGCCAGAACGCGCTGATCGCCGTGCTCGCCCAGATGGGCAGCTTCGTCCCGGCGGAGAGCGCGCACATCGGGGTGGTGGACCGGCTCTACAGCCGCGTGGGTGCCGCCGACGATCTGGCGCGGGGCCGCTCCACCTTCATGGTGGAGATGGTGGAGACGGCGGCCATTCTGAACCAGTCCGGCGACCGCGCGCTGGTCATCCTGGACGAGATCGGGCGCGGCACCGCGACCTTCGACGGCCTGTCGATCGCCTGGGCCTGCGTGGAGCATCTGCACGACGTCAACCGCTGCCGCGCGCTGTTCGCCACCCACTATCACGAGCTGACCATGCTGGCCGGCAAGCTGCCGGGCCTGTCCTGCCACACCATGCGCATCAAGGAATGGCAGGGCGACGTGGTCTTCCTGCACGAGGTGACGGCGGGGGCGGCCGACCGCAGCTACGGCATCCATGTGGCGAAGCTGGCCGGGCTGCCCGGCGCCGTGGTGGGCCGCGCCGAGGAGGTGCTGACCATCCTGGAATCGGGCGACCAGAACGCCGCCATCCACCGTCTTGCCGAAGATCTGCCGCTGTTCAGCGCCGCCCTGAAGCGCCAGCCGCCGGCCCCGGCGGCATCCCCCGCCATCCCGCCGGAGCCGTCACGGGTGGAGGAGGCGCTGAAATCCATCGACCCGGACAGCCTGACGCCGCGGCAGGCGCTGGATGAGTTGTACCGTCTGAGGGGGTTGCTTCTATGAACGGAAATGATTCGCCCTCTCCCGCCCCGGGAGAGGGAAGGGGCCCGCGCGAAGCGTGGGAAGGGTGAGAGGGTGCTGCCAAGGATTGGTGCGCTGATCCTCGTGCGACCCTTCCCCGCCCGTTGCGCGGGCACCCTCTCCCGGGGCGGGAGAGGGTTGGGACGCCAAATGCGATGGCGTTGATCCCACCGGTCAGGATCACGCCCGCTCCACCACGTCCTCGTCCATCGGGGCGCCGCGGTCGCGGATGGGGGTGACATGACGTTGGGCGACGGGGCGTTGCGCGTGGCGCAGCTTCTCCTCCACCGCCTCGTTCACGAACTGGTCGAGCGAGCGGCCCTCCCGCTCGGCGGCCTTCGACGCTTCGGATTCCAGCGACTTGTGCAGATGAACCATTCGGTGCCTCCCCAACGCGGAACGGACTCTGTCCGGTGCTTCAGATGGGAAGCCCGCGCCCGCGCTGCGAGCGGCCTACCCGGAAGCGCCGCCCCGACCGAGTGAATCCGGCGGTACGATCGCGGGCGGCAGGACCGGTTTGGCGTGAAGCGCGCGGACGGCGACGGCCATCGGGTCCTCGCCCGGCGCGCAGGGATGGGTGGCGGCCAGCAGGGCCTCCGGCACGCTGGCGGCGAGATAGTCGGCCACCGTCTCGTGCACCGGGATGATCATGGCGATGCGGGTCAGGTCCACCACCTTGCGCACCTGCCCGGAAGCGCAGAGCAGGGACAGGGCCTTGCCCGCCGACAGGGCCTCCCCATTCATCACCAGCAGCAGGCCGACGCCCGTGCTGTCGATGAACTCCAGCCCGGTCAGGTCGAGAAGATGACGACGCTCCGTCCCGTTCTTCACGTCGGCGATGGCTTGCCGCACCGGGGCGGCGTCCTGGCTGGTAAAGCGCCCGGTGAGCACCAGACGGACGAAGTGCCGCTCCTGCTCCTTGCGATACTGCACGGCCCGCACCCCTTGCTGACGTCCGGTGGCCATGATCCGGTGCCGGGCCTTCGCTGGGCAAGCGGGCGGCGGCATCGGGTCCTGCGCGATGTTGACGCAGGGCGGCCTCTTTTTGTCACGGCTCCCTTGTCCCTTGACGGCGCGCCGCGGCGGTCCTAAAAGCGTGGGCACGTGGTGATTTGGTCGACCGGCTTGCGGGCCACGTAAAACAATCCGCTAAAAAGGTCCGAGCCGCGTCCGCGCCTCGACCCGATCGGTCGGGGCGTTTTTTGTTGTGCCGGTCTGCCCCGCCGGCGGACAGAGGAGACAAAGCGGCCATGGCGCGCACCGATCATCGCAATCCGAACGTCGCGGGGCTTCGCCCGCGCTCCCGTCTGGTCCATGGCGGCGTCCGCCGTTCGTCCTTCGACGAGACCTGCGAGGCGCTCTACCAGACCTCCGGCTTCGTCTACGGCTCGGCGGAGGAGGCGGAGAGCGCCTTCGTCAATGACGGCTCCCGCCACGTCTATTCGCGCTTCCGCAACCCGACCACGGCGATGTTCGAGGACCGGCTGTGCGAGTATGAGGGGGCGGCCTGGGCCTACGCCACCACCAGCGGCATGGCCGCGGTGCACGGCGCCCTGTGGTCGAACCTGCGCACCGGCGACCGCATCGTGGCGCCGCGCTCGCTGTTCATCTCCTGCTACTGGGTGATCAAGGAGCTGTCGGCCCGCTTCGGGGTCGAGGCGGTCTTCGTCGACGGCACCGACCTGTCCCAGTGGGAAGAGGCGTTGGCCAAGCCGACCAAGGTCGTCTTCCTGGAGACGCCCAGCAATCCGGGTCTGGAGGTCGTCGACCTGCGCGCGGTCAGCGATCTCGCCCACAAGGCCGGGGCCAAGGTGGTGGTCGACAACGCCTTCGCCACGCCGGTGCTGCAGCGCCCGTTCGAGATGGGGGCCGACGTCGTCGTCTATTCGGCGACCAAGCACATCGACGGCCAGGGCCGCTGTCTGGGCGGCATCATCCTGACCAGCGACAAGCAGTACGGGTCGGACGTGATCCACCCCTATCTGCGCCACACCGGCCCGACCATTTCGCCCTTCAACGCCTGGCTGCTGCTGAAGGGGCTGGAGACGCTGGAACTGCGTGTGTCGGCGCAGAGCGCGTCGGCCCTGACGGTGGCGGAGTTCCTGGAAGGCCACGCGAAGGTGGAGCGGGTGCTCTATCCGGGCCTGCCCAGCCACCCGCAGCACGACCTCTGCCGCAGCCAGATGACCGGTGGCGGCACCATGCTGTCGATCTTCCTGAAGGGCGGCAAGGACGAGGCCTTCCGCGCCCTGAACGATCTGCGGATGGTGATGATCTCCAACAATCTGGGCGATTCGAAAAGCCTGATCACCCACCCCGACACCACCACCCATTCCAAGCTGACGGTGGAGGAGAAGGCGGCGGCGAACATCCGTCCGAACCTGCTCCGCCTGTCCGTCGGGTTGGAGGATGCCCAGGACATCGTCGAAGATCTCGACCGCGCGCTCGCTTCCCTGTAAAGACTGGACGCGGAACCAAATGCTGCAGTGCAGCGTTGGCGTCCGGGTTACGGTTTTTTCGGCCCGGCCGGGGCTTTTGCTCCGGACGGGTCCTTTGGTGAGGTGGAGCGAATGTCGAGAGGCAAGGCCGGCAACGGCGAACCGACGCAACGCTTTCTGACGGTGGCGGGCGATCTGACCCGGACCGGCGTCAAGACCGGCGAGATGGGGGTGGCGGCGGCCCAGACGATCGGCTACCGAACCGCCATGATGGCGGCGGCCATGAACAATCCCATCGACCTCGCCAACCCGGAGTTCGTCCGCATGGGCTCCGAGAAGGTGGAGGCGATGGTGGAGGCCACCCATGCCGTCGCCAAGGGCATCGGCGAGATGCAGCAGGCCTGGATGACCCTCATGCAGGGCCAGCTTCAGGTCGCCATGGTGATGGTGAGCGGCCTCGGCCAGTGCCGCAGCCCCGCCGATCTGGTGGAGTTGCAGCACCGCACCGTCACCGAGTCGGTGGAGGCCGGCATCCACGCCGCGCTTTACATGGTCGAGTCGGTCACGGCCCTGACCCAGGCCGGCATGACCCCCGCCTACCGCACCGTCCGCGCCAACGCCCGCCGTCTGGCGAAGCAGCACGGATAAGTTCGCGGTTCACCACAAAGACATGAAGACACAAAGGCCGTCACAACGTTCTTCGTGAAATCCTTCGTGTCTTTGTGCCTTCGTGGTTAAAAAATCCTCTTCACATCAGCACTGTACGATCACTGCCCCAGCACTTCAAAGCTGGACGGGGCAGGGTCGAGCACGCGGGGACCGCCGGGGGTGACCTCCAGAACGGCCAGTCCGCGCTCCACGACGCCGTCCGCGCGCAGGCGGAAGATGCCGTCCATGCCTTCGAAGCCGTTGGGGTTGTTCAGCGCCGCGCGGTCGAAGCGGCCCGACGGGTCGGGCATCTTGGCCAGCACCGCGGCGATGGCCGTGGCGTCGTAGGACAGGGTGGCGATGCGCGGCGGCTTGCGGCCGTAGGTCCTCTCGAAGCGCGACTCGAAGTCGGCGCGGCTCTGCGGCGCCGGGGCGGCGAACCAGGCGCCGGCCAGGGCGGGTTCCTGGCCCAGGCCGGGCTCGTCCCACAGGCCGGTGCCGAGCAGCTTGACCTGCTGGGTGTTCAGCCCGTTGGCGGACAGCGCCGACGCCAGCCCCTGGGCGCGCGGCCCGCCTTCGGCCAGCATGACCGCCTGCGGCTGCACGCCGGCCTGGGTCACCTGCCGCGCCGGCTGGGCGAGGTCGGTCACCGCCGGGTCGTAGCGCTCGACCTGCGCCACCTGCCCGCCGAACTGGCGCGAGGCGGCCTGCACCGCGTTGACCACGGCGTCGCCATAGGCGGTGCGCGGAGCCAGCGCGACGTAGCGCGTGGCGCCCCGCGAGCGGGCGAAGCCGACCACGCGGGTCACCTGATCGGCGGGCACGAAGCCCAGCACATAGGTGCCGTTGCCGGCCTGGGTCCAGTCGTTGGTGAAGGCCAGAACGTCCACGCCCGCGGCCTGGGCGACCGGCTTCACCGCCGCCACATCGGCGGCGAACAGCGGGCCGAGGATCAGGCTCGCCCCCTCGGCTATGGCCTGCCGCGCCGCGTCGGCGGCGCCGGACGGCGTGCCCTTGGTGTCGCGGGGCAGCAGCTCGAACCGGTCGCCGGCCAGATCGAACAGCGCCATCTGCGCCGATTCCAGCATGGCTTGCCCGATGGCGGCGCTCGACCCGGACAGCGGCAGCAGAATCGCCACCTTCAAAGTCTGCGGGGCGGCCGGAACGGCGGCGACCGGCGCTTGCGGCGCTTGAGTCGTCGGCGCCGGGGCCTTTACAGTCGAGCAGGCCGAAAGCGTGCCAACGACCAACAGGGCGGCGGCAGCCTGCTGCCCCCAAGCGCGCGAGAAAGGTGTCGTCAAGCGTGCCACCAACGATCTCCACATCCGGTCCGGCGCCCGAACCCGTTTCCGGGCCCGGCGTCTCTGGTGACGCTGAAGGTAGCGAGCCGAGGGCCGCAAGTAAACTCGGCGCCGGCCTTTATGTGGTCGCCACCCCCATCGGCAACGCCGCCGACATCACGCTGCGCGCGCTCGACACGCTGCGCCGCGCCGACGCCATCGCCTGCGAGGACACGCGGGTGACGGCGAAGCTGATGGGCATCCATGGCATCCACACGCCCTTCGTCTCCTATCATGAACACAACGCGGCGAAGATGCGTCCGGTCCTGATCGGCCGCAT
The DNA here is from genome assembly GCF_007827795.1 of Azospirillum brasilense. Taxonomy (GTDB): domain Bacteria; phylum Pseudomonadota; class Alphaproteobacteria; order Azospirillales; family Azospirillaceae; genus Azospirillum; species Azospirillum aestuarii. The sequence goes on from NZ_VITI01000001.1 coordinate 908,232, forward strand.
GAAAGCGGGGGAATCCATCGCGCTGGTCACCGACGCCGGCACGCCGCTGGTCTCCGACCCCGGCTACAAGCTGGTGCGGGAGTGCGTGGCGGAGGGGGTGGCGGTCACCACGCTGCCCGGCGCCTCCGCCCCGCTGGCGGCGCTGGTGCTGTCCGGCCTGCCGACCGACCGCTTCCTGTTCGCCGGCTTCCTGCCGAACAAGAGCAGCGCCCGGCGCGCCGCCGCCGGGGAGCTGAAGAACGTTCCCGCCACGCTGGTCTTCTTCGAGTCGCCGCAGCGCCTGCCCGAGTCGCTGGCCGACCTCGCCGACATCCTCGGCGCGCGGGAGGCCGCGGTGGCGCGGGAGCTGACCAAGCTCTTCGAGGAGGTGCGGCGCGGCACCCTGCCGGAATTGGCCGCCCATTACGCCGAGGCCGGCCCGCCGAAGGGCGAGGTCGTCCTGGTCATCGGCCCGCCCGGCGAGGAGCCCACCCCGACCGAGGCCGACGTGGACGCCCTGCTGCGCGAGGCGCTGACCCGCCTGTCGGTCCGCGACGCCGCCGCCGACGTGGCCGCCCGCACCGGCCAGAACAAGCGCGCCGTCTACGCCCGCGCGCTGGAGCTGTCGCGGGAAGGGAAACCATGAGCGCGCCGGACGCCCTGCGCCGCCGGGCGGAGACGTACGGCCGCTACGCCGAGCAGCTCTGCCGGCTGGCGTTGCGGCTGAAGGGTTACCGCATCCTGGAAAGCCGCCTGCGCACCCCGATGGGAGAGATCGACATCGTGGCCCGGCGGGGAGACACTCTGGCCATCGTCGAGGTCAAGGCCCGCGGCGACTGGGACACCGCGAACGAGGCGGTCAACGCCCGCCAGCGGGGCCGCCTCGCCCGCGCCGCCCATGCCTATCTGGGGGCCAACCCGCAGTATGCGGGCTATGTCTTGCGCTTCGACGTCATGCTCGTTACCCCTTGGTCCTGGCCGCGCCATGTGCCGGATGCGTGGCGGGCCTGACGCGAAGGCTGCTGTAGAGGAAGGACGCCGCCCGTGACCAGCCGCGCCGAGGCCCGTGAGATCCTGCGCCGCGTGGGGCAGCAGCCGGACGAGCAGATCGATCTGGCCGAAGCCGCCCTGGCGCTGGGCGCGCTGGAGGTGCCGGGCGCCGCGCTGGCCGACTACCGCCGTCACCTCGCCGATATCGCCCATGATCTGGCGGAGCGCGTCTCGCCCACCCTCGACGGGTTGGAGGCCCGCATCTCCTGGCTGCACGAGGTCATCGTGGAGCGGCACGGCTACGCCGGCGACCACGAGACCTACGACGACCTGCAGAACGCCAACCTGCTGCGCGTCATCGACCGCCGCCGCGGCCTGCCGGTGGCGCTGGGCATCCTGTTCCTGCACGCCGCCCGCTCGCAGGGCTGGACGATGCTGGGGCTGAACTTCCCCGGCCATTTCCTGGTGCGGCTGGAGGCCGACGGCGCCCGCGCCATCCTCGACCCCTTCAACGAGGGGCAGGTGCGCACCGCCGTGGACCTGCGCGATCTGCTGAAGGCCACCGCCGGCAGCGCGGCGGAGCTGGAACCCGGCCATTACCAGACGGTGTCCAACCGCGAGATCCTGTTGCGGCTCCAGAACAACATCAAGCTGCGCCACCTTTCCGCCCGCGACGTACCGCGCGCGCTGGAGGTGCTGGAGGCGATGCGGCTTTTCGCGCCGGGCGAGGCGTCGCTGTGGCGGGAGACCGGCCTGCTGGAGGCCCACAACGGCAACCTCGCCGCCGCCATCGCCGCGCTGGAAAAATTCCTGGAGCTGACCGCCAGCGAACGGCACCGCCATCAGGTCGCCGCGCTGATCCAGCAGCTCAAGAACCAACTGAACTGATCCTTACTCAAAGCCCGTTTCGGAGACCCGCAGGATGAGCCTCGCCGTCGCCTTCCAGATGGACCCCATCGAGTCCATCAACATCGACACCGACTCGAGCTTCATGATGGCGCTTGAGGCGCAGAAGCGCGGGCACACGCTCTACCATTACCACCCGCGCGACCTCAGCCTGACCGGCAACGTCCTGACCGCCCGCGTGCGCGAGATGACCGTGGTCCGCCAGAAGGGCGCCCACTACACGCTGGGCGAGCCGCGGATCGTCGACCTGTCGACCATGGACGTGGTGCTGATGCGCCAGGACCCGCCCTTCGACATGGCCTACATCACCGCCACCCACATGCTGGAGCACATCCAGCCCAAGGTGCTGGTGCTGAACGACCCGGCGGAGGTGCGCAACGCGCCGGAGAAGCTGTTCGTCACCCATTTCCCCGACCTGATGCCGCCGACGCTGATCACCAGCGACAAGCAGGCCGTGCTGGACTTCCGGGCGCAGCACAAGGACATCATCGTCAAGCCGCTGTTCGGGAACGGCGGGGCCGGCGTCTTCCACCTGAAGCCGGACGACGAGAATCTCGGCTCGCTGCTGGAGCTGTTCACCCAGCTCTACCGCGAGCCGGTGATCGTGCAGAAGTACCTGCCGGAGATCCGCCAGGGCGACAAGCGCATCATCCTGATCGACGGCGAGCCCGCCGGCGCCGTCAGCCGCATGCCCCAGGAGGGCGAGGCCCGCGCCAACTTCCACGCCGGCGGCAGCGCCAAGAAGACGGAGCTGACCCCGCGCGAGCAGGAGATCTGCAAGGCCATCGGCCCGGTGCTGCGCGAGAAGGGGCTGGTCTTCGTCGGGATCGACGTGATCGGCGACTACATGACCGAGATCAACGTGACCTCGCCCACCGGCATCCAGGAGATCAACCGGCTCGACGGGTCGGCGCTGGAGGCCACCCTGTGGGACGCCATCGAGCGCCGCCACCGGGAGAACAAGGGGGCCTGAGGGCCGGAACCCCCAGAAACCCCCCGCCGGCCGGTCAGTCCGTGAAATAGCCGGGCTGATCGAGGTCGGCGACGAGGCCGGTCTCACGCGGCTCCCATCCCAGCAGGGCGCGGGTGTGGGCGCTGGAGGTCGGGCAATCGATGCCGGCGAAGAAGGCGAACCACCCGAAATGGGCGGCCGCCTCGTCCGGCCTTTTCGACACCGTGGGCAGGCCCAGCCGCGCGCCGATGGCTTCGGCGACACGGCGCAGCGGCACGCCCTCCTCGGCGATGGCGTGGAACGGGCCGCCCTGGGCGCCGGCCTCCAGGGCCAGCCGGTACAGCCGCGCCGCATCCCGGCGGTGCACCGCCGCCCAACGGTTCCCACCGTCGCCGACATAGGCCGAGACTCCGGTCCGGCGGGCGATGTCGTGCAGGATGCGCGCGAAGCCATGGTCGCCCACGCCGTGGGTCGAGGGCGGCAGGCGCACCACGCCGACCCGGACGCCGCGGGCGGCCAGTTCCCCGGCGGCGAGTTCGGTGCGGCGGGGCAGGGCGTCGGACGGCGGCCGGTGCGGATCGCTCTCGACCGCCACCGGCCCGCGCGCGGCCACGACCGCGCCCGCCGTCACCAGCAGGGGGCGGTCGCTGCCCTCCAGCGCATCGCCCATGGCGAGGATCGCCCGATGGTCCTCCCGGCAGTTGTCGGCGAAGCGCGAAAAGTCATGGTTGAAGGCGGTGTGGATCACGCCGTCGGCCGCGGACACACCGGCACGCAGGCTCTCCAGGTCGTCGAGGGAGCCGCGTTGGACCTCCGCGCCGACCGCGGCAAGGGACGCCGCCGCTGCATCGGAGCGGGCGAGGCCGACAACCCGGTGTCCGTTGGTGAGCAGGTCCTGGACGATGGCCGAACCGACGAAGCCGGTGGCGCCGGTGACGAAGACACGCATGGGAAAACCTCTCCGGTTGTGGTCGCAGGCCACTGTCCGCCGGGGGCTTATCCTGGTAAAGTTGTGACATTATCGGGGTATAATGACCAACAGGACGGGCCGGCGCGCCATGGCGGAGAACGGAACTGGGCACTATGGTCACGGCGAGAGCCGGCTGGGCGCCTATCTGAAGGACCGCCGGGCAAAGCTCGATCCGGCGGCCTTCGGCTTTTCCGCGGAGCGTCGGCGCACCCGCGGCCTGCGCCGCGAGGAGGTCGCCCAGCGCGCGAACATCAGCACCACCTGGTACACGTGGCTGGAGCAGGGGCGCGGCGGAGCGCCCTCCGCCGACGTGCTGGAGCGCATCGCCCGCGTCCTGATGCTCACCGACGCCGAGCGCGAGCATCTCTTCCTCCTCGGCCTCAACCGCTTGCCGACGCTGCGCTATCAGGCGGGGGAGGCGGTCACGCCGCGCCTGCAGCGGGTGCTGGACGCGCTGAACCCCAGCCCCGCCCTGATCAAGACGGCGACCTGGGACGTCGTCGCCTGGAACCGCGCTGCCGCCGCGGTGCTGACCGACTATGGCACCCTGCCGGCGGCCCAGCGCAACATCCTGCGGCTCATCTTCTGCGACCCGCGCGTGCGCGCCGCCCAGTTCGATTGGGAGGGCGTAGCGCGGTTCGTCGTCTGCGCCTTCCGCGCCGATGCGGCGCGCGCCGGTGCCGACGAACCGGTGCGGGCGCTGGTCGAGGATCTGTCGCGCCAGAGTCCGGAATTCGCCGCCCTGTGGACCGCGAACGACGTGAGCCATTTCGGGGAGGGCGTCAAACGCCTCCGCCATCCCACGTTGGGCACGCTGGAGCTGGAATATTCGGCCTTCGCCGTGGACGGGCGGCCGGACCTGACGATGCTCGTCTACAACCCGGCAACCCCGGAAGACGCCGAGCGGGTGCGGGCGCTGCTGGCCTGACCCGTCACGCCCCAGCGCTGACGGGGCGCCGTACGAGGTCCAGGTACCGGTAATCCAGCCCGTTCTCGGTCAGCAGCGGGCCGCGCTCCGTCTCCACCCACTCCGGCCCCAGCGGCGGCATGACGGTGTCGCCCTCCACCTCTCGCTCGACGCGGGTCAGGTGGACGATGTCGGCGAGCGGCAGGGTTTCGCGGAACAGCTCGGCGCCGCCGATCACGCCGACCTCCGGGACGCCGCGATAGCGGCACCAGTCCAGCGCCGCGTCGAGGCCGCCGAACCAGCGCGCGCCGTCGCGCTCGCCCGGCGGAACGCTGCGGCTGACGACGAGGTTGTCGCGGCCGGGCAGGGGCTTGCGGGGGAGCGACTCCCAGGTGCGCCGGCCCATCAGGACCGGCTTGCCCATCGTCAGCTCCCGGAAGCGCTTGAGGTCGCCGGGCAGGGACCAGGGCAGGGTGCCGTTGCGGCCGATCACGCCGTTGCGCGCCGCGGCCACCACCAGACTGATGCGCATCCCAACCCCTTTTCCCCGTCCCGTTCACCCCACCTTACGCCGCGCGAAGCTGCTGGAGGAAGCCCCCGACCTCGCGGTGCAGCGTGTCGAGCTGGTGGCCGAGCTGGCGCGACATCTCCAGCACGTCGCGGGCGGTGGCGCCGCTCCGGGTCGCCGCGCCGGTGACGCCGGTGATGTTGGCCGACACCTCCTGCGTGCCGCCCGCCGCCTCCTGGACGTTGCGGCTGATCTCGCGGGTCGCCGCCCCCTGCTCCTCGACCGCCGAGGCGATGGAGGTGGCGATCTCGTTCACCCGCAGGATCACCTGGGTCACGCCCTGGATCTCGCCGACCGCGTCGCCGGTCACCGTCTGGATGTTGGCGACCTGGGCGGCGATCTCCTCGGTCGCCTTGGCGGTCTGGTTGGCCAGCGCCTTGACCTCGCTCGCCACCACGGCGAAGCCCTTGCCGGCCTCGCCCGCGCGGGCCGCCTCGATGGTGGCGTTCAGCGCCAGCAGGTTGGTCTGGCTGGCGATGTCGTTGATGAGCTGCACCACCGCGCCGATCTTCTGCACGGCATCGGCCAGTCCGCCGACCTTGCCGTTGGCCCGCCCGCTGAGGGTCACCGCCTCGCCGGCGATGCGCGACGACTCGGCGACCTGCCGGCTGATCTCCTGGATCGAGCCGGCCAGCTCCTCCGACGCGGCGGCCACGGTCTGCACGTTGGCGGAGGTCTGCTCCGTCGCCGCGGCGACGGAGGTCGCCAGCTCGTCGGTCTGGGCGGCGGCGCGGTTCATCTCGGCCGCGCGCTCCTCCATCGTCGCCGCCGCGTCGGACACGGTGCGGACGACGGCGCCGATGCTCTGCTCGAAGCTGGCGGCCAGCGCCAGCATGGCGCGGCGCTTCTCTTCCCCGGCGCGCTGGGCCGACGCGGCCTGCTCTGCCTCCAGCCGCTGCTTGTCGCGGGCGTTGTTCTGGAAGACCAGCACGGCCTTGGCCATGGCGCCGATCTCGTCGCCGCGCTCCGCCTCCGGAAAGCGGGTGGACAGGTCGCCGTCGGCCAGCGAGCGCATCTTGGCGCCCAGCCCGCGCAGCACCCGGCTGATGTCGGTGCCGACCCAGGCGATCAGGCCGATGGCCGGCACCGCCAGCGCCAGGATGACGAAGGCCAGCGTCCGGAGCTGGTCCAGGAAGGCGGCCCGGATGTCGTCGATGAAGATGCCGCTGCCGATGAAGATGTTCCACGGCTCGAAGCCGCGGACATAGCCCAGCTTCACCGCCAGATCGCTGCCGCCGACCGTGCGCGGCCAGTCGTATTCCAGCAGGCCGTCGCCGGTGGCGCGGACCATGCGGATGAACTCCACGATCATGTGGACGCCGTTGGCCGACTTCAGCGGCTTGACGTCGGCGCCGATCAGCTTCGCGTTGACGTGGGCGAAGCCGTGGCCGTCCATGGTGTGGGCGAAGAGATACTCCTTGCCGCCGGCGTAGCGGATGCCGGCCACCGCGGCCTTGAAGCGGGCCTGAGCCTCCTCGCGGGTGATCTTGCCGGCGGCGGCATCCGCCTCCAGTGTGGCGGCCAGGGTGACCCCGGTCTCCACGATGCTGTGCAGCGTTTCCAGCCGGTCGGCGTGCATACGGCTGTAATTGAGATAAAGGCCGGCACCGGCGATGGCGAAGGATGCGACCGAAGCCGCGACGACGAGCGCCCACAGCTTGGCCCGAATGGAAAGCCTCGTGAGGATCATGGGATGTCCGCCTGAAACTGTCTGCCCTGTCCCGCGCCTCGGCAAGCGGCGGTTGTTTGCCCTTGTCTTTGCCGGGACTCCAAGAATGATCGACAGTCACAGGAAAATCATAAACGGACATATAAAAATGCGGCGCTCGCCGGGGACTGGGCGCCTTTGTCACACCACGTTTGCGGGTATTGGCCCGGTCAGGCCAGAAGAGCCCCCAGCACGGCGTTCAACCGCTGCCGCCCCTCGTGGGTGGCCCGCAACGTGTCCTTGCCGACCTCCAGGAAGCCGCCGGCCACCAGACGTTCCAGCGCCGCGGGATCGACCAGCCCGTCGAGGTCGCGGCCGGTCTCCTCGACCAGCCGGGCGCGGGCCACCCCCTCGCGCAGGCGCAGCCCCATCATCAGCAGCTCCGACCCACGGGACTCGCGGGCGACCGGCTCGGGCGCGGCGGCGCCATGGCCGTCGCGCTCCACCCGCTCCAGCCAGATTTCCGGGGCGCGGTGGGCGCGGGTGGCGAATTTCTCGCCGTCCAGCGTCAGCCGGCCGTGGGCGCCGGGACCGACGCCGACGTAATCGCCATAGCGCCAGTAGGTCAGGTTGTGGCGGCTCTCCTCGCCGGGGCGGGCGTGGTTGGAGATCTCGTAGGCGGGCAGTCCGGCGCGGTCGAGCAGGCTCTGCGTCGCCTCGTAGAGGTCGCCGGCCAGATCCTCGTCGGGCAGCACCAGATCGCCCCGCGCGTGCAGGGGGAAGAAGGCCGTGCCCTCCTCGATGGTCAGCTGGTAGACCGACAGATGGCCGACCGCATGGTCCAGCGCGCGGGTCAGCTCCGCCTCCCACGCCGCGACGGACTGGCCGGGGCGGGCGTAGATCAGGTCGAAGCTGAAGCGGGGGAAGGTCCGGGCGGCCAGCGCGATGGCCCCGGTCGCCTCCGCCGCGCTGTGCTGGCGGCCGAGGAACTTCAGCGCGGTGTCGTCCAGCGCCTGGATGCCCATCGACAGGCGGTTGACCCCGGCGGCGCGGAAGGCGCGGAACTTGTCGGCCTCGACGGACGTCGGGTTGGCCTCCAGCGACACCTCCAGGTCGTCGCCCACCGTCCAGCGGGCGGCGATGCGCTCCAGCACGGCGCCGACCGTCGCCGGCTCCATCAGCGACGGCGTGCCGCCCCCGAAGAAGACCGAGGTGACCCGGCGGCCGGGCGTTGCGTCCGCGTAATGATCCAGCTCCCGCACCAGCGCGGCGCGCCAGCGGTCATGCTCGACCCGGTCGCGGACGTGGCTGTTGAAGTCGCAGTACGGGCACTTCGCCTTGCAGAAGGGCCAGTGGATGTAGATCCCGAAGCCAGGATCAGGAATCACTTGAAGCATCGCTCCACAAGCTGGCGGAAGGCGTCGGCCCGGTGGCTCATCTCGTGCTTCCTGGCCGGGTCCATCTCGCCGAAGGTGATGTCGTGGCCGTCCGGCCTGAACATCGGATCGTAACCGAAACCATGCGCGCCGCGCGGCGGCCAGACCAGCGTGCCGGGGCAGCGGCCCTCAACCGTCTCGACATGGCCGTCCGGCCAGGCGAGCGACAGGGCGCAGACGAACCAGGCGCGGCGGTCGGTCTGGCCCTTCAGCCCGTCCTCGACCTTGCCCATGGCCATCTGGAAATCCTTTTCCGGCCCGGCCCAGCGGGCGGAGTAGATGCCGGGGTCGCCGTTCAGCGCCGGCACCACCATCCCGCTGTCGTCGGCCAGCGCGACGTGGCCGGCCTTGGCGGCGGCCAGGGCCTTCAGCTCGGCGTTCGCGACGAAGGTGGTCCCCGTCTCCTCCGGCTCCGGCAGGCCAAGCTCGCCCGCGGACACGAAGGAGGCGGCGTAGGGGCCGAGCAGCGCCGCGATCTCGCGGACCTTGCCCTTGTTGTGGCTGGCGATTACCAGCGTGCCGCCCGTGAAGCGGCGGGGAGGCGTGGTCATGGGGGTTCCTTCGATGTGGACTGTTGCCCCCACCCTCCCGCTTCGCGGGTCCCTCCCTCCCCCGCTGTCGCAGGGGAGGGCCGATTTCCCCTCCCCTGCGACAGCGGGGGAGGGGCAGGGTGGGGGCAAGCGCAACCGCGCTTTACTTCACCGCGATCGCCGCCTTCTGCAAGGCCACCAGCTCGTCGATGCCCTTGCGGGCCAGCGCCAGCAGCTCCATGAACTGCGGCTCGCTGAAGGGGCGCTCCTCGGCGGTGCCCTGGACCTCGACGATGCCGCCCTGGCCGGTCAGAACGAAGTTGGCGTCGGCCTGGGCCGTCGAATCCTCGGCGTAGTCGAGGTCGAGGACGCTGGTGTTCTTGTAGATGCCGCAGGAGACGGCGGCCACATGGTCGGTCAGCGGCATGGTCTTCAGGGCGCCGATCTGCATCAGGTGCTGGAAGGCCAGATGCAGGGCGACGAAGCTGCCGGTGATGGCGGCGGTACGGGTGCCGCCGTCGGCCTGGATGACGTCGCAGTCGATCTTGATCTGCTTCTCGCCCATGGCGGCGCGGTCGGTGACGGCGCGCAGCGCGCGGCCGATCAGGCGCTGGATCTCCTGGGTGCGCCCCGACTGCTTGCCCTTGGCGGCCTCGCGGTCGGTGCGGCTGTGGGTGGAGCGCGGCAGCATGCCGTATTCGGCTGTGACCCAGCCGAGGCCGGTGTTCTTCAGGAAGCGCGGAACGCCCTCGTCCACGCTGGCGGTGCACAGGACGTGCGTGTCGCCGAATCGCACCAGGCAGGACCCCTCGGCGTGCTTGCTGAAATGGGGCTCAAGGGAAATGGTGCGCAACTGGTCGTGGGCGCGGCCGGAGGGACGCATCGGGCATGATCCGCAAATCTGTTGAAATCGGCGGCAAGCTAGCGCCCGCCGCCCCCGTCGTCCAGCGCGCAACCGGGGCGCACGTTGATTCGGCGGGGACACCTGCCTAAATTCGGGACGCCGCCTCCGCGCCTCAACAGCATCGTCCGGTTCCCGCCCTGCCATGATCACCGAGCTGAATCAACGGTCCCGCGAGATCTTCCGGCTGATCGTCGACGCCTATGTGGCGACCGGCGAGCCGGTGGGCTCGCGCACGATCTCGCGGAGGCTCGGCATGGCCCTGTCGCCCGCGACCATCCGCAACGTCATGGCCGATCTGGAGGAACAGGGGTTGCTCTACGCCCCCCACACCTCCGCCGGCCGCATTCCGACCGAGGCGGGGCTGCGCCTGTTCGTCAACGGCCTGCTGGAGATCGGCAGCCTGAGCGAGGACGAGCGCGGCTCCATCGAGGCCAAATGCGCCTCCTCCGGGCGGTCGCTGCAGGACGTGCTGGGCGAGGCCTCCACCCTGCTGTCCGGCCTGTCGCACTGCGCCGGGCTGGTGGTGGCGCCGAAGACCGACCGGCCGCTGAAGCACATCGAGTTCGTCTCGCTGGCCCCCGGCCGGGCGCTGGTCGTGCTGGTCAACGAGGACGGGCTGGTCGAGAACCGCGTCATCGAGGTGCCGGTGGGCGTGCCCGCCGCGACGCTCCAGATGGTCTCCAATTTCCTCAGCGCCAAGCTGGTCGGCCGCACGCTGGACGAGGCGCGGCAGGCCGTGCTGCGCGAGATCGAGGACCAGAAGACCGAGCTGGACGAATTGTCGCAGCGCGTGGTTTCCGCCGGGCTCGCCACCTGGGCGGGCAGCAGCGGGCAGAACAGCGGCCAGCTGATCGTGCGCGGCCAGGCGAAGCTGCTGGAGGACGTCACCGCCCTGTCGGACCTGGAGCGCGTGCGCGCCCTGTTCGAGGCGTTGGAGACCAAGGAGACCATGTTGCGCCTGCTCGACGCCACCGGGAAGGGCGACGGGGTGCAGATCTTCATCGGGGCGGAAAATGTGCTGTTCGGCCATTCCGGCTGTTCGCTGATCATCTCGCCGTTCCAGAACAGCCGCGAGCAGGTGATCGGCGCCATCGGCGTGATCGGCCCGACCCGCATCAATTATGCCCGGATCATCCCGCTTGTGGATTATACAGCCAAGGTCATCAGCCGCCTTGTCGGGTGACGACGGATTGGCAATGCTTCGACCATCCCCCACCAGACCCCTTCCATCAGACGACGACCCAAGACGATAACGAGAGAGCCATGAGCGAAGAGCAGAACAAGCCCGCCGAAGCCGAGATGGAGCAGACCGAAGCCGTCCAGGACAAGGCCGCCCAAGACAAGGCCGCGGACGCCGGTGCCGGGGATCGCGTTGCCCAGCTTGAGGCCGAGGTCGCCAGCCTGAAGGACCAGCTCCTGCGCCAGATGGCCGAGGTGGAGAACACCCGCCGCCGCGCCCAGCGCGACCGCGAGGACGCCAGCAAGTTCGCCGTATCCAGCTTCGCCAAGGAGCTGGTGACCGTGGCCGACAACCTGCGCCGCGCGCTGGAGGCCGTTCCCGCCGAGGGCCGAGAGAACGACGAGGTGCTGAAGAGCCTCTCCGTCGGCGTGGAGGCGACGGAGCGCCAGCTCATCTCCGCCTTCGAGCGTGCGGGCATCAAGAAGATCGACCCGACCGGCGAGCTGTTCGACCCGAACTTCCATCAGGTGATGTTCGAGATCGAGAACACCGGCAAGCCCGCCGGGACCGTCGTGCAGGTGCTCCAGCCCGGCTACACCATCCACGGCCGCCTGCTGCGCGAGGCCATGGTCGGCGTCGCCAAGGCCGGTCCTCACGAGATGGGCGGCCAGCACGTCGATACGAAAGCCTGACCGTCCTCCGGACGGATGGCCTGACCGTCCGTTCCGCAGGTCAGGCGGCACGTCTTGCGGCGCGGGGGCATCGGCCTGCCGCGCCGCTCCTTTTCGTACGGTTGCCGTCCTTCGGTTGATCCTAAGATACCGAAGAACTTGCGCCGGACGGATCATTCCCCTATTCGCATCGGGGATTATCGCGGCGCACAATGAACCGCCTGTTGCAGGCCGCCGCTCATTCAGGGAACCGGACCCGTGGCCAAGACCATCCTGACCGTCGACGACTCCAAGACCATCCGCGACATGGTCGCCTTCACGCTGCGCAACGCCGGTTATGGCGTCACCGAGGCGGCGGACGGCAGCGCCGGTCTGGAGCAGGTCAGCCGGCAGAAGTTCGACTGCATCATCACCGACCTGAACATGCCGGGCATGGACGGTCTGGCCCTGACCCGCGCCATCCGGAGCAGCGCGCTCAACCGCGCGACCCCGGTCCTGCTGCTGACCACCGAGGCCGATCCCGCCAAGAAGACCGCCGGCCGCGAGGCCGGGGCCACCGGCTGGCTGGTCAAGCCCTTCAACCCGGACAAGCTGGTCGAGACCGTGAAGAAGGTCTGCCCGTAACCGGGAAGGCGCCGAGACGGCGGGCCGGGGGCCTTATCCCGCCCGCTCCCGCGTGAACAGGAACTCCCCCTCCGGATCGTGGGCGGCGAAGCGCCGTTGCGCCGTGGCGCGGTTGGCGACGGCGTAGCAATAGACGCAGCCGTGCGGGCAGGTGTCGTAATCGCCGATGTCGCGGCTTTCCGCGCACAGGCAGCCGGGGCGGTTTCCCTTTTCCTTGGCCGCGATGGGCCGCCCGGCGACGTCTGACAGCCGTTGCGCGTCCACGCAGCGGGCCGGCGCCGTGCCGGGGACGCCGGTCAGCTCCGGCTGGGTGCACAGCGTCAGCGCCATGCCGTGCTCCGCGGCGATTCCGGCCAGATCGGCCAGCAGGGCGCGCTTCTCCTCGGGGTCCGGGTCGCACCAGGGCACGCCGGCGGCATCCAGGTTGCGCGCCGTCTTGCGGTAGGGCTGGAGAAAGGACACCACCGCCTCGTCGGTCAGGCCGCGCATCCGGCCGGCCAGCCGGGCGAAGGTCTCACGGTGCCAGGACGGCGGCGTGGCCCCTGCCTTCATGATGGGCGCCTTCACGATGGGCGCCGTCACGATGGGGTCGTAGCGCCAGACGGCGGCGCGCGGCCCCCAGCGGTCGCGCAGCCGGGCCATGTGCTCCACCGCGCGCTCCGCGTCGGGGACGGAGCGTTCCAGCGCGGCGGGCAGGCCGGTGACGCTGTACTGGACGACGAAGGGAAAGCCGCGCCCCGACACCTCCTCCAGCGCCGGAAGGAAGGGACCGAGATTCTTGGTCCAGAAGACGAAGCCGTCGACCTCCGCGCGGGTCAGGCCGATGCGGTAGGTCTGGCCGCCGTAGGGGTTGACCATGCGGCAGTGCCCGGCCTCCAGCCGGTTCAGGAACCAGCGCCCGTAGAAGGCGGGGATGTCCGTCTTGTAGCTGGCGGAAACGATCATCGCCGGACCATGGTGGCTGTGTGGTCCGCGATCAAGGCTGGATTCGCCGACGCTTCGGCCTAAAGTGCCGGCACAGGATCAGGGGAGGATGCCGTGACGGGCGGACAGGACGGCCATAGCGTGGGCCACAGCGTGGAATGGGAAGGGCTGGTGCGGTTCCGGCTGCCGGACGGCTGGCGCGCGGAGGTGGAGGAGCATGAGGGCCACGCCGTGGCCGCCTTCCACCCCCCGGCTCCGGCGGGGGGCGTGCTGCGGCTGGTCACCGACCGGGTGGCGCCGAAGGACGGGCCGGATGGCGCCGTGGCGGTGCTGCGCGAGATGGCGTTGCGCTTCGTGCGCCCCGACGACCCGCGGGCCAGCGACCGGATCGTCGAGCCCTGGGGCGACGACGGCGTGCTGGCCCAGGCGGTGATGATGACGGAGGAGGACGGCGGCACCGACGCCCATTACCTGTGGCTGGTCGGGGCGGAGCGGGACGGCAAGGCGGCGGCGGCCATGTTCAGCTACCGCCTGCCCATGGTCATGGATGGGGATGAGTCCTGCGCCGACACGCTGGCCCTGCTCGACGGGGCGATCCGCGCGGCGGACATCCTGTAGGCCGCTTCCGGAAACCCCGGACGCAAGAAAGCCGCCCTGTCGGGGGCGGCTTTTTCTTTTCCGGCCGGATTGTTCGAGCCCGATGTCCCCGACGTTCCCGCGCCGGTTCGGGCGATCAGCGTTCAGGCGATCAGCAGTGGCCGGCGCCGCCGGACATCAGGGCCTTCAACTGCGCCGCTTTCGGATCGAAGGCCATGGCCGCTTCCTCCGCCGCCATGGCGGCCAGGCTGATGAAGCGCGCCAGATCGTCCAGATCGCACTTCGTCGCGTCGTCCATAAGGCTGTCGAGGCAGGACTTGATGGCCAGAGCCATGTCGCGCCGTTCGTCCATCATCTTGATCCCCCATGGAATACTGCACACGGTCCCGCGTCGGAAAGCCATGGCTGCGAACAACAGCGGCCCCCTTTGCCTTGGACGGATATATCATATTTCCTTCGGATCTCCACTATTAGAATCTTGGGACAACAAAGAAACGGAGCAACCGGCAATTGATTGCGTGCGGTAGTGCACACCATTACTTGTTAATGAAAAGTTAACATGGCTGGGATGCAGGGTTTTGCTTGTGTTAAAGCCCTGTAACAGACCGCTTTCCGGCGTCTTGGCGGGATGATGGGGCGCCGTTGCACGCCTTATGCTTCTGAATACCCCGGTATTCACTTGCGACGCGAAGCCGCAGGCGTGCCGATATGCCCCGGCGTGCGCGTCACCTTTTGGCCTTTTGACGGTTGGCGGAATGACCAGGACGTTGCAGCCCGAAACGCACCTGCCTATATCTCCGGCGACAGACGTGAATCCACCCAACCGTTCCACTGACCCCAAGGGGATCGCGGCGGTGCCGGACCAAACGGGCCGCCACGCATCTGCCGAACAACAGAGGCTGAACATGAGCAAAGTCATTGGCATCGACCTCGGCACCACGAACTCCTGCGTGGCCGTCATGGAAGGCTCCAGCGCCAAGGTGATCGAGAACGCCGAAGGCACGCGCACCACGCCCTCCATGGTCGCCTTCGCGCAGAACGCGGAGCGTCTGGTCGGCCAGCCGGCCAAGCGTCAGGCGGTGACGAACCCCGAGAACACCCTCTTCGCGATCAAGCGTCTGATCGGCCGCCGCTACGACGATCCGCTGACCAAGAAGGACCAGGGCCTCGTCCCCTACAAGATCATTCCCGGCGACAACGGCGACGCCTGGGTGGAAGCCGTCGGCAAGAAGTACAGCCCGTCGCAGATCAGCGCCTTCATCCTGCAGAAGATGAAGGAGACGGCGGAGAACTATCTGGGCGAGAAGGTGACCCAGGCGGTCATCACCGTCCCGGCCTACTTCAACGACAGCCAGCGCCAGGCGACCAAGGACGCCGGCAAGATCGCCGGCCTGGAAGTGCTGCGCATCATCAACGAGCCGACGGCGGCCGCTCTGGCCTACGGCATGGAGAAGAAGGGCGCCGGCACCATCGCGGTCTACGACCTGGGCGGCGGCACCTTCGACGTGTCCGTGCTGGAGATCGGCGACGGCGTGTTCGAGGTGAAGTCGACCAACGGCGACACCTTCCTCGGCGGTGAGGACTTCGACGCCCGCATCATCGACTACCTCGCCGACGAGTTCCAGAAGGAGCAGGGCATCGACCTGCGCAAGGACCGTCTGGCCCTGCAGCGCCTGAAGGAAGCCGCGGAGAAGGCGAAGATCGAGCTGTCCTCGGCCATGCAGACCGAGGTCAACCTGCCCTTCATCACCGCCGACCAGTCCGGTCCGAAGCACCTGAACGTCAAGCTGACCCGCGCCAAGCTGGAAGCCCTGGTGGACGAGCTGGTCGCCCGCACGATCGAGCCCTGCAAGGCCGCGCTCAAGGATGCCGGCCTGAAGGCCAACGAGATCGACGAGGTGATCCTGGTCGGCGGCATGACCCGCATGCCCAAGGTCATCGAGGCGGTGAAGCAGTTCTTCGGCCGTGAGCCGCACCGCGGCGTGAACCCGGACGAGGTCGTCGCCATCGGCGCCGCCATCCAGGGCGGCGTGCTGAAGGGCGAGGTCAAGGACGTCCTGCTGCTCGACGTCACCCCGCTGTCGCTCGGCATCGAGACGCTGGGCGGCGTGTTCACCCGCCTGATCGACCGCAACACGACGATCCCGACCAAGAAGTCCCAGACCTTCTCGACCGCCGAGGACAACCAGAACGCGGTGACCATCCGCGTCTTCCAGGGCGAGCGCGAGATGGCCGCGGACAACAAGATGCTCGGCCAGTTCGACCTCGTCGGCATCCCGCCGGCCCCGCGCGGCGTGCCGCAGGTCGAGGTGACCTTCGACATCGACGCCAACGGCATCGTCAGCGTCACGGCGAAGGACAAGGCCACCGGCAAGGAGCAGCAGATCCGCATCCAGGCGTCGGGCGGCCTGTCGGACGCCGACATCAACAAGATGGTGAAGGACGCCGAGGCCCACGCCGCCGACGACAAGAAGCGGCGTGAACTGGTGGATGCCCGCAACCATGCGGACGCGCTGATCCACACGACCGAGCGGACGATCAAGGAGAACGCCGATAAGATCCCCGCCGCCGACAAGACCGCCGCGGAGGCCGCCGTGGCCGAGTTGAAGTCGGTGATGGACGGCGAGGACCTGGAGGCCGTGAAGGCGAAGACCGAGGCGCTGGCCCAGGTGTCGATGAAGCTGGGCGAGGCCATGTACAAGGCCGGCCAGGGCGAGGCTCCCGGTGCCGGTGCCGCCGGTGCGGCGGGCGCCGCCCCGAACGAGCCGGGTGTGGTCGACGCCGACTTCGAGGAAGTGGACGACGACAAGAAGAAGTCGGCGTAAGCGTTCGGAACCGGAGGCAACCGTCGGGCAGCCGCCCGTTGCCTCCGGTGTCACAGCCGGGAGAACCCGGCGCCATGCAGTATCGTCCGGCCCGTCATCCGTCCTGCGGTGGCGGGCCGGAGATATGATTGGTCTATTAGTATGTGAAGGCGGTCGGGGCCCATGGCGAAACAGGACTATTACGAGCTGCTCGGGGTGGCGAAGGGCGCCAGCGCGGACGAGATCAAAAAAGCGTACCGCAAGATGGCGATGCAGTATCACCCGGACCGCAACCAGGGTGACAAGGACGCCGAGCACAAGTTCAAGGAAATCAGCGAAGCCTACGACGTCCTGAAGGACGAGCAGAAGCGCGCGGCCTACGACCGCTTCGGCCACGGCGCCTTCGAGAACGGGCGCGGCGGGGCCGGCGGCGGCTTCGGTGGCTTCGATTTCGGCGGCGGCGGCGGCGGCTTCGCCGACATCTTCGACGAGATGTTCGGGGAGTTCATGGGCGGGCGCCGCGGCGGCGGCGGCGCGTCGGGCCGCGGCCAGGACCTGCGCTACAATCTGGAGATCGGGCTGGAGGAGGCCTTCAAGGGCACCACGGCCAACGTCCGCGTTCCCTCCACCGTCGCCTGCGATTCCTGCAGCGGCTCCGGTGCGGCGGCGGGGACCCAGCCGGTCACCTGTCCGACCTGCCAGGGCCACGGCAAGGTGCGCGCCCAGCAGGGCTTCTTTACCATCGAGCGCACCTGCCCGGCCTGCCACGGCCAGGGCCGCGTCATCAAGGACCCCTGCAAGAGCTGCGGCGGCGCCGGGCGCCTGCGCAAGGAGAAGACCCTCCAGGTCAACATCCCCGCGGGCGTCGAGGACGGCACGCGCATCCGTCTGGCCGGCGAGGGCGAGGCGGGGTTGCGCGGCGCGCCGCCGGGCGACCTCTACATCTTCCTGGCCATCGCGCCGCACCCGATCTTCCAGCGCGACGGCGCCAACATCCACTGCCGGGTGCCGATCCCCATGACCACCGCGGCGCTGGGCGGCACGGTGGAGGTGCCGACGATCGAGGGTAGCCGCACTAAGGTGACGGTCCCGCCCGGCACCCAGTCCGGCCACCAGTTCCGCATCAAGGGCAAGGGCATGTCGGTGCTGCGCAGCCAGCAGCGCGGCGACATGTACATCCAGGCCGTCGTCGAGACTCCGGTCAACCTGACCAAGAAGCAGCAGGAGCTTCTGCGCGAGTTCGACAACGCCGGCAAGGAAGGCTCCCACCCGCAGTCCGAAGGCTTCTTCGCCAAGGTGAAGGAGCTTTGGGAAGACCTGAAGGACTGACCGCCTCCGTTCCGACCGCAGGAAAAGGCCCGGCCCATCGCCGGGCCTTTTTCATGCGCGCCGCGTGCTTTTGCCCCAGTGGTATGACCAATCCGGCGTTGACAGTGGCGGGTGGCGGGAAGACTGTCGCCGAAAATCGTGTACACATGCGTTGATGCCACAGGCCGCGCCGCATACGCACGTATCCCTGGAAATCACAGCAATTGCCGTTGCCGATGGGGGGCATCGCGTGTATCAACAAGCGCTTAATCTCCTCAGACGGTTCGCGGAGAGGGCATTCCAGGCGGTGAGCGGCGATCTCTCCTTCGAGCAGTTGCGCGACCTGATGCATCCGGGCGGACACACCCCGATCATCCAGCGTCGCCGGGCCGTGCTGATCCATTCCCGCGTCCGCATGGTCGCGGCCGTGTTCGCGGTGCTGACGCCGCTGTGGATCGTCATCGACGTCTTCATCTTCCCCTGGCCGTTGTGGGGCTATCTGGCCGGCCTGCGGCTGGTCTCCAGCTTCGCCTTCGGCGCGCTGGCGCTCGGCTACCGGGTCTGCGACGACATGGGCAGCGCGTGGCGGGGGCTGGCCCTGCTGCTGGCGGTGCCGACGATCTTCTTCCTCGCCTCGCACCCCATGCTGAACGAGGACATGATCGCGGGAAGCGCGCTGGCGGTGGCCGCCGGCTACGCCTTCCTGCCCTTCGTGATGGTGGCGGGGCTCAGCGTCTTCCCGCTGACCGCGCTGGAGGGGCTGGCCTTCGCCACGCCGATGCTGGCGGCGCATATGCTGGCCGGCGTCTACGGCTCGCTGGTCTTCCCCTTCCCCTCCTATCTGGGCGCCCTGTGGCTGCTGGTGCTCATCATGGTGGTGGCGACGCTGGCGGCGATGAGCCAACTGCACTTCATGATGGCCCTGGTCGATCAGGCGTCGCACGACGGGCTGACCGGCGCCTTCTCCCGCCGCATCGGGGAGGAGCTTCTGCGGCTGCAATTCGCGCACGCCCAGCGCTCGGACCATCCGCTGTCGGTGATCTTCTTCGACCTGGACAATTTCAAGTCGATCAACGACCGGTTCGGTCACGACCAGGGCGACAAGCAGCTCGGGCGGTCGGCGGAGGCCATCCGCGCCATGCTGCGCCAGTCCGACGTGCTGGTCCGCTGGGGCGGCGAGGAGTTCGTGGTCATCATGCCCAACACCGGCCGTCAGGGCGCCCTGACCGCGGTGGAGCGGCTGCACGAGCGGGGCTTGGGCAAGCGCCCGGACGGAACCCCGCAGACCGCCAGCATCGGCGTCGCCGAATACCTCCACGACCGCCCGATGGACTGGGAACGGCTGGTCGATCTGGCCGACCAGCGGATGTATGCGGCCAAGCAGTCCGGAAAGAACCGGATCGTCGCCGACGACCGGGTTCCCGAACCGGCCTGACCGCTTCCGCCCTCAGTCGTTGCGCAGCAGCGGGGCGGAGGGCTGGCCGAGCGCCCGCCACGTCCCGAGGAAGCCGAAGGCCAGCGTGATCGCGGTGCTGAGCAGCGCCGTGGTCAGTACGGCCGACGGCAGGAAGGTCCAGTCCCAGCGCATCAGGAAGGTCATCACCGCCCAGGCCGTGATGGTGCCGATGATCCCGGCGATGGCCGCGGTCAGGATGCCGAGCAGCCCGTATTCCAGCAGGAACGCCTTCAGCACGTCGGCCCGCGTGGCGCCCAGCACCTTCAGCACCACCGCGTCGTAGACCCGGCGGCGGTGCCCGGCGGCGACCGCGCCGGCCAGCACCAGCGTGCCGGCGGCCAGCGTGATGCCCGCGGTGACCCGCACCGCCGTGCCGATGTGGCCCAGCATGGTGCCCACCGTGTCCAGCGCGTCCTTCACCCGCACCAGCGTGACGTTGGGGAAGCGCTGCAGGACGGAGCGCTGCACCTCCGGCTCCGCCGCCGGGGTGCTGCGGACGGTGGCTATCCAGGTCTGCGGCGCCCGCTCCAGCGTGCCCGGCGCGAAGACCAGGGCGAAGTTGATGGCCAGCGTCGAGAAGTCGGCGGCGCGCACGTTGCCCACCGTCGCCTCGATGGTGCGGCCCAGGACGTTGATCCCCATGGTCGCGCCGGGACCGATGCCGAAGGCGCTCGCCACGTTCTGGTGGATGGAGATCAGCGGCGCCCCCTTGTAGTCCTCCGGCCACCAGGAGCCGGCGACGATCTCCGAATGCTCGGGCAGCTTGGCGGAATAGGTGATGCCGCGGTCGCCGGACAGCACCCAGGACTGCTCGGGGTTGACCAGCGCCTTCTCCGCCGGCTGGCCGTTCACCGTCTCGATCCGCCCGCGCAAGCTGGGCACCGCTTCGAACCCGCTGGTGCCGGGCAGGGCGGTGAGCGTCTGCTTCAGCGGCTCGAACTGGTCGGGCTGGATGTCCACGAAGAAGAAGCTGGGCGCGTCCTTGGGGATCGTCTCGTTGACCCGGCGGGAGAAGTTGCCCTCGATCAGCGCGATGGCGACCAGCACCGTCAGGCCGAGGCCGAGCGACAGCACCACCGCCCCGGTCGGGTTGCCGGGCCGGTGCAGGTTGGCGAGCGCCAGCCGCAGGCCCGGACGGCGCGGGCGCCCCGCCGCCGCGGCCCCACGCACCACCAGCCAGGCGGCCACGCGGAAGGCGATGAAGGTGGCGATGGAGCCGCCGACGAACCAGGCGGCGAACATCTTGTTGTGGGCGGTGGCGACGGCCAGCCCGGCCAGAGCCGCGACGGTCAGCGCCATCGCCGCCAGATAGACCGCGCGCGGGCGGCCCCCGGCGGGGGCGACCACGTCGCGGAACTGCGCCGCCGCCGGCACCTCCCGCGCGCGGCCCAGCGGCCACAGCGAGAAGGTCAGCGCGGTCAGCAGCCCGTAGAGCGCGGCCAGGGCCAGGGCGCTCGGGTAGACGCCGATCCGGGTGGGAACCGGCAACACCTGGTCGAGCAGCGACCCCAGCCCCAGCGGCGCCACCGCGCCGAGAAGGAGCCCCAGCAGGATGCCCAGTCCCGACAGCGCCAGGATCTGCAGCAGATAGACCTGGAAGACCAGATCGCCCGGCGCGCCCAGGCATTTCAGCGTGGCAATGGTGCGGGCGCGCGAGTCGAGATGGCTGCGCACCGCGTTGCCCACCCCGACTCCGCCGACCAGCAGGGCGGTCAGCCCAACCAGCGTCAGGAACAGCGTCATGCGGTCGATGAAGCGCTCGATCTGCGGGGAGGCGTTGGTGAAGTCGCGGACCCGCCAACCGGCGTCGGGGAAGCGCGTCGTCAGCACCGTCTGCCACGCCGCCACGTCGGTGCCCGGCGGCAGGGCCAGCTTGGCGGTCCAATAGACGATGCTGCCGGGCTGGAGCAGGCCGGTGCCCTCCAGCGACGGCAAGGCGATCATCACCCGCGGCCCCAGCGAGAAGGCGCCGTTGGACGCCCGGTCCGGCTCCCGCGTCAGGACACCGCGCACGGCGAACTCGCCCTCGCCCAGCCGCAGCGTGTCGCCGGTCTTCAGCCCCAGCCGGTCGAGCAGCCCGTCCTCGACCAGCGCGCCCCAGCGCCCGTCGCGGTTGGCCAGCGCCGTGTGCAGGTCGCCCTCCGGCGCCAGGGCCACGGAGCCGTAGAGCGGGTAGACGCCGTCCACCGCCTTCAGCTCGACCAGCGTGGACCGCGCGTCGTCGGCGGAGCGGGCCATGGCGCGCATGTCCACCGACTGCGACAGGCGCCCGGCCTGTTCCAGCCAGGCGCGCTGCTCGTCGGTCGGCGGTGCGTAGATCTGCCGCAGCGCGACGTCGCCGCCCAGGATGGCCCGCCCGTCCGCCTGCAGGCCCGACAGAACGCCGCCGGACACGGAATTGACCGCAGCGATGGCCGCGACGCCGAGCGTCAGACAGGCCAGGAAGATGCGGAACCCCTTCAGCCCCCCGCGCAGCTCGCGGCGGGCCAGACGGAAGGCGAGGGCGAGGTTGGTCATGGGTGCGTCCGGCGGGGTGTGATGATGTGTGGGCGGCGGTGGGGAAAAGCCCTCCCCTGCGAAGCGGGGGAGGGTTGGGTGGGGGCTCGGCTCAGCCACGCCCCCGGAAATCTCAATCCCCCACCACGCGCTCGCGTTCGGCGCGGGTGGTCATGCCGTCGTCGACGATGCGCCCGTCCATCAGGCGCACGGTGCGGTCGCAGCGGTCGGCCAGGGACGGGTCGTGGGTGATCAGCACCAGCGTCGTGCCGCGCCGCTCGGCGAGGTCGAACAGCAACTCCACGATGGTGGCGCCGGTCCCGATGTCCAGGTTGCCGGTCGGCTCGTCGGCCAGCAGCAGCGACGGCTCGGCGACGAAGGCGCGGGCCAGGGCGACGCGCTGCTGCTCGCCGCCGGACAGCTGGCCCGGATAATGGGTCAGCCGATGGCCCAGCCCGACCGCCTCCAGCCCTTGCCGCGCGCGGTCGAAGGCGTCGGCGGCCCCGGCGAACTCCAGGGGGATGGCGACGTTCTCCAGCGCGGTCATCGTCGGCACGAGGTGGAAAGCCTGGAAGACGATCCCCACATGGTCGCGGCGGAAGCGCGCAAGCCCGTCCTCGTCCAGCCGGCCCAGATCCTGCCCGGCGACGCGCACGGTCCCGCCCGTAGGGCGTTCCAGCCCGGCCATGACCATCATCATGGTCGATTTGCCGGAGCCCGACGGGCCGACCACGCCGACCCGTTCACCGGGCTGGATGCGGAGATTCAGGCCTCTCAGGATGTTGACGGGTCCGGCCGCGCTGTCCAATCTCAGATGCACCTCGTCGAGATCGACGATGGTGGACTCAACGGAATCGGGTCGGGACATTGGCATGCGTCTCTGGAACGGGCGGGGGAATGGGCGGGAAAACCTCACGCCATATGGCATGGTGCGCCGCCATTTCAACACGGCCCTCCTTCGGTCGGGGCTGGCCGCTCTCGCCGTCGTTGCGGGAATTGGCGCGGGAATCGGCATGACCGCTCCCGCGTTCGCCCAGGGTGGTTCGGGGAAAGGGCCTTACACCCTGCTGGCGCTCGGCGACAGCCTGACCGCCGGCTATGGCCTTCCCGAAGCGCAGTCCTTCACTCCGCAGTTGCAGGCGGCGCTGCGGGCGAAGGGCTACGAGGTGACCGTCGTCAACGCCGGCGTGTCGGGCGACACCACGGCGGGTGGGCTGTCGCGGTTGGACTGGGCGCTGGCCGACAAGCCGGACGCCGTGCTGGTGGAGCTGGGGGCGAACGACATGCTGCGCGGGCTCGACCCCGGCGCGGCGCGCGCCAACCTCGACGCCATCCTGAAGCGGCTGACCAGCGAGAAGTTGCCCGTGCTGCTGGCCGGGATGTACGCCTCGCCCAGCCTGGGCCGCGCGTACGGGGACCGCTTCAACGCCATCTACCCGGATCTGGCGAAGACGTACGACGTACAGCTCTATTCCTTCTTCCTGGACGGCGTGGCGGCGGACGCCGCGCTGAACCAGCCCGACGGCATCCATCCCAACGCGGCCGGCGTGAAGGTGATCGTGGAGCGCATCGCGCCCCACGTCGCCCGCCTTCTGGACGGCATCGCCAAGAGCGGAGACTGACACCCATGGCGACCCTGGCCGGCGACACCGCCACCACCGAGACTTTCTTCAAGGCCGCATCGGCCTCCGGCACCGAATGGGGCGCCGTCGTCAAGTCCTGCCTGGACGAGCTGGGGGCGGTGGAGGGCTGCAACCTCGGCTTCCTCTACATCACCGACGCGCTGGCGGAGCACGCGACGAGCATGGTCACGCTGCTGCGCGGCGTCACCGGCATCCGCGACTGGGTGGGTACGGTCGGCATCGGCGTCTGCGCCAACGACGAGGAAATCTTCGACAAGCCGGGCATCGCCGTGATGGTGGCCCGCCTGCCGCCGGAGGGCTTCCGCCTGTTCCCAGTGGTGTCGGGCGACATTGAGCCGCTGCGCCGCATGGCCGGCGGCTGGCTGGACAAGCACGGCGCCATGCTGGCGCTCGCCCACGCCGACCCGCGTCACCAGGATCTGGCCGGGCTGGTCGTTTCGCTGGCGGAAACAACGGGAGCCTTCCTGGTCGGCGGCCTGTCGGCCTCGCGGTCGGAGTTCCCGCAATTCACCATCCCCGGCAACACCGCCACGATGGTCGGCGGGCCGGTGGCCGACGGCGGCGTGTCGGGCGTGCTGTTCGCGCCGCAGGTGCCGGTCGCCACCGGCCTCAGCCAGGGCTGCACGCCCATCGGGCCGGTCCGCACCATCACCGCGGCGGAGGACAACGTCGTCCTGGAGATCGACGGGCGCCCGGCGCTGGAGGTCTTCAAGGAGGACATCGGCGAACTGCTGGCCCGCGACCTCAAGCGGGTGTCCGGCTACATCTTCGCCGGCCTGCCGATCGCGGGCAGCGACACGGCGGATTATCTGGTCCGCGACCTGATCGCCATCGACCCGCGCGCCGGCTGGATCGCCGTCGCCCATCATGTGCAGAGCGGCCAACCCATCCTGTTCACCCGCCGGGATCAGCAGAGCGCCGAAGCCGACATGCGCCGCATGCTGGCCAATCTGAAGAAGCGCGTGAAGACCACCCCGAAGGGCGCCCTCTACGTCAGCTGCATCGCCCGCGGCCCCAGCCTGTTCGGCGAGGGCAGCCAGGAACTAGCGCTGATCCGCGAAACCTTCGGCGACATCCCACTGGCCGGTTTCTTCGCCAGCGGCGAAATCTCCAACGCCCGCCTGTACGGATACACAGGCGTGCTCACCCTGTTCCTTTAAGGACCACACCCAATGCAATACCGTCCGCTCGGCCGCACCGGCCTGTCGGTCAGCGCCATCGGCCTGGGCACCATGACCTGGGGCCGCCAGAACAGCGAGGCAGAAGGCCACGCCCAGATGGATTACGCGCTCGGCGAGGGCGTGAATTTCTGGGACACCGCGGAGATGTACGCCATCCCCCCGACCGCCGACACGTACGGACGTACGGAGGAGGTGATCGGCACCTGGTTCAAGGCGAACGGCAAGCGCGATCAGGTGATCCTGGGGAGCAAGGTCGTCGGTGCCACCGACGGCGGCTTCGCCTGGGTGCGCAACGGCGAGGCGAAGCTCGACCGCGCCAACATCTTCGCGGCGGTGGAGGCCAGCCTGCGCCGGCTCCAGACCGACTACATCGACCTGTACCAGCTCCACTGGCCGGACCGTTCGACCAACCGCTTCGGCGCGCGCAACTACGTCCACCGGCCGGAGAAGGACGGCACCCCCATCGAGGAGACTCTAGAGGCGCTCGACGAGCTGGTAAAATCCGGCAAGGTGCGGCACATCGGCGTGTCGAACGAGTCGCCCTGGGGGGTGATGCAGTTCCTGAAGCTGGCGGAGGACAAGGGCCTGCCGCGCATCGCCTCGATCCAGAACGCCTACAGCCTGCTGAACCGGACCTTCGAGCAGGGTCTGGCCGAGGTGTCCCTGCGCGAGGATGTCGGGCTTCTCGCCTATTCGCCGCTGGCCGCCGGCACGCTGACGGGCAAGTATCTGGACGGCGCCGTTCCCGCCGGCACCCGCCGTGCGCTGGATCACCGCAAGTCGCGCTACGCCACCGTCAACGCCGACGTGGCCACCCGCGAGTATCTGGACGTCGCCCGGCGCCACGGCCTGTCGCCGACGCAGATGGCCATTGCCTTCACCCTGCACCAGCCCTTCGTGGCGTCCTCGCTGATCGGCGCGACGACCATGGAGGACCTGAAGTCCAACATCGCGGCGGCGGACGTCACGCTGTCGGACGAGGTGATAAAGGACATCGAGGCGGTCAACGCCCGCTATCCCGACCCCTGCCCGTAACCGTTCCGGAAAGCCAATGATCCGTCTCTTCGTCGCCCTCGATTTTCCGGAGGATGTGCGCCGGCGTCTGGCGGGGCTGGGCGGCGGCGTGCCCGGCGCCCGCTGGACCGACGCGGACAACCTGCACCTGACGCTCCGCTTCATCGGGGAAGTGCCGGGGGATCAGGCGGCGGAGATCGACGAGTCGCTGGCGCAGATCGTGGCGCCGGCCTTCGATCTGGTTCTGGACGGCGTGGGCGTGTACGGCAGCGGCCGCAACGCCCGCATCCTCTGGGCCGGGGTGGAGCGCAGCGACGCCTTGTCGCACCTCCAGTCCAAAGTCGAGTCGGCGCTGGTCCGCTGCGGCCTGCCGGCGGAGGAGCGCAAATTCTCGCCCCACGTCACGCTCGCCCGGCTGAAGGACGCGCAGAAGGACCGGATCGGCCGCTTCGTCGAGGAGCGCGGGATGTTCCGCGCCGGTCCGATCCGGGTGGAGCACTTCACGCTCTACCGCAGCCACTTGGGCAAGGGGGCTGCGGTGTACGAGGCGCTGTCGGAATACAGGTTGGGGTGAGTTCGGAAGTCTTGTCGGGCAACAGGGTCTTCACGGATTTCCCGGATTTAAACACGGATTACACGGATTTTTTATTTGGTCTTGCCCAGTGCGTGCTGATCGGTAAGGCCTTGCGCTGAAGCACGAACAAAAGAAATCCGTGCAATCCGTGAAGCCCCTGTTGTCCCCCGAGAATCCAACCGCGCCTTACAGCGGCACGCCCTTGATCATCCGCGGCAGCTCGCCGACCACGCCCATCGCGTGCCGCATGAAGAAGCGCTTCAGCGGTGGCAGGCGGTTGACGACGGCCATGCCGACGTCGCGGGCCAGCTTGATCGGTGGGATGTTGTTCGAGAACAGGTGCACCAGACCGTCGCAGACCACGGCCAGCAGCACCGTGTCGAAGCGGCGCCAGCGCTGGAAGCGGGCCAGCACCTCCGGCGAGCCGACGTCCAGCCCCAGCCGGTGGGCGTCCACGATCACCTCGGCGAGCGCCGCCACATCGCGCAGGCCCAGGTTCAGCCCCTGCCCGGCGATGGGGTGGATGGCGTGGGCCGCCTCGCCGATCAGGGCGACGCGCTCCGCGATGAAGCGCTCGGCCAGCAGGACCGACAGCGGCCAGGCGTCGCGCCGGGTCACCAGCTCGATGTCGCCCAGATAGCCGCCCGACCGCCGGGTCAACTCGTCAATGAACTGGTCCTCGGGCAGCTTCAGATACATGTCGACCAGCGACCGCTTCTCGCTCCACACGATGGAGGAGCGGTTCTCGGTCATCGGCAGCACGGCGAAGGGGCCGTTGGGCAGGAAATGCTCCACCGCCACGCCGTTGTGCGGCTCAGAATGGCGGATCGTGCAGATGATCGCGGACTGGTCGTAGGCCCAGGTGCGCAGCTTGATGCCGGCGCTCTCCCGCGCCAGCGAACGGCGCCCGTCGGCCCCGACGACCAGCCGCGCCTTGACCACCCGCCCGTCGGCCAGTTTCACGGTGGCGCCGGCGCGGGTGCGCTCGATCGACACCGCCTGGGCCGGGGCCAGATGGTGCAGGCCGGGCAATTCCTTCGCACGGGCGAACAGGGCGCGGCGCATGTCCTTGTTGTCGAGAATCCAGCCGAAGGGCTGATTCTTGCCGTCCCAGGTCAGCTCCGTGTGGTCGTAATGGACGAACAGGGGCGAGAACTGGTCGGCCACGCGGATGTCCAGGATAGGGCCGGCGTAGGGCTCCATGTGCTTCCACACGCCCGCCCCCTCCAGCACCTTCATCGAGGCGTAGGCGACCGCCGTGGTGCGGATGTCGAAGTCGTCCCCCGCCTGCCGGTCCGGGCTGTCGCGGTCGATGCAGACCACCGGAACGCCCGCGGTGGCCAGCGCCGCCGCCATGCTGAGCCCGGCCAGTCCGCCGCCCAACACGACGACGTCGGTCGTGATCTCCTGCGCTGCGGTGGTGCCCGATTCGGTCATGATGGCGCTGCCCTTCGATCAGTGTAGACGGGTACGAACAATCGTTCCGCTCGGTCCGGATGTCCAGCGGCGCTGCGTCGCGGCCCCCGAATTGCGTAATTATTAGGCATGACCTGCCCAATCGATCGGCGAAACAGCCAAAAACCGCTGAAAATGGCCGATTCTGCAACCGGCACGATTTTTGAAGACATTGCTTTTTATGGTCGAGGCGAACACGCTCGAGTCACGTTCGGAAAACCCGCCGTCACGGTGGGATCGGCCGAGGGGGGACCGGGCGACCGCAAGGGCCCGCAAACACGCATACCCAAGGGGAAGCCACATGAAACTGGTTATGGCCATCATCAAGCCGTTCAAGCTCGACGAAGTGCGCGAGGCGCTGACGTCGCTCGGGATTCAGGGCCTGACGGTGAGCGAGGTCAAAGGCTTCGGACGCCAGAAGGGTCAGACCGAGATCTACCGCGGCGCCGAGTATTCCGTGAGCTTCCTGCCCAAGGTGAAGGTCGAGGTCGCGGTGTCCGACGACCAGTACGAGCAGGTGGTCGAGGCGATCCAGAAGGCCGCCAACACCGGCCGCATCGGCGACGGCAAGATCTTCGTGCTGGACATCGCCCAGGCCGTGCGCATCCGCACCGGCGAGACCAACACCGAAGCTCTCTGAGGCGTCCTGGAGGAAGCGGACAGGGCGGGGCGTCATCGCCCGCCCCTCCCGCAAGGGGGGAAGGCGCGTCCGCTTTTTCTTGCCGCGGGGCATTGATGATCTGCCCGGTGACTTGAGGCCGGGCGCGCCAGTCTTTCCACCGTGGCGCCGAGGCCGCCGGAACGGGCGGCGTATGCTTTCCCTTGACCGGGCCTTGTCCGGTTTTGTGCCCTTGTGCCGGGACTCCACCGCCGGTAGGATCGTTTCCGTTTCGTATCGGGCAGAGGCCCCCAGAGGCCCCTGACGGGCCGTGCCCCTCGGGGCCGGCCCGGCCTTTTCGGGCCGTCCTCATGGAAAGGATTCATCGGCGGCATGTCGCTCCCGGACCTCGGCACCTTCGCTCTCGTCAACGACCGGCTCGACCGGCTGTCGGACTACCCCTTCACCCGGCTGGCGGCGCTGCTGTCCGGGGTGACGCCGCGCGCCAACGCCGAGCCGATCATGATGTCGGTGGGCGAGCCGCAGCACCAGCCGCCCGCCATCATCGACGAGACGCTGCGCGCCAACGCCCATCTGTGGGGCAAATACCCGCCGGTCGGCGGCACGCCGGAGTTCCGCGAGGCGGTGGGCGCTTGGCTGACCCGCCGCTACGCCCTGCCGGACGGGCTGTTCGACGCCGAAAAATCCGTCCTGCCGGTGTCCGGCACGCGCGAGGCGCTGTTCCTGCTGGCCCTGCTGGCCGTGCCGCCGAGCAAGGCGGGCCGTCAGCCGGCGGTGCTGATGCCCAATCCCTTCTACGCGCCCTACGAGGGGGCGGCGCTGCTGGCGGGGGCGGAGCCGGTGTTCCTGCCCTCCACCCGTGAGACCGGCTTCCTGCCCGACCTCGACGCGCTGACGCCGGAGTTGCTGGAGCGCACGGCTCTGTTCTACCTCTGCACCCCGGCCAACCCGCAGGGGGCGGCGGCCGACGCCGCCTATCTGGAGCGGGCCATCGGGCTGGCGCGCCGCTACGGCTTCATCCTGGCGGTGGACGAGTGCTACGCCGAGATCTACCTGGACAGGCCGCCAGTGGGCGCGCTCCAGGTCGCGTCGGGGTTGGCTCATGGCGGGAAGCCCTGGGCGAACATCCTGGTCTTCCATTCCCTGTCCAAGCGGTCGAGCGCCGCCGGGCTGCGGTCGGGCTTCGTGGCCGGCGATCCGGAACTGATGTCCCGCTTCACCCGCCTGCGCAGCTACTCCAACGCCGGGATGCCGCTGCCGGTGCTGGCGGCCAGCGCCGCCCTGTGGCGGGAAGAGGCGCATGTCGAGGAGAACCGCGCGCTCTACCGCGCCAAGTTCGACGCGGCGGAGGCCGCGCTGAAGGGGCGCTACGGCTACTACCGACCGGACGGCGGCTTCTTCCTGTGGCTGGAGGTCGGCGACGGCGAGGAGGCGACGCGCCGCCTGTGGGCGGAGGGCGGCATCCGCGTTCTGCCCGGCGCCTATCTGACCCGCTGCAACCCCGGCGAGGCCAATCCCGGCGCCCCCTTCATCCGCATCGCGCTGGTGAACGACGCCGAGACGGTCGGCCACGCCTGCAGCACCATCGCCCGCATCCTGGGATAAGGGCCGCCCGGTTCGGCTCACGTCACCCCGGTCTTTCGCCCCGAAGGACGGGTCCGGTTCAGCACGTTCTTGAGGACCTTCTGCCCATGGCACGACCCGCAAGCCCCCGCAGCGGAAGCGGCAAAAGCGCCGGAGCACGGCCCGCCGGAGCACGGCCGGAGAAGCCGCCCTTCTTCTCGCCCGCCACGCGCGCCTTCGTGGTCGCGCGGGCGCGCGAGCTGGCGGGCTTCGCGCTGGGCGTGGTCGGTCTGGTGCTGATGGTCATACTGGGCAGCTACAACCCGGCCGACCCCTCGTGGAACGCGGTTCCGGCGGCGAATGCCCACATCCACAACCTGTTCGGCCGGTTCGGCGCCCATCTCGCCGACGTCCTGATCCAGTCGCTGGGCTGGGCGGCCTATCTGCTGGCGCTGGTTCCGATGATGTGGGGCTGGCGACTCAGCCTGCAGAAGAGCATCCGCCACCCGCTGTTCCGCAGCGTGCTGGCGGTGTGGGGCGTGCTTCTGGTCGCCATGTTCCTGGCCGGGATGGGCGGCGGGGGCGGGGACCCGCTGAACGGCCATCCCGGCGGCAGCTTCGGCATCGTCCTGCTGGACGGGGTCAGCAAGCTGCTGTTCGGCGGCCCCGGCAATCCGCTGGTCGGCACCGTGGCCGGCGTGGCCGGCGGGCTGATCCTGTTCGTAGCCATGGGCCTGTCGATCCGCGAATGGGCGTCCAGCCTGCGCGAGACCGCCGCCGGCCTCGCCCGCCTCGGGCGGGGCGCGCGGGCCGGCGTGTCGTTCCTGCGCGACAAGGGCGCGGAGGCCGCGCGCAACGCCGCCCGCCAGACCGGCGGCCTGCTGCGCCGGGAACCCAGCCTCGCCACGGCAGGCAAGGAGGCCGCCGCCCCGACTCTCGACGACACGCCCGACGAGGAAAACGCCGCCATCACCCTGCGCGCCGCGCCGCGCGGCCGCCTGTCCGAGTCGATCAGCGTCGAACCGCGCGTGGAGGCCAAGACCCGCGCCGTTCCGGTGGTCACCCCGCCCGCCGGGGGCAAGACGAAGGCCGCCGAGCCGGGGCGCCCGTCCAAGCAGGCCGCCCTCAATCTGGAGGAGGCGGACGGCTACGAGCTGCCGCCGCTCGACCTGCTCCAGATCGTCCCGACCAGCGTGCGCGGCGAGAAGGTGGACGAGGCGGCGCTGCGCGAGAACGCGGTGAAGCTGGAAGGCGTGCTGTCCGACTTCGGCGTGCGCGGCGAGGTGCAGAAGGTCCATCCCGGCCCGGTCGTCACGCTCTACGAGCTGGAGCCGGCCCCCGGCACCAAGTCGTCCCGCGTCATCGGTCTGGCCGACGACATCGCCCGCTCGATGAGCGCGGTGTCGGTCCGCGTCGCCGTGGTGCCGGGCCGCAACGTCATCGGCATCGAGCTGCCCAACGCCAAGCGCGAGACGGTGCTGCTGCGCGAACTGCTGGCCGGCGACGTCTTCGACAAGACAGCGGGCAAGCTGCTGCTGGCGCTGGGCAAGGACATCGGCGGCCAGTCGGTGGTTGCCGACCTCGCCCGCTTCCCGCACCTGCTGGTCGCCGGCACCACGGGCTCGGGCAAGTCGGTGGCGATCAACACGATGATCCTGTCGCTGCTCTACCGCCTGCCGCCCGACCGCTGCCGCTTCATCATGATCGACCCCAAGATGCTGGAGCTGTCGGTCTATGAGGGCATCCCCCATCTGCTGACGCCGGTCGTCACCGATCCGAAGAAGGCGGTGGTCGCCCTGAAATGGACGGTGCGGGAGATGGAGGACCGCTACCGCAACATGTCCAAGCTGGGCGTGCGCAACATCGAAGGCTACAACGCCCGCCTGCGCGAGGCCCGCGCCGACGGCGAGCTGCTGACCCGCCGCGTCCAGACCGGCTTCGACCCCGACACCGGCAAGCCGATCTTCGAGGAGCAGCCGCTCGACCTGAAAGAGCTTCCCTACATCGTGGTCATCGTCGACGAGATGGCCGACCTGATGCTGGTGGCGGGCAAGGACATCGAGGCGGCGATCCAGCGCCTCGCCCAGATGGCCCGCGCCGCCGGCATCCACCTGATCATGGCGACGCAGCGCCCGTCGGTCGACGTCATCACCGGCACCATCAAGGCCAACTTCCCGACCCGCATCAGCTTCCAGGTCACCAGCAAGATCGACAGCCGCACCATCCTGGGCGAGCAGGGGGCGGAACAGCTTCTCGGCCAGGGCGACATGCTCTACATGGCCGGCGGCGGCCGCATCACCCGCGTCCACGGCCCCTTCGTCGCCGACGGTGAGGTGGAGCAGGTGGTGAAGTTCCTCAAGACGCAGGGCGAGCCGAGCTACGTCGACTCCATCACCGAGGAGGACGACGAGGACGGCGGCTCCTTCGACGACGGGTCGGGTGGGGCCGGCGGCGGGTCGGGCGACGACCTCTACGACAAGGCGGTCGCCGTGGTCTGCCGCGAGCGCAAGGCGTCAACCAGCTTCATCCAGCGCCAGCTCCGCATCGGCTACAACTCCGCCGCCCGCCTGATCGAGCGGATGGAGACCGAGGGCGTGGTCAGCAAGCCCAACCACGCCGGCAAGCGCGAGGTCCTGGCCCGCAACATCGAGGAGTGAGCGGGGGCTTGCCCCCACCCCGACCCTCCCCCGCTGGGCGGGGGAGGGGACTGCCGCCGCTTCGCGCTAAACTCCCTCCCCTGCGTTAGCGGGGGAGGGTCGGGGTGGGGGCACCGTGAGTTCGCTTTAATCCTTGGAACCACCACCGCCGCGCCCCATTTCCGCC
Organism: Azospirillum brasilense; assembly: GCF_007827795.1. Taxonomy (GTDB): domain Bacteria; phylum Pseudomonadota; class Alphaproteobacteria; order Azospirillales; family Azospirillaceae; genus Azospirillum; species Azospirillum aestuarii. The sequence goes on from NZ_VITI01000001.1 coordinate 940,954, forward strand.
CGGAACGTCCGGTTACCTAGCAGGCATCATGAAGATCCCGTTCCGCCGCATTCTGGCTGCCGCTGCCGTCGCTCTGTCCGTCACCACGGCGGGAGCGGTCCTCGACTCCGCGCTCGCCGCGCCACGCGCCGCTGCCCTGTCCGCCCAGGACCAGGCGCTGGTGGCCCAGGCGGAAAGCTATCTGAACGGCATCGGCACGCTGCAATCGAAGTTCGTGCAGGTCGCCCCGAACGGCCACCAGACCGCCGGCACCTTCTACCTCGCGCGTCCGGGCCGGATGCGGCTGGAGTACGACCCGCCGGTGAAGGACTTCGTCGTCGCCGACGGCGCCTTCATCTTCTATTGGGACGGGGAGATGCGGCAGCAGTCCAGCGCCCCCATCGGCAGCACGCTGGCCGACTTCATCCTGCGCAAGAACATCCGGCTGTCCGGCGACGTGACGGTGACCGGCGTCTTTCAGGCGCCGGGGCTGGTGGAAATCAGCCTGACCGAGACCAAGGACCCCGGCAAGGGCACGCTGACGCTGGTCTTCGAGGACCGTCCCTTCCAACTCCGCAAATGGCGGGTGCTGGACGCCCAGGGGCTGACGACCGAGGTGGCGCTGATGAACCCGCGCGAGGGGATGCAGCTCGAGTCCCGGCTGTTCTACTTCATCGAGCCGAAGAAGGGCGATTACGGTCGGGAAAACTGAGGCCGCAATAAAGCAGATCCGCTCGCTTTTCGCGCAAATCCCGCCACTGCGACAACCCGCCGCCGCAACGAAGATGCCTGCCCCCTGTTGCGCTGATGTGCCACGCGGCTTTTCCGCGCCCGGCACGCCGGAACGGACAATGGGAGACACGGCCATGGCAACAGTGCAGGAGTACGACGCCCGGCGGGTCCAGGGCATGAACGATGTGCTGGCGCGCAACTGGTGGACACTGGCGTTGCGCGGGGGTGCGGCGGTTCTGCTTGGCCTGCTCGCCTTCCTCATGCCGGGGGTGACGGTCGCCACGCTTGCGGTCATTCTTGCGTCTTACCTGCTGGTCGACGGCGTGTTCGCCATTGTCGGCGGCATTCGCGCCGCCCAGGCGCAGGAACGGTGGCTGCCCTTTATCCTGGAAGGCGTGGTCAGCCTGATCGGCGGCGCGCTGGCGCTTTTCTGGCCGATGGCCAGCCTGTTCGCTCTGGTCTGGCTGGTCGCCGCCTGGTCGGTCATCACCGGATTCGCCGAAATCATGAGCGCGTGGCGCATGCACCGCAGCCACGGCAAATGGGCCTGGGGTGTGGCGGGCGCCCTGTCGGTGCTGTTCGGCATGGGCATGTGGGTGCTGCCGTCGTTGGGTCTGCTGGCTCTGGCCTGGGGCGTGGCCGGTTATCTGATCGTCTTCGGCGCGCTGACCCTCATCACCGCCTTCCGCCTGCGCCGCTGCCTCAACGACCGGAATCACCATTCCAACCACGGCAACGCCGTGGCGGCGGAATAAAGCATCAACGTCCGGGGGCGATGCGGCGGTAGCCGAGTGCCTCCGCGATGTGCGGGCGGCGCACGCCGCCCCCGCCGTCCAGGTCGGCCAGCGTGCGGGCGACGCGCATGACGCGGTGATAGCCGCGGGCCGACAGCTTCAGCCGCTCCGCCGCCTCGGTCAGCAGGGCGCGGCCCGGCTGGTCGGGGGCGGCGGCCTTTTCCAGCAGTTCGCCGTCCGCCTCGGCGTTGGTGCGCACCGCACGGCCCTCGGGAAAGGGGCCGAAGCCGGCGTAGCGCTCCGCCTGGACGGTTCGGGCCACCGCCACGCGGGCGGCCACGTCGGCGCTGCCCTCGGCGGGCGGCGGCAGGCTGAGGTCGGCGGGGCTGACGGCGGGCACATCAATGTGCAGATCGATGCGGTCGAACAGCGGCCCGCTGATCTTCGACTGGTAGTCGGCGGCGCATTTCGGCGCGCGGGCGCAGGCCAGCGACGCGTCGTCGAGATGGCCGCAGCGGCAGGGATTCATCGCCGCGATCAACTGCACCCGCGCCGGGTAGGTCACATGGTGGTTCACCCGGCTGACCACGGCCTTGCCGGTCTCCAGCGGCTGGCGCAGCGCCTCCAGCGTGCCGCGGGGGAATTCGGGAAGCTCGTCCAGGAACAGCACGCCCTTGTGGGCGAGCGAGATTTCCCCCGGCTTGGCGCGCGACCCGCCGCCGACCAGGGCGGGCAGGCTGGCCGACTGGTGCGGCGACCGGTAGGGGCGCTGGCGCAGCAGTTTCCCTCCCTCCAGCAACCCGGCGACGCTGTGGATCATCGAGACCTCCAGCGCCTCCGCCGGATCGAGCGGCGGCAAGAGGCCGGGCAGCCTCGCCGCCAGCATCGACTTGCCGGAGCCGGGAGGCCCGATCATCAACAGATTGTGCGATCCGGCGGCGGCGACCTCCAGCGCGCGTTTGGCCGTCTCGTTGCCCTTCACGTCGCGCAGGTCGAGCGGCGCCTCGGCGCTCTCCTGGATGCGCGGTCGGGGGCGGGTCAGCACCTGCTGGCCGCGGAAATGGTTGATGAGGGCGAGCAGCGTGGCGGGCGCCAGCACGTCCAGCCCCTCCCCCGCCCAGGCCGCCTCGCCGCCGCAGGCTTCCGGGCAGATCAGGCCGCGGTCGTGGGCCAGCGCGTTGATCGCCGCCGGCAGCACCCCGGCCACCGGGGTCAGCGCCCCGTCCAGCGCCAGTTCGCCCAGCGCGCAATAGCGGCTCATTTCCAGGTCGGGCAGCACGCCCATGACGGTCAGCAGGGCCAGCGCGATGGGCAGGTCGAAATGGCTGCCTTCCTTCAGCACGTCCGCCGGGGCGAGGTTGACGGTGATCCGCTTCGCCGGCAGGGCGAGGCCCAGCGCGTGCAGCGCCGCCCGCACCCGCTCCCGGCTTTCGGCCACCGCCTTGTCGGGCAGGCCGACCACGGTGAAGGCGACGATGCCGCCGGACATCTGCACCTGAACGTCGATGTCCAGAACCTCGATGCCCTGGAACGCAACCGTGTTGATCCGCGCAACCATGCCAGAAGCCATGCTTTGAGAAATGCACGCGATTGTATGAGAGCTTCTGGAAACATGCCAGCACAACGGGTGCGTTTATGGTGTTGCCGCGCGTACACCCGGTCCCATCCGGCCGCCGTCAACTGGGTTGCGTCAACCGCTCCGTTGATTGACGCACGCTTATGAAGCCTTTCCGCCTCGGACGGGAGAAAATGAAAGGCGACCAGCCCAGACCGGCAATCGCCACCTCCACGTTCCGATTTCCGGAAAACCCGTGAAATGGATTTGTATGGATTTTATACAACTCTCCTGTCCGCCTTGTCCGATGCGATGTGCCAGAGCAAATGCGGAACATGGATTTTCAGAATGCGTCGGACGTCATTTCCCGATACGGTGGAGCCAAAGCTGCTGAGCCTCAGACGACGCCTTGTATAGGCGCTGGCATAACTTGGCCGAAGACGATGCCTGCCAGCTTCGGCGACCTTCAATATGTATGTGGTTGGAACGCCAGGCGTGTTCAGCACCATCCCGTGATCGGCAGACGCAATGTCCTCCCATGGCACCGGCTGTATGGTCTGTCCATAAATGAACAATCCACTTTTGTCTGCTTTGATCATTGGACCCTTGCAGATCAAAAGAGACATGGTTTCTGTTGATGCGATGACAGAAACAACAATTGTGACAATCCCCAGCCACGCGCCGAGCGCCGATATCTCGGAAACCTTGAGCAGATAAAAACCCCAAGCCGCTGAAAAGGCTTGCACCGATAAAATGAAAATCTGCCGTGGCCGCGAGGCGTAGGCGACAAACACGTCATCCTTGCTTTCAGCGGCTTCTGGCTCTGCATGCATATCTTTGACCTCGGGTTCCGGTTGGGCCGGATGGGGTGAAGAATACCATAAAATTGTATATAAATGATCGGAAATTCTCAAATGGACACCGTGATGGAGGAATTTCCACTCGATCCGGCCCCTCCTCCATGAGGACGCGGGAAACGGATTTTTGGGAAGCAGGCTTGATCTGCCCTATCTTTGGGAAGAACACACCGAACAAGGAACCGGGACCGTGCAGCTTCTTCTCAGCACCTGGGCCGAGGCCGAGGCTTACCTGAAGACGTCCAAGGGCATCATCATGCCCATCGGCTCCACCGAGCAGCATGGGCCGAACGGCCTGATCGGCACCGACGCCATCTGCGCCGAGGTGGTGGCCCGCGGCGTCGGCGACGCCACCGGCGCCATGGTCGGGCCGACCATCCCGGTGGGCATGGCCGTGCATCACATGGACTTCGCCGGCTCCATGACGCTGAAGCCCTCCACCCTGATCGCCCTGCTGCGCGACTATGTGATGTCGCTGGCCGAGCATGGGTTCGAGCGATTCTTCTTCGTCAACGGCCATGGCGGCAACGTTGCGTCGGTCCGCGCCGCCTTCTACGAGATCTACGCGGAGAACCGCGCCCTGCGCGGCCGGCAGGCGCCGGAACTGCGCTGCACCCTGGTCAACTGGTGGGAGAACCAGGAGATCGGGCGCCTGTCGCGGGAGCTGTTCGGCGCCAAGGAGGGCTCCCACGCCACGCCCAGCGAGGTGTCGCTGACCCAGTACGCCTATCCCGAGTCGATCAAGACGGCGGCGATGGACCCGGAAACCGCGTCCCCCGGCGGCTTCTACGACGCCCGCGACTTCCGCCGCCGCCACCCGGACGGGCGCATCGGCTCCGCCCCCGGCCTCGCCTCGCCAGAGCACGGCAAGCGCCTGTTCGACACGGCGGTGGAGGCGATTTCCCGCCAGTACGGCGCCTTCATGGCGGAGGCGTGATCGGAAAAGCCCGCCTGCGGCCTTGAACTCGGGCGGGGCTTCACCGCATCATCCCGCGCCGAGACAACGATTGGGGGAAACAGCCGTCATGCCGAACCGCCAGAGGCGCGCCGCGCTCGCCATCACCATGGGAGCGGTTCTCGGGCTGGCCGGCGCGCTGGCCGCCGGTCCGGTCCTCGCGCAGGCAGCCCCCCGCACCGATCCGGCCCGTACCGACCTGGTGGTCGGGATGCGGCTGGAGCCGCCGCACCTCGACCCCACGGCGGGGGCGGCGGCGGCCATCGACGAGGTGACCTACGCCAACCTGTACGAGCCGCTGACCCGCATCGACGCCGAAGGCAAGGTGGTGCCGGGCCTCGCCGAGCGGTGGGAGGTGTCGGCGGACGGGCTGACCTACACCTTCCACCTGCGCAAGGGCGCCAAGTTCCACGACGGCACCGCCGCCGATTCGGCGGACGTGAAGTTCTCGCTCGACCGCGCGCGGGGCGCCGATTCGGTCAACGCGCAGAAGGGCTATTTCGCCGCCATTGCCGGGGTGGAGGCGCCCGACGCGCGGACCGTGACCGTCACCCTGTCGCGGCCGGACGGGCTGTTCCTCTTCCACATGGCGTCGGGCGACGCTGCCATCGTCGCGCCGGAGTCGGCGGGCGCCAACAAGCAGACTCCGGTCGGCACCGGCCCCTTCAAGTTCGAGCGCTGGGTGGCCGGCGACCGGGTGGTGCTGGTGCGCAACCCCGACTATGACGGGCCGAAGCCGGCGCTGGAGCGCGTGACCTTCCGCTTCATCAGCGACCCGGCGGCCCAGGTCGCCGCGCTGAAGGCTGGCGACATCGACAGCTTCCCACAGTTCGACACCTACGAGGCGCTGCCCCAGTTCCGCGACGACGGGGCTTTCACCGTCATGGTCGGCACGACGGAAGGGGAGACGATCCTCGGCACCAACAACGCCCGCAAGCCCTTCGACGACGTCCGGGTGCGCCGGGCCATGGCCCACGCCATCGACCGCAAGACGCTGATCGACGGCGTGCTGTTCGGCAACGGGGCGCCCATCGGCAGCCACTTCCCGCCGCACCGTGCCGGCTACGTAGACCTGACCGGCCTCTACCCCTACGACCCGGACAAGGCCAAGGAGCTGCTTGCCGAGGCCGGCCATCCGGACGGGTTCGCGACGACGCTGCGCCTGCCGCCGCCGATCTACGCCCGCCGCTCCGGCGAACTGATCGCCGCCATGCTGGCCGAGGTCGGCGTCCGCGTGACGATCGAGCCGATGGAATGGGCGCCCTGGCTGGAGAAGGTGTTCAAGGGCAAGGATTACGACCTGACCCTGATCGCCCACACGGAGCCGCTGGACATCGACATCTACGGCCGCCCCGACTACTACTTCAACTACCGGAGCGAGCGCTTCAACGCCGTGGGGGCGGAACTGGACCGCACCCAGGACAGCGCCAAGCGCAACGCCCTCTACGGCGAGCAGCAGCGCATCCTGGCCGAGGACGCGGTGAACGGCTTCCTCTTCATGCTGCCCTCGGCCACCGTGCAGAAGTCGGCGGTGCAGGGCATGTGGGTCAACCGTCCGATCCAGGCCAACGACGTGACGGGCGTCCGGTGGAAGTGATCCGGCGCGGCCGGACCGGACCCGACGGGGGCTGACCCGCGTGCTCGCCTTCCTGGTGCGCCGTCTGCTCACCCTGGCGCTGACGGCGTGGCTGGCCACGCTGGTGGTCTTCGCCGTGCTGGAGGCGATCCCCGGCGACCCCGCCCTGGTGATGCTCGGCACCAGCGCGCAGCCGGAGGCGGTGGCCGCCCTGCGCGCCCAGATGGGGCTCGACCGGCCCTGGCCCGTCCGCTACGCCGGCTGGGTGGGCGGCATGCTGCATGGGGATTTCGGGACCAGCCTGACCTACGCGCGTCCGGTCGCCGGGCTGGTCGCCGACCGGCTGGCCATCACCCTGCCGCTGGCGGGGCTGGCGCTGGTCCTCTCGGCGGGCATCGCCATCCCACTCGGCCTGTTCGCCGCCGGGCAGCAGGGGCGGGCGGGGGACTGGGCGGTCATGGCCTTTGGGCAGATGGGCATCGCCGTGCCCGGCTTCTGGTTCGCCATCCTGTTGATCCTGCTGTTTTCCGTGCGGCTGGGCTGGTTTTCCGCCGGCGGCTTTCCGGGGTGGGAGGCCGGGGCGGGGCCGGCGCTGAAGGCGTTGCTGCTGCCCGCCGTGGCGCTGGCCCTGCCGGAGGCAGCGATCCTGGCGCGCATCACCCGCACCGCGGCGCTCGACACACTGCGCGAGGAGTATGTGCGCACGGCGGTCGCCAAGGGCCTGCCGCGCCGCGTCGTCCTGCGGCGCCACGTGCTGCCCAACGCGCTGATTCCGGTGGCGACCATCCTCGGCCTGCAATTCTCCTTCCTCGTCGCCGGGGCGGTGGTGGTGGAGAATGTCTTCACACTGCCGGGGCTGGGCCGCCTGCTCTATCAGGCCATCGGCCAGCACGACCTGATCGTGGTGCAGAGCGTCGTCGTGCTGCTGGCGGTCACGGTGGTGGCGGTCAACGCGCTGGTCGACATCGCCTGCGCGGCCATCGACCCGCGCCCGCGGGTGACGGCATGACGGGGCCCATGAAAATCGGGGGGATGAGACGGCTGAAGCGCCTGCCGGTCAGCCTGCTGCTGGGCGGGCTGCTCACCGCGCTGGTGGTGGGGGCGGCTCTGCTGTCGCTGGTCTGGACGCCCTTCCCGGCGGAGCAGGTGCGGGTGGTCGCCCGGCTGCGCCCGCCGGGGCCGGTCCATTGGCTGGGCACCGACCATTTCGGGCGCGACGTGCTGTCGATGATCCTGGTCGGCGCCCGCAACTCGCTGGCCGTCGGGGCGGCGGCGGTGGCGCTGGGCGCTGTGTTGGGCGTGCCGCTGGGTTTGGCCGCCTCCGCCTGGGGGCGCTGGGGGGACGAGGCGGTGGCCCGGCTGGGCGACCTGCTGTTCGCCTTTCCCGCGGTGCTGACGGCGATCCTGCTGACGGCGGCGCTGGGGGCGGGGGCGGTGAACGTCGTGCTGGCGCTCGGCCTGTTCAACGCCGCGGTCTTCGCGCGGGTGGCGCGCGGGGCGGCGCTGGCCGTGTGGCGGCGGGACTTTGTGCGCGCCGCGCTGGCGCTGGGGCGGGGGCCGCTGTCGGTGACGCTGGTGCATGTGCTGCCCAACATCGCCGGGGTGGTGATCGTCCAGGGGACGGTGCTGTTCGCGGTGGCGGTGCTGAACGAGGCGGCGCTGAGCTATCTGGGGCTGGGCATCCAGCCGCCCTCGCCCTCCTGGGGCAAGATGCTGGGCGACGCGCAGACCTTCCTGTTCACCTCTCCCCTCCAGGCGATCTTTCCCGGCGCGGCCATCGCGGTGACGGTGCTGGGGCTGAACCTGCTGGGCGACGGGCTGCGCGACGCGCTCGACCCGCGCCACCGTTCGGCGGGGCTGCTGTAGACTTGACACAAGACGGTCGGGCTTGTGTCAAGTGGCATAGTCCCCTCTCCCCAGGGGGGAGAGGGTTGAATGAGACAGGTCAAGCGCCGCGGTGCAGCTTGGCGATCGGCTGGGAGAATTGCAGCTCGATGTCCCAGGGGAAGTGAATCCAGGTGTCCTGGCTCACCTCGGTGATGAAGGTGTCGACCAGCGGACGCCCCAGCGGCTTGGCGTAGACGGTGGCGAAATGCGCCTTGGGCAGCATCTTGCGCACGACCACCGCGGTTTTGCCGGTGTCGACCAGATCGTCGATGATCAGCCAGCCTTCGCCATCCCCGGCGTTGGCGCCCTCCACGCCCTTCAGCACCATCGCCTCGCGCTGGTTCTGATGGTCGTAGCTGGAGACGCAGACGGTGTCGATCATGCGCAGCTCAAGCTCGCGCGCGATGATGGCCGCCGGGACGAGGCCGCCGCGGGTGATGGCGATGATGCCCTTCCACGGACCCTTGTCGATCAGGCGCCAGGCCAACGCCTTGGCGTTGCGGTGAAGCTCCTCCCACGACACCGGGAAGTGCTTGTTGAACGGAACGGCTTCTGGCACGGCTATGGACTCCGAAAGAAACGTGCGCCGCTTATACCGCAAGCCCCAGCGTCGGGCAATCGACCGCGTGAAAAGGCGAAAAAAGGTCTTGCAGCCCGGAATCCTTTTGAGTAAGTTGCGCGCCTCGACGACGGACGGTCACCGCCGCTGCCGGGAAGACAGACAGGAATGCGCCCGTAGCTCAGCTGGATAGAGCACCAGACTACGAATCTGGGGGTCAGGAGTTCGAATCTCTTCGGGCGCGCCATTCCTTCCAATCTGCACAAGAAAGCCGCCCTTGGGCGGCTTTTGTGCTTTCTGGTGTTTGCCTCACCGGGGTTTGCCTCAGCGGCTTTTCTTTTTCGGTGCCGCGCGCTTCGCCTTGGGCGGTTTGGTCATGGCGTTGAACAGGGTGGTCTGGTTGCGCCGGGCGGCGGCGTTGAACACGCCGCTCCAGAAGCCGATCGCTTGGCTGGCCGACCGGTTGGCCATGGACAGCCAGATGCTTTGCGGTGTCCCCTTCATGCTTTCCCCTTTTGGAAGTCCTGCCGATGGATCTCGGCCAGGGAGGTAACAGCGCGGCGCGGTCATACTCCCGCGACGATCGCGCGGCGATGGCGGACCCGCGTCCAGGACATGGTCAGGCCGACCCGCTCGGCGCAGCCATAGTGCCAGGGGCGGTTCTCGCTATCGCCGGCCCAATGCGGTTCCCCGGCCCGCAAAGGCTTCCCACAATGGCAACAGGTGGGTGGTGCGGGAAGACGTGTGGCGTCCCGTTTCGTCAGCTGGGTCATAGGGCATCTCTTCCAGAGCGTCTTATTCCAGAGGCGTCTCAGGCACGGCGTTTCGGGAAGGCACGGCGTCGAGAGCGTGTGTTTTGTTGGGCGTGTCATCTTGCGGTGCGAAGAATGACGGCCCGGCCGTTTCGGGGAAACGTCGCAAAGGTGAAATGCCCATGGGGTGCCCCCGACCACAGGGGTATGCCCATGGTCAGGCCATAGGTCCCGAGATCGTTGGCATTAAACGTTTTTTTCCCTTAACCCAAGTCAGTGTGACGGGACGGTGCGCCCACTCTTGATCACACCCCGATTCACAGCCGGTTAACCATCGGCGCCTAGCGTCCGGCCCCTTCGCCGCGGCATTTTTGCTGCGGCGCAGCATTTTTTGAAGGGTGAAGGCGCTATCCATGGTTTTCCTGTTGCACTACCTGCCGTCCCTGTCGCTGGTCGCGGTGAGCGGGCTTGCCGGTCTGGCGTTGGGCGTCCTGTCCACGCTGCTGCAGGACCGGCGGACGATCCTGACCGCGCAGGCCGGGGCCGGCGCGCTGTTCGTCCTCCATTTCTTCGCTTTGGGAGCCCATACGGGCATGTTGATGTGCGCGCTCGGCCTCGCGCAGATGGCCGCCGCCTATCCGGAACGGCGGCCGCGCTGGCTGCGCGTCCTGTTCGCCCTGACCGTACCGGCGGCGCTGGCCGTCGCGGCGGCGACGTGGCAGGGACCGATGTCCGCCCTGTCGGCTGCCGGCTTCATCCTGGGGACCATCGGGCGCTGGCAGAGCGCGGTCGGGCGGATGCGGCTGTTCTTCCTGTCCTCGACGGTGGTGGGGGCCGGCCACAACGCGCTCGCCGGCTCGGCCTTCGGGCTGGCGTCGGACGCGATGACCCTGTCCGGCCATCTGCTCAGCCTGTGGCGCGCCCGTCCGGCGGTTCGCCAGCGGTCGGCGCTGGCTCTGCATTGACGAATGGGAACCGCGCCGGGGGCGGTGCCCCGGCGCGGCCTTGGCGATGGGGTGGGATCAGCGCTTCGCTTCGGCGGTGCCGGCGGTTTCCCGGCGCTCCAGATAGGTCTTGGTGAGCTGCGGCAGGCGTTGTTCCAGCCACGCCGCCATCTCCAGCTCCTCGTCCAGGCTCGGTTGGAGCATGCGGGCAATCTCCGGCTCCCCGGCCTGCTCCGCGGCGGAGATCAGGGCGCGGTAGTTGGCGATCTCGAAATGCTCGAAGGAATAGTCGAAGATCGACGCCTTCACGATCTCGTCGGACGCCACGACCCCGGACAGCGACTGGGCGTTGCCAATCAGCATGGCGACACCGGTCTTGATGGCCGAGGTGTCGGTGCCCAGACGCTGCAGGCATTGCTTCAGCCGGTCGGCCTGCCGGTTCGACACCTCGATGTGCTCCTGCACCTTGGCGAGGACGTCCGGGTAGTTCTTGATGCGCTCCGCCTGCCGCTCCAGCATCTCGACGGCCTGGCTTTCCATGGCGTGGGCGTCGCGGAGCCAGTCGATCAGGGTTTCCTTGGTGGTGTTGGCCACAGGTCTTCTCCCTCGTTGCGTTATCGGACAGTCCATTGGGGATGGAGCGACAACAGGCGGGGCGACGGTTCGTCACCATCGGGCGATGCGGCCTGACCAACCGGAGCACCCTTCGGATGCATCGAGGAACCTTCACCGGGGCGGGAGGTTTTTCAAAGCGGATGGGCAGACTGCCAGGGGAGGGAGCGGCCATGTCGGCAAATGAACCGGCCATGATGGGAAAAGACCAGATCGTCGACACCCTCAACGATCTGATCCGCATCGTCGAGGACAGCCACGAAGCCTATCGTCAGGCCGCGGAAGCCTTGGAGGACGAGGATCTGAAGGCCCTGTTCAACGATCTGGCGGCCCAGCGCGGCGCCATCGTGCGCGAGGTCCAGCGCCTCGTCGCCGAACAGGGCGGGGCGCCGGACATGGGCGGAACCGTGATGGGCGGCGCGCACCGCTTCTTCCTGGAACTGAAGACCAACGTTCTGGGTCAGGATCGCGAGGCGATCCTGGCCGAGGTGCAGCGCGGCGAGGGCGAATGCGTCCGCGCCTATGAGGAGGCCTTGGCCAAGGAACTGCCTTTGCCGATCACCGCGGTGGCGATCCAGCATCTCGACCGCATCCGCGCCGACCGCGACCGCATGACCCTGCTGCGTGGAGCCGCGGCCTGACGCTCAAAAACGCTTGAGGGACGGTTACTCCGCGGCGGCGGCCTGCCGGTTCTCCAGATCCGCCAGTAGGGCGCGTTTCTGGTCGGCGTCCATGTGCTTCCAGCCGCGGATCTCCTCCAACGTGCGCAGGCAGCCGATGCAATAGGCGCGGTCGGCGGTCAGCTTGCACACGCTGACACAGGGGGACGGGACGAAGTCACTCTCGGCGGGCGGGGTCATTCCAAAATCCAGATGAATGCGGGACGGTGCGCGCCGGCCTGCGGTGCGGCGCCGTAGCCGCTCCCCAGGCCGATCCGTGAAGGCCCGCTCTTGCGGCATTTCCGCGTTTTTGACAAGTCCTACCGTCACCCTTGGTCATCCTGTCCATATCCCATGGACTAACGGCGGATGGGACTTCAACCTCTGCGTCACGATTTTGACCAAAGAATGCCTTAAAGTCGAACCCACCGGACAAGAAGTCTCCAAAATGGTCCCTCAGAACGTGGTTCGCCGCGATGCGCGGCATCCAACGAGGGAGATTTCTGTGAAGCGAACGTCGGTGGGGGGCTTGCTCGGCGCCATGGCGCTGGGCACGGTGTTGACGGCTTGCGGAGTGACGCCACAGGTGCCGACGTCGTCGATACGGCCCGGCTCCAGTGAGAATCTGTTTGGATATCCCGCCGCGCCCTTCGTCGCGTCGGCCCCCGCGGCCCGGTCCGCCGGAACTCCCTTTCCCGCTTCGGAGATTGCCAGATCGCCGGGGCGGTTCGACACGGCGTCACCGAACGGTTTCGTGCCGGTGGCCGAGGCGCCCGTCTCCACCTTCTCCGCCGACGTGGACACGGCGTCCTACGCGGTGGTCCGCCGCCTGCTGAACGAAGGGCACCCCATCCCATACCCCGTCTTGCGGGTGGAGGAGATGGTCAACTATTTCCACTACGATTACCCCCGCCCGGAGTCGCCCGCCGCTCCCTTCCGCCCGACGGTGGCGGTCTATCCATCCCCCTGGACGGAGGGCGCGCGCATCCTGCACATCGGCATCCGCGCCTACGACGTCGCCCGCAAGCAACGACCCGCGCTGAACCTCGTCTTCCTGGTGGATGTGTCCGGCTCCATGGCGCCGGACGACCGGCTGCCGCTGCTGAAGCAGGCGCTGTTGATGCTGGTGGACGATCTGCGGCCGGATGATCACGTGGCCATCGTCAGCTACGCCGCCAACAGCGGCGTGGTGCTGGAGCCCACCGCCGGAACGGACAAGGAAACCATCCGCGCGGCCATCCAGGGGCTGACGGCGGGCGGCCTCACCGCGGGCGACGGCGGAATCCAGGCGGCCTACGCGCTGGCGGAGAGGAATTTCGACAAGGCGGCGGTCAACCGGGTGGTGATCGGCACCGATGGCGATTTCAACGTGGGGATCGTCGATCCCAAGGCGTTGGAGACGCTGATCGCGGGGAAGCGTGAGACCGGAGTTTACCTGTCGGTCCTCGGCGTCGGGCTGGGCAATCTCAACGATGTGGTGATGCAGCGGCTCGCCCAGGCGGGCAATGGCAACGCCGCTTACATCGACGGCATGCAGGAGGCCAAGAAGGTCCTGCGCGACGAGCTGTCCTCCACCATGGTGCCGGTCGCCGACAATGTGAAGTTCCAGGTCGAGTTCAATCCGGCCCTGGTTGGGCAGTACCGGTTGATCGGCTATGAGACGCGGGCGCTGCGCCGCGAGGATTTCAACGACGACCGGGTGGATGCGGGCGACGTTGGCGCCGGTCATGCGGTGACCGCGCTCTATGAGTTCCTGCCGCCGGGGGCCAAGGGCAAGGGCGTCGATCCGCTGCGCTACGAGGCCAACCATAAGGCCAGGACGACCAAGGATGCGGCAAACGCGGACGAGTTCGGTTTCCTGCGCCTGCGCTACACGCTGCCCGGCCAGTCCCAAAGCCGGCTGATCGAGCGCCCCATCCGCAAGCGCGAAGCTCTGGCCTCCGTCGAGGCCGCTCCCGCCGAGGCCCGCTTCGCCCTGGCGGTGGCGTCCTTCGCCGGGAAGCTGCGCAGCGCGGGGGGCGGCGAGACGATGTCCTACGCGCAGATCGCCGATCTGGCGCGCGGCGCGCGCGGCGCCGATCCCGATGGCACGCGCGCCGAGTTCATCCGCCTCGTCGAACTGGCGGGCAGCCGGGCCGCGCGGTGACGGCGGTCATTGCCTCAAAAGGAAACGGGGCGGCGCCGGGCCACCCCGTTCCTGAACCGCAAGGCGTTCCGCCCCACGCTCAGACGTTTCAGTCGGAGATGTTGGGCGGATCGGGATCGTCCGACCAGTCGTCCTTCGGGGCCGGATAGCGCTCCAGCCACTTGCGGACCAGGACGACGTGGCCGGCCTCCTCCTCCGCGAACTCGCGGGCGAGGCGGGCGACCTCCGGGTCCTTCGTCTCGGCGGCGACCGAGGCGTAATAGTTGTTGCCCTGATGCTCGCTCAGCAGCGCCATCTTCAGCGCGTGGTGCGGCTTCATCAGATAGTGGGCGTTCTCGAAGGCCGCGGCTTCCGGCGACTCGGTGGTGGCGTCCCACTGGAACTCCCAGGGGGCGACCTTGGGCAGCGCGCCATGCTCCCTGGCGATCTGCTTCACCTCCTCGGCGTGTTTGGCCGAGTAGGTGGACAGATCGCGGAACAGCTTGGCGACCTCCACATTGTTGTGGGACTCCATGCTGTCGGCCAACTCGGTGTAGCGCTCCGCCGCCTCGATCTCCAGCGCCAGCGCATGGGCCAGGAACAGACCGACGTTGGCGGCCCCGTTCAGCACTTTCGTCTTCATACCGCGAACCCCTCTTCGATCTGGGCGATGCTGTGGGTGGCCGTCGATTCCGGCTGGAACGGACGGCGGTTGCCGGCGAGGAAGATGCCGAGGCCGAACCCGTCGTCCTCGAGGACGGCGCGCATCGCCTCGTTCGGGTCGTCCGTCGGCTCGCGGCCGTAGGGGTGGACCGTGCTCTTCCAGCCGCGCTGCTCGGGGCGGAAGGTGACGCAGGGAGACAGGATGTGGATGACCGAGAAGCCGGGGTGCTTCACGCCTTCCACGATCAGGCGGGCGACCTCGTTCGGGTTGTTGGAGAAGCCGCGGGCGACGAAGTTCGCGCCGCAGGCCAGCGCCAGGGCGACCGGTTGGATCGGGTTGACGCCCGGCCCTTCCGGGGTCAGCTTCGACTCGCACCAGTCGGCCTCGGTGGTCGGCGAGGCCTGACCCTTGGTCATGCCGTAGACTTGGTTGTCCATGACGATGTAGGTCATGTCGACGTTGCGGCGGCAGGCGTGCAGGAAGTGGTTGCCGCCGATCGAGAAGCCGTCGCCGTCGCCGCCGAAGATCAGCACGTTCAGCTCCGGCCGGGCCAGCTTCACGCCGGACGCCACGGCCAGCGAGCGGCCGTGCACCGTGTGGTAGCCGTAGACGCTGGTGTAGGCGGGAATGCGCGACGAGCAGCCGATGCCCGACACAACGACGGTGTCGTGGCGCTCCAGCCCCATGTTCGCCATGGCGCGGGTGATGCCGGCCAGCACGGAATAGTCGCCGCAGCCGGGGCACCAGATGGGCTTCACGTCGGACTTGTAGTCGCCGGGCAGCGGGCCCACGACATCGTCGGTCAGATGGGTATCCATGGATTTCGTGCTCCGGCCGGTCAGATCAGGGAAAGAAGCGTCTCGTGAACCTCACGGGCGCGGATCGGCAGCGGGCCGGGGCGGCTGAACACCGACACCGCGCCCGGCAGGTCGTAATGCCCGCGGAGGAACTTGTGGAACTGGGCGCCGTGCGTCTGCTCGACGACCAGCACCTTCGAGACGCCGTCCAGCGCCGCGGCCAGCTTGGCCGGCTGGACCGGGGAGATCAGGCGGATGGCGACCAGCCGGGCCTTGGTGCCGGCGGCCTCCAGCCGGCGCACCGCCTCGCGCGACGGGCCGGTGGCGGAGCCCCAGGTGACGACGGCGATCTCGCCCTCGCCCTCGATGTCGGCCCAGGCGTCGCCGTAGTCGTAGGAGGTCAGCTTGCGCAGGCGCTTGTCGAGCTGCTTCTGGTGGTCGGACGCCTGCGAGGAGGGCAGGGCGTTCTCCGCATGCTCCAGCCCGTCGGCGGTGTGCTCGCCGCCCGGCATGCCGGGGATGGCGGCGGGGGAGACGCCGGACTCGGTGTTGGCGTAGCGCAGGTACTTGCCTTCGCCGCCGAGATCGGTCGCCAGCAGGCGGTTCGCCTTGTGGGGGGCGTCGGCCGGCTTGTCGACGATGGCGCGGGACTGGCCCATCGCCTGATCGGACAGCACGATGGCCGGGGTCTGCAGCGCCTCGGCCAGATGCACCGCCCACTGGGTGGTGAACAGGCAGTCGCCGATGGAGGTCGGGCCGACCACCAGATGCGGGGCGTCGCCGTGCAGGCCGTAGACGGCGATGTTCAGGTCGGACTGTTCGGACTTGGTCGGGATGCCGGTGGACGGGCCGCCGCGCTGCACGTCGACGATCACCACCGGGGTTTCGGAGGCGACGCCGAGGCCGATGCACTCGGTCATCAGCGACAGGCCGGGGCCGGCGGTCGCGGTGATCGAGGGCACGCCGCTGAAGGAGGCGCCCAGGCACATGGCGATGGAGGCCAGCTCATCCTCCGCCTGGACCAGCTTGCCGCCGGTCTTGGCGAGGTTGGGGGCCAGCCATTCCAGGATCTCGGTCGCCGGCGTGATCGGGTAGGCGGCGCAGAACTTCACCCCGCCCTTCAGCGCGCCCAGCCCGGCGGCCTCGTTGCCGGAGATGTTCCAGCGGGTGGCGCCCTCCTTGTTGGGGGCGGCCAGCTCCAGGCCGAGGCTCCAGCCGGCGGCCTCCCTGGACCCGGCGTCGATGCCGGCGTTGGACGCCTGGATGGCGGCGTCGCCCTTCTTGCCCAGCGCCTTCTGGATCACCGCGTCGATGCCGGCGCGCGGCAGGCCGACGATCGCCGCGACGGCGCCCAGCCCGACCATGTTGACGCGCCCGCCGGGGATGCGCCCGGCCAGCTCCTTGATCGGCAGCTCGACCTGTTTGGCGCCGCTGGCGGCCAGGACCGCGGGCACCTCGCCCTGGCTGGGGTCGGTGATGATGACGCTCTTCTCCGACAGCGGAAGCTCGGCCGCGAAGCGCTCCACATTCTGCCAGTCGAAGGCGATGATGATGTCGAAACGGTCTCCCGGACCGTGAACGGGTGTCGGCGACAGGCGAACGAGGGCGGCGGCTTCACCGCCACGGATCTGCGGGCCGGTGGACCGCGACATCAATCCGTACCATCCCACGTTGGCGGCGGCATCCAGCAGCATCTGTCCGGCGGTCATCGCGCCGGCGCCACCGCTGCCCACCAGGGCAATCGTGACCGAGTCCACTGTCATTGGTTAATCCCTTGCGTCCGAATGTGAGTCGCCCGACGCCCGTACGGCTACGTCAGCATTGCGGAACAGGGGAATGATCTGGCGCAAATCGAACGGAAGACGTCACGATTTTTCCAAGTCGCGCCATGGATTGGTCCGACCAATTCTTGCTCGGCGACCGGGAATCCCTTGGCGCCGACTGTTGCCGGGATTGTTTCTGGACCGGAATGGCGGGTGCCTTTGCGGGCTACTCGCTGTAGCGTTCTTCCCGCCAGGGGTCGGCGTCATTGTGATAGCCGCGGACCTCCCAATAGCCGCGGCGGTCCTCCGCCAGGAACTCGATTCGCTTCACCCACTTGGCGCTTTTCCAGAAATAGAGCTTCGGCACGACGACTCGGACCGGGCCGCCATGGTCGCGGCTGATCGGCTGGCCTTCCCAGCCGGTGGCGAGCAGCGCATCCTCCGCCGCGAAGGCGTCCAGCGGCAGGTTGGTGGTGTAGCCGTCCGAGGAGTGGCAGAGGACGAAGCGCGCCTCCGGCCGCGGCCGGACGACCGACAGCAGGTGCCGAGTCGACACGCCCTCCCAATGGTTGTCGTAGCGCGACCATGTGGTGACGCAGTGGATGTCGGAGACGACGCGCTCCCGCGGCTGGGCCTGCAGGTCCGCCCAGCTCCAGATGACGGGAGTGTCGACCAGCCCGTCCACCGCCAGGGTCCAGTTCGCCTCGCTCACCCGCGGAACGATGCCGAGATCGAGCACCGGCCAGGTCTCCACCAAGCGCTGGCCCGGCGGCAGGCGGTCGCGCGCCGGGTCGGCGGTCTCCCCGGTCAGGCCCCGGCCCTCCCGCGCCCATTGCTCCTTGGTGGCGATCAGCTTGTCGCGGATTTGGCCGTCCTGCGGCACGTCCTGCGGGCCATCTTGAGGAGTCTCGTCGGCCATGGCGGTCTTCCGAAGGGGTGGATCGGCAGCGATGTCTCTGGTGAGCGGTACGGATTTATGCATGGATGGGCGCCGGTGTCAGCGCCGATCCCGCGGCTTCTTGCGGTGCGAAAGGCTGGTCCGCTACCCTTCCGTCCCGTTTTCCACGCTTGGACCGGAAATAGACGGTTCGGACGGTCGCCCTGCCCCTGTTCACGCCCTGTCTTGCTCTGATAGCATGTCCGCTATGCATCACATGCCATGTTGCCGCCCATGACCACCGCCCTGCCCATCGCCCCGCAAACCGATGCGGCGCCCTCTGGGCTGGGAAGGGCTCGGCTGGAGAGGGACGAGCTGGACATGGCTCCGGAGGATATGGCCGGATTGCAATGGTTGGACGCGCTTGCCACGCCGCTGTGGCTGCTCCATCCCGATGGCCTGACCCTGTGGCTGAACGGCGCCGCCCGCGCGCTGATCGGCCTGGAGCGCGACGCGCCCGCCGCCGCCGTCCGGGTCAGCCTGTCCAGCCGGTTCCCCGCCGCGTTGCATCAGGCCGCCGCAGGGCGGACGGTGGAAGCGCGGGCGACCATCCACGCCCCCCTGACCCTGCCGCTGGAGGTGGATCTCCGGCTGGCTCCGGCGCCGCGTCCGAGCGGGCTGATCCTGGCGGAAGCCCCCGCCGACAGCGGCGCCCGGCAGGAGATGATGCGGCTGAACGAGCAGCTCATCGCGCTGTCCTACGCCTATCCCGACATCCGCTTCGAACTGCTGCGCGACGGCACCATCCTCGACTTCGCCGCCGCCAGCCCCGGCGACCTGAACGTCCCCGCCGAACGCTTCCTGGCGCACCGGGTGCAGGAGGTGCTGCCCGAGCCCGCCGCCGGCCTGCTGGCCGCGGCGCTCGGGCGGCTGAACGAGGGGCAGACGGTCATCGGCCTGGACTTCTCGCTGCCACCGCCTCCTGGCCAGGCGGGGGCCGGGCAGATTGGGACCGGACCGACGGGGGGCACCAAGTCCTTCGAGGCGCGGCTGGTCGCGCTGCCCGACAGCGACCGCGTGATGTGCAGCATCCGCAACGTCACGGAGCGGGTGCAGGCGGAAAGCGCGGCCCGGCGCGCCCACCATCTGCTGTCCGACGCCATCGAATGCATCACCGAGGGCTTCGTGCTGTACGACGCCCAGGACCGGCTGGTGCTGTGCAACGGACGCTATCGGGAGTTGTTTTCCGCCAACACCGACCTCATCACGCCGGGGGCCCGGTTCGAGGAGGTGTTGCGCAGCGGGGTGGAGCGGGGCGTCTATCAGGTGCCGGACGGCGACCTGGACGGCTGGATCGCGCGACGCATCGAGCAGCACCGCAGCGCCGGCGGTCCCATGGAGGTGCAACTCCACGACGGGCGCTGGATTCGCATCGAGGAGTGGCGGACCCACGAAGGCGGGACCGTCGGCATCCGTGCCGACATCACCGACCTGAAGGCCCGCGAGGCGGAACTGAGCGTCGCCCGCGACGAGGCCGAACAGGCCAACCAGCGCAAGTCCGACTATGTCCACCATCTGAGTCACGAACTGCGCACGCCGTTGAACGCCGTGCTCGGCTTTGCCCAGATCATCCATGACGAGATGATGGGGCCGAACAACCCGCGCTACCGCGAATACGCCGGACAGATCGCGGCGGCCGGCGTCTATATGCTGGACCTCATCAACAACCTGCTCGACCTCGCGCGGATCGAGGCGGGGCGGATGGACCTGCACGAGGAGGCCTGCAACCTGTCGCTGCTGGTCGATCTGACCTTCGGCATGATGCAGCCGCGGGCGTGCGAGGCGGCGGTCGCGCTGTGCATGGAGATTCCGGACGATTTGCCCAGCCTGCACGGCGATGCCTCGCAGATCCGCCAGATGCTGACCAACCTGATCGGCAACGCCATCAAGTTCGCCCCTGCCAAGGACGGGCGTGTGCGGGTGCGCGGGGAGCTGACGGAGGACGGCGGCATCGCGCTGACGATCGCCGACAACGGCATCGGCATGCGGCCCGAGCAAATCCCGGTGGCGCTGGACGCCTTCGGGCAGGTGCATGGCCACAATCCGGGCCATAACCAGGGCCGCGACCGGGTGGCGGAGCGCGGCTCCGGCCTGGGCCTGCCGCTGACCCGCGCGCTGATCGCGCTGCACGGCGGAACGTTCCACATCGACAGCCGGCTCGGGGCCGGGACGACCGTCCGCCTGACCTTCCCGCCCTGCCGGGTCGGCGGGAGGATGCAGCGGCTCTGAAGTCTGGAAACGATACGCCCTGAAACGCGCCCCCTGGAACGCGCAACGGCCGCGCGCGCTGAAGGCGCGGCGGCCGTGAACTCACAAGACGAAACCCGCAGGAAAGACGGGCAGCCTGTCGAGGCGCTCTGGCTTGGCCTCAGGCGGCCTTGCGGACAGCGGCGGCCTCGGAGAAGACCTTGACGATCTGCTCGACGAAGGCGGCCAGCTCATCATGGCCCAGCGCCGTGATGGTCACGTTGTCCACCACCAGGGCCTCGTCGCTGATCTTGCCGCCGGCGGCTTCCAACTCGGCGCGGACGGCCTCGGGGGCGGCCAGCGTGCGGCCCTTCAGCTTGCCCGGGATGGCCAGCAGCTGGATGCCCTGGTCGATCGCGGCGATCGGCTTGCCGGCGTCCAGGAAGTGGCCGACGATGCGGCGGGTGTGCGCGCTCTGCTGGAGCTTGGTGACGCTGCGCTCGCCACCCGGCAGCAGCAGCATGTCGTAATCGGCCCCCAGAACCTCACCGACCTGCTTGTCCACCGGGAAGTAATGGCCCCAGGACTTGCCGTGCCAGCCGTTCACCAGACCCTGTTCGGGGGAAATCGTACGAAGAGTAGCGCCGGTCTTGAGGAGAGCCCGTTGCGGCTCCGTCATCTCCAGTTCCTCAAAGCCGTTGGCGACGAGAATGGCAATGCTCTTTCCTGCGAGGGGTTGATCCATACTGTCTTGTCCTTTCATCGTTCAACCAGTGTGCGCGGGCCATCATCGGGGAATGCGCCGTCGGGGAAAAGAAACGACGCACGCCGCGCAAGACCTTGCGCGGCGATGGAACCCGCAGCCGGTCCTCGTCATGTGAGGTCCGGCGGGGGGGCAGTTACGCCCCTGATCGGTTTGTGGTGAGCATGGAACACAAGTGGCGGCAACGAGGTCCCAAGTCAATGGCTTATTCCGCAGTGCAACGCAGCTTCCCCACCATCGGACAGGGCAACCGACACGGCAATTTCGCGGTCGCGCTCAAGACTTAATCACGATTTCCCGATTGTGGCGGTTGGCATGGCGCAGGTCAGCCATGCCGTCATGGCGCGGCTGTGACAAAGGAGGGGCGCAAAAAAAACGGCCGGAGGTCGCCCCCAGCCGTTCGAAGTCAATAGCGTCAGCCGTTCGAAGAGATCCGGCTCGCACACCGGATCGGGAACCACCGGTCACCGGGGCGGTGGGCCGAAGCCAACCGTCCGAGGATCGGCGCAAACCGGTCATACGGCCCGAGCCGGGGAGGCTGCCGCGATGGGCGGCCGTATGACCCTTTCACACTTTGCGGGGGCAAAGTGCTGTCTCGTTCGAGGCGGGCGCGTCCGGCGGATGGAACCGGACGCGACCTGCTGTTGGATCAATGGAACTGATCGGCCTCGGTGGAGTCTTTGTAGGCGGTGGTGGAGGACTGGCCGCCCGAGATCGCCGTGGCGACCGCGTCGAAGTAGCCGGTGCCGACCTCGCGCTGGTGCTTGGTCGCGGTGTAGCCTTCGGCCTCCGCCGCGAATTCCGCCTCCTGCAGCTCCGAGTAGGCGGCCATGCCGCGCGCCGCGTAGCCCTTGGCCAGCTTGAAGGCCGAGTAGTTCAGGCTGTGGAAGCCGGCCAGCGTCACGAACTGGAACTTGTAGCCCATGGCGCCGATCTCGCGCTGGAACTTGGCGATGTCCGCCTCGTCCAGGTTGGCCTTCCAGTTGAAGCTCGGCGAGCAGTTGTAGGCCAGCAGCTTGTTCGGGAACTCCTTGCGGATCGCCTCGGCGAAGCGCTTGGCCTCCTCCAGGTTCGGGCGGGAGGTTTCCCACCACAGCAGGTCGGAGTAGGGGGCGTAGGACAGGCCGCGGGCGATGCAATGCTCGACGCCCGTGCCCTTCTTCAGGCGGAAGAAGCCTTCCGAGGTGCGGCCGGCGTCGAAGTCGATGAAGGGATGGTCGCGCTCGTCAACGTCGGAGGTGATGAGCTGCGCGGACTCCGCGTCGGTGCGGCAGAGCACGATGGTCGAGGTGCCCATGGTATCGGCGGCCAGACGGGCGGCGTTCAGCGTGCGGATGTGCTGCTGCGTGGGGATCAGCACCTTGCCGCCGAGATGGCCGCACTTCTTTTCCGACGCGAGCTGGTCCTCGAAGTGGACGCCCGAGGCGCCGGCCTTGATCATCGCCTTCATCAGCTCGAAGACGTTCAGCGGGCCGCCGAAGCCGGCCTCGGCATCCGCGATGATCGGCGCGAACCAGTAGGTGTCGCCCTTGCCCTCGGCGGTCTGGATCTCGTCGGCGCGCTTGAAGGTGTTGTTGATGCGCTCGACCACCGCCGGCACCGAGTTGGCCGGGTACAGGCTCTGGTCCGGGTACATCTGGCCGGCCAGGTTGGCGTCGCCGGCGACCTGCCAGCCCGACAGGTAGATGGCCTTCAGGCCGGCCTTCACCGCCTGCATCGCCTGGTTGCCGGTCAGGGCGCCCAGCGTGTTGATGTACGGCTCGGTGTTCAGCAGCTCCCACAGGCGCTGGGCGCCCATCTCGGCCAGCGTGTACTCGATCTTGACCGAGCCGCTGAGGCGCTTCACGTCGTCCTGGGTGTAATCGCGCTTGATGCCTTCGAAGCGCGCGGCGCGGAGAGCGGCCTTGGTCTTTTCATCGAGCGACATGGTCGTTTTCCTTCTTTTCGTCACCGTTGCGCTGCTTTTGAGCGCTGCCCTGACAAAACAACTAAAACGCTCTTCGCTGCCTTGCAACATGGCCTTGTTTGTAAAAGGGTCTGTTTGTAAACTGCCGTCCGAAAAGCTCTGTAAATCAGTAAATATTGTAAATCTGCTCAGCTGGAGTTTGGGGCGGTCATGGACAAGAAGGCGATGCTGGGTCCGAAGGTGCGTCGGCTGCGCCGCGACCATGGGCTGACCCAGGCCCAGATGGCCGAACAGCTGGGCATCTCCCCCAGCTACCTGAACCTGATCGAGCACAACCAGCGCCCGGTCACCGTGCCGCTGCTGCTGAAGCTGGGCCAGCAGTTCGGGGTGGACCTGCAGAGCTTCGCCGAGGACGAGGAAAGCCGCCTCGTCGCCGGCCTGCGCGAGGTCTTCGCCGACCCGCTGTTCGACGGCTCCGACATCAAGAACCAGGATTTCCGCGAGCTGGCGGCGGTCGCCCCGACGCTGGGGCAGGCGGTGGTGGCGCTCTACCGCGCCTTCCGCACCAGCCGCGACGACCTGCAGACCCTGTCGGAACGGGTGGCCGACCGCGAGAAGCTGCATCTGGTCCAGACCTCCTCCTTCCCGCAGGACGAGGTGCGCGACCTGTTCCAGGCCCATTCCAACCACTTCGCCGAGCTTGAGGCGGCGGCGGAGGAGCTGTGGCAGGAGGGCCGGCTGGAGAAGGGCGACCTCTACCGTGGCCTGACCGACTATCTGCTGAACAACCACAGCGTCCGCGTCCGGCTGTTGCCGTCCGACATCATGGGCTATGCGGTGCGCCGGTTCGACCGGCATGGGCGGCGTATCCTGCTGTCGGAGATGCTGGCACCGTCCGGGCGCAATTTCCAGCTCGCCTGCCAGATCGCCCTGCTGCGCCACCGCGACCTGCTGAACCGGATCGTCGAGTCGTCCAGTCAATCGGGGGCAGGCCTGACCGGCGACGAGGCGCGGCGCTTGGCCCGCATCGGTCTCGCCAACTATTTCGCGGCGGCGGTGGTGATGCCCTACGCCCGCTTCTGGGAGGCGGCCAATCAAGTTCGATACGATATCGAAATATTGCGGCGCCGGTTCGATGCCTCGTTCGAGCAGGTCTGCCAGCGGCTGACCACGCTGCAGCGGCCGGGGGCGAAGGGCGTTCCCTTCTTCCTGATGCGGGTGGACAGCGCCGGCAACGTCTCCAAGCGCTTTTCCGGCGCCGGCTTCCATCTGGCGCGCTTCGGCGGCGGCTGCGCCCGCTGGATCGTCTACGAGGCCTTCCGCACGCCGGGAAAGATCCACAGCCAGCTGGCCCAGATGCCCGACGGCACCACCTACTTCTCCATCGCCCGGACGGTGGTGAAGGCCGGCGGCGGCTTCCGCAGCCCACCGCAGCAATTCGCCATCGCGCTGGGCTGCGATCTCCAGCACGCGGCGCAGATCACCTATGCGGATGGTGTGGATCTCGAAAACACCGAGGCGGCGACGCCCATCGGTGTGAATTGCCGGCTCTGTCCACGGCTGGACTGCTCGCAGCGCGCCTTCCCGCCGCTGAACCATCGCCTGATCGTGGACGAGAATCTGCGCGGTTTGTCACCTTATCTCTTCGCCCCACCGGCAGGAGAGTAGGGCCGCTTATTCTGCAATACCGTCTTGTGGTAAGTGAAAAGCCACAACAAAATTGTTGGTATAAATTAGTGGTCTGTTGACGAATTTGTTGTTAAAGAAGTGTGCTGCAATGCGGCACGGCTTGGCTTCTGAAACGACACCGGCCACGGCATGCCGGTCACCGAAACGGACCTGCGGATTCCATGAGCAATCTGATTCATGAGCGCGTCCTGCGCGTTCACCACTGGACGGACACGCTGTTCAGCTTCACCACCACGCGCGATCCCTCGTTCCGTTTCGATCCCGGACAGTTCACCATGATCGGCCTGGAGGTGAACGGCCGGCCGCTGCTGCGCGCGTACAGCCTGGTCAGCGCCAGCTACGAGGAGACGCTGGAGTTCTTCTCGATCAAGGTGCAGGACGGCCCGCTGACTTCGCGCCTCCAGCACCTCAAGGAAGGCGACACGCTGCTGGTCAACCGCAAGGCGACGGGCACGCTGGTCACCGACAACCTGCTGCCCGGCCGCAACCTGTACCTGCTCAGCACCGGCACGGGCCTCGCCCCGTTCCTCAGCATCATCAAGGACCCGGAGATGTACGCCCGGTTCGACAAGGTGATCCTGACCCACACGACGCGTACGGTGGGCGAGCTGGCGTACGCCGACATCATCAACACCGTCCTGCCGGAGAACGAGTTCTTCGGGGAGGACGTGGCGCAGAAGCTGATCTATTACCCGACGGTGACGCGCGAGCCCTTCCGCAACGAGGGCCGCATCACCGACCTGATCCGCAACGGCAAGCTGTTCTCCGACATCGGGCTGGCCCCCTTCGACCGCGAGGTCGACCGCGTGATGATCTGCGGCAGTCCGGCCATGCTGGACGAGACCAGCGGCATCATGAACGAGCTGGGCTTCTCCATGGGCCACAACGGCGAACCCGGTCATTACGTGATCGAAAAGGCTTTTGTGGAACGCTGAGCGGAATCGCTGGAATAAAGCGGGCCGTGGTTCGTTGATGGGTCGTGACGATGGCACGTCATCAACACCAGTCGGCCCGGTCGGGTCCGACCGGTCCTTGACGGGCGCGCCTCCCTTCCGGGGGCGCGCCCGTTTTCCTTTTCGCCAGATCGTTTTGCCGATCCCGTATTTGGTGTAGACATCCCCTCCATGCGCCTCATCACGATCCTCGCCGTGCTGCTCGTGGCCGGCCTCGCGAATTTTGCCGTCTGGTCGCTGCCGAACCAGCCGGTGCCGCTCGACCCGCCGCCCGGCGGCAAGCTGAAAAGCGTGTCCTTCGCGCCCTTCCGCGACGGGCAGAGTCCGCTGACGCAGACCTTCCCCAGTGTGGAGCAGATCGACGAGGATCTGGCGGCGCTTGCCCCGCAGGTGGCTGGGGTGCGCACCTACACCTCGCTGGAAGGGCTGGAGGTGGTGCCGGAGCTGGCGCGCCGCCACGGCATGCAGGTCACCATGGGGGCGTGGCTGTCGTCGCGGCTGGACAAGAATGAGAAGGAGGTCGCCTCGCTCATCGACCTCGCCAACCGCTACCCGGACGTCATCACCCGCGTGATCGTCGGCAACGAGGTGCTGCTGCGCCGCGAACTGACGCCGGAGCAGGTGGCCGGCTACATCGACCGCGTGAAGGCGGCGGTGAAGCAGCCGGTGTCCTACGCCGACGTCTGGGAATGGTGGCTGAAGTATCCGCAGATCGCGGATCACGTCGATTACCTGACCATCCACCTGCTGCCCTATTGGGAGGACGTGCCGACCGACGTGGCCGGCGCCATGGAGCGCATCCGCGGCAGCTACCGCACGATCGCCCAGCGCTTCCCCGGCAAGCCGATCCTGGTCGGCGAAACCGGCTGGCCGACGGAGGGCCGGTCGCGCGGCGCCGCGGTCACCGGGCTGGTCAACAAGGCCAAGTTCGTCAACGGCTTCGTCCGCCTCGCCGAGCAGGAGGGCTTCGATTACAACGTGATCGAGGCCTTCGACCAGGGCTGGAAGGCCAAGCTGGAGGGCACGGTGGGCGGTCACTGGGGTCTCTACACCGCCGACCGTCAGGCGAAGTTCTCCCTGGCCGGGCCGGTGGTGGAGAATCGCCAATGGCCGATGCTGTTCGGCGTCTCCTCCGGCCTCGCGCTGCTTCTGGTCGCCGGGCTGACCCTGCGGGGCCGTCCGCTGACCGCCGGGGCCTTCGCCGCCCTGGCCTTCCTGACGCAGGCGCTGTCCACCCTGTTCGTCCACGCCGTCTGGGGCGCCCTGCACGGCAAGCACTACCCGCAGGACGTGGCGCTGTCCGTCGTCATGCTGACCGCCACCGCCATCCTGTCGATGACCGTTCTGCTGGCCGCCCGGCGCGCGCTGGGCAGCGGCGGGCTGGCGCTGGAGCCGCTGGCGCCGCTGCGCGGCCGTCCGGCGCTGTCGCGGCTGGAGACGGTGGGCAAGGCCGCCGCCGTGGTCCTCGCCCTGCTGGGGATCGTCTGGAGCTTCCTGATCGTGTTCGACGGGCGCTACCGCGACTTCCCCAACTGGTACTTCGCCCTGCCGGCGCTCGGCCTGCTGGCGCTCGGCGCCATGCGCGCGACGCGGCGTCCGGAGGGCACGGGGGCGCTGGCCGCCTGGGGCATCGGCGGGCTGTTCCGCCCCGCCGTGCCGGTGGCCGATACTCCGGCGGGCGGCCTGTGCGGCGCCGTCCGCCTCGTGCCGCTTGAGACGGCGCTGGCCGTCCTGCTGCTGCTCGGCGCGCTGCTGACCGTGCTGGCGGAAGGCGTGGTGCCGATGGAGTCGCTGATCTACGGGCAGCTTCCCTTCATGGAGGCCCTGCACGAGGTGGTGTGGACCAGCCCGAACTGGGAAGCGCTGTCCTGGGCCGGGCTCCAGCTTCTGCTGGCGGTGCCCTACGCCGCCGCCGTCCTGGCCGCCCGCTGTGGCGAGACCGCCCGCGCCGGCCATCAGTGGGTCCGCATCGCCGGGCAGTGACGGTCTTCCCCCTCTCCCGCTTGGCGTGGGAGAGGGGCACGCCCCGCCTCAGGCCGCCTTCTCGCTTTTCCGGCTGCCCTGATGCTCCGCGGTCCAGCGCTTGGGATCGTGCAGGAAGGCGTGGATTTCGCCCTGGGCCTGACCGTCCAGGTAATGGCCGCGGTTCGCCACCTCCAGCACGTCCCACCAGGTCGCCAGCGCGTGCATCGTGATGCCCAGCGGGGCCAGATGCTCCTGGATCTCGTCGAAGATCCCGTACTGGAACAGCACGAACAGGTCGCGCACGTCGCAGCCCGCCTCTTTCAGAGGCTGGGCGAAGCGGGCCTTGCGGTGGCCGTCGGCGGCGATCTGCTCGACCAGGAGCATGCGCCAGCCCGGCTCCACCCTCCCTTCGATCCGGTGCTTGTAATCCTGCTGGCCCTCCGGCGCCTCCTTGCGCACGAAGACGAGGGGAAGCTCCATCCGGTCGGCGATCAGCGCGGCCCAGGGCACGCCGGCCCCCTCGGCGGCGGCGATGGCGTCCAGTTCGCCGTCGCCGATCTCCTGTTCGATCATCCGCAGCGCGAAGTCGAGCACCTCGTCGCGCACCGCGGGGTAGGAGAACAGCCGCCGCCCCTCCAGATGGACCGGGCTGACCAGCCCCGATCCGTGGCGGCAGAGATGGTCCGGATCGTATCGGACGCAGCCGGTTTCGATCAGATGGCGGGCCACGCCGATGGCCCCTTCGCGTAACTCGATGTCCCAAGCGTCCGGTATCATGCCCTGCCCCCGTCGTTCTCGCGTTGTTTTTCAGCCTCGGTTATTCAGCCTCGGTTTTTCGCCTCACGCCTTTCTCCCGATGATCACCCGTTCGGGGCGGGCCGCAACCCCTCCACACGCGCCGGGGTGGGCGCTTTGGCGGTAGCCGGAACGGGGGACGACAAGACGTCGCAGCCTCCCTCCGCCTGCAGTCGCGTGTGCGGAATCGCCGGGGCGGTTGACACGAACCGCATCAAACGTTGAAAAAGAGAATCGAATTGTAGCCATGCAGCTTGGCAGAGCGGGGCGGGGAGCGGCGATGTCGGACATCCAGGGCTGGGGCCAGGACGAGGACGACGACCTGCTGTTCGCCGACGAGGACGCTCCGGACCCGTCGTCCGCGACGTCCGGCCCCGCCGCCGCTCCCTGGAAGCTGCTGATCGTCGACGACGACCCGGAGGTGCACGCGATCACCCGCGTGGTGCTGAACGACGTGACCTTCGACGGGAGGCGCCTGCAGTTCCTGTCCGCCCATTCGGGGGGCGATGCGCGGGCGATCCTGAACGATCATCCCGACATCGCCGCCGTCCTGCTGGACGTGGTGATGGAGACGGAGGACGCCGGCCTGCGGCTGGTCCACCACATCCGGGAGGTTCTGGGCAACCGGCGGGTCCGCATCATCCTGCGCACCGGACAGCCCGGACAGGCGCCGGAACGGCAGGTGATCGTCAGCTACGACATCAACGACTACAAGGCCAAGAGCGAGCTGACCGCCCAGAAGCTGTTCACCACCACGGTGGCCGCCCTGCGCTCCTACCAGCACATCGACGCGATCGAACGGAACCGGCAGGGGCTGGAGACGATCGTCGACGCCGCCGGAACCCTGTTCGAGCAGCGCTCCATGGACCGCTTCGCCGTCGGCGTGGTGGAGCGGGTCGCCGCCTTGCTGCCGCGGGCGGCCGGCGCCTTCCTGTGCGCGGTGCCGGCCGGCCTGAATCCGGAAAGCCCAAATCCGGAAAGCCCGGAGCCGGAAGGCCGGCCGCGGGAGGCGGAGGTGCTGTGCGGAACCGGCGTCTTCGCCGCCGCCGCGGGCCGGCCGGTCAGCGCCGTGTTGCCGGACGCGGCCTGCGCCGACATCGCCGGCGCCCTGGCGTGGGGCCGCAGCCTGCACCGCGACGACCACAGCGTCGCGCCGTTCCAGACCCGGAGCCCCGGCCCCGGCGCGCTGTTCATCGGCGGGCATGGCGGCCTGCCCGACGTCGAGCGTCGGCTGCTGGAGATTTTCTGCTCCCGGATGTCGGTCGGGTTCGACAACGTGGCCCTCTACGAACAGCTCCGCCTCGCCCAGATCGCCACGGTGCACGCCCTGGGCAAGCTGGCCGAATACAAGGACGAGGTCACCGGTGAGCATGTCCGGCGCATCGGCCGCTGGGCCACCGCCATCGCGCGGGAACTCCAGGCGCGGGGCGCTTGCGGCGGCGCGGCGGACGACCTTTTCTGCGAGCTGATCGGGCTGGCCAGCATGCTGCACGACGTCGGCAAGGTCGCCATCCCCGACCGAATCCTGCGCAAGCCCGGCAAGCTGGACCCCGAGGAGATGGTCCAGATGCGCGAGCACGCCGCCATCGGCGGACGCATCCTGCGCGACGCCTCCGGCCCGGTCGGCGGTCGCAGCTATCTGACGATGGGAGCGGAGATCGCCGAGAGCCACCACGAGAAGTTCGACGGCAGCGGCTATCCCCACGGGTTGGCGGGTGATGCCATCCCGCTGTCGGGCCGCATCGTGGCGGTCGCCGACGTCTACGACGCCCTGCTGCACCGCCGCCCCTACAAGGAGGCCTGGGAACCGGCGGCGGTGGTCGATCTGATCCGCGCCGAGTCGGGCCGGCATTTCGACCCGCGCGTCGTCGACGCCTTCGTCGCGGTTCTGGAGCGCGGCGGGCCGGAGGCGTAGACCAGCCCCCGGCCGCACCGTTCTTTTTTACGAGCCTTGGCCTTTTTACGAGCCCCGGCCTTTTTCAAGAGCCTTGGCTGAGCGCCTCGGCCAGCGCCCGGTCGGGATGGTTCCCGCCGACGATGAGCTGCATGGAGCCGGTCGGCACCTCCACACCCAGTTCCTCGAAGCGCTTCCTCATGCGCCGGTTGAACTCGCGCGACACGCCCCACTGCCGGGTCGGGCGGGTCTTGAAGCGCGCGGTGATCAGCTGGGTCGAGTCGGGCTGGAACTTGTCCAGGCCCATCACCTCCAGCGGCGCCATGATGTCGGGCGCGAACAGCGCGTCGGTTTGCAGGCTCGTGCCGATCTCCTTCAGCAACTCGATCACGCGGTCGGGGTCCTCGCGGTAGGCCACCCGCACCTCGAACAGGGCGTAGGAGAAGTCCTTCGACATGTTCTTGACGGTGCTGACCGAGTTGAAGGGCACGGTGTGGATGGCGCCCGACCCGTCGCGCAGCCGGATGGAGCGGATGGAGATGGCCTCGACCACGCCGGAATGGCCGCCGCCCACATCCACCACGTCGCCGATGGAGATGCTGTCCTCGAACAGGATGAACAGGCCGGTGATGATGTCCTTGACCAGGGTCTGCGACCCGAAACCGACGGCCAGACCGACCACACCGGCACCGGCTAGCAGCGGCGCGATGTTGACGCCCAGCTCCGACAGGGTGATCAGCGACACCATGGTCACCAGCACCACCAGGAAGGCGTTGCGCAGCAGCGGCAGCAGGGTGCGCACCCGCGCGCTGCGCTCGATCCGCGTGCCGTTGCGGTCGGTGGAGGCGAGGAAGCGCTCGATCATCGCGCTCACCACCTCCCAGGCGACGATGGAGCCGACCAGCAGAAGGCCGATGGTGACCGTGCTGCGCAGGATGCGCTGGCCCAGCCGCGTGTCCGTCCAGGCCAGCGTGTCGAAGCCCCAGCCGTAGAGGATCATCATCGCCGCGCCGACCCAGATTACCGTCTTCACCACCCGGTGCAGGAAAGGCAGGTAGAGCGAGGCGCGGTCCTTCAGCGGCGGCAGGGCGCCCTGGCTGTCCGGAACCATGCGCAGGCCCCGGCGCAGGCCGCGGTTGATGCCGTTGACCAGCAGCCGGGCGATCACCGCGACCAGGATCGTGGTGCCGGTGGCGCGGGCCAGATACTCGAATCCGCCATAGACGTTCAGCACCCAGACGCCGAAGGTCACCACCACGTAGATGATCGCCAGAACGTGCCAGACGTCGGCGAAGCGGCGGCGGGCGGAGCGCAGGACGGCGCCCTGGCCCTCCGCCTCGCGCTCCGCGGTGGCCGCCGGGTCGCCGTCGCCGGACAGCGGGTTGCCGTGCATCCAGTCGGCGACGATGCGGCGGTTCTGCAGGATCAGCGCGATCAGCATCCCGGCGATCGCCAGCCCCAGCAGCTTCAGGAGCGCGCCGTAGGCGCCGAGCGGCAGGCCCAGCACATAGGCGCCCTCCGCCAGGAAATAGCCGTAGACGCCGACCGCGGCCAGCCGGCGGACCCAGCGGTAGAGGCGCAGCGCGTTGGCGTCGCCCATCCGCACCATCCGCAGGGAGGGCGCGAAGGGCGAGATCAGGATGCGGGCGGCGACCAGCAGGATCTGCAGGATGACGGTGGCGTTGATGACCGCCAGCGCGACCAGCCGGACGCGCGGCCCCGGCTCGCTGACCGACAGGATGGCGTAGGCGACGACGATGAAGGCGGCGATGGGCGCCAGCTCCAGCAGCGCGCGGCCGAGCAGCAGCGGCAAGCGCACCAGCAACGTGGTGCCCCGGCGGGCGGCCAGTGCGTTGCGCGGGCGGGCGAGCAGCCAGCCGACGAAGCGCTCGACCGCCAGACCGGCGGTCAGGATCATCGTCAGCTGGATGGCGATCTGCACCCAGCGGTCGCGGGCGGTCGGGTCGACCATCTGCCGGTTCGCCCACTCGATGGCGCCGGGCAGCTCCTTGAACACGTTGCCGACCTGGACGAGCTGGCGGCTCAGCACGTCCATGCGCTCGGCCAGGAAGGACAGGGCGCTGGCCCCGATGGTCTCGGGCAGGGTGCTGGCCGCCGGGGCCTCCTCGGCCTTGGCCTGCTCCAGCCCCCTTTGCGCGGCGACCAGCGCCTTCAACTGCTCGACCAGCCGGGCGCGGGCCGCCGGGTCCTCCAGCGTCGTGATCATCGCCTGCATCTGCTCGGGCGTCGGATCGGGCGAGGCGGCGGATTCCGCGGGTGCCGCCGCGGCCGGGGCTGGCATGGCGGCCCCCGGAACCGGGCCGGCGGCCAGCGACGGCGTGGCGAAGCCGGCGAGAAGCAGCAGAAGGACGGCGAGTGCGCCGATGCAAGGGACCGTCCACCGGGTGCGTGCGCGAAGCATCCCTGTCCTTTTCCGTGATTTCAGCAATGCGGGCGTGAAGGCCGGGGACGTTATCCCGTGCCCGCCTCCTTGCCAACCCGCGCAGTTTCAGACCTTTTTGGGACGGAATTGCGGCCCCGCCCAAGGCGTCGGCGGGCGCCGGACAGGGGGTTAAGGGGCTTTCCCGTCCTCCTGGGCGCTGTCCTGAGCGACATGGCAGGCGACTCGGTGGCCCGGCGCCACGGGGTCGAGCGTCGGGGGAACCTGGGCGCAGCCGTCATGGGCGAGCGGGCAGCGCAGCCGCAGGGGACAGCCGGTCGGCGGGCGCAGGGGCGACGGCGGATCGCCGTGCAGCGCCGGGCGGTCCAGGCCGGCTGCCGCGATCAGCGCGCGGCTGTAGGGGTGGCGCGCCCCGGTGGCCAGAACCACGCTGTCCGCCGACTCGACGATCCGGCCGAGCAGAAGCACCAGCGCCCGCCGCGCGATCCCCAGGCCCTCCGCCGCGTCCTGGGTGGCGTAGAGCAGGGCCAGCCGGCGGCGGCGGCGGATCGCCTGCAGCAGGGCCAGAAAGTCCGCCCGCTCCGACCCGTCGAGCGTTGCCGCCGGCTCGTCGCAGACCAGCAGGCGCGGCTCCGGCAGCAGGGCGCGGGCCAGCCCGGCGCGCGCCGCCTCCGCCGGACGGAGCGAACCGGGATGGAGGTCGAGGACCGCCGCGGGCAGACCGACCTCCTCCAGCGCCTCGGCCAGCCGCGCGGCGCGGTCGGCAGTGGATTGGGCGGCGGATTGGGCGGTGGACCGGGAGGGCCGCAGCGACTCCAGCGTCTCGGCGAACTGCGCGCCGATGGTCATCAGCGGGTCGAAGGCGGCCAGCGGATCGGGGAAGAGGATTTGCAGGTCCCCCCGTGCGCGGCGCATCGCCTCCGGTGGGGCGGCGGCGAGGTCGGTCCCCAGCCAGGACACCTGACCGCCGACCGGCGGAACCAGCCGAAGGATGGCGCGGGCCAGCACCGACTTGCCGCTGCCCGTCTCGCCGAGCAGGGCCAGCGTCTCGCCCTCGGCCAGCGCGATGGACAGGCCGTCCACGACGGTCAGCCAGCGCTCCGCGCCGCGCCAGCTCCGCCCCAGCGGAAAGGCGACACGCAGGTCGCGCACCGACAGGATGGGCGGGCCGGAGGGCGCCGGCTCCACCGGGGGCGGGGCGGGGGTGGGTTCTTCTTCCGGCGCTTCCAGGCGACCTTGAGCCAGGATCAGCCGGCGGTCGGCCAGACCGGAAGGAACCGGATCGGCCTGGATTGGATCGGGTTGCGGGCGTCCGGCGAGCAGCAGCGCCGTTCCGGCCTCCCGCGTCCAGGCGGCGAGGTCGCTCAGCAGGCGGACGCGCTGGGTGGGGTCGAGCGCGGCGGCGGGGGCGTCGGCGAGCAGCAGCGCCGGCTCCGCCGCCATGGCCAGCGCCAGCGCGGCCCGCCAGCGCATCGCCTCGCCCAGCTCGTGCGGGTGGAGCGCCAGCCGGCGCGCGGCGGCGGGCACCTGGAAGCGCTCCAGCGCCTCGGCAGCGCAGCGCAGGGCGGTGCGCTCGTCCATCCCGGACTGGTGGGCCAACAGTTCGGTGAACTGGGCGCCGATCGTGCGAAGCGGGTCCAGGGCGCCGTCCTGGGTGACCAGGATGCGCCGTCCTTGGATGTGGATGTCGCCCAGCACCGTGACGCCCTTCGGGGCCAGCCCGGACAGCGCCCGCAGCAGCAGCGTCTTGCCCGCCCCGGCGGCGCCCGACAGGGCCAGCACTTCGCCGGGCTCAACGGCAAAGCTCAGCCGGTCGAGCAGGATGTCGCGGCTGGTCAGGAGGGATAGCCCCTCCACCCGCAGCGGCGACCGGTCGTCCGGCCCGATCACGTCCGCTCCGCTCACCGGCGCCCTCCCGCGGTCGTGGAGAAGGCCGTGGCGAAGGCCAGCCGCATCCCGTCGCCCACCCCGTGCAGCGCCCACAGGGTCAGCGCCAGCAACAGCGCCGGCCCGGCCAGCGCCACGGCGTCGCCCGCCCGCGCCGCCGCGCCGATGGCGGTTCCCCAGCCGGTCACCCCCGCCGGCAGGCCGAGGCCGAGCAGGCTGGCGAGGCTTTCCGCCATCAGGGCGCGGGGAAGGGCGGTCCAGGCCGCCGCGGCGAGCGGCAGGACGGCGTTGGGCAGGATGTGGCGGCGCAGCCGGCGCCCGTTGGGAATCCCGGCGGCCTGGGCGGCGCTCAGGAACTCCCGCCGCAGCAGGGCGCGCAGCTCGTCCCGTGCGATGACGGCCACCGCCGGGGCGGCGATCAGGGCGGCCACCATCACCATCGGCGCCAGTCCGCGCTGCGGACCCAGCAATCCGCCGACCAGCGGCAGCGCCAGCGCCAGGGGAAGGCCGGTCAGGGCGGCGGCCGGCGCCATCATCGCCCGCTCCGCCCGTTCGCCCAGGGCCACCGCGGCGGCCGCCCAGAGCAGGCCGAGGGCGGCCCCGCCCAGCCCGGCGAGCAGCGTGAAGGACAGGCTCTGGTGCCCGGCGGCCAGCGCCGCCCCCACCGGGCCGCCCCCGGCGACGAGGCCAGCCGCGACCGCCAACATCAGCGCGGCCAGAACGGTCAGCCCCGCCGCCGCGGGCCGGTGCGCGGTCAGCCGCTGCCCGGCCTTCTGCCAGGGGCCGTCGCGCCAGTGTGGATCAGTGCGGGACTCGGTGCCGGCGGGTCCGTGCATCAGGCCATCCGGGCGCGTGGATCGATGAAGCCGTGCAGCGCGCCGCCCAGGGCGCTCAGCAGCACGGTGAGGCCGCACATCCCGGCGAGCGCGGCGAAGGCCATGCCGGTATCCCCGGCGCGCGCCGCCTCGACGAACAGTTGTCCGGCACCGGTGCGGCCGAACAGGCTTTCCACCGCCACCGCCGCGGTCACCGTTCCGGCCACGGCGCTGCGCAGGCCGCCCATCGCCGCCGACAGCCCCAGCGGCAGTACGAGCCGCCACAGCAGGGCGGAGCCGTCCATCCCCCGCCCGCGCGCCGCCAGCAGAACCGTGTCCTCCGCCCCGGCCCGCGCCCGGCCGGCGAGCGTCGCGGCTTGGGCGGCGGCGGGCAGGGCGAGGGCGGCGAGGCCCAGCAGGACGGGCGCCTTCGCCAGCGTGGCGGCGAAGACCGCGGCCAGCAGAAAGCCCGGCATGGCCGGACCCACCCCGCCCAGGACGGCGCCCGCTCCGCCCATGACACCGAGCAGGGCACCGAGCACGGTTCCCAGCGCCAGCGCCGGCAGGACCAGCGCCAGCGTCGCCGGCAGGGCGGCCAGCGCGGCGCCCAGCGCCTCCACCCAGCCGGGCCCCGCCAGCGCGGCCACCACGGCGGCGGCGAGCGCGAGGCCCAGCAGGGCCGGCACCACGGCGAGGACCCGGCGCAGGACAAGCCTCAGCATCGGCCCCGCCGGGAGCGGGCGGCCGTGACCGGCGGAATCGGGGGGACGGGCAAGCGGATCACAACAGGCGGGTCATGCGACAATGGCGGACACGAATGGAGTCCTCCTGACGGTACCCAGGTCCCGGCCGGTCGGGCAATGGAATTTCGCCTCTCGGCGGGGTGCGGGGAGGGTTGGGCGGCTGCGGTGTTGTTCGGGCATTCGCCTTCCTGGCCGGTCGCAGCCCGTCCCGGACGCACCATATGTGAAACCCCGATGCCGATCCCCGCAGGAACCCCGGTCCAGCCGCGTCCCATGCCCGACCAGCCGTCCCTCCTCCCCACGCCGCCGGACCCAACGCTCAGCAGGGCGCTCTCCGGGGCACTCTCCAGTGGGGCCGCGGACCCGCTGCTGGTGCCGGGCCGCACCTGCTGGCGGGTGGAGCGGGCGGAGCGGGTCGGGGTCATCGTCGATGCCGAGGATTACTTCGCGCACGCCAAGGCGGCAATGCGGCAGGCGCGGCGCAGCATCTACCTGACCGCCTGGGACTTCGACGCCCGCATCCGGCTGACCCCGCAGGCGCGCCACCCGCGCCGCCCCGACAAGCTGGGCAACCTGCTGAACTGGCTGGCCGCGACCCGCCCGGACCTGACCATCCATGTGCTGAAGTGGGACTTTGCGGAGCTGTTCGATCTGGCCCGCTGGTCGCAGCCGCTGTTCCTGCGCGGCTGGCTCAGCCATCCGCGCCTCCAGTACCGGCTGGACGGCGACCATCCCGCCGGGGCCTGCCACCATCAGAAGATGCTGGTGATCGACGACCGCCTGGCCTTCTGCGGCGGGCTGGACATCACCGCCAACCGCTGGGACACCCGCGCCCACCGCGCCGACGAGCCGCTGCGCCGCCAGCCGGACGGCACCCCCTACGAGCCCTTCCACGACGTGATGATGGCGGTGGACGGCGACGCCGCCCGCGCGCTGGGCGACCTGTTCCGCGAGCGCTGGCGCCGCGCCACCGGCTGCGTGCTGTCGCCGCCCGTCATGGACGTGCTTGGTGGCGGCGGCGGCGTTTCCGACGGCAAGCGCCCCCGGCGGCTGCGGCTGAAGGCGCGCCGGGCCGGGCCGGACAGCCCCGACCCCTGGCCGCAACAGCTCGTCCCGCTGCTCAGGGGCATGCCGGTCGGCATCGCCCGCACCGAGCCCCACTACAACGGGCGCGCCGAGGTGCGGGAGGTCGAGGCGCTCTACGCCGCCGCCATCGCCGCGGCCGATCGCTTCATCTACATGGAAAGCCAGTATTTCGCCTCGGTCGCCGTCGCCGAGGCGCTGAAGGCGCGGCTGGCCGAGCCGGACGGGCCGGAGGTGGTCGTCGTCAACTCCGCCCGCACGTCGAGCTGGCTGGAGAACACCGTGATGCTCGGCGCCCGCGCCCGGCTGGTGAAGGAATTGCGCGAGGCCGACCGGAACGGGCGCTTCCGCTTCTACATCGCGAATACGGGCAGCGTTAAGACCGGCAGTGTCGGCATCACCATCCACGCCAAGGTGATGGTGGTGGACGACCGGCTTCTGCGCATCGGGTCGGCCAACCTGAACAACCGGTCGATGGGGCTGGACACCGAATGCGACATGGCGCTGGAGGCGCCGCACGGGCGCGTGGAGGGGCGTGAGGCCCGGCGGGCCATCGCCGGGGTGCGCGACGACCTGATCGCCGAGCATCTGGGGGTGGCGCCGGAAAGCGTGACGGCGGAGTTGCGCCGCTCCGGCTCGCTCATCCGCACGGTGGAGACGCTGCGCCGGCCCGGCGGGCGGACGCTGGAGCCGCTGGAGGACGCCGATCCCGGCCTGCTGGCCGCCGCCGTCGCCGACTCCATGCTCTTCGACCCCGAACGTCCGGTGGGTGCTGCGGACATCGTGTGGCGCGTCCTGCCGTCGCGCATTCCGCGGCGCCACCACTGGCTGGCGCTGGCGATCATCCTGGCGGTGGTCGGCGGAGTCTGGGGATTGTGGAACCACACGCCGCTGCGCGACTGGGCGACCCTGGACGCCGTGCTGGGGGCGTTCGAGCGGTTGCGCCAATCGGCCTTCGGGCCGCTGTGGCTGATCCTGCTCTATGTCGCCGGGGGCTTCGTGCTGTTTCCGGTGCTGCTGCTGATCGCGGCGACGGCCATCGCGCTGGGGCCGTGGGTGGGCTTCCCGACCGCGCTGGCCGGGGTGCTGGCCTCCGCCGCGGCGCTGTTCTGGGTGGGCCGCCTCGCCGGCCGGCGCCCCATCGAGCGCTACGGCGGCGCGGTGGTGCGACGGGCCAGCGACGCGCTCGGCGAGCGCGGCGTGCTGGCCATGGCGGCGCTGCGGGTGGTGCCGGTGGCACCCTTCACCGTGGTGAACCTCGTCGCGGGGGCTTCCCGCATCCGGTTTCCCGACTATCTGTTCGGGACGATCCTGGGGATGGCGCCGGGAATCCTTGTCTTCAACCTGCTCGGGCACCAGCTTGAGCGTGTGTTGACGGAACCGACGCCCACCGACATGGTTCTTCTGGGTCTGGCGGCGGTGACGGCGCTGGGGTTCGGCTGGGCCGGCAATCGGCTGGTGCGGGCTCTGGGGGCGAGGTGGCCAACAACCGGGCCGACCACCGGGCCGACCACCGGGCCGACCACCGGAGAGACAGCGAAGGGAGACCAACAGCGGTGATCCGATTCAGCCGAGAGCGTGTGCAGCGGATCGCCTCCGCGCTGCGCGCCGCCCGTGTCCGCCGCCCGAAGCGCCGCGTCGACAGCCGCAGCGGCCCGGTGCCGGAGGGCATGGCGCCGCTGCGCGTGGCGACCTGGAACATCCACAGCTGCGTCGGGCTGGACGCGCGCTTCGCGCCGGACCGCATCGCCGAGGTCATCAAGGAGCTGGACGTCGATCTGGTCGGGCTCCAGGAGGTCGGCTGGCATCACCGCGGCGAATCCGGGCTGGACCAGTTCGCCTTCCTGGAACGCGCCACCGGCCTGAAGGCCCACGCCGGCCCGACCAAGCACAACGCCCACGCCCATTACGGCAACGCCATCCTGACCCGGCTGCCGGTCCTGAAATGCGAACCCATCGACCTCAGCGTCGGGCGGCGGGAGCCGCGCGGCGGCATCGACGTGATCGTCGAGGTGCAGGGGCGCCCGGTGCGCATCATCGTCGCCCATCTCGGCCTCGACCCGTGGGAGCGGGCGCGGCAGGTCGGCGCCATCGTGGACCGGCTGGAGGAGCAGCCGGCCCTGCCGACCCTGTTCATGGGCGACCTCAACGAATGGGCGCCGAACTCGCCCCGGCTGCGCAAGCTGGCCGAGGCCTTCCCCGACTGGGCCAGCCCGCGCAGCTTCCACGCGCGGATGCCCACCCTGCGGCTCGACCGCATCTACGTGAACAACGGGCTGACCATCCCGTCCTACGAGGTGGTGCGCACGGTGCTGACGCGCCGCGCGTCCGACCATCTGCCGGTGCGCGCCACCGTGGCGGTGCCATAACCGATATTCCCGCTCGGGTATGCCGGGCCCTTGATTGCTGCAAGGCGCGTGCGCGGTTCCGCGTGCGCGCCTTTTTCTTTGGGCTTGATCCTTCTGCCTTGCCTCCTTTGCAGTGCAGCGTTGCACGGTCTGTTTCGTGTCGCTGACTGTTTCCCATGTAAGTTTTTTGCCCGAGAACGGGTATCGGCTATTGACCTTTCGGATAAGGGCTGGCCAATCTATTGGTTGGTCATACGACCAATGACAGCCGTTCAATGACAGCACCCAGCCGACCGGGCGTGGGATCAACCGCCGAAGCGAGGACCTGTTGCTTTACCATCTCTACGATCTGCAGCACGCCGCCCTGCGCCCGATGCGCCTCCTGGCCGAAGCGACCCAGCACACCTTCCAGAACCCGTTCAGCCCGGTTTCCTATACCCGCGCCGGTCGCGCCATGGCCGCCGGCGCGGAACTGCTGGAGCGCACCACCCGCCGCTTCCCAAAGCCGGAGTTCGGCCTGAAGACGACGGTGGTGAACGGCGAGACGGTGGCCATCACCGAGCGCATCGCCCACCGCAAGCCCTTCTGCAACCTGCTGCACTTCGCCAAGCCGGAGGGCACCCCGGCGCAGCCGCGCGTCCTGCTGGTCGCCCCGATGTCGGGCCACCACGCGACGCTGCTGCGCGGCACGGTGGCGGCGCTGCTGGCCGACCACGACGTCTTCATCACCGACTGGATCGACGCCCGGCTGGTGCCGCTGGCGCGCGGCCGGTTCGACCTGGACGACTACATCGACACGGTGACGGAGCAGATCCGTTTCCTGGGGCCGCAGACCCACGTCATCGCGGTGTGCCAGCCGGTGGTGCCGGTGCTGGCCGCCGTGTCGCTGATGGCGGCGGGCGACGAGGCGGTGCAGCCGCGCTCGATGACGCTGATGGGCGGCCCGATCGACCCGATGGCCAACCCGACCGTGCCGGTGAAGCTGGCGGCGACCCACCCGCTGTCCTGGTTCGAGCGCAACGTCGTCACCACCGTCCCGGCCTATTATCCGGGCGGCTTCCGTCAGGTTTATCCGGGCTTCGTCCAGCTCTCCGGCTTCATGTCCATGAATTTGGACCGCCACATCGGGGAGCATGTCGGCCTGTTCCGCCACCTCGTCCGCGGCGACGGCGACTCCGCGGAGCAGCACCGCCGCTTCTACGACGAGTATCTGTCGGTCATGGACCTGTCGGCGGAATTC
Source organism: Azospirillum brasilense (assembly GCF_007827795.1). Classification (GTDB taxonomy): domain Bacteria; phylum Pseudomonadota; class Alphaproteobacteria; order Azospirillales; family Azospirillaceae; genus Azospirillum; species Azospirillum aestuarii. The sequence continues at coordinate 981,710 of NZ_VITI01000001.1, forward strand.
TACCTGCAGACCATCGAGACGGTGTTCCAGAAGCACGCGCTCGCCAACGGCACCATGGAGTCGCGTGGGCGCAAGGTGGAGCCGGCGGCGATCCGCCGGACCGCCGTGATGACGGTGGAGGGCGAGCTGGACGACATCTCCGCCCCCGGCCAGACCGAGGCGGCGCACCGCCTCTGCGCCTCGCTGCCGGACGACCTGCGCGCCCGCCATTTCCAGAAGGGCGTCGGCCATTACGGCATCTTCAACGGCCGGCGCTGGCGCGAGAGCATCATGCCGGCGGTGCGGGACTTCATCCGCAAGCACGATTGAGTCCCGTCAGCCCCCGCCCGCCGCGCTGCGGCGTGGCGGGGGACTTCCGTTCAGCGCTTCGGAACGCCCACCGGGCGCAGCTCGTGGAGCAGCCAGACCAGCCCGGACACCAGCAGGATCGCGCCGGCCTGATGGGCGGCGCCCAGCGGTATCCACACGAAGCTCAGCAGCGTGGCGATGCCCAGCCCGATCTGCACCAGCACCATCGCCGCGGTCAGCAGCGCCACCCTCCCGGCGCGGCCGGGCAGGCGGGCCACCCACACCCGCAGGGCCAGCCCGAGCACCACAAGCCCGGTCAGCAGCGCCAGCGCCCGGTGCGCCAGCTGGATGGCGGCGGTGTTCTCAAAGACGTTGATCCACCAGGGCGTCAGGTTGGCGACCTCCGGCGGGATGATGTGGCCGGCCATCAGCGGGAAGGTGTTGTAGGCCAGCCCGGCGTCCGTTCCGGCGACGAAGGCGCCCCAGACGATGGTGACGCCGGTCAGCCCCAGGGCCCAGCGCGCGTGCTTGCGCAGCCGGCCGGACTCGGTCGCCCAGCCGGCCAGCGGCAGCGGGTCGAGAATCCCCAGCGCGGTGCGCAGCAGCAGCCCGTAGATCACGATCGCCGTGCCGAGATGCAGCGCCAGCCGGTAGTGGCTGACGTCGGGCCGGTCGACCAGCCCGCTCTTGACCATGTACCAGCCGATCACCCCCTGGAGCCCGCCGAGCAGGAACAGCCCGGCCAGCTTCGGCCACAGGTCGGCGGGAATGCGCCCGTTGACCCAGAAGCGCAGGAAGGGGATCAGGAAGACGAAGCCGATCAGCTGGCCCCAGAAGCGGTGGAACCACTCCCACCAGAAGATCTGCTTGAAGGCCGCCAGATCCATCGCCGCGTTGTGGATCCGGAACTCCGGCGTGGTCTGGTAGAGGCCGAAGACACGGTTCCATTCCGCCTCCGACAAGGGCGGCAGGATGCCGATCAGCGGCTTCCACTCGACCATCGACAGGCCGGACTCGGTCAGGCGGGTGATGGCGCCGATCACCGCCATGGCGAAGACCATCGCGCAGCAGACGAGAAGCCAATAGGCGATGGGGCGGGTGGAGGCGGGGTCGCGGACGTCTTTCCCGGCGAGGGCGGGGGCGGTGATGTCGGTCACGGACGGGCGGCTCCGGATGATGCGGAAAAGTTCCGGGGGGATAGGGACCTCCGGCTCATGTGGGGTGCGGCAACGGCTGCGTCAAACGGACACGGGTTACCCCGCCGCACCGGACACCGGTTTCGGGTGAAGGCGGCGCGCCGCGGGTGTTACAAATATCAGTCTTACCAACGGCTTCGGATGCGGGGCGGCGATGGCGGACCTCACCCTCGGCTTCGGCCTGTCGTTCCACGAGCTTTATGGGCAGGACGGGTTGGCCCGGCTCGACCGCGCCTTCCTCGCCCGGCTGTCCGACACGGACTTGGCGCTCGCCAACCGGCTGCTGTCCGCCCGTGCCCAGCCCGACCGGCTGGAGGCCAAGGCGGAAAGCGACCTGCTGATCGCGCTCGCCCCCCACGCCGAGGACTTCATCGGCGATCTGTTCGGCGTCCGCGCCGCGCTCGACGAACTGCGCGCCCGCCACACGGAACTGGCGCCGCTCTACACCGCCAAGCGCCTGTTCGTTCAGCGCCGCGCCGCCAAGGCGGTCAAGCCGGAGGCGGTCGCGGCCCTCGACGGGGCGGAGCTGGCCGCGCGGCTGGAGGACTGGCTGGGCGGCCCGCTGACCGAGGCCGCCTTCGCCCGGCAGGTGCTGGCCTGGATGGAGGACGAGGCCGCCCACGCGGATCAGCTGGACAGCGCCGCCCAATACGCCGCCTGGGCGGTCTTCAGCGAGGCCGGGCGCGCCCGGCACGGCGGCGGCGTGCTGTTCCAGCTGCCGCACCGCACCGACCCGCAGCGTCTCGTTCCCGTGGAGACGGTGGAACTGCACGGCGTCACCATGATGCGCCTGCCCGATGGGGCGTGCCGCGAGCGCCAGGGCTTCCACCTGACCGACCCCGGCACCGATCTGGCGGGGGCGCTGGACGAGGCCAACTACTGCATCTGGTGCCACAACCAGGGCAAGGACAGCTGCTCGAAGGGGCTGCGCGACCGCAAGACCGGCGAGTTCCAGAAGAGCGCCTTCGGCGTCGCGCTGGCCGGTTGCCCCCTGGAAGAGAAGATTTCCGAGATGCACGCGCTGAAGGCGGACGGCGTGCCGATCGGGGCGCTGGCCGTGGTGGTGGTCGACAACCCGATGTGCGCGGCCACCGGCCACCGCATCTGCAACGACTGCATGAAGGCCTGCATCTATCAGAAACAGGAGCCGGTGGACATCCCGCAGGCGGAGACCCGCACGCTGAAGGACGTGCTGGAGCTGCCCTGGGGCTTCGAGATCTACAGCCTGCTGACCCGCTGGAATCCACTCGACCTGCGCCGTCCGCTGATGCGGCCGGACAGCGGCTACAAGGTGCTGGTGGCCGGGCTGGGGCCGGCGGGCTTCACGCTGGCGCATCATCTGATGAACGACGGCCACACGGTGGTCGGCATCGACGGGCTGAAGATCGAGCCGCTGCCCGCCGACCTCTCCGGCGTCCTGCCCAGCGGCACGCGGGTGCCCTTCCGGCCGATCCGCGACGTGCGCGACCTCTACGACCGGCTGGACGAGCGGGTGATGGCCGGCTTCGGCGGGGTGGCCGAATACGGCATCACCGTGCGCTGGAACAAGAATTTCCTGAAGGTGATCCGGCTGCTGCTGGAACGCCGGGGGCGCATGACGATCATCGGCGGGGTGCGTTTCGGCGGCACGCTGACCATCGACGGGGCGCTGGAGCTCGGCTTCGACCACATCGCCCTGTGCATGGGGGCGGGCAAGCCGACCGTCGTCCCGATGGCGAACGGGCTGGCCCGCGGGGTGCGGCAGGCCTCGGACTTCCTGATGGGGCTGCAACTGACCGGGGCGGCCAAGCCGGACAGCATCGCCAACCTCCAGGTCCGGCTGCCCATCGTGGTGATCGGCGGCGGGCTGACCGCCATCGACACGGCGACGGAGGCGCTGGCCTATTACCCCGTCCAAGTCGAGAAGTTCCTCTCCCGCTACGAAGTCCTGGCGGCCGAGCGGGGGGAAGCGGCGGTGCGCGCCCGCTGGACGCCCGACGAGGCCGAGCTGGCCGACGAGTTCCTGGCCCACGCCCGCGCCATCCGGGCGGAGCGTCTGGCGGCGGGGGACGAGGGGAGGGAGGCGCGCGTCACGGCGCTGCTGCAATCCTGGGGCGGCTCGACCATCGCCTACCGCCGCCGCCTGATCGACAGCCCCAGCTACACGCTGAACCACGAGGAGGTGGCGCACGGGCTGGCCGAGGGCATCCGCTTCCTGGAATGCGCGGCCCCGCGCGGGGTGGAGATCGACGGATCGGGGGCGGCTCAGGCGATCCATCTGGCGATCAGCCCGGTCGGGCCGGACGGGGTGGTGGCGCCCGCCGCGGTGGACGCCCGACTCCCCGCCCGCACCATCCTGGTCGCCGCCGGCACCCAGCCGAACACCGTCCTGGCCCGCGAGGAACCGGACTGGGTGCAGCTGGACGGGCGCTGCTTCCGCGCCATCGACGAGGACGGCCGGCCGGTGACCCCGGAGCGGCAGGCCAAGCCGGCCCAGGCTCATGTGCTGATGGCCCGTGCGCCGGACGGGCGGTTCCTCAGCTTCTTCGGCGACCTGCACCCGTCCTTTGCCGGCAACGTGGTGAAGGCGATGGGCGGGGCGAAGCGCGGCTATCCGGTGGTCAGCCGCGCGCTGGCCCGCCGTGCGCCGACCTCCGTGACGCCGGAGGCGCTGGTGCGGCGCCTGAACGCCGAACTGCGGCCCCTGGTGCACGGCGTCACCCGCCTGACCCCGACCATCGTGGAGGTGGTGGTGAAGGCCCCGGCCGCCGCACGCCGTTTCGAACCCGGACAGTTCTACCGGCTCCAGAATTTCGAAACGCTGGCGCAACGGATCGGCCGGACCACGCTGGCGATGGAAGGGCTGGCCCTGACCGGCGCCTGGGTGGACAAGGAGGCCGGGCTGCTTTCCCTGATCGTTCTGGAGATGGGCGGCTCGTCCGACCTCTGCGCCCTTTTGAAGCCCGGCGATCCGGTGGTGGTGATGGGGCCGACCGGCGCCCCGACCGAGATCCCGGAGGGCGAGACGGTGGCGCTGGTCGGCGGCGGGCTGGGCAACGCCGTGCTGTTCTCCATCGGGCAGGCCTGCCGGGCGCGCGGCAACCGGGTCGTTTATTTCGCCGGCTACAAGCGGATGGAGGATCGTTACAAGACCGAACAGATCGAGGCCGCCGCCGACCGAGTCGTCTGGTGCTGCGACGAGGCGCCGGGCTTCACGCCGTCGCGCCCCGGCGACCGGACCTTCGTCGGCAACATCGTGGAGGCCATGCGCGCCTACGCGGCGGGCGAACTGGGGCCGGCGGACATCCCGCTGGAGACGGTTGACCGGATTGTCGCCATCGGCTCCGACCGCATGATGGCGGCGGTGGGGGCAGCCCGGCACGGCGTGCTGAAGCCGTATCTGAAGCCCGGCCATGCGGCCATCGGCTCCATCAACTCCCCCATGCAATGCATGATGAAGGAGATCTGCGCCCAGTGCCTGCAACGGCACACCGACCCGGCGACCGGCGAGGAGACGGTGGTCTTCTCCTGCTTCAACCAGGACCAGAGCCTGGACCGCGTGGATTTCGCCAACCTGAACCAGCGGCTGCGCCAGAACGCCGTCCAGGAAAAGCTGACCGCCCAATGGATCGATCGCGGCCTGCGGCTGACCGGCCAGCGGAAGGGGTGAGGGAGGCACCCCCCTCACCTTAACCCTCTCCCCAGAGGAGAGAGGGCTATTCAGAACGATCACGCACCCGTCGCGGTGCTGACCGCCGCCTGGGGCAGCGGCTCGGTGGAGCTTTCGAACAGGTCGGCCTCGGCGGCGCGGCGCTTGACCAGACCCGGAAGCTGCGTCTTGACGCCGTTGACCGTGGCGTAGACCCAGCGGCTGAACTGGCCGGCGGCGCCTTCGTAGTCGCCCTGGTTCAGCAGGCGCAGCAGGGTCGAGCATTGCAGGCTGCCGGCCCCCAGGTTGAACACGAAGGAGGCCAGCGCGCCGCGCTGGTTCGGGTTCAGCGCGACGGTGACCAGCTTGTCCACCTGGGCGGCGGCGGAGGTCAGGTCCGACTTCAGGAAATCGTCGGCCTGGGCGGAGGAAATGCTCTGCCCCAGTTCGACCCCGGCGGTGTGGCCGTAGCCGATGGTCGGCACCCCCGCCGGGCACAGGTAGGCCTTGAGGTAAAGACCCTCGAAATGCTTCACAAGATTGACCGCTTCTTCGCAAACCGGCGTCGTCATGTTCGTCTTCCCCAGCGTGTCGTAAACGTGCATCGGCACGACCTGTTCGTGCTTGGGGAAGGGTATCCGAAGCAATAAACGCCTAAAAATGGTTTATTTTTTTCACATTCACCCGCGTTGGATGAAGGCTTGGCCGGGTGTCAGTTCCAGCGGAATTCCGCAGCCACCGCGCGAGCCTCCACCGGTGTGATTAGGCGGTTGGTCGCCAGCTTCACCGAATGCAGCCTGCCGTCCAGGTTGGCCTGCCAGAAATCCAGGAAGCGGCGCAGCACGGGGTAGCCGGGCGCGAGGTCCAACTCCTGCCAGAGATAGCTCTGCAGCAGGTGCGGGTGGTCCGGCATGTGGTACAGAATCTCCGCCGTGGTCAGGCGGTAATCGCGAAGCTGAAGCCCCAGACTGGCCATGCTCTGCCTCCGTGATGGTGGAACCGATGGCGTCCTTCCGCAGCGTCCTGGTGATTCTTTTGTAAAAGTGTGCCGTTCGCGAATGCTGGGCGCAACAAAAATTTATGTTGTCTTTCAATGGATTAGCAGCAAGGTGGGGCGGTTGCTGCCAGGAATCGCACCGATTGCCCTCAACGACCCTCTTGAATCGAAACCGCAGCTCGATTAGCTGTCTGGCACTCGCCGGGGGAGAGTGCTAACAGCCCCGAGCCCGGCGCCAATCCTTTCAATAAGCCTTGATCCTGGAGGCATCCCCATGAAGTTCCGTCCGCTGCACGACCGCGTCGTCGTCAAGCGTCTGGAGTCCGACACCAAGACCAAGGGCGGGATCATCATTCCCGACACCGCGAAGGAGAAGCCCCAGGAGGGCCAGGTCATCGCGGTGGGTCCGGGCGCCCGTGACGAGAGCGGCAAGGTCGTTGCGCTCGACGTGAAGGCCGGCGACCGCATCCTGTTCGGCAAGTGGTCGGGCACCGAGGTGAAGATCGAGGGCGAGGATTTCCTGATCATGAAGGAATCCGACATCATGGGCGTCGTCGAGGCCTGAGCCTCCGCCCGCGCCGAGCGATCCAACCCCCCGAATTTCAAGGAAGTGAGCAATGGCTGCCAAGGAAGTTAAGTTCTCCGCCGCCGCGCGTGAGAAGATGCTGCGCGGTGTGGACATCCTCGCCGACGCCGTGAAGGTGACGCTGGGTCCGAAGGGCCGCAACGTCGTGATCGAGAAGTCCTTCGGCGCTCCGCGCATCACCAAGGACGGCGTCTCGGTCGCCAAGGAAATCGAGCTGTCGGACAAGTTCGAGAACATGGGCGCCCAGATGGTGCGTGAGGTCGCGTCGAAGACGAACGACCTGGCCGGCGACGGCACCACCACGGCGACCGTTCTGGCCCAGGCCATCGTCCGCGAGGGCGTGAAGTCGGTGGCCGCCGGCATGAACCCGATGGACCTGAAGCGCGGCATCGACCTCGCCGTCGAGACCGTCGTGGCCGACATCCGCGGCCGCGCCAAGAAGGTCACGACCAACGACGAGATCGCCCAGGTCGGCACCATCTCGGCCAACGGCGAAGTCGAGATCGGCAAGATGATCGCCCAGGCCATGGAGAAGGTCGGCAACGAGGGCGTCATCACGGTGGAAGAGGCCAAGAGCCTCGAGACCGAGCTGGACGTCGTCGAGGGCATGCAGTTCGACCGCGGCTACCTGTCGCCGTACTTCATCACCAACGCCGACAAGATGATCGCGGACCTCGAGAGCCCGTTCATCCTGCTTCACGAGAAGAAGCTGTCGGGCCTGCAGGCCCTGCTGCCGGTCCTCGAGGCCGTCGTGCAGTCCTCGCGTCCGCTGCTGATCATCGCCGAGGACGTCGAGGGCGAGGCCCTGGCGACCCTGGTCGTGAACAAGCTGCGTGGCGGCCTGAAGGTCGCCGCCGTGAAGGCCCCGGGCTTCGGTGATCGCCGCAAGGCGATGCTGGAGGACATGGCCATCCTGACCGGCGGCCAGGTCATCTCCGAGGATCTCGGCATCAAGCTCGAGAACGTCACCATCGACATGCTGGGCACCGCCAAGAAGGTCGTGATCTCCAAGGAGAACACCACCATCGTCGACGGCGCCGGCTCGGCCGAGGACATCCAGGCCCGCATCGGCCAGATCAAGGCGCAGATCGAGGAGACCACCTCGGACTACGACCGCGAGAAGCTGCAGGAGCGTCTGGCGAAGCTGGCCGGCGGCGTTGCCGTCATCCGCGTCGGCGGCGCCACCGAGGTCGAGGTGAAGGAGCGCAAGGATCGCGTTGACGACGCGATGCATGCCACCCGCGCCGCGGTGGAAGAGGGTGTCGTCGCCGGCGGCGGCTCGGCCCTGCTGTACGCCACCAAGGCCCTGGACTCCCTGAAGCCGATCAACGACGAGCAGCGCGTCGGCATCGAGATCATCCGCCGCGCCCTGCAGGCCCCGGTCCGTCAGATCGCCTACAACGCGGGCACCGACGGTTCGATCGTGGTCGGCAAGCTGCTGGACCAGAACGACGCCAACTTCGGCTACGACGCCCAGAAGGGTGAGTTCACCGATCTGGTCGCCGCCGGCATCATCGACCCGGTGAAGGTGGTTCGCACCGCCCTGCAGGACGCGGCCTCGATCGCCGGCCTGCTGATCACCACCGAGGCGATGATCGCCGAGAAGCCGGAGAAGAAGGCTGCTCCGGCCGGCATGCCGGGTGGCATGGACGACATGGGCGGCATGGGCTTCTGATAGCCCGCGTTTCCCAGCGCGTTTGCGGAAAGGGCGGTCCCTCGGGGCCGCCCTTTTCCGTTTGGCCATCTCCCTGACGGACAGGGTGCCGTCGGCCGGTGTTTTAGTTTGGAACGCTTCCAAACTTGAGGACGTTGACCTCCCAACCGGACGCCCCAGAGGTGCGCCGGCACGGCTTGCTGTTCAGGGAGAAAGCGATGGATGACCAGTCGAAGACTCTGACCAACCGTCAGGGCCACCCGATCACCAACAACCAATCCCAGCGCACCGTGGGAGCCCGCGGTCCGGCGACGCTGGAGAATTACCAGTTCCTGGAGAAGATCTCCCACTTCGACCGCGAGCGCATCCCGGAGCGCGTGGTCCACGCCCGCGGTTTCGTCTGCTACGGCGAGTTCGAGGCCACCGGCAAGATCGGCGACGAGCCGGCCTCCACCTACACCCGCGCCAAGCTGTTCGGGCAGGCCGGCAAGAAGACTCCACTGGCCATCCGCTTCTCCACCGTCATCGGCGGACGCGATTCGTCGGAGGTGGCGCGCGACCCGCGCGGCTTCGCGGTCAAATTCTACACCGAGGACGGCAACTGGGATCTGGTCGGCAACAATCTGCCGGTCTTCTTCATCCGCGACGCCATGAAGTTCCCGGACGTCATCCATTCGCTGAAGCCCGATCCGGTGACCTTCCGGCAGGAACCGAACCGCATCTTCGACTTCATGAGCCAGACGCCCGAATCCATGCACATGCTGACCCATCTGTTCAGCCCGCGCGGGATTCCGGCCAACTACCGGCACATGGAAGGCTTCGGCGTGAACACCTACAAGATGGTGAACGCCAACGGCGACACGGTGCTGGTCAAGTACCACTTCCACCCGCGCTGCGGCGTCGCCTCCCTGACGGCGGAGGAGGCGGCGAAGGTGCAGGGGCAGGATCTCGGCTCCGCCTCCAAGGACCTCTTCGAAGCCATCGACCGGGGCGAATACCCGCAGTGGGATGTGTATGTCCAGATCATGGAGGACCACGACCATCCCGAACTGGACTGGGACCCGCTGGACGACACCAAGATCTGGCCGGAGTCGGACTTCCCGCTGCGCCATGTCGGCGTCATGACGCTGAACCGCAACGTCGAGGACGTCTTCAACGAGAACGAACAGATCGCCATGGGCACCGGCGTGCTGGTGGACGGGCTGGACTTCTCCGACGACAAGATGCTGGTCGGGCGCACCTTCTCCTACTCCGACACGCAGCGCTACCGGGTCGGTCCCAACTATCAGCAGTTGCCGATCAACCAGGCGAAGAACGCGCCGGTCGCCACCAACCTGTCGGGCGGGCAAATGTCCTATCAGCGCGATCTGGCGCCGGGGCAGAACCCGCACGTCAACTTCGAGCCGTCCATCCACAACGGCCTGACCGAGGCCCAGCGGGAGGAGCCCAACAACCCGCCGGAAATCCACGGCCGTCTGACCCGCAGCGTGATCGAACGCCGCAACGACTATGCTCACGCGCGGGGCCGCTATTGCACCATGATGGACTGGGAGCGCGACGATCTGGTTCTGAACATGGGCACCCTGCTCGGCCAGTGCGAACGCGACGTCCAGGAACGCATGCTCTGGCACTTCTTCCTGGTTCATGACGACTACGGCAACCGGGTGGCCGGCATGCTGGGCATGACCGCCGCCGACGTGGCCGGCTTGGCCCCCCTGCCCAAGCAGGTGCTCACCGACGAGGACCAGAAGCGGCTGAAGGCGCTGGGCAGGAACGGCGACACGATCGACCCGAAGGCCTGGGGCCAGTGGACCGGTTCGGTCAAGGTCCACCGCGCCACGGCAGACGAGGTGGCGAAGGGCATGCCGTCCGGCGCGCAAGGCGGCATGACCAGCCAGGCGGCCGCCGATTAGGCACAACCTAAGATCATCGGTCGGTTGGCGTCCCGATAGGGGCGGCGGGTTGTCCCGCCGCCCCTTTTTCATGCCGGCACCGATGACTGTTTTGAGTAGGCACAATTCGTGTACGGACATGCGACACGTTGCCGCGCGACACGCCTGTCACTGGTATCACCAGAGTGGGGCGTGTCACTGTCATTTTGCATCAAGGCATTAGCCAAAATATTAGAACTTCGATAAGGGAGAAGTGCGATGTCCATGCGTGCTGCCGTGTCGTTCGCGGCCATGCTGGCGGCCTCCGTCGCCACCTTCGGCGTGCCGGCGTTCGCCGCCGACGAACCGATTTCGCCCATCGAGCCGGCGAAGATCACCAATCCCGGATTGGTTGAACTCGGCAAGAAGCTGTACTTCGATCCCCGGCTGTCCAAGTCCGGCTTCATCTCCTGCAACTCGTGCCACAACCTGTCCATGGGCGGCACCGACAACCTGAAGACCTCCATCGGCCACAACTGGCAGCAGGGTCCGATCAACTCGCCGACCGTGCTGAACTCCAGCCTGAACGTCGCGCAGTTCTGGGACGGCCGCGCGCTGACGTTGCAGGAGCAGGCCGGCGGCCCGATCGCCAACCCCGGCGAGATGGGCTCCACCCACGCGCTCGCCATCGAGGTGCTGCGCTCCATTCCGGAATATGTGCAGGAGTTCAAGGACGTCTTCGGTGAGACCAAGATCACCATCGAGGAGGTGACCAAGGCCATCGCCGCCTTCGAGGAAACGCTCGTCACGCCGAATTCCCGCTTCGACAAGTGGCTGAAGGGCGACAAGAAGGCGCTGACCACCGTCGAGCTGGAAGGCTACGAGCTGTTCAAGGATTCGGGCTGCACCGCCTGCCACAACGGCTCCGCCGCCGGCGGCAACACCTTCCAGAAGATGGGCGTGGTCGAACCCTACAAGACCACCAACCCCGCCGAGGGCCGCATCGCGGTGACCAAGGAGGAAGCCGACCGCTTCAACTTCAAGGTTCCGACGCTGCGCAACGTCGCTCTGACCTACCCCTACTTCCACGACGGCCAGGCCACGACCCTGTCCGACGCGGTGGACGTCATGGGCCGCATCCAGTTGGGCAAGAAGTTCTCGCCGGACGAGAACGGCAAGATCGTCGCCTTCCTGAAGACGCTGACCGGTGACCAGCCGAGCTTTGCTCTGCCGATCCTGCCGCCGTCCACGGACAAGACGCCGCAGCCGCATCCCTTCGACTGACGGTTCGGGGGTTGGATGGGGCCGGGCGTCATTGGGGCGGCCCGGCCCCATTCTTTTTATTGAGGGTAGTTGCAAGGTATAGACATGCGGTGGGGATGGAAGACGGCGGGCGGCTTCGGGGCGCTCGCGCTGGCCGGTCTGGTGGGCGTCGTCGTCGGGGTGGTCGGCTGGGGCGGTTTCAACACCGCGATGGAAGCCACCAACAGCATGGAGTTCTGCGTCTCCTGCCACGAGATGCGCGACAATGTGTATGTCGAGTACAAGACCTCGCCGCATTACCAGAACGCCTCCGGTGTGCGCGCGGCCTGCGCCGACTGCCACGTCCCCCGCGACTGGACGCACAAGGTGATCCGCAAGGTGCAGGCGTCCGGCGAGCTGTATCACTGGCTCATCGGCTCGATCGACACCAAGGAGAAGTTCGAGGCCAAGCGCCACACGCTGGCGCGCCGCGAATGGGACCGCATGCGGGCCACCGACAGCCAGGAATGCCGCAATTGCCATTCCTTCGGCGCCATGGACTTCCACAAGCAGACGCCGAAGGCGGCGAGCGCCATGGAAGGCGCGGAGAAGGCCGGCAAGACCTGCATCGACTGCCACAAGGGCATCGCCCACAGCTTCCCCGACGTCACCGCCGGCCATCGCCACCTTTTCGCCGGCCTGTCGGACCAGGCGAAGGCGCTGGCCCTGAAGCCCGGCGACACCGCCTACGCCCTGACCAGCCTCGCCCTGTACAGCGCGCCACCGGCGCCGGGAACTGGTGGAGACGGCGAGATCGCCGCGGCGACTCCGGTGAAGGTCCTGGCGGCGGAGGGCGGCACCCTGAAGGTGGAGATCACCGGCTGGCAGCGCGGCGACGCCACGCAGACGCTCTACGCCCGACCGGGCAAGCGCATCACCACGGTCAAGCTGAACGCGGCGGCGGGGAGCCAAGCGGCGGCGCTGCGCAGCGTCACCGATCCGGAGACCGAACAGGAGTGGACGGAGGTCCGCCTGACCGCCTGGACCGGGGCGGGCGGCTATGTGGCGACGCTCGGCGCGCTGTGGGATTACGGGGCGCGGGTCTATGACGCCAACTGCTCGCTCTGCCACACGCTGCACCCGCCGGACGCCTTCGACGCGAACGCCTGGATCGGCAAGATGAACGCCATGAAGCGGCTGACCCGGCTGGACGAGGACGAGGGCCGCCTGCTCCTGACCTATTTGCAGAGCCATGCGAAGGACGGCACGCGATGATCGCTGCGGCGAGAACCCGAAGCTGCTAAGAGGGGTTTTCTACCACGGGCCAGCGCTGAACACGCCGCGCCCGACGGCAGACGACCACTTGAGAAAGAGGACTCCCGCGATGTCGACTCTGCACAAACAAGCCATGGAAGCGGTGCTTCAGGCCGCCTCTCACGACATCGTCGGCACGCTCCAGGAGCGTGGCGTCACCGACAAGCACAGCGAGGAGGGCGACCTCGTCGTTCTCGACGTCGCGATCCTGCACGCCTACCGCATCTTCATGCGGATCTGCGAGGAGAACGGGCTGGAGGCGGACGCGGGCTATTTCGCCGACATGGCCAACGACCTTGCCGACGAGGTGGCCCAGGAGGACGACGCGGACTGATCCGGTCCCGCGCCGCCGATTCCCGCTTCTTGAGTGCCCCGGTCCCGTCCGACCCTGCTTTTTCCTTTGGCGAAGGCGGTGCGGACGGGACCGGTCGACATCCTTCACCCCTCGGGGGACCCGATGACCGACGCCCCTGACACCGCCTTCTCTCCCGACGCCTTCTCTTCCGATGTCGCGATCATCGGCGCCGGCCCGGCCGGGCTGATGGCGGCGGAGGTCATCGCCGCCGCGGGCCGCTCGGTCGCCGTCTTTGAGCGGATGCCCACCCCGGCGCGCAAACTGCTGCTGGCCGGGCGCGGCGGGCTGAACCTGACCCATTCCGAACCGCTGGACGCCTTCACCGCCCGCTACGGCGCGCAGGCCCCGCTGTTCGCCGAGTTGCTGGGCGGCCTCTCCCCGGCGGACCTGCGCGATTGGGCGGCGGGGTTGGGGATCGAGACCTTCGTCGGTTCCAGCGGGCGCGTCTTTCCGGTGCAGATGAAGGCGTCCACCCTGGTCCGCGCCTGGCTGCGCCGGCTGGAGGGGCTGGGCGTCTCCCTGCACACCCGCCATCGTTGGCTCGGCTGGAACGCTGCCGGCGCGCTGCGCTTTCAGCGGGGCGACGGCACCGAGACCACCGTCGCCCCGCGCGCCACTCTGCTGGCGCTGGGCGGGGCGAGCTGGCCGCGCACCGGCTCCGACGGCGCCTGGACCGAGCTTCTGGCGGCGCGCGGAGTGGACATCGCGCCGCTGCGCCCGTCCAACATGGGCTTCGAGGTGCCCTGGTCCGATCACCTGCGCGAGCGCTTCGCCGGCCAACCGGTCAAGAGTGTCGGCCTCGCCTTCGGCGACCGGCGGCTGAAGGGCGAGTTCGTCATCACCGAAACCGGCATCGAGGGCGGCGCCGTCTACGCGCTGAGCGCCCCGCTGCGCGACGCCATCGAGCGCGAGGGCTGGGCCGCCCTGACCATCGACCTGATGCCGGACCTGCCGGAGTCGGCGATCGCCAAACGGCTGCGCGGCCGTGGCGCGGAGTCGCTGTCCACCTTCCTGAAGAAGTCCCTGTCGCTGACCGGCCCGCGCGCCGCCCTGCTGCGCGAGTTCACCCCGGCCTCCGAGCTGTCCGACCCGGCGGCGCTGGCCCGCCACATCAAGGGCCTGTCGATGGTGCTGACCGGGGTGCGGCCCATCGAGCGTGCCATCTCCACCGCCGGAGGTATCCGGCTGGTGGAGCTGGACGCCTCGCTGATGCTGACCCGCCTGCCGGGGACCTTCGTCGCCGGGGAGATGCTGGATTGGGAGGCGCCGACCGGCGGCTACCTCCTCCAGGGCTGCTTCGCCATGGGTGCGCGGGCTGGGAAGGGCGTGCTGGGGTATTTGGGGGGCTGAGTTTTCGCCCCTACCCTTGCCCCTCACCGCACCGGATTGCCGTAGTCATACTGCACCTGGGGCGCGCTGCCCTTGCCGGTCAGGCTCTCGATCAGCGAGCCGATGCCGCCCGCCACGCCGCCCGCCGAACCGCGCGCCGGCGCCGCCGCTGGGGTGGCGCGGGCGGGTTCGGCGATGCCGCCGGAGGCGACATAGGCGGGGGCGCCCTCCATCCCCGGCAGGGGGCGGGGCGGGCGTCCGGCGTGGGCGTCCAGCATGAAGCCCTGCCACAGCTTGGCCGGCAGCGAGCCGCCGGTGACCCGCTTCATCTCGGCGTTGTTGTCGTTGCCCAGCCACACCCCGGCCACGAGATCGGCGGTGAAGCCGACGAACCAGGCGTCGCGGTAATCCTGGGTGGTGCCCGACTTGGCCGCCGCCGGACGGTCTAGTCTGGCCGACTTGCCGGTGCCGTACTCGATGACGCCGGTCATCATGCGGGTGAGCTGCACCGCGTGCGCCGGGTCCACCACCGGGGCGGAGCCGCCGGCCTGCCGCCGGTACAGGACGTTGCCGTCGCGGTCCCTGATCTCGGTGATGGCGTAGGGCCAGACCGGAGCGCCGCGGTTGGCGATGCCGGCGTAGCCGCGGGTCAGCTCCAGAAGGTTGACCTCGCTGGTGCCGAGCGCCAGCGACAGGTCCTTGCCCATCGGCGAGTTGATGCCCAGCCCCGCCGCCACCCGGCGCACCCGCTCCACCCCGATGCGGTCGATGATGCGCACGGTCGCGGTGTTGGACGAATGGGCCAGCGCGTTGGCCATGGTGACGGTGCCGCGGAACTTGCCGTCGTAGTTGCCGGGGCTCCAGCCGCCGATGCGGACCGGGGCGTCCTCGACCGGGCTGTCGGGCGACCAGCCGGCTTCCAATGCGGCCAGATAGACGAAGGGCTTGAAGGCCGAACCCGGCTGGCGCATCGCCTGGGTGGCGCGGTTGAACTCGCTGTTGTCGTAGTCCCGCCCGCCGACCAGGGCGCGCACCGCGCCGTCGGCGGTCATGGCGACCAGCGCGCCCTGGCGGGCGTTGGCGGCCGCACCGGGGCCGGACAGGATCTCCTCCAGCCGCTGCTCCGCCGCGCGCTGCAGCTTGAGGTCCAGCGTCGTGCGCACCACCACGTCGCCGTGGCCGGAGCCGACGAAGGCCGAGACCAGCTCCGTCACCCAATCGGCGAAGTAGCGCCCGTCGCCGCCCGGCTTGCGCTTGGCGGAGGGCGGGGCGTTGCGCGCCGCCTCCAGCTCCTGCGCGGTGATGAAGCCGGCGTCGACCATGGCGCCCATCACGACGCGCGACCGCTCCGCCGCCTCGTCCGGGTTGGAGGATGGGGCGTAGCGCGAGGGCGCCTTCAGCAGGCCGGCGATGATCGCCGATTCCCGCAGGTCGAGCTGGGTCGCCGGCTTGCCGAAATAGGTGCGTGACGCCGCGTCCACGCCGAAGGTGCCCGCCCCCAGATAGACGCGGTTCAGATAGGCGGTGAGGATCTGGTCCTTGGTGAAGCGGTGTTCCAGCCACAGCGCCAGCATGGCTTCCTGGATCTTGCGCTTCAGCGATTTCTCGGGCGTCAGGAACAGGTTCTTGGCGAGCTGCTGGGTGATGGTGGAGCCGCCCTGCGCCGAGCGCCCGGACCGCCAGTTGACGTAGAGCGCGCGGGCCAGACCGATGGGATCGACGCCGAAATGCGAGTAGAAGCGCCGGTCCTCGATGGCCAGCACGGCCTGGATCAGATGCGGCGGCAGGTCGCTCACGCCCAGCGTCGTGCCGTGCAGATCGCCGAAGCGCGCGAACTCCGACCCGTCCGCCGCCAGCACGGTGACCGAGGCGCGCCGTTCGAACTGCGCGACCTTGGAGATGTCCGGCAGGTCCAGCGCGAACCAGGCCAGCACCGCGCCCAGCGCGATGCCGCACCACACGCCCGCGACCGTCCCGGCATAGACCAGAGTGCCGAGGATCGTCCGCCGCCTGCCGCCGCCTCTGGCCGCTTTCGGGGCGGCCTTGCGCGGCGGTGGGGCGGGCTTGCGGGGTTTCTCGGCCTTGGGTTTCTCGGGCTTGGCGGGCTTTTCCGGCTTGGGCGCGCGCTTGGGCAGGCGGGGGCGCAGCGCCGGCTCCTCGCCGCGCGTCTGGATGGGGCGCGGCCCCGCAAAGAGTTCGCCCGATCGATCGTTGCTCACGGCGCGGTCGCGGCCCCCAAGAAGTCCATGCCCGATGAAATCTGTGATGGAAAGCTATACGCCGCCGCCCCGTTGCGACGAAAGAGCGCCCGCGAAAGAGATAAGATTTGTCTTAGCACCGTTGCAGATGGATGACGGGGGTGGAAGAAAAGCCGCTGCGGACTGTTGTTTCCATGAACAAGCGTTGACGCAGCGGAGAGTCTGTTCATGTCGAAGCCCCTGACCGTTTCCATTCCCCACAAGCTCGGCCGGGACGAGGCGAAGCGACGCGTGGCGGAGGGGGTGGGGCAGGCCCGCTCCCACCTCGCTGCGGTCGCCAGCAGCATGGACGACCATTGGACCGACGACCGCGTGGATTTCCGCGTGGTGGCGATGGCACAGACCGTCACCGGCTTCATCGACGTGCAGGACGACAGCGTCACCGTGGAGGTGCAGCTTCCCTGGGCGCTCGGCCTGCTGGCGAACAAGGTGAAGGACCGGCTGCAGAGCAAGGGCACGCTGCTGCTGGAGAAGAAATAGCCGCCCCTATTCGGGCTTGCCGATCAGCCCGTGCTTCTTCAGCAGCCCGCGCAGCTGGTGATAGCCGAGACCCAGCGCCTCGGCGGTCTGGCGCTGGTTGAAGCGGTTGCGTTCCAGGGCCGTTTCCAGCAACCCGGACTCGAAGCGCCGCACCTTCTCCTGGAAGCCTCCGGCGGCAACAGGCACCTCGTTCGTCGCGACGTCCGGTGACGGGGCGGGTGCCATCGGCGCCTCAGGGCGCCAGGCGGAGGCGAAGGGGTCGAGCAGGATCTCCTCCACCGGCCCCTCCGGGTCGGACGCGGCGACGGAGCGCTCCACCGCATTGCGCAACTCACGCACGTTGCCCGGCCATCCGTGGTCCAGAAGCTGTTGCAAGGCCCGCGGGGTGAAGCCGGGGAACAGGGACCGTTCCAGCTCCCGCACCATGCCCAGCGCGAAATGCTCGGCGAGCACGGGGATGTCCTCGCGCCGGGCGCGCAGCGGCGGCAGGGTCACCACGTCGAAGGCCAGCCGGTCCAGCAGGTCGGCGCGGAATTGCCCGGCCTCGGCCAGCGCCGGCAGATCGGCGTTGGTCGCCCCGATCACCCGCACATCGACGGTCTGGGTCCGCCCGCCGACCCGCTCGATCTCGCCATACTCCACGGCGCGCAGCAGTTTTTCCTGAACGGCGGCGCTGGCCGTGGCGATCTCGTCCAGAAACAGTGTGCCGCCGTCGGCCTGCTCCACCCGCCCGATCTGCCGCCGGATCGCCCCGGTGAAGGCTCCGGCCTCGTGCCCGAACAGTTCCGAGTCGAGAAGACTTTCGGTCAGCGCGGCGCAATTCACCTTCACGAAGGGACGGTCCCAGCGCCGGGACAGATAATGCAGGCGGGCGGCTATCAGCTCCTTGCCGGTCCCGCGCTCCCCGATGACCAGCAGGGGGCGCTCCAGCGGCGCCACGCGGGAGACATGAGCAAGGACCGCGTGGAAGGCCGGGGACTCCCCGAGCAGAGGAGGCGGGTTGGTTTGCATGGTCAAAAGGACGAAGAGTTAGCGGATTTCTTCATTATATCGCGGAATGAGAGATGCTCCAAGTCCGGCCTCCGGCCGCACGCTCCAGGAAATCCAAGGCTTTGCGGGAATTTCCGGCTTTGGCACGGCCATTGCGAAGAAGGGGACCAAACAAGGAGACCCGCATGAGCCACTACAGCGACTACCACCGCCGCTACACCCGCGAGGCCCGTCCGCTGGCGGCGCGCATCCGGACCTACCTGACCTCCCGCCCGACCGAGAGCTGGGCGTTCTTCGCCGCGGGCCTGCTGATCGCGACGATCCTCGGCTGACGCCATCAACGCCCGACCCTAAGCGACCAAGAACGGACACATCCCCATGAGCATCTTTTCGCGCCTGACCGACATCGTGCAGTCCAACCTCAACTCCCTGCTCGACCGCGCGGAGGACCCGGAGAAGCTGATCCGTCTGATCATCCAGGAGATGGAGGACACGCTGGTCGAGGTGCGCTCCTCCACGGTGAAGATCATCGCCGAGCGCAAGGAGATCGAGCGCCGCATCGCCGACCTCCACCGCGAGCGCGACTCCTGGGACCGCAAGGCCGAGACCGCGCTGACCCACGACCGCGAGGATCTCGCCAAGCAGGCGCTGCTGGCCAAGTCGCGCGCCGCCGAGGAGGCCGACGTCCTGACCGCCCAGCTGGCCCAGGTCGAGGAGGCCCTGTCCAAGTCCAACGAGGACATCAGCCGCCTTCAGGCCAAGCTGACCGACGCCAAGAACCGCGAGAAGGCGCTGGTCGCCCTTACCAAGACGGCGGCCAACCGCGTGCGCGTCCGCTCCACCCTGCATGACGAGCGGATCAACGACGCCTTCTCCCGCTTCGAGCAGGTGGAGCGCAACCTCGACGAGCTGGAAGGTCGCGTGGAGGCCTACGACGTCGGCCGCACCAAGACGCTGACCGAGGAGATCGCGGATCTGGAGGCCGACAAGAAGGTCCAGGACGAGCTGGCCGCGCTGAAGGCCCGCGTCGCCGCGCGCCGGGGAAGCTGATCCCACACCGGCGTCAACACTGGCCCCGACATCGGGGTTGGCGTTGAGCCCCCTCTCCCGCCGGTATGCGGGAGAGGGGTTTCCCAAACAACAAGAAAGGCCGTCCTCCGATGAGCGGTTTCAGCTTCGTCCTCGCGGCGCTCTTCATGACCGTGGTGGCACCGCTTTGGATCATCTTCCACTACATCACCAAATGGCGCGGGCAGCGCGGGCTGTCGGCCCAGGACGAGCAGCTTCTGGCCGAGCTGTGGGACATCTCGAACCGCCTGGAAGGCCGCATTCACGCGCTGGAACGGGTGCTCGACGCGGAGTCCCCCAATTGGCGCGACAAGCTCTGAGCCAGCCGCATTCCACGATCAATCCGACCTGACGGGAGCCCGACGATGGACCGTTCTTCGCCCTACGACTCGCCGAACCCGCACCGGCTCTACCGCGATCCGCAGCGTGGCGTGGTGGGGGGCGTGTGCGCCGGCATCGCCGATTATTTCGGGTTCCGGCCCGGACTGGTGCGGCTGGCCCTGGTGCTGGGCCTGTTCTTCTTCATGCCGCCGGTGATCCTCGCCTATGTGATCGCGGTGCTGGTCCTGCCGGTCAAGCCGCCGGCGGTCTACCGCAACCCGGAGGAGGAGGCCTTCTGGCGCGGCGTGTCGATCAAGCCCGACCGCACTCTGGCCGGCTTGACGCAACGCTTCCGCGATTTTGAAAAGCGTGTGGGAAACCTGGAAGCGCACGTGGCTTCCAAAGACTACGAACTCAACCGCGCGATCCGGAATCTGGACCGCTGACGGCAGCCCCGGAGCGCCTCCGGGGCAAGGCCGCCGCCCGACCGCAGCGCCGCCTGTGGCGGCGCCGTGGGGTCAGCGCCGACGGCGGTTCCGGCTGCGCACGCGCACCGGCTTCATGGCCGGGCGGGCGGCAGCGAGGCCGGCGAGGGCCGCAGCCATCGCTCCAACGAGCACGACCAGATCGAGATCCATCATGACTCCTCCGCTTGACCCGATCAGAATGACGCAACTGTGAAGGACATGGTAGCGAAAAGAGGTGACAGCAACCGTCCGTCCGGCAGATGACCGCCGCCGGAGCTTCCCCAGACGGGGAAGCCTATCCGTCCGGAGCATCAGTCGAGGCAGGGCTTTACCGAAAGAATGGAGAGGCCCGTGTGCTCGGGATAGCGGGCGTTGGTCTTCTCGCGGGCCTTCCTTTCGTCCAGCCCCCCGACCAGCAAGCGGCGGCCCCTCTTCCAGCGCTGCAGCGCCGTCTTCTCCAGGCCGCCGTCGAGGCGCGCGCCATGACGCCGGATCAGGGGCAAGCCGGCGATTTCGGTTCGTCCGCCAGGCACACGCGGTCCCGTCCGGCCAGCTTGGCCTCGTAGAGCGCGGCGTCGGCCCGGCGCAGGGTCAGTTCGATGGAGGGCTCCGCGGCGCTCCATTCGGCCACGCCCAGGCTGGCGGTGATGGGAATGGCCCGGCCGTCGGTCACCACCGGGCTTTCGGCGATGGCGGCGCGCACCCTCTCGGCCACGATGCGCCCCCCGGCAAGGTCGGTTTCGGGCAGCAGGGCGACGAACTCCTCTCCGCCGAAGCGGGCGAGTTGGTCCGAGGTGCGCAGGGCCTCGCGGGCGCGGACCACCACCGTGCGCAGCGCCTCGTCCCCGGCGGCGTGGCCGTGGCCGTCGTTGACCGCCTTGAAATTGTCGAGATCGAGCAGGAAGACGCTGAGCCGCCGCCCGTGCCGGTGCGCCCGCCCCAGCTCCGCCGCGGCGAGGTCCAGGAAATGCCGGCGGTTCCACACGGCGGTCAGCGGATCGACCGTGGCCAGCCGCTCCAGCTTGGCGTTCGCCGCCTCCAGCGCGCGGGTGCGTTCGGCGACGCGGGCCTCCAGCGTCTCGTTGGCCTCGCGCAGCCGCTCATAGAGGCTGACATTGGCGAAGCTGATGGCGATCTTGGAGGCGAACACCTCGACCAGCGCGCGGTCCACATCGTCCAGAGGCCGGTCGGTGTGAATCCAGGCCGCCACCTCGTGCCCGTCCGGCACGCGGATGAACAGGGTCGTCTCGTTGGGGCCGTAATGGCTCCGGCGGCTGTGGAAGGCGTCGGTGATGCGGTTGGCGAGGGCCGGCGGAATCACGGCTCCGGTCGGCGAAGCGGTCTGCCCGGCCGCCTCGGCGTAGCAGCCGGCCCCGGCCAGCACGTAGAAGGCGCCGTCCGGCAGCGGCCGGCCGGTGGCGCCGCGCTGGGCGCACAGGATGGCGTCGGGCTTCACCCGCAGGAAGGCGGACAGCTGGGTCAGCACTCCGGCCGCGAACTGCTGCATGCAGCGCAGTTCGAACAGGCGGTCGGTGGATTGGATGATCTGCTGAAGCCCGCGGCGGTTGGTCTCCAGCGCCACGATGTCGGCGTAGGCGCGCAGGGCCGCGACGACGGAGGTGAACAGCTTCTTCGCCGTCAGCTCCGCCTTGGATTTGTAGTCGTTGATATCGTAGGCGAGGACCACGTCCTCCTCCGGCGCCTGTCCCGGCTGGCCGGTGCGCAGGATGATGCGGATGGCGTGGTTGTTCAGCTCCTCGCGGATGGTGCGGACCAGCCGCAGCCCGGCGTCGTCCGTCTCCATCACCACGTCCAGCAGGATGATGGCGACGTTGGGCGTGCAGCGCAGAATGGCCGCGGCCTCGCCCGCCGACAGGGCGCTGACGAGCGACAGGCGCCGCCCCTTGTAGCGCAGACCTCCCAGCGCCAGCCGGGTGACCGCATGGACCTCGGGTTCGTCGTCGGCGATCAGCACGATCCACGGCTCCGCCCCATCCTCAGGTGGCGGCGGTTGGTCGTCGTCTGCGAACAGAAGGTCGGTTTCCATGCTGTGCGTTCCGCCCGTCCTGTCCGTCCGTTCAGCCTGCCCGTTCAGCCTGCCCGTCCGTTAGGCCTGTTGCCGGCCAACAACCGGTTTCCCGGCGGTGCCGGTCAGGGTTTGCCACGCGGATTGCTGCCATTCAGCGGTAACCGATGCAACTTCACCTGCGCAACGGGTTCGTTATCCTTATGGAATGAATTTCGTCCTTTCGCAACCGTCGGTCCGCGCCGCGTCGTTTGACCACGATCAAAGCGGGCGGTGGCGGCGGGCGGCAGACTGCGTTGAAACGGGATGGCCGCAAGCCATCTTTCCGCCAGTCTGTGGAGCGGGTGTTGCGAATGTTGGATCGTCGGATGTTTCTCACGGCCATGGGGGCGAGCCTGACGGTGGGCGCCCTGGCCATCGCGGTGCGCAGCCTGGCCGGCACGACCCCCGCCTCGGCCTCCTCCGCGGCCAAGCCGGAGGTGATGGTGTGGAAATCGCCGAGCTGCGGCTGTTGCGGCGGCTGGGTGGACCATATGCGGGCCGCCGGCTTCCCGGTGACCGTGCAGGAGGTGGATGATGTGGAGCCGGTGAAGATGCGCCTCGGCGTGCCCGCCCGGCTCCAGTCCTGCCACACCGCCCTGGTCGGCGGCTATGCCCTGGAGGGCCATGTGCCGGCCGACAGTGTGCAGCGGCTGTTGCGCGAACGCCCGGCGGCGGTCGGCCTCGCCGTTCCGGGCATGCCGCAGGGCTCGCCGGGCATGGAAACCGGGGTAAAGGACCCCTACGACGTCGTTCTGTTCGGTGCGGGCGGCGGCGACAGCGTGTACGAGCGGCGCTGACCCTTCCGGGATAAGCCCGATAACCGGCGCCCTCGGGGCTTGCCCTTCCGTTCCTTGCTTCCAGCGGCTGGCCTTGCAAAGGCCGACCCACTTGGCGGAACGGAGGGAACGGCGTGACCACGGCATTCGATCTTGTCATCATCGGCTGGCTGAACGGCTACAGCCGCGCCAGCATGGCGGCGGACAAGACCATCTATGTCATCGCCCAGAGCGACCTGCTGAAGGGCGGCGTGCTGATGGCGCTGCTGTGGTGGTGCTGGACCCGGCGCAGCGGACGGCTGATCGGACCGGACCTCTACGCCGTGCGCACCATCGCCGGGGCGCTGCTGGCCATCGCTATCGGGCGCGGGATGCAGAACTTCCTGCCGATGCGCCTGCGCCCGGTGCATGATCCGGAATTGGGCTTCGTCGTCCCTTATGATGTGAACGCCTGGGCGGTCGACGGCTGGAGTTCCTTTCCCAGCGACCATGCCGTGCTGTTCTTTGCGCTGGCCGCTGCCCTGTGGTGGTCGAACCGGCTGGTCGGGGCCTTCGCCTTCCTGTGGACGCTGGTGGTGATCTGTTTGCCGCGCGTCTATCTGGGGCTTCACTTTCCGACGGACATCCTGGCGGGCGGGGTGGTCGGTGTCCTCATCATGGCGGCGGTTCTGGCTGTCCCGGTGCCGGAGCCGCTGACCCGCCGCTTCCTCCATTGGCAGGAGGCGCAGCCGGGGATCGTTTACGCGCTGGCTTTCCTGGTGACGCTTCAGATGGCGACCCTGTTCGCCAACGCCCGGCGGCTGATCGAGGGGGCGATGACCGTCCTTCTGGGCTCGTGATGCGGTGCAGCGAAAAAATGCTGGTCGATGAAAAAAGCGCTTGCCGGGCTAATCCAACCCGCCTATAACCCGGCTCCCACGACGCCGGGGCCGCTGAGAAGCGCGACGGCGGCAGGGAAAAGGCAGAGATGCCGAAGACGAGACGAAGTAACATCAGGCCAGCGTGACAACAAAGGCTTGACAGACCAAGTCGAACCTTCTAGATACAGCGCCCCGACGCGCCGCACCGAACTCCGGTGACGCAGCGCGGAACGGGCAGCGGTCCTTCTCTGAGGATCGCGGGATCTTGGATATCGTTGATACCGTGTTGTGAGAAGGGATGCGCAGGCGGCGGTTTTGACCGTTGGCCGCGGACCGGTTCCGGAAGGGACTGGCATCGCGGGTCGCTTGAGCATCTCGGTCAAGCAGTAAGAGACGAACAGTTTCGAAGGCTTGGGTGAGGTCGTTTTGGCGACCCTGTCAAGAGAGCGTTTCGGCGCTCGGCTTGAACCTGAGAGTTTGATCCTGGCTCAGAACGAACGCTGGCGGCATGCCTAACACATGCAAGTCGAACGAGGGCTTCGGCCCTAGTGGCGCACGGGTGAGTAACACGTGGGAACCTGCCTTATGGTTCGGGATAACGTCTGGAAACGGACGCTAACACCGGATGTGCCCTTCGGGGG
>NZ_VITI01000002.1 GCF_007827795.1 Azospirillum brasilense
AGCCGTGACAGACCATCACGTCGATAGGAGGCATGTGGACGGGCGGCAACGCCTGAAGCTGAGCCTTACTAATCGCTCGATCGGCTTGATCCTTCCCAGCCGGCGGCCCGCGCGCAGCGGCAAGCCCTGGGCGCACGAGCCAACACCGCAAGAACAAGAACGCAGACGTCCTCAACTTAACGAAACCTGTCCGTCCGCATCCGGATGGTTCGCGTGTGCCTTGGTGACCTGGTGGTCATGGCGAGGCTCCCAACACCCGATCCCATTCCGAACTCGGCCGTGAAACGCCTCAGCGCCGATGGTACTGCGTCTTAAGACGTGGGAGAGTAGGTCGCCGCCAGGTCACCACGGCACACGCCAAACCATCAAGGACTTGGACGCAACAGGTTTCGCACTCACTTGACAATCGTCGTCGCACTGTCGGTTCCCAGCAGCCCAACACCCGCGGGGTGGAGCAGCCCGGTAGCTCGTCAGGCTCATAACCTGAAGGTCGCAGGTTCAAATCCTGCCCCCGCAACCAAACCACCTGTTCGCCAAGGCCGGCTCCTTCTCGGAGCCGGCCTTTCGCGTTTCCAGGCCGCGGCGCTGATCACGGACCTGTGGTCATGCGATGGCACGGTCCCGGATCGGCTGGTCGTTGCCCGCGCCGACAGCGAAGGCGAAGGGGTGGCCGCCCCCACCCGCGACGTTGCCGGCCTTGGCATAGGCGCGGGAAATCAGACCTCCGGCCCGGTTGGCCAGGGTCAGCGTCCGCACCCTTCTGCCGCCCGAGGTGTCGAAGCCGTGCGCATCGGCCGAATCCGTGACGGGCACCGAGCAAACGCGCGTCAAGGCGGCCTTGCATGACCGTTCGGTGACGGATCGGCGAGATCGAGGCTGCGAACGGACAGGGAAACCGGCCCGCCGGCGGCGGCTGTACCACAGCCAAGTCATTATTGCGGGCGTGGTGGTTGTCAGCGGGCTGCCACCCACCAATGTGAACGGCAGCCGGGCGGTTCCATGGCCGCCCGGTTCTCCACCGGCATGCCTGCCGTCCGACACTCCACCAAGGAGGCGGCCCAAGAGGCCGAAATTATATGCGTCGTCACCGCCGCGCGAAGATCGTTGCCACGGTTGGCCCTGCCAGCAACACGCCCGAGATGCTGAAGCGGCTGTTCCTGGCCGGCGTCGATACCTTCCGCCTGAATTTCAGCCATGGAACGCACGAGGACCACGCCAAGGTCCACGCGTCCATCCGCGCCCTCGAGGCCGAGATGGGCCGTCCCATCGGCATCCTTCAGGATCTGCAAGGACCGAAGATCCGCGTCGGCACCATCCGTGACGGCAAGATCACCGTCGCCGCCGGCGAATCGATCCGTTTCGTCCTCTCCGGCACCGATGGCGATAAGACCGCGATCCCGCTGCCCCATCCGGAAATCTTCGCCGCGGTGATGCCGGGCCACAATCTGCTGATCGACGACGGGCGCGTGCGCGTCGCCGTGACCGGGATGGGCGATGATTTCATTGACGCCAAGGTGGTGATCGGCGGGACCATCTCCAACCGCAAGGGCGTCAACCT
This sequence comes from Azospirillum brasilense, assembly GCF_007827795.1. GTDB lineage: Bacteria > Pseudomonadota > Alphaproteobacteria > Azospirillales > Azospirillaceae > Azospirillum > Azospirillum aestuarii. The sequence continues at coordinate 1,559 of NZ_VITI01000002.1, forward strand.
GCCCGACACGGTGCTGGAACTGTCGCCGCTGACCGCCAAGGACCGCGTCGACCTCGCCTTCGGGCTGGAGTTGGGCGTCGACTGGGTGGCGATGTCCTTTGTGCAGAAGCCGGCTGACCTGCTGGAGGCGCGCGGGCTGATCGGCGACCGTGCCGGGCTGATGTCGAAGATCGAGAAGCCGGCGGCGCTGGACCGGATCGACGACATCATCCGCCTGTCGGACTCGGTCATGGTCGCCCGCGGCGACCTGGGCGTCGAGATCCCGCACGAGGAGGTGCCGGGTCGCCAGAAGGAACTGGTGCGCGCCTGCCGCCTTGCCGTGAAGCCGGTGATCGTGGCGACACAGATGCTCGATTCCATGGTCAATGCGCCGACCCCAACGCGGGCCGAGGCGTCCGACGTGGCGACCGCCATCTATGACGGCGCCGACGCTGTGATGCTGTCGGCGGAATCGGCCAGCGGCGCCTTCCCAGTGGAGGCTGTCGAGATGATGGACCGCATCATCCGCAGCACGGAGCAGCACAAGCTCTACCGCTCGATCATCGACGCCTCCGACCCCGGCGAGGAGCAGACCGCGCCGCACGCGGTGGCCGCCGCCGCCGCCGATCTGGCCGAGGTGATCCACGCATCAACCATCGTCGCTTACACCTCCAGCGGCACCACGGCCGCCCGCATCGCCCGCCGCCGCCCGGCGGTGCCGATCCTGGCGATCACGCCGCACGCAGCGGTGTCGCGCCGCCTGTCGCTTCTGTGGGGCGCGCACAGCGTCCTGTCCGCTGACATCCACACCTATGAGGAGATGGTCGAGCGGGCGCTGGGCTTCGCCAAGGAGGAGGGCTTCGCCAAGCCCAACGACCAGATGGTCGTGGTGGCCGGTATTCCCTTCGCCAAGGCGGGGACCACCAACAACCTGCGCGTGGTGCAGGTCGAGGGGTAAAATCCCCGCAATGGTGCCCCCTCCCTAACCCTCCCCTGCTGCATAGGGGAGGGGACTTAAACTCCCTCTCCCGCCTCGCGGGGGAGGGCTTGGGTGGGGCAAGGATCAGCGCCGCCTGTACGTCTCGCTGTCCATGTGGACGAGCTGGGCCGCCGGGTAGCGTTCGCCCGCCGCGGCGCCGGGCGGCAGGGCTTCGGCCAGTTGCGCCAGATCCTCCGCCGACAGGGTGAGGTCCAGGGCGCCCAACGCCTCGGCCAGACGGTCGCGGCGGCGGGCGCCGACCAGGGGGACGATGTCGTGGCCCTGCGCCGCCACCCAGGCGATGGCGACCTGGGCGACCGAGCCGCCGATGCGCTGGGCGATCTCGCGCAGACGCTCCACCAGCGCCAGATTCCGGTCCAGATTCTCGCCCTGGAAGCGCGGGCTGCGGCTGCGGAAATCCTGGCCTGTGCGGTCCTTGCTCCAGTGGCCGCTGATCAGGCCGCGCGACAGCACGCCGTAGGCGGTGACGCCGATACCGAGTTCCCGGCAGGTGGGCAGGATGGCGTCCTCGATCCCGCGGGAGATCAGGGAATATTCGATCTGCAGGTCGCAGATCGGATGCACCGCGGCGGCGCGGCGGATGGTTTCCGGACCGACCTCCGACAAGCCGATGTGGCGGATGTAGCCGGCCTTCACCATGTCGGCCATGGCACCGACCGTGTCCTCGATGGGGACGCTCGGGTCGAGCCGCGCCGGGCGGTAGATGTCGATGTGGTCGACACCCAGCCGGCGCAGCGAGTAGGTCAGGAAGTTCCTCACCGCCGCCGGGCGGGAGTCGTAGCCGTTCCAGCCCAACTGCGGGTCGCGCAGGGCTCCGAACTTGACGCTGATCAGCGTCTTGTCCCGGTCGCGCCCGCGCAGGGCGTCGCGGATGAGCAGTTCGTTGTGGCCCATGCCGTAGAAATCGCCGGTGTCGAGCAGGGTGATCCCGGCGTCGAGCGCCGCGTGGATCGTGGCGATGCTCTCCTCCTGGTCGGCGGGGCCGTAGAAATCCGACATGCCCATGCAGCCGAGGCCGATGACCGAGCTGACGGGGCCGGCGGCCCCAAGCGTGCGCTGTTCCATGTTCCTGTTCCTCTCCGTCCGTTGCGGCGCCATTTCAGCGCCGCCTTGCCCTGGATGATGACCTGACCTCATTGATCCGATAAGCTGGACAATGCCGAATGGGCTGTTCACTTCCTCGAACAATCGGATGGGAATGGACGACACCGACCTGCGCGACCTGCAAGCTTTTGCCGCCGTCGCCCGCCACCGCAGTTTCCGCCGCGCGGCGCTGGAGCAGCGGGTGTCCGTCTCCAGCCTCAGCCAACGGATGCGGGAGCTGGAGGAGCATCTCGGCATCCGCCTGCTGAACCGCACGACGCGCAGCGTCGCCCCGACCGAGGCCGGGGAACAGCTTCTCCGCCGGCTGGAACCGGCGCTGGGCGAGGTGGCCGGCGCCCTGTCCGACCTGCGGGAACGCCAGGGCCGCCCAGCGGGACGGCTGCGCATCAACGCGCCGGCCCCCGCGGCCGATCTGGTGCTGGCTCCGATGGTCACGCCCTTCCTGACTCGCTTCCCCGAGGTGGAGTTGGAGATCACCGTGGACATGGCGCTGATCGACATCGTGGCGCGGGGCTACGACGCCGGCGTGCGCTACGAGGAACATCTGGCGCAGGACATGATCGCGGTGCCGCTCGGTCCGCCGCAACGCTACGTGCTGTGCGCAGCGCCGTCGGTTCTGGAGCGGTTCGGCGTGCCGGAGCGGCCGGAGGACCTGCTGGGCAAGCCGACCGTTTCCGTCGTCTACGCCAGCGGCGCCCACCCGCCCTGGGAGTTCGAGCGGGACGGGCGCGTCGTGCGCGTCCAGCCGGGCGGCCCCTTCCATGCCGGCCATGTCGGCGTCCAGATCCGCGCGGCCCTGGACGGGCTGGGCTTCCTGCTGACCTTCGACGGCTATGTGGCGGACCACATCGCGTCCGGCCGCCTCGTCGCCGTGCTGGAGGATTGGAGCCAGAGCTTCCCCGGCCCCTTCCTCTACTACCCTTCGCGCCGCCAGCCGCCGGCGGCGCTGCGCGCCTTCCTCGACTTCCTTAAGGACTGGCGCCGGCAGGCCGCGCCGTAAGCGGTCAGACGGTGCAGAGGAAGCGGCGCTCCCCGCCTTCCAGGACCAGCGCGGTCAGCCGGTTGGAGGCGTAGGCGCCGGTGTCGATGCCGATGCGGTTGGAGCGGACATCCGGCTGCTCGACGATGGTGTGGCCATGCACGACGAGCTTGCCATGGTCGAGGTGGGAGGTCAGGAACTCCCGCCTGATCCACAGCAGATCCTCGTCCCGCTGGCGGTGCAGCGGCAGGCCGGGGCGGATGCCGGCATGGACGAACAGGTAGTCGCCGATGGCGACGCTGGAGCGCAGCCCGGCCAGGAAGGCCCGGTGATGGGGCGGCAGAGCGGCGGCGAAGCGCTGGCGGGCCTCCTCCACATGCTCCGGCGGGGCGTCCTCGACGGGGGCCGGAACGCCGTAGCTGGCCAGCGTCGCCCGTCCGCCATACTCCAGCCAGTCCGGTCCGGCCTCCGGCTTCTCGATGAAGTCCATCATCGCGGCCTCGTGGTTGCCGCGCAGGTGGATGGCGCCGAAGCCGGGCAGGGGCTCCCGGCACAGCCGCTCGATGACCATCGCGGAATCCGGACCGCGGTCCACATAGTCGCCGAGAAAGACCAGATACTTGACGAGGTCGGCACCGCTCGTCGCGTCGCGGTCGATCTGCGCCAGCAACTGGTCCAGCAGATCCAGGCGCCCATGGATGTCGCCCACCGCGTAGACGCGCACGCCCCGCGGCACGAGGCTCGCGGCGGGTTCCGGGTCCGACCACAGTTTGCGCGCAAAGCCGAACACGCTCCGCTCTCCTCCGTCATCGATGGGTGGGTCCTGCCTTGACAGGATGGGGATGACGGCGCGCGTACTCAAGTCGGACAGCCGCTTGCCCGGGCCGCCTTCACCGAATTCATCCACATGGGGCGAGTCGGACTGGAAAGAGCGGGTGCGGTCAAGCGGCCGAAGTGGTTACCCCGAACGGCATTCCCTGGCGGCGCCGTCAGGAGCCGGGCATGGCCCGGTCCAGCGCCTCCAGCAGTCCGCCCAGCCGGAACTCCACCGTCCGCCGGTCGAGCCGCGGCCAGTGATAGACCTGGGTCGCACCGCTCGCCTGTCTCTGGAACTCCAGCCGCAGCGGGCGATCCGAGCGGATCAGCGGCAGCAGGCGCTCCATCGGGCCGCAGGTCAGGCCGATGCGCCGAGGCTCCTTGATCGCGGCGAAGCGTTTCAGCATTTCCGGCCCGGCGTTCTCGTCGGTGATGGCGCCCTCGGCCACCTGGGTCAGGAAGCGGGTGAACTCGGGCGGGCCCGCTTCCGGTTCGGTGCCGGTCTGCGGTCCTTCATCGAGCGCATTCGCAAGATCGGAAAGCTGCCGCGGTGTGTAGAAACGCTGCGGCGGAGCGCCCTCCACTGCCAGGGTGACGGGACGGCCGAGCGCGATGGGTTCGTCGAACACGATGTAGAGGGAGGTGCAGGCGGCGTCGCGCACCGCGCTGATGCTCAGTTCGCCAAGGCCGCCCCGGTTATCGGCGAAGGGCTGGACGGCGGACACGGTGCAGCGCTGCCCGTCGCCCTCCCCGGCGCAGACGGTGTCGGAGAAGGCATCGGAAACGCGGGCCTCCAGGGCCAGGGCGGACGTGGCCGTTCCCAGCCCGGCCACCAACAGGAACAGCCCGATCCGGTGCGTCATCGGCAAATGAACCCTCCTCCGGCGCATGATCTGAACGGGGGACGCTACCAGGGCCGGGCTTTCGTCCTGGTTAACGGTTCGGGGAGATGGGAATAGCGCGAAAGCCCGGCACTCCCCCCTCGGTGCCGCGTTTTCGCCGGTCCGGACTCTGCTAGGATGTGGAAAAAGAAGGATAAGGGGGAGGGGCGCCATGAACGAGAGCCCGATCCGCGTGCGCCGGTTCCGCGAAATCCTGTTGTGGCCGGTGCAGCTGATGCCGCTGAAGGCGGGCGCGCAGATCCAGAACCATTGGGAATGGCTGGGCGGGCCGGATTGCCCCTGGCAGGAGGTGGCGGACGAGTTCACCCAGGACCCCGGCCAGTTCAGCGAGCGCCATTACAGCGAGTTCGTGTCCTTCCTGCCCTATGTGCAGCGCTTCCTCTATGGCGAGGGGGAATCGCGCGACCACCGGCCCGGCTATGGCGGTTCTCCAATCCGCGTCTTCCGGCGGCGCGATGTGGCGGCGCTGACGGTCACCCTGCGGCGGGGGCAGGCGCCGCTGCGCTTCGCCATCGCCCATGTCGACCTGCATTTCTTCCACGACGTCGACGTGGCGATCCTCGTGGTGGAGTTGTTCGGCGCGGATCTGCCGCTGGACCGCGTGCAGGACACACTGTTCCGGCTGGGCCGCACCTATCCGCCCGCCTGGGAGCCGGACGGCAGCGCCGCGCAATGCCCGCACCGCGTCGAATGGATCGGCGCCGACGGCGCCGTGCTCGCCGTCTCCGACTATGAGCGGAAGGGCGAGTATCTGTCCTTCGTGTGCCGCCACCGGGCGCCGCGCATCGCCGCCCATTGGTCGTTCCTTCTGCGCCCCCTGGTCCATCATCATTCGGAGGAAACCGGGCTGCTGCGTTACCGCCAGCTCGAATATCAGCGGATGCCGGCCATGGCCTATCTGTCGCTGGACGAGCCGGAACGGCTGGAACGGGCGGACTGGGTGCGGCTGGGCTTCGCCACCTCCCCTGGATTGGGACCTGGCGAGGTGATGCCCTTCGCCCCGGCCTTTCTGGAGGGTTTCGAGCAGCGCTATTGCTACGACCGCTATTGGGACCCGCGGGCGCCCGGCGCCTGGACGCGAAGCCGCATCTTGTGCTGCGGCCATTCGCTGGTCATGGTGGGGCCGGAACGCGACGCCTTCTTCACCGACGCGGAAACCGGGCTGTTGGGCCAATTCCGGCACCAGTATTTCCTGTTGGGGCTGGTCGTGCATTTCCACCGGGCGGCGCTGGTGATGCTGTCCGATCGGCTGGTGCTGGCGGTCAGCCAACTCGACATCGGCACCGTGGAATCGGTGAAGCGGTTCAAGCGTGACATCCGGCAGGTGTTCGAGATCTTCCTGCGCTTCACCCACCGCTACTGGTTCCACGAACTGTCGATCCAGGGGCCGTTGCGCGACCTGTTCCGCCTGTGGGCCGGGCATCTCGGCACCGACCGCCTCTACGCCGAAGTGCGGGACGAGGTTCAGGATATGAGCGACTATCTGGACAGCGACGGGCTGCGGCGGCAGGCCAACACGGTGCTGCGGCTGACCGTGGTCACGGTGGTCAGCACCATCGGGACGTTGGTCACCGGATTCCTTGGCATGAACCTGCTCGCCATGGCCGACGACCCGCTGCCGACGCGGATTCTGTTCTTCCTGTTCGTCCTGCTGGCGACGGTGGGGCTGATCGCCTTCAGCGTGATGCGGTCGAAGCGCCTGGCCGATTTCCTGGAAGCGTTGTCGGATGAACGGCTGCCGGGACGGAGCAAGCTGGCGTTGCTGACGAAGGTGTGGGAGCGCTCTGGTCACCGCGCCGAACCGCCCTCCTGAGTGGGGGGAGGCAGGTGGACGCGGGCTTCGAAAAAGAGCCGGAAGGGTAGGGCATCGCTGCCCCGAATGGAGATGACGGGCGCCAAAGAACAGGCGGGAAGCAGGAACCAGCCGGCCAAGCTCGCGTTCTTGTCAGCGAAAGCTCCACATTTGGGAGGACGCCATGAGCATCGGCACCATTCTGCTCATCATTTTGATTCTCGTTCTAATCGGCGCGGTTCCGGCCTGGCCGCACAGCCGCGGTTGGGGTTATGGCCCCAGCGGCATCCTCGGCGTGCTGCTGCTGGTCCTGATCGTGCTGCTGCTGATGGGTCGCATCTGACGGGCGAGCCATCCCGGCGACCCGATGCGGGGGCGCCGTTCCCGTTCCGCCAGCGGTCCCTGGGCGTTACGCTCCAGGGCTGCGGCCGGGACGGGAACGGCGCCCGTTCCGCATGACGAACATCAGCCAGCCGATCGGCCCCAAAATCAGCACCATCACCACCCAGCCGGCCCGCGGGCCGAAGGGACAGCGCGTGCCGGGCGGCGGACGCCACGGACCGCCGCGGCGTGACAGCATCACATGCAAAAGAGGCGCGCCGTAAACGGCGACCAGGATCAGCCAGGGTGCGAAGTCTTGTGCCATGGCGGCATGCTACCCCAGAACGGGTGGCCACTCCCACCACGGAGCGACGCGAGCGACGCCGTGGGCGCTTGTTCGGCACTGTGTCCAAATGGTAATACCGCAAGGCAGGAATGGACTTCATGCGTATGAGGCATGATTGCGCCGCAGCATGGTGGGCGATTATCCTCAGCGGCGTCCGATATGCCGAAAGGCCGATATCATGGCGGTTGAGATCGAACGGCGTTTTCTGGTCCGGAGGGACATCCGCCCCCTGTGCCGAAACGGGCAGTCCATCGTCCAGGGCTATCTGCCGTCCGACGACGGCCGAACGGTGCGGGTCCGGGTGGCGGGGCCGGAGGCCACGCTGACCGTGAAAGGTCCCCGCCATGGTCTGTGCCGCGAAGAGGTCGAGCATGCGCTTCCCCTCGACCTCGCCTTGGGTCTGTTGCGCCACAGCTGCCGTGGTGGCTTGATCGAGAAGACCCGTTACCTCATCCAACACCATGGTCTCTGCTGGGAAGTCGACGTGTTCGGTGGCGAGAACGCCGGTCTGGTGATCGCCGAGGTCGAATTGTCCCATGCCGACCAGCTCGTTCCGCTTCCCGACTGGGTGGGGGCGGAGGTCACGCATCGGGCGGCCTACAGCAACTCCGCCCTGTCACTCAGCCCGATCCGCCGCTGGGTCGGCGCGGCCTGACCCTATCTCTTGGTCAAAAAGAAGCCCCGATCCGAAGGGGGACCGGGGCCAAGGCTGCGTGGATGACTGTGTGCAATGCAGCAATCCGCGTGCCAGATTGTGGGGTGACTCCGGCGATGCGCCGAAGGAGGAACGCAGCCCAGCGCCGTCCTGTTGAGAAAAGGGCCGTCCGGACGGGCGGCGGGCAACGGCGAACGGGAGTCTGACAGGATGACCCAGTACGAGAACCGATGGAAGGACGAGGCCCGCAACGCGGAAGAGGACGACCGTCGCGACGTCCGCGACCGCAACGAATTTGGGCGCGGCGCCTACGGCGCAGGCGGTTATCCCCGGAGTGACTACGAAAGCGGCGGTTCCGGCGGGCGCGATCCCAGCCGTCGCTGGGGCAGCGATTGGGGCCACGCGGGGCGCGGATGGCATCGCGACGACCGTATGAGCAATGAGGGCCATCGCGACGAGCCCATCGGCATGGCGCGGGAACGCAACTTCTGGGAGCAGGCGGGGGACGAAGTCGCTTCCTGGTTCGGCAACGACGACGCCGAACGCCGCCGCCAGGAGGACGAGCGGCGCGCCCAGTTCCGTGGGCGCGGCCCGCGGGGCTACACCCGGTCGGATGAGCGAATCCGCGACGACCTGAACGACCGGCTGACCGAGGACCCCTATCTCGACGCCACGGACATCGCGGTATCCGTGTCGGCTGGGGAGGTCACGCTGGACGGAACGGTGGACGACCGCATGGCGAAACGCCGCGCCGAGGATCTGGCCGACGCCATATCCGGTGTCCGTCACGTCCAGAACAACCTGCGCCTTCGTGAATCGGGCGGTACGATGGCCTTCTGACCGTGGTCCTTAGGTACGTCTTGCCTCTGAGGCGCTGACGAAACGCCCTCGCGCCGGCCGGAGCGGGGGCGTTCGCGCGTCCGTTCAATGCGCGGCGCCGCTGCCGGCGTCTTCGGCCATGAAGGGGCAGTATTGCTTGTCCACCGACTGGATGTGTTCGATGAACCACTCCTTCAGAAGCAGGATCAGGTCGATGCGCAGCATCATCTCGTTGCTGTCGTCATCGTCCAGGGTCAGCTTGTGCACCTCGTCGATGAAATAGCGGTGCGCAGCCCGGTGGGCGTCGAGGCCGGGATATCCCTGCTGCTCCATCAGCGCCTCCTCCCGCTTGAAATGCACGGTCGTGTATTCCTGCAAGCCCCCCAGCAGCCCGGACAGGCTGGCGCGATCCTTCTCCGCGATGCCGGCCTTCAGAAGCCGATTGAACATATCGAGCAATTTCCTGTGGTCGTCGTCGAGAACTTCGACGCCGACGCTCATCGATTTATCCCAGGCAACATGTTGCATCGGATCAATCCTTCCAGAGGGCCGGGTCAGGCGAGTATAGGGGGCCGTAAATCTTGTATCGCGATGTTAAAACCGGCAACCACGGCGGCACAAGCGGCAAAAAACCGCAGGCCGGTGGTTGCGCCGCACCCTCCTGAGCTTGCGGGCCGTTAAATGATGTGCTTCCACGCGCGCCGTCCAGGCATTATGAAAATGCACGGGATCTGCGGAGTTCGGGACGATGGCGCTGCTGGACGATATTCTGGAAAAGAAGCGGGTTCTGGACGACGCCCGGCCCATGCCGTTGACGGTGGTCCGCGATCTGGCCGACCGCTTCGAACGCGGACTGACCTCTGCCTGCCTCCTCGCGGAGGGGATCGAGCTGTCCCCCGAGGACATCCGCATGGTGCTGGACCGCGGCGCGGTTCTGCGCAGCCGTCCGGCCGAGCCGCAGCGCCTCGCGCTCAACCACCGCGCCGCACTGGAACTGATGGCCCGCCTGTCCTTCCAGGGCGGCGGGGTGGTGACGGAGCGCACCATCGCGGCTTTCCACGGCGTGCTGTACCAGGGGATCGACACGAACGCCGGGCGCTACCGGGAGGGCGCGCTCAAGGACGACGCCGGGGCCTCCCCCGATCCGGCGAAGGTGCGGGTGTCGATGTCGGCGCTGTCGGGCTGGCTGCGCCGGACGGAGCCGGGTCCGGAGGCCGCCTTCGAGGCGCATCACCGGCTGATGAGCGTCCGCCCCTTCTTCCAGGGCAACGCCGCGACCGCGCTTCTGCTGTGCAACCTGATCCTGAACCGCGCCGGCTTCCCGCCGGTGGTGGTGACCGGGGAGGATCGCGAGATGTACACCGCGATGGTGGAGCGCGCCTGGTCGCTCGGTGACAAGACGCCGTTCCGCGACCTGATGATGCGCCTGCTCGACCGCAGCCTGAACCTGTGCCTGCGCAGCGCCGCACGCGCCCTCCGTGATTTCGATCCGGCCGACGAGGACGAGCACGGCCTTGGCGGCGACCATGAGGAAGGCTACGGCCGGCGTCTCTGACGGGGCCGGACGCTCAGCCTTTGGCCGGCAGCAGCAGGCGGGACGGGCGGGCGCCGCCGCCGTGGATGAGCAGGGTGATCGGCTGCGCGTCGACCAGCCGGGTTTCGCCCGGCTCCGCCCCCGTCCCCGGATTGACGGGGTAGGCCGGGAAGCAGGACCCGGCGAGGCTGAGGCGCAGCGCGCTTCCGGCGGGCAGCGTCGCGCAGAGGGCGCGCAAGGCCACCGGCATGGGCCGCTGCTCGCCACCCGGCTCCACCCGCGCGTGGCCCTGACTCAGCGGCAGGACGCGCCCGTCCGGCAACACGGCGGACAGGACGGCGCTGACGTCGAAGGACGGGGCGTCGGCCTCCACCCAGATCTCCAGTGCGGCCAGACCGGACAGCGTCAGTGGCGCCGTGAGCGGGGCTGTGTCGTAGACCGCGACGTCGGGGCGGGCGTCGACGGCGGCGCGATCGCGTGGGCCGGCGTCCGGCACGGCGTGACCACCCACGGTGGGCACCGGATCGCGCGGGTCATGGACCAGCACGTCGAGGAACGCTTCGTTCGGAGCATCGTCGTGCAGGGCGCCGCCGCGCCGCGTGGCGAGTCCGTCGCTCGACAGATGCAGAGGCTGTGCGGCGGGCGGCAGGGCCGGCAGGTCGCGCCAGCGGCGTTCCAGAACGTCGAACAGACGGATCGGGCCGCCGCGCTCCGCGCCGTTCATCTCCCCTTTCAGAAAGCGCTCGAACCAGCCGAGTTGCAGGGCGTCGAAGGACGGCACGTCGAACGGCGCCCGGTCGTCACCGTGGGATTTGTCGGTCCGGGGGGCACGCGCGACGCCGTGCCGGTCCCACGGGCCGACCAGCAGGCGGACGGTGCCGTCGCTGCCGGCGGTCAGAGCCTCGTGCGCCGCAAGCGTGCCGGTCAGGCGCGGGTCGTACCAGCCGCCGATCTGGAGGACGGACACTTCCCCGACGCCGCCGGACAGGGCGTGGCGGGGAGTTAGGTCGTCCCAGCTTCCGCCAGGGCCGGGCGTGGTCAGCCAGTCGTCGTAATGGCAGTGGCGCGCGTATTCCCGCAGCACCCGCGGGCGCGACGGAATCTCGTCGTCCAGCGGCAGGCTGCGGATCGCTTCCAGAAGCGCGCGGTAGGCCGCGCCATCCTCCAGCCGGCGGGCGGACTCCCCCGCGCAGCGCAGCGCCCAATCCATCGCGTCGGCCAGCCGGAAGGCGCCGCCCTCCGTCGCCCAGTCGGTGAACACGTCCCAACCGGCCAGCGCCGGAACCACCGCGCGCAGCGCCGCGGGACGTTCGGCCAAGGCCAGAAGCTGCGCCATTCCGGCGTAGCCGCTGCCGTACATGCCGACCGTTCCGTTGGAGCCGGGCAGGGACGCCGCCCAGGCCACCGCGTCGGCGCCGTCCTCGCGTTCCGCCTCGAAGGGACGGAAACGGCCCTCCGACGTGCCGCGCCCGCGCACGTCCTGCACCACCACCACATAACCGCGCGCGGCGTACCAGCGCGGATGCGCGTAATGGCTGGTCATCGCCGTGCGCCGCCCGCAGGCCAGACGCAGCAGCAGGGCGGGCCAGGGGCCGACCCCGTCGGGACGGTAGAGGTCGGCGTCCAGCCGCACACCGTCGCGCGTCCGCATGGAAACGGTTTCGGGAGGCCGGACGGCCAGAAGAGGCGGCTGTTCGAGAATCACCGGGGCCATATGGGTCATGGGGCGCCCTGCCGAGCAACTGTGACCGGCAACTCTCGCAAGCGCTGTGCCATGACCTGATCAAACCCTCTCTCCCCTGGGGAGAGGGCTGGGTGAGGGGGGATACGCCCGGCAGGGCGGAGAAAAAGCGCTCGTCTTGCGACGCGGACCGCCTTCGGCGCCCCCTCATCCTGACCTTCTCCCCAGAGGGGAGAAGGAACTGAGTCGCACCGCTTCCGCACAAACGATAGGCGGACGCCTTTTTGAAAGGCGCTTTTATGAATCGTAGCTCAACAGCGAGACGCTGGGCACGTCCAGCTTGTCGCGGCCGTTGAGGAAGGTCAGCTCGACCAGGAAGGCGGCGGCGCGGACGTCGGCGCCGACGCGGCGCAGCAGGCTGATCGCCGCAGCCATGGTGCCGCCGGTCGCCAGCAGGTCGTCCAGCACGACCACGCGCTGGCCGGGCTTCACGGCGTCGGCCTGAACCTCGATGGTGTCGGTGCCGTATTCCAGGTCATAGGAATGGGCGACCTTGTCGCCGGGCAGCTTGCCGTGCTTGCGCACCATGATGAAGCCGGTGCCGAGCGCCAGGGCCAGCGGGGCGGCGATCAGGAAGCCGCGGGACTCGATGCCCACCACCAGGTCCGGCTTATGCGGGCGCAGCGCTTCGGCCAGCTGGTCAACCGCCTCTTTCCACGCCTCGGCGTGAGCCAGCAGCGGGGAGATGTCGTAGAAGAGGATGCCGGGCTTGGGGAAGTCGGCGATGCCGCGGATGTGGTTCTTCAGGTCGATGGGGTTCGGCATGGTGAATAGGTTCCTGTGCAACGGCGGCGCCATACTATCGGCGCGGACCTCCGCGTGCAAACCACCGCTGTGCGGCTGTTTTTCCCCGGCTTGAGGTTGACCATCGGGGGGGCTTGCGGCCAAGTTCCTCCCCACAAGCATGAGCATCGCCGCAGGACGGCACCGGATGGAAAGGGCAGGACGGGGCATGGCGCGCGAACGGGCGTGGTTGGAATCGTCGCGCGCCGGCGACGGCGAGTGGCGGCTGACGGCTCTCGGCCATTGGGACCTGAAGGCCGCCGGGGACCTGTCGGGCACGCTCGACCGCTTCGCGCTGGACGGCGGCGGGGCGGTCAGCCTCGACCTGTCGCGGCTGGACGCCATGGACACGGTGGGTGCCTATCTGCTGTCCACGCTGTCCGACCGGCTGAAGGCGGCGGGCCATGGCGTCGATCTGTCCGCCATCCGGCCGGAGCACGCCGCCCTGTTCGACGCCGTGCGCGAGGTCGGCCCCCCGCCGGTCGAGCGGGCGGAGACCCACCACCCCATCCTCGACATGCTGGAGCGCACCGGGCGCACCGCCGTCGACGGGCTGCGCGAGGGGCGGGACCTGCTGTCCTTCCTCGGCCTCATCACCATCACCTTCGGGCGGCTGATCGTGAATCCGCGGCGGCTGCGCTTCCGCTCGGTGATGTTCCACATCGAGCAGACCGGGCTGAACGCCCTGCCGATCCTCGGGTTGCTGTCCTTCCTGATCGGCGTGGTGCTGGCCTTCCAGGGAGCAGACCAGCTCCGCCGCTTCGGGGCGGAGCTGTTCGTGGTCAACCTGCTGGGCGTGTCCATCCTGCGCGAGATCGGCATCCTGATGACCGCCATCATCGTGGCGGGCCGCTCCGGCTCCGCCTTCACCGCGCAGATCGGCACCATGAAGGTGAACCAGGAGGTGGACGCCATCAGCACGCTGGGGCTGGACGTCGTGGAGCTTCTGGTGGTGCCGCGCGCGCTGGCCCTGATGATCACCCTGCCGCTGCTGGCCTTCTACGCCGACATCATGGGGCTGTTCGGCGGTGCGGTGATGAGCTACGCGACGCTGGACATCACCTTCGGGCAGTTCATCCGCCAGCTTCACGGCGCCGTCACCCTGCCGCATTTCGTGGTTGGACTGGTGAAGGCGCCGGTCTTCGCGCTGGTGATCGCCATGGTCGGCTGTTACGAGGGGCTGAAGGTCTCCGGCAGCGCCGAGAGCGTGGGCACGCTGACGACCAAGTCGGTGGTGGAGTCCATCTTCCTGGTGATCGTCCTGGACGCGGTCTTCTCCGTCCTGTTCTCCTTCCTCAGGCTGTGAGGGGCCGTGGCGCCGTTTGACGACACACAACCGGATGCGCAGGACGCGGTGATCCGCGTGCGTGGGCTGGTCACGCGCTTCGGCCCGCAGGTGGTCCATGACGGGCTCGACCTCGACGTGCGGCGGGGGGAGGTGCTGGGCGTGGTCGGCGGCTCCGGCACCGGCAAGTCGGTCCTGCTCAAGGAGATCCTCGGCCTGATCCGCCCGGCGGACGGCCGGATCGAGCTGCTGGGCCGCGACACCGCCGACCTGCCGGAGGCGGAGCGGGTGGCGCTCCAGGCGCGCACCGGCGTGCTGTTCCAGAACGGCGCGCTGTTCAGCTCGATGACCGTGGCGCAGAACGTCATGGTCCCGCTGCGCGAGCACACCGACCTCCCGGCGGCGCTGGCGGCGGAGATCGCGCGGGTGAAGATCGCCATGTCCGGCCTGCCGCCCAACGCCGGGGCGAAGTTCCCGTCGGAACTGTCGGGCGGCATGATCAAGCGTGCCGGGCTGGCCCGCGCGCTGGCGCTCGACCCCGACATCCTGTTCCTGGACGAGCCGACCGCCGGGCTTGACCCTATCGGCGCCGCCGCCTTCGACCAGCTGATCCGCAACCTGCAGCGCAGCCTGGGGTTGACCGTCTTCATGGTCACCCACGACCTGGACAGCCTGACCTCCATCTGCGACCGCATCGCCGTGCTGGTGGACAAGAAGATCCGCGTGGGCACGCTGGAGGAGCATCTCCGGGACTCGCATCCCTGGATTCACGACTATTTCCACGGACCGCGCGGCCGCGCCGCGCGCCATGCAGAAAGCTGACCGGACGCCATGGAAACCCGCACCAGCTACATCCTCGTGGGCAGCTTCGTGTTGGCCTTGCTGGCCGGACTGTTCGTCTTCACCGTCTGGGTCGCCAAGATCCAGCTGGAGGAGACGCGCCAGCCCTATTACATCTATTTCACCGGCTCGGTGACCGGCCTTCAGGAAGGCAGCCCGGTGCGCTACCGCGGCATTCCCGTGGGCACCGCGACCGACATCCGCCTGGACCCCAACGACGTCAGCCGCGTGCGCGTGCGGATCGAGGTGCAGGAAGGCACGCCGATCAAGACCGATTCCATCGCCTCGCTGGAGGTGCAGGGAATCACCGGCGGCGCCTATGTGCAGATTTCCGGCGGCACGGAGATGAGCGAGCTTCTGCGCACCGCGCATGACGGCGGCATACCGGTGATCCCGTCGCGCCCCTCCTCCCTGACGGTGTTCGTCGACGCCGCCCCGCAGCTTCTGAACCGCGCGCTGGACCTGACCAACCGGGTGGCCGACCTGCTGACCCCGCAGAACCAGGCGGCCATCGCGGAGATCCTGGCGAACACGCGAACGTTGACCGGCGAGCTGGCCCGCGCCAGCCATGGGCTGGACGGCACGCTCGCCCAGGCCAACCGCACGCTCCAGGGATTCGAGACGGTCGGCCCGCAGCTTGGCCAGACGATGGAGCAGGCGCAGCGCACGCTGGCCGCGGTGGAGAGCGGCACGAAGACCCTGACGGGCGACCTGCACACGCTGGCCGGATCGCTGAACAAGACCGCCACCCAGCTCAACGCCATGATCGGGGAAAACCGCGGGGCGATCCGCGACTTCACCGGCGGCGGGCTGTATGAGTTGACCTTGCTTATCTCGCAGTTGCGCGACCTGTCGGGGCAACTGTCCCGCGTCGTGACGCGGATCGAGAACGACCCGTCGAACTTCCTGTTCGGCGGAACCCGCCAGGGCGTGGAGGTGCGTGGACGATGACGAGCCGTTTGATGAGGGCGATGGGGGCGGCGCTGCTGACGGTCAGCCTGATGACCGGCTGCGCGGCGCTGAACCCCACCGCGCCCAGCCTCTACACCCTGACGCCGGGGACGATGGCGGAATCGGGGTTGCCGCCAGTGAGATGGCAATTGCTGGTCGAGCCTCCGGCGGCCAGCGCCGGGATCGACACGCCGCGCATCGCGGTCACCCGCTCCGCCACCGCGCTCGACTACTTCGCCGGGGTGTCCTGGGCCGACCGGGCGCCGAACATGGTGCAGGGGCTGATCGTCCAGTCCTTCGAGGACAGCCGGCGGATCGTCTCGGTCGGGCGGGATTCCGCAGGGCTGCGCTCCGACTTCCTGCTGAAGACCGAACTGCGCGATTTCCAGGCGGAGTTCAGCGACGCCAGCGCCGCGGCGCCGGATCGGGTGCGGGTGCGGCTGTCGGCCAAGCTGGTCGCCATGCCCAACCGGACCATCGAGGCGGGCGAGACCTTCGACGCCGTGGTCCCGGTGCGCGGGTCGGATTTCACCGACGTGATCGCCGCCTTCAACACGGCGCTGGGGCAGGTGGAGGGCGCGTTGGTCGACTGGACCCTGCGGCGGGGCGAGGCGGTGTTCCGCGCGGATGCCGGCCGCGCCGGTTCGGCGGGGCCCCGTTGAGGAAAGCGCTTGCTAAGCGTACAAAGCCTCATACGTAATAGGGATCTGGGAAGGGCAGGGGCTGACGGGGCAGAGCATCCGATGATGGAGCTTTCGGAGCTTTCGCGCGACGAGTTGCAGGCGATGTCGGAGGCCGCGCGGGAGGTCCGGCTGTGCCAGCGCGTGCTCGCCAAGACCGGCGACACGGTGGTGGGGGAGCTTCTGCGCGGGCACGGTACGCTTTACGAATGGCGCCACTACCCGCCGGGCGACGTCTACGACGCCGAGTATCACGCCCAGTACTATTACCACTGCCACCCCGAGGACGAGCGGCCCGACGGCGAGCATGGGCACTTCCACATCTTCCTGCGCCCGCTGGGGATGCCGCCGGGCATGGAGCCGGTGCCACTGAGGGATTACGAGGAGCCGGACAACCCCAACGACGCCCTGTCCCATCTGGTGGGGATCGCCATGGACGTGGCGGGGCAGCCGGTGCGCCTGTTCACGACGAACCGTTGGGTGACGGGAGAGACGTGGTACGCCGCCGCCGACGTGATCCGCATGCTCGACGGCTTCACCGTGGACCACGCCCGTCCGTCCTGGCCGGCGAACCGCTGGATCACCGCGATGGTGCGGCTGTTCCGCCCCCAGATCCTCAGCCTACTGCACGAGCGCGACCGGACGGTCGCCGCTTGGAGCGACCGCCATCCGGACGGCTGGGTCTATGAGGATCGGGCGCTGGAGGTCACGTCACAGATTTTGATCTCGGTGGAGGAGCAGGTCGCCGCGGTGGATCACGCGCTGCGCGGCGTGCGGCGGCGGTCTTCCGTGCTGCCGGAACCGCCGCGCTTCGTCACGCCGTAACGCACCGTGGGGAGGCTGCGGCCGGTCAAACCGGCAGCAGCGCCTTGCCCGTGGTGCCCGGAATCTGCCGGGCCTGGGCCATCACCGCCTTCTGAACCTTCTCGAAGGCGCGCACCTCGAGCTGGCGTACGCGCTCGCGTGAGACGTGGAAGTGCTGGCTCAGCTCCTCCAGGGTCAGCGGCTCGTCGCGCAGGCGGCGGGCCACCAGGATCTGCCGCTCGCGGTCGTCGAGAACGCCGAGCCCCAGCTTCAGGAACTGCTGGCGGCGCTTGCGCTCCTGCGCACCGGCCAGGATCGCTTCCTGGTCGGGGCTCTCGTCGGCGAGAAGGTCCAGCCATTCGCTGTCGCCATCCTCGGCCAGGGTGGCGTTCAGCGAGCGGTCGGTTCCCAGCCGGCGGTTCATCTCGACGACGTCGGCCTGGGAGACGTCCAGCGTCGTCGCGATGCTCTCCACCGCCTCCGGAGACAGGTCGCCGCCGAAGGTGCCGTTCTCGGCGTCCTGCAACTGGGCCTTCAGTCGGCGCAGACTGAAGAACAGCTTCTTCTGCGCGGCCGTGGTGCCGATCTTCACCAGCGACCAGTTGTGCAGCACATATTCCTGGATCGCCGCCCTGATCCACCAGGAGGCGTAGGTGGCGAAGCGGAACCCCTTGTCGGGGTCGAACTTCTGGGCCGCCTGCATGACGCCGACATTGCCCTCGGCGATCAGGTCGGACAGCGGCAGGCCGTAGCCCTGATAGCCGCGGGCCATTTTGAAGACGAGCCGGAGGTGGCTGCCGATCAGCTTGTCGAGGGCGCGGCGGTCCTGCCGCTCCCGCCAGCGGATGGCGAAGTCGCGTTCCTGCTCGGGGGTGAGGTAGTCGTACTTGCGGGTTTCTTTTAGAAAGAGGGTGAGGGGTTCGCCAGAAACTGCCAGTTCCGTCAAAGAGCTTCTCCTGATTCCGGCATCCTCGGGAAACACCCTGCAATGGACCGATGGCCCCCGGCCCGGCTGGCCGGCGGGGCCATCGGAGCGGGGTGGGATCGGCTGTGGCCCAGGGCCGGCCGTGAATGTGTGGATGTCGGCAAGAGCTTAGAAATAAGAGGTCGCAGCCGTGGTTCAAGGGGCGGTGGGAAAGAAAGTATCCGCAGCCGGAAAATGGGAACTCCCCGGAATGGGCCGCGTTGGGGTCGGGTTGGGCCGGCTGGAATCGGCCCGGTGACCGCCAACGGAGGACCGCGGCCATGGACCTCGATCCGCTGCTTCTGTCACGAATCCAATTTGCTTTCGTGATTTCTTTTCACATTCTTTTTCCCTCTTTTACGGTGGGGCTGGCCTGCTGGATCGCGGTTCTGGAGGCGCGGTGGCTGATGACCGGCAAGGCGCTGTACCGCAGCCTGTCGGAGTTCTGGACGCGGATTTTCGCCATTTCCTTCGGCATGGGCGTGGTGTCCGGCATCGTGATGACCTACCAGTTCGGCACGAACTGGAGCCGCTGGTCCGACATCGTCGGCAACGTGCTGGGGCCGTTGATCCAGTACGAGGTGGTGACCGCCTTCTTCCTGGAGGCTGCCTTCCTCGGCATCCTGCTGTTCGGGCGGGACCGCGTGCCGCGGGGAGTTCATTTCCTGGCGGCGGTGCTGGTGGCGGCGGGAACGGTTCTGTCCTCCTTCTGGATCTTGTCGGCGAACAGTTGGATGCACACCCCGGCGGGGGCGGAACTGCGCGACGGGCGGTTCTTCGTCACCGACTGGTGGGCGGTGGTGTTCAACCCCTCCTTCCCCTACCGGCTCGCCCACATGCTGACCGCGATGTTCCTGACCACCGGATTCGTGGTGGCCGGCATCAGCGCCTTCTACCTGCTGCGCAACCGCTTCCTGGAGCACGCGCGGGTCGGGCTCAGCATGTCGCTGGCGCTCATCACCGTCCTGGCGCCCTTGCAGATCTTCCTCGGCGACCTGCACGGGCTGAACACGCTGGAGCACCAGCCGGCCAAGATCGCCGCGATGGAGGGCCATTGGGAGGGCGGGGCGCGGGCGCCGCTGATCCTGTTCGCCATTCCCGACAACGAGGCGGAGGCCAACCACGCGGAGATCGCCATCCCCGCCCTGTCGAGTCTGATCCTGACCCATGAGTGGGACGGGGTGGTCCCCGGCCTGAAGAGTTTTCCGGTGGAGGACCGGCCCAACCCGGAAATCCTGTTCTGGACCTTCCGCATCATGGTGGCGATCGGCATGGTCATGCTGACGGTGGCGCTGATCCATCTGGTGCAGCGGGTGCGCGGGAAGCTCTACAGCCCCAACTGGTTCCACAAGCTGCTGGTCGGCTGCATGCCGCTGGGCTTCATCGCCATCCTCGCCGGTTGGTTCACCACCGAGATCGGGCGCCAGCCCTGGGTGGTCTACGGGATGATCCGCACGGCGGACGCGGTGACCCCCGCGCTGACCGGCGGGGCGGTGCTGACGTCGCTGATCGTGTTCATGGTGGTCTACGCCATCATCTACGGGGCCGGGACCTATTACCTGTTCCGGCTGCTGACCATCGGCCCGGCGCGGTTGATCGACGAGGATCTGGAGCTTCCCGCAGTGGCGCAGGGCCACCAGCCGAAGCGGCCCCTGTCGGTGCCCGGCGAATCCATCGAACCCGCGGAGTGACGTCCATGGAAGGCAGCCTGCTGACCCTTGCCTGGGTCGCCATCGTCGGATTCGCCGTCTTCATGTATGTGCTGATGGACGGCTTCGACCTCGGCATCGGCATCCTCTACCCCTTCGCTCCCAGCGAGGAGGCGCGGGACGTCATGATGAACTCCGTGGCGCCGGTCTGGGACTTCAACGAGACGTGGCTGATCCTCGGCGGGGCGGGGCTGTTCGCGGCCTTTCCCATCGCCTACGCCGTCGTCCTGCCGGCCATGTATCTGCCGCTTCTGCTGATGCTGATCGCGCTGATCTTCCGCGGCGTCGCCTTCGAATTCCGCTTCAAGGCGCGGAGCAGCCGCCATTTGTGGAACAAAGCCTTCTTCCTGGGGTCGCTGCTCGCCACCTTCGCGCAGGGGGTGGTTCTCGGCTCCTTCATCCAGGGGATCGAGGTGGAGGGGCGGAACTTCGCCGGAACCATGCTGGACTGGCTGACCCCCTTCAGCCTGTTCTGCGGCGTGGCGCTGATCGCCGGATACGCGCTGCTGGGGAGCACATGGCTGATCTGGCGGACGATCGGCATCCTGCAGGACTGGTGCTTCCGCGTGGCGCGGCGGCTGCTCATCGTGGTGCTGGTTCTGGTTGCCGCGGTCAGCTTGTGGACGCCCTTCCTGGACGCCTCCATCGCCGCGCGCTGGTTCTCGGTGCCCAACATCCTGCTGCTGTCGCCGGTGCCGTTGATGGTCGGCTTCCTCGCCTTCGGCCTGTGGCGGGCGCTGGACGAGGGGAGGGAGGTTCTGCCCTTCGCCTTCGCCATGGGGCTGTTCGCCCTGTCCTATTTGGGGCTGGCGATCAGCCTGTGGCCGGTGCTGATCCCGCCGGGAATCACCGTGTGGCAGGCGGCGGCCCCGCCGGAGACGCAGGTCTTCCTGCTGATCGGCATGGCCTTCCTGATTCCGACGATCCTGATCTACACC
This sequence comes from Azospirillum brasilense, assembly GCF_007827795.1. Taxonomy (GTDB): domain Bacteria; phylum Pseudomonadota; class Alphaproteobacteria; order Azospirillales; family Azospirillaceae; genus Azospirillum; species Azospirillum aestuarii. The sequence goes on from NZ_VITI01000002.1 coordinate 22,501, forward strand.
GCCTACAGCTATTGGGTCTTCCGCGGCAAGGTGACGGGCGCCATCGGCTATCATTGAGCGCGGCGATCGTTGAGCCGGGGCCTGCCCCTGGCGTACAAGAGCCGACCCCCATCGACGGAGAGCGTGCCATGAGCCCAGACACCACCCCGGACATCAGCTTCGCCGAGGTGATGCTGCGCAAGGGCGCGGAGCTGTTGCAGGACACGATTCCGGAGGATGCGTCGGAGGAGGCGGTGAACATCATGGCGCGCCGTCTGGCCATCGCCGCGACGATGGACGCGCCGCTGGTCGTCCACGCCGAGGGCGGCGGCCGGCCGGAGATGTTCGAGGAGGCCATGCGGCTGGCCGATGTCTCCGCCGGGGAGCGCGCCGCCGCCCTCGCCGAAGCCCGGCAGACGGAGCGCGCCGTGGTGTTCGAGTTCGACGGCACCGGCCTGCTGACCGGCAACCGCGTGGTCGCCGCCGTGATTCGCCCGGAGGATCGGCCCGACCTTCTGGAGGCCTATCTCGCCATCGGGCGCCTGCGCGACGGCACCGCCCAGGTGACCGTCGCCCCGGCGACCCTGCGCCTCGACGCCCGCGCGCTGGCGGAGACGCTGGCGCTGATCGGCCCGGCGGCGCAGCACAGCGCCAACGCCGCCAACGCCGCCATGGCCCATGCGGCGAACATCACCGCTTTGCCGGGGCATGAGCTGGACAGCCTGCCGGGCGCCCTGGTGGCGCTCTACTGGCACGCCTTCTGCCTGTCCTCCGCCCGCGCGCGGTTGCGCCCCACCGGGCCGAACGCGCCGACCCTGCATTGAGCGTTGGGGAGCGGACCTTGAGGGTGCTGTTCCGCGCTGACGCCGGGGCGTCCATCGGGGCCGGGCACGTCATGCGCTGCCTCGCCGTGGCGGAAGCCGTGCAGGAGTTGGGCGGCGATGCGCTGTTCGCCGCGGCGAGCCTGCCGCCGGCTTTGGAGGATCGTCTGCGGGCAGCCGGAATCGCGGTTCGCCGGATCGCCGCGGACGCCGGCAGCGCCGCCGACCTCGTCGCGACCGGCGCCATCGCGGCGGAAACCGGCGCTGCCGCCGTCGTGCTGGATGGCTACGGATTCGGGGAAGACTGGCGGGCCGGACTGGCCGGGACGGGGCTGCGCATCCTGGCCTTCGACGACGCCGGGACGGGGGAGCCGATCCACGCCGGGTTGATCGTCAACGCCGCCCCGGATGCCGGGCTGCTGCCTTACCGCAAGGGGAACCCGGCTGCCCGGCTGCTGCTCGGCCCCGCCTACGCGCCGTTGCGGCGGGAGGTGCGGGAGGCGGCGGCGGCGGCGGCGGCCAAGCCGCCGTTGGAGGAACGCCGCGGCCTGCTGGTGACCTTCGGCGGCTCCGATCCGCTGGGGCTGACGGCTCCGGTGATCGAACGCCTCGCGCCCCGCCTGCCCCCCGGTGTTTGGCTTGACGTGGCGGTCGGCGGGGCGGTGCGCGATGCGGGCGCGGTGGAGGCGGTGGCGGAGCGTTTCAAAGACAGCTTGCGGCTGCACCGCGACACGCCGCGCATGGGCCACCTGATGGCGCAGGCCGGGCTGGCCGTCTCGGCGGCGGGCACCACGACCGGGGAACTGGCGGCCATCGGCACGCCCGCGGTCCTCGTCACCATCGCCGACAACCAGCTGGAGGCCGCCCGCCAGTCGGAGGCTCTGGGCTGGTGCGCCTTGGTGCCCGGACAGACCGAAGGCGCTCCGGAGCGGATCGCTGACGTGGCGCTGGAGCTTTGGGCCGATCCGGCGCGGCGGCGGGCCATGGCGGACAAACTGGCGGGGATCGTCGATGGCCAGGGCGCCGTGCGCATCGCGCGGGCGCTGGCGGAGGCCGTCACCCGGCGGTGAAGCCGCCGTCCAAGGGCAGCACGGTCCCGGTCACCCAGCGCCCGCTGTCGGCCAGCAGATAGGCCACGGCGTCGGCCACGTCCTGCGGTGCGCCGTAGCCCAGCGGGTGGGCGGCGGCGAGCGCCGCGTTCTGCTCCGCCGGCAGCATGGCGAACTGCTTCTCCGCCTTGGCGCCCAGCACCACCGCCGGGGCCACCACATTGACACGGATGCGCTTGTCGGCGAGTTCCAGCGCCAGCGATTGCGCCACCGACACCAGCGCCGCCTTGCTCGCGGCGTAGAGCGAGCGGCCCTTCTGCCCCTTCAGCCCGGCGACCGAGCCGACATAGACGATCGACCCGCCGCCCGGCGCAAACACGCCCTTCTGGTGGAAGCCGCGCGCCAGCATCAGCGACGCCCCGACGTTCAGCGTAAAATAGCGGTCGAACTGCGCCCGGTTGACCTGCCGCAGCACGGAATAACCCTGCTCCGACGCGGAATGGACCAGCCCGGCGAAAGGACCGCCCGCCTCTGCCAGCCCCTTCATCCAGCCGGGGATGGCGTCCAGATCGGTCAGGTCGAAGGGGGCGACGCTGTGCCGCTCCGGCTCGTCCAGCAGGGCGCGGGTGGCTTCCAGCGCATCGGCGCGTCGGCCCACCAGCGTCAGGGCGGCGCCCAGACCGGCCAGCGTCCGGCAGATTTCCCGCCCGATGTCGCTGTCTGACGACGCCCCGGTCACCAGCAGGCGCCGTCCCGTAAGGTTGAGCGGGTTGCGCATGGAGCGGCGGCTCAGGGAGTCAGCAGGGGGAAGTCGTCGGGGATCTCCTGCACCGCCGGGGCGGGGATCGGCCCGACGTCGGCGACCACGGCGCCCCAGGACCAGCCGACGCCGAAGCCGGCCAGCAGCATCTTGCGCGTGCCGGTGGACAGCGCCTCGCCCAGCCGGTGGCTGACCGCCAGCGGGATGGAGGCGGAACTGGTGTTGCCGAAGTCGTGCATGTCCACGAGGAATTTTTCCGGCGGGAATTTGGTCTTCTTGCGCAGATGCTCCAGCATGAAGGCATTGGCCTGATGCATCACGCAGAGGTCGATGTCCTCCACCCCCACGCCGGCGAACTCCAGCGTCTCGCGGATCAGCGGCGGCACGGCGCGCAGCGTGAAGGCGAACACCTCCGCCCCGTTCAGCGACAGGCGCGAGTCGGTGAACATCCGCTCCTGCTTCTCCGCCGGCCAGGGCTCGCGTCCCGGCACCAGCGAATTGCGGCGCCCACCGGCCTTGACCCAGATGTTCTTGGCGCCGCCGCCGTCGGTGCCGACGACGACGTGGATCGGCGCGGCCCCCTGGCTGACCTCCAGCGCCACCGCCCCGCCCGCGTCGCCGAACAGCGGCAGGGTGGAGCGGTCGCCCGGCACGAGGTGGCGCGAGCTGGTGTCGCCGCACAGCACGATCGCCCGCCGGCCCGTCGATCCGCCGAGCAGCCGCCCGGCCATCCACAGGCCGTAGACGAAGCCGGAACAGCCCAGATTGACGTCGAAGCAGGCCGCACCGGTCGACAGCCCCAGCCGCTTCTGCATGACGCAGGAGGTCGCCGGGACGTTGTAGTCCGGGTCCTGCGATACGAAGACCAGAACGTCGACGCTGGCCGGGTCCCAGCCGAGCTGGGCGAGCAGCCCTTCCGCCGCCGCGACGCACATGTCCGACGCGCAGATGTGCGGCGGGGCGATGCGCCGCTCGTAGACGCCGGTGGTGGCGAACAGCTTCTCCGCCTCCTCCGCCGTGAAGAGGGAATGATCCTCCAGGAAGGAATGGCGGTGCGGCGGCACGGCGGCCCGGAATCCCGCGATGCGCACGCCCTCGATGATGGCCTTCACCGGATGCTCCCTCCCACCGTCGCCGCTGCGTCCGTCCTGGACTTGGGCGAATTCGGAGACTATTAACCGAAAGAACGCTAGGGTCGAATGATTAACGAACCGATAAATGGAATCAGCCATGGATGACCGGGGTCAGCAAAGCCGGCTTTCGTTCCCGCCCGACATGGTGATCCCGCCCCAGCGTTACTCCGGCGAGGCCAATCACGCCGAAGAGGCGGCGCGAGTCTTCCGCCGCTGCTGGATGTTCGTTGGATTTACGGACGACCTGTGCAACGACAACGACTTCATCACCGCGGACATCGCCGGCACCTCGGTTCTGGTGCAGAACTTCGACGGCGAGCTGCGGGCCTATCACAATGTCTGCACGCACCGCTATTCGCTGATCCACCTGCGGCCCTGCGGCAACGGCAAGCCGGTCTGCCCCTATCACGGCTGGGTCTTCAACCGTGACGGCGTTCCGGTCGGCATCCCCGGCAACCGTGAGCATTTCGGCCTGGACGACGCCGCGAAGAAGCGCCTCGCCCTGCGGCGTTTCGAGGTGGCGGTGCGGGGCCGCTTCGTCTTCGTGCGGCTGGAGCCGGCCGGACCGGGGCTGGACGAGCAGTTGGGGGCCTATGGCGCCGTCCTCGACCATCTGTCGGCGCTGTTCACCGACCGCATCGACGAGGGCGTGCTGCCCTGGAACGCCAACTGGAAGGCGGCGCTGGAAACCGCCCTGGAAGTCTACCACGTCGATGCCACCCACCCGGACACCTTCAAGAGTTACGTCAAGAAGGTGTGGATCTGCTCCTACGAGGGCGAGCATTCGCGGGGCGTCAGCCAGCTGTCCGACGGTTCGGCGCGCTGGTGGGACGGCGTGGCCCGGAAGATGGGGCTGCCGCGCAGCGACCGGCTGGAGAGCTACGACCACTATCTGATCTTCCCCAACCTCGCCATCGGCGTCTCCCACGGCGCGTTGATGAGCGTCCAGACCTACGACCCGGTCGGGCCGGACCGCTGCGACCTGCATTTCCGCCTGTTCCTGGGGGAGACCTCCAAGCCGCAGACCAAGGGCGGGGCCGCCCGCAAGGCGGTGGAGGCCAACGTCGCCGGCTTCAACCGCACCATCCTGGGCGAGGACCAGCGCGTCGCCGAAGCCACCCACAAGGGGCTGAAGCAGGTCCAGGCCCCGGCCGTCCTCGGCTCCTGCGAGGAGCGCATCGCCGCCTTCCACCGGGCGTGGCTCGCCCGCATGGTGGCCGAATGACACCGCTCGTCGATCTCACGGGGCGGCACGTCCTGGTCACCGGCGCGTCCGCCGGGATCGGGCGGGCGACGGCGCTGCTGGCCGCGACACTCGGCGCGCGGGTCACGCTCAACGGGCGCGACACGGGGCGGCTGGACGAGACGCTGGCGCTTCTACCGGGGGAGGGGCACCGGACGGCCGCGTTCGACCTGTCGGACAGCGACGCCATTCCCGGCTGGGTCAAGGCACAGGCCGAGGCCGGGGGACCCATCGCCGGGCTGGCCCATTGCGCCGGGGTGCAGGTCGGCAAGCCGGTGCGCGGCGTCGACCGCGCCTTCTTCGACAGCATCCTGCACGCCAACCTTCTGAGCGCGCTGGCGCTGGCCCGCGGCCTGCGGCAGAAGGGATGCCATGCCGAGCCGGCGGCGCTGGTCTTGGTGTCCTCCGTCGCGGCGGAGATCGGGCAGCCGGGCAACGTGGTCTATTCGGCGGCCAAGGGCGGGTTGGTCTCGGCCACCCGCGGGTTGGCCATGGAGTTCCTGCGCGACGGCATCCGCGTCAACTGCGTCGCCCCGGCGATGGTCGAGACGGAGATGATGGAGCGCTTCCGCCGCACCACCACGGCGGAGCAGTTCGAGGCGATCCGAGCCGCCCATCCCATGGGCTTCGGCAAGCCGGAGGACGTGGCCTCGGCCATCGCCTTCCTGCTGTCGCCGGCCAGCGGCTGGATCAATGGGGTGATGCTGCCGGTGGACGGCGGCTATCTGGCGACGTGACGCCGCGCGCGTTCGAAGGGTAAGGGTCCATGTTCCGCTTCCGCCGTCCGACGACCGACGATGCCGAGACGCTGCTGCGCTGGCGCACCGAGCCGTCGATCACCCGCTTCATGTTCACCGATCTGGAAACCCCGGATGTGGACCGGCAGCGCGCGTGGCTGGCCGCGATGGACGCCCGCCCGGACTTCCGTCATTTCATCATCGAGCATGAGGGCCGCCCGGTCGGCTATCTTTCCTACTATGACATCGACCGGGTGCATCTGCGCTGCTCCTCCGGCTCGTACATCGTGGAGGAGAAGGACCGGAAAAAGCTGGCCGGGTTCCTGCACTGCTTCATCATGGACTATTGCTTCTACGGATTGGGGATGAACAAGCTCTTCAACTATTTCATGGAGGGCAACGACACGGTCATCCGCATCCAGAGGGTTGTGAAGGCGCGCGAGGTCGGGGTGCTGCGTCAGCATGTCCAGAAATATGGCCGTTTCCACGACGTCCATGTGTTCGAGACGCTGCGCAGCGACTGGGAGGGGCATCCCCATATCTTTTCGCGCGAAACCACGCTGGCGGCCTTCGCGGAATAGGCCATGCGGCGGGGGGCTTACGTTGGGCGGTCGGCCGGGAAAGTTTGCCGTCACCCCCACCGAATGTTTGACCAATCCACCGCCGACGCGGTATGCGGCGGGTATGGGGGCGGCGCCGCGGCGCCGGAAGCATGAGGGGAAGCACGGTGCGGCCTGAGGAAGCCTTGACGGACATCGACGTCACGCTGCTTGCCGGCGGTCTCGGCTCGCGCATGCGGGGCGTCTCGGGCGACACGCCCAAGGTGCTTGCGCCCATCGCGGGCCGCGCCTTTCTCGGACATCTGCTGGACCATCTGGCGGCCTACGGCGCGCGCCGGGTGGTGCTGTGCCTGGGCCATCTGGCCGACCGGGTGACGGCGTGGCTGGCCCAGGGCGACACCAACCGGTCGCTGGACGTCGTCTGCCAGATCGAGCCGAGCCAGATGGGCTCCGCGTCGGCGCTCGCCTACATCCGCAAGGATCTCAAGGCCGGCACCGTCCTGGTGATGAGCGGCGACACCTTCCTGGACGCCGATCTGCGCGCCTTCGTCGCCTCGCACCGCCTGTCAGGGGCGGAGGCGTCGGTCCTGTGCGTGGAGGTGGAGGACGCCGCCCGCTTCGGCCGGGTGGAGGTCGGGCCGGACAGCCGGGTCCGCCAATTCCTCGACAAGGCGCCGGGGCGCGGGGTTATCAACGCCGGAGTCTATCTCTTCTCCGCCGCCTTCCTCGACCGCATCGCGGCCTCCGGGGCCAGTTCGCTGACCCGCGACGTGCTGCACAAGATGCCGCCGGGCACGCTGCACGGCCACATCGCCAAGGCCCGCTTCATCGACATGGGCACGCCGGAGAGTCTGGCGGTTGCCGCCAGCGTGATCGGCGGCCGCGAAACCTGAGCGGAGCGGGCGCCGTGGCGACGCTGGACGAGGCGCTGGCCATCGCGCTCGACCTCCATACCGCCGGGCGGACGGAGGAGGCGGAGACCCTCTACGGTCGCATCCTCGACGCCGTTCCGGACGAGCCGAACGCCCTTCACCTCTATGGACTTCTTTGCGCCCAAGGCGGGCGGCTGGAGCAGGCCGCTGAACTTCTGGGCCGGGCGGTGGCGCTGCGTCCCGGCCTGCCCGAATACCGCGCCAACCTCGCGATGCTGCATCAGGCCCGCGGCGACCCCGCTGCGGCGGCCGAGGAATACCGGGCCGCCTTGTGTCTTTGCCCCGATTCGGCGGCGCTCGCCTTCCCGCTGGCCGGAGCGGCGCGGCAAGCGGGGCAGGGCGGGCTCGCCTTGGCGGCCTACCGCCGAACCACCCTCATCCAGCCCGACCTTGCCGAGCCGATGGTCCAGGCCGGCATCCTGCTGCGCTACGAGGGGCGGACGGTTGAGGCGGTGTCCGTCCTGCGCCGCGCCGTCCGGCTGCGCCCCGACCATGGGGAGGCGTGGCACCATCTCGGCGTGGCGCTCCAGCGCCTCAAGGACCCGACGGCGCCGACGGCGCTGGCGCACGCCGCCACCCTGTTGCCGGAGGACGCGACGGTCCGGCTCAATCTCGGCCGCGCCCGTTACGAGGCGGGGCGCTGGGACGACGCCGCAGCGGCCCTGCGCAGCGCGCTGGCGCTCACCCCGGCGAACGATAGCGCGCTGGAGCTTCTCGCCGCCGCCCGGCACAGAACGGGCGGGGAGGGCGAGACCGTGACGGTGCTGCGCCGTCTGCTGCGGCTGCGTCCGGACGCGGCGAACGGCTGGCACGCGCTGTCCCTGTCGGAACCCGGCGCCCTGGGGTCGCTCTACCGGGCGTTGGCCCTTCAGCCGGAACACCGCAATGCGCTGAGCGGTTTGGCGAACCGGCTGCGCGACCGGCGGGAGATCGCCGCATCGCTGCGCCTGCACGACCGGGCCGTCCGCCTCCAGCCGTCCAGCGCCGAGGCGCGCTGGAACCGCTCCCTGGCGCGGCTGCTCGCAGGCGACCTGACGGGCGGTTGGGAGGATTACGAGGCGCGTTGGGGCGTGGCCGATTTCCCGACCAAACCGCGCGGCCTGCCGCAGCCGCTGTGGAGCGGTGAGGACATTGCCGGGCGGACCATCCTGCTGCACGAGGAGCAGGGCCGCGGCGACGCCATCCAGTTCGTCCGCTACGCTCCCCTGGTGGCCGCCCGCGGCGCCCGCGTGCTGCTGGAGGTCGGGGCCGATCTGCTTCCGCTGTTCCGCGGCCTGCCGGGGGTTGAGCGGGTTTTCGCGCGCGGCGAGGCTTTGCCCGCCTTCGACTGGCAGTGCCCGCTGCTCAGCCTGCCGCGCGCCTTCGGCACCCGGCTGGAGACCATTCCCGCCGCCGTTCCCTACCTGACCGCCGACCCGGCGCGTGCCGCGGCGTGGCGGGAGCGGTTGGCCGGCGACGGCCTCAAGGTCGGGCTGGTCTGGGCCGGCAACCCGCATTTCGCCGGCGACCGGGAGCGGTCGCCGGGGTTGGCGGCGCTGGCCCCGCTGCTGGCGGTGCCGGGCTGCCGCTTTTTCGGCCTGCAACTCGGCCCCGGCCATGACGAGGTGGCGCGGCGACCGATGCCCCTGTCCTTCATCGATCTGGAGCCGGAGATCCGCGACTTTGCCGACACCGCGGCGATCATGGCGTCGCTGGACCTCGTGCTGTCCTCCTGCACCGCGCCTGCCCATCTGGCGGGGGCGCTGGGCGTCCCGCTGTGGCTGCTGCTGTCCCACGCGCCGGACTGGCGCTGGCTGCTCGACCGCGCCGACAGCCCCTGGTACCCGACCGCCCGCCTGTTCCGCCAACCCCGCCCCGGCGACTGGGCCGCGGTGGCGGAGGAGGCCGCGGCGGCGCTGGCGGAGCGGGTTGCCGCGCGTTCTTGAAACCTTAACCACACCGGGGCTATCAGGAGGCGAAGCGCACGACACGCGCCGGTTGGGGGAACAGCATGTCCGACATCGCCGGGGACCAGGCCGCCACGCTGAAGGCCCTGCTGGCCGAGCGCCAGTTCAACGCCGACCGCCTCAACGCCCTGACGGCCCATTGCGAGCGCATGCGCCGCGAGCTGGATCGGGACGCCCGCCTGTCCATCGCCGAGGAGTTGCGCCACGATCCGCCGACCGGGGAGACGGTGCTGCTCCACTCCGTGCTGTTCCAACTCACCGGCGACCTCTACCACTACGAACGGATTCTCCATTACCTGCTGCTGGGTGGGGAGCGCGTCGGGCCGCAGCTGATGCACTACACTTACTGGTGCATGGCGCGGCAGCTGTTCCTGGCCGCGTCGGCGCCGGAGAAGCTGGGCGCCTTCGGCCCCTGCGACCTCTTCCGCTTCTACGAGGAGCTGGTGCGGGCGGTGGCGCGGCGCTGGGGCGTCGTTCCGCCGCGCCACGTGCCGCGCGACGGGCCGATCCGCCGGGTGGCCGTGCTGACCAACCAGTTCACCAACGACCAGCACCAGCCCTCGCGCGACTGCTTCGACTACGCCAGCCGGCTCCAGGACGATTTCGGGCTCGACGTCGCCATCGTCAATTGCAACACCATGCCGCTGCGGGCCGAGAGCCTGTTCGTTCCGCCGATGATCGCGGAGCTGGTCGCCGATTACGAAGGCGTCTTCGCGCTGAAGATGTTTGGCAAACAGGTGAAGATGGCCTCCTTCACCGACCGCGCCTTTTCCAAGGACAAGCTGGCCACCATCGTCGGTGCCATCGACGGCTACGACCCCGACCTGCTGGTGACCTTCGGCGGGGCCAACGTGGTGGGGGACCTGTTCGCGGTGACGGACGCCCGGCCCGTGGTCTGCCTGCCCACCACGTCGGGCATGACCATCTCACTGGCCCATCTGGTGCTGGGCTACGAGGAGGGGAACCACACCGACGCCATGCCGGCGCTCTACCGCGGCCCCTTCGCACGGCGCTTCCGGCCCTTCACGCTGGGCTTTTCCCCGCCCCCCACGGCGGGGGTTGGGGGCGCTCTCGACCTCGGCGATGCGGCCTTCGTCTTCGCCGTGGTCGGCACCCGCCTGGATTTCGAAGTGACCGCGGAATTCCTCGCGCTGGCCGATTCCATCCTCGACCGCTGCCCTGGCGCGGTGATCGTCTTCGCCGGGCAGGTGGAGCAACTGCCGGCCCGTCTGGCGGCGGCGCGCAACGGCGCGCGGATGCGCAGCCTGGGCCACCTGACCGACATCCGCGCCTTCTACCGGCGCTGCCACGCCTACCTCAACCCGTCGCGCCAGGGCGGCGGCGGCAGCGCCGCCTACGCCATCGCGGAGGGGCTGCCGGTGGTCACGCTGGCCTGGGGCGACGTGGCGAGCGTTGCGGGGGCGGGCATTCCCGTGCCGGACGCCGCCGCCTATGTGGAGCGCGCCGCCGCCCTCGTCGCCGACCAGGCGCTGCGGGAGCGGCAGGCGGAGCTGTCGCGCATCCGCTTCCGGACCGTCGGCGACCGCCACCGCTGCGCCGAACGGCTGCTGGCCTACGGCGAGGAAGCGCGGGACCTTCTGCGGGCTGCCGCACAAAAGGAAGACCCGCCGTCCGCTTCCGTGGCAGTGTAAGCCAAGACCATCACAGCGAGACCGCCCTCCGTGCCGCGCGACGTCATCATCAACGGCCGTCCCATCGGCCCCGGCCATCCGCCCTATCTGATCGCCGAGATGTCGGGCAACCACAAGGGCGACCTGAACCGGGCGCTCGCCCTGGTCGACGCCGCCAAGGAGGCCGGCGCCGACGCGGTGAAGCTGCAGACCTACACCGCCGACACGCTGACCATCGACCATGACGGGCCGGGCTTCCTGCTGGAGGGCGGGCTGTGGCAGGGCCGCACCCTGCACGACCTCTACCGCGAGGCCCACACCCCCTGGGAGTGGCATGGCCCGCTGTTCGAGCGCGCGCGCGCCATCGGCCTGGCCATCTTCAGTTCTCCCTTCGACGACACGGCGGTGGATCTGCTGGAGCGGTTGGACGCCCCGGCCTTCAAGATCGCCTCCTTCGAGCTGAACGACCTGCCTCTGATCCGCCGGGCCGCCCGCTCCGGCAAGCCGCTGATCCTGTCCACCGGCCTCGCCACGCTGGGCGAGATCGCCGAGGCGGTGGAGGCGGCGGGCGACGCGCCGCTCGTCCTGCTCCATTGCGTCAGCGGCTACCCGACGCCGCCCGAGGACTGCAACCTGCGCACCATCCCGCATCTGGCGCAGGCCTTCGGCGTGGCCGCCGGCCTGTCCGACCACACCCACGGCGCGGCGGTGCCGGTCGCGGCGGCGGCGCTGGGCGCGGTGGTGATCGAGAAGCATTTCACGCTGTCCCGCGCCGACGGCGGGGTGGACAGCGCCTTCTCCCTGGAACCGGCGGAGTTCAAGGCGATGGCCGACTCCGTCCGCACCGCCTGGGCGGCCTTGGGCCGCGTCCATTACGGGGTGAAGCCGAGCGAGGCGGGCGGGCGGGACTACCGCCGTTCCCTCTACGTCACCGCCGACGTGGCGGCGGGCGAGGCGCTGAGCGCCGTCAGCGTCCGCTCGATCCGTCCCGGCTTCGGCCTGGAGCCGAAGCATTTCCCCGCCGTGCTCGGCCGCCGCGCCGCCCGCGCCCTGACGCGCGGCGAGCCGCTGCGCTGGGACATGCTGGCTCCGGAGGAGGAATGAGCGCCGCCGCGGCCAAGCCGCGCGTCGTCTGCATCTCGCAGGCCCGCATGACCTCGACCCGACTGCCCGGCAAGGTGCTGATGGAAGCGGCGGGGCGGCCGCTGCTGGCGCATCATCTGGGCCGTTTGGCGCGCTGCCGGACGCTCGACGCGCTGGTGCTGGCGACCACGGCGAACGGCACCGACGACCCGGTGGCGGAGCTGGCGGGATCGCTCGGCGTGCCGGTGTTCCGCGGCGACGAGCAGGACGTGCTCGGACGCTTCGCCGGGGCCGCCGCCATGGCCGGCGCCGACGTGGTGGTGCGGGTCACCGCCGATTGCCCGCTGATCGACCCGGCGCTGGTGGACCGTGTGGTGACCGCCTTCCTGGAGTCGGCGCCGCCGCTGGACTATCTCAGCCTGGACGTCACCCGCTTCCCGCGCGGGCTGGATGCGGAGGTCTTCACCCGCGCCGCTCTGGACGAGGCCGCCGCCTCCGCCACCGACCCGGCGGAGCGCGAGCACGTCACCGCCCACCTTTACCGCCGCCCGGAGCGTTTCTGCATCGGCGCCCCCCTGACTCCGCAGGACGGCAGCGTCCTGGACCAGCGCTGGTGCGTGGACGAGCCCGCCGACCTGGAACTGGTCCGCCGCCTGCTGGGCGCCTTGCTTCCCGAAAATCCCGGCTTCGGCTGGCAGGATTGTTGCAATCTGCTGCGCCAGCACCCTGAATGGGCCGACCTGAACGGCAGCGTGCGTCAGAACACGCTCCACTGAAACGGAGACACCACCATGGACCGCAAGGAATTCCTGCTCGCGCTCGACGAGATGCTGGAGCTGGACGCCGGCACCCTGACGGGCACGGAAGAACTCGACTCGATCGACAGCTGGGACTCTCTGGCCGTCATCAGCTTCATCGCTCTGGTCGATGAGCGGTTGGGCCACGTCGTGGAAGGCGAGAAGCTCGTCAAGGCGAAGACGGTGGACGACCTGCTGGGGCTGGCCGGCATCGCCGTGGCCGCCTGATCCTGTGATGGATGGCCGGGTGACCGGAAGGATCGAGCGCTCCCCACGGCGCGGACGGGCCGACATCGAGGGCGGTCCGGCCTCCTATCTGTCGATGGGGCAGGGCGGCGTTCCGGCTCTGCTCCTGCACGGCTTCGCCGGGGATTCGCTGACCTGGCAGTTCAACGCCGCGGCACTGGCCGCCGACCGCCGGGTTCTGGCGGTGGATCTGCCGGGGCACGGCTCCTCGACCCTGGAGGTCGGGGACGGGCGGGTCGGCGCCTTCGCACCCTGGCTGCTGCGCCTGCTGGACGCGCTGGAGATTCCGCGCGTCCACGCCGTCGGCCACTCCATGGGCGGCTACGTCGCGCTGGAACTGGCGCGGCTGGCGCCGGAGCGGGTGGCGAGCCTGTCGCTGATCGCCAGCGCCGGCCTCGGTCCCGATTTCGACCTGGAGTTCCTGCGGCGGGTCGCCGCTCTGGAGACGGTGGAGGAGGGGCGGGACTGCGCCGCGCGTCTGTTCGCAAGACCCTGGCTTCTGGCGGGGCGCGTCGGCGAGGTGATGCACGCCCAGGCCGCCGATCCCCGGCGCCGCGCCGCTCTGGAGCGGATCATCGCCGGCTCCTTCGCGGAGGCGCACCGGTCACCCGGCCCGGTGGACTGGACGGCCTTCCCCATGCCGATCCAGCTTCTGTGGGGGCGGGAGGACCGCATCATCCCGGTGCCGAGTGCCGACCGCCTGCCCCCCGCTGCACCGCTTCATCTCTTCGACAAGGCCGGGCACTTGCCGCATAGTGAGGCGGCAACCCCCGTCACGGCCATCCTCCGCGACTTCCTTTCCGCATGCGACCACCAATGACCGAATCCATGTTCGCGCTGATCGCCGAAGAGCTTGCCCGCATCGCCGCCGACAAGGGGGAAACCCTGCCGGCGCTCGGCCCGGACACGCGCTTCCTCGGCGGGGAGTTGCCGATCGACTCCCTCGACCTCGCCACGCTGTTGGTGGTGCTGGAGCAGCGCACCGGCCAGGACCCCTTCCGCGCCGGCTTCGTCCAGTTCAACACGGTCGGGGAACTGGCGGCCCTCTACCGTCCGGACATGCCCACCGGGTCCGCATGAACCGGCCGCCACCCTCCTGGCTGCATCCCGGCGTCCGCCTGATCGAGGCGGAGCGAAGCGTGGGCTGGGCGGAGATCGCCGCGCAGGCCGACACTTTCGAAGCGGCGTTCCGGGCTGCGGGGGCACGCGTGGTCCTGCCGCCGCGGGGCGTTCCGGCCCTGGTCGCCGCCCTGGTCGCCGCTGAGCGGGCCGGGGTGGAACTGCATCTGTCGCGCCGCACCTCCGCGGAGACGGACGCGAAGCCCCACGAGCCGGGCTTCGCGGTGCTGCTGGAAACCTCCGGCACCACCGGCGCGCCGAAGCTGATACGCCACGACTTCCAGCGCCTGCGCGGGCGCCTGCGCGGCACCGCCGATCCGGGCGCGCGCTGGCTCCTGGCCTATGAGCCGGCGGCCTTCGCCGGGCTTCAGGTCATCCTGACGGCCCTGGCGTCCGGGGCGACGCTGGTGTCGGCGCCCGGCGCCGGTGCGGGGGAACTGGCGCGTCTCGCCGGGAGGCACGCGGTGACCCACATCAGCGCGACGCCCAGCTTCTGGCGCGCCTTCCTGCTGGCGCTCGACGGCGCGGCGCCGCCCCTGGCGGCCGTCACGCTGGGCGGTGAGGTGGCCGACCAGCCGCTGCTCGACCGTCTGGCGGAGGGCTTCCCGAATGCGAAGCTTCGCCATATCTACGCCGCGACGGAAACCGGAGCCCTCTTCGCGGTGGGCGATGGAATGGCCGGCTTCCCAGCCGCGTGGCTGGACGGCGGCATCGACGGGGTGGGCCTGCGCCTGAGCGACGGCGTGCTGGAGGTGAACAGCCCCCGCGCGATGCTCGACCATGGGGACGTCTGGCTGTCCACGGGCGACGTCGTGGAGGTGCGCGGCGATCGTGCGCTGTTCGTCGGGCGGCTGGACGGTCGGATCAATGTCGGCGGGGTCAAGGTTTCGCCGGAGGTGGTGGAGCAGGTGCTGTTGGACGTGCCGGGCGTGCAGGACGCCTTGGTACAGGCCGCCGCCAACCCGGTGACCGGCCACATCGTGACCGCTCTGGTGGTCCCGGCGCCGGGGGCGGAGGAGGCCGCTTTGCGCGCCGCGATCCGCACCGCCGTCGCCGATCTGCCGCCGGCCGCGCGCCCCCGTCTGGTGACCATGACCGGGAACATCGCCCTGGGAGCGGCGGGCAAGAAGACGCGGAAGGGCACGGCATGAGCGCCAAACGGCACGTCATCGTCACCGGGGGCAGCCGCGGGCTGGGGCTGGGGATCGTCGAGGCGCTGCTGGCCGAGGGCTACCGCGTCTCCACCTGCAGCCGCGCGCCGAGCGAGGCGTTGGAACGGCTGGCCGGGCCGGACCTGTTCTGGCAACCCTGCCGCATCGGCGACGGGGACGAGGTGCGCGCCTTCATGGACGCCGCCCTGGACCGGGGCGGCGGGTCGCCGCTCTGGGGGCTGGTCAACAACGCCGGCATCGCGCGCGAAGGGGTGCTGGCGACCTTTCCCGAGATCGACGTCGAGGAGGTCATCCAGGTCAACCTGACCGGCGCCATCCAGGTCGCCCGCGCCTTCCTGCGCGCCAAGCTGGTGAAGCGGGGGCCGGGGCGGATCGTCAACATCTCCTCGATCATCGGGCAGCGGGGCTACAATGGACTGTCCGCCTATTCGGCGTCGAAGGCGGGGCTGGACGGGCTGACTCGTGCGCTGGCGCGCGAGGTCGGGCGGCTCCAGGTCACCGTCAACTCGGTCGCGCCCGGCTACCTCGCCACCGAGATGTCGGGCACGCTGGCCGAGGGGCAGCGCGACCAGATCGTCCGACGCACGCCGCTCGGCCGGCTGGGCGAGGTGGCCGACGTGGTGCCGGTGGTCCGCTTCCTGCTGGGCGACGGAGCGGGCTTCGTGACCGGCCAGACCATCGTCGTCGACGGCGGCATCACCGGCTGACGGAAGGAGGCGCCCCATGGTGGCCAGCGTGATCGAGGGCGTCGCCCTGGCGGGAATCGTCGCCTGCGTTCCGGAACGGCGCGAGACGGTGGAGGATCTGGCCGCCCGTTTCGGCGAGGACGCCGCCCGCCGGATCGCCAAGGCGACGGGCATCGAAGCCCGCCACCTCGCCCCCCCCCATCAATGCACCTCCGATCTGGGGGAGGCCGCGGCGCGGCGCCTGCTGGACCGGCTGGGCTGGGCGGCGGACAGCGTCGATCTGTTGGTCATGGTCACCCAGACCCACGATCACATCCTGCCGGCCTCGGGCTATCTGCTCCACCATCGGTTGGGGCTGGGCAAGGGGGCGGCGGTGCTGGACCTGACCCTCGGCTGCTCGGGTTACGTCCACGGCTTGTGGACCGCTTCGGCGATGCTGAAGGCGGCGGGCGGGCGGCGCGCCCTGCTGGTCGCGGGCGACACGACATCGCGTGTGCTCGACCCCGACGACCGCACGGTGGCGCCTCTGTTCGGCGACGCCGCCACGGCCACGGCGCTGGTCGCGGAGGAGGGGCGCTTCCCCATGGCCTTCGCGTTGGGCAGCGACGGCGCCGGCGCACCGTACCTCGCCGTTCCCGGCGGCGGCCTCCGGCGGCCCGGCGAGCCCGCGCACCTCTTCATGGACGGCACCCAGGTCTTCGCCTTCACGCTGCGGGAGGTGCCGGGGAACATCCGCGCCGTTCTTGAGCATGCCGGCTGGACGATGGAGACGGTGGACCGACTGGTCCTGCATCAGGCCAACGCCCAGATGATCCGCCACCTTGCCCAGAAGCTCGGCGCCACGCCCGACCAGACCGTGCTCGGGCTCGCCGGATTCGGCAACACCAGCTCCGCCTCCATTCCCCTGGCGCTGGCTTCCGAACTGGGAGCGGCGTTGTGCGGCGGTCCGTTGCGCCTCGTCCTGTCGGGATTCGGCGTCGGCTGGTCCTGGGGAAGCGTGGCGCTGACCGCCGGTCCGCTCGCCGTCTGCGAGGTGATGGCGCTTCCTGCAAGCCCGGCAGAATCTGCCGGGTCGGAAGCACAACCGGCAAAGGGTGCCGGGCGAGAGGCAATTCTTGCCGGGCACCCGGCAAAAATTGCCGAGTCCTGATTTGCCCGGAGGCAGCAATTGCCTCGCCCGGGCGGCAAATTCGATCTGGCCCATTTTTTGCCTACCGGTAGCCCGAGGGAATTAGTCCCTCTCCGTGCGCGCACCGTCGTACGGACTGACATCCTCCAAAAGGAGTGACTCCATGGCTACCAGCGACATCTCCCTCTCGTCGTCGATGCGCACGAACCTGCTGCAGCTGCAGGGCGTCCAGGACTCGATCGCGAAGAAGCAGAACATCCTCTCGACCGGCAACAAGATCAATTCGGCGCTCGACGGCCCGACCTCGTTCTTCGCCGCGAAGAACCTGACCCAGCGCGCCGGCGATCTGACCGCGCTGAAGGACACGATGGGTCAGGCCATAAGCACCATCAAGGCCGCCGACAAGGGCTTGACCTCGATCGACGACATGATCGAGCAGGCGCGCGGCCTGACCACCGCCGCCTATTCCGCGCTCGGCACCGACGCCGGCTCCGTCGCCACCCGCAAGTCGCTCTCCAACCAGTTCAACGCGCTGAAGGAGCAGATCGACAAGCTGGCCGGTGACTCCGCCTACGGTGGCAAGAACCTCCTGGCCGGCAACGGCCTGCGTCTGGACTCCACCAGCGAATCGCGCCGCGCCGTCAACACCATCCAGGGCATCGAGAACGCCCGTGTCACCAACGTGGTGTCGACCGACACCTACACGGTGCGCGTCAAGGGCGACGGCTCCATCGAGGGCGCGGCCGGCGAGATCAACAGCGCCGAAATGGCCCACGGCCTGGTCGGCCTGAAGCTGTCCGGCACGATGAACACGACGGCGGGCAGCTTCTCCGACGTGCAGATCGAGGTCCGCGGCGCGTCGGGCCGCGAGCGGTCCTTCATCGTCACGGACGGCAACGAGTCCCGCACGGTCACCTACTTCGACAATAGCCAGACCATCGCCGCCAACACGACGACGGCGGCCAAGACGGGCACCGCGCAGATTACCAACGTGACGCTGGGCGGCACGATCGAAGCCGGCGACAGCTTCACCATCACCGTCGAAGACCAGACCTTCACCTACACCGCCACCGCCGGCGACGTGGCGACGGGTCAGACCGCGCGCAACAACATCGCCAACCAGCTGAAGGCGTCGATCAACAGCGCGCTGGGCGCCAACGGCCGTCTCAGCGGCAAGGACGTCCAGACCGTCACGACCGGCTCGTCGGGCACGATCACGCTGTCCGGCGCGACGACGACCAACGCCGCCCGCGAGATGACGGTCAAGGCGACCGCCGAGAACGCCCTGACCAAGCGCATCTCCGAGAGCTTCGCGTCGGGCACCATCGTGTCCTTCACGGTCGACCGCAAGCTGCTGGAGCAGGCCGCCAACGGCGGCAACGGCGTCTCGTCGATCGAGAAGAAGGTCGACATCCAGATCTCGGTCAGCAACCTGAGCGGCGCCACGGTGACCCGCGACGGCATGTCCAAGCGCGGCGAGGGCAAGCTGGCGGACGGCGAGAACGCCTACGCGTTCGACACCGGCACGGTGCGCTTCAACGTCGATCAGAAGAGCATCAAGCAGGCGGCGGCGGCCAACTCCGCGGCCAACCTGGTCTCGGTGCAGGTGACCGACGCCAACACCTCGAACGACCTGACGGTGCAGCTCAACGAGCGCAACACCAACGCGATCACGGTGAAGGCCCAGAACCTGACCACCAGCGGCCAGGGCCTGCGTCTGGACTACGCGCAGAACGACTGGACCGACCGCGCCGACATCGACAAGGCGGTCGCCAGCATCGACTACGCGAAGCAGAACCTGCGGTCGTCTTCGCAGACGCTGTCGACCAACCTGAACGTCATCACGACCCGTGAGAACTTCACCAAGGAGTTCAGCGACGTGCTGACGGAAGGCGCGAGCAAGCTGACGCTGGCCGACCAGAACGAGGAAGGCGCGAACCTGCTGATGCTGCAGACCCGTCAGCAGCTCGGCACCATCGCCCTCTCGCTGGCCAACCAGTCGCAGCAGTCGATCCTGCGTCTGTTCTAAGCCTGAGACTTCGGGTAGGATCACGCCCGGCGGGCGGCGGCGCAAGCCGCCGCCCGTTTCATTTGGTGCGGCGCTTTCCGGCAATCGCCTTCCGCTTCCGCGCGCCGCCGAGACAAGGACCGGGTCCGTTTCATGCCTCTGAAGTTCGTTCTCCGCCCCAATGAAAAGGTCATCATCAACGGTGCGGTCATCGGGGCCGGTGATCGTCCCGGCTCCTTTTTCCTTTACAACACCGCCAACTTCCTTCGTGGGCGTGAGGTGTTGAAGGAAGAGCAGATCGATTGCATCGAAAAGAAGCTCTACTTCGTCATCCAGCTTATTTATATCTTCCCGGAAGACGCGGTGCTCAACCTGCAGCGCTTTGCTTCCATTCTGGCCGAGACGCGCGAAGCCCGGCCGGATTGCCGCGACGACCTTGAAGAGATCGAACGGCTGGTCGAAGCGCGCAACCACTACCGCGCCCTGAAAATCTGCCGGAAGATGTTCAAGGGTGGGTCCGAGGCGTCACCCAACGCCGCCGACGGTGCGGCGGACAGCCCGGCGGTCGATCCGGCGCCGTGATCGAAGCGGGCCTGCAGGGTTGGGACGACCGGTCGGCGGACGATGTTCTGACCGACGCCATCGCACAGCATCGCGCGGGGAATCTGGACGAGGCACGGGCACTCTACAGCCGCATCCTGTCCGCCGACCCATCCCATACCGATGCCCGGCACCTGTCCGGCATCGCCAACTATCAGGCCGGTCAGGCCGCGCAAGCCTCGGCGTGCTTCCGGGCGACCCTGGCGATCGATCCGTCCTTCGCCGCCGCCTACAACAGCCTGGGCAACGTCCTGGCCGACCGGAGCCGTCCGGACGATGCGGCCCGCGCCTATCGCCGCGCCATCGCGCTTCAGGACGGCTATGCGGAGGCGCTCGGCAATCTCGGTCTGCTTCTGCAGGCGCAGGAGCGGATCGACGATGCCATCGCCGCTTATGAGGCGGCGCTGCGCGCCGATCCCGGGCGCACCGCGACCCGCTTCGATGTGGCGGTGCTCCTCCGCCGCCGCGGTCGTCTGGACGAGGCCGCCCTGGCTTTCTACCAAGTGGTCCAGGCGCAGCCGGACCATGCCGAGGCCTGGCGCAGCCTGGCGCTCGTGCTGCGCGTCCTGAACCATTCCGACGCGGAACTGTGCCTGCGCCGCGCCCTGTCCGATGATCCGACGGACCGCGAAGTGGCGCGGGGCCTGGGAACGCTTCTGAACGAGCGCGGCGACTTCGCCGAGGCGGTGGCGGTTCTGGCTCCGGCGGTGGATGCCGACACGGGCACGGGCACGGGCCGGGACGCGCGACTGCTCTTCCATTTGGGCAGCGCGCTTCAGGGGGGCGACCGTCTGGCGGAGGCGGCTGCCCGCTATCGTGAAGCGCTGTCGCAGGACCCGCTGCTGGCAGGGGCGTGGAACAATCTTGGCGTGGCGCTGCTCGACCTGGGAGACCACGCCGCCGCGGTGATGGCGCTGCGAGCGTGCATCGCGTTGCGGCCCACCGATGCGGTGGCCTTTAACAATCTGGGCACCGGTCTCGACGGCGTTGAGCGACCGGATGAGGCCGCCGGCGTCTTCCAGCGAGCGCTGATCATTCAGCCGGACTATGGCAAGGCGCTGAACAATCTCGGCAATTCCCGCCGGGCCGCGCGCCGGGCGGAGGCCGCTGCCGCGCTGTACCGGCGGGCGCTGATCGTCCAACCGGACTATCCCGACAGCTACACCAACCTCGGCAACGTCCTCAAGGATTGGGACGACTGGCCGGGTGCGCTGCGCCTGCACCGGCGCGCGGTTCGTCTGGCACCGCGGAGCGCCATCGCGCTGACCACCCTGGGTCTTGCCCTGAATGTGCTGGGACGGAACGAGGAGGCGGAAGCCGCGCATCGGCGCGCTCTGTCCATCGACGCGGGGCATGCGGAAGCCTATGCCAACCTCGGCATGCTGCAATGGCAGTCAACGCGCGTTGTGGAAGCGGAGCGAACCCTGCGCCGCGCCCTGCGCATCGACCCGACCCTGGCGGCGGCACGGCTGAACTTCGCCCTGGTCAGCCTCGCGAGCGGCAATCTGCCGGAGGGCTGGGATGCCTATCAGGACCGGTTCAAGGCCAAGGAGCATCCGGAGCGAACCATCGCGGCGCCGCTCTGGCGGGATGACGGAGCGGCCGTCCGCCGGCTTCTGGTCTGGCGCGAGCAGGGGGTGGGGGACGAACTGATGTTCGCCTCCTGCTACCCCGCCCTAGCGGATCGCGTGGCGGCGAACCGGATCGGTCAGGTCATCCTGGAGTGCGACCGTCGGCTGGTCAGCCTGTTCAGCCGCTCCTTCCCCTGGGCCACCGTCCGGGGGGAAACCGCGGCTGCCGACGGAACGGAGACCCTGGTCCCTCCGGACTGCGACGCCCACATCGCCGCGGGCGCTCTCCCACGCCTCCTGCGTCCGGATCTGGCGAGCTTCCCGCCCCGTCCCTGGCTGGTGCCCGACCCGGAACGCCTCGCCGTCTGGCGGGAGCGGCTCGCCGCCCTGGGGCCGGGGCTGAGGATCGGCATCGCCTGGCGCAGCCAATTGATGACGACCGAACGGAAGGCCGCCTACATCACTCTGGAAGCGTTCGCGCCTCTGTGCGCGATTCCCGGAGTGGTGCTCGTCAATCTGCAGTACGGGGATTGCGCGGCGGAGATCGCGGCGGCGGAGGCGCGCTTCGGCGTGACCATCCACCGCTGGGACGATCTGAATCTCAAGGATGATTTCGAGGGTGCGGCGGCCCTGACCGCTTCGCTCGATCTGGTCATCGCGCCCGCCGTGTCCACCGGCGAACTGGCGGGAGCCCTGGGCGTGCCGGCTTGGCGCATCGGCGCCCGCGACTGGACGCAGCTCGGCACCGGCGTCCGCCCCTGGTACCCGACGATGCGCCTGTTCCAGCCCCGCCCCGGCGAGACTCTGGCAGCCGTCATGGCGCGCATCGCCCTGACCCTGCGCGCTCTGGCGCGGCCGGTCGAGGGCATCACCAGCCGTCCAACCGCCGCACCCGTGGATGTCGCCCCGGTGGTGGCCAAGGCCATCGCCCACTACCGCGCCGGGGCGCTGAAGGAGGCGGAGGAGCATTGCCGGACGGCGCTGGACGCCCTGCCGGAGCATCCCGTAGCCCTCCATCTCCTGGGAATTCTGCGGCTTCGCCAAGGCGATGCCGGCGACGCGGTGGTGGTGCTGGCCCTCGCGGTGAAGGCCGATCCCGACAACGCCGCCGCCCATGCCGCGCTGGCCGATGCCTGCAAGGCGACTGGTCGGCACGATGCCGCTCTGGCGGTGCAGCGCAACGCCGTGCTTCTCCGTCCGGACGCGGCGGAGCATTGGCTCAACCGCACCGCCCTCCTGCGGGGGCGTGGCGACGCCGAGGATGCGGAAGCCTGCGCGCGGCGCGCCCTGCGACTTCACCCGGTGCTCGGCGTGGCGCACACCCATCTGGGGCACCTGCTCGCCGAGCGCGGGGACCGGGCGGGGGCGGAGCGGAGCCATCGGCGGGCGCTTGCCCTGACGCCGTCGGAGGTGGATGCGCTGGTGAGCCTCGGCGCGCTCCACCTGAGGGCCGACCGGCCAGCGGAGGCGGAGCGGCTGTTGCGTCGCGCCACCGTGACCGCACCCGACGCCGCCGTCGCCTGGAGCCACCGGGGCAGCGCGCTCGACCGGCTGGGTCGTGTCGAGGAGGCGTTCGCCTGCCACGGCCGGGCGGTCGACCGAGCGCCGGAGATGGCGGAGGCTCAGGCGAATCTCGCCATGCATTGGGCGCGGCGGCAGCGACCGGCCGAGGCCATCGCCGCCTACCGTCAGGCCATCCGGATCGATCCGGCGCTGCCGACCGCTCATTACAACCTGTCGCTCCTGCTTCTGGAGCAGGGGGAGCTTCGCCCCGGATGGGCGGAGCATGACTGGCGCTTCAACACCCCCCAGTTCGGCGACCAGAAGCGGCGCTTCGCCGCGCGGCCCTGGCGTGGCGAGAACGTCGCCTCCGCCCGCCTGCTGGTCTGGCGGGAGCAGGGGGTGGGCGACGAGATTCTCTTCGCCTCCTGCTATCCCGATCTGCTGCGCCGCGCCGGGCATCTGGTGGTCGAATGCGACCGCCGTCTGGTGTCGCTCTTCGCACGCTCCCTCCCCGGAGCGACGGTCCGCCCGCCGACCGTGGAGCCGCGTGACGTGGACGTGCAGGTCGCCGCCGCGTCGCTACCGCGGTTTCTGCGGTCCGATAGGAAGCGGTTCCCGGCCCGGCCCTGGCTGGTGCCCGATCCCGGACGTGTGGACCACTGGCGGGACCGGCTGGCCGTTCTGGGGCCGGGACTGAGGGTCGGCATCGCGTGGCGCAGCCAGATCATGGATGGGGAGCGGCGGGCCGCCTACGTCACGCTCGACGCCTTGGCGCCGCTGTTCGCCGTGCCGGGCGTGGTCTTCGTCAATCTGCAGTACGGGGATTGCGAGGCGGAGATCGCGGCGGCGGAGGCTCGCTTCGGCGTGACCATCCACCGCTGGGACGATCTCAATCTCAAGGACGACTTCGAGGGCGCGGCGGCCCTGACGGCCAATCTGGATCTCGTCCTCACGCCCGCAGTCTCCTCCGGCGAACTGGCCGGCGCCCTCGGCGTGCCGGTGTGGCGCTTTGGGCATCGCGACTGGACGCAGCTCGGCACCGGCGTCCGTCCCTGGTTCCCGTCGATGCGACTCTTCCAACCACGCCCCTGCGAAGGGCTGGACGCCGTCATGGGCCGGATGGCGGCCACGCTGCGCCGGCTCATGCCCGGGGACGACGAACCGCCGCCCGGCGATGTTGCATGTGATCCGGACGCGCTGCTGGACACCGCCGCCGCCCATCACCGGGACGGTCGGCTGGCCGAGGCGGCTCCGCTGTACGAGCGCGTGCTGACGGCGCGGGCCGACCACCCGGTCGCTCTTCACCTGTCGGGATTGCTGGCGCACCAAAGCGGCGATTCCGATGCGGGTGCGGCGCGCATCACCCGTGCCCTGGACGCGCTGCCCACTTACGGTGCGGCCCAATCGAGCCTGGGAACCGTGCTGCTGGCGCTTGGCCGTGCGCCGGAGGCCGTGCGTCGGTTCCGTTTGGCGCTCGCCCTGCAGCCCGCCGCCGCGGCCACTCTGACCAATCTCGGCAACGCGCTGGAGGCGGCGCACGAGCTGACCGCCGCCGCCGAGGCTCACCGCCGGGCAACCTTGGCCGACCCGGTGCTGGCGGAGGCGCATGACAATTGGGGCGCCGTGCTGACCCGGCTCGGCGCGTTGGAGGCGGCCGAGGGGCGCCATCGCCACGCCCTGCGCCTGGCCCCGGACCGCGAGGTTGGCTGGCTCAATCTGGGGGTGGCGCTGCGCCGGGTGGGGCGGCTGGACGACGCGCGGCGGGCGCTGGTCCGCGCGCTGGCCCTGGCGCCGGCGCAAGAGGATGCGTTGGGCAACCTGGGCCGATTGCTGCGGGACCGGGGCGAAGCCGTCGCGGCGGAGCGCTGGTGCCGCCGTGCCCTGGCGGTTGAGCCGGGGCATCCGGCGGCCGCCTTCAACCTCGGGCTGCTGGATCTGGCCCGCGGCCGGCTGGAGACGGGCTGGGCCGGCTACGACGCCCGCTTCCGCGCCCGTGAGCTGTCCGGTGCCGCCCGGGTCGTCCCGGTTCCCGCCTGGGAGGGGGAGGACCCCTCCGGCCTTCGCTTTCTGGTCTGGGCGGAACAGGGGATCGGTGACGAGATCCTGTTCGCCGGTTGCCTGGACGAGCTGATCGCGCGGGCCGCCGCCGTGGTGGTGGAGTGCGACCGACGGCTGGTGCCGCTGTTCGCGCGGTCCTTCCCCCGCGCGGAGTGGCGTCCGGCCCCGGCGGACCCGGAGGCGCCCTGCGCCGGCATCGACCGCCACGTCGCCATGGGATCGTTGCCACGCTGGTTGCGGACCCGCCTCGACCACTTTCCGCAACGCCCATCCTTTCTGACCGCCGACCCGAAGCGGGCCGCCCGTTGGCGGGAGAGGGTGGACGCGCTCGGCCCCGGCCTGAAGGTCGGCATTGCGTGGCGCAGCGGGCTGATGACGGCGGAGCGTCGCGGAGCCTACGCACCGCTGGACATGTGGGGGCCGGTGTTCGCGCTGCCGGGGGTGGTTGTCGTCACCCTGCAATACGGTGACTGCGCCGCCGAGATCGCCGAGGCGGAGCGTCGGTTCGGCGTGACCATCCACCGCTGGGACGATCTGGACCTGAAGGACGACCTGGATGGCGTGGCGGCCCTGATGACGGCGCTCGACCTTGTCGTCACGCCGGCGAGTTCGGTGGGGGAATTGGCGGGAGCGCTGGGCATGCCGGTCTGGCGGTTCGGGCCACCGGGCGATTGGACGGCGCTCGGCACCGGGGCGCGGCCCTGGTTCCCGACCATGGCTTTGATCCCCGCGCCGCCGGGACAGCCGGCGTCCGGCGCCTTGCCGACAATCGCGCGCCGTCTGGCCGGGCTCCGTCCCAAGGCGGCGCCAGTCGTCGGAAAGAAAACATAAAGAAAGCCGGGAGCGAACCGTCCGCCGCTCCCGACTTTTCGAATCGGATCGATCCGGAAGGGTGTTAATTCACCCTGTGACTGGTTCTGGCCAAGCGATCAATTTCTTCCTTGAGGTGGAGCTTCTCAAGCTTCATCCGCTTGATGGCACTATCGTCAGGCCACGAACGCTTCTCCTCGTCGAGGATGGCGCGGTCGAGACGCAGGTGCTTTTCCTGCAAGGAAGATAGGCGAGCATCAGTGTGCATGGGCTGCTCTCCGTCAGATCGAACCGGCTCCTGCCAAGTCCGGCAGGCCGGAAACCATAGTGTTCACCCATCCGTGCTGCCAAACAACCCCAAACTTTTGTCCTAGTACTCCAAAGACGGGGGGTGACCGCCCCTTACGATGGGGGGGTAGGACGATTCGCCGCATAGGCCTGCCTTTTGCCGTTCGTTGCGGAATTAGACCAAAAGGCGGAGTTTCCTTGCGTCGTCATACCTCGTCGGGGTTGGGGTTCGTCATCATCCGGGTCAGCATCCGGGCAATTCGGCGGAGCAGGTCGGCGGAGGTCTCGCCGGGGTGTGGCGCGATCAGCCTTTGGGTGGGGAACCAGGGCCGCACCCCGCTGCCCATCCAGGTCCAGTCACGGCTGCCCAGCCGCCAGACCGGCACCCCCAGGGAGCCCGCCAACTCACCGGCGGCGGTGGCGGGCAGGATGACGAGGTCGAGCGCCGCCATCAGGGCCGCCACGCCCTCCAGATCGTTCTTCAGGTCCAGATCGTCCCAGCGATGGACGCGCTGCACGCCGTCCGGCTCGATGGAGGCCAATTCGGCGGCGCAGTCGCCGTATTGCAGGTTGACGATGCGGAGGCCGGGCACCTCCAGCAGCGGCAGCCAATCCGTGATGCGGGTGTAGGCGCCTTCGCGGTGCGCCGTGACGATCTGGCTGCGCCAACTGATGCCCACCTTCAGGCCGGGGCCGAGCGCGTCCACCCGCTCCCGCCAGAGGGCGGCCCGTTCCAGGTCCGGAGTTAGGAAGGACGGGCGGGCCGGAAAGCGCTCCAGCCGGTCCCGCCGCAGGGCGGGCAGGGAGCCGGCGGCGATCTGCAGGTCGCAATCCGGCGGGTCGAACCGCTCCCGCCCGTCGGCGGTGACGGATTCCGCCCGCACGGTTGCCCAGGGAAAGGCGCGGGCGTAGAGGGACACCAGGCGCGCATCGCACTCCAGGACCACGGACCCGCCGCTCTCCTTGAGGTCGCCGAAGACGGAGGCGAAGAGGATCTCGTCGCCCAGCCCCTGCTCCGGCCAGACCAGCAGACGGCGCCCGTGCAGGGGCTCGCCGTTCCAGACGGGCAGCGCGATGCGGCGCGCCCGCTGAAGCTGGCGGGCGGAGAAACG
The DNA here is from genome assembly GCF_007827795.1 of Azospirillum brasilense. Lineage (GTDB taxonomy): Bacteria > Pseudomonadota > Alphaproteobacteria > Azospirillales > Azospirillaceae > Azospirillum > Azospirillum aestuarii. The sequence goes on from NZ_VITI01000002.1 coordinate 49,474, forward strand.
GCGACCGTAACCGGCCCAGCCGGTGACGAGGTCGCCGTCCGCCAGGGCCATCAGCCCGACGTTCCAGGCGGCGAGCGCCAGCCCGGGAGCCACCCGCAGGGCGCGGTCGAGGAAGTGCCGGCAGAGGGCCGGACGATCCGCCATCTTGGCGAGGGTGCCCAGGTTGTTCAGGGTGTCGGCGGAGTCCGGCCGCAGGGTCAGGGCGCGCCGGTAATGGGCCGCGGCGTCGTCGAAGCGTCCTTCCACTTCGCAGGCGTAGCCCAGGTTGGTGTGGGCCGCCGGGTTGGCCGGGGCGAGATGGATGGACCGGCGGTGCCAGCGCTTGGCCTCGGCCAGCCGGTCCGGCCCGTTCATGCTCAGCCCCATGTGGGTCATCGCCTCGGGGAAGTCCGGGCGCAGCGCGATCGCCCGGCGGAAGCAGGCGAGGGCGTGGTCCGGGCGGTTCAGGGCCTGCTGGACGAGGCCCAGATGGTTCCAGGCGGTGGGGAAATCCGGATCGATCCGGAGCGCCGCCGCGATGTTGCGCTCCGCCTCCGCGTGATGGCCCGCCTGATGCCGGGTCAGGCCGAGAAGATGGAGCGCGTCGCCGTGCCGTGGCGCCAGATCGAGGACCGCGCGGTAGGCCGCCATGGCGTCGTCCAGCCGCCCCGCCCGGTGCAGGGCGATGGCGTGGTTCAACAAGGCTTCCGGATCGGCGGGCGGCGGCGACGTCGGGGCCGAGGGGGGAGCGGCCACGCGGTCGGGAACAGGGGGCGGAGCGGGCCGCATCGCGGCAAGGCCGCGCGCCATGCCCGCCAGCACCTCGCCGAAGGTTTCGCCTGCACGTGGCTGGAACAGACGCATCGTCGGGAACCAGGGGCGGACGGCGGTGCCGAGCTGCGTCCAGTCGCGGTGCCCGAAGCGCCACACCGGCACGCCCAAGGCCCCGGCCAACTCACCCGCCGCCATCGCCGGGGTGATGACGAGGTCCAGATTGGCGGTCAGGGCCGCCGCGGCTTCGAAATCGTCCCTCAGATCCAGATCGTCCCAGCGGTGGATGGTCACACCGAAGCGTTTCTCCGCCGCCGCGATCTCCGCCGCGCAGTCGCCGTATTGCAGGGTGACGAACACCATTCCCGGCAGCGCGAACAGGGGCGCCCACTGGTCCAAGGTGGTGTAGGCGCCCTTGTGCTCGGGCGTCGCAAGCTGGCTGCGCCACGCGATGCCGACCTTCAGGCCCGGCCCAAGGGCATCCAACCGGTCCCGCCACAGGGCGGTGCGGGCCGGATCGGGCTTCAGCCAGGGCGTGAACTGGTCGAAGGAGGCGAGCGTTCCCCGCAGCAGTCCGGGTAGGCTGGCCGCCGGAATCTGAAGGTCGACGTCGGGGGGAACCATGGTTTCCCGCCCTTCGGCATCCAGCGTTTCCGCCCGCACCGTCGCGCGTGGGAAGGACCGGGCGAACAGGCCGACCAGCCGCGGGTCGGTTTCTATGGTCACCGGCCCGCCGCCCCAGGCGATCACATCGCCATAGCAGGAGGCGAACAGGATCTCGTCCCCGATCCCCTGTTCCCGCCAGATCAGCAGTCGGCGCCGGCGCAGCCCCTCGCCGCGCCACCGCGGCGCGTCGATCCGCCGGTCGGGCAGAACCCGGCCGGCGGCGAAGCGCCGTTCGTAGCCCTCCCAGCCGCGCTCCAGCCGTCCGTGCAGAAGGGCGATGACGGCGAGGTTGTCGCTGGCGCTGGCGAGGTTCGGGTCGTGGGCCAGCGCCTCCTCGTAACAGGCTTCCGCCTTCGCGAACTGCCCCTGCGCCCGAAGCGCGTTGCCGAGGTTGTGGATGGCCTCGACGGCGTGGGGGTTCCGGCTGAGCACCTTGCGGAAGCACCGCTCGGCCTGGGCGGGGCGTCCCAGCTTCAGAAGAACGCTGCCCAGATCGTTCAGCGTCACCGGGTTGTCGGGTGCGCGCTTCAGCGCCTCACGGTAGGCGATCTCCGCACCCTCATAGGCGCCCTTGCGTTGCAGGGCGGTGCCGAGATTGTGGTGGGCCTTCGGGTCGTCGGGCCGCAGCCGCAGCGCGGCGCGGGCCTGGGCCAGCGCCTCGTCCAGCCGCCCGGCGGCGCTCAAGGCATCGCTGAGGTTGGTGTGGGCCTCGACCATCGCAGGGGCCAGCACCGCGGCGCGGGCGAAGGCGCGCAAGGCGTCGGCAAGGCGGTTCTGAGCGCGCAGCGCGTTGCCGAGGTTGTACCAGGCCTTGGCGTAGCCCGGTTCAAGCTCCACCGCCGTGGTGAAGGCCAGCGCCGCCAATCCCGGCAGCGCCTGCGCCTGGAAGGCGTTGCCCAGATTGTGGCGCGGCTGGGCCGACAGGGGAGTCAGCGCGGCGGCCATGCGGTGCGCGTCCGCCGCCTCGGCGTGGCGGTCCAGCGCGGCGAGCGCGCTTCCCAGATTGTCGTGGTAGTCGGCGACGCCGCCGGCCTGCCGGATGGCTTCCTCGATCAGCTCCACGGCGGGGCCGGGATGCCCGGCCTGGAGCGCCAGAACGCCCAGCAGATGCAGCGCGTCGGGGTGGCGCGGGTCGGCGGCCAGGACGGTGCGGTAGTCGCGTTCCGCATCGGCCAGCCGGCCCGCCCGATGGTGGGCGACGGCACGGCCGAGCCGGGCGGCGACGTCGTCCGGTGTCGTCGGCGAAGCCTGGTCGGGGGGCTGGTTCATGGGGTTCGCCTTTTCCGTCTGCCCGATCCGGACCCGTGTCTCAGGGCCTTCCACCGGTCTGTTGCCGGAAGGGAGTGCCATGTTCACCGGTTCCCGGTAAAGATGCTGTTAGCCCATGCCCCATTCAGGAGCCGTTCCGTGTCCGAACCGAGCGATCCGCCCCGTTCCCCGTCGCCGCGTCCGGGCCTGCTGGCCCGTGGCGTGGGGAGGCTCGGCGGATTGGCCGCTCAGGCGATGCGCCTCTATGCGGAGGCCAACGCCCTGGCCTCGGACGGGCTGGCCGTGGAGGCGGAAGCGGCCTACCGCCGCACGCTGGCGCTGAACCCGCGCTTCGCGGAGGCGCACAACAACCTGGGCAACGTCCTGCGCGCCCTGGACCGCGCGGAGGAGGCGGTGGTGGCCTATCGCGAGGCGCTGGCCTGCGGCCTCGACCATCCGCTGGTCCATTACAATCTGGCTTCGGCCCTGAAGGCGGCGGGCGACGCGGTGCCGGCCGAGCGGCATTTCCGCCGGGCGCTGGTCGAGGAACCGGCCTATGCCGAGGCGTTCAACAACCTCGCCAACCTGTTGCGCGACGGCGACCGGCTGACCGAGTCCGCCACCGCCTACCGCCGCGCCCTGGCCCTGCGGCCCGCGTGGGACGAGGCGCACGACAACCTGTCCGGCGCCCTCTACCTGCTTCACGAGGAGGGGCGGCACGAGGAGGCGGCATGCTTCGCCCGGCTCTGGCTGCGCGACCATCCCGACCATCCGGTGGCCCGGCACATCGGCGCCGCGATCGCCGGGCTGGACGCCGAAGAACGGGCGTCCGACGCCTATGTGCGGCAGGTGTTCGACCTGTTCGCCGGGGAGTTCGACGACAAGCTGCTCGGCGAGCTGGGCTACCGTGCGCCGACGCTGCTCGCGGAGGCGCTGGCCGGGGCGGGGATCGTGGTGGACGGGTCGCTGGACGTTCTGGACGCCGGTTGCGGCACCGGCCTGTGCGGCCCTTTCCTGCGCGGCCCGGCCCGGCGGCTGGTCGGGGTGGACCTGTCGCCGGGCATGCTGGAGCGCGCCGCCGCCCGTGGCCTTTACGACGCGCTGGAGGAGGCGGAACTCGGCGCCTTCCTGTCGGCCCATCCGGCGGCCTTCGACCTGATCGTGGCCGCCGACGTGCTGTGCTACTTCGGCGCGCTGGACGGGGTGCTGGCGCAGGCCGCCGTGGCGCTGCGTCCCGGTGGGCGGCTGGCCTTCACGGTGGAGCGGCTGGAGGAGGGCGGGGCGCCCTGGCGGGTCAGCCCGCACGGCCGCTACGCCCATACGGAGGGCCATGTGCGGGACGGCCTGAGCGCCGCAGGGCTGACCAACCTGCGCCTCTGCCCGGATACCCTGCGCCATGAGAGCGGTGCGCCGGTGGCCGGGCTGGTGGTGCTGGCGGCGCGGCCCTGACGAGGCCGCTAGCCAGCCTCAGTCGAGCATCGGCAGGCCGGTCTCGATCCGCACCAGGGCGGCGAGCAGCGGGGCGCCGATGTCGCGGCGGACGAAGTTGCTCGCCCGGTCCGCGGCGTTGAGCGAGCCCTGGAAGCTCTTGCGCCAGCGGTCGTCGCCGTACATCACCTTCTCCGCCTTGGCCTTCTGGGCGAGCAGGCCGGGACGGCGGCCGGCGGATTCGTCCACCAGTCGGGTCAGCCGCTTCATCAGCTCGTTGGCGCTGGTCGGGTCGCCGCGCTTCAGCGCCGCCTCGATCAGCTCCGCCAGGGCCTCGCCGCGGATGTCGAGGTCCTGCACCTGCTCGGCGTAGGACAGCGCCACCGAGGCGTCGGAGCGGCGGGCGATGCGGCCCAGCACCGCCGGGATCGTCCAAGGATTCTCGTCCTGCACGGTGCGCAGCAGGCCGAGAGCCAGATTGGTGTCGCCCAGCTCCGCCGCGGCGACGGCCAGCTCCGGCGGGCAACAGTCGGTCTTGGTCTCACGGAATTTGGAAAACTGAGTCTCCACCGTGTTCAGGAACAGGGTGCGGGCCGCCCCCTCCTTGCCAGCGCGCAGCAGAGTCTGGGCGACCAGACCCAGCTCCCAGCTGCAGTTGCGGGCGGTGGCGTAGGCCTTGGCCTCCTCGGCAAGCTGGCCGGCCAGCGCCATGTCGCCACGCCACGCCGCCGCCTTGGCGATGTCGGCGAGGTTGTAGATGCGGGTCGAGCATTCCGGGATCTGCCGGGTGATGTCGAGCGCCAGCTGGCTCTGCCCCATCAGGGCGAGCGCGCGGGCGACGAACAGATCCTGGCCGGCCCCGTCGGACGCCGCACCGCGCCGCACCGCGCTGACGAAGGGCGCGATGATCTCCTTCGACCGCGCGGTGTCGCCGATTGTGTTGTAGGCGACGGCCAGCGACAGCCAATCCCAGCGCGCGGCGGTGATCGGCGTCTCCACCGGGGGCAGCATTTCCGCCACGCGGTGCAGGAAGCACAGTGAGGTCATCGGCTCGTTGCAGACCAGCGAGCGGATGCGCGAGCGGAACTCGAAGAAGTCGAAGTCGCCGACGAACTGGTTGGTGACGAGCTGAACGGCCAGCGCGCTGTCCGGATACTTGACGACGATCTCGTTCAGCAGCCGGTCGGCCTCCTTCAGGAATCGGCTTTCCTCGGCGATGTCGTAGGTGTTGTCCGCCTGCCGGATCATCTGCATCGCCTGGACGAACAGGCGGTTGGCCGGCCCCTGGTCGGGCTGCGGCTGCTGCGCCATCGCCGGAGCGCCGGCCCCTCCCGCCGCCACGGTGAACGCCGCCAGCGCCACGAGCAGGCTCATGGCGGCGGAGGCGGCAAGACGGCGGGCGAGGGCGGGCAGGATGGCCATGGCGGTGCGGAAACCCTGGTGCGCTAGAGGACGCGGGCGTAATTGACGACACGCTGGACGTTCGGCAGCGTGCGGGCGTGCTCGATCACGCGGTCGAGCTCGCCCTGGTGGGTGGCCAGACCCATGAGATAGACGACTCCGTTGACGGTATCGATGCTGAAATTCTGGCTGTGAATCTGCGAATCGAAGGTGAGCTTCGTGCGCAGCTGCGTGGTGATCCAGGTGTCGCGGGCGCTGTCCATGATGCCCGAGTCCGTGTCCACCTGGATCTCGTTGATGACTTCCTTGACGCCCTCGACCTGCCAGCACAGGCGTACGGCGTCGAGGCGCATCTGGGCGTCGGTGGCGCGGCCGGTCAGCAGCACGCGGCCCTGATCGACCGTCAGGCCGATGCGGCTGTGCATCTCCAGCGAATGCTGAAACCACAGGTGGTTGATGCGGGCCTTGATCTCGGTGTCCGAGGCGAAGCCGGACAGGCCGCGATGCTCGCTGGCCGCGACGACGGCGGTGCCCCCGGCGGCGCCCAGCACGACGGGCGCGCAGCCAGACGCAAGACCCGCGACAGCGGCCATCCCGACCAGCGCCCAAAGGCGGCCAAACCCCGACACGCTCTGCCTCCGATCCCCGGCCCGCCGAAAGAACGGGCGGGCGGAAAAAGTCATGCCGCAGGTGCGTTGGCAATGGGGAATCTTGGGAGTGTCAGGCTTCATCGTGGTTTTGTCCCAGGGTGATGCACGAATGTTTCACTCGCTGCGAGCGCGAAGGAATCCGGGCTAGGCGAAGGGCGCGCGCGTCACAAGACCGGCGATTTCGCGCGCGAGAACGCGGGCGATCTTCTGCCGCGCCTTGGGGTCGCGCAGGATCGCCTCGTCCTTCGGATTCGACAGGAAGCCGGTTTCCAGCAGAACGGACGGGACGTCCGGCGCCTTGAGCACCGCGAAGTTGGCCGAGCGCATCGGGTTGTCCAGCAGCGGAATGTCCTTGCCCGCTCCCTTCACGATCGCGTGCCGGGCCACCAGCGCCGCGTGCCGGGTGTGGCGCGCCGTCAGGTCCAGCAGGATTTCCTTCACGGCCTTCTTGGCGTCCTTCACGTCGACGCCGCCCAGCCGGTCGACGGCGTTTTCCTTGTGCGCCAGGGCTGCCGCGAAGGAGTCGGAGCTTTTCTCGGACAGGGTGTAGGCGGACAGGCCGCGGGCCTCGCGGTTGGGCGCGCTGTCGGCGTGGATGGACACGAACAGGTCGGCCCGCGCTTCGCGCGCCGCATCCACCCGCTCGCCCAGCGACAGGAAGCGGTCGCCGTCGCGGGTCAGCGTCACCCCCAGCCGGTGCTGCCGGGACAGAAGGCGCCCCACCTCCTGCGCGATGTGCAGGGTGATCTCCTTTTCCTGGGTGCCGCGGACGCCGATGGCGCCGGGATCGATGCCGCCGTGGCCGGGGTCGAGCACAACCATGCGCTGCCGCGCCGCCGGGCGGGGCTTGGTCTGGGCGCCCGCGGCGTGCGGGAGCAGCAAGGCGCCGGCCCCGGCGAGGGGGACGGTCAGCGCCAGCTGGAGAAGACGTCTGCGTTCCATTCGCCCCTGATTCCGCAAGGAGTTGGGGCCGCCGAAACCAAAAGTCCTGAGCGCGATCGGAAAGGCGGCGTCCGGCCCGAACAGGCCTGAGGTTGAGCCCAAGGTGTGAGCGTTAACCAATGGGGACGCGCAAAAGGGTTGTCAAGGCCGGGTGGGTTAGCTCCGCCAATTGTCGCGGCCAAGCCGTCATGAAGGGCGTCGCCACCCTACGAAGATTCGACTCTTTCCAAGAATTCCTTGATGATGATGGTCGAAAGCGCTAAAATTTTAGAAATAAGCTCGGGAGGTGGCGATGTTGAGGAAAGCCTTGTTCAACATCATCCGGCAGGAGCAGCGCGAGGTCGAAGACGAACTCGAAAAGGAAGAGCGCCGCACGGCTCCCGACATCGGCCGGGTGGTTGCTTTGCAGCGCGAGGTTACCGACCTGCGGCGCGAACTGGAACATTACAGCGACGTCTGATCGCACGAATACGAACAATTCCGTCCACCGACCCCTTTCCTGCACCGGCGGGAAAGGGGTTTTCTGTATTCGCATGCGCTCTGTCGAGCATTGTAGCGGCGCAGCATTGAAATGCTGCATCGCAGCATAATTCTGCTTATTCAATGAGCAGTGATTGAGTCGCGTCCTAAACTATGACTGAAAATTAATCACGGTCGTGCCCGAAATCGCGGAACCGGTTGATCCAAAGCAATGGGCGCGCCGGACGCGCTTGGCAGACTTCCGGGGTAGCCTGTTTGTCACAGGGGCGATTCATCCCATCCGGCCAAGCACATGAACGGGCCGGGGCGGCAGGCTGCGGGACCGGGTGAGACCGACGACGAACCGCTGGCACGCCGGTTGCGGGGTGCCAGTCCGAACGCTCCCTGCTCCCTGGATGGAGGGCTGCCCGATGACGGACGCTGTTTCGGACGCCTTGGCCGAAGACGCCCAGAACGTCCCCGTTCACTCCCTCGTGCCCACCGTGCGCCGCCGACGCGGCGGCGAATTGACCGCCGGCCTCTCGCTGGTGTCGCAACGCTACCTGCTGCTTCTGCGCTTCGCGGTCGTCAACGCCGCGGGCTTCGCCCTTCTCGCCGCCGCCTGGGCGGAGGGGCTGATCGACCCCATCGTCGCCACCGACAGCACGCATCTGTGCCTGTTGATCCTTTTGGTCTTCCTGGCCGGACTGGCCCTGTCGGCGCAACGCATCCTGCGCACCAGCCGCGAATTGAACCGCGCCAAGGAATTCGACCCCTCCGTCCCGTCGCGCGCCGCACGCTATCTGGCGGAGGTTCGCGGGCGGGATTCCGGGGCGCGGTCGATCGCCGCGTCGTCCCTGAAGTTCAAGCTGTCGGCGCGCATCGGCACGGTGCGGCAGATCTCCTCGACCCTGGTGATCCTCGGTCTGATCGGCACGGTCATCGGCTTCATCATGGCCCTGTCGGGCGTCGACCCGGAGAAGGCCGGCGACGTCGCCGCCATCGGCCCGATGGTGTCGAAGCTGATCGAGGGCATGGCGGTCGCGCTCTACACCACGCTGGTCGGCGGCGTCCTGAACATCTGGCTGAACATCAACATCAGCCTGCTTTCGGGCGCCACGGTGAACCTGATCACCGAGATCGTCGCCGTGGGGGAACGCCATGCAGGCCCTTGACCAGTTCGAGGACGACGACGCCGGCACCGTCTTCCGCGACGTCATCACGCTGGCGCTCTGCGGCTTCGTGGCGGTGGTCATCCTGCTGCTTCCCCACATCCGGCCCGAGGCCAAGCAGGCCGACACGGCCGGCGTCGCGGCGCCCGGCAACGTGATGGTCGAGGCGCGCTGGCCCGACGAGCTGGACGCCGACGTGGACCTGTGGGTGGAGGCGCCGGGCGACGTGCCGGTCGGCTATTCCAACAAGTCCGGCGTAATCTTCAACCTGCTGCGCGACGATCTCGGCCGCAACGCCGACCCGACGAAACTGAATTACGAGACCAGCTACAGCCGCGGCATCCCGCCCGGCGAATACGCGGTGAACCTGCATCTCTACCGCAACAAGGCGACGGTCTTCCCGGTCCCGGTCACCGTGGTGGTCAGCGCCAAGCGGCCGGACGGCGACAACGCGCGCCAGCTCCTCGCCACCACCGTCCAGCTGGACCGGGAGGGGCAGGAGCTGACCGTCTTCCGCTTCAAGCTGACGGAGTCCGGCGAATTGGTCGGCGACAGCGTGCACAGCCTTTACAAGCCCCTGCGCAGCGGAAGGAAATCATGACCCAACTGCTCGACTTCCAGGTCGCCGCGGTCGCGCTGGCCGCCACGCTCGCCACCATCGCCATCTGGGCGCCGCGCCGGCTGTGGGTGAAGGTGTCGGCGGTCGCCGTCTCCATCGGCTTCATGCCGGTCGCCTACGCCGGCATGGCCGACCTGCTGAGCAAGCCGAAGCCTGTCCGCATGGAATGGGCGCAGAGCGCCACCGCCCAGGCCACCATTCTGGGCGCCCAGATCAAGGAGGGGCAGGGGATCTACCTGTGGCTCCAGTTGGAGGGCGGGGCCGAGCCGCGCTACTACAAGCTGGCCTGGGACCAGAAGCTGGCCGAACAGCTCCAGCAGGCGATGCGCGAGGCGGAAAGGAACCGGTCCGGCATGGCGATGACCCTGCCCTTCGAAAACACGCTGGACCCCGACAAGCCCAAATTCCACGCCCTGCCGCAGCCGCAGCTTCCGGAGAAGAACGGCGAGGAGGGCGGGCCGGGACCGATGGTCTACCGCCATCCCGGCATGGACGCCTGAAGCCCTGAACTCGACCCGGTCGTGACGCTGGGGGAAGGGGCACTCATCCCAGCTTCACGTACCCCCGCTCGATCACCCGTTCCGCCGCTTCGAAGACGGCCTGCATCTCCTCGTAGGCGCGGCGGACGCGGGCCAGCTCCTCGATGGCGGCGGCGTCGGGATGGCGGTGATCCGCCACCTTCAACCCGGCCCGCAGATAGTCGGCCCGCAGCTCCGCCACCCGGACGGCCATGCGCAGGAAGGAGGTCTGGTTGAGGTTGGGAAGCTCGCGCCCCATCACCTCGCAATTCGCTTCCAGGACCGCCGCTTCCATGTTCTCCAGGAAGTGCATGATCCGGTGCCGCGACGTGCTTTCCGCCGCTTCCGGGGTCAGCAGCTTATCAACCTTGCCCTTGGCGTATTCGCCGATGATCTTTCCACCCATGCCCATGGCTCGCCTCCGCCGTCGGCCCGATGCCGAAACGGCGCATTGTCGCATGGGAATCCTTACCAAATGCTGCCGGAGGGGCGTTCCGGTATTCCCACATTGCACGATGCATCCCGCGGACGATCGTGCTAGGGAATTCGCCCTTGAGTCCAGGTCGCAATGGTAGGCGCGCATGTCCGGCACCGGTTCCGAATACATCCTCACCGTCTCGTGCCCCGATGCCGTGGGCATCGTCTATGCCGTGTCGGGCTTCCTGGCCGAGCGGTCGTGCAACATCATCGACAGCGCGCAGTTCGGCGACCGCGGGACCAATCTGTTCTTCCTGCGCATTCATTTCTCGGCCGCCGCGTCGGGGCCGTCGCAGGCGGAGCTTCAGGCGGCCTTTGCCGAGCAGGTGGCCGAGCGCTTCGGCATGACCTGGAAGCTGCACGACGCCGGGCGGCGCCAGCGGGTGCTGATCATGGTGTCGAAGTTCGGGCACTGCCTGAACGACCTGCTGTACCGCTACCGCACCGGTTATCTGCCGATCGAGATCCCGGCCATCGTGTCCAACCACCGCGACTTCTACCAGCTCGCGGCGTGGCACAACATTCCCTTCCACCATCTGCCGCTGACCAGCGACACCAAGGCCCAGCAGGAGGCCCGTCTGCTGGAGATCGCGGAGCAGGAGAAGGTCGATCTGGTCGTGCTCGCCCGCTACATGCAGGTGCTGTCCCCGGCCCTGTGCGAACGGATGGCCGGGCGGGTCATCAACATCCACCATTCCTTCCTGCCCAGCTTCAAGGGCGCCAAGCCGTACCATCAGGCGCACGCCCGCGGCGTGAAGCTGATCGGCGCCACGGCCCACTACGTCACCTCGAACCTCGACGAGGGGCCGATCATCGAGCAGGAGGCGGAGCGCGTCGATCACACGATGACGCCCGACGACCTGGTGGCCATCGGGCGTGACATCGAGAACATCGTGCTGGCTAGGGCGGTCCGCTATCACGTCGAACACCGCGTCCTGCTGAACGGCGGACGCACCGTGGTCTTCAAGTAACGGCTGGGCTTCCCCAGCCCTCCGCGGAACCTCAGTGTTTCATGGCGAGCGAGGCTTCCTCGGGGTGGGGGGTGAAGACGGCGCGGGTGATCGCCTGCTCGATCTGCTCGCGGGTGAAGGGCTTGGGGATCACCGGGCCCAGATGCTCCAGCCCCTGCTTGGCCAACTCGTTGGGGAAGGCGGTGACGAAGATCACCGGCAGGAAGCGCTGGCGGCGAAGCTCCCGCGCCACCTCGATTCCGTTGTCGCCCTCGGCCAGACGGATGTCCATCAGCGCCAGCGTCGGCGCATGGCGGGAGGCCAGCGTCAGCGCCTCGTCCATGGTGGCGGCGTTGCCGCAGACGGTGTGGCCCATGCCGCGCACGGTCTCCGCCAGATCGAAGGCGATGATGGCGTCGTCCTCGACGATCAGGATCGTCGCCGTCAGCCTTGTCCGCACCCGCTCGCGGGCGAAATTCAGCCGCTCCACGGCGTCCTCCGGAGCAATCCCCAGCACGATGGCCGCGTCGGCGACCGGCAGATCCTCCAGATTGACGAGCAGGTAGAGGCGGCGATCCATCTCGTCCAGGCTGTGCAGCGCGGCTTCGACCGGATGGGAGCCGGGAGCGCCGGCGCGGGCGCCGGAACTGTCCTGCAATTGGTTCAGGTATCGGTAGAGCGAGCCGCGCGACAGGTCCACCGCCGTCGACCCGCCCGGCCCGTCCAGGTACCATTCCAGCGTGCGCGTCACCAGGGCATCCCCCTGCGTCGATGTGCCGGTCAAGGCCCGCGCATAGCGTCGCAGATAGGGCAGATGTTCCATCAGGTGGCGGGTGTTGTGATCCATGACTTTTTCCCCGTACCTCCAGCCAGTGCGAACCGCCGAGGGGCGCTGGCTTGCCTGCCGCGTTTTCCGGACTTTGCCGAATGTTCCCGTCCGATCGCTTACAAAGTTAAGTTCATATGGCGCAGTTCGCGCCGTATCGGGAGTGAAGACGAAAGGGTTATTCGGGATAGCTTGATCGGATTAAGTCCCTGAGCCGATCGGGCGGCGCCATACCCCGTTCGCTCGGGCGCGAGGGCTTTTCGGGAGGCCTGACCCCGGTCCGGTCGCTGCACATGCGAGGGAAACGGAACAATCGGCAAAGGCCGGTTGTTGGGAGTGCCAATGGTGTGATTCCTCCCTGAACCGCCAGTCACTGCCGCCGCAGCGCCTGTCCCAGCGGGGACGCGCCGGCGGCGTTTTTTTGCACGGCATCAAAAAAAAGCGCGCCGGTGGGCTTGCGCCGGGATGAGTGCAATATTACTGACTGTCCCCGGCGTCGCGCACCGGTGGCGGAACGGCTTGGAAGCCGCCCGGCACCGCCTCGCCAGACCCGTGCCTGTCGAACCGCGAATGCCAGGGCCGCGAATGCCAGAGTCGCGTATGACCGAACCAGATTTCGACCCGGCAGACTCCGATCCGCCCGATTCCGATCCGCCAGACTCAGATCCGTCGGTGACCGACGGCATGGCGCCGGACGAACTGGCGGATTTTCATGCCTGGCGGCAGCGCGTGGTCGGCACCAATATTTCCGACAAGACCTTGCTGGCGACCGATTATCTCAATCACTTCAATGAAATCGTGATGCTGATCGAGATGATTCCGGACATGCCCGACATGCTGGAGGAATGCCTGATCTGGCAGCCCAAGAGCTATTCCGAGCATTTCCGCGACAGTGGATTCTCGGACAAGGATCTGGCCATCGAAGCGTACGGTCACGTCCCCGCCAAGTTCAAGCGGCCGTTCGAGGACACCATCGCCCAGGCGCATCAGGTGGTCCGCCACACGCTGGAGCGCGTGTCCGTCGACATTCAGGATGGGGCGGGCGACAAGCTGAGGATGGACTGCCAGACCTCCGTCGCGATGATCCACCGAATCATCCAGGTCGCCAACGGCATCATCCACGGTACCGCCCACGTCATGGAGCAGGCCGAAATCGACCTGTATCTGAGCGCCGAATAGGCCGCGTCGCGCTTGGGGCAAAACGCCCGATCCCTGCGCAGATGATTATTGCTTGTGCACCAAGCATTCTTTCCTTGCATGGCTCAAAGGCCGAGCGTCCAACTACAGTAAGCCTTCGAACGAAGAGGAGGCGGCGCTGCGGCGGATGCCTCCCACCGGGAGTGGAGACAGACCGTGAAGGGACCCGCCACCGCAGCGGCCGAGGCATCGGCCGGGGCGCAGGGGGACGTGTCGGTCGATGTGGAGGCTGCGGCTGACCTTGCCGCCTCCCCGGAGATGCGCCTCTGGTTGCGTCTTTCGGCGTGCGCCGTTCTGATCGGCGCCCGGCTGCGCAGCCGTTTGCGCGACGAGTTCAGCACCACCCAGCCGCGTTTCGACCTGCTGTGCCTGCTCGACCGCCAGCCGGAGGGGCTGACCATGGGAGAACTGTCGAAGCGCATGATGGTCACCAACGGCAACGTCACCGGCATTGTAGAACGGCTGACCACGGATGGGCTGGTCACGCGCGCCGCGGCGTCGAACGACCGGCGCATGCAGTTCGTCCGGATCACCCCCGAAGGCAGCGCCCTGGCGCAGGCCATCGCGGCGGCGCAACGCCGCTGGCTGGCCGAGCTGACGGCGGGAATGCCCCACGGCGACGTGGTCCAGTTGATGGGGCTGTTGGGAAAGCTCAAGAACACCGTGCGTGGCGGAGGCGTCAGGGGATGATCCGGTCCGGTCATATCGACAGTTTCACCCGCGACCGGCTGCCGCCGCCGGCGCAGATGCCCGATTTTTCCTACGACCGCCCCGAACTGACCTATCCCGAGCGTCTCAACGCCGCCGCAGCCCTGCTGGACGTCTGGCGCGAGCGCGGCTGGGACGAACGTCCCTGCGTCATCGGAAACGGCGACGTGTGGAGCTACGGCCGCTTCCGCGACACGGTGGACCGCATCGCGCGGCTGCTGACCGAGCGGTTCGGCATCGTTCCGGGCAACCGCGTGCTGGTGCGCGGGACCAACACGCCGATGCTGGCCGCCTGCTGGATGGCGGTGCTGAAGGCCGGCGCCGTGGTGGTGCCGACCATGCCGCTGCTGCGCGCGGCGGAGCTGGAAAGCATCATTGAGCGGGCCGCCGTCTCGCTGGCGCTGTGCGACGCGCGCTTCGCCAAGGATATCAACGCGGCGGCGGAAACGACGGGCGGGCGAATGCCCGTCGTGACCTTCAATGGCGGCGACCTGGAAGGGCGGCTGGAGGAAACAGACGCCGGCTTCGCTGCGGTGGACACCGCCGCCGACGACGTGGCGCTGATCGCCTTCACCTCCGGCACCACCGGCAAGCCCAAGGCGACCGCGCATTTCCACCGCGATCTACTGGCGGTGGCCGACCTGTCGCCGCAATCGCTCCTGAAGACCGGCGGCGACGACGTGTTCTGCGGCACGCCGTCGCTCGCCTTCGCCTATGGCCAGGGGGGAATGCTGCTGTTCCCGCTTCGGGTGGGGGCGTCGGTTGTGCTGCTGGACCGGGCCACGCCGGAACGGCTGCTGGAGATGACCGCCCGGCACAGGGCGACGGTGATGTTCACCGTGCCGACCGTCTACCGCGCCATGACCGCGCGGATCGAGGAGGACCCGGCCCTGGCCGAGGGGCTGCGCACGCTGCGCGCCTGCGTCTCGGCGGGAGAGCCGCTGCCCGCCACGACGCTGGAGGGCTGGCAGGCGGTGACGGGGATGGAGATCCTCGACAGCTTCGGCACCACGGAGATGCTGAACGCCGTCCTGCATTCGCCGCCCGGCGCCGTCCGTCCGGGCGCCACGGGCAAGGTGGTTCCGGGATACGAGGCCCGCGTGGTCGACGACAGCCTGACCCCGCTGCCCCCCGGCCAGATCGGACGGCTGGCCGTGCGCGGCCCGACCGGCTGCATCTATCTGGACGACCCGCGCCAGGAGAATTACGTGCAGGACGGCTGGAACCTGACCGGTGACGCCTTCCGCATGGATGAGGACGGCTATTTCTGGTATCACGCGCGGACCGACGACCTGATCGTCTCCGCCGGCTACAAGATTTCCGGCCTGGAGGTGGAGGACGTTCTGCTCGGCCACGAGGCGGTGGAGGAGTGCGCGGTGATCGCGGCGCCCGATCCGCTGCGCGGCTCCATCCCCAAGGCCTTCATCGTCACCCGCGACGGCGTGCGGCCCAGCGACGATCTGGCGGAACGGTTGCAATGCTACGTCAAGGACCGGATCGCTCCCTACAAGTACCCCCGCGCGGTGGAGTTCCTGGAACAGTTGCCGCGGACGGAGACCGGCAAGATCCAGCGCTACAAGCTGCGGCAGAGGGAATGGGTCGAGAACGAGGATTGACCACGGGCCGGGCGGCGTACGCACCGCTGGTACAGTTCCTGCTCTTCGCGGCGGTCGGCTGCGCGGCGGCGGTCGGCCATTACGGCGTGCTCATAGCCCTGTCGGAGTTGGTGGCAGCCCCGCCGGTCCTGGCCTCGGCGGCGGGTTTCCTCGTCGGCGGCGTCATCAGCTACCTCCTCAACTACGGCCATGTCTTCCGCAGCGAGCAGGAACATCTGCCCACCGCCACGAAGTTCGTCGCCGTCGCGGCGGTGGGGCTGTGCCTGAACAGCGCCATCATGTGGGCCTTGGCGCAGCGGCTGGGCCTGCATTACCTGCCGGCCCAGCTCACCGCCACGGCGCTGGTGATGCTGTGGAGCTTTGGCGCGAACCGCTATTGGACCTTCAACTCCGGATCGTCCCCCGGCTGACCGCCCGCCGGCCGAGCATGGGAATGGGCGACGAAGGAATGGCGGTGCGGCGTCGGGCCGATGTTCTTCGCCAGACGATCGCCCCGCAACCCGGCGGCGGACAGCCGGGCCTGCAATTCCGCCGGCGTGTAGGTGGAAAAGCCGGCCTCCCGCCGGATGCGGCGATAGTCGGACAGCGCCATGCGCCCCAGCCCCATCAGCGCCGCCATCAGGAAGCCGTGCCGGCGCGCCATGCCGAGCTGGCTGGCGATGTCGCGCAGCATCGGCGTGTCGGGCTCGACCACGTCGGCGATCAGGATGCGCCCCCTCGCGCCGATCAGGTGGCGCCACCGGTGAAGGACGCCATCCAACTCCTCGCGCGGGATGTATTGCAGCACGGAGACCGCCAGAACCAGATCGACGCTGCCCGTCGGCAGGGCGGCGAGGTCATCGTCGTCGAGCACCCGGATTCCCGGATGGCCGGACAGCCGGTCGCGCAGGCGTTGCCGCACCGCGGGGGCGGCGTCGTACAGCCAGACGTTTCGGCAGCGCTTCGCCATGGCTTCCGCCGCGAGCGCGTCGCCGCAGCCGAAATCCAAGACGGTCCCCCCCTCCGGAAGATGGGCGTCGAGGTCGTTCTGCAGGCAGGCGAAATGCGCTTCCAGGTTGCGCTGATTAGCGTAGATGGCGTTGGGACGGTTCCAGAAATCGACCCAGCCGCTGGAACCCTGGCCGCCCGGCGGCCCGGACGACATCCCGTTTTTCTGGCCGTTTTTCTGGCCGTTGTTTTGCATGTCCCGCATCCCTTTTTGTGGGTCGTTTCCTGCCGAGAGGATTGTGTTGTTCGTCTCTTCGCCAGGAAGAGCCCCCTCGATCCGACCGCGTCGCAATCATGGTAGGTGCGAACAAATGGAGCGGTCAAGAATGACCGGCGGGGCCTATGCCGCCGGAGGGTGCGGAGAAGCGGGAGGCGGTGTCAGGGCGCCGGAAACTCGGCGAAGCGGGCAAGCCGGATGTTCCGCTCGGCAAGCAGGGCGGTGAAGGCCGGGCTCTTGAGATAGTCGTGCTCCACCTTGCGCTGGTCCACCAGCGGGTCGGCGCGGCGCAGGGCCTCGTCCGGGATGCCGGGATGGACCATCACCAACAGCCGCCCGGTGGGACGATCCAGGAACCGCGCCATCAGCTCCGGAAAGGGTTGACGTCCGGAGAAGTCGTAGACACCGGCGAAGCGGTCGTTCGCGGGAATGCCGCCCGCCCGCGCCCGCCGCGCCAGCCCGCCGCCCAGCCCGCCGATCAGCAACGTCTTCGGCACCGCCACGCCGCGGCGCAGGATGGCGGCCACCGCCTCCCCGCACAGACGGACGTAGGCGCCGGGCAGGGCGGCCAAGGCATCGGCGACCGCGTCGCGCACGGTGGGGAGCTGGTGGACGTGCTGGTGACCGTCGATGTAGGCGGGCGGTCCACCCCAGGCTGCGGTGAAGGCGTCGATCTGCCGGGCCAGCTCCTCCCGGATTTCCTTGGGGTCGAGGCCGCCGGTGTAGGCCAGTGTCATCAGCCGTCCCAGCGGCGGCAGCTTTCCGTCTGGCGCCAGCTTGGGCAGGGAACCCAGCGGCGGCTGGTCGGTCAGGGTGAAATGCAGCCCGACGTCGGCCTTGCCGGCCAACTCTTTCAGCGGCGCGGCCCCTTCCGCCCAATAGGGGCACAGCGTCATGGCCGAGGTCGCCGTCAGGCGCCCGGCGGCGATGAGGTCGCGGATGGCCTCGTTGACGCCCGGAGACAGGCCGTAGTCATCGGCGCAGAGCAGGACCGGATGCGTGGAACGCGGGGCTGGGGTGGTGTCGGTATCGGGCATGGCGATGTAAGGTAGGACCGAAAGCGGCGCAAAGCCGGGGAGGGGATGATGGAGTGGGACAGCCTGTGGTTCAACGGTCATGCGGCCACCATGGGGCCGGCGGGTCCTGTTCGGGACGCGGCGATCGCCGTGAAGGACGGGCGGATCGCCTGGATCGGGGCCGCCAAGGACCGCCCCGCCGGTCGCGCCGCCGAGGAGCATGATCTGGGCGGGCGCTGGGTCACGCCGGGGCTGATCGACTGCCACACCCATCTGGTCTTCGGCGGCAACCGCGCCCGCGAGTTCGAGATGCGGCTGGAAGGGGCGACCTACGAGGAGATCGCGCGGGCCGGGGGCGGCATCGCCTCGACCGTCGCCGCGACCCGCGCCGCCGACGAGGATGGCCTGATCGCCAGCGCCGCCGTGCGCCTGCGACGGCTGCTGGTCGAGGGCGTGACGGTGGTGGAGGTGAAGTCCGGCTACGGCCTCGACCTCGCCACGGAGCGGCGGATGCTGCGCGCGGCACGGGCGCTGGGCGAGCGTTTCCCCGTCACGGTGCGGACGACCGGGCTGGCCGCCCACGCGCTGCCGCCGGAATTCGCCGGACGGGCGGACGACTACATCGCGCTGGTCTGCGACGAGATTCTGCCCACCCTGGCCGCGGAAGGGCTGCTCGATGCGGTGGATGCCTTCTGTGAGCGGATCGCCTTCTCGCCGGAGCAGACGGCCCGCGTGTTCGACACCGCGCGGCGGCTCGGCCTGCCGGTGAAGCTGCACGCCGACCAGCTCTCGGACGGCGGCGGGGCGGCACTGGCCGCCCGTTACACGGCGCTGTCCGCCGACCATGTGGAGCACACGAGCGAGGAGGGCGCGCGGGCGATGGCCGCGGCGGGGACGGTGGCGGTGCTGCTGCCCGGCGCCTTCTACACGCTGCGCGAGACCAGGCTGCCGCCCATCGACCTGTTCCGGCGCCATGGCGTGCCGATGGCGGTGTCCACCGACTGCAACCCCGGCACCTCGCCCACCGTGTCGCTGCTGTTGATGCTGAACATGGCCTGCACCCTGTTCCGCCTGACCCCGCAGGAGGCGCTGGCCGGAGTCACCCGCAACGCCGCCCAGGCGCTGGGCATGGCCGCCTCCCACGGCACGCTGGAGCCCGGCAAGGCCGCCGATCTGGCGGTGTGGGACGTCGGCGACCCGGCGGAGCTGTGCTACTGGCTGGGCGCCAACCCTTGTGCCGCGGTGGTGCGGGGCGGCCGGCTGGTGAATTCGCTCCAGGGGTAAGATATCATCGGGGCAACGCGGGCAGCCGGCCATTAGCCCTCTCCCCAGAGGGGGGAGGGGACTTCGATTGCGGCGGCACTGTTCCCGTCTGAAAACAACAAACGCATCAAGCAAAATTCGAGAGGGGCGAGTCACATGTCCGACACCAAGCCGCCGGCGGAACAGTCGGCCAACCGCCGCGTCATCCGGGCGCCGCACGGCACGGAACTGTCCGCCAAGTCCTGGCTGACCGAGGCGCCGCTGCGCATGCTGATGAACAACCTCGACCCCGACGTCGCGGAGAACCCGGACGAGCTGGTGGTCTATGGCGGCATCGGGCGGGCGGCGCGGAACTGGGACTGTTTCGACGCCATCGTGGCGTCGCTGAAGACCCTGAACGAGGACGAGACGCTGCTGGTCCAGTCGGGCAAGCCGGTCGGCGTCTTCCGCACCCATGCCGACGCGCCGCGCGTGCTGATCGCCAACTCCAACCTCGTGCCGCACTGGGCGACCTGGGACCATTTCCGGGAGCTGGATGCCAAGGGCCTGATGATGTACGGCCAGATGACCGCCGGGTCCTGGATCTACATCGGCAGCCAGGGCATCGTGCAGGGCACCTACGAGACCTTCGTCGAGGTCGGGCGGCGGCATTACGGCGGCGACCTGAAGGGCCGCTGGATTCTGACCGGCGGGCTGGGCGGCATGGGCGGCGCGCAGCCGCTGGCCGCGACCATGGCCGGGGCGTCGATGCTGGCCGTTGAATGCTCCGCCCGCAGCATCGAACGGCGGCTTGAGACCAAGTATCTCGATCGTTCGGCCACCAGCCTCGACGAAGCCATGGCGATCCTGTGGGAGGCCCAGGCCGCCGGCAAGGCGGTATCGGTCGGTCTGCTCGGCAACGCGGCGGAGGTGTTCCCGGAACTGGTGCGCCGCGCCAAGGCTGACCCGCGCTTCCGCCCCGACGCGGTGACCGACCAGACCAGCGCCCACGACCCGCTGAACGGCTATCTGCCCGCCGGCTGGACGATGGAGGAGGCCGAGACGAAGCGCCGCACCGACCCGGCGGCGGTGGTCGCGGCGGCCAAGGCGTCGATGGCGACGCACGTCCGCGCCATGCTGGGCTTCCACGCCATGGGCGTGCCGACGCTGGACTACGGCAACAACATCCGTCAGGTCGCCAAGGACGAGGGGGTGGCCGACGCCTTCGCCTTCCCCGGCTTCGTTCCGGCCTATATCCGGCCGCTGTTCTGTCGCGGCATCGGCCCCTTCCGCTGGGCCGCCCTCTCTGGCGATCCGGAAGACATCTACCGCACCGACGCCAAGGTGAAGGAGCTGATGCCCGACAACCCTCACCTGCACAACTGGCTGGACATGGCGCGCGAGCGCATCCGCTTCCAGGGCCTGCCGGCGCGCATCTGCTGGGTGGGGCTGGGCGACCGGGCACGGCTCGGCCTCGCCTTCAATGAGATGGTGGCGAAGGGCGAGCTGAAGGCCCCCATCGTCATCGGGCGCGACCATCTCGACAGCGGCTCCGTCGCCAGCCCGAACCGCGAGACGGAGGGGATGATCGACGGGTCTGACGCGGTCTCCGACTGGCCGTTGCTGAACGCGCTGCTGAATTGCGCCTCGGGGGCGACCTGGGTGTCGCTGCACCATGGCGGCGGCGTCGGCATGGGCTTCAGCCAGCATTCCGGCATGGTCATCGTCGCCGACGGTACGGACGCCGCGGCCAAGCGGCTGGAGCGGGTGCTGACCAACGATCCAGGCACCGGCGTGATGCGCCACGCCGACGCCGGCTATGACATCGCCAAGGACTGCGCGAAGGAGCAGGGGCTCACGCTTCCGATGATCGGCTGACGGGTTTGGCGGGGGCGGCGCGCGGCGGCAGGGTCGCCAGCGCCACCCCCGGCAGCACCAGAAGGACGCCCAGCAGGTGGAACATCTGCAACTGTTCCCCCAGCAGCGCCCACGCCGCCACCGCCGCCCACAGCGGCATGACGTAGAGCGAGGTGCCGGCCCGCGCCGGCCCCATCATGTTGATCGTCTTCTGGTAGGTCAGGAAGGCCAGGACGGAGGCGAACAGCGCCACCCCGGCGATGCGGATGGCAGCGTCCAGGCTCAGCGGGACGGGGCGCAGGGCCAGCGACTCCCACAGGTAGAAGGGGGCGAGCACGACGACACCAGCCAGCGCGTTCGCCGCGAACACCGTTACCACCGGCAGCGAGCCGCGCGTCTGGCGCAGCAGCACCGTGTAGACCGCCCAAGCCGCCGACCCCACCAGGATCAGCAGGTCGCCGGCGTTGAAGGACAGATGGAGCAGCGCCTGCGCGTCGCCGCGGGTCAGGATCACCAGCACGCCGGCCATCGCGACGGCGATTCCCACAGCCTGCCGCGGCGTCACCTTTTCGCGCAGCCAGAGGGCGGCGATCATCAGGATGATGACCGGGCTGGTCGCGTAGATCAGCGCGGCGTTGGTGGCACTGGTGCGCTCCAGCCCCATGTAGACGACGGCGCCGCAGATGCCCTGGGCCAGCGCGCCCAGCAGAAGGAAGCGCTTCCACGAGGCGCGCAGAACGTGGCGGTGCTGGATCAGGCCGGGCAGGGCCAGCGGCAGGATAATGAGGAAGGCCAGCACCCAGCGCCAGAAGGCCAGACCGACCGGCGGCACGATGGAGGCCGCGGCCCGCCCGATCACCACGTTGGAGGCGAAGAAGGCCGAGGAGAGAAGATACAGGGCATAAGCTGTGAAGACGGCGTTGCGCGGCTGGCGGTCCATGGGGCGTCCGGGGAAATCGGTGGGCGTCTTACGGAGCCTGCGGCCCCAGCAGCATCACCAGCTTGTAGTCGGATCGTCCGGCGGGGCACAACGTCACTTGTTCGTAGACCAGCGTCCCGTCCAGGGGATGGGTGAAGCCTCGGGTGCCGCCCTCCCGCTCCAGCACGCCCTGGTCCTGCCACAGCCGGGCGAAGCGGGGCGAGGCCGCGCGCAGGCCGTCGACCAGCGTGGTCACCTCCGCATCCCCGGCGCGGCGGGCGGTGTCGGCGCGGAACTCGGCGAGCAGCCGGCGGGCGCGATCCTCCCAGCCGGCGATGAATTCCCGCGCGCTCGGGTCGAGGAAGACGTAGCGCAGCAGATTGCGCTCCGCCCCGCCCAGCCAGCCGGAAAAGAGATGGGCCGCGGGGCCGTTCCAGCCGCGGGCGTTCCACACGCGGTCGAGCAGATAGGCCGGTGCCGCTACAACCTCCAGCGCCGCCAGCAGCGGGGCGGGCGGCTGGTCCGGCCCCTCCGTCGCGTCGGCGTCGGGATCGCGCTTGCGCGACAGCTCGAACAGATAGGCGCGCTCCGCCGCGGTCAGCCGCAGCGCCCCGGCGATGCGCGCCAGGGCGTGGGGAGAGACGGAGACCTCGCGCCCCTGTTCCAGCCAGGTGTACCAGGTCGGGCTGAGGCCGCAGAGCTGGGCGGCCTCCTCGCGGCGCAGGCCGGGCGTGCGGCGGCGGGCGGAGCCGGTCTGCGGGATGCCGGCCTCCGCCGGAGTCAGCCGCTCCCGGTGGGCGCGCAGGAAGGCGCCCAGCCGGTGCCGGGCATCGTCGTCGGAACTCATGGTGGCAGCGCTTATACCAGGATAAGCGCTTGCCTTGTACCAGTTTGCCGGACGGCCGATGCTGGGGCATCGAGACGAGTCCGCCCCAACAAGCACGAACGGGAATCGCCGCCATGACCAACAGCCACCACGGCGTCGTCGCCGCACAGTACGGCCAGCGCGCCGACGCCTATGTGACCAGCGCCGTCCACGCCTCCGGCGCCGACCTGGACCAGATCGAGGACGCGCTGCGCGGCAGGAACGCCGGCCGCGTGCTGGATCTCGGCTGCGGCGGCGGCCATGTCGCCTACCGCGCCGCCCCCCACGCCGCCGAGGTGGTGGCGGTGGACGTCACCGCCCCGATGCTGGAGGCGGTGGCCCGCAACGCGGCGGAGCGCGGCCTGACCAACATCACCACCACCCAGGCCCCCGCCGAGCGTCTGCCCTTCCCGGACGGTCATTTCGACGTGGTGCTGAGCCGCTTCAGCGCCCATCACTGGCTGAACGCCGAGGCCGGCCTGCGCGAGGCGCGGCGGGTGCTGGCCCCCGGCGGGCGGGCGGTCTTCGTGGACATCGTGTCGCCGGGGCATCCGCTGCTGGACACCCATCTCCAGGCCGTGGAACTGCTGCGCGACACCTCGCACGTCCGCAACTACAGCGCCGCGGAATGGATGGCCGCACTGTCGCGCGCCGGCTTCGCGGTGACCGGCCTGACGCCGCGCCGCCTGCGCATGGAGTTCGCCGTCTGGACCGCCCGCACCTCCACCCCGGATCTGCGCGCCCAGGCCATCCGCGCCCTGCAGGACCTCGCTTCCGACGAGGTGCGCCGCCACTTCGACATCCTGGAGGACGGCAGCTTTCTCCTGGACAGCCTGACCATCGAAGCGGAGGCTTGCTGATCTATGGTAATACAGACTGCTTGCGGCCTTCTCGCCGCCTCACCGCGTGCGCCGCCTCCAATTTGGCCCTTCTTTCAATAAAATCATTGTAACTTTTAACTTGGTGAAGTATGGGTTTTCCGAGGTCACCCATTATTTCCCTTGCTCTGCGTGCGTAGGTCCAGAAAGTCCAGCTTCTATAGTTTTCTGATTTTTCATCGAAGCGCTCTACTTTTCCAAATAATTTTGTAATCTCCTCAACATTGATGCTTTCTAATATTTCGTTTTCGCCTTTATTTGGAAACCTCCTTGCGTTTATTTCTGAACTATGGCGCACGGCTCGAACAATTTTTCTATACAAATTTGATAGAGTGCTGTCTCTTAGGTAAATATAATTGCCATCATAACGAAATCCAAGATATTCAATTCCATTTTTCCCTTTTTCTCCCTTTACTAAGCTAAAAAACTGCCTTTTGCCAGATTTGTAGTAGTGAAATACCGATGATTTTTTCTCTTTAATCTCTAACTTTGCGCCATGTTGCTTAATTAGGAGGCGAATATCATCAGTCAGTGCAAGGGCGTCGTCATGCATACGTGGAACTATAAGAATGATGTCGTCAGAGTATCTGTAATAATATCCTCCCATTTTTTTTGCCAATTCAGAAACTTCGAAATCAAATTCAATAAGATAAAAATTGGCTATTACGTCTGATATGGGTGCCCCCTGTGGGATGCCATATGTAAGGTAATTTTTATGAATTATGGATCGGTCTCGTCCGGCACCTGCTAGCTTTTCTCGAAAAACATAACCTTTGCATAGGTGCTTTGGTGTTTCATTGTATGGCGTCAGGTATCCATGTATAGTTTTCCCGGAATTTGTTTTTCTTTTCTCTCCAAAATACCCGAGTCGCGCATAGGCTTCTTGCTTTTCAACATAAGAATAGTTAGTTATTGATTTAAAAACTTGAAAATGATCGCGTGGCAGCCGCGCCGATTTTATAAGTCGGCACCATATTTCTTTAATGCGGCTGTGGTCAAGTGACTCATAATACTTACTTATATCAAGAGCAATTACATTGCAGTTATCAAGCTGGCGGATGCGTTGGAAAGCATCAAACGCAAAATGGATATTGCATTTTCCTCCATTCCCACTACCACTTGGAATGCGCCGATATGCAATAATATTATCGGACAATCCAAGCGCGGTTAGCTCTCTCTCATATGCTGAGGAGAGTATTTCCCGATATCTCTGATAAATGTAGGCGTCGCGACGCGCTGCGTAACGGATTGGCCGCTCTTTAGCTTCACCTTTCTGGCCAAGTTTGGCGAAGCGATTCCATCCTTCAACATACCGCATTAACGGGAAGAAAGCATGCTTAGCAACCCGTTCTGGATCGGTTGCAAGTGCTTCAGCTTCTTCTATGCTGATAATTGGATCAAAATGTGGATATTTCTTAAGATCTCTTTCTTTAAGACGCCAATTCTCCATAGCGTCCCTCCCAAAGGCGAGAGGGAGCGGAAGCTACGCCTGCATGCGATTATCGCTTCCGCTCCACACTGTTGGCGGCGAGCTAGTCGAAACTAACTCTAAGTCTGCAGAATCTTCGACGAGCTGGTCTATACTGCTATCCAAGCGATGTTCGCGTGGGCGACTTCGTGCAACCGCAACAAGATGTCGGAGGTCAACATGAACCTCGCGTTTCTCCTGGTGGGGATCGCATTCGGCCTTGACAGCTTCAACCGTTCCTCCCGTTCCCCTGGCGAACCGACGTAACGGGATGACGCATCATCCCAAATTGGTAGTGCTGCGTCAGGGTTGAGCGTAGTGGTGCTTTGACACGCCGTCAATAGCCCTTCATCGTTTTTTTCAGCATGTAGGGTAGGTCCGCTTCGAACTGGACGATTCGAAAGGTATGCAACTTCTGAAAGTCCTTCAGAAGCCTTCCATGGCAACGCGAGCGAGGAAAAATGATATCGAGCGACGTTCATGTGCGCAGGGCTGGTCTGGCCGACGCGGCCACGGTCACCGGCCTGGTGGCCGCTTTGCTGTCCGAACTGACCGCCGGGCAGAGCGACACGCCGCGGGCCGTCATGCTGGCCGTCGCCGAATCCCTGCTGAGCGGCAGCGAGTCCTACACGGTCTTCCTGGCCGAGGACCGGGCGGGACGCCCGCTCGGCGTCGCGACCATTTCGGAGGGGGCCTGCGTCTCCGCGCTGGGCCGGTTCGGGACGATCCGGGAATTGTACGTGAAACCGGAGTCGCGCTCCGCGGGGGTGGGGCGGGTGCTGATCCGGGCCGTTCTCGACCATGGCCGCGCCCATCGCTGGACGCGCGTGGAGGTGGGGGCGCCGTCCGCCGCGGAGTGGCCGGATTCCCTGCGATTCTACCGGCGCGAGGGCTTCACGGAGATCGGGCCGCGCCTGAAATTCCGCTTGGCCTGACACCGACCGTAGAGCTTGCGTGATGCCGCTTGGTTGCGTGTTGACAGACGATTCGGCCACGCGCCAAATGAACCCGCATCACCGGCCGCCGGAGAGAACGGGCGGCCATTCGACCGAACACGGGAGGTTGTTAGGAATGAAGCGCATCCTGCTGGGTGCCGGGCTCGGCGTTGCCGCCACCTTGGCGCTTGCTGCGCCGGCCCAGGCCGCCAAGACCCTCGTCTATTGCTCCGAGGGCAGCCCTGAAAACTTCAACCCGATGGTCAACACGACCGGAACGAGCTTCGACGTCTCGCTGCCCGTGTACAACAACCTCGTTCAGTTCGAGCGCGGCGGCACCAAGGTCGTCCCAGGCCTCGCCGAGACGTGGGAGGTGTCGGAGGACGGGCTGACCTACACGTTCCACCTGCGCAAGGGCGCGAAGTGGCACAGCAGCAACGACTTCAAGCCGACCCGCGACGCCAACGCGGACGACGTGCTGTGGTCGTTCAATCGTCAGTGGAAGAAGGATCACCCCTTCCACAAGGTGTCCGGCGGCGCCTATGACTACTTCAACGACATGGCGATGCCCGACCTGCTGAAGTCGATCGAGAAGATCGACGACTACACGGTCAAGTTCACGCTCAACAAGGTCGAGGCGCCCTTCATCGCCAACCTGGCGATGCCCTTCGCGGCCATCCAGTCCGCCGAGTACGCCGACGCCCTTCAGAAGAAGAACCAGATCGACAAGATCGATCAGGCGCCGATCGGCACCGGCCCGTTCCAGTTCGTCGCCTACCAGAAGGACGCGGTCATCCGCTACAAGGCGTTCGAGCAGTATTGGGGTGGCAAGGCGCCGCTCGACAACCTCGTCTTCGCCATCACGCCCGACGCCGCGGTCCGCTACGCCAAGCTGAAGGCCGGCGAGTGCCACATCGTGCCGTACCCGAACCCGGCCGATCTGGAGGCGATGAAGAAGGACGCCGCCATCAATCTGATGGAGCAGGAGGGCCTGAACGTCGGCTATCTGGCCTTCAACGTCACCAAGAAGCCCTTCGACGACGTGCGCGTCCGCCGCGCGCTGAACATGGCCATCGACAAGAAGGCCGTGGTCGACGCGGTGTACCAGGGGGCCGGCGTTCCGGCGAAGAACCCGATCCCGCCGACCATGTGGTCGTACAACAAGGAGATCGAGGACTACCCCTACGATCCGGAGCGCGCGAAGAAGCTGCTGGCCGAGGCCGGGTTCCCGGACGGCTTCGAGACCGACCTGTGGGCCATGCCGGTGCAGCGTCCCTACAATCCCAACGCCAAGCGCATGGCCGAGATGATGCAGGCGGACCTCGCCAAGGTCGGCATCAAGGCCAAGGTCGTGCAGTACGAGTGGGGCGAGTACCGCAAGCGCCTCCAGGCCGGCGAGCACCAGATGGGCATGCTGGGCTGGACCGGCGACAACGGCGACCCGGACAACTTCCTGCACGTCCTGCTCGGCTGCGAGGCCGCGCGTCCGGGCGGGTCGAACATCGCCAAGTGGTGCTACAAGGAGTTCGACGACCTCGTCGTGCAGGCCAAGCGCACCACCGACATCGCCGCCCGCACCAAGCTGTACGAGCAGGCGCAGGTCATCTTCAAGGAAGAGGCCCCGTGGCTGACCGTCGCGCACTCGGTCGTCCACATGGCGGTGAGCAAGAATGTGGTCGATTACAAGATGGACCCGTTCGGCATCCATCGCTTCTACGGCGTCGATTTGAAACAATAATCTCAGCGTAGCAAGCGGCTTTACAAAGCGGTGGCCGGGGCATTAAACCCCCGGCTTCCCTTTGCGGATGCAGAGGTAAAAGGGGGCCGCGGCCCCCTTGCTTTCGTTTCGAGCCCCCGGTGACGATCCGATGCTACGCTTCATCCTGACGCGGGTGAGCCTGGTGATTCCGACCTTTCTCGGCGTCACCTTCCTGACCTTCCTTCTGATCCGCCTTGTTCCCGGCGACCCCATCGAGGTGCGCGTCGGCGAGCGCGGAATCCCCCCCGAACGGCTTCTCGAACTGCGGCACGAGCTGGGGCTGGACCGCCCGCTGTGGCACCAGTTCCTCGACTACATCGGCGGCGTCCTCCAGGGCGACCTCGGCGTGTCGCTGGTGACGCGCAATTCGGTGTTCAGCGAATTCGTGACGCTGTTCCCGGCGACGCTGGAACTGGCGGCGCTGGCCATGCTGTTCGCCACGGTGGTCGGCCTGCCCGCGGGAATCATCGCGGCGGTGCGGCGCGGCTCGATCTTCGACCACGGCGTGATGGGCATCAGCCTGACCGGCTATTCCATGCCGATCTTCTGGTGGGGCCTGCTGCTCATCCTGTTCTTCTCGGTGGGGCTGGGCTGGACGCCGGTGTCCGGGCGGCTCGACCTGCTCTATTACGTGGAGCCGGTGACCGGCTTCATGCTGATCGACACGCTGATGGCCGGCGAATACGGGGCTTTCTGGTCGGCGTTGCACCACCTCATCCTGCCGATGATCGTTCTCGGCACCGTTCCGCTGGCCGTTGTGGCGCGCATGACGCGCTCCGCCATGCTGGAGGTGCTGGGCGAGGACTATATCCGCACCGCGAAGGCCAAGGGGCTGGCGGGCAAGCGGGTGATCGGTCTGCACGCGCTGCGCAATGCGCTGATCCCCGTGGTCACCGTGATCGGTCTTCAGGTGGGCACGCTGCTGGGCGGCGCGATCCTGACCGAAACCATCTTCTCCTGGCCCGGCGTGGGCAAGTGGCTGATCGAGAGCATCAACCGCCGCGACTACCCGGCGCTCCAGGGCGGGGTGCTGCTGATAGCGACGACGGTGATGACCGTGAATCTGCTGGTGGACGTTCTCTACGGCGTCCTGAACCCGCGCATCCGCCATTCGCGGTGAGGTGAGCCATGACGAACCCTACGACGACGGGCGTTCCGGAGACCCTTCCGGCCGCTTCCCCGCCGGTTTCCCAGCCGCCGCACCCGCTGGTCGAGTTCTGGTACCATTTCCGGCAGAACAAGGGGGCCATGGCCGGCCTCGCCGTGATCCTGCTGATCGCAGTGGTGGCGCTCTTCGCCGACGTGGTGGCGCCGCACGATCCCAACATCCAGTACCGCGACGCCATCCTGGTGCCGCCGGTCTGGCAGGAGGGCGGGCGCTGGGCCTTTCTCCTCGGCACCGACGACATCGGGCGCGACATGCTGTCGCGCCTGATTTTCGGGGCGCGGCTGTCGATGATGATCGGCCTGATCGTCGTCACGCTGTCGCTGGCGGTCGGGCTGGCGCTCGGCATGATCGCCGGCTTCTTCGGCGGCGTCACCGACGCGCTGGTGATGCGCTTCATGGACATCCTGCTGTCGCTGCCCAGCCTGCTGCTGGCCGTGGTGGTGGCGGCGATCCTCGGGCCGGGGCTGGTCAACGCCATGCTGGCCGTGTCCATCGTGGTCATCCCGCACTACGCCCGCCTGACCCGCGCCGCCGTAATGGCGGAGACGAACAAGGACTACGTCGTCGCCTCCCGCGTGGCGGGGGCCGGGCCGCTGCGGCTGATGCTGGTGGTGATCCTGCCGAACTGCGTGGCGCCGCTGATCGTCCAGGCGACGCTGGGCTTCTCTACGGCGATCTTGGACGCCGCGGCGCTGGGCTTCCTCGGCCTCGGCGCGCAACCGCCGACTCCGGAGTGGGGCACCATGCTCGCCTCCTCCCTCCAGTTCCTCCAGCGCGCCCCCTGGGTCGTCACCTGGCCCGGTGTGGCCATCCTGGTGACGGTGCTGGCCTTCAACCTGCTGGGTGACGGGCTGCGCGACGCGCTCGACCCCAAGCTGAAACGCTGATGCCTGCCATGCCTCTTCTCGACATCAAGAACCTGTCCGTCGAGTTCACCACGCGCGCCGGGACCTTCCGCGCCGTGGACGGGATCGACCTCACCGTGGACGAGGGCGAGGTTGTGGGCATCGTCGGCGAGTCCGGGTCCGGCAAGTCCGTGACCTCGCTCGCCGTGATGGGCCTGCTCGGCTCCAACGGCACGGTGGTCGCCGACCGCATGCACTTCGGCGGCAAGGACCTGCTGGCGATGAGCCCGTCGCAGCGCCGGAAGATCACCGGCAAGGACGTGGCCATGGTCTTCCAGGAGCCGATGACCAGCCTGAACCCCTGCTTCACCGTCGGTTTCCAGATCATGGAGACGCTGAAGGTGCATGAGGGGCTGTCCGGCAAGGCGCTGCGCAACCGCGCCATCGAACTGCTGGAGCAGGTCGGCATCCCGGCCCCGGAAAGCCGCCTGTCGGCCTTCCCGCACCAGCTCTCCGGCGGCATGAACCAGCGCGTGATGATCGCCATTGCCATCGCCTGCAACCCGCGCCTGCTGGTCGCGGACGAGCCGACGACGGCGCTGGACGTGACCATCCAGAAGCAGATCCTCGACCTGCTGGTCCGCCTCCAGAAGGAGCGGGGCATGGCGCTGATCCTGATCACCCACGACATGGGCGTGGTGGCGGAGACGGCGCAGCGGGTGGTGGTCATGTACGCCGGGCAGGTGGCCGAGACGCGCCCCGTGGACGCCCTGTTCAAGGCGCCGCGCCACCCCTACACCGGCGCGCTGCTCGACGCGCTGCCGGAGCGGGCGTTGGGCAAGCGCCGGCTGCCGACGATTCCCGGCGTCGTGCCGGGCATCGGCGACCGGCCGCAGGGCTGCCTGTTCAACCCGCGCTGCCGCTTCGCCACCGACCGCTGCCGCATCGAGCGGCCGGCCCTGTTCGACGTGGACGCCGGCAAGGCGCGCTGCTTCTATCCGCTCGCTGATGCTCCGGTCGGCGCCGGGGAGGTCCTGTGATGTCCGACATTCTCACCGACGTCATGCCGGCGACCGGTCCGGTGGTCCTGGAAGCCATCCACCTGCGCAAGCACTACGCGGTCAAACGCGGCGCCTTCAAGCCGGCGGCCACCGTCAAGGCGCTGGACGGCGTGTCCTTCCAGCTCGAAGCCGGGAAGACGCTGGCGGTGGTCGGCGAGTCCGGCTGCGGCAAGTCCACGCTGGCGCGCTCCGTCACGATGATCGAGCCGCCGTCGTCGGGGCAGCTTCTCTATGACGGGCGCGACGTGGTCGGGCGCACCGCGTCGGAGATGAAAGAGCTGCGGCGCACCGTCCAGATGGTTTTCCAGAACCCCTACGGCTCGCTGAACCCGCGCAAGACCGTGGGGTCCATCCTGTCGGAGCCGCTGGTCATCAACACCCCGATGGGCAAGCAGGAGCGGCGGGAGCGGGCCGTCGCCATGATGGCGAAGGTCGGGCTGCGCCCCGATCAGGTGGACCGCTACCCGCACATGTTCTCCGGCGGCCAGCGCCAGCGCATCGCCATCGCGCGCGCGCTGATGCTGAACCCGCGGGTGGTCGTGGCGGACGAGCCGGTGTCGGCGCTCGACGTGTCGATCCAGGCGCAGGTGCTGAACCTGATGATGGACCTGCAGGAGGAGCTGAACCTCGCCTACCTGTTCATTTCCCACGACCTCAGCGTGGTCCGGCACATCGCCGACGCAGTCATGGTGATGTATCTGGGCCGTCCGGTGGAGCATGGGCCGAAGGACGTGGTCTACAGCCGGCCGCGCCACCCCTACACCCGCATCCTGATGGCCGCCACACCGCGGGTGAACCCGGCGTTGCGGGCTGAGCGGGTGATCCCGAAAGGCGAACTGCCCTCGCCGCTGAACCCGCCGCCGGGCTGTCCCTTCCACAAGCGCTGCCCCTACGCGACGGAGCGTTGCGCGACAGAGGTGCCCGCCCTGCGTCCGGTGGACGAGCGGCTGGTCGCCTGCCACTTCGCCGAGGACATGACCTGAGGATAAATGGCCGCGGTGTTCGGTGGTATCGTCAGGCACCGCGGCCGGTTTTGTCCTGAAGGGCGTCGATGCGTTTGGAGGCTTCGGCCTTCGTCAACTCTCCGTCGAAGGATTCGCCGGCCTCCTCGCTGAGCGTCTTCAGGTAGGAGGCCTGCGCGCCGGTCATCGGCTCGTCGCCCGTGGTCCAATCGTCCGGGTCCTTCTCGCGGTTGGAGTGCTCGGCACCTCCGGCGTCCGAGGTTTTCGGGTTGCTCCCCGGATTCGGTGCATCTCCGCGATGGGGCTGGGGGTGATTCTCACGCTCGTTGTCGCGTTTCGTGTTCATGAAATGTTCCTTTCTGCCGGAAACGTCTGTCGAACAGGTGCCTGCGGGATTGGTTCCCGGCGTTGGTTCCCGGCGTTGGTTCACCGACCGTTGAAGCGCCATGCGGAAGACGTTACCCTTGCGCGCGCTGGGGTTTTCCCCGGCTGGTGAGGTGTGGTCCAGCGCGAGGGGACGGAACGAAATGCCGCTCATGGTGTGGAACGAGAAACTGAGCGTCGGGATCGCGCAGTTCGACGAGGAGCACAAGCAACTGGTCGCCCTGGTCAACGAGCTGTTCGACGCCGTTCAGGCCGGGCGCAGCAAGGAGGCGCTGGGCGGCATCCTCGACAGCCTCGTCGCCTACACCAAGTCGCACTTCACCCATGAGGAGGAGCATTTCGCCCGCCTCGGCTATCCGGACCGCGACGCCCACAAGGCGGAACACGACGCGCTGGCCAATCAGGTGCTGGAGGTGCAGCGCAAGTACCACGCGGGCGCCACCGCCACGCTGAGCATGGAGGTGATGAACTTCCTGAAGAACTGGCTGATCAAGCACATCCAGGGTACCGACAAGAAGTATGGTCCCTTCCTGAAGGAAAAGGGCGTGGCGTAAAGGGCCATTTCCGTAAGCACGATCGCCGGGACAGGACGTCCCGGACCGCTCCCTTCCACTGTCCGACCGCGGGCCTCTCCCCATGCGCGTCGCGCGTCAACCCGGCAGGTCCGTCGCCGGGCGTCGGGAACTCTTGGCCGGGGCCGGGGTTCATGACGTGACGGATGACTCCTGAATGGCTCCGTCGTCGCGCAATTCCGGCGAAGGTGCGCCGATGAACGATGGCCGACACGGAGCCGTCCCGCCACCAGCGCCTGGGCTGCCAGCGTTTGGGTCCGCGCGTGTTGCCGCGAATCCGTCCCCCGCTCTCCCGATCCCACCATCGCCGCCCGGCTCTCCGCGGCGCCGCCGTTGTGCGCCATCGCCGCCTGAGCATGACGATCCGGAGACACACGCAACCCTCACAGGGTCAGAACCATGGAAGAACAGTGGCTTCTCAAGGCGAAATTCGTTGCCTTCAACCTGACCATTTCAGCGTTCGTCTTCGTCCTGTATGCGCAGGGGTGGCTGGACCGGGTTCTGACCGGGCACATCGCCGTGGCGACCGCGATCATCGGGATCGTCTTCCTGGTCGGCCTGGTGATGTCAGCCTATCGGGTGTGGAAGATCGGTGGGGAACTGGACCGGGCCAAGCTCGGCGGCGGGCGGCTGATGAAGGTCGAGAGCGAGCGCGCCCTGGAAATCCGCCTGTTCTCCCGGATCTCGCATCTTCAGCACATTGCCAACGCGCTCGGCATGCTCGGCCTGATCGGAACGGCCTGGGGCTTCAGCCTGTTCGCCGCGAACATCACCCCGGACATGGTGGGCAATGCCGCGTCGGCCGGCGCCATGGTGACCACGCTGGCGAGCGGGCTTGGCGTGGCGATCTACGCCACGATGCTCGGCGGCGCCCTGTGCCTGTGGACCACCTGCAACCTGCAACTCCTGCGCGGGGCTACGGCCTCGCTGTGCGCGCTGATCATGGACGAGGCCCATGCCCGTTCGCGACTTGCTCCGCGGACCGGGGCGCCGGACTTCACCGCGCCGCAAGCGGCTCCCTATGGCGCCCTGCGCGGTGAGGCCACACCATGAACGATTTCCTGGGCGAGGACCAAACCGGTGTGCTCGTCGCGCGGGATCTGCTGACGCTGCTGCTGTGCGGCTTCGTGGCCTGCGCGGTGCTGGCGGTCCCCTTCATCAACGAGGCGAAGAAGACCGAGGCCAACCAGCAGAACGAGTCCTCCTCGTCCGCCGCGGCGGGCATGGAACCGCCGGGAAACGTCATCATCGAGGCGCGCTGGGACGACAAGCTGCGCAGCGACGTCGATCTGTGGGTGCAGGCGCCGGGCGACGTGCCGGTCGGCTATTCGAACAAGTCGGGGCTGATCTTCAACCTGCTGCGCGACGATCTGGGCGCCTACGCCGATCCCACCGAGATCAATTTCGAAACCTCCTATTCCCGCGGCATTCCTCCGGGGGAATACACCGTCAACGTGCATATGTTCCGCAATCTTGAGAATGTGTTTCCCATCTGGGTCCGGGTGGTCGCCCGCGTCAAGGCGGAGCATGAATCGGGAGCCGCCACCGTCGCCGCCACGCGCGTCCGGCTGGACCATGAAGGGCAGGAGATCACCGCCTTCCGCTTCAACCTGAGCGAACGGGGCGAACTGGTGGCGGGGTCCTTGAACGCCGTGTTCAAGCCGCTGCGCTCGGCGAAAAATTGACCCGTCGGATCGAGAGTGCGCCATGGAAAGCCTGACCGTCATTTTCGGCTTCGTCGCCGTCGTCACCTTGCTGCTCGTCCTGTCGGCGCTGCGCTGGACGCGCAACCGGATGGCGCGCGTGGTGATCCTGCTGCTGTTCGCCCTGCTGCTGCCGGCGGCCTACGCCGCGCCGGCGGCGCTGCTGGGCCGGGCGAAGCCGGTCACGCTGGAATGGATGGGGTCCAACGTCCGCGAGGCGAAGGTTCTGAGCGCTACGCTGGTGGAGAACGAAGCGATCTATCTCACCCTTCTCTGGGAGCAGGCGCCCAACCTCTACCGCCTGCCCTGGGACCGCCGCATGGCGGAGCAGTTGCAGGAAGCCCAGCGCGAGGCCCAGCGCAACGGCACCAACCCGATGATGCGGCTGCCCTTCGAGCGGTCCTGGGACGACCGGGAACCGCGATTCTACGCGCAGCCCCAGCCGAAGATGCCGGACAAGCCCTATGAGAACGCTCCCGGCAACGGGGGGCCAGGCGGCAATCCGGGGATCGAGTTCCAGCACCCCGGCCAACCGACCTGAAACCCGACGGGCCGATTTCCATCGCGTGCTGCGTGCAGGCCCCTTGAAGGCGGGGGGCGGGCTCGTCTACGGTTCCGCGATTCCGTCCGCCCGAGCAAAGAGAGTTCCATGCCGTCCTTCGACATCGTGTCCAAGACCGACATCCACGAAATCGACAACGCGCTGAACGGCATGCGCCGCGAGATCGAAACCCGCTTCGACTTCAAGGGCTCGCGCTGCACCGTGGAGCGCACCGAGAACGACATCACCCTGCTGGCCGACGACGCCCCCAAGCTGGAGCAGATGCAGGAGCTGCTGCGGGTCTATGTCACCCGGCGGAAGCTCGACGCCGGTGCCCTGGACTATTCCAAGCCGCCGGAACGGGCGGCGGGCGACGCGCTGCGTCAGGTCATCACCGTCAAGCAGGGCATCGCCCAGGACCTCGGCAAGACCATTGTCAAGGCGATCAAGGACGCGAAGATGAAGGTCCAGGTCTCCATCCAGGGCGACGAGCTGCGCGTCACCGGCAAGAAGCGCGACGACCTCCAGGAGGCCATCACCCTGGTGCGCGGGCTGAAGATCGAGCAGCCGCTGCAATACTTGAATTTCCGGGACTGAGGTTCGGCCAAGGCTCGGCTGGGTCGGTTTTTGCCGCGTGGTCGGTCATTCCTGCCGGGTGGGGCGGAAATTTTTGCCGGGTGCATGGGCTGAAGGTTTGGCTCATGGCCCGACGCTCCGCCCCCTTCTCGTGATGGCCCGTCCTTTGCTTGCCGTGATCCGGTAGCCGAACGCCGCAGGGTCCACGCGCCATGTCGATACCGGCCAACGCCGACGCCTCCCAGTTGATGCGCATCCGGGCTGAAGAGCTTCTGGAGCGCAAAGGCACGGGTGCGCCCCGGCAGGCCGGGGAGCTCGCCGGCCAGTTCGCCGCGATGCTGGAGCAGTTGAACGGCGTCGGCGGCGAGGACGGTGCGACTGGCCTGATGGCGTCCTCTGCGGCGGGTCCGGTCACGGGAAGTTCCGCGATCGCCCACCGGCTGGGAGTCGGCGCCGTCAGCGTCTTTGCACAGAGCGGAGCGGACGAGGCATCGGGCGGCCAGGCCGCCGAAAGCCACACGCCCGACATGCAGGCGCCCAACGCCCAGGAGGCCATGCAGGTGGTGCAGAGCGCGCTCCAGGCTGAGAGCGCGCCGAACTTCCGCTGGCTGACCACGTTGCTGACTCAGAGCGTCCCCGACCACATGAAGGCAGGCTCCGCCCAGTGACGGGACGGCCGGGCCTCAGCGGACGTCCAACCGGCGTTCCAGCGTGACCACCGTTTTGCCGGCGCGGGTCAGCGTCACGATGCCCTTGTAGGGCCCCTTCGGCCATCCGGCCGCCGGCCGCTTCAGCCCTTGGTAGGCAAACCAGACGGCCTTGTCCCCGGAGATGCCCTTGCTGTTGTCGAACAGTGTGCGGCCATCGCCGTCGAGGATGCGGATTCGCTGGGTGTCGCCGTCGCGGACGCCCATGATGTCGGACCACAGCACCAGCAGGGGCGAGTCCGGCGTCAGCGCCTCTGCGGCGAACTCGCCGTGGCGGGCCGGCTCGGCCTCCGGAACGCGGCTGGTGGCGAAGCCGGCGTTGAGGCCGGCGGTCGGACGGTAGGCCAGCGCCTTGGCCGTGGCGGCGTTCCACAACGGCGTCATGGGCTGGCCGCAGGCGGTGAAGGGCTGCTGGCCGACGAAGGGGTCGACGACCGCGCCGTTGTGGCGCACGCCGAAATGCAGATGGGGGAACTCGGTCAGTCCCGACAGCCCGACCTCGCCCAGCCGTTGCCCGGCCTCCACCCGCTGGCCGGGAGTGACCGCGACGCTGCCGCGCTTCATGTGCAGGTAGGCGGTCTGCCAGCCGTCGCCATGCTCGATGATGACGGCGTTGCCGCCCCCGACCTTCATGACGGTGTCACGCCCGATGACGTTGACGTTCACGTCCTCCATGCCGTCGCGCACCCGCAGGACGGTGCCCGCCGCGGCGGCCAGCACGGCGACGCCCTTGTCCATCGCCGTGTAGTCGGGCAGGCGGAAGTCCGTTCCGTCATGGCCGTCGTAGCTCAGCCGGCCGCAGGCATGGTCGCGCCAGCCGGGGCCGGCGTCCTCATCGACGTAGTTCTGGATGAAGCAGGTTTCCCCGATCCGGCACGCGATCGGCAACCCGAAGGCCGGTGCCTCCGCCGCCGCGGGGCCGGCGAAGCCCAGCGCGCCCGCGACGAGGCTTGCGGACAGGAGGGTGGCGATGGCGGCGCGGATCATGCGGGCTTCCCAAGGAAGAGAGGCGGGTCTGCGAGGGCAGGGTGAGGCAAGCCCCGTTCCGATGCAACCGCAAGGAAGCCATACGCCGCCCAGCCAAGGTCCTCCAGCCGGAGCCCATCAGCCGGTGCCCTGCACCGCGAGCACTTCGGACGCCAGGACAGCGGGCTTGATCGGCTTGCAGACTATCCTGAACAGGGGTGGGCTGGTTTACGCCCCGTTTATGAGCGGGGGCCGCCATGCATCCATGTCAAGGCACCCGCCACGCGCGGCCGCACGGCGTTGACTTGGCGTGCCGTCCGCGTAAACTGTTGATGCCTTCACAGAGAGGGTGCCGGCCGCCCATCACGGGGACCGGCGGATTGGGTCATATCGCTTTCAAGAGGATGTGACATGAGCACCGCATTGGCACTGACCACGCCGTTTGCCGGCGAGTCGCTGTCCCGCTACATCGAGCAGGTCCACCGCTTCCCCGTTCTGGGCGCGGAGGAGGAGTATGTGTTGGCCACCGCATGGCGCCAGCATGGCGACATGGAGGCGGCCCGCAAGCTGGTGACCAGCCACCTGCGTCTGGTCATCAAGATCGCCACCGGCTTCCGTGGCTACGGCCTGCCGATGACCGACCTGGTCGGCGAGGGCAACATCGGCCTGATGACCGCCGTCCGGAAGTTCGAGCCGGACCGCGGCTTCCGCCTGTCCACCTACGCGATGTGGTGGATCAAGGCCTCCATCCAGGAATACATCCTGCGCTCCTGGAGCCTCGTGAAGCTGGGCACCACCGGCGCGCAGAAGAAGCTCTTTTTCGGCCTGTCCCGCCTAAAGCGCAAGCTGGGCGAGTTCGGCAACGGCGACCTGAAGCCGGAAAGCGTGTCCCGCATCGCCCAGGAACTCGACGTGCCGGAAAGCGACGTGGTGGCGGTGAACCGCCGCTTCGTCCAACCGGTGGCCTCGCTGAACGCGCCGCTCTCCGCCGGGGAGGGGACGGCGGAGATGCAGGACTTCCTGCCCGACGAGCGCCCGAACGCCGAGGATAGCCTGCTGGAGCGCGACGAGGCGATGCACCGCAGCGCCATGCTGCGCGATGCTATGGCGGTGCTGAAGGAGCGCGAGCGCGACATCCTGACCGCCCGCCGCCTCAGCCCGTCGCCCAAGACGCTGGAGGATCTGGCCGCCGTTTACGGCGTCAGCCGCGAACGCATCCGCCAGATTGAGGAACGCGCCTTCCAGAAGCTGTCCCAGCGGGTGCGGGAACTCGCCGCAGCGGCATAAAGGGGGGCTTGTTGCCTCCCACGCCGCCATGGTGTATATCGAAAGGCGTAGTTCCTGGGAGGTTGGTAACCGATTTCGGCACCGTTCCTCCGGATGAGACGGGACGGCGTTCTCCTGCCCAGGGTTGTGGTACGGGGAGCTGTGGATGCAACAGATGTTGTGATTTCGCCGCAATTTGTTGGAAAATGCTCCGCAAGCCGTCATAATGACAACTCGGTTTCTGTGCACCCCTGGGTATCGGGCC
This sequence comes from Azospirillum brasilense, assembly GCF_007827795.1. Lineage (GTDB taxonomy): Bacteria > Pseudomonadota > Alphaproteobacteria > Azospirillales > Azospirillaceae > Azospirillum > Azospirillum aestuarii. Next base: position 88,260 of record NZ_VITI01000002.1, read on the forward strand.
TCGTGTCGAGCCTCGGGGGCGCCTTGGCGAGCGGGTACGGTTTTGTCCAACGTGTCTCCGGCAGAGCATCAGGGGCCTGACAGCCCGTCGGCACCGGCAATGCCGACGACCTCGGCGTTTTTGGCGTCGCTGGCCGAAAGCCTCATGCACCAAGCGTCCTTCGCGCTGGTCTACGCCGACGCCGGGCGGCGCTGCCTGTTGGCGAACCCGCTCTTCGCCGCCGTGTTGGGGACGTCGCCCGAAGCTCTGGTGGGGCAACCCCTGGCCGAACTCGACCATCCGCTGGCGCGCGCCGTCGTGCAGGCACTGGACCGCTCCGGACAAACCGGGGAGGCCGCTCCGGTTGATTGCGAGGTCGAGCACGCGGACGGCGGGCGCGGCGTGCTGACCGGCTGCGTCCTGCCCCATCGCACCGGCGACGGCGGGCAAGGCTTCCTCGGGCTGTTCCAGGATGTGACCGACCCGGCCCGCATCGCCGATTTCGTCCTGCGCCGCGACCCCTTTGTGACCACCCTGCTCGACGCGGCGGTGGATGGCGTGGTAGTGGCGGACCGTCATGGCATCATCCGCACGGTCAACCGGTCCTGCCGCGACCTGTTCGGCTATGACGAGGAGGAACTGATCGGGCGGAACGTCTCCGTCCTGATGCCGCCGCCCTTCTCCCGCGATCATGACAAGTACATCGGCAGCTATCTGGAGACGGATCGCGCCAAGATCATCGGCATCGGGCGCGACGCGCTGGGACGGCGCAAGGACGGCGCGGTGTTCCCGATTCATCTCAGCGTCGGCCAAGCCCGCTTGGCGCGCGATGTCGTGTTCGTCGGCATCATCCGCGACATCTCCGAGCGGCTGGCGGCGGAGCAGAAAGCGACCTATCTGGCCCGGCACGACCCGCTGACCGGCGTCCTGACCCGCACCGCTTTCCTGGAGGAGTGCGAGGCGGTGCTCGCCGCGCCCTTTCCTGGCCAGGAAGGGGGCCTGTTCGCGCTCTACGCGCTCGACGTCGACCAGTTCAGCGACATCAACGAGGCGTTCGGCTTCCATGTCGGCGACGCCGCGCTGAAGGCGATGGTCAGCCGCGTGACGGAGGTGCTGCCGCAGCAGACCTACGTCTGCCGCATCGCCGCCGACGAGTTCGCCGCCCTGTCCCGCGTCGAGAGCGCGGAGCAGGCGGAAACCCTGGCCGATCTGCTGCATGACCGGCTGACCGCCTCCATCTACGCCGATCGCCATTGGGTGCGGCTGCGGCTGTCCATCGGCGCCGCGGTGCAGGACGCCGACATCCGCACGCTGGAGGAGCTGAACGCCAAGGCCAAGCTGGCGCTCCAGGCCGCCCAGCACAACGGCGGCAACACCGTCTGCTTCTACACCCCGGAGATGGCCGCGGCGGCGACCCGGCGCATGTTCCTGACCATGCATCTCGCCCACGCCATCGAGCGGAACGAGCTGCACATGGCCTACCAGCCCATCGTCGAGGCCCGCTCCGGCCGGATCGTCGGGGCGGAGGCGCTGCTGCGCTGGAACCAGCACACGCTGGGGCCGGTCTCTCCCGGCGAGTTCATCCCGGTCGCCGAGGAAAGCGGCCTGATCGTCCCCATCACCGACTGGGTTCTGAACGCCGTCGTCGAGCAGATGGCGGCGTGGGAGCCGGCGGGCACCCTGCCCAATCAGATCTTCATCAACATTTCCGGTCCGCAGTTCCTGCGCGGCAACCTCAGCGCCCGTCTTGAGGAGCTGCTGGGCCGCCACCCGGAGTTGCGCGGGCGGCTGGGGCTGGAGATCACCGAGCAGGCGGCGGTGCGCGATCTGAAGGCCGCCGTGCAGACCTTGACGGAGCTGGAGGCCATCGACGTTCAGGTGGCCATCGACGATTTCGGGTCGGGCTACTCGTCGCTCAGCTACGTGCAGCAGCTTCCGGTGTCGAAGCTGAAGATCGACCGCGCCTTCATGGCGGACATCCCGGACAACCTGAAGAACGGGGCGCTGGTCCGCGCCGCGGTCGGGATGGCGCACGGCCTCGGCCTCGTCACGGTGGCCGAAGGGGTCGAGACGGAGGAGCAGCGCGACTTCCTGGTGTCCGTCGGCTGCGATCTGCTCCAGGGCTACCTGTTCGGCCGCCCCGTCGGCCCCGACGCCTTCGCGGCGATGATCCGAGCCCAGCAGCCCGCGATGGCCTGACCGTCCTGGGGAGTGGCCGGAAGGGGCTCATCCCTCCAGCCGTTCCGGTTCCTTCCCGGCCAAGGTGGGCGCCTCGATGGCGCGGGCGGGCAGGCGCTCGCGGCGGGTTTCCCGGCGCTGCCAGCGGCGGAAGGAGCGTTTCGACCACCAGGATTCGATGGTCTGCCAGAACCGTTCCGGCCCCTGGAACAGCGGCACGCGGGGCTTGTCGATCGCCGAGGGCTCCAGAGCGAGCCCGACCGACGTGATCTGCCCGTCCTGCATGTCGCGGACGATCAGCTCCACGCCGCCCATCCGCATCCGGTCGCCCAACTCGCAACTGCCGCCGAACTCGTTGCGCAGCAGGTCGCGCAAGGACCGCTGGGCGTTGGCCAGCGACAGGGGCAGGCCGTACATCTCGGCGATCTGCTCCACCGTGGCGTCGGGATTCAGCGCCAGATCGCCGTAGAAGGCACGGTCGTCCTGGTCCAGCGGGCGGCTCTCGGCGAACAGCTTGTCGATCAGCGGCAACTGGCTGGGCGGGGTGAACAGATAGACCATGTCCCCGGCCTGGAGCGTCCGCGCCTTGTGCAGCGGCACCACGCGGCCGTCGCGGATGACCAGGGAGGGGCGGGCGAAGCGCGGCGTGCGCTGGCCGCGGGCGGCGGGGCTCTTGGGATGGACGGTGTAGGCGACCATCTCCTGGTCGGCCTCGCCGGGCAGTTCCAGCTCGAACCGCTCGACCGGGCCGCGCCGCGGCGGGACGATCAGCTTCAGCCAGCGCGCCATCGGCCCGATGGTCCAGCCCTGCACCGCCAGCGACACGATCACCACCAGGAAGGCCGTGTTGAAGATCACCTGTCCGCCCGGCAGCTGGCCCAGGATCGGCACCAGCGCCAGCAGCATCGACACCGCGCCGCGCAGCCCGACCCAGGCCATGAAGGTCTTCTCGTTGGCCGAGAAGCGGAAGGGCAGCAGGCACAGCCACACCGCCAGCGGGCGCGCCAGCAAAATCAGCAGGACGGCCAGGGCCAGGGCGGGCAGGGCGATCGCCCCGAAATCATGCGGGGTGGCGAACAGGCCGAGCATGACGAACATGACGATCTGGCTGAGCCAGGTCAGGCCCGAGTGGAACTGCCGCAGGCCCAGCGCCCCGCGCAGCTTCACGTTGCCCGCGACGAGGCCGGCGGCGTAGACGGCGAGGAAGCCGCTGCCCCCCAGCTCGTTCGTGCCGGCGAACAGGAACAGGGCGAAGGCCAGGGTAACCACCGGGTTCAGGCCGGGGTCGAGGCGGGCGTTGTTGATGAAGGCGGCCAGACCGGCCCCGCCCAGGACGCCCAGGACCGCTCCGCCGGCGATCTGCTTGACCAGGAAGCCGACCAGTTCCAGCGGCGTGCCCCAGCCGTGCAGAGCCGCCTCCACCAGCATGGCGGTCAGCAGGATGGCCGTCGGGTCGTTGCTGCCGGACTCGATCTCCAGCGTCGAGCGCACGCGGTCGCGGATGGTGATGCCGCCGACCCGCAGCAGGAAGAACACCGCCGCCGCGTCGGTGGAACTGACCGCCGCGCCGACCAGGAAGGATTCGATCCAGGGCAGGCCCAGCAGAAAATGCGCGGCGACGCCGATGACTCCGGAGGTGATGGCGACCCCGAAGGTGGCGAGGCTGAGCGCCGGCCACGCGGCGGCGCGATAGCTCGACAGCTTGGTGTCCAGGCCGCTTTCGAAGAGGATCACGGCGAGCGCGATGGAACCGATCAGGAACGCGCTGTCCGCATCGTTGAAGCTGATGCCTCCGACGCCGTCGATCCCGGCCACCAAGCCGACGCCGAGGAAGATCAGCAGCAGCGGCGTGCCGATCCGCAGCGCCAGATAGCTGGTCAGGATGCTGACGATCAGCAGTGACGACCCGATCAGGATGATGGTGCTCGCCGTCTCCATAGTCCTCGCGCCGGGATGGGGATGATGCCGCCTTCGTGGTACAGCCGATTTTGGCAATTCTTGGGCGCGAGTGCAACGCAGCGACCAAAATTTCCCAATGTTCCTAAAATAATACAGAAATGTCTCCCGCAACGCAGCATTGCGACGGACTACAATCCTTCCGGGTTAATGCAACAGGTGAGGGGCATTTCATGTTTCGTATACGGCGTATTCCGGCACTGCCCCTCGCAGCCCTGACGCTTGTTCTGTCTTCCTCGGCGGCGATGGCGGGGTCCTTGCCAGGCTTGGACCGGCCGGCGGCGGGCGGCGGTGCCACGCCGATCCGGTTCGACAAGAAGGCCATCGACCTCAACGGTTGGGGCGCTCTGGAGGTTGGCCAGACGGAAAGCGCGTCGCGCCGGATGGTGGCGACCACGCCGGTGCGCGACCAATGGTTCTCCGACCCGGTTTTCATGAACGACGGCGCCTTCGGCGGACCGGACGCGCGGGCGACGTATTATTCGCCGCGCCTGCACGGCTTCAACATCGGCCTCGGCTACACCCCCGTCCGCACGGAGTTGGGAGCGGCCGATCCGCTCGCCCGCCATGTGGTGGAAGGCGTGGTGCGGCATGACGGTCGGCTGGGCAAGGCCCGGCTGCGCCTCACCGCGGGGGCGGGCAAGGCCGCCGTCGCCAAGGACCGCGGCACGCCCCGCCGGTCCTGGGTGGTCGGCGGACAGGTGACGTTGCCCGGCGTGACGGTCGGCGCCGGCTATCGCGAGCAGTTGCCCGACGACGGCGCCGCGCGGCGGACGCTCAACGCCGGCCTCTATCTGGAGCAGGGCACGCCGCTGCGGGGCTGGACGGTGATGGGGCGGCTGGCCCACACGCAGGTCGGCGCCGAGGACCCGCAGGAGGCCTGGTCCACGGGCCTGCGGTTCCGCATGTCCCCGAAGGTCAGCGTCACCGCCGATCTGGGCACCATGACCTACGGCGGAGACCCGTCCGACAGCACGATGCTGCGTGTCGGCACCCGCGTTCTGTTCTGAACGGTGGCCCAAATGGGCCTGATATCCCTCTTTCGTCCTCATCCAAGGGTGGATTCCCGACGGAATTGCGCTGTCGTGGAAGCAAATTGCCTTCTCGCCTGTTTATAGGGGCGAGAAGCACCACAAGGAGGGTTTGGACATGTCTCGTTTGCGCCTGATCGGAACCGCCATTGCGCTGTTGACGCTCGCGGCCTGTTCGACCGGCGGCGTGGTGGGCGGCACCGCTGGCGCCGCTGGCGGCTACGCGGTGGACGGCAAGCGTGGCGCCATCATCGGTGGCCTGGGCGGCGCGGCGCTGGGCACGGCGCTGGATCGCTGACCGGACGCGACGGACACGATCCGTTGCCAAGGACGACAAGCGCGTCGCGCCGACCGGGCGCGGCGCGCTTTCTCTTTTTCAGCCCCGCCATTCCTTCCGCAGGATGGCGTACTGCATCGTGTTCTCGAAGATGGGGTTCCCCTCGCCATCCGTTGTGAAGGATATGAACTCAACGAACAGCCCTTCCTTCCTCATGCCGAGCCTTTCGCACAGGCGCTGCGACGCGACGTTGGTCTCCTCGACATAGGCGTAGAGGCGGCGGGCCTGCTTCACCATGAACAAATGGTCGAAGAGAGCCCGCGCGGCCTCCGTGGCGTATCCCGCCCCTGCAAAATCCGCGTTGAAGTTCCAGCCGACGGTATAGGTGTCCGGCGGCTCGGGCACCTGGAACACGTCGCCGATCACCCGCCCGGTGCTTCGCAGGCATACGGCGATGTGCTCGTCGCTTCGGCTGCGCGTTTCCACCTCGGCGGCGGCCGCGTCGAGGTTGTCCAGTTCGAGCGAGAGGAAGCAGCTTGCCCGGGGGTGACGCAGATAGGCGAGCAGGTCGGGCGCGTCGCCCTCCCGGAAGGGCCTCAGGATCAGGCGGTCGGTGGTGATGGGGTCCATGCGTCGTCTCAGCGGAAGGGGCCGGAACCGGAAGCCGGCAGATCATGAGCCGGTCATTTTTGCCGCCCGGCACATCCACACCACCAGAAATCCCACTTATGCGGTTGATTGCCAAGCATATTCAGGGTTGCACAAAACTTGCTTGTCGGATCTCCGGCCCATCGGTCACGAGAAACCGTCATGCAAATCTCCAACTATTTCAGCGACGTCTCCCGCGTCGTCGCCAAGTTCACGGCGCGGAACGAGAAGACCGAGCCGGAGAAGGAAGCGAGCGGGGTCAGCGCCGCCGACGCCTTCCTCAAGGAGGCGCGGAAGACGCCGGCCCAACGCATCCGGGACCAGCTTCTCGCCCGCATGAAGCTGGACGAGGAGTCCCTTGCGGCCATGCCGTCGGAAAAGCGGGCCGCGATCGAAAAGCAGATCGCCGAGGAACTGAAGCGCCAGCTGTCCGGCGAGAAGGACCGGCGCGGCGCGGCGGTCGACCTGACCGCCTGACTCCGCTCAGACCGGGGACGAGAAACCGAAAACCCGGAGCGCGTCCTGCAGGTCGGGGAGGACGCGCTCGACGGCGGCCTCCCCTTCGCGGATGCAGTCGTCCGCCCGGTCGAACTCCGACAGGCCGATGTGGCCCAGCCGGGGCGTGATGTGCACGTCCGGCGGCTCGCCCGCCAGACGGGACCGCGCGATGCGGTCGGTGACGATGCCGAGCGAGGAGACCATGACGCCGAACAGGCTCGGCCCTTCGTAATCGCGCCGGAAGATGCGGCGGCTCAGGGCGCCGATGGGCACGTGGAAGCCGGCGCGGCCCTTGGACTCCCCATCCGGCTCGGGTTCCTCGTCGATCAGCTTCAGGAGATCGAACCCCGCCGCGGTCGGCACGGCGGCGCCGGGGCGCCGCGATTTGCCGATGATGTCTGCGGCCAGATTCACGGCGATGACCATCTGGGCGCCCAGGGCCCGGCAGGCCGACACCGGCACCGGGTTGACCAGGGCGCCGTCGACCATCCAGCGCCCCTCGAACCGCACCGGCGGGAAGACCCCCGGCAGGGAGAAGGAGGCGCGCAGGGCGTCCACCAGCGGGCCGTTGCGCATCCATACCTCGTGCCCGGTGACCAGATCGGTGGCGATGGCGGCGAAGGGGCTGGGAAGCTCCTCGATCTGGATGTCGCCCAGATGGTGGCGCATCTCGGCGACCAGCCGGTCCCCGCCGATCAGGCCGCCCCCCTGGCGCAGCCGCAGGTCCAGGTAGCCGACGATCTTCATCCGGGTCAGGCCGCGCGTCCACTCCTCCAGCGCGTCGAGCTTGCCGGCGAGATGGAGGCCACCGACCAGCGCCCCCACCGAGCTGCCGCAGACGATGTCCGCCTCGATTCCGTAGCGCGTCAGCGCCCGCAGGACGCCGATGTGCGCCCAGCCGCGCGCCACACCGGCGCCCAGGGCCAGACCGATGCGTGGCCGGTGATGGTGCTGGCCGTAGCGATTGCCGGGCCCCTGTCCGTTTCCGCCGTCCGCCGCCATGGCGCCTCCTTTGCACAGGGTGGAGCGCGTGCCGGTCGGTATGGTGCCATCCGGCCGGTTAAGGAAGCTTGACCGGTTCCGGCCCGGCGGACAAGGCCCGGCGGACCAAGGTCCCGGAGGACGAGGCTGATGGACAAGGCTTGATGGACAAGCACCGGCGCCATCGGCTAAGCCAACGCGATTGCGCTACAGGAAGACGTGCACGTGAGCAAGAAGAGCGGAGAACGGCTGCGCCTCGACGCGGCGACGGAGCGGCTGATGGGCCGCATGCTGCGGGAATGGGTGCGCCCCTACACCGGCAAGCTGATGCTGTCCTTCCTGCTGATGGCCGTGGTGGCGGCGGCGACCGGCGCCTATCCGCTGCTGATCGATCAGGCTTATTCGATGTTCTCCGAGCAGGACCGGGGCATGCTGCTGGTCATCCCGCTGCTGATCATCGTGGTCACGGCGGTCAAGGCGCTGTCCATGTACTCCCAGACGGTGGTGACCACCGACATCGTGCAGCGGATCATCACCGACGTGCGCCTGTCGATGTTCGACCATCTCCTGAGGTCCGACACCGCCCAGCTTCACGCGGCTCCCACCGGCACGCTGACCTCCCGCTTCATCAGCGACGTCGACCTGATCCGCAACGCCCTGTCGCGGACCCTGACCGGGCTGGTGCGCGACATCCTGACGGTGATCGCGCTGGTCGGATCGATGTTCTATCTCGACTGGGTGCTGTCGTTGATCGTCTTCCTGATCTACCCGATCGCCGCCATTCCCATCGTGAACATCGGCAAGCGGCTGCGCCGCGTGTCGCGCGACACCCAGGCCCAGATGGGTGACATGACCGCCCTGCTGACGGAAAGCCTGGCCGGGGCCCGCATGGTCAAGACCTACTCCCTGGAGGATTACGAGCGCGCCCGCGCCGCCCGTGCCTTCGAGGACAACTTCGCCCTGACCATGAAGGCGACCCGCGCCCGCTCGCGCATCGATCCGATGATGGAGGTTCTGGGCGGCGCCGCCGTGGCCGGGGTGATCGCCTTCGCCGGCTACCGCATGGCGATGGGCGAGGGCTCGGTCGGCGCCTTCTCCGGCTTCGTCGGCGCGCTTCTGATGGCGGCGCAGCCGGTGCGGGCCATCGGCACGCTGAACGCCGTGCTCCAGGAGGGTCTGGCCGCCGCCCAGCGCATCTTCGAACTGGTGGACGAGAAGCCGACCATCACCGAGCAGCCCGGCGCCAAGCCCCTGGCGGTGGAGCGCGCCGCCGTGTCCTTGCGCGGCGTCCGCTTCGCCTACGAGGAGGGGACGGAGACGCTGAAGGGCATCGACCTGGAGGTTCCGGCGGGGGCGACGGTGGCCCTGGTCGGGCGCAGCGGCGCCGGCAAGTCCACCGTGTTCAACCTGATCCCGCGCCTCTACGACGCGACCGGCGGGCAGGTGCTGATCGACGGGCAGGACGTGCGGGCGGTGACGCTGAAGAGCCTGCGCGGCGTCATCTCGCTGGTCAGCCAGGACACGGTCCTGTTCAACGACACCGTGCGCGCCAACATCGCCTTCGGACGGCTGGACGCTCCCTTCGACGACATCGTGGCCGCCGCGAAGGCCGCCGCCGCGCACGACTTCGTCGCCCGGCTGCCGGAGGGCTACGACACGGTGATCGGTGACCGCGGCGTGAAGCTGTCGGGCGGCGAGCGGCAGCGCCTCGCGCTCGCCCGCGCCTTCCTGAAGGACGCGCCGATCCTGCTTCTGGACGAGGCGACGAGCGCGCTGGACAGCGAGTCCGAGCGGCTGGTGCAGGGCGCGCTGGAGCGGCTGACCCAGGGGCGCACGACACTGGTCATCGCCCACCGGCTGGCCACCGTGCGCAACGCCGACCGGATCGTCGTGATGGAAGGCGGACGCATCCTGGAGCAGGGCACCCACGACGCCCTGATCGCGCAGAATGGCACCTACGCCCGCCTGTGCAAGCTCCAGTTCGGCGAGGACGGGGAAGCCGCCCTGCTGGCGCCCTGATCCGGCAATACAGAGGACGGGCGACCCCGACCGGCGGTCAATCCGCCGCGGGCATCATCTCCACCACGGCGTTGCGCAACTCGTGGGCGGCGATGGGCTTGTGCAGCAGGGTGTGGCCGCCCGCGCGGGCTTCCGCCAGACGCTCCGGGGCGGTGTCCCCGGTGATGATCGTCGCCGGCACCGGCGTCCTCAGCCGATCGCACACCGCCCGGATGGCGTCCAGCCCGGTCTTCCCATCGCGCAGGCGGTAGTCGGCCAGGATGGCGCTCGGCCATTCCCCGCTTTCGACGTGCTGAACCGCGTCCTCGATGGAGCCCGCCGTCAGCACCCGGTACCCCCAGCCCTCCAGCATCGCCTGCAAGCCGTGGCGGATCAACGGTTCGTCGTCGATCACCAGGATCATGCCCCGCCCGACGGCCGTCACCAGCCGGGCGCCCGCCGGATCGGAGCGGATGGCGTGGCGGGCGATCAACGGAACGTCGATGCAGAAGGCGGAGCCGGTTCCCAACCTTGAGCGCAGCTGAACCTTATGGCCGAGCAGGCGGGCGAGGCGGCGCACCACCGCAAGGCCGAGCCCAAGCCCCTTGCTGCGGTCACGCTCCTGGTTGCTGACTTGGAAGAACTCCTCGAAAATCTCCTCGTGCTTGTCGGGAGAGATGCCGATGCCGGAGTCCATCACCTCGATGCGCAGGCGCTCTCCCTTCCGCCGGCAGCCGATCAGCAAACCGCCCCGTTCGGTGTAGCGCAGCGCGTTCTCCACCAAGTTGCGTAGGATGCGCATCAGCAGGGCCGGATCGCTGCGGATCGTCAGGGTGCAGGGGACCACGCGCAGCCGCAACCCCTTGGCCTCCGCCTGGGGATGGTACTCGGCGCCCAACCGCTCGATGATCGGGCCGATCGGCAGGTCCTGCAGTTGGGGAACGATCAGACCGGCATCCAGCTTGGACACGTCGAGCAGGCTGTCGAGCAGCATGCGCAGTCCGTCCATGGCCTGCCCCATGGAGTCGAGCAGCTGGGACGCGGGGTGTCCGTCCAGACGTTCCTCCAGGGCGGATTGGAACAGCATCATCGCCTGGACCGGCTGCCGCAGGTCGTGGCTCGCGGCGGCGAGGAACTTGGATTTCGCGACGTTGGCGCGGTCTGCCTCGGACTTCGAGGCGCGCAGGGCGTCCTCGGTGCGGCGGCGTTCGGTGATGTTGCGGACGATCCCGGTGAAGTAGCGCCGCTCCCCGGCGGTCCATTCGGTGACCGCCAATTCGATCGGGAAGATCGATCCGTCCTTGTGCCGCCCTTCCACCTCGCGCCCGATGCCGATGATCCTCTTCTCGCCCGTGCGCTGGTAGGCCTGCAGATAGCCGTCATGGGCGGAGTGGTATGGCTCCGGCATCAGCATGCGGATGTTCCGGCCGACCGCTTCACGGGCCTCATAGCCGAAGATGCGCTCCGCCGCCGGGTTGAAGCTCTCGATCGTTCCGGTCGCGTCGATGACAAGCATGGCATCCACCGCGGTCTGCACGATGGCCCGGTGGCGGGCCTCGCTTTCCGCCAGCGCCGCCTCGCGCCGCCGGATGAGATCCGCGGCGTTGCGGATGGCGCGTCCCACCGCCTCGATCTCGGACACGCCACCGTCGGGCGGTGGAACGGGGTGTCCGGCGCCCAGGGCTTCCGCCGCTCCGGCCAGTTGGGAGACGGAGCGCGTGAGGCGCCGTCCGAGTGAAATCGCCGCCCCGATCCCGATCAGCAGAAGAACGAGGCCGCCGCCGGTGAAGAGCAGGAGGGCGTGGCGCGCCGGAGTGGCCACCAGGCTTGTGGGGACGCTGGTCGCGACCACCCAGCCGAAGTTCCGCGACCGGCTATAGGCCTGGATCGCCTCCACACCCTCCAGATTGACGGCGTGGTGGATTCCGTCCGGCATATCCTGCATGCCGGTCCACAGCGCGGGGGGAAGCCGTTTGCCGACGAGCTGCCCGCTCAGATGCGACCGGGCGAGGACGACGCCGTCCTGGTCGATCACCCCGGCCCGCCAGCCCGCCGGGATGCGCTCCGGCGACACGATGGCCTGAAGCCGTTCCTGAGGGATGGTGAGGCTCAGCAGGTAGCGGATCTGGCCGTCGCGGATCACCGGGGCGATCACCGCCAGAAGCGGCGACTGGCTCACGTCGCCGATGAAGAGCCCGGTGACCTGCGGCCGTCCCGTGTCGATCACCCGTTGGTCGGCTTCGAGCACGGTGCTGTCCGGCAGCTCCGTACCCCAGGGCACCCGGCTGTTGACCCGTTGCCGGCCTTGCGGATCACGGAGAACAACGTTGGTGCCCAGGCGGTCGCGCACGCCGGCAGCCTGCCGGTAGAAGGCGGACAGATCATCCGTCGTCAGGCTTTCCGACGTGGACAGCACCTCGGCGGCGGCGATCTGGCGGCTCACCTCGCGTTCCACATCCTCGGCCAGCAGGCGCGTCCGGTCGAGCACGAGCTGTTCCGTTTGCTGGGCCTGCGCATCGACGTTGCGGATGAGGAGGAACACTGAGAAGAGGACCAGCGGCACGGCAACCGCCATGACCAGAAGGATCAGCCAACCCCGCACCCGTTGCGGTCGCATGTGCCAAGTCAGACGCCGAATCGGACGCAGCGACGTCTCCGGATTGGGGGTCATCGGATCGGCCGGAGTTCAAACGCAACCTTGCACCGGATCGCTTGAGGACAGCGGCCGATCGATGAGGCGTGTCCGGTCCGAACGTACCGAGGCATTTCGCAGACCATTCCTGAGGTAACCGGTTGCGGGCATCCCTGAACCGAACTGTATCATAACGCACAATAATTGGTTGATAATCCATGCATCCGGTCATGGAAGAGCGTTCCAGGGGCGCCGGAACGCACGAAGCGCTTTCCGGGCCCGCTTCGGCGCGCGTTCCCCGGCGGCGGTTGGCGCCGGGGGCGATCCGGTCTAAGGTTCCGCCCCATGGAACCAGCCCTCGACGACGCGATCCGCCTGCACAAATCCGGCAACCATGCGGGGGCGGAGCCGCTCTACCGCGCCGTGCTGGAGCGCGAGCCGGCGAATCGCGGCGCGCTGCAAATGCTGGCGATGCTTCTGGTGCAGACCGGGCGCCCGGCGGAGTCCGTCGACCATTTCCGGACGATCCTGCGGCTGGAGCCCGGCGGCGTTGCCGGCTACAGCAACCTCGCCGCCGCCCTGCGTCTGGCCGGGCAGGGGGCGAAGGCCATCGCCTGCCTGCATCGGGCGCTGGCCCTCGACCCGGCCCACGCGGCCTCCTGGTTCAACCTCGGCAATGGGTTGAAGCAGCAGGAGAAGGCGGCGGGCGCTGACCGCGGTTACCGGCGGACCCTGGCGCTGGACCCCGGCCACGCAGGGGCGGCGGGTAACCGGAAGGCGTTGCGGGATCAGTGGGGGCCGCGGCTGGACGAGGCGGAGCGGCGGACCGCCGCGGCGCGCCACCCGATGGCGGACGCCGACACCCGAACGGCGGCGGCCGAGGCCCTGGTGGCGGTCGGCGATGAGGCGGCGGCGGAAGCGATGGCGCGCGCCGCCCTGGACCGCGATGGCCGCCACCACCAAGCCAACCGCCTGCTGGGGCGTCTGCTGCTGGGACGCAGCGGGGCGATGGGTGTTCAGGACGGAAAGCCCTTCGCGGTCGACCGTGCGCTGGTCGAGGGGGCCATCGGCGCCTTGCGCCGGGCCGTCGCCGTCCGCCCGGACGACGACGAGGCCGACTGGCTGCATGTCGCCGCGGTGGCGACGCTGGTGCAGGTGGGCATGGCGTCCGACGCGATGCTCCGTGACGGGGCGCGGGCCGCCTGGGTCCGCCTGCGGCGCCATCCCAAGGACACGGTCGCGGCGTCCGTCATCGGCTTCCACGTCTACCGCCGGGACCGGCTCGTCCTCGCCTCCTGGCTGAGCCGACGTTTCCGGCGGCGCTTCACCGCGGCGGAGGTCGCGCGGGAGCATGAACTGGGCCTGTGGACCATGCTGCGCGCCGACGACGCCTTCTTCCGCGCCCTGCCGCCGGTCGAAGAGGTGCTGGAGCGCATGGCCCCCCTGCAGTGGCGCATCGAGCCGGCGCCGGGACTGGTCGGGGAACCGGCGGTCTTCTTCTGCTGCGACGACGTGTATTTCCGCCGGTTCGCCCCGGCACTGCTGGAGTCATTGGCGGAGCGGATGCCGGGTGCCACGGTCGCCGTCCATGTGGTGGCCCCGTCGCCGGAGACGGAGCAGGCCATGGCCCGTTGGCGGACGGACGGACGGCTGAGCGTGGGATTCTCGCTGGACCGGCCGGACATGGCGGGATGGACCGACATCAAGCGCGTCACCTATTACGCCTCCGCCCGCTTTCTCCGCGCCTTGCAGTGGCTGCGCCGGCTGGACCGCCCGTTGATGGTGATCGACACCGACGCGCGCGTCGCCCAGGACCTGCGGGCCCTGCAGGCGGAGATGACGGGCCACGACGTCGGGTTCCTCGTCGACGGGCGCCGCCGCGGGCCATCGCGGGAAATCACCGTCTGCTTCAACGTCTACGGCAACACGCCGGGCGGCGACCGCTTCCTGTCGCTGCTCGGCTCCTACATCGGGCATTTCCTGGCGGGGGCGGAAGTCTATTGGATGCTGGACCAGATGGCCCACTACGCGGTGCTCGACTGGCTGAACCGGCACGAGCCGGTCCGCGTGCGCCGCTTCGACTTCCTGACCTTCCCCTATTGCCACTTCGTTGGGGCGAAGTGACGCGCCGTCCGGATCACTCCCGTCCGAGAACCCGGTCGACCACCGTGTCGGCCCACTCGCGGGAGCGGAAGCTGGCCTTGGCCTCCACCGGGTCGTAGACGCGCTCCACCCAGTCCCAGAAGGCGATCGGGCGCTTCTCGTTGTAGGCGGCGTAAAGCTCGAAGAAATAGTCGAGGATGCCGGTCTTCGCCTGCTTGAAGTGGCCGTACTTCCAGTGCAGCTGCTTGGTCGCCCGCTCCAGCGGCGCGCCCTCGTGGATGAAGAGGTAGAGCGCCGACATGAAGCCGGCGCGATCCGCCCCCGACTTGCAATGCAGAAGCGCCGGATACTGCATGGTCGCGAACAGATCGCGGGCCTTCAGCAGCGTCTCCTTCTTCGGCATGTCGCGGGAGTTGACGGGAAAGTCCACCAGCGTCAGCCCGGCCGCCCGGCAGGCCTCGGCCTCCAGGATGTAGGAGGCGCAGTCGCGGCTGCCGCGCAGGTTCAGGATGGTCTTCACGCCGTGCCGCGCCGCCTCGCGGATGTGCGAGGGCGAGGGCTGGCTCGCCCGGTACATGTTGGGGGAGATGCGGTGGGTGTTGGAATAGACCAGCCGGAAGCAGGCGTGGTCGATGAACACGCTTTCGACATGCCCGAGCGCCCGTTGCAGCGGGGAGATCATGCGCCCGCGCGCCCGCTTGATCCCGTCGGCCAGCGCGGTGGTCGTGTAACGGCGCAACATCTTCCTGGTGGTGGCCACGCAGCAGTCTCCAAATCGACAAGGCCGCCAACATAGGCACACTTCGCGTGGCGTCAAGGCCGCCGCGCCGCTGGGCTGTGCGGCGGTTTGGTCATCCGGCCCGCAGAACCCGCCCGTAGATATCGTATCGCGCGGCCAGCGACAGCACGATCTCCATGTAGAGATTGATCAGGCCGTTGGCGTAGAAGGCCGGGCAGCCGGTGTAATGGCGCTCGCCCGGCTGGGCGGTCGGCTCGATCAGGTCGGCGTTGAGGACGATCATGCCGCCCGGAGCCTCCGCGTCATAGACGAAGGCGGTCTGGTGGCGGGGCAGGGGGTGGATGGCCTGATGGTCGTCGGCCTCGATGTGGCCGGCCCCCATGAACTGGCACAGCATGCCCAGGCTGCCCATAGCGAGCGGCAGCACCTGCTTCAGGCTGCGGCGCGACAGGTCGTCGTATTCGGCCGGGGTCAGGCCGGGCTTCAGCATCGGCGCCGACTCGCACAGGTTCCAACAGACGTGGAGAGCCGTGTGGCTGCCCGTCTTGGTGATCGACAGCATGTCGTAGCCGGACGGGGCGTGCAGAACCGACGCCTCCAGCGTGTTGGCGAGGACGAAGCTGGCCCCGGCGAGCGGGGTGATGGTGCCCTCCGCCCGGCAGCGCTCCTCCTCCAGCGTCACCTTGATCGCCCAATCCTTGATGATGGCGTCCAGCAGGTGGCACACGCTGTCGCGCAGGAAGCCGATCAGCGTCTCCGCCGGGGCGGCCTCCAGCCCGGCGGCGTCGGCCACATCCAGCCCGTGCGGCGAGTCCGGCGGGTTGCACAGCAGCAGATGGCCCTCGGCGTCCAACGGCATGCGGTTGGTGATGTGGTCGCGCAGGTCGTTGTAGAGGAAGGCCAGCAGCGCGTTGATGGCGACCTTCTCGTAATCCTCCTTGCGGGTGTCCGCATGGGCCGGGCAATGGCCGGCGAGGCGCTGAAGCTCCTCGGTGAAGAGGTAGTTCGGATCCTCGGTGATGCGGTGCAGGATCGGCGCAAGGTTGAGCCGGGTCATCCCGGCCTCCTCATGCGCGGCGAGATAGGTCAGGGCGAAGTCGTTGGAGCGGGCCATGATGGGCGTCAATCTCGTGAATGAGGACGGTCAGCGGTCGCGAAGCCGGTCGTAGACGCCGTAGTCCATGGCGATGCTGGCCACGATGTCGAGATACAGTTTGATGAAGCCGGGCGTGTAGAAGGCCGGGCAGCCGGTGTAATGCCGCTCCTCGGGCTTGGCGAAGCGGGTGATCGGCTCCGGGTTCAGACAGATCAGCCCGGCCTCGTCGAGGACGAAGGCCGTCTGGTCCTTGGGCAGCAGATGGATGGCGAGGCCGTCATGGGGTTCGATCCCCGACGCCTCCATGTAATGGACCAGCATGCCCAGGCTGGCCATCGACAGCGGCACCACCTGCTTCAGGCTGCGCCGGACGAGGTCGTCGTAGGCCGCCGCCTCCTGCTTCGGCACCAACAGGGGGGCGGCCTCCACCATGGCCCAGCAGATGTGGATGGCGGTGTGGCTGCCGGTCTTGGTGATCGACAGCATGTCGTAACCGGCCCGCTGGTAGAGGGGCGAGTCCTCCAGCGTCGTGCGCAGGATGAAGGTGGCGGCGGCGGCGGCGGAGATCTCCCCCGTGCCCTGGGCGCGGTAATGCTCCTCCTCCGACAGCAGGTCCGCGGCCCAGCCGGTGATGAGGCCGTCCAGCAGATGGCAGGTGGCGTCGCGCAGGACCGAGGCCATCACGTCGAGCGGGGCCGCCGCCACCGCTGCGCGGTCGGCCGGGTCGATGCCGTGCGGGGAGCGCGGCGGTATCGGCAGCATCACCTGCCCGCGCTCGTCCAGCGGCAGCTTGGAGGCCACATGGTCGCGCAGCCGCTCGAACAGGTAGGCCAGCAGCGTGTTGACCGTCACCTTGTCCGCGTCGTCGGTGTTGGGGGCGGCGTGCATGGGGCACTGGCCGCCGCCGCGGCGCAACTCCTCGCTGAACAGGAAGGCGGGGTCCTTCTGGATGGTCTGGAGGATGTGGGCGACCGACACGCGCTCCAGCCCGGCATCGGCGTGGGCCTTGGCGAAGTTGCTGGCGAAATCGTTGGAACGGGACATCGTGGCCTTGCCGGAACGGAGTAATCCCGTTCAGCCTAGGGCGAGTGGCGGGGCCGTTGCAACGGCAACCTCTGTGACCGGTTGCCGCTTCTCCGTTGAAATTTGCGGTTTTACCCCTCGGGAACCAGCCAGTCGACCGTGCAGCCGCCGCCGGTGGAGGGCAGGGCGGCGTGCAGCGCCGGCAGCATGGAGCGCAGCGTGTCGTCCAGCGTCCAGGGAGGATTGACGATCAGCAGCCCGGAGCCGTTCAACCGCAGATGCGTGTCCTCCGGGTGCCAAGTCAGCTCGACGGTCAGGATCTTACGGATGCCGGTGTTTTCCACCGCCTCCTGGAAGCGCCAGACGGCGGCACGTTCCTTGATCGGGTACCACAAGGCGTAGACGCCGGTGGACCAGCGCTTGTGCGCCGCCTTCAGCCCCTCGGCCATGCGGGCGAACTCGTCCGGCTTCTCGAAGGGCGGGTCGATCAGGGCGAGGCCGCGCTTCTCCCGCGGCGGCAGATGGGACTTCAGCGCCTGATAGGCGTCCGTCTTGAAGGTCGAGACCTGACGGTCCCCGGCGAACTCCGCCTTCAGGGTCTGCCAGTCGTCGGGATGAAGCTCGTTGAGGAGCAGCCGGTCCTGCTCGCGCAGCAGCGCCCGCGCCAGCCGCGGCGATCCGGGGTACCAGCGCAGACGCCCGTCCGGGTTCAGCGCGGCCACCGCGTCGAGATAGGGCTGCAGCGCCGGGTGTGGCGCCGGCCGGCCGAACAGCCGTCCGATTCCGTCCTGGAACTCCAGCGTCTTGCGCGCCGGTTCGGAGTCCAGGTCGTAGCGCCCGATGCCGGCGTGGGCGTCGAGCACGCAGAAGGGCGCCGGCTTGGCGCGCAAATGATCGATGATCAGCGCCAGAACAGCGTGCTTCATCACATCGGCGGGGTTGCCGGCGTGGAAAATGTGACGGTAGTTCATGGTGCAGGGATTTAGCCCATCGGGGCGTTCCGCGCCATCCCCTGCACGCGCCCCCGATCAGTCGCTCCGGTCAGCCGACCCGGTCAATCGAGAGAGGCGACCTGCTGGGCGTTGCGGAAGGTGCGGCGGGTGCTCGGCGCGATGCTGGCCGGCTCGGAGTCGCCGCAGCGGGCGGATTCCAGCAGCTTGGCACTCTTCGGGTCCAGCTCGTTCAGGTGCTGCCAGATCTTGCAGACGTAGTTCTGGGCCTGACGGGTGGAGCCGCCGTTGTAGCGGGCGACGGCGGTCTTCCAGCTTCCCTGCTCACCATGGAGGCGAAGAAGAAGGCGGCCGGCGTAGTTGACGTTCTCGCGGGGATCGACGATCCGCTCCACCGGCTGGAACTCGCCGCGGTGGGTGCCCAGCGAGATCTGCATGCAGCCGACATAGACGTTCTGGCGAAGCTGGCCGCGCTTGTCGCGGAGGTGCCGGGCGGCGTCGTTGGCGTTGCGGGCGTAGACGGGACGGCCTTCCACGCTCATCGCGAAGGGGGTCGGAGCGCCGTCCTGGCCGCTTTCCACCAGGGCGATGGCGACGAGAAGGCCGGAGGGGATGTTGAACTTGCGCTCGGCCTCCACGGCGTGGGAGACGCAGCTGCTGTCCTGGGCGGCGGCGGGCTTGGCGAGGAGAACCGGAGCGGCGGCTAAGCCCAGCGCAAGAGCGATCCAGCCGCCATACGTGCGTCGCACGCGCTGAGTTCGATCCTGCATGTCCTCGGTCCCCTCTTCGTTGCCGGGGTCATCCGGCTTCGTTTTGGCCCCCCGCGCGGGGCCGCCTTTACCGGTCACCGAGTCGCTTACGGTGACCGCCTCCTACCCGAAAGTTCAGCGCCCACCATCGGGCGCCGAAGCCACACTTCCAAAAATTTTATACAGCGTCAATCTATTTGCTGCCCGGTAATACCACGCCTTTCGATCGAACGATGTCACAAGGCGGCGGGAGAAACCCTCTCAGGACCTCGGTCTTAGCCATCAAGGCACTGATTCCGAAGCGCTTTGAAAAACCGAAAGGGGCGGATTGTGCGAAAGGCGTACAAATCCGTCCAATCGGCCTAATGCGACGATCTGAAGCTCGATTCGCTGCCGAACGACCTCCTTCGGATGCCTCTTGCGCGCGCGCACAAGCTGGTGCAGGAGTTCGTGTCCTCCCTCGCCTTCCGGAGTCTCCCGGAGCAGGGGCGGCGACAGCGCATCTCCCATAGCGAAGTGATCGTGGATCGCGATTCGACGGCTCAAGCCGACCGGGAGGGGGCAGGCCCCCTCGTCCAACCCGGAGACGTTCCGGGCATTTTGTTTCAGACTGGCTATGACCGACTCTACGCCGCCGACGCGGTGGGGGCCGCGCGTGCCTTCCGGCTCGCCTGCGCCGCCGACCCGGCATCGGGCGAAGCCTGGGGCGCCCTGGCCGACAGCACGCGGGATGCCGGGGAGGCCGCCGGGGCGCTGGCCGCCTGCGGGCGGGCGGTGGCGCTCAACCCCGGCGTGTGGCCCTGGCGGGTCGCTTTGGCCGAGTCTCTGCGCACCGCTGGTCGGTTCGAGGAGGCGGTGACCACCGGGCAGGTGTTGACGGCGGAACGGCCGGACTCCGCGACGGCCCGGCTCGTTCTCGCCCGCGCCCTGGCGGCGGCGGGCCGGCGGGACGCGGCGCTGGAGGAGTACCGCGAGGCCGTGGCCCTGCGCCCCGGCGACCGCGAGGCGGCTCTGGAACTGGCCGTCCTGCTGGTCGAAGCCGGCGACGCGCTGGGCGCGGTCGAACTGCTGCAGCCCTTGTCCCGCCGGGACCCGGAGGACGCGGAGCTGCATGTTGCCATCGGGCGGGCCTGGATCGCCTTGCAGGAGCCGGCGAAGGCCCTGACGGCGCTGCGCCGGGCTCAAGGGCTCGACCCGGACGGGCGACTCGGCTGCGCGGCGCTGATCATCGCGCTGGAAAGCGGCGCGGGGGAGGACCTGTCGGCGGCCTATGTGCGCGCCCTGTTCGACCGCTACGCCGACCGCTTCGACCAGGATCTGGTGGGCAAGCTGGGCTACGCCGCGCCGGCCCTGCTGCGCGAGGCGGTGGACCGGCTGGCGCCGGCATCCGAACTTGGGGCTCCTGGGTTGCGGGTGCTGGACCTCGGCTGCGGCACCGGGCTGGCGGGCGTGGCCTTCCGCCCCTTGGCCGCGCATCTCGCCGGGGTCGATCTCGCCCCGCGCATGGTCGAGAAGGCCCGCGTCCGCGCCCTCTATGATGAGTTGTCGGTTGGCGACGTGGTCGCGACGGTGGCGGCGGCGCCCGAGGCGTGGGACCTGCTGGTCGCCGCCGACGTGCTGGTCTATCTCGGCAACTTGACCGCCCTGTTCGAGGGCGTCGCCAAGGCCCTGTGCCCGGCGGGCCGCTTCGCCGCGACGGTGGAGCGTCTGGAGGGCGAGGCGGCGGGCACCGGCTACGCGCTCGGCCCGTCGCGCCGTTATGCCCACACCGAAGCCTATCTCCGGGAGACGGCGGCGGCGGCGGGCCTGACGGTGCCGCTGATGGAGCCCTGCTCCCCCCGCCGGGAGAAGGGCGTGGGCGTGCCGGGGCTGCTCTTTATAATGGAGAAGCCGGCGGGCTGACGGAAAGGCTGTCCGGGACGGGGGCGTCCGTCACGCCTCCGCCCGGAAGGGCTGCAGGCTGAGCAGGGCGCAGTCCCAATAGGGCCGTGGGCCGAAGCGTTCGGCCAGGAAATCGACGAAGACGCGGACCTTCGGCGACAGGTGCCGGTTCTGCGGGTAGACCGCGAAGACGTTCGATTCCGCCATGTAATAGTCCAGCAGCAGGCATTGGAGCTGCCCTTTTGACAAAGCCTCCCCGCACAGGAAGGTGGGCAGCACGATGATGCCGACCCCGGCGATGGCGGACTCGCGCAGCAGGTCGCCGTTGTTGGTGCGCAGCGACCCCGACACACGGACCGACCGCATGGCGTCGTTGACGCGGAACTGCCACTGCTCGGCGGTCGGGATGTTGGTGTAGATCAGGCAGTTGTGGTTGGTCAGCTCATCCGGCGTCTGAGGTGTCCCGTGCTTCTCCAGATAGGCCGGGCTGGCGCAGACCACCTGCCGGTTGGGGGCCAGGCGCTTGGCGATCAGCGAGCTGTCGCGCAGCCGCCCGATGCGCACCGCCAGATCGTAGCCCTCGTCGATCAGGTCGACGTAGCGGTCGTTCAGGTCCATCTCGATCTCGATGGACGGGTAGCGTTCCAGGAACTCGGCCACCGCCTTCGCCAGATGCAGCAGCCCGAAGGACACCGGCGCGTTGACCTTCAACCGCCCGCGCGGCGCGGCGTGCAGGTCGGCGACGGCCTGTTCCGCCTCCTCCAGGTCGGCGATGATGCGGGTGCAGCGCTCGTAATAGGCCTGCCCGACCTCGGTCAGGCTGAGCTTGCGCGTGGTGCGGTTCAGCAGCCGCGCCCCCAACCGGTTCTCCAACTCCGCGATGCGGCGGGAAACCACGGACTTGGACAGGTTCAGGCGCTCCGCCGCGGTGGTGAAGCTCTTGGTGTCCACGACCTTGATAAAGGCCATCATGTCGTCGAGGCGATCCATGTCATTGTTCTACACCGGGGAACAATGAAGTTCCAGCGCCCTGGATTTGCTGGAGCGCGGCAACGCGCTATCTCTTTGGGACGCCGCAGCCTCCAGCGCGGCCGCAACAACAGAGGGGAGACGAGACATGGCGAAGGTTCTGGTTCTCTACTACAGCAGCTACGGCCACATCTCCACCATGGCGCAGGCAATGGCCGAGGGCGCGCGTTCGGTTCCGGGAACCGAGGTGACGGTGAAGCGCGTGCCGGAGTTGGTCCCCGAAGAGGTGCGGCAGAAGGCGCACTTCAAGGAAGAGCCGAACATTCCCATCGCCGACCCGAACGAGCTTGCCAACTACGACGCCATCATCCTGGGCGTGCCGACGCGCTACGGCAACATGCCGGGCCAGATGAAGAATTTCCTCGACCAGACGGGCGGCCTGTGGGCGAAGGGCGCGCTGGTCGGCAAGGTGGGTGCCGCCTTCTCCTCCTCCGCCACCCAGCATGGCGGGCAGGAAAGCACGATCCTCACCACCCACACCGTGCTCCTGCACCTCGGTATGGTGATCGTCGGTCTGCCTTACAGCTTCCAGGGCCAGATGGGCGTGGACGAGGTGATGGGCAACAGCCCCTACGGCGCCAGCACCATCGCCGGCGGCGACGGCTCCCGCCAGCCGAGCGCGGTCGAGCTGGACGGCGCCCGCTATCAGGGGCGGCACGTCGCGGAGATCACCAAGAAGTTGCACGGTTGAGGCGGAGCACCCTCTCCCGCTGTCCGGGCGGGGGAGGGATGCCGCACAAAGGGGAGTTCAGGGCATGGGCCTGTTGATCGACGGCCGCTGGCACGACCAGTGGTACGACACCAAGAACAGCGGCGGCGCTTTCGTCCGTCCGGAAACCCAGTTCCGCAATTGGGTGCGGGCGGACGGCTCGACCCCGTTCCAGCCGGAGGCCGGGCGCTATCACCTGTTCGTGTCGCTGGCCTGCCCCTGGGCGCACCGCACACTGATTTTGCGCGAGCTGAAGGGGCTTGAGGACGCCATCGGCGTCACCGTGGTCGATCCGCTGATGCGGGAAGAGGGCTGGACCTTCCCCGAGCCCGATCCGATCACCGGCTCCACCCGCCTGCACGAGGTCTACACCAAGGCCGATCCCACCTACTCGGGGCGCGTCACCGTTCCCGTGCTGTGGGACAAGACGACCGGGACCATCGTCAGCAACGAATCCGCTGAGATCGTCCGCATGCTGAACCGGGAGTTCGATGCCTTCGGCGACGCCTCGCTGGATTTTTACCCGGCGGAACTGGCGGAGGAGATCGACCGGCTCAACGCCTTCGTTTACGACCGCGTCAACAACGGCGTCTACAAGGCCGGCTTCGCGACCAGCCAGGAGAAGTACGAGCAGGCGTTCGACGCCCTCTTCGCGGCGCTCGACGAACTGGACGAGCGGCTGGCCGGGCGGCGCTATCTGCTGGGGAACCGGCAGACCGAGGCCGATTGGCGCCTGTTCACCACGCTGGTGCGGTTCGACGCCGTCTATGTCGGCCACTTCAAGTGCAACCTGCGCCGCATCGCCGACTATCCGAACCTGTCCGGCTATCTGCGTGACCTCTATCAGGTGCCCGGCGTGGCGGAGACGGTCGATTTCCACCACATCAAGCGGCACTATTACGCCAGCCACACCATGATCAACCCGACCGGCGTCGTGCCGAAGGGGCCGGCGCTGGATCTCGACTCGCCGCACGGCCGTGACTCGGTGGGATGACGGGGTAGGATGACGGGGTGGGGTGACCGGGCCTCAGGGCTTGTAGCAGCGGGCCATGTCATGGTTCTGACCGATCATCTCGCACTGGAAGCTGTTGGAGAACTTGAAGCGGAACGGCCCGGTCTTGCGCACGCTGACCAGGGTCTGTCCGGTGGGATTCTTGAAGGCCA
Organism: Azospirillum brasilense; assembly: GCF_007827795.1. Taxonomy (GTDB): domain Bacteria; phylum Pseudomonadota; class Alphaproteobacteria; order Azospirillales; family Azospirillaceae; genus Azospirillum; species Azospirillum aestuarii. The sequence continues at coordinate 111,881 of NZ_VITI01000002.1, forward strand.
CCCAGGCCGAGGAATCGAAATGGGTGGTGATCCCATTGCTCAACCGCACGCGGCCCTGGTTGTCCTTGATGACCTGCACGCCGGTGTTGAAGGCCATGACGCCATTCGGCGTCTCGGACGCCACGGCGAGGCCGTTCGTGCAGTTGACCCCCTCCGGCTGCACCGCGACGCACTCATAGGGGCGCGGCTGCGACGCAGTGAGCACCATGGCGTAGATCGCCACTTCCAGAACATTCATGGGCATGCGGAATCTCCCGGCAATCCGCACAAGGGTGCAGCAATGCACCGTGTACAGAATAATTCCGCCGTGGTTACAAAAAGTATAATGTCGGGGTCAAGGTTCTACCCTTTCGCGGCCAGCGCTTTTTCCAGCTTTTCGCGCAGGCCGAGCGGGGTCAGCGGCTTCACCAGATAGCCGGTGGCCCCGGAGCGCAGGGCCGAAAGGACGACGTCGGACCCATCGTGCTTGGTCAGCATGATCACCGGTGCCCGCTTGTCCAGGGCCTCCAGAAAGGCCAGACCGCCCATCGGCGCCATATCCACGTCGCAGAAGATCGCGTCGAAATCGACCCGGTTGCAGCGGGCCAGAGCCTCCGCCCCATCGGCGGCCTCGATCACCGTGCCGACGCCAAGCTGTTTCAGCAGCCGCACCGAGACGCTGCGGGTCACCACCTCGTCCTCGACGACCAGCACCGCGCACGAATTGAACGACACGGCCACCCTCGCGCTTCGTCCTGTGGGTCACCCTGATGGGTTACACCGGGATGATATATCAGCGCGAAAGAAACTCAAATGCGTGCGATCAAAATTTTCACGTCGGCGATGGCGCGGTCGAGGGCCGCCGCATCCCGCCGCGCCATCGCCGCGTCGCCGCGTAGGGCCGCCTCTTCCACCGAGCCGAAGAGGTCGGCGAGCCGTCCGGCCCCCGCGGTGCGGGCGGCCCCCGCCGCCGAATGGGCGGCCAGCCGGACGCCATCCAGGTCGCCGAGCGCCAATCGCTCCTTCAGAGCACGCGACAGCTCATCGGCGTTTTCCAGGAACAGGGCGTAGAGCATCGTAACGGTGGGGCCGGGGCCGCCGAAGTTGCGCAGCATCGGTTCCATATCGAGGATGTCCCGTTCGCACGGAGTGGCGATGGCGAAAGGCTTATCGAATCGGCTGGACGGCGGCTGGGGCACGGCTGCGGCTCCCGGCAGGACACGGTATGGCGGTACAGTGCGTGCGGCAATTCAACCCGGTCAAGCTGAGCGGGCGCGGCGAATGGACGCTTCGGCGCCGCAGCATGCGGGCACGGAACCGGGTGGCGCGCCGCCTGTTCCCCAACGTCGTCAATCATCACCGGAATGCCCGCGCGATGACCGCCGCAACGGAAGAACTGCCTTTGGACACCCTGATCGTCGGCGGTGGCCCTGCCGGGCTGACCGCGGCGATCTATCTGGCGCGCTACCGCCGCCGCTTCCTGGTGGTCGATTCCGGGGCCAGCCGGGCTTCCTGGATTCCGCTGTCCCACAACCATGCGGGCTTTCCGGACGGGGTGACCGGCGACGAACTGCTGGCCCGCATGCGCGCCCAGGCGGAGCGCTACGGCGCCCGGATCGTTCCGGGAACGGTGACGTCGGTGGAGCGGGGCGGCGATGGCTACCGCGTGCGGACGGAGGACGGGCGGGTCTTTCGTGCCCGCACCGTGCTGGCCGCGACCGGCGTGATCGACCGCGAGCCGCAATTGCCCAACCTTTATCAGGCGGTGCAGCGGGGGCTGGTCCGCCATTGCCCGATCTGCGACGGCTTCGAGGTGACCGGCCACCGCATCGGCGTGATCGGCCACGGCACCGGAGCCTTGGGAGAGGCGCTGTTCCTGCGCACCTATTCCCGCGACATCACCGTCCTGACGCTGGGCGAGCCGATGAATTTGGAGGAGCGGGAGGAGCGCCGCATGGCCGAAGCCGGTCTCCGCGCCGTCGAGGACCCGGTGGTGGAAATTCACACCGAGGCCGGGAGGATCGCCGCCCTGACCACGGCGTCCGGCGAGCGACTGACCTTCGACACGCTGTATTCCGCCCTGGGCTGTCACCCGCGCGTCGAGCCGGTGAAGGGGTTGGGCGTGCGCATCGGCCCGGACGGACGGCTGGTCACCGACGGGCATCAGCAGACGGGGATCGAAGGGCTTTACGCCGCGGGGGACATCGTGGAGGGCTTGAACCAGATCTCGGTCGCCATGGGGCAGGCCGCGATCGCCGCCACCGCGATCCATCGCCGACTCCTGGCGGAGGACGGGGATCTCTGATGGCTGTTGCATCCCTGTCCGGCCATCCGCACCGGCAGGCAAAATGTCGCATTTGACATTAATGAGCGGTAATACCAATCCAAAGGGTGAGGCTATGCTCTTGGATTGATGGGCATTCCAGGAAAGGCATAAAGGGTTATGTCTTTTGGGCTCGGCCGGACGTTTACACCTGATTAAGAATTTGCGCCTTAGGACTCTCGCCATTGCGAAAGGCGGTCCGTGCGGCGGGGTGTGGCCCGGCGCACAGCGGGACGAGCGAGAGGGCGGCATGATGACGCCATCGATCAACCCGCCGATCAACCCGGGCAGCCTGCCAGAACGAACGGAACCCGCTCCATGGCCCAATCCGTGACCCGCGCGCTTCAAGCCATCAAACGCCACAACGCCAAGCCGGAGCAGATCGACCACGCCATTCTCAGCGCCATCAACGTGACGCTGTGCATGCAGTCCGGCGGCAACGACCGGGTCGCGGAAGGCTTCAACCAGGACATCGCGCTGAGCGGACGGGCCTTCGGCGTCCGGAGCTGACCTACTCCTCCTTTTCCTCCCGCTTCCGCAGCTCGTCCTGCAGAAGATAGCGGGCCTCTGGCGGCAGATCGCCAATGGCTTCGGCCAACACGCGCAGGCGCCGCCGCAGCCCGTAGACGGTGTCCAGCAGCGACAGCACGACCGGCATCGCCTCGTCGTCGAGCGCCAGATCCTCCCGCAGATCGCAGATCAGCTCCAACCGGGCCATGTCGGCCGCGCTGAAGACGAAACTGGTCCCCTCGTGCCGCGGCCTCAGCCAGTGCCGCTCCACCCACACCGTCAGCTGGGCGGGGGAGACGCGCCGGCAGGTGGCCAGCACCTCCTCGGTCCGCCATCCCGCTCCGTCCCGATCCATGTCGTCGTGGCCCATCTCACGCGGCCTCCATGTCCCGTCTCGGGTTGTGGTCGGTCTTCCAATCCCGGACGAATGCCTCCAGCGCCGGGTCGGGTGCGTCGGGCAGGGCGATGCGCAGGGTCACATACTGGTCGCCGCGCGCGCCGTTCGCTCCGGGAAGGCCCTTGCCCTTCAACCGCAGCCGCGTGCCGTTGTTCGCCCCCTTTGGGACGGTCAGCATCACCGGTCCGTCGATGGTCGGGACGCGCACCTTGCCGCCCAGCACCGCCTCGGCCAGGGTCACCGGCAGGTCGAGCTGGACGTCGTCGCCGTCGCGCCGGAACCAGGGATGGGGAGTGACCTTGACGGTCACCAGCGCGTCGCCGGGCGGACCGCCGCTGCTGCCGGGCAGGCCCTGGCCCTTGAGGCGGATGGTGCCGCCGTCCTCCAGCCCGGCGGGAAGGTCGATGTCCAGCGTGCGTCCGTCCGGCATGGTGACGCGGCGCTTGCCGCCCTTGGCCGCCGCCAGGAAATCGACCGTCAGCGCCATGCTGAGGTTGCCGCCCTTCATCGGCATGGCGCCGCCGCGGGCGAAGCCGCGCCCGCCGAACAGGTCGGAGAAGATGTGTTCCAGATCGTCCGACGCGAAGCCCTCGGCGTGGGCGTAGCGGGCGCCCGCAGGGCCTTCCGCGAAGTCGCGGTAATACTGACGCTGCGGCCGTTCCTGGCCCGAGGCGTCGATCTCCCCGCGGTCGAAGCGGGCGCGCTTGTCGGGATCGGACAGCAGGCTGTGGGCGGCGCTGATGTCCTTGAAGCGCTGCTCGGCTTCCGCCTTGCCGGGGTTGAGGTCGGGATGGTGCTTTTTGGCCAGCTTCCGGTAGGCCTTGCGGATCTCGTCGTCCGAAGCGGTGGGGGATACGCCCAGAATCTCGTAAGGATTGCTCATGGCGGTGACCGTCATTGGAAAGCGGGGGTCAGCGGCTGAAGGGTGAGCACGTTCGACGTGTATGTGTTCGACGATCCCCCGCAAATCAAGAGGGCCGCCCTTCCGTCCGGCGCACGTCGCCTGTGCTTGCGGCCGGGATGACGAGGCGGAGGGGAGCGCCAATATGAGGCGGGCCGGAGTTGGTTCCGGTTGAACGGTTTCAAAGGGAGATGGTTAGGGAGGGAGCCCCCGTCATGCCGCACACGCACCGATCCTTCATGCCCACGGATCAGACGGCCGCCGATCTGCGGCGGCGCCACAAGTTTTCCAACGTTCTGCAATCCCTCCTCCTGCTCGGCGGGATGGTGCTTCTGCTGGCGCTGTGCGGGATGATCCTGGCGGGGGTGGAGGGGGTGCTGTGGGCGCTGCTTGGCGGCGCCATCAGCCTGCTGTTCAGCCCGCGCCTGTCGCCGCGCATGGTCCTGGGCATGTTCGGCGCCCGCCGCCTGACCCACGCGGAGGCCCCGGTCCTGTTCGACGCGCTGGCCGCCATCGCCCGCCGGGCGGAACTGCCCGCGGTGCCGGAACTGTGGTACGTCGCCAGCCCGGCGTTGAACGCCTTCGCCGTGGGCAGCCGCCGCCGGTCGGCCATCGCGGTCACCGACGGGCTTCTGCGCGCGCTCAGCCTGCGTGAACTGGCCGGCGTGCTGGCCCACGAGGTCAGCCATGTGCGCAACAACGACCTGTCCGTGATGGGGCTGGCCGACACGGTGACCAATTTGACCCGGCTGATGTCGGTCTTCGGCATGGCCCTGCTGATTCTCAACCTGCCCCTGCTGATGATGCGGCAGGAGGCGGTTCCCTGGCTGCTGGTGCTGCTGCTTATCGCCGCACCCTGGATCGGCGTGCTCCTGCAGCTTGCCCTGTCGCGCACGCGGGAATTCGACGCCGACCTGGACGCCGCCCATCTGACCGGCGATCCGGAGGGCGTGGCCTCCGCGCTCGCCCGGATCGAGCGGCTTCAGCACAGCCCGTGGGAGGGGCTGCGCTTTCCCGGCCGTCGCCGGGCGCAGAGCATCCCGTCCCTGCTGCGCACCCACCCGGACACCGAGGAGCGCGTGCGCCGCCTGATGGCGCTGCGCACCCCGCCGCCGGTCCTGCCGGGGCTCGAAGCCTACCCCCTTCATGCCCGGCCGCACCTCGCCATGCCGGCGGCGCTGCGGCGCCCGCGCTACCGGATCGGCGGTTACTGGTATTGAAGGTTACAGGGGGCTGGTGTCCGCCTCTCCTGGACTCGGGGTGCCCGGCTGGGTAGAACCGACGGGCGCGGTCGGGCAATTTTCCCAAATCCCAGGCTTGTCCGGGGAAAGCGGAGCGCCCGCGGCGGTCGGTTGGCTACAGAAGGCGGGTCCCCTCCATGACCTTTCAAGGGCGTTTGGTCCTCCTGATCTCCGGGCTGGTGACGCTGGCGGTGGCCGTGGTCACGGTCCTGCTGGCCTGGACGACCCATTCGGCGATCGAGTCGCGGGTCGAAGCGGACGGCCGCATGGCGGCGACCCTGCTGGCCCGCACCGCCACCCTGGCGCGCGAGGTTCCGCGCGACGTGGAGGCGCTGCTCGGCGACCGGCTGCTGTCGGAGGCGACGCTCGCCGCCCACCTCGTCGCGGTGATGGAGGCCGGCAAGGCGCCGATCAAGGCGGTGACCGACCGGCTGAAGGCCGTCGCGGACGGCGGCGGGCCGGATGAGATCTGGGTCACCGACAACCGGGGCCGCGCCTATTTGCACAACATTCCCGGCCCCGACATCACCTTCGGCCCAGATGGTCGGGCGCAGCCGCGCCAGGCGCCCTATTACGGCCTGCTGAACCGCGCGCCGGAGAAGGTGGTGACCGACGCGGCCACCGAAGGCGGCAAGCTGATGAAATTCGCCGGCGTGGCCGGTGTGGACAAGCCGCGCATCGTCCAGGTCGGGGCCGACGTGCGCCGGCTGGGCGACATCGCCCGCAAGGCCGGGGTGGACGGCGTGATGGCCTCCCTGCTGGCCGGCGGCACGGTGGAGGGCGCGTGGCTGCTGGAACGCGACGGGCGCCTCGCCGTGCACGCCACCGGCCCCAGCGCCGGGCCGCTGTCGGAGCGGGCGGTGGAGGCGGCGAAGGCCGCGGCGGCGGCCGGCGAGACCGGCCTGCTGCGCGAGGGCGACCGCCTGACCGCGTTCGCCCCGGTGCCGGCGGTGGCCGGGCAGGGGGCGGCCGGGCAGGGGGCGGGGATTGCGGTGGTCCGCCTGCCGGCGGAGGACCTGTCCTCGGTCGTCGGCCGCCATGTCAAGATCGGCGTGCTGGTCGGGCTGCTCGTCCTGGCGGCGGGCGTCTACGGCGCCGTCCGCTTCGCGCGCAGCCAGATGGCCCCGATCGAGCGGCTGGGCGAGGCCGTCGCCGCCGTGGAGGCCGGGCGCTTCAACCCCTTCACCCTGAACGAGGCGATGGAGCGCAACGACGAGATGGGCCGCCTCGCCCGCGTCTTCCGCAGCATGGCGCTGGAGGCGTCCTACCGCGAGGAGACGCTGGACGCCCAGCTTCTGATGCGCACGGCCGAGCTGGAGACCCGCACGGAGAAGCTGGCCGCCGCCGAACACCTGATCGAGGAGGAGCAGCGCGCCGCCCGCGACGTGCAGGCGAACCTGCTGCCGCAGCAGCTTCCCGCCGGGCGCGACAGCCAGTTTTTCGGCCTGTTGGTCCCCGGCCCGGCGGTCAGCGGCGACTTCTACGACGTGATCGAGCTGGACGAGCGCCATTGTCTGCTGGTGGTGGCCGGCGTGTCCGGCTGGGGCGTGCCGGCGGCCTTCCTGATGCTGCTGGTGCGCGGCGCGATCCGCGAGGCGGCGGCGCGGCCCGGCATGACTCCCTCCGCCATCCTGGCGGCGGCCAACGACCGGCTGTGCGGGCAGAGCCCCTTCGACGGGTTCGCCACCGCCTTCGTCGCCCTCTACGACCGGGAAACCGGAACGCTCAGCCATTCCAGCGCCGGGAACCGCGCGCCCTGCCGCATCCAGGCGGACGGCAGCGTCCTGACCCTGGCCGACGCCGGCGGCCCGGCGCTGGGCGTGCGCAAGGGCATCCCCTACGGCGAGGCGGTGACCCGGCTGGAGCAGGAGGACACGCTGTTCCTGTGCACCGAGGGCGTGCTGCGGGCGGTGAACGCCCAGCGCGAGCCCTTCGGGGAGGAGCGTCTCGCCGCCGTCCTGCACCAGGGCCGCGGCCTGTCGGCGCGCGACCGCTCCGAATTGCTGCTGCGCGCGGTGGAGGCCCATGTCGGTCCGGGCGGACAGACCGGCGACATCGTCTGCCTGACCGTCCGCCGCCTGCTGCCTGCGTCCGAACTGGCGCCGGAATCCGAAGCGGCGGTGTGACGCACTTCGGCAAGGTCAGGGATCGCAATCGTTTCCTCTGATCGGGGTGACCCGGCTGGCGCGCCGGGTCACCCGTGCGACCACGGCGCGGACCCGTCCTGTACCCCCCATCTCAGGCTTGGGTTCCGCCGTTCAGCTTCGGTTCAGTCGCCCCCGGACAGGATCGGCAGGACTTGCCTGTTTCTGCCGATGAGGGGACTTCCGATGTCCAACGCTTACTCCGAGGCCGCCACCCGGCCGCCCGTCAAGACCCGCTACGACGGGGTGACGCTGTTCCTGCACTGGAGCGTCGCCCTGCTGATCCTGGTGGCCTTCGCCATCGCCCAGGGGCGCGGGCTGGTGCCCCGTGGGCCGGAGCGGACCGCCCTGATGGACCTCCACCGCTCGCTCGGCGTCCTCGTGCTGGCCCTGGTGGCGCTGCGCATGGTCTGGCGCGCCATCAGCCCGCCGCCGCCGATGCCCGCCGACACCGCTCCGCTGCTCCTGCTGGCCGCGAAGGCCGGGCATCTGGCGCTCTACGCCCTGATGATCGCGGTGCCGCTGGCCGGCGTGCTGATGACCCAGGCCAACGGCCATCCCGTCTCCGTCTTCGGCCTGTTCACGCTGCCCGCGCTGGTTGGTGAGGACAAGGCCTTCGGCCACACGCTGGAGGAGGCCCACGAGCTGCTCGGCACCGCCATCATCGTGCTCGCCGGCCTGCACGCGGTGGCGGCGCTGGTCCACCAGTATGTCCTGAAGGACGGGACGCTGAGCCGCATGCTTCCCTGGGGAAACCGCTGAGCGGAAAAGGGCGGGCGGCGTCGGCACCGGAATACCGATGGGCGCCGCCCGCCGAGTGGCGAGGTCCTGCCTCCTCCATGGGACAGACCCTGCTCGGGTCTCCCATGGTTTGATGAACCCGCCCAAGCGGCATCTCTTCCCGGCGCAATGGCGGTACCGCCCCCCGCTTTGACGCACCACCCCTGTTTTCCGGCTGTCCAGCGGGGGAGGTGACGCGGTGACGGGCAAAGCGATTCGTTTGGCGGGAATGCGTTTGGCGGCGGGAGCCGCGCTGATGGCGTCGGCGCCCGCCGGGGCGGTGCCGTTCGACCGGGTGTTCGTCTTCGGCGACAGCCTGTCCGACACCGGCCGTGTCTATGAGCTGACGCGCGGCGGCATTCCGCAGAGCCCGCCCTACTACGACGGGCGCTTCTCCAACGGCCCCGTCTGGGTCGAGCGGCTGGCGCCGCTGATCGGCAGCCAGCCCGACCAGAAGACCAACTTCGCCTATGGCGGCGCGGAAACCGGCACCCTGTCGCAGACCGGCGTTCCGGGCATCCAGGGGCAGGTCGGGCAGTTCCTGTTCAGCCGCCCCAGCGGCACCGGCGGCGGGCTGTTCGCCGTCTGGGCGGGCGGCAACGACTATTTCAACCGCGTCTCCGCCGGGTCGGACCCTGCGGGCCTCGTCACCCAGACGGTCGGCAACATCGTCACCACGGTGGAGCGTCTGGCGGCGCTCGGCGGAAAGACCTTCCTGGTGCCGAACCTGCCGGACCTCGGCACCATCCCCGACACCCGCAATTCCGACCGCGCCGCCCTGCTGAACGCCGTCACCGCCTCCCACAACACACTGCTGTCGCAGGCGATGGCCGACGTGGAGAAGCGGCTGGGAGTCACCGTGGTGGTGGCGGACGTCAACGCGCTGTACCGCGCGGTGGCGGCCAATCCGACGGCCTACGGCTTCACCAACACCGTGACGCCCTGCGTGTCGGACAATGCGCCGACCGGCGCCTGCGGGACCGAGGCGCAGGCCGACCAGACCGTATACTGGGACGAGATCCACCCGACCCGCGCCGCCCATCTGTTGATCGCGCAATACATGCAGGGCGCCCTGCTCGCCCTGAACGACGCGGCGGAGACGGTGGCGATGCAGCCGGAACTGGCCTTCGAGGCGACGCGGAGCTGGCACCGCGCGCTGCTCGGCTCCATCGCCGGTCCTGCCGCCACGCGGGTGGAGGCGCCGCTCGGCTCCGGCGAACTGAGGGCCTTCCTGATCGGCGACGCCGCCTGGGGCCGTCTCGGCGGCACGGCGGAGCGCCAGGGTTTCCGCTTCAACACCCAGTCAGGCGGCGTCGGCGCCGAACTGCCGGTCGGCCCGGCCTCGCGAGTCGGGCTGTCGGTCGGCGGGTCGCGCGGCCACGCCAAGCTGGACGAGGGGGCGGGCACGCTGGACATGACCAGCACCATCATCGGCCTGCACGCGGTGACCGAGGCGCAGGGCTTCCAGCTGGCCGTGGCGGGCAGCGTTTCCTTCGACCGCTACGGCGACATCGACCGGACCACCGGCTTCGCGCCGTTCCCCAACGCCTCGGCTGAGACGGACGGGCGCACCTACGCCCTGTCGGTCGCCGGGGGCTACACGGCGCAGCTCGGGCCGGTGGCGCTGGGGCCGCGGCTGGGCCTGCGCTACATCCACACGCGCATCGACGGCTATCAGGAGAGCGGCGCCGGCCTGCTGTCGCTCGGCGTCGAGCGGCAGAGCGCCGAATCGCTGGAGAGCAGCGTGGGCGCCGAGGCCTCCACCGTTGTGGAGATCGGACGGGCGATCCTCCAGCCCAGCCTGGGCATCGCCTGGGAGCACCAGTTCGCTGAGGACGCGCGCACCGTCACCGTCCGTCTGCCCGGCGGGGCCGCCAACAGCGTGAGCCCCAGCGGCGACGGTCGCGATTCCCTGGTGATCGGCGCCGGCCTGTCGGCCCAGCTCTGGCAGGCGGTCGGCGCCACGGTCGGCTACCGCGGCGAACTGTCGGGGGCGGACGGCCACAACCACGCCTTCACCGCCCGCTTGCGGATGAGCTTCTGAGGAAACGCCTATTCCATCCTTCCGGAAGGCTTTTTCCTGCTGGCGTTGCGGCGCCGCAAGAGGAACAATCGGTGCCGGCGCGTCGCCCCCGGGCACGCCCGCCCGAACAAGAACAACGGGAGGAGTTTCATGGCCTACAAGCACATCCTCGTGCATCTCGATTCCGGCCCGCAGGTGGAAACCCGCCTCGACGCGGCCATCGCACTGGCGAAGACCAGCGGCGCCTTCCTGCGCGGCCTGTTCGCCCAGCCCGACCGCAGCGCCACCAGCGTCATCGCCCGCCGCTCCAGCGACCATCTGGAGCAGGCCGCCGCCCGCAGCGAGGCGATGTTCCGCGACAAGCTGCAGGCGTCGGGCCTGCAAGGCCAGTGGCACGGCCTGACCCATGGCGAGCACAACCACGTCATCCGCGAGGTGATCATCTGGTCGCGCTTCGCCGACCTGACGGTGCTCGGCCAGTTCGACCGCAGCGCCGCCGCCGATGGCGTGGCGCCGGAGGAGCTGAACGAGCAGGTGGTGCTGAATTCGGGCCGGCCGGTGCTGGTGCTGCCCTTCGCGGGGACCTTCCCGGTGATCGGCAAGCGCGTCGCCGTCGCCTGGAACGCCGAGCGCGAGGCCGCCCGCGCCCTGTCCGATGCCATGCCCTTCCTCCAGGCTGCCGACGAGGTCACGGTCATCACCGTGCTCACCCAGGCCGCCCCGCCCGCTGGGACGGAGCCGCAGCGCATCGGCCTGCTCGACCATCTGGCGCTTCACGGCGTGACGGCCGACCAGACGCATTTCACGGTGACCGACATCGGCGCCATGGACGCGCTCCTGGCCCGCAGCATCGATTCCGGGGCTGATCTGCTGGTGATGGGCGCGCACGGCCATTACGGCTTCCCCTTCCTGCACCGCGGCGGCGGAACGCGCCATGTCCTGCGCACCTGCCCGGTGCCGCTGCTGCTGTCCCACTGACGCCGTCCGGTTGACGGAAACAGGCGGCGGGCTTTCCTCCGCCGTGCCGGGCGGCCATGTAGAGGCTGTCCCGGCACCGGCTGGAGAGCGTGCATGTCCTGGCTCCGCGTCTTCCTGATCGCCTGTCCCGTCATCGTTCTGGCGGCGCTGTTCGCCGCCTGGGCGGCGACGGGCTTCGACCTGTTCGGCCTCAGTCTGCCGGGCCTGCTCGCCCTGGTCGGCGGCGCCGTGCTGACCAGCGCCGTCGCCATCGGGCTGATGGCCCTGGTCTTCCTCAGCAACCGCAGCGGCCACGACGAGGCGGCGGGCCGCCCCGATCCCACGGACGGGCCGGACCGGCTCTAAAGCCCCGACATCGAAAGGGGGCCATTTGCCCGTTCTTCCGTCTGATGTCCGCAAGGTCGGCGGAACGCCTGCAACTCCCCGCCGTTGGTGAAAGGACGAAGGAGCCCCGGCTCTTGCGGCCGGATCGGCCGTGCCTGCGGCCGGGACGGGAAGGAGGGGAACGCCGCGATGGACGAACACCGCATCCGCCACCGTGCCTATGAGATCTGGGAGCAGGAGGGGCGCCCCGAAGGCCGTCGCGCCGAGCATTGGGAGCGGGCCTGCCGCGAACTCCGGGAGGAGGACGAGCGGGCGAAGGAGGACGTCCCCGAACCGCGCGACCCCGCCCGCGCTTCAGCGGATACCGGTGCGGGCATCTGACGTCCATCACACCCTTTCCTCCAAGGAGACGCCATGCCGCCCCGCCGTGATCCCGCGTCCTTCATGTGGTCGGAGGCCGTCGAGCTGCTGGACCGTGCCGAGCGGCTGCACCGCCAGTTCTTCCGCCCGGCCCCGCCCGGTCCGCGCCGCGCCTGCTGGACTCCGCCCATCGACGTCTATGAGACGGAGGACGCGGTGACCATCGTGGTCGCCCTTCCCGGCGTCGGCGCGGACCAGCTTCACGTCGCCGTCGAGGACGGCGTTCTGGTGGTTGCCGGCGAGCGGACCCTGCCGCTGGGCTGCGACGGGATCATCCACCGGCTGGAGATTCCCCACGGCCGCTTCGAGCGGCGGATCGAGCTGCCCGCCGGGGCCTTCCGCATGGGACGGCGCGAGCTGTCAGCGGGCTGCCTCGTGCTGACGCTCGACAAGATGGGATGAAGGACGTTCGAATGACTGATGAGCACGCTGCCGAAGAGACGCCGACTCCCCAGACGCCATCCGCCTCGCCGCCCGCCTCCGGGTTGCCGGAGGATGTGATCCCGGTCATCCCGGTGCGGAACCTCGTGCAGTTTCCGGGGGTGGTGCTGCCGGTCACCGTCGGGCGGGCGCGCTCGGTCGCCGCGGCGCAGGAGGCGGCCCGCACCGAACGGCCGGTCGGCATCCTGCTTCAGCGCGACGAGGCGGTGGAGGACCCGACCGGCGCCGACATGCACCGCGTCGGCACGACCGCCACGATCCTGCGCTACGTCACCACGCCCGACGGCTCGCACCATCTGGTGTGCCAGGGGCAGCAGCGCTTCCGCATCGTCGAGTGGGTGCCGGGCCATCCCTTCATGGCCGCCCGCGTCGAGATGGTGGAGGAAAGCGACACCGCCACGCCGGAAGTCATGGCCCGCTTCCTGAACCTGCGCAACGAGGCGGTGGAGGCGCTGCAACTGCTGCCCCAGGCCCCACAGGAACTGCTGGCCGCCGTGCAGGCGATCGAAAGCCCCGGCGAACTGGCCGACATGACGGCCAGCTACATGGACCTGAAGCCTGCCGAGAAGCAGGAGGTGCTGGAAACCGTGGATCTGCCGGAGCGGCTCGACAAGGTCGGCGGCCTGCTCGCCCGGCGGATCGAGGTGCTGCGGCTGTCGCGCGACCTCCGCGAGCGCACCCGCGAGGCTATGGACGAGCGGCAGCGCGAGTATCTGCTGCGCGAGCAGCTGCGCGCTATCCAGAAGGAGCTGGGCGAGGCCGACGAGGGCCGTCAGGCCGAGATCGGCGAGCTTCAGGACGCCATCGCCAAGGCCGGCATGCCGCCCGACGTCCGCGAGCACGCCGAGAAGGAGCTGCGCCGGCTGGAGCGCATGCCGGAGGCGGCGGCGGAATATTCGATGGTGCGCAGCTACCTGGACTGGCTGATCGAGATGCCGTGGGACCGCCGGTCGGAATCCCGTATCGACATCGCCGAGGCCCGCCGCATCCTCGACGAGGACCATTACGGGCTGGAGAAGGTCAAGCGCCGCATCCTGGAGTTCCTGGCGGTGCTCAAGCTGAACCCGGAGGGGCGCAGCCCCATACTCTGCTTCGTCGGTCCGCCGGGGGTGGGCAAGACCTCGCTCGGCCAGAGCATCGCGCGGGCGACCGGACGGGCCTTCGCCCGCGTCTCGCTGGGCGGCGTCCATGACGAGAGCGAGATCCGCGGCCACCGCCGCACCTATGTCGGCGCGCTTCCCGGCACCATCGTCCAGGCCATCCGCAAGGCCGGGACGCGCGACTGCGTGCTGATGCTGGACGAGATGGACAAGCTGGGGCAGGGCTTCCACGGCGACCCGTCGGCCGCCCTGCTGGAGGTGCTGGACCCGGAGCAGAACGCGACCTTCCGCGACCATTACCTGGGCGTGCCCTTCGACCTGTCGAAGGTGATGTTCATCGCCACCGCCAACATGCTCGACACCATCCCCGGCCCGCTGCGCGACCGCATGGAGGTGATCGAGCTGTCCGGCTACACCGAGGACGAGAAGCTGGAGATCGCCAAGCGCTACCTGCTGGCCCGCCAACTGGCCGCCAACGGTCTGACGGCGGACCAACTGGTGATCCCCGACGACACGCTGCGGGCGATCATCCGCGACCACACGCGGGAGGCCGGAAACCGCCAACTGGAACGGCTGATCGGTGCGGTCGGACGCTACGCCGCCGTCCGCATCGCCGAGGGCGAGGTGGAGCGGATGCGGGTCGAGCCGGAGGACCTGACGGTGATCCTGGGGCCGCCGCGATTCGAGAACGACGTGGCGATGCGCACCAGCGTGCCCGGCGTGGCGACCGGCCTTGCCTGGACCCCGGTCGGCGGCGACATCCTGTTCATCGAGGCCAGCCGCTTTTCCGGCTCGGGACGGCTGATCCTGACCGGCCAACTGGGCGAGGTGATGAAGGAGAGCGCGCAGGCCGCCCTCAGCCTCGTCAAGTCGCGGGTGAAGGACCTCGGCCTCGACCCGGAGGGGCTGGATCGCTTCGACATCCACATCCACGTCCCGGCGGGGGCCATTCCGAAGGACGGGCCGTCCGCCGGGGTGGCGATCTTCACGGCCCTGGTGTCGCTGCTGTCCGGGCGCTGCATCCGTTCCGACATGGCCATGACCGGGGAGATCAGCCTGCGCGGGCTGGTCCTGCCGGTCGGCGGCATCCGCGAGAAGGTGGTGGCCGCCCAGCGCGCCGGGCTGAAGACGGTGATGCTGCCCGCCCGCAACCGCAAGGATTTCGACGACATTCCTGCGGCGGTTCGCGAGCGGCTGAGCTTCGTCTGGCTGGAGCGGGTGGACGACGCCGTCCGCGCGGCCCTGGTGTCGGAGCCCTCCGCGGAGGCGGTGGAGCGCAAGGCCGGGTAGCGTCTCCGCCGGGGCCGGGACCCTTGCGGACCGGGGGTGCCGTGCGCCACATGAAAGGCGCGCCCGCGTGGAGCGCGCACAGGAGACGACCATGACGCCCGAGGAACGCACCCTCCTTTCCGATCTGTTCACGCACCTGCGCGAGGTGGAGAACCAGCCCCGCGACCCGGAGGCGGAACGCTTCATCCAGCAGATGATCCAGGGCCAGCCCGCCGCCGCCTACTACATGGCGCAGTCGGTCCTGGTGCAGCAGCAGGCGCTGACCGCCGCCCAGCAGCGCATCGAGGATCTGGAGCGGCAGGTGAGGGAGGCGCAGGCCCGCGCCCAGCAGGCCCAGCAGGCCCAACCGCAGCCGTCCGGAGGCAGCTTCCTGTCCAACGCGCTCGGGCTGGGGCGCAGCCCGTGGGCCGGCGGGGGCAACCGCCCGGCGGAACAACAGCCCGCTCCGCTTCCCCAGTCTCCCCAGGGGCCGGCCTACAACCCCATGCAGCCGCCGATGCCGTCTCCAATGCAGGCCCCCGCGGCGCCGTCGCGCAGCCCGTGGGGCGCCGCTCCGCAAGGCGGCGGGCAACCTGGCTATGGTCAGCCCGCCTATCCGCCTCAGCCCGGTTACGCACCGCAGCCCGGCTTCGCCCCGCAGGGCTACGCGCCGCGCGGCGGCGGGTTCCTGAGCGGAGCGGCCCAGACCGCGGCGGGTGTCGCCGGTGGCATGCTGGCAGCCAGCGCCATCTCCTCGATGCTCAGCCACTCGCCGGGACCGTTCGGCGAGGCCGCCGGGGCGGCGGGGCAGACGGCCAGCCATGGCGAGACGACCATCAACAATTACTACGGCAACTCCGCCGACCAAGCCGCGGACCAGGGCTTCCCGCCGGAGGACAACAACCTCCAGAACGTCGATTATCAGACCGATGATTCCTCGTTCGATGACGGCGGCGGCGATTCTGGCGGAGACGACAGCTGGATCTGACCTTATCCAGTCCTTTGCGTAAGGCGCGCCAACCTTTTGGAAAGGTCCGGTGCGCCTTCACGCCGCCATCACAGTTAATATAAATTAAACAATTAGGTCCCTACGGTGCGTTGGGCAAGGCAGGCCGTACTCCCCGATCCCCACGCAGACCCGAGGCCCATGACGACGCTCGTTCAGCCCCAGCCGACCGAAGACGCCGAGCGCAGCGACGCTGAGCGCAAGGCCTCCGCGACCCAGATGTACCATGAGGTGGCGCGGATCATCGAACGGATGCACCGCCGGTTCCTCGACGTTCTGCGAATCGAGCTGTCCCGGATCGGCATCGACGACATCAGCCCGGTGCAGGTCATGATGCTGTTGAACATCTCCAACGGCGAGATCAGTGTGCGCGACCTGATCGAGCGCGGCTACTACCTCGGCTCCAACGCCTCCTACAACCTGAAGCAGCTGGTGGACAGCGGCTATGTGGACCGCTCCGCCTCGCCGCGCGACAAGCGCGCTGCCCGGCTGAAGCTGTCGGCAAGGGGGCTGGAGCTGTGCGAGCGGTTGCGCCACATGGCCTCGGTCCATTCCGACGGCCTGATCCGCAGCGACGGCGACAGCCAGGACTTCGAGGTCACCTACCGTACGCTGCGCCGTCTGGAGCGCAAATGGACGGACGTCATCCGCTCTGACGAAACGGAAATCCTGTAACGCGCATTGACCTCCCTCAGTGTGCGCGGCGGTTGGCCGTGCCACGGTAAGGCCGCTGAGCCTTTAGGGGGATGTGGGATGAAGTTCGCCATCGGCACCCAGGATTACCGCAGCATCGCCACCCATGGCGGCCGCACCCGCCGCTTCCTGGTCTTCGAGGCCGAGGCGGGCGGCGACCCCGTGGAGCTCGGGCGGATCGAATTGGCGGACGACGAGGTGCTCCACCTCGCCGGCGATGGGCGCCCGCATCCCATCGACTCGGTGCGGGTGGTCATCACCGGCTCCTCCGGCCAGGGATTCATCGATCACATGAAGCGCCGCGGCATCGAGCCGGTGACCACGCTGGAAACCGACCCGGTGCAGGCGATCCGCGATTACTTCGCGGGCACCGTCAAGACGGCTCCTCCGCCTGAGCATCCGCACGACCATCACGATCACGGCCCCGAGGACGCCCCGCAGGAGTGTCACGGGGCGTCCGCCTGAGTCGTCAGACGGGAAAAGACACGCTGGCGGTCGTTCCGGCGGCGTCGCTTTCCGTGTTCAGCGTGTCGCCGAGCTGGGCGGCCAGCGCTTCGGCCAACATCAGCCCGTCCTCCGCCGTCGTGTCGAAGCCGGCGGGCAGGGCGCGCCCGTTGTCCTCGACGATCAGGCGGGCACGCCCATTGTGCTCCTGCGTCACCGACACGCGAATCCAGCCCTGCTCCGGATAGGCGTGGTGCAGGCTGTTGGTGATCAGCTCCGCGGTGATCAGGCCCAGCGGCATGGCCTCGTACAGGCCGATCTGGATGGGATCGCTCTTCACCTCGATGGGCACGTTGGCGAGGCCGCCGGGGGTCCCGTGCTTCACCGCGTCGGCAAGGGATTCGATGTAGCGGCCCAAATTCACGTGGGTGCCGGTGCCCGATTCGTGGAGGTGGCGATAGAGGATCGCCAGCGCTTCGATGCGGACCAGCGTCTGTTCGTAGGCGGCGCGGGCGTCCGGGTCGCGGATGCGGCCCGTTTGCAGTTTCAGCAGGCTGATGACCAGCTGAAGGCTGTTCTTGGCCCGGTGCTGAAGCTCGCGCAGTTCGGCCTCCAACTCGCGGATGCGTTCCGCGATTGGGTCCTCCGGCGCTCCCGAACCGGTGGCGGGGCGATCAGCAGGCAGGGCGACCGGCTGGGACCGGAGGGGATTGGGCATCACGCGATTCTCGGCTGAAGCTGGGCAATGTTTTCCTTAGGTACAGAACAATTTATGCGCTTGAACCCTCTCCCGAATTGGTTCTGAGGAAGTAACCCTCTGCGCATATCCAATTCGTTCGTTCACGTTCGGACGGAGGAGGAGGGCTTATGAGCCGGGCGGACGAAGGGTTGGAATCGCGGGCAGGCGGGGCAAGCCGGAAAATGCGTTCCCCTGGCCGCCCCGTCGTGGCATGAGTGCCGCCATGCGTTTGAGAACCCTGGTGATTCCCTTCTGTGCCCTGCTGGCCGTGGCCGGCGGCTGCGCCGCGGTGGCCGGAAACGGCGGGCCGGTCAGATCTTCCCTTCCGATTGCGCTGGACCCGGACCGTCCCGCTCTTGCGGAGGTGGGGGCTCTGCGATTTCGTGGCGCCCTCCGTCTGCCCGGTGGAGCGGGTGTGGGAGGCTTGTCCGGCCTTTGGGTCAGCGACTCGGGTGATCGTTTCGTCGCGGTCTCCGACAACGGGAGGAGCGTCACGGGACGGCTGTCCTATGACGCCCAGGGGCATCTGGCCGGTGCCGGACGCTACGATGTCCACCCCCTGGTCATCGACAAGGCCCCGGATTACCGTGGCCGGCTCAATGACTCGGAGGACCTCGTCCGCCTGCCGGACGGAGGTTGGCTGGTGCCGTTCGAGCGCAACCACCGCATCCTGCGCTACGGCGGCTCCGACCGGCCCGAGGGAACGCCGCGGAAGCTTCCGACGCCGCCCGGCCTGGAGGAGGCTCCATCGAACGGTGGAATCGAGGCGCTGGCCGCGCTGCCGGATGGCCGCATCCTGGCCATCGAGGAGGGGGATGACGACGGGGTCCGGGAGCGCAGCGCCTGGATCGCTTCCGCCGAGCTGAAAACACGGGGAGACTGGCAACCGCTGACCTACCGCGCGGCGCCGCGGTTCCGCCCCACGGCGGCGGCGGCTCTGCCCGACGGCGGGGTGCTGGTGCTGGAGCGGCGGGTGTCGCTGCTGGGCGGATGGGCGGCGCGCATCGTCCATGTGCCGGCGGATTCGCTGCGCGGCGGCGCAACGATGGATGGCGTCGAACTGGCGCGGCTGGAGCCGCCTTTGCTGACCGATAATTTCGAAGGAATGGCGGTGCGGTCCGGCCCGGACGGCGACACGCTGCTCTACATCGTTTCCGACGACAACCGCAGTCCGCTGCAGCGGACCTATCTGATGATGTTCCGGCTTCCGGCCGGCGCCCTGAAACCCGCCATTGCGGGGCGCTGACCGGAAAGCGCGCCCCGCGGTGAGCGATATCGCTCAAAAGTTTCTGTAAGCGGTACCGCTCAAAAGTTGCGGTGAGCGGTACCGCTCAGAAGTTGGCGTAGGGACCGCCCTGGCCGGGCATGTCCGGCACGCCCGGAGCACCTGGAGCGCCCGGATTCCCCATCGATTCGCGGTGGTGATGGACGCGGGCGATGCTGGGGGCGAGATCCTGAAGCTCGATGAAGTTGTCGGCCTGACGGCGCAACTCGTCGGCGACCATCGGCGGCTGGGAGCGCACGGTGCTGATGACGCTGACCCGCACGCCCTTGCGTTGCACCGCCTCGACCAGCCGGCGGAAATCGCCGTCGCCGGAGAAGAGCAGGATGTGGTCGACGCGCTCGGCCATCTCCATCACGTCGATGGCCAGCTCTATGTCCATGTTGCCCTTGATCTTGCGCCGACCCGAGGCGTCCGTGAACTCCTTGGTCGGCTTGGTCACCATGGTGTAGCCGTTGTAATCCAGCCAATCGACCAGCGGACGGATCGGCGAATATTCCTGATCCTCCACCAACGCGGTGTAATAGAAGGCGCGCACCAGCCGTCCCTCGGAGGCGAAGCCGTCGCGAAGACGCTTATAGTCGATATCGAAGCCCAGGGACCGGGCGGCTGCGTACAAATTGGCGCCGTCGATAAACATCGCCAGACGCTCTTCCTTATAAAAGAGCTTCGTAACATCTTTCGGCAAAGTCGTATTCCGATCCAATTCCGTAATCCTTCCACGATGGATTGAATTATATGTCAGGCATACGCGAAATTGCGATTCACCAGATAAGTAAAGTAGGGGGTCGTCTTCGCGCGAGCAAGGGGGAGCGCGGGCATGGGCGCGCCGCGGGCGGGGTACGGCGGGCGGAGCCGACAAGGCTCGAAGCGCTTGCGCAGGCGCGAACGCATCAATATATTCGGATGCCTTCGCAGATCCCGGAGTTGGTTTGGTATGGCTCGCGTTACCGTCGAAGATTGCGTCCTCAAGGTTCCGAACCGGTTTGAACTGGTTATGATGGCGGCCCAGCGCGCGCGAGAGATCGCGTCCGGTGCCCCGCTGTCGATCGATCGCGACAACGACAAGAATCCGGTCGTTGCCCTGCGCGAGATCGCCGATGAGACGGTGATGCTGGATCATCTGAAGAACGCCCTGATCAAGGGCCACCAGAAGCACGTCGAGCCCGACGAGCCCGAGGAGGAGATCGTCGAGCTGATGGCCGGCGAACACGACTGGGCCGCCCGTGGCGACACGTCGCTGGAGGACGAGGACGGGATGAGCGAGGCGGAAGAGGTCGGCGAAGGCGACGACCTGCTGTCCGATATGGAGAGCGACCCGGCGGCGGCCTTCGGCGACACCGAGGACGACGTCGTCGGCCGCGATGCCGACGGGGATCTCTGACGCTGACCGACAGCGACCGGCTGTGGGGGCCGACGGCCCCCCTTTCCGTCGACCAACCAATCGTTTGCGAAACTTCATGGCGCACGCTGCGCCGGGTCGGGTGCCATGATCCGGCAATATGAGCTTGTCGAACGCGTCAAGGCGTACGACCCCTCGGCGGACGAGGAGTTGCTCAACCGCGCCTACGTCTTTTCCATGAAGGCGCACGGCTCGCAGACCCGCGCCTCGGGCGATCCCTATTTCCTCCACCCGCTGGAAGTCGCCGGCATCCTGACCCAGCTCAAGCTGGACGCCGGGACCATCGCGACGGCGTTGCTGCACGACACGGTCGAAGACACGGTCGCCACGCTGGAGGACATCGAGAAGCATTTCGGCAAGGAGATCGCCCGTCTGGTCGACGGCGTGACCAAGCTGTCGCGCCTGGAACTGCACAGCGAGCAGGCCAAGCAGGCCGAGAATTTCCGCAAGCTGGTGCTGGCGATGTCGGAGGACATCCGCGTCCTTCTGGTCAAGCTGGCCGACCGGCTGCACAACATGCGCACGCTGTTCCATCTGAAGAACCCGGACAAGCGCAAGCGCATCGCCCGCGAAACCATCGAGATCTACGCCCCCCTGGCCGAGCGCATCGGCATGCATCAGGTCAAGGACGAGCTGGAGGATCTTTCCTTCGCGGAGCTGAATCCGGACGCCCGCGACAGCATCCTCGCCCAGCTCTCCCGCCTGCGGACAGAGGGCGAGAACCGGGTCCAGCGGATCATCCAGGAACTCCGCGGCACGCTGGCGGAGGAGGGGCTGCCCAACGCCGGGGTCACCGGGCGCGAGAAGACCGCCTATTCGATCTGGCGCAAGCTGCAGCGCAAGAATGTCAGCTTCGAGCAGCTGTCGGACATCATGGCCTTCCGGATCATGGTGGACACGGTGCCGGAATGCTATCAGGCGCTGGGCGTCATCCACGCCCACTACCCGGTCGTTCCGGGGCGCTTCAAGGACTACATCTCGACGCCCAAGCCCAACGGCTACCGCTCGCTCCACACCGGGGTGATCGGTCCGGAGCGCAACCGGATCGAGGTGCAGATCCGCACCAGCGACATGCACGAGATCTGCGAACTCGGCGTCGCCGCCCACTGGGCCTACAAGCAGGGCGAGCCGCGCACCCAGCAGGGGCGCGAGTGCCGCTGGCTTCGCGAGCTTCTGGACATTCTGGAGCACGCCCAGAAGCCCGAGGAGTTCCTGGAGCACACCAAGCTGGAGCTGTTTCAGGACCAGGTCTTCTGCTTCACGCCCAAGGGCGACCTGATCGCGCTGCCGCGCGGGGCGACCCCGGTTGACTTCGCCTACGCCGTCCATTCGGAGGTCGGCGACCATTGCGTCGGCGCCAAGATCAACGCGCGGATGCTGCCGCTGCGCACGCAGCTGCAGAACGGCGATCAGGTCGACATCATCACGTCCAAGGCCCAGACCCCGGTTCCGGGCTGGGAACGCTTCGTCGTCACCGGCAAGGCGCGGGCGCGCATCCGCAAATTCCTGCGCACCCAGCAGCGCACCCAGTACATCGAGCTGGGCCGCGCCATCCTGCAGCGCCAGTTCAAGTCCGAAGGCTACGAGTTCTCGGAAAAGGCGCTGGAAGGCGTCGTCAAGATCTTCCAGCAGCCGAGCGCCGACGACCTGCTGGCCAGCGTCGGGTCGGGCCTGCATTCGGGCCGCGAGGTCTTCCACGCCGTCTTCCCCGGCCACAAGCCGCATGTGGCGACGACCAAGGAAGGCGACGACAAGAACGCCATCACGGTGCCGAAGCCCAAGCCGAAGGCGAAGGGCAACAACGCGCCGCTGCCGATCCGCGGCCTGATCCCCGGCATGGCGGTCCATTACGCCCGTTGCTGCCACCCGCTGCCGGGCGACCGCATCGTCGGCATCGTGACCACCGGGAAGGGCGTGACCATCCACACCATCGACTGCGAGACGCTGGAGAGCTTCCACGAGTCGCCGGAGCGCTGGATCGACGTCGCCTGGGACATCGGGCCGGACAGCCCGGAGGAGCATGTCGGGCGCATCTCGCTGGTGGTCAACAACGAGCCGGGCTCGCTCGGCACGCTGTCCACGGTCATCGGCAAGAACGGCGGCAACATCACGAACCTGAAGATCACCAGCCGCAACACCGACTTCTTCGAGCTGCTGATCGACATCGACGTGAAGGACGCCAAGCATCTGACCAACATCATGGCGGCCCTGCGCGCCACCCCCGCCATCAACGCGGTGGAGCGGGCGCGGGGGCGGTGAGCCTGTCCGTCAGGAGCGAGGGAAGCATGTCCAGCCCGACCATCTTCAGTCGCCTGATCGCCGGCGAACTGCCTTGCGCCATGGTGTACGAGGATGCGACGACCTTCGCCTTCATGGACGCCGGGCAGGTCAACCCCGGCCATGTGCTGGTCGCGCTGAAGCGCCCGGCCCCGACCATCCTGGATGTGACGGAGGACGAGGCGGCGGCCCTGTTCCGCACCGTTCACAAGGTCGCCCGCGCCGTCCAGGCGGCCTTTTCGCCGGAGGGGATCACGCTTCTCCAGACGAACAAGCCGGCGGGCTGGCAGACCGTTCCGCACATCCACGTGCATGTGGTGCCGCGCTACGAGAACGATGGTGCCGATCTGGTCTGGCCGCGCCACGACCCGCCAGTTGAAGAATTGAAGGCGCTCGCCGCGCGGATCGCCGCACATCACGTCGTCGAATGACGGCGTGACGCGACGCCAAGCCGCCGCTATATAGCAGGAGAACCGGTGCCCGCCGGATGCAGGATGCGGGACCGGCGCGACACCGGAGTTTCGAGCCTATGCCCCGCCCTCTGCGCCTCGGCGTGAACATCGACCATGTGGCGACCGTCCGCAACGCGCGGGGCGGGCGTCATCCCGATCCCGTGCGCGCGGCGAAGCTCGCCGCCGAGGCCGGGGCCGACGGCATCACCGCCCATCTGCGCGAAGACCGCCGCCACATCATCGATTCCGACATCGAGCGGCTGATGGCGGAGATCCGGCTGCCGCTGAACCTGGAGATGGCGGCGACGGACGAGATGCTCGCCATCGCGTTGCGCCACACGCCGCACGCCTGCTGCCTCGTCCCGGAGAAGCGCACCGAGGTCACCACCGAAGGCGGGCTGGACGTCGCCGGGCAGATGGGCAACCTGAGGCGCTACGTCGGCGACCTCGGCGCCGCGGGCATCCGCGTTTCCCTGTTCATCGATCCGGAACCGGCGCAGCTCGACGCCGCCAAGGCTCTGGGCGCCCCGGTGGTGGAACTGCACACCGGCGCTTACTGCGAGGCGCCCGCCGGGGCGGAACGCGCGGCGGAGCTGGAGCGCATCGTCCGGGCGGCGGCCCACGCCGAGGCCATCGGCCTGGAGTGCCACGCCGGCCATGGGCTGAGTTACGAGACGGTCGGGGCGGTCGCCGCCATCCCGACCATCGTGGAGCTGAACATCGGCCATTTCCTGATCGGCGAGGCGATCTTCGTCGGGCTGGGCAACACGCTCCAGCGCATGCGCGCCGTCATGAAGGACGCCCGCTTGGCGAGTGGAGGCGTCTCATGATCCTCGGCATCGGGAACGACCTGATCGACATCCGCCGGGTCGAGCAGTCGCTGGACCGTTTCGGGGACCGCTTCATCGCCCGCATCTTCACCGACGTGGAGCGCGCCAAGTCGGAGCGCCGCGCCGGCGCCGCCGGCAAGCACAGCGCGCGGGCCGCGACCTACGCCAAGCGCTTCGCCGCCAAGGAGGCCTGCTCCAAGGCGCTGGGCACCGGATTTCGCGACGGTGTGTTCTGGCGCGACATGGGGGTGGTGAACCTGCCCTCCGGCCAGCCGACCATGCGCCTGACCGGCGGGGCGCTGGAGCGGCTGCAGGCGATCACCCCGCCGGGCATGCAGGCGCGCATCCACGTGACGCTGACCGACGAGTATCCGATGGCCGAGGCCTTCGTCATCATCAGCGCCGAACCGGCCGACACGTCCGCCAACACCTCCATCACCACCCCCACGGCACCCTCCGCATGACCATGAACAGAGAGACCGCCTTGACCGGCAAATCCAAAGAGACAGGCGGCTTTGCCGAGACGGTGAAGACGGTCTTCTACGCGGTCATCATCGCCTTCGGCGTGCGGACCTTCGCCTTCGAGCCCTTCAACATCCCATCCGGGTCGATGATCCCGACGCTGCTGATCGGCGACTACCTGTTCGTGTCCAAATTCTCCTACGGATACAGCAAGTACACGGTCGGCTTCGGTCTGCCGCTGTTCGAGGGCCGCATCATGGGCCACGCGCCGGAGCGCGGCGACGTCGCCGTCTTCAAGCTGCCGCGCGACAACAAGACCGACTACATCAAGCGCGTCATCGGCCTGCCGGGCGACACCGTCCAGGTGACCGGCGGCGTGCTGCACATCAACGGCCAGCCGGTGAAGCGCGAGCGGATTGAGGACTATGTGTCCCGCGACGCGCTGGGCCGCGAGGTCCGCATCGCGCAGTTTGTCGAGACCCTGCCGGGCGGGCGCAGCCACCGCATCATCGAGGAATCGGACAACGGTCCGCTCGACAACACCCCGGCTTTTAAGGTGCCGGCGAACCACCTGTTCATGATGGGCGACAACCGCGACAACTCGCTGGACAGCCGCGTCCCGTCGCAGGTGGGGTATGTCCCGATGGAGAATCTGGTCGGGCGCGCCGAATTCCTGTTCTTCTCGTTGGAGGACGGGACGCGCTTCTTCGAGGTGTGGCGCTGGCCGGCGGACCTGCGGTTCAGCCGCCTGTTCAACGCCGTGAAGTGAGCCCCGCACAGCACCGGGGCGCGGAGACCGTATTGTGAGCCCTGAAGAACGGGGGACCCCCATGGCGTCCGATCTGGACGTGAGCGCCGATTCCGCAGACCTCGCGGAACTGGCCGCGGCCGTCGGCCACCGCTTCGCCGATCCGCAGCGGTTGGCCGACGCAGTCACCCACCCCAGCCTGATGGGGCTGGAGCGCAGCGTTCACGGCGGACGGCCCGAGCAGGGCCCTGGCCTGGCCTATGAACGGCTGGAGTTCCTGGGCGACCGGGTGCTCGGCCTCGTCATCGCGGAATGGCTGCTGGAACGCTTCCCCGACGAACGCGAGGGCGCGCTCGCCAAGCGGCACGTCTCGCTGGTCCGACGGGAGGCGCTGAGCCGCGTCGCCGACGCGCTCCAACTGGGCCGCTACCTGCGCCTGTCTCCTTCGGAGGCGCAAGGCGGCGGGCGGAGCAACCGCACCATCCTGGCCGACGCCTGCGAGGCGGTGATCGGGGCGCTCTATCTGGACGGCGGCATGGCCAAGGCGCGGGACTTCATCCGCTCCGCCTGGGCCGGGCAGATCGACCGTGCGGAGCCGCCGCCGCTGGATTCCAAGACGGCGTTGCAGGAATGGGCGCAGGGCAACGGGCGTCCCCTTCCCACCTATGAAATGATCGAGCAGAGCGGCCCGGCGCACCAGCCGGTGTTCCGCATCGCGGTCCGGTTGAAGGGCATGGAGCCGGTGACGGCCACCGGCCCGTCCAAGCGGGTCGCCGAACGGAAAGCGGCCAGCGCCTTGCTGCGCCAATTGGGAGTGCAGGTCGATGACTGACGGCCGCGACAAGTTTGAAGACGACGATTTCGACGATAAGGACGAGGGCGTGAGCGAGAGCGTGGACGAGGGTGCCGACAATGGTGCCGAAGAGGGCGCTGAAGAGGCCGCCTATGTGCCGGAAAATCCGCGCTGCGGCTTCGTCGCCCTGGTCGGTGCGCCGAACGCCGGCAAGTCCACCTTGCTGAACGCGATGGTCGGCTCCAAGGTGTCGATCGTCAGCTCCAAGGTGCAGACCACCCGCACGCGCGTCCTGGGCATCACCATCGCCGGCGACAGCCAGATCATCTTCGTGGACACGCCGGGCATCTTCAAGCCGAAGCGCCGTCTGGACCGCGCCATGGTGGCGGCGGCCTGGCAGGGGGCGGAGGACGCCGATCTGGTCGGCCTGCTGTTCGACGTGTCGCGCCGTGGCATCGACCAGGACACCCAGGGCATCATCACCCGCTTGAAGGAGCAGGGCCGCAAGGCCATCCTGATCCTGAACAAGATCGACCTCGTGCCGCGCGAGAAGCTGCTGGGCCTCGCCGACAGCTTCAACCAGGAAGGCATCTTCACCGACATCTTCATGCTGTCCGCCTCGACCGGCGACGGGGTCGAGCATCTGCGCGGCTTCCTGGCCGCCCGCATGCCGGAAGGCCCGTGGCACTACCCGGAGGACCAGATCTCCGACATGCCGATGCGCCTCCTGGCGGCGGAGATCACCCGCGAGAAGCTGTTCCAGCAGCTTCACCAGGAACTCCCCTACGCGGCGACGGTCGAAAC
This sequence comes from Azospirillum brasilense, assembly GCF_007827795.1. Lineage (GTDB taxonomy): Bacteria > Pseudomonadota > Alphaproteobacteria > Azospirillales > Azospirillaceae > Azospirillum > Azospirillum aestuarii. Next base: position 138,643 of record NZ_VITI01000002.1, read on the forward strand.
CGAGCAGTGGGAGGAGTTCGAGAACGGGTCGGTCAAGATCTCCCAGGTCGTGTATGTCCAGCGCGACAGCCAGAAGGCCATCGTGCTCGGCAAGCAGGGCACCCGCATCAAGGCGCTGGGGCAGGCCGCCCGCACCGAGCTGGAGGAAATGCTTGAACAGCGCGTCCACCTGATGCTGTTCGTCAAGGTGCGCGAGGACTGGGAGAACGACCCGGAGCGCTACGAGGCCTGGAACCTCGACTTCGGCGCGTCCTAAAGCACCGGTCAGGGTATAGGCGTGGGCGGACGGTCCCCCATATAGAGGGGCAATCGTCCCCTACACGGACCGGCTGACCGTGCGTGTGCCCATTTTCAACGACCTGTACGACGCCGGCTCGCGCCTGTTGGGGCGGGCCGGCGATCTCGTTTCCGGCGGCATCCTGGAGCAGGACGTCCGTCTCGGCGTCACCGGGTTGCGAAGGGCCGGCAAGACCGTCTTCGTCACCTCGCTGGTCGACAATCTGCTGAAGGCCGGGCGGCTTCCTTTCCTGGACGTCGTGTCGTCCGGGCGCTTCCAGGCGTCGCGCCTGCGGCCCCAGCCCGACGCCCAGGTCCCCCGTTTCGAGGTGGAGCAGAGGCTGGCCGAACTGACCGGCCCGGCGCCCCATTGGCCGACCGAGACGCGGGGCATCAGCCAACTCCGCCTGTCCATGCGCTACCGCCCGAACGCCGTGCTGAAGCGCACGGTGCAGCCGGTCGCCACGCTGAATCTGGACATCGTCGACTATCCCGGCGAGTGGCTGCTCGACCTGCCGCTTCTGCACCAGTCTTTTGCGGAATGGAGCGCGCTCACCCTGGAACTGGCCGGGCGGGCGCCGCGCGACGAGCTGTCGGTGTCCTGGCGCGGCTGGCTCGCCACCCTCGACACGGCGGCTCCGGCGGAGGAGGAGCAGGCGCGGCGCGGCGCGGCGCTGTTCACCGATTACCTGCACGCCTGCCGCCGCTCCGACAATCTGCTGAGCCTGATCCAGCCGGGGCGCTTCGTCGAGCCGGGCGACATGGCGAACGCACCGCTGCTGACCTTCTGCCCGCTGCCGGGCGAAAGGCCGCGCGCGCGCGGCAGCCTGTGGGCGCTGATGGAGGACCGCTACGAGGCGTACAAGACCAACGTCGTCCGCCGCTTCTTCGCCGACCATTTCGCCCGGCTCGACCGGCAGATCGTCCTGATCGACGTGCTGGGGGCGCTGAACTCCGGCCCGGCGGGCATGGCGGACATGAAGCGGGCGCTGGAACTGAGCCTGGAGCCGTTCCGCCACGGCCCCAGCAGTTGGCTGGACTGGCTGCTGGGGCGGAGGATCGACCGCGTGCTGTTCGCCGCGACCAAGGCCGATCATGTCGCCTCGCACCAGCACAACAGCCTGCGCCATCTGCTGGACCGTCTGGTGTCCGACGCCCGCGCCGGCATCCGCTTCGAAGGGGCGCAGGTGGAGACGATGGCCATCGCCGCCCTGAAATCGACCGAAACGGTGGTGACCGAGCATGAGGGGCGGCAGTTGCGCTGCGTGCGCGGCGTGCCCATCGGGCGCGACCGCCCGACCGTGCTGTTCCCCGGCGAGATTCCGGAGGACGCCGACTTTCCGCCGGGGCAGGAGCGGCCCTACAACTTCATGTCCTTCCTGCCGCCCGCCGACCTCGCACGCGAGGCGCGCGGCCTGCCGCACATCCGGCTGGATCAGGCCATGCAGTTCCTGCTGGGGGATTATCTGGAATGAGCGAGCGCACCCGCGACCGCCACTGGGTCCCGCCGATGGAGCTGGACCCCACCCGCGCCGCCGCCGTCCCCGCGGCGGAGGAGGAGGCGATCATCGCCGGCCCCCTGGCGGGTTCGGCGGCGGAGCGCCTGCCCGCGCTGCTGGCGGAGGACCGCCCGAGAAGCCGGCTCGGCCGCTGGCTGGCCGGCTCGGTCGCCGCGCTGGTGCTGATCGCGCTGGGCTTCGACACCTGGGACCTGTTCAACCGCGCCTTCGCCACCAGCGCCGCGCTGGGCGTCCTGGTGGCCGCCGCCGTGACGGTGGCCGGTGGGGCGGCAGTGGCGATGCTGCTGCGCGAACTGCGCGCGCTGCGCCGCCTGCGCAAGATCGAGGAGTTGCGGGACGAGGCCGGGCGCCTGTCCACGGAGATCGTGACGCAAGCCGGGGAACCGGGCCATGCGGAACGCTTCGCCGGTTCGCTGACCCGCCTCTATGAGGGCCGCGCCGATCTGGCGCCCTCGCTGGAGCGGGTGCGCGACCATGTGACCGATGCCCACGACGACGCGGAGATTCTGCGCCTGCTCGACCGCGAGGTGATGGGGCCGCTGGACCGCCGCGCCTACCAGACCGTCCTGCGCGCGTCGCGCGACACGGCGGTGGCGACGGCGCTCAGCCCGGCGGCGGTCGTCGACCTCGCCGTGGTGCTGTGGCGGAACCTGAAGCTGGTGCGGGAGATCGCGGCGCTCTACGGGGCCCGGCCCGGCTATGTCGGGTCGCTGCGGCTGCTGCGGCGGATGCTCGCCAACCTCGCCGTCGCCGGGGTGGCGGAAAGCGCCCATCATGTCGCCGTCGAGGCGCTGGGCGGCTCCATCGCCGCGGCCATTTCCACCCGCATGGGGCAGGGGGTGATCAACGGGCTGCTGACCGCGCGGGTCGGGCTGACCGCCATGCATCTGTGCCGCCCCATCGCCTTCGGCCCCGACAACCGCCCCAGCATGGGTCAGATCCGCAAGGAGCTGCTGTCCCTGCCGAAGCAGGTGCTGTAGCCGCTTACACGGTGGGGAAGGGCAGGCCGTGCCGGGGGTGGGTGCGGTCATGAATCAGGGCGCGGTCGCGAATCATCGGCCAGACGATGCGGCGCAGGAACCGGTGATCCTGCGCCCGGTCCGCCTCGGCGGCGGCGTGGCGCTCGGCGAGCGGCAGCAGATCGGGCAGCAGCCCGGCGACGCCGCCCCAGTGACCGCCCGACATCACCTCGGTGTGCAGCACCCCGTCGCGCAGGACGTGGAAGGGCAGGCCCGAGGCGACCCAGGCATCGACGGCGGCCTTTCCATCGGCGGAGGGCAGGGCGTCCCAATCCCGGCAGAGGAACCGTGCCACCGTAGGGTCGTCGGCGGCGGCCAGACGCCAATAGGGGCCGCCGGTCGGCGCGTCGGAGGCCGCCGCCACGAGGTCCGCCCCCGCCGCGGCCAGTTCGGCCAACCGGTCGGCGGTAGGACTGCCGTCGTGATAAACCCGGCAGGTCCATCCGGTATACAGAGCCACGGTTTGCCGCAGAATCTCCGCCGGGTCGTGGGTGCCGGCGGGTTGGCCGCTCCACAGGCTGAAGGCGATGACGTTGCACCGCCGCCGCTCCGCGCCGCGTGGCCGGGCGAAGAGCGGGGGAAGGGCGGGCGCCGTGGCCATGGCCGTCCGGTCCTTCAAGTCCAGCGCGCGTTCGCCCCAAGTGGCGGCCTCGTCCTCCCGACCGAGAAGGGCGAGGGCGACGACCAACCGGTCGATGGCGTCGAGATGGCGAGGGTCCAGACGGGCGGCCCGTTCCAGCGCGCGGGCGGAGTCCTCCAACCGATCCACGCCCCCGAACGCGACCCCCAGATTGAAGGCGGCGGACGGAAAATCCGGCGTGATGGCCAGGGCGTTGCGGTAGGCGAGGGTGGAGTCTTCCCGCAGTCCCATCGCGAACAGCGCGTTGCCGTAGAGAAAGGCGACGTCGGCGTCCAGCGGCAGCAGTTCGGCGGCACGGGCGAGCGGGCGAAGGGATTCGGTGCCGCGCCCCTGCTCCACCAGCAGGCGGCCTTCCTCGTGCCGCAGCGCGCCCAAGCGTTCCACCGCGACGGTGAGGGTGGGGGCGGAGGCGACGGCGCGCTCCAGCGCGGTGACGGCCCCGGCGGAGCGGCCCAGGGCACGCAGGGCGTTTGCCATGTCGGTCCAGGCTTCCGCGAAATCAGGCTGGAGGGCGACGGCGCGCCGGTAATCCTCCACCGCCGCCTCCGGTTGTCCGGAGGAGCGGCGGATGTTGCCGCTGTTGGCGTGCATGTCCGCCGCCTCGGGCCGCTGGGCGATGGCGCGGGCGATGAGTTGCAGGCCAAGGGCCTGCTCCCCCACCTGCCCGGCCAGGACCCCAAGGAAATGCAGCGCGTCCGGCTGATCCGGGTCCACATCCAGGATGCGGTGGTAGAGCTGTTGGGCCTCGGCCAGCCGACCGGCCAGATGGTGGTCCAGGGCGAGCGTCAGCGCTTCCGCGATCGTAGCCATGCATACAGGCTTAAGCGCCCCGACGCCCCTCCGCAAGCGTCACGGCTGTGAGAAGGGTGGGCGACGGCTCCAATGGTCCTGGAATGCGAAGCTTTAGTGCCGGAAACAGCCTATGGGATTTCGTCCTTTGGCATAGCCGGAAAAAAGGTGAACGAACCCTTTACAATGCACGAGTGCAGCTGCAATATATGATCTGGATTGTCCAATCATCGGTGTAATGTCATGAACGTGGCCATCGCCACCGCAACGGCTGCAAGGCCGTTGGCCTTCATGACGGCCCGCAACAGCGACGCTGTTGAAACCGGGGCCGACACCGGGACTCCGCCCGCGAAGGACCCCGTCACCGGCCAGTCCGAACCCCTTTCCGGACGCTACACGAAGACCGCGTACCGCTACGACGCCGACGCGTCGCGGCTGGTGCTGCTGTTCCGCAGCCCGGAGGACGGGGCGACCCTCGACCAGATTCCGACCGAGGCGGCGTTGCGGCAATACCGCGAAGCGCAGAAGGACCGGAAGGGCGGCAAGGCGTCGCTGGAATTGCTGGTCGGCGGTTCGGACGGACAGGGCCAGCAGAATGGCTCCGGGCAGAGCGCAAGCTCCCAAACCGGGGCGCCCGTGCACCGGTGGGCGTCGGGCCACGTCGGGACCGGTGCGGGCCGCTCCAGCGTGTCACAGGGGACTTCCGCCCCCACGCCGCCGGTGGTAGCATCGACTCCGATGACGACTCAAGCGGTTGCCACCCCATCGTCGGGACCCGGCTCCGTCAACGTGGTCATCTGACCGGTGGAAAGCAGACCCACCTGCCGGCTGTTCCTTGTGAAGGCATCCTCCGATGGCTCTCGATGTTTCATCCTCCACCCTGGGCGCTGCGATCGGTTTGCGGCAAGCGCAGGGGCAGATGGATTTCGGCGTGAAGACGCTGAACCAGACCGCGCAGCAACAGGACCAAGCGATCGCCACACTGCTTCAGGGCGGTTCGGACAGCTCCTCGGCCGGTGGCAACGTCACGGCCACACGTGGGCAGAATCTGAACATCGTTGTGTAAGCGGTTGATCCGTTCGGCTTGATCGCGCACGTCAAGCCACGGCCATAAAAAAAGCCCCTCTCGCTGGAGAGGGGCTTTGCGCGTTCCGGCGGTCCGCCTGCTTCAACTCGTCGGCTTACTTCAGCTCGTCGAAGGTCTCGATGATGTGGCTGACGATGCCGTATTCGCGGGCCTCGTCGGCCAGCATCCAATAGTTCCGGTCGGTGTCCTTGGAGACCTTCTCCACCGACTGGCCGGTTTCGCGCGCGATGATGCGGTTCAGGCGCTCACGCATGCGGATGATTTCCTTCGCCTCGATGGCGATGTCCGTCGCCCGGCCACCGGTGCCGCCCAGCGGCTGGTGGATCAGGAAGCGCGTGTTCGGCAGGCAGTAGCGGTCTTCCTTCTTCGCGGCCAGGAAGATGTGGCAGCCGGCGCTGGCGACCCAGCCGGTGCCCAGCATCTTCACGCGCGGCTTCACGAAGCGGATCATGTCGTGAATGGTGTCGCCCGCCTCGACGTGGCCGCCGGGGGAGTTCACCACGACCGTGATGTCGTCGTTGCTCTCGTGGGCCAGCGCCAGCAGCTGGGCCGAAACGGCCTGTGCCAGCTTCATGTCGATCTGCCCGAAGATCAGCACCGTGCGCGCCTTGAACAGGTTCGACTGCACGGCAGCGAACGGCGGCGGGGCGCTTTCCTTCGACTTCTCGTCCGGCTCCTGCTCGGGCTCGTCGTCGAAGCGGGTGTATCCGTCTTGCGCCATCGTTTTTGAACTCCCTGAGGTCGGCGTGTCTACCGGGGGGCTTTGGCTTGCGGGGGCCTGGGATGTCGGATGGGGACCGAACCACGCCACTCGTTTCTCCACATAGCCCGTATCGGTTCCTTGTTCAACGGGCCGCGACGCCAAATCCCACCCCGGCGCCGTCATAGTCACGCTCAGGTTGGCTGCCGGGGCGTGGGCCGGCTCTTGCGGACCCGTGCCAAGGGACGCACACTGCCCCTTGCACAATCGGAGGGCGGTGCATGGATGGCGGCAGCGGGATCGGCGTCTCGGTCATAATACCGGCCTTCCGGGCGCAAGGCACCATCGCCCGCGCCGTGGCAAGCCTTCTGGCGCAGAGCTTTCGCGATTGGGAAGCGGTGGTGGTCAGCGACGATGGCGTCGATTACCGCGCCCTTCTGGAGGCCGCCGGCATCGTCGATTCGCGCCTGACCTTCACCGGAACCGGCCGCGTCGGGTCCGGCGCTCCGGCGGCGCGCAACGCCGGGCTGCGGTGCGCCGGCATGCCGCTGATCGCTCCGCTGGATGCCGACGACCGGTTCGAGCCTGACCGGTTGGCGCGCTTGGTCCCGCTGGCGGTGGCGCAGGGGGCGGCGGCGGACAATGTGGCGGTTGTGCGCGACGGCGACGGCTCGCCGCTCTCCACCCTGTTCCCGCCGGGTGCCGGGACCACGATGCTGGACGCCGCGGCCTTCTTGGAAACTTCCGTGCCGATGTTCTTCGTGGTCCGGCGGGACCTCGTCCCCGGCTGGGAGGAGGGTGTCGACTTCTGCGACGACGTGGTCTTCAACGTCCAGGTCCTTGATCGGGTGGGTCGTCTGCCGCTGGTGCTGGAGCCGCTGTACGAATACCGGCAGCGGGAGGGATCGATCACCTGCTCCGCCGACAGCGGTTCGCGGGCGGACCTCTGCTACCGCCATGTTCTCGACCGCTTGGACGGCGACGGGTTGCGAATCGCCGACGCCGCGCTGCGCCACCGCTTCGCTGCCGCCCTGGACGCCAAGCGCGCCCTGAACGCCGCCTACATGACCGCGCGGGCCGCCGGACGCTGTGCCAATTTTCAGGAGTTCCTGGCCTTGCGGGAAAACTCCCTGCCGGGGTAGTCGCCGATCACGCTCAGATGCGTGACCACCGTGCCATCCGGACCGAACCGGTGGAGGGCGAGCGCGGACGGCTCGTCCGTCCAGCGGTAGGGCGGTTCCGGCGCCAGATCCAAGGCGATCTGGTAGGCCACCGATGGGGCGACATAGCCATGCGCCCCGTTCCAGGCGACCGCGGTCTGGCGGTGGGTGTGGCCGCTGAGCACGGCGCGGACGTTCGGACGGCTCCGCACCAGCCGTCCCAACTCCTCCGCGCCCTCCAGGCAGCGCAGCGTGTCCAGGAAGGCCAGCCCGGTGTCGAAGGGCGGGTGGTGCAGCGCCAGCAGGGTCGGACGCTCCGGCTGCTCGGCCAGACGCTCCGCCAGCCAGGACAGCCGGTCGACGCACAGGCCGCCCACCGCCATGCCGGGGATCACCGAATCGAGCATCAGGATGCGGACCGGAAATTCCTCCACCGCGTAGTGGATGAAGGGACCCTCCATGGGCATCCAACCGGTGCCGGCGAAGGTCCGACGCAACCGGTCGCGGTCGTCGTGGTTGCCCGCCAGCACGCGGAAAGGAATGGCGAGCGGTGCCAGCAGGTCGGACAGCGCCTCGTACTCGCCGGGCTTCGGCCCGTTGACGAGATCCCCGGTGATCAGGACGAGGTCGGGGCGCGGCACCAGCGCGTTCAGATGGGCCACCGCGGCGGCGAGCCGGGCGTTCGTGTCGTACGCGGTCGTCGGGGCGGTGCCGGGGGCCGTCACATGCAGGTCGGACATCTGGGCGATCAGCATCGGGCACCCCTTGGGACACGGCAGTCTGAGGACCAAGGATTGTCACATCGCCGATTTTTCGGATGTCTTCAAGAGTCCAACCGGTGCAAAACTTCCTTTACGCTTCCGTGACAGGCTGAGCCATCGGCCGAACGACAGTCTTGCCGCCACAGCATCGGATCGGGGAATGAGCGCGTCCACCTCCTCCTGCCTGCTCGCGCGATTGCTGGCGTCCGGGAAGTTCTGGCTGAAGCGCGCGCGCATCGAATCCCCGGACCTTGGCGAGGGCACCCCTCCACCCGGCGCGGACGGCGCCTTGCTGGCCGATCTTCGCATTGAAGGCAATCGGATTCGTGCAGTTCTACCGGCGGGCGAGGCGCCCTGTTGCGCGCCCGGCCTGTGCCTCGATGGCGGGCCGGTTCGTCCACGGGGCGGCTGCAGTGCGGTCGGCCCCGGTCAACCCGCTGATCTGACGGTTATTCTTCCCGATGGGGCGCGGCTGGAGATGGAGAAGGGCCGGGTTGTGCAACCCGAACCGCCGCCCCCCAGCGCCTGAACCATTGCAACCGTCTCGACTCCGGAACTGAACTGAACGATATAGTTCAGTTTACCGCCCGCCCTTCACAGCGGCCCGGTTGACACGAAACGCCCCGCGCGCCCGTCCGGCGGGCCGGCGGGCCTGTGCGGGTTCCGTATCCATGCGCCACACGCTTCGCATCGTCGCCCTTCTGGTCCTGGTCGCTCTCGGCGGCGGCGCCTACTGGTACTTCGTCAAGCAGGGCGGAACCCTCAACACGCTGCTCGCCGGCAAGGTTCCGTCTCCCGGCGGCGCGTCGTCCGGTACTCCGCCGGCGGGCGGCCCGCCGCCGACGCCGGTCGAAGCCTTGCCGGTCAAGATCGGCACCGTGTCGCGTCAGGTCACCGCGGTCGGCTCGCTGCTGTCCAGCGAATCGGTGGTCATCCGGCCCGAGGTTGCGGGCAAGGTCTCCGAGATCGCCTTCCAGGAAGGGCAGGCGGTGAAGAAGGGGGCTGTGCTGATCCGGCTGGACGATTCCATCGCCCGCGCCACGCTCGCTCAGGCGCAGGCGAGCATCGCCTTCTCCCGCGCGGAGCTGAGCCGCGCCGAGGAACTGTACCGCCAGCGCACCGGCCCCGCCCGCAACCGCGAGCAGGCGCTCGCCAAGCTCCAGTCCGACGAGGCGGCGGTGCAACTGGCCAGGGCGCAGCTGGAGAAGCTGACCCTGACCGCCCCTTTCGACGGCGTGTTGGGCCTGCGCAAGGTTTCGGTGGGCGACGTGGTGGCGGCGGGCAAGGACATCGTGAACCTGGAGGCCATCGACACCCTGAAGCTCGATTTCCGGGTGCCGGAGCTGTATCTGCCGACCGTCCGCACCGGCCAGACCCTGAAGGTCGCCGTGGACTCCTTCGGCGGGCGGACCTTCGACGGCACGGTCTACGCCATCGACCCGCTGGTGGACGTGAACGGCCGCGCGGTGGTGATCCGCGCCCGCGTCCCCAACTCCGACGGCTCGCTGCGCCCCGGCCTGTTCGCGCGGGTGGCCCTGACGCTGGACCAGAATCCGAACGCCGTGCTGGTGCCCGAGCAGGCGGTCAGCGCCTTCGGCAACAAGCAATTTGTCTTCAAGGTGGTGGATGGCAAGGCGGTGCAGACCACGGTCACGCTGGGCGAGCGCCGCAACGCCGAGGTGGAGATCACCGCCGGCCTGCAGCCCGGCGACGTGGTGGTGACCGCCGGCCAGCTGAAGATCCGCGACGGCGCGCCGGTGGTGGTTGTGAACAACAAGCCGGCGGGGAGCTAATCCATGGTCCTCTCCGACATCTCCATCCGCCGGCCCGTCCTGGCGACGGTCATGAGCCTCGCGCTCATGCTGATCGGCATCGTGTCGTACCAGCGCCTGTCGGTGCGCGAGTATCCGAAGATCGACGAGCCCGTCGTCACGGTGGAAACCACCTACAAGGGCGCGTCGGCCGAGATCATCGAAAGCCAGGTCACCCAGATTCTGGAGGACTCGCTGTCGGGCATCGAGGGCATCGACGTGATGTCCTCGATCAGCCGCGCGGAGAAGAGCCAGATCACCCTGCGCTTCCGCCTGGACCGCAACGTGGACACGGCGGCCAGCGACGTGCGCGACCGCGTCGGCCGCGTGCGCGCCCAGCTTCCCAACGAGATCGACGAGCCGGTCATCGCGAAGGTGGAGGCCGACGCGCAGCCGATCATCTATCTGGCCTTCTCCTCCGACCGCCATTCGCCGCTGGACGTGACGGACTTCGCCGACCGCTACGTCAAGGACCGCTTGCAGAACCTGCCTGGCGTGGCCCAGGTGCGCATCTTCGGCGAGCGGCGCTTCGCGATGCGCCTGTGGCTCGACCCGCAGCGCATGGCCGCCTACCGCGTCACCCCGCAGGACGTGGAGAACGCGCTGCGCAAGCAGAACGTCGAGATCCCGGCGGGCCGCGTCGAGAGCAAGGCGCGGGAGTTCACCGTCGTTTCCGAGACCGACCTGCGCACACCGGAGGAGTTCGACCGCATCATCCTGCGCGACGACGGCGGCTATCTGGTCCGGTTGAAGGACGTCGGCCGGGCCGAGCTGGGCGCGCGGGACGAGCGGGTCAGCGCCCGCTTCAACGGGCGCGGCGCCGTCGCCATCGGCGTGGTCAAGCAGTCCACCGCCAACCCGCTGGACGTGTCCAAGGCGGTGAACGAGGCGCTGCCGAAGATCCGCGCCGCCCTGCCGGAGGGCATGGGGGTGGATGTCGGCTACGACAGCTCCGTCTTCATCGCCAAGTCCATTGACGCGGTGTTCAGCACGATCTTCGAGGCCATCGTCCTGGTCGTGCTGGTCATCTTCGTGTTCCTGCGCAGCTTCCGCGCCACGCTGGTGCCGCTGGTGACCATTCCGGTGTCGCTGATCGGCGGCTTCGCGCTGATGTACGCCTTCGGCTTCTCGGTCAACACGCTGACGCTGCTGTCCATGGTGCTGGCCATCGGCCTCGTCGTGGACGACGCCATCGTGATGCTGGAGAACATCTACCGCCACATCGAGGAGGGCGTGCCGCCCTTCCAGGCGGCCTTGCAGGGGTCGAGGGAGATCGGCTTCGCGGTCATCGCGATGACCATCACGCTGGCCGCGGTCTACGCGCCCATCGGCTTCATGACCGGCCGCACCGGCCGCCTCTTCTCCGAATTCGCGCTGACGCTGGCGGGGGCGGTGATCGTGTCGGGCTTCGTCGCCCTGACCCTGTCGCCGATGATGTGCTCCAAGCTGCTGAAGCACCAGACCAAGCACAACGTGCTTTACAACGCCATCGAGCGGCTGCTGAACGGGCTGACCAACGGCTACCGCGCGCTGCTTCGCGTGTCGCTGAAGGCGCGTCCGCTGGTGCTGCTGGTCGGCGCGGTGGTGGCGGGGCTCAGCTACACGCTGTTCACCGGGCTGAAGTCGGAGCTGGCGCCGGTCGAGGACCGCGGCACCATCGTCGGCATCGCCATCGCGCCGGAGGGTTCGACGCTCGACTACACGGAGAGCTACGCCAAGCGGATGGAGGACCTGTTCCGCCAGATCCCCATCGTCGAGAAGTTCTTCGTCGTGGTCGGATTCCCGGTGGTCAACCAGGGCATCTCCTTCGTCCGCCTGATCGACTGGGACCAGCGCGATGTGAAGCAGCAGGCGATCACCGCCCAGCTCTTCCCCAAGATGTTCGGCATCCCCGGCATCCTGGCCTTCGTCACCAACCCGCCGTCGCTGGGCCAGAGCCCGGTGGACAAGCCGGTCAACTTCGTCATCCAAAGCTCGCTGCCCTACGACGAGCTTCAGAAGATGGTCGACGGGCTGATGGCCGAGGCGCGGAAGTTTCCCGGCCTGACCAACCTCGACACCGACCTCAAGCTGAACAAGCCGGAACTGCGCATCACCATCGACCGCGACAAGGCCGCCGACCTCGGGGTGGACGTGGAAACGGTGGGCCGCACGCTGGAAACCCTGCTCGGCGGGCGGCAGGTCACCCGCTTCAAGAAGGAGGGCAAGCAGTACGACGTGGTGGTCCAGGTCGGCGACCTCGACCGCCGCAACCCGGACGACATCGCCTCCATCTACGTGCGCGGCACGCCGACCGCGGCGGCGGAGGCCGGGGTCGCCACCAGCGCCGGGGCGATGATCTCGCTCGCCAACCTCGTCCGCATCGAGGAGCGGGTGGCGCCCAAGGAGTTGAACCACTTCAACAAGCTGCGCTCCGTCACCATCACCGCGACGCTGGCGCCGGGCACCTCGCTGGGCGAGGCGCTGGGCTATCTCCAGGAGGCGGCGAACCGCGTGCTGCCGGCCACCGCTCAGACCGACTATGCCGGGCAGAGCCGCGAGTTCCGGGAGTCGGCGACCGGCCTGTATTTCGTCTTCATCCTGGCGCTGGCCTTCATCTATCTGGTGCTGGCGGCGCAGTTCGAGAGCTTCATCGACCCCTTCGTGATCATGCTGACGGTGCCGCTGTCGATGACCGGTGCGCTGGCCGCCCTGCATTTCACGGGCGGGACGATGAACGTCTACAGCCAGATCGGCTTGGTGACGCTCGTCGGACTCATCACCAAGCACGGCATCCTGATCGTGGAGTTCGCCAACCAGCTCCAGCGCGAGGGGGTGGACATCCGCAAGGCGGTGGAGGAGGCCGCCGTGCTGCGCCTGCGCCCGATCCTGATGACCACGGGCGCCATGGTGCTGGGCGCCGTCCCGCTCGCCAACGCCCACGGGGCCGGTGCCGAAAGTCGTCAGGCCATCGGCGCGGTGATCGTCGGCGGCATGCTGCTGGGCACCTTCCTGACACTGTTCGTGGTGCCGACGGTCTACAGCTACATCGCCAGGAAGAAGCCCCTTCCGGCGGTGGACGGCTCCGCTGGCCACCCCACGGGCGCGCACCCGCAGCCGGCGGAGTGATCATCGGTCGTGGATTTGATACGGACGGTGAAAAAGAAAGCGGGGCGCCCGGATCAGGGCGCCCCATTCTCCTCCAGCGGCTCGACATCGACGCTGACGGACAGAGTGTGGCCGGCGGCGCCCATGAGGACGCCGCGGGCGGGGCTGACGTCGTCGTAATCGCGGCCCCAGGCGATGGTGATGAAATCCTGGTCGGCGCGGCGCGCGTTGGTCGGACAGACGTCGATCCAGCCGGTTTCGGCGCCGCACCAGACGGAGGCCCAGGCGTGGCTGACGTCGGCGCCGACCAGGCGCGGCCGGCCCGGCGGGGGTAGGGTGCGCAGATATCCGGAAACGTAGCGGGCCGGCAGCCCCATCGCCCGGACGCAGCCGACCACGATGTGGGCGAAGTCCTGGCAGACGCCGCGGCGGTGCCGCATCACCTCGGCCATCGGGGTGGCGATCGTCGTCGCGGTGGGGTCGAAGGTGAAGTCATCGTGGATGCGCTGCATCAGGTCCAGAGCGGCCTCAGCCGCAGGGCGGCCGGGCGTGAAGGACTGCGCGGCGTACTCCTGCAGCGCCGGGCTGGCCGCCACCAGCGCGCTGTCGAAGCGGTACTGGACCACGTCCGCACCGTCCTCTGGGCCGGTCAGACCGCCCAACGACTCCTGCACATGTTCCCAAGACGGGGTGGACGCGGCGTTCAGCGGCGGGGGCGGGCCGACCTCGACCTCGCTTTCCGCCGTGACGACCAAGCGCCGGTGCGGCTCCTGCATCGCGACGTAGGTGACGGTGTTGCCGAAATAGTCGGTGTGGGACGACTGCACCGCCGGGGCCGGCAGGATGGTCAGCGCGCTGCGGTGGACGCGCTGGCGGGGGTGCGGGCGGGCCGTCAGGTGCAGCAGATGGTGCGACACCGACACGTCCTCGGCATAGTCGTAGCCGGTCGTGTGGCGCACGCGGAAGCGCACGCCGAAACGGTCACCGGAGTGCTCGTCAGCGGAGGCCGCGCCGGCCATGGTCGGGGAAAGGTCAGGCCGGTCGGGCAAAGGCATGGCTGAAATAGGCGTGGGTCAGGAGGTTGGATATCTCGGGCAGCGACAGGGCGAGCGAGTCGAGCAGCGTGTGCAGGGCGGTGCCGGACTCCAGCGCGTCCGGCGCGCGCAAGGAGGCACGGGCGGCGCCAAGGATGGAGCGGGCCGAGGCCGCCGTGTCGCCCGGCACGGCCTGCGACCCGCTGGGCAGGGCCGCGACATGCCGCTCCAGCGCCGCCAGCTGGAAATCCAGGGCGCGCGGGTTGGAGTCGTCGGCCAGCAGCAGTTCCAGCACCGGGCGCCGCCGCACGCTGGTCAGGTAGCGGGACCGGTAGGTCATCACGCTTTCCCCCAATTCCAGCAGAACGCTCAGCGTCGCGACCTGGACGGGCTCCTCCTGCCGTTCGAGCGCGTGGACCTGGATGCCGCGCATCACCGAAATGATGTGGAGCGCCCGCTCCATGCGCCGACCGATGTCGAGGAAGCGCCAGCCCTGGCCGCGCGTCATGCTTTCCTGCTCCAGACCGGCGATGGCGGCGAGGCTGGTCATCAGGTCGTCCAGCCGCAGCAGCATGGCGGCGGCGTCGAGCTTGTGCGCCGGCGGCTGGCTTTGCCGTTCCAGCATCGTGACGACCCGCCACATGTCGAGCGACAGGCGGTCGCGCACCGAATAGGCGGTGCGATGCACCCGCTGCACCTGGGCGCGCAGGCTGTTGGGATGGTCCGGGTCCACGACGGAGCTGTAGAGGGCGGCCCGCAACGCCCGACCGCCGCCGAGCGCGGTGACGCGCGTCAGGTCCCAGGGGATCATGTCCTCCCAGGCCATCAGATGGAGCAGCGGGCGGAGCTGCAGCGACGCGCCCGGCACGCTGCCGTCGGTCAGGCGGGAGTGGGTGGAGCGCATCAGGCGGACCGTGCCCTCCGACCGCTCGGCGTAGCGGCCCAGCCAATAGAGGCTGTCGGCCACCCGGCTGGGCAGGTCGGCGGAGGCCGCCCTGGGCGCCGGCTGAGGGTCCTGGGCCGGCTGCGGGCGCGGCGTCGCCGGCGTCGACTCGGTCCGGCGCCCGGACAAGATCCAGGTGTCCTTGCTGCCGCCGCCCCGCTGCATGGAGACGACCAGCTTCCCGGATTCGGTGGACACGCGGGTCAGGCCGCCGGGCATGACGGTGTAGCTGCCGTCCGGGCGGGCGCAGAGGAAGACGCGCAGAACCAGCGGGCGTGGCTGCAGCCGTCCGCCCTGCCAGACCGGTGCCGTGGACAGCGCCAGCCGCTCCTGCGCGACGTAGCACCAGGGGCGGGCCTTGATGCGCTCGACCAGGGCGGCGCGCTCGGTCGCCGACAGGTCGGCGCCGAAGATCGGCTCGAAGGACAGGGACGGGAAGGCCGGCTTCACCACCAGCCCGTCGAGATGCTCGATGACGTAGGCGCGCTCGTCGTCGTTGCCGCACCACCACACGGCCACGCCGGGCATCTTCAGCTCCTCCCCCAGCAGATGCCGGCAGAGCATGGGCAGCGACGGCTTGACCGCCATGGATTCCAGGAAGCCGGAGCCGAGCGAATTCGCCACGACGACGTTCCCGGCGCGCACCGCCTCGATCAGCCCCGCGACGCCCAGCGAACTGTCGGCGCGCAGCTCCAGCGGGTCGGCGAAATCGGCGTCCAGGCGGCGCAGGATGACGTCCACCGGCTCCAGCCCCGACAGGGTCTTCAGATAGACCTGACGGTCGCGGACGGTCAGGTCGCCGCCCTCCACCAGCGTGATGCCGAGATAGCGGGCCAGATAGACGTGTTCGAAATAGGTTTCGTTGTAGGGGCCGGGCGTCAGCAGAACGATCCGCGGCTGGTCGCGGTGTGGGCTCAGCGACAGCAGCGTTTCCTTGTACGCCTCGAAGAAGGGGGACAGATGCTCCACCTGGCAATGGCGGAAGCTGTCCGGCAGGACCTTCGCCAGCACCGCCCGGTTCTCCAGCGCGTAGCCGCTGCCGCTCGGCGCCTGGGTGCGGTCGGACAGCACCCACCAGCGCCCATCCGGCGCGCGGGCGAGGTCCGCCGCGTAGAAATGCAAATGGATGCCGTTCGGCACCGGAATGCCGTGCACGGCGCGGCGGAATCCGGGATCGGCGTGGATGACCGCCGGGGACAGCCGCCCGCTGCGCGTCAGGGTCTGCGGCCCATAGATGTCCGCCAGCACCGCGTTCAGCAGCGTGGCGCGCTGGATCAGGCCCGATTCGACCGCCTTCCACTCGTGGGAGGGAATCAGCAGCGGCACCATGTCGAGCGGCCAGGGCCGCTCCATCCCCTTGGGATCACCGTAGATGTTGTAGGTGACGCCGTTCTGGTGCAGCAGGCGCCGCGCCTCCTCCCACCGCTCGGCCATCAACTCCGGGTCGAGGGGACCCAGCGTGCCCATGAAGGTCTGCCAGTGCGGGCGCAGGCGGCCCTGCCCGGTGACCATCTCGTCATAGACCTCGCCGCGGCCATAGCCCATGGCGTCGGCCTCGCCGAACAGCGACCCCTGAAGGAACGGTACCGGCCGCAGCCCCGGCGGAGGGGATGCGCTGGGGTCAAGAAAAGGGGATTCGCGGTCGGCCAAGGTCGGATCGTAGGTTCACGGCGGTGCAATGCACAGCGAGTGTGAACGCCCGGTCCCGCCGATGCAAGCGGCGCATCGGCGCCGCCCGGCCGAAAGGCGTATTCCGGCCGGGGGCGGGGACGCCCGATCAACCCCGCCGCAGGTCCAGCGTCATCGGAAACTGCGGGTTGCGCTCCTCCGCCGGAGTCTCCATCGAGCCGGGGGTGTGGCCGAAGGGGAAGAAGCGGGCGAGGCGCCGCCCCTCCGCCTCGTTGGCGTTGACCGGGAAGGTGTCGTAGCTGCGTCCGCCCGGATGCATGACGTGGTAGGTGCAACCGCCGATGGAGCGGCCCGCCCACTGGTCCAGGATGTCGAAGACCAGAGGCGTGTGCACCGGAATCGTCGGGTGAAGGCAGGAGGGCGGCTGCCACGCCCGGTACCGCACCCCGGCGACGAACTCCCCCTCCGTCCCGGTGGGGATCAGCGGCACGCGGCGGCCGTTGCAGGTGATGGCGTAGCGCGCGTCGGTCAGGCCGGCGACCCGCACCTGCACCCGTTCGACCGAGCTGTCGACATAGCGCACGGTGCCGCCGCCGCCCGGCTCCTCGCCCAGGACGTTCCAGGGCTCCAGAGCCATGCGCAGTTCCAGCGAGATGCCGCGCTGGTTGACGTGGCCGTAGACCGGGAAGCGGAAGTTCATGTGCGGGTCGAACCAGCGCTCCTCGATGGGATAGCCATGGTCGCGCAGGTCGGCGACGACGTCGGCCAGATCCTGCTGCACGAAGTAGGGCAGCATGAAGCGGTCGTGCAGCTCTGTCCCCCAGCGCACCAGCTTGCCCTTGTAGGGCGTCTTCCAGAAGCGCGCGACCAGGGCGCGCAGCAGAAGCTGCTGGGTCAGGCTCATCTCCGCGTGCGGAGGCATCTCGAAGGCGCGGAACTCGACCAGCCCGAGCCGCCCGGTCGAGCTGTCCGGGGAGTAGAGCTTGTCGATGCAGAACTCCGCCCGGTGGGTGTTGCCCTGCACGTCGGTCAGCAGGTTGCGCAGCACGCGGTCGACCATCCAGGGCGGGCAATCGCCCGTCGCGGCGGCCTTGTCGATCTGGTTGAAAGCGATCTCCAGCTCGTAGAGCGCGTCGTCGCGGGCCTCGTCCACGCGCGGCGCCTGGCTGGTCGGGCCGATGAACATGCCGGAGAAGGCGTAGGACAGGGACGGGTGGTTCTGCCAGAAGGCGATCAGGCTGCGCAGCATGTCGGGCCGCCGCAGGAAGGGACTGTCCGCCGCGGTGGCGCCGCCCATCACCACATGATTGCCGCCGCCGGTGCCGCAGTGGCGCCCGTCGATCATGAACTTCTCGGCGCCCAGGCGCGACTGGCGGGCATCCTCGTAAAGGTCCAGCGTGTTGCGGACCAGCTCGTCCCAATTGTGGGAAGGGTGGATGTTGACCTCGATCACGCCGGGGTCGGGGGTGACGGCCAGCGAGTTCAGGCGCGGGTCCTTCGGCGGCTGGTAGCCCTCGATCACCACCGGCATGTCCAGTTCGAGCGCCGTCGCCTCGATCTCCGCCAGCATCGCCAGATAGTCCTCCAGCGTGTTCATCGGCGGCAGGAACAGGTGGATGCGCCCGTTGCGCGCCTCGCAGGTCAGGGCGGTGCGGACCACCCACCAGGCGGACTTGCCGTGCTCCGGCATCTCGCTTCGCACTTCGGCCATGGCGCGCTGGACGCGCTCGTTCCGTCGGGAGGCGTCCTGGCGTCCGGCCTCCTCGCGCAGGGCGTGCTGGCGCAGCGGCACCCGGTTCGGCGGCAGCGGCGCCCGCTCCTCGAACGGGTCGGTCTCCCAGGAATAAGGATAGTCCTGCGGCGACACCCAGGGCAGGGAGCCGAGCGGCAGGCGGAAGCCGACCGGGCTGTCGCCCGGCATCAGCAGCAGCCGCTCCTGGCGCAACGGCCACGCGCTGGACAGCCAGACCGGCCCCTGCTGGGTCACCTTGCGGTTGATCGGCAGGGCGAAGCCGACCGGCTCGTTCAGGCCGCGGGTGAAGACGTGGGCGAGGCGCGCGCGCTCCTCCTTGTCCTCCAGCTTGCTGTCCAGCGGATCGACGTTGACCGGCAGCAGCGATTCGCGGCGCAGATAGTGCCAGGGGTCCTCGTAGGCCGCCAGCACCAGCGCCGGGTCCAGACCCAGCTTCTTCGCCAGGCTGACCAGGAAGGCGCCGGCGTCCTCCGCGGTGTGGCCGTAGTCGGTGTCCTCGCGGGCCAGCAGGTCGCTGTTCGCCCACAGCGCCTCGCCGTCGCGGCGCCAGTAGACGGTCATCGCCCAGCGCGGCAGCGACTCGCCGGGATACCATTTGCCCTGCCCGAAATGCAGCAGCCCGCCCGGCGCGAAGCGGTTGGCCAGCCGGTGCACGAGGTCGGCGGCCATCTTGCGCTTGTTGGGACCGAGCGCCGTGGTGTTCCACTCCGCCCCGTCCATGTCGTCGATGGACACGAAGGTCGGCTCGCCCCCCATGGTCAGGCGGACGTCGCCGGCGGTCAGCTCCTCGTCGATGCGGTGGCCCAGCGCCTCGATTTCCGCCCATTGCCGGGGGGTGTAGGGCTTGGTGACGCGCGGCGCCTCATAGATGCGGGTGACCGACATCTCGTGCCCGAACTCCACCTCGCACTCGTCGATGAGGCCGGAGATGGGGGCGGCGGAGGAGGCATCCGGGGTGCAGGCCAGCGGGATGTGCCCTTCGCCGGCCAGCAGGCCGGAGGTGGGGTCGAGGCCGACCCAGCCGGCGCCGGGCAGGAAGACCTCGGTCCAGGCGTGCAGGTCGGTGAAGTCCTCTTCGGGACCGGACGGGCCGTCGAGCGCCTTCTGGTCGGCGGTGAGCTGGATCAGGTAGCCGGAGACGAAGCGCGCGGCCAGACCGAGGTTGCGCAGGACCTGCACCAGCAACCACGCCGAATCGCGGCAGGAGCCGGTGCGCTTGCCCAGCGTCTCCTCGCAGGTCTGGATGCCGGGTTCCAGGCGGATGACGTAGCCGATGTCCGTCTGGAGCCGCTGGTTGATGTCGACCAGGAAGTTGATGGACGCCGCCGGTTCCCGCGAAATGCCGGTCATGTAGTCGGCCAGCAGCGGCCCCGGCTCTTCCACCTCCAGATAGGGGCGCAACTCGCGCTCCAGCCAGGGTTCGTAGGCGAAGGGGATGGTCTGGGCCTTCTCCTCCAGGAAGAAGTCGAAGGGGTTGATCGCCGCGATCTCCGCGACGAGATCGACCTCGATCACGAATTCGCGGGTCTTTTCCGGGAAGACGAAGCGGGCCTGATAGTTGGACTGCGGGTCCTGCTGCCAGTTCAGGAAATGATGTTTCGGGGTGACGCGCAGCGAATAGCTGAGGATCGGGGTGCGGCAGTGGGGGGCCGGGCGGAGCCGGACGATCTGTGGCCCCAGATTGACCAATCGGTCGTAACGGTAGACGGTCTTGTGGTTGAGAGCGACGTGGATCGCCATGAAGTTCCACCCGTTGTCTGCGCTGGCCGGTCCCCTGCGGCTCTCCGCCGCACGGAGTGGGCATAGTACCATCGAAGAGTTCGCGCAGACCAGAGCGCCTTCGCAAACGCGGCACGAACTGGTTGCACAAAAAACAAGCAGATGCATATTGGACCGGTTGCGTCTTTCATCGCCGCCCGGACCGCTTTATAAAGACCCATCTCTGTCCGCCGGCCTTGTCCGTCGGACGGGAACGACGCAGGCAGAGTGTGCATCGGGAATGGCGACGCTGGCGGGCCTGTCCATGGGTGGCGGTGCTCCGGCGGGCGATGGGGCGCCCGGCGGTGCCACGCGCGGCGTCGTCACCGGAAAATACTTCAATTTCAACCCGCTGCCGCCGCCGCCGGACGTGCTCGGCAACCCGCTGGTCGTCGGCAATCTGCCGACCCACAAGGCGCCGAAGGAAACCTGGCGCAGCCGGTGGCAACGCCGTCTGGCGCGTTTCCACATCGGCAAGCAATCGGCGCAGGTGAAGCGGCGCTGGAAGATCCAGGACACCATCTCCTCGGTGATCGCCTCGGTGTCGCCCACGGCGACCATGCTGGGGGAGCGGGGGGGAGCGGAAAAGCGCAAGACGTCCGGCGCTCCGGTCATCGTGGTGCGGCACCCCTATCATCTCCGCCATGTCTTCGAACTGATCCTGCAGACGCCGGACGACCTCGCGGCGGAGCGCCGGTTCCTCGAACTGCTGATGGGGCGCGTTCTGCGCAAGTACGGGGAGCAACTCGCGCAAAACCGCGGCTCCGCCTTTTCCTTTGAAAACGAAGCGCGTGAGTATTTCTTTGCGGGGTTCAAGCTGGAGCGGCAGATCAAGAAATACACAAGCCCTGAAGAACGGTTTGCCGCACTGCAATCGATCTACGTGAATTATTTCCATGGACGGAACTACTACCTTTACGCGCTGCTGCGCCGGGAGAAGATGGCGCCGGACAACAAGCTGTTCATGCTGAATTCCCGCGCCGTCTACTTCATGGCGCGGATCGGCTGGAACGGAGAGCTGCTGGACAAGCCCAACCCGCGCTCGCTGCCCAGCCGGGAAGACATCTTTTTCCTCGTTCAGCGTGACAAGACGGTCCTGACGCGCTATCGCAGCGATCAGGATTTCCAACGGCAGGTGAAGGCCGTCCTGGAAGCGTTTCCGGCGTAAGGGATTTTGTGCGATGCGGGCAGCGATTCTTCTGGCGGGCATGCTGATGGCCGGGACGGCCATGGCGGCGGACACCAGCGGGGAGGCCGCCAAGCCTGCGGACTGTGCCGGGGAAACGCCGGTGGCGCTGCTGCTGTGCCGCGACGCGTCTCTGGCGGCCACCGCCGAGATGCTCGATTCGGCGGTACGGGCGCTGACCGATGAGGCCGGGAAAGCGGGTGAGGAGGCGGTCGCCGCCGGCCAGCGCGCCTGGGTCCAGCGGCGGGACGCCGCCTGTCCGGTCGCGGAAACCGATCTCGCCGACCCGAAGAAGAGCAAGGACCGCGCCGCCTGTCTGGCACGCCAGATGGCCGAGCGCAGCAAGGCGCTGGAATTGGAACTGGCCGCCCGCCGCGCCCCGCTGGCCGACGAGCCGCTGACCGTCACCGCCTCCGCCCCGCAACGCCCGGTTCAGCCCATCGGCCAAGGCCAGGCCAAGCCGGTCTCGGCGAAGCGCACAGTGGATGTGCCGGCCCTGACCGGCCGCTGGGCCAAGGCCGATCCGGCCACCCGGACGCCGATCGACGATTGCCGGACCTCCTTCCTGGAGATCACCGGCGACGGCGCCTTCAGCCTGCACGATCCGCGCATTGCCGTCTTCCCGCTGGAAGGCCCGCTGGCGCCCGGCGAGGGCGACGTGGCGGAGGGGCTGTCCTTCGGCGGGGAGGAAGGGTTGCCGGCGGGCACGCTGCGCCTGGACGCCGCCGAGGCGCCGCGGCTGGACCGCCTGTTCCTGAGCCTTGACCAACCGGCCTTCGGCGCCACCTTCGTCCGCTGCCGGTAACGCTCGCGGCAGGCCCTCAACAGGCAAGCGGTTCCAGGCGAAGACGCAGGGTGCCGCTCAGTTCCTCACCCGGTTCGAGACGGCGCAGGCCGGTGTCGCGCTCCTCCGGATGGTTGACCGCGTCGGTCATGTGGGACACCGGCTCGACGCAGAGATAATCCTCGTCCGGTGGGGCATAGACGATGAGATGGCCGAATGGCCCTTCCGTCTCGATCGACAGCCGTCGGCCGAGCGTCGGCCAATCCAGCGCGGCCGCTCCGTCCCAGCCCGTGAAACCGTTGTCGAGGACGGTCCGGTCCATGACGATTCCGTCCGCAAAGGCCCAGCGGGGCGGCACCGCCACGCGCTCCACCGGAAGGATGGTCGGACCGTTCAGCCAGACGCCGGCGACCCGGGCGGTCAAACGGGTGCCCGGCGGCTTCGGGAAATAGGGGTGCAGCCCGATCCCGGCGGGCATCGGTGTGTCGTCCTCGTTGACGAGAGAGAGAGTCAGGCTGGCCCCATCCTCCTCCAGCACCACGGTCTGCGTCGCGCGGTAGCGCCAGGGCCAGGCGTCGGCCGGGTGCCGGAAAACCATGCGCATGGCCGAGGCGCTGGCGTCCTCGACCGTCCAGGCGGCGCGCCAGCCATGGCCATGGATGACGTGCGGGTTGCCGTCGCCGTCGAGCGGAAGCCGCACCCGCCGCCCGTCGAAGCTGAACTGCCCGCCGCCGATGCGATTGGAGAAGGGCACAAGCGGGAAGCAGCCCATGTCGTTGGCCGAACCGTGGCGCAACGCCCAATCGGAAGCCGGCCGCAAGAGGTCAATCGTTCGGTCCGCACCGTGCCAGGCGAGGCGGGCCACGACGCCACCGCGCTGTGGGCACAGCGTGCATTCCAGAGAGCCGTTCGCAGCGCTGCGATGCAGCGTAAGGCTGTGGTCGCCGATTCCCTGGTCCAACTCGACCTGCTCCATCCGGACCTCGTGCCGGCGGTGGTTGGGCGCCGGTATCGGTTCGGGTATCGCACAGCCCGCAGGGGAAGGGAAGGGCGGGGCTGCGCGCAAAGGTGTGCCGTGGGCCAAGCCCAATGCCCCCTTGCGACACCTTTGCGCAAACATCCCCGGTCGTCGTGCAACCGTGCCGATCAGCCATTTCGGCCGGCGTATACGGGCTGTTTACCGGATCGCGCGGATGATGACCGACCGTTCACGCCATCCGCCGCCGCGCCGATCCCGCCCAAAGGCCGCCCGTGTCAATGCCCGCCTCCAGGACGCCCGTCTCCGCCGGGGCAGCCGGCCCCGCCGGCATGCTCGACGAGGCGGCGCTGTGCCACACGCTCGCCGATCACCATGGCGGGCCGGCGCGGATGGTCATCGGCATCGTCCTGCGTCCGCATCTCGACAGCCTCGTGCTGACTCCGACGGAGCTGATCCACGGCAGCCGGCATCTGAAGGCGCTCCAGGCCAAGGCCACGCTGATGGAGTCCGCCCTGGGCCGGATCGCCACGGTGCAGGCCCGCCTTCCCGGCCAGGAGGCGAAGGCTCGCCGCCGTGCGCTGGACAACGCGCTTTCCGAAACCGTGGCGAAAGCCCGTGCCGCCCAACTCGCCTTCACCGGATTGGCGCGGGGGCGCGCCCTCATCGACCTCATCCTGCGCAGCGCGCCGGGAAAATCGCCGACCGGCGACGCGGGATTCGATTTGCGCGCGGCGGTTTGCCTGGAACTTGAGGACTGCCGGACCTGGGCGTCGAAGCTCGACGCGCTGATCCAGCTTTTTCCGGCGGAGCGGCAGGACGGCCTGTCCGCGGTGCTGGACGAGGTGATTGGCGATGTGCTGGCCTCGCCCGCCGCGACGCAGGAGCTGTTCGGAAACACGCCTGCCGGCGGTTCGCCGCTGGTGAGGCTGTGCGACCTTCTGTTCGGGCGCGTGCCGATGGAGGCGTTCGGGCCGAACCGGTTGGGCGTTCTCAACGGCCTGTTCCGCCAGGGGCGCTTGCCAGCCGCCCGCGACATGGTGCTGGAGCGCATCCGGCGCCAGCTTCGCGCGCCGCAGACGCTCGGGCGCGGCACGGCGGAACAGGAGGCCGACCTGCTGCGCGCGCTGATGGGGCATCTGCTGACCCCGACAGGGCTGACCGGCGGGTCCGCCATGGCCGACGCGCTGACCGTCCGCTACTCCCGCCGGCTGGAACAAGGCGGGGCGAGCGCCTACCGGCGTTCCATCGTGGGGCTCAGCGAAACGCAGCCGGACCTGATCTGTCGAATCCACTACTTGGTTGCCGTCGCCACGGTGCCCGCCGCGGAGCGGCACATGGGCGAGATCGTGGACGCGTTGGACGCCGCGCTGAAGAACGAGCTGCTGGTGGAGAACATGGTGCTCCAGACGCCCGACACGGCGCTGGTGCGGCAGGCCCTGACCGGCGCGGTGGAGGCCATCCGCGGTTCGGCGCTGGCGGAGCATGATCGGGAACGGATCGCCGCCCGCGCGGATTCGGTGGTCGATGACTTCACCCGGCGGGGCCGGCTCGTCCAGCGGCTCCGCCTGATCGAACCGATGCCGCGCCGCCGGATCATTCGCCTTGCGGAACTCGCCTGTTCCGGCCTGATCGGCGACCACGGGGCGCTTTCGGTCCTGCGCCAGCACATTCTGGAGACGGCCCGCCAGCCGCAGTTCCAGGCCGAACTGGCCGGCGCCCAGGGCGACGACATCGCCCAGGCCGAGGTTCGCCGTCTGTACGAGCTGCTCGACCGTCTGAGCCAGATGCAGTTGCCTTCGGCCAAGCCATCGTCCCAGCGCGACTTGGCGACAGCACGGTCCGCCTTCGAGCCTTGCGGTGCGACGGCGCTGCCCACCGTCGTGGCTCCGCCGGTCCGCGGCATCGCCCTTCCGGTGAGCGCCGTCGCGGTGACGATGGATGCGCCGCCGGCCGGCAACGCCGCGTCGGGCCTGTGCCCGGCCTGCTTCGCGCCGAAGGCCCCGCGCGAGGTGTGCCGGGATTGCGGCTACCCGGTCCGCGTCCAGAACCGCAACGGGGTCCATCTGCTTCCGGGAACGCGGCTGCTGGGCCGCTATCTGGTGGGCCGTGTCCTGGGGCAGGGGGGCTTTGGTGCCACCTATCTCGGCTGGGACGAACGGCTTCAGATCAAGGTCGCGGTGAAAGAGTTCTACCCCACCAATCTGGTGTCGCGCGTCGCCGGATCGCCGGGCGTCGCTCCCTTCTCCGACGAGCATGCGGACAGTTTCTCCGCGGGGCTGGCGAAATTCCTGGAGGAGGCGCGGATGCTCGCCCGCCTGCGGGAGGTCAAGGAGATCGTCAGCGTTCAGGACTTCTTCGAGGAGAACGAAACCGCCTACATCGTCATGGAGCTTC
Organism: Azospirillum brasilense; assembly: GCF_007827795.1. Classification (GTDB taxonomy): domain Bacteria; phylum Pseudomonadota; class Alphaproteobacteria; order Azospirillales; family Azospirillaceae; genus Azospirillum; species Azospirillum aestuarii. The sequence continues at coordinate 163,953 of NZ_VITI01000002.1, forward strand.
TCGACGGACGGACTCTGAAGCGGCATGTCTCCGAAAACGGCGGGCGGATCGCCGCGCGCCCGACGCTGGCCCTGCTGTCACCGATCATCAAGGCGCTGCACGCCGTGCACGAGCAGGGCCTGATCCACCGTGACATCAGTCCCGACAATATTTTCCTGACCAGCTCCGGCGACCGCAAGCTGCTGGATTTCGGCGCCGCGCGCCACGCCGCGGGAAAGAGCGCCGACCTGACGGTGATCCTGAAGCCGGGCTATGCGCCGCCCGAACAATATGCGCCGGATGGAAAGCAGGGGCCTTGGACGGACGTCTACGCGCTGTGCGCCACCGCTTACTTCGCGCTGACCGGCAAGACACCCCCCGACGCCACCAGCCGTTTCATGAGCGACCGGGTGCCCCGTCTGGCCGAAGGCGGTGCCACGGTGCCTCCGGGGTTCGAGAAGGTACTGTTGAGCGGCCTCTCGATGCGCTGGCAGGACCGTCCCCGCAGCATGCGGGATCTCCTGGTGGCGCTGACCGGGGCGATGAACGGGCCGTGACGCCCCGGAGGAACGGGGCGGGAAACGGGGCGGTGCGCGGTTTCACCGCCCCAATCACCTGAATGAGGACCGCCGTGATCGGCGATCCTCATCTCCGGCGCCGTTACTTGGCGTCGGCGGCAACCTGCATCTTGACGATCTTGTCCGGGTCGCTGACCTGACCGTTGCGGGACTGGCTGCCCTTCTTGATCTTGTCGACGAACTCCATGCCTTCGACGACCTTGCCCCAGACGGTGTACTGCTTGTCCAGGAACGAGGACGTGGCGAAGCAGATGAAGAACTGGCTGTCGGCGCTGTCCGGGTCCGGCGTGCGGGCCATCGACAGCGTGCCGCGGACGTGCGGCTCGTTGCTGAACTCAGCCTTCAGCTTCTTGCCGGAGCCGCCGGTGCCGGTGCCGGTCGGATCGCCGGTCTGGGCCATGAAGCCGTCGATCACGCGGTGGAAGACGACGCCGTTGTAGAAGCCCTGACGGGTCAGCTCCTTGATGCGGGCGACGTGGTTCGGTGCCAAGTCGGGGCGCAGTTCGATGACCACGCGGCCGTCCTTGAGGTCGAGATAGAGGGTGTTTTCCGGATCCAAGGCCTTGGCCTCCCCCTGAGCGAAGATGAATGTGGCGAACAGTGCCGCCATGAGAATGCGCGTCCACCGCAACATGCGAAACACTCCGATGTGCCGATTCCGCGGACGCGACCATAGGGGAAACCGGCGCCGATGCAAAGACGCCCTGCGGGGCTGCCTTCATCGGCGGGGTTCCGACCGGCGGCCAACCGTTGTCGCAACTCTGCATGGTCGCGCCGCGCCCGCGATGGACGATACACTGCCGTTCGGGTGTTCATACCCGAAAGAGACCGATGGCGATTTCGACGGCGAGGGGCAGGGCGTGCGGCAGCAAAGCGTGCGGCGGTTGAGGCGATGGCTGGTGTTGGTGAAACTGGCGCTGATCGGCGGCGCGGTCGCCCTGCTCGTTCAGAACCGGACCGATCTGGCCGGCTTCGCCGCCACACAGGCGCTGCGCCGCGCCGGCTTTCCGGACGCCGCCGTAACGGTGACCGACCTGTCCGTGGAGCGGACCCGCGCCCTGGTCCGTCTGGACCGGCAGGGTTCGGTTGGCGGCACCCTCACCGTCCGTCACCCGCTGGACGCCCTCATGGAAGGGCGAATCGAGCGCCTTGACCTTGGGGACGCCCGCCTGCGGCTGGACGCGGCCAAGGACGGCAGCCTGCGCATCGCCGGCTACCCGTTGACCGGTTCCGCCGGGACGGCGGGAAGCGGTGGCGCGGCGGGCGGTGGCTCCATCGCGATCCCCATAGACACCATTCAACTCGGCGATGCCGCGGTCACGCTGGCGACGCCGCGGGGGACGGCCATCGGGACCCTGCGCCTGACCATGACCCGCGATGGAGCGATTCACCGCGGGCAGGCGACGCTGACGGCTCCGGCCAAGGGGCTGCCGGTCCTCACCCATTGGATGGGTGCCGGCACCATCGCCGAGACGACGGGCACCCTGACGGCCAAGGCCCGCCTGACCTGGGATGGCGTGGCGTTGAAGGCCCAGGGCGACCTGCTGCTCGCTGACCTCGCTGGGCAATTCGGACCGGTGTCGGCCAGCGGAATCAACGGGGTGCTGTCCTTTCCCAGCCTGTTCCCCCCGGTGATCGCGGCGGGTCAGACGCTTGCGGTGAAGCTGCTCGACGTCGGGTTGCCGCTGACCGACGGCACCCTCCGCTTCGGCTATGGGGCGAAGGGTCGGCTGAGCGTGGAGCGCGCCGAATGGCATTGGGCCGGCGGCATTCTGCGGGCGGACCCCTTCGCCATCGATCCGGTGGCGCCGCGTGGGACGGTGACGCTGCGGGCGGAGGGCGTCCATCTCGGCCCCATGCTGGCGATGGTCGCGGTGGACGGGCTGGAGGCGAGCGGAACGGTCAGCGGGCGCCTGCCGGTGCGCATCGGGGCCGATTCGGTCCATCTGAACGGCGGTCTGCTGGAGGCCGACGGTCCCGGCACGCTGCGCTACGACCCCGAGAACCCGCCCGGCTTCCTGAAGGGGGAGGAGGGCAGCCCGACGGCCCTGCTGATGGGGGCGCTGACCGACTTCCGCTACGACACGCTGAGCGCCACCGTCGAGGGGCAGGCCGGCGGAGAGCTGGCGGTCGGCATCGCCATCCGCGGCTCCAACCCGGCATTCTACGATGGCTATCCGGTCGCGCTTAATCTTAAGGTGAGCGGCGCGCTCGACCGGATTCTGCGGCAGAGCCTCGACACCTACCGCATACCCGAGACGGTCCGCGACCGCATGACGGAGTTCCAACGAAGGAATCCATGAGACACACGGTTCGAAGCCGGCGCGTCCTGACCGCCGCACTCATCGCCGGGTTGGGAGCCGGATTGGGCGCCTGCACCCCGACCGTCAAGGTCGAGGCTCCCGACAAGCCCATCGAGATCAACCTGAACATCCGGATCGAACAGGAAGTCCGGGTGAAGGTCGAACGCGACCTGGAAAAGGTCATCGCGGACGATCCGGCCCTGTTCGGCCTGCCGCCGGCCCAGGACAGCTTGGGCGGTGCGAAGGGAGGGAAAAAGCCATGAAGCGCATGTTTGCCGCCGCCGGGCTGGTCCTGGCGCTCGCCCTGTCGGTTCCTGCGTTGGCCCCGGCCCAGGACGCCCTGGGCGCCGCCAAGGCCGCCGGGCAGATCGGCGAGCGGCCGGACGGGCTCGTCGGAGCGGTCCCCGGCGCGCCGGCCTCCGCCGCCCAGCTTGCCGAGCAGGTCAACGCCCAGCGCATCGCCCGTTACCGCGAGATCGCCGGAAGCAACGGCACCTCGGTGGATCAGGTCCAGGCCCTGGCCGGAAAGCAACTGATCGAGCGCACCCCCGCCGGCCAATATGTGCTGTCGGGCGGGCGCTGGGTCCGCAAGTAGGCCGCCAGCGGCGATGACCGCCGCCCTCTGCGCCCGGATCGGGGAGTGCCGTGCGGCCTTGGCCGCCATGCCCGGCAATTCCGTGGCGCTGGCCGGGCTGTTCGACGCGCTCGACGCGCTGGGCGAGGCCGGGACGCCGGAGGAGGCGGTGGCCCGCTCCGCCTTCGGCGAGGGACTGCGGCGACAGGGACGGGCGGCCGAGGCCGAGGCGCACCACCGCGCCGCCCTGTCCTGGCTGCCGGATTTCGGCGGCAACCATTTCAATCTGGGCCTGACGCTCCAGGCGCTGGGCCGCACCGCGGAGGCGGCCGATGCCTATGGCGAGGCCGCAAGGCTGATGCCGCGCTTCGCCCCGGCCCCCTGCAATCAGGGCGTCCTGCTTCGCGCGTTGGCCCGCCGCGAGGCGGCGGAGACGGCGCTGCGCCGGGCCTTATCGCTCGACCCCACTCTGGTTCCCGGCTGGCTCAATCTCGGCGCGGTGGTCCAGGAGTTGGGGCGGACGGAGGAGGCCGCCGGCTGTTACCGCAACGCCCTGGCCCTGCGTCCCGATCTGGCCGAAGCCCACGCCAATCTCGGGCTGGCGGTGAAGGAGGCCGGACGCCTCGCGGACAGCCTGCCGGCCTTCGAGCGCGCCCTGGCGCTCGGCCTGACCGACGCGGGCGGCGTGCTTGCCCAGCTCGTTCAGCAGATGCGGCATCTCTGCCGCTGGAATGGGCTGGCGGAGCGCTCCGCGCAGCTGGCCGCCCTGATGGGTGGCGGCGCGACACGGCAGGTCCATCCCTGGATCTTCCTTGGCGAAGGCGCCGGACCGGCGGCGGAACTGGCCTGCGCCCGCCGCTACGCGGAGTGGCGGACACGGGGCACCGCAGCCATGCCGGCCCAGCCCGATTCCGGACTGCGCGGCCGCCTGCGCGTCGGCTACCTGTCCGCGGACTATCACGAGCACGCCACCGCCGCCCTCATCGCGGAGCTGATCGAACGCCACGACCGGAGCCAACTGGAGGTTGTCGGTTACAGCTATGGCCCCGATGACGGCGGCCCGATGCGGCGCCGGCTCACCGCCGGATTCGACCGCTTCGTGGACATCTCCGACCGCTCACACGCCGACGCCGCGGCGCGCATCCGGGCGGACGGCATGGACATCCTGGTGGATTTGAAGGGCTACACCCAGCACGCCCGACCGGAGATCGCCGCCCATCGGCCCGCCCCCGTGCAGGCGCAGTGGCTGGGCTATCCGGGGACGATGGGTGCCGGTTTCATCGACTACGTGATCGGCGACCCGCTGGTCACGCCGTTCGATCACCAGCCCTTCTATGCGGAGCGGATCGTCCAGCTTCCCGACTGTTACCAGCCCAACGACCGCAGCCGGCCGATCGGTCCGACTCCATCGCGCGCCGCTTGCGGCCTGCCGGATCGGGGCACGGTCCTCTGCTGCTTCAACGCCGCCTACAAGATCACGCCGGACCTGTTCGACCGGTGGTGCCGCCTGCTGCGCGCGGTGCCGGACTGCGTGCTGTGGCTGCTCGACAGCCACCCGGAGGCGAGCGCGAATCTGCGGCGGGAGGCGGCACGCCGCGGCGTGGCGGCGAGCCGGCTGGTCTTCGCGCCCAGGCGCCCTCCGGCCGAGCATCTGGCGCGCTACCGTTTGGCCGACCTGTTCCTGGACACCACGCCGATCGGAGCCCACACCACGGCCAGCGACGCGCTGTGGGCTGGCCTTCCGGTGCTGACGGTGACGGGGGAAGGGTTCGCGTCCCGCGTCGGGACGAGCCTGCTGCGCGCTGTCGGTCTGCCCGAACTGGCCGTCCGTTCGCTCGCCGATTATGAAGTCACCGCCTTGCGATTGGCCGGCGATCCGGACGGCCTCACCCGGTTGAAGGCGCGCCTCACCGCGGAGCGTGAACGCGCGCCGCTGTTCGACACCGAGCGCTTCGCCCGTGCCCTGGAGCGCGCCTACGCGACGATGTGGGACATCCACATGGCCGGCAAGCCGCCGCGCCCGTTCGCCGTCCGGGACGAGGATTAAGGGAAGGGGCAGCGGTCGGCGGTCACCTCCACGAAGGAACGGGCGCCGGGCGCGAAGGTGAAACGGTACTCGCTGTTGTCGAGCACCACCGTCTGGTGCAGGGGCAGAACGCCCTTGGCGACCGTTTCCTTGCCACCCATGCCGGCGATCTTGATGGTCACCGGCTGCGACGGGTCGAACCAGCTTTCGGCGTTGCCCTGCGCGTTGCGCGACGATTGGCCCTCGCCGCTGACCGTCACCGCGCCGTTGTTGAAGCTGGTGCTGCGATTGCCCGATTTGAGGAGGGGGGTGGCCAGGGCGAAGCGCTTGGTTTCCGCCGGCTGGCAATTGCGCACCGCCTGGACCTGGGCGATCACGAAGGCGAGGCGGTTGGGGTCCATGCCGCCCTTCAGCCGCTCCGACACCAAGCCGGTCAGCCGCGCGAGATCGCCCGAGGGCACTTCGCGCTGGAGCCGGGCTTCCAGCTCCGCCGCGCGGGCCTCCGCAGTGCGGGCGGCGTGCTGCATCTGGCTGGCGAGCAGCTCAAGCTCCGCCTTCTGGCGCGACAGTGTGGAGATCTCTTCCCGCAACGTGACGTCGCGGCCCTTCAGCTGCTCGATGCCCATCTGGTAGGCGAACAGACCGACACCGAGGAGAACGGCGGCGAACAGACCGAACTTCGCGAACCCCGCCCAGAAGCGGCGGCGGTAACGGCGTTCGTAGTCGTAGCGTCCCAAGGCCATGTGCAGCAAACCCGAGCGGAAGAGGAGGGGGCTATGGCTACCCAGATCGGCCGCCCGATGCAACCCCTTGACCTTGGCGAGAGACGCAACTCCAGGTCAGTTGCTGGCTCCGGACGGGCCAAGGAACCCGGCGCTGATGCCCGGCGTGCGGAACTCGCCCACATTCTTGAACACGAAGCGGAAGAAGATGGTGTTTCCTTCCTGCTCGCCGTTCTGGATGACGGTGTAGTCGCGCTGGGCGATGGTTTCGAAGATCAGGCATTCGTCCTGGTAGCGGAGCACGCCCGCGCTGGAGCGCGGCCCGGCATCGGGGCGGAAGGCCTGGGAATGGGACAGGCCGATCGACCAACGTTCTGAAAGCTGCGACGACACCGAGACGCCCGCCTGCTCCACCTCGTTCCGCTCGACGACGTAGGGGTTCTCGGTCTGGTCGACATAGGTGTAGGTGCCGGCAACGCGCAGCAGCGGCACGCCGGCCGATGCGTTGACCGAATGCCGGCGCGGCTTCAGCGTGTCGTGGTCGATGCGGAAGCTGTAGTTCACGTCCAGCCAGTCCGCCGGGCGCAGGTCAAGGCGACCGACGTAATCCGACGACTTCTTGTCGAGGCCCGATCCGCCACGGAAGTTCTCCGTATCGTCGGCGCGGAAGCTCTGGCCGACGAACAGGCTTGCCGAACCGGTCTTGTAGCCCTGAAACGTCGTGCGCAGACCGTAGGTGGCGCGAAGGCCGCCGTCCAGCCGATCGATGCCGGTGAAGCGGTTGGGCATCAGCAGGTTGACCTCGTCGAACTCGACGTCGAGGCTGTCCTCGTTCGGGAAGGCCGGATCATTGTCCACCTTCGGCGACACGCTGATCTGTCCGATGGGCTCGATGGTCTGGAAGTTGTTCTCGCCATAGCGGACGAAGGGGTAACGGACCGTGGTCGTGGCCTGCGGGAAGAAGCGCAGACGCTGAACGCTGTCGTTGCCGGTCCCGCCGGCCGGGTCGTTCGGATCGAACCGCTGGGCGGTGTAGCCGGCCAGAAGGACGCTGCCTTCGACGGTGGTGACGAAACCCAGGTTGGAGTAAATGTCCCGCTGCCAGCCGGGCTGCACGGCCATCCGCTGGGTGTCGGGGCCGCCGCTGCCCGGCCGGGCGATCGCCAGCAGGCTGCTGTCCAGGGACCAGCGCCCGCCCAGCAGGCTGCCCGGCTCACCCAGCGCGTTGTAGCGCGCCTCGGGAAGCACGTACGGCTCCTGCACCGGATTGCCCCAGCGCAGATCCTGGAAGCTGTAGGCGTTGACCGCGGCGTAGTTGCGCCCGTTGAAGCCTTCGACGAAGGCCCGGCTGGTCAGCACCTCGTCGCGGATGTTGAAGTAGCGGCGCAGATACAGCTCGTCACTCGCCCGCTTCAGATCGAAGCCCCAGCGCCATGTCTCGTCGATGTCGAACAGGCCGCTGGCAAAGGCGTGGCCGCGCCAGCGGCGATCATCGGCGCCCTTCAGCGTGCCGTTGGGAATCTCGCCCTGCGTCCCCGACGCGTCGAGCTGCAGCCGTCCGTTCTCGAAGCGCTTGCGGTACTGGCCGCCGAGGAACAGGCCCTGTTCCGAATAGCCGCCGACGTCGAAGGTCGCGTCCTGATCCGGCGCGATGTCCCAATAATAGTGGGAGATGACGCCGAAGCCGAGATTCGAGTTGTTGCGGAAGCTGGGCGTCAGGAAGCCGGAGCGCCGGTCCACCGTGGGATCGGGGTGGGACAGGTAGGGGGTGTAGAAGAACGGAACGCCGAACATTTCCATGAAGGCGTCGCGGTAGCGGACCTCGTGATCCTCGTTGTCCTGGACCACGCGGGCGGCCCGGATCTGCCAGACCGGCGCGCGGGTCGGATCGGACTTGCAGAGGTCGCAGGGGCTGTAGACGGCCCGGTTCAGGCGGATCAGGCGTCCGCCGCGGCGCTCGCCTTCGTTGCCGGCCATGCGGCTGTTGTCGGTCATCAGCACACGGACGTTCTCGACGAACGCGTCGCGCATGTCGTCGGTCAGTTCCGCGTAATTGGAGAACAGAATGTCGCCCGACGGCTCGACCAGACGGACATTGCCGGAGGCGATGACCACCTTGGTCTTTTGGTTGTAGGTGATCGTGTCGGCATGGACCGTCCGCGGTCCCTGCGACAGTTCGACGTTGCCCGACGCCGTCACAAGGCTGTTGGCCTCGTCGAAGGTGACCGAGTCCGCTCCCAGAAGAACTGGGGGGTCCTGCGGCTTTCCGTTGGACGGTCCCGGCGATGGAACGACGACTTCGAGCCGTTCGCCCTGATTCTGCCCGCCCGGCGGGGCGGCGTTCGCCTGCGGCACCGGAGCCGGAGGCTGCTGCGCGTCGGCCAGATCGGCCAGGACAATGCCGCAGGCGGCCATCAGGGCGACGATGCCTGATCGCAGGACCAGCGACCGGCGGTCCAACGGGCGGTGCATCTTCGGGCTGGTGGCGCGGACGCGCCGGGCATGTCGGGACGGGAGCTGGGACATGCCGAACGTTTGAGGTAACGAACCGGCCAAGTCAACGGTTTCGCGGGGCGCCTCGCGAATTGTCCAACGCCTGTTGCCGTAAGGCGGAGACATGAAAAAGGGGACCGGCCGCGACAAGCGGACGTCCCCTTTTTCGTGCCCGGCCCGCCCCTTTTCAGGGCGGTTTCCGCAACCGTCAACCCTCTAGGCGAAGGCCTTGAAGGCGATGAGGGTGAAGGTGTCGCGCACCCCCGTCAGGGTCTGGATGTTTTCGGTCACGAATCGGCCGATGTCCAGATCCTGGGGCAGATAGCACTTCATCAGCAGATCGTACTGGCCGGAGGTGGAGTGCACCTCCGACACCTGCTCGATGTCCTGAACGGCCTGATCGGCCACCTGATAGGCTTTGCCAAGCTCACACTTGACCATGACGAAGATGGTCTGCATGGCGCTCAGCCCTCCTGCGAGGATTGCTCGGTGGACTCGACCGGGGTCGGGCGCCGCACGGAGCGGAGCATGAACGCCGGCATATGGTCGCCGAAGCCGATCACGGCTGTGTCGTCCTCGTCCTCGTCGCGGCGGCGGCGGCGGTCACGATCGCGGTCACGATCCCGGCGCGGTTCCTGGCGGCGGCTCTCGGCGGCGGCCAGCGATTCGCGCGGCTGGCGCTCCTCCCGAGGCTGGCGCTCCTCGCGCACCGGACGCTCCTCGCGGCTCGGCCGCTCTTCGCGCGGTTGACGGTCCTCACGCGGCTGACGATCGTCGCGGGCCTGACGCTCCTCGCGGGGCGCCCGTTCCTCGCGGTCCGGACGTTCGGCGCGCTCGGCGCGCGGCGCGCGGTCGCCGCGCTCCTTGTCCTTGCCGCGACCCCGGCTGCGGCCACGACGCGCCTCGTCCTCGCTGAGGAACTCGGCCGACTCGAGGCCGTCAATGGCGATCAACGGAATCTCCCGCTTGATGAGACGGCCGATAGCCGAAACCTGCTTGCCGTCCAGCGGACTGGCCAGCGTGAAGGCGCGGCCCGAACGGCCCGCCCGGCCGGTGCGTCCGATGCGGTGGACATAATCTTCCGCGCTGATCGGCACGTCGAAGTTGAAGACGTGGCTGAGCCCCTGCACGTCCAGGCCGCGCGCCGCCACGTCGGAACAGACGAGCAGTGTGATCTCGCCCTTCTTGAAGGCCTCCAGCGTCTCCGTCCGCTTCGACTGAACCATGTCGCCGTGCAGCGCGCCGGCGTTGAAGCCGTGGCTCTCCAGCGACTTCTGCAGAATGGCGACGTCGCGCTTGCGGTTGCAGAAGATGAAGGCGTTCTTGACGTCCTCGGTACGCAGCAGGTGGCGCAGCGCCTTGCGCTTGTCCTCCTCGTGCACCAGGACCATGGCCTGGGTCACCGTCTCCGACGGGGAGGCCGGCGGGGCGACGGTCACTTCCTTCGGGTTCGATAGGAAGGCGTCGGCCAGACGGCGGATTTCCGGCGGCATGGTGGCGGAGAAGAACAGCGTCTGGCGCAGCTTGGGCAGCTTGCTGACGATCCGTTCGATGTCCGGGATGAAGCCCATGTCGAGCATCCGGTCCGCTTCGTCAATGACGAAGACCTTGATGTCGTTGAGCATGATGTTGCCGCGCTCGAACAGGTCGATCAGACGGCCCGGCGTCGCGATCAGCACGTCCACCCCGCGGTCCAGCCGCTTCACCTGCTCGGTGAAGGTTTCGCCGCCGATCAGGAGCGCCATGCTGAGCTTATGGTGCTTGCCGTAGGTCTCGAAGCTTTCAGCGACCTGGGCAGCCAGCTCCCGAGTCGGCTCCAGGATGAGCGAACGGGGCATGCGCGCCCGCGCCCGGCCCGACGCCAGGATGCTGATCATCGGCAAGGTGAAGCTGGCCGTCTTCCCGGTGCCGGTTTGCGCGCAGCCGAGCACGTCGCGGCCTTGCAGGACCCAGGGAATGGCCTGTTCCTGAATTGGCGTCGGCTGGGTGTAACCCTTGTCCTCGATTGCCCGCAGGACGTCAGGTCCAAGCCCAAGTTCCGAAAAGAGCATCCAACCTGTTTCTGTCTGGAGTGCGAAAATCGTGCCGGTACGGCCCGACGAGTAGATGGTGCGGCAGAATATGAAGTCAAAGGGCGCTGTCAATAGACCTTGTGATGAAATCGCGCATTGTGCGGGCCCGGATGGGCCGCTTGGCGTTCCGCGTCCGCTCGGCTAGGCTATGAAAAGGCCGTGAAAACCGCGGAAATCCTGGGTCTGGGAGGGTGAAAGGGCAGGTTTTGGCCTTTTCCACCCCCCGGACCGGACAAGGAAAAAAGGCACCCCTCCGATGCTTCTGTCCTCCGAACGTTCCGTCCTGGTGGTGGTCGATATCCAGGAAAAGCTGATGCCGGCCATCGCCGAGTCCGCGCGGGTGGAGCGCAACGCCGCCACCCTGCTGAAGGCCGCCGCCCTGCTCGGCGTGCCGGCCTTCGCCACCGAACAGTATCCCAGAGGCCTCGGTCCGACGGCCGCCTCCCTGCGCGCCCTGCTGCCGCCGGACGGGGTGGTGGAGAAGATCACCTTCTCCGCCGCGCGGGAGCCGGCATTCCTGGAACGGCTGGAGCGGCTCGGCCGCCGACAGGTGGTGCTGGCCGGGTCGGAGGCTCATGTGTGCGTGATGCAGACCGCGCTGTCGCTGGTCGGGCTGGGGTTCGAGGTGGTGTTGGTGGCGGACGCCGTATCGTCGCGCGTTCCCGCCAACGCGGAACTTGGCATCGCCCGCATGCGCGCCGCCGGGGCGACCATCGTCAGCACGGAAATGGTCCTGTTCGAATGGATGGAGCGGTCGGACATTCCGGTCTTCAAGGCGGTGCTGGAACTGATCCGCTGACCGGATAAAGAACGTCAGAACGAGGAAGGACGAGGGATGAGCGACCGGATGCCTCTGATCCTGCTTCCCGGCATGCCGCTGGACGCCGCGCTGTGGGAACACCAGACCGACCATCTCGCCGATGTGGCGGAGCCGACCGTCGGCGACCTGACCGGCCACGACTCGGTGACCGCCCTTGCCGCCGCGCTGCTTGCGCAGGCGCCCGAGCGATTCGCGCTCGCCGGCTTGTCGATGGGGGGCTACGTCGCCTTCGAGATTCTGCGTCAGGCGCCGGAGCGGGTGGCGAAGCTCGCCCTGCTCGACACCAGCGCCCGTCCGGACACGCCGGAGCAGACCGCCACACGCCAGGACGCCGTTCGTCTGGTGGGGCAGGGGCGGTTGCGTCAGGTGGTGGCTGCCGGCATGCCGCGCCTCGTCCATCCCGACCGCACCGCGGACGCCGCCCTGGTCGAATCGGTTCAGGCCCAGGCCCAGCGGGTCGGGCCGGACGGCTATGCGCGCCAGCAGACCGCCATCATGAACCGTCCGGACAGCCGGCCCGGACTGGGAGCCATCGCCTGCCCGACGCTGGTGCTGTGCGGGCGGCAGGACGCCGTCACGCCCCCGGCGCTGCACGAGGAGATGGCCGGGAGCATTCCCGGCGCCCGCCTCGCCCTGATCGAGGATTGCGGCCATCTGTCGGCCATGGAGCGGCCGCAGGCGGTCACCGCCCTGCTGCGGCAGTGGCTTCTCTACGCCTGAACGCCGTCTCCCGCCTCAGCAGTCAGGACCCCCGCCGCAGCCGTCCAGGTCGGCGCGGCGGGCCGGAAAAAGGGAGAAGGTCATGTCGCTGATGAGCGACCGGAAATCCGGATCGTTCGGCCCCTGCGGACGGTCGAGCCAGCCGGTGGCCGAGGACAGGGGGCCGCCGCCCCGGCAGAAGGCTCCCTGGACCACGATGGGGCCGCCGGGCGGGCTGGTGCGCAGGGGCTGGCCACTGCACAGATACGAGTTCAGGGTCGTCTCGGCGGGGTTGAAGGCCAGGACGACGCGGTAGTCCGGCCGCGCCGTCTGGTTCGGCGTGGTGGTGAAGTTGGTGCGCACGCCGGAAATGCGGTTCTGCATGTTGGCGGTCACCAGCGGCCCGAAGGTCTGCGGGTCCATGCCGAAGGGATTGCCGAGGATCACCACCCGCAGGTCGCGGTCGGAGGCCGCGTAGGACACCTCGCTCAGCGTGTAGGCCGGGACGGGCAGGTCGGCCACGACACGTTCGTTGGTGCAGGCCGCCGCCATCGCGCAGAGGGCGAGAACGCTGGCACGGGACAGGAAGGTCATGGCTCGCCTGGGCTGCTGAGTGGACATGCAGTGAACGATCATGGGGCGCCGCTTCGGCACCGGCAAGCCCGCGCCCCCGGAAGAGCCAGGGCTCAGCCGACGGCGTATCCCGGCGGTGTCCAGTCGGTGCGCAGCCAGTTTCGGGCGGAGCGCTCGATCAGGTCCGGATAGTTGGTGACCTCCGCCGGGCCGATCAGTGGCAGGCCCATATCCTCGACGATGCGGGCGACCGAGGCGCTGTCCAGAGGCAGGCCAAACTGGCGGGCGCGGTGGGCGATGTCCATCTCCTGGCCCCAGTAGTAGACCCGGGTGGCGCCGGTGTTATCCCTCATGCGGCGGACCTGCTCCAGCCGGTCGTCACCATAGAGCGGCTGCCAGATGTCGGCCATGAGGGTGTCCGCCGGCTCGTCGGGCTCATAGGCGACGGCGTCGCCCTGGACCACCGTCACTTTGGCAGCGGCTTCGGGCGGAAGCTGGCCGAACACGTCCATGGTGGCGTTCACCGCGATCACCTCGGGGTCGAGTTCCACAACGGTGACGCGTGTGACCTCGGGCCGCAGGGCGGCGTTGGCGGCAGCCCAGCCCATGCCGAGCCCCATGACCAGCGTGTGCCCCTTTGCGAAGCGGCAGCCGATCTCCTGGCTCTCGATCTCCATCGGGGTCATTGACATCCAGGTGCGCGACGCCGGCCCGTCGTGGCGGATCAGCCCGGCCATGTCGGTGACCAGCATCGCCTCGCTCCAGTAGCCCTTGCAGATCAGCATCGGGGCGAGCAGGAGTTCCCACCGCTCCCCTTTCCACGGGCGGTAGGTCGGGCGGAACAGGTCCGTCTGGTACAGGGCGAGCGTCGAGGTCATTCGTCCAGGGTCCCGTGGCGTTGATGTGCACGCCTGTGAGCGTACAGCGCCGCGGGTTACACGTCGATGTCGTCAACCCGGACGAATTTTGCGTTCTCCTGGATGAACTGGAACCGCAGTTCCGGACGGCGGCCCATCAGCTCCTCCACCCGCGTCTTCGTGGCCTTCACGTCCTCCGCCTGTTCGGGGTCGGCGGCGTTCGGCACGACGACGCGAAGCAGCGTGCGCTTGGCCGGGTCCATGGTCGTCTCGCGGAGCTGGGCCGGCATCATCTCGCCCAAGCCTTTGAATCGGCTGATTTCCACTTTCTTGCCCTTGAACGTCTTGTTCATGAGCTGGTCCTTGTGGGCGTCGTCGCGGGCATAAACCGACTTGGCGCCGTGGCTGATGCGGTAGAGCGGTGGCAGGGCCAGATAGAGGTGCCCGTTCTGGATCAGCCCGCCCATCTCCCGGTAGAAGAAGGTCATCAGGAGCGAGGCGATGTGCGCGCCGTCCACGTCGGCGTCGGTCATGATGATGACCCGCTCGTAGCGCAGCTTGTCGCTGGAAAAGTCCTTCCCCACGCCGCAGCCCAGCGCCTGGGTGAGGTCGTTCAGCTCCTGGTTGGCCTTCATCTTGTCGGCGGAGGCCGAGGCGACGTTGAGGATCTTGCCGCGCAGCGGCAGGATGGCCTGGGTCTCGCGGTTGCGCGCCTGCTTGGCCGAGCCGCCCGCCGAATCGCCCTCGACCAGAAAGATTTCGGTCCCCTCCGGCGAATTGCGGGAGCAGTCGGCCAGCTTGCCGGGCAGGCGCAGGCGGCGGGTCGCGGACTTGCGTCCCAACTCCTTGGACTGCTTGCGCTTGGCCCGTTCCTCCGCCTTCTCGATCAGCCGTTCCAGCAGGGCCTTGGACGAGGACGGGTCGCCGGACAGCCAGTGGTCGAAGTGATCCTTGATCGCCGCCTCGACCAGCCGGTGGGCTTCCGCCGTCACCAGCTTCTCCTTGGTCTGGCCCTGGAAATGCGGCTCGCGGATGAAGACCGACAGCAGGATGCAGGCGTCGCCCATCACGTCGTCCGCGGTGACCTGGGCGGCGCGCTTGTTGCTGGTCAGCTCGCCGTAGCCCTTCAGGCCGCGGGTCAGCGCGGCGCGCAGGCCGGCCTCGTGCGTGCCGCCCTGCGGGGTGGGCACCGTGTTGCAGTAGGTGTGGGAGAAGCCCTCGTCATCCTCCGGCCAGGCGATGGCCCATTCCACGCGGCCCTGCTGGTTCGGGAAGTCCAGCGCGCCGGAGAAGGGCAGGCGGGTCAGTGTCCGGCGTTCCTTCAGGGCGGCGTTCAGATAGTCCAGCAGGCCGCCGGGGAAGTGCAGCGTCTCCTGCGCCGGGGTGGTGCTGTCGGGCGCCAGCAGCACCGGGTCGCAGCTCCAGCGGATCTCGACGCCCCGGTACAGGTAGGCCTTGGAGCGCGCCAGCCGGTACAGCCGGTGCGGTTCGAAATGGGCGGCCTCGCCGAAGATCTCGGGGTCGGCGTGGAAGCGGATGGTCGTGCCGCGGCGATTGGCCGCGCCCTGGCGGGTCAACGGCCCCTGGGGCAGGCCCCGGCTGTAATGCTGCACGTAGAGCTGGCGGTCGCGCGCCACCTCCACGATCAGCCGGTCGGACAGGGCGTTCACCACCGACAGGCCGACGCCGTGCAGGCCGCCGGAAGTCTGGTAGACCTTGTTGGAGAATTTGCCGCCCGAATGCAGGGTGGTGAGGATGACCTCCAGCGCCGACTTGCCCGGGTACTTTGGGTGGTCGTCGATCGGGATGCCGCGCCCGTTGTCGCGCACCACCACCGTGCCGTCGACGGTCAGCTCCAGGTCGATGCGGCTGGCGTGGCCGGCCACCGCCTCGTCCATGGCGTTGTCCAGAACCTCGGCCACCAGATGGTGCAGCGCCCGGTCGTCGGTGCCGCCGATGTACATGCCGGGGCGCCGGCGGACGGGCTCAAGCCCCTCCAGAACCTCGATATCCTGGGCGGAATAGGTCTCGGCCTTGCGCGCCGTGTTCTCGAAAAGATCGCTCATGGCCCAGTTATAGGAATTTCGTCAGGGCTGCGCAAGCGCATGCGGTGGCTTCTATATACTCTCCGCACCATATTTTGTGATGCGCTTTTTCGACCCCAGAATGAACGAGGGCGGAGGCACGATGAGCGACGGCACCCCCACCGATCAATCCCCGGTCAAGCCGGACGTCACCCATCCGGACATGGAGGGCGGCCCAGCGCTGCGCACCATCGCCATGCCGGCGGACACCAACCCCAACGGCGACATCTTCGGCGGCTGGCTGCTGGCCCAGATGGATCTGGCCGGCGGCGTCGCCGCCCTGCGCCGCGCGGGCGGGCGGGTGGCGACGGTGGGGATCGAGGCGATGACCTTCCACAAGCCGGTCTATGTCGGCGACGAGGTGAGCTGCTTCGCCCATGTCACCAGGGTGGGCCGCACCTCCATCCGCGTGCGCGTCGAGACCTGGGTGCGCCGCCAACGCAGCGCGGGGGAGGCGATTAAGGTGACGGAGGGTGTGTTCACCTACGTCGCCATTGGCGAGGACCGCCGCCCGCGCGAGGTCCCGCCAGAGTGAATCGGCGCCCGCCTTCTTTCGAAGGTTGCGCACCGCGTCACCTTCCTTTGAGGGTATATGCCGCCTATTACTCGGCGGCGCGAAGAGCATGCTGCGGTGAATTCTTTCGGATTGCTTCTTTTCCGTTTGACCGAAGGAATCGCGTATGATTCCATCATACCGCCATGACCATGCTCCAGAACCTCACCGACTCGCTGAAACGCGCCGCGAAAAGCGCCCTTCGCCAGGCCATCGGGCCGGCCATCGGCTCCTGCGTCGTCGCCTACTTCGTCTATTACGCCGTCCAGGGGGACCGCGGGCTGCTCGCCATGAACCACCTGAAGGCGGAGATCGCCACGGCGGAATCCGTCCTGGATCAGGTGAAGGCCGAGCGCGAGCGAATGGACCGCCGCGCGCAACTGATGCGCAGCGACCACCTGGACCGCGACATGCTGGACGAGCGTGCGCGCACGATGTTGAACCTTTCCGGCCCCCGGGACGTCATAATCGCACTCCCTCCGGCGCAGGACGAAGGGGATGCTAGCGCTGAGAAGTAGGTCATATCAGTGAATTAACCGAAAGCCGGTTAACGCCGAATTTCGCGTTTAAAAACAGATATTTGCGTCTCTCGCGCTTGTCGTGTACTGTGCGCCCCGCATCCGCTTCCGGTGCGAGGGGGATGCACCCTCATAATTGGGATGTACCCTCGCAACGTGCTGCAGCCCTGGCTGTTCGCTTGCCGTCGCTGCATAAACCCTGGGGAGGAAACATGGCCGCGTCACGACGCCGTCCGAAGGCGCAGACTGACTCCGCGTCGAAGCAGGCCGCTTCGGCCGAGGATCTGATCAAGTACTACCGTGAGATGCTGCTGATCCGCCGCTTCGAGGAGAAGGCGGGCCAGCTGTACGGCATGGGCCTCATCGGCGGTTTCTGCCACCTCTACATCGGCCAGGAAGCCGTCGTGGTCGGCATCCAGGCCGCGCTGAAGGACAACGACGACGTCATCACCAGCTACCGTGACCATGGCCATATGCTGGCCTGCGGCATGGACCCGAAGGGCGTGATGGCCGAGCTGACCGGTCGCCGTGGAGGCTACTCCAAGGGCAAGGGCGGCTCGATGCACATGTTCAGCCGCGAGAAGAACTTCTACGGCGGCCACGGCATCGTCGGCGCGCAGGTCCCGCTGGGCACCGGCCTCGCCTTCTCGCACAAGTACAACAAGGATGACGGCCTGTCCGCGGTCTATTGCGGCGACGGCGCCATCAACCAGGGTCAGGTTTACGAGAGCTTCAACATGGCGGCGCTGTGGAAGCTGCCGGTGCTCTACGTGATCGAGAACAACAAGTACGCCATGGGCACCTCGCAGGAGCGCGCCTCGGCGGGCGAGCTGCACCAGCGCGGCGCGGCTTACGGCATTCCCGGCCATCAGGTCAACGGCATGGACGTCCTCGAGGTCCGCGAGGCCGCCGACAAGTGGGTCGAGTACATCCGCGCCGGCAACGGCCCGGTCATCCTCGAGATGAAGACCTACCGCTACCGCGGCCACTCGATGTCCGACCCGGCCAAGTACCGGACCAAAGAGGAGGTCGAGAAGATGCGGAGCGAGTCCGATCCGATCGACAACCTGAAGCGCGTCCTTCTGGAAGGCGCTTACGTGACCGAGGACCAGCTCAAAGAGATCGACCGCGAGGTCAAGGCCGTGGTGACCGAGGCTGCCGAGTTCGCGCAGCAGAGCCCCGAGCCCGATCCGGCGGAGCTGTGGACGGACGTCCTGGTCGAAGCCTGACGACAACGATAAGCAGGAGCGGCGCCGAGGACCGGAGGCTTCGCCTTCCGGTGAACCCGCGCCGCCGGAGGTTGAGGAATGCCGATCGAAGTGCTGATGCCGGCGCTGTCGCCCACAATGACCGAGGGCAAGCTGGCGAAATGGGTCAAAAAAGAAGGTGACGAGGTCAAGTCCGGCGACGTGCTCGCCGAGATCGAGACCGACAAGGCGACCATGGAGGTCGAGGCGGTCGATGAAGGCCGCATCGGCAAGATCCTGGTCGCCGAGGGCACCGAGAACGTCGCCGTGAACACCCCCATCGCCGTGATCCTGGAAGACGGCGAGGATTCGGTGGAGAGCAAGCCGGCGGTCGAAGAGTCGACCCCGAAGGTCGCCGCCCAGCCGGTGGTCCAGGACAGCGGCGCCCGTCCGGACTCCACCCTGCCGACCGGCCCGACCAAGGGTCCCGCCGCCGCCCCGCCGGCTTCCGACGAGGACAAGTTCTTCGACAAGACGGTGAAGAAGACCGTCCGCGAAGCGCTGCGCGACGCCATGGCGGAAGAGATGCGCCGCGATCCGACCGTCTTCCTGATGGGCGAAGAGGTCGCGCAGTACCAGGGCGCCTACAAGGTGTCGCAGGGCCTGCTCCAGGAGTTCGGCGCCGACCGCGTCATCGACACGCCGATCACCGAGATCGGCTTCGCCGGCCTGGGCGTCGGTGCGGCCTTCCGCGGCCTGCGCCCGATCGTCGAGTTCATGACGTTCAACTTCGCAATGCAGGCGATCGACCACATCGTGAACTCGGCGGCCAAGACGCTGTACATGTCCGGCGGCCAGATGGGCTGCCCGATCGTGTTCCGCGGCCCGAACGGCGCCGCCGCCCGCGTGGCCGCGCAGCACAGCCAGGATTTCACGCCCTGGTACGCCAGCGTGCCCGGCCTGAAGGTCGTCGCACCCTACAGCGCGTCGGACTTCAAGGGCCTGATGAAGTCGGCCATCCGCGATCCGAACCCGGTCATCTTCCTCGAGAACGAGATCCTCTACGGCCAGTCCTTCGAGGTGCCGGAGAGCGAGGACTTCATCGTTCCGATCGGCCGCGCCAAGATCCGCCGCGCCGGCACGGACGTGACCATCACCGCCCATTCGCTGATGGTCAGCTACGCGCTCGCCGCCGCGGAGCTGCTGGAGAAGGACGGAATCAGCGCCGAGGTCATCGACCTGCGCACGATCCGTCCGCTCGACACCGAGACCATCGTCAACTCGGTCAAGAAGACCAACCGCCTCGTCACCGTCGAGGAGGCCTGGCCGACCTGCGGCATCGGCGCCGAGCTGTCGGCCCTGATGATGGAGCAGGCCTTCGACTATCTGGACGCCCCGGTGATCCGCGTGACCGGCCTCGACGTGCCGATGCCGTATGCGGCGAACCTGGAAAAGCTCGTCCTTCCTTCGCCCGACCGCATCGCGGAAGCGGCGAAGAAGGCCTGCTACCGCAAGTAAGGAGGGCGAGCGAATGACCATTCAGATTCTCATGCCCGCCCTCTCTCCCACCATGACCGAGGGCAACCTCGCCAAGTGGCTGAAGAAGGAAGGCGACGCGGTGAAGTCCGGCGACGTGATCGCCGAGATCGAAACCGACAAGGCCACCATGGAAGTCGAGGCGGCCGACGAAGGCCGTCTCGGCAAGATCCTCGTGCAGGCCGGCACGCAGGGCGTCGCGGTGAACACCCCGATCGCCGTGCTGCTGGAAGAGGGCGAGGACGACAGCGCGCTCGCCAAGGCCGCCGCTCCCGCCCCGGCGGCCGCGGCTCCGGCCCCGGCGGCTTCCGCTCCGGCCCCGACCGCTGCTCCGGCTCCGCAGGCCGCGGCCGCTCCGGCTCCCGCCGCCCATGGCGGTGGCCGCGTGTTCGCCAGCCCGCTGGCCCGCCGTCTGGCCGAGCAGGCCGGTCTCGACCTGAAGGCCGTCAAGGGCACCGGCCCGAACGGCCGCATCGTCAAGGCCGACGTCGAGGCCGCCAAGGCCGGCGGCACCGCCAAGGCCGCCGCTCCGCAGGCCGCCGCCCAGGCTCCCGCCGCCGCCCCGGCGGCTGCTCCGGCCGCCGCCGCTCCGGCCCCGAAGGCCGCGGGCATCGACGCCAAGGACCTGTCGGACAAGCTGGGCATGCGCTACAAGGCGCAGCCGAACAGCTCGATGCGCAAGACGATCTCCCGTCGTCTGACCGAGGTGCAGCAGACGGTGCCGGACTACTTCCTGGCCATCGACTGCGAGCTGGATGCGCTGCTGAAGGTCCGCTCCGACCTGAACGCCCGCTCCAAGGACTACAAGCTGTCGGTCAACGACTTCATCATCCGCGCCGCCGCGCTGACGCTGAAGAAGTTCCCGAACATCAACGCCGCCTGGTCCGACGAGGCCATTCTGCGTTACGACCACGTCGACATCTCGGTCGCCGTGGCCACCCCGACCGGCCTGATCACGCCCATCGTCAAGAAGGCGGAGACCAAGGGGCTGGCCGAGATCTCCAACGAGATGAAGGGTCTGGCGGAGCGCGCCCGCGACGGCAAGCTGAAGCCGGAAGAGTTCCAGGGCGGCACCTTCTCGATCTCGAACCTCGGCATGTACGGCATCCGGGAGTTCGCGGCGATCATCAACCCGCCGCAAGCCTGCATCATGGCGGTCGGCGCCGGTGAGCAGCGTCCGGTCGTGAAGAACGGCGCGCTCGCCATCGCCACCGTGATGACCGTCTCGGTCACCGTGGACCACCGCGTCGCCGACGGCGCGCAGGGTGCGGAATTCCTCGCGGCTTTCAAGAAGCTGATCGAGGACCCGCTGAGCATGCTGCTGTAAGGGGGCGCCGACCATGGCTGACATGAACTACGACCTCATCGTCATCGGCGGCGGTCCGGGCGGCTATGTGGCGGCGATCCGCGCCGCCCAGCTCGGCCTCAGCACCGCGGTGGTGGAGCGTGAGAACCTCGGCGGCATCTGCCTCAATTGGGGCTGCATCCCGACCAAGGCGCTCCTGCGCTCCGCCGAGGTGCTGCGCAACGCCAAGCACGCCGCGGAGTACGGGCTGGTCATCCAGAACCCGTCCTTCGACCTGGACAAGGTCGTTCAGCGGTCCCGCAAGGTGGCGGGGCAGCTCAACGGCGGCGTCAAGCACCTGTTGAAGAAGAACAAGGTCGCCGTCATCGAGGGCGAGGCCAAGCTGCTCGGCAAGGGGCAGGTGGCCGTGTCCAAGGGTGGTGCGGCGGTCGGCACCTTCGGGGCGAAGAACATCATCATCGCCACGGGCGCCCGCGCCCGCACCCTTCCGGGCCTGGAGGACGACGGCAACCTCGTCTGGACCTACCGCAAGGCGATGACCCCGAACACGACGCCGAAGTCGCTGCTGGTCATCGGCTCCGGCGCCATCGGCATCGAGTTCGCCAGCTTCTACAACGAGCTGGGCGCCAAGGTGACGGTGGTCGAGGTGATGGACCGCATCCTGCCGGTCGAGGACGAGGAAATCTCGGCCTTCGCCCGCAAGCAGTTCGAAAAGCAGGGCATGCGCATCATCACCAACGGCAAGGCCGGCAACCTGCGCAAGGGTGCCGACAGCGTGACGGTGGCGGTGGAAGCCAACGGCAAGACCGAGGACATCACGGTCGACCGCGTGATCCTCGCCGTCGGCATCGCGCCGAACACGGAGAATCTGGGCCTGGAGAACACCAAGGTCCAGACCGACCGCGGCCACATCAAGACCAACGCCAACTGCCAGACCGACGAGCCGGGCGTCTACGCCATCGGCGACGTGACGGGGGCTCCCTGGCTCGCCCACAAGGCCAGCCACGAGGGCGTCATCGCCGTCGAGCACATCGCCGGCAAGCACCCGCACGCGCTGGACATCCGCAACATCCCGGGCTGCACCTACTCGCACCCGCAGATCGCGTCGGTCGGTCTGACCGAGAAGAAGGCGAAGGAGGCGGGCTACGAGGTCCGCGTCGGCCGCTTCCCCTTCATCGGCAACGGCAAGGCCATCGCGCTGGGCGAGGCGGACGGCATGGTGAAGACCGTGTTCGACGCCAAGACCGGCGAGCTGCTGGGCGCCCACATGGTTGGAGCCGAGGTGACGGAGCTGATCCAGGGCTACACGGTCGCCAAGACCATGGAGACCACCGAACAGGAGCTGATGCAGACGGTGTTCCCGCATCCGACCCTGTCGGAGATGATGCACGAGTCGGTTCTTGATGCCTACGGCCGGGCCATCCACTTCTAAGTGGAGAGCCTGATCGCTGGTCGTTTTCTCCCTCGCCCTCCGGGGTGGGGGAGCAACGATTCGGGCGCCGTCATCATTTTGGCGGTGTTGTTTCGTTGCGGCCGATAATCAGACTTGACCGGTTGGTCATTCCGGCCTATCCGGCGGGACCGCGTCCGCCGGCCTTGCGCCGTCCCTTGCGCCGTCGGCGGCGCGTTACCGTTCAGCATCGGCGCTGCCACCGGGCAGCCCGTGGGAGCACTTCAGACCATGACCGTGGCCGATCACCCCGAGAAGCTTCGCCATCCCGAAAAGGCCCACAAGCCCGACAACCCGATCCAGCGCAAACCGGGCTGGATTCGCGTCAAGGCGCCGACCAGCCAGGAATACAACGAGACGCGCAACCTGATGCGCGGGCTCAAGCTCAACACCGTGTGCGAAGAGGCGGCCTGCCCCAACATCGGGGAGTGCTGGAAGCACAAGCACGCGACCTTCATGATCCTCGGCGCCGTCTGCACCCGCGGCTGCGCCTTCTGCAACGTCGGCACCGGCCGCCCGGACCAGCTCGACCCGCACGAGCCGGACAATGTGGCGGAGGCGGTGGCCCAGTTGAAGCTGAGCCACGTCGTCGTCACCTCGGTGGACCGCGACGATCTGGAGGACGGCGGGGCGGAGCATTTCGCCCGCACCATCCGCGCCATCCGCGCGGCGTCACCGGACACCACCATCGAGATCCTCACCCCCGACTTCCAGAAGAAGAAGGGTGCGGTGGAGGTGGTGGTGGAGGCGAAGCCCGACGTCTTCAACCACAATCTGGAAACCGCCCCGCGCCTCTACCCGACGATCCGTCCGGGTGCGCGCTATTTCACCTCGCTGCAACTGTTGGCGCGGGTGAAGGAGCTGGACCCGTCGATGTTCACCAAGTCCGGCGTGATGGTCGGGCTGGGCGAGACGCGCGAGGAGGTTGGGCAGGTAATGGACGATCTGCGCGCCGCCGATGTTGACTTCATGACGATCGGCCAGTACCTCCAGCCGACGCCCAAGCACGCGGCGGTGGACCGGTTCGTGACTCCGGAAGAATTCCAGAGCTACGCAACACTTGGCCGCGGCAAGGGTTTCCTGATGGTGGCCTCGACGCCGCTGACCCGCTCCAGCTACCACGCGGGGGCGGACTTCGCGATGCTGCGGGAGGCTCGCCTCCGCAAGCTCGCGGCAGCGGCGGGCTGAGAGGCGGCCGAAAGAGAAACGGAGCGGGTATGCCGACGCACGCGGAAAAGAAGGTTCTTCCCTACACGCCGGAACAGATGTACCGGCTGGTCGCCGATGTGGAGAAGTATCCGGAGTTCCTGCCCTGGTGCCTCGCCGCCCGCATCCGCCGCCGCGAAGGCAACGTGATGTTCGCGGACCTCGTGATCGGCTTCAAGATGGTGCGGGAACGCTTCACCTCGCGCGTGGAACTGGACGAAGAGAGCCGTCGCATCAACGTCCAGTACACCGAGGGGCCGTTCCAGTACCTGAACAATCACTGGCTCTTCACCCCCCACGAGGGCGGAGTCTGCGTCGATTTCTACGTGGATTTCGAATTCCGCTCGAAGATGCTGCAGAAGATCATGGGCGTTCTGTTCAACGAGGCGGTGCGCCGGATGGTGCAGGCCTTCGAGACCCGCGCCAACCAGCTCTATGGTGCCGGCTCTGCCCGGCCCGCCGCCGCACGGACCGCCTGAAGCCGGTTCTCCGTCAGCGAATCGCGGTTTCCGGGCGGGCGGTGCGCAGCCGTTCCAGCGCAGTCTGCACGGTCGCGAGGCGCACCGCCTCGCGGTCGCCGGGGAAGGTGTATTCCTTGTGCTTGGCCGCGCCGCGGCGGACCGCCGTAGCGATGTGGACGCGGCCCACCGGCTTATCCGGCGTCCCGCCGCCGGGGCCGGCGACTCCGGTCACCGCCACCGTCACGTCGGCCTTCGACTTCGCCAGCGCCCCCACCGCCATGGCCACCGCCACCTCCGGACTGACCGCGCCGTGGGCGTAGATCAGGCTGGGCGGCACGCCGAGCATCTCGGACTTTGCGACGTTGGAGTAGGTGACGAAGCCGCGGTCCACCACCTTGGACGACCCCGCGATGTCGGTCAGCGCGCCCGCGATCAGACCGCCGGTGCAGGATTCGGCGGTCGCCAGGGTGTAGCCGGCCAGTTCGTATTCGGCGAGGAGCTTGGCGGCGAGTTCGCGGATGTGATCGGGAAACATGCGGGTCCCTTTCGTCGTCGTGCGAAGTCCCCTCTCCCCTGAGGGGAGAGGGCTTGAAGGACACTATCCCGGAAGGCGGACCGTTGCCACCGCCTGCGCCGCGATGCCCTCGCCGCGTCCGGTGAAGCCCAGCCGCTCCGTCGTCGTCGCCTTCACGCTGACCCGGTCCACCGGCATGCCCAGAATCTCGGCAACGCGCGCGGTCATCGCCTCGCGGTGCGGGCCGACCTTCGGGCGCTCGCAGATGATCGTCACGTCGACATGGGCGATCCGCCCGCCGCGCGCCGTCACCAGTTCCGCCGCGTGTTTCAGGAACAGCGCGCTGTCGGCGCCGCGCCATTGCGGGTCGCTGGGCGGGAAGTGACTGCCGATGTCACCGGCGCAGAGCGCCCCCAGGATGGCGTCGGTGAGCGCGTGCAGCCCTACGTCGGCGTCCGAATGGCCGTCCAGCCGCTGCGTGTGCGGCACCCGCACGCCGCAGAGCGTGACGTGATCGCCCTCGGCGAAGCGGTGCACGTCGAAGCCCGATCCGGTGCGGATGTCGGACAGGGCGGAGTCGAGCGCGCGGCTGGCGCGGGTCAGGTCGTCGGGGGTGGTCACCTTGAAATTCTCCTCCCTGGCGGGCACCAGCGCGACCGGCAGCCCGGCGCGTTCGGCGACCGCCGCATCGTCGGTCAGCTCCAGCCCGGCGGCGTCGCGGTGCGCGGCCAGAATCTCGGGAAAGCGGAAACCCTGCGGGGTCTGGGCGCGCCACAGGCCGCTGCGGTCCACCGTGCCGGCCACCAGCCCGCCGTCCGGACCGCCATTGCCGCGCTTCAGCGTGTCGGCGACCGGAACGGCGGCCAGCGCCGCGGGGTGGGTGCCCAGCGCCGCGATCACCGCGTCGATGGTGTCGGCGTCGATCAGCGGGCGGGCCGCGTCGTGGATCAGCACGAGGTCGGGCGCCGATTCGGCCAACGCCGCCAGCCCGTTGCGCACCGAGTCCTGGCGGGACGCTCCGCCGGCCACCGGCTCGGGCAAGTCCAGCCCCGCGACCGCCGCATCGTAGAGATCCCGGAACGCGGGATTGATCACGACGCGCACCGCGCTCACCTTGGGGTGGCGCCGGAAGGCGTCGATCGTGCGGCGCAGAACGGGCTGGCCCGCGAGGTCGAGGTACTGTTTGGGCCGCTCGGCGCCGAACCGCTGGCCGGTGCCGGCGGCGACGATCAGCGCGATGCAGGAAGACGCGTTCATGGAAGACGCGTTCATGGAAGACATGGGGCGTTTCCCTGCCGTTTGGGCTATGGTATCCGCGCTTGACGGACCGTCCGCGTGACGCTTACGTCATGGCGGTCGCACGCAGCGGAGCCTAGCCGCTCACCGGCGTTCCGCCAAGAGCCGCCGAGGCCGGAGCAGCGAAGACTTGTCCAACAGCGACTTTGGGTTTCCGCAGAGGGAAGGGCACGGGTCCGCCGCATGTCGCAGAACATCGTCTACAGCCTGACCGCGCTGAT
Source organism: Azospirillum brasilense (assembly GCF_007827795.1). Taxonomy (GTDB): domain Bacteria; phylum Pseudomonadota; class Alphaproteobacteria; order Azospirillales; family Azospirillaceae; genus Azospirillum; species Azospirillum aestuarii. Next base: position 189,981 of record NZ_VITI01000002.1, read on the forward strand.
GGCGCTGCTGCCGGCGTCCCTCTACCCCTACCACCGGATCGCGGGGCAGGGGGCGGACGGGCGGTCCGCCTATTTCTGGGGCGCCCTGGCTTTGGGCTTCGCCGGGCCGGCGGCCTGGGCGCTGACCCAGGTGGCGGGACGCTGGCACACCGGCCTGTCCACCGCGCTGTGGATCACCATCGCCGCCTGCATGCTGCTGTTCATAGCAATGAGTGCGCTGACCCGGTCGGCGTGGCGGCTGTCGCCGCTGCTGCTGCCCTACCTGCTGACCGTCGGCGCCTTCGCGACGCTGGCCCAGCAGGCCCCGGCGCCGGTCCTGCGCGGCGGGGCGCCGGGCATCTGGATCGACCTGCACATCGCCGTGTCGGTCATCACCTACGCGCTGCTGACCATGTCCGCCGTGGCGTCGCTCGCCGCCTTCCTGCAGGAGCGGGCGCTGAAGTCGAAACGCCCGACCCCGCTGACTCGCTTCCTGCCCCCGGTGGCGGAAAGCGAACGGATGCAGCTCCATCTGCTCGCCGCGTCGGAGGCGGTCCTGGGCGCCGGTCTCGCCACGGGAATGGCGGTGCTCTATTACGAAACCGGCGCGCTGCTGCGCGCCGATCACAAGACGCTTTTGTCGGTCGCCAGCTTCGTCGTCATCGGCGGGTTGCTGCTGGCCCATGCCCGCACCGGCGTGCGCGGGCGGATGGCGGCGCGTCTCGTGCTGATCGCCTATCTGCTGCTGACCCTCGCCTATCCGGGCGTCAAGTTCGTCACCGACGTCCTGCTCGGCTAGCCGTTGCGCATGACAGCCACCGTCGCGCTCGCGGGATGTGCACTTGCAACATGCCGAAACGCTGTGCTACCGTGCACAAATTCTCATCATATCGCTAATGTGCCCATCAAGTGGGCAGGTGAACATGGCCATTCAAATCGGCACCATCTCGCTTGAGGGTCCGGTGATCCTCGCCCCTATGTCCGGCGTCACCGACCTGCCGTTCCGGAGGCTGGTGAAGCAGTCCGGCTGCGGGCTGGTCGTGTCCGAGATGGTCGCGAGTCAGGCGATGATCCGCGAGAACCGCCAGACCCTGCGCATGGTCGAATGCGAGCCGGAGCAGTTCCCCATGGCGGTCCAACTCGCCGGCTGTGAGCCCGACGTGATGGCCGAGGCGGCGAAGCTGAACGAGGACCGTGGGGCGGCCATCGTCGACATCAATTTCGGCTGCCCGGTGAAGAAGGTGGTCAACGGCCACGCCGGTTCCTCCCTGATGCGGGACGAGGCGCTCGCCGCCCGCATCCTGGAGGCCACGGTGAAGGCGGTGTCCATCCCCGTGACGCTGAAGATGCGCAAGGGTTGGGACGAGACGAGCCTGAACGCACCGCGGCTGGCCCGCATCGCGGAGGAGTGCGGCATCAAGCTGGTCACCGTCCACGGCCGCACCCGCGAGCAGTTCTACAACGGCACCGCCGACTGGTCCTTCATCCGCTCCGTGAAGGAGGCGGTGTCGATCCCGGTGGTGGTCAACGGTGACATCGCGTCCTTCGACGCTGTGGACCGCGCGCTTGCCGAGTCCGGCGCCGATGGGGTGATGATCGGGCGCGGCAGCTACGGGCGCCCCTGGTTCCCCGCCCAGGTGATGCATTACCTGCGCACCGGCGAAAAGCTGCCCGACCCGCCGCTCGACCGGCAGCTCGACACGCTGCTGGAGCATTACGACGCCATGCTGACCCATTACGGCGTCGAAGGCGGGCTGCGCGTCGCCCGCAAGCATATCTCCTGGTACTCCACGGGCCTGCGCGACTCCGCCGAATTCCGGTCGGAGGTCAACCGCATGTCCGATCCCGAACGAGTGCGCGGCTTCATCCGCGACTTCTACGCCCCGGCGATCGAAAGGATGGCTGCCTGATGGCCCGTGCATCTGCCGCTGCTCCATTGCCCCGCCGCCCGGCGCGGCCCCGTGCGCCCTCCGGTTCCTACCGCCCCGTCCGCTCCTGCATCGATCCGTCCGTCATGCTGAACGCGCTCCCCGACCCGGTTCTGGTCGTCGACGGCTCCGGCGATATCCGCTACGTGAATCTGGAGGCGCAGGAGTTCTTCGGCCTGTCGGCCGCCATGATGGAAGGCATGCCCCTGGCGGAGCTGCTGCCGCCCAACAGCCCGGTCAGCCAGCTGATCGAACAGGTTCAGCAAGGCCGCCACCGCGCCTCCCAGGAGGGCGTCGTCATCGACACGCCGCGCATCGGCCCGCACCACGTCACCGTGCGGGTCACCGCGCTGGGCGAGCCCGCCGACCATGTGCTGCTGACGGTCAACGAACGCACGCTGGCCCGCAAGATCGACAATTCGCTGACCCACCGCAACTCCGCCCGCTCGGTCACCGCCATGGCGTCGATGCTCGGGCACGAGGTGAAGAACCCCCTGTCGGGCATCCGCGGGGCCGCGCAGCTCCTGGAAGAGAATTGCAGCGAGTCCGACCGGGTGCTGACCCGGCTGATCTGCGACGAGGCCGACCGCATCGTCGCCCTGGTCAACCGGATGGAGGTCTTTTCCGACCAGCGCCCGCTGGAGCGCGACGCCGTGAACATCCACACCGTTCTGGAGCATGTCCGCAAGGTGGCCCAGAGCGGCTTCGCCCGGAACATCCGCTTCATCGAGCGTTACGACCCGTCACTGCCGCCGGTTTACGGCAACCGCGACCAGCTCATTCAGATTTTCCTCAATCTGATTAAAAATGCGGCAGAGGCTGCACCAGAATCGGGCGGCGAGATCATTCTCAGCACATCTTATCAGCACGGCGTTCGCATGGCTCTGCCCGGCGGCGACACCCGCCTGCATCTGCCGTTGCTGGTGTCCGTTCAGGATAATGGGGATGGCATACCCGACGACCTGCGCTCCAACCTGTTCGATGCGTTCATTACGACCAAGGTCAATGGGACTGGCCTGGGGCTTGCATTGGTAGCCAAAATCGTCGGCGATCACGGCGGTGTCATCGAATTTGACAGCCAGCCGCGCCGCACCGTCTTCAAGGTCTCGCTACCCATGTTCGATGAAGCGCAGATGAGCGGCGATCCTGCACCGGCCAGAGGCATCCGAGGGGCCATCGGATGAGTGCAGCCACAATCCTGGTTGCGGACGACGACCGCGCCATCCGCACCGTTCTGACCCAGGCGCTCGCCCGCCTCGGCCACGAGGTGCGCACCACCGGCAACGCCTCCACGCTTTGGCGCTGGGTGGCGGACGGGCAGGGCGACCTCATCATCACCGACGTGGTGATGCCCGACGAGAACGGGCTGGACCTGATCCCGCGGATCAAGAAGATCCGGCCCGACCTGCGCATCATCGTGATGAGCGCGCAGAACACGCTGATCACCGCCGTGAAGGCGGCGGAGCGCGGCGCTTTCGAGTATCTGCCCAAGCCCTTCGACCTGAAGGAGTTGGTCTCGGTCGTCGAGCGGGCGCTGAATTCCAACACGCCGCCGGCGGCCCTGCCCGCCGACGCCGGCGAGGCGGACGAGCAGCTTCCCCTGATCGGCCGCTCGCCGGCCATGCAGGAGATCTACCGCGTCCTTGCCCGTTTGATGGGCACCGACCTGACAGTGACGATCACCGGCGAGTCGGGCACCGGCAAGGAGTTGGTGGCGCGCGCGCTGCACGACTACGGCAAGCGCCGCAACGGTCCCTTCGTCGCCATCAACATGGCGGCCATCCCGCGCGAGCTGATCGAGTCCGAGCTGTTCGGTCACGAGAAGGGCGCCTTCACCGGTGCCACCAACCGCTCGACCGGCCGGTTCGAACAGGCGCAGGGGGGCACCCTGTTCCTCGACGAGATCGGCGACATGCCGCTGGAGGCGCAGACCCGCCTGCTGCGCGTGCTTCAGGAGGGCGAGTACACCACGGTCGGCGGACGTACACCGATCAAGACGGACGTACGCATCGTCGCCGCGACCCACCGCGACCTGCGCACCCTGATCCGCCAGGGCCTGTTCCGCGAGGATCTGTTCTACCGCCTGTGCGTCGTTCCCATTCGTCTGCCGCCGCTGCGCGAGCGTACGGAGGACGTGCCCCTTCTCGTCCGCCACTTCCTGAATCAGTGCTCGGCCCAAGGGCTGCCGGTGAAGAGCATCGACCAGCCCGCCATGGACCGGTTGAAGCGCTACCGCTGGCCGGGCAACGTCCGCGAGTTGGAGAACCTCGTCCGCCGCCTCGCCGCCCTCTATTCCCAGGAGGTCATCGGGCTGGACGTGGTGGAGGCGGAGCTTGCCGACACCACACCCGCCGCCCAGCCGGTGGAGGAGCCGCAGGGCGAGGGCCTGTCCGCCGCCGTGGAGCGCCACCTGAAGGACTATTTCGCCGCGCACAAGGACGGCATGCCGTCGAACGGCCTGTATGACCGGGTGCTGCGCGAGGTGGAGCGGCCCTTGATCGCGCTCAGCCTCTCGGCCACGCGGGGGAATCAGATCAAGGCGGCGCAGCTGCTCGGCCTCAATCGCAACACGCTTCGCAAGAAGATCCGCGACCTCGACATCCAGGTGGTGCGCGGGCTGAAGTGATCCGACGCCCGGCGGGTCGGCCGGGCGTCGCTCCCATCCCACAGCGTGTTGTTTTTGCGACAGGCTCCCGGTGCCTCTGCCGTTTGCAATGCTCCTTAGGGACTGTGCGAAAGGCAGAGGGGTTGCCGCTTGGCAGGACGGCAACAGCTCGTGTATCATTCTGGCAACAGACTGGTTGCCGGAAGTCATGTCGTCCACACCCCCTGAAACCGCCACGCCGCTTTGGCAGCAGTTCCTTCGCTGGGCAACCCGGGTCGGGTTGGCGAAGCGCCTTGCCTTCGCGCTGTCGTTGGCCGCTCTGGTGGCGGGCTTCGCGACCTACACGGCGCTGACGGAGAGCGCGCCCTTCGGGGAAACCAACCCGCGCACTGTCACGTGGCTGCTGACCCTCGATCTGGCGCTCCTGCTCCTGCTCGGCGTGCTGATCGCGCGGCGAATCGTCTATCTGTGGATCGGGCGGCGGCGTGGTCTGGCCGGGTCGCAGATGCATGTGCGGCTGGTCGCGGTGTTCAGCTTGCTCGCCGTCGCGCCGGCCATCATCATGGCCATCTTCTCCACGGTCTTCTTCTACGTCGGCGTGCAGTCCTGGTTCAGCGAGCGGGTGCGCACGGCGGTGAACGAATCGCTGGCTGTGGCCAGCGCCTATCTCCACGAGCACCAGCAGAACATCCGCGCCGACGCGCTCGCCATGGCGAACGACCTGAACCAGGAGGCGGCGCGTCTCGCCAGCGATCCCGAGCGGTTCGAGCAGGTGGTCGCCACCCAGGCCATGCTGCGCGCCCTGTCGGAGGCCATTGTCTTCAACGGGACGACCGGCGCCATCGTCGCGCGCTCCGGCTACACCTTCGCCCTGGAATTCGACCCGATCCCCGACGACAAGCTCGCAACCGCCCGCCACGGCGAAGTGGCGATGATCGTCAGCGAGAACGACGACCGGGTTCGCGCGCTGGTCCGGCTCGATCGCTTCGCCGACACTTATCTCTATGTCGGGCGCATGGTGGAGCCGCGCGTGCTCTCGCACATGGCCTCGGCGGAAGGGGCGGTGCGGGAGTTCGGTGCGTTGGAAAGCCAGCGCGGCAGCCTGCAGATCACCTTCACCCTGATCTTCCTCGTCGTCGCTCTGCTCCTTCTGCTGGCGGCGGTCTGGGCGGGGCTGATCTTCGCGACGCGGCTGGCGCGGCCGATCAGCGCCCTGATCGGCGCCGCGGAGCGGGTGCGCGCCGGCGACCTGACCGTGCGGGTGACCGAACCGCCGGGCGAGGACGAGCTTGGCCTGCTGTCGCGCGCCTTCAACCGCATGACGACGGAAATCGAAAGCCAGCGGCACGAGCTTCTGTCGGCCAACCGCCTGATCGACGAGCGCCGCCGCTTCACCGAAACCGTGTTGGGCGGCGTGTCGGCGGGCGTGATCGGCTTGAACGCGGACGGGCGCATCACACTGCCCAACTTTTCCGCCGCGCGCCTTCTCGGCGTCGAGGACGCGGAAAGCATGATCGGGATGAAGCTCGCCGACCTGTCGCCGGAGATGGGGGAGCTTCTGGACCACGCACCGGGCCGTCCCGGCCGGGTGGTGCAGGACCAGATTCAGATCCGCCGTCCCGGCACGACGCCGCTGACCCTGCTCGTCCGCATTTCCACCGAAGGGCGGGGCAGCGGGGAGATCCGCGGCTATGTCGTGACCTTCGACGACATCACCGAACTGGTGTCCGCCCAGCGCAAGGCGGCCTGGGCCGACGTCGCCCGTCGCATCGCCCACGAGATCAAGAATCCGCTGACGCCGATCCAGCTCTCCGCCGAACGTCTGCGCCGCAAGTACCTGAAGGAAATCACCAGCGACACCGAGGTCTTCACCATGTGCACGGACACCATCGTCCGTCAGGTGGACGACATCCGGCGCATGGTGGACGAATTCTCGGCCTTCGCGCGCATGCCGCAGCCGGTGATGAAGCCCTGCAACCTCAACGACCTCGTCCGGCAGGCGGTGTTCCTGCAATCCAGCGCGCACGCCGGGAAGATCAGGTTCGACATGGAACTTCCCCAGGGGCCGCTGACCGTGCCGTGTGATAGCCGCCAGATCAGCCAGGCGCTGACCAACCTGCTGCAGAACGCCGCGGACGCCATCGAAGGGCGCCCGGCGCCCGCCGAAGGCGCGGAGCTGACGCCCGGCCACGTTTCCATCCGGGTCGAGACCGATGCCGAGCGCATCGCCGTGATCGTCGAGGACAACGGCAAGGGCCTGCCGACCGAGGAACGCGACCGGCTGACCGAACCCTACGTGACGACGCGCGCCAAGGGCACGGGACTGGGGCTGGCAATCGTCAAGAAGATCATGGAGGACCACGGTGGCGTGCTGACCCTGGAGGACCGCGAAGGCGGCGGGGCGCGCGTCGGTCTGGTCATCCCCAACACGTCCACCAGCTCCGGCACGACCGCGGGCGACGCCCACGGCGGCGTTGGCACGCCGGCGGAGACCGGTGAAGAGAAGAGGCACGCAGCCCATGGCGCATGACATTCTGATCGTCGACGACGAAGCGGACATCCGGATGCTGATCGCCGGCATCCTGAACGACGAAGGCATGAAGACGCGCGAGGCCGCCGACGCCGATCAGGCGTTCGCGCAGGTCTCCACGCGCAGGCCCAGTCTCGTGGTTCTGGACATCTGGCTCCAGGGCAGCCGGCTGGACGGGCTCCAGATTCTCGAACAGCTGATGCGGGATCACCGGAACCTGCCGGTCATCATGATCTCCGGCCACGGCAACATCGAAACCGCCGTCTCAGCCATCAAGATCGGCGCCTACGACTTCATCGAGAAGCCCTTCAAGGCCGACCGGCTGCTGCTGATGGTGGACCGCGCCATCGAGGCGGCCCGGCTGAAGCGCGAAAACGAGGAGTTGAAGCTGCGGGCCGGCGGCGAGGTCGAGCTGATCGGCCGGTCCACCGCGGTCAATCACGTCCGTCAGAGCATCGAGAAGGTGGCGCCCACCGGTAGCCGCGTCCTCGTCACCGGCCCCGCCGGCTCCGGCAAGGAGGTGGTGGCCCGGCTGATCCACACGCGGTCGCGCCGGGCCGGCGGTCCCTTCGTCGGGCTGAACTGCGCCACCATGCGTCCCGACCGGCTTGAGATGGAGCTGTTCGGGACGGAGGCCGGGGTGGACGGCGGCGGCCGCAAGATCGGCACCTTCGAACAGGCCCACGGCGGCACGCTGCTGCTCGACGAGGTGGCCGACATGCCGTTGGAAACCCAGGGCAAGATCGTCCGCGCCCTGCAGGAGCAGGTGTTCGAGCGGGTTGGCGGCGGCCAGCGGGTCGAGGTGGACGTGCGCGTCGTCGCGACCTCCAACCGCGACCTCCAGGCGGAGATCGACCAGGGCCGCTTCCGCCAGGACCTGTTCTATCGCCTCGCCGTCGTGCCGATCCGCGTGCCCTCGCTGGCCGAGCGGCGCGAGGACATTCCACTGCTGGCCCGTCACTTCATGCAGCGCTCGGCCGAAGCCGCCGGCCTGCCGGCCCGTGAGTTCGGCGAGGACGCCATGGCCGCGCTCCAGGCCTACGACTGGCCGGGCAACGTGCGCCAGCTGCGCAACGTGGTGGATTGGCTGCTCATCATGGCGCAGGGCGACCCCAAGGAGCCGATCCGCGCCGACCAGCTTCCGCCGGAGATCGGCGCCATCACACCCACAGTCCTGAAATGGGACAAGGGCGGCGAGATCATGGGGCTGCCGCTCCGCGAGGCCCGCGAAGTGTTCGAGCGCGAGTATCTGCTGGCCCAGGTGACCCGCTTCGGCGGCAACATCTCCCGCACCGCCTCCTTCGTGGGGATGGAGCGCTCCGCCCTGCACCGGAAGCTGAAATCGCTTGGTGTGCACGGCAGCGAGAAGGGCAAGCTGTTCGTCGAGTAGGCTTTCCCAGCATCGTCAAGCAAAAGGCACCGTCTTTTCTCCTGAAGCAGGTTTCCCAAGCATGTCCCGAATCCGGACAGCTTGAGGGCCTGCTTTTTTCTTTGTCTGAGATCGGCGCCTGCTGCCTTGCGCCTTTAGTATGTACTTTTTTGGATTGCGCTGCGTAGTCCTTTCTTTCTAAGTGTATTTATTAACATTATTTTATTTATGAATTGTATAAATACAATCGTATTTATATATTTTATGAAATCAAAAATAGTATTTTTGGTGTTGATAGAAGGAAATTTCCTAAATATTTATTGTTTTGTGGGCGCGCTTAACAACAAACGTGCAGAATTTTCCTTTACATCGAGGAGTTACAAAATGGCGACAACAGCCGTTCTGACTGTCAATTACACCGATAACCAGCTTGTTGCTTATTTGAATGGCGCTCAAGTTTACAACCGCATTGGCGGCGGCGAAGCGATCAACGAACAGGTCGTGCTGACCGGCAATCTTCAAGTCGGCGTGAATCAGCTTCTGCTGATCGGGGTGAATTTCAACGGGCCAGCCCATCTCCAGGGATCGGTCAACATCGGCGGCCGGTCGCAGGACTTCAACTTCGACACCCGCAAGGACGGTGCTCCGGAGGGAGTCGTCACGCAGTTCTATTACACGATCGACAACAGCTGACGCCAAGGCCAGCAAACACGTTTCCGTTTCGCGATGACTGCTTGGGGAGGGTGATGGGGCAGCCCGCATCCGTCACCCTTCTCCCTGCCCATGCTTGCATGTTGACCCGCATTTCCCTTCACGAACATAGAGTTGGTGCGCCCTACCGCAAAATGATAAGGTCCTTGGCTTGAGTGCCTGGACAATGGGCGGGGAAGGGTAAGAAGGCCGTGAAGGTCATCGTTTGCGGAGCCGGGCAGGTCGGCTCGAACATCGCACGTTATCTGGCGTCCGAAGGCAACAACGTCACGGTGATCGACCATTCGCCGGAACTCATCCAGCGGATCAGCGACACGCTCGACGTGCAGGCCATGGTCGGCCACGCCTCGCACCCCGACGTTCTGGAGTCGGCCGGCGCGGGCGAGACCGACATGATCATCGCGGTCACCCAGATCGACGAGATCAACATGGTCGCCTGCGAGGTCGCGCACGCCCTGTTCAAGGTGCCGACCAAGATCGCCCGCGTGCGCAACCAGAGCTATCTGAAGCCGATCTGGGCGGACCTGTTCAGCCGCGACCACATGCCGATCGATGTCATCATCTCGCCGGAAATCGCGGTGGCGCGGGCCATCGCACGCCGGCTCCAGGTGCCGGGCGCCTTCGACATGATCCCGCTGGCGGACGGCAAGGTCCGCGTCGTCGGCGTGCTGTGCACGGAAAGCTGTCCGGTGCTGCACACGCCGCTGCGCCAACTGACCGGCCTGTTTCCCGACCTCGGGCTGGAGGTGGTGGCGATCATCCGCAACGACCGGTCTTTCATCCCCGGCGGCGACGACCAGATGCTGCCCGGCGACGAGGTCTACTTCGCCTGCGACAACCGCCATCTGAACCGCGCCATGGCCGCCTTCGGCCATGAGGAGGTGGAAGCCCGCCGCATCATCATCCTGGGCGGCGGCAACATCGGGCTGTGTCTGGCGGAGGAGCTTGAAGCGAAATACCCTCAGGTCACCGCGCGCATCATCGAGATGAACCGCAGCCGCGCCCAGTTCGTGGCGCAGCGCCTGTCGCGCACCATGGTGCTGCACGGCGACGGGCTCGACCCGGAAATCCTCGAGGAAGCCAACGTCCGCGCCACCGAGACGGTGGTCGCCGTGACCAACGACGACGAGGGCAACATCCTGTCCTCGCTGCTCGCCAAACGGCATGGGGCGAAGCGCGCCATCACGCTGATCAACAAGGCGTCCTACAGCTCGCTGGTGTCGCCGCTGGGGATCGACGCGGTGGTCAGCCCGCGGGCCATCACCGTGTCGAACATCCTCCAGCACGTCCGGCGCGGCCGCATCCGCGCGGTGCACAGCCTGCGCGACGGCTTCGCCGAAGTCATCGAGGCGGAGGCGCTGGAAACCTCCGCGGTGGTGAACACGCCGCTGCGGGAGGTGAAGCTGCCGTCCGGGGTCATCGTCGGCGCCATCGTGCGCGGCGACGAGGTCATCATCCCGCGCCCCGCCACGGTGATCCGCCCGAAGGACCGCGTCATCATCCTCGCCACCACCGGCCAGGTGAAAAAGGTGGAGAAGATGTTCGCCGTCCGGCTTGAATTCTTCTGATCGCCTCCCGTATCGTTTTCGGCACCAACAAAAAGAACATCCATGGCTCGATGGGCATATGTCAACGGCCGTTACCTGCCGCACCGGCAGGCGGCGGTCCATGTGGAAGACCGCGGATTCCAGTTCGCCGACGGCGTCTATGAGGTGGTGACCCTCCTCGACGGACGCTTCGCGGACCTGGACGGCCATATGGAGCGTCTGGGCCGCAGCCTGTCGGAGCTGCGCATGGACTGGCCGGCAGCGCCGCGCGTCGTGACGATGGTCGCCCGCGAACTGGTGCGGCGGAACGGCGTCCGCAACGGTTCGCTCTACATCCAGGTCACCCGCGGCGTCGCTCCGCGCGACTTCAAGTTTCCGGCGGACGTCCCGGCGACCCTAGTGATGACGGTCAAGCGGGTCACCGCCTTTGCAAAGCCGGAGCAGCTCGAGAAGGGTGTGGCCGTCGTCACGGTGCCCGACATCCGCTGGGGCCGGTGCGACATCAAGACGGTCGGTCTCCTCGCCCCGGTGCTGGCCAAGCAGCAGGCCGCCGAATTGGGCGCTTACGAGGCGTGGCTGACCGACCCGGACGGCACGGTGACGGAGGGTTCCTCCTCCAACGCCTGGATCGTCACGCAGGACGGCGTTCTGGTGACCCGCGCCCCGTCGCAGAAGATCCTGAACGGCATCACCCGCCAGTTGCTCCTGCGGTTGGCCGGCGAACGGGGAATCCCAATGGAGGAGCGCAGCTTTACGGTGGAAGAGGCGCTCGCCGCGCGCGAAGCTTTCGTGTCCTCCGCCGGCACCTTCGCGCTGCCGGTGACCCGCATCGACGGGAAGCCGGTGGGCGACGGCAAGCCGGGGCCGATCACCCGGACGCTGCGGCAGGCCTATCTCGATTATGTGGCCGGACGGAAGCCGTCATGAGCGACGCTGCCGCCGTCATCGACCGCCTGCCCGTTCTGCCGCGCGCCGTCCTCTACGACTGGGACAACACGCTGGTGGACAACTGGGGAACCGTGCGCGCCGCGCTGAACCACGCGCTGGTCACCTTCGGCCATCCGGCCTGGACGGAGGAGGAGGCGCGGGCGCGCATCAAGCAGTCGATGCGCGACAGCTTCCCCCGCATCTTCGGGGAGCGCTGGACCGACGCGCGCGACCTCTTCTACGCCTATTTCGAGGCCCATCACCTGGAGCATCTCCGGCCCCTGCCGGGTGCCGAATCCCTGCTGCGCGGCTTTGCGGAGCGTGGAATCTATCAGGCGGTGGTGTCGAACAAGACCGGCCGCTTCCTGCGGGCGGAAGCCGACGCGCTGGGTTGGACCGGCTATTTCGGCCGTCTGGTCGGCGCCCAGGATGCCGAATTCGACAAGCCGCACGGCGCGCCGGTGCTGATGGCGCTGGAGCCGGCGGACATTCCGCCCGGCCCGGACGTCTGGTTCGTGGGGGACGCCGACATCGACATGGAATGTGCCCATGGCGCGGGAATGGTACCGGTGCTAATAGGGGCGGGCGAGGGCAGCGGCTTCACCCGCTTCCCTCCGGCCCACCGGTACGACACGTGCCATGCATTGTGCGGCTTGGTGGGCAGCGGTGGTGACACCATATCGGATGACCAGTAGTCGAGACGGTTGCGACCAACCATACCTTATCGCTGCAGGGGGCGGGCTTCTAACAAGGGGCCCCAAAAAACACTGAAGAAGGGGGCGACATAAAATGTCTGAAAAAAGCCAAAATGTGCAGGACGTGTTCCTCAACCACGTCCGCAAGAACAAGACTCCCGTAACCGTGTTCCTCGTGAACGGTGTTAAACTTCAGGGAATCATCACCTGGTTCGACAACTTCTCGGTACTGCTGCGGCGCGATGCGCATTCGCAGCTCGTCTACAAGCACGCCATCTCCACCGTGATGCCCGCGCATCCAATCCAACTCTTCGAGCCGCCCAAGGAAGGTGAAAACGTCTGATTTTTCGACCAATGGCAATGGCCGGACGCCTGATGCCTCCGGCCGCGCCATCGTGGTCCACCCCGTCCTCCGCAATGAGGCGGACGGGGTCCTGCGCCATCCCGAATCCTGCCTGGACGAGGCGGTGGGCCTTGCCCGCGCCATCGATCTGGAGGTCGTGCACGCCGAATGCGCGCGGGTGAACCGCCCGCAGCCTTCGATCCTTCTGGGGTCGGGGACGGTGGAGCATTTCGCCCAGATCGTGGAGGAGACGGAGGCATCCCTCGTCATCCTCGACCACGCGCTGTCGCCGGTGCAGCAGCGCAATCTGGAAAAGGCCCTGAAGGTCAAGGTCATCGACCGCACCGGTCTGATCCTGGAAATCTTCGGCGCCCGCGCCCGCACGCGCGAAGGCATGCTCCAGGTCGAACTGGCCGCCCTGACCTACCAGAAATCGCGCCTCGTCCGCTCCTGGACCCACCTGGAACGCCAGCGCGGCGGCTTCGGCTTCCTCGGCGGTCCCGGCGAATCCCAGCTTGAGATGGACCGCCGGTTGATCGGCGACCGCATCGTCAAGATCAAGAAGGAGCTGGAGGAGGTCCGCCGGACCCGTGGTCTGCACCGCAAGGCCCGCGCCAAGGTGCCGTACCCCGTGGTGGCGCTGGTCGGCTACACCAACGCCGGCAAGTCGACGCTGTTCAACCGGCTGGCCAACGCCGACGTCTTCGCCAAGGACCTGCTGTTCGCCACGCTGGACCCGACGATGCGTCAGGTGACCCTGCCGTCCGGGCGCAAGGTGATCCTGTCGGACACGGTGGGCTTCATCTCCGACCTGCCGCACGGCCTCGTTGCCGCCTTCCGCGCCACGCTGGAGGAGGTCGACGCCGCCGACATCATCCTGCACGTCCGCGACGTGTCCCATCAGGACAGCGAGGCCCAGAAGGCCGACGTGCACGAGGTCATGAGCGACATGGGAATCGACCCGGAGGCCGACGACCGGGTGATTGAGGTGCTGAACAAGATCGACGCGCTGGATGAGGAGTCCCGCGAGGCGATCCTGGCCCAGACGGCCCGCAACCCGCGCGCGGTCGCGGTGTCCGCCCTGTCGGGGGCGGGGATCGCCGATCTCGACCGGCTGCTCGACCAGCGGATGAACGCCCACCGCCATGTGGTGGACCTCTCCGTCGAACTGGGGGATGGGGCGGCGCTCGCGTGGCTCTATGAAAAAGGTGAGGTGCTGGATCGGCGCGACGACGAGGCCCAAGCCCACATCCAGGTGGCCATCGACCCGGCGGATCTGGCCCGTTTCGAGAAACGGTTCGTGCACGGCTGATCTTTCGCCATAGAGGCGTCGGGCGCGTCATAATTCGTTCGTGCACGTGCGATGACATGACGCGCCCGATTTCAGACCCGGCCTACGACGTCCGAGGTGTAGCCTTTTCCCAACGCGCCCCCGATATTCGAGACGGGGAGCCGATGGGTTATCCCCGGGAGGAGGCCCGCCTATGCGTTTGCAGACCGATCCAACACACTTTTCGATCACCGCCTTCCTGGCCGATCAGGTGACCCTGGTCGCCCGGCAGGAGCAGTTGTCGCCCGGTGCCGCGGTGCTGCGCATCCAGGAACTGTCGCGCGACAACGCCGGCCGCGCCCGTCTTCTGGAAATCATCAGTGACGCCTGGCGCAAGGAAACCAACCCGACCGAAAGCGGAAAGATCGCCGCCCTGCGGTCCGAACTGGCCGCCTGGGCGCTGCACGCTACCCCCAGCGACAGCCTGCCGCGCTCCTGACTGGGCGGGGAGGGTGCCGGGACGAAGATTTGTCCGTGGCTATGCAGCGGGCAGGGCGCCATAATGTGTGCTCGGCCCGCTTTCTCTTTCGTCCGGATTCCCTTGCGCGTCCCGCTCGTTCTTCTGCCCTTGGCGCTTTTGGCCTTTGCGGGCACCGCCGCCGCCGAACGGGCGCTGCCGCCGGGATTCGTCGAAGAGCCGCCGGTCGCGCCGGAAGATCCTCTGCCTCCTGAGCCCGCGGAGTTTCCCCCCGCCCCGTTCAGCCCGCTGGTCGTGGCACCGGACCCGAAGGAATTGCTGAAGGCCTGCAAGGAAGCCACCTTCACCGACTGTTTCCGCCTGTGGCGTCCGCCCCCGCCGCCGCCCAAGGACGAGACGCGAGAAGCGCGCGACGTGCCGCAGTCCCCGCCCGACCCGAACGCCCCGCGCAAGCCGCCGGAGCCCGGTCCGCTGACCGGCACGCCGCCCGCTCCGAACCCGGTGGCCGATCAAGCCACCTATGACGCGCTGGTCAAAGCGTTGAAAGACAGTGGTTTGGACGGCAAAGTCATGCTGCCGGAACCGCCGAAGGATGGCGGAACCGTCTTGAGACTCGACCCCCGATCCAACAAAACGGCACCGAAACCGTGACGAATTTTCCGATTCCCGATGTCGACCGCGTCTCGGCGATCATCCGCGAGGTCGCGGAGAGCGAGATCCTTCCCTATTTTCGCGATCTGGCGAACGCCGGCATTCGCGAGAAGACCGGGCCGGCGGACCTCGTGACCCTGGCCGACGAGGCGGGCGAACGAGCCCTGACGCCGCGCTTGCTGGACCTGCTTCCCGGCAGCACGGTGGTGGGCGAGGAGGCTGTCTCCGAGGACAAGTCCCTGCTCGACCGCATCCACGGCGACGCGCCGGTCTGGATCATCGACCCGATCGACGGCACCCTGAACTTCGCGAACGGCCGTCCGCTGTTCGCGGTGATCATCGCCCTGGCCTGCCGCGGCGAGACGTTGGCCGGCTGGATCTACGACCCCTGCGACGGGCGCATCGCCACGGCGGTGAAAGGGCAGGGCGCTTACCTGAACGGCCAGCGCGTCACGGTCGCCCCGGCGGTCCCCCTTCCTGAAATGACCGGAGCCCTGTCGACTCGCTTCTGCGCCGAGGAACTGGGGCGCCAGCTGGACGAGCGCGGCCGCTCGCTCGGTCCGCGCGTCTGCCTGTCCAGCGCCGCGCAGGAATATCTGCGCCTGCTCGACGGCCGGGCGCATTTCTCGATGTACCACCGCCTGATGCCATGGGATCACGCAGCGGGCGTTCTGCTCCACGCGGAGGCCGGCGGCTACAGCGCGCTGTTCGATGGCTCGCCCTATCGTCCGACCGCCCTCAACGGTGGGGTGATGCTGACCCCCGACCGTGCGAGTTGGGAAGCGATGCACCGGCATCTGTTCGGTTAAGGCAGGGACGCACCGGACTACCGCAGACGTCCTCCGGCGGGGACCGGATTCGGCGGGAACTCCGCGAGCAAGGCGGCCTTATAGTGCCAGGATGCCGGAAACGGCCGCCGTGAGCCTTGCGGAGCGCCCGATCATGAAGGCCATTGCCCTGAAGCGCATGCTGTTTGTGGCGTCATTGCTGGCGCCCACAGCCTGCGCGGAGCGGATCGCCGACTGTCAGCCCACAGGCGGGACGGCGTTATTCGCCGCCGGGGTGGTGCGATGCTCCACAGACGCCGACACCGCGGATGTCGCATTGGAGCATGAGGAGGTTCGCGCGATCGACGCCGATCCAGTGCTCAGCGTGGCGCCGCCGCAGCGTCGAAAGGCACGGCCGGGCATACACGCGCAATCCACGGAGTGACCGGTACCTCGGTCCTTCGGAACCCGCCATCGCCAATGTGTGTTGGATCAACACAACAACGGCGGGTGATCCATGCAAACGGCCAACATCCATGATCCCTTGAGCATCGAGAACGTCTATCCACGAAGCGCCTTCGACAACGACGCGCGGCAGAACGCGCGGGACAAGGAGGCGGTGGAGCATGGGGTGATGATCCTGTCGATGCCGGACGCCGAAGGAAATTTCTCGCTGAAACCCTTCCAACGGCATGTCGGCGAGCCGGACGCGGCGACCCATTCGGTTTTTCTGTCGCCGACGCTGGAAAGCTCCGAGTATGGAGCGCTCATTCCGAGCGACACCGGCTATGACGGGCCGATCGAACCGGCAGAGGCCCCCAGAACCTCTGGCGATCCTTACCGGTCCTTCGTCGAATCACTGATCCAGGCTGCCCGTGACGCGGATTTCCCACCGCCGCCGCCGGCCGAGAGTCTGAAGGGATTTCGTGGCGGCTGAAGCCGCGACATGGAGGGCGGCGGTTTGCTCGCCCTCCCCGCCACTCCATGGCTGTATTTTCCATAATCTCGCTTATGAGATAAAGGTGCCCCGGTGGGTCGTGATTCCTTTTCTCATGGCAATGGGTCGGCTAAGGTCCCCATCCTGACCCGTTCCGCTGCCGAAGAAGATTCTCCCATGGCCCGCAACATCGACCGCCTGATCGACGTCATGGCCCGCCTGCGCGACCCCAACGGCGGATGCCCGTGGGACCTGGAGCAGACATACGCCACCATCGCGCCGCACACGATCGAGGAAGCCTACGAGGTGGCCGACGCCATCGAGAAAGGCGACATGCCGGCGCTGCGCGAGGAGTTGGGCGATCTGCTCTTCCAGGTGGTGTATTACAGCCAGATGGCCCGCGAAGAGACCCTGTTCGACTTCGACGAGGTCGCCGGCGTCATCGCCGACAAGATGATCCGCCGCCACCCCCACGTCTTCGGCGCCGAGGAGGTCAAGGGCGCGGACATGCAGACTTCACGCTGGGAGGACCACAAAGCCGCCGAGCGCGCCGCCAAGGCCGCCGAGGAAGGCCGCGCCCCGTCCGCCCTGGAGGGCGTCATTGCCGGCCTGCCCGCCCTCACCCGCGCCCTGAAGCTGCAGAACCGCGCCGCCCGCGTCGGCTTCGATTGGACCGACGCGCGGGACATCCTCGACAAGATCGAGGAGGAGGTCCGCGAATTGCGGCATGAGATGGACAGCGGCTCCGCCCCGGACCGGGTGGCCGACGAGTTGGGCGATCTTCTCTTCGCGCTGGTCAACCTCGCCCGCCGCCTGAAGGTCGAACCGGAATCGGCGCTGCGCGGCACCAACGCCAAGTTCGAACGCCGCTTCCACCGCATCGAGGCCCTGCTGTCCGAACAAGGCCGCACGCCCAAGGAGGCGACGCTGGAGGAGATGGAGGCCTTCTGGCAGCAGGCCAAGCGCGAGGAACGCGGCGAGTCCTAACCCGCCCTCACCGCGCCGCGCTGGTCTCCAACAGCGCCAGCAGGCCGGCCAGCAGATCGGTCGGCCGCGGCGGACAGCCGGGAATGCGCAGGTCGACCGGAAGCACCTCCTCCACCGGGCCGACGCAGGCGTAGCCGCCGGCGAACAGCCCACCGCTGACCGCGCAGTCGCCGCAGGCCACCAGCCATTTCGGGCCGGGTGTGGCGTCCCACGTGCGAACCAGCGCCTCGCGCATGTTGCGGGCGACCGGGCCGGTGACCAGCAGGACGTCGGCGTGCCGCGGCGAGGCGACGAAGCGGATGCCGAAGCGCTCCAGATCGTAGATCGGGTTGTTCAGCGCGTGGATTTCCAGCTCACAGCCGTTGCAGGACCCCGCATCGACCTCACGGATCGACAGGCTGCGGCCAAGCCGCGCCTTGGCGGCCTTGTCCAGCTTTCCGGCCAGCTCCGCCAAAGCCGGATCGGCGGGGGCCGGAGCGGCTTCGGTGACCGGGCCGCCGGTCAGGGAGGTCAGGATGTGCTTCAGCATCGGCGGCCTCCTTACAGGTCGTGTCCCGCATAGGAACAGTTGAACGACTTGTTGCACAGCGGGAAGTCGGCGACGATGTTGCCCCCGATGGCCGCCTCCAGCAGCGGCCACTGGAACCAGGACGGATCGCGCGGGTGGCAGCGGGCGACGACGCCCTCCCCGTCCAGCCGCACCCAGGTCATGATCTCGCCGCGGAAGGATTCGACCAGGGCCATGCCCTCCCCGCCCCGGCCGGCCTCCAGCGCGACCGACGGATAGTCGAGGCCGCGCGAGATCGCCGGCAGGCGGGCCACGATCTGCTCGATCAGGGACAAGGATTGCTCCACCTCGCGGATGCGGAGCCAGACGCGGGCGTTCACGTCGCCCTCGGTCAGCACCGGCACCTCGAAGGTGAGTTCGTCATAGGGCGCGTAGCCGGGGCTCCGGCGGGCGTCCTGGTCGCGGCCGGAGGCCCGCCCGACATGGCCGCCGGCGCCGAAGCGGGTGACCAGCTCCGTGGACAGGAACCCGGTGGTGACCGTGCGGTCCTGCAAGGACGCCTTACCGTCATAGATGGCGACCAGCGGCGGAAAGCGTTTGCGCAGCTCCGCCACCAACTCCAGCAGCAGGCCCGCGCCGCGCTCCGGCAAATCGGTGGCGACGCCGCCGGGGATCACCCGGTCCATCATCAGGCGGTGCCCGAAACAGGAGTCCGCCGTGCGCAGCACGCGCTCCCGCAGCTGGCTGGCCTGAGCCAGCATGAAGGCGAAGGCGGCGTCGTTGCAGATGGCCCCGATGTCGCCAAGATGGTTGGCGATCCGCTCCAACTCCGCCATCAGGGCGCGCAGCCACACCGCCCGCGCCGGCACCTCGATGCCGAGCGCAGCCTCGACCGCGCGGGCGAAGGCGAGGCTGTGCGCCACCGTCGAGTCGCCGGAGACGCGGGCGGCCAGCTTCGCCGCTTCCGCCACCGGCTTGCCCTGCATCAGCCCCTCGACGCCCCGGTGGACGTAGCCGAGCCGCTCCTCCAGCCGGACGACGGTCTCGCCGTTGGCAGTGAAGCGGAAATGGCCGGGCTCGATGATACCGGCATGGACGGGACCAACCGGAATCTGGTGCAGCCCTTCGCCCTCCACCGGCAGGAAGGTGTAGGGGCCGGGGTTGGGCGCCGGTGCCGCCGGCTGTTCGGACAGGGGACGGCGCACGTCCCAGGCGTCGTGGTCCAGCCAGGGGCGCGGGTCGGTCGTGCGCTCCGCCGTCAGGCCGTAGAGGTCGTGGGCGGTGCGCTCCAGCCGGTTGGCGGCGGGACGCACGGCGCTCAGGCTGGGGAAGCGGCCCTGCGGGCAGTCGAGGCTGACCACCGCGACGTCGCCGGAGAAATCCTCGCGGAAGGCGGCGTGGACCGCCTTCGGCTCCCCCCAGAGGCCGAGCAGGCTCCAGGCGTTGCCGGCCAATCCCTCGATCAGGCGCAGCCAGCCGTCGCGGCCCAGCCGGTAGCGCGGCCAGGGCCGGTGCCCCTCGACCGGTGAGCCGATGCGGTTCAACAGACCGAACAGCGGTTCTTCCCCGTACATGCCGCCTCCCCTACCCCAGCAGAGCCGCGACGGTCTGGAACCACGCGACCAGTGGCCCCGGCAGCCAGACCCCCGCCACCAGAACCAACGCCAGATGCGCGTAGAGCGGAATCAGCGTCCCCTGCACTGGCACCGACGCCACCGGGACGCCGCTGCCCTCCACCGTGCCGGGGGCTCCGAAGCACAATTGCTGGACCCGCAGCACCAGCGCCCCGAAGGCGACCAGGATGCCGAGCACCAGCGGTAGGGCCAGCAGCGGCTCCCGCGCGAAGGTGCTGGTGACCAGCAGGAACTCACTCATGAAGACGCCGAAGGGCGGCAGTCCGGCGATGGCCACCACCCCGGCCAGCAGGCCCCAGCCGAGCACCGGATGGCTGACCGTCAGACCGGAAATCCGCTCGATCCGCTGCGTGCCCGTCACCTGCACGGCGTGGCCGACCGCATAGAAGATCGCCGACTTGGTCAGGCTGTGCATCGCCATGTGCAGCAGCCCCGCGAAGTTGGCGAGCGGTCCGCCCATGCCGAAGGCGAAGGTGATGATGCCCATATGCTCTATGGAGCTGTAGGCGAAGAAGCGCTTCACGTCGCGCCGCCGGTAAAGCATCAGCCCGGCCAGCAGCAGCGAGGCCAGCCCCATGGCGATCATCAGCGGCCCCGGCGCGATGGCCTGCCCGTTCGCCGCCAGCAGCATCTTGAAGCGCAGCACGGCGTAGAGCGCCACGTTGAGCAGCAGGCCGGACAGCACGGCGGAAATCGGCGTCGGCCCCTCTGCATGGGCGTCCGGCAACCAGGCGTGCAGCGGCGCCAGCCCGACCTTGGTGCCGTAGCCGATCAGCAGGAAGACGAAGGCGAGATTGAGGATCGCCGGGCTGATCTTGGCGACGTGGCCCATCAGCTCCGTCCAGGTCATCGCCGCCATGCCCGGCCCCATCACCGGCTGGGCGGCCATGTACATCAGGATGGTGCCGAACAGGGCGAGCGCAATGCCGACGCCGCACAGGATGAAATACTTCCACGCGGCTTCGATGCTGGCCGCGGTGCGGTACAGGCTGACCATCAGGACGGTGGTCAGCGTCGCCCCCTCCACCGCCACCCACATGACGCCCAGATTGTTGGCCGACAGGGCCAGCAGCATGGTGAACATGAAGGCTTGGTACATGGCATGGTAGAAGCGCAGCTTGCGCTCGTCCAACTTCCCCACCGCGATCTCGTGCGCGATGTAGCCGGCGGAGAACACGCTGGTGGTCAGCCCGACGAAGGCGGTGAGGGCGATCAGGTAGATGTTGAAGGCATCCACCACGAACAACGCGGTGCTCAACGGCTCCTGCCCGAACAGGACCAGGGACGCGAGCAGCGTGGCGGCGGAGAAGCCGATGTTCAGCCGCGCGCCCAGCCGGTGGCCGGGAATCAGGGCGAGGACGGCGGCGCCGATCAGCGGGGTGGTGACGATGACGGCGGCGGCGCTCAATCGCTTTCCCCCCGGAAGCTCTCGATCTTCTGCATGTCGAGCGTGTCGAACCGCTCGCGGATGTGGAACAGGAAGATGCCGAAGATGATGAAGGCGACCATGACGGAGAAGGCCACCGACATCTCGACGACCAGCGGCATGCCGGCGACCCCGACCGCCGCCAGGATCAGCCCGTTCTCGATGGACATGAAGCCGACCACCTGGCTGACCGCGTTGCGCCGGGAGATCATCATCAGCAGGCCGAGCAGGACGACCGACAGCGACAGCGCCAGATTCTCGCGGGTCAGGGCGGTGGCGTCGGCGGTCACCGGCAGAACCAGCAGGATCGACAGGGTGACCAGCGACACGCCCGCCACCATGGTCAGCCCGATGCCCAGCGCCGGTTCGATGCTGCGGTGGATCTTCATCTTCACAATGATGCGGTGCAGCGCCACAGGGATCAGGATGGCCTTGAGGACCAGGGTCAGCAGCGCTGTGATGTAGAGGTGCGGCTCCCCGTGGGAATAGGCCTGCCACGCCGCCGTCGCGGTCAGGGCGAGCGCCTGCATCGTGAAGACGTTCAGCAGGGAGAACAGCCGCCGCTGGTAGAGCAGGGCGAAGCTCATCAGCAGGACGACGGCCCCCAGCATGTGCGCGGCGTCATAACCCAGATCGCTCACCTCACACCCCCCGCGACACGTAGAGGAAGATCGCGCCAAGCAGGCTCAGCAGCAGGGCGCCGCCGAGAAACTCGCCGACGCGGAAGACGCGCATCTTGGCGATGGAGGTCTCGAACAGCGCCAGCAGAATCCCGCCGACGGCCAGCTTCGTCACGAAGACCAACACGCCCCCCAACGCCGCCATAACGCCTGATCCGGCGGTCGCCATGCCCCAGGGCGCGAAGACGCAGGCGATCAGCGCCATGTAGAGCAGCAGCTTGAGCATGCTCGCCGCCTCGACCAGGGCGAGGTGACGGCCGGAATATTCCAGCACCATGGCTTCGTGCACCATGGTCAGCTCCAGGTGCGTGGCCGGGTTGTCGATCGGAATGCGCGCGTTCTCGGCGATCGCCACCATGACCAGCGCGATCAGCGCGAGCGCGAGGGAAATGCGCAGACCGACCGCGCCCGACATCATGAAATCGGCGATCTCGGCGAGCGAGGTGCTGCGGACCAGGATCGCCACCGAGAAGACGATCATCAGCATCGCCGGCTCGGCGAGCGCCGCAATCATCATCTCGCGCGACGAGCCGATGCCGCCAAAACTCGTCCCCGTGTCCATTCCGGCGAGCGCCAGGAAGAATCGCGCGGAGCCGAGCAGAGCGATCAGCGCGATCAGGTCCGCCGTGGGGGCGAGCGCCAATTGCGTGGTGAAGACCGGGACCAGCCCGGCGGCCAGCCAGATCGCCGTGAACATCATATAGGGCACGGAGCGGAACAGCCAGGAGGCGTTGCGGGCCAGCACCACCTCCTTACGTAGCAGCCGCAGCAGATCGCGGTAGGGCTGGAGCACGGACGGCCCCCGCCGCCCGACCAGCCGAGCCTTCACCAGCCGCACCCAGCCGGTCAGCAGTGGCGCCAGGGCCAGCACCAGCACCATCTGCAGGATCTGATAGAGGGTGGCAAGCAGCAGCGTCATCGTTGCGTCACCGCCACCATCACCAGCAGCACGACCAGCGCCAGGAACATCAGGGTCAGGTAACGGCGGATGGTCATGAACTGCAACCGGTTGGCCCGGTCGGCCAGCCAAGTCACCGCGCGGGACAACGGCTCCACCACCACGAGCCAGGCCGGGTCGGTCCAGGTCACCGACAGGCGCGCGGGGCGCGTGTCGCCCGGTGCCGGCATCTCCACATGGTCGCGGGCGCGGAACACCGTGCTGCCGAAGGCGCGGCGGATCGGTTGGCCGAAGCTGGAGGCCGTGTATTGCGTGACCGCCGCCGGGTCCGGCCCGTCGAAGCCGCAGCCCCAGGGAATCGACCAGCGCACGCGGTCGCTCGCCTTGCGGTGGATGCCCAGCACCAGCACGACCGACAGCAGCGCGATCACCACCAGCATGATCAGGCCGTTGTAGGAGTTGCCGATTGCCGAGGTCGGGGCCAGCCAGAACCAGGGCTGGTAGGCGCGGCCGTCGAACGGCCCGGCCTCCACCAGCAGGCGCAGCGCCGGCTCGAACAGGCGGATCAGCGGGGTCGGCAGAACGCCGAGAACGACGCAGAGCACCGCCGGAACCGCCATGCCCAGCCGCATCGCCCGCCCAACCTCCACCGCTTCCGCGGCGGCGCGCGACCGTGGGCGGCCCAGGAAGGCGATGCCGTAGAGCCGGACGAAGCAGGCGGCGGCGAGCGCGGTGGCGAGCGCCAGGGCGGCGCCGACCACGGCGATCTCGATCTTTAGCGACCATTCCGACAAAGCCGGGGCGTTCAGGATGGCCTGGAACAGCAGCCACTCCCCGACGAAGCCGTTCAGCGGCGGCAGGGCCGAAATCGCCGCGGCGCCGATCAGGGCGAGGACGGCGGTGGTCGGCATCCGGTGGATCAGCCCGCCCAGCCGGTTCAGGTCGCGCGATCCCGTGGCGGTCAGCATGGCGCCCGCCGCGAAGAACAGCAGGCTCTTGAACAGGGAATGGTTGACCACATGCAGCAGCGCCGCCGCCAGGGCGAGTGCCGCGATCACCGGCGTGTGGGCGGCCTTGAAGACCAGCGCCAGCCCCAGCGCGATGACGATGGCCCCGATGTTCTCCACCGTCGAATAGGCAAGCAGCCGCTTCACGTCGTCCTGCATCAGCGCGTAGAGCACGCCCATCACGGCGGTCAGCGCGCCGAATCCCATGGTCACGCCGCCCCACCACCAGTCCGGCTCGCCCAGCAGGTCGAACAGCACGCGGATCATCGCGTAGACGGCGACCTTGGTCATCACGCCGGACATCAGGGCCGACACGTGGCTGGGTGCGGCCGGATGGGCCAGCGGCAGCCAGACATGCAGCGGCACCAGCCCGGCCTTCGATCCCGCCCCCAGCAGGATCAGCACCACGACCAGCGCCGCGGCCCCCGCCTCCGGCGCGTGGGCGCGCATGGCGGCGAAGCTGTAATCGCCGTGCGCCGTCGCCAGCACCCCGAAGGCCAGCAGCAGGCAGGCCGTCCCGAAGCTTGCCATGATGATGTAGAGGCGCGCCGCCTTCGGCGTTTCCGGCTCCCGGTGGGTGGACAGAACCAGCAGCCAGGAGGCCAGCGACATGAACTCCCAGGACAGCAGGAAGGTGAAGGCGTCGGCGGCGATCAGCACCATGTTCATGCCCGCCAGGAACAGCGGGTAGAGCGGCAGGACCGGGCCGTCCTGAGAGGCGCCGTGGGAATCGTGATGCGCCCGCTCGTACCCCCAGCCGAACAGGCTGGCGGTGATGCCGCCCAGATTGACGACGATCAGGAAGACGGCGGACAGCGCGTCGGCGCGCAGATGGGCTTGAATCCAGGGCAATCCAACCGGCAGGACCAGCGCCGCGTCCGGACCGCCCCCGGCCAGCCCGACCGCCGCCCACAGCGCGATCAGCGCGCAGGCCCCCGCCGTTCCGCCATAGACCACGGTGGACGCCTGCGGCAGCCGCTTCGCCGCGGCCCCGGCGACGGCCATAGCGAACAGAAAGGCGATTGCCGAAACGACCAGTCCCAAGGTTGCGAATCCGTTTGGATTAGGCCCACAATCAGTAAGGATGTTTCTCCCAACGAACGCAAGGGGAAAAACTCTGTCGCATTCATCTCGCGGATGCGCGTGCTTTGGGCGCCACGCGCACAGAAAAAAGGCGGCTCACCAAATGGGGAGCCGCCGAAGTCTGTTCGGGAGGAAACGCAACCAAGTTGCAGGGGAAGATATGCGCCCGTTAAGGTTAACGGCGCGTAAAGGGCGCGGGGTTTTTCTTTGACTATACTTTTTCGCAAGGGCCGGGCTGCGGATTCGCGCGTCCGATCCGGACCGGTCTCCCCACCCTCTCCCAGATCGGCACTGGCCGGGCAGGGCCGCTTCGCGCTATAGGAGGCCCCCTTCCCTTTCACCAGTAACCGGTCCTCCATGCCGTCCACGTCCATCAGCCAACGCATCGCCGACGAGCTTTCGGTCCGCGAATCCCAGGTCGCCTCGGCCGTCAAGCTGCTCGACGAAGGATCGACCGTCCCCTTCATCGCCCGTTACCGCAAGGAGGCCACGGGGGGGCTCGACGACACGCAGCTGCGCACGCTGGAGGAACGGCTGTCCTACCTGCGCGAGCTTGAGGACCGGCGCGAGGCGATCCTGTCCTCCGTCCGCGAGCAGGACAAGCTGACGCCGGAGCTGGAACGGCAGATCCGTCAGGCCGACACCAAGACGCGCCTGGAAGACCTCTACCTGCCCTACAAGCCGAAGCGCCGCACCAAGGCGCAGATCGCCCGCGAGGCGGGGCTGGAGCCGCTGGCCGACCGGCTGCTCGCTGATCCGTCCCGCCAGCCTGACGCCGAGGCCGCCGGCTTCGTCAGCGCCGACAAGGGGGTGGCCGACGTCAAGGCGGCGCTGGACGGCGCCCGCCACATCCTGGTCGAGCGCTTCGGCGAGGACGCTGAATTGGTCGGCCGGCTGCGCGCCGCCATGGCCGACAAGGGCGTGGTGACCTCAAAGGTGATCGAGGAGAAGCGGGCCGAGGGCGCCAAGTTCTCCGACTATTTCGAGTTCGACGAACCCTGGGCGAAGGTGCCCTCGCACCGGGCGCTGGCGCTGTTCCGCGGCCGGACGCAGGGCGTGCTGGACATCCGCCTGGACCTGCCCGTCGAGGAAGGCCAGCCCCACCCGGCGGAGCGCACCATCGCCGCCCACACCGGCATCCGCGACCAAGGCCGCCCGGCCGACAAGTGGCTGTCCGACGTGGTGCGCTGGACCTGGAAGCTGAAGATCGGCCCGCATGTCGAGACCGACCTGATGGGCGACCTGCGGGAGCGCGCGGAGGACGAGGCGATCCGCGTCTTCGCCCGCAACCTGCACGACCTGCTGCTGGCCGCCCCCGCCGGCCCGCGCACGACGATCGGCCTCGACCCCGGCATCCGCACCGGCGTGAAGGTCGCCGTGGTCGACGCCACGGGCAAGCTGGTCGACACCGCCACCGTCTACCCGCACCAGCCGAGGAACGACTGGGACGGCTCGATCGCCGCCATCGCCGCCCTGGCGGTGCGCCACAAGGCGGAGCTGATCTCCATCGGCAACGGCACGGCGAGCCGTGAGACGGACAAGCTGGTCGCCGACCTGTTCAAGCGCCATCCGGAGCTGAAACTGACCAAGCTGGTGGTCAGCGAGGCCGGCGCGTCGGTCTACTCCGCTTCCGAAACCGCGGCGGCGGAGTTCCCGAAGCTGGACGTCAGCCTGCGCGGCGCCGTCTCCATCGCCCGTCGTCTTCAGGACCCGCTGGCCGAGCTGGTGAAGATCGAGCCGAAGTCCATCGGTGTCGGCCAGTACCAGCACGACGTGTCCGGCGGCAAGCTCGCCCGTTCGCTGGACGCGGTTGTGGAGGATTGCGTGAACGCGGTGGGCGTGGACCTGAACATGGCGTCCGTCCCGCTGCTCACCCGCGTGTCCGGCCTGAACGAGACGATCGCCCGCAACATCGTGGAGCACCGCGACCGCAACGGCGCCTTCCGCTCGCGCAAGCAGCTGCTGGACGTGGCGCGCCTCGGCCCGAAGACCTTCGAGCAGGCCGCCGGCTTCTTGCGCATCCGCGAGGGCGACAACCCGCTGGACAGCTCAGCCGTCCACCCCGAAGCCTACCCGCTGGTCGAGCGCATCCTGAAGAAGACCGGCAAGGATCTGGGCAGCGTCATCGGCGACGCCCGCTTCCTGCGCGCGCTGAACGCCGAGGACTTCACCGACGAGCGGTTCGGCGTTCCGACCATCGAGGACATCCTGAAGGAACTTGAGAAGCCGGGCCGCGACCCGCGTCCGGAATTCAAGACCGCCACCTTCCAGGAGGGGGTCGAGGAGCTGAAGGACCTCCAGACCGGCATGGTTCTGGAAGGGGTGGTGACCAACGTCACCGCCTTCGGCGCCTTCGTGGACATCGGCGTGCACCAGGATGGTCTGGTCCACATCTCGCAGCTTTCCACCAGCTTCGTGAAGGACCCGCACACCGTCGTGAAGGCCGGCGACATCGTGAAGGTCAAGGTGATGGAGGTCGACATCCCGCGCAAGCGCATCGGCCTGACCATGCGCCTGACCGACGACGCCCCGCGCCCGGAGAAGGGTCAAGGCCGGGGAGAGGGCCAGCGGGGAGACAACCAGCGTGGCGATGACAGGCGCCGGGACGACCGCCGCGGCCCGCCGCCCGGCAAGGGCGGCCCCGCTCCGAAGCCGGCCCCCAAACCCGCCAAGGCCCCGGAGCCGATCAACAACGCCTTCGCCGAAGCCTTCGCACGGGCGCAGGCCGGAAAGAAGCGGTAACGGCTCCGCACACGTGGGGCGGGTATCGGACACACTCCGGTACTCTCCCCATGGACGGTTCGTGCGCCAAAGGCTAGTGTGCACCGACGCCAACCGCACATGCACCCATGCTCACCTCGGCAACCCGAATCGTCGGCCTGTACACGGGCCTCGCCACCGCGTGGGTGGTGGGGTCCGACCGCGTTCTGGACGCCGCCGGGCTGGGCGAAGTGGTCCTGATCCAGAACGTCAAGGGCACGGCCTTCGTCCTGTTCACCGCCCTGGCCCTGTGGGGCTTCCTGCGCCAGGAATTTCAGCGCCGCACCCGGTCGGAGGATGCGCTGCGCTCCACATTGGAGCGGTTGGCCCAATCGGAAGCCGATCTCCGCTCGGTCATCGAGAAGCTGCCGGACGCTTTCTTCCGCACGGACCTGGACGGTCGGGTCAGCATGGCCTCGCCCCAGTTCGCGCGGGAGTTCGGGCTGACTCCCGAGACGGTGATCGGTACCCGCATCGCCGACCATTACGTGGAGGAGGACGGGCGCGCCAAGTTCCTTACGGCTCTGGAGGAATCAGGCGGCGAGGTCCGCGACCACCGCATGCCGATGCGGCGGCAGGACGGCACCACCTTCTGGATTTCAGCGAACGCCTACATCCGCCGCGATCCCGCCGGACGGCCTATCGGGGTCGAGGGGATCGCCCGCAACACCACAGCTCAGCACCATCTGGAGGAGCGGTTGCGCTACCTCGCCGGGCACGACGCGCTGACCGGACTGTGCAACCGCATCCGTTTCGAAGACCGGCTGGAACACGCCATCGCCCGCGCCAGGCGCGAGGACAAGAGCTTCGCCCTGCTTTTCCTCGACCTCGACGGGTTCAAGGAGGTCAACGATACCCACGGGCACCAGAAGGGCGATGAGGTGCTGGTGATCACCGCGCAACGCCTGTCCGGCGCCCTGCGCAACAGCGACACCACCGCCCGCATCGGCGGCGACGAATTCGCCGTTCTGCTGGAAGGGGACATTTCCGTCGAAAACGCCCGGGCCGTGGCGGAAAAGGTCATCGACTCCATCGACCGGCCCATAGCCGGCCTGGACCTGTCGGTGTCGGCCAGCGTGGGCATGGCCTTCTTTCCGTCGGACGGCGCCGATGCCGGCGTTCTGTTGCGCTGCGCCGATCAGGCCATGTACCGCGCCAAGCGCCTGGGAAAAAATCGGCTGGAGCTGGGCACCGCCTGACCCGGACGGGTGGGAACGGAGAGCTTCAGCCTGGTTTGGCGACATCCATCACCAGCCGAATGCCCAGCGCCCCGATGACCGTGGCGGCCAACCGGTCGATCCACGCCTTGGACCGCAGATAGACGGCACGCGGCCGGCCGGCGGAAAAAGCCACGGCGACGATGGCGTACCAGCCGGTCTCGACCAGAAACACGGCGGGCGGCAGGGCCAGCAGAATCCAAGTCGGCGGGGATGCCGGCAGAAGGGCGGCGAAGATGCTGGCGTAGACGATGGCGGTCTTCGGGTTGCTGATCTGCGTCGTCAGACCGATGCCAAAGGAGCGCAAGGTGCCGCGAGAATTGGCGGTCCCATCCGGAACGCGTATCGGCTCCGCCGCGCCCTGCCAGATCCGCACCGCCAGATGAACGAGATAAAGGCCGCCCGCGACTTTCAGGATCAGATGGAGCCACCCGACCTGGATCAGCAGGGCGTGCAGACCGAGGAGGGCCAAGGTGGCGAAGACCACGCCGCCGATGCCCATGCCAAAGGCGGCGGCAAGCCCGGCGCGACGCGACACGGCGATGGAAGTGCGGGCCACCAGGACGAAGCTGGGGCCGGGGCTGATGGCGCCGATGGCCAGGGCGCCGAGAACGCTCAACAGGGAAAGAACGGACCCATCCATGGCTGCGGCTCCGCCGATCGGGAAAGCCGCAGTTTATGGACGGCGAACGGGATCGTCAGCCGGCAAAATGGTCGCGGCGCCCTGCCCGCTCACTCCGCGGCCATCAGAAAGCTCGTGCCATGATGGGTGCGCGGGGGCATGTCAGGGAGGCCGATCGTCCGCCCGACCTCCTCGGTCGTCGGCCGGCGCCGGTAGGTCTCCACATAGCGGTCGAGGGCGGCGAGGCATTCGGCGATCGAACCGGAACCGACCGCCCGGCAGTCCTCGAAGGCGTGCGGGTCGGGGCGGAACCAGTGGGTGATGTAGCCGTCCTCGGTTCCGTTCAGGGTGAGCGTCAGGGCGAAGCGTCCCTCATGCCCGATCCGGGCGTGGGCCGCGCGCAGCCGGGACTGGACCTCTTCGATGGTCATGGCGCGTGCTTCCTTCTTAATCATCAGGCGGCCTTTCGATCACGCGGCGTTGCGGAGCAGCCCGTCTTCCAGGCTGCGCGCCCATTCGGCGTCGCGGGCCAGCGATTCGACCAGCAGACGGGCCGGGCCGGCGGTGTCCGCCGGGGTGTCGGGACGGAGCAGCCCCGCCAGCCGCATGGCCAGCGATTCCGCTTCCGCCTCGACCCAGCGGGCATACTGCTTCCGGCGTTCCGCCTCGTTCCAATACCAGCGCGGAAGCTGGGGGTAGCTGCGCTCCATCTCGCCTTCCCAGGCGCTCATGCGGAACAGACCGCTGGGGGAGCGTTCGGCGTGGGTGTGTTTGGTGGTGGTGCTTGCGGGTGTCATCGGCAGAGCGTCTCCCTTCCACGCCGCAGGACGGGCGTGGATCAGGCGGCCTCCAGATCGCCGCCCTCTTCGTCTTGCTTCAG
The DNA here is from genome assembly GCF_007827795.1 of Azospirillum brasilense. GTDB lineage: Bacteria > Pseudomonadota > Alphaproteobacteria > Azospirillales > Azospirillaceae > Azospirillum > Azospirillum aestuarii. The sequence goes on from NZ_VITI01000002.1 coordinate 220,420, forward strand.
GATCTCCGCCTTCTTCTGGGCGAAGAGGCTGGTGATGCGGTGCTGGGCCGTGCGATCGACCGTGCCGATCTCGCGCAGGCGCGTGCCGGCGCCGGTGCGCCACAGCTCCTCCAGGTCGTCCAGGTCCAGGCAGGCGCCGAGCCGCTTGCGGATTTCCTCCTCGAAGGCGGCGATGGCGGACGGCTGCAGGTCCGGGTTGGACTTCGCGGCGTAGAAGGCCTCCGCCTCCTCCCGGTACTTGCTGTCGTCGAACTGGCCCATATGCACGTCGGCGGCGAGGCCGAGCTGGACGAGGCATTTGCCCACCGCGTCGGTCATCGACATCTTGAAGCACTCGTCGTCGGGCGCCTCGATGCCGTTGCGGCGGCGGACCATCTCCGTGCCGCCCCACTGCGGACCGGTCCAGCACTTCTCGCCCGTCTCCGGGTCGAGGTACCAGACGCGGGCACAGATGAAGACCATGCGTTCGGCGATGGTCCAGTCCATCTGTTCATAGCCCCAACCCTTGCCGACCGGACCGAACACCTCGGTCATCATCATCAGGCGCCAAGTCGGGTCGATCTGCGTGCCGCGGAAGCCGCCGGAGCGGGTGAAGGGCTTGGTCGCCTTCGGGTCCGTCCGCTTCAGCCGGTTCCACAGATGCATGGGGTCCGGGGCGGCGGGGTCCACGGTGGCGGTCGGGGAACCCGCGATCTTCGGGGCGGCCGTGCTGACGGTCTTCTCGGTTTCGGCAACGGTGTCGGTCTTGCTCATGCGTCCCATGGTCGTCGGGTTCCCCTTTTGGTCAGTAGCGTTCGTCTCTCCCCTCACCCCAGCCGCCGCTGAGCACAGCGTCCAGGCTCGGATCAGGGGACGGATCGGCCGTGGCGGGCTGCCACGGTTCGGCGGTGTCGAGCGCCCGCCGGGGCGGCGCGCCGTAGCGAAGCGACAGCCGCCCCTCGCGGTCGCGGGCGAGGTACAGGCCACGGCCCGCCTCCTCTCCCGCCCCGTCGGCCATCGTGACGAAGGCGATGCGCGCGTCGTCGGGCATCAGCGCCTTCAGGGCGGCCTCCGCCTCCCGGACGGCGAGGGCAGCGGCGCGGTGGTCCACCAGCTCCGCGGCCAGGGCGGCGAAGCGGTTGTGCCGGGCCATGTCGACCACCCGGCGGGTTTCATAGACCGGCCCCTCCGCCGGCAGCGGGTCGCCGGGCTCCACGTCGTTGGCGACGTGCCACCAGAAGGCATCCAGCGTCTCCATCAGCCGCCCGCAATCCGCCTCCCGCCGCGGCACGGGGACGAGCGTGTGGCCGGTGGGGCGCAGGATCGACAGAATCGCCCGCTCCAGCCCGGTAACCACCAGCTGGTGCTGGACCTGCCAGTGATAGCGCTGGGCCAGTTCCGCGTCCGTTTGGAAGCCGCCGGTGAATTTCGCCTCCACCAGCGTGTCCGGCGCGCCGCTGTCCGTGTCGCCCTCCCAGGTCAGGAAATCCGGGTGCGCGACCATCCAGTCATGCTCCGGATGGACCCAGGTCCGTTCCGCCGGCACGCAGGGAAGGCCGGTGACCTTCTCCACGAACCGCGGGTGAAGATGCTCGGTCGCGATGCCGATCTGCACCGCGGCGACGAGGTCCAGGTCGGCCGGCGCCGAACGCCCCGTCTTCTCGCGCCACAGGCTCAACCAGTCGCCCGCCATGACGCGGGTGGTGTCGGAAGACCCGATACGCCCTGCCCGCGCGGCGCGCTGCGCGTCCGTAATCGCCATTCCCCTGCCGGCCCCCAGCCATTTCTCTGCGTCTTCTGGCTTCGAGTCGATGCGTCTTCGCAGCGCTCTCGCCGTTAACCATAACCCGTAGCGTGAATATGGGCTGCGAACATGCAGGATTCAAGAACAAAAAGAGAACCTGCGGCTCGGCCGTAGGATCGAATCTTCAAACCTTTTCAAAAAACTAAGTAGAATGCAGCGCAGCCGCGGTCCCGCTGTGACCGAATCGGGCGACTCGGGACAGATGGGTATGGATTCGTGAGGTCAAAGGGGGTCGCGGAAAAGAATTTCACCGGCCAAATTGGCGGTTTTTCTTTCAGAATCCCGCCAAATGCGAGTGATCAAGCGCGCAGGCAGCGCGTGATGTGAACCGCGACACCCGCGACGTTGGCGCGCTCGATGGGCGTCGGGCGGCAACCGGGGTCGGTGCTGACCGGCAGCAGATGCGGCGGGAAGAAGCGATAGCCGCACACCGTTCCGTCGCCCACCGTGACCACCACGTCCCCGGCCAGCGGGGCCAGCACGTCCAGCGGTTCCAACACCACGCAGTCGTCCGGCAGGACACCGGCGGCGTTCAGGCTGGAAGAGGCGATGGTCAGCGCGAAGGCGCGACGCGAGGCCGGGCGGTCCATGGCGATGCCCCGCGCCCCGCCCGTCAAAGCCGCGGCGATGAAGGCCTCCCCGGCTCTCCGCCCCAATTCCAGAAAGTTCTGCACCTGCTCGACCGACAGCAGCGGCACCCGTGCAACGGCTAGGTAGGCGGTCTCATCGAGGAAGCGCGGCTCGGAGCCGGCGACGCGGGCCAAGCGGCCCAGGGTCTCCGCGCTGGGAACGCTGCCCCGCGCCGGGTCCCGCAGGAAGCGCGTGATGTTGGTCGGCGTGACCTCGGCCAGCCGCGCCCAGGCCCCGGCGCTCCACCCCTGGGCCTCCATCACGCCGGTCATCCAGCGCAGGATCGCCCGTCGCGTGTCGTCCATACCGCCGTCCTCCCCGCCGAAAGAGCGCTCTTATAAGAGAGAACGTTGGATGAACGCGCAAGGTTTCTTCGCTTATGTCGCAATTTCGCCGAGGATGCGCTGCGATTTCGCAGTATCGCATCGGACTCACCCTTCCCTCCGGCTGCGCTCTTCCCCCGCCCATTGCGACTCGCCGTGCGCGCCGCCATCTGGAGGGCGCGAAACCACATCCGGAGGAACCAATGATCGTTACCAGCACCGACACCGTCGAAGGCCGTCCCGTCACCCAATATCTCGGCATGGTCGCGGGCGAGGCGATTTTGGGCGTGAACATGTTCCGCGACCTGTTCTCCGGCATCCGCGACATCGTCGGCGGCCGTGCCGGCGGCTACCAGAACGCGCTGCGCGACGCCCGCGAGGCCGCCTTCGCCGATTTGCAGGACGCCGCTCGGGCGCTGGGCGCCGACGCCATTGTCGGCGTGGACATCGATTACGAGGTGCTGGGCAAGGAGAACGGCATGCTGATGGTCTCGATCAACGGAACCGCCGTCCGGCTGGGCTGAGTTCCCCCAACCGTTTAGGCCGATTGCCCGCCTGGACGGGCGGGCGCACCCCCTTACACTCCCTCCCCGCATCGATAGGGACCTGAGAAACGGGAGGGACGACATGCGTTCTCTGGCGAAACGGCTCGGCGGCCTGGCCCTGGCCGCCGGGCTCTTCTGCACGGCGCCAGCTCTGGCCTTCGAAGGCCTCGTGGAGAAGAAGGTGTTCGAGATGCCGTCCTACACCACGGTGGGCGGCGGCACGATCAAGAACGTCCGGATCGGCTGGGAAAGCTACGGCAAGCTGAACGACGCCAAGGACAACGTCATTCTCGTCACCCATTTCTTCAGCGGCAACAGCCACGCCGCCGGGAAGTACAAGATGGAGGACCCGGCCCCCGGCTATTGGGATTCCATCATCGGGCCGGGCAAGCCGCTGGACACCGACAAATACTTCATCATCAGTTCCGACACGCTGGTGAACCTGTCGCCGAAGGACCCGACCGTCGTCACCACCGGCCCGGCCAGCGTCAATCCCGACACCGGCAAGCCTTACGGCATGAGTTTCCCGGTCGTCACCATCCGCGATTTCATCAATGTTCAGAAGGCATTGCTGGACAGTCTTAATGTGAAGTCCCTGCACGCGGTGATGGGCGGCTCGATGGGATCGCTCCAGGCGCTGGAATGGGGCGCGTCCCATCCGGAGATGGTCAAGCGCGTGGTCGCGGTGATCGGCGGGGCCGAGGCCGATCCCTTCCTGATCGGCTGGCTGAACCTGTGGGCGGCCCCCATCCGCGTCGACCCGAACTGGCAGGGCGGCGATTACTACGGCAAGGCGGAGCCGAAGGCCGGGCTGACCGAGGCCTTGAAGCTGGTGACCCTGCACGCCCGTCATTGGAAATGGGCCGATGCCACCTTCGGCCGCGGCTGGGCGGAGGAAGGAAAGGACCCCGCCGCCAGCATGAACAACCAGTACGCCATCGAAGCGTGGCTGGACAAGGCGGCGGCGGCACGCGCCGCGGTCAGCGACGCCAACCACTTCCTGTATCTGGTGAAGGCCAACCAGACCTTCCTGGTGGGCGGCGGTGGGGCGCTGGACGAAGGTCTGGCGAAGATCAAGGCGCCGGTGCTGCTGATCCCCTCCGCCGACGATCTCGTCTTCCCGCCGGAGCGCGCCATGCACCCGCTGAAGGAGCGGCTGGAGAAGCAGGGTGTCGCGGTCACCTACACCGACGCGATCACCACCAGCCTCGGCCATCTTGACGGCATCGCCAACATCGCCAAGGCCGGGGACACGATATCGGCGTTCATGGCGAAGTAACGAACGCCACCGCCCCGTCTGGCGAGGGCCGCCCGGCGGGGCATTCCGTCAGGGGCCGACGTAATGCGGCATCAGCTTGGCCTGTTCGCCGACAAAGACGTTGCAGCGGCTGTCCTGACCGTCGAAGAAATACACCTGACCGGTCTGGCGCTTATTCTGCGGGTCCGACAGGTTCGCCCCGCCGGAGAAGGCAACGCCATAACGTTTGTCCGGGGTCCGTGCCCAGTAGATCCCGTCCATCTCCTGCCCAAAGGCGCCGCGCTGGCACAGGCGCGACAGGGCGGCGTCGTAGCGGGTCAGCCCGTTCAGCCCCATCGGCAAATTGTAGACCGCTTGGCTGCGCACATGGCGGGTGCGGGGCGGAATGACCTCTTGGGGAATCGAGGAGCGACTCAAGGCGCGCAAGTGGCTGGGATCGGTGCGCTCCACCCGTATCGTGTCCGCCACCGCGGGCACAGCCAGCAGCCCTAGCAGCAGCGGAACGGCGGCGATGAACTTCATGGGCTGCGTGGTGAAAAGGCCAAGGACGGCAGGACCATAGCACGGATTGCCCATCGGTGAGGAGCGGCTGCCGACCGATAAGCCAACGGCAGATGACAAAATCATTTGTTTTCAAATGACTAATGGAATTTCCTTAGCGTCGATACGAAGAATTTCGAACGCCTTGCCTCTTCAGGGCATGATTTAGAAAAGTCCATCAAAACATTGATTTAAAAGAGATTTTCATATTCGTTCCCCTTTGCCATCCAGATAGCGGGTGATCGTCGCCAGGAAGTCCTTCGGCTGGATCGGTTTGGGCACATACCCGTCGAATCCGGCGCCGGAAAAGCGCAGCATGTCCGTAGGCGTTGACAGGTTGGTGACCGCGACGACCAGCGTGCGCGCCAACGCCCGGTCAGTGCGGATCATCCGCACCAGTTCGACGCCGGAGAGGCCGGGCATCACCACGTCCATGATCACCAGATCGGGCTTCAGCGCGCGCATCAGGTCCAGCACGCCCCGCGGGTCGTCCGTCTCCACGACGCGGTGGCCACCCTCCTCCAGGCAACGCACCAGCAGTTTGCGCATCAGCGCGTTGTCATCGACGACGAGGATGGTCCGCGTCTTGTCGAACGAATGAGCCCCCATCGCTTCCCTCCCGCTCGTCACGGCGTCTTGCCGGTGCCGGCGGACGAGGCGTCCGACAGCCACCAGGAGTCGAAGGAGAGCGAATAGGGCGGCACGGTGTCGGGGCGCTTCAACCGGCTCCAATAGGCCACACGGTAGACGCCGGAGTACCAGTGCGGCACCACGTAATGGCTCCACAGCAGCACCCGGTCCAACGCCGACACCGCGGCCTTCAGATCCTCCTGGCTGTTGGCGCGGACGATCTCGCCGATCAGATGATCGACCGCCTCGCTGCGCACCCCGGCCAGATTCTGGCTTCCCGGACGGTCGGCGAAGGCCGATCCCCAATAGCCGGTCTGCTCGTTCCCCGGCGACAGGGACTGCGGCCAGACATGGACCACCATGTCGAAATCGAAGTCGCGCGTGCGGTTCTCGTACTGGGTCGTGTCCACGGTGCGGATGCTGGCCCGGATGCCAAGCCGCTTCAGATTCTCGATGAAGGGCAGCGTCACCCGCTCGAAGGTCGGGCTGTCCAGAAGGATTTCGAAATCCAGCGGCTTGCCGGTCGCCACGTCGACCCGCACCCCGTTGCGCACGTCTGTCCCCGCCTCGTCGAGCAGCCGCTTGGCTTCCAGCAGGTTGCGGCGCAGCCCGTTCTGGCCCTCCGTGCTGGGCGGGTGGTAGGTCTTCTCGAAGACCTCGGCGGGGATTTTCCCGCGCAGCGGCTCCAGGACCGCCAGCTCACGGCCTTGCGGCAGGTCCATGGACTGGAGCGGCGAGTTCTCGAAATAGCTCTCCGTCCGCTTGTAGGCGCCGTAGAACAGGGTCTGGTTCGTCCATTCGAAGTCGAAGGCGTAGGCGATGGCTTGGCGCACCTTCGGATTCGCGAAGACCGGACGGCGCGTGTTGAACACGAAGCCCTGCATGCCCGCCGGCACCTCGTTGGCGATCTCCTCCTTCACCACCTTGCCGTTGCGCACCGCGTCGAAGTCGTAGCCGGTGGCCCAGGTCTTGGCGACGTTCTCCTGGCGGAAATCGTACAACCCGCCGCGGAAGGCCTGAAGGGCGACGCTGGCGTCCCGGTAATACTCGTAGGCCATGCTGCCGAAATTGTTCCGACCGACATTCACCGGCAGATCCTTGCCCCAATAGTCGGCGACCCGCTCGTAGGTGATGCCGCGGCCCGGATCGAAGGACGCGATGCGATAGGGGCCGCTGCCCAGCGGCGGGTCCAGCGTGGTCGCCTGGAAATCCTTGCCCTCCCAATAATGCTTCGGCAGCACCGGCAGCTGCCCGACGATCATCGGAAGCTCGAGGTTGTCGCCCGGCTTGAAGGTGAAGCGGACGCGGCGTTCGCCCTCCGCCTCGACCTTGTCCACGGCGCCGTAATAGCTGCGGTAGAAGGGATGGCTCTCCGTCAGGATGGTGAAGGAGAACACCACGTCGTCGGCGGTGACCGGCTTTCCATCGTGCCACCGCGCGCCGGAGCGCAGGTTGAAGGTGATGGAGGAGCGGTCCTCCGGCATCTCCACGCTTTCGGCGAGCAGACCGTATTCGGTGAAGGGCTCGTCCGCCGACCCGGTCATCAGCGTGTCGTAGATCAGCGCCGCCCCCGCCGCGGGCACGCCGCGCAGCGTGAAGGGGTTCAGCGTGTCGAAGGAGCCGATGGCCTGGAGGGTCACCTTCCCGCCCTTCGGAGCGTCCGGGTTGACGTAATCGAAATGCCGGAAATCCGGCCCGTATTTCGGTTCGCCATACAGCGCCATGCCGTGCCGCGGCTGCGCGCCCGCCGATCCGGCCACAGCGGTGGCGATCAGCCCGATCAACAGTCCAGCGGCCACACGGCGCATACCCGATCCTCCTATCCTTCGCTCCGGCGCGCTCGGCCCCGGTTCCGCTCTGATAACATGTGGGAGGGGTGAGGCGATGCGAAACCCCCATCCTTATCAACCAGCAGCGTCGCGCCCGGCGATTTGCTCTGGTGTCCCGGTGGGCTTGCGGTCATGGTTTTCGGCAACCCGCGCGGCCAAGCGCGACCAGCATGGAGGGTTCTTCGACCGTGTCCGCCGAATTCACCGTCTACGGCAACCTCAATTCGCAGCCTGCCACCCGCGTCGTCCTGTTCCTGTCGATGGCCGGGGTGCCCTACGCCTACCGCCATGTCGACCTGCGGGGCGGCCAGCAGAAGTCGGCGGATTATCTCGCCATCAACCGCTTCGGCCGGGTACCGACCCTGGTCCACGGCGACCTCAGCATTTCCGAATCGGGTGTCATCCTGACCTATCTGGCGGAAAAGACCGGCCGGTTCGGCGGGCGGGACGAGGCGGAGCGGATCAGGCTGGCGGAGTGGCTGTCCTGGCTGGCCGACGTGCTGCTGCCGGTCCAGCGCGCCCGCGCGGTGCGCAAGTTCAACGGCGACGCCAACGCCCTGCCCTGGATCGACGCCGCGGCGGCCGGCGGGCTCGCCCAGTTCGACCGCCATCTGGCGGGGCGGACCTTCATCGAGGGCGAGCGGCTCAGCATCGCCGACATCTTCGCCTTCCCGTGGATCGACCTCGTGGAGGAGTCGAGCATCGACATCGCCACCTACCCCAACGTCCAGGCGTGGCACGCCCGTGTGCTGGCCCAGCCCGGCGCCAAGCGCCAGATGGCGCTGATGCCGCAGCAGGACGTCGGCTGATCCCAAAAAGAAAAGCCCCCACCCGCGGCGCGGATGGGGGCCTTCTCAGACGAAATGTCTTACTTCTTGGTGCCGGCGGACGCGACGAAGCTGTCGTAGGGCAGCTCGGCGACGCGGAACCACAGCTGGGTTTCGTCGAGGAACGGCTTCCAGCTCTCGTAGATCGTCTTGAAGTTCGGGTTGGTCTTCGCCAGCTCGTCGTAATACTCGAAGGCGATCTTGTGCGCCTGCTCCATCAGGTCGCGCGGATAGGCGCGCAGGATGGTGCCCTTGGCGACCAGACGCTTCAGAGCCTTGGCGTTCTCCGAATCGTAACGGGCGATCATGTAGGTGTTCGCCTCGGCGCAGGCGGCCGTCAGGATCGACTGGTAGGACTTGGGGAGCTTTTCCCACTCCTGCAGGTTGACGTAGAGCGAGACGTTCGGCCCGCCTTCCCACCAGCCCGGATAGTAGTAGTACTTGGCGACCTGATGGAAGCCCAGCCGCTCGTCGTCGTAGGGGCCGACGAACTCGGTCGCGTCGATGGTGCCCTTTTCCAGCGCCGGATAGACGTCCGCGCCGGCGATCTGGGTCGGGGTGGCGCCCATCTTCGACATGATCTGGCCGGTGATGCCGGCGATGCGGATCTTCAGGCCCTGGAAGTCCGCGGCGGTCTTGATTTCCTTGCGGTACCAGCCGCCCATCTGGGCGCCGGTGTTGCCCGCCGGGAACTGGATGACGTTGTGGTTCTTCATGAAGGCGCGCATCAGGTCGAGACCGCCGGCCTGGAACCAAGCGGTGGTCTGGCGCGCGTTCGGGCCGAACGGAATGGCCGTGTCGAAGGCGAAGGTCGGGTCCTTGCCGACGTAGTAGTAGCCGCAGGTGTGGCCGCACTGGACCGAACCGTTCTGCACGGCGTCGAGCACCTGGAGGCCGGGCACCAGCTCACCACCCGGGAACGCGCGGATCTGGAACTTGCCATCCGTGCTTTCGGCGACGCGGCGGGCGATCAGTTCCGAAGCGCCGAACAGAATGTCGGTGCTCTTCGGGAAGCTCGACGCCAGGCGCCACTGGATTTCCGGCTGCGACTGCGCAATGGCCGGCGCGGCCACGCCGGCCACCGCCAGCCCCGCACCCGCGGCCGCAGCGCCCGCACCCGCCGACTTCAGAAACGCACGTCTTTTCACGATTCTTCTCCCGTGGACTCCGCCTTCCCTTTTCGTTTCAAGCGGCCCGTCGGACCACTTGTTGCGAGGGAATTTTCACAACTGTAACAAAGCAGCGTTTTCGTTCCGATTCATCGCACAAAAGCGCATGACAGGTCTACCCTGGCCCTACGGATTAGGCGACCGCCTCAGCCGCGCCGTCCCAGGAAGGCCGAGAGCGGCGGCAGGACCAGCGTCCGCCCGTCCGCCGTGACCTCGGGAACCGGCGCGCCCGGCGGACGCGGCAGGTCCAGGGCGACCATCGGCGGCTTGCGTTTCAGCGCGTATTCGGCCGGGTGATCGGACAGGTTGAAGACGGCCAGAAGGTCTTCACCCTCCGCCGCCCGTTCGAAGGCCAGGACGCTGCCGGCCTCCTCCACCGCCGCGACGCCGCCCTGGGTCAGCGCCGGATGGCGGCGGCGCAGGCGCAGGGCGTCCCGCCAGACGTCGAGCGGACTGCCGGGGTGCCGCTCCTGCGCGTCGACCGCCAGGGCGTGGTGGGATTCCGCCACCGGCAACCAAGTCTCGACCGCGCTGGAGAAACCGGCGTTGGCGGCGCCGGACCGCCAGGGCATCGGCGTGCGGCTGCCGTCGCGCCCCTGGAAGTCGGGCCAATAGGCGATGCCGAAGGGGTCGCGCAGATCTTCCGCCTCCAGCACCGCGTTGGGCAGTGCCAGTTCCTCCCCCTGGTAGAGGCAGACGGTGCCGGGCAGCGTGGCGAACAGGGTGGCGAGCAGGGCGTTGAAGCGCTCCGGATCGGCACCGGGCGGCAGCCAGCGGCTGGCGGCGCGCTCGACATCGTGGTTGGAGAAGCTCCAGCAAATGGCTTCCGGCTGCGGCGTGCCGGTCAGCGCCCCGGCGAAGTTCTGCGCGGTGAAGGGCTGCTTGGCCAGCGACAGGGTGTAGGCGGCGTGCAATCCCTGCGGCCCGCAATAGGCGGCGATGCGCCGCGCCGCGCCCGGCTGGCTCGACAGCTCGCCCAGCAGCACCCGGTCGGGATAGCGGTCGACCACCGCGCGCAGCCGGGACAGCACGGTGTCAATGGCCGGGTGCATCATGTCGTGGAGATGCTGCTGCAGAGCGAACAGCTTGGCCGGCGGTTCCGCCCCGCTCCAGGCCGCCGCAGGGTTGGGGCGGAGTTGCGGGTCGTGGGCGAAGAAATCGACCGCGTCGATGCGGAAGCCGTCCACCCCGCGCTCCAGCCAGAAGGCCGCGGTCTCGCCGAGCGCCTGGAGCACCGCCTCGTCATGCAGGTTCAGGGCGGGCTGGCTGGACAGGAAATGATGCAGGTAATACTGGCGCCGCCGCGGCTCCCAGGTCCAGGCGGGGCCGCCGAACACCGACAGCCAGTTGTTGGGCGGCGTGCCGTCAGGGCGCGGGTCGGCCCAGACGTACCAGTCGGCGAACTCCCCGCCGCGCGACCGGCGGCTGTCGCTGAACCAGGGGTGCGCGTCCGAGGTGTGGCCGCAGACCAGATCCAGGATGACCTTCAACCCATGGCCGTGCGCCGCCTCGATGATGCGGTCCACCGTCTCCAGCCGGCCCATGCGCGGGTCGACCGCCCGGTGGTCGGTGATGTCGTAGCCGAAGTCCTTCTGCGGCGACGGGTAGAAGGGGCTGATCCATACCCCCTGCACGCCGAGCGACGCCACATGGCCGATGCCCTCCAGCACGCCGTCCAGATCGCCCCAGCCGTCGCCGTTCCGGTCGAGGAAGCTGAGGGGGTAGATCTGGTACAGCGCGGCACCGCGCAGCCACGAAGACGCCTGGGACATAAGGACCCTCCACACGAGACTCGTGCAAAGGGTCAGCCCATAGCCCTAACGATCGGTTACCGGGCTGCGATTGGTCACGGCTTGCGACCACTCGGCGGCGGCGTCAGGCGCAGCCAGGGCACCCAGACCTGCCGCATGGCGTCGCTCCACATCCGCATCGGCGCCGCCCACAGGGCCAGCATCGGGTTCGCGTTGGCGAAGGCCGGGTTGAGCAGCGGGTTGGCCGAGGCCAGCAGCACCGGCCCCATCATCCCGTGCAGCGCATCGAAGGACGGCGTGGCGGTGATCTGGATGGCGATCGTCTCGGCCCCGCGCTCCGGGTCGTCCCGGTGCAGGATCTGGATGTCCAGGTTCGGCAGGGCGGCGGTCAGCTTGGTCTCTTCCATCGTGCTCATCCCTTCGGTGCCGGCGGGCCTCAAGGCCGGGGCCATGGTCGCCGAATGGCGCTCCCGCCGCAACCATGCAACCAAAACGCGGCGGCGATGTTTCCCCGCAAGCAACAGATGGGGATGCCAGCATGGACGGATTGACGGTCACCGATCCCCGCCCCGACGCTGAAGAGGCTGCGGCCTGCGCCGGGTTGAGCTATGTCTGCGACGACGAGCCGGGCATCCGGCGACGCCGCGCCGGCAAGGGCTTCTCCTACCGCTGGCCCGACGGCACGCGGGTGACCGAGGAGGACACGCTGGAGCGCATCCGCAAGCTGGCGATCCCGCCGGCCTACCGCGGCGTCTGGATCTGCCCGGACCCCGACGGCCATCTCCAGGCCACCGGCCGGGACACGCGCGGGCGCAAGCAGTACCGCTACCATCCGCGCTGGACCGAGATGCGCGAAGGCACGAAGTTCGGACGCATGCTGGACTTCTGCCGCGCCCTGCCGGCCATCCGCCGTCAGGTGGACGGCGACCTCGCCCGCCGCGGCCTGCCGCGGGAAAAGGTGCTGGCCGCCGTGGTGCGGCTGCTGGAAACCACGCTGATCCGCGTCGGCAACGAAAGCTACGCGCGGGAGAACAGCAGCTACGGCCTGACCACCCTGCGCGACGACCACGCCGACATCGAGGGGGCGGAAATCCGCTTCACCTTCAAGGGCAAGTCCGGGAAGGAATGGAACGTCGCGCTGAAGGACCGCCGCCTCGCCCGCGTCGTCCGCGCCTGCCGTGACGTGCCGGGGGACGAGTTGTTCCAGTACATCGACCGCGACGGGCAGCGCCACGCGGTCAGTTCCGGCGATGTGAACGAGTATCTGCGCGCCGTCACCGGACAGGATTTCACCGCCAAGGATTTCCGCACCTGGGCCGGAACCGTCCTGGCCGCCATGGCGCTGCGGGAGTTCGAGACCTTCGACAGCGCCGCCAAGGCCAAGCGCAACGTCACCCACGCCATCGAGCAGGTGGCCGCCCGCCTCGGCAACACCGCCAGCGTCTGCCGCAAGAGCTACGTCCATCCCGAGATTCTGGACGCCTATCTGGAGGGCAACCTGCTGGACTCGCTGACCCGCGAGGTGGAGACCGAGCTGCGCGAGGAACTTCCCGAGTTGGAGGCCGAGGAGGCCGCCGTGCTGGCCTTCCTGCGCAGCCGGCTGGAACGCGAACGCCGGTCCCGCGCCAGCGAGAGCCGACGGCGTCGCGCGGCCTAGGGCCTATGCCTCCGGCTGGTCCTGGGTTGACAGGCCGTCGCCCCAGTCCAATCGGCGGGCGACCTTGAAGGCGGCGCCGTCGCGCTTGCCGAGAACCCGCTCGGTTTGCACACCGTCACGGCCGCAGAGCTTGAAGCCGATGCGCCCGTTCCCGGCGTTCCAGGGTGGTGCGATGATGCGGGCGTCGGGACGCGCGCCTGGCTGGCGGGAGGCGGCGACGTAGACGAACTTCTCGTCCTCCCACGGCACCTCCGCCCCTTTGGCCATGCGGTGCAGGCGGGAACGGGCGACCCGGCGGGAGAAATGGCACCAGTCCGGTGCCGCCAGTGGGCAGGCGGAGCTGTGCACGCAGGGCGCCACCAGATGGGCGCCGGCGGCGACCAGCCTCTGCCGCACCCGGACGACGCGCGCCCAGCCGGCGGGCGTGCCGGGCTCGACGATCAGCAGCGTCCCGGCGGTGAGCGACCACAGCCGGTCGACCAGCCGGTCGCGCGCCGGCTCCGCCAATTCGTCCAGCACATAGGCCAGCGTCACCAGATCGCGTGGTTCCAGGTCCGGCAGGTCCCCGGCGGCGTCGCCGGCCCGCCATTCGATCCGCGCGGGCGCCGCCGCGCCGGACAGCGTTTCGCCGACCGCGCGGATGGCCGGGCTGCCCTCGATCAGCAGGGCGTCGTCCAGGCTCGCCCAGCAATCGGACGCCGCCCACAGCGCCGTCCCCGGCCCCGCCCCGACGTCCAGAGCGGTCACCGGCGCGAAATCGGGAAGCGCCTCGGCCACCGCGTCCATACTGGAGCGGACGGCGGCGAAAGTGGCCGGCAGGCGGGTGGCGAGATAGGCCCGCGCCGCCAGATCGTCCGACAGGTGAAAGCGCCCGTCCCGCACCTCCGCCCGGTAGCGTTGGGAAAGGCGGTCCGCCGCACGTTTGAGGTCGGACAGGGCGATGCCATCGAGCGCGCGGTCCACCGCGCGGCGGAGCGAAATGGGGAGTTCCATGGGTCCGGAGGGGGCAGGCGTGGTCGTCGTTCCGCCTGTTAGCACGCCGCGCCAGCGTTCGGAAACGGACAATGCGTGGACGAGCATCATGCGCATTGCTCCTATCAGGAGAATATATTAATAAATATTCCCCTGTTAGTTAGGCATGCGCGAAGGGGGCTTTGTGAAAATAAACGCCATGGCGCTCGTGACCTGCGTCACGATGCTTGCCGCTTGCCAGACCACCTACGCACAAAAGCCCATCCGCATGGCCCCCGCGGCCATGCAGTATTTTGCCGACTGGGCGGCCATCCCCCACGCCAAGGCCTTCGCGGTCAGTGAGAATGGCCGCGCCGTCGGAATCGTCTACTGCCCGGAGTTCGGCGGCTGCGCAGGGCCTTCGGAATCCACCGCCATCAGCATCTGCGAGGCCAACTCGAAGGGCGTTCCCTGCCTGATCTACGGCGTCGATGGAAAGCCCATTCTCGACGATCCCAAGCTGCAAGCGTATCTGGAAACCCACAAGGGCGACCGCTCGAAAATCCGGTGACGGGAGCGCCTCCCGGCGCTCCGGCGTCAGGCCCGCACCTGCCGCAGGAAGTCGTCGACCGCGCCGTTCAGCGTGCCGGCCAGTTCCGACAGGCGGTCGGCGGCCCCCATCATGGCGTCGGCGGAGCGTCCGGTGTCCACCGCCACGCGGCTGACGTCGCCGATGTTCGACGACACGTCGGTGTTCATGCACTCCACGATGCGCACATTGTGGGTGATCTCCGAGGTCGCCTGACGCTGCTGCTCGACCGCCGAGGCAATGCTGCTCACGCTCTCGTCGATCACGCCAATGGTGGAACCAATGCGGGCGATGGCGTCCACCACCCCCGTCGTCGATTGCTGGATGCCGTGGACCAGCGTGGCGATCTCCTCCGTCGAGGAGGCGGTCTGGGAGGCGAGCGCCTTCACCTCGGTGGCGACGACGGCGAAGCCCTTGCCGGCGTCGCCGGCCCGCGCCGCCTCGATGCTGGCGTTGAGAGCCAGGAGGTTGGTCTGCTGGGCGATGGCGGTGATGATGGCGACCACCTCGCCGATCTTCTGGGCGGAGTCCGACAGGCCCTTTGTCAGGCCGTCGGCGCGCCGGGATTCGGCGACGGCGTCCTCCGCCACGCTGCGGGAGTGGGCAATCTGCCGTCCGATCCCGTCGATGGAGGCCGAGAGTTGTTCGCTGGCCGAGGCCACGGCGCCGACGTTGCTGGTCGCCGTGCCGGCGGCGTCCGCGGCGGCGCGGGTGCGCTCCGCGGTGTCCGACGCCATGCCGGCCACCGCGCGGGCGGAGCCGGTGACCTCCGCCGCCGCCACGGACAGCGACCCCGCCACCGCCTGCACGCTGCGTTCCAGCCCGTCCGCCAGCGTCGCCATCAGGGCGCGACGTTCCTCCTCGGCGCGCCGTTCCTGGTCGCGGCGGGTCTCCTCCGCCCTTTGGCGGGCGTCCAGCGCGTCGCGGAACGCCTCGACCGCGCCGTGGATGTCGGCGATCTCGCGCAGGGGCGAGGGACGCAGGGGCACCGCGCCCTCGCCGCGGGTCAGCGCCTGAAGCGCCCGGCTGGCGTCGCGCACCGGCTGCATGATGAAGCGGTAGCCCAGCAGCATATTGAGGCCGCCGATTAGCCCGATCAGCACGAAGGCGCCCAGCGCGATCAGCGTCAGCCGGTCGAGCACCGCGGTCAGCGCCGCCGCTCCCTCCTGGCTGCGCGCGGTCACTGCGTCGGAGGCGGCGTTCATCCCCTGCACCAGCCCATCGACCAGCGTGCGGACCTCCTGGTTGTGGGCGTGGGCGTCGGTGGTCAGGCGCAGCGTTTCGGTGCGCTGCGCGAAGGCCTCGTCGAGCGCGGCGAAGGACGCGATATCGTCGGCGACGCTCTCGAACTCGTCGGCAGACGGCAGATGCCGGCGCAATTCCATGGCCTTGGCCATGTGTTCGCGGAACTGGCGCAGGTCGTTGCCGACCGCCGGCGGGTAGAGCTGGGACGGCAGGCGGGTCAGCAGGAACTTGGCGTCGCGGATCGTCGAGAAGAGCGTGGCGAGCGCCTGCTCGTCCGCCGGTTGCGCGGTCGCGCGCATCGCCGCCGACAGGCCGCGGGCGATGTCGCCCGACAGGCTTTCCGCGCGGCTGATGTTGAAGCCGAATTTCTTGTCCAGCGCCTCGACCTTGGCGCCGATGGCCGCGGCCTCCCGGCTGGCCGCGACCGCCTTGGCGACGGTCTGCGCGATGTCCGGCGCGGCGTTGGCGGACATTCGCGCGGCGTGGCCGTCCAGGCTGGTCAGCGCGTCGGCCCGAGTCGCCTCGTCGCCGCTGGCGATCACCGCCTCGCCCAATTTGGCGAGCCGTTCGGCCTCCAGCGCGATCCGCTGATTCTCGGCCACCCGCTGCGCCAGCTCGGCGTTGCCGTCGGCGATCCGCGTCGCCTCCATGGCGGTCATGCCGCCGAACACCGCCAGGGCGGCCACCACGACTCCCGCAATCAGGCAATCCACCACAACGACTTGGAAAGTCGAGCGTTTTGCCCGTTCACTTGCACCGGATACCATCTCCGCACCTCATCCGCAGCGTTCCCCCGAACTCTTTGTTCTTCCGGATGGGCCGCGCGGGGCGGCTCCTCCGGGGCTTTATCGTTTGAGTACCTATATGCTCGGGGAATTGGGGATGAGGCTATTGTGGAAAACCGAAGACGGCGCCCGACCGTCCGGTGGGCGCCGCCTCTGGTTGTTGCCGATGCTGTGAAACGGGAGCGGACGAAGGCCGTTACAGGCCGGCGCCTTCTCCTCCGGCCAGGGCGACGCAGACGCGGTCCCGGCCCTCCAGGCTGCCGCAGCCGCCGCTGCGCTGGGACACGAAGCGGATGACCACCCGCTCTCCCTTGCCGACCGCGTTGGGCGGCAGCATCGCCTCGGCGACCAGGGTTTCCACCGTCCGGGACGGCGTCCGTCCGGAGCGGGCAGTGACCGGCGCGGCGCGGTCGGTGGCGGCGACGAATTCCGCGGGCGGGCGGGCCTCGCCGCGACCCATGGGCTCCACCACCAGAGGCGCCGGGCGCGGCTCCAGAGCGGCCACGGCGACCGGCGCCGGAAAGGCCGGGGTTTGCGGCACCGGCGCCACCGGCTCCGGGACCACCGCGGCGACGGCGACCGGTTCCGGAGCCGCCGGCTTGGTGGCGGGTTTGGCAGCCGAAGCCGCGGATTGCGTCGTAGGGGCGCTCGCCGGAACGATGGCGACCTCGATCGCGCTGGCTCCCGCCGCCTGCGATGGCTCGCGCGGCGCCACGCCGCGCAGCGTCGGCGTCAAGGCGGCGATGTACATCCGGGTTTCCCGCGGCAGCCTCTGCTTGCCCGCGAGGTGCGAGGCGTAGCAGGCCGGGCCGCAATTGTAGGCGGCAAGGAAGCCCGGCGCGCCGAACAGGTCGTACATCTCCCGCAGATAGGCGGTGCCGGCCAGGATGTTGTCGCGCGGGTCGGACGGATCGGAGCCCAGTCCGTATTGCGTGCGCATCATGTCGTAGGTGCCGGGCATCACCTGCATCAGCCCGATGGCGCCGGCATGGCTGGTGATGGTGCGTCCGTTCACGACGGAACGCCCGCCGCTCTCGCGCATCATCACGGCCCTGATCCACTTCTCCGGCACGTCGAACCGCTCCGACGCCTCACGCATGTGGGGGACCCAGCGGCCGAGCGGGTCGTTCGGATCAATCGGGACGACGGCCACCTCCGGGGCCTTGACGGCGAGGTCCGCCGTTTCCGGAGCGTTCGAGGCGCAACCCGCCAAGCCGAGGGCGAGAATCAGGGCGGCACCGGCGGTGCGAGCCGCGGTGAAGTCACGATAAGCCACGAGGAGGGGTCCGTGCTGATTGCACAAAGATCGAAAGCGTTACCCTCTCTTTGCGATGTAATGGTGCCGGCTGTCAAGCAACAAGGCGGGTGTAATGTCCTGATTCCACGGCCTTTCCCTTTTTCATAGCCCATTGGAATGGTTTTCAGGCAAATGCTGTTCATCCGCATTCGCCCTTTTTCTGTCCCATTTGACACTGTTGCGGTCTTTGCCGATGCAGGCGAGAGACCCATTCCTGTCACGCCCTAAACTTGCAGGGCTGACCGCCGCGGCCCCGCAACCGCTTGACTTTTCATAGACCATTTCATATTGAATGAACGTTCATTTATAGACACGCAGCAATGCCCGACAGCTCTCCCCTTCCCCCGTCACGCCGGTCCCGGCGCAAGGAGGCCCGCCCCGCCGAGGTGATCGAGGCGGCGCGCGACCTGTTCATCTCGCGCGGATTTGCCGCAACCAAGCTGGAGCATGTCGCCCGCCGGGCCGGGGTCAGCGTCGGGCTGCCCTACCTCTATTTCGAGAACAAGGAAGGGCTGTTCAAAGCGGTCGTCCGGCAGTCCATCCTGCCGCAGTTCCAGATAGGGGAAGACCTGCTGGACAGCTTCACCGGCAGCAGTGAGGAGTTCCTGCGCATCCTGACCCGCGGTTTCTGGGAGATGGAGCAGAGCCCCAACGCCGGACTGTCGAAGCTGGTCATCGCCGAAGCGCAGAACTTCCCCGACCTCGCCCGCTTCTACATGGAGGAGGTTGTCCTGCGCGGGCGGCGCTTCTTCGCGCGCATCCTGCACCGCGGCATCGAGCGCGGGGAGTTCCGGCCCGTCAACGTGGAACAGATGGCCCGCGTGATCGCCGCCCCGCTCAGCATGCTCTCGCTGTGGAACCACTCGTTGCGCCCCTTCGAGCCGGACCCCGCCGCGGCCTCCGCCGAATCCTACCTCGACGCCTATCTCGACCTCGTCCTCAACGGGCTGAGGGCCGAACCCAAGGACCGCACCCCATGATCGACGCCGCCCGTTCCGATGGTCCCTCCGCCAAGCCGCGGCGCCGTCTTCTGCTGCCCCTGCTGATCGTCGGGGCGCTGGCCGCGGGCGGCGTCGCCTGGAAGGCCACGAGCAGCCACGACGCGGTCCCCCCCGCCGCGGCCGGCCTGCCCCCGGCGGAACGTGCGGTGGAGCTGTCGCCCGTCGAACTGACCCGCATGGCCCCGCGCCGCCTGACCGAGCTGGTGCGGCTCAGCGGCTCCGTGAATCCGATGGAACAGTCCATGGTGAAGTCGGAGGTCGCCGCCCGGCTGATCGAGGTGCCGGTGCGCGAGGGGCAGGCCGTCCGCAAGGGCGAACTGCTCGCCCGCTTCGACACCGTGGAGCTTCAGGCCAAGCTGGACGAGAAGCTGAGCAACCTGGAAGGCGCCAAGGCGCAGCTCGTCCTGGCGGACAAGACCCGCGCCAAGAATCTGGCGCTGCGCCAGAAGGACATCGTGTCGGAAACCAACATGGATCAGGCGCAGAGCACCTTCCGCTTCCAGCAGGCCGCCGTCGCGGCGCTGGAGGCCCAGGTGGATCTCGCCCGCAAGGCGTTGCGCGACGCGGTGGTGGCCAGCCCGATCGACGGCACGGTGGCCGAGCGGGCGGTCAATCCCGGCGAGACGCTGGCGGTCAACACAAAGATGTTCTCCGTCGTCGATCTCAGCCGCGTCGAGGTCGAGGCGGCGGTGCCCGCCGACGACGTGGCCCGGCTGAAGCCTGGCCAGACCGTGCGGCTGCGCGTCGAGGGTTTCGGCGAGCGGGACTTCGTCGGCCGGATCGCCCGCATCAACCCGATGGCCCGCGCCGGCACCCGCGCCATTCCCGTCTACATCGTCCTGGACAACGCTGACGGAGCCTTGCGCGGCGGCATGTTCGCCGCGGGCGACGCGGTGGTCGACGAGGTGGAGGGCGCCTTTGCCCTGCCCCCGGCGGCCGTCCGCCACGACCAGGACGGCGACTTCGTGCTGGTCGTCTCCAGGGGGCGGGTGGAGCGCCGCAAGGTCGAGGTGCTGGGCGCCTGGTCGCGCGGCGATCTCGTTCAGGTGCGCGGGCTGGCCGACGGCGATCTGGCGGTGACCGCCCCCCTGCCCGGCCTGACCGCCGGGCGGACCGTCAAGGTCATGGGTTCGTAAGGGACAGGCCGCGCCATGCCGATCACCCGCATCAGCGTCGACAACCCCGTCTTCGCCACCATGATGATGGTGGCGCTGATGGTGCTGGGCCTGTTCTCCTACAACCGGCTGGGCGTCGACCAGTTTCCCGACGTGGATTTCCCGCTGGTCGTCGTCTCCACCGAATATCCCGGCGCCAGCCCGGAATCGGTCGAGACCGACGTCACCCGCCCCATCGAGGACGCGGTCAACACCATCGCCGGCATCAAGACGCTGACCTCCCGCTCCTACGAGAGCCAGTCGGTGGTGATCGCCGAGTTCGACCTGAAGACCGCCTCGACCCAGGCGTTGCAGGACGTGCGCGAGAAGGTGTCGGCCCTGCGCCCCAGATTCCGGGACGAGGTGAAGGACCCGCAGATCACCCGCTTCAACCCGGACGACCAGCCCATCCTCTCCCTCGCGGTCAAGTCGGACATCCGGTCCTTGCGCGACCTGACCACCATGGCCGACCAGATCGTCCTGAAGCGCCTGCAGAACGTGCGCGGCGTCGGACGGGCGACCATCGCCGGCGGGGTCAAGCGGCAGGTCCAGGTGCGGCTGCGGCCCGAACGGCTGGAGGCGCTGGGCGTCGGCGTCGATCAGGTGCTCAAGGCGATCCGCGACGAGAACCAGGACATTCCGGCCGGCACCGTCTCCGGCAACGGGGCGGAGCGCGTCGTGCAGGTGGACGGGCGGGTGATCAACCCGCGGGAACTTCTCGACATCATCGTCGCGCGCCGCGGCGGCGAGCCGGTGCGGCTGCGTCAGGTCGCCGAGGTGCTTGACGGTCAGGAGGAGCAGGACTCCGTCGCCTTGTTCAACGGGCAGCCGGCTCTGGCCGTCGACGTGGTGAAGATCCAGGGCTCCAACACGGTGGAGGTGGCGCGCGGCCTCTACAAGGCGCTGGACGAGTTGCGCCGCGACGGCTCCCTGCCCTCCGACGTCGCCCTGGAGGTGGTGCGCGACACCTCGCGCGGGATCACCAACTCGCTGACCAACGTGCAGCGCACGCTGGTCGAGGGCGGCGTTCTGACCATCGCCATCGTCATGGTCTTCCTGGGGTCCTGGCGCAGCACGGTGATCACGGCGCTGACCCTCCCGGTGGCGGTGATGGGCACCTTCGGCGTGCTGGCGGCCTTCGGCTTCACGCTGAACACGATGACGCTGATGGCGTTGTCGCTGGCCATCGGCATCCTGATCGACGACGCCATCGTGGTGCGCGAGAACATCATGCGCCATCTCGGCAAGGGCCAGGGGCACCGGCAGGCAGCGCTGGACGGCACCAAGGAAATCGGTCTGGCCGTCCTGGCGACCACGCTGACCATCGTGGCGGTGTTCCTGCCCGTGGCCTTCATGGGCGGCATCATCGGACGCTTCTTCCTGCAATTCGGCATCACCGTGTCGGCGGCGGTGCTGATCTCGCTGTTCGTGTCCTTCACGCTTGACCCCATGCTGTCCAGCCTGTGGTACGACCCGGCGGCCCACGGGCGGCACGGGCGCGGCGTCTTCGGGCGCTTCGCGGCGGGCTTCCAGAGCGCCTTCGACGCGCTGGCGCGGGTCTACGGCCGGACTCTCCGCTGGGCGCTGCGCTGGCGCTGGCTGGTGCTGCTGATGGCGCTGGCGATCTTCGTCGGCAGCTTTTTCCTGGTGCCGCGCATCGGTGTCGAGTTCGTTCCCGCCGCCGACCTCGGGGAATCCATCGTCGATGTGGAGACGCCGGTCGGGTCGTCCCTCGACTACACGGCGGCCAAGCTGCGGCAGGTGGAGGCGGCGATCCGCGAGTTCCCGGAGGTCGCCTACACCTATTCCACGGTGAACACGGGCGCGTCGGTCGGCAAGAACCGGGGCAGCGTCTATGTCCGGCTGAAGCCGATCGACCAGCGCACACGCACCCCGAACACGCTGGCCCCGCCGCTCCGCGAGCGGCTGTCGGCGATCCCCGGCGTTCAGATCGGCATCGGCATTCCCGGCGTCGGCGGCGTGCAGAAACAGATCCAGGTGTCCGTCCAGGGCCGCGACATTGCGGAGTTGGACCGCATCGGCAAGCAGGTGACCGCCGCCATGGCCGGCATCCGCGGCTTCGTGGACGTGGACGTCAGCCTGAAGGCCGCCAAGCCGACCCTCTCGGTGCGGCTGGAACGCGATCTGGCGAGCGACCTCGGCGTCGGCACGGCGCAGGTGGCGAACACGCTGCGCCCCCTCTTCGCCGGCGACAAGGTGTCCACCTGGAAGGCGCCGGACGGCGAGACCTACGACGTGCTGGTGCGCCTGCCGGAAAGCGACCGGATGGGCCGCGCCGACCTCGACCGCATTTACCTGACCGGCTCCAACGACGCCGAGGGGGCGCCGCGCATGGTGCCGCTGTCGCAGGTCAGCCGGGTCGAGACGACGCTCGGCGCCTCGCAGATCAACCGCCGCGACCTGTCGCGCGAGGTGAATGTCCAGGCCAACGTCCAGGGCCGCCCAGCCGGCGACGCCGGCAAGGAGCTCCAGGCGGCCATCGCGGAGATCAAGCTGCCGCCCGGCTACCGCATCGTCTTCGGCGGCTCGACCAAGGACATCGCCGAGACGTCGGCCTACGCCACGCAGGCGCTGCTGCTGGCGGTGATCCTGATCTACCTGATCCTGGCCTCCCAGTTCGGCAGCTTCCTGCAGCCCATCGCCATCATGATGTCGCTGCCGCTGTCGCTGGTCGGGGTGTTCCTAGGGCTTCTCGTCGCCGGCTCCACCCTGAACATCTTCAGCGCCATCGGCTTCATCATGCTGATGGGACTGGTGACCAAGAATGCGATCCTGCTGGTCGACTTCGCCAACCAAGCCCGCGCCCGCGGGGTGGACCTGCGCGACGCGGTGGTCGAGGCCGGGATCATCCGGCTGCGCCCCATCGTGATGACCACCATGGCGATGATCTTCGGCATGATTCCGCTGGCTCTCGGCATCGGCGAGGGCGCGCAGCAGCGGGCGCCCATGGCCCATGCGGTGATCGGCGGCCTCATCAGCTCCACCCTGCTCACCCTCTTGGTGGTTCCCGTAATCCTCACCTATCTCGACGCGCTGTCGCGGCGCTTCAAGCGCTGGTTCGCCCACAAGGACCCGGACGCCGTGGCGCACGGCACGGCGGCGGAGTAGCTCCTCACCCCAGATGCTCCAGCATCAGGAACAGCCCGAGCGCGAGAAGGCCGAGGAAGAAGCAGCGTCGGAACACCTCCGCCCGCACCCGCCGGCGGAGGCTCTGGCCGAGCGCCATCCCGGCCAAGGCCGGCAGCAGCGAGGCCAGTGAGCCCCAGGCCAGCGTGCCGTCGAACAGCCCGTGTTGCGCCAGCCCGGCGGCCAGAGCCAGCGTGGACACCGTGAAGGACAGGCCGAGCGCCTGGATCAGCCGGTCGCGCTCCAGCTCCAGCGCCTGGAGGTAGGGCACGGCGGGGATGACGAAGACGCCGGTGGCCGCCGTCACCACCCCGGTCGCCACGCCGACCAGCGGCGACAGCCAGGATTCCGCCGCAGGCGGCACCCGCAGCGGCAGCTTCACCAGCCCGGCCGCCGCATAGAGCGCCAGCGCACCGCCCAGCGCCGCCGCGGCCTGCCCCGACGAGGCCCCGGCCAGCAGCCCCGCCCCGGCCCAAGTGCCCAGCGTGATCCCCAGCATCATCGGCCAGAATCGCTCGACGGTGGCGCCAAGGCCGGGGCCGAAGGCCAGTTGCCAGAGATTCGTCACCAGCGAAGGCACGATCAGGATCACCGCCGCCTCGGCGGGCGGCATGACGAGGCCGAGCAGACCCATGGCGACGGTCGGCAGGCCCAGGCCGATCATGCCCTTGACGAACCCGGCCAGCAGGAAGGTCAGGGCCATGGCGGCGACGATGAGGAGAGGAAGGTCGGTCATGCCCACCACTTGAAGCCTGGCCACGGCTTCCGGCAATGTGGATGTCACGCAGCCAGTCTTCGGATTAGACGAAGGCTGATGCCTCGCCGGAGACCCCGCCCATGCGCTTCGACCTGACCGACCTGCGCCTGTTCCTGAACGTGGCGGAGGCGGAAAGCATCACCCACGGCGCGGAGCGGACGCACCTCGCCCTCGCCTCGGCGAGCGCGCGCATCCGCGGCATGGAGGAGACGCTCGGTGTGCCGCTGCTGGAGCGTGGGCGGCGCGGTGTCCGCCCGACCCCGGCGGGACAGGCGCTGGTCCATCACGCCCGCCTCCTTCTCCAGCAAATCGAGCGGATGCGGGGCGAGTTGGGCGACTACGCCAAGGGGCTGAAGGGCCATGTCCGGCTGCTCGCCAACACCGCCGCCCTGGCCGAATTCCTACCCGAGGCCCTGGCGCCGTTCCTCGCCGCCCACCCCAACATCGACATCGATCTGGAGGAAAGGCCCAGCCACGAGATCGCGCGGGCGGTGGCGGAGGGTCTGGCCGACGCTGGGGTGGTCTCCGACCACGCCGACCTGTCGGGGCTGGAGGTCTTTCCCTTCCGCACCGACCGCATGGTGCTGGTCACGCCGCACGGCCACCCGCTGGCGAACCGCCGCAGCGTCGCCTTCCGCGAGGTCATGGAGGAGGATTTTGTCGGGCTGGCGTCGCGCAACGCCTTTCAGCAGCACATCAACGAACACGCCATCCGCGGCGGCCGCCCGTTGAAGCTGCGCGTGCGGGTGCGCGGCTTCGACGGGATCTGCCGGATGGTCGAGCAGGGGGTTGGGCTCGGCATCGTCCCGGAAGCCTCGGCGAAGCGCTGCCGCCGCTTCACGAAAATCCGCGCTGTGCGCCTGACCGACCCCTGGGCGGTGCGCTCGCTGGTCGTCTGCGTCCGCCGGCTGGACGCGCTGCCCAGCCACAGCCGCGAGCTGGTGAAGCGGCTGGCCGGCAGCGCAAACTAGCCCTTGCCACTCATTCCGCGCCCGGCACCGGATGCGGCGCCTCCGGGGCAACGCCGCCGCGGCGCTTCCACAGGCGGGAGACGGCGTTGCCGGCGTCCTCCATGTAGAGGAACAGCACCGGCGTGATGTAGAGCGTCAGGATCTGCGACACGCACAGACCGCCGACCACGGCGAGGCCGAGCGGCTGGCGAAGCTCCGCGGCGGCGCCATGGGCGACGGCGATGGGCAGGGTGCCCATGATCGCCGCCATCGTCGTCATCATGATCGGGCGGAAGCGCAGCAGGCAGGCCTGCTCGATCGCCTCGCGCGCGGTCATGCCCTGGTTGCGCTGCGCGTCTATGGCGAAGTCGATCATCATGATCGCGTTCTTCTTCACGATGCCGATCAGCATCAGGATGCCGATGATCGCGATGACGCTCAGCTCCTGCCCGAACACCATCAGCGTCGCCAGCGCCCCGATGGCCGCGGACGGCAGGCCGGACAGGATGGTCAGCGGGTGGATGAAGCTCTCATACAGCACGCCGAGCACGATGTAGATCACCAGCACCGCCGCCAGCAGCAGCAGACCCTGGCTCTTCTGCGCGTCCTCGAAGACCTGGGCGGTGCCGGCGAAGCCGGTGGTGATGCCCGGCGGCAGGGCCATCTCAAGCTCCGCCTGCCGGACGGCGTTCACCGCCTCGCCCAGCGAATGGCCGGGCGCCACGTTGAAGGACAGGGTGACGGCGGGAAGCTGGCCCTGGTGGTTGACCGTCAGCGGCCCGGCGGTGCGCTGCACGCTGGCGAAGGCGTCCAGCGGCACCAGCTTGCCGGAGCCGGAACGCACATAGATGCGCGACAGCGCGTTGTCGTCCTGCTGGTACTTCGGCGCCAGCTCGATCAGCACCTGATAGTCGTTGGTCGGCGTGTAGATGGTGGAAACCTGCCGCTGGCCGAAGGCGCTGTAGAGGGTCGAGCGCACCTGATCGACGCCGATGCCCAGCGTCGCCGCCTTTTCTCGGTCCACATGCACATAGGCCTGCGGGCTGTTGAGCTGGAGGTCGCTGGTCACGTCCTGAAGGATCGGGATGCCGTGCATCGCCCGCTCCAGCCGTCCCGACCAGGCGTACAGTTCCTCCGTGTTCAGTCCCTGGATCGTGTACTGGAACTCGTTCTTGGACGAACGGCCGCCGATGCGCAGATTCTGCACCGGCTGCATGTAGACCGCCATGCCGGGAATGCCGGCGAGTTGGCGGCGGAGCTGCTGGATCACCTCGCCCGCCGGCGGCCGCTCGGCGCGCGGCTTCAGCACGACGAACATCCGGCCGGTGTTGACCGAATTGCCGCCGATGGCGACCGACGAGGTCATGTTGGCAACCGCCGGATGGGCCTGGATGATCCGCGCCACCTCCTGCTGCCGCTCGGCCATGGCCGGGAAGGAGATGTCGGGTGCGGCCTCCGTCGAAACGGTGATCTGGCCGATGTCCTCCGTCGGGAAGAAGCCCTTGGGGATCGCCTGGAACAGCAGGGCGGAGCCGACCACCGTCGCGATCATGACGAGGCCCATCACCGGGCGGTGCTTCAGCGCCAGCCGCAGGGTCACCGCGTAGCCGCGGTGCAGCGCGGAGAAGCCGCCCTCCAGGACGCGCCCGAACCAGCCCTCCTTGGCGCCATGCGGTTCATGGGTCAGCATGCGCGCGCACATCATCGGCGTCAGCGTCAGCGCCACGAAGGCCGAGGCGCTGATCGCCATGGTGACCACCAGCGCGAATTCGTGGAAGACGCGCCCGACCACCCCGCCCATCAGCAGGATCGGGATGAAGACGGCCACCAGCGACACGGTGATGGAAATGATGGTGAAGCCGATCTCCCGCGAGCCCTTGAGGGCCGCCTCGAAGGGCTGCATCCCCTCTTCGACGTAGCGGACGATGTTCTCCATCATCACGATGGCGTCGTCCACGACGAGGCCGACCGCCAGCGTCAGCGCCATCAGCGAGATGTTGTCGATGGAGAAGCCCATCAGATGCATCCCGCCCGCCGTCGCGATCAGCGAGATCGGGACGGTCAGCGCCGGGATCATCGTCGCCGTCAGCCGGCGCAGGAACAGGAAGATGACCAGCACGACCAGCGCGATGGTCAGGCCCAGCGTGAACTGCACGTCCTCCACCGCCTCGCGGATCGAGGTGGAACGGTCGTTCACCACCTCCACCTTCGCGCTGGGCGGAAGCTGCGCGCGGAAGGTGGGCAGCAGGTTGCGCACCCGGTCGACCACGTCCACGGTGTTGGCGTCGGGCTGGCGCTGCACGGCCATCACGATGGCGCGGGTGCCGTTGTGCCAGCTCGCCGTGCGGGCGTTCTCGACGCTGTCCAGAACGTTCGCCACGTCGCCCAGCCGGACCGGGGCGCCGTTGCGGTAGGCGACGATCAGGCCGCGGAAGGCGTCGGCGTCGGGGAGCTGCGGGTTTGCGGCGAGGACGAGCTGCTGCCGGGCGCCGGACAGCGTGCCGACCGGGGTGTTGGCGTTGGCGGCGGCCAGCGCCTTCTGAAGCTCGTCGATGCCGATGCCGCGCACGGCCAGCGCGTTGGGGTCCACCTGGACGCGCACGGCGTATTTCTGCGCGCCGTAAATCTGCACCTGGGCGACGCCCGGCAGGGTGGCGACCTTGGGCTGGACCGCGGTTTCCGCGAAGTCGTTCAGCGAGGACAGCGTCAGCGTCGGCGACGAGAGGGCCAGCATCAGGACCGGCTGGTCGGCCGGGTTCACCTTGCGGTAGCTGGGCGCGGTGGTCATCTCCGCCGGCAGGCGGCGCTGGGTGCGGGCGATGGCCGCCTGCACGTCCTGCGCGGCGGCGTCGATGTCGCGTTCCAGAACGAACTGGATGGTGATCGAGGTGTTGCCGAGGCTCGACGTCGAGGTGATCGTGTCGATGCCGGCGATCGTCGAGAACTCGCGCTCCAGCGGGCTAGCGACGGAGGCCGCCATGGTTTCCGGGCTGGCGCCGGGCAGCGTGGCGGAGACGTTGATGACCGGGAAATCCACCCGCGGCAGCGCCGCGACGGGCAATTGGCGGTAGGCGGCGAGGCCCCCCAGAACCAGCGCCGCCGTCAGCAGGATGGTCATCACCGGACGGCGGATGCACAGCTCCGAGAGGGTCATGACGCGCCTCCGGTGAGCGGAGCCTTGCCGTTGGCACCCTCCTTGCCGCCGTTCTTGGCGGCGGCGACCTTGGCGCCGGGATACAGGCGGGACTGGCCGTCCACCACCACACGCTCACCGGCCTGCACCCCGTCGGCGATGACCGCCAAGCCCTCCTGGCTGCGCGCCACGGTGACGTTTCGGATCTCCACCGTGTCGTCCGGCTTGACCACATAGACGAAGCGGCCCTGCTGGCCGGTCTGCACCGCTTCCTGCGGGAGGGTCAGTGCCTGCGGCTCGACCCGCAGGGTCAGGACCACATCGACGAACTGGCCGGGCCACAGCCGGGTGTCGGCGTTGACGAACTGTCCCTTCACCAGGATCGTGCCGGTCTGCTGATCCACTTGGCTGTCCACGAAGTTCAGGACGCCTTCGGCGGGCGGGACGGCGGCGCCGGGAATGCCGGCGGTGACCGCCAGCGTGCTCGTCTCCATCGCCGCGCGGATGGTCGGCAGGTGGCGTTCCGGCACGTTGAAGGCGACGGTGATCGGGCGGAGCTGGGTCAGCGTCACCAGCGGCGTGGCGTCCGCTCCGCGCACCATGGTGCCGGGCTTGGCGTTCACCGCGCCGGTGCGCCCGTCCATCGGGGCCGCGATGCGGGTGAAGCTGAGCGAGACCTTGGCCGCCTCGATGGCCGCCTGCCCGGCCTTAACCGTGGCCTCCAGCGCGTCGGCGGCGGCCACGGCGGCGTCGTATTGCTGGCGGGCGACGGTGTTGGAACGGACGAGCTGTTCGTAACGCTTCACGTCGCCACGCGCCTTGTCGAGATTGGCGCGGTCGCGTTCCAGATTGGCCTGGGCCTGACGGAGCTGCGCCTCCAGCGCGCGGGAGTCGAGTGTGAACAGCAGGTCCCCCGCCTTCACCTCCTGCCCCTCGGTGAAATGGACCGTCTCGACCACCGAATCGACGCGCGCCTTGATCGCGATGGCGGCCACCGGCTGGACCGAGCCGATGGTGCCCAGCCGCTCCGGCACCGCGCGCGTCTCGACCGTCTGGATGACCACCGGAAGGGCGCGCGGTCCCGCCGGGGCGGCGGCCTTCGCCGTCTGCGCGTCGGCCCCGCCCGCCCGGTGCGTGTACCAGTAGCCACCGCCAATCAGCGCGGCCAGCAGGAGCGCAAACAGCGCTATGCGTTTCGTCACATCGAACTCCCGGTGGGGCTGCCCGGTCCGGCCGGAGCGCACCATTTTGCGATAATGCAATGCGGCCCATTATCGCAGGAGAGGCTTTGCAGGTTAATGTCCATCCTACAGCCATTTGGTAACAGACTGTAACAACGGCTATGGGATGCGGGGCGATTCGGCGATGCTGGACCTGAAGAACTTGGAAGCCTTCGTGTGGATCGCCCGTTTGGGCGGCTTCCGCGCGGCGGCGGGTCGGCTGAACACCACCCAGCCGGCCATCTCCGCCCGCATCGCCCAGTTGGAAAAGGAGCTGGGCGTCCAGCTGTTCAACCGCGGCACGCGGCGGGTCACGCTGACGTTGAAGGGCATGGAACTGCTCGACCATGCCGAGCGGATGCTGACGCTTCAGGCCGAGCTGGTGCACGCGGTCGCCGAGTCGACGACCCTGCGCGGGCTGATCCGGCTGGGCGTGGCGGAAACCATCGTGCACACATGGCTGAGCCGCCTGATCGAACGGCTGCACAACCGCTTCCCGCTGGTCAGCCTGGAGATCGAGGTGGACACCTCCATCCATCTGCGCAACGGGCTGCTGGCGCACGACCTGGACATCGCCTTCATGCTGGGACCGGTGGCCGAACCGGACATGCGCAACGAGGCGCTGAGCAGCTACCCCATGGCCTGGGTGGCCAGCCCGTCGCTCGACCTCCCCGCCGGGCGGCTGGGGCTGGCCGATCTGGCGCGCTACCCGGTCATCACCTTCTCCCGGCAAACCAAGCCGTCGGTGGCCATCCAGCAGATGTTCAAGCGGCCCGGCCTGCCGCCGCTGCGCTTCTATGGCAACAGCTCGCTCGCCAGCATCGTGCGGATGACCCTGGACGGCATCGGCATCAGCGCCATCCCACCCGCGGTGATCGAGCGCGAACTGGCGGAAGGGCTGCTGCGGCTGATCCCGGCGGAAGACCCGTTGCCCGACCTCGACTTCACCATCTGCCACCCGGTGGACAGCGACAACCCGCTGGTGCCCATCGTGGCGGACATGGCGCTGGAAATCGTTCGGGCGCAACGGCATGGGGCGCCGACTGATAAACGCCGTTTATCGCAAACGATCAAAAATGAAAATTTGACGGATCGGACGGATGCGTGAACCTTTAGGACGCAACAGTTTGGTCACCGAGGTTTTGCCCGCCATGCAGTCCGTGACCCCAATCACCCCGTTTCCGCCCGGCACCGCTTCCGCCGCCCTGCTGGCGCGTCTGGCGATCCGCCGGGGAGAGCATCGCGGGCCGACCGCCGGACTGGCGCCGGGCCATGTGCAGGCGAACCTCGCCATCGTTCCCGCCGAGGTCGCCTCCGCCTTTGAGCGCTTCTGCCGCGCCAACCCGGTGCCCTGCCCGCTGCTCGCCGTGTCGAAGCCGGGCGATCACCGCTTCGCGGAGCTTGGCGTGGACCTCGACCTGCGCACCGATTTCCCGCGCTACCGCGTCTACCGCGACGGCCTGCTGACGGAGGAACCGGAGGATCTGCTGTCCGTCTGGCGCGACGATCTGGTCGCCTTCGCCATCGGCTGCTCCTTCTCCTTCGAGGAGGCGCTGCTCGCCGCCGGCCTGCCCGTCCGCCACATCGAGCGCGGCTGCAACGTGCCGATGTACGTGACCGGCCGGGACTGCGTGGCCGTCCCGCCCTTCGCCGGGCGCATGGTGGTGTCGATGCGCCCGATGACGCCCGCGCAGGCCAAACGCGCCGCCGCGGTGACCGGGCGCTACGCCGCCGTCCACGGCGCGCCGGTCCACATCGGCGACCCGGCGGCGCTCGGCATCCGCGACCTGTCGCAGCCGGAGTTCGGCGACGCCGTCCCGCTCGCCCCCGGCGAGGTCCCCGTCTTCTGGGCCTGCGGGGTCACCCCCCAGGTGGCGCTCGCCGCCGCCCGCCTGCCCTTCGCCATCGCCCACAGCCCCGGCCACATGCTGGTCACCGACCGGCTGAACGCCGAACTGGAGGGCGTGTCACCTTCGGTCGCGCAACTCTTCAGACAAGAACAGGGAGCTTCATGACATGACCGCGATCACCCTGCGTACCCGCCTCGCCGCCGCCGCCTTCGGCGTCGGCCTCTGCGCCACCCCGGTCGCGGCCTTCGCCGAGACCTGGGACATGCCGACTCCCTACCCCGACACGAACCTGCACACCATCACGGTGCGCCAGTTCGCCGAGGAGGTGAAGGCGGCCACCAACGGCAAGATCCAGATCACCGTCCATTCCAACGGCTCGCTGGTCAAGCATCCGGAGATCAAGCGCGCCGTCCAGTCGGGGCAGGCCCAGATCGGTGAGGTTCTCATCAGCTCCTGGGCGAACGAGGACCCGCTGTACGGTCTCGATTCCGTGCCCTTCCTGGCGACCGACTTTGCCGCCTCGAAGAAGCTCTACGAGGTGTCCAAGCCGTATCTGGAGAAGAAGCTGGAGCGTCAGCGCCTGAAGCTCCTCTACTCGATCCCGTGGCCGCCGCAGGGCCTCTACGTGAAGCAGGAGATCAGCTCCGTCGCCGACCTGAAGGGGCAGAAGTTCCGCGCCTACAACCCGGCGACCACCCGCATCGCCGAGCTGGCCGGCGCCGTGCCGACCAAGATCGAGGCCGCCGAGGTGTCCCAGGCCTTCGGCACCGGCATCGTCACCGCCATGATGACCTCCGCCGCCACCGGCGTTGACACCAAGGCGTGGGACTTCGTGAACGTCTATTACGACGTGCAGGCTTGGTTGCCGCGCAACATGGTGTTCGTCAGCACCGAGGTCTGGAAGGGCCTGGACGACGCCACGAAGAAGGCCGTCGAGCAGGCCGCCGCCAAGGCCGAGGCCACCGGCTGGACCGAGTGGGAGAAGAAGACGGAGGAACTGAACAAGACCCTGTCCGGCAACGGCATGAAGGTGCTGACCCCGTCCCCGGCGATCAAGGACGGCTTCGCCGCCATCGGCAAGACGATGACCGAGGAATGGACCAAGGCCTCCGGCGCCGACGGCGAAGCGATCGTTTCGGCCTTCCGGAAGTAAGCGGCGGCGACGCTGGCCCCCCTCCCAACCTCCCCCCGCTGACGCAGGGGGAGGAGCTATTCCCTCCCCTGCGTCAGCGGGGGGAGGGCTGGGGTGGGGGCAATACGCCCACCACCAAAAAAACTCCCCCGCCCGCTCTACCCGGAGGTGGTCGCGCCATGCGCACCGCATTGACCTTCCTATACCGCGCCGCCGAGGTCCTGGGCGCGGTGTTCCTGGTGCTGATCGCCGTGCTGATCGTGTCCCAGGTGTTCGCCCGGCTGGCCAACCGCATGGTGCCGGGAGCTGACGAGTTGGCCGGCTACTGCATGGCTGCCTCCTTCTTCCTGATGCTGGGACCGGCGCTGCGCCGCGGCGCGCACATCCGCGTCGGCGTGCTGGTCGACCGGCTGCGCGGCGGACCCCGCCGTGTCGTGGAGCTGATCTGCCTCGGCTTCGGCACCGCGCTCAGCGGCTATTTCGCGTGGTACTGGCTGCGCATGACCTACGATTCCTACGATTTCGGCGATCTGGGACAGGGGGTGCTGCCCATCCCGCTGTGGATTCCGCAGGCCGCCATGGGCGTCGGGCTGGTCATTCTGGTGGTGGCCTTCCTGGACGACCTGCTGGCGGTGATCCGGGGGCGCGAGGCGTCCTACCAAAGCGCCGGCATGCAGAGCGAGGGCTGACCCATGGACCAGACGACCGCTTCCATTGTCGTCGTGGTGACGATGCTCCTGATGCTGGGGACCGGCATCTGGGTGGCCCTGGCGCTGGCCGGCGTCGGCTTCGTCGCCATGGCGCTGTTCACCACCCGCCCCGTCGGCATGGTCATGGCGACCAACATCTGGGGCGCCAGCACGAGCTGGACCCTGACTGCCCTGCCCCTGTTCATCTGGATGGGCGAGATCCTGTTCCGTACCCGCATCTCGTCCGACATGTTCAAGGGGTTGGCGCCATGGACGGGCTGGCTGCCGGGACGGCTGATGCACGTCAACATCGTCGGCTGCACGATCTTCGCCGCCGTCTCCGGCTCCTCGGCCGCGACCGCCGCGACCATCGGGCGGATGACCATCCCGGAACTGACCCGGCGTGGCTACGATCCGATGATGATCGTCGGCTCGCTGGCCGGCGCCGGCACGCTGGGCCTGCTGATCCCGCCCTCGATCATCATGATCGTCTACGGCGTGGCGGCGGACGTGTCCATCGCCCGCCTGTTCATCGCCGGCGTCATTCCGGGCATCGTGCTGACCGGGCTGTTCATGCTCTACGTCGGCGGCTGGTCCCTGCTGAACCCCGACCGCGTGCCGCCGCGGGAAGCGCGCCAGAGCTTTGCGGAGAAGATCCGCGATACCGGGTCGCTGATCCCGGTCATGTTGCTGATCGTCGGGGTGCTCGGCTCCATCTACGCGGGTATCGCCACGCCGACGGAGGCCGCGGGGATCGGCGTTCTGGGATCGCTGGTGCTGGCCATGGTCACCGGCACGATGAGCTGGGCGACCTTCCGCGACAGCGTGATGGGGGCGGCGCACACCTCCTGCATGATCGGCTTCATCCTGGCGGGGGCGGCCTTCCTGACCGTCGCCATGGGCTACACCGGCATTCCGCGCCTGCTGGCGGAGTGGATCACCTCCATGCAACTCTCCACCGCGTCGCTGCTGGTCGTGCTGACCCTGTTCTTCATCGTGATGGGCTGCTTCCTCGACGGCATCTCGATGGTCGTGCTGACCACCTCGGTCATTCTGCCGATGGTGCAGAACGCCGGGATCGACCTGCTGTGGTTCGGCATCTACATCATCATCGTGGTGGAAATGGCGCAGATCACCCCGCCGGTGGGCTTCAACCTGTTCGTCCTGCAATCGATGACGGGCAAGAGCATCTTCACCGTCGGCAAGGCCAGCCTGCCCTTCTTCCTGATGATGATCGTGATGGTGGCCCTGCTCTGGATATTCCCGGGCATGGTGACGTGGCTGCCCTCGCTGATGATCGGGTGAGGAGCGGCATCATGGACGTCCGTTTCACCACGGCGGGCGACACGGCCTTCAACGTGGAGTTTGGCGAGGGCATCGACCGCCCGACCAACGCCCGCGTCATGGCTCTGCACGCCCGCCTGAAATCCGCCGCCCCGCCGGGCCTGGTGGAGACGGTGCCGACCTTCCGCTCGCTCCAGGTCGTCTACGACCCGATCGCGACGAGCCGCCGGGAGGTCCAGGCCGCCGTCGAGGCGGAACTGGCCCACGCCGATGAGGCGCCGGCCGCAGGAGCCCTGTGGCGCCTGCCCGTCTGCTACGATCCCGATCTGGGGCCGGACCTTGTGGAGCTGTCCGCGTCGCTCGGCCTGTCTGCGGAGCGGCTGATCGCCCTCCACGGATCGACGGAATATTTCGTCTACATGCTGGGCTTCATGCCGGGCTTCGCCTACATGGGCGACCTGCCGGCGGAGCTGGAGAAGCCGCGGCGCAGCGAGCCGCGGGTCCGCGTGCCGGCGGGGTCGGTTGCCACCGCCGGGCGGCTGACCACCGTCTATCCGTGGGAGAGCCCCGGCGGCTGGCATCTGATCGGGCGCTGTCCGGTGCCGCTCTACGACGGCTCCCGCCCCTCCCCGGTCCTGCTCGCCGCGGGCGACCGGGTGCGGTTCGAGGCGGTGGACCGCGCCCGCTTCGACGCCCTGTCGGCCGAGGCCGCCGCCGGCCGCTTCGATCCCGACACGCTGAGGGCCACGCCATGATCGCGCCCTCCCTTGCGCCCTGCCTCACCGTCGTCCGGCCGGGGTTGTTCGCCACCATCCAGGACCTCGGCCGCTTCGGCCATCAGGAACTCGGCATGCCGGTGGCCGGCGCGCTCGACCCCATCGGCCTGCGCCTCGCCAACGCGCTGGTCGGCAACCCGGCGGGCACGGCGGGGGTGGAGATCGCCCTGCTCGGCCCGGCGCTGAAGGTGGAGGCCGACGGCGTGCGCGTCGCCGTCGTCGGCCCCATGGCGCTGAGCCTGGAGCGCGAGGGGCAATCGCCCCAGCCTCTGGAATCCCACCGCAGCCACACGCTGGCGCGCGGCGACGTGCTGAAGCTGGGCGCCGTCACCGGGGCGGCGGTCGCCTATCTGGCGGTGGCCGGCGGCTTCGCTCTGGAGCCCTTCCTGGGCAGCCTGTCCACCTACGTGCGCGCCGGCATCGGGCCGCTCGGCGGCAAGCCGCTGGGCGACGGGACTCGCCTGCCGCTCAACCGCAACGACGCCCCGCCAGGCGCCGACGTGGAGTTGCCGGAGCCGCCGGATTACGGCGGCGGGCCTGTGCGGGTGGTGCTCGGCCCGCAGGAGGACCGCTTCACGGCGGCGGCGGTGGACACCTTCCTGTCGGCCGGCTACCGCGTCGGCAAGGACGCCGACCGCATGGGCCTTCGGCTCGACGGCCCGACGCTCGCCCACACCGGCTCGGCGGATATCCCGTCGGATGGGCTGGTCACCGGCTCGATCCAGGTGCCGGGCAACGGTCAGCCGATCCTTCTGCTGAACGACCACCAGACGGCGGGCGGCTACGCCAAGATCGCCACGGTGATCTCCGCCGACCTGCCCCGCGTCGGCCGGCTGAGCCCCGGCGGCGCCCTCAGCTTCCGCGCCGTCACGGTGGAGGAGGCGGAGGCCATCCGGCGGCGCCAGGAACAGACCATCGCGGCCTGGGTCCGCGCCATCCGTCCGGTGCGCCCGGCGGGCGGCGTCGATCTGGAGGCGCTCTATACGGAAAACCTCGTGTCCGGGGTCGTCGACATCGTCAACGGCAACGGCGACATCCTGAACCAAGAACAGATGTGCGGGAGGGCACCATGACCATCACCGTGAACCTGAACGCCGATTTGGGCGAGGGGTTCGGCGCCTACGACATCGGCGACGACGACTCCATGCTGGGCATCGTCGCCTCCGCCAACATCGCCTGCGGTTTCCACGCCGGCGACCCGCTGGTGATGACGCGGACCGTCCGGAACGCGGTGGCGAAGGGCGTGAGCCTGGGCGCCCACCCCTCCTACCCCGACCTCCAGGGCTTCGGCCGCCGCCCCTTGCGGATGTCGGCGGCGGAGGTGGAGGCGATGGTCGCCTATCAGATCGGCGCGCTGATGGGAATCGCTGCCGCCGCCGGCGGTACGGTCAGCCATGTCAAGGCGCACGGCGCGCTGAACAACATGGCGGCGGTCGACGAATCGCTCGCCATGGCGATCGGACGGGCGATCAAGGGCGTCGATCCCAGCCTGATCTACCTCGCCACCGCCGGCTCGGAGATGGCGCGGGCCGGACGGACGCTGGGCCTGCCCACGGCGGAGGAGGTCTTCGCCGACCGCGCCTACGACGACAACGGCAACCTCGTGCCGCGCGGCCAGCCCGGCGCGATGGTCCACGACCCGGACGTGGCGGCCGCCAACGTTCTGCGCATGCTGGAGGAGGGCGTGATCCTGTCGGTCACCGGCACACGCATCCCCTGCACCGTCCATTCCGTCTGCGTCCATGGCGACGAGCCGAGCGCAGTCGCGATGGCCGGCAACCTGCGCCGCACGCTGGAGGCGAAGGGGGTCCGCATCGTTCCTCTGCCGGAGTTGCGGGACCGCTTTTAGGAAAGGGCGATCATGCGGGCCGCAGATTCGCCGCTTCGGCGAGGCTGGTGAGCGTGTCGAGGATGACCTGTGGGCTGACCGGCTTGCGCAGCACCACCAGCGGCTGCCAACGGTCGGACGTCAGGTCATCCTCGCCAGCCTCCATCGACAGGAAGCCCGTCATCACCAGGATCGGCAGTCCGGAGGCCCTGATCCGCAGTTCGCGGATCAGGGCGCGGCCGTCCATCCGCGGCATGCGCAGATCGGTGATGACGAGATCGGCGGGATCGGCGCTGTAGCGCTCCAGCCCCTCCTGCCCGTCCTGGGCCAGGGTCACCCGAAAGCCCTTGCGGGATAGGAAATCCTCCAACGCCATGGCGGCGAGGGCCTCGTCCTCGGCCACCAGGACATGCAACGGAGCGGTGACGGGGTCAGGCATGAGCGCGCTCCACGTCCTGAACGGAGGGATGGGACACCGGCACGGTGATGGTGAAACGGACGCCGCGGCTTCCATCGTCGTGGGTCACGTTCGCCGCGTCGATCCGCCCGCCCATGGAATCGATGATGCCATAGCCGATGGAGAGGCCGAGACCGGACCCTTTCCCGACCTCCTTGGTCGTGAAGAAGGGGTCGAAGATGCGCGGCAGAATGTCCGGATCGATTCCGCCGCCATCGTCGGCGATCGTGATGACGGCCCGCCCGGCGGTCAGGTCGCAGCCCATCCCCACGGCGATCCGCCCGGCAGCGGGCGACCCGTTGGGGTCTGCGCGCCATTCCAGGATGGCGTCGCGTGCGTTGGACAGCAGATTGACCAACACCTGCTCCAATTGCAGGGGGCGCCCGCGCGTGACGCAGTCGATGGCCGGGATGTCGATCACAACCTCGATGTTCTCCAAGGCGAACTGATTGGTCACCAGCTCGACGGCGGAGCGGACGCTGGCCGCGGGGTCGAAGCGCTGGGTGGCGCCGTCGCGGCGGCTGAAGGTGCGCATATGGTCGATGATGCGGCCCATGCGCTCGGCCTGCTCCGACATGATGGTCAGCACCTTGTCCAGGCGCGTGGCGTCGGTATCGCCGTCGCGCAGGCGCGACAGGGCGTTCTCGGCCCAGATCCGGATGATGTTCAGGGGCTGGCTCATCTCATGGGCCATGCCGGCGGCGAGCGTGCCCAGCGTCGCCAGCTTGGAGGTCTGGACCAGCTCCTCCTGAAGCCTCTTGCGGTCGGTGATGTCGCGGGAGCTGCCCAGGATCTGGACCACCCGCCCCTCCTCG
Source organism: Azospirillum brasilense (assembly GCF_007827795.1). Taxonomy (GTDB): domain Bacteria; phylum Pseudomonadota; class Alphaproteobacteria; order Azospirillales; family Azospirillaceae; genus Azospirillum; species Azospirillum aestuarii. Next base: position 258,422 of record NZ_VITI01000002.1, read on the forward strand.
CCGCGCACCGGTACCAGGACGGTGTGCCACGTGCGCCGCCCGACCGGAAGGTCGAGAGTCTCCTCGTAATCGATCGGGTGACCCGCGGCGACGCAGGCGCTGTAGCGTTCGACCACCGCATCGGCGGTCTCCGGCGGAACGGCGTCGCGGACCAGCCGACCGCGCATGGTTTCCGGGTCGATCCCCGTCGCCCGCGCGTGGGCGGGGTTCAGAGTGTCGAACGCGAAGTCCCCGTCCGGCAACACCGTGACGACGAACAGCCCCTCCGCCAGATTGTTGAAGAAGCTGGCGTAGCGCAGCTCGGCTTGGCGCCGGATCTCTATCTCGCGCTGAAGGGCTCCGTTGGCGTCGGCGAGTTGGGTGGCGCTGGGCAGGGCAAGGGCCTTGGGCATCTGCACCCACAGGGCGACGGCGGTCAGCACGGACACCAGCGCGGTCAACGCCTTGACGATGCCTTCCACGGCATAGTCGGGATGCCACAAGGTCCACAGGCTGAAGAAATGCGTCGTGCCGCAGGCCAGGATGAAGGCGGCGAACAGCCAGACGATCCAGGTGAAGGCAACGTCGCGGCGCTTGACTACGAAATAAAGAAGCGCCACCGGAATCGAGTAATAGGACAGTCCGGTCAACACATCGGACACGATGTGCAGGGTCAGGATTTCCGGACGCCAGAACAGGCATACGCCGTGAGGCAAGTACGCGCTGGTGTCGAAGAAGGCTTCTACGCCACCGAACATGCCGCCCCTCTTTTATTCGGTCACCGTCCGCGGTCCAGCCGGGTCCGGAAACGCCGCCGTTTCTCTGATCTCGCCACAAAACCTTAAAGCACAACGCCTTGTGGCACCATGCCAAGCTGGCTGCGTCAGCAAACGCTACTCGAATCAGACAGGAGGAGCAACACGCGGAACGCGATACCAGCGAATGGTCAGCGCGCTCCGCATGGCTTTGGATGAACGTTACGCGGCGGTGTGCACCTTGCGGTTTTGCTCGCGGGTCTTCAGGAAGCGCAGGGCCGGAAAATCCTCCTGCGTGCGGTTCAGATGCCAGGCGTTGCGGGCCAGGAACACCAGCGCCCCGTCATGATCCTCCGCCGCCGCCGAGCGGTTGAGGTCCAGGAACTTCTTGAGCTGGTCCTCGTCGTCCGTCTCGATCCAGCGGGCTGCGTCCACCCCCGCCCCCTCGAAGCGGGCGGCGAGGCCGTATTCCGCCTCGATGCGGGCGGCCAACACCTCGAACTGGAGTTGTCCAACCACGCCGACCACCCAATCCGCTCCCGTCAGCGGCTTGAACACCTGGGAGGCGCCCTCCTCCGCGAAATGTTCCAGCGCCTTGCGCAGATGCTTCACGCGCATCGGGTCTTCCAGGCGGACTCGCTGAAGCAGTTCCGGCGCGAAGCTCGGCACGCCGGTGAAGCGCAGATCCTCGCCCTCGGTCAGCGTGTCGCCGATGCGCAAGCTGCCGTGGTTGGGAATGCCCATGATGTCGCCGGGCCACGCCTCTTCCGCCAGCTCGCGGTCGCGGGCCAGGAAAAGCACGGCGTTGTTCACCGCCATCAGCTTGCCCGAACGGACATGCTTCAGCTTGGCCCCACGCTTGAACTTGCCGGAGCAGATGCGCACGAAGGCGATGCGGTCGCGATGGTTGGGGTCCATGTTGGCCTGGACCTTGAACACGAAGCCGCTGAACTTGCCCTCGTCGGGCTGAACGGAGCGCTGCTCCGCCGGCTGCGGGCGCGGCGGCGGGGCGTTCTCGGCCAAGCCCCGAAGAAGCTCGCGCACGCCGAAGTTGTTGATCGCCGAGCCGAAATAAATCGGCGTCAGGTGACCGGCGCGGTAGGCCTCCAGGTCGAAGGGCGGCATCAGCCCGCGGGCCATTTCCACCTCCTCGCGCAGCTTCGCCACCGCGTAAGCCGGCAGCAGCTCGTCGAGGCGTGGGTCGTCGAGGCCGTTGCACTCGATGCCGTCGTCGATCTCGTCGCCCTTGGTGCGGTCCATCAGGATCAGGCGGTCGCGGATCAGGTCGTAGCAGCCCAGGAAGTCGCGACCCATGCCGATGGGCCAACTCGCCGGGGTGACCTCCAGCGCCAGCGAGCTTTCGATCTCGGAGATGAGGTCGAAGGGGTCGCGCGCCTCGCGGTCCATCTTGTTGCAGAAGGTCACGATGGGCACGTCGCGCAGGCGGCAGACCTCGAACAGCTTCAGGGTCTGACTTTCGATGCCCTTCGCGCCGTCGATGACCATCACGGCGCTGTCCACCGCGGTCAGCGTCCGGTAGGTGTCCTCCGAGAAGTCCTCGTGGCCCGGCGTGTCCAGCAGGTTGAAGGTCCGTCCATCGTAATCGAAGGTCATGACGGAGGCGGTCACGGAGATTCCGCGCTCGCGCTCCACCTTCATCCAGTCCGACTTGGCGCGGCGCTGCTCGCCGCGGGCCTTCACGGCGCCGGCCATCTGGATGGCGCCGCCGAACAGCAGCAGCTTTTCGGTGAGGGTGGTCTTGCCGGCGTCGGGGTGCGCGATGATCGCGAAGGTTCGACGCCGGGCAACAGCGTCCAGAAGTTCGGACATGCGCGTTCCCGTAACTCAGCGGTGCAGACAACGGCGAAGAGGGCCGGGAGGCGGAACGCCCCACGGCCCTCTTCGTTCGGACCTATAGATAGCAGCGCTCGGCAGTCGATTCCAGCCTGTTGCCGACCCGATCCTCCCGCCGCGCCGGGGTGGCGCGCGCCGAACGCTTCCGACGTTCACATCCGTGCGCCGCTCCGGCTTACGCAACAATCGTTCTTTGAATAAGCAATAAAAATACACGCAAAAGAAGTTTTATTATTTTATCAGGGCGGCGCCAACTGAAACAAGATGTCGCATTTAATAAATCTTTAATATTATGCGCATACCATTATATGCAGCCGCGAAAAGGCAGGCGGATTGACTTGTTTATTTCACACCGCCACAACTCACCGTTCGACCAGTTGCTTATCGTGAAGGAGGAAAAAATTGAATTTCTTTTCAAATATGGCCATATCTCGAAAATTGTTTTTTGCGTACTCAGTTATTATTATCGTCCAGCTTGTCGTGTCTGTTTTTGTTTATTCCAAACTTCTGTCGATCGAGGAAACGAACCATATGACGAACCACACGCACGAGGTCCTGGCAGGGACCGCGAGCGTCATGGCAGCGATGGTCGATCAGGAAACCGGCGTGCGTGGCTATCTGGTGTCGGGGGATGACAGGTTCCTCGAACCGTACCGGGCCGGACAACGGGCTTATGCCAAGGCATTTCCGGAGGTGAAGGCGCTGACCGCCGACAACCCCGCCCAGCAGTCCCGCCTCGCCGAGTTGGACCGCCTCGCCCAGTCATGGCGGACGGACGCGGCGGAGAAGGAGATCGCGCTGATGGGCAAAGCGGAAACCCAGGCTCAGGCGCGTGCGATCGAGGCGTCCGGCGCCGGCAAGGCGTCCATGGATGGGTTCCGTACCAAGATCGCGGAAATCGAACGCGTGGAGCGAGACCTTTTGGACAAGCGCGCCGCCATCCAGGCCAACGCTTTCTCCGCCTCCTACACCGCCAACATTGCGGGTGGCGTTGCCTCGATCCTGATCGCCATCGCCTCCGGCATCGTTCTGGTGCGCGGAATCGCCGCGCCGATCCGTGGCATGACCGGCATCATGGGGCGGTTGGCCGCCGGCGACAACGCCGTGCGGATTGACGGGCTGGAGCGCAGGGACGAGATCGGCGCCATCGCGCAAGCGGTCGAAGTGTTCAAACGGAACGCCATCGAGAAAACGCGCCTGACCGCCGAGCAGGAGGAGATGAAGGCGCGGTCCGAGGCCGAGCGCAAGGCGAGCATGGCGGCGCTGGCGCAGCGGTTCGAAGCCAGCGTCAAGGGGGTCGTGGACAGCGTGGGAGCCGCTGCCGCCCGGATGCAAGCGGTGGCGACCTCCATGGTCGGGACCGCGGAACAGACGAGCCAGCAGGCGGGCGCCTCTTCCGCCGCCGCCGAACAGACCTCGACGAACGTGCAGACCGTCGCCGCCGCCGCGGAGGAAATGTCGGTCTCGCTGGCGGAAATCTCCAAGCAGGTCACCGCGTCGTCCAAGATCGCCGGGCAGGCGGTGCTGGACGCGTCACGCACCAACGACACCGTCGCGGGGCTGGCGAGCGCCGCCCAGAAGATCGGCGAGGTCGTGACGCTGATCCAGAGCATCGCCGGGCAGACCAACCTCCTGGCGCTGAACGCCACCATCGAGGCGGCGCGGGCGGGTGAAGCCGGAAAGGGCTTTGCCGTGGTCGCGTCGGAGGTCAAAAATCTGGCGACTCAGACCGCCCGCGCCACGGACGAGATCTCCACGCAGATCGCCGCGATGCAGTCGGCCACGACCGGAGCCGTGGAGGCGATCCAGGGCATTTCCGCGACCATCACGCAAATGAGCGAAATCGCCACGACCATCGCTTCGGCGGTCGAGGAACAGAATTCCGCGACCTCCGAGATCACGCGCAATGTGACTCAGGCGGCTGTCGGCACCCAGGAAGTCTCCAGCAATGTCGTGCGGGTGCAGCAGGCCGCCGGCGAAACCGGAGGTCTGGCCGGCCAGGTTCTGGATGCGTCGGGCAACCTGACGCTGGAGGCCAGGACGCTCAGCTCCACCGTCGAAGAGTTCCTGCGCGGCATTCGCGCGGCCTGACCGGTGCATCTTCGAAGGCGCCTGCCCCGCCCGACCGGCGAGGCAGGCGCTTGTCAGTGTTACAGGCTCAGTTCCGCGATCTGCACGGCGTTCAGCGCCGCACCCTTCAGAAGCTGGTCGCCGCAGACGAACAGGTCCAGGCCGTGGTCGCCGAAGATCAGGCTGGTGCGGATGCGGCCCACCTCGACGTCGAACTGGCCGGTGGCGTTCAGCGGCATCGGGTAGACGCCGTCCGCCGGCACGTCCTTCACCACCACGCCCGGCGCGTCGGCCAGGACGGCGCGGGCGGCGTCCGGGGTCACCGGGGACAGCGTCTCGACCGTGATCGCCTCGGAATGTGCGCGGTAGGTCGGGATGCGCACCGCGGTGCAGCTCACCGGCAGGTCCGGGATCTCCAGGATCTTCCGGGTCTCCCAGGTCACCTTCATCTCCTCCTTCGTGTAGCCGTTTTCCTGGAAGGCGTCGATCTGAGGGATCAGGTTGAAGGGGATCGGGTGACGGAACACGCTGTTGACGACCGGCTTGCCGTCGAGCTGGTTGCGGGTCTGCTCCTCAAGCTCGGCCATGCCCTCCGCACCGGCGCCGCTGGTCGCCTGATAGGTGGAGACGATGACACGGCGAAGGCCGAACGCCTTGTGCAGCGGACCGAGCGCCACGACGGCGATGGCGGTGGTGCAATTGGGGTTCGCGACAAGCTTGGCGTCGCCCATGGCGTGGGCGTTGATCTCCGGCACGATCAGCGGGACGTTGTCGTCGTAGCGGAAGGCCGAGGAGTTGTCGATCACCAGAGCCCCGCCCGCGGCGATGGCCGGCGCGTGCTCCTTGGCGAAATCACCGGACACGGCGAGCAGGACGATGTCGTAGCCCTTCACCTTCTCGACGTCGAACGCCACGAGGGTCTTCTCGCCGAATGGGGTCTCGACCGTGCGGCCGGCGCTGCGCTCCGACGCGAACAGGCCAAGTTCCGCGACCGGGAACGAACGGCGGTGAAGAACATCGACCATCTCGCGGCCGACGGCGCCCGTGGCACCGACGATGGCGACGCGGCGGGGAGAAGGAGAAGAGGTGCTCATGGGTGTGGTCCGTCCTTTGGTCTTGCCCGGATCGAGCGTGGACGGCGGCCCCGGATGCACCAAGGCCCCGTCCGTGTCCGGCGGGGCCTTCGTGGTGGGTGAAGCGTCTTACTCGATCAACGCACGCCACCATCCGACGGCCCGCCGGAGCGGGTCGTTTTGGTAGTGGTGGTGGTGATGGCGAGCGAGCGATTCATAATCCGCTAGATAAACGAAAGGCGCGGGGCTTGTAAAGCGCCCGCGCCTTCGCAGCACAATTTTTGTCCGGTTCCGGATGGGGCCGCGTCAGCCCTCGGTTTCGGCGGGATGCTCCGGCTTCACGGGATGCACGTCCCAGATTTCGGTCGCGTATTCCATGATGGTGCGGTCGGAGGAGAACCAGCCCATGTTGGCCGTGTTCAGGATGGCCTTGCGGGTCCATTCCTCCTGGTCGCGGTACAGGTCCATGGCCTCCTGCTGCGCCTCGCAGTATTCGGCGAAGTCCGCCGTCACCAGGAAATGGTCGCCGCCGTCGGTCAGCGCCTGGAGGATCGGGTGGTAGCGGTGGGGATCGTCCGGCGAGAAGACGCCGGTGGAGATCATGTCCAGCGCCCGCTTGAGGCTGGGGTTGGAGGCGATGACCTCGCGCGGGTTGAAGCCGCCGCTGGCCCGCAGGTCGTTCACCTCCTCGGCGGTCAGGCCGAAGATGAAGATGTTGTCGTCGCCCACATGCTCGCGGATCTCGACGTTGGCGCCATCCAGCGTGCCGATGGTCAGCGCGCCGTTCAGGGCCAGCTTCATGTTGCCGGTGCCCGACGCCTCCATGCCCGCGGTCGAGATCTGCTCCGACAGGTCGGCCGCGGGCATGATGATCTCCGCCGCCGTCACGTTGTAATTCGGCAGCAGCACGATCTTCAGGTTGTCGTGCACCGACGGGTCATGGTTCACCACCTTCGCCACATCGTTGATGAGCTTGATGATGAGCTTCGCCATGTGATAGCTCGGCGCCGCCTTGCCGGCGAAGATCTTGGTCACCGGAACCCAGGAGACGGTCGGGTTGTCGCGCATCTCGTTGTACAGCGCGATGGCCTGAAGGATGTTCAGGAGCTGGCGCTTGTACTCGTGCATGCGCTTGACCTGCACGTCGAACAGGCTGTCGACCTGCACGTCCACCCCGGTCTGGCGCGCGATGTAGGCGGCCAGCCGCTTCTTGTTCTTGCGCTTGGCGCGGCGGAACTCCTCGCGGAAGACCAGATCGTCGGCCTTCTCCGCCAGCGCCTTGATCTGGCCGAGGTCCTTGATCCAGCCGTTGCCGATGCGGCTGGTGATCAGCGCGGCCAGCGGCTGGTTCGCCTGATGCAGCCAGCGGCGCGGCGTGATGCCGTTGGTCTTGTTGTTGATGCGCTCCGGGAACTCCGCGTGGAAGTCGGCGAAGACGGTCTGCTTCATCAGTTCGGTGTGCAGGGCCGACACGCCGTTGACCTTGTGCGAGCCGAGGAAGGCCAGATTGCCCATGCGCACCCGGCGGTCACCGCGCTCGTCGATCAGCGACAGGCGGGACAGCCGCGCGTTGTCGCCCGCCGCCCGCGCCTTGGAGCGGTTCAGGAACTTGGCGTTGATCTCGTAGATGATCTGCATGTGGCGCGGCAGCACGCGCTCCATCATGCGCACCGGCCACGCCTCCAGCGCTTCCGGCAGCAGCGTGTGGTTGGTGTAGGAGAAGGTCGCGCGGGTGATGTCCCACGCCTTGTCCCAGAGCACGCCGTGCTGGTCCACCAACAGCCGCATCAGTTCGGCGATGCCGATGGCCGGGTGCGTGTCGTTGAGCTGGATCGCCGCCTTGTCGGGCAGGCTGTCGAAGTTGGAATGGTGCTGCAGATAGCGGCGCAGGATGTCCTGGAGCGAAGCGGAGGTGAAGAAATACTCCTGCTTCAGCCGCAGCTCCTTGCCGCCCTCCGTCGCGTCGTTCGGGTAGAGGACGCGGCTGAGGTTTTCCGTCAGAACCTTCTGCTCGACCGCCTTCATGTAGGCGCCGTCGTTGAAGTGGCCGAAGTTGAAGTCGCGGGTGGCGCGGGCCGACCACAGACGCAGCGTGTTGATCGTGTCCCCGCCATAGCCGACCACCGGCGTGTCGTAGGCCATCGCCAGCACGCGCTCGGCATCGACCCAGCGGTAGGCGCGTTCGCCCACCGAATCCCGGAACTCCTCGACGCGGCCATAGAACTGGACGGGGTACAGAACCTCCGGACGCGGGAATTCCCACGGGTTGCCGAATTGCAGCCACTGCTCCGGATATTCGACCTGCCAGCCATGCTCGAAGCGCTGCTCGAACAGGCCGAACTCGTAGCGGATGCCGTAGCCGTAGCCGGGCAGCGCTTCCGACGCCATGCTGTCGAGGAAGCAGGCGGCCAGACGGCCGAGGCCGCCGTTGCCGAGCGCGGCGTCCGGCTCCGCCTCCACCACGTCGTCGAGGTTCAGGCCGATGCGGTCGAGCGCCTGCCGGCACTGGTCGGTGATGCCGAGGTTGGCGAGGCTGTTGGTCAGCAGGCGGCCGATCAGGAACTCCAGCGAAAGATAGTAAACGCGCTTGGCGTCCTGCTGGTAATAAGTCCGCGTCGTGTCCATCCAGCGGTCCACGAGGCGGTCGCGCACGGCGAGCGCCACGGTGTGGAACCAGTCGCGCCGGGTCGCCGCCCGCGCGTCCTTGCCGACGGAATAAACCAGCCACTCCAGAAACGAGCGCTTCAGCCCGTCGACATCCAGACTGCGGCGTTCGATCTCGCGGGACTTATACCGAGCGTCCATGTCTTGACTTTCTTCTTTCGAGGGCCAACTGGAGCGGCGGATTCTTAGCCGGTCTTCCATCGGCGGCAGTTTCCGGGGTCCATGGTTAAGCAACGTTTAAGTCGCTGCGGCCAACCAGTCGAAACGGCTAGGCCGTTCGTACGGAGCAACAGCCGGGGCTTGCCCTTGTGCCAGACGCGCTGTGTCAAAACGAAGGCGACCTCCGCAGCGCGCCCATACCGGTAATCGCTGCGAAGCTCCGCTGGAGGGAGTAAGATGGCGTCCGTGTCAGCCTCTTTGAACCTCCCGATGCTCGACAATACCGTATCCTCGGACTCCCGCCAGGGCCTGCCCGGCGACGCCACCATTCTGCTCCGTCAGGCCCAGCCGGCGGACATCCCCGCGCTGCTGGCCATCGAGGAACGGTGCTTCGCCACCGATCGACTGACCCGACGTAGTTTTCATTATTTGCTGACGAAAGCCAAGGCCACTGGCCTTGTGGAAGTCCACAGCGGCACGGTCGTCGGCTACGCCCTGGTGTCCTTCCACTCCGGCACCTCGCTCGCCCGGCTCTACTCCTTCGCCGTCGATCCCGGCCACCGCGGCCAGGGCGTCGCCAAGCGGCTGCTCGCCGCGGCGGAGCAGGCGGCCCGCTCGCGGGACTGCATCTATCTGCGGCTGGAGGTGCGGCGCGACAACGCCGCGGCGATCGACCTCTACAAGAAGGCCGGCTACCGCGAGTTCGGCGTCTACACCGACTATTATGAAGACCATATGGAGGCGCTGCGGCTGGAGAAGCGCCTCGGCCACAGCGGCCCCAGCGCGCCGCTGGGCGGCCCCCTGGTTCCCTACTACCAGCAGACCCTGGACTTCACCTGCGGCCCGTCGGCCCTGATGATGGCGATGAAGGCGCTGAAACCCGCGGAGATCGAACTGGGGCGGAAGCTGGAAATCCGCCTGTGGCGGGAATCGACCACCGTCTTCATGACCTCCGGCCATGGCGGCTGCGGCCCCTTCGGGCTGGCGCTGGCGGCGGCGCGGCGCGGCTTCGCGGTGGACATCCACATCAAGGACAACGCCACCCCCTTCCTGGACAGCGTGCGCAGCGACGAGAAGAAGGAGGTCATGCGCATCGTGCACGAGGACTTCCTCGACGAGTTGGAGGGCAGCGGCGCAACCGTCCGCCACAACACCCTGAGCGCCCAGGACATGGCCGACGCGGTGGCGGGCGGGGCCATCCCCATCGTGCTCATCAGCTCCTACCGGATCTATCACGAAAAATTTCCGCACTGGGTCGTCGTGACCGGTGCCGATGACCGCTTTCTCTATGTTCATGATCCGCTTGTGTACGATCGTCACCACGCTCACATCGACCGGATGAACATGCCGATCCCGAAAGCCGACTTCGAGCGCATGGCCCGCTACGGAAAAGCCCAGTTGAAGGCCGCCCTCCTCCTCCGTCCTCAGCTCTCTGATCGGGCCGCCGATGGATCTGCCGATGGGTCCGCCGACTGATGCCGGCGCATCTTCTCGTCGTCGACCGCCGGGCGGACGTGAAATGGGCGAAGGACGGTTTGCCGGTGGTCAGCGCCCGCGACTACATCGCCCACCCGGAGCAGGCGCCACGCGGCGCGCGGGTGCTGAACCTGTCGCGCAGCTACCGCTATCTGGGCACCGGCTACTACGTCTCGCTGCTGGCTGAGGCGCGCGGCGAGCGGGTGATCCCCTCCGTCCGGACCATCCTGGATTTGTCGCAGAAAGCCTTTTACCGCGCCCAGCTGGCCGAGGTGGAGGAGGCGCTGCGCAAGGCCATCAAGCGGATGGACCACCCGCCGGAGGCCTCCTTCAACCTCACCGTGTGCTTCGGCCACGCCGACGACGCTCGCTTCCAGGACATCGCCCGGACGGTCTTCGACCGGTTCCGCTGCCCCCTGCTGAAGATTCAGGTGCGGCTGAAGGAGGGCTGGACCGTCCATGCCCTGGAGCCGCTGTCGCTGGCCGACCTGCGGCCAGACCAGGAGCCGCTGTTCCAGACGGCGCTCGACGCCTACACCCGCACCTCCTGGCGGGAGCCGGCGGCCAAGGCGCCGCCGCGCTACACGCTGGCCATCCTGCACAACCCGAAGGAGGAACTCCCTCCCTCCAGCCCGCGCGCGCTCCAGAAGTTCGTCAAGGCCGGTGAGAGCCTGGGCATCGCGGTGGAGCTGATCGAGAAGAAAGACTACGCCCGCCTCGCCGAGTTCGATGCGCTGTTCATCCGCGAGACGACAAATCTCGACCACCACACCTACCGCTTCGCCAAGAAGGCGGAGAAGGAAGGATTGCCGGTGATCGACGATCCGAATTCGATCCTGAAATGCACCAACAAGGTCTATCTGGCCGAGCTGCTGCGCGCCAACCGCATCCCGGCGCCGAAGACGGTGATCTTCGACAAGCGCGGTCTGGCGACGCTGGACCGGGAGATCCCCTACCCCATCGTCCTCAAGATCCCGGACGGCTCCTTCTCCCGCGGCGTCTTCAAGGTGCAGACCCGCAGCGAGCTGGACGCGACGGCCGAAAGCCTGTTCGAGCAGTCCGACGTGATCCTGGCCCAGGAATTCATGTACACGGAGTTCGACTGGCGCGTCGGCGTGCTGAACCGGCAGCCGATCTATGTCTGCCAATATCTGATGGCGAAGAAGCATTGGCAGATCGTCAAGCACGGCGGCAACGGCCGGGCCGAGCAGGGCTCCTCCCGTACTCTGTCCATCGAGGAGGCGCCGCGCGAGGTCATCGAAACCGCGGTGAAGGCGGCGGGACTGATCGGGGACGGCCTCTACGGCGTCGACCTGAAGCAGAATGACCGCGGCGTCTTCGTCATCGAGATCAACGACAACCCCAGCATCGACCTCGGCGTCGAGGATGCCAAGCTGAAGGACGGGCTGTACCGCCTCATCATGGGCGAGTTCCTGCGCCGGTTGGAATCCCGGCCCCGCAAGCCCGGCTCCGGAACCTGACGCCCCCGTTCGGGCAGTTCCCCCATCCGTATGGATGCCCCCCGGATTCCAAACACTTCTCCTCCTAAGATGTTTTCGGCTGTGGCCGCCGGGGAACAAGCCCCTTCCCCCCGCGTTATGAAATCAACGTCACCACGAACGGGAGCAACACCGAAGCGTTTCAGAGCTTTGGGGTTGCCCAGGCTGGAGAGCGGGAGACCGTTGATGACGACGAACTGCTCGATGTGCTGCGCCGGACCGACACCCGGACACTGCTAGGCAGCACCACCGGATTTTACGCCACCAACACGAATCACAGGACCGACGCGGCCAACCGGCCGGCGCCGGAAGGGACCACGCGTCGATAAAGCGATCGTCTCCCACCGAAATCCCGGGAGCTGAAATCTCGGGAATTGAAATCTCGGGACTGGGGCGCCGTCACCACGGACCGGCAGCCCCGCCGAATGAAGAGAAGCTGGAGGAAGAGCAACAATGGCGTATTGTTTCGAATCCGAACTGATCCGTTGCATGCCGAACCTGCAGCGTTATGCATGCAAGTTGACGCGCGACGTCAGCGCCGCCGAGGATCTCACCCAGGACTGTCTTGCCCGCGCTCTGTCCCGCCAGCATCGTTTCGAGCCCGGTACCAACATGCAGGCCTGGCTGACCACGATGCTGAAGAATCTGCATTTCAACAACCTCCAGCGTGAAAAGCACGTCACCAAGGTGGAATTGTGGGACGGCGCCATGTCGGTCGAAGCCTCGCAGATCGCCCGCCTCGTCTTCCGCGACGTGGACCGCGCCTTCGGCGCCCTCACCCCCAGCCAGCGCAAGGTCGTCAAGTTGGTGGCCATCGAGGGCCGCCCCTATCAGGAGGCCGCGGAGAAGCTGAACGTCTCCATCGGCACCATCCGTTCCCGCCTGTGCCGCGCCCGCGAGCGTCTGAACAACCTGATGGCTGCCTGAGGCGCGGCGGTGAATGCGCGGTGGGGTATGGCAACCGTACAACAGGTTGATTTTTCCATCGCATCCGGACGATCCGGCGCCGGAACAACCGATGGAAGCGGCTGTTACATCCCGCGAGCGAAACGAGTATGGCTGTTGCGGGAGTTGCCGAGCATCCACGGGGGACGAACGGATACGATCCGCCTACCATTTGGCGGTATCGGCATCATCCCCATAAGAAGAGGTAGGACACCACTCCCGACGCCGTGCCTGCCGCACTATATTGAACTCTGCGTCGCGGATCGTTTCCGTCTCAGGGGGATGGCCTCCGGAGACGTTCCGGGATCAAAAGATATGAAGCGTGTGACGATGAACCATATCAACGCATATCTTGACGGTGCCTTGGACGATAAGGAGCGTCAGGAGTTCGAGCAGTCCGTAGAGGACGACGCCGACGCGAAGGCCGTGGTGACCTTCCACAGAAGCCATGTGGAGGAACTTCACCGCCTTTACGATCCTGTGCTGGAAGAACCGGTACCGGCGCGCATGCTCGAACTGCTGAGGCAACGCCGCAAAAGCTAGTCCCCCGATTCCCGTGTTCCATCGTCACACGAGGGGCGACCGGGCGACCCGGCCGCCCGCTTTTTTTGTCCGTACCCCGGGCTGGACCCTGTTTTCCCCGCCGCCGCCGCGGGTTCTTCCGCATTTCCACACGGCCTCTCCCTTCGGATCAACGCTTGCCCCTTTTACAGACCGGCGGCCTTTCCCATAAACAGGAGCCGCGGAAACGGAAGCTGGGCCATGGGCGCCCGGACCGGCGGGAACGAAGAGGAAGAACAGCGTCCATGGCGCGCGGCAGGCCGGCACCGAACATCATTCTGGGTCCCGTCCTTTATTTCCGGGGAGAGCAAGGCGACCGCTGGTGGCTGTCCGCCCTCTTCGTTCTGGACGGCGACGCCGAACCCTACGATCTGCGGGTGGACGGCGTGACACTGCCCGTCCCGCCCCGCCACCTCGCCCAATGGCGCAACCGGCACGTCTGGCGGTTCGATTTCGCCATTCCGCGCGGCGCGCGGGATGTAGAGGCCGCCTATGGCTTCACCGATGGCGCGTCGCCCGGTCACACCTGGGCGGTGACGGTGCCGGGGCGCTCGTCGTCGCCGCGGATCGCCTACGTCTCCTGCAACGGGGCGGAGGATGAGGAGAAGATCACCGGGCTGAACGCGCCGCGCAACGCCCTGTGGGGTGATCTGCGCCGCCGCCACGAGAGCGAGCGCTTCCATCTGCTTCTGCAAGGCGGCGACCAGCTCTATGCCGACGCGGTGTGGCGCCGGCCGCCGCTGCTCAGCGCCTGGAGAAAGCGGACGGACGCCGCCCGCCTGGACGAGCCCTTCACCCCCGCGATGGCGGAAGAGGCGGCGGACTTCTACTTCGACCTCTATCTGCGGGTCTGGGGCCAGCCGGAAACCGCGGCGGTGACGGCCCGCATTCCATCGGTGATGATGTGGGACGATCACGACATCTTTGACGGCTGGGGCTCCCACCCGGACGAAGAGATGACGTCCCCGGCCTGGCGCGGCGTCTACACGGCTGCCCGCCGCCATTTCTCGCTGTTCCAACTGGCCGCCATGGAGGACGCGCAGCCGGAATGCGTGTGGGGCGCGTCCTTGAACTCCTTCAGCCAGGGGTTCCGGCTGGGCGACGTCGGCGTTCTGGCGCTGGACATGCGCAGCGACCGCACCCCCCGCCGCGTTCTGTCGGACCGGGTGTGGGACGCCCTGCCGGAGTGGCTGGAGCGCTTCAAGGGCTGCCGGCACCTGATCCTGATGTCCAGCGTGCCGCTGCTCTACCTCGACACCGGGGTGATGGAGCGGGCGGTCGGCCTGTCACCCGTCCGCGTCGGGATCGAGGACGATCTGCGCGACCAATGGCGCAGCCCGGCCCATGCCGAGGAGTGGCTGCGCCTGATCGGCCTGTTGGCGGAGTTCTCCCGGCGCACCGGTTGTCGCGTCACCTCGGTGTCGGGCGAAATCCACGCGGGCGCGCGGGCGGTTCTGCGCGGCGGCGGCGTGGAGATGTGGCAGCTGATCGCGTCGGGGGTCGTCCATCCGCCGCCCGCCAAGGCCACCACCGTCGCTCTGGAATGGCTGGCCGGCCGCAAGGAGACCCTGCCCAACGGCTATGTCTTCGAAATGCCGGCTTTCCCCGAATCGGGCAAGCGCATCATCCGGCAGCGCAACTGGCTGTCGCTGATCTTCGACAGCAAGGGCCAGATCCACGCCCGCTGGTCCGCCGAAGGCCAGCCGAACCGCTACACCCAAGTGATCTGACCCCGTGATCTGACCCCAGGGTGTTTGACCCCGGAACGATCGGACGCGGCCGGCTCACTCCGACTGGGGCGACCGGCGGCGGTTGCGCAGATTGAGCGCGTTGAGGAAGCTGGTGGCCTGCGCCGGCGTGGCCGGGCCGCCGGCCCCCGGCGCCTTGGCCGAGGTCGCCAGGAAGCCGCCGACGCGGGCGCGCAGCTCGACCGAATCGTGGGCGGCCTGATCGGCGTTTTCCGCCACCTGGCGGCGCACGTCGGCGTCGAGCGTGTTGAAGGCGCGGGTGGCGAATTCGAAGGCCGGCTGGGACTTGGTGGCGATCACCTGCCGCAGCGCCTTGGAAACCAGGACCGTGTCCAGCCCGCCGGGGCCGTCCACCCCATCCAGCACGTCGGCGAGGATGCCGATGGCCTGCAGGGTCTGGTTGTCATCGAGCGAGATGGGCTCCAGGCCGTCCATGACACTCACTTCCGATGTGGTTTGCCGAAGCGTGGTTGAACCAGCGGACACCGCCGGAAATTTTGCCGGTGCGGGGAAGCATAGTCGGACCGTCCCGCCGAGGCAATGCGCACGGCGTCAGGCCGCACGTCTGGCGCTCCGGTTCACCAGGGCGACCCCGGCCACCGCCAGCGCCATGCCGGACAGGGCCAGCAGCCCCAGCCGCTCCCCGAACATCGCCCAGGCGATCACCGCGGTGACCGGCGGGACCAGATAGAACAGGCTCGCCACGCGCGCCGCCGCACCACGCCGGATCAGCAGGAACAGCAGGAAGATCGCCCCCACCGACAGCACGAAGCTGAGCCACAGCAGGGCGAAGACGAACTCGCCGGTCCAGTCGATGCGCATCGTCTCGAACAGCGGGGCCAGCATCGCCAGCACCGCCGCGGTCGCCGCATACTGGATGGCGGTGCCGCTGCGCAGGTCCATCGCCGTACCGTGGCGCTTCTGATAGAGCGTGCCGAAGGTGATGCCCAGCAGGGCGGCCAGCGCCAGCCCGATGCCCAGCGCGTCCGTCGAGTCGAAGTGGAGCTTCTCACCCACCACCAGCCCGACTCCCGCCAGCCCCATCAGGAAGCCTACCCACTGCCGCCCGGTCACCCGCTCGCCCAGCAGCGGGCCGGAGAGGGCGGCGGTCAGCAGCGGCTGGATGCCGACGATCAGCGCGGTCACCCCTGCCGGCATGCCCTCGGCGATGGCGCAGAACACGCCGGTCAGGTAGACGCCGTGCACCAGCAGCCCGGCCAGCGCGATGCGCCCGGCCTCGGCCCAGCTTTTTGGCCAGGGGGCGCCGGTGACCAGGGCGACGACGCCGAGAATCACCGCGACCAGCCCCAGCCGGACCAGCAGGAAGGTCAAGGGCTCCGCATAGGGAAGCCCGTATTTGGCGCCGATGAACCCGGTGCTCCACAACAGCACGAACACGCCCGGCATCAGGCGCACCCAATCGGGCCGCCCGCCCGCGGCGGCGGTGGTCGCTTGCACGGTCATCGCTTTCCCTCGTCTCCTATCCGCGCGCCTGCGCACCTTCGGCGGCGGAGGCCTCGACCGCCAAGGGCTGGGCGTCCGGGGCGGTCGTCGCAGCACCGGACGGGTCCGGCTTGGGCGCCTCCACCGCACGCGTTTCCGCCACGGGTGTCGCAGACTCCTCGACAGGCTTCGGCGGCGGGTTGCGCCGCGCTTCGGCCACCGATTGGAGATGGGCGCGCAGGCTTGCGTCCTTCTTCACCAGCCGATGGAAGTCTCTCACATCCAGTACCAGAAGTTGGCAATAGCCCATCGCGCGCACATCGGCGTTGCGCCGCTGGCGGGTCAGCAGGGCCATCTCGCCGAAGACGTCCCCAGTGCCGAGCTGGACCGGCTCGTCCAGACCCGGCACCATCACCTCGACGGCGCCGGATGCGATGAAGAACATGGCGTCGCCGCGCTCGCCGCGCCGCACGATGGTTTCACCGGGCAGGACCAGCCGTGGCTTCAGCAGGGTGGCGATGCCGCGCACGCGGTCGCCCTCCAGCCCCTTGAACAGCGGCACCCGCCCGACGAGGTCCATCAGATCCAGCCGCAGGTCGAGCTTCGGCAGGGCGTCGAGCGCGCGGCGGCGGTCATCCAGATCGCGCTGGAGGTCGCTCAGGATCTCCTGGCTGATGATCGATTCGGCGAAGAGCGCCCGGTAATCCGCCTCCTCCAACCGCAGGGCGGCGCGGCTGACGTAGCGGCTCTGCAGAATCAGTGCGTAGTCGGGATATTGCAGCTTCAGCGCCGCCAGGGCCTGCTCGACCATGGCGAGGCGCACCGTCAGGATGCCTTCCAGTTCACAGGCGACGTCAGTGCCCAGGACCTGCCCGACCTTGTCGTTGATGAACTCCAGCAGTTCGCGCTGCACGGTGCGCACGCCCAGAAGGATCTCGAACCGGAAGGCGAGCCGGCGGGCGAGCGGCGCGTGGATGCCCATCCGGCGGTGCAGCAGGCTGGCGACCCGCATCCAGGGCGTGAAGGAGATGAAGGGCTCCTCGAAGGCGCGGTAACCGGCGCGCCCCTGGGTCTTCACCGCGTCGAGCAGGCGCCCGGTGCGGCGGTTCAGCAGCTCGGCCACCCCGCGCGACAGGATGCCCTCGCGGAAATGCTCGTAATACAGTTCCTCCTCGCGGTTCACCAGGATGACGAGGCCGATGGTCACGCGGTCCTCATTGTTCAGCGGCGCTTCGGTCGACCGCTCCCGGACGATGGCGTCGAGCCGGTCACCGTATTGCGACACGATGGAACCCACGGCCTGCTCGTCGACCTCGTAGCGGTGGGCCAGCCCCTCCACCCGCTCACGGACGCCGGTCAGCGACAAGGCGAGCGCGCGGTTGCGCATGGCGTGCTCGACCGGCGACAGCTTGTTGAGGCCCAGCAGGTTGATGACGGCGCGCAGCGTCGTGCCGTTGATGAACAGCGTGTAGAAGACGAATCCGGTGACCAGCACCGCGACGAAGCCCTGCACCCGGTCGGGAACCCGCCCATTCTCGGTGACGGCCAGCGCCAGAGTCAGCGACACCGCGCCGCGCAGGCCGCCCCACAGCATCACCGTCTTGTAGGCGTGGCTGACGCGCTGGGCCAGACCGGCTCCGGACAGCAGCGGCAGCAGGCCGAACAGCACCAGCGCGCGGGACACCGTGGCCGCCCCGACCACGACCAGCACCAGCCCGACGTCGCTCCAGCCGATGCCGCCGAGCAGGCGCGGCACCAGCAGCGCGGTCATCAGGAAGATCAGCGAGTTCGCCCAGAAGCCGAGCTGCTTCCAGACATGCTCCAGCGCCCCCCAGGTGGCCGGCGAGATGCGCGTGCGCCCGACCGAGCCGACGACCAGAGCCGCCGTGACCACCGCCACGACCCCCGACGCGCCGACGTAATGCTCCGCCAGCACATAGCTGAGATAGGCGAGCGCCACGGTCAGCGTGATCTCGGCCATCGGCTGGTCGCGCACCGGCTCGACGATCATGCAGACCACGCGCCCGCACACATAGCCGGTCAGCACGCCGCCCGCAAAGTCGCGCAGGAACTCCATCGCCGCTTCCGTCGCCCCGCCGTGGGCGTTGCGGGTCAGCATGCCGAGCAGCAGCGTGAACAGTGCGATCGCCGCGGCGTCGTTCAGAAGGCTTTCGCCCTCGACCAGCATGGTCAGCCGGCGCGGCGCGCCGAGGTCGCGGAAGATGCTGACGACCGCCGCCGGATCGGTGGTCGCGACGATCGCCCCCAGCAGCAGGCAGGCCACCAGCCCCATCGAGGTGAAGAGATTGAGCGCGTAGCCGACGGCGAAGGTGCAGACGAACACCGCCACCACGGCCATCAGCAGGATCGGCCACGCATCGTCGAACAACCGCCGGACGTCGACCGCCAGCGCCGTTTCGAACAGCAGAACCGGCAGGAAGACGTAGATCAGCACCTCGGACGAGATGTCCATCTCGGCCAGGGAATTCAGGAAGTCATGGAAGGGGCCGGTGCCGCCCTGGCCGGCGAAGGTCTGGATCACCAGTCCCAGCGCCACGCCCACGGCGGCCAGCAGCACCGTGTAGGGGACGCGCAGCCGGGCGGCCAGAGGCGGCAGAAGGCTGACCAGCGCCAGAAGGCCGGATACCGCGAGGACGTAGATGACGATGACGTGCATGGGGCTGCCTTGCCCTGGGAAGGTCGCGGCGCACGGTATCGCCCGAATGGGGCGGGAGCAAGGTCAGGATAAGGGACAAAGCTGTTCCGTACGTGTGACCGGACGTACGGTCCGGCCACACCCGTACGGAGAGGAACGTACACGGCGCCTCCGGTTACGCCACCGCCAGCGTTACCGTCATGCGGAAGCCGCCGGTGGAGCGGTTTTCGGCGCGGACCTTGCCGCCGAAGGCCTCGATGTTCCGCCGAACGATCCACAGGCCGATGCCGAAATGGGTCGCCTCGGCCTGGTTTTGGGCCGCCGCGTCCTCCGGCATGCCCCGTCCCGGCTCGCGCTGGGAGAAGTAGCGTTCGAAGATGCGCGACAGGTTCGCCGGATCGACGCCCGGCCCCTCGTCCTCGACCACCAGCTCCGCCCAGGCGCCGTTGCGGGTCAGCCGCACGCTGACGGTGCCGTCCGGCGGGGAGAAGCTGACGGCGTTCTCCACCAGATTCTCGATGACGGTCTCCAGGATGTCCTCGCTGGCCCGCACGACCACCCCGGATTCGATGCGCGAGCGCATGTGGAGCTGCCGTTCGGCGAGCAGGCTGGTGTAGCCGCCGGCCATGCGCTCGACCAGATCGGACAGGTCTACCCGGCGGCGCGGCGGGACCAGCAGATCGGCGGCGGCCTCGTCCATGCGCCGCCCGAAGGAGACCAGACCGTCGAGCTTGTCCACCGACTTCTCGATCATGGTCAGGGCGCGCTGGCTGCGGTTGTCCTCGGCGGGAAGAGAACGGCGCAGCGGCTCCACCGACTGGCGGATGACCGCGATGGGCGTCTTGTAGGCGTGGGCGTTGTCCTCCGCCGCGCGGCGCAGCGACCGCGCGCTTTCGCGAAGGGTGTCGACCAGCCGGTCGAAATCCTCGGCCACCCCGGACAGCTCCGGCACGGTGTTGCGGTTGGTGAAGGACCCCTGCCCGCTCTCGCCGATGCCGCCCGACACGATGTCGCGGGCCAGATCGCCGAACCGGTGCAGGTTGCGCCAGACACCCAGCAGGACGGCCATCACCAGCGCCGCCATGACGATGTAGATCATCGCCGCGGCCTGGACGACCGGCGTGCTCCAGTAGGGACGTCCCAGGGAGGATTCCAGATAGCCGCCAGCGGTGTGGCTGGTCACCAGCGCCCAGCAGCCGAAGGCGGTATTGATCGGCGTGACCGAGGTCAGAATTTCATAGCCGCCGGAGGCGCGCGGCAGTCGCAACGCCAGCGGCTCGTTCCCGGCGCAGGAGGCCCCCAGCCGGTCCAGCACCCCCTGTTCGAGGAGTTGGTGCCGCTCGGCGTCCAGATCGTCGGTGGGCACCGACGGGGCGGCGGCGACGTAATAGAAGCCGTCGCTGCCCATCAGGTTGTTGCCGGCCAGGGCGCGCGGCCGGACCAGCAGCTTCAGCCGCGTGTTCCCATCCGCGAAACGGCGCAGGATGGGGCCGAGCTGCGGCAGGGCCGCGCGGTTGGCGCGGGACAGGTCCGGCTCCAGCGCGCGGGCGATCAACTCGCCCTGCCGCTGCGCGCTTTGCAGCAGCAGGGTCTGCGTCGTGGTGTCGGCCCGCTGGAACTGATCGTAGATCAGAACCGGGACCGCCAGGAAGACGATGGTCAGCAGCGCCAGCCGGCTGGCCAGCGAATGCCACAGCCACCGCAACCGGCCGCCGGGGAAACCCGCCACGGAGAAGCCTCCCTTGGTGAGTTCCGCCCCGTCCCGCGCGCCGTCAGGCCCCCCGTCGGGCCCATGGGCCTCAATCGGCAGCAGCGCCATCGACCATCACATCCGCGTCGTCATCCCGCGTGCGCCCCGTGCCTCCGGTGCCGTTGCCCCAGCGGTAGCCGAAGCCCGGATAATTCTCGATGCAATCGAATTCGGCGTCGACCACGCGGAACTTCTGGCGGATGCGCTTGATGAAGGCACGCACGTTGGCGCGGTAGCCCGAAGGGCCGTAACCGGCCAGGAAGCCCTTGCCGTGCACGAGATCGTAGATCTCGCGGTAGGACACATCCTCTTCCGGACGGGTCGCCATCAGCTTGACGATGTTGAACTCGGTCAGCGTCAGGTCGATGCGCTTGCCGTTCCACAGGGCGCGGCTGTTGTCCAGGCGCAGGTCGAGGTTGCCGAGCGCGTAGACGGATTCCTTCGGCTCTTCGGCCTCATCCGGCGTGCCCTTGGAGCCGTCCACGATGAGGCGCATGCGCTTCAGCAGGATCGACAGGCTGCGCGACTTCTCCACGAAGTCGAGCGCGCCGCCGGCCAGGGCGGCCTCTTCGTAAATCTGGTCCGACAGCACGGTGAGGAAGATCACCGGCAGGTCGATGCCGCGGGCGCGCATCTGACGGAGGACGTCGATGCCGTCCATTTTCGGCATGCGCCAATCCAGCAGGACGATGTCAACCGAACCGCCCTCGGCGAAAAAGTCGAGCGCGGGTTCGCCACGGTCGAACGTGACGACCTCGTACCCCTCGTCGGCGAGGTTGAGGCTGAGGGATTCGCGGAACAGGTCGTCGTCGTCGACCAGCGCCACACGGGCGACGGCGGCCTCAGTCATTGCGGACATCCCAGCCTTGGGCAAGGAGTTGAGCGAAGCATCGTTTATCGACATCTGGGACATTTTCGCTGCTCTTCATATCGTAGGAAAGGGCACGGAAGTCCTGGGAGGACGTCATGTCCATGAAGAAGAAGACTTTGAGCGAGCAATCGCCCTTAGCGTAATGCCACACCTTTGCAGGTGGCGCCTCTTCCGTTGCGGCAGGGGTGCCCAGGAGACGCCGGGTCTGGACCTGGTCCAGGCCGACGAGCGTTTCGGGGGACAGGGTGGCGGGCGGGCTGGCGCCGCCGAACGGTACGGGGGGCAGCCCCGCCACCTCTGTCCCAGCCATGGCGATGACCTCGGCGGCGGGACCGGTCCCCGGACCGTTCACCGCCGGCGTGGCCGTCTGTTCCTTGCCCGCGGTCTTGACGCGCGGAGGAGCAGGCTTCGTCTTCGGCACCGGAACGGCCATGGCGGTCGGTCCGGCGGTCTGTGTTTCAGGAGGAACCGTGGTGCCGGGGCACCCGGCCAGCAGAAGAACCGCCAGCACAAGGCCCGCCTTCCGCCGCCGGCACCCCACTCCGGCGTTGGTTCCAGCCACTTCGCATATGGTACCCGTCATCGTCATCGTCGGGCCTTTCAAGCATCGTGGTTGAATTCGCGGGCGGTGTTGCTGGCCCCATGCCTGCACTTGCCGCCTCCGTGAGATCAAGGTCAGTCCAGTCTGGTTAATGTGGCGTTAAACCCCTGTTTGATACCCCCTTTTTGCGCACATTTGCGGCCAATTTTTGTTCCTACTCCTATCGATGGGTCGGATTTTGAACTAATTTGCCTATTTGTGGGTTAGGTGGAAGGGCGCCGATCGCTTCAAATACCCTTACTTCCCTTTGGCTTATCCTATGACGGGAAAAGCGGAAGGGGTGCGTGCACACGGCGCGTGGCACCGAGCGTCTCGGGGCGTGAAAACCGGCGGATGGGAAGGGAAAAGGAAAGGGCGAAAAAGCGCCCAAAAGACAATCGGCGGCGGAGCCACCCGGGTATGGCCCCACCGCCGGTCAGCCGGACGGGCAACAGTATCGGTAAGATGAGAGCGCCACGCAGGCGTCTCACAGGATGTTGCCGCTTGAACTCCAGCCTTCTATCCGACCGTCGTTACCGCCGGTCGGCACTGTGCGTACAATGCTTTCGAGCATCAACCTTCACATCGACGATTCTGCTCCGGTCCGCCGCCCGCGTCAAGTCTGTATTGATCGCGAAATGGGCTGGATTACCCACATGGCGATACTTCCGAAGGCGATCGCCTCACGCGCACGAAGGGAGTGTCCTCCGCTTCGGTGCACCGGCACTGCTACGCGAGCAGATTGACCGATCCCGCCAAGGCCGGCATCCCCAGATCCGCCACGCCCAGATCCGCCCCACCAAGAGCCGGCAAGCCGTCCGCCGAAAGCGTGATCGCGGCCTCTCCGGCGGCGCCGTCCGGATCGCCGGAACCGCCGTCCGCGGCGTCCGGGTCGGTCATGGCCTCCACGAAATCCTTCAGGGTCGTGCCGGACCCGAAGGCCGCCTGACGCAGTTCGTTGACGTTGTCCTGCGCCTCTTCCACAACCTTGTCGTAATCCTTGAAGGACTCCCGCCGCGCCTTGCGCCGCTCTTCGGCCTGATCCAGCTCGTTGGCGGCCTTCGCCTCGGCGATGATCGACTTCGCCTCGGCGAGGACGGCTTCCACCCGGCGACCGAATTCATCGGCCTCGCGGTAGCGCGACATCTTCAGGTCGTTGTCGGCCATCATCCGCTGGATATAATTGCGTATCCTGTCGCCCGGCGGGGCGTTGGGGGTGGCGTTCAGGCTGGGCGCCACGTCCTTCATCAGCTGCTCAAGCTCACCCGCCTGCCCCTCCGCGGCATTCTCGTCGGTCTTCCCTTCATCCCTGTCCTTTTCCTTGTCCTTATCCGTCCCTTCGCTAGCGGACTTGCCATCCGAGGACACCCCCTGGGCCGTGGCTTGCCCGGCCAAGCCGGCAGCCTCCGCCGCCACCGCTTCGGCGGAGCGCGCCTCCCCATCCTCCGCCGCCTCTTCACCGGCCGCCATGTCCGCAGACGTGCTTGCGTCCTCCGCGGCGGCGTCCACCGGCAGCGGCGGGGGTGGCGGAAGCGTCGGTTGCTCCGACGGTGCCCCTTCGGCCAGAGCGCCCTGCGCAGGCGCGCCGTCGCCGCGGATGGTCATCGTCACATCGACGGCGATCTCCGTCTGAACGACGGTGATGGAGGTGCGGGTGGTCGTCCTCTCGATGGTGATGCCACCGATGGATGGCGCTCCCGCCCCGCCGGGCAACCCCATCTCCGCCGCGGCGGCCACGCCGGCGCCATACTCCTTCGCCGCCCGTCCGGCCTGCTTGGCGAGAATCGCGGCTTCCCGCGCCAACTGCACCAGCTTCTCCCGGTCGCCATGGTTGTGGCGCATCATCATCTTCAGTTCGGCGATCTTGCGCTCGACGTCCTCCAGCCTTTGCGCGGCCACGGCCTTCGGCCCGCCGACGCGCTTGGCCTCCTCCAACGCGTTGACCACGGCGGTGAAGTTCTTTTGCTGTTCCGGAGTCATGGCGAAGGGCAGCTTCGCCTGGTCGGCCTTTTCGGCCAGGATCTGCATGGCGTCCTTGCCGTCCATGGCCTCCATCGCCCGCTCCCAGTCCTTCTTGGCCTTCTGGAGCTGGAAAAGGCTGTTCTGGCCGTTGGTCAGAGCGGAAAAAATGCCGTTCACGGCCGCCTCCTCCGGTTCATTGGAACCTTCGCGAATTCGCGGAGAAGTTTAGCACAGTTTCATAGCCCGTCCAATTCCGACAGCGCCCGCGGAGTTGGCACCGGCAACCCCGCGTTGATGCGCAGGAACGCATTACACACCCCGGAACTCCGATGCCCATGAGGGTGTTTGATTCCCGACATCGGACGCCGCAGAACGCGGCGAATTGCCGCAGGCTGCGGCCGGGACACACCCGCAGCCGACCCCGAGGAGGAAAACAGATGGCAGACCGCGATACGTTGGGCACCGGCGAACCGAACCGCAAGACGCCGGACCCGATGGCGAACCGTGGGGCGAACACGGGAATGGGCAACGATCGTCCGCAGAACAGGAGTTCCACGGACGATCTCAACCGCATGGCGGGCGAGGCCACCGATGCCGGCCGCGACACCATCGACGCCGCCCAAGGCCGCATCCGTTCGCTTCTGGAAATGCAGACGGGACGCGCCGCCGACCAGCTGGGCAGCGTCGCCAACGCGCTTCACAAGGCCGCCGAGCAGTTGAACGAGGAGAACAACGGCACCGCCGCCCATTACGCCGGGCAGGCCGCCGACCGGGTGGAGCGGGTGGCTGATATGCTGCGCAACTCCACCGTGGACGACATGGTCGGCCAAGTGGAGCGTTTCGCGCGGCGTCAGCCCGAGGTGTTCGTCGGCGCCGCCTTTGCCGTCGGCTTCCTGTTCGCCCGCTTCGTCAAAAGCTCCGGAGAACGGCGAATTCGCGGCGCGTCGTCGTCGCGTCTGACCGGCGGCTATGGTCGGCATGACCTTGGCCGTCACAAACAGGACCATCACGACTACCGGGACTTCGGCCTGCGGGGCGCCGACCGCGCCGGTCAGGAGGCTCTGCGCACCGACCGGGATCTGGCCGGCCATCCCCGGGGCATGACCGGTGGGGTTTCCGGCGCCTCGTCCATGGGAGGTGACGCCGCGCCGCGCCCGAGGTCCGGCATATCGTCCGGCATGACCTCCACCGGCATGACGTCGGCGGCGGCCATAACCTCGGCGGGGGGTGGGATCGGCCGGAACCAGGAAAGCCCGCGTCCGCTGAACGCCGCCTCCGCGGCGACTTCCGCCGCCCGCACCCGTGACGCCGCCGAGATGGTCGCCGGCACGACCCCCGGCAGCGCGTCCAACACCACGCCGGGCGCCGCCTCCGAAACCAAGCCGGTGTCCGGCACTCCGATCCAGGGGATCAAACCATGAGCGCTGCGGAGGACCGTTCCTACGATCCGCGGCAAGACCGACCCATCGCCGGCCTGTTCGCCGATCTGGCGCGGGAGACCACCAACCTCGCCCGCACCGAGATCGAACTGGCCAAGGCCGAACTGACCGAGAAGGCCGGTCAGGCCGCGGGCGGTGCGGCGTATGTCGTGGCCGGCGGGCTGATCGCCTTCGCGGGCGTTTTGGTCCTGCTGGGCGCGGCGGTGCTGGCCTTGTCGAACGTGGTCGAGCCCTGGCTGGCCGCGGTCATCGTCGGGGCCGTCGTGCTCATCATCGGCGGCGTGCTGGCGATGATCGGCAAGAAGCGGCTGAGCCCGGAGAATCTCCAGCCGCAGCGCACCATCGAGACGCTACGGGACGACAAGCGCTGGGCCCGCTCCCAGCTTGCCCGATGAACGGCGGTGAAAAGGGGCGCGCAACGCCCCGCGACTACGACGCGATGCAACGGGAGATCCGCGAACGCCAGGCCCGGATCGGCGACACGATCCAGGTCCTGAAGCGCAAGACCGCGCGGCTCGCTCCCCGTCACCTGATGGAGCAGACCATGAACCGGATGCACACCACCACCGGCGGCTACGGCGAACGCGCCCAGGACCGCTATTATGAGCCGATCCGCAACCAGACCCACCAGCGGTCCCATTCGGTCGGCGACACCATGCGCAGCAACCCGATCCCGCTCGCCATGATCGGCATCGGACTGGGCTGGCTGGCCCTGACCGCCTCGGGCTACGACCGGCGCATCGCGCGCAGCGGAGCGATGCACAACGTCCGTGACCGCGCCGGCAGCGCCGCGCAGTACGCCCGCGACACGTTCTACAGCGCCGGCGACAGTGTGCGCGAGGCCGCCAGCCACGCCTACGAGCGCGCCAGCGACGCAGCCAGCCACGTCTATGAACGGGCCAGCGACGCCGTGGACGAGGCCGGCGACCGCGTGCGCGGCCTGACCGACCAGGCCCGCGAGCGGGCGCACGACCTGACCGACCACGCCCGCGACCGGGCGCAGGGCATGCGCCGGGACATGAGCAGCCGCGTGGACAGCCACATCGGCAACCATGGCGGCAACCATGGCGGCACCAGCCACTTCCGGGCGTCGGACCGGCTGCACAGCGCGACCGGGCGCTTCTGGGAGATGGTGGACGATCACCCGGTGGTGGCCGGCGTGATGGGGGTCGCCTTGGGCGCCGCCTTGGGCGCCAGCATCCCGACCTCCCGCTATGAGGACCGCTGGGTCGGCGACTATGCCGATGAGGCGACGCACCGCGCCAAGGAAATGGCCCGTGACGCCATGGACCGCGGCACTCGCGCCGCCCGCGCGGCGGTCGAAGCCGCCAAGGAAGAGGTCGGCGATGCGGTGAGCGCGGCCAGCGACGCGGCTCGGGAAGAGGCGCGCAAGCCGGGCTGATCCGGTTTCGCTCACGGCTCCCCCTCGGCTCCTTTCGGGTTCCACGCTGACTGCACCGGCCCCGCGGCTTCAACCGCTGGGCCGGTTTTTCTTTGTCCGACCGTTCCGCATGGTTTCCTCTTGCCGGACTCCAGCCCGCGACAGTTCGCCGCAGCGTGCGCCGCGTGCAGTCCTGCCATCCTTATACCCGAGTGTTTTTCCCGGTTATCCGGCAGCGGTTCCGCTTGACAAAGGTCCTATGATGGCCACTTAATCAGGACCAATTTAGTCCTGTATCGGGGTGGTCATGATCCGGCTGAGCAAGCTGACCGACTACGCCATCGTCGTGATGAGCGAAATGGCGCGCCATGTGGGCACGGTTCACACCGTCTCCCATCTGGCGGAGCGCACGGGCGTGCCCTCCCCCACGGTCGCCAAGCTCATGAAGACGCTGACCCCGGCGGGCCTCACGACCTCGCACCGCGGTGCCGCCGGTGGTTATGCGCTCAGCCGCTCCGCCGATGCAATCTCTATCGCCGAGATCATCACAGCGCTCGACGGCCCGATCGCGCTCACCGCCTGCGTGGAGGGCGGCGACAGCCAATGCGGCGTGCAGCGCCTGTGCCCGATGCGCGGCGGCTGGGAGAAGGTCAACAGCGCCATCCGCGGCGCGCTCGAACAGGTAACGCTGGCCGACATGATGGGACCGCCCGCTTGGGCGGACGGCCCACCCGGCCCGCTCGACAAGATTGGAGCCGGCCCAGTCCCGGCACGGCGCGCCGCCGTCTGACGTTTCGGCGCCTTCATCGGACAACGCTTTCAGGGAACGAGAGACAAGCATGGCCGCCACGACCGAAACCGTCGAACAGGTCCGCGCCGTCACGGAGCAGAAGTACAAGTACGGCTTCACGACGGACATCGAATCGGATGTCGCGCCCAAGGGCCTGAATGAGGACATCGTCCGCTTCATCTCCGCCAAGAAGGAGGAGCCGGAATGGCTTCTCGAATGGCGCCTGAAGGCGTTCCGCGCGTGGCTGGAGATGGAAGAGCCGCGCCATTGGGCGAAGCTGTCCTACCCGCCGATCGACTTCCAGGACGCGCACTATTACGCCGCGCCCAAGATGAAGGACCGCCCGAAGTCGCTGGACGAGGTCGATCCCGAACTGCTGAAGACCTACGAGAAGCTGGGCATCCCGCTGCGCGAGCAGGAGATCCTGGCCGGCGTCGAGGGGGCCGAGGGCAAGAGCCCGGCCATCGCCGTCGACGCCGTGTTCGACAGCGTCTCGGTCGCCACCACGTTCAAGGCCAAGCTGGAGGAGATGGGCATCATCTTCTGCGCGATCTCCGAGGCCGTGCACAAGTGTCCGGAGCTGGTTCAGAAGTATCTCGGCTCGGTCGTGCCCTACACCGATAATTTCTACGCGACGCTGAACTGCGCGGTCTTCACGGACGGCAGCTTCGTCTACATCCCGAAGGGCGTGCGCTGCCCGATGGAGCTGTCGACCTACTTCCGCATCAACCAGGCCAACACCGGCCAGTTCGAGCGGACGCTGATCATCGCGGACGAGGGCAGCTACGTCAGCTATCTGGAAGGCTGCACGGCGCCGCAGCGCGACGAGAACCAGCTTCACGCCGCGGTGGTCGAGCTGGTGGCCCTGGACGACGCGCAGATCAAATACTCGACGGTCCAGAACTGGTATCCGGGCAACGCGGATGGCGTCGGCGGCATCTACAACTTCGTGACGAAGCGCGGCGCCTGTCGCGGCCGCAACTCCAAGATTTCCTGGACGCAGGTGGAGACCGGTTCCGCCATCACCTGGAAGTACCCAAGCTGCATCCTGCAGGGCGACAATTCGGTGGGCGAGTTCTATTCGGTCGCCATCACCAACAACTTCCAGCAGGCCGACACCGGCACCAAGATGATCCACATCGGCAAGAACACCCGCTCGACCATCGTGTCGAAGGGCATCTCCGCCGGGCGGGCGCAGCAGACCTACCGCGGGCTGGTCAAGATCCTGCCGAAGGCGGAGGGTGCGCGCAACCACACCCAGTGCGACAGCCTGCTGATCGGCGACCAGTGCGGCGCCCACACGGTGCCCTACATCGAGAACCGCAACCGCACCGCCCGCGTCGAGCACGAGGCGACAACCGCCAAGATCAGCGAGGACCAGCTGTTCTACTGCCGCCAGCGCGGCCTGTCGGAAGAGGACGCCGTGTCGCTGATCGTCAACGGCTTCTGCAAGGAAGTGCTGAAGGAGTTGCCTATGGAGTTCGCCGTGGAAGCCCAGAAGCTCGTCGGCATCAGCCTCGAAGGCAGCGTTGGCTGACCGCCCACCGTATCGCGAAGGAAGAAGAAACGATGATCGAGATCAAGAACCTGCACGCCACGGTGGACGGCAAGGAAATCCTCAAGGGCATCGACCTGACGATCGGTCCGGGCGAGGTGCACGCCATCATGGGGCCGAACGGCTCGGGCAAGAGCACGCTCAGCTACGTGCTGGCCGGCCGCGACGGCTACGAGGTCACCGAAGGCTCGGTGAGCTTCTTCGGCAAGGACCTGCTGGAGATGGAACCGGAGGAGCGCGCCGCCGCCGGCCTGTTCCTGGCCTTCCAGTACCCGGTCGAAATCCCCGGCGTCGCCAACACCACCTTCCTGAAGTCCGCCCTGAACGCCATCCGCAAGAAGCGCGGCGAGCCGGAGCTGGACGCCATGCAGTTCCTGAAGCTGGTGCGCGAGAAGACCAAGGCGCTGAGCATGACCGACGAGATGCTGAAGCGCGCGGTCAACGTCGGCTTCTCCGGCGGCGAGAAGAAGCGGAACGAGACGCTCCAGATGGCTGTCCTCCAGCCGAAATTCGCCATCCTCGACGAAACGGACAGCGGCCTGGACATCGACGCTCTGAAGATCGTGGCCGAGGGCGTGAACGCGCTCCGCTCGCCGGAGCGGTCGATGCTGGTCATCACCCACTACCAGCGCCTGCTCGACTACATCGTGCCGGACCATGTGCATGTGCTGGCCTTCGGCAAGATCCAGCGCTCCGGCGGCAAGGAGCTGGCGCTGGAGCTGGAGAAGAACGGATACGCCGAGTTCGGCGTGAACGAGGCGGCCTGACCATGGCGACGACAACCCTCACGAAGGCGCCGCGGGGCTACGACCCGGCGGCGGCCACGCCCTTCCTGGAGCAGTTCGACCGGGTCAGGGACGGCTTGCCCGGCGGCGGCCTGTCCTGGCTGAACGACCTGCGCGCCCAGGGCCGCGCCCGCTTCGCCGAACTCGGGCTGCCGACGGTGAAGAACGAGTCCTGGCGCTACACCAACCTGCGCGCGCTCGACAAGCTGGCTTTCCAGCCGGCGGCCGGGACCGGCGAGGCGGTCCGCTTCGACGTGCTGCCGACCGTTCGCGCGGACGGCGCGACCGGCCCGCGGCTGGTCTTCGTGGACGGTCGCTTCCGGGCGGAGCTGTCCTCCACCGCCGGCCTGCCGGCGGGGGTCGAGCTGCTGAACCTCGCCGACGCCCTGACGCGCAAGCCCGATCTCGTGGCCGAGCATCTGGGACGCATCGCCGCCCCCGACGACCAGACGCTGGTCGCGCTGAACACCGCCTTCCTGGCGGACGGCCCGGTGCTGCATGTGCCGCGCGGCGTCACGGTGGAGGAGACCATCGAGCTGGTCTTCGTCTCCGTCGGCTCCGAGGCGCAGCCCACGGCCTTCCATCCGCGCGGCCTGATCGTCGCCGAGGCGGACTCCCGCGCCGTGATCGTCGAGCATCATGTGGGCCTGGGCTCCTGCACCACCCTGTCGAACGGCGTGACCGAGGTCTTCGTCGGCGCGGGCGCGTCGGTCCACCACTACAAGGTCCAGCGCGAGCACACGGACTCCTTCCACCTGTCGCACACCGCGGCGAAGGTGGCCGGCAAGGGCGTCTACGACAACTTCATCCTGACCATCGGCGCCAAGCTTTCGCGCAACGAGGTGAACAGCGTTCTGGACGGCGAGGAAGGCGACACGCATGTCAGCGGCGCCTACATGGTGCGCGGCGGCCAGCATGTCGACACCACGACCTTCATCGACCACGCCAAGCCCTGCTGCACCAGCCGCGAGGTCTACAAGGGCGTGATCGACGACCAGGCCCGTGCCGTCTTCCAGGGCAAGATCATCGTCCGCCCCAACGCGCAGAAGACCGACGGTTACCAGCAGAACCGCGCGCTCCTGCTCTCCGACACCGCGGAGATCGACGCGAAGCCGGAGCTGGAGATCTACGCCGACGACGTGAAGTGCAGCCACGGCGCCACCGTGGGCGAGCTGGACGACGACCAGCTCTTCTACCTGCGCGCCCGCGGCATCGACAAGGACACGGCGCGCGGCCTGCTGATCGGCGCCTTCCTGTCCGAGGCGCTGGAGGAGATCGCGGAGGAGAGCGTCCGCGACGCCTTCCAGAGCTACGTCGCCAACTGGCAGAACGCGCGCTGAGGAGGGACCCGGACATGGACACCCAAATCACCAACACCCTCGCCGGCTACGACGTCGAGCGCGTTCGCGCCGACTTCCCCATCCTGTCGCGCACCGTGCACGAGCGGAAAGGCAAGCCCGGCAAGTCGCTCGTCTACCTGGACAGCGCCGCCTCCGCGCAGAAGCCGCGGCAGGTCATCGACGCCATGACCCGCTTCCTGGAGGAGGATTATTCCAACATCCACCGGGGCGTCCATTTCCTGTCGCAGACCGCAACCGACCAGTTCGAGGAGGCCCGCCGCAAGGTCGCCCGCTTCCTGAACGCCCCGTCGGAGCGCAACATCGTCTTCACCCGCAGCGCGACCGAGGCCGTCAACCTCGTCGCCCACAGCTATGGCCGGACCTTCCTGTCGGAAGGCGACGAGATCATCGTCT
Source organism: Azospirillum brasilense (assembly GCF_007827795.1). Classification (GTDB taxonomy): domain Bacteria; phylum Pseudomonadota; class Alphaproteobacteria; order Azospirillales; family Azospirillaceae; genus Azospirillum; species Azospirillum aestuarii. The sequence continues at coordinate 290,171 of NZ_VITI01000002.1, forward strand.
CGGTCATGGAGCACCACGCCAACATCGTGCCATGGCAGCTCCTCCAGATGGACAAGGGCATCCGCATCCGCGTCGTCCCGGTGGACGAGCACGGCGTGCTGGACCTGAACGCCTACGAGGACCTGCTGTCCGACCGCACGAAGCTGGTGGCGATGACCCACTGCTCCAACGTGCTGGGCACGGTGACGCCGGCCAGGATCATCGCCCGCATGGCACACGAGCGCGGCGTGCCGGTGCTGTTCGACGGCAGCCAAGCCGCCGTACACGGCGTGGTGGACGTGCAGGACATCGACGCCGACTTCTACATCATGACCGGCCACAAGCTCTACGGCCCGACCGGGACCGGCGTGCTCTACGGCAAGGTCGATCTGCTGAAGAAGATGCCCCCATACCAGGGCGGCGGCGACATGATCGAGAGCGTCAGCTTCGAAGGCACCACCTTCAAGGCTCCGCCGGCCCGCTTCGAGGCCGGCACCCCGGCGATCACCGAGGTCATCGGGCTGGGCGTGGCGCTGGACTACATGGAAAAGCTGGGCCGCGAGGCCATCGCGGCGCACGAGCACGACCTGCTCCAGTACGCCACGCAGCAGCTTTCCCAGATCGACGGCCTGCGCGTTTACGGCACCGCCCCGGGCAAGGGTCCGATCATCTCCTTCACGCTGGAGGGCGTGCACCCGCACGACCTCGGCACCATCGTGGACCAGTACGGGGTCGCCGTCCGCGTCGGCCGCCACTGCGCGGAGCCGCTGATGGAGCGTTTCGGGGTCGGCGCCACGGCGCGGGCCAGCTTCGCCCTTTACAACACGCGGGCGGAGGCCGACGCTCTGGTCGAATCGGTGATCGCGGTGAAGGAGTTCTTCGGAGCATGATGGACGAACTGCGCGAGCTGTACCAGGAAGTGATCCTGGACCACGGCAAGAACCCCCGGAACTTCCGGCATCCCGACGATGCCAACCGGGAGGCCAAGGGCGAGAACCCGATGTGCGGCGATCGCTTCATGGTCTATCTGAAGCTGAAGGACGGGATCGTGGAGGATGTGGCCTTCCAGGGCCGCGGCTGCGCCATCTCCACCGCCAGCGCGTCCATGATGACGGAGGTGATCAAGGGCAAGACCGAGGCGGAAGCCAAGGCCCTGTTCGAGACCTTCCACGACCTGTGCACCAAGGACGACCACGACCACGGCCACCACGGTCCGGTGGACGAGGACGCCATGGAACGGCTGATGGTGCTGTCCGGCGTCCGTCAGTTCCCGGTGCGCGTGAAATGCGCCACCCTCGCCTGGCACGCGATGAACGCGGCCATCGAAGGCGAGGACAAGGCGAGCAGCGAGTAAGTTGCAGGAAACGGTGAAACGCGATGCCCGATGACGCGATCTCCAAGGAAGCCGACGCCGCGGAGGCCAAGCCGATGAACCAGACCGAAGCGGACATGGCTGCGGCCAAGGCCGCCTACGACCCGCGCGCCGCGCTGAGCGAGGCGGTGATCTCGGCGCTGAAGAGCTGCTACGACCCGGAAATCCCCGTGGACATCTGGGAACTGGGCCTGATCTACCGCGTCGACATCGGCCCGAACAACGAGGTCGAGATCGACATGACCCTGACCAGCCCGATGTGCCCGGTGGCCGGCGAACTGCCGATGCAGGTGCAGCAGGCGGTTGCGTCCGTCGAGGACGTCACCACATGCAAGGTGGAGCTGGTTTGGGAACCGCCCTGGCACCAGGGCATGATGTCCGAGGTCGCTCGGGTCCAACTGGACATGTTTTAAGGAGGCGAAGATCCCCATGGCTACGGCTTCTACGGCTTCTCTCCCCAAGGCCCTTTCCATCACCGACGCCGCCGCGGAGCGCGTGCGGCTGCTGATGTCCAAGGCGACCGACGACTACATCGGCCTGCGCATCGGCGTGAAGGCGAAGGGCTGCTCCGGCCTCAGCTACGACGTGCAGTACGCCAAGGAAAAGATGAAGTTCGACGAGGTGGTGGTGGACAAGGGCGTCACCGTCCTGATCGACCCCGCCGCGGTGATGTTCCTGATCGGCAGCGAGATGGACTACGTCGACGACAAGTTCCAGACCGGCTTCGTCTTCAAGAACCCAAACGAGAAGGGCCGCTGCGGCTGCGGCGAGAGCTTCCACGTTTGATGGGCACCCGCCTCTCCCGCTTCCGGCGGGAGAGGCGTTTAACGCCGCGCATACGGGACGGGATGCACCGGTCACGCTTTGTCGATGATGCGCATCGACGCGATGATGCGGTCCACCTCTGGGGCGTATTTCGGGCGGTAGTGCAGCCGCGCCCCCTGATGGGCGACCATGTACAGCTTGCCGTTCTTCTGAACCAGGACAGCCACACCATCACGATCCAGTTCGTCCTCTCCTGAGAAGGAGAAGTCGAGGCGTATCCCCTCACCTCCGGCCACCGTCTGCGGCTTCAGCGAGCGGACCGTGAAGACCTTGGCCTTGAAGGTTTTGGTGAAGGCCGCTTCGAACAGGCTGCTCAGGTCTTCGGTCGGCATCCCCGCCCGGTAGGCCGGAGGCTTTTCATTGCTTCCGGTGATGTTGAACAGGGGCTTTCCATCCTCGATCCCAGCCGCGAGGATCAGCAGGTCCAACTGTTCGCCATCGACCGTCCAGAAATCCAGATTCCCCGTGTCCGCCGCCCCCAGGGCCGTGATCCGGTTCCACTCGATGCCGGGCTGGATGGTCATGCCGCTGCGGACGGTCACCTTTTCCGTGGACGGGATGAGCGCGTAGTGCACACAGCCGGACAGCGCCACCAAGGCGCACAGCACGGCCAGACTGCGGGCCAGGGTGCGGATTGCAAACTGCGGCATATGGATCAACTCCCCAGGGCGATGTAGCTTTGAATGAGGTCGCGGTCCGCCGCCCGCGGTGCGAGCGACAGATAACGCTGAAAGGCTTCCGCCGACGGTCCCCGCTCCCCCTGCTGGCGCAGGACGAGACCGAGGCCGCGCCAGGCTTCGGGCGGGGCGTCCGGTGTGGCAAGCGACCGCTCGTACCAGCCCCGTGCACGGACCAGATCGCCGTTCTCGGCGCGGAGACGGTGGACCTCGCCGTAGAAATGCATGATGTCCGCGTCGGGCGGGATGTCGGAACAGAGCTGGTCGAGCAGAACCAGCGTCCGCGGGAACTGACGCATCCGCAATTCATCCTCGAACAGCGTCCGGCGCAGGCCCCGCAAGGTTCTGCGGTAAGGCTCGGCCCCGTCGGTCTGGCCCGGCTGGGCCAAGCCCGTCGCCTTCGCCTTCAGGATCGCCTGCCGCTCCTCCGGCTCCGGGTGCGACGCGAAGAAGACGTTGCGCTCGGCCTCCTCCGCCATCGCCTTTTTCTCGGCGACCAACTGCTCCCAGACGCGGGCGGCTTCTCCCGGCGCGTAACCGGCCTTCGCCATGAGCTGGATGCCGATGTCGTCGGCCTCCCGCTCCTGGTCGCGGGAGTAGGAGAATATGCTGGCGAGCAGCGCCATCTGGGTCAAACTTCCCACCGCGGGGATGCCGGCCAGGGCCAGGCCGAGGCTCAGGAACGCCCCGAAATCCGCCTTGGCCCGCGCGTCGCGCCACTTCTGCAACGAGTGCTTCCGCAGGTAATGCCCGATTTCGTGACCCAGAACGGCGGCCAGCTGCGCCTCGTTGCGGGTGCGCAGAAGAAGGCCAGAGTAGACCTGCATCATCCCGTTCGGCGCCATCGATGCGTTGAACACCGGAGTGCGCACGACATAGACCCGGATATCGGCGCAGTGGTCCGCGGTCATGCGGCACACGATGTCGCGCAGATAGGTGTTCACGGCCTCGTCGCGCACGAGGGCGCGGGAGCGCTTCAGCTCGCTCTCCGTCCGGTCCATCACCTGCCAGAGCCCGCCCTCGTCCGTCGCCGCTGACGGCCGGTAACCAGGTGTGGCGTTGCCCTCCCCCGTCCCGGTGGTCGTGCAGCCGGTCAGCGCCAAGGCCGAGCAGCAGCCGCAGCCCGCAAGAAAGCTCCGGCGGTGCATTGTCTGGCGATGCATGGCGATCATTTCGGGAAGTCCGCCAGCAGCACCTTGGCGGTTTCGCGCGCCGGTTCCACCGTGCGCAGGTCGCCGGCCCCCCGCATCAGCCGGTTGAACCAAACGATGTCCCCGGTTTCGAGATCGACCAGAGACGCGAAGCCGACCTGCGAACCGCCCTGCACCCCGACGCCCAGAACCGCCGCCGCGACCATCAAGGCGACCCGCCCACCGCTTGCGTAGCTGTCACGCACCCAGACGAACAGCGCATAATCGGCACCGGTCGCCTCCCTCAGCGTCCTGGCGGTGGTTCCCAGGGTCCAATCGAACTTGCCATGCTTGGTCGGGAGTTTCTTGACGTCGAAGAAGTGGTGGATCATGGCCGACGTGCCGACCTTCTCATGCAACCTCTGCAACTGATGCAGGGTGTCCACGACCTCCGGACTGGCCTTGCTGTCGTCGAAAGCGGCGATGCTCAGCCCCAGATCCGCCTGTTGTTCGTCGAAGGCCACGGACAGGTGACGACGCGCCGCCTCGGTCCATTCGGCCTTCGGCTCGTTCATTCCGGCGGCTGACAGTTCGCTGAGTTCGACATCCAGAGGCATCAGCACGATCCGGGTGCTGTTGCCCGGACGCTTGATCGTTTCGACATGCTTTACGGTGGATTGGCAGGCGGACACCAGAACCACCGTCAGAAGAACAGCCAGAACTCTACAGAACACAGAAAGCGCGGGAAATGATCGACCATACACGCCGAGGCTCCATCATACTAGGGTATTCACATCAATCGGGTTACCTCTTTCAGTTCTATGTATCATTAAGGGCAGATTCAACAGATATCGCCACCGGAGGTCATTGCCGCATGCCCGCATGGACAGGGCGCGATGAATGCGCCGTTGCCCCTGTCCAACGGCGTCCCGCGTCCCCACTCTCCATGCTAGAGTCCGTCCCCGCGACGCCGACACGGCCAAAACAAGGTTAGAGAAAAGCCCCATGGACAAAGGCACGCCCAAGGCCATCCGCCTGCAGGACTACCGCCCGCCCGCGCACCTGATCGAAACGGTCGATCTGTTCTTCGACCTCGGCGAGGACGTGACCACGGTCCGCGCGCAGCTCGGGCTGCGGCGCAACCCGGCGCGCGACGACGCGGCGGCGCTGCCGCTGACGCTGGACGGGCAGCGGCTGGAACTGGTGTCCGTGGCGCTGAACGGGAAGCCGCTGGGCGATGCCGACTATACCGTCACGCCGGACCATCTGACCGTCCACAGTGTGCCGGAAACCTTCACGCTGGAAACCGTCGTCCGCATCAAGCCGCAGGAGAACACCGCGCTGGAAGGGCTCTACAAGTCCTCCGGCAACTTCTGCACCCAGTGCGAGGCGGAGGGCTTCCGCAAGATCACCTATTTCGCCGACCGGCCCGACGTGATGGCCCGCTACACCACCACGATCACTGCGGACAAGGCGCGCTACCCGGTGCTGCTGTCCAACGGCAATCTCATCGAATCCGGCGACCTGCCCGACGGGCGCCATCGCGCGGTGTGGGAAGACCCCTTCCCCAAGCCCTGCTACCTGTTCGCCCTGGTCGCCGGCAGTCTGGTGCATCAGGAGGACCGCTTCCGCACCGCGTCCGGCCGCGACGTCACCCTGCGCATCTATGTGGAGCCGGGGAACGAGGACAAGGTCGACCACGCCATGCGCTCCCTCATCAAGTCGATGCGCTGGGACGAGGAGGTGTTCGGGCTGGAATACGACCTCGACATCTTCAACATCGTCGCGGTCGGCGACTTCAACATGGGGGCGATGGAGAACAAGTCCCTCAACGTCTTCAACACCAAATACATCCTGGCGAAGCCGGAGACCGCAACCGACCAGGATTTCCTGGGTATCGAGGCCGTGGTGGCGCACGAGTATTTCCACAACTGGACCGGCAACCGCGTCACCTGTCGCGACTGGTTCCAGCTGTCGCTGAAGGAAGGGCTGACCGTCTTCCGCGATCAGGAATTCTCCAGCGACATGAACTCGCGGGCGGTCAAGCGCATCGCCGACGTGCAACGCCTGCGCACCGTGCAGTTCCCGGAGGATTCCGGCGCCATGGCGCACCCGGTGCGCCCGGACAGCTATGTGGAGATCAACAACTTCTACACCCCCACCGTCTATGACAAGGGGTCGGAAGTCATCCGCATGTACCACACGCTGCTGGGTCCACAGGGCTTCCGCAAGGGCATGGACCTGTATTTCCAGAGGCACGACGGACAGGCGGTCACCTGCGACGACTTCGCCGCGGCGATGTCCGACGCCACCGGCGTGGACCTGACCCAGTTCAAACGCTGGTACCGGCAGGCCGGCACGCCGGAGTTGGACGTGACAGGCGCCTATGACGGCGCGGCCAAGACCTACCGGCTGACTGTCAGGCAGACCGTGCCGCCCACCCCCGGCCAGCCGGTGAAGGAGCCGATGCACATCCCGCTGGTCATGGGGCTTCTCGGTCCGGACGGGGCGGATCTCCCGCTGCGCCTGACCGGCGAGACGGAACCCGCCGGCACCAGCCGCACCCTGCACGTCACCGAGGCCGAGCAGACCTTCACGTTCGTCGACGTGCCGGCCCGCCCGGTACCGTCGCTGCTGCGCGGTTTCTCCGCCCCGGTGAAGCTGCGGGCGGACCTGACGGACGGCGACCTGACCTTCCTGATGGCCAACGACAGCGACGCCTTCAACCGCTGGGAGGCCGGGCAGACGCTCGCCACCCGGCTGCTGCTCTCCCTGGTCGCCGACCGGCAGGCCGGGCGGGAACTGGCTCTGCCCCAGAGCTTCATCGATGCGGTGGGCGCCGTTCTCAAGGACGCAGACCAGGACCCGGCCTTCGCCGCGCAGGCCCTGGTGCTGCCGACCGAGAGCTACCTCGGCACGCAGATGGAGGTGATCGACCCCGACGCCGTCCACGCCGTGCGGGAGTTCGCCCGCCGCCGGCTGGCCGAGGCGCTGCGGCCCGGCTGGCTGGACACGCACCGCCGCAACGCGGGCAACGAGCCCTTCTCGGTGGACGCCGCGGCCATCGGGCGGCGGGCGCTGAAGAACTTGTGTCTCGCCTATCTCATGGCGCTGGAGGACGAGGAGGCGCTCGGCCTGTGCCTCGGCCAGTATCGCGGCGCCCAGGCGATGACCGACGTGATGGCCGCGCTCCAGTTCCTAAGCAATTCCAGCGCCCCGGAGCGGGACGAGGCCGTCGCCGGCTTCTACGAGCGCTGGAAGGGCGATGCACTGGTCGTGGATAAGTGGTTCGGCGTGCAGGCGACCTCCCACCGTCCCGACACGCTGGAGCGGGTGACGGCGCTGCTCGCCCATCCCGCCTTTGAAATCCGCAATCCGAACAAGGTCTACGCCCTGATCGGCGGCTTTGCGGGCGGCAACCCGGTGCGCTTCCACGACACCAGCGGGGCGGGTTATCGCTTCCTGGCCGATCAGGTCCTGAGGCTCGATCCGATGAACCCGCAGGTGGCAGCCCGCATGGTCGGTCCCTTCTCGCGCCTGCGCCGCTACGACGCGCCGCGCCGCGCCCTGATGAAGGCTGAGCTGGAGCGCATCGTCGCCACGCCAGGCCTGTCGCCGGACGTCTTCGAGGTGGCGAGCAAGAGCCTGGACGCCGCGGGCTGATCAAAGGTGGGCTGATCCGGAAAAAGGAAAGGGCCGGAGGATTTCCCCTCCGGCCCATCCGTACCCCCGCGCCGAGGCGCGGGCGTCTTTACTTCTGCTCGGCCAGGAAGGCGACCAGATCGTCCACCTTGGCGGCGTCCTTGATGCCGGCGAAGGCCATCGTGCCACCCGGAACGACTTCCTTCGGGGCGGTGATGTAGGCCTTCAGGTTGTCCGCGGTCCAGACCAGACCGCCGGCAGCCTTCTCCTGCATCGGCTTGGAGTACTTGAAGCCATCGATCTTGCCGGCCGGACGGTCGACAACGCCGAACAGCGACGGGCCGACCTTGTTCTTGCCCTGCTCCGTGGTGTGGCAGGCCATGCACTGCTTGAAGACGTCCTTGCCAGCGGCGGCGTCAGCGGCCTGCGCGGCGCCCGCGCCCATGGCAATGCCGGCGATCAGGGCAGCGCCCAGGATATGCTTGTTCATTGGTCAGATTCCCCCTTCCGGATGAAGCCGGCGTTCTGGTGCCGGCGGGTTCGGGCGCAGCATACACATTCTGTGGTTAAGGCCAACCCCCGAACGTGTCGCGCTCACAGCACGAACACCAAATACGGGTTATTTCATCCACGCGAGAAGAATCACAAGAACGGCCACCGCGACCAGCGCCGCCCAGGGCACATAAAAGCCGCCCTGCCCCCGGGAGGCGGGAAGCGGGATGGGGATTTCCGGCGCGGGCGCCTCTGCGGCGGGCGTCACCGGTTGTGGAGCCGCGGCGCTTCGCCCAACGGGCTCCGCAACCGTTACAGGGGCCGGTCCGGCAATCGGCACGGACGCCGGCTCAGGCTGCGGCCCGCCGACCACCGCCGTGAATCGATTGAAGAAATCGTCCGCCATCTTGCGGGCGGTGGCGTCCACCAGACGCGAACCGATCTGCGCCAGCTTGCCGCCGACCGTGGCGTGGGCTGTGTATGACAGGATCGTCGCCTCGCCGTCCGGTTCCAGCGAAACCTTGGCGCCGCCCTTGCCGAAGCCGGCCGCCCCACCGGAGCCCTCACCGGTGATGGTGTAGCCGTTGGGCGGGTCGAGATCCGACAAAGTCACCTTGCCGGAGAACTTGGCACTGACAGGCCCCACCTTGGCGACCACCTTGGCGGTGAATTCCGTGTCGGAGGTCTTCTGCACCTCCTCGCAGCCGGGAATGCACTGGCGCAGGATGTCCGGATCGTTCAGCGCCGCCCAAACCTTGTCCCGCGGGGCCGTGATGCGCTGGCTGCCGCTCATGTCCATGACGTGATCCTCCCCTGCCTTTGTTCACAGCCAAGCCATAGCCGGACGATACGGCAAGGCCGCAACCGGCGACAGTCCCCCTTTCAGCCAGGAAGGGACGGTTCAGGGCGGGGCGGGCGGCACGCAGTTCTGCACGATCGGCGTGCAGGCGGACAGCGAGGCGTTGGCCGGGTAGGACACCTGCTCCACGACTCCGCCCGGCCCCAGGACGAAGGTGGCCTCGCACATGCCGGGAGACGAGGAACCGATCGGGAGCCCAAATCCCAGCCCGACGCCGACGCCGCTCGAACCGCCCCCGCCGAAGCCACCGACGCCGATGCTGCTGCCGCCCAACGGGCTGACCGCCACTCCGGGGTCGGAGACGTAGGTGTAGTATTCCCGCCCACCGGCCTGGGCCTGCCGCGCCGGCACCCCGGCGCAGGAAAGCAGCCGTTCCTTCGGCATGCCGACCAGTTCGGTCTGAGCACGCCGGGCGATCTGCGGGTCCGGCCCCGTGGCGCAGGACGCCAGGAGCGCCCCGGCCAGCCCCAGAAGCGTCGCCGTCCCGACATGCCGAATCGCCATGACCATCCCCCTCCGATGCAGCATCGCACGACTGGCACAACCCCGCCCGCCGCTTGCGGTTCCCGGCGAAAGCCGGCTACCTAAACCGGAGCGTGCTCCATACCGGCCCATTCCACCGGGCGAAAAGCCGGTTTGGGATGTGACGGGGCCGCCGCCCGACGCTTTGACCGTTGATGGAACGGAGGATCATGGTATGACTGACCAGGGTTTGGTTTCGACTAGCGACGGTTCCGCGATGACCACGGTCTACCTTGCGCTCGGCAGCAATCTGGGCGACCGCGCCGCCAATCTGGCGGCCGCGCAGCGGCGGCTCGCTCCGCAGGTCCGCATCACTCTGGCGTCGCCCGTCTACGAAACCGCCCCGATGTATGTGACCGACCAGCCGTCCTTCCTGAACATGGCGCTGCGCGGTCAGACCGCGCTCGGCCCGTGGGAGCTTCTGCGCCATGTCAAGGACATCGAGGCGGAGATGGGCCGTGATGTGGAAGGCGGCCTTCGCTTCGGGCCGCGCCCCATCGACATCGATATCCTGCTCTACGGCGAACTGGTTATGTATGCGCCGGAGTTGGAGATTCCCCATCCCCGCATCGCGGAGCGCGCCTTCGTCCTGGCCCCGCTGGCCGACATCGCAGGCGACCTGCAGCATCCGGCCATCGCGCGCAGCGTCGACGATCTTCTGGCCGCCGTGCCTGGGCGCGACACGGTGGTCCGCACCGGCACGGAGCTTCCGGCGGCGGTCTGACGTTGTTGCTGGTCCGACGTCGTTGCCCGTCCGACGTCGTTGCCCGTCCGACGTCGTTGGTCGTCTGACCTTGCCGAATGGGCAGGCGCCTGCGCTATAGTGGGCGCGGCGCAGCGACGAGGCGGCCGCCCCGGACGGGTCATCGACCAGGGCCGCCGCCCGCCAGGAGATGTCTTTTTTGGCCAACGATCCCGTTTCCCGACACACCGGTTCCGGTTCCCCCCGCGCAGCGGCGACCTACACCATACTGCTGCGCGATTTCACCGCCACCGTGTCGCTCGCCGGGCACTCCGGACGCCACACCGTCCATATCAGTCTGGAGTTGAAAGTCAGTCATCCCGGTCTGGGTTTTCCCGACGACATAACCGCGGTCATGTCCTACGAGGACATCGTGGAGGACCTGCGCCGTCTGTGCGCCGAGGAGACGGTGCCCGGCCCCGATTATCTGGCCGACCGCACCGTGGCGTTGTGCATGGCCCAGCCGAAGGTCCGTCATGTGCGCGTCGACGTGGAGTTGCCGTCCCTGCTTCCCGACACGGCCGGGGCCGGCGTCACGATCATGCGCAATCGCGACGCGGAGCACTGACTCCGCCCCCCACCATCGCGGTAACCCCTTTGCCGATATAGGCATCGAACCGGTGTTCAGGCATGAACACTCAGCGGTTTCCTGCCCTTACGCCAGCCGCGATAGAATATTTCGCGATACAGCATTGTTGCGAAATACCGTATCTCAAGTACAATAGAACCACGCCGCCTCAAGGCCGGCCGGAATGCACAGGGAGGGTTAACATGGACCATTTGACGGCTCCGACCCTGTCGGAAATCCTGGACGAGCCCATCATCGTCGCCCTGATGAATCGGGATGGCATGACTGCCGAGACGTTGCGGCAGCTTCTCGAACAGGTCGGACGCAATTTGCGCGACCGCGAGGAACGGCTGGCCGCCTGATCGGGCGGAACCGGGCGGCGCGCCCGGACCAGGCGGGCCGCCGCGGGAACCAGCCGGCATTCAGCGAACGGAAACCACGCGGAAGGGGCGCTGCTCGCCATCATGCTCGGTGATGGAGATGTATTCCCCCTCCACCAGTGTATGGCGGTCGAAGCGGAAGATCGGCTCGTCGTCGTCGCTGTCGTCGGCGTCGTAATCGAACAGCCATGATTTGCCCCGATGAACGAGGCGGCCGTTCTGCTCGTCCTCGCCGCGCCAGAAGCGGCGAACCGTGCAGGCGGCCTTTTGGCTGCGCCATTCCTCCAGGTCCAGATGGCCGTCCGCGGTCAGCGGGGCGTGGAACTCATAACCATGCTCCGCGCTGCCTTCCGGATGGTCGGCGGTGCGGGCCAGTTCAAGGCGGATGGTCTTCAAGGGCACGGTCGTTCGTCCTTTGCTGGCAGCGGAACAAGACAGCGCGTTGCGGCGGCCCGACGGTTGAGGGAGCGCGCCGAGCGCACTCCCCGCCGTCCCCCCGACGCGATCCCGCCAATGCCAACCAAACAGGGGGCCGGTTGTTCCGCGCCTCCCCTTCTCCACCGCGCATCGTACCGGTGCGGGTCGAGCATTCCTTCCTGCCGCCGTCCCGCGTGTTGCGGGCTCGCTCTACAGGGCCGGGTGCTGGTGCACGAAGCCGTCCAGAACGACCGTCAACTGGCGGGCGTGGACGGTCTGCCCATGGCTGCGGGCCCGGTCGATGTCCTCGCGGATGATGCGGGCGATCCGGCGGATGCCTTCGGGGTCGTGGGCAAGGCAGCAGCCCAGTTCCACCGCCAGGATTTCCGGCAGATGCTCATGCTCCGCGATGGCGTCGATTTCTTCTTCGGTCAGATCGCTGAGCGCGATGCAATCGTCGATCGTCAACATGGCGCGTTCCTTCCCGATTGCCGGGCCTTGCCCGGACCGGAGTCCGGGTGACCCTTGTGGTTGGAAACCATCGGCGTGGAGGGCGCCCGTCATCGCGGCGCCGCGCGTCGGATCGGAGAAGCCCGGCCTTTTAAAAGAGAGGCCCTGTCGTCAGTGGGCCATCAGCACGGGCAGGCCGGCGTGATTCAGCACATAGCGGGTCACGCCACCCAGGATCATTTCCCGCATCCGGCTGTGTCCATACCCCCCCATCACGAGGAGGTCGGACCCAAGCTCCGCGGCCTTGTTCATGATGGCTTGGCCGACGGGTTCCGATCCCGGCTTCAATATGGTTACCTGAACGTTAACACCATGCCAAGCGAGATATTGGGCGATGCGACGCCCTGCCGCAGCCTGGGTGTTGGACGTTTCGGCGGTCAGCACATGGACCGTGTCAGCGCCGGTCAGGAACGGCATCGCCCCGGTCAAGGCACGAACCGATTCGGGGCTGCCGTTCCAGGCGAGCGCCACCGTGCGCCCGATCTCGTCCGGCAGGATGGCCGGCGCCAGCAGCAGGGGACGAGCCGCTCCCAGCAGGGCGCTTTCCACCGTGGCGTAAGCCTGGGTGTTGCTGTCCAGCGTGGTGTGGGCGAAGACCAGCAGATCGGCCAGCCGCCCTTCGCGCGGCACCACCTCCTCGACACGCCCCGTCTCCTCCCGCCACTGGGCGGTCGGCGCCTCGACGCCGGTGGGAATGTCGCGCAGTTCGACATCCGCGGCGCGCACCACGTCGTCGAAGGTGCGGCGGGCGGTGTGGAGGTGGGTCTTCGACTCCCCTTCGGCGGCGCGCATGATCTCCTCGACCATCGCGCCGGACATGCCCTCGCCCAGCATGGGCACAGCGTCGCGCGGGTCCAGAGACACGAACAGGGCGTCGACGTGGGCGTCGAATTCGCGCGCGATCTTCAGCGCGGCGTTCAAAGCCACCGTGTCGCCGTCGAGACCGGCCAGCGGCACAAGGATCGTCTTGAGTGACATGATCTCCCCCCGGGCCGTTTCCGCCGGCCCATCTTATGGACGGTGCCTGTCGGAACGACGGCTGGATGCACCGTTTCCAGCAGCCGCGCCACCCTCATACTAGACCATGGGGAACCGGCGGCGCCCGTTCCACCTGGAATTACACCAGTCGTTCCAGCGCAGCCACAAGCGTTTCCCCCGCATCCCTGCCAGCATTCGTACGCAGCCACTCAAGCGGGCCCAGATCATAGACGTCCTGCCGCTTGGCCACTTCCTCCGTGGCGTCGGAAGCGTCGCCCCGACGGGCGGCGATGCGGTCGATGCGCGTGCCCAGCGGCGCGTCCAGCCAGATCCCGTCGAATCGCACGCCGGCGTCCGCCGCGAGACGGGCGACGGCGGTCCTCTCCTCCGGCCGGGCATGAACGGCGTCCAGCACCACCGCGTGCCCGGCGGCCAGCACCGTCCGCGCCCGCTCCTGCAGCCCGGCGTAGACCCGTTCCGTCGCCGCCGGCGTGTAGGCATCCGCGGGAAGCCGCTCCGTCTCCCCGACCCCGAACAGGCGCTTGCGCAGCGCGTCGGAGCGCAGGACCACGGCACCCGGCGACGCGCCCAGCGATGGCGCCAGGGCGCGGGCGAGCCGGGTCTTGCCGGTGCCGGACAGGCCGCCGATGGCGACCAGCCGCGGCGGCGGCGGTTCCAGCGCCGCGACGGCCTGCTTCAGATAGGCCTGCGCCTCCTCTTCCGACCTCCGCTCCGCGTCCTCGCCGGGGCGGAGCGCCGCCGTGGTGGCGGCGATCTTGGCGCGGATGGCCGCCCGCGCCGACAGGAACAGGGGCAGCGGCGCCAACGCGCCATAGTCCTCCGTCGCGTCCAGGCTGCGGTTGAGAAAGGCGTTGGCGAGGGGGCGAAGCCGCCGCCGCTCCAGATCCATCAGCAGAAAGGCGAGGTCGTAAGCGACGTCGATGACCGCCAGCCGCTCATCGAACTCGATGCCGTCGAACAGGACCGGCTTGTCGCCCAGCAGCACGATGTTCCGCAGATGCAGATCGCCGTGGCAATGCCGGACGAAGCCGTCCCGCCGCCGTTCCTCCAACAGCGGGGTCAAGCGCTCCAGCGCGGCCGCGGATTTGCGGGCCAGCGATTCGACGTCCTCCGGCGGAAACAGCGACGGTCTGGCGCGCAGTTCGGCGATGTTGCCGTCCACCACCTCCCGCATCGCCACGGCCCCGCCGCCGTCCGGGCGCGGCTCCGCGACCTTGTGAAAGACGGTCACGGCGTCGGCCAGCTTGCGAATCAACTCGTCGTCGAGACCGCCCCGCTCCGCCACGCGGTCCAGAAGGGCGTCCTGTGGAAATCGGCGCATCGCAACCAGCCAGTCCAGCGCCGTTCCACCCGCCGCATCCTCGCCGCCGAAGGCGAGCCCGCCGTCCGCCCGCCGCACCACCGACTCCAGGCCAAGATACAGGGATGGCGCGGTTCGCCGGTTCAGCCGCAGTTCCTCCAGGCAAGCCGCGCGGCGCCGCGCGACCGTCGAATAGTCGAGATAGGGGTAGCGAACCGCACGCTTCAGCTTGTAGGCCCGCTCACCGGCCAGAAAGACGATGGCGGCATGGGTTTCGACGCGCTCCACCGCCGCCCCGCCGTGGCTCGCCGGATCGGCGAGGAAGGCGACCGCCAACGGCATCGGGTCCTGGGTCGGATCGGAAGAGGCGTGCTGCATGACGGCAGTCTAGCACGCTCCCGCGATCCCCGATGAGCCCCGCCAACCGCCTGAACCTTCGCAAACAGGGCAACCCTCCCACCATTGACGTGGGGTGCGGGGCGCACGACATCTGGGAGTAGCACCGTTACGCGCTTGCGCGGGGGTGCGGTGCAACGCGTAATGCCACAACCGCGCCGAGATCGGGCGCGGTAGGCTGGAGCAGCCGGAGTAGGACGGTCAACGATCGATCGGGAGCAAGCCGCCGTGCGTCAAGGGACTTCGTGCCTCTGTCTGGTGGTTGCCGTGGCGGGCTTCGCGCTCTCCGCTCCCGCAGGCGCGCAGACCCTGTCCATGCCGGACGACCGGATCGGCAACTGGAAGATCGGCGGCCTCGCCTACAGCGTCGGGGACACGCCGGATACCAAGGTGTCCGACCTGCACAACAAGATCCGCATCGGCTCCTCCCTCCTGCCCAAGCTCGACGGTTATGCGGAGGTGCGCCCCTGGGTGTCGCTCGGTCCCAGCGCGCCGGACGGCAACCTCCACGGGATGGGCGGCATCCTGATCGACGTTCCGCTGGGAGGGTCCTCCTTCGTCTTCACGCCCAGCGTCGGCGCCGGAACCCTGCCGGTCACCCCCCGCGACCCGTCGGCGTCGGGCAGCGTGGTCGAGTTCCGATCCCAGCTCGAACTTGGCTACCAGTTCGAGAACAAGGCCCGCTTCAGCCTGGGCTACAGCCGCATCGACACCAGCGGCCCCACCGCGGACTCCGCCACGCCGGCCAACAACGTGTTCGGTTTCTATTACCGAATGCCGTTCGGAGCCTTCACCGGACGCTGAGAATTCGCTCGTTCTTTTGCGGCGCAGCATGACCATCCGCGAATCACTTCGGGTTTCCTCTGACGCGGAGGCTGCGCAAAAGGTCTGGCAATACTCGCCTTAACCACTTGTTAATGACGGCTGGTTCTATTGACCTCGGGGATCAACGCCGGGGATTCGATCATGGCCAAGCGCAAGACCGCCACCGCTAAGACCGCCGAAGCCGCTCCGTCGCTCGAAGCGGCTGAAGCGCTCGCCACCGACACCGGGGCGGAAATCGTCCTGAACACCAACTTCGCGGCCATCGAGCAGGACGCTGTCGCGCTGCTGCACGCCGCCAGCCTTCTCGTCGAAGCCGACACGCCGGAAAAGGCGAATCACGCGCTCGACCACAATCTCCGTCTCTGGGTCGCCATCAAGACGGTGCTCCAGAACGAAGAGAACACGCTGGATTCCGAGGTCAAGGCGAACCTGCGCAACCTCGCGCAGTACGTCACCGTCACCACGATGGAAGCCACCCAGGGCTCCATCGAGACGCGCAAGCTGGTGTCGCTGTCGCGCATCAACATGCACATCGCCGAGGGACTGCTGCACGGCCAGAAGAGCCGCATGGTGCAGGAGCGCGCCTATGAGATCTGGGAGCGCGAAGGCCGCCCGGACGGGCGCGAGATGGACCATTGGCTGCGGGCCGAGGCGGAAATCGCCGAGGCGCTGAACAACCGCTGACGGCACGCGCACCGGCCGGATCGGCGTCGCACCGCAATCCGGCCATTCCGTCAGGACATGACCACCCGCGTCGCGGCAACGTGACGCGGGTGGTTGCAGTTGATAGCATCCGGGCGTGACCGCGCCCCCCCTCTCCCCCGCCCCCGCCCGTCCCGCGACGCCCCGCCACATCCGCGTGGAGAACATACCGCTCGGCATCGTCATGATGCTGGGATCGGTGCTGCTGTTCTCCGTGATGAACGTGCTGGTGAAGCTGCTCTCGGAGACGTATCCCGTCATCGAGGTGACCTTCTTCCGCAACGCCATGGCCCTGATTCCCGTGGCGGTGGTCATCTCGTTGCAGGGCGGCTGGATCAACAGCCTGCGCACCGAGCGCCCGATGGGCCATGTCTGGCGCTCGGTCGTCGGGCTGACGGCGATGTCCCTGACCTTCTGGTCGTTCAGTTTGCTGCCACTGGGCGACGCTGTGGCGCTGAATTTCTCGGCCCCGCTGTTCCTCACCGCCCTGTCGGTGCCGCTGCTCGGCGAAAAGGTCGGCATCCACCGGTGGAGCGCGGTGCTGGTCGGCTTTGTCGGCGTTCTCATCATGGTCCGGCCGTCGGGCGAGATGCTGACGCATCTGGGCGCGCTGGTCGCGCTCGGCGCCGCCTTCTGCCAGTCCTTCGCGATGGTGGCGATCCGCCAGCTCAGCAAGACCGAGCACGCCAACACCATCGTCTTCTACTTCACCGCCATAACCACCCTGATCCTGGCGCTGGTCATGCCCTTCGTGTGGATCACTCCGCACAACCTGACCGACCTCGCCCTGCTGTCAGCCACCGGCGTGCTGGGCGGCGGCGCCCAACTGTTCCTGACGCGGGCCTATTCGCTGGCCCCGGCGGCCGTGGTGGCGCCCTTCAACTACGCCGCGCTGCTGTGGGCCGTTCTGTTCGGCTGGATGCTGTGGGGCGAGATGCCCACCCTGCATATGGTGCTGGGAGCCGCCGTGGTGGCGGTCAGTGGCCTTTACATCCTGCACCGCGAAACCCGCCGCCGTCTGCCGCCCACCCCGCCCGCGATGAGCGGCGGCGGCGATTGACCGTCCGGACCTGACGGCCTCACGTCGCCGACTTCATTCCGCCGGCTTCATTCCGCTGGCTTCATTCCGCTGGTTGCAGGGAGCGCTCCATGGCACCGGCGAGTTGGCGCGGGGTCACCGGTTTGTGCATCAGGCCGAAACCGTGGCGCACGGCATCGCGCTGACACTCCGGACCGGTTTCCCCGGTCACGATGATCGCCGGGATCTCGGCGTCGAACAGCCGACGGATGTCGAGGATGGCTTCGGTGCCGACCTTGCCTTCGCGCAAGCGGTAGTCGGCGATGATGATGTCGGGCTTGCGGCTGACCGAGCGCAGCTTGTCCACCGCCTGCTCCCCCGAGCCGGCGATCAGCACCTCGTACCCCCATTCGCGCAGGATGGCCTGAAGGCCGAGCAGCACGATGGCGTCGTCGTCGATGACCATGGCCAGCCGCTCATCGCCGCTCGCCGACGCCGCAAGCACGGGGACCATCGGCTCTACAGGCTTCGAAGTCTCGCCCACCGGCACCTCGATGGTGAAGACCGACCCCGCGCCGGGCGTGGAGCGGACGGTCACCGGATGGTCCAGAAGCTGCCCGATGCGCTGCACGATGGCGAGGCCCAGCCCAAGCCCCTGGCTGCGGTCGCGCTCCGGGTTGCCGACCTGATGGAACTCCTCGAAGATTCGCGGCAGCTGCTCTTCGGAAATGCCGATGCCGGTGTCGGCAACCGTTATCCGCATCCGCCCGCCCACGGCCGTGCAGGTGATGGCGATGCTGCCCCGCTCCGTGTAGCGGATGGCGTTCTCCACGAGATTGCGGATCATCCGGCCCAGCAGCACCCGATCGGAGCGGATGTTCAGCGGACACCCCTCCATCGTCCAGTCGAGCCCCTTGCCGCGGGCCACCGGGGCATAGCCCGCCGCGATGTGGTCGAGCAGCAGCGCCACCGGAAAATCCTCCAGCGTCGGCTTGACCACCCCAGCGTCCAGGCGCGACACGTCGAGCAGGCTGTCCAGCAGCCCCTTCAGCGCGTCCAGCCCGCTTTCCAGCAGGCGCAGCGCCTTCATGCCCTTTTCCCCCTGGACGTGGCCGTGCAGCGCGCCGGAGAACAGGTACAACGACTGCATCGGCTGACGGAGATCATGGCTGGCGGAGGCGAGGAACTTCGACTTGGACAAGGCCGCCTGCTCCGCCTCCTCCTTGGCGCGGCGCAGGGCGTCCTCGGCCTCCAGACGGTCGGTCACGTCGGTGTTCGTGCCGAACCACAGCACGACGGCCCCGTCGGAATCGCGAACGGGCAGCGCCCGCGACAGGAACCAGCGGAAAGCGCCGTCCCGCCCGGCCATGGGAAAAGTGTCCTCCCACGGTTCTCCGGTCTGGAACGATCGTTGAAGGCTGGCCGTGACGCGCTCGGCATGGTCGACGGGAAGAATTCCGTCCCACAGCGGACCCGTGGCGGCGTCCGCGCCCGCAACGCCGGTGTAGTCGCACCAGCGTTGGTTGTACCAGAAGATCCGGCCGTCCGGGCGGGCCATCCAGGCGAGCTGCGGGATGGAATCCGCCAGCGTGCGGAATCGCAACCCGGCTTCCTCCGCCTCCTCCTTGGCGGCCTGCATGGCGTCGCGCGCCTCGAAGATGTCGGTGATGTCGGTGGAGGTGCCGAACCAGCGCTCCTCCCCGGTTTCCGGGTCGGTGATCGGCAGGGCGCGCTTCTTGAACCAGCGGTAGGTGCCGGCGGCGCTGCGGATGCGCGCCTCGGTGTCGAAGATCGTCCTGAGTTCGACCGCCTGCATCCAAATCGTGAGAAGGCGCTTCCGATCCTCGGGATGAACAGCCTCGGACCAGCCGAAATCCCGTGCCTCCTCAGACTGCTGCCCAGTGTAGGACAGCCATTGTTGGCTGAGGAAGTCGCAGCTGCCATCCGCCCGGCAAGTCCAGACCATCTGCGGCAGCGCTTCCAATAGCGTGCGGTAGCGGTGCTCGCTGGCGCGCAGGGCCGCCTCCGCCGCGCGGTGGGCGGACACGTCGCGGAAGTAGATGGACAGGCCGCCGCCAACCTGCGGATAGACGTTGAACATGGTCCAGCGCTGGAAGATGCCGGACAGCGCCTCGAACTCCCGCGGCTGCTGGTCGGCCATGGCGGCTTCGAAACTGCGGATGATCGTATTGCCCGCCACTTCCGGAAACAGATCCAGCAGGCAGTGACCGATGAGTTCTTCACGCGGTCGCTCGAACATCTCCTGGGCGCGTTTGTTCACGTAGGTGATCCGCCAATCGCGGTCGATGGCGTAGAAGGCGTCGCCGATGCTCTCCAGGATCTGGTTTGCCTGCTCCACCGCGCGCTCCAACGCCCGTTCGGCGAGCAGGCGCTTGCTGATGTCCTGGAAATAGATGGCCAACCCGGCGGACGACGGAAAAACCCGCAGGAAGAGCCAGACGCCGAGAGGCGCGAAGTAGGCTTCGAATTCGTCGGGATGGCGGTCCCTCATGGCGATGTGCAGACGGTCCCACAGCACCGTCCCCATGGCGTCGGGAAAGGCCTCCCACAAACGCTGTCCGGTCAGATCGCTGCTGCCGCCCATCAGGCCGCGCGCGCGTCCGTTCATGTAGACGATGCGCCAGGACCGGTCGATCTCGTAGACGCCGTCCGTCGTGCTTTCCAAAATGGCGTGGGATCGCCGGTCAGCCTCCGCCGCGGCTTCCGCCACCCGCGCGCGCCGCTCCGCCTCCTCCCGCCGGTGGTGGGAGCGGGCAAGGGCCCAGGCGACCAGCGCCGCCACCGCCAGCGCGCCCAGCCCGCCGCCGGCGACCGCGTAGACCGTGCGCCGCGCCGCCGCCTGGATCGGTTCGGCCGGCGTCCCGAGGGTCAGAAACCAGCCGGGCGCCGCCACCGAGCCGGCCTTCGCCGACAGCACCTCCTGCCCCTGCTGGGTACGGGACAGGAAAAACTCGTCGCCGGTTTTCAGCGCCTGGGCAAGAGACTCGTGCGCCGGCTTTCCGACCATTGGGTCGAAGGCCGTTTCGGACCTCGTCCGGGCGATGAAGCGCCCATCGCGGTCGAAAAGCGCGACGATCCAGTTCGGCGTCGCCACCTGATCGACCAGAACCTGACGCAGGGACCAGGCCCGTACATAGGCGGTCAGGACCAGCCGCACCTCGCCCACGCCCCAAACCGGCACGCTGACCGCGAAGACCGGCTCCACCTTGCCGGCCGGGTCGCTGATGACGCCGCTGACCCAGACCTCTCCCGACCGGAACACACGGTCCGCCTGGGCGGACCGTGCAGCCGGATCGATGTCGTTGGCTTCCGGTTCCTGAGGCCTGTGGAGCAGGGCGACGTCACCCTGGCGGTCGCGAACCTCCAGGGCGACCCAATCCGAACGCTGGCGCAGCGCACGTTCCGACCGCTCCATCCAAACGGCGCGGTCACCAAGGTCCAGCGAACGGGCTGAGGACATGATTTCAAGCGCGCTGCGCGTCATAAGGACGCGCCCGTCCACCGTCCGAACCGCCGCATCGGTAGCGTGGCGGACCAGTTCTTCCACCGACCGTTCCTGTTGACGATCGACCAGCATGATCGAGGCCACCGCAAAGGCGACGAGCGGAAGAAGCGCCAGCAGGGCCACGAAGGGGAGACGAAGGCGCATACCCGATTTTCACAAACAGTTGACGACACCCACTATAGACAGACACTCAGGCGACTCCCACAGAATCCGCCCGTCTATCACTACTTTCAACAGGAGCCGGGTGAAGTTCTTGAAATCCTCAAATGAAAGTTGGGTGCGCCAAAAAAGGTGGCAATGTGCGGAGCACAGGACCGCAAGCCGTCACAGCCCTGAATTGTCGATGCCCAAATATCGATGGCGGGCCTGCGGGAATTCGATTTGCCGCGGAGACAGGCGCGCGGCACAGTGGCGCAATGCCTGATTCCGTGCCCCACTCCGCTTCCGCCGCCCGGCGCGGCGACATCCGCTTCGGCGAGTTCGTCGCGCTCATGGCCCTTCTGATGGCGCTGACGGCGCTGTCCATCGACATCATGCTGGTCGCCTTGCCGGAGATCGCCCACACATTCGGCGTGGTGCGGGAAAACGACCGGCAGCTCGTCATCACCGCCTACATGCTGGGCTTCGCCGTCGGACAGCCCTTTCACGGGCCGCTGTCCGACCGGTTCGGGCGCAAACCGGTGCTGGCCGCCGGTCTGGTGATCTTCGCCATCGGGTCGCTGGGCGCGGTCTTCGCCCCCAGCTTCACGACGCTGCTGGCCGCCCGCGCGCTGCAGGGCTTCGGCGCCGCCGCGCCGCGCGTCGTCGCCATCGCCATCGTGCGCGACCGCTTCGTCGGGCGCGACATGGCGCGGGTGATGTCCTTCGTCATGATGATCTTCATCATCGTGCCGATCATCGCCCCGGCCCTGGGCGAGGGAATCCTGCATCTCGGCACTTGGCCGTGGGTGTTCGGCGCGCTGTTCCTGGCCGCCGTCGCCGCCTTCGCCTGGTCGATGCTGCGGCTGGCGGAAACCCGCGCGGCGGAGGATCGGCTGCCGCTGTCTCCCGCGGCGCTCGGCCACGCCTTTGGCAAGGTGGTGACGACCCGCGCGACGGTCGGCTACACCGCCGCCATGGGCCTGCTGTTCGGCGGGCTGCTGAGCTATGTGGGCAGCGCCCAGCAGATTTTCGTGGACGTCTACGGGCTGGGGGCGATGTTCCCGGTGGCCTTCGGCGCGATCGCCGGGGTGATGGCCCTGGCCTCGCTGGTGAATGCGCGGCTGGTCGGGCGGGTCGGTATGCACCGGGTGTCGCACGTCGCCCTGATCGGCTACGCGCTGACCGGACTCGCCATGGCGCTGCTGGGCTTTCCGGAGCATCCGCCACTGCTCGGCCTCGGCCTGTTCATGGCGGCGATCTTCTTTTGCTTTGGCCTGATCGCTCCCAACTTCAACGCCATGGCGATGGAGCCGCTGGGCCATGTGGCGGGCATGGGGTCGTCCTTCGTCGGCTTCTTCAGCACCGGCATGGCGGCGGTGGTCGGCTGGATCGTCGGCCAGTCCTTCGACGGCACCGTGCGCCCCCTGACCATCGGCTTCACCGTGCTGGGCGTGCTGGCGCTGCTGACCGTCCTGGTGACGGAGCGCGGGACGCTGATGCGCTCCACCCACGCCGCGGCAGCAGTGCAGCCGGGGGATTGACGTCCCGGGAGGGGGGCATCGGCCGGCAAGGCGTCTGCGTCCTTGCCGGCGGTGTGTCCAATTCGGCATAACGTCCACGACGCCCCTGGAGGGCGCCGAGCGGGCACTGGCCCATCACGCGCGGGAGGGGACTGTGTTCCGCAAATTCGTCTATCTGCTGGCCCTGGCGCGCGAGCAGCATTTCGGCCGGGCGGCGGAGGCCTGCCACGTCTCCCAGCCGACGCTGTCCAACGCCATCCGCCAGCTCGAGGACGAGCTGCGCGTGCCCATCGTCGAGCGCGGGCAGAAATTCTCCGGCTTCACGCCGGAGGGGCTGAAGGTGCTGGAGTATGCCCGCCGCATCGTCGCGGAGCGGGACGGGCTTTATCAGGAGCTGACGGCGCTGGGCCAGGGCCTGTCCGGCCATCTGCGCATCGGAGCCATCCCCACCGCCCTGCCCGCCGTCCCCCATGTTCTGGCCCGCTTCGCCGAGCGCTACCCGCAGATCCGCTCCAGCGTGCGCTCGCTCAGTTCGCGGGACATCCAGCGCGACCTCGACGGGTTCGAGCTGGACGCCGCCGTTACTTATCTCGACAACGAGCCGCTGAGCAACGTCCGCACCGTGCCGATGTTTTCGGAGCGCTACTTCCTGCTGGCCCAGCGCCGCCAGGTGCGGGAGGGCGCCACCAGCATCCGCTGGACCGACGCGGCGGAGCTGCCGCTGTGCCTGCTCACCCCCGACATGCAGAACCGGCGCATCGCCGACACCGCCTTCCGCATGGCCGACCGGACGGTGGTCCCGCTGATGGAGACGAACTCCATCGTCACCATCTACACGATCGTGCGCAGCGGTCTGGCCGCCAGCGTGGTGCCGAGCCAGCTCCTGACCCTGGTTGCCCGCCACCCCGATCTGGTGGCCCTGCCGCTGACCGAGCCGGACCTGACCTACGCCGTCGGACTCGTCTACGCCGACCGCGAACCGCCGGCCCCGCTCGCCAAGGCGCTCGCCGCCGTGGCGGCGGAACCGGGCCTTGCCGAACGCGTGCGTTCTTTGACCGACGAGGCGCTGGCCCCCTGGGGTCTCTAAAAAGGGCTATGATCTCAACAGCATAACCGCGCGGTCCGTGTGGTGATAGGGAAACCCTATCACCGCATCAGAAAATCAAATTTGCGCGCCTCCCCCAATGTCCGTAACGCTGACGGACGAGACACCAACGAAGCGCCGCCGATCCAGGCGGGCGCGGGGGAGGAGACCATGAACGCCCGATCTCCATGGAGCGAGGACCGCGCCACGGCGGTGATCGCCGCCAACCGTCACCTGCGTGGGGCGCTGCTGCCGATGCTGCACGCTCTGCAGGAAGAGTTCGGCTGCATCGACGAGGAGGCCATCCCGCTGCTGGCGCGTGAGCTGAACCTGTCGCGCGCCGACGTGCACGGGGTGGTGTCCTTCTACCACGAGTTCCGCCGCAGCCGTCCGGGCCGCCACACGATCAAGGTCTGCCGGGCCGAGGCCTGCCAGTCGATGAACGCCGACGGGCTGATCGACCACATCCGCCGCCGCCTGAAGGTGGACTTCCACGAGACCACCGCCGACGACGCCTTCTCGCTGGAGCCGGTCTTCTGCCTGGGCAACTGCGCCCTGGCCCCCGCCGTGATGGTGGACGAGACGCTGCACGGCCGGGTCAGCCCGGCCCGCTTCGACGCCATCACCGCCTCCACCCTGGCCACGGAGGCTGCACGATGAGCGAGCCCCTGCACACGGTCTACGTGCCGCGCGACGCCGCCGCCCTGTCGGTGGGCGCCGACGAGACGGCCGCCGCCATCCGCGCCGAGGCCACCCGGCGCGGCATCCCGCTGCGCATCGTCCGCAACGGCTCCCGCGGCATGCTGTGGATCGAGACTCTGGTCGAGGTGGAGACGCCCGAGGGCCGCGTCGCCTACGGCCCGGTGATGGCCGAGGACGTGGCCGGGCTATTCGACGCCGGCTTCCTGGAGGGCGCCGACCACGCGCTGGCCCACGGCCTGACCGAGAAGATCCCCTACTTCGCCAAGCAGGAGCGGCTGACCTTCGCCCGCTGCGGCATCATCGACCCGCTGTCGGTCGAAGATTACCGGCTGCACGGCGGTTTCCGCGGGCTGGAGCGGGCGCTCGCCATGACCCCGGCGGAGATCGTGACGGAGGTCACCGAGTCCGGCCTGCGCGGCCGCGGCGGCGCCGGCTTCCCGACCGGCATCAAGTGGAACACGGTGCTGAACGCCAAGGCGGACCAGAAATACATCTGCTGCAACGCCGACGAGGGCGACAGCGGCACCTTCGCCGACCGCATGATCATGGAGGGCGACCCCTTCTGCCTGATCGAGGGCATGACCATCGCCGCCATCGCGGTGGGCGCCACCGAGGGCTACATCTACATCCGTTCCGAGTACCCGCACGCCGTCGCGACGATGCGCGAGGCGATCCGGCTGGCCTATGACGAGAAGTGGCTGGGCGACGAGATCCACGGCACCGGCCACCGCTTCCACCTCGACGTCCGCGTCGGCGCCGGCGCCTACATCTGCGGCGAGGAGACCTCCATGCTGGAAAGCCTGGAGGGCAAGCGCGGCACCGTCCGGGCCAAGCCGCCGCTGCCGGCACTGGAGGGTCTGTTCGGCAAGCCGACCGTCGTCAACAACGTGCTGTCGCTGACCTCGGTCCCGATCATCCTGGACAAGGGCGCCAGCTACTACCGCGACTTCGGCGTCGGCCGCTCGCGCGGCACGCTGGCCTTCCAGCTCGCCGGCAACATCAAGCACGGTGGCATCGTCGAGAAGGCCTTCGGCGTCACCCTGCACGAGTTGCTCTACGAGTTCGGCGGCGGCACCATCACGGGCCGTCCGATCCGCGCGGTGCAGGCCGGCGGCCCGCTGGGCGCCTATCTGCCGCCCTCGCTGTTCGACCTGCCGAAGGATTACGAGGCCTTTGCCGCGGTCGAGGCGATGGTCGGCCACGGCGGTATCGTCGTCTTCGACGACAGCGTGGACATGGCCAGGCAGGCCCGCTTCGCCATGGAGTTCTGCGCCGCCGAATCCTGCGGCAAGTGTACGCCCTGCCGCATCGGCGCGGTGCGCGGTGTCGAGGTGATGGACCGCATCATCGCCGGCGACAAGGTGGCGAAGAACATCACGCTGCTCAACGACCTGTGCGAGGTCATGACCGACGGCTCGCTCTGCGCCATGGGCGGCATGACGCCGATCCCGGTGCGCAGCGCCCTGAAGCACTTCCCCGAGGATTTCACCCGCAGCCCCGCGGCTGTCGCGGCCGAGTGAGCGGAAAGGACCAGATCCCATGTCCATCCAAGACATCGATTACGGCACCCCGGCCCGCGAGTCCGCCACCATGGTGACGCTGGACATCGACGGCCGCACGGTGACCGTGCCGGAAGGCACCTCGGTGATGCGCGCGGCGATGGAAGCCGGCATCACCGTCCCCAAGCTGTGCGCCACCGACATGCTGGACGCCTACGGCTCCTGCCGCCTGTGCATGGTGGAGATCGAGGGGCGGCGCGGCACGCCGGCCTCCTGCACCACGCCGGTCGCCCCGGGCATGAAGGTGCACACCCAGAACGAACGTCTGGGCCGGCTGCGCCGCGGCGTGATGGAGCTGTACATCTCTGACCACCCGCTGGACTGCCTGACCTGCCCGACCAACGGCAATTGCGAGCTTCAGGACATGGCCGGCGCGGTCGGCCTGCGCAACGTCCGCTACGGCTACGAGGGTGAGAACCACCGCTCCGCCGTGAAGGACGAGAGCAACCCCTACTTCACCTTCGACCCGTCCAAATGCATCGTCTGCTCCCGCTGCGTGCGGGCCTGCGGCGAGGTCCAGGGCACCTTCGCCCTGACCATCGACGGGCGTGGCTTCGACAGCAAGGTGTCGCCGGGCGCGCTCGAACAGTTCATGGACAGCGAGTGCGTGTCCTGCGGCGCCTGCGTCCAGGCCTGCCCGACCGCGACCCTGACCGAGAAGTCGCTGATCGAGCTGGGCCAGCCGGAGCACAGCGTCATCACCACCTGCGCCTATTGCGGCGTCGGCTGCTCCTTCAAGGCGGAGATGAAGGGCACTACCGTGGTCCGCATGGTCCCCCACAAGGACGGCGGCGCCAACGAGGGCCATTCCTGCGTCAAGGGCCGCTTCGCCTGGGGCTACGCCACCCACGCCGACCGCCAGATGAAGCCGATGATCCGCGAGAGCATCGACGATCCGTGGCGCACCGTGTCCTGGGAGGAGGCGATCACCTACGCCGCCACCCGCCTGCGCGCAGTCCAGCAGAAGTACGGCCGCGGCTCCATCGGCGGCATCACCTCGTCCCGTTGCACGAACGAGGAGGTGTATGTCGTACAGAAGATGATCCGCGCCGCCTTCGGCAACAACAACGTCGACACCTGCGCCCGCGTCTGCCACTCCCCGACCGGCTACGGCCTGAAGCAGACCTTCGGCACCTCCGCCGGCACGCAGGACTTCAAGAGCGTCGACAAGTCCGATGTGATCCTGGTCATCGGCGCCAACCCGACGGATGGCCACCCGGTCTTCGGCTCCCGCATGAAGAAGCGGCTGCGCCAGGGCGCCAAGCTGATCGTCATCGACCCGCGCCGCATCGACCTCGTGCGCAGCCCGCACGTCTCGGCCACGCATCACCTCCAGCTCCGTCCCGGCACCAACGTCGCCGCGATGAACGCGCTGGCCCATGTGATCGTGACCGAGGATCTGGTCGACCGCAATTTCGTGGCCGACCGCTGCGACCCGATGGAGTTCGCCCGTTGGGAAGCCTTTGTCCGCGACCCGCGCCACTCCCCGGAGAACACCGAGCAGTACACCGGCATCCCGGCGGCGGAGATGCGCGCGGCGGCCCGGCTCTACGCCACGGGCGGCAACGCGGCGATCTATTATGGCCTGGGCGTGACTGAGCACAGCCAGGGTTCCACCGCCGTGATGGGCATGGCGAACCTCGCCATGGCGACCGGCAACATCGGGCGTGACGGCGTCGGGGTGAACCCGCTGCGCGGCCAGAACAACGTCCAGGGCTCCTGCGACATGGGCTCCTTCCCGCACGAGCTGACCGGCTACCGCCACGTCTCCGACGACGTGGTCCGCCAGCAGTTCGAGGAGGTGTGGAACGCCGCGCTCGACCCCGAGCCGGGCCTGCGCATCCCCAACATGTTCGACTCCGCGGTGGACGGCACCTTCATGGGCCTGTTCGTCCAGGGCGAGGACATCGCCCAGTCCGACCCGAACACCCAGCATGTGTTCGCCGCCCTGCGGGCCATGGAGATCGTCGTGGTGCAGGACCTGTTCCTGAACGAGACCGCGGCCTTCGCCCATGTCTTCCTGCCCGGCACCTCCTTCCTGGAGAAGGACGGCACCTTCACCAACGCCGAGCGCCGCATCAACCGCGTCCGCCCGGTGATGCCGTCCAAGACCGGCAAGCAGGAATGGGAGGTCGTCTGCGATCTGGCCACCGCCATGGGCTATCCCATGTTCTACCGGAGCGGCGCGCAGATCATGGACGAGATCGCCCGCCTGACCCCGAGCTTCTCCGGCGTCAGCTTCGCGAAGCTGGACCGGGTGGGCAGCGTGCAATGGCCGTGCACCGACGAGGACTCGGTCGGCACCCCGATCATGCACGCCGACGGCTTCGTCCGCGAAGGCAAGGCGTCCCAGGGCCGCTTCATGATCACCGAGTATGTGCCGACGGAGGAGCGGGCCTCCCGCTTCTACCCGCTGATCCTGACGACGGGCCGCATCCTCAGCCACTACAACGTCGGCGCCCAGACCCGCCGCACCGCCAACGTGGCGTGGCACCCGGAGGACATCCTGGAGGTCCACGCCCACGACGCCGAGGAGCGGGGCATCCGCGACGGCGATCTGGTCTCCATCGCCAGCCGCGTCGGCGCCACCACGCTGCGGGCGCGCATCTCCGACCGGATGCCGCAGGGGGTGGTCTACACCACCTTCCACCACCCCGTGACCGGGGCCAACGTCGTCACCACCGAGAATTCGGATTGGGCCACCAACTGCCCCGAATACAAGGTGACCGCGGTGCAGGTGACGCTGAGCAACCACCCGTCCGATTGGCAGATCCGCCGCGGCGACCTGGTGGAAGTGGCGGCGGAGTAAGGCGCAAACGCGCAGCGGAGGACCAGCCATGCTCACCCACGCCCATTCCCGGCCGGCCAGCGGCACCGGCTTTCCGGAGGCGGCCAATCAGGCTGACGTGACATGGCTGGTCGCCGAGGAGACTCCGGTGGCGTTCGAATACAACGGACGCTCCCACGCCGTGATGATGGCGACGCCCGCCGATCTGGAGGACTTCGCGCTCGGCTTCAGCCTGTGCGAGGAAATCGTCGGCAGCGCCGCCGACATCGACCGCATCGCTGTGCGTCCGGTGGAGGACGGCATCATCCTATCCATCGAGGCGGACCCGTTGCGTCTTCTGCGCGGCTCGCTCCGCCGCCGTTCCATGGAAGGGCGGAGCGGCTGCGGCCTGTGCGGGGTGGACAGCCTCGCCAACGCCGTGCGCGAGCCGCCGAAAGTGACGGCGGGCTTCACCCCGTCGGTTGAGGCGGTGGCCGCCGCCTTCGTCACCCTGCCCGACCATCAGCCGATGAATCGCGCCAACAGGTCGCTTCACGCTGCGGCCTGGGCCGGTCCCGACGGGCGCATCCTGATGACGCGCGAGGATGTCGGGCGCCACAACGCGCTCGACAAGCTGGCCGGCGCTCTGGCCCGTGCAGAAATCGACCCGTCCAGCGGCTTTGCGGTGATGAGCAGCCGTTGCAGCTTCGAGCTGGTTCAGAAGGCGGCGACCATCGGCATCCCCATGCTCGCCACCATTTCCGCCCCCACGGCGCTGGCTCTGAAGCTCGCCCGCGCCGCCGGCATGACCTTGGCCGCCCGCGCGCGCGGCAACGGCGTCATGCTGTTCCGTTAAAATCGCTATTCCGGGAGCCGAACCATGGACACCACACGTGAACTCGTCCGCATGGCGAACCAGATCGCCAACTACTTCCAGTCTTATCCGCAGGACGAGGCGGTGACCGAGACCGCCGGTCACATCCGCGCATTCTGGGAACCGCGGATGCGTCAGCGCCTGCTGGACCACAGCAGCGCGGGCGGCGAAGGCCTGCATGAGATCGTCACCCAGGCGGTCGAACGGCTGAAGGGGCCGACGAAGGTCGGGAGCGCGTAGAGGCTCA
This sequence comes from Azospirillum brasilense, assembly GCF_007827795.1. Taxonomy (GTDB): domain Bacteria; phylum Pseudomonadota; class Alphaproteobacteria; order Azospirillales; family Azospirillaceae; genus Azospirillum; species Azospirillum aestuarii. Next base: position 319,946 of record NZ_VITI01000002.1, read on the forward strand.
TTGCCCCCACCCCGGCCCTCCCCCGCTGCGCAGGGGAGGGAGTTTTGTCCCCTCCCCTGCAAAGCGGGGGAGGGTTAGGGAGGGGGCAATAGCACCTCTCCTGTTCAGGCCCGTTTGCTCAACAACCCCTTCAGCACGCGCGACAGCAGATCCGCGAGCTGGAACTGCTCCGGCCCCGGCAGGGCGGCGATGACCGAGGCGAAGTCCTTCAGCGGATCGTATTCGAGAAGTGCCAGCGCCTTCTCCGTCGGATGAAGCTGCACGACGCGGCGGTCCTCCGGCACCGGGACGCGCGTCAGCAGTTCCTTCGTCACCAGAACCTCGACCATCTGGGACGCCGCGCCGCGCGTCGTCGCGTGGAAGTCCGCGAAGGCGGATACGGTGCGCTGGCTGTCGTTCGCCCGAGCGAAATAGCGCAACGCCGTCCACTGCGACGGTTTCAAACCCTGCGTGTAGCCCATGCTGTCGGCGATGTGACCGATGTGCATCATGACCTCGGCAATCGCTTGCGCCGAAGCCAGGGACGGTGGGCTTTTCGACATGGCAGCGGGGTCTCGACAGTTGCCAGAATAAACACGCGCTGCACAGCAAATGCCGGCAACGAGTCTGTACGCTTTAGAGACTATACGAATACCAAACTAACATACCCCAGTAGGCAAGTCCATGACTCCCCACCCCCGACGACGAGCCGCACACTACGGTATCGGATGGGTAAACGAAACATTGACCTTAAACCTTATTCAGCACAAGGTGTCGCACCCCCCTGTGGCGCTGTCCGGAGTACCGGACCGGTGCGGAGACAACGCAGGGCACCCACCACCTCGTGTCGGGGCTGCGCCGTGCGTTTTGTCTGGCGTTGCGCCGCGACTCGCCTATATATGCGCGCCATGACCAGCACGCCCCCGTCCATTCCCGGTTTCAAGACCAACCCGGCTTCCTCCCCCAAGGTGGGGATCGTCAGCCTGGGATGCCCCAAAGCGCTCGTCGACTCCGAGCGCATCCTCACGCGCCTGCGCGCCGAAGGCTACGAGATCTCGCCGTCCTACGACGGCGCGGACGTCGTGCTGGTCAACACCTGCGGCTTCCTCGATTCGGCCAAGAAGGAATCGCTGGAGGCCATCGGCGAGGCGATCAAGGAAAACGGCCGGGTCATCGTGACCGGCTGCATGGGCGTGGAATCGGACATGATCCGGCAGGTCCATCCGGACGTGCTGGCCGTCACCGGTCCCCACCAGTACGAGCAGGTCGTCAACGCCGTGCACGACGCCGTGCCGCCGGTCCACGACCCCTTCACCGATCTGGTGCCGCCGGAAGGGCTGCGGCTGACCCCGCGCCACTACGCCTATCTGAAGATTTCCGAGGGCTGCAACAACCGCTGCAGCTTCTGCATCATCCCGTCCCTGCGCGGCGATCTGGTCAGCCGTCCGGTCGCCTCGGTCCTGCGCGAGGCGGAGAAGCTGGCGACCGCCGGCGTCAAGGAACTGCTGGTCATCTCCCAGGACACCAGCGCCTACGGCATCGACCGCAAGTATGCGGAAGAGGACTGGTACGGGCGCAAGGTCAAGGCCCGCTTCATCGACCTTTGTCGCGAGTTGGCGAACTTCGACGTCTGGGTGCGTCTGCACTACGTCTACCCCTACCCGCACGTGGATGAGGTGATCCCGCTGATGGCGGAGGGCCGCATCCTCCCCTATCTGGACATCCCGTTCCAGCATGCCTCTCCCACCGTCCTGAAGGCCATGCGCCGTCCGGCGGCACAGGAGAAGCAGCTCGACCGCATCCGGAAGTGGCGGCAGGAATGCCCGCATCTGGTGTTGCGCTCCACCTTCATCACCGGCTTCCCCGGCGAGACGGAGGAGGATTTCCAGTTCATGCTGGACTGGCTGAAGGAGGCGCAGCTCGACCGCGTCGGCTGCTTCAAGTACGAGCCGGTCGAGGGCGCCACCGCCAACGACCTGCCCGGCGCCGTTCCGGAAGAGGTCAAGCAGGAGCGCTGGGAGCGCTTCATGGAGACCCAGAAGGCGATCAGCGCCGAACGGCTCCAGCAGAAGGTCGGCTTCACACTGGGCGTTCTCATCGACGAGGTCGACGAGGAGGGTGCCATCGGCCGCTCCTACGCCGACGCGCCGGAGATCGACGGCAACGTCTTCCTGAACGGCGAGACGAACGTGAAGCCGGGCGACATCGTGGACGTGACCATCGAACACGCCGACGAATACGACCTCTGGGGCTCCATCGAACGCGCCGAGTAAGGGGCTTCACCAAAAGCAAAAGGGCCGGGACGGCAATGCCTCCCGGCCCTTTTTCTGTTCGCAGACTCAGTACGGCCGGGCCTCAGTACAACCGCCCGCCGTTCGGCACATCCTGCCCCGGCCCGACCAGCACCACTTCGCCGTCCGCGTCGGGCAGGCCCAGGCACAGAACTTCACTCGTGAAGGGGCCGATGCGCTTGGGCGGGAAGTTCACCACGCCCAGAACTTGCCGGCCCACCAATTCATCGAGCGTGTAGTGGCGGGTGATCTGGGCGGAACTGCGCCGGGTGCCGATTTCCGGCCCAAAGTCGATGATCAGCTTGTAGGCGGGCTTGCGCGCCTCCGGAAAGGGCTCCGCCGCGATGATGGTGCCGACGCGGACGTCCACCTTCAGGAAATCGTCGTAACTGATGGTCACGGTTCTTGTCCCTGCCCTGTTTCAATCGTCGCGGGCAAGGCTAGCACCGGCGCCGCCGAAGCTGAAACGCGAAAGGGCCGCCCCAGTGGGCGGCCCCTTGCGGCACTCTCCGGTGGGAGAGGAGCTTACTTCTTGGCGATGGCGGCCTTGACCTCGTCCAGGCTCTCCGACACGCGCTTCGACAGCACGTCGGCGGCCTCGGTGTTGGACTTGGCGACCAGCTCGGCCAGTTCCTTGATGTTCGACAGGGCCTTCTCGAAGGCGACCTTGACCATCTCGGCCTGCTTGGCGGCCTTCTCTTCCGGCGTGCCGGCGGCGGCGACCTGGTTCACGTAGCTGCCGGCCTCCTCGACGGAGGAGCGGACGATCTCGGCCTGGCGGCGCAGAACGGCCTGCAGACCCTCGATCGCGAGCTGGTTGGCGGCGGTCACCGCCTCGATGTTCTTGCGCTGGCTCGCCAGGATCGACTCGACGTCGAGGCCGGGCACCTTGTACTCGCCCAGCATCTTGGACAGGTCGAATTCGAGGAACGGGTTACCGGTCTGCTTGGCCATGGTTCTCACCCCCGACGAAAGAATTCATTCGGCGTGCTGCGGCGCAGCAAACCTGTGGCGCGACTATGCAGATTGCCAAAAAGATAGTCAACGCCCTTGTGCGTCGCACCAGGGGCTACACTGCGTCCTACGGAACCTCAACCGGTGGACGCGCTTCCTGGTTCCCTGGCTGGTTCCCCAGCCGGTTCCCCGGCGCCCTGCGGCGCCGTCTGCGATTCGGAGAAAGAGGCGCGTCCGGATCTGCGGCGTAATGCCCCAGCCCAGCGCTCCGCCCGCCGAAGCTCGGAATCGAGCGCGGCCATGGTCCGCGACAGGTCGGCGCTGTCGTCCTCCAGGAAGACGCGCATGACCCGCGCCTGCACCGCGCCCAGCCCGGCCACCAGGAGGGCGCCACCGGTCCGGTCGGCCTCCACCCCGGCGGCGCGCAGCATCCAGGCCATCGACCGCCCGAAATGGCGGGAGAAGGCCAGCGCCGTCAGCGGCTCCCGCCGCAGGTCGCGGACAACCGAACGCAGCCCGTCCCGGTAGGGCAGAAGCGCGTCGTAACGGCGCATCATCACATCGAACAGCCGGTCGCGGGCGCTCTCGTCCGGGCTGACCGGAGCGTCGTCGGCGAGGACCGCCGTGTCGGCGACCCGCGACACCGCGGCCAGCACGTCGGACCGGTCGGGGAAGCGGCGGTAGAAGACGTCCGGCGGCACCCCCGCCGCCCGCGCGATCGCCAGCAGCCCGGTGTTGCGCCAGCCCTGCCCGGCGGCGAGCCGCATCGCCGCGGCGGCCACCCGCTGGTCCAGGTCATCGGCCCCTCCCCCTCCCGCGGCATTCCCCACGGCGTCGGGGGCCTCGGGATCGGTCTTCCAGCGGGTGTTGGCGGTGTCGTCCATGGGGTCGAACCTCGTGGTCAGCCTGTCCCCATGATGTGGGACGCCGGCGCCGCACCTCAACCGGGGCGGCAGAAGGGGAAGGGCTCGACCCGCTTCATGTAGGTGGGAATCCAGCCGCACTGGCCGGCGGGGTTGGGCAGGCGGATGGCCTCGATGGCCGGCCAGACCTGGGCGACCACCACCACCAGCGCCACCATGCCGACGATCCAGCGACGCGTCCGGGCGCGCTCCAGCAGGCCGGGCAGGCGCAGCAGCACCCAGGCCGCGGCCAGCCCCATCAGCGGGTCGGTGTAGGCGGCGTAGGCGCGCTGGAAGCCGCGCAGGGAGAACAGCGTCTCCAGCCCCCAGGCGACCAGCAGCAGAAGCGCCGCCTGCGCCGCGGCCACCCGCTCCCCCCGACGCCACAGGACGATGCAGCCGCCGATGATGAACCACTCCACCACGATGGTCTGCGGGATGTTGTCGGGGTGGAGGACGATGGTGCGGATCGCCAGCGTGCGCCACAGCCCCTTCGCCAGCAGCGTCACCAGCCCGTCGGAGAGCACCTGTTCCTGCCCCTGGAGCGCCGCCTGATGCTTCCAGGTGGTGAAGACGAACATGTGCTCGATCAGGTTGGCGACGGCGATGACGTTCTGCTCATGCGGGCGGATCGTCAGGGCGAGCACCCCGAGCGCCAGCCCGAGCGCGACCGCCGCCATGGCCGCCACCGCGTAGGACAGGCGCACCCGCCACACCGCCGCATAGACGGCCATGCCGAGGACGACCCAGCCGACGACGATCCCCTGATAGACCCCCGACAGCCCGCCGCCGACCGGGCGGTAAGGGTAAAGAGACTGGCCGGCGCTGGCGATGCCGTGCTGGATCAGCGCCACCGCGGGCAGCGCCGCGGCACCCGCCGCCAGCGCCAGCATCCCGGCGGCGATCCAGCGGGAACCATCCTGGCCGGCGAAGCGGCGCCCGAAGGCCAGCGCGATCACCGGGATGCCAAGCGCCAGGAAGATCGCCTGGATCTTCGTCACCACCGCCAGCCCGGCCAGCAGACCGGCCAGCCCGAGAAGCAACAGGGGCCGCCAGCCCGGCGCGGTGCGGATGGCGACCAGCACCAGAAGAAGCGCCGTGACCACGAAGGAGGCCGACAGCAGGTCGGTGCGCATCTGCCGCGCCTGGGTGGACAGGCCGATGCCGAAGGCCATCACCACAGCGGCCAGGAAGGCCACCCGCCGGTCCCCGACCAGCGCGCGGACGAGGTTGGCGTAGATCAGCGCGAAGCTGGTGGTGACGAGAATGGACAGCGCCCGCCCGGCTTCCACAAGGTTCTGCCAGGCCGCGTTGTAGGCGGCGGTGTCGGCGGCGGGCGGCAGGCCCGACAGGGTGATGACCGGCATCAGACCCAGCGCGTGCAGCAGCCGGTACCAGACCTCGATCACCAGGAAGTAGGTGTAGCCGGGATGGTCGAAGTACTCCTGGGGCAACCCCTCGCTGAACAGCAGCCCGTGATAGGCCAGCACCAGATCCTGGTCGGCGTGCGACCAATAGGGGGTGCGGAAGCCGATCGCCAGAGCCGACGCCACCATCACCATCGCCAGTGCCGTGCACAGCCCCCACCAGGGCCAGCGGTCCAGCGCACCGCCGCCGGACGCCCCGGCGGAGCGGTTGGGCATGACCGTATGGCGGGCCGTTTGGGGGGAAGCGGCACCGCGGTCCAGGGATGACATGATCGGAGTATGTCCAGAGGTTACACGCCAGCGGTTTGTGCACGATTCCGGACGGTTTTGGAACCGCTGCGGCGGCGGGCTGTTTTTTGCTCACCTGCAACCCCTGATCGATCAACCCCATCGCCAGAAGGAACGGTGCCAGCCCGATGCCTGATCCCGACGACCGCCCGTCACCCCGTTCCACCGCCTCCGTTTCCCGCAGCGCCCAAGGCCAGGATTCCGACGGAGCGGGACCGCCACCCGCCGGCCGCGCCCTGGTCATTCTGCCTGTTCTGCCCGCGCACCCGGACGAAGGGAACGGCGCGGCGCGCCAGCCCGACGCGCGGCTCTCCGAAGCGATCGCGCTTGCCCAGGCCATCCGTCTGGAGGTGCCGCACGCCGAGGTGATCCGCGTCGCCCGTCCCGACCCCGCCACCCTGTTCGGGCGCGGCACCGCCGATCGAATCGGCGGGATGGTGGAAGCCTTTCACGCCGATCTGGTGGTGATCGACCATCCGCTCAGCCCGGTGCAGCAGCGCAACCTGGAGCGCCGCTGCATGGCCAAGGTGATCGACCGCACCGGCCTGATCCTGGAGATCTTCGGGGAGCGCGCCCACACCCGCGAAGGCCAGTTGCAGGTCGAACTGGCGGCGCTGACCTACCAGCGCTCGCGTCTGGTGCGGTCGTGGACCCACCTTGAGCGGCAGCGCGGCGGCTTCGGCTTCCTGGGTGGCCCCGGCGAAAGCCAGCTCGAACTCGACCGCCGCCTGATCGCCGAGCGCATCACCCGCCTGAAGTCGGACCTGGAGGAGGTGCGGCGGACGCGCAAGCTGCACCGCTCCGCCCGGCAGCGCGGCGGCACCCCGCTGGTGGCACTGGTCGGCTACACCAACGCCGGCAAGTCGACCCTGTTCAACCGGCTGTCCGGCGCCGGCGTCACCGCCGAGGACATGCTGTTCGCCACGCTCGACCCCACGGTGCGCCGGATCGCCCTGTCCTCCGGCAAGACCATGGCCCTGTCGGACACGGTGGGTTTCGTCTCGGAACTGCCGACCCAACTCGTCGCCGCCTTCCGCGCCACGCTGGAGGAGGTGCAGGCCGCCGATCTGATCCTGCACGTCCGCGATGCCTCCCACCCCGACGCGGCGGCGCAGAAGGCGGATGTGGATTCGGTGCTGGCCGACCTCGGGATCGACGCCGCCAACGACCCACGCGTGGTCGAGGTGCTGAACAAGACCGACCAGATGCCCGCGACCGCGCGCGGCGCGCTCCACATGCGCCTCGCCAACCAGCGGATGATGGAGGGCGAGGAACGCGCCGTGGCCGTGTCCGCCCTGACCGGGGAGGGTCTGGACGACCTGTTGGACCTGCTGGACCGGCGCATATCGGCCGAGCGGCAGGTGCTGGAACTGAGCGTGAACCTGTCGGACGGGCGCGCCCTGGCGTGGCTGTACGAGCATGGGCAGGTGCTGGACCGCCGGGACGAGGACGGACAGGCCCATGTGCATGTGGCTCTGGCCCCCGCCGACGCCGCCCGCTTCGAAAGCCGGTTCGTCGGGCAGGACAGCCGCTGACGCGACGTCGCCCATCATTTGGTCCACGGCTTCGGATGATTTGAAACCACCGCCGCTCTCCTGCGTTGTGACGGGCAGGCCGGTCCGTAACCCGCCCAGTCCGTAACCCGCCATGACCAGGAGGAGGCAACCCCATGACTCAAAAGCCGGGACAGGATCGGGCCGAGCGTGTTCGCCGCCGCGCCCATGACATCTGGGAGCGGGACGGCCGCCCCGACGGCCGGCACGACGAGCACTGGGCACAGGCCGAAGCCGAGGTCGATGACGAGATCCGCGCCGAGAAGCGAAACGAGGAAACCGAAAGCAGCGCCCCGGAGGCGCCGCCAAAACGGCGCTCCAAGGCGACCGCCGCGAAGCCGGTTTCCACGAAACCCGAAGCCGCTTCCAAAGCCGCTCGGGCCAGCGGCACGCGGGCGGCGGCGGAGAATCTGTCGGCTGTCGCTGCCGGACGGATGGAGCAGACCGGCACGACCAAGACCGGTGGCCAGATCTCCCGCGGCGGTGCCGCGAGCGGAAAGCCGGGCAAGGCGTCACGCCGGGACGCGTCGCGCGGCTGACGTCGTACGTCTGACGTCGCACGTCTGACCGGGCGAGGTCATTCTCCCTCCCCGTCCTCCGCAGACCTCCTATGCCCCATCTGCCGGAAAACGGGGCGGAAAAGGGAACGAGAGGTCTGGTTTCCGCCCGTCGGGATTGCTAGTGTTGCTGCCCCTGCGCATCCGCACGCAATGTTCGATCCCTGAGGTAGAGACATGCCGCATTATCGCTCCCGCACTTCCACGCACGGCCGCAACATGGCGGGCGCCCGCGGCCTGTGGCGCGCGACGGGCATGAAGGACGGCGATTTCGGCAAGCCGATCATCGCGATCGCCAACTCCTTCACCCAGTTCGTGCCGGGGCACGTCCACCTTAAGGATCTGGGCCAGCTGGTCGCCCGCGAGATCGAGAAGGCCGGCGGCGTCGCCAAGGAGTTCAACACCATCGCCGTGGACGACGGCATCGCCATGGGCCACGACGGCATGCTCTACAGCCTGCCCTCGCGCGAGCTGATCGCCGACGCGGTGGAGTACATGGTGAACGCCCACTGCGCCGACGCACTGGTCTGCATCTCCAACTGCGACAAGATCACCCCCGGCATGCTGATGGCGGCCATGCGGCTGAACATCCCGGCGGTCTTCGTGTCGGGCGGCCCGATGGAGGCCGGCAAGGTCAACTGGCGCGGCAAGACCAAGTCCGTGGATCTGATCGACGCCATGGTCGCCGCCGCCGACCCGACGGTGACCGACGAGGAGGCCGCGGAGATGGAGCGCGGCTCATGCCCGACCTGCGGTTCCTGCTCCGGCATGTTCACCGCCAACTCGATGAACTGCCTGACCGAGGCGCTGGGCCTTTCCCTGCCCGGCAACGGCACGATCCTGGCCACCCACGCCGACCGCAAGGAGCTGTTCCTGGCCGCCGGCCGCATGGCGGTTGAGCTGTGCCGCCGCTGGTACCAGGAGGAGGACGCCACCGCCCTGCCCCGTGGCATCGCCACCTTCGAGGCGTTCGAGAACGCCATGACGCTCGACATCGCCATGGGCGGCTCCACCAACACGGTGCTGCACCTGCTGGCCGCCGCGCAGGAGGGTCAGGTGCCCTTCACCATGGACGACATCGACCGGTTGTCACGCCGCGTCCCCAACGTCTGCAAGGTCGCTCCGGCGGTGGCCGACGTCCACATCGAGGACGTGCACAAGGCCGGCGGCATCTTCGGCATCCTGGGCGAGCTTGATCGCGGCGGGCTGCTGAACCGCGACGTCGCGACCGTCCACGCCAAGACGCTGGGCGACGCGCTGGACCGCTGGGACGTCAAGCGCACCCAGGACGACGGCGTGCACACCATGTTCAAGGCCGCTCCCGGCGGCATCCCGACGACCATCGCCTTCAGCCAGGAGAAGCGCTGGCCCGAACTGGATCTCGACCGCGACCGGGGCGTCATCCGCTCCGTCGACAGCGCCTTCAGCAAGGACGGCGGCCTGGCCGTGCTGTTCGGCAACATCGCCGAGAAGGGCTGCATCGTGAAGACGGCGGGCGTCGATGCCTCCAACCTCGTCTTCACCGGCCCGGCCCGCGTCTTCGAAAGCCAGGACGCGGCGGTCGCGGCCATCCTGGGCGACACGGTCAAGGCGGGCGACGTGGTGGTCATCCGCTATGAAGGCCCGCGTGGCGGCCCTGGCATGCAGGAGATGCTCTACCCGACCAGCTACCTGAAGTCGAAGGGGCTGGGCAAGGCCTGCGCGCTGGTCACCGACGGGCGCTTCTCCGGCGGCACCTCGGGACTGTCGATCGGCCACGCCTCGCCGGAAGCGGCGCAAGGCGGCGCCATCGGTCTCGTCCAGGACGGCGACCGGATCGAGATCGACATTCCCAACCGCGAGATCAACCTCGCCGTGTCCGATGAGGAGTTGCAGCGCCGCCGCGACGCCGAGAATGCCAAGGGCGCCGACGCCTGGAAGCCGGCCAACCGCAACCGCGTCGTTTCCCCGGCGTTGCGCGCCTACGCCGCCCTGACCACCAGCGCCGACCGCGGCGCGGTGCGCGACGTGTCGCAGGTCGAAGGCATCGCCGTGAAGCGCTGACACGGTTGCCGAACGTGCAACCGAAGGAACCAGAACCTTTCGGTTAAGACTTTCGGCAAGGTTGCGAATCCGACAGGCAGTAACGAACGGCGCCGCGGCAATCCGCGGCGCCGTTTCGCTTTTCTGGCGCAACGGGACGCCAAGAGGCATGCGGCAGTATGTCTCCAATCCGCCCCGCCTATCGCCGAAAGAAGCGCAGGCCATCCGCACCGAAATCTGTCATTGTCCTTCCGCATGCTCCGGCATGCCGGAACGGGATGTGCGTCCCGCAAAACCAACACCACGGGGAAACCGATGGCGCATCCGTGGTCCGTCGCTCGGGATGATGCCGGGCCGCCGCCCGATGGTGCCGCGTTCCGGCGCGCGCTGGTGGACATCGCGGATGCGTTGCACCGGGCCGAGGAAGGCATCGGTTCCGTCCTATCCCTGACCGCGGCGGAGGGCGATGTCGACCGCCTGATCGCCGCGCTTCTCCACAGCCCCGTCTCCGCCGGTTTCAGCATCCTGCGCTGGCCGCAATCCCTTCTGCCACCGCTGGATGGACCGGACGACCTCGAAGCGGTGGCGCTCAGCCTTCTGCCTTTGGCCGATGGTCCTCCGGACAGGGCCCGTCGGGACATCGCGCTGGCCGCCGAACGCGGCGGCGGCGATCTGGCCGGAGAGGCGGTGCGCGGCCTGTTGGGCCTTCCGTCGCTTCAACCGCTCTGGCTGGGGCTGGACGGCGCGCAGAGGGCGGAATTCCAGGTGGAGGGGCTGGCCGCCGCCCTTCTTGACCTGTGCTACGAGCGTCCTGTCCTGATCGTGGTGGAGAACGCTCAATGGGCGCGCGGATTGACGGTGCCGCTGCTCAATGCGCTCGGCAACACCGTCGAAGACGCACGGCTGTGCCTGCTGGCCATCCGCTCTCCCGCGCCGTGCGAGCGGCCCGGTGGTTGGACGCCCCCCGGCACCGCACGACGCATGGTCTTGCCTGAACCGGATGGCGGGCCTGAACCGGATGGCGTGACGGCCGACCTCGTCGGCACAGGCATGGACGATCCGACGCCGCATGCCGTCCTGTTGGACGCGCTGCGCCGCGACCGGCGGCCGGAACGGATCGAGTGGATGGCCCACCACGCCCCATTGGCCGGCGATTGGGCGCTGGCCTGCGCCTGCGCGCGACACGCCGGACGACGGGCGGAGGTGGACTGCCGCCCCGCCGACGCCGCCCGTCATTACAGGGATGCGCTCGCCGCGCTGGACCGTTTGCCCGAAACCCGGCGGCACGCGCAGCGCCGGATCGACTTATGGACCGCGCTGGCCCGCACCCACCCGACGCCGGACGGCGGTGCGATGAAAGCGGCGGAGAAGGCTCGCGCGCTCGCCGAAGACCTCGGCGACCGACTGCGCGTTGCGCGCACCCTGTCGCTTCTGGCCGCCCTGCGCTGGGCCGGCGGCGATCTGCCGGCTGCCCGGCGGACGGGGATGCAGGCCCTGCGGATCTGGCGGCAAACCCACAACCACGACCAACAGGTGCAAACGCTCATCAGGCTGGGCCGCGGCTTGACCGAGGAGGGCCGCTTCCGCCGCGCCGACACCGTCCTGCGCGCCGCCGCCGAACTGGCGAGCCAGAGAGGAACGCGCCGCCTCCACGGTCCGATGGCGTTGGCGCCGGTGTGCATCGCCGCGCACCGGGCGCGTTGCCGGGCGGAACTGGGCGAACCGGAGGAGGCGCTTCGACTGGCCCGTGCGGCGCTCGCCCAGGCGGAGGATGACGGCCACGCCGCGTCCCGTGCCCTGGCCTGTCTGCATCTCGGCTGGGCCGCGTTGACCGGGCAGCGCTATGCCGTCGCGGTGGAACCGCTGAAACGGGCCGTCGCCATCACCGAGACGATCCGCCTGCACGCCTGCCAGCCGCTGGTCCTCGGTGCGCTGGGCTACGCTCTGGTCCGCAACGGAGCGCTCAATGACGGGGCATCCCTGCTGCTGGGCAGTCGGGAGCATGCGCGAATGCTCGGCATCCGGCGCCACGAGCCGCAAATCCTGATCTGGATCGCCGAGGCCGCTCTGCTCTCCGGCCAGCCGGAGGACGCCGTCCGCAACGCCCGCGACGCTGCCGAGAAAGCCGCGGCCGCGGGACAATCGGGCGACATGGCCTGGGCGCAACTCGCGCTGGCCCGCGGGCTGGCCGCGCAGGGCGACGCCGCCGCGGCCCGGCAAGCGATGGAGGCCGCCGCCCGCATCGCCGCACAACGCTCGATGGCGCCCTTGCTGGCCCAATGCACTGATTTCCGCAGAGCAGTGACATCGGTGTGAAGACCCAAGGCCAAGCGCTGGACAAACCCCTCGAAGATCGAACTTAATTTGCCAAGCACCCGCATAAAAGGCGGTGCGTTCGCATACGAATTTCCATATCGTAGATGCTCCTCCCGGCGGACGGCCCCGTCCGTTCCCTGCTTTCAATACGGACGACCGCCGCATATGACTCTTGCCCAGCTCTCCCGGTTGCGCGGGCACAGGGGTTTGGGATTCATGTTCGCGCTGGCGACCTTTGCCGTCGCCCTGGTGGCGCGTCTTGCCCTGGATGACCGGCTGCCGGCGGGCTTCCCCTTCCTGACCTTCTTCCCGGCGGTCATCGTCACCACCTTCCTGGCCGGGCTGTGGCCGGGCATCCTGACGGCGCTGCTGAGCGGGCTCGCCTCCTGGTATTTCTTCCTCGGCACCAGCCAATCGCTCGATCTGCCACCCGGCAGCGCTCTGGCGCTGGGCTTCTTCGGGCTGGTGGTGGCGGTGGACATCGCCGTGATCCACATCATGAACGTGGCGCTGGAGCGGCTGGCGGAGGAGCGCAACCGCAGCGCCCGCCTGACCCAGCAGTCCCAGGTGATGTTCAGCGAGCTTCAGCACCGCGTGTCCAACAATCTTCAACTCGCCTCATCGCTGATCGCAATCCAGAAGTCCAAGGTCAAGGACCCCGAAGCCCGCCGCGCGCTGGAGGAGGCCGCCGGACGGCTGTCCACTCTGGGCCGCCTGCACCGCCGGCTCCACGCGCCCCATGACGGGCCGATGGATATGGAGCCGTTCCTGCGCGAGCTGTGCCAGGACATCCTGAAGACCTCCGGGGCGGAGCGGATCGACTGCACGGTCAGCGCCGCCGAGTCCGACCTTCCCCCCGACACCCTGATCCCGCTGGCTCTGATCCTCACGGAGCTGGTCAGCAACGCCCTGGAGCACGGCTTCCCCAACGGCGAGGCCGGACGGATCGGCGTCGACCTGCAGGCCGGTGACGGTGAGCTGGTGCTGACGGTGCGCGACGACGGGACGGGCCTTCCCAATGGCTTCACCCTGACCCGCCCCTCCAGCCTCGGCCTGAAGATCGTCAGCTCGCTGGCCGCCCAAATCGGCGGTACCTTCAGCATGAGCGGATCTCCCGGGCAGGGCACCACCGCCCGGCTGGTTCTTCCCCAGACCGTGATTTCCTGACGGGCACCGGTGGACAGCGGCGTGCCATTCCGGCAAAAGTCGCGCCCATGCCCACCCTCTCCACCTCATCCACATCGGCGAACGCGCCAACCATGACGGCGCGGCGCGTCGGCGCCATCGACGTGGCGCGCGGCGTGGCACTGCTGGCCATGGCCCTCTATCACGGCTCCTGGGACCTGACGTATCTGGGACTGGCGGATTTCGACCTGTTCGGCGATCCGCTCTGGCTGGCCGCGCGCACCGGCATCCTCGGCAGCTTCCTGCTCCTGTCGGGCCTCAGCCTCACTCTGGCCGCGGAAGGCGGGATCGACCGGCGCCGCTTCCTGCGACGCTTCGCCCTGCTGGTTCTCGCCGCGGGCGGCGTGACGGCCGTGTCGATGGTCATGTTTCCGGACAGCCCGATCGTCTTCGGGGTGCTGCACCATATGGCGGTAGCGAGCCTGCTCGGCCTTGCTCTGCTGCGCCTGCCGTGGCCGGCGCTTCTGCTGCTCGGCGTGGCGGTGATCGCGCTGGGCGAGACGGTCGCCCTGCCGCTGTTCGACGAGCCCTGGCTGCGCTGGATCGGGCTGATGACCTTCGAGCCGGAATCGAACGACTATGTGCCGTTGTTTCCCTGGTTCGGCGGCTTCCTGTTCGGGATGGCGCTGGGGCGGCTGTGGCGTCCCGGTCGGGCGAGTACTCCGGGCGGGGCGGTCGGGCGCGGGTTCGCCTGGGCCGGACGGCACAGCTTGGCGGTCTATCTGCTGCACCAGCCCGTGCTGTTCGGCCTGCTGTCCCTGCTGGCGATGGGTATTGGCGCCGACCCGGCGGACGTCCGCAGCTTTCAGACCTCCTGCGTGGCGACCTGCAGCGCCAACGGCGGGGAGGCGGCGCACTGCGCCGCCACCTGCCGCTGCGTGTCCGACGATCTGAACCGCGCCGGCCTATGGTCTGACTTCGTCCACGACCGATTGAGCGCGGACGGCGCCCGCAAGGTCGACAGTGTCATTCAGAGCTGCGGCAACCGCTGACCGGGAGAGGCGCTACGCCCGGCGCTTCCCCACCGTATCGGCGACGTAGGCGTCGCGATGGCCCATCGGCTTCGGGCCGCGTCCATCTTCTTCCGTGGTGTCGCGGGCCGTCTGGTGCTCGATCTCCGCGTTCAGTTCCGCTCCCATCAGGATCGCGTAGGAGGTCAGGTTGAACCACAGCAGGAGCACCACACCCGCCCCGACCGACCCGTAGGTCTGGTTGTAGCTGCCGAAGTTCGACACGTAGACGGAGAAGCCCACCGACGCGATGATCCACAGCGCCGTGGCGATGGCCGATCCCCAAGTGACCCAGCGCCATTTCGGTTGCCGCCGGTCCGGGGCGTAGCGGTAGAGCACGGCGAGCGCTAGCACGATCGCCACCGCCAGGATGGGCCAGCGCGCGAGGCTGGCGGCCCAGCCGATGGGGGTGTCCCGCAGGCCGAGGAAATTGATGGCCGCCGGGACCGCCACGATCAGCGCCAGGGTCATGATCACGAACACCAGCCCGGCCAGCGTCAGCACCAGCGATAGGACGGCGAGCCGGAGGAAGCCGCGCCGCTCCTCCTCTCCATAGGCGATGTTCAGCGCGGTGATCAGCGAGTTGGTGCCGCGCGACGCGCTCCACAGCGTCAGTGCAAGACCGAACAGAACGCCGAAGCCCAGCCCCTCCTGCGGCGCCGACGCCACGTTGCTCGCCTGATCGCGCAGCACATTCAGCGCCTCCGGCGGCAGCAGCCCGGCCAGTTGGTTGACCTGTTGCTCCACCCCCGCCGGGTCGAAGACGAGGCCGTACAGCGAAACCAGCGCGGCGATCGCCGGGAAGATGGCGAACAGGGCGTAGTAGGCCACCCCCGCCGCCACGATGGAGATGTTGTCCTTTCCCTGCTCTTCCCAGGTGCGCCAAAGGATGTCCTTCCAGCCCGCCTTGGGAATGTCGGAAGGCCGGGTCGCCGATCGCCCCCGCCCCCCCATCTCGACGCTCGGATACCGATTGCGGTGGCGACGGCTCAGCCCCAGCATGCCCCCCCCTCACGCGACCGCTTCGCGCAATGCGCCGACACGGTGGCGCACCGTTTCGATCTCATGGAAATGGGCGCCGACGATCACCGTCAGCTCCTCGGGCAGATCATCGTGCAAGCTGTTGCGGAACAACCCCAGCGTGCCCTCCACGCCGCTTTCCAGACCACGGAGCAGCCCGCCGCGCGTCCGCGCACCACCCAGTTCCGTGTCCAGGTCACGCCAGACCGCGTGGACGGGCAACTGCAGGTCTCGACCGCCACCACGGCGCACAAGTTCCGCCTCCAGGGCGGCGGCGCTGCGATCGAATTGGCTGGCGACCTGGGTCAGCCGCGCCCTCAGGTCCGGATCGTCCAGAGCCATGTCGGCATGACGGAATCCGGTGGCCCCCTGGCGGCACGCGGCGACCAGAACGCTCAACACATCCTGCACCGTTCCATCAGCGACCCGCCCCGCAGCGGCTCCCGAAACGGTCGGCTCGACATCCGGCGTGCGGGAGACGGTCCAGGCGAACCACAGCGCGCCCGCCGCCACCAGAGCCAGCGGCCAGGGATTGGAGCGGATGGCGCGGGCGACGCGCGACGGGTTGCCCTCGACCACATCCCGCACCACCTCGATGACGCCGCCCGACATCTGACCGGGGGACAGACGGAACTCGATCTCATCGAGAACCGCGTCCATGCGGCCGCGGATGGCGTGGATATCCTGTTCGATTTCATCCGCCCCCCGTTGTCCGCGCGGCGATGGCGGGTTATCGGGCGTGGGCTTGGGTGTGGTGTTTGCTGCTGTGCCCGCCGCGACGCCGCTCATGGTGTCGGCATACGGATCGGTGGCTCGGTTCATGCCGGCATCTCCCCCTCTTGACGCTGCCGCCAAGCAACACCCGCGAATGGCGGAAGGTTCCGGCCTGCTGCCGGGGTGACACGAGGGATCGCCTATCCGATCTTTTTAAACAGGCGGCCAACCGGGAGCGGTACCCCATCCCCTGCAAACCGCCACGGGTCGGTTTGTTGGAGGGATCTGGACTGGCGGCTCGCCTAGCCCGCTAACCCATTGAGGGGAATGGTGATCCGGGTGGGATTCGAACCCACGGCCACATGATTAAAAGTCACGTGCTCTACCGACTGAGCTACCGGATCACAGAAGCATGCGGCCTGTCGCCGATGCGGGGCGCAACATAGGGGGCGGTGACGCCCCGGTCAACAGTGGGGTTGGGCGGAGCGCACAAAAATTTCGTCCTCCGCCACGCCCCATGCCGTCATTGCTTGAGGGTCTGCACCTGCTTGCTGGCGTCGCCATTGCCGGCTTCCAGAGCGAAACGCTCGGCCAGATGCTCGGCCACGCGGCCGCTGACGAAGCCGCGGATGTCGCCACCCAAACGCCCGATCTCCTTGACGAAGCGGGACGAGATGAACTGACTCTTCTCCGAGGCCATCAGGAACATGGTTTCGATCTTCGGGTTCAGGCGGGCGTTCATCCCGGCCATCTGGAACTCGTATTCGAAGTCCGAAACCGCCCGCAGGCCGCGGATGATCACGGTGGCGTTCACCTCCACCGCGAAATGCATCAGCAGCGTGTCGAAGGCCCGCACCTCGATGCTGGCCCCGGCGTTGTTCAGGGCGGTCACGTCCTCCCGGACCATCGCCACCCGCTCGTCCGTCGAGAAGAGCGGGCCTTTTCCGGCGTTGCGGGCGACGCCGACGATCAGATGATCGACAAGGCGCGAGGCCCGCTGGATGATGTCCATGTGCCCGTTGGTGATCGGGTCGAAGGTGCCGGGATAGACACCGATGCGGCGCTTGGCCATGGGAGTACCTTCCGCCTCTTTTTATTCGATCGTGTCACCGGGCGTATCGCCAGGAGCGGCATCATTCGCAGTCGTATCGTCCACAGGGGCGTCATCCACGGAGGCCGTCCCGCCGCCGTTCGGATCGCCACCGTTGCCGTTGGTCCCATTCCCGTTGGTGTCCTCATCCTCCGCGATGGAGGCGACGGACACCACGCGCTCGTCCGCACCGACACGGAACAGCGTGACGCCCAGCGTCTTGCGGCCGGCGATGCGGACGTCGTGGATCGGCATGCGGATGACCTGACCGCCGTTGGTGACCATCATCACCTGGTGCGAGTCCTCCACCGGGAAGGCCGCGACGATGGAGCCGTTGCGGTCGCCCATCTCCATGTTCCAGATGCCCTGGCCGCCGCGGCCGGTCACCCGGTACTCGTAGGAGGAGGTCCGCTTGCCGTAGCCACGCTCGGTCACGGTCAGCACATACTGCTCCAGGCCCTTCAGTTCCTCGTAGCGCTCGGGGCTGATCGTCACAGCCTCGGTCGGCACCTCGTCGGCCTCCGGGGCCGCCTCGCCTTCCATCTCGACGCCTTCCTCGCGCTTCATCTTCAGGAAGGCGGCGCGCTCTTCGGGCGAGGAATCGACATGGTGGAGCGTGGTCATCGAGATGACCTCGTCGCCGTCGGCCAGACGGATGCCGCGCACGCCGGTCGAGGTGCGGCCGGCGAAGACGCGCACGTCACCGACCTCGAAGCGGATGCACTTGCCGCCGCCGGTCGCCAGCAGCACGTCGTCCGCCTCGGAGCAGGTGCGAACGGCGATCAGACGCTCGCCCTCCTCCTCCAGCTTCATGGCGATCAGGCCGTTGGAGCGGATGTTGGCGAAATCCGACAGACGGTTGCGCCGCACGTTGCCCTTCGAGGTGGCGAAGACGACGTGCAGATCCGCCCACACGGCCTCGTCCTCGGGCAGCGGCAGGACGGTGGTGATGGTCTCGCCGTCGATCAGGGGCAGCAGATTCACAAAGGCCTTGCCGCGCGCCTGCGGGTTGCCCAGCGGCAGTCGGTAGACCTTCAGCTTGTAGACCATGCCGCGCGACGAGAAGAGCAGAAGCGGCGTGTGGGTGTTGGCGACGAACAGGTCGCTGACCGCGTCCTCCGCCTTCATCGACATGCCCGACCGCCCCTTGCCGCCGCGCTTCTGGGCGCGGTAGGTGGACAGCGGCACGCGCTTCACATAGCCGGACTGGCTGACGGTGACGACCATGTCCTCGCGCTGGATGAGGTCCTCGATGTCGGCCTCGAACTCCAGCTCCTGGATCTCGGTGCGGCGCGGGGTGCCGAACCGCTCCTTCATCTCCACCAACTCGTCGCGGAGGATGCCCAGCAGCTTCGCGCGGTTCGCCAGAGTCTCCAGGTAATCGGCGATCTGGTCGGTCACGTCCGTCAGCTCGGCGCCGATCCGGTCGCGCTCCAGCCCGGTCAGGCGGTGCAGGCGCAGGTCCAGGATGGCGCGGGCCTGCTCTTCCGACAGCCGGTAGGTGCCGGCCTCCGACACGCCGCGGCCCGGCTCGTCGATGAGCGCGATCAACGGGGCGACGTCCATCGCCGGCCACTCGCGCTCCATCATCTGCTCGCGCGCCCAGACGGGGTCCGGGGCGCTGCGGATCAGCGCGATCATGGCGTCCAGGTTGGCGACGGCGACGGCCAGACCGACCAAGGTGTGGGCGCGCTCGCGCGCCTTGCCCAGCAGGAACTCGGTGCGCCGGGTGATGACCTGCTCGCGGAACCGGACGAAGGCCGCGATGATGTCCTTCAGGTTCATCAACTCCGGCCGGCCGCCGTTCAGCGCCAGCATGTTGACGCCGAAGGAGGTCTGGAGCTGGGTATGGCGGAAGAGCTGGGCCAGCACCACGTCGGGTACGGCGTCGCGCTTCAGCTCGATCACCACGCGCACGCCGTCGCGGTCCGATTCGTCGCGCAGATCGGAAATGCCTTCGATCGTCTTGTCGTTGACGACCTCGCCGATGCGCTCCATCAGCTTGGACTTGTTGACCTGATAGGGGATCTCCGTCGCCACGATGGCGAGGCGGTCCTTGCGCACCTCCTCGATCTCGGTCTTGGCGCGGATGATGACGGAGCCGCGCCCGGTCATCAGGGCGGAACGGATGCCCGACCGGCCCAGGATCATGCCGCCCGTCGGGAAGTCCGGGCCGGGCACGATCTCGATCAGCTCTTCGATGGTGACGTCGTTGTTGTCGATGTAGGCGCAGCAGGCTTCCACCACCTCACTCAGATTGTGGGTGGGGATGTTGGTCGCCATGCCGACGGCGATGCCGCCAGCGCCGTTGACCAGCAGGTTCGGGAAGCGCGCCGGGACGACCGTGGGCTCCTTGCCCGAATCGTCGTAATTGGCCTGGAAATCGACGGTGTCCTTGTCGATGTCGTCGAGCAGCGCCTCCGCCGCCTTGGCCAGCCGCGCCTCGGTGTAACGCATGGCCGCCGCCGGGTCGCCGTCCATCGAACCGAAGTTGCCCTGCCCGTCGATCAGCGGCAGGCGCATGGAGAAGCCCTGCGCCATGCGGACCATGGCGTCGTAGATCGCGCTGTCGCCGTGCGGGTGGTATTTACCCATCACGTCGCCGACGATGCGCGCCGACTTCTTGTAGGGCTTGGTCGAGTCGTACCCGCCCTCCTTCATCGCGTAGAGGATGCGGCGGTGCACCGGCTTTAGCCCGTCGCGGACGTCGGGCAGGGCGCGGCTCACGATCACGCTCATCGCGTAATCGAGATAGGACCGGCGCATCTCGTCTTCGATGGTGACCGGCGCGATGTCGGAGGCGGGAGGAAGGGGCGTCGTGCTCAAGGAGACAAACTCATTCTACGGGCTGCGGCGATGCTCGGTGTTCAACGCTCAAGGTTCAACACTTAGGGTTCAACGGTGCACGTCCGCACGGCCCTTCGGGCCGCTGCATGTAATATAAGAATTCCTATCAGCTTTCGCATGTGCACACAACGCTCCGGCAATCCCACGATTTCTGGCCTTTGCAGGTCAATGGCTTTCGGCCTTTGCAGGCCGAGGGCGGCTCAACAGCGCGAAGCGCAGCGAAAGGATGGTCACGGATACCACACTGGCGATCAAAATTCCCTCAAAAAGACCGCGTGCGCCGCGGTCCAACCCGAAGGCGAGCAAGGCCGACACCGGAATCATCACCACCGCGTAGGAGATGAAGTGCAGCGCGGTGGGAACCCAGGCGTCGCCGCGCCCGCGCAGCGCGTTCGCCATGACCACCTGTCCGCCGTCCGCCACCAGAACCCAGGCGGTGAAGGCGATCAGCGGCGCCACCGCGGCGATCAGTTCGGGATCGGCGCTGTAGATCGCGGCCAGCGGCCCCGGCACCCAGCGGTAGAGCACCCCGACTCCGGCCAGGATCAGGCTGGTGACGCCCAGCCCCGTCCAGCCGGCCAGCGCCATGTCCAGCGGGTCGCGCCGGCCATAGGCCACCCCCACCCGCACCGCCGTGGCCGAGGCCAGCCCGACCGCCGCCATGAAGGGCAGCGCCGTCAGGTTCAGCCCGACCGTGTAGGCGCCGAGCGCCAGCGGCGAGATCATCCCGGCGAACAGGCCCAGCGTGGCGAAGGCGCCGCTTTCCACGCCCAGGCTGACGCCGGCGGCGTAGCCGAGATGGCGTTGCTTGCGGCTGCCGCTCCACCAGTCGCGAACCGGGTCGCGCACCGCCCAGCGGGCGTGGTCGCTCATGTGCCAAGCGTAGAGGACGAGGCCGAGCCCCATCCCCCAGCGCACCGCCGTTGTCGCCCAGGCCGAGCCGACCGCCCCCAGGGCCGGGAAGCCGCCGTGCCCCCAGACCAGCATCCAGGCCAGCAGCGCGTTCAGAAGATTGCCGAGGATCATCGCGACCATGCCCGGCACGGGCCTCTTCAGCCCCTCCAGGAAGAAGCCGGTGGCGACGTACAGCATCATGCCCGGCATGCCGTAGCCGAGCACCGCCATGACCTGCCCGCCGCCCGCGGCCAGATCCGCGGACTGGCCGGTCAGGCGGAAGAAGGGCTCGCCGGCCAGCGAGGCCAGGGCGAACAGGATGCCGAGCAGCAGCGCGTAGGGGATTGCCCGGCGCCAGATCCGTCCGCACTCGGCGTCCTGCCCCGCCCCCAGGGCGTGGGCAGTCACCGCCACCACGCCCATCATCAGCCCCACGCCGGTGGTGACCAGCAGGTTGGCCGGCAGATGGGCCAGCCCGTAATAGGCCAGTTCCTGCGCGCTGTAGCGGCCGACGATGGCCGTATCCACCGCCATCATGACGACCAGTCCGGCGCGCGAGATGATGACCGGAGCGGCCAGCCGCAGCAGTTCGCCCGCATGGGTGCGCAGACGGTCGGCCAGGAGAGGGGTGGGAATCGCGTGGTCGGGCATGATCGGGGTGTCGGTCGCTCGTGTACGGTTGTGTCTGCGGTTGTCGGCGCCGGAGGCGGAACCGGCCATCTTGACCTTGCGGCGTACCACGTCAAGTGGCGGCTTATTGTCCTTCCGCCCTGTTGCAAATCCGCCGAATGGGCCGGAACCAACGCCCGCGGCGGCGCGTTGACGAAGCAACAGCATCCATTGAGGAGTTCGGGATCATGAGCCGCGCCATGCCGTTCCCCGTCCGCCAGATCGCCCTTGCCAGCTTCGTTCTGACCTTTGCCGCCCTGCTTGCCGGCTGCAACACGATCGAAGGGGCCGGGCAGGATGTCCAGGCCGGCGGACGTGCCGTCGAACGCGCCGCCGAGTGACGCGCCCCACCACGCTTTTCAACCACGGAAGAGACGCCCGCATGAGCGACCCCATGACCCCGGAGCGCCCCACCCCAGGACGCCCTACTGAGGTGCCGCCAAGCAACCCGAACCCCCCGCAGCCGGACCGCCCGACCACACCGGACCCATACCCGGTGCCCGAAAATCCCGACACCCCCCCGGAGATGCCGCCGCCGGCGGATCAACCGGTTCCCGGCATGCCGTCGCCCACCCAGGCGTAAGACGCCGGACACGGCTGTTCTTCGCAACACGCTGTTTCAGGAAAGGCCGGTGCCGCAAGGCGCCGGCCTTTTTCCTTGTTCGGGCTTCGATATCCGGAAGTCGAAGATTCGAATCTGAAAACAACACCGAAACACATGAGCAACAAAGCCCAAGGGACCGTGGCAAAAATTGGCACCACGACGTTCATAATTTTTTTACTTTTCTCTTCGCCTATCTTGATGTTAACAGTTTGTTAATCATTGAGGAGAGGCACCCATGGCCAGGTTTTCGGGCACCAACGCCGCCGAACGCTACCTCGGCACCGACTCCGCCGACACGGTCTATGGCAATGGAGGAAACGATTCGCTCGCCGGGGGGCTCGGCAACGATTTTCTGGATGGTGGGCTTGGGAATGACTGGCTGGGCGACCCCTACGCCGGCGATCCGGGCAACGACCGCATGTACGGGCGCCAAGGCGACGACCAGCTGTTCGGTGGCGCCGGCGGCGACTGGCTGGATGGCGGGTCCGGCAACGACACGGTGAAGGGCGGGCGCGGCGACGACACGCTGGTCGGCGGAACCGGTGACGATTGGCTGATCGACACGCTGCGCGACGACGGGTCCGACATCTTCCTGCCCGGCGTCGGCAACGACCATATGGTCAGCTATCGCGACAGCGCCACGGACATCTTCCGCTTCGACGTGGCGCCGGGCGGCTTCGGCACCGACGACATCAGCTATTTCGAAGCCGGTATCGACCGCGTCGAGTTCCGCGGCTTCTCCGCCGCCGACCTGACCGTTTCCACCACCGCCACCAACACGGCCTTCGGCTTCCGGGACGGGTCGTCGCTGACGGTGGATGCGGTGGGGTTGGTGTCCGGCCGCGACTACGTCTTCACCTGACCGCTGTTCTCCTCACCTGAAGGAAGTACCGCGGGCACGAGGGCTTGATGGCGCAAGGGGCGTGTCCACGGCTGGCCGCGCCCTTTTCCGCTCTTGCCCGCGGCCCCTCCGCTCCGCTGCCGCGTTGTAGCCTTGCCCACGCGACGGAGGAGCCCCGCATGAACCCCCGCATGAACCATCGACGCTTCACCCCCCGCCCCGCCACCCGGCTGCTGGCCGTCTGCGCCCTGGCCGCGCTCGGCGCCTGCGCGGAGACCGGTGCCACGCAGCGCCCCATGACACAGATGTCGCCTTTGGAGTTGGTCGGACTGACGGTGCAGTCCATTCCCGAGAACCGCATCATGGGAGCCGTGGAGGATGTCGTCCTCACCCCGGCCCGCGAGCCGGTCCAACTCGTGGTGGCGAGCGGCGCCCCGGTCCATCCGGTGAAGCGCCATGTGACGCTGGACTCCGGCCAGTTGCGCTATTCGGAAGAGCGGCAGGCGCTGGTCCTCACCGGCATGACGGCGGACGAGTTCGACGCCCTGTTCGCCACGCCGGCCGCAATGGCTCCGGCCCTGGCTCCCCTGCCCGGCAATCCGGCCGACGCCACCAACTGGAACCGCGCCACCGCCCCGCGCTGATCCCGCCTTCGGCCAGACCATGCGAAGAGCTCACCATGACGGAGCCGCAAGGTCTGGCCGGCGCGCATCCTTTGGTCTTTAAAATGTTATGATATAACGTTACATATTCCCGGTGCTGTTTAACGACACGCTGCAACGGGGGCATGGTGATCGAGGATATGGATGCGCCGGACGGTCCGGCGGGCTTCGCGGCGGCGCTGGACCTGGTGCGCTCGCTGTGGGCCGACGGACGGCACGAGGGCGTGCCGGAACGGTTGGTCGCCTGGGCGATGATGGTCGAATCCGTGGACCGCCTCGCCGCACTGCATGGCCCAAGCGCGACGGCGGCTCTGCTCGACCGGTTGGGCCAAGCCGTTCTGGACACCCCTCCGGGCGCCAGTCCGGGATCGCTTCAATGAGCGGGGTGACCAACAACCGCTTCTACGGCGCGCGCTCCTGGCGGGAGGCGAAGCCGGTGGTCCTTCACCCACGCTTTTTCGACGGGTTCCGGGATTTCCTCGACGGGCGTCCGTTCGATTACCGTGGGCTGGACGGCTGGCCGCTGCTCGACCAGCACCGCTATGAGAATGGCCGGGAGTTGGCGGCGGAATGCCGCGCCGCCGGGATCGTAGTGCGCTGGGGCGACCGCAGGCGCGTCCCACGCGGGCTGAAGGAGCTGGTTGCCGGGCGCGCCCGGCGTCGTGAAGGGCCCCGAAGGCCCCTTAGAAGCGCAGGCCGGCCGCGGGATTGTCGATCTGGTTGAGTGGGCAGCGGCAGGTCGGACAGGACAACTGGGAGAGGAGCGTGTTGCGCTGCTCCTCCGTCAGCGAGACTCCGGTGGCCTGCACGGCCTCGTCGATCATCCGGCGATGATAGGCGGTGGTGCCGCAGCCCTCGTCCAGCACACCCTTCATGTCGTCGTTCGGGATCACCCGGAACGCCGCGGCGGGACCGGATAGGGTCGCCGCCCCACTACCGACCGCGACGGCGGCAAAGGCTCGCAGGATGTGACGACGCTGGGGGGCCATGGCTGCTCCTGGATCACGACGGACGCTCGCCGTGAATCTCGGTTGGCAGGCACCCACCGTCAAGCCCGGACTGCGCCTTTCCGGCGAAGACATTTCCCAAACCGGAACTGGACGGGAGGGGAAAGTAACTCCTCCCTCACGGTCACCCGGATGCTTAAAAAGGTTATACATACCCAATGATTGTAAACTTTTTATAAGAGTTTGAATTTCAATGATGTATTGGGGTCCCCACCCACAGCGTGATCGGATTCGTAAAGTTTTATGCCATTCCGGCATGAAAATCTTTACAATAGACGCTCGCGGCGAGTCGGATCTTTGATCCGACTCGCCGCGAGCGTAAGGGGAGCACGAGGGGACACCCTCGTTTTGCTGCAAGCAAAGCAAACCCGAGAGCCGCCAGGAGGGATGGACTCCTGCCTTCCTAAGGTTCATCCGGGACTAGGCGCAACCGCCTCATTTTTTCGAAGGTAATCGGGGGCCCCGCCGGGTCGCTCTTGTTTGTCCTGACATACGCCTCCTGTTTGCAACCACCGCGTCAAGAATGTCCGCCGCCAAGCGGCGATCAGCTTCATCGAGCAGTGACAATGCGTCCAGAAACCTCTTCTTCTGAAGATCGGCTTCTTGCGTGAGAGGCACCTCGAAAAAACTCGCGACGGGCACATCCAGTTCACGAGCAAACGTGATCAATGTGTCCACCGAAGGGCGGGAATGCCGGTTTTCTATGTTGGAAACAGCTTGTGTCGATAGACCCGCACGGGAGGCGAGTTCCTCTTGGGACACTCCCCGCGCCTGCCGAAACTCCCTCAATCTTTTAGCTATGATGTCGTGCATCCCCGCCCCCGTCGGCGACGGAGTATCAGCCGGAAGGGTCAGCTTGACCATAAACTGCTGGTGTATTATTTATCCACTAACAGAGTGGTTTGGCTGCTTGCCATTGTCAACATTTCGCACCGTTCGATGAAGGGCGATGGGTTCCGCCACGCGGTATCTATCCTTGCGCATCAAGGAGAAAGCGAACCCTTCCGGATTTCGATAGCCGTCAAAGACAGAGGAGGCACTGAATGCACGTTTCCTACGACGCCTATATTCAGAGCGGCGCTTGGCGATCGAATCCGGCCAGGGAACAGGAGCTTCAGCTTGCGGGACATCGCTGCCGGTTGTGTAACCGAAGCCATCCGAAGGTGAGGCTTGAACTCCATCACAGAAGTTATGCCCGCTTTACGCGCGAACTCGCGGAAGACCTGACGACACTGTGCTCCGAATGCCATGAGTTCGTTACCGAATGCCTTCGTCGGCGCCGGTACGCTGAGTCAAGCCGTCCATCGGTCCCCGATGTGAGGACGCCCAACCCGCGGCCGCTTCGGGACCCCTTCCTGTGGGGCGAGCCATGATGGATCAGGTTGCCAAGATGCGCCTGCATCTGGTTGGCCAAGCTGATCTGGTGATGAACTCGTCCAGGTTGGTGGACCCACTCGAACCGATTGTTCAACAGTTGCGTCTTCTCACCTCGAAGAGAAAGAAGACATTGGCGGACCATGAGCGTATTGCCGAGGTCGAATGGCATGGGGCGCTCTGGGCGTCCGAAGGGCGACCCTGCCTTTTGGCGGACGCGGTCGAGTCGTGCTTCGTGGATGCCGCTCGGAAGCTGCGACTGGGCGAAGTGGCCAAATCCGCTTTGGTGTGCCTCCGGCATTCGCCATTGCTCTACGACGGACCAGTGGACGCGGCGGCCCTTTGGAACGACCCGCGTTTCCGACTCCGGAAGGCCGTGGCGGTCAACGGCAGGCGCGTTATGAGGACGCGCCCAAGGTTTCCGCAGTGGGCCGCCGAGGTGACCGTCAGCTACCTCCCGGGGCTGCTCGACAGGGAGCAGGTGGTGCGGATCTTCGGTATCGCGGGTGACCTGGTGGGGATCGGTGATTGGAGGCCGCGCTACGGACGCTTTCGGGTCGAGATGCTTGAAAGCTCCTGAGAACAAGCTAGGCAAGCCACGGCAGAGCCAGTCAAGGCGAGGCTAGGCTTGGGCGGGAGGGGCGCCTTGCCCCTCCCCATCTCTCGACAGTGGAGTGTCCCATGCAGATGAAACCGATCATGCTTGGCGACCGTCACCGACGCGGCAGCGGCTGGCTGGTCATCTCGGAAGGCGCGGTGCGCGCCGTTCTCACGCCTGGTGAGGATGGCGTGTATTTCGGATTCGCCTGTGATCAAAGGGTCCGCCCGGAGAATGGCTATGAGGTTTTCAGCAGCCTTGACGAAGCACAGCATTGGATGACGGCTCGATTGGAGCCCCGGTCCCCTTCTACGCCCAAGACACCGGACAACGGAGAACCTCCTTGTTCCCCATCCGACTGACGGCCCCTTCTGATGAGCGTTTAGCGGCTTGAGGATCATAGGGCCGCTCGGAATAATTGGATAACGGGCGGATCGCGATCCCTTGGCGCGCATACCACACCCTTCCTGTGCTCGCTGTTATGAGAGGGCGTTATGACTGAGCGTCCTGGGAATGAATCAGGCGCGGGATCTGAAGCGCCGGAATGTGAAAACCTACTCGGCCT
Source organism: Azospirillum brasilense (assembly GCF_007827795.1). GTDB lineage: Bacteria > Pseudomonadota > Alphaproteobacteria > Azospirillales > Azospirillaceae > Azospirillum > Azospirillum aestuarii. Next base: position 347,315 of record NZ_VITI01000002.1, read on the forward strand.
CTGGCGCGTCCGGCGGCCCTCAGTCGACGCGCAGGTCCGCTTGCGGACGGCATTGGTCGCTGAGGCGCGCGTCAGGCTGGACGAGGTGTCCGCGGCTACACGGGGCACGCTCTCCTCCCTCCTTCCCCGATGTGAGAGCGGCGACCCGTGGGCATGGATGCTCCTCTTCCCGCTGGTCAGAGAGACGTGGGGCCTCCCCGGCGACCAGAACCGCTGGCCGGAGATCGAGAACGGCTGTCTCGTATTGGCGTCGCGCGCCGTCCCTCTCGCCGACTTGGTTCTCACGATGCGCCTTCACCGGGATGTCCAACACCCCCCGGACGACGCCGGAACCGACGGAAACAGGGCCGAAGCCGCGTTGAACGCCAGGTTGGAGCGCCTCCGCGTGCGCCTGGCCCGGTTCGCCGACCCGGCCGACATCGCCGCCGGGCTCGGCCTCGACATTTTGCTGGCGCCTCCTGCGGTCGACAAAGCGGCGGACGCCGTGCGGAGCGAGGAGGACCGTCAGGACGGCCCGGCCATGCGCGTGCTTCTGGCCAGCCCGCCGCCCACCGGTGACCGTGACTTCAGGCCCATCCTGGACAGGATCAGGACGACGCTCGACGGCGAGGTTCCGCTGGCCCCGGCGCCCGACCCCGACGACCTGTGCGCCGCGCTGGAACGGGAGTTCCCGTGGTTCGGCGCGGTGGTCGAGCGCGTCCACGACGACCTCCTGCTCGGCGCCCGCTGCGGCCGGACCTTCTTCGGGCTGTCCCGCCCGTTGTTGCTCGCCGGTCCGCCCGGCGTCGGGAAGACGCGGTTCGCCCACCGCCTGTCCCGGCTCGCCGGACTGCCGATGGGCATGGTCAACGCGGCGGGGGCGTCGGACAACCGGCTCCTCCAGGGCACCGCCCGAGGCTGGGGAACGGTGACGCCGTCCCTGCCGGTCCTGCTCATGCTCCGGGACAGAATGGCGAACCCGTTGGTTCTGGTGGACGAGGTGGACAAGGCGGGCGGCAGCGACCGGAACGGCCGGTTGCACCACACGCTGCTGTCGATGCTCGAGCCGTCCTCGTCCCGGCGCTGGCCGGACGAGGCTCTGGCCGTCGCCGTCGACCTGTCGCGCGTCGTGTGGCTGCTGACGGCGAACGACACGGGGGCGATCCCGGCGCTCCTGATGTCCCGGCTGGCGGTGGTCGAGGTCGGGACTCCGCGGGCGCGCGACTTCGACGCGCTGTTCGCGGGATGCCTGGCCGACGCGGCGGACGACTACGAGTGCGCCGTCGCGGTGCTGCCGGAGATCGACCCGACGGCGCTGGACGCGATGCGCGAGGGGTTCGTCCGCGGGCGCCTGCAGGCCCGCCAACTGGCCGCCCTGGTCCGGCGCGCGCTGGTCGCCGGAGCCAAGGCGGAACGGAAGCTGCGGTGCTGAGCGCCCGCCCCGCTGGTGCTCAGCCTGCGGGCCGCCCACGACGATCAGGCGTCTCCGCGACCTGGGCGGCTCGCCTCCAGATCGCCTTGCCACTCGACCGTACCGTGGAGCGCCAGGGTCTTCTCCTCCTGCTTGAGGCGGATCAAACGGCGAAGCGCCTCCTCGACGACGGCCTCCTTCGTGGTCAGTCCGGTGGCCGCCATCGCCTCGGCAATCAGAGCATCATTGATGTCGATATTGGTGCGCATGTCGCACTCCCTGATGATGACATCCAACTGTTCTCACGTTCGATGCGATCCTTCGTGCTCGTGCCTTCCATCGCAGCAGGAGAGCGGTGGCAAGAAACGCTACCAGCATGATCGTCGCCGGACATCCTATACCGGATCAGTGGCCCATTCCCTTATGGCCCATTTGTCGGTGCCCCGTGGGTCCGTGATCCATCTGGTCATGACCCATGGCGCCGTGGTCCATCGTGCCGTGCGCGCCGTGCATGGACATGCCGTGGACCATGGACGGGTCGAGCTTGATGGCGCTGGCGTCGCCGGGGTAGCGGTCGACGACGCTCTCCAGGAGCCCGATCTCGTAGGTCTGGTCCTGGACGATGTCGTAGTTCATGGTGCGCAGGAAGCTGTTCTCGCCGTTCGGGTCGGCGTTGTAGTCCCGCGCCATGTCGAGCGCGCCCTGGTGGTGCGCGATCATCGCCTTGGCCCAGCGGACGTCGTACTCGTCGACCGCGCCGGATGTCGTCCAGAGGTCGAGCGCCGTCGGCGGCGGCGCCTTGATGTAGGACAGGCGGTGCTCCAGCCCCTCGGTGGCGACCGGTCGCCGGACGAGCTTGGTCGAACCGAAGTCGGCCAGCACCGTCGGCGGCTGCTCGACTTGGCGCTTCACCTCGTCGAGCACGGCGATCTCGTACTCCTGGTTGGCGATGATGGCGCCCGCCATGCGCCGCAGCACCGGGTTCCGGCCCTTGGCCAGATACTCCTCGGACATCGTCAGCGCACCCGCGTGGTGCTCGCGCATGCCATTCACGTAGTCGAGGTCGGCCCTCACGGCTGCGGAGTCGGCCGCGCCGCCCGGGACCAGAGCGAGCTCGTAGACGGCGGTCTCGTGCCAATCCCCGCCGCCGCCGCCGTCGGCCATGACCGCCGATGCCGCGGAGAGCGCCAGGACCAGAGCCAGGGCGCTGCCCAGGAGGGCGTTCTTCTTCGTCACCATGGTGCGTCTCCTCAGGCGATCGGCGTGGCGTCGTAGCCCGCGTCGGCCAGCGTGCGGACGATCAGGTCGGCGCCGACGTCGCCGTCGACGGCAAGGCGTCGGTCGGGCGGGTCGGCCTGGATGGCCGTGACGCCGGGGACGGCAGCCAGGGCTTTGCGGACGGCGTTGGCGCATCCGCCGCACGTCATGCCGGGAACGGTGAACTGCAGCATCGGTATCCTCCTCAACGGGGTCCTTCCGGACCGCTCCGTTATGTCTCTGGAGGCAGCCTCCACCTTCCAGTCGTTGGAAGGTCAATGCTCCTGTGGACGCCTTCCGATGTGCCGCACGCATGCCTCATCCGCTTTGACTGCATGCGCAGCCCTCGTACATGAAGCCCAGGAGCCTGATGCCGGGGACGTAACCCGCCTTCAGGTCCGTGATGCGGAACCCGGCCGCATGAATGAGGGCGTCCATCTTGCGATCCAGATGACAGCCTCCCGCGCACCTCGACCACACCGGTGTCAGGCGGTGCTGCCAGCGGCGGACGCCGGGGTCAGGCGCGAGGCCGTGCTCGACGAAACGCAACTGTCCACCCGGCCTGAGCACCCGGCGGGCCTCCCGTAGGGCCGCGACCGGATCGGGTATGCTGCACAGCGACCATGTCACCACCACCGTGTCGAAGCTGCTGTCGGAAAACGGCAGTTGCTCCGCAGTCCGCTCAATCAGTTTTACAGGGTGGGGGGTCACGGCCGCCGTTCGCCGAGCAAGGGCCAGCAACTCCGGAGAGGAGTCCACGCCGACGACCTCCGTGGCCTCTTCCCCGTAAAACGGGAGGTTGCGCCCGGACCCGATCCCGATTTCGAGAACGCGCCCCCGCGCACCGCCGACGACGCGGGAGCGGAAATCGCTGAGGGCTGCCTGCCCCATGGCCCAGTCGGTGAGCCACGGCAGTATGTGATGCTGATACAGACTCATACCGTCGTATCCCTGGAGGTTTCCCGCCCGCAGGCCCTTTACGCTTCAAGGCAGCTCAATACGTCAGCAGCGCCCCCCGGACTTTGAAATGTGATAGGTCATTGCGCCCCTCCGTGTGATGTCGTCCGAGGTTTCATGGGCTTATGCAAACGCCCGTCTATTCGATGGCGACATTCCATTAGGCTATAGTAATGTCTAATACGCATGGGGTGGCAGGGGAACAGGCTACGGCGATCGGAGTTCCGAACCACCCCTCACGGGTCTGTGAGCGGAATGCGGGTTGCGCCAAGCCCCCGCCGACCGTAGCTTCGATGCGGGATGACGAGAGGATGCGCGTGCCACACACGGCGAACATGATCCGGGCACTGATGACGGCACTGCTCGTGCTGGCCACGCTGGTCGCGTTCGCCGGTCCCGGATGGGCCAGGGCGTTCGCCCCCGTGGACACCGTCCGGTCGTTCCCGGCTGCACTCGTCGACACCGTTTCCGCGGAGGAACGGGAGGCGGTCGTTCCGACGGTCCTGACCGCCGCTGACGACACAGACCGGCCCTGCAACGGACGCGACGCATCGACAGGGACGGCACGGTGCCCGACCGCCGTTCCGTGCCTCACGGTGTGTGGCGCCCTTCCCAATGCCGCGTCCACTGTTCCACCCCCTTCGGCAGCTGGTGCTGACAGCCACGCGCGTGCCATCGACGATCCGTCGCGCGGCATCACCACGCTCCCCGACCTGCCGCCTCCGCGCCTGTCCGCCTGAACCGCCACAGGGCCGTCGTTGCGCCGGGCATTGCTCGCCGCCGACCGTCCGTGGCCGATCCCCAGCAGGCTTGCCGCTCCACTCCGGAGCGCACGGCCCTGTTCCCTCAGCGGACGGACAACGCGATGTCGATCATTGTCACCCGGCGCCCTTCGCTGGCGCCGCTCGCCGCCGTATTCGGCGGTACCTACAAGGCTGCGACCAGCCGTTTGTTGCGCGCCCTCCCGGCGGCCCTCATGTTCGCTGTGCTGGCCCCCGTCTCCGTCTCCGCAATGGGCGGTCCCCAATCATCGGCCGAGACCTCGACGGTGCAGGTCCTCGCCTCCGTCGATGCCGCCGGGCAGGGGTGGACCATTCCGGCGGGGCTCCGCATCGTCCTGGACGACGGCTGGAAAACCTACTGGCGCTCGCCCGGAGACGCGGGCATGCCGCCCCGAATGGACTGGTCGGGCTCCACCAACGTCGCGTCCGTGGCGGTCCGCTGGCCCGCGCCGCACCGTTTCTCGACCTTCGGCATCGAGACCCTGGGCTACACCGGCGAGGTCGTCCTCCCCCTCGAGGTGACCGTCGAGCGCCCGGGCGAGCCCGTCTCGCTGCACGGCAGGGTCGACCTGCTGGTGTGCAGCGAGGTCTGCGTCCCGGCCGCGCACCAGGTCGGCCTCGACCTGCCCGCTGGTCCCGCCACACCCGACGCGGCCGCGGGCAACCTGATCGCGCGGTTCGACGCCCAGGTTCCCAGCGACGGGAACTCGTCCGGCGTCACCGTCGAGAGCGCCTGGACCGACCCCGTTCGCGGGGCGCTCGTCGTCCGCGTGGCGTCGGCCACGGCGCCGCTGGCGGCTCCCGACGCCTTCGTCGAGGGGGGCGACTGGGCGTTCGCCAGGCCCGAGGTCGCGCGCGAGGACGGCGGACGCACCGCCCTGCTCACGCTGCCCGTCGTCGCCGGACCTGATGTCGTCGGCATGGCCGACAGGCCCCTCACCGTCACGGTCGTCGACGGCGGCCGTGCCGTCGAGGCCAAGGTCACCGTGTCGTCGGAGGCGCCCTTGACGGGCGACCGGCTCGCCGACCTCCTGCCTTTCCTGGCGATGGCCCTGCTCGGCGGCCTCGTTCTCAACCTGATGCCCTGCGTCCTGCCGGTGCTCTCCCTCAAACTGATGTCGGTCATCGGCCAGCAGGGGCAGGAGCGCCGCCGCGTGCGGTTGGGCTTCCTGGCGACCGCCTCCGGCGCCATCGCCGCCATGCTCGTCCTGGCGGGCACCCTGGCGGCCCTCAAGGGGGCGGGCGGCATCGTCGGCTGGGGCATGCAGTTCCAGCAGCCCGTCTTTCTCGCCGTCATGGTGGGCGTCCTCGTCGCCTTCGCGGCCAGCATGGCGGGCGCCTTCGAGATCCGGCTGCCGTCCTCGCTGTCCACCGCCCTCGGCACCGTCGGCGGCGACGGACCCGCCGGGCACTTCGCCATGGGCGCCTTCGCCACCCTGCTGGCGACGCCCTGCTCGGCGCCGTTCCTCGGCACCGCGGTCGGCTTCGCGCTGGCCCGCGGCCCGCTGGAGATCCTCGCCGTGTTCGGCGCGCTCGGCGTCGGCCTGGCCGCCCCGTACCTGCTCGTGGCCCTGTTTCCGGGCGCGGTCGCGCTGCTGCCTCGGCCGGGGCGCTGGATGGGCACGCTCCGCCACCTGCTCGCGGCTGCCCTTGCGGCCACAGCAATCTGGCTGGTGACGGTCCTCGCCGCGCAGACGTCGGTCGGCACGGCCGCCAGCGTCGTCGCGGCCACCCTGCTGGCCGTCGGCGCCCTCGCCCTGGCCACCCGGGGCTTCGGGGCCGTGAGCCTCGCGGCCGGGCCGGTGGCCTTGGTCGCGCTCGCCACGGCGGTCGCCATCCCCACCGTCCTCGACCGCGCGGCCCCGGCCGCCGCTTCCACGGCATCGGCGCGGTGGCAGCGGTTCGAGCAGGCGGAGATCGCCAAGCTGGTCGCGCAGGGCCAGACGGTCTTCGTCGACGTGACGGCCGACTGGTGCGTCACCTGCATCGTCAACAAGAAGTTGGTAATCGATCGCGAGCCGGTGGCCGGTACGCTGTCAAGTGACGGCGTCGTCGCCATGCGGGCGGACTGGACCAACCCCGACCCGACCATCGCCGCCTACCTCGGCCAGCACGACCGCTACGGCATCCCGTTCAACGCGGTCTACGGGCCGGGCGCGCCGCACGGCATCGTCCTGCCCGAGGTGCTGTCCGAAGGCGCCGTGCTGGACGCCATCCGGAAGGCCCGAGCGGCCGGATAACCGCGGCGTCCCCCACGAGTCTCGCAGACACCACTCCCCGCGCCGCGCTTGGTCAGCCGGAAAGTCCGAGCGCGACGCTCCCCAGCATCCCGACCGCCGCCTCCGAGCGTCCCGAGCGGCGGTCCGCCCAGTCGCATCACGGAGCCAAGAGTCCCATCATGACCTCCCGCCTCGTCACGACCCTTCTCACCGTCGCCGTCTCCGCCGCCGCGTTCGGCGCCGGGGCTGTCGCCTTCCAGTCCTTCGTCGCCCCGACCTCCGCCGCGGCCACGGCGGCCCCACCCCTGGTGGCGGAGCTCGGCCCGGACGCCCTGACCCGCGGCCCCAGCGCGGTGGTCGTGGGCAACCCGCTGGGCGACGTGACGGTGATCGAGTTTTTCGACTACCAGTGCCCGGTGTGCCGCAAGGTCCACCCCTTCCTCGAGCAGCTGGTCGCCGAGGACAAGAACGTCCGGGTGATCCACAAGCACTGGCCGGTGTTCGGCGCACCGTCGATCTACGCCGCCAGGATCGCGCTCGCCGCGCGCTGGCAGGACCGCTACGAACCGGTCCATCACGCCTTCATGAACATTCCCGGTCGCCTCGACGAGGAGAAGATCCGCAAGGCGGCCAGCGAGGCCGGTCTCGACCTGGCGCGGGCCGAGCAGGACCTGAAGGAGCGCGACGCTCAGGTGGACCAAGCCTTCAAACAGGCATCCGCTCAGGCGGCCATGCTGAAACTCCAGGGCACCCCGGGCTTCGTCATCGGCAGCTACCTCATTCCCGGCGGCCTCGACCTGAAGGCGTTGAAGGAGATCGTCGCCGACGTCCGCGCCAAGAAGCGCGACGGCAAGCAGGGCTGAACCAGCGTGGAGCGTCCGTCATGAGTCTCGCCGACAATCCGATGAGCCCGCCTCGTGTCCTGCGGGGGACCGCGGCGGCGGTCTTGATCTTCCTGGTGCTGGGAACCGTCACCGCCGTGTGGCCGAACCCCGTGTTCGTCCGCATGACGCCGACCCAGGGGTTCGAAGTCTGGCTGCTCGCCGTCCAGGCGGTGCTGGTCGGGATCTACGTGGCCATCCGGCGGCCGATGTGTCCGCCACGCGGCGCCGGACTGGGCAGCGTTCTCTGGTTCCTGGGGATCGCTTGCCCGACCTGCAACAAGCTCCTGCTGCTGGTCTTCGGGGCGGACCTGCTGCTCGCCCACATCGAGCCGTACCGCCTTCATCTGGCCGTGATCGGTGCCGCCGTCACCGCGGCGGCGGTCGCCTGGGAGTGGAGGCAGCGCCGCCACGCGGTGGTCTGTCCAATGGACATGTCGGACCACGACCTCCGGGAACGCATCAGACCTTCCTAATGTTTGCAGGGCATGACGGCGCCGCCCCTGAGCACGGCGCCGTCCACCGGAACCGACACAGGAGGGAACCATGCTGCCCGCCACCGCGTCGCGCGTGGAGAACGCCACGTCCGCGGAACTCAACCGCCGCTTCGCCGCCGAGATCGAGGAGAGCGTCCGCTATCACGCCGACCACCCGGAGGCGATCGACCGGCGCCTGAACGAACTCGACCACGAGTGGGACATCGAGCGCACGCTCGAGGCCAACGCGGCGACGCTGGCACTGACCGGAACCGTGCTGGGCGCCTTCGTGGACCGCCGCTTCCTGGTCCTGCCCGCGGTCGTGACCGGGTTCCTGCTTCAGCACGCGCTCCAGGGCTGGTGCCCGCCGGTCCCGGTGTTCCGCCGCCTGGGCGTCCGCACCGCCGCCGAGATCGACCGCGAGCGGTACGCGCTCAAGGCGCTGCGCGGAGACTTCGGGCAGCTCGAGGACGCCTCGCAGGCAAGTCCGCACCAGCGCGCCGAAGCCGCGTTGGACGCCGCCGTGGCATGACCCACCCGAGGTGCCCGCGGCCGGTATCGGTCCGGGCTCCACGGCGACCCGCACACAAACGGAGCATGGCATGACGGACCGCTTGAGGGTGGACGACCGCTTCACCATCGAAATGACACCGCCGACCGCCGAGCGCGTCGGGGAACTGGCCCGCGAGGGCTTCCGCTCCATCGTGAACCTGCGCAACCCCGGCGAAAAGGACGAGGTGCTGTCGCCGACCAAGGAGGGCGAGATCGCCCGGCGCCACGGCCTCGCCTACCTGAGCATCCCCGTCTCGCCCCAGGACATGAACGAGGCCACCGCCGAACTCTTCGACCGCGAGGTCGCGGGCCTGCCGGGTCCGGTCGCCATCCATTGCGCGTCGGGGCGCCGGGCCGGTCTCTTCACCTTCATGCACGTCGCCCGCATCGAGGGTCTGTCCGGCGACGCGGCGGCGGCCAAGGCCGAGGCGATGGGCTTCCAGTTCGGGACGCCGGAAATGAGGGCGTTGTTCACACGCTACGTGGACGCCGGAAAGACGCGAGGAGGGGCGCCGTGATCTTCCGTCAGCTGTTCGAGCCGGAATCCTCGACCTACACTTACCTGTTCGGCTGCCGCGACACCAGCCAGGCGATCCTGCTCGACCCGGTGCTGGAGACGGTCGAGCGTGATCTGGCGCTGATCCAGCAACTCGGCTTGCGGCTCGCCGTGACGCTCGACACGCACATCCACGCCGACCACATCAGTTCGGCCTGTCGGCTGCGCAGCCTGACCGGCTGCAAGGTGGCCTATCCGGCGATGGACGGGCTGCCGTGCGCCGATATCGGGGTCGCCGAGGACCAGCCGCTCACCATGGGCAGCCTGACCTTCAAGCCGCTCCACACCCCGGGCCACACCGACACGCACCATTGCCTCCTCGTCGAACGCGGGGACACGCCGCGGGTGTTCACCGGCGACGCCCTGCTGATCGACGGCTGCGGCCGTACGGACTTCCAGAACGGCAGCACCGAGGCGCTCTACCGGTCGGTGCGCGAGAAGATCTTCACGTTGCCGGACGACACGCTCGTCTACCCCAGCCACGACTACCAGCACCGGCATGTCTCGACCGTGCTCCAGGAGCGGGAACGCAACCCCCGCCTGGGCGACGACAAGAGCCTGGAGGAGTTCGCCGCGATCATGGCGAACCTGAGCCTGCCGTACCCGAAGAAGATCGACGTGGCGGTCCCTGCGAACCGCCTCTGCGGCGACTGCCCCGACGACGCACCGGAGGCACTGCGCCATATCGGGGACAAGTCCTTCCAGGGCGTGCCCGCATAGCCCGTCGTAAGCGCCCGCGACGTCGTCCTGCGCGGGGCGGTGCTCCCGACCGGCCGCCTGACTCGGCGGCGGGCCGGGCAACTCCATCCTGCCTCTCCGGGGAGTGCGGAAGGTGCGTTCCATGCAGCCCCGGAGCCTCGACTTTCCAATTTTTAAGGACGGGACCATGGCCATACCGCATCACCGAACCGCTCTGTCCCTCGCGCTCGTGGTGGCGCTTGCCGCCTGCACCGGCACAGGAAGCGTGGCGCCGTCCGTCAGCCCGCAGGGCAGCGCCGAGAGCACGAAGACCAACGTGCTCGAAGCCGGGGCGGCGATGCTTCAAAGCAACGCGCCGCTCGGCGGGATGGATGTTTACCTCGTCGGCTTCCATCCCATGAAGAGCGAGCCCAACCACCAGATGGAGGCGCACCACTTCTGCCGCCAGGTGAATGAAGACTTCGCCCAGTGCGCGCTGTTCGACGGCAACACCGCGAGCGCCAACCTGACGGGTGTCGAGTACATCATCTCCGAGCGCCTGTTCGAACGGTTGCCGCGGCAGGAGCGCCTGTATTGGCACCCCCACAACGGAGAGATCCTGTCCGGACAGCTGGTGGCGCCGAACCTGCCCGACGTCGCCGAGCACGAGTTGATGAGGAGCAAGATGAACAGCTATGGCAAGACTTGGCACACATGGCAGTCCGAGAAGGGCACGCAACCGGGTGACCGGATGCCCTACGGGCCTCCCATGCTGGCCTGGTCGTTCAACCGTGACGGCGAGGCTCAGCCTGGGCTGGTCGAGGCCCGCGATCGCCAGATGAACATGTCGACCGCGGAACGCCGTCGTGCCCGACAGGATCTCGTGCCCGCGGCCCGCCTCCAGGAAGGGGTTGACGCCCTCAAGGGCAGGTTCCCGCGGCCTGCTCAGGACATTCCCGGAGTGGTGGACAAGCGTGCAGCGCAGTGATCGCCTTGCGCAGGGAGAGCGGCGCGGCGTCCAGGGGCCACCCGGTGGCCACCGCCGTCGTGCGGTGAAAGACGGCTGCAACTGGCGCGGGCCGCCGTGATTTACGTAGGGAGGGGGTACTATCCGATGAGGAAACGTGCCATGCTGCCCGCGGTCGGTTGATTCCTTGCTTCTCGAAGAGACGCGGCATGAGAACCGTCTTTGCGCTGCCGTTCCTGGTTCCGTTGCTCCTTGCGACATCGCCGGGCAAGGCGACCGACCTGCACCAGTTCTGGGAGCAGACCTGCGGGGACTGCCACCCCCACGCCGGGGCCTTCGCCCAGCGGTTCCTCACCGTGAAGGACGGCAAGCTCCAGGGCCGCCATCACACGGACGACCTGATCGTCTTCCTGCAACACCATCACCTGCCGCAGAACCTCGTGCGGCCGATGTACGAGATGCTGCTCGCCCAAGCCAGCACGGGACCGCGCTTCAAGGAACGGTGCGGCCGTTGCCACGAGTCCGCCGCCGATCTGGCTCGGGAATCGCTGGTGGTCCGCGACGGCGTGCTGCACGGGCGGGAGAGCGGCCGCCCCGTGGCCGAGTTCCTGCCCCGCCACGCCAAGCTGGGCCTGACGCCGGAAGACGTGACCTTCTTCACCGACCTGCTGACGCGCGTCGAACGCGAGGTTCACTCTGGCGGCTGACAGGAGTGGCGGAGAAGCCCGCAGGCTCCTCCGCCAAGGGGACGCCTGACCGTTTACTGCGTCGCCCGCTGCAACTCCTTCAGCTTGGCCCGGATCGGATCGTAGGGGCCGTACTTGTGCTGCTCGGCCGGGAAGCCGTCCGCGAACGGCGGGAACGGCATGTCGACCGGCTTGCGCAGGCGGTTCGGGAAGTCCTTGTCGAGGTTGGCCTTGTGGGGACGCGGCTGGCTGTTCACGAAGGCGATGACGTCGTAGGCGTCCTCGTCCGACACGACCGGCGCCTCGTGGGTCGTGCCCAGCGGCATGTTGTTGTGGACGAAGGCCGACGCGGTCAGTTGGCGGTACATCCCCGCGCCGTCGTTGTAGCTGTCCGCCCCCCACAGCGGTGGGAACTGATAGCCCTCGCCGTCGCCGACCTGGCCCTTGCGCACGCCCTGGCCGTCCTCGCCGTGGCAGGCGGCGCAGACCTCGGCGTAGACCTGCTTGCCGCGTTCCGGGTTGGCGGCGCGGGCCGGTTCCTTGATCGGCCGAGTGCCCGACCCCTCGATCTTCGCGCCGACCGGGATGCCGGTGGACAGCCACTTCATGTAGGCGACGAACGCCTTCATCTCGGTGCTCTCCAGCGGCAGCGCCTTGCCGTTCATGCTGCGCTCCATGCAGCCGTTGACGCGCTCCTCAATGGTGCTGATCGCGTCCTCGCGGGCGCGGTACTGCGGGAAGACCGCATGCACACCGGTCCACGGCATCGAGTAGGGCTGCGTTCCGGCGTTCAGGTGGCAGCTTTGGCAGGCCAAGTTGTTCCCGGCGTACCGCTTGGCCGGATCGGCGGCCTCCGGGCCGAGATGCCTGTGGGTCTCGGTCGTCAGCGCGTGGCCGTACTTGATGAGCTTGCCGAGGTCGTCGTCCTTCACCGTCGCAATGTCCGGCGGCGTCCATTGGGTCAGGTCGATCTTTTGCGGGTCCGCCGCGTGCGACACGGCGAGGGTGATCGTGCCGACGGCCAGGGCCGCGAGCGCGCAGGCCAGCGTGTTGATGGTCTTCATGGGGTGTCTCTTCCCTTCCTGTGAGTCTCTTCTGTCGTTTTTGCCGGATCGGGGCCGCTCGACGACACGACGAGGCGGCTGATGAAGTTGGCCTTGGCAATCGGCGCCCGCTCGGAGGGTGCTGTCCATTCCCATGTCCGCCGCGCGCTTGCCGAAGGCGTCGACCCTGAAGCGATCCGGCAGGTGGCGCTCCCGGCGATCCCGACCCTCGGCCTGCCTCAGGCCGTCGCCGCGACGACGTGGATCGAGGATCTGGTCTCCGGGACCCGCCAGGAGTTGCCGGACACCGGGGAGCCCTGACGGGCGCTCACAAAGAGTCGATGGGGATCTTGAGGTAGCGTTTGCCGTTCTCCTCGGCGGGCGGCAACCGCCCGGCGCGCACGTTCACCTGCACCGAGGGCAGGATCAGCTTCGGCATGTCCAGTGTCCGGTCGCGGGCCGTGCGGAGCGCCACGAACTCGTCCTCGCCCACACCGTCCCGAACGTGGACGTTGCGCGCCCGCTGCTCGGCGACCGTGCTCTCCCAGGCGTACTCGTCCCGGCCCGGCGCCTTGTAGTCGTGGCCGGTGAAGAGCCGCGTCTCAGGCGGTAGGGTCAGAATGCGCCGGATCGAGCGGTACAGGGCGTGGGCGTCGCCGCCTGGGAAGTCACAGCGCGCCGTGCCGTAGTCGGGCTGGAACAGGGTGTCGCCGACGAAGGCCGCGTCGCCGATAAGGTAGGTCATGTCCGCCGGGGTGTGGCCGGGCGTGTGGATGGCCTGAGCCTCCAGGCCGCCGATCCGGAACCGTTCGCCGTCGGCGAACAGATGGTCGAATTGGCGCCCGTCGGCAACGAAACCGGGTTCCATGTTGAACAGAGCGCGGAAGATCTTCTGGACCTCGCGGATGTGCTCGCCAATGCCGATGCGGCCGCCGACCCGTTCCTTCAGGTAGGGCGCCGCCGACAGGTGGTCGGCGTGGACGTGTGTCTCCAGGATCCACTCCACGGTGAGGCCGCGCTCACGCACCAGCGCGATCATGCGGTCGGCCGAGGCGGTTGCGGTGCGGCCCGACTTCGGGTCGAAGTCGAGCACGCTGTCGACCAGAGCCGCGGCCTGGGTGGCGGGATCGACGACGACATAGCTGACGGTGTTGGTCGCCTCGTCGAAGAGCGGCATCACGTCGGGTTTCATGGAGACCTCCTGGCTGGCCTGGCGGGACCGTTCCCAATACCGCTTGAACAGGTGGCTCGGCCACATATATTAGTCAAGGCTAAATTAATGATTTGGAAACTATGCCGGACACCCCCAACGATCCGCCGATGGACCCCGCCGAGTTGGAAGCCCGCGCCGCCGATGCCGAGGCATTCCTGCGCTCGCTCGCGAGCCGCCATCGCTTGATGATCCTGTGCTCGCTGCTTGAGGGCGAGGTGCCAGTTGGCGAACTCGTCCGGCGCCTCGGTCTCTCCCAGTCCAACCTGTCCCAGCACCTCGCCAAGCTGCGCGAGGAAGGACTCGTCGCGACCCGCCGGGACGGCACGGTCATTTTCTACCGCATCGGCTCAGACCGGGTCCGCCCCATCCTCACCGAGCTCTACCGCCTGTTCTGTGCCGCTCCTCGCCCCGAATGACGGCCCAATCCCGACCTTAGAGACCCATGGATAACTTCACGCCTGCTTCGGCCGCCCTCGGCGGCCTCCTGATCGGTTTGTCCGCGGCCCTCCTGTGGGTTGCCAAAGGCCGGATCGCCGGGATCAGCGGCATCCTCGGCGGCCTTGGCGCGCGGCGCCCCGGCGACGTCGCTTGGCGCGCCGCCTTTCTGGTCGGCCTGATGGCGGCGCCGCTGCTCTACGGCGCGGCGGGCGGTGCGCTGCCGCATTCCGCGTCGCCCGCCAGCCCCGCCACTCTGATCGTCGCCGGTCTGCTGGTCGGCTTCGGCACCCGACTGGGCAGCGGCTGCACGAGCGGTCATGGTGTCTGCGGCCTGGCCCGACTGTCGCCGCGTTCCCTGACGGCCACCGGTCTGTTTATGTCCAGCGCCGCCGCCACCGTCTTCGTCGCCCGCCACCTGATCGGAGTCTGACCGCCATGCCCGCCCTGCTCGTCGCCCTCGCGTCAGGCCTACTGTTCGGCCTCGGCCTGACGGTGTCCTCCATGATCGACCCGGCCAAGGTGCTGGACTTCCTCGACGTGGCGGGCTCCTGGGACCCGAGCCTCGCCTTCGTGATGGCCGCCGCCATCCCGGTCGCGGCGGTCGGCTTCGCCCTTGCGCGCCGATGCGGGACGCCCTTGATCGACACGGCGTTCCGTGGCCCGACCGCAACGGCCGTCGACCGCCGACTCGCGACCGGCGCTGTCCTGTTCGGCGTCGGCTGGGGGCTGGTCGGCTACTGCCCCGGCCCGGCGCTCGCCGCGTTCGGCCTTAGTGTTCCTGGGACGGGGCTGTTCGTCGCCGCCATGCTCGCCGGGATCGGCGCCCATGACCTGATGCGGTCCATCCGCGTGCGTCGCGCTGTGACAGTGTGACCTTCTCCAACCTGGAACGCTCAGATGCCCGAACTCCTCACGATCCTGTCCGGCTCGCTGGTCGGCTTCTCCCTCGGGCTGATCGGAGGCGGAGGGTCGATCCTGGCCGTGCCGCTGCTGCTTTACGTCGTGGGCGTGCCGGACCCCCACGTCGCCATTGGCACCAGCGCCCTGGCGGTCGCGGCGAACGCCTTCGCCAACCTGGCCCAGCACGCCCGGGCCGGGACGGTGAAGTGGCCCTGCGCGGCGACCTTCGCCGCGTCCGGGGTGGTCGGGGCGCTGGTCGGCTCGACGCTCGGCAAGGCGGTCAACGGCGAGAGCCTGCTGTTCCTGTTCGCGCTGGTGATGGTCGCGGTCGGCGCCTCCATGCTGAGGAAGCGCGGGAGCGAGGGCGACCCCGGGGTGCGCATCGACAAGTCCATTGCGGTGCGCCTGGTCGGCATCGGCTTCCTGACCGGCGCGATTTCGGGCTTCTTCGGGATCGGCGGCGGCTTCCTGATCGTCCCGGGCCTTCTGCTCGGCAGCGGCATGGCCGTGCTCAACGCCATCGGCTCGTCGCTGTTCTCGGTGGGCGCCTTCGGCCTGACCACGGCGGCCAACTACGCGCTCTCGGGACTTGTCGACTGGACGGTCGCGGCGCTGTTCATCGCCGGTGGAGTGGTCGGCGGGTTCGCGGGCATGAAGGCCGCGGTGGGGCTGTCCACGCGCAAGGGCGCGCTGACCAAGGTCTTCGCGGGCGTACTGTTCGCCGTCGCCGCCTACATGCTGTACCGCAACGCCGGTGTCCTCGGCCTATTCTGATCCGATCCAACATGGGCCTAAGAAGGCTTTTGAGTGCGGCCTTCCCTACACCCCAAGCCCCTGGACGTGGCGAACTCGAAAGCCACAACGAGTTCCTGGCCATGCGCCAGGACATCCTGGCGCTCAACGCCGAGCATCGCGGCCTGCTGTTCGACGTCGGTTCGAGCCGGTATGCCGCGCCGCCGCGCGTGGACGACGCGGTCGCCCAGGCCACCTGGGAGGCGGACTTGGCCAAGGTCCGCGAGGAAAGCGCCAAGACGACGAAGGCGGCCGCCGCCGAGCGCGAGGGCGACCGCACGCACACCGAAATCCAGGGCTGGCTGCGCGACCTCGGCAGGGCGTTTGATTACGACGTCTGGATCGCGTCGAACGACCGTGGGCGGCCTTACGGCGGCAAACTCGGCGAGGGCTGCCTCGAGCGCCCGCCGGAGGCCATCGGGAACGCGCCGGGCGCGGACGCCGTCCGACTGGTCGACGTGCTGTGGCTCGACTGCAGCAAGACGCACGTCGCCGCCGCCTTCGAGGTCGAGCATTCGACGTCCATCTATTCCGGCATCGTCCACATGCTCGACTTGGCGCTTGGCACCGAGGCGCACCCCCTTGAGGGCATGTTCCTGGTGACACCGAACGGTCGCAAGAAGGAGGTTCGCACGCAGTTGGCGCGGCCTGCGTTCTCCCGTGTCGCCGACCTCAAGACACGCTACCTGCCGTATGGCGAACCAGAGTCGCATCGGGTGTCGATGGCCCGGTTCGGAAGCGGCATGAAGGCCATTCACGCCATCTCGCGGACCCTGGTGTGATCGCAGCCGGGCATCGTCCGGCCGCGAATCCCGGTTGCCACCTAATCAATGGCTCATGGTCTGCATGGCCTTACGGCAGGCCTCCTCGCAGTTGCGGCACGCCTCGGCGCAGATGCGGCAATGGTCATGCATCTTGGCGTGATTCTCGCATTCCTCGCCGCACAGGCGGCAGGCGGTGGCGCAGGCCTCCAGCATGGCGCGGATGACCGCCTCGTTGGAGCCGCTGCGCCGGGTGGCCACAGAGCCGGTGGCGGTGCAGACGTCAGCGCAGTCCACGTTGAGACGGATGCACTGCACCAGATCGGCAACCTTCTCCTCGCCCAGGCAGGCGTCGGCGCAGGTGGTGCAGGTCTGGGCGCAGTCGTAGCATTCCTCGATGCAGCGGATCAGCGCATCGTTCGTGTTGCCGCGAACGTGCGGGTGGGTGTGAACCGCACCGGGTTTCCCGGAGGCCCCATCTTCTGAGAGACTGGGGTCATCATGACGAAACAGGCATCACCCAAGTACGCCCCCGAGGTCCGCGAGCGCGCGGTGCGGATGGTCTTCGAGCACGCGGGGGATCATGCCTCGCAGTGGGCGGCGATCAGCTCGATCGCGGCGAAGATCGGCTGCACTCCGGAGACGCTGCGTGGCTGGGTCCGGCGGGCCGAGCGTGACCAGGGCAAGCGGCCGGGGCCGACGACGGGCGAGCAGGAGCGGATCAAGGCGTTGGAACGCGAGGTCCGGGAACTGCGCCAGGCAAACGAGATCCTGCGCAAGGCGTCGGCATATTTCGCCCAGGCGGAGCTCGACCGCCCGTTTCGGAAATGATCGCCTTCATCGACGCGCATCGCGCCGTCCACGGGGTCGAGCCGATCTGCAAGGTGCTGCCGATCGCCCCGTCCACCTATCACGCCCACGCCGCCCGGCGGGCCGATCCGGTCAAGGCGCCGGCCCGCTCGCGCAGCGACGCGGAGCTGAGTTTGGCTATCCGGCGGGTCTGGGATGAAAACTTTCAGGTCTATGGGGTACGGAAAGTCTGGCGGCAGTTGCGGCGGGAGGGGCTCGATGTGGCGCGCTGCACGGTGGCCCGGTTGATGCGGTCCATGGGCCTGAAGGGCGCGACACGCGGCAAGGCGGTGCGCACCACGATCAGCGACCGAGCCGCGCCCTGTCCGCTCGACCGGGTGAACCGCCAGTTCCAGGCGCCCCGCCCGAATGCCTTGTGGGTGGCCGATTTCACGTACGTGGCCACATGGCAGGGCTTCGTCTATGTGGCCTTCGTCATCGACACCTTCGCCCGCCGGATCGTGGGCTGGCGGGTGTCCCGCACCGCCCACGCCGGCTTCGTCCTGGACGCCTTGGAGCAGGCGCTCCACGACCGCCGTCCAGCCAAGGGCGGCGGCCTCATCCACCACTCCGACCGCGGGTCGCAATACCTTGCCATTCGCTACACCGAGCGCCTCACCGAAGCTGGGGTCGAACCCTCCGTGGGCAGCGTCGGCGATTCGTACGACAACGCCTTGGCCGAGACGATCAACGGTCTCTACAAGACCGAGGTGATCCGGCGCCGCGGGCCATGGCGCACCCTGGAGGCCGTCGAGTTCGCCACATTGGAGTGGGTCGACTGGTTCAACCACCGACGCCTGCTCGAGCCCATCGGCAACATTCCTCCCGCCGAGGCCGAAGCGCGCTACTATGCTAAAACCGAGGACCTCGCCATGGCGGCGTGACTCAAACCAAATGGCCTCCAACAAACCCGGCGCGGTTCAGTGCTGATCATTTCACGCGCGTGCATTGCGGACCTCCGTTGGCTGGTGGTGGGCGCTCGGACGGCACCCTCAACCTGCCCAACAGCGATCCTCCGGGATGGTTCGGCGCAGTGGGCCAGGGGCCTTCGCGCGTTCCTTCACCCGTCCTCAAGGTTCGTCCGCTCCGCCTCCTTTGCATTCTCGCCCGCCACAGAGAATGGACGACCACCTCCGGGTGGCCGAGGTATTGCGCGACATAAAAGGTGAAAAGCCAAACATAGGAGCCGTGGGTGGTTGTGTCTCCTCCGCGCTCGATCGCGCCGGTTCTGGTGGCAGGCTACGGTTGGACTGGACGGGGCCTCAAGGCAGTCGCCCTGCGGGAGGCGGTCGATCTGATCCCGGCTGAAGCAGGTGCCCCTCCTCACCAGCACATGATCGGCAAGGGAACCGACGCCGCGGCATCTGGTTGCTCCCAAGGCGGGGGGAATCGGCCAAGCCCTTCCAGGAGGGTGGTCGGCAGAGGAGAAGATGATTTAGCACGAGGACGCGCGCATGGACGACCGGAAGAAATCCGCAGGTTTCGGAGTCGTCGCGGGCGCCGTGGCCGCCTTGGCGCTGCTCGGCGCCGTCGGCTTGTTCGTCGTCTACACGGGCGCGTACAACGTGGCCGCCACCGAAGAACACGCCTCCGTCACCCGGTGGGCGTTCGACACGACATTCCACAATTCCGTCGAGCGCCGCGCAGACGGCATCGTCGCGCCGGAATCCGTGACCTCGGAGATGGTCGCGGCGGGAGCCGAGTCCTACAAGTCGATGTGTGAGCACTGCCACGCCGGGCCGGGTGTCGAGCGTTCCAAATGGGCAAGCGGCATGCGGCCGCGCCCGCCCCACCTCGCTGAGGCGGCGGCCAAGTGGGAGCCGGAGGAGGTGTTCTGGATTGTTCGACACGGGGTCAAGATGTCCGGGATGCCCGCGTTTGGGCCGACTTACGACGACGAGACACTCTGGGACATCGTCGCCTTCGTGAAGCAACTGCCCGCCTTGACGCCCGAGCAGTACGCGGCGCTGGGCGATGCCACCGCGCAGGGCGGCGGGCATCAAGGCGGCAGCGGTCAGGACGGTGGCGCCCATGAGGGCAGCACCAGCGGGAGTGGTGGTACCGGCAGCGGCCAAGCGAACTGAGCCTGGAGCGACCCATGCAGACGTCCTACTGGCGCTTTGCCGCCATGATCGCAACCTCGACCATCGTCATGTACGGGCTGATGTACCTGAACACCTATGCCCTCGAGCAGGTGTTCTGGAGCGAGACCCGCGCCTGGATGGCGCTGGTGATGGGCTCGACCATGTCGGTCATCATGCTGAGCTTCATGTTGGGCATGTACAGGAACCGCGCGGTCAATCTCGGCATTTTCGGTGCCTCCATCTCCGTGTTCGCCCTGTCCCTGTGGCTGGTGCGCAGTCAGGCAACGGTGGACGACGTCGACTACATGAAGGCGATGATCCCGCACCACTCCATCGCCATCCTGACCAGCGAGCGCGCCCAGATCACCGACCCGCGCGTCCGCAAGCTCGCCGACGAGATCATCGAAGCGCAGGAACGTGAGATCGCGGAGATGAAGTACCTCGCCGCCGATCTGGAGGAGCGGGATTGATGGGCAAAGTCTTTCCACAAGCCGGACGCCCGTCCTTGCTCCTAATCGTCGGGCTTGGGCTGCTTGCGGGATGCGGCGAGGCCGACACGCCGGACGACGCGACCAAGGCCATACGGCCGCCTGAGATCGTCAGGATCGAGACCGCACAGGCGGTGCTTGACGGCGCACATATTCGGACCCTGGACCCCGGCACGATGAACGATGCGGAGATCGGCAAGGCGATTGGCGCGGGCCCCCGTTGCGAGTTCCGGTATACGAGCTCGGGCAGGCCGGTCCTGGCGGTGGGCATGGCGCCGGACAACTCCGCGCAGCGCGGTGTATTGAAGCTGAACGGCAGCTTGGTGGTCCTGGAGCCTGCGTCGCCCGAACTCGCATCGGCCGACCCTGCATCGGCAGGAGGTGGGGTTGGACGGGTCGAGGGGCTTGCGCTGGTCGCCAAGCCGATCCGAACGACCGTCTCACCCGCTCCCGAGGAAAAGACCGAAATCCGGGTCGGGATGCAGCGCCGGGAAGCGAACATGATCTTCGAGGTCGGCCAAGACCTCAAGGTCGGGTACCGTGGTTATTTGGAATGTGTGCCCGAGCCACCGCAGCACTAACCATGAACCGAAGGGTAGCGGCTCATGATGCACGTCCCGCTTCGGGATGGTTCGATGCCCTTGGGGCCTGGGGCGCCCGCAACGCAGCGGACACCCAGGCTTCTCCGGCGCCCTCAGTTCCGGCGGGTCTTGCGGCCGAAGGCGAACAACATCCCGGCGAGCGCCAGGAACACGATGGCGCCGCCGCCCCAGACCCGGACGTAGCCGGGCATGCCGAGGCTGGGGACGAAGGCGTAGACGGCGGCCAGGACCGCCCACACCGCGACGATGGCCAGGGTCAGCCAGAGTTCGTCGTTCTTCATGGCTTCTCTCCTTCGCTCAGTGCCCATGCCCGCCGCCGATCGCGATGATCGGCAGCGACTGGATCAGCTGGAACGCGACGATGGTGAAGACGTACATGGCGGCAACCAGCGCGGCGACCGACACCGGCCCGGTCCACGCGGGCGCCGCGCCGACGCCACGCGCCCCGGCCTGCCAGTCGACCACGGAAGCCTGTTCAGCCGTCGCGCGCCGCGACAGCAGCGTGCGCACGACGCCGTAGACGGTGACCGAGATGGCCACGCCGAAGACCGTGGCGCCGACGCCGACCAGGGTCATCAGCACCGGCCACGCCCCGGGGGCCATGCCGCCGTAGCTCACGTCGAACACCCGGCGCGGCACGCCCATGAACCCGGCCGTGATGCCAGCGGCGCCGAAGATGAGCAGACCGATGGTCACGACCACCGGCATGCGTCTCAGCACTGCCGGGCGCCACAGGCTGCCGCCGCTCAACGCCGGGAGCATGACCATCATGGCGGCCAGGAACGTCTGGGTCAGCACGCCGACCGCGAAGAAGTGGAAGTAGCCGGGGACGAAGAAGGTGTCCGACAGCATCGGCGCCAGTTCGCCCTGGATCAGCACGAAGGCGAAGGTGATGCCGACCATCATGTTCACCACCGCCCAGCCCATGTTCGCCATGGCCGGGTTGTCCCACGGCAGCCCGCGCATCCAGCCGAAGAGGCCGGTGGCGCCGCGCGCCCGGGCGCTGGCCTCCAGCGAGGAGACGATGATGGCGAAGGCCGCCAGAGTTGGGACCGAGACGAACAGCGACAGCAGCGAGCCGACGACCCGCACGCCTTCGGACAGGTTCGGCTCCAGGAACATGTGGTAGAGGCTGGTCGGCGGCACGAAGACAAGATAGGCGGCGAAGACGATCTTCGACATGCGCGCGCCGTGGATGGACTTCACCCCCGTCAGGTGCTCGGTCAGCACGTACCACACCAGCACCGTCGCCATCAGCGGCAGGTAGTGCAGGTTGTGGAACAGGATGTGCCACTCGGTGCCGTGGTCGGCCGGGAACGGCCCGGCGCCCAGCGACCACAGCACGCCCGGCAGGAAGGCGTTCGTCGCCGCGATGGCGCTGACCACCAGGAACCCCGCCCAGGCGAACAGGGCGAAGCCGACGGAGGTGAGTTCGTCCGCCTCGCCATGCAGCCGGGGCTGGAGCACCGTCGCGATGCCGCTGACCGCCGAGGCGACCAGACCGCCGGAGAGCAGCAGGTAGCCCAGCGCGAAGAACCCGACCGAGCGCGGATCGTCCGCGGCGAGTTCAGGGCTGCCGTCGTAGAGCAGCGGCGTGCCGCTGTAGGAGATCCATTCGCTGACACCGAAGCCCGCCAGCATCAGCGCCGCACCCAACCAGGCGAACGGGCGCAACGCCAGCCCGCGTCCGTTCTCGGCGGCGGCGAGCACGAGCAGGAGGGCCGCTTGGATCAGGTACAGCCAGTAGAAGAACACCGACACGCCATGCAGGGTCAGCAGGCGGTAGGCATCGTCCGGGAAGAAGGTCAGCGCACCGGCACGGGCCAGTGCGGTCACAAAGCCTCCGATCAAGCCCAGCACCAGCGCCAGCAGGGCGGCACCGAACAGCAGCTTGAGGAGCGCCTTGTCGGGCGTCGGCAGGGCTTTGATGCGCGCCGCCAGGGCGGGCTTGGAGCCGACCGGGGCGACGTTCGTTGAGATGGTATCCATGGTGGGTCCTCCCCGGGTCACGCGACGACGATGCGGCCCTGCATGGCGTCGTGCGCCTGGCCGCAGTAGACGGTGCAGTACACGAGGTACTCGCCCGGCTTGGTGAAGGTGATGACCTGCTCGGTGACCGTGCCCGGCCGCAGGCGGATGATCCGGCTGGCGGAGCCCAGTTGGATCGACGCGCCGTGCGTGATGTCGTCCGCCATCATGCGGAACCGGTACGCCTGCCCGGCCTTCAAGCGGAGGACATCGGGGCTGTAGGCGAACTTCTGGGCCATCAGGTAGACGTCCACCGGCTCGCCACCGGCGTCATGACCGTGATCGTGCCCCTCGGCGGCGTGGCTGTGCGTGGCCTCGCTGGCGTGCGGGTTCACGCTGCCGTCCTTCTGCGTGTACCGCTGGATGAAGTAGTCGTGTTCGAAACGGAACTCCTCGGGCGCCATGCCCGCCGAAGCCCCGTGACCACCGTGGCCACCGGCTTCGGCGGGTGCTTCGGCGGCACCATGGCCGCGATGGGCGTCGGGTTCCGGAGCATCCGTATCCTTGTGACCGCCGAAGGGAAGCGGTGCGGCCCCATAGGCCGCCCAGGCGCCGTACAGGGAGACGGCGCCGAAGCCCAGTCCGGCGATGAAGCCGCGACGGGTGGTGAAATGCCTCTCAGACATCGTGAGAGTCCTCTGGTCGCGTGGTCGGAATCGTTCGCGAACGCCGCCGGTCGGGCGGCGCGCGGCCGGGCATCCGACGCAGACGGTGTCAGGGCGCTCGGCCGGTCAGAGGACGGTCTTCGGAGGGGGCGTGTCCGGCGCGATGTCCCGGGCGTTCGGGGCGTAGTCGGGCCGCGGGTGCCAGGACGTCTCCACCATCGTCACCGCGACGGCGACGACATGGTCCGCCGGGGCTTCGGCCGCCGGGCAACACGGAGCCACGACCACGAGGGCGGCCTTGTGGGAGTCGCCATGCGACGGGGTCGAAGGCGATGGCGCGTGGTGGGAACTGTGGTCGATCGGGCCGCCATGGGCCTCCACATGCGCCATGGCTCCGCCCGCCGCGCCCACCAGGAGCGCGAAGGCGAACGCCAGAACGGCGAAGATGTGGCCCAAACGCGTCATGTCTGCCATCGTCACCAATGACCCGGGACCTCCCAGGCCATGCCAAGCGTAGCCCCTATCATAGGTCCGGGAATTGATCGGCATCAACCCGGCGCCCGTGTCACGGTCCGGTAGTGGAAACGCCGTGGGTGAAACGTCACCGGGCGGTGGTGCCTTGCGCCTGCGGCAAGGCGGCGCCGGTGACCGGACAGGAGACGTGTTCGACTTTGTCCTTGACCTTCCAGCGGCTGGAAGGCGCAGGGTTCGTCCTGTGGCATCTCCGGCCCGGTCGAAGGTGCGGGGGACATTCCGACGCACTCCTTCTCCGACGCTTGGTAGGGATCGTTGCCGAAGCCATCTGTTGTTGCAGGGGCCAGGAAACGGTCTTAGGTTTCCATGAGGGTGCGGTGGGCACTGGGGTGCCGCACGGCTCCCATAAGATGAGGCAAACGCCATGTGGCGTGCGACGCGGTCGTCGGTGAGGAGGGTGGTGGTGAGCCTGCTGATGCTGGCCACGCTGCTCGTCTATGCCGCGCCGAGCCACGCCAACCTGGGGCCTCACCATGCGTCCCAGACTCCTCACGAGCACGTTCTGGTCGACAAGCATGGCGACGCCATCGCGACCGTCCCGGACCACGAGCACAAGGAAGCTCCGTGTGGGGACCTTGGCCTGCTCGACGAAGGGGCCTGCTGCAGCGTCGCTCAGTGCGTCACCATGCATGGCGGCCTTCCCGCGGTGGTGGTCGAGACGTTCGTCCCGCGCCTGAACGCCTCCCTGCATCTGCCTGCCCTGGCCACGCCGGACGGCATCGGCATCGCCCCGGCTTTCCGCCCCCCGCTCTGACCATCTGACGCCACGAGTCCGCCCGCGCCCGACCTGAGCCTCGGCTCGGCGAAGGACGCCGACTCCGGATTCGTGCGCTTGGCTTTTGCGTCCCCGGCGCTCCCGCGTGGAGTTCGTCCGGGATGGCATGAACCCAATGTTCAGATGGAGGACGCCATGTCGTCTCTCACCCGCAAGATGCTCCCGGCACTCGCGCTGACCGCCATGATGTCGGTCGCCCAGGCCCAGACCACCACCGACCAGGACCACAACGCCCATCATCCGGACGGTGCCGCGGCCACGACGCAGGCCCAGCCCGCCCCGCCCCCGACCCCGACCCCGGCTCCCACGCAGCCGATCCCAGGCGCGAAGCCCGGCGCGCCCGGCAACGCGCCGATGATGGGTCAGGGCATGGGCAGCGGCATCATCGTCCAGCCCGGCGCCCAGGCGCAGGGTGGCCAGCCCGGCATGATGATGAACATGGACCAGATGCGTTCGATGATGGGCGGCATGTCGGGCCAGCAGGACGGCCAATCCGGGATGATGGGGCCCGGCATGATGTCCATGATGCGACAGATGATGATGGGCCAGCAGGCCGGAATGGGCTTGCCCTTCGAGCACGTCGAGGGCCGCATCGCGTTCCTGAAGGCCGAACTCAAGATCACCGACGCCCAGGCGCCGCAGTGGAACGCCTTCGCCGACACGCTGCGGGCGAACGCCAAGGCCCATCAGGCCATGCACGAGCAGATGACCAAAAGCGGCATGCCCTCCTCCTGGCCCGACCGGCTCGCTTTCCAGCAGAAGGCGCTGTCCACCCGGCTCGACGCCCTGAAGGCGCTGGAGTCCGCCGCCAAGCCGCTCTACGCCGTGCTGACCGACGAGCAGAAGACGCTCGCGGACCGGCTGCTCCCCGGCCCCATGGGCATGATGTGAGGAGGCGGCCATGACGCACCACGAACACACCCATCACGCTCCCGAGCCGCAGGCGCGCACGCCCTGGTACCGGACCTGGACCGGCTTGGCCGGACTCGGCGCGACCGCCCTGGCGGCCGTGTACCTGTCGCTCTTCCACGTCGACCATGTGCTCGACGCACTTCCGCTTCTCGTCCTGCTGCTGTGCCCGCTGATGCACCTGTTCATGCACGGCGGCCACGGGCATGGCGGCCACGGCGGGAATGGTGACGCCGACCGGCCGACCAAGGGAGGCACGCCATGACGCACGAAGCCTCGGCCTATGGCCTGTGGGTGCTGGTCGCCCTCAACTCGGCCATCTTCATCGTCTTCGCCTTCAGCTTCGGCAAGCCGCAGTCACCGCGGGACTGGCGGTCCTTCGGGGCGTTCAGCGCCTTCATCGTGGCCCTGTTCACCGAGATGTACGGCTTTCCATTGACCATCTACCTCCTCTCGGGCTGGCTCCAGACCCGCTACCCGAGCCTCGACATCCTGTCCCACGACGCCGGGCACCTCTGGTCGACCGTCCTCGGCCTGGAGGGCAACCCACACTTCAACGTGCTGCACATCCTCAGCAACGTCCTGATCCTCGCGGGCTTCGTCCTGCTCTCGGCGGCCTGGAAAGTGCTTCACGCGGCGCAGAAGCAAGACCGGCTCGCCACGACGGGCGTGTACGCCCATGTCCGGCACCCGCAGTACATCGCTTTCATCGGCATCCTGTTCGGCTTTCTGCTCCAGTGGCCGACCATCCTGACGCTGGCGATGTTCCCGCTGCTGGTCCTGATGTACGTCCGTCTGGCCCGGTCCGAGGAGCGGGAAGCCCTCCGGGTGTTCGGCGCCGAGTACGAGCGTTACGCCGCGGTCACGCCGGGTTGGCTTCCGCGTCTCTCCTCCCGTGGGCCGAACCACCCCAGAGTGGGAGGGTCGTTCGGTGCGTGATTCTGGTTGGAAGCCCATGAAGCAAGCGGCGGCAACGACCGTCGCCGTGTGCCTGCTGGCGCTCCCGGCCGGAGCGCAGACGCTTCGGGACGCGGTCGAGGGCGCCTGGAAGCTCAACCCCGAAGTCAGGAGCCTGGAGGCACAGAGGGCCGTGGCCACCGCCCGGCGCGGTGCCGGGGAGGCGCTGGTCCCGGCCGCCCCGGCGATCACGCTGCGGCACACGAGCGACTACTTGAACCGGAACATCGGACGGCGCGAGTACGAGGCCGAACTCGGCGTCCCGCTCTGGCTGCCCGGCCAGGGAACGGCGACCGTCCGGGCGGGCGACGCGCTTCTGGCGCGCACCGACGCCGAGATCGCCGCGCGCCAGCTGGCGGTCGCCGGGGAGGTCCGGACGGCCCAGTGGCAGGTCGCGTTGGCCGAGCGGCGCGCCGAACTCGCCCGCCAGCGCCTGACGGTCGCCCGCCAGCTCGAGGCCGACACCCGACGGACCGCCCGGGCCGGGGAGATTTCGGAGGCCGACCACCAGCTGGCCCGCGCCGAAGCCCTCTCCGTCGCCACGGACCTCCGCGACGAGGAACTGGCTCTGGAGGAGGCCCGCCAAGTGTTCCGGACGCTCACCGGCATGGTGCCGCCGAAGGCGGCACCGGAGCCGGAGATCGGCGAGCCGCCGCTTGAGCGGCACCCCTCCCTGCTGGCGGCTCGGCTGGGCGTCCGCTCGGCTCAAGCCCAGCGCCAACTGGTGGACCTGACGACGCGCGACAGTCCGGAGGTCGGGCTGATGGCTCGCCGCGAGCGCGACAGCCGCGAGGAACGCTACGACACCGTGTTCGGCGTCTCCGTCCGCATCCCGTTCGCGGTCGAGGCCGTGAACGCGCCCAAGCGGGCCGAGACGCTGAGCGAGGTCGTCCGCTCCGAGGCCGAGCAGGCCGACGCGACCCGTACGGTCGAGTCGGACATCCGGCAAGCCCGCCTCGCCCACCAGGCGGCGAGCGAGCGCCTGTCGATCGCGCGCGACCGGGCTGCGGCCCTCAGGGCACGCCTGTCGAACATCGAGCGCGCCCGGAGGGCGGGCGAGATCAGCCTCGTCGAGTACGTGCGCGCCCAGGAGGCGGCCTTCGAGGCCGACCTCGCCCGCGCCACCGCCGAAGTCCAACTCGGCGCCGCCCGCGCCCGTATGAACCAGTCCCTCGGAGTTCTTCCATGACCACCCGACGCCTTCTTGCCGCGGCGGTCGCCGCCGCGAGCCTTGCCGCGCCTGTCGCCAGCCCCGCGCTAGCCCATGAGGGCCACGCCCATGGCGACGAGGAGCCGAAGCCGGTCGTCACGACGGCCGCCCCCACCCTGGAGACGTCCTCGTCCGACTTCGAGCTCGTGGCGGTCGTCCGGGGAAAGACCTTGCTCGTCCATCTGGACCGCTTCGTCACCAACGAGCCCGTTAACGGCGCCACCGTCGAAGTGAGCGCCGATGGCGAGGCCGCGACGGCCTCGCCCGTCTCCGGCGAGGAGGGCGTCTACCGCCTCGACCCGACATGGCTCTCAAAGCCGGGATCACATGAAGTAACCGTCTCTATCACCGCGGCCGACGCGGCCGACCTGCTGATCGGTACCCTGGAGATCCCGGCAGGTGCGGCTGAGGCGCAGGCCGGAGGTGCGCAGGGTGTTTCCGCCGTCTTCGGCCAGGTCCGGAACGATTCCGGCCTGATGCTGGGGGCGGTCATGGTCTTCCTGCTCGGGGTCCTGACCACCGTCGCCCTGACCCAGCGTGGACGCACGCGGACAGTCGCGGGCGCCGCGCTGGTCGGCATCGGCCTGCTGTTGGCGAGCGGCGCCGCCTTCGCCCACGGCGACGAGGACCACAGCCACGGCGACGAGGACAAGGGCAAGGCAGCGGCGGCTGTCCCGATGGGGGCGACCGGCGCCTCGGAAAGCCCGCGGCGCCTGCCGGACGGCAGCCTGTACGTGCCCAAGCCGTCGCAGCGCCTGCTGTCGGTCCGAACCATCGTTGCCAAGCCGCAGGAGGCGGCGCAGACGGTGCAGCTGATCGGCCAGGTGATCGCCGACCCCAACGGCGGCGGCCATGTCCAGGCCACGCAGAGCGGCCGCATCGAACCGGGGGATAAGGGGTTGCCCTACGTCGGCCAGCGGGTCGAGGCCGGGCAAATCCTGGCCTACATCGCCCCCGCCGTGACCTTTGTGGACCGCAGCGGCATCCAGCAGCAGATCGCGACGGTCGAGCAGGAACTGGTCATCGCCGAATCCCGCCTCCAGCGGCTCCGGAAGCTGGAAGGCAGCGTGCCACAGCGCGACATCGAAGAGGCGGAGGCCAATCTCAACGGTCTGCGCAAGCGCCGGGCCGCTCTGTCCCCCGCGCTGACGACCAAGGAAGCCCTGCGGGCGCCCATCTCCGGGGTGGTCACGGCCAACAACATCAAGGCCGGACAGGTGGTCGAGGGGCGCGACCAAGTGCTGTTCGAGATCGTCGACCCGTCGCGCCTGATGGTCGAGGCGGTCGCCTTCGACCCCCGCGTGGCCAACAGCGTCCGTGGCGCGACGGCCACCACAGCCGACGGGATCAACCTGACCCTGGAGCATCTCGGCCACGGTCTGGCGCTGCGCCAGCAGGCCATTCCGCTGCTCTTCCAGATCGACACCCCGCCGCAGGGCCTGAGCGTCGGTCAGCCGGTGCGCATCGTCGCGCAGATCCAGGGCACGATGTCCGGCATCGTTCTGCCGCGCCAGAGCGTGGTCCGCGGCCCGAACGGCCAGCCTCTGGTCTGGGAGCACGAGTCCCCGCAACGGTTCGTCGCCCGTCCGGTGCGCACGCAGCCGGTGGACGGGAACACGGTGCTGGTCCTCGCGGGCGTCGAACCGGAGGCGCGCATCGTGACCGACGGCGCCGGTCTCCTCAACCAGGTCCGGTGAGGAGCGCCCCGCCATGTTCAACATCCTCGTCAACGCCAGCCTGCGCAACCGGCTGTTCGTCCTGGCCGCCGCCGCGATCCTCGTCGTCTACGGCTCCTTCGTGCTGAAGGACCTGCCCATCGACGTCTTCCCCGACCTGAACAAGCCGACCGTCACGCTGATGACCGAGGCCGAGGGGCTGGCGCCGGAGGAGGTCGAGCAGCTCGTCACCTTCCCGCTCGAAACCTCGATGAACGGCATGCCGGGCATCACCCGCGTGCGCTCGGTGTCCGGCGTCGGGCTCAGCATCGTTTTCGTCGAGTTCGACTGGGGCACCGACATCTACCGCAACCGCCAGCAGGTCGCGGAGCGGCTGGCCATCGTCCAGGGGCAGTTGCCGCCCAACGTCCGCCCGCAGATGGGACCCATCTCGTCCATCATGGGCGAGATCATGCTCATCGCCATGTCCGGCGACGGCGTGAGCCCGATGGAGGTGCGCGAGCTTGCGGACTGGGTGGCACGGCCGCGCCTGCTCGCCATCCCCGGCATCAGCCAGGTCATTCCGATCGGCGGCGAGATCAGGCAGTACCGCGTCTCGCCGGACCCGGCCCGCCTGCACGACCTGGAGATCACGACCGACGAGCTGGTTAAGGCGCTCCAGCAGTTCTCGGCCAACACCGGCGGCGGCTTCATCGACCAGCACTCCGAGGAGTATCTGATCCGCAACATCGGCCGGACGACCCGGCTGGAGGACCTCCGCAACCTCGTCGTCGCCTACAAGACGGGGCAGCCCATCCTGCTCCACCAGATCGCCGCCGTGGATTTCGCCGCCCGCGTGAAGCGCGGCGACGCGGGCGTCAACGGCAAGCCCGCCGTGATCCTGTCCGTCCAGAAGCAACCCGGCGCCGACACCACGACATTGACCGCCGAGGTGGAAGCCGCCCTGGGCGACTTGGCGAAGTTCCTGCCGAAGGGCGTCCACGCCGACGAGATCCTGTTCAAGCAGGCCAACTTCATCCAGACCTCCATCGGCAACGTGGAGAAGGTCCTGCTGGAGGCGGTGGCCGTCGTCGCGGTGATCCTCTTCCTGTTCCTGCTGAACGTCCGGACCACCTTCATCTCGCTGACCGCCATTCCGATCTCGATCCTGATCACCGTGCTGGTCTTCAAGGCGTTCGGCATGTCGATCAACACGATGACGCTGGGCGGCCTCGCCATCGCCATCGGCGAACTGGTGGACGACGCCGTGGTGGACGTGGAGAACATCTACCGGCGCCTCGGCGAGAACCGGCGGGCGGGCAACCCGAAGCCGGTCCTGGAGGTGGTCGCCTCGGCCTCGCAGGAGGTGCGCTCGGGCATCGTCTACGCCACGGTCATCATCATCCTGGTGTTCGTCCCGCTGTTCGCCCTGTCGGGCATCGAAGGGCGCCTGTTCGCGCCGCTGGGCGTGGCCTACATCGTTTCCATCCTCGCCAGCCTTCTCACCGCGATCACCGTCACGCCGGTGCTGTCCTACTACCTGCTGCCCCGGTTGAAGCGGCTGGAGGAGCACGACAGCTGGCTGGTTCGGCGGCTGAAGGCCGGGAACGCGATGCTGCTCGGCTGGGCCTTCGCGCACCCGCGGACGCTGTTCGTCGCCATCGCCGCCGCCGTCCTGGTCGCCGCGGCGACGGTGCCGAGCCTGCCGCGCGCCTTTCTGCCGCCCTTCAACGAGGGCACGCTGACCATCTCCATGGTGCTCAACCCGGGCATCTCGCTGGCCGAGTCCAACCAGGTCGGGCTGGCGGCGGAGAGGCTGATCATGCAGGTGCCGGAGGTGAAGTCGGTGGGGCGCCGCACCGGGCGCGCCGAACTCGACGAGCACGCCGAGGGCGTTCACTCCAGCGAGATCGACGTCGATCTTGCGCCGTCGGAGCGCAGCCGCGCGGAGGTGCTGGCCGACGTGCGCGCCCGGCTGGCGGCCCTGCCGGTGTCGGTGAACATCGGCCAGCCGATCTCGCACCGGCTCGACCACATGCTCTCCGGGGTGCGGGCGCAGATCGCGCTGAAGGTCTACGGCGAGGATCTGGACACCCTGCGCAGCCTCGCCGGACAGCTTCAGCAGAAGCTCGCGGGCGTGCCCGGGCTGGTCGACCTCCAGATCGAGAAGCAGGTCCGCATCCCGCAGGTGCAGGTCGTCATCGACTACGAGCGCGCCGCGCTCTACGGCGTGACCCCGGCCATGGCGACGGAGGCGCTGGAGAGCCTGTCCAACGGCCGCGTGGTGTCGGAGATCGTGGACGGCACCCGGCGCTTCGACGTCGTGCTGCGCCTGTCCGACGAGGACCGCACCACCAGCGGCCTGGCGAACCTGCTGGTCGAAACCCCGGCGGGCCGGGTGCCTCTCGGCAGGTTCGCCTCGGTCGAGGAGACGGACGGCCCCAACCAGATCCTGCGGGAGAACGGCAAGCGCCGCATCGTCATCCTCGGCAACTCGGACGGCGATACGGACATGGCGCGGATCGTCGCGGGCATCCGGGACGTGGTCGCCGGGGCGCCGCTGCCGTCCGGCTACTTCACCAGCCTGGAGGGCACCTTCCAGGCGCAGGAGGAGGCATCCAAGACCATCGCCGCGCTGTCGATGGTGTCGCTGGCGATGATCTTCCTTGTGCTCTACAGCCGCTACCGCTCGGCCGTGCTGGCGCTCATCATCATGGGCAACGTGCCTCTGGCCCTGATCGGCAGCGTGGCGGCGCTGTGGATCGCCGGGCAGCCGCTGTCGGTCGCCTCGATGATCGGCTTCATCACGTTGACCGGCATCAGCACGCGCAACGGCATCCTGAAGATTAGTCATTACATCAACCTGGTCCTGCACGAGGGCGAGACCTTCGGCAAGGCCATGGTGACCCGCGGCAGCCAGGAACGCCTGACACCCGTGCTGATGACCGCGCTGTCGGCGGGGGTGGCGCTGGTGCCGCTGATGATCGGCGCCGACGCGCCGGGCAAGGAGATCCTGCACCCGGTCGCCGTCACCATCTTCGGCGGGCTGGTCAGCGCGACCCTGCTCGACACCGTCCTGACCCCGGTCCTCTTCCTCAAGCTCGGCGAGAAGCCGCTGAATCGTCTGGTCGCTGCCCAGGCCGGTTCGCTGCGTCCGGCCGAGGCCTACTGATCCCCCTCACCCGGTCCATCCAGAAGGAAACCACACCGTGAAGTTCTCGACCCTCCTCCTCGCCACCGCCCTCTTCACCGCCCCGGGCACGGCCTTCGCCGACGGCCCGAAGATCGGCCCGAACGGCGGCCAGCGCGCCGACGCGGGCCCCTACCACGTCGAAGTCGTGCTCAAGGGCAACGACGTCGTCTTGTACGTGACCGACGGCGCCGACAAGCCGGTCGATGTGACCGGCGCCAAGGCCGAGGCGACCGTCCTGGCGAACAAGCAGACCCAGAAGGTCGCGCTCGAGCCCGCGGGCGCCAACACCCTCAAGGGGCAGGCGAACCTCGGCGGCGCGCACGACAGCGTCAAGGTCGTGACTGCCCTGACGATGCCCGGCCAGAAGCCGGTGCAGGCCCGCTTCGAGATGGGCCACGCGGGTCACTGAGATCGGCATGGGCGGCATGAGGTTCCCCGCCCCATGCCGCCCCGCAAGCAAGGAGATGCGCGATGAGCGCCAAGAAGAAACTCGCCACGATGGCTGCCGCCCTGCTGGTCGGTGCCGTGGTCGCCGGACCGGTCCGGGCGGCCGAAACCCTCAAGCTGAACGAGGTCTCGCACCTCCACGGGATTGCCGTGGACCCCACGGACCCGTCGCGCCTGTATCTCGCCTCGCATCACGGCGTGTGGCTGACCAACCCCGACGGCACGGCCACGCGGGTATCCGACAACCGTTGGGACTACATGGGGTTCACACCGAATCCGGCGCAGCCCGACGCCTTCTTCGCCAGCGGCCATCCGGAGAAGGGCGGGAACCTCGGCGTCCTCGTCTCGACCGATGGCGCGAAGACCTGGAAGCAGGTCTCGGCGGGTGTGAACGGACCCGTGGACTTCCACGCCATGGACGTCAGCCCGGCCGACCCGAAGGTGCTGTACGGGCACTACGGCAGCGTCCAGATCAGCCGCGACGCCGGGAAGACCTGGGAGGTGACCGGCAAGCCGCCCGCCGACATGTTCGACCTGGCGGCGTCCTCGAAGGAGCCGGACACCGTGTACGGCGCCACGCGCGCCGGACTGATGGTGAGCCGCGACGCGGGCAGGACCTGGCAGGCCGCCAACATCGTGCGGCGCCCGGCGACCATGGTCGCGACCACGAAGGACGGCGCCGCCTACGCCTACCAGGTCGGCACCGGCCTGCTCAAGACGACCGAGCCGAGCCTCGCGTGGCAGCCGGTCAGCAACGGCTTCGGTGACGCCGTCCTGCTGCATCTGGCGGTCGACCCGACCGACCCGGACCGGCTCTACGCCGTGACCGACAAGAGCGTCATCCTGGCCAGCCAGGACGGCGGCAAGACCTGGAAACCGTTCCGGTCGTGACGTGACGGGGGATGTGGTGATGAAGGCGATGAAGATTGGCGTTGGCTTGGCGATGGGTGCGGCGATCACGGTGGCTGGCGTCGTCCTGTTCGCTGGCCCCAAGGCAGGCGCCGATCCAACCGACGCCGCCCAGGTTGCTCAAGGCAAGGAGGTTTACGCGGAGCAGTGCGCGTCGTGCCACGGCGCGCGGCTCGAGGGGCAGCCGGAGTGGCAAAGCCGCAAGCCGGACGGCCGTCTGCCCGCGCCACCGCACGACGCCTCCGGGCACACGTGGCACCACCCCGACGCCGACCTCTTCAAAATCACCAAGCAAGGCGTCGTTGAATTCGCCCCGCCCGGCTATGAGAGCGACATGCCCGCCTTCGGCGGCGTGCTGAGCGATGCCGAGATCTGGGCGGTCCTGGCCTTCATCAAGAGCTCTTGGCCCGAGGAGATCCGTCTTCGCCACGCCGCCATGAGCGAACGCGCGAAGAAGTGAGGAGAGGACGCGAGCGGGCCACACAACGCGCTTGACCTTCCAGTCATTGGAAGGCGGAGCCTCGGTTTCATGGATGCCATCGCACGTCGGTGCCGGGAAGCGCGAACGAACGCGGAGGCACCGACGCCTGCATGCGAAGGGAGAAGCGAACATGAACGACCAGCACCGCAGCCACGCACACCGTCCTGACCACCACAGTCACGGTGGGCACGACCACCACGCCGGTCCCGACGACCGGCCCAAGGTGAAGGACCCCGTGTGCGGCATGATGGTCGATCCCGAGCGAACCGGGCACCAAGCCGGGCACGGCGGCCAGACCTTCCACTTCTGCTCGGCGCGGTGCCACGACAAGTTCGTCGCCGACCCGGGGCGGTACCTGAAGCCGGAGGCAAAGCCCGCCGCTCCCGAGAAGCCCGCCCAGGCGTCGCCGCAGAAGGGCGTGATCTACACCTGCCCGATGCACCCGGAGATCCGCCAGGAGGGGCCGGGCAACTGCCCGATCTGCGGCATGGCCCTGGAGCCGGTCGGAGCCACCCTCGAGGAAGGGCCCAACCCGGAACTCGTCGACATGACGCGGCGGTTCTGGATCGGCTTGGTCCTGAGCGTGCCGCTGCTGGTGCTGGAGATGGGCGGCCACATCCCGGGGCTTGGGCTCCATGACGTGGTGCCGCCCCGCATCTCCGTCTGGGTGCAGTTCCTGTTGGCGACGCCGGTGGTGCTGTGGGCGGGTTGGCCGCTGCTGGAGCGCGGCTGGCAGTCGTTCGTGAACCGCAGCCTGAACATGTTCAGCCTGATCGCGCTGGGCGTCGGGG
Organism: Azospirillum brasilense; assembly: GCF_007827795.1. Classification (GTDB taxonomy): domain Bacteria; phylum Pseudomonadota; class Alphaproteobacteria; order Azospirillales; family Azospirillaceae; genus Azospirillum; species Azospirillum aestuarii. The sequence goes on from NZ_VITI01000002.1 coordinate 382,380, forward strand.
TGGCCTACGTGTTCAGCCTGGTCGCGACGTTCCTGCCGGGCGTCTTCCCGCGGAGCTTCCGCGGCATGGACGGCGTGGTGGCCGTCTACTACGAGGCGGCCGCCGTCATCACGGTGCTGGTGCTGCTCGGGCAGGTGCTCGAACTCCGCGCCCGCGAGCAGACCGGCGGCGCCATCCGCGCGCTGCTCAACCTCACGCCCAAGACGGCGCGGCGCATCCGTACCGACGGCGAGGACGAGGAGGTGCCGCTCGAGGTGGTCCAGGTCGGCGACCGGCTGCGCGTCCGTCCCGGCGACGGCGTGCCTGTGGACGGCGAGGTGCTCGAGGGCCGCAGCGCCGTCGACGAGTCCATGGTCACCGGCGAGAGCATGCCGGTCGGGAAGGAGCCGGGCGCCAAGGTCATCGGCGGTACCGTGAACCAGACGGGCGCCCTGGTGATGCGCGCCGAGAAGGTCGGATCCGACACCATGCTGTCCCGCATCGTGACCATGGTCGCCGAGGCCCAGCGCAGCCGGGCGCCCATCCAGCGCATGGCCGACGTGGTGTCCGGCTACTTCGTCCCGGCGGTGATCCTCGTGGCCGCCCTGGCCTTCGTCGCCTGGATGGTTTGGGGGCCGCAGCCCGCCTTCGCCTACGCGCTGATCGCGGCGGTCTCGGTGCTCATCATCGCCTGTCCTTGCGCGCTGGGGCTGGCGACGCCCATGTCGATCATGGTCGGTGTCGGCAAGGGGGCGACCGCGGGCGTCCTGATCAAGGACGCGGCGTCCCTGGAGCGGTTCGAGACGGTCGACACGCTCGTCGTTGACAAGACCGGCACCCTGACCGAGGGCAAGCCAAAGGTGACCGCCGTGGTTCCGGCGCCGGGCATCGACGAGGCGGACCTTCTGACGCTGGCGGCGAGCCTGGAGCGGTCGAGCGAGCACCCGCTGGCGGCCGCCATCGTCGCTTCCGCCAAGGAACGGGACCTGCCGCTGCGGGACGTCGCCGACTTCGGCTCCGTCACCGGCAAGGGCGTCGTCGGGACGGTCGGCGGGCGCACAGTGTCCCTCGGCAACGCCGCGATGATGCGGGACCAGGGCATTGCGTTGGGCGACCTGGAGGCGCGCGCCGACGAGCTCCGGCGCGAGGGCGCCACCGCTCTCTTCGCCGCCATCGACGGCCAGCCCGGTGGCGTGATCGCGGTCGCCGATCCGATCAAGGCGACCACGGCGCACGCGCTGGAAACGCTCCGCAACGATGGTGTGCGGATCGTCATGCTGACCGGCGACAACCGGACCACGGCCGAGGCGGTGGCGCGCCGCCTGGGCATCGACGCGGTCGAGGCCGAGGTGCTGCCGGAGGACAAGAACCAGGTGGTGAAGCGGCTGAAGGCGCAGGGCCGGGTGGTGGCGATGGCCGGAGACGGCGTGAACGACGCCCCGGCGCTGGCCGAGGCCGACGTCGGCGTGGCGATGGGCACCGGCACCGAGGTCGCGATTCAGAGTGCCGGGGTGACGCTGGTGAAGGGGGATCTGGCGGGCATCGCACGGGCGCGGACTCTCAGCCGGGCAACGATGCGCAACATCCGGCAGAACCTCTTTCTGGCGTTCGTCTACAACGCCCTCGGCGTGCCGGTCGCGGCGGGTGTCTTCTACCCGCTGTTCGGGTGGACGCTGTCACCGATCATCGCCGCGGCCGCGATGGCCCTGAGTTCGGTGTCCGTGGTCGGGAACGCGCTGCGGCTGCGTAGGCTAAAGTTGTAAAAGAATTGACGGATGCCGCCCGCGCCCGATCGCCGTAGCGGTCCCGCGGTTCGGCTGCCCATTGTTGGGGCGGGTCGCCCAAGGCTTCCCCAGAACGCTCTCATGAAGCGAGCGGGCGCTGCTGAGCCGGAGCATGAACTCGCGCCGGTCAGGTCACGTTCTTTCGGGGTGAACTCCGGATCGGCGCTCATCGCCGTGTCCAAGAATGCCGGGGCGACGGATATACCGCATCCCCAGGGAGCGGAGAAAGCGCGATAGAGGCTTTCCTTATCCGCTCTGATCGCCAGCGCATTGACGGTCCGCAGCACCTTCCTTTGGATTGCGCATGTGCTAGAGACAGGCCCTTTACGCACGTTTTTGCCTTGATCGCCAACAATCCGCATCTTAGGGTGGTTTTTATTGGGAGATAGCAGCAATAAGATAGATCGTCGATGGCAAGTCACACGGCAGCTGACTCAGCAACGGGCTATCTGTACCAATGCCGTTACGCTCTCTACGCCGCTCTCAGCCGTCAAGGTGATGAGCCCGGCCTGATGGTCTCGGTCGAGACGTACGATGACGTGGCTTTCACGCAGAACGGCGCCGCCGTCGAACTCATCCAGACCAAGCACTCCAGGACGACAAAGCAGCTGAATGACTTCTCGCCCCAGTTCTGGAACACAGTAGGGATCTGGATCAAGCACCTGAAAGATCACCCGGAGGAGCTTGGCAGGACGGCCCTCATGCTGGTCGCGACCGCAACGGTCGGCGAGGACACCGGCCTGTCGATGCTGCGTCCGGAGGGCGGAGGGCGGGATATCGGCGCAGCCCACCGAAAGCTCGTTGCGGCAGCAGCGGCATCCAAAAATCAGGACGTCGAATGGGCGGTCGACGCCTTCTTGGAACTCGATGCGGCGGCGCAACGCCAAGTCCTGGATATGGTTGCCGTTCTCGACGCCTCCCCCAACATCGTTGATGTGCGAGAAGAGATCCGACGGGTCTTGAGGCATTCCGCGAGGCCGGAACATCTGGACCATCTCATCGACAGGCTGGAGGGTTGGTGGTTTGGCGTAATGACCGGCGCCCTATCCCGAAAGGGTGGGCGCGAGATACCGGTTTCGGAGATCGACGCCAAGTTGCATGACCTGCGTGAACAGTTCGGTCCGCTCCAGCTTCCGATCGACTACGCAGGAGTCGACCCATCCGCGGAAATCGTTTCGGCTCTCAAGGAGCGGACGTTCGTCGATCAGCTGAAGGAGATTCAGGTCGGGGACACCGGGATTCGCAGAGCCATCGTCGATTATTTCCGCGCGTTCAATCAGCGGTCCATTTGGGTGCGCCAAGGGCTGCTGAACGGCGATGAGCTCGGCCAATTCGGAAAACGGCTCATAGAGGCATGGGAGCGGCGCTGGGGAATTGCCGAGCGAAAACTCAGGAACGGAGCCAGCGACGACGATCTGGTGGAGGCCGGTACCGGCGTCTATGACTGGGCATGCAATTGCAACATCTGCTTGCGGCGTGTCGAAGAACCCTTCCTGACGCAGGGGACCTTTCACCTGCTGGCGAACAAGAAGCGCATCGGATGGCATCCTGACTACAAGAACCGGGTGGCCCTAAAAGCTGGACAAGGCGACGACGATGACGACCCAGCCCTGGTCTGAGCGCCCGGAGGAAGAGGCGAACCTCCTCAACCCCGCCTTTTGTTCGCTCCTGATCCGCTCCGCGGCTCGGGATTATCGCTCCGCGACCAAGACGTCCCTGCCGTTCGCCTTATCGTTCCTTATCTTGCCGGTGGTCCTCCACAAGCCAACCCGGGATGCGCTGCCGTCGACGACTGCGACATTGATGACGGCCTGGGCTGTCGCGAACCCTGCGGTTCTCGCCGGGTTCGGGCAACGAGCACAGCGGTTCGTCGAGAGCACGCGGGAAGCTATCCTTTTCGGCGCCGGTCACGGCTGGCTCAAATTCACCGGGCCGGGACTTATCGCCGGTCCCAAGCGCCTGGGCGGGGACCCTGCGAACCTGCCTTCCAACACCGCTGAGGTCGGATCCTGCTTCGCCGCGTCCCGCCTCTTAGGGCGCTGGCTTGCCTCGGCAGGAACAACCGCAACGGTCATGTCAATCTGGGGAGTGGCGCCGTGACACTGCGGCTATGGAAGATTGTCGTGTACGGGCATCGTGGACAGGCGCGTATCATCAAGTTCAATCCTCACGGCCTAGCATCATCACCGGCGCATCGAAGACGGGCAAATCGTCCCTCATCGACATCGTCGACTATTGCACCGGCCGCGACACTTGCAACGTCGCGGATGGCGTGATCCGCCGCGCGGTGTCCTGGTACGGGGTTCTGTTCGACCGCGGGGACACTAGGATCTTCGTGGCCCGACGCAACCCGCCCCCCGGCGAGACGCGCAATCCCGAAGCCTATCTCGAGGTGGGGGCGGATGTCGACGTCCCGGACCACGCCACGCTCACCAAGAACATCACCGTGGAGGCGCTGGAGGCCTACCTGACCTCCACCGCGGGCATTTCGGAGAACGTCCACCAGCCCCCGGAGGGCCAGACACGGGCGCCCCTCACTGCCAACTTTAGGCACGCGCTGCTCTTTTCGTTCCAGGACCAGGACGAGATCGACAGCCGCAAGGTGCTGTTCCACCGGCAGGGCGAACCGTTCATTCCCCAGACCATCAAAGATGTCCTGCCATACTTCCTCGGCGCCGTCGACGAGGAGCACCTCCGGAAGCAGGCCGAACTGGACCAAGCCCGTAAGGAGCTCCGAAAGCTCGAGCGTTTGGCCGCGGAAAAGGAAGAGGTGGAGACCCTTGTCTCCTCCCGCACGGCCGACATCTATCGTGAGGCACAGGTCGCAGGCTTCCTCCCGGAGGGTGACGTCCCCCCGCCCTCTGAGGCCATAGCGAGCCTGCGTTCGATCGGCGCAGCGGAAGCCGCCGAGCGTGAGCCCGATCTTGACGGTGTACAGGCCGAACTCCAGACAGAACGGGCACGACTGCGCAGTCAGCTGTCTGCAGTCCGTGAGGAGTTGCGGCAGGTGCGACAGGTGGAGGAACTGGCTGGGGGCTACCTGGACGAGGTCCTTGAACAACGATCGCGCCTCGCGCCTTTGGGGCTTCTGCCCAAAGGCGCGCAGGATGTGAACGCCTGCGCCCTATGCGGTACCAGCCTAGACGCTCCAATCCCGACAGTGGCCGAACTCACGGCATCTTTGAAGGACCTGGATGGGCAACTCCGTACGGTGAAACGCGAGATGCCCCGCCTTCAGGCGCTTCAGGCCGACCTCTTCCAGCGCCGGGGCGGGATCGAGGCGGCGTTGAGCGAGAACCAACGACTCATCAACGAGCATTTGGCCAAAGCCGAGCAGGCGCGGGCGGAGCGCGACAGCCGCCTTCACCGCGCGCGGACCTCCGGGCGGATCACTTACTTCCTTGAAACCGTCAGGTCCGGTAATGGGCCGTCCGACCTTGAAACCCGCCTTGTCGCGGCGAGGGAACGGACGAACGCCCTGTTGTCGCTTCTCGATCCTGATGAGGTGCGAGAGCGCCTCACCTCGTTCGTGAACATTGTGGGCGAGTACATGACCGTCTACTCTGCCCGCCTCGACCTTGAACACAGTGGAAGCAGGCTGCGCCTCGACCTGAGGAACCTCGCGGTGGTTGCCGACACCCCCGACGGCCCGGTGCCGCTCCAGCGGATGGGCAGCGGTGAGAATTGGGTTGGCTACCATGTGCTGGCGCACCTCGCGCTGCACAAGTGGTTCCGACAGAAGGAACGGCCGGTTCCAGCCTTCCTTATCTTCGACCAGCCTTCGCAGGCTCACTATCCGCCCGAACGCGACGTCGAGGGCAACGTAAACATACTCGGGGATGCCGACCGCGAAGCCGTCTACCGGCTCTTCAGACTGATGGCGGATGTCGCGAAGGAGCTTACCCCTGGGTTCCAAATCATTGTCATTGATCATGCAGACTTGAAGGATGACTGGTTCGCCGATGCCGTAGTGGAGCGTTGGCGCGGCGGCCAAGCTCTTGTTCCAACAGATTGGCTCGACCAATGATCGGCGGAAATGTCTTTTCCTTCGTCGGTCCTCATGGACTCTTGAGAGCCGACTGCAACGCTGCTTGTCGCCCGCGCCACCCTGGAATCTGCTTGGTGGCCTCGAGCATCAGCCGCGTGGCCACCAGGGCATCAAGGACTTTGCCATGGTCCATATTACGGTCCGGTCCGATACTCACCGGCAACGACGCCAGCGCCTCGTGCCAGAAGCGGTTTGCCAGTGCGTCGTGGCGCAGATAGGCGCGCTCCCACCAGTTGGCGATGCGGTCTGCGGTGCTGTCGAGGGTGTCTGCCGAGACAAGGCGGTCGGCCTTCGTGACCGTTCACGCGCGTATGGGTGGGCATGAGGTTTCACAGGCCCACGTTCGGCCAAGCCGCGATCGGCAGGCAGTGGTTGATGTTGAACCCGCTCTGCGCATGCGGTGACGCCCCATGCGTCATTTCGGCTGCCACGCTTTCACGGGGGTCGTCGGTGAAATAGATCATATCGGCACAACTCACGGGCGAAGAGAGGCTGGGATGGGACGCATTGGTTGGGTGACGGCGCTGGCGACTGTGGCGGGCTGGTCATTTCCGGCGCTGGCCTGGGACACACTGACAACGGACGGTGCCGTGGCGTGCGAGAGCCTGTACCAAGTCAAGGAGGCCGACAAGGCCGCCCAGGCGGGCGACGACGCTTGGCTCAAGTCACTCGGGTGTGCGCGCGTTCCTGGTGGCCTGAGCGCAACCATGATCGAGCGTCCGCGGAACGCCACAAATTACCGGGCCCAGTTGCGCCTGCACGACGCCAACGCGACTGTTTGGATCGGCGCCTGGGATATCATCCCCGTCACGGCCGGGCCACCCGAGGGTGAAGGGCTGAAGGACCCGAAGATCGTCGAGGCCCTACAGAAACGGCTGGCGCGGTGCTCGTCCGGCGTCGTGCAGTCGCCCGGCAAGGGCGCGCCACTGTCGTTCGTGGTCTACGTCTCCCGCGGCTTCGGCGGCGCTGCGAGCGTCAACCAGGGCGATGAGACCATTGTCTTCCGCGAAGATCTGCTGAAGGACGAATCCGTCCGCGCGATGGCGCACCGGGCTTACAAGGCTGTCGACCAGCACAAGTGTCACACCTACAGCGATGCCGTCGTTGGTAAGGCGCTCAAGGACCGTAACCTCGGGGTCTATGTCGAGGTGCCGGTCTCCGTGCCCTGAACTCGCCTCCGGCGAGACAACACGGTTTCGGGCTGTGTGTTCAAGTCCGTGGTCGAACTGCAGAACGCCATCGCCCGCTACACCTGCGAACACGCCGGGACATCCAAGCCCTTCGTCTGGACCTAGCCAGCCGATGCCATCCTCGCCAAGCTCGCCCGTCTGCCTGCACCTCTTGAATGGGTCAGTGTATCAGCTTTGCGGGCGCGACAGAGGACAGGAGTGAAGGGCAGGCTGACGTCCAAGGCTGCGATCGATTGCCGCCACTCATGTCAGAGAAATTCTATCAGTGATGATACTTTACCCATTAAGGTCTCTTGAAAGAAGATTACCCAAATCTATCATCACCAAAAAGTGGATGGTCGCTTCTAGGCCTGTTACCTTCACGCCCCACCGAGGACCGGTGCATCCGCACAGGATGCACCTCAGGAGAGCCGTATGGGATTACGCTTTCAGAAGCGCGTGACGCTGTTCCCAGGCGTGAGGCTGAACTTCAGCGGCGGCGGAATCAGCACGACGATCGGCGTCCGCGGGGCGAGCGTCAACATCGGACCGGGCGGCGCCAACCTGAACTTGGGCCTGCCAGGAAGCGGCCTCTCCTACCGCACCCGGCTCGACGGGAACGGAGCCCACCCCACCCGGGCGGAACCGGTCGTCTCCGCCCCTCCGGCGGAGCTTGTCCCCGCTCGACCCTTTCCGGCGCAGCCGCTCCCTGCCCCTCATCGTCCCCTTCTTCCGGGCGAGGGCGAGATCCGGAGCGCCGACATCTCCACGCTCACCAGCGAGGGGCTCGGCGACCTGAAGAGGCTCATCAACGAGGCCGACGCGCGCAAGCGGTCGGCGAAGATGAAGCTCGAAGCCGCCGAGCACTCCCGCGTCCTGGCGGAACGGCGCCTGAACTCCGCCCGGCGCTTCATCGTACGGCTCTTCCTGTGGTCGGCCATCCCGACCCGGCAGCAGGAGGTCGTCGATCTTGACCGCAGGATCGCCGAGGCCAGGATGGAGCTCGACGGCTCCCACATCGACCTCGACTTCGCCTTCGACCAGCCGACGATCGACGCGTACGATGCTCTCCGCCGCGCCCATGCCCGCCTGCGTGCGAGCGACATGATCTGGGACGTCACGGCCTCCTTCCTGACGAACCGGGTCGCCGAGCGCACGACCGCCGCCACGCGCGTGGACCGGACGCCGGTGCGGCTGTCGGAGACGGCATCGGACCTCCTGAACACGAAGTGGCAGGGGCTGAAGTTCGACAACGCCAATGGGGAGGACATCTTCGTCTACCCGGGGTTCGCGATGATGCGCGAGCGCGGCCGCGACTTCGCGCTCATCGACCTCCGTGAGGTCGAGATCGAATACTCGGAGCGCCACTTCCAGGAGGAGGAACGCGTCCCCCGCGATGCGGCGACCATCGGGCACACCTGGGCCAAGACCAACAAGGACGGTTCGCCGGACCGTCGGTTCAAGGACAACTACCGGATCCCGGTGGTCCGGTACGGTCGGCTGACCATCACGAGCCGGACGGGCATCAACGAGGCGTACATGTTCAGCGACGCCACCGCGGCGCTCGCCTTCGCCGAGGTGTTCGCCGCCTACCGGCGTGCGTTGGACGTGCTCGCCGAGCGCAGCAGGCGTTCGGACTTCGTGCTGCCCCGGCCCGAAGCCGATGAGCCCGCGGACGTGGAACCGCCTGACGCGCCGCCGAACGACGGCCCCTCCGCGGTGGTGAGCGGACGCCCCCCGGCCCGCGCCCTGTTGGCCGACGGGCTCGTGCTCGCCGCTGTCGTAGCGGTCGGCGCCTGGGCGGCCGTCGGACACCGCGCACGCGATTCCGCACCGAACGTCCCCGCCGCCACGGCTCCGGCGCCGCCCCTGACCGCTCCGGCTCCGCCGCCCGCGACGGCCGAAGCCCCGGCGGCGAAACCCTTGGAGAATCCCCCGGAGACGCCGAAGGCGCGCGAGGTCGTCGTGGTGAAGGCGCAGACCGCGAACATCCGCACCAAGCCGGACCGGAACGCGCCCGTGGCCGCCACGGCCAAGGCGGGCACCCGCCACTTCGTGTTCGCCCGGGACGGGGAGTGGATGCAGGTCGGCGACAAGGAACCGGCGGGCTGGATGCACGGGAGCGTCGTCGAAGCCGCCCCCCGGTGAACCGCACGACCGACGGCTCGGGACGGCCATGCCTGATCTGGAGAGACGCTATGGGGAGACGGATGGTTGAGACCTTATTGCGGGCCGTGTTCCTTTGCGTCGCCCTCCTGGCACTCGTGGCGCCGGGGACCGCGCGTGCCGAGGAGGGATGCCCTTCCCGCATGCTCCCGGACCCGCTTGAGAAGAACTGCGCGGCCGTGTCGTCATACAACCGGCTCCCGCTCGACGACTGGCAGCCGATGAGGTTCCAGGCGATCCAGGTCAGCATGGTCATCGTCTACATCCAAGGGACGGGAGCGATCACCAAGGACACGCCGGATGAGCTTCGGCAGTTTTTGAAGACGTATGATGGCCAGATGTCGAAGAGCCTTTACCTGCACTCCGGAGGCGGTGATCTGATGGCTGGCCTGGAACTCGGGCAGGTCATCCGGGAGGCGGGCCTCAACACGGGCATCGGCCGCTCGATCGCCCTCGACGGGCTGATGAAAGTCCACGACTACCAGCAAGCCCACTGCCTGTCCGCGTGCGCCTACGCCTTCCTGGGCGGCGTCACCCGGTCCTTCGGCGAGAAGGACGTGTACGGCATCCACCGGTTCGGCCGCACCCAGGGCACGGTCTCGGGCGACGACGCCCAGGTGGTCAGCGGCATCGTGGCGAAGTACATCCAGAGCATGGGCGTCGACGTCTCGGTGTTCCAGTTGGCCTCTCTGGCGAGCTTCGAAAAGGAGATGTTCCGGGTTCCCGTCGACCTCGCCAAGAGGATGCGGATCATCTTCGACGGCTCCGGCCAGACCACCTTCCGGATCGAGGACCGGGACGGCTTGGTCGTCGCCGCGTTCCGCATCACCAAGCGGGAGCGCGAGTACGACGGGGTGGTGACGTGCTCCGGCGGCGAACCGCTGCTTGTGCTGGTGGACCGAACCAACACGGTGCGGCCGCCGATGCGGACAATGAAGGACTTCCCCGCGGAGTTCCACGCCGACGGCGGGCGCGTCTTGCAGGGCGCAGCCACCTATGTCCCGCCGTCGGCGCCAAACCGCGCCGCGGTCGTGGTGTTCCGGATCCCTGGCTTGGACGAGCAGGCGTTCGCCGGGGAGGGGATGAGCCTCCACCACATCGACAACCCGCACCTTCGCCCGCTCCGGAAGGACGGCTCGCCCACTATTGATGACGCATTCATGGAGCGGGTCGTGTGGGCCGACGCCGTCACGGATTTCGCCTTCAGCATCGCCGCGGACAACGCGGCACGGACACTGCCGATCGTGTTCCGCGAATGCGGGCGTCAAGGCGTCGGACGCAAATAGGTTGGCCGCCAAGCTCTCGAAGTACTAATGGGCGTCGCCTGCACGAAGGACGGGTGTTAGAGCAGATCGCGCCCGACCCAAAAGGTCGAGTGCGTGAATCTGCTCGTCAAATCAAAGGCAAAGACCGAATTCTGGTTCAGAAGGATCCGGAATTCGGTCTAACCGCAGCCAAGCCAGATGGGCCGTTTGTCCATGTGTCATGAAAGTAAGAAAGCGGGTGCCCGAATGACGGCCCGGAGGCAGACCCGTTTGAGCCAGGATGGAGGATGACCATGCGGCGGAACTCTGGAGAGACCAAGGATGGACACCGAACCCGACATGAAGCAGGCGCCGAGTTCATGCCGCGGCCTGCTTTCCCGCGGATGGAAGGAACTGGGCTACCCGCATGAGCGCCGACCGGTTCTGATCGGCATCGACGGTCGCCCGGGGGCGGGCAAGTCGTCACTCGCGTCCTGGCTGGCGTGGCAACTGGGAGCCCCGGCCATCCATCTGGACCTCTTCCTTGTGCCCGACCGCGTTCCGCCGGGATGGCGTCTCGACGACCTTTCGAGGGCCGTGCAGGGACGTTTGCTCGGCTTCACGCTGGAGGAGCGGCGGGGAAGACCTCTCGTCGTCGAGGCCATCCTTCTCCTGGATGTCCTTGAGGCCATCGGGTTGGCACCCGACCTGCTCGTTCACGTCGCCAAGGAACACCATGACACGGACGGGGTGGCGCTGGGTCCAGCCCTTGCTGACTACCGTCACCGCAGGGCGCCTTCGGAGAGGGCCGACGTGACCGTGGTATGGTCTGATGAGCCACTCTCTCCGGCGTAGCGCAGCCCCATGGTGTCCTCGGCGCCGATGCGGGCGACGCCGGGGCCTCCTCGCCCTCCCAGCTTCCGTATTCCGTTAACGCCTTCTCGAAAGCCTTCAAACCGGAGAACGCCCGGCGTGGGCGTTCTCGACGAAGACTTTTCAGATGATCGACAGAGATTTCGACTACCGGCAGGAGGCGCTCAACGGGGATTGGCAGGCCATGTGGCACCTCCTTATTTCCGCGGCTGATTGCGAATAGCTTCGATCACGCTCTTGCGCGTTTGCTCCTTGTCAACAGGGGGCAGCGCCTGATTGAGCGTGGCCTCATCCAACCCCCGAACCTTGGCGTTGTAGAGCCAGCGGACGAACTGCTGAAGCAGGCGCTCGTTCTCGGCCTCCAGGCGCGCGTTCTCGGCCCGGAACTTGTCGATGCGGGCTTGCGCAGCCATGAGTTCGACCGACCCCTTCGGCGCCCTCTCCGGCAGGTTCTTGAGCACGTTCAAGCGGGTCCTGTAGGCCCCTTTGATGCGCTCGCGTGCTTCCAGCGCCTGACGGGAATACCTGTGGCCAAGCAAGCCTTCAACCGCCGCCACGACGTTGTTCCACGTCAATGGGGTGCTACGATCCCACCCGTCGATCATCTCGCAGATCGCCCTGACGTTCGCTTCGGTCAGGTGGCGGGCCATCACTCGTCCCCCAGAAAGGCTTCGAGTTCATCGGTGGCCGCGCTGTCCGGCGGGGCCGCGAGCAAGCGGTCCTGCACCGCGAGGCGGATCGCAGAGAACTCGTCCGGGCTCGTGAGGCGGATCAGGCTGCCTTCGGGCACCTTCGGATCATCCAGGATCTCGATCAGATTGCGCAGGCGCTTGACGGTGGCGATGTGATGTACGTGCCATCGGTCAGATCCCGCGTACCCTTGGGCGACGGCCTGTTCCGCCCGCTTCTCCTGCGCTTCGGCGAGATTCAGTTGCTCCCTGATTCGCTCGGTCTTCGACCGATCCCCTTTGACGCAGACGTGCTCGTTGCAACCCACACAATCGCGGTGTTTGGGACACGGCAACATCGTGAAGTCGTGTACACAGAAGCCAAAATCGGTGATGTGGGCGGTCGGGAATTCCAAGGCCATGAACTCGTCGCGCGAGACTGGCGCCTTGATGATCAGTTCAGCCAGTCCGCCGAACAATCTCGGATCCGATTCGGTTACCTCTCGGGTCATTTCGAGAAGTTCTTCGCCCGTCATATGGTTGTATGTATTGTTTTGCCTTGCGTCCGCGCGATCCGACCACTTTGCTATGTCTATCTGTGACATGCCGCCGCGATGAGCGAGGGTATTCAACCAATGCCGGAACTGGTGCGACGACACGCTAATCTTACTACCATCGGGTTCCCTGAACCCGAATCGGTCAAAAACGGACTCCCGGTCCTCCTTCGCTCCAAGAGCGTCGTTGATCTTGTTTGTGTCCACCGGTTCGATCATGCAGAGAAGGGTACCGCGTGTGGCGTGAAGCTCGTTGGACCGCACGACGATCAGCGCCTCGGAATACTTCAGGTCTGTACGCACGTCTACAATCGGAAAACCTTTGGGCAGTAGTTCCAACACTGCCCGCTCAAACTCGTCGAATCGAACCAGCTTCGGACGGGTCATTCCGTTCGGTGGATTGTATAGTGGCACCCTGGCTCCCTTGATCCACATCCCTGCAGTGTCGCCACTTTTCAACCCAAGGATCATGGCAACTTCATTCAGAGTGAGGTACTCGTTGGATCGAAGATACTCCGTGCCCTGTGGCAGATATATCTTCGTTGGGTTCTGCTCGTACCACGCGGCGATTTCACGGGCTGGCTGGCAAACGTTCCGCAGCTTGGAGACCGCCTCCTTTGCCACGCTGGCCATTGTCGGGGCGACCCATTTGATTGTCGGTTCGACCCCCTTTTCAGGGTACCATCGCAGTCCGTAGATGGGCTTGCCTTTGTGGACCTCGTTGACCTCGCAATCGACCCGCAGCCCAAAAACCTCACCGATCCGGTCTGGCGCGGTGCAGAGGAGCGCCGCGACGGAGGTGGGAAGAACGTCGCGAGTTGCTTGAGCCAGGCGGTAGCATTTCGGAAGCGCATCAAGCGCGGCCTCCGAAGGCATCTTCTCCGCCCGAGCCTTGTCACCCCCTACGCCAGTGCGGTTCCTGTCCTGGGGGCGCCCAATCGGGGCAACCCACTGGAACGGCGCGGCCAGTCGTTTCTCGGAGATGAATTCGGCAAGGGCCGTCAGCTGAAGCCCGATCCGATAAGCCGCACCTTCGCTGAAGCCGCCCTTCACCAGAGACGCGGCACGGTTGCAGATGACCGCCGTTGTCTTATGCACGTCGGATTTGCCGTGGGCTTCGACGAGCGCCTTTTCCAACGCCTTCAATGCGGTCAAGCGGGTATGAACGTTCTGCGATGGGCGTAGAGCCTGCTGGTACAGGAAATACGCCTTGGCGAAGCTGAGGAAGGGCTCGGACATCTCATGCTCGCCCTCGTCCTTCACCGCGTCGAAGCTGGTGAACGCTGCGACGATCCGGCCTTTGCCCCGGCCGCCCCATTCCACCACCCCCTTCAGGTCCCAGGGCGTGTCCTCCCAGCACTTCACGGCCGGGTACGCCGTCAACAGCGGCCGCGCGGCCTCGATGAACGCTTTCAGGTTGGCTTCGGCCGTCGCCTCGGGCTTCGCGACAAAGTGGACGACGCTGCTCATTGCGCGGCTCCGCCCTTACGAGCCTCGCAAAGGCGGATCACCTCGGCGCAGGCCAGGATCAGGCGGTCGTTGATGGAGGCGATGGTGGCGTCGCCGGTCTCGTCCATGATCCGCTTGCGCTCGTTGAGCAGTTTGTCCAGTACCTCCTCGTGGGGACCGTCGAGCCACGGTTGAAAGTTGCGGCATGTGTAGCAGGCGATCGGTGCTATCGCGCCGCAGAAGCCGTACGTCCCGCAGTTACCGACTGGCCGTCCGAGATTATCAGGGTCAACGATCCTCGACGTGGGATCACCGGCACGGGTCGCTTGTTCCTCGCCGTCGATCAGCACACCGGCAAATGCCTGGGCCATGGGCGCCAGGTGAATCGCCATCGCTTTGTCTATACGCTCGATGATCTCCGGAACCGCTTCGACATACACCCCGGCGTTCTGGGTGTCGGAGTGGTCCAGGATCTCCGCGATGACCAGTTCCGAGGCGCCTTCCTTCGCGGCGCGCGTACCTATCGTGTAGCGGAAGCGCCTCGTGGTCACGTTGAGTTTCTTACCCGTCCGCTCGCTCGTCACATTGAGCAAATCGAACACGTCCCTCACCCGCTTGGCCAGATCGCGGCTCGAACAGTGGTAACGAAGGTCTTCGCTGCCCCCCACATTCCCTGGGTTAACGAAAAACGGAATCATCTCGTCTCGCAGACCAAGACTGGACCACCGAACACGGCTGACGCGGCAGTGTTCTTCAATGATCCTCCCAACATCAAACAAGATCTTTTTGTTCTTGAACTCAGAACGGGACGCTTGCCCCCGTTGTTTCGCGCGAGGAACCTTCAAAATGTGCGTTGCTGCTCCACTGGATGCACGGACCACGGATAGGTCAGAAATCTTCAGCGCAGCCAACTGAACGGATCTAGCTCCAAGCGCAAGATACAGCCAAACAAGAAGGTAGTCCTCCACTGATATATTGCATTTGGCGAATTCATTGTTGAGACAATCAATAATTCCTTCATACTCAATATCAGAAAACGCCCCCTTCAACGGATCCGCTGTCTTGACGGCTTTCCCTTTGGGGTTACCTTTGAGGCGCATCTCCTTTAGAAGCGACACGACCTGATGATCGACGCCCGGCAAGCCAAGGTCGGACCAAGTGCGGAAAAAACCTCGGAGAGTTCCAAGGTACCACTCGGTATCTGGATTCAATGTTGTACGGTATGAGAGAACATGCTCGACAGATATAGACTCAACAGGTCTCTCACGCCCAACAAATCGTAAGAAAGAAGCAAAACGCATAAATACAAGCACAGAAAGAGACTGGGAGTGAACTTGGATATAATGAAGAGTAACCCTTTTTAAGCAATCAATCAGCGATGCAGATGCGAATGTCCTAAGTCGCCAAAATGTAAAATAATGAGGACCACTAACATCATAAACAATCCACTGATCCTCTTCAAGAAAAAATTCCGCGCCATCACGCGCTATCGCGATCTGTGGAAGGGGGGTAAGCGCATCATCTTCATTCATATTGTCGATTCTGCTCATTTTAGCCCTTTCGGCAGAAGTTTTCCCTGATGCTCAAGAGAGATTTTCTCAGTGTCTTCGATGATTTTACGCCGATTGTAGGTTGCGGCAGTGCCCGAAGTGGGTGACCAGCCCATCGCTTGGGACCGCAGTTGCGCCTCGCGTTCCGGGCCGACATTCTTCGCGTCGATCAGGCGACTGAATGCGTCATTCCAAGCATGCCGCAGAATGTGCGGGGCTAGCGACTCGGGGAGATCCACCACCCGTTCCCGCAGGTTTATGAATATCTTATTCATGGCCGCCTCACTCAGTGGCCTTCCACTATCATGCGCGACGATCAGAAACTGCCCCCTGCGAGCCCCGGGGATTTTGGACCTGATGTGCGTGACGTACTCCTGCATCATGTCCATCAGCTTGTCCTTCACTGGAAGGATGCGGTCTCGCGTCTTAGCAACTGGCTGACGCTTTCGGGGATCTGTTGGATCGTCCGCGTTGCGGGCGATGAGGATCCTGTTCTGGTGCCACTGGACATGATCGGTGATCTTGATGCCGAGGGCTTCCCCGCGACGGATGCCGAGGCCATAGAGGAGGTGGACCACGAGGCGGTTGCGGAGCCGCAGCCCGAGGTCGGTCCAAGGGTTATCGGGAGAGTCTGGTTCCAGCACCGCCAGCAGGCGGTCCATGACCTCGACCGGCGGCGCCTCCCGCTGCCCCACGACGTTCCGCCCTTTGGTCCGCGGCACCTTCTCGTTCAGCGTGGCGGCCATCGCATCAAGCTGCACCTTGCGCTTGGATGCCGTCTCCAGGTCGAGGTCATTGCTGCCTTCCTGGCCCAGCCACGTGAGGTATTGCACAACGGTCCGCAGCCGATTCGCTGCGGTGTGCTTCAGGACCGTTCTGGGGACTTCGGGCGCCCCCATCCGGACCTGTTCGAGCGACACCACTCTGCGGGCCTTCAGAGGCTTGGAACGGACGTCGTCGCCCCCGCCGTCCAAATGCCGCGAAGCGGCCCCGGCTAAGCTGGTGATCTCGTGACTTTTGAGGAACTGGCCGGAGAGCATCCGGCCTTCTATGTCGTTGCCGGACTCGGCCGCCCAAACGTACAGGAACTTGAGGGCGTAGCAGTTCGCCTGGAGGGTGTTGCTGGCCCGATGGGCCGGGCGCCTCATCGTCAGCAACCAGGCGTTCGGCCAGAAGAGAGGGACGCCGTCAGCGTCGATCAGGAGGGGGAGGCGCTCTCCCCCCTCCATCACGATCATGCGGACCTGAAACCGTGCCATTCTTTACACGCCTTCTCGGTAGCATTGTCACCAGCAAGATGGTGCCTAAGCCGACAAGAGCATGCAACCTTGAAAACGAGCTATCATGGTCACTTCAGGACCAAAACTTTACACGACGATCCGCGGTGCGTCCTAGAACGGGATTTCGTCGTCCAGGTCGTCGTGCTTGGGCGGAGCACCGCCGCCGCTACGACCGCCACCACCGTAGCCGCCACCGCCGCCGCCGCTGTAGCCACCGCCACCACCGCCGCCACGCGACTCGTAGCCGCCGCCGCCGTAACCGCCGCCGCCACCTTCGCCCTCACGACCGCCGGTGAAGTCGATCTCGGCGACACGCACCGACAGGCCGGCGCCGCGGGTGCCGTCGCGCTTCTCGAACTCGCGGATCGTCACCTCGCCGGAGATCACAACGGCCTTGCCCTTGGTCAGATGCGGCGCCAGAGCCTCCGCGCGGCGGCCCCAGATGGAGCAGTCCACCCACTGGGTGGTCTTGCGGTCGCCGAACCCGACGTCGTTGGCGACGCGGAAGCCCAGAACCTTTTCGCCGCTTTGCGTGGAGCGAAGCTCGCCGTCCGCGCCGAGGCGCCCCGTAAACGTCCATACATTCATCGCACGTGTCTCCTAGCGCGGGTTCCCGGTATCCCATCCGACCCGTTCGGGCGCCCGGCGGAAGGGCGTCCGGATACCGGGGGTGTCTGTTCGCAGGGCCGGTTTGATCCATGGATCGGTCCATGCCCCACCCTGCCTTGCGCTTCACAAAGCATGCGGAAAGGGCACGGGTCAACCGCCGCCGCGGAGCGCTTCGCCCCTTCCACCCGGATCAACCCGCCCACTCCGCGCGAAAGAGAACACTCCATGAACAAACATAGCAGAGAGAGTCCGTGGCGCCAACATATTCCTTGGTGGTTGCCCATCGTCGGCTCCCCGGCATTCCCGCATCGCGACCCTGCGTCCCACGCGGCCGGAAAGGGACGTGTACCGGTGGCAAGTCGCCTGCGTCCGGCACATATCTGTCCGGGCTTTCGGAGCTTTTTTTGGCGCCTTCCCTTCCCCTCCGGTTTCGGCTAAGAACACTCCATGAACAAGCACATCAGTGTCCGCGGCGCGCGGGAGCACAACCTCAAGAACGTCGATGTCGATCTGCCTCGGGACGAGCTGATCGTCATCACCGGCTTGTCGGGATCGGGCAAGTCAT
Organism: Azospirillum brasilense; assembly: GCF_007827795.1. Lineage (GTDB taxonomy): Bacteria > Pseudomonadota > Alphaproteobacteria > Azospirillales > Azospirillaceae > Azospirillum > Azospirillum aestuarii. The sequence goes on from NZ_VITI01000002.1 coordinate 400,318, forward strand.
CGCTGGCGTTCGACACGATCTACGCGGAAGGCCAGCGGCGCTACGTCGAGAGCCTGTCGGCCTACGCGCGCCAGTTCCTGGAGCTGATGCAGAAACCGGACGTCGACTCGATCGAGGGGCTGTCGCCGGCCATCTCCATCGAGCAGAAGACGACCTCGAAGAATCCGCGCTCCACCGTCGGCACGGTGACGGAGATCTACGACTACATGCGCCTGCTGTGGGCGCGGGTCGGCATCCCCTACTCCCCAGCCACCGGCCTGCCCATCGAGAGCCAGACGGTCAGCCAGATGGTCGACCGCATCCTGGCGATGCCTGAGGGCACGCGCCTGCTGCTGCTGGCCCCGATCATCCGCGGCCGCAAGGGCGAGTACAAGAAGGAGATCCAGGACCTCCGCAAGCGCGGCTTCCAGCGCGTGCGTGTCGACGGCACGATGCACGAGATCGACGAGGTTCCGGCGCTTAATAAGAAGCTGAAGCACGACATCGACGTGGTGGTGGACCGCATCGTCGTGCGTGAGGGGCTGGGCAACCGGCTTGCCGATTCGCTGGAGACGGCGCTCGGCCTCGCCGACGGAATCATCTTCGTCGAGAACGCCGAGTCGCACGAGCAGACCGTCTTCTCGCAGAAATTCGCCTGCCCGGTGTCCGGCTTCACCATCCCGGAGATCGAGCCGCGGCTGTTCTCCTTCAACAACCCGTTCGGCGCCTGCCCGGCCTGCGACGGGCTGGGCAGCAAGATCTACTTCGACCCCATGCTGGTCGTTCCGGACGAGCGGTTGTCGCTGAAAAAGGGCGCCATCGCCCCCTGGGCCGGCTCCTCGTCCCAGTATTACGTGCAGACGCTGGAGAGCATCGCCCAGCATTTCGGCGTCGCCATGGACACGCCGTGGGAAAAGCTGCCGGAGAAGGTCCGCCAGACCATCCTCTACGGCTCCGACGGCGCGCCGATCACGATGACCTACGACGACGGGCTGCGCAGCTACCAGACGAACAAAGCCTTCGAGGGCATCGTCAACAACCTGGAGCGCCGCTACCGCGAGACGGAAAGCGCCTACATGCGGGAGGAGCTGTCGAAGTATCAGTCCTCCCAACCCTGCGAAACCTGCAAGGGCGCCCGCCTGAAGCCGGAGGCGCTGGCCGTCAAGGTGCACGGCCAGCACATCTCCCAGGCGGCGGAGATGTCCATCGCCGACGCGGCGACGTGGTTCAGCACGCTGAACGACCATCTGCGCCCGAAGGACAAGGAGATCGCCTACCGCATCCTCAAGGAGATCAACGAGCGGCTGGGCTTCCTCAACGCGGTGGGGCTGAAGTATCTGACGCTCAGCCGGGGCTCCGGGTCGCTGTCCGGCGGCGAGAGCCAGCGCATCCGCCTCGCCTCGCAGATCGGGTCCGGCCTGACCGGCGTGCTCTACGTGCTGGACGAGCCGTCAATCGGCCTGCACCAGCGCGACAACGACCGGCTGCTGGCGACTCTGAAGCGGCTGCGCGACCTCGGCAACACCGTGATCGTGGTCGAGCATGACGAGGACGCCATCCGCACCGCCGACTATCTGGTGGACATGGGCCCCGGCGCCGGCCAGCACGGCGGCACCGTGATCGCCCAGGGCACCCCGGCGGAGGTCCAGGCCAATCCGGACAGCGTCACGGCCCAGTTCCTCACCGGCGCCCGCTTCGTGCCGGTGCCGGACCAGCGCCGCCCCGGCCACGAGGGGCAGTTCCTGGAGGTCAAAGGCGCCCGTGCCAACAACCTTCAGAACGTCTCGGCGTGCATCCCGATGGGCACCTTCACCTGCGTCACCGGCGTGTCGGGCGGCGGCAAGTCCACCCTGATCATCGAGACGCTCTACAAGGCGGTGGCGCGCAAGCTGATGGGCGCGCGCGAGCATCCGGCCGAGCATGACGAGCTGCTGGGGCTGGAGCATCTCGACAAGGTCATCGACATCGACCAGTCGCCGATCGGCCGTACCCCGCGCTCCAACCCGGCCACCTACACCGGCGCCTTCACCCCGATCCGCGACTGGTTCGCCGGCCTGCCCGAGGCCAAGGCCCGCGGCTACGGCCCCGGCCGATTCTCCTTCAACGTGAAGGGCGGGCGCTGCGAGGCGTGCCAGGGCGACGGCGTCATCAAGATCGAGATGCACTTCCTGCCCGACGTCTACGTCACCTGCGACGTCTGCCACGGCAAGCGCTACAACCGCGAGACGCTGGAGGTCACCTACCGCGACAAGACCATCGCCGACGTGCTCGACATGACGGTCGAGGAGGGCAAGGAGTTCTTCAAGGCCGTGCCCGGCATCCGCGACAAGATGGAGACGCTGGAGCGGGTGGGCCTCGGCTACATCCACATCGGCCAGCCCGCCACGACACTCTCCGGCGGCGAGGCGCAGCGGGTGAAGCTGTCCAAGGAGCTGAGCCGCCGGGCCACCGGCCGCACGCTCTACATCCTCGACGAGCCGACCACCGGCCTGCATTTCGCCGACGTGGAAAAGCTGATGGAGGTGCTCCACGCGCTGGTCGACCAGGGCAACACGGTGCTGGTGATCGAGCACAATCTGGAGGTCATCAAGACCGCCGACTGGATCATCGACCTTGGCCCCGAGGGCGGCACCGGCGGCGGCGAGATCGTCGCGGAGGGCACCCCGGAAGACGTGGCGAAGGTCAAACGGAGTTACACCGGCCAGTATCTGGCCCCCTACCTGAAGGCGAAGCCGAAAAGCCGCAAGAGGGCATGAAGTCGGGCCGGGGCCATCCCCGGCCTTTTTCTTCTGACCAACTTTTGTCCCGGAAACAAAGCCGCAGCGGGGGCGTTTCCTCTCCATCTTTCGCCAAACAGGATGGAGACGGAACATGTCAAGGACCATGATGTCCGGTGTGGCGCTGGCCTTCGGCGCGGCCTTGCTGGTCAGCGCCTGCGGAACCGACGAGTCCACCAGCACCACGACCACCACCACGACCACTTCGCCCGGCTACGGCAACTCCAGCCTGACCACCCCGCCGACCGGCGGCTCGACCACCACCGAGCGCACGACGACGACCAAGAGCGAATAAGGACTTTTCGCGTCAGTCCCAAAAGAAACGGCCGGCTCCGCACAGGCGGGACCGGCCGTTGTCTTGCCGATCCTTTCCTTGTTCGTCCTACCAACGTACAGGTTTCAAGCCGTCCCCGCTCGGCTAGGATCGGCCACCTTGCCCTACCCGGTCGAGAAGGTCTGGCAGCAGATCGGCCCCTTCTGCAACCTCGGCACCTAGCACCCGGCGGTGGAAAGCTGCACTCTGCGCCGGAATGAGGGCGCGCAGGAGCGCGTGCTGGCCCTCAAGGGCGGCGGCGCGATCGAGGAGCGCCTGCTCTCCTCCTCCGCCAGCAGCCACCGCATCCGTTACTCGATCCTGACCAGCCCGCTGCCGGTCAAGGACTACGCGGCTTCCCTGTCGGCCGAACCAGCGGGCAGGGGCGCGCGCGTCGTCTGGACGGCGCACTACACCTCCAACAGCGCCAGCGACGAGGAAACGCGCAAGGTGATCTCCGGCATCGTCACCGCGGGCTTCGACGGCCTGAAGCAGAAGCTCGCCGCCCGGTAAGTCACCGGCCTTCGGCGGAGCGACCAGGGTCGCCGGACCGTGGGGGCGATCCTGGTCGCGATTCCGCGCCTTGGTCCGGGTTGGCCTTGCCGCCGCGACAACGACGGTCTACTTGTTCGGCAACTTTGTGAAAGCTGCTGATATGGTCGACACGTCCCTTTCCCCCGTTCACGTCATCGGCGGCGGCCTCGCCGGGTCCGAAGCCGCCTGGCAGCTCGCCCAACGCGGCGTGCCCGTCGTGCTGCACGAGATGCGGCCCGTCCGCCCGACCGAGGCGCACAGCACCGACCAACTCGCCGAACTGGTCTGCTCCAACTCCTTCCGGTCGGACGACGCGGAGTACAACGCGGTCGGTCTGCTGCACGAGGAGATGCGGCGCTGCGGCTCGCTGATCCTGCGCTGCGCCGACGCGCACAAGGTGCCGGCGGGCGGCGCGCTGGCCATGGACCGCGACGGTTTCGCGGGTGCCGTGACCGAGGCGATCACCAGCCATCCCCTCATCACCATCGAGCGCGGCGAGGTCGCCGGCCTGCCGCCGGAGGACTGGGACAGCGTCGTCATCGCCACCGGCCCCCTCACCTCCCCGCCGCTGGCCGAGGCGATCCGCAGCTTCACGGGCGAGGAGTCGCTGGCCTTCTTCGACGCCATCGCCCCCATCGTCTATCTGGAGAGCGTGGACCTGTCCAAGGCGTGGTTCCAGTCGCGCTACGACAAGCCCGGCCCCGGCGGCACCGGCAAGGACTACATCAACTGCGCCTTCGAGAAGGACGAGTACCGCGCCTTCATCGACGCCCTGCTGACCGCCGAGAAGGTGGACTTCAAGGAGTGGGAGATGAGCACGCCCTACTTCGAAGGCTGCCTGCCCATCGAGGTGATGGCGGAGCGCGGGGTGGACACGTTGCGCTACGGCCCGATGAAGCCGGTCGGCCTGACCAACCCGCACAAGCCGGAGCGCCGCCCCTACGCGGTGGTCCAGCTCCGGCAGGACAACGCGCTGGGCACGCTCTACAACCTCGTCGGCTTCCAGACCAAGCTGCGCCACGCCGAACAGGCGCGGATCTTCCGCATGATTCCCGGCCTGGAAAAGGCGGAGTTCGCGCGGCTCGGCGGCCTGCACCGCAACACCTTCCTGAACAGCCCGCGCCTGCTGGACGGTGCGCTGCGGCTTAAGGCGCAACCGCGCATCCGCTTCGCCGGGCAGGTGACGGGCTGCGAGGGCTATGTGGAAAGCGCCGCCGTCGGCCTGCTGGCCGGGCGCTTCGCCGCCGCCGAGCGGCTGGGCGGCGAACCGTCCGCCCCACCGGCCACCACCGCGCTGGGGGCGATCCTCGGCCACATCACCGGCGGGGCGAACGCCGACACCTACCAGCCGATGAACGTCAATTTCGGCCTGTTCCCGCCGGTGGACGAGCGCATCCGCGGACGCGACCGCAAGCTGGCCTACACCCGCCGCGCCCTGGAGGATCTGGGCGGCTGGCTGGCCGCCGCTCCCGGCGTCGCTTCTTGACCCGGCACGCCGTCATGAAACGGTCACGGAACCCATAGGACAGGCTTCACCGTCGCCGATGACCATCCGCCCCCGGAATCGCGCACTCCATGGGGCGGTATGGCCATGCTTCGGGCAAAGTCGTTGGTGTTCAAACAGGTGATCGTGCTGGTTTTGGTGACGATTCTCGCCCTCGCGGCGGGAATCACCGCCCTGACCATGAAGAGCGCGGCCGACATCCAGGCCCTGTCGCTGCGGAGCGGCGACCAGCTCGGCCACCGCTATGCCGAATCGGTGCAGGCGCAGTTGAACGACGCGATGGACGCGGCCCGCTTCGTCGCCTCCTCGCTGGTCGGCCTGAAGGCTGCGGGTCCGGTCGACCGGGCGCAGCTCACCGGCTGGCTGAAGAGCCTGGCCGACAGCAACCCGGCCTTCCTCGGCGTCTGGGTCGGGATGGAGCCGAACGCGCTCGACGGGCGTGACGCGGAGTTCATCGGCGCGCCGGGGTCCGACAAGACGGGCCGCTTCCTTCCCTACTGGAACCGCGCCTCAGGCACCGTCGCGCTGGAGGCGATCATCGGCTACGACGACCCCGGCCCCGATGGCGCCTATTATCAGGTGCCCAAGCGCAGCCGCCGCGCCATGGTGGTCGAGCCCTACGCCTACATGGTGGCGGGCCGCCAGGTGCTGCTGGTCTCCATGGTCGTTCCGATCGTCGAGAAGGACCGGGTGATCGGCGTGGCCGGCGTCGATCTGTCCACCGACGGCATCTGGAACACGCTGAAGACGGTGACGCCCTTCGGCACCGGCTCGGTCCATCTGCTTTCCAACGGCGGCGTCTGGGCCGGGCACCCCGACTCCGCGCGGATGGGCCAGCCGCTCGCCAAGACCGACCCGGCGCTGGAGTCCGCCCTGTCGGCGATCCGCGCCGGTCAGGGATTCGAGACGCGGACCGCCGTGGACGCCGGCGAGGTGCAACGCCTGTTCATCCCGGTGTCGGTCGCCGGGACGGACACGCCCTGGTCGCTGCTGGTGAACCTGCCGCTGGCGACAATGAACGCTCCGGCGGACAGCCTGCGCGACGTCACCATCGGCGGCGGCCTCGGCCTGCTGGTGGTGCTGGTGGTGGCGCTGCTCGCCGCCAGCCATGTCATCGTCGGCGCGCCGCTGCGGCGAACCATCACGACGCTGGAGGCGGTGGTCGCCGGCCGGCGCGGCGTCGCTGTCGCCGGCATCGACCGCCGCGATGAGATAGGGGCCATCGCGCGGGCGCTGGCCCTGTTCCAGGACAACGCCACCCGCATGGCCGAGCTGGAGGAGGAGCGCCGCCGCGAGGAGGAGCGCGCCGCCGAACGCCGCAAGCACGACCTCGCCGACGTCGCCAGCCGGTTCGAGGCGTCGGTGGGCGGCGTCGTGCGCAACGTGTCCCAACAGGCCGGCGCGATGCGCGGCACCGCGCAGAACCTCTCGGCCATCGCCACCCAGACCGACCGTCAGGCCAGCGCCGTCTCCATGGCTGCCGAGGAGGCGAGCCAGAACGTCCAGACGGTGGCCGCCGCCGCCGAGGAGCTGAGCTGCTCCATCCGCGAGATCAACGAGCGGATCGGCCGCTCCTCCCAGATGGCCGCGGACGCGGTGGCCGAGGTGGAGCGCACCAACGCCACTTTGGAAGGGCTGTCCGCCGCCGCACAGAAGATCGGCGACGTGGTCAACCTGATCCAGGGCATCGCCGGGCAGACCAACCTGTTGGCGCTCAACGCCACCATCGAGGCCGCCCGCGCCGGCGAGGCCGGCAAGGGTTTCGCCGTGGTCGCCAGCGAGGTCAAGAATCTCGCCAACCAGACCGCGAAGGCGACGGAGGACATCTCGCGGCAGATCGCCGACATGCAGACCGTCAGCGGCACGGTGGTCAGCGTTATCGGGACGGTGGGGCGGAGCATCATCGCCATCAACGAAACGATCACCGCCATCGCCGCCGCCGCGGAGCAGCAAGGCGCCGCCACCCAGGAGATCAGCCGCAACGTCCAGCAGGCGTCGATGGGCACCGCCGCCGTGTCGGACAACATCGGCGGGGTGACGCAGGCGGCGGGGTCCACCGGCACGATGGCCGATCAGGCGCTCGACGCCGCCGGCGACCTGTCGCGTGAGGCCGACCAGCTGCGCCACGAGGTGGAGCGGTTCGTGGCGATGATCCGCGCGGCTTGATTCGAAAGGGTCAGAACCGCCCGCGCAACGCCGCCCAGGCCAGCTTGGCGTGGCGCAGCGGGTGGGGCATCAGCACGCGCGCGGCGAAGGGGTCGTTGCCCTCCCGCGCCAGCGCGTCCAGATGCAGCCCGGCCAGCACCGCCGGCAACAGGGCCGGCAGGGCGGCACGCGGCACGGACCGGCGGAGCGCACGGGCCTTCGCCAGATGGTCGCGGGCGGCCTCCGCAACCTCGCGCGCCACGGGGCGCAGCTCGGGGGTGGAGCGCAGCTCGAACAGGTCGCCCTGTTTGGCACCGTGCGCCGCCATGCGGTCGGCTGGGAGAAGCTGGCGGTGCTGGCGGGCGTGGAAGGGCACCGCCCGGACGATGCCGGCCAGCGCGTAGCCGATCCCGGCCTGACGCCCGGCCTCCGCCGCGTCGGCACCTTTCGCCCCCAGGATCTCCAGCGCGAGTTGAACGAGCGGCGCGCCGGTGACCTCGGCATAATTGACGAGGCAGGACATGTTGGCCGGCGGGGTGTCGTCGAGGTCGGCTTCCCGCGCGTCGATCAGCCGGTCGAACAGGGTGCGGCTCAGCCCGCCCTCCCGTACGGCGGCGGCCAGCGGCTCCATCACCGCGTGCTTGGGCACGGCGCCTCCCTCATAGACCTTATCCAGCGCATCGCGCCAGAATTGCAGCCGCATCTGGCCCAGCACCGGCTCGGTCACCACCTCGCGGGTCTTGGCAATTTCAAGGTTGAAGGCATAAAGGGCGAACAGCGATTCGCGGCGCTCCGCCGGAGCGAAGAGGCAGGTCAGGAAGCGGTCGTTGTCATATTTCCGCACCTCCCGTCCGCAATAGGACAGGTCGGGGGTCGCCTTCGCCATGTGATGCCTGTTCTGGAAAAATGGGGGTGGCACAGTTTGGAAGCGGGGCAAAGCCCGCAAGCGCCTTATATTAGGCAGACAGGCTCTCCACACCAGCCCCGACGCGCAGCAGGCGGAACAATGGCCGATTTCAACGTCGCCCCCACCAAGCCCCGCAAACCCAGCCCGGTCGCCCGCAAGGACGCGGACTCGGAGAATTTTCCGGTCGCCTCGCGCCTGCTCCCGAAGCATCTCAGGCCGCATGTCATGGCCTTCTACCGGTTCGTCCGATTGGGCGACGACATCGCCGACGACCCCGATCTCGAGCCGGAGACCAAGCTCGCCTATCTGGAGGCGCTGGAACGCTCGCTGACCACCGGGCAGGCCAAGCACGCCTATCTGAAGCCGGCGCTGGACCTGCGCGCCAGCCTGCAGGCGACCGGGGTCAGCGACCGCCACCCCCGGCAGGTGCTGCGCGCCTTCCGGCGTGACGCGGTGGGCGCGCGGTGCCACAGCTGGAGCGACCTGCTGCTCTACTGCCGCTTCTCCGCCAACCCGGTCGGGCGCTACCTGCTGGACCTGCACGGTGAGGGCGTGGCCGCCGGGCCGGCGTCGGACGCGCTGTGCACCGCCTTGCAGGTGCTGAACCACCTCCAGGATTGCCGGGAGGACTGGAGCCAGCTCGGGCGCTGCTACATCCCGCTGGTCTGGTTCGACGATTCGGCGATCAGCGTCGAGCGGCTGGTGGAAACGGAGAGCGATGCCAAGCTGCGCGCCATCTTCGACCGCACGCTCGAGCATACCGACCGGCTGCTGGAACGCGCCGCCCCCCTGCCCGGCCTGATCCAGCACCGCGGGTTGCGGATGGAAGCGTCGGTGATCCTCAGCCTCGCCGAGTCGCTGGCGCAGCGGCTGCGCAGCCGCGACCCGCTGAAGAAGCGGGTGGTGCTCGGCACGCATCACAAGCTGTTCGCCACCGCACGCGGGCTGGCGCGCGCCATCGGGAGCAAATAGACTCCGGCCTCTTCGACCGACACCACGCAGGACCGACGTATGCCGCAGCCATCGCTGGATTCGACGCAGAGCGACACCGCCGGCAGCCCGGCTGCCGCGGCGGCGGCGGTGACCGGGCGGTCGGGAAGCACCTTCTACTGGCCGATGCTGCTTCTCCCCCGCTCCAAACGGGCGGCGATGTTCGCCATTTACGCCTTCTGCCGGCGAATCGACGACATCGCGGACGAGCCCGGCGAGCCCGCGGAAAAGCGCGCGGCGCTCGATGCCTGGAGGACGGAGATCCGCGGCCTCTATGCCGGCGGCGCGCCCTCCAGCTCCCTGGGCGCCGCCCTGAAGGGAGCCATCGAACGCTACGGCCTGCCACGCGGCGAGTTGGAAGCGCTGATCGACGGCATGGCGATGGACATCCCCGCGGGTGACGGCAATGGGGCCGGCAACAGCGGGGGCATGACCGGCCCGGCATTGCCGACCCTGCGCCTCTATTGCCGCCGGGTGGCCGGCGCGGTGGGCATGCTGGCGATCCGCGTGTTCGACCGGGCCGATGCCTCCACCGAAGCCTTCGCCCTGGCGCTGGGCGAGGCGCTGCAGCTGACCAACATCCTGCGCGACCTGACGGAGGACGCCGACATCGGGCGACTCTATCTGCCGCGTGAACTGCTCGACGACGCCGGCATCGGCAGTTCCGACCCGGCCACGGTGCTCGCCCACCCCAACCTGCCCCAGACCTGCGAGGCGCTGGCCGTCCTGGCCGAGGAGCGCTTTGCCGAAGCGCGGCGGGCGCTGGCCGAAGGCCAGTCCGGCGGGCGTCGCGGTTCGCTGTGGGCGGCGGTCGCCATGATGGTGTTGTACCACCGGCTGCTGGTGCGCCTGCGCGCGCGGGGATGGCGCGACCTCGACCGGCGGGTGCGGGTCGGCAAGCGCGAATGCGCCCTGGTGGCCGTGCGCTGCGCGCTCGGCTATCCGCCCGCCGCCTGACGGGCCGGCTTGGGCACCGTCCACATCGTCGGCGCCGGCCTTGCCGGTCTGTCCGCCGCCGTCCGCCTGACCGAGGCCGGGCGCCGGGTCATCCTGTATGAGAGCGCGCCGCAGGCCGGGGGACGCTGCCGCTCCTTTTACGACGCCACGCTGGACCGTGTGGTGGACAATGGCAGCCATCTGGCGCTCAGCGGCAACCGCTCCCTGCTCGGCTATCTGGAGCGGGTCGGCGCGAGCGAGGCTCTGAGCGAGCTGCGCCCCGCCGCCTTTCCTTTCCTCGACCTCGGCAGCGGCGAGCGTTGGTGCCTGCGCCCCGGTGGGCTGTGGCTGTTCGACAAGGCCCGCCGCGTGCCGGGAAGCCGCCCTGCCGATTACCTCGCCGCCCTGCGGACCCTGACCGCCCGCCCCGAGGCGGCGGTGGCCGACGCCCTGCCCCCCGACGGAGCGCTCTACGAGCGGCTGTGGCGCCCTCTCGCCGTGTCGGTGATGAACGGGGCGCCGGAGCGGGTGTCCGCCCGGCTGTTCGGGGCCGTGCTGCGGGAAACGCTGCTGCGCGGCGAGGCGGCCTGCCGCCCCCTGTTCGCGGAGAAGGGCCTCTCGGCCGCCCTGGTCGATCCGGCGGTGGCGTGGCTGATGCGGCATGGTGCGGACCTCCGCACCGGGACGCGGGTGGACGGGCTGGAACGCGCGGGGGATCGTGTCGCCGCCCTGTCGGTGGATGGCGAGCGCATCCCGCTTGGCAGCGAGGACACGGTGGTTCTGGCGGTTCCTGCCTGGATCGCCGGGCGCCTGCTTCCCGATGTGTTGCCCGTTCCCCCCGCCGCCGGGCGGGCCATCGTCAACGCCCACTTCCGTCTGCCCGCCCCGATTGACCTGCCGGGGGGCCTGCCCTTCCTGGGGCTGGTGGGCGGAACGGCGGACTGGCTGTTCCGGCGCGGCGACGTTCTGTCGGTGACGGTCAGCGACGCCGACGCGCTGGCTGGTCAGCCCGCCGAAACGGTCGCCGCCACGCTGTGGCGCGATGTGGCGAAAGCGCTCGGCACGGCCGGCACGGCCCCGCCGCCCCACCGAATCGTCAAGGAGCGCCGGGCGACTCCGGACCAGTCCCCTGTCCATGCGGCGAATCGCCCCGGTGCCCGGACGGAGCTGGAAAACCTCGTTCTGGCCGGCGATTGGACGAACATGGGGCTTCCGGCGACGCTCGAAGGTGCGGTTCGCTCGGGCGAGTTCGCCGCGCGGGCGGTCCTGACCGCTAGGATTACCACCTTTTCGCGTCTCGGCCTTTTTCCAGCCTTCACTTTGCCGCGCCGCGGGCCTATTTGAGCGGACGGAGGTGCCGTGCTGCAAGGCACGGGCCGAGATGGGACAATCCAAGAAGAGAGGGTAACTCAATGGCGTTCGAACTGCCGCCGCTCCCGTATGGCTATGATGCTCTGCAGCCGTTCATGTCGTCGGAGACGCTGCACCTGCACCACGACAAGCACCACCAGACCTACGTCACCAACCTGAACAACCTGACGAAGGACAGCCCGCTGGCCGACGCCAGCCTGGAAGACGTCATCAAGCAGAGCTACGGCGACGCCTCCAAGCAGGGCCTCTTCAACAACGCCGGTCAGGTGTGGAACCACACCTTCTACTGGCAGAGCATGAAGAAGAACGGTGGCGGCGCCATCCCGGGCGAGCTTGAGAAGCGCCTGATCGCCGACTTCGGCAGCGTCGACAAGTTCAAGGAAGAGTTCTCGAACGCCGCCATCACCCAGTTCGGCTCGGGCTGGGCGTGGCTGTACCTTGACGGCGGCAAGCTGAAGGTCACCAAGACCTCCAACGCCGACACCCCGCTGGCCCAGGGCCACTTCCCGCTGCTGACCGCCGACGTGTGGGAGCATGCCTACTACGTCGACTACCAGAACCGCCGCGCGGACTTCGTGAAGGCGTTCCTGGAGAGCCTGGTGAACTGGGAATTCGTGGCCGAGCGCCTGTCGAAGGCCCCGGCCTGATCCTTCACCGGATCGCCAGAACGGAAAAGGCCCCCGATCGGGGGCCTTTTTCGTTTGAACGGTCGTAGCAAAGCACAAGAACCGGATCACACCGGCAGCAGCGCCGCCCCAACCCGCCGGCCTTCGGCCAGCAGGACGTTGTAGGTGCGGCAGGCCGCCCCGGTGTCCATCACCTCGACGACCAGCCCGGCGTCGCGCAGGCTCTGGCGCAGGGCCTTGGGCAGAAGCTGCATCCGGATGCCGGAGCCGAGCAGAAGGAACTCCACCCGTGGCTCCGCCTGGATGACGGGGGCGAAGTCCTCCGCCGTCAGGGCGGCGAAGTCCTGGGGGCGCCAGGGCTGCGTGCGGTCGGGAAGGACCACGACCGCCCCGGTGCGCCATTGCCCGGACACGCAGAACTGCCCTTCCCCGTAGCCGTCGATGACCTGCCGGTCCGACGGGATGATCGGCGTGATGTCCGCCATCTCTTGTCCGTTTCCTGTTCTTGTCGATCAGGGCGTCGGGTTGGCGGCCGGGGCCGCGCCGTCCGCCGGCGCGTTGCGCCGCAGCCGGTTCTCGCCCAGGAACAGCAAGATGGGGGCGGCGATGAAGATGGACGAGGAGGTCGCCAGGAAAATGCCGAAGATCAGCACGATGCCGAAATCCTGCAACGCCTCGCCACCGAAGAAGGCCAGCGGCAGGATCGACAGCAGCGTCGACATGGAGGTGCCCAGCGTGCGGTTCAGCGTCTCGTTGATCGAACGGTCGATCAGTTCGCGCAGTGGCATCTTCTTGTAGATGCGCAGGTTCTCGCGCATGCGGTCATAGACCACGACTTTGTCGTTGGTCGAATAGCCCATGATCGTCAGGATCGCCGCGATGGCCGTCAGGTTGAACTGCATGCCCGTGATCGCGTAGAAGCCGACCACCTTCGTGACATCCAGAAGAAGCGTCACAATGGCGCCCAATCCGAACTGCCATTCGAAGCGGAACCAGATGTAGACGAGCATCGCCAACAGCGCGAGGCCGAGCGCCAGCATGCCGTTGAAGAACAGTTCGCCGCTAACCGACGCGCCGACCGCTTCGACACGGCGCACGGTGGTGCCGGGAATCTCCTGGGCGAGCGTGGCCCTCACCTTGTCGGCGGCCACCTGCTGCGCCGCGTCGTCGCCCGGCTGGCGCTCCAGCCGGATCAGCACGTCCTGAGGCGACCCGAACTCCTGCAACGCCACCTGCCCGAGATTGAGCTGACCGAGCGTGTGGCGCAGCGAGGCGAAGTCGGCGGCTTGCGGGGTGCGCGCCTCGATGACGATGCCGCCGCGGAAGTCGATGCCGTAATTCAGACCGGGATAGAAGAACAGCACCACCGACGCGATCGACAGGAACGCCGACACGATCAGGCCGGCGTGTCGCCCGCGCATGAACTGGATGTTGGTGTTGTCAGGGACCAGACGAAGCCGGAACATGGGTATGACCTCTTACACCGGCAGGGCGGCCGGCCGCGCCTTGCGCAGCCAACTGACCATCATGAGACGCACGAGCACGGTGGCCGTGAACAGCGAAATCAGGATGCCGAAGGTGATGGTGACGGCGAAGCCCTTGATCGCGCCGGTGCCCAGCACGAACAGGATGGCCATCTTGATGGCGGTGGTCAGGTTGGCGTCCACGATGGTGGAGTAGGCGCGGCTGAAACCGGCCTCGACCGAGCCAAAGACGCCGCGGCCCTTCTTCGTTTCCTCGCGGACACGCTCGTTGATCAGGATGTTGGCGTCGACCGCCAGACCGAGCGAGAGCAGGATGCCGGCGATGCCCGGCAGCGTCAGCGTCGCCTGGAGCAGGGACAGCGCGGCCAGCGTCAGGACGGTGTTGACCAGCAGGGCGAAGCAGGCGAAGGCCCCGAACAGACCGTAGGCGGCGATCATGTAGACGCAGACCAGCACGAAGCCGATGCCCACCGCCATCAGGCCGGCGCGGATCGAATCGGCGCCGAGGTCGGGGCCGACCGTGCGCTCCTCGATCACCTTCAGCGGGGCCGGCAGCGCGCCGGCGCGCAACAGGACGGCGAGGTCGTTGGCGTCGGCGGCGGTGAAGTTGCCGCTGATCTGGCCGCGTCCGCCGGTGATCGGCTCGCGGATCACCGGAGCGCTGATGACCTTGTTATCGAGCACGATGGCGAAGGGCCGGCCGACGTTGGCGCGGGTCACGTCGGCGAAACGGCGGGCGCCGATGCTGTCGAATTCGAAATTGACCACCCATTCGCCGGTCTGCGGATTGCTGCCCGCGGTGGCGTTGGTCAGGTTCGCGCCGTCCACCTCGACCTTCTTGCGGATGACGTAGGCGGTCTGCGCCCGCCCGCTTTCCGACGAGGGCAGGATGTCGGTGCCCGGAGGGGCGCGGCCCGCGCTCGGGTCGGCGTTCATGTCGACCAGGCGGAAGGTCATCTTCGCGGTGGTGCCGAGAAGGCGCTTCACACGGTCGGGGTCCTCGACGCCGGGAAGCTGGACCAGGATGCGGTCGCTGCCCTGGCGGGCGATGGTCGGCTCGTTGACGCCGGTCTCGTCGATGCGGCGCCGCACGATCTCGATGGACTGCTCGATGGCCTGGGTGGCGCGCTCGCGCAGGGCGATCTCGCTGAGCCGGGCGGTGACGACGACGCCGCCGGAGGTGACCTCCAGGTCGGGCTGCCCGCCGCCGAGCGGACCGCCGCCGATGGTGTTGGCGAGCTGGCGGAGCGCCCGCACCGCCGTTTCGGCCTGCGCCGGATCGCGGAGCTGCACGGTGATGCCGCGGTCGCCCGCGTTGATCGCCGTGTAGCCGACATTGTCGTTGCGGAGCTGGGTGCGCGCCGAATCGACCAGACCTTCGACGCGGTCACGGATGACCGCGCCCATGTCCACCTCGAGCAGCAGGTGCGACCCGCCGCGCAAGTCGAGGCCGAGGTTGACCCGGTTGTGCGCGTACCAGTTCGGCAGGGCCGCCAACGTCTCACGGCTGAGAAAATTCGGCAGCGTGAGGATGGTCCCGAGCACGCAGATCGCGACGATCAGAAAAATCTTCCAGCGCGGAAAATACAGCATTCGTAAACCAGTCCCGTTCGCTACCGGAGAACCGCGTTACTTGCGGTCCACAACCTTTTCTTCAGCCTTCTCGTCGGCGCTCTTGGCCGGCTCGGACTTCGACAGCACGAGATTCACGGTGGAGCGCATGACGCGGACGCGGACGTTCTCGGCGATCTCGACCTGAAGCTCGTCTTCCGGGCCGACCTTGGTGATCGTGCCGATTATGCCGCCGCCCGTCACCACGCGGTCACCGCGACGGATGGACTCCAGCATGCCCTTGTGTTCCTTCATCTTCTTCTGCTGCGGACGGATCAGCAGGAAATAGAAGACGACGAAAATCAGAATCAGCGGCAGGAACTGCACGATCATGTCGGCCCCACCGGCGGCGGGCGCGGCGGTCTGTGCATAGGCCGTCGAAACGAACATCTGGAGGCTCCCTGTGGTTTGGTTCCGAAGGCGCAGCGGGCGCTCGCGGACGCGGGGACTATAACGGTCCGGGCCGTCGATGCAATGGAATAGGGGTACGCCCGCCGGGCTTCAAGGGCCGCGGCTGTCCATCACGGCAAAGAGAAGCAGGAAGCGGCGCACGCAGGGCGCCTCCACCGGCTCCACCCCATGGAAGGAACGGCCGGACGGCGCGTAGGCCAGCAGATGGTTCGGCAGGAAGGGTGCGGTGCCGGCCAACTCGAAATCCCCGCGCGGGAACCGCTCCGTCGACCGCCCGGCGTTGGCGCTGAAGGACGGATCGCGGGGCCGGTACAACGCTGTTCCGAGATCGGGGCGGCTGCCGTCCGCCGGCATGTAGAGCAGCATGGACAGGAAGGTGCCGAACACGTCGGTGTGGGGCAGCATGGCGTGGCCCGCATGGTCCTCGACCAGCCGCGCGTAGACCATGGCTGGCCGGCTTCCGACCGGCGTCTCCAGCTTGGCGGCCAGCGAAGGGAAGCGCGGCGCTAGCCGGGCGAGCGTGTCCGGCCCGAACAGGCAATCGCGGACCTCCCGCCAGACCGCCCCAGCCTCCGGCTCCAAGTCCCTCAGATTGCGGTCGGTCAGCACCATCTGATAGCGCTGGGGAAGGCTGTCCATCTGCAGGAGCGCCAGCGCCTCGAACCTCGGCCAGTGGGCGATGGCGCGGGCGTAAAGGTCTGTCGGCAGGGCGTCCGGCACCACCAGATGCGGGAAAGGGTCCTCCCGCAGGGGCGTTTCCTCCAGCCGCCGCAGGACATGTTCGGCGCTCCCCGCCGGCGTCGGGAGATCGGTGGAGCGTTCTGCGTGCATGGCTGGCCCTCGGTTCGCGTTTGAGGAACCATAGCGGCGCGCACGCCTCCCCCGCAAGCGCGCCTCCTTGGCGCGCGTCCTTGTCCGGTGCCGGGCCGGCGGGTTAGGGTCGGCGCAACGAAACCGGAAGAAACGCCTGCGAAGGAACACGATGTCGGACGCCCACCTGCTGCCCTTGCTCACCCGCATCGCCGAGGCCCTGGAACGGCTCGCCCCGCCGCCGCCGGGCCGGCTGGACCTCGGCGCCGCCGACGCCTTCGTCTGGCACGCCGATCCCGACCGGCTGGAGCCGGTGCCCACCGTCAACCGGGTTGAAATCGGCCTGCTGCGCGGCGTCGAGCGGCAGCGCGACATCCTGCTGGACAACACCACCCGCTTCGCCACCGGCCTGCCCGCCAACAACGCCCTGCTCTGGGGCTCCCGCGGCATGGGCAAAAGCTCGCTGGTCAAATCGGTGCACGCCGCGGTGGCCCAGGACCATCCCGGCACGCTGGCCCTGGTGGAGATCCACCGCGAGGACATCCCCACCCTGCCCCGCCTGCTCGCCCGGCTGAAGGACGAGCCGCGCCGCTTCATCCTGTTCTGCGACGACCTGTCCTTCGACCACGACGACGCGCACTACAAGTCGCTGAAGGCCGTTCTGGAGGGCGGAATCGAGGGCCGTCCGGAGAATGTGGTATTCTACGCCACCTCCAACCGCCGCCACCTGATGCCGCGCGACATGATCGAGAACGAGCGTTCCACCGCCATCAACCCGGCGGAGGCGGTCGAGGAGAAGGTGTCGCTGTCCGACCGCTTCGGCCTGTGGCTGGGCTTCCACAACTGCGACCAGCCGACCTACTTCGCGATGATCGAGGGCTACGCCGCCCGCTTCGGGCTGGACATCCCGGCGGAGCAGCTGCGGGCCGAGGCCGTGGAATGGTCGATGACCCGCGGCAGCCGCTCCGGCCGGGTGGCCTGGCAGTTCATCCAGGACCTGGCTGGCCGTCTGGAGAAGCCCCTTCGCTGACCCGCGGCTCCATGCGGTCGCGCGGATCGACCGCCTGGCTGCCCTTGCGCAGCTCGAAATGAAGCTGCGGGCTCGTCACCGATCCGGTCTGGCCGACCGTGCCGACGGCCTGCCCGCGCTTCACCGCCGTCCCACGCTCCACGTCGATGCGGTCGAGATGGGCGTAGGCGGTGATGAAGCCGTCCGAATGCTTCACCAGCAGCAGATTGCCGAAGCCGCGCAGCTCATTGCCGGCGTAGGCGACGACGCCGTTGTCGGCGGCGACCACCGTGGCGCCCTTGGCGGCGGCGATGTTCAGACCGTCGTTGTGCAGACCGTCCGGCTTCGGCCCGAAGGTCGAGATCACCTTTCCCTTCACCGGCCAGAGCAGACGGCCGGTGGCGCGCTGCGGCGGCGCCTCCACCGCCTTGGGCGGCGGGGGCGGAGCGGCGGCGACCTCCTGGGCCGGTGCCGGCGGCGGAGCCGGGACCGGAGCGGCCTCGACAGGGCGCGGCGCGGGCGCCGGTTCCGGGACGGCGGGTTTCTGGCCGGGCGGGCGCAGCGAGGTCGGGGCCTGCCCCGGCTGGTAGAGGGGCGCTCCGGTCGCCACCTCCGGCGCGGCGGCCGGCTTGGCGCCGGGCACCGGGGCGAGGACGGTCGCGGTTGATGACGGGCTGTCCACCGGAGCCCTTTCGACCGGGGCCGGAATCGAGGCGCCCGGAGGCGGCAGTTCCGCCGCCTGGATGGACCCGCGCGACACCTGCTTGACCGGCGCCGAGGCCACCACGCCGCCGACCGCGGCCCCCGCGCTGGAGGACGGCGCCTGGGCCACCGCGGTGCCGCCCGGCGCGTCACCGCCCGGCAGGCGCAGCGGCTGCCCGGCCTGCACGGCGTAGGGGGCAGTCAGGCCGTTGAGTCGCGTCAGCTCGCTCATGTCCGCGCTGAACATGCGGGAGATGCCGTAGAGCGTGTCGCCGCGCTGGACGATGTACTGGCGCGACACCGGCAGGACGAGACGCTGTCCCACCTGCAGCTGGTAGGGCGGCGACAGGTGATTGACCTCCAGCAGGTCGCGCAGCGGCACGTTGTAACGCCGCGACAGCGAATAGGCGGAGTCCCCCCGCTGCACGATGACGGCGCCGCCGATGGAATCCGGAGTGTTGTACACCGAGGTGACCGGCGCCAGATCGCCGGTGCGCTGCTGGCAGGCGGCGAGCAGCGGCAGCACCGCCAGCGCCGCGAGGAGGGCGCGCCCAATTACGCTGGATGTCACGCCGAACGGGTCGGCTACTCCGTCCCTGGAGGAGATGGAGGGTCGGACAGCAACGGTACGAAGCGGACGGGCCACAAGTCCTCCCGTGTAAGACCGGTTTCGGTCCGCCGGATGCGGACGACCCGCTGGCCGCGGTAGTCGCCCCCCAGCGGGATGACCATGACACCACCAACGGCGAGCTGATCCGTCAAGTCCTTTGGCGCATCGGGGCCTCCGGCGGCCGTGACCAGTATGCGCTCGAACGGTGCCTGCTCGGGCCAACCCTTCGTCCCATCGCCATGGCGGGTCGTGATGTTGTTCAGGCGCAGCGCCTGGAATCTCTGTTCCGCCTCGGCCAGCAGCGGACGCAGCCGTTCGACGGTGTAGACCCGCCGGCACAGCCGCGACAAAATCGCCGCCTGATAGCCGGAGCCGGTGCCGATCTCCAGCACCGTCTGCCGTTCCTCCAGTTCCAGCGCCTGAGTCATCAGCGCAACGATCAGCGGCTGGCTGATGGTCTGGCCGAGGTCGATGGGAAGCGCCGTGTCCTCCCACGCCTGATCCTGGAAGGGCTCCGGGACGAAGCGTTCGCGCGGAATGCGCTCGATCGCGGCCAGAACCCGGGTGTCGGTCACGCCGTTGCGGCGCAACGCCATCAGAAGCCGGATCTTGCGTGCCTCGACCGTCACACCCTACCCATTCATATTGGAAACGATCTCATTCGAACGCGTGCCGCAAGGTCTGGAGCGTCGGCGTGTGCGTCAGATCCAGATAGATCGGAGTTACCGAGATGCCGCCATGGAAGACCACGTGGATGTCGGTATCGGACGCCACGTCGGCCTCCCCGCGGAGCGTCCCGATCCAGATATAGGGCTTCCCGCGCGGATCGACACGCTCAACCAGCTCGTCGCCGATCTTCCGCTTGCCATGGCGGACGACCTGGATGCCGGTCACCTGATCCGCCGGACGGGCCGGGAAGTTGACGTTGAGCAGGACGTATTTCGGCCAGGGCGTGGAGACGGCCTTGCGGATCACCTCCGCCCCCCAGCGCTCCGCCGTCGACCAGTCGATCTGGGCGCGGTTCTCGTAGTGCTGGCTGAGCGCGATGGCCGGAACGCCCAGCAGGGTCGCCTCCATGGCCGCCGCGATGGTGCCCGAATAGGTCACGTCCTCGCCGATGTTGGAGCCTTGGTTGACGCCGGACAGGACCAGCGTCGGGCGGGCGTCTTTCATGATGTGGTTGACGGCCAGCAGCACGCAGTCGGTCGGCGTGCCGTCCACCGTGTAGCGCCGCTCGTCCAGTTGCCGCAGCCGCAGCGGCCGGTTGATGGTCAGCGAGTGGCTGGCCGCCGACTGCTCCATCTCCGGCGCCACCACCCACACGTCGTCGGTGAGGGAGCGCGCGATGGCCTCCAGCACCTTCAGGCCCGGCGCGTGGATGCCGTCGTCGTTGGTGACGAGGATGCGCGCGTTCGACAGGTCGAGCGGGAGATCGAACATCAGGCGGTGATCCTTTCCAGCCCGCGCATGTAGGGCCGGAGCGCTTCGGGAACCAGGATGGAGCCGTCGGGCTGCTGGTAGTTCTCCAGCACCGCGATCAGGCAGCGCCCGACCGCCACGCCCGAGCCGTTCAGCGTGTGGACGAACTGCGTCTGCTTCTCGGCCTTCGGACGGCAACGGGCCTTCATGCGGCGCGCCTGGAAGTCGCCGCAGTTCGAGCAGCTCGAAATCTCGCGGTACATGTTCTGGCCGGGCAGCCAGACCTCGATGTCGTAGGTCTTGCGCGCGGAGAAGCCCATGTCGCCGGTGCACAGCGTCACCACGCGGTAGGGCAGCCCCAGCCGCTGCAGGATGGTTTCGGCGCACTGGGTCATGCGCTGGTGCTCCGCCTCCGACTGGTCCGGCGCGGTGACGCTGACCATCTCGACCTTCCAGAACTGGTGCTGGCGGATCATGCCGCGGGTGTCGCGCCCCGCCGAACCGGCCTCGGCGCGGAAGCAGGGGGTCAGCGCGGTGTAGCGATGGGGCAGTTCCTCCGTCGCCACGATCTGGTCGTTGACGAGGTTGGTCAGCGGCACTTCCGAGGTCGGGATCAGGTAGTGATCGCCCGCGCGGAACAGGTCCTCCTCGAACTTCGGAAGCTGGCCGGTGCCGAACAGGGCGTTGTCGCGCACCATCAGCGGCGGCGCGATCTCGGTGTAGCCGTGTTCGCCGGTGTGGATGTCCAGCATGAAGTCGGCAAGAGCGCGCTCCAACCGGGCCAGCCCGCCCTTCAGGACGGTGAAGCGGGCGCCGGACATGCGCGACGCCGCCTCGAAATCCATCAGGCCCAGCGCTTCGCCCAGCTCGAAATGCTGCTTGGCGTCGGCGATGGCCTTCGGCTCGCCCCAACGGCGGATTTCGACGTTGGCGGTCTCGTCCGGGCCTTCCGGCACGTCGTCGGCGGGCAGGTTCGGGATGGAGGCGAGCAGGCTGTCCAGCTCGGCGCCCAGCGCCTTCTCCTCCTCCTCGACCTGGGGCAGCCGTTCCTTGAGCTGCGCCATCTCGTCCATCAGCGGCTGGGCATCGCGGCCCTCCCGCTTGGCGAGGCCGATCTCCTTCGCCGCCTCGTTGCGGCGCGCCTGCATCTCCTGCAACTGGGTCTGCGCGGCGCGGCGGCGCGAATCGAGGTCCAGCACCGTCGGCGACATTGCCTCAAGGCCCCGGCGGGCAAGGCCGCGGTCGAAGGATTCGGGGTTCTCACGGATGGCGCGAAGGTCGTGCATGGCTCACGGCGATACGGAATGGGTGGGAGGCTGGTTATAGTCCGCCGCTGGGTGAAGGTCCAGTGGTGGCGCCGCGCCAATGGGAGAGACCCTGAAATGATTGGCGTCCTACACTTATCGGTGGCGCCGCCGATGGGATAGCGTGCAGAACCCCGAAATCGATCGCTGCACTCCCCACTCCGGACATGATCCTCGACACCCGCACCCTCGTCATCGTCCTGGTGGGCATCGGCGTTCTGCTGTCCATCGCCGCTTTTCTCGCCTGGAAAGCGCATCGCCACATCACCGCGCTGGCATACTGGGCGGGGGGAGCCCTGGCCGGAGCCGCCGGGATGGCGCTGGTCATGCTCTACGGGGTCTGGCCGCCCGCTCTCGTCATCCCTCTCAGCAACGCTCTGGTGGCCGCCACCTACCTGCTGAACTGGTTCGGCGTGCGCAGCTTCGCCGGGCGGCCCATCCCCTGGCGGAGCGGGCTGGCGCTGCTCGCCGCACTGACCGCCGGCAACGCGTGGTTCGTGGTGATGAGCAACGACGTGACAGCGCGCATCCTCGTCGGGTCCGCCGGGATCACCGGGCTGTCGCTGCTGGCGGCGCTGGAGTTGTGGCGCATGGGGCCGGCGGACCAACCGCGGCGGGCGCAGCGCGTCACCGCCCTGGTGTTCCTGATCCACGCCCTGTTCGTTGCCGGGCGCGCCGTGCTGACCGCCTGGGGCGGACCGGTGGACAGCGTTCTGATGCCCAATCTGGTGCAGAGCGCCGGGTTCCTGGAAGCCATTCTGGCGGTCACAGGCTGGGGCTTCAGCTTCCTCGCCATGACCAGCGAACGGCTTCAAGCCGATCTGGACCGCATCGGCACCATCGACCCGCTGACCGGCGCCTACAACCGTCGGGCTTTCATGAAACACGCCGAGCGGGAGTTGGCGCGGTCGCAGCGCAGCGGGGCGCCGCTGACCCTGCTGCTGCTCGACCTCGACCGCTTCAAGCGGGTCAACGACACCTTCGGCCATCTGGCCGGCGACGCGCTTCTCCGCCTTTTCTCCGAGACCGTCACGGCACGGCTGCGCCGCACCGACCTGTTCGGGCGCTATGGCGGGGAGGAGTTCTGCGTGCTGCTTCCCGACACCGACCGCACGGGGGCGGCGGCCCTGGCGGAGGCGCTGCGGCGCGACGTGTCCGCGCGCCCGCTGGCCTTCCAGGGTCAGGAGATTGCCGCCAGCGTCAGCATCGGCATCGCCGCCTGTCGCAGCGGCGAGGATCTCGACACGGCGCTGGCGGCCGCCGATCTGGCCCTGTACCGGGCCAAGCGGAACGGCCGCAATCAGGTTGTGATCGCCGAGGCGGCGGGATGAGAGCGGAACGGCTTACGCCTGCTCCGCTTCCGTCTCGTCCACGCCGCGCGTCTTCTCGATGCGGCGGCCGATCAGGATCGACACCTCGTAGAGTGCCAGCAACGGAATGGCGAGACCGACCTGGCTGATGACGTCCGGCGGTGTCAGGATCGCCGCTACGACGAAGACGAACACGATGGCGTAGCGCCGCTTGGCGGCCAGGGTCTCCGTCGTCAGCAGGCCGGCACGGATCAGCAGGGTCAGAAGGACCGGAAGCTGGAAGGCCAGACCGAAGGCGAAGATCAGGTGCATGACGAGGCCGAGATACTCGCTGACGCGAGCCTCGAACTCGATCGGCAGGGCGCTGGTGTCCATCCCCGGGTGGAATTCAAACCCCAGGAAGAAGCGCCAAGCCAGCGGGAAGATGAAGTAATAGACCATCGCCCCGCCCAGGAAGAACAGGATCGGGGTAGCCGCCAGGAAGGGCAGGAAGGCCTTGCGCTCGTGCTTGTAGAGGCCGGGTGCGACGAACATCCAGATCTGGCTGGCGACGATGGGGAAGGACAGGAAGCAGCCGGCCCAGAAGGCCACCTTCACATAGGTGAAGAAGGCTTCGGTCAGGCCGGTGTAGATCATCCGCCGCCCCTGCCCGGCCAGGATGTCGGCCAGGGGCTGGACCAGGAAGTTATAGATGCGGTCCGAGAAAGCGTAGCACACGAAGAAGGCGATGATGATCGCCAGCGTCGCGTACATCAGACGGTTGCGCAGCTCGACCAGATGGTCGATCAGCGGCATCTTGCTTTCTTCGAGCTCGTCGTCAGACTCGCCGGTCATGCGCGTTTCGCCGGACACTTAGGTCACGCCTGCTTGTTCGTGGTTGCCGCCGCAGCGGAATCGGCGGAGGCCGGAACCGGCGGCTGGGCCGGGGCCGGGACGAATTCCGCGGGCGGAGCCGGAGGAAGCGCGGCCGTGACCGGCGGTTCGGTCGCCGGCTGCGGCTGGGCCGCCGTCACCTGCGGCGATCCGACGGGAGGCACGGGGGAAGCGACCGTCGGGGTCTGGCCATCCTCCGGCGGGCTGCCGTGATAGCCGTCGGCCCCGAGGTTGGCCCCCACGTCGAAGGCGCCCTTCAGTTCCCCCTTTGGATCGATCGTGTTCTCGACCATCTTCTGGAGGTTCGTGTCGCGGACCTTCAGGGCCTCCTTGCGAAGCTCGTCAAGCTCCGCCTCGCGCATCATGTCGTCGATGTGGCCCTGAAAATCGCGCGCGACGACGCGCGCCTTCTTCACCCATTTTCCCAGGGTGTAGATGGCCTTGGGCAGGTCCTTCGGGCCGATCACCACGAGGGCGATGACCGCGATGACCATCAGTTCCGACCATGCGATGTCGAACATGGCTCCTCAGCCTTTCGAAGCGGCGCGGGGATGAAGGGCGCCGGACGGTCAGGTGCGGGCCGTCTCGTCCTTCTTCACGCCGGGGTCGGCAGCGGGCGGAACCGGGGCGGGCGGAACCGGATGGACCGAGGACACCGGCTGGGCCGGCGGAACCGGCTGGTTCGGCAGGACCTTGGAGTCGGCACCGGGAGCAGCACCCTCTTCCTCGTCCTTCAGGCCGGCCTTGAAGTTCTTGATGCCCTTGGCGAGGTCGCCCATGACCTTCGGCAGCTTGCCGGCGCCGAACAGGAGCAGGACGATCAGAAGGACGATGACCCAATGCCAGACGCTGGAGAATCCCATGACACACGTTTCCTGAACAGGCAGCCCAATGGCGGGGCGGCACTATGGCAGAAAGGTTCCCCTCCCGCAACGATCGGTCGGGTGAAACCGCTCAAACGACTAAGTGGGTGCACCGGCTGGAAAAACGAAGGCCTGACACAGGTCCATGCACGCCGAGACATGACTTTGTTCGGGGGGCAGGAACTGGCCGGGCATGCGGGAGTGCAGATGCACCGATCCGCCCTTCCCGTCCGGCACGTCGAGATGCACTAGGCTGGAGCGACCCAGCAGGCGCGCCGCCATCACCCGCGCCAGAACCGGCAGGTCCCCGGCGGGGACCGTGGCGGCGGGCTGGGCGGACAGCTTCAGCGCTTCCGGGCGGATCAGCACCTCCACGGCGGTGCCTTCCGCGATCTCCGTGGGGATCGGGCCGACCGGCGTGTCCACCGCACCGCCCTGCACGACGCCGGACAGCCGGTTGACCTCGCCGAAGAATTCCGCTGCGAAGGCGTTGACCGGGCGGGTGTAGAGGTCCACCGGGTTGCCGACCTGCACGACCTTGCCGGCGCGCATCAGCGCGATGCGGTCGGCCAGGAACATGGCCTCTTCCGGGTCGTGGGTGACCAGCATGGTGGCGGCGCCGTTCTGCTTCAGCACGTGCAGCGTCTCGTCGCGCACCTGCTCGCGCAGCCGGGCGTCCAGACCCGAGAAGGGTTCGTCGAGGAGCAGAACCGCCGGGTTCGGGGCGAGCGCGCGGGCCAGCGCCACGCGCTGCTGCTGCCCGCCGGACAGATGGTGCGGGAAGGAATCGGCGTAGCCGGCCATGCCGACCTGCCCCAGCGTTTCCAGCGCGCGCTTGCGCTGCGCCTCGCCGGACAGGGCGGTCAGGCCGAACCGCACGTTGTCGAGCACCGACAAGTGCGGAAACAGCGCGTAATCCTGGAAGACGAGGCCGACGCCGCGGCGTTCTGGCGGCACCGCGCCGCGTTCGTCCGCCACCACGGTTCCCCCGATGCGGACGGAGCCGGTCTGCACCGCCTCCAGCCCCGCGGCGATGCGCAGCAGCGAGGACTTGCCGCAGCCGGACGGGCCGCACAGGCAGACGATCTCCCCCGCCCCGATGGTCACGCTGACGTCGTCGACGGCGACGACGCGCCCGTAGCGGTGGGTGACGCCGTTCAGCGCCAGGGCCTCCACCGCGATGGCGGCACCACTGCCCTGCGGGCCGAAGGCGTCGAGATGCCGCCCGTTGCTCGGGAGCGTGACCGGCGCGGCTTCACAGGGCGCGCCCTGCCGCGGATCGGTCCCGCGGCTGAACAGGGCCGACGCCTTGTCGCGCAGCGCATTGCGCAGGCTGGCGGGCCGGGGTTCGGAAACGGCGTCTCCGGTCGCGGAGAAAGAACGGGCGTCGGTGACGGACGGACGATCCATGGCAGTCCCAGTCTATGGCGGTCCCAGTCTGAAGCGGCCCGGGGGTCGTTTGATGGCGGTCGATTGACCTTACTACCGGTGCGCCGACCCCGATGCAAATGGTTCTTATTTTCGAGCATTCCGCTCAGGTATCGGAATCGTCAGCGTTTTCCGATGGTTCCGCATCTTCCAGGCCGGCTCCGCCGATGCCCAGCAGCACCGGCCGCGAATCGAGCAGGCCGGCGGCGCGCAGATCCTCCACCCCCGGCAGGTCGCGCAACGTCTCCAGGCCGAAATGGTCGAGGAAATGGTCGGTGGTGATCCAGGTCAGCGGACGCCCCGGCGTCTCGCGGCGGCGGCCCGGCCTGATCCAGCCATTTTCCATCAGGATGTCCAGCGTGCCCTTGCTGGTCGCCACACCGCGGATCGCCTCGATCTCGGCGCGTGTCACCGGCTGGTGGTAGGCGATGATCGCCAGCGTCTCGATGGCGGCGCGGGACAGCTTCTTGGAGACCTCCTCCTCCTGCCGCAGCAGCGGGGCGAGGTCCACCGCCGTGCGGAAGGACCAGCCGGCGCCGGTGCGGATCAGGTTCACGCCGCGCGCCGCGTAATGGACGCGCAATTCCTCCAACAGCGCCCGGACGTCGGCGTCGCGGGTCAACCGCCTGCCCAGAGTCTCCTCGTCCAGTGGGTCGGCGGAGGCGAACAGCAGAGCTTCCAGCAGTCGCAGATCGCGCAATCGCTGCTCGACCTCCTCCGGGTTGTCGATCTCCTGGATCATGCCGTCGGGTCCGCTCATTCCTCGTCGCCTTGCTCGTGCCGGCGCGATGCCCGGCGGACGTAGATGGGGGAAAAGGCGCCGTCCTGGCGAAGCTCCACCTGCCCCGCCTTGGCCAGTTCCAGCGTCGCCGCGAAATGGGCGGCCAGCGCCGAGCGGGTCAGCAGGCCGCCGCGCACGCCGTCCGGCAGGAAGCTCGACAGGGTGGCCCAGTCCGGCATCCGGCCCAGCAGCTCGGACAGGCGGCGCACCGCGTCCTCCAGCGAATAGAGGCGCACCGGTTCGATGTGCAGGACGCCGCCCTCCTGCCGCTTCCTGTGCTCGCCGTAGGCTTTCAGCAGGTCGTAGAGCGTGACCTGGAAGACCGACTTGCGCAGGATGTCGAGATCCTCCGGAGCGCCGCGGGCGAAGCGGTCCACCCCGAGCTGCGGGCGGGCGAACAGCTTGGCCGCCGCCCCCTTCATTGCCTCCAGCCGCTGGAGCTGGAAGGCCAGCGCCGCCGCCATGTCCTCGCCCGAGGGCTCCTCGTCCTCGACCTCCGGGATCAGCAGGCGGGACTTGAGGTAGGCCAGCCACGCCGCCATGACGAGATAGTCCGCCGCCAGCTCCAGACGCACCTTCCGCGCCTCGGCGATGAAGGCGAGAAACTGGTCGGCGAGCTGGAGGATGGAGATCTTCGTCAGGTCGACCTTCTGCTCGCGTCCCAGCGCCAGCAGCATGTCGAGCGGCCCTTCGAACCCGTCCAGAACGAGGACGAGCTGTTCCGCCGGGCTGACCGCCGCGGCCTCGTCCTCATGATCCGGGGGGTTCCTGCCAACCATGCCGTCAGTTGCCGCTGAGGATGCGGATCAGCTCGATCATGTAATCCACCGGCGGGCCGAGCACCCAGGAGAAGACGCTGAGGTCCATGCCGAGCTCCCGCCCGATGAAGGGCAGCAGGAAGAAGGCGCCGATCAGGATCAGCATGCCGTACTTCTCCAGCCGGGCCAGCGGGAAGGCCAGCGCGTCGGGCAGGATGCCGACCGCCACGCGCCCGCCGTCGAGCGGCGGCAGCGGGATCATGTTGAAGACCATCAGCACGACGTTGACCAGAACCGACACCTCCAGCGCGGCGCGGAACCACATCTCCATCGCCCCGCCCTGCGGGCTGGTGAAGCCCCAGATGATGGCGGAAACCAGCGCCAGCACGAAATTCACCCCCGGGCCGGCCAGCGCCACCCACACCATGTCGCGGCGGGGGTGGTGCAGGCGCCCGAAATTCACCGGCACCGGCTTGGCCCAGCCGAAGACGAAGCCGGTGGTGAAATACATCACCGCCGGCAGCACCACCGTGCCCAAGGGGTCGATGTGGCGGAGCGGGTTCAGCGTCACCCGACCCAGCCGCCACGCCGTGTCGTCGCCGCGCCACATCGCCACGAATCCGTGCGCCGCCTCGTGCATCGTGATGGCGAGGATCGCGGGGATGGCGACCGCGAAGATCATCGGTATGCGGTCGATCAGACCTTCCAGCACGCCCGTCTCTCCCGTTGCGCTCCCCGGACCCGTCCGGGAAGCCTGAGCATGGCCTTGAACCTGGCCCTAAACCTGGGGAGTTCCCAGCAATTCCGCCAGACGCGCCCGCAAGGCATCGGCGTCCACGGGCTGCACCGGGCCTAGCATCGCCTCGGCCCTCGCCCAGCGGCGGACGGCCGCGCCGCTCATCGCCGGAACGCCCTCGGCCACCGCCACCATCTCCTCCATCACGCCGTTGCAATGGAGCACGACGTCCAGCCCGGCGGCCAGGACCGCCTCGGCCCGACCGCGCATGCCGCCGGCCAGCGCGCCCATCGACAGGTCGTCGCTGAACAGCAGCCCGTCGAAGCCGATGGGGGCGCCGCGCACCACGTCGCGCACCACGATCGCCGAAGTGCTGGCGGGCGCGTCCGGGTCGATGGCCTTCATCACCACATGGGCGACCATGCCGAGCGGCATGTCGGCCAAAGCGCGGAAGGGCGCGAAGTCGGTGGCCTCCAGCGCCTCGCGCGGGGCGTCGACCACCGGCAGCTCGGCGTGGCTGTCGGTGAAGGCCCGGCCATGGCCGGGCAGATGCTTGATGACCGGCAGCACGCCGCCGGCCATCAGCCCCTCGCAGGTCGCCCGCGCCAGATCGGCGACACGGGCCGGATCGCCGCAGAAGGCGCGGTCGCCGATGATATCGTGGGCGCCCTCCACCGGCACGTCGCAGACCGGGGCGCAATCCACCGTCACGCCGCAATCCGCCAGCATCAGCGCCAGCAGCCGGGCGTTGATCCCGGCAGCCTCCCGCCCGGCGGCGGCGTCGCGGGCCGCGAGGTCGCCGAAGGCGCGCATCGGCGGAAAAGCCGGCCAGTGCGGCGGGCGCATGCGGGCCACCCGCCCGCCCTCCTGGTCGATCAGCACCGGGGCGTCGGCGCGGCCCACCGCCATGCGCATCTCCGCCACCAGCGCGCGGACCTGCTCCGGCGTGTCGCAGTTGCGCCGGAACAGGATGAATCCCAGCGGATCGGCGTCACGGAAGAAGGCGCGCTCGTCCACGGTCAGGGCGGTGCCGGCGGCGCCGAACACCACCGCGCGATGGGGGTCGCGATGAGGTCCTGACGCGTTTCGGGCGTTCGGCGAGGCCGGATCAGGGACGGACAACCACACACCCCACATTCTGGGACTTGAGCTGGGCGCAGACCGACTTGGCGCGCTCCTCGTCGAGGCCGACGCCCTGGATGCGGTAGAAGATGCCCTTCTCGCCCAGATCGGCCTTGGCGACCTGCATGGACAGCCCGCCGAGCGCCGCGCCGTAGCGGCTGGTCAGGCGCTTCCATTCGCTCGAGGCCTCGGCCTCGCTGCGCACCGCGGCGAGCTGGACGCGCCAGTTCCCCCCACCCGACGCCTTGGCGGGTGCCGAAGCGGGTGCCGGCTGCGGAGCCGGAGCGGCGGCCGGCGCAGGCTGCGGCTTGGGCGCCGCGGCGGGCGGCGCCTGGGGAGGCGTCTGGGCCTGCGGCGGAGCCGGGGCCGGCTTGGCGGCGGGCGGCGCGGGCTGTGGCTTGGGCGCCGGAGCCGCCGGTGCCGGGGCCGGAAGAGCGGCCACGGCGGGCGGCGCGGCCGGAGCGGCAGCGGGCGGCGGCGCCCCCTCCTGGCGCGGCACCGTGGTGGTGGAACCCGGCGGCGGCGGCGGAAGCTGGGCCACCGCGGGCGCCTCCGGCAGGGTCGGCGACGGTGGCACCTGAGGGGCCACGACCGGCCGCGGCAACGGCTCCTCCGGCGGCGGCAGCAGCCGCTCGATCTGCGACTTCGCCCCGCGGTCGTTCAGCCGCTCGTAGACCAGCTTGTCCTGGTGGGGCACTTCCATGCCGCCGGGCTGCTCCGGACGGGACTTGGTCGGCGCGGTTTCCGCCATCAACAGGGGCGGAGCGCCGTCCGGCGTGCCGCGGCTTCCGCTACCATAGACCACGACGATCGCGCCGGCGAAGGCCACGATGCCAACCACCGCCAATCCGAGGCCGAGCAGACCGCGCCGACCTCCCCGCTGCGGCGGCGTGCCGTAGGGGTCGCTGGCGTAGTTGGCATCGCCCTCATACCTCATGACCGCAATTCCTCCACCGGCTCCACGCCCATGACGGCAAGGCCGGAGGCGATCACCGTGGCGACCGCGCTGATCAGCGCCAGACGGGCCACCGTCACCTCCTCGTCGCCGTCGATCAGGAATCGCAGGCTGGTGTCGTCGCGGCCCTTGTTCCATAGCGCGTGGAAGTCGCTGGCGAGATCGTAGAGGTAGAAGGCCACGCGGTGCGGCTCGTGCGCCTCGGCGGCGGATTCGACCAGACGCGGCCAGGTCGCCATGCGCTTGGCCAGCGCCAACTCCTCCTCGCTGTCGAGGCGGGCTAGGTTGGCCTTGGCGGCCAGCGCCGCCAGCGACAGGTCGGCCCCCGGCAACGCCGTCGCGGCGTGGCGCAGGACCGAGCGGCAGCGGGCGTGGGCGTACTGCACGTAGAAGACCGGGTTGTCCTTCGACTGCTCGACGACCTTGGCGAAGTCGAAGTCCAGTGTCTGGTCGTTGCGGCGGGTCAGCATGATGAAGCGGACGACGTCGCGGCCCACCTCCTCGATCACGTCGCGCAACGTCACGAAGGTGCCGGCGCGCTTGGACATCTTCACCGGCTCGCCGTTCTTCATCAGATGGACGAGCTGGCACAGCTTCACGTCCAGCGACGCTTTGCCCTCGGTGATCGCCGTGGTCGCCGCCTGCATGCGCTTGACGTAGCCGCCATGATCGGCGCCCCACACGTCGATCTGCAGGTCGAAGCCGCGGCGGTGCTTGTCGTAGTGATAGGCGATGTCGTTGGAGAAGTAGGTGAAGGACCCGTCCGACTTCTTCAGCGGGCGGTCGACGTCGTCGCCGAAGTCGGTGGACTTGAACAGGGTCTGCGGGCGCGGCTCCCAGTCGTCGGGCTTCTTGCCCTTCGGCGGCTCCAGCACGCCGACATAGATCAGGCCGCGGTCCTCCAGCGCCTTCAGCGCCGTGTCCACCGCACCGGCCTTCACCAGAGCGCGTTCGGAGCTGTAGACGTCCATGCGGACGCCGAGGACGCCGAGATCCTCCTTGATCCATTCCATGATGGTGGCGATGGCGAAATCGCGGCAGGCCGGCAGCCAGTCGGCCTCGTCCGCGCCGACCCACCTGTTGCCGTCGCGCTCGGACAGGGCCTGCCCGACCTCCTTCAGATACTCACCGGGATAGAGGCCCGCCGGGATCTCGCCGATCTCCTCGCCCAGCGCCTCGCGGTAGCGCAGGAAGGTGGAGCGGCCGAGCACGTCGACCTGGGCGCCGGCGTCGTTGATGTAATATTCGCGGGAGACGGCGTAGCCCGCCTTCTCCAGCAGGGCGGCCAGCGCGTCGCCGAACACGGCGCCGCGGCCATGGGCCGCGTGCAGCGGGCCGGTGGGGTTGGCCGACACATACTCGACGTTCACCGGACGCTTGCCGCCCAGCACGCTCTCGCCATAGGCGGTGCCGGCCGTCAGCACGTCGCGGATGCGGTCGCGCCAGACATCGGCCGACAGGCGCAGGTTCACGAATCCCGGACCGGCGATCTCGGCGCTCGCCACGTCGGGGCGGGTCTTCAGCTTCGCCACCAGCAGCTCGGCCAGCGCGCGGGGCGGCTTGCCCGCCGGCTTGGCCAGGATCATCGCCGCGTTGGTCGACAGGTCGCCGTGCGCCGCCTCGCGCGGCGGCTCCACCGTCAGGCGCGCGGTGTCGAGCCCCACCGGGATCTGGCCCTCGGCGGCCAGCTCGTCCAGCAGCTTGCGGATGTCGTTCTCGAAGACCTTGAAGATGTTCATCGTTTCAATTCTTGCTTTAGGTCTGGGCCGGTTAGGTCTTAGCCGTTTAGGTCTGGGCCGTTCAGGTCTGGGCCGTTCAGGTCTTGGCGTCCATGTCGAACAGGCGGGCGTATTCGGCGAGCGCGTAGCGGTCGGTCATCCCGGCGATGTAGTCGGCGACCAGCCGCGCCAGCACCGTCCGGTCCCCATGCCCGCCCTGCTTCGCGACATCCTCCTGCCATTGCGTCGGCAGGGTGTTCGGCTCGGCCATAAACAGGTCGAACAGGGCGGTGACCACCCGCTTGCACTTGCTCATTTCCCGGTTGACCCGGTAATGGCGGTACATGCGCTGTTTCAGGAAGGCGCGCAAGGGCCGCTGCGCCTCGAACATCGCGGGGGAGAAGCTGACGACCGCCTCCGGCAGGGCGCGCAATTCCCCGGCGCTGCCTGGGCGGTGGCGGTCCAGCCGCTCCCGCGTCTCGGCCAGCAGGTCGACGACCATGTTGTTGATCATCCGCCGGATCGTCTCGTGGATCAGGCGGGACCGCTCCAGCCCCGGATAGCGGTCGCAGACCTGCCGCACCACCGGTCCCACCAGCGGCAGTTCCGCCACCTCGTCCACGGTGAACAGGCCGGCGCGCAGTCCGTCGTCGATGTCGTGGTTGTTGTAGGCGATGTCGTCAGCCAGCGCCGCCACCTGCGCCTCGGCGCCCGGGTTGGTGTGAAGCTCCAGGTCCCAGCGCTCCTGGAAGGCGGCCAGCGTCGTCGGCAGCCTTTCATCGTTGCCAAGTGGCAGCAGCGGGCCGTTGTGCTTGACCACGCCCTCCAGCGCTTCCCAGGTCAGGTTCAGCCCGTCGAAGTCGGCGTAGCGCCGCTCCAGCATCGTCAGGATGCGCAGCGTCTGGTCGTTGTGGGCGAAACCGCCGTAGGGCGCCATGCAGGCGTTCAGCGCGTCCTCTCCGGCATGGCCGAAGGGGGTGTGGCCAAGATCGTGGGCGAGCGCCACCGCCTCCGCCAGATCCTCGTTCAGCCCCAGCGCGCGGCTGATCGAGCGGGCGATCTGCGCCACCTCCAGGCTGTGGGTCAGGCGTGTGCGGAAATAATCGCCCTCGTGATAGACGAAGACCTGGGTCTTGTACTTCAGCTTGCGGAAGGCGCCGGAATGCACGATGCGGTCGCGGTCGCGCTGATAGCACGAGCGCGTCGGGCTTTCCGGCTCCGGGAACAGCCGGCCGCGCGTCTGTGCGGGGTCGCAGCCATAGGGCGCCGGGCGATCCTGGAAGAAGTCCGCCGTCATGGCGCGGACACTACCGGCGCAAACCGCGCTGTGCAACGGCGAAGGCGGAGACCCGTCGAGACATCCGGCAGCCGTACGCAGGCATTCGGGCGCAGGCGAACCGCAGGTCAGGCATGAGTTCGCCGGACATGCCTTTGACGAAAGGCGGACGCACCCTTACATTCGTCATTGTGTCGTCTGTCCCGCGAAACACCCCCGCGAAACACCGAGGTCCGTCCCATGCCCGACACCGCCCTTCCCGCCACCGCGCAAGAGGGTGCGCGCGTTCTCGCCGTGTCCGACAGCGCCGCCAAGCGCGTCGCCTTCCTGATCGAGCACGAGGGCGACCCGGCCCTGATGCTGCGCCTGACGGTGTCGGGCGGCGGCTGCTCCGGCTTCCAGTACGGCTTCGCCTTCGACGCCACGGCGAACGAGGACGACCATGTGTTCGAGAAGAACGGCGTGAAGGTCGTCACCGACGACGCCTCGCTGGATCTGCTCGCCGGCTCCACCCTCGATTATGTCGAGGATCTGATGGGGGCCGCGTTCCAGATCAAGAACCCGAACGCCACGGCCTCCTGCGGCTGCGGCAACTCCTTCGCCGCCTGACGGTTCCTTTTTTCCCTGGCCTTTGCCGAACAAGAAGAACACGACGTGAAGATCGCCACCTGGAACGTCAATTCGGCGAAGGCCCGCCTTCCGCTGATCACCGACTGGCTGCGCGCGGAGTCCCCGGACGTCGCGCTTCTGCAGGAGATCAAGTGCGAAACCGCGGCCTTCCCCCGCGCCGCCTTCGAGGACCTCGGCTATCACGTCACGCCGGTGGGGCAGAAGTCCTACAACGGCGTGGCGTTCCTCTCCAAGGCGCTGCACGAGGACGTGCTGACCCGCCTGCCCGGAGAGCCGGAGGATGAGCAGGCCCGCTATGTCGAGGCCACGGTGGGCGGTGTGCGCATCGCCTCGCTCTATCTGCCCAACGGCAACCCCCTCGGGACGGAGAAGTTCGCATACAAGCTCCGCTGGATGGACCGGCTGCACGCCCACGCCCGCGGCCTGCTGGCACAGGAAATCCCCTTCGTGCTTGGCGGAGACTACAACATCATCCCGGAGCCGCGCGACGTCTTCGACCCGGCGGCCTTCGCCGGCGACGCCCTGTTCCAGCCCGAATCGCGAGCGAAATTCCGCGCCTTGTTGAATCTGGGGCTGACCGAAGCCTACCGCGCCCTTCACGACGACGACCACGCCTACACCTTCTGGGACTATCAGGCGGGCTGCTGGCCGCGGGATCTGGGGTTGCGCATCGACCATTTCCTGCTGTCCCCGCAGGCCGCCGACCGTCTGGTGGAATGCCGCATCGACCGCCTCCCGCGCGGTGCGGAAAAAGCGTCCGACCACACGCCAGTCCTGCTCGACCTGTGCGACGGATCAGACATTTCTTAAATTTTTTCACGCATCCTCAAGACCGACTCGGAAACCGAGCGAGCGTCCATCCGCGGGGAGAGGCGGCAAGACGATGGTCTGGGGACAGGACAGCGGCCGCAGGGCGATCGAAGAACTGCTGACGGCCATCGAGCAGCAGGCCGGCGAAGCGGTCTCACTGGGCGTGCGTGCACAGCGCGATATCCAGGAGGACCGTTTCTCCTCGTTCCTTGGCTTCCGCCGGAAGGTGGAGGAGGTGCGCGCCCTCGTCACCCTGACGGAAGAGCGCCTGACGACCGTCGGCACGGCGAAGCTGTCCGACCTGCGCACGGAGTTCGAACGGATCGACCTTCTCCTGACCGGCCTGCTGGCCCGCGCCACCCGGAACTATTTCGAACGGATGCGGGACGATCAGGCGCTCCCCATCGGCGCCCGCGAACTGTTCGAGCCGGAGTTGAAGATCATCGAGGAGATGCGCAGCAAGCTGGAGCGCCCACACTACGCGGGCCGCGTTTCGGCCACGGTGATCGACGATCTGGAGGCGACCGGCGTCATGATCCGCAAGGTCCTCAACCGAGCCCCCAGCCTGCCCGATTTCTCCGACTCCCCGAGGCCTCCGAAGCCGACGAAGCGGCTGTCGAACCTGGGCCGCCCGATCCGGATGTGACTTCCCCACGTTGAACCAAGACGGCCCCCGCGCGACGAGCATCAAAAGCGAGTTGACCGAGGAACGGGGACACGGCATGTTCCCCCCGCTTCTGATCCCCGGTGAGGAGATAGCCTGAAATCGGGCGCCAATTTCGGGGATCAGGGTGGGGACCAGAGAGCGATGGTTCCCAGACGCGCAAGGCAAAGCCCTTGAAAGCGTTGATTGGATGGGTGGCCGAGCGGTTTAAGGCTCCAGTCTTGAAAACTGGCGTGGGGGTAACTCCACCGTGGGTTCGAATCCCACCCCATCCGCCAATTCTCCCTTGCAGCAAACTCAGGCCACCGTCCTATCGTTGAAAATCCCCTTGTTTTCGACAAACCTCACTTGTATTGGCCCCTTTTTTTCAGTTGGGTTGGCGCACGCTACCCGTCGATCCAGGTTCATTCGGAAATCCATACGGTTGTAATGTTTCCTTCAAGGCTTTGTGCTTCTCTGGAGCAATGGTCGTGGAGGCCGCATGCGGATTTTGGTGGTGGACGATTCGCGCATGGCGCGCACGGTGCTGTGCCAGCAGCTTGAAGGCTTTGGCCATCAGACGGCCTTTGCCGAAAGCGGCCAGGCAGCCTTGGCCCGCTGCCGCGACGAGCCCATCGACATCGCGCTCGTCGATTTCCGTGTCGGCGAGACGGAGGGAGTGGAGGTGTGCTGGCACCTGCGCGCGGCGCAGCGGGAACGGCACCTCTACCTTATGTTGATGATCCCCGGCAGCATCACAAACCAGTTCTTCGAAGTCGTGGAGAACGGCGCCGATGAATTCCTGCGCAAACCGCTGGACCTCACGTGGCTTCGCGCCCGTCTGCTCGCCGCCTCGCGCGTGGTTGACATGCAGCGCCAGTTGGAACGGCTCGCCACCACCGATTCGCTGACCGGGGCGCTGAACCGTGGACGCTTCATGGCGCGGGCCGCCGACGAGGTGGCGCGGGCGCAGCGCAACGGCCAACCGCTGTCAGCGATCATGCTGGACATCGACCATTTCAAGAAGGTCAACGACACCTACGGTCACGCCACCGGGGACGAGGCCATCCGCACCGTGGTCCGCGTCTGCCGGTCCATGGTGCGCGGCGCGGATGTCCTGGGCCGGCTGGGCGGCGAGGAATTCGCCATCCTGCTGCCCGAGACGCCGCCACAAGGGGCGGCGCTGCTGGCGGAACGGCTGCGCCGCGCGCTGGCCGAAACCGACGTGCGAATCGCCAACGGCGCCGGGTCCGTCCTCACCTTCACGGTCAGCATCGGCGTCAGTGCGCTGAGACCGGGTGAGAACGGAGTCGCCGCGGTGCTGGCGCGGGCGGACGAGGCGCTGTACCGCGCGAAGAATGGCGGCCGCAACCGGGTGGTGTGCGACGCGGTGCCGTAATCCGGCATAACGCCGTCAAGTTCCCGGCATCAGCCAAGGCCGCGCTTCCTCATCCGCGCGATCGAAGGCGTCGATGGCGTCTTGGTAACGCAGCGTCAGAGCCACGTCGTCGAGGCCTTCGATCAGGCATTCCTTCTTGAACGGGTCGATGGCGAAGGGCCGCGGCTGGCCGTCCGGACCGGTTAGAGTCTGGGCCGGCAGGTCCACGGTGACGGCGGCGCCCGGCGTCTCCTGCAATTGACGGCGCAGTTCCGCCACCGTCTCTTCCGGCAGGGTGATGGTCAGCAGGCCGTTCTTGGCGGCGTTGGCGGCGAAGATGTCGCCGAAGCTGGGAGCGACGACGCAGCGGAACCCGCCGTCCACCAGCGCGTAGACCGCCCCCTCCCGCGATGACCCGCAGCCGAAATTGCGGTCGGTCACCAGCACGCGCGCCCCGGCATAGGCCGGGTCGTCCAGCGGAAAGCCGGGCTTGCGCTCGTCGTGAAGCAGGAAATTGCCGTAGCCGGCGCTGCGCGGCTTCTTCAGGAAGCGGGCGGGGAGCAACTGGTCGGTGTCGATGTTGGCGATGTCGAGCGGCACCGCCGGAGCGGTCAGCGTGACGAAGGGGTCCATCCTTACGAAGCTCCCAGCTTGCGGACATCGGTGAGTTTGCCGGTCACGGCGGCGGCGGCGGCCATCGCCGGGCTCATCAGATGCGTGCGCGCGTTCGGCCCCTGCCGGCCGGGGAAGTTGCGGTTGGTGGTCGAGGCGCAGCGCTCCCCCGCCGGGACGAGGTCGCCGTTGATGCCGACGCACATCGAACAGCCGGGCTCGCCCCATTCCAGACCGGCGTCGGTGAAGACGCGGTCCAGCCCCTCCGCCTCCGCCTGACGGCGCACCGGAACCGATCCCGGAACCACCAGCCCCGGCACCATGGCGCGGCGGCCGCGCAGCACGGCGGCGGCGGCGCGCAGATCCTCCAGCCGGGCGTTGGTGCAGGACCCGATGAAGACTCGGTCGATCCCGACGTCCTCCAGCCGCGTGCCGGGGATCAGACCCATGTAGTCGAGCATTTTGCGCATCTGGCCGGCGCGCACCGGGTCGCTCTCGGCGCCGGGATCGGGAACCGCGCCGGTGACCGGAACCGCGGTTTCCGGGCTGGTGCCCCAGGTGACGGAGGGGGCGATGACGGCGGCGTCGAGTGACACCTCGCGGTCGAAGTCGGCGTCCGGGTCGCTGGGCAGGGTCCGCCACTGCGCGACGGCACGGTCGAACAATTCCCCCTTGGGAGCGTAATTCCGCCCCTCGATCCAGGAGAAAGTGGTGTCGTCGGGGGCGATCATGCCGGCCCGCGCCCCCGCCTCGATCGACATGTTGCAGACGGTCAGCCGGCCTTCCATCGACAGGGCGCGGATGGCGCTGCCGGCGTATTCGATGACGTGGCCGGCCGCCCCGTCGGCGCCGATGAAGCCGATCACCGCCAGGATCAGGTCCTTGGCCGTCACATGCGCGCCCAGCACCCCGTCGATGGTGACGCGCATGGTCCTGGGCCGGCGCTGCCACAGCGTCTGGGTCGCCAGCACATGCGAGACCTCGGTGGCGCCGATGCCGAAGGCGAGCGCCCCGAAGGCGCCGTGGGTGGAGGTGTGGCTGTCGCCGCAGACGATGGTCAGGCCCGGCAGAGTCAGCCCCTGTTCCGGCGCCAGCACATGAACGATGCCCTGCGCCGGGTCGTGCAGACCGAAATGGCGCAGACCGTGACGCCCGGCGTTGGCCTCCAGCATCGTCACCATGTTGGCGATTTCGGGGTCGGCGATCGGCGTGGCGCGGCTGTGCGAGGGCACATAATGGTCGGCGACGGCGAAGGTCAGCTCCGGCCGGCGCACCGGGCGTTTGGCGTGGTCGATCATGCCGAAGGCGTGGAACGAGCCCTCGTGCAGGAAATGGCGGTCGATGGCGAGCAGTGCCTGCCCGTCCGGCCGGGTCGCCACCAGATGGGCGTCCCAGACCTTGTCGAACAGGCTGCGGGGGTGCTGCGTCATTGGTTGCCTTCCTCCTTCACCGAATCTGCGGCCACGGAGTCTGCGGCGGCGGCCCCGGCGATGCGCCCCAGCGCCACCGCGGTCAGCAGCCCGTTGCCGGACAGATAGCCGGACGCCTTCGCTCCCGACACGCCGCAGGCGGCCCCGCCGGCGGCGTAGAGGTTGGGCAGCGGACCACCCTGCCCGTCCAAGACGCGAGCGTCGTCATCGACAACCAGCCCGCCCTGGGTGTGGAACAGGGCGCCGGTGACTCGGACCGCACGGAAGGGTGCGACCAGCGGCGCCGAGCCGGCGAAATCCCGGCCGAAGCCATCGTTCCCCCCCTCGACCTTCAACCGGTCGACCTCGGCCAGCGTGGCGGCCAGCGCCGCCGCGTCGATCTTCAGCTGACGGGCGAGGTCCGCCGGATCGTCGGCGCCGAGCACCGCGCCCATCGCCTCGGCCTGCCGGAAATCCTCGAACTGGCGGGCGACGGCGGCGATGCGCTCGTCGAAGACGGTCCAGGCGATGCCGTCGGGCTGGCGCAGCACGACGGCGGCCTGCTCCGAATAGCCCTGCGCCTCGTTGGAGAAGCGCTTGCCCTCGGTGTTCACCTGCACGCCGCCTTCGGTGACCGTCGCCCAGGTGACGAGGATGCCGGCGGGATGGGCGACCGAGCCGTGGCCCTGGTGCCCCGACAGGTGCCGCGTCGCCGCCCCCAGCGCCTCGCCCCAGAGCAGCGCGTCGCCTTGATTGCCGGGATGGCCGAAATAGAGCGCGTCGGCCAGTTCCGGGACATGGCGCTCGACCAGGGCCCTGTTGCCGCCATAGCCGTTGCAGGCGAGGATCAGCGCCGCGCAGCCGACCCGCTCGACGCTGCCGTCGGGCCGGGTCACTTCCACGCCGCGGACACGCGGGCCTTCGGCGTAGAGCGCGGTCACATGCGCCTCGCACAGCACGTCGATGCCGGCGGCTTCCACGGCGCCGCGCAGCCGGTCGATCAGTTCGGCCCCCGACCGGCTGGGCAGCCCGTGCATGCGCCGGGCGCTGTGGCCGGGATAGGTGAAGTTGTCGACCACCGAGAACGGCAGGCCGTAGCGGTCGGCCAACCATTCCAGCGCCGGGCCGACCGCAAGGGCGACGCGGGACACGTCCGCCGGGTCGGGCTCCCCTTTCGCCTTGGCGATGATGTCGGCGGCGAAGAGTTCCGCGCTGTCCTCGATCCCGGCGGCGCGCTGCCAGCGGGTGCCCGGCGCCGGGATCAGGCCGGCCGACAGGGCGGTGGAGCCCTGGGGCAGCGCGTCGCGCTCCAGCACCAGCACCTCCGACCCGCGCTCGTGGGCGGCGAGCGCGGCGATCATCCCGGCCGCCCCGCCGCCGATCACGACGACGGGCACCGTGAATTCGAACGTCACGCCCTCGCCGGGCAGGATGCGGCTCATGGCGCGGACAGCTCCTCCAGCATCGTCGCGACCGTCGCCACGCGGCAGACCGGGCGCAGGGCGGCGACCGAGACGTCATGGACCTGCGGCGTGAAGGCGGCGCAGCCGTCCTCCAGCAGGATGGTGTCGAAGTCGCGGACATGGGCGTCGCGGACGGTGGAGGCAACGCCGCCGTTGGTGACGATGCCGCAGACCAGCAGCCGCTCCACGCCACATTTGCGCAGCACCCACTCCAGCCGCGACATGTAGAAGGCGGAATAGGCGATCTTCTCCACCTCGACATCGACGGGCTGGAGCGTGTCCACCGTGCGGTGCCCCCAGCCGCCCGGCTGGAAGTCGCCCTTGGTCAGGAAGGGACGCAGCGCCTTCAGGTGGGGGGAGATCATCGGCTCGCCGCCGCGGCCGGGAACCAGGGTGAAGTTGGTCGAGATCACCCAGCCGCCGCGCGACCGCAACAGGTCGGCCAGCGGCTTCACCCGCTCCGGCAGGGCCAGGATTTCCGGCGCCGTCTGCCCGGCGCGGCCATAGGCCCCCTCGGCGTGCAGGAAATCGTTCTGCAGGTCGCAGACCAGCAGCGCGGTGCGCTCCATAGGAATCGCCGCGGCGCTCATCGGGCGCTCCTTTCCACGATGACGTTGCCGAAGCCATCGACGCGGGCGCTCAGGTCGGGATCGATGACGGTGGTGGCGTCGGGCTGCTCCAGGATCGCCGGTCCCTGGATATGCGCGCCGACCGGCAGGTCGAGGCGGTTGTAGACCGCCGTCTCGTGCCACGCCCCGTCGAACCACACAGGCCGCGCGCCGGCACGGGCGCCCTCCACCGTCGTGCCGGCGGCCGGGGCCAGCGCGGCGAGGTCGAAATGCGGGCGACGGCCGATGGCGGCGGTGCGCAGGTTGACGATCTTGGCGCCGACGCCCGGCAGCAGCCGGCTGAAGGACGCCTGATAGGCGCGCTCGAAGGCGGCGCGGATGGTCGCCTCGTCGATTCCGGTGGTGCCGTTCGCCACCGACAGCGGCAGCGGCACGGCGACCGTGTGGGTCTGGCCGATGTAGTGCATGTCGAGTTCGAAGACGAGGTCGATGCGCTCGACGCTGAGGCCGGCGGACTCCACGACGGCGCGGGCGGCGGTCGCCTCCTCCACCATGCGGCGGTCGAGCGACGCGGCGTCGATGCCGGCCAGCGGCAGGTTGACCGTCTGCACCTGATCGTGGCGGATGTCTGCGATGACGCAGCCGAGCGCCGAGGTCACGCCGGGGAAGCGCGGCACCAGCGCCGCCTTCAGCCCGACCTCCTTGATCAGCGCGCCGACATGCAGCGCGCCGCCGCCGCCGAAGGGCACCGCGGCGAACTTGGCCGGGTCGTGCCCGCGCTCGATGGAGACGAGGCGGATGGCGCCAGCCATCTTGCTGTTGGCGATGCGCACCACCGCCTCCGCCGCCGCCATGACGTCGAGGCCCAGCGGCTCGGCGACGTGGGTGGCGATGGCGGTGCGGGCGGCGTCGACGTCCAGCCGGGAGAGCTTGCCGCCGATCGGCCGCTCCGCGTTGATGCGGCCGAGCAGCACGTTGGCGTCGGTCAGCGTCGGGCGGGTGTTGCCCTGGCCGTAGCAGACCGGCCCCGGCCGCGAGCCGGCGCTCTCCGGCCCGACCTGGAGCATGCCGCCAGGATCAACCCCGGCGATGGAGCCGCCGCCGGCGCCGATGGTGGTGATCTCGATCATCGGCGTGCGCACGACCAGACCGAAGTCGATGGTGGTCTGGGCGGCCAGCATGGTCTGCCCCTCCACCACCAGCGACACGTCGAAGCTGGTGCCGCCGAGGTCGCCGGTGATGACGTTGGGGAAGCCCGCCGCCTTGGAAATCGCCGCCGCGGCGATGACGCCGGCCGCCGGTCCGGACAGGGCGGTGCGCACCGGCAGGCGCCGCGCGGTGTCGGTGGACATGACGCCGCCGTTCGACTGCACGATGTGGAAGCGCCCGCCGAACCCTTCCCCCGCCAGCGCGTTGTCGAGCTTGGCGAGGTAGCTGCCAACCACCGGCTGGAGATAGGCGTTGAGCGCGGTGGTCGAGGTGCGCTCGAACTCGCGGATCTCCGGCAGGATGCGCGATGAGCATTCGAGGTTGGCGTTGGGCCAGACCTCGCGCGCCGCCTCCAGCGCCGCCAGCTCGTTGGCCGGGTTGGCGTAGGCGTTGATGAAGACGATGGCGAGCGCCTCCGCCCCCATCGCGGCCAGACGGCGGGCGGCGGCGCGCACCTCCTCCGGATCGACGGCGGCGCGGACGGTGCCATCGGCCAGCGTGCGCTCCGCCACCTCCAGCCGCAGATCGCGGTCGACCACGGGGACGAAGTCGCCCCACAGGCCCCAGGTCTGGCGGCGGTCGCGGCGGCGCATCTCCAGCACGTCGCGGAAGCCGGCGGTGGTGATCAGCCCGACCTTGGCGCCCTTGCGCTCCAGCAGCGCGTTGGTGCCGACCGTGGTGCCGTGGACGATGGAGCCCAACTCGGCGACCGGGCCGAAGCTCTGCAGGCCGGCGAGGAAGCCGACCGCCTCGTCGCCGCGGTTGGACGGGACCTTGGCGGTGCGGAAGCTGCCGCGCGCCTCGTCGTAATGGAACAGGTCGGTGAAGGTGCCGCCGACATCGACGCCGACGATCGCGCCACCGGGGATAGAATTGCTCGTGCTCATGGTCTTGGTCCCGGATTCGTCAGGCGGCTGGGGATTCGCGGAGCGCCGCGGTGGCAGCGACGTCGAGCGTGCCGTCGTCGGTCAGCGCCACGCCGTAGGCGCTGCGCGCGGCCTCGGCGCCGAGATAGCCGAGCCGCACGTCGCGGGCCACGGCCACGGCGTCGCGGCGGAACGGGTCGCCCCAGCCGCCGCCGCCGGGCGTCTCCAGCCGCACGCGCTGGCCGTCGCGGACCTTCACGTCGGTGACCTTGGAGGCAAGCGGCGGCGACTTTTCGCCCTCATCGCTCTGCCACGTGAAGCGGTTCAGCGCGGCGGGCGTGCCGCCGGCCACCCCGAAGGGCGCGAAGACGCCGCGCTCGCCCAGCAGGAAGACGTCGGCGGCGGTCAGCGCCTCGATCTCGTAGACGGCGCCCAGCCCGCCGCGGTGCAGGCCGGCCCCGGCGGAATCCGGGCGCAGTGCCCATTGGGTGAACATCACCGGATAGGCGGCTTCGAGGATTTCCACCGGCGGGATGGTGGCGGTGGAGATCGGGTTGTTCGCGTGGTTCAGCCCATCGCTCTCCGGGTTGCCGCCCAGGCCGCCGCCGAAGAAGGAGAACATGACCCAGCGCGAGCCGTCCTGGCGGTGGCCGGCCAACGACAGCGCGTTGATGGTGCCGAAGGGGGCGGCGGTGGCGCGGGACGGGTCAGCCAGGGCCAGCGCGCCGAACACCACGCCGATGACGCGCAGGATGGTCTCGGTGTAGCCGCCGACCGGCTTGGGCGGCTTCACCGCCAGCAGCGTCGTCTCGGGGATGACGAAGGTGATCGGGTTGAGGCAGCCGGCGTTGGCCGGCACGTCGGTGAAGACATGCTTCAGCGCGACGTAGCAGCAGGCCACCGCCGTGGAATAGGCGATGTTGAGCGGCCCGGCGCAGGGTGCGGCGGAGCGGGAGAAATCCAGCACCATACGGTCGCCCGCGATGGTCAGGTCGAGCGCGATCCGCAGCTTCTCCGACGTGATGCCGTCGTTATCGAGATAATCCTCGAAGCTGTAGGTGCCGTCGGGCAGCTTGGACAGGGCGCTGCGCATCAGCGCCTCGGCCCGCGCGGTGAAGGCGTCGAAGGCGGCGGCGACAGTGTCCTCGCCATGCTCGTCCAGCAGTTCGGTCAGGCGGCGCACGCCGAGGTCGAGCGCGTTGAGCTGCCCGTTCAGGTCGCCGTAGTTGGACACCGGCACGCGGGAATTGGCGGCGAGGATCGCCAGCAGGTCGTGGTTCATCACCCCGGCCTTGACCAGCTTCACCGGCGGGATGCGCACGCCCTCCTGGAAGCTGTCGGTGGCCCGCGCGTTGAAGTTGCCCGGCACGTTGCCGCCGATGTCGAGCCAGTGGCCGACCGACGCCATCCAGCAGAACAGCCGGCCCTGGCGGAAGATCGGCCGCACCAGCCGGAAGTCGTTCAGATGGGTGCCGCCGTCGTAGGGGTCGTTGAACAGGAAGATGTCGTCGGGGTACAGGTCGCCCTCCCGCGCCACCTTGTCGATCACCGCCTTGACCGCAAAGGCCATGGCGCCAACGAAGATCGGCAGGCCGTTGGTGCCCTGGACCAGGGTCGCGCCGGTCTCGGCGTGGTAGAGGCCATGGCAGGCGTCGCGTGCCTCGGCGATGATCGGGTTGAAGGCGGAGCGGTAGAGCGTCGCGTCCATCTCGTCGGCGATCTGCTCCAGCCGGCCCTTGAGGACGGCCAGCGTGACGGGGTCGATTGTGGTTTTCTGAATGGTCATGCCGCGTCCTCCCGCTTTGCGGAGGTGAAGTCCTTGTAGGTTTCGCCGAGCGCCAGCATCTCCGGCGTGCCGATGAGATCGTTCAGCGCGTTGAAGTCGAACATGCGGTCGCGGAAGGGCTGGGTGGTGCCGTGGGCAGCCAGCGAGGCGTAATAGTCCTGCGCCTGCCGGGCCAGCGCCCGCACGATGCCGCCGGGGAAGATCACCAGCCGGTAGCCGAGATCGCCGAGGTCGGCGGCGGAGCTGATCGGCGTCTGCCCGCCCTCCACCATGTTCGCCAGCAGCGGGCGGATG
The DNA here is from genome assembly GCF_007827795.1 of Azospirillum brasilense. Classification (GTDB taxonomy): domain Bacteria; phylum Pseudomonadota; class Alphaproteobacteria; order Azospirillales; family Azospirillaceae; genus Azospirillum; species Azospirillum aestuarii. Next base: position 445,249 of record NZ_VITI01000002.1, read on the forward strand.
CCGCCGAGATCGGTGGCGATGGCGGAGAGCTGCTCGCGGCTCTTCGGCGCCTCGACGAACAGCACGTCGGCGCCGGCCTCGACATAGAGGCGGGCGCGGTCGAGCGCCGCCGGGACGCCCTCCACCGCCACCGCGTCGGTGCGGGCGATGATCAGCGTGCCTTCGCTGGTCCGGGCGTCGACCGCCGCCTTGATCTTGCCGGCCATCTCGCCGGCCGGGATCACCGCCTTGTCGGTCAGGTGGCCGCAGCGCTTGGGAAAGCTCTGGTCCTCAAGCTGCAGGGCGGTGGCGCCGGCCCGCTCGAACATGCGCACGGTGCGCTGCACGTTGAGCGCGTTGCCGTAGCCGGTGTCGGCGTCCACCACCAGCGGCGTCGGCACGCGGTCGCGCACCAGCGCGATGGTGTCCGCCACCTCGCTGACCGAGACCAGCCCAATGTCGGGCCGCCCGAGCCGGGTGTAGGCGATGGCGGCCCCCGACAGATACAGCGCCTCGAACCCCGCCGCCGCCGCCAGCGAGGCGGTGAAGGCGTCGTAGACGCCGGGGGCCAGGACGACGCGATCCTGGGCCAGTCGGTCCCGGAAACTCATGCTGGGGACGGTCATGTCAAGCGCTCCCCCCGGTACCGGTCCGCGAAGCCGTCGCAGCACCACCGGGTCAGGGTTGAGAGATGTCGGGACAGGGCCGGAGCACGCATCGCTCACAGCCCCAGATAGGTGCGTTTCAATTCGGGGTCGCGCGCGATCTCGTCGGAAGGTCCCGACAGCGCGAAGACGCCGTTTTCGAGGATGTAGGCGCGGCGGGCGACCTCCAGCGACTGGACGACGTTCTGTTCGACCAGCAGGATCGCCAGCCCGTCCGCATTCAGCTTGCGGATCAGCCCGAACATCTCCTCCACCACCAGCGGCGACAGGCCGAGCGACGGCTCGTCGAGGATCAGCAGGAGCGGTTCGGCCATCAGGCCGCGCCCGATGGCGAGCATCTGCTGCTCGCCGCCCGACAGCGTGCCGGCAAGCTGGCCCTCGCGCTCCTTCAGGCGGGGGAAGGTCGTGAAGATGCGCTCCAGGTTCCGCGCCCGGTTCGGCTTGCCGCGCCGGTAGCTTCCCAGCTCCAGATTCTCGCGGATCGACAGGTTGGGGAAGATCTTGCGGCCTTCCGGCACCTGGATCAGCCCCTCCTCCACGATGCGCGCGGCGGAGCGGCCGTCGATGCGGCTGCCGGCGAAGCGGATCTCGCCCTCCCAGGGCGGCAGCACGCCCGACAACACCTTGTTCAGCGTCGTCTTGCCGACGCCGTTGGAGCCGAGGACCGTGACGATCTCGCCGTCCAGCACGGCCATGTCGATGCCGCGCAGCACCTCGGTGGCGCCGTAGCCAGTCTTCAGCCCCTGGATGCTCAGAAGCGCCTCAGCCATGGGCCGCCCCCTCGGCCGCCAGACGGGCGGCGGCGCCGTGGCCGAGATAGGCCTCGATCACGCGGGGGTCGGCGCAGACGGCGGCCGGCCTGCCCTCGGCGATCATGCGGCCCTGCGCCAGCACATAGACGCGCTCGCACAGGTTCATCACCGCCTGCATGACGTGTTCGATCATCAGGATCGTCACCCCTTCGTCGCGGATGCCCCGGATCACCGGGATGATGTCGCGGATCTCCGACGGGTTCAGGCCGGCCAACACCTCGTCCAGCAGCAAAAGCTTCGGCTCGGTGGCGAGCGCGCGGGCCAGCTCCAGCCGCTTGCGCCCGGCCACCGTCAGGCCGCCGGCCGGCCGGTCCAGCTCGGCCGCCAGCCCGACGCGGCGGGCCACCTCGCGCGCCTTGGCGATGGCGTCGGCGCGCCTGGCGTGGCGCAGATAGGCGCCGACCGCGATGTTCTCGCACACCGTCAGCCCGGCGAAGGGCTGGACGATCTGGAAGGTGCGGCCGATGCCGCGTTCGGCGCGGCGGTGCGGCTCCTCGCCGGTGATGTCGGTGCCCTCAAACAGAATCCGCCCGTCGCTCGGTGCGACGAAGCCGGAGATCATCGAGAACAGCGTGGTCTTGCCGGCGCCGTTCGGCCCGATCAGGCCCACGATGCCGCCCGGCTCCAGCGCGAGCGACGCGTTGTCCACCGCCATCAGCCCGCCGAAGCGCTTGGACACGGACTCAACGGCCAGCATGGGACACCTCCTTGGCGCCGCGCGCCACCAGCCCGCGCCCACGGTCGCGCAGCCGCTCCAGCAGGCCCAGGATGCCGCCGCGGGCGAAGGCGACGGCCAGCACCAGCACGCTGCCGAAGACGATCAGGTCGATGCCGGGGATGCGTCCGGCGAACTGCTTGGCGAGTTCGCCCAGCCCGTGCAGGGTCAGGGCGCCCACCACCGGCCCGAAGACGGTGCCGACGCCGCCGATGATCGGGGCGAGCAGCAGCTCCACCGAGATCCAGCTGCCGTAGGCGATGTGGGCGTCGATGTAGAGGAAATACTGGGCGTAGAGGCAGCCGGACAGCGCCGTCACCGCGCCCGACAGGGCAATGGCGCGCAGCTTCACCTTCAGGGAATCGACGCCCAGCGCCTTGGCCGCGTCCTCGTTCTCGCGCACCGCGACGAGCTGCGCACCGAAGCGGGAGCGCTGGATCCAGCGCGTCAGCAGCAGCACGCCGGTGACGAAGGCCAGGACCAGCCAGTAGAAGACGGCGCGGTCGGCGAATTGCAGGTTGGCGGGGTGGACCTCCAGCTTGATCAGCAGGCCGGCGGCGCCGCCGGTGACGGGCGTCGCGTTGGCGAGGATGCGGAACACCTCGGCGAAGGCCAGCGTCACCAGCGCGAAGTAGGACCCGCGCAGGCCGGAGCGGAAGCTGAGGAAACCGATGGCCCAGGCGACCGCCGCCCCCGCCGCCGCCGCCAGCAGCAGACCGGCCCAGGCGTTGACGCCGTAGCGCATCTGCAGGATCGCCGTCACATAGGCGCCCGTGCCGAAGAAGGCGGCATGGCCGAAGCTGAACTGGCCGCCGAAGCCGCCCAGGATGTTCCAGCCCTGCGCGCCCAGCGCCACGATCAGCGTGAAGACGAGGAAGTTCATCACCGGGCTGGACGTCACCACCAGCGGCAGCAGCGCGGCAAGGACAGCCAGGACGGCGATCGGGATCAGGTCGCGCGCGGTCATGCCTTGGCTCCGAACAGGCCGGTCGGCCGCACCAGCAGCACGGCGATGAAGATCAGGAAGATGCCGATCTGCCCCAGGCTGTCGCCCAGGAACAGGCCGCACAGGCTCTCCACCACGCCGATGAACAGGCCGCCCAGCAGCGCGCCGGGGAGCGACCCCATGCCGCCCAGCACCACGACCGTGAAGGCGACCAGCACGAAGGCGCTGCCGATGCGCGGGTTCACGTAGAAGGTCGGCATCAGCAGCCCAGCGGCCACGGCGAGGCAGGCGCAGCCCAGCCCGAAGGTGATGGCGTAGACGTGCGGCACGTCGATGCCGACCAGATTGGCGCCCAGCTTCTCCTTGGCGACGGCGCGGATGGCCTTGCCGGTGTCGGTGCGGTTCAGCACCAGCCAGAGCAGCCCGGTCACCACCACCGCCACCGCCAGCCCGATCACCCGCGGGAAGGACAGCAGCAGCGGCCCCAGCGCGACCACCTGGAACGAGTAATCGGTGTCGAGCGTGCGGGTGTCCGACTGGAAGACCGCCAGCAGCACATTCTCCAGCACGATCGACAGGCCGAGCGTGACCAGCAGAATGTTGCCATCGTCGCCGTGGCTGGCCGGCCCGATGACGAAGCGCTGCAGCCCGTAGCCCAGCACGAACATCAGCGGCACCAGCGGCACGATCACCAGATAGGGGTCGAGGCCCAGCCACGCCCAGGCGATCCACACCGCGAACATCGCGCAGGTCAGCAGCGCGCCGTGCGCGAAGTTGATGATGTGGAGCACGCCGTAGATCAGCGTCAGGCCGAGGGCGATCAGCGCGTAGACCGCGCCGGTCATCAGCCCGTTCAGCGCCGCTTCCAGGATGATCTGAGGTGAATACATGGCAGCCCGCGCATGAGGGGAGCGATCCCCCTACCCGTCCGGGAGGCCGATGCGCGGCGCCTCGGGACGGGTGAGGGAAATGCGGGAGGTGCGGAGGCGGACGGACCGGTCACGCCGCCGGGAAGTTGACCTTCGCTTCCGCGACGGATTCGGGGAAGATCACCTTGATGTCCTCGCCCTGGATCTGCGTGTTGATCGGGGTGGCGCCCTCGTTCTGGCCGTTCACGAACTTCGTCGGGCCGTAGGGCATGATGTGACCGGCGAAGGTGGAGGCGTTCAGCGCCTCGATGATCGTCTTGCGGTCGGCGGAGCCGGCGCGCTCGATGGCGTCGGCCAGCAGAAGCAGGTTCGAATAGTTCAGCGGAACATTGTAGGCGAAGGACTTGCCCTGCCCCTCCACCGCCTTGCGCAGCGCCAGCGCCTTCGGATTCTTCGGGTCGTGCCAGTGGTTGCAGTCGATGACGTTCTGGGCCGCCTGCGGGAATTCCTTGACGAAGCGCCCGTTCGACGCCGCCCCGCCCAGCACCGCGTAGACGCCCTTCGGCTTGATGCGCTGCTGCTGCATGGTGCGGGCGAGCAGAACGAACTCGCCGTAGTAGTTGGACGGGATGACGAGATCCGGGTTCAGCGAGCGGATGCGCAGCGCCACGTTGGACATGTCGCGCGCCGGGGTCGGATGGGCGATGGTCTCCAGGATCTCGAAGCCGCGCTTGGGCAGTTCAGCCTGCAGCAGCTTGGCGAGGCCGGAGCCGAACAGGCCGTCCTCGTGCACCAGCACGACGGTCTTGGCCGGCTTGCCGGCCAACTCGTTGATCCTGGTCAGGTTGTCGAGCGCGACCTGGGTGACCTTGCCGAAGCCGGGGCTGAAGCGGAAGGTGTTGGTCAGGCCCCGCGCCATGATCTGGTCCGACACGCCGACATCGACCAGATAGGGCAGATCGTAGCGCGCCGCGGCCTGCGAGGCGGCGAGGCAGATCGGGCTGGCGAAGCCGCCGACGATAGCGCACACGCCCTCGGCCTGCATGCGCTCGACCTCCTGCGTGCCGGCCTCCGGCGTGGAGCGGGCATCGCCGAACACCATCTCGATCCTGGCGCCGCCCAGCGACTTGATGCCGCCCGCGGCGTTGATCTCGTTGATCGCCATCTCGGCGCCGAGCCGGCCGAGGTCGCCGTCATGGGCGAGCGCGCCGGTCACCGGCTGGAGGATGCCGATCTTCACGGCCGGGGTCTGCGCCCGCAGAATAGACGGGGCGGCCACCGGCACCGTCGCGAAGGTGGCGGCCGCGGCGCCCGCCTTGAGCACCGTGCGGCGGGAGATGCCGAAGGGTGCGGAGTCCTGAACCGAACGTCCCATAACGCTCAACTCCTCTGCTTGATGGCCCGCGAGCCGCGGGTGGGCTTTTCGCCCGCATTGTTCTTGTCGGTGTTGGCTTTGTCGGCCTTGGTTTTGTTGGGGGCGCGCGGCCGACCCAGCGCCGGGCTCCAGCGCCGTTCCCCGTCATCGCCGATGCGCACGAGATCCATGTGAAAGCTGTAGCGGTCGGGCCGGTACAGCGCGTGCAGATGCTCCACCCCGCGGCCGGACGGGTCGTGCACGACGCGGGTCAGGGTCAACAGCGGCGAGCCGATCTCCAGATCCAGCGCCGCCGCCGGCTCCGGACCGGCCAGCGTGGCGTTGATCGCCTGGGTCGCCCGCTCGGTCTTCACGCCCGACCGCTCGATCAGCTCCAGCAGCGGGCGCGCCGCCAGCTCCGCTTCCGAATAGGTCAGGCCGAGCCATTCCGGCACATGGGTGGTCAGGTAGGAGAAGGGCTCCCCGTCGATCAGCCGGACACGCACCGACCGCTGGACCCGCTCGCCCGGCTTCAGCCCCAGGCTTTCGGCGATCGCCTCCGGCGGCGCGACATAGCCGAAGGAGAGCAGCTTCACGTCGGTGCTGCGCCCCATGTCGATCAGGTGCGACAGCACGTTGGAGAGGTCGGCGACGATCGGACGGACGCTGCGGGTGTCATGGACGAAGGTGCCGGAGCCGGCCTTGCGCTGCACCAGCCCTTCCTTCTCCAGCAGGTCGAGCGCCCGGCGCACGGTCACCCGCGACACCGCGTGTTCGGCGGCCAGCGCCGGCTCCCCCGGCAGCCGGCAGCCCGGCGGCAGGTCGCCGGCGACGATGCGGTCGCGCAGCAGCAGATAAATCCTACGCGCCTTCAGGGGTTCGACCGCCGACTTCACAGTGCCCCGCCTCCCTCTCGCTGGAAACCGGTGTCTGTCTTTGCACCAGACAGAAACCTGTATGATCTATGATACAGCTTCGGTCAACAGCGATGTTGGGGGTGCGAATGATCCAGGCGCGATCAATCGGGTTCCTGCAGGCACGCGCGGCGGGAGGGCACGGCGGGCGAGGGATGGGCAAGCCGGATGCCCAAAAGAAAAAGGCGCCTCGGAAGGGAGGCGCCTTTTCGTCGTTTTCGTCGTTTGCCGTCAGGACTGTTCCAGGTTGATCCGGCTTGGCAGCGGGTCGAGCTGGTCGCGGTATTTGGCGTCGGGGCGCGCGGCGTAGGGCTTCGAGGTCGGCGACATCAGCGTCTCGAAGCTGAGGGCGCAGATCCGCATGCCCGGACGCAGCGCCAGCGGCAGCCGTCCGCAATTGAAGAATTCCAGCGTGATGCGGCCGTTCCAGCCCGGATCGATGGTGTGCGCGGTGGCATGCACCATCAGGCCCAGGCGGGCGAGGCTGCTGCGGCCGTCCAGGCGGCCGGCGATGTCGTTGGGCAGGCCGATGCGCTGGACGGTGATGCCAAGCACCAGTTCGCCCGGATGGAGGAAGAACGGCTCGCCGACGGGAACCTCGACCCGGTCCATCAGCTTGTCGGGAACCTGGCTGGGATGGCCCTCGGGCGGGGCGAGGTCGACGAAGGCCGCCTTGCCCGGCGGGAAGACCTGGAAGGCGCTCCCGAGTTGCAGGTCGACCGACATGGCGCCGATCTGGCTCTCGGCCGGCAACGGGTCGATCTCGATGCGTCCTTCGGCGAGGTATCGGCGAATATCGACGTCTGACAGCTTCATTCTTTCCGACCCTCCTGTCGAAACCGCAATCGGCGCGGCTCCGGTCGCTTTCCTGGCGCACTCTATAGCCGGATCGACGCCTCTCGACAACACAATCACCAGTCCCTTAGATGAGGCTCCTTAGCACAAGGGGTGATGGGAATGGCGGTATCCTCGATCGACGCGGCGGCAACGGACCCATCGGCAACAAACCACGAGGCCGAGTTGCGGCGTCTGTCCGTCATCCTGGGCGATGTCCCGCCCGCGGGCGCCCGGCCGGACGTGGTTTCGCTATTCCGGACTCGCGTCGCCGAACATGGGGAGCGGGTCCGACACCTGCGGGACTCCGTATCGCCGCTGTTCGTCATCAACGGCGACCTCGCCTCCTACAGCGCCGAGGACAGGCCTCTGCCGACGTTGATCCTGGTCGGCGACAATCCGGGGCGCCGGGAGTATGAGCAGTCGGTCTATCTGTGCGTCCAGGGGCGCGCGGGGGCCATGGCGCACAGCTTCTTCGACGGCATCTTCGGCGCCGGGTCCTTTCGCAGCAAGGTGATGGTGCTGAACAAAAGCTCCTTCCACACGCCGCGCACGGTGGGGCTGACCGAGGCGATGCGCGACGATCCGGCGCTCGCCGAGGCCATCCGGCGCGACCAGGAGGAGAACGCCCGCCTGATCGCCGACTCGGTGGCGCTGCTCGGCGTTCCGGTCATCACCATCGGCATGGAGAGCGGAGGGACGACCTTCCAGAGCTTCCGCAAGTCGCTGGAGGCCCGTTACCGCGCCCACGGCAACCCGTCGGCGATTTTCCAGGGGAAGCGCCTCGCCGGCCCCTTCCGCAAGGTGCCGCACTTCTCGCTGTCGAAGATTTTCTGCCGCAACGCCGATCCCGCCTGGAACGCCGCGCTCGAACGTTTCCTGGCTCGCCACGCGGCGGTGGCAGGACTGCGGACGGACAACGGCAACGTGTCGTCCAAGCTGCTGCTCGGGCTGGGGGACGGTGCTCTGCTGGCCGATTATCTGGACACGGTGATCCTCGGGAATGGCGGGTAACCGCGGGTGTTCAACGAAACGGTCGGTCTGACGGCGCTGATCCTGGCCGTCGCCACACTGTACGCCGCGGTCGGACAGGCCGGCGCCTCGGGCTATCTGGCGGTCATGGGAATCGTCGGACTCGATCCGGCGACGATGAAGCCGACGGCGCTCGCCCTCAATCTCCTGGTGGCAACCATCGGCACCGTCCGTTTCGCACGCGCCGGGCTGTTCGACTGGCGCGCCTTCTACCCGTTCGGCGTGCTGGGGATGCCCTTCTCGTTCCTCGGCGGGACGCTGCACCTGCCGCCGCATCTCTATTACCCGCTGGTCGGGGCGATCCTTCTCCTGGCGGCTCTGGAACTCGCGCGTTCCACCTGGGCGGCGCGCGGAACGCCCGAACGGGCGGATGCGACCGTGCCGCCCATCCTGCCGGCGCTCGCCGCCGGGGCCGCCGTGGGGTTCCTGTCCGGGATGACCGGCACGGGCGGCGGCATTTTCCTGGCGCCGCTGATCCTGCTCATGGGCTGGGTCGAGACGCGCCGCGCCGCCGCCGTGTCGGCCGCCTACAACCTGCTGAACTCGGCGGCGGCGCTGGCCGGGACCTGGACGACCGCGACGACCCTGCCCGCGGCCCTGCCCTGGTGGCTGGCCGCCGCCGGGGTGGGCGGGGCGGTCGGCGCGTGGCTGGGCAGCCGCCATCTGCCGACCGCGGCGCTGCGCTATCTTCTGTCGGCGATCCTCGCTCTGTCCGGCCTCAAGATGCTGACGGCCTGACCCTCGAGTCCTCCCACGCCCGCCGCTCCCAGACCTGGGCGGGCAGACGGCTCATCAGCGCGATGGGCAGCAGGAACAGAGCGAGATTGGTCCAGGAGAAGGCCCGGCGTCCGTCCGTCCGTCCTTGCGGCGCCTGCGCGGCGGCGCGCTCCATCCAGCCGCCGCTCGCCTCCCGGTAATCAGGCATGGCCTCCAGAACGCCGCCGGAGGTGTCGTGGGCCGGACGGTTGTCGAACATGTCGCGGTCCATCCGGTGGGCCAGCATGCGGTCGGCCAGCGCCGGCGCCACCGCGTGCGGCAGGGCGGCGGTGCGCCCCGCGGCGCCGACGAACAGTTCCGGCCGGGGGTTCTCGGCCAGGCGCAGGATGGCCTCGGCCACCTCCTCCGGCGGGCGCAGCGGCGTCATCGCCTTGACGGCGCGGCCGGTGTAGTTGGCGCCATGCTGCCACAGCGGCGTGTCGATGGGACCGGGCAGCACCGTGCAGACCTGGATGCCGGGGTCCTCCACCAATTCCTGCCGCAGCGTTTCGGAGAAGCCGCGCACCGCGAATTTGCTGGCGGCGTAGGCGGCGGCGTAGCGCTGCCCGACGATCGAGGCCAGCGAGGCGACGTTGATGACCGTGCCCTCCTCCCGCTCCAGGAAATGCGGCAACACGGCCCGGCAACCATTCGCGGTGCCGAAGAAGTTCGTGCGCATCACCTCCTCGAACACGTCCTGCGGAGTCTCCTCGAAGCGCCCGAAGGCGATCACGCCCGCGTTGTTCACCCAGACGTCGATCCCGCCGAACACCTCGATGGCGCGCTCGGCCAACCGGTTCATCTGCTCCTGGTCGCGCACGTCGGTGGGCACGACCATCGCCCGCCCCCCGGCCTCGATGCAGTCCTCCGCGACCTCGTGCAGAGCGGCGTGACGCCGCGCCGCCAGCACCACCGCGGCGCCGTGGCGCGCGAACTCCAGGGCCGTCGCCCGGCCGATCCCGCTGGACGCCCCGGTGACGACCACCACCTTGTCGAAATGCCGACCAGCCATAAGCGTTGCTCCCGCATTGTTCGTTCGAATCCGTTTCCCTGGCTAACATCCCAACCCGGCAAAGGTGCCCTGGGCCTCCGGACCGCCGAACTGTCCGGAACGGTGGAGACGGCGGCGCGAACCCGCTACAGTCGCGGCGTCCGGTGCCCATGCAGAAGAAGAGGTTACGTTCGTGGCGGCCAAGGAACTCGACGTGAAGGGGCTGCATTGCCCGCTGCCCATCCTGCGGACGCGCGCCCTGCTGGACAAAATGGCCGAGGGGGAGGAGGTGATCGTCTACGCCACCGACCCGGCGTCGATCATCGACTTCAAGCATTTCTGCAACACGACCGACAACGTGCTGCTGGCGCACGAGACGCGCGGCGAGGTGTTCGTGTACCACATCCGCCGCGGCGTCTCCGTCGCGTGACTTTCGTCTCCATCTCCGAAGGAGCCCGCCCCATGCCGACCCTGCGCCCCGCGGTTCCGCCCCCGCTGCGTCCCGGCGCGGTGGTCCATGGCCCCGGCTCCGCCGCCGTGGACGCGATGATCGACCGCTTCGTGACGGAGTTGCAGCGGCGCGGCTTCCGCGTCGGCGGCGTGATCCAGCGCAACACCGGCGCCCCCGGCGACTGCGCCGACCTGATGGAGCTGGTGGACGTCGCCACCGGCCAGGCCTACGACATCTCGCAGCATCTGGGCCGCCAGTCGCGATCCTGCCGCGTCGATCCCCAGGGAGTGGCCGAGGCCAGCCAGGCGCTGCGCCGCGCCATCGGGGAGCGCGCCGACCTGCTGGTGGTCAACAAGTTCGCCGGTCTTGAGGCGCACGGCGAAGGGCTGGCGGACGAACTGCTGGCCGGCATCGCCGAAGGCATTCCGGTGCTGACCAGCGTCGGCAGCCGATTCCTCAACGAATGGCAGAGCTTCACCGGCGGCTTCACCTCCCTGATCTCGCCGGACGAGGACGCGCTGTGGCGCTGGTGGGGGGCGCACCGGCTCTACGACGACCTGCTGCACGGGGTTGAGGATGCCGAGGTCCGCGCCATCACCATCGGCGCCAAATGGATCATGGTGGAGACGGACGGCACCACGGGAGCCGGCATCGGGCTGGCCGCCCGCCCGCAGTCGGCGCCGCCGCCCGATCCGGCGCGCTGGGCCGGGGTCGGCCTCGCCCGACTGGCCGCCCACGCCGCGCGCTCCTGGGACCCGCAGGAGGCCGCGGTCGGCATGGCCGCGCTGAACGCCCACTACAACCGCCCCGACCTGACCGGCTCAGCAGCGAACGGGCTTGACCTGTTCACCGGGATGGAGGGGCGCGTGGTCGTCTTCGGGGCCTTCCCGCAGATTGCCCGGCGCCTGCCCAACGCCCATGTGGTCGAGATGAACCCCAGCGACGGGGAGTATCCGGAAGCCGCCGGGGAATGGCTGCTGCCGGGCGCGGAGGGCGCGGCGATCACCGCCTCCACCCTGACGAACCGCACCCTGCCCCGCCTGCTGTCGGTGGCCGAGGGAACCCGCGTCGCCCTGGTCGGGCCGGGGACGCCGCTGACCCCGCGGCTGTTCCGCTACGGCGTCGCCACGCTGGCCGGCTTCGTGGTGGAGGACCGCGACGCCGTGGCCGAGGCGATCCTGGGCGGCGGCTCGTCCCGGAGCTTCCACCGCCATGGCCGCTTCGTCACGCTGCACAACGAACAGAATTGAGAGGGATTGGAATGGACGAGAAGACCCGCACCGAGCTGGAAGCCGCCGCGTTCCGCGGTCTGGTCGCGCATCTCCAGAAGCGCACCGACGTGCAGAACATCGACCTGATGAATCTGGCCGGCTTCTGCCGCAACTGCCTGTCCAAATGGTACGCCGCCGCCGCCAGGGAGCGGAACGTGCCGCTGACCGACGAGGAGGCCCGCATCGCCGTCTACGGCATGCCCTATTCGGACTGGAAGGCGAAGCACCAGAAGGAAGCCACCCCCGAGCAGCAGAAGACGTTCGAGGACACCAAGCCCCTGCATGCCGAGATCAGCGGCCACATGCCGAAGAAGTAAGGGCTCCCCTCCCTCTCCCGGCCCTCCGGGAGAGGGATTGTCCGGCGCTCAGGCGAACAGGCCGGTGAAGGGCAGGAACTCCACCATGTCCCCCTCGCGGATCGCCGTGGCATCCGCCGGCATGTCCACCAGCCCGTCGGCCTCGACCATCGAGGTCAGGACGCCGGAGCTGTCGCTGGGAAACTTGTGGGCGACTGGGCGGCCATCCGGTCCGGTCGCCAGACGGGCGCGCAGGAACTCGCGGCGCCCCGGCTTCTTCTTGAAGTCGAAGCCGGCAACGACAAGGCAGCGGGGGGCCGGCGCGTTCTTCGCACCCGACAGGCGCAGCACCAGCGGGCGCCCCACCAGCATGAAGGTCACCATCGCCGAAACCGGGTTGCCCGGCAGGCCGAGGAAGGGCGTGGTCCCGATGCGCCCGAGCGCCAGCGGCTTACCCGGCTTCAGCGCCAGTTTCCACAGATCGACGGACCCCAGTTCGCCGACCACCGCTTTCACATGATCCTCCTCCCCCACCGACGCTCCGCCGGAGGTGACGACGAGATCGGCGGTCGCCGCGGCGTCGGCCAAGGCGGCACGGGTCACGTCCGGCTTGTCGGGCAGGATGCCGAGGTCGCGCACGTCGGCCCCCAGCGCGTCGAGCTGGGCGGCCAGCGTGTAGCGGTTGGCGTCGTAGATGGTGCCCTCCGGCTTGTCCGTTCCCGGCTCGCGCAACTCGTCGCCGGTGGAGAACAGGACGACGCGCAGACGCTTGCGCACCGACAGGCTCGACCGCCCGACCGCGGCGGCCAAGCCGATCTCCTGGGCGCGCAGCCGCAGGCCGGGGGTCAACACGACCGACCCGGCCGTCATGTCCTCCCCGGCGTCACGAATGTTGGCGCCGCGCTGGAGGGTGGCGGGCACCAGCACCGCACCGTCCTCGGCCCGGCAGTCCTCCTGCATGGCGACGGTGTCGACCCCCACCGGGATCGGCGCGCCGGTGAAGATGCGCACCGCCTCGCCCGGCCCGACCGTTCCGGGGAAGACGGAGCCCGCCGGCACACGCCCCACCACGGCCAGCCGCCGGACATCGCCTTCCGCACCCGCGGAGTCCGCCTTGCCGTATCCCCAGCCGTCCATCGCCGAGACGGCGACCGGCGGCACATTCACCGTCGCCGTCACCGGTTCCGCCAGGATGCGGCCGAGCGCGGCGCGCAACGGCACCTCCTCGGGCTCCGTCACCGCGCCGTAGGTCCGCTGCACGCGGGCCAGCGCCTCGTCCAGCGGGATGGGGGCGGCGGGGCCGGGGCCGGCGAAGCAGTCCATGCGACAATCCTTCTCCCTTGAGGGCCACCCTCACGGGGCGGCGCCGCGTCATATCACCCCGGATAGTCCGGTGCGCGGTCATGTTCCACCTTGATCATCGTCAAGACGCGGCGCGGCGCAAGCGTCCGTTCGTGGACGCTCCATCACGGTGGAACATCACAGCGGATATTTCGCGTCTTAATTGTTTGATGCGCGAATTAAATTTCGCAGCGCTGCGTTTTCCGCCTTGCGCATTTGGATCGATCCAAATAGGCTTCCCCAACATCCGGCGCCGGAGGCATCGCCGCGGTTCGCCGGACGACGAGAGGCCGATAACGAGAATCCCGCACAGGGACCGTCCGCCGGCGGCGCGCAACGCCCTCGGCATGGTTGCGGCCGGTCCGGATGCGGAGGGAAAGCCCGTGAACTACACCTTCGATTTCAAGGCGGTCATCGATTCCTGGGACTATCTGCTCCAGGGCGCGTGGCTGACCGTGCAACTGTCGATCGGCGCCATGGTGCTCGGCCTGATCGTCGCCATCCTCTGCGCGCTCGGCAAGACGTCCGGGCCGAAGCCGGTCCGCTGGGTGATCAACGCCTACATCGAGGTGGTCCGCAACACGCCCTTCCTGGTGCAGATCTTCCTGATCTTCTTCGGCCTGCCGACCATGGGCATCCGCCTGTCGCCCGACCTCGCCGCGCTGATCGCCATGGTGATCAATGTCGGCGCCTACGCGACGGAGATCATCCGGGCCGGCATCGAATCGATCCAAAAGGGCCAGATCGAAGCCGGGCTGGCGCTGGGGCTGAGGCCGTTGCAGGTCTTCCGCTACATCGTCATCAAGCCGGCGCTGCGCACCGTCTACCCCGCGCTTACCAGCCAGTTCATCCTGCTGATGCTCAGTTCCAGCGTGGTCTCGGCGATCTCGGCGGACGAGCTGACCTCGGTCGCCAACAACATCCAGTCGCAGACCTTCCGCAGCTTCGAGATCTACATCGTGGTGACCGGCATCTATCTGGCGCTGGCGATGATGTTCTCCGCGCTGTTCGCCGGCATCTACAAGCTGGCCTTCGCCTACGACACCGACCGGCGCTGAGGGAGGGCCGAATCATGATCCGCGCCTTCGGTTACAACGAGTTCCTCTTCCTCGTCAGCGCCATGCAATGGACGCTGGCGCTGTCGGCCATCGCCTTCGTCGGCGGGGCCACGGTCGGGCTGGTCATCGCGCTGGCTCGCACCTCCGACATCAAGGCGGTGCGGCTGGCCGCCACCGGCTACATCCAGCTGTTCCAGGGCACGCCGCTGCTGATGCAGCTCTTCCTGGTCTTCTTCGGCGCCACGGTGCTGGGGCTCGACCTGAATCCCTGGGCCGCCGCCGCGCTGGGCCTGACGCTGAACGCCAGCGCCTTCCTCGGCGAGATCTGGCGCGGCTGCATCCAGGCGGTGCCGCGCGGCCAGTGGGAGGCCGCCTCGGCGCTCGGCCTGCGCTATCCGGGGCTGATGCGCTACGTGATCCTGCCGCAGGCGGTGAAGGTCGCGGTGCCGCCGACGGTGGGCTTCCTCGTGCAGCTCATCAAGAGCACGTCGCTGGCCGCCATCATCGGCTTCACCGAGCTGACCCGCGCCGGGCAGATCGTCAACAACGCCACCTTCCAGCCCTTCCTGGTGTTCGGCATCGTGGCGGTGCTCTACTTCCTGATGTGCTGGCCGCTGTCGCTGCTCAGCGCCCGTCTGGAGCGGCGCTACGCCCTGGCCACCCGCTGATACTCCCCTTTCATAAGAACCGTGAGGAAACCCCAATGACCCTGTCGATCACCCGCCGCCTCGCCGTCGCCGGCGCCATGATGGCCGCCGCCGTCGCCCTGGCCGCTCCGGCCGCCGCCCAGACCGTCGACGAGATCAAGTCGAAGGGCAAGCTGACCATAGGCATGCTGGTGGACTTCCCGCCCTTCGGCATCACCACCGCCGACGGCAAGCCGGACGGCTACGACGCCGACGTCGCCAAGCTGCTGGGCAAGCACATGGGCGTCCCGGTGGAGATCGTTCCGGTCACCGGCCCGAACCGCATCCCCTACCTGCTGACCAACAAGGTCGATCTGCTGGTCGCCTCGCTGGGCATCACCCCGGCCCGCGCCGAGCAGGTGCAGTTCTCCGAGCCCTACGCCGCCATCGAGATCGGTCTGGTCGCCCCGGCCAACACAAAGATCAAGGAGGCCGCGGAGCTGTCGGGCAAGCGCGTCGGCGTCGCCCGCGCCAGCACCCAGGACAACGCCCTGACCGCCGTCGCCCCGAAGGACGCGCGCATCATGCGCTTCGACGACGACGCCAGCGCCGTGCAGGCGATGCTGTCCGGTCAGGTGGACGCGCTGGGCCTCAGCAACGTGGTCACCAAGGAGATCAAGAAGCTGGCCCCGCAGGCCAACTACGAGATGAAGTTCGTGCTGAACCGTCAGGTCCAGGGCATCGCCATGCGCAAGGGGCAGGACGCCCTGCTGAAGTGGGTCAACGAGTTCATCGAGACCGCGAAGTCGAACGGCGAGCTGAACGAGGTCCACAAGAAGTGGCTGGGCACCGACCTGCCCCCGCTGACCAAGTCGTAACGACGGAACTCCCTCTCCCCTCTGGGGAGAGGGTTTACACAGAGCAGGAGGAGTCCCCCCATGGCCTCGGCTTACGATACGACGGACGTCCCCGCGCCGCGGCCGGTCAGCGGCGAGGTCGTCATCCGCATGGCCGGCGTCCAGAAATGGTACGACAGCTTCCATGTGCTGAAGGACATCGAGCTTGAGGTCCGCAAGGGCGAGCGGATCGTCATCTGCGGCCCCTCGGGCTCCGGCAAGTCCACGCTGATCCGCTGCATCAACCAGCTGGAGAAGCACCAGAAGGGCACGATCACCGTCAACGGCGTCACGATCGACGCCCACCACCGCCACCTCGATCAGGTGCGGCGCGACGTCGGCATGGTGTTCCAGCAGTTCAACCTGTTCCCCCACCTGACCGTGGTCGAGAACTGCATGCTGGCGCCCATGCGGGTGCGCGGCACCTCCAAGCAGGAGGCGCGCGACATCGCCATGAAGTATCTGGCCCGCGTGCGCATCCCGGAGCAGGCGGACAAGTATCCCGGCCAGCTCTCCGGCGGCCAGCAGCAGCGCGTCGCCATCGCGCGGTCGCTGTGCATGAACCCGAAGGTCATGCTGTTCGACGAGCCGACCTCCGCGCTGGACCCCGAGATGGTCAAGGAGGTCCTCGACACCATGATCGGGCTGGCCGAGGACGGCATGACCATGCTCTGCGTCACGCACGAGATGGGCTTCGCCAAGTCGGTCGCCGACCGCGTCATCTTCATGGACCGCGGCGAGATCGTCGAGCAGGCCACCCCGGCCGAGTTCTTCACGAATCCGAGGTCCGAGCGGACCCGCAACTTCCTCGGCCAGATCCTCACCCACTGAGTCTTCCCCATTAAGGACAGCGTTTGATGAAGCCGGAGATCCTCCTCGTCGAATCCATGATGCCGGACATCGAGGCGGCGCTGGACGCGGGCTACACCGTCCACCGCCTCGCCGGGGCGCCCGACCGCGACCGGCTGATCGCCGAGGTGGGACCGCGCGTCCGCGCCGTCGTCACCGGCGGCGGCACGGGCGTCAGCAATGCGATCATGGACGCCTGCCCCGGCCTGGGGATCGTCGCGATCAACGGCGTCGGCACCGACGCGGTGGACCTGAAGCACGCGGCCAGCCGCGGCGTCCGCGTCACCAACACGCCGGACGTGCTGACCGACGACGTGGCCGATCTCGCCATCGGGCTGATGATCGCCGGGTCGCGCCGCATGATGGTCGGCGACCGCTTCGTGCGCGCCGGGCGCTGGCCGGGCGGCGGGCTGCCGCTGGCCCGCAAGGTGACCGGCAAGCGGCTGGGCATCCTGGGTCTGGGCCGCATCGGGATGGCCATCGCCCAGCGCGCCGCCGGCTTTGGCATGGACATCGCCTACACCAACCGCAAGCCGCGCAGCGACGTGCCCTACCGCTTCGTCGCCTCCCCGGTCGATCTGGCGCGGGAGAGCGACATCCTGATCGTCGCCGCCTCGGCCGGGCCGGACGCCCGCAACATGGTCAACCGCACGGTGATCGAGGCCCTGGGTCCCGACGGGCTGCTGGTCAACGTCGCCCGCGGCGCCGTGGTGGACGAGCCGGAGCTGGTCGCCGCTTTGACCGACGGGCGCCTCGGCGGGGCCGCGCTGGACGTCTTCGCCAACGAGCCGCACGCGCCGGAGGCCCTGTTCGGCCTCGACAACACCGTGCTCCAGCCGCATCAGGCGAGCGCCACCATCGAGACGCGGATGGCCATGGGCAATCTGGTTCTGGCGAACCTGTCGGCCTTCTTCGCCGGTCAGCCGCTGCCGACCGCCGTCGTCTGAATGGCGGCGTGAATGACCATCCTTGACGAGCGCGGCGGACCGGCCCGCATCACCCTGACGGAGGTGGCACACCACGCCGGGGTGTCGCGGTCCACCGTCTCGCTCGTCCTGCGCGGCAGTCCTCTGGTCGCCGCCGACACGCGGGAGCGCGTGCAGGCCGCCATTGAGGCCCTGGGCTACGTCTACAACCGCGGCGCCGCGACCCTGCGCGCCGCCCGCACCGACACCGTTGGCCTGCTCGTCTGCGAGATCAACAACTCCTTCTACGGCGAGCTGACCGCCGGGGTGGACGACGTTCTGGGCGAGCGGGGGGTCGTCGCCTTCCTCGCCAACACCGCGGAATCGGGGGAGCGGCAGGACCGCTACCTCCAGCGCATGCGCGAGCAGAATGTGGACGGGGTGATCATCTGCCCCGCCGCCGGCACGTCGCCGGCCCTGCTGGACCGGCTGCGCCAGTGGCAGCTTCCCGTCGTCCAGGCGCTGCGTTTCATCTCCGCCCGCGAGGGTGACTACGCCGGGGTGGATTACGAGTTCGGCATGGAGATGGTGACCGAGCATCTGCTGCGCCTCGGCCATCGCCGCATCGCCTTTGTCGGCGGCAACCTGTCCCACTCCGCCTTCGCCGGGCGTCGCGTCGGCTTCGCCGCGGCGCTGCGCCGCCACGGCCTGACCCCGGACCTCGTCGTCCGCTGCCCGGCCACCCGCCGCGGCGGGCTGGACGCGGTGGGGCCGCTGTTGGACCTTGCCGACCCGCCCACCGCGATGCTTTGTTACAACGATCTGGTCGCGTTCGGCGTGATGCTGGGGCTGGAGGCTCGCGGTCTGCGGGCGGGACGGGACATCGCCGTGACCGGTTTCGACGACGTCACCGAAGCGGCGATGAGCCGCCCCGCCCTGACCACCGTCGCGACCTCCGCCCGCCAGATCGGGCAGGAGGCCGCCCGCCTGTTGCTGCGCCGCATCGCCGACCCGCAGGGCGCGCCGGAGCGCGTGATCCTACCTGCCCGGCTGGTCATCCGCGAGTCCTGCGGCGCCATGAGAGTCCAACTCGACAAGCACCAATAACCGAAGAAAAGCGAAGGCCCGAAGAGATGAACGATTCCGCATTCAGCGACTCCGTCGATGCCCTGATCCAGGCGCGCGAGACCCGCAACTGGCTGTCCGCCCTGCCGACCCGCCCCACCAGCGAGGCCGAGGCCTACGCCATCCAGGACGCCGTGGCGCGCCGCCTCGGCCCGGTGGTCGCTTGGAAGGTCGGCGCCCGCACCCCGGACTCGGAGCCGTTCCGCGCCCCCATCCACGCCGACACGCTGTTCTTCGACACCACGGTGCTTCCCGCAGCGGACTATCAGGTCATCGGCATGGAGGCCGAGATCGCCTACAAGTTCGCCAAGGACCTGCCGCCCCGCGCCGAGCCCTATAGCCGCGAGGAGGTCCTCGACGCCGTCGAGTCAGTCCATCCCGCCTTCGAGATCGTCGACACGCGCTTCGCCGGCTTCGGTTCGCAGGACTGGTTCAGCCACATGGCCGACCAGTTCAACCACGGCGCCCTAGTCGTCGGCCCGGCCATTGCCGACTGGCGCTCGCTGGAGCCGCTGAAGGAGCGGGTGGCCCTGGTCGTCGACGGCGAGACGAAGGCCGATACGGTCGCCGGCAACTCGGCGGGCGAGCCGGTGCGGCTTCTGGTGTGGATGGCCAACACCGGCGCGGTCAGCCTGGGCGGCCTGAAGGCCGGCGACGTGGTAACCACCGGTTCGCACGTCGGCACCGTCATGGTCCCGGCGGGAAGCACGTCGGTCGCCGTGTACGGGACGATGGGCACCTACGAGCTGACGGTGAAGTGATTGGACTTCCCTGGCGCCGACCAGGGCCGTCACCTCTGGCCTTTATAGCCCTCTCCCCCTGGGGAGAGGGTGGCCCGGAGGGCCGGTGAGGGGGTTGTGCATGGCGATACGTACGGCATAAGCGCACCCTCCTCACCCTAACCCTCTCCCCGGAGGGGAGAGGGAAACTGCAATAGGATCACCCCTCAGCCGAACACCGACGCACCGGCTTCGGCGCTGCCGACCGCCCGGCGGAACACACCGAACAGCTCCCGCCCGCAGCCGACACCGGCATCCGCCGGCGCGTCCGCCAGCGAGCGAGCGTCCCACTCCGCGTCGTCCACTAGCACCTCCAGCGTGCCGCGCTCGGTGTCCAGCCGCAGCCGATCGCCGTCCCGCACCCGGCCCAGCGGCCCGCCCGCCGCGGCTTCCGGCGTGACGTGGATCGCCGCCGGGACCTTGCCTGAGGCACCGGACATCCGGCCGTCCGTCACCAGCGCCACCCGGTAGCCGAGATCCTGAAGCACGCCCAGAGGCGGCGTCAGCTTGTGCAGTTCCGGCATGCCGTTGGCCTTCGGCCCCTGGAAGCGCACCACCACCACCACGTCACGATGCAGCTCGCCGCGGCGGAACGCCGTCTGAACCGATTCCTGATCGGTAAAGACGCGGGCCGGCGCCTCGATGACGCGATGGTCCGGCTTCACGGCGGAGACCTTTACCACCGCACGGCCCAGCGGCCCGCTCAGCACGCGCAGCCCGCCCTCGGCCGCCATGGGCGACGCGACCGGAGCCAGCACGGCGGGGTCGGCGCTCTCCCGCACCGCAGCGCCGCGCACCAGCTCACCCCCCTCCAGCCGCAGCGGGCGGCGGTAGGCGGCGATGCTGTCGTCCTCCCACACAGTGGCGGCGTCACCGTGCAGAAGCCCGGCGTCGGCCAGCTCCCCGATCAGGAAGGCCATGCCACCCGCCGCCTCGAAATGGTTCACGTCGGCGCTGCCGTTCGGGTAGACGCGGGCGAGCAGCGGCACCACCGCCGACAGCTCGGCGAAGTCCTCCCAGGTCAGGGCGATCCCCGCCGCCGCCGCGATGGCCGGCAGATGCAGCGTGTGGTTGGTCGAGCCACCCGTCGCCAGCAGCCCGACCACCGCGTTGACGATGGCGCGTTCGTCGACGATCTCCCCGATGGGCGTGCGCAGGGACACCACCCGCCGCGCCGCCGCGTCGGTCAGCGCGTCGCGCAGCGCCGTGCCGGGGTTGGCGAAGCTCGCCCCCGGCAGGTGCAGCCCCATCATCTCGACCAGCATCTGGTTCGAGTTGGCGGTGCCGTAGAAGGTGCAGGTGCCCGGCGCGTGGTAGGACGCCGCTTCCGCCTCAAGCAGCGCCTCCTTGTCAAGCTTGCCTTCCGCGTATTGCTGGCGGATGCGCCCCTTCTCCTTGTTGGGCAGGCCAGAGGGCATCGGCCCGGCGGGCACGAAGACGGTGGGCAGATGGCCGAAGGACAGCGCGCCGATCAGCAGCCCCGGAACGATCTTGTCGCAGACGCCCAGGCACAGCACGCCGTCGAAGGTGCCATGCGACAGGGCGACCGCCGTTCCCATGGCGATGACCTCGCGCGAGAACAGCGACAGCTCCATCCCCGGCTCGCCCTGGGTGACGCCGTCGCACATCGCCGGCACGCCGCCCGCCACCTGCGCCACGCCGCCCGCCGCGCGCACCGCCGCCTTGAGCCGCTCCGGATAGTCCCCGTAGGGCTGATGGGCGGACAGCATGTCGTTGTAGGAGGTGACGATGCCGATGGCCGGCGTGGAGCCGCCGCGCAGCGCCGCTTTGTCCTCCGCCGCGGTGCAGCCGGCGAAGCCGTGCGCCCGGTTGGCGCAGCCGAGCGCCAGGCGGCGCGGCCCCTGCGCCGCGGCGGCCCGCAGCCGCTCCAGATGGGCGGCGCGGGAGGTGGCGCTGCGCTCCCGGATGCGGCGGGTGACGGCGTCGATGATGGGGTGAAGACTCATGGCGCGGTCCTTCCAGACGGCAGAATGTTCAGGCGGCGGGAGCGATCCGGGAGGAGACGCGGGCGGCGATCTCCGCCGGGCTGGCGTCGATGTCGCAGACGATGCCCATCTCCCCGGACTCCAACGGCTCCAGCGCGGCGAACTGGCTGTCGAGCAGGGCGGTCGGCATGAAATGACCGGCGCGCAGGGCCATGCGGGCGTGTATGGTTTCCCGGCTGCCGTGCAGATGGACAAACAGGACGCGCGTCCCGCCGGCGCTCAGCCGGTCGCGGTAGCGCCGCTTCAGCGCGGAGCAGGACACCACAATCGGCGCCTTCGCCTCCCGCGCCAGCGCGATGTGGGCGGCGATGGTGTCCAGCCAGCCCCAGCGGTCTTCGTCCTGAAGCGGGATGCCGGCGGACATCTTCGCAATGTTCTCCGGCGGATGGAAGCCGTCGCCCTCCAGGAACTGCCAGCCGAGGCGCCGGGCCAGTTCCTCCCCCACCGAGGTCTTGCCGCAGCCCGCCACGCCCATCACCACGATCGCATCCACGGCCCCGCTTATGTTAGCGGTAACATCAGGAGTCGGGAGAGCGCTCATGCCGGTCGGTCCTCGAAACAATATGAGTGGGGAGTGATGCGCATGTTACCGCTAACAAACGAGGCTTGTAAAGCCCAATCCGGCGCGGGATAATGGCCGCCAGACAACTGGAACGCTGATGACCGCCACTCCCCGCAAGCCCCGATCCTCGCGCAGCGGACGCGCCACCATGGCCGACGTCGCCGCCGCCGCCGGGGTCAGCGCCATGACCGTGTCCCGCGCCCTGCGCCGGCCCGACACGGTCAGCGAGGAGGTGCGCGCCCGCGTCGAGGAGGCGAGCCGCCGCCTGGGCTTCGTACCCAGCCGCGTGGCGTCGGCGCTGGCCTCGGCGCGCACGATGACGGTGGCGGTGCTGATCCCCTCCCTGACCAACGCGGTCTTCATCGATCTGCTGGCCGGCGTGCAGGAGACTCTGAGCCCGCAAGGCTACCAGCCGCTGATCGGCATCACCGGCTACGGCCCGGAGGCGGAGGAGCGCGTCTTGCGCACCCAGCTCGCCCACGACCCGGACGGGGTGATCCTGAGCGGGCTAGACCACACGCCGGGCACCTGGGAGCTGCTGCGCGGCCTCACGATCCCGGTCATCCACACCATGGATTTGGTTGCCGAAGGCGGGCACGGCGATTGCCCGGTGCAGACGGTCGGCTTCTCGCAGTTCGACGCCGGCTACGCCGTCGGCGCGCATCTGGCGGCGCGGGGGCGGCGGCGCATCGGGTTGATCGCCGGGCAGCTCGACCCGCGGACGCGCCAGCGTTGTGACGGCTGGCGGCAGGCTCTGCGCGACACCGGGCGGTACGACCCGGACCTTGAGCTGATGGTGCCGGATGCCACCTCCGTCGCGCTGGGCGCGGAGTTGCTGGAGCGCGTGCTGGCCACTCACCCGGACACCGACGCGCTGTTCCTGTGCAACGACGATCTGGCGCAGGGCGCGCTGTTCCGATGCGCACGGCTGGGCATCCCGGTGCCGGAGCGGCTGGCCGTCGCCGGCTTCAACGATCTGGCGGGAGCGGCCTGGACCGTCCCGCCGCTGACCACCGTCGCCACCCCCCGCCGCGCGATCGGCGTGGAGGCGGCCCGCCTACTGATCGCGGGCATGGCGGACCGGACGCCGAAAAGCCGGGAAAATCCACGCCGCGTGGATCTGGGCTTTCGCCTGATGGTCCGCGAGACCACTTGAGAGACCGCAACCGACCCCCCGCGCCGCGGGGCGTCATCGAAAAGAAAGTACGGGAGTTCGTCGTAATGGTGCAGGGCAACGCGACCGAGACCGGAGCGGAATCCGCTGCCGTAGGCTCGGCCGACATCGCCGTCCTCGGCCTGGGCGTGATGGGGCGCAACCTCGCCGCCAATCTGGCCGACCACGGGGCCGTGGTGGCGGGCTACGACCTGGACGAGGGGCGCCGGGGCGCCTTTGCCACCCAGGTGGGCAACGCCATCCCCTGCGCGTCGGTGGAGGACTTGCTGGGCGCGCTCAAGGCGCCGCGCACGATCCTCATGATGGTGCCCGCCGGCGCCCCGGTAGACGATCTGACGGCGGCCCTGCTGCCCCGCCTGACGCCGGGCGACGTGCTGATCGACGGCGGCAACTCCCACTTCCGCGACACCAACCGCCGCGCGGCGCTCGCCGCCGCGGCGGGCGTGCGCTTCGTCGGGCTGGGCGTGTCGGGCGGCGAGGAAGGGGCGCGGCGCGGCCCCGCCCTGATGGCCGGCGGCGACGCCGAGGCGCTGGCCCCCGTCGCCCCGCTGCTGGCCGCCATCGCCGCCCGCGCGCCGGACGGCGAGTCCTGCTTCGCCCGCGTCGGGCCGGAGGGGGCGGGTCATTTCGTGAAGATGATCCACAACGGCATCGAATACGCCGACATGCAGCTGATCGCCGAGGCGTATCATCTTCTGCGCGAGATCGGCGGCTGCTCCTACGAGCGTCTGGCGGACATCTTCGCCGAATGGAACGGCGGGGAGCTGGCTTCCTACCTGATGGAGATCACCACCGACATCCTGCGCACGAAGGACGGCGAGACCGGCGCCCCGATCCTGGAGGTCATCCGCGACGCCGCCGGCCAGAAGGGCACCGGCCATTGGGCGGCGACCACGGCGCTGGAGCTGGGCATGCCCGCCCCGACCATCGCCGAGGCCGTGCACGCCCGCTGCCTGTCCGCCCTGAAGGACGAGCGCGTGCGCGCCGCCGAGGCGCTGGCCATCCCGCACGCCCCCTCCACGGAGGATCTGGTCGCGTCGGTCGGCGACGCGCTGCTCAGCGGGCGGATCGCGGTCTATGCCCAGGGCTTCGCGGTGATCGCGGCGGGCAGCCGGCAGTTCGGCTGGGACGTCGATCTGGCGGCGGTGGCGCGCATCTGGCGCGGCGGCTGCATCATCCGCGCCCGCCTGCTCGACCGCATCCTGACCGCGCTGAACCGTGCGCCGGAACTGCCGAACCTGATGCTGGACCCCGACATCGCCGGCCTGATGACCCGCGGCGACGCCGGCTTCCGCCGCGTGGTGGCCGCCGCGACGCTGGCTGCGGTGCCGGTTCCGGCGATGGCCTCGGCGCTGTCCTACTGGGACGGCTACCGCAGCGGCCGGCTGTGGGCCAACATGATCCAGGCCCAGCGCGACTATTTCGGCGCCCACGGCTATGAGCGCACCGACCGTCCGGGCATGGTGCACACGGAGTGGAAGGTGGGGTGAGTGGTTGAACCGGGCCCTCTCCCTAACCCTCCCCCGCTATCGCAGGGGAGGGGATTAAGCTCCCTCCCCTGCGATAGCGGGGGAGGGCCGGGGTGGGGGCCCTACGCTCGCACTCACCCCTTCGGAAACACCGGTGCCCGTTTCTCGAAGAAGGCCGTCACGCCCTCCCCGGCCTCGTCGTTGAACAGCGACTCCACGAAGGCGTCGCGCTCGCGGTCGAGCTGATCCGCCAGCCCGCCGTAAGCCACCTCCAGCAGCTCCTTGGCGCGGCCCAGCGCCGCCGTCGGGCCGTCGGCCAGCCGCTCTGCCCAGGCGGTCGCCTCGGCCAGCGCGCCGCCGGGGGCGGTCAGCCGGTTGATCATACCGAGCTGTGCCAGACGCGGCGCCGCCACGCGCCCGCCCTCGAACAGGATCTCCGCGGCGAGCTGCGGCGGCAGCGCGCGGGCCAGCGATGCCGTGCCGCCTCCGTCGGAGGTCAGCGCGACCTTGATGTAAGACAGGGTGAAGACCGCGTCCTCCGCCGCGACGATCAGGTCGCAGGCCAGCGCCAGCGGAAAGCCCGCCCCGCCCGCCGGCCCCTCGACCGCGGCGATCACCGGCTTGGGGCAGGCGCGCAGGCTGCGGATCATGGCGTGGAAGCTCTCCACCCCCGCCCGCACCGACTCGCGGTCGCCGTTGCGCGCCTCCTTCAGCCATTTCAGATTGCCGCCGGAGCAGAAGGCTCCCTCGGCACCGGTCAGCACCACCGCCCCGACGCTCGCGTCCGCCGCCGCCGCGTCGAAGGCGGCGCGGGCCGCCTCCATCAGCGCCGGGCCGATCGAGTTGCGGGTGGCCGGGTCGTTGATGGTCAGGCGCAGGACACGACCGTCCTGGGCGATGTCCAAACCAGTCTTCTTATCGTTCGTATTGGTCATCGGGGCGTTCCCTCCGGATTTTCGCTTCCGGGGGCATATTTGAACATTCCTTCGGCGGACGCCAGCAGCGCGCCGTCCTCCTTGCGCCGCACCTCGCCCCGGCAACCGACGATCTTGCGCCCGCCACCCAACAGCGTGCCGCGGGCCACCACCGTGCCCTCCGCCACGGCACCGAGGAAGTTGGAGGACAGCGACAGCGTGACAACCCGGCGGGAATGGCCGGGCACTGCGCAGTGGGTCTCCGCGAATCCCATGACGGTGTCGAGCAGGGTCATCAACGCGCCGCCGTGCAGGACGCCACCCCGGTTGCGGTGCTGCGGAGCGATGGTCAGCTCCACCTCCGCCACGCCTTCCTCCCACCGCACCAGCGTGTAGCCGAGCAGGGTCTGGAAGCCGGAGGCCGGTTCCCCCTTCATCAAGTCGTCCATAAAAGCGCTCTCCAACCCGTCTTCTTGGTTCTGGAGCGCCAGTGTCGCACGAATGGGTGTGTCAGTGCCGCCGCGCCGCCTTCAAAAAACGCTCGCGGTCGCTGGAGCCGACGCGCATGTCGAACACGTCGCCCTCCCGCTCCATGGTCAGCGGCACGTCCACACCCGCCGGGCCAAGATTCCACAAGGCCCGGTAGAAGTCGGCCAGCGAGCCCACCGGCTGCCCGGCGACGGCGCGCACCACATCGCCGGCCCGCAGTTCCGCCCGCTGCGCCGGCCCGTCGCCGGCCAGCCCGACCAGCACCACCCGCTCCCGCTCGTCCTGGGTGGCGTAAAGACCGAGCCAGGGGCGCGGCGGGTCACTGACCTTCCCGCGGGTCATCAGGTCGTCCAGGATCGGCTTCAGCAGATCGATCGGCACATTCATGTTCAGCGGCAGGACACGCTCCTCCGGCGCCCGGTACTGGAGCTGGAGGGAGCCGATGCCCAGCAGTTCGCCCCCCGCCCCCAGCATCGCCGTGCCGCCCCAATTCGGATGCGCCGGCAGGGTGAACAGCGCGTCGTCGATCATGTACTCCCAGTAGCCGGCGAACTCCTGCCGGGCGACCACCCGCGCGGTCATGGACCGCTCGCGCCCGCCGGCCCCGGCCACCACCACCGGGTCGCCCAACTCCACATGGCGCGACGAGCCGAGCATCAGCGCCGGCACGCCCAGCGGCGACAGCGCCTGCACCAGCCCGAATCCGCTGGTGTGGTCATAGGCCACCACATGGGCCTGCACCGCCCGCCCGTCGTTGGTGGTCAGCCAGACCTCCTCGGCCTCCGCGATCAGATATCCGATGGTCAGGACCAAGCCATCCTCGCGGATGACGGCGCCCTGCCCGGCGCGCTCGGTGCCCAGCACGCCGGCGGTGTAGGCGTCGTCCGGCACGTTGGCGCGCAGCCCGACCACGGCGGACAGCGCCCGGTCCAGGTCATAGGCCAGCTCATCCGGATCGGGCTGGAATTGCGGCGGAATCCGCCAGTCGTCGGACGGGTTCATCGGCGGCTCCTTTGCGCAGGGGGCGGGGTGATCCTCTGCCCTTTCAGCGTGATTCTCTATGACGTTATTTGGGCTCCATGACCTTATTTGGGAAGTCGAACGCGCCTGCTAAGCCCGGCGTTCCGCACCCCCTCCTCCGCGCGTGAAACCAGCGGGCCGCAACGGTGTTGTCCGGGATCGCTTCACCAAGGCGACCAACCGAGGGAGGACATGATGGGCCTGTTCGATTTCTTCCGCCGTGACCACGGCGAAAAGGTCGGCGATGCGGACACCCCGACCGCCGACGAGCTGAAATCCCACCTGACACAGGTCGGCCTGCCGACCAACGGGCTGGACATCCAGGTCGCCGAGGACACGGTGACCGTGCGCGGCAGCGCCGCCTCGCAGGAGGAGAAGGAGAAGATCGCCGTGGCGCTCGGCAACGTGAAGGGCGTGTCGCGGGTGGACGACCAGACCGCCGTCATCGCCAAGGACCAGGGGGCGGGCGGCCCGGACCAGCCGACCGTGCCGCCGACCGGGCAGCCGGCCAGCCAGACGCAGTTCCACACGGTGGAGACGGGCGACACCCTGTCCGCCATCGCCAAGAAGGTCTACGGCGACCCCAACCGTTACAATGCCATCTTCGAGGCGAACAAGCCGATGCTGAAGGACCCGAACAAGATCTATCCCGGTCAGGTCCTGCGCATCCCGCCGCAGTGAAACGGCACCGTCCCGCGGCGGGGGCGAAAACCCTGCCGCGGGATCGGTCCGCAAAGGTGCAGATCGCGCCGGAGTCTCCCGCCATTCCGACCGATCTCGAATTGCTCCGCCCAAGCCGCTTCGGCAGGCTTCCCGCCACTAACCGGCAGGGAGGAACAGGCTATGAAGATCATCGGATACCCGGACGAACTCATTCCGCGCGTGGCGACGGCCAGCCTGGGGACGTACCGGACCCGGCAGGAATGCGCGGATCTGCTGGCCGGGATGGCTGACGCGGAGAAGGCGTTCAACTCGATCACGTGGCACAAGGTGATGCTGCTCGCCCTCACCAAGCCTGAGCCGTTGGACGAGGACACCATCCACGTCTATGAGAGCGAGGTGGACAACGCCATCGCCCGCGTGTTCCGCAAGATGAAGATGCTCAACACGCTGGCAGCCGCAGCCTCCAAGGATCTCGGCGCCCTGGCGAAGGCGAACCCGAAGGACGCGGTGGCGAAGAAGGCCCTGGCCGCTACCAAGGCGGTGCCGGGCGTCACGGCGAAGCTGGTGAAGGCCCTCGAGGACGCCATCGACAAGGACCACAAGGACATCAAGACCCGCTTGGCCAAGGACGAGGCGGCCCATGAAAAGCAGCGCAAGGCGGCTGCAAAGGCGGCACAGCAAACCAATGGCGGCCAATTCGTGAACCCCTTCGAAGGCAAGGACATCGACGACATCCTGAAAAGCAGCAAGCTGACGCTTCTGCTGCACGCCTACGCCAAAACGGAGCAAACCGACGAGAACGTCGAGTTCCTGTCGATCACGCGCAAGGGCGTCGACCAGCGGGGCGCGCTGAAGCTCTACAACCTGTTCATCGACCCGAACGGCGCGAAAAGCCTGAACATCACGGGCCAGCAGCGCACCGATTTCTCCAATGGGATCGGCAACGGTGCCTATGTGGGCGTCCTGAAGGACATCCAGACCCATATTCGGATCGTCGTCAGTGGGAACACTCTGACGCGGGCGCAGGCCCTCGATGAGCCGGCCCTGCGCAAGCTCGGCTACAAGTGATGCCAACCGGCGCTGCCCTTCAGGCGACCTTCCTTCAAGGAACCTCCTTCAGGCGGCGCCGGGCCTCCAGCGGGTCAGCCGCGCCGCCAGCCGGTCGAAGCCGGCGTCCAGCACCACCGCCAGGGCGGCCACGATCACCGCCCCCTGGATGACGTAGGCGGGGTTGGAGCCGTTCAGCCCGACGATGATCGGCAGGCCGAGGGTCTTCGCCCCGACCGTGGAGGCGATGGCCGCCGTGCCGAGATTGACGACCGCCGCCGTCCGAACCCCGGCCAGGATCACCGGGGCGGCCAGCGGCAGTTCCACCCGCCACAGCATGGCACCCGGCCCCATGCCCATGCCGCGCGCGGCCTCGCGCACCGGTTCCGGCACCGATTCCAGACCGGCCACGGTGTTCTCCACGATGGGCAGCAGCCCGTAGAGCGTCAGCGCGATCAGCGCCGGGGGGGGGCCGAAGCCGAGGACGGGAACCGAGACGGCCAGCACCGCCACCGGCGGGAAGGTCTGGCCCATCGCCGCCACCGCGTCAAGGACGCCGCGGAACTCCCGGCCGAAGGGCCGGGTCACCGCGATGCCCGCCGCCCCGCCGAGCAGAGCCGCGATCAGGCTCGCCCCGCCGGCCAGGGCCAGATGGTCCAGCGTCAAAGCGAGGAAGCCGTCCGCCTCGTACATCGGCCGGTCGAGCGCCGGGAAGGTTGCGGCGAACAGCGGCTTCAGCGCCGGCATCCCCAGCACCAGCGCCGCCAGGACGAGCAGGCCCAGGATCAGCCGGTCCGTCAGCAGAACCGTCAGAGCGCCCCTCATGCGCGGTCCGCCCCACGCAGAAGGTCCGCGAGGTGGAGCACACCCATCGGGCGCCCCTGCCCGTCCGCCACGGGAAGCCGGTCGGTGCCGCATGCCACCATCGCGGCCAGCGCCTGACGCAGCGATGCTCCCGCCGCCAGGGGATCGCCCGGCGCCGTTTCGCCGGGGCGCGTCCGCTCCGCCACCGTCTCCACGGCCAGCCGCTTCAGCCCCCAATCCTCGCGCCCCACCAGATCGCGCACGCGGTCGTCGGCGGGCCGGGTCAGGATGTCGAGCGGCGTGCCGGTCTGCACCAGCCGCCCGCGGTCCAGAATGGCGATCCGGCTGGCCAGAGTCAGCGCCTCGTCCATGTCGTGGGTGACGAAGACGATGGTGGTCCCGGTCGCCTTGTGGATCGCCGCCATCTCTGCCTGCAAGGCCCCGCGGGTGATCGGGTCGAGCGCGCTGAACGGCTCGTCCATCAGCAGGATGTGCGGCTCCGCCGCCAGCGCGCGGGCGACGCCGACGCGCTGCTGCTGCCCGCCGGACAATTCGTGCGGGAAGGCGCCGCGGTACCGCTCCGCATCGAGATTCAGCAAGGTCAACAGCTCCGTCACCCGGTCGCGCACCCGCGCCCTGGGCCAGCCGAGCAGGTCCGGCACGGCGGCGATGTTGCGCTCCACCGTCCAGTGCGGGAACAACCCGATGCTCTGGATCACGTAGCCCATGCGGCGGCGCAGCGTCTCCGGCTTCAGGCGGGCGATGTCCTCCCCCTCCACCCGGATGGTCCCGGCGTCCGGCGCGATCAGCCGGTTCATCATCCGCAGAACCGTCGATTTGCCGGAGCCGGACGGGCCGATCAGCACGCGGAACTCCCCCGCCGCCACGCTCAGCGACAGGTCGTCCACGGCGGTCCAGGCGCCGAACCGCTTGGTCACTCCCTCGAAGGCGATCACGCCGCCATCCTCCCGAGTCTCGACAGCGCCAGCGCCGAGGCCAGCTTCAGCGCCGCGTCGGCGGCAACGGCCAGCAGGATCACCGGCACCGCCCCCAGCAGCACGAGGTCCAGCGCGTTGGCGAACAGCCCCTGGAACATGATCGCCCCCAGCCCCCCGGCGCCGATCAGCGCCGCCACTGCGGCCAGCCCGACCGCCTGGACCAGCGTGATCCGCAAGCCGGACAGGAACACCGGCAGGGCCAGAGGCGCCTCGACCCGCCAGAAGACTTGGCGCGGCGTCATGCCGATGCCGCGCGCCGCCTCCCGCACCGGCTCCGGCACGCCGGCCAGCCCGGCGGCGGTGTTGCGCGCGATGGGCAGCAGCGAATAGAGCGTCAGCGCGATCACCGCCGGCACCGGCCCCACCCCGCCGATCCCCAGCCCGGGAAAGGCGGCGGCCAGCGCCGACAGCGGCGCCAGCAGCAGCCCGAACAGGGCGATGGACGGGATCGTCTGCACCACGTTCAGCACCGGGAAGACCAGCCGCCCCACGGCGGGCGAACGCTGCGCCGCGATGCCCAGCGGCACGCCGATCAGCAGGGTCGGCAGCAGGGCCGCCGCGACCAGCGCGGCGTGGCGCAGCACGGCCCCGGCGAAGACGTCCCGCTGGTTCGCGTATTCCTTCATGATCGACAGCTGGTCGAGATGCCCGGCGGCGAATTGCCCGCCGATCAGCGCCGCCGCCAGCGCGCCGACGGCGACCCGCCCGGCGGGACCCAGCCCCAGCCGCCGCACCCCGTCGAGAACGGCGAGCAGAGCCGCCGCCTCCATCACCCAGAACCCCGCCGCGAAGGAGGTCCGCGCCGCCGGGCTGGCGGTCGCGGCGAGCAGGGCGGCGTGCTGCCCGGCCAACCAGACCAGCCCCGCCGCCGCCAGCGCGCCGGCCCCGGTGTAGAGCGCGTTCACCATCCGCCCGGCGCGCAGGAACGGCACGGCCAACAGCAGGGCGACCGGCAACAGCGCCGCCGCGCTCCACCCGCCGCCCGCCGCCGCGCTCAACGCGATAGCCTTCCCCGACAGCAGCCGGTTCGGCGCGAAGCCGAGGAACGGCAAGGCCAGCGCCGCTACCACGGTGACGGCAGCCAACAGCAGGGCGACGCGGTTGTGAATAAGCCGGACGCGGATCATCCCGTCAGTTCAGGAAGCCTTTCGACTTCAGGTACGTCGTGGCAACCGTCCGCGGGTCCTGCCCCTCCACGGAAATCTTGGCGTTCAGCCCGCGCAGGGTCTCGGTGTCCAGGGATTTGAAGACCGGATCCAGCAGGTCGCGGATCTTCGGATAAGCGTCCAGCACGCCGTCGCGGATGGTCGGGGCCGGGGCGTAGACCATCTGCGCGTTCTTGGTGTCCTTCATGACCACGAGGTCCAGAGCGGCGATGGCGCCGTCCGTGCCGTAGACCATGGCGGTGTTCACGCCGGACGTGCCCTCGGCCGCGGCGCGGATGGTCGCCGCCGTGTCGCCGCCGGCCAGCACCAGGATCTGGTCGGGCTTCAGCGTGAAGCCGTAGGATTTCTGGAAGGAGGGCAGCGCCGCCGGGCTTTCCACGAACTCAGCCGACGCGGCGAGCTTGGCCGTGCCGCCGGCACCGACCCAGCGGGAGAAGTCCTCCATGGTGGCGAGGTTGTTGGGCGCCGCCACGTCGCGGCGCAACGCGATGGCCCAGGTGTTGTTCGCCGGGGCCGGGGTCAGCCAGATGATGTTGTGTTTGTCGCGGTCGAGCTGCTTCACCGTCTCGTAGCCGGCGGCGGCGTTCTTCCAGGCCGGATCGCTGTCGAGGTTGAAGAAGAAGGCGCCGTTGCCGGTGTATTCCGGATAGACGTCGATCTCCCCGGCCAGCAGGGCGCTGCGCACGATCCGGGTGGGGCCGAGCTGGATCTTGTTCTCCACCGGGATGCCGTTGGCCTCCAGCACCTGCAGGATCATTGTGCCGAGCAGGCCGCTTTCGGCATCCAGCTTCGATCCGACACGGACCTTGTCCGCCGCCGCGGCGCTCCCCGCCGTCAGCAGCGCACCCAGCGCCAGGGTGGCCACCGCCCGAACCACACGCCGCATCGCCCGCATCCTCCCAACCATCGTCCATTGTGTCCGTCCGCTAGGATGGGGAAACCGGGCCGCCGCGACAACCCGCCCTTTCCGCCTGTGCGGTCCTCCATTTTGGGGAAGGGTGTCACGCCGTGACGTGGTCCTCCGCGTCGCGGGCCGCCCGCGCCCCGGCGCCGTCCACCCAGCCGCCCAGTTCGCGCTCCACGATGTCGGTCAGGAAGGCGACGTGGTCGGGATGATCGTTCAGGCAAGGAATGTAGGTGAAGCGCTCGCCGCCCGCCGCCATGAAGGCGTCCTTCACCTGGAACTGGATCTCCTCCAGCGTCTCGACGCAGTCGGCGGAGAAGCCCGGCGCGATCACCGCGATCTTCGTCTTGCCGGCGCGGGCCAGCTCCTCGACGGTCTTGTCGGTGTAGGGCTTCAGCCACTCTGCCTTGCCGAAACGCGACTGGAAGCTGTACTGCACGCGTCCCGGCTCCCAGCCCAACCGCTCGGCCAGCAGGCGCGCGGTCTTCACGCAGAAGCAGTGGTAGGGGTCGCCACGGTCGAGATAGGCCTTGGGCAGGCCGTGGAAGCTCGCCAGCAGCACGTCCGGCGTGTGGTCCAGCGCCGCGATGTGCCGCACCACCGACCGCGCCAACGCCTCGATGTAGCCCGGCTCGTCGTGGTAGGCGGGGACAGTGCGCACCGCCGGCTGCCAGCGCATGGTTATCAGCTGGCGGAAGGCCTGATCGTTGGCCGTGGCCGTCGTCGTCGCCGAATATTGCGGGTAGAGCGGAAACAGCAGGATGCGGTCGCAGCCCTGGTCCTTCATCCGCTGGATCGCCGGGCCGACCGCCGGCTGGCCGTAGCGCATGGCCCAGTCCACCACCACCGTTTCGCCGTGCCGCGCCGCCAGCGCCGCCGCCACGCCCTCCGCCTGGGCGCGGGTGACGGTCTTCAGCGGGCTTTCGTTGCGCTCCTCGTTCCAGATGCTTTTGTAGGCATGGCCGCTCTTGCCGGGACGCACGGTCAGGATGATGCCGTTCAGTACCGGCCACCACACCGCCTTCGGCACCTCGATCACGCGGGGGTCCGACAGGAACTCCTTCAGGTAACGGCGCATCGACCAGTAGTCGGTCGCCTCCGGCGTTCCGAGATTCATCAGAAGCACACCGACGCGGCGCGCGGGAACCGGCGGATGGTCGGCGGGCTTGGAAATAGGCTGCATGATGTCGGTCACCTCGATGTCGCGGCGGGCAGCATAATAGCGAGCCGAACCCATCGGAAGCAGCCCTTTGTCCCTATGCGGTCGATAGGGCCGGGCTATCCTCCGACCGTTCGGACAGGGCCTTACGTCGGGTCCGCCAGCCGATCCGCCGGCCGTTCCGCGAAGACGGATTTCAGATCGACCGCGCCATCCGGCCGCAGGTCGAGGTCGAGCTGACGCTCCACCTCGTCCAAATGCTCCATCATCAGCCGCATCGCCTCGCCCGGCGGGCCGGACTCCAGCGCCGCCACGAACCGCCGGTGCTCGGTGGCGGAGCAGGAATGGGAGGACCGCCGCTCGAAGGCCGCGATGGCGAGGCTGGAGCGGTCGATCAGGTCCGCCAGAATTCCGGCCAGCGTGGCGTTCCCGGCGAAGTCGGCCAGCAGCAGGTGGAACTGGCCCGACAGGCGGATCAGCGCCATGCGGTCGCCGGAGCGGTCGGCCTCCTCCTCCCGCGCCAGATGGGCGCGCAGCTTGTCCGACATCTCGTCGGGCAGGGGGCGTGGAGTGCGGTCCAGCGCCTCGACCACGGCGCGCTCGATCACCCGCCGGGCCTCGAACACCTCGCGCGCCTCCCGCGCGGTTGGTCTGGCGACGAAGGCGCCGCGGTTGGGGATCAGCGTCACCACGCGCCGCTGCGCCAGCAGGAGCAGCACCTTGCGCACCCGCTCCCGGCTGACGCCGAACACCTCGGCCAGACTTTCCTCCGCCAGCTTGGTGCCGGGCGGCAGACGGCGGTCGGCGATGGCCTCGCCGATGCTGCGGACGATGCGGGCCTCCGCCCCCTCCCCCCGCCCCCGGACGGCGCGGCGGGGTGCGCTCAGGACAGTCTTCATGATGGCACGGGCGCTGTTCAAACCTTCGCTGCGGATTGTGCACAAAGCGGACCAGCGGACAAACGCCAACGCCGCGCCGTGCCCATGCATCGGGCACAGCCCACCCATGCACAATTTCGCGCCATAGCGCCGAAATCCTGACCATTCGCTGATTTGCGCCACTGGAAAGGCGTGGGATTCCGCCATTCACACGCTGGCATGGAACTTGCGGACATCTCCGACAGCCGCACCGGGCGCCTCAGATTGTGCACAAAATGGAGAAGGCCATGACCACCGGATCGACCACAGCCGGATCGGCCACCGCCGGTTCAAACGTCGAGCTGGTGAAGCTGCGCAAGTTCTATGGCTCCACCATCGCCGTGGACGGCATCGACCTGCGCATCGCCGCCGGCGCCTACTGCTGCCTGCTCGGCCCCAGCGGCTGCGGCAAGACCTCCACGCTGCGCATGATCGCCGGCCATGAGGACATCTCCGACGGCGACCTGCTGATCGGCGACACGGTGGTGAACGGAGAGCCGCCGGCCCGCCGCGGCACCGCCATGATGTTCCAGAGCTACGCTTTGTTCCCCCACCTCGACTGCACCGACAACGTCGCCTTCAGCCTGAAGATGAAGGGCGTGGCGAAGGAGGAGCGGCGGCGCCGCGCGCGGGAGATGCTGGACCTCGTCCACATGTCCCAGTACGCGGACCGGCTGCCCGCCCAGCTCTCCGGCGGCCAGCAGCAGCGCGTGGCTCTGGCCCGCGCGCTGATCACCCGGCCGGGCGTGCTCCTGCTCGACGAGCCGCTGTCGGCGCTCGACCCCTTCCTGCGCATCCGCATGCGCGAGGAGCTGAAGCGCCTGCACACGGAACTCGGCATCACCTTCGTCCACGTCACCCACAGCCAGACCGAGGCGATGGCGCTGGCCGACCTCGTGGTGGTGATGAACCAGGGCCGGATCGAGCAGGCCGGCCCGCCGCGCGAGGTCTTCAACCTGCCTCGCACCGCCTTCGTCGCCCGCTTCATCGGCGGCCACAACGTGGTGGAGGACGCCGCGGGCCGCCGGGCCGTGCGGGCCGACCGCATCCTGCTGGGCCGGCCGGAGGGCGCCGACCATCAGGTAGAAGGCACCGTCCGCGCGCTGGAGTATCACGGCGCGTCGGTCCACCTGACGCTCGACGTGCCGGGTGCGGAGGACTTCGCCGTGGTGCTGGACGAATCCCGTTTCTACGACGCCCCGCTTGCCATCGGCGACCGCGTGACCGCGGGCTGGCGGGCGCGCGACGTCCACCCCCTGGTCGCCTGATTTCCCGAACCAATCCCCAAAACGACCGACCATACTGGAGGCACAGAGCATGACCGAGACGCGCACCGGCTCGCCCCTTTCCGCCGGGACCACCACGGGCGTCAGCCGCCGCACGCTGCTGAAGGGCACCGCCGCCGCCGCGGGTGTCGCCATCGGGTCGGGGGCGATCACCGGCTTCCCCACCATCTGGGCGCAGAACATCAAGAACGTCACGCTGCGCCAGTTCGGCACCGGCGTGTCGAACCTGAACGCCGTCGCCGACAAGGTGAAGGAGGATCTGGGCTTCACGCTGCAGATGACCGCGCTCGACAGCGACGCGGTGGCCCAGCGCGCGGTGACCCAGCCGAAGTCCTACGACATCGCCGACATCGAATACTGGATCTGCAAGAAGGTCTTCCCGGCCGGCGTGATGCAGCCGATGGACGTGTCCAAGATCAAGAACTTCGACAAGATCGTCCCGATCTTCGTCAACGGCAAGCTGACCCCGGAAAGCGCCGTCGCCCAGGGCACCGCGCCGCACACCGTCGGCTTCGTGGAAGGCAAGGACAGCATCAAGTTCGCCAAGTCGGCCACCCAGTGGATGACGCTGATCCCGACCATCTACAACGCCGACACGCTGGGCATCCGCCCCGATCTGGTCGGCCGCCCGATCACCAGCTGGACGGACCTGCTGGACCCGGCCTTCAAGGGCAAGGCGTCGATCATCAACATCCCCTCCATCGGCATCATGGACGCCGCCATGGTCTGCGAGGCCATGGGCGAGGTGAAGTACGGCGACAAGGGCAACATGACCAAGGAGGAGATCGACAAGACCCTCAAGATCATGACCGATGCCAAGAAGGCTGGGCAGTTCCGCGCCTTCTGGAAGACCTTCGACGAGAGCGTCAACCTGATGTCGTCGGGCGAGGTCATCATCCAGTCGATGTGGTCGCCGGCCGTGGCCGCCGTGCGCGCCAAGGGCATCCAGTGCGTCTACCAGCCGCTGAAGGAAGGCTACCGCGCCTGGGGCGGCGGCCTCGGCATCGCCAAGCATCTGAGCGGGCTGGAGCTGGAGGCGGCCTACGAGTACATCAACTGGTACCTGTCGGGCTGGGTCGGCGCCTATCTGAACCGCCAGGGCTATTACTCCGCCGTGCTCGACACCGCGAAGGAGCACATGTCGCCGGACGAGTGGGCCTTCTGGATGGAGGGCCAGCCGGCCAAGACCGACATCCTCAGCCCCGAGGGCAAGGTGATGGAGAAGGCCGGCGCGGTGCGCGACGGCGGGTCGTTCAAGGACCGCATGGGCCGCGTCGCCTGCTGGAACGCGGTGATGGACGAGGACCGCTACATGGTCCGCAAGTGGAACGAGTTCGTCGCGGCGTAACCTAGGCCCGCTTGCCCCCACCTTCCCGCCTTGCGGGTCCCTCCCTCCCCCGCTTCGCAGGGGAGGGCTGATTTCCCTCCCCCGCCCAGCGGGGGAGGGTCAGGGTGGGGGCAAGACTCCCCCACACCAGCACTCCCCCACGGCACCGGACCCCTGCGCCATGACCGTCTCCGCCGTCCCATCCGAAGCGTCCAGCGCGTCCGCGGCACCGCGGAGCGGCGGGGTGCGCCGTTCCGTGCTGCGCCGGGTCGCCCCCTATCTCCAGGCCGGGCCGCTGGCGCTGACGCTGCTGGTCTTCCTGCTGATCCCCATCCTGACCATCGTCGCGGTCAGCTTCTGGGACTATGACAGCATCCGCATCTACCCGGACTTCGTGCTGACCAACTACGAGGAGCTGCTGACCTCGCCGGTCACCTGGAAGACCTACCTGAACACGGTGAAGTTCGCGGCGCTGACCTGGGTCATCACGCTGCTGATCGGCTTCACGGTGGCCTATTTCCTGGCCTTCCACGTCCGGTCCACGACATGGCAGATGGTGCTGTTCCTGGTCTGCACGATCCCGTTCTGGACCTCCAACATCATCCGCATGATCTCGTGGATTCCCTTCCTCGGGCGCAACGGGCTGCTGAATTCCGGGTTGATCTCCGCCGGGCTGATCGACCAGCCGCTGGAGTTCCTGCTGTTCTCCGACTTCGCGGTGGTGCTGGCCTTCGTACACCTCTACGCGCTGTTCATGGTGGTGCCGATCTTCAATTCGATGATGCGCATCGACCGCGCCCTGGTCGAGGCGGCGCGCGACGGCGGCGCCAGCGCGGCGCAGGTGGTGTGGAACGTCATCCTGCCGCTGGCCAAGCCGGGCATCGCCATCGGCTCCATCTTCGTGGTCACGCTGGTGATGGGCGATTTCATCACCGTCCGCCTGATGAGCGGCGGGCAGAGCGCCTCCATCGGGTTGATGATCGCCAACGAGATCTCGCTGCTCCAATACCCCGCCGCCGCCGCGAACGCCGTCGTCCTGCTGGCCGTCGTCCTCATCATGGTCGTGGCGATGCTGCGCATCGTCGACATCCGCAAGGAGCTGTAAGCGATGACCGGCACCAGCGCCCGCCGCGGCCTGTCCTTCTACCTGCTCGCCGCCTTCTTCGGGTTGTTCGTCCTGTTCCTCTACGGGCCGATCGCCACCATCACCATCCTGTCCTTCCAGGGGCCGGAGGGCGGGCTGACCTTCCCGATGAACGGCGTCTCCCTCCACTGGTTCAAGAACCTGTTCGAGCAGCAGGCAGTGGGCGATTTCGGCGGGTCCTTCCGCCGCTCCATCGCGCTGGGGCTGACGGTGATGGTGCTGACGGTCCTGTTCTCGCTGCTCGCCGGCTTCGCCTTCCGCCGCCGCTTCCTGGGCAGCGGGGCACTGTTCTATCTGGCGGTGGCGAGCCTGATCGTGCCGTCGATCCTGGTCAGCCTGGGCATCGGCCTGCTCTTCAACATCCTGGGGTTTGAGCCGACCTGGTACGGCTCGGCGCTCGGCGCGCATCTGACCTGGACGCTGCCCTTCGGCCTGCTGATCGTCTTCGCCATCTTCAACCGCTTCAACCCGGCCTACGAGGAGGCGGCGCGCGACCTCGGCGCCACGCCCTGGCAGACGGTGCGCCATGTGGTGCTGCCCATCCTGCTGCCCAGCCTGATCGGCGTCGGGCTGTTCGGCTTCACCCTGTCCTACGACGAGTTCGCGCGCACGCTGATGACCGCGGGGTCCTTCAACACCCTGCCGCTGGAGATCTACGGCATGACCACCAACGTCACGACGCCGGTGCTCTACGCGCTGGGCACGCTGACGACGCTGTTCTCCTTCACGGTGATCGGCCTGTTCCTCGCCGGGGTGATGATCCTGCGCCGCCGCCGGCTGCGGCGCACCGGCGCCGCCGCTTGAGGAAATAAGGACCACCATGCGCATCCTGGTCGTCAACCCGAACACCACCGCCTCGATGACCGCGAAGGCCGGGGATGCCGCCCGTGCCGTCGCGGCGCCGGGGACGGAGATCGTCGCCGCCAACCCGGCCATGGGTCCCGCCAGCATCGAGGGCTATTACGACGAGGCGCTGGCCGTCCCCGGCCTGCTGGAGGTGATCGCCGCCCACGAGCGTGCGGCGCCGGGCATCGACGGCGTCGTGATCGCCTGCTTCGACGATGTCGGGCTGGACGCCGCGCGCTGCCTGTCCGCCGTCCCGGTGGTCGGCATCTGCGAGGCGGCGATGAAGACCGCCACCCTGCTTGGCGGGCGGTTCAGCGTCGTCACCACCATGCCGCGCTCCGTCCCGGCGCTGGAGCATCTGTCGGAGCGCTACGGCGTGGCCGGGCGCTGCCGGGTGCGCGCCGCCGGCGTGCCGGTTCTGGCGCTGGAGGACCCGGCGTCGGGCGCCGTGGAGCGGGTGCGCGAGACCATCCGCCAAGCCATCGCCGAGGATGGGGCGGAGAGCGTCGTCCTGGGCTGCGCCGGCATGGCTGATCTGGCGCGCGCCCTGACCGCCGAGATGGGCGTGCCGGTGGTGGACGGCGTCACCGCCGCGGTGAAGCTGGTGGAGGGGCTGGCCGTGCTGGGCTTGCGCACCGGCAAGACCGGCGGTTACGCTTTCCCACTGCCCAAACCCTACGCCGGGGAGATGGCGCGCTTCGCCCCCGCCCCGCAACCCTGACCGGAGCGCCCTCATGCAAGGCTACCGCGTGCGCGTGATGAGCCGGGCCGAACTGGATCTGGCCGTGGATTGGGCGCGGGCCGAGGGCTGGAACCCCGGCCTGCACGACGCCGGGGCCTTCCACGCGGTGGACCCGGAGGGCTTCCTGATCGGGGAACTGGACGGCGAGCCGGCGGCCTGCATCTCCGTCGTCCGTTATCCCGAGAACTTCGGCTTCCTCGGCTTCTACATCGTGCGGCCCGAGATGCGCGGGCGCGGCCTCGGCTGGAACCTCTGGCGGGCCGGTCTGAAGCATCTGGCGGGCTGCACCGTCGGTCTGGACGGGGTGGTGGCGCAGCAGGACAACTACCACAAGTCCGGCTTCGCGCTCGCGTACCGCAACATCCGTTATGGCGGCACGCCGCCCGCCGGAACCTCCTCCGCCGCGGCGCTGGCGGACGCGCGGACTGTACCCTTCGACCGGCTACTGGAATGGGACCGCGCCCTGTTCCCGGCGCCGCGCGCCGGTTTCCTGTCCAACTGGATCGCCCTGCCCGGCGCCTCCGCACTCGCCGCCGTGCAGGACAAGGCGTTGCAGGGCTTCGGGGTGATCCGCCCCTGCCACATCGGCAGCAAGATCGGCCCGCTCTACGCCGCCGACCGCGGGACGGCGCGCGATCTGGCGCTGGCGCTCGCCGCCACGGCGGGAGAGGGTCCCATTTTCCTCGACGTGCCGGAGGTCAACCGCGACGCCGTCCTGCTGGCGGAGGAGTTGGGCCTGACTCCGCAGTTCGAAACTGCCCGCATGTATCTCGGCCCCGCCCCAACCATCGACACCGCGCGCCTGTACGGCGTGACGAGCTTTGAGTTGGGTTGAGCCGTAACAGTCCGTTACCAAACAGGGGAGTGCCGGACACACGCCGGCAACAGGGGACGCGCAGCATTGGGGCATCGGGATCACGATCCCGGCCTGATGAGAAGAGGGACACCCCCATGTCGCGCATCCTGATCGCCGCCATGACCACCGCCTTGACCGCCGCCTCCGTGCTGGTCGGCCTGG
Source organism: Azospirillum brasilense (assembly GCF_007827795.1). GTDB lineage: Bacteria > Pseudomonadota > Alphaproteobacteria > Azospirillales > Azospirillaceae > Azospirillum > Azospirillum aestuarii. Next base: position 486,368 of record NZ_VITI01000002.1, read on the forward strand.
GCACCCAAGACGCCTCCGCCGCCGGCTGGGGACCGGATCATCGCGAGCCGCCGCGGATGGAGCGGGACCACCGCGGCCCCGACCTGCACCGCCCCAACTTGCATCGCCCTCCCCCGCCCGTCCACCGCGCGGCGCGGCATTGGAGGCCCGGCGACCGCCTGCCCGCCGCCTATGCATCGCGCCGCTACGTCATCGCCGCGCCAGCCGCGTATCATCTGCACCGGCCGCCGCGCGGGCATCACTGGGTCCGCGCCGGGTCGGACGCCGTTCTGGTGGCGTCCGGATCGGGCGTCATGGTCCGGATCGTTCCCGGCCTCTTCCGCTGAGGACACCCCCTTCCTTCATGGACGCGACCCGACCGGGCGGTCTACTCTCCCCCGAGTTGCACCGCCCGCTCCCGCGATGCCCGCTCCTTGAGATGGACGCTCCATGACGGACAGCCGTACCGCCCGGCCCTCGATCACCGATGCCCTGACCCTGCACAACGACGGCCGCGGCGACGAGGCGGAGCGGGCGTACCGCCAGATCCTGAAGCGTGAGCCGCGGAACCCCGACGCCTGGCATCTGCTGGGCGTGCTGCAGTCCGAGCGGGGCGACCACAACGCCGGCATCGCCAGCATCCGCACCGCCCTGTCGTTCCGGGAGGCGTTGGAATACCACCTGAATCTCGGCTCCGCCCTGCTCGACGCGGGCCGTGTGGACGAGGCCTTGGATGCCCTGATGGCGGCGCTGCGCCTCGGCCCGGACCGGGCGGACGTCCATTTCCGGCTGGGCAATCTGTTTCGCCTTCAGCGCCGGCCCAACGAAAGCGTCGCCGCCTACCGTCAGGCCATCGCGCTCCAACCCGGTTTCGTGGAGGCGCTGAACAACCTCGGCTCGCTGTTCCTGGAGGTCGGGCAGACGGACGCCGCCATCGCCGCCTTCACCGACGCCATCCAGGCAGCACCGACCAACGCCGAGTCCCACTGCAACCTCGGCTACGCCCTGGACCAGCAGGACCGGTTGGGCGAGGCGGCGGCGGCCTACCGCGTCGCCCTGGCCTTCCGGCCCGATTTCGCCCTGGCTTGGTCCAACCTCGGCAACACGCTGAAAGGACAAGGCCATCTGCACCAGGCCATGGCCGCCTACCGTTCGGCGTTGACGCACCGTCCGGATTTCCCGATGGCGCACAGCAACATTCTGATGGCACAGCATTATGTCCCGGAGTGCGGAAACGCCGACTATCTCGCCGCCGCCCGCGATTGGGCCGAACGAAGCGGCGGCGGTCTTCCCGTCACCGCTCCGGTGGTCCGCGACGACCGCCCCCGCCCGCTGCGCATCGGCTACGTCTCCAGCGACTTCAACAGCCATCCCGTCGGCTATTTCCTGGAAAGCGTCCTGCGAGCGCACGACCGTTCGGCGGTCACCGCCTTCGGCTACGCCAACAACGGCCGGACCGACGACGTGACGGAGAGCCTTCGCGCGGCCGCCGACGGATGGCGCCCGATCGTCGGCATGGACGACGCGACGGTGGCCGACCTGATCCGGCGGGACGGCATCGACATCCTCGTCGATCTCTCCGGCCACACCGGGAACAACCGCCTGACCCTGTTCGCCCGGCGGCCCGCGCCTATCCAGGCGAGCTGGCTTGGCTATTTCGGGACGACCGGCCTGCCGACGATGGACTGGATCATCGCCGACCGCCACGTCCTGCCGCCAGGGGAGGAGAGCTTGTTCACCGAGAAGGTCTGGCGCCTTCCCGACAGCTATCTGTGCTTCACACCGCCGGCGGAGGAGGTGCCGGTCGGACCGCTCCCGGCGCTCTCCGGTGGCCCGGTCACGCTCGGCGCCTTCCACAACCGGGCCAAGATCACCCGGCCGACCGTCGCGCTGTGGGCGCAGGTCCTGGCCGCCCTGCCGCAAGCCCGCCTGCTGCTGAAATCACGTGAGTTCGGCGATTACGGCGTGCGGCAGGCCCTGCGCGACCAGTTCGCCGCGCACGGCGTCGCAGCGAACCGCCTGCGCATGGAAGGAAAGACGCCGCGGGCGGACTATTTCAACAGCCACAACCGCATCGACCTCGCGCTGTCCCCCACCCCCTTCGGCGGCGGCACGACGACGGCCGAAAGCCTGTGGATGGGCGTGCCGGTGGTCACCCTGCGCGGCGACCGCTGGGCGGGGCGGATCGGGGTCAGCTTCCTGGAAACGCTCGGCCTCGCCGACCGGCTGGTGGCGGACAGCCCGGAGGACTACGTCGCCAAGACCGCTGCTCTCGTCGGTGACCTGGAATCCCTGTCCGCCCTGCGCGCCGGCCTGCGGGAACGTATACGTCAATCCCCCCTGTGCGACGCGCCGACCTTCGCCCGGTCGCTGGAGAAGGCCTACCGCTCGATGTGGCGCGCACCGTAAGGATGCCGCGGGCGTGCCAAAGGAAGTCCTTCCGATACGCCCTGGCACAACGGCGCCGGACATGCGTTGAAGGAACCGACGACGCAGCGGAAGCGAGGCCGAGACGCCGATGATGAAAGATCCCAAACAGATCGCGCGGGTTGCCCTGCAATCGGCCCGCGTCAATGTCGAGGTCTACGAAGCCTGCGGCCTGATCGACACGCCGTCGGCCCACGGCCTGCGCTACAAGATCGCCGTGCAGGCCAGCGACGTGAACGGCGACGAGTGCCGTTTCCCCTCCTGCGCTTGCCCCTGGCCGGACTGCTCCCGCCAGGCGGAGGCGGGGGCGGCGGGCGATCAGCCCAGCGGCCCGACCGTCTCCACGTAACGCTCCATGGCGGCCACGCCGTCATCGGTCAGTTCGATGAAGACACGGCGACCGTCTTTGTCGTCGGCGATGCGCCGGACCAGCCCGCGGTCGTGCAGGTCGGTGATGCGGCGCAGCGCCGTGGTCTGGGCCACGCCGGACGCGATGCACAGCGACGACACGGAAATCCGCCGACCCTGGAGATGATTGATCATCAGGTCCAGCAGCATGTCCCAGCAGGGGTCCTCGAACAGGCCCTTGGGGAAGAATTTCTCGCGGGCGGCGCGCTTGCGCCGGATCGCCGTCAGGATGCCCAGGCTGTCCGGCACACCACCCTCGGTCACCGCTTCGCAGGCGGGTTGAACCGCGGTCGTGATCGCCGCAGGAGACGTTGCGGGTTCGACCGCCGCGCGATGGGCTGCGACAAAGGGCATCACGCGGGCCGCCGCGGCCTCTCCGCGCAAGGCGCGCACCGTCTCGACCAGCGCCAGCCCATGGCGGTAGGCCTGTTCCAGCGCGTCGTCATGGCTGCCCATGGACAGTGGCGGACGATCCGTGACGGACGATGCGATGCCCTCCCCGCCACCGAGGACACGGGCGAGCGCGCGCTCGATCTGCGCCTCGTCCTCCGGGTCGGTCACCACGTCGGCGGCGTCGAGCCGCAGGGCGCGCACCACGTCGTCCGCCTCCGGATTGCGGGCGAAGAGGATGCAGGCGAGCCCGCGGTGGGTGCGGTGCAGCCGCTCCATCAGCGCCAGACCATCGAACCAGGGAGATCCGCCGTCCACGAACACGACGCCGACGCTGCGATCCACGTCGAGCAGGCCCAGCGCCGAAATGACGTCGCGCGTGTCCTGCACCCGGTGGCCGAGCCGCAGCGCGCAGTCACGGATGCCGGCGATGGCCGCGCTGTCGTTGCCGATGATCAGAATCGACGGCGCCGCCGCGTAACTCGGTGCCGAGTAATTCTGCGCTGCTTCACTGGCCGCCGTTTGACCAGCCGCCATATGACCAGTCAGCGTGAAGCGCTCCGCCGAACGCGAAACCAGGGACCGTTGCATGCCGCTCTCACCCGCATCAGATCGCGCACCGGTTGGCCGGCGGCGGTGTCAGGCCCGGAGCGGCGCCCCGATGCGGCGGAACGCTCCGCCACCTCCAGGTACCCGCTTGGAACCGTCAATCATTCGTTGGGTGATGTATAGCATTACCCCGTTCGAACGCGTATCAACGGCGGTTGATACTTTTCCATCGGAGTAACCGGCGGTTTATTATTGCATATTAATCATTATCGTCAAGATTCGTCAGATTCCAATGCATAACCGACCCCACGGACGGTAACGATCGGCGAGGACGTGCCGTCGTCCAGCCGCATCTTGCGGCGCAGCCGGGTGATCAACGTATCCACCGTATGCTCGCTGATGGAGCGCGGGTCGCGGTTGCTGATCACATCCAGCAGATATTCGCGGCTGACCGGGTTTGGCCGCATGGCCGCCAGCGCCGCCAGGATGTTGAACTCCCCCGTCGTCAAAGCGAGGTAGGAGCCGTCGGGACGGAACAGCGCACGGCGCACAAGATCCAGACGCCATCCCTGGAAGGTCAGCGGCGCATCGGGCGACGGAACCGCTCCCCCCTCCGCGGAGGCAGGCGGAACGGCGGACGCTCCGGAGCGGCGCAGCAGGTTGCGGATGCGGATCAGCAGTTCCAGCAGATCAACCGGCTTGGTCACATAGTCGCCGCCGTGGGACAGGCCGGCGACGCGGTCGGTCGGGCTGTCGCGCCCGGTCACGAAGATCAGCGGAACAGTTTCCCCCAACCGCAGCCGTTCGGCCAAGGCCAGCCCGTCGCAATCCGGCAGGTTGATGTCCAGCAACACGAGATCGGGCCGGTCCTGTGCGATGCGGGCGGTCAGTTCCGCCCCATTCGCGGCCCGCAGCACCCGCAAACCCTGATGCTCCAGATAGGTGGCGATCAAATCCTGCGTTTCCGGCGAGTCCTCGACCACCAGCACGGTCCGTCCGGCCAGTTCCGATCCGACACTCATGATGCCCTGCCCGCCACGACCGCTCCCGTCGCAACCACCCTTGTCGCCGTCATGTCAGTCCCGCCTCCCCTTTTTCGATGGCGTGCAGGGCGGCGTGCAGCCGGTCCCGAAGCGCCGCCGCATCTCCTTGCATGGAAGCGGTCCCCCCGCCTCCGTTTTCGACGGCCTGCGCCGTCCGCTCCAGCGCCCGCGCCGCGGCGCTCACCTCCGGAAAGCCATAGGTGCCGCCGCTGCCCTTCATGCGGTGCGCCGCGTCGACCACGCGCCGGGGCGCCGATTCCGGGTCATCGAGAACCGCCAGCACCTCCCGGCAGGCCAGGGCGAAGCGGTCCATCAGCCGCGCCCGGTCCGCGCTTGACAGACCTCCCGTGACCGGTGCCCCGGTGAGCGGCGCCTGCTGGACCGTGAAGGACGGAGCGGGTGCGCAGGAGCCGGACGGCGCGTGGCGGGCAAGCGCGTCCTGAAGCGCGTCGGGGTCCACCGGCTTCGCCACCACCTCGTCGACACCGGCGTCCAGATAGTCCGCCCGATCCTCCGGAGAGCTGTTGGCGGTCACCGCGATCACCGGCACCAGAGCCCGTTCCGCGTCGGACAGCGCGCGGATGCGCCGCGTCACCTCCACCCCGTCGATACCCGGAAGCCGCATGTCGAGCAGCACGACGTCCACGACGCGGGTGGCCAGAACCGCCAGAGCCTCCTCCCCGCTGTCCACATAGACGGCGCGGTGACCGCCCGGCGCCAAATACTCGCGAAGGATGGCCTGGTTCTCCGGCGCGTCCTCCACCACCAGGATGTCGAGGCTCCCCGGAACGGGCATCGGCGCGGCGCGGCCCGGCGACGGATCGGCCACCGGCAACGGGCGTGTCGGCAGCGAAACGGTGAAGAGGGAGCCACCAACCGGCCGACCCTCCAGGCAAACGTCGCCCCCCATCAGCCGGACGAGCCCGTTGACGATGGCAAGGCCGAGTCCGGCGCCGTCGCGGCGGTTGCCTTCGAGCCGGCTCCCCTCCAAACGATGAAAGGGCTCGAAGATGATGGCCTGCGCCGCCCGCGGCACGCCGGGCCCGCTGTCCGCCACGGTCAGGCACAAAACGACGGTCCCGCTTTCCGTGCCCGCCGGCGCCGGCTTCGCGGTCAGCGATACCTCCACCCCGCCGCGTTCGGTGAACTTCACGGCGTTGCTCAGCAGGTTCAGAACGATTTGGCGCAGACGCAATGGATCGATCCAAAAGCGCGCCGCCCCCAGCCCGCTGACCGACAGGGACAGGTCGAGGCCCTTCTCCTCGGCGCCCGCGCGCATCAGCGCCACGGCGTCCTCCACCAGCGCGACCACATCGGTCGGCTGGGGATGCAGTTCCATCCGGCCCGCCTCCAGCCGCGACAGGTCGAGGATGGTGTCGAGCATCGAGACGAGATGCCGCCCCGCCCCGTCGGCGACGCGCAGCCGCTCGTCCAGCTGGTCGGTCGGTCCCTCGCGGCGGATCACCCGCACCATGCCCAGAACGGCGTTCAGCGGCGTCCGGACCTCGTGGCTGAGGTTGGCGAGGAAGCGCTCCAGCATCGCGGACTTGTCCGACAGGGCGCGTGTGCGCTCGGCGATCTGGCGCTCCAGCCCCTCGTTGAGGGCGGCCAGTTCCTGCGACAGCCGGCGTTCGTTGAGAAAGGCCGTCTCCACCCGCCGACCCAGCACCAGCGCGTGGCTGAACAGGAACAGCAGCGCCCCGTAGGGCACGAGGTCGATGCTTTCGAAGAAATGCGCGTACATCAGCGCGTCGTGCACCACCGACCCCAGGAAGGCCAGCGCCCCCGCCCCAAGCAGAAGCGCGCCCGCGTGGCGGCGCAGGGCGGCCACGGCGAGGCGCCACGCGAAATACAGGGCCGACAGCACCAGCAGCAGGCTCGCCAGATCGCGAAACCGGGTGAACTGCGCCGGTTCGGTCACCAGCACCAGGAACATGCCCGGCACCGCGACCGCCATCATGGCGCGCCCGACCCCACGGTGCAGGCATCCGGGAAACAGTTCGCGCAGCAGGTGGAAGTAGATCGGGTAGAACATGTAGATCGGCAGATATTCCAGCCGGTAGGCCCAGACATCCGACACGCCGGGGAAGAAGACGCGCAGCAGTTCGCTGGTGCAGATCAGCCGCATGGCGCAGGCGGCCAGCAGCATGACCAGGAACAGCGGGGCCGCCGACAGGCGGCGGCGCAGGAAGGCGCCGATGAACAGCGCCATCAGGGACAGCGACATCAACGCCCCGGCGTTGGTCATCAACTGGCGCTGCCACAGCCGCGACAGCCCGCCGTTGGCGTCGAGATAGATCGTGCGCCCGATCCCGCCTTCGAAATGGAAATGGTTGGAGACCTCGACCGCCAGTTCGATCGCCCGCTGCCCGCCATGCAGCGTGACGAACCGGGAGACGGACGATGGCTGCTCCTGCGCGGCGGCCACGGCCGGAACCCCCGCGGAGGCGACCGAGCGGCCGTCCACCCACACCCGCATGGCGGAATTGACCGGCGGTATCTTCAGCGTCAGCGGCGGCATGCCGGGCGGCAGGAGGATCTTGAGGCGGAAGGTGGCGGCCCCCATCCCGCCCATTCGCTGCCCATCCGGGCGCGCGGCCCCGTTCCAGATCGCCGGCAGGGTGAAGGGCGTCCACAGCCGGCCATCCGGCTCCGGCAGGGGATTCAGGCTTTCCTCGCCGGCCAGACGGTCCCAGGACACCAGCCATTCGCCGTCCAGGGACACCGGACCGTCAAGATCGGCGTACCATCCACGCAGATCGAGCACGCCGCCCTCCGCCTGCGGCAGGACCGAGGCCAGGGCCGGAGCGGTGCAAAGAAGAGCGAGGAGCAGAATCGCGCCCAGCCGCCGGGTTGCACGCGCAAGGAAAGCGCTCATGAACGGCACGACGGCAGGCGGCAGAGGCACCAGGGCAAAGTTCCTTCGACAGGCGCATGGCACGGGCCGCGGCCCGACCCGCAGGTCGAAAGGCGCCGAGCCACTCCCATCATGAGGGGTATCGCAAAACGGTTGTTGCGGAAATACCGATGCACCCAGGCATTTAAAGCCGAAACCCCATGAAACCGAAACCGGCCGCGCTGCGAAGTATAATCAGCCATCGACGCAACAACGACTCAGAAATTCGCAACAAGCTTCATCAATCGTAAATCCTATAGGAATTATGGTTTTTAACCTCTCAGTCGGGGACACGTGCTGTATTTGGCATCAGCCGACGGACAGGACGATTCCAACAGGAACCGCTAATGGAATGAGCGTCTGGAACCGCCCTTATAATGACGGTTTCCCAGACGCTCCATCCCGGTGCGGCCAATCGGCCAGCGCGCCGGGTGCGGTCAGGCCATGGCCTTCATCTGCTTGTCCATGCGGGCGAGCACGGCCATCACCTCCTTGCAGCGGCTCTTCACGTCCTCGTCGGTTTCCGGGATGCCGTCCTGGGAGGAGATGTTGCGCCAATCCTTCAGAAAGGCCTTCAACTCGGGCATCTTCGGCAACTGGGTGCCGACGCCGCGGATGTCCTCCTTCCACAGATCCTGATAGTCGCTCACCGTCTTCGCCGTCTTCAGCTTCTTCGCCAGGGACAGCATGTACTTCTCGAGAATCTCGCGCCCCTTGGCGCGCACCTTGTCGGCCTTCTCGATGGCGTCCTTCATGCCCTCATAGTCATCGACGATCTTGTCGCCGAGCGAGGACTGGTTGAAGGCGACGAAGAGCTGGTCGGCGGCCTTGGCGACCTTCTCCGCGTGGGCGGCGGAGTCCTTCGGAATCAGCTTATTGGATTTGAACTTCTTCGCCGTCGCCTCGGCCAGATCGCGGAGCTTCTGGAGCTGGGTGCGCAGCGGTTCGACCGAGCGCTTGTACTCCGCCCGTGCCTCGTCCAGCAGCGAATCGAGATCGTCCAGCGTGGCGTTGCTGGGAGCGTTCACCGACACGCTCAGCGTCTTCCAGTTGATGGCGCCATGCGCCTTGTCCACCGCCTTCATCGCGTCGCCGATGCCGGTCTTGCCGGCGATCTTGGCGATGGCGCCCTTCTTCTTGTCCCAATCCTTCTGGGTCAGGATGTCCGGGATGTCGATGCGCTTCAGGGGACCACCCATGTCTCAGCTCCTCCGCTTAACCAAACATTCACCCTATCCGTCCGCATGGTAGGAGGCGGGCGTCCCCCTCGGAATCGGCGATTGCTCCTCTCCCACCGCTACCGGAACCGATTGGGTCCAAAACGGCGGCTTCCCTCCCCGCCTCATTTCAGCGGCCACCCACCAGCTGCACCACGCCCTTGCAGACGGTGGCGAACTCCTTGATGAGGTCGGTGATCTGGCGCGCGGTGTAGTCGGGCGGCACGCGCATCGGCGGCCCGTCGCCGCCCTGCCCGGCCCAGGGGGCGAGCTTCCGGCGGTAAAAGTCCGGATCGGCGCGCAGCCCGTCCAGCGCCTTCGCCGCGGCGAGCTGGGCGGCGAGATCGCGGGCCAGCGCCGGGAACAGCTCGTTGTAGGTCTCCGGCGTCGGCTTGGCGCGCACCTTGGCGACTCCGGCGGCGGCGCGGGCGAGCGCGCCGTTGATGTTCGCCTCCCACCGCTTCTGCGCCCGCTCCGCCGACGCGGTGTCCTTCTCGGCCTGGGCGGCCTGCGCCTTGAAGCGATCGGCGTCCGCGCCGATGTCCGCCTCCAGATCGGCGAGGTCCTTGGCGAGCGCCTTCATCGCCCGCTCGCAGGCCGCCGCTGCGGCCTTGTCGCCACGGCTGGCCACATCCTGATTCAGGGCCTCGTCCAACGCCTTTCCGAGCGCGGCCAGATAGGCCTTGCGCGCCTTCACGACGTCCTTTCCGGCGGCCACGAGATCCTTTGCGGCCTCGTCGCCGGCCGTGGCGGCGCGGTGGACGGCGTCGCCGGACTTCAGCGCCTTGACCAGCGCGGCGTCGCCGTTCAGCGCGGCGGCGACCGCCTTGGCATCCTTCGGCCGGTGCTTCGCCGTTGCAGCCTCGAAGCGCTTGCGTGTCGCGGTCCAGCGCTGCTCGTAGGGGACATGCGCCATGGCGGCCCGCCCGTTCCGGTGCTACGCGACGGCCGGCTGGAGGCGATCCTCCAGGGAGCGGATGGCGGCCCAGTCGCGCTCGAACACAGCACGGTCCGGATGCGCCAGATATATCTTCGCCAGCACCTGCGTCAGATCGAGCGTCGGCACCACCTCGTCCCCGAGCCGCGGCACCAGGGCGTAGCCACGCACGCTCGCCATCCCGTCCAGAATGGAGAGATCCGGCAGCGCCTCAACCCGGCCCGACACCAGAACCGGCAGATACAGCACCATCGCGTCGGCCAGGAACCGGTAATGGCCGTCGAGCAGCGGTCCGACCACCGCCGCCCCATCGAAGGCGTCGACCAGCAGATCCACCTGATCGTGCCCGGTGCCCGCCGCGATGGCGGTGGTGGAGCCGGCCGGCCCCATGGCGCGCGCCGCGATCTCCACCAGCGCCGGGCCGCGTGCGGTCATCCGCACCTCGGCGTGGCCGGCGCCGTCGGTGATCTCCAGCGCGTCGAGAACCCGGCGGATGTAGGCCATCAGCGCCTGCGCCACCGGCTCCTCCGGCGGCAGAAGCCGGTAGTAATCGTAGACGAAGGGCGACCCGTTCAGCGCCCGCTTGGCGGACAGCAGCACGTCGCAGACATAGTGGCGCCCGCCGCGGCTGACCGTATTGACGACATATTCAAGCCCGTCGAGGTAGGTCTGCACGAGCACCCGCTCGTTGGCCGAACCGCAGAAGTCGCGGCTGCCCAGGATGGCGTCCACGGCGGCGCGGAGTTGCGCCGGGGTGTCGCAGAAATAGACATGGTCGGTGGAAGCGCTGGCCATCGGCTTCGCCACCACCGGCCAGCCCGCCTGCGCCGCCCATTCCACCGCCTCGGCGGCGTCGGTCGCCATGGTCTGGCGGGCGGTCAGCAGGCCGGCGGCGGCCAGCCGCTCGATCATCATGAACTTGTTGCGGCGCGCGGCGGTCAGCTTCGGGCTGTTGCCCGGCGTGCCCAGGACGGCGCCCAGCGCATCGGTCAGTTCCACCGCGGACTCATTGCCCGGCAGGATGAAGGCCGGGGCCAGCGGGCGCAACCGCTCGGCCAGCGCGTCGAGATCGCCGCGGTCGCCGTCAAGGAGGATGTGCGCCGCGAAGTCGTCGGGCTGATAGCTGCGCAGCAGCGACGGGGCGAGGTCCGGGCGGCTCTGCACCGCGACCACGTCGTAGCCCCGCGCGCGCAGGCGCGGCGCCAGAAGGATGCCGGTGGAATAGGGATCGACGACAACCGCCGTCTTGCGGGGCGCGCTCATGGCGTGGTCTCCATCACGGCGTCCTGAGGCACAGCCGGCACCGCCTCGACCGGGCGCGCGTAGGTGACCAGCGGCACGGGACCGTCCAGTTCCACCGAACGCCCGATCCAGCCGGCCTCGATCACCGCCTTCTGCTCCTCCAGCTCCGGCACGGCGAAGACGCGCTCGCTGCCCGGCACCCAGGCGGGCGGCGCCGCCCCGAGGTCGCGGTGCAGCAGGTAGCGCAGCCGACCGCTGGCGTGCATGACCAGAACCCGGCGCACCAGGAAGCCGCCGGACAGCAGGTTCGACAGGCTGCGCGGGTTCGACAGGGCAACGCGCGAGAACAGATGCGGGCGCCCGGCCCCCAGGGCGTGGAGCGTGCGCAGCGTGACCAGCAGCCGTTGCAGCCCGTTGCCTCGGAAGTCCGGGTGGACCATGCAACTCGCCATGTGGGCGGTGGCGGTAACGGCGGGCCGAGCGCCCGGCAGATCGTCCACGAAGGCCGGCATGCCGGGCAAGGGCAGACCCAGGATGGCGCAGCCGATCAGCCGCCCCTCGGTCTCCAGCCCCAGCGTCACTCCGCGCTCGCCCAGATGCAGCCCGGCGAAATCCGGCGTTTCGGGAAAATAGGCGTCGATGTCCGGCAACTGCCCGAAGATGTAGCCGCGGAACGCCTCCAGCGCCGGCAGGTCGGCAGGGCCGAGAAAGCGGATGCGGTAGGGAACGCAGACCGGCTGGCCGCGCCGGACGCGCAGCATGCCCGTGTGGACCGTCTGTTCGGGGGATAAGAGGACCGTCATGTCAGGCGTCCTGGACGATTTCGGCGATGTTGAGCAGGCGCATCGGCGGGTAGAGGTCCAGTTGCTTGGCCGCCCCGATGCGCAGCAGCAGGGAGAAGCGGTTCAGCGTCTCCACCGGGATGCCGTCGGCGGGCTTGGCCCCGGTCAGGATCTCCACCGCCTTCAGCCCGGCGAAGCGCCCGACGTTGACCGCCGGGCTGACCAGCCCCATCAGCAGGTTGGCCCGGCGGATCGGCAGCTCGGTGGAGCAGAAGGTGGCCAGCCGGTGGGCCAATGCCTGTTCCGCCACCACCGCGTTGTTGTTGGAGGCGACCAGCGTGTCCGGCCCGATGTAGACCAGTTCCGCCCCGGCGCGCGCCGCGTCGGCGATCAGGTCCGGGATGGCGGCGGCCTGCGGCGCGCCGGAGGCGTCGCGCGGCAGGGCGGCGTCGTGGACCTCCACGCCCTGGCGGGCGGCCTCCTCCTTCAGGTCGCGCACGGCGACCACCATGTTGTCCTCCGCCGGGTTGTAGACTGCGGCGATCTTCTTCCAGCGCCGGTAGGACAGCATCGTCTTCATCTGCACCGCGACCGGCGCGATGTGCCGCGTGCCGGTGACCGCGCGCCCCGGACGGTCGAGCGCGCGGACGACGCGCGACGCCACCGGGTCGGTGACCGAGGTGAAGACCACCGGCACGTCGGTCAGGAAGCGCGACGGGTCCGGATCGTCGTAACGCCCGACCGTCGCCAGGGTCAGCGGCGTGAAGACCGTCACCACCAAGTCGGGCTTGGACGCCCGGATCTCCGGCAGCAGCGTCGGCATGGCGGAGGCCTGCGGCACCTCGCGCACCTCCACCGTGGCGGACAGTCCGCTCGACGCGATGAAGTCGCGCAGGCCCAGCACGTCGCCCACATCCTTGCGCGGGGTCAGCACGACGATGCGCGCCGGCTTGGCGGAGGTGAAGGTCCTGGCCGTCTGCGCAAAAGCCGGGAAGCCGCCGGCCGCCAGCGTTCCGGCGGTCAACGTTCCAGCGGTGAGGGCACCCGTCAGGACAGTGCGGCGGGACAGGCTCATGCGGGGGTCCTCTGCGGAAGGTCGGCGGGCGGGCGCGGGCGGAACAGGGCGCTCAGCAGCAGTTGCACGGCGACGCAGGCCGCCAGCACCGCGCCGATGCCCTTCAGCGCCCCGGCGTAGCCGTAATGGGCCAGGAACAACCCGGCCAGGAAAGGGGCGATGACCGAACCCAGCCGCTCGATCAGGCGGAACATGCCGATCACCGTGGTCTCGCCCAGCGCCGCCCGTTCCTTGACGCAGACATCGGCGAGCATGGCGAGCTGCGGCGCGCCGAGCATGGCGTGCGCCACCCCCAGCAGCGCGACCCCGGCCAGCGCCGTGCCGAGCGACCCCGGCATCGACAGCACCCAGGCCGCCCCGGCGGCGACCAGCCCGCCCGCCACCAGGAAGCCGATGCGCTGGCCCGAGCGGTCCGACAGCTTCGCCGCCATCGGCGACACCACGATCATCAGCAGCCAGTAGAGCAGCAGCACGCGCCCGATCCAGGACTGGCTGACCCCCTGGTCGTCCAGCGCCAGCGGCAACAGGAAGAACAGAAGCGCGGTCAATCCCAGCTTGGCCGGAACCGCGCTGAAGACGGCCAGACCGACGAAGCGCGGGTTGCGCAGGCACAGCGCGGCGTCCGCCAGACGCAGGCCGCGGCTGGACTTGGCCTGCGCCGCGCGCACCCGCGGCAGCACCTGCCACGCCATGAAGGCAGCCAGCAGCGCCAGCCCGGCGGAGATCAGGAAGGTCGTGCGGAACCCCACCTGCCCGGCGATCACGCCGCCGATGGCCGGGCCGCAGACACCGGCGCTGAGGATGCCGCCGGCGTACATGGCGATGGCCTGGGCGCGCTGCTTGGGGTCGGTGGCGTCGATGACGAAGCCCTGGGCGGCGATGAAGACACTGGCGTAACCGATGGCGGTCAGGCAGCGCGCGACGACGAGCTGGATGAGGTCGGTGGCGAGGCCGGAGCCGACCAGACCGACGAAGGAGAGCAGCGCCCCGCCGAGGAACACCGCCCGACGCCCGCGCCGTTCCGACATGCTTCCGGCGATCGGCTGGCTGACCGCCCACAGCAGCATGAACAGGGCGATGGGCGCGCCGATGACCATCTCCATCGACAGGCCGGGCACCGGTTCGAACAGCTGCTTGATGTAGACGGACAGGAAGGTGCGGGTCAGCTCCTCCGCCAGGGAGAAGATGAAGATGGCGAAGCGCAGTTCCACCACCCGCTGCATCATGCCGATCTTGGTCATGGCCGGCTCGGACGCGGACATGTCGGCCTTGTGCTGCACGCTGTCCAGCGCCCAGTCGACGGCGCGCGACAGCTCGCCCACCTCGTCGCGGTTGCGCAGGGCGACGCGCACGCCGAGATGCCCGTCGGCGGCCTGCTTCATCACCGCCGTCACCCGGCGCAGCGGCGCCGCGACGGAGGAGCCGACAACCAGCAGCAGGATCTCGATGTTCAGCAGGATGGCGACGATCAGCACGGAACCGAGATCGAACACCACCTCGTTCATGGCGGAGCGGACATAGCCGGAATCGACGCCGACATGCAGCCGCGCCTCGTCGTTGCCCTCCAAGGGCAGGACGGTGTCGAGGAATTGCGGGGACTCGCCGTCCGGCGGGGCGTCCGCCACGGTCAGGCGGGTGCCGGACCGCGCCTCCTCGGTCCCGGAAAAGGCGTGGAGGCGCCCGCCGATCTCCAGCGCCAGATACTTGACGTCCGGGTTGGCGGCCAGCGCGTCGGACAGCAGCTCGTCCACCCCGACCAGCTTGTCCAGTTCGAAGCCCAGCGCCACGGCGCGGTCGATCTGCGCCACCACGTAGGACCCGACGACCTCGGCCTTGCGGGCCAGCTCCGGCTCGATCAGCGGGCGGAACAGCGTGTTGACGTGGTTGGTCTGGACCGCGAGGCTGACCAGCATCAGGACGGACACGACGCCCGTCAGCATCCAGTTCAGGCGGCGGATGAAGGACAGCTTCATGGCGTGACTCCCGCCGGGCGCGCGGCCTCCGCCGCCGGTTTGGCGGGTTGGGGAGGGTCCTCCTCCGCGCCGTGCCGCTGCTGTTCCAGGATGCGGTCGGTAAAGTCCTTCAGGCCGGGGGCGAAGGCGACCAGCTCCGGAGTCAGGTTGGGCGGCTCGCCCATGCCCAGCTGGTTGATGCTGACGGTCATCTCGCGCAGCCGCCGCTGGATCGGGCGCAGCAGCAGCCAGACCGCGATCATGGTGACCAGCAGCCCGGTCACCAGATTGATGCCGCCGGACAGCAGCAGGTCCGGGATGGTGCCGCGGATGCCCGCCTGCACCTCGCCCAGCGAATAGGTCAAGGCGACGCCGCCGGCCACGCCGCCGAAGGCGTTGCGGATGCCGAGCAGAAGCGCCTGGCTGTCGCCGTCGGCCACGGCGGCCACCCGGTCGGACTTGCCGTCGCGCGCGAAGGCCGCCTTCCAGCCGACGGGGATCGCCCCCACCGGCCCGCCGTGTCCCGCCCCCCGGCCCGCCGCCGCCAGCACCTCGCCCGTGTCGGTGAACAGGACCAGACCGGTGATCCGGTCATCCCGTGCCATCGCGCGCTGGATCAGCGCGTCGAGATTTCGCAGGGCCGTGATGGACACGCCGAGGCTGACGGCGCCCTCGACCTCCCCCGCCAGCCCGCGGAGCGCGACGGTGAAGCGGGACGCCACGGTGTCCTCCACCATGCGCTCCATCTTCAGATAGGAGAGCGCCGCGGTGGAGAGCAGCGCGAAACAGAGCGCCACCTGCAGCAGCAGAATGATCTTGGTCGTCAGGGTCAGGCGCATGGGTCCGGTGCCGGCAAGGGATGCGGCCAACCTTACGCGCATCGCGCAAGCCGCCGATTCCAAGACGGGTCCAGTCTGGAGAAGACCCCGGCGACATGGCTCCGCTCCGGCCCGACCCCGCCAGACGCGCACTCTCGCCTGCCGCGCCACAACCGAAAAGGGCAATCCATTGAATTTGACTTATCAAATCAAGAACAGATGACGCGGCAAATTCGTCGTCTTATGCCCTTCCGCCTAATCCATAGAATTTTTGCGGAATTTTGAGACATTTCCCGATCGCTCTATTTTGGACCATGATTGCATCCATGATGGTTTGCTTTGCGTGGTAATCCTTAAGCACAGCAATCCATGCACCCAACGGGGAAGGGCTTCGATGCGGATCGAGTTGGAGCGACCCTTGGCGTGGCCGGTGCGCCCGGTCCAGACCAGCGCCGGCCTTCATGTTTCGGCGACGTCCATCCTGATCGCCTGCGCGGATCGCGCGCTGGGCATCGGCATGCACGACGCCTTCGAACGCAACGGCCACCGCATCCATGTGACCCACGACCCCATCGCGGCGCTCGACACGCTGGAGGCGGACGGCAGCATCGGCATCGTGGCGGTGGAGCTGGCCCTGCCCCATTTCGACGGGCTGGCGTTGGTCGAGCGGATGCGCAAGAGCGTGCAGCGGCATCTCCAGGTCATCGTCGTCGCACCCAACGCCACGGCGGCCGACGTCGTCCGCGCCATGCATCTGCGCGCGGCGGATTTCGTCAGCGACCCGCAGGACGGCAGCCAGCTCCACGGTGCGCTCGCCCGCGCCCTGGCCGCCCATCAGGCGGCGGCCCCGTTGCCCGCCCCGGCCCCGCCCGCCGGCAACGGCGAGTTGCATGGCGCGCTGGAGGACGCCTACCGTCACGGCCTCGCCCTGATCGAAGCGGTGAAGGCTCTGCGCGAAGGCCAGCCGGCGGTTGCCGCCCCGGTTCCGGCTCCCGCACCGGCCGTTCCGTCCTCCGCCCCCGCCGCAACGGGAGAGAACCGGCGCTTGGCGGTGTTGAGGGCGCTCCAGCAATCCCGCGTCGCCCGCGACAAGTATTTCCCGAAGGGGCTGTTCGAGGACCCCTGCTGGGACATGCTGCTGGACCTGATGGCCAACCATCTGCGCGGGCGGCGGATTTCCGTGTCGTCGCTGTGCATGGCCTCCGGCGTGGCCCAGACCACGGCGCTGCGGCGGATCACCGAACTGCACGACCGGGGGCTGGTGCGCCGGATCGCCGACGAGAAGGACGGCCGCCGCGTGTTCATCGAGCTGACCGAGCAGGGGATCGCCGCCCTGTCCGGCTATGTCGAGCACATCCAGGAGCTGACCTGACCGGACCGGCGCGAATTGGCCCGGTCCGGCGAGGTTCCCGCCCAGACTGCTTCAACCGGGACCTGTCCCGGATCGACAGCGCACCCCGAAAGCGGCCAACATCGCGGTAAGGAACGCCCTGCGCGCAGGACGGCGGAGACCCGATGGCCGACCAGAAACTGAAGGATGTGATCGTCGTCGCGACCCCCACGGAGGGGATCGGCCCGACATCCTCCCTGCCCACGCGCCCGGCGACGCCCAGCGAGGAGCCGGACCGCCAGCGCATGGCCGAACGGCTGCGCGCCCAGGGCTGGAGCTACCGCCGCATCGCGGAAGAACTTCAGGTTTCCTACATTCTGGTGTCGCGCTGGCTGGGGGGCGACGGCGCCACCCCCACCGGTCCACGCACGCCCCCCGCCGCCGCGGCCCCCTCCCCGCCGCCGCCCGCGCCCGGCGGAACGCGGACGGCCAAGGCGACCAAGACGACCAAGGCCGCGAAGGCGGCGGCTACGGCTGCGGCGGCCAACGCCGACGATGACGTTCTGGCCCTCCAGTTCCGCGCCTTCGAACAGTATGTGCGCGAGGTCATCGACGCGATGGAGACGCGGCACGAGACGCTTCTTGAGCGCCAGGAGGACTTGATCCAGGCGCTCGACACGGAGCGTGCCGCCGCCCGTGCGCGGGAAGAGGAGCTGCTCGCCACCCTCGACCAGGAGCGCCAGCGCTGGTCCGAAGCCGAGGACCGCTTCCGCGAGGAACTGGAGCGCTTCAAGGCGGAGATGCGCCGCGGCCAGAGCGCGGCGAACGCGGTCGCCGTTGCCGCCACGGCTCTCGGCGGCGACGACGATGAGAAGGAAGAAGAATCCTCGGATTTCTCCGCCTTCAGCTTCGACGATGAGGACGAGGACGAGGCCAAGGACGACGACGATGCGGGCGGCGGTGATGCCAATGCCTTCAATTTCGATGACGAGGAGGACGAGGACGAGGACGGCGGCAATCCCTTCAGCTTCGACACCGACGATGCGGAGGAGAAGACCGAAGACGAAGCGACCGACTCGGCGGACAACTCCGACGACGACGGCGATCCCTTCAGCTTCGACGATGACGAAGCGGAGGAGACGGCCGAGGACGCCCCCGCCAAGACAGATGCGGAACCGGACGAGGACCCGTTCTCCTTCGACACCGACGACGAACCGGACGAGCCCAAGTCCGGAACCAAGCCGACCGAAACCAAGCCGGCCGGAACCACAAAGGCCGACGCCGAGGACGATCCCTTCTCCTTCGACGACGAGCCGGAGCCGGAGCCGGAACCCGAACCGGAGGCTCCGCCGAAGAAAAAGGGTCTCTTCGGCTTCTGGCGCAAATGAGGCCCTGTGCCGGGGTCTTGAGAATACGGCCAACACACACGTTTGCGTGTTGATCGCGCCCCGCCACCAGTTGTATGACATGGCGCATGATTCAACCGCGCCACCTCCTGTCCGCCGCCGAGCGTTTCGACTGGCTCCGTCTGATCCGATCGGAGAATGTCGGGCCGATCACCTTCCATCGGCTGCTGGAGCGGTTCGGCAGCGCCGGGGCCGCGCTGGAGGCGTTGCCCGATCTCGCCAAGCGCGGCGGACGGACCAAGCCGCTGCGCATTGCGCCGAAGGCGGACATCGACCGCGAGTTGCGTGCCAACGACCGCATCGGCGCCCGGCTGCTCTGCTCCTGCGAGCCCGACTATCCGGAACCGCTGGCGGCGCTGGACGACGCGCCACCGGTTGTGTCGATCCTCGGCCACCCGCATCTCCTGCAACGGCGCGCGGTGGCGCTGGTCGGCGCGCGCAACGCCTCGATGAACGGCAAGAAATTCGCCGAGCGGCTGGCGCGGGAGCTGGGAGAGGCCGGATTGCTGGTCGTCTCCGGGCTGGCGCGGGGGATCGACACGGCGGCCCACGCCGGGGCGCTCGGCAGCGGAACCGCGGCGGTGGTGGCGGGCGGCGCCGACGTCGTCTACCCGCCGGAGAACGAAAAACTTTACCGCGACATAGTGCAGCAGGGTGTGATCGTGGCGGAAAGCCCGGTCGGCACCACGCCGCAGGCCCGCCATTTCCCGCGCCGCAACCGGCTGATCTCCGGCTTGTCGCTGGGGGTTCTGGTGGTCGAGGCGGCGCTGCGCTCCGGTTCCCTCATCACCGCCCGCATGGCGCTGGAACAGGGGCGGGAGGTCATGGCCGTTCCTGGCTCGCCGCTCGACCCGCGCTGTCAGGGCACCAACAATCTTCTGCGTCAGGGGGCGGCCTTGGTGGAAGGGGTGGACGATGTGCTGCGGGCACTGGACAACCTGTCGCCGCCGGTCCTGCGGGAACGCCAGGGCGATCTGTTCGCGCAGTCCCGCCCGGTGCCTCCGTCCGAGTCGGACCTCGATGCGGCGCGTGCCATCATCCTGGAAAACCTCGGCCATACACCGGTTGCCATTGACGAACTCGTCCGCGGGTGCCAATTGTCCGCTCCGGTGGTGTTGACCGTGGTGCTGGAACTTGAGCTTGCGGGCCGTGTCCAGCGCCAACCTGGGAATCAGGTGAACCTGATCTGATCCCGATCCGCACCGCCGGTGTATGGGATAGGCACTTTCAGGGGCGCGGACTCTTGCCGGGCAGCAACGTCGTCATCGTCGAATCGCCGGCCAAGGCGAAGACCATCAACAAATACCTTGGCTCGGACTACACCGTGGTCGCCAGCTTTGGCCATGTGCGCGACCTTCCGGCGCGCGACGGATCGGTGCGTCCGGACGAAGACTTCGCCATGGACTGGGAACTGGGCGACCGCTCCAAGCGCCACATCGACGAGATCGCCAAGGCGGTCAAAGGGGCCGAACGCGTCTATCTCGCAACCGACCCGGATCGCGAAGGGGAAGCCATCGCCTGGCACCTGTCCGAGCTGCTGCGTGAAAAACGGCTGATCGACGCGTCCAAGGTCCAGCGCATCACCTTCAACGAGATCACCAAGAGCGCCGTCCAGGCCGCTCTGG
Organism: Azospirillum brasilense; assembly: GCF_007827795.1. Classification (GTDB taxonomy): domain Bacteria; phylum Pseudomonadota; class Alphaproteobacteria; order Azospirillales; family Azospirillaceae; genus Azospirillum; species Azospirillum aestuarii. Next base: position 506,444 of record NZ_VITI01000002.1, read on the forward strand.
AGGCCCCGCGCGACGTCTCGCAGGAATTGGTGGACGCCTATCTGGCCCGCCGCGCGCTCGACTATCTGGTGGGCTTCACCCTGTCGCCGGTGCTGTGGCGCAAGCTGCCGGGCTCCCGCTCGGCGGGCCGCGTGCAGTCGGTGGCGCTGCGCCTGATCTGCGAGCGCGAGTCCGACATCGAGATCTTCAAGCCGCAGGAATACTGGACCATCGAGGTGGGCTTCGCCACGCCGGGCGGCGCCTCCTTCACGGCCCAGCTGACCCAGCTCGACGGCAAGCGGCTCGACAAGTTCGCCCTGCCCGCCCGCGAGGCGGCGGAAGCCGCAGTGGCGCGCATCAGCCCGCAGGCCTTCTCGGTGGCGACGGTGGAGCGCAAGCAGAGCCGCCGCAACCCCTCCCCGCCCTTCACCACCTCGACGCTGCAGCAGGAGGCCTCGCGCAAGCTGGGCTTCGGCGCCACCCGCACCATGCGCACCGCGCAGCGATTGTACGAGGGCGTGGACATCGGCGGCGAGACGGTCGGCCTGATCACCTACATGCGAACCGACGGCGTCAGCCTGTCGCAGGAGGCCATCGAGGGCGCCCGCAACCTGATCGGCTCCCATTGGGGCGAGCGCTACGTCCCGGCGCAGCCGCGCGTCTACAAGACCGCCGCCAAGAACGCCCAGGAAGCCCACGAGGCCATCCGCCCGACCGACCTGTTCCGCCGCCCGGAGGAGGTCTCCTCCTACCTGGAAGGCGATGAGCTGCGGCTGTACGAGCTGATCTGGAAGCGCACGCTGGCCAGCCAGATGGAAAGCGCGGTGCTGGATCAGGTGGCGGTGGACATCGCCTCGCCGTCCAAGGACGTCGTGCTGCGCGCCACCGGCTCGGTCGTCGTGTTCGACGGCTTCCTTAAGGTCTATCAGGAGGACCGCGACGACGGCGCCGCCGACGACGACCAGGAGCGCCGCCTGCCGGCCATGGAGCAGGGCGACGCCCTCGCCCGCGGCGACATCAGCCCGGAGCAGCATTTCACCCAGCCGCCGCCCCGCTACACCGAGGCGAGCCTGGTGAAGAAGCTGGAGGAGCTGGGCATCGGGCGTCCGTCCACCTACGCCTCCATTCTCCAGGTGCTCCAGGACCGCAACTACGTGCGGCTGGACAAGCGGCGCTTCATCCCGGAAGACCGCGGGCGTCTGGTCACCGCCTTCCTTAAGAACTTCTTCAACCGGTACGTCGAGTACAATTTCACCGCCGACCTGGAGAACAAGCTCGACGAGATCTCCGACGGGCGGATCGACTGGAAGACCGTGCTGCGGGACTTCTGGCGCGCCTTCCACGTCGCGGTGGACGGGACCAAGGACCTGACCATCACCCAGGTCCTGACCACGCTGGACGAGGAGCTGGGGCCGCACTTCTTCCCGACCAACGCCGACAGCGACACGCCGGGCCACGACCCGCGCGTCTGCCCGGTGTGCAGCCAGGGCCGGCTCGGCCTGAAGCTCGGCAAGATGGGCGCCTTCATCGGCTGCTCGCGCTACCCGGACTGCCGCTACACCCGGCCGCTCGCCGTCGCCAACGACGAGAACGGGGAGGCGCAGGAAGGCCCGCGCGAGCTGGGCAACGATCCGGAAACCAGCCTGCCGGTGACCGTGCGGCGCGGCCCCTACGGCGCCTACATCCAGCTCGGCCCGCCCCCGGTTTCCGCCGCTCCGGCTGAGGTCGTGGCCGAGGAGGCCCCCGCCGACGGCAAGAAGACCAAGGGCAAGAAGAAGGTCAAGACCGAGGAGCCGAAGCCCAAGCGCGTCTCCCTGCCCAAGGGCATGGCCGCCGCCGACGTGGATCTGGACACCGCGCTGAAGCTGCTCGCCCTGCCGCGCAGCATCGGCAACCACCCGGAGACGGGCGAGGACATCAGCGCCGGCATCGGCCGCTTCGGCCCCTACCTGAAGCACGGCAGCGTCTACAAGTCGCTGACTCCCGACGACGACGTGCTGACCATCGGCATCAACCGCGCGGTGGACCTGCTGGCCGGCGCCGCCAAGAAGGCGTCGGCACCCGCCAAGACGCTGGGCGACCATCCGAAGACCGGCAAGCCGGTAACCACCGGTTCGGGCCGCTTCGGTCCCTACGTCAAACACGGCTCCGTCTACGCCTCCATCCCCAAGGGAACGGAACCGGACAGCGTGACGCTGGAACAGGCGCTGGAGCTTCTGGAGGCGAAGGCCGCGAAGGACGCCGCCAAGAAGGGCAAGGCCCCGAAGGACGCCGAGCCTGCCGCCGCGGACGGTGCCGAGGCGCCCGCCAAGCCCGAAAAGGCGACCAAGGCCAAGGCGACGGCCACGAAAAAGGAGCCGGCCAAGAAGGATGCGGTGAAGAAGGCCGCTCCGAAAAAGGCGGCCGCCAAAAAGTCCGACGCCGAGAAGGCCGATGCGGGCAAGACCGACGCAGGGGGCGAGGAAAAGCCCGCCGCCCGCAAGCGGGCCTGACCGCGGACATCGACAAGACCGCCAACGAACAGACCGCCGGTGAGCACCTCGCGGGTGCTCACCGGCGGATGCCCGCGCGCCCCTTCATCAAGCGTGACCATGGGAAAACAACGATGACGAGCGGCCGCACGGCCCTGTCAGGCGGTTGCGGTCGCCTTGGCCTTGGCCGCGTTCCGACGGTGGCGCAGCTTGACGCGGATGCGCTCGACAGGGCTGAGCAGCCGGGGGTGGCGGCGCTTCAGCCGAACGAACAGGCGGCGGGCGTTCGCGGAGTTGCGCAGCAGGATCACCCCACCGGCAAGGGCCACCGGGAAGCCGAATGGCCCCGGCAAAGGCGACATCAAGGCGCCCAGACCGATCAGGCCCCACCCCGTGCCGATCAGCGCGAGTTGCCGGACACGGGCAAGCGTGGGCCGGGCCAGCAGCGAACGGCGGATGATGGCGCGGCGATGCATCGGGGCTCCTCCTCCTGTGCCAGGAGCCATATGGGGGCGGCCGGGCATAGGGGAAGAGGCTGGAAGATGTGACCTTTCGAGGAAAGGACGGGCAAAGGGGAGCGTCAATGCAACGGCGCGGCGCTGCTGGGCGGCCCCAGGACGAACAGCGCGGCGGTGACCTCCGCGGGGGCGGGCGCCCATTCGAAGTCGCGCATCAGCTCGCTACGGGCGGCGTCGGCACGCTCCGCCAGGGCCGCACCGTCGGTGCAGCCGGTCCGCCGGGCCGGCCTGCGGCACCGCCGGTCGGCGCAGCTTTCCAGCATCAGGCGGATCATCCGCTCCCGCTTGGCGGCGTCAACGAAGCCCGACTGGTCGAAATACAGCTTGGTGAAGGCGACCTCGGTCACGGTGGGCGCCGCGCCCTGCTTGCCGACCAGCACCGCCGACACCAGTTCAACGCAACGGCCGGCGTAGTCGGGGATCGGCGCCGTGCCGTCGTCGGCGCGGTCGTACTGGCGGCTCGTCAGTTCGACCAGCCGCCCGGTCGGTTCCTTCACGAGGTAACGGCGCCACACCGGCATATCCGCCTCCCGTCTGGTTTCCCCATGGGCTGAAAAAAGGGTACACCAGACCGGACCGCGACGGAACAGCCCCTTTCCGGCTTCGGCCGGAACCGGACAGCACTCACCGGAGGAGAGGCGCGGCTCAACCTTCGGGAACGGGAAGGGTTTAGCCTGATGAAACTTCTGCGATTCGGCCCGCCGGGCCATGAGCGTCCGGGCCTTCTGGACCGCAACGGCGTGATCCGCGACCTGTCGGGCGTGGTGTCGGACATTGGTCCGGCCACCCTGACCGAGGATGGGCTGGCCCATCTGCGGACACTCGACACAGACCGGCTGGCCCAGGTGCCGGACGGCACGCGGCTCGGCCCCTGCGTCACCGGGGTGTCCAAGGTGGTCTGCGTCGGGCTGAACTACCGCGCCCACGCCGCCGAATCCGGCTTGCCCGAGCCGGCCGAGCCGGTGCTGTTCATGAAGGCGACCACCGCCATCTGCGGCCCCAACGACCCGGTCCAGATGCCCAGAGGCGCCACCAAGCTCGACTGGGAGGTCGAACTCGGCATCGTCATCGGGCGCACCGCCCGCTACGTCGATCAGGCCGACGCCTTCGACCACATCGCCGGCTATTGCGTCCTCAACGACGTGTCGGAGCGCGCCTTCCAGACCGAGAGCACCGGCCAGTGGGTGAAGGGCAAGAGCGCCGACAGCTTCTGCCCGATCGGCCCCTGGATGGTCACCCGCGACGAGGTGCCCGACCCGCAGGCGCTGCGCCTGTGGCTGGAGGTGGACGGCCAGCCGATGCAGGACAGCACCACCGCCGACATGATCTTCGGCGTGGCCGAGATCGTGTCCTACATCAGCCGCTTCATGACCCTGCTGCCGGGCGACGTCATCGCCACCGGCACGCCGCAGGGCGTGGCGATGGGCCGCGGACCGAACCATCCCTGGCTCCAGCCCGGCCAGACCATGCGCCTGGGCGTCGAGGGGCTGGGCGAGCAGCGCCAGTCCGTCCGCGCCTTCGAAGGCTGAGCGGCGCCGGGACCGAAAGGGGAGAGTCTTCGATGAAGCGAACAAGCCGTCTGGCCGCGTGGCTGGTCGCCGCCGGCCTCGGCACCCTGGCGGCGGCGTCTGGCGCCGCCAGGGCCGAGGACAGCGCCGCGGCGCTGGCCGGGAAGACCTGCGGCACGCTGGTATCGCGTGTGGCGGAGATTCCCGGCTCCGGCCCGGTGTTCCTGCGCAGCTACGACAGCAGCTTCGGCGTCGGCCAGACGTCGGAACTGCCGCTGCGCGAGGCCGCCTTCACCTACGACAACGCGCTGGCCGTCATCGCCCTGGTCGCCTGCGGCAAGACCGAGCCGGCGCTGCGCATCGGCGAATCGCTGCTCTCCGCCGCCACGCTGGACCGCGCGCGCCGCCAGGGGCGGCTGCGCAACACCTACCGCGCCGGCGCCCAGACCCAGAAGCCGATCCCACCCAACGGCTGGTGGGACGTCACCGCGAACCGCTGGTTCGAGGACGCCTATCAGGTCGGCTCCGCCACCGGCAACGTCGCCTGGGCGGGCCTGGCCCTGATGACTCTGGGCGAGGCGACCGGTGAGGAGCGCTTCCGCAACGGCGCCGCGGAGCTGGCCCGCTGGGTGGTGGCGAACGCCGCCGACCCGCGCGGGCCGGGCGGCTTCAACGGCGGCGTCCAGGGCTTCGACGACAAGCCGCAGGCCCTGACCTGGAAGGCGACGGAGCACAACACGGACCTCGTCGCCCTGTTCGGGTGGCTGGAGCGCAGCGGCACGGCAGGCGACTGGGCCGGGCCGGAGAAGGCGGCGCGCGGCTTCCTCGACCGCATGTGGGCGGACGGCGGCGGGCATTTCCCCACCGGCACGGCGCCGGACGGGGTGACGGTCAACCGGGCCACGTCCGGTCTGGACGCCCAGCTCTGGCCGTTGCTGCTGCGCGGCGCGCCGGAAGCGTGGCGGGCGGCGCTGGATTATGCGGAGAAGGCCCACGGGGTCGACGGCGGTTTCGACTTCAACGGCGACCGCGACGGAATGTGGGTGGAGGGCACGGCGCAGGCCGCGCTGGTCTACCGCCTGCTGGGGCGGTCCGACGAGGCGCAGCGGCTTCTGGCCGAGGTCGGCAAGGAGGTCAGCCGCGGCGGCCATGTCTGGGCGACGCGCGAGGACAGCATCACCACCGGCCTCGCCATCGGGCCGGACAGCACCACGGACGATTTCCGCTACTACCGCCGCCCCCATCTGGCGGTGACGGCCTGGACGGTCCTGGCCGCCGTGGGCTGGAACCCGTTCACCGGTGAGCGGGTGAAGTAGACGGTGAAAAGCCCCTCTCCCGCCCCAAGGCGGGAGAGGGAACCCGGACCCTTACTTGCGGACCTTGTTGATCTCGCCCTGCAGTTCGTTCAGCAGGTCGGCGCCGCCTTCCGCGGCGAACTTGTCCATGGCCGGCTTGACCATCTCACGCATGCGGCCCAGCTCGGCGTCGCTCAGCTCGTTGATCTGCATGCCCTTGTCCTTCAGATAGGCGATGCTCTGCTTCGACGCCTCACGGCTGTCCTTGCGCTCGAAGTCGCGCGAGGCGGCGGCGGCCTCGGCGATGATCTTGCGCTCGTCGGCGGACAGGCCGTCGTACCAGCGCTTGGAGGCCAGAACGATCCACGGGCTGTAGACGTGCTTGGAAATGGTCAGGTACTTCTGGACCTCGTAGAACTTCGAGGACTGGATGGTGGTGACCGGGTTCTCCTGGCCGTCCACGGTGCCCGTCTCCATGGCGGTGAACAGCTCGGAGAAGGACAGCGGCACGGCGTTGGCGCCGAAGCCGTTGAACATGTCGATGTAGACCGGGTTCTGCATGACGCGCAGCTTGATGCCCTTCAGGTCCTCGACCTTCTCGACCGGGCGCTTGCTGTTGGTCAGATTGCGGAAGCCGTTCTCCCAATAGACGAGGCCGACGAGGCCCTTCTCGTTCAGCTTGGCCGCCAGCTTCTGGCCGAACGGGCCGTCGAACACGGCGTCGGCCTCCTGCTCGTTGTTGAACAGGAAGGGCAGGTCGAAGACGGCGAAGTCCTTGACGATGCCGACCAGCGTGGCGGTCGAGCCGACCATCATCTCCTGCGCGCCGCCGATCAGGGCGTTCTGCATCTGGATGTCGCTGCCCAGGCTGGCGTCGGCGAAACCCTTCACCTTCAGCTTGCCACCGGAGCGCTTGGACATCTCCTCGACGAAGAACTTCACGGCGCGGCCCTGGTTGCTGCTCTCCGACAGGCCATAGCCGAAGCGGATCAGCCGCGGCTTGATGTCCTGGGCGGAGGCGGCGACGGGGGCGAGGATGGCGGCGGCGAGGCCGGTCGCCAGAAGAACGGAACGGAGCAGCTTCATGGGTCGGTTCTTCCCTGTAGCGTGTTGTGATTAATGGCGGAACAGAGTCAGCGGGGCCGTGACGATCTCCGGGACGGCGATCAGCAGGCTCAGCAGAATCAGGTAGGTCAGCAGGAACGGCCAGATGCCGCGCGTGGCGCTTTCCAGCGAGATGCGGGCGACGCCGCACACCACGTTCAGCACCGTGCAGACCGGCGGATGGATCAGGCCCAGCGTGCCGGTCAGGACGAACATCACGCCGAAATAGGTCGGGTCGATGCCCGCCGCCGCCGCCAGCGGGGTCAGCACGGGGCCGAGCACCAGGATCGTCGGCGTCAGGTCCATCACCGTGCCGACGGCCAGCAGCAGCAGCGTGATGGCGACCATCAGCAGCTTCGGATGCTCCAGCAGCGGCGACAGCATCTCGTTCATCTGCTGCGGCAGGTCGGCCAGCGTCACCATGTAGGACGACACCAGCGCCGCCGCGCACAGGAACATCACTGTGCTGGTGGTGCGCGCGGCCTGGACCAGCAGCGGCACCAGATCCTTCAGCGTCACCTGCCGGTAGACGAACAGCGCCACGACCAGCGAGTAGACGGCGGCGACCACCGCGGCCTCGGTCGGGGTGAAGATGCCGCCACGCAGGCCGCCGATGATGATGACCGGCAGGGCCAGCGCCCAGACGCCCTCGACCAGGGCGGTGCGGCGCTCGCCCCAGCTCGCCTTGGGCTGCAGCTTCACGGTCATGCCGCGCACCACGAACATCCAGGTGATGACCAGACCGGCGCCCATCAGCAGGCCGGGCACGATGCCGGCCATGAACAGCCCGCTGATCGAGGTGTTGGTGGTCACGCCGAAGATGATGAAGGGCATGCTGGGCGGAATGATCGGGGCGATGATGCCGCCCGACGCGATCAGGCCGGCGGAGCGCGGCACCGGATAACCGTTGTCGCGCATCATCGGGATCAGCAGCGTGGCGAGCGCCGCCGTGTCGGCGATGGCCGAACCGGACAGGCTGGCCAGCATCACCGACGCGCCGATGGTCACGTAGCCCAAGCCGCCGCGGATGTGCCCGACGAGGCTGACCGCGAGGTTGATGATCCGCTGCGAGATGCCGCCGGCGTTCATAAGCTCGCCGGCCAGGATGAAGAAGGGCACCGCCATCAGCGGGTAGTTGTCGGCGCCGCTCAGCATGTTCTGGGCGACGAGCTGGGCGTCGAAGAAGTCGAGATGCACCATCAGCGCCACGCCCGTCAGCATCAGGGCGAAGGCGATGGGCATGCCGAGCAGCATCAGGCCGAACAGCGAGGAGAGGAAGACCGCAAGGGCCATGGAACGGGCTCCGCTTTCAGAAGGCCGGACGGAATCAATGCTCGGCGATGGCGCCGCCCTGCGGGGCGGTGACGCCGTGGGGATCGCCGTTGCCGGGGATGTGCGCCGCCGCGTCGCCCGACAGGATTCTCCAGAGGTTGGCGAGGATCGTCAGCGCCATGGCGATCGCCGGGAAGAAGCCCGCGGCGGCGTAGAAGGCCATGGGGAAGCTGAGCACGGTGGAGCGCGTCTCCATCCCGATCAGAAGCTGGAACCAGCTCCCCTCGATGAACAGCCACAGCGCGTAGATCATCAGCAGATGGCTGATCACGGCGCAGGCCCGGCGGACGCGGACCGGCAGGCGCGACTGGAGGATGTCCAGCCCGAGATGCTGGTTGCGGCGCAGCGCCAGCGTGGCGCCCAGGAAGACCAGCCAGACGAACATCAGGCGGGCCAGTTCCTCGGCGGCGACGATGCCGCTGTTGAAACCGTACCGCAGGACCACGTTGCCGAAGACCAGCGCCACCATCACGGCGAGCATCAGCGCCATGATCCATTCGGTGACCATCTCCAGCGCTTCCACCATGCGCTTCATGCACACTCCTCGGCCCGCCTCGCGGCGGGGCTCACCCATGCGGAAAGAGCGGCGGCAGGGGACGGCGCGGGAGGGCACGGGCGGCGCGACGCGCCGGCAGCGGGGCCGGGCGGCGGGTCGGGGCTCCTCCCTCGCGGTCTCTTACCGGGACCTTGAATTTTCTGTGTCGGAAAATAGAGGAGTCCGACAACCGAGTGAAGAAGATTTTCTTCATAACGGCTCTAAAATCGTCAACCAATGGGCATAGCGACGAAAATTATCTTCACAAGCCGCCCTGCCCCGCATAGCTTGTGGGCCAAGGGCGGTGGCGCGACGACCCGCGCCGACAGTTCCTGGCGCGCTATGCCGTTCGCGCCGGCGGTGGTACGGTCCGCCGCCCAAAGACGACCCGGGACCAAGAATGTCGGGGACCAAAAACGCTTTTAGGGATGGACGGTCCGTTTCGATGCTCCAGCCGGTGAACATCCTCGATCACATCCGCGGTCGCCTGCCGGAGCTGAAGCGTTCCGAGGCCCAGGTCGCCGAGATCGTGCTGGCCGAGCCGCAGAAGGTCCTAGGGCAGAGCATCACCATGCTGGCCCAGGCCGCCGGGGTCAGCGAGGCAACCGTCGTCCGCTTTTGCCGCAGCATCGGCTGCGCCGGCTTCCCGGATTTCAAATTGCGGCTGGCCGAGGGGCAGGCCCGCGGCACCCCCTTCGTCAGCCAGGACGTGGCGCCGGACGACGAGACTCCGACCGTCGCGCGAAAAATCTTTTCATCCGCCGCCGCCGCCCTGAACGACGCGGCGGGCGCGCTGGACATGGCGGCCGTCTCCCGCGCCGTGGAGCTGCTGGCCGACGCCTCCAGCATCCTGTGCATCGGCACCGGCGCCTCGGCGGTGGTGGCGGAGGACGCGGCGCACAAGTTCATGCGCTTCGGCATGGCGGCGCAAGCCAGCGCCGACCCGATGATGGTCCGCATGCTGGCGGTCAATCTGGGGGCGCGCGGGGTGCTGCTGGCGATCTCCAACACCGGGCGCACCGTGATGGTGACGGAGCTGGCGCAGATGGCCCGCGACCTGGGCATCCCGGTCATCGCGATCACCGCGCCGGACTCGCCGCTGGCCGCGGTGTCGTCGGTCGCCATCGGCCACACCCCGGTCGAGGACGCGGAGATCTACACGCCGATGGCCTCGCGCCTCGTCCATCTGGCGATCATCGACGTGCTGTCCACCGGCGTGGCTCTGAAGCTCGGCGCCGAGGCGCGGCACCATCTGGCCAAGGTGAAGGCCGTGCTGTCCGGCACCCGCTCCTCCCACGGCAAGCCCGCCAGGACCCGCCATCGGGCATGATCGTCGGGCCGGGCGGCCTGGACCTTCGACAGGCCGCCCGCCGGACCGCCGTCAGTGCCGCACCCCCGACCCGCCGACGGCAACGATGCTGTAGGGCGTGCCGGCCACCACGATCGTGCGCTCCTCCCGCAACGTCTCGGTGGAAACCACGCGCAACAGCCCCTTGAGCGGATCGGTCACCACCACATGGTCGCCGGCCACCGCCAGCCGCGGCCGCGGGTTGCGCCAGTGGCCGTCCATCGAATAGGGGGCGGTCAACTGGACGCTCGCCTCGATCGCGCCGGAAACGACGTTGAGCCGATGCAGCCGGCCGTCCTCGGTCAGAATGTAGGCCTGGTTGGCCTTGGCGTCGTCCAGCGCGAAGTCCACGCGGCGCGTCGGCAGGTCGATCTTGCGAACGCCCGGTTCGTCGCCCGGCTCGATGATGACGACGGCGCGCGGCCCGTAATTGCCGAGGAAGAACTGCATCGCCGTTCCGCCCTTGAGCGTCGAGACGTTGCCGTCACCAAGCGCGGCGGTGGACACATGGCGCAGCGTCGGCGGCTTCGAGCCGCCGGCCGGGTGAGCGAAGACGAGTCCGTCCTTGCAGCCGAAGGCGAACACGCCCACCGACTGGGCCTGCCCGTGAACCGCCGGGCAATGCACCACCCCACCAACCGGCTTGCCCTCCGCGTCGATGATCTTGAGGCCGACGCGCGGCTTTTCGGGATCGTCGTGCGGGACCGAAACGACCAGGAACTCGCCCATCGGAGCGGCGAGGCCATGATGAGCGGCGCCCGGCTTCAGGTTGCGGGCCTTGACCGTCCCTTCCAACAGGTCGCTTTCCCGGTACAGAGCGACATCGCCCGTGCCATCGTCGAACAGCGCAATGGTGCCGGAGCCGTCCACGACGTGGGCCGGCTTGGTCCCCGTGATCGCGGTGGGCAGGAGTTTGGCGTCTTCGATCGCGATGTCCGCGTGGTCCCCATGGTCCTCGAACGAAAGTCCGGTGCCGATGACCGCGACCTTTCCGGCATCGCCTTGAACGGCGAAGACGGTGCGGCCGCTGGTGCTGCGTGCGAGGGCCGGCGACTGGTCGAGCCTGAAGACTCCCGCGCTCGCTCCGTCCTCAAGATCGACGGCATGGACGACCCCGTCGGCGTGATCGCCGATGAACAGGCGGTGGTGCGTCGCGCTCGCGGCGTGCTTGTGATCGTCGGCCAGCGCCGCACCGGCGGCGAGCCCCCCGGCCGTGGCACCGATCCACAGCAGCGTCGAGAGAATGGGCAGGCGGTTCATATGCAACCTCGTTGTCAGACCTTGCGATGCGGCTTAGGGGACGCGGCTCACCCGCCCGCCGCGCCGGGAACGTGGCGGTTGACTCCCTCAAAAGCGCACGTAACGTTATAACGTTACATTTCGACAGCGCAACCACCCTTGCGTCATGACGCGGGTCTGCCCTTGCCATTCCCGCCGGCTTCGTCCAATTGATGCGCCGCCGTTCCCGATTCACAGACAGTTCTCGCCCATGCCAGCCATAGCCCTCAGCGTCGCACCGATGATGGACTGGACGGACCGCCATTGCCGGTCCTTCCATCGCCTGCTGTCGAAGAACACGCTGCTCTACACCGAGATGGTCACCACCGGCGCCATTCTGCATGGCGACCGCGAGCGGCTGCTCGGCTATGACGCGGCGGAGCATCCAGTGGCGCTCCAGCTCGGCGGCTCGGACCCGGTGGATCTGGCCGCCTGCGCCCGCATCGCCGAGGAGTGGGGCTATGACGAGGTCAACCTGAACGTCGGCTGCCCGAGCGACCGCGTGCAGTCGGGCCGCTTCGGCGCCTGCCTGATGGCCGAGCCCGATCTGGTCGCCCGGCTGGTCGGCGCCATGCGCGAGGCGGTGTCGATTCCCGTCACCGTGAAGTCGCGGATCGCCATCGACGAGATGGAGGAATGGCCGACGCTGGACCATTTCGTGCGCACGGTGTCCGCCGCCGGCTGCACCCACTTCATCGTGCACGCCCGCAAGGCATGGCTGAAGGGGTTGAGCCCCAAGGAGAACCGGGACATCCCGCCGCTGCGCTACGACCTCGTGCACCGGCTGAAGCAGGAGAACCCGCAGCTCACCATCGCCATCAACGGCGGCATCCGGACTCTGGACGAGGCGGAGGAGCATCTCGCCACGCTGGACAGCGTGATGATCGGGCGCGCCGCCTACGAGACGCCCTTCATCCTGGCCGACGCCGACCGCCGCCTGTTCGGCGGGGAACCCGGCCCCGACCGCTATGCGGTGGTCGAGTCCATGGCGGCCTACGCCGAGGAGCGGATGCGCCAGGGGGCGCCGCTGTCGGCGATCACCCGGCACATGCTGGGGCTGTTCCAGGGCCTGCCGGGAGCCCGCGCGTGGCGCCGCCACATCAGCGAGAACGCCCATCTCCCCGGCGCCGGGCCGGAGGTGCTGCTGAGGGCCGCCGCGCTGGTCCCCCACCGGGTCATGGCGTCCACCGCGGAGTAAACTCCAGCTTCTGACCCCCAGCTTCCGGCCACCAAAGCCGGGCGCACCGCTGCATGGGTGCCATCGCAAGGTTGCCGTGCGGCTGGCGGGCCGACCTGCCTTACGTTGGCGTTCCTACGATCCAGCCGGAACGCCCCGCCCTCCCATGCGCCTTCTCATCCTGATGCTCGGTCTCGCCGGATTCGCGAGCGCCTTTTCGCTGCGGACGACCGACCCGATGCTGACCGTCATCGCGTCGGACCTGGGCATCGGCGTGGCCGAGGCGGCCCTGCTCTCCTCCGCCTACACGCTGCCCTACGCGGCGATGCAGTTGATCCTGGGGCCGGTCGGCGACGCCATCGGCAAGACGCGGCTGATCCGGCTGTCGCTGGTCGTCCTGACCATCGGCGTGGCGCTGTCGGCGGTGGCGCCCGACTACTACGCCGTGCTGGCCTCCCGGATGCTGGCCGGCGCTTTCGCCGGGGGGATCATCCCGGCCTCTATGGCACTGATCGGCGACCGGGTGGTCTACACGGAGCGGCAGTTCGCCATCAGCCGCTTCCTGCTGGCGGTCATCCTGGGCCAGATGTCCGGTTCCGCCGTGGCCGGCGCCCTGTCGGAGGTGGCGGGCTGGCGCACCGTCTTCGCCCTGGCGGCGCTGGTGACCGGCCTGATCGCGCTCACCGCCGCCCTGTTACTGAAGGGCGAGCGGGAGGAGCGGCTTCCCCTGTCGGTGGCCGACGCGCGGGCGCGCTACGCCTCCGTCCTGGCGAACCCGGTGTCGGTCTGGGTCTTCGCCACGGTGGCGGCGGAAGGGCTGCTGATCTTCGGCGTCTTCCCCTTCGTCGCCCCCATGCTGGCCCGCCACGGGGCGGAGGGCGCCTTCGAGGCTGGGGTGACGCTCGCCGCCTTTGCCATCGGCGGAGTCGTCTACAGTTTCGTGGTGCGGCGACTGCTCGGCACGCTCGGCCAATGGGGAATGATGGGCGCCGGCGGTCTGGTGGCCGGAGGGTCCTATCTGGCGATGCTGGCCCCGGTGCCCTGGCCGGTGGTGTCGCTGCTGTTCCTGGTCGCCGGCTTCGGCTTCTACATGCTGCACAACACCATGCAGACCCAGGCGACGGAGCTGTCGGCGACGGCGCGCGGGTCGGCGCTCGCCCTTTTCGCCTCCTCCTTCTTCCTGGGACAGGGGATCGGGCCGGTGGTCTATGGGGCGGTCGCCGATCGGGTCGGCCTGCCCGCCCTGTTCCTGTTCGGCGGTGTGCTGACCATGCTGCTGGGCGTCGGGGCCGCGCGGCTGATCCGCCGCCCAACGTGAGGGATGGGCCTGACGGATCGGCGTGAGCGATGTTTCAATATTTCGGATATCCCCAGATTCTGTGGATAACTCTGTTGGCGAATCGAGGGGTAACCGAAGGGACAGGCGGCCCCTCAAGGGGTCCGATGAAAATGCCTCGTTTTTAGGCACATTAGAAAACGGCTCCAATCAAGGGTTTTTCCCGCGCCCCTCACCAATCCAGCTCCGACCCGGTGGCTGCCCCGCCCCGCAACGGGAGTCAAGCGAAGGATATCGCCGCCTGTGAACAACTTTGCTTGACAGGGCCTGTGGGCCACGGCAAAGGGCTGCTCCCGGCGCCGAGACGACTTGCGCGCCACCGGTCCGCGGGGCACTCTGGCGCCATGTTCACCGTCAGCGAAAGCGAAGCCGAAACGATCCGACGGGCCTTCCACGAACGTGGGGAATGGTCCGCCGTGGTGGAGCTGCGTCGGCTGTTCCCGGTCTTCGCCAACAACCCGGAGGCGCTGCGTTGCGTGCGCGCCATCGCCGGTTGGCAGCCCCTGCCCGACCCCGCAGCGGCTCCACCCAAGGTAACCCCGCTGCGGCGCCGCAAGCCGGCGGAGCCGCAGCCCTGAGACTCAGGTGGCCGTGCGCGGTCCGCGGTCGATCAACGTGTCGGCCAACGGCACGACCTTGCCGCCGTCGGCCACCACCTGAAGCTCCGGCACGCCGGACTGGGCGCGGCGCTCGGCGAGGAGAACCTCCAGCATCGCCTCGACCTTCGGCATGTGGACGGTCTGCTGGTCGAAGGGCATCTGGATGCCCTGCTCGCGGAACTGCTCCAGGATGCGCAGGCGCAGCTCGTTGCGCACCGGGATGATGTGCTCGGTGTTGGCGACGAAGCAGCGCAGCTCGAACTCCGGCCCGCTCGGCCCGAAGTCGCGGAACATCACGACCGGCTCCGGGTTGCGCAGCACCTGGGCGTGGCCGTAGCCGATCCTCAGCAGCAGCGCGTAGACGTGCCGGGCGTCGGTGTCGTAGGTGATGCGGACCTTGATCTCGATGCGGGTGGTCTTGTCCTTCAGCGTCCAGTTGACCACCGACTTGGAGATGAATTCCGAGTTCGGGATGATGACGGAGGCGCGTTGGAAGGTCTGGATCTCCGTCGCGCGGACGCTGATCCGGCGCACCGTGCCCTCCAGCCCGTTGACGACCACCCAGTCGCCCACCTTCACCGGCCGCTCCACCAGCATGATCAGGCCGGAGATGAAATTGCTGACGACGTTCTGAAGACCGAAACCGATACCGACCGACAGGGCCGAGGCGATCATGGCGAGGCTGGACAGGTCGAGCCCCAGCGTGCCGACCGACATCAGCACCGCCATGGTGGTGCCGAGATAGCCCACCCCCATGCGGATGGAGTTGCGCACGCCGTCGTCCATGTTGACGCGGCCGAGGATGCGCTCGTCGAGCTGGCGCTGGATGAAGCGGGTCACCGCGACGACGACGCCCAGCACCATCAGCGCCGACATGATGTCGCCCGGCGCGATGCGCACGCCGCCCACCGTGACGCCGCTGAGGAAGCCGTCGGCCAGCCCCTTCATTTCCGACAGGGTCATGCCGGTCAAAGGCAGCAGGAAGAAGGCCGCCACGGTCAGCAGCAGACCGTCGATCACCGTCCGCCCGGCCTGCCCCAGCATCCGCCGGCCACGGTCGGTGGCGATCACGATGTCGCGCACCTCCGCCACCTGCCCGCTGCCGCGCTCCAGCAGGACGCACAGCAGCTCGCGCAGGACGCCGCGCGCCACCAGCAGGACACCGCCGATGATGAGGGTGGTCAGCATCAGCTTCGAGGCGTAGATGGCGCCGACCAGATAGCCCGCCCCCGACGCCACCAGCGAGGCGAGCGCCACCGCCCCGATCAGCAGGCGCAAGCGCAGCCCGACGACCCGCGGACGGACGGGCAGCACCTCTTCGGCTTCTGTCGCGGGTGCGGACGCCGGAGGCGGCAGGGTGACGTCCACTGCGGCCCCAGGCGTGAGGTCCGGGCATCCGCAATCGTCGGTCTCCTCGGCCTCCGGCGGCGGGGCGGCGAGCCAGAGGTGATCGGGGTAGAGGAACAGCAGCGACACGGCGATCAGCGCCATGGTGCCGAAGCCAGTGATCGACCGCAGTTCCGGCGGGGTGAACATGCCCTCCGACAAAGCGATGCCGGTGCCGGCCAGGGCCAGCCCGATCATGACGAGCGGGACGCGGCGGACCAGACGCCGTGCGCTGTCCGGGTCGAGGTTGGCGAGCTGCCAGGACGGATGGTCGGGCGCCAGGGTGGCGCGGGCGACGCCGGTGACCAGGAAATAGGCGGTCAGGCCGCCCGACACCCCGACCACCAGCGCGGTCAGCGGCCCAGCGTCCGCCGCGTCGCGCAGCAGCCCGACCAGGGCGCCGCTCAGCACCAGCGTCGGCACCAGCGGCACCAGGCAACGGGCCAGCGCCTCCACCGCCATCGCCACCACCCGCTGGCGGTAGCTCGGCCGCTCCTCCAGATCGCGGTGTCCATAGCGGCGCAGCAGGACCCGGCGCACCGGCCAGGCGACCAGGAAGAGGACGGCGGCGAGCGCGCCCAGGCCATACAGGCGGCCGCGCCACTCGTCGTCGCCCATCACGATGCCGAAGGCCCGCGCGATGCGCTCCTGAACATAGGCCGTCTGCTCGGGCAGGGCGGCCCAGGTGGCGGGCAGCAGCGGCACCGGGCCGCGACGGACGATCTGCTCGGTGAGCTGGGTCATGCGCTGGTCGGCGGCGGTGCGCAGCAGGATGTCGGCGCGGGTGACGATCAGCTCGGTCTGCTTGGTCCGCCCTTCCGCCTCGCCGATGGTCTGGCTCAGGCGCTTGCGCTCCGCGGCGATCCCCGCCTCCTCGGGCGGAGCGCCTTGGGCCGGCGGCGGACCCAGCGCATCGAGCATGCGCTGGGCGGTGTCACGGGCGGCCGACGCGGCGGCCCCGGCCTCGCGGACCTCATGCTGGATCTTCGCCAGATCGGCGCGCAGCGTCTCGTATTCGGTGTTCGCCAGATCACCCCCGGCGATGCGGTTGGCCGCCTTTTCCAACGCGTTCTGCCATTGCGGCAGCCGCGTCTTGAAGTCCGCCACCGCTTCCGCCGCCGGGGCGGCGGACTGGGCCAGGGCCGATGGAGCGGCGGCACCCGCCGCAAGCGCGCCGCACAGCATCAGGGCTGCCAGAAGCCGGCCGATCCGGCAACGGAAGGCGGAAGAAATCTGCATCACCGTTCGAAGTCTCTTGTTGGCGAAAGGCTGCGACCCGGCGAACCGGGAAATGGGATACCTATACTCTTCGGCGTCGCGGCAAAAGTATGGCACTTCCTGTCACCTGAATGTGACAGGAAGGATCGGGATCACGGATTCGTTCGCGAGGACCCGAGCGAAGCGCCTGTCCGGGGTCCGGTGTTTCGTGCATCTGCCTTCTGATTGGGCATGGCGTGGTTGCGTGTCTTGATGATACAGGTTGTTCATCGTCGCTTCACACGCACGTCATCATGGCCGGCTTGACCGACATCGACCGCACCCTGCTCCGCACCGCGCTGAAGGCCGCCAAGCGCAACGACGTCCCATCCGTCGGGATGCCGACCGAGACGCTGGAACGGCTTCTGGAGTATCTGGCGGTTCTGGAAGGCGCGCAGCCCGGCGCGCCGACCGAGGGCGCTCCAGGGTCGAATTGACCCTTCAACCATTGCTTGGACGGCAATGGCAGCGCGTTCCAAGCCCGCGTTACATACTATGGTATGTCTACCGGCCAGTGCCGAACCTGCGGGGTCACTGAACGGCACGTTGTGACATCGAATTCGAGTCTCAACCGATACTCGACGAGCCCTATCGAACGGAGTAAGACTTTGGGACCCACTCCTTCAGGCGGACGATCCTCTTGTGCCAGTTTGCCACACCGGAATGCGGTCACGCCTGTCGCGCGATCAGGCTCGTCCGCGAACACAGCCGCGGACCCGTGGGGCTGGATGCGCGCGCCTATCTGATCCGGGTTGAGCGTCGGCTCATGCAGTTCCACTGCGGCGCTTCGCTGGGCATTCCAACGAAAGTAACGCAGGTCCGCGAGGCCGCCGAGTAACCGGCCGCCAGTCCCGCATACCCTCAATCCCTCCCGCTGGGGGCATCGGAGCGGCCTCGGTCCGGTTCGCGGCTCCGTTCTTCCTTCTCCTGGCGGCCCCCATCCGACGCCTCGTCGCGTTCCTGCTGACGCTGCCATTGATCGAACTTCTCGGGATCGGTCACCAGATCGATGACGGACGGCTTCCGGTTGCCGTCGTCGCGCTGTGCGGGCATGAACACCTCCATCGCTACGCCACACCTGTCCTTTTGCACATCAACAGCCCAAAGGGCCCCGCGCACCAAGCCCCGCAAGGGGAGAACCCCACAAGCACAGCCTTGCTCCTTTGGCGTCCGGTTTTTGACACAGCACACCCCCGTCCGAATCCTTAGCCTGCGACAACGATCAAGACACAGTTGGGGGCGGGATGCTGCGGTTGGGAACACGGGTGAGGTTTGCGGGCCAGGAGGCCCTCGTCGTCGCACGGACCCTTGCCGGTGAGCCGACCTACGACATCCGCCTGGCCGACGGTCGTCTCATCAAATACGCCGCCGAAAGCGATCTGGAGCCGATCAAGGAGGACGGGTCCGAACCCCCGCCCGCCTCGGCGCGGCCATCCCGCTCCGGCGGCTCCAACCAGGGGGGCATGCAGTGACCCGCGACGACTTCCCCTATTCGCTTCAGCCCTACGCGATGCCGGAAAACGGCGGCGACGGCGCGCAGCCGTCCGACGCCTGGACGCTGGTGCTGTTCCGCGCCGCCGACGAGGCGGAACGCCTGTGGTTTCGCGGCCATGGATTCGTCATGGAGGGCCGCCGCTGGGTCCGCCACGCCCCCATTCCGGACAGCCGCGCCGAGACGCCGGCCTCCGGCAGCGCGCCCGAGGATGAGGACTTCGGCGACCGCGAGTCCGACGACAAGGCACCGAGCACCGGCGGCCCCGCGCCGGACGTCGCCGCCTGATCTTCCGTTCCGGCGTCCGCGGCCTTTTGCAATGCCGGCGCCCCTGTTCGCGGACACGCACGCCCCATGCCCGACAGCCTCGACTTCGACCGGAACGACCTTGGTCCAAACGAACCCGGGCAAAACCCTCTGAGCCCCGGCGATCCGAACCGGCCCGCTTCACCCCCGACCGCGCCGCCCCCATCCACGCAGCCGTCCACCGTTCCGCAGACCGCCCTGATCCGGCGGCTGCGCCGGGCGGCCTCCGGCAACGTCCCGGCGCCGGAAGGGGTGACACTCCGTCAGGCCCAGCAGCGCGACGTGATGGTCGGCGCCCATCTGACCCTGAGCATCGATTGGGCGACGGAGGTCGAGGTCCGGCTGGGCGCGGAGATGGTGCGCTTCGCCATCTACTGCCGCAACGCCGCCGAACTGAACGCGACGCTGGCCCGCGACCTGGACGCCGAGGCGGCCTCGCTGGAAACGGCCCATCGCTTCGCCACGCTGCTCGGCCCGCTGGACGAGCGGGTCGAGGCGATGTCCGCGGCGGAGGAGCCGCTGCCGCCCCTGCCCTCGCTGCGCGGCCCCTACTATCTGCATGAGGTCTGCACCGGCTGCGACGGCGGCGGGGTGCAGGCCTGCGGAAGCGACGGTTGCCGGGGCGGCAAGATCCGTTGCGCCCACACCGCGACGGCCGAGACGCCGGACTGTCCGGAGTGCGGCGGGCGCGGCCAGCACCGCTGTCCGGTCTGCGCGGGCGACGGGGTGGTCGCCTGCGAAACCTGCGGCGGGGTCGGGCAGTTCACCCACATCCACCACCCCCGCCTGACGGCCCACCCCTCCTACAGCCTGACCGCGCCACCGGACGCCCCGGCTGCGGTGCGCTTGGCGCTGGAGGAGGCCGGATTCGCCGGATTCGCGGCGCTCGCCAACCCCGCGCCCGCCACGGTGCGCCACTCCGGCACGCAGCTTCTCTACCAGCGCAGCGGCACGCTGACGGTGGTCGCCCTGTCGTGGGACTGCGACGGCGTGCCGTTCGAGGTGGAAACCGTCGGGCCGGACGCTGACTCCGCCCCCCTTCCCGCCTTCCTGGACACGGTGCTGACCCCTGTGCTGACGCGCATCGCGGCGCTGCCGCCCGCCGACGCCTTCGCCCTGGCCGGCGCCTACCGCCTGACCCGCTCCGTCGCCGAGGCGGTGCTGGCCGGCCGGGAGCCGGACACCGCGGCAATCGTGACCGACCATGAGGGCTGCGTCAGCCCCGCCTTCGTGAAGGAAACCGCCGCCGCGCTGGCGGAGCGGTTCGCCGAGACCAGCCGCACCGCCGTGGCACGGAGCTGGATCGCCGCGGCGGGGCTGCTCGCCCTGGTCCTGCTTCTGGTGGCGGGCGTGGACGGTCCCGCTCTGTTGACCGGCGCGACGCCCGAACAGCCGGCACCGGCGGCGCTGCGGCTGGCCTGGGACATCGGGATTCCCATCGCCGCCGGGCTAGGCCTGTGGGCGCTGGTGCGCGGGGTGGTGCGCGGGGCGCTGGCCGCCGCCTTCGGCGGACCGGTCCGAGCGCCGGACCAGGGGTCCTGGCCGCTCGTCCTGCTGTCCGCCGCGGCGGCGATCCATCTCGGCCTTCTGACCTTGTGGAACGGTGGGCCGGGATTCAGCCGGCTGAACCACCGGCTGGACGTGGAGGCGATCACCCAGGGACGCGCGCCGATGCCCACCCCGCGCGTGCTGACGCCGGAGGAGCGGATCATGGCCGCCCAGCGGGCGCTGGCCCGGCTGGGGCGCTACGACGGGGCGATCGACGGCAAGATGGGTGAAGGCACCCGGACGGGTCTCGCCAGCCTGACCGGGCTGGTCGAAACGCCGCCGGGCGTGGCGCCCGAAGACCCGCTGGAGTTGGCGGTGGCCATCGCCGCCGACCGGGTGCCGGTCAACGTTCGGACGCCGGAGCTTCTGGTCGGGCCGGGCTGGAGCAACGCCACCCGCCTGCGCATGAACCGGGACGACCAGCCTTTGGTCGCCGGAGCCTTCCTGGGGGCTTTGGCCGCGTCGGGAACCGAACGGGCGGCGTCGGGTCAGGTGTGGGTTTCGGGAGACGGCTTGCGATCCGGGTTGATCACCGTGACGGGCCGCATCGCTGACCCGAACGATCGTGGGCGCCTGTGCTTCGCGCTGACCCACGTCGTGACCACCCCCGCCGGCCGGGACGCCGGCGCGCCGCTGCGCACCTGCCGGACCGCCGGAAACTGGACCCTGGAGGAATGAGGCCCGGAGGAATGATGAGGGAGATGAGGACAAGGACCCGTTCCACGCGGGCATGAAAAAGGGGCCTGAGAAGGCCCCGATTTTCGTAACCGTTCGGCAATGCGCCGAAGGAAAGATGGTGCGGTCGAGAAGACTCGAACTTCCACAGCATTTCTGCCACAGCGACCTCAACGCTGCGCGTCTACCAATTCCGCCACGACCGCGACTTCATCATTCGAATGGACTGGGCGCAAAGGCTCAACCCATTGAATTCCTTTACTTTCCTAAGCCGGACGTTACGCGGCGCCGCGTCGGAATGCAACAACTTTCTCATGTTGAGAGCAACCCGACGACAGGCCGCATCGGCCCGCACGCGCACCCTTCCATGCGCGCCGCGCCCTGTTATCGCATTCGAAGGGGATTGGCAAGCGGCTTGAATCCATCGCCGCCCACGGCGCCGCCGGAAGAAGCGCAAGGGATCGGCGGGAGCGGCGCCGAGACGGGCCGCCGCCGCGTTCATCGCGATCACCGTCGGGTCCAGGCGGTCCACCGCGGGCCGCAAGATCGTGTCCGGCATGACATCCTCCTTCTCAACCGGCGCGACGGCGGACGGCAGTGCGGACCGGGAGCGATGCCAGCCTACCGGAAACGCCTCCGGCTGCCGGACGGAAATCAACACTGGACCACATGATAGACGTTATAAATCTATTATTTTAACTGGTTTATTTGAACGTAAATCACATTTATAAAACGTTTTTATGCGGGGAGGCGTTTCCTTACGCTCCGGCGGACGAGGGCCAACGCAGCGTCTACGCATTGGCTGCGCAGTTCGGGCACCGCGGTCATCTCCCAGAACGGCGCGCGGCTGACCGGGCCGAGCGCGAAGAGGCGGTCGGACACCGTCCCACCTTCCCCGATCAATGCCCCTTCCTCGGTAACGTCGAGGCCGAGGCGCAACGGGTCGGGGCGGGCCAGCCCCTGCTGAAGCAAGGCGCGCATCAGCGGATGGCGGATGCGCGCGAAGTCGCACTCCGTGCCGGTCGCGTTGACGATGGCGCCCACCGTGCGTGTCCAGAGCGCATCTTCCGCGCCCCGCGCGCGGACCGTCGCCTCCACCCCGTCGGAGGTCAAGGCCAGAGCCAGAAGGCGCCCGGCGCGGACGGTCAGTTGCCCGCTCTCGCGCAGGACATCGATGCGCGCCGCAACCTCCGGCGCCATGCGGTGGCGGTGCACCTCCCAATAGGGCCGGGCGTGACGCAGGAAACGCCGCCGCTCCTCCAACGGCAGATGCTTCCAGATCAACGGATGGAAGGGCCGCAGGGAATCGAAGGCGGCGCGCCAGTCCAACCCTTCCTCCCGCGCGCGGCGCACATCGGCCTTCAGGGCGATCAACACGTCCAGCACCGTGCCGGGCATCGTCTGGGGATGGACGAAGCTCTTGAAGGGCCGCGTCTCCAGATGGGTGGTGGGCAGCAGCCCGCGGCGCGACAGCGCCAGGATCGGGCCGCGGTGGCCCTGGTTCTCCAGCGACAGCACCGCATCGACCATCGTCAGCCCGGTGCCGAGGATCAGCACCGGCGCGTCGGGGTCGATGGCGGCGACGGCCTCGCGGTTCCAGGGATCGCCGATGAAACGGCCCGACGCGAAGACCTCCGGTGCCGCGACGGGGGGCGGCGATGGCGGAAAATGCCCGACACAGAGCACCGCCCGGTCCACCGCGAGGCTTTCCCCGCCGGCGAGCCGCAGACGAACACCGCTGTTGGCGGAGCCGTCCACCGCCGCATCGACCACCTCCGCCCGCACCGTGTCGAGCGTCACATGGGCGGGAGCCTCCGCTTGGGCCTCGCGCAGCACGTCCTGGATGTACGCGCCGTAGAGCCGGCGCGACACGAAGGCGTGGCCGCTGGGCGGCACGTCGCCGCCGAGATCCTTCGCCCACAGCCAGCGCAGGAAATGGCGCGGGTCGTCGGGATAGGCGCTCATGTTGTAGGCGCGCACGTTCAGCAGATGCGCCGCGCTGTCGGTGGAGTAGGCGAGCCCGGTGCCGAGCGTGCCGGCGCGTTCGATCAGATGGATGCGCGTCGGCTCCTCCGCCTTGCGCAGGAGGTGGGCGGCCAGGATACTGCCGGTGAAGCCGACGCCGACGATGGCGATGCTGTGCGCGGTGTCGTTGGACGGCATGCTCGTCGTTCCTCTCCCTGTGTCCAGGACCCCGCGGGGCGCCTTCGCATCGACAACATTAGAGCACCAGGAATTCCTATTGAACAAGTCGATTTTTGCCGTGATGCATGTTCTTTCATATATCGATTACGGGAAAACACTAAAAATAATTGTTTATCTTCCCTCGACCACCAGGAGACGGACCGCAGAATGACCGTGGGCAAACATGCACCCTTCGTCGTCGGAATCACCGACCACATGATCCCCCCGCCGGACCTGGAGGCGGCGGTGCTGGACGGTTGCGCCGAGGTGGACTTCCTCGACACCCGCCGCGAGGAGGATCTGGACCCGGAGCGTCTGGCCCGGCTGGACGCGCTGCTGGTGTGGAGCACCCGCATCGGCCCGGCGACGGTGGCGAAGCTGCCGCGCTGCCGCGTCGTCGTGCGGTTCGGGGTCGGCTACGACAAGGTCGACGTGGCGGCGCTGGACGCCGCGGGCATCCCCTTCTGCAACAACCCGGATTACGGGACGGAGGAGGTGGCCGACCACGCCGTCTCCCTGCTGCTCTCCTTGCAGCGCCGGCTGTGGGAGCATGACGCCCGCGCCCGCGGCTACAGCACGACGTGGCAGGCCAACACGCTGACCCCTCTGCGACGGTCGAGCGCAGCGACGGTCGGCGTCGTCGGCGTGGGGCGGATCGGCACGGCGGTGGTGAACCGGCTGAAACCCTTCGGTTACCGCATCCTCGGCTACGATCCGCAGCAGCCGGCCGGCCATGAGAAGGCGGTCGGCTACCATCGCGTCCGCCGGCTCGACGAGCTGCTGGCTGAATCCGACATCGTGACCTTTCACTGTCCGCTGACCCCGGAAACCCGCGGCCTGATCGACCGGGACTTCCTGGCGAAGCTGAAGCCCGGCGCCCTGCTGGTCAACACGGCGCGCGGCGAGATGTTCGCCGGGCTGGACCCGCTGGAGGCGGCACTGCGCAGCGGCCATCTCGCCGCCGTGGGAACGGACGTGCTGCCGACCGAACCGCCCGCCCCTCACCCTTTGCTGGACGCTTGGCGCCGGCGGGAATCCTGGCTGGAGGGCCGGCTCGTGGTCACGCCGCACAACGCCTTCCATTCCGACGAGGCGGCGATCGAGATGCGGCGCAACGCCGCCGAAACCGCCCGCCTGTTCCTGGAGGACGGGGTTCTGCGCAACCGCATCCTGCCCTGACCCCACCCGGTCAGGCCCCCAGGAAAGCCGGAACATCGAGGCGGAGCGCCCCCCGATCCCGTGAAGGGCGCGCACGGTGTCGGGGGCGAGCGTCATGCCGTGCTCGGCGGCCAGCGCCCGGCTCCGCCTCTCCGGCCCGCCGGGCACCAGCACGCCGTCACCGCCGGAGACCGGCAATTCGTGCGGGCGCAGGATGGTGATGCTGGGATAATCGCCGAGGAAGGTGATGTCGGCGTGCCGGGAGTTGGCGCGCTCCCCGCGGCAGCCCTCCATGTCCAGGATGGTTTCGGTCCCACCGAGCGACGGGGCGGTCGGATGACCGACCAGCTTGCCCCACAACCGCCCGAACGCGTCCTGCTGGGCGTCGTCGATGTGATGCCGGCCGCGGACGAAGACCACCTCGTGCCCGTTGACGGCGTCCTGGATTGCCCTCAGCACCGCCGGGTGCAGATCGCCGGACAGGGTCACGCCGCGCAGTTCGGCGCCAATGTTACCGTTGAGTGGCGTCCGGAGGGCTCAGCGTCGTGGTCAGCGGTTCGAGGTCATACTGGTGACCGGGCCCGAACTCCTTCTCCGCGGCGACCTGGAGAATGACCGAATTGATGGAGACCTTTACCACCGGCACCGCGATGCGTTCCTTGTCGGTCAGGTCGCGGATGCTGCGGACGTTCGGGTTGTTGCTGTTGATCCGGTAGCCCGAGGAATCCAGCCCGGCAATGGCCTTCACGCCGATGCCGCCGCGCGTCTTGTCCCAGACGGTCAGCAACGGCGCGATGCCGGCGGAGACAATGTGGGCGTTGCCGCTCAGCAGCGCGTGGTTGGCGGCCACGCCGCCAAGGTCAGTCCGATGAAAGCCCACCGCGCCGGCGACCTGTACCGTTTTATGTCGGCGGTCATCGAAACCTCCGTGATGGCGTCGTCCGGGTGATTTACCCCCGATTCCACCAATCCCACGAAGCCCTGCCAAGTATAATCTACTAACTGAATAGATTTTCAGATCTCACAATAACATACATACTGTGCCGAATTGTGATTCGGCGGCTCCGGGACGCAGCGGCATCTCGGAGGCCCGGCGATATCCGTCACATCAGCCCTTCTTGCTGGGCTTGGTAAACGGTCCTAACGGTGGGTCGGAAGCCAAGAGTGCGAGCCAGCGAACTGTCGACGTGAAGATGCCAAGGATTTGAGAGAGGTTGGGAGTTCGCTTCCATTCGCGTGTTCAGCAAACCGGCAAGTTCGAAAATGGACATGGCGGCTTCGTCCGCGACGTTCACGACGCGCTTATCGAACACTCCATCCAACGCGAGCTTCATTGCAGCGGCGATATCGCGGTGGTGGATCATGCTCAAACGTTGAGCCGGATGCCAGTTACCAACATAGCTGGGAAGAGATTCGAGATGTCCGTCACCATCGCCGTAAACAAATGGAAACCGGATGATGGACCAGTTCAAACCACTCTCACGCAGTTCTTCTTCCGCTGCCACCTTGCTCGCAGGATAGGCTTGCTTGGGACCGACCGGGTCCTCCTCTCGTCCGGGATGCGGGTTGTCCACATTATAGACATGGCTGGTGCTCGACATGATGAAGCGGGCATCCGGGCCATTCGCTTTCACGGCAGAGATCAGATTACGGGTTCCATCGAGATTGCTTTTCCAGATGAGGTCAGTGTCCTGGGTGCGAAAGACCGCTGCCAGATGGACGATCGCCGAAACGCCCCGGACGGCGTCCGAAAGTGTCGAAGGGTCAAGAATGTCCCCGGTCACGGCCTTTGCTCCCTGGGGGCTGGGTTTCCCGGCCCGCAGCAGCACACGGCAGGCAAAACCGGCTTCCATCAGCCGCGGGACCAGCCGCGCACCGACAAGGCCGGTTGCTCCGGTTATCAGCACAGTCATTGGCTCAATCCTTCCGCAGCAGGTTCTGAAGTCGCTCGGTGGCCAGTTGCAGAACGCGGACGGTCGTGGCCAGATCGGCCTCGTCGATGCCGCCGAACGCCGCTTCGTGAATGAAAGAAAGATCGGGGAGTTCACGCCACAGGGCTTCCCCCGCGACTGTCAGCGTCAGAACACGCTGACGCTGATCTTCTCCGTTTGAAGTCTGTTCAACCAAATTCTTGCGAACGAGAGTGGCGACAATCCCGCTCAGCGTCGCCCGTTCGAGTTCAAGTGTTCGCCCAAGGTCGCGTTGAACGGTCGGACCGAAGTTGGCCAGATGCCAGAGAACATACCACTGCGTCGACCCCAGATCATAAGGTCGCAGGGCCGCGTCCATAAGGGCGCGGCCCGCGAAATAGCATCGCTTGGCCCACCCTCCCACAGCCAGAATCTCCGCGTCGCTCCGCTCCCGCATGAAGCCAACACCCCAGCAATTCGTTCGCTACCTCGCGATATTTGCAAGGTAGCGAACGAATGTCAAGCGGCGGACGAACCTTGAGCTTCGGTTGGATTCAGGATGCGGGAGAATGGGCCGGATCAGGGCCTTTTCCTCGGCTGGAACTGGGCGTTTCAAACGTCTGTTCGCCACCCTCTTCATCCCGATCGCAAAGAACAGCTTACCGGTCTGATCAGGAAAGGGCGGCTTATTCTCCCGACTACCGCGAACCACTTTCAATGACTTGTGATCCCAAGGCGCCCGTCCTGCACACGACTGGCGGCCGATATGTTGCAGCCATTGAGGGAGTCTGGGTAGCGGACTTGCAAGACAGGCAACGTCCCGACATCCCCCGCCGGCAGGCTCTGGAAGCTGGGACCGTCGTCTCGTTGACTGGAACGATGCTGCCGAGAGCAGGGCTTGTCCCACAGAACCATCAGCACCAGCTTTGCCTTAGCCGGCTCCACACAACGAGGGGTGGTGCTCCACCCCTCTCAACTGCTCAGAATCATTCCCACTCGATGGTGCCGGGCGGCTTCGACGTGATGTCGTAGACCACGCGGTTGACGCCGCGCACCTCGTTGACGATGCGGTTCGACACGCGGGCCAGGAAGTCGTGCGGGAACGGGTACCAGTCGGCGGTCATGCCGTCGGTGGAGGTCACCGCGCGCAGGGCCAGCACATGGTCGTAGGTCCGCCCGTCGCCCATCACGCCCACGGTGCGCACCGGCAGCAGCACCGCGAAGGCCTGCCAGATCGCGTCATAGAGGCCGGCGTTGCGGATCTCCTCCAGATAGACCGTGTCGGCCTTGCGCAGGATGTCCAGCTTCTCCGGGGTGATCTCACCGGGAACGCGGATGGCGAGGCCGGGGCCGGGGAAGGGGTGGCGGCCGATGAAGGCGGCCGGCAGGCCCAGTTCGCGGCCGAGCGCGCGGACCTCGTCCTTGAACAGCTCGCGCAGCGGCTCGACCAGCTTCAGCTTCATGCGCTCCGGCAGGCCGCCGACGTTGTGGTGCGACTTGATGGTGACCGAGGGGCCGCCGGTGAAGGACACGCTCTCGATCACGTCGGGATACAGCGTGCCCTGGGCCAGGAACTGCGCCCCGCCGACCTTGGCGCTCTCCTCGTCGAACACCTCGATGAACAGGCCGCCGATGATCTTGCGCTTCTGCTCCGGGTCGGTGACGCCGGCCAGCTTGCCCAGGAACAGATCGGACGCGCTCCGGTGAACCAGCGGGATGTTGTAGTGGTCGCGGAACAGCGTCACCACCTCCTCCGCCTCGCCGGCGCGCATCAGGCCGGTGTCGACGAAGATGCAGGTGAGCTGGTCGCCGATGGCCTCGTGGATCAGCACGGCGGCCACCGAGGAGTCGACGCCGCCCGACAGGCCGCAGATCACCTTGCCGCTGCCGACTTGGGCGCGGATCTTCTCGATCGCCTGCTGCTTGAAGGCGGCCATGGTCCAGTCGCCCTTCAGCCCGGCGACGCGGTGCACGAAATTCGCCAGGAGCTGCGCGCCATGCGGGGTGTGCACGACCTCCGGGTGGAACTGCACGCCGTAGAACTGGCGGGCGTCGTCGGCGATGGCGGCGAAAGGCGCACCGTCGCTGACCGCCACGGCCTGGAAGCCGTCCGGCAGGGCGGTGACGCGGTCGCCGTGGCTCATCCACACCTGCTCGCGCGACCCGACCGCCCACAGCCCGTCGAACAGGGCGCAGGTCTGCTTCACCTCGATGAAGGCGCGGCCGAACTCGCGGTGGTCGGAGCCCGACACGGCGCCGCCGAGCTGGTGGCACATCGTCTGCTGGCCGTAGCAGATGCCCAGGACCGGAACGCCCAGCGTGAAGACCACCTCCGGCGCGCGCGGGCCGTTCTCTTCGGTGACGGAGGCCGGGCTGCCCGACAGGATGATCGCCTTCGGCGCGTAGTCGCGAATCCGCTCCTCGCTCATGCTGAACGGATGGATTTCGCAATAGACGCCGGCTTCACGGACGCGGCGGGCGATGAGCTGGGTCACCTGCGACCCGAAATCGAGGATGAGAACGCGCTCGGCGGACATGGACGACAACCTGATGCGGGGGGACAAGCCCCTGACTACCGCATTTCAGGCCCCGCGGACAAGCGTGCAAGCGGGGCGAGGTCGCGCCAGCCATAGGCGATCTCCACCAGCTCCGCCCCGGCGAAGCGGATGGGCCGTTCCGCCACCCGCACACCGCCCAGCCGCTCGTAGAACCAGCGGGCCGGATTCTCGCGCAGGCACCAGACCACGGCGGTGCGCTTGCCGCCCTCCTGGAGACGCTCCGCCATGGTCGCCATCAGGCGACGGCCCAGCCCCTGCCCCTGCGCCTCGTCCAGCAGGTAGAGGGCGTAGAACTCCCCCTCGTACCCCTCCACGGGAATGCGGCGCCCGCCGTAGGTGGCGAATCCCACCA
Source organism: Azospirillum brasilense (assembly GCF_007827795.1). Taxonomy (GTDB): domain Bacteria; phylum Pseudomonadota; class Alphaproteobacteria; order Azospirillales; family Azospirillaceae; genus Azospirillum; species Azospirillum aestuarii. Next base: position 535,750 of record NZ_VITI01000002.1, read on the forward strand.
CCGAGTCCGCGCCGTCCACGACGACGAGGGCGCCCTGCCCCGGCCCGTGCGCCTGGACGGCGTTGTGCCAGCGCATCGCCGCGGCGGCTTCCGACAGATTGGCGAGATAAGCGTCGGGAACGAGGCCCGGATAGGTGGATTGCCATGTGGCGACGTGGACCTTGGCAATGCCCATCGCGTCCGACGGGCGCGCGTCGCGAATCACCAGCGCTTCATCCATGGGACACCTCCGGACCCGTTGCCCACCCCAATGGAAACTGGGAGCCGGGCCGGAGGATGTCCAGTCAGCCAAAAGGGCCGGGATGGTGCGACGGTGGATGGCCGCCGCACCGCCGGCCTTCGGGTTACTGGGCCGGAAGGGCCGGAACGCCCGCCTGCCACTGGTCCCAGTGGGAAACGATGTGGTCGGTCATGCGCGCGCCGACCAGCGCCACATTCTCCACCGTCTCGGCGAAGCCGCCGGCGGTCTCGCCCGGCTTCGGGTCGAGATGCTCCAGCGTGGTTTCCTTGGGGTTGCCCTGGTCGAAGTTGACGGCGCCGCGCAGGCTCATCACCCGGTCGGAGCCCAGCGTGCGCTTGATGACCAGCGTGATCGCCGCGGCCTCCATCTCGGTGATGACGTAATCGTCGGCGCCGTAGAGCTTGGCGATGTACTGCGCCTGCTCGGACATGCCGGGGCCGTGGAAGAAGGTATCGCCGGTCATGTGCGTGCCGGTGCCGACGAAGGGCGCGCGCCGGGCGGCGTCCTGCGGGTAGCGCTGGCGGTAGGCGCGGGCGCTGTCGGAATCCTTCAGCGGCGTGTCGCCGGTCAGCTTCATCGCCCAGGACACCAGCGTCGGGTTCAGCTGGAACAGGCGGACGGACTCGTAGCCCTTGCGCGGCATGAAGGTCGGCTCGCCCGGCTTGCCCTCCTCCGGCGCCCAGCGGTGGCCCAGATCGTAATCGACCAGCCAGGTCGCCCAGTTGACCTCGGCGATGGTGCCGCGCGACGGCGGCGTGCCGGCCACGCCGGAAATAATGAAATAGGCCTGCGACAGGTCGAGCTGCGGGTTCAGCAGGATGGCCTGCATGGACGCGGAGGAGCTGACCTTGCCCATGCCGAGAACCGCCCCGCAAACGCCGTCGGCGTTGCAGTGGACAGGGTTCAGCGCGCCCTTCACGGTGATCGGCGCGCTGGACTGCCAGTAGCGCTCGTACCAGTTCTGGAACTCGCCGGCCCGGTCGCCGGTGTTCTTGCCGATCTCGAACATGGCGCCGACGAACACCTTGACCTTGACCGGCTCAGCCGCTTCGGCGGAGGTGCCCAGTCCCAACAGGAAAAGGGCGGACAGGGCGGCGCTCCGCCAGCGGGACGTGTTCCACATCATTGCGCTCCAACATGCGGGGAAAGGTCGCACCCTAACCGCAAACCTCGCGCTCTGACCCGCACCGAATCAGCAGGCCCGTCCGTGTGTCCCCGCATGAGTGGCGGCGCTCGTCCTTTCTTGGGCTGGCGCGCATTCGCCGCTTTTTCGGCCCGCCGCCAATCTCCCTTACCATGTTGGTTTCGCCAAATCCTTAGCGGGGCGCCAGCTGTCACCTTCCGACGTGAGTCTGGCCGCCAACCAGTCACCCCATACCCCAGTATTCGTATATTTCATTAGCGCACAAATACTTAGATTTCTAACTTTAATATTTCATTATCAATCTTCGCTTAAATTTCTAAATCAACAGATCAATAATAGATATTTCATTTTCACTAGGGCCTCGGCCATCGATCAATGGAGTTTTCCAATGCCCCCCACAAGCGTCACATCGCCCGCCGATGTTCCCGTATATTTCCGAACTGGATCGGCATCGCGCTCAACGAACACATCCACACCTTCCGTCGCCACGACGACCGTCCGAAATGGCGGAGCCAGCGACAGCGTGGATCTCAGCGCTCTGGCAGCGGCCCTGAAAGGCAATGTTCTTACGATGTTCAACGAGGCACTGGGCGACGAGGGTCGTCGGAAACTGGACGACGCCGTGCGCGCCGGCACTCTGACCGGCGATGAGGTGACGAAGGGTTTGACGACACGTCTGAAACGCATCGGTTTCGCGCAGTCCGGTGTCGATGTCGCCACCGTCGATCTCGATTCGGAGGCCGCCAACCGCGCTCTCGGCGGAGCGGTGCTCCTTCAGCGCGGCCAGCGCCGGTCCGACACGCCGACGCAGCCGGACAATTCCCCGATCCGCGTCGACAAACCTTCGGCATCGCCCTCCCCGGCGACTAGCAGGGATGCTCAGGCCAACGCCTACTTCCTCGCCATTGAGGATGGTGGCGACGATGCGTCAAAGAAGATCGCCGATCTCGGCATCAACCTGAGTCCGTTTGCCGCCTTCGGCGACGCGGTCCGTCGTCTGATTGGCAAGGGGGCCTTCGATTACCGGTAGGCTCACCTCTTCCGCTGCCAATCTCCTCACAAATCCATCGCGCAAAAACTAAATAACATCCTTCATTAATTTGCGTCACAGAACAGTCCACAATCATATTGTCAATAATTGCATAGCATAAAGGAGATGCAATGATCATTAATTTGAAATTATGTTTTCCGTTATTCCATGTGGACGCCCGAGAATGATGGGTAATGACGATCAGGAGGCGGATCAATGACCAGCAGCTCAATCAGTTCCTCTCTTCACTTGTCCGCCACCGGATACTGGAAGCCTGTACAGTCCGGAACCGGTTCCTCCGGGCATCAATCTTCAAGCGTCGGGAGCGGCGAAAAGACGGATGCCGTGTCCCTGAGCAAGCTTGGGCAGGCCTTGAAGGGCGCCGCCGCCGATGTGTTCAAGCAACTCGACTCGAAGGCGCGCGGCATGTTGGAAGGACTCGTCAACTCGGGCGAGATCAGCGCCGAAGACGTTGTGACCGGGCTGAAATCGATGGCGACCAAGGCGACCTTCAACCGCTACGTCTCCGAACGCCCCCGTGACGAGGAGGACAAGCAGCGGCTCGCCGACTCAGAGGCCGCTTGGCAGAAACTGCAGGCCTATGGCAGTCGGATGTCCGGCGCGCTGTCCGAGGTCGGGCGCAAGACTCAGGAGATTCAGGAAGCCCAGCAGCGCGGCGAAATCTCGATGGACGAGATGAACGAACGCCTGAAGCCGGTCCAGGACGCGTTCAAGGGCGAGATCGCGGCGACCCGTGGCGCCTATGGAAAGCCGACCGATCAGACGGCCATTCTCAGCGATGCCAGCGGATTCACGAAAAACATGCAGGGCTTCAAATCCGCGCTGGCCTCCATGGGGAAGGACGCTGGCTTCGCGGATCTGTACGCGCCGGACGGCGAGGCCGCCGAACAGAAGCTTCAGGAACTCGGCTTCGACCGGACCGTCTTCGGCAACGCGTTCCAGAAATTTGCGGAAACCGTGGATATTCCTGGCATCGGGCCCAAATCAGCTGCCCCGGAGGCCGACGCCGCCGCTCCGACATCGGCGCCCGCCGCGGAAAGCAAGATTGCCACGGAGACGCCAGCCGTCACGAACAAGCCTGCCGCCGAAACCCCACCGCCGTCGGATACCGTCAGCAAGCCGGCTTCGAGCGACCCTGGCAACGCGCAGGCGGCGCTGTCCATGCTCCAATCGGCGCTTGCGTCGGGCGCGTCGAAAGGCGGAACCGGTGTCCTGGGCGCGGTTGCCGGAAACGCCAACGAAGGCCAGAACACGGTTGCCAGCGGCCTGCTGGAAGCCCTGAAGGCCGGAGCGGGAAAGCCGGAAACCGGAAACGCGCAGTCCGGCGACACACCGCCGGCCTGACGCATCCCACCGGGGAAGGCTCCCCCGCCGATGTTACCCCTCCGAAGGCGCCGGATCAGCCTCGGCCATCTGGCCCACCTCCGCCGCGGCCTCCTCTTCCTCCACCTTGCGCACCATCACGGCGGCGAAGAAGCCGTCGGTGTCGTGGCGGGCCGGGGTCAGGCGCAGGTACGGCCCTTCGGCCGGCGGGGTGCCCGCACCCTCCTCCGCCCAGACCTCGGCGACCGGCAGCACAGTGAAGTCTGGGTGGGTCTCCAGGAAGGAGGCCACCTGCTTCTCGTTCTCCTCCGGCAGCAGCGAGCAAGTGGCGTAGATCAGCCGCCCGCCGGGCTTCACCAGCCGGGCCGCGCTGTCCAGGATGTTCGCCTGGAGCGGCACCAGTTCCGCCAGACCAGGGCCGAGCTGGCGCCAGCGGCTGTCGGGGTTGCGGCGCCAGGTGCCGGTGCCGCTGCACGGCGCGTCGACAAGCACGCGGTCGAACTTGCGCTTGTGGCGCTTCACCCAGGGGTCGCGCTCGCTGGACAGCGGGTGCGCCTCGATGTTGTGCAGACCGGCGCGGCGGAACCGCTCGGCGGCGCGCTTCAGGCGCCCGGCCAGCACGTCGCAGGCAACGACGCGGCCCTTGTTCTTCATCAGCGCGGCGATGGCCAGCGTCTTGCCGCCGGCCCCCGCGCAGAAATCCACCACCTGCTGCCCCGGCTTCGGTGCCACCGCGATCGCGACGAGCTGCGAGCCCTCGTCCTGGATCTCGACCAGACCGTCCTTGAAAGCGTCCACGGTGCCCAGCGGCGGGCGGCCCTGGACGCGCAGGCCCAGCGGCGACCACTGCGTCGGCTCCGCGGTGATGTGGGCGCGGGCCAGCGCCTTGATCGCGCTCTCGCGGTTGGCCTTCACCGGGTTGATGCGCAGGTCGAGCGGCGCGGAGTCCAGCAGCGTCCGCATCTCCACCGCGAAGCGGTCGCCCATGGCGGCGCGCATCGCCTCCTCGGCCCAGGGCGGGCACTCCACGGCCACGCTTTCCGGCATCTGCGGATGCTCCAGCGTATGGGTGTCCAGCTCGTTGGCGAGCTTCGCCTCCTCCGGGGCCAGCGGGGCCGGGGCGAATTTGGTGGAGCCGAACAGAGCCTTCACCGTCGCGGCGGACTTGCCGTCCGCCAGGATCTCGTTGGCGAGCGCGCGGGCGCGCGGGGTCGGCGGATGGCCCTGACGCTCCAGCCACCAGCACAGGCGGGCGTGCCGCCGCAGGATCGCGTAGGCCGTCTGCGCCACCGCGGTGCGGTCTTTCGACCCGATGTAGCGGCGGGCGCGGAAATAGGCGCTCATCACCGCGTCGGCGGGGCGCGGGGTTTCGTCGATCTCGGTCAGCAGGTCGATGACCGCCTGAAGGCGGGCGGCGGGGGTCATGGGATGGTCCTCGGATAAATTCCCTGCTCGATAACCCGAGCGGGGGTCGGTTGTCATCCCCCGCGCACGCGCGGCTGCCTTTCGAGTCGCCTCAAGGGCCAGCACCCTGTGACAAGACGCCCGCCTTGAAACCGTCCGTGCGAAGAGCGGTTGACCGCAATCCCATGAATGAGGCAAAAAAGGGGTAGTTGTTCTTGTTTCAGCCGTCTTGGCCGCGGCAAGTCCAGCCATCCCTCGTCTTTGTCGTCTTCATTGAATCTTGTTGCGGGGTCCGCGATGGCGGCTGCGGTCGGCAGTGTCATGGCGCGTGCGGTGGCGCGCGTCTCCACCCTTCTTGCGTTCGGCCTGCTGGCGGGCTGTGCCGGCGACGCGGCGACCGGTTCGGGACCGGGCGGTGGCGTCACCGCGGCGTCCTGGCGGCCGGGGATGGAGAAGGTTTCCGCGGACTTCCACGGCTTGGCGGGCTGGATCGACGACGACCACGCGCAGGCCCTGCCCGCCCTTCAGCGCACCTGCCGCTGGGTGGCGGCGCAGCCCGCCGGCAAGCCGCTCGGCTCCAACCCCGCCGCCGGCACCACCTCGGACTGGCGCCCGATCTGCGAGGCGCTGCGCGGGCTGCCCAACGCCGAGCCCGAAACGGCCCGCCGCTTCTTCGAGGATCACTTCACGCCCGTCGCCCTGTCCGAGGGGCAGGAAGGGCTGTTTACCGGCTATTACGAAGTTGAGCTGCGCGGAAGCTGGACCCGGACCGAGCGCTACAACGTCCCCCTCTACAAGGCGCCGAAGCGGACCAAGCGCGGCCTGCCCAGCCGCGCCCGCATCACCGACGGCGCGCTGAAGGGCAAGGGACTGGAGATCCTGTGGGTGGACGACCCCATCGACGCCTTCTTCCTGGAAATCCAGGGGTCGGGCCGCGTGCGGATGACCGACGGGTCGGTGGTGGCGCTCGGCTATGGCGGGCAGAACGGCCACCGCTACGTCCCCATCGGGCGGCACCTGATCGACATCGGCTACGCCACGCCGGAGCAGGTGACCATGCCGCTGATCCGCCGCTGGCTGACCGAGCATCCCGGCGAGGCCCACCGCGTGATGAACATGAACCCATCCTACGTCTTCTTCCAGCTCCGTCCCGACGTCGGCGCGCGCGGGGCGCGCAACATGGAGCTGACGGCGGGCCGCAGCCTCGCCGTGGACCCCGGCCATGTCCCGCTGGGCGTGCCGCTGTGGCTGGACGTCCGCGAGGCCCCCGTACCGCAGGGCGAGATCAAGCGCCTCGTCGTCGCCCAGGACACCGGCGGCGCCATCAAGGGGGCGGTGCGCGGCGACCTGTTCTGGGGCCATGGGGCGGAGGCCGCGGAAGGCGCCGGCGTGATGAAGGCGAAGGGCCGCTACACGATGCTGGCGCCGCGCACCACCTCCTTCACGCTGGCGCAACGCCGCTGAGGTCTGGTCATCGATGCTGGTTCGTTTGTCCGCCCTGCCCGACCGCGAGGCCGCCCTCGCCGCGTTGGAGGACATCTTCTTCCTGTCCACGCTGCGCAAGGACTTCGCCTCGGCGGCGGAGCGCGCGGACTTCTTTCGCACCTGGACGGGCTGGTATGTGGAGCGGGCGCCGGACGACGTGTGGTTCGCCTTGGACGGGGACGGCGCCATCCTCGGCTATCTGACCGGCTGCAAGGACAGCGCCGGAGCGGTGGACCTCGCCCGCATCATCCCAAAATACGAGGTCTTCGCCGACCGCTTCGCCGCATTCCCGGCGCACCTGCACGTCAACGTCCGGCCAAGCTATCGGGACCGCGGAATCGGACGGGCTCTCGTCGACGCCTACGCCGAGGATTGCCGGGCGGATGGCCTCCCCGGCGTCCACCTCGTCACCGCGGTCTTCGCCCGCAACGTCGACTTCTACCAGCGCGCCGGATTCATCGACGCAACCCAACGCGGCCCCCTGCTGTTCCTAGGCAGACATCTACGCTGAGCACTTTGCTAGGCGGGGTTGCCGCTGCGCAATATCGTGAGCAAAGGATCGCAAATCCATGACCTGCCAATCGATACATGCGGAAAGTCTCTGACAAAGAATCGGCCGCCGCCTCCGTTTCATCCACCTCTGTTTGTTGCTTTTAAGGCGACCGCGACCATGTCGATGCTCGCGCTTCTTGCGCGGATAAAATGAGCGTGTGACAATTCTTCAAGAATTCGAGGCACCTCAACCGAAAGCATTATCGGTGCACATGGGCCAAAATCTTTCGAATGTCATAGAACGGGCAAGGGTCGTCCCCGCAGGCATCGTTCGTCGGGAAACCGCTGTCTCCAGGAACCGGATCGGGTGCCCGGATGACTAAGGCTTGCAGCGGCATTTCCTGCGCTTCCGGCGCATCGTCCGCCAATTCGCCGGCCAATCCTGCGGGAACCGAAGCGGGCAGCCTGAGGTTCCCGCTGTTTGTGGCCCTGTGTTATGCAATCGTGTCGTCTGCATGGATCGCGGCCTCGGACCGGGCGGTCGACCTGCTGTTCGCCACGAACGTCACGATCATCCAGACCTACAAGGGCTGGGCGTTCATCGCCCTCACCGCGGGGCTTCTGTTCATCGTCCTGTGGCGCGAATGTCGTCGCCGGCATTCAGTGGAAACCGCACTGCGCGACCGCGAGGCCATCCTTCAGCGCGAGCGCAGCCTGTTCGAGGCGGTGCTCCGGCAAGCCCCCATCGGCATTTCCATCTCCAACGCTCCGGGTGGCGAGGGAATCATCCTCAACGACCGGGCCATCGCGATCACACAGGCGCCACCCACGACGGGCGAGGATGCGGCCCGCTACCAAGGCTATGGTGCCAGGCACGCTGACGGGTCTCCCTACGCCATGGAGGAATACCCGACCGTCCGCGCCCTGCGCGAAGGCGCGGCGATCGACTGGGAGCCGATGATCTACCATCGCCCGGACGGCCGCACGCTGGAACTGGACGTCAGCAGCGCCCCCGTGCGGGATGGCGACGGCCGCATCGTGGCGTCAGTGACCATTTTCGTGGACAACACGGACGCCAACGCCGCCAAGCGCGCGCTGGCCGAACGCGACGACATGCTGCGCACGACGACGGAGGCTCTGCCCGGCGCGTTGTTCGTGGCCGACCCAAAGGGCCGGAACATCTACTCCAACCAGAGCTTCCAGACCTACACGGGCCTGTCGGCCGACCAGCTTTCGGGCGAAGGCTGGATGCAGGCGGTGCATCCGGACGACCTTCCCGGCGCGCTGGCGGGTTGGGAGTCCGCCGTCGGACGCGACGCCCGCTTCGAGTCCGAACACCGCCTGCGCCGTTCTGACGGATCCTACCGCTGGCACCTCATCCTGGCCGTGCGGGAGACGCGGACCGGTCGCTGGATCGGCACCGGCACGGACATCCACGCCATCAAGGAAGCGGAACTGGCGCTGGCGCAAAGCGAGGAGCGGCTGCGCCGGGCCATTGAGGACGCCCCCTTCCCGGTCATGGTCCATGCCGAGGATGGCGAGGTGGTGCTGATCAGTCAGGCTTGGCTGGACACCACGGGCTACACCGCCGCCGAACTGTCCACCATCGGCGGCTGGCTGGAACGCGCCTATGGCGAGCGCTGCGGAACCATGCGCATGGACATCCAGCGTCTCCATCAGTTCGACCGCCCCATAGACGAAGGCGATTACGACATCCGGACCGCCGACGGACGCCGGCTCACCTGGGCGTTCCGATCCTCGCCCATCGGGCGCGACTCCAAGGGGCGGCATCTGGTCGTCAGCATGGCCGCTGACATGACCGGCCGTAAAGAGGCCGAAAGCCGCCTGCGTCTGCTGATGCGCGAGGTGGATCACCGGGCCAAGAATACGCTGGCGGTCGTGCAGTCCATCGTCCTGCTCAGCCGGACGGAGGACCCGAAGGAATTCGCGAGCGCGGTGGAGGGGCGGGTCACCGCCATGGCTCGTGCCCATTCCCTGCTGGCGGCCAGCCGTTGGTCGGGGGCCGACCTCGCCACCTTGGCACAGGAGGAGTTGTCCGCCTTCACGCAGGACATAATGTTCACCGTCTCCGGCCCGCCCGTGGCCATCGCGGCGGAAGCCGTCCAGTCCTTCTCGATGGTCTTGCACGAGTTGGTAACGAACGCCGTCAAATACGGAGCGCTGTCGGTGACCGCCGGGCGTGTCGCCGTATCCTGGCGGGTGGACAAGGCGGCCGGCCTGCTGCGCGTGGAATGGACGGAGAGCGGCGGCCCGACGGTGGCTCCGCCGACCCGCCATGGCTTCGGCTCGATCCTGCTGGAACAGACCATCCTCAGCCAGATGCACGGCGAACTGGTCCTGGAATGGCCGCCCGAGGGTCTCAGCTGCCGCATCGCGCTGCCCGGCGACTGCTTCGTGGTGAGCGGTGTCCATCCCGCGCGGAAACCGCCCCCCAAGGCGGCCAAAGACCAGAAGGCGGCGGACCCCGGCGCCCGCATCCTGGTGGTGGAGGATGAAGCCCTGACGGCCATGGGCCTGCAACAGGTGTTGGAGGACGCCGGATACCGGGTCGTCGGTCCAGTTGCGCGCGTCCAGGACGCCATCGATCTGGCCCGCACGTCGCCGCCAGACCTGGCGGTGCTGGACGTCAATCTGTTCGGCCAGCCGTCCTTTCCCGTGGCTGAACTGCTGGACGACATGGGAGTGCCATTCCTGTTCTGCACGGGCTACGGCAGCTTGAACACCACGAACGAACGACTGCGGCAGGCCCCCATACTCGCCAAGCCGGTGCCGCCGGACCGCCTGCTCCGCACGATCGGCGCCCTGCTTGTGTCCCGCATCCGGCCGGCCACCGGCGTGGTGCCGTCGTGACGCCGGGGGCCGCTGCTGTCCCGGGTCGGCGCCCGACCCGACCGCGCGTCAAAAGGCCGGTGGGCAGCCTCCGGCCTTGAGCACCCGTTCCGTGGAGGCCGGGTTGTTGATGAGCTTCTCCGCCGGGCGGACGGGCCGTCGCACCAGCTCGCCCCCACAATTCGGACAGAAGCCCTTCAGCACGCGATCCCGGCAGTCGCCGCAGAAGGTGCATTCGAAGGAGCAGATGTAGGCGTCGCCGGACTCCGGAGGCAGATCCCGGTCGCAGCATTCGCAGTTCGGGCGCAGAGCAAGCATGATGGAACACCGCCTTTCCGTGGTTTCAGGATGATAGCAGCGGAGCGACGGCGGGAGAACCGGGCCGGCACAGGATCGGCCTTCCCAAGCCGGCGGCCGGCGCCTTAAGGTCCGCAGCGGCAACGATAACCGTCCGCCCTGGAAAGCCTGCCCTGGAAAGCCCGCTTCGCATGACCCGCCCGCCGCGCCTGATCGAAAGCCCGCAGAATCCGCAATTCAAGCTGTGGGAATCGCTGTTGGAAAGCCGCGGCCTGAAGAAACAGGGCAAGTTCCTGCTGGCTGGGCTGAAGACAGTTCCCGAGGCGCTGGCCCGTTGGCCGGAGCGCTTTTCCACCCTGCTCGTCACCGACCCGGTGCAGGCCGAGGGCTGGCGCCTGCCCGCGGGGCTGGAAATCGTCCAACTGGCCCCCGCCCTGTTCCGCACCCTGGACGCCTCGGGCACCGGCTTTCCCCTGCTGGTCGGCACCGTGCCCGACGCACCGCCCATCGACCTCTCGCAACCGCCGCAGGGGCTCGAACTCGTCTGCGCGCTGGGCGACCCCAACAACCTCGGCGCCCTGCTGCGCAGCGCCGCCGCCTTCGGCGCCCGCCGGGTGATCCTGCTCGACGGCGCGGCCCACCCCTACCATCCCAAATGCCTGCGCGCCGCGTCGAACGCCCAGTTCGAGCTGACGCTGCTGCGCGGCGGCCGGTGGGAGGACGTGAGCCGGGCCGCCGGACCGCTGGTCGCCCTGGACGCCGGAGGCGCCGACATGGCGGCCTACCGTTGGCCGCGCGACGTCCGGCTGGTGCTGGGCGAGGAAGGCCAGGGCGTGCCCGCCACCCTGCCCGTCCAGCGCCTGTCCATCCCGACCACCGGGGCGGTGGAGTCCCTCAACGCCACCGTCGCGGCGAGCGTGGCGCTGTTCAGCCACTTCACCTCCCGCTCCTGAAGCGCGGGCATGAAAAAGGCGAGGGGAACGCCCCCTCGCCTCTTCGAACCGCCACCCGACGGACGCCCGATCAGCCCTGGCGGTAGTTCGGGGACTCGTTGGTGATGGTGATGTCGTGGACGTGGCTTTCGCGCAGACCGGCGTTGGTGATGCGCACGAATTCGCACTTCGTCTGCATCTCGGCGATTGACTGGCTGCCGGTGTAGCCCATGGCCGCGCGCAGGCCGCCGACGAGTTGGTGGATGACCGCCGACATCGGCCCCTTGTAGGGCACGCGGCCTTCGACGCCTTCCGGCACCAGCTTCATGGTGGACACTTCCTGCTGGAAGTAGCGGTCGGCCGAGCCGCGGGCCATGGCGCCCACCGAGCCCATGCCGCGGTAGCTCTTGTAGGAGCGGCCCTGGTAGAGGATGACCTCACCGGGGCTCTCGTCGGTGCCGGCGAACAGGCTGCCCAGCATCGCCACGCTGGCGCCCGCCGCGATGGCCTTGGCGAGATCGCCCGAGAACTTGATGCCGCCGTCGGCGATCACCGGGATGCCCATCGTCTCGCAAGCCTCCACCACGTCCATGATCGCGGTGAGCTGCGGCACACCGACGCCCGCGACAATGCGGGTGGTGCAGATGGAACCGGGGCCGATGCCGACCTTCACCGCGTCCGCGCCGGCATCGACCAGCGCCTTGGCGGCCTCGGCGGTCGCCACGTTGCCGGCGATCACCTGGGTGTAGTTGGACATGTTGCGCGCCGCACGCACCTGATCCAGCACCTTCAGCGAGTGGCCGTGCGCGGTGTCGACCACCAGCACGTCCACGCCGGCGTCGAACAGCGCCTCGGCGCGGCGCAGCCCGTCCGGGCCGGTGCCGGTGGCGGCGGCGACGCGCAGGCGGCCCTGCGCGTCCTTGCAGGCGTTGGGATAGGCCTGGGCCTTCTCCATGTCCTTCACGGTGACAAGGCCGATGCAGCGATGGGCCTCGTCCACCACCAGCAGCTTCTCGATGCGGTGCTGGTGGAGCAGGCGCTTGGCCTCGTCCTGGCTGACGCCCTCGCGCACCGACACCACGTCCTTGGTCATCAATTCGCTGACCGGCTGGTTCGGGTTGGTGGCGAAGCGCACGTCGCGGTTGGTCAGGATGCCGACCAGCTTGCCGCTGCCGCGGGAGTCACGGCTCTCCACCACCGGAATGCCGGAGATGCGGTAGTCGGCCATGAGCTGGAGCGCGTCGGCGAGCGTCTGGCCCGGGGTGATGGTGATCGGGTTGACCACCATGCCGGACTCGTACCGCTTGACCTTGCGGACCTCTTCGGCCTGCTGCTCGATGGTCAGGTTGCGGTGGACCACGCCGATGCCGCCGGCCTGGGCCATGGCGATGGCGAGGCTGCTTTCGGTCACCGTGTCCATCGCGGAGGACATCAGCGGGATGCCCAGTTCGATGGTCTTGGTCAGGCGCGTCCGGGTGTCCACCTCGTTCGGCAGGACCGAACTTTCGGCCGGAACCAAGAGGACGTCGTCGAAGGTCAGAGCTTCGCGGATCGTGGACGAGCGGGCCATCGGCGGTCTCCCGGGAGATAAAAAGGGGCCGGAAAAAAATTTGGCGCACTATACACAAGACCGTGGGCTTGTGAAGGCGCCTGAACCACAAACTGTCGTGTGCCGGGCCACATCCGCGCAAGCCAGCCATGACCTGCGCGAACGGGCCGCAGCCTGAGGTATACCTAGTCGTTCGCGTTGGCCCCACGGAAACCGGTGGCGACCACATAGGTTTCGGAGGATTCGGCACGGCTGGCCGGGGGCTTGGCGTGGCGCACCGTGGTGAAATCGCGCTTCAGCCGCTCCAGCAGGGACTTCTCCGCCCCGCCCTGGAACAGCTTGGCCACGAACGCCCCGCCGGGGGCCAGCACATCCTCCGCGAAGTCGTAGGCGGCCTCGGCCAGCGCCATGATGCGCAGATGGTCGGTGGCCTGGTGCCCGATGGTCGGGGCCGCCATGTCGCTGAGCACCACGTCGGCGGGGCCGCCCAAGGCTTCCTTCAGCCGTTCCGCCGCGCCCTCCTCCAGGAAGTCGGCCTCCATGGTGGTGGCGCCGGGCACCGGGTCCATCGGCAGGATGTCCAGCCCGACGACCTTCCAGCCCTCGCGCGCGGTCTGCACCTTGTCCACCGCCACCTGGGTCCAGCCGCCGGGGGCGGCGCCGAGGTCCACCACGCGCTTGCCCGGTCCCAGCAGATGGAACTTCTCGTCCAACTGGAGCAGCTTGAACGCGGCGCGGGATCGGAAGCCGCGCTTCGTCGCCTCATGCACGTAGGGGTCGTTCAGGTGCCGCTCCAGCCAGCGGACCGAGGAGGTGGAGCGCTTCGCCGAGGTCTTCACGCGGACGGTGGCGCGACGCCCACCCGGCTTCGAGGAGGATGGAGGCTTTCCAACCATGGTCTCACATTTCCTTAATAGATTTGCCGCGCCGACCCGATCAGCTCCACGAGGATGCCCTCGCGCAGGCCGCGATCGGCGATGCGCAGGCGCTCCACCGGCCAACAGTCGCACAGCGCGTCCAGCACCGCGCATCCGGCGATCACCAGATCCGCGCGGTCCTGTCCGATGCAGGGATGCCGTGCCCGCCCGTCGAAGTCCAGCGCGACGAGACGTTCGATGACCGCGCGGGCGTGATCAATGCGCAGAAAGCTGCCGTCCACCGCCCGCCGGTCGTAGCGGCAGAGGCCGAGATGCACCCCGGCCAGCGTCGTCACCGTTCCGGAGGTGCCGAGCATCTGCACCTGCCCGGCCAGCGCCCGCTCCCGGATGCCGTTGCGCGCTTCGAAGGAGGCGATGGCCGACGCGACCTCCTCCACCATGCGCCGGTACATGCCGCGGTCGGCGTCCGCGCCGCCGAACTGCTCCGTAAGGCCGATGACGCCGCACTGGATGGACGTCTGGTCGAGGATGCGCGGAGGCCGCCCGCGCTCCACCGCCAGCCACATCAGCTCGGTCGAGCCGCCGCCGATGTCGAACACCACGGCATAGGGCACGTTCGGGTCGAGCAGCGAGGCGCAGCCGGCGAGCGCGAGGCGCCCTTCCTCCTGGCTGGAGATGATCTCGATGGCGATGCCGGTTTCCCGCTCCACCGCGTCGATGAACTCGTTGCAGTTCCGGGCGCGGCGGCAGGCTTCGGTCGCCACGGCGCGCACCGCGGTGACGCCGCGCCGCTCGATCTTGGACCCGCAGATCTTCAGCGCGGCGAGGGTGCGCTCCATCGCCGAGACGGACAGCCGGTCGTTGCGGGTCAACCCCTCGCCAAGCCGGACGATTCGCGAGAAGGCATCGATGACGCGGAAGCCGCCGGGAATTGGACGCGCGATCAGCAGGCGACAATTGTTGGTGCCGAGGTCGAGGGCCGCAAAGACCGGGCGCGCAGGTGCCGACGAACGCAACCGTCCGGTGTCGTTCTGCCGTTCACTGTGCACCTGAAGGTCCACGTCTCCTCCCCGCCATGCTTAAGGGAGTCATCTTAACCCGGTTTCACGTCCCAGCGAAAGCCCACGAATGGCATTGATTTGTGTCCGCGCGTCCACACCAAGGTGCCACTGGCGAAAAAAGGGCTATACAAGCCCTGCCCGCTTTGCTACAAGGGCGGCCCACGACGGGACGCGGCGCAGCGCCACTCCCGGTGACGGTCTGGGGGATCGTCTAGCGGTAGGACAGCGGACTCTGACTCCGCCAGCCTAGGTTCGAATCCTAGTCCCCCAACCACTTTTCCTCTTCGCCATTGCACCGAGCCTGAAACTGGCTGGCGTTGTTCTCAGCGGCGCATTCCCATTTTTAAAAGGCGTCGACGAACGGCTTTGAAGCGTTCGCGCGGTGGCACCATGGCGTCGCGGTTGGATTCGCCGCCTCCAGGGCTTACTTAAGCGGTCCCCCCTCCACGGCACGAACTCCCTTGACCGACACGCCCCGCCGCTCCGGCAGCTTTCCCGACAAGGACACGATCCTCTCCTTCATCCGCTCCAGCACGACGCCGGTGGGCAAGCGCGAGATCGCGCGCGCCTTCAAGCTGTCGGGCAGCGACGACCGCGAAAGACTGAAGGAGCTTCTCAAGGACCTGGAAGCCGACGGCGCCGTGGAACGTGGGCGCAACAAGCGCGTTGCTCCGCCGCGGTCCCTGCCGGAGGTCGCGGTTCTGGACGTGATCGGCGTCGATGCGGACGGCGAGGTCACCGCCCGCCCGATCACCTGGACGGGTGAGGGCACCCCCCCACGCATCTTCATGATGCCGGATAAGAAGGGACACCCCACGCTGGGGGCGGGCGACCGTGTGTTGGCGAAGCTGAGCCGCATCAACGACCGGCTGTACGAGGCGCGCACCATCCGGCGGCTGGACGGTACGGTGGGGCGCGTTCTCGGCGTCTATTACCCCGCGGCGGACGGCGGACGCATCGTCCCGACGGACAAGCGCAACAAGACCGAACTGCTGGTCCTGCCGGCCAACCGCAACGACGCCGAGTCCGGTGAGCTGGTGCTGGCAGACCTGCTGCCGGCATCGCGGATGGGGCTGCCGCAGGCCCGCGTCGCGGAGCGGCTGGGCCACACGGCCGAGCCGCGCGCCGTCAGCCTGATCGCCATCCACACCCACGGGCTGCCCACCGAGTTCCCGCCCGCCGCCCAGCGCGAGGCATCGCACGCCGCCGTTCCCTCCCTGACCGGACGGACGGACCTGCGCGACCTCCCGCTGGTGACCATCGACGGCGCCGACGCCCGCGATTTCGACGACGCGGTGTGGGCGGAGCCGGACTCCGATCCGGCGAACCAGGGCGGCTGGCACCTGCTGGTCGCCATCGCCGACGTGGCCTTTTACGTGCGCCCCAATTCGGCGTTGGACCGGGCGGCCTACGAGCGCGGCAATTCCGTCTATTTCCCCGACCGCGTCGTGCCGATGCTGCCGGAGGCGCTGTCGAACGACCTCTGCTCGCTGCGCCCCCACGAGGACCGCGCCTGCGTCGCGGCGCATCTGTGGATCGACCGTCATGGCGCGCTCCTGCGGCACCGTTTCGTGCGCGGCCTGATGCGCTCCGCCGCGCGGCTGACCTACGAGCAGGTGCAGGCGGCCCGCGACGGCGCCCCGGACGAGGCCACGGCGCCGCTTTTGGAGACGGTCATCGCCCCGCTCTACGGCGCCTACGCTTGCCTGTGGTCTGCCCGGTTGCGCCGCGGCACGCTGGAGTTGGATCTGCCGGAACGGCGGGTGCGGCTGGACGAGCGCGGACGGGTGGCGGAGATCGCGGCGCGCGAGCGCCTCGACAGCCATCGGCTGATCGAGGAGTTCATGATCTGCGCCAACGTCGCGGCGGCGGACAGCCTGGAACGGGCGGGCATGGCCGGTCTGTTCCGCGTCCACGACCAGCCGTCGCTCGACAAGCAGGAGACGCTGCGGGAGTTCCTGACCGGCATCGGCTACACGCTGCCGCGCGCGCCGCGGCTGACCCCGGCCCATTTCACCGCGATCCTCGACCGCGCCGCCGGGACGGCGGACTCGCAGCTGGTCAGCGAAGTGATCCTGCGCAGCCAATCGCAGGCGGAGTACAGCCCGGAGAACATCGGCCATTTCGGCCTGTCGCTCGACCGCTACGCCCATTTCACCTCGCCGATCCGCCGCTACGCCGACCTGATCGTCCATCGGGCGCTGATCCGCGCGCACGGGCTGGGACCGGGCGGGCTGGACGACGCGGCCATGGCCGGTCTGGCCGACATCGGCGAGCACATCTCGATGACCGAACGCCGCGCCGCCACGGCCGAGCGCGACGCCATCGACCGCTTCACCGCCGCCTTCCTGGCCGACCGCGTGGGCGCCCTGTTCACCGGCCGGATCTCCGGGGTCACCCGCTTCGGCCTGTTCATCCGGCTCGACGAGAACGGGGCCGACGGGCTGATCCCCGCCAGCACCCTGCCCGACGACCAGTACGAGCATGACGAGCGTGCCCACGCCCTGGTCGGCCAGCGCACCGGCCGCCGCTATCGGCTGGGCGCCGCGGTGAAGGTGGTGCTGATGGAGGCCGATCCGCTGACCGGCAGCACCCTGTTCGTCCTGCCCCGCGCCGAAGGAGATGTCGGCGGGGATTCGGCTGGTGGCACCGATCATCCGTTGCAATCCGGCCACCCGGACCGCCCCCCGCGGAGCGCCCGTTTCGCAGGCCGCGCAACCCAGAAGCAACGGAAGCGTGGCCGCTGAGTCACAGTGGTGGACATTCCGCAACAAAGAGTCTTGCCTCCGACTTTTGTCCCGCCAGCCCTCATTTCTGAAGTGCTATTCCTTATCCGTTCGAATCCGGCGGGCGACCGTCCGGGTCCGCCTGTGGGAAAGGAGGCCGCGTACGGCGCGCCATGGGCATACGGAAACGAGGTTTTTCACCGCGCGGGCGTCTGTCGATCCCGCTCGCGGCTGCCATGTTCGCCGTTGGCCTCGGAAGCCTCGGCGGAACGCTTCCCCGTCCGGCCGCCGCCGCGGCCGAACCCGCCTTCATCAGCGAGCAGGTGTTCGCCGTCGCCTACGGCAAGATCGCTGAAGTCTATCTTCAACAGGTCGATTTCGGTCGGCTTGGCCTGGACGGGCTGAAGGGACTCGCGACCATCGATCCCACCGCCCGCGCCGAGCGCCAGGGCAACACCGTACGCCTGTACGTCTCCGGGAGCCTGATCGCGGAGTACGCCGCCCCGTCGCTCTCCGATGCCGCCGGTTGGGCCGCCCTGACCACCAAGGCGGTGGAGCGCGCCCGCCTCTATTCCCCCACCCTCTATCAGGCGGTGCCGGAGCGCGTTTATCAGGTGGTGCTCGATTCCGTGATGACGGATCTCGACGGCTACTCCCGCTACACCGGCACCCAGCGCGCCACCAGCGAACGCGCCCAGCGCGAGGGCTATGGCGGGATCGGGCTGTCGCTGGAAACGGCGAACGGGCGCACCCTGATCCGCAACGTGCTGCCGCGCAGCCCGGCGGACCGCGCCGGCTTCCGCAGCGGCGACCAGCTTCTGGCGATCGACGGCGACCTGACCGCGCGCCTGAGCGAGGCGGACATGCGCGACCGTTTGCGCGGGCCGACCGGAACGATGGTTCTGCTGACCGTGGCGCGCGACAACACACCGCCCCGCCGCGCCCCCATCCGGCGGGAGCGCGTGGTTCCCAACACCGTGAACGCCAGCGTGTCCGAGCAGGTCGGCGTGCTGAAGGTGGACCGCTTCAACGCCGCCACCGCCTCCAACCTGCGCGACGCCGTTCTCTCCACGCGGCAGAGCATGGGCAAGGGCCTGCGCGGTTTCGTGCTCGACCTGCGCGGCAACCCCGGCGGCCTGCTCGACCAGGCGGTCGCCGTGGCGGACCTGTTCATCGCCCAGGGAAAGATCATCACCACCGAAGGCCGCCACCCCGACAGCCGCCAGCGCTTCGAGGCCAGTCCCGACGACATCGCCGAAGGGATGCCGCTGGTCGTTCTGGTGGACGGGCGCTCCGCCTCCTCCGCCGAGGTGGTGGCGGCGGCGCTCCAGGACTCGGGCCGCGCGGTGGTGGTGGGCGCCTCCTCCTACGGCAAGGGCAGCGTCCAGACGGTCACCCGCCTGCCCAACGACGGCGAGCTGTTCCTGACCTGGAGCCGCATCTACACACCCGCCGGCTACACCCTGCACCGCCAGGGCGTGCAGCCGACGGTCTGCACCAGCCGCAACGGGCAGGACGACCCCGTCACCCTGCTGTCCGACCTGCGCGACGGCCGGGCGCGCCCGATGACCCAGTTCGCCGGCTGGCGCGCCCGCGCCGCCGACGACGAGGAGGCGTTGGCCCGCCTGCGCGAAGCCTGCCCGTGGAAGGAGCACGAACCGGAACTGGACCTGAAGGTGGCGCTGCGCCTTCTCGCCGAACCGGCGCTCTACCAGCGCGCGGTCGCCCTGTCCTCCACCAACACGGTGGCGGAGCGCTGAGTCGTTTTCCGCCCCGGATTGCGGGATAAAAAGGACTCCGATCGGCCCTTCCGGCCACTTTACAAAGGCTTGACATCGCGGCTGTAGCGGGTATCTTCCCCCGCTACGACGCCGCCCCGCCGGGCTGGCGGGTCACGGATTTTTAGTCGGGATTGAGATCATGGCGAAGCAGAACACCGTCCTCATCAAGCTGGTGAGCACGGCTGATACCGGGTTCTTCTACGTGAAGAAGAAGAACCCGAAGAAGACCACCGAGAAGCTGTCGTTCCGCAAGTACGACCCGGTGGCGCGCAAGCACGTCGAGTTCAAGGAAGCCAAGATCAAGTAAGGTTTCCCGGACTGCCGGAATCAGAAAGGCCGCCTTCTGGCGGCCTTTTGCTTGTCTGGACACTGCCTCGCCTCGTCAGCTGCCTCAGTTTCGTCAGGGGGACAGCAGCGCTTTGGCGGGAGGGTCGGCGATGGTGCGGTTGCGCCCGGCGCGCTTGGCCTCGTACAGCGCCTCGTCGGCACGACGGATCAACCCCTCGGCGGTATCGCCCAGCCGGCCGCCCACCGTCACGCCAATGGACACCGTAACCGGGATCTCGCCCACATCGGCGGACACCTTGAACAGCGTGTCGGCAATGAGGCCGCGCAGCCGCTCCGCCACCGTCAGCGCCGCTTCGGCATCGGTGTCGGGCAGGATGACCACGAACTCCTCGCCGCCCAGCCGCGCCACCAGATCGAAGGTGCGCAGGTTGCGGCTGGCGCGGCTGGACACCTCCTTCAGCACCTCGTCGCCCACGGTGTGGCCATAGCTGTCGTTGACGACCTTGAAATGGTCGATGTCGAACAGCAGGATCGCCACCGGCTTGTGGTTGTCGATCGCCCGCTCCAGCAGCCGCGGCAAATGAGCGTTGATGTAACGGCGGTTGAAGACGCCCGTCAGGCTGTCGGTCAGCGCCATGGACAGGCTCTGCTCGTAGTTCGCGCGCAGACGTTCCTGATAGCGCTTGCGCCGGATCTGGATGCGGGCGCGGGCCAGCAGCTCGTTCCGGTCGATGGGCTTGCTGATGTAGTCGTTGGCGCCGAGTTCCAGCCCCTTGGCAACGCGGTTCAGGTCGCCCTCCTCCACCATCAGCAGGATCGGCACCTGCCGGGTCCGCTCGTGCGAGCGGAGCTGGGAGCACAGGCGCAGGCCATCCTCGTTCATCAGGGTCAGGCTGATGACCACAAGATCCAGATCGTCGGCCAGCGCGCGCTCCAGCGCCACGGCGCAGGCGTCGGCGGCCATGACATGGGCGTGGTCGCGCTTCAGCGTCTCGGTGACCCTGTCCAGATCGAGACGCGAGTCCTCCAGCACCAGGACTCGGGCGCCCTCGAAGGACTCGCTGTTCAACGTGCCCGTCGGCTCGAGAACCCCCAGCTGGCCGGAGGTCGTCTCGCGCAGCCTCCATTCGTCCATCATCATCTTCAGGCGGACGAGCGACCGCACCCGCGCGAACAGCGCGACGTCGTTGACCGGCTTGGTCAGGAAATCGTCGGCTCCCGCCTCCAGCCCGCGCACGCGGTCGGCGCCATCGGACAGGGCGGTGACCATCACCACCGGGATGTGCATGGTCGCAGGATCGGAGCGGATCTTTTCGCACACCTCGAACCCGTCCATGCCGGGCATCATGACGTCGAGCAGAACGATGTCCGGCGACTCCCGACGGACCATCTCCAGCGCCTCGGGGCCATTGCTGGCGGTGATGACGTTGAAATACTCGCGCGTCAGCTTCGCCGCGAGCAGCTTCACGTTCGGAAGGACATCGTCGACGACGAGGACGCGAGCGGACATGGAACGTGCGACCGATCCCGTAACAGGTTAGCGGAGGAACTTCTGAACGGCTTCCAGGAACCTGGTGACCGAGATCGGCTTGGCGATGTAGTCCTCGCAGCCGCCTTCCCGGATCTTCTCCTCGTCCCCCTTCATCGCGAAGGCTGTCACCGCGATGATCGGAATGGACTTGAGTGCCGGATCGTCCTTGATCCAGCGCGTGACCTCCAACCCTGACACCTCCGGCAACTGGATGTCCATGAGGATCAGATCCGGATGGTGCTCCCGCGCCATGGCCAGGGCATCCATCCCGCTGCGGGTCTGAAGCGTCGCGTAGCCGTGCGCTTCCAGCAGATCGTGGAAGAGCTTCATGTTCAGCTCGTTGTCCTCGACGATCAGGACACGCTTCACGGTTCGGTCGTCCATCGGCGCCTTCTTGGGGCTGTTCGGTTCCGCGAGCATCGTGCCACCCGCGCTCCTGCTTGCAGCGACCACACCCGGAGAGATCGGTATAGCCCGTTCACTGTCCCGCCGCGACGGTTAAATTGTCGTTAGCGATGCCGCTCGCGGCCGGCCGCTTCCCGCGAAGCCCCGAGGATTCCACGGATTCCGTCATGCGATCACCCGCTCCGGCGGGAAGTGCAGGTCGATGCGCGTGCCCTGCCCCGGCGCGCTGGACAGGGCCAGCCGCCCGCCATGGGCCTCCACCAGGGAGCGCACGATGGACAGGCCCAAACCGGTTCCGGCGCCGTTGCGGATGCGTTCGCCCGGCACCTGACGGAAGGGTTCCAGCACGGTGTGGCGGTGCTCCTCCGGGATGCCGATTCCGGTGTCGATCACGGCGATGCGCAGTCCGGTTCCGGTCAGATCCTCCGCGCGCGTCACGTCGATGGCGACGCGACCGCCCGCCGGGGTGAACTTGACGGCGTTGGACAGCAGGTTCAGCAGGATCTGCCGCAGCGACCGCCGGTCCGCACGCAGGCGCGGCAGCGGCCGAGGAAACGAGGCGTCGAAGGCCAGCCCCGCCGACGTCAAAGACAGCTCCTGAAGGGCGTAGACCTCGCCCACCACGACCGCGACATCCACATCGTCCTCGTGCAACGCGACGTGCCCCGCCTCGATCTTAGACAGGTCCAGGACGTCGTTGATGAGTTCCAGGAGGTGCGCGCCGGAGGCGCGGATGTTGCCGATGCAATCGCGCTGGCGGTCGGTCAGCGGGCCGGTTCCCGGATGCAGCAGGAAGTCGGCGTAGCCGATGACGGCGTTCAGCGGGGTGCGAAGCTCATGGCTCATCCCGGTCAGGAAGTCCGACTTGGCCCGGTTCACCTCGGCCTGCCTCGCGGCCTGCGCGACGCGGCGCTCGCGTTCCACGGCGCGTTCGGCGGTGTCCAACATCAGGCTGAGCGCGTCGGCGGCCATGGCGGCCAGCATCCGGGTGGCCAGAGGCACTCCCTGAGGACGCCGGTGATGGCCGGAGATCACCCCCCACGGCTTGCCGGCATGGGCGACCGGCACGGTCAGGGCCGCCCCCGCCCCCATCCGCCGCAGAAAATCAAGCCAGGCCGGCGCCGGGCTGCGCAACTGCGCGTGGGCCAGATCGGGCGGCGGCACCGTGGTGTCGGCGTTCAGCAGGGGAACCGGCTCCGCCGCATGGTCGGGCATCACACGAACCCGTGGACTCCCGTCCGGGGCGCCGTCGAAGGCGGTCGCCGGCAGGGCGGAGCCGGGATGGAGGTCCGGGGCGGCGTGGTTCCAATCCGGCGCCTGGTCCTTCGCCACCACCTCTCCATTGCCGAAGGCGTCGAAGCGGCACACGATCACCCGGTCCAGGCCGGTGAGACGGCGAATGGTGTGGGCGGTATGTGCCGCGATGGCTTCCAACCCCGCGGCGTCGCGGAGGGCGGCGATCCCCGGCATCGGACCGGATGGCGGCGCCGTGGCGGCGCGGCTCTCCGGCCCGGCGGGCGGGCGCTCCACCTCCAGGATCACCCGTCCGCCATGCTCGTGAAGGAACGCCGGAAGCGGTTCCTCCCCCGGCGGCGTCACGGCCGCATGCAACCCCAGCGCCCGCAGGTCCGGCGGCAAGGCGCGCAACTCCGCCAGCAACGCCGCAAGCTCGGGCAGTTCCAGCACGTCGACGCTGCGGCCCAACAACCGTTCCGGAGCAAGGCCGAGGAAATCCGCCGTGTTGGCGCTGCAGGCCAGGATCGTCGCGCCATCGCCGCGCAGCGCCACCAAGGCGCCGTGCGGCTGTATCGCGGCGGCGGTGGATGACTGCTCAGCCGGGGATGGGGGCGACGGGGGACTCGGGCGATCCGAAGACGTGTTCAGAGCAGCCACCTTTGCGACGGAAAGGTGCAGATGCTGCGGCGGGATCAGCGTCCGGTCAAGCGCGGCTTGGGGGGTGCGACAGGCTGACCGATCCGGGTTCCGCGCGGCCCGGCCCGGCTCAGGCGGTGGCCCGGCGGTTCGTCGCGGAACGTGCGCCGGGCTGTCCGGCCTTGTGTCCCGGCGAGCGCGGGCGGCGCCCGGCCTTGTTCTTGTTGCTGTACATGTGGGAGTCGGCGAGCCGGATCACCTCCTCCTCCCGATCGTCGGCACCATAGGACTGCACCCCGAAGGAAAAGCGGATCGGCAGGTCGGCGTTGTTCCACTGGACGCCGCGCCGACAGGCCGCCGTGGCGATCTGCCGGGCGCGGGCGGCGCCGCAGGCTGCGTCGGTGTTCGTCAGCAGCAGAGCGAACTCGTCCCCGCCCAGGCGGGCCACCACGTCCTCCTCACGAACCGCACCGACGAGCAGCCGGGCGACCTGCCGCAAATAGGCGTCGCCGGCCATGTGGCCGTGGGTGTCGTTGATCCGCTTGAAGCCGTCCAGATCGATGATGACCAGCACCCCACCGCCCTTGCCGTTTCCTTTGGCCCTCTGCCGCCGCGCGGCGGCGATCTCGCGCCGGAAATGGCTGAAGAAGCCGCGGCGGTTCAGCAGACCGGTCAGTTCGTCCGTCATGGACAGGCTTTCCAGGTAGGCGATCCGTTCGCGCTGTTCGGCGATGGTGGCACGGGCCTCGGCAAGTTGGTTTTCCAGAACCGAAGCCTCCACGGTCACGGACACCGCCGGATGGGCGAGGCGGGAGCCGCGCAAAGGGGGCATCCGCAGCAGGCGGTCGTGGGTCCCGCGATCGAAAGGCCGTCCGTCGTGAAGCTCGGCGGCAATGGCTTCCGGGTCCTGGGTGGTCACGACGGCGCTCATGGGCTTTCTCCGCATGATCGGCACTGGCTGCGCCGAATTCACAGCAATCGCCGTGCCACATGAGGATTTCCAGAAGCCTAGGCCTTTCGTCCCGGCAACTTCTGCCGGGCGAGGCCGCCCCCAGGCAGGATTTGCCGAGGGAACGGCCGATTACGGAAAATTTTATCTACTTTTGATTTATTTTCTATTTTGAACGGCTTTCGAACAAACGGCCTGTCCGGGATCGGACAGCCCCGCTCGCGCCACCATCACGCCACGCGGTCCGGCGGCGCCGCCCCGGCGAAGAAGGCGTCCAGATTGTCCAGCGCCTTGAAGCCCATGGCGTTGCGGGTTTCCACCGTGGCGCTGCCCAGATGCGGCAACAGGAAGGCGTTCTCCAGCGCGCGGTAGCCGGCGTGCAGGTTCGGCTCGTTCTCGAACACGTCCAGCCCCGCGGCGGCCAACCGTCCGGAGGCCAGCGCGGCGATCAGCGCCTCGTCGTCGACGACCGAGCCGCGGGCGGTGTTGACCACGATGGCCCCCGGCGGCAAGCGCCCGATCCGCTCCGCGTTCAGCCAATGGGTGGTTTCCGGAGTCGCCGGGAAATGCAGAGACAGCACGTCGCAGATCGCCAGCATCGCTTCGGGATCGGCGTGGTGGACGGCGCCGGCCTCCTGCTCCGCGGACAGGCGGCGCCGGTTGGAGTAGTGGATGGTCATGCCGAAGGCGCGCGCCCGCTGCGCCACCGCCTGCCCGATTCGGCCCATGCCGATGATGCCCAGCCGCTTCCCGCCCAGGTGGGTGCCGAGAAGCTGGGTCGGCGTCCAGCCGGTCCAGGCGCCGGCGCGGATCATCCGCTCCCCTTCCGACGCGCGCCGCGCCGCGCCGAGCATCAGCAGCAGCGCGATGTCGGCGGTCGCGTCGGTCAGCACGTCCGGGGTGTTGGTGACGATCAGGCCGCGGGCCTTTGCCGCGTTCAGGTCGATGTGATCGGTGCCGACCGAGAAGGTGGCGACGATCCGCACAGCCTCGGGCAGGGCCGCGATGGCCGCGGCGTCCAGCCGGTCCCCGGCGGTGCACAGGATGCCCTGGGCGCCGGCTTCCCCCGCCAGGGCCGCGATGTCCGCGCCGGACAGCGCGCGGTCCTTCGGGTTCAGCCGGGCGTCGAAATCGCGCGCGGCGCGGGTCTCCACCGCGTCGGGCAGGCGCCGGGTCACCAGGAGTACGGGCCGTGATGCGGGAGAGTCGCTGCGCATGAATCCGTCCTCAGCCTTCCGTTTATTCGGGGGGTCGGGCCTTCCGCTCCGACACCGAAACACCCATAATCCATCCGACGCTGCCAATCACCTGTGGATGTCGCTTTGCAGAACCGCCGCTCCGCCGCCCGCCTCGCCCTTTGCGCGACCATCGGCGCGTTCCTGGTGTCCCTGACCGCCCTTCCCGCCGCCGGCCCGGCCCAGGCGGCTCCCGCCAACGCGGCGGGCGCGGCGGTGGGGGCGGCGGCCGGTGCCGCGGCGAACATCCTGCCGCACCGCGCCGTCTACAAGATGTCGCTGCTGTCCGCCCGCAACAGTTCCAAGGTCAGCGACGTGCGGGGCCGCATGCTGTTCGAATGGGCCGACGCCTGCGACGGCTGGACGACGGAGCAGCGCTTCCAACTCCGCTTCGTCTACGCCGAGGGCGACGAGATGGCGATGACCACCAATTACACGACGTGGGAGGCCAAGGACGGCCAGCGCTACCGCTTCAACGTCCGCAAGCTGATCAACGGGGAGGAGGACGAGGAGGTGCGCGGCGACGCCCGGCTGGCCAAGGACGGCACCGGCACCGCCGTCTTCTCCAAGCCGGAGCCCCAGGACATGGAACTGCCCCCCGACACCATGTTCCCGACGGCCCACACCCTGGCGGTGCTCGACCACGCCGGCGCCGGCGACACCTTCTTCAACCGGGTCGTCTTCGACGGCGCCGATTCGGAAGGGGCGACCGAGGTTTCCACGGTCATCGGCGCGGCGGTCCAGACCAAGGAGGACGGCGCCGACCCGCTGCTGAAGGGCAAGACGGCGTGGCCGGTGCGCATGGCCTTCTTCCCGTTGAAGAGCGATTCGGCCCAGCCGGAATATGAGATGAGCCTGCGCCTGCTGCAGAACGGTGTCGCCGAATCCATGCAGATCGACTACGGCGATTTCACCGTGAACGCCATCCTGGAAAAGGTGGAGGCGCTGCCGAGGTCGGGCTGCTGACCGCCGAACGCAAAGGCACGATCGCAAAGGTCACAACCCATGGCGCATTTCGTTACAATTCATTTTGCCATCTTTTGAGGAAACTGGCCTAAACTGTGCATGGTGCGCTCACGCCTTCGCGGATTTGTGGCGCGCACCGACAGCAGGATGAGGGTTTCCGTATGGCCAAGAAGCAGGTTTTGGTGGGACAGGTGTTCCAAACCGTTGGCGCGACCAACGGGCGGTCCTGGCGTGTGCGGGAGACCGTGACCCTGTTCGGCATCCCGCATGCCCGCGTGGTCAGCACGGAGGACGAAGGCGACGCCAAGACGCTGAGCTGCTTCGTTCTGGTCGACTCCAACTATTACCGCATGATCGGATCGGCTCCCGCCGGCAACGTCGCGGCCTGACGCCTTTCCGTTCCCAATAAGAAAGCCCCCCGGCCTCGCGGACGGGGGGCTTTCTTATTGGCCGCCCTTCCCTCCCCGCCGAAGCGGGAAGGGAGGGAAGAGCCCGGATGGTCAGGTGGCGGCCTTCGGCGTCTCGGCGGCGACCTTCGGCTTCGGCAGGTCCAGCTTCAGGTGCAGTTCGCGCAGGCGCGCCTGATCCACCGGGGCGGGAGCCTGCATCAGCAGATCCTCCGCGCGCTGGTTCAGCGGGAAGGCGATGACCTCGCGGATGTTCGGCTCGTCGGCCAGCAGCATCACGATGCGGTCGATGCCCGGGGCCGAGCCGCCGTGCGGCGGGGCGCCCAGCTTGAAGGCGCTCAGCATGCCGCCGAAGCGGGCTTCCAGCTCCTCCGGCGGGTAGCCGGCGATCTCGAACGCCCTGTACATCAGCTCCGGCAGATGGTTCCGGATGGCGCCCGACGACAGCTCCACGCCGTTGCAGACGATGTCGTACTGGTACGCCTTGATGTCCAGCGGGTTCATCGTGTTCAGCGCCTCCAGGCCGCCCTGCGGCATGGAGAAGGGGTTGTGGCTGAAGATGACCGTGTTGGTCTCCTCGTCCAGCTCGTACATCGGGAAGTCGACGATCCAGCAGAAGCGGAAGGCGTTCTTCTCGATCAGGTCCAGCTCCTCGCCGATCTTCGTGCGGGCGAAGCCGGCCAGCTTGGCCGCCGGGCCGGGCTGGTCGCAGACGAAGAAGACCGCGTCGCCGTCCTCCACGCCCGCCGCCGCACGCAGCTCCGCCTGGGCGGCCTCCGGCACGAACTTTGCGATCGGGCCCTTGCCGCCGGCCGCCTCGAAGATGATGTAGCCGAGGCCCGGAGCGCCGAGACCGCGCGCCCAGTCGTTCAGCTTGTCGAAGAAGCTGCGCGGCTTGTCGGACACCTTCGGGGCGCGGATGGCGCGGACCACGCCGCCCTTCTCCAGCGTCTGCTTGAAGGCGCGGAATTCCACGTCGTCGCGCTTGAAGACGGCGGTGACGTCGGTGATCTCCAGCGGGTTGCGCAGGTCCGGCTTGTCGTTGCCGTACTTCAGCATCGATTCCGCGAAGGAGATGCGGCGGAAGGGCGGCTTGTCGATGGCCGGCGGCGTCTCGCGGCGGAAGCCGCCGAACTCGTCGAAGATGCCGTGCAGCACCGGCTCGATGGCCTCGAAGACGTCGTCCTGGGTGACGAAGGACATCTCGAAGTCGAGCTGGTAGAACTCGCCCGGCGAACGGTCGGCGCGGGCGTCCTCGTCGCGGAAGCAGGGAGCGATCTGGAAGTAGCGGTCGAAGCCGGCGACCATCAGCAACTGCTTGAACTGCTGCGGCGCCTGGGGCAGCGCATAGAACTTGCCCGGATGGTTGCGGCTCGGCACCAGATAGTCGCGGGCACCCTCCGGCGAGGAGGCCGTCAGGATCGGCGTCTGGAACTCGGTGAAGCCCTGGTCGATCATGCGGCGGCGCGCCGACGCGATGACGCGCGAGCGCAGCAGGATGTTCTCGTGGATGCGCTCGCGGCGCAGGTCCAGGAAGCGGTAGCGCAGGCGCACGTCCTCGCCGGCGTCGGTGTCCTGGTTGACCTGCAGCGGGATCTGCTCCGCCTCGCCCTGCACCGTCAGCTCGGCGATCTGCACCTCGATGCGGCCGGTCGGCAGACGGTCGTTGATGGTCTCCGCCGTGCGCTTGACGACCTTGCCGGTCACGGTGATGACCGATTCCAGCTTCAGCCGCTCCGCCGCCTGGAAGGCCGGGTTGGAGGTGTCGACCACGCACTGCGTCAGGCCGTAATGGTCGCGCAGATCGATGAACAGGAGCTGTCCATGGTCGCGCTTGCGGTTGATCCAGCCCGACAGGCGGACAATCTGACCGGCGTTCTCTTCGCGAAGCTGGCCGCAGGTGTGCGTGCGGTAGGGGTGCATGGGTCGAAACACCTTGGAAAAGGTCGGAATCCTGCGCGGAAAGGCGGCCCGACACACCACACCGACAGCGCGGGAATGTCAAGCCGCCATCCGCGTTCGCCGCACGCTGGGAGAGTTGCCGAAGGGCGAGCTTTCGCGCGGACGCGCGCTCGTGTATGAAGCGGCCATGACACTCATCACGACCACCGAAGACCTTGACGCCTTCTGCCGCTCGCTGGCCGGGGTGGACTACATCACCGTCGACACCGAATTCCTGCGCGAGAAGACCTATTGGCCGCAGCTCTGCCTCGTGCAGGTCGGCGGGCCGAACGGCGCGGTCGCCATCGATCCGCTGGCCGAGGGCATCGATCTGGCGCCGCTGTTCCGCGTGATGGTGGACCCGGCGACCCTCAAGGTGTTCCACGCCGCCCGGCAGGACGTGGAAATCTTCTGGCACCTGTCCGGCCAGATTCCCCACCCGCTGTTCGACACCCAGGTTGCGGCCATGGTCTGCGGCTTTGGCGAGAGCGTGGGGTACGAGACGCTGGTCACCAAGCTGGCCGGGGCGCGCATCGACAAGTCCAGCCGCTTCACCGACTGGTCGCACCGCCCGCTGACCGAGCGGCAGCTGACCTACGCCCTGTCCGACGTGATCCACCTGCGCCCGGCCTACGAGAAGCTGAAGCGCCGCCTCGTCCGCTCCGGCCGCGCCCACTGGCTGGAAGAGGAGATGGCCGTCCTGACCGATCCGGGCACCTATCAGGTGGACCCGGACAGCTCCTGGCTGCGGCTGAAGGTGCGGACCAACAAGCCGCGCTTCATGGCCGTCCTCAAGGAGCTGGCGGCGTGGCGGGAGCGCGAGGCGCAGCGGCGCGACCTGCCCCGCTCGCGCGTGCTGCGGGACGAGGCGCTGCTGGAGATCGCCGCCCACGCCCCGACCAGCGTGGACGACCTCGCCCGCACCCGCGGCATGGGCCGCGGCTTCGCCGAGGGGCGGCAGGGCGCCGACGTGCTGGCCTGCGTCCAGAAGGGTCTGGACCTGCCGGAGTCCGAGCTGCCGCGCGTCGAGCCGCGCGAGGAGCCGCCGCCCGGCCTGCAACCGATCGTTGAATTACTGCGCGTACTTCTGAAGATGAAGTGCGAAGAGAACAATGTGGCGTCCAAGCTGATCGCCTCCGCCGCCGATCTGGAGGCCATTGCCGCCGACGACGAGGCCCAGGTGCCCGCAATGCAGGGCTGGCGCCGGGAGTTGTTCGGCGAGGACGCGCTGTCGTTGAAGCGTGGGCGCATCGGATTGGCGGTGCTCGACCGCCGTGTCCGCGTCGTTCCGACCGGCAATGGGGAGGGGTCGTAAACGGCCCCTTCCAGAATCGTTCCAGAATGGCGCAAGAGTCGGCTTGGGCCGTTACAGGTCCGGTCAGCTTCGCGACCTTTAGCCAAAATTATGAAACAATTCATCGCAATTAACAGCGCTTTAAGGCATTGTTAAAAAAGGTCAGGGTTAATAAGTCACGGGCTCCGTATCCATGCCGTGTATCGGCGCGACATGGTTCGCGGATGGAATTCTCGCCTATAAGGTGCGCACACGCCCTATGCGCACACCCGGGGGATTTCGCGTATGAGCAGGTTCGGCGGCAAACCACCCATGGGACGCGACCGCGTCCGCCTCTCCACGACGGAGAAGCAGGCTGCCGTCGCCGCTGCGAAGGATCAGAAGCCGGAATTTGACAACGACAAGCTGCTCAATCTCCTCCGCTCTGCGAAATCCGAATTGCAGGGCATGCGCCTGATCCACATGCACCTGTCGCTGCTGCGGGACAAGGACCCGTCCAGCCAGATGATCGTGCGCACGATCATCCAAGAACTGGCGAGCAAGGCCTCCTATCTCCAGTCATTCAACATTTCCAACGGCGACGTCATCATCCTCTACAAGGGGCTGAAGCTGACCGGCGTCACCGACGTCTGCCAGAAGGTGGAACAGATCTTCCTGGCGAAGACGACGCTGATCGGGGCGAATCCGTACAAGGAATTCTCGCTCTACTCGATCATGGAACTGGCGTTGAACTTCATCAACGTCATCCGGTTCATCGAGGAATTGCAGGCCAACGAAACCGGCGACCACTCCAACGAGACGAAGCCGCCGATCACGCTGGAGGAAATGGCCAAGCTCGAACGCTCCATGCAGATGTTCGACCTGTCGCCGTTCCTGTTCAACCAGGCCATCGCCAACATCGGCCGCAACGCCGAAGAGGACATGGCCTATTTCGAACTCTACATCTCCATCAAGCTGCTTCAGGAACGGCTCTGCCCGGACTACGACATCACGGCCAACAAGTGGCTGTTCAACTATTTCACGGCCAACCTCGACCAGTCGGTGCTGCGCGCGCTGAACCACGGGCTCAGCTTCATGCGGGGCCGGCGCATCGGCATCAACATCAACCTGTCCACGGTCATCTCCACCGGCTTCGTGAAGTTCGACGAGCGTCTTCCCCTCGATTTCCGCGGGCAGGTGGTGCTTGAGATCTCCAAGGGCGACCTGATCGAGAATCTGTCGCTGTTCAACGAGGTCGTGGAGTTCGCCCAGGACCGCCGCTACCAGATCGCGGTGGACGGGCTGAACCCCTTCTGGGTGACCAACTTCGATCTGGAATATCTGAACGCCGACTACGCGAAGATCTTCTGGTCCAACGACATGCTGGAGATGGACCCGACTTTCGAGAAGTACTTCATGGAGCGCATCCAGGAGCAGGACCGCTGCAAGTTCATCCTGGCGCGCTGCGACAGCGTGTCGAGCCTCGTCTACGCGAACAAGGTCGGCATCACGATGGTGCAGGGCCGCGCGGTGGACAACATCCTGCGCAAGGGCGTGAGCGTCCGCGAAGCCATCGCCCACGCCAAGGTGGCGTGAGGGCGACGTTGCCGCCGCCCTCCTCCGCTACTCCGCCGCTTGCGGCCTAGCCGGCGGCACGATTTCGCCCTTGCGGTTCAGCGCCTTCGCCAGCGCGTCCAGGCGACGCTGCACCGTCTCGCCGGCCGGCACGCTGAAATCATCCGGCAGGGACAGCACCAGCCGCTCCCCCGACACTTTCAGGGACGTGCGCTGCAACAGCGCGGTGGCGCCGCCGGTCAGCGTGTGGGCCAGCCGCAGCGCCAGCCCCAGAACCAGCGCCTTGCGCGCCTGGGCGTCGCTGAGCAGCGCCCGCGGCCCCGCGGTGACCGCGTTGGGGGTGCCCGGCCCGTCGATGGACCCGGCGTAGCGGGCGTAGACAGCCAGCGCCAGGAAGGCCCGCTCGTCATGGTCGATGCCGGGGAAGGGATAGCGCAGGATGCGCAGGCAGGCGTGCTCCGCCCGGTAATCGGGATGCTCGGCCCAGCCGACATCGCTCAGCAGGCAGGAGGCCTGCCGCAGCCTCAGGGCCGCGTCGTCCTCCCCGGCGAAGAGGTTGCCGGTCCAGGACACCAGCAGGGCCGGGTCGCCGATGCGGACGAAGCGCTGCGCCCAATCCTCCACCGCGGCGATCAGCGGGTCCTGCCGCTGTCCCTGCGGATCGAGCAGCGCGTACAGATGCCCTTCCCGCAACCCGTACGCCGAAAACACCACGCTGGATGGCTGAACCATCCGCAGCAGCCGCTCGAACACCAGCGCCGCGTAGGGCAGCGTGTCGATCCGGCGGCGGGAGCCGGACATCTTCTCCAGCGAGGACCGGCTCTGCTTGGCGATCAGCCCGGCGAAGTCCCGCGCCTCGGCGAAGGGCACCGTGTAGTGGTGGATGATGTGCAGCGGGTGCTTCACATGCTCCATGTGCAGCTTGGCCAGGGCCCGCCAGCCGCCGCCCACCGGGAAGAAGGGCTTGCCACGCATCTGGGCCAGCCAGTCCAGCTTCTCCAGATGCTGGTCGATGGCACGCACCAGACCGTTCGGCTTGGCGGGGTTCAACTCCATCAGGCGCAGCGGCCCCAGCGGCATCGTCAGATGCTCGCCGATCACGCCGCGCTCCAGCCGCACCAGCTCCAGGCTGCCGCCGCCGAGGTCGCCGACCAGCCCGTCCGCGGCGGGGGTGCCGGACAGCACGCCCATGGCGGACAGCCGCGCCTCCTCCTCGCCGCTGATGACGCTGACGTCGAGGCCGGTGCGGTCCTTCACCCGCTGGATGAAGGCCGGCCCGTCCGTGGCATCGCGCACCGCCGCCGTGGCGATGACGTCCAGCCGCCCGACGCGCATGCCTGCGACCAGCAGGGCGAAGCGTTCCAGGGCTTCCAAGCCCTGCGTCACGCCGTCCGGGTTCAGGCAGCCGGTCTTCTCGACCCCGCGGCCGAGCCCGCAGAGGACCTTTTCGTTGAAGACCGGCAGGGGCGACCGCTTCAGAGCGTCATAGACGACGAGCCGGATCGAGTTGGACCCGATGTCGATGACGGCGATCCGCTCGCCCTTGTCGACGACCTTGGTGGCGACCGAGTGTTCCTGCGCCGGCGTCATTAGCAACCGATATCCTCAATCAAATGACCGTACGGAGCTTCAACCGCGGCGGCGTCTTTTTGCTGCTGAGCGCACTGCCGCGGCCCGACAGGCTGGGGTTCGTCATGAAGTAGTTATGGGCGCTGAACGCGTCCGGACCAGCCTCCACCCGATGATAAACGCCATCGGGGCCGAGTTTCCAGGTGTTCGCCTCGTCCTTCAGGTTGGCGACCATGATCTGGTCCAGCACCTGCTCGTGCACCGTCGGGTTCTCGATGGGCACCAGCGTCTCGATGCGGCGGTCCAGGTTGCGCGTCATCCAGTCGGCGGAAGAGATGAAGAGCTTGGCCTGCGGGCTGGGCAGCGCATGGCCGTTGGCGAAGCAGATGACGCGCCCATGCTCCAGAAAGCGCCCGACGATGCTGCGCACCCGGATGTTTTCCGACAGGCCCTTGACGCCGGGACGCAGGCAGCAGATGCCGCGGATCACCATGTCGATCTGCACGCCCTTCTGCGACGCCTTGTAGAGCTGGTCGATGATCTCCGAATCGACCAGCGAGTTCAGCTTCACCCAGATGTGGGCGGGCTTGCCGGCGGCGGCGTTGGCGACCTCGGCGTCGATCAGCTGGCCCAGCTTCTGGCGCAGCGTGATCGGGGCGATGGCGATCTTCTCCAGCAGCTTCGGCGTGGCGTAGCCGGTCATGTAGTTGAACATCACCGCCGCGTCGTGGCAGAGCGCCGGGTCGCAGGTGAAGAAGGACAGGTCGGTGTAGACCTTCGCCGTGATCGGGTGGTAGTTGCCCGTCCCGAAATGGACGTAGCTGCGCAGCGCCTTGTTCTCGCGCCGCACCACCAGCGACACCTTGGCGTGCGTCTTCAGATCGACGAAGCCGTAGACCACCTGGGCGCCCGCGCGCTCCAGATCGCGCGCCCAGCGGATGTTGGCCTCCTCGTCGAAGCGGGCCTTCAGCTCGACCAGCGCGGTCACCGACTTGCCGGCCTCCGCCGCCTCGATCAGCGCGGCGACGATCGGGCTGTCCTTGCTGGTGCGGTAGAGCGTCTGCTTGATGGCGACCACCTGCGGGTCGCGCGCCGCCTGCCGGATGAACTGCACCACCACGTCGAAACTCTCGTACGGATGGTGGACGACGATGTCCTTGTCGCGGATGGCCGCGAAGCAGTCGCCGCCGAAGTCGCGGATGCGCTCCGGGAAGCGGGCGTTGAACGGGCGGAAGACCAGATCCGGCCGCTCGTCGACGATGAGCTGGCGGGTGTCCGACAGGCCGATCAGCCCATCGAGCACGAACACGTCGTCGTTCGACACGCGCAGCTCATGGCGCAGGAACTCGCGCAGGTCGGCGGCCATGCCGGCGTCGGTCGCCAGCCGGATGACGCTGCCGCGGCGGCGGCGCTTCAGCGCGCTCTCGAAGGTGCGGACCAGATCCTCCGCCTCCTCCTCGATCTCCATCTCGCTGTCGCGCAGGACGCGGAAGACGCCGTGGGCCTTCACCTGGAACGGCGGGAACAGCCGGTCGATGAACAGCATCACCAGCTTTTCCAGCTGGATGAAGCGGATCTCCGAACCCGGCAGACGGATGAAGCGGTCGAGCTGCGCCGGCAGAGGGACCAGCGCGTCGAGGTGCCGCCCCTTCACCGGCTCGTGCAGTTGCAGCGCCAGCGAGAAGCCCAGGTTGGGCAGGAAGGGGAACGGGTGCGCCGGGTCCACGGCGATGGGCGTCAGGATGGGGAAGATGTCGTCGAGGAACTTGGCCTCCAGCCAGTCCTTCTCGCCCTCGGTCAGGTCTTCGGCGCCGACCACCATGATGCCGGCCTCGCGCAGGTCCTGCTTCAGGCTGCGCCACATGGTCTGCTGCGCGTTCATCAGCTCGACGATGCGCTGATTCACCGCGGTGAGCTGTTGGGCCGGGGTCAGGTTCTCGGCGCTGGGGGTTTTCACCCCCGCGGCCACCTGTCCCTTCAGGCCGGCGACGCGGACCATGTAGAATTCGTCGAGGTTGCTGGACGAGATCGACAGGAACCTCAGCCGCTCCAGCAGCGGGTGATTCGGGTTGGACGCCTCATCCAGGACGCGCTGGTTGAAGGCCAGCCACGAGAGTTCGCGGTTGATGAAGCGCTCCGGCGCGTCCGCTTCGATGCAGGTCGCTTCCAGGTCCTGAAGTTCGGTCACAGCAGCCTCGGGCTTTTGCGTGATGGGTGGTGCCGCTACAGTCCGGTTTAGCCGAACCGTCCCGCCGCGGTCGGCGGGCCAGGCAACCTACCCCAACTACGTTACGGTTTTGGGTCAGACAGCATAATACTGCCGTCACGATAATACCGCTGCGAAAACAGTCGCACCCCCCGCGCATCCGCCGGGCCGCGATCCGGACAGGAAGGGACAGCCTCCATGAAGACCCTGTATCTCATGCGCCACGGCAAGTCCGCGTGGGACGATCCTTCCCTGGACGACCACGACCGCCCGCTGGCGCCGCGGGGCAGGAAATCGGCCCGGCTGGTCGGCCACGAGTTGAAGGACCGCGGCGCGCGCATCGGGCTGGTGCTGTGCTCCACCGCCCGGCGCGCGGCGGACACCGCCGACCGCCTGCTTGAGGTGATGGACGCGCCGGACATCCCCGTGGAGCGCGAGCGCGGCCTCTACCTGTGCGGCGCCGGGGTCCTTCTGGAGCGGCTGCGCGACGCGCCCGATTCCGTGTCGTCGCTGATGCTGGTCGCCCACAACCCGGACCTTCACGACCTCGCCCGCGACCTGACCGGCAGCGGCGAGGAACGGCACCGCGCGGCGTTGGCGGAGAAGTTTCCGACCGGCGCCTGCGCCGTACTTCTGTTCGAAGCAGCCCGCTGGGCCGACCTGGACAGCGGGGCGGGACGGCTGGCCGATTTCATTCTGCCGCGGAAACTCTCCTAACGCCCTTTTTCCAGATGGGGTATTTCAACCCTGAACCGAGCAGGCCCGGAACCGAGCAGGAGTCGCCCCCCGTGTCTTCCGCGCCCCAGAACAACGCGCCCGAGAACAACGCGCCCCAGAACGCCACGCCCTCCGGTGCTCCCGCCGCGGTGTCGGCCGTGCGCGAGGTTGAGATGAAGCTCCACCTCGACCCGCGCGATCTTTTCCGCGTTGCGGGCCTGCCCGTCCTGAAGGACGCGGCGGAGGGCGACCCGGTCGTCCGCAACCTGCGCACCGTCTACTACGACACGCCGGACCGGCGCCTGTTCACCGGGGGCATCGCCCTGCGGGTGCGGCAGGACGGCGACCGCTTCGTGCAGACGCTGAAGACCATCAACGCCGCCACCCCCGGCGATTCGGCCGCCGTGGCCATCCGCAAGAAATGGGACTGGGCGATCCCCACGGCTGCCCCCGACATGAGTCCCTTCGTTGCCGAAGGCGTGGCCGCCCTGGTGCCGGAGGACGCGCGCACGGCGCTGGTTCCGCAGTTCACGACGGAGTTCCGGCGCACCACCCTGCTCGTCCGCCCGGACGCCCTGACCTCCATCGAGGTGGCGGTGGACGAGGGCCAGATCACTGCCGGCAACGCCTGCGCCCGAATCAGCGAGGTCGAGCTTGAGCTGAAGTCGGGCCGCATCGGGCGCCTGTTCGATCTCGCGCTGGCGCTCCAGCGCTGCGTGCCGGTTCGCATCGGAACGGAAAGCAAGGCGGAGATCGGCGACCGCCTCGTCACCGGGCGCCTGCCCGCCCCTGTCCTGCCGGAACCGCTGGGCCTGACCCCGGTCACCACGGTGGCCGAGGCCTACCGCCACATCGTCCGCCACGGGCTGCGCCTGCTGCTCGCCAACGAAGCCTGCGCGCTGGCCGGCGGCGACGTGGAGGGGCTGCACCAGATGCGCGTCGCGCTGCGCCGCCTGCGCACCGCCATCCGCCTGTTCCGTCCCCTCGCCGGGGTGCCGGACGCCTGCCGCGCCGGGAACGACATCCGCTGGTTCTCCCGCCGGCTCGGCCCGGCGCGCGATTGGGACGTGCTGCTGTCCCACGGGATCGCGCCCTTCG
This sequence comes from Azospirillum brasilense, assembly GCF_007827795.1. Taxonomy (GTDB): domain Bacteria; phylum Pseudomonadota; class Alphaproteobacteria; order Azospirillales; family Azospirillaceae; genus Azospirillum; species Azospirillum aestuarii. The sequence goes on from NZ_VITI01000002.1 coordinate 572,996, forward strand.
CGGCGACAGAGAAGGCCCCGGCCGACGGGATCGCCGCACTGACCGCCGCGGTCCGGGAAGCCCGTCGGGCGCCAGCGCTGGCGGCGGTGGAGGCGATCCAGTCGCCGCGCTGCACCGGGCTGATCCTGGCGCTCGGCGCCTGGCTGGAGGACGGGGCGTGGCAGTCCGGCGCCGTGCCGGAGGTCCGCGCCCAACTCGACCGCCCGATGGCCGATCTGTCCGGCACCTGGCTGGCCGCCCAGCACGCCAAGGCAATGAAGGCGGGGGCATCGAAGGCGGGGCGCGACCTGGACGCCGCCGACGCCGCGGCGCGCGACCGGCTGCGCCGCCGCCTGCGCAAGCTGCGCCACACGGCGGAGTTCTTTCGCGGCCTCTACGCCGAAACCGCAACGGTGCCCTTCGTCACCACGCTGGACGCCCTGCTGGGCGCGCTGGATGCCGAGCACGACGCCGCGGTGGCCGGCGGTCTTCTGCGCAGCCTGTCGGCGGACCGGCCGGAGCATCGATCCGCCGCCGACTCGACCGCCCGCTGGCTCGCCAAGCAGGCCGACAAGCGCCGCAAGGCGTTGCCGGGGCTGTGGAAAGGGTATCGCGATGGGGCGGTGTTCTGGTGAGGGCGTGACATTCCCCCCACCCCAACCCTCCCCCGCTCTCGGCGGACCGAAGGTCCGCCTGCCGCGTCAGCGCAAACCGTTGGTTTGCGCGAGAGCTGACGCAGGGGGAGGAGAAAAGCCCTCCCCGGCAAAGCGGGGGAGGGCTGGGGTGGGGGCCAGTGTCCAGACACCGGCGCTACAACAAGCCGCCTACAGCGTCCCCGCATAGGCGCCGCCGTCCAGCAGGACGTTCTGCCCGGTCATGAAGCCGGCGTGGGCGGAGCAGAGAAAGGCGCAGGCCGCACCGAACTCCGCCGGATCGCCGAAGCGGCCGGACGGGTTGCCGGCGCGGCGGACGGCCATCTCCTCGTCCAGGCTGCGGTTGTTGGCCTTGGCCCCGCCTTCCATGGTGGCGCGCAGGCGGTCGGTCTCGAAGGGGCCGGGCAGCAGGTTGTTGATCGTCACGTTGTGCCGCACGGTCTGGCGCGACAGACCGGCGACGAAGCCAGTCAGCCCGGCCCGCGCCCCGTTGGACAGGCCGAGGATCGGGATCGGCGCCTTGACCGCCGCCGAGGTGACGTTGACGATCCGCCCGAAGCGGCGGCCGATCATGCCGTCCACCGTCGCCTTGATGAGGAAGATCGGGGCCAGCATGTTGGCCTCGACGGCGCGGACCCAGTCGTCGCGCTCCCAGTCGCGGAAGTCGCCCGGCGGCGGGCCGCCCGCGTTGTTGACCAGGATGTCCGGCTCCGGACAGGCGGCAAGCGCGGCGGCGCGCCCCTCCTCCGTCGCGATGTCGCCGACGGCGGTGGTCACGGTGGCTCCGGTCTCCTTGCGGATCTCCTCCGCGGCGGCTTCCAGCAGGTCGCGGCCACGCGCGGTGATGGTGACCTGCACCCCCTCGCGCGCCAGCGCCACGGCGCAGGCCTTACCCAGTCCCTTGCTGGCTGCGCACACGATGGCGCGGCGTCCGGCGATTCCCAGATCCATCCTCGTCTCCTCCCTTCCCGGCCTCCAGACCGGCCAGCACCTCGCGGGCCAGCGGCACGGTCAGGGGACGGTGCGCGGCCAGCGATGCGCGGTCAAGCGCCGCGACCACCCGCCCCGCCGCCTCCAGCGACCGCTCCATCCGGGTCAGCAGGTAGGTGATGAGATCCATGCCCGGCCGCAGTTGCCGGTCGGCGAACAGCTTGACCAGAACGGCGGCGAGCAGCGCGTCGTCCGGCGCCTCCACCCCCACCGCGGGGGCCGCCTTGATGCGGGAGCGCAGGTCGGCCAGCTTCATCCGCCAGCGCGACGGCGGGCGGCGCGACAGCAGGAGCAGATGCCCGCCCGAGTCGCGGGCGAGGTTGTAGAGGTGGAACAGCGCTTCCTCCCGCGCCGGCGCGCCGGACACCCGGTCCGCGTCCTCCACCACGACGGCATTGGCGCCGGCCAGCAGGGCGTGCGGGTCGATCCGATCCAGAGCGTCGCCCATGGCGATGGGAGCGTGGCTGCGCGCCCGCCAGACATGGCCCAGATGGGTCTTGCCGCAACCGTCCGGCCCGTACAGCGCCAGGGCCGGCGCCGGCCAGGACGGCCAGCGGTCGAGCCACGCCACCGCCTCGGCGTTGCTGGGCGCCACGAGGAAATCCTCGCACCCCATGGCGGCGCGGTGTCCAAGGTCGAGCGGTATCTGAGCCGCAAGGGTCATAAGGCGGGAGCCATCAGGAAGGGGTACCGCGGTAGTAGGGGCTCTCAAGATAGCGCCCCAACGCGAAGCGTGTCAGCACCCCGATCACCGCCGCCACCGGAACCGCCAGCAGGACGCCGACGAAGCCGAACAGCGACCCGCCGGCCAGCAGGGCGAAAATCACCCAGACCGCGTGCAACCCGACCTTGTCACCCACCAGCTTCGGCGTCAGGACGTTGCCCTCCACCGCCTGCCCGAACAGGAAGATCGCAATGACGATGGCGACCCGCCACGGATCGTCGAACTGGAGCAGGGCCAGCCCCGTGCTCGACACGAATCCGAACAACGAGCCGACATAGGGGATGAAGGACAGCAGCCCCGCCATAAGCCCGATCACCAGCCCGAAATCCAGCCCCGCCAGCGACAGCGCCACCGCGTAGAAGACCCCCAGGACGAGGCAGACCAGCGCCTGCCCGCGGACGAATCCGGCCAGCGTCTCGTCCACCTCCCGCGCCTGCTCCCGGATGGTCGCGGCGTGGTGCAGGGGCAGCCAGCCGTTCACCTTGTTGACCAGGATGTCCCAGTCGCGCATCAGGTAGAAGGCGACGATGGGCGTGATGAACATCACCGACAGAACGTCGAACAGCGCCAGCCCGCCGGACAGGATGTGCCTCAGCACCCGCCCGACCCAGCCGACCACGTCCCCGGCATAGTTGCCCGCGGCCCCGCGCAGCCGCTCCACGTCCTCCGGCGACAGGCGGTGGATCAGCCGGTCCAGCATCGGCAGCAGCCGATCCCGCGCGGCGTTGGCGTAGTTGGGAAGCACCTCGATCAGGTGCGTCACCTGCGCCTGCACCAGCGGCAGCAGCAGAAGCCCCATCACCACCAGCACCAGGACGAAGGACAGCAGCACCAGCGTCGTCGCCAGCCAGCGCGGCAGGCGCCAGCGCTCGACCCGGTCGACCACCGGGTCCAGCAGATAGGCGATCGCCAGCCCCACCACGAAGGGCAGCAGCATGCTGGACAGCAGCCACAGGGCCAGAACGAACAGGCCCAAACCGATCAGCCAGAAACGGATCTGCTTGGCCGCCGTCACGGCACCCCTCCATGCCGGCTGAACAGAAGCCCGCCACGGTAGACATAGGCCAGTCCCGACAGCACCGTGGTCGCGGCGCAGATCCAGATGAGCAGGGGCACCAGCTCCTGCCCGAACAGGTGGAAGTCCGGCAGCCCCAGCCCCGCCGGGGCCAGCACCGCCGCCGCCAGGGCGAGCTGCACCGCCGTATTGATCTTGCTGACGTAGAGCGGCTGCATCGCCAGCGACTCCTTCAGCGTGTAGAGCAGCATCACCCCGCCGACAATCATCAGGTCGCGGAACACCACCAGGATGACCAGCCACAGCGGCAGCACGCCGATGTGGCCCAGCGAGACGTAGACACTGACCAGCAGCGCCTTGTCGGCGATCGGGTCCAGATAGGCGCCCAGCACGGTGCGGGCACGGAACATGCGGGCCACGGCGCCATCGACGGCGTCGGACACTCCCGCCCCGACGAACAGCCAGAAGGCGACCCCCAGCTCCCCGGCCAGGATGAAATAGACGGCGACCGGCACCACCAGGATGCGGCCGAAGGTGATGATGTTCGGAATGCTCACCGCGATGCCTTCTGCCGTTGTCCCTTACGCCGCCGTCCACGCCGCCGCCCTTTCGGGGGCCGGTCCCGGCCCGTCTGTAACGCCGGGAAGCCGTCCGCCGTCACGGACGGGCCGTGCCGGTGGCCGGCAGCGTGCCCAGAATGCGCGGCGGAGCCCCCGGCGCGGCCTGCGGCGCGCCGATCGGGGCGGGCATCGCCGCGGGATAGCCGGTGGCCGCCGGAGGCACCGCAGTGGGGGCGCTGGCCGGCGAAACGGTGGCGGGCTGCGCCAGGGACGACGCCCCGGCGCCCTTCGCCAGCACCTGGAGCTGCCATTCCGGCGTGGGCGCGAGCGGTGGAAGCGGCTGGCCCGGAACGGGCACCGGGACCGGCGCGGCGACCGCCCCGGTGCGGGCGAGGCCTAGGTCGCGGCGGGCCAGCGCCTGGCGCAGCCGCTCCACGTCGCCGCGGTGGGTCAGCGCGACCAGCGCCTCGTAGCGGCTGATCGACAGCACGTCGGTGCGGGTGACGGCGTTGACCATGCCCAGCCGCTTGCGCGTCTCCACCCAGTCGTTGAGGCTGGCCAACGGCACGCGCACCAGCGTCGCCTGCTCCGGCCCGCTCGCCACGGTGTTGTCGCGGCGGTAGGACTCGTCGATGGCGGCGGACACGAAGGTGGTGGCGCGGGTCAGGAAGTCGCCGGCCCGGTCGGCCATGTCGGCCTTCACGTTGACCGTCTGCTGATCCCGCGCGCCGTCCGGGGTGTAGTGGGTCACCTCGACCGCCAGCGGGCGGCCGAGATCCAGCCCGCCCGCCGGCAGATCGGTCTTGGCGACGATCACGCCCCCGGCGTTGTAGCGCTGGGCGATGCGGGCCAGAGCTTCCTGATCGCCGGACAGCGCCTCGGTCACGCCGATGGCGGAGATGTCGGCCAACTCGCCGTCCGGCACGACCAGCGGCACCAGCGAGGCGCCGGCCGGACGGCCCTCCCAGGCCTCGCGCCAGTCGGTGCGGTCCTCCCACAGGACGGGGCGCCCGTCCACGACGGTGACCGGCAGGATCACGTAGGGCCGGGCGGGCGGTTCGACATACTGCTGGCCGCCGCCGGCCAGCGTCTCGCGTACCGAAGTGGGGCGGAAGCGCACGGTGATGCTGCCGACATAGCGGGTGGCCGACACCTTCTCGTCGTCGATCTCGAAGCCCTGGACCAACCGGGCGAGCTCGATCTCCGACACCCGCGGCACGCTGGTGGCGGTGGGGACGAGGCGCTTGTACAGCTCCGCCCACGCCTTCACCTGCGCGTCGCGGATCGCCTGATCGCGGGCGGCGTTGGCGTTGGCCGCGCTGACGTCCACCTTCACGCCCGACACGGTGAAGGGGTCCGCCGCCGGAACCGCCGCGGGCGCCGCCCCCGGAGCAGCCCCCGGAATGGTCGCGGGAGCCGCCACCGCGGGTGGAGCGGCGCCGGGCACCTGCGCTTTCACGGGGCCGGCCTGGAGGGCCAGGGCCACGGTGACGGCGGCGAAGCCCGCAAACAGCGGCGCATGGCGGCGGTGGAGCATTGCAAAGCCTTCCGATTCGAGTATGTTCGGCCCGTTCCCTTATGACCCGGCCCAAAATGACCCGGTTCAGGTGGCCCAGGTATATAGCTCAGCCCAAGCGAGGATACCATCAGCACCCAGTCTAATAACACGTCCGACGCCTACAAGCAGGCCGGCGTGGACATTGATGCGGGCAACGCGCTCGTTGACGCGATCAAGCCGCTCGCCCGTTCCACCGCGCGCCCGGGCTCCGACGCCGGGCTGGGCGGGTTCGGCGCCCTGTTCGACCTGCGCGCGGCCGGGTATCACGACCCGCTGCTGGTCGCCACCACGGACGGCGTCGGCACCAAGCTGAAGGTCGCCATCCTGGCGAACCGGCACGACACGGTGGGCATCGACCTCGTGGCGATGTGCGTGAACGACCTCGTCGTCCAGGGCGCGGAGCCGCTGCTGTTCCTCGACTATTACGCCACGGGCAAGCTGGACGTCGCCGCGGGCCGCGCCATCGTCGCCGGCATCGCGGAAGGCTGCCGTCAGGCCGGCTGCGCGCTGGTCGGCGGCGAGACGGCGGAGATGCCGGGCATGTATGCCGAGGGCGACTACGACCTCGCCGGCTTCTCGGTCGGCGCCGTCGAGCGCAAGGACGCGCTGACCGGCGCCACCGTGCGGGACGGCGACGTGGTGCTCGGCCTCGCCTCCTCCGGCGTGCACTCCAACGGCTATTCGCTGGTCCGCAAACTGGTGGAGACGTCCGGCCTCGGCTACGACTCGCCCTGCCCCTGGGATGCCTCGAAGACGCTGGGCGAGGCCCTGCTGACCCCGACCCGCATCTATGTGAAGAGCACGCTGGCCGCGGTGCGCGCCGGCACGGTGCGGGCGATGGCCCACATCACCGGCGGCGGCCTGATCGAGAACATCCCGCGCGTCCTGCCGGACGGGCTGGGCGTCACGCTCGACGCGTCCAAGTGGCCGCTGCCGCCGGTCTTCAACTGGCTGATGAAGACGGGCGGGCTGACCCCGCTGGACATGGCGCGCACCTTCAACACCGGCCTCGGCATGGTCGTCGTGGTACCGGCGGACAAGGCGCAGCAGGCGGCCGAGATCCTGGCCCAGGGCGGCGAGACGGTCTTCACCGTCGGCACCGTCCACGCGGTCAAGGACGGCGACGCCCGCGTCACCGTCACCGGCATGGACACGGCATGGTCGGCCTGACGCCCACCGCTCTGAAGGTTGGCGTCCTGATCTCCGGGCGCGGCAGCAATCTGCAGGCGTTGATCGACGCCTGCGCCGCCCCGGACTTTCCGGCGGACATCGCGCTGGTGCTCTCCAACAAGGCCGACGCCTACGGGTTGGAGCGCGCAGCATCCGCCGGAGTCCCGGTCGCCGTGGTCAGCCACCGCGACTTCCCCGGCGACAGGCGCGCCTTCGAAGAGGCCATGGACGCGCGCCTGCGCGACGCGAGCGTCGAACTGGTCTGTCTGGCCGGCTTCATGCGGCTGCTGTCGCCCTGGTTCGTCGAGCGCTGGCACGACCGGATGATCAACATCCACCCGTCGCTCCTGCCCTCCTTCAAGGGGCTGGACACGCACCAGCGGGCGCTGGACGCCGGGGTGCGCTTCCACGGCTGCACCGTCCATTACGTGCGCACGGAGATGGACGAGGGGCCGATCATCGCCCAGGCCGCGGTCCCGGTCCTGCCCGGCGACGACGCCGACCGGCTGTCCGCCCGCGTGCTGGAGGCCGAACACCGGCTCTACCCCCAGGCGCTGCGCCTGATCGCCGAGGGCCGCGCCCGCGTCGAGGATGGCCGGGTGACCCTGTCAGGCCCGGCGGCGGAGTTGCCGACACTCATCAACCCGCCGGCCTGAAGCATCCCGAGCGGGGCCTTCGGCCAAGCGGGACCCTTGCCGCAACCATCCGCACTCCCCACATTCTCCGCCGGAACCATAAAAGGGGAGGCAAAGCGCGATGGCGGTTACCGATCACGGCCACAATCCGGTCAGCGAGGATGTCGTCCGCCGTCACGAGGCGGGCTGGCACGCCTTCACCCGCTTCATGACGCTGGCGACCGCAGGGGTGATCGCCGTGCTGGTCTTCATGGCGATTTTCCTGGTCTAGCGGCTCTATCCGGCCGCCGACCGATCGGCCGCGGCGGGGCGCTTACGCCCCGTCCGGCAGACGGCCCAGCAGCAGGTCGCGCATTTCGCCGACCAGGGCGTCCACCTGCTCCTCCCACGTCTCGGTGCCGCCCTGGATGGCGTGCATGACGTGGGTCGCGAGGTGGATCAGCGCGGCGCGCACGCAATCCTCCGCCGGGAAATCCAGCCCCACCGTGTCCTGAAGGAACTGGCCGAGCTGGTCGGCGGCGTTCCAGGGGTGCACGACCACCGTGTCGAAGCCGCTGGTCCCCAGGAACACCGCGTTCAGCGCCGTCGCCTGCGCGTTGATCGCGTCGATGGCCGCATCCTGCTCGATATTGCCGCGCAGCACCTCCTGGAAGGCCGCCAGGCACTGGTCGACGTAGCCGCGCACCAGCAGTTCCACCACGCCCGGATCGCTCAGGTCGTTCCTGCCCTTCACGAGGGGCGGCAGCGGTTCCAGCAGGGCCGCGACGATCGGCTTGACGTGCGGATTTTCCATGGCGGGGGTACTCCTAGCGGTAGAATCCCCGAATACTCGACTTCGCCACGCCTGTCCACGACGCCGTGACGCCGTCCAGGCGACAAGTTGCGGGCGGAGGCGCCTGAAACGAAAAGGGCCGCCCCGGTCGGGACGGCCCTTCGCGCAAGGCTGCGAAGCGGAAGATCCGCGATCAGCCAACCAGCTCGATGCCGGCGAAGAAGAAGGCGATCTCCTGGGCGGCGGTCTCCGGAGCGTCGGAGCCGTGCACCGAGTTGGCCTCGATCGACTCGGCGAACTCCTTGCGGATGGTGCCCTCGGCGGCGTTGGCCGGGTTGGTGGCGCCCATGATCTCGCGGTTGCGGGCGATGGCGTTCTCGCCTTCCAGAACCTGGAGCACGACCGGACCGGAAATCATGAAGGAGACGAGGTCGTTGAAGAACGGACGCTCACGATGCACGCCGTAGAACTGCTCGGCCTGGGCCTGGGACAGCTGGACGCGCTTCTGCGCGACGATGCGCAGGCCGCCGTCCTCGAACTTGGCGTTGATCTTGCCGGTCAGGTTGCGGCGGGTGGCATCGGGCTTGATGATCGAGAGGGTGCGTTCGACGGCCATGGCGGTGGGCTCCTGCTGGAAATGCGTTATGGGCGCCGCTGGTTTGGCCAGGGCGCCGGTTGCGCGGGGTTATATAGGCGCTTTTCGGCCACGGCAACCGGTTCGTGAGGCCGCTTCGCGAGGCTGCGCCGCGCGCCGCTGCGCGGCTGCCATGAAGGGTTGCCCCGCGGGTCGCGCTTCAAATCGCGGTTTCCCCGTGGTAAACCGGCGCCGATATGCTGCACATCAACGACCTGACGTTCCGCTACGGCGGACGTGTGCTGTTCGACCGCGCCACCGCGGTCGTGTCGAAGGGCCACCGCGTGGCGCTGGTCGGCCGCAACGGCACCGGAAAATCAACCCTCCTGAAACTCATCGCCGGCCAGCTCCAGACGGACGCCGGGGCGATCGGCGTGCCCACCGGCACCAAGATCGGCATGGTGGCGCAGGAGGCCCCGAGCGGCGCCACCACCCTGATCGACGCCGTCCTGGCCGCCGACACGGAGCGCACCGCCCTGCTGGCCGAGGCCGAGACGGCCACCGACCCCATGCGCATCGGCGAGATCCACGCCCGGCTGGCCGACATCGAGGCCCATTCGGCGCCGTCGCGCGCCGCCCAGGTGCTCTCCGGCCTGGGGTTCGACGCCGACGCGCAGGCCCGCCCCTGCTCCGACTTCTCGGGCGGCTGGCGGATGCGCGTGGCGCTGGCCGGCGTGCTGTTCGCCCGGCCCGACCTGCTGCTGCTCGACGAGCCGACGAACCACCTCGACCTGGAGGCGACCATCTGGCTTGAGGGGTACCTCAAGAACTACCCCCACACGATCCTGCTGGTCAGCCACGACCGCGACCTCTTGAACTCGGTCCCCACGACGACCATCCATGTGGACCAGGGCCGGCTGGTGACCTACGCCGGCAACTACGACCAGTTCCTCAAGCAACGCCGCGCCAACATGGAGCGGCTGCAGGCCATGGCGACCAAGCAGGAGGCCAAGCGCAAGCACATGATGGCCTTCGTCGAACGCTTCCGCTACAAGGCGACCAAGGCCCGGCAGGCGCAGAGCCGCCTGAAGGCGCTGGAGAAGCTGGAGACCATCACGCTGATGGAGGACGACGCCGAGGTCGTCTTCAACTTCCCGCAGCCGGACGAGATGCCCCCGCCGCTGATTTCGCTGGACGGGGTGACCATCGGCTACGGCGACCGCGCCATCCTGCGCCGCGTCAACCTGCGCATCGACATGGACGACCGCATCGCCCTGCTGGGCGCCAACGGCAACGGCAAGTCGACGCTGGTGAAGCTGCTGGCCGGGCGGCTGGAGGCCATGGCCGGCGAGGTGAAGCGCCCGACCAAGCTGCGCGTCGGCTATTTCGCCCAGCACCAGCAGGACGAGCTGGACCTGTCACTGACCCCCATCCAGCAGACCCAGCGCATCATGCCGCTGGCGCCGGAGGAGAAGGTGCGTGCCCATCTGGGCCGCTTCGGCTTCCAGCAGAGCAAGGCGGAAACCCGCATCTCCGACCTGTCCGGCGGCGAGAAGGCCCGGCTGCTGCTGGCGCTGATGAGCCGCGAGACGCCGCACATCCTGATGCTGGACGAGCCGACCAACCATCTCGACGTGGACAGCCGCGAGGCGCTGATCGAGGCGATCAACGGGTTCGAGGGCGCCGTCATCCTCATCAGCCACGACCCGCACCTGATCGAGCTGACCGCCGACCGGCTGCTGCTGGTGGCCGACGGCACGGTGCAGCCCTACGACGGCGACCTCGACGACTACCGCCGCTTCCTCCTGGACCGCGCGCGGGCCGAGCGCGCCGCCGCCAAGGGCGGCGAGGCGACGGACGCCGGGGCGAGCCGCAAGGACCAGCGCCGCGCCGCGGCGGAGGCCCGCGCCACCCTGGCCCCGCTGAAGAAGAAGGCCACCGACGCGGAATCGCAGGTCAACAAGCTGACCGAGGAGAAGCGCAAGATCGAAGCGAAGCTGGCCGATCCCGCCCTCTACAGCGGCCCCAGCGACAAGCTGCGGAAGCTCCAGATCGACCTGGGCGTGGTGGACAAGAAGCTGTCCGCCGCCGAGGAGGCGTGGCTGGAGCATCTCGAAGCCTATGAGTCGGCGGCGGCGGAGGCCGGCGTATGAGCGTGCCGCGCAACGTGGCCTTCAGCGAAGCGGCCTCGCTTCCCGCGACCGTCGCCCGTCGTGGGCGGCAGGACCATGGGGAGGAACGGACCTCCGACGTCCTGGCGACCTTCCGCGCCAACCTGCCGGACGGGCGGGTGTCGCTGGGCGACCTGATCCAGGCGCTGGGCGACCGCTCTCTGGGCACCATCCTGCTGGCCCTGTCGCTTCCCACCATCGCGCCGGTGCCGCTGGGCGTGTCCTGCCTGTTCGACCTGCCGATCCTGCTGTTCTCCGCCCAGATGGCCTTCGGCAGGCGCGGCGCCGCCCTGCCCGGCTGGATTCTGCGCCGCTCGGTCAGCCGGTCGCTCGCCGCGCGGATGATCGACAAGGCGATGCCGCGGCTGACCGCCATCGAACGGATGCTGAAACCGCGCCACAGCCGCTTCGCCAGCATCGATGGGGAACGCTGGTTCGGCGTGCTGGTGCTGCTCCTGTCCCTGACCTGCGTGGTGCCGCTGCCGCTGACCGGCTGGCTGCCCGGATTCGCCCTCGTCCTGTTGTCGCTGGGGCTGATCGAGCGTGATGGGGCAGCGGTCGCGGTCAGCCTCGCCCTCACCGTGGCTGCCCTGGTCTTCTTCGCGCTGGTCGCCAGCAGCCTGTCCTACGCTGGCCAGACCCTGCTGGCCGCCACGTCATATCCCGCGTTTATGGCATAGCTCCCGCCGCTTCGGCCGGTTGCGGGGGAACCCGGGATGCGACATAAGTGCGCTCTGGGATTGTTAGGTTCGGGACCCCCCGAGGCTCCAGCTTGTTTAGCCCCGGGGTAAAACGCTCAACAGCCAACGGCGAAAGGCCGATCATGACACCAACGGAAATCACCGTCGCGGAGAAGCAGAAAAGCGGCAAGACGCCGCCGGCCGCGTGGCTTTTCTTCCAGCGTTGGTTGGCAAATCCCCTTTCCATGGGTTCCGTTACACCGTCCTCGGGTGCGCTCTGCCGGCTGATCGGGGAGCAGGTCCTGTGCGGGCCGGATCAGGTCGTGGTGGAGTTCGGCGGCGGCACCGGCGCGATCACCAAGGCCCTGCTTCAGCGCGGCATTCCGGGCAACCGCATCTTCACCTTCGAGATCGACGACCACCTGTCGCGCTTCCTGCGCGGCCATTACCCGGACGTCAACGTCGTCCATGACGACTGCCGCAAGGCCGCCGACATCCTCGGCCCGGCGCTGGTCGGCAAGGTCGGCACGGTGGTGATCGGCATCCCCATGCTGAACCTGCCGATGCGCGCCCAGAAGGAGGTCGTCGAGGCCTGCTTCCGCATCCTTCCCGAAGGCGGGCGCTTCGTTCTCTACACCTACGGCCTCGTGTCGCCGCTGAACCAGCGCGCGCTGGGCGTCAAGGGCAAGCGGCTGGGCTTCACCCCGCTGAACGTCCCGCCGGCCTCCGTCTGGGGCTATTGGAAGGCGAAGCCCTAAAATCCCTCCAAAATCCCCTCACGTCACTCCTTGCGCGGCGCCTGCCGCAGCAGGACATCCGTCACGCCTACCGGCAGAGCCGCCAGCAGCCACGTGGCGGCGGCCATCGGCCAGGGGAAGGCGATGCGCGCCCTGTTGCGGGCCAGCCCGCTCCTGATGACCTGGGCGGCGCGGTCCGCCTCCATCAGGAAGGGCATGGGGAAGCGGTTCACCGCGGTCATCCGGCTTTTCACGAAGCCCGGGCAGATCACCGTTACGCCGATCCCCTGCCCCGCCAGATCGCCGCGCAGCGACTCGCCATAGACCCGCACCGCCGCCTTGCTGGCGCAATAGGCGGGCGCGCCGGGCATGCCGCGGAAGCCGGCCAGCGAAGCCATCAGGGCGATCTGTCCGCGCCGCCGCGCCTGCATGCCGGGCAGCAGCGGGTGGACGCTGTTCAGCACGCCATCCACATTCACCTGGAAGATGCGCCGCGCCTGCTCGGCGCTTTCCACGCCGCCCCCGGTGCCCGCGGAGATTCCGGCGTTGGCGATGACCAGATCGACCGGCGCGCGGGCGTCCAGCGTGGTCAGCCACGCCGTCATGGCCTCGCGGTCCGCCGCGTCGACGAGCGCCGTTTCCACCTCCGCCCCGGCGGCACGGCAGCGCTCCGCCACCGCCTCCAGCCGCGCGGAGTCGCGCCCGCTCAGGGCAAGCATGACTCCGGGGGCCGCGTAGGCGCGGGCCAACTCCTCCCCGATGCCGCTGGACGCCCCGGTGATGACGATCGAGCGCGGATCGCGCATGCCCTTTTCCCCCTGTCCCTGACGCTTGTTGCCGTCGCTGCCCGACGCTATAACTTGAGCCTCGCGATCCCACAAATAGTAGTCGAGGCCGCTTTGCCCGCCCAACGCTCCGCTGTTTCCAGCATGACCGGTTTCGCACGCGTGGATGGGCACGCCGACGGCTACAGCTGGACGTTCGAGGTGAAGAGCGTCAACGGGCGCAACCTCGACATCCGTTGCCGCCAGCCCGCCGGCTTCGACACGCTGGAGGCCGCCGCCCGCGCCGAGATCCCCAAGCGGCTGGCCCGCGGCAGCGTCAACCTGAACCTGACCGTCACCCGCAGCCAGTCGGTGTCGCAACTCCGCATCAACCGCGAGCTTCTCGCCCAGGTGCTGGAACTGGCGCGTGAGATCGAGGGCGCCGGGGCCGCCGCGCCGCGGCTCGATTCGCTGCTCGCCGTCCGCGGCATCATCGAGCCGGTGGAGGAGGACGAGGGCGAGGCGCGGGAACGGATGGAGGCCGCGCTGAAGGCCGACCTCGGCCGGTTGATCGGCGAACTGGTGACCGCCCGCCTGTCGGAGGGGGCGCGTCTGGTCACCGTGCTGAACGGCCATCTCGACGAGATCGAGCGGCTGATCACCGCCGCCTCGGCCTGCGCCAGCACCCAGCCGGAAGCGCTGCGCGAGCGGCTGCGCAATCAGGTCGCCGCCCTGCTCGACGCCGCCCCGGCCCTTCCGGAGGAGCGTCTCGCCCAGGAGGCCGCCATCCTGATCGCCAAGGCCGACGTGCGCGAGGAGATGGACCGCCTGCGCGCCCACATCCAGGCCGCCCGCGACATGCTGGCGGAGGGGGGCGCCATCGGCCGCCGCTTCGACTTCCTGTGCCAGGAATTCAACCGCGAAGCCAACACCCTGTGCTCCAAGTCCGCCGACGTGGAGTTGACCCGCATCGGCCTGTCGCTGAAAGCCTCCATCGAGCAGCTTCGCGAGCAGGTCCAGAACATCGAGTGATGCTGAAGACCATGAACGCGAAAATCTCCCGGCGCGGCCTGATGCTCGTGCTGTCCTCCCCCTCCGGGGCGGGCAAGACCACCATTTCGCGCCGCCTGCTGGACCGCGACCCGGGCATCACCCTGTCGGTGTCCGTCACCACCCGGCCGATGCGCCCCGGCGAGCAGCCGGGCGTCCATTACTACTTCGTTGACATGCCGGAATTCGACCGCATGGCCGGTCAGGGCGAGTTGCTGGAGCACGCCCACGTGTTCGGCAACTGCTACGGCACGCCGCGCCACGCCGTGGAGACCGCACTGAGCGCCGGGCGCGACGTGCTGTTCGACATCGACTGGCAGGGCATGCAGCAGCTGGCGGCCAACGCCCGCGCCGATCTGGTCAGCATTTTCGTCCTGCCGCCCTCGGGCACCGAACTGGAGCGCCGCCTGCACTCCCGCGGCCAGGACTCGGCGGAGGTGATTGCCCAGCGCATGGCCAAGGCATCGGACGAGATCAGCCACTGGGCCGAGTATGACTATGTGATCGTGAACAACGACGTGGACGAGAGCGTGCAGGCGGTCCAGGCCATCCTGCGCGCCGAGCGGCTGCGCCGGACGCGGCAGGTCGGGCTGCCGGCCTTCGTGGAGAGCGTGCAGGCGGCGCTGTAGGAGGCCCGTACTGCCCCCACCCTTCCCACGCTCCGCGTGGGCCCCTTCCCTCCCCCGCTTCGCAGGAGAGGGAGATTTGTCCCCTCCCCTGCGAAGCGGGGGAGGGTTAGGGAGGGGGCAAGACCTCACCCCTTGCGAAACGCCCGCGCCAGCGCCGCGAACCCCGCGACATCCACCTCCTCCGCCCGCGCGGTCGGCTCGATCCCGGCGGCGGCCAGCAGCGCCTCGGCGTTCCCCAAACTCTTCAAACTCTGGCGCAGCATCTTGCGGCGCTGGCCGAAGGCGGCGGCGGTCACCTGCTCCAGCGCCTTCCATTCCGCCGGCTCCGGGTTGGCGCGCGGGGTCAGGTGGACGATGGTGGACTCCACCTTGGGCGGCGGGGTGAAGGCCTTGGCCGGCAGGTTGAACAGCACCCGCGCGTCCGACCGCCACTGCGTGATCACCGACAGGCGGCCATAGGCCTTGCTGCCCGGCTTGGCGACCAGACGGTCCGCGACCTCCTTCTGGAACATCAGCGTCAGGCTGACGAACTCCTCGATCCGCCCCAGCCAGCCGATCAGCAGCGGCGTCGCCACGTTGTAGGGCAGGTTCGCCACGATGGCCCGCGGGGCCGGCGCGATCGCGATGGGATCGACGTCCAGCGCGTCGGCCTCGACGATGGACAGCCGCCCGTCCGCCGCCTGGATCACGTCCTGCAGCGCCTCGATGAAGCGGTGGTCGCGCTCGATGGCGATGACGTGCTTCGCCTTGGTCGCCAGAAGGGCGCGGGTCAGCCCACCCGGACCGGGACCGATCTCGACGACCGTCACGCCGGTCAGGTCGCCCGCCGAGCGCGCGATGCGGCCCGTCAGGTTGAGGTCGAGCAGGAAGTTCTGCCCCAGCGCCTTGCGGGCATCCAGCCCGAAACGGGCGATCACCTCGCGCAGCGGCGGCAGGGCCTGCGGGTCGAATGCAGCGGACATGGGGACGGAGTCGGGCGTGGCTTCGGTCATGGCCGCACTTATAGGACGGCGCGGGCCCGCCGTCATCTGCCGCGCGTCATCGTCACCCTTCGCTTTTGAGCGCGATGTTCTCCGGCGCGGCGTCGAGACGGCCGGTGCAGGTGATGCGCCGCCCGTCGTCGAAGGCCTGGGACGGCTTCGGCCCGACGGTCACTTGCAGGACCACGCGGTCAGCCATCTGGTCGCCCAGATCCTGGGGCCGGTCGCCGCCTTGGGAATCGTGGCTGAAAACGCTCTCCAGGTACCAGGCCGCACCGCCCGCCCCCTGCGGCCCGCCGCGCACCAGCGCGCCGGCCAAGCGGGTGTAAAGATCCTTGCACACCTCCTCGGTCCGGTTGCGCGGCAGATCGACGAAGTTGGCGTAGGCGACGATCCGCCGGTCCTGGAAGCGGTAGAAGACGCCGCTGCGCGACACCTCCGTCCGCAGATCGCGGGACAGCCCGTCCACCGTGTCGTGCAGATCGCCGCGCAGCCGGGTCATGCCCCAGTCGAGCAGGGTCACCGGCTCCCGCGACAGCCAATCCAGCGCATCGCGGGCTTGAACCGGTGCGGAGACGAAGGGCAGAAACATGAAGGGCAGCAAGAGGACGAGCGCGGCGAAACCCCTCATGGCGTCGGGCCTCCGGACCATCGTTACGGTGCGACCGTACCAGCGATGCTAAGCCAGGAGCGCGGCCATATCCAGCCGGATTCCGGGCCGCATGCCACGCCCAAGCCGGGGTACCTCCGTCAGTCCTCCAGCAGGAAGTCGCGCACCGCGGCGATCTGGTCCCCGGTCATCAGCGCCGGGGCGTGGCCGGTGTGGGCGAACTCCATCAACCGGGCCTTCGGGCCGCGGCGGGTCATCTCCTCCGCAGTCTCCGCTGGAAGGATGTCCGAGGTGGCGCCGCGCAGCACCAGAACCGGGCAGCGGACGCGGTCCCAGACGGCCCACAGGTCCACGTCCTCCATCGGCTGCGCCTTGAACGCCTCGGCGATGGCCGGATCATAGGCGAGGCCATAGCAGCCGTCCGGACGCAGGCGGGCGCTGTGCTCCGCCATGTGGCGCCACGCCTCGTCGGACAGCCGCCCGAAGCCCATCAGAACGAAGCGCAGGTAGGATTCGACCGCCGCCAGATCCTCGAACACCGGGTCCTTGCCGACGTAATCGGCGATGCGCTGCAAGCCCGCCTTCGGGATGAAGGGGCCGATGTCGTTGACGACCAGACGGCGGATCGGGCTGTCCGGCTGGGCGGCCAGCAGCATGCCGATCAGCCCGCCCATGGAGGTGCCGACCCAATCCACCGACTCCACCCCCAGCCGGGCGATCAGCGCCGCCATGTCGGCGCAATATTGCGGGTAGCCGTAGAGCGTCGGGTTGCCCAGCCGGCCGCTCTTGCCGCGCCCCACCACATCCGGGCAGGCGACGCGGTAGCGGTCGGCCAGATCGAGCGCCAGCGCGTCGAAATCGCGGCCGTTGCGGGTCAGGCCATGCACGCAGACGGCGGTGCGGGCCGCGTCCTCGCGCCCCCACTGGGTGTAGGCGACGCGGTGGAACCCCGCCGCGCTGAGGCCGAGAAAGCTGCGTTCGGACATCGGCACGGGTGGCCCCTCCCCTGTTGGTTCGTCCTCAGCCCTTGCCGGGCTTCGCCAGTTCCGCCGCCTGCCGGACGACCATGGGCGACGGCTCCGCCACCGCGGCGTCGAAGGGATGGCGCGTCGCGTCGTACAGGCGGCGGATGGCGCGCACGTAGTTCCGCGTCTCCTCGTAGGGCGGAACGCCCCGGTAGCGGTCCACGGCCCGCTCCCCCGCGTTGTAGCCGGCAAGTGCCAGCGTAACGTCCCCCTGGAAATAGGCCAAGAGCCAGCGCAGGTAACGCACGCCGCCGCGGATGTTCTGGGCGGGGTCGAAGACGTTGGACACGCCGAACCGCTCCGCCGTGTCGGGGATGAGCTGCATCAGCCCCGCCGCCTCCTTCGGCGACACCGCGTCGGAACGGAATGCGCTCTCCACCCGGATCACCGCCATGACCAGCGCCGGGTCCAACCCGTACTGGGGCGCGGTCTTGTGGACCAGCGCGACGATCTCCGGCGGCGGGGGCAACGCCTCGCGCAGCGGGGCCGCGCCGGGGCGGCACCAGGGGCGGACATGGCCCATCCGGCCCGGCACATAGGCGACCAGCCGCCGCGCCTCCTTGTGGCCGCGCGACGCCGCGGCGCGCAGCCACGCCGTGCCGACCCGCTGGTCGCGCTTCACCCCGACGCCGAACAGGAAGCGCCTCGCCATGCGGTAGGACGCTTCCGGATCGCCCTTCTCCGCCGCCTCGCAGTCGGCCATGCGCGCCTCACGCGAGGAGACGGCGCCGGACTTACCCGCGGCAAGGGCGGCGGGGGCCGCCAACGCGACGAAAACGGCAAACATCAGCGGGAGGAAACGCACGGGCGGGCCTTGGGACGGTCTGCAAAACCGCATTGATATGTGGCTGCCCGTAAGATGCGGCAAGCGCAGGACAGGGTTACCCCTTTTTCAACACGGCGCGCAGGTGGCTTCGCAAGGACCGCGCCCAGCCGCGAATCACCGCCAGAGCCGGGCGAATCGCCGCGCGCACCCGCCCCACCACCCGCCCCACCACCCGCTTGGCGGCCTGCCAGGGCGGCAGGGCGGTCAGCCAGGCCAGCCAGCGCACCACCCGGACGTAGCACCAGGCGAAGGCCGGAATGGTCAACAGCTTGTCCTTGCCGATGTGGAACAGCCGCTCCACCAGCGTGACCTTGACCAGTTCCACGCCACCGAGCAGCAGCGCACCCTGGAGCGCATGCCCGGTCCCCATCAGGTACAGGCCAACCGGCTTCAGCGGCTCCAGAATCACCAGCGGGATCACGAACAGCGCCAGCGTCGGATAGGGGCCGAGCCGGCGGATGCGCGCGGCCAGCCGTTCGGCGAAGCGTTGCCGCCCGATCCAGGCGGCCAACGGGCGGACCGCCTCCAGCGCCACCGCATCGATCAGGAAATAGACCAGCGCCGCAACGGTCAACAAGGGGCGCAGCACGAAGCGGCGCAGTGGCGCGCCCAGCCTCCGACCCAAGCTCCGATCCAAAGTTCGAGAGGAGGAACTTCCGTTCGAGGTAGCCATTAGGTCTTTCGTCAGGCGTACAGGGGCGTTTCGCCGGCTTGGGTTCGCTGCGGCTTTCCACTATCTAACGTTTCTGCCATTGCGCGTCCGTCCTCTCGTCCACTCTCGGTGCGCCCCATCGTGCTCGGCCATTACGATCCTTACCTCGTTGCGCTGTCCGTTGTCGTCGCCTCTTTCGGCGGCTATGTGGCTCTGGACCTCGCATCCCACGCGCGGGAGGCCGGGCGGGGGCGGAACGGCTGGCTGGGCGCCGCGGCGCTCGCCCTGGGGGCGGGAATCTGGTCGATGCACTTCATCGGCATGATGGCGATGCGCATGCCCGTGCCGGTGTCCTACGACATCCTGCTGACCGCATTGTCCTTTCTCCTGGCGGTCGGGGTGTCCGGGACCGGACTGTTCGCCGTCGCGCATGGCGGGGGCGGCCGGGCGACCCTGGCGGCCGCGGGTCTGCTGACCGGCTTCGGGATCGTCGCCATGCATTACGTCGGCATGGCCGGCATGCGGCTGCCGGTGCCGCTGATCTACGACACGCTTCTGGTCGCCGCGTCGGTGCTCATCGCCGTCGCCGCCTCCACCGCCGCGCTCTGGCTCGCTTTCCGCACGGCCAGCCCGATGCAGCGCCTGTCCGGCGCGCTTGTGCTCGGCGCCGCGGTGGTCAGCATGCATTACGTCGGCATGGCCGCCGCCAGCGCTGTCGAGAACGCCGCTGGGAACGCCATTGGGCACGCCGCCCATCTGGACGCCGTCCCGACCGGGGATGACCTCGGCCTCGTGCTGTCCACGCCGTCCCTCGCCGTGGGAACCGGGATCGGGACGCTGCTGATCCTCTCGCTGGGGCTGCTCTCCGTCCTGATCGACCGCCGCCGCTCGGCGGAGCGCGCGGCGGGGCAGGAGGCGCGTTACCGCTCCGTCGTCGACACCGCCGTGGACCCCATCGTGGTGATCGACGAGACGGGCACCATCCAGTCCTTCAACCGGGCGGCCGAGACGACCTTCGGCTACGGCGCGGTGGAGGCCATCGGGGCGAACGTCCGCATCCTGATGGCAGAGCCGCACCGCTCCGCCCACGATGGCTACATGGCCCATTTCCGCGAGACCGGCGAGCGGCGGATCATCGGCATCGGGCGCGAGGTGGAGGGCCGGCGCAAGGACGGCTCCCTCTTCCCGCTGGAGCTGTCGGTGGCCGAATGGCACGACGGGCGGCAGCGCCTGTTCACCGGCATCATGCGCGACATCACCGCCCGCAAGGCGGCGGAGGACGCGCTGCACCGCGCCAAGGCGGAGGCGGAGCGCGCCCGCGAGGAGGCTCTCGCCGCCCGCGACAAGGCCGAGCGCGCGGACATGGCGAAGACCAAGTTCCTCGCCGCGGCCAGCCACGACCTGCGCCAGCCCGTGCAGTCGCTGTTCTTCTTCGCCCACGCCCTGTCCGACCGGCTCGACGGCCATCCCGCCTCCCCCCTTCTGGCCAGCATGAGCGAGTCGCTGAACGGCCTGCGCACGCTTCTGGACAGCCTGCTGGACGTGTCGCGGCTCGACGCCGGCGTGGTCACCCCCGCGGTGACGGAGTTCGCGCTGGGTCCCCTGTTGCAGCGTTTGGCCGAGGAATACCGGGGCCGCGCGGAGGAGGTGGGGATCGCGTTGCGCCACGTCCCCACCGACGCCTGGACGCGCAGCGACCCGGCGCTGGTCGAGCGCATCCTGCGCAATCTCGTCGAGAACGCCATCCGCTACACGGAGAGCGGGCGGATCCTGATCGGCTGCCGCCGCACCGGCAACGGCCTGCGGGTGGAGGTTCTCGACACCGGCATCGGCATCCCCGAGAGCAAGCGCGACGAGGTGTTCGTGGAATTCACCCAGCTCGCGAACCCCGAGCGCGACCGGCGCAAGGGGCTGGGGCTGGGGCTCGCCATCGTGAGGCGGCTGGCCGGTCTGCTCGGCCACGAGGTGACCCTGCGCTCCCGCCCGGGACGGGGCAGTGCCTTCGGCCTGACCGTACCGTCGGTCGCGCCGCGCCAAGTGATGAAGACCTGCCGCCCGGCCGCCCAGTCCGGCGCCCAGCCCGCCGCCAACGGCAGCAAGGGGCTGGTCGTGGTGGTGGAGGACGACGCCATCATCCTGCTCTCCATGCGGACCATGCTGGAGGAGTGGGGGTACGAGGTGGTGGCCGCCGTCTCAGCCGACGAGGCGGTGGGCACCCTGACCAGCCTCGGCCAGCGCCCCGATATGATCGTCGCCGACTACCGCCTGCGCGAGGGGCGAACGGGGCTTCAGGCCATCCGCGACATTTATGGGGTGTGCGGGGTGCGGGTGCCCGCGCTGGTGCTGACCGGCGACACCGACCCCGCCCGCATCGCCGAGGTCCAGCAGAGCGGCCACCGCCTCCTGCACAAGCCGGTGGCGCCGGAGGTGCTGCGCAACGCGCTGACCTCCGCGGCGTAGGCGCCCCTGCCGACGCCCGCTCCCGGCCGAGTCCCGAGTGTGGTTGAAAGCGCGCTCCGCCCCGCTTATGGTCTTGGAAAAAGGCGCGTTTGCGCCAAAACCAGAATCAGGCTCCAGGAGCTCCCCCATGAAAGCCATGCTGCTCGGCTTCGCCGCCGCCATCATCATCGCCGTCGGCGCGTCGGTCGCGCTGTCCTCCATCGACCACAGCTCGGCCAGCCGCTTCTCCAGCAGCTCGGTCCGCCTCTGAAGCCTACGCGCGGCGGCGGGCGGCCATGGCCTCCGCCGTCGTCAGGGCGGCGATCAGGCTCGACGCGCCGGCCTTGCCCGTGCCGGCTATGTCCAGCGCCGTCCCATGGTCCGGCGAGGTGCGGACGAAGGGCAGCCCCAGCGTGATGTTGACCCCCGTGTCGAAATCGATGGTCTTCAGCGGGATCAGCGCCTGATCGTGGTACATGCACAGCGCCGCGTCGTAGCCGCGCCGCGCCGCCGCGTGGAACAGCGTGTCGGCGGGCTTCGGCCCCACCGCGTCGATGCCCTCCGCCCGCAGGGCGGCGACCGCCGGGGCGATGACGTCGATCTCCTCGCGCCCCATGGCGCCACCCTCCCCCGCGTGGGGGTTCAGGGCGGCGACGGCCAGCCGGGGCCGGGCGATGCCGAAGTCGCGGGCCAGCGCCGCCGCGGTGACCCGCCCGGCGTGGAGGATCGCCTCCCGCGTCACGAGCGGCACGGCGTCGCGAACGGAGACATGGATGGTCACCGGCACGACACGCAAATCCTGCGCGGCCAGCATCATCACCGGCTCGCCCGTCAAACCAGCGGTCAGACCGGCCAGATGGGCGAGATATTCCGTGTGTCCGGGATGGCGGAAGCCGGCGGCGTAGAGCGCCGATTTCTGGATCGGGTTGGTGACGACCGCCGACGCCTCCCCCCGGCGGACCAACTCGACGGCCCGGTCGATGCTGGCGATCACCGCCGCCCCGTTGGCCGGGTCGGGCCGGCCCGGCGTGACCGGCGCCGCCAGCGGCTGGGGCAGCACCGGCAAGGCCGTGCCGAACAGCGCAGCACCCTCGGCCATGCTGCCCACCGCCTTCACCGGAACCGGCAGGCCGAGCCGGGCGGCGAGCGCCTCCAGGCGGGCGGGATCGTCCAGAAGGACGAAGGGCGGCACCGCGCCGTCCGCGCGGGCCGCCCAGGCCTTGAGTGCGATCTCCCCGCCGATCCCCGCCGGCTCGCCCATGGTCAGGACGAGCGGCGGCCGGACGCCGGATTCGGTCATCAGTTGCGGATCTCCACGAAGGCGGTGCGGCGCAGGTCACGCAGGTAGCGGCGGGCCAGCAGGTCGGCGCGCTCGTTGATCAGGTCGCGCTCGATCTCCTCGCGCGGCGGCATCTTGATGTCCTTGGGATCGATCGGCGGCGGGGCCGGGGCGGCCACCGGCTGCGGCTCGGGCTCCGGCGGCGGCTCGATCATCGGCACGTCGCGCTTGCAGACGATCAGGATGACGGCGCCGCCCGGGCTCATCAGCACCGGGCTGGGCTGTCCGAGCGGGATGCCGACGGCGAGCTGCTGGAGGCCCGGTGCGAGGTCCTTGACCCGCAGCGTGCCCATGTCGCCCGACTCCGGAATGCCCATCGCCCGCGCCTTCTCGTCGAAGTCCGTGCAGCTCTTGATCGACTTGCGCAACTTCTCCGCCTGGGCCTGGACGGCCTTCAGCTCCTCCTTCGAGGGGGCCGGGATGACGATCTGCTTCATGTTGACCTTGGCCTTGGCCAGATCGGGCTTCGGCTGGGGCCGCGGGCGCGGCGGCGGAGCCGGCGGCGGGGCGGTGGAGGCGGTGCTGCCGAAGGGACGCTGGTCGCGCACCAGCAGGACGTGATAGCCGGTCGCCGTGCGGACCGGCGACGACAGCTGGCCGGCGCGCATGGTGGACAGGGTCTTGTCCAGCTCCGCGTTCAGCTCGCCCGTGCGGACCCAGCCCATGTCGCCGCCCGCGGCGGCGCCGGCGGACTGCGAGAACTGGCGGGCCAGCGCCGCGAAGTTGCCGCCGCGGCGCACCTCCTCGACCAGCCGCTCGGCGTTGCGCCGCACCTCCTCGTCCTGGTCCGGGCTGTCCACGGCCAGGAAGATCTCGGCCACCAGATACTCCGGCTTGCCGATGTTGGCCTTGATGCGCTGCATCACGGCGTCGATCTCCTCGTCGCCGACCACCACCTCCTGCCGGATGCGGCGCTGCATCACCCGCTGCCAGGACAGCAGCGCCCGCACCTGCTCGCGCAGGGTGGAAAGCGGAACGTTCTGGGTCTTCAGCAGGGCTTCGAGCTGCGGGCGGCCCATCCGGTTCTGCTCGGCGATGCGCCCGATGGCCTCGTCGATCTCCTTCGACGGGACCGAGACGCCGAGCCGCTTGGCCTCCTGGAGCTGGAGCCGCTCATCGATCAGCTGGCGGAGCACCTGCGGGGTCAGGCGCTGGCGCGTCTCCGCGCTGTCCTGGGCACCGGCGTTCAGCAGAGCGAGGCGGATTCGCGCGTGCACGTCGGACAGCGAGATGACCTCGTCGTTCACGACGGCGGCGATGCGTTCCGCGGGGCCTTGCGTTCCCGCAGCAGGGCTGTTTGGAGCGTTGGGAGCCCGCGTCTGGGCCGCGGCGGGCGCGCCGGCGGCAAGAAGGGCGCAGGCGGTCGCCACGGCGAAGGCAGACCGGACGGCTCGCAAACTCTGCATGGTGCTCCAGACTCCAGAGGTGGTTGCCGTTTAATACGGCCCCCCTGGGCGCGTGTAAACGGAATCGTGGGCCGCATCCTGGAACGGAATTGTGTCCAAAGACCGGGCGGCCGGTGTCAGCCTTGCTCCAGATCCGGCGTCAGCCGTCCTCCAGATGCAGCAGCACCGCGGTGCCCAGCAGCACGCTGACGCAGGCCGGGCTCCACGCCGCCATGGCCAGCGGGATGGTTTCGGATATGCCGAAGGTGCGGATCACGTCGGTCATCACGAACAGCACGAAGCCGGTCAGAACGCCGCCGGACACCATGGTCATGGTGCCGCCGCGCCGCGGCAGCCGCAGCGAGAAGGCCGCGGCGAACAGCACCATCGCCACATAGAGCAGGGGCTGCGACAGCAGCGACTGGTAATGCAGCCGGTGACGGATCGCCGGGAAGCCAGTGGCCTCCAGCGTGCGGATGAATTGCGGCAGGTCCCAGAAGGAGATCGTCTCCGGCGAAGCGAAGCTCTCCTCGATGGTGGTCCGGTTCAGCTCCGTCGGAATGACGTAGGTCGGAACCGTCTCCGATTCCTTCTTGCCGAGGTTGATCGTGGCGTCCTGCAATTCCCACTTCCGGTCGCGCAGAACGGCGCGCGGCGCGTCCACCCGGCCGATGTAGGTCATGTCGGTGTCGAAGCGCAGGACGATCACCTGGCTCATCTCGAAGGACAGCGGGTTCACCCCGTCGGCGTGGATGAAATACTGCTCCCCCGCCTCCTGCTGGCGCAGCCAGAGGCCGCTGCGCGAGACGTCGAAGCTGCTCGACTTCAGTTTCAGATAGCGGTCCTGGAGCTGGTTGTACTTGGCGATGAAGACGGCGCCGACCGGGTTGATCATCGTCACCTTCACCGCGCCGATCATCAGCGCGGCGATCAGCACCGGGGTCAGGAACTGCCACGCCGACACGCCGACCGCGCGGGCCACAACCAGCTCCGCGCTGCGCGTCAGCCGCCAGAAGGTGAACATGCCGCTGAACAGGATCACGAAGGGGAAGATCTGCTGGCCGATCTCCGGCAGCTTCAGCAGGGCCATGCGGAGGACCAGCCAGAAGGTGATGTCCGGCTTGGTCCCGGCGCGCCGCAGCAGCTCCACGACGTCGAGCAGGAGGATGATCGACAGCAGGATGCCGAGCAGCAGCAGAAACCAGGTGACGAACTGGCGCCCGATGTAGCGCGACAGCGTGGCGGATGAATACATGGGCTCCGGCCTCCCCGGCCGATCGACGGGCGGTACGCGGCGCGCCGGGGGCTTCCACCACGGCGTGCCGGGGCTATGTACTGCGGACGGGCGCGGGAAACAACCGGTCCGCGCCTTGACAGGGCGCACGGGAAGGTCTTTATCCCAGGGTGGTTGCGGATCGATCCCACCGCCCCGGCGCCCGCGCGCCGGCCGTCCCAGCCGAGAGGAGCCCGAGAGGAGCCGATGAAGTTCGCCTTTGCGAAGCCCGCGCTGCCAAAGTCCGGCACCGTCGCCGTCACCGTCGCCACCGATCGCGCGCTCGGCGCCGCGGGGCGGGATCTCGACCAGAAGACGGGCGGCACGCTGTCCCGCGCCATGAAGGCCAGCCGCTTCACCGGCAAGAAGGAGGAGACGCTGACGATCCTCGCCCCCGCCGGGGTGGAGTTCGACCGCGTCCTGCTGGTCGGCATCGGCAAGGGCGAGGACCTGTCCGACGCCGCCCTCCAGGCCGCCGGCGGCGCCATCGTCGCCGCCCTGGACAAGTCCGGCGAGACGGAGGTCTCCGTCCTGCTCGACCTGCCGGACGGCGGCACCGTGGCGCCCGACGCCGCCGCCGCGGAACTGGCCTTCGGCGCTCAGCTCCGCTCCTACCGCTTCGACAAGTACCGGACGACCGAGAAGAAGGAGGCCAAGCCCTCCCTCAAGAAGATGATCGTCCTGACCGCGGAGCCGGACGCCGCCAAGCGCGCCTATGGCCGCCTGGAGCCGCTGGCCGAGTCCGTCGCCTACACCCGCGATCTGGTGTCGGAGCCGGCCAACGTCCTGAATCCGGAAAGCCTCGCCGACCGCTGCAAGGATCTGGCCGACGTCGGCCTGCAGGTCGAGGTGCTGGACCTCAAGAAGCTGAGGAAGCTCGGCATGGGCGCGCTGATCGGCGTCGCCCAGGGCAGCGCCTTCGAGCCGCGCGTCGTCGTGATGCGCTGGGACGGCGCCCCCGACGCCGAGGACCGCCGCCCGCTCGCCTTCATCGGCAAGGGCGTGACCTTCGACACCGGCGGCATCTCCATCAAGCCCGCCGCCGGGATGGAGGACATGAAGTGGGACATGGGCGGCGCCGCGGTGGTCATCGGCACCATGCGCGCGCTGGCGGCCCGCAAGGCGAAGGTCAACGCCGTCGGCATCGTCGGCCTGGTGGAGAACATGCCGTCCGGCACCGCGCAGCGCCCCGGCGACGTGGTGACCTCGCTGTCCGGCCAGACCATCGAGGTGATCAACACCGACGCGGAAGGCCGCCTCGTCCTGGCCGACTGCCTGACCTACGCGCAGGAGACCTTCAAGCCGCGCCTGCTGGTGGACCTCGCCACCCTGACCGGTGCGGTCATCATCGCGCTGGGCCATGAGCACGCCGGCCTGTTCGCCAACGACGACTGGCTGGCCGAGAACCTGCTGGCCGCCGGCCGATCGGTGGGCGAGCCGCTGTGGCGCCTGCCGATGGGCGACGCCTACGACAAGGACATCAACTCCGACATCGCCGACATGAAGAACGTCGGGTCGGGCCGCGGGGCCGGCAGCATCGTCGGCGCGCAGTTCCTGAAGCGCTTCGTCGACGACCTGCCCTGGGCGCACATCGACATCGCCGGCGTTGCCTGGTCGAAGAAGGACACGGCCACCGTGCCGAAGGGCGGCACCGCCTTCGGCGTCCGCCTGCTCGACCGCTTCGTGGCGAGTTATCACGAGAGCAAGTAAGGTCCTCGTCCGGCGGGGCGCCGCCCCGCCGGACGCATTCACGGACCGCAGGACTTCCGGACGATGAGGCCATGACCGAGGTCCGTTTTTATCACCTCCAGCGGCGCACGCTCGAACAGGCGTTGCCGAAGATCCTGGAAAAGGTTCTGGAGCGCAATTGGCGTGCCGTCGTCCTGGCCGGCTCGCCGGAGCGGGTGGACGCGCTCAATCAGCATTTGTGGACCTACGACCCCTCCTCCTTCCTGCCGCATGGCGCTTCCCGCGACGGCTTCGCCGCCGAACAGCCGGTCTGGCTGACCGCCGAGGAGGAGAACCCCAACGGGGCGACCGTCCTGGTCCTGGTGGACGGGGTGACCAGCGACGCGATGGGCTCCTTCGACCTCGTCTGCGACCTGTTCGACGGCAATGACGGGGAGGCGGTGCTCGCCGCGCGGGACCGCTGGAAGATCTGCAAGGCCGCCGGACACGCCCTCACCTACTGGCAGCAAAACGACCGCGGCGGTTGGGAAAAACGCGCCTGAAGCCAACAACCGCCGTAGGTTTTAACGAATCCTGCGGGTGATACCGCTAACGCGACAGAATATTGCATTTATTTGTCTCCACCGGTCTTGACGGGCCTCCTGTGCGCAAGGTTAATCTAAAACCCGTAAAATCCCGCGGGGCGGCGCACAGGTGGAGGTCAGCATGCAAAGGCGCGTCCAACGGGCGTTGACGGCACCGTCATGACCCGCAGCGCTCTCGACCCGACCCTGGCGCGGGACGTCAAGGATGCCGCCATCCTGATCGTCGACGACAACACGTCGAACGTCGATCTGGTGCGCGACATCCTGACCCACGAGGGCTACACCGCCGTCCGGGGTGAAACCGACCCCCGCCGGGTTCCCGCCCTCTGCGAGGCGCAGCGCTTCGACCTTCTGCTGATCGACATCCGCATGCCGCACATGAGCGGTTTCGATCTGATGGAGCGCGTCAACGCGCTCTACGGCGACGATTACGTGCCCATCCTGGTGCTGACCGCCCACACCGACCAGGAGACGCGGCGGCGCTCGCTGGAACTGGGGGCCAACGACTTCCTCACCAAGCCCTTCATCGCCTGGGAGTTGCTGCACCGCGTGCGCAGCGTGCTGGAGATCCGCAAGCTCTACCAGCGCGCTGCCGAGCAGAACCGCGGGCTGGAACGCCGCGTGTCGGAGCGCACGGCGGAACTCAGCACCGCCCTGGAGGCGGCACGGCAGGCCGACCGGGCCAAGCTCGACTTCCTGTCGGTGACCAGCCACGAGTTGCGGACACCCCTGAACGCCATCATCGGCTTCGCCGAGGTGCTGTCCAGCGAGGCCCACGGGCCGCTCGGCCACCGCGACTATCTGGATTATGTCCGGCTGATTGAGGAGAGCGGCAAGGCGCTGCTCGGCATGGTCAACAACATCCTGGACTTCACGCGCGGCTCCGGCGGCATCGACCTCGCCGAATCGACCATCGACCTGCCCGGCCTGCTGATCCATTGCATCGATCTTCTCGGCGCCAAGGCGCAGGCCAAGTCGCAGACCATCACGCTTCAGCCCGGACCGCCCGTCACGTTGCGCGCCGACCGGCGCCGCTTGGCGGAGATGATCGTCCATCTGCTGGACAACGCGGTGAAGTTCGGTCACCGGGGCGGGCGGGTCTCGCTGCGGATCGCCGTGCAGGGCGGGATGGTCGCCATCGCCGTCGCCGACGACGGTCCCGGCGTCCCACCGGAGATCGTCGATCACGTCTTCAGCCCGTTCATCCAAGGCGAACGCTCGCTCGTGCGTCAGCATGAGGGGATCGGGCTGGGCCTGCCCATCGTCCGCCGCTTCGCCGAATTGCACGGCGGTCGCGTGGAGTTGGACAGCGCGCCGGGGCACGGCACGACGGTGACCATCCTCCTGCCCGCCGCCCGTCTGACGGCCCCGCCCATCGCCGGCCTCAAGGAAGCCCGAGCGTTCTGAAAACACCGCCGGCTCCGCATGGGTCATTTGTCGAGGCTGGGTTCTTCCAACGGTCCCACCTCGGCTTCGGCGGGGCTGGCCGGAGCGGTTTCCGGCAGGCCCAGGAACGGGGCGGCCAGCGCCAGGGCGATGGCTTCCCGCTTGCGGTGGGCGGCATCGATGGCCGCCCCGATGGGTGTCTGTACGGCAAGGGCCAGCCGGCCAGACTGGTCATCAGCCCGACCTCCAACTGGCTCCAATGCTTCTGGGTCACCAGAAAGACGTTGAGATAGGGGCCGAACGCCCCACGCACGTCCGCCGGCCGGAAGCGAAGGGTTAGGAACAGCGAACGTCGCAAGATGGCACCATGGAATGGGCCACTTGTGATCAAAGCGCGATCGTCAGATCACCGCAGACACATGAGAAATGAAAAGTTTCTGACGTCGCTCAAAGACGCAACCGAAAACTGCGCAACCGGCAATCTTCGGATTCATCGACGTTATTCCGTTTCCACACGCATGAGATCGCCCAGCTTGTCGAGCAGATAGTCCAGATCCTCGGCCGCCAGATCCTCGTACTGGGTCAGGATGCGCTCGATCACCCGGCGGCGGTGGCGTTCGATGTCGTGCGCCTCACCGTCGTAGGGGGTTTCCTTGAGCACGTCCAAGGCGATCCGGCAGGCGGGCAGCAGGGCCGGCGGTTGCTTGGCCTTGTCATAGATGGATTTCAGGCCCAGCCGCCCGGCGTCGTGGATCAGCAGGCGGGCGTTGGTGAGCGGCACGTTGGCCAGATGGGACAGGGCCGTCTCGAAGAAGGCGCTGTCGCCCATGCACAGCGCCCGCACCAGCAGCGACGGGGTCAACCGGCCGCTGCGCGACAGCTGCGCGACCAGCCGCTCCAGCGCGCCCTCATCATTTTCTCCGGAGAAGAGGGAGACGGTGGCGCGTTCGCGGCTTTGCAGGATCAGGTCGGCGGCGACCTTGGCGGGAAGGTCGTGGTTGGTCACCAGATGCTGCCGGAGCTTTTCCGAGACCACGGCGACCAGCCGCTCGGCGATGGTGATCGGCAGGCGGGCGCGCTGGACCAGCGGTTCCTGCACGGTTTCGCTGTCGGCGAAGCGCTCGATGACCCGGCCGAGCGTGCGCTCGCCGAGATCCGCGCTTTCGTTGGCGACCAGAACCGCCACCGCCCCTTCCGACGCGGTGTCGATCAGCGCGTCGGCGACGCTGGCCGACAAGGCGGGGCGTTGCGCGATGGCGGTGTGCTTGGCGTCGGTTCCGGTCCGCACCAGCTCGACGAGATCGGCGTCGGTCAGCACCGTGGAGACGCTGAGCACGGGGATCGCCACGGCCTCGACGTCGCGGGCCAGCATCAGCGCGACGTCGCGCGGCAGCGCCGGGTTGGCCTTCAAATTCTCGGCCAGCGACTGGCGCACGCGCACCACGGCGTCACGCGCCATGAAGCGGATGATGTCCTCGGCAAGCCGTCGCTCACTGTCCGTCAAGGTGGTCGCGGAGAATTGCCTGGCAACCTTGACCGCCAGTTCGGAGCGGCTGTTCGGCGACGGGTCCGACAGCAGCCGGGACACATCATCCTTGGTGAGTTGGTCGCTCATGGGTCCCTGACCCTTTCCTGCCCTGCGTCACCCCCGCGCCTCGGATTCGTGCATCAGCGGGAGCGAATGTATTCAGGTCATGATCGGACCAAAGCATTGAGCCTTTGTTAACGACGATTTCCGGGAGCGGGCCGGTCCCGGCCGCTTCCTACCAGCCGCCGTGACGGTGCCCGCCGTGCCGTTGATGGTGACGGGGGCCGCCATGATGACCGCCGCGATGGCCGCCATAGTAGCCGCCGTAGTAGGGGCGGCCATACACCACGGGCGGCGGCCCGTAATGGCGGTACAGCGGGCGCTCGTAATAGCCGTACCCATAGGAACGGTGTCCATAGCCGTAGACGGGTGCGGGTGTCCCGGCGGCGACGTAGCAGCCGGACAGGAGAAGGGCGGCGAAGGACAGAAGGGACAGCGAGCGGAGCGTCGTCATTGGCGTTCCTGTGCCAGGGGTCGCGGCCCGGCGGGCGGGCCGTGCTGACAGGATGAACGCCTGCGATGGAGATATTATTCCGGAGGTGGCGCCGTCCCGGTCAGCGCCGTCCCCGGCGTCCCTGCTTCTTCGGAGCGCCCTCGGGAATGCCGCGGCCCTGCCGGGCGGAGCTGATGCCGATGCTGCCCGGCTGCTCCAGCCCGAGGTCCATCGCTTCCAGCCGGCGGAGTTCGTCGCGCAGGCGGGCGGCCTCCTCGAACTCCAGGTCGGCGGCGGCGGCCTTCATGCGCTTCTCCATGTCGGCCATCACGGACTTCAGGTTGTGGCCGACCAGTTCCGACGCGTTCAGGCCGGTCTTCACGGTGACGTGATCGCCGCGCTCGTACACGCTCTCCAGGATGTCGCCGATCGCCTTCTTCACGGATTCCGGCGTGATGCCGTGCTCCAGATTGTACGCCCGTTGTCTCTCGCGGCGGCGCGCCGTCTCGTCGATGGCGTACTGCATGCTGCCGGTGATCTTGTCGGCGTAGAGGATCGCCCGCCCCTCGATGTTGCGGGCGGCGCGGCCGATGGTCTGGATCAGGGAGGTCTTGGAACGCAGATAGCCCTCCTTGTCGGCGTCCAGGATGGCGACCAGCGAGCATTCCGGGATGTCCAGCCCCTCGCGCAGCAGGTTGATGCCGACCAGCACGTCGTAGGCGCCGAGCCGCAGGTCGCGGATGATCTCGATGCGCTCCAGCGTCTCCACGTCGGAGTGGATGTAGCGCACGCGCAGCCCCGCCTCGTGCATGTATTCGGTCAGCGCCTCCGCCATCTTCTTGGTGAGCGTGGTAACCAGCACGCGGTTGCCCTTCGCCACCACCTCCTTGCACTCGTGGATCAGGTCGTCCACCTGCGTCTCGGTGGGACGGATGATCACCTCCGGGTCGATCAGGCCGGTCGGGCGGACCACCTGCTCGGCGAAGACGCCGCCGGTGCGCTCCATCTCCCAGGGGCCGGGGGTGGCCGAGACGAAGACCGTCTGCGGGCGCATGCCCTCCCACTCCTCGAACTTCAGCGGGCGGTTGTCCATGGCGCTGGGCAGGCGGAAGCCGTATTCGGACAGCGTCTCCTTGCGCATCCGGTCGCCGCGGTACATGCCGCCGATCTGCGGCACCATGACGTGGCTTTCGTCCACGATCAGCAGCGCGTCGCCCGGCAAATACTCGAACAGCGTCGGCGGCGGCTCGCCCGCCGCGCGGCCCGTCAGGTAGCGGGAATAGTTCTCGATGCCGGCGCAGGCACCGGTGGCCGCCATCATCTCGATGTCGAAGGTCGTGCGCTGCTCCAACCGCTGCGCCTCCAGCAGCTTGCCCTGGGCGTTGAACTCCTCCAGCCGGAGCTTCAGCTCGCGCTTGATCTGCTCGATGGCTTGGTTGAGCGTCGGCTTGGGCGTCACATAGTGGCTGTTGGGATAGATGCGCACGGCTTCCAGCGAGGCGATCTTCTCGCCGGTCAGCGGGTCGATCTCATGGATGCCCTCGATCTCGTCGCCGAACAGCGAGATGCGCCACGCGCGGTCCTCCATATGGGCGGGGAACAGTTCCACCGTGTCGCCGCGCACCCGGAACAGGCCGCGCCCGAAGGCCGCGTCGTTGCGCTTGTACTGAAGCTCGGTCAGCTTGCGCAGCAGGTCGGGCTGGGCGACCACCTGGCCCTTGCGCAGATCGACGGTCATCTCCGAATAGGTTTCGACCGAGCCGATGCCGTAGATGCAGGACACCGACGCCACGATGATGACGTCGTCCCGCTCCAGCAGCGCCCGCGTCGCCGAGTGGCGCATCCGGTCGATCTGCTCATTGATCGAGGATTCCTTCTCGATGAAGGTATCGGTGCGCGGGACGTAGGCTTCCGGCTGGTAGTAGTCGTAGTAGGAGACGAAGTATTCCACCGCGTTGTTCGGGAAGAAGGACTTCATCTCGCCATAGAGCTGCGCCGCCAGCGTCTTGTTCGGGGCGAGCACCAGGGTGGGGCGCTGGACGTGCTGGATGACGTGCGCCATGGTGAAAGTCTTGCCGGAGCCCGTGACGCCGAGCAGCACCTGATCCTTCTCGCCGGCGCGCAGCCCCTCGGTCAGCTCCCCGATGGCGCGCGGCTGGTCGCCGGAGGGATTGAACTCCGACACCAGTTCGAACTTCTTGCCCGCCTCCAGCTTGGGCAGGGACTTCTGCGGGAGGGCGGTCAGGACGGGATGGGACATGCGGGTGCGCTCACGTCAGGGGTACGGAACGGGAACCGAGTATATGGCCCACCCCACCCCCGCTGTCGAGCGTGGGCTTGTCCGGAGGTAAATCCCTCCCCGGCCCCAACAGGTTGGGGAAATGGCCGGGGAGGAGAAGAAGCAAGTCCCTTACCCGCGCACCAGCGCGTCGTAATCCTTCACCAGCGTCTCGCAGACGCGGCCCGGCGTGAAGCGGTGGTCGCCGATCTGGCCGACCGGGGTCACTTCCGCGGCGGTGCCGGTCAGGAAGACCTCCTGGGTGTTCGCCAGTTCGTCCGGCTGGATGTGGCGTTCGATGACCTCGATGCCGCGGGCCTTGGCGAGGTCGATCACCGTGCGGCGGGTGATGCCGTCCAGGAAGCAGTCGGGCTTCGGCGTGTGGATCTTGCCGTCCATCACCAGGAACAGGTTCGCCCCCGTCGCCTCGGCCAGATAGCCGCGGTAGTCGAGCATCAGCGCGTCCTGATAGCCCTCGGCCTCCGCCGCGTGCTTGGAGAGCGTGCAGATCATGTAGAGACCCGCCGCCTTCGACGCGGTGGGGGCGGTGTCCGGGGCCGGGCGGCGCCACGGCGCCCAGGTCAGCTTGATGCCGGCCATCTTCGCCTCGGGGCTGAAATAGCTCGGCCACTGCCAGACGGCGATGGCGACGTGGATGCGGCTCGCCTGCGCCGCCACGCCCATCATCTCGCTGCCGCGCCACGCCACCGGGCGGACATAGGCGTCGGTGAAGCCCATCGCCTTCACCGTCTCGTTGGTCGCCGCGTCGATCTCCGCCACAGAATAGGGAAGCTCGAAGCCCAGGATGCGGGCGGAGGCGGCCAGACGTTCGCTGTGCTCCGTCAGCTTGAACACCGTGCCGTTGTAGACGCGCTCGCCTTCGAACACGCAGCTCGCGTAGTGCAGGCCGTGCGACAGGACGTGCAGATTCGCGTCGCGCCACGGCACCAGCGCGCCGTCGTACCAGATCACGCCGTCGCGGTCGTCGAAGGGAAGGATGGACATGGCGGCTCCCACCTTGGTCTTTGGCCCGTTGTTCGGGACTTGGAATGGAATTGTCGAAAGCCGCGCTTGTTTCGCGGCCTTTGTTCGTTTATGTCTGGCTTATTGACCCATTTGTAACGAATCGCACCGATCACGTCAACATGGCTGACATAAAAGCGGGCGTGAACCAGCTTTTCCTGCGCGAGGAGGAACTTCGCACGGGCATGGAGCTGCTGTTCTACGCCTATCGGGAATTCACCGCGGAGCCGGACGAGATCCTGGCGCAGATCGGCTTCGGCCGGGCGCACCACCGCGTCATCTATTTCGTCGGGCGCTATCCGAAGATCACCGTGTCGGAGCTTCTGGCGATCCTGAAGATCACCAAGCAGAGCCTGTCGCGCGTGCTGGGGGAGCTGGTCCGGCAGGAATTCATCCAGCAGCAGACGGGCGTGCGGGACCGGCGGCAACGTCTGCTGGAACTGACGGAAAAGGGCGTGGAGCTGGAACGCCAGCTGTCCGAAACGCAGCGGCAGCGGATCGCCCGCGCCTACCGCATGGCCGGGGCGGAGGCCGTCGAGGGCTTCCGCAAGGTGATGCTGGGCATGATGGATGAAGAGGACCGGGTGAAGTTCACGCCCCCCGTGCCGGCCCGGCTCGCCGCCGTGAAGCGGTAGGAACCGGGCCGAAAGCCAGTCGGGTCAATCTCCGGCCATGTCAATCCCGGGCAAGCCAATCCCGGCCAAGTCAATGTCCAGTCGACTCAATCCTTGGCCGGGGTTGGGGCCGGCTCCGCAGCGGCGGGGGGAGCCGCATCCGCCGGCGGAGTGCCGGCGGCACCCTCCGCCCCTTCCTTGCCCGCGGCGTTCGCGGCGCCGCGACGACGGAAGGAGGTGCGCTTGTAAACCACGCTGTCCGAAGACCCCGGCGGGCACTGAACGATTTTACCCCCCTTCGCAAGAAACTCGCGGGTCATGGAGTCGAGATCATTCCGATCCGCGCTGCGGTTATCGGATGCCATGCATGCCTCCTGTGATCGTCATCGTGCCCCATGACACCATCCGGGCGGTCCCGATGGTCCTTGGAGCATGCGTTTCTTTTGTGAAGCGGCTGTTACAGGATTGGGGGCAACCGGCCCCTGAATGAGCGGCCCCGAAAAAATCGGGGCTGAAAATTACGCTTCCTTCAGGTTGGCCGCGGCGCTCTTGCCCTTCTTGGGGTCGCGCTGGAGTTCGTACGACAGCTTCTGGCCTTCATGAATGTTGATGCCCGACCGCTCAACGGCGGAGATGTGGACGAACACGTCGGCCGTCCCATCATCCGGCTGGATGAAGCCGTAGCCCTTGGTGGTGTTGAACCATTTCACGGTTCCAGTAGCCATCTGGTAGTTCCTTGAACGAGGTTTCCCATGGCGCTCATGCCACGGGTTCACATCAAATCACCGAGGGGAAGGACCAGACGCAGCGATCTGCAAGCGGACCGTAGACCCAAAGAAATTCGACTCTTCTCACGTGGGGATCGAAAGGCCGGGATGCAACCCGAACCCTCCGGTCAAAGCCCAGACACATGTTTCGACTCGCGACTCTTGCCTCGATCGTCGGTGTCGGCCCTGCCCTTCGGCAGAGTTGTCCAGGGCTTGTTGCTTAGCCCATAGTTTTGGCAGCCCGATTCTTTTGCCTTAGCTTTCCTGAAGGAGCCGGCGGCATGCAGCGCGCCCATCTCGTGGCCGCTTTCCTGACCTTTGCCGCCCTGTGCGTCGGCGTGTCCGCCCTGTCGGTCTCCCGCGACCGCCACGCCACACTGGAACAGGCCCGCCGCGAATTCACCGCCACGGCTCACCTTCTCGACGAACATGCCAGCCGCGCCATCGAATCGGGGGACGCGCAACTGCGCATGCTGCTGGACGCGCTGGAGCGGTGGGACCGCCGCGACCCCGCGGAAGGGCAGCGCATCCAGGCCGCGATGCGCGCCCGCGCCGAACGCCTGCCGCAGATCGCCGGCGTCTGGGCGCTCGACGCGCGGGGCCGGCTGCTTCTGGACAGCGCGGAACACCCGCCGCCGCCCCGCGATCTGTCGGAGCGGGATTACGCCCAGGCCCATCTCGGCGTCATGCAGGGACCGCCGCCGGGTCTACATGTCGGGTCCCACCTGCCCGGCCCCGGCGTCAGCCAGGGACGCTTCACCATCAGCCGCGCCCTGCGCGACGAGGAGGGAGCCCTGCTGGCGATCGTGGTGGCGGGCATCCAGAACACCTACTTCTCTCAGATGTACGGGGAGGCCGGCTGGGGCGAGGGCGCGCGGCTGGCCCTGTTCACCAGCGGCAGGGAGAAGCTGGCGGAATGGCCGCCGCACAGCGCCGTCGCCCCTCCCTCCGCCGCTTGGCCCCAGCCCTGGGACCCGCCGGACGGCCCGGCGATCGTGGAGGGCGCGCAGATCACCGCGGCGCGGATGCTGACCGGTTTCCCGATCGTGGTGGTGGCGAGCCGCCCGCTGGCCGAGGTGATGGCGCCCTGGCGGGAACGCGCCCTGTGGACCACGGCGATTAGCGGCGGCATCCTGACCGGTGCCTCGGTGCTGTTCGTCTTCGCACTGGCGGGCGCCCGGCGGGAGGAGGCGGTCCGGGCGGAGCTTCTGCGCGCCAACCAGAGTCTGGACGAACGCGTCCGCCAGCGCACGGTGGATCTGGAGAAGGCCCTGCGCAGCGCGGAGATGGCCAGCCTCGCCAAAATGAAGGTCTTGGCGACCGTCAGTCACGACCTGCGCCAACCCCTGCAAGGTCTGGCCGCCTTCCATGAGCTGCTGTTGAAGGAGGCGCCGAACCCGACGCTCCAGCAGCTGGGCGCCATGGCTTCGGCGTCGCTCCAGGCCGGGCAGCGGCTGCTCGACGATCTGCTGACCCTGTCGCGGTTGGAGGCCGGCGTGGTGCCGGTGGAGATCGGCACCTTCCCGCTCGCCCCGCTGCTCGACCAGCTCGTCGCCGAACTGCGGGCGGAGGCCGAGGGCAAGGGCTTGCGGCTGACCGTGATTCCCACCGCCGCCTGGGTGCGCAGCGATCCCGCGCGGCTTCAGCCGATTCTGCGCAACCTGCTGTCCAACGCCGTCAAATACACGGCGCGCGGCGGCGTGGTCGTCGGGGCGCGGCCTCGTGGCGACAGCCTGCGGGTGGAGATCTGGGACAGCGGCCAGGGCATCGCCAGCGCCGAGCTGGGCACGATCTGGGAGGAGTTCTACCAGATCGGCAACCCCGCCCGCGACGGGTCGCGCGGCGCCGGTCTCGGCCTGTCCATCGTGGAACACACCGCCCGCCTGCTCGGCCACCCGCTGGATGTCCGGTCGCGGGTCGGGCGCGGCTCCGTCTTCGCGGTAACCCTGCCCCGCGCGCGCCCCCCTGCCGTCCCGGCGCCGGCGGTGGTGGCGCCGGCCGCGTCGACGACGGAGCGGGCATCACCCAGGCGCCTGTCGGGACGGCGGGTGCTGGTGGTCGAGGACGACCCGCTGCAACGCAGCTCCCTGACCCTGCTGCTGGAGCAGGCCGGGGCCGGTGTGATGGCGGCGGACAGCTTCGATTCCGCCCTCGCCGCCGCCCAGGCCACGCTTCAGGCTCCCTCGGCAATCCTCAGCGACTACCGTTTGCCCGGCGGCACCGATGGGCTGAGCGGCATCCAGACCCTTCGCGGGGTGCTGGGACGGGACGTTCCGGCCATCCTGCTGACCGGAGAGTTGTCCGCCGACCTCGTGCGCGCCGCCAAGGACGCGGGCTGCCTCGTTCTGACCAAACCCGCTGCGCCCAACCGCATCCTGTCCACCCTGGCGGAGTTGACCGCGGGCGCCGATGCGACGGCCTGATGGGAACCCGATGCGCGGCCTGATGCCCGGTCTGATGCCCGGCCTGATGCATGATCTGGCCGGCGCCGCTTCCCTTGGTGCGGCGCGCGGGGTTGCGCTACAGTCGCGCCATGACCGAAGAAGACCAGCCCCACATCCTGGTCGTCGATGACGACACCCGCCTGCGCGAGTTGCTGCGCAAGTATCTCGCCGGCAACGGCTTCCTGGTGGCCACCGCGAAGGACGCCGCGGAGGCGCGGGCGAAGCTGGCCGGGCTCGCCTTCGACCTGCTGGTCCTCGACATCATGATGCCGGGCGAGACCGGCCTGGAGCTGACCGAATCGCTGCGGCGGGAGCGCGACCTGCCCATCCTGCTGCTGACCGCGCGGGGCGAGCCGGACGACCGCATCGCCGGGCTGGAGGCCGGGGCCGACGACTACCTCGCCAAGCCCTTCAACCCGCGCGAGCTGCTGCTGCGCATCAACTCGATTCTGCGCCGCCAGGCCAGCCGACCGGCGGACCCGGTGCCGCCGCAGCCGGTGAAGCTCGGCCCGATGATCTATCTGCCCGACCGCGACGAGCTGCGGGCGGGCGAGGAGGTGGTCCGGCTGACCACGGCGGAGGCCGGGCTGCTGCGCGTGCTCGCCGCCTCCCCCGGCACCATCTTCTCGCGCGAGGAGTTGACGGAGCGCAGCAAGGTCGCCGGCAACGCCCGCACCATCGACGTGCAGGTGACCCGCCTGCGCCGCAAGATCGAGCCCGACCCGCGGGAGCCGCGCTACCTCCACACGGTGCGCGGCGAGGGCTATGTGTTGAGGCCGGACCCGTAACGGGACCGCTGGAAAGCCAGGACCAGGACCATGACCACCGACACCGCCGCCGCACCGATGCCGATGCCGCGCCGCGAGCAGACGGGGCTGCTGAAGCGGTTCCTGCCCCGGACGCTGTTCGGCCGCTCGCTGCTGATCATCGTGACACCGGTCATCCTGGCCCAGGCGGTGGCGACCTGGATCTTCTACGACCGGCACTGGGACACCATGACGAACCGGCTGGCCTTCGCGGTGGCCGGCGACATCGCCATGGTCATCGGCATGCTGGAGCACGACCCGACCCCGGAAGGGCGCAACTGGACGCTGGCCGCCACCGCGCGCAGCACCGACCTGATCGTGACGCTGGAGCCGGGCAGCACCCTGCCCGACCACCCGCCGAAGCTGCGCGGCATGCTGGAGAACACGCTCAGCAAGGCGCTGCACGAGCGGGTGCGGCGGCCCTTCGCCATCAACACCCGCATCACCCGCGAATGGTACGAGATCCGCGTGCAGATGCCGGACGGCGTGCTGTCGGTGATGTCGCCGGAACGCCGCCTGTTCAGCCCGACCAGCTACATCTTCATCCTGTGGATGGTCGGTTCGGCCCTGGTGCTGTTCACCGTCGCCATCATCTTCATGCGCAACCAGATCCGCCCCATCAAGCGGCTGGCCGCCGCCGCGGACGCGCTGGGCAAGGGGCGCGACGTGCGCAACTTCAAGCCGGAGGGGGCGACCGAGGTGCGGCAGGCCGCTGTCGCCTTCCTGCGCATGCGCGAGCGCATCCACCGCCAGATCACCCAGCGGACGGAGATGCTGGCCGGAGTCAGCCACGACCTGCGCACGCCGCTGACCCGCATGAAGCTGGCGCTGGACATGATCGGCGACGGGCCGGAGGTCGAGGAGCTACTGACCGACGTCACCGAGATGGAGACGATGATCGAGGGCTATCTGGCTTTCGCCCGCGGCGAGGGGACGGAGGCCGTCCAGCCGACCGACCTGACCCGCATCCTCAACGAGGTGGTCTCCGGCGTCCGCCGCGAGGGGGCGGAGGTGGCCCTGGCGGCGCCGGACGGGCTCACCCTGCCGCTGCGCCCCAACGCGACCCGCCGCTGCCTCGCCAACCTGCTGTCCAACGCGCGGCGCCATGGCGACCGCATCTGGGTGCGGGCGGAGCGCGAGCACGGCTTCATCGACATCCTGGTGGACGACGACGGGCCGGGAATCCCGCAGGTTTCCCGCGACGACGTGTTCAAACCCTTCTTCCGGCTGGACAGCTCCCGCAACCAAGCGACCGGCGGGGCCGGGCTGGGGCTGACCATCGCCCGCGACGTCGCCCGCAGCCACGGCGGCGACATCACGCTCAGCGACAGCCCCTACGGCGGCCTGCGCGTGCTGATCCGACTGCCGGTGTGAATTGCCGAAGGATGCCGTCATGCCGGTCAGCCCCGACGGGTACCGCCTCATGGACGTGTTGCAAGGCGGGCGCTGCTTTTATTGCGGGGAGCCGGTGGGGGCCAAGGCGACCTTCGACCATCTGATCCCGCTGGCCTATGGCGGCCTCGACGCGGCGCCGAACGTCGTGCTGGCGCACCGCCGCTGCAACCAGCGCAAGTCCGACCGCCTGCCGACGCCGGAGGAGATCGACCGCTTCGTCACCCAGCGCCGCCGCAGCCGGTTGGGCGTCTGGCCGCCCCTGCTGGCGCTGCGGGACGCCGAACCGGGCGACGAGTGGATGACCGTTGCCCGCGCCATCGCCGGGCTGTGAGCGCCGGACGGTGAGCGCCGGCCCTCCTGAGCCCTCTTGACGGCGGCCCCGCCTTCTGGCCCGATCACCGGAACGATAAACAAGGTTAATTCGGGAGCGTTCGATGGCGGATCGGTACGACGTCGTGATCGTCGGCGGTGGTGTGATGGGCTGCGCGGTCGCCTATTTCCTGGCGAACGACCCCGGCTTCGGCGGCAGCGTGGCGGTGGTGGAGCGGGACCCGACCTACCAGCGCGCCTCCTCCGCCCTGTCGGCCAGCTCGATCCGGCAGCAGTTCTCGACCCCGGCGAACATCGCCCTGTCGCAGTTCGGCCTGTCCTTCATCCGCAACGCGACGCAGCATCTGTCCGTGGACGGCGACCCGGTGGATCTGGG
Source organism: Azospirillum brasilense (assembly GCF_007827795.1). Classification (GTDB taxonomy): domain Bacteria; phylum Pseudomonadota; class Alphaproteobacteria; order Azospirillales; family Azospirillaceae; genus Azospirillum; species Azospirillum aestuarii. Next base: position 613,899 of record NZ_VITI01000002.1, read on the forward strand.
CCTGCGCGAGCCGGGCTATCTCTATCTGGCGACCGGGGCCGGGGCGGACATCCTGCGCCGGAACAACGCCATCCAGCTCTCCTGCGGGGCCGACGTGGCCCTGCTGTCGCCGGAGGACCTGACCGCCCGCTTCCCCTGGCTGTCCGTGGAGGGAATCGCGCTCGGCTCGCTGGGCCTGTCCGGGGAGGGCTGGTTCGACGGCTACAGCCTGATGCAGGCCTTCCGCCGCAAGGCCAAGGCGCTGGGCGTCGCCATGATCGCCGGGGAGGTCGCGGGAATCGACACCGCCGACGGCAAGGTCACAGCGGTGCGTCTGGCCGATGGCCGGCAGTTGTCCTGCGGAGTGGCGGTCAACGCCGCCGGGCCGCAGGCCCGCCGCGTCGCCACCATGGCCGGGGTGGACCTGCCGGTGTCGGCGCGCAAGCGCTGCGTTTTCGTGTTCGATTGCCGCGAGGAGCTTCCCGGCTGCCCGCTGGTCATCGACCCGTCCGGCGTGTGGTTCCGGCCCGAGGGCAAGCAGTTCATCTGCGGCGCCCCGCCGCCCGCCGAGCGCGATCCGGACACTGACGATCTGACGGTGGAGCACGACCTGTTCGAGGAGATGATGTGGCCGGCGCTGGCCGAACGCGTCCCCGCCTTCGAGGCGATCAAGGTCACCAACGCCTGGGCCGGCTTCTACGAATACAACGAGATCGACCAGAACGCCGTCATCGGGCCGCATCCGGAGCTTCGCAACTTCCTGTTCTGCAACGGCTTCAGCGGCCATGGCCTGCAACAGGCACCGGGCGCCGGGCACGGGCTGGCGGAGTTGATCGCGACCGGCGCCTACCGCAGCCTGAACCTGTCGGCCTTCGCCTACGACCGTCTGGCGGAGAACCGCCCCCTGCTGGAGACCAATGTGATCTGAGACGTGATCCGAGGGAACGGGCGCAAGCCTGGCCGGTTGATGGGGTGACTTTTTGAATGGATCATGAGGCCCCGCTATGAAGCAGCCCCACACCGAAGAGACCGTCAAGCACACCGACGACCAGCAGAACACCGGCAACCACAAGAAGCCGGACGCCCCCGACGCCAAGGGCGCCGACCGCTTCGGCGGCACCCGCAAAGGTGCGGAGAATGTGGAGCCGACCAAGGACTGATGGCAGCCTGAAGGGCTTGCACCGGTGGGGGCGGACGTGCCACATCCCCTGGCGCGTCCATCTCCACTCCGCAGGCCGGGAGCCTCTCCCATGGCTCACGCCATGTTCAAACGCTACAAGGTCCTGTTCACCCGCCCCTTGCCCGGCCTGCGTCCGGGCCGGCCCGAGCGCGACGCCATGGTGGAGCGGGTCAAGCGCTTCGCCAGCCAGAACGGCATGGCCGGCGACCTGCATGCGATATCACCGAACGCCGGCTTCGGTATTCTGGAAATCCAGTGCACGGACAAGCTGGCCCGCCGCCTGAGCGATCTGTCGGAGGTCGAGTCCGTGCTGGAAGCGTAGACGCCAACCCACCGGATTCTCACGATTTGCAGCCGCCTGGAATTGGCGGAGCACTGTCCCGGGTGCATTCCGACCGACACCGGCGCACACAACGGTTTCTCCTGGGTTGCAGCCCCAGGAAACCGCCAAATCAGCCAGCTAAGTATTTGATTTGAAAGGAATGGCGGAGGGGATGGGATTCGAACCCACGATAGGGGTTTGAGCCCCTATAACGGTTTAGCAAACCGCCGCCTTCAGCCTCTCGGCCACCCCTCCTACCGGGTCGGCGCTCTGTGGCGCCGCTGGCGTGGGTGCGTTCTAACGATCCGGATGGGGCCTGTCAACGCTTAGTCGCCAAAAATTTGGAACAAGCCAGAAAAGAACGAAATCTATATAAAATTTTATGTACTTTTTAGAAAATCGCAGGTAGTTTACCACCAGAACGCGATAGCAATCATTGGTCAGGGGGACGCCATGAGCTTGTCACGCCGCTGCGCCGAAACGCTGATCGATCTGGTCGAGATCAAGCTGAGCTGCCTGGAGATCACCGACCGCGAGGACCTTCGTGAGAAGGAGCTGCTAATGCGTTGCGTTCAGGAGTTGAAGGCCGAGGTTCGCGGCGAGAACGGGGCCACGGCCGCGTTTGAGGCGCCCAAGCGGCGCGGCCGCCGGCCCAAGCATTTGCAGCTCCAGGATCTGCACGCCTGACGCAATCTCTCGGCGTCCGTCAGACCGGCACCACCGGCCCCGACACCGATCCAGGTTGAGGCGGCTGGGCCGTTGGCGCCGCGGCCTCCCGCGCGATGCGGCGCGGCAGACGCAGGGTGAAGCCCGTACCCTGCCCGGTCACGGACCGCACCGCCACCGTACCGCCCAGCACACCCGTCACCGTGCTGTGCACGATGTGCAGGCCAAGCCCCGAGCCCCCCTCGCCGCGCTTGGTCGTGAAGAAGGGTTCGAACACCTTTTGCAGATGATCCTCGGGGATGCCGGCCCCGTCGTCGGAAAAATCGATGACGACATGCTCGCCGCAGTCCGGATGGACCGCAATCCGGATGGTTCCCCGCTGCTCCTCGCCATAGGCGTGGATCAACGCGTTGATCACGAGGTTGGTCAGCACTTGGCTCAACGCGCCGGGAAAGCTGTCCATTTCCAGCCCCTCCGGACAGTCCACCTCGACCGTCACCCGCGTGCGTTTCAAGCGCGGCCGCAGAGAGAACAGCACCTCGTCGATGTAGATCCGCAGATCGAAGGACCGCCGCTCGCCGGAGGTCTGGTCAACCGCCACCTGCTTGAAGCTTTGCACCAGCGCCGCCGCCCGGTTCATATTCGACACCAGCAGGCGGGCGGCTTCGGTCACCGTGTCGAGATGCTCGGCCAGGATGGTTTTCTTCAGCGTGCCCGATTCGAAACGGACACGCAGGTCGCGGGCCTGTTCGGCGATGTGGCTGGCGGCGGTGAGGCCGATACCGATGGGTGTGTTGATCTCGTGCGCGACTCCGGCGACCAGCTGCCCCAGCGAGGCCATCGCCTCCGCCTGGATCAGACTCTCCTGGGCGGCGCGCAGGTCGGCCAAAGCGCGCTCCGCCGCGTCGCGGGCGGCAACCATGGCGGCCTCCGCCGCCTTGCGGTCGTTGATGTCGTAGAGCCAGGTCAGCAGCGCCGGCTCCCCGTCCATCTCGATCTCCCCCCAGCTCGACAGCACCCAAACGATCGTTCCGTCCGGCTTGCGGAAGCGCACCTCGGCGTCGCGGAACGGGCCTTCCCGTTCGAACCGGTCGATCAGGGCCTGGCGGTCCGCCGGATCGGCGTACAGCCGCTCGGCGGGCATCGGCAGCAGATCGTCGCGCGACCGGCCCAGGATGATCTCCGACTGCGTGTTGCAGAACACCAGCAGGCCGTCGCGGCGCGTGATGTTCACGGCGATCGGGCTGGCCTCCAGGATGCGCAGCAGCCGCTCCTTGCCGGCGCGGACCTCCTCCTCCTGGCGGCGGCGCTCGGTGATGTCGGTCATGATGCCGACGTAGCGCACCGCCCGACCGGAGGCGTCGCGGATCGCCCGCCCCTGGGCCGCGATCCACATCCAGCCCCCATCCGCGCGGCGCAGCCGGTAATCATAAGCGTAGGCCGCCGTCTCGCCCCGCAGGTGGGCATCGATGGTGGTCAGCACCCGCCGCCGGTCGTCGGGATGCAGACGCAACTCCCAAAAGTCGGCGGGCATCTCCGGCGGCTCGGCGTAGCCCAGCATGCGCGGAAAGCTGTCGGACCACCAGCAGGTCCCCCGCTGGATGTCGGTGTCCCACACCGCCGCACCGGTGGCGTCCAAGGCCATTTCCAGGCGGTCCGCCAGATCGCGGCGAACCGCGTCGGCCTTCTTCTGCTCCGTCAGATCGTAGAACCAGCTGATGTGGCAGCGCCGCCCTTCGAAGTCGATGACGGTTGAACTCAGCGAACCCATGCAGGTTTCGCCGTCGCCACGGCGCAGCAGAACTTCCTGCCCATCAAAGATGCCTTCGGCGTAAAGGCGATCGATGGCCGCCCGGCGGTCCCGCGGGTCATGATAGAGCGGCCACATGCCGTCGCGCTGGAGCTGCTCGCCGCTGACTTTGAAACAGGTGGCGGCGCTGGGGCTGTGGTAGAGATTGTCCCCGTCGCGCGTGTTGATGAGGACACCGATGGGAGCGGTATCCAGGATGGCGCGCAACCGCTCCTCCGTCGCGCCGGAGACGTTTGAGGGGGCCTCCGCCGGGGGGGGCGGTCCCATGCGCTGCGCCGCCAGCAAGCCGGCGAGAAATCCGGCCAGGAGACCGGCGAACAGCGCAAGCAGCGCCACCGTCAGCGAATCTGCAATCATTGGGCCTCCCGCCGGTCCCAATTGAAACCGACGGGAGAACAAAATCAACGGTTATGACGCCGCACCATCCCATGGCATGGCGTCACAACCATTTCCGATCAGCCCTTCAGCTTGGTCATCAGGATTTCGTTGACCAGGGCCGGGTTGGCCTTGCCCTGGGTCGCCTTCATGACCTGACCGACGAAGAAGCCGAACAGCTTGTCCTTGCCCGACCGGAACTCGGCTACCTTGTCGGCGTTGGCGGCCAGAACGGCGTCGATGGACGCCTCGATGGCCCCGGTGTCGGTGACCTGGCGCAGGCCCTTCTTCTCGACGATGTCGGCCGGCTTCTCACCGGTCTCGAACATCGCCTCGAACACCTCCTTGGCGATTCGGCCGGAGATGGTGTTGTCGGCGATCAGGTCGATCAGGCCGCCGAGGTTCTCCGCCGAAACGGGGCTCTCCTCGATCTCCTTGCCGGCCTTGTTCAGATAGCCGAACAGCTCGCCGGTGACCCAGTTGGCAGCCAGCTTCGGGTCGCGGCCCTTGGCCACGGCCTCGAAGAAGTCGGCGCGGGCCTTCTCGGACACCAGCACGTCGGCGTCGTAGGGCGACAGTCTGTACTCGCCGATGAAGCGGGCCTTCTTGTCGTCCGGCAGTTCCGGCAGGGTGCGCTTGATCTCCTCCACCCATTCCGCGTCCAGCTCCAGCGGCAGCAGGTCCGGATCGGGGAAGTAGCGGTAGTCGTGCGCCTCCTCCTTGGAGCGCATGGAGCGGGTCACGAATTTCGTCGTGTCCCACAGCCGCGTCTCCTGGTCGATCTTGCCGCCGTCCTCGATGATCTCGATCTGGCGACGCGCCTCATACTCGATCGCCTGCATGACGAAGCGGATCGAGTTGACGTTCTTGATCTCACAGCGCGTGCCGAAGGGCGCGCCCGGCTTGCGCACCGACACGTTGACGTCGCAGCGCATGGAGCCTTCCTCCATGTTGCCGTCGCAGGTGCCGAGGTAGCGCAGGATGGAGCGCAGCTTGCGCACATAGGCGCCGGCCTCCTCCGCGGTGCGCATGTCCGGCTCCGACACGATCTCCATCAGCGCCACGCCCGACCGGTTCAGGTCGATGTAGGTCTTGGCGGGGTGCTGGTCGTGCAGCGACTTGCCGGCGTCCTGCTCCAGGTGCAGGCGCGTGACGCCGACCGTGCGGGAGGAGCCGTCCGGCAGGTCCAGAACGATCTCGCCCTTGCCGACGATGGGCTGCAGATACTGGCTGATCTGGTAGCCCTGCGGCAGGTCGGCGTAGAAGTAGTTCTTGCGGTCGAACACCGAGTGCAGGTTGATCTGCGCCTTCAGCCCCAGGCCGGTGCGCACCGCCTGCTCGATGCAACGCTCGTTGATGACGGGCAGCATGCCGGGAAAGGCGGCGTCGACGAAGCTGACCTGGCTGTTCGGCTCCGCGCCGAAGGCGGTGGCGGCGCCGGAGAACAGCTTGGCGTTCGAGATGACCTGGGCGTGGACCTCCAGCCCGATCACGATTTCCCAATCGCCCGTTTCGCCCTGAATGTACGACATCGGTCTCTTCTCTCGTCCGGCTCAGGCCATGAACGGCGGGGTGGCGGTGACGGCGGCGGCCTTTTCGATGACCTGACCGACGCGCAGGACGGTCTCCTCATCGAAGGGCCGGCCCAGGAGCTGGAGCCCCAGCGGCAGCCCGTCCGACCCGACGCCCGCCGGAACCGACATGCCCGGCAGGCCGGCCAGCGAGGCCGGGACCGTGAACACGTCGTTCAGGTACATCTGGATCGGATCGTCCATCTTCTCGCCGATGGCGAAGGCGGTGCTCGGCGCGGTCGGCGTCAGGATGACGTCGCACTGCTTGAACGCCTCGTCGAAGTCCCACTTGATGCGCGTGCGCACCTGACGGGCCTTGTTGTAGTAGGCGTCGTAATAGCCAGCCGACAGCACGTAGGTGCCGATCAGGATGCGGCGGCGGACCTCCTTGCCGAAGCCGGCGCCGCGGGTGTTCTCGTACATGTCCTTCAGGCTGGCGCCCTCGACCCGCAGGCCGTAGCGCAGCCCGTCGTAGCGCGCGAGGTTCGACGACGCCTCGGCCGGAGCGACGATGTAGTAGGTGGCCAGCGCGTACTTGGTGTGCGGCAGGCTGATCTCCACCGGCTCGGCGCCGGCCTCCTTCAGCCAGGCGATGCCCTGGTCCCAGATCGCGGCGATCTCGGCGGGCATGCCCTCCACCCGGTATTCCTTGGGAATGCCGACCTTCAGGCCGCGGATGTCGCCGGTCAGGGCGGTGCGGAAGTCCGGCACCGCCATGTCGACCGAGGTCGAGTCCTTGGGGTCGAAGCCGCACATCGAGCGCAGCATGATCGCCGCGTCCTCGACTGTGCGGGTCATCGGACCGGCCTGATCCAGCGAGGATGCGAAGGCGACCACGCCCCAGCGCGAGCAGCGCCCGTAGGTCGGCTTGATGCCGACGATGCCGGTGAAGGCGGCGGGCTGGCGGATCGAGCCGCCGGTGTCGGTGCCGGTGGCGCCCAGCGCGGCGCGCGCGGCGACCGCCGCGGCGGAACCGCCCGACGAGCCGCCGGGAACGAGCTGGCGCGACCAGTTGCCGACCTCGCCCGGGCTCCACGGGCTGATCACGTTGCCGTGGTGGGAGGTGATGTTGGCCGAGCCCATGGCGAACTCGTCCAGGTTCACCTTGCCCAGCATGACGGCGCCGTCGCGCCACAGGTTGCTGGTGACGGTGGACTCATACTCCGGCTTGAAGCCGTCGAGGATGTGGCTGGCCGCGGTGGTCGGCACGCCCTTGGTGCAGAACAGGTCCTTCACCGCGATGGGCAGACCCTCCATCGGCCCCGCTTCGCCCTTGGCGCGGCGGGCGTCGGAGGCCTTGGCCATCGTCAGCGCCTGTTCCGGCGTCTCGGTGATGAAGGCGTTCAGGGGGCGGATCGTCTCCACCGCCTTGACGTGGGCCTCGGTCAGCTCAACCGCGGTGAATTCCTTCTTGGCGAGGCCGTCGAGGGCCGCCGCCATGGTCAGATGCGTAAGACCGGTCATCACTCGACCACCTTCGGAACGACGTAGAAGCCTTCGGCCGTCTCCGGGCCGTTGGAGAGGACGGCGTCGCGGTAACCGCCGTCGGTCACCTCGTCCTTGCGGCGGCGCAGCGTCTGCGCGGCCACGCTGGTCATCGGCGGCACGTCCTGCGTGTCGACCTCGCCCAATTGTTCGACGAAGGTCAGGATTTGGCTCAGCTCACCCGCCAGGTGATCCAGTTCATCGTCCGGCACCTTGATGCGGGCCAGATGCGCGATCTTGGCCACGGTGGCCTTGTCGAGCGACATGCCTTCCACTCTCTTCCGAAACGTCTGGAAAAACGGCTTGGAAGCTATCACCCGAATTCTATTACCGCAATGATTCAGGGATATCCCTTCCATCGGCGGCCCAGCCCTGGACAAGCGGCGGGAAGGCGCCGCGAGGAGGAAGCGCGGCAAAAGGTTTCCGGAACCGACGCCGCATGGCGCGGGGGCGGGTTCCCTGTTAGATTGTCCAACATACGATTCGAATTCGCGCCGAAGCCATCTCATCGCACCCAACCCGACAGGCTCCCAATGATGGCATCACTGACGCTGGCGAAACGCCTTTTCCTTGGCTTCGGCATCGGCGTGGCGGGTTTCGCCGCCGTCGCCCTGTTCAACAACATCGCCATGACGCGGCTGAGCGACCTTCAGCAGGAGGGGATGCGGCGGGTCGCCGACGCCACGACGCTGACCGAACTCGCCGGCTACGACGGGCGCCTCTACAAGATCGTGGCCGACGCGCAAATCAACGGCTATGGCCCACGACACGGCGAGCAGTGGAAGACCGTCCGCCAGAACGCCGAACTCTACATCCGCAAGACCGCCGCGGTGATGGACACGCCGGACGAGCGCGCTTGGGCGGAGAAGGCGGAACGACATTTCACGGCCGCCGTGGACATCTTCGAGAAGGAGATGCTGCCCATCCTGCGCAGCGGCCCCGCCGACGCGCGGACCCGCGCCATGGACGACCGGATCGACGGCGAGTTGGCCGCCATGTCCGATCTGTACGAGAAGATCAAGGCTTCCACCGCCCGCGAGGCCAGGGAGGCCGATGAGGAGTATGACGACACCGCCCGGCGTTACGGCGTGATCGGGGTGTCGATCTCGCTGGCGATGACGGCGACCCTGCTGCTGACCGCGCTGCTGACCACCCGCGCGGTGGCCGGGCCGGTGCGCGCCATGACGGAGGCCATGCGCCGGCTGGCCGATGGCGATCTCACCATCGCCATTCCCGCACAGAACCGGCGCGACGAGATCGGCGCGATGGCCGGCGCCATGCTGGTCTTCAAGGACAGCCTCCAGCGCAACCGCGCCATGGAGGAGGAAGCCCGGCAGACCGACCAACGCGCCGCGGCGGAGAAGCGGCGGCTGATGAACGAATTGGCGGACTCCTTCCGGACCGGCGTCCAGGACTTGGTCAGCGCGGTCGCGGCGGCGGCGGGACAGCTTCAGGGCAGCGCGCGCAGCATGACGGCCAGCGCCGAACGGACGACGCGTCAGGCATCCTCCGTCGCCACGGTGACGGAGGATGCGTCGGGCAACGTCCAGACCGTCGCCTCCGCCACCGAGGAGTTGAGCGGCTCCATCGCCGAGATCGCCCAACAGGTCGACAGCGCCGCGCGCACCAGCCGGGCCGCGCTTGAGGAGACGCAACGCACCAACGCCACGGTGGAAAGCCTGTCCGGCACGGCGGAGCGCATCGGCAGCGTGGTTCAGCTCATCCAGCAGATCGCCTCGCAGACCAACCTGCTGGCGTTGAACGCCACCATCGAGGCCGCCCGCGCCGGCGAGGCGGGCAAGGGCTTTGCCGTCGTCGCCAACGAGGTGAAGGGCCTCGCCAACCAGACCGCGCGCGCCACCGAGGAGATCGCCGCCCAGATCCAGGCGATCCAGAAGGAGACCCACGACGCCGTGGCGGCGATCCGCGACATTGCCGACACGGTGCGGCAGGTGAACGACATCGCCGGGGCCATCGCCCTGGCCGTGGAGCGCCAGTCCACGGCGACCAGGGCGATTTCGCGCAACGTTCAGCAGGCCGCCCAGGGCACCGCCGACGCTTCGCGCAGCATTCTGGAGGTGAACGACGCTTCCCGCGCGGCCGGGCAGGCTGCGGCGGATGTGCTGGAGGCCGCCAACAGCCTGGGCGACCACGCCCAGGCCATGCGCCGGTCGGTGGACGAGTTCGTTCAGCGCATCCGCAGCGCCTGAGGCGCCCTGCTCCCTGCGCCGCCGGGCTTGCCGTTCAGGCTTGCGGCTTCTATGGTTCGCGGCATGATCCACACGCTTCCCGAACTGGCCGCCCGTTTGGGCCGGGGCCAGCGCCTGCTTGGCCTCGATGTCGGCACCAAGACCGTCGGCATGGCCGTGTCCGACCCGAACTTCGTCGTCGCCTCGCCGATCGGCACGCTGAAGCGCACGAAATTCACGCAGGACGCCCGCGAGCTGTCGCGGACGCTGCGCGACTACGGGATCGGCGGGCTGGTGATCGGGTTGCCGCTGAACATGGACGGGTCGGAGGGGCCGCGCGCCGAATCCACCCGCGCCTTCGCCAAAAATCTGATGGAACGGTCCGACCTGCTGGGCTGGGACGCCGAGATCGCCTTCTGGGACGAGCGGCTGTCGACCTCCGCCGTCGAGCGTTTCATGATCGGCGAGGCCGACATGACCCGCAAGCGCCGGGACGAGGTGGTGGACAAGATGGCCGCCGCCTACATCCTGCAAGGCGCGCTGGACGCGCTGGCCCACATCCGGCGGATGGAGCGGGAACAGCGGGAACGCGACGAGTACGACAACGACATTGGCGGCGACAGCGGCGGCGGCCACAGCGGCGGCGGCCACAGCGGCGGCGGCGACAGCGGCGGCGGCGACAACGGGGACGCCTGACGGCGCCATGCTGCCCATCGCCGGAGCGCTGGCCCCGATCTTCCTGCTGATCCTGTTCGGACAGGGATTGCGCCGCCGCGCCGTGATCCCCGAGACTGCCTGGCCGTCGCTCGACCGCCTGACCTATTTGCTGTTCTTTCCCTGCCTGATCGTGGACGAGCTGACGCGAACCGACTTGCGCGCTCTGTCCATGGGTCCCATGGGCGGAACGATGGCGGCGGGCATTTTCGCCGGGGCCGCCCTGGCGATCGCCATCCGACGCCCGATCGGGCTGGACGGTCCGGCCTTCACCTCGGTCTTCCAGGGGGCCATCCGGCCCAACACCTATGTGGGGCTGGCGGGGGCCAGCGCGCTCTACGGGTCCGCCGGGCTGACGCTGACGGCGGTGGGCATCGCCGTGGTGGTGCCGCTGGTCAACCTCCTCTGCGTCACGGCGATGGTGCGCTATGGGCGCGTGGCGGACGGAGCAGCGCAGCGCAGCGGCGTCGGCGCGGTCGTCTCCGGCATCCTGCGCAACCCGATCATCATCGCCGTCGCCATCGGCGCCGCCCTGAACCTCAGCGGGGTCGGCCGCATTCCAGTGGTCGGGGACGTGGTGGGCATCCTGGCGCGGGCCGCCCTGCCCATGGGGCTGCTCTCGGTCGGCGCCGGGCTGGACCTCGCCGCCGCGCGCGGCGCCGGACTCGGCGTGGCGCTGTCCAGCGTCCTGAAGCTGCTGCTGGTCCCCGCCGCGACGGCGCTCGCCGGGCTGTGGCTGGGGGTGGACGGCCTGCCGCTGACCGTCGCGGTGCTGTTCAACGCCCTGCCCTGCTCGGCCAGCTCCTATGTCCTGGCCCGGCAGATGGGCGGCGACCATGTCCTGATCGCCGGCATCATCACCATTCAGACGCTCGCCTCCGCCGCCACGCTGCCGCTGGTCGTCGCCCTGGCGGGCTGACGGTTGATTTCCAGACATCCAATCCTTTGCAGCGCCATCATTACAGATGAGGCGCATTGATCATTTCAAGAAATCACGCAGAACAGAACACCATCAGTGCGTTCTGTCTATATTTTGTATGTCTAAATTATACAATAATATGCATAGAAAAAGATAGTTGTATTTAGATATTACTTGATTTTATAAAAGAAATTTGGAAAATATTATTGGGAATTACAATAATATGCATTCTAACGATTAGATATCTAATCAATTAATTTTCCGCCGTTAACGATTCGTTGGGAATTTCGCGCAATTCTACTTTTGGTAGATATTGTTAGCGATCGGGGTAACCATGAGCATCAACGCCACATCGGGATACACCCAGCCCACTCCACAGATGAACACGGGGAAAAGCTCAGGAACCGCCCCGGTTGCAAGCCCTTCGCCCTCGGCCACGCCGCCACTGACGGGAGCGCCAGCCTCCGGGCCTCTTGACACGGTCAGCCTCTCTGTCGAAGCGCAGTTCAAGATGAACGGCGCGACCAAGTTTTCCGTGACCGCCGACTCGCTGGCTCAAGCCGCGACGGCAGCAAAGAATGTACCGGGACTGAACGCGGATGCGGAACTCTTCACACCCGAAGCGTTGGCGGCCCATGCCGAGTGGCGGGAAAAGCACACCGAGTACCGGGGGAAGGTGCGCAGCCTCGTCGACCAGACCTTCGGTTTGAGCGCAGACGGGAACAGTTGGGCGGCGGGCGGAGCCGCGCTGACCGCCATAAAGAATCTGGCGGAAAAGAACGGACTGATCGAACCGGAAATGCCGCCGGCCGTAGCCAAAATGCTGCATACGACGGGTGAAAGCATGTGGACTGATAAAAGCGGCGGGTCCACCGGCATGTTCGATATCGTTTTCACGAAGAAGGGCGCGGAAAGTGGCGGAAATCTTCGCATCCTGTTTGATGGCAGCATGAAGCCCAGCGTAAACAGCTCTCCGGTCGATTTGAAAGATGGAAGCACGAATGCTCAAACTGCTCTGTCCAAAATCAGGAACTCGGCGCTTGGCAAGCAGTTGGACACGGTGGGCGGCTGGAATCCGGGCAGTGCGGCCAATGCCTACGCCCTCACAAGTGGCAAGAACGGCGGCGACGCTGGGGTCTTTGGCATGGTCTTAACCAACAACACGGATGCTTATGCCAAAGCCAACGCCTCAAAAATACTCGAAACCATATACAAGTATCTATAGCACACGCCAGGTCATTACCGCATTCACTCACCACTGCATGAATTAACAAAACCAGAATCATGAACAGCGTCTCCAGGGTACATCCTCTGGCGACGTCACCGCTTTTAACTTTCCAAGAATAATGCAATTTTATTAGATAGCTAATAAACTAAAATATCTATTTTTATTTTAGTTTATTATACCAAGTTTTTTGGTAAAACATAATATCCACCTAAAGATGGAAAATAACAGACCGCCAGTACACAAAGGAATGAAAATAATTCACGTCCCCTTATCGAATGGAAACAATCTTTACCCTGGCTATTCATGGCCCTCGCTGCCCAACGAGGCGTGCTATATTGACGGTTTTGATGGAGACGATACAATCGCTGGCACGCCATACAGCGATGTAATCGATGGTGGAAACGGTCACGATAACCTGTTCGGGGGAAGTGGCAATGATACCATGTACGGTGCCAACGGCAACGATCGCCTTGATGGCGATTATGGCAACGATGAATTGTGGGGCGAGGCCGGATCGGATACTATCTACGGCAGCTTTGGAAACGACACCCTGATCGGTGGCGGCGCCCCGGCGGGTACAGCGGATTACCTGTACGGCGGGGAAGGGAATGACGTCTATCTTCACAACGCCAACCTGGGGGCGTCTCTTATATTTATGACACCGACAATTATAGCCCAGGAACACAGGATCTCCTAATATTTTCAGGAGCCTCGTCAATCTACGATCTTCAGTTTTTCCAAGTTAGAAACGTCGATCTGTACATTACGACAGCCACTGACGCCGCCGATTCTGTAAATGATAACGGAGTCATCATTTACGGATATTTTAACAACTCTGGAACGCCGTCGGGTATTTCCGAAGTCGAATACCTCAGGGTTGGCAGCTCAACGTATGATCTGTCCGCGCTTCTCGGCTTCGGAGCCTGATTGCCGAACCTGCGGGCGCCCTGCGGTGGAAGAGCGTTCCACCGCAGGGCGCCTTGCGTGCCGACGATCTGCCGAACGCTTCACGGCGGTTCCGGCGCACCCTGGGGGAACCGCTCCAACCCATCGTCGAGGGTGTAATAGTCCCCCTTGTCCGCCGCATAGATATGCCGCAGCGTCGTCAGGCTGGTCGGCTGGTCCAGCGTGCCGGCGGCGATGTCGAGCAACGCGCCCTCGTCGCCACTCCAGAACAGCGACGACCCGCAGCGCGAGCAGAAACCCCGCTGCGCCTTCGCCGAGGAACGGTACCAGGACAGGGTGTCCTGCGCCTCGATGACGACCGTCTCGCGCGGAATGGTGATGTAGGCTCCGAAATGGCCGTGGAAGCGCCGGCATTGGCCGCAGTGGCAGTTCACCACCCCCATGGGCCGCTCGGTCGCCCTGTACCGCACGCCACCACACAGACAACCGCCCGTCAGATCTCCGCCGTCGCTCATCGGCCCGCTCCCGTCCGTTTCCTCGATAAGATTCCGTCAGCCCTGCCAGAAGGGCTTGTCGGCCTCGGTCACCGCGTCGGCGCGGGACAGGCCGATGTCCTGCAACAGATGGTCGGGCAAAGCCTCCAGCGCACGCCGCTGGCGCCGCCGCTCGTTCCAGGTCGCCACCGTGTCGAACAGGGCGACCACCGCACCACCAATGCCCTGCCCGGGCCGGTCCTGCGCGTCGGTGCGGGTGTTCATGCTGCCGTTCATGCCGTCATTCATGCTCTGGGCCATGACCGCGTCTCCTCTTGTGTCCGGTCGTTGTCGGTGCGTGTCGCCCGACGGTCCGGACTGTGTTCCGTGACTGGAGGATGGGCCACCCGGTCCTTGCGCACAAACGACGCTTTCTCATAGTTTGGATTAGGAAAACTAATCCGAAGTCCGCTTCCCGGAGTCGCTCCATGGCCCGCCGCCTGCCGCCGCTGAACGCCCTGCGCGCCTTCGAATCCGCCGCCCGGCACCTGTCCTTCACCAAGGCGGCGGAGGAGCTTCACGTCACCCAGGCCGCCGTCAGCCACCAGATCAAGGGGCTGGAGGAATGGCTGGGCATGCCGCTGTTCCGCCGGATGAACCGCGCGCTGATCCTGACCGAGACCGGGCAATCCTATCTGCCGCCAGTGCGCGATGCGCTCGACACGCTGTCGCACGCCACGGAGCGGCTGTTCCGCATGGACGGGTCCGGCGCGCTGACCATCTCCACCATGCCCAGCTTCGCCGCGAAGTGGCTGGTCATGCGGCTCGGCCGCTTCCAGGCCCGCCATCCCGAGCTGGAGGTGCGGCTGCACACCACCCCGCAGCTCGTGGATTTCACCCAGCAGGACGTGGACATCGGCATCCGCTTCGGCGCCGGCAACTGGCCCGGCCTGCGGTGCGAGCGGCTGATGACCGAGGACATCTACCCGGTGTGCAGCCCGTCGCTTCTCAACGGCCCCCGCCCGCTGTGCTGTCCGGAGGATCTGCGCCACCACACGCTGCTCCACGATGACTATTTCATCACCTGGGGCACCTGGGGAGAGGCCGCGGGAATCGAAGGGCTGGACCACGCCCGCGGCCCGCGCTTCGACGATTCGGCGCTGCTGCTCCAGGTCGCAGCCGAGGGCGGCGGCGTCGCGCTGGCCCGCGGCGTCCTGGTGGCGGACGACGTGGCCGCCGGGCGGCTGGTCCGGCTGTTCGACGTCCATCTGCCGGGCAACTACGCCTATTACGTGGCCGCCCCGCCCCATTACTTCTCGCGCCCGAAGGTGAAGGCGTTCCGCGACTGGCTGTTCGAGGAAGCCGCCGCCGATCCCGCCTCCAAAGCCGCCCCCAAACCCACTCCCAAACCCGAGGCCGGCCACAGCCGGGCCTTGTCCGCGGCCGAGTCCGCCACAACCTTTTCCCCAGACGCCTGAACGGGGAAAGGTTGCGCCATGACGCCCGCACGTCCACTCGCTCTCGCCGCCCTCCTGATTGCCGCCACCGCACTGCCCGCCGCAGCCCACCATGGCTGGGGCGGCTACGAGTCGGGCAAGGAGATGACGCTGACCGGCACCGTGCAGCAAATCGCCTTCAGCAACCCGCACGCCATGCTGAACCTCCAGGCCGACGGCAAGCTCTGGCACATCGTGCTCGCCCCGCCCAGCCGCATGAGCACGCGCGGCCTGCCCGCCGATTCGATCAAGCCCGGCCAGACCGTGACGGTGGTCGGCTATCCCGCCAAGTCCGACCCGGCGGAGCTGCGGGCGGAGCGCATCACCGCCGCCGACAAGACCATCGAGCTGCGCTGACGGCGGCCCCCGCGCCCGGTCGCAGCATGGACCACGATCTCGCCCCCACCGGCCCCGGCTGGCTCGTCGCGCTGGAGACGTCCGGACTCGGCGAGTCGCTGCGTCAGTCGATCTGGCTCTACCCGATGGTCGAGATCGCGCACATCCTCGGATTTGCGCTTCTGGTCGGGGCGATCCTGGCCTTCGACCTGCGACTGATGGGGGTTCGGGCGCCGCTGCTGCCGGCGGACGCGCTGGCGCGGCTTCTGCTGCCGGTGGCGGTGGCGGGATTCGCCCTGGCGGTGCCGACCGGCCTCCTCCTCTTCACGACGGAGGCGACGGCGCTGGCCGGCAACCCGGCCTTCCTGGCGAAGCTGGCGCTGATCGGGCTGGCCTTGCTGAACATCCTGGCGTTCCACGGCCTCGCCGGGCGTCGCATGGCGGCGTGGAGTCTGTCGGACCGGCCTCCGCCGGGCGCCCGTTTCGCCGGGGCGGCCTCGCTCGCGCTGTGGGTCGGCGTCCTGGCCTGCGGGCGGCTCATCGCTTACCTGTAGAAAAGGTCATAGGGCGCGCTTGCGGGCGTCCGGGACCGCTCCTATAGTCGCGGCCCATGACCGGATCGCCCCATTCCACGACGGTTTTCCCGCACCGCCACCTCCTTGGCATCGAGGGGCTGACGGCAGGCGAGATCACCACCATCCTCGACCTCGCCGACGGCTACGTCGAGCAGAACCGCCAGCCTTCGAAGAAATCGTCGCTCCTCGACGGGCGGACGATCGTCAACCTGTTCTTCGAGAACTCGACCCGCACCCGCACCAGCTTCGAGCTGGCCGGCAAGCGGCTCGGCGCCGACGTCATCAACATGTCGTCGGACGGCAGCTCGGTGAAGAAGGGCGAGACGCTGATCGACACGGCGATGACGCTGAACGCCATGCACCTCGACGCGCTGGTCGTTCGCCACGCCGATTCGGGGGCGGTGAAGCTGCTGGCCGACAAGGTCAACTGCTCGGTCATCAACGCCGGCGACGGCCATCACGAGCACCCGACGCAAGGGTTGCTGGACGCGCTGGCGATCCGTCGCCGGCTGGGCAGCCTCGACGGGCTGATCGTGGCGATCTGCGGCGACATCCTGCACAGCCGCGTCGCGCGCTCCAACATCCACCTGCTGAACGCCATGGGCGCCCGCGTCCGCGTCGTGGCGCCGCCGACGCTGATCCCCTCGCAGATCGACCGGCTGGGCGTCGAGGTCCACCACTCCATGGCGACCGGCCTGAAGGACGCCGACGTGGTGATGATGCTGCGCCTCCAGACCGAGCGGATGAGCGGCCAATACGTCCCCTCGACCCGCGAATACTTCTACTTCTACGGCCTGGACTACGAGAAGCTGGCGGTGGCGAAGCCGCACGCCGTGGTGATGCATCCCGGCCCGATGAACCGCGGCGTCGAGATCGATTCGGAGGTCGCAGACGACCTCAAGCGCTCCATGATCCTCGATCAGGTGGAGCTGGGCGTGGCCGTCCGCATGGCCGTGCTCGACCTTCTCACCCGAGACCCTAACAGTAACGAAGGCCGGGGCACCGATGTCTAACGCCAACGCCCGCGTCGCCTACCGCAACGCCCGCCTGCTCGACCCCGCCAGCGGCCTGGACCAGCGCGGCGACCTGCTGACCGAAGGCGCGAAGATCGCCGACTTCGGCCCGTCCCTGTTCGCCGACGGCGTGCCGGAGGGGGTCGAGGTGGTGGACCTCCAGGGCCAATGCCTCGCCCCCGGTCTCGTCGACATGCGCGTCCTGATCGGCGAGCCCGGCGAGGAGGAAAAGGACACCATCAAGAGCGCGTCCCGCGCCGCGGTGGCCGGCGGCATCACCGCCGTGGTCCTGCTGCCCAACACCGACCCGGTGACCGACGAGGTGGCGAGCCTGGAGTTCATCGCCCGGCGCGCCCGCGAGGTGCGTCTGGTCAAGGTCTTCGCCTATGCCGCCGCCACCCGCGGGACCGAGGGCAACGAGATCACCGAGATGGGCCTGCTGTCCCGCGCCGGGGCCGTGGCCTTCACCGACGGCACCAAGGCGATCGCCAGCGCCAAGGCGATGCGCCGCGCGCTGAGCTACGCCCGCACCTTCGACAAGCTGATCGTCCAGCATCCGGAGGAGCCGAGCCTGGCCAGCGGCGGCATGATGAACTCGGGCGAGCGCGCCACCCGCCTCGGCCTCGTCGGCATCCCGCGGGAGGCCGAGATCATCATGATCGAGCGCGATCTGCGCCTTCTCGAACTCTCCGGCGGACGCCTGCACTTCGCCCACGTCTCGACGGGCGAGTCGGTCGACCTGATCCGCCGCGCCAAGGCGCGCGGTCTGAAGGTCACCTGCGACACCGCCCCGCATTACTTCGCGCTGACCGAGACGGACGTCGGCGACTACCGCACCTTCGCCAAGGTCTCCCCGCCGCTGCGCGGCGAGATGGACCGGCGGGCCATCGTGGAAGGTCTGGCCGACGGCACCATCGACGCCATCGCGTCCGACCACACGCCGCAGGACCAGGACCAGAAGCGCCTGCCCTTCGCCCAGGCCGCCTGCGGCGTGATCGGGCTGGAGACGCTGTTCCCGCTGACGCTGGAGTTGGTGCACAAGGGCGCGATGCCGCTGCTGAAGGCGCTGGCCTGCGTGACCGTGAAGCCGGCCGAACTCCTCGGCCTGCCACTCGGCCGCATCGCCAAGGGGGCGCCCGCCGACCTGATCGCCTTCGACCTGGACGTGCCGTGGAAGGTGGATGTGACGGCCTTCAAGTCGAAGTCGAAGAACAGCCCCTTCGAAGACCGCCCCGTCCAGGGCCGTCCGCTGCGCACCGTGGTGGACGGGCGCACCGTCTGGCAGTTCGAGGGCTGATCGGGTGACTCTCCTCATCTCGGCCCTGCTGGGCTATCTTCTGGGCTCGATCCCCTTCGGGCTGGTGCTGACGCGGCTGGCCGGTCTGGGCGACATCCGCAAGATCGGCTCCGGCAACATCGGCGCCACCAACGTGCTGCGCACCGGCAACAAGCCGCTGGCCGCCGCCACCCTGATCCTGGACAGCGGCAAGGGCGCCATCGCCGCCCTGCTCGCCCTCGCCTGGGCGGGGCCGGAAGCGGCGGTCTTCGCGGCGGGCGGCGCCATGCTGGGCCACAGCTTCCCGGTCTGGCTCGGCTTCAAGGGCGGCAAGGGCGTGGCGACCGCGCTCGGCGTGCTGCTGGCCGTGTCCTGGCCGGTCGGCGTGATCGCCTGCGCGACGTGGCTGGCGATGGCCTTCCTGTTCAAGATCTCGTCGCTGTCGGCGCTGACCGCGCTGGGCCTCAGCCCGATCTTCGGCTGGATCTTCGGCGGGCCGCTGGTGGCGGGCTTGTGCCTGTTCATCGCCGTGCTGGTCGCCATCCGCCATTCCGCGAACATCAAGCGCCTGCTGAAGGGCGAGGAACCGAAGATCAGCTTCGGCAAGAAGAAGGCCTGATCGCCCCCCATTCAGGTCTTCAGGAACACCTGCTCCATCGCCGTCAGCAATTCCCCCGCCAGGACGGGCTTCCTCAGGATCACCAGCGGTCCGCCCTCCCCGTCCTGCAAGCCGGGGATTCCATCCTCGGGCGGCGAAGCCGACAGGACTACGATGGGCAGGTCGGGCCAGTCGAAGCGCAATTGACGGATCATCGCTTCGCCGCCCAGCCGGGGCATCACCAAGTCGGTGATCAGCGCATCGAAGGAGCCCTTGGCCAGGGCGCTCAGCCCCGCCTCCCCATCCGTCACGGTGGTGACCGTGCAGTGGGCCATTTCCAGCATGCGGGCCATCGCCATGGCGGTGAGCGAGTCATCCTCCACGAGAAGAATATTGAGTGACCTCGCGAAACGCACCGGTAACCTCCACGGGTGGCGAACGGGCCGACACTCTCCACGAAGGCCGGTTGCTTCGCTCCTGCAAAAAAGTGTGGCGGCGTGCGTTATTTAGGACGCCGGCTTCACGGTACCATGGGGCGGCGTCCGGCGGGATGGTTTTGAAAAGGCCGTGACCGAACCCGCCCCACGGGCCTTGCGGCGGCTCGACCAGCGGTACTGCGGGTCGTCGGCGATCAGATGCAGATGGTCGGAAATGCGGTTGCGCTCCAGCCAGCCGAGGGCGGCCTCCAGTTCCGACAGGGTCATCTCCGACCGCGCCTTGTTCATGCAGCGCTTCAGCACGGCGTTGTAGGTGTGGTAGCTGACCGGCCCGTCGGCGACGAGGTTGTTGTCCTGGTCCTCGATCACCTGGGCCGCTACGATCTGACCGATGCGCTGGCGCAGATGATGCTCCACAGCGCTGGGCACCTGCACCCCATCCTTCGACAGATGGTCGGCAGAATGGCCGTTGGCGGGGGAGCGGTCGGCGGAATCGCGCCCCGGCGACGGGTTCCCGAAATCGGGACCGGGTGCGACCACGGCGAAGCGAAGGGCCGTCGCGTTGGATTCCAGCGGGATGATCTCCGGCTCCGCCTCCACCGTGCGCTCGAAGGGCAGTTCGTGCTGGCGCCGCGTCTTCACCATGGCCCGTGTGCCCTGCTGGGTTTCCACCATCTGGCGGAACCGCTCGAACATCATGTCGGAGGGGTGGTAGATCACCGCCCGCTGCTGCTCGTAGGCGCCGGCGTGGGGATCGACGCGGGTGGCCCGCGCGATGGCCTGTTCCAGCCAGGGGCGGGAGCGGATGTGGGTCAGGCAGGCGACGTGCGAGATGGCCGGCGCGTCCAGCCCCTCGTAGGCCATGGCGACGGACACCAGCACGGCGGGTTCGGGGCGCAGGCGGAAGGCGGCCACCACCTCCTGGGCGTCGCGCCGCTCGGAAATGGCGATCTGCGCCATCCCCGCCGCCTGAGCGCCGGGCATCCAGCCGCGCAGCGTGTCGAGGTAGTTGCGGGCGGTTTCCTGGTCCGGCGCGATCACCAGCAGCTTGCCCAGCCCTGCGCCCTCCGACCCCGGACCGTTCCCCGCCGCACGCCGCTTCGCCCGGTGCTCGCGGCAGGAGCGGTAGGCCTCGCGCAGCATGGCCTGGGCGAAACCGGTGCGCAGCGCGGTGAACAGGGCGTCGCGGGTGTTCTCCCCGGCGCGGGACAGCGCGTCGACGCTGCGCGTCGTCCGCTCGGCGTCCAGCCATGTCGCGGTGCCGTCCATCGCGCCGAAGGTCACGGGCAGGATCGCCTTCTCGGCCAGCGCCTGCCGTCGCGAATAGCCGACGATGGCCCAGCCCGGCGCCTTGAAGTCGATCTCACGCACTCGCCGCACCCCCTGCGGGGTGCGGTAGGGCAGCCAGAGGATCGGGCGCCCGTCCGCCCGCTCCAGCGTGCCGCTCATCAGCAACCGGGCGGCGGCGCTTTCCATAAGCGGCAGGATGGAGCGGCTCCAGGCGGTCTCATCCTCCGCCGTGGTCGCCGTTCCGGTGTCGGCGACGGCGGGCAGATGGTGCAACTCGTCCACGGCCAGCAGATAGCGGTGGCGGCGGAACTCCTGAAGGTGCAGGTCCGGGGCCGCGGCGACCGCCTGATAGGTGGTGACGTAGCCCTGGAGGCCGCGGCAGAGGTCGCGCCCGTTCTCCGCCGCACGCAACGCGATCCCGTGGCCCAGCGCCTCGCGCCAGCGCGGGTCCGCGAAGGCTTCCTCCGCCTGCCGGCGCAGGCTGTCGCGCGGCACGATCCAGCAGATGCGGTCGATCAGCCCGGCGCGCATCAGCGCCGCCCCCATGATCACCGGCAGCAGCGACTTGCCCCCACCCGGCGTCACCGCGGCCAGAACGTCCCGCACGTCCGTCTGCCGCTGCGCGATGGCCGCGGCGATACCGGCGACCATGGTCTGGTGGCTCCTCAACGCTGGCATGCCGGCCTGTCGCCCCTCCCTGACGGTTTTGCGCGGTACGGACCGGCAAGGCTAAGCTGCGGGGAGTCACCGGGTCACGGATTCAATCGTAGGTAGACATCCCCCAAAGGAGGGGGGCCGCTCGCCAAAGGAGTCCGAAGGAAAGACGCCGGGTGCGCTTCGGTCTGGGCGCGGATCGGGCTTCGTGGTACACGAATTGTTCTTTTGAAAAGACCCAACGGGAAGAGCAAGGAGGGCACCGAGAAATGAGCACCCGTCCGCAGGCGGTTTCCACCCAGCATGTCGAGAACGAGCGCACCCGCGTCACCGAATGGCGCCTTGTGCCGGGGGCCGAGACCGGCGCCCATGTGCACGGCTACGACTATGTGATCGTTCCGGTGACGGCCGGCGCCTTCACCATCGTCGATCCCGACGGCAACGCCCGCCAATTCCCGCTGGAGCCGGGCCGCTCCTATTTCCGTAAGGCCGGTGTCAGCCACAACGTCATCAACGACGGCGACAGCGACATCGTCTTCGTCGAGGTCGAATTCCTCCAGCCCGGCTGACCCCGCAAGCCCGATCCGACTGACCGATGCACCGCGGCTCCACCATGTTCGACTATGGCCAGGACGGCGACGAGCCGCTTCCCGATGCCGTCATCCGCACCGGCGGGCCGCGGTCCGTCCAGCATTTGCTGCTCTCCCTGTCGCCGGAAAACCCGCTCTACCTCTACGCCGACGCGGCGGACGCCGGGGGCGGGGCCTATTTCCGGGACTCCCGCGAAGTCTGGCAATCGCTGGCCGACGGGGAGGGCCAGCGCTGGCGCTGGTTCGTCGGCAGCCAGGGCCGCGTCGTCGAGGCCGCCCCCGGCGACGTGCACGGCCTGCGCCGCGCCGCGCCGGTCGCACTGACCATCACCTGGTACAGCCTGCCGGACCGCGAGAGCGTCGGGCGGGTGCGCAACGCCCTGCGCGCCATCGGGGCCACCTGCAGCCGAGGCCCGGCGGGCTGACGGCGCGGGCATTTCGCAAGCACCGGCGCGAACGCATGGGCGCCATGTTATTTCGGAATCCCTCTTGATCAGGCCGTTATTGTGTGGGCGCGACTTCTGTCCTAATGTTAGGAACCAGGAATCCGGGAGCATCCGACAGAGTGGCCGTCACCCAGGCACAGCCTTTGCGCGTTCTGACGCCCTGTGCCTCATCGCTCGTTCTGCGGTGACCGGCCATGATGGCCTCTTCCCACATGATCGTCGGCGGGGCGGCGTGGTTCTACGCGTCGGCGCGCTTCGGCCTGCCTTTCGACGTGGTGGCGTTCGGGGCGGCGGTGATCGGGTCGCTGGCGCCGGACATCGACCATCCCAAATCGACGCTCGGGCAATTGATGCGGCCCCTGTCGAACGTGATTTCCGCCGTCTTCGGGCATCGCGGCGTCACCCATTCCACGCTGGCCATCGTGGGCTGCCTGTGGGTCCTGCACGAATACGCGGACTACTCGCATCTGATCCTGCCCTTCCTGATCGGCTATCTGACCCATCTGGCGGGTGACCTGCTGACCCCGGCGGGGCTGCCTCTGCTCTGGCCGATCAAGCGGCGGCGCAACTTCGCGCTCCCCATCCTGAAGACCGGCGGATTCTCGGAGCAGCTGGCGGTCACCCTGCTGGCCGGCTGGATGATTTCCGGCCTGTTTTCCGCATCCTGGCCGGGCCTGCCCCTCGACCGCCTGCCCTTCGAGAACTGGATGGCGATGGACCGCCCGTGGCGTTCCGCCGTCGTCGCGGCGCAGGGCTTCCTCGGGGAGGAAGGGCGGGAGCGCAGCGCGCCACCCATCCCCGCCCGCAAGCCCGTGGAGCCGGCAAGAAGCCGCCCGCTGAAAGGATGAGGCATGAGCGCTTGGGTTGTGTTTTTAATGTAACGGTCAATGACTCATCTTTGCTTTCGTTTCGTCAACCTTGTCACATTTCGTCATAGAGACCGCGGAAATCTGTCTTTGTCACCGCTTAGCGATTCGTTAGGCTTTTTAGGCATATTCTAACGACCATATCCAATCGATCTTAGATTGAATTTCCACACGCTTCGATGCGGATGGGTCCGACCATGGCAAAGCTCCGGATGTCGAAAGAGACGCAGGCGGCCGACGGCATGCCGCCCGATACGGCGACGGCGATGCCGCTCCACCTCGCGCTGCCCGATCTGCCCGGCGGACAGGACAACAGCCTGAAGCGTGTCTCCGACGTGCTGGCCCCGCTGGACCATGGGCAGAAGCTCCAGCTCTACAAGATGATCCGGGACGGGTATCTGGACGACATGGCCGAGCCGGTCGCCCAGATGCTGGTCACCATGCTGAACGGACGGCGATCCGAACACGCGCGCCGCGTCTGGACCGGCCTGTTCGACGCGCTGATCCTGCGCGACGATTCCCTGCTGACCAGCGGTGTCCGGCTGGCCGGCGCCCTGCATCTGGCGGATGTCAGCGCCTGGTGGTTCGCCCTGGCCCCGCGCATGGAGCCGCTGGTCGGCCGCGTCCAGGAGACGGTGGCCCGGCTCGCCAAGGACCAGCCGCTGAACGAGATTTTCGCTTCCGCCGAGGCGCAGGGCTGGGCGGATGAGTTGCGGCAGCGCAGCCTCGCCGTGCTGGCCCGCCTGCGCGCCACGCCGGCGGAAGCGACCGCCTTCCTGGCCGAGGTGTCGGGCTTCCGTGCGCAGATGTTGAAACGTCACGGCGTGCGCCAGCGCGAAGGCGTCTCCCGCGCGGAGCTGGAGCGGATGGAAACCATCCTTCAGGCCGCCCCCGCCTGGGCCGGCCAGCCCTTGCCCTCGCTGCTGCACGGCGATCCGGTGCGCCTGGCGCGGGAGATGGCGCGGCGCGGCGACTGCACGCGCGACGGGGCGGCCATGTTCGCGGTGGCCGGTCTTCATCGGCGCGACGACGCCGCCCTGGCGATCCGCCTGTTCGAAGCCTTTCCCGTGGCCGTGGCCAAGGACGCGATCATCGGCCGGCTTCTGGTCGCCGCGGAGGCGCTGAAGGCCACGCTGACCGGCAGCTTCCTCAGCAAGCCGGGCCTGCTGGTGGCGGACGCGGTGGACGACCGCGACCATCCCTCGTCCCAGCTGCAGCATTTCCTGGCCTGGTACGACGCCGTCCACGCGCTGGAGTTGGACACCACCGACCGCGAACGCAACATGGTCCATCAGGCGTTCCGCGAGCTGAGCAACGCGGTGCATGAGGATCTCGCCCCCGTCCTCGCCCGGCGGATCGAGGCGCTGACCATGCACAGCGTGCTGGACCCGCTGATGGAGCGCGTGCGCTTCGTGAACGAGTTCCAGGCGCAGCTGGCGCGGCGCGGCATCGTTTCGTCCGGCAAGCCGTGGCGGGCTGAGGACGGCAACCACGTCGCCACGGTCTTCCGCCGCCTGTCATCCACCGGCGCCGCGGAAGGGCTCAGGATGCTGGGGCAGCTCGCCGATCTGGCGGACATGCTGAGCTACCCCATCGAAATCACCGCGCTCGACATAACGCTCGCCGGGGTGATCGAGGC
This sequence comes from Azospirillum brasilense, assembly GCF_007827795.1. Taxonomy (GTDB): domain Bacteria; phylum Pseudomonadota; class Alphaproteobacteria; order Azospirillales; family Azospirillaceae; genus Azospirillum; species Azospirillum aestuarii. The sequence goes on from NZ_VITI01000002.1 coordinate 638,932, forward strand.
GGCCTTGCGGCAGCAGAAGACGTTCGGCGCCTCCGAAACCCGCCTGATCGACCGCGTGATCGCCGTGTCGAGCGACGAGCGCAAGCGCTGCCGCTGGTGGGTCGCCCCGGAGGTCGTCACCCTGCTGGACGCCGCGGAAAAGTCCGGCATATCCGGCACCGCGAAGAAGTAACGGCGACCGCCGCAACCCCGTCTTTCCCCCAGTGCGCAGGATGCGGCCTCACCCGTTCCCGGCTCGTTCATGCCGGTTGCGGAACGGCGGTGCAAACCTTCTGTTGGTCCGGACATGTGAAGCCGGCGCAGCCCTTGTTCGTGGCGGCGTCCGGCGCTCCCCCGCAGATCCGGAGTCTCCATGGCACCGCTCAAGGCCAGCCTGCGCCCGGCCCCCGCGCCGCCCCCAGCACCGATTCCCGTCACATTGAACGTCAACGGGGTGGAGCGGACGCTTCACCTCGCGCCGTGGACGACGCTGCTGGACGCGCTGCGCCTGCATCTCGACCTGACCGGCACCAAGAAAGGCTGCGACCACGGCCAGTGCGGGGCCTGCACCGTCCTGGTGGACGGGCGGCGCATCAACTCCTGCCTGACGCTGGCGGCAATGCAGGACGGTCGCAAGGTCACCACCATCGAGGGGCTGACAACCGGCGACGCGCTCCACCCGCTCCAGGAAGCCTTCATCGAGCATGACGCCTTCCAGTGCGGCTACTGCACCCCCGGACAGATCTGTTCCGCCGCCGGGCTGATCGCCGAGGGCAAGGCCACCACCGACGACGAGATCCGCGAGTTGATGAGCGGCAACCTGTGCCGCTGCGGGGCCTATCCCAACATCGTCGCGGCGATCCGGCAGGCCATGGCCACCGTCGCTCCGAAGGCGGAGGGCGCGCCATGAGATCCTTCACCTATTCCCGCGCCGGCAGCGCGGCGGAGGCGGTCGGACGGGCCGCCGCCGGGACCGCCTTCGTCGCCGGGGGGACGAACCTGCTCGACCTGATGAAGGCCGATGTGCTGCGGCCGGAAGGGCTGGTCGACATCTCCCGCCTGCCGCTGGACCGGATCGAGGAGACGGCGGAGGGCGGCCTGCGGCTGGGCGCGCTGGCCCGCAACGCCGACACCGCTTACGACGAGCGCGTGCAGACCCGCTACCCCATGCTGTCCAAGGCGATTCTCGCGGGAGCTTCGGCGCAGCTCCGCAACATGGCGACCAACGGCGGAAATTTGCTGCAGCGGACCCGCTGCTACTACTTCTACGACACGGCCACCCCCTGCAACAAACGGCAGCCGGGGTCGGGCTGCGGGGCGATCGGCGGGGTGAACCGCATCCACGCCATCCTGGGCGCCAGCGACCAGTGCATCGCCGTCCACCCCTCCGACCTCTGCGTCGCTTTGGCCGCCCTCGAAGCGGTCGTCCGGGTGACCGGGCCGGACGGTGAGCGCAGCATCCCCTTCGCCGAACTCCACCGCCTGCCCGGCGACCGCCCGGAGATCGACACGGTCCTGCGGCCGGGCGACCTCGTCACCGCCATCGACCTGCCGGCCAGGGGCTTCGCCGAGCATTCGACCTATCTGAAGATCCGCGACCGCGCCTCCTACGCCTTCGCGCTGGTGTCGGTCGCGGCGGGGCTGGAGATGGATGGGGACACCGTCCGCGACGCCCGTCTGGCGCTGGGCGGCGTCGCCCACAAGCCCTGGCGCGACCCGGAGGCGGAAGCCGCCCTCATCGGAAAGCCCGCCACGCCCGACCGGTTCCGCGCCGCCGCGCGCGTGCTGCTGCGCGACGCCAAAGGGCACGAGCACAACAGTTTCAAGATCGAACTGGCCGAGCGCGCCATCGTCCGCGCCCTGACCGAAGCCGCCGAACGCAAGGGAGCGTCCCGCCCATGATCGCCATTCCCAGCATTCCCGGCTTCCTGACGGAGCCCAACGGCCCCATCGGCAAGCCCGTCAGCCGGGTGGACGGGCGGAAGAAGGTGACCGGCAACGCCCATTACGCCGCCGAGTTCACCTTGCCGGACCTCGCCCACGGCTGCATCGTCTCCAGCGCCATCGCGCGCGGGCGGATCACCCGCATCGACACGGCGGCGGCGCTGGCCCTGCCCGGCGTCATCCACGTCTTCACCCACGAGAACCGGCCGAGCCTCGCCTGGTTCGACCGCAAATGGAAGGACGACGACGCGCCCAAGGGAGCGCCCTTCCGCCCGCTCTACGACGCGGAGATCCACCACGCGCTCCAGCCGGTGGCCCTGGTGGTCGCGGACAGCTTCGAGCTGGCCCGCTACGCCGCCCGCCTCGTCCACATCGAGTATGAGGCGGCCCCCCACCAGACCGACCTGCGCGCCAACCGCGCGAACAGCTTCACCCCCGGCAAGGACAAGGGCGGCTTCCAGCCCCCGCCGAAGCCACGCGGTGACCCGGAGCAGGCCTTCCTGGCGTCGCCCGTCCGAGTGGACGCGGAGTTCACCCAGGCGGCGGAATACCACAACCCGATGGAGATGCACGCCACCACCGTCCTGCACCACGACGACGGCACGCTGACCGTCCACGACAAGACCCAGGGCGTGCAGAACTGCCACACCTACATCTGCAACGTCTTCGGTCTGGCCAAATCCGCCGTGCGCGTGATGTCGCCCTTCGTCGGCGGTGCCTTCGGCTCCGGATTGCGGCCGCAGCATCAGCTCTTCATGGCCATGCTGGCGGCGACGCAGTTGAAACGCTCCATCCGGGTGGAACTGTCGCGCCCGCAGATGTTCAGCTTCGGCCACCGGCCCGAAACCATCCAGCGGGTGGCGCTGGGCGCCGACCGCGACGGCACGCTGCGCGCGCTGATCCACGAGGCGGTGCAGGAAAGCTCCCGGAACGAGAACTATGTGGAGATCGTCGTCAACTGGTCGGGCCAGCAGTACGCCTGCGACAACGTCCGGCTGGACTACACGCTGTCGCGGCTGGACGTGCACACGCCGCTGGACCAGCGCGCCCCCGGTGCGGCGACCGGCGTTCCGGCGCTGGAGATCGCCATGGACGAGCTGGCCTGCAAACTCGGCATGGACCCGCTGGACCTTCGGCTGAAGAACTACGCGGAGACCGATCCGAACACCGGAAACCCTTTCTCCAGCAAGGAGCTGCGCGCCTGTTTCCGGCACGGGGCGGAGCGGTTCGGCTGGGCGAAGCGCAGTCCCGCGCCGCGCTCCATGCGGGACGGGCGGGAACTGATCGGCTGGGGCATGGCGGCGGGCGTATGGGACGCCATGCAGGGGCAGGCCGCCGCCAAGGCGGTCCTGGGCGTCGATGGAAAGCTGGTGGTGTCCAGCGCCACCGCCGACATCGGCACCGGCACCTACACCGTCATGACGCAGATCGCCGCCGACGTGCTGGGGCTGCCGATCGAGGAGGTGACCTTCTGCCTGGGCGATTCCTCGCTTCCCGCCGCCCCCGTCGAAGGCGGGTCCTGGACCGTCTCCACCGTCGGGTCAGCGGTGAAGGCGGTGTGCGACCGGGTGCGGTCACAGCTGATCGCATTGGCCGGAAAGCTGGAGAACAGCCCGCTGAAGGGCGTGGCCGAGGAGGATATGGTCTTCGCCGACAGTCACCTGATCGTCCGGAACGACCGGTCGCGGCGGCTATCCATCACCGAGGTGATGCGCGGCTCCGGCACCCTGTCCATCGAGGAGGAGGCGCGCGCCCTGCCCTATCTATTGGCGCGGGCGCGCCACACCTTCGCCACCCATTCCGCCGTCTTCGTGGAGGTCCGGGTGGACGAGGATCTCGGCACCGTCCGGGTGGCCCGTGTGGTCAGCGCCATCGCCGCCGGGCGCATCATCAACCCCAAGACGGCGCGCAGCCAGATCCAGGGCGCCGTGGTCTGGGGCATCGGCATGGGTCTGGAGGAGGAAGCCTTCACCGATCACCGGCTGGGCCGCGTGATGAACCACGACTACGCGGAGTACCATGTCCCGGTGAATGCGGATGTGCCGGAGATCGACGTGCTGTTCGTCGAGGAGCACGACGACATGGTCAACGCGCTGGGCGCCAAGGGGGTCGGCGAGATCGGCATCGTCGGCGTTCCCGCCGCCATCGCCAACGCCATCCATCACGCGACCGGCGTGCGCGTGCGCGATTTTCCGATCACGCTGGACAAGGTGCTGGCGGGTCTGCGCTGACGAGAGGGCGGGTGGTCGCGACAGGCCCCCACCCAACCCTCCCCCGCTTTCGCAGGGGGAGGGCTTTCTCCTCCCCCTGCGAAAGCGGGGGAGGCCGGGAGGGGGGCCCTATACGACCACCCCCCAAACCATCCGCCCCCTTACGCCGCAGCGACGGCATCGACCGGCGCCATGCGGATCAGATAGTCGAAGGCCGACAGGGCGGCCTTCGAGCCCTCGCCCATGGCGATGATGATCTGCTTGTAGGGCACCGTCGTCGCGTCGCCCGCCGCGAACACGCCGGGGACGGAGGTCTGGCCGCGCGCGTCCACCTCGATCTCGCCGCGCGGGCTCAGCGCCACAGACCCCTTCAGCCATTCGGTGTTGGGGACGAGGCCTATCTGCACGAAGATGCCTTCCAGGTCGATCCGGTGCACCTCGCCGGTGTTGCGGTTCTTGTAGCTGAGGCCAGTCACCTTGGTGCCGTCGCCATGCACCTCGGTCGTCAGGCCCGAGGTGATGACGCGCACGTTGGGCAGGCTGCGCAGCTTGCGCTGGAGCACCTCATCGGCGCGGAGCTGGCTGTCGAACTCGATCAGAGTCACCTCGGCGACGATGCCGGCGAGATCGATCGCCGCCTCGACGCCGGAGTTGCCGCCGCCGATAACCGCCACGCGCTTGCCCTTGAACAGCGGGCCGTCGCAGTGCGGGCAGTAGGCCACGCCCTTGTTCCGGTACTCGTCCTCGCCGGGGACGCCCATCTGGCGCCAGCGGGCGCCGGTGGACAGGATCACCGTCTTCGACTTCAGCGAGGCGCCGTTGGCGAGTTGGACCTCAATCAGGCCGCCCGGACCCTCGGCGGGGATCAGCTTTTCCGCCCGCTGCAGGTTCATCACGTCGACCTCATACTCCTTGACGTGCTGCTCCAGCGCGGCGGCCAGCTTCGGCCCCTCGGTGTGGGAGACGGAGATGAAGTTCTCGATGGCCATGGTGTCGAGCACCTGACCGCCGAAGCGCTCCGCCGCCACACCGGTGCGGATGCCCTTGCGGGCCGCGTAGATCGCCGCCGCGGCGCCGGCCGGGCCGCCGCCGATCACCAGCACGTCGAAGGCGTCCTTGGCCTTGATCTTCTCCGCGTCGCGCTGCGCGGCGCCGGTATCGATCTTGGCGAGAATCTGCTCCAGCCCCATGCGGCCCTGGCCGAACGGCTCGCCGTTCAGGAAGATCGACGGGACGGCCATGATCTTGCGCGATTCGACTTCCTGCTGGAACAGCGCGCCGTCGATGGCGACATGCTTGATCCGCGGGTTCAGAACGCTCATCAGGTTCAGGGCCTGCACCACGTCGGGGCAGTTCTGGCAGGACAGCGAGAAGTAGGTCTCGAAGCGGTACTCACCCTCCAGCGCCTTCACCTGCTCGATGACCTCCGCCGACTCCTTGGAGGGGTGGCCGCCGACTTGCAGCAGGGCAAGGATGAGGGAATTGAATTCGTGGCCCATCGGCAGGCCGGCAAAGCGGACGCCGACATCGGTACCGATGCGCTTGATCGCGAAGGAGGGCTTGCGCGCGTCGTCGTCGCTGCGGACGAAGGTGATCTTGTCCGATAGGGACGCGATGTCCTGCAGCAGAGCCTGCATGTCCTGCGACTTGGCACCGTCGTCCAGGGAGGCGGCCAGTTCGATGGGCTGCGTGATCTTGTCGAAATAGGCCTTGAGCTGGCCTTTGACGTTGCTATCCAACACGGCGAGGGCTCCCGAAAGTGGTTTTTCGAAGCGAGCCCGGTGGCGCCAGGGCGGGTCCGGGCAGCAGAAGTTCGTTGAAGCGTTTCTTGTCGAACGGCAGATCTTGGTGAACGGATGAAGGCCACTCGTGATCCGGGCCCGGAGTCGATCCGGGCCCGGAGTCGATCCGGGCCCGAAGCCGTGGCGCCGCGGCCAGCGTGGCCGCGACCGAACCGTCCGGCCGCGGTAGCGGCCGGCGGTTCCCAGAGGATCAAGCCGGGGAGGCTTAGATCTTGCCGACGAGGTCGAGCGACGGGGCGAGCGTCTTCTCACCCTCTTCCCACTTGGCCGGGCAGACCTCGCCCGGGTGCGAGGCGACGTACTGGGCGGCCTTCACCTTGCGGAGCAGCTCGCGGGCGTCGCGGCCGATGCCGCCGGCGGTGATCTCGATGATCTGGATCTTGCCGTCCGGGTCGACGACGAAGGTGCCGCGGTCGGCGAGGCCCTTCTCCTCGATCAGGATCTCGAAGTTGCGGCAGATCGTGGCGGTCGGGTCGCCGACCATGGTGTAGCCGATCTTGCCGATGGCCGGCGAGGTGTCGTGCCAAGCCTTGTGGCAGAAGTGGGTGTCGGTCGAAACGCTGTAGATCTCAACGCCGAGCTTCTGGAACTCGCTGTAGTTATCGGCCAGGTCTTCCAGCTCGGTCGGGCACACGAAGGTGAAGTCCGCCGGGTAGAAGAAGACGACCGACCACTTGCCCTTCAGGTCGGCGTCGCTGACGTCGATAAACTTGCCGCCCTTGAAAGCGGTCGCCTTGAACGGCTTAATCTCGGTGTTGATCAAGGACATGATTTCTCCATCAGTCTGAATGATTGGAGCAAGCGTCACTCCGGTGTCCTGCCAGCCAGGCGCCGTTTCCCAAATGGGCTACCGGTGCCGCGGCATCCCTGCCGGAAGTCTGCTCCCCCCTCGTTGGTCGCTTGACACCAGGGAAGTTAGGGGCAATGGGTCAGCGATGGAAGCGAAAAATACCAATCGCTTTGATCGATAAAACCGATTATTGTGCAGTGCATGAAGCCCCTCCCCACCCTGCGTCAGCTCCACTACCTCGTCGCCGTCGTCGATCGCTGCCATTTCGGCAAGGCGGCGGAGGCGTGCCTCGTCAGCCAGTCCACGCTCAGCGCCGGCATTCAGGAATTGGAGAATCTGCTGGGCGCCCCGCTGCTGGAACGCACGCGGCGCACCGTCCTGCCGACCCCGCTGGGCCGCGAGATCGCCGACCGCGCCCGCACCGTCCTGAAGGGGGCGGAGGAGCTGGTGGACATGGCCCGCTCGGTGGAGGACCCGATGTCCGGGCCGCTCCATCTGGGCGTGATCCCGACCATCGGCCCCTTCCTGATCCCCCGCGTGATGCCGGCGCTGCGCGACAGCTTCCCCAAGTTGAAGCTGTTCCTGCGCGAGGACCAGACCGCCCGGCTGCTCGACCGTCTGGAGTCGGGGGAGCTGGACGCGGCCATCCTCGCCCTGCCCTATCCGTCCGGCGACGTGGAATCGATCGACCTCGCCGAAGACCGCTTTTCGGTGGTCTGCACGCCCGAGCACCGGCTGAGCGACGTCACGGCGCCCCGCCCGTCCGACGTGGCGCTGGAGGATCTGCTGCTGCTGGAGGATGGGCATTGCCTGCGCGACCACGCGCTGGCCGCCTGCTCCATGGAGGGGGCGCGGCAAAGCGCCACGTTCCAGGGCACCAGCCTGCACACGCTGGTCCAGATGGTCGCCAACGGTCTGGGGGTGACGCTGCTGCCGCAGATGGCGCTCGACTCGGGGATTCTGCGCGGTTTGGATGTGGTGGTCCGCCCGCTGGGCGGGGAGCGGCCGTTCCGCCGGATCGGGCTGGTCTGGCGCCGCACCTCCGGCCGCAAGGAAACCTTCCGGCAGCTCGCCGCCGCCCTGAAGACGGAGATGTCCCGCGACAGCGGGCCGCAGGCCCCCGCCAACGGCGACGCCAGCGTGCGAACCGCCGCCTGACCCGACCTCAGAAGACGTAGGTCATCACGAGATACAGCAGCGCCTCGCCGTCGCCGACATTGCGGTAGGCGTGGGGGGCGTCGGCGTCGAACTGGATCGTGTCGCCCTCCTCCAGCCGGTGGGTGCCGTCGCCGGTCTCGATCTCGACCACGCCGCGCCCGACCAGAATGTTCTCCACCGTGCCGATGGTATGGGCGTCGGCCCGCTCATCGGTGCCGGGCGCGAGGCGCAGCTCGTAGAACTCCACCTGCCGCTCCCCACGGAAGGGAAACAGTGCCCGCGAGCTGAACCGCCCGTCACGCGAGGCCAGCGGCCGGCTGTCCACCCGCCGGATCACCGTAGTCCCGCCGCTGCCCCCGCTGCTGAGCAGGCTGGAGAAGGGAACGTCGAGCGCGCGGGCGATGGTCCACAGGAAATCGATGTTGGACGGACCCTGCCCGGCCTCGACCGCCGTCAGCTCCGCCCGGCTGTTTCCCGACAGCTTGGCGAGCGCATCGACGGACAGCCCCTGGCGGAGCCGGAAGTTGCGGATGTTCTCGGCGATCACGCCGGTCAGCGGGTTGGCGTCGCCATCCGTGGTCCGGGGGGTCGATGTCGTGCTCATGGTGTCTGGCCCTCCCGTTCTGTTGAATCCGTGCTCAAATCCTCTGGGTCAGCGGGGCGCCTGCTGGATCTGGTCGAACAGGGCGCCGTTGGCGAAGTGGGTCGCCTGGGCCTTGCGCCAGCCGCCGAAGACGTCGTCCACGGTCACCAGTGCCACCGGCGAGAAGCGCCCGGCATACTGCCGCGCCAGTTCGGGATGGCGGGGCCGGTAGAAGTTCCTCGCGGCGATCTCCTGCCCCTCGCGGGTGTAGAGATACTGCACATAGGCCTCGGCCACCTTGCGGGTGCCCTTGCGGTCGACCACGCTGTCCACCACGGCCACCGGCGGTTCGGTGAGGATGGACAGGGACGGCACGACGATCTCGAACTGGTCGGCGCCGAACTCCTGGAGCGACAGGAAGGCCTCGTTCTCCCAGGCCAGCAGAACATCGCCGACGCCCTTGCGGGTGAAGGTCAGCGCGGCCCCACGGGCGCCACTGTCCAGCACCGGGACGTGCCGATACAGCTCGGTGATGAACTGCCTGGCCTTCGCCTCGTCGTTGCCGTTGGTCTTCAGCGCGTAGGCCCAGGCGGCGAGGTAGTTCCAGCGCGCCCCGCCCGAGGTCTTCGGGTTGGGCGTGACCACCTCCACGTCCGGCTTCACCAGATCGTCCCAGTCCTTGATCCGCTTCGGGTTGCCCTTGCGGACCAGGAACACGATGGTCGAGGTGTAGGGGGAACTGTTGTTCGGCAGGCGGGTCCGCCAGTCCTTCGCGATCAGCCCGGCGTCGGCGATGGCGTCCACGTCGTAGCCCAGGGCCAGCGTCACCACGTCGGCATCCAGCCCGTCGATGACCGAGCGCGCCTGCGCGCCCGATCCGCCGTGCGACTGGTGAATGACCACCGTCTCCCCCGACGCCTCCGACCAGGTCCGGGCGAAGGCCGGGTTGAACTCCTCATACAGCTCCCGCGTCGGGTCGTAGGAGACGTTCAGGATCGTGCTGCGGCTTGCGGCGCTGGCGGTCGCCAGGGCGGCCAAGGTCACCAGCCCAACGGCGATGAGGCTCTGGCTGAAGCGGGACGGCATGAACGGTGTTCCCCAGGCTGACGGTCGATGGCGTGGTGCTGGGGATTATTGAACACGGGCGATCCCTATCAAGCAAGTCGTCTTTTGCTGTTTGGTGTGTAATTCATATATGAACGATGGTCATTTATCAAAATTATAATGTGAAAACTGAGCAGCAGATGGCGGCACCGGCCGAACGGCGCAACCGGACCGGTCAGGCCTGCTTGGCGTCGATGATGCCGCGGCGGATGGCGCGGGTCTTGGTGAAATGGTCCTGCAACTGCTCCCCCTCGCCCCAGCGGATGGCGCGCTGGAGGGCGGTCAGGTCCTCGGTGAAGCGCTGGAGGATTTCCAAGACCGCTTCCCGGTTGTTCAGGAACACGTCGCGCCACATCACCGGGTCGCTGGCGGCGATGCGGGTGAAGTCACGGAAACCGCCGGCCGAGAATTTGATGACCTCGGACTTGGTGTCGTCCTCCAGGTCGGACGCCGTGCCGACGATGGTGTAGGCGATCAGGTGCGGCAGGTGCGAGGTGATGGCCAGCACGCGGTCATGGTGGTTGGCGTCCATCAGTTCCACGGTGGAACCGATGCGGCGCCACATCGCCACCACCTTGTCCACCGCGCCCTCGTTGGCGCCGGGCGGCGGGGTGACGATGCACCAGCGGCCCTGGAACAGGGTGGCGAAGCCGGCCTCCGGCCCCGAATGCTCGGTGCCCGCCACCGGGTGGCCAGGAATCAGATGCACGCCGTCTGGGATGTGCGGCCCGACGTCGCGCAGCACCGCCTGCTTCACCGAGCCGACGTCCGTCACGATCATGCCGGGGCGCAGCAGCGGCCCGAGCTGCTCCCCCACCTCGGCGAAGGCGCCGACGGGCGTCGCCAGGACCACCACGTCCGCACCCTCCAGCGCTTCCGCCAGATCGGTGGTGGCGCGCTCCACGATGCCCAGCTCCATCGCCTTGGCGCAATGCTCCGGGCTGCGGTCCGCGCAGACGACCTGACGCGCCACCCCGTAATGCGTGAGCGCCCGCGCCAGGGACGAACCGATCAGACCGACGCCGACGATGGCGACGCGGTCGAACAAGGGAGTGGCGGTCTCGCTCATGATCTTAAGGCACCGGCTGCGGATGGGTTGCAGAACGCTCCGCTATAAAGCACCAAGGCGCCCGTCGACCAAGGGAAAGTTTGGTTGGCCGGACGCTTGCAGAGGCCGAAACGAAAAGGCCGGGCGCATGGCCCGGCCTGTTTCAGCTTGATCCGACGGCCCAGTTACGCCGCCAGGAAGTCCTTCAGCGCCTGCACCACCTCGCGCATTTCGGCCTCCGTGCCGATGGTGACGCGCAGGCAGCTCGGCAGGCCGTAGGCGGGCATCTGGCGGACCAGGATGCCGCGGCCTTTCAGGAACAGGCGTGCCGCCTCGGCGTCGTCCTTGCCGGCGGTCTGTCCGGCGAAATCGACCAGGACGAAGTTCGTCACGCTGGGGTGGGTCTTCAGCCCCAGCCCCTGGACCTGCTGGACGAACCACTCCCGCCATTCGGTGTTGTGGCTGCGCGAGCGCTCCAGGAACGCGGTGTCCTCCAGCGCCGCCACCCCGGCGATCTGCGCCGCGGAGGAAACGTTGAAGGGGCCGCGCACGCGGTTCAGCACATCGGCGATCCCCGCCGGGCAATAGGCCCAGCCCAGCCGGACCGAGCCCAGCGCGAAGATCTTCGAGAAGGTGCGGGTCATCACCACGTTGGGGAAGCGGTCAACCAGCTCCTGCCCCGCCGAATAGTCGTTGTGGTTCATGTACTCGGCATAGGCCGCGTCGATGACCAGGATGGCGTTCTCCGGCAGGCCGGCGTGCAGGCGGGCCATCTCGTCGGCGGTGATGTAGGTGCCGGTCGGGTTGTTCGGGTTGGCGACGAAGACCAGCCGGGTGCGCGGCGTGACGTGGGCCAGCAGCGAATCCACGTCGGTGGTCAGGTTCGTCTCCGGCGCCTGGACCGGGGTGGCGCCGACCGACTTGGCGCCGATCGGGTACATCAGGAAACCGTGCTGCGAATACAGCACCTCGTCCCCCGGACCGGCATAGGCGCGGATCAGCAGGGCGATCAGCTCGTCGGAGCCGGCGCCGCAGACCACGCGGTCGGCGTCCAGGCCGAAGCGCTCGGCGATGGCCTTGCGCAGCTTGGCGGAGCCGCCGTCCGGGTAGCGGTGCAGTTCGCCCGCGGCGGCCTTGTAGGCCTCCACGGCGCGCGGGCTGGGGCCGAGCGCGCCTTCGTTGGAGGCGAGGCGGATGTGGCCCGCATGCTCGCCGCCGACATAGGGGGCGATGTCGAGAATCCCCGGGCGAGGCGCCGGGCCGTTGTTCGGCTGGGTCATGTCAGGTCTCAGACCTTGCGGGCGTTATTGGAAAGATGAGGTGGAGAGATGGAGCGGGACGGCGTAGCCGCCCACGATGTTGATCCGCACCGGGATCTCGCCAAGCCGGCCGGCGAAGGCGGACAGGCGCGGGTCGGTGTGATCGACGAAGTCGGCGACCTCGACCAGATGGATGGACGGGCCGGACGGGTCGCGGGCGTGCCAAGTGCAGAAATAGGTCGGGGCGAGGCCGCTCGTCTCCAGATGGTCCTTGAGCCGGCCGCGGCTGAGGTCATGCCCCAGCTCGATCCCCAGGAGGGTGCGGTCGTCGCCGGTCGGCTCGTGCGGGACCAGCGCGATGGCCAGCGCGTCGCGGTCCTCGCCGCGGGCGTTGCCGCGCCCGGCGAAGGGCAGCCGCGCCACCACGCGCGGCGTGCGCGCGTCGGACGACACCAGGAAGCGCCACCAGGGGTCCGCGTCGTCCTCCGCCGGATAGGGAACGACGCCGACGGTGGCCGTGCCCTCCGACACCGCGCGGATCGCCGCGGCGGGGGAATTGACGGCGGTCATCGGAACGACGCTGCCGAAATGGTCGCGCGCCACGTCCCAGAATCCACGGCGGTCCTCCGGCGCGTAGACCGCGACGGCGAAGGGTCCCTGGAGCCGGGTGAAGGCCGTGATCATCTCCCGCCACATGCGCACGACGGCCATCGCCGGGAAGGAGCCGGCGTGGCGCGCCATCAGGCGGCGCAGGATCACCGCCTCGCGCGCCGGGCGCAGATAGATCGGGGTCTGGGGATTCCCGCTGACCTGACCTTCCGCGGCCTCGATCTGGCTTTTGACCACGCCGACGCGCTCCACCACCGCCGTGCGGCGCATCAGCAGGTCGTGGATCGTATCGTCGATGTGATCGATCTCGCGGCGCAGATCGTCGAGCGGGGACTTGGGCGGAGGCATGGTGCGGGAAACCGTCAAATCCAGGGCGAATCCAAAGCCGGATAGTAGTAGTCCGCAAGCGCCGCGAAATCAAAGAAAACGTTGACACTCCCAACCGACGATCCGTAGCTATACCGTCCCGTTTTCCGGAGGCCCCCGACCCGTCATGTCCGCGCCGAACCCCGCCGCCGTGCCTGCCGAACCCGCGACGATGCCCGGCCACCGGGTCACGCTCGGGGTGGACAAGCCCATGCGGCTGGACAGCGGGGCGGAGCTGGGTCCCTTCGAGGTCGCCTACCAGACCTACGGCGCGCTGAACGCCGACCGGTCGAACGCCATCCTGATCTGCCACGCCCTGACCGGCGACCATTACGTGCTCGACCAGCATCCGGTGACCGGCAAGTCCGGCTGGTGGGAGATGCTGGTCGGTCCGGGCAAGCCGGTCGACACCGACCGCTATTTCGTCATCTGCTCCAACGTGATCGGCGGCTGCATGGGCTCCACCGGCCCGAAGGAGATCGACCCGGCGACCGGCAAGCCCTACGGCCTCGGCTTCCCCGTCATCACCATCGGCGACATGGTGCGCGCGCAGAAGCTGCTGGTGGAGCATCTCGGGATCGACCAACTCTTCTGCGTGATCGGCGGCTCTATGGGCGGCATGCAGGTGCTGCAATGGGCCGTCGCCTATCCGGAGTCGGTCTTCGCCGCGGTGCCCATCGCCACGGCGGCCCGCCACTCGGCGCAGAACATCGCCTTCCACGAGGTCGGCCGGCAGGCGATCATGGCCGACCCGGACTGGGCCGGCGGCAACTACCTGCTGGAGGGCACACGCCCGCACCGCGGGCTGGCGGTGGCGCGCATGGCGGCGCACATCACCTACCTGTCGGAGCCGGCGCTGCACCGCAAGTTCGGGCGCAACCTGCAGAACCGCCAGACCGTCACCTACGGCTTCGACGCCGATTTCCAGGTGGAGAGTTACCTGCGCCACCAGGGCATCACCTTCGTCGAGCGGTTCGACGCCAACTCCTACCTCTACATCACGCGGGCGATGGACTATTTCGACCTCGCGGCGGACTACGGGGGCGGCACCCTGTCCAACGCCTTCCGCAAGGACGGCAAGGGCACGCCGGTGCGCTTCTGCCTGGCCAGCTTCTCCAGCGACTGGCTGTTCCCGACCTCCGAATCGCGGGCCATCGTGCACGCGCTGAACGCGGTGGCGGCCAACGTCAGCTTCGTGGAGATCCGCACCGACAAGGGCCACGACTCCTTCCTGCTGGACGAGCCGGAATTCCATCAGGTGATCCGCGGCTTCCTGGAGGGATGCGCCGAGCACCGCGGCCTGACACGGACATCCAGACCATGAGCCCCCTCGACGACAATCAGCCATCCGCCCGCACCGCCTCCGGCAACGGCATCCGCACCGACCTGAAGCTGATCGCGGAAATGGTGGAGCCGGGCAGCCGCGTGCTGGACGTCGGCTGCGGCGACGGTGCCTTGCTGGCCTTCCTGTCCCGGCAGAAGGGGGTGGACGGGCGCGGGATCGAGTTGTCGATGGACGGCGTGCACCAGTGCGTGGTCCAGGGTCTGTCGGTCATCCAGGGCGACGCCGAAACCGACCTGAAGGACTACCCGCCGGGCGCCTTCGACTACGTGATCCTCAGCCAGACCCTCCAGGCGATGCGCGAGCCGCGGACGGTCCTGGAGACGATGACCCGCATCGGGCGGCGGGCCATCGTGTCGGTGCCCAACTTCGGCTATTGGCGCATCCGCACACAGCTTCTGCTGACCGGGCGGATGCCGGTGACGGAAAAGCTGGGCTACCAGTGGTGGGAAACGCCCAACATCCACTTCTGCACGATCAAGGACTTCGTCGTCCTGGCGGAGGAAATGGGCATCCGCATCGAGCGCTGCATGATCGTGAACCGCGCCGGCCGGGTCACCGGCCACGCCCATTCCGGGCTCGCCAACCTGCTGGGCGAACAGGGCGTCTTCCTGCTGCGCCGCGACTGATCGGTCCCCGCCGGTTCCCGGCGATGCAACCCCTGCCCCGCTGCCGCTGTTGATAGGCGAAGTCCGTTCAACATCCGTCCCGCGGGAGCCACGCACCATGCGCCTCGTCCCCCCGTCCGTCCTGGCCGCATCGGCCGCCGCCCTGCTGCTGTCCGCCGCCGCGTCGGCCCAGACTCCGCAGGCCCCGCAGGCGTCACCGGACGCCGCCCGTCCCCCGCTGATGACGGCACCGCGCCCCGACGACACCCCGGCCACCCCGCCCGCAGTCTCGCCGGAGGGAATGGGCGGCGCGGCGCCGTCGGACGAGATGCAGCGCGCGGCCCCGTCGGTCGCCGCGATCCCCCATCTGCTGACTCCCGACGAGGCGCGGACCCTGATCGGCAAGGAGGTGCGCACCCGCGACGGCCAGCCCGGCGGCTCCATCAAGGATTTCACATTGGATGGCAGCGCCGCCTCGATCGAACGGATCGTGCTGGCGCCCGCCGAGGGGAGCGGCGCGGACGGGAAACTGCGGTCCCTGCCGGTCAGCATGCTGCGCACCGACATCGCGGGCGCGGCGGCCGGTGCCGACGGCTCCACACCGCCGACGTTGGACCTTCCGGCGGCCGAACTCGCGCGGGCGCCGGAATTCACCTATGGCGAGGGCGTGAAGACGGTGACCGGTCAGCCGCAATAGCGGCTCAAGCGCCGCTGTCCACCGCGCGCAGCAAATCGAGCACGAGCCGCTCGCCGTCCGGCCAGGAACCGTAGCCGGCGGCGGTGTTGATGTGTCCAAGGTCGCCGGCATCGATGAAGTCGGCGCCCCACCCCACCGCGAACCCGCAGGAGCGCTCGGCGCGGGCATAGGGGTCGTTGCGGCTGGCCAGCACCACCGTGTGGAAGGGCAGCGGGTCCGTCGGCACCGGGGCGAAGCCGTGAACCTCCGGCGGCGTGTGCTCCGCCGATTCGACGTCGGGCGGGGCAACCAGCAGGGCGGCGGCGATCTTGGCCACCGACGATCCGCTCCGCAAAGCCCAATGGGCCACCGTCATGCAGCCCAGGCTGTGGGCGACCAGAACCACCGGTTCTGCCGCGGCCGCCACGGCCTCCTCCAGCGACCGCACCCAATCCTCCAGGGCCGGCGCGTCCCAATCGGCCTGCTCGACCCGTATGAAGGACGGATGGCGCTGTTGCAGCCAGCTTTGCCAGTGGTCCAAACCGGAATTGCCGAGTCCGGGGACGATCAGAACGCTCGCCTTCGCCATGGGGTCCGATCCGCTGCGGTGAACCGAGATGTTACAAACCGCAACGGCTCGGGAGCAAGACTTACGGCTCCTCCGACACCCGCCACGCGCCGGACCCCGCCGGGCGGCGGGCCGGGGCAGCACCACCGGGAAGGGGGACGATCAGGCGGCGCTTGGCCGGCTGCTGGGTCTTGCGCGACACCCCGGCGAAGATCTGCTTGGACGCCTCGATCATCGTGACCCCGGCGAAGGCCTTGAACCAGCGGCAACCAACCTCCTCCCAGGCCGGGGCGGTCTTCATCAGGAAGCGGGAGCGCAGCGGCGGCAGGAACAGGGCGTGCCCGGTGCGCTCCGGCACGAACATGGTGTCGCGCAGAACCTGCTTCAGTTGCGAGGCCGAATAGGGGAAGCCATGGCCGAAGGGCGTCCAGTCGGCCCGCGCCCACAGGCCGCGGCGGTTCGGCACCACCACCAGCACCCGTCCGCCGCCGGCCAGCACGCGCCAGATCTCCCGCATCATCGGGCGGAGTTGTTCCGTCCCCTCCAGCCCGTGGACGAGCAGCACGCGGTCCACCGACATGTCGGCCAGCGGCAGGTCCGCCTCATCGCCCAGCGCCACCAGCCCCGGCCCGCCCGGCGGCCAGAAGGTCACGCCCTGGGTCGCCGGCATGATGGAGAACACCCGCTCCGCCTCGTCGCGGAAGGGTTGCAGGTACGGCGTCGTGTAGCCGATCCCCAGCACGATCTGCCCGCGCAGGTCGGGCCAGATGGTGCGGATGCGCCGGCGGATCATCCGCCGCGCCGCCTGACCCAGCCCGGACTCGTAGAATTCACGGAGATCGACGATATCGGTGTACATGGTCATCCCAGGCTATCACGTTTCGATCAAACGTCCATTCATGCGGGAGGGGCCCAAGGCCATGGACATCCACCTGATTCCGGCGTTCGCCGACAACTACATCTACCTCCTGCGCGACCCGGCCAGCGGCGCCGTGGGTGTCGTCGACCCCGGCGAAGCGCAGCCCGTGCTGGCGGAGTTGGAACGGCGCAACTGGACGCTGACGCACATCTTCAACACCCACCATCACAACGACCACATCGGCGGCAACCACGCGCTGAAGGCGCGATACGGCGCTGACGTGATCGGCCCGCGCGCCGACGTCGCCCGCATTCCCGATATGGAGACGTGCCTGGGCGAAGGCGAGACCATTTCGTTCGGATCGCTCACCGCAAAGGTGTTTTTCGTCCCCGGCCACACCTCCGGCCACATCGCCTTCTGGTTTCCGGAGGCCAGGGCGCTGTTCTCCGGCGACACGCTGTTCGCGCTCGGCTGCGGGCGGCTGTTCGAGGGCACGCCCGCCCAGATGTGGGACTCGCTGGTCAAGCTGCGCGGCCTGCCGGACGACACGCGCGTCTATTGCGGCCACGAATACACCCTGTCCAACGCCCGCTTCGCCGTGACGGTGGAACCGGACAACACCGCCCTGACGGCCCGCGCGGCGGACATCGCCGCCCAGCGCGGGCGCGGGGAGCCGACCATCCCCTCCACGCTGGGCGTCGAGAAGGCCACCAACCCCTTCCTGCGCGCCGACGTGCCGGAGGTCCAGGCCGCCCTCGGCATGGCCGGCGCCGACCCGGTGGCGGTCTTCGCCGAGATCCGCAGCCGCAAGGATCGCTTTTGAAAATCGGCGCCGCCGCATTACCCTGACGCCCACCGAACGGGAGGAGAAATTTTCATGAAGCTGCGCTGGAGCCCGACCTCGCCCTATGTCCGCAAGGTCGCGATGGTCCTCATCGAATGCGGGCTGGATTCGACGGTCGAGAAGCAGGTGACCAACGCCTGGGCGCCCGACACCGACCTGCCGGGGGACAACCCGCTGGGCAAGGTGCCGGCCCTGATCCTGGATGACGGCTCGGCGCTCTACGACAGCCCGGTGATCGCCGAGTATCTGGACTCGCTGCACGACGGATCGCGCCTGTTCCCGCTCTCCGGCCCGGCGCGCTGGACGGCGTTGCGCCAGCAGGCCCTGGCCGACGGCATCTGCGACGCCGCCATCCTGCGCCGCCTGGAGCTTCAGCGACCGGACGGCGAGCGCTCCGACTCCTGGGCGGACCGCCAGCGCCGCGCCGTCGCCCGCGCGCTCGACGTTCTGGAGACCGAGGCCGCGGGGCTGGACAGCACGCTGACCATCGGCACACTATCCATCCTGGTGGCGCTCGGCTACCTCGACTTCCGGTTCGGTCATGAGGATTGGCGGGTGGGCCGCCCGGAGTTGGCTGTGTGGTTCGCCTCGGCTTCCGACCTCGACAGCTTCCGCCGCACCGCGCCGCCTCCGGCGTGAAAAGGGACGACGCCATGGAGTCCCTGCCCCCCGACCGCATCATCGCGATGCTGGGCATGCAGCCCCATCCGGAAGGCGGCCATTATGTGGAAACCTTCCGGGACGCTCCGCCGGGCGGTGGACGCGGGGTCAAGACCGGCATCCACTACCTGCTGCAGGCGGGCGAACGCTCCCACTGGCACCGTGTGGACGCGGTGGAGATGTGGCACTGGCACGCCGGGGGGCCGCTGGAGTTGTCCATCTCGACCGATGGGCGGTCGGTGGAGCGGGTAATCCTCGGGATGGACCTTGCGGGCGGCCAGCGCCCGCAGGGGGTCGTTCCGGCTCACGCTTGGCAGGCGGCGCGGCCCACGGAGGGTTGGGTTCTGGTGGGCTGCACCGTGTCCCCCGCCTTCGAATTCTCCGGCTTCGAAATGGCGCCGGAAGGATGGGAGCCGGGGTGAGCCATCTGCGGGCGCTTCATCGTCTTTATACTTGCCTGCATCGGTAACGGAAAATAGCAATTATGTCGAATTTTTTCGAATCACCCTTCAAAGGAAAGATGCTGTCTGAACAGGTGAGGAATCCAAATATTATCGTTGGGCGTTACAGCTATTATTCAGGGTATTATCACGGCCACTCTTTTGACGACTGCGCCCGGTACCTGATACCCGACCGAACCGATGTGGACAAGCTGATCATCGGAAGCTTCTGCTCGATTGGTTCGGGTGCCTCCTTCATCATGGCGGGCAATCAGGGACATCGAAACGATTGGGTTTCGACCTTCCCCTTCTTCTACATGAAGGAAGAAGCCGCTTTTGCCGGAGCACGCGACGGATACGCGCCCGCCGGAGACACGGTCATCGGAAACGATGTCTGGATCGGCTCGGAAGCCATGATCATGGCGGGCGTCAAAATCGGTCACGGCGCCATCATCGGCAGCCGGGCGCTCGTCACCAAAGACGTCGAGCCCTATACGATCGTCGGCGGGAACCCGGCGAAGCCGATCCGCAAGCGGTTCCCTGACTCCGACATCGCCCAACTTCTGGAGATGGCTTGGTGGGATTGGCCGATCGAACAGATCGCCGAGGCCATGCCGCTGCTCTGCGCGGGCGACATCGCCGCCCTCCACACGCAGTGGTCAAGGACCGCCGACCGCGCGCCGTAAAAGCCTCACCCGCGCAGAACGTCACGGCTGGCCAGCACGGCGCCGCCCATGATGAGCGCGCAGGCGGCCCAGACGGTCCAGCCCCCCGCCGCCTGTCCGAACAGGATCAGCAGCAGCGTGGAGGTCAGCGGCGTGGCGTAGGACAGCACGCCCAGCGCCCGGATGTCGCCGCGCTTCACCCCGTGATCCCAGACGAAGAAGGCCGCGCCGACCGGCCCGATCCCCATGGCGAGCACCGCCAGCCACTCGCCGCCCGACGGCGCCACGGTGGTTTCGAACAGCAGGTGCGACAGCCCGGCCAGCACCGCCGTGGCGAGGCAGAAGCCGCCGACCGCCTCGGTCGGGACATCGCCGAAACGGCGCGACAGCACCGAATAGGACGCCCAGAGCACCGCCGCGGCCATCGCCGACAGGTAGCCCGGCGTGTCCCCGGCGTCGAGCGACAGGCCGCGCGCGCCGCCGGTCACGATCAGCACCGTCCCGGCCAGCCCGCACAGCGCGCCCAGAACATGGCCGCGCTTCAACCGCTCCCCCGGCAGAAGGGCGGAGAACAGCACGATCAGCAGCGGCCAGAGATAATTCAGCAGATTGACCTCGACCGCCGCACCGGGAGCGAGGCGGAAGGCCAGGAAATAGAAGAAGTGGTAGCCGAACAGCCCGGCGACGCCGAGCAGCCAGACCTGCCAGGGCTGGCGCAGCACGCCGATCACGTCCTTGCCCCGCGCGGCCCCTGCCGCCGTCCCGACGATGAAGGCGACGCCGAAGGACATCGCCACGAGTTGGAACGGCGGAATGGTTCCCGACAGCGCCGTCAACAGCGCCAGCGTGGACCACATCAGGATGGCCAGCCCGCCAATGGCGGTGGCGCGGCGGACGGCGGCCGGGGCTGACGCCGCGGCGGACGGGAGGCTTTCGGTCGGGAGGCTTTCGGTCGACATGGCGAACGCTTAACGCAAAGAACGCCGCCGGGCAATCGGACTGTCGGACACCGGACCTATGCGTGTATCCTGCCATCCGCCGGGCCGCATGCGTCCCTCCTCCCGTGCCGCCCCATCCCTTCACCACTCGCCAACCGGCTCCCGCCTTGCCCACCGAAGCCCTTCTCGCCGTCCTGGCCGGCGCCCTTCTTCATGCCGGCTGGAACACCGCGCTGAAGGCCGGCGGCGGCAGCCGTTCCGACGCGGTCCTGGTGGTCGCCGGGTCCGCCTTCATCGCCCTGCTGCTGCTTCCCTTCCTTCCCTCACCATCGCTCGCCAGCGCACCTTACCTCTGTGTGACGGCGGTGCTGCACGTCGCCTATTTCCGCCTGCTCGCCGCCGCCTATCGCGACGGGGCGATGAGCCACGCCTATCCCCTGATGCGCGGCACGCCGCCGCTGATCGTGGCCCTGTGCAGCGGCGCCCTGCTGGGCGAGGGCCTGTCCGCCGGTGCCTGGACGGGAACGGTTCTGGTCTGCGGCGGCATCCTCGGGCTGACTCTGCTGGGGCGGGGATCAGCCCCGTCGGGATCGTGGCGGGGCAACGCCTGCGCGCTCGCCAACGCCCTGGTGATCGCCGCCTACACGGTGGTGGACGGCATCGGCGTGCGGCTGTCCGGCGCGCCGGCCGGCTACACGCTGTGGTGCTTCCTGCTGTTGAGCGTGCCCATGGTGGGGGGTGCGCTGCTGCGCGATGCCAAGGGCTTCCTGAGCCACGCCCGCCGGCGCTGGATGGTGACGCTGGGCGGCGGAGCGGCCAGCATCGCCTCTTACGGCCTCGCCCTGTGGGCGATGACCCTGGCGCCGGTCGCCGTGGTGGCGGCGCTGCGCGAAACCTCGATCCTGTTCGCCATGGCGCTGGCCGCCCTGGTGCTCAAGGAACGGGTCGGGCCGGTGCGTCTGGCCTCCGGTGTGGTCATCGTGCTCGGCGCCGCGTCGCTGCGCCTCGCGGCCTGACGGCGCACCAACGACAACGGATCAGCCTCGTCTGCAGGCGGAAGATGAGAACGTTCCGGCGCCTCAGAAAAGCCCGTTCAGCAGAGACCCGCGCCCGCTGTAGCCGCTGCTTCCCCCGGTGAGGATGCCCAGCGCGCCGGAGCTGGTCGTGGTGCCGCCGGTCAGCAGGGAGGTCAGGCGCTGGAGCTGCGGCGTCTGCTGGAGCGGGTTGTCGCCCTTGACCGGCTGCTTGGCGATGGTGTCGTAGTCCTTGCTGTAGTCGCCCATGCGGAGTTGGAGGCCGTAATTCTTCTCCTCCTTGGCCGCCACGCCCTTGTCGCGGGAGACGCGCAGCGTGTAGTCGCCGCGGTCGAGCGACAGGGTGCCCGCCTCGAACTTCTTATAAGCGTCGTAGGTTGAGCCGGCCTCGCTGTTGCTGTCGGCGACGATCTTGCCCTGCTTGTCCATCAACTGGACGCGCACGCCCGTGTCGCCGACCCGGCCGAGGGTGGCCTCCCCCGGCGTCGCCAGCGTAAACTTGTAGAAGTCCGCCGGATCGTTGGCGGCCAGCGTGCTGAGCACGTTGAGGCGGCTGGTGTCCTTCACCAGCGTGCCGACGTTGGTGGCGAAGGGTGCCGCGTTCAGGGCGGACTTGCGGACGGTCTGCTCATACTCCTGGACCTGACCGCTGGGCTTGGCGTCGGTCGCCTGCTTGGCCTGCTCCTGGACGCGCTTCATCGCCGCGTCGATGGACGTCTGAAGGCTCTGCGCCAAGCCGCTGATGTCGCTCATTCCAACCATGGCACGCCCCTCCGACCGGCATTCTTCGCGTTCGTCGGGCCGCTCCTTGCAGGCGGCGGGCCAATTGGCATTCCATGATTTTCAACGGGTTGAGCCGGGGCTCCTGCCGAAGGGGCCGGCAAGATCCGCACCCCGTCCGGCAGGAATTGCCGGGGTCACGCTTCCACCAGCGCGAATGCGTCGACATCAACCAGCCCGCGGTCGGTGATCTTCAGATGCGGGATCACCGGCAGCGGCAGGAAGGCCAGTTGCAGGAAGGGTTCGGCCAGCGGGCAGCCCATCTCCTTCACCGAGGCGCGCAGGCGGCGCAGATGGCGCTCCACCGTCTCGAAGGGCTCCAGGCTCATCAGCCCGGCCAGCGGCAGGGCGAGTTCCCCCACCACCCGACCGTTGCGCACCGCGACGAAGCCGCCCTGAAGCTCGATCAGGCGGTTGACGGCGATGGCCATGTCCTCGTCCGAGGCGCCGACCACGCAGATGTTGTGGCTGTCGTGCCCGACCGAGGAAGCCAAAGCGCCCTCGCGGATGTGGAAGCCGCTGGCGAAGCCGCGACCGACATTCTGGTTGGTGCCGTGGCGGGCGAAGACGCAGATCTTCAGGATATCGCGGTCGGGATCGGCCACCAGCTTGCCGTCCCTGGCCGGCACCTCCAGCCGCAGATGGGCGGTGATGATCTTGCCGGGCAGCACGCCGATCACCGACTGGACGGAGCCGCGGGCCGGCACCGCGAAGTCCTCCGCCGTCACCGGCTGGAGCTTGACGGAGCGCAGGCCCACCGGGCTGACCGCCGGACGGCCGGCGAAAATCTCCGGCGTCACCACCCGCCCGTTGCGGATGACCCGGTTGACCGCGCACTCCTCCAGATCGTCCAGCAGGACGAGGTCGGCGCGCTGGCCCGGCGCCACCAGCCCACGGTCGAACAGGCCGAAGCCGCGCGCCGCCGACCATGTGGCCGCGCGGTAGACATGGGTCAGCGGGGCGCCCAGCCGGATCGCGCTGCGGATCAGGTGATCCATATGCCCCTCCTCGGCGATGTCGAGGGGGTTGCGGTCGTCGGTGCAGAAACCGAGGAAGGGCGAGGTTTCCGGCTGGATCACCGGGGCCAGGGCGTGCACGTCCTTCGACACCGACCCGTCGCGGATCAGCACCTGCATGCCCTTGCGCAGCTTCTCCATCGCCTCCGGGGCGCTGGTCGTCTCGTGGCAGTTGCGGATGCCGCAGGACAGGTAGGCGTTCAGCTCCCGCCCACTGAGCAGCGGGGCGTGGCCGTCGATGTGGCGCCCGTCGAAGGCGGCCAGCTTGTCCAGCACCCCGTCCACCTTGTGGAAGACGCCGGGGAAGTTCATGAATTCCGCCAGCCCCAGCACCTTCGGGTGGTCCTTGTGGCGCAGCAGGTCCGCCGCCTCCAGCCGCGCGCCGGACGTCTCCAGCTCCGTCGCCGGAACGCAGGAGGAGAGCTGCACCCGCAGGTCCAGCACCGTCCCCTCGGCACAGTCGAGGAAGTAGCGCAAGCCCTTCTCGCCCAGCACGTTGCAGATCTCGTGCGGGTCGCAGATGGCCGTGGTGGTGCCGCGCGGCAGGACGCAGCGGTCGAACTCCATCGGCGTGACGCAGGTGGATTCGCAATGGACGTGGGTGTCGATGAAGCCCGGAACGACGGTCAGCCCGCGCCCGTCGATCTCCTCCGCCCCGTCGTACGACTCATAGGTGCCGACGATCCGGTCGCCACAGATGGCGATGTCGCCCGCGGCGGTCTCGCCGGTGACGACATTGAGGAAACGGGTGTTCTTGATGACCAGATCGGCCTTGGTCTCGCCCAGGGCCTGACCGATGCGCGTCTTCAGTTCGTCCCGTGTGACCGCCATCGCTCCGCCTCGTCCTGACCGTTCCAATTCATCTTTAGGTAAATGGCCGGGCGAGGCCCTTCAATCGGATTTTCCGTAACATCAAGTCGCGCGGTCAGGTCCCTGGACGACTCGCCATTTCAATCACCGGCCCGGAGCCACGGTAGTCCGGATAGTTCCAATAGCTGCGCGGCTCCAGCCGGTACGCCGGAAGGCCGAGGCCCAGCGTGTAGACCGGCTCGCTTCCGCCATAGCCGACGCCGTAACGCGCCCAACGGGTCCCGCCGTCGTCTCCGCAAGCCGTCATCGCCAGCAGCAGAACGGCAACGAAGGATTGAGCGATCTTTCCGATGATGGAGGCGATGGGTTTCATGATCCACCAGCCCGGTCCAATGCGTTGCCCCTACATGAAGACAAACACGCCGGGACCTTCGCTATTCCTCAAAAAATTAGTTCGCCTAAAAAACAATATGCGTTTCGCCCAGTTGCCGCCCAATGATGACGCGGCAACGTGTCATAGAACGATTTAACGCTTCGGAAACCTATGGGCACCTCATTATCGTCATGCACAGAGGCGGCCCAAGACCGCCGCAATGGGGACGTCCAGCATGTTGAAAGCGCTTAAGAAGCTAAAGATCGGACCGAAGGTCTATCTTCTCGTGGGGCTGCAGGCGGCGGTGGCCGCGGTGACCGGCCTGATGGGGCTGGCCGCCATGCAGGATCTGGCCGGCAAGTCCGAGGCGATCGAACGCGCGTCGGACCGGCAGGTGCTGGGCGAGCAGCTCAACGGCCTCGTCCTGGCCGTCGTCATGGATTCGCGCGGGGTCTACATGGCCCGCGACCGGGCCGAGGTGGACAAGTTCGGCAAGCCCCTGCTGGACAGCCTGAACACCCTTGGCGAGCGGCTCGGCACCTTGAAGCGCCTCACCCCGGCGGAGGGGCAGGCCGCGCTGGCCCCGGTGGCGGCGAAGGCGGAGGAGTTCATCCGCTTCCGCACGGAGCTGGTGCGCCTCGCCCGTGAGAAGGGATCGGCGGAAGCCCGGACCTACGGCGACAACGACGCCAACCGCAGCAACCGTCAGGCGCTCAACGCCGCGATCCAGACGCTCAGCGCCGATCATGACGGCATGATCGACCGCCTTCACGACGAGTTGGTGTCGGCGCGCCGGCATTGGACCACCCTGATGCTCGCCATCGGCGTCGGCGGCGTGCTCTTCGGCATCCTGCTGGCCGTGCTGGTCGCCCGCGACATGATCGCGCGCCCCATCGCCCGCATGACCGCGGCGATGAAGACCATCGCCGCCGGCAACACCACGGCCGAGGTGCCCGGCACCGGCCAGGGCGACGAGGTCGGCGACATGGCCGAGGCCGTGCTGGTCTTCCGCGACGGGCTGCGGCGCGCCACCGATCTGGCCGAGCAGGAGCGCCGCGAGATCGAGGTGCGCCGCCAGCGTCAGGAACGGCTGGAAGCCCTGACCCACGGCTTCGCCCAGAAGATCGAGGGGCTGTGCCGGACCCTGAACGGGGAGGCCGACAACATCCGCAGCAGCGCCGAATCGCTCACCCATTCCGCCGCCGACGCCTCGCGCCGCAGCTCGACCGTCGCCGCGGCGGCGGAACAGGCCACCGGCAACGTCCAGACCGTGGCGGCGGCGACCGAGGAGCTGTCCACCTCCATCGGCTCGATCAGCCAACGCCTCGGCGAGGCCGCCCGCATCGCCAGCGAAGCGGAGCGGGAGGCCCAGCGCACCAACAGCACCATCCAGGGCCTCGCCCAGGCGGCGGAGAAGATCGGCGCGGTGGTCAACCTCATCACCGAGATCGCCAGCCAGACCAACCTGCTGGCGCTGAACGCGACCATTGAGGCGGCGCGCGCCGGCGAGGCGGGCAAGGGCTTCGCCGTGGTGGCGCAGGAGGTGAAGAGCCTCGCCAACCAGACCGCCCGCGCCACCGAGGAGATCTCGGCGCAGATCGTCGCCATCCAGAGCGAGACCCAGCAGGCGGTCGGCGCGATCAGCGGCATCGTCGGCACCATCGAGCGGATCAGCGACATCAGCACCAACGTCGCCGCCGCGGTGGAGCAGCAGGGCTCCGCCACCCAGGAAATCGCCCGCAACGTGCAGGAAGCCGCGATCGGCACGCAGGAGGTTTCCTCGACCATCTCCGGCGTGTCGCAGTCCGCCGACCACACCGGGGAGGCCGCCGGTGGCCTGCTGAGCGCCGCCAAGGGCCTGTCGGTCCACGCGCGCACCCTGCAAACCGATGTGGACGACTTCACCCGTCAGATGAAGGCGGTCTGACCCCCTCCCCTCCTCTCCGGCTTTCGCGCCGGAGAGGAGGCTTTTCCCGACGCATCCTTTCCGCTTATGCGTTCTCCGCGTTCGAAGCTTACCCGCCTCATACTCTATTTGATGTAGATCAATGCCGCGCCCGCATCGAAACTGGTGCAATGCCGGCGAGCGTTTCGCGCCCAAATACCCCTACAATTGATAGGGATTACGCCGCACCATGGGTTTCCCGCCTCGGGGTTCCCAGGACGCGTCGTGGCGTGCTGCGCATCCGGCGTCCGGCAACCGGGCAGCCAGCAGATCAATGCAAAAGGGTCTTTGGGGGAAATCATGCCCGACGGACATGTGGATCTCGACGCCGAGCACATCGGCGATCTCGACGAGTATGAGGGTGCGCTGGCCGGCCTGTCCCGCCGGGAATTCCTGACCTACTGCACGGGCGTGGCCGCCACGCTGGGCCTGTCCCCCGCCTTCGGCGTGAAGATCGCCAACGCCGCCGTGGCCGCGCCGCGCCCGACGGTGATCTGGCTGTCGGGCCAGGCCTGCACCGGCTGCACCGAATCGCTGCTGCGCACCCACCACCCGTCGCTCGAGACGCTGATCCTCGACACCATCTCGCTCGACTACAACGAGACGCTGATGACCGGCTCCGGCCACCAGGCCGAGAACTGGAAGCAGCAGGCGATGAAGGACAATTGGGGCAAGTACCTGATGGTCACCGACGGCTCCATCCCGACGAAGGACGGGGGCGTCTACTGCAAGGTCGCCGGCAAGACCTACAAGGACGCCGTGCTGGAATGCGCCAAGGGCGCCGCCGCCGTCATCTCCATGGGCTCCTGCTCCTCCTGGGGCGGCTGGCCGTCGACCGGCGTCAATCCCACGGGCGCCGTCGGGCTGAACGAGATCATCAAGGACAAGCCGGTCGTCTCCGTCCCCGGCTGCCCGCCGAACCCCTACAATTTCCTCTCGCTGGTCCTGCATTTCGTCGCCTTCGGCAAGCTGCCGGAGCTGGACGACAAGATGCGCCCGAAGTTCGCCTATGGCCGCCTGATCCACGAGAACTGCGAGCGCCGCCCGCATTTCGACGCCGGCCGCTTCGCCATGGAGTTCGGCGACTACGGCCACCGCCAGGGCTACTGTCTCTACAAGCTCGGCTGCAAGGGGCCGGAGACCTACGCGAACTGTCCGTCCGTCGGCTTCAACGACGTCGGCCAGGGCACCTGGCCGGTCGGCACCGGCCACCCCTGCTTCGGCTGCACCGAGAAGGGCGTCGGCTTCACCAAGGGCATCCATGAGCTGGCCTCGCTGAAGTCGGTGGCGCCGCCGAACAGCTACCCGGCGGTCGCCGTGGACAAGGGCGAGGGCATCTCCGCCGGGGCCGCGGCGGTGGTCGCCGGCATCGCCGGCGCGGCGGTCGGCGCCGGCGCCGTCATTTCCAGCCGGCTCGGCAAGCAGGACGCGAAGACCGATTCCTCCTCCACCGCCGCCGAGTGAGGTGACGCCATGTCAAAGAACATGATGTCGAAAAGCAGGACATCGGTCTCACGGCGCGGTTTCCTGCGGAACGCGGTCAAGGGCAGCGCGGCGGCCGCCGCAGCGGCCTGCACCACGGTGGTCGCCGCCCCGCCGGAGGCCAACGCGCTGGTCCGCCCGCCCAAGCCCCTGCCGCCCGACGCGGTCGGCCTGCTGTACGACAGCACGCTGTGCATCGGCTGCAAGGCCTGCGTGACCGCCTGCAAGGAGGTCAACCACATGCCGCCCGACGTCGGACCGGCCCAGCAGGGCTGGAACGCGGGCGGCGGCGGCCAGCCGATCTACGACAGCCCGGTGGAGCTGTCGGCCAAGACGCTGAACGTCATCAAGGCCTACAGCCACGGCACCGGTGCCACCAAGGACGCGGCGGAGAACGGCTTCGCCTTTATCAAGCGGCAGTGCCTGCACTGCGCCGATCCGTCCTGCGTGTCGGTCTGCCCGGTGTCGGCGATGACCAAGGACGCGAAGACCGGCATCGTCAACCACGACCCGAGCGCCTGCATCGGCTGCCGCTACTGCGTGCTGTCCTGCCCGTTCGGCGTGCCGAAGTACGACTACAACGACGCCTTCGGCGAGATCAAAAAGTGCCAGCTCTGCAAGCAGCAGCTCGCCAAGAACGAGCTTCCGGGCTGCGCCGACGTCTGCCCCACCGGGGCGACGCTGTTCGGCCGCACGGAGGACCTCAAGGCGGAGGCCAAGCGCCGCACCGCGCTGAAGGTCGGCGAGTACACGCACTTCCCGCGCGGCGACATCGCCGGCAAGGTCGGCGGCCCGCGCTCCGGCCATGAGAAGCTCGTCGAGGCGGCCTACCAGACGCACATCTACGGCGAGAAGGAACTGGGCGGCACCCAGTGCCTCGCGGTGTCCGCCGTGCCGTTCGACAAACTGAACCTGCCCACCAACGTGCCGGAAAACGGCTATCCGACCCTGTCGGAAGGCATCCAGCACACGCTCTACGCGGGCATGATCGCCCCCGCCACGGTGTTCGCCGGTCTCGCCTATCTGGCGCACCGCAACACCAAGAACCACACCGACGAGTGAGGGGGCCGCGCCATGTCTTCGCACGTTAAAGAGCATCATGGGCATGAGCATCAGCCGCTCGGCGGCCGGGTCCTCACCCTTCCCTTCCTGATCTGCGCCACCCTGGTCGCCATCGCCGGCGTCATCCTGTTCCAGCGCTACACGCAGGGGCTGGCCGCCGCGTCGAACCTGAACGACGGCTATCCCTGGGGCATCTGGGTGGCCATCGACGTGGTGATCGGCTCGGCCTTCGGCTGCGCCGGCTACGTCATCGCGCTGCTCTGCTACATCCTGAACCGCGGCGAGTACCACCCGCTGGTCCGTCCGGCGGTGCTGGCCAGCCTGTTCGGCTACGGCCTCGCCGGTCTGGCGGTGCTGGTCGATCTGGGCCGCTACTGGAACTTCTACCACATGATGCTGCCGTGGTACGCGCAGCCGAACTCCGTGATGCTGGAGGTCGGCCTGTGCGTGGCGACCTACACGCTGGTGCTGGTGGTGGAGTTCGCCCCGGCCTTCCTGGAGCGCTTCGGGATCGAGGGGCTGCGCGCCAAGCTGAACAAGGTGCTGTGGGTCTTCATCGCGCTGGGCGTCCTGCTGCCGACGATGCACCAGTCGTCGCTCGGCACCATGATGGTCATCGTCGGGCACAAGCTGTCGCCGCTGTGGCAGTCGCAGATGCTGCCGGTCTTCTTCCTGCTGACCGCCATCCTGATGGGCTTCGCCATCGTGGTGTGGGAATCGGTCATGGCCTCGCTGAACTTCCGCCGCCCGATGGAAACGCCGGTGCTGTCGAAGCTGTCGGGCCTGATGCTGGTCGTCGCCTCGCTGTTCGTCGTGCTGCGCTTCGTCGACCTGATCGTGCGCGGCCAGATCGGCCAGATCTTCGGCGGCCCGCAGTCCGGCTGGTTCATCGCGGAAATGGTGTTGATGATCTCCGGCCTCGCGCTGCTGATCCCCAAGGCCAACCGCAACCGGTCGCGGGCGCTGTTCCTGGCGGCCTCGCTCCTGCTGGCGGCGGGCATTCTCTACCGCCTGAACGTCTATCTCATCGGCTTCACGCCGGCGGTCGGTCCTTGGCATTACTTCCCCTCGGTCAAGGAAATCATGATCACCGTCGGCGTCTTCGCGCTGGAGATCGCGCTGTATCTCCTCTTCGTGAAGAAGCTGCCCGTCATGCACGCCGTCCATCCCGAGCACGGCTGAGTTTAGGAGACTTTCGTTATGGCTCAGCGAGTTGTTGTAGATCCGGTCACCCGCATCGAGGGTCACCTGCGGGTCGATTGTGAAGTGGACGGCGGCAAGGTCACCAACGCCTGGGCGTCGGGCCAGATGTGGCGCGGCATCGAGCTGATCCTTCAGGGCAAGGACCCGCGCGACGCCTGGGTCTTCGCCCAGCGCATCTGCGGCGTCTGCACCACGGTGCACGCCATCACCTCCGTCCGCGCGGTGGAGAACGCGCTGAAGCTGGAGGTGCCGCTCAACGCCCAGTACATCCGCAACATGATCCAGGGCGCCCACAACGTCCACGATCACATCGTCCACTTCTATCACCTGTCGGCGCTCGACTTCGTGGACATCGTGTCGGCGCTGAAGGCCGACCCGGCGGCGACCGCCAAGCTGGCCCAGTCGATCTCCGGCTGGCCGAAGAACAGCACCCAGGAATTCGCCACCGCCCAGAAGAAGCTGCAGGCCTTCATCAACTCCGGCCAGCTCGGCATCTTCGGCTCGGGCTACTGGGGCCATCCGGCGATGAAGCTGACGCCGGAAGCCAACCTGATGGCGGCGTCCCACTATCTCCAGGCGCTCGACTACCAGCGGCGCATGAACAAGGTGGTGGCGATCCTCGGCTCCAAGACGCCGCACATCCAGAACATGGCGGTCGGCGGCGTCACCAACCCGATCAACATGGACAGCCAGTCCACCCTGACCCTCGAAAAGCTGATGTACATCAAGCAGCTGATCGACGAGGTGGGCGACTTCATCACCCAGGTCTACATCCCCGACGTGGCGGCCATCGGCGCCTTCTACGCCGACTGGACGCAGTATGGCCGCGGCGTGGTGAACTATCTGTCCATCCCGGACATGCCGCTGGACACCAAGGGCACCACGTTCGCCTTGCCCGCCGGCTACATCGACGGCGGCGACCTCGTCAACGGCTTCACCCCGATTAAGGACTTCCACGACCCCTACTTCGAGAAGGGCGTGAAGGAGAGCGTGAAGCATTCCTGGTACCAGGGCGGCAAGGGTCCCCTGCACCCCTACGACGGCGAGACGATCCCGAACTTCACCGACTGGCAGGACGACGGCAAGTACAGCTGGATCAAGTCGCCGACCTTCTACGACAAGCGCGCCCAGGTCGGCCCGCTGGCCAACGTGCTGGGCATGTACGCCTCGGGCCACCAGCGCACGCAGTTCTGGGTCAACGCGGTGCTCGACGCCGTGTCGGGCCATCTCGGCAGCAAGGTCGGCGTCGACGCGCTGCACTCCACCATCGGCCGCCACGCCGCCCGTGCGGTGCGCTGCGTGGTCCTGCACGAGGAGTTGCAGAACCAGTGGAAGCTGCTGATGGAGAACATCGCGAAGGGCGACACCAAGACCTTCAACAAGCCGGTGTTCCCGAAGGGAGAGATCCGCGGCTTCGGCTTCCACGAGGCGCCGCGCGGCATGCTCTCGCACTGGGTCGTGATCGAGAACGGCAAGATCAAGAACTACCAGGCGGTCGTGCCGACCACCTGGAACGCCGGCCCGCGCGACGAGGACGGGAACATCTCGGCCTACGAGGCGGCCCTGATCGACAATCCGGTGGCGGTCGCCGACCAGCCGCTGGAGATCATCCGCACCCTGCACAGCTTCGACCCGTGCCTGGCCTGCGCCGTGCACCTGACCGACACGGAAACGAAGTCGCACTATCAGGTGAAGGTCGTCTGATCCAAGCCTTCTGACCGGCCGAAAGCCCCTCTTCCCCACGGAGGAGGGGCTTTTCGCGTCGCCTGTTCAGGCCGATTGATCCAGTTCACGGCGCCCGGCGCCGATCCCGCCTCATCCTTCTGTTTCAAAATCATCGAACGGAGTCCCCGCCCCATGTCCATCCTCGTCCTCGGCCTCGGCAACATCCTCCTGATGGACGAAGGGGTGGGCGTGCGCGCCATGGAGGCGTTCGACGCCGCCTGGACCGTGCCCGATCACGTCAGCGTGGTGGACGGCGGCACCTGCGGCATGGACATGCTGGACCTGATCGCCAGCCATAAGCAGCTGATCGCGGTGGACGCGGTGAAGACCGGCGCCCCACCGGCCACGCTGACGGTGCTGCGCGGCGACGAGGTTCCGGCCTATTTCAAGGGCAAGCTGTCGCCCCACCAGCTCGGCCTCAGCGACCTGCTGGCCTCGCTGCGCCTGCAGGACGAGGCGCCGGAGAGCGTGACGGTGGTCGGCTGCGTGCCGATGGCGCTCGGCACCGGCCTGATGATGTCACCGGAGATCGAGGCGGTGATCCCGCGGATGGTGACGATGATCGTGGAAGAACTGGCCCGCCTCGGCGTGACCGCCACGCCCCGAAACTGAGCGTGGCGATCACGATCAATCCTCAGCGGTCGGCGCGGATCGGGCCGAACTCCACCGGGACCCAGGCGTAGCCCTTGCCTTCGGTGCGGACATGGCCGATGCCGGGGAAGGGCAGATGGGCGCCGGCCACCCACAGCTTCTGAGCCGCGGCGTCGGCGAAGATCTTCTTGCGGGAAGCGACGGCCTGCGCCTTGTCGGCGTCGAACTCGATGACGACCTCCGGGCGGGCGAACTGCACGGAGTGGCTGTGCACGATGTCACCCCACATCAGGATGCTGCGCTCCCCCGACGTGAACAGATAGCCGCTGTGCCCCGGCGTGTGGCCGTAGGCCGCCACCGATTCCACGCCGGGAACCAGGCTGTCGCCGGGCTGGTAGGGCTTCAGCTTGCCGGCCGCCGCGTAGGGCGCCACCGCCGCGCGGGCCATGGCGAAGAAGGGCTGGCTGTCGGCCGGGGCCTTGGCCGCCACCTCCTCGCTCAGCCAGAAGTCGGCGTCGGCCTTGGCGACATGGACCGTGGCGTTGGGGAACAGCATGGCACCGTCCGGACGCAGCAGGCCGTTGGCGTGGTCCGGGTGCAGGTGGGTCAGCAGCACCGTGTCCACCTGTTCCGGGTTGTAGCCGGCGGCGCGGATGTTGTCGGCGATGAAGCCCAGCGCCGGACCGAAGGCCTTGGCCGTCCCGGTGTCCACCAGGACGAGGTTCGCGCCGGTGTGCACCAGATAGGCGTTCACCGCCGTCTGGACGCTCGGCGTGTCGGCCAGGAACATCCGGGCGAGCAGGCTCTGGATGTCATCGGCGCTGGCGCCGCTGAGGATCTTGCGGTCGAGGTCGATGAAGCCGTCATACAGCGCCGTGACCTCGAAGTCGCCGATGGCCATGCGGTAGAAGCCCGGCGCCTGGGTCCGCTGCTGGCCCGGCACCTCCGCCAGGGCCGGCGCCGCGGGGGCGAGGACGGCACCGGCGGTCAAGACGGCGGGAACGGCGACAGCCAGGGTGAGCAGGGCTCTGCGCAAGGTGACGAAGGTCGGCGGAGTCATCGGCGAGGTTCCCCTTCAGAATGGTCGGCGCCCAGCATGGCCGTCCTGGCCGCGCGGCGGAAGGGCGACGGCGCGCATGACGCCAATGCATTGATCGAGACCATGGAAATGCCGTCACCGCTGCGCATGGGATCGCTCGGTGGAAGGTCTGCCGGATCATCGCCAGCGACTCGGTCCCCGCTGCACGAGGCGGCGGACACCCGCGGGGAAGTCGACATCGTCGAGGCATCGGCACGGAACGGCCACCCGGCGAGAGTTGTCTTGAGGATCAGCCCGTCACCCCCATCCGGACCGGGCGGCGCCGGATGTGTCGTGACGCAAGCCTGGCTTCAACCACCACGGGCCGGCGCGATCGATCGCGTCACGGCTGAAAGCAATCGGACAAGCACCGGGCAACGAGGAAGCAAAGCCGCTTTGCGCATCACCAAAACACCACTCACTTCCCAAAGATTTTCAATTTTAGTCTGTTTGTGAAATTATAGGAAAATTAACAATCCGAGCAGATAACAAAAAGCCGCGCAGTGTCCTTCGTCCTTGAAGGTCATAGGGAGACCGGGATGAGAATTATCGGAAAAATCATTACGGCCAACGCGATTATGGCCGTCGTCCCACTCTGCCTGGCCGGGTACATTGCGTACGACGCGGTATCCGACGTGCGCACGCAACTGGAAGCGCAACGCAACCTTGCCGCGTACGAAACCGCCATCGCGATCGGCTCCAAGGTGCCCACCGAACGGTCGGCGTGGGGCTATGCCTTCGGGGTTTCCGGCCAGTTGGACGCCGAGACGAACAAGCGGCTCGAAACGACGGGCGCCGCGCTCGACGAGTCCATTGGCGCGGCGCGGCAGCGCTTCGCGGCGGCTGGATTGCCGACGGCGACGATCGACCGTCTCACCGCGGAATTGAAGACGATGCGGACGGACGGACGGAATGCGCTGATGCAGCCTCCCTCCTCCCGTCCCGCCAACGCCTATGCCACCGTGGTCGACGGGCTTGCGAAGGCAAGCGATCTGGGAGGAAAAGCCACCGACGAAGCCTTCCGCGCGACGATAAAAGCGGATCAAACCCTGCTTTCGACCACCAGCCTCGCCCGCACGGCCCAGGACCTGCGTGACATCGATGGGGTCCGCTCCTCCTTCCTCGCCATTTTTGTCAATGGCACGGAGCAGACCCCCGAGCGCATCAAGACCCTGACCGAAATGACCGGCAAGATCGCCCTGCTCTGGCAGCAGATCGGGAAGGCGGTCGAGGCCATGGGCAGTCCTCCGGACCTCGTGAAGGCGTTGGACCATATGAAGGCGACGGTGATGTCGGATGGCGAGGCGCGCTTCCAGGCCGCCCTCGCCGCGGCGCGGGACCGCGCGCCGCCGCCCGTCACCTACGCCGAATGGAACAAGTGGGCCGGCCCGATGCTGAACAACATCCTGGTGATGCGGGATGCGGCGCTGGTCAACGCCAAGGAACAGAACGCCGACACCCTGAGCCGGGCGTGGTGGCAGTTGGGCATCGCGTTGACGGTCATCGCGGCCATTCTGGCGGCCTTCGGCCTGGCGCTGCTGCTGATGTTCCGGCAGGTCATCCGCCGCCTGCACCGGCTGACCGCCGCAATCCTGCGGCTGGCGCAAAACGATCTCGCCGTCGAGATTCCGCAGCCCACCGCCACCGACGAGATCGGCGACATGGCCCGCGCGCTTCAAGTGCTGAAGGACGGCGCCGAAGAGCGCGTCCGTCTGACCGAAACCGGCAAGGCCGAGGTTGTTAGCAAGGAAAAGCGGACGCGGGCGCTGGAGGATCTGATCCGCGGCTTCGACCGCAAGTCCGCCGACATCCTGAGCAAGCTCGGCGCCTCCACCGCCGGGATGAGCCAGTCGGCGGGCCTGATGGCGGCGCTGGCCGATCAGACCCACCGGCAATCGACCGCCACCGCCGCCGCCGCCGAGCAGACCGCCACCAACGTCCAGACCGTCGCGGCGGCCAGCGAAGAGATGACCGCCGCGATCCAGGAGATCGGCCGTCAGGTCACCCGTTCCAACGAAATCGCCGGGAAGGCGGTGGCGGAGGCCGGGCAGACCAGCGACAGCGTGCGCAGCCTGGCCACCGCCGCCGGGCGCATCGACGACGTCGTCAAGCTCATCCAGGGCATCGCCGCCCAGACCAATCTGCTGGCGCTGAACGCCACCATCGAGGCGGCGCGGGCCGGCGAGGCCGGCAAGGGGTTCGCGGTCGTGGCGGGGGAGGTCAAGAGCCTCGCCAACCAGACCGCCAAGGCCACCGAGGAAATCTCGGCGCAGATCGCCTCCGTGCAGTCGGCGACCCAGGGCACGGTGGCGGCGATCGAAGGGATCGGCGCCACCATCGCGTCGATCAACGAGATCTCCGCCACCATCGCCGCCGCGACCGAGGAGCAGAACGCCACCGCCGGCGAGATCTCTCGCAACATCGTCGAGGCGGCGCGCGGCACCCAGGAGGTCAGCGGCAACATCGCCGACGTCAACGGCGCCGCCACGCAGGCCGGCACCGCCGCCGCCGAGGTTCTGGAGTCCGCCAGAACCCTGTCGCAATGGGCCGACGCGCTTCATCAGGAAGTCTCGACCTTCCTCGCGGCCATCCGGGCGGCCTAGTACTACAGCTGGTCTTTATCGGTTTGGGTGCGGCGTTTCCAGTGGGAGCGTCGCGCCCGCTGCTGATGGCGTCTTCGCCAGAGTGACCAAGCAAA
>NZ_VITI01000003.1:0-93994 GCF_007827795.1 Azospirillum brasilense
CGGATCGCCGGGTGGGTCTTGTAGCGCTGGAACTCCTCGAACGGCGACAGGTGCGGGTTCTCGTAGTCGAGCCCGACCACGAAGCCGACCGACACCAAGTTGCCCTCCATGTGGTAGAGCCAGGAGCCGCCGTAGGTCTTGGGGTCCATCGGCCAGCCGATGGTGTGGACGATCAGGCCGGGCTGCGACTTCTCCGGCGCGACCTCCCACAGCTCCTTGATGCCGATGCCGTAGGTCTGGGGGTCGGCGTCGCGGCGCAGGTCGAAGCGCTCGAACAGTGTCTTGGTCAGCGAGCCGCGGCAGCCCTCGGCGAAGATGGTCTGCTTGGCGTGCAACTCCATGCCCGGCGTGTAGTTGCCGGTCTTCTCGCCGTCCTTGCCGATGCCCATGTCGCCGGTGGCGACACCCTTGACCGCGCCCGTATCGTCGTAGAGCACCTCCGCCGCAGCGAAGCCGGGGTAGATCTCGACACCCAGCTCCTCGGCCTGCCCGGCCATCCAGCGGGCGAGGTTGCCCAGGCTGATGATCCAGTTGCCGTGATTGTGCATCTGCGGCGGGGCGAAGGGCGACTTGTAGGCCTTGGTCTCGGTGAGGAAGAGGAAATGGTCCTCGCGCGCCGGGGTGGTCAGGGGGGCGCCCTTCTCCTTCCAGTCGGGGATCAGTTCGTCCAGCGCGTGGGGCTCGAACACCGCGCCGGAAAGCAGGTGGGCGCCGACCTCCGAGCCCTTCTCGACGACGCAGACCGACAGCTCCTGTCCCGCCTCATTGGCGAGCTGTTTCAGGCGGATGGCCGCGCTCAGGCCCGACGGGCCGGCTCCGACGACAAGGACGTCGTACTCCATCACCTCGCGCGGATCGCGAGCCATCTCGTCAGCCATTTCTTCTTCTTTCCTTGCTTCGTGCGAACAACGTCAGTGCGACAACAGAACGGGAAGGGTCATCTGGCGCAGGATCTGGCGGGTGTTGCTGCCCCGCCCGAACAGCGGGAACAGCGAGCCGCCATAGCCGCCGAAGCCGCCCATCACCAGAAGATCGGCGCCATGGTCCGAGGCACGCGACAGCACGGCGTCCATGGGGGTCATGCTGGCGATGGTCATGCGCTCCTGCGTCGCCGTCACGCCATGGCTCGCCAGATGCTCCAGTATGTCGACCTGCGGGACGTTGCCGCCCCCCTCCGCTCGCGGCTGGGTGTGGAAGGCGAGCAAGAGCACGGAACTCGCCTGCTTCAGCAGCGGCAGCGCGTCGTTGACGGCGCGGGTGGCCTCACGGCTGCCGTTCCAGGCGATGACCGGACGGTCGGCGAGCTGCGGATAGCTGCCGGTGTGCGGCACGATCAGGATCGGGCGCCCGGCGTTCAGCACCACCTCCTCGATCAGGTCCGCCGGGACGCGGCTGTCCTCCGGGTCGTGCTGGCCGAAGACGGCAAGGTCCACGTAGCGCGAGCAGATCACCGTCTCGGCGATCACATGGCCGTACTCGCCGTGGCTGAGCTGCCACCAGCGCGTGGTCACGCCGGCTTCGCGGGCCTTCTCCTCGAACAGCTCCCGCGCCCGCTGCGCCGCCTGGGTCAGCGCCGGACCGGCCTTGCGCGTGACGATGCCGGCGCCGGAGCTGTCGCTCTGCGCGAACAGACCGGTCAGCGCGGCGCCATGCTTCTGCGCCAGGGTCAGGGCGACGGTCAGCCGCTCCTCGCAGCGGTCGCTGTCGTCCACATGCACCAGCAGGTTCGTGAAGCTCATGGCGCCCTTCCCTTCCCTCGTTCCCGTGTTTTACGCACATCCCCGCGCGCGGGCGACCTTCGAGGCGGTCGGACGGCCGATAGCATCGCTGATATAAGCGCCAGCCGCCACCAGCCGGTCGAGGTCCACCCCCGTCTCGATGCCCAACCCGTTCAGCATGTAGAGCACGTCCTCGCTCGCCACGTTGCCCGACGCCCCCTTGGCGTAGGGGCAGCCGCCCAGCCCGGCGACGGAGCTGTCAACGACCGCCACGCCCATCTCCAGCGCCGCCAGGATGTTGGCAAGGGCCTGACCGTAGGTGTCATGGAAATGCACGGCGATGCGGTCCATCGGCACACGCTCCGCCACCGCCGCGATCATCGCCTGGGCCTTGGCCGGCGTGCCGGTGCCGATGGTGTCGCCGAGCGAGACCTCGTAGCAGCCCATGTCGAGCAGCCGGCCGGCCACCTCGGCCACCGCCGCCGGGGCGATCTCCCCCTCGTAGGGACAGCCGAGCACGCAAGAAACGTAGCCGCGCACCGGCACGCCCCGGGCCTTCGCCTGCTCCAGCACCGGAACGAAGCGGTCCAGGCTTTCGGCGATGGAGCAGTTGATGTTCTTCCGGCTGAAGCTCTCCGACGCGGCGGCGAAGACCGCCACCTCGTCGGCGCGGGCGGCGAGCGCGCCCTCCAGGCCCTTGGCGTTGGGGGTCAATGCTGCGTAGCGCACCCCCTCCTTGCGGCGGATGCCGGCGAAGACGTCCGGCGTGTCGGCCATCTGCGGGACCCATTTGGGCGACACGAAGCTGCCGGCCTCGATGGCGGTCAGCCCGGCGTCGGTCAGCCGGTCGACCAGACCGATCTTCACCGCCGTCGGGACGATCTGCTTCTCGTTCTGGAGGCCGTCGCGCGGGCCGACCTCCACCATGCGGACGCTCTTGGGCAGGCGCATGCTCATCCCTCCGCCACGTCGAGGACCAGCAGGTCCACGCCTTCGGACACCTGATCGCCCGCCGCGAAGTTGACGGCGCTGACCGTACCGGCGGCGGGGGCCTTGATGGTGTGCTCCATCTTCATCGCTTCCAGCAGCATCAGCGGCGCGCCCGCCTCCACCGTCTGGCCGGGCTCGACCAGCACGCGGACGACGGTGCCCGGCATCGGCGCGGTCAGGCGGCCGGAGCCGCCCTCCTGCTCCGCGGCGCGGGCGGTCGGGTCATCCAGATGCAGGCGCCACACCGCCCCGTCCGACAGGATGGTCAGGTCCAGACCCTGGCAGACCACCGTGGCGCGGGTGCGCACTGCGTCGATGGTGGCGGTCAGCGTGTCGCCGTCCAGCGTCACCCGCTCCGCCCGCATGGCCGGGCGCCCCTCCACCTCGATCTCGTAGCCGTCGGGGCGGAAATGCAGGGTCAGGCTGCGCGGTGTGTCGCCGTCGAGCAGGCGCAGGTCGTGGTGGTTGTCGTCGTTGAGGCGCCAGCCGCTGGCCGACAGCCAGGGCGACCAGGGGTCCGACGCGGCGCGGCGGGCCTTGCGGGCGTCCGCATTGCGGCGCAGCAGCACGCTGAGCGCCGCGATGGCCAAGCCACGATCCGGCACTGGGGCCGGCGGGGGCAGCAGGTCGGCGCGGTGCCGCTCGATGAAGCCGGTGTCGATCTCCACCGCGCGGAAGGCCGGATGCCCGGCGATGGCGCCGAGGAAGGCGACGTTGGTCGTCACTCCGACCACCTCGTAGGCGGCGAGCGCCACGCGCAGGCGGCGGAGTGCGGCGTCGCGGTCCTCGTCCCAGACGATCAGCTTGGCGATCATCGGGTCGTAGAACATGGTGACCTCGTCGCCCTCGCGGACGCCGGTGTCCACCCGGACGTGGTCGTTCTCGGCGGGCGGGCGCAGGCGGACCAGCTTGCCGATGGCCGGCAGGAACTCGCGCTGCGGGTCCTCGGCGTAGAGGCGCGCCTCGAAGGCATGGCCGCGGCGGGTGAGCTGGTCCTGCATCAGCGGCAGCGTGCCGCCGGCGGCGACGCGCAGCTGCCACTCCACGAGGTCCTGGCCGGTGATCTTCTCGGTCACCGGATGCTCGACCTGGAGGCGGGTGTTCATCTCGATGAAGTAGAAACCGCCGTCCTCGTAGAGGAACTCCACGGTGCCGGCGCCGACATAGTTCACCGCCTTGGCGGCGGCCACCGCGGCCTCGCCCATGCGGCGGCGCAGCTCGTCGGGCAGCGCCGGGGCCGGGGCCTCCTCGATCACCTTCTGGTGGCGGCGCTGGATGGAGCAGTCGCGCTCGAACAGGTAGACGCCGTTGCCGTGGGTGTCGCAGAAGACCTGGATCTCGACATGGCGCGGGCGGCCCAGATACTTCTCCAGAAGCACGCTGTCGTCGCCGAAGGCGGCCTTGGCCTCGCGCTTGGCACCGGCCACCGCGTCGGCGAACTCGCCGGCGGTGCGGACCACGCGCATGCCCTTGCCGCCGCCGCCCGCCGATGCCTTGACCAGCACGGGATAGCCGATGCGTTCGGCCTCCGCGGCCAGCGTCTCCAGGTCCTGGGCCTCGCCGTGGAAGCCGGGGACCAGCGGCACGTCGGCCTGCGACATCACGCGCTTGGATTCCGCCTTGGAGCCCATGACGCGGATGGCCTCGATCGGCGGGCCGATGAAGACCACGCCGGCCTCGGCGCAGGCCGCAGCGAAGCCGGCGTTCTCCGACAGGAAGCCGTAGCCGGGATGGATGGCCTGGGCGCCGGTGCGCCGGGCGACCTCAAGAATGACATCGCCGCGCAGATAGCTCTCGCTGACCGGCGCCGGGCCGATGCAGACAGCCTCATCGGCCATCTCCACATGCATGGCGCGGGCGTCGGCCTCCGAATGGACGGCGACGGTGCGGATGCCCATGCGGCGGGCGGTGCGGATGACGCGGCAGGCGATCTCGCCACGGTTCGCGATCAGAATCTTGTCGAACATGTCGGTCTCAACCATGGGCCTCAGCTCCGCCACGCGGGTTCGCGTTTCTCCAGGAAGGCGCCGACGCCCTCCCTCCCCTCGTCGCTCGCGCGCTGGCGGGCGATGCGCTCCGCGGTGTCGCGGACCAGTGCCTCGTCCAGCGGACGGCGCGCCACGGCGCGGATCAGGTCCTTCGCCGCGGTCTGCGAGGCCGGGCCGCATTGCAGCAGGTTGCGCACCATCACCTCGACCGCGGCGTCCAGCTCCGCCGCCGGGACGGTCTGGTGCAGCAGGCCGAGCCGCAGCGCCTCGGCGGCGGAGAAGCGTTCCGCCGTCAGAAAGTAGCGGCGGCAGGCACGCTCGCCCATCGCGGCCACCACATAGGGGCTGATGACCGCGGGGATCAGGCCGAGACGCACCTCGGTCAGGGCGAAGCTGGCGGTCTCGGCGGCTACGGCGATGTCGCAGGCGGCGACCAGCCCCACCCCGCCACCGAAGGCCGGCCCTTGCACCACGGCGATGGTCGGCTTCGGGCATTCGTCCAGTGTGCGCAGCATGGTGGCGAGGCCCATGGCGTCCTGGACATTCTCGCCATGGCTGTAGCCCGCCATCTTCTTCATCCAGCCGAGGTCGGCCCCGGCAGAGAAGCTCTTGCCCGCGCCGCGCAGCAGGATGGCGCGGACGTCCGGATTCGACCCAAGGCTGAGAAAGGCGTCGGTCAGATCGGCGATGACCCGCTCGTTGAAGGCGTTGTGGACCTCCGCCCGGTTCATCGTGACGGCGGCCACGCCGCTGGCGGCGATGTCGATCAGAATGTCGCTCATGCTCGTCGTCCCCCCGCTCACATCCGGAACACGCCGAAGGTCGTCTTCTCGACCGGGGCGTTCAACGACGCCGACAGGCCGAGGCCGAGCACCATGCGCGTGTCCGCCGGGTCGATGATGCCGTCGTCCCACAGCCGGGCGGAGGCGTAGTAGGGATGGCCCTGGTCTTCGTACTGCTGGCGGATCGGAGCCTTGAAGGCCTCCTCCTCCTCCGGCGCCCAGCTCCTGCCCTGGGATTCCATGGCGTCGCGCCGGACCTGGGCGAGCACGCCTGCCGCCTGCTCCCCGCCCATCACGGAGATGCGCGAGTTCGGCCACATCCAGAGGAAGCGCGGGGAATAGGCGCGCCCGCACATGCCGTAATTGCCGGCGCCATAGCTGCCGCCGATGATGACGGTGAATTTCGGCACCTTGGCGCAGGCGACGGCGGTGACCAGCTTCGCGCCGTCCTTGGCGATGCCGCCCGCCTCGTACTTCCGCCCGACCATGAAGCCGGTGATGTTCTGAAGGAAGACCAGGGGAATCCCTCGCTGGCAGCACAGCTCGACGAAATGTGCACCCTTCAGGGCGGATTCGCTGAACAGGATGCCGTTGTTGGCGATGATGCCCACCGGGTAACCGAAGATGTGGGCGAAGCCGCAGACCAGCGTCGTGCCGTAGAGCGGCTTGAACTCGTCGAGCACCGAGCCGTCGACCACCCGGGCGATAACCTCGCGCACGTCGAAGGGCTTGCGCGGGTCGCTGGGGATCACGCCGTAGAGTTCGCGCGGGTCGTAGGCCGGTTCCTGCGGCTCGCGCAGGTCCATGTCGATGCGCTTGCTGCGGTTCAGGTTCGACACGACCTTGCGCGCCATGGCGAGCGCGTGGGCGTCGTTCATCGCGTAATGGTCGGTCACGCCGGAGGTGCGGGAATGCACGTCCGCCCCGCCGAGGTCCTCCGCCGACACCACCTCGCCGGTCGCCGCCTTCACCAGCGGCGGACCGCCGAGGAAGATGGTGCCCTGGTTGCGCACGATGATCGCCTCGTCCGACATCGCCGGGACGTAGGCGCCGCCGGCCGTGCAGCTTCCCATGACCACCGCGATCTGCGGGATGCCCTGCGCGGACATGTTGGCCTGGTTGAAGAAGATGCGGCCGAAATGGTCGCGGTCGGGGAACACCTCGTCCTGGTTCGGCAGGTTGGCGCCGCCCGAATCGACCAGATAGATGCAGGGCAGGTTGTTCTGCTGCGCCACTTCCTGGGCGCGCAGGTGCTTCTTGACGGTCAGGGGGAAGTAGGTGCCGCCCTTCACCGTGGCGTCGTTGACGACCACCAAGCATTCCTGCCCGGCCACGCTGCCGATGCCGGTGATGATGCCCGCCGCCGGGATGTCGTCGTCATAGACCTTGTAGGCGGCCATCTGCGACAGCTCCAGGAAGGGCGATCCCACATCCAGAAGCTGGCGGATGCGCTCGCGCGGCAGCAGCTTGCCGCGGGACAGGTGCTTGTCGCGGGCCTTCACCCCGCCACCCTGCTTGATCGCGCCCACCTTCTCGCGCAGGTCGGCGACCAGGGCGGACATGGCGTCGGCGTTCGTCTGGAACTCGGCGGAGCGCGGGTTCAGGGCGCTCTTCAGGACGGTCATGGCCGTCGTCCTCCCGTCTCTTCTTGTTCTACTGCATCAGGGCGCGGCTGATGACCAGCCGCTGGATGTCGCTCGTGCCCTCATAGATCTGGCAGACGCGCACGTCTCTATAAATGCGCTCCACCGGGAAATCGTTCAGATAGCCGTAGCCGCCGTGGATCTGGATGGCGTCGGAGCAGACGCGCTCGGCGATTTCCGAGGCGAACAGCTTCGCCATGGCGGCCTCCTTCAGGCAGGGCTCGCCCGCGTCGCGCAGGCTTGCCGCGTGCAGAACGAGCTGGCGCGCGGCCTCCACCTTCGTCGCCATGTCGGCCAGCCGGAAGGCCACCGCCTGATGCTGGATGATCGGCACGCCCATGCTCTGCCGCTCCTGGGCGTAGCGGGTGGCGTGGTCGAGCGCCGCGCGGGCCATGCCGACCGACTGCGAGGCGATGCCGATGCGCCCGCCCTCCAGGTTGGCGAGCGCCACCCGGTAGCCGCCGCCCTCCGCGCCGAGCATCAGGTCGGCGGGGATGCGGCAATCCTCCAGCACGATCTGGCAGGTGTCGGAACAGCTCTGTCCCAGCTTCTCCTCGACCCGCGCGACCTGGAAGCCGGGGGTGTCGGTCGGCACGACGAAGGCGGTGATGCCCTTCTTGCCGGCGTCGGGGTCGCTGACCGCGAAGACGATGGCGACGTCGGCGTTTTTCCCTGAGGTGATGAACTGTTTGGTGCCGTTGAGGACCCAGTGGTTGCCGTCGCGGCGGGCGCGGGTCTTGATGGCGGCGGCGTCGGACCCCGCCTGCGGCTCGGTCAGGCAGAAGCAGCCGAGTTGCTCGCCGCGGGCCATCGGCTTCAGGAAGCGGTCCTTCTGCTCGGCGCTGCCGAATTTCAGGATCGGCATGCAGCCGACGGAGTTGTGCACGCTCATGATGGTGGAAATGGCGCCGTCGCCCGCCGCGATCTCCTCGATGGCGAGCGCGTAGGCGATGTGGTCGGTGCCGGCGCCGTCGAACGCCTCCGGCACCAGCATGCCCATCAGGCCGAGCCGGCCCATCTCGGCCAGCTCCTCCTTGGGAAAGGCGCCGGTGCGGTCGCGCTCGCCGGCGGTGGGTGCCAGCCGCTCCGCCGCGAAGTCCCGCGCCATGTCGCGCACCATCCGCTGCTCTTCCGTCAGCCGCATTGCTTTCCCTCCCGAATACGTATTGCCCCCACCCCGGCCCTCCCCCGCTGGGCGGGGGAGGGAGTTAGTCCCCTCCCCTGCGTGAGCGGGGGAGGGTTAGGGTGGGGGCAACACTGCGCCTTTACACCAACTCCACCGCCACCGCCGTGGCCTCGCCGCCGCCGATGCACAGCGAGGCGACGCCGCGCTTCAGCCCGTTCTTCTCCAGCGCGGCCAGCAGCGTGACGAGAATACGCGCCCCCGACGCGCCGA
This sequence comes from Azospirillum brasilense, assembly GCF_007827795.1. Classification (GTDB taxonomy): domain Bacteria; phylum Pseudomonadota; class Alphaproteobacteria; order Azospirillales; family Azospirillaceae; genus Azospirillum; species Azospirillum aestuarii. The sequence continues at coordinate 8,518 of NZ_VITI01000003.1, forward strand.
TCGGATGGCCGAGCGCGCAGGCGCCGCCATGCACGTTGATCTTGTCGTGCGGGATGTCGAGTTCGCGCATGGCCGCCATGGCGACCACGGCGAAGGCCTCGTTCAGCTCGTAGAGGTCCACATCCTTGGCCGACCAGCCGGCGCGCTCCAGCACCTTGTTGATCGCACCGACCGGGGCAGTGGTGAACCAGGCCGGGGCCTGGGCGTGGTTGGCGTGGGCCTTGATCTCCGCGAGGATCGGCAGGCCCAGCTTTTCCGCGTTGGAGCGGGTGGTCAGCACCAGCGCCGCCGCACCATCCGAGATGGACGAGGCATTGGCCGCCGTCACCGTGCCGTCCTTGGCGAAGGCGGGCTTCAGCGTCGGGATCTTGGCCGGGTCGGCCTTCAGCGGCTGCTCGTCCTTCTCGACGACCGTATCACCCTTGCGGCCCTTGACGGTGACCGGGGTGATCTCCTTGACGAAGCTGCCGTCCTCGGTCGCGCGGCGGGCGCGGTTCAGGCTCTCGATGGCGTAGTTGTCCTGCGCCTCGCGGGTGAACTGATAGTGGGTGGCGCATTCCTCCGCGAAGGTGCCCATCAGGCGCCCGCGGTCGTAGGCGTCCTCCAGCCCGTCGAGGAACATGTGGTCGAGCACGCGGCCATGGCCCATGCGGTAACCGCCGCGCGCGCGGTCCAGCAGATAGGGGGCGTTGGACATGCTCTCCATGCCGCCGGCCACCATGATCTCCGCCGAGCCGGCCTTGATCAGGTCGGTGGCGAGCATCACCGCCTTCATACCCGACCCGCAGACCTTGGAGATGGTCGTGCAGCCCGCGGACTCCGGGATGCCGGCGCCGAGCGACGCCTGACGGGCCGGCGCCTGCCCCAGACCGGCGGGCAGGACGTTGCCCATGAACACCTCGTCCACGGCGTCCGGTTTCACCCCGGCCCGCTTCAGCGCGGCCTTGATGGCGGCGGAGCCGAGTTGCGGCGCGGTCAGCCCCTGCAAGTCGCCCTGAAATCCGCCCATCGGTGTGCGGGCGGCGCCCGCGATGACAACGGTATCGGTCATGGTCCTTCCCTTCCTTCCTGACCCCCTCCCCCGCCCAGCGGGGGAGGGTTGGGGTGGGGGTTCGTTTGCCGAACTTTCCTGTCCCCTGTGATCCCCCTCACCCTAACCCTCTCCCCGCTTTCGGCGGACCAAAGGTCCGCCTGTCGCGTCAGCGCAAACTCCGTTTGCGCATGAGCAGAGGGGAGAGGGAATTGGGAATCACGCCGTTTCCTTGAACAGCTCGCGCCCGATCAGCATGCGACGGATCTCGCTGGTGCCGGCGCCGATCTCGTAGAGCTTGGCGTCGCGCAGCAGGCGGCCCGTCGGGTATTCGTTGATGTAGCCGTTGCCGCCCAGAGTCTGAATGGCCTCCAGCGCCATCCAGGTCGCCTTCTCGGCGGCGAAGAGGATCGCCCCGGCGGCGTCCTTGCGGGCGGTCTCGCCGCGGTCGCAGGCCTTGGCGACGGCATACACATAGGCCTTGGCGGCGTTCATGATCGTGTACATGTCGGCCAGCTTGCCCTGCATCAGCTGGAACTCGCCGATCGGCTGGCCGAACTGCTTGCGGTCGTGCAGGTAGGGGATCACCACGTCCATGCAGGCCTGCATGATGCCGAGCGGCCCGCCGGCCAGCACCGCGCGCTCATAGTCCAGCCCCGACATCAGCACGTTCACGCCACGTCCGACGCCGCCCAGGATATTCTCCTCCGGCACCTCGCAATCCTCGAACACCAGCTCGCCGGTGTTGGAGCCGCGCATGCCCAGCTTGTCGAGCTTCTGCGCGACGGAGAAGCCCTTGAACGACTTCTCGATCAGGAAGGCGGTGATGCCGCGCGGGCCGGCGTTGACATCGGTCTTGGCATAGACCACCAGCGTGTCGGCGTCCGGCCCATTGGTGATCCACATCTTCGTGCCGTTCAGCACGTAGCGGTCGCCCTGCTTCTCGGCGCGCAGCTTCATCGACACCACGTCGGACCCGGCGTTCGGCTCCGACATGGCGAGGGCGCCGATGTGCTCGCCGGAGATCAGCTTCGGGAGGTAGCGGGTCTTCTGCTCCGCCGTGCCGTTCTTGCGGATCTGGTTGACGCAGAGGTTGGAGTGCGCGCCGTAGCTGAGGCCGACCGAGGCCGAGGCGCGGGAAATCTCTTCCATCGCCACGACATGCTCCAGATAGCCCATGCCGGCGCCGCCGTATTCCTCCTCCGCCGTGACGCCGAGCACGCCGAGGTCGCCCAGCTTGCGCCACAGCTCGTTCGGGAACTCGTTGGTCCGGTCGATCTCCGCGGCGCGGGGCGCGATCTCGTCGGCGGCGAAGCTGCGCACGGTGTCGCGCAGCATGTCCGCGGATTCGCCGAGGTCGAAGTTCAGGGTCGGATACTGGTTCGACAGCATGGTGTTGGCGCTCCCCCCGGAGGTCTGTTCTTCGTTCCCGCCATACGGCGACGTATGGAGCCGTACGGTAGCGTATGGAGATGGGCGTGGCAAGGCCTCTTAGCCCTCTCCCCTCTGGGGAGAGGGTGGCCCAGAGGGCCGGTGAGGGGGATATGCATGGCGGCGCGTCCGGCAAAAGCGCACCCCCCTCACCCTAACCCTCTCCCCAGAGGGGAGAGGGAACATTGGGGTCCGGTCACTTCATGTTGATGATGATCGTCTTCTTGTGGGTGAAGTGCTCCAGCATCGCCTCCAGCGAGGCTTCCTTGCCGAGGCCGGACGACTTCACGCCGCCGTAGGACAGGTTCGGCTGCACCACCAGATTCTGGTTCACCTGCACGAATCCGGCCTCCAGCCGATGCACCGCGTCCATCGCCACCTTGAGGTCACGCGTCCAGATCGTCGCGGCGAGGCCGTATTCGGTGTCGTTGGCCTGGGCGATGACCTCTTCGTAGTCGGTCCAGCGGATGACGCAGCAGACCGGGCCGAAGATCTCCTCCTGCGCGATGCGGTCGCTGTTCTTCACGCCGGTGAAGATGTGCGGTTGCACATACAGGCCCTTGGTCAGCTTCGGGTCGGACGGCATGGCGGAGCAGACATGCGGCGTCGCCCCGCCCTCCTTGCCGATGGCGATGTAGCTCTGCACCCGGTCGAGCTGCTGCGGCGAGACGATGGTGCCGATGTCGGTCGACTCGTCCAGCGGGTCGCCCATCTTCATCGCGTTCACCTTCTCCTTCAGCTTTTCCACGAAGGCGTCGTGGATGCTGTCATGGACGAAGATGCGCGACGACGCCGTGCAGCTCTGGCCCTGGCGGGTGAAGCGCATGCCGGCGATGGCGCCCGCGATGGCTTGGTCGAGGTCGGCGTCGCCGCAGACGATCATCGGGCTCTTGCCGCCCAGTTCCAGCGTCACCGGGATCAGCTTCTCGGCTGCGGTCTTGTAGACAATCTTGCCGGTCTCGACCGAGCCGGTGAAGGTCACCTTCTTCACGTCCTTGTGCGCCACCAGCGGGGCGCCGCATTCCGGACCGTAGCCCGACAGGATGTTCACCACCCCCGCCGGGATCACCGTGTTGATGAGTTGCACGACGCGCAGCACGGCGAGCGGCGCCTCCTCCGCCGACTTCACCACCACGGCGTTGCCCGCCACCATCGCCGGAGCGATCTTCAGCGCCATCAGCAGCAGCGGCACGTTCCACGGGATGATCGCGCCGACCACGCCCACCGGCTCGCGCACCGTCATGGTCAGCATGGTGGGGTTGAAGGGAATGGTTTCGCCCTTCAGCTCCGGCGCCAGACCACCGAAGAAGACGAAGGCGTCGGACAGGACGCCGGCCTCGACGCGCGATTCGGTGCGCAGCGCCTTGCCGGTCTCCAGCGCGATCAGCTTGGCGATTTCCTCCTTGTGGGCGTCGAGCACGCGCCCGCACTCGGCGACCAGCTTGCCACGCTCCCGCACCGGGCGCTTGGCCCATTCCTTCTGCGCGGCCACCGCGGCGGCCACCGCCGCGTCGACGTCCGCCGCCTCGCCGAAGGCGGCCTCGGCCACCGTCTCGCCGGTCGCCGGGTTGACGACGGGGAAGCCCTTGCCGGAGGAGGCCGGGCGGAACTCCCCGCCGAAGAAGTGCTTGCCCGACAGCTCCCTGGCGAGCGCGAAGGGGTCGAGCTGGAGGTCGGTGCTGACGCTCATGTCGAAAAGGTCCTCGTGTGTATCGGGTCGGTTATCGTTGTTGTCGGTTATCAAAGGGTCTCAGACGCGGGCGTCTTCGATGACCTTGCCGTCGTTGGGCAGGCTGCCGGGGGCCGCGAACTCCACGACACCCTTCAATTTGGTGACGGCGGCCAGAGTTTCACGCACCGACGCCGCCAAAGCCTCGCCGGACTCGGGCGACTCGCAGCGCAGGGTCATGGTGTCGTTGGCGTCCTCACGCCCGACGACGAGGCGGGCCTTGCCGATCTGCGGGTGGCGACGCACCACCTCGGCGATCTGCTGCGGGTGGACGAACATGCCCTTGACCTTGGTGGTCTGGTCGGCGCGGCCCATCCAGCCCTTCAGCCGCATGTTGGTGCGCCCGCAGGGGCTTTCGCCGGGCAGCACGGCGGAGAGGTCGCCGGTGGCGAAGCGGACCAGCGGATAGGCCTGGTTGAAGGTGGTGACGACCACCTCCCCCACCTCGCCCTCCGGCACGGGGTCGCCGGTGCCGGGGCGGACGATCTCGACGATCACCCCCTCCTCCACCACCAGCCCGGCGCGGGCCGGCGTCTCGTAGGCGACGAGGCCGAGGTCGGCGGTGCCGTAGCTCTGGTAGGCGGCGATGCCGCGCCCCTCGTAATAGGCGCGGGCGTCGGGCAGGAAGGGACCGCCGGTCAGATGGCCGATCGTGATGGAGGAGAGGTCCAGCCCCAGCTCGTCGCCCTTTTCCAGGATGATCTTGAGGAAGTCGGGCGTGCCGATGTAGGCCCGTGGCTTCAGATGCGCGGCCACCTGGGCCTGCATCTCCGTGTTGCCGACACCCGCGGGGATGACCGCGCAGCCCAGCGCGTGCGCCCCCGTCTCGAACATCGAGCCGGCGGGGGTCAGGTGGTAGGCGAAGCAGTTCTGGACGAGGTCGCCGCCGCGGATGCCCGAGGCGTAAAGCGCCCGCGCGGTGCGCCAGGGGTCCGTGCCGTGGGCCTCCGGATCATGGATCGGGCCGGGCGAGGCGAAGACGCGGGCCAGCCGCCCGATGGCGACGGTGGTCATCCCGCCGAAGGGCGGCGCCTCCTTCTGCAGCGCGATCAGGTCCGACTTGCGGGTGACCGGCAGGGCGGCGAGCGACGCCCGGTCGCGGACGGCGGCGGGGTCCACATCGGCCAGCAGGCGGGTGAAATAGGGCGCGTTCGCCTTGGCGTGGGCGATCTGCGCCGGCAGCGCCGCGAACAGCTCCGCCTCGCGCCGGTCGGGGGAGCGGGTTTCGAGTTGATCGTAAGTGTCGGACACCGATGCCTCCCGGCTGTTTTTCTTCTCCCCTCTCCCCTCTGGGGAGAGGGTCAGGGTGAGGGGGTTGCGCGTGGTGGCACGTCCGGCAAAAGCGCAACCCCCTCACCCAACCCTTCGGGCCACCCTCTCCCCAGAGGGGAGAGGGAAACGTTCAAATCCAGCGTTTCCGGCGCTTGAAGCTCTTGAGATTCTTGAAGCTCTTGCGCTCTTCGTTGCCGCCGCCGAGGTAGAATTCCTTCACGTCCTCGTTGTTGCGCAGCTCTTCGGCGGTGCCGTCCAGAACGACCTTGCCGTTCTCCATGATGTAGCCGCGCGTCGCGGCCTGGAGCGCCATGCGGGCGTTCTGCTCGACCAGCAGGATGGTGACGCCGAGGTCCTTGTTGATCTGCCGGATGATGCTGAAGACCTCCTTCACCATCAGCGGCGACAGGCCCATGGACGGCTCGTCCATCAGGATCAGCTTCGGCCGCGCCATCATCGCGCGCCCAATGGCCAGCATCTGCTGCTCGCCGCCCGACAGATAACCGGCCAGACCGGTGCGCTCCTTCAGGCGGGGGAAATAATGGTAGACCATCTCGATGTCGTCCTTCACGCCGCCGTCGCGGCGGGTGAAGGCGCCGAGGCGCAGATTCTCCTGGCAGGTCATGTCGCCGATGATGCGGCGGCCCTCCATCACCTGGAAGATGCCGCGCCGGACGATCTTGTCGGGGTCGATGCCGTTGATGCGCTCGCCCGCGAAGGAGATGTCGCCGCGCGTGACCTCGCCATCCTCGGTCTTGAGCAGGCCGGAGATGGCTTTGAGCGTCGTCGATTTGCCGGCGCCGTTGGCGCCCAGCAGGGCCACGATCTCCCCCTCCGGCACTTCCAGGCTGAGGCCGCGGAGCACCAGAATGACGTCGTTGTAGACGACCTCGATGTTGTTGACGGACAGCAGCGGCGCCTTGGCCGTGCCGGGAACCGGAGCCGGGGCGACCGCAGTCGCGGTGGCGGCGTTCATCATGCGGCACCTGATGCAGTGTAACGGGACGGAAGCCCCCGCCGCTTGTTCACGGCGGCGGGGGCGATCCGGCTTACCAGCCCAGCCACTCCGGCTTGCGCGGGACGTCGACGGTGGCGATCTTCTCCAGCTTGATCGTGCCGGCCTTCACCAGCTCGTCCACCGAACCGCCGGTGTCGCCGGTCACGTTGGCGCGGTACAGGTTGACCTTGTCCATGCCGCGGTGGTCCGTCTCGGTCCAGGTGGAGGGCACGCAGACGCCCTCCAGGCCCGCCGGCACCCAATCCTTCTTCTGGTACATGCCCTTGCGTATGTTCGGACCGGTCACGCCGCCGTTCTGCTTCGCCCAGTCCATGGCTTCCTTCATGTAGAAGGCGGAGCAGATGCCGGACACATAGTGCACCGGACGGTAGGCGGTGCCGGCGGCGTCGGAGATCTTGGAGATGTCCTTGACGATCTTCATGCCCGGCGCGTCGCCGCCCCAGATCGCCGCGGTGCGGACCGGGAAGATCACGCCGTTGGCGGCGGAGCCGGCGGCCTTGGCGGCGTTCTCGTCCATGCCCCAGACGTTGCCCATGAACTGCACCTGGGCGCCGACCGTCTGGCAGGCCTTGAGCACGGAGATGTTCGAGCCCGCGGTGTTGCCGAGATAGGCGTAGTTGGCGCCCGCCTCCTTCAGCGTCAGGCACTGGGCGGTGTAGTCGCCCGGCGTCAGGGCGAACTGCACCGCCGGCAGCACGTCGAAGCCCAGCTCCTTGGCGAGCGCCTCACCCGCTTCCTTCGGGGCGTTCGGGTAGGGGTGGTTGGCGCCCATGTGGACGTACTTGGGCTTGCCCGAGCCGCCCTTCTTCTTCCAGTCGTCCGCCGCCCACATCAGCATGGCGCGCAAGCCGTCGGAGTAGGACGGGCCGTAGAAGAAGTTGTAGGGGGCCGGCTTGGAGCCGTGCGGACCCTTGCCGGTCGGGTCGGTCAGGTGGCCCGAGTAGGAGCCGGAATAGTAGGGGATCTCGTCCTTGCCGACGAAGCCGGTCAGCGCCTCGGTGTCGGCGGTGCCCCAGCCTTGGATGGCCGCGACCTTGCCGCTGCCCGACGACCACTTCTTGTACTGGCTGATGGCGCGCGGCGCCTGATAGCCGTAGTCCACCGTCTCGACGTCCATCTGCGTGCCCGCGACGCCGCCGTTCTTGTTGATGTAGGCGAGCGCGTCGGCGACGCCCTGGCCGAAGGGCACGCCCACGTCCGACGTGGCGCCGGACTGGTCGGCGAGATGGCCGACCGGGATCTTCTGGGCGTTGGCGGCCCCGGTGCCGAGCAGGACGACGGCGGCGGACGCCAGCAGGACGGTCTTCATGGTCATGATGCGTTTTCTCCCAGTCGTTATGTTTTTCAGAAGCCTTGGTGCGAGAACGGCCCTAGTGCGAGAACGGGTAGAGCTTCCAGTAGGCTTTGATCTGCTTCCAGCGGTGGGCCAGCCCGTCCGGCTCGAAGACCAGGAACAGGATGATGACCAGACCGATGGCCATTTCGCGCAGGAAGGCGATCGCGTCCTTCAGATTCAGCGCGGCGTCGATGGCGGTCCCGGACAGCGCCGTGGTGATGGCCTGCATCACCTCCGGCAGCAGCACCATGAAGGCGGTGCCCATCAGCGACCCCATGATCGAGCCCAGTCCCCCGATGATGATCATGCCGAGGAACTGGATCGAGAAGAGGATCGTGAAGCCCTCCACCGACACGAACTGTAGATAGTGGGCGTAGAGCGCGCCGCCGATGCCGGCGTAGAAGGACGAGATGCCGAAGGACATCGTGCGGTACTTGGTCAGGTTGATGCCCATGATCTCCGCGGAGAGATAATGGTCTCGCACCGCCACCAGCGCCCGCCCGTCGCGGGACCGCATCAGGTTGGTCGCCAGGATGTACATGACGACCACATAGACCAGCACGACGTAGAAGAAGCTCTCGTCGGTGTCGAAGGCGAAGCCGAACAGGGTGAAGGGCTCCGCGATCGTGCCGGCGGTGCCGCCGGTGAACCAGTCGGCGCGCGAGAAGAAGTCCTGGAGGATGTACTGCGCCGCCAGGGTGGCGATGGCGAGGTACAGGCCCTTCAGCCGGGCCGCCGGGATGCCGAACAGCATGCCGACCCCCGTGGTCATCACGCCGGCCAGCGGAATGGCGAGCGCCACCGGGATGCCGAAGCTGTTCGACAGCCACGCCGACGAGAAGGCGCCGAAGCCGAAGAAGGCGGCGTGGCCGATGGAGATCTGGCCGGTGAAGCCGACCAGGATGTTCAGCCCCAGCGCCGCGATGCCGAGATAGCCGATCTGGATGCACAGGTTCAGCCAGTAGCGATCCATGAAGACCGGGCAGAGCAGAAGCAGCGCCACGCCCAGGATCGCGAAGTTGCGGCTGGTCCTGGTCGGGAAGATGGTCGTGTCGGCGGCGTAGCGGGTCTTGAAGTCGCCGGAGGGGATGAGACTGATGTTCGCCATGGTTGCGGCCGCTCCTTACACGCGCTCGATGTCCTTGGTGCCGAAGAGGCCGTAGGGCTTGATCATCAGGATGACGATCAGGACGTAGAAGGGGGCGATCTCGTACATGTTGCCCCAGTTCAGCCACTGGCTGTCGAAGTAGTGGGCCAGATTCTCCAGCACGCCGACGATCAGCCCGCCCAGAACCGCCCCGGCCACGCTGTCCAGCCCGCCCAGGATGACCGCCGGGAAGACCTTGATGCCGAAGAAGGAGAGCGCGGAGGACACGCCGTTGACGACGCCGACCGTGACGCCGGCCACCGCCGACACCATGGCGGAGATGGCCCAGCTCATCGCGAACATGTGGCGGACGGAGATGCCCAGCGACTGCGCCACCTGCTGGTCGAAGGCGGTCGCCCGCATCGCCAGACCCATCCGCGAGTATTTGAAGAACCAGCCGAAGCCCGCCATGATCAGGATCGAGATGACCAGGCTCATCACATAGACGGTCTGCACGTCGAGCCCGAGGATGTTCACGGTCGGGCTGGCGAAGATGGTCGGGAAGGGCTTGGCGAAGACGCCGAACATCCACTTCATCAGCGCCTGGAAGAAGATCGACAGGCCGATGGTGACCATGATGACCGAGATGATCGGCTCGCCGATCATCGGCCGCAGCACGACGACCTGAAGCACGATGCCGAAGACCAGCATGAAGGCCAGCGTGATCGGGAAGCCGATCCAGAAGGGCAACTGCCAGGAGGTCAGCAGCCACCAGCAGGTCCAGGCGCCGATCAGCAGGAACTCGCCCTGGGCGAAGTTCACGATGCGGCTGGCCTTGTAGATCAGCACGAAGGACATCGCCACGACGCCGTACAGCGCGCCGACGATCAGTCCGTTGACGAGAAGCTGGAAGAACAGGGTCATGGGCGGGTCTCCCCGAAATCCCTCTCCCGTCCCGGGAGAGGGTGGCCGCGAAGCGGCCGGGTGAGGGTGCATTCAAGGATCGAGAACCAGCCCGTTGCTGGCACCCTCACCCTTCCCGCGCTGTGCGCGGGCCCCTTCCCTCTCCCTGGACGGGAGAGGGATTTTCTGGCGTGGCGCATCACCGCCCCCTCACGCCGCGGCCTGCGCCGGCTTCTTGGCCGGTGCGGGCAGCAGGTCGACCACCTTCAGCACGGTGCGGATGCGCTGCTTGGTGCCGTCCTGGAAGGTGATGGTGGTGTCCACGTCGATGGCCGGCTGACCCGCGTAGATGGAGTCGATGATCTCGCCGTATTTTTCGGCGATCACGCCGCGCCGCACCTTGCGGGTGCGGGTCAGCTCGCCGTCGTCGGCGTCCAGTTCCTTGTAGAGCAGCAGGAACTTGGTGATGCGCTGAAACTCCGGCAGCGTCGCGTTCACCCGCTCCACCTCCTGGCGCAGCAGTTCGTAGACCTCCGGCTTGGACGCCAGATCGGAATAGGTGGTGAAGGTGATGCGGTTCTTCTCCGCCCACTTCGACACGATGGGGAAGCGGATGCAGATGATCGCCGACAGGTAGGGCCGCTTGTTGCCCAGGATCACCGCTTCCGCCACATAGGGGCTGAACTTCAGCTTGTTCTCGATGTATTGCGGGCTGAAGCGGTCGTTGTTGCTGGTGGTGGCGATGTCCTTGATGCGGTCGATGATGACCAGATGGCCTTTCTTGTCGAAGAAGCCGGCGTCGCCCGTGTGCATCCAGCCGTCGCGCAGGTCCGCCGTGGTCGAGGCCTCGTTGCGGTAGTAGCCGGCGAACATGTTGGGATGGCTGACCACGATCTCGCCGATGCCGTTCTGGTCGGGCTCGATCACCTTGACCTTGACGCCGTCGTCGAAGGGCACGCCCACCGTGTCGAAATCCACGTCGTTCGAGCGGTGCACCGTGTAGGCGCCCATCGTCTCCGTCTGGCCGTAGATCTGGCGCAGCGGCACGCCCAGCGCCTGGAAGAACTTGAAGGTGTCGGGGCCGAGCGCGGCGCCGCCGGTCGCCGCCGACTTCAGGTTGGTGAAGCCCAGGCGGTCTCGCAGCGCTGCGAAGAGAATGCGGTCGGCGACGGCGGAGCGGGTTCCGTTGGCGAGCGCCTCCAGCCCCAGCTTCATGCCGTAATCGTACATCTTCTGCTTGAAGGGCGAGGCGTCCATCATGCGGGCGCGCACGTCGGCGGCGATCTGCTCCCACAGGCGGGGGGCGAACAGCACGAAGCTCGGCCCGATCTCGCGGAAGTCGTTCATCATCGTCTCGGCTTCCTCGACGAAGTTCACGCGCATCCGCGACACCATGCCCATGCCGACGGCGTAGATCTGCTCCATGATCCAGGACAGCGGCAGCACCGACACATACTCGTCCGCCGGCCCCTTGGGGTCCACCGACAGGTAGCTGGCGACGTGGCGGATCAGCCGCCCGGCCGGCAGCATCGCCAGCTTCGGGTTCGAGGTGGTGCCCGACGTGGTGCAGAGCACCGCCACGTCGTCGCCGCGCGTCGCGCCGACCAGTTCCTCGTAGAGGTTCGGCTTCTCGGCGTGCAGCGCGTTGCCCAGCTTGACCAGCTCCGACGCCTCCATCAGGCGCGGGTCGCTGTATTTGCGCATCCCGCGGGGGTCGGAATAGATGATGTGCTTCAGCGTCGGCAGGCGCTCGCCCAGGTTCAACAGCTTGTCGACCTGCTCCTCGTCCTCCGCGAAGATGACGTGAACGTCGGCGTAGGTGATGAGGTAGGCGACCTCCTCGTCCATGGCGTCGCGGTAGATGCCCAGGCTCATCGCGCCCATGGCGTGGGCGGAGATTTCCCCCATCACCCAGTCGGGCCGGTTGTCGCCCAGCAGGGCCACCACATGGCCGCGCTCCACGCCCAGCTTGATGAGGCCGAGCGTGAAGGCGCGCACGCGGGCGTGCATGTCCGCCCAGGTGAACTCGCGCCAGATGCCGAAGTCCTTCTCGCGCATGGCGACCTCGCCGCCATGCTCACGGGCGTGCAGGGTCAGCAGCTTCGGCAGCGTGTCGTGAGTCTTGATATCGGGCAACGTCAGATCGGGAACAGACATCACGCGACCTCCTGCTTGGGCGGCGGGGCCACGGCCTCGGCCTCGTCGTCGTCCTCGCCGAGATAAGCGCGACGAACGCGCGGGTCGGCCAGAACCTCCTCGGGTGTGCCCTCGGCGATCTTCTTGCCGAACTCCAGAACGATCACGCGGTGGGAGATGTCCATCACGACGCCCATGTCGTGCTCGATCATCACCACCGTCATGCCGAACTCCTCGTTCAGGTCGACGATGTAGCGGGCCATGTCCTCCTTCTCCTCCAGGTTCATGCCCGCCATGGGCTCGTCCAGGAGGATCAGGTCGGGCTTCAGCGCGATGGCGCGGGCCAGCTCCACCCGCTTGCGCAGGCCGTAGGAGAGCGTGCCGGCGGTGGCCTTGCGGACATGCTGGATTTCCAGGAAGTCGATGATCTCCTCGACCTCGCGGCGGTGGGCCAACTCCTCCTTGCGCGCGCCGGTCAGCCAGTAGAGCGACCCGGTGAAGAAGTTGTTCTTCAGCAGGTGGTGCCGCCCGACCATGATGTTGTCGAGCACCGTCATGTGGCCGAACAGCGCCAGATTCTGGAAGGTGCGCCCGATGCCGAGCGAGGCCCGGTGGTTGGGCGTCATGCCCGTGATGTCCTTGCCCTTGAAATAGACCTTTCCGTCGGTGGGCCGGTAGCGGCCGGAGATGCAGTTGACCATGGAGGTCTTGCCCGCACCGTTCGGGCCGATGATGGAGAACAGCTCCCCCTTGCGGATGCTGAAACCGACGTCGGTCAGCGCCTGCACGCCGCCAAAGCGCAAGGACACGCCCCGGGCTTCGAAGATGGTGTCCGATGGGGAGGCCGCGCGGGTGGCGTCGGCCGGATGGGCGTAACCGCGTGGCGATGCGACGGGCGCGCCTGACATTTCCTCCTCCGTTGCTGTGGAACTGCCTTTTTTATCGTTCGCCGGACTGTTCGTGCGGCGAACTGGTCCATATTGTGGACCGTCCTTTATGCAACGACCGAACTATAACCCGTGATGCGCACGGTTTTCAACACGGACATTCCGTGTATGCATGTTTTTTGGAGCGACATCCGGCCGCAAGGTCCATAATATGGACCCCATCATGACCCGGCCCGATTCCGACACCGAAACCACCCCCACTGGAGCGTCCGGCGGCACACAGAGCCTGGAGCGCGCCTTGGCGTTGCTGCGCGCCGTTGCGTCCCATGGGGCGGAGGGCGCGCGGCTGGCCGACCTGATGGGCGACACCGCCCTGTCCAAGGCGACCGCGCACCGGCTGCTGACCGCGCTGGCGCGGGAACGCTTCATCGACCAGGACCCGCGCAGCCGCCGCTACCATCTGGGACCGGAGCTGGATTCGCTGGGCCGCATCGCCGCCACCCGCCACCGTGCCGAAAGCGACAGCGCGGTGCCCGGCCCGGCCACCGTTCAGCCCACCGCCTTCCTCCGCCCGGACTATCAAGGTGACGCGATCCCGCTCGCCGATCTCCTGTGTGACCGTCACGCCCGCGCCGACGGCGCCCGCGCCGCCCTGCTGCACGAGAGCGTGGCCGGCCAGACGACGGAGCTGAGCTTCGCCCGGCTGGCCCGCGATTCGGCGCGCTTCGCCGCGGTGCTGCGCGGCCTCGGCGTCGGGCGCGGCGACCGGGTGGCGGTGCTGCTGCCCAAGGGGGCGGAGCTGCTGATCGCCGCCCTGGCGATCTGGCGGCTCGGCGGAGTCTACATGCCGCTCTTCACCACCTACTCCGCCGCCGCGGTCGCCTACCGGCTGGCCGACAGCGAGGCGCGGGCGATCGTCACCACCGGCTTCCTGCGCCGCAAGATTCCGCGCGACAACAGCCGCCCCCTGGTGATGGTGGAGGGCGACGAGGCCTTCGGTCCCGGCGCCGACGCGGTGCCCTTCTGGTCGGCGCTTCATGAATCGGCCCCCTTGCCCGACATCGCCCGCTACGCCGACCGCGACGCCTTCGCGCTGATCTACACCTCGGAAGCCGAACCGAAGCCGCTCGGCGTCTCGCTGCCCGTCATGGCGCTGGCCGGGATCGAGCAGTACATGCGCATCGGCCTCGACCTGCGCGACGACGACATCTACTGGAACATGGCCGATCCCGGCTGGGCCTACGGCGCCTATTACGGGCTGGTCGGGCCGCTGCTGCTCGGGCGCACCACGATCTTCTGCGACGGCCCCTACGACGTGCGACAGGGCTACCGCATGCTGACGAAGTTCGGCGTCACCAACCTGACCTGCGCGCCGTCCCAGATCCGCGCCTGGCACAGCGCCGACCCGGAGGGCGGCCCGCACAAGCTGGCCCTGCGCATCCTGTCGGTGGTCGGCGAACCGCTGCCGCCGGAGTTGATCGGCTGGGCCAATCGGGTGGTCAGCGTCCCCCTGCTCGACCAGTACGGGCAGCGCGAGACCGGCATCTTCATGATGAACCGCTACGACCCCGGCCACGCCGACCGCACCGCCGATTCCTCGCTGGGACGGCCATTGCCGGGCTTCCGCGTGGTCATCCTCGACCCGCAGGGCCGCGAGGCACCGGTCGGCGGCGCGGGCGAGATCGCCATCGACGTGGACTCCTCGCCGCTCTTCTGGTTCGACGCCTACGCCAACGATCCGACGCGCACCGCCGCCCGCTTCCGCCACGGCCGCCGCTATTACCTGACCGGCGACTGGGCGTTCCTGGACGGCGACGGCAACATCCACTTCCGCGGCCGGGCGTCCGACGCCATCGTCATGCAGCAGGCGGATTGAGGAGCGGCGTTTGCCCCCACCCCGGCCCTCCCCCGCTGGGCGGGGAGGGGGATTATAGCGAAGCGACGGCAGTTCCCTCCCCCGCCCAGCGGGGGAGGGTTAGGGTGGGGGCAATGTTCGCCCTCACACTTTCCCGCGCAGCAGATTGACGATGCCGGAGAAGTCCTTGCCGCCGAAACCGGCGTTGCAGAACAGCGCGTACATCTGCGCGGCCTCGCCGCCAAGCGGCAGCGGGCTGCCGGTGCTCTGCCCGGCCTCCACCGCCAGCTTCAGGTCCTTCAGCATCAGCGCGGCGGCGAAGCCCGGCTGGTAGTCGCGGTTGGCCGGCGAGGTCGGGACCGGACCCGGCACCGGGCAATAGCTGGTCAGCGACCAGCACTGGCCCGACGATTTCGACGCCACGTCGAACAGCTTCTGCGAATCCAGCCCCAGCTTCTCGGCGAGCGCGAAAGCCTCCGACACGCCGAGCATCGAGATGCCGAGGATCATGTTGTTGCAGATCTTCGCCGCCTGACCGTTGCCCGGCCCGCCGGTGTGCACGATGGCCTTGCCCATCGCCGACAGGATCGGCTCGGCGCGGCGGAAGGCGGTGTCGCTGCCGCCGACCATGAAGGTCAGAGTCGCCGCCTCGGCGCCGCCGACGCCGCCGGAGACCGGCGCGTCGACCATGGCGTGGCCAGCCGCCTCCGCCGCCGCGGCGACGAAGCGGGCGCTGTCGACGTCCACGGTGGAGCTGTCGATGAACAGGCTGCCCGGCTTGGCCTTGGCGATGATGCCGTCCGGCGCCGTGTAGACCTCGCGCACATGCTTGCCGGCGGGCAGCATGGTCACGACCACCTCGGCCTCCCCCGCCGCGGCGCCGGGGCCGGTGGCGATGGTGGCGCCGGCGTCGCGCGCGGCGGTGCAGGCGGCTTCCGACAGGTCGAAGGCCAGGACGGTGTGGCCGGCCTTCAACAGGTTGCGCATCATCGGCGCACCCATGTTGCCCAGACCGATAAAGGCGATCGTCGCCATAGCGTTTCCCCCTCGCTTTATAATGACGCTATCAACCGCCGGTCAGATGGCGGGCGATGATGACGCGCATGATTTCGTTGGTGCCTTCGAGAATCTGGTGCACCCGCAGGTCGCGGAAAATCCGCTCGATCGGGTACTCCTTGATGTAGCCGTAGCCGCCGTGAAGCTGCAGCGCCTCGTTCACCACCTGGAACCCCGCGTCGGTGGCGAAGCGCTTGGCCATGGCGCAATGGGCGGTCGCCTCCGGCGATCCAGCGTCGAGGCTGGCGGCGGCGCGGTGCAGCATCAGCCGGGCGGCGTCCAGTTCCGTCGCCATGTCGGCCAGCTTGAACTGGAGCGCCTGGAAGGCGTTCAGCGGCTTGCCGAACTGCTTGCGCTCCGTGGTGTAGGCGACGGCCTGCTCCAGGCAGAAGCGCGCCCCGCCGACCGAGCAGGCGGCGATGTTCAGGCGCCCCCCGTCCAGCCCCTTCATGGCGATGCGGAAGCCCTCCCCCTCATCGCCGATGCGGTTGGCGACGGGGACGCGGCAGTTCTCGAAGATGACCGCCGACGTCGGCTGGCTCTTCCAGCCGAGCTTGTGCTCCTGCTTGCCGAAGGACAGGCCGGGCGTGCCCTTCTCCACGACGATGCAGGAGATGCCCTTGGGGCCGGGCTCGCCGGTGCGGACCATGCAGACATAGACGTCCGACGTGCCGCCGCCGGAGATGAAGGCCTTCGACCCATTCAGCACGTAGTGGTCGCCGTCCCGCTCCGCCCGCGTGCGCAGCGAGGCCGCGTCGGACCCCGCCCCCGGCTCGGTCAGGCAATAGCTGGCGAAATGCTCCATGCTCGTCAGCTTGGGCAGGAAGCGCTCACGCTGCTCCGGATTGCCGAAGCGGTCGATCATCCAGGAGGCCATGTTGTGGATGGAAATGTAGGCCGCCGTGGACGGGCAGGCCGCCGACAGCTCCTCGAAGATCAGCGCCGCGTCCAGCCGCCCGAGCCCGGAGCCGCCGAACTCCTCCCCCACATAGATGCCGGCGAAGCCGAGCGCCGCGGCCTGTCGCAGGGTGTCGACGGGAAAGACGCTGTTCTCATCCCAGTGCGCGGCGTTCGGCGCCATTTCCTGCTGCGCGAAGTCGCGCGCCGTGTCGCGGAACGCCTGCTGCTCCTCCGAAAGCGCAAAATCCATGCGCATCCTCCCCAGAACCGCAGTGGCCCGGAGTCCATGGCGGATCTCCGGTTCTCATTGTTGGGTGGAAGGACTATCATGCTGGATACGCGCTGTCCATCTCTTGTATACAGAGATTGGAGCGGCGGAAGGCCGCGGATGAGGAAGAGGACACGCTCGGGATGAGCGACCGGATTGCCGTCGGCAAGATCGCCGATAAGGGTGCCACCCGCGCCGACGAGGTGCGGCTCGCCATCGAGGAGGATATTTTCCTCGGCCGGCTGCGCCCCGGAACGCGGCTGGACGAGGAGAGCCTCGCCCAGCGCTTCAACATCTCCCGCACCCCGATCCGCGAGGCGATCCTCCAGCTCGTCCACGCCGGGCTGGTGGAGAAGCAGCCGCGCCAAGGGGCGGTGGTGGCCCCGCTGAAGCTGCACCGCATGGTGCAGATGTTCGAGGTGATGTCGGAAATTGAGGGGCTGTGCGCCCGCTTCGCCGCCCGCCGCATGTCGGAGGAGGAGAAGCAGGCCCTGAAGCGCCTGCACGACACCTCCAAGGCGCATATGGAGGCGCGGGAACTGGACGCTTATTACGCGGTCAACCGCTCCTTCCACGAGGCGGTCCAGGCGGGCAGCCACAACGAGCCGCTGCAGGAGATCGCGCGGGGGCTGTTCGCCCGGCTGGCCCCCTACCGCCGCTACCAGCTCAACCACCCCAACCGCGTCCAGGACAGCTTCACGGAGCATGACGACGTGGTCGAGGCGATCCTGGCCGGTGACCCGGAGGCCGCCTACGCCGCCATGCGGCGGCACGTGACCATCCAGATCGACATCTTCACCGAGTTCGTGTCCATCATGGGCGGGAGCGAAATACAATAGGCCAGCTTACCGTATACAAAAATGTGGTCCACGGCATGCGCCTGTGCTAAACCCTGGGCACCGGATCACCGGGTGCATGGAGGGAATCACGATGTCCGAAGTGGGTGGCAATCTGTTCGAGCTGTTCCGTTCCCGCTTTCCGGCGGACCGCAGCCGCCCCTTCGCCGAGACCGAGCCCGGCACGGACAACGCCCGCATCGTCACCTACGGCGATCTCGAAGCGCTGACCGGCCGCTACGCCAACCTGCTTGCCGACCTCGGCCTGAAGAAGGGCGACCGGGTCGCCGTGCAGGTGGAGAAGTCGGTCGAGAACATCATCCTCTACCTCGCCACCGTGCGGGCGGGCGGCGTCTTCCTGCCGCTGAACCCGGCCTACACGAAGGCGGAGGTCGAGTATTTCCTGACCGACGCGGAGCCGCACGTCTTCGTCGCCCGTCCCGAATCCGCCGACGCGCTGCGCGAGGTCGCTGACAAGGCCAAGGTCGCCCATCTGCTGACGCTCGGCACCCATGGCGAGGGCACGCTGCCGGAGCAGGCCGCCGGCAAGGGCACGGACTTCGCGACCGTCCCGGCCGAGGCTGATGATCTTGCCGCGATCCTCTACACCTCCGGCACCACCGGGCGGTCGAAGGGCGCGATGATGAGCCACCGCAACCTCGGCTCCAACGCGCTGACGCTGCACAAATACTGGGGCTTCCAGCCGGACGACGTGCTGCTGCACGCCCTGCCGATCTTCCACACGCACGGCCTGTTCGTGGCGACCAACTGCGTGCTGCTGAACGGCTCCTCCATGCTGTTCCTGCCGAAGTTCGACGCCGAGCAGGTCATGGGGCTGCTGCCGCGCGCCACGGTGATGATGGGCGTGCCGACCTTCTACACCCGCCTGCTCGCCCATCCCGGCCTGACGCGCGAGGCGACGGCGCACATGCGGCTGTTCGTCTCCGGTTCGGCGCCGCTGCTCGCCGACACGCACAAGGAGTTCTCCGCCCGCACCGGCCACGCCATCCTGGAGCGCTACGGCATGACGGAGACCGGCATGCTGACCTCCAACCCGCTGGACGGCGACCGCATCCCCGGCACCGTCGGCTTCCCGCTGCCGGAGGTCTCCGTGCGCGTCGTCGACCCGGAGACCGGCGCCAGCCTCGGTACCGACGAGATCGGCATCATCGAGGTGGCCGGGCCGAACGTCTTCTCCGGCTACTGGCGGATGCCCGAGAAGACGAAGCAGGAAATCAAGCCGGACGGATTCTTCATCACCGGCGACGTCGGCAAGGTGGACGGGCGCGGCTATGTGCACATCGTCGGGCGGGCCAAGGACCTCATCATCTCCGGGGGCTTCAACGTCTACCCGAAGGAGGTCGAGACGGTCATCGACGGCATCGACGGCGTGGTCGAATCGGCGGTGGTCGGCGTACCGCACCCCGACTTCGGCGAGGCGGTGACCGCCGTCGTGCTGCGCAAACCCGGCGCCACCATTCCGGACGAGGCGGCGGTGATCGCCGTCTGCAAGGAGCAGCTCGCCAACTTCAAGGTGCCCAAGCGCGTCTTCTTCATGGACGAGCTGCCGCGCAACGCGATGGGCAAGGTGCAGAAGAACCTGCTCCGCGACGCCCACAAGGACCTGTTCACCGCGGCAAAGGCGCGCTGAGGCGCGCCCGGCTTCCCCTCGCCGGTCAAATCCGTATAAGGTTCAGCGCTTTTTCCACCCGGCGGGTTGTGGACAGGCCATCGGCGACTCGATACGCTGCCGTATGGTCTCCGGAGTGTTATCGATGGAAGCGAAGACGCTGAACCGCGAATCCTGGCTGTCCGCCGCCTTTTCCGCACTGGCGGAGGGCGGCGTCGAGCAGGTGCGGGTCGAGCTTCTGGCCAAGCGGCTGAAGGTGACCAAGGGCAGCTTCTACTGGCACTTCCGCGACCGGATGGAGCTGGTGGAGGCGATGCTGGAGGGTTGGAAGACCGGCCGCATCGAGGCGATCAAGGCGCAGACCCGGCTGGACGGCCGCACGCCCGCCGAGGGGCTGCGCTACGTGCTGTCGCTGTATGGCGGCAGCAGCAACCCGCGCGGCATCGCCATCGAACTGGCGATGCGCGACTGGGCGCGCCGCGATCCCCGCGCGTCCGAGATCGTGGCGGAGGTCGACCGCGAGCGCCTGCGCTGCGTGTCGGACCTGTTCGCCGGCCTGGGGCTGGACCCCGACGACGCCTTCGCGCGGGCGTATCTGTTCTACTCGTTCATCTTCGGGGAAGGGCTGCTCGCCCGCTCCGCCGCGCCGGACCGCTTCGAGAAAGCGCGGGACATCTGCGGGAAGGTGCTGGTGCCGGAAGGTATCGTTTAGCGGGCGCGGTGTTGCCCCCACCCTCCCCACTTCGTGGGTCCCCTCCCTCCCCCGCCCAGCGGGGGAGGGTCAGGGAGGGGGCAAGCGTCGCGACAACCCCACCTTCACGTCCCCGTCCCGCGCACCGGCGCGAAGGGCAAGCCCGCCTGATCCAGCGCACGGTCGATCACCTCGTCCGACGCGCCGTCGAACAGTTGCAGCAGCAGTTCATCCACCACCCACTCGTTCGTCGGGGTCAGGGCGGCGAACAGGTCGGCCATCACCTCCGCCTGGAAATCGTCGCGGCGGTTGTCGCTGCCCTCGTAGCCCATGCGCTTGGCCGTGGCGATCGCCACCTGGAAGGGCGGCACCAGGACCGGCGCGACCGACGCCTTCTTCAGCACCGCCCGCAGCCCCAGCGCCCCGTCGTCCCAGGCCAGCTTGCGGGCGTTCTCCGCCGGAATGCCGGCCTTCGCCCCCAGCCCCGCCGCGAACAGCGCCACGTCGCCCGCGCACAGCACGCGGAACAGCAGCGCCGCGGTGAAGCGTCCGTTGGCGTGCAGCCAGCGGGCCACCGCCTCCACATCCTCGTTGCCGCGCAGCGCCGGGCGCAGAAGCCGCAGCGTCGCCGACTCGCGGCCGCGGTTGGCCAGCCGGTCCACCAGATCCTTGGACAGTCCGTGGCTGTGGGCCAGCGTGGCGCGCACCGCGTCGGAGACGAAGGCGACCAGCCGTTCCACCACGGCCAGCGGCAGGCCGGGGCGGGTTGCCGCGGCCTCGCTGACCATGCGCACCCGGCCGAACCGGTCCAAGGCCCGGTGCAGCGCCGGTTCCGCCAATTCGGCGCCGGGGTTGCGCAGCAGCGCGGTCACCACCGCGACATTGCCGGTTTCGACGACGGCCCCGGCCACCCGCGCCGACACGGTGTGGCGGTTGGCGACGGCCATGTGCTTGCCGGCGTCGGGGTCCGCCAGCACGTCGAGCAGCAGCTCGTCGCTGAGGCTTCCGGCGTCGCGCAGGATCGGGAAGGCCACGCGGGCCACGTCCTTCACCAACCGCTCGGCCAGCTCCGCGGTCAGCATGGCGTTGTTGCGGATCTGCCAGGCCACCGCCTCGCGCACCGCGACCTGGGCGTCGGCGGCGAAGCAGTGCATGACCTCCAAAGCCAGCGACCGCTCGGCGTCGGTCAGCCCGCCTTTCTCCAGATCGCCGGCCAGCTTCTGCATCGTCTCGATGCGGGCCTCCGCCGACGAGGATTCGAGCAGACGCTCGACGTCGCGGATGGACAGGGATGAGTCGCTCATGTGCGGATGCCTGCGGATGAAAGATGCATAAGGCGTTTCAATCGAGCCACTCAATCGAGGCCCTGGCCGGCGTAGCGGACCATGTCGCCCCAGATGCGGTCGAGCCGGCGCAGCGTGCGGTAGGCGGCCTTCAGATCGGCCGCCTCCGCCTCGTTGCGGACCAGCGCGGTGGCCTGCACCTGCTCCAGCGTGAACAGCTCGTCGCGCAGCGTCCGCCCCTTGTCGGTCAGGCGCAGGCGGGCCGTGCGGCGGTCGCGCTGGCTGGCGCCGCGGTCGATGTAGCCGGCCTCCACCAGGATCTTCAGGCTGTAGGACGCGTTGGACCCCAGATAGTAACCGCGCTCCATCAGGTCGCGGACCGACGGTTCGTCGTCGCCGATCAGCATGACCATCAGCGCCTGAACCGGCCCGATGTCGTCGATCCCCTGACGCAGCAGGCCGGCCCGCACGACGTCGAGGAACCGGCGGTGCATCCGCTCGATCAACCGGGCAAGCCCGTGATACTCGGCCAGTTCCGCCGCATCGATGGCATCCGGTTTGGTTTCGGCCGGCTTGGATTCGGCACCCGCCCGGCGCTGCGTGCTCATCCCTCTTTTCTCCGTCACTCGGCGGCCTGCGCCAGGGCCGGACCGCGGTAGCCGCCCGGATGACGGCGGCGCCATTCCCACGCGCTGCCGATGATGCTGTCCAGATCGGGGAAGCGCGGGGTCCAACCAAGCTCGCTCCGGATACGCTCCGACGAGGCGATCAGCACCGCCGGATCGCCGGCGCGGCGCGGCCCGACCTTCACCGGGACCGTCAGGCCGGTGACGCGCTCCGTCGCCTCGATCACCGCGCGGACGCTGTAGCCCGTGCCGTTGCCCAGGTTGAAGCGGACGCTCCGCGTCTCCAACGCCGGCAGCACCCGCAGATGCGCATCGGCCAAGTCGCAGACATGGATGTAGTCGCGCACGCAGGTGCCGTCCGGCGTCGGGTAGTCATCGCCGAAGATCTCGATGTGCGAGCGCCGGCCGCTGGCCGCGTCGAGCACCAGCGGGATCAGGTGGGTTTCCGGGTGATGGTCCTCGCCAATGATCCCGTTCGGATGCGCGCCGGCGGCGTTGAAGTAGCGCAGGCAGGCGGAGCGCAGGCCGTGGCAGCGGTCCGCCCAATGCAGAGCGCGCTCAATGAAGAACTTGGATTCGCCGTAGGGGCTGCCGGGGTCGATGGTGGTTTCCTCGTCGATCGGCAGGCGCTCCGGCGTGCCGAACAGGTTGGCGGTCGAGGAGAAGACCATCTTGCACACACCGGCCGTGGTCGCCGCGCGGATCAGGTTCAGCGAGTTGACGGTGTTGCCGTGCAGATAGAGATGCGGGTCCCGCATCGATTCACCGACCAGCGACAGGGCGGCGAAATGGAACACCGCGTCGAAGCGCCATTCGGCGAAGACACGGGTCAGCGCGTCCATGTCGGCAAGGTCGGCCTCCACGAAGGCGGCGTCGGACGGCACGGCGGCGCGGTGGCCCTGGCGCAGGTTGTCGAGCACGACGACCCGGAAGCCGCGGTCGAGCAGTTCGGCCACGCAGTGACTGCCGACATAGCCGGCACCGCCGGTCACGAGTACGGTCTGGGGCGTGTTCATCGTAAATATTCCTTGGATTTGAGAAATATTCGTCAGTCCAGGCACCCGCCGGCATCAAAGGATCGTACATCCCCCGGTGGCAAGTGCAAGAGTTCCGCGATGCACCATGCCGTCAATTCAGACGGAAGGCCAGTTGACGAAAAAGAGACATGGGCACCGTGCAAGGCTCGGCGTGTGATCGGAAAAATGTTTTGGAACAACATTTTACAGCGCTGCAAATACCCCTTTCGATCGTTGTCGGACGGGGTAAGGGCTCAAAGTTGTCACACGCCGCAGCGCAGCGTCGGACGTAAGCGGAAATGGCGCGGGACCAGTCTTCCCGCAATGGGCGGCCTTTGTCCGGACTTCGTCTCAAAAGGAGTTCATGCGACGCGGCCGCATCTCAACATTTCGTTAACCATGAAACCCTTTGCATGACCGGCTTCATGGCCCGCCCCCAAACCTGAGAACGCGGGACTCCGGAACGCGGCCGGAACGCAGGACGCAAGAAAAGGAATCGGCATGAGCGGTACGGATCGGACCCTGCTGACCCAAGCCTACCGGAAGATCGGACGCGGCCTGCTGCTGGCCGGCGCCCTCACCTTCTTCGTCAACATCCTGATGCTGGTGGTGCCGCTCTACACGATGCAGGTGTACGACCGCGTGATGAGCAGCCGAAGCCTGGAAACGTTGACCATGCTCGCGGTGATCTCCGTGGGCGGGCTGGTGCTGTACGGCGTGCTGGACTTCATCCGGGCGCGCGCCTTCCTGGTCTGCGGGGCGGTGATCGCGCACCGCTTCAACGTGCCGGCGCTTCAGGCCGCCATCGTGGACGCGCTGGGCGGCGGAACGCGCAACGCCGGCCAGACGATGCGCGATCTGAACGACCTGCGGAACTTCATGACCAGCAACGCCGTGGTGGTGCCGCTGGACCTGCTGTGGACGCCGATCTTCCTGGTCATCCTGTTCATCCTGCACCCGATCTACGGCTGGATCGCGGTGGGGTCGGCCCTGCTGCTGCTGACCATGAACGCGCTGACCGACGCGCTGACCCGCCGCCCCATCGCCGACGCGAACGAGGCGTCGGCCAAGGTGTTCGCCGACGTCGCCAGCACCGTCCGTCACGCCGAGGCCATCGAGGCCATGGGCATGCTGCCGCCGCTGGCCCGGCGCTGGCAGATGGCGCAGATCGGCTCCGCCTCGCTGATCGACCGGGGCGTGGTGCTGTCGCGCGGCATGGCCTCGGCCTCCCGCTCGCTGCGGCTGATCCTGCAGATCGCCACCATCTCCGCGGGCGCGGCGCTGGTCATCCGGAACGAGGCGTCGCCGGGCAGCATGATCGCCACCGGCATCATCATGGCCCGCCTGCTCCAGCCCTTCGAGCATCTGGTGGAGAACTGGCGGCAGTGGGTCGTCGCCCAGACCGCCCACAAGCGCATCCGCGAGCTTCTGAACGGCGAGGGCGCGCGGCGCAGCACCATGCCGCTGCCCCGCCCCGACGGGCGCCTGACCGTCGACCGCGTCAGCCATGTGCCGAAGGGCCTGCAGCGCCCGGTGCTGCGCGGCGTCTCCTTCGCGCTGGAGCCGGGGGAGGTGCTGGGGATCATCGGGCCGTCGGGGGCCGGCAAATCGACGCTCGCCCGCCTGCTCGTCGGCATCTGGGAGCCCACCGCCGGGGGCATCTACCTGGACGGCACCAGCACCTTCCTGTGGGAGCGCGAGAGCTTCGGCCAGTATGTCGGCTACGTCCCTCAGTCGGTGGCGCTGCTCGACGGCACCATCGGCGAGAACATTTCCCGCATGGCCCAGGCCGACCCGGCGGAGATCGTGCGCGCCGCCCGGCTGGCTGGAGTCCACGACATGATCGGGCGCCTGCCCTTCGGCTACGACACGCCGGTCGGCGAGAACGCCTTCGCCCTGTCCGGCGGCCAGCGGCAGCGCATCGCGCTGGCCCGCGCGCTGTTCGGCAAGCCCCGCCTGATCGTGCTGGACGAGCCGAACTCCAACCTCGACCACGAGGGCGAGCAGGCGCTGCTGACCGCGATCAACCACGCGCGCCGCGACGGTGCCACCATCGTGATGGTCGCCCACCGCCCCTCCATCGTGTCGGTCGCCGACAAGCTGCTCGTCCTCAAGGACGGCATGGTCGAGCATTTCGGCGAACGCACCGACGTGCTGAAGATGGTCCAGCCCGGCGGCGCCGTGAAGGTGGCCCGACTGGTCCGGACGGGAGAATCCGCATGACCGACACGACGCTTTCCCAGCCGGCGAACGCGCCGTCCCCCCTCACCGCCGCCTGGGCGCCGGTCATCGACGTGACGCCGCAAGAGCCGACGCTGCGCGGCACGGCGCTGGCGGGTGCGCTGGCCGTCGCCATCGGCTTCGGCGGCTTCTTCGGCTGGGCCTTCACCGCCAGCCTGGACAGCGCGGCCATCGCGCCGGGCACCATCATGGTGGAAAGCCACCGCAAGACCGTCTCCCATCTGGAGGGCGGCATCCTCAGCGAACTTCTGGTCAAGGACGGCGATCTGGTGACGGCCGGGCAGGTCCTGCTGCGGCTCGACACCACGCAGAGCGGCGCGGTGGTCGCCCAGCTTCACGGGCAGTACTGGACCTCGCTGGCCCGGCTGGCCCGGCTGCGCGCCGAGCAGACCGACGCCAAGGCTCCGGTCTACGCCGACGAGCTGGTGGCCGCCGCCAAGACCAGCTCCGTCGCCGCCGAGGCCCTGGCCGCCGAACAGCGCCTGTTCGAATCGCGGCGCGACGCCTATCAGGGGCAGATCTCCATCCAGCGCAAGCGCATCGGGCAGCTCCGCGACGAGCTGGTGGCGCTGGAGTCGCAGCGCGTCGCCGCCAACGACCGGCTGCGCTACACCCAGGAGGAGCTGCGGATCGTCGAGACGCTTCTCGCCAAGGGCTACGAGCGCAAGCCGCGCATGCTGGAGCTTCAGCGCAACGTCGCCGACACCAGGGGCCGGCTGGGCGAGATCCAGGCCGACAAGTCGAAGGCCGAGCAGGGCATCGCCGGGGCGGAGCTGGAGATCATCAACCTCGGCAACACCCGCCGGTCGGAGGTCGGGAACGAGCTTCAGACCATCCAGGCCACCGTGTCGGACCTGTCGGAGCGGCTGCGCAGCGCCGGGGACGTGCTGAAGCGCCAGGAGCTGGTCGCCCCCCAGGCGGGCCGGGTCACCAACCTGCGCTTCTACACGACGGGCGGCGTCATCCCGGCCGGCCAGGGCATCCTCGACATCGTCCCCCAGGACGACGGGCTGATCGTCGAGGCCCGCGTCGCCCCCGCCGACGTGCAGAACATCGACGTGGGCGGCAGCGCCATGGTGCGGCTGGTCGGCTACCGCCAGCGGCTGGTTCCGCCGGTGCAGGGGAAGGTCCTCACCCTCTCCGCCGACCAGCTCGAGGACGAGCGCACCGGGCAGGCCTATTTCCTCGCCCGGATCAGCCTCGACGCAGCGGCGCTGAAGGCCCTGCCGAACGTCGACCTGCATCCCGGCATGCCGACCGAGGTGATGATCCACGGGCACACCCGCAAGGCCATCGAGTATTTCCTGAGCCCCTTGACCGACGGCATGAACCGCGCCTTCCGCGAGAACTGACCTCGCCGCCGCACCGGATCATTTCGCACGCTCCCCCGTTGCCCAGCAGGCAGGAAAAGGAGCGTGCGAGCATGACCACCCAATGGGACCGGAACACCCTGAAGCGCGTCGCCGACGCCATCGGCGACGTCCATCTCTACGACAAGCACCACACCGGCGAGTTCATCGCCATGCGCCTGCGCGATTCGCTGGCCGACAGCCCCGGCTATGACCGGGCGGCGGTCGACGACAAGCTGATGCAGCTGGCGCGGGTCGCGCTGGACGCCGCAGAGGCCGGGAAAGCCTGATCCGACACAGGCGCAAGATAAAAATTTTCGTCCCCTCGGGGGCGTCGCCCTCAGCCGTCCGGCGGCGTTCGGCCCGACATCGGTGCGTCGCCGGAACGGCTCGGGCCTCGGGCAATGCCCGTTCGGGTCGTCTCGTGGAGCGCCTTTCGAACGCCGTGCGCTCCCAAACGGACCGCACCGCTCCGCCCCCGCTTTCAAATTCCGGCTTTTAAAATGGCTTGTCCTTCTCGCCGGATTTTTAAAAATCCGGGGTTTTGAATGCGATGCAGCATCGGCTGCATCTCCGAGGTGCAATGATCAACGACATAATCCTAAGCCAAACGCATAGGACTTAAGGATCAACTCAAGGCATTTTGTCGAATTTCAGCAAAAACGCCCTCCTGGCATCTTTAAAAGTATTACGGGCAAACGATTCTGTTTCTTTTGTTGATTATGAGTCTTCGTCTTTGAGAGGGGCCGTAAAAACGCCGATCTGCCGCGACGTACAAAATTAGATGTTTAGATTTTCGAAGGGTTTTGAAGCCAAGGTGACAGCAATGACGTAATGAACGTTGATGATTATTGTGTTTTGACTCTATGAACTCAAGATTTGCCTGGGTTTGACCTTAGTTTTGTCACAGCTCTGCCGAACGGTATTTGGGTAAAGGCTTGGGGGTACCTCGCCATTTCGGGGTAGGAAATCACCCACCCCACCGAATCCCATCGTTAAGGAGTATGATTCATGGCCACCCTTCCTGGCGGCAACTATGACGACATCATCACCGGCACCAACGGCAGCGACTTCATCGACGGCAGCAACGGTGACGACATCCTGATGGGTGGAAACGGCGCCGACACGATCCTGGGCGGCGACGGGCGCGATGCCCTGTTCGGCGGGAACGGCGACGACGTTCTGGGCGGCGGCAGCGGGGCCGATGTCCTCGACGGCGCCAACGGCAACGACACGCTGGATGGCGGGGACGGCGACGATTACCTGTCCGGCGGCAACGGCGACGACGTGCTGATCGGCGGCCGCGGCAACGACATCCTCGACGGCGGCAACGGTGACGACGTCCTGAACGGCGGCGACGGTGCCGACATTCTGAAGGGTGGCAACGGCGACGACGTCCTGACGGGCGGTGGCCACAACGATTACCTGGACGGCGGTGCGGGCAACGACATCCTGATGGGCGGCACCGGCGACGACATCCTGAAGGGTGGCGAGGGCGACGACTTCCTGTCCGGCGGCGACGGCAACGACATTCTGGAGGGCGGTGCGGGCAACGACATCCTCGTCGGCGGCGCCGGCAACGACATCTTCGTCTTCTCCGGCGGCGGCGGCCAGGACGTGGTGCTCGATTTCCGCGCGGGCGAGGACGTCCTGCAGATCGAGCGCAACATCAACGGTCTGGAGATCAACGACGCCTCCGATCTGGCGGCCCGCGTCACCGACATGGGCGGCAACGCCATGATCGATCTCGGCAACGGCGACAGCATCATGCTGAAGGGCGTTTCGGCCGACGAAGTTCACAACAACCCGAACGACTTCTTCGTCATTCACTAAAGCCGTAACCCACTCAGGTACCGGACCGGCGGCGTGCTGAATGCACGCCGCCGATGGGTCCGGCTAAGGAACGCATGACCGTGCTCGCCGTCCTGCCGGCCTCCGCCTCCATCGCGTCCGCCCAGCTCCATGCGCTCGGCGACGATTTCGTGCTCGCCTCGTGGGAGAGCGACGGACCGGAGCCCTCCGGCCGGGTCGTTCCCACCCTCGACGGCGAGGAGGTCCGGCCCCCCTACACCACCTTGTCCGTCCGGACGAGCTGGGGTGGGCAGCGGGTGCTGTCGATCCTGCGGGCGCCCCGGACCTCCGGTGCGCCCGTCCGTTTCGTCGCCCAGGGCCGCGTCGTCGCGGAGGTCCTGGCCGAACCGCAGGTTCCCGACCCTGACCCCGCCTTCCTGCTCGGCAGCCTCGACGCGCCCTCGCGGCTGCGCGTGGTCCGTTTCCTTTTCGATTTCGCGCGCTCCACCCCGGCGCTGCGCAGCGACGCCGGCTTCGCCACGGTCTGCCGCCGCATGGTGCTGGAGCTGTCGCCCACCCCCTCCCCGCTCGTCGCCCGCGCCCTGGCGACCGACGAGCTTCTGCTCTGCGGCGGGTCGCTCTCGTCGGGCTTCGGCGAGGTGACGGGGGCGGTCATCATCACACCGGGCGCCGTCGGCCCCTCCCCCTTCGACGTCTGCGTCGGCTCCGCTCTGGACCGGCGCGGGCGCGCCGCCATGTCGCTGCTTGTCGACAAGGCGCTGTGCGCGCCGGGCAACCTGCTGGTGGTGCTGGGCCGCAACGGGCTGGCCTGCCGCGCCTTCTCGGCCGTGGCACCCAACCTGCCGAGCCTGACCGAGCGGCTGTCCACCCGCCGCGACACGCCGCTGGAGCTGCGCCAGTACATTCTGAACGCGCTCGCCCGGCGCGGGCGGTCGGACGCCACGGCGGCGGCGGCGGTGCGCGAGCTCCAGGTGCTCGCCCCGCTGCCCAAGCGGCAGGTCGCCGACGCCAAGCGCTCGATCGGCGCCGCCCTTGACCTCGCGGTGCCGACCGGTGACGGCGGGCTGTTCCTGGCCGGCTGGGTGCACGATCCGCACGGCCTGTCGGGCGGCCTCACCGTGCACACGCCCTTCGGCGGCGAGCGTCGGCTGGAGGTGCTGGAACACCGTTTCCCGCGCGAGGACGTGGCGAAGCTGTTCGGCACCGCCCCGTCCACCGACCGCAGCGGCTTCGTCGCCTATCTGCCCGGCGCGCCCGAGCCCGCCGCGGCGCTTCAGGTCCACGCCGAACTTCGCCTCGGCTCCGGCGGGTCGATCCGGCTGGTGCCGCCGCTGCGCCCGCTGTCCCCCGCCGACGCCCGCGCCGCGGTGCTCGGCAGCCTGCCGCCGCAGCACGCGACTCCGCTGGTTCTGGAAACGGTGATCGCCCCGGCCGTGGCACCGCTCCACGCCGCCCACATGGCGAGCCGCGGCGAGCCGGAAACCGTCGGCTTCGGGCGCGGTCCGGAGACGCCCGCCGTCTCGGTCATCATCCCGCTCTACAAGGCGCTGGAGTTCCTGCGCTTCCAGCTCTCCAGCTTCGCCACCGATCCCGGCATGGCCGGGGCGGAGCTGATATTCGTACTCGACAGCCCGGAGCAGCGCGACGAGCTGGTGCACATGCTGCACGGCTTCCACGCGCTCTACGGCCTGCCGATGCGGGTGCTGGTGCAGCCGGCCAACTACGGCTACTCGGCGGCCAACAACGCGGGCGTCGCGGCCTCCGCCGGGCGGACCCTCCTGTTCCTGAACTCCGACGTGATTCCCGACCAGCCCGGCTGGCTGCCCGCCCTGCTCGGCGCGCTGGAGCGCGCGCCGGGGGCCGGGGCGGTCGGGCCGAAGCTGCTGTTCGACGACGACAGCCTGCAGCACGCCGGCCTCTACTTCGACCGCGACGTCCGCGGGCGCTGGTACAACCATCACTTCTTCAAGGGCCTGCCGCGCGACTTCCTGCCCGCCCGGCGGGAGCGCAGCGTGCCCGGCGTGACCGGCGCCTGCCTGATGATGACCCGCGAGACCTTCGACTCCGTGGGCGGCTTCTGCGAGGACTACGTCATCGGCGACTACGAGGACTCCGACCTCTGCCTGCGCATCCGCAAGGCCGGGCTGGACATCCGCTACGTCCCCTCGGTCGAGCTGTACCATCTGGAGCGCCGCTCGATCAGCCGGCACCAGGGCTACACCCGCGGCGTCGCCTCCGAATACAACGGCTGGCTCCACGCCCGCCGCTGGGCCGCGATGATGGAGGAGCTGGCCGCCCGCGACTGGAACGAGCCGCCGCCGCCGCCCGCGCTGGAGGACAGCCTGATGCGCCCCCTGTCGGCGGGCGCCCCCACAGACACCGCCCTTCCCGTTGCCGTTCCGGGCAAATCCCGCCTGTTCGGGCGCGCGACCCGGAACCGGAGCTGACCTGATGAACGAGATCCTGACCGGGCGCCGCCTCGCCGTCCTGCGTCGCAACACCGACCCGCGGCTGGAATGGCTGTGCGCGCAGATCGCCCGCAACCGCTTCCTGCCCGTGCCGCCGCCGGACCGCGTGTTCATCGGCGACGGCGACTTCCGGGCCATCGGGGCGGAATTCCTGCGCCATTTCGTGCGCGTCGGCGGGCTGAAGCCGAAGCACCGCGTGCTGGAGATCGGCTGCGGCATCGGGCGCATGGCCGTGCCGCTGACCCAGTACCTCGATTCCAGCTACGACGGCGTGGACATCGTCGAGGACGGCATCCGCTGGTGCGCGGAGACGATCACCCCGGCCTATCCGGAGTTCCGCTTCCGGACGCTCGACGTGGCGAACGCGCTCTACAACCCCGGCGGGGCGGAGGATGCGGCGCAGACCCGCCTGCCCTTCCCGGACGGCGGGCATGATTTCGTCATTCTGACCTCGGTCATCACCCATCTGCGGACGGCGGAGACGGTGCGCTACGCGGCGGAGATCGCCCGCGTGCTGAAGCCGGGCGGGCGCTGCTTCCTCAGCCTGTTCCTGGTGGACGCCCGTGCGCGGGATGGCATTGCCAAGAAGACCGCCCGCCCGGCCTTCCTTGAGGCCGCCGGGCCGGAGTTCATCGCCGACGAGGCCAACCCGAACGCCGCCGTCGCCTACGGCGAGTCCTTCCTGCTGGACACCTTCGCGGCGCAGGGGCTGCGCCCGGCGCGCCCGGTCCTGCGCGGCCACTGGAGCGGGCAGCGCAACGCCGAGAATTTCCAGGATCTCCTGGTTCTGGAAAAGGAGGGCGCGCGATGAGCCTGCCCCGCGTCCTCGTCGTCGCCCACAACCACCCCAGCCTGCACCCCGGCGGCACGGAGATCTTCGCGCACGAGCTGTTCGGCAGCCTGAAGGCCAAGGGGGCGGAGGCCCTGTTCCTCGCCTGCACCAACGGCGTCCACCGCGACCGCAAGCCCGGCACCAACCTCCAGACGCTGGGCCGCAGCGCCGACGAGGTGGTGCTGTGGGCCGGGCATTTCGATCACTTCTTCCAGAGCCAGATCGACCTGCACGGCATCGTGCCGGACCTGTCGAACCTGCTGCGCGCCTTTCAGCCGGACATCGTGCACATCCACCACACGCTGCTGCTGGGCGTGGAGATGCTGTTCCTGATCCGCCGCGTCTGCCCGCGGGCGCGGATCGTCTACACGCTGCACGACTACTACCCGATCTGCGCCAACGACGGGCAGATGGTGACGACGAACGGCCACGCCCTGTGCCGCATGGCCTCGCCCGACGCCTGCCACCGCTGCTTCCCCGACCGGCCCGCCGACCAGTTCGTCCTGCGCGAGAAGCACATCAAGGCAATGTTCGGGCTGGTCGACCATTTCCTGGCGCCCAGCGCCTTCCTGCGCGACCGCTACATCGCCTGGGGCGTCGACCCGGACAGCATCTCCGTCATGGAGAACGGGCGCCCGGCGGTCCGTCCGGCGCCGCACCGGCCGCTGCCCACGGGTGCGCCGCGCAACGCCTTCGCCTATTTCGGCAACCTGAATCCCTTCAAGGGAATCACGGTCGCGCTGGACGCCGCCGCCCGGCTGGAGAAGCAGGGGCAGGACCTGACTCTGGCCGTCCATGGCGGCGCGCCGTTCCAGACCGACGCCTTCAAGGACAAGGTCGAGCAGGGCTTCAAGGGCGCCCGCGGCACCGCCGTCCGTCACGGTCCCTACCGGCGCGAGGAGATGCCCGAACTGATGGCCGCCGCCGATTGGGTTGTGATGCCGTCGATCTGGTGGGAGAACGCCCCGCTGGTCATCCGCGAAGCCTTCCAGCACCGCCGCCCGGTCATCTGCAGCGGCATCGGCGGCATGGCGGAATCGGTGACCGACGGGGTGGACGGGCTGCATTTCCGGGCGGGGGACGCCGCGGATCTGGCGCGCGTGATGACGCGCGCGATGACCGAGCCGGGGCTCTGGGACCGGCTCGTCTCCAACATGCCGGCGGTTCCGACGACCGAGGAGTCCGCCGAAAGACACGTCATTCTCTATGACGACATAATGAACGGTCCGGGGGGAACGCATGGGCAGGGCTCGATTGCGGGGAGCATCGCGGTATGAAGGAACCGATCACCAAGGCCGACATCACGGCGGCCATTCTACTTGACGACGACACGCTCGTCCTGTTCGGCGCCATCGACCGGGCGCTGCCCGCGCAGGGCGCCGTTCATCTCGACGGGTCGGTGGAGGGCCGCTACGCCGGACGCTCCTGGGCCGACGCGGAGGGCGAGCGCTGGTTCCTAGGCGGCATCCGCGTGCCGGGGCTGGCCCAGATGCGCCCGTCGCGCGTCGAACTGGCGGACGAGAAGGGGGAACGCCTCGTCCTGCCCCGCCTGTCCAACGTCCGCACCAACCCGTCGCACCTCGTCTCGGCGCTGAAGGGCTTCCAGCCCGGCGCGCTGGCCCTGGCACTGGATTTCGCAATCCAGCTCGCCGCCTCATCGAAGGACGGGGCGGACAACGAGTCCGACCGCATCGGGCGCCTGCTCTCGGGCCTCGCCCAGGAGGTGTCGCAGCCGGACGGTTTCGCCGAGGTGTTCGGCCGCTTCCGCGACGGCAGCCTGATGCTCCAGGGCTGGGCGCGCAGCTTCCGCAACGGCGCACAGAAGATCCTGATCGAGGCCGAGGAGACCGCCGCCTACCGCGCCACCGCCGGGGCCTTCGCCCGTCCCGACCTGCCGCCGGAGGCGTCGGGCGTGATGGCGGTGCTGACCGACCAGACTCCGCTCCCCACCGCCATCCGCCGCATCCACTACCGCGCCGCCGAAGGCTGGCGCCATCTGGAGATCTTCGAGCACCGCACCATCCTACCCGACGGTGTGGCCTCCGCCCATGTGCGCGACATGCTGGGCAACATCCAGGACGCCGAGACGCGCCAGCGGATGGCCCGCATCGCCGCGTCCCGCTACGACGGGGCGGAAACGGTGTCGCGGCTCGACATCCCGGTGCGCACCGGGCTGGACATGGCGCTGCGCGTGCCGGGGGCCGGGCTGTTCGTCGCCGGCTGGCTGCTCGACCCGACGCGGCAGGTCCGCGCCATCACGCTGAAGGGACCGGGCGTCGCCGTCCGGCTGGACGAGGGCTGGTCGCGGCTCGCCCGCCGCGACGTGACGGAGGCCTTCCAGCATGACGGCCTGTTCGCCGGGCGCATGATCCCCGGCCAGGACCAGCACGGCTTCACCGCTTTCGCCGCCGAACCGTCGGGCCTGCCCCCGGGCGCCGAGTTCCATCTGGAACTGGAACTGGCCGACGACCGCTTCGCCTTCCTGCCGCTGAGCTGCCTGCCCCCCGCGCCGGAAGCGCTGCGTCGGATGCTGTCGCTGGTCAATCTGGACAGCCCGTCCATCGACACGCTGATCGCCCGCCATGTCGGGCCGATGCTGCGCACCGCCCGCGCCCGCTCCGGTGTCGCGCCGTCGGCGGGCGTGCACCCGATGGGCCGCCCGGTGAAGGCGCCGCGCGTCTCGGTGATCCTGCCGGTGACCGACGCGCGGGAGGACGTGGACCTCAACATCGCCCGCCTCGCCATCGACCCGGACTTCGCCGAGACCGAGCTGCTGGTGGTCGCCGCCGCCGGCACGCACGAGCGATTGGGCGGTGCGGTCCGTCAGGCCGCCGCCTTCTACCGCATGGCCGTCACCTTCGTGGCCGCTCCGGACGCCACCGACGCGTTCGAGGCGATGGCCGCCGCCCTGCCCCACGCCCGCGGCGAGCGGGTGCTGACGCTCTCCCCCTCGGTCCTGCCGACCGAGAAGGGCTGGCTGTCGGCGCTGGAGCGGGTGTCGCGCAAGTCCGGCGGGCCGGTGATGGTCAGCCCGACCCTGCTCTACGAGGACCATTCGATCCGCTTCGCCGGCATCATGGCGGTGGAGGGTGCGGACGGCACCAAGACATTCGAGCGCCGCTTCGCCGGCTATCCGCGCGACTGGCTGAAGGAGCAGGACGCGGCGACGGTGGACGCCGCCGCCCCGGAATGCGCGCTGCTGCCCAAGGACGCGCTGGTCCGGGCGCTGGCGACGATGGGGTCCTACATGGGGGCCGACCACAAGGGGCTGGATCTCTGCCTGCGCCTGCGCGCGCTCGGCGGGGCCTGCGTCTGGCTGCCCCGCGTCACGCTGGTGGCGCTGGACGAGCAGCCGCGCGACGCGCACGCCGACCGCTGGCGGCGCGCCGGCGCCATGGTGGACCGCTGGAGCTTCGAGGACATCTGGTCCGCCCGCGCCGCCGCCTGAGTCCCCTGAAGCCTCCCCCAGCAGCCCCATTCGAGATCGGCCCGACCATGAGCAACAAGCGCGTCCTGATCATCAGCCACGGCCATCCCGCCTTCTCGCTGGGCGGCGCGGAGGTGGCCTCCTACAACCTGCACCAGGGGCTTCACGACCTGCCCGGTTGGGAAAGCCATTACCTGGCCCGCACCTCCCCGCCGGTCACGCCGCACGGCAGCTCCGCCCTGATGGCGCTGCGCCAGAAAGAGCGGGAGGTCCTCTACCACGCAAACGACTACGACCATTTCCGGCTGTCGAACCGCAACCTGCCGGGGCTGGAGAAGGATTTCGTGCGCTACGTCCGCGACCTCCAGCCGGACGTGGTGAACTTCCACCATTTCCTGGGGCTGGGTATCGAGACGATCCAGGCGATCCGGCAGGCGCTGCCCCGCGTGCCGATCGTGGTGACCTTCCACGAGTATCTGTCCATCTGCCACCACCACGGCCAGATGGTGAAGACCAGCCGCAACACACTGTGCTACCGCGCCAGCCCGGCGGACTGCGCCGGCTGCTTCCCGCACATCGGCGAGGCCCAGTTCTTCAAGCGCGAGCTGTTCCTGAAGACCTTCCTGGAGCAGGCGGACTTCTACGTCAGCCCGTCGAACTTCCTGATCGACCGCTACGTCGACTGGGGCCTGCCCCGCGAGAAGTTCCGGATGATCGAGAACGGCCTGACCATCGAGGGCATCGCCCCGCCCCGCCCGCTCGCCCGCGGCGGCAAGCGCAACCGCTTCGCCTTCTTCGGCCAGCTCACCGAGTTCAAGGGCGCCCATGTGCTGGTCGAGGCGATCGGCCGCGTCTCGGAAAAGGCGTGGGGCGAGGACGGCGCGCTGATGATCTTCGGCGGCAACCTGGAGCGCCAGCCCGAAGCCTACCAGAAGAAATTCAACGAGGCGGTGGAGCGCGCCGGCGACCGCGTGCGCTTCTACGGCAGCTACCGCTCCGCCGAGCTGCCCGGCCTGATGAAGGACGTGGACTGGGTGGTGATGCCCTCCATCTGGTGGGAGAATTCGCCGGTGGTGATCCAGGAGGCGTTCCTGCACGGCCGCCCGATCATCTCCAGCAACATCGGCGGCATGGGCGAGAAGGTCACCCACGGCGTGGACGGCCTGCATTTCCGCAACGCCAGCGTCGAGGATCTGGTGGACCGCCTGACCGAGGCGCTGACCACGCCGGACCTGTGGGACCGTCTGCGCATGCGCATCCGCCGCCCCATCGACCGCGCGGAATGCGCCCGCCGCCACGCCGACGTGTTCGACGCGCTGATCGCGAATGCGGGCGGCGGTGCCGTGTCGATGCCCGAGCGGGCGGTGGCGCAGAAGCCGTGATGGGGATGTTCGGGAGACGGGGCCCCACGTCCGGCACACGGGCCCCCACCCTAACCCTCCCCCGCTGCGCAGGGGAGGGAACTCCGCCGCATGCCCTTCAATCCCCTCCCCCGCCCAGCGGGGGAGGGTTAGGGTGGGGGCAATACGCCGGCATCCTCCTCACCACCCTCCTCCTCGCCACCCCCTCGCACGCCGCGGACCTCCGCGTCAGCGTCCCCCAGGGCGCTACGCTGGAGACCGTCTACGACCACCGCACCCAGGCCTGTGAGGATTGGGACGTGCCGGACGCCCCGGCGCGCGCCTGGAAGGCGGCGGACGGCAGCGTCCGGCTGCTCGCCGCGCACACCCGCGCGCGGACCTTGAGCGGCCCGTCGCTGAACGACCTGCACCACGCCTGCAGCATCGTCTTCCAATCGGCCAAGCGCGACGACCCGGCACGCTTCGACGACATGGGCTGGCTGACCTCGCCCTACACGCTCGACGGCACGACCGTCTACGGGCTGGTTCACAACGAGTACCACGGCCACAAGCGCCGCGACCTCTGCCCGACGGGCGACTACATGGCCTGCTGGTGGAACGCGCTGACCCTCACCGTCTCGCACGACGGCGGGCAGAGCTTCGGGCCGGCGCGCTACGTCGCCGGGGTGCCCTACCGCTTCCGCGGCGATCTGGGGAAGCGGGCCGGGTTATTCGCGCCGAGCAACATCGTCGAGCGCGACGGCTGGTACTACGCCATGGCCTTCGCCGAGGGCATCGGCGCGCAGAAGCGCGGCGTCTGCCTGATGCGCACCCGCGACCTCGCCGATCCGGCGTCCTGGCGGGCGTGGGACGGGCGGGACTTCACCGTCCGCTTCCGCGATCCCTACACCCAGGGCGAGGCCGATCCCGAGGCGTCGGTCTGCGCGCCGCTGCCGCCCGACCGGCTGCCCTTCACGGTCACCAGCCTCGTCCGCCACACGCCGAGCGGCCTCTACGTCGCGGTGATGGCCGGGCGGCGAGCGGAACGCAAAGGGGCGGAGCCGGTGTCCGGCGTGTGGGTGTCGACCTCCGCCGACCTGATCGGCTGGTCCGCCCCCCGCCTCGCCTGGGCGGCACCGCTGCTCACCGACAAGAATTGCGCCGTGGACGAGACCTTCTACTACCCGGCCATTCTCGATCCGGACGCCAGAAGCCGGAATTTCGAGGACACGGATGGAAACGCCCAGCTCTATCTGACCCGGCTTGCCCAGAAAAATTGCAAGCCGACCAGGGATCGCGATCTGGTCCGAATAATGATCCGGGTTGAGCCGTCCCAAGGCGGCTAAAATTAATCAAGATAAAACCCGAACCCCGCAACCTTCCACCACCCCGACCCCAGGAGAATTAAATTGGCTAACATCCTAGTCATGATTCCCTCCGGCGAAGTCTATGACCATGACTGCGTGCGGTGGTACAGCTACCAGAACATTCAGCGTAGCATCAATCATTACCACAACATCGGCGACGCCTTCGTCTATGATTCCTCGCTGAAGCTGCTGACCTTCGACCGCCTCGACGTCGTGGAGATCCGCGAGTTCAAGCAGGAGGTGGTGGACCGGGCCAACGCCGAATACGATTACGTGTTCCTGCGCGGGTCGAACTACATCCACGACCACATGACCTGGCCGGAAGGCACCGAGCAGGTGCTGTCCAAGCTGCGCATCCCGGTCATCGCCTTCGGCGTCGGCGCCCAGGCCCCGGCCACCGGCAAGCTGACGCTGTCGGACGAGAGCAAGCGCATCTGGCAGATGTTCGCCGACAAGTCGACGACGCTCGGCGTGCGCGGCACCTACACCGCCGAAGTGCTGTGGGACCTCGGCATCAAGAACGTGCGCATCGTCGGCTGCCCGACCGCCTTCCGCAACCGCGATCCGGAACTGCGCATCGACCTGCCGTCGCTGGACAGCGTGCGCAACGTCGGCATCACCATGCGTCGCGAGGTGTCCAGCCACTATTCGCCGGACGTGAAGACCTACCTCACCCGCCACCGCGACTTCGTCAAGGACATGAGCCGCCGCTTCGACACCGTCCTGATGATGCAGGGCGAGGTCGAGGAGAAGAAGCTGCTCTGGGGCACCGACGAGCAGAAGGCCGAGGCCTGGGACGAGCTGCACAACAACAACTGGCTGAAGAACTGGTACTTCGACGAGGAGTTGGACGAGCTGTACCGCTCGCGCCTGTGGTACTCGGACGTCGTTGCCGACTACGAGAACATCGTGCGCTCGAAGGACCTCGTGCTGGGCTACCGCCTGCACGGCAACCTGATGGCGCTGTCGAACGGCACGCCGTCGGTCTATTTCAGCTATGACAGCCGTACGGCGGAGTTCGCGGAGACCTTCGCGATCCCCTGCTACGACGTCTATTCCGACAAGCCCTTCGTCCTTGAGGAATACTGGGACCAGAGCCTGTTCGAGAAGTTCAACCGCACCTTCTACCAGCGCTACCGCGACATGCGGGAGTTCCTGGACGAGAACTACATCCCGCACCGCATGCCCAGCCCGACCGCGCGCAAGTCCCCGCAGCGCAAGGCGGCCTGACGGCGGTTGCCGCAAAGAGGGGCGCCGGTCCCGGAGGGCGTTCTCCGGGGCCGGCGCCCCGTTCCCGTTCTTTCTTCCGCTTACTCGCGAGTGCCCGCCATGCCCGATGTCGCCACGCCCGACTCCATGTCCTCCACTCCCGTCGCGGCGGAGCCTGCGGCGTCCGTCATCGAAGGCCGGGTGGACGCCGTCCAGGCCGGACGGATCTACGGCTGGGCCTGGGACCGCTCCTACCCCACCGACCGGTTGCAAGTCGAGTTCCGCGCCGAGATGCCGGACGGCCGCAGCGTCGTCCTGGGGCGCACGCTGGCCGACCGCCCGCGCGAGGATCTGGTCGGCGGCAATTTCGGCGACGGGCACCACGCCTTCGAGGCCGACCTCGCAATTCCGGACGGGCTCGACCCCACGCGCGTCGTCGCCGTGGTCGTCGCCCCAAGCACCGGCACCATCGCCACCTTCGCCCAGCCGAGCGCCGAGGAGAAGCTGCTGGAGCGCACACTCGCCCCGCATCTCGTGCGCATCGGCGCCGGGCTGGACGCCGCCCGCCGCGACCACCAGCAGATCGCCGCCGGCCAGCAGGGCATCGCCCGGCTGCTGCGCGAGACGCAGGAGCGCATCGCCACCGGCCAGGCCGGAGCCGGTGGTGCCGCCGCGGCGCAGCAGGCCGCCCTGTTGGACGCGCTCAACAGCCTTCAGGAGCGGGTCGCCGGGCTGGAGGTCTTCCTCGTCCGCATGGACACGACGCTGCGCGGCTTCGACGACGCGCTGAAGGTGAAGTCGGCCAAGTCGCACGCCCCCACGATCATAGCCGCCCTGGCCTCGGCCGTCGGGGCCTTCGCCGCGACGGTGATCGGGCTGGCGATCTTCGGGTAACGGCGGCCCGCCGCCCTCCCGGCTCCTACACCCAGACTCCGTTTCCTCGTCTTTCCAGGCGCTTCAGCCGCCGCCGAAACCGGCGGCGGCTTTGCCGTGCGCTGGTGGTGGACGCGCCGCCGTTCCGGGTGCCACCCTGTATGACCGCGTCCCGGCGGGATTGCGGGCCGCGGCGGCGTCCAGAATGCCCCTGAAGCGATCCGCATTCCAGACCGACAAGGCCGGCGGCCTTTACCGGGAGACATGCGACATGCCCGCAGATGGTCCTTCCATCCCTCCGACCTCCCCGCTTGGCGGCGACCTCATCACGCCCAAGGATCTCCACGCGATCACCGAAGCTCAGGAGATGGCGCGGCGGAAGGAGGCCCAGGAGCTTGAGAAGAAAAGGCAGGAGGAGCAGAGCGCGATCCACGACGCCTTCATGCACCAGCACGTCCGCCCGGACGCCAAGGAGCGCTTCACCCGTGCCGTCCGCGCGGCGGCGGAACGCGGGGAGACCGAAATCGAGATCGTGCGCTTTCCCAGCGGCTATTGCAGCGACGGCAGCCGGGCGATCAACAATATGTCGAGCCCGACCTAGCCGGACAGCCTCACCGGCTTCGTGCGGGAGTTCTACGACAGTTGCGAGCGGTATCCGCGCCCCGCCGGCTACAAGCTGCGCGCCCAGATTCTGAGCTATCCCGGCGGCATGCCGGGCGATGTCGGCGTCTTCCTGCACTGGTGATCGCCGGCATCTGAACGCACCGACGCCCGGCCAAGGAATGGCCGGGCGCGGTCGTCGCCGAAAATGTGGAGAGAGACCCCGTCCTTACGCGGTCGGGCTGGCCTTGTTAGCCGAGGAGATGGTGTTGTTGGCGACGTTCTGGCTGATGCTGTCGGCGATGGACACGGCGGAGCGGCCGTTGTTGTTGTTGAAGATGTTGTCGTGCACGTCGAGCGTGATCGACCCGGCGCCCTTCAGGTGCTCCATGATGCCGCCGTTGTTGTTGAAGATCTCGTTGCCGTAGATCTTGTAGGTGACGCTGGTGCCCTGGTTCTGGCCGACCGAGATGCCGACGTTGGCGTTGCCGTAGATCGTGTTGTCGTAGATCTCGGTGCTCGACTTGGCGAGGATGCCGGCGCCGCGCGGGTTGTCGTAGATGGTGTTGCCGTGGATCTTCAGCGTGCTGTTGGCCTGGCTGTGGTCGTGGTACAGCCCGTGCGACCGGCCGTCGCCGCCGCCGGCGCCGTTGTTGAAGATCGTGTTGTCGGCGATCTCTCCGCTCAGGATGCGGCCGTTCCAGCCCGAATACACACCGTCGGTCCGCCAGCCGTTGTCGCTGATGGTGTTGTTGGTGAAGTACTGGTCGGTGTTGTCGGCGGAGTAATGCACGATGCCGTAGGCGCCGTTGCCGTCGATGGTGGAATGGTCGATCCGCAACCCGTGGGACGTGCCGCTGATGACGACGCCCGAGCCCTGGTTGTCGACGATCTGCGAGTTGGTGACCTTCACGTTGTCGGCGCCGCCGTTGAGCAGCAGGCCGGCATCGCCCGAGCCCTTCATGGTCAGGCTGTCGAAGGTGATGTTGTCCTTGTTGTTCAGGCTGACGGCGTAGCTGGAGCCGCTGGCCGCCTCGATCACCGGGTTGGCGCCGGTGCCGTAGGCGCCGTAGATGATCGGCTTGTCGGAGGTGCCGGAGGTCGAGGCCAGCAGGCTGTCGTGCCAGGTCTCGCCACGCTCGAACAGGACCAGCGAGCCGGCGGCGAAGTTGGTGGCGTTCACCTTGTCCAGCGACTTCCAGGCCTGGTTCGCGTCATGGCCGGAGTTGCTGTCGCTGCCGTTGGTCGCATCGACGTAGTAGATCTGCGAGGCCGGGGTGGACGGGTAGTCCGACGTGCCCGAGGATGGCGCCGTGGGGGCGGCCGGGGCCGCGGCGGCGGTCGTCGCGAAGAACTCCTTGGGAGCGGCGACGGCCAGCGTGCCGTTCCACCACATGTTGGCCTGACCCGGAACGACGTCCTTGCCGTCGAGCGCGCCCTTGTCATAGGTGACGGACGGATCGGTCGGGGCGACCTTGTGGCCGTTGATGGAGATGGCGTTGACCGTCAGGTTGCGGTCCTGCCCATCGACGGCGCCGTCGTTGTCGTACTGGATCTGAATCTTGTGCGCCTGATCGGCGGTCACGTTGGCGTCGAAGGAAAAATCCTTGGCATCGCCGCCCGCGGTGCCTTCGCCGACCACGGCGCCGTCCACCAGCAGCTTGAAATGGGGCGACACGCCGCCCGCGGCTGTGCCGGAGGCGTTCACGACGATCTTGGCAGTGGCGGCGGCAGCGGCCGTGGCGTCGGCCAGCGCCAGAGGCTGTGCGGTGGTCTGGAGTGCCTGGAGATGGAGAATTGAGTCCGGCGTTGCGGTGCTGTCGGCGGTCACCGGGGTGATGCTGTCGACAACAGCCTGGAACGGATCGGCAGCAGAATCACCGACAAAACCGGTCGTGTCGGCGTGGTTCTGATGATCAAGCTCAATGGCCATATGTTCCATGGTCTTTCACTCTTTCCTTTTTTACAGCGCCACGTTTGTGGCGGTGGGCGGGAATGAGCGCGGATCGCGCCGTCCCGCTTGCTGTGCGCTCAATCGTTTTCGACAGGACCGGAGCCTAACCAGCCCCGTGTGGCCTTAAATGGTTCGATTTTAGGATAATTAGTTTTTGAAATGCGCCAAATCCATCACAGGAATTTCCCTAACGAAGGAGGTAGTTCCTCGAATTTAAGCGCTAACACGAACGGGGTAACGCTTTCGGCAAATTCTTGAAATTGCAGCGAACTACAAGAATTTAGCCGCCGATTTCCGATGGATTCCTGCGCCGCACCCAGTGATTGGCCCCGTCGTCTTGTGACATTCCTGTTGAAGAAAGCTGGGATGCCACATACCATACGCCACACGGACAGTTCGATGAGCGAACAATCCGTCTCGCCAGACAATCCAAAAATGATGAGCCGTGCCGACGGAAGCCCGGCCACCCATAAAGGGAAGGAATGAGGCATGAAGGACGTACAGCGCCCGCGTTGCGCGCGGAAGACCCCTTTTGACTCCTTCGCTTTTAAAAAGCCCTATGGAAGATCGCTCGCAAGCGGCACGGCCTTGGCCGGCGCGCTCGGCCTTCTGCTGATTCCGAACGCGGCCCAGGCCGCTTGGGAACCGACCAAATCGGTCGAATTCGTCGTCCCGGCGGGAACCGGTGGCGGCGCCGACCAGATGGCGCGGATGATCCAGGGCATCATTCAGAAGAACAACCTGATGGGCCAGCCCATCGTCGTCATCAACAAGTCGGGCGGCGCCGGTGCGGAAGGCTTCCTCGATGTCAAATCGTCGAACCGCAACCCGCACAAGATCATCATCACCCTATCCAACCTGTTCACCACGCCCCTGGCGACCGGCGTTCCCTTCTCCTGGAAGGACATGACCCCGGTGGCGATGCTGGCGCTGGACAACTTCGTCCTGTGGGTGAACAGCGAGGCTCCGCAGAAATCGCCCAAGGAGTTCGTCGAGGCCGCCAAGGAGGGCGGCGCCAACCGCTTCAAGATGGGCGGCACCGGGTCCAAGCAGGAGGACCAGATCATCACCGCCGCCATCGAGCAGTCGGCGGGCGTAACCTTCACCTACGTCCCCTACAAGGGCGGCGGCGACGTGGCGGCCCAGCTCGTCGGCAACCACATCAACGCCAGCGTCAACAACCCGATCGAGGCGGTGTCGCAATGGCGGGCCGGCGCGCTGCGGCCCTTGTGCGTTTTCGACAAGGAGCGCATCCCGCTGAAAGAGCCGGTGGCCGACGGCAAGTCGTGGAACAGCATCCCCACCTGCAAGGAATCCGGGCTGGACGTCGAATACACCATGCTGCGCGGCATCTTCATGGGACCGGGCGTCACGCCGGACCAGGTCGCCTATTACGTGGATCTCTTCAAGAAGGTCCGCGAGACGGAGGAGTGGAAGGACTTCATGGCGAAGGGGGCCTTCAACGTCAGCTTCAAGACCGGCGACGACTTCAAGACCTGGTTGACCGCGGCGGAAACCCAGCACAAGACCCTGATGGACAAGGCGGGCTTCACCAAACAATAGCCCTCCCGTCCGACGCGCGGCCCCCGGGGCATCGCGCCCCGGGCGCCCTCCCCCACCGTTCAGGTTTCTTGTGGGAGTGAGCCATGGAGCATGGAACGCAGAACAGTGATCCGGTCGTCTCGAACCGGACCATGGAAATCGTCGTCGCCGGTCTGTTCGCCCTGGTCGCCCTCGTGGTGATGGCCGACAGCATCCGCGTCGGCAACGGCTGGGGGTCCGACGGACCGAAGGCCGGCTATTTTCCCTTCTATGTCGGCCTCATCATGCTGGTCAGCAGTCTGGCCACGCTGGCCGTCAACATCTGGCGCCACAGCGGCGAACGCACCGCCTTCGTCGAGAAACACCAGCTCGCCCTGGTTCTCAAGGTGCTGGTCCCCAGCGCCGTCTTCGTGATCCTGACCGCCTTCCTGGGCATCTATCTGTCGGCGGTGCTGTTCATCGCCTTCTTCATGCATTGGGTGGGCAAGTATCCGCTCAAGACGATCCTGCCCGTCGCCATCCTCGTGCCCGCGGGCCTCTTCGTGATGTTCGAGATCTGGTTCCTGGTTCCGCTTCCCAAGGGGCCGGTGGAGACGATGTTCGGGTTCTAACGGGGTTCGGGTTCTGACGGGTCCAGTTTTTACCAATCCAGTTTTTTAAAAGCCGGGGCGGCCGCGGGAACGGCCGCGCACACCGAAGCAGCGGCGGGCATCCGCGACGAACCAGCCCATGCGGCAGGGACGAACCCTGTCCTGCGCGCTCAAGACGCGACGTTTCCAGATGGAACGGGCGCGGATGCCGGAAAGGGAGGGAAACTTGGAAGCGCTCGGGTCACTCATACAGGGGTTCGGCGTGCTCGCCGATCCCATGAACATCGCCTACATGTTCATCGGCATCACGCTGGGCGTCCTGATCGGCGTGCTGCCGGGGCTGGGCGGGGCGAACGGGGTGGCGATCC
Source organism: Azospirillum brasilense (assembly GCF_007827795.1). GTDB lineage: Bacteria > Pseudomonadota > Alphaproteobacteria > Azospirillales > Azospirillaceae > Azospirillum > Azospirillum aestuarii. Next base: position 53,480 of record NZ_VITI01000003.1, read on the forward strand.
TGCTGCCCCTGACCTTCAGCATGTCGCCGACCTCGGCCATCATCATGCTCTCCTGCATCTACTGGGGGGCGTTGTTCGGCGGGGCCATCACCTCGGTCCTCTTCAACATACCGGGCGAGCCGTGGTCGGTGGCGACCACCTTCGACGGTCACCCCATGGCGCAGAAGGGCCATGCGGGCGAGGCGCTGACAGCGGCCTTCACCTCGTCCTTCTTCGGGGCGTTCGTCGCGGTCCTGCTCATCACCTTCCTGGCCCCGGTGATCGCCGGCTTCGCCCTGCGCTTCGGCCCGGCGGAGTTCTTCGCGGTCCAGCTCCTGACATTCTGCAGTTTCGTCGGCATGGGCAGCGAATCCCCCTTCAAGGTGCTGTGCGCCATGATGCTGGGCTTCGCCTTGGCCGCGGTCGGCCTGGACAGCGTGACCGGCGAGTTGCGCATGACCTTCGGCTCGGTGGAACTGCTGCGCGGCTTCGACTTCCTGATCGCGGTCATCGGCCTGTTCGGCATCGGCGAGATCCTCCTGACCATGGAGGAAGGTCTGGCCTTCAAGGGCAAGAGCGCCAAAATCAACGCCAAGGTCGTGTGGGAGACCTGGAAGAGCCTGCCCCGCTACTGGATGACCGCCATCCGCGGCTCCATCGTCGGCTGCTGGATGGGCATCACACCCGGCGGCGCCACGCCGGCCTCCTTCATGAGCTACGGCCTCGCCAAGCGCTTCTCCAAGAACCGCCAGAATTTCGGCAACGGCGAGATGGAGGGGGTGGTCGCTCCGGAAACCGCGGCCCACGCCGCCGGCACCAGCGCGCTTCTGCCCATGCTGACTCTGGGCATCCCCGGCTCGCCCACCGCGGCGGTGCTGCTGGGCGGCCTGCTGATCTGGGGGCTCCAGCCCGGCCCGCTGCTCTTCGTGGAGCAGAAGGAGTTCGTCTGGGGCCTGATCGCCAGCATGTATCTGGGCAACATCGCTGGCCTGATCGTGGTGCTGACCACGGTTCCGGTCTTCGCCTCGATCCTGCGCATTCCCTTCAGCATCATCGCGCCGGTGATCGTGGTGATCTGCGCGGTCGGCGCCTACACGGTGCACAACGCCTTCCTCGACATCGTCATGATGCTGGTGTTCGGCGTCGTCGGCTACGTCTTCAAGAAGCTGTCCTACCCGCTGGCCCCGCTGGTGCTGGCCCTGGTGCTGGGCGACATGGCCGAAAGCTCCTTCCGGCAGGCCATGCTGGTGTCGCAGGGCGATCTGGCGATCTTCTGGTCCAACCCGCTGGTCGGCAGCATCGTCACGCTGGCGCTGGTCATGCTGTTCTGGCCGGTGTTCTCCGCCCTGCTGCGCAAGCGCCAGTCCCGGCAGGACGGCGGGACCCAGGTCATCCCCGTGAAATAGGTCATCCCCGTGACATAGCTCCACCCATTCCTCCGCCGGCGTCCGGGACGGGAAGCCCGGCGGGGGACCTTCTTCTCACATCGGGGGGTTCGGGACGATGGACACGTCCGATTTCATGATCGCTCTGCTCCAGATCATCTGGATCGACATCCTGCTGAGCGGCGACAACGCGCTCGTCATCGCGCTGGCCTGCCGCTCGCTGCCGCCGAAGCAACAGAAGATCGGCGTCTTCCTCGGCACCGCCGCGGCCATCGTGCTGCGCGTGCTGTTCGCCGTCATCATCGCCTATCTGCTGGCCATTCCGTATCTGAAGATCATCGGCGGGGCGCTGCTGTTCTGGATCGCCATCAAGCTGATGCTGCCGACCGAGGAGGAGGAGCAGGCGGAGCATGCCGGCACCTCCGCCGGGCTGTGGGGGGTGGTCCGCACCATCGTGATCGCCGACGCGGTGATGAGCCTGGACAACGTCATCGCCATCGCCGCCGCCTCGCACGGCAACACGGTGCTTCTGATCCTGGGGCTCGCCATCAGCATTCCGCTGATCGTCTTTGGCAGCACCCTGATCCTGAAGGCCATCGAACGGCTGCCGGCCCTGGTCTATGCCGGCGCCGGGCTGCTCGGCTACATCGCGGCGGAGGTCATCCTCACCGACCCGAGCATCCATTCCCACGTGACGGAAAGCCTGCCGGTGCTGACCGGGACGGCGCCCTTCGTCGCGGCGCTGGGGGTGATGACGGCCGGTTTCCTGATGGCCCGCAGCATCAATCGCCGCCGCGCCGTGGTGGAAACCGATCCGGCCTGAGAACTTCTCAGCAGGAGGACGGGCGACGGGGCTCGCGGCAGCGACCGCCCCGGACCGCCCGGAAACGGCTCGGCAGGGCCATGGCGCGCACATCGGTGGTGATCTCGGAGATGAGCCCCGGATCGTTCCGCAAAATCTCTGTCACCACGGCGGCCAACCCGGCCAGGGCGAACACGACGGCAAGGCTCTCCAACATGGGGAACTCCGGACTCTGACCACACTCATGCTGCGTTGCAGCAGAGATGACGCAAAGTCCGTTGGGGAGCAAGGGATAAGAAAACGAGCATTTCGTATACCAGACACGCAGCAGGAGCCGGACACAGGCTCCGCACCGCCAGTTCAGGGAGGAACGTCGAGATGCAAGCGAAGGATGTCATGACATCGCCGGTCATCACGGTGGCGCTGGACACCCCCGTGCCGGACATCGCCGAACTGCTTTTGACCCATCGGATCAGCGGCTTGCCGGTCGTCGACCAGGACGGCCGCGCCGTCGGCATCATCAGCGAGGGGGACCTTCTGCGCCGGGTGGAGACGGGAACCGACCGTCCGCGCGCCCGCTGGCTGGAGATGCTGGTGGGCCGCAACGTGCAGGCCGCCGACTTCCTGAAGACCCATGGGCGCTGCGCGCGCGACGTCATGTCGCGCCCGGTCCAGGCCGTCTCGCCCGACACCGAGATCGCGGAGATCGCTGACCTGATGGAGGACAAGCGGATCAAGCGCGCCCCCGTCCTGGTGGATGGGCGCCCGGTCGGCATCATCAGCCGGGCCAACCTGCTGCACGGGCTGCTCCGCAACCGGCGGGGTGCCGCCGGTGTCGGCGCGTCCGGCGACGAGGCGATCCGCGCCGCCCTGCTGGAGGAACTGGGCAGCCAGTCCTGGGTGGACCTCAATCAGGTCAACATCGTCGTCAACGACGGGGTCGTGCAGCTCTGGGGTGTGGTGGACAGCGAGGAGCAGCGCCGCGCCCTCCACACCGCGGCGAGCGGCGTGAGCGGCGTGAAGCGCGTGGAGGAGCATTTGAACCGGAACCGCTTCGTCGGGTGATCCCCGCCCACCCGCCCCATCGAAGGAGCAGCCCGATGCCGCCACCCGAACTGTCCGTCCAGCCCCTGGATTCCGGCGCCACCTTTCGCAACCAGGTTTATCGACGATTGAAGCAAGCCATCATCCAGATGGACATCTACGACCACCCCGGCGACGTCCGGCTGGACGAACGCCAGCTCAGCGGCCTGCTGGGCGTCAGCCGGACCCCGATCCGCGAGGCCCTGACCCTGCTGGAGCAGGAGGGGCTGGTGCGGCTGGAGCCGCGGCGGGGGATCTACATCGTCCGCAAGACCAAGACCGAGATCATCGAGATGATCATCGCCTGGGCGGCGCTGGAGAGCATGGCGACCCGCCTCGCCGCCGAACGCGCCACCGAGGAGGACATCGGCACGCTGTGGGACATCTTCCGCAGCTTCGAGGAGCAGGCGCCCTCCGACAACATCCAGGAATATTCCGACGCCAACATCGAGTTCCACAAGGCGATCATCCGCCTCAGCCGGGCGCGCATCCTGGAAACGCTGACCGACAACCTGTTCATCCACATGCGGGCCATCCGCAAGCTGTCGATCCGGCAGGACAACCGGGCCGAACAGTCGATGCACGAGCACCGCGACATCATCCGGGCGCTGGAGCGGCGCGACGGCGAACTGGCCGAGCGTCTGGCGCGCGAGCACACGCTGGGTCTGGCCGCCCATGTCGAGCGGCACGGCGATTTCCTCGACTGGCTGCGGCTGGCCGAGGTCCGGGGCGCCGATGTCAAGGCCGCGTTCAAGGATGGTTTGCCGTTGATGTAGAGCGGCTGAAAGACCGTGCTTTAATCCTCTCCCCTCTGGGGAGAGGATGGCCCGGAGGGCCGGTGAGGGGGTTGCGCTTGTGCCGAACGCCCCGACACGCGCACCCCCCTCACCCTGACCCTCTCCCCAGAGGGGAGAGGGAAACGCGCTCCGCTCACTTCATCGACGGGAAGGAAAACTGCGCGCCTTCACGCACGCCGCCGGCAGGCCAGCGCTGGGTGATCGTCTTGCGCCGGGTGTAGAAGCGCACGCCGTCCGGCCCGTAGGCCGCCAGATCGCCGAACAGCGACCGCTTCCAGCCGCCGAAGCTGTGGTAGGACACCGGCACCGGCAACGGCACATTCACCCCGACCATGCCGACCTTGATCGCGTCGGTGAAGTAGCGCGCGGCCTCGCCGTCGCGGGTGAACAGGCAGGTGCCGTTGCCGTACTCGTGGGCGTCGATCAGATCCATGCCCTCCTGCATCGTCGCCACGCGCACGACGCAGAGGACCGGGCCGAAGATCTCCTCCCGGTAGATTCTCATGTCCGGCGTCACCCGGTCGAACAGGCAGCCGCCGAGGAAGAAGCCGCCCTCGTTCCCCGGCACCACCAGCCCGCGGCCGTCGACCACCAGATCCGCCCCTTCGGCGACGCCCTGGTCGACAAAGCCCTTCACCTTCTCAAAATGGGCGCGGGTGACCAGAGGACCCATGTCGCAGCCGGCGCCGGTCCCCGCCCCGACTTTGAGGGCGCGCACCTGCTCCGCCAGCATCGCCACCACGCGGTCGGCGGTTTCATCGCCCACCGCGACGACCACGGAGATCGCCATGCAGCGCTCCCCGCAGGAGCCGTAGGCCGCCCCCATGATCGCGCTGACCGCGTTGTCGAGGTCGGCGTCGGGCATGACGATGGCGTGGTTCTTGGCCCCGCCCAATGCCTGCACCCGTTTCCCATGGGCGGTGCCGGTGGCGTAGACATACTCGGCGACCGGGGTGGAGCCGACGAAGCTGACCGCCTGGACGCGCGGGTCGGTCAGCAGCGTGTCGACCGCCTCCTTGTCGCCGTGGACGACGTTCAGCACTCCCGGCGGCAGGCCCGCCTCCTGGGCAAGTTGCGCGACGAGCAGGGAGGCGCTGGGGTCGCGCTCCGACGGCTTCAGGATGAAGCTGTTGCCGCAGGCCACGGCGACCGGAAACATCCACAGCGGGACCATCGCCGGGAAGTTGAAGGGCGTGATGCCCGCCACGACGCCCAGCGGCTGGAACTCCGACCAGCTGTCGATGCCCGGTCCGACATTCTTGGAATGCTCACCCTTCAGCAGATCGGCGATGCCGCAGGCATATTCGACGTTCTCGATGCCGCGGGTCAGCTCGCCGCGGGCGTCCTCCAACGTCTTGCCGTGCTCCCGCGTGATCGCCGCGCAGATGCGGTCGGCGTTGTCCTCCAGCAATTGGCGGAAGCGGAACATCACCCGCGCCCGCTTGGCCGGCGGCGTTGCCCGCCACGCCGGGAATGCGGCCTCTGCGGCGGCAATGGCCGATTCCACGGTGGCGCGGCTGGCCAGCGGGACGCGGCCGACGGTCTCGCCCGTCGCCGGGTTCACGATGGCGGCGCTGCGGGTCTCGGCGGGGGCGTCGGCCCTGCCGCCGATGAGGTGCGGAACGAGAGTCATGGCTCTTCCATTGTCCTCCGTCGATGGCTCAGGCGGTCGCCTGGATGGCGTCGGAAACGGCGTTCATCAGCCGGTCGAGGTCTTCGCGCTCGCTGATGAAATGCGGGCCGAACTGCAGCGTGTCGCCGCCGAAGCGGACGTAGAAGCCCGCCTTCCAGCACTGCATGGCGATTTCGTAGGGGCGGCGGGCGGGCTCGCCCGGCAGGGCCGCGATCTGCACCGCGCCGCATAGCCCGTAGTTGCGGATGTCGGTGACGTGTTTCAGCCCCTTCAGCCCGTGCAGCACCGTCTCGAAATGCGGGGCGAGCGCCGCCGCCTTCTCGGCCAGCCGGTCCCGTTCGAACAGCTCCAGCGCGGCGAGGCCGGCGGCGCAGGCAACGGGGTGGGCGGAGTAGGTGTAGCCGTGCGGGAACTCAACCATGTAGTCGGCGCCGCCGTTGTCCATAAAGGTCCGGTAGATCTCCTGGCTGGCGACGACCGCCCCCATCGGCACCGCGCCGTTGGTCAGGCCCTTGGCGACGTTCATGATGTCGGGGACCACGCCGAAGGCGTCGGCGCCGAAGGCGGCCCCCATGCGGCCGAAGCCGGTGATCACCTCGTCGAAGATCAGCAGGATGTTGTGCTTGTCGCACAGCTCCCGCAGCCGCTTCAGATAGCCCTTGGGCGGCGGCAGCACGCCCGCCGAGCCGGCCAGCGGCTCCACGATCACCGCGGCGATGTTGGAGGCGTCGTGCAGGGCAACCAGCTCCTCAAGCGCGTCGGCCAGTTCGGCGCCCTGCTCCGGCAGGCCCTTGGTGAAAGCGTTCTGCGGCAGCAGCGTGTGCGGCAGATGGTCGGCCTCGACGCCCGAGCCGAACAGTTTGCGGTTGCCGCCGATGCCGCCCAGGCTGATGCCGCCGAAATTGACGCCGTGATAGCCCTTCGACCGGCCGATCAGCTTGGTCTTGGTCGGCTGGCCCTTCAGCCGCCAATAGGCCCGCGCCATCTTCAGCGACGTATCGGTCGCCTCCGACCCCGAATTGACGAAGAACACATGGTCGAGCCCGGCCGGCGTCATCGAGGCCAGCTTGTGCGCCAGCTTGAAGGCGGCGGGGTGGCCGAACTGGAAGGCCGGGCTGTAGTCCAGCTCTCCGATCTGGCGGGCCACCGCCTCGCTGATCTCGCGGCGGCTGTGCCCGGCGCCGCAGCACCACAGGCCGGAGAGGCTGTCGTAGATCTTCCGCCCCTCGGCGTCCCAATACCAAGCCCCCTCGGCGCGGGCGATCAGGCGCGGGTTCGCCTTGAACTCGCGGTTCGCCGTGAAGGGCATCCAGTGGGCGTCCAACTCCTCGCGCGTCAGCCCGGCGGTCGGGGCGGTTCCGGCTTTCTGGTTCTCGTCCAACGGCGGCATCGGGCGGCACTCCTGCTGGTTCGGGTGGGCGTCGGGGATCGTTCCGGAAAACAGTGTGCGCGGAGGCTTGGTTGCGGTTAAATCCAAACCATTCAAACCTTACGCAAGCATACGCTTACCTATTCATGACCAAGCCCGCCCGCCCCTTGAGCGGCCTCAACGACGCCGACCTGCGCCTGCTGCGCGTCTTCAAGACGGTGGTGGAGTGCGGCGGCTTTTCCGCGGCGGAGGTGGAGCTGAACATCAGCCGCGCCGCCATCAGCCTGCACATGGCCGATCTGGAACGGCGGCTGGGGCTGCGGCTGTGCCGGCGCGGGCGGGCGGGCTTCCTGCTGACCGACGATGGGCGCATGGCCTACGAGGCGGCGCTGCGCCTGTTCGCCGGGCTGGAGAGCTTCCGCAGCGAGATCAACGCGGCGCACGGGCGGCTGCGCGGCGAATTGAACATCGGCATCACCGACAACCTCGTCACCATGCCGAAGATGCGCGTTACCGACGCGCTGCGCGGCCTGAAGCAGCAGGGGCCGGAGGTGCGGGTGAACATCCGCATGATCCCGCCCAACGAGATCGAGCGCGGCGTGCTGGACGGGCGCCTGCATGTCGGCGTCGTGCCCGCGCGCCGCGCCCTGCCCGGCTTGGACCGTCTGCCGCTATACCAGGAGGAGTCACACCTTTACTGCGGGCGCGGCCATCCGCTGTTCGATGCGCAGACGGTGCCCGACGCGGCGGTGGAGGCCGCCGACGCCGTGGCCCCGACCGAGGCGCGGCAGGTGCCGGAGGCGGCGGGGGTGCAGCAGGCGCTGACCGCCACCGCCACCGCGACCGACCGCGAGGGCGTGGCCTTCCTGATCCTGACCGGCTGCTACGTCGGCTTCCTGCCCACCCATTACGCGCGGCAATGGGTCGAGCGCGGCGCGATGCGCGCCCTGCTGCCGGAGCGCTTCCATTACGCCCAGGAGTTCCAGGCGGTCACCAAGAAGGGCGCGCAGCCCAATCTGGTGCTGGAACGGTTTCTCGACCTGCTGAGACGGACGGGGCCGGAGGGAGAAGGCGGACCCCAAAAACAAGGGTGATTTTCATTGACGCCGGCCCCCTCACGCCCCACCGTAATTGAGGGGAATACGAACAAAGAACCGATGGGGGAGCGCGGCCATGGTGATGCTGACCGAACAGTTCATCATCGACTACCTGCTGTTCGCCGCCGTCCTTCTCACCGTCACCTGTTCCCTGCTCGGCAGCTTCTTTCTCAGCGCGCTCAGCCGCCAGACGGGAGCCCTGTCCCGCCTGCTGCTTTGGGGCGTTCCGGCGACCCTGCTCAGCACCGCCCTGTGGTCGCTGGCCATGCCGATAGACCGGGCGCTGGTCGTCGGTGCCGCCACCGCCGGAGCGACGCTCATCGGGCAGCATCTCCTCCCCTTCGGTCCGGTCGGCCAAGCCGGCTGCTGGTCATGGGACGCGCTGGTCTTCCGCGGTCTGTCCTGGACCGGGCGCACCGCCCTGATGCTCGCCCCCGCCGTTTGGCTCGGCGGCATGCCGCCCTGGATCTTGTGGTTCGCGCTGGCCGGAGCGATGAACGCCGCCATCTTCGCCCTGTGCCAGTTGCGCGGCACCAACCCGGCGCTGCGCCGGTCGGTGGAGCAGGGCGACGTTTTGTGGGGTGGCTCCCAAGGGGCGGTTCTGGGCGGCCTGCCGGCGTTCCTAATGCTGTTGTGACGGAGCCCCGATAAATTGGGGATGATTCCATCGTACTCATACGAAAATATACCGGGCGGGTCTTGCGCGGGCGGAAGAACCGGGCCATCTGTGCGGGACTGGCTCCGGGCCCCTCTGGCGGTCCACATGGTACGGACCGCGATGTCGGAGCCCTTCACTTGAGCGGACGGTGCAGCCGTCCCCTTCTGGAGGGTCCGTATGACCGATACGTCTTTTTCCTCTTTCCAGTACGGTTCCGCTTACGCTGAGACGGAGCATTTTGCGGCGCGCCGGCGGTTGGAATGGCTGGCGCGGATGATGGACAGCGCCGTCCGCGTGCCGGGCACCAACATCACCTTCGGCGCCGACGCGATGCTGGGTCTGGTGCCCGGCTTCGGCAATCTCGCCACCACGGCGGTGTCCGGCTATCTCATCCGCGAGGCCTGGAGGCTCGGCGTGCCGCGCGGCAAGCTGCTGCGCATGGTCGGCAACGTGGCGATGGACAGCCTGATCAGCGCCGTCCCGGTCGCCGGCAACATCGCCGACGTGTTCTGGAAGGCCAACCGCAAGAACATGGCGATCCTGGCCGAACATCTGGACCGCCAGCCCCCGCAGGGCGACCGGCCCCATCATCGCCGCCGCTCGGCGCCCTACACCATCGATGGCGAGTGGCGCCGGACGCGGTGACGGAGCGCGCTACTCCCCGCCGAACCTGATGCGGTGGTTCTCCACCATCAATTCGTCCAGCCGGCGGCCGGCGGTGAATCCCGCCAGCCCCGGCGGGACCGGCGTATCGGCGGGAAGCCGCGGGCAGGGCTCGGCAGCGCCGATCACCTGAACCACCGGGTAGCGGGCGGTGTAGACGGGCAGACGCATGTCCTCCCCCTCGTCGGACAGGCCTTTGCTCCGGACCTTGGCGCTCGCCTCCTCGATCTCCATGCCGACCACCATGGTCGCCTTGATTTCCTGCACCGTGCTGGCCCGCAACTCGGCGCTGCGCCCCGGATAGAAGCGGTCGACCATGGCGTCGAGCGCGCGGGCCTTGGCCTCCGGCTCCTCCACGATGCGCGCGGTGCCGAAGCACATGGCCGACCGGTAATCCGCCGAATGGTTGAACCCGCAGCGGGCCAACACGAGGCTGTCGAGATGCGTCACGGTCAGGCAGACCGGCAGGCCGTCGCGCTGCGACCGCAGCATCCGGCTGGCCGAGGAGCCGTGCCAATAGAGATGTTCGCCCTCCCGCCAGAAGGCCGTGGGAGTGCAGTAGGGCTGGCCGTCGACGACGTAGGCGATGTGCGCGATCATCGCGGCGTCGAGGATAGCGTGAACGGACTCCCGATCATAGCGCCCCCGCTCGTGCAGGCGCTTCACCCGGTTGCGGTCGGTGACGGGATAGCTGTCGGACGGAACGGCCTCGGACATCGCGGAACTCTCTTCGCGGCGGTGGACAACGGCGCCATTAGAGCCTAGCCATTGGTCCGGCGTGAGAGCCAATTACGACCTTGTCGACTGGACCAATCCGATGCCCGCCGATCTGTCCGACCTCATGCTCCTGCCCATTGACCGGACGGGCGGCGAGCCGCTGCTGCGGCAGGTCTACCGGGAGCTGCGCCGGGCCATCCTGTCCGGCGCCCTGCCGCCCGGCGGGAAGTTGCCACCGACGCGCGCCCTGGCCGAACGGCTCGGCGTCGCCCGCAACACGGTGGTCGCCGCCTATGAGCAGCTTCTGGCCGAGGGCTTCATCGAAGGGCGCGTCGGGGCGGGCAGCTTCGTGTCCCGCGACCTGCCGGACGGGCTGGAGATTTCGCCGCCGGAACCGCCCCGCCAAATGCCCTCCCCGCCGCCACCGGCCAACCCCTTCGGCACCCTTCCCTTCAGCACGGGGCGCTGCGCGCTGGACGAGCGCAGTTTGCGAATCTGGCGCAGCCTGACCCTGCGGCACCTGCAACGGCCAGACCCGGAGATGCTCGGCTACGGCGAGCCCGGCGGCCCGGCGGCGCTGCGGCAGGCCATTGCCCGCTATCTGAAAACCGCGCGGGCGGTTCGCTGCGAGCCGGAGCAGGTGGTGATCACCGCCGGCGCCCAACAGGCCATCGACCTCGTGCTGCGCGTTCTGCTGCGGCCCGGCGATCCGGTGTGGCTGGAGGACCCCTGCTACCCCGCGGTGCGCGCCGCCCTGGAGGCCGCGCGGGCGCGCGTCGTGCCGGTGCCCGTCGATGGGCAGGGGCTGGAGGTGGCGGCGGGCGTCGCCGCGGCGCCGGACGCCCGGCTTGCCTATGTCACCCCGTCCTCCCACTACCCGCTGGGGGTCGTGCTGTCGATGGCCCGGCGGATGGAGCTTCTGGCCTGGGCGCGTACGGCCGGCGCCTGGGTGCTGGAGGACGATTACGACAGCGAGTTCCGCTACGCGGGCCGCCCGCTCGCCTCGCTCCAGGGGATCGACGGCGGCGGGCGGGTCATCTACGTCGGCACCTTCAGCAAGGTCCTGTTTCCCGGTCTCAGGCTGGGCTACGCCGTCCTCCCGCCCGAACTGCTGGACCCGGTGCTCACGATGCGCCGCCTGACCGACTGGCACCCGGCAACGCTCTATACGGGTGTGGTGACGGATTTCCTGGAGGAAGGGCACTTCGGTCCGCACCTGCGGCGCATGCGCCGCCGCTACACGACCGCGCGGGACGCGCTGGCCGACGCCATCCGCGGCCACCTCTCTCCCTGGATGGAGGCGGAGGTGCCGGAGCAAGGTATGAAGCTGATCGCGAGGCTGCGCCCCGGCCTGTCGGACCGCGACGTCGAGGCGGTGGCGGCCCGGCGCGGCATTGCCGTCCGCCCGGTCAGCCCGATGCACATCGCCGTCCCACCGTTGCAGGCGCTGATGCTGGGATTCACCGGCCACGAGCCGGGAGCCCTGCGCCACGCCGCCCGCGAACTGGCCGCCGCGTTGGCGGCTGCACGATTAGACGTCTAATCCTCATTTTCGGACGCAGACGAGTTAATTCCGAAAAGCCTACACCCGCCAATGCGCCGCCCGGCGCCACACCCCCTGGCTTTCCCCGGCCGCGCGGCAATCCCGGCCCTATGAGGTAACCCGGATACCCCGTTTTCGGCCCACTCCCCTCCCGTCGTTCGGCGCGCCCTACTCCCGATACCCTGTGCAAGGCAGGCCCCAACCTTGCGACGATCAAGCTGCACGCCTGTTGAGGGGTGGCGCCGGTCCTTCGCCGTCTCCAGGCGTTTTTTGCCGGCGTCCAGTCCATTCGAATACGGAGATTTTTCTTACAATGTGCGGCATCAGCGGGGAAATCCGCTTCGATTCTCGCCCGGCCTCCGCGTCCGCGGTCGGCTCGATGACCGAAGCCCTGGCGTTGCGCGGCCCCGACGGGCAAGGCGTCTTCGCCCATGGCCGGATGGCCTTCGGCCACCGGCGGCTGAGCATCATCGATTTGTCCGAAGCGGCGCAGCAGCCGATGACCGACCCCGAACTGGGCCTCGGCATCGTCTTCAACGGCTGCATCTACAATTACCCGGAACTGCGGGCGGAGCTGGAAGCCAAGGGCTACCGCTTCTTCTCGCACGGCGACACCGAAGTCCTGCTGAAAGCCTATCACGCCTGGGGTCGCCGCTTCGTCGAGCGGCTCTACGGCATGTTCGCCTTCGCCATCTGGGAGCGCGACAGCGGGCGCGTCACGCTGGGCCGCGACCGGCTGGGCATCAAGCCGCTCTACCTGTCCGAGACGGCGGGGCGGCTGCGCTTCGCCTCGACCCTGCCCGCCCTGCTGGCCGGCGGCGACATCGACACCGCGATCGACCCGGTGGGGCTCTACCAGTATATGAGCTTCCACGCCGTCGTGCCGGCGCCGGGGACCATCCTGAAGGGCGTGCGCAAACTGCCGCCGGCCACCCTGCTGACGCTGGAGCCGGACGGGCGCCGCACCGAGGAAACCTATTGGGAGCCGGTCTTCGGCCCGCAGCCCGGCGACGAGCGGATGTCCGAAGGCGACTGGCAGGACGCCGTTCTGTCCACGCTGCGCAAAGCAGTGGAGCGGCGTCTGGTCGCCGACGTGCCGGTCGGCGTGCTGCTCTCGGGCGGGCTGGACAGCTCCGTCATCGTCGCCCTGCTGGCGGAAGCCAGACAGACCGGCCTGCAGACCTTCTCCATCGGCTTCGAGACGGTGGGGCAGGAGAAGGGCGACGAGTTCCAGTATTCCGACCTGATCGCCCAGCGCTTCCAGACCGACCATCACAAGCTGTTCATCGACAGCAGCCGAGCCCTGCCCGCCCTTCAGGACTGCGTGCGGGCCATGTCGGAACCGATGGTCAGCCACGACGCCATCGGCTTCTTCCTGCTGTCGCAGGAGGTGTCCAAGCACGTGAAGGTGGTGCAGAGCGGACAGGGCGCCGACGAGATCTTCGCGGGTTACCACTGGTACCCGCCGATGATGGAGGCGACCGATCCGCTGTCCACCTACGCCCGCGTCTTCTTCGACCGCAACCGCGCGGAAATGGCCGAGGCGCTGAACCCGCAATATCTCACCGACGAGGACGCGGCCAGCGCCTTCGTCGCCGCCCACTTCGCCCGGCCCGGCGCCGACCGGCCGGTGGACAAGGCGCTGCGCCTCGACACCACGGTCATGTTGGTCGACGACCCGGTGAAGCGGGTGGACAACATGACCATGGCCTGGGGGCTGGAGGGGCGCGTCCCCTTCCTCGACCATGATCTGGTCGAACTCGCCGCCCGCGTCCCGCCGGAGCTGAAGCTGCGTGACGGCGGCAAATACGTGCTGAAGGAGGCGGCCCGCCGGGTGGTCCCCTCCGAGGTCATCGACCGGCCCAAGGGCTATTTCCCGGTTCCGGCGCTGAAGTATCTCCGCGGCCCTTATCTGGAGCTGGTGCGCGACGTGCTGAACCAGCCCGCCGCGCGGGAACGTGCGCTGTTCCAGCCGGCTTATCTGGATCGCCTTTTCAGCGATCCGGAAACCCACATCACGCCGCTTCGCGGCTCGAAGCTCTGGCAGGCCGCCCTGCTGGAGTTCTGGCTGCAAACCCACGGGATCTGACACAGCAAGATGACGATGATACAGAACCGCAACGAAACGGCCTTCCGCATCGAACGCGCCCTGGTGTCCGCCCTGATGGACGAGGACGCGCCGCGCCCGAGCCGCCGGACGGGGGCGGGAACCGGGCCGATACCGTGCGCAGTGGTGAATTGCGGCTGGGGACGCCTGCTGTTCGCCAACACCTTTCCCGATGTCGGAAAGCTGATCGAGGCCATGCGGCAGGAGGGGCCGGGACGGCGCGACATCGCGCTGTACCTGGAGGACCCGCATGTCGCGCTCTCCCAGGCGCCGAACGAGCTGTTCCTCGACCCCTCGCACACCTACCGTCTGCGGCTGGCCGGCTTCCGGCCCGGCATGGAGACCCGCGGCTTCACCATCGAGCCGCCACGCGGCCGCCAGGACGCCGACGCCGTGAACCGCATCTACGGCGCGCGTGGCATGGTCACGATGGACCCGGAATTCTGGTGGGGAGAGCGTGACAGCCGCGTGTTGACCCACCTGATCGCCACCGATCCGGTCAGCGGGGCGGTGATCGGATCGGTCACCGGGGTAGACCACGCCCGCGCCTTCAAGGACCCGCAGAACGGTTCCTCCCTGTGGTGCCTGGCGGTCGATCCGCAGGCGGCCTATCCCGGCATCGGCGAGGCGCTGGTCCGCGCGCTGGCCGAGCATTTCAAGGAGCGCGGGCGCAGCTTCATGGACCTGTCGGTCCTGCACGACAACGCGAACGCCATCGCGCTCTACGAGAAGCTGGGCTTCCGGCGGGTGCCGGTCTTCGCGCTGAAGACCAAGAACCCGATCAACGAGAAGCTGTTCGCCGGCCCGGCGGTGGAGGCCAGCCTCAACCCCTACGCCATGATCATCATCAACGAGGCCCGGCGCCGCGGCATCGCGGTGGAGGTGGTGGACGCGGAGTCCAACCTGTTCCGCCTCAGCTTCGGCGGGCGCAGCATCCTGTGCCGCGAAAGCCTCAGCGAGCTGACCTCGGCCGTGGCGCTGTTCCGCTGCGACGACAAGGCGGTGACCCGGCGCACGCTGCTGCGGGCCGGCCTGTCGGTGCCGGACCAGATGACCGCTGACGGCATGGACGACAACGCCGCCTTCCTGGAGCGCCACGGCAGCGTCGTGGTGAAGCCCGCCCGCGGCGAGCAGGGCCAGGGCATCACCGTGGACGTGCGCGACGCGGAGACTCTGGCCTGGGCCATCGGCAAGGCCAAGAAGATCTGCGACACGGTGCTGCTGGAGCAGTTCGTGCAGGGCCAGGATGTGCGCATCCTGGTCATCGACTACCGCGTCGTCGCCGCCGCGGTGCGCCGCCCGGCGGAGATCGTCGGCACCGGCGACCGCAAGATCTCACAGCTGATCGAGGCGCAGAGCCGCCGCCGCGCCGCCGCCACCGGCGGGGAAAGCCGCATTCCGATGGACGAGGAGACGGAACGCTGCGTGCGGGACGCCGGTTTCTCCATGGACTCGGTCCTTCCGGAGGGGCAGACGCTGGCCGTTCGCAAGACGGCCAACCTGCACACGGGCGGCACGCTGCACGACATCACAGACCGCCTGCACCACCGCGTGGTGGAGGCGGCGGTGGAGGCGGCGCGCGCGCTCGACATTCCGGTGGTCGGCCTGGATCTTCTGATCCCCGACCTGCTGGGGTCCGACTACGCGATCATCGAGGCGAACGAGCGGCCCGGCCTTGCCAACCACGAACCGCAACCGACCGCCGAACGCTTCCTCGATCTTCTCTTCCCCTACTCCGCGGTCGATCCGCGGGCGTGACCGTTCAGGAGGTGGTATGGAGCAGGCAGCCTTGACGCGGACCGGAATCGTCCGGCCGGTCATCGATATGGACTATCTGACGGGCCTTCTCCGCCGCCTGCTGGAGATCCCGAGCCCGACCGGATACACCGACCAGATCGTGCATTTCTGCGGCGACGAGTTGCACCGTCTGGGCATTCCCTTCGAGCTGACCCGACGCGGCGCGATCCGCGCCGATCTGGCGGGGCGGCAGTACAGCCCCGACCGCGCCGTGGTCGCCCATCTCGACACGCTGGGCGCCCAGGTGAAGATGCTGAAGGCGAACGGCCGGCTGGAGGTCGTTCCCATCGGCACATGGTCGGCGCGCTTCGCCGAAGGGGCGCGCTGCACCGTCTACACCGACAAGGGCAGCTACCGCGGCACCATCCTGCCGCTGAAGGCGTCCGGCCACACCTTCAACGAGGAGATCGACACCCAGCCGGTGGCCTGGACCAATCTGGAGATCCGGGTGGACGCCCGCTGCGAAACCCTGGCGGAATTGCAGGTCCACGGCTTCAACGTCGGCGACTTTGTGGCCATCGACCCGCAGGCGGAGTTCGACGCCAGCGGCTTCATCAACTCCCGCCATCTCGACGACAAGGCGGGCGTGGCGGTGATCTTCGCCGCCGCCAAGGCGGTCCTGGACGCCAAGCTGCCGCTGCCGGTGGACTGCCACCTGCTGCTGACCATCTCGGAGGAGGTCGGGTCCGGCGCCTCGTCGGTCCTGCACAAGGACGTAGCGGAAATGGTGACCATCGACAACGGCACCACCGCCATGGGCCAGAACAGCCGCGAGTTCGGCGTGACCGTCGCCATGGCCGACAGCACCGGCCCCTTCGACTATCACCTGACGCACAAGCTGCTGTCGCTGTGCCAGCAGCACGACATCGAGCACCAGCGCGACGTCTTCCGCTATTACCGCTGCGACAGCGCCGCCGCCATCGAGGCGGGCAACGACATCCGTACGGCGCTGGTCTGTTTCGGCATCGACAGCTCCCACGGCTATGAGCGCATCCACGCGGACTCGCTGCGCTCGCTGGCCGAGTTGATCGCGCTCTACATGCAGAGCGACGTGGCGATCCCGCGCGACCGCGTCGGCATGGGACCGATGGGCGCCTTCCCCTGGCAACCCACCGCACCGGCGAAGGTCGAAGAGTAAGCTGCCTCAATCCCCCGGCGCCGGCTCCGGCCGGGGCGGCCCCAGCGGGTCGAGCGGGGTGACGGTCGGCGTCGTTTGGGGCAGCGGGCGGAAGCTGGCCTGCGCCTCGGCGGGCGGCGGCGGACGCATCCGCGTGCGCCACAGGCCGTAGAGCGTCGCCGACCCCGACCCCGCCGCGATGAAGCCGAACAGCGCCTCCGGACCGGCAAAACTCATCGCGGCCGAGGCCAGCGGCGGCCCGATGATCGCCCCCACCGAATTGGCGAGGATCAGGCCGCCGCTGACCGACACCACATTGTCCGGCCCGGCGTGGTCGTTGGTGTGGGCGGCGCAGACCGGATAGAGCGTGAAGGCCAGCCCGCCGAACAGCGGCGCCACCAGAAGCAGCGTCTCCTGCCGCCCGCTTCCTTCCGCCAGGATCATGCCGACGCTGACGAGCGCCAGCGCCGCCGACAGGCCGATGATGACGGCGCGCCGGTCGAAGCGGTCCGACAGCCGCCCCAGCGGCCATTGCAGCGCCACGCCGCCCAGGATGAGGGTCGTCATGAACAGCGCCGTCCCCGACACCCCGAAGCCGGAGGTCGCGCCGAACACCGGGGCGAGGCCGTAGATGGAACCGGTCACCGTCCCGCTGATGAAGACGCCGACGACGCCGAGCGGCGACGCCTCGTACAGCCGCCGCAGGCCGTAGGATTCGACGTTGGGCAGGGTCGGCGGCGTGGTCCGGGTCAGCGCCACCGGCACCAGGGCGAGCGTCAGCAGGATGGCGATCATCATGAAGATGCGCACGCCCGCCTCGTCGTCCAGCTGCAGAAGCTGCTGGCCCACCGCCGAGGCGGCATAAAGGGTGACCATGTAGAGCGACAGGATCTGCCCGCGCGTCTCGTTGTTGGCCGTGCCGTTCAGCCAGCTTTCGATGCAGATGTAGAGGCCGGCCATGCAGAAGCCCTCGACCAGCCGCAGCAGGGTCCACAGCGGCACGGCGGCGAACAGGGCGTGCGACAGCGCCGCCGCCGACAGGACGGAGGCGAAGGCGGCGAAGGCGCGGATGTGGCCGACCCGCGTGATGACCCGGTGGGCGAACAGGGAGCCGCCGGTCAGCCCGGTGTAGAAGGCCGCGGTGATCATGCCCACCGCGACCGCGCCGGACTCCGTGCCGGCCAGCCGCAGGCCGATGAGCGTGCTGAGCGCGCCGTTGCCCAGCATCAGGAATGCGACCCCGAGCAGGAGAGAGAGTACCGACCGTGCAACCTGCGGCATATGTCCGACCACCTGTTCCTTTCACGAAAAACCGGCGCCGCAGCCCGGAGGCCACGGCGCCGGCCCTTGGATGGCACCCGCCGAATGGCGAATCAACCCTTGTAATTCGCGGATTCGATGGCGTCCCAGCCATTCCACAGAATAACAGAAGAGGTACCGCTGGGGGAGCAGCGATACCTCTTCCGGTTGAGTGTCCGATCGTCTCCGGGCGGCTTGCCCGGTGTCCGGCTATTCCGCCGGGGTGGCGATCAGCGTCTCAGGCAGGGTGTCCTTGCGGATGCGCAGGAGTTCCTTCCACTTCTTGAGCGCGGCGATCAGGATCACGAAGCCGAGCGACAGCATGATGATCGAGATGCCGGCATTGAAGACGTTGTAGCCCTTGGCCAGCGGGTTCAGGTAGACGTTGGTGACCATCCAGTAGCCGGCGTAGTTCACCGTCACGAACAGGTAGGCCAGCGGGACGAGGCAGGTCAGCATGTAGACCCGCTTCTGGCCCAGGCGCAGGATGATCGTGGCGCCGATGATCAGGCCGACCGAGGCCATGAGCTGGTTCGACACCCCGAACAGCGCCCACACCGAGTTGATGTCGCCCGATGTCAGCAGGTAGCCCCAGGCCACGCAGGCCAGCACGCTCGCGGCGATCGAACCAGGCACCCAGTCGAGACGCTTCAGCGGGGCATATAGGTCGCCGCCCAGGTCCTGGATCAGGTAGCGGGCCACGCGGGTGCCGCTGTCAACGGCGGTCAGGATGAACACCGCCTCGAACATCACGACGAACTGGAAGAAATAGGAGGCCAGCGTGCCGAACCACGGGATGCGGGTGAAGATTTCCGTCATGCCGACCGCAAGCGTCACCGCACCGCCGGTCCGTCCGTAGAGGTCGAGGCCGATTTCCTGGCTGAGCCGCGGCAGATCGACGACCTGCATGTTCAGGGCCTGGAAGGCGGCGGGCGTGGAGTTGATGGCGAAATAGTCGGCCGGGTGCAGGGAGGTGGCGGCGATCAGCGCCATGACGCCGACCACGCATTCCGCCAGCATGCCGCCGAAGGCCACGGTGCGGATGTCGCTCCATTTGTCGATCAGCTTCGGCGTGGTGCCCGAGCCGATGAAGGCGTGGAAGCCGGAGATGGCGCCGCAGGCGATGGTGATCGAGATGAACGGCCACACCGGGCCGGCCAGCACCGGGCCGCCGCCATGGATGAACTCGGTAAGCGCGGGGAAGCGGATTTCCGGGTTGATGAAGACGACGCCGACGACGAGCGCGCCGAACACGCCGATCTTCATGAAGCTCGACAGGTAGCCGCGCGGGGTCAGCAGCATCCACACCGGCAGCGCGGTGGCGAAGAAGGCGTAGATCGGCAGGATCAGCGCGACCGTCTCGGCGTGCAGCGTCAGCCAGCTGCCCAGCACCGTGCCCTGGATGTAGGGGCCGGCGAAGACGGAGGCGGCGATGGCGGCGATGCCGACCTGCGTGGCGCCCTTGGACGAGCCGGTGATCTTCTCGTAGAGGCCGAGCGCCACGGCGATCGGGATCGTCATGAAGACCGCGAAGGCGCCCCAGGCGTTGCGCTCCAGCGCATGGACGACGACCATCGACAGGCCGGCCATGGTGATGGTGATGATGAACAGCATCGCCAGACCGGTGCACCAGCCGGCGACCGGGCCGAGTTCGGCCTTCGCGACCTCCGACAGGGACTGGCCCTTGTGCTTCATCGAGGCGAACAGCACGACCGTGTCGTGCACCGCGCCGCCGATGACGCAGCCGATCAGCAGCCACAGGAAGCTCGGCAGATAGCCGAACTGCGCGGCCAGCACGGGGCCGACCAGCGGGCCGGCGGCGGCGATCGCCGCGAAATGCTGGCCGGCGTTCACCCACTTCTTGGTGGGAACATAGTTTCGCCCGTCGGCCAGGATGTGGGACGGCGTCACCTCGGAATCATCGGCACGGAGCACCTTGCGCACAAAGAACACGCCGTAGAAGCGGTAGCAGAGGGCGAGGATGCAGAGTGTCGCGATCACAAATGTTAGGGCGTGATCCATGACAGCTCTCCTTGGAAGGAACTGCCGTCACTGTAGGAGCGGTTGCGCCGCTCGTGTGGTGCGCTCCCCGGAGCGGCGCCATGGCGTGGCGAGCGGTCGGAATGCGGGGATGAGCGGTGGGGGGTATAATCCCTCTCCCCTCTGGAGGGCTTTGCGCAATCGCCGAACGCCTTCAGTCGTGATTCCCTTCCTTGGTTCTCGGGAGGGGGGCGATCATGCGTGTTGGGGTGTGCGGTCAGCTGAGGTTGGCGGTCGGCCTGGTCCGGGCTCCGGAGAACGGGGTTCTGGACCAGATCGCCGGTGCGGTGGACTGGGCGGCGCTGGAGGTGGTGCCTCGGTCCCTGCGCAACCGACGCTCGCACGCCGGGGGGCTCCGCGATAACCGCCGGTGCTGCTGCGCTGCCTGCTGCTGGGGCTGTGGCGCGGCGGGCTGTCGGACGCACCATCCGGTCTTGGCGCCCCGGCCCAAGCGACGCAACCGCCGTCTTGCCCAGGTCCGCTTCGCCGTGGAGCAGCCGTTCGCCGTGTTCAAGGAGCGGTACGGCTTGCGCCGCCTGCGCCTTTTCACCCAAGCGTGCAATCACGTGCAGGTCCTGCTCGCCTGCTGCGCCTACACCCTGCGCCGGGCCGCCGGCGTCGGGGCGGGCTCATGGGCGAGATCCGCCCGCAGGCCGCCGAGCGGCGGAAAAACCCCCGACTTCGGGCGCCATTGGGCCGCTTTGGCACGGGAAATCCGCGGCCAAACAGGAATGTGATTCTGCTTCGCCGCGGAATACGCTCATAACACCCAATTTTCGGCTCTATCGCAAAGCTCTCAGGAGGGGAGAGGGAATTTACAGCCCCGCATGGGTGGCGGTGTGCCGCCGGGACGGGTATAGTGCGGGGTCTTGTTCGCCTCATGCTTTTTCAGGACCCCACCGCCTTGGACCAGACCGCCGTTCCCACCCCCCAGTCCGCCACCATCGCCGAGCGGGTCGCCAAGACCGGCATTGACGAGGCGATGATCGAAGCCCTCGTCCGCACCTTCTACGGCAAGATCCGCGACGATGCCCTGCTCGGTCCCGTGTTCGGCGCGGCGATCACCGACTGGGAGCCGCATCTTGTGAAGATGATCGACTTCTGGTCCTCCGTCGCCCTGCTGACCCACCGCTACGACGGGCGCCCCCTGCCCGCCCATGTCCGCTTCGACATCGGGCCGGCGCATTTCGAGCGCTGGCTGGAGCTTTTCCGCGAGACGACGGCCGAGGTCTGCACGCCCGAGGCCGCCGCCTTCTTCGAGGACCGCGCGGCCAACATCGGGCGCAGCATCCAGATGGGAGTGGATTTCTTTCGCAAGCAGGCCGCCGCCGACGCCGGCCGCTGATCAGGCCCCGCGCACCGGTTTGCCCTTCACGCCCCAACTGTCCGTGAAGTCGCGCACGCCGGGGATGGTCATCATATGGGCGTCCTTGACGTAGATGAACTGCTTGGGGCCAAGCTCGTACTCCATCATCGCGATGCCCTTGGCCCGGCAGCGCTTCTGCTCCTCGGCCCCGATGCGGCGGTCGGAGACCACCATGTCGGGATGCTCCAGCCCGACCCCGGCGCAGAAGCTGCGGAAACCGCTGTTGGTGCCCTCGGCGACGAGGCGCGGCTGGGTGTCGGGCGTGCTGTTGAATCGGCTGGCCGCAGTGCCGACCGCCCCCCGCATCGACGGGCTGCCAACGATCCAGATTCCGCGCTCCTCCGGCGGTGGCTTCGGCACGGTCGGGGGCGGCAGGGTGGCCGTCTGCTGCGGCGGTTGGAATCCGGGGAACTGGCAACCGGCCAGCGCCGCCGCGACGGCGACCATGGCAAGGCCTTTCGACAGGGATGGCACGCTGTTGTCTCCTCCTTAACCCTTGCACGGCGCGACGCCCTCAGACGCCGCTGGTGATAGCAACGCTCAAGCCGGCCCGATGGCTCCAAGATGACGCGCGAGAGCGGCTTCGAGAAGGCGCGGGGTCACCGGCTTGTGCATCAGGCCAAGACCGTGCCGGGCGGCATCGCGCTGCGGTTCCGGTCCGATTTCTCCGGTGACGATGAGGCCCGGCACGTCGGCGCCGAACAGGTCGCGGACGCGCAGGATGGCCTCGGTGCCGACGCGGCCCTGGCGCAGCCGGTAGTCGGCCAGCACGATGTCGGGCCGCCGCCCGTTGGTGCGCAGGCGGTCCAGCGCTTCGCCGGTGCTCCCGGCGGACAGCACCTCGAACCCCCACTCGCCCAGCATCGCCGTCAGCCCCATCAAAACGATGGCGTCGTCCTCCACGACCACGGCCAGCCGTCCGCCCCCGGTTGCGGTCATGGCATCGGCCCGTTCCGTCCGGGTGGCGCTCGTCGGGGGACGCGGCGCGTCCTGACGGATCAGAGGAACACTGACCGAGAAGATCGAGCCGCGCCCCGGACGCGACACCAGATCCACCGGATGGTCGAGCAGCCGCGACAGCCGGCGCACGATGGCGAGGCCAAGGCCGAGGCCCTGGTCACGGTCGCGCTCTGGATTGCCGATCTGGTGGAACTCCTCGAAAATACGCTCCCGCTGCTCGGGCGGGATGCCCAGGCCGGTGTCATGCACCTCGACGCACAGGCGCGTTCCCTGGGGACGGCAGTCGACCATCACGCGGCCCCGGTCGGTGTAGCGGATGGCGTTGTCGACCAGATTGCGCAGCATCCGCCCCAGCAGGACGCGGTCGCTGCGCACCGTCCCGGTGAAGGGAACCACCCGCCAGTCCAGCCCCTTGGCCTCGGCCAGCGGGGCGTAGGCGGCGGACAGCGGGCCGAGCAGGTCGGCGACCGGGAATTCCTCGATTTGCGGCGCCACCACCCCGGCGTCGAGGCGCGACACGTCGAGCAGGCTGTCCAGCAGGTCCTTCAGCGTGTCCAACCCTTGCTGGAGCCGGTCGAGCGCCCGCTTTCCGGCCTCGCCGGCGACATGGGGGCCCAGCGCCCCGGCGAACAGCAGGATCGACTGCATGGGCTGGCGCAGGTCGTGGCTGGCCGCCGCCAGGAAGCGGCCCTTCGAGCGGTCGGCCTCCTCCGCCGCCTGCTGGGCGCGCCGGATGTCATGGATGTCCACCGCGGTGCCGATCCAGGAAACGATGGCGCTTCTTTCCCGCACCGGCACCACGCGGCACTGGTGCCAGCGCCACGCCCCGTCGGCGCGCCGAACCCGGATGTTGCTCTGATAAGGCGAGCCGGCGGCGATCGAGCGCGTCCTCAGTTCGATGAAGGCGGAACGGTCGTCCGGATGGATGGCCTTCCAGTTGGACATGGTTTCCACGTCCTGGCCGGTGTAGGCGCGCAGCTCGACATTGTAATATTCGGGGGTGCCGTCAGGGCGGTTGATCCACATCAGCAGCGGCGTGTTGTCCACCAATGTGCGGAACCGCGCCTCGCTCGACCGCAGCGCCTCCTCCGCGCGCTTGCGGGCGGTGATGTCGCGGGCCACCCCGACGACGCCGATGGCGGCTCCCCAGGCGTCGCGCAGAGGCATGACGCTGATCATCAGGACGCGCGTGCCCTCCTCGATGGGGAAAGGCAGCTCGTCCTCCACCGTCTCCTCCCGCCCGGTGGCGATCACACGCCCGCACAGGTCGTCGAGCCGCTCGGCCTCTTCCGGCGGGAACAGGTCCTCGTCGGTCAGGCCGACCACCGCCTCCCGCGTCCGTCCGAACAGGCGCGCGGTCGCCGAGTTGACCAGGGTGAAGCGGCGTTCCCGGTCCTTGGCGAAGATCGGGTCGGTGACGCTCTCCAGAAGGCTCTCCAACAGGGCGTTCTTGTCCCGCAGCAGCGTCTCCGCCGCCTGGGCGGCGCGGTGGGCGGCCTGGGTTTCCATCTCGTGCATGGCGAGGCGGGCGAACTCCTCCAGATCCCGCTCGTCCTCCGCACTGAATTCCGGATGGGGCTGGTGATCGAGCAGGGAAAAGGTTCCGATCCGCAGCCCGTCCGGCGCGATCAGCGGCGCCCCGGCGTAGAAACGCAGGTGCGGCGGCCCGGCCACCATGTCATGGTCGGCGAAGCGCTCGTCCTCCCGCGTGTCGCGCGCGACCAGCACCGCGTCGCCGAGGATGGTGTGGGCGCAGAAGGACAGCCGCCGCTCAAGGACCATCGTCTCCAGGCCATAGCCAGCCTTGGACCATTGCCGCGTCTCGTCCACCAGATTGATCATCACGATGGGCATGCGGAAATGGCGCGCACCCAGCCGGGCCAGCCGGTCGAAGGCCGCTTCCGGCGGCGTGTCCAGCACGCCGTAGCTCTTCAGCCGGTCGAGCCGGGCGCGCTCATCCGATGGCCATGTCGGCTCGATGCTGCTCAACGTCACCCCTTACGAACAAGACGCGGACAAGACGCTGATGGTCGGGCGCAGACGCGCCTGAACCATGATGTGGGCAGGGCCGAGGCTTATGGAAAGACGCGGAGCAGGTTTCCCTTCCGCCCCCCTCCGGTCTTCGGCACAATTGCTTTGAATGCAAACCCTTTGAGCCCGGGCAGAGAGCCGCCCGCGACCCCACATGACCAGAAGCCGTTCCCCGTCCCCACTCGGAGCACAGCATGAAGGACAGCAGGCCGAACCACGAATCCGCCGCCTACCGCATCGCTTTCGAGGACCGCGATTTCCTGTTGAGCGAGCCGATGCGCGGGGTGCGCTTCATGCTCGAATACGCCAAGCCGGAAGCGGAGCTGAAGGCCTGGGGCATCCGGTCCACCATCGTGGTCTACGGCAGCGCGCGGGTGCCCTCGCCGGAGCGGGCGGAGCGGCTTCTCAGCGACGCCCGGACGCCGGAGGAGCGGCAGCTGGCCGAGCGGCGGGCCAAGCAGGCGGCCTGGTACGAGGAGGCGCGGACCTTCGGGCGCATCGTGTCGGAGCGCGGCGGCGCCCTGGCGCCGACCGAGGACGGGCAGCGGGACAACGTGATCGCCACCGGCGGCGGTCCCGGCCTGATGGAGGCCGCCAACCGCGGCGCGCAGGAGGCCGGGGCGCCGAGCATCGGATTCAACATCAGCCTGCCCCAGGAGCCGCACCCCAACCCCTACAGCACGCCGGAGCTGACCTTCCGTTTCCATTATTTCGCCATCCGGAAAATGCATCTGGCGATGCGCGCCAACGGGCTGGCCATCTTCCCCGGCGGCTTCGGCACCTTCGACGAGGCGTTCGAGATCCTGAACCTGCTCAACACCAACAAGGCGTCCCGCCTGCCCATCGTCTTCGTCGGGCGCGACTACTGGAACGAGGTGGTGAATTTCCGGGCGCTCGCCGACCACGGCATGGTCAGCGCCGCCGATCTGGAGCTGTTCGACATCGCCGACACGGCGGAGGAGGCGTGGGACTGCATGACCCGGCTCGGCCTCAAGCGCGGCAACCCGCCGCTGGGTCCCGCCGGCACCGGCTTGTCGGCGGCCGACGAGGAGGCCTGAGGCTCAGCCCGGCGGCGGACTGTCGACAGCCGGAGCCGTCGGCGCGGGGGCGTTCAGCGCCACCCGCCCGACGCCCGGAATCTTGACCGCGAGATCGAAGGGATCGACCCCGAAGGTCATGCCCAGCAGGTTCACCTCGAACCCCTCCTCCTTGGCCAGGAGCAGACCGGCGAGGCCGAACAGGCTGACCTGCCAGCCGGTGCCGCTGGGCGCCCGCGCGATCAGGCCGGTGCCCAGATAGTCCTTGCCCAGCGCCGTGGAGGGCAGGTCGAGCCGCAGGTCCGGCACCGCCCGCCCCACCCAGGCGGCGAAGGTGTTGCTGTTGGGACCGGGCCAGATGCGGTATTCCCCGGCGTAGGGATAGCTCCGGGCGGCCTCGGCGATCTTGGGGATGGCGGCCTCGGCGGCGGGGCCGCGCAACTCGGCCAGCACGGCGGGGGCGGAGCCGAACCAGCGCCCGTCCGGATCGCGGTTGCTGACCGCCACCGCCGGCAGGCCGCGGTAGACCCGCCAGCCGATCACTTCGTAGACGGTGTAGGCCGACGCCCCCGCCGGCTTCACCGCGAACCACGGGTGCGTGCCGAAGGCGCCGCGCCAGGACAGGGCACGGGCGGCGTAGACCTGCACCACCGCCTCCGGCGTCATCGCGGGATCGGGGGCGAGGCCGACGGACGTACGGTCCGCCCGGCTCCAGTCCACGCCCAGCGTCGCCGTGCCCGACGCGATCACGAAGGCCGGACCGGCCAGCAGCAGGACCAGCGTCATCAAAATCACCAGGATGGTGGCCGCCATTCTTTTCCGCACCGCTCCCTCTCGCCTCGTGGGCCGTTCCCCAGATAGGCTATCATCGTCCCGCCCACCACCGATGTTGTACGTTGAGGACCGTCCGGCTGGTTCATCGCCGGATGGCTGCTCACCGAAGGAGCGCACCGATGCCCGCCGCCGATCTAATAGCCCTTCTGGACCGCATCACCCGGCAGGCGCCGACCCGCGCCGCGACGATGGAGGTCGCCCGTGCGCTTGGCTGGACCACGGGGCCGAGCCGCAAGGGGTGGAAGGTGGTCCAGCCAACCGGCTATGTCGGCGGCATGGTCATCCCGCCGAGCGCCGACACCGCCGCCGCGGAGGTGTGGTTCGACCCCGAGGGGACGGAACGCGGTCTGGCCGGCCCCAACGCGGAGTTTCCGCCCTACCTGACCAGCCTGGACACCGCCCTGTCCGCCGTCCCCGCGGCGGAGCGCTCGGCCACCCTGCGGGGCGCGCTGGACCGTCACCGGGCATGGCAGGAGGAAACGGGGCGGAACGACGCGGCGCTCGGTCGCCTGCCGGCTTTCGTCGTCGCCGCATGGCTGTCCGTGAAGACGGATTCCGAAACGCCGGATTGACGGGTTTCAGCCCCCCGTCCCGGTTTCCTTCGGCCCACCGTTCATGGCCTGGGCGGCGGCGAAACCGATGATCCGGTTGGCCGCCTCCGGGTCGTCCACCCGCACGACCACGCCGCGCCCGACCAGATGGATGCCGTGGGCCTGGAAGGCGTGGATCAGGCGGTGGTAGGCCTCGCGCCTGATGACGAATTGCTCGTTGGGCTTGGTGATGAACTTGACGCCGATGATCACCGCGTCGTCCTCCACCCGCCGCACGCCCTGCGACTTCAACGGTTCGATGAAGCTCGGCCCCATCTCCGGGTCGGCGGACAGGTCCTTGCCGACCTCCTTCACCAGCTTCTTGACCAGCCCCATGTCGGTCTCCGGCGGGACACGAAACTCCAGGCGCATCAGCGCCCAGTCGCGGCTGTAGTTGGTCAGCGCCTTGATCTGGCCGAAGGGCAGCGTGTGCACCGCGCCGCGGTGATGGCGCAGCTTCAGCGAGCGCAGGGAAATGCCCTCCACCGTGCCGCGCAGGTTGCCCACCTCCACATAGTCGCCCATGTGGAAGGCGTCCTCCAGCAGGAAAAAGACGCCGGCCAGGATGTCGGCGATGGTCGACTGCGCGCCCAGACCGATGGCGATGCCAACCACCCCTGCCCCGGCCAGCAACGGCCCGATCTCGATGCCCAGCGAGGACAGCACGATCATGACCAGGATGACGACCAGCACGACCTGAAGGAACTTCCGCAGCAGAGGCAGCAGGGTCGCCAGCCGTTGCCCGCGGGAGGAGACTCCATCGTGCCGCGCCCCTTCCAGCGCCCGGTCGATGGCCCGCACCACCATCGTCCAGGCAACGTAGCCCAGCAGCAGCACGACCGTCACGTTGAACAGCAACCGCAGGGCGATGCCGGTTGCCCCGCTGGCCTGCTCCACCCGGAAGCCCCAGATGGCCGCCGTGGCGAAGACTCCGACAACGAACAGGGCCGACCACAGCGCCCGCATCACCCGCGCCACCGCAGCCTTCCCCGCCTCCGTCTCCTCCCCCCGGTAGAAGCGGGCGAGCGGGCGCTGGGCCATCAGGGCGATGGCCGGCACCGCCAACGCCACCAACAGGCTGGCGAGCATCCGCGGCCCCGTCGCCGGCTCCAGCCGCACCGCCGCCGCCGCGACGACCAGCCACAGGGCGACGAGATAGACCGAGGCCACCACCGACCACAATCCCAGCGTCGGGTGGTCCTTTGCCTCGACGCCCAGCGGACGGGCGATGGCCCGCGCCACCGGAGCACGCCCGCGCCACACGCGGTACAGCAGATACAGAAAAGGCACGGTGCTCAGCGGCAGTCCGATGGCGACGATCGCGTTGCCGCCGACCCCCAGCGCCAGCAGCAGATCGACCAGCCCGAGCACCGTCGCGGCCAATGTCACGGTGACCACGCCCGTGCGGTGCAGAGCGCGCGCGTCGGCGTCTTCCAGCGGGATCAGGCGCAGCCCTGGATGCCTCGGCGCGCAGAGGAAGCGGATCAGCCGGTCGGTCAGCAGAACGGTCAGCGCCGCCTGGAGCAAAGCGAGAAGAACGGCCGGGGCAGCAGGATGCGCCGGACGCACGATCGCATAGACAACCAGCACCCCGAGCGCGAAGGCGCCCACCGGAACCAGCCCCAGCACGAAGCGCAGAGCGCCCGTCAGCAGCGGCGCCCCGCCGTCCGCCTCCAGCTTCCGGAGTGGCCCCGCCAGGACCCGGTTCGTCAACAGCAGGGCCGCCGTTCCCGCAGCGAAGAGGATCAGCAGGCCGCGCAGCAGGCGCAACGGGTGCACCGCCGCCTCCCGCCCGTTGGGGCGCGCGAAGGCATCCGACAGGATGGAGGGAATCTGAGGATAGGTGGCGGCGACCGCCTCCAGCCGTGCCGCATACACTTCCAGTGCCGTCGCCGGCGCTCCCGCCGCGGAAGCATGACCATCCGGTGTTTGTCCCGCTGCGCGTCCAAGTGGCAATGTGGCGAACAGCAGGGCCGCGAGCAGCAGAGTGGCGAGCAAGGGAAGGGTCGCCTTCCGCAGACGGGAGAGGCGCATCCCCGAATCGTCGTCCATAGGGGCCATCCAGCCGGAGTGCGACGGAGCGGCGGCCCATCGGACTGAAAGGCCACGCCCATGCCTTGGGACGCTCGTCCCCACCCCCACCATGGGGCCAGTACGTTACGGTTGCCTATCGGGGGAAGCGATACCCGGTGTGTTTCCCGCTGGTGCGCAACGGATGTTCCGGGCGGCGTATGTTACGGTAAGAAGCCGGTTCGTGACCTCCCTTCACGGACAGACTTCCTCAATCGTTCCTAAAATGCCCGGCTTCGCCAACGGTCATAAGGAACCGCCGCATGCGCCTGTTATCCATCGCGTCCCTTGGGCTTCACGCAGCCACGTTGATCGCGACGCTGGCCGTCGCTTCCCCGGCACAGGCGCAGTTCGGCCTGTTCCTCGGTGGCCGCGGCGGGGTGGATCTGACGGACGAGGATTGGGACCTGTTCCGCAAGGCGCTCAGCGACGCCCTGACCCCCATGGAGGCGGGGCGGCGCACCGAATGGAACAACCCGAAGACCGGAGTGCGCGGCGATGTGGTCGTGCAGAAGGTGCACGAGCGCGACGGTGTGCCCTGCGGGGACGTTCAGGCCAATTTCATCCGGCGCACCGTCCAACCCTACAGGCTGACCTTTTGCAAGATGCCCGACGGGCGTTGGGCCATCGCGCCCTGACGGGCGCTGGGGCCATCGCGCCCTGACGGGCGCCGGGAGCATCGCGCCCTGACGGGGAACCTTCGGCGTCAGAATCCGGTTTCGCGGATCAGCACGGCCAGCGCGGTGCGCCAGAAACGGTCGGCCAGGCTGCGCGCCTCGCCGTCCACGCGGGCCACGCCGCGCATCTGGTGGGCGGGTCCCGCCTGCGTCCGGTCCAGCGGCGCCAGGGTCACCCGATAGACGGCCTCCACAGGCTTCAGGTTGAAACGCGCGGCCTCGGCGTTCGTCCGCCCCATCGACGGTCCGGTCTGGCTTTCCACCGCGATCGGGCCACCATGGATCGAGGCCAGGGCGGGAACATCCAGCCCCTTCACCCCCACCCGGTCCACCGCCGTCACCCGTGCTTCCATGCGGGGGCGCAGCGGGTCATCGGCATGAAACACCGCGCCGGCACCCACCATGACGCGCGTGAGGTCGTTCTCGGCAACATAGCCGACCAGTTCGCCGCCGCCGTCGGCGACGATCTGGCCGAGCGCCAGCGACGGCCCCACCCAGCGGCCGGGGCGCAGCGCGTCGGCCACATCCACCACCGTTCCGGCGATGGGCGCACGGATTTCCAGCCGCGCCAGGCCGTCGAGCAGTCCCTGCCGGTCGGCCAGCCCAGCGGCCAGATCCTCCTCCATCACGCGCACCCGGTCCAGCCCGTCGCGGGCGGCCAGCATACGGTCGATGCGGTCCTGGGCCAGGGCGATGCGCAACTCCGATTGCTGCAGCCTGCTCGTCAGTTCGGGTGCCTCCAGGCGGAACAGCGGGTCACCCGCCGCCACGCGCTGGCCGGGCTGTACCAGCACCTCCGCGATGCGCGACGGGACCGGAGCGAACAGGGTCGAGAAGCCCTCCGCCCGCCACACCGCCGGCACGGCGATGGTGCCGGTGACCGGGACGAAGGCCAGCCAGACCAGCGCGGCCAGACCGCCCAGGGTCATCAGCAGGTTCCGGTTGGGCCGCAGGCTGCCCCGCCGCTCCCACCATTCCTTCGCCTCGTTGACCAGCGGGCGCAGGATGAACCAGCCGACTTCCACCGCGAACAGCACGATGCCCAACACCTTGATGAAGACGTGATAAACCAGCACCGCGATGCCGATGAACAGCACCAGCCGGTAGACCCAGGTGGCGAAGGCATAGGCCAGCATCACCCGGTGCAGCCACGGATCGAACCGCTCCGGCACCTCGTCGCCCAGGCCGAACAGCCATTCCCGCAGCCGCCAGCGGGCCAGCGCGAAGGCGCGGTCCTGCAGATTCGGCACGTCCAGCGCGTCGGCGAGCAGGTAATAGCCGTCGAAGCGCATGAAGGGGCTGAGGTTGATGGTCAGGGTGGTCACCCAGCTCACCGTCGCCACGAAAAAGGCGGCGCTGCGCAGCGGCCCGTCGGGCAGGAAGCTCCAGGCCAGCGTGGCGAAGGCGGCCAGCGCCAGCTCCGTCAGCATGCCCGCCGCGGCGATGTGCAGCCGTGCGCGGCGGGAGACGAGCCGCCAAGCGTCGCTGGTGTCGGTGTAGAGCACCGGCCACATCACCAGGAAGGCCGCCCCCATGGTCGGCACCCGGCAGCCGAAGCGTTTCGCGGTGTAGGCATGCCCCAGCTCATGCAGCGTCTTCGTCACCAGCAGGGTCAGGCCATAGAGCGCCATGCCCTCCAGCGAGAAGAAGTGCAGGAAGGTGTGGGCGAAGCTGTCCCACTGGCGCATCACCAGAATGAGACCCAGAATTCCCGCGCCGATCACCGTCCACAACCAGGCGCGGCCGTAGAAGGGCGCGACGTAGCGCACCGTGGCGTTCAGAAAGGCGTCGGGCCGGACCAGCGGGATGCGGAAAAACAGGTAGTTGTGCAGCAGCCACATCCACCAGGACGTGCGCCGCACCGCCGTCTGCTTCGCCAGGAAGTCGACGTCGGCGCCCTGGGTCAGATTGCTTGAGGCCAGGAATTTGTAGAGGCCGACGACCTCCTCCGCATCCGGTTCCAGGACCGTTTCGGCGGCCACCGCGGCGGCGATGGCGCGGGGCGATCCGTGATGCCAGCGGGCGATGACCTCGAAGGCGCCGTGGCCGATGCGGAAATAGCGGTTGCGCACCGGATCGTGGATCGTCCAGCACGGCGAGCCGTCCACCGCCGGAGGGGCCGGCAGCAGTTGAAGTTCCTCGCGCAGCGGCGGTAGCCGCACGCTGTCCAGCGGGTCCACCGGGGTGACGACCGCCGGACCCGTCGTCATGCCGATGGCGGCGGCGCCCATGGCTCAGAGCCCCACGGTCTGGCGCAGCGCCGCCAAAGGGCGGCGGAAGAGATAGAAGGCCAGCGGCACCCGCTCGCCCTGGATCTTGGCGGTGCCGCGCAGCCCGATGCGCGGCGTCGGCTGGTCCGGCGCCAGATCGGCACGGACCCGGTAGGCCAGGACCCCGCCCGGTGTCAGCCCCGGCTCATAACTGGCGTGCGACACCGTGGCGCGCAGCGGACGCAGCGGATCGACGTTCAGATAGAGGCTGACCTGCGCGCCCTCCTGAAGCACGATCGCGTCGTTGACCGGCACATGCACGTCCACCTCCGCGGCCTGCGGATCGGCCAGGGTCAGGATGCGCTCGCCCACCGCCACCGGCTTGCCCAGCCAGTCGTTGGCGTCGGTGAAGACCGCGATTCCCGTCCGCTCCGCCTTCACCGTGACGCGGTCCATCAGATCGCGGGCGAAGTCCATCTCCGCCCGGCGCAGCTCCACCTGGGTCTTCAACTGGGCGATGCGCGCCTTGCTCAGCGGATCGGTGAAGGCACCCTGGGACGCCGTCAGCAGTTCCGCCTCCGCCGAAGCCAGCGCCTTGCGCGCCACCTCCAGCCGGCTTTTGAGAACCGACGATTCGAAGCTGAACAAAGGCTGCCCGGTGCTGACCGGCTCGTTCGGCTGGACGTGGAAACGTTCGATCACGCCTTCCAACGGCGCGCTGACGATCAGCGGGTCGCGCGGCGCCACCTCCGCCGGGGCCAGCGTCGATTGCGGCACCGGGATAGCCAGAACCGCCGCCAGGACCGCCACCACCGCCAACGCCCAAACCCCTTTGCGCGCCCGCACACCGGAGCGGCGCCCGGCCCGGGTCAGCGCCCACCAGGCGTGCCCATAGCCGCCGGAGAGCTGCCCGAGAAGCACCTTCTCGCCGTCCGTCCAGGCGTCGTCGCGGGCGAGCCACAACACCGCCGTGACGGTGTCGTCCGGCCCCGGCAAGGGCACCCACAGCGCCTGCGCCGGCCCCCACTGCCCCCAGTCGCGGGCCAGCGCGGGCGGCACCTCCGTGGGGGCGATGCCGTGCAGGTTGCGCGCCTCCGCTCCCGCAGCAATGGCCGAGGCTGCGGCCTCCAGCCAGCGGGTGAAGGGAGCGTCGCGCTCCGGGACGGCGACGTTGGACACGGCTTCCAGCCGGGCCTTGCCCGACGGCGCGACGGTCAGGAAAACCGCCTGCTGGTAGGCGATCATCCGCCGCGTCTGGTTGACGATGAGGAAACGCAACGCCTCCGGGTTCTGGGCCTGCCGGGCCTCCTGCTGCAGATTCAGGAGAAGCAGGAGGCTGTTCAGCGGGTTGGCCGCATCCATCCGGACGGATTTGACGTCATCTGGCACCTTTGGCCTCCTCCGGCGGGGTGAAGCGGGCGGTTCCGCTCATGCCGGCGACCAGATTCGGGGCGTTGCCCGGCTTGTCGGCCTGCAGCTTGCCCGTCACCTTCAGCGACTGGCTGACCGGATCGACGCGGGCACCGATCAGGGTGACCTCGCCGTCCAGAACCTCGCCCGTCTCGTCAATGCGCAACTCGAACCGCTGGCCGGGCTTCAGCCAGACCAGCCAGGAAGACGGGACGATCAGCTCCACCCGCAGATCGCGGTCCGAAAGCACTTCAAGCAGAGCCGTGCCGGCGGGAACGGACTCATGCTCGCGAATCCGCTGCTCCACCACCTTGCCGTCGAAGGGCGCCTTGACGTCGCAGCGGCGGACCTCGATCTCCGCCTTGCGCAGATCGGCACGGGCGGCCTCGGCCTTGACCTCGGCCATCTCGACCTCGGCCCCACCGATGGACTTCAACTGCTCCAGCCGGCGGCTCTGCCGCACCGTGACGTCGGCGGCGCGCAGGTTGGCGCGGGCCGCGTCGACCGCCGCCTGATAATGGCTGCAATCGAACGCGATGAGCGTCTGCCCCGCCTTGAAGGACTGGCCCGCCTCCACGGTGATCCGGCCGATGCGTCCGGCGATCTCGCTGGAAAGGACGGCGTGCTGCCGTGCCTCAATCAGCGCGCGCACCGCGCCATCGGGGACCGGCGCCGGGTCAGCGGCGGCAAGCGGCAAGGGAAGCAGCGCGATAGACAGCGCGGCGAGGAAGCGTGAGGGGCGAAAGCGGCACATCATGGCAGAGATTTTCTGCACCCTTAGCTCCGGAAGCGCAACGATCCAGGATCGGCGAGCGGTCCTGTACGCTTATTTGTTTCAGCACTGGCGGACCGGCACAGCCGAAAGGGGGCGGCGACCCGGCACCGCCCCGTCGGTATCAACGCACGGTGGAGCGCCCCACCGGAGCCAGCGCGCTCAGCGGCACCGAGTAGACCTTCACCGGCTCCGACCGGGTGGACGGGCTGTAGGACACCGTCATCGGTGCGGTCATGGAGGCGGTCGGTTGCTGCGGCAGCTCGGCCACCGTCATGCGCTCCGGCACCGCGGCCTTGCGTTCCGCCGGCTCCTCGCCGCGCGCGGCGACCGGGGCGGCCTTAGGATCGGTCTTCGGATCGGCAGCCTTCTCGACCGGAGCCTTCTCCGACGGTGCTTTTTCGGAGGTCGTGGCGGCGGGAACCAGCAGATCCTGGAGCCGTGCCGTGCCGCCGGCCTTCTGCTGCCAGGCGCCCAACCCGTCGGACACCGCCTGACGCAGCGTTGTCAGATCCTGGGACGGGACCGCCTCCGGCATCGGATCGACGCCCGCCGACACCATGACGCGGGCGTAGGCGTTCTGCAGATCGGCGTAGACGAGATCGCGCCGCAGGTCGGAGACGAGTTCCGACACCTCGGCCTGGATCACGCTCATGTCGCCCTGCTGGCCGACCGTGCTGCTGTTGACATACTGCTGCCGGATGCGGCGGTCGATCGCCGCCTGGTCGGCGTTGAGCGAGAATTCCTGCGACAGTTCGCGGAACTGCACCATCGCCACGCGCACCTGGCTCAGCACCGCCACGCTGAGCGCCTGACGGCGGAAGGCGACCAGTTCCTCCTGCGCCTTCGAGAAGGCGTGGGTGTCCGGGGCCGAGGCCAGGGACAGGATGTTCCACGACACCCGCGCCCCGTAATCCGCCCAGCGCTGGTTCAGCAGGTAGCTGTTGCTGTCGTAATGCAGGCCGGCGTTCAGGTCGATGCCCGGAAGCAGCTTCAGCAGAGCGCGGCGCGTCTCGTCGGCGGTGATGCGGGCGTTGTAGGATTCCTCCAGCAACTCCGGACGGTTGAGGAGCGCGTAGGTTTCCAGGGAGTCGACCGAGGTCGTGATCGCCGGGACGTCCTTGCCGGTGACGTCCGGCGGCATCTGGATGGTGAAGTTCTCACCCGGCGGCAGTCCCATCAGCGCGCCGAGCTGCGACTTGGCGGCCACCAGTTCGCGCCGCAGCGTCTGGAGCTGGCGCAGCGTGTCGACCAGCGCGCGCTGGTAGGACAGGGTTTGCAGCGGGGCCTGGACGCGCTGGGCCTCCATGGCGTTCGCGTTCTTGCGCGCCGCCTCGATGCGCTTCTCCAGCGGTTCGATCCGCTTCAGCAGCCGCTCCGCCGCGACGGCGCGCCAGTAGGAGGTGCGCACGTCCTGCAGGATGCCCTGGACGACGCGGCGGCGGCGCTCGTCGGCGATCAGGACGAGGTTGGAGTTCTGGCGGGCGCGCAGGTAGCTGACGCCGAAGTCGAGAACGTTCCAGGTGAAGCCCAGGTCGGCGGTCCGGCGGTGCCGGTCCGTGGCCGTGGTGCTCTCGCCGGTGCGCCGGCCGGTGGCGAGGTTGAGGCTCTCCGACCCGGATTCGTTGTTGCGCCCGGTGTAGCCGGCCCCCGCCACGAGACGCGGCAGCATGTCAAACCGCGACAGGTCGAGCTGCTGGTTGGCGACCGCCATCTCCATCAGCTTCACACGTTCGTCGAGGTTGTACTTGATGGCCCGCGCCATGGCCTCGTGCATCGACACCGGGCCGGTGATCGGCTCCTGCGGCGCCATGATGACCGACATGTCCTCGCGCAGGCGGGACACATTCTCGTCATCGGTCAGAGGCTTCGGGCTCACGGAACATCCGCTGGCGAGCAGCGCGGCGGCGGCCAGGGCGAAGGACGCGCGGACCTTGTGGCCCCGCGGCCGGGGGGAGGAAGCGAACCGGGTCATTCTCGTCGGCAATCCATTTGGAAAGAAAAGCTTAAGCGGGGAAGACGGCGGCGGAAGGCGCGGGCGGCGCTAGGCCGCCCGGCTTCCCGGCGGGACATGCGAGGTGAGTGCGGCGAGCAGTGCCGCCGTCTGGGCATCGGCCGCGCCATGGATTTGAGCCACCTGGCGGGAGAAGGCCGGCCGGGCCGGCGCGGACCCGTCGAGGTCGGCGCGCGGGCCGGGGGCCTGCCCCGAACCGTCCGGCGCGGTCGGAGCGTTGCTCGGATCGCCGTCCGCGGGCGCGTCGCCGGTCGGCGACGGTCCTTGCCCCTGCGGCTGTCCTTGCGGTCCAGTTGGACCCGCAGGCCGATTGGCCGGCGCACTCTCGATCGTGGAACCGGGTCCCGTCTGGCCGCCGGGCCGGTTGCCCGGTGCGCCAACAAGCCCGCCGGCGGGGGTGCCGGGGCCGCCGGGAGCCGCGCTGCCGCCCGGCGTGCCGCCGGACGCCGTCCCGGACGCGCCGACCGGGCCGCCGACCGGGCTGCCGACGACGCCGTTCAGGCCGCCATTGCCCGTTCCGGCGCCTGCCGTCGGTCCGCCGGCTGCCGGCCCACCCGTCGCCGGTCCGCCCGTGCCGAGGCCAGCGCCTGAACCGCCGCCGAGACCGGAGCCGGCGCCCGTGGCCCCCAGCCCGGCACCAATGCCGCCCGAAGCGGTGCCGCCCAAGCCGGAACCGCCGCCGACACCGCCGCCGAGGCCGCCGCTCCCGAGACCGCCGCTCCCAAGGCCGCCATTGCCCAGGCCGCTGCCGCCGCTGACGACACCGCTCAACCCGGAGCCACTGGACCCGCCGGTGCCACCGCCCAGAACCCCGCTCGACGAGCTGGCCGTGCCGCCGCCGGACGGCGCACCGCCCATGGCGGAGATCGTGATCGAGCGCCCGGCGTCGCTGCTGGTCGAATTGCCGATGTTGCCGATGGTGATCGAGCGCCCGGCGTCCGTGCTGCTGTTCCCGTTGCCGCTGCCGCCGCCGTTGCCGATCGACGAGCTGGTGATGACGCGGCCCGCATCGCTGCTCGTCTGCAGGCTGGGCAGGGTCGGCGCGGTGCCCAGCGTCGGCCCGACCGTCTGCGTTGTCCCGGTCCCGGCGGCCGTTGCGATCCCAGAATTGGACGAGGACGCCGCCGTCGTGGTGTTCCCTGTGGAGGCAGCCGCCACCACGACCGGCGGCGGCGGAGGCGGAGCCACCGTGTAGGTCGTCGTGCCGGCGTTGCCGGTGTTGCCCACCGCGTCGCTCGCCTTGGCCGCGATGACGTAGCTGCCGACGCTCAGGTCGGAGGCCAGGGCCAATTGCCAGATGCCGGTCGCGCTGGCGCGCGCCGTGCCGACCGGCTGGCCGTTGACCGTCACGGTGACCAGGCTGTTCGCCTCGGCGGTGCCCTGCACGACCGGCGTGCTGCCGGCGGTGGTGTTCAGCGTCACGATCGGGGCGACCGGCGGCGTGGTGTCGATGGTCAGGGTGGTGACCGCCGACAGGCTGCTGACGTTGCCGGCCCTGTCGGTGGCCTGCACCTGGACGCTGTGCGTACCGTCGGCCAGCGCCGCCGTGAACGGGAAGGTCCAGGCGCCGTTGGCGTCGGCAACCGCCGTTCCGGCGACCTTGCCGTCGACCAGCACGTTCACCGTGCTGCCGGCCTCCGTCGTGCCGGCCAGGGACGGCGTGGCAATCCCGGAAATCCGCTCGCCCGCCGTGGCGCCGGCGACGGTGGCGCTGGTCACCGATGGCGCGGACGCGACCGGCACCGCGGTGTCGATCACCACGGCCAGCGCGTCGGACGGATCGCTGACGATGCCGAACCGGTTGGTCGCCGTGGTCGTGATGCTGTGCGTCCCGTCGGTCAGCGCCGTCTGGAGGCGATGGACCCAGAAGCCGTTCTCGTCGGCCACCGTGGTTCCCACCGCCGTGCCGTCCACCAGCACGGTCACCGTGGCGTTCGCCTCCGCGGTGCCGGACAGCGTCGGCCTCGTCACTTTGGTCAGCCGATCCGTTGCCGAGGCACCGGAGTCGGACAGGCCGCTCAGCGCCGTCCCGACCGGCTTCGCCGGGATCGGGGTGTCGATATGCACCTGGCTGGTGTCGCCAACGCCCTTCAGGGTCGTCACCAGCGGCCCCTGGGCCGCGTCCATCACGATGGAGCCGTTCAGCGCCAGCCCCAGGACGGAAATGCCCTGCGGCGCGCGGTCGCCGACCGTAACGACATAGTCGAACCGCAGCAGCGTGCCGGTGCTGCCCGCCGCGTTGTACACGGCGTTCCGGATGTCGCTTCCGACCGCCAGTTCCAGTACCGGACTGCCTCCGCTGATGATCGACGCTTCGCTGAGTTGCACGAAGAAGCTGACCGTCTCGCCCGGCAGATAGGTCCCCGCCGAGGGAGGCGTGACGGTGACCACCGAGGGCGGCGTGCGGTCCACCGACAGGTTGCGGGTCGCCTGGGTGGGGTTGCCCGCCGCGTCGGTGAGGCTGGCGGTGACGGTGTAGCTGGTGCCGTCGGTCAACGCCAGCAGGTCGGTGGACGGGACGGTCAGGCTCCAGGTGTTGTTGGTCACCGTCGTGCTGTAGGTCTTGCCGTTCAGCGTCACTGTGACCGTCTGCCCGTTCTCGACGCCGTTGGTGACGCCCGACACCGTCTGCCCCGTGGCACTGTCCGCCGCGTTCAGCACATTGTCGCCCGCCACCGTGGCGATGGCGAGGGTCGGCGGCTTGCGGTCGACCGAGACGTCGCGCGTCGCCTGGATCGCCGCGTTGCCCGCCACGTCCGCCAGGTCGGCGGTGATGGTATAGTGGCCGCCATCCGTCAGCGCCCCCAGATCGGCGGAGGGGATGGACAGGCTCCAGGCGTTGTTGGTCACCGTTGCGCTGTAGGTCTTGCCATTCAGCGTCACCGTGACCGTCTGGCCGTCCTCGACACCCGTCGTGGTGCCGGCCACCGTCTGGGCCACGGCGCTTTCCGCCAAGTT
The DNA here is from genome assembly GCF_007827795.1 of Azospirillum brasilense. GTDB lineage: Bacteria > Pseudomonadota > Alphaproteobacteria > Azospirillales > Azospirillaceae > Azospirillum > Azospirillum aestuarii. Next base: position 92,495 of record NZ_VITI01000003.1, read on the forward strand.
CAGCACATTGTCGCCGGTCACCATGGTGATCGCGACGGTCGGCGCCGTGCGGTCGAAGGTCACGGTCCGGACGGCGGAGTCGGCGCTCTCCATCCCGGCGATGACCTGACGGACCGTGAAGTCGACCGCACCGCTGAGGCCGGACACATCGACGCCGGCGAAGCTGTAGGCGCCAGACGCGTCGGCCGTGGTCGTCGCCACGAGCGAGCCGTTGGCGTAGAGCCGCACCGTCGTGTTGGCGTTGGCGTTGGCGCCACTGCCGTTGAAGGTGACGCTGCTCGCCTTGGTGATGTTGTCCGTGTTGCTGTTGCCCGTGTCCGACGCGGGCGCGAGGGCCACGGCGCTCCCCAGGACAGCCGGGGTGATCGACAGGCTGGCGGTGTCCGTCGCCGCGGAGAAGGCGGAAATCCCGCCACCGCTCGCGGTAGCCACCTTGGTCCCGGCGGTGCCGCTGGTCTGATCCCAGGCGCGGAAGGTGATCGCGGCGCTGAGGATGCCCGCGTTGGCGCCCGTCGGCTGGTAGTAGAGCCGGTCCGTCGTCCGCAGCAGCAGCGCGTTTCCGCTGTCGTTCACCGTCCCGACCGCAGTCCAGCTGGTACCGCCGTCGGTGCTGTAGAACCAGGTACCGCCTTCCGACGTATCCACGCCGACCAGCGCGATGCCCGTGACGGCGCCGCTGTCCACATCGGACACGTTCGTGCCGAACGCCACCAGGGACGACACGGCAACGCCGACCGCTCCGTCCGGCGCTCCCGTGGCCTGGGCGACGCTGGGCAGGGTCAGGACGGTGTCGGTCAGCACCGGGGCGTCGTTCACCGCGGTCACGGCGATGCCCGCCGTCGCACTGGCGGTGCTGAACTGGCCGTTGGCCCCCAGCCCGCCGTTCGCGGTGGTGTCGTTGCCGACCGTGGTGCCCGCCGTCCCAGCGGTCTGATCCCACGCCTTGAAGGTGATGCCGTTGACGACCGAGCCGTTGTAGTCGGCGTTCGGCACGAAGCGCACAAGGTCGGTGCTGGCGAGCAGCAGGGCCGACGCACCCGAGACGCCGGTGATGGTGGTCCAGGTTCCGGCCCCGGTCTTGTACTGCCACGTGCCGTTGCTGCTGTCGATCGCGGTGATCGCGATGCCCAGCGCGTTGCCATCGGCGTCGGTGGCCGAACCGGCGGAGGCCAGGACGGCCGCCACGGTGTCGCCGTTGTTGCCGGTGGCGTCCTCGTCGATGGCGGTCAGGCTGCGCGCGTCCGTGCTCAGCACCGGGGCGCTGTTGGTGATCGCCGTGTAGGTCGAGGTCGCCGTCTGCGTGCCGCCGCGGCCGTCGTTGGCGGTCACCACGACGCGCAGGTACTTGTGGGCGTCGGAGGTCGTCAGCGTGTGGCTGGAGCTGGTCGCCCCGCTGATCGACGCGGCGTTGGTGCCGTTGCTGTCGTCGGCCCGGTACCACTGGTAGCTGAAGCTCCGCCCGTCGCCGTCGGCGTCGCTCCAGGTGCCGTTGGTCGTCGA
>NZ_VITI01000003.1:94089-605437 GCF_007827795.1 Azospirillum brasilense
CCCGGTACCACTGGTAGCTGAAGCTCCGCCCGTCGCCGTCGGCGTCGCTCCAGGTGCCGTTGGTCGTCGACAGCGCGTTGCCCACCGTCGCCGTGCCGCTCACGCTCGGCACCGCGCTGTTCACCGGCGCGCTGTTGGTGATCGCCGTGTAGGTCGAGGTCGCCGTCTGCGTGCCGCCCTTGCCGTCGTTGGCCGTCACCACCACCCGCAAGTATTTGTGGGCGTCCGACGTGGTCAGCGTGTGGCTGGAGCTGGTCGCCCCGCTGATCGAGGCGGCGTTGGTGCCGTTGCTGTCGTCGGCCCGGTACCACTGGTAGCTGAAGCTCCGACCGTCGCCGTCGGCGTCGCTCCAGGTGCCGTTGGTCGTCGACAGCGCGTTGCCCACCGTCGCCGTGCCGCTCACGCTCGGCACCGCGCTGTTCACCGGCGCGCTGTTGGTGATCGCCGTGTAGGTCGAGGTCGCCGTCTGCGTGCCGCCACGGCCGTCGTTGGCCGTCACCACCACCCGCAAGTATTTGTGGGCGTCCGACGTGGTCAGCGTGTGGCTGGAGCTGGTCGCCCCGCTGATCGACGCGGCGTTGGTGCCGTTGCTGTCGTCCGCCCGGTACCATTGGTAGCTGAACGTCCGCCCGTCGCCATCGGCGTCGCTCCAGGTGCCGTTGGTCGTCGACAGCGCGTTGCCCACCGTCGCCGTGCCCGTCACGCTCGGCACCGCGCTGTTCACCGGCAGGCTGTTGGTGATCGCCGTGTAAGCGGAATAGGCGGTCGTCGTGTTGGAGTTGCCGTCGTTGGCGATCACCGCCACGCGCAGGTACTTGTGCGCGTCGGACGTCGTCAGCGTGTAGCTGGCGCTCGTCGCCCCGCTGATCGACGCGGCGTTGGTGCCGTTGCTGTCGTCGGCACGGTACCATTGATAGGTGTAGCTCAGCGAGTCGCCGTCGGGATCGCTCCAGGTGCCGTTCACCCTGGTCAGCACGTTGCCCACCGTCGCCGTGCCCGTCACCGTCGGAACCACGCTGTTCACCGGCGCGCCATTGCCCGCCGCCGCAACCTGCGACGAGTAAACCGACGTGGCCGACTGCGTGCCGCCCTTCCCATCGTCGGCCGTCACCACCACACGCAGGTACTTGTTCAGATCACCCGCCGCCAGCGTGTAGCTGGAGCTGGTCGCCCCGCTGATCGAAGCGGCGTTGGTCCCGTTGCTGTCGTCGGCCCGGTACCACTGGTAGCTGAACGTCCGGTTGTCGCTGTCGGCGTCGCTCCAGGTGCCATCCGTCGTAGTCAGGGCGTTGCCCACCGTCGCCGTGCCGGTCACGCTCGGCACCGCGCTGTTCACTGGCGCGCTGTTGCTGATCGCGGCGTAGGCGGAGTAAGCGGTCGTTGTGTTGGAGTTGCCGTCGTTCGCGATCACCGCCACGCGCAGATACTTGTGGGCGTCGGACGTCGTCAGCGTGTAGCTGGAGCTGGTCGCTCCGCTGATCGAGGCGGCGTTGGTCCCGTTGCTGTCGTCCGCCCGGTACCACTGATAGGTGTAACCCAGCGGGTCGCCGTCCGGATCGCTCCAACTGCCGGTCGCCCCGGTCAGCGCGCTGCCGACCTTCGCCGTGCCCGACACCGAGGGAATGACGCTGTTCACCGGCGCGCCGTTGGAAGATCCACCCGTCGTCGAGACGGTGACCTTGACCGGCGCACTCATAAGATTCCCGGCGCTGTCCTTCGCCACAACATAAAGGTCGTAGTCGGTGCCGGCGGTCAGCCCGCTGATCGATCCGCTGCCGTCAAACGGCGACGACGACGCGCTGAGGCTGCCGGACTTCAGCGCCCCTCCGCCGCCGGAAGCCGTGCCCGCCTCCACCTCGGCGGCGGTCGGGGCGGTCGCGTTGCGGGGGACCAGGACATAGTAAATCGTCCCCGCCTCGTTGAGGCTGGCGGACAGGGTGAAGCCGGTGTTGGTGATGCTGGACGTGGCGGCGGCGACGTCGAAGGTCGGCGCCACTTGGTCCGCCGTGTGGGTGCTGCCGGTGAAGCCCGCAGCGATGTCGTTGTTCGCCGTGTCCTTGATGCCGGTGCCGGTGCTCTTCAAGTTCAGCCCCAGCGTTCCGGCTCCGGAGATGCCGGTGACCGAAACCGTGTAGACGCCGGCCGACACCTGGGTGACGGTGCCGATCGTGCCGGAGGCGGTCCCGGTCGTCGCCAGCGTGAAGTCGGAGGCATCCACGCCGGACACATCTTCGCTGAAGGTCACGGTGTAGGTGATCGAGGATGCGTTGGCCGCCGGGGTTCCGGACACCGCGATGCTGCTGACCGTCGGAGCCGTGGTGTCGCCTGCTGCCACGGAGACCCCAACGAAACCAGGCAAGGAGGTGTTGCCGGTGTCGTCGGTGACGGTGAAGCTGACCAGCCGAGAGCTGTTGGCGGTGCTTGTCGTGGCGTAGGTGATGTTGGCCATCAGCGCGCTGACCGCCGCCGCGTCGGCGTTGGCGTTGGCGTTGAACGTGATGATCAGATCGGCGCCGTTGCCGCCCGCCACCGTTCCGATGATCGTTCCGCCGTAGGTGACGTTGCTGCCGCTCACGCCGATCTGACCGGCGCCGGTGCCCTGATTGCGGATGCCCAGCACGTCGTTGGCTGTCACGCCGTCGACCGCCACCGTCAGATTGCCGCCGTTGAAGGTGGTGCTGTCGGTGTCGGCGACCGCCGCAGCCGTCCCCTGGTCGATCACCTGGGCGCCCGACCCGGCCGTGTAGGACAGGGTCTCGCTCGGCTGGACCGACATGACGATGTCGAAGACCAGCTTGTCTCCGACCGCAACCTCATTGCCGGTCGGCGCGAAGGTGCCCGGCATGTAGAACGAGAAGACCTTGCCGTTGACGCTGCCGACGATCTGGCTTTCGTTCGCGAAGTTCGCGCTGGATGACGTCAGATTCTTGGTCACCTGCGTGAAGGAACCGAGGCTGCCGTTGGGCCCGTTCTCGAAGGTGAAGCTGAAGGTGAAGTTACCGCCTTGCGTGTTGAAGCCATTCGGCGGAACCACGAGGGTGATGCGGGCCGCCGTACCGCTCAGGAACTCCACATCCATATCGAAGCTGGCATAGGCTTGGTAATCGACTCTCCCAGGCACGCCCACCGGCACCGCGGTCGCGGAGTCGTTGGCGCCACCGGTGAAATCGTCCCCGTTCGTGACGTACATCTTCAGGTCGATGATGCTCAGTCCGCTGACGACCGGAGCGGCGGAGGCCTCGTTCACGTCGGTGACCGTCACCGAAATCGTCTGGTCGGTGGTGTTGCCGTTGGCGTCCGTGGCCCGCACGACGACGACGTAGACGTTGTTGCTGTCCGAATCCGTTGGCGATTCGTAATCCGGTGTGCTGGCGAAGGTCAGCGCCGCGCCGGACAACGAGAAGCTCGCCTGATCGGCGCCGCCGACCAGGCTGTAGGTGACCGGGCCGTTGTTGTCCGTCGCGGCCAGAGTGACGACCGCCGTCGTGTTCTCCGGAACCGAAGGCGTGGCGGAGGACGTGAAAACCGGCGCGTCCCGGTCCACCGTGTGGGTGCTGCCGGTGAAGCCCGCAGCGATGTCGTTGTTCGCCGTGTCCTTGATGCCGGTGCCGCTGCCCTTGAGGTTCAGCCCCAGCGTGCCGGTGCCGGAGATGCCGGTCACCGAAACCGTGTAGACGCCGGCCGACACCTGGGTGACGGTCCCGATCGTGCCGGAGGCGGTCCCGGTCGTCGCCAACGTGAAGTCGGCGGCGTCCACGCCGGACACGTCTTCGCTGAAGGTCACGGTGTAGGTGACCGACGACGCGGTGGCCACCGGGCTCCCAGACACCGCGATGCTGGAGACGGTCGGCGGCGTGGTGTCGACAACGGTGCCGAGGGTGATGGTGCTGGTCCGCGCGGTGCTGGTCGTTTCGCCGTCGTTGACGGTGACCGTGGCGGTGCGCGCGCCCGCGGTGAAGCTGCCGGCGGAGTTCTTGTACTGGATCAGACGGATCACAGCCTGATAGTTCGCCACGGGCGCCGCACCGCTCAGGGTGATCGTGGCTCCGTCGTTGGCGAGCACCGCGATGCCGTAGGTCTTGGCGGTGCTGATATCCGCCGTGGAGAGGGTCAGCGTTTCGTTTCCGGTATCGACCACACCGCTCAAGGCGACGGTGGCGCCGAGCAGACGGGTGTCGCTGTCGGACTGCGCCACGGTGGCGCTGGGCGCGATGAGCACGCCGGAACTGGGAGTCCCGCTGCTGACGGACTCGTCGCTTCCACCTCCCGCCCCGTTCAGGTCGACCGACGGCTCGCCCCCGTTCCAATGCACTTCATAGGCGCCGAGGTCGAGCAAACCGTCGCGGATGCGGTCGATGCCGCGGATGTCGTAGCTGCCGCCGTAGCGGTTCGCGTTGCTGCTGTCGCCGGCGTTGATGAAGGTCGTCGCGGTCGATGCCGGACGATAGTCGCGCAGGCTCTTAGTGGCGTTGGTGGAGTCGACGAAGATCGCGTTGCCGGTTATGGCGCCCTGATAATTGTTGCCTTGGTTCAGGGTGACGCTGCCAGAGTTGTAAATGATGGCGTTCGGATCGGCAAAACTCGTCCCGGCAAGGTTGCCGGAGTTCCCCGCGATGATCGTGTTGTAAACGTTCAGCGTCCCCGTGCCCGCCGATCCACCGGAATAGACCCCGATGCCCGCCGTCTTGACGCTGGAGGCGCCGCCATCATTGTTGATGTAGCTGTTGTTGACAATGGTGACGTTGCGTATGTTTACCGTGAAGGCAGCCGTGTTGTGGTATTGCACAATGGTGGAGCCCGGGTAGAGAGCCGAACTCGAGCCCATGTTCATGACGTAGCTGTTGTCTGCAAACAGACTGTTCTCGATCGTCAGCGTTCCGGTCACCTGCGCTCGAACGACCGCGAAGCCCGCCGTACCGGTCACCACACCGGTGTTGTCACGAAAAACCGAGTTCCTGATCGTCAGGGATGTGGCCGCGGTGGTCGTGGCGATGGGGTTGTTCAGGTTGTTCCTGAAGGTCACGCCATCCACTTCGAGCGACCCGTTCTGCAGCGTCAGTGCGCCCTGCAGGGCGGATGCCGAATAAAAGCGCTCCATGATGACGTTCTTGACCGTCATCGTCTTGCCGGACGCATTGAAGAGGATGCCCCGGTAGTCCGCCGACGTGGAAGCGTCGTCGCCGTTGTCGCCGGAGATCGTGATGTCGGCGATACCGTCGCCGTTCACGTCGCCGTTGATTGTGAAGTTCTGAGCCGACGCCGTCAGGATGGTTGTCGTGACGCCCAGGGAAATCTCGCTGGACGTCAGCGCCGAGTCGAACTCGATCACGTCCCCGGCGGCCGCGTTCACGATCGCGTGGTTCAACGATCCCGCCGCCGTCCCGGTCGCCGAAGTGACGACAACGGTTCCCAGCCGGCCGCTAAAGGTCTCCATGGACGCGCGCGCGAAGGGAACCGCCGCCTCGATGGCCCCGCTTTGCACTTCCAGCGTCCAGTTCTGGTCGGCGGCGTTGCCGGTCTCGTCGCTGGACACCGCCACGTCGGCTCCGGTGAGCCGATGGATCGTCTGAACGAACTCCTGCCCCGCCTGTCCGGCACCGACGTTGCAGGCGTAGAAAAGAATGTCGCCGCCGGGCTTCAGCGCGGCGCCGATCGCTTGGAGATCCTGCGCGCGATTCGCCAGGCCGTCCGCCCAATAGGCGCGGCCGGCGATGTAGAGATGGCCTTCGTTGCCGTGGCTGACGACCTGGACGGAATCCAGGCCGGACATCCCGGAAAGTGCCTTCGCCATCTGGCCGAGCGCCTCCTGCTGGGAGTCGAGCAGGATGACCTTGGCGTCGGGTGCGATGTCCTTGAGCAGCGTCTGGTAGTCGGAGACGCTGGTGTCGACGAACACCACCGAGCGGACCGATCCCTGGATTTCGGCGAGCCGCGCCGTCACCGCCGCAGGTTCGGTGGGTGATGGAGTGGAGGCGGCCGGAACGGTCGACTCCTTGATCGCCCAATCGGCCAGCTTGTCGGGACCGGCGGCCTTGCCGGCTCCCTGGTCCCCCGGCACGGGCTGATCGGGTTGCTGATGGACCTCGGCGGCCGTGATGGCGCCCGCCGCATCGAACATGAAGCGCGGTTCGAGAGCCATCGCGAACATCGATGAGGACGGCTTGCGCGCTATGCTGGAACGCCCGTTCACGCCGTTGCCGTTCGAACCACGCTTGCGCGTCATCGCCAGTCTCCCGCCATACGCAACACCGCCCGACCTTACGCCGAAAGCGGTCACCTAAAAGTGAATAGCCGGCGGGAGCGTACCACCTTTTCACAATCATTGACAGCGCATCAGTCTATTCAGACGACAAAAGAGGTGCCTGAATTGCGTCGATTCGCGTCATGGAAGAGAATGGCGTGTCATAATTCGACGCATTTGTTTCTGCACGTCGCGTTGCATTTCATCGCTGAAACGAATGCATATGCTGGTGTGCTTTTCACGCCGAGCTTTCGCTGGCGGCATGTGCGGTGCGGTGGAGCCAAACATTCGCGTGCAAAAGACCGCGCACCTATGTCACAAGCCCGGCTGAGCGTGCCGGACCACGATTCGGAAGAGGCGGTCCGGGCGGCCGAGTCAACCGAGGGTTCACAGTCAGGATGCGCCGCCCTGTTGCATCTGGGCCGGCAGAATTTGTGGCGGCAAGTGCTGGATTCCCGGATGACCGGGCGGCAGCCAGATCAATTCCAGCGACGGCGACGTCTTTGCCAGAAGATCGAAGCCCAGGCGGTGGTAGAACCAGTGAACGCGTGTGTCCACCTCGGCCACCGACAAGGTGATCGGAATGCGCATCTGCGCCGCGGTCCCCTGGAAGCTGCGCAGCAGATCGGTGCCGATGCCCTTGCCGCGGGCCAGACGATGGATCTCCACCTCCGACACGCGCCAGTCATAGCGCCCCAGATCCATGATGATCCGCCCCACGGGCTGGCCCGTCTTCTCGATGACGAAATCCAGATGTTCCGGATACCGGCTCTCCTGCCCCAGCCGCCGCGCGCCGTACTGCTGTTCGTAGAGCGTCCGGATGAAGTCGCGGTCGTGGTGCGCCTTGGCCAGCCAGGGGCGCGCATCCATGAACAGACCCATCAGGAAGTCGTCGTCCGATGGGCGGGGGAAGCGCACCGTCAACCCGCCGAGCAGCGGCAGCGACCCATTCAGAACGGCCATCGGTCACACCCCTTCCGGTAGCACAAGCGTGCGCCTTGAATAGCCGAAGATGCGGGCATGACGCAAGAATCGCCGCTGCGGACCATCACGGCGGCGGGTGCCGTTCGAGTCGTCCGCCTCGGCGTCGGACCGGTGCGGAGCGACCGTAACCGAGGACGACCCAACGCCGCTGGCGACCGATCGGACGCATCGCCCACGATCCGACGGCGGCCAAACACATACGAGAATATGCAACCACGGGGTTACAATGCAAAGATAACGATCGGAAAAAGTAACTTTTTGTATCGTCTATTGCCCAAGACCTAGCCGTTCAGGAGAATATGTCGGTATGCTTTCTATCACATTCGGCGGCGCGGCGCGTCCTTAGGGGGCGCTGGCCAAAGGCCGCCGCAACCGGTTTCATACACAGGAGGTTTCGCCATGGAAGTTTACCTCGGCCTGGTCATCCCATTCGCCGGCGCTTACGCTCCCCAGTTCACCGCCCAGTGTCTGGGGCAGCAGATGCAGGTCAGCCAGAACCAGGCCCTGTTCGCCATCACCGGCGCGATGTACGGCGGCAACGGCACCACCAACTTCAACCTGCCGGATCTGCGCGGCCGCGTCATGATCGGGTCGGGCACCAGCCCCTATCTGAACAACCAGACGATCAACCCGGGGAACAGCGGCGGCGCCGCGAACAACTCCATCACCCTCCAGAACCTGCCCTTGCACACCCACGCCGCGTCCTTCACGCCGTCGGGCAGCAGCAACAACGCGACGGTCACCGCCGCCGCGGCCATCCCCGTGAGCACCAGCGTCGGCTCCAGCGCAACCCCGGCGGGCGGCAACAACTATCTCGGCGCGCTCCAGCTCAGCGATCCCGGCATCGGCATCACCATGGACGGCCCCTACAGCTCCGGCACCGCCCCGAGCGGCTCGGCGCTGATCGGTTCGGCCTCCGGCACCGTCACGATGGGCGGGCTGACGGGGACGGTGAGCGTTTCGGCGGGCGGCGGCGTCTCCAACCCGACGGCGCTGAACAACATGCAGCCCTATCTAGCCCTGACCATGCTGATCGTCACCAGCGGTATTTTCCCGATGCGCGACTGATCCGGGAGCACTCCCCGATCAGTTGAACACCGGATGGACGAATGCGGTGATTTGGCCTCCCATACTCGGAACATCAGCCGTAACTTCAGACCTTTGGACCGGACCTTTGAGATGACCATCGACATCGCCACCATGTCTCACGAGATGTTCGCCCCCCATCTCGGCCAGATGTTCCGTTTCCTGGCCCCGGAAGACGGGTCCGTGATCACGGACGTCGAGTTGACGAAGCTGACGGCGCGTCCGGAATGCACACCGCGCTGGGCGAAGCGCACGTCCTTTTCCGCTCTGTTCGAAACCTACGGGCCCAGCCAGCTGTGGAACGGCTACTTCCAGATCGACCATCCGACGATGGGACCGCTGGGACCGTTCTACATCGTGCGCGTCATTCCGCGCGACCCCGACCGGGGCTGTTTCGAACTGATCCTGAACTGAGTCCGGCCGCCACGCTCCATTCCGCGGCATCACCGCGCACCGTCCGTCCCAGCGCATCGAATCCACCGGAGATTTCGCCATGGAATTCTACCTAGGTACCGTCTTTCCATTCGCCGGCAACTTCGCCCCGGTGAACACGCAGCAATGCCTGGGACAGGCCGTCAACACCGCCCAGTACCAAGCCCTCTGGGCGGTCACGGCCGGGGCCTTCGGCGGCGGGCAGAACGCTCCGACGTTCAACCTGCCCGACCTGCGCGGCCGTCTGATGGTGGGTACGGGGACCAGCCCCTACACCAGTTCCACGATCAACACTGGCAATTCGGGCGGCACGCAGTTCACGACGATCAGCGGCGCCAACCTGCCGGTGCACACCCACGCCGCATCCTTCCAGGGCAGCAGCGCGGGCGGCAGCCTGCCGTTCACCGCGACGGTCACGGTGCCTCTGAACCCGGCCGTCGGCACCAGCAACAGCCCGTCCGCCATTCCTGCGGTGCTGGGCGGGCAGTTCATCGATCCGAGCACCGACGTAACCGTCAACGGGCCCTACATCCCGGCGTCGAGCTTGCCGACACCGCCCACCGGAAGCTCACTGACCGGCGCGCTCTCCACCCAGGGCACGGTCAGCGGGGGTCCCACGGGCGCCAGCATCGCCGTCAGCGCGGGGGGCGGTGTCGCCGGCCCGGCCCCTTTCAACAACCTGCAGCCTTATCAGTCGCTGTTCTTCTTCATCTTCATGCTGGGCTACTTCCCGTCGCGTGATTGACGCGGAGAGCCCCGGTCCCTTCCGGTGGGCCGGGGCCCTTCCCGCGCACGGTGCCCGTCGCGCCCGTGCCGATGCGGTCCAGCAGGTCATCCAGCAGGTCGGCGAAGCGCTCCCGCGCGGCGCGTTCCATCAGGCTGTGATCGGCCCCGGCGAGTCGCTCCATCAGCAAGCCGCCCATCCGGCGCAGGCGTCCGCCGCCGGCCCCGGCCTGTGACTCCAACTCGCCCAGGGTCACGTCGCCCTCGCTGTGCACCATCAGCGTGCGGACACCGCGGTCGGACAGCGCCTGGAAGGCGTGGAGCACGTCGTCCCGCGCGTAGCCCCGCCCCGTCAGCCCGGCGCGCAGCCGGCCGGCCCTGATGCGCAGGCGACGGGCCGCGCGCTCTGACAGCCCGCGGGCGACGCGCGACGCCTTGCGGTCCTGGCGCAGGATGGCCCGCCACACCGCCGGCTCGGTCAACCGGGTAAGATAGGCGGCGGCCGGCTTCACCGCGCTGCCGATGGCCTCCTCCTGCGTCACCCCGTCCCCCAGAACGAAACGGCCCGGATTGACCAGCGCCAGCCCGACCACGCGCGGGTCGGCCAGCGCCACGTGCAGCGCCACCGCGGCGCCGGCGCACAGCCCCACGGCAACCGCGGCTCCATGCCCCGCCGCCGCCAGGGCGTCCAGCCCGGCCTGCGCGTCCTCCACCATGTCCCGGCAGTAGATCAGCCCGTCGCGGCGCCCCGGCTTCGACGCGCTGTCCCCCAGCCCGCCCAGATCCATGCGCAGGGAGGCGATTCCCCGCGCCGCCAGACGCCGGGCCAGCCGCACCGACATGCGCCCGGTACCGGTGTGCGGCGTGGCGCCGCTGTTCAGAAGCAGAACGGCGGGCCGCTCCGCGGCGGCGGCGGGCTCGCAGAGAATGCCGAACAGACCGGCGCCGGGACCGAAGCGGAGCGGGCGCTCCACCGCACCGGCGAGCCCCAAACGCGGGGTGGAGGCGTCCGCCACCCGCCCCGGTTCGGCGGGTGCCATGCCCTGCGCCAGCCAGGCCGCCACCCGCGCGAAGGCCGGGCAGTCCAGGACCGCGTGCTGGACGCTGGTCATCAGACGCGCGTGATCGGAAAAGGGCGCTTCCTCGACCGCGGCCCCCAACGCGCGGAACCGCTCCGCCAGGGCGGCGGCGCGGCCCTCCGGGCGGTCGAGGATCAGCACGCGCCGCGCCGGGGCCTCCGTCATCCGCGTGAGGTCGAGCGCCCGCAGGGCCTCCGCCGTCTCCGGCGTCAGGCGGAAGCCGGCGCTGTCGATCCCCGACGGCCCCACCGCGGGCGGGGCGCCCGCCGGCCGTTCGGCGAGCAGCGCCACCGCCCGCAACTCCTGCAGGAAGGCCCGGCCCGAGGGGAAAGGCGCCAGAAGGGCCAGCGAATCCGCTCCCGCCGCGCGCGCGGCCGCCACGGCGAGCAGGGCTCCCAGCCGCAAGCCGACCAGAGCCACCTCTTCCACCCCCGTGGCGGTACGCAGATGGTCAACCGCCGCGCGGATGCCGCCGATCCATGAGTCCAGGCGGGCCGGATCGCCCTCCCCGCCGACGCTGTTTCCGGTGCCGGGGTAATCGAAACGCAGAGCCGGCAGCCCCGCCGCGGCCAGAGCCTCGGCGAAGCGGCGCCACGCCCGGTGGGTGGCCAGCGCCTCTCCGCCATAGGGCGCGCACAGCACGACGCCGCGCCGCCCTCCCGCCGGGTGCAGCCAGCCGAAACAACCTTCGAACAGAATGGGCACGGACGGTTCGGGCGTCATGCGGTCCCCCGGTAGCGCGTCGGGTCCAGGCCGTTCAACGCATGGACCTCGCCATCGGGCACCGCCGCGGCGGGGTGGCGCGGGATCAGCCGAACCCGGCGTTCCACCCCCGGCGGCAGATGGAACCACTCCTCCTCCGCCCGGAATCCGTCGTCCTCGATGTGGACGGAGCGGGCAAGCCGCCGGCTGGACAGGATCAGGGCCCACCCCTCCGCCGTCCGCTCCACGCGGGCGCCGAAGCCCAGCTCCGTGCGCTCCATCCGCCCGCCCTGCGGGAAGTAAAAGGCCTCCGCCACCGCGGCGCCGGTGCGCGCGTCGGAGAGCGCCGCCACCACCACGTCGTGGGCGGGCGGGCCGAAACGGTAGGCACCGGTCAGATCGACGAAGCGGTCGGGCAAAGACGCCGCCGGGATGACCTGGGCGCTGCGCGGCGGCAGGGTGACCGTCCGCTCGGCCCGCAGCACCGGCACCGCCCCCCGCCGCAGGGCGGTCAGGGTCAGCACCGCCTCCACCGGCTCCGCCGTCTCGTTCAGCAGATGGATCGCCAGCCCGTTCACCCCCTCGTCGCTCAGCAGGACCTGCACGGGCCGGAAGGCGCGGCGCAGCGCGTGCCACGCCGCCTTCGGCACGCCCGCGGAATCGACCACGCCCCAGCCGGCCCCCGGCCAAACGTCCTGGAACATCCAGACCAACCCGCCCGCGCATGATGAGCCGACCCGCCGCCACTCCGCGAAGACGGCCTCCATGACCTCCCCCGTCACCGCGCGCGACAGCCGCGCGTAGCGGTCGGGGTCCTCGTAGCGCAGAAGCATGGGATCGACGCCGTACAGGCCGCGCAGGTAATGGTCCCGCACATCCTCGAAATCCCACGGGGCGCCGGGGTCGCGCGGCACGCGCGCCTTCCAGCGCGGGGCGTGGACCGCCGGCACGCCGGGCAGCGCTTCGGCTCCCGGCATGTTGGCGAAGGCGAGGCATTCGGAGGCGAAACGGACATTTGCCTGGCGCGCGTCCTCCAGCGGGCGGAGATAGGCCCCGACGCCGTAATAGTGGGTCACGCCCGCATCGGCGGCGAAGGGCAGCGGCCCGCCGGTCGGGGAGTTGGCGACGTACGGCACGTCAGGCCGCCCCCGCTCCGCCTCGTCCCGCAGGACACTGTCAAACAGAGGCTGGCTCCAGCGCTCGCGCGGCAGGCCGAGCATGGCCGCCTGCTGCTCCGCCTCGCTGCCGCCGCAAAGCACCGCCAGCGAGGGCGAGGCCTGGACCCGGTCGAGGAGCTGCGCCGCCTCCCGCCGGGCGCCGTCGAGGAACGGCTCGTCGGCCGGATAGTCGAAATTGGCGAACATGAAGTCCTGCCAGACGAGTATCCCCATCTCGTCGCACAGGTCGAAGAAGGCGTCAGCCTCGTAGGCGGCGATGCCCGGCACCCGCAGCATGGTCATGCCGGCCTGCCGCGCCAAGTCCAGCCAGGGGGCGTAGGCGTCCCGCGTCCCCGGCAAGGCCACGATGTCCGGGCTGCTCCAGCAGGCGCCGCGGCAGAAGACGCGCTCTCCATTGATGCGCAGGGCGAAGCCGTCGCCGGGCTCCCGCTCGATGCGGCGGAAGCCGGTGCGGCCCAAATCGATGCGCGCGTCGCCCACCACCGCGCGCACGGTGTGGAGCGTCGGGCTGCCGTGGCTGTGCAGCCACCAGGGTGCGACCTCCGGCAGGCGGACGTCGCCGCGCAATTCCCCCGTCCCGGTCCAGCGGAGCGGCGCCCGCGCCTCCCCTACCTCCAGCCATCCCGGCGGAGGAGCGGAGCCGCTCCAGTCCGCCGCCAGAGCCAGGGATAACCGGCCGTCCCGCCCATCCAGCGTGGCACGCAGATCCGCCGCGTGGACGCGCAGCAGTCCGGTTTCCGTGATGAGTTCCACCGGGCGCCAGGGGCCGACCGCCGGCACGGGCGGGCACCAGCCGGGCATATGCCCCAGCAGCGTCGTCCGCACCGCGCGCAGCCCTGCCGGCCCGGCAAGCCGGACGGGCCAGCGCCCCCGTCCCTTCTGCGCCTTCAGAACGGGATTTAGAGCGCGGAAGACGATGCGCAGCGCGTGCGTCCCGCGCAACGTCACCGGAACGTCGTGGCTCTGGAACATGCTGGCGCTGCTCAGGATGCGCTTGCCGTCCAGCCAGACCTCCGCGACCGTGGCGAGGCCATGGAAACGCAGCGTGCAAGGCCCGTCTCCGGTCAGCGTCACCCGGTACCAGACGTCGCGGTCGTGCAGGGGAAGCGGGTCGCCCAAGCGGTAGAGCCCGGCCGCGCGCAACGCCTGCGCGACGGTGCCGGGCACCGGGGCGGGCAGCCAGTCCCCCGCAGGCGTTTCCCCCGGTTCGGTCACGCACAGCTCCCACCCCGCGGACAGGGGCGTCACGCTGCGGCCCGTCACGGCGTGAAGGCGCGCCATCGTCCGTCACCCGTAACGGCGAAGCAGCGCGCCGAGCGCCCGGTCGTAGGCGCGCTCCATCGCCTCCAGCGGTTCCGCGTGATCGCCGAAGCGCCGCCGGTGCACGCCGCGCGCGAGTTGGAACTGAAACGCCTTGGCGGTGGCGGAGAGGGTGGCGCAGGCCTCCGCCGCGTCCGGCGGCGCGCCGATCCAGCGCGCGTACATCCCGAGAAGCTCGAAATTCGCCCCCACCTGCCGCAGCGTGTTGAAGGCGTAGAGGTGGAAATAGTCCATGGGCCGGGCGGCCAGCGTTTCCAAATGCTCGGGCAAGGCGGCGCGGTAGGCGGCGATGGGGTTCGCCATCGGACGGCGGCCCAGATGGCGGGACAGCAGCCTGCGGGACGCCTCCATCAGAGCCTCCCCCTCCAAAGCCGGGCCGCTGCGCTTCACGAACTCCACATAGGGGAACAGGGGGGCGGGGGCGAACAGGCCGTCGTAATCCTCACCCTCCAGCGTGAAGCGCCCGGCGTTGTGGATGTAGTCGAGCCGCCGCGCGCCCGTGTCCATGCCGAGGATCGCGATGGTCGTCTTGACGCGCTGCGCGCGATACGAGGTTCCCCGCGTGTCGGGCAGGTGATAGCCATCCACCTCCACCAGCACCGGGCGGCCGCGCGCTACCTGCACCGCCGCGTGCGTCTCCACCCGGTCGTAGAGGGCGAGTTCCTGCACCTCCAGCCCATAGAGGCGGCGCAGGTCCTCCGGCGGCACTTTGAAGAAGGTGAACTGGTCGCCTTCGAAATCCTGCGCGACGGTGAAGGCCAGGGCCGCCATCGGCTCCATCCCCAGCGCCCGCAGCAGCCCGAGCCAAAGGTCGGTGTAGCAGTTGGTCTCCGCCCAGTCGCGGTCCGGCCTGTCGAGCGGATGCGCCATGCCCGGCCTCCCCTGCCCGCTCAGCCCCACAGGACGGCGCGCACGGCGGCCGGCCACGCCTTCACGTCGAAGCCGTGATGGCGGAACAGCGCCAGCGCCACCCGCTCCATCCCGAAGCCGACGCAGGCCGTGTGGGCGACGGCGCCATCCGGCGTCCGCAGGTCCCACAACAGCCCGAAATGGTCCTGGTGGTAATTGAAGCTGAGGCAGGCGGTGGGCTGTTCCGCCGACGCGATGGGGATCAGCAGTTCGAACTTCAGCCCCTGGTCGCGCTGGCTGGCCGCCAGCATCCTGCCGGCCCGCCCGAAGAAGGGGTCGTTCGCCAGATCGACCGCCACCGGCAGGGCCAGCGATTCCATCAGCACCCGCCCGCGCTCCACCCAACTCTGCCGGAAGGCCATGACCTGCTCCGGCGTGCCGGCGCGCACATACTCGCGCATCCGGAACAGCTGCATGCGCGCCGGGTCCAGCGACGGTTCATGGCGGAAGCAGTAGGAATACACATCGACCAGCGCGCCGTCGGCGGGCAGCGGCCCGCGCTCCGCGATGGTCGGGTAGACGGGGTAGCAGGCGGCCGGGGTCAGGACGACGTTGGTCGCCATCTGGGCGTCGGTCCACTCCTCCCCCTCCTCCAGCCGACGCAGCAGGGACTGGTGGGCGCGCTCGTCGCCCTTGAAGGCGTGGACGGTGCCGGCCAGATGCGGAAAGCTCTTCAGATAGCCGCTCTGCTCGAACTGATGGCGGGCCACCCCCGGAGGGAAACGCATCACGTCCGCGCCGTCGTCGCCGCCCCAAGTGGTGATCAGGTCGTTGAAGCGCTCCACGACATCCTCGAAGACGCCGCTGCGGCCGTAGAGCCCGTCGACCCCCGTGGGGATCAGCAGCCCGGCCGCGATCAGCGCGTCGCGGAACGCCGTTTGCCCATTCTCCGCCGGTGTACTTCCTGCCCGCATGTCCATCCGCCGCATTCCGTTCCGAGAAGGCCTCAGCCGAAGAGAGTGCCGTTGTCCCTGTGCGCCAGCAGCAGGTTCGCCGTGTTGCCCAGTATCCGGTCGTTGTTGATCATCAGCGGCGCCGAGTGGGCGTCGCGCAGATGGCGGCACAGGCTGTAGGGGCTGTCGTTGCGGTAGGCGGCCAAGCCGCCGGCCAGCATCGCCTGCCCGACGATCCGCACCACCATCTCCGCCGCTTCCGTCTTCAGCGTGTTCATGGCGACCGTGAAGCCCGGCGCGGTGAGACGGTCGGGATCGTCAGCCGCCTCCTCGAACCGGGCGAGCGCGCCGCGCACCATGCCGCGCATGGTCTGAAGCCCGGCGGTCGCCTCGGCCAGCCGCCGCGCCCCCGGCGGCGGGGTGCCGGGGCGCTTGCGCGCCTCCGCCCGGATGAAGGCGGCGGCCCGCGCCACCGCGTCCGTCGCGATCCCCAGCCAGACGCTGCTCCACAGGATGTGGGTCACCGGCAGCATGGTGCGGGCGGAGATGTCGGCGTAGGGCAGCGGCAGGATCTGCGCCCGTTCGGCCTCCGCCACCAGACGGAAGCCGATGCTGCGAGTGCCCCGCATGCCCAGCGTGTCCCAGCCGCCAATCTCCTCCAACCGCGTCTGCCCGCGCAGCACCGGCACGATGACCTGATCGGAGGGCGGCGAGTCCGCCGTGCGCCGCGCCGTCACCAGGATCGCGTCGGCCTCCGTCCCGTAGGAGATGACCGTCGCCTGCTTTTCCAGCCGGAAGGCCGCGCCTGTCGCGTCGTCGCCCGCGCTCGCCACCGCGCAGGCGCTGGAGCGGACGTCGCCGCCGATCCCGGCCTCGGTCGTCGCGGAGGCGAGAAGAAGCTGCTCCCCGGCCAAGCGCTCCAGGAAACCGCGATGCCAGTCGCCGCCCTGACCGTGGCGCACGAGGCAGGCCACCTGGATCTGGTGCATGGCGTAGATCAGCCCGGTGGACGGGCATTGCCGGGCCAGCGCGTGGGCCACCGCCGCGGCATCGGCCAAACCGCCGCCGCCGCCGCCGAAATCCCGCGGCACCATCAGGCCGAGCAGCCGCGCCTCCTTCAGGGCGGCGAAGGCTTCGGCGGGAAAGCGCGCCTCGCGGTCCACGCTGTCCGCATGGCGCCCGGCGACGGCCGCGGCATCGGCGGCAACCTCGGGGGCCATCGCGGGCAAGCTGTCCGGTGCCGGCGCCCTCATCCAGCCCCCAACCCGCCCGGCGCACCGCCCAGCAAACCGGCGACCGCGGAACGGATCGCCGCGATGCTCTCGAAGGTGCGGCGGCGCAGCAGATGTTCCGGGAACTCGACGCCGTAGCGCTCCTCCAGCGCCAGCATCAGATTCACCGACCCGTGGGAGGTCAGTCCGGCGGCGTAGAGATCGTCCTCATCGGCCAGGCTGGAGGCGTCGGTGGCCAGCCAGCCGCTCTCGGCCAGAAGCGCCCGGATGTCGGCGGCGCTGACCGCCGGGGCATCGCCGCCCCGCGGCGCCGTTCCAGCCGCGATCTGCCAATCCGGTTGGCGCATGCTCATTCCTCCTACCCCCATTCAACCTCTGGCTTTCCCTGTGCCGGGACAACGCCACAAAACCTTAATTGTTCTGCGCCCTCCTCTGCTTTTCCGTATGCCTCGGGTGCTTTTCGGATGCCAACCGCTCCTCTTGCTTAACTCCTGTGGCGATTGCCGTTTCCCCGGAGGGCTCTAACTTGAGCGGCGGTTCATCCACCAATCTCATGATCGGGAGAACACCAATGGCTGTGCGGCAATCGGATGCGGAATGGCGCGGCAATCTCGCCCAGGGGTCGGGCACCATGCGACTGGGCAGCGGCGCGTTCGAAGGCGCCTACTCCTTTCCGTCGCGCTTCGAGAACGGCACCGGCACCAACCCGGAGGAGCTGATCGCCGCCGCCCATGCCGGCTGCTTTTCCATGGCGCTGTCCGCCGGGCTGTCCAAGGCCGGACACACGCCGACGCGCGTGCACACCACCGCCCGCGTCCATCTGGACAAGGCCGGCGAGGGATTCGCCATCACCAAAATCGAACTGGATTGCGAGGCCGAGATCCCCGGCATCGACGCCGAGGCCTTCCAGCAGCAGGCCGACGGCGCCAAGAAGAACTGCCCGGTGTCCAAGGCGCTGGCCGGAACGGAGATCACCCTGAACGCCCGGCTTCTGTGATCGTGTCCGGCCCGGCGGTCCGCGACGATGCAACGACCGCCGGGCCGACGCCGGTCCGTCCATTAACGTTCGGCGCTGGAATTTGCCACATTCACACGGCGGAAGCAGAGCGGCGGGCGGGCCGGAGTACGGCTTTTGACAATTTTCTGCATTTTCAAATCAGGGCATTCTTAAAATTGTTAATTGGTTAAGCCCCTTTCTTCCGAACATAGCGATAGAACCTGAATGAAATTCTCTAAGCAAGACACCTATTGATCTTTTCATTACATAAGAACCCACAACTTCATTATCTAATGTTTATGATGATTTACAAGATTAGGGAAAAATTAATTTCGTGATTTTTATGTTTGTATGCATTTTATCTTAGCGGTAATGCGAGGTACTCGTTATGATTGGATGGTGTAAACCATTGGTCGTAACGCTTACGCCCCGCTCGCAAGGTGAATCGCCTATGCCGCCGCAATCCCCCCTTGAGTCGATCCGCCAGAGCCTGATGTCGGGCGGGCGCCTGCCGGCGATGGTCGCCGCCCCCATCGCGCTCGGCGTGTCGCTGGCCGCGAACGCGGCGCCGATGGACACGCTGACGACGATCCAGAACCAGACCTTCGAGCCGACCTCCAGCAACATCCTCATCACCAGCACCGGCGGCGTGGTCGACAGCGGCACCGGCAACCACTCCACCGACCTGACCACCGGCGTGTGGATCAAGTCACCCGGCGGATGGACCCTGACCAACCAGGGAACGATCAAGATCTCGATCGAGACCAACTTCTATCAGGCCGACGGAATCTACGGTCAGACCTACGGCACCGTCATCAATTCCGGACTGATCGAGGTGCCGAAGACCTACAACGGCATCCTGTTCGCCAATTCGGCGAATTCGCTGAAGTCGGTCGTCGAGAACACCGGGACGATCATCGGCAATTGGGCCGCCATCGAATCCTCGCACGCGCTCAGCCTCACCAACGGCTCCCCGTCCAACAGCGCCGCGCTTATCAAGAATGTGCGGTCCGCAACGGCGTTCTCGCAGACGGATTACGCCGCGGTGATGGTGTCCGCCCTGTTCACGCCCTACAGCATCATCAACCACGGCACGATCATCGGCACCACCGACGCGCTGTCCGTCACCGGCGTTTCGACCATCGTCAATCACGGGACCATCGCCGCCGGAAGCGGCTTCAGCGCGATCAAGACGTTCGGCATCGCGGGCGGCAGCTTCATCAACCTGAAGGACGGCAGCCTTGTGGTCGGCGGCATCCAGGCCGCGGGTGCCAACCAGGTCCTTCTGCTGGAGGGCAGCGGCACGCTGTCCGGTCCGGTGTCTGGCCTGACCACCCTCAACGTGAACGGTACGGAGTGGACGCTGGGGGGCGTGAGTTCGGCCACCACCACGAACCTCCAGGCCGGCACGCTGCGCGTCGACGGCTCCCTGACCACCGGGCTGCAACTCGGCAGCGGCACGACGCTGACGGGCACCGGGACGGTCGTCGGCAACCTGACCAGCCCGTCCGGGACGACCGTGACCCCCGGCGGTTCCGGCGCGCCCGGCACCCTGACGGTCACCGGCAACGTCACGCAGCAGAGCGGCAGCACGCTGGCGATCCGGACGACCTCCTCCACGGCCAGCAAGCTGGCCGTCACCGGCACCGCCACGATCGGCGGCGACCTGTCCGTCACCTCCACCGGCAGCGGTTACGGCGACAGCACGACCTACACCATCGTGACCGCGACGGGCGGGGTGTCCGGCGCCTTCACCACGATCACCGGCAGCGACACGACACTGACCCCGACGGCCACCTTCGACACGGCGAACAACCGGATCCAGCTCACCCTGACCAAGGTGACGCCGCAGCCCGACCCCGATCCGACTCCGAACCCCGATCCTGATCCGAATCCCGATCCTGGCCCGACTCCGAACCCCAACCCCGATCCAAGCCCGAATCCCGACCCCACCCCCACGCCTCCGGCGACCGGCGTGATCGACACCAGCCGCCCCAGCTTCACCAACAGCGATGGCGCGGTCCAGGGCAGCTCGGTCACGTTCGATGGCGGAACGCTGCGCCCGGCCTCGCCGCTGACGGTCGGCCAGTCGGTCACCGTGACCAGCCGCGGCGGCACCATCACGCCGGACGGCAGCACCGTCACCCTGGCGGGCGCCGTCGGCGGCAACGGGGCACTGGCCGCGTCCGGCCCCGGCACGGTGGTCGTCTCCGGCCAGCTCGCCAACGCCGGCGGCCTGTCGGTCGGCGACGGCGCGGCGCTGACCATCGCCAAGAGCGGTGTGGTCGCGGGCGGCACGCTGGCCCTGAACAACGGCGGCAGCGCCACGGTTGGCGGCGTCGTGGCCGTCCCGGTGACGGTGGCCCGTGGCGGCGCCATGACCGTCGTCGAGGGCGGCGGCGTCGGGGGCACGCTGGCGGTGGAGGGCGGCACCCTGACCGTCGCCGCCTATGGCGCGGTCAACGGCGCGGTCACCGTGACCTCCGGCGGCAGCGCCACCCTGGCCGGCGCCGTCATGGCCCCGGTCACGGTGAGCGACGGCACCGTCACCGTGGCCGCCACCGGCATCACCGGCGCGGTCAATGTGGGAAATGGCGGATCGGCGACCGTGAACGGCGTGGTCTCTGGCTCGCTGTCCACCAGCGCCGGTTCGACCTTCAGCGGTGGCGGCACCGTCCGCGGCCCGGCCACGCTCGCCGGCACCGTGTCGCCGGGCAACTCGCCCGGCGTGCTGACCTTCCAGTCCGCGGTGACGCTGACCGGCACCAGCGTCCTGAACGCCGAGATCGACGGCCCGACCGCCGGCTTCGGCGCCGGCCATCACGACCAGATCCGGGTGCAGGGGGCGTCCTTCACGGCCGCCGGCACGCTGGCTCCGCTGCTGCGCGGCATCAGCGGCGACGCGACCAACGCCTACACCGCCACGCTGGGCCAGAGCTTCACCATCGTCCAGGCGGACGGCGGCGTGTCGGGCGGCTTCGCCGCCGTGACTCAGCCGGCGGCGGGGCTGGAGGCCGGCACCCGCTTCGACACGCTGTACGACGCCACCGCCGTCCGGCTGGTGGTCACGCCGACCAGCTACGCAGTCCGCGGCGGCACCCGCAACCAGCGGGCCGCCGGCGCGGCGGTGGACGCGCTGCGTCCGGCCGCCGGGGCGCGGCTGGAGGGCGTCGCCGCCCCGCTGTTCAGCGGCCTCTACGGCCTGCCGGGGAACGGCATCGCCGGGGCGCTCGACCAGCTGTCCGGCAAGCTGCACGCCGACACGCTGGCCGCCGATCGCACCAGCCGCCGCCTGTTCGGCAGCGCGGTGGAGGGCCGCCTGTCGGCGCTGCGCGGCGGCGCGGCATCCTCCTCCGGCGTCCGGATTGCCGGCAGCGGCAACGGCACGCTCGCCGTCGGTGAGACGGGCGAGAGCCGCGGGTCGGGCGGTGTGTGGGGCCAGCCGCTGGCGGCCTACAGCCGGACCGGCTCCGACGGCAACGCCGCCGGCACCACCGAGCGGATCGGCGGTTTCCTGCTGGGCGCGGACCACAGCTACGAGAACGGCGTCAGCGGCGGCGTGGCGCTGGGCCACCTGCGCAACCGCGTCACTTCGCGCGACGGGCTTGGCAAGGCCGACGTGGACAGCTACCAGGCGACCCTCTACGGCTCCTGGAGCTTGCGCGGCACGGCGGACAGCCCCTTTGTCGAGGGCGCCATCGGCTACGGCTACGCCAACTACGACGCCTCGCGCGGCATCGCCTTCGGCACGCTGGGCCAGGGCGCCGGCGGCAGCGCCGACGGTCATGATTTCTCCGCCGAGATCGCCGCCGGGCACCGCATGGCCTTCCCCGGGTCGGACAGCGCGTGGATCGAGCCACGGGCCGGCCTGCGCTTCGACCGCATCACCCGCGAGGCGTTCCGCGAGTCCGGCGGCGGCGTGGCGCTGGACGTTGAGGCGGCGGGCTGGACCAGCCTGCGCAGCGCGCTCGGCGTGCGCGCCGGCACCAGCGTGACGGTGGGCGGCTGGCATCTGCTGCCCAACGCCGCCCTGGCGTGGGAGCATGACTTCGCCGACGCCACGGCCTCGACCACCAACCGGCTGGGCGGGGTGGCCTTCACCGCCGACGCCAGCAAGCCGGGCCGCGACGCCCTGGTGATCGGCGCCGGGCTGGGCGTGGCGCTGGACGACCGTCTGACCGCCACCATCGGCGTTCAGGACGCGATCCGCGCCCGCGAGAACACCCTATCGGCGACCGCCGGCCTGAAGTGGAAGCTGTGAGGAGCATGACGGCGATGCGCAAGGTCATCATCACGGGAGCGCTGGCGGCGCTCCCCCTCCTCCTCGCGGGCGGGGTACCCGCCGGTGCGGTGGAGCCGGGCAAGACCTTCGGCGACTGGCAGACCGAATGCGAGACGCCCCCCGACGGCAAGCCGCGTTGCTTCCTCTCGCAGACCCGTGTGATGGAGAACAAGGAGGCCAAGCAGGCGACCCGCATCCTCAAGGCGTCGGTGGGCTATTTCGCCCCGGACGGCAAGGGGGTGATGGTCGTCATCCTGCCGCTCGGCGTCGATCTGCGCGCCGGGGCGGCCCTGACCATTGACGACGGCAAGCCGTTGCCGCTGACCTACCAGCAGTGCATCCAGGACGGCTGCCTCGCCAACGCCCCGATGGACGAGGCGACCCTGACCGCGCTGCGCCGCTCCAAGGGCGCGCAGATCACTGTCCGCCCCTATGGCGGGACGCAGGCGGTGGCCTTCCCGATCTCCACCAAGGGGATCACCGACGGATTGGCCGCCCTAAAGCCCTGAGGTTGCTTCCGGTCACCGCGGCGACGGCGCCGCGGATGGCCTCATCCCATTTTCCGGGGTCCCACCGTCCGGGCGCCGGCTGCCGATGCAGCGTGACGGTGGGATACCAGGGCGTGCCGCCGCGGCCGAGCAGCCAGCGCCAATCCGGCGCGTAGGGCAGCAGCAGCGCGGTCGGGCGCCCCATCGCCCCGGCCAGATGGGCGACCGCCGTGTCCACGCAGACGACATGGTCGAGCTGTTCCAGCACCGCCATGGTGTCGGCGAAGCTCTCCAGCTCCGGCCCCAGATCGACCAGCGGTGCCGTTCCGTAATAACGGGCGGCCTCGGCCTGCGCCGGCCCCTTCTGGAGCGACACCAGCACGGTCTTCTCCAGCGCGAAGAACGGCGCCAGCCGCGCGAGAGGCAGGGAGCGATTGCGGTCGTTGCCATGGGTCGGGCGCCCCGCCCAGACCAGCCCGACGCGGCGGTAGCCGCGGGGGAGCAGCCCGTCCAGGCGCTCCGTCCAGCGCTCCACCCGCTCCGGCTCGGCCCGCAGGTCGGGGAGCGGCGCCGGTATCGTGTCCGGCCTCGTGCCGAACAGCCCCGGCAGGCTGGACAGCGCGGCGTAGGCGTCGAAGGGCGGCGCCGCGTCCCAGTCGGTGACCGTCCGGTATCCCCCGGGAAGGGACCGGATCACCGGTTGCATGTCCGGGCTGCAAGCGACCACGAGATTGGGGCAGAGCGCCGCCGCCATCGGCAGGTAACGGGCGAACTGGATGGTGTCGCCGAAGCCCTGGTCGGCGACCAGCAGCAAGGTGCCGCCGGGCAAGGGGCGGCCGTCCCAGGACCTTGCAGCGGTGTGCCCATGCCGCTCCAGGGCGGCGGGCGGAATCAGCGGCGGCAGGCCGGGAAGGCGCCAGCGCCATTCATATTCGCGCCACCCCTCCTCCCACTGGCCGGAGAGCAGCAACCCCTCGGCCAGTTCGAAATGCGGACCCGGCGCGTCCGGGGCGAGCCGGATGGCGCGGCGCTCGCAGGCGATCGAGGCCGCAATTTCCAGCCGGTCGTAGAGGACCACTCCCAGATTGTACCAGCCCACCGGGTCGCCGGGGTCGAGCGCGACAGCGCGTCGGCCATGGGCGGCGGCCTCGTCCAGCCGGCCGTCGCGGCGGCGGATTTCGCACAGGTCACTGTCGGATGGTGCGAACGGCATGGCGGCGACTACAGGCTGTAGCCCAAGCCGAGAATGACCGGCTCCAGGATCGGGATCGCCGGCTTCAAATGAGTCCTGTAGGCGCGGTAGCGGTCGATGGAGCGGCTGTAGAGCTTTTCCGCGACCTGGGCGTGGCTGGGCGTGCGGGCATGGCGCCGGTTCTCCTCGAAGCGCAGGCAGCGCCGGTCGAAGCCCAGCCCGAGAAAGCCCAGCAGCCGCCTCACCGCCGGTTCCGGCTCCCGCACCAGATCCTCGTAGCGCAGCGGCAGGTAGCGCAGCGGCATCTCCCGCCGGTAATGCTCGACCAGATCGAACACCCGCAGGACGTGGCGCGCCGCCGTCTCGACATCGTTGGCGCAATGGAAGCCGTGGGTGAGGTTCGTGCCCATCATCGACAGCACGACGTCCAGCGGATGGCGCAGCACATGCACCACCGGTGCCGAGGGGAACATCAGCGCGATCAAACCGAGATGCGTCTCGTTGAAGGGCATCTTGTCGGTGAACAGCGTGTGGCCGGGCTTGGCCGGAACCAGCTTGCGGGCGTGGCGCAGATAGGCGTCGCGCAACCGCTCCAACCCATCGCGCTGGTCGCCCATCCACAGCTCCGACAGCGCTTCGGGATAGCCGAGCGGGCTGCCCAGCGTCTGCGGCAGCGCCCGGACCACCGCGCCAAGGGCGGGCAACTCGTCCCCCGCGGCGATGGCGGGATGGCAGGACAGGATCTGCTCGACCAGCGTGGTGCCGGAGCGCGGGGCGCCCGCGATGAAGACCGGCTGCGGCCCGGCGGCGGGCTTGTCCGGCCGCGGCATCAGGCGCAGGCGCGGCGCCACGAAGAAGGTGGCGAGGCGCGCGATGAGGTCCACCGCTTCCTCCTCGCCGTAGCGGCGTCCGGCCTGCCGCAGCAAGGCCTTGCCGGTGGCGAAGGCGGTGAAGGCCTCGTCGTGGCGGCCCAGCCGGTCGAGAATGCGCCCCGTCTCCAGCAGCGCGTCGGGGTCGGGGCCGCCATGGCGGGCGACCGAGGCGTCCAAGACGGCAAGCGCCCGTTCGCCGTCCCCCTGCCGGGCCAGCAGGGCCGCCGCGAAGGTGTCGGCGCCACGGTGGCCGGGGTCGAGACGCCGGGCGCGGTCCACCAGCCGTCGCGCGGCGGGAAGATCGCGGGCCGCGTCCTCGGTCTGTGCCCAGCCATGCCAGGTCAGGGCGATGGACGGGTGCAGCGCCGCGGCCCGGCGGTAGGTCCGCCGCGCCTGCTCCACCTTGCTCTGCCGGGTCAGGCTCCAGGCGAGATTGGCCACCGTCGCGGCGTCCGGCGGCGCCAGGGCCAGCGCCCGGCGGTGATGGAATTCGGCGGCCTGGGGACGGTGGGTGTCGGCCAGCACCAGCGCCATCAGCGTGTGGGAGCGGGCGTCCTCCGGCGCCAGCCGGACCGCGTTGCGGGCGTGAGGCTCGGCCTCCGCCGCTCGTCCCGTCCCGAACAGCAGCCCGGCCAACTCCTGCGTGGCCGCGAGATCGTCGGGAGCGGCCCGCAACCGCCGCTCCAGCGCCGCGGCGTCCAGGGCGCCGCTCGGACGGTCGTCGGGCGTGGTCGTCATGACAGGCGGTTCCCATGGCGGCTGAACGCCCACAGAGGCGCGTGGTGCGGCGCCAGGATAGGGAAGGGCTTGGGTGGCGGCAAGGACATCCCCTCTCCCCTCTGGGGAGAGGGTTAGGGTGAGGGGGTTGTGCTTTTGCCGAACGTACCGAAACGCACATCCCCCTCACCGGCTCTCAGCGGATGCCAGAGGCATCCGCCTGCCGCCGTCAGCGCTGGCTTTCAGCCAGCGCGAGAGGCCCTCCGGGCCACCCTCTCCCCAGAGGGAAGAGGGTTGTAAAGGCGAAATGCGATGGCTTTGGCGCCCCTACCGCCCCACCCAGACCGGACGGCGCTTATCCAGGAAGGCGGCGATGCCCTCCTGATAGTCGGCGGACAGGTAGCAGAGGCGCAGAAGGTCGGCGTCGCCGTCCGCCGGCAGCCCGTGATCGCGCCAGCGGCGCAGCGCCTCGCGGGTCGTCCACAAGGTGAGCGGGGCGAGGCCCGCCAGTTCCTCGGCCAACTCCTGGGTGCGGTCGGTGAGGTCGTCGTCCGGCACGACGCCGCGCAGGGCGCCGGCGCCGGCCAGCTCGTCGGCGGTCAGCAGGCGGGCGCTGAAGATCATCTCCTTGGTCCGCGCGGTGCCGAGGATGGCCGCCAATCGGGCGAGGTTCTTGATGCTCAGGCAATTGCCGACCGTGCGGGCGATGGGGAAGCCGAAGCGCACCGACGGCGTCGCGATGCGCACGTCGCAGCAGGCGGCGAGCAGCGCCCCCTCCCCGACGCAGGCGCCGGCCAGGGCGGCGACGGTGGGGACGCGCACCGCCTCCAGCGCCATGGCCGCGGTTTCCGCCCGATCTTCGAGGATCGTGTAATCCTCCGGCGTCTTGACGCTTTGCAGGCAGGACAGGTCGGCGCCGGCCATGAAGGCGGGCTTGTCGCCGGCTGCACCGGTCAGCACCAGGGCCTTCACCGCCGGGTCGGCGTCGACCTCCCGGCAGATTTCGATCAGCCGGTCCTCCATCCAGGGGGTGATGGCGTTGCGCGCCTTGGGCCGGTTGAAGATCACCCACTGGACGGCGCCGCGCCGCTCGGTCAGGATTTCGGGCAAGGCTTCGGCCTCGCCGGTCGTGGCGATGGTCATCGTTCGGAACTCTCTTGGATTGGGCCGGCGGGTTAAGCCGCCGGCCCGAGGATCTGGCAGGACCCGATGGGAAGAAGCGCCGTCACCACGCTGCCCGGAGCGAAACTCTGCGCCGGCGGGATGAAGGCGCGCAGCGTCCGCCCGCCCCCCAGATCCACCAGCACGTCGCGGTACTCGCCCAGATAGGCGGAACGCTGGACCGTGCCGGACAGCACGTTGCAGCCCTCGGTGGGCAACCCCTTCTCCTCGGCGCCGAACAGCCGGACCTGCGAGGGGCGCACGCACAGCGACACCGTCCCGCCATGCGCCGCGCCGCTGCGGTCGGGTGCCGTCAGAACATGGCTGCCGACGCGGATGGCGCCATTGCCCTCGCTGGTCCCGGCCAGCTCGTTGTTGGCGCCGATGAAGGTGGCGACGAAGGCGTTGGACGGCCGCTCGAAGATGTCCTCCGGCGAGCCGAGCTGCTGGAGGTGGCCGGACTTCATGACGGCGATGCGGTCGGCGGTGACCAGCGCCTCCGACTGGTCGTGGGTGACGTAGACGGTGGTCAGGCCCAGCAGGTCGTGGACCTGCCGGATCTCGAACCGCATCTCCTCGCGCAGATGGGCGTCGAGGTTGGACAACGGCTCGTCGAGCAGGAGGATGCGCGGCTCGACGGCCAGAGCGCGGGCCAGCGCCACGCGCTGCTGCTGGCCGCCGGACAGCTCCGATGGGTAGCGGTCGCGCAGGGCTTCCAGCCGGACGGTGCGCAGCGTGCGGTCCAGCCGCTCGGCGATCTCCGCCTTGGGCAGGCGGCGGATAGCGAGGCCGAAGGCGACGTTCTCCGCCACCGTCTTGTGCGGCCACACCGCGTAGTTCTGGAACACCAGGGAGATGCCGCGCTTTTCCGGCGGCAGCACCCCGCGCGCCGAGGAGAGCAGCACGTCGTCGGCCCAGATCTCGCCCTCCGTGGGCGCCTCGAACCCGGCGAGGAGCTGGAGCGTCGTGGACTTGCCGCAGCCCGACGGGCCAAGCAGGGCCAGCAGCGTGCCGTTGGGGACCTGCAGGTCGATGCCGTGCAGCGCGGTGTAGGTGCCGAAGGACTTGCGGAGGTTCTTGATGCGGATCCCGCTCATGTGGGGAGAACTCCTTCCGCCGGGGCGGTTTTACGGGCGGTGGCGCGTGACGTGCGGCGCACGGTGGTCAGGCGCGTCAGGGGGCCGGCGGCGGCCACCAGCGCCAGCGTGATGAGAAGGAGAAGGACGCTCATGGCGCAGACGGCCTCGTAGTTGCCGCCGTCCTTGGCGTTGTAGATCAGCGTGGTCATCACGTTGGTCTTGGGCGTGATGAGGAAGACCGCCACCGACAGCTCCCGGATGATCGGGATGAAGACCAGGAACCAGCCCGACAGCAGCCCGCCGCCCATCAGCGGGATGGTGATGGACAGGAAGGTCCGCCCCTCCCCCGCGCCCAGGCTGCGGGCGGCGCGCTCCAGCTCCGGCCCGATGCCCTTCAGGATCGACCCGCCATGGGCGTAGGCGATGGGCAGGAAGGTCGCCGCGAAGGCCGCCACCAGCAGAAGCGGCGTGCCGTAGAGGTTCAGCGGCGCCCGCGTGTAGGCGGCGAAGAAGCCGACCGACATGACGATGCCGGGGATGATGATGGGAACGGTCGTCACCGCGCCGAACAGGCTGGCACCGAACACCAACCGCCGCTCCACGATGTAGGCGACCACGGTGCCGAGCATCACGCACAGCGTCGCCGCGAGCGTCGAGAACAGCAGCGAGTTGACGATGGCGGTGTGCGTCTCCGAATTTCCGAACAGCGCCCACCAGTACCAGTGCAGCGACAGGTTCTCCCACGACAGGCCCTGGCCCCAGGCGCGGGTCAGCGACACCAGCAGCAGCGCCGCGTAGGGCAGGAACACCGAGACCAGCGGCAGCAGCAGGGCCGCGCCGAAGGCCGGCCAGCGGGCGGCGCCCAGCGCGATCCGCCGCCCCGCCCGGCTCTTGCCGGAGATGGTGACGAACTGCTTGCGGCCCAGGATGCGGCGGCGCATCCAGAACAGCATGGCGGTGACCAGCAGCAGCGGCATGCAGTAGGCGGCCGCCATATAGATTTCCGGCGGGAAGAGCTGGTAGAACTCGGCCAGCTTGGTCGTGACCACCGGGATGCCGGTCGGCGTCAGCAGGAAGGCTGGGACGCCGAACAGCGTCAGCCCCTGGATGAAGGACAGGATGAAGCTGGCGATCACCGCCGGGGTGACCAGCGGGATGGTGATGCTGAGCATGGTGCGCAGCGTGCCGGAGCCCAGCGTGGCGGCGGCGTCCTCAAGCTCCACGGCCATCTCGTCGAGCGCGCTCGACACCATGGTGAAGCTGTAGGGGACGGTGTAGATGCCGCAGATGAAGATCGCCCCGGTCATCGAGTAGATGTTCAGCAGCGGCCCCGCCTCCGCCCCGGCGAGCGTGCGCCACAGCGCGTTCAGCCAGCCGGAGTTGGGCGCCGCCAGCAGAATCCAGCCGGTCGCCCCGATGAAGGACGGGGTGACGAAGGCGGTCAGCGTCAGCACGCGGATGGTGCGGCGGAACGGCAGGTCGGTCCGCGACACCAGCCAGGCCAGCGGCACGCCGATGCCGACGGCGATCACCGCGGTCGCCACGGCGAGGAGCAGCGAATTGAACAGCGGTTCCAGAAGCTCCGCCGACTGGAAGATCCGCGCGTAGTTGCCGAGCGTCCAGGCGCCAGTCAGGTCATCGTGAAAGCTGTTGTTGAGAACCCAGCCGAAGGGCAGGACCACCAGCAGGAAAAGAAGAAGGGCGACGGCGCCGAAGACCACGGTCCTGGCGAGTGGCACGCGGGCCATCACCGGGCGCGCGGTCCTCGCGGCTGCGCTGTCTGGGCTGTCCGTTGAAATGACCCCCATAGGGTCCGCCTCCATTGTCCGTACTATCCCTCGCCCCTCCGGGGAGAGGGTGCCCGCAAAGCGGGCGGGTGAGGGGGTTGCGCTTTTGCCGAACGTACCGACACGCGCAACCCCCTCACCCTAACCCTCTCCCCGCTTTCGGCGGACCTAAGGTCCGCCTGTCGCGTCAGCGCAAACGAAGTTTGCGCGTGAGCGGAGGGGAGAGGGAATCAGCGATCAGCGCACCAGTTCCTTCCACTTGGCGATGCCTTCCGCGACTTCCGGGCCGAGGTCGTCGCCGGTGTTGCGGTACCACTTCAACTGGTCCAGCGACCGCCCCTCCGCCCAGGGCACGTCCTTGCGCAGCGTCGGCCAGTAGTTCTTCTGGAGGATCATCGACACCTCCGTGGAGTAGAGGAAGTTGGTGAACAGCCGGGCGGCGTTCGGGTGCGGGGCCTTCGCCAGGATGCCGGTGACGCCCAGATTCAGGATGGCGTCGTCGGACGGCGCCACCACGTCGATGGGATTGCCGGCGGCCTTCTGGGTCAGCGTGTAGCTGAAGGGCGCGCCGGAGCCGACGACGCGCTCACCGGCCAGGATGTCGGTCACGGTGTCGACGTTGGACTGGCCGACCTTCGGCTTCTGCTTGCCGAAGGCGCGCAGGAAGTCGTCGCCGTACTTGCGGCGGATGGCGACCACCCAGTTCGCCACGTCGCCGGAGAAGGCCGGGCTGCCCGTGGTGATCTTGCCCTGCCACTGGTCCTCCAGCAGCGCCTGCCAGCTGGCCGGCGGCGACGGGACCTTGCCCGGCGCGTAGTTGATGCTGGTCAGGCTGATGGCGCCGACATGGTACATCTTGTCGGGGTCGAGGTTGCGGAAGGCGTCCGGAATGTGCACCCCGTCCACCGGCTCGAAGGGCGCGAGCGCGCCGATCTTCTTCAGCTCGGTATAGTGCAGCATGTTGGTGGTGCCGAGGGAGTCGCACTCGTGGACGCCGCTCTGCAGCTCCATGCGCAGGCGGGTGTAGACGGTCTGCGAGGCCTGGCGGAGCAGGTTGACCTCGATGCCCGGATACTTGGCCTTGAAGGCGTCGCGGATAGCCTCCATCGTCTGCTGCTCGTAGGAGCCCCAATAGAGGGTCAGGGCGCCTTCCTTCTTGGCGGCGGCGTAGAGCGGGTCGTCCGCCGCCGCGGCGATGCGCGAGAAGGCGGTGCCGGCCAGCCCGCCGGTCACCAGGGCGGTGCCGACGAGTCCGCCGGTCTGGAGAAGGCGGCGGCGCGAGAATTCCATCATGTTGCCAATCCCTGTCTTGTTGTTGCGGTACCGCCGTTTCGGCGTCGTTCTTCGTTCGTGAGCGGAAATCAGTAGTCGCCGGTGGTCGCCCCACCGTCGGCGACGATGGTCTGGCCGGTGATGTAGGCCGCGTCGTCGGACGCCAGGAAGGCGACGACGGCGGCGATCTCCGCCGGCTTGCCCAGGCGCCCGATGGGCGTCTTCTCCAACCATTGCGAGCGCACCGCGTCGGGCACGCCCTCGACGATGGCGGTCTCGACGACGCCGGGAGCGACGGCGTTGACCAGGATGCCGCGGCGCGCCCCTTCCAGGGCGGCGGTGCGGGTCAGCCCGACCACCCCGGCCTTGGAGGCGGAGTAGTTGGCCTGCCCGAAGGTCCCCAGGATCGCCGTGGAGGCGATGTTGACGATGCGCCCCCAGCCGCGGTCGCCGATCAGACGGAAGGCCGTCTGGCAGCCCAGCCAGGTGCCGCGCAGGTTCACGTCGATGACGGCGCTCCATTCCGCGTCGGTCATCTTGGGCAGCGAGCGGTCGCGGACGATGCCGGCGACGTTGACCATAATGTCCACGCCCCGGAAGGCCTCGGGCAGGCCGGTCACGGCGGCGCCCCAGCTTTCCCGGTCCGCGACGTTCAACGCGGTGGCGTGGGCCTGCGCACCCTCGGCGCGTAACGCGGCGGCGACGCTCTCGGCGGCCTCGGCCCCGATGTCGGCGACGACGACCGCCGCGCCTTCCGCAGCCAGCCGCTCGCAGACGGCGCGGCCGATGCCGCCGCCGCCGCCGGTGACGAAGGCGACACGGCCGGCGAGGCGGTTGGACAGAGCGACAGCGGAACTCATGCCTGCGTCTCCTTGCGGGCGATGGAGAGCACGTCCTCGCCCTCCTGCACGGTCTCGCCGCGCTGGTTCTTCACGGTGATGGCGACGCGGACGATGCCGCGGTCGGGCTTGGAGGCGCTGGGACGGACCTCCGCCACCTCCGCCTCGTAATGCACGGTGTCGCCGGCGAAGACCGGGCCGACGAAGCGGCGGCGCGTCTCCAGGAAGGCGAGGATCGCCCAGTCGTCGATGGCGGAGCGCAGGCCGGTGCTGAGCGAGTGGGTCAGCATGCCGTGGGCGATGGTCCGCCCGAAGCCGTTGGCCTTGGCCGCCTCGGCGTCCATGTGGAGCGGGTTGAAGTCGCCGGTCAGCCCGGCGAACCAGACGATGTGCGCCTCGGTGACGGTGACGCGCGAGGAGCGCGCCCGGTCGCCCGGCTTGATGTCGTCGAGATGGATGGCGGTCATGTCAAAGCACCCTCAGTCGGGAGTCCGCGGGCGGAACACGGGGAGGCTGGTGGCCTCGTCGAGTTGGTGAAAGGCCACGGCGAGCGGCAGTCCGGCCCGCAGATCCGCCTCCGCCACCCCCTCGACGCGGGAGAAGACGGTGACGCCCTCCTCCAGCCGGATCAGGGCGCAGACATAGGGATCGCCGCGCTGGTTGCCGCGATGGACGACCGAATAGGTCAGCAGTTCGCCGCGCCCGCTGGCCTCGACCCACTCCGGGCGGGCGTGGGGGGCATGGATGGAATGGGCGCGCGGGTACCATTGATACCGCCCGGTCTCCGGGCAGCGCTGGATCAGGAAGCGCCCCTCGCGCGCCGCCTCCCAGAAGGGGGCGGATGTCTCATCCTGGACGGGCGGGATGGTCATACTGGTCATCGGGGCACCTTACCGGGCAAGGATGGCGGTAGCGGCGGAGCAGAAGGTGCCGCCCAGCCCATGGGCCAGGGCGATGCGGGCGTCGGGCACCTGGACGCCCGGCCCCTCGCCGCGGAGCTGGCGGACGCTCTCGATCAGGGTGAAGATGCCGCGCTTGCCGGGGTGGTTGGACGACAGGCCGCCGCCGTCGGTGTTGGTCGGCAGGCTGCCGCCCAGCGTCAGGTTGCCGTCCGCGACGAAGGCGCCGCTCTCCCCCCGCCCGCAGAAGCCGAGATCCTCCAGCGCCAGCATCGGCGTGATGGTGAAGGCGTCGTAGATCTGCGCCACGTCGATCTCGCCGGGGGTCACCCCCGCCATGGCGAAGGCGCGCGGCCCGGACAGCGCCGCCGGGGTGGTCAGGTCGTCGGGGATCTGGCTGTTCTGGGTGCGCGCCACGGCGGCGCCGTAGCCGACGAGATGGACCGGCGGCTTCTTCAGGTCGCGCGCCCGCTCCCGGCTGGTCATCACCACGGCGCCGCCGCCGTCGGTCACCACGCAGCAATCCAGCCGGTGCAGCGGCGACGCGATCATCGGCGAGGCCAGCACGTCGTCCACCGTGATCGGCTTGCGCAACCGGGCGTCGGGGTTCTTCGCGGCGTGCTCGCGGAAGGTCACGGCCACCTGGGCGAGCTGTTCCGGCGTGGTGCCGTAGAGGTCCATATGGCGACGGGCGAACAGGCCGTAGGTCGAAATCAGCGTCGGCGCGTAGGGAATCTCGTACTGGCCGGGGCCGGCGGGGAAGACGAAGGGGTCGAAGGACGGGCTGCTCAGCGGCCACCAGCGCGGGCAGGCGGCGTAGCTGATGACCACCACTTCGGCCAGCCCGGTAGCGATGGCGGCCGCCGCCTGCCCGGCCTGGAGGATGTAGGAGCAGCCGCCGACGTCGGTGCTGTTCACGTAGGTCGGCGCGATCCCGATGTATTCGGCCAGTTCGACCACATCCATGGTGCTGCCGCCTTCGGCCCAGTCGCCGGAGGCCGCGCACAGCCCGTCCACGTCCTTCAGAGTCAGACCGGCGTCGTCCAGCGCGCCGAGGATGCATTCCATCTGAAGGGCGAAGGGGTGGACGCGCGGCGCATCCCGGCGGGGCGATTCAAAAACGCCGGCGATGGCCGCCTTTCCCGAAAGATCGATCACGCGCGGGTTGTCCTTTCCTGGTTGTGGAAGGCCGCGCATCGCTGCCGCGACGCGCGCCGAGCGGCTTCATTGGACAGGCGATGAGAGTAAAGAGGCCGCCCGTCTCGGAAATCGTGAAGAATTTCCGATGGCCGGCAGAGATTTCGATCAGACCGATCCGCTCCCGGCAAGATCAAGACTACCGGACACAGTTCGTGTCACAAGCAGAAAAAACGATGCGGTCCGGTGCACGGAACGCACCAATGCTACACCGGGCAAATCCATGGAACGGTGCCTTCCATGCACCGGATTGGGCCAAACTAAGCGATTGTTTTCCGGCCGCCGTGGCGCAAGCCTTTGGGTATCGCATTCCCGCCGCCGCCCTGGACCGGACCGGTTTCCAGCCGGGCGCGCGGCCCCGCCCGGCCCGCCTGCACGGCGTCCGGCCATCCGAAGGATCATGCATGCTCAACACCGATACGCAACGCCGCGAAGGCCCCCTGGCCGGCGTGCGCGTGGTCGATCTCACGCACATGTTGGCCGGCCCCTACAGCACCTGGCTGCTCGGCGCGCTGGGGGCGGAGGTCATCAAGATCGAGCGTCCCGGCAAGGGCGATTTCACCCGCATCATTGCCCCCTTCAGCGAGGAGGAAAGCATTTACTTCCTCAGCGTCAACCGCAACAAGCGGAGTCTGACGCTCAACTTGAAGGAGGAAAAGGGCAAGGAGATCTTCAAGAAAATCGTCGCCACCTGCGACGTGCTGGTGGAGAACAACCGGGCCGGGGCGATGGACCGGCTGGGGCTGGGCTACAACGATCTGAAGGCGGTCAATCCGCGGCTGGTCTACGCCTCGATTTCCGGATTCGGGCAGGACGGCCCCTACCGCCACCGGCCCTGCTTCGACGTGGTGGCCCAGGCGATGTCCGGCATGATGAGCATCACCGGCGAGCCGGGCGGCGATCCCTGCCGGGTCGGCGCGTCGATCGGCGACATCGGGTCCAGCCTGTTCGCCGCCGTCGGCATCCTCGCCGCCTTGCAAAAGCGGGTGAGCAGCGGCGAGGGCAGCTTCATCGACGTGGCGATGCTCGATTGCCAGCTCGCCCTGATGGAGAACGCCATCGCCCGCTTCCTGAACGCCGGGGAGACGCCGCGGGCGCTGGGCAGCCGCCACCCGCTGATCGCCCCCTTCCAGGCCTTCCCCACCGCCGACAAGCCCATCGCCATCTGCGTGGACACCAACGAGCAGTGGGACCGGATGTGCCGCGCCATGGGCTTGGAGCATCTGCTGTCCGACCCGCGCTTCCCCACTGGCTCGGCCCGCAACGCCAACCATGCCGAGTTGGAGCCATTGCTGCGCGAGGTCTTCCTCACCCGCGGGCGCGACGCCTGGCTGGACGCGATGGAGGACGCCGACGTCCCGGCCAGCCCGATCAACAGCGTGCCGGACGCGCTGAACGACCCCCAGGTGGTCCACCGCAAGATGGTCGTCGAGGTGCCGGAGGGCTCGGGCAAGCGCTTCGCCGCCGTGCCGATCACCATGCCGGAGGCCCCCCTGCCCGCGGAAAGCCCGGCGCCCCGGCTGGGCGAGCACACCGACGCCATCCTGGCGGATCTCGGTTTCAGCCCCGACGAGATCGGCGCCTTCCGTCGCGACGCGGTGGTGTGATGGCCGGCGGCGCGGGGGGAGAGCGGCGGGCGGCGGGCGGCGAAGGGGCGCGTGCGGTGCTGGCGGAAATGTTTCATACTGCCGCCGGGATCGCTCCCAGCCTCGCCCCGGCTTCCGTCCACAGCCCAAAGGTCCGCATGGCGCGCCGCCTTCCGCCCCTTCTCGCGCTCCGCGCCTTCGACATCTTCGCCCGGCAGGGCACGGTGCGGGCCGCCGCCGACGAACTGGCGGTGTCCCACACGGTGGTGTCGCGCCACATCCAGAATCTGGAACAGGCGGTGGGGGTGAAGCTGGTGGCGAAGTCGGGGCGCGGCCTGTCCCTGACCCGCGAGGGCATCCGCTACGCCTCCCAGCTCCGCCGCGCCTTCGACCTGATCGGCGAGGCCAGCAACGAGCTGCGCAACGGCGGGATGGAGGCGGTGCACATCTGCTGCCTCGCCGGGCTGGCGTCGCGCTGCCTGCTCGCCCGCCTGCCGGAGCTGGAGGAGGCGCTGACCGGGCGGGAGGTGATTCTTCAGCCGACCTCGACCCGCCCCGACTTCAGCCGGGAGGAGGCCGACGCCGAGATCATGTATCTGGAGGACGGCGGCTCCGTCGCCGATGGGCTGCGCTCGGAGATGTTCGCGCGGCCGCGCATCCTCGCCATCGCCAGCCCGGAGTTCAAGGCGCGCTACCCCGACGTGCGCACGCCCGCCGACCTCGTCGGCCTGCCGCTGATCCACGAGCAGTCCACCGGCATGTGGGAAGCCTGGCTGGAGGAGGCCGGCATCGCCGACATCCCCCGGCTGCGCGGCCCCCGGCTGTGGCAGGCGCATCTGACCATCGAGGCGGCCCGGCTGGGGCGCGGCGTGGCGCTGGTCAGCGACCTGCTGGTGACCGAGCCGCTGGCCAACGGCGAGCTGGTGGAGATGGTGGACAGCAACGTCACCATCGGCGGCTATTACTTCATCGCCCCGGTCCACCGCTGGAACACGCCGGTCATCTCCGCCATCCGGCAATGGCTGCGCGGCGTGTTCCCGCCGGACCAGACCTCCCCCCTTCAAGGCACCCCATGACCCAGGACCACGCCCTGCCGCCGGACATCTTGCCGTCCGACATCCTGCTGTCCGGCGTGCACACCGTCGAAGAGAGCTGGATCGACCTTTACGGCCACATGAACATGGTTCGCTACGTCGCTCTGTTCGACGAGGTTGGCTACGCCCTGATGGAGCAATGGGGGCTGGGCGAGACCTACACGCGGGACGAGGGGTTCGGCCTGTTCGTGGTCGATGTGGCGGTGCATTACCGGCGGGAGCTGCGCGTCGGCACGCCCCTGCGGGTGGCCCTGCGGCTGCTCGACGCCGACGACAAGCGGCTGCTGAGCCTGCTGGAGATCCGGCGTGCCGACGACGGAACGGTCGCGGCGACCATGGAGCAGCTGTCGATCCACGTCGATCTGCGGACCCGCAAGGTGACGCCCTTCCCGCCGGCCATGGCGGAGCGCCTGCGTACCATGGCGGCGGTCCAGTCCGCCCATCCCCTGCCACCCCGCCACCGGCGGCGGCTGCACTGCCGGGGTTAGCCGCGCGCAATCGCCTTTATGGCCCTCGCCCCTCCGCTCACGCGCAAACGAAGTTTGC
Organism: Azospirillum brasilense; assembly: GCF_007827795.1. GTDB lineage: Bacteria > Pseudomonadota > Alphaproteobacteria > Azospirillales > Azospirillaceae > Azospirillum > Azospirillum aestuarii. Next base: position 130,877 of record NZ_VITI01000003.1, read on the forward strand.
GCTGACGCGACAGGCGGACCTTTGGTCCGCCGAAAGCGGGGAGAGGGAGGGGACCAGCGCCGCAGGCGTGGGGAGGGTGAGGGGGATGCCCGTGGCGCCAGGTCCGGCAAAGGCGCAACCCCCTCACCTTTCCCTCTCCCTGGAGGGGAGAGGGAAAATGCCAAACCCGACAGCAGCGCGACCGAAGCGGTTGCCGGCCGGCGGGACCTTCACGATATGTCCGCCATGACTCATCTGCGCATGGCGTTGCGGCTGGCTTGGCGGGACCTGCGGGGCGGCGTCGCCGGACTTTGGATCGTTATCCTCGGGGTGGCGCTGGGCACCGCCATGATGGCCGCCGTCGGCTCGCTCAGCGGCGGCGTGCTGGAGGGGATGCGGGCCACCGCGCGCGAGGCGGTCGGCGGCGACCTCTCCCTGCGCCTGTTCCACGCACCGGCCACGCCGGAGCAACGGGCTGTCCTCGACACGATCGGCAGGGTCGGCGAGACGGCGGAGTTGCGACCCGTCGCCTCGACGGTGAGAGGCGACGCCCGTACCCTGGTCGAGCTGAAGGCGGTTGAGGGAAGCTACCCGCTGGTTGGCACGGCGGCGGTGTCCGGCGCCGCGTCCCTCGACGACGCACTGGCCCATCGGGACGGGCGATGGGGCGCCGCGGTGTCCGCCGATCTCCTCGACACGCTGGCGATGGGCGTCGGCGACCGGCTGCGGCTCGGCGCCGCCGAGGTCGCGATCCGCGCCGTGCTGGAGCATGAGCCGGACCGGGCCTTCCGCGCCTTCTCCCTCGGCCCGCGCGTCGTCATCGACCGCAAAGCGCTGGACGTGACGGGCCTCGCTGAGCCGGGGATGCCCGTCTACTGGTACTATCGCCTCGTCCTGCCGGAAGCGGTCCGGTCCGAGGCGATCCTGCGCGATCTGAAAGACCGCTTCCCCGACGCGGGATGGCGGATCGTCGATGCCTCCAACGGCATTCCGGGCGTGGACCGCACCGTGCACCTCGCCCGCGCGCTGTTCCTTCTGGGATCGCTGGCCGTCCTGCTGATCGGCGGCGTCGGCGTCGGCCGCGCTCTGTCGGCGCATCTCGCCCGGCGGTTGCCGGTCCTGGCGACGCTGAAGGCGCTGGGCGGCTCGCCACGCCTCCTCTTCACCGCCTTCCTGGTGCAGACGCTGGCCGTGGTCGGCGTGGCGCTGCTGATCGGCCTGGGGACCGGCGCCGTTCTGGCCGCGTCGGCGGTGCGCGCCCTGCCGCTCGATTGGATGCCGGAAACGGGCGGCGCCGTCGATCCGGCGGCCCTGCTGTTGGCCGGGGCGGTCGGGCTGCTGGCGGCGCTGCTCTGCGCCGTGCCGCCGCTGGCCCGCGCCGCCGGGAGCAGTCCCGCCGCGATCTGGCGGGGGGCGGTGGACGGCTTGGCCCAGCCGGTGGGGTGGCGGACCCGTGGCGCCGTCGCGCTTCTGGCTCTGGCGCTCGCCGGCCTTCTCGCAGCCTGGACGGGCATGCCGCTCGCGGTCGCCGGCTTCCTCTTCGTCGCCGGGCTGGTGGCGGCGGCGTTTGCGCTGCTGGGGCGCGGGCTCGCGGGGATGGCCCGCCGGCTGGCGCGCGGACGGCGGCCGGTGGTCCGGCTGGCCGTCGCCAACCTCGGGCGCCCCGGCGCACCGACGGTCCCGGTGGCCGTCGCGCTGGGCATCGGCCTGACCCTGCTGGTCGCGGTCGGCGTGGTCGGGCAGTCCGCAACCGGCCATGTCGCGGCGACGCTGCCGACGCAGACGCCCTCCGTCGTTGTCCTGAACATTCCCCCGCCGGACGGCACCCGCTTGAACGAACACCTCTCCGCCCTGCCCGGCGTCGGGCGGGTCGAGACGGCGCCCTTCCTGCACGCCCGGATCAGCCGCCTCAACGGCTTCGCCATCACCGAGGCGGATGCCCCGCGCTCCGTCGGCTGGGCGATGCGCGGCGACCGCGGCCTGTCCTGGCGCGACCGCCCCGTCCCCACCGACCGGATCGTGGCGGGGGATTGGTGGCCCGAAGGTTACGCCGGTCCGCCGCTCGCCTCGCTGGACGCGCAGGTGGCCGGCCGGCTGGGCCTGACGGTGGGGGACAGCGTCACGCTGGCCCTGGCGAGCGGCCCGGTGACCGCGACCATCGCCAACCTGCGGCGCATCGACTGGACGCGGCTCGACCTGGATTTTCCGGTTCTCCTGTCCCCCTTCCCCGAACCGCCGCCGCACAGCCTCATCGCCGCCGCCTGGTCGCCGCCCGACGCGGTTTCGGCGGTGGAGGCGGCGGTGGCCGAGGCGGTCCCGCAAGCCCCCACGATCCGCGTGGCGGAGGTGCTCGACACGCTCGGTTCGACCGTCCGGACCGTGCGCGGGCTTCTGAACGGCCTGTCCGCCGTCGCACTCGGCGCGGCGGCCGTGGTCCTTCTCGGCGCCATCGCCAACAGCGCGCGGCGGCGGCTTCACGAAATGGCGATCCTGCACGCCCTCGGGATCGGGCGGTGGTCCATGGTTCAAGCGGTGGTCCTGGAATTCACCATTCTGGGCACCGCCGTCGCCGCGGTCGCGGTGCCGCTCGGCTGGGTCGGCGGGGCAACGGTGGTCGCCAGCCTTGCCGACGGCGCTCCTCTGCCTGGAGGCGCTGTTCCCCTGGCCGTCTTCGTCGGCACCATTGCAGCGATGGCAGCGGTCGGGGCCGTGCTGGTGGCCCGCCTGCCGCGACGGGACGTGATGCGGCGGTTGCGCAGCAATGCGCTGTCCGCCTGATCCGCCGGCCCGTCAGGCCATCTCCGCCGCCGGAATGATCGCGTCGGTCAGCAGGGCGTTGAGAAGGCCGACATGGCCATCCGAGCGCGCCGGCCGGCCGGGGTCGGAGGTGACGACGACGGTCAGCCCCAGGCCGGGCACCAGATAGAGCATCTGCCCGCCGTAGCCGCGCGCGTAGGCGATGCGGTGCCCCTTCGCCTTGGCGAGGAACCAGCCGTACCCGTAGTCGTCGCCGGAGAAGGGGGAGCGGGTGCGCGGCACCCAGGACGCCTCCACCCAGGCGGCGCTGATGACCGGCTGTCCGTTCCACTGCCCGCCCTGCCGCCACAGCTCGCCGAAGCGGAAGAGGTCGAGCGGCGACAGCGCCATGTTGTTGCCGCCGAGATAGAAGCCCTGCGGGTCGCGCGTCCAGGACGGCACGTCGATCCCCAGCGGCTCGCCCAGCCAGTCCCGCGCCAGGGACAGCAGGCTGCGCCCCGACGCGCTGGACAGCGCAGCGCCCAGCAGGTGGTAGCTGCCGGTCGAATAGAGCATCCGCGCGCCCGGCTCGGTGACGAAGGGACGGCGCAGCGCGTCGGCGACCCAGTTGCGGCTGTTGATCCAGCGGCCATAACCCGGCCCGGAAGTCGGCTCCAGACCGGCCTGCATGGTCAGAAGGTCGGCGATGGTGATCCGGCGCACCCGCGGATCGACGGCCGCCGGAACCAGCCCCGGCGCCGCCTCGGCCAAAGGAACATCGACGCCGCGCAGGACCCCGCGGTCGATGGCGATGCCGACGAGCGAGGCGGCGATGGTCTTGGACACCGACTTGACGTTCACGGCGCGGTTCACCGCCGGCCCCCGGAAGGCCTCCGCCGACACCACTTCCCCATGCCGCCCGATGACCAGCGCGTGGATCTGGTCGAGCCCCGCCGCCTGCTTGATCGCCCGGTCCAGCAAGGCCGGATCGAACGCGGCCCCGGCCGCCGGTTGGGCGGCAAGCAGCGGGCGCGCCAGGGCGCAGCCAAGGGACGCGACGGTAGCGGCGAGGACGGTGCGGCGGCCGAGCCGGAACGGCGGATTCGAGATCATCCCGGATATGTGGTCCCGCTTCGGTGCCATCCAAGATTGGGCTCTTCCAAGTTTTGCGTGGATCACCGGGGGCGTGTTCTGGGTTTCGAAGTTCGCGTCAGGCGCGGCCGAGGACCCGACCACGCAGCAGATCGAAGCCGGCCCGGCCATACATCGCGCGCTTGATCGCCTTCAGCCGGTTGACCTGCCCGCTGCTCCCCGGCTCGCTCGGCGCGGCACGCACCGCGTCCTCGTCGCGGCGGAGCGTTCGCCATGAGCGGCGCCGGTCAGCCCTTGGACTTCCAGTTCCATCAAGCGCTCGGCGGCAAAGCCGATCATCTCGCGCAGCAGATCGGCATCCGTGCCCTTCTCAAGCATCGCGCGAAACGCCATCACCTCGTCGGTCATCGTGGTCACCCTCGGTCGAGAATGTGTTGTGGTGACCAGACTCCACCGAAGAACCATGATGGCCGCCTGCTGTGGACAACCGGCCCGCCTACGCCAGCTCCGGGGGCGCTTCGGCGGGCCGGGTCCCCACAGCTCCTGCACCACATCAGGGGGCACGACCAAAGCACGGAAGCACGGAAGCCAGAGTCTTGCGAAAGACGATGTCACCATATATGGCACGGCCAGCTTGGAAAGACAGGAATTGTGGCAAATTTGACCACTTCCTCTGACTCGCGCTGACAGAAAATCAATGAGTTAGCAGAAATTTCCGACCGCGTTATGTGACAGCGCACAGAGCCGGTGAACTCCCGCGGCGCTGGCGGGTTATCCAGGCAACCGGAACCGGAGGACCGCGTGTTCGAGTGGATCACAAACATGGTCGAGAGCGGCGGCTACGCCGGCATCGCGCTTCTGATGCTGCTGGAGAACGTCTTTCCGCCCATCCCATCGGAACTCATCATGCCGCTGGCCGGCTTCGTCGCGGCCCGCGGGGATCTCAGCCTGCCGCTGGTGGTGCTGGCGGGCACCGCGGGTTCGGTGGCGGGAGCGTTGTTCTGGTACTATGCCGGGCTGTGGCTGGGCAGCGCGCAGCTGAAGCGGTTGGCCTCCCGGCATGGCCGATGGCTGACGGTGGCGCCCGCGCAGGTTGACGAGGCGACGGGCCGGTTCCGCCGGCACAGCGCGGCGTCGGTGCTGATCGGGCGCCTCATCCCGGCGGTGCGCACGCTGATCTCCGTTCCGGCCGGGATCGCCGGGATGGGGTTGGCCCGCTTCCTGGTCTATTCGACCATCGGAACGGCGCTGTGGTCGCTGGTCCTCGCCGGTGCGGGCTATCTGCTGGAAGGCCAGTACGACAAGGTGTCGGGTTGGATGGACCCGCTGGCCAAGCTGGTCATCGCCGCCATCGCCGCTTGGTACGCCTACCGCGTCGCCACGTTCCGTCCGCAGGAACAGAACTGACGGGGTCAACCCCCGTCAGTGTCCCCAGAACAGCCTGACATCAATCCTTCGCGTCATCCTTTGAACCACGAGTGGGCAGGTCCTTGCGCTTCGCGGACGCCATCTCCCGCAGTTCCTTTTCGCTCATCGACTTGACCATTTCTTTTGACGCGCCGCGCAGGCTGGATTCCGGCTGCTCCCCGCGCTTGGCCGCCAGCGCCGCGCCGGCGGCCATCTGTTGCTTCTTGGACTCCGCCTTGCTCATGCGATCCCTCCACCCGTGATGTGAACGCTCCTTCCATCAACAGGGTTGGCGCGGATTCCGTTCTTGCAGGCCGGCGCTGCAACCTTTGATGAACCAGCCGCAACCCATCCGATCCGCCGTGACGGCAGCGATTCCCGTCGGAACGGAATAACCACACGTTGGTGTGTTCGAAGACGTTCCATGTCCGTAATGCGGCTTTTCCGTTTGTCAAAATCTCTTTAAGTTGTATCATTCGTTGACAATCCCTCCTTAAGACGTATTTTTGGCGATCTAATCCCTTTTTGGGACGCATATGACGTTTCTGTAAAAATTCGCCGCGAATTGTCCCGTCGGATCATTGCAACGCCGAAGGAATAGTGGGGACTTCGATGCCCGACACCACGCCGCACCTCCCCAACGTCGACCTTCCTCTGTCCAAAAGTTTCGGGCCGGTCAGACACTGGCCCGATCTTCGTCTGCACGAGGGGTTCGAACGGCTTGTGGAGCGGTATCCCAACGCCCCGGCGGTGGTGACGGAGGCCGTCATCCTCGACTACGCCGGGCTGGACGCAGCAGCCAACGCATTGGCCCATGCGCTGCTGGCCCTCGGGTTGGACAGGGAAGAGCCGGTCGGGGTGCTGGCGGAGCGGTCAGGCTATCTGCCGCAGGCGTTCCTCGGGATTCTCAAGGCGGGCGGCGTCTACGTGCCGATGGTCGCCGACCTGCCGCCGGAGCGGCTGGCGAACATGGCGCGGCAAGCGGGGATGCGGCTGCTGATTGCTCTGGACGGTCTGATACCGCCGGACGCGCTGGCCGATGCCCTGTCCGCCAACGGCGGGGCGGAGCGGCCGCAAGCCGTCCTGCGCCCCGAATCCCTGGACGGGGACAGCCTCGCCAAGTCCATGGAACGCCCGAACCGTCCCGGCCCGGCGAACGGTCTGGCGAACGGGCTGGCGGTCATCCTCTTCACCTCCGGCTCGACCGGCCAGCCGAAAGGCGTGCTGATCCGGCACGACGCCTGCGTGAATCTGGCGCTCGGTCACACGGAGGCGCAGGGCGTCGGGCCGGGCGACCGGGTTCTGCTGTCCACCTCCCCCGGTTTCATCCTGGGCTTCCGCGAACTGTGCCTGCCGCTGCTCTCCGGTGCCGCCTATGTTCCGGCCTCGCGGGCGCTGATCGACGATCCGGCGCGACTGCTCGAACACATGGCCCGGCTGAGGGTGACCATCGCCCTGTTCACGCCGTCCTACCTGCGGCTTCTGCGCGGGGCGGTGCCGGCGGGGCTGCGCATGATCCTGACCGCCGGGGAGCGGCCGAACCCCGACGACGCGCGGCATTACGCCCGCCACCTCGACTATTGGAACATGCATGGCGCCACCGAGGTTTGCGGCACCATCTGCATGCACAAGGTGAGCCCCCATGGCGACGGCCCGCTGCCAAGCGGGCGCCCCTTCATCAACAACGCCGTCCATCTGCTCGACCGCCACGGCAACGAAGTCCCCGACGGCGCGGTCGGGGAGATCCACGTCGTCGGGCGGGGCGTCTCGCGCGGCTACCTGAACCAACCCGAGCTGTCGGCGGAGAATTTCGTGGAAACGCGCTTCGGGCGCGCCTACCGCACGCACGACCTGGGGCGCTGGAACGCGGACGGCGAGCTGGAGACGCTGGGCCGCGCCGACGACATGGTGAAGGTGTCCGGCCAGTCGGTGTCGCTGGGCGAAATCGAACGGACGCTGCTGCGCCACCCGCTGGTCAGCCGCGCCGCCGTCCTTCAGCACCAGGGCCGCCTGACCGCCATCGTCGAGAGCGCCGATCCGGAGGCCGCGCAGGGGGAGGATTGGCGCGCGTTCCTCGGCCGCACCCTGCCCGCCTACATGGTCCCGGCGCGGGTCCGCGCCGTGGCGCGGATGCCGATCAGCTCCGCCGGCAAGACCGACCGCCGCGCCCTGCTGGCGCTCGCCGAGGAGGCTTTGACCGCGCCACGCGCCACGGGTGGAACACCGCCGCAGGGCGACCTGGAACGGGCCATCGCCGCGGTGTGGGAAGAGGTTCTGGACACCCGCCCGGTGATGCGGGACGACCCGTTCTTCGCCATCGGCGGCAGCAGCCTGCTCGCCATCGCGGTGGGCCAGCGCCTCCACGCGCTCGGCCATCCGGTGACGGTGCCGGTGATCCTGGCCTCTCAGACGGTGGAGGCGCTGGCCCGCCGCATCGCAGAACAGACAGACGAGGACACCGCCGCGCCGGACCTGACCAGTGGTCCCGCCACCGCCGGTCAGGAGGATTTCTGGGTCGCCGCCAAGCTCGGCCTCGCCGCCGTCGGGTCGCACGTCGTGCGCGTCCTGTCGGTGCGCGGCCCGGTTCCGGAGGTGGAGCGCTGGCGCGCCGCCTGGGCCGCGCTGCTGGAGCGCCACCCCGCCCTGCGCACCGCCTTCCACACCGATGCCGACGGGCGGGTGCGCTGGCGCACGGTTCCCGCCGCCGGTTTGCCGTCCTCCGTCGGCTTTTCCGTCGACCGCTGCCACGTCCCGGAGGAGGCGCGGGAGCTGATCGCCGGCTACGCCGGGACGCCGTTCGCACTGACCCAGGCGCCTCTGGCCCGCGCCGGCCTGATGTTCATCGAATCCGGCAATGAGACGCTGTTCTGGTTCGTGCTGCACCACGCGGTGGTGGACGGCCAGTCCGCCCGCACCGTGCAGGAGGATGTCCTTACCCTGCTGCTGGGCCGCCCCTTGCCCTCGGCGCCGCACGGCGTCGCGCAGGCCGCGCGGGACGAGGCGCATCACCACCGTTCCGGCCGGGCGGAGCAGGACCGCGCCTTCTGGCGGGCCAAGCTGGACGCCCTGCCGCCGGAGGCGTTCGAGGAGCTTCCGCTCGACCGCCCCCGCCCAGCCACACCCGGCGGGCGCTCCGCCCCACCCCTGGCGGAGCGGCTGGACGCCGCGACCACCGCGGCCCTCGCCGCCATCGCGAAGGCGCAGGGCGTCGGCCTGCACGGCCTGCTGCTGGCGATCCTGGCGGCGGAGACGCGGCGGCGCGGCGGACGGACCGACCTGATCCTGGGAACCGGCGTTTCGCTGCGCCCCGCAGGAGCCGAGGACGCCGTTGGGCATTTCGTCAATCTCGTGCCGGTCGTCCTGCCCGGCGTCACCGGAGCGTTGGCCGGACAGGTTCGCGCCGCCCAGGACGCGCTGACCGAGGCGGTCGGACACGCCGGCCTGCCCGCCAACCTGATCCAGCGTGAATTCCGCCAGCGCCGGCCCGACGCGCTGCCGCCCGCCCGCTCCAACCTCTTCGCGATGGCGCTGACCGCCAACCCGCCGCGAACCAGCATCGATCCGGCCAGCGCCCTGTCCCTCGCCCCGCGCCGCCTGCCTGGTGCGCTCGCCCACCCCGCCGCCGGCCTCGACCTCGCCTTCAGCCACGAGCCGGTGACGGCGGAGGACGGCGAAGGGCTGGAACTGGCGCTGTTGTGGAATCCGGACGTTTATACGGAGGACACCGCGCGCTCCTGGTTGGTCGGCTTCGCCGCCTGGGCGCGCTGGCTGGCCGCCGAACCGGCGCGGCTGGCGTCCCCGCTGCCCGCCCTGCTGCCGGAGGAGTCGGCCCTTCTGGAGCGCTGGGAGCATGGCGAGGAGCGGCCCCGTCCGGCCCACCGTGCCCATGAGCTGTTCGAAGAGATTGCCGCCCGCCTGCCGGACCGCCCCGCCGTGGTCACCCGCAGCGGCGTGCAGACCTATGGCGACCTGAACCGGGACGCCGACCGCATCGCCGCCGCCCTGCTCCGCTGCGGTGTGGCGCGGCAGGAGCCGGTGGCGGTCCTGACCGGCTGCTCACCGGACCTGCCCGCGGCGGTGATCGGAATCTGGAAGGCCGGGGCGGCCTATCTGCCGTTGGCCCAAGACCTGCCGCCGGAGCGCATGGCCTATATGGTCCGCGACGCGGGCGCCCGGCTGCTGATCGCGCTGGACGGCCAGCCCGTCCCGCCCGCCCTGGCAGATGCCATTCCCACGCTGATCCGTCCCGAATGGCTTGAGAGTTCCCCCGAACGGACCTCCGTGGCCGGGGCGCCGGACGACCTCGCCTACATCATCTACACCTCCGGCACCACCGGGCATCCGAAGGGCGTGGCGGTCCGGCACGACGGCTTCGTCAACGCCGCGCTGGCGACCGGGGAGACGGTCGGCTTGCTGGCGGACGACCGTATGGCGCTGACGGCGACGCCGGGATTCGACGCCTCGCTGTGGGAACTCGGGCTGGCACTGCTGCACGGCATGGCTCTGGTTCCCGTGCCGTCGGACCTGCGCGACGATCCCTGGGCGCTGAAGGACGCCTATGCGGAATTGGGCGTCACCGTGGCCTTCCATGCCCCCTCCTATCTGCGGGTCAGCAAGGAGAAGCCGTTCCGCGGCCTGCGCATCCTGCTGACCGGCGGAGAGGCGCCGAACGCCGACGATGCCCGTCACCACGCCGCCGGGCCGGCCTTCTGGAATGCCTACGGCCCCACCGAGGCGAGCATCCTCGCGACCATGGGCCGCATCCTGCCCGACAGCGGGCGCAGCGGCCCGGTGCCCGCCGGACGCCCGCTGCCCAATGTCCGTGTCACGCTGCGCCGCCCGGACGGGACGCCGGTCCCGCCCGGCCTGCCGGGGGAGGTGTGGCTGAGCGGAGTGGGTCTCGCCCGTGGCTATCTGAACAATCCGGAGCTGACCGCCCGTTCCTTCGTCGAGACGGCGGAGGGCCGCTTCTACCGCACCGGCGACTTGGGGCGCTGGACGGTGGACGGCCAACTGATCCTGTGCGGCCGCATCGACCATCAGGTGAAGCTGCACGGCCAGCGCGTCGAGCTTGCCGAGATCGAGCAGGACCTGCTGGCCCACCCCGCCGCCGCACAGGCCGTCGTGCTGGTGGACGCCGCGGCCGAAGGCACCAAGGCCCTGCGCGCCTTCGTCCGCGCCAAGGACAGCGCCGCCCTTCCCGACGAGGAGGGGTGGCGCGCCTTCCTCGCCGACCGCCTGCCCGCCTTCATGGTGCCGGCCAGCGTGACGGCGGTGGACAGCCTCCCGCTGACGCCGGCGGGCAAGATCGACCGCGACGCCCTGCTCCGCCTCGCCCATTCCCATTCCGATGGCCACGCCGCCACGGCGGAGCGGGAGGCGCCACTGGACGGACTTGAAAGCCGCATCGCCGCCCTGTGGGGCGGTCTGCTGGGCGAGGAGGTCGCGCGTGCCGACAACTTCTTCGCGCTCGGCGGCAACAGCCTGCTGGCGGTGACCATCGCGCACCGGCTGTCCCAGGAGCTGGGCGTGACCGTTCCGGCGCGCGCCCTGTTCGCCGCACCGACCCTGGCCGGCTTCACCCGCAAGGTGGCGGAGTTGCGCGATGCGGCAGCGCCCCAGGCCGACGCGGATGGCTCCGACCTCGCCACCGAAGGGGAACGGGAGTTCCGGGTGGCCGAAGCGGCGGGGCTGGACACGCGCCCCTTCATCATCCCGGTGATCCGCACCGTGGAGGGGGAAGTCCCGGACCCGGCACGCTGGTCGGACGCCTGGACAGCGCTCGTGGAGCGGCATGAAGCGTTGCGCACGACCTTCGCGGAGGACGCGGAAGGGTGCCTGCACCGCCGCGTCGCCGCCACCGTCGATGGTGCGCTGGAGCTGTCCACCCAGACCGGCCGCACCGCGGCTCTCGCCCACATTCGCGCCCGCCAGGGGGAACCCTTCGCCATGGCGACCGCGCCGCTGTGGCGGGCCGGGCTGGTGAGGCTGGCGGACGGCGGTTCGCCGCTGTTCTGGATGGCAATGCATCATTCGATTGGCGACGGACGCTCGGTCGGCATCCTGCTGGAGGAGTTGACCGCCCTTCTGGCCGGCGAACCCCTGCCACCCTTGTCTGCCCGCTACGCCGCCATAGCCGCCCGCGAGTTGCGCTATCTGGACGGCCCGGACCACGCGGCGGACGAGGCCCATTGGCGGGAACACCTGTCCGCCCTGCCCCCCGAGGCCTTCGAGGACTGGCCGCTCGACACGCCGCGCGCCGCCGGGGCCACACCGGGCAGCCACCGGTTCGAGCTGCGTCTGGACCCGGCCACCGCCGCCGGGTTGAAGGCGGTCGCCCGCCGGCACGAGGCCAGCCTGCACGCCATCCTCCTGACCCTGTTGGCGCGCGAGGTGCGGCGGCGCACCGGACGCGGCGCCTTCACCATCGGGACCACCGGCGACATACGGGAAACCGCCGAGGACATGCGCGTCGTCGGCTATGGCGTGAACATGCTGCCGCTGGCCTTTTATCCTGTTGCCGGCATCCCCTTCGGGGCGGAGTTGCGCGCCACCCAGGCGGCTCTGGCCGGGGCGCTTCAGCACGCCCGTATGCCCTTCGCACGGATCTGCCACGGCTTCTGGGAGGATCATCCGCAGCACCGCGACCCGGCGCGCTACCCGCTGTTCGACATCGCGGTGACGGAGAATCCGCAAGGTGCCCGCGCCGCCGGCCCGCTGTGCCTCGTCCGTCCCAATGGCGAAGGGCCGGCCTATGAACGCACCGGCCACTCGCCGGGCCAGGACATGGTGCTGATCCATGAAGGGCTGGCCGACGGCGGGCTGCTGCTGCAATGGCACGTCAACGCCGCGCTCTACGCCCAGGACACGGCGGAGCGCTGGTTCGACGCGCTGACCGGCTGGGCGCGCTGGCTGGGGGACGACGACGCCCGCGCCGAGGCGACGCCGCCCGCCCTGCTGCCGGAGGAAGAAGCCACTCTCGCTTCGTGGGAGCATGGTCCGGCGGCGGAGCGCCCTACGCTGACCTTCCACGCGCTGTTCGAGCGGCTGATCGACCGTCCCGGCACCGGCCAGGGCGGACGCCCGGCGGTCATCGGTGCCGACCGCGTTTTGACCTACCGCGCGGTGGAGGCGGAGGCCAACGCCATCGCCCACGCTCTGCGTGAGCGCGGGGTGGAGCGGGGAACCGTGGTCGGCGTGCTGACCGGCCGCTCCCCCAACCTGCCCGCCGCCCTGCTGGGCGTGTGGAAGGCTGGAGCGGTCTATCTGCCGCTGGCCTCCGACCTGCCGGCCGAGCGGCTGGCCTTCATCGCCGGGGACGCCGGAGCGGCCCTGCTGCTGGCGCTGGACGGCGCGGCGGTTCCGGACGCGCTGTCCGCCCTGCCCGTTCTGCGCCCGGAAGACCTGTCCGCCGATTTCCGCACGGCGCACGCCCACCGTCCGCAAGCCGCGACCGGACCGGAGGACACCGCCTACATCCTCTACACCTCCGGCTCCACCGGCCGCCCCAAGGGCACGCCGGTCAGCCACGGCGCCTACGTGAACATGGTCTTGGGCGCTGTCGAGACCTTTGGCCTGACCGCCGAGGACCGGTCGCTGATGTTCGCCTCGCCCTCCTTCGACGTGTCGCTGTCGGACATCGGCGTGCCGCTGGCCGCCGGGGCGGCGCTCTGCGCCGTTCCCTACGAGGTGCTGAGCGCGCCGGCCCGCCTGATCGCTTTCCTGGCGGAGCAGCGGGTGACCGTCGCCGACCTCACCCCGACCTATCTGCGCCTGTTCGACGGGGCGGAATTGCCGTCGCTGCGTATCCTGGTGACCGGGGGCGAGGCGCCGCTGGCGGCGGACGTGCGGGCCTATGCCGGGCGGCTGCGCTATTACAACGCCTACGGCCCGACCGAGAACACGATCACCAGCGCCATGGGGCTGTTAAGCGCGGAGGACCGGGGCTTCCTGCCGGTCGGGCGTCCGCTGCCCAACACGTCGGTCCACATCCGCAACGCGGCGGGCCGGCCGGTGCCGCCGGGGGCGGTGGGGGAGATCTGGCTGGGCGGCGCCAACCTCGCCTGCGGCTATCGGAACCGTCCGGAGCAGGAGGCAGCGGCCTTCATCGGGACGGGAAGCGGACGGCTCTACCGCTCCGGCGACCTTGGGCGCTGGCGCGCCGACGGCGAGTTGGAGGTGCTGGGCCGCATCGACGATCAGGTGAAGCTGAACGGCATCCGCATCGAACTCGGAGAGATCGAACAGGCGCTCAGCAGCCACCCCGATGTTGCGCAGGCGGTGGCCCTGGTGCAGGGCAAGGCCGGCGCGGCGCAGAGCCTGTGGGCCTTCGTCCGCCCCGTGCCGGGCAGGCCGGTTCCGGCCGAGGAGCCCTGGCGCGGCTGGCTGGCCGAGCGGTTGCCCGCGGTGATGATCCCGGCCGGGCTGATCGCGGTGGAGACGGTGCCGGTCACGGCGTCCGGCAAGGTGGACCGCGCGGCGCTGCAAGGGCTGATCGCCGGCCACGCCCCGCAGGGTGCGCAGATGGCGCCGCAGGGCCGGCTTGAGGAGACCGTCGCCCGCGTCTGGGCGGAGCGGCTGGGCCGCGGCCCGGTCTGGCGCGACGACAATTTCTTCGCGCTCGGCGGCCACAGCCTGCTCGCCATCGCCGTCGCCCATGCGCTGGAGACGGAACTGGGGCGCCCCGTCTCTGCCCGCGACCTGTTCACCGAGCCGATGCTGCGCGGCTTCGCCGCCCGCCTCGCCGCCGCTCCTGCGGATTTCCCATCCGATGCCGAATCTGACCGCGCGACCGAAGGCCAGCGGGAGTTCTGGGTGGCCGAGCAGGCCGGGCTGGACGTCCGCGGCTTCAACATTCCCCTGACGCTGGCTGTTGAGGGCGATGTCCCTGCCAACGACCGCTGGCAGGACGCCTGGGCCGCCCTGACCGATCGGCACGAGGCGCTGCGCACCAGCTTCCGCGAGGACGAGGGCGGCACGCTCCGCCGTGTCGTCCTTCCCGTGACCGACGTTCTGGAGATGCGGACGGCCCCCGACCGCACTGCCGCGCTGGACCTCTTCCGGGAGCGTCAGACGGCGCCCTTCGCCATGGCCGCTCCGCCGCTGTGGCGGGCCGGGCTGGTGCGGGTGGCGGACGGCAGCGGCGCCCTGTTCTGGCTGGCCCTGCACCATTCCATCGGCGACGGCCTGTCCCTCGGCCTGCTGGCAGACGACTTGGCCGCATTGCTGCGCAGGGTGTCCCCACCCGGCCGTGCGCCCGGCTTCGGCCGATCCGCCGCGCGGGAGGAAAACCACCTCGCCAGCGAGGCCGCCAAGGCGGACGCGGAGCATTGGCAAAACCTGCTCGCCGGGATCGATCCCGCCGCCTTCGAGGAATGGCCGCTCGACAAGCCCCGTCCGCCGGTGCGCAACGCCGAAACGGCCAAGGGAAGCCATTGCCACCGCGTCCGCCTCGCCCCGGATGTGGCGGAGGCGTTGCGCGCCCTCGCCCGGCGCAACGGCGCCAGTCTGCACGCCCTGATGATGACCCTGATGGCATGGGAAGTGCGGCGCCGCACCGGCCGGGCGGCGTTCCTGATGGGCACAGCCGCCTCCACCCGCGAAACGGCGGAGGAGGCGGGCGTCGTCGGCTACTATGTCAACATGCTGCCGGTGCCTTTCCAGGTGGACCGGAGCGAGCCGCTGGAACAGGCCGTCAAGGCCACGCAAAGCCGTCTGGCGGAAGCCTTGCGTCATGGCCGCCAGCCCTTCGCCCGCATTCATCAGGAGTTCCGGCGCCACCAGCCGCAGGCGCATCACCCCGCCCGCTACCCGCTGTTCGATCTGGCGGTGACGGAAAATCCGGCGATGGCCGCCCCACGGGGTGACGGGCTTCGCTTCGCGGCCATCGATGCCCTCACCAGCGGCGGCATCCAGTACGAGCTGCGCCACAGCGCCCCCGCCCAGGACCTCGTCCTGGTGCATGAGGGGCAGGCGGACGGTGGCTTGGTCCTCCAGCTCTACGCCAACGCCGCCCTCTACGAGCGGGAGACTGCCCAGGCCTGGACCGCGGCGCTGGCCGGCTGGGCGCGTCGGCTGGCCGATCCGCAGCGAGCGAGGGGCGAACCGCTGCCCGCCCTGCTGCCGGATGAGGAGACGCTGCTCGCGGCGTGGGAGCGCGGTCCGGCGATGCCGCACCCGGTTCCCTGCTTCCACCACCAGTTCGCCGCGCTGGCGCGCTCGCAGCCGGACCGACCCGCCCTCATCACCGATGACGGGGAAACCAGCTACGCCGCGATGGACGCCCGCGCCAACGCGCTGGCCCACGCGCTGCTGGCGCAGGGCGTGCGGACCGGCGAAGCGGTCGGCGTCCTGACGGAGCGCTCGCCCGCCCTGCCCGAAGCGGTGCTGGCGATCTGGAAGGCCGGGGCCGCCTATCTGCCGCTGACCCGCGACCTGCCGGCGGACCGGCTGGCCTTCATGGCCCGCGACGCCGCCATCCGCGTCGTCGTGGCGCTGGACGGCCACCCCCTGCCCGACGCGCTGGCGCAGGCCGGTTACGCCGTTCTTCGCCCGGAAACCCTGACCGAGGACTTCCGCGCCGCCCATTCCCATGAACCGGAGGCCGGGCAACGCAGCGGTCCAGGCGATCCCGCCTACATCATCCACACCTCGGGGTCCACCGGGCTGCCGAAGGGCGTCGTGCTGCATCATGGCGGGTTGCTGAACCTCGGCCTGTCGATGGCGCGGATGATGGGCGTCCAGCCGGACGAACGGACGCTTCTCAGCTCCTCCCCCTCCTTCGACGCCTGGATCTCCGATTCCGTGATGACCTGGGCGACCGGCGGCGCCCTCGTTCCCATCCGCCGCGCCGAGATGGACGACACCGCCGGGCTGCGCGCCAAGATGGAGCGGCTGGGCGTCACCTCCGCCACCCTGCCGCCCTCCTATCTGCGGCTGTTCGAGCAGGCGGACCTGCCGACCCTGCGCATCCTGATGACGGTGGGTGAGCCGCCAAACGCCGCAGACGCCCTGCACTACGCGGCGCGGCTGCGCTACATCAACGGCTACGGCCCGACCGAGAACACCGCCGCGGCCAGCATCGGCATCCTGCGCCCGGACTCGCCCTGGATGAGCGCAGGGCGCCCGCTGCCCAACACCGCCATCCACATCCTGGACGAGGATGGGGAGCCGGTGCCCCCCGGCGCCATCGGCCATGTCTGGCTGAGCGGCATGGGGCTGGCCATCGGCTACCTGAACCGGCCCGACCTGACCGCCGCCGCCTTCGTCGAGACGGCGAAGGGCCGCCGCTACCGCACCGGCGACCTCGGCCGCTGGCTGCCGAATGGCGAGTTGCTGGTGCTCGGGCGGTCGGACGGCCAGGTGAAGCTGCGCGGCCAGCGCGTGGAGCTGGGCGAGATCGAGCACCGGCTGGAATCCTACCCCGGCGTCCAGCAGGCGGTGGCCCTGGTGGACACGCCGCCGGGGGGCACCCAGACGCTGTGGGCCTTCGTCAGCCTCGCGCCCGACGCCGCGGAACCGACGCAGGCCGCCTGGGCCGCCCATGCGGCGGCGGCGCTGCCCACCTATATGGTGCCGGCGGCGGTGATCCGGGTGCCGGCGATCCCGGTGACGGTGGCCGGCAAGGTGGACCGCAAGGCCCTGCTGCTGGCGCTGGCCGACCACGCCCCATCCGAAGGCGCCGCCTCCGGCGCCTACACCCCGCCGCGCAACGCGGTGGAGCAGCGGGTGGCGGAGTTGTGGGCCGAGCAGCTTCAAAGGCCCGTTCCGGGGCGCGAGGCCGGCTTCTTCGAACTGGGCGGCGACAGCCTGCGGGCGATCGCCGTGGTCAACCGCCTGCGCCGCGAATTCGCCTGCAAGATCAACGACCTCTACGAAGCCCCGGTGCTCGCCGACTTCGCGCTGCGGCTGCGGCCCCAGCCGGACCATCTTCACCGCGTCATCGCCGCCGTCCGATCCCATTGGCGGGACTATCAGGCGACCCTGCCCGCCTTCGACGCCGCCCGCGACCGGGCGCTGGCCGAGCAGCAGCGGGCCTACGAGGCGCGCAACGCGGCCTACGACGCCTTCGACGGAACGGAGCGGCGGGACTATGGCGAGGTGCTGCTGACCGGCGCCTCCGGCTATCTCGGCGCCTATCTGCTGCGGGAGCTTCTGTCCGACCCGACACGGCGGGTGACCGCTCTGGTCCGCGGGGGCGACGACGGGGCCGCCCGCGCCCGGCTGGACCGCGTGCTGGCCGGCTATTTTGGGGCGGCGGGCGGGGCCGCGCTGATCGGCGATCCGCGCCTGACCGTGCGGGCCGGCGACCTGCGCCGCGACGGGCTGGGCCTCGCCCCAACGGCGCACGGCGCACTGGCGGAGGGGGTGCGGGCGGTCTTCCACTGCGCCGCCAACGTCAACCATTTCGGCCACTACGCGGAGTTCCACGCCGACAATGTGGAGGCGACGCGCCGGCTTCTCGACCTCGCCGCCGCGCGGCGCGGCGACCCGGCGGACTTCCACCTGATCTCCACCCTGTCGGTCACCGGCAAGGCGCCGGAGGACGGCTTCAAATTGGTCACCGAGTACGACGCGGTGCCGGAGACGCTCGACGACAACTACTATGTCCGCAGCAAGCAGGAGGCGGAACGGCTGGTCACGGCGGCGCGCAGCGACCTGCGCAACGCCAGCATCCACCGCGTCGGCAACGTCGTCTTCGCGGCGGAGGGCGGACCGCTGCAGTTGAACCTGCGGGACAACGCCTTTTTCCGGCAGCTGGCCGCCTTCGTGCGGCTGGGGGTGGTGCCCGACGATTCGCACGTCTGGCTGTGCCACGTTGACCGCGTCGCCCGCGCGGTGGCTTTGCTGGCCGGCGCCGCCGGCCTCGCCAACGAGACGCACCATGTGGAGAACCACCGCCGCGACACGCTGGCCGATTTCGTCACCTCGGCGGCGGGCATGGCGGGCGCGGTGCGGGCGGTCGGCTTCGACACCCTGCTCGACCGGCTGGAACGCGCCATCGGCGAACCCGACATGGACGGCGCGCTGGCTCAGACGCTGGAGGGCTTCGGCCTCTACAGCGGGCGCTCCCCCCAGATGCGCGGCAGGCGGCAGGAGCTGACCTCCGAACGCACGCAAGGTCTGCTCGGCCGCATGGGCTTCGGCTGGCCGCCGGTCCCCCGCGCCGGGCAGGCCGACATGCTGCGCGCCGCCGCAGACCTTTTCTCCCAATGAACGCCTGGGGACCTTTCATGCTGAACCACCTCCAAGACCTGGGCTTCCGCTGCGGAGAATTCACCGTCGAGCCGCTGCCCGACGCGGAAACCGGGCGGGTCCTCGCCGTCCTGGCCGCCCGCCACGGGACGGAGACCGACGCCGCCGCCCTCGTCCCGGACGGGCGGGAAACCGAGCTGCGCGGCGAACTGGCGGAGGCCGCCCCCGGCCTGTCCGCCCTGGCCACGGCGATCCGCGACCGGCTGGAGACCAGCCACAGCGGCGTGCTGATCCGCCACGCCCATCTCGGCCGCCATGACCTCGACACCCGCCGCCGCCTGCTCTACGCGCTGGCGGTCGGCATCGGCGCGCCGACCGCGACCGACCGGATCGACCGCAAGGTGGTGTGGGACATCAAGGTCCGGCCCGAACTGGTCCGCGCGGGTGGTGCCTCCACCTTCTCCGAGCACGCCGACGAGGCGGACTTCCACACCGACACCCAGTATTTCCCGACCCCCGAACGCTACATGCTGCTCTATTTCGCCCGGGCGGCGGCCTGCGGCGGCGGGCGGTCCAGCCTGCGCGACGCGCGCTGTGTCCGCGCGGCTCTGGCCGGCAGCAACGAAGGGCTCTGGGCGCTCGACCTGCTGTCGCGGACGGCGCTGCCCTTCCGCATCCCCGCCACCTTCACCCGCACTGGGTCGCACGACGCGGTGGAGGTGACCTTCGCCACCGTCTTCGGCGACCGTCCGCTCATCCGCTTCCGCACCGACACGCTGCGCCGCGGGCTGGCCGCCTGCCCGGAGCACGACACGCCGGAGGTCCGCCGCGCGCTCGCCATCCTCCAGGCGGAGTTGGACAACCCGGCGCGGCGGCTGGAGACCTTCATGGAGTCCGACAGCCTGCTGGCGATGAACAACCACGAGGCGCTCCACGGGCGCGGCGCCTTCGCCGACCCGGATCGTCACGCATTGCGCATCCGCATCGACGATGGCGCTCCGCAGGATCAGGCGCGATGAACCTCCTCCGCTTGCTGGGACGGCTCGGACCGGCGCCGCTGCGCCGGCTGGTTCTCTACGCGTTGGGGTCGGCCCTCTTCTCCACGCTGGTGCTCGCCCTGGTCAACCGCGGGGCGGAGGAGATCGCCGCGGAGAAGGCCGACGTCGTCAACGTGCCCCTGGCCGCCGCCTTCGTCGTCAGCGTCCTCCTCTACATGCTCCTGGAAGGCCGCATGGTCGCCCATTTATCGGCGGATGCGGAGGAGGTGGTGGACAGCCTGCGCATGCGGCTGCTCGACCAGATCCGCCGCGCCGACCTGTGGAAGCTGGAACGCTTCGGCCAGACCCCGCTGTTCGAGAGCGTGACGCAGAGCAGCCAGCTCATCTCGCAGAACTCGCAGTTCCTGGCGCTGACGGTGCGTTCGGTCCTGCTGACCGGAACGATCCTGCTCTACATCGCCACCATCTCGCCGGTCGCCTTCCTGCTGATCGGCGGGCTGCTGGGCGCCGGGACGTGGTTCTACGTCCGGCTGGGCCGCGCGCTGGAGGAACGGCAGCGCGCCATGATGGCCGAGGAGGCCGCCCTGTTCGAAGGCGTGTCGGACCTGTTCGACGGCTTCAAGGAGCAGCGTCTGAACAGCGCCCGCAGCCGCGACCTGAACGCCGCCTTCGGCACCGTGTCCGGCCGCACCACCACGGCCCGCGGCGCGGTTCATCTGCACACCTGGCAGCAGTTCGTGTTCGGCGAATGCGCCTTCAACCTGATGCTGGGCGTGGTTGTCTTCGTCGTGCCTACCTACTCCAGCGCCATCTCGGCGGAGCTGGTGAAGATCACCGCCGCCATCTTCTTCATGTCGGCCCCGGTCTTCGGGCTGATGCAATCACTGGCGGTGATGAGCGCCGCGGAGGCCGCCGCCGGACGCATGATGGCTCTGGAGGGCCAGCTTTCGGAACTGGCGGAGGCCGGAAGCGACGGCCCCACCCTGCCGGTGCCGGTCAACTTTGCCGAAGTGCGGATGGAGGGGGTGGAGTTCGCCTTCCCCGCCCCGCCGGGCGAGCCACCCTTCGCGGTCGGTCCCTTCGACCTGACCATCCGGCGCGGCGAGGTGATCTTCATCACCGGCGGCAACGGGTCGGGCAAATCGACCTTCATCAAGCTGCTGACCGGCCTTTACCACCCTCTGCGCGGGCGGATCACGGTGGACGGGGTGCCGGTCGGGCCGCAGCGCATCGCCGCCTACCGCGAGCTGATGGCGACCGTCTTCGCCGACTTCCACCTGTTCGCCCGCCTCTACGGCCAGGACGCCATCAACCCTCTGGAGGCCACCGACCTGATGCGCTGGCTGGAGATGGAGCGGGTCACCGCTCTGGAGGGCGACCGCTTCGGGCGGCGCGACCTGTCCGCCGGGCAGCGCAAGCGGCTGGGTCTCGTCGCCGCGATCCTGGAGAAGGCGCCGATCCTGATCCTCGACGAATGGGCCGCCGACCAGGACCCGCATTTCCGCTTCAAGTTCTACCGGGAGGTCGTGCCGGAGTTGAAGCGGCGCGGCCTGACCATCGTGGCGGTGACCCATGACGACCATTATTTCGACGTCGCCGATCGCCGCCTGCACATGGAGGAAGGCCACCTGATCGAACTGACCCTCGCGGCGGAGGGCGTGGCATGAGGCTGGCCGCCATCGTCCTGCGCGAGCTTCCGGAGAATCTGCGCACGCTCGCCCTGATGAACGTCCTGTCGGCGATCGCGACCGCGGCGCTGCTGTGGCTGGTCGACGCCGCCGCCAAGGATGCCGCCAAGGGCATCGTCAGCCCACGGCTTCTGGTGATGTACGCGGTCACGGTGACGCTGTTCGGGGTGACCCACAATTACGCGCTGATCACCGCGTCCCAGGACGCCGAACGGCTGATCCACAAGATCCGGCTGCGCCTGTTCGACCTGGTGCGCCGCGCCGACCTCGTGACCGTGGACCGCATCGGGCGGGCGTCGCTGCACGGCGTGCTGACCCAGGACACCCAGACGCTGGCCCAGACCCTGCCGCTTCTGGCGATCGGTGGGCAGCAGGCGGTGATGCTGGTCTTCCTGGCGGTCTATCTGGCTTGGCTGTCGCCGCTGGCCTGCGTGATGGCCTTCGCCTTCGCCGGGATCGCCGTGGCGGTGAAGGTCGCGCGGGTGCAGCGCCTGCGCCGCAGCATGATGGAGGCCGCGGCGGCGGAGTCGCGTGTCTTCGACGGGCTGACCGACCTGTTGCGCGGCTTCAAGGAGGTGCGGATGAACCGCCGCCGCGGCGACGGGCTGATCCGCGACCTCGCCGACGCCTCGTCCCGGGCGCGCGCGGTGAACGTGGACATGAAGGAACGGTGGGGCCGCAACTTCGCGCTGGTCGAGGCGATGTTCTACACGCTGATCGGCATGATGGTCTTCGTCGTGCCGCTGTTCACCACCGGCTATCACGCGGTGGTGGTGGCGGCGACCACGGCGGCCCTGTTCATCGTCGGGCCGGTCAGCACCGTCTCCTTCGTCACCCCGCTGGTCGCCCAGACCGAGATGGCCCTGTCCAACATCGAGGCGATGGAGGAGCGGCTGCGCGCCGCCGCCGGCAGTGCCCCGGACGAAGGGGCGGAGCGGCTGCCCGGCCCGCCCGCCGGCATCGCGCTTAAGGACGCCAGCTTCGCCTATCACGACGGCGAGGGCACGCCGGTCTTCGCGGTCGGGCCGCTGTCGGCGGAATTCCGGGCGGGGGAAATCACCTTCGTCACCGGCGGCAACGGCTCCGGCAAATCCACCATGCTGCGCCTGCTGACCGGGTTGATGCCGTTGAGCGGCGGCGAGCTCCTCGCCGACGGGGAGCCGGTGGCGGCGGAGCGGATGCAGAGCTACCGCGACATGATCTCCGCCATCTTCTCCGACTATCACCTGTCGCGCCGCCTCTACGGCGTCGCCGATACCGACCCGGCGCGCGTCAGCGCCCTGCTGGAGCGGCTGGAGATGCAGGACAAGGTGACGGTCGCGGACGGCGGCTTCAGCACCGTCGCCCTGTCCACCGGCCAGCGCAAGCGCCTCGCCCTCGTGGTCGCGCAGCTGGAGGACAAGCCGGTCATCGTGCTGGACGAATGGGCCGCCGACCAGGACCCGCATTTCCGCCGCGTCTTCTACGAGGAACTGCTGCCGGAGCTGAAGGCGTTGGGGAAGATCGTCATCTGCGTAACCCACGACGAGCGCTGGTTCGGCCTCGCCGACCGCGTTTATCACATGAACGAGGGCCGCATCGAGGAAAGCCACGCCCACCATCACCTGTTCGCGCTGGAACCGGCGTGATGGCCCCCACCCCATCCCCCTGGCTGCAAGGCTTCCGGCCGGTTTCGGCGCCGCGCCGCACCCTGGTCTGCTTTCCCTATGCCGGGGCCGGCGCCGCAGTCTTCCGGGACTGGGCGTCGGACGTCAGACCGGACACGGAACTGCTGGCCGTGCGCCTGCCGGGCCGGGAGAACCGCATCGGCGAGCCGCCACTGAACCGGGTCGAGGACGCCGTGCCCGCCCTCCTGGGCGCGCTGGACCCGCTGGAGGACCGCCCGCTGATCCTGTTCGGCCATTCGCTGGGCGCAGCGCTGGCCTACGCCACCGCCCGCGCCTTGGTGGAGCGGGGGCGTCCGCCCGCCCTGCTGGCCGTGTCGGGGCGTCGGGCGCCGCACCGGACGTCGCGGCGGCCACCCGTCGACGGGCTGGACGATGCGACCTTCCGCGCCCGTCTCGCCGCGCTGGGCGGCACTCCGCCAGAGGTGCTGGCTTGCGACGACCTGATGGAGCTGATGCTTCCCATGCTGCGGGCCGACTTCGCCATGTCCGACGCCTTCCTCGAACCTGATCCGCCGCCGCTTCCGGTGCCGGCCCTGGCCTTCGCCGGGGCGGAGGACACCGAAGTGATGGTGGAGGAGGTCGCCGGGTGGGAACGGCTCGCCGGCGCGGGTTTCACGCTGCGCACGCTTCCCGGCGGCCATTTTTTCCTGCACGAGCAGCGCGCCTCGATTGTCTCATGCCTGACGGAGGTGGCGTTCCGGGATGAACGAAAAGCGCAATAATTCTCTTTAATGGCAAATCCTTTGACGAAAACAACCGTATTCGTTAGCCCATATGACGGTGCCGCCGGCAACCACCGGCGGCGTTTTCGGAGCGGGCCGTCCCTTCGGGGTCAAGGTCATCACATTTGGCATTCCTTAGCCCTCTCCCCTCCGGGGAGAGGGTGGCCCGCAGGGCCGGTGAGGGGGTCGCGCGTGGCGGTACGTCCGGCAAAAGCGCATCCCCCTCACCCTAACCCTCTCCCCAGAGGGGAGAGGGGATTCCAAATGCGCTGGTCTTGCCTTCGGGGCCGAGTGTCGCCGCGAATCATCGGGTGCGCGGCGTTCATTGCTGATTTTCTCTCGACAATGTCCCTTTTTGGAGCACCACAGCATGGTCAGTGAGAAGGAAACACCGGGCGGCAAGGCGAAGCCGGAAACGGCGGTCGCCCCACCCGCCACCACGACCCCCACCCCGGCTCCGGAGGCCGTGACGGCCGCCCCCGACACCGCGAGCACCTCCGAGGCCGCCCCGGAAACCACCCCGTCCGCTCCGGTCTCCACCGAGGCGCAGGCGGCGGAGATCATCCGCAAGCACGTGCTGCTGTCCGCCGCCGCGGGCGTCATCCCGTTGAACTTCGTGGACACCGCGGCGCTCGCCGTCGTCCAGCTTCGCCTGCTCAAGGAGCTGTCGGAACTGCACGGCGTTGACTTCCGCGGCGACATCGGCCGGTCCGCGGTCGGCACGCTGTTCGCCACGGTGGCCCCGACCGCCCTGGCCGGCGGCCTGCTCGGCTCCATGGCGTTCAACATGGCCCTGCGGTCGGTGCCGGTGATCGGCACGGTGACGCGGCTGGCCACCCAGCCGGCCTTCAACAGCGCCTTCACCTATGCGCTGGGCAAGGTCTTCCAGCAGCACTTCGCGTCGGGCGGCACCTTCCTGACCTTCCAGCCGGAAAAGGTGAAGACCTATTTCCGCGAGAAGTTCGAGGAGGCCCGCCGCCGCAAGGGTGCCGCGCCGGAGGCCGCCGAGGCCGCGGCCTGACCGCACCATCCGGACGCTGCCGCGAACCGTAAGGACGGGCGGGGACGCCTCCACGCTTCCCCGCCCCCTCCGGACGTCGTCACCCTTCCGCCCTGTTCCCCTTCCAAGGCCGGACGCGCATGCCCCTCATACTCGTCATGCTCTATCTTCTCGCCTGTCTGGTGTGCGCCGTCATGGGCCGCAACACCACGATCGGCTTCATCGGCCATTTCCTGCTGGCCTTCTTCCTGACTCCGCCGGTGAACTTCGTAATCCAGGCGGTGGGCCGCCCCAGCACGCGGGAACGTGAGAAGATGCTGACGACGAGACCGCGATGACCACGCTCGACCAGTCGGCCGAGGGGAGCGTCGCCCGCACGCCCTTGCCAGCGCGTGCCCGCCACTGGCTGAAGCGGCGCAGCGTGTCGATCTATGCGCTGGCGCTGGCCCTGATCCTGGGCTTTCTCGCCATCGCCCCCGCCGTCTTCGTGGAGGTGCCCTCCGGCCATGTCGGCGTGCTGTGGCTGCGCTTCTTCGGCGGCACGGTCACCGACCGGGTCTACAGCGAGGGCACCCACCTGATCTTCCCGTGGGATCGGGTCACGATGTACGACGTGCGCCTGCGCACCGACATCCGAACCTACGAGGCGGTGGCGGCCAACGGCATGTCGATGACGGTGAACGTGGCGCTGCGCTACCGCGTCAACCCGCCCGCCGCCGGTCTGGTCCACAAGCTGGCCGGGGACGATTACGCGGAAAAGCTGGTGCACCCGGAGATCGCCAGCCTCGTCTACGAATTCGTGTCGAAGCACAACCCGGAGAATTTCTATTCGATCAACCGCGCGGACATCCAAGGCTTCCTGCTGCGGGAAGCCCGCCAGCAGTTCCCCACCCCGCCGACCGATCTGCAATCCTTGAAGCTGCCCCCCGGCACGACGGCGGACGATTACAGCTCCGTGATGATCCGGATCGAGGACGTGCTGGTGGCCGGGGTCAGTTTCCCGCCGCTGGTCCGCCAAGCCATCGACCGCAAGATCGAGCAGCAGCAGATCATGGAGGAATACGACTTCCGCATCGCCCGCGAGATCAAGGAGCGTGACCGCAAGCGGATCGAGGCGGAGGGCGTGCGCGACTTCCAGGACATCGTCGCCCGCAACATCACGCCGGAGTATCTGCGCCTGCGCGGCATCGAGGCGACGCGGGCCTTTGCCACCTCATCGAACGCCAAGACCATCATCATCGGCGGGCGGGACGGTCTGCCGGTCATCCTGAACACCGGGGACGACGCCAAGTCGGGAACGGCGGCCGGTTCGGCGGCCGGTTCGGCGGCCGGTACCGCCGCCAAGGAGCCGGACGGTCTGGCGGGACGCCTGTCCACCCTGGACGAACCGCCGCCTGAGAACACCGCGTCGGAAGCTCCGCCGGACACCGCCGGGCGCTGACGCCCGGCGGGACCGCCCTCGCCAAAGGGGCCGGCTACTCGGCGGCCTCGGCGAGGGTCCGGGCGAAATCGCGCTCCATCTCGTCCAGCAGGCGGACCACCTCCGCCGAGGCCCGCTTCATCTCGGCGGCGTGGCGTTCGGCCTCCGTGCGGTTGCCGGCCTGGAGGGCGAGCAGAGTCTCGCGGCCCGACTCATGAACGGTCCGGTGCGGCGTGGCCATTCCCTTGTAGGTGGGCAGGCGCATCGTCCTGGGATCGTTCACGCTGTCGTACCAGCGGCCGAGGCGGCAGGAGTGATGGGTGGACAGGTCCGCCGGCAGCAGCGTGCGCTGGCCGCCCACCGCCTCCATGATCTTGTCCACGAAGGCGAGATGGTCCTGCTTGGCCAGCCGGACCAGTTCGCCCACTCCGTCGCGGCTCATGCGGTCCACCTCCTCGCGGCCGATCTTCCGCTCGTCGAAGCGGATGTGCAGCCGGTTGTCGTGCCGCGCCACCACCGAGCCGCGCAGGGACAGCTTGTAGCCGGGAAGCGACACGGTGACCTGCCCGCCGGTGGGCGCCACGCCTTTCGTCTCGGCGTAGCAGCCGCATTCGGAGATGTCGCGGACCAGCGCGGGCGTCTGGTCCACGCTGCCGTCCAGCAGGACCGGACGGCGGCGCGTGTGGCGCCGGTTCGCCAGATCGGAGGAGGTGCGGATGGCCCGCGCCAGCAGGGACGGCAGCGTGTCCAGCGCCTCCTGCATGCGGTTGGCGCTTTCGCCGACGGTGTAGGCCGCGGTGGTGGCGCGCTGCGTCTCGCCGCTGACCTCGGTCATCCGGCTGGCGATGCCGCGGAAGATGCCGGCGACCTCGCCGATGTTGCGGGCGATCTCGCGCGAGGCGGAGGACTGCTCCTCCACCGCCGCGGCGATCGAGGAATTGATCTCCTGCATGGTGGTGATGGTGGTGGCCACCCCGTCCATGCCGGTGATGGCCTGCTCCGCCACCGCCTGGATGGCGCCGACCTTGGCGGCGATCTCGTCCGCCGCCTTGGCCGACTGTCCGGCGAGATTCTTCACCTCCGTCGCCACCACGGCGAAGCCCTTGCCGGCTTCCCCGGCCCGCGCCGCCTCGATGGTGGCGTTCAGCGCCAGCAGGTTGGTCTGCCCGGCAATGGCACGGATGATGTTCAGGATGCCGCCGATCTCCTGCGCCGCGGTGCTGAGCTGGGCCATGATCTGGCGGGCCTCGCCGCTCTTCTCCACCGCCTCGCCGGCGATCCGGGAGGCGCCGCCGACCTGCTCCGAGATCTCGCCGACCGCGGCCTGAAGCTGCTCCGCCCCCGCGGCGACGGTCTGGGCGGCGTCCAGCGCCTCCGCCGTGTCGGCGGAGGTGCCGGCGATGCTGTCCTTCACCGCCGCGCAGACGCTGTCGAGATCGCCGACCGTGCGGCGCAGGTCCGCGGTGTAGCTGGCGACGCTGTCCACCACGTCGTTGGCCTCGTGATCGATCGAGTCGACCATCGCATCCACCGCCTGGAGCCGCTCGTCGATCAGGCGGTCCCAGTAGACGGACAGCGCGGCGTCCAGATCCATCAGCACCGCCGACACCACGGCGCGCTGCAGGGTCACGATGGCACCCAGCCGGCCGCCGGTCAGCAGGGTCCCGCCCATGCTCTGCGCCAGGGCCGCCATAATTTCCCCCAGGATGAAGGCGTAGCCGCCGACGTACCAGCTCGGGCTCAGCCCGATGCGGTGGTGGGCGATGCCGACCGCGCGCACGGACTCCTTGTAGCCGTCGTCGAAGCGGCCCTCGAACAGCCGGGTCCAATGCGCGATCTGGGCGCGCTTGGCCCCCTCGACCTGCGCCGGATTGGCGAACAGGCCGGCCAGTTCGGGCTGGGCCATCGTGCGGGCGTAGAAGCGGTCCAGAATTCCCGGCAGGGCCCTGGAGATGATCGGCAACGCCTCCCGCAGGCTGCCGACCGATTCCGGTCCCAAATCGAAATAGGCGGTCTTGGCGACATCAAGGGCGCGCAGCGAGTCCGGCATGGCGAATGTTTGTATTCTGTAATGAAGGAACGCCAACCGATAACATCTCCGCCACATCAAAGGTATCGCTAAAAGGAATTCGCATGCGGCATGCTGTCCCACTTCATGATTAACAGATGGTTTAGTTTGTGCACCGCCGAACAAGATCGCAGTGAATAAGCCTGATAATACAATCACTTTCCTCAAAATAGGCGACCAATACCGCAACGACACCTTCACATTGTACCGCCGCGGTGCGTCCAGCGGCTGACAAAATTATTTGTTACAAATACGGGACAAAGGTTACCAATGCGCCGCCTTCCCGGTGCCTCCGGGACGACCCGACGGTTTTTAAGGAGTTCATGGCCGATGAATCCCCTCCGCACGTTCAGCCTTGCGACAAAGCTGACCATTCTGTGCACGCTCGGCCTGATTGCCCTGTCCGGTGCCCTGACCTACGCGACGATCGTCAAGGTCACCGCCAGCATCGGCAAGGACGCGGCGGAACGGAGGGAGCAGGCCATCACCAACTTCCGGATGCTGCTCGACCAGAAAGGGTCCGAGTACCGGCTCAAGGACGGCGCGCTGTACATCGACGAATTCAAGCTGGACGGCGCGAACGACATCGTCGACACCGTCCGCAGCGTGACCGGCGGCGTGGCCACCATCTTCCGCGGCGACACCCGCGTGGCGACCAACATCCACAACGCGGACGGCAGCCGGGCCGTCGGGACGAAATTGGCCCGCGGCCCCGTCTACAGCGCCGTCATCGACGGTAAGGAGCCCTTCCGCGGCGAGGCCGACATCCTGGGCGACGCCTATTTCACCGCCTACGACCCGCTCATCGACCAGAATGGCGAGGTCATCGGCGTACTGTTCGTCGGCCTGAAGAAGAGCGTCGCGCTGCGCGTGCTGGACGAGGTGGTTCCCAACATCATCCAGGTGGCGGCGGTCATCACCGCCGGCATGGCCCTGGTGATGCTGCTGGTGGTCCGGCGCCAGTTCCGCACGCTGGACCAGATCCGCGGCACCATGTTCCAGCTGGCCGAGGAACGGTACGAGGTAACGGTGCCCGGCCTGGACCGCCAGGACGAGATCGGCGCCATGGCCAAGACCGTCGAGATCTTCCGCCAAAAGGGCATCGACAACCAGCGCCTGCGCGAGGCGCAGGAACGCGAGCGCCGCGAGGCCGAGGCCGCCAAGATCGCCGCCCTGGAATCGATGGCCCGCACGGTGGAGCAGGAAACCCGCACCGCCGTGGACCGCGTCGCCGAACGCTCCGTCTCGATGGACAGCAACGCCCAGGCGATGGCCAACTCGGCCGAGACCGTCTCCGCCAACTCCCAGAGCGTGGCGGCCGCGGCGGAACAGGCGTTGGGCAACGCCCAGGCCGTGGCGGCGGCAACCGACCAGCTCACCGCGTCCATCGCCGAGATCACCGGCCAGGTTACCTTCGCCAGCCAGATTTCCCGCCGCGCCGTGGAAAGCGGCCGCCGGACCGAAGACGTGGTGCTCTCCCTGTCCGAGGCCATCGGCCACATCGGGGAAGTCGCCACCTTCATCCAGGACATCGCCAGCCAGACCAATCTTCTGGCGCTGAACGCCACCATCGAGGCCGCAAGGGCCGGCGAGGCCGGCAAGGGTTTCGCCGTGGTGGCCCAGGAGGTGAAGAACCTCGCCACCCAGACTTCCAAGTCGGCGGAGGAGATTTCCCGCCAGATCACCGACCTGCAGAGCATGACCGCCGGGGCCGTCGACGCGGTGCAGGACATCGGTCGGACCATCACCGAGATCGACGGGGTCGCCAGCAGCATCGCCAGCGCCATGGACGAGCAGGGTGCGGCGACCAGCGAGATTTCCCGCAACGTCGGCCAGACCGCCGCCGCCGCGCAGGAGGTGTCGTCCCGCATCGCCCATGTGTCGGAGGAAGCGGCGGTGACCGGCAGCCGCGCCGACGAGGTGCGCCGGGTCGCGTCCGATGTGGCGGGAAGCATCGACCAATTGCGCCAGATGCTGGTCCGCGCCGTGCGCACCGCGACGCCCGAGGTGGACCGCCGGCGCGCTCCGCGGTTCGAGGTCAACCTGTCCTGCACCATCGCCGGGGCGGTGGGATCGCTGACGGGACAGCTCACCAACCTGTCGGAAGGCGGCGCCACCATCCACGGCCTGGACCGGATGCAGGTGGGCAGCCGCGGCGTGCTGACCATTCCCGGCTGCGCCATCTCCATTCCCTTCGCGGTGCTGGGGGGCAAGGAGCAGGATCTGCACGTCCGGTTCGAGCTTACCCCGGATCTCGCCGACCGCTTCGCCGCGGATTTCAAACGCCTCACCGCGGGACTCCACCCGCTTCCGGCGGTCGCCTGAGCCGGAAGTCTTCAAGACTGGCGGCACTGGAGGGGCAACCGTGCCCCTCCCGGCCGCGCCATGCGTGGTCTATCGGACGTTTCAGCTGTTCTTCTTCAGGAAGGCGATCAGGTCCTTGCGGGCCTGCTCGTTCTTCACACCGGCGAAGGCCATCTTGTTGCCGGGGACGGTGCCCTTCGGATCGGCCAGATACTTGTCGAGATTGGCCTCGTCCCAGGTGAGCCCGGCGCCCTTCATCGCGTCGGAATACTTGAAGCTCTCGATGGAGCCCGACGCACGGCCGGCGACGCCATGCAGGTTCGGGCCGACGCGGTTGGGACCGCCGGCCTCGATGGTGTGACAGGCCTTGCACTGGTTGAACACCTTCTCGCCCGCATCGGCGTCCTGCGCCAAGGCGATGCCGGGAAGGGCGGCGAACAGGCCGAAGGCCAGAACGGCAACACTACGCTTCATTGCGCTATCCTCATTTTCCAATGCCCAAAAGACAGGCACGACCACCCAAGCCCCACAGGACGTCCTGTGCTATTCGCCTCGTCACGATCAATATTCATCGCATCGGCGCGCGGCGTCCGCCGGTCCGTTACTTGGCCTCGATCATGACAGGCGGCTTGGGAAACCAGCCGTCACCTCGGCCGGCGTTTTAATCCCGGTATGCTGGCATGCACAATGCCGGGCATGGGCGGCGGGCGCGACATGCGACAAAATGTCCAACTCTTTGCGAAAATTTTTTGGGATTAAAATTCGCGGTCACTTCATGCGGCAATGGACCAGCGTCGTCCCGGTGGTGTTGGCCGTCTCGATGTCGGTGTCGCGCAGGTCGGCGCCTGACAGGTTGCAGTTGGTCAGGTCCGCCCCGGTCAGCCGCGCCCCCCGCAGGTCGGCGCCGCGGATGTCGCTGTCGGCCAGCAGGGTGTTGCGCAGATTGGTCGGCCACATCCGTCCGGTGGGCTGGCCGTCCGCCGCCAGAAGCTCGATGGCGCGCATCACCGCGTTGCGCATCATGGCGCGGGTCAGGTCGCAGCCCTCGAAACTGGCACCGGACAGCTCCGAATTCTCGAAACAGGTTTCGCGCATGCGGCAGCCGGGAAACTGGGCAATCTGCAGCTTGCTGTCGCGGAAGCTCGCCCGCGTGAAGTCGCAGTTGCGGAAGATCGCCCCGCTCAGGTCGCAGCCATCGAAGTCAGTTCCGACAAAGGCCCCGTCCGACACGTCGAACCGCTTGCCCTGCTTGCCGTTGCTGTTGATCCACCGGACATGGCCCTCCAACCCCTCCCGGATTTCCGGTGGTAAGGCGGATTGGTCTCGATGGAAGATGGCGCCTGCCATCCGCGCCTCCGCCCAGTCGGCGGTGGCCATGGCGACGTTGCGCAGTTCGGCGTCACGCAGGTCGGCGCCCTGGAAGGTGGCCCCGGCGACAGCGGCGTTGTTCAGGATGGCGCCCTTCAGCTTCGCCATGCTGAAATCCGCGCCGCGCAGATCCGCGCCGCTGAGGTTGACGCCGAACAAGGCGGCGTTGCTGAAATCCGCCCCTTCCAAACTGGCGCGGGTCAGGTTGGCGCCGGTCAGATCGGCGTCGGTGAAGTTCGCGTTGACCAGGACGGCTTCCCGCAACGCCGCCTCCTGCCGGGCCTTGCGCCGATCCTTCCACAGCACCAACTGGCCGGGGCGAAGGTCAGCCCGCTCGAACAGGGTGTTGCGCAGGCACGCCTTGGTGAAGTTCGCCCCGCGCATGTCCGCCCCGACCAACGAGGCTTCCCGCAGGTCGGCGGACACGAAGCTGGCACCGAACAAATCCGCTCCGTCGAAGTTGCAGCGCTGGAGAACACTGCGCCGGAAATTCGCCCCGGTCAGGATGGCGTCGGACAAAACCAGCCCCGACAGGTCGAAACCGGTCAGGTCCGCCGCCTTCAATTGAAGACGCAGTCCGTTCGGGCGCGCCGCCAGATAGAGCCGGTGGGCTCTGATGGCCTGCGCGAGATCTTCCAGGCTCAGGTCCGCCCCATCGCCCGGCCCGCCTGTCGGGGCAACACTCATCCCGGTCCCCAGCACCCCTATGGTCGACTCCACGCCCGCTTCGTGGACAGAAACAAGATTGCACGAAAAATTATTTGAAAATTTATTAATAAACCCGCATAAGCCTACATGGCAGCCCCGCGTTTGTGCCGCGCGTTCCAATCGATGCAAAGAATAGGCGCCTCAAGCGCGCCCAATTCACGCTATTCCATATCAAAGCTAAGGAATAGGACCGCCCTCTTTTGGGGTGCGCCCACTCTATCGGGCATAACCTGTAGGGGGTATTTGACCTTTTCTCCCTTAATTGCCTCACCCCTCCGTGCTACTCGTCCCGGTCAGCTTCGCCGGTATCCGACGTCTCCGCTCGGGTTTCGGCGGCGGGCGGGATGCGCGTCTCATCGACGCCGTTCCGGCATCGCAGCCGGCAGAACGACAAGAGGGATAAGGGATGACCAACCCGATCAACAGGTCACCACAGGCCCGGACGGATGAGACATTGATCGCTGATGCCGCTCCCGTCCGTGTCCTGGTCGTCGAGGATGAGACGATCGTCGCCATGTATCTGACCGATATGTTGGAGGAGTTGTCCTACGAGGTCTGCGGCGTCGCCGCCAACGCCGCTGACGCGCTGAAGATCGCGGAACGGGAGCGCCCCGCCCTGGCACTCGTGGACATCGGCCTTGCCGGGCCGCAGGACGGCATCGAGACGGCGCAGGCGTTGCGCGAGCGCTTCGCCGTGGGCAGCATCTTCATGTCCGGGGCCAGCGATCCCGTCCTTCTGGAACGCGCCCGCGCCGCCGGCCATCACGGCTTCATCCAGAAGCCCTACGACGAGCGCCAGTTGAAGACCCTGTTGAACAACGCCGCCCCCCGGCATTAGCTTCCGCCGCCTCCCGCTTGCCGTCCCGTGGCTGCGCCGCTCCGGCGCGCGGCCATTCCGGCGTTCCGCCGGGCGCGCCGTCGATCGTGCGCAAGGGGACATCCGAGACACAGGCCTGGACTTCTTAGGGACCATCGCGTCATGACGATGACGGACGCTCACGACCGGCTCTCCCCCCAGCTTCTCCTGCGCGCGCTGCGCCAGTTCCGCAAGGGCGACTTCTCCGTTCGCCTGCCGCTGGACCTGGACGGGCTTGACGGCGAGATCGCCGCCGCCTTCAACGACGTGGTGGAGATGAACGAAGCCCTGGTGGAGGACGTCGGCCGGGTCAGCGTCGCCATCGGCAAGGAGGGGCGAATCGGCCAGCGCGTCCGCCTGCCCACCGCCTCGGGCGGCTGGGGAGCCTGCGTGGACAGCGTCAACGCCATGGTCGCCGACCTGACCCAGCCGACCCAGGAGATGGCCCGCGTCATCGGCGCGGTCGCCAAGGGGGACCTGTCGCAGTCGATGCCGCTGGAGGTCGACGGGCGCCCGCTCCAGGGCGAATTCCTGCATACCGCCCGCACGGTCAACCTGATGGTCGAGCAGCTCGTCACCGTGACGGCGGAGCTGACGCGGGTGGCGCGCGAAGTCGGCATCGAGGGCAAGCTGGGCGAGCAGGCCCAGGTGAAGGACGTCGCCGGCACCTGGAAGGACCTCACCGACAACGTCAATCTGATGGCCGCCAACCTGACGGCCCAGGTCCGCAACATCGCCGACGTCACCACGGCGGTGGCCAAGGGCGACCTGTCGCGCAAGATCACCGTGGACGTGAAGGGCGAAATCCGCGAGCTGAAGGACACCATCAACACGATGGTCGACCAGCTCAACAGCTTCGCCAGCGAGGTCACCCGCGTCGCCCGCGAGGTCGGCAGCGAGGGCAAGCTCGGCGGACAGGCCCAGGTGAAGGGTGTGGCCGGCACCTGGAAGGATCTCACCGACAACGTCAACCTGCTGACCGGCAACCTGACCAATCAGGTCCGCAACATCGCCGACGTGACGACCGCCGTCGCCAACGGCGACCTGTCGCGCAAGATCACCGTCGACGTGAAGGGCGAAATCCGCGAGTTGAAGGACACCATCAACACGATGGTCGACCAGCTCAACAGCTTCGCCAGCGAGGTCACCCGCGTGGCGCGCGAGGTCGGCACCGAAGGCAAGCTGGGCGGGCAAGCGCAGGTGAAGGGGGTGGCTGGCACCTGGAAGGACCTCACTGACAACGTCAACGCGATGGCGACCAACCTGACCAGCCAGGTCCGCAACATCGCGGAAGTCACCACCGCGGTGGCGAAGGGCGATCTGTCGCGCAAGATCACCGTGGACGTGAGGGGCGAGATCCTGGAGTTGAAGGACACCATCAACACGATGGTCGACCAGCTCAACAGCTTCGCTTCGGAAGTCACCCGTGTGGCGCGCGAGGTCGGCAGCGAAGGCAAGCTCGGCGGACAGGCCCAGGTGAAGGGTGTCGCCGGCACCTGGAAGGACCTGACCGACAACGTCAACCTGCTGACCGGCAATCTGACCAATCAGGTCCGCAACATCGCCGACGTCACCACGGCGGTGGCCAACGGCGACCTGTCGCGCAAGATCACCGTCGATGTGAAGGGCGAGATCCTGGAGCTGAAGGACACCATCAACACGATGGTCGACCAGCTCAACAGCTTCGCTTCGGAAGTCACCCGCGTGGCGCGCGAGGTCGGCACCGAGGGCAAGTTGGGCGGACAGGCCCAGGTGAAGGGTGTCGCCGGCACCTGGAAGGACCTCACCGACAACGTCAACATGATGGCCGCCAACCTGACCGGTCAGGTGCGCGGCATCGCCGAGGTCGTGACGGCGGTCGCCGAGGGCAACCTGAAGCGCAAGCTGACCGTCGCGGCGCGCGGCGAGATCGCGGCGCTGGCCGACACCATCAACGGCGTGATCGAGACGCTGGCCATCTTCGCCGATCAGGTCACCAACGTGGCGCGCGAGGTCGGCATAGAAGGCAAGCTGGGCGGTCAGGCGAAGGTGCCCGGCGCCACCGGCGTCTGGGGCGACCTGACCGACAACGTGAACCAGCTCGCCGCCAACCTGACCACCCAGGTGCGCGCCATCGCCGAGGTGGCGACCGCGGTGACCAAGGGCGACCTCACCCGCTCCATCGCCGTCGAGGCGTCGGGCGAGGTGGCGGCGCTCAAGGACAACATCAACGAGATGATCCGCAACCTGCGCGACACGACGCAGAAGAACGCGGAACAGGATTGGCTGAAGACCAACATCGCCAAATTCACCCGCATGCTCCAGGGCGAACGCGATCTGGTCACCGTCACCAACATGATCCTGTCGGAGATCGCGCCGCTGGTGAACGCCCAGCACGGCGTCCTCTACGTCACCACCCGTGACGGCGACGAGCCGGTCCTCGATCTGGTCGCCAGCTACGCCCTGAAGGAGCGCGACGGGCTGGGCACCCGTTTCACGCTGAAGCAGGGGCTGGTCGGCCAGTGCGCCCACGAGAAGAAGCCGATCCTGCTGACCAACGTGCCGAAGGACTATGTCCGCATCAGCTCCGGCCTCGGCGAGGCAGCGCCGCTGAACATCATCGTCCTGCCCGTGCTGTTCGAGAACGAGGTGAACGCCGTGCTGGAGCTGGCCTCCTTCGGCCATTTCAGCGAGACGCACCGCTCCTTCCTGGAGCAGCTGACGGAGAGCATCGGGATCGTCCTGAACACCATCGCCACCAACATGCGGACCGAAGGGCTGCTCAAGCAGTCGCAGCGCCTGACCGCCGAGTTGCAGAGCCAGCAGGAGGAGCTGAAGACCACCAACGAGCGGCTGGAGCACCAGGCCGCCTCGCTCCGCCAGTCGGAGGAACTCCTGATGGCCCAGCAGGAAAAGCTGCGCCAGACCAACGAGGCGCTGGAGGAGAAGGCGGAGCAGCTCTCCCTCACCTCCAAATACAAGTCGCAGTTCCTGGCGAACATGAGCCACGAGCTGCGCACCCCGCTGAACAGCCTGCTGATCCTGTCCAAGCTGCTGTCCGACAACGGCGACCACAACCTGACACCCCGGCAGGTGGAGTTCGCCCGCACCATCCACGCCGCCGGGTCCGACCTGCTGAACCTCATCAACGACATCCTCGATCTGTCGAAGATCGAATCCGGCACGGTCACGCTGGAGATCGGCGCGGTGGTGCTCGACGACCTGCGCGGCCATGTGGAGCGCACCTTTGCCCAGCTGGCCGAGGAAAAGGGGCTGCGCTTCGACATCGACATGACCCCGCCGCTGCCCGCCGCCATCCAGACCGACCAGAAGCGGCTGGAACAGGTGCTGAACAACCTGCTGTCCAACGCCTTCAAGTTCACCGAAACCGGCGGCGTCACCTTCCGGGTCGGGTTGGCCGGCGAAGGCTGGAGCGCCGCCCACCCCGTGCTGAATGCGGCGGAGGGGGTGCTGGCCTTCACCGTCGTCGACACCGGCATCGGCATCCCCGAGAACAAGCAGCGCATCATCTTCGAGGCCTTCCAGCAGGCCGACGGCACGACCAGCCGCAAATACGGCGGCACCGGCCTTGGCCTGTCGATCAGCCGCGAGATCGCCCGCCTGCTCGGCGGCGAGATCCGCGTGCAGAGCGAGTCCGGGGCGGGCAGCGCCTTCACGCTCTATGTGCCGATGGAGTTCGACGTCGCCCGCTACGGCGATCCGGCGCCAAAGCTGGCCCCCTTCCCGACGCCGACGCGGCCCATCGTGGTGCCGGGACCGGAGGAACGTCTGGCGCTGCCGCAGCAGCACCCCGTCGCCGACGACCGCGAGCGCATCCGGCCCGGCGACCCGGTGGTGCTGATCGTCGAGGACGACGTGAAGTTCGCCTCGATCCTGGTCGATCTGGCGCGGGAGAAGGGCTTCAAGGCGATCCTCTCCCACGCCGGAAGCCCGGCCATGCCGATGGCGCGCAAATTCCGCCCGGACGCGGTGATGCTGGACATCGGCCTGCCGGACATCGACGGCTGGGCACTGCTCGACCTGCTGAAGCGCGACCCGCACACCCGCCACATCCCGGTGCACGTCATCTCCGCCAAGGAGGAGCGGCGCCGCGGCCTTGCCATGGGCGCCTTCGACTACACCGAGAAGCCGGCCGACCGCGAAGCGATCTTCGCAGCACTCGCCAAGGTCAAGGGCTTCGTGGAGCGGCACCAGCGCCGGCTGCTGATCGTCGAGAAGCTGCCCAACCCGGAAACCGGCGGCATCGCCGGCCTGATCGACCACGACAAGGGCGAGGACGACATCGCCATCAGCACCGTCACCTCCGCAGAGGCCGCCCGCGCCCTGCTGGCGCGGGAGCGGTTCGACTGCATGGTGCTCGACCTGACGATCCCCCAGCCCAGCGATTTCGAGCTGATCGACAGCCTGCGCACCCGCGACTCCACCGCCTGGATGCCGGTCGTCGCCTATGTCAGCGACGCGATCGCGCCGGAGGACGAGGCGCGGCTGCGCCGGCTGGCCGAAACGGTGGTGCTGCGCAGCGTGCATTCCCCGGACTCGCTGCTTGACGAGACGGCGCTGTTCCTGCACCGGGCGGTGGACCGGCTGCCCGACGACAAGCGCAACGCGCTCGACCAGATGCGCCAGCGCGACCCGGTGCTGGCGGGGCGCAAGGCGCTGATCGTGGACGACGATTTCCGCAACATCTTCTCGCTCGCCAGCGTCCTGGAGGCCCACGACATGACGGTGCTGCACGCCGAAAGCGGGCCGGAGGGGCTGGACCTGCTGAAGGCGCACCCCGACCTGGACGTGGCGCTGGTGGACATCATGATGCCGCTGATGGACGGCTATCAGACCATCCGGGAAATCCGCGCCACCGCAGCCGGGCGCGGCCTGCCGGTGATCGCCGTCACCGCCAAGGCGATGAAGGGCGACCGCGAGAAGTGCATCGAGGCGGGGGCGACCGACTATCTCGCCAAGCCGGTGGACATCGACCACCTGCTGTCGCTGCTGCGGGTCTGGGCGGGACGACGGCAGGACGACGGCCCCGCCGTAAGCCACAACGCCGGACGGGAGTGAGGAGAAGCCCATGCCCCACACCCAGATTCCCAGCATCACCGAGATCGAGGATGCCACCCTGCCGCCGCCGGAGGTCCGCGTGCTCGTCGTGGACGACGATCCGCGGAACCTGCTGGCGATGCGGGAAACGCTGGCCGACCTCGACGCCACGGTGATCCTCGCCCGCTCCGGCGAGGAGGCGCTGAAGCGCGTGCTCGACCAGGATTTCGCGGCGATCCTGATGGACGTCCACATGCCCGGCATGGACGGCTACGAGACGGCGGAGCTGATCCGCAACCGCCGCAAGTCGCGGCACATCCCCATCCTGTTCCTGACCGCCATCAACAAGGACGAGATGCACATCTTCCGCGGCTATTCCGCGGGGGCGGTCGATTACATGTTCAAGCCGGTGGACCCGGTCATCCTGCGCAGCAAGGTCACCGTCTTCGTCGAACTGTACCGCAAGACGGAGGAGGTCAAGCGGCAGGCCGCCCTGCGCGAGCGGCTGATGGCCGAGAACTACCGCGTGCGGGCCGAGAAGCTGGAGGCCGAACAGGCGCTCCGCCGGTCGGAGGAGCGGCAGGCGATGATCGCCCGCTCCCTGCCGATCCTGCTCTACACCGCCGGGCCGGAGCGCGGCACGCCCTTCCGCTACGTCACCGAGAATGTCGAGGCGCTGTTCGGCTTCCCCGCCGAGCGCTTCCTGACGGACGGCGGTTTTTGGGAATCGCGCCTGCATCCGGACGACCGCGAGCGCGCCGCCGTCCAGTTCGACGCGATGCGGCAGGGCGGCGTGTCCACCGTCGAATACCGCTGGCGCGCCGCCGACGGGCAGTACCGCACGCTTCTGGAGAAGGCGATGCTGTTGCCGGGCGAGGACGGACGGCCGCCGGAACTCTGCGGCACGGTGCTGGACGTCACCGACACGCGCGAGCTTCAGCTGCAGCTCGCCCATGTCCAAAAGATGGAGACCATCGGCCAGTTGACCGGGGGCATCGCCCACGACTTCAACAACATGCTGACCGTGGTCATCGGCAGCCTGGAGCGGCTGGGCCGCATGACCTTCGACGACCCCAAGGCGGCGCGGCGGGTGGAGATGGCCCTTCAGGCGTCGCTGCGCTGCTCCGACCTGACGCGGCGGCTGCTCGCCTTCGCGCGGCGCCAGCAGCTCCACCCCGAGAGCGTGGACATGGAGGCGCTGGTCCGCAACATGGGCGAGCTGATGGAGCGCACGCTGGGCTCGGCGATCACCGTCGAGATCGACAGCGCGCCGTCCTTGTGCCCGGCGCTGGTGGACCGCACGCAGGCGGAATCGGCCCTGCTGAACCTCGTCATCAACGCGCGCGACGCCATGCCCGCGGGCGGAAGGCTGACCATCGCCACCGCGATGGTGGAGGCCGAAGAGGGGGATGCGGAGTTGCGCCCCGGACGCTATGTGCGGATGACCGTGAGCGACACCGGCTGCGGCATGCCGCCGGAGATTCTAGCCCGCGCTTTCGAACCCTTCTTCACCACCAAGGAGATCGGCAAGGGCACCGGGCTGGGGTTGAGCATGATCCACGGCTTCGTGAAGCAGTCGGGCGGGCTGATCCGGGTGGAGAGCGAGCCAGGGCGCGGCACCTCCTTCCACCTCCATCTGCCCTGCGCGCCGGCGGCCGTCCGTCAGGCGAAGACGCCGGAGGAGAGCGAGGACACCGGTCCGCTGCCCGGCCAGGGCGAGGTGATCCTGGTGGTGGACGACGACCGCGACGTGCGTCAGGTCGCCGTCCTGACCCTCCAGGATCTGGGTTACACGGTGGTCGAGGCGGAGAACGGGCCGGAGGCGCTGGCCGTGCTGGCCGGGGAGCCGCGGGTGGACCTGCTGTTCACCGACGTGGTGATGCCCGGCGGCATGAACGGGCTGGAACTGGCCCAGGAGGCGCAGCGCCGATATCCGGCCTTGAAGGCGCTCTATGCCTCCGGCTACGCTCATGGTGTGGCCGGCGGGCTGAGCGGCGAGGGGCTGAGTGCCGAGTTCCTGATCAAACCCTACCGCGACCGCGATCTCGCCCGCGCCGTCCGCAAGGCGCTGTGCGGCGCCGTGGCTGATGCCTTCCCGAAGTTGAAGAGCGCCTGACGATTGCCATCTCTATCAGACGCCGTCTCTGAATGGTCATTGTCGCCCTTTTGCCCCAACCTTGAGCGGGGCCGCGGTGTTCAGATGACGGTCGCGTTGCAATAAAGGAGTAGCTGACGTGTCCGCTGTCCGCCTGTCCGGGATTCGCTTCGCCTCGGTCCTGTGCCTTGGCCTGTCCGTCGCCCTTCCCCTGACGTCCGCGCCCGCCACGGCGCAGGTGTTCACCCAGGGCGGTTACGGCGCGCCGACCCAGACCGCTCCCCAGTCCAACGGCGGAAACACCACCTTCGGCATCGACAACGACCTGCTGGGCAAGCTTGGCGGGGCCGCCGTGGGAGCGCTCGCCGGATCGCAGATCGGCAAGGGCTCGGGCAACCTGCTGGCCATCGGCGCCGGCGGCCTGCTCGGCTACTTCGCCGGCGGCTATCTGATGGAGCAGCTGAGCCCCGGCAGCCGCGACGCGGCGCAGAGCGCGGAGACCCGCGCGCTCGACGCGCCGGTCGGTCAGACCATCCGCTGGAACAGCCCGGACAGCGCGAACACCGGCGGAACCATCACCCCGATCCGCGCCGGGCGCGATTCCGCCGGGCGGGAGTGCAAGGAGTTCCAGCACAAGGTGACCATCGACGGCCGCCAGGAATCAGCCACCGGCACCGCCTGCCGCGGCGACGACGGCCAGTGGCGCCTCGCCGCCAATCCGTAACGCAGGTTACAGCCCAGCCTTCACGCCGACGGTGTGGACGAGCACCGTCATCGTGTCGGTCGGCACCTCCACCGTCACGGGGACGACGCGCCCGCTCTCCGGCGCGCGGGCGAACCACACCGTCGCCTTGCGCTCCACCCCCTCGGCGAAGAAACGGTCCCGGTCTCGGTCGCCCTGGAAGCCGGCCACCGGGCGGACGGTGACCGCGCAGACCTCCGCCGTTCCCGTGGCGATGCGGTAGCGCGACGACGGCAGGTCGCCCTTGCCCTGCGGCGTCATGATGATGTCGTAGCGGCGGCGCCCGTCATAGACGGGATATCGTCCGCCGCAGCCGCCCGCCCGGCTGGCGGTCAGGATCACCGCCGCCCCGGCGCTCAACGGATCGATGCTGCCCCGGCGGCTGTCCGGCGGCACCCGCGCCGCCTTGTCGGGGCTGAGCGGCGGGTCGGCGGTCACATCCACCCCGTCGGGGCCGAAGGACAGGGTCATGATATCCATCTTGCGGCGCAGACGCCGTTCGCCACGGAAGCGATCCGGCTCGGCGGCGCCCGCCTCCAGCCTTCCGGCGGACTCGGCGCGGTAGCGGAAATTGGTGAAGAGGCCGAGCCAGGGCACCGCTTCCGCCTCCAGCGCCGCCCGGTAGCGACTGTTTGCCCCCTCCGCCTCCTCGGTCAGCACGACGCTGCCGCGCGCCAGGGACACGCCGCCGCCATAGGCGGCGAAGTCCAGCTCCAGCGTCGCGGCCCGGCTAGCCGTCGGCAGAAGAGACAGCAGGCCGGCGGCCAGGAGAATCCGCTTCACGGCGATCGCCTCACGTCGATGGTCCGCCCTCCGCGACGACCAGATCCTGGTACTCCGGGTGGCGCTGGATGTATTTGGCCACGAAGGGGCAGACCGGCACAACCTTCTGCCCGCTGGAGCGCGCGTCCTCCAGCGCGCCGCGCGCGAGGGCGGAGCCGATGCCCTGCCCGGCCATGCTCTCCGGAACCTCCGTGTGGGTGAAGACGATGGCCCCGTCGCGCTTTTCGTACTCCACCACCGCGGTGGCGTCGCCCACGGTCAGCTCGTAACGGTTCCTGGCCGCGTTGTTCTTCACGTCTCCGCTCATTCCCCACCCTTTCCCTTGTCGTCGAAGCC
Organism: Azospirillum brasilense; assembly: GCF_007827795.1. Classification (GTDB taxonomy): domain Bacteria; phylum Pseudomonadota; class Alphaproteobacteria; order Azospirillales; family Azospirillaceae; genus Azospirillum; species Azospirillum aestuarii. The sequence continues at coordinate 173,077 of NZ_VITI01000003.1, forward strand.
GATCACCACCCCTTCATCGGGCCGCAGGCGAAGGATGCCGGACACCGGTTCCCCGCCGCGGTCGAGATGGGTGGACAGCCGGATATGGGCACCGCCCGGCACCGCGTCCACCATCCGCTCCTCCGCCGACAGGTTCAGCAGGATGCGGAAGCGGCCGGTTCCATGGCGTCTCTCATAGGCCAGGACGTCGTCCTCCGCCGACACCGGATCGTAGCGCCCGACCGACAGGGCCGGCTCGGCCCGCCGCAGCGCCAGCAGGGCGCGGTGCAGTGCCAGCATGGAGGATGGGTCGGCCGCCTGCGCCGCGACGTTCACCCGGTCGTGGTCGGAACCGAGCGGCAGCCAGGGCTCGCCCGTCGTAAAGCCGCCCTGCGGGCTGCCGTCCCAGGGGATCGGCGTGCGCACCGGATCGCGGCCCAGCCCCAGGCCGGGGATGTTCTTCTCCCAAGGGTCCTGCACGCGGTCCGGCGGAATGGGCACGTCGGTCATCCCGATCTCGTCGCCCTGGTAGAGCGTCGGCGTGCCGCGCAGGGTCAGCAGGAGCATGGCCGCCACCCGCGCTTGTCCCGGCCCAAGCCGGCTCGCCACGCGGGAGCGGTCATGGTTGCCGAGCACCCAGTTCGGCCAGCCGCCGGGCGGCAGGGCGGCCTCGTAGGTGCGGATCAGGGCGGCCAACGCCTTCGCCTCCCACGGGGTGGACAGCAGATGGAAGTTGAAGGGAAGCTGGAAGCCGGTCAGGTCGGCGCCGTAATAAGCCATCAATTGATCAATGGGCAGATAGGCCTCGCCGATCAGCACTCGGTCGGGCCCGTAGCCGTCCGCCACGCGGCGCATGGCGGCGATGGCGTCATGCACCTCCGGCTGGTCCACGGTGTGGAGGCGGATCACCCGGCGGACCGGCGACATGCCCTCCCGCCAGCCGGGGTTCGGCGGGTTGTCGCGGAACCGCGCGTCCTTGATCAGATGGTGGATGGCGTCCACCCGGAAGCCGTCCACCCCGCGGTCCAGCCAGACGCGCAGCGCGCCGAGCATCGCCTCGCGCAGCGCCGGGTTCCGCCAGTTGAGGTCCGGCTGCTCCTTCAGATAGGCGTGGTAATAATACTGGCCGGTCACCGCGTCCCATTCCCAGGCGCTGCCGCCGAACTCCGACAACCAGTTGTTTGGCGGCCCACCATCGGGGGAAGGATCGTGCCAGATGTACCAGTCCCGCTTGGGATCGCTGCGGGACGAGCGGCTGGCCTGGAACCACGGGTGCCGGTCGGAGCTATGGTTGGGCACGAAGTCCAGGATGAGCGTCATGCCCCGGCGGTGCAGTTCCACCAGCAGCCGGTCGAAGTCCTCCATCGTCCCGAACAGCGGATGGATGCCCGTGTAATCCGACACGTCGTAGCCGAAGTCGGCCATCGGCGACGGGTAGATCGGGGACACCCACAGCGCATCCACCCCGAGCGTTTCGAGATGGTCGAGCCGGGCCAGGATACCCGGCAGGTCCCCCACCCCGTCGCTGTTCGAATCCTGGAAGGAGCGCGGGTAGACTTGATAGATCACCCCGCTTTGCCACCACGCGAAGCCGTCCGCCATGAAGCTGTCCGCCATAAGCGGGCCCTCAACCGATCAGCAGGGATTCGGCGCCGTCGATCCAGACGGGGGTGCCGGTGATGTGCTTCGACCGGTCCGACGCCAGAAACAGGGCCAGTTCCGCCACGTCGGCGCTGCTGCCCGGCTTGCCGCGGGTCAGCGGGATTTCGCCGTCGGGATACTCGGCGGCCTCCTCGGCCTTCTCGGTGTTGCGCGACTGGGTGTTGTCCTGGATCGCGGTGTCGATCATCCCCGGACAGATGGCGTTGACGCGGATGCGGTGCTTGGCAAGCTCCAGCGCCAGCATCTGGACCATAGCGACCTGCGCCGCCTTGGTGCAGGAATAGGCGGTGGCCCCGGCGTTGCTGAACACTCGCGTGCCGTTGATCGAGGCGGTCACCAGCACCGACCCGCCGCCCGCCGTCTTCAGATGCGGCACCGCGTGGTGCAGCGTCAGGTAGGTGCCGCGCAGGTTGATGTTGATGGTGCGGTCCCATTCCTCCGGAGTCAGCTCGTCGATCGGCGCCCAGACGCCGTTGATCCCGGCGTTGGCGAAAATGATGTCCAGCCGCCCGTATTCCTGGACCAGCCGGTCCACCGCCCGCTTCACCGCCTCGCTGTCAGCGACGTCGGCGACCAGGGGGATGGCCTTGCCGCCCGCCGCAGTGATCTCCTCCGCCGTCTTGCGGATCTCGTCCTCGGTGCGGCTGAGCACGCCGACGCTCGCTCCGGCGCTGGCGAACAGGATGGCCGACGCCTTGCCGATGCCCGACCCCGCCCCGGTGATGAGGGCGACTTTTCCGTTCAAATCCATGATGAAGCCGGCTCCGCTGCTTGTGCTGGGACAGCAGAGCCAACCGATGGGGACCGGGGCGGTTCCCGTCTTTCTACGCGCCTGCGGCGGGCGCGCGGCGGTTCACCAGCCAGATGCCGGCGCAGACCAGCAGCATCGCCGCGGCGAGGCTGGCGCTGACCCGCTCGCCCAGCAGCAGGGCGCCGGACAGCACGCCGAACAGCGGCGTCAGGAAGGTGAAGGCCGAGAGGCGGGCCGCCGGGTAGCGGGCGACCAGCCAGAACCAGGCGAGGTAGGAGGCGAAGGCCACCACCACGATCTGGAAGGCGAGGCAGAGCAGCGCCAGCGGGCCGGGCGCGGTCACCCCCGCCTCCCCCATCAGAAGCGAGGCAGCCGGCATCATCGCCCCGGACACGGCGAGCTGGTAGAACTGCACCTTGGTCGAGCTGGCCCGGACCAGCTTGCTGCCCTTGATCACCAAGGTGGTGGCCGCCCACAGCACCGCCGCCGCCAGCACCATCAGATCGCCGATCATCTCGCGGTTCGTCGGCAGGCGCAGCCCGTCGGCGAAGGCCACCGCCACACCGACGAAGGCGCAGGCCAGTCCGGCCGCCTGGACGCCGCGCATCCGCTCCCCCGGCAGCAGCAGATGCGCGCCGACCGACACCAGGAAGGGTGCGGTGTAGAGGAACAGGATGCTGCGCGACACCGTGGTGTAGGACAGCCCGGCATAGACCAGCAGGAACTCCCCGGCGAACAGCAGCCCGGCCAGCAGGCCCAGCCCAAGAGTCCCGTCCCGCTCGAACAGGCGCATGCCGCGCAGCGCCGCCCAGGCCCACAGCAGCGCCAGCGCGCCCAGCGAGCGCAACCCGCCCTGGAGCACCGGCGAGAATCCGGTCATGGCGACCTTGATGGCGACCTGCTGCAAGCCCCAGAGCAGACAGAGCAGAACCAGAGTGGCGGAGGCGCCGCCGTCCAGCTCCGCGCGGCGTTCGGTCATGGCGATGGCGGTCATGATGTTGGCTGCGGTGGCGCGGCGGTCTGTCGCCACCCCTCACCGCATGTCCTCCCCGTTTTCTTGCTTCGGCACACAGAATGGGGCGGCGCCGGGAAGCCGGTCAACGAACGCCTGCGAAGGGCTGACCCGCGCCGGGGAGCGATGGCCCGAACGCACTTTTGTGCAATGCGGTACGCAGGCATGCCCACAATGCGCAGCTCACCGCCGTCCCGAGGTTCATATTGAACGGGCAATTGACGACGGCGCCAATGTGGCGCTCGCCAATTTCATGACAAGTTCACACGACAGAAGGAATGGACGTGATCCACAAGATCATGGACAAGATCGACCGCGTCATCGCCCAGAAGCGCGAGGCCGGCGAACTTGATGCTTGGCTGTCCAACGGTACCGCTCGCCGTTACTGCCAGGAACTGACGGTTTCACAGAAGCACTATTATCCCGCCCTGCTGCTGTATGTGGAACGGCACGCCGGGATCGGGTGAGGCGGCGGTCACTCCGCCGCTTTGGCGGACGGCCCCTCCAGTTCCAAACGACGGGCGCGCAGGGTGGCGAGCTTCGCCTCAATCTTGCGGATTTTCCTGTCGAGCTTCTTCGCGCGCCTGCCGTCCTTCTTGGAGATGGTGCCGCCGCGCGCGGCGATGCGGGCGTTGATCGCCGCCTTCGTCTCGTCCGGCAGGCGCTTCCAATGCTTCACCTCCGCGCGGGTGCGGAAGCAGCCCATGCAGCGGTCCGCCGCGTCGTAGCGGCAGAGCTTCGTGCAGGGATTGCGGGTGTCGTGCGTGCTCATAGCGCCATAGGATGGGTGCGGCAGGGACGTTGGAAAAGCCCCGGCCGCCCCGTCCTGCGGGCGTTTCTCAAAAAAGGCGGGTTTCAAACGATCAGGGGGTCACGCGCCCGGACAGGCAGGACGCCCGCGCCCGCTCGTCCACCGCCGCCGCGGCGGCGCTGGCCGCACCCTCCCCGCCATAGAGCGCGATGGGAAGCGGCCGGCCGGTGGCCCCGCCCTCCTTGCGGTGCCAGGATAGGATGCAGGAGCAGACCCGCACCGCCGCCTCCGTGGAGCCGGTGTTCCGCGCGGCGAAAGGGCTGGCCTCGCAGGCAGCCAGGAAATCCCGGTTCGCGTCGGTCCGCCCACCGTCCGGCGGGTCGCCGCTGAACACCAGCAGGGCCGCCAGCGACGCGAAGAAGAACACGAACAGCAGCGAACGCGGGTTGCGGAACACGGACTACCCCTCCCGTCAGGCCGAACGGATTTGGCGCAGGAACGCGCCGGCCTGCTCGCGCAGGGCCAGCGCCTGCTGGCCCAGATCGGCGGCGGCGGACCGCACCTCCGACGCCATGGTGCCGGTCTCGTACGCGGAGGCCGACACGTCGCGGACGCTGTGGGTCACCTCCGACGTACGGTCGGCGGCGCGCTGGACGCTGCGGGCGATCGCGCCGGTGGTGGCGTTCTGACGGTCGGCGGACTCGGCGATGCGGCCGACCAGATCGCTGACCGCGACGACCGAGCGCCCGATGCCGCCGATGGCCGTCACCGCGCTGCCGGTCACCGCCTGGATTTCCGCGACCTGCTGGGCGATCTCGTCGGTCGCCTTGGCCGTCTGGTTGGCGAGGCCCTTCACCTCGTTGGCGACGACGGCGAAGCCCTTGCCGGCCTCCCCCGCCCGCGCCGCCTCGATGGTGGCGTTCAGCGCCAGCAGGTTGGTCTGCGCCGCGATGCTTTGGATCAGCGTCACCACCTCGCCGATCTTGCCGGCGGCGGCGGCGAGCCCTTCCACCGTGTGGTTGGTGCGTTCCACCTCCTCAACCGCGTTGCGGACCATGCGGGAGGATTCGTCGATCTGGCGGGACACCTCGACGATGGAGGCCGTCAGCTCCTCGGTGGCGCCGGCCACGGTCCGCACGTCGTCGCTCGCCTCGCCCGCAGCGCCGCTGACCGCGGCGGCCTGCCCGCTGCTGCTCTCGGCAATGCCATGGAGGCGCTGGGCGTTGGATTCGAGCTGGGCCGTGGTGGCGCTCAGCGTCTCGACGACGCTCAGCATCGTCCCTTCGAAGGAACGGGCGACCGACTCCAGCGCGTCGCGGCGGTCCCGCTCGGCGCGGGCGCGCTCCTCCGCCTGGGCGGCGTCGAGCCGGGCGACCCGCTGTGCGTTCTCCTTGAAGACGCTCAATGCCTGGGCCATGCCGCCGATCTCGTCCTTGCGGTCCAGCGCCGGGACGGCGACCGACAGGTTCCCCGCCGCCAGCTGCTCCATGGCGCCGCGCATGGTGGTCAGCGGACGGAAGATGCGCCGCGACACCAGCAGGCAGCCGCCGGCCACCAGAAGCGTCACCACGGCGCCGAGTCCGCCGATCATCGTCTGGGTGTCGCGGATCGGGGCGAAGAACTCCACCTTCGGCACGCCGACATAGAGCACGCCGACCACCGTGCCGGACCGGTCCTTGATCGGGTCGTAGGCGGTGTAGAAGGGAACGCCCAGGATGTCGGCCTGCCCGCGGTACGGCTCGCCCCGCACCAGCACGGCGTCATAGACCGGCCCCTTGGCCAGCTTGGTGCCGACGGCCCGCGCCCCATCCGGCTTCTGGACGTTGGTGGTGACGCGGGTGTCACCCATGAACAGCGTGGCGGTGCCGCCGACCAGCGTCTTCACGCGGTCGACCGGCTCGAAGAAGCCGTTCAACGCCCGGTCGCCGGCGTAGAGCGTGCCGTCGCGGACGCTGATGTCGCGCCCATACTGGTTCAGCACGTCCCAAGCGACGCGCATGTTGGTTTCCTGCCGCTCGACCGCCATGCGCTCGGCATAACGGCTCAGCAACGTTTCGTTGACCAAAAAGGTGACGCCCGTCAACAGCGCCAATCCACCGACACACAGCGACACCGTCTTGCCCGAAAGCGACAGCGAGCCGACCCCCGTCAGCAACCCCATGACGAACCCCCGCGCCCAATGATGCCCATTGAATCCAAGCGTTTCGTACCCCAACGAACCGCACCGGCATAAAGGCGTCAGAGGCTCTTAACAAATCGTTCCGCGTTGCACCATGCTCCGTCCAGGGCGGCGCGCAGCCATGCCTTTTTAGAGCGATTCAAATATATATGAACACCTATTCATATAGATTGACACCCAGACTTACCGGCGTTAGGGTCGGCCCCGTCATTGGGGAGTAGCCACCCTCCGTCGAGAGGGGCGCGTGCCAACAGACTCGGGACCGTCCTGCATCAGGCCGTCCCGTGGCGCGCGCGGCAGCCGGACAGCGTCCGGCCGGTTCGGCAAGACCGATGGTGCGGACGCTCCCGAAGGCCAACCGGGTGCAGACGTGCTGTCGTGTCCGTTTGGCCGGAGCCTGTTGCCATGTTCGGTGCCACCTCCCTCGTCCTCGCCGTCAGCCTCTCCATGGACAGCTTCGCCGCGGCGCTCGGTCGCGGCGCTGTTCAGAAGCGTCCCGGCCTGTCGGAGGCCTTGCGCGTCGGCTTCGCCTTCGGCGCCTGCCAGCTGTCGATGGCCGCCATCGGTTGGGCGGTGGGTTCGGCCTTCGCCGGCTTCGTCCAGGCGGTGGATCACTGGATCGCCTTCGGCCTGCTGCTGATGATCGGCGGCTCGATGATCCGCAATGCGCTTGCCGGAGAGAAGGATGACGAGGCGGCGGCCACCCGGTCGGGCTGGCTGGCCCTGCTGACCGTGGCGGTGGCGACCAGCATCGACGCCAGCGCGGTCGGGGTCGGCCTCGCCATGGCGGATGTGAACATCGCGGTGACCGCCAGCCTGATCGGCGTCGTCACCTTCCTGATGGGCTTCGGCGGCGTCCTGCTGGGCCGGGCCGCCGGCCCGCTGCTGGGCCGCCGGGCGGAACTGATCGGCGGCCTCGGCCTGCTCGCCATCGGCACCAAGATCCTGGTCGAGCACACCCTGCTGTAACGTCCAATCTTCGGCGGTCGCTGCCCTCAGGCGGCGACGGCGTGGCTGGTGTGGCCGGCGGCGGCGGCGGCCACCGTCTGGGCGATCAGGCCCGGACGCTCCTGAACCCGGTCGCAGACGGCGCTGAAGTCGATGGACAGCGCCCGCTCACCGCGGTCGCTCAATTCGCCGCAGCGCCGCCCGGCATGCTCCAGCGTCGCCACGGCGGCCCGAATGACCCCGGCCGCGATCTTCAACCGGCTGGCCCGCGTGGCCTCGGCGATGCGCGGTTCGTTCTGCGCCAGCCAGTGGGACAGCCCTTGTGCCGCCAGCGCGAACTCCCGCTCCAGCGCCGCCGGGTCGCACAGCACGGCACCGTCGGGCAGATGCAGCCGGCCGTTGGCCGACGGGAGCGACAACGCCGCCGCGATGATCGCGGAGGCCAGCTCCTGCCCGGAAAATGGCGTCGTCATACAATCGCTCATCATGCAGGCGTTCATCATACAAGCGTTCATCGATTCGCTCTCCAGCAGGACCCGGCGCCCGGTCAGGGCACGGACAAGGTCAGGGCACGGACAATTGCGCGCGGGCCATGCCACCGTGCAGCGTGTCGAAGCAGACCACGCACTCCGGCGAGTCGGCGATGTAGGCCAGAACGTCCGCGTAGGGACCGTCGATGTGGATGAGTTCCGCGCCGCGATCCTCCGCCGCCCCCCGGCTGTGGGTGATCGTCAGCATGTCCATGCGCGGGCCGCGCCCGCCGGTGGTCGCCGCCAGCACCGCGGCCCGCTGCCGGTGATCAGAATGGCGATGATCGGACGGCCGGTGATCGGGGCGCAGGGCGACCACGACGCCGGCGGGAGCGGCATCGTCGGCGCCGCGGACGGCGTTCGAGCGGCTTCCGGGACGGACGGCGGAAAGGGTCTTGACCATGGCTCACCTCAAGGGCTCGGGCTGGCGATACGGATGGACGGTCTGGCTTGGCGGAAGGGGCGGACAATCGCCCCGCCTCACTGTTGGTATACCGTATCCCAGAACAATCTTAGTCTCAAGAGCGATTTTGCGAAATTTTCATCCCGCTCCGCAGCAAGACACCCTTTGACCTCAGCGTCGGCGTGGCTTTTCCGCAGGGAGGAAAAGCGAAGGCTCCGCGCTGGACAGGCGGGCGTGGTCGTGGTCAGAGGATAGGGTCGGTCACTGTCACGGGAATCGGTCCATGGACCCGGTCGCCACTTCCGTCATCCTCGTCCACGGCGCTTTCGCCGACGGCTCCGCCTGGAGCCGCGTGATCCCCCTGCTCCAGGCCCAGGGGCTGGAGGCGATCGCCGTACAGAATCCGCTGACCTCGCTGGAGGAGGATGCCGCCCACGTCCAGCGCGCCATCGACCGCGCCAAGGGGCCGGTGGTGCTGGTCGGCCATTCCTGGGGCGGGGCGGTGATCACCCAGATCGGGAATCAGGACAAGGTGAAGGCGCTGGTCTATGTGGCGGCCTTCGCGCCGGGGATCGGCCAGTCGCCGAACGACACGCTGAAGCCCTTCCCGCCCTCGCCCGGCCTGTCCAGCGTGTCGATGGACCGCACCGGCTATCTGCATCTGCCGGCGGAGAGTCTGGCGGCGAACTTCGCCCAGGATGTGCCGGCGGCGGAGGCGGCGCTGCTGGCCGCGACCCAGGGGCCGGTCCATGCCGGCTGCTTCCGCACGCGGGTGACCGCCGCGGCGTGGGAGCATAAACCATCCTGGTACATCGTCGCCAGCGAGGACCGGATGCTTCCCCCGGCCTTCCTGCGGGCGACCGCCGAACGCATCGGCGCGCGGACGGTGGAGGTCGGGGCCAGCCACATCCCTCACGCCTCCCGGCCCGACGCGGTGGCGGCGGTGATCATCGAGGCGGCGGGCGCCCGCTGACGGGCACCCGACCGCTCTCGGTCATAACATCACGGCATCATCCGGCGGCGCAGCAGCAGGCGGGCTCCGGATCGGACTCGTCGTCGTTCGCGGCGACGCAGCCGTGCGCCGTGCCCAGCAGGCGGTGGAGATAGTCGTTCCACAGCGACCCGCAGGCCGGAGCCGACGGCGGCGACGTTTGTGGCAGAGGTGGCTCCGCGTTCCGGTCGAAGGTCATGGGCGTCTCCTCCAAAATGCCGCCTGCCGACCGGCAGGCGTCGGCGCTTGCTGCGCTCTGATGCGCGCCAAGATAGCGGAAGCCGGCGCGCCACACAGCCTGTTCGAAAGCCACCCCACCTCCGGCATAGAGGCCGTCATAGAAGACGGATCGGCTGGTCAGGCCCATCATCGGCACCGATAGCTGTGCCGTGACGCCGAACCCTTTCGTCTGTTGATGAGGCGCGAAGCTGCATCGACAAGGAGAGAGGCGCGTCATGGCGAATCTACAGAACATTCTCGGCACCCTTCTGGCGACCGGCATGGGAGGGCACAGCCGCAGGAGCGCGCAGGATCTGGGCTCGATCCTGAACCGGTCGGGGATGGGCTCGGGGCCGGCGATGCACGCCCGCGGCGGCATGGGGGTCGGCCCCATGGCCGGGCTGGGCGCGCTGGCCTACCTCGCCTACCGCGCCTATCAGGAGCGTCAGCAGAATATGCCACCGTCGGGGCAGCCATCCTCCGGACAAGCACCGGCCCGCTCCGAGCAGCCGGGCGCCAGCCCGTGGGGTGCTCCGCCGACCGGCTCGGGCAACACGCCGGGGGGCATCCTGGGCGGCATCCTCGGTGGGGCCGGCGCTTCCGGCGGCGGATCGCTGGGCGAGCGGCTGTCCCAGGTCTTCCAACAGCGCTCCGCCCCTTCCCCTGACGCGACCCCGTCGGGGTCCGGCGAGGGCGCCTTTCCCGAACTCGCCATGGAGGACCAGCACGCCCTGCTGCTGATCCGCGCCATGATCGCCGCCGCCAACGCCGACGGCGAGATTTCCGCGGCCGAGCGCCAGCGCGTCATGTCCGCACTGGACGAGGCCGGCGGAGGCCCGGAGGAACGGCGGATCGTGGAGCAGGAGCTGTCCCAGCCGCAATCGCTCGACTCGCTGGTCCGCTCCGTCACCGACCCGGACATGGCGGAGCAGGTCTATCTGGCGTCGCTGATGGCGGTGGACCGCGACCATGAGGCGGAACGCGCCTATCTCACCTACCTCGCCACCCGCCTGAAGATCGCCCCGCAACGGGCGGAGCAGCTCAACCAGGCGGCGTGACGGCTCCAACCGCGATGCCCCTCCCGCCGCAGGGCGGGCGGGGGCCTTCCGTTGACCGCAGCCTATTGACCCTGCGGCCACAAGGGGCGCAGGGTCTTGGCCGTACCTCCGCCACCGGGACCCACGCCATGCTGCTGGATGACGCCATCGACCGCGTGCTCCGCGATCTCGAAAGCTATGGGCGCGACAACGACGCACGCGAGGGCGACCGCGCCCGCAAGATGCTGAATCTGGAGCGCGAGACGGCGGAGCTGCTGCACGTCCTGGTGCGCAGCGGACGCCGCCGCCGGGTGCTGGAGATCGGCACCTCCAACGGAGTCAGCACCCTATGGCTTGCCGCGGCGTTGCAGGCCGTCGGCGCCACGGAACCGCTGACCAGCGTCGAGCGCGATCCGGGCAAGAGCGCCCAGGCCGCCACCAACCTGGAGCGCGCCGGGCTGGCCAGCCGCGTCAACCTGCTGGTCGGCGACGCGACGGAGACGGTGGCCGGGCTGGACGGCCCCTTCGACTGCGTGTTCTTCGACGCCGACCGCTGGAGCGCCCCGGAGCAGTTGCGTCTTCTGCTGCCGAAGCTGGCGCCGGATTGCCTGCTGCTGGCCGACAACGCCCTGTCCCATCCACAGGAGATCGCCGGCTACATCGCGGCGGTGGAGGCCCTGCCCGGCTTCGGCTCCACCGTCTTCCCGGTGGGCAAGGGGCTGCACGTCGCCTGCCGCCCCTGACCCTGCCGGTCCTCAGGCCGTCTCGCTCGCCAGCATTTCCGCGGCCAGCCGGCTGACGGCGGGGTAATCGGTCTTGCCGGTGCCGAGCAGGGGGATCGTCTCCACCCGGAGCACGTCGCGGGGAATGGCGATCTCCGGCGCGCCCTTGGCCTTGGCCGCCGCCGCCAGCGCGTCGCGGGTCAGACCGGTGCCGGCGGTGACCAGCACGATCCGCTCGCCGCGCCGGGCGTCCGGCAGGGCGATGGCGGCGTGAGCGGCCTCCGGTTCGGCCTGGACCGCCAGTTCCTCGACCAGCCCCAGCGGGACCATCTCGCCGGCCACCTTGGCGAACCGCCTGACGCGCCCGACGATGCGGATGAAGCCATCGGCGTCGATGTTCACGATGTCGCCGGTGTCGTGCCAGCCGTCCTCCGGCGGCTCCACCACGCCGGGGTTGTCGGCGCGCATGTAGCCCTTCATCACGTTCGGCCCGCGCACCCGCAACCGCCCGCCCACGGGCACGCCGGGGACCGGAAGCAGTTCCGTCTCGATGCCGGGCAGGGCCTGCCCGACCGTGCCGGGGCGGAAGCGGGCCGGCGTGTTGACCGCGATCACCGGCGACGTCTCGGTGGTGCCGTAGCCCTCCAGCAGATGCACGCGCAGCCGTTCCGTGTAGGTGCGGCGCGTCTCCTCCTGCAACCGCTCCGCCCCGGCGAAGACCAGCCGCAGCGAGCGGAAGTCGTAGGGGTCCGCCGCCCGCGCCCAGGCGTTCAGGAAGAAATCCGTGCCGAACAGCACCGTGGCGTTGGTCTGGTAGACCAGTTCCGGAATCAGCCGGACGTGGCGCGGGTTGGGGTAGAGCACCGTCTTCACCCCGTTCAGGATCGGCAGCAGCATGCCGCCGAGCAGCCCGAAGGAATGGAAGACCGGCAGGCAGTTGAACACCACGTCCTGCCGCGTGAAATCGACGACGGAGGCCACCTGCGCCATGTTGGCGAGCAGGTTGTCATGGGTCAGCGCCACGCCCTTGGGCGGGCCCTCCGACCCCGAGGTGAAGAGGATCGCCGCCACGTCGTCCGGCTGGCCCTGCTCCGGCAGGAAGCGCTCCGGCGCCACCGACGCGGCCAGGGCGCGCAGCTTGTCGCCGATGCCCAGCCCGCGCTTCACGTCCTCCAGATAAATGATGGTGTATTCGGCGGCCAGAGCCTCCACCAGCGGGCCGAGCCGTCCCATCTCCACGAAGCGGGCCGACGTGACGATGCGGCGCAGCCCGGCGGCGCGGCAGGCCGCCTTCACGGCACCCGCTCCGGCGGTGAAGTTCAGCATCGCCGCGGGCCGCCCGTGGGCCGCCAGCCCGAAGAAGACCGCCGCGGTCGGCGAGGCGGTCGGCAGCAGCACCCCAACCGCCTCCCCCGGCTCGGTGCCGCGGGCCAGGATGCGGCCCAGCACCAGGGAGCGCGCGGTCAGGGCGCGGTAGGACAGCATCGTGAAATCACCGTCCTGAACCGCCGCCTTGCCCCAGCCGGTCTTCCGCCCGGCCTCCAGCAGGGCGAGCGCCAGCGTGTCGGGCCGCTGCCCGGCGGCGAAGACGGTCTCCGTCATGACGCGCGACAGCCAGGACTTCAGCGCCGCCCGCCGCGTCTTGCCGGCCAGCCCGGTCACGTCCGGGGTGGCGACCGGCGGCATGACCGTGATGGTGATGCGCGGGAACAGGCCCAGCCGCAGCCGCCCATGCATCCGCGACAGGAAGGAGCGCTGGGCGCCCTCGATGCAGACCGGCACGATGGGGCAGCCCGCCTTGTCGGCCAGCATGCCGGGGCCGCCGTTGATCTTCATCAGCGAGCCGGTGACGGTGATCCGCCCCTCCGGGAAGATGCAGATCTTGTGGCCCTCGGCCAGGGTGCGGGCGAGCAGGCGCGTGCCCATCGGCTTGGTCGGGTCGATGGTCACATGGTCGGCCAGCGCCAGGAAGGGCTTGGCCCAGGCCTGCTGCGCGATGAAGCTGTCCACCGCGAAGCGCATGCCCGGCAGGAAGGCGGCCAGCAGGGCGCCGTCCAGGAAGGACTGGTGGTTCGGCGTGATGACGGCCGCCCCCTCCAGCCGCTCCAGATGCTCGGCCCCGCGCAGCTCGACGCGGAAGGCCAGCCGGAAGAAGGCACGGGCCAGCGCCCGCCCCATGCCCACCGCATCGATGGCGAGCGCCAGGACGACGGCGGCCAACATGCTCGCCCCGCCCCAGGCGGCGACGGTCAACGGCGTCACGCCCAGCGCCAGCATGGCCGCCGCGATGCCCGAGCCGACCACCATGAACAGGGCATTGACCACGTTGGCCGCCGCGATCACCCGGGCGCGGGCCGAAACCGCCGCGCGGTGCTGGATCAGCGCGTAGAGCGGCACGGCGAAGGCGCCGCCCGCCGCGGCGATCAGGAACAGGTCGGCCAGCAGCGGCATTGCCCAGGGCTGGGCCAGCAGCGCCAGCGCCGACAGCGGCTCCGCCGACGGAACGTCGGGCGTCAGGAAGGGCAGCGCCGCCCCGGCCACAGCCGCGACGAGGCCCGCCAGGGCGGCGCGGCGCGCGTCGGAGAGCGACGGCACCCGGTGCCCCAGCCCGGCATAGACCGAGCCGACCGCCACGCCGACAGCGAAGACCGCCAGCAGCAGGGTCGCCCCCTCGCTGTCCGTCCCCAGCGTTTCCCGCGCGATGGCCGGGAACTGCGCCATGACGACCGCGCCGACGCCCCAGAAGACGGAGATGCCATAGATGGCCAGCATCGACACGCGGTCCTGCGCGGTGGCGCGCAGCACGCGCAGGGTGACCGACACCGGGTTCAGCCCGACGCGCACCGTCCGGTCGGCGTTGCCCGCGCGCGGGATCAGCAGCGACGCCGCCAGCCCGCCCAGCGCCGTCGCCCCCAGCAGCCCCGGAAGCGCCAGCGGATGGGCCAGCGCCAGCGAGCCGCCGGCGATGGTGCCGAGCAGAATCGCGACGAAGGTGCCCGCCTCCACCAGACCGTTGCCGGCGGTCAGCTCCTCCGGTTTCAGCAAATCGGGGAGCAGCCCGTACTTGACCGGCCCGAAGACGGTGGAATGGGCGCCCATGCCGACCAGCGCGACGATCAGCACGCCGAGGTCGGCGCGCATGATGCCCCAGGCGGCGATCGCCATCAGGCCGATCTCCGCCACCTTCACGGCGCGGGCGATCAGCGTGCGGTCGAAGCGGTCGGCCAATTGCCCGGCGGTCGCCGAGAACAGCAGGAAGGGGACGGTGAAGGCCGCCGCGGCGAGCGTCGAGATCAGCGCGCCGTCGCCCGCCGTCCCCGCCATGCCGTAGACCGCCAGGACCGCGATGGCGCCGCGCAGCACATTGTCGCCGAAGGCGCCAAGGAACTGCGTCACGAACAGCGGCAGGAAGCGCCGCGTGGCGAGAAGGCCCAGTTCGCTCATGCTTCAGGCTCCCTTTCCGGTGCACAGGCCGCGCAGCAGCGCGTCGGCGACCGTATCGGCCAGCGTGCCGAGCGGGGCCGTCTGCCGTCCGTAAACGTGCGACTGGATGTTGAGGACGATGGCGCCGATGACGGTGTGAGCCAGGGCCTCGCGGTCGACATCGACGATGCTCCCCTCCGCGATGCCGTCGCCGACGATGGCGCAGACCACGTCCACCGGCGTTTCCAAACCGTCGGGCACCAGCGGCAGCGCGTCGTGCTGCGACAGCAGGAGGAAGCGCGCGCGGTCCGGCGCCGCCTCGGCCAGCCCGAATGCCCAGGCGATGACGCGGCGCAGCCGCTCCGGGGCCGGACCGGTCCCCGCCGCCTCGCGCAGGTCGTGCGACAGGGCGGTGTATTCGGCGGCGAACAGGGCGGCGGCAAGATCCTCCTTGCTGGCCCAATGGCGGTACAGCGCTCCCTCCGACACCCCGGCGGCGCGGGCAATGTCCTTGATGGTGGTCGCCTTCACCCCCTTCTGGGCGAACAGCGCGATGGCGGCGTCCCGGACCTTGTTGCGTGCATCGTTGCGGACATCTTTGGACATGGCGTTCCCGTTCGTGACGGATATCATGAGTGAACGTTCACTCACATCCTGCACGGAACCGGGCCACCCTGCAAGGGTGATGTGACGGCACCGCATCGCCATGCGCTTTGCACCGCGGGTGCTTTTTTGGGCAAGATCGTTCGCACACACTCATGAAACACAGGGAATCAGGGACATGGTGAGGACGATCGACGGGACGGAGGCGCTGACGGCCGACATGACCGCGTGGCGGCGCGACCTGCACGCCCACCCGGAAACGGCCTTCGAGGAGGAGCGGACCAGCGATTTCGTCGCGGAGAAGCTGGCCTCCTTCGGGCTGGAGGTCCATCGCGGCCTCGCCAAGACCGGTGTGGTCG
Organism: Azospirillum brasilense; assembly: GCF_007827795.1. Lineage (GTDB taxonomy): Bacteria > Pseudomonadota > Alphaproteobacteria > Azospirillales > Azospirillaceae > Azospirillum > Azospirillum aestuarii. Next base: position 188,646 of record NZ_VITI01000003.1, read on the forward strand.
GCCTGCTGCGCAACGGCGAGGGGCCGGCGGTCGCCTTCCGCGCCGACATGGACGCCCTGCACATCCATGAGCAGACCAACCTGCCCCACGCCTCGCGCAATCCGGGGCGCATGCACGCCTGCGGGCATGACGGGCATACAGCGATGCTGCTGGGTGCGGCGCGCCACCTGTCAGCGCATCCGAACTTCCAGGGCACCATCGCCTTCGTCTTCCAGCCTGCGGAGGAGAATGAGGGCGGCGGGCGCGTGATGGTCGAGGAGGGGCTGTTCGAGAAATTCCCCGTCGAGCAGGTCTACGGCATGCACAACTGGCCGGGTCTGGAGGTCGGCAAGATCGCGCTGCGCCCCGGCCCGATCATGGCCGCATACGACATCTTCGAACTGACCCTGACCGGCAAGGGCACTCACGCCGCCATGCCCCATCTGGGCACCGACACGATTCTGGCCGGCACCCAGATCGTCAACGCCTGGCAGACCATCGCCAGCCGCAGCGTGCATCCCGTCGATTCCGCCGTGGTCAGCGTCACACAGTTCCACGCAGGCGACACGTGGAATGTCCTTCCCGCCACCGCCGTCCTGCGTGGAACCACCCGGACCTTCCGCAAGGAGGTGCAGGACATGGTGGAGCGGCGCATGGGCGAACTGGCCAAGGCCATCGCCGCCGGCTACGGGATCGAGGCGGAGCTGCGCTACGAGCGCCGCTACCCGTCCACGGTGAACGAGGCCGGGGCGACCGAACTGGCCCGGCGCGCCGCCGCCGGAGTCGTCGGCGAATTGGGGCTGGACCTCGACCCGATGCCCAGCATGGGGGCTGAGGATTTCGCCTTCATGCTGCAGCAGCGGCCCGGCTGCTACGTTTGGGTCGGCGCCGGGCCGTCGGACGGCGGGCGCAACCTGCACAGCCCGCATTACGACTTCAACGACGCGGTTCTGCCCATCGGCCTCAGCTATTGGGTGCGGCTGGCCGAAACGGTGCTGCCGCGCGCGGCGTGATGGTTATTGCACCCCATATTCCCTCTCCCCTCTGGGGAGAGGGTTAGGGTGAGGGGGTTGCGCTTGTGCCGAACGTTCCGCCACGCGCATCCCCCTCACCGGCTCTCAGCGGATGCCAGAGGCATCCGCCTGCCGCCGTCAGCGCTGGCTTTCAGCCAGCGCGAGAGGCCCTGCGGGCCACCCTCTCCCCAGAGGGGAGAGGGTTACAAAGGCAACCGCGTTCATTCCGGCACCTTTGTACAAACCATTCCTATCTCCCTATGGTTTGTGTATGAAACAGGAAAATTACCGCGCCCCGTCCATGGTAATTGCCCGAGTATGCAATTTGTCCCATGATCGGGCCGATTTCACCCGACAGACGTGGGACAAGGCACGGTGAAGGCGATAGAGAACAAGACCGGTGTTCCTGGAACCGGCGGCATCTGGCAGCGGCCCGACTCCCTGTGGGAGGCCACGGCCCCGCCGCCGCCGGCCCTTCCGGCGCTCAAACACGCGGTGGAAGCCGACCTGCTGGTGATCGGCGGCGGCTTCACCGGCCTGTCGGCGGCCCTGCACGCCGCCGAATCGGGCAAGCGCGCCGTCGTCCTGGAGGCGTCGGAGATCGGGCGCGGCGCGTCCGGGCGCAACAACGGGCAGGTCATCCCGACCCTGACCCGACCCGACCCCGAAGACCTCGTCGCCAAGTTCGGGCCGGAGCGGGGCGAACGCTTCGTCGCGCTGATCCGCGACAGCGCCGAGACCCTGTTCGCCCTGATCCGCCGTCTCGGCATCGACTGCGCGGCCGAGCAGACCGGCTGGGTGCAGCCGGTCCATTCGCCGGGCCGCATCGCCATCGCCGAACGGCGGGCCAAGCAGTGGGGCAGCCGCGGCGCTCCGGTGGAGCTTCTCGACCGCGCCGGCATTTCGGATCTGCTGGGCACCGACGCCTATTACGGCGGCTGGATGAACCGCAGCGGCGGCCACGTCAACCCGCTGGCGCTGGCCCGCGGGCTGGCCGGCAAGGCGGTCGAGGCCGGCGCGTCGGTCTATATCAACTCACCCGTCCTGTCGGTGGAGCGGCGCGGCGACCGCTGGGTCGCCCGCACGCCGGACGGCTCGGTGACCGCCCATGCCCTGGTGCTGGGCACCAACGGCTATGCCGCCGCCGTCTTCCCGGAGATCCGGACGGAGGTCGTGCCCGTCCTGTCCTGGCAGATGGCCACCCAGCCGCTGGACGAGGCGCAGCGGCGCAGCATCCTGCCCGGCCGTCAGGCCATGTCGGACACCCACGGCGACCTGCGCTTCATGCGCTACACCGCCGACCACCGGCTGGTCAGCGGCGGCGCGCTGCTGGTCCCCATCGACGGGGCAGACCGGCTGCGGCGCATCGTCGGCCTGCGGCTGGCCTCCATGTTCCCCACCCTGCGCGGGCTGCGGTTCGACCATGTGTGGAACGGGCGGATCGCCATGACCACCGACTACACTCCGCGGGTCCACCAGCTCGGCCCCAACGCCTTCACCTGGGCGGGCTGCAACGGGCGCGGCGTCGCCCTGTCCGTCTCGCTGGGGCGGGAGCTGGCCTACGCCGCGCTGGGCCGCGATCCGGCGGAGCTGGCGCTGCCGCTGACCGAGCCGCGTCCCCTGCCCTTCAACGACCTGCTGCAACGCATCGGGCCGTTCAAACTCCTGCAATACCGCTGGAACGACATCCGGGAAATCTGACGATGACTGAAGACACGAAGCCGCCCGCCGCCCCGGACCACGCCACGCAACTGCGCAACGCCTACGCGATGCGGGCCGCGTCCTACGCCCACATGTTCGACGTGCTGCGCGAGCGCTACGGCACCGACACGGCGCTGGACATCGGGCGCGAGGCGACCCGCCGCCTGGGCGAGGCGATGGGCGTGAAGTACGCGGCGCACGGCCCCGACGACTTGGCCGGCCTGTGCCACGCCTTCCTCGACGGCATCCCCAACCGCGATTCCATGTTCGCGCCGGAGATCAAGCGCTGCGACGGCGACGCGCTGGAAATCCATTTCCACCGCTGTCCCCTCAAGGAGGCGTGGCAGGCCCAGGGCAAGTCCGACGAGGATCTGGAACTGCTGTGCAACATGGCCGGCGCGATCGACGGCGGCCTGTTCGAGGCAGCCGGCTTCGTCTTCCGCGGCGAGACCTGGAAGCCGGGCGACGAGGGCTGTTGCCGCCTGAAGGTCCTGCCCGGCCCCAAGGCCGCCTGATCCGCCCTGCCGCCAAGCCCTACCCTACGACGCTGCCCAACACCGGCCTCGAAGCCGGCCTTCACAAGAAAGGTTCACACGCGATGACCGCCCTGAAGACCGCCTCCCTCGCCGCCCTCATGACTGCCGCGCTGGCCGGCACCGCCCTGGCCGCCGACACCGTGAAGATCGGCTACCAGCTTCCGCTGACCGGCGAGACCGCCCAGTACGGCCAGGATTTCCGCAAGGCCGCCGAGATCGCGCTGGCCGAGTTCAACGCCGCCGGCAAGCCCTTCAAGGCGGAGATCGTCTTCGAGGACAGCCGCTCCGACGCCAAGGAAGGCACCAACATCGCCCGCAAGTTCGTGGACGACAAGGAAATCGTCGGCGTGTTGGGCGACTTCACCTCGGGCGTGTCGATGGCCTCGGCGCAGGTCTACAAGGACGCCGGGATGCCGCAGCTCTCGCAGACGGCCTCGCACCCCGACTACACCAAGATCTCCAAGTACCAGTTCCGCAACATCGCCACCCAGGCGCAGGAAGGCCCCTACAACGCCAAGTGGATGCTGTCCAAGGGCTACAAGAACATCGCCGTCATCGCCGAGCAGACCGACTGGGGCCAGTCCGTCGTCTCCGGCTTCACCGACGGCGTGAAGGCCAACGGCGGCACGGTGGTCTTCTCCGAGTTCTTCAACCGCGGCCTGAAGGACTACCGCTCGCTGATCAGCAAGCTGGAGCGCGCGAAGCCGGACGCCATCTACACCGGCTTCTTCTACGAGGACGGCGCGCAGTTCCTGCGTCAGGTGCAGCAGCTCGGCATCAAGACCCCGGTCTACTCGACCTCCGCCGCCTACAGCCCGAAGCTGATCGAGCTGGCCGGCGAGGCGGCGGAGGGCGTGCACCTGACCTCCAACTTCCTGCCGACCGATCCGGCCCCGCACATCCAGCATTTCGTGACGGAGTGGAAGGCCGCCTCCAACGGCGCGGTTCCGGGCCAGTTCCCGGCCCAGGCCTATGACGCCGTGCGCATCATGCTGGCCGCGGTCGAGAAGGCCTACCCGAACCCGACCCGCGAGAAGGTGCGCGACGCCCTGGCCCAGACCAAGGACTTCGCCGGCGTGACCGGCAAGACCAGCTTCAGCGCCGACCGCGAGGCCGAGAAGGAGCTGGTGAAGGTCGAGGTCAAGGGCGGCGCCTTCGTGCCGGTCGCCGACTGATCGCCTGACCGTCCCATAGACCCAACGATCTCCAGCGAACGGCCCGCATGATCGACCCATATTACCTCCAGCAGCTCGCCATCGGGCTGTCGCTGGGGATGACCTACGCGCTGATGGCGATCGGCTTCACGCTGATCTTCGGCGTGCTGAACGTCGTCAACTTCGCTCATGGCGAGGTCTACACGCTGGGCGCCTTCGCCGGGCTGGTGCTGATTTCCGCGACGGCCCCGCCGATCTTCGCGGTGATCTTCATCGCCCTGGCGATCGGCGCCATGGCCGGATTCTCACTGGAACGGATCGCCTTCAAGCCCTTCCGCCGCTTCACCGACGAGGCGTCGCTGAAGTCGCGGGCGATGCGCGAATCCACCCTGCTCTCCTCGCTCGCCGTGTCCATCGTGGTGCGCGAGGCGCTGGAGATCGTGTTCGGGTCGCAGATGCGCTCCGTCCCGTTCGAGTATCTCATCAACACGCCGGTGCGCATCGGGCCGGTGATCCTGGTGACCGGCGACTTCATCATCTTCGGCGTGGCCGCGGCGATGCTGATCGGTCTCCAGTATCTGCTGACCCGCACCCGCATCGGCCTGTCGATCCGGGCGGTGTCGAACAACCCGCTGGGCGCCAAGTATGTCGGCATCGACACCGACCGCACCATCATCATGACCTTCGTCGTCGGCTCGATGATGGGGGCGGCGGCGGGCATCCTGACGGGGCTCTATTACGGGGCGATCTTCCCCGCCATGGGCTTCGTGCCGGGCATCAAGGCCTTCGTCGCCATGGTGATGGGCGGGCTGTCCTCCATTCCGGGTGCTGTGATCTGCGCCCTGATCCTGGGCATCTCGGAGAGCATGGCGACGACCTTCGTGTCGTCGGGCTGGTCGGACATGGTCGCCTACGGCTTCCTGATCCTGACCTTGATCTTCTTCCCCAACGGACTGTTCGGAGCGCGCCGTGAACGTGTCTGACCTGTCGGCGCCGCGGCGCGGGCAAGGCGCGCTGATTCCGCTCCTGCTCGCCCTGCTGGTCTTCGTGGGGCTGCCGGCCGTGCTGGCCGGCTTCGACCGCGGCTATTTCTACCAGATCGCCAATCTGGCGCTGATCTTCATCCTGCTGTCCGCCTCCATGCATCTGGTCACCGGGGTGGCCGGGCTGCTGCATCTCGGGCACGCGGCCTTCTACGGGGTCGGCGCCTACACCGCCGCCCTGCTCTCGACCAAGTTCGGGCTGGGCTTCACGGTGACGCTGCCGCTGTCCGGTCTGGTGGCGGCGCTGATCGCCTTCCTGGTGGCGCTGCCGACCATGCGGCTGGTCAGCATCTATTTCGCCGTGGCGACGCTGGCCATCGGGCAGATGCTCTATCTGGTCATGCTGAACTGGGTGGAGTTCACCAAGGGCCCCAACGGCATCATCGTCACCAAGGGCCTGGAGCTGTTCGGCTTCAGCCTGTCGGGCCGGCTGGCCACCTACTACACGGTGGCGACGGTGGTGGCGCTGTGCGTGCTGGCGATCGGGCGGCTCAGCCACTCCTATTATGGCAACGCGCTGCGCTCGATCCGCGAGGACGACCAGTGCGCCGACGCCATGGGCGTCAGCACGGCGCGTCTGAAGCTGGAAGCCTTCACCCTGTCGGCCTTCTTCGCCGGGGTGGCGGGCAGCCTGTGGGCGCACATGACCGGCTACATTTCGCCGGGCGACTTCAAGTTCTCCGAATCCATCCTGATCCTGGCGATGGTGGTGGTGGGCGGCCTGGGCAGCCTGCCCGGCGCGGTGATCGGCGCGCTTCTGCTGATCCTGCTGCCGGAGGGGCTGCGCGCCTTCGGCGACTTCCGCAACATCATGGTCGGTCTGGTGATGTTCCTGTCGATCCTACTGCTGCCGAAGGGCCTGCTGGGCGAGGTTTCCGCGCTCCAGCTCGCGCGGCGCCAGCTGGGCGCGGCGTGGCGCAACACCGTGAAGGGCGAAGGGATCGGCTGGCGATGACCCATCTTCTCGACATCCGCAACGTCAGCCGCCGCTTCGGCGGCGTGCTGGCGGTGAACGACGTGACCGGCCATGTGGACGAGGGCGAGCTGGTCGGGCTGATCGGCCCGAACGGCGCCGGCAAGACCACCCTGTTCAACCTGATCTCCGGCTTCACGCCGCTGTCGTCGGGCACCGTCGCCTTCGACGGGCGGACCATCAGCGGGCTGAAGACCAACCAGGTCGCCCGGCTGGGCATCAGCCGCACCTTCCAGAACCTGCGCGTCTTCCCGAACATGTCGGTGTTCGACAACGTGTCGGTGGGCGCGGTGGGCGCGCTGCCGCAGGGGGCGCTGGGCGCCCTGTTCGGCTCCCTCGCCGGGGGCGGCGCCCGTTCCGCCGAGATCAGCCGCCGCACCTGGGAGGCGCTGGAGGCCGTCGGCCTGACCCATGTGGCGGGCGAACTGGCCGCCAACCTGCCCTACGGCCAGCGCAAGTATCTGGAGATCGCCCGCGCCCTGGCGATGCAGCCGCGCTTCCTGATCCTTGACGAGCCGGCCGCCGGCCTCAACGACACCGAGACCCGCGCGCTGGCCGACTTCATCAAGCGGCTGCACGGCACCGGCCTGACCATCATGCTGGTGGAGCACGACATGACCCTGGTCATGAGTATCTGCCAGCGCATCCTGGTGCTCGCCTCCGGCCGCAAGATCGCCGACGGCCCGCCCGACGCCATCCGCCGCGATCAGGCGGTCCTGGAAGCCTATCTGGGGGTGGACGCATGACCCAGCCGCAATCCAATGGTCCCATTCTCTCGATCGAAAAGCTCCATGTGTCGATGGGGCCGCAGGAGATCCTGCACGGCATCGACCTGACCGTGGCGCAGGGCGCCATCGTCGCCGTGCTGGGCTCGAACGGCGTCGGCAAGACGACGCTGATGCGGGCGGTGTCGGGCGTCTACCGGGCGAGCCGGGGCGGCATCGCCTTCCGCGGCGAGCCCATCGCCAACCTGCCCGCCCACCGCATCGTCAAGCTCGGCCTGTCGCAGGCGCCGGAGGGCCGCCAGATCTTCTCCAACATGAGCGTGCGGGAGAATCTGGTGCTCGGCGGCGGGGACATCGGGCTGGGAGAACTCGACCGGATGCTCGACATGTTCCCGGTCCTGCGGGAGCGCCTGCGCCAGAACGCCGGGTCGCTGTCGGGCGGCGAGCAGCAGATGCTGTGCATCGCCCGCGCCCTGATGCGCCGCCCCGCCCTGCTTCTGCTCGACGAACCGTCGCTGGGTCTGGCCCCGATGGTGGTCGCGCAGATCTTCGATCTGGTGCAGCGCATCCGGGCGGAAGGCGTGTCGATCCTGCTCGTGGAGCAGAACGCCCGCGCCGCCCTGCGGGTCGCCGACCACGCGGCGGTGATGGAAGACGGGCGCATCGTGCTGGCCGGTCCGGCTGCCCAACTGCGCGACGATCCCCGCATCGCCGAAGCCTATCTCGGCGGTCACGCGCATTGACGGAGACAGTGATGACCGAACCGACCGACACGCCCCCGGCCAAGCCCGTGATGGGCATGTTGGAACGCCGCGGGATCGAGGCGGCGATCCTGAAGCCGGTCTACGAGGAAATGGCCGCCCGACTGGGCGAGGCCGTGGCGCAGGAGATTCTGGGCGCCGCCATCACCCGCGCCGCCGTCGAGTCCGCCGCCGCCTTCGCCGCGACCGAGCCGAACGGCACCAGCCTGAAGAGCTTCGCCGAGCTGCAGCCGCTGTGGACCAAGGACGACGCCCTGCGGCTGGACGTTCTGCACCAGGACGAGACGCGGTTCGACTACAACGTCACCCGCTGCCGCTACGCCGAGATGTACCGGGAGATGGGGTTGGGTCCCATCGGGCACCTGTTGTCCTGCAACCGCGACGCCGCCTTCTGCACGGGCTACGACCCGTCGATCAAGATGCAGCGGACGCAGACGATCATGCAGGGCGCCAGCCATTGCGACTTCCGCTACAGCGTGGACAAACCGCAAGGCTGACGGGAAGACGCCCGAAACGACGACGGCCCGGCGTTCCGCACGCCGGGCCGTCGCTTTTTCAGGCAAGTCTGCCGTTGGTCGGGCCGCCCTTCGTCAGGCCGCCGCCGTCGCCACCGGCTGAAGCCCGCGCGTCAACTGGCCGAACGCATCGCGGAAGCGCGGCAGGGCGACATCGCCTTCGGCGAAGCGGACATGAACCGCCGCCTTGTCGATGGCCCGCACCTCGAAGGCGACGGACAGGCCGAAGCGGTCGAGCCGCAGGGTGCCGCGGTCGCCCACGCCGAGACCGCCGATCCCGCTCAGCATGGCGCCGCCGTTCGACAGGTCGGTCAGGGTGCCGGACTGGTCACGCCCATGCACCACGACGCCGCAGGCCTCGTTCACCCGGTAGCGCGGGCTGCGGCGGCGGTCGGCGTCGGTCGTGGAGGTGCGGACCACCCGCACCAGCACCCGGCGCAGCTCGTCGATGCTGCTCGCCACCTCGTCCGAGCCGGCCCGCACGCCCGACGCCTGCGAACCGGTCTGGTCGGCGTCGCTGGAGACGGCGGCGATGCGCACCGACACCTCCTGCGCGGCATTGGATGTCTCCACCACGTTGCGGCTGATTTCCTGGGTGGCGGCAGCCTGCTCCTCCATCGCGGCGGCGATGGCGCTGGAGATCTGGTCGATCTCGCCGATGGTGTCGCCTATCTCCGCCACCGCGCCCACGGCGGTGCTGGTCACACCCTGGATCTCCGCGATCAGGCGGGTGATCTCCTCGGTGGAGCGGGCGGTCTGGTTGGCGAGGTTCTTCACCTCCTGGGCCACCACCGCGAAGCCCTTGCCGGCCTCGCCGGCGCGCGCCGCCTCGATGGTCGCGTTCAGCGCCAGCAGGTTGGTCTGGCTGGCGATGTCGGTGATCAGCTTGACCACCTCGTCGATGCGGCCGACCGCCTCGGACAGCGACTGGATGGTGCCCTGGGTACGCTGGCCGTTCTCCACGGCGCGGCGGGTGACCGCGCTGGAATGGGCGATCTGCGCGGAGATCTCGCGGATCGAGGCCGCCAGCTCCTCCGTCGCCGCCGCCACGGTCTGGGCGTTGGCCAGCGCCTCTTCCGCCGCCGCGGCGACGTTCTGCGCGTTGATGCTGACCCGCTCGGCGGAGGTCGCCATGGCGTCGGCGTCCTGGGCCATGCCGCCGGTGCGCAGGGCCACCTGCTCCACCGCGTGGCTGGCCTCGCGCTCCACCGTCTCGGCCATCGACTGGAGGGCGGTGATGCGCTCCTCCTCCGCTTGGCGCTGGCGCTCCGCGCGCTCCTGGGTGGAGTAATTCAGCTTCGCCTTCACGGCGCGGATCTGCGACCGGATGCGGGCGAATTCCGCCACGCCGGAGCTGGGAACGTTGGTCATCAGGTCGCCGCGGGCGATGGCGTCGAGATGGGTTTCCACAAGTCCGAGCGGGCGCCGCACCGTGCCCAGCACGCTGAGCGTGCCGAAGCCGGCCACCAGCAGGCCGAACAGCATCAGCCCGGCGAAGATCCCGACGCTGTCACCGCCCGTCAGGCTCACCCCACCGAGGGCGATAACGGTCAGCAGCAGAAGGCCGGTGGTCGCCAGGATGCGCCCGGCGATGCTGGACGCCAGAGCGCCCAACCAGACGCCGAAGCCGCGGCGGACGATCTGCCCCTCCAGCAGCCCGTACTGCTGGCCGCGCCCGGCGCGGATCTCGGCGTAGATGCGCTCCGCCTCCGCCACCGCGTCGCGGCTCGGCTTGGACCGGATGGAGATGTATTCTGTCACCACGCCCTTTTCGGTGATCGGGGTGACGTTCGCCTTGACCCAATAGTGGTCGCCGCTTTTGGATCGGTTCTTGACCAGCCCCTCCCACGGCCTGCCGTCCTTGATGGTTTCCCACAGGTTGGCGAAGGCCGCCGGGGGCATGTCCGGATGGCGCACAACATTGTGAGGTGCACCAAGTAATTCGGTTTCTGAGAAACCGCTAATATCAACAAATGCTTTATTGACGAACGTAATTTTGCCGCGGGTGTCGGTCCGCGACACAAGCAGCGTGTCTTCGGACATTTCGATTTCGCGGTTTGTAACCGGTCCATTGTCGCGCATAAGCCAGCACCCCGTCGCGGAGAACACGCATAAAACACTACTTAAATGCTACTTCTACTGTATTAATGGCGGAAAATCATCACCATATTGTCGCACCGTCCCCGACCATGGTTGGGCGCATGCACGGCGCGCCCCCTGCGCTAGACCACTGCACATGTTGAGAAAATCGCCGATTTATCTTGTATTTTAAGCGTTTTCGCAGCGCTGCCGGCCCTATTGTGGATTCTACGGAGTCCGCTCCGTTTCAGGGTGGATCACGGTCCATCGCCCCTCCGATCCTCAGGGTTGCGGCCCGATGACAGGGGCGGCACCATCCTCCATGCGCGCCGTTGGAACGGACATCCCTCTCATACCGCATCAGGACAGCCACGATGACCGACACCGCCACGCCCGTCCGCCTTCTCGGCCTTTCCGGCAGCATCCGCCGCCACTCCCACTGCACCGCGGTGCTGAACACGCTCGCCGACTCGCTGGGCAACCGGGCGGGCGGCAAGGCGGAGATGACGCGCTTCCCGCTGAACGACATCCCACCCTACGATCCCGACCTGGACGCGGAGAACACCCCCGCCCCGGCCACCGCGCTGCGCGACGCCATCGCCGCGGCCGACGGGCTGGTCGTCATTTCCCCGGAATACAATTACGGCATGTCGGGCGTGCTGAAGAACGCGCTGGACTGGGCGTCGCGCCCGGCCATGAAGTCGCCGGTGCGGGGCAAGCCGATCCTCATCATGACGGCCTCCCCCGCCTTTACCGGCGGTGTGCGCGCCCAGCACGAGATGCGCGAGACGCTGTCCGGCATGATGGGCCGGGTCATTTCCCGCCCGCAGGTGGTCATCGGCACGGTTCACGAGAAGATCACGGACGGACGGCTGACCGACCGGGCCGCGCTGGACTTCGCTCTGGCCGCCATCGACGATCTGCTGGCGGAAATCGCCCTGTTGCGCGGCGCCAAGGGCGCCTGAGCCTCCCGAAAGGCGGGGCAGCCGCGCAAAGACCGATGGGGCTGGCCGAAGCGTGTCGATATTAGTATATCAGCACGCTTCATTCACGGTCCCCAGTCTCGATCATGCCCCTGACCCTCCATTTGCTGCCGCTCGCCGCCACCGTCGCCCTTCTGGTGTCCCGGCGCGTCAGCATGCTGACCGCCGGAACCACGGGCATGGCGCTGGCCGCCGCGGTGCTCCTGGTGATGCTGAGCGCGGCGCAGCCGGGCGGCACTACCGCTCCGGACTGGCTGGCCCAACTGCCGGGCCTGTTGCCCACACTGGCTCTGAAGGCCGGGGAAGGGGCTTGGCTGGCGTGGCACGCCATGTCGATCATCGCGGCGGGCCTGCTGTTCCACCGCGCCTTCGAGGCACGCGCCGTCAAGGCCGGGGCGCAGGCCGAGGCGAAGACACCGGCCGAGCGCCGCCGCGCCGTCTTCGTCGCCTGCCTGCTCGCCGGTCCCTTCGCCGAATCGGTGACGGGGTTCGGCGTCGGGCTGGTGGTGGCGCTCGCCATGCTGCGCCCGCTGAACCTGCCGCCGGCCCACGCCGCGGCGCTGGGCCTGTTCAGCCAGATGCTCGCCCCCTGGGGCGCGCTGGGCGTCGGCACGCGGGTCGGGGCGGAGTTGATCGGCGTATCCTTCACCGAGCTGGGAACGGCTAGCGCCGCGCTAATGGTGGTCGTGCTGCCCAGCCTGCTGCTGGTGTTCTGGCGGCTGATCCACGGCGCCGGGCTGACCTCCAGCCTGACCGACCGGGCGAGGGACGTCGTCCTGATGCTGGCGCTGGCCGGGCTGCTCTGGCTGACCAACCGCTTCGTCGCTCCGGAGCTGGGCGGCGGGCTGGCGACGGCGGTGCTGCTGGTGGCGGTGGAGGCGCGACGCCTGCCGCGCGACGCCGCCGGCCTGTCGCGGCTCCTCGCCCTGCTGTGGCCCTACGTGGTTCTGGTCGGCGGGCTGATGGCGACGCGGCTGGTGCCGCCGCTGTCGGGCTGGACGGCGGACCGGCTGGTGCTCGACCCCTTCGGCGGATTGGCGCCGATGCCCCTGCTGCGCCACCCCTCGACATGGCTGGTCGCCATCGCCCTGGTCATGCTGGCCGGCCTGCCGCGCGGGCGCGCCCTGCACGTGGCGGGACCCGCCCTGCGCGCGGCGCTGGTGCCGATGGCGGCGACTCTGGTCTTCGTCGAATTGGCCGCCTTCATGGCCGCTTCCGGCGGGGCGGCGGCCTTCGGGCAGGCGTGGCAGGAGGTGGCGGGTTCCGCCGCCGTGCTGGCCGTGCCGGTGCTGGGGGCGGCGACGGGCATGCTGACCGGCTCCAACACGGCGTCGAACGCCCTGATGATGCACATCCAGATCAATCTGGCGTCCGGCAGCAGCCTGCCGCTGATCGCCGCCGCCGCGATCCAGGTGGTGGCCGGCAGCGTCTGCACCCTGCTCACCCCCGGCCGGATCGTTCTGGCCTCCAGCATTCTGGGGCTGACCAAGGCGGAATCCGCGATCTACCGGCTGGCGCTGCCCATCGGCGTCGCCTCCACGGCGTCGCTGCTCGTTGTCGTCACCGCCTGGGTCTGGCTGGTGTAAGGGTCAGTCCTGGGGTTCCGGCTCCGTTGCGCGGTCGGGGAACAGTTCCTCCACCCGCACGCCGGACTCCCGGCAGATGCGGGCCAGCCGGTCAGAGGGAAGGACGTCGGTGACGAAGGTGTGGACCTGCGAGATGTGGCCGATGCGCACCGGGGCGGTGCGCTCCAGCTTGCCGCGATCGGCGACCAGGATGACGTGGCGGGCGTTCGCCATGATCGCCTGCGACACCCGCACCTCGCGGTAGTCGAAATCGAGCAGCGCCCCGCTCTCGTCGATGGCCGAGGCGCCGATCACCGCGAAGTCGGCCATGAACTGGTTGAAGAAATCGATGGCGGCCTCCCCGACGATGCCACCGTCCGACCGCCGCACCACCCCGCCGGCCACGATCACCTCGATGTGCGGTTCGGGGCGCAGCAGGTTGGCGACGTTGATGTTGTTGGTGATGACCACCAGCCCGCTGCGCCCCTGGAGGGCGCGGGCGACTTCCTCCGTCGTCGTGCCGATGTTGATGAAGAGGGAGGAACTGTCGGGCACCAGTTCCGCCGCGCGGCGGCCGATGGCGCGCTTCTCGTCCTGGGCGATCAGCCGCCGCGCCTCGTAGCCGAGATTCTCCACCCCCGATCCGGCGACGGCGCCACCATGGACGCGCTGGAGGAGGCGGCGGTCGCACAGCTCGTTCAGGTCCTTGCGGATGGTCTGCGGCGTGACGTTGAAGCGGGCGGCCAAGTCGTCCACGACCACGCGCCCCTGCGTGCGGGCGAGCGCCAGGATGTCGGTCTGCCGGGGAGTCATGATGTCCATGGCGGCATTCAAGCCGACCGCCGCTTCGCCCGCAAGTTCATTCGAAAGCAGGACGGCGCGCTCCACCCCTGTTTTTAGAGCCTCCGCCCGTCGGGGCCGAAGAGGTGCGCGGTTTCGCCCCGCAGGTTCAAGCGCAAGCGCTCGCCCGCCGCCACCGGCCGGTCGCCGTCGAGGCGGACCAGAAGCCTTTGCCCATCCTCCAGCGCGGCGTGGCAATGGGTTTCGCCGCCCAGCCGCTCCACGGCCAGGATGGTGGCGACCAGCCCGGCCCCGCCATCGGCCAGCCCCACATGCTCCGGCCGCACACCCAGCGTCAGGGGCGCGCCCGCCGGCGGTGCCGCGCCACCCACGGCGACATCCAGCGGCACCCCGCCGGGCAACCACACCCGCACCGACCCGTCCGCCCGCCCCTCCGAGACCACATCCAGGAAATTCATCGCCGGCGAGCCGATGAAGCCGGCGACGAAGCGGTTGCGCGGTCGGTGGTACAGTTCCAGCGGTGTTCCGGCCTGCTCCACCCGCCCGGCGTTCAGCACGACGATGCGGTCGGCCAGCGTCATCGCCTCCACCTGATCGTGGGTCACGTAGATCATGGTGGCGCGCAGGTCGGCCTTCAGCTTGGCGATCTCCAGGCGCATCTGCACGCGCAGGCCGGCGTCGAGGTTCGACAGCGGCTCGTCGAACAGGAAGACCTGCGGCTCGCGCACGATGGCCCGCCCGATGGCGACGCGCTGGCGCTGCCCGCCGGACAGGTCGCGCGGCTTGCGGTCGAGCAGGTCCTCGATCTGCAGCAGGCGGGCGGCGGCGCGCACCCGCTCCGCGATGGTTCTCTTGTCGGTCCGCGACAGGGTCAGGCCGAAGGCCATGTTGTCGTAGGCCGTCATGTGGGGATAGAGCGCGTAAGACTGGAAGACCATGGCGATGCCGCGCGCCGCCGGCGGCCGGTCGTTCACCCGCTGCCCGCCGATGGACAGGTCCCCGCCGCTCGGTTCCTCCAGGCCGGCGATCAGGCGCAGCAGGGTGGACTTGCCGCAACCGGACGGGCCGACGAAGGCGACGAACTCGCCGTCCGCGACATCCAGATCGACGCCGTGGATGACCTCGATCCGCCCGAAGCTCTTGCGCACCCCGCGCAGCGTGACGCCCGCCATCGCCCTACCCCTTCACAGCGCCGGCGGTCAGGCCGGAGACGATCCGCCGCTGGAACAGCAGCACCAGCCCGATCAGCGGCACCGTCACCACCACCGACGCCGCCATGATCTGGCCCCAGGGCAGCTCGTACTGGCTGGCCCCCGACATCAGCGCGATCGCCACCGGCACGGTGCGCGCGTCGTCGGTCAGGGTGAAGGTCAGGGCGAACAGGAACTCGTTCCAGGCGGCGATGAAGGCCAGCAGCCCGGTCGCCGCCAACGCCGGCCCCATCAGCGGCAGGAACACCCGCGTCACGATCACGAAGGGGCCGGCGCCGTCCACCATGGCGGCCTCCTCCAGCTCCTTCGGCAGCTCGCGCATGAAGGTGGTCAGCACCCAGACGGTGAAGGGCAGCGTGAAGATCAGGTAGGACAGCACCAGCGAGCCGATCCGGTTGTAGAGGCCGAGCCAGCGCACCAGCTCGAACAGGCCCGACAGCACGGCGACCTGCGGGAACATCGACACGCCCAGCACCACGAACAGCAGCAGTCCCCGCCCGCGGAAGCGCACCCGCCCCAGCGCGTAGGCGGCCAGAACCGCCAGCCCCAGCGACAGCGCCACCACCGAAGAGGCGGCCAGCAGGGAGTTCAGGATGTTCCGCCCGAAGGGCTGCTCCTTGAAGATGGCCGTGTAGTTCGCCAGCGAGGGCTGCGACGGCCAAGCCTCCACCGTGAACAGCGCGCTGCCGGCTTTCAGCGAGGTGACGATGGCCCAGGCGAAGGGAAACACCGCCCAGGCGACGATCCCGAGAACCAGCAGGGCGAAGGCGACGCGGCCGATCATGCGTTTCAGGCCCATTCCCTCACCTCCCCGCATCAACGCGCACGCGGCCCAGCGTCACCGCCAGCACCGTCGCCACCGCCAGCACCAGGACCAGCAGCGTCGCCGCGGCGGAGCCGTAGCCCACATCCTGGAAGTCGATCAGATATTGCCGGGCATAGACCGACATCGACATGGTCGACCGGCTGTTGCCGGTCAGCACATACATCAGGTCGAACACGCGCAGCGCGTCCAGCGTGCGGAACAACACCGCCACCATCAGCGCCGGACGGATCAGCGGCAGGGTGATGCGGAAGAACACCTTGACCGGATGCACCCCATCCACCCGCGCCGCCTCGTAAAGGTCGCGCGGCAGCATCTGGAGGGCGGCCAGGATCAGCAGCGCCATGAAGGGCGTGGACTTCCAGACATCGACCGCGATCACCACCGGCAAGGCCAGATCGGGATCGGCGGTCCAGGCCCTCGGCTCGGCGATCAGCCCCAACCCCATCAGGATCGCGTTCACCACGCCGTAGAGGTCGTGGAACATCCAGCCCCACATCTGGGCCGACACCACGGTGGGGATCGCCCAGGGGATCAGCACGGCGGCGCGAAGCAGGCCGCGTCCCGGCAGATGCGCGTTCAGGATCAGCGCGATGCCCAGCCCCAGCGTCGTCTCGATCCCCACCGAGACGACGGTGAACAGCAGGGTGTTCCACACCGCCCGCCACCAGACGGGGTCGCGCAGCAACCACAGGTAATTGTCCAGCCCCACCCCCTGGAAGCCGTCCAGCGTGGCGAGCGTCGCGTCGGTAAAGGAGAAGAAGACGGTGCGAAACAGCGGCCAGCCGGCCACCCCCGCCAGCACGGTCAGCATCGGCAACAGGAACAGCCACGCCGCCCGACGTCTCTGGTGCATCAGACTGGGGGTCTGGGGGTCGCTCACCAGCGCCCTCCCCGGCTGACGCGGACCAGCGCCTCCTTGAGGTCCGGCAGCATCGCCGTGGCATCCTGCCGCCCGGTCAGCACCTCGTGAACGTTGGCGTAGAACTCCGCCGACACCTGATTGTAGCGCATGCCCGTCGCCTGGGCCGGGCGGTTGACCGCGTTGGCGATGGAGTCGGCCAACTCCGCGAAGAAGGGGTTGGCGGCCACCACCTCCGCATCCTCGTAGAGCGCCGGGATGGTCGGGTTGGAGGCGCCGTGGATCGCCCGGCGTTTTTGTTCGACCACACCGGTCAGGTGCAGCGCCAGGTCCGCAGCCTCGTCCGCATGGGCGGAGAATTTGCTGACCGCCAGCAACTGCCCGCCCAGTGTGGACGTGTGGCGCCCGTCCGGCCCACCCTTGGGCAGCGGCACCACGGCGACCTTGCCGCCGACCGCGCTGTCCGCCGCGTTCACCAGCGTCCAGGCGTAGGGCCAGTTGCGCATGAAGACGGCGTTGCCGGATTGGAAGACGCCGCGCGCCTCCTCCTCCATGTAATTGAGGACTCCGGGCGGGCTGATCGAGCCGACCCAGCCGTGGGCCATGTCCAGCGCCTCCGCGGCGCGCGGGTTGTCGATGGTGATGGCGCCGTCCGGGTCCACGATGGTGCCACCGTTGCGGCTGGCGATCCATTCCAGCGCGTTGACCGTCAGCCCCTCATAGGCACGGCCCTGCCAGACATAGCCCCACATGCGGTCGCGCCCGGCGGCACGCTCCGCCCGCTGGATCAGGGCGGCGGTGTCCTGAAGCTCTTCCCAGGTCTGCGGCACCAGACGCCCGTAGGCTTCCAGCAGGTCCTTGCGGGCATAGAGAACCCCGGCGTCGGCGAACCAGGGCATCGCGACCAGCCGCCCCTTGACCGTCGCGGCCTCGATCATCGCCGGAAGATGCTGGCGGACGATGTCCGGCCCGGCGCGGTCCTTCAGATCGATGAAGTAGTTTCCGAGGATGCCCGGCCAGACCACGTCGATCTGGAACACATCGATGTCCGGCGACCCCGCGGCGAGAAGCTGCTGGTAGAGCGCCAACTGCTCGCTCGCCCCCTTGGGCGGGGAGACGAAACGCACCTCGTTTCCGCTGCGCCGCGCCCATTCCTGCGCGCCGTCGCGGCACAGGTCGAAGCTGATGCCGAGCCCGCTGCAGGCGAGCGTCACCGTCGCCCCGGCGGCGGGCAGCGCCGAGAAGGCCGTCAGCACTCCAGCCAGGAGCAACGCGCACCACCGCGCCCACCGCCGCGCCATGGGGCTCCTTCCATTCCCGGTCGATCCAGGTCCGGAAGGGAAACTCCAATGGCCGCGGTCGAGTTCCCTGCGCGGGTGTGCCGCGTCAGGCGGGGGTGGCGGCCTCGCGGCGGCAGTGCAGCAGACTGAACAGGCCGAAGGGCGGAACGGTCTGCAATTCCTCCACCTTCAGGCGGGAGCCGGACATCAGCGTGTCCAGCGTGAAGTCGGGCCGCCAGCCCAGCTTCTTGGAGAAGGGCGCCATCCAGTTCTCCACCGAGCGGCGAACGCCCGGCTTGTCGGCGGCGAAGTGGTTGACGATCAGGATGTCGCCGCCGGGACGGCAGACGCGCTCCAGCTCGTTCATCGTACCCTGCGGGTCGGGGACCACCGTCATCACATACATGGCGACCACGAGGTCGAAGCTGCCATCGGCGAAGGCCAGCGTGCCGGCGTCCATCTCCAGCAGCCCTTCCACATTCTCCAGCCGCTCGCGGTCCACCCGGTCCTGGGCGACGCGCAGCATGTCCGACGACAGGTCGATGCCGACCACGCGGTTGTCCTTGCGGTAGTCGGACAGGGAGATGCCCGTGCCCACGCCCACCTCCAGAACGCGCAAGCCGCCCCGTCGGTTGATCCACTTCACGGCGGCGTGCCGGCCGGACGCCAGCAGGTTTCCGAACACGGGGTCGTAGAAGCGCGCGTAGCGCCGGTAGGCGGCGCGGATGGAGTCGGCGTCCATTGGGTCTCCCTCACGATTCCTGGCGCAGGATTTTCGGCCGCGACCATAGCGGCCTTTCGCACCACAGGAAAGCCGCAGCGCGCCCCCCTTGTTCCACGCCGGGCCGCAGTTCCGTGTCCGCTTCGGATCGTCATCACATGTGCGGCACGGATGTTGACACCACCATCAACATGACTCATGGTGCCCGCGCGATCACCCCAAATGAGGGATGCCCCCGTGGCCCACGAGATGAGCGGCGAGGAGCTGCGCCGCTACCGCGAACAGCGCGGCATGAACCAGCAGGCCCTGGTCGGCTGGCTGAACGAGCGGCTGAACCGGCGCTACGACCGCGCCAAGATCTCCCGCTGGGAAACCGGGGCGGAGCGGATTCCGCAGATCGTCGCGGGCGCCCTGAAGACCGTGACGGAGCCGGTGGGCATCCCCGCCGCGGCGGTGCGGGCCGCTCCGGTGGTGTTCTGCGCCGCCAACCAGAAGGGCGGAGTCGCCAAGACGACCACCTGCGTCAACGTCGCGTGGCTGCTCGCCCAGTCTGGGCAACCCAACTCGGGGAGGCGCGTGTTGCTGATCGACTGCGACCCGCAGGCCAACGCCACCGTGCATCTGGGCGTCGATCCGCACGAGCGGGAGCTGGCCAAGGCCACCCTGACCCACGCGCTGAAGGCCAGCCGCCCGATGAGGGAGTTCATGACGCCGGTCTGCGACGGGGCGTTCGACCTGCTGCCCTCCTCCATCTCGCTGGCGGCGACCGACCGGGAGCTGCTGCGCCAGCCCAACGGCACGCTGATCCTGCGCGCCAAGATCGCGCAACTGGCTGGCCAGTACGACTTCGTGGTGCTGGACTGCCCACCGCATCTGGGCGAGCTGACCGTCTCGGTGCTGAACGCCGCCGACCAGCTGCTGATTCCGACCCAGACGGAGATGCTGTCGATGATGGGCATCCCGCAGCTGTTCGAGACCATCGCCGGCGTGCGCGAGCTGGTGAACCCGCGCCTTCAGATCCTCGGCATCCTGCCGACCATGTACAGCCCGCGCCGCCTCCAGGACGAGACGGTGATGAAGGAGCTGCGGGAGCTTGCGGCGGCGGAGCAGCTCCGCCTCTTCTCCCCCGTCAAGCGCGCCGCCGACTATTCCAAGAGCGTGATGGCCGGGCGTCCCGGCCTAGCCTACAACCCGAACTCGGCGGGGGCGGAGAGCTTCCGCGAGATCACGGACGCCCTGCTGGCCCTCGCCGGGGAGGAGATGCGCCATGGCGCGTAAGCTCGACACCTCCAACGCCGGCCTGTTCAAGCGGGCGCTCAGCCGCACCGGCAGCGGCGGCGGCAGCAACGCCGCCCTGTTCGGCCTGTCCGGCAAGATGCGCCACCGCGAGATCCCGCTGGATCAGGTGGAGCCGAACCCCGACCAGCCGCGGCGCAACGCCCGCGGGGCCGACATCGCGGCGCTGGCCGCCTCGATCGGCGAGCGGGGGCTGCTGCAGCCGATCAACGTGCGGGAGGTCGCCCCCGACCGCTTCCAGATCGTGGCGGGGGAGCGGCGCTACTGGGCCTTCCGCGCGCTGGAGCGGGAGACCATCCCGGCGCTGGTCATCGACACCGACGACGTCCAGGCGCTGGCCCTGATCGAGAACGCCCAGCGCGTCGACCTGCACCCCATCGACCTCGCTTTGACGCTCGCCAAGCTCATCGGGGACAAGGGGCTGACTCAGGAGCAAGCCGCCGTCCTGATCGGCAAGTCGCAGGAGTATGTGGCCCGCCTGTTGGGCATCCTGCGCCTGCCCGCCCGCATCCTGGAAGAAGCCCCGGACCGGTCCGCCGTCTCCGTCTCCCTCCTCATGGAGTTGGCCGAACTGCCCGACGAGGCGGTCCAGCTCGCGCTCTGGGTACGGGCCGGCGACGGCCTGACCGTGAAGGACGTGCGCAGCGCGAAGCAGGAGCGCAAGGCGGCCCGCCCGGCCGCTCCCTCCGCGACACCCGCGTTGCGCGCACTGCGCAGCAACGTGGACAAAATCCACAGCCTTCGCGCGTCCGGCCATGCGCTGGCCGAGGACCAGCGGCAGGAACTGCGCGACCTGCGCGACGCCATCGACGCGCTGCTTCACGAGTGAGCGCCTCACGAAAATCCATGAATTAGAAATTTTTCGTCACACTTTCGTTTCGATGGTGGTCATTGGACAGAACTCGACTCTTGCGCGATGCTTGGTAATGTTACGCCATCCGTCCCCAGAAGGGTGCAGCCATGTCCGATACCGCCGTCGCCGAACCGACCGCTTCGACCATTCAATTGCCGGCGGTTCAAGCGCCCGCAGCGCCGTCCGCACCGCCGCCGAGCGGCGCCGCGGTCATCCAGAACGAGCAGGGCAAGGCGAACTCCCTGCTGAACACCATCGCGGACAAGCTGGAACGGCTGGTGACGCTGACGGTGGTGACCGCGATCGCCGACATCGACGTTGTCCAGGACGATCCCAATCAGGTCGGCTTCACCTGCCGTCCGAAAGCCGGCACGACCATCGAGGCGTTCCAGACCCAGGTCAATCTGGTCACCGGCGACATCGAGAACCTGGTCAGCCGTGATTTCGCGACCAACACCGCCTACCACAGCCTGACCGAGTTCCATCTCGCCCAGGTGACCAAGAGCAGCGACATCGTCAGCACCAACCTGAAGGCGATCCGCGACCTGGCCGTCCAGATCTCCGGCCGCCCGAGCTGACCGTCCCCCCGGCCGGCGGGGGACCGTACCTCCCCCGCCGCCTCCCCGACGCCCTTCCCAACCCAGCGCCCCCAACCCAGCAAGGTGGCCGATGTCCCAGTTCGTCGATCTGGCGCGCAACCTTCTCGCGCTCGAAATCAACACCGTGCTGAAGACCGGCATCTCGGCGGAAAAGATGCCGCTGGCGGGGGATGCGCTGATCGATCTGGCGCAGGAATACTATGTCTTCCTGTGCGAGCAGTTGGACACCTTCGGCAGCAGCGAGACGGCGATCCTCGCCCCCTGGGCCGGCCGGATCTCGGAGACGTTCCATTGGGGGCTGGCCCCGTTCGCCCCGCCATCCGACACCGCCCGGCCCGACCGCTACGACCCGTTCTTCTTCAGCCGCGACCTGCCGGGCAACGACCCCGCCCGCGGCACCACGCTGAAGGTCTTCGACGACCTGCGCGAGGTGGCGAGCTGGCTGCGCGAGATGACCGACCGCACCCTGGACGCCGCCCGGCAGCCCGGCGCCACCGCCGACGTGGTGTCCGCCGCCGCGATGATCGATGGGGACGCGCCGCCGATCCTGATGCGCATCCAGCGCAACTCCGACCAGATCAACGACGTGCTGCGGCGGCGCGGGCTGGACACCATCAGCTATCTGCGCGGCATGGCCGAGGAGGTCCGCCGCATGCCGGCGCTGAAGACGGCGGACGTGGTGACCATCCGCAAGGCGTGGGACGTGGGGACCGAGCTGGTGGTCATGCAGTCGACGATCCAGATCGACGGCGACGTGGTCACCCGCCTGCTGAAAGGGCGGGACAACGCCGGCAGCACCGTCATGATCGGCGTCCACAAGGACGCGGTGGACGTCTCCTTCCGCTATTGGAGCTTCCTGATCGACGCTCTGGGCCGGTTCGCCGGGAAAGCCGTGAACACCCTGGTGGGAGACACGGGGTAGCCCGCTGCGCCGGCGCTTCCTCAGCGACCTCCCGCATGGCTTCGCCTGGCGGCGCGACGCCCTGACCGAGATGGTCGGGCGGTTGCGCCGGGGCAAGGCCGGCCTGATTCCCCGGCGCGGGCATGGCATTGCGTTGACTCTTCAGTTCTTCGCCCAGGGCGGACGGACGATCGGCCTGCGCGTGCCGAGGGCCGAGTTATCAACCGATGATGGAAGAGGCGGCGTCCTGCGCACCATCCCGGTGCGCGTCTCGATCCAGCCGGACGGCGATGTCCTGGTCGCCCTGCCCCGCGCCGAAGTCGAAAGCGGGCGGTTCGACGCCACATCCGCGGCGCGCCTGACCGCGCAACTGCGCCGGCTGGTGGGGCGGGTCACCACGACGAACCCGCTGTGGGGAATCGACGCGCTGCAGGCGCTGGGGGAGGCCGTCACCGCCGTGGCCGGCCTGTGCAGCGGCGCCGTTCTGCTGTGGAACGGGTTCGAGCGGATGACCGCCGGCCAATGGGCGCACAGCGGCGCGACGCTCACCCTGCTCGCCGCGCCGGCCGCGCTGGCGAAGCTGCGACCCTGGCTTCTCGGGGCGGTGGCGCCCAAGCTGTTCCCGCTCGCGCTCAAGGCCGGCGGGCGAATCCTGCGGATTTGAGTCGAATCCAGCTGGCCACACCACTTGGTGCGTTGCAGTAAGGCTCTGAAAATTCATTTCTTATTGACATTCCTGTGAAAAATCGCATCCGCTCGCATCTGCGATGTTGCAGCGCATTGGCCCGGGGCCGGACTTGTTCTATGTTATGCCTGCCGCCGCGGTTGATGGCCCCCCCATAAGGACCATTGGCACGACAGCATCCGTAACAAGAAGCAACCCCTTTGCTTCTGCGGTTCACCAGCGGGCTTGCCTCACCAGGAGCTGGCCGTTTCTATTACTGGAGCGATTGTAATGTCTCAGAAGATCGCGCTCGTCACCGGTGCCATGGGTGGTCTCGGCACCGCCATCTGCCAAGCCCTGGCCAAGGACGGTTACATCGTGGCGGCGAACTGCCTGCCGAACTTCGAGCCGGCCGCCGCCTGGCTCGGCCAGCAGGAAGCCCTCGGCTTCAAGTTCTACGTGGCGGAAGGCGACGTTTCCGACTTCGAAAGCTGCAAGGCGATGGTCGCCAAGATCGAGGCCGACCTGGGTCCGGTGGACATCCTGGTGAACAACGCCGGCATCACGCGCGACAAGTTCTTCGCGAAGATGGAGAAGGCGCAGTGGGATGCGGTCATCGCCACCAACCTGAGCAGCCTGTTCAACGTCACCCAGCAGGTGTCGCCGAAGATGGCCGAGCGCGGCTGGGGCCGCATCATCAACATCTCCTCGGTGAACGGCGTTAAGGGCCAGGCCGGCCAGACCAACTACTCGGCCGCCAAGGCCGGCGTGATCGGCTTCACCAAGGCGCTGGCCGCGGAGTTGGCGACCAAGGGCGTCACCGTCAACGCCATCGCCCCGGGCTACATCGGCACCGACATGGTCATGGCCATCCGCGAGGACATCCGCCAGGCGATCACCGACAGCGTTCCGATGAAGCGCCTGGGCCGTCCGGACGAGATCGGCGGCGCGGTGTCCTACCTCGCCTCGGAGATCGCCGGCTACGTCACCGGCTCGACCCTGAACATCAACGGCGGCCTGAACTACCAGTAATCTACTGGCGGCAAGGCGCTGGCAGGACACTGCCGAGCCGGCAAGCACACGGCCCGTCCCCGGCCTGACCGGGGGCGGGCCGTGTGCCATTCGCTCTTCGCAGCACCCCTTCAAAGTAAAACGCCCGGGATCGGGCCGACCGTTCGCGCCGCGCACCTCCCCTTTGTGCCATGGCTTCGGTAACGGCCGGTCATCTGAACAGTATACTCCCGCAGATTTCCTGTTGAATCCGTTCGGGCCCCTGTACCCGCGCCCACCAGCGAGTATGCTCCCCAGCAGCACGCAAGTTGCGTCCTGAGGCTGCACCGCGCTCGTCTTCCGGAATCAACAGACGTCGAGAACCTGCACATGGGCACGTCCCATGCAGGAAGGGAGGAATCGTGCCTGAAACGCCGATACAGCACACTCTGCCGGGGGGCGGGCATGCCCGCCAAATGTCCGGGGCCGATTACGTCTACGGGATCGACATGGTGCGGTTCGCCGCGGCTTTGCTGGTCACCGGCTTTCACCTGACCTGGCGCGACCCCGCGGTCGCGGACGTCATGTGGTCCGGTTGGGCCGGGGTTCAGGTCTTCTTCGTGGTGTCGGGCTTCGTCATCGCGAATTCAGCCAACAACGCCACCCCGATCGCCTTCATCCGGTCGCGTCTGCTGCGCCTCTATCCGGCAGCCTGGGTCTGCTCCATCCTGTGCCTCGTCGCCCTTGTGCTCATGCCCGGACCCGACCCGGATCTGGCGCGGCGCTTCATCGCCTCCTTCACGCTGGCGCCCGCCGGCCCCTACATCGCGTCGGCCTACTGGACACTCCCGGTCGAGATCGCCTTCTACGCCGCGGTGTTCCTGCTGCTGTTCAGCGGCAACTTCCACCGGCTGCCCCATTTCGCCCTCGCGCTGACCGCCGCCAGTTCGGCCTATCTCGGCGTCTACAGCCTGCACGTCTTCGGCGTCGTCAGCCTGCCGTTCCTGGAGTTCGAATACGGCATGCTGAACATGACGCTGCTGCGCCACGGCGTGTTCTTCGCGCTGGGGATTTTCCTGTGGCTGTGGTCCTGCGGCAAGCTGACCCGGACGGGCATGGCCGGCGCCCTGCTGGCCCTGATCGCCGCGCCGCTGGAGATCACCGCCCGGTCGGTGGAGTTCGTGGAGCGCTCGCCCGTCCCGTTGAACCTCGCCGATCTGTGGATGAACCCGCTGCTGATCTGGGGCCTGTCGCTTCTCGCCATCGCCGCCTCGGCGCGCTGGCGGGCGGAGATCGCCGCACTGCCGCAATCCTTGCTGTCCCTGCTGCGTCTCATCGGGCTCGCCACCTACCCGCTCTACCTGCTGCACGAGGTAATCGGCGGCTCGGCCAAGGCGCTGGCGATGCAGGCCGGGGCCTCCTCCATGGCCGGGGCGGTGACGGGCGGCGCCCTGTCCATCGCCGTGGCCCTGCTGGTCGCCGCGGTCCTGGAACCGGCGGTGCGCGACCGGCTGCGCCGTCTGCTCGACATCCCGCAGGCCGCCTTCTCGGCCCGCCCGGCCTTCAGCACCTTCTACCGCTCCGGCGGAACCGTGTGACCAAACGTCCAACCGTTACCAAACGCTTCCACAAAAAACGATCGCCGTGAATTCCAGGGGAGATACCTGAATGTACACCGACGCGCTTGGTGGCGATGTCCTGTGCCCCGCGTCCTCCATCGAGATCGACCGGGTCGACCGCAGCGGCTGGTACGCCATTCTCGATGGCTTCGACGACGCCAACATCTTCCAAACCTGGGATTATGGCCGCATCGCCCACGCCGGGCGGGAGCTGAGCCACCTCGTCGTGCGGCGCGACGGGCGTCCGGTGGCCGCGGTGCAGGTGCTGCTGCGCCGCGTGCCGGGCGTCGGCGGCTTGGCGCTGGTGATGTGGGGGCCGATGTGGCACCCGCGCGGCCAGGGGCCGGACCACGCCGCCCTGATGACCGCGCTGCACGCGCTGAAGGCGGAGTACGCGGACCGGCGCGGCCTGCTGCTGCGCCTGCTGCCCCATGTTTCCCAGACGGACGGGGAGACGGTGACGGCCGCCCTGGCCTCGCTGGGGATGCGGTTCCGGGAGGAGAAGGCCCCCTACCGCACCTTCATCACCGACCTGACGCCGGACGAGGCGGGCCTGCGCTCCAATGTGTCCCACCACTGGCGACGCGGGCTGAACAAGGCCGAGCGGATGGGGATCGAGGTCGTCGAAGGCTCCCATACCGAACTGCTGGAAACCATCGACGACATCTTCGTCGAGACGCAGCGCCGCAAGGGCTTCAAGGCCTACGACAGCCGCACCTTCACCCGCATCAACGACGCGCTGCCGCCGCGCCAAAAGATGCGCGCCTTCCTCGCCATGCATGAGGGGCGGCCGGTGGCCGGGGTGGTCGTGTCGCTGTTCGGCACCACCGGGCAGATGCAGAACTCCGCCACGCTGGAGGCCGGGTTGCGGGTCAACGCCGCCTATCTGCTGCAATGGCGGGCGATGCTGTGGATCAAGGCAAACGGCGGGCTGCGCTACGACCTGCACGGGGTGAATGCCCAGACCAACCCCGGCGTCTACCAGTTCAAGCGCGGTCTCGCCGGCAAGCATCCGGTCGAGACGCTTCACATCGGCACCTTCGAGACGCCCGGCCCGCTGCCCAGCCGCCTGCTGGTCCAGGGCGGCGAATCGATGCGCGCCCAGGCCGACCGCTGGAAGTCCCAGGCCGGCGCGATGGTGAGCCGGCTGCGCAACTGGAAACCTCCCCAGGCCGAGCCCGCCCCGGCGGAGGAGATGGACGCCTCAGACGCCGCCGTCCTGGCAAAGGCCCCGACCGGCCCGGCGTGAGATTGGCGGAACGACCGTGTTATGATCGGCCTGGAACGGAGGCCGACCCATGACCAGCATTCCCCTGATGATGCAGGAGGCCGCAGCCGCCCCCGCGGCGGTTCGGCGCCTGCTGGACTCCGACGTCGAAGCGGTGGCGGCCCTCGCCGGTCGGCTGCGGGCCGTGCCGCCGCCCTTCGCGATGACCATCGCGCGGGGCAGCAGCGACCACGCCGCCGGTTACGCCCGCTACCTGTTCGAAACGGCGCTGGGGCTGGTCACCGCCTCGGCGGCGCCGTCGGTCGTCACGGCCTATGGCGCCGGTCTGCGGGTGAAGGACGCCTTCGTTCTGGCCATCTCCCAATCGGGCCAGAGCCCCGACCTGCTGCGCGTCGCGGAAGCGGCGCGGGCCGGCGGCGCCTTGACCGCCGCGCTGGTCAACGCGGAAAAGTCACCGCTGGCGGGGCGGGTCGCCCACCCCCTGCCGCTGCACGCCGGACCGGAACTGAGCGTCGCCGCGACCAAGAGCTTCGTCGCCAGCCTCGCCGCCATCGCCCGGCTGACCGCCGTCTGGACGGATGACCGGACGCTTCTCGACGCGCTGTCACGGCTGCCCCAAGAACTGGAACGGGCCGGTGACGCGGACTGGTCGGCGGCGCTGCCGGTGCTGGAATCCGTGTCCAGCCTGCTGATCGTCGCGCGGGGCCGCAGCTATCCCATAGCCCAGGAAATGGCGCTGAAGTTCAAGGAAACCGCCGCCACCCACGCCGAACCCTTCAGCGCGGCGGAGGTGATGCACGGCCCGATGGCGCTGGTCGAGCCGGGCTTCCCCGTGCTGGTGGTGGCGGTGCGGGACGAGACGCTGGACGGCGTGCTGGACACCGCCCGCGCATTGAAGGAGGCCGGCGCCCATCTGCTGGTCGCCTCCGCCGAGGGGCGGGCGCTCGCTCTGGCCGACACGCCTTTGCCCCTGCCGCCGCCGCTGCACCCGGTGCTGGACCCCATCGCGGCGATCCAGGCCTTCTACCCCTTCATGGCCCGGCTGGCGGTGGCGCGCGGCTTCGACCCCGACCGGCCCCGCCATCTGCGCAAGGTCACCCGGACGGTTTAGGAATTACCTCGAATTCGCGGTGATCTTTTCGGCGCCGCCGCCACTGCCCGTTGACGCACCCCGACCGGCTCGCGCTAGGCTTGCCGAAACCACGGCTTGGCAGCGAAACGGGACAACAGCATGACCATCGGCATCGGTGCGGACGACCTTCTGCGGTTCGAAAGTCTCGGCGACAATTGCGAATTCGGCTTCGTCCTGCGCCGGTTGTCCTGCGAGGCGGGGAGCCTGTTCCGTTGGGCCTCGATGAAGCCGGACCAGCTTCTCGCCAAGCTGCGCGCCAACTTCGAGGGCATGTACCGGTTCGAGAATCTGTCGCCGCTGCGCACCGGCATGGTGCTGGATTCCGCCTACGGCATCGGCTGGCACAGCGATATGAAGTCCGACGTCACCGGCGGGCGACTGGTCTTCCGCGACGACGAGGCGACGCGGCGCGCCCTGCACCGCCGGGAGACGCGCAAGATCCAGTATCTCCAGGCCAAGTTCACCGCGCGGGCGGCGATGGGCGGGGTCATTTTCGTCGTGAAGTCGAACCCCGGCATCGCCCCCGCCACCATCGACGGGCTGTACGAGGCGCTGGCTGCCCTGGCCGGCCACGACGACTTCGCCCTGCTGGAGGTGCAGGCGACGGACGATCCCGCCCGCATCGGCCGTGTGGACTGGCAGCGGCCCGGCCTGATGCGCGGCTATGTCAGCGGCTTCGCGCCGTATCATCAGGCGGACGACATTGACGCCGCGGCGTGGTTCGCCATCGTCCAGGGCGCGCTGCGCCTGTTCCCCTGCCACGACTGGGCGCAGCGCCACGCCGGTATGCGCATCGGCACGCCGGACGCGCTGGTTCAGCTCCGCTTCCCCTTCGGCCCCGATCAGGACCTGAGAAAGCCCATCATGGGCGACCTGCGCGCCGGAGCCGCCCGTCTGCTGAACGGAAACAGCTGGTGCCGTCCTTACGAGGGTCTGTTCCGCCTGCACGGCCCCGACCCGGAGCGGCCCGGCACCACGCTGCGCTGGACGGGGGTGCACGCACCCGGTCCCTTCCATCTCGGCGCCACCCTGCGCTGTCCCCTGCGCGATTCCGTCCCGCTCCGCGTCGTCGTGAGCATCGCCACGGAGGACGGCGCGACGCTGGCGGAGGAGCGGTTCGAGGTGCATCCCGGCCGGGCCACCGACCTTGTGCTGGACGTACCCACCCCGAAGGGTCCGGCGACCGTCGCGCTGACTGTGAACGCCGTGCGCCCGCTGGCCGAGGGGGAGCGCGCCGTGCTGGACCTGTCGCCGCCCGCCCTGCACCCGGAGCAGGTTTCAGCCCTCACCCTGCCGGCGAAGGCCGCGTGAGTCGGATCACCAGGCCGGGATGGGCCGGGATCGCCGCTCTGCTGGCGTTTCTGGCCGTTCCGGCCCATGGCGAAACGCACGGCGAAATGCCCGTCGGGCCGCGCACGCAGCCGCCCTACCCGGACTGGCTGACGACGCGCATGGATACGATGCGGCGGCAGGACCCGAAGGCGATGCTGCTCGGGGACTCCCTGGTCGCCGGCTGGCCGCCCGACCTCGCCCGCCGGCTGTTCGACGCGGAGCCGATGAATTTCGGGGCTGGAGGCGACACCACGGGAAACCTGCTCTGGCGGGTGCGGCAGTCCTTCGGACCGGGCATGGGGCTGACGTCCGCGCTGGTCCTGATCGGGACGAACGACCTGCCAAACCGCTCCGCCGCGGAGATCGCCGCTTCCATCGTAACCATCGCCACGGACGTGACGCGCTTCGCCCCCGGCGCCTGCGTCACCCTGCTCACCCTGTTGCCGCGGCGCGACGGCAACGCCGCCTTCGCCGAGCGCATCATGGACGTGAACCGGCGGCTGACCGCCCTTACCGGCTCTGGCCTGCGCGTAGTGGACGCTTATGAGCCGCTGCGCGACGCCTGTCCGGCGGAGGGCGCCTGCCCGCTTTACAAGGACCCGGTGCATCTCACCCGCGCCGGCTACGAGCGTCTGACCACCCTCATCGGCAAGGCTGGATGCTAGAAAGATGTCGAAGGCGGCGGGGCTTCGGGATATCTAGGGGCCATGACCAGCGACACCGCCGCCGCCGACCGTACCGGCACCGATTTCGAGATCTTCATCGTCACAGCACCGGGCCTGGAATCCGTGCTCTGCGCGGAGGTGAAGGCCAAGGGCTTCCGCGACGCCACCGCCATCAAGGGCGGCGTCACCGTCCGTGGCGGCTGGCCGGAGGTCTGGCGGGCGAACCTGGAACTGCGCGGGGCGACCCGCGTGCTGGCCCGCGTCGCCTCCTTCCGGGCCTTCCACCTCGCCCAACTCGACAAGCGGGCGCGCCGGGTGCCCTGGGCCGAGTTCCTGCGCCCCGACGTGCCGGTCCGCGTCGAGGCGTCCTGCAAGGGCTCGCGCATCTACCACGCCGGGGCGACCGCCCAGCGCATCGAGCGCGCCATCACCGAAGAGCTGGGCGCCACCATCTCCGCCGAGGCGGAGGTCTCCATCAAGGCCCGCATCGACGACGACCTGTGCACCATCAGCGTCGACGCCTCGGGCGAATCCCTGCACAAGCGCGGCCACAAGGAGGAGATCCACAAGGCCCCGCTGCGCGAGACGCTGGCCGCCCTGTTCCTGCACCATTGCGGCTTCGACGGCACCGAGCCGGTGGTCGATCCGATGTGCGGCTCCGGCACCTTCGTCATCGAGGCGGCGGAGATCGCCGCCGGCCTGCACCCCGGACGCAGCCGCCGCTTCGCCTTCGAACAGCTCGCCTCCTTCGACGACGCGGCGTGGCAGGCGATGCGCACCGCGGGCGGCAACGCTCCCACGCCCGCGTTTCGCTTCTACGGCAGCGACCGCGACGGCGGGGCCATCGCCATGAGCCGCGCCAATGCCGAGCGCGCGGGCGTCGCCGCTTTGACGGACTTCCAGAAACACGCGGTCAGCGACCTGATGCCGCCGGAAGGACCGCCGGGCCTCGTCATCGTCAACCCGCCCTACGGCGCGCGGATCGGCGAGAAGAAGCCGCTGTTCGCCCTCTACGGCGCGCTGGGGCAGACGTTGCTGTCGCGCTTTTCCGGCTGGCGGGTTGGCCTCGTCACCAACGAAGCGTCGCTCGCCCAGGCGACCGGCCTGCCCTTCCAGCCCTCTGGCCCCTCGGTGTCGCACGGCGGCCTGCGCGTGACGCTGCACAGCACCACCGCCCTTCCCTGACCCCGTCCCGCACCCATTTGTAGAATTATGTCCAACCGCACCGCCCCCCGCCTGCACGCCTCGGCCTGCCCGCATGACTGCCCGTCCACCTGCGCGCTGGAGGTCGAGGTGCTGGACGAGCGCCGCATCGGGCGCATCCGCGGCGCCGCCGACAACAGCTACACCGCTGGTGTGATCTGCGCGAAGGTCGCCCGCTACGCCGAGCGGGTGCACCATCCCGACCGGCTGACCCAGCCGCTGCGCCGCACCGGCCCCAAGGGCTCCGGCCAGTTCGCGCCGATCTCCTGGGACGAGGCGCTGGACATCGTCGCCGACCGCTTCCTGGAGGCCGAGCGCCGGCACGGGCCGGAGACGGTCTGGCCCTACTACTACGCGGGCACCATGGGGCTGGTGCAGCGCGACGGCATCAACCGGCTGCGCCACGCCCGCCGCTGGTCGGGCTTCTTCGCCACCATCTGCACCAACCCGGCCTGGGCCGGCTGGCTGGCCGGCGCCGGAAAGCTGGCCGGGGCCGACCCGCGCGAGATGGCGACGTCCGACCTCGTGGTGATCTGGGGCACCAACGCCGTCTCCACCCAGGTCAACGTGATGACCCACGCCGTCCGCGCCCGCAAGGAGCGCGGAGCGAAGATCGCCGTGGTCGACGTCTACCGCACCCCGACCATGGAGCAGGCGGACATTCCGCTGCTGATCCGTCCGGGCAGCGACGGGGCGCTGGCCTGCGCGGTGATGCATGTGCTGTTCCGCGACGGGCTGGCCGACCGCGCCTATCTCGCCAGCCACGCCGACGACCCCGCCGGGCTGGAGGCGCATCTCGCCAGCCGGACTCCCGAATGGGCGGAAGCCATCACCGGCCTGCCGGCGGCGGAGATCGAGGCCTTCGCCCGGCTGGTCGGGCGGACGCCGCGCAGTTATTTCCGGCTGGGCTACGGCTTCACCCGCTCGCGCAACGGGGCGGTGAACATGCACGCCGCCTCCTGCATTCCGGTGGTCAGCGGCGCCTGGAAGGTCGAGGGCGGCGGCGCCTTCCATTCCAACAGCGGCATCTACGGCTGGAACAAGACGCTGATCGAGGGGCTGGATCTGCGCGACCCGACCGTGCGCATGCTCGACCAGTCACGGATCGGCCCGATCCTGGAGGGCGACCCGGAGGCGCTGGCCGGCGGCCCGCCGGTGACGGCTCTGCTGATCCAGAACACCAACCCGGTGACCGTCGCCCCCGATCAGGCCCGCGTGCGCCGGGGCTTCGCCCGCGACGACCTGTTCGTCTGCGTGCACGAGCAGTTCATGACCGAGACGGCGCGCATGGCCGACATCGTGCTGCCCGCGACCATGTTCCTGGAACACGACGACCTCTATCAGGCGGGCGGCAACCAGCACATCCTGCTCGGGCCCAAGCTGGTCAACCCGCCCGGCGACTGCCGGCCCAACCACGCCGTCATCGGCGAGCTGGCGCGGCGGCTGGGCAGCGACTCCCACCCCGGCTTCGCCATGACCGAGCGGGAGCTGATCGACGCCACGCTGCGCGCGTCCGGCCACGGCACGCTGGAGGCGCTGGAGGCTGCGCGCTTCCTCGACGTCCAGCCGGACTTCGAGACGGCGCATTTCGTGAAGGGCTTCCGCTGGCCAGACGGCAAGTTCCGCCTGAAGCCGGACTGGCCCAAGGTCCCCTACGCCGCGCCGTCCACCTTCGGTCCGGTCGATACGATGCCGACCTTCCCCGACCATTGGGCGGTGACGGAGGAGGCGGACGCCGAGCATCCCTTCCGGCTGGTCACCGCGCCGGCCCGCAACTTCCTGAACAGCAGCTTCACCGAGACCCCGACCTCCACGGGGCGGGAGCGCCGCCCGAGCCTGATGCTGCACCCCGAGGACGCGGCGGCGCTGGGCATCGCGGAGGGCGACCGGGTGGAGGCCGCCAACCGGCGCGGCGCGGTGCTCCTGCACGCCCGGCTGTTCGACGGTGTGCGGCGGGGTGTGGTCATCGCCGAATCCATATGGCCCAACGCAGCGCACGACGGCGGACGCGGCATCAACAGCCTGACCGGCGCCGATCCCGTGGCACCCTTCGGCGGCGCTGCCTTCCACGACAGCCATGTGCGGGTGCGCAAGGCCGACGCCGCCGCTTGAGCAAGCCCATTCCAGGAATGGCGGGTGCACGGACGGACAACGGCATTCCTAAAGCGGATTTCAATCCGCTTTGGACCGCAACTGCGGTCCCGGCCGCAAGTGCGGCCGAAGCCCGGCCGGCAAATGAGGCCATATGAATCTAAAGCGAATGAAAATTCGCTTTAGCGCGTCAGGGCCTCGCGCCAGGACTGGCCGGGCCCGGTGACCGGCGGCAGAGCCGGCAGGGGGCAAGGGCGTCCTTCCGGCAGCCCCAGAAGGTTCAGGGACACCACGCCGGGAAAGGCATCGTATCGATTGCCCGCGTGGTTAGCCGGGTTGTAGATCGGCACGATGTGCCACCAAAGTCGGTAGCCGAGTTCCTGGAGCATGGCGATCAGATCGGCCGATTGCTCTTCCCGGTCATTCTCCAGATAGAGCGCGGGTCGGCAACGGGCGATGCTGCGGACCGCCCCCTCGATCACCATCGCCTCCATGCCCTCCACATCGGCCTTCAGCAGGGCCAGCCGCTCCAGACCAAGCCCGTCGATCGTCTCGACCGGCACCACCTCGCCGTCGAGGGCCCCCATGCTGACGGCGCCGAAGTTGCCGGGCCGCCCATAATCGGGAATCGGAACGGTGACATGTCCGGGTGCGTTGCCGACCGCCGCCCGGTGCAGGACGACGTTGCCGAGCCCATTGGCGGCGAGGTTGTGGGCCAGCAGATCGTGAACCGCGCGTTGCGGTTCGAATGCGTGGACAAGCCCGGTGGGGCCGACCGACCGGGCCAGCGGAACGGTGTGGGAACCGATGTTCGATCCCGCCTCCACCACCACGTCGCCGGCAGCCGCCAGCATCGCGGCAAGGCGATGCTCCTCGTCCGAATACTCGCCGTAGTGCCCGAGGGAGAACCCGACATAGGCGTCCTGCGGGAAGAAACGCATCAACCCGTGGCGGCAGGGCCGTTCGGCCAGCATGGGACGGCCCGGCTCGGCCGGCAGGAAGGCAACCGCAGGAGGGTAGACCGGTTGTCGCGTTGCCACGGCGACGCCGTCCGCCCGCAATTGCAAAGGCGGCTTGGCGGACGGCGGAGCGTCCTGAATGACCGGTGCCCCCTTGAGAACCAGAGCTTCGGCGGACCACAGGGCGGCCTCGGCCGGGTCGCGCGGCGCCAGCATGAGGGCCAGAGCCTCACGCACGGCGATGTGGCCGGCATCGAGGCGGGCGGCACGGCGCAGCGCGGTCAGCGCCTCCTCCATCCGGCCACTCCTGGCCAGGACCATGCCCAGATTGTGCAGGGTGAAACCGCCCGCCGGGTCGAGGCTCAACGCCCGGTGGTACATATCGACCGCCGCTTCGAAGCGGTTGGATTCCAGAAACGCGGTGGCAAGCTGGAAGCGCATTTCGGCATCCTCCGGCAGCAACGCCGCCGCGCACCGGAAGTCCACCAGGGCCGCGGTGTACCGGGACCGCCGCAGGGACTCCTGTCCCCGCTGCTGGTGAAGCAGGGCGAGCCGGCCGCTCATGTCGCCCCGCTCGGGGGCCAGGACGCAGGCGTGGTCCAACGCCGCGATGGCGGCGTCCATGCCACCGGAATGATGCTCCGCCAGTGCCAGGAAATACCAACCCTCGGCGGAATCGGGGGCCAGCGCCAGGAGGACGGGGCGCAAGGCCGACGCGACGGCGCCCCACCGCCCCGCGGCGATCAGCGCTTTGGCATGGTCGACGCGGTAGGCGGCCATGCCGGGAGCCTCCCGGACCGCAAGGCCCAGCCGGTCGAGCGCGGTGTCGAGGCGGTCCGTCTGGCAGGCCAGCATCCCCGCCAGATGCAAGGCGGGCGCGTTCAGAGGATCCACGTCAAGGATGCGGCTGTAAATGGCCTCGGCTTCCGCCAAGCGACCGGACGCGTGATGGTCGATCGCGATGCCGAGCGCTTCTTCAATGGTCGCCATCATGGGTCCTTCGCCTGACCGGCAGCGGCGCGGTGCCGCCGAGCGAAACCGGTTGCGCGCGGTGATAGCACAACACGCGACGATTTGCATGGCGCCGTACGTCCCAGAGCCCCGGCGGCAGCCCCGCCGCCGAGCCGATTGCCAAGACGGGAACACCATGCCACGGTGCGCCGCACACGAAACCAGAGCGGGACGAGGCGGTGGCGTCGGGCGGGATGCGCGATCTTCGGTTGGACTTTTTCCGTGGGCTGGCCCTGTGGTTCATCTTCGTGGACCACATCCCGGGCAATCAGATCGCCTGGGTGACGATGCGCAACTTCGGTCTCAGCGACGCGACCGAGGTGTTCGTCTTCATCTCCGGCTACACGTCGTCGCTGGTCTATTCACGGATACTGGACCAGCACGGCTGGCGGTTCGCGGCGGCCAAGGTGCTGGACCGCTGCTGGACGCTCTACATCGCCTATCTCTTCCTGTTCATCGCCTTCACGGCGCAGGTCGCCTACACCGCGCGGGTCTTCGACAACCCGCTGTTCACCGAGGAAATGGGCATCGCCGGTTTCTTCGCCGATCCCGCGGTGTCGCTGGTGCAGGCGCTGGCGCTGAAGTTCCGGCCGGCCAACCTGGACATCCTGCCGCTCTACATCGTGTTGCTGCTGTCCCTCCCGGCGGTGCTGCCGGTGCTGCGGCGCTGGCCGCTGGGCCTGCTGGCCGGGTCGGTGACGCTCTACGCGGCGGCGCGCGTCCTGGACTGGAACCTGCCGACCTATCCGGACGGCGGCGTCTGGTTCTTCAACCCTTTCGCCTGGCAACTCCTGTTCGTGCTGGGGGCCGCCATGCAGCGGCTGCCCAAGGTGGCGGCCGCCCTGACGAGGCGGCGGACGGCACTGCTGTGGCTGGCGGGGAGCTATCTCCTTGCCTCGCTTCTGCTGGTGATCTCCTGGCAGATCGCGCCGATGGCCGCGCTGATGCCGGTGTGGCTGGCGGAGGTCCTCTACCCGATCAGCAAGACCGACCTCGACCTGCTGCGGCTCGCGCATTTCTGCGCGCTGGCCTACGTCGTCCTCCAGATCGCGCGGTTCGACAGCGCGTGGCTGCGCCGGCCGGCGCTGGCGCCGGTAATCCTGTGCGGGCGGCAGTCGCTCCAGGTCTTCTGCCTGGGCATCTTCCTGTCCTTCGCCGGCCAGACCGTGCTGAACCACTGGTCCGCCTCGCTTTTGGCCCAGTTTTCGGTCACACTCGCCGGCATCGC
Source organism: Azospirillum brasilense (assembly GCF_007827795.1). Taxonomy (GTDB): domain Bacteria; phylum Pseudomonadota; class Alphaproteobacteria; order Azospirillales; family Azospirillaceae; genus Azospirillum; species Azospirillum aestuarii. The sequence goes on from NZ_VITI01000003.1 coordinate 225,142, forward strand.
CGTGATGGTGGCCGCCGCGCGGGTGCTGACCTGGTATCAGTCCGTGGGACGGCCGCCGCGCCACCCGGCGTCCGCCCCGCCCGCGGCACCCGCCGCTCCATTGGCGCCCGCCGCCCCAATGGCCCCTGCCAAGGACCCGAGCGCATGAAGCGCGCGACCGTCTTGACCCTGGCCGTCCTCGCGGGACTGACCGCCACCAGCACCATCGCTCGCGCGGCGTCGGAGACACCCACCGATCCCTGCACTGTTCCGGAAACCGTCTACACCGTCGATGGCGCCCTGCCGCGCGCCTGGGAGCGGCTGAAGCGCGGCGGCGCGCTGCCCATCCTGGTGCTGAACTCGGCAGGTTCGCGCCCCGACACTGCCTATCCGGCCCTGCTGGAAAAGGAGCTGGCGGCCCGGCTTCCCGACCGCAAGGTCAGCGTGACCGTCCGCAACGCGCCGGGGGCGACCGCGCAGGAGATGCTGCCCATCCTGAACCGGGAACTGGCCGCTTCCTCCGCCTCCCTGCTGATCTGGCAGGTGGGAACGGCGGACGCCATGCGGAACATCGGGCCGGACAGCTTCGGAGAGGCGCTGGGCCTCGGCATCGCGGCGGCCCAGGGGCGCGGCGCCGACGTGATCCTGATGGACATGCAGTACAGCCCCCAGACGACGCAGCTCATCACCTTCCAGCCCTACCTGGATTATGTGGAGTGGGTGTCGCAGAACAGCGACGTGGTTCATTTCCCCCGTTTCGAGATGATGCGGCATTGGTTCGAGGACGACCGCGTCGGCTTCGCCCCCGACTCCAAGGAGGAAAAGCTGCAGGCCTATCAGTTCGTCCACCGCTGCCTCGGCCGCATCCTGGCCGACACCGTGTCCACCATGATCGACCGCGCCGGGAGACCCGCTCCGTGACAGGCACGCCCGCCCCCCGGACCCGTGGCCGGAGGGCCGCCGTCCTCTCCGCCACCCTCTTGTCCCTCGTCCCTTTTCTCGCCGGCCTGACGGCCAGGCCCGATCCGGTGAAGGCGGCGGCCTGCGCCGTGTCCATGCAGACCGCCGGCCTTGCCGTGCCGCTGCCGCGCAGCGCGCGGGCGCTGGCCGCCGGCGGTCCGCTGCGCATCGTCGCCATCGGCTCCTCCTCCACCGCCGGGGCGGGGGCCGGCAAACCGGAGCACAGCTACCCGGCGCGGCTGGCCGAGCATCTTGGAGGGCGCTACCCCAGCCTCGCCCTGACCGTTCTCAACAAGGGCGTCAACGGGGAAACCGGACCCGACATGCTGAAGCGTTTCCAGCGCGACGTGCTGGACGAGTCGCCCGATCTGGTGATCTGGCAGGTGGCGGCCAACACCGTCCTGCGCGGCCACGATCCCGACGCAGCGGAGCAGGTGATCCGCAGCGGCGTGCGGACGCTGAAGGACGCCGGTGTGGACGTCGTGCTGATGGACCTGCAGTACGCCCCGGCCATGCTGGCGAAGCCCCGGCACGAGGAGATGGAGGAGCGCATCGCCCGCGTCGCGGCGGAGGAAGGGGTGGGCCTGTTCCATCGCTACGCGGTGATGCGCCAGTGGGTGGAAACCCGGCAGGCCGCCATGAACGATCTGGTCGGTCCGGACGGCATTCACCAGAACGACTTCGGCTACGACTGCGTGGCCCGCACGCTGGCCGCCTCGCTGCACGACGCCCTCAGCCTGCGGACCGCGGGGACGGTGTCCGCGCGTCCGTGAGAGGCGCGGAGACGGCAACGGCGGTGTCCCGTCAGGTGTTCTGCCGCTCGGGCACCATCAGCCAGCGCGCCAGGGCATAGAGGTTGATCGCCACATAGACCGCCGCCCCAACCACCCCCATGATGAGGCCGCCGAGTTGCTGATCGGCCAGGGCGGACAGGCCCCAGGGCGCCGTCGTATCCAGATGGTAGAGGAACAGCGGCTGCGGGGCGAAGATCAGCAGCGCCGCCAGGATGGCGAGATGGACCGAGGTGCCGAAGGCCGACAGCAAGCCCCTCCCCCGCATCGCCGGGCCGTCCGGGGCCAGCACGGTCCGCCACGCGGCGACCGCGCCGACGAACAGGCTGGCGTGCATGCCCCACAGCACCGCGTCGAAGCGGAGAGCCGCCATGTAGGGACCCGGCAGGTGCCAGACCCAGAGGAACAGCCCGAACAGACCCCAGGCGATCTCCGGAACGGCCAGGGGTGAGGCGAGGGTCCGCACCCGGCTGGGCCAGCGCACCGCGCCCATCGGCCAGGACAGGACCAGCAGGGGCGCCGCCACCTGGATGGTCAGGAGATGCTGGACCACCCGCGCCGAGAACAGGGCGGAGGTCAGGTTGCACAACGGCGATACGAAGGCGGCGAACAGCACCAGCCACCCGGCGGCGAAACACCAGGGCTGGTGCCGCGCCATCCCCGCCCTATGCCGCCGCACCACCATCGCGTATCCCATGGCGGCCAGGGCGAAGACGGACAGCAGGACCGGGTCGCCGTTCCAGGCGCTCCAGAACCCCTCCGGCACCGGCGGGGCACCGCAGTAGGGAATGACGGACGGCAGCGTTTCGGCAAGTGGCGTTGCGGTGGGCACGGCTGGACCTCCCTTGGCCTACAGCCGTGTAAAACCGCGAATGGCCTTCGGGTTCCCGAATGACGGACGACCGAACGGGGCTCAGGTCCGTTCGGCGGTTTCGATCAGGTCCGTGCGCCCGATGCGGCGCAGGGAAGCCTCCAGCCGCGTGTCGTCCTCGCGGATGTCACGCAGGGTGTGCAGCGTGAACATCACATGCGCCTCCGCCGCCGCATGGGCGGCCTCGGCATCGCCGGCCAGCACCGCGTCGACGATGGCCAGATGCTGCGCCAGCAGCAGGTCGCGCACGCCGGGCCGGGTGTAGAGCCGGTCGCGGTTGTAGAACACGTCGTTGCGCAGCATCTCCGACAGCGCGCCCATGATGTGCAGCATCACCGTGTTGTGCGCCGCCTCGTAGAAGGCGAGGTGAAGTTGGGCGTCCACGTCGGCCTCTTCCGACGGGTCGTCCTTCCCGTGGGCGTCGCGCATGCGCTGGGCCAGACTACGGATCGCCTCGCGGTCGAGGTCGGTCGCCCGCTGCGCGGCCAGCTTGGCGGCGGCCGCCTCGATCGAGCTGCGGAACTCCAGATAATGGAAGGGCGCGTCCGGATCGGATTGCAGCAGCGCCGCCAGCGGGGCGGCGATGGGGGCCAGGAACTGCGCGATGTGCGTGCCGTTGCGCCCGGAAACGAGCAGCCCGCGCTCCTCCAGCTTCTCAAGGGCATCGCGCAGGGACGGGCGCGAGACGTCCAGCTTGAGCGCCAGATCCCGTTCCGGCAGCAGCTTCTCCCCCGGACGCAAGACGCCTTCCCGGATCAGCGCCTCCAGATGGTCAGCGATGGCATCCGCCAATTTGGCCGGCTTTATCATTCCCTTGCCTTGCCCCTTGCTTTGCCCCGTGCCCTGCATCCGCAGAAATCCCGCCTTATCCAGAAGGTTAGATATCGTCACGGCATTCGTACGTCCAGCCCTGCCGAGATCCATGACACCGTTTACCGGCGGCTCCACCATCGAATGGGTCTAGTGGTAATACCACGGGCAAGAAAAAGTCTCTCGCCACGCTGACGGTAAATTGAATTTTCCCTATTGCCAACCATTGCGACCCAATGTATCCGTTCTGAGCCTTTGGTCATAATTTTTGACCGGAGCCCAACCCAAGAAAAAACTGATCTCCATGGTCAAATAACCATGGAATGACAGGCGGCGCGCGTCCGGATAAGACGCGCGGGTCCGGGCTCCATTCACGGTCGCAGGCCAAAGCGCAGAACCGAGAATCTGCGGCATAGGTAGGAAACATGCAGCCCTGGACACAAGTCTACGATCCCGCGGGTAACCTTTGGCTTTCGGCACTTGTGGCCGCGTTGCCGATCATCTTCTTCTTCATTGCGCTGACGATGCTGCGCATGAAGGGCCACATCGCGGGCACCATCACCGTCGCCATCTCGCTGGCCGTCGCCATCCTGTTCTACAAGATGCCGGTCGGCATGGCGCTGGCGTCCGCCGGATACGGCTTCCTCTACGGTCTGTGGCCCATCGCCTGGATCATCGTGGCCGCCGTGTTCCTCTACAAGATCACGGTCAAGACCGGCCAGTTCGAGATCATCCGCTCGTCGGTGGTGTCGATCACCGAGGACCAGCGGCTTCAGATGCTGATGGTCGGCTTCTCCTTCGGCGCCTTCCTGGAAGGTGCGGCGGGCTTCGGCGCGCCGGTCGCCATCACGGCGGCGCTGCTGGTCGGGCTGGGCTTCAACCCGCTCTACGCCGCCGGTCTCTGCCTGATCGCAAACACCGCCCCGGTGGCCTTCGGCGCCATGGGCATTCCGATCATCGTCGCCGGTCAGGTGACCTCGCTCGACCCGTTCAAGATCGGCGCCATGGCCGGCCGCCAGCTTCCGCTGCTGTCCGTCTTCGTGCCCTTCTGGATCATCATGATCATGGACGGCTGGAAGGGCGTGCGCGAGACCTGGCCCGCCATCCTGGTCGCCGGCGGCACCTTCGCCGTCACCCAGTACTTCACCGCCAACTTTATCGGGCCGGAGCTGCCGGACATCACCTCCGCGCTGGTCAGCCTCGTCAGCATCACCGTCTTCCTGAAGTTCTGGAAGCCGAAGGCGATCTTCCGCTTCGCCAATTCCCCGCTGGCGTCGGGTCCGGTGCCGCAGTCGGTCGGCGCTATGGCGTCGAGCGAGTTCAACGCCCAGCGCGGCTACAGCGCGGGTGAGATCGCCAAGGCCTGGTCGCCCTTCCTGATCCTGACCGTGGTCGTCACGATCTGGAGCCTGAAGCCCTTCAAGGCCCTGTTCGCCAAGGGCGGCGCGCTCGCCGACACGGTGCTGTACTTCCCGATCGCCGGGCTGGACAAGCTGGTGCTGAAGGCCGCCCCGATCGTCGCCTCGCCGAAGCCCATCGACGCCGTCTACAAGCTCGACCTGCTGGCGGCCACCGGCACGGCCATCCTGATCTCCGCGATCATCACGATGGTCATGCTGAAGATGCGCCCGGCCGACGGCGTGAAGACCTTCGTCGAGACGGTCGGCGAGTTGAAGCGCCCGATCTACTCGATCGGCATGGTTCTGGCCTTCGCCTTCATCGCCAACTATTCGGGCCTGTCCTCGACCCTGGCGCTGCTGCTGGCCGGCACGGGCTTCCTGTTCCCGTTCTTCTCGCCGATCCTGGGCTGGCTGGGCGTGTTCCTGACCGGGTCCGACACGTCGAGCAACGCGCTGTTCTGCGGCCTGCAGGCCACCACGGCGCAGCAGGTGGGCGTGTCCGACGTGCTGATGGTCGCGGCCAACACGACCGGCGGCGTCACCGGCAAGATGATCTCCCCGCAGTCGATCGCCGTGGCCTGCGCCGCGGTGGGTCTGGTCGGCCGCGAGTCCGAACTGTTCCGCTTCACCGTGAAGCACAGCCTGTTCTTCGTCGCGATCATCGGTGTCATCACCATGATCCAGGCCTACATCCTGCCCTGGATGATCCCGTAAGCGTCAACGTCCAAGCCCCTTCTCCTCCCCCCGGGGAGAAGGGGCGTCATCCACTGCCGAGCTATATTCCCTACGGCGCCGCTCGGCCTTCCATCCGGTCGGGAGGCGCCGCTTTCTTTGTGCATTGCAGCAGCGCAGCGCTGCGTTTGGTCAATTCATTTTACCATTGCGGTCGCCCAGCAAATCGATTATCCGACGTACTGACTGTGGCACACAACAAGCCGTCCGTCCGACGGGCGGAAACAAACGTCGCCCCAGCACCCGCAACCCGGACCGGCGATCACGGAGGAGTCGTCGCGCGGTCCCAGATCCGGAGGCCCCGAGAACCGATGCTGCCCGCGCCCTATGACCGCCTGCACGCGGCCCTCCGGGAGTTCATGCCGGACGAACGCCTCGTCACCGACCCGCTGCGCACGCTGGCCTACGGGACCGACGGCAGCTTCTACCGCCTGATCCCGAAGATCGTCGCCATCGTCGAGGCCGAGGGCGAGGTGGTGCGGCTGCTCAACCTCTGCCGGGAGTTGAAGACCCCGGTGACCTTCCGCGCCGCCGGCACCAGCCTGTCGGGTCAGGCGGTGACCGATTCCGTCCTGGTCCTGCTGGGCGACAGCTGGCGCGGCTGCACCATCCCGCCGGGTGCGGCGACGGTGACCCTCCAGCCCGGCGTCATCGGGGCGGAGGCGAACCGCAAGCTGGCTCCCTTCGGGCGCAAGATCGGTCCGGACCCGGCCTCCATCGCCACCGCCAAGATCGGCGGCATCGCGGCGAACAACGCCAGCGGCATGTGCTGCGGAACCGCCCAGAACAGCTACCGCACGCTGGCCTCCATGCGGCTGGTGCTGGCCGACGGCACGCTGCTGGACACCGGCGACGCCGCCAGCCGCGCCGCCTTCGCCGTCAGCCACGGCGCCCTGCTGTCCGGCCTGTCCGATCTGGCCGCCCGCACCCGCGCCGACGACAAGCTGGCGGAGCGCATCCGCAACAAGTTCCGCATCAAGAACACCACCGGCTACAGCCTGAACGCCCTGGTGGACTTCGAGGAGCCGGTCGAGATCCTCCAGCACCTGATGATCGGGTCGGAGGGCACGCTCGGCTTCCTGTCCGAGATCACCTACAACACGGTGCCGGAACACGCCCACAAGGCGAACGCCCTGCTGATGTACCCCGACATCGGGGAGGCCTGCCGCGCCGTCGCGCTGATGAAGCCGACGCCGGTGTCGGCGGTGGAGCTGATGGACCGTGCCTCGCTGCGCTCGGTCGAGGGCAAGCCGGGGATGCCGGACTTCATCGGCGGGCTGGGGCCGGACGCCTCCGCCCTGCTCGTGGAGATCCGCGGCGAGGACGCGGCGGCGCTGGACGCCAACATCGCCGCCGTCGGCGCGGTGATTGCCCAGACCCAGACCCTGTTCCCGCCGACCTTCACCACCGACGCCAAGCTTGGCGAAAGCTACTGGAAGATCCGCAAGGGGCTGTTCCCGGCGGTCGGCGCCATGCGCAAGGTCGGCACCACGGTCATCATCGAGGACGTGGCCTACCCGCTCGACCGGCTGGCCGAGGCGACGGTCGAGCTTCAGGCGATGTTCCTGAAATTCGGCTACACCGAGGCGATCATCTTCGGCCACGCGCTGGAAGGGAACCTGCACTTCGTCTTCACCCAGGCCTTCGACACCGACGAGGAGGTGGACCGCTACCGCCGCTTCATGGACGCGGTGTGCGATCAGGTGGTGCGCAAGTACGACGGTTCGCTGAAGGCCGAGCACGGCACCGGCCGCAACATGGCCCCCTTCGTGGAGATGGAGTGGGGGCCACAGGCCTATGGCCTGATGAAGGAGATCAAGGCGCTGCTCGACCCGCAGGGCCTGCTGAACCCCGGCGTCATCCTGAACGACGACCCGGAGGCGCATCTCAAGAACCTGAAGGCGATGCCCGCCGCCCACCCGCTGGTGGACACCTGCATCGAGTGCGGCTTCTGCGAGCCGACCTGCCCGTCGCACAAGATGACGCTGTCCCCCCGGCAGCGCATTGTCGGTTGGCGCGAGATTTCGCGTCTTGAGTCCACGGGGGCCGACGCGGCTCGGCTCGGCGCGCTGCACGACGCCTACGACTACCAGGGCATCGATACCTGCGCGGCCTGCGGCCTCTGTTCCACCGCCTGTCCGGTGGGGATCGAGACGGGGCTGCTCATCAAGGCGATCCGCGGCGACCGTCGCGGGGCGGTGGCCCAGGGTTTCGGCACCTACGTCGCCGGCCACACCGCCGGGGCCTTGTCGGTCGCCCGCACCGGCCTGAAGCTGGCCGATCTGGCGAAGCGGACGCTGGGCGACGACATGGCGAACGGACTGTTCGAGAAGCTGCGCACCGTGACGGGCCAGCGCCTGCCGCATCTGCCCCGTTCGCTGCCCACCCCGACCAACTTCACGCCGCTGCCTCAGGCCAAGGCGTCCGCCGACGCGCCGACCGTCGTCTATGTGCCGAGCTGCACCAGCCGCAGCATGGGTCCCGCCGCCAACGATCCGGAGAAAACCCCGCTGCCGGTGAAGGTGGAGGCGCTGTTCCGGAAGGCCGGCTACCGCGTCGCCTATCCGGAGCAGCTGGCCGCGCTGTGCTGCGGCATGCCGCTGGAGAGCAAGGGGCTGGCGGCTCAGGCCGACGCCAAGGCGGAGGAGATGGTCCGCGCCATCTGGGCGGCCAGCGCCGACGGCACGGCTCCGGTGGTGCTCGACACCAGCCCTTGCTCTTTCCGGCTGAAGAAGCATCTGAAGGACGCCGGACTCCAGGTCCTGGATCTGGTGGAGTTCATCCACGACCATCTGCTGGACCGGCTGAATTTCACCAGGCAGACGGAGCCGGTGGTTCTGCACCTGACCTGCTCCACCCGCCGCATGGGGTTGGATGCCAAGATGAAGGCGGTGGCCGCCGCCTGCGCGACCCAGGTGGTGGTGCCGGAGGATGTCGGCTGCTGCGGCTTCGCCGGCGACAAGGGCTTCACCACGCCGGAGCTGAACGCCCACGCCCTGCGCCACCTGTCCAAGGACATCCCCGCCGGGGCCAAGGCCGGCTATTCGAACAGCCGGACCTGCGAAATCGGCCTGTCCGACCACTCCGGCTTGCCGTACCGTTCCATCGTCTATCTGGTCGATGCCTGCTCGACGCCGAAGGCTTCCGCCACGGCCTCCGCACGCGCGTCGGAACCCGCGTTCTGAGGCGGGAGGGAGGAAAAATCATGACCCACGACGGCACCATAAGCCGGCCCGCCATCGAACGCCCCGACAGCGTCTATTTCTTCGGCACCTGTCTGGTCGATCTGTTCTACCCGGAAGCCGGCATGGCCGGCATGGACCTGCTGAAGCGGCAGGGCGTCCGCGTCGTGTTCCCGCAGGGGCAGAGCTGCTGCGGCCAGCCCGCCTACAACTCCGGCTATCGTGAGGAGGCGCTGAAAGTCGCCCGCGCGCAGCTCGATTATTTCCCCGGCGACTGGCCCATCGTCGTGCCGTCGGGGTCCTGCGCCGGCATGATGAGCAAGCACTGGCCCGACCTGTTCAAGGGTGAGCCGGACGAGGCCCGTGCCCGTCAGGTGGCGTCCCGCGTGTGGGAGCTGACCCAGTTCCTCGTCCAGGTTCTCAAGGTCAAATTCGAGGACCAGGGACCGCCGGTGAAGATCACGTGGCACGCCTCCTGCCACGCCCAGCGCGAAATGGGCGTGACCGACGAGCCGAAGGCCCTGCTGCGCCAGCTCGCCAACGTCGAGCTGGTGGAGCTGCAGCGGGAGAAGGAATGCTGCGGCTTCGGCGGCACATTCGCCGTGCGCCATCCGGAGATTTCCGCCGCCATGGTCGGCGACAAGGTGGCGGACATCGAGAACACCGGGGCCAAGGCCGTGGTGTCCGGCGACTGCGGCTGCCTGATGAACATCTCCGGCGCGCTGGAGGCTGGCCGGAAGCCGGTCCGCGGCGTCCACATCGCCCAGTTCCTGAAGGAGCGCACCCATGGGTGAGACCGCCCTCAAAACCAATGGCATCAACTTCGCCAAGGCGTCCAGCGCGGCGCTTCAGGACCAGCAGCTTCGCGGCAATTTCCGCCGCGCCATGGACGGGCTGATGTCCAAGCGGGCGGTGCAGTTCGCCGACACCGCCGAGTGGAACGGGGTGCGGACGCTCGGCGCCTCGGTCCGCCTGCGTGCCCTGTCCAAGCTGCCGGAACTGCTGGAGAAGCTGGAAGCCAACTGCACGAAGAACGGCATCCAGGTCCATTGGGCGTCCACCACCGACGAGGCCAACGCCATCGTCCTGTCCATCATGCAGCGCGTGAACGCGAAGCTGGTGGTCAAGGGCAAGTCGATGGTGTCGGAGGAGATGCACCTCAACGCCTTCCTGGAAAAGCACGGCATCGAGAGCCTGGAAAGCGACCTCGGCGAATACATCGTCCAACTTGATGAAGCGATGCCCTCGCACATCATCATGCCGGCGATCCACATGAACACGAAGCAGATCGCCCATCTGTTCAAGCAGAAGATCAAGGAGGCGGAATACACCGAGGACGTGGCCCAGCTCACCGACCTTGCCCGCCGCGTCCTGCGCAAGAAGTTCGCGACCGCCGACGTCGGCATCTCCGGCGTCAACATGGCGGTGGCGGAGACGGGCACGCTCTGCCTGGTGGAGAACGAGGGCAACGGGCGCATGAGCACCACCGTGCCGCCCGTCCACATCGCCGTCATGGGCCTGGAAAAGGTCGTGGAGAAGCTGGAGGACGTGCCGCCGGTCATCAGCCTGCTGACCCGCTCGGCCACCGCGCAGCCGATCACCACCTACGTCAACATGATTTCCAGCCCCCGCAAGGAGGGGGAGAAGGACGGCCCGAACGAGATCCATCTGGTGATCCTCGACAACGGGCGGTCGGCCATCTACGCCGACGAGGAGTTGCGCAACACGCTGCGCTGCATCCGCTGCGGCGCCTGCATGAATCATTGCCCGGTCTACACCAAGGTCGGTGGCCACGCTTATCAGGCGCCCTACCCCGGCCCGATCGGCTCGATCCTGATGCCGCAGGTCGAGGGGCTGGAGACGCGGGGCGAGCTGCCGCACGCCTGCACCATGTGCAACGCCTGCGTCGAGATCTGCCCGGTCAAGATCCCCATCGTGGAGATCATGGGCCGCCTGCGGTCGGAAGCCGTTCACCCCGGCGACGCCGTGAAGGGCGCCGGGTCGCACGCCAGCAAGGCGGAGGCGATGGTGTGGAAGGGCTGGTCGATGACCTACGCCTCGCCGCTCGCCTACCAGTTCGCGACGGCGCTGCTGGCCAAGCTGGGCAACGCCGCCCCCGCCAGCCTGCCGCTGCTGAAGGAGTGGACGAACGTGCGGTCCAAGCCGCGCTTCGCCAACCGCACGCTTCACGCCCTCGCCCGCGAGAAGGGGATTCCCGATGTCTGAGTCCAGAAACGCGATCCTGGGCAAGCTGCGCGCCGGGCGCGACGCCCACCCACTGACCCCGCCGGAGTCCGATTTCGCCGTCCTGCGCAACAAGCGCTGGGAAGGCGCGGAACGGCTGGAGCGCATCAAGCGCATGATGGAGGCCGTCCACACGGAGTTCCTGGAGACGACGGAGGCCGACTGGCCCGCCGACATTCAGGCCTTCCTCAAGGCGCAGGGCACCCGCAACCTGCTGTTCGGTCCGGCGACCGAGGCCGGGGCGCGCCTGTCCGCCGAGTGGGCGGCGGCCGGGATGGAGGGCGGTCCTGAGCTGGTCCCCTACGCCGACCGGGTCGAGACCTTCAAGGAGCGGCTGTTCGACGGCATCGACGCCGGCATCACCACGACGCTGGGCGCCATCGCCGACACCGGCAGCCTGATCGTCTGGCCGACGCCGGAGGAGCCGCGGCTGATGTCGCTGGTGCCGCACATGCACCTGGCGCTGCTGCGCGCCGACGCGCTGTACGACACCTTCTGGCAGGCGATGACCGAGAACCGCTGGGCCGACGGCATGCCGACCAACGCCCTTCTGATCTCCGGCCCGTCGAAGACGGCGGACATCGAGCAGACGCTGGCCTACGGCGTCCACGGACCAAAACGGCTGGTGGTGGTCGTCATCCGGTAAGTCATCGCGTTTGGCCCAATCCAACCCTCTTCCCTCTGGAGGGCTTTGCGCAATCGCCGAACGTCCTCAGTCGTGATTCCCTTCCTTGGTTCTCGGGACGGGGGCGATCATGCGTGTTGGGGTGTGCGGTCAGCTGAGGTTGGCGGACGGCCTGGTCCGGGCTCCGGAGAACGGGGTTCTGGACCAGATCGCCGATGCGGTGGACTGGGCGGCGCTGGAGGTGGTGCCTCGGTCCCTGCGCAACCGAGGCTCGCACGCCGGGGGGCTCCGCGATAACCGCCGGTGCTGCTGCGCTGCCTGCTGCTGGGGCTGTGGCGCGGCGGGCTGTCGGACGCACCATCCGGTCTTGGCGCCCCCGGCCCAAGCGACGCAACCGCAGCTTGCCCCGGTCCGCTTCGCCGTGTTCAAGGAGCGGTACGGCTTGCGTCGCCTGCGCCTTTTCACCCAAGCGCGCAATCACGTGCAGGTCCTGCTCGCCTGCTGCGCCTACACCCTGCACCGGGCCGCCGGCGTCGGGGCGGAACGATGGGCGAGATCCGTCCGCAGGCCGCCGAGCGGCGGATAAAACCCCGACTTCGGGCGCCATTGAGCCGCTTTGGCATGGGAAATCCGCGGCCAAACAGGAATGTGGTCCTGCCCCGCCGCGGACTACGCTCATAACACCCAATTTCCGGCCTTATCGCAAAGCACTCCGGAGGGGAGAGGGAACGACAAGGACATCACCCGATCCCCAGCCGCTCCTTCAGCGGGCCGAGGAAGCGGCGGCTGACCGGGATGTTCTGGCCGCCGAGCGTCTGGATTTCCGCCAGACCGTTGTCGATCAGGCGGATTTCCCGGATGCGGTCGGGGTTGACCAGATATTGCCGATGGCAGCGCACCAACGGCGTGCGTTCCTGCAAGGTCAGCAGGGTCAGCTCGGTGAAGCGCTCCTCGCCATCGGCCCCGACGACGAAGACGCCGCTCGCCTTGGAGGCCACGCACTCCACCTCGTCCAGCTTCAGCAGGGAGATGCGGTTGTGGCCGGTGCAGGGAATCAGCCGCAGCGGGGCGGCGTCCTTCAGCACGGCGAGATCCTGCGGCGCCCGCTCGCGGCGCAGCCGTTGCAGCGTCTTGGCCAGCCGGGCCGGGTCCGCCGGCTTCAGCAGATAATCGAAGGCGTGCTCCTCGAAGGCCTGGACGGCGTATTCGTCGTGGGCGGTCAGGAAGACGATGCGGGGCATCCGCTCCGGGTCGAGCATGCTCAGCATCTCCAGCCCGCTGACGCGCGGCATTTGGATGTCGAGGAAGACCACGTCGGGTGGCTGGCGGTTGATGGCGCCGATGGCCTCGATGGCGTTGGCGCATTCCCCAGCGACCTGGAGGTCGGGGAACTCCTCCAGAAGGCGCCGCAGCTCCTCGCGGGCCAGCGGCTCGTCGTCCACGATCAGGACGGTCATCATGGCGCGGTCTCCGCGACGGCAGGGATGTCCAGGGGAAGGCGCAGGGTGATGCGGGTGAGGACGTCGGCCTCGCAGGCGACGTCCACCCCGTAGCCGTCGCCGAAGCGGTTGCGGATGCGGCGGTCCACGATGGACATGCCCAGCCCGTCGCCGCCCGGACGCTCCTCATAGAGGCCGGCGTTGTCCTCCACCGCCAGCAGCAGGTCGCCGCCCTCCCGCCGCGCCGCGATTCGGACGTGGCCGGGGCCGAGAAGCTGCGAGGTGCCGTGCTTGATGGCGTTCTCCACCAGCGGCTGGAGCAGGAAGGCGGGAAGCCGGGCGTGGCGCAGCTCGTCGGGCACGTCGATCTCCACCGACAGGCGCCCGGTGAAGCGCGCCAGCTCGATCTGGAGATAGGCGCTGACATGCTCCACCTCGTCGGCCACAGTGGCCTCCTGGCTGGGGCGCTTCAGGTTCTTGCGGAAGAAGACCGACAGGCTCTGCACGAGTTGGCGCGCCCGCTCCGGGTCGTTGCGGATGACCGCGGAGATGGTGTTCAGCGCGTTGAACAGGAAATGCGGGTTCACCTGCGCGTGCAGCAGCTTGATCTCCGACTGGGCGAGCAGCGCCTTCTGCTGTTCGTAGCGCCCGGCGAGGATCTGGCTGGACAGCAGCCGGGCGATGCCTTCCCCCAGCGTGCGGTTGATGGTGGAGAACAGCTTGGTCTTCGGCTCGTACAGCTTCACGGTGCCGATCACCCGGTCGTCCTCCCCGACCAGCGGGATCACCAGCGAGGCGCCCAGCCGGCAGTTCGGATGGATCGAGCATTTGTAGGACACCAGATTGCCGTCGGCGTAGAGCACCTGGTTGTTGGCGATGGCCTGATAGGTCTGGGGCGAGGTGATCGGCGTGCCCGGCAGATGGTGGTCGTCGCCGACGCCGATGAAGGCCAGCAGCTTGTCCCGGTCGGTGATGGCGACCGCGCCGACCCCCGTCTCCTCGTAGATGATGCGGGCGACCCGCATGCTGTTCTCTTCGTTGAAGCCCTGGCGCAGCACGCCGTCGGCCCGCGCGGCGATCTTCAGCGCCTTGGCGGAGAAGGCGCTCGACTGCTTGTCGATCAGGGCGCGGCGGTCCATCAGGATGCGCATGAACAGCCCCGCCCCCAGCGTGTTGGCGACGATCATCGGCAGCGCCACCACCTCCACCAGATGGACCGCCGCCGGGAAGGGCTTGGCCACCAGCAGGATGATCAGCATCTGCGCGATTTCCGCCACGAGGGTGACGGCGCCGACGCGCAGCGGGTCGAACAGCGGCTCGATGCGGCCCTGGCGGACGAAATGGCGGTGCACCAGACCGCCGATCAGCCCCTCCGTCACCGTGGAGATGGCGCAGGCCACCGCCGACATGCCGCCCAGCGAGTAGCGGTGCAGCCCGCCGGTGAAGCCGACCGCCAGCCCCACCGACGGCCCGCCCAGGATGCCGCTCAGCACGGCCCCGATGGCGCGGGTGTTGGCGATGGAATCGTCGATCTGCAACCCGAAATAGGTCCCCATGACGCAGAACATGGAGAAGATGACGTAGCAGGCCAGCTTGTGCGGCCAGCGCACGGTGAGGTGCATCACCGGCAGGAACAGCGGCGTCCGGCTGAGCATGTACGCGATAACCAGATACACGCACATCTGCTGGAGCAGCAGGAAGACGAGACTGAGATGCTCGACGGTCATGGAGGCGGGCGGCGAGTGGCGGGCGGCGGGGTTGCCGGTCCGCAGCCTACCCCCGCCCGCCATGCCGCGGTATGATTCCAATCAATGGATGCGGCCGGAGTATCCGGGCCGCGGCGATGGCTCTATGCGGCCAGCGCGCGGGCCTGTTCCACCGTTGCCGGGACGGTGACGGTGTTGACGGGCGGCAGGCGCAGGCGGCTCGCCAGCCCTTCCAGGGAATCGTGCAGGCGGCGGCAGGGGGTGCCGTCCTCCCCCGGCTCATAGATGCCGACGAAGGGCGCGCCCGGCTGGTTGGGGTCGAGATGCAGCTCGACGATGTGGGTGCGCGACGCGCAACCGCGGATCAGCGGATCGGCGGGGATCACCGTCCAGCCGCGCCGCAGGCAGCGTTCGGCCAGCCCTTCCAGATAGAGCGAGGCGGATGGAACGCGCTTCAGCGCCTTCAACTCGGCGATGAGCTGGCGGACGTTGTCCACCTGCTCCAGGAACAGGCCGGCGGCGTGATGCGTATCGCGGATCACCAGCTTCAGCATGGTTGAAACCTCCTCTGTGCGCACGGCTCCGTCACCCGTGGGGGCGCGTCGGCGGCCTTCGCGGCGCCGCGCCGATCGGGCGGAAGCCTGCGCGCGTTGTGCGTTCGGGCGGAAACCCTCGGGCGGGACGCGGTCCCGCTATTCGGCGGCGCCCAGATCGGTGTCGGCCATATCCGATTCGGGACGCTCGGCGACCGTCACGGGCGGTTCGGATGCGGGTTTGCGGTCGGGGTAGACGGCGGCAACCATGTTTTCCAGCCGTCGCCGCAGGGAGCGGTTCGGCTGGTCGGAGGGGCGGGCTTCGACGCGGACATTCACCACACCGTCCTCGATCATGCCCAGTTCGCCAGCGGCTTTCCGGGAAAGGTCGATCACCCGGCCCTTCACGTAGGGGCCGCGGTCGTTGATCACGACCTCCACGCTGCGCCCGTTGTCGGCGTTGGTCACCGTCACCCGGCTGCCCAGCGGAAGCCGGCGGGACGCGGCGGTCAGCCGGTTCTGGCTGAAGCGCTCTCCCGACGCCGTGGTCCGGCCATGGAAGAAATCGGCGTAATAGGACGCCTTCCCCTTGTGAACATAGACCGGTTCGATGTCCGGAGCGTCCGGCGCCGATGGTTCTTCGAACGCGATCTCCTGCGGCACCGGGTCCTGCGGCATTGGCGGGACGGAGGCGATCTGTGCACCGGTCGAGCATGCCCCAACAGAAACAGCACAAATGGCGAGCGCAACACAGCCATACCGCACTCTTTTTCTCCCCCGTTGTTGTTCTGCGGCAACGGTTGCGGAATCTCTCCATTCTGTCAATCCACGAATCTACGCCTATGCTGTGACAGGATTGCGTCTTAATATTCTTTAACGATTTTATTTTGATTTTATCGTGGCGAGTGAGGGGTGGGTCGTGAGTTTCATTTGCGGAGACTGTTCTCGATCTCCTTTTGCAAATCCTGCCAGTCATCCTCCCCGCAGAACCCGCCCCCATCGCAACCCCGCGAATGCGTGAAAGGAAATTCCCGGCACCGTCACAAAGCGCTGAAAATTCGTTGAAAAAATTCTTTCTTCGAATGTTGGGAGGGCTGACTGATCCATTGAAGGCCGGCAAGCTCTTGTCCATAAATACTGTCTGACTGAAAGACGAACGCTGATCGTTTTTGCCAAACATCATCGAAATTCGGAACGAATTTAGCGAAACACCGGTCCACCCAGACGGAGTGCGCGGACATGAGCGAGTTTCGTATTTCCCGCCCCGGCGAGAATGGAGACGGAATCGGCGACGATCGATCAGCCTTCGATGAGGACGTTTCAGGCCCGGCGATGGAGACGGCCGGACGGACGACGGGGGGCGCCGGCGATCCGCTGTTCGTCCGAGCGTTCGACAGCGGGCGCCGCTGGGGCACACCGCCGGACGGTGCCGCGACGGCGCCCTACAGCCTGACCTACGGCTGGGTCGTGGACGCCGGCATCCGCTACGTTCCCGGCTTCCGACCCCTCAACGACAGCCAGAAGGCGATGGCGTTGCAGGCGATGGGGGAATGGAGCGCCGTCGCCAACCTCGCCTTCGTGGAAACGGCGGCGCCGATGACCGCCAACCTGCAATTCCACATGAGCCAGCTCGACGCCTTCGGCGCCTCCGGCATGGCCTACTACCCCAACCCGGCGGGCTCCTACATCTACCTCGACCCCGAATCGGCCGGTTACCGCACCTATGTGCACGAGATCGGCCACGCGCTGGGCCTGAAGCATCCCGGCGACTACAACGGCACGGGCGGCGGCACCCCGCCCTTCCTGCCGCCGGCCGAGGACAACCGGACCAACACGGTCATGTCCTATTACGGCGTCTGGCCCGGCGGACTGGGAGTCTACGACGTCGCCGCGATCCAGCGCCTCTACGGCCCCAACCCCACCGTGCGCGCGGGCGATGACCTGTATCTCCTAACACCGGGCGCGCCGGGGCAATATCTCTGGGATGGCGGCGGCAACGACACCCTGTCCGCGGCGGGATCGGATGTTCCCGTCACCATCGACCTGACGGGCGGCTGGGGATGGTTTTCGGCGCAGGCCCCGTCGATCCTGACCCGGAACCAAGTCTTCGTCGGCTACGGCACCCGCATCGAGACCGTCATCGGGGGATCGGCGGGCGACCGGTTGACCGGCTCGGCCTTCGCCGACACGCTGATGGGCGCTGCGGGGGACGACACGCTGGCCGGCGGGGGGGGCGACGATCGTCTCGACGGCGGAACCGGCGACGATACGGCTCTGTACGACTTTCCCTCCGCCAACGCTTTCGTGACCGGCGATCCGTCGGGAAGCGGAGCGGATCTGACCGTCATCGGGGCCGGCGGCACCGACCGGCTGCGCGGCGTCGAGCGGCTGGTCTTCGCCGACCGCACGGTCACCCGGCAGGAGGCCGCGGCCGCCCTGCCCCGCGCCGCACCGGACCAGCGCGCCCTCGTTCAGGATGGCGCCATGAGCTACGAGGTGCGGATGGCCGCCTATTCCGGTCCGGTCGCCGGCCTGAAAAACCAGTTCGTGGGAACGGCATCCGGGGAGGCGGTCGTCGGCAGCGACCAAGGCGATTTCATGAATTTGCTCGGCGGGAACGACGCCGCGCAGGGCGGGGGCGGAGACGACGTGCTGGACGGCGGCGCGGGCTCCAACTTCCTGACTGGCGGAGCCGGCACGGACACCTTCTACCTCGACGGGCGGGGCGAGGGCGTCGCATGGTCCACCGTCACCGATCTGCAACCGGCGGAATGGGCCATCGCCTGGGGCTGGACGGACGCCGTCTCCCGGTTGACCTGGGAGGATCTGGCGGGCGCCACCGGCCATCAGGGGGCCACGGCAAGGCTCGACCTGGACGGCGACGGCGGCACTGATCTCAGCCTGACCTTCGGCGGACAGACGCCCGGCGGGCTGCTCGCCATGCCCGGCCAAGTCGGGACCGACAGCTACCTTGCCTTCCGGATCGGCTGACCGCTTTCCGCAATTCGAAAAAGCGGCCAATCCGAAGGCCGTGCCGCGTCGATCCTGCCGCATCCTCGGCGGCAGCGCTGAGCAAGGAATATGGGGGACCCAAGATCATGAAGCAGGTGATGTTCGTTGAACTCGGCATGGGTGCCGATCTGCATGGGCAGGACGTGACGAAGGCCGCCGTGCGCGCCGTGCGCAACGCCATCGAGCGCAACTCCATGCCCGGCATGCGCGCGCTGGTCGATGGCGACACCAGCCGGATGCAGGTCCGCGTCCATCTCGCCGTTCCTGCGGACGCCGACCGACTGGACCTGGAGGCCGTGCGGGCCGTCTTCCCCTATGGTCAGGTATCCTTCAACGTGGTGTCGGGCGGCATGCTGGCGCCCAGCGGCATCTTCCTGGCCGACAAGAACGACCGCAACGAGATGATCTACATCGTCAACGCCGCGGTGGAGGTCGGCGTCTGAGCTTTGGCGCTTGAGTCCGGAGCGGTTGCCCCCGCCCCCCGTTTCGTGCCAGCGTCGGGGCATGAAGCGCGCGCTCCGAACCGCCCTGATCGCCGTCGGCATTCTGGCCGGCGGCCTCGTCACCCTGACCGTGGGGGTGGTGGCCGCCCTGCCGGTGATCGCCGACCACATCCCGCTGGAACTGTCGCGAGTCGTGATGAGCGACGGCCGGCGGCAGGTGGAGATGCAGGGCATGGTCCATGTCGCCAAGCCGGATTTCTACAGCGGCATCGCCCGGCACATCGCCCAGCGGCGCCAGGACGGCTGGCTGGTCTTCTACGAGGAGGTCCGTCCCGACGACGCCTCCAACCCCGCCGGGGTGGCCGACGTGTTGCGCCGGCTGGGCGCGGACTGGAATCCGGACAGCAAGCAGCATCCCTATGAGATGATGGCGAGCCTGCTCGGCGACGGGCTGGTGCTTCAGGACAACCGCGCCCTGATCGGCCCGCCGGGACCGGACGCCCGCAACGTCGACGTCACCCTGTCGCAACTGCTGGCCGCCCTGCCACCCGACGACCCGGATGACGCCGATCCGGAGACCATCGATCTGGCGCAACTCCGCGACGAGTACGGCAAACTGCCGGGCTGGGTGCAGCGGCGCGTCCAGGCGGCCATCCGCATCATGCTGGCCGCCACCGCGTCGGGCTCCATGGTGCGCGAGGCCCTGCCGCCCGCGCTGACCACCCTGCGCGAGGACAAGGTGGTGGCGGCGATCAAGGCCGAGCCGGACCGCAACATCCTGATCCTCTACGGTCAGGTTCACATCGGCCACATCCAGACCATGCTGAAGGAGGCCGACGGCCGGTGGCGGACGGACTCGTCGCAGGCGATCCAGGCGTTCTGAGCCCTCCCGTCGCCGGATTTCAGATCACCAGATTTTGCGGGCGAGATCCTCGCCGCGGGCGGTCAACTCCTCGAACCGGCGGCGGGCGTCGCCCTCGGCGCTCCAATCGCCGGGAGCGACGACGGCTTCGGCGGCGTCCGGGCGATCCGGCGCGCTGGGACGGTCGCCCGCCTCCCCATGGAGACCGTAGACTTGGCCGTCGCGCGCTTCGATCACGGCGTAGCAACCGTCCCGCTCGACAAGCCGGAAGCTGCCATGTTCCGACACGGTCCGGACGTTGGGCATCGCAATCTCCCCTTGCGGTTCACATCTCACGCCGTGAACAACCGGCGTGCCGCCCGTTTGTCGCATAGCAGCAATATAGCACTTTATGGGTGCAAATGAGAGTCGTTCGCACTATACAGGAAGGAAGTCAGCCGCAAAGAAGTTCGAACCGCCAATGCTCACTGCGCTTCACACCCGTTCCATCGCTGCGATGGCCGCCGCCGGCACCTTCCTGTCGAGCGGAGTTGGCTGGGCGCAGGGCGTCCCCGCAACCAACGGCGGCGCTCCCGCGGCACCGGCTTCCATGGCGGCTCCCACGGCAGCACCCATGGCGGCTCCTGCCGCCGACACGCTGGCGGCACCGCTGGCGGCACCGGACGCCGCGGCTGGAGCGGCCGCCGGGCTGGAGCATGTGACCGCCGCGACGGCGACGCTGCCGCACGACCTGTCCCCCTGGGGCATGTTCATGGCGGCGAGCCCGGTGGTGCAGGCGGTGATGATCGGGCTGGCGCTGGCCTCGGTGGCGACCTGGACCATCTTCCTCGCCAAGTCGGTGGAGCTGTCGAAGGCCAAGCGCAAGGCGCGGGCCTCCCTGGCGGCGCTGGAGCAGGCGCGTTCGCTGACCCAGGCGGCCGAGAGCATCGGCTTCGAGAAGACCCCGGCCACCGCCTTCCTGCGCGCCGTGATCGCCGAGGCGCACCAGTCCGCCGACGCCCCCTCGCAGGAGGGTCTGAAGGAGCGCGCGGCGTCCCGCCTGGAGCGGATCGAGGCGGCGGAGGGGCGGCGCATGATGCGCGGCACCGGCATCCTCGCCAGCATCGGCTCCACGGCCCCCTTCGTCGGGCTGTTCGGCACGGTGTGGGGCATCATGGTCAGCTTCATCGGCATCGCCAAGTCGCAGACGACCAACCTCGCCGTGGTGGCGCCGGGCATCGCCGAAGCGCTGCTGGCGACGGCCATCGGCCTCGTCGCGGCCATTCCGGCGGTGGTCATCTACAACGGCTTCGCCCGCTCCATCGGCGGCTACCGCGCCCAGCTCGGCGACTCGTCGGCGGCGGTGCTGCGGCTGCTGAGCCGCGACATGGATCGCCGCGCCCTGCCGCGCACCGTGTCCAAGGCGGCGGAGTAAGGCCATGGCGGCGCGTCTGGACGACGGCGACGATCTCACCGAGTCGCACGACATCAACGTCACGCCCTTCATCGACGTGATGCTCGTGTTGCTCATCATCTTCATGGTGGCGGCCCCGCTGGCGACGGTGGACGTGCCGGTGGACCTGCCGGCCTCCACCGCCCAGCCGCAGCCGCGGCCTGACAAACCCCTGTTCCTGACCATCCAGGCGGACAAAAGCCTGTCGGTGGGCGACACGCCGGTGGAGCGGGAGTCCCTGGCGGCGGCGCTGGACGGGGTGACGAACGGCGACAAGGGCGCCCGCGTCTTCCTGCGCGCCGACCGCAGCGTGGACTACGGCGCGCTGACCGAGGTGATGAACGCGCTGCGCGCCGCCGGCTATCTGAAGATCGCCCTGGTCGGGCTGGAAGGCGCGGCCGCGAAATGAGCGTGGCGACCTTCGATCCCAACGACCTGCCGGACGGTGAGGAGCGCACGGCACCCACCCTGGCGCGCTGGGGCGGCAGTCTGGTGGTCGTGCTGGGCGCCCATGCCCTTCTGGCGCTCGCCGCGCTGTCCTGGCATGTCGCGATGGAGGAAGCTCCGGCCGCGCCGGCGGCGGTGATGCTCGACCTGCCGCCGATGCCGGAAACGCCGGCCGCGGAACCGCCGCCGACATTGGAATCGATGCTCCCCGAACCGGAGCTGCCGCCCGAGCCGGTGATCGAGCCGGAACCGGAACCCGAGCCCATTCCCGAGATCGCCCCGGAGCCGCCCCCGCCCGTCCCGGCGGAGGTCGCCCTGCCGGAGCCGCCGCCCAAGCCGAAGCCCAAGCCCAAGGAAGAGCCCAAGCCGAAGCCCAAGGCCGAACCACCGAAGCCGCGCCCGCAGCCGCAGACGCCCCCGAAGCCGGTGACGGAAGCCCCGGCCAACGCCGCCCCCGCCGCCGCCCCGCCCGCGGGTGCCCCGGCGCCGGCGGCGCCGGTGGTGCGCAACAGCAACGCGCTGCCCACGTGGCACGGCGCCGTGCTCGGCCATCTGGAACGCTACAAGCGCTATCCCCGCATCGCCCAGATGCGGCGCCAGCAGGGCGTTCCGCAGGTTCACATCACCCTCGACCGGCAGGGCCGGGTGCTGGCGGTTCGGCTGCACAAGGGCTCCGGCTTCGAGGCGCTGGACGAGGAAACGATCGCTCTGGTCGAACGCGCCTCCCCGCTCCCGGCCCCGCCGCCGGACGTGGCGCAGGACCGCATGGAGCTGGTGGTGCCGGTGCAGTATTTCCTGCGCTGAACCGGCGCACGCTTCGACCGCTCAAGCGTCGGAGCGATGGATGCGCATCACGGTGTGTGCATCCAGAGGCGCATGAGTTCCGGGACCGTGCGGATGTCGAGTTTGCTGAGAATGTTCGCCCGGTGCGTCTCCACCGTGCGGACGCCGATCCCGAGGCGGATCGCGATGGCCTTGTTGGCGCAGCCCTCCACCATCAGCGCCGCGACATCCCGTTCGCGGGGGCTGAGAAGGGCCAGCTTCGCCAGGGCGGACTCCGCGGCGGAGCGGTCCCGGCGCTGGTGGGCGTCGCGCTGCAAGGCCTCGTGGATGCGGCGCAGGAAAACACCGTCGTCGAATGGCTTTTCCAGGAAATCGACGGCTCCGGACCGGAAGGCGGTGACGGCGGAACTCACCTCGCCATGGGCGGTGATGATGATGACCGGCAGGCCGCAGCCGCGCCGGGACAGTTCCTCCTGAAGCTCCAGCCCGTCCATGAAGGGCATGCGGAGGTCGGCCACCACGCAACCCGGCTGCTCCGGGCTGTAGCGGTGCAGGAATTCCAGCGCGTTGACGAAAGTGCGCACGGACAGGCCGGCCACTTCGACGAGGACGGAAAGCGCGTCACGGACCGCCTCGTCATCGTCGATGATGAAGACGGTCGGTTCGCCGGTGAGGGATCTATCGGTCTGGGTCATGGGACGGCCGGGTGTCTGGACGGGCTGCGGGCAGAAAGACCTGGAACACGGAACCGGTCGCACCGGTGCGCCCGAGCGACAGCCGGCCGCCATGGCTTTCGACAATCGAGCGGCAAATGGGCAAGCCGAGCCCCATGCCCGCCGGCTTCGTGGTGGCGAACGGCGAGTACAGATGGTCGACCATGCCCGCCGACACGCCGGGGCCGCTGTCCTCAACCTCGAAGGTCAGGCCGTCCGGCGACGCGGCCCGGACACGCAGGACGACCTCGCGCACCGGGCTGTCGGCCGCAGCGATGGCCTCGATGCTGTTGTGCACGAGGTTGAGGAGAACCTGCTCGATCTGGATGCGGTCGCACAGCACGAGGGGAAGCGGCTCCGCCATGTCCACCCGAAGCTGAACCCGGTTGTAGGCCGCGTCCCCCCGCACCAGCGTCAGCGTCTCGCGCAGGATTTCGCTGGCCGATTCCGGCGCCAGCTGTAGCGACCCCTTGCTCAGGAAGGTGCGCAGCCCGCGAATGACCTCGCCCGCGCGTTCCGCCTGGATCACCGCCTTGTCGATGAGGTCGTGGGCGCGCGGCGGCGTGTCGTCGCCTTCCAGCAGGCGCTGGGCGGCGCGCGCGTAGCTGATGGCGGCCAGCAACGGCTGATTCAGCTCGTGGGCCAGGGCGGACGCCATCTCCCCCGTCACCGTGAGGCGGGAGAGATGGGCCAACTCGGTCTGGTGTTCGCGCAGCCGGACCTCGATCTCGCGCCGCTCGCTGACCAGGGCGCCGAGGAACAGGGCCGTGATGGCCAGGGCGAGCATCAGCGTCTGATGATAGACCACCGCGCCCAGGGGAAGGCCGATCGCCTGCAACCCGGCGATCAGCCCGCTCTGAATGGCCAGGGCCGCCAGCACCGCGCCCGGCAGGCCATGCGACACCGCCACCCAGACAAGGGGCAGGAACAGGACGTAGAACAGGTTGAACTGACCGTCGCCGATGGGCAGGAAGACCAGCAGCAGGGCCGCGGCGATGGCGGCCGTCTGAGCGGCGGTGGGGGTCTTCGGCACGCTCCAGGCGGGCGTCTTGTCCGGCCGGTGCAGAAGGAGGACGAAGGGCGTGACCACGGCGATTCCGATGGCGTCTCCCAGCCAGTATTGGAACGCCAGCGTCGGCAGGTCGGCCGCGGGCAAGGCCCCGTCCAGGACGAACACGCCGACGAAGACGGGCGCCACGACGGCGGCGCTCAGGAAGGTGACGCCGACCAGCCAGCCGACATCGCGCACCCGGTTCAACGCCAGACCGATCGCCACCCGGTGGCGCAGGACATGGGCGGCGACCCCGTACCCGGCGACGATGGCGAGGTTCGAGAGCAGCAGCGAGGAGACCGAGGCCGGATGCCCCCGCACCACCAGATCGGCCAGGATCAGCGTGGCGTAGACCATCGGCAGGCCGCGCGCGCCGGTCCACAGCAGGAGGGCCATGTAGAGCCCCGCCGGCGGGTTCCACGGCGTGATGTTGAGGCTCGGGCGCGGGTGGATGAAGGTCAGCCAGTCGATGGGCAGATAGGCCGCCAGGAAGGCGAGCGACAGCAGGACCATGTCCCGGCCGGTCAGGATGGTCGGCGCTCCCGTCGCACGGCTGGCGGGCGGAAAAGGCATCTCAAGGCGTTCTTTCGGCTGCACGGGCGGAACGGCACGGGTGGACGAGGCAGGGACTATACGTCCACCCGGCGCGTTCGCCTATGCGATGGGCGCCTATGCGATGGGCGCCTATGCGATGGGCGGGAGCCCGGCGGACTCCCGTCCCCGCGACGCAAGGGATCAGCCGACGAAGAACGGCTGCGTTCCATGCGCGGCGATGGCCTTCGACAGCCGTTCCAGCGCGTGCGCATAGGCCGCCGTGCGCATCGGGATGTCCTTGGCCGTGCCCATGTCCCAGACCCGGCGACCCTCGGTCTCCATGATCACGCGAAGGCGCTCGTGAATCTCGTCGAGGCCCCAATAGTAGCCCTGGCGGTTCTGCACCCACTCGAAGTAGGACACCGTCACGCCGCCGGCGTTCGCCAGGATGTCGGGCAGGACGATGACACCGGCCTCGTTCAGGATGCGGTCGGCGTCCGGCGTGATCGGGCCGTTGGCGAGTTCCAGGACGACCCGTGCCTTGATGAGCCCGGCGTTGCCCCTGTGGATCTGATCCTCCAGCGCCGCGGGGACCAGGATCTCGCACGCGGTGCCCAGCAGCTCGTCGCCGGTCACCGCGCGGGCGCCGTTCTCGGTGTAGGCGGTCACCGAACCGCCGCGCTCCTTGGCCGTCTGCACGGCCTGCGGGTCCAGCCCCTCCTCGCAGACGATGGCGCCGCGGGAATCGGACAGGCCGACGATGCGGTAGCCGTCCGCGTGCAGCAGGCGGGCGATGTGGAAGCCGGCGTTGCCGTAACCCTGGATCACCACCCGGCGGGCCGATCCGGACAGGCGAAGATCCTCTTCCAGATGCTTGATCAGGTAATAGCCGCCGCGCGCGGTCGCGTCGTCGCGCCCGAGCGAACCGCCGAGCGGCAGCGGCTTGCCGGTGATGACCGCCGGGCTCGGCTGGCGGACGATGGAGCTGTACTCGTCAGCCATCCACCCCATGATCATGGAGTTGGTGTAGACGTCCGGCGCCGGGATGTCGCGGTCGGGTCCGATCATGCCGGCGAAGGCCTGGACATAGGCCCGCGACAGACGCTCCAGCTCCGACTTGGACAGGCTGTGCGGATCGACCTTCACCGCGCCCTTGCCGCCGCCGTAGGGCAGGTTCATCACCGCGCACTTGAAGGTCATCCAGAAGGCCAGCGTGGTCACCTCCTCCACGTTGGAACTCGGGTGGAAGCGGATGCCGCCCTTGGTCGGGCCGCGGGTGTCGTCGTAGCGGCACCGCCACGCCGGGAAGGAGCGCCGCGATCCGTCGTCCATGCGCACGGACAGGCGGACGCTCAGGGTCTCCTTGGCGTATTTCAGTTTCTCAAGAACCTCGGAATCCACCTCAACGTGCTTGGCGGCTTCATCCAGGCGGCTCAGCGCCCCCGAAAGCAGATCGTCCATTCCTTTTCCCCATGGTTTCGGTCAGGCGCACCGAAGGTTGGCCGCATCTCCCTCCTGGAAGGTTCTGCTCACTTCCCCTAAGGCATATGACGGCCTTTTCTACTGGGGAATAACCCGGATCAAAATATCCGTATTACTACGGAAATCTCATAACATACTGCAAAACAACAATAAATTTTTTACAGACCGAACTGCGGCTTGCGCTCCGTAATCATACGGATGGCCGCGGACAATGCCCGTGGGCGAGAGTTCATCCGGGATTGAACACAGTCGCCGCGCAGTCGAGGACGCACCGATGACCGAGGGAACCGACCGGCCGCTGATCTGGATCGGACGCATGGATTACGGCCGCCTGCTGCGGGCCATGGACCGGCTGGCCGTGCAGGCCCCGGAGGTCTCGGCGTTCCTGTCGCGGGAGTTGGAGCGTGCGATCGTCCGCCCGGAAAGCGACCTCCCCCGAACGATCGTGCGCATGGGCAGCCGGGTGCTGTTCCGCCGCGACGACGGCATGCCGCCCGAATGGGGTGAACTGGTCTACCCAGACCAATCGCCCAAGGACGACCAGATCACCGTCGCCTCGCCGCTCGGGGTGGCCTTGCTCGGCCTCCGGGAAGGGGCTCACATGCCGTACAGCGACGCGGACGGCATCACGCGGCGGCTGATGATCGAGCGCATTCTCCCGGTCTGAGCCACCTCCCCGAGAGCGGACCCGCTTCGCTCTCCATTTGCAAATGCGAATGAATCGCATTATTGTTGGGGCATGTTCCGCTCCATGGCCCCGCTTGGCTCCGGACGGAACCGGAGACCCAACAGCCGAAACCAATCGGGGGCGGAGACGATGTGTGAGCGTTGTCGGAAGACCGTGCCATCTTGCGTGCTGGGACAGGCCAAGCGCCGGAAGCTGTGGACGATTCCCACGGAGTATCATTGCTCGATCGTGGGCACCTGCCTGTCGTCGGAGGACGTGGCGTGGCTGTGCCGGCGGTTGAAGCTGGTGCCCACGGCAGACGCCCGCCCCTACGACATCCACCGCTATTTCGTGGAAAAGGCCGCGGAGGACGGGCCGGAAGCCCGGCTGATGCACAAGCGCCTGGACGAGACCTTCGCCGTCGCGGTGAAGCGCTTCGCCCGCGAGACGACCGAAGAGGGCTGGATGGCGCTGTGGACCGCCGCTGTGGCCTCGGGCGACGTGGCCGCCGCCTACTGGGGCGTGCTGAGCCACGGCGCCATGCCCGACGCGGTGCGGGTGCGCGCCTTCGCCGACGTGCACATGCTCTCGCACATCATGGGTGGCGAGAACCGGCGCCAGTTGCGGGAGAACCGTGATCTGGCCCGGCGCTGCGAGGAGCTGACGGCCCGGCTGACGAAGCAGGAGCGCGCCGCCGCCGAGCGCCTCGCTGAGAAGGACGCCCGCGTCCGGGAGCTGGAGACCCAGCTCGCCACCCAGCGTGCCACACCCGTGGTTGCCGAAACGCCCAATGCCCCGAAAGCCCCGTCCGGACGCGCACCGGGCCAGGCGCGTCTGCTGCGCACCATGGACGCCCTGCACCGCCGCGTCGCCAGCGAGCGCATGCGCGCCCGCCACGCGGAGGCCGAGGTGGAACGGCTGCGCCGCCTGCTCGACCCACCGACCATGCAAAACCACCGCCGCGCCGCCGCCTCCAACACCGCCCCCGACACCGCCAACACCGTGGCCCCCACCGACCTCGGAGGGCGGGCCATCCTCTATGTGGGGGGGCGGACCAAGAGTCTGCCCCACCTGCGGGCGGCGGTGGAGACGCGCAACGGCTGCCTGCTGCACCATGACGGCGGATTCGAGCAGACCACCCGCTGCCTGGAAGGGCTGGTGGAACGCGCCGACGTGGTGGTCTGTCCCATCGATTGCGTCAGCCACGATGCCTGTCTGCGGGTGAAGGGTCTGTGCCGCCGCATGGGCAAACCCTTCGTTCCGATGCGGAGCGCCGGGGCAACCAGTTTCGCCCGCATCCTGCACAGCTTCGGCCATGACGGCACCGGGGAGGAAGCCGCCCATCATTGAAAGCCCGATTTGGACGTGTGGCTTCCCTCAAGAGGATGAAGAGGGAAAGCGCTCAGGCTGTTGGATCGGACCGTTGCGCCCCGGCGGCTCTCCACCCGCGCGTCATGCCACCAAACGCCAATGGGCCATGCGGGCGGCATTGGTGGCGATGATCTGCTGGGGCAGGGCTTCCGGAGCCCCAGTGTAGGGCAGCGTGCCCTGGACGGCGTTGGGATTGGCGAACGCCTGGAGAAAGGTGTTCTGCCGCTGATTCAGTTCACTGATCAGGTCCTGGTCGTTCCCCGCGTTCTGCAGCTGCTGTTGGAAGTAGGCGTTCGCCGTCGCCAGCACGGGAAACCCGACGGCATCGTAGAAGCCCGCTGCCGCCGGCGACATCGTCGCCACCTGGATGGTGGCCGCGGTGAGCAGAACGTTCGCGGCGAAGATGTACACCACCAAAGCGCCCAACCCGGGGACGCGGCCATCGATGTTGTCCGTCTGCAGATGTTCCAGCGACGCAAGAATAAGATTCTGCTGATTGCCCTGAAGCAGACGACCGGTGGCGACGCCCCGGTAGAGCGTGCCCGCGGGGTTGCGCACGTCGATGGCGACCGTGTTCGTCGGCGTGTTCCGAACGGTGATCTCGAACGTACGCCCTTCGTCGACGTTGGTGAGCCGGTACACTCCGGCCGGATAGTTCTGCCCGACCGGGTGAAATTGCGTGAGTTCGATCCCCTGAATACCTGCCATGTCGCTTCTCCATCGTTGCCGGGCGGGTGGCGCCGACCCCGGTGCTGTCCACCGCGGCAAGTCGCTTCTGAGATCCAGACGCCGGAGGCCGCGAATTGTGAACGGTTGTCCGACGGCTCCCGGTGATGGTCCGCCCCTCCCCGGCGCGGTCAGGCGCTGCGGATGCCGTCGAGGAAGTCGTCGACCTCGCCGGTCAGCCGTTCCGCCTGCTGCGACAACGCCTGCGCCGCGCTCAGCACATGGGTCGCCGCCGCCCCGGTGTCGTTGGCCGCCTGCCGCACACCGGCGATGTTGGACGCGACCTCCTGCGTGCCGACGGCCGCCTGCTGGACGTTGCGCGTGATCTCCTGGGTGGCGGCGCCCTGCTCCTCCACCGCGGCGGCGATGGCCGTGGCGATCCCGTTCACCTCGCCGATCACGGAGCCGATGGCCTGGATCGCCGAGACGGCGTCGCGCGTGACGGTCTGCACCTGAACGATCTGGACCGCGATGTCGTCGGTCGCCTGGGCGGTCTGGCTCGCCAGCATCTTCACCTCGTGCGCCACGACGGCGAATCCCTTGCCGGCCTCGCCCGCGCGGGCGGCTTCGATGGTGGCGTTCAACGCCAGCAGGTTGGTCTGGCTGGAGATCGCCTGGATCAGCCCGACCACCTCGCCGATGCGCTGGGCGCAGCCGGCCATCAGCCGCACCGTCTCGTCCGTCCGCCGGGCGTCCGCGACAGCCTGCGTCGTGATCGCCTGCGACTGGGCGGCGCGGCTGCCGATCTCCCGAATGGACGCGGTCAGTTGTTCGGTCGCCGCCGCCACGGTCTGCACGTTCGTGGAGGCCTGTTCCGACGCGGCGGCCACGGCGAAGGACTGGTGATTGGTCTGCTGAGCCGCCGCCGACATCGAGCCGGCGGTCGCCTCCATCTCCGTCGCGGCGGACGACAAGGTGCCGACCAGCCCGCTCACCTTGGCTTCGAAGCCGCGGGTCAGCCGGTCCAGCGTGGCCGCCCGCCGCTCGCGCATCTCCTGTTCGCGCGCCCGCTCCGCCTCCAGCCGCTCACGCGCGACGGCATGGTCCTGGAAGACCTCCACGGCTTGCGCCATGGCGCCGATCTCGTCGCGGCGTCCGGTGCCGGGAATGGTGAGCGCCAGATCGCCGTCGGCCAGCTGCCGCATGGCCCCGGTCATCGCCGTCAGCGGGCGGACGATCCGGCGCACCACGAGCAGCGATCCCCCCACCCCCAGAATCAGGCTGAGCGTGAAAACGGCGAGGCTGACGAGCAGATCGGAGCGTGCCTCCTCCGCGGCCCCCGCGACCGCCGCGTCGATGGCGGTGCCCACCGTGCCGGCCAGCGTGAGGATGGAATCGATGCCCACGGTCGCCCGGCTCATCCATTCGTCCGCGGTCAAGGGATACCGGCCATCCGCGCCGCCCTTCAGCACCGCCTGCCGGGTCTCGGCGAAGCCTTGGAGGTACGCGGCCTCGACCCCGTCGATGGCCCGTGCCAGATCGGGCGTGATGTCCGGCCGGCTGCGCAGGGCGCGGATGCCTTCCCACGCCTGCTCCAGCCGCCCGCGGGATTTCGCCAGGGTGTCGGCCTGTCCGGAAGCGAGCGGCCGGCGGCCGGCGACGAGAGCGCTGAACAGCGCGCGCTCGCGCCCGGCATTTTCGGCCATGTCGGCCGCGTAGCCGCGCAGCTGGACGAGCTGGAGCGTCGCCGTGCTCGGCGGCGGAGCGACCGCTTCCAGCAGCAGGCGCAGGGAGCCGATCCGCTCGATGTGCGCCGTGACCGTACCGGCGAAGCCCGACACCACGCTCGGGGACCTTTCGCCGGCGTTGCGGGCCAGAGCCTCGTCCACCCCGCGCCGGACGTCCCGGAAGGCGGTCGACGAGGCCTCGACCTCACCCAGGCGCGGAGCGTGCGGGAGCATTTCGGGCACGGCGCGCAAACCCTCCAGCGCGGCGCGCAGCGCAGCGTCGGCGGCACCGCGGCGCTGCTGCAGCCGGGCGAGCCTTTCGGCGGAAAGCGGGTCCGCACCGTTCAGCGCACCGTTGGTGGCGCCCCGCTCAAGGGCGAATTCACCGGCGGCGGCGACCAAGCCGCTGGCCACGTGGTTGACCTTCCGATAGGCCGAAGCCGCTTCGACGCCGCGAAGCGCCGCGATCGCGGCATCGCCCGCCATGAAAATTCCCAGGAGGGCGAGCCCGCCGACAATCACCGGTAGAATGACTTTGATGGATAATAATCGCACGGGACTATCCTCGAGATGGGCCAGCATTCATCGACTCAAATTCAGAATCTGATGTCGTTCCTTGACTTTTATCAAAGGACCTCCAAGCGCCGGAGCGGGGGTGTGATCTGAAAAAAACTCAGAATTCGGTAACAGGTGTTGCGGATTTTCTTTTGGAAAATTTCCGATTGGCTTTTCAGAATGGAAGGCGGACAAGAGGCTAAAGTTGCGAAGCGCCGCTCCGCCTTGTGCTACTATATTCGTGGAAGGAGCCGTCATGCCGTCTGAACACCCGTCACCCGAAGCCTCGCAGGTCAGCCAGAATGCCCCCGAACCCCTGTTGAAACTGGGGGATACGTCACGCCCGGCCGCCATGCCCGATGGGCTCGCCGCGGAGGTCGCGGGCTGGCGCTTCGTTCTGCGCAGCCCGGTGGCTCCCAGCTTCTACTCAAAGCCCGGGACGCCGTGGCAGGCGCCGCCGGAGGGCTGCCTGCGGGCCAGTGACCGTTGGAATCTGGACGGCGCCTTCCCCACCGATCAACCCGTGGAGAACGGCGCGCACTGGGCTGTCGCGCGGTTCGAGGGCGGCGTGTGGCGCGTGGAACGCTGTCTGCCCTCCGCCCCCCGACCGGCGGTGCGTGACCTGCTGCGCCTGCGGGTGGAACGGCTGACCGCCGCCCGCCGCTGGACGCACGGCGACCTGGAGCTTCTGCAAAGCCTGCTCGACGGCGGTACGCTGTCGGAGGCCACCCTGCTGGCCGGCGATGACGGACGGGCGCGCTCGCTGCGGTCGTTGAAGGCGTTGCATCTTGCCAGCACGGCGTCCGCCGCCGATCCGGAGCTTCCCGACGAGGCGACGGCGATGCTCGCGGATGGGACGGAGAGCGTCGTCTGGCTCGACGCCGACGCGCGCGAGATCGCGGACGGCATCCTGTCCTGGCACGCCAAGAAGCAGGCGCGCGCCGTCGCGCGGCTGAGCCGCGGCGCCGAGGCGAAGCAGCGCGGCGACGACATGAAGGACGCGCTGACCAAGGCGGTGCAGCGGGCCTTCCCCCGCATCCCCAAGGAGGCCGCCGCCGCCGCCGCCGCTCGGCTGGCCCCCGGCGTGAAGAAGCTGGGCCGCATGCCGGCGCTGCAACCCATCGTGGACGCGGTGGCGGAGGTGCGGCTGGAACGCTGGCGCCAAGCCGTGGCGGCGGAGCCGGAGGTGGCCAAGCGTTTGGCCGCCATGGAGGCGCGCGGCGACGCGAACCGCGCGCTCAAGCGCTACCGCGACCAGCGCGCGGTCGAGCGCGCGGAGGCCGAGTTGAAGGAGTGGCGCGGCGACCTCGGCCCCGTGCTGTCCCGCCGCCTGGGTTGGTGACGGCGGAGCGGCGTCAGCGCGCGCCGGGGAACCACTCGGTGTGGCTGTCGCCGCTGCGGCCGTAATAGACGACCCGCCGGCCCAGGATGCTGACCGTCCAGCCGGCGCAGCCGGCCCGCAGCACCCGCTCGCAGAAGCCGCCGTAGCGGATCGTTCCGGCCTGGATGGCGCGGACGGCGGACTCCACGCCTTCCGCCGAAAAGTCCATGGCCGGTGGCAGGGCGGCGGGCCGGACCTCCACCCGCTCCGTCGTCCCGTCCGGGAAATAGTAGGTCGTCTCCGCCCGCACGAGATCGGTGTGGTAGCGCTCAATCCCCGCAACGGCCAGCGCCGAGACGACCTCGGGGAAAGTGATGCGCTCCTCGTCCGAAGCCCGGCTGCACTCTTGCAGGATGGCTGTGATTCTGGCGTCCAAGACTTCCCTCCGTGCTGCGCAAGCGTCGCGGTCAATCAATGGGAATGGAGCGCAGCCCCATCCGACGAAGGATATCCTTCAGCGTGTCCTCGATCCATGCCCGCTCTGCGGGGTGGAGGCGACCGAAGACGTCGAGATCAAGGCGGGACAGCCCGGAAAACTGGAGGAATTTCAAAAGTCTTTCCCGATTTGGTGATCCATCGCACGCAGCAAACAACCCAGAGATTTGTTCAGCGTGTTGACCGGACTGATTATGATGGTATTGTCTCGCTGCAGCCGGAAACAGCCCCGGCGCGAGCGCTGAAGAACAACCGGAACGCGGCGTGATCCAGGGCGCCGCGGCGCCGGATGGCCGCTGCGCTCCATTCTTCCGCATTGCCGAGGCCGCCCGTGATCCGCCTGACGCCGTTTCGTCCTTTTGCGACCGTGGGGCTTGCCGTCCTGCTCAGCGTCTCGGCCCTGTCCGCCCGTGCGGACGAGGTCTACCGGGTGCTGACCTGGAAGATGGCGCCCTATGCGATGGTGGACGAACAGGGCAAGCTGACTGGCTTCGAGGTGGAGATCGCCCGTGCGCTCTGCGATACCATGGGCATCCGCTGCGACATCACCGCCCTGCAGTTTCCGGAAGTTCTGGACCTGCTGGACCGCAACGCCGCCGATTTCGCGGTCGCGAGCATCCTGAAGACGCCGGAGCGGATGAAGAAATACCTCTTCACCGACCGCCACAAGCGGTCCAGCTCCAGCTACATCGGGCGGGCCGGCGAATGGACGCTGGGCGTGGCGCCGGATCTGGCGGGAAAGCGCGTCTCCGTCACCCGCGGTTCCAAGCAGTACGACTATCTGACCGCGAAGAATGCCGGCTGCACGGTCGTGATCTACGACGACCAGGCGGAGGCGCTGCGCGCCGTTCTGGACGGGCGTGTCGATCTGGCGCTGGCCCCGACCGCCGTCACCGTCCATCTGCTGACCAGCGCCGAGGGAGAAGCGCTGGAGGTGGTGGGCGACCCGCTGACCGAAAGCGGGCTGGGTGGCGAATCCGCCATCGCCCTGCCGCTGGGGCGCGAGGAATTGCGCGACCGCGTCAACACGGCCCTGCGCGCGATCCTCGCGGATGGGCGGTACGACGCCATCAGTTCCCGCTTCCTGCCCTTCCGGATGTACTGAGGCAGCGAGGGGGTTCCACATGCGCTTCGCCACCAGAAACGCCCTATTGGCCGTCGCGGTCCTGCTGACCGGCCTTGCGCTGCCGCAGTCGCTCCGGGCGGACGCACCGCCCCCGACCGACCGACCGTTCCTGCGCATCGTGGTCATCGACCATTCCCCGCCTTTCAGCGATCGCGACGCCGATGGCGTCCTGGTCGGCTTCAACATCGATTTCGGCCGCGAGCTGTGCCGCTCGTTGGGCGCGGTGTGCAGCTTCGACGCGGCGCCCTTCAAGCAGATCATCGACGATGTCGCCGCGGGCCGCTACGACATCGGCTTCGGCAATGTGCTGCGCACGCCGGACCGCGAGCAGCGCCTTCTGTTCTCGATCCCTTATTGGCGATCGAGCACCAGCTTGGTCGGGCAGCGGGGCGTGCCGGAGCTGAGCCTGGAGGAGGCGATTCGCAGCCGGCGCATCGCCGCCATCCGCGGCTCGCGTCAGCACGCGGCCCTGGTCGGTCTGGCCGACGCCGACCCGGCGCTGCAGGCGAACCTGATTCCCGTCTCCACGCTCGACGACTTGTGGGACGCCATGCGCAGCGGCCAAAGCGACATGGCCATCGGCCCGACGCTGAACGTGGTGCATTTCCTGCTGTCCGACGCCGGGGACGGATTCGAAACCATCGGCACCCCGATGTCCGAGGACGGATTGGGCGGGACCGTGCACATCGTCTTTCCGCCCGGCCAGCACGCGTTGAAGGCGTCGGTGGACCGGGCTCTGACGGCCCTGCGCAACGACGGCACCTATCAGCGGATCAACCGCAGTTACTTCCCCTTCGACATTTACTGAACCGGAACCGGCCATGGCGTCCGCCCGCGACCGCAGGCATCCCCGCGTACGGCTGCAGCCGGCGATTCTCACCTGCGGCGCGATCCTGCTGGCGCTGATCGGCCTGCTCTTCCTTGGAATCGTCGGGGAGCAGGGCAAGATGGAACGGCTGGCCGCCGACAGCCAGGACCGCATGGTGCCGCTGATCCTGGAACGCCAGCGCGCCGTCGTGAATCTGGAGCGGCTGAAGCAGTCGGGGGCGATCGTCCTCTTCACGGACGATCCCCGCCGCCGCCGCGAATCCCTGCTGGCCGCCCAGGCGCTGGCCTTCCACCCGACCTTCCAGTTCGATCCCTCCCTGAAGCGGCAGGTGACGGACGCCTACTCGGTCATCCGGCAGATCTCGTCGGCGAAAGCCCGGCGAGCGGAGGGCACGGCGGCCGGCGACGCGCCTCCGAACGCCGAGGAGGATCGCCTCGCCGAAAAATGGACGCAGACGCTGGTGGAACTGAACACGGTCGGCGACCGGCTGCTGGTGGACGTGACCGAACTGACGGCGGGACGCCTGGGCCAGATCCAGGAGCGCACCCGTCTGGTGTCGCAAGTGATCCAGTTCGCCTTCGTCGCGGTGCTGGCGATCTTCATCGCCGCGGGGCTGCTGATCCGCCGCCATGTGGTGCGGCCCCTGCTGTTCGCCGCCGACGGTCTGCGCCGCATTGGCGAGGGCGAACGCGACATCCGGCTTCCCCGTGCCCGCACGCAGGAGTTGGACAGCATCCTGAACGCCGTCGTCCGGCTGGGCACCCAGACCGAGGAACTGCGCCTGACCCGCGACCGGGCGGAGGCGGCGTCCCAGGCGAAGGCCAGCTTCCTCGCCAACATGAGCCATGAGATCCGCACCCCGATGAACGCGGTGATCGGCCTGTCGCATCTGGCGCTGAAGACCGACCTGACGCCGCGCCAGCGCGACTACGTCCTCAAGATCAGCCAGTCCGGCCAGCATCTTCTGGGCATCATCAACGACATTCTGGATTTCTCCAAGATCGAGGCCGGGAAGCTGAGCGTCGAGCGCACCGGCTTCCACCTCGACAAGGTGCTGGGCACGCTCGCCGACCTGATCGCGGAGAAGGCCGCGGCCAAGGGGCTGGAGCTGATCTTCGACGTCGCCCAGAACGTGCCGAGCGACCTGATCGGCGATCCGCTGCGCATCGGGCAGATCCTGGTGAACTACGCCAACAACGCGGTCAAGTTCACCGAGCGCGGCGAGATCGCCATCATCGTCCGGCTGGAGGAGGAAGCCGGAAGCGATCTTCTGGTCCGCTTCGAGGTGCGCGACACCGGAATCGGCCTGAGCGACGAGCAGAAGAATCAGCTTTTCCGAAGCTTCCAGCAGGCCGACGCCTCGACCACCCGCAAGTATGGCGGAACCGGCCTGGGTCTGGCGATTTCCAAGCGGCTGGCGGAACTGATGGGCGGCTCGGTCGGGGTGGACAGCGCGCCGGGCCGCGGTTCCTGCTTCTGGTTCACCGCCCGGCTGGGCCGCGACAAGCCGCGCCGCGTGCTGCTGCCGCGGCCCGACCTGCGCGGCCTGCGCTGCCTGGTGGTGGACGACAACGAGAACGCCCGCGTCGTGCTGACCGACATGCTCTCGGCCATGTCCTTCACCGCCGAAGCCGTGGATTCCGGCCCCGCGGCCATCCAGGCGGCGCGGTTCGCGGCGCGCGAGGGCCGGCCGTTCCGCGTCGTGCTGCTCGACTGGCAGATGCCGGGCATGGACGGGTTGGAAACCTCCGCCGGCCTCGCCGCGCTGGAGTTGCCCCAGGCCCCCCACCACATCATGGTCACTTCCTATGGGCGGGAGGAGGTGCTGAAGGGCGCCGAAAGCACGGCGATCGAGGAGGTGCTGTTCAAGCCTGTCAACCCGTCGGCGCTGTTCGACGGGATCATGCGGGTCCTGGGCGCCGACGAGGAAATCACGGACGCCCTTCCGGCGACCGTCGCCGCCGACCTGTCGCGCCTGCACGGCGCCCGTATCCTGCTGGCCGAGGACAACGACCTGAACCAGCAGGTGGCCTGCGAACTGCTGGGCGACGCCGGGCTGGTGGTGGAGGTCGCGGAGAACGGCGCCATCGCCGTGGACATGGTGCAGGCGGCCCACTACGACCTCGTGCTGATGGACATGCAGATGCCCGTCATGGACGGCGTCGCCGCGACCCTGGAAATCCGCCGTCTGGGATTCGCCGACCTGCCCATCGTCGCGATGACCGCCAACGCCATGCAGTCCGACCGCGAGCGTTGCCTGGACGCCGGCATGAACGACTATCTGGCCAAGCCCATCGACCCGGATGCGCTGTGGGCCACCCTGCTGACCTGGATCGCGGCCCGCCCGGGACTGGGCGCCGAGGCCCCCGCATCCCGCCCGGCTCCGGTCGTGGAGGATGTGGGCGACCTGCCGGCCGGTGTTCCAGGGTTGGACACCGCCACCGGACTGTCGCGGGTGCTGGGCAAGAAGCGTCTCTACCTCGACCTGCTGCGCAAGTTCGCCGCCGGACAGCGCGGTGTGGCGACCGCCATCCGCGAGGCGCTGGACGAGGGCGACCTCGCCACGGCGGAGCGACACGCCCACACGCTGAAGGGAACCGCCGGCAACATCGGCGCCCATCCCGTCCAAGACGCCGCCACCGATCTGGAGACCGTCATCCGCGACGCCCGGCCACGCGCGGAGATCGACGCGCGGCTGGCCGCGTTGGAACCGCCACTGGGCGCCCTGCTCGCCCATCTCGAGGCGGCGTTGCCCCCGACGGGCGCCGCCGCTGCGTCCACCGACCGGCCCGCCGCGGTGGATGCCGACGCGCTTCTCGCCGTGTGCGGCCAACTTCGCCAGCTTCTGCTCGACAGCGACCCCGACGCCGAGGAGGCGCTGGCCGCGAACGCCGACCTTCTGCGCGCCGCCTTTCCCGACCGGTTCGAGGCCATCGCCGGCCAGATCCGAAATTTCGACTTCGACGAGGCCGCCTCCGCCCTGGACGCGGCCCTGACCGACCGCGGCATGACCGCCCAAGCCTGAACCGACGCCGGCCCTGCCGCCTCCCCCAAATCGGACTGATTCCATGGACATCGCATCGCCCGCACCGGCTCCCGCTGCGCCGAAGCCCACGATCCTCATCGTGGACGACACGCCGGACAACCTGAAGCTGCTGAGCGGTCTGCTGAAGGAAAGCTACAAGGTGAAGGTCGCCAACAATGGGCGCAAGGCGTTGGAGATCGCCGCGGCGATCCCGGCGCCCGACCTGATCCTGCTGGACGTGGTGATGCCGGAGATGGATGGCTATGAGGTCTGCGCCACCCTGAAGGAGGCGCCGGGAACCCGGAACATCCCGGTGATCTTCCTGACCGGCCGGGCCGACGAGGCCGACCGGGAGCGTGGCCTCGCCATGGGGGCGGTGGATTACATCGCCAAGCCGGTCGATCCTCCGGCGGTGCTGCAGCGGGTTGCCGCGCTCATTCCGGCGTCCTGATCGCGCTCATCCGCGCGAGCCGCGCCCTGGCGAGCCGGCCTCACGCCGACGCTTCGACCAGGGCGGAGACGCGCCGCGGCATGCGGACGACGAAGCTGGCGCCGCCACCGGACAGGCTTTCCACCTCGATGGTCCCCTGAAGAACCTGATGGACGAGGTTGTAGGCGATGTAGAGCCCCAGCCCGGGAAACTCGATGCCCCGGCGGGTGGTGAAGAAGGGATCGAAGAGCTTGGGCAGATGCTCCGGATCGATCCCCTTGCCATCGTCGGACAGGCGAAGTTCCACCCAACCCTCCTCCCGCGGCATGACCGACAGGGTCACGCGCCCGCTCTGCCCCGGCCGGAAGGCGTGGGCCACGGCGTTGCGGATCAGGATGGACAGCACCTCCGACAGCGGGCCGGGATGGCTGTCGATGGTCAGGCCGGCGGGGCAGGACACGGTAAGGCTGTGCCCGGCCTCGCGCAGATGCGGGTCCAGCCCGAACAGCGCGTCGGACAGATAGTCCTTGAGGTCGAACACCCGCCGCTCCGATCCGGCGCGGTCCACCACCACCTGCTTGAAGCTCTGGATCAGGTTCGCGGTGCGCACGATGTTGGTGGTGACCAGCAACGTTCCTTCCCGCGCGTTCTCCAGGAAGCGGGCAAGGTCGGACTTGCGGATCGCCCCGCTCTGGAATTGCGAGGCCAGCGAGTCGACCAGCCCGGAGAGATGGGACACCGCAGTCAGAGCCACGCCGATCGGCGTGTTGATCTCGTGCGCGACGCCGGACACCAGAAGCCCCAGCGCCGCCATCTTCTCCGTCTGGATCAGGTGCTGCTGCGTCTCCTCCAGCCGGCTGTGGGCGGCGCGCACCTCCTCGACGGTGGCCCGCAACGAATCGGCGGTGGCCTTCAACGACAGGTGGTTCTTCACCCGCGCCAGGACGATGGGGGGGCTGATCGGCTTGCTGATGTAATCGACGGCGCCCAGGTCCAGCCCGAACTTCTCGTCCTCGACGGAGGTGCGGGCGGTGAGGAAGATCACCGGAACGTCGCGGGTCCGCGGATCGGCCTTCAGGCGGCGGCACACCTCGTATCCGTCCATGCTCGGCATCATGACGTCGAGCAGGATCAGATCCGGCGGCTGGTCGGAAAAAGCGATGCGAAGCGCGGCATCGCCGTTGTTCACGGTCTTGACCGCGTAGATGGATTTCAGGTGGCTGCTCAGCAGCGACAGGTTGTCGGCGGTGTCATCCACAATGAGAATCGTCGCCTTCGTCGGTGCTCCCATTTCCGCCCCTTCCTCTTGCGGCGGAAAGGGACGATCCGGCACTGCCCCCGATCAGGGGCGCCGGCCACAACCAGCGCGTCACCGGTCTGCAGAAACACCCTTGTCCGCCCAAAGGGACATTACAACGCGATTTTTTATCGTCAACGACAATTTATCGGCGGCATTCGCTCCAACAAAACTCTTTTCGACTCATTTTCTGTCAGAAAAACAACTGCATTTTACGCATCGCCAGAAAATACCAAACGCCCCGAAAATGCCAAACGTCATGTCACCCCAGGGGAACCGGTCGAAGCTCAAAGGCGTTTCCGTGTCCGCGAGCCACGGCCGGGGCGCGAAAAAGTGGTAGTCCGCCCCCACCCGTCAAACTGTCACAGACCACCCGTATAGTCCGTCCAACTTTGGAAACGCCTCGTGAATCCAGCCATGCCGATGCAGACACACGCCCGTATGCCCCAATCCCTTCCCACGCCCAAGCTGCATTGCGCCTGCTGCGGGCGGCCGTTCACCCGCCCCTCCGGGCGCGGCCCCGCCCCGCTCTACTGCTCGGCCGACTGCCGGACGCAGATCCGCATCCGCCAGCGGGTGTGGTCGAGCCGGCCCGGCTACGCCGCGAGCGGCCCGACAAACCACCGGACGGCCAACCACCGGGACACCCGGTTCGAGACGGCGTGCGCATCATGATGAAGCTGGTGATCCACGACCGCCACTCCGCCGCCGGGCTGATCCTGCCGGATGTCGGCCATATGCGCGACGTCGTGCGCGCCCTGCGCGGGCTGGAGACGGTGGACAGCGCGTCGGTGCTTCTGGAGGCCTTCGCCCGGCGCTGCCTGG
The DNA here is from genome assembly GCF_007827795.1 of Azospirillum brasilense. Lineage (GTDB taxonomy): Bacteria > Pseudomonadota > Alphaproteobacteria > Azospirillales > Azospirillaceae > Azospirillum > Azospirillum aestuarii. The sequence continues at coordinate 265,507 of NZ_VITI01000003.1, forward strand.
AGGCCGGCGTGGCCTTCGATTCGACGGACCCGCTGACCGCCTGTTCCTTCTGCACCCATCTGGTGGAGGTGGAGGTCCATGCGGAGGACGGGGCGGCCCCCGTCCAGTTCGTCCGGCTGTACGACCGCGACGCCGACGGCATCCTCTGCCGCCGCCATCACGGCACTCTGCACGCGGTGGCCCGGCAGCTGCGGTGCGAGGACGGCGTGCCCTTCCCCACCCTGCCGGCCATCGCCGCCAAGACGGCGGCTTTCACCGCCGCGATCCCGCCGCGCCCGCTCTGACCGGACGGACGCGAACGGAACCACCAATCGTTACGGCATGTGCCCGTTACGGCATGTACTGGCCGCCGTTGACGTCGAGAACCTGCCCGGTGATGTAGCCGCTGCAAGCGTGCGACGCGAAGAACAGGAAGGTCGGGGCGCATTCCTCCGGACGGCCGAAGCGGCCCATCGGAAAGCCGGAGCCGATGCGGGCCTTGGTGTCCTCGTCCTTGTCGGCGTGGAAGGCCGTGTCGAAGGTGCCCGGCGACACCATGTTGAAGCGGATGCCGTCCTTGGTATGGAAGGCCACCCAGTTCTTCTGGATGTTGTGCAGCCACGCCTTGGCCGCGCCGTACAGGCCGGCACCCGGACCGCCGCCGGTGTAGCCGGCGACCGAACCGACCGAGATCACCGAAGAGGTGGTGCCGTTCTGCGCCGCCGCGGCCTTCAGGTGCGGCAGGGCGTGCTTGGTCACCATCAGGGCGGAGCGGGAGTTCAGGTCGGTCACCGCGTCGAAGAATTCGTCGTCGATCTCCGGCAGCGGCTTGCGCGCGACCAGACCGCCCGCGTTGTTGATGAGCACGTCGATGCCGCCGAAGCGCTCCACGAAGGCCTCGACGAGCGTGCCGCACGCCGCGCTGTCCGACACGTCCGCCTGGAGGAAGACGACCTCGCCGCCCAGCCCGTTCAGACGGGCCAGCGTGGCCTTCAGGTCCGCCGGGACGCGGCGGCCGTTCATGGCGACCTTGGCGCCGGCGCGGGCGAACGCCTCCACCGCCGCCAGGCCGATGCCCTGCGTGGAGCCGGTGATGAGAACGCGCTTGCCCTTCAGATCGTCAAACATTCCTTGCCTCTCGTGTCTTGGTGTCGTTTCGGCCCGGCTCAATCGGCCAGGCGGGGTTCCGGCAGGCCCTGGGCGCCGGGGTCGAACATCAGGACGCGCCCGCCATGCGGGTCCTCGGCGAGGTCCGCCGGCCCGCGGCAGAGCGAGGTGACCAGCATCGTCTGTAGGTCCGGCCCGCCGAAGGCGCACATGGTCGGCTTGCGCATCGGCACCTCGATCCGGCGGTCGAGGTCGCCGTTCGGGGTGAAGCGCTTGATGCAGCCCTCGTCCAGGCAGCAGATCCAATAGCAGCCGTCGACGTCCACCGCGGCGCCGTCGGGACGCCCGACCATCGACCGCATATCGACGAAGGGGCGGCGGTTGCCGGCGGTGCCGGTGTCCGTGTCATAATCCCAGGCCCAGACCATCCGCACGTCGCGGTGGCTGTCGGACGCATAGAGCGTGCGCCCGTCCGGGCTGAAGGCCGAGCCGTTGGGGATGATGTAGCCGCCGGTCCCCGTTTCGGTCAGCCCGTCGGCCCGCGTGAAGCGGTGCCACAGGCCGGAGGAGTCGCCCTTGCCGATGTCCATGACCATGCTGGACAGCCAGAACCGCCCCTGCCGGTCGCAGCGCCCGTCGTTGAAGCGCATGCCCTCCTTGGGGAAGCGGTGGGTGGCGAGGGTGGTGACCACCGCCTCTCCGCCCTCTCCCGGCAGATCCACATCGAAGACACCGGTTTCGCAGGCGCAGACCGCGCCGCCGTCCGGACGCAGGACGAGGCTGCCGATCATCTCCGGCAGGGTCCAGCGGCGGTGGGCGCCGCTGGAGGGGTCGAGCCGATGGATGGTCCGCGCCGGGATGTCGATCCAGGTCCACGAGCCCCGCTCGGCGTCCCAGACCGGGTTCTCGCCGGTGCCGTTGCGCAGCTCGGGATCGAAGACGGCCTCCAGGCCGATTTCGGTTACGGTCGTCATTCCGGCGTCCCCATGCGGCTGGTTCCGGCGGCCGGGTTGATCGTCGACGGACCGCCCGCCGACCGCTGTGCCCACAGGCGCCGCAGCAGCGGCAGCAACAGCGTCACGATCGCGATGCTCAGAAGGGCCGCGGTGATCGGACGGGTGTAGAGGAAGTCGTAGCTGCCGTTGGACAGCGACAGCGCGCGGCGGAAGTTCGCCTCCGCCATCGGCCCCATGATGAGGGCGAGCACGACGGGCGAGGCCGGGAAGTCCCACTTCTGCATGAAGTAGCCGACGACGCCGGCGGCCAGCATGATCCAGATGTCGAACATGCTGTTGTTGATGGCGTAGGTGCCGACGATGCACAGCGCCAGGATGCACGGCGTCAGAACCGACTTCGGCATCTGCAGGATGCGCCCCATGAAGCGCAGCGAGCCGAGGCCGACCACCAGCATGAAGACGTAGCAGACCAGCATGCCGGCGAACAGCGTGAAGACCAGATCGGCGTGGTCCTTGAACAGCAGCGGGCCGGGCTGGAGCCCCTGGAGCGTCAGCGCGCCCAGCATCACCGCGGTCACCGCGTCGCCGGGGATGCCCAGCGTCAGCATGGTCAGCAGCGCGCCGCCCGTGCAGCCGTTGGCGCCGGATTCACAGGCGGCGACGGCGCCCAGTTCGCCCTTGCCGTAGTTCTCCGGCGTCTTGCTGAAGCGCTTGGCCTCGTTGTAGGCGACGAAGGCGGCGATGTCGGCGCCGGCGCCGGGGATCATGCCGATGACGATGCCGAGGCCCGAGGAGCGTGCGATGTTGCCCAACTGGCGGCGGAAGATGTGCCAGGGCGGAATGATGCGGTCCAGCGCCGCGGCCATGCCGGCGCGGACCTGCGGGTCCTCCAGCGACTTGAAGGCTTCGGCGGCGGCGAACAGGCCGATCATCACCGGGATGAAGGGCACGTTGAACAGCTCGGTGTAGCCGCCGGTGTAGCGCGGGAAGCCGCCCATCGGGTCGAGCCCGACGGTCGCCAGCAGCAGGCCGAGGAAGCCGGAGATCAGGCCCTTGATGACCGACACGCCGGAGATGCTGGCGATGATCGACAGGCCGAAGACAGCGAGCGCGAAGGACTCCGACGCGCTGAACTCCAGGGCGAAGCGGGCCAGCACCGGGGCCAGGAAGATCAGCACGAAGACGCTGGCCGTGCCGCCCAGGAAGGACGAGAAGGTGGCGGTGCCGAGCGCGATGCCGGCCTGCCCCTTCTTGGTCAGCTCGTAGCCGTCGATGGCGGTGGCGGCGGCGGCGGGAGTGCCGGGGATCTTCAGCAGGATGGCCGTGACCGACCCGCCGTAGATGCCGCCGAAGAAGACGCCGGAAATCATCAGCAGACCCGACAGCGGGTCCATGCCGAAGGTGAAGGGCAGCAGAATGGCCACGCCCATCGTCGCCGTCAGGCCCGGCAGCGCGCCGATGATGATGCCCAGCGTCACGCCGAACAGGGCGAGCAGCAGCGCCATGGGCTGGTTGAGCAGCGCCTGCGCGCCGTGAAGAAGCATGTCGAGTTCGTACATCTCACCCCTCCGTCAGCGGAGCGTTGCGGCCGGTCGGATCGGTTCGGGTCATTCGAAAAGGCTCCCGACCGGAAGCGGCACGCTGAGCGCGTAGGCAAAGGCGGCGTAGATGAGCGCGGTCAGCACGGCGGCGATGGCGGCGTTCGCGATCAGGTTGCGCCGTCCCATCAGCCACATCAGGCCGAACAGGTAGATCGGAGTCGCGATGGCGTAGCCGACGAACTCCATGGCGTACAGGCAGACGGCGGTCGCGACGATGCCGATGGCCACGGTGCCGTAGCTGATCTTCGGCCCGACCTGCGCCGGATCGTCCGGGGGAGCGGCGGGCGCCCGCAGCGTGTTGAAGACCAGGATCGCGCACAGCACCAGCAGGGCCACGGCGAAGATGATCGGGAAACGGGCGGGGCCGACGTCGGTTTCCAGCATGGTCGGCGGGAAATCACCCGCGACGATGATGGCGGCGACCGCGACGGCCATGACCAGGGCGGCGATGACCAGCGTGGCAAGGCGGTCCTGCGGACGCAGGCCGACCTTGCCGCCCGGAGCGGGAGCGTTGCTCATAAATGAATCTCCTTCGGACGCCCGGCGGCCCGAAGGCCGCCGGGGACACGCCGGGGATGCGGCTTGCGTGAACGGCAAGCCTTACTTGGACAGGCCGATCTGCTTCATCAGCACCTTGAACATCTCGGCATCCTTCTCCATGGCCACCTTGTACTCCGGGCCGTCGAGATAGGCGTAGCTGAGGTTCATCTTGGCCAGCTGATCGCGGAAGCCCTGCTCCTCGACCGCCTTCTTGGAGGCCGTGCGCAGCGTCTCGACGATGTTCGCCGGGGTCTTCTTCGGAACGACGATGCCGCGCCAGGTGGCGACCGTCACGTCGATGCCCTTCTCCTTCAGCGTCGGGGCGTCCGGGAACGCCTTGGAGCGCTGGTCGTCCATCACGGCCAGGATGCGCAGCGTGCCGGCGGCGACATGGCTGGACACCTCGGCCGGGCTGACGCTGACAGCCTCGATGTGGTTGCCGAGAAGTGCCGTGACCGCCGGGTTGGCGCCGTCATAGGGGATGTGGCTGAACTTCAGGCCGGACTTGGTCGCCAGGGCCTCGGCGGCGAGGTGCCAGATGGCGCCGGTGCCGGAGTTGCCGATGCGGACCTTGCCCGGATTCTCCTTGGCGTAGGCCAGGAACTCCTCGATGGTCTTCCACGGCGCGCCGGCGTTGACCGTGATGGCGCTCGGCTCCGCGTTCAGGCGGGCGATCGGCGTGAAATCATCGGCCGTGAAGCGGGCGACGCCGAGGTTCGGCAGGGTGGTGATCTCCACGGTGCCCATGCCGATGCGGTAGCCGTCCGGACGGGCGGCCATGATCTCCGACAGGCCGACGGCGCCGCCGCCGCCGGTCTTGTTCACCACGCCGACCGACTGCGGCAGGTGGCGGTTCACGGCGTCCGCATAGGCGCGGGCCACGAGATCGGTGCCGCCGCCGGCGGCGTACGGAACGATCAGCTCGATCGCCTTGGTCGGGTACTCGGCGGCCTGCACGGCGACCATCATGGTGGCGGAGGTCAGCGCGCCGACGACGGCGCCGGTGACGAAACGATAGCCCTTCATGAACGTTCTCCCTGGAAAATTGCTTGTGATGGTGAGGGGGGAGGAAGACCGCGGCGCGTTCTGCGACCGGCCGCGGCGTGATGCGCTGTTGCCGTGGGTTCGGTCAGCGCGGGTTCAGGCGCCGCCACGCGGCGACGAAGGCGTCCGCCCGGGCGCCGACCTCGGCGGCGGACAGGCCCGGCGCGTAGAGCGCCGATCCGAGCCCGAAGCCGGCCACGCCGGCCTCCAGGAACGGCGCCATGGTGTCCGGGGCGATGCCGCCCACGGGCAGCAGGCGGGTGCCGGCGGGCAGGATCGCGCGCATCGCCTTGATGATGCGCGGGCCGACCAGCTCCGCCGGGAAGATCTTCAGGGCGTCGGCCCCGGCTGACAGCGCTGCGAAAGCTTCCGTCGGCGTGGCGATTCCGGGCAGGCTGACCAACCCCGCGGCCTTGGCGGCGCGGATCACCGCCGTGTCGGCGTGCGGCATGACGACCAGATCGGCCCCGATCTCCTTCAGCCGGGCCACCTGCTCCACCGCCAGGACCGTGCCGGCGCCGACCAGCGCGTCGCGCGGCAGCAGCCGGCGGACGGCGGCGATGCTGTCGAACGGATCGGGCGAGTTCAGCGGCACCTCGATCATGCGGAAGCCGCTGTCGTAGAGCGTCTGCGCGATGCCTTCCGCCTCCGCGGGGGTCAGCCCGCGCAGGATGGCGACCAGCGGCAGGGCGGAAAAGGCGGCGTCGAAGCGGGCCTTCAGGGATTCATCGGACATGGTCGTCACTCCCCCGCCGGCGCGATCAGGCCGGCGGCAACGGCGAACTGGAAGAGCCCACGCGGGGCGGTGTTCTCAAGCCGGTCGGTGGGCTCGACGCCCAGCAGCTCCAGGCCGCGCACATAGCGGCGGCAGAGCGCGCCCTCGCCGATCAGCAGAAGCGGACGGCCCTCGTGCAGCTCGTTGCGCATGTGGCCGAGGCCGGAGACCAGCTCGTGCCCGATCAGCAGGCCGGACAGGTAATCCTTCAGAAGCTCCGCCGGCATGCGGCGGGTGATGCCGAGCGTGCGCGCGGCGAAGATCTGGTGCGTGAAGTCGCCCAGCCCGCTGGCCTGCGCCGCCCGCACGCCCTCGGCGAAGGCAGCATCGGACTCGGCCTCCGCCGGGGCGGCGTCCGCCGGCATCAGCCGGCCGAGGATCGAATGCTTGCACAGCACGGCGAAGGTCTCGCCGGTCATGTAGGTGGAGAAACGGATCATGCGCCCGCCCACGATCTCCACCCATTTGGAATGGGTGCCCGGCAGGACCATGCAGGCGTCGCGGCCCCAGTCGGAACGGTCGGCCAGCACGCCGGCGATCTGGATCTCCTCGCCGCGCAGGATGTCCGGCGGGCCGCTCGGCGGGTCGTAGAGGACACCCGGCGCGATCAGGATGCGGGACCCCGATGCGCTTTCCACCGGGATGGCCTGCGAGGCCAGGGTGGTCGTGTCGGCGGGGCAGCGGACATAGGGGGCCTCGCGCCAGCCCTGGGCGCTGCCGACCATGCCGCCGGCCACGACCGGCAAGCCCGGATATGCTGCCAGCCAATCGCCGCACAGGTCGGTGAAGGCCTGCTCGAAACCGGTGATGCCCGGCATCGGCAGGTTCTGGATGCCGTGCGCGTTGGCGCGCTGGTCCAGCACCCGCCCGTCGCGGTCCATCAGGAAGCCGCGCAGGCTCGACGTTCCCCAGTCGAGGGCGATCAGCGATGCCCCGACGCCCGTTCGTCCCGTTTCCATCCCAAATCCTTTGAAATCGCGTCGGCGACCGCCCGGACCATGGGTCCGAGCTCTGCCATCCGTTCGTCCGGCATGTAGGGCACGGCGCTCGCCACGCTGATGGCGGCGACGACCTGATTGCGGACGTCACGGATCGGCGCGCCGACGCAGCGGATGCCGATTTCGTTTTCTTCGAGGTCGAAGGACCAACCGCGGTCCACATAGGCGGCCAGCCGGGATTCGAACTCCGGCCAGGGCGCCAGCGGGGGCCGTTCCGGCGCCGCCGCGGTCAGGCGGAGCGCTTGGTCGTACAGCTCCGGCCAGCGCTCGCGCGGCAGGCCGAGGAGAAGCGCCTTGCCCAGCCCCGTGGAGGCCAGAGGCATGCGCAAACCGATGCGCGACCGCATCTCCAGCCCGCGCGTGTTCGGAATCTTGTCGAGGTAGAAGACCTCCGCCCCCTCGACGACGCCGAGATGGACGGTATCTCCGGTCTGGCGGGCCAGTTCCTCGATGTGCGGGCGGGCGATGGCGACCAGCGGGCGCTGCTCCAGCGCGCGCATGCCGAGCGCGATCAGCTTCGGCCCCAGCAGATAGCCCTTGTAGGGCACGTGATGCAGATAGCCGTCCTGGGTCAGGCTGTTGAGCATGCGGTGGGTGGTGCTTCGCGGCGTGCCCAGCCGGGCGGCGATGCCCTTCACGTCACCAATGCCCGCCGCCACGCATTCCAGGAGGGCGAGGCCGCGCATCAGCGTCTGGGTTCCGGACGCCTGCGGCTTCTCCGGCGACGCTTGTGCATCGAGCGGATTTGCTCCGATGCCGGCCATATCCTCCCTCCCGCGTTGTTGTCCGATATCTGGCATATCAGTTTCCACCACTTTATGAAGGTGTACGTAGTGTGTCAAATAAATAAATCATCGTCCATATAGTGGGACATTTTCGGTGCAGAACAGCCTTGCCCTGACGCCTGGGCGGCCGTCTTGATCGCGGCGTTACCCCTGCCCATCTGTTTCCTTGAGGCGACCGGGGCCGCGCATGGTGCGGGCCACACAGGCCGTCTTCCCGCGCCTTTGCAAAGGGCGGGAACCATAACGAACGGAGTGCCTGATGGACTTCGGTCTGTTCACCGACCGCGCGCGCGGCGTCATCCAGGCCGCGCAACTGGCGGCTCTCGCCGGACGCCACCAACAGCTCGTCCCCGAACATCTGATGAAGGCTTTGGTCGAGGATGCCGACGGCGTACCCGCCAAGCTGATCCGCGATGCCGGCGGCGACCCCGAGCTTTTGAAGACCGCCGCCGAGGAAACCCTGAACCGCCAGACCCGCGTGGATGGCGAAGGGCCGCACCCGATCTTCATGTCCCCGGCGCTTGCCGGCGTGCTTCAGAACGCCGTCGAAACGGCGCGTGGGGCCGGTGACAAGTTCGTCTCTCCCGAACGGCTTCTCGAATCGCTGGCCGCGCAGGGCGGCAGCACCCGCGCTCTATTCCACCGCGCCGGTGTCGATCCCGCGGTGCTGGTCGAGGGTGTCGAGTCGTTGAGCAGGAACCGCCCCGCCGACCGGCAGGAGGATTCGCAGATGGGCGAGGCGCTCGCCAAATACGCCCGCGACCTGACGGAAGAGGCGCGGCAGGGCCGTCTCGACCCGGTGATCGGGCGCGACGACGAGATCCGGCGGACCATCCAGGTACTGGCCCGGCGCACCAAGAACAACCCCGTCCTTATCGGCGAACCCGGCGTGGGCAAGACCGCCGTGGTGGAGGGTCTGGCCCAGCGGCTGGCCTCCGGCGACGTGCCGGAGGGGCTGAAGGACCGGCGCGTTCTCGCGCTCGACCTCACCGCCCTGCTGGCCGGAGCCAAGTTCCGCGGCGACTTCGAGGAGCGGCTGAAGGCCGTCCTGTCGGAGGTTCAGCAGGCGGCGGGCCGCATCATCCTGTTCATCGACGAGCTGCACTCGCTGATCGGCGCCGGCCGCACGGACGGCGCGATGGACGCCGCCAACATGCTGAAGCCCGCGCTGGCGCGCGGCGAGCTGCGCTGCGTCGGCGCCACCACGCCGGACGAGTACCGCAAATACATCGAGAAGGACGCGGCGCTCGCCCGCCGCTTCCAGCCGGTGAACGTCGATGAGCCGTCCGACGAGGACGCCGTGTCGATCCTGCGCGGCATCAAAGGCAAGTACGAGGTGCACCACGGCGTGCGCATCGCCGACGCGGCGGTGGTCGCGGCGGTGCAGCTCTCCGCCCGCTACATCGCGGACCGCCGCCTGCCCGACAAGGCCATCGACCTCGTGGACGAGGCGGCCAGCCGCCTGCGCATGGCCATCGACAGCAAGCCGGAGGCGCTGGACGCCGTCGGCCGCCGCGTCGCCCAGCTGAAGATCGAGCGCGAGGCCCTGAAGGCGGAGCCGGACGTCGCATCCCAGGAACGGCTGCACAAGCTGGAGGCCGAACTGGCGGTGGACGAGGCGAAGCTGACCGCCATGGAAGAGGAATGGCGCGTCGGCCAGTCCCGCCGCACCGAGGGACGCCGCCTGAAGGAGGAGCTGGACCAGGCCCGCACCAAGCTGGAGCACGCGCAGCGCGACGGCGACTGGGCGAAGGCCGGCGAGCTGGCCTACGGCGTCGTTCCCGATCTGGAGAAGCGTCTGGCCGAGGCCGAATCCCGCGCCAACGCGGAGCGGGAGGAGGTCACGGCGAAGGACATCGCCGCCGTGGTCACCCGCTGGACCGGCATCCCGGTGGACCGCATGCTGGACAGCGAGCGGCAGCGGCTGAAGGGCATGGAGGACCGGCTGGCCGAGCGCGTCGTCGGTCAGGCGGAGGCGGTGCGCGCCGTGTCAAAGGCGGTGCGCCGGGCGCGGGCCGGTCTGAAGGACCCGAACCGCCCGACCGGCTCCTTCCTGTTCCTCGGCCCGACCGGCGTCGGCAAGACGGAGCTGGCCAAGGCCCTGGCCGCCTTCCTGTTCGACGACGAGACCGCGGTCACCCGCGTCGACATGTCGGAGTATATGGAGAAACACTCCGTCGCCCGCATGATCGGCTCGCCTCCGGGCTATGTCGGGTATGACGACGGTGGCACGCTGGCCGAGAAGATCCGGCGCCGGCCCTATCAGGTCGTCCTGCTGGACGAGGTGGAGAAGGCCCACCCGGACGTGCTGAACGTGCTGCTCCAGGCGCTCGACGACGGGCGGCTGACCGATGGGCAGGGCCGCACGGCGGACTTCCGCCACGCGATCCTGATCATGACGTCGAACCTGGGGGCGGACGCCCTGACGGCGCTCGGCGAGGACGACAGCCTGGAGGGCGCTCGGGTCGAGGTGATGGACGCGGTGCGCCGCGCCTTCCGGCCGGAGTTCCTGAACCGGCTGGACGACGTTCTGATCTTCCGCCGGCTGGGGCGCGAGCAGATGGCCCACATCGTGGACATCCAGCTTGCCCGCGTCGCCGACCGTCTGGCGGAGCGCGGCCTGTCGCTGACCGCCGACGACGCAGCCCGCGCCCGGCTGGCCGACCTCGGCTGGGACCCGGCCTTCGGCGCCCGTCCGCTGAAGCGGGCGGTGCAGAATCTGGTGGAGGACCCCATCGCCGAACGTCTGCTGGACGGCGAGGTGGACGAGCGCTCGACCCTGCACCTGTCGGCGCGGGACGGCCGCCTGACCCTGGATGGCGTTCCCGTCGAGGAGGATCGCACCACCGGCTTCAAGGCTCCGGAACGTCCGCCGCTGGGCTTCGCCCTGACGGGCGGCGGCGGACGCAGCGCCGCGGTCCACTGACCGGCAGCGCCGGTCCCCTCCCCGGCCCTCCCCCGCGAACGCAGGGGAGGGTTAGGGAGAGGGCCAGCGGTGGCGGAACTCCAACTCCCGCTCCAGGAAGCGGGCGCAGCGCAGCAGCCGGTCCTCCTCATAGGGGCGGGCGATCAGTTGCAGGCCGATGGGCAGTCCGTCGGCCGTCCAGCCGCAGGGGATCGACAGGCAGGGGAAGCCGATCAGCGACACCGTGTAGGTGATCGCCAGATAGTCGATGATGGTGGACAGCCGGAAGCCGTTGATCTCCGTCACGTCGCCCTGGGCGTTGGGGAAGGGCGGCACGCTGGCGCTCAGCGTCATCAGGATGTCGTGGTCGCGGAAGAAGGCGGCGAAGCGGCGGTACAAAGCGCTGCGCTGGGCCTCCGCCCGCAGATAGTCGGCGGCGCTCAGCCCCTTGCCCCGCGCGATGTTCCAGGCGACCGACGGGCTCAGCCGGTCGCCGTCCTGCTCCAGCGTCCGGCCGTAGGTGTGGAAGATGTGCGCGGCGCGCAGCGTGCCGAAGGCGGCGCCGGCCTCCCGGCAGTCGGGCGTGGCCTCCACGAAGTCCCCGAAGCGGCCCTCCAGCCCGCGCATCACCGCCTCGAACCGCTCGGCCAACCCAAGGTCGATCAGGGCGGAGCCGAGGTCCGTGCTCCAGGCCACCCGCAGCGACATCGGGTCGAGCGCATCGAGGTCCGGCACCGTCCATTCCGGCACGGGAAGGGAGGTCGGGTCGCGCGGGTCCGGCCCGCTGACCGCGGCCAGAGCCAGCGCGGCGTCGGCCACGTCGCGGGCGAGGAAGCCCTGCGTCGCCAGCCCGTCCCAGGCCAGCGCGCGGCCCGGGCTGGGGATGCGTCCCGGCGTCGGGCGCAGCCCCACCACCCCGCAGAAGCTGGCCGGCGTGCGCACCGAACCGCCGAAGTCGGTCCCCTGGGCCAGCGGCACCAGCCCGGCCGCCACCGCCGCGGCGCTCCCGCCGCTCGACCCGCCGCTGGTCTTGTCGAGGTCGTAGGGGTTGGCGGTCGGCCCGCACAGCTCGTTGCCGGTGATGGCGCCGAAGCCGAACTCCGGCGTGTTGGTCTTGCCCACGACGATGGCGCCCGCCGCCTTCAGCCGGGCGACGCTGAGGTCGTCGGTGTCGGGGATCAGGTCGGCGTAGAGGGTGGAGCCGTAGGTGGTGCGCAGCCCCGCCGTCAACGTCAGGTCCTTGATGCCCACCGGCACGCCATGCAGCGGGCCGAGCGGCGCCCCGGCATCGACCCGCCGGTCGGCCGCCTCGGCGGCGGCGAGCGCGACGTCGGGAGCGACGGTGATGAAGGACTTCAGCCGGCCGTCCAGCGCCGCGATGCGCTCCAGGCTCGCCGCCACGAGGTCGCGCGCCCGGAAGCGGCGGTTGCGCACGCCCGCCGCCATCTCGGCGGCGCTGAGGCGGAACAGGTCGGGTGTGCTCACGGGCAAGGTCTCCGGTTGCGGCGGGCGGAGTTTAGAACAGCAGGGTTTAGAACGGCAGGACCGGGGCGGGCGAGCCCTTGGGGCGCGCCGGGGCGGGCAGACCGCAGGGCAGGAACTCGCCGCGGCCCGGCTCGGCCAGCAAGGCGCCGTCGCGGCAGATCACGTCGCCGCGGGACAGCGTGACGACCGGCCAGCCGGTGACCTCGATCCCCTCATAGGGCGTGTAGTCCACATTGTGGTGCAGGATGCCGTTTGTGATGGTGACCTTGCGCGACGGGTCCCACAGGGCGATGTCGGCGTCCGCCCCCACGGCGATGGTGCCCTTGCGCGGGTGCAGGCCGTACATGCGGGCGGGGTTGGCGGCGGTCAGCTCGACGAACCTGGTCAGCTCCATCCGGCCCTTCATCACGCCCTCGGAGAACAGCAGCGGCAGCCGCGTCTCGACGCCGGGGATGCCGTTGGGGACGCAACGGAAGGGCGCCTGCTCGCCATGAACCTTCTTGCCGCTCGGCCCGTCGAAGCGGAAGGGCGCATGGTCGGAGGAGAAGATTTGGAAGGCGCCGCCGGTCAGCCCGTCCCAGATCACCTTCTGGTTCGCGGCGTCGCGCGGCGGCGGCGAGCAGACGCACTTGGCACCCTCGAACCCGTCTCCGCCCAGGTCGTCGGCAGTCAGGAACAGGTACTGCGGGCAGGTCTCGGCGTAGATGCGCAGGCCGCGTCCCTGCGCCCAGCGGATCTGCTCGACCGCGTCGGCGCCGGAGACGTGGACGATCAGGATGGGCACGTCCACCAGCTCCGCCAGGGAGATGGCGCGGTGGGTGGCCTCGCGCTCCGCCACGCGGGGGCGGGAGACGCCGTGGAAGTAAGGGGCGGTCTGGCCGGCGCGCTCCAGCTTCTCGGTCAGCCAGGCGATGCAGTCGGCGTTCTCCGCGTGCATCATGACCATGGCGCCCTCGGAGCGGGCGATGTCCAGCACCTCCAGGATCTGGCGGTCGTTCAGCTTCAGCGCGTCGTAGGTCATGTAGATCTTGAAGGACGTGTAGCCCTCGCGGATCAGCGCCGGAAGCTCCTGGCCCAGCACCTGCTCGGTGGGGTCGGTGACGATGAGGTGGAAGGCGTAGTCGATCAGTGGCTTGCCGGCGGCACGGCGGTGATAGTCGTCCACCGCGGCGCGCAGCGTCTTCCCCTTCTCCTGGCAGGCGAAGGGCAGCACGGTCGTGGTGCCGCCGAAGGCCGCGGAGCGGGTGCCGGTCAGGAAATCGTCGGCCATGACCGACTCGTCGCCGGTCGGCTGGTCGAAATGGACATGCCCATCCACCCCGCCCGGCAGGACGAGCAGGCCGGCGGCGTCGATCTCCTCCCGCCCGGCGGCCAGCCCGTCGCCCAGCGCGGCGATCCGCCCGCCGCGCACGCCGACGTCGGCCTTGAACACGTCCGACGCGGTCGCGACCGTGCCGTTGCGGATGACCAGATCGAAGTTCATCGTCGTTTCTCCCATCGTGACGCACTTGCCCCCACCCCGGCCCTCCCCCGCTGGGCGGGAGAGGGAGTTTGGTCCCCTCCCCTGCGTTAGCGGGGGAGGGTTAGGGTGGGGGCAATCCCCCCTCAGCCATGCAGTTCGCGGAACAGGCTGCCCCAGCCCTCGACGCGGCGGGTGTCCACGCCGGTCATGCGCAGCGCCTTCCACACCACCGTGGACACCGTGTCATAGACGGGGATGCCCAACGCCTTCTCCATGCGCTCGGCCACCGGGGCGCCGCGCATGTTGGTGCAGATGATGGCGATGGCTTCCGGCTTCGCCTCCGCGACCTCCATACACATCCGCTCGATGGTCTCCTCGGTGACCTCGGAGAAGGAGAAGTTGCCGCGGTCGTTGAGGTGCCGCTCCGCCACCACCTCGAAGCCGGCGGCGTTGTAATTGGCGACCATCTTCTCCTGGATCTCGTCCAGATAGGGGCTGACGATGGCGAAGCGCTTGCGCCCGGTCGTCTCCAAAATCTCGTTGAGCGCGAGCATGGAGGTGCAGGCGGGAATGCCCGTCTCCGCTTCGATGGAGGCGCAGAGCTTCTCGTCCGCCGCGAAGCCCAGCCAGCCGGCCGAGGTGCCGTTCCAGCCGATCACGTTCAGCCGGGCGTCGGCCAACAGCCGGGCGGCGTCCAGGAAGGGCGCGTCGGTGAACTGGTCCAGCGCCGCGGCGCGCAGGGAGATCTCCTTCACCGTGAAGCGCCCGAAATGGGCGGTCACCTCCGGCAGGCCGCTCAGCATCGCGGAGGTGACGGGCTCCAGCACCGTGTTGGAGGACGGGGTCAGCATGCCCAGAAGGACGCGGTTGCTCATATCCATGGTTCTTTCGGTCAGGCGCGCGCCCACAGCGCGCGGGCGGCCTTGTCGGCCTCGGTGCAGATGTCGTTCAGGTCGGCGCGGACGGGGCGCCCGTCCTCGACCAGCGTTTCGCCGTCCACCAGCACCATCTCCACGTCGCGCCCCTGCGCGGTGTGGACGAGCGTGCCGAGCGGGTTGATCAGCGGGCGCAGATGCGGGCGGCGGGTGTCGAAGACGACGAGGTCGGCCTTCTTGCCCACGGCCAGCGTGCCGATCTCGTCGGCCATGCCGACCGCCCGCGCGCCGCCCAGCGTCGCCATGCGGAAGACGTCGGCGGGCTGCCAGGCAGCGGTGACTCCTCCCTGCTGGATGCGCGCGGTGGCGAGCGCCCAGCGCATCGCCTCGACCATGTCGCCATGCTGGGTGTCGGTGCACAGCGCCAGATTGACGCCCGCCTCCTTCAGCTTCGGCGTCGGGGCCAGCCGGCCCGAGGCGGCGTTGCACTTCGGCACATGGACCGCGTGCGCCCCGGCGCGGGCGAGGCGGGCGATGTCGGCGTCCTCGACATAGAGGCAGTGGGTGGCGAGCAGCCGGTCGTTCATCAGCCCGCATTCGTCCAGCAGTTCCGCCGGGGTCAGGCCGGTGGACGCCTTCACCCGCTCCACCTCCACCCGGCTCTGCGCCAGATGGGTGTTGACGCGCATGGAGCGGGTCGCGGCCTCCTCGGCGAGGGTGCGCAGGAAGGCGGGGGAGCAGGTGTCCGGCGCGTGGGCGGCCATCTGCACGCGGATGCGCCCGTCGTTGGCGCCGTTCCAGCGGTCGTGCAGGTCCAGCGTCCGCAGCAGCAGGTCACTGCCGATGGCCGGGTCGAAGCGCCATTCGCCCTGGGCCACTCGGGCGAAATCCACGTCGTGGACGCGCCAGCTCGCATGGACGCGCAGGCCGAGGTCGGCGATGGCGTCGAGCGTCGCGTCGGCGTGGACGAAATGGTCGCAGATCAACGTGGAGCCGGAGAGCAGGGCCTCCACCGCGCCCAGCCGGGCCAGCGCGCGGGCTTCCTCCGGCGTGGCGTCGGTGCCCTTGGGCACGCCCGGGGTGTAGGAGGGGGCGAAGCCGAGATCGGCGGCCACGCCACGCACCATCACCAGGACGGCGTGCAGGTGGGCGTTGACGAAGCCCGGCGTCACCACCCGCCCTGGCAGGCGCCGGACCTCGGCGGCGGCGGGCAGCCCCTCCACTTCCGGGGCGAGATGGACGATGCGCCCGTCGCGGATGCCGATGGCGGCGTCCTCGACGACGCTGCCGACCGCCTCTCCGGTCAGGGCGGTGACGCCGGTCAGCAGCAGGTCGAGCCGGCCGGTCACGCGACGGCGGCCTGCCGTTGCTGCATGCCCTCCTCGCGGATCAGGTTGAGGATGTGGCGCTTGTGGTCGTTGAAGCGCGGGCCGGTGGTGTCGCGCGGGCGCGGCAGGTCGAGCGCGATCAGCTCACGGATGCGGCCCGGACGGCTGGTCATCACGGCGACGCGGGTGCCGAGCACCAGCGCCTCGTCCACGCTGTGGGTGACGAAGACGACGGTGCAGCGCTGCTTCTGCCAGATGGCGACCAGCTCCTCCTGCATGTCCATCTTGGTCTGGGCGTCGAGCGCCGCGAAGGGCTCGTCCATCAGGATGACCTGCGGGTTGAGCAGCAGGGCGCGGGCGATGCCGACGCGCTGGCTCATGCCGCCCGACAGCTCCGCCGGGAAGTGGTTCTCGAAGCCGCGCAGACCGACCATGTCGATGTATTCCTGGGCGGCGTCGCGCCGGTCGGCCTTGCGCCAGCCCTTCAGGCGCAGGTGGAAGGCGACGTTCTCCCACACCGGCAGCCAGGGCATCAGGTTGGCCTGCTGGAAGACCATGCCGCGGTCGGCGCCGGGGCCGTCCACCAGCTTGCCGCCCACCGTCACGGTGCCCTCGGTCGGCTTCTCGAAGCCGGCGATCATGTTCAGCAGCGTGGACTTGCCGCAGCCCGACGAGCCGAGCAGGCAGAGGAACTCGTTCTGCTCCACCGACAGGCTGACATCGTCGATGGCCAGCAGGTCGCGCTTGCGCTTGGCGTCGCGGAAGATCTTGGTGATGTTCTGAAGGTCGATGGAAGCCATCGCTCAGCCCTCCCGGCTCTGGAGCGTGGAGCCGTGCTGCCAGTGCAGCGCGGCGGACATCAGGACTTTGATGAGCGCGTCGGTCGCGTAGCCGAGCAGGCCGATGCTGGCCATGGCCGCGAGCACGAGGTCGTAGCGCAGGAAATAGTAGCTGTCCCACAGCACGTAGCCGAGGCCGCTCTTCACCGCGACCATCTCCGCCGTCACCGTCAGCATCCAGGCGGCGCCGATGCCGATGCGCAGGCCGGCGAAGATGCTGGGCAGCGCCGCCGGGAACACGACGTGGCGCAGAAGCTGCTGTTCCGTGGCGCCCATCATCGAGGCGGCGCGGATCAGGTTGCGGTCGGCGGTCTTCACCCCGTGGATGGTGTTCATCAGGATCGGGAAGAAGGCGCCGAGGAAGACCAGGAAGATGGCCGGCTTGTTGGCGATGCCGAACCAGATGATCGCCAGCGGAATCCACGACACCGGCGGCACCGGGCGGA
Source organism: Azospirillum brasilense (assembly GCF_007827795.1). Lineage (GTDB taxonomy): Bacteria > Pseudomonadota > Alphaproteobacteria > Azospirillales > Azospirillaceae > Azospirillum > Azospirillum aestuarii. Next base: position 282,632 of record NZ_VITI01000003.1, read on the forward strand.
GCATCTGGATGGTCGGCTCCACCGTCCGCTCGACCCAGCGCCACCAGCCGATGGCGATGCCCAGCAACACGCCGCTGACCACCGCGATGCCATAGCCGGCGGCGACGCGCGTGGCGCTGGACAGGGCGTCGGCGACCCAGCGGCCGGTGTTGCCCTGCGAGGTCTCGTCGAAGCCGAAGATCCAGTCGCCCCAGGTGTGCAGCACCACCGACGGGGCCGGCAGCAGGGCCGCCGGCAGGAAGCCGGACCGGGAGAACACCTCCCAGGCGGCAAGGATGAAGAGAGGAACGACGGCGCGCTCCCAGGATTTCGACAATGCCGTCATGGCCCGGTTTTCCTATCCCGTCGTGTTCGTAAGTTTCCCACTAGCCCTCTCCCCTCTGGGGAGAGGGAACTGGGCGGCGGCGTGGCAAAGTGCTCTTAGAAGCCCAGCTCGCTCTTCGGCTTCTTGGTCACGGCTTCGAGGAAGGTGTAATCCAGGTTCTTCTCCGCGGCCGCGGTGACGTCGTTGGAGATGTACTTCAGCTCGCGCATCATCGTGGCGATGGCCAGCGTGCTGTCCTTGTGGATGGCGTAATCCGGAGAGGCGTTCTTAAGCGCCTCGGCGGCGACGGCCTTGTCCATGCCGGTGTATTTGTTGATGACGTCCACCCACACGGTCTGGTCGGACTTCAGCTTGTCGACCAGGGCGACGACCGAGCCGACGGTGGCTTCGACCGCCTTCGGGTGGTCCTTGATGACGTCGGAGCGGGTGACGATCAGGTTGGTCAGGTTGCCGGCGGCCTGATCATAGGGCATGGCGAAATGCATGCCGACGCCGGTCTGGCGGATCTGCGAGGCGAAGGGCTCCACCGTGCAGATCACGTCCACCTCGCCGCGCTGAAGGGCGGCGGCGTGGTCCGACGGGTTCGGGATGTTGATGAACTGCACGTCCTTGTTGACGTTGATGCCGTGCTTCTGGAGGGCGCCGCGCATGTGGATGTCCTGCGCGTTGCCGCGTGACGCCGCGACGCGCAGCGGCTCGCCCTTCTCCTTGCGTTCGGCGATCAGCTTTTTCAGACCGTCCCAATCGTCGGCCTTCAGGGTGATGCCCTTGCCGACGACGATCTCCGACCCGCCGTTCACCTGGCCGGACACGGCCACCACGTCGAAGCCCTTATCGAGCGCCGTGATGTAGTGCAGGTAGGTGACCTGGGCCATGTCGATGCTCTTCGACACCAGCGCGGTCAGCACGTCGTTGCCGGAGTTGAAGTTGATCGCCTCGATCTCCACGCCCTTGGCGAGTTCCGGGGTCAGCGCCATCGGCAGGCAATGGGCGCATTTGGCGAAGCCCAGCTTCAGCTTCTCAGCGTCGGCGGCCTGAACGGTCGCGGCTGCGGAGAGGGCGAGGAAGGCGGCGGTGACGGTCGTCAGGGTGAGGGACCGGAACGTCATGAAAGGAGTGCTCCCGATGCGGTTGCGTCCCTCTTCCTTTCGCAAGGCCCGTGCCAAATTGTATACAATATTATAAACGTCAATTTATTGGCTGTTTTCAGCCGTTTAGAGCATAATACCGGAGGCCGGCCGCACGACAGCGCGCTTGCCTGAATTTTGGGCAAGGCGCATCATTTCGGCATGCATGCCCAAGTATGCAGCACTTTCGGGGGTGGTGGGTCAGGATGGACAGGATCAAGACCATGAAGGCACCGGCCCGGCCGATCCGCCGCGCGACGCTGCACCATTCCGCGGTGGAGGAACTGCGGGCGATGATCCTGGACGGAGAGCTGCCGCCGGGCGTCCGCGTGCCGGAGGTGCAACTGTGCGAGCAGTTGGGAATCTCCCGCACGCCGCTGCGCGAGGCCTTGCGGGTCCTGTCGTCGGAAGGGCTGGTGGAGCTTCGCCCGCACCGCGGCGCCATCGTCGCCCCGGTGGACCCCGGCGAGATCGGGGCGATCTTCGAGGTGATGGACGCGCTGGAACGGCTGGCCGGGACGCTCGCCTGCCGCAACGGCTCCGACGCGGAGTTCGCGAAGCTCGACCGGATGCACGACCAGCTGGTCACCCAGCACGAGGCGGGGGAACGTGCGGCCTACTTCCTGACCAACCGCCAGATCCACACCCAGATCGTCGCCATGGCCCGCAACCCGGCGCTGGAGGCGACCTACGCCGGCTTCGCCGCCAAGATCCTGCGCGCCCGCTCGCTCGCCAACTACGACACGGGCCGCTGGCAGGAGTCGGTGGACGAGCATGAGGGATTCATGAAGGCGTTCCGCCGCCGCGACGCCGAGGAGGCCGGCGCCCTGCTGGCCGACCACAGCCGCCGCACCGCTGTGGCGGTCATCCAGGCGCTGCGCCCTGCGGCGGCTCAGGGGGAAAAGACGGCGGCCGGAGCCGAACCGATGGACGCGGGATGATTCGTTCGATTAAGGCTTGAATTATGCTGCGGTGCGGAATATATTAGTTTCACTGACGCCTTTTTGGGCGTTTCCTCCCTAGACTCGGGCCGCCGGAGCAATCCTGGCGGCCTTTTTCTTTGCAAACGCACGCCATGGCATTGTGCATCGCAGCAAGAAAAACCTGCAATGTCCGGTGGGCAGCAAAGCCCTGAAAGTGAAACACGCTGCCGCCGTCAAAGCCCTGCGGGGGCGCAAGGGCTTGAGGCATGCAGCGTGTTGCATTGTGTGCGCGCCTTTGTTTTTGTGCGGCGCGCCCCTGCTTTCACGGACTACCGAGTCCTCCCTAGACTCCGGCCTGACGCTGTTCGCAGCGCTACGAAAGATAGACCATACGTACCCGCATGATGTCAATGGGCACGGCGTCCGGAGGAGTATGTTTTTTGGCCTATGACCTTGCGCTGGAGCCCGAAAGTTCCAAGCGAATCGGAACATGACCGCCTGCCATCGTAGGGCTGGGCCGATCACCGCGCGTACCATCGCCGTCTTGGTTCACGTCATGCCCGCGGGGCATCGGAACCGACAACGCGGAGGAAGCACCATGGCCGACGAACGGAACCCGAACCAGATGGGCAGCCAGGACGAGCGGAAACAGGGGCAGCAGACCCAGGACAATCCGAAGAACCGGCAGCAGGGGCAGGACCAAGCGAAGCGGCAGCAACAGGACATGGATCGCGACCGGGACGAGAAGGGCGGGCAGCAGCGCTGACCGCGCATCGCGGCGAGGCGGGACATGATGTCCCGTCTCCCGCGATGGGTTTGCGGCGTGCTGGTTTTTTCGGCATACACTGGGGCGGCCGGCCGGCCGCCCCTTTTCGTGTGGGCGGTCCGGCTTCCGCTGGGAGGAGAGAGGACGGACCATGACCTACTGCGTCGCCCTGTATCTGAAGGACGGCTTGGTGATGCTGTCGGACACGCGCACCAACGCGGGGGTGGACCACATCTCCATCTTCAGCAAGATGCATGTCTTCGAGGAGCCGGGCGACCGCATGATCGCCCTGATGACCGCCGGCAACCTGTCGCTGACCCAGTCGGTGATCGCGCTGATCCAGGAAGGGGTGGAACTGGACGGCGAGATCCGGACCATCAGCAGCGTGAACGGCATGTTCCAGGCGGCCCAACTCGTCGGCGCCGCCGTCCGTCAGGTGTGGAAGCGGGACGGCCACGCGCTGAAGGAGCAGAGGGTCGATTTCGACCTGTCCATCCTCCTGGGCGGCCAGATCCGCGGGGACCGGGTGCGGCTGTTCCACGTCTACGCCGCCGGCAATTTCATCGAGGCGACCACCGACAACGCCTTCTTCCAGATCGGGGAGCACAAGTACGGCAAGCCGATCCTTGACCGGGCGTTGAATTTCGAGACCCCGCTTGAGGATGGAATGAAGCTGGTGCTGATTTCCATGGACAGCACGCTGCGCTCCAACCTGACGGTCGGGCTGCCGCTCGACCTGATCGCCTACCGCCGCGATTCCCTGAAGCTGGAGACGAAACGGCGGATCGGCGAGGACGATCCCTGCTTCAAGGAGATCAGCGACGGTTGGTCCCAGGCGCTCCGCGAGGCGTTCCGCTCACTGCCGCCGCCGCGCTGGGGCGACTGAGCGAAGCGGGCTCGACATCGGGTCTGCGATGCACGGGCGACTGCCCACCTGTCGGGCAGCATGGCCAAGGCCAAGGCACAGCTGAAATTATAGGCATATTCAGCGGGCAGTCTGCCCAGCTTCGCGCCGCGCCTGAACGATGCCCTTGGGGCGAACACCAGAGTATGCAGGGGTTCAGGGCCGGATCGTCCTTGAACCCATGGGAGTGGCACGCGGGTTGCTTTCCCTCTGTCCTGCGACGCGCCACCGGGGGTCCCCGCCGGTGCGCCCTACCAGGATACGCCCCATGGCCGCACTCCAGTCCGCCCGTTCGTTCCATCGCCCGGCCCCGCAGCCCGCCGCGGAGGCTCCCGCGGGAGTCGCGGTGACGCTGGACGGCATCACCCACCGCTTCGGCGCGTCCACCGCCGTGGACAACGTGACGCTGGAGATCAAGGCGGGCGAGCTGGTGGCCCTGCTGGGACCCTCCGGCTGCGGCAAGACCACGCTGCTGCGCATCCTCGCCGGCTTCCAGGCGCAGACGCTGGGCCGCGTCGTCATCGGCGACCGGGTGGTCGACAGCCTCCCGCCGGCCGGGCGCGGCGTCGGCATCGTGTTCCAGAACTACGCCCTGTTCCCGCACATGACCGTGGCGCAGAACGTCGCCTACGGGCTGGAGGCGCGGGGTGCGGCCCGCGAGGCGGTCCGCGCGCGGGTGGAGGCCATGCTGGGGCTGGTGAAGCTGGACGCCATGCGCGACCGCTTCCCCAAGCAGCTGTCCGGCGGGCAGCAGCAGCGCGTGGCGCTGGCCCGCGCCCTGGCGATCCAGCCGAGCATATTGCTGCTCGACGAGCCCTTCGCCGCGCTCGACAAGAATCTGCGGCTGGACATGCAGATCGAGATCAAGCAGCTCCAGCGCCGCTTCGGCATCACCACCATCATGGTCACGCACGACCAGGAGGAGGCGCTGAGCATGGCCGACCGCATCGCCGTGCTGAGCCGGGGCAAGCTGGAGCAGTTCGGCACGCCGGAAGACGTCTACGACCGCCCCGGAACCCTGTTCGTCAACGGCTTCGTCGGCAGCGCCAACCAGTTGCGGGGCCGCGTCGTCCGCGCCTCCGGCAGCGTCGCCGAGGTGGCGCTGGAGGCCGGCACCGTTCTGACCGCCGTCACCCCCGACGCCGCCCTGGCCGCCGGCGACCCCGCCATCCTCTGCGTGCGCCCGGAAAACCTGCGGCTCGCCACCGAGGCGGCGCCCCAGCAGATCGCCGGCACCGTGGAACTCGCCCTGCCGCTCGGCCCCGTGGTCGTCTACGAGGTGCGCACCGCCGACGGCGGGCAGGTGAAGGTGACCGAGCCGCGCGTCGCCGGCGCCGCTCTGCGCGCGCCCGGCACGCCGGTCCGGCTGCAACCCGTCTCCCCCCAGACCTGCCGCGCCTTCGCCGTTCCGGCGGGCGCCTGACCCCCTCCCCCTTCTCTCCTCCTCCCCCTGGAGTGCCTGCCGATGACCCTCGACCGCCGCCAGATCCTCGCCGCCGGCCTGACGCTCGGCGCCATGTCCCTGTTCCCCGGCATGAGCTGGGCGCAGGCGCGCAAGCTGGTGTTCGCCACCTTCACCGGAAGCTGGGAGGAAGCCCACCGCGACGTGATCGTCCCGCATTTCCGCAAGGCCACGGGCAACGCCGACATCGCGCTGGACCCGATGCTGTCGGTGGACATGATCGCCAAGGTGTCCGCCGCCAAGGCGAACCCGCCGATCGACGTGATGCTGATGGACCCCGGCCCGCGCCTGTCGGTGATCGGCCAGGACCTGGCCGCCCCCTTCCCCGTCGACGACAGCAAGAATTACAAGGACCTGCTGCCGGTGGCCCAGCTTCCCGAAGGGCCTGGCATCTTCTTCCAGGCGGTCGGCATCACCTACAACCCGGAGAAGGTCAAGACCCCGCCGACGAGCTGGGACGACCTGTGGAAGCCGGAATACAAGGGCCGCGTCGGCATCACCAACATGAACTCGACGCTCGGCACCGCCTTCATGGTCGAACTGGCGAAGACCCGCGGCGGCAGCGAGAACGACATCGAGCCGGCCTTCGCCGCCCTGAAGGAGCTTCAGCCGAATCTCGGTGCCGTGGCGCCCAACCCCGGCGCGCTCGCCACCCTGTTCCAGCAGGGCCAGATCGACATTTCGCCGGGCAACTTCAACGCCATCCAGATCCTGCGCGCCCGCGGCGTGCCGGTGGAGTTCGCCAAGCCGAAGACCGGCACCATCGCCTTCCTGACCACCGCCCACATCACCAAGAACTCGCCCAACGCCAAGCTGGCCGCGGCGCTGATCGAATCCGCCATGGCGCCGGAGGTCCAGACCAAGCTGATGCAGGCGCCCTTCTACGTCATCCCGACGAATTCCAAGGTGCAGATGGACGGCGACATCGCCCGCATGATCGCCAAGGACCAGGAGGAGCTGAAGGCATCCTTCGTGTTCCACGACTGGTCGGTGATCAACCAGAACCGCGCCGGCTGGATCGAGCGCTTCAACAAGGAGATCAAGGTGTAAGGCGTCGGAACGGGCCCCCACCCAACCCTCCCCCGCTTTCGCAGGGGAGGGCGTAACTCCTCCCCCTGCGAGAGCGGGGGGAGGTCGGGAGGAGGCCCACCACGACCACCCAAACCTTCCCCACAGGACTCCCGCCCATGACCGCAGCCACCGCCATCACCGCCCCCGGCCTCGCCGGCCCCGCGACCGCCGCACGGCCCCGCATCGGGCGGGAATGGACGCTGGCGCTGCCGCTGGCCACCTTCTTCGCGGTGTTCTTCGTGACGCCGCTGCTCCTGCTGGTCGCCGTCAGCCTCTACGCCGACGCGGAGATGACGCGGTTCGGTCTGGACCAGTACATCCGCTTCTTCGGCGATGCCTTCAATCTCGCCGTGCTCGGCAGCACGCTGCTGCTGGGGGTGAAGGTCACGGCGCTGACGCTGCTGTTCGGCTATCCGCTGGCCTGGCTCTACACCCGCAGCGGGCCGCGGATGCAGTCGGCGCTGATCCTGGTCATCATCCTGCCGCTGCTGACCTCCGTCGTGGTCCGCACCTTCGCGTGGATCGTCATCCTGGGGCGGGACGGCATCGTCAACAACCTGCTGCTGTCGCTGGGTCTGGCGGAGACGCCGCTACGCCTGCTCTACACCGAAGGCGGTCTGGTCGCCGCCCTGGTGCAGGTGCAGATGCCGCTGATGGTGCTGCCGCTGATCACCACCCTGTCGCGGCTCGACCCCAACCTGCTCGATGCCTCGGCGGCGCTGGGCGCCGGGCCGTGGCGGGGCTTCCTCAAGGTGACGCTGCCGCTGAGCCTGCCGGGGATCGTCGCCGGGTGCCTGCTGACCTACGCCGCCTCGGTCACCGCCTTCATCACCCAGTCGCTGGTGGGCGGCGGGCAGATGCTGTTCATGCCGCAATACATTTATCAACAGACGATCACGCTCCACAATTGGCCCTTCGCCGCTGCCATCTCCATCGTCTTCATGGTGTCGGTGCTGGGTGTGGTGATGCTGTTCAACCTGCTGGGCCGCGCCAGCAAGGGGTACGTCCATGCCTGACATGCAGCGCCCGACCCTGGGAAGCGCCTCCTTCGGATTCGTCATGGGCACGCTTGCCGGTGCGGCGCTGCTGCTGCTGGCGGCGCCGACGCTGGTGGTGCTCGTCACCTCCTTCACCGACGGCTATTCGCTGAAGTTTCCGCCGCCCGCCTACAGCCTGCGCTGGTACGCCTCGCTGATCGACGCGTGGCAGCTCCAGGACGCCGCGCTGGTCAGCCTGAAGCTGGGCGCCGTGGTCACCGCCGTGTCGGTGGTGCTGGGCACTGCCGCCGCACTCGCCATCGGGCGCAGCCGGCGGGCGTGGGCGCGCGGGCTGGACGCGCTGTTCATGTCGCCGTTGGTGCTGCCGGCGCTGGCCTTCGGCCTCGCCTCGCTGGTGTTCTTCAGCACGGCGGGGGTGGAGCTGTCCTTCCTGACGCTGGCCATCGGCCATATCGTGGTCAGCGTCCCCTACGTCCTGCGCACCACGCTGGCGAGCCTCGCCCAACTCGACCCCGCGCTCCTGGAAAGCTCCGAGAGCCTGGGGGCCGGGCGCCTCTACACCTTCCGCCGGGTGACGCTGCCGACCATCCGCAACGGCATCGGCGCCGGCGCCTTCATCGCCTTCATGTCGAGCTTCGACAACATCCCGGTGTCGCTGTTCATGGCCGACGCCCGCAACGAGGTGCTGCCGATCCGCATGTGGCAGATCCTGGAGAACAGCCTGGACGTCCGCGCCGCGGCGGTGTCCGGCGTGCTGATCGCCGTCACCGTCCTGGCGATGGTGGTGATGGAGCGGGTCGCCGGCCTGTCGCGCCAGCTCCGCTAACTTACGCTCCCCGGAACAGGGAATAGCCCCAGGGGGTGAACTTCAGCGGCAGATGGTAGTGCTGCGCCACGTCGGTGACGGTGAAGCGGAACGGCGCCTCCTCCAGGAAGGCCGGTTCCGCCCCTCCCGCCCCTTGCGCGCGCAGCCAGGGGCCGATGTGGAACACCGCCTCGTAGACGCCCGCCGTCACGCCCGCGCCGCCGACCACCGGATGGTCGAGCGCGCCATTGGCACACAAACGGCTTTCCGCTAGCCTGTCCCGCTGTCCGTCTCGCAAAGCATAGAGTTCCACCCGCATCCCCTCGGCGGGCACCCCGCGCGCCACATCCACCGCATGCAACGAAATCCCGCCGGCCATCGGCCCGTCCCTTTCCTTTGTGGAGTCCCCATGAACGTCTGGTTGCTGCCTCTGATCGCCATGGCGGCGGTTCAGGCGTTCGTCGGGCTGTGTCTGTTCGCCATCCCGGTGATCGCGCCGCAGGCGGCGCCCGACCTGGGGGTCGATCCGGGGCTTCTCGGCCTTTATACCGCGGTCGTCTTCACCGCCGCCATCCCCGCGTCGCTGGGGGCGGGCGGGCTGATCGCGCGCTGGGGAGCGATCCGCACCTGCCAGGCCTGCCTGCTCGCCGCCGCCGGGGCCGCGTTGCTGTCGGCCAGCGCCCTTCCCATCGCCTTCCTGCTGGGGGCGCTGGCGCTGGGCTTCGCCTTCGGGCCGGAGACGCCGGCCAGCACGCAGTTGCTGTCCCGGCTGACCCCGCCGGAGAAGCGGCCGCTGGTCTTCTCGCTGCGCCAGACCGGCAACCAGTTCGGCGGCATGGCCGCGGGGTTCGCCGTGCCGCTGCTGGTCCTGTCCGTCGGCTGGCAGACCAGCCTGATGATCGTGGCGGGCGCCACCGCCATCCTGGCCCTCGTTCTGGAGCCGCTGGCCCGCCGCCACGACGGCGACGACCGCGCCGCCCCCCGCCCCGCCGGCCGCGGCACGCTGAAGCGGGCACTCGATCTGGTCGCCGGGGAACCGGCGCTGCGCCGGCTGGCCATGGCGGTCTGCGCCTTCTCCGCCATGCAGCTTTGCCTGAACGGCTTCCTGGTCAGCTTCGCGGTGACCGGCCTGGGCTGGAGCCTGCCGCTGGCCGGGACGGCACTGGCGGTGGCGCAGGGGGCCGGGCTGGTCGGGCGCGTCGGCTGGGGCCTCGTGGCGACGCGCTGGGCGCCGCCCCGCATCATCCTCGCCGGGTTGGGCGTCGCCATGAGCGTGGCCGCCGCCCTCGTCGCCATCGCCTCCCCCGGCTGGCCGGTGCCTGCCTTCCTGGCCGTCTGTGCCGCCTTCGGCCTGTCGGCGAGCGGCTGGAACGGCCTGTTCGTCTCGGAGGTCGCCCGTCTCGCCCCGCCGGGCCGGGCGGGCGAGGCGACGGGCGGCATGCTCGCCATCGCCTACGCCGGGCTGGTCGCCGGACCGGCGCTGTTCAGCCTTCTGGTCGCGGGGGGCTTCGGCTATTCCGCCGGCTATCTGGCCGCCGCCGCCGCCGCGCTGGCCGGCGCCGCCGCACTGGTCATTCCCCTGCCGCCGGCCCCCACCCCGGACCTTTCCACCGCTGCCGAGGACACCCCATGCGCACGATGAGCGCCCGCCGGATCGCCGAACAGGTCGCCGCCCGCGAGGTCAGCGCCGTCGCCCTCTATGACGACCTGCTGGAGCGGATCGCGGCGGAGAATCCCAGGCTGAACGCCATCGTCCATCTCGACCCGGAAACCGGGCGGGCGGAGGCGCGGGCCGCCGACGCGCGCGCCGCGCGGGGCGAGGCGCTGCCGTTGCTGGGCGTGCCCTTCACGGTAAAGGACAACATCTGGGTGCGCGGTCAGCCGGTCCGCCAGGGATCACGGCTGTTCGAGGACTTCGTGGCGCCGGAGGACGCGGTGGCGGTGGCCCGGCTGCGCGCCGCGGGCGCCGTCTTCGCGGGAATCACCAACTGCTCGGAATTCGCCTGCAAGGGGGTGACGACAAATCGCCTGCACGGCCCGACCCGGAACCCCTGGGATGTGGCGCTGACGCCCGGCGGTTCCTCCGGCGGGGCGGCCAGCGCCGTGGCGGCGGGCTTGGCGCCTTTGGCGCTCTGCACCGACGGCGGCGGTTCCACCCGCCGGCCCGCCGCCCATGTCGGGGTGGTCGGCATGAAGCCGTCGGCCGGAGTCGTCCCCCACCCCATCGGCTTCGCAGAGCCGGTGTTCGGCAATTCGGTGATCGGCCAGATGGCCCGCTCCGTCGCCGACGTGGCGCTGATGCTCGACGCGCTGGCCGGGCCGGACCCGCGCGACCCGCAATCGGTAACCATGGCCGGTTCCTTCGTCCGTGCCGCCGCCACCGCCGACCCGGCGGGCCTGCGCGTCGCTTACAGCCGGCGGCTGGGGCTGGACGCCCCGGTCGATCCGGAGGTCGCGGCCTGCGTGGAGCGCGCCGTTCACCGCCTCGCCGCCGCCGGGGCCATCGTGGAGGAGGCCGACCCGGTCTGGCCCGAAGGGTCTGGAGAAAGCGGCCTGATGCCCCTCCAGTTCGCCGGCCTCGCCGCGCTCTACGGGGAGCGCTACCGCGCGACGCCGGACCTGTTCGACCCCGACATCGGGCAGCAGATCGAGGCCGGCCTGCGCACCAGCGGCGCGGAGGTCGCCCGCGCCCTGCATCTGCGGGAGGAGGCGTACCGCGCGCTGGCCGCCCTCTTCGCGCGTTACGACCTTCTGGTCTGCCCGACGGTTCCCGCCACGGCATGGCCGTTCGACCGGCTCGGCCCCGCCACCATCGACGGGCGCCCGGTGACGCCGCGCGGCCACGCGGTCTTCACGCCGCTGTTCAATCACTGCTACGCGCCGGCCTGCTCCGTGCCCTGCGGGCTGACGGAGAGCGGCGGGCTTCCGGTGGGGTTGCAGATCGCCGGTCCGCGCCTGTCCGACGCGACGGTGCTGCGGCTGGCCGCCCTGGTGGAGGCCACCTGCGGTTACACGTCGCCCATGCCGTAACAGTTTTTCAAGAAAAGGAGAGTCGGCGACCGGGATAGAACGGACAGCCTGTTTCAATTACCATCGTGTTCTGGCAATCTTCACCCGAAGAGGGGTTGAGTAGGGAGATAGGGGTGAAGACCAACGAGCCGGACCAGCGGCCTGGATGGTCGGCGCGTCGGTTGTCGATTCTTTTCCTTTTGGTTGCATTACCGCTGATCGCCTTCGAAGTGTACAACATCCTGGAATTGCGCAAGTCCCGGGAAACGGAAATCCGTCTGGAGTCGATGCAGCTCTTGGATCAGGTCGAATCCGAACAGCAGCGCATCGCCGACGACATCGAACACGTTTTGGTTGCTCTTACAGAGATGGGCATAGGGCGGCTGTCCCCGGCGTCCTGCCAGGATACACTTCTTCGGATCAAGGCAAAGTTTCCCCCATATCTGGCGGTGAGCATCAGCAACCGGTCCGGAACCATCTGGTGCTCCACCGAACCTCGGGCACGTGGCCTGTCGGTCGCCGACCGCAGCTATTGGCAGGAGGCGCTGACCACCGGAGAACAGACCAACGGGGCCACCCTGACATCCCGCACCACGGGACGCCCTTCCATCCCCTTCGCTCTCGCCTACAAGGACGAAAACGGAGTTCCGGCCGGGGTGGCGACGGTGCTGCTCGACACCACATGGCTGAACCTGTTCCTTCGCGAGAAGAGCCTGCCGGACGACGCGGAGGTGGTGATCGCCGACCGTTCCGGCACCGTCCTGGCGCACCAGCCCGAAATGCCGGACACCGTCGGCCGGGCGCTTCACACGCCCTATCAGACTCTGCTGAAGCGGGGCGAGCGGCGTGTGGTCGAAGCGCCTGGGCCGGATGGCCGGATGCGGATCACCGCGGTGTCGCCGCTGGCCGCCGGCGTCCCCAACCTCTACGTCCATGTCAGCCTGGACAAGGACGAATCCATGCTGTCGGTCAACGCGGCGGCACGGCGCACGCTCGCCATCTTCGCCGGACTTCTCCTGTTCGCCGGGTTGACCGCGGGCTGGAGCCTGTGGCGCTTCCTGCGCGCCCATGAGCAGGCGCGCAGCAACGCGCTGCGCATGGCCGCGGTGCTTGGCAGCACGGTGGACGGCGTGATCGAGTTGGACCGTGACTGGCGCTTCACCTACCTGAACGACAAGGCGATCGCTCTGATCGCCCAGGGACGCGATCTGCGCGGACGGTCGCTGTGGGACGCCTTTCCGGAGCTGGTCGACACGCCGCTGTGGCGAAAGGCCCATCAGGCAATGGCCGGGCAGACGCCGATCGACGACGAATTCCAAGGCGTGCGCACCGGGCGCTGGTTCTGGATGCGGGCCTTTCCCAACGCGAACGGAATGTCGGTCTATCTTCTCGACATCACCCGGCGGCGCCAAGCCGAGGACGATCTGCGCAAGAGCAAGGACCGGCTGAGCTTCGCCCTTGAATCCGCCCTGGCCGGCACCTTCGACTGGGATCTCACCTCCGGCCAGGGGCACTGGTCGGAAGAAACCCACCGCATCTTCGGCCTCGATCCCGCCGTGCACGAGGCGACCAGCGCCATGTGGCGGTCGGTGGTCCATCCCGACGATTTCGACATCGCGACGCTGAAGGCCCAGACGGAAATGCTCGCCGAGCGGCGTTCCTACGTCCGGCTGGAGTACCGAATCGTCCAGCCCGGCGGCGCCATCCGCTGGGTTTCGTCGATCGGGCGGGTCAGCTACGGCCCCGACGGCACGCCGCTGCACTTCAGCGGCCTGAATCTGGACATCACCGAACGCAAGGCCCTGGAGGAGGCGCTGCGCCGCAGCGAGGAGCGGCTGACCATCGCGCTGGCCGCGTCGGAAGCCGGCATCTGGGATTTCGACCAGCGCGACCGGACACTGGCCTGGTCGGATGGTATGTACCGGCTGTACGGCGTCACTCCGGACAACTTCACGCCCAGCGAGAACAGCTTTTTCGAACTGGTCCACCCGGCGGACCGGGACTCGGTGCGCCGGTTCACGAAGGAGGTGCTGGAAGCCCGGCGTTCCGATTACCGCGGGGAGTTCCGCATCCTTCATCCACGCGATGGGGTGCGCTGGATCATGGCGATCGGGCGCCCCGTCTATGACAACGGGCGCCTGGTCCGGCTCAGCGGATTGAACATCGACATCACCGGACGCAAGGCAATGGAGGAGGCCCTGCGCGACGCCAAGGCAAAGGCCGACGAGGCCAACATCTCCAAGTCGAAGTTCCTGGCCGCGGCCAGCCACGACCTGCGCCAGCCGCTGCAATCCGCCCTGCTGTTCGCCGGCGTCCTGCAACACCACGTCGATCCCAGCAAGGGGCGCGGCCCGCTGACCTCGCTGGAACGCGCGCTGGAGACGCTGAAGAACCTTCTCGACAGCCTGCTCGACGTGTCGCGCCTCGATGCCGGCGTCATCACCCCGCAGATCGACACGGTGCCCCTGCGCCCGATGCTGGATGAGATCGAGGCGGCCTATGTCCCCATCGCCTCCAGCAAGGGGCTGGAGTTCACCGTCGTCCAACCCGCACCGGATCTCGCGGTGCGCAGCGACCGGCTGCTGCTCGGCCGGATGCTCCGCAATCTGGTGGAGAATGCCATCCGCTACACAGAGGCGGGCTATGTCCGCGTGTCCTGCGAGGCGGCGAACGGCACCGTCCGCATCACCGTGCAGGACAGCGGCATCGGCATTTCGGTGGAACAGCAGACCAAGGTCTTCGAGGAATTCCATCAGGTCGGCAACCCGGAACGCGACCGCAGCCAGGGCCTCGGCCTGGGGCTGGCCATCGTGAAGCGGCTGTCCCGGCTGCTGAACCATCCGGTGTCGGTGCGCTCCGAACCGGCCCATGGATCGATCTTTTCCATCGAGGCGCCGCGCGCCGCCCCGGCCGTCCCCCTTCCCGCCCCCGAAGCCGACACCACGCCATCCGGCGACGGCCGGCTGGCCGTTCTGGTCGAGGACGACGTCATCGTCCTGATGGGACTGCGGACCATCTTCCAGGAATGGGGGTACGAGGTCGCCGTCGCCGGCTCCACGGAGCAGGCGCTGGAGCGGCTGCGCGGACTGGACCGCCGCCCGGATCTGATCATCGCCGACTACCGGCTGCGCAACGGCCGGATCGGAACGGAAGCCATCGTGCAAATCCGTGGGCTGGTCGGATCGCCGGTTCCGGCGATCATCCTGACCGGCGAGATCGGCACCGACTGCGACCGCGACGCGGCGGCGCTCGGGCTGGCCGTGGTGCGCAAGCCGGTCACCCCGCGGCAGCTGCAAAGCGCCATCCAGGATCTTCTGAACCACGATCCGTTGAGCCGGACCGGGGATTGAGCCCCCGCCCCAGCCGGAGAGCCCAGCCGGAGAGCCAAAGCGGGGTGCGGCGGACAAAAAGCGGACCAGCCTTGACGGGGCAGTGGCACTGCCCTATATTGTGCACTGCAACATAACGATAAGCCCTTTCCCGAGGGGGAGACGCCTTCTCAATCCTTTGAGGAGGTCCCTTATGAACACGCCTTCGCACTTCGCTTCCGCCCTTCCCTCCGAACGCGACATGCGGCTCATCCGCCGCAAGGCCGCGCGGATGCGCGCCGATCATCTCCGGTCCCTGCTGGGCCGGCTGACCGCGTTTCTGAAAGGGCGAACGGCTGATCTGAATCCCCACCGTCTGGAAGGCGGCCGGGCCGCCGGCTGACGGCCGACGAACCTCATTCTTCCCTGATACATCGGCAGTGATGCCGCGCTGCGTCCCGGCAGACCCGTCTGACGGGCGCGGCTGTGGGTTTTGCCCGGCGGCGGCCGCGACAGCGGCGCTGCGCGGGCCCGTTGTTCTTTGGTTGGAGTTTTTGACATGCAGAAACGAGCGGTCGCCCTGGGCGGCTTCGGTGGGTTCAACCTGCACGGCGCGGGCGTGCTGACGGCGCTCGACCGCCTGGAGCGGATGCCCGACCTGTTCACGGTGACCTCCGGGCAGATCGTCGTGCTGGCCGCCTGGCTGCGCGGCGAGGACGTGCGCCGCCTGCTTCTCGAACACAGGGGGGCATCCGGCGGGCTGCTCCGGGCCTGGCAAACCGCCCTGTTCGGGCACAAGGGCGTGTTCCGCCCGGTGCTGGGCGAGAACGCGCGGCGCTGGCTGGATGTGCCGCTGTCGCCATCGGCGGTGCTGGAGCGGCTGATGCCGGCCCGCCAGTACGCCCCGGTGCGCGACCGTGACACCGTGGCCGAGATCGCCCGCACCCTGAACGAGGCCGAGGTCGGCGTCGTCTTCAACACCTACGATTTCCGCTCCGGCAACGGGCTGCTTCACGGCAACGCCGCCGCCCGGCGCCTGATGGCCGGGGAGGTCGGGCTGGAGGACATCACCGCGGACGCGGTGGAAAGCGCCCTCTGGCTCTATCTCTACGGTTTCGAGGAGGCCCCCGGCGGGCTCATCGACGGCGCCTATCACCGCAGCATCATCCTGTCGGAGCTGCACGGCTTCGACGAGGTGACGGTGGCCGCTCCCTTCCCCGTGTCCTGGATCGGGCCGGTGCCGCGCAACCAGCTGGAAGTGGAAAACTGGAAGATCCGCCAGTGGTTCGCCAACTCCTACAAGGCGGAGGTCGCGCGGCTGCGCCGGGTGATCGAGCTGATGGAGCGCGGCACGCTGAACGACCCGGCCTACCGCATCCGCTCACTGACCGAGCTGGCGCTGCGCCGCCATTACGGCTACTTCGACTATTTCACCGAGAAGGCCGAGGTGTTCGACGACGCGCTCGCCCAGGCTCTCGACCATTTCGGCGGCGGCCCGGTGCACGAGCAACGGCGCGCCGGCTGATCGGCAGAGGGAAGGCCCGGCGGCTCAGGCCGCGCGGGCCTCCACCAGCTTGACGTAGTCGCCCATCACGAAGCGGCTGTCCACCGCCCCCATGCCGGCCCGCGGCAGATGGGCCTCGTAGCCGGCGGTGTAGCGGGCGCCGAAGGCGAAGCTCAGCCAGGGCGACACCACGCGCATCCACAGCCGGGCCGCCGAGCGCTCCGACTGGGTGTAGTCGAGGATTCGCAGCGTCCCCTCCGGCTTCAGGATGCGCCGCATCTCGCGCAGAACCGGCACCTGAAGCTCCTCCGGCAGGACGCAGAAGACGAAGGTCGCCACCACATGGTCGAAGTGGCCGTCCGGGAAGCCGGTGGCGGCCAGATCCAGCACCTGGAATTCCACCGCCCGCCCCTGCTTGTCCGCCCGCTTGGCGGCGCGGGCCAGCATGGCCGGGCTGGCGTCCACCGCGGTCACGCGGGCGCCGGCGGGGTAGAAGGGGATGTTGCGGCCGGTGCCCGCCCCGGCGTCGAGGATGCGCCCGGACAGGCCGCGAAAGGTGCCCCGCCGCAGGCGCCGCTTCCACATCATCTCGTAACCGAGGTCCAGCGCGTCGTAGAGCGGGGCGATGCGTTCGTAGGTGCGCACATAACCGGTCTGCATGGGTCGAGACTCCCCCGAAGCGGCCCATTCACACCGTGAGCGTCGAGGGCCGGAAGCGCGTTTCGCCTGTTCTTCCTTTCATAGCAGGCGAATGTGACGGATCATCGCGACTGGGGTCCAAAGACCGAAAAACGGAATGGAGATGGCATGGATGCGCTGAACCCGGCGGCGGAGGCCCGCCGTCAGGCCGGCCTGGAAATCCAGGCGCTGGCCGAGGATTTCGAACAGAGCGACGAGGCCGCCTTCCTGCGGATGCGCATCATCGGCGGGGTGGTGGCGGGGGTGGTGACGCTGGTCCTGCTGGTTCTGCTGACCGCGGGGGCGGACTGGCGCTACCTGTTCGGCTTCTGGGTGGTGATCGTCGGCTTCATTGGGATCGGCTACGCCGTGTCCGTCTACCGCCAGCGGCAGCAGACCGCGCGGCTGCGCGCCCTGGCGACCCGCTGGCTGACCGGCGGAACGGTCCCACCGGTCTGAGAGAAGGGTGGCGTCAGGAGGCGCGCGAGCCGCGGCGCTTGCGGCGGCGCTGGAAACGCTGGATACGCTCGATCACTTCGCCCATGTCCGCCGCCTCCTCCACCTCGCCGAGATGCAAGAGGACGCGGATGTAGGTGTCGATCAGGCCGAGAACGGCATCCTCGTCGGTCACGCCGTAGGCCGCCTGGCCCAGGGCATCGACGATCAGGGTCCCGCTGTCGGCCAGCGCCTCGGCCACCTCATTGATGGCGCGGTCGAGGGCCGTGTCGTCCCCGTCCGGCACTTCCAGCACCGGGTCGAGGATGTCGGGAAAGGAAAGCCGGTCGGCGGGATAGCCAGCCATTGGCAACTCTCCAAGAAGAAACAGGGCCGTGAACCGGCCCCCGGTGCGCGCGAACGGAGGGCGGGTGTCCCCCTTCTGGTGATTCGTGGCCCTTTGAAACGTGGCCCTTTGAAACGTGGCGGTGAGGGAGGATGACCGCCTCAGGCGGCGATCGACTCCATGGCTTCGGCCAGAGCGTCCGCATCCTCCGCGACGGGCAGGCCCGTCCAGGGGATCAGTTCGCGCCCGGTGTTGGCGAGGCGCTTGGCCTCCATATGGCCGATCACCGCGGTGCCTTCCCGCGCGATCCGCAGGATGTCGCCATCCTCCGGAACCAGCGCCCGCTCCACGCCGCAGGCGCGGGCCAGGCGGGCGTGGGCCTCCAGATGCTCGATGGTGCCGTGCACCGGCACGGAGAAGCGCGGGCGGATCAGGTCGTACATGCGGATCAGGTCGTCCCGCTTCGGGTGGCCCGACACATGCACCGGCGCGTCGGCGGGGGTCACCACCGTCACGCCCTTGGCCTTCAGGTGATCCTGCACATCGGCCAGCACCACCTCGTTGCCGGGAATGGCGCGGGCCGAGAAGATCACCGTGTCGCCGCTCTCCAGCCACAGCTCGCGGTGGCCGTCGCGGGCCAGACGGCTGAGCGCCGCCCGCTCCTCGCCCTGGCTGCCGGTGCACAGGAACACGAGGTTCCGGCGCGGCGTCCAGGAGGCCTCCATGATGGAGATGAACTCCGGCGCCTTCTCCAGATAGCCGCTGGCGCGGGCCGCCTTCTCCATGCGCAGCATCGACCGGCCGACCAGCACCACCTTGCGGTCGTGGGCCGCCGCGGCCTCGGCCACCGCCTGCATGCGGGCGACGTTGGACGCGAAGCCGGTCACCGCGATGGCGCCCTTGCGCCCGGCGAAAGCTTCGATCAGGCCAGCGCGGGCGTCCGCCTCCGAACCGGTGGTGCCGTCGACGTTGGCGTTGGTGCTGTCGCACATCATCGCCAGCACGCCGCGGTCGCCCAGCCGCTTCAACGCGTCCAGGTCCATGGTCGGGCCGACCAGCGGGTGCGGGTCGAACTTCCAGTCGCCGGTGTGCAGGACGGTGCCGGCCTTGGTGTGGATCGCCACCGAGACCGGCTCGGGGATCGAGTGGGTGACGGTGATGGTCTCGATGCCGAAGGGGCCGATCTCGAAGGAGGCGCCCGGCTCGAACACGCGGATGCGGGCGTGGCGCAGGCCGCCGGACTCCTTCAGCCGTTCACGGATCACGTGGGCGGCGAAGGGGGTCGCGTAGATCGGGCATTCCAGCGCCGGCCACAGATGGTGGATGGCGCCGATGTGGTCTTCGTGGGCGTGGGTGACGACCAGCCCGACCACCTCGTCCATCCGCTCCTCGATGAAGGAAGGATCGGCCATCAGGCTGTCGACGCCCGGCGCCTCGTCGCCCATGAAGGCGACGCCGGCGTCCACGATCAGCCATTTTCCGGCATGGCCGTAGAGGGCCATGTTCATGCCGATGCGCGAGCAGCCGCCGAGCGGGATGAACAGGATTTCGTCGTGGCCCGGCACCGGGCCGGGAACCGGGGCGCCCGGCGGGCGGGTCGCCCGCTGACGCTCGTAGGGCTTGGGGTTCTGGTTCTTCTGGAAACGCGGGCCGCCGGACTTGCCGTTGCGCACATCGCCAACAATCGTGTTCGGGCGGTTGCCGCCAAAATTCGAGTTCGGGCGGTTGCCGCCCTTGGGCGCCGCGCGGCGGCGCTTGTTTTCAAACGTCATACGTCCTTCTGCTTCACAACATCTCAGCCGGCATTCAACGCTGCCGGACGGGCGTGCATCGCGTGTCGATGCGGATCTCGGGGGTCTCCCCGGCCATCGGTGGCGCCAGGACCGTGGGGATGGGTCGAGGCAGCCGGCCGAATCGGCCAGGGAGAGCGGTGTTCGAGCCAGTAATCCAGATGATGACGCCGGTCAACCGCTGAATCACGACCCGGAAAGAAGTTTGCCGGTTGGTCACCCGAAGGTTACGGCCATCCGCCGGCGATGTTGCACATATGTTTCCTTCGCCGCTGCGTTCAAGGGGGCGTCTTCGCCTGATTCCCCGCGGCCTCCACGCGACGCGCCGACGGAGCGCAGGGATGCTGGAGTTGTGGGCGTTTGCGGGCTTTTGATGCCGCTTCGGTTGGCTGGTCTGTGCAAATCGCATGGCGGGGGGCTTGGCCGAAGACGTTGCCGAAGACATGGCAAAGCCGCCGCCGCTCCGCGATTCTTCGCCGCTTCCCCTGTTGTTTGCGGACGCCCGGCGAACGGGCACCGTCCAAATGGGGAGCATCCCATGTCCGACTATGAATCCAGGTGGAGGAACGACCAGGGCGCCCGCCGCGACGACGACCGGTGGGAGCGCGACCGCGAGCGCGGCGAAAGTCGTGAGTGGAGCGCCGGTTCATACCAGAACCGTGGCCAGAACCGTGGCCGTGACGAGTTCGGTCAATCGAGTTGGGGTCAATCCGGATCAGGCCAGTCCGGCCGCTCCGGCATGATGGGTGGCGGCAGCCGCCAGCCCGGCTATGGTTACGAGGGCCAGGGCCGCGAAGGCTTCGACTATGGCCGGGATTATTGGCGCCAGCAGGAAGGCCGGGGCGATTACGGTCAAGGTTCCTATGGCCAGGGCTCCTACGGCCAGGGCTCCGGCAGTCGCGACTATGGCCGCGACTACGGCTCCCGCAGTTCCTACGGCCAGGGACAACGCGACTGGCGGTCCCGCGACGATCGTCAGGGCTATGACGACCGTGGCGACTATGGCCAGGACTTCGGCTATCGCGGCGGCTTCGGGCGTTCCGATTATGGCAGCGGAGCCTATGGCGGCCGCGACTACGGCAGCCGCGACTACGGCGGCATGGAGTACGGGTCCCGCGGCACCGGGAACCGGGACTACAGCAGCCGGGACTATGGCAACCGCGACTACGGCCGGATGGGCTATGGCGGCGGCAGCGGCTACGGCCGCAACGAGGAGCGCGGTTTCTTCGAACGGGCGGGCGACGAGATGGCCTCCTGGTTCGGCGACGAGGACGCGGAACGCCGTCGCCGCATGGACGCTCGCAACGACGATCCCGGCGCCCAGCACCACCGGGGCCGCGGGCCGCGCGGCTACACCCGCTCCGACGACCGCATCCGCGAGGATGTGAACGACCGCCTGACCGACGATCCCTACATCGACGCGTCGGAGATCGACGTAACCGTCAGCAATTGCGAGGTCACGCTGAGCGGCTCGGTGAGCGACCGCCGGACCAAGCGGCGCGCCGAGGACATGGCCGAAACCATTTCCGGTGTCCGCCACGTGCAGAACAATCTGCGCGTCCGCGAGCAGACCTTCGGCGGCACCGGCACCACCGCCGGGGCGTCGGCCATGGCCGGGCTCGGCACCACCGGGTCTTCCAACACTGGAATGAGCAACACCGGGACGAGCGGGTCCGGGACGGGCATGTCCGGAACCTCCAGCACGTCCGGGACCAGCATGAGCGGGAGTTCCAGTAGCACGGACACCAGCCGCACCAGCACCACGGGCAGCACCAGCCGCTGACCGTTCCCAACCACGCCCCTCCCGCCCTCACCGGCGGGAGGGGCCTTCCTTTGTCCCGTCAGTCCCCGTCCTGGCGCTGCTCCGCCGGCTTCTCCGCGCGGGTCAGGTTGAAGGCGGTGTTGATCAGCGCGATGTGCGAGAAGGCCTGCGGGAAGTTGCCGACCAGCCGTTTCGCCGTCGTGTCGTACTCCTCCGACAGCAACCCCAGATCGTTGCGCAGAGCGAGCAGCCTGTTGAACAGCGCCTCGGCCTCCGCTTGGCGCCCTTGCAGCACATAGACGTCGGCGAGCCAGAAGGAGCAGGCGAGGAACACTCCCTCCCCATCGGGAAGCCCGTCGTCGGTCCTTTCCGTCCGGTAGCGCATGACGAGGCCGTCCTGCATCAGCTCCTGTTCGATGGCGGCGACGGTGCCCTGGATGCGGGGATCGTCCACCGGCAGGAAACCGACCATCGGCAGCATCAGCAGCGCCGCATCGACGTGGCCGGCGCCGTAATACTGAACGAAGCTGTTCCGCGCCGTCGAATAGCCGTTGGCGCAGACATCCTCGAAAATGGCCCGCCGCAGCGCCTTCCAGCGGTCCAGCGGCGCGTCCAGGCCGAACCTCTCCGCGCTCTTCACCATGCGGTCCACGGCGACCCAGGCCATCACCTTGGAGTGGGTGAAATGCCGCGTCCCGCCCCGCACCTCCCAGATGCCCTCGTCCGGCTGGTCCCACACCGATTCCATGTGATCGAGCAAGGCGCACTGGACGCGCCAGCCTTCCGGCCTGATCTCGATGCCGCGCATCCGTGCCTGATGCGCCGCGTCCATCATCTCGCCATAAACGTCGAGCTGGAGTTGGGGGGCCGCGGCGTTGCCGACGCGGACCGGGCTGGCGCCCTCGTAGCCGGGCAGCCAGGGCACCTCCCATTCCAGCAGGCGGCGTTCCCCGGCGATGCCGTACATGATCTGGATCTGCTCCGGACTGCCGGCGATGGCGCGCAGGCCCCAGTCGCGCCAGTCCCGCGCCTCCTGCAGATAGCCGGCGTTCATCAGCGCCAGCAGGGTCAGCGTGGCGTCGCGCAGCCAGCAGTAGCGGTAGTCCCAGTTCCGCACCCCGCCGAGCTGTTCGGGAAGGGAGGTCGTCGGCGCCGCGACGATGCCGCCGGTCGGGCGGTAGGTCAGCGCCTTCAGCGTGACCAGCGAGCGCAGCACCGCGTCCCGCCAGGGGCCGCCGTAGGTGCAGCGCCCGCTCCATTCCGCCCAGAAGCGTTCGGTTTCCGCCAGCGCCTGTTCGGCATCGACCGGCTGCGGCAGCGGCAGATGCGAGGGGGAATGGATCATCACGAAGGCGATGCTCTCGCCCTCCGCCACGGTGAAGTCGGCGACGGTGCTCAGGTCCTCGCCGTGGATCGGGGCGCTGGTGTGCAGGACGACCATGTCCGGCCCGGCGATGGCGCGCAGGGTGTGCGGGCCGATCCGCGTCACCCACGGCACGACGTGCCCGTAGCCGAAGCGCAGCGTCAGGTCCATGCGCATGGCGACGCGCCCGCGCCGCCCGCGCAGGATGCGCACGATGTCCGACGCCTCGCCGCGCGGGGGCATGAAGTCGATCATGGTGACGGCGCCCTCCGCCGTCTCGAACTCCGTCTCCAGGATCAGGCTGTCGCCGCGGTAGCGCCGGGTCGTCCGGGCGTCGCGATCGCTCGGTCGCAGCAGCCAGCGCCCGTTCTCCGGCGTGCCCAGCAGTGCTGCGAAGCAGGCGTCGGAATCGAAGCGCGGCCAGCACAGCCAGTCGATGGAACCTTCGGCGGACAGAAGGGCTGCGGTCTCGCAGTCTCCCAGAAGGGCGTAATCCTCGATGCGGGAGGCCATGGCACGCTCTCGAACGATTGGGGGGTGTGCCTTTGGGCAACGGCCTGCGACGGCTCCGGTTCCCTCCGGTCAAGACTGCGCGCCGACGAAGGTCGATCGTCCGGTTTGACGATTCTGGCCGCCGAACCCGCGTGTTAGCGTTTCCGCCCATCGCCGGAGGACAACCCATCGAGGCCATCATGGACACCGGACGCGCCACGCCCCGGCGGCATGCCGCCCGCCTTGCCCGCCTCGCGGCGGCGGCGCTCCTTCTCGCCGGCCTCCCGATGACGGCGGCGGGAGCGGAGCCTCCCACCGTCTCCCTGCGGCCGGGCGCCGGCATCCAGGCGGCGGTGGACCGCCACCCCCCCGGCACGCGCTTTCGGCTGGAGCCCGGCGTCCACCGTTTGCAGTCCATCGTGCCGAAAGACCGCAACCGGTTCGAGGGCGCTCCCGGCGCGGTGCTGAGCGGAGCGCGCCGGCTGACCTCCTTCGTCCACCGCGGCTCCGTCTGGATCGCCCGCGGGCAGACCCAGGAGGGCCGGGTCAACGCGGCGGAGTTCTGCCGCTCCGGCTTTCCCCGCTGCGCCCGCCCGGAGGACCTGTTCATCGACGACGCGCCGATGCTGCATGTCGGCAGCCGGTCCGCCGTCGGGCCGGGGCGCTGGTTCTTCGACTACGACGCCGACGAGATCGTGATCGGCGACGATCCCAACGGGCGGACCGTGGAGACCAGCGTCACCCCACGCGCCTTCGGCGGCACGGCGTCGGGCGTCGTCATCCAGTCGCTGACCATCGAGAAATACGCCGCCCCCATCCAGGCCGCCGCCGTGGACGCGGAGTTCGGTCCCGGCTGGACCGTCCGAAACACCACGCTGCGCCTGAACCACGGCGTCGGCGTCAACGCCGGCAACGGCAGCCGCATCCTCGGCAACCGCATCCTCGACAACGGCCACGCCGGCTTTTCCGGGTCGGGGACGGACTTCCTGATCGCCGGCAACGAGATCGCCCGCAACGGCTATGCCGGCGTCGACTTCCATTGGGAGGGCGGCGGCGGCAAGATCACCGAATCCGGCGGCGGCGGATTCATCCGGGGAAATTGCGTTCACGACAATGTGGGCGCCGGCATCTGGGCCGACATCGACGTGCACCGGCTGGTGATCGAGGACAATCTGGTCTTCGGCAACGCCGACAACGGCATCACCTACGAGATCAGCTACGACGGGGTGATCCGCAACAATCGGGTCGCCGACAACGGGCAGCGCGGCCAGGGCTGGTTCTGGGGCGCCCAGATCCTGATCTCCAGCGCGCGGGGCGTGAAGGTCTATGGCAACGACATCGACGTGCCGGGCGGCTACGGCAACGCGGTGACGGTGGTGTCCCAGGACCGCGTCCCCTACACCCCCGCCGTCGGCAACGAGATCTTCGACAACCGCGTCGTCATCCGCAACGCCAACGCGCGCGTCGGCGCCGTCACCGATGTGGACGCCGACAACGCCGTGATTGCCGCCGGCAACCGGCTTTACGGCAACCGCTACCACCTCGCGGATCTGGGGGAGCGTGTCTGGTTCTGGAACGACGCGGAGGCCGACTGGAACGCCATTCGCGCCCAGGGGCAGGAGACGGGCAGCGTCGTCCATACCGGCATTCCCCAGAAGACGCCGTTGACCTGCCCCCCGATGGTCCAAACGGACGAGGTTCGATGATCTTGCCCCCGACCCATTCATCCCTTGAGAGGAGAGTTCACGCTCTCCAACAAGTAAAGGTTTCAGCATCACTGTTACAGTTTTGAAAAATTACTAATTTGGAGGTACTTTGCGGATATCCGCGCACAGTATTATGATCTTGTTTGCGATTGACGGTCAAAACCAGCTGCGATGTTATAGGCTCAAAGCGGTCGCACAGACCTCTTGCAGCATCGCCTTCCCGCTTGATCCGGTTCATTTGATCGAATAGGGCCAAAGTCTTCGTTCCGATGATGTCGGCGGCGACGTTGGCGGCGATCCTGGACGGTTCCACGGGGCGGCGTGTCCATGATGTGTGGCTGAGGGAGATTTTGTATGTTGCCGTGCAAAGACGGAACGCGCCTGCCCAACGCCTTCCGCCGCGCCCCACCGGTCACCTCCTTCACGTCCAACCACATCCTCGCCGCCACTCGCTTGACCGCCGCCCCGATGAACGACCCCGGCTCGTTCGGGTCCTACTACCGGATGTCCGGAGGCGCCCGGCCCCTGGGGGAGGATCAGGTCGTCACCGCCATCCTGCACGATGAAACGCCACTGACGCGGGAAAGCCTGTCCACCAGCCTGAACCTGTGCGGACGGGGTGTGCGGGTGCTGACGGCGGCGACCCTGGCCGACCTGGAAAGCGTGGTGCGGCGGCGCGACGGGGCGCCGGACGTGGCGCTGGCCAATTTCAGCGGGCGGCTCGCCTCCGACCCGGATTTCCGGCCGAGGCTGGCCGAACTGCTGGCCGTCCTGGACGGCATCCCGCTAATCATTCTGTCGGATTCCGACGAGACGGCGACCGCGCTGGAAGCCATCCGCCAAGGCGCGCACGGCTACATCTCGACCACCGTCGGCCTGACCATGGCTCTGGAGGCGATCCGTATGGTCGCGGCGGGCGGCATCTTCGTTCCGGCCACCATCCTGCACCGCCTGATCATCGACCAGGCCGGAATGCCGGACCCGGTGCGTCACGCCGCCTTATCCGTCCCGGCTTCCGCGGTCAACGGCAAGCCCCATCTGACGCAACTGACCCCGCGTCAACTCGCCGTCTTGGAATGCCTTCAGGAGGGCAAGCCCAACAAGGTCATCGCCCACGAGTTGGGAATGCGGGAAAGCACCGTCAAAGTGCATGTCCGGAACATCCTGCGACGGCTCGGCGCCACCAACCGGACGGAAGCGGTGTGCCGCGTCATGCGCGAGGAGAACTGAGCGCAACGCGCAAGAACGGCGCGGGCGGGTCCCGCACCGTTCCATCACGGGACCAACCGATCAGGGCTGATTCGATTCCAGGGCCGCGCCACGGGACAGATGGGCGTGCGCCATGAAGGCGGCCTCCGTCCGGTTGGTGGCGCCCAGCTTCTTCAGCACGTTGCGCACATGGGCCTTGGCGGTGTTCTCGCACATGCCCAGCATGTAGGCGATGAGCTTGTTCGACTTGCCTTCGCGCATGCAGGTCAGCACGGCCATTTCCCGCGGCGTCAGCCCGCCGATCCGGTCCGTCACCGGCACAGGGACACCCGGCGGCGGGGTCTGCGGAACGGCGATGCCGCCGGGCATCGGCGCGATCAGCGATTGCAGGGACGTGGCGGGCACGAAGGTCCCCCCGGCGGCAACCAGCCGGATCGCCTCCAGCATGACCCCCAGCCCGAGGCTGGGCACGATGTAGCCGCGCACGCCGAGGCGCAGGCTTTCCAGGATCATCCCGCCGTCGTCGCGGTCCGAGATGAGCACCAGCGGCACCGGCAGGCAGGCCGACACCGCGTCGCGGATGGCCGCGCACAGGACGTCGTTCAGCCCAGCCTGCGCGCCGATGTTGCACAGCACGACCTCGGTCCGCCCGTCCCGCGCCAGGACACCGGCAGCGTCCTTCAGCGAGGCCACCGATCGCACGGTCATGTCCTGGCACAGCGTGCCGAGGCCGAGCGAGAAGCAATCCCTGGTCAGGCTGTTCGGGTCCACCAGGACCACGGCTATTCCTGGGGCTATTCCTGGGGCTATACCTGGAGCCATCCCCGCTTGCTGCTTGATGTCCGTCGCCATCCGCTCCCCCTTTCGGTCAAACGCCATTGTTTCGCACCCTGTCAAACCGGGGTGGCAGGCAACCGCCTGCCGTCACCGGCCAAAGAGGCTACAATTCTCGGGTGAGCGCGTCCGCTCGCGGATACTCGGATAGATTTCATTTTTTTCATTTTCAGCGCCCTTCCCTGCCGACCACATGGATTGTTTCTGTTGGAAGATCATCAGGAATGCTTGCGCGGTTTGCATTTGATGCTTTCAACGTTACCAGAACAGCAGGCCCGGTAAATACGCACTTCGATGCAGGGTTGTGGCGTGTCGGCGTTCCAGTCCGTACCCATTCCGGCGTCCATGAAGCCGTTCTGCACGGGGCGCGTACGCCTTTGTGAGGATAGGAGCGGCGTGGAGTATCTGTTCCGCCTCATCCCGGACCCGCGCCGAGGGAGGTCATCGCCCGCCACCCTCTGCTTTGCAACCGAAGGAACAGACCCCATTGGCACAAGTCGGGGAGCAGTGCGCTCTGACCAATGGAAAGATCACAAGGACAAGACACTGCGCTTCCGGATGGTGATTACCGAAACCTCTCCGAAAGAAACGAAAATCTAACGGAAATGCTTCAAATAGGAGGTAAAGGAAAAGTCCGACATAGTTATTTCTGCGCGGGATTGACGTTGACGAGCGTCTGGGTGCAGCGCAGCATAAGACCAGGAAAACGGGTCGGGAGACATGCTTCATGGCTTCGAGCGGGAAGGCGGTTCCATCCCCCCGCGCCGCCGCACGCGGTCCGGAACCGATGAATGGGCGCCGGAGCATCGCGGCCCTCCTTCTGGATGAAACACCGTTGACCCGTGAAAGTCTGTCCGCCGGCCTCAGCCTGCGCGACCCGTCCCTGCAGATGCGGACCGCGGCGTCGCTGGGCGAGGCGAAGGCGATGCTTGCCGCTGGAACGCAACCCGCCGTCGTGCTGTGCAACGTCGTCAGCCTGACCCCGCCGAACGGCAGCGTCCTGGCGACGTTGCGCGATGTTGCCGGTGCCTTCGGCGGCACGCCTCTGGTCGTCCTGTCCGACGGGGAGGAGGCGGACCTGCCGCTGGAAGCCAGCCGGCTGGGCGTGCGGGGGTGTCTGCCGACCAGCGTCGGCCTCGCCGTCGCCCAGGAGGCGTTGCGTCTGGTGGCGGAAGGCGGCACCTTCTTTCCCTCCCCCTTCCTCCACCGCGTGCCGGAGCGTCGCGAGGCCACGGAGGACGACCCGCCCGCGCCATCCGGCACCGCGCTGACGGCGCGTCAGCGCGGCGTGCTGCAACGGCTTCGCGAGGGGAAATCGAACCGCGTCATCGCGCAGGAGCTGGGAATCAGCGAGAATACGGCGAAAGTCCATGTCCGCGGCATCCTGCGGGCGCTGGGCGCCTCCAACCGCGCCGAGGCCGTGCGCAAGGCCTGGCAACCGGCCGAACCGGCCGCTCAGGAGTCGTTCAGCCGAGTTTGGGGCCGGGATCGGCGGCCGGATCGGGGCTGAGCGTACCGCCACCGTGGATCAGCCGCAGGGCGGCGATCACCTCGGCCAGCGGCATCCGTCCGCTCAGCACCCCGCGCAGCCCGAGGCGCACCGCGGCGTCGGCCACCGCCGCGCCGGGACGGTCGGCCAGAACGGCCACGGGAGGATGGGGGCCGCTGCCCGCCAGCGCGTCCAGAAGTTGGCCGACGCCCCCCTTGGCCGGGTCGGCGCGCCCGATGCTCACCAGAACCACGTCGGTGCCGCGCAGCGCGGCGGGAAGGTCGGCCAGAGCCGCGGCGCTGCGCCGGTGGCTGACCGCCACGTCCGGCGCGAAGGCGTTGATGGCGGCGGCGAGGCTTTCGCCGAACAAGGAGCGGTCGTCGATCAGCAGCACGGCGATCGGTGCCCGTCCGCCGGTCCCCCCGTCCGGGTGCGGGGGAACGGCGCCGCCCCGCGCACCGGAGGGTGCACGGGGCATGAATTCTCGACGGATTCCGGCCGGCGCGTCCAAGCCAATCATGGCTGTGTCTTTCGGAATCGGGAGATCCCAACCGGCATCCCGTGCCGGACCGCCGCCGGGGCGGGGGCGGTCCGTTCAGGGCACCGGTGCGTGACCGGAGTCGGCCGGCGTTGCGCCCGCGTCAATCCGCCAGATCGGAGGCGGCGGCCGCAAGCTGTCCGGAGAAGGGAAGGACACAGGAGTCCGCCGCAAAGCCGTTGCTGAGCAGCATGGCCTCCGCCGCCTTGCGCCGCTTCGCCGCCTCGGGCCGCGCGTCCCGCCGCCCGACCGAGCAATAGTGGAACCCCGCCGCCGCCATGGCCGCCGGAGTATAGACGTTGCGCAGATCGACCATCACCGGGCGCCGCATCAGGCTGCGGACGCGGCCCAGATCGAGCGCGCGGAACTCGTTCCATTCCGTCAGGATGGCGACGCAGTCGGCCTCGACGAGCGGGGCGTAGGCGTCGTCATGCCAGACCACGCCGGGCAGCAGGTGGCGCCCCTCCTCCATGCCGGCGGGGTCGTAGGCATGGACCGTGACGCCGGCCTCCTGAAGCAGCGGGATGATTTCCAGGCTCGCCGCCTCGCGCATGTCGTTGGTGTCGGGCTTGAAGGTGATGCCCAGCACGGCGACCCTCCTGCCCGCCGCGTCCGGACCGCAGGCCTGGAGAATCCGCCCGGCCATCAGCCGCTTGCGCGCCCGGTTCACGTCCACCACCGTTTCGATCAGCCGGACCGGCGCGCCGTGCTGCCGCCCGGTGCGCACCAGCGCCTCGGTGTCCTTGGGGAAGCAGGAGCCGCCGAAGCCAGGCCCGGCGTTCAGGAACGGACGCCCGATGCGCCCGTCCAGCCCCATGCCCGCCGCCACGTCCTGCACGTCGGCCCCCACCCGCTCGCACAGGTCGGCCACCTCGTTGATGAAGGTGATCTTGAAGGCCAGGAAGGCGTTGGCCGAGTATTTCGTCAGCTCCGCCGTCTCGATGCCGGTGCGCACGAAGGGCGTCCCGGCGCGGATCAGCGGCTGGTAGAGGGCGTCCATCACCGCCCGCGCGCGGTCGGAGTCGGCGCCGATCACCACGCGGTCGGGCTGCATGAAGTCGCCGATGGCCGAACCTTCGCGCAGGAACTCCGGGTTGGACACCACGTCGAACTCGGCGCGCGGGTTGATGTCGCGCACCAGCGCGGCGATCTGGCGTCCGGTGCCGACCGGAACGGTCGATTTGGTCACGATGACGGTGTAGCGGGACATGGTCCGCGCGATCTCCGCCGCCGCGGCGTGCACGTAGGTCAGGTCCGCGCCGCCGTCGCCGGGACGGGAGGGGGTGCCGACAGCGATCAGCACTACGTCCGCCCCCTCCATGGCGACCGCGAGGTCGGAGGTGAAGGACAGACGATCCGCCGCCATGTTGCGCGCCACAAGGACGTCGAGGCCGGGTTCGTAGATGGGGATCTCGCCGCCCCTCAGGCGCCGGATTTTCGTCTCATCCTTGTCCACACAGCACACGTCGATGCCGAATTCGGCAAAGCAGGCGCCGGACACGAGACCGACATAGCCGGTCCCCACAACAGCGATCCGCATCATTCCACTCCTGTTGCTTGATGGCGTTGCCGAAGCCATCCCTGGCCGGCTCGAAAGATGGCCGTCAGGCCACGGCGCGCTCCGCCATGCCGTTCGCCTGGCCGCTGTCCTCGCTGCTGTCCTGGCCGTTTTCGCGGCCATTCTCACGCAGCGCCCAGCGCACGGTTTCCGCCAGCCCCTGCTCCAGCCGGGTGCGCGGCGTCCAGCCGAGCACCGACCCGGCATAGGCCACGTCCGCCTGCACGCTGCGCTGCTCGCCCGGACGTTCGGGGTGGTAAAGCACGGGATGGTCCGCCCGCGTCCGCCCCAGCGCACCCAGCGCGAGGTCGGCCAGTTCGCTGATGCTGGTCTGCCGCCCGCTGCCGAGGTTGAAGATCTTCCCATGGCTGGCCGGGTTGTCGAGCGCGCCGACCCAGGCGTCCACCACGTCGTCGATGAAGACGAAGTCGCGGGTCTGCTTGCCGTCTCCGTAGATACGGATCGGCTCGCCGCGGATGATGTTGCCCAGGAAGATGCCCAGCACGCCCTGATAGGGGTTATCCACCGCCTGCCGCGGTCCGTAGACGTTGTACATGCGGAATGAGGTGACGTCCAAGCCGCCCGGCAGGTCGGGCCGCGCCGCGGTCAGATGGACGTAGCGCTCGCCCGCGTATTTCGTCACCCCGTAGTAGGACACCGGAGAGCAGGGCGTGTCCTCCGGCGTCGGCACGGTCTCGGCGTTGCCGTAGGCGCTCATCGAGCTGGCGTAGAGAAGGCGCTTCACCCCGCGCTCCACGCACTGCTGAAGGACGTTCACCGTCCCTTCCACGTTGGTGCGCAGGTCGCCGACCGGGTTGCTGAAGGCGCGGATGATCGACACCTGCCCGGCGATGTGGATCACCGCGTCGGGCCGCTCCTCGAACGCCTTGTCGAGATCGTCGGGGTTGGTGACGTCGCCACGGATGTAGCGCACCTCCGCCGGCACGTTGGAGCGCAGCCCGGTGGACTCGTTGTCGATCACCGTCACCCGGTGGCCGAGCGACACGAGGCGGTGCGTGATGTGGGAGCCGATGAATCCGGCTCCGCCCGTTACAAGAACGTCCATTGGTTCCTCCACCGCACAGGAATGGGATTACGCGCTGAGGGCGATGCGGCCCGGTTCCAACTGGGTCTGGTCCGTGGGCAGGCCGTTCTGCGCGAGATAGCCTTCCGCCCAGTCCCACAGCCGGCGGATGCCGGTGTCGCGGTCCACCTGCGGACGCCAGCCGAGAACCTCCTCCGCCTTGCGGATGTCGCTGACGTAGCAGGGCTGGTCGCCGGGCCGCCAGTCGGAGAAGTCGGCCTCCACCGGCTCGCCGCGCAGGGTCGAGAGCATCTCCCCGAACTCGCGCCAGACCGAGATGGTGTTCTCCGGCCCACCGCCGATGTTGAAGACCTGCCCGCGGCTGACCTCGATCTTCTCGGTGGCGAGGCGGAAGGCCCGCACGAGGTCTTCCACGAACAGCACGTCGCGCACCTGCATGCCGTCGCCGTAAATGTGGATGGGCCGCCCGCTCAGCGCCGAGATGATGAAATGCGCGACCCAGCCCTGGTCCTCGTTGCCGAATTGGCGCGGGCCGTAGATGCAGCTCATCCGGAAGACGACGGTCGGCAGGTCGTAGATGCGGGCGTAGTCGCGCACATATTGGTCCGCCGCCCCCTTGGAGCAGCCGTAGGGCGAATGGAAGTCCAGCGGCTCCGCCTCCGAGACGCCGAGCGGGCGGTCGACGAAGCGGTAGCGGCTGCCGGTCCGCTCCACCGCCACATGCTCCAGCCCGCCATAGACCTTGTTGGTCGAGGTGAAGACCACCTTCGGCGGGTTCTTCATGCGCCGCGCCGCCTCCAGCACGTTGAAGGTGCCGAGCGTGTTGATGTCGAAGTCGGTGCGCGGATCGTCCAGCGAGGAGGTCACCGCGACCTGACCGGCGAGGTGGTAAACCTCCTCCGCTCCGGCCATGCAGGATTTGACGGCGGCGAAGTCGCGCACGTCGGCCTTCATGAAGGTCAGGCGGGACCCGGCGTTGAGGGTTTGCAGCCACGCCGCGTTCCGCTCGCTGCCCGGCCGCAGCAGGGCGTCCAGGACGACGACGTCGCGCCCGTCCTCCAGCAGGTTCTTGACCAGATTGCAGCCGACGAAGCCGGCCCCGCCGGTCACGAGCGTCTTGCCTTCCATAAATTTCTTCTCCATTGCTGCGGCTTTTACCGGATGGGCAGGGGTTCAGGCGGCCTTGAGGACGGCGGCGCC
The DNA here is from genome assembly GCF_007827795.1 of Azospirillum brasilense. Taxonomy (GTDB): domain Bacteria; phylum Pseudomonadota; class Alphaproteobacteria; order Azospirillales; family Azospirillaceae; genus Azospirillum; species Azospirillum aestuarii. The sequence continues at coordinate 315,279 of NZ_VITI01000003.1, forward strand.
CGCCGGGCGGCGGACCACCGCTTCGTAAAGCCGGTGGGTGTCGGCGGCGGCGGCGGCCCAATCGAAGCGCTGGGTGGCGCGCAGGCGGCCATGGCGGCCCATCCGCGCCCGCCGCTCGGGGTCGGCGGCGAGTTGCTCGACGGCGGCGCGCAGGGCCTGCGGGTCGCCCGGCTCGACGATCACCGCGCAGCCGTCGTCGACCTGATGCGGGATGCCGCCGACCCGGCTCGCCACCACCGGGACACCGAAGGCCATCGCCTCCAGGATCACGTTGGGGAAGGTGTCGGCCAGGGTCGGGAAGACGAACAGGTCGGAGCGGCGGAACATGGCGGCGACCTCCGCCTCGGCCAGATTGCCGGTGAGATGGATGGTCTGGCCCGGCCCGCAGCGGCGCTGGTAGGCCTCGTAATCGACGAAGTCCCGCTTCTCGCCGCCGACGATCAGGCGGAACGGCATCGACAGCCCCACGAAGGCGTCGAGCAGCACGCCCAGCCCCTTGTTGGCGGTGTGGTTGGCCAGGAAGAAGGCGGTGAATGGACCGCCGTCCTCCTCGCGCTCCGGGATGCCGAACTTGCGGTGAATGTCGCGGTCCGCCGGGGTCGGCGCGCCCCAGTCGTTCGGGCGGTCCACGCCGTAGGGAATGACGGCGATGTCCTCCCCCGTGAAGCCGAAGTTCCGGACGATGGGCAGGTCCACCGGGGAGATCGCGCAGATGGCCGCCGCGTTGCGGACGACGTAGCGGACCGGGCGGTCGATCAGCAGATCCCAGGCCAGCCGCCGCGCCGCGTCCATGCGCCGGAAGGCCGCCGGGTTGCCGATTTCCACGAAGCCGTGGGTGGACACCACATAGGGCACGCCCTTCGCCACGCAGGCGCGGGCCACCCGCATCATCTCCAGCGCCGGGATCGGGTTGTGGATGTGCACCAGATCGTAGGAGCCGTGGCGGATCAGCGCCGGGATGCTCGATTGGTAGAACAGCGTCTTCGCGCGGTTGGGCAGGACGGAGTCGAGCCCGGCGAAGGGGCTGGCAAGGAGGCAGGATGTCCGGACGTCGATCCGTTCGCCCGGCTTGCTCAGGTCCATCGGGACCCGACTCGCCATGCCCATGTTCGCGATGTCGATGCGGTCGTGCGCCTGCAGCGCGACGCTCAACTTCTCCGCCGCCTTGCTGGCGCCGCTGACCGCCAGATGCGGCGGCACGACGATCGCCGACAGGATCTTCAGGCTCATCGCAGGAATCCTCGACTGTCATGGAAGCGCGGACCGCGTCGGTTGCGGTTCAAAGCGCTGTTCCGAGGTCGTTCAGGAAAAACCGCCGACACCATGCCGTTTCATTTTAAAAACGGCACACAGAATCACAGCATCGGAGGGGTTTTCATTTATAAAAACACTTTCTGTATTTGGCAACCGCGAAGGAACGGCCAGCATCTAGCCAAATCGAAGCTCTCCTTTCGGACGCCGTGCCTGGCCGCTGCGGACCAGCGGCATCTGCACCGCCTGGCAGGCCAGCAGGAACAGGAAGGCCGGGTTCAGCATGACGTAGCGCCGCCACAGCCGCCGCGGCTCGGTGGACAGCCGGAACAGCCATTCCAGACCGGAATTCTGCATCCACATCGGCGCCTGAGGCTGTTTCCCGGCGATGAAGTCGAAAGCCGCCCCGACCGCGATCAGCGGCATCGACAGCGTCGCCTTGTGCTCGTAGACCCAGGTTTCCTGGCGCGGGCAGCCAAGCCCGACGAAGACGATCCGCGCGCCGGACTCCAGGATTTCGCGGTCCACCGCCGCGCGCTCCTCGGCGCTCAGGGTGCGGAAGGCGGACGGGCGGGCGCCGGCGATGATCAGACCGGGGAAGCGCTCCGTCAGCGCCGTGGTCAGCGTGTCGAGCAGCCCCGCCGTGGCGCCGTAGAGGTAGATGGGAAGCCCCCTCGCCGCCGCCGCCGCACAGGTGCGCAGCATCAGGTTCGGGCCGTAGACGCGGTCCGGCAGGGCGGCGCCGTGCAGGCGGTTCAACGCCCAGCGCACCGGCTGGCCGTCCGGCGTCACGAGGTCGATGGCGTTCAGGCGGTAACGGTGCTCGGGGTCCAGCGCTCCGGTCATCACCCCATGAACGGCAAGCGCGCTGACCGCGAAGGGCTTTTGCTGCTCCGCCGCGTCGATGATGGCGCGCACGCCGGCCTCGTAATCGACGGCGTTGACGTAGACGCCGAGCACTTCCTTTTTCCCATGGTCGATCATGCCACGGCCTCCACGCGCCAGCGGCGCCGATTGCTGTCGTGAATGTCGGTGAGGATGTTGCGCACGTCGTGCCGGATGTCCCAGGACGGGTAATGGGAGCGGAACCGGTCGAGCGAGCTGACCCACCAGATGTGGTCGCCGATACGGTTGGCCTCCTTGAAGGCCAAGTCCATCGGGCGCCCGGTGATCTCCTCGCACAGAGCCACCGCCTCCAGGATGGAGCAGTTGCTCGCGCGTCCCCCGCCGATGTTGTAGACCTCGGCGCTGCGCGGCGCGTCGTGGACGGCGTGGAAGGCGGCGATCAGGTCGTTGCTGTGGATGTTGTCGCGGACCTGCTTGCCCTTGTAGCCGATCACGTCGTAGCGGGTGCCGGTGACGGCGCAACGCATCAGATAAGCCAGGAAGCCGTGAAGCTGCGTCGGCGAATGGTTCGGCCCGGTCAGGCAGCCGCCGCGGAAGCACACCGTCTTCATGCCGAAATAGCGGCCGTATTCCTGGACCAGCACGTCGGCGGCCACCTTGGAGGCGCCGAACAGGCTGTGCAGGGTGGCGTCGATCGACATGTCCTCGGCGATGCCGCCGGCGTAGCGGTGCGCCGGGTCGATCTCGTAGCGCGTCTCCTTCTCGATCAGCGGCAGGCGGTTCGGCGTGTCGCCGTAGACCTTGTTGGTCGAGGTGAAGATGAACACCGCGTCCGGGCAGTGCCGCCGCGCCGCCTCCAGCAGGTTCAGCGTGCCGTTGGCGTTCACCGAGAAATCCATCTGCGGATCGCGCGCCGCCCAGTCGTGCGACGGCTGGGCCGCCGTGTGGATGATCAGGGAGATGGCCGAGCCGTGCCGCTCGAACAGCGCGTCGATGGCCGCGGCGTCACGGATGTCGATGGCGTGGTGGCGGTAGCGCTGGCGCAGCGTCTGCTCCAGCGTCTGGCGCTGCCACGCGGTCGAGGCCTCGTCGCCGAAGAAGGTCCGTCGCATGTCGTTGTCGATGCCGACGACGTCCATTCCCAACGCACCGAAATGCAGGCAACTCTCCGACCCGATCAATCCGCAGGAACCGGTGACAAGGGCGACGGACATGACGTCTAACTCCTTCACTGTTGTTCGTTGCTCTTTCGGTGTCTTCGCCGGTCAATAGGCGTTGCGGTCCCAGAAAAGGAGGAGGGCGGTGCGCACCATGATCTCGGCGTCCAGCCCCAGGGACCAGTTGTCGACGTAATAGAGGTCGTGCTCGACGCGGCGGGCGGCGGTGTGGAGGTTGTCGATCTCGCCGCGCAGCCCGTTCACCTGTGCCCAGCCAGTGATTCCGGGACGGACGCGGTGGCGGCAGGCGTAGTTCTCCACCGCCTCGTGGTACAGCACGTCCCCGGCCTTCATGGCGACGGGATGGGGCCGCGGCCCGACGATGGACATGTCGCCGCGCAGGACGTTGAAGAGCTGCGGAAGCTCGTCGATGCTCGTGCGGCGCAGAATGCGCCCAACGCGCGTCACCCGCGGATCGTTGCGCACGGTCCGCTGCGCGCCCGACTGGTCGCCGCGGTCGGTGTGCATCGTGCGGAACTTCCAGATTTCGAATTCTTCGTTGTTGAAGCCGAAGCGCTTCTGGCGGAACAGCACCGGGCCGGGGCTTTCCAGCTTGATCGCCGCCGCAGCCAGCAGCAGAAGCGGCGCCAGCGCGGCCAGCGCCGCGCCGCCGATCAGCAGGTCCTCCGACCGCTTCAGCACGCCGCGCCAGCCGGCCAGCGGGTGATGGATAACGCCCAGCAGCGGAATGCCCGCCGTCGCATCGACCGACAGGCCCGCGGTGCGGGCGATCAGCCGATGCGGCAGCAGGCGGACGTCCACCGCAAGGACGCGCAGCCGTTCCAGAATGTCGGTGATCTCGGCCTCGGCGCTCCAGGGCAGGGCCACCACCACGAGGTCGATGCGGTTCTTGCGCACCTGCTCGACCAGCCCGGTCACGCTTCCCAGCACCGGCACCCCGGCCAGCCGGGCGGTGGCCAGGGGCGGAGCGTTCATGGATGTCGGCCGGTCCGCCGCGGTGGACACCGCGCCGATCACCTGATAGCCCGCCCCTTCCGCGCGCTGGAGCCGGTCCAGCCATTCGAAGGCAAGATCGTTGGTGCCGACCAGCAGGGTCCGCTGTCGCAAACCGCCGGCCAGGTTCCAGTCGCGCGCCAAGCGGAGGAAGAGGCCGCGCAACGCGGTCAACCCGAACAGGCCGAGCCCGTACCACAGCCACAGCGTCCCCGCCGCCGCCGTGTCCAGCCGCCGCAGATCCCCCGTCACGCCGAGCATGAGGACGAGCACCAGGAAGGCCGCCGTCCAGGCCCCGAACAGCGGCCCGGCGTGCGAACCGATGGTCCGCCGCACCGCCTTGGGACGCAGGTTGCGGTAGCAGCCCGCGCTGTAGAAGCACATCAGCGACAGCACCGCCAGCGGGCCGACCGCGGCGTTGAAGACGCCTGCGAAAGCATGAACGGCGTCTGTGAACAGGGCCGGATCGGCCGGGGCGGCCCGCAGCAGACGGGCGGCGATGCCTTCCGCCGCCAGCCCCGTCCCGACGACCATCAGCGCGTCCGCGGCCACCAGCCCGCACAGCAGGGCGGGGGCGGAAGCCGCCGCGGCGACCGGCGACATGGACGCCGGGCGCGGGCCTTGGAAGGCCATCCCCACGCGCGTGCCGTATTCCGGCTTCGCCGAGCTGTCTCGTGAAGGGAGTTCGAACATCCGCCGTTCCCTGTTGGCCCATTCCCGGCCGCCGCACCCCAGCGATGCGGCGGCGCTGCCGGCTGCGTCGCCGCGCTCAGAAATAGGTCTTGGCGAAATAGGCGATGGTGCGCTCCAGCCCCTCTTCGAGCGGCACATGCGGCATCCATTTCAGGTAGGCGTTGGCCTTGGCGATGTCCGGCTTGCGCTGCCGCGGATCGTCCTGGGGCAGCGGGTGCCGCTCGATCCGGGAGCGCGAACCGGTCATCCGGATGACGGTTTCCGCCAGTTCCAGAATGGTGAACTCGCCGGGGTTGCCGAGATTGACCGGGCCGGTCACCGTCCCGTCCGTTTCCATCAGCCGGTGCAGCCCTTCGACCAGATCGTCGACGTAGCAGAAGGACCGCGTCTGCGACCCGTCGCCGTAGATCGTGATCGGATCGCCCTTCAGCGCCTGGACGATGAAGTTCGACACCACGCGCCCGTCGTTCGGATTCATGCGCGGCCCGTAGGTGTTGAAGATGCGCGCGACCTTGATCGGGACCTTGTGCTGCCGGTTGTAGTCGAAGAACAGCGTCTCGGCGCAGCGCTTCCCCTCGTCGTAGCAGGCGCGCGGACCGATGGGATTCACGTTGCCCCAATAATCCTCGCGTTGCGGGTGGACGAAGGGATCGCCGTAGACCTCGCTGGTCGAGGCCTGGAGGATCGTCGCCTTCACCCGCTTGGCCAGCCCCAGCATGTTGATGGCGCCGTGCACCGACGTCTTGGTCGTCTGCACCGGGTCGAACTGGTAATGCACCGGCGAGGCCGGGCAGGCGAGGTTGTAGATCTCGTCCACCTCGACATAGAGGGGGAAGGTGATGTCGTGGCGCACCGCCTCGAACTTCGGATTTTCCAGCAGATGCGCAATATTCGAACGCGCGCCCGTGAAATAGTTGTCGACGCACAGGACCTCTTTCCCGGCGGCCAGAAGACGCTCGCACAGGTGCGATCCGATGAACCCGGCGCCGCCTGTCACAAGAACGCGCTCAGTCGTGGACGTCATTGAGCCTCTCCATGGAGTTGACCAGGAAATTTGACCAGACAGCGGCGACACGCGGGGATGTCGCGCCCAACTTCTTCCGCGATTATTTTAAAAATCGCCGACAAGCCACAGCATTTTGCCATGCAATACGGGCCATCACTCGGCCCTCTACGCAGGAATGCATGGCCATGTCTGGAATTGTGCGGAGTTTTGGAGCCTGAACCGGCCCCGCTGCACCCGGCAAACTGTGACCGGCGCAGTGTTGACCGTCAAACACGCGGACGGGGTATCGGATATGATTATTTATGACGGTCGCCGTCGTAAGCACAGAGACGGATGGGCCTTCTTTTTTTCAATTGTTGCGTGGCCCCATTCACGATAATCGAAGTCTGTCCGGCGACGGTTGCAGCAATGGAATACCTCCGTCAATTCGGCTCTGCTCTTTAACAGGCATCCGAATTTTCGGTTATCTCCAATGAAAACAAAGGACCGCAACGCGTCCTTTGCACCCATCCGCCACGCCCATCCCGGACCGGACCGCCAGCCAGCAAGACGAAAAGGGGCGACGACGTGAATTCTTCGATCGGCAAAGGCGGAACGCTTCCGGGCCACGAAGCGCACGCCAGCGTCCTTCCGGACAGTCTCCTGCAATCGGGCGCCGGGGACTCCTCCGATGTCCGCGGCCGGCAGGAGGCGACGGTCTTCGCCACGCTGGCCGTGCTGTGGCGGCGCAAGCTGCTGCTGCTCACCGTCATCCTGCTGGGAACGGCGACCATCACCTACGTCATGCAGTCGCTGAAGCCGATGTATCGGGCCACCGCGATGGTGCAGCTCGATTCCCGGCGGGTCGAGCTGGCGGAGTTCAAGTCGGTGGTGTCCAACCTGACGCCCGAGGCTCCCGCGGTGCGCAGCGAGGTGTCCATCGTCGGCTCGCGCGCCCTGGCGGAGCGGGTGGTGGAGAAGCTGGGCCTGCAGAACGATCCCGAATTCAACCCGACGCTCAAGGCGCCGGACGGCGCGGACGATCATTGGCTGAAGCGGGTGACCAAGGCCGGTGTCGGCGCGCTGCCGCCGGAAGGAAACGACATCCTGCGCCACGTCGTGCAGCAGGCGACCGCCCTGTTCCGCGCCGATGAAAGCCCCATCGCCCGCGACCCGGATCAGGCCCGCCTGCTGACCATCGACACGCTGCTGCGCCGGATCGAGGCGCGCAACGACGATCGGTCCTTCACCATCATCATCGAGGCCTCGTCGGTCGATCCCGCCAAGGCCGCCGCCATCGCCAACGCCTTCGGCCAAGCCTATCTGGACTACCGGACGGCGATGAACCGCGACATGACCGAGCGGGTCAACCAGTGGCTCGGCGGGCGGCTCGTCGAGGCGCGCGAGGCGGTGCGCGTCGCCGAGGAGGCCATCCGCGGCTTCCGCAAGGAGAACAGCCTGCTGGAGCTGCCGCCGGACGGGCGCAACATGGTCCAGCAGCAGATGAACGAACTCGCCACCCAGCTGACCGCCGCGCAGGCGCAGAAGGCGGCGGCCGAGGCCCGCGTGCGCCAGGCCCGCGACCAGACCGCCACCAACAACGCCGCAGCGATCCCTGAGGTGCTGGCCTCCCCGCTGATCCAAAAGCTGCGCGAGGCGGAGGCGATGCTGGAGCGCCGGCTGGCCGAGCTTCAGCAGGTCTATGGCGACAAGCATCAGGACATCGTGAATCTCCGCCGCGGCATCGGCGAGTTGAAGGCCCGCATCCGCGACGAGGTCGGCAAGATCCAGAAGGGTCTGGACGCCGATCTGGAGGTCGCGCGCATCCGCGAGGCCACCTTGCTGAAAGGCATCGCCGACCTGCAGGAGCAGCAGAAGGGCATCGAGGCGACCGGCATCCAGCTCCGCGATCTGGAGCGCTCCGCCGACGCGCACCGCACGCTCTACCGCAGTCTCGCCGAACGCTACGAGCAGACGATGGCGCTGAAGAACACCGGCGCGCTGGACGCGCATCTCAGCGCCCCGGCCCTGCCGCCGATCCGCCCGGCCTTCCCGCAGCTGCGCATGTCGCTGGGCGTCGGGCTGGTCGGCTCCACGGCGCTGGCGGTGGCGCTGGTGCTGCTGCTGGAGCGGCTCAGCTCCGGCCTGCGCACACCGAGCCAGGTGGAGCGGGCGACCGGCGTGCCCTGCCTCGGCATGGTCCCGTCGCTCCCCCGCAACGAGGCGGCCTGGAACCTGCCTCTCCACCCCGACAGCCGCCGCGCCCGCGAGATCGGGGCCTTCCGCGAGGCGATCCAGACGGTGCGCACCATGGCCTGCATGCCGCGCAAGCGGGGGACGCCGCCCAAGGTTCTGCTCGTCACCTCCTCCATCCCCAAGGAAGGCAAGTCGGTACTGGCGGCCAATCTGGCGCGGTCGTTGGCCGGGCTGGGGCTCAACACGCTGCTGATCGACGCGGATTTCCGCCGCCCCTCCATCGCGAAGCTGCTGGGCTTCCAACCGCAGGGCAGCGTCGCCGACCTGCTGGACGGCCGCGTCGGCATCGACGACCTGATCCATCAGGAGACCACCAACCTCGGCGTCCTGGGCAACGCCGTCGGCACCCCCGACGCGCACGACCGCATCAGCTCCCAGGCGATGAGCGACCTGATCCAATGGGCGCGCCACAATTACGACGTGGTGGTGATCGACTCGGCCCCGGTGATGCTGTTCTCCGACGCGCTGGCCCTGTCCTTCCTGGCCGACAGTGTGATCTACGTCGTCCGCTGGCAACACACCCCGCTGGAAACCGTGACGGCCGGCTTCAACAAGCTGAAATCGGTCGACAGCGCGGTCGGCGGCGTCGTGCTGTCGCGGGTCGTCGCGTCCAAGCACATCAAGTACGGCCACAAGGACGACGCCTACTACTACGCCCTGCACGCGCCCGCGCGGCACTCCTAACCCAGTCGAACCAGCCCTCCCCCTCTGGTCACGCGCAAACGACGTTTGCGCTGACGCGACAGGCGGACCTCCGGTCCGCCGAAAGCGGAGAGAGGGGGGGCCCATAGGGGCCTCTCGCGCTGGCCGAAGGCCAGCACTGACGGCGGCAGGCGGATGCCAGAGGCATCCGCTGAGAGCCGGTGAGGGGGACGCGCTTCTGCCGGACGGTCCGCCACGCGCAACCCCCTCACCCTACCCTCCCCGAGGGAACAGCCAAGAACGAGGATTCCATGACCAACGCCGAGTTCCCGCGGCTTGCCATCATCGGCTGCGGCAGCATCGTGAGCCACCACCTGTTGCCGGCGCTGCTCCGTCTGGGCTGGCGGCCGAGCGTGCTCGTCGATCCCTCGCCGGAGCGGCTGGAGGCGGTGCAGGCCCTGCTGGGCCGCAACCGCGCGCCCGTCGCCGTGGCCGACTGGCGGGAGGCGGCGGACCGGTTCGACGCGGCGCTGGTGGCCGCCCCGCCGATGCTCCACGCGCCGGTCGGCCAGAGCCTGCTGGAGGCCGGGAAGCACGTCTTCATGGAAAAGCCGCTGGCCGTCACGCTGGCCGACGCCGAACGCATGGTGAGGACGGCGGAGGAGCGTCGATTGGCGCTCGCGGTCGGGCTGATGCGCCGCTACGTCAACGGCGTCCGCTGGCTGAAGGCGCTGGTGGACTCCGGCCAGCTCGGCCGCATCCTGCGCTTCGAGGCGCGGGAGGGCTTCGTCTACAACTGGGGCATCAGTTCGCCCGCCATGCTGCGCCGCGACGGGGCGGGCGGCGGCGTGCTGCTCGACACCGGGTCGCACACGCTGGACCTGCTGCTGTGGTGGTTCGGCGAGGCGGCGGAGGTCGATTACAGCGACGACAGCCACGGCGGGCTGGAATCCGACTGCCGGCTGTCCCTGACCATGGCTTCCGGCGCCACCGGAACGCTGGAGCTGAGCCGCACCCGCGCCCTGCGCAACACCATCCGCGTCTTCGGCACCAAGGGCAGCGTCGAGGTCCATCTCTACGAGAACCAGATCGCGTCGGACGTGCCGCAGATCCTCGATTTCGTCCATGACGGCTTCTCCGCCAACCACATCCCGCCGCAGATCTTCGGCGACCTGTTCCAGGCGGAGTTGAAGGACTTCGCCGGGGCCATCCGCGAAGGGCGCCCGGCCGCCGTCGGCGGGCGCGAGGCCCTGCCCTCCACCGCGCTGATCGAGCGCTGCTACGCCAGCCGCAAGCCGCTGGCCCTGCCCTGGGTCGACGGTCCGGCACCCGCCGCCGATCCCCGCACAGACGGTCCCACCGTGGTGGTGACCGGCGCCGCCGGCTTCATCGGCGGGCGGCTGGTCGAGCGGCTGTGCCTGGAGCATGGCGCCAAGGTCCGCTGCATCGTCCGCGACATCGCGCAGGCGGTGCGGCTGGCCCGTTTCCCGGTGGAGATCATCCGCGCCGACCTGCTGGACCGCGAAGCGATCGGCAAGGCGGTGTCCGGCGCCGATTGGGTTTTCCACTGCGCCTACGACGTGCGGTCGCGCCGCCAGAACATCGACGGGATGAACGCGCTGATCGACGCCAGCCTCGCCAACGGGGTGAAGAGCTTCGTCCATCTCAGCACCTTCTCCGTCTACGAACCGCTGCCCGACGGCCCACTGTCGGAGGAAACGCGCGACGGCGACCGGGCCTGGAGCTACGTCCAGAACAAACTCGATCTGGAAAGGATGGTGCTCGACGCGGCGAGGGAGCGCGGCCTGCCGGGGGTGGTGCTCCAGCCCTCCATCGTGTACGGCCCCTTCTGCAAGCCCTGGACGAACGCCCCCGCCGAGATGCTGCTGAGCGGCACGGTGGTGCTGCCGCAGGAAGGCGGGCTGTGCAACGCCGTCTACATCGACGATCTGGTGGACGCGATGATCGCGGCGACCCGCAGCCCGCAGGCCATCGGGGAGCGCTTCGTGATCTCCGGCCCCGACGCCCCGCCCTGGGCCGCCGTCTTCGGGCGCTTCCAGGAGGCGCTGGGCGTGGACAGCCTGCGCTTCCAGCCCGCCGAGGCCATCCGCAAGGAGATGAAGAGCCTGCGGCGCGACATCGCCATGGTGCTACAGGACCCGAAGAAGATCATCCAGATCATCGTGCGCTGGCGTCCGGCCCGCCGGCTTCTCCAGGGCGGGTTCGACAGCCTGCCGCCACGGCTGCGCCATCTCGTGATGGTGCATTATTTCCTGAAGAAGAAGGCCAGCCGCAACCAGCTCTGGCTGCCCGACGCGCAGAAGCTGGCGCTCTATCAGGCCAGGGCGATCATCGATCTGGGCAAGGCGCGGCGCCTGCTCGGTTACGAGCCGCGCTTCACCTTCGAGGACGGCATGGCGCTGACCGCGGACTATCTGCGCTGGGCCTACCGCGACGCACCGCGCACCGCTCCCGCCCGCCCCGCCAACGAAGACCGGCAGTCCACGCCCCGGCCTGCCCCCCTCCCCACCGAGACGACGCGGGTCGGCAGCGCATGAAGATGATCCCGGCGTCCCTGCCAGCCTCATTGGTCCGCAGTTTCTGGACCCTCGCCGACCAGGGCGTGGTCAGCCTGGGCATGTTCGCCATCAACATCCAGCTCGCCCGCAACTTCTCGTCGGAGGAATACGGGACCTTCGTCTTCTTCCTCTCGGTGCTGCTGGCGCTCCAGGTCGTCAATGTCAGCCTGATCCAGTACCCGCTGTCGGTGGAAGGCGCGGTGCTGGACCCCGCCGAACGCCGGACCCTGGCGGGCCGCGCCGTCCTGATGACCACCGGATCGATCCTGCCGCTGTCCGGCATCCTGGCGCTGGTCGGGTACGGGCTTGGCATGCCGGAACTGGTCGGCCCCGCCGTGGTCTACTTCATCGTCTGGCAGGTGCAGGAGATCGGGCGGCGCGGGCTGATGTCCGGGCTGAAGCATGACAAGGCCCTGTGGGGCGACAGCGTCACCTATCTGGGCCAGATCGCCGTGCTGAACCTGATGGCGCTGGGTGGCCATCTGACGCTGGAGCGGGTGTTCATCGCCATGACCGGTCCGGCGCTGGCCGGGGCGGTGGTCCATTTCGCCATCCTGCGTCCGCGCTTCAGCGGCCTGTCGGACCTGCCGACGGTCGTCCGCCGCTTCTGGTCGATCGGGCATTGGGCGCTCGCCAACAACCTGTTCCTGATGCTGCGGGTGCAGAGCCTCGTCTGGCTGATGGCGGCGATGGACGGCATGGCGTCGACCGCGGCGTTCCAGGCCGTGGTCAATCTGGTGAACATCGCCAACCCGATCATCATCGGCATGGGCAACCTCGTCCCGCAGATCGCCGCGCGCGGGCGCAGCAGCCTGTCCACAGGCGCCGGCGGGCTCCATCCGGACGAGCAGGCGTGGCTGGCGATCCGCGGCTACGTCGTCATCGGGGCGGCGCCGCTGCTGGTCTATTACAGCCTGGGTCTGCTGATCCCGCACCAGATGCTGAACGTCGTCTATGGCGCCATGTCGCCCTACGCCGACCAGGACTGGCCGCTGCGCCTGCTCTCCATCGGGGCGCTGGCCGGTTATCTGGCGGAGATGGTCTGCTCCTACTTCTACGGCGTGCAGCGCAGCCAGTTCGCGCTGGTGGTGAATGTCACCGGGACGCTGGCGGTGTTCGCCGTGGTCGGCCCGCTGGCGGCGATGTACGGCGTCGCCGGGGTGTGCATGGCCCTGCTGTTCTCCAGCCTGCTGCGCGTCGGCGCCGCCCACTACTACCTCTCCAAGACGAGGACCGCCCATGTCGCCCGCTGACGGCAGCGCCGCATTTCCCGTGGAGGAGTCCCCGCTGCGCCCGCTCGACCTCCGGCACGTCGTGATCCAGCCGGCCATCGCCCACCCTTCCTCGGCGAACGGGCTGCACAATGTGGTGCGCAGCCTGATCGCGGAGCAGCGCGCCATGGGCGACGACGCTCGGCTGTGCCTGTTCTCCGACGATCCGGACGCCCTGACCGGCATCCCGGCGGACTGCCCGGCGCAGCGCTTCCCCCTCGGCGGGCCACGGCTGTCGGGACGGTCACTGACCATCGCGGACGCGACGCTGGACCGCCTGCTCGACGGCGCCGGGCCGGACACGCTGGTGCACATCCATGGCGCGGTGAAGCCCCTGTTCGCCGCGCTCGCCCGCGGGCTGCACCGGCGCGGCGTCGCCTATGGCGTGACGCTGCACGGCCAGTGCTCCCACGTCTACGACATCGCGGGCCGGGTGCGCCGCCGTCTGCCCGCGGCGTGGCTGCGCGTCTTCGACGGCCCGGCCTTCGCCCGCGCCCGCTTCGTCCACGCCATCACGGAGGAGGAGGCCGCCATCGTCCGCCGGGTGGCCCCCGCCGCCGCCGTCCGCCTGCTGCCCAACACCGCCTGGTCGGCGCGGCGCGGCGGCCTTCCCGCCGCCGTTCCGCGCGCAGCACCGGACGGCGACCGGCTGACCTTCGGCTATTGCGCGCGCTACGAGATCGACCACAAGGGCGTGGACCTGCTGATCGACGGCTTCGCCGCCTACCGCCGCGCCGGCGGGCGCGGGGTGCTGGAACTGGCCGGGTCCGGCCCCGCACGCGCCGAGCTGGAACGGCGGGCGAACGCCCACGGCCTCGGCACCCTCATCCGCATCCACGGCCCGGTCTTCGGGGCGGAGAAGGCGGCGATGATGGCGGGCTGGCACTATTTCACGCTGACCTCGCGCTACGACGTGATGCCGACCGGCTGCCTGGAGGCCGCCCTGTCCGGCCTGCCGCTGATCGTGACGCGGGAGACCGGCCTCGTCCCCTATGTGGAGGGCCACGGCGCCGGCTTCGGCGTGTCGGCCCTGACGGCGGAGGCGGTGGCCGACGCGCTGGCGCGGGCCGAGCGGACCGGACCCGGCGCCTGGCAGAGCATGGCGGCCAACGCCCACCGCATGGTGGTGGCGATCGGCGATTGGGGTCGGATCGCCGCCCGGCTGCGCGCCGCCGCTTACGGACGCCCGTCATGAGCGCCGTCCTCTCCACGCCGAAGCGCAGCCGGACCCGCGCCGCGGATCACTATCTGACCTTCCTGATGGTCGTTCTGCTGGGCTATTCCCTGGCCGGGCGCGGCTTCGCCTACATCGGGGCGCCGCCGCTGTTCATTGGGGAGGTGCTGCTGCTCTCCGGCCTGATGGTCATGCTGCGCACCGGCGGGGTCTTCGCCACCGTGTCCAGCCTGCCGGGAACGCTGCTGTCGATCCTGATCGTCTGGGTGCTGGCGCGCACGCTGCCCTACTTCGGCACCTACAGCTTCGACGCGCTGCGCGACAGCGTGATCGTGATGTACGGGCTGCTCGCCTTCGTCGTCATCGCCCTGCTGTACGACGAGCCGGAACGGCTGCGCCGCCTCGTGCTGGCCTATGGCGGCTTCGCGGTGTTCTTCGTCACGGTCATGCCGGTCGTCTATCCGCTGTTCCAGCTTCTGAACGCGCAGATCCCCACCTGGCCGCGCTACGGCGTCCCCTTCATCAGCCTGCGCCCCGGCGAGGTCGGCGTGCATTTCGCGGGCGTCGCCCTGTTCGTGCTGCTGGGCTTCCGCCGCCTGAACCCGCTGCATCTGGCGATGCTGGTGTTCGGCATGGCGCTGGTCGCCGCGCACAGCCGCGGCGGCATGCTCGCCATCGTCGTGCCGCTGGCCGTCGCGCTGGCCCTGGTGCCGCGCAGCCGGCAGCTCGCCCCGCTGCTGGGCATCGCCGCGGTCACCGTCATCGTGGCGCTGGTGCTGAACCTGGAGATCGAGGTCTCGTCGCGGAAGCTGTCGGTCGAACAGCTCGTCACCAACGTGATGAGCATCATGGGGACCACCGACACCGCCACGCTCGACGGCACCAAGCAATGGCGCATCATGTGGTGGGACAAGATCATCGGCTACACCGTGCAGGGCGACCATTTCTGGGACGGCAAGGGCTTCGGCATCAATCTGGCCGACGACGACGGGTTCCAGGTGGTCGACGCCGAGGACGGACAGGTGCTGCGCAGCCCGCACAACGCCCACATGACGATCCTCGCCCGCGCCGGGGTGCCCGGCTTCGCCCTGTGGGTGGCGCTGCTGGGAAGCTGGTCGGTATTCATGATGCGCGCCTTCCTGCTGGCCCGCCGCAATGGTGACCGCGCCTGGGCGCGGCTGTTCGTCTTCCTCTTCTGCTACTGGCTGTCCATCGTCATCAACGCCTCCTTCGACGTGACGCTGGAGGGGCCGATGCTGGGCATCTGGTTCTGGGTCCTGTTCGGCGTCGGCATCGCCGCCGGCCTGATCTACCGCAACGAACTCGAAAACCGGTCCCCGCTGCCGCATTCATGAGGGAGGATGGACGATGAGCGTGCCGTTCACCGGCGAATCCGCCAATTCCGGAAAGTCGGTTCTTCTGGTGGCCTTCGCCTGCGAGCCGGACAGCGGGTCGGAATCCGCCAACGGCTGGAACTGGGGCGAGGGGCTGAAGCGCTCGGGCTGCCGCGTGACGGTGGTCACGCAGGGGCGCCTGCGCCCGAAGATCCTGGGCAAGATCGCGCGCGGCGAAACCGCCTTCGAACCGGACGACTTCGTGTTCATCGACCGCCCCGACACCATGGCGCACCACGACAGCAAGACGCGGTTCCAGCTGTCCTACATCGCGTGGCAATGGCGCTGCCGGGCGGTGGTGAAGGAGCTGGTGCGCCAGCAGCCCTTCGACATCATCCACAACGTGACCATCGGCGGCATCCGCTTCCCCGCCTTCTGCGGCGGGCTGGCGCCCCTGTCGGTGATCGGCCCGGTCGGCGGCGGGGAGCGGGCGCCCTGGCCGCTGATACGCCCGCTGGGCTGGAAGGCCATCGCGACGGAGCTGGTCCGCGACGCCGCCATCGCCATGACGCGCATCGACCCCTTCCTGCGCCTGACTTACCGGCGCTACAACCTGATCTATGTGAAGACCCATGAGAGCCGCCACGTCCTGCCCTCCGGGGACCGCCACAAGGCGCGCCAGCATTTCGGCTGCTCCCTCCCGCCCGAACGCTTCGTGCCGATGAAAGCCCAAACCGGCGGCGATGCCGGAGCGCCGCTGAAGCTGCGCTTCTCGGGCCGCTTCCTCTACTGGAAGGGTGGCTACTACGCGCTGGCGGCTCTTGCCAGGGCACTGGAGAAGGGGGCGCGGGCACGCCTTCAGATGATCGGCAGCGGTCCGCAGTCGGAGGAGTGGAAGACTCTCGCCGACCGGCTGGGCATCGCCGAACATGTCGATTTCATCGAATGGCTGTCGCAGCCCGACTATATGGAGGTGCTGCGAAGCTCCGACGCGCTTCTGTTCCCCAGCCTGCACGACTCCGCCGCCAACGTCATCATGGAGGCGCTGGCCAACGCGCAGCCCGTGATCTGCCTCGATCTCGGCGGCTCGGGAATCATGATCGATTCCTCCTGCGGCTTCGCCATTCCCTGCCGCGGGCGGGCGGCGGCGGAGGTGATCGACGGGCTGGCCGACGCCATCGTGACCCTGGACCAGGACCGCCCGCGCCTGCGCGCCATGAGCCGTGCCGCCCGCGCGCGCGCCCAGGATTTCGCGAGCTGCCGCATCACCCCCGACCTCTACACGCCGGCACCGGCATAAGAGCAAGCATGGGAAAAGGCCAATGCCGGAACGATTGATGCGGTTGGAAAATGATTGCTTCCATCATTTTCCAACCGTGGAACCCTCTCGATCAATGCGCTCGCATTGATCGAGAGGGTCATGCCGGTGGCGCCCTCAGGTGGCGTTGGTATGAACCTCGCCGGATGTGCTTCGCACCCAAGCCAGATTACGCGCCGACGCCTTTGAGGCAGCATAGCCTGTCGTTGCCGCCGCCCTTAAGTAGGCCGTGCGGAAGAAGTCCTGCACAGCTTCGACCACGTGCCCGGCTCCAGCGCCCAACCCGTACCACATCGGAAGACGCAGCAGCCTTGCGGAGAGATCGATCGTAACGGGCAATTTCCCTGCGGCGCGGGAAAAACGCCGTCCGGCCGGCGAGGTGTGCAGCGGCACGTAATGAAACGGCGCCTGAATGCCGTTCGCTCGGAGGTGGGCGATCAACGCATTGCGCTCACGGGCTGTGCGCGCCAGGACGTAATACAGATGTGCATTGTGCCGACACTCGGCCGGGATCAGCGGACGGCGCAACAGGCCGCATTCCTCCAGCGGTGCCAGTGCCTCATGGTAGGCGTTCCACAAGGCATGGCGCTCCTCGTCCAGTCGCTCGGCATTCTCGAATTGAGCGAGAAGAAACGCCGCCAGAATGTCGGAGGGAAGATAGGACGAACCGACGTCCACCCAGCTGTACTTGTTGACTTCGCCACGGAAGAAGCGCGCGCGGTTTGTGCCCTTCTCGCGGATGATTTCGGCGCGGGTGATCAAATCCGGATCGTTGACGACCAGGGCGCCTCCCTCGCCGGAGATCAGGTTCTTGGTTTCGTGGAAGGAGAAGGCCGACAAGGCGCCGAAGGTGCCGAGCGGACGGCCGCGGTACGCCGACATCAGCGCCTGCGCGGCATCCTCAATCACCGCCAGACCATGCCGGGCGGCGATGGCGCAGATCGCGTCCATTTCGCAGGCGACGCCGGCGTAATGCACCACGCAGATGGCGCGGGTGCGGGGCGTGATCGCCGCCTCGATCAGGCGCTCGTCGATGTTCAGCGTGTCCGGCCGAATGTCCACGAAGACAGGCACCGCTCCGCGCAGCACGAAGGCGTTCGCGGTGGACACGAAGGTGTAGGAGGGCATGATGACCTCATCCCCCGGACAGACGTTGGTCAGAAGGGCGGCCATCTCCAGCGCTGCCGTGCAGGAATGGGTCAGCAAGGCCTGCGGTGCCCCAAGCCGCTGTTCCAGCCACGCATGACAGCGTTTGGTGAACGCTCCGTCTCCGGAAAGGTGCGCCTGCTCCAGGGACTGGCGGATGTATTCCAGTTCGTTGCCGGCTAACTTGGGGCGGTTGAAGCCAATCTTCATGTCGCTCATCAACATCACCTCGCGCTCGAACTCGCCGTAGAACGCCCTGGGTCGGGGAGCGAGCGCGGCGAAATGAGGGGCACGGCTGGCTCGCCCGCCCAGGACCCGGCGATCCGTGTTTTCTGGATGGCCTGTTGATAGCGTCCCTTGGTCTCGGTCGGGGTTGTCAGCCATTGCACACCCCGCACCGTCTTGATGCGGTTGTGCCAGCCGCACCAAGCAAACGACACGCAGTCGAACAGGGGAAATCCGTCTATCGAGCAGATGATATCAAAGCGACCTTTCTAGGACACGTAGCTAGATTGAATGATAGTGGTGCGCTTACCCATCAGAGACTCAATTGGGCGATGTGTAATACCAACGGCAAATGAATGATCCCAATGAGGCGCGGCCGATCCCATGTTGGAAGGCATGGGAAGCGAGGTTCATTTGGTCCGCCATCTCGATGAGGCGGAACTGTATCGGCTCTATCGGGGCGAGAAGGATGGGGCGCAGCGTTCGCATCTGCAGATTATCTGGCTGCTGCCCCCGGAGCGCTCAGCAAAGCTTGTCTCCGAGGAGACGGGCTATTTACAGCGTTGGATCAGCGACGTCATCGGACGGTCGCTCATGCCATGCCTCCAGAGATGGTCTCAGAGACGGATACCGGCCGGATTCGCCGTCCAGCACGCCCATGGCCACATGGCGGGCCAAGCCCCGCGGCCACGACAAAAAAAGGGGGGCGGTCCAGTGTCGATGGACCGCCCCCCTTCTACCAGACGGCCGAAGCCGTGTTACGCCGCGTGGCTCAGCAGCGACGGGTCGATGTGGTCGAACAGCGGATCATAGCCGGCATCGACCGGCATGGCCCCGTACACGCTGTTCGCCACCGCCACCGCGTCGGCCACGGCAACCGGAGCGGCCGCCGCCTGCTGGGCCGCGACGTGGCTCCACACGCTGTCCGTTCCGGCGTCGAGCGCCAGCGCCGTGGCCTCGCCGACCGGGGTGGCCGAGGGGAAGAAGCTCTTGTCGGCGTCGACCACCAGCGTGCCGTTCCACCACAGGCCGGACTGGCCCTTGACCACGTCCTTGCCGTCCAGCGCGCCCTTGTCGTAGCTGACGATGCTGTCGGTGGCGGAGACGGACTTGCCGTTGATCGTGACCTTGTTGACGATCAACGAGCGGTCCTGCCCGTTCACCACGGCGTCATTATCGTACTGGATCTGCACCTTGTGCGCCTGATCGGCGCTCAGGCTGGTGGTGAAGCTGTAGTCCTTGGCCGAGGTGCCGGCCACGCCCTCCCCGACCTTCTGGCCGTCCACCAGCAGGTTGAAGTGGGCGTTCACCCCGCCGGCCGCAGCGCCGGAGGCGTTGACGGTGATCGTCGTGGTGCTGGGACCGCTCTGCGGCAGCGAGCCGCCCGCGGGGAACTCCTTGGCCGGGGCGTCGACCACCAGCGTGCCGCCCCACCACATCGACGACTGACCCTTGACCACGTCCTTGCCGTCCAGCGCCCCCTTGTCGTAGCTGACGATGCTGTCGGTCGGGTTGTGGGCGGTGCCGTTGATGGTGATCTTGTTGACGAACAGATTGCGGTCCTGCCCGTTCACGAAGCCGTCGTTGTCATACTGGATCTGCACCTTGTGCGGCTGCCCGGCGGTCAACGCGGTCGTGAAGCTGTAGTCCTTCGCCGCCGTGCCGACCGTGGCGTCGCCAATGGCCTTGCCGTCCACCAGCACCTTGAAATGCGCGTTCACCCCGCCCGCGGCGGCGCCGGAGGCGTTGACCTTGATCGTCGTGACGCTGGCCGTCGGCGTCGTCGGGACGGTCGGTGTGGTCGTCGTGGTGTCCACCGCGAAGCCGGCGGAGGCCCCCGCCTTGCCCGCGTTGCCGGCGAGATCGGTGTAGCTGCCCACCTTCACCGCCACGTTGGCGTCGGTGATCTTCGTGTTGGTCGAGGGCGTGAAGACGGCGGTGTAGGTGGAGGCGTCCACCGTCTTGAAGCCGCTCAGCGCGCCGCCCTTCACCGTGGTGTCGGCCAGCGCGAAGCCCTTCACCGCCTCGCTGAAGGCGAAGGTGACGAGCGGCGCCTCGCCCTTGGTCACGCTGGTGTCGGCGATGGTCACCTTGACCGTGGGGGGCGTGGTGTCGGTCGTGGCGGGGGGGGGCGTCGGAGCCGGCGGATTGGTCGGGGAAGTGGGGGTGACCGTCGTCCAGCCGGTGGTGGAAGGATAGGCCTGGGACAGGGTCGAATGCTCATCCTGCGTGGTCGCGTTCATGTAGGCGGACCAGCTGTCGCCTTCCGGGAAGTCGCCCCAGCGCCAGCGGTCGCCGTCCGGCATGTAGTAGGTGTTGTTGTCCCACACGTTGCCGCCGTTGAGCATGCCGGCTTCGTTGTGGTCGGCGACGCCGCCCGACTGGCCGTTGCCGTCCTTGGAGACGATGATGTTGTCGTGGACCTTGTTGTTGGTCGTGGTCCAGGTCCCGAATTCCCCGGCGCCGCGGTCCTGCTGGATCATCACGATGCCGTTGGCGCCCTTGACCCCGGTGATGTCGATCTTGTTGCCGTAGGCTTCGACGTTCTGCGAGTTCTGGATCTGGATCGACCCGCCCCACAGCCAGCCCTCGGCCTGCGGCTTGGCGCCGTTGCCGACCATCACGTTGTTGCGGATGACGGCGTCGTAGCTGATCTCGTGGGTGATGCCGCCGCCGCTGTTGTTCACGAGCACGTTGTTCTCGTACAGCGTCCCGACATTGTCGATGTCGGTCCACAGGCCGAAGCCGGTGTTGTCGTGGGAATAATTGCCGCGGACCACCAGATCGGTGGTGTAGGCGAACTTGGTGCCGCCGCCCTCCCAGAACACGTCGATGCCCGACCAGGCGCCGTTGCGGGCGATCTCGTTGCCTTCGACCAGGATCTTGGCGCCGGCGCCGCCCAGCCCCATCTCGCCGTTGTCGTGGACGTAGTTGCCGATGAACTTGCTGCCGTCCTGCGCCGTGGCGCCGACCGCGTAGTTCAGCCGCAGCTCGTTGTCCTGGATGGTCCAGTTGACGTCGCCCTGGATGGCGCCTTCCTGCGCCGGCGGGGTGTATTTCTCGATGACGAGGTTCTTGACCGTCACGCCGTCCGCGGTGCCGCCGAAGGCGCGGGCGGTCGTCCCGGCCTCCACCTTGTGCCCCGCCGGGTTGTCGCCCAGATAGATCTTGTCGGCGTTGTAGTCGAAGTAGAAGGTTCCCGCCTTCAGCTTCGACAGCGCGTCAACGGGGGTCAGCGGCTTGTCGTCGACATAGACGGTTTCCGGATAGCCGGCGCGCATCGCGCCGGGCGTCGCCTCGTCCGTCGCGCGACGCTCGCCCTGCTGGGTCTGCCCGCCAACCACCCAGCGCCCGGCGCTGTCCTGGGTGAAGCCGGTCAGCAGCTTCGACCCGTTCAGCACGGCGCCCTCGGCCCCGATGAAGGTCTGGTTGTCCTTGGGCGTGATCGACTGGAGACGGTACTCGCCCGGCTGCAACCAGAAGGTCGCGCCAGCGGGAGCGCCATTGACGATGGACTGGATGTTGGCGCCCGGTGCTATGACGATCGCACCAGCGGGGGCCGTCAGCGGCTTCGGTCCGTACAGATTAGCCATATGTCAATGCTCTCTTACGATGTTGTCTACTGGTATGAGTTCTCAGGCGCTTTCGCCCTTTGGCATATGAACTTACTACCAATTCGGGGACGGTGGCCGGCGGGGCATTTTTGTGAGATTCCCGGCATCTTTTGCGAAGACTCCAGGAAGTCTCTGTTTTTCAAAAAGGAATCTTCCGCTTATCAAAGAGCGGGGAAGAGAATGGGAATTTTTGCTTGCGGCCTCTTCAAGCGCGAAAGCGCCGCGCCGCGTCATCCGCTGGATGACGGCGCAAGCCCCTTGGGGACATCAGAAACGGGACGTCGAAAACGCGGAGGGATCAGTCGCCGCCGAACTGGCGGTCGATCCATTCGCTCACCGCCGCCGGATCGAAGCGGAGGTCGAGCGGGATGCCGGAGATGGCGGCGCGGCAATGCTCGATGAAGGCGCGCTCCGCCCGGTTCATCTTGGAGGCGGGATTCCACAGCAGATGGATGTCCACCGGCGCCACCCCCTCTTCCGGCGGCAAGGGCCACAGCAGGCCGTCGCGCACGTCGCGCTCCGCCACATGGCGGGGCAGCGGCCCGATTCCCAGCCCGACGGAGATCATCCGCCGCACCTCGTCCAGATTGACCGAGGCGCCGACGATCCGGCTCTCGATCCCCTCCTGCGCGCGGAAGACGGCCAGCGGCGACAGCACCCCGCCGATCTGGTCGGAGGTGAAGGAGACGAACCCCTCGCTGCGCAGGTCGCCCAGCGTCAGGCCGGTGCGGCCGAACAGGTGATGCCGCGGCCCGCAATAGAGACGGTAGATCTGGCGGGCGAACAGCGCGTGCTCGACCAACGGCGGCGGCTCCCGCATCAGGCAGAGGCCGAGCGAGCCGGTCTTCTGCTGGATCGCCATGTGGACGTCGGCGCTCGCCATCACGTCCAGCCGGAAGGTCACCTGCGGGTGGGTGGCGTGGAAGCGCTCCAGCAGGGCGTCGAACAGCAGCGACTGGATCCGGCTGGCCAGCAGGATTCGGATATGGCCGGAAATCTCCTCGCGGATGTCGCGCATCAGGACGGCGAAGCGGGAGATGTTGCCGTAGATCTCCAGCACCTCGGCGTAGATGATCTCGCCCGCCTCGGTCACGCGGAAACGGCCCTGCCCACGCTCGATCAGGCTGCGGCCGATCTGGTCCTCCAGCCGCTTCAGGGCCTGGGACACCGCCGGCTGGGTCAGCCCGAGACGCTGCGCCGCGCGGGTCAGCCCCTGCTCCTGCACGATCACCATGAAGGTGCGCAGCAGGTTCCAGTCGAGCTGGTGGCCGAGCCGCTCCAGATCGCGCGCCGTCATCGGGGGGAATCCCATCGCCATAAATCCTGCTTATGTCGGCAATGAGGATTATCGATTTGGCGGAAGATGAGAAGCTGAATTGTAATACACCGGTCGTTAGCGGTCGATCCCCGGCTTCGCCCAAACGGGCAAAACCGGGGTCCTAGTCCGAAAGTCGAAATCGCCACAGTGTCTGTCCGGAGATTTGCCGACACACACGGACGACTGCGCGGCGGAGTGGTAAGAACGGAGTCGTCATGCCCGCATCCCACGAGGGTGGGCGGAGCATTGCAGCCGTGGACCGGGATGCGATCCTGGGTGCGGTCGCGACGCTGCGCGAGGATGGAGTGCGCCTGCTGTCCGATCTGGTCCGGAGCCCCAGCCTGCTGGGGCAGGAAGGCCCGGCGCAGGATCTGATGGAACGGATCTTCCGGGACATGGGCCTGGAGGTGGACCGCTTCGCCATCGACGAGGAGGCGCTGAAGGCCCAGCCCGGCTGGTCCCCCTCGCTGATCTCCTACGAAGGCCGCGAGAACGTCGTCGGCGTCCACAAGCCCCGGCGCGCGACCGGCAAGTCGCTGATCTTGAACGGCCACATCGACGTGGTGCCGACCGGGCCGGAGGAGCTGTGGTCCGCCCCGCCCTTCGAGCCGGTGATCCGCGACGGGCGCCTCTACGGGCGCGGCGCCGGCGACATGAAGGCGGGCATCGCCGCCTACGTCATGGCCTTCAAGGCGCTGCGGAGCCTGGGCGTCCAGCCCGCCGCCCCGGTCTATCTCCAGTCGGTGGTCGAGGAGGAATGCACCGGCAACGGCGCGCTCGCCTGCGTCGCCCGCGGCTACAAGGCCGACGCCGCGGTGATCCCGGAACCCTTCAACCACACGCTCCAGATCGCCCAGGTCGGCGTGATCCGCTGCGAGCTGGAGGTGACGGGCCGACCCGCCCATGTGCTCGACACCGGCGCCGGGCTGAACGCCATCGAGGCGGCTTTCCGCGTGCTGAAGCACCTGAAGGCGCTGGAATCGGCCTGGAACCACCCCGACGGGCGGCATCCCGCCTACGCGCACCATCACCACCCCTACAACCTGAACGTCGGGCACATCGACGGCGGCGAATGGGCCTCTTCCGTCCCCACCCGCTGCCGGATGGAGCTGCGCTTCGGCTTCCCGCCGGGCCGCGCCGCCGCCGAGGTCAGCGCCGAGATCGAACGCGCGGTGGCCGAGGCCTGTCGCGGCGACTCCGACCTCAAGGGGATCGACGCCCGCGTCATCTTCCGCGGCTTCCAGGCCGAGGGCTGCACGCTGGACCCCGATCACCCGATGCTGGAGGCGCTGGACGCCGCGCATCGGTCGATCTTCGGAACGCCGGCGCCGAAGCTGGCCCAGACGTGCACCACCGACGTCCGCAACTTCGTGCTCTACGGCGACACGCCGGCCACCTGCTACGGCCCGGAGGCGGAGCGCATCCACGGCATCGACGAGTCCGTCTCGCTCGACAGCATGGCGAAGGTGACCGCCGTGCTGGCCCTGTTCATGGCCGACTGGTGCGGCCTCGAATCCATCGATCCATAACGGTCGCGTGACGAGAATCAACAATAAGGGGGCTTCAGACATGAGCAATCGTTTGCGTCACTTTCGTCAAACCCTGACCGCCGCGGCGCTGGCGGCCGCCCTGGCGGCGCCGCTGGCGCTGACCGTGCCCGGCGTCGCCGTGGCGCAGGAGCGCGGCGGCACGATGAACATCATCGTCCAGCCGGAACCGCCGATCCTGGTGCTGGGCCTGAACCAGCAGGGTCCGACGCAGACGGTCGCCGGCAAGATCTACCAGGGCCTGCTGACCTTCGGCTTCGACCTGACGCCGCAGCCGGAGCTGGCGGAGAGCTGGGAGGTCTCGCCCGACGGCAAGGTCTACACCTTCAAGCTGGTGAAGAACGCCAAGTGGCACGACGGCAAGCCCTTCACCGCCCACGACGTGGTGTTCTCCACCTCCAAGTTCCTGATGGAGACCCACCCGCGCGCCCGCGCCACCTTCTCCAAATGCGAGAAGATCGAGGCGCTGGACGACTACACCGTCCGCTTCACGCTGAAGGAGCCGTTCGGCCCGTTCCTTCAGGCCTTCGAGGTGTCGTCGGCCCCGATGATGCCGAAGCACATCTATGAAGGCACCGACTTCAAGGCCAACCCGGCCAACGCCACCCCGATCGGCACCGGCCCCTTCAAGTTCAAGGAGTGGAACAAGGGCTCCTACATCCATCTCGTCCGCAACGACGAATACTGGAAGGCCGGCAAGCCCTACCTGGACGACATCTATTTCCGCGTGATCCCCGACGCCGCCTCGCGCGCCGTCGCCGTGGAGCAGGGTACCGTCCAGCAGACCCAGTTCAACGACATCGAGACCTTCGACGTTCCGCGCCTGAAGGGCCTGCCCAACGTCGAGATGACGACCAAGGGCTACGAGTTCTTCGCACCGCTGTCCTGGATCGAGATCAACACGCGCAACAAGCCGCTGGACGACAAGCGCTTCCGGCAGGCGATGATGCACGCCATCGACCGCAAGTTCATCCGCGACAAGATCTGGTTCGGCCTCGGCCGTCCGGCGACCGGCCCGGTGAATTCGGTCACCCGCTTCCACGAGTCCAACGTCCGGAAGTACGACTTCGACCCGAAGAAGGCCGAGGCTCTGCTTGAGGAGGCCGGCTATAAGAAGGGCTCCGATGGCACCCGCGCCAAGGTCCGCCTGCTCGTCATGCCCTACGGCGAGACCTGGACCCGTCTCGGCGAGTATGTGAAGCAGGCGATGAAGCGCGTCGGCGTCGACGTGACGCTGGAGACCACCGACGCCGCCGGCTGGGTCAACCGCGTGTCCAACTGGGACTACGACCTGAGCTTCAACTTCGTCTACCAGTACGGCGACCCGGCGCTCGGCGTGTCGCGCACCTACATCTCGGACAACATCCGCAAGGGCGTGATGTTCTCCAACACCATGGGCTACTCCAACCCCGAGGTGGACCAGCTGTTCGCCCAGGCCGCCCAGACCAACAAGGACGAGGAGCGCCGGCAGCTCTACTCCGCCGCCCAGAAGATCCTGGTCGAGGACGTGCCCGTCGCCTGGCTGCTGGAGATGGAGTTCCCGACCTTCGTGGACAAGCGCTTCAAGAACGCCGTCACGACCGCCATCGGCGTGAACGAGAGCTACGACAGCGTTTATATGGTGAAAAAGTAAGAAAAGGGAGCGGTTGCCCCCACCCCGGCCCTCCCCCGCTTCGCAGGGGAGGGGCTAAATTCCCTCCCCTGCGGGAGCGGGGGAGGGTCAGGGAGGGGGCAACACGCACCCGGGAGTGACAACATGCCCCGCATCGCCCTATTCATCTCACAGAGGCTGGTG
Source organism: Azospirillum brasilense (assembly GCF_007827795.1). Lineage (GTDB taxonomy): Bacteria > Pseudomonadota > Alphaproteobacteria > Azospirillales > Azospirillaceae > Azospirillum > Azospirillum aestuarii. Next base: position 341,444 of record NZ_VITI01000003.1, read on the forward strand.
AAGGCGGTCTTCGTCGTTCTGGCGATCGCCGTGTTCAACTTCTTCCTGGTCCACGCAGCGCCCGGCGATCCCGCCGCGGTGATGGCGGGCGAGGCCGGGGCCGCCGATGCCAAGTTCGTCGAACAGCTCCGCCAGCAGTTCGGCCTCGACCGCCCCCTGTACGAGCAGCTCGGCACCTACATGTCCAAGGTGGTGCAGGCCGACCTCGGCTACTCCTACCGCCAGCAGCGTCCCGTCTTCGACCTGCTGATGGACCGGCTGCCCGTCACCCTGTCGCTGACGCTGACCGCCTTCGTGCTGGCCCTGCTGGGCGGCGTGGCGCTGGGCACGCTGGCGGCGATGCGCGCCGGCACCTGGTCGGACACCGCCATCACCGTGGTCGGCCTGACCGCCTACGCGACCCCGATCTTCTGGATCGGCCTGATGCTGATCCTTCTCTTCTCGGTCAATCTCGGCTGGCTGCCCGCCTTCGGCACGGAGACCATCGGCGCCGGCTACACCGGCTGGGAGGCCTTCCTCGACAAGGCGAAGCACCTCGTGCTGCCGGTGACCACGCTCGGCCTCTTCTACATGGCCGTCTACACCCGGCTGACCCGCGCCTCGATCCTGGAGGTGCGCGACATGGATTTCGTCAAGACGGCGCGAGCCAAGGGCCTGCCGGAATGGCGCATCGTGTCGGTGCACATCCTGCGCAACGCCATCCTGCCCGTCATCACGGTGGCGGGGTTCCAGGCCGGGCACCTGATCGGCGGTTCCATCCTGATCGAGACCGTCTTCGCGCTCCCCGGCATCGGGCGCCTCGCCTTCGAGGCCGTGTTGCAGCGCGACTATCAGGTCCTGCTCGGCATCTTCCTTCTGACCTCGGTGGTGGTGGTGGTGTTCAACCTGCTGACCGACCTGATCTATTCCCTCGTCGATCCGCGCATCGAGGTGGCGCCATGACCGCCGCGGCCATCGCCCCCGCCCGCAAGGGCTCCGGCTTCTGGGGCGCCTTCGCCCGCAACAAGGGCGCGGTGATCGGTCTGGCCTTCCTGACCCTGATCGTCCTGATGGCGGCCTTCGCCGACGTGCTGTACCCGGACAGCCCCTGGGACATGACCGCCATGCCCTTCCAGCCGCCGCTGTCGGAGGACGCGCTGCTCGGCTCCGACACGCTGGGCCGCGACATCGCGGCGGGCATCGCCCACGGGGCGCGGGTGTCGCTGCTGATCGGCCTGACCTCGACCGCCGTCGCCGTCTTGATCGGCGTGTTCCTGGGGGCCGTCTCCGGCTTCTACGGTGGGCGCGTCGACGATCTGGTCATGCGCTTCACCGAGCTGTTCCAGACCATCCCGAACTTCGTTCTGGCCGTGGTGCTGGTGGCGATCTTCACGCCGTCGCTGACCTCCATCGTGCTGGCCATCGCCATCGTCTCCTGGCCGCCGCTGGCGCGGCTGGCGCGCGGCGAGTTCATGAGCCTGCGGAGCCGCGAGTTCGTGCACGCCGCGGTGACCACCGGCCAGTCGAACATGACGATCATCTGGCGCCAGATCCTGCCCAACAGCCTGTCCCCGATCATCGTGTCGGCCTCGCTGATGGTGGCGACGGCGATCCTGCTGGAAAGCTCCCTCTCCTTCCTCGGGCTCGGCGATCCGAACCTGATGAGCTGGGGCTACATGGTGGGCGCCGCCCGCACGGTGATCCGTCAGGCCTGGTGGATGAGCTTCTTCCCCGGCATCGCGATCCTTCTGACCGTGCTCGCCCTCAACCTCGTGGGTGAGGGGCTGAACGACGCGCTGAATCCCAAGCTGGCGCGAAAGGGCCGTTCCTGATGACCGAGACGCCTCTCCTCGACGTCCGCAACCTGACCATCGACCTGCCGCGCGGCGCCGACCGCCCGCACGCGGTCGAGGACCTGACCTTCACGCTGGAGCCCGGGGAAATCCTCTGCGTGGTCGGCGAGTCCGGGTCGGGCAAGTCGATGACCGCGCACGCCGTGATGGGCCTGCTGCCCAAGGCGGTGACGGTGTCGTCCGGCGAAATCCGCCACCAGGGCACCAATGTGTTCAGCCTGCCGGAGCGCGAGCAGCGCGCGCTTCGCGGCGGCCGCATCGCCATGATCTTCCAGGAGCCGATGACGGCGCTGAACCCGCTGATGCGGGTCGGTGACCAGATCGACGAGGTGCTGCGCTACCACACCACGCTCAATCGCGCCGCCCGCCGGGCGCGCGTGGTGGAGCTTCTCGCCTCCGTCGGCCTGCCGGAGCCGGACCATCTGCGCCGCAGCTACCCGTTCCGCCTGTCGGGCGGCCAGCGCCAGCGCGTGATGATCGCCATGGCGCTGGCGGTGGAGCCGGATATCCTGATCGCCGACGAGCCGACGACCGCGCTCGACGTCACCACCCAGAAGCAGATCCTGGAGCTGATCCAGGACATCCAGGCCAAGCGCCGCATGGGCGTGATGTTCATCACCCACGACTTCGGCGTGGTGGCGGAGATCGCCCACCGCGTGGCGGTGATGCAACGCGGCCGGATCGTCGAGATCGGCACCGCCGAGGAGGTCCTGAACCGGCCACAGCATCCCTACACCCGCCAGCTCATCGCCGCCGTCCCGCACCTGATCGAGCACCGCGAGGACTTCACCCGCGCGCGCCAGCCGGTGCTGACGGCGGAGAAGGTGTGCAAGACCTTCCACCTCGGCGGCGGTTTCTTCACGCCGGGGCGCAAGGTGGTGGCGGGCGACGACCTGTCGCTGACCATCCACCAGGGCGAGACGGTCGGGCTGGTCGGCGAATCGGGCTCCGGCAAATCGACGCTGGGGCGTTCCATCGTCGGGCTGATCAAGCCGGATTCGGGCAAGATCCTGTTCGAAGGGGTCGATCTGCTGTCGCTGTCGCGCCCGGCCTTCCGGCCCTACCGGCGGCATGTGCAGATGGTCTTCCAGGACCCCTACGCCTCGCTGAACCCGCGCCACACCGTGGGCGACATCATCACCCAGGGGCCGGTGGCCTTCGGCGAGGACCGCCGCAAGGCGCTCGACAAGGCGAAGGCGCTGCTGTCCCTCGTCGGCCTCGACGCCTCGGCGGCGGAGCGTTTCCCGCACGAATTCTCCGGCGGGCAGCGCCAGCGCATCTCCATCGCCCGCGCCCTGGCGCTGGAGCCGAAGCTGCTGGTCGCCGACGAGCCGGTGTCGGCGCTCGACGTGTCGGTGCAGGCGCAGGTGCTCGACCTGCTGGAGGATCTGCGGCACCGGCTGAACCTGTCGATGCTGTTCATCACCCACGACCTGCGCATCGCCGCCCAGATCTGCGACACCATCGCGGTCATGCAGAAGGGCCGCATCGTCGAGATCGGCCCGGCGAAGGAGGTGTTCGGCAACCCACAGCACAGCTACACCCGCACTCTGCTGGACGCCATCCCCGGCAAGGGGTGGACCATCCCGGAGGACGTGATTCCGGTGACGCGGCGTTCGGCCGCTCTGCGCAACAGCGCCTGACGGCACGAGGATGAAAGTCGCCGTCATCGGGGCCGGGGCGGTCGGCGGGCTGATCGCCGCGCGGCTGACCGCCGCCGGGCTGCCGGCCTCGCTGGTCGCCCGGCGGCGGACGCTCGACACGCTGCGGCGCGACGGGCTGACGGTCGAAGGACCCTCGGGCCGTCCGGTGACGGTGCGGCCGCTGGTGACCGACGATACGCTGGCCCTCGGCCCGCAGGACGTGGTCGTGCTGGCGGTGCCCGCCCCGCTGCTGACCGACGTGCTGGACCTGCTTCTTCCCCTGCTGGGGCCGAAGACGCGGCTGGTCCCGGTGGTCGGCGGCATTCCCTGGTGGTACCCGGCGGACGAGGCCATCGGCGGCCCCCTGGCGGCAGCGCCCCTTGCATCGGTCGATCCCAAGGGGCTGCTGTCGGACGCAATACCGGCGGACCGCATCGTCGGCGCCGTCGCCCGCGTGGCGGTGGAGCGGCGCACGCCCGGTTACCTGCGGCATCTGGGCGGGCTGCGGCTCGCACTCGGCCCGGCGGCGGGGAGTGGAGGCGCCAGGGATCTGGCGGCTCTGTTCGGGGCGGGCGGCTTCAACGCGCTGGCCGTGCCGGACATCCGGGCGGAGGTGTGGACGGCGCTGCTGGCGCCCTTCGCCTTCGGCCTGCTGGGCCTCGCCACCGGGAAGACGGCGCAGGAGATCGCCCACGACGACGCGCTCCAGCCCAGCTTCGCCGCGGTGGTGGAGGAACTGCTGGCCTTGTCGGTGGCTCTCGGCCATCCGGCGACGGCGAAGGTCGAGGATGTGTGGACGATTGCCCAGCATCCGGGCCGCATCCGTCCGGCGCTGCGCGCCGACGTGGCGGCGGGACGGCGGGCGGAGATCGAGGCGGTGCTGGACGCGCCGCTGGAACTGGCAAACAGGGCGGGTCTGAGCCTGCCCACGGTGACCGGGCTGCTGACCGCGGTTCGCGCCGACACTCAACAATAATTCGGAATTGGGATCGGGATAGGGACCATGTCTGACCTGCGCATCGACGGCGACCGCCTGTGGCGGACCCTGATGGACCTCGCAAAGATCGGCGCGACGCCGAAGGGCGGCCTGTGCCGGCTGGCGCTGACCGACCTCGACCGGGAGGGGCGCGACCTCTTCGTGCGCTGGTGCGAGGAGGCCGGCTGCACCGTGACCGTGGATGAGGTGGGCAACATCTTCGCCCGCCGTCCGGGCCGCAGCCCCGACCGCCCCGCCGTCTGCATGGGCAGCCATCTGGACACCCAGCCGACCGGCGGGCGCTTCGACGGCATCTACGGCGTGCTGGCCGGGCTGGAGGTCATCCGCAGCTTCAACGACCAGGGCATCGAGACGGACGCCCCCATCGACCTGATCGTCTGGACCAACGAGGAGGGCGCGCGCTTCTCCCCGCCGATGCTGGGCTCCGGCGTGGCGATGGGCGTCTTCACGCTCGACCATGTGCTGGACATCCGCGACACCGACGGCGTCCGCCTGGGCGACGAGCTGGCGCGCATCGGCTACAAGGGCAGCGTTCCCGTCACCGGCCACGCCATGGGCGCCTATTTCGAGGCGCACATCGAGCAGGGCCCAGTGCTGGAGGCCGAGGATGTCGAGATCGGCGTGGTGACCGGCGCGCAGGGCCAGCGCTGGTACGAGGCGACGGTGACGGGCCGCGAATCCCACGCCGGCCCGACGCCCATGCGCCTGCGCCGCGACGCGCTGGCCGGTGCCGCCGTGATGATGGAGGCGGTGGAGGCCATCGCGCTGGAGGTCGGCGGCGACGCCTGCTCGACCATCGGGCGTGTCCAGGTCCATCCGGACTCCCGCAACGTCATTCCAGGCCGCGTCTGGTTCACCATCGACCTGCGCAACCCGGACCCCGACGCGCTGTCCCGCATGGACGCGATGCTGCGCGAGCGGCTGGCCGCCATCGCGGACAAGCGCGGCCTGACGCTGGAACTGACCGATTTCTGGGCCTTCCCGACCACGCCCTTCGCGCCGGAACTGGTCGGCCATGTCCGCCGCTCGGTGGAGCGGCGCGGCCTCAGCCACCGCGACATCGTGTCCGGGGCCGGCCATGACGCGGTCTATGTCGCGCGCAAGGTGCCGACGGCGATGATCTTCATCCCCTGCGAGAACGGTCTCAGCCACAACGAGGCGGAGAACATCAAGCCCGAACACGCCGCGTCCGGCTGCGCGGTCCTGGCCGACGCCGTTCTGGCCACGGCCGGGTAACAGCTTTCTTTTCCCCCTCTCCCCCTGGGAAGAGGGCCGGGGTGAGGGGGTTGCGCTTTTGCCGAACGTGCCGCCATGCGCATCCCCCTCACCCTAACCCTCTCCCCAGAGGGGAGAGGGGAAACACATCATTCCGGGAGCCCTTCCATGCGCTACGTCTTTGCCGAGGCCCAGTTGCGCCATCGACCGCCGACCTTCCTGGTGCGCGGCCAGCCGAAGCCCTCGCCGGAGAAGGCGGAACGGGCGGAGGCGCTCGTCGGCTCCCTGCGGGCGCGCGGCGTGACGGTGGAGGAGCCGCCGTCCTACGGCGCCGGCCCGCGCGCGGCGGTCCATTCCGCCGATTACCTGCGCTTCCTGGAAACCGCCCACGCCCGCTGGTCGGCCCTTCCCGACGCGTCGGAGGTCATCGTCCCCAACGTCCATCGCAACACCGACATGGCCGAGTATCCCACGGGCATCGTCGGTCAGGCGGGCTGGCACATGGCGGACACCGCCTGCCCGATCGGCGCCGGCACCTGGGAGGCGGTCTGCGGCGGCGCCGACACGGCGGTCCACGCGGCGCTGATGGTGGCGAGCGGTCGGGAGCGCGCGGCCTACGCGCTGTGCCGCCCGCCAGGGCACCATGCGTCCCGCGACATGGCCGGGGGCTTCTGCTACATCAACAACGCCGCCGTCGCCGCCCAGGGGATGCTGCCGGTGCTGGCCCAGCAGGGCCGCGCGCCGCGCGTCGCGATCTTCGACGTGGACGTCCACCACGGCAACGGCACGCAGGCGATCTTCTACGAGCGCGACGACGTGCTGGTCGTGTCGATCCACGGCGACCCCAACAACTTCTACCCCTGGTTCGCCGGCTACGCGCACGAGCGCGGCAAGGGCCGTGGGCTGGGCAGCAACCTGAACATCCCCCTGCCCATGGGCACGGAGGAGTCCGCCTTCCTCGACGCGGTGGACGGGGCGCTGACCCACATCGCCGCCTTCGGGCCGGAGGCGCTGGTGCTGTCGCTGGGCTTCGACACCTACGTCGGCGACCCGCTGGCCTTCTTCAAGGTGACGACGCCGGGCTTCGCCGCGCTGGGCCGCAAGATCGCCGGCGCCGGCCTGCCCACCGTGGTTGTGCAGGAGGGCGGTTACGATTGCGATGCGCTGGCGGTGAATCTCGCCAGCTTCCTGGATGGTTTCGAGGGCGGGATCACGGAGGCGGCACGATGATCGGCGCGGAAATCCCGGGCGCGGAAATTCTGGTCCGGACGCTGGTGGCGAACGGCGTCGACACCTGCTTCGCCAACCCCGGCACGTCGGAGCTGCACGCGTTGGCCGCCTTCGACTCCATGCCCGGCGCGCGCTGCGTGCCGACGCTGTTCGAAGGGGTGGCGACGGGGGCGGCGGACGGCTACGCCCGCATGACCGACCGCCCGGCGGCAACGCTGCTGCATCTCGGGCCGGGGCTGGCGAACGGGCTGGCCAACCTGCACAACGCCCGGCGCGCCTGCGTGCCGATGATCAACATCGTCGGCGACCACGCAACGTGGCACCGCGGCGTCGACGCGCCGCTGACCTCCGACGTGGAAGGGCTGGCGAAGCCCATGTCGGCCTGGGTGCGCACGGTGCCGGACGCCGCCTCCGTCGCCACGGACACGGCGGAGGCCATTCGCGCCGCCCTGACCCCGCCGGGCGGCGTGTCGACGCTGATCCTGCCGTCGGACTCCTCCTGGGACGACGCGGCGGCGGTGGACCCGATCGTCGTGGAGCCGCCCGCCCCCGCCGCGCCGGACGCCGCCGCCCTGCAAACCGCCGCCGACGCCCTGCGCGGCGGGGAGCGGGTGGTGATCCTGCTGAACGGCCGCGCCACGCGGGCGGAAGGGCTGGCCCTGGCTGGGCAAATCGCCGCCGCGACCGGCGCCAAGCTCTACGCCCACACCGGCGCCACCCGCATCGAGCGTGGGGCCGGCCGCGTGACGGTGGAGCGTTTCCCCTACCCCATCGACCTCGGCATCGCCGCGCTGGCCGGGGCCAAGCACGTCGTCCTGATCGGTTCGGGGGAGCCGGTCGGCTTCTTCGGTTACCCCGACAAGCCCAGCCGTCTGGCGCCGGAGGATTGCCGCATCCACAACGTCGCCCCGCCGGGCAGCGATGCCCTGGCCGCACTGCGCTGGCTGGTCGAGGCGGTGGGCGCCGCCGGGACGCCCGTTCCGGTGCAGCCCCTCGCCCTGCCCGAACCGGCGACCGGCGAGCTCACCGCCGACAGCGTCGGGCAGTCCCTGGCGGCGTTGCTGCCCGAGGGCGCCATCGTGGTGGACGAGGGGATTTCCTCCAGCCCCATGGTCTACACGGCCTGCGCCGGGGCGCGCCCGCACGACTGGCTGACCATCACCGGCGGGGCCATCGGCATCGGCATGCCGCTGGCGCTGGGTGCGGCCATCGCCTGCCCCGACCGCAAGGTGGTGACCGTCCAGGCGGACGGCAGCGGCATGTACACGCTCCAGGCCCTGTGGAGCCAGGCGCGCGAGCAGGCCGACGTGGTGACCATCATCTTCGCCAACCGCCGCTACGGCATCCTGCAATGGGAACTGGGCAACCTCGGCTTCCGCGACATGGGTCCGAACGCCCGCAACTGCACGGAGCTGGGCCGCCCGGACCTCGACTGGGTGGCGCTCGCCCGCGGCATGGGGGTCGAGGGCGGACAGGCGACCGACGCGGAGAGCTTCAACCGCCTGCTGACGACCGCCTTCGCCCGCAAGGGTCCCTTCCTGATCGAAGCGGTGATCTGACGAACAACAACACATCCCGCGCCCCGCAAGGGGCGTGGGGGATAAGGGAGGACAGCATGACCACGCCCAAGAAGAGCGCGCGGAAAGTCATCATCACCTGCGCAGTCACCGGCTCCATCCACACGCCCAGCATGTCGCCGCACCTGCCGGTGACGCCGGACCAGATCGCGGCGGAGGCCATCGCCGCGGTGGAGGCCGGGGCGGCCATCGTCCACCTGCACGCCCGCGACCCGGAGACCGGCCGCCCCACCCAGGACCCGGAGCTGTTCCAGCGCTTCCTGCCGCGCATCAAGCAGGCGACGAAGGCCGTGGTGAACATCACCACGGGCGGCAGCGCCGCCATGACGGTGGAGGACCGGCTGCGCCCCGCCGCTCAGTTCCAGCCGGAGGTCGCGTCGCTGAACATGGGCTCGATGAATTTCGGCCTGTTCCCCATGCTGAACCGCTTCAGCGAGTTCCAGCACGACTGGGAGCGCACCTATCTGGAGAACAGCCGGGACCTCGTCTTCAAGAACACCTTCACGGACATCGAGCACATCCTGAAGACCTGCTCCGGCAACGGGACGCGCTTCGAGTTCGAGTGCTACGACATCTCGCACCTCTACACGCTGGCCCATTTCCTGGACCGCAAGCTGGTGACGCCGCCGCTGTTCGTGCAGTCGGTGTTCGGCATCCTGGGCGGCATCGGCGCGCATCCGGAAGACGTGATGCACATGAAGCGCACCGCCGACCGGCTTTTCGGCGACCAGTATGTGTGGTCGGTGCTGGGCGCCGGGCGCAACCAGATGCCCATCGCCACGCAGTCGCTGGCGCTGGGAGGCAACGTGCGCGTCGGGCTGGAGGACAATCTGTGGGCCGGTCCGGGCCGCCTCGCCACCTCCAACGCCGAGCAGGTCGCCATGGTCCGCACCCTGATCGAGGGGCTGGCCCTTGAGGTCGCCACTCCGGACGAGGCCCGCGCCATGCTGTCGCTGAAGGGTGGCGACGCGGTGACGTTCTGACCGGGAATAACCCTCTCCCCGGAGGGGAGAGGGGATTTCAAGATACGACCACCCCACACCCGGAATCCCATGCCATGATAAGCCGCGCTCGGGCGCTGGATCTGTCGCTGGTTGGCCTCATCAGCGTCTGCTGGGGCCTGAACTGGCCTGCCGTCAAGATCATCCTCACCCAGATCCAGCCCTGGACGCTGCGCAGCCTGGGCTTCGCCGTGGGGGCGGCGGTGCTGTTCGCCTACGCGCGGTCGCGCGGGGAATCGCTGGCCGTGCCGCGCGGGCAGCGCTGGCCGCTGGCCGCCGTCGCCCTGCTGAACATGGCGGGCTTCAACATCTGCTCCGCCTTCGGGCAGATGAACATGGCGACCTCGGGCGCGGCGATCATCGCCTACACCATGCCGGCCTGGGCGACGCTGCTGGCCATTCCGATCCTGGGCGAGCGTCCGGGGCCGCGCCAGTGGATGGGGCTGGCCTGCGGGCTGACGGGCTTGGCCGTTCTGCTCGGCCCCGATCTGCTGCGGCTGGGCGCCCTGCCGCTCGGCCCCGCCTTCATGCTGACCGGCGCGCTGAGCTGGGCGCTGGGCAATGTCCTGATCAAGCGGACGGCCTGGACCATGGGGCCGAACGCCATCACCGGCTGGCAGTTCGCCATCTCCCTGCCGGTGGTGCTGCCCTTCGCCCTGGCGATGGACCCCGCCCCGACGCTGGCGCTGGAGCCCCGCGTGCTGGTCGCGCTGGTCTTCCACATCCTGGTGGCGATGGTCGGCGGCTATCTGCTGTGGTTCGCCATCGTGCGGCGGCTGAGCGTCGCGCAGGCCTCGGTCAGCTCGCTGATCGTGCCGGTGATCGGCGTGACCGGCGCCATCGTCGTGCTGGGCGAGACGCCGCCGCTGCGCACCTACGCCGCGCTGGCGCTGATCCTCTGCGCCGTTCTGCTGGTCGTGATGGTGCGCGACAAGCGGCCCGCTCCCACCCCGGCGCCGGTCACGGCGGAGCCGCGGGGGGCAGGTTCTCCCTGAAGATGACCTCGATGCGCGGCGGCTCCACGCCGTGCATCGCCTCCCGACCGGCGCGCAGGTTGGCGAAGACGGCGGCGCAGCTCATCAGGGCGCTGCGCGGGTCCTGGGTGATCACCGCCTCCATCGTGCCTTCGATCAGAAGCGAGCGCGTCTCCGGCGTGAAGCCGTGGCCGATGAAGACGACCTCGCGCTCCCGCCGCGCCTCCTTCAGCGCGCGGGCGACACCCTCCGCCCCGCCGCCGATGGTGTAGATGCCGGCGAGGTCGGGGTGGTGGCTGAGCAGCGTCCGCGTCTGCCGGTAGCTCTTGGCCTCGTCGTCGTGGGCCTCGCGCAGGCCCACCACCTCGATGGCGGGTGCCATCTCCTTCAGGACGTTCAGGAATCCCAACTCGCGGTCCTCGTGCGCGCGGTAGCTGAGGCTGCCGGCGATCATCGCGACCTTCCCCGCCCGCCCGCCGAGGAAGCGCGCGAACAGATAGCCCGCCGTCCGCCCCGCCGCCCGGTTGTCGAGCCCGACATAGGCGGCCCGCCGGCAATTCTGCACGTCGGAGATCAGCGTCACGGTGGGCACGTTGCGGGCCGCCAGCTCGTTCACCGCCTCGCGCACCGCCGGGTGCTCCAGCGCCATGAAGGCGACCCCGTCGACCTTGCGCCAGTGCTGGAGCAGGCTGCGCGCCAGCAGGTCAGGATTGAAGCTCTTGATGAACTCCACCTGCGCGCGGATGCCCAGCGGGGCCAGCGCCGACTCCGACTGGCGGATCAGCTGGCCGAGCCGCGTCAGGTAGCGGTTCGTCCCGTCCGGCAGCAGGAAGGCCAGCCGCACCGGCTTCGGCCCCAGCGCCGCGCCGATGTCCGATTCCGGGATGTAATCCAGCTCCGCGGCGGCCTTCATCACGCGCTGCACGGTCGCCGGGCGCACGCCGGGGCGGTGGTTCAGGACGCGGTCCACGGTGGCGGTGGAGACGCCGGACAGCCGCGCGATGTCGGCGATCCGCGGCAGTCCACGGGCATTCTCGAAGGGTGCGGCGACGGCGTCCGCATCATCCTGCATCACGGCTCAAATCCCTCCGATCCCATCAAATCACATCATCATTCGCGTTTGACACCAGCCATTCGCGCACATACCGTCCAACCAACAATCACCGTCAAACATCAAACTACATCAACGTTTCCTGGGAGGAAAGCATGAACCCGCTCTCGCGCCGTAATGTGCTCAAGGCGTTGGCCGCCACTCCGGCGGCCGGAATGGTTGCCGGGTTGGCCGCGGGGGCCGGCACCGCCACCCTGATCGGCGCGCCGCGCATCGCCCGCGCCGCCGAGTTCGACTTCAAGTACGGCAACAACCTGCCGCTGACCCATCCGCTGAACGTCCGCTCGCACGAGGCGGCGGAGCGCATCCGCCGCGAGACGAACGGCCGCGTCGACATCCAGATCTTCCCGAACAACCAGCTTGGCGGCGACACCGACATGCTGTCGCAGGTGCGCAGCGGCGGCATCACTTTCTTCACACCCTCGGCGCTGGTCATCGCCACGCTGGTTCCGGTCGCCGCCATCAACGCCGTCGGCTTCGCCTTCGCCGACTACGGGCAGGTCTGGTCCGCCATGGACGGCAAGCTGGGCGAGCATGTGCGCGGCGCCATCTCCAAGGTCGGCCTGCACGCCTTCGAGAAGATGTGGGACAACGGCTTCCGCCAGATGACCAGCGGGGCCAAGCCGATCCAGTCCGCCGCCGACATGGACGGGCTGAAGATCCGCGTCCCGGTCAGCCCGCTCAGCATCGCCATGTTCAAGTCGCTGTCCGCCGCCCCGGCCAGCCTCCAGTTCTCGGAGGTCTATTCCTCGCTCCAGACGCGCATCGTGGACGCGCAGGAGAACCCGCTGCCGATCATCCAGGTCGCCAAGCTGTACGAGGTGCAGAAGTACTGCGCCCTGTCCAACCACATCTGGGACGGCTTCTGGTTCATCGCCAACGGGCGCGCGTGGCGCGGCCTGCCCGCCGACCTGCAGAAGATCGTCTCCACCGCGATCAACGACGCCGGCGTCCAGCAGCGCGAGGACATCAAGGCGCTGAACCAGTCGGTGCAGGCCGACCTCCAGTCCAAGGGCCTGACCTTCAACCAGCCCGCCCCCGACAGCTTCCGCGCCAAGCTCCGCGACAGCGGCTTCTACGGCGAATGGAAGGGCCGCTTCGGCGACGAGGCCTGGGCGCTGCTGGAAAGCGCCGTCGGCAAGCTCGCCTGACGCCGGCCTGAAGAAAAGCTGTGGACAACACGGGAAGGGAGGGTGCGGCTTTGTCTCACCACGCGACGGCGCTCGACGAGGGCGGCGCCATGCCAGGGGCCGCGACCGGCGGTTCCTGGACCGATCGGCTGGACCGCGGCCTCGCCGCGACAGTGGAGGGTGCCGCCGCCCTCATCGTTCTGGCCGAGATCGCCATCCTGCTGGCCGGGGTGACGGCGCGCTACGTCTTCCACGCGCCGCTGGTGTGGTCGGACGAGCTGGCCTCCATCCTCTTCCTGTGGCTGTCCATGCTGGGCGCCGTGGTGGCGCTGCGCCGCGGGGAGCACATGCGGATGACCGGTCTGGTCAGCCGCGTGGGCCCGACGGCGCGCACCCTGCTGGAGACGCTGGCGATCACGGCCCCCATCGCCTTCCTGGCGATGATCCTGCACCCCGCCCTGGATTACGCCATGGAGGAGCAGTTCATCGTCACCCCGGCGCTGGAGATCAGCAACGCCTGGCGCGCGGCGGCCCTGCCGACCGGGCTGGGGCTGATGGCGGTGGTCGCGCTGATCCGCCTGATGCGGATGCGCAACCTCCGGCTGACCCTGGCGGCGGTCGCCCTGACCGCGGCGGTGACCGTGGCCTTCTGGCTGGCCGGGCCGGTGCTGAAGCCGCTGGGGCAGGCCAACCTCGTCATCTTCTTCGTCGGCGTGGTCGCCGCCTGCGTGTTCGGCGGCGTTCCCATCGCCTTCTCCTTCGCGCTGGCCACCTTCGGCTATCTGGCGCTGACCACCTCGACCCCGCTGCTCGTCATGGTCGGGCGGCTGGACGAGGGCATGTCGCACCTGATCCTGCTGGCGGTGCCGCTGTTCGTCTTCCTCGGCCTGCTGATCGAGATGACCGGCATGGCCCGCGCCATGATCCAGTTCCTCGCCAGCCTGCTCGGCCATGTGCGCGGCGGCCTGTCCTACGTGCTGATCGGGGCGATGTATCTGGTGTCGGGCATTTCCGGTTCGAAGATCGCCGACATGGCGGCCATCGCGCCGGTTCTGTTCCCGGAAATGAAGAAGCGCGGCGCCCCTCCGGGCGACCTCGTGGCCCTGCTGTCGGCCACCGGCGCGCAGACCGAGACCATCCCGCCCTCCATCGTCCTCATCACCATCGGTTCGGTCACCGGCGTGTCGATCGCGGCGTTGTTCGCGGGCGGCCTGCTGCCGGCGGTGGTGCTGGGCGCGGCGCTGTGCGCCGTCGTCTGGTGGCGCTACCGCCATGAGGACCTGAGCCACATCCGCCGCCCGCCGGCGTCGGAGATCGCCCGTCTGGCCGTGGCCGCCCTGCCGGCCATCCTGCTGCCCTTCGTCATCCGCGCCGCGGTGGTGGAAGGGGTGGCGACGGCGACCGAGGTGTCGACCATCGGCATCGCCTACTCCACCCTCATGGGGCTGCTGGTCTACCGCCAGTTCGACTGGGCGCGGCTGAAGCCGATGCTGATCGAGACGGCGTCGCTGACCGGGGCGATCATCTTCATCGTCGGCTGCGCCACCGCCATGGCCTGGGGCCTCACCCAGTCCGGCTTCTCCCGCGCGCTGGCCCTGTGGATGGCCGACATCCCCGGCGGCGGCTACGGCTTCCTCGCCATCTCCATCGTCGCCTTCATCATCCTGGGCAGCGTGCTGGAGGGCATCCCCGCCATCGTGCTGTTCGGCCCGCTGCTGTTCCCCATCGCCCGCGACGCCGGGGTGCACGAGGTGCATTACGCGATGGTCGTGATCTTCGCCATGGGCATCGGCCTGTTCGCCCCGCCCTTCGGCGTCGGCTACTACGGCGCCTGCGCCATCAGCAAGGTCAGCCCGGACGAAGGTCTGAAGCACATCTGGGGCTACGTCGCCGCCCTTCTCGTGGGCCTGATCGTGGTCGCCGCCATTCCGTGGATTTCCACCGGCTTCCTTCCCTACTGAAACGGTTGGAAAACGATCTCTTCCATCATTTTCCAACCGTGAAACCCGGCAGATCAATGCTTCGGCATTGATCGAGAGGGTCATACCGGCGGCGCCTTCAGGTGCCGACGGTATGAAGCCCCGCCGGTCCCCCCATAACGATAAAATCAGGAGTTCCTTCATGAGCCGATTCTTCGGCCAGATCCGGCAGGCTGGCTACGTCGTCGACGACATCGAGGCCGCCATGGATTACTGGAGCCGCACCCTGGGCATCGGCCCGTGGTTCTACAACGAGCGGGTTCCGATCAAGAACTACACCTACCGCGGGGAGCGGTACGAGGTTCACAACTCGGTGGCGCTCGCCAACTCCGGCCCGCTCCAGATGGAGCTGATCCAGACCCGCAACGACGCGCCGTCGATGTACCGCGACTTCCTGAAGGCCGGGCGCACCGGGCTCCAGCACGTCGCCTACTGGACCGAGGATTACGACGCCGACCTGGAGCGGCTGACCGCCCAGGGCTTCAAGCCGGTGATGAGCGGCGAGGTCGGCGAGAAGGGCCGCTTCGTCTATTTCGACACCGAGTACCATCCCGGCACGGTGATCGAGCTGTCGGAGGTCGCCGGGCCGAAGGGCAAGATGTTCGACCTGATCCGCAACGCCTCCCTCGACTGGGACGGCCGCGATCCGGTCCGGCCCTTCCCCGACCTCAGCCGTCTGTGAGCAGCGCCATGCGGTCCGACAGCTTCGAGGCGACCTATCTGATCGAGACCCCGCTGGACCCCGCCAAGGTGGCGGAGGTCATGGCGGGGGAGCAGTCCTGCGGCACCTTCACCCGCGTCCACGGCGAGACGGACGACCTGCGCGCCCGCGCCCGCGCCGTGGTGGAGCGGGTGGAGGAGCTGGAGCCCGCCGCAACCCCCAGCCTCCCGAACACATGGCTGGAGCGGCAGAAGCGGCCCGGACCGTGGCGGCGCGCCCGCGTCACCATCAGCTTCCCCACCGGCAACGTTGGCGCCAACCTGCCGACGCTGGCCGCGACGGTGGCCGGCAACCTGTTCGACCTCGGCGAGGTGACCGGCCTTCGGCTCGACTCCGTCCGCCTGCCCGCCGCGTACCGCAAGGGCTTCGACGCGCCGCGGCACGGCGTGGCCGGCACCCGGCGGCTGACCGGGGTGGAGCGCGGGGCGCTGGTCGGCTCCATCATCAAGCCGAACCTCGGCCTGTCGGCGGAGGAGACCGGGGAGTTGGTCGGCACGCTCTGCGCCGCCGGGCTCGACTTTATCAAGGACGACGAGATCTGCGCCGATCCCGTCCACGCCCCGCTGGCCCAGCGCGTGCCGGCGGTGATGGACCGGGTGCGCCGCCACCAGGACCGTACCGGCAAGCACGTCATGGTCGCCTTCAACATCAGCGACGAGACGGACGCCATGCGCCGCCACGCCGATCTGGTGGAGCGCGAGGGCGGAAGCTGCGTGATGGTCAGCCTGAACTGGTGCGGCTTCTCGGCCGTGCAGACTCTGCGCCGTCACAGCGGCTTGGTGCTGCACGGGCACCGCAACGGCTTCGGCGCCCTGTCGCGCCACCCCAGCCTGGGCATCGGCTTCGACGCCTACCAGACGCTGTGGCGGCTGGCCGGGGTGGACCACATGCACGTCCACGGTCTCCAGGGCAAGTTCGCCCAGCCCGACGCGGAGGTCATCGACGGCGCCAAGTCCTGCCTCGCCCCGTTGGCCGAAGGCTGCGACGACGCGGTGATGCCGGCCTTCTCCTCCGGCCAGTGGGCGGGGACGGTGCCGGTGACCTGGGACGCGGTGGGGACGGACGACCTGCTGTTCATGTCCGGCGGCGGCATCATGGCCCACCCGGACGGCCCCACCGCCGGCGTGACGAGCATCCGCCAGGCCTGGGAGGCGGTGCGCGAGGGCGTCACCCTGCCCGACGCCGCTGCGGCGCAGCCGGAGCTGAAGCGCGCCCTGGAGTTCTTCGGAGCATCCAAGTGATAGGACATCCGCCGCCCCGGCTTGGCTGGTACGGGGATGACTTCACCGGGGCCACGGACACGCTGGCCACCCTGGCGAAGGCGGGCCAGCGGGCGCTGCTGCTGCTGGAGATCCCCGACGCGGAGCGGCTGGCCGGGCTCGGCCCGCTGGACGCGCTGGGGATCGCCGGGGCGTCGCGGACCATGAACCCGGAGGCCCTGCGGGCGGAGCTGGTGCCGGTGGGGCGCTTCTTCGCCGGGCTCGGCGTGCCGGTGATGCATTACAAATGCTGCTCGACCTTCGACAGCGCACCGCAGGTCGGCAGCATCGGGGCGGCGGTGGCGGCCCTGCGGCCCTTCGTCCCCAACCGCTTCCTGCCGGTGGTCGGCGGCCAGCCGAACATCGGGCGCTATTGCCTGTTCAGCACGCTGTTCGCCGCGGCGGGCACCGGCGGGACGGTCCACCGCATCGACCGACACCCGACGATGAAGGCCCATCCGGTGACTCCGATGACCGAGGCCGACCTGCGCCTCCACCTCGCCGCACAGGGGCTGGAGGGGATGGGCGCCCTGCACTACCCGGATTACGGGCTGGACGCCGGGGCGCTGGACGAGAAACTGGACCGGATGGTCGCGGGCGGGGCTTCCGCCGTCCTCCTGGACATCGCGCAGCCGGCGGATCTGGCACCCGTCGGGCGGCTGATCTGGGAGCGGGCGCGGCGTTCGCCCCTGCTGGCGGTCGGGCCGAGCGGCGTGGTCCAGGCGCTGGCCAGCCAATGGGATCGCAACGACACCGTCCGCGACGCCCCCCTGGCCCCGGCGGAAGGGCCGGTCTTCGTGCTGGCCGGCAGCCTGTCGCCGGTCACGCGCAAGCAGATCGCCGCCGCCGCTTCCTTCCACCGGATGCCGGCGGACGCGGGCGCCCTGTGCCGCGACGACGCCTACCGCGAGCGGCTGCGGAGCAAGATCGCCGGCCTCCTGGGCCAGGGCCGGAACGTGCTGGTGTGGACCGCCCCGGCGGAGGGCGAGACGCCCGACACCGCCCAGTCCGCCGCCATCGCCGACGCGACCGCGGACTTCTTCGCCTCGGTCGCCCGCGCGGTGCCGCTGCGCCGCATGGGCATCGCCGGGGGCGACACCTCCAGCAAGGCGGTGAAGGCGCTGGGCCTGTGGGGCCTGTCCTACCGGACGGCGCTCAGCCCCGGCGTGACGGTCAGCCTGACCCACAGCGCGCACCCATCCACCGATGGCGTCGAGCTGATGCTCAAGGGCGGGCAGATGGGATCGGAGGATCTGTTCGAACGGCTGGTGCGCGGGGGGTAATGTCCGCCTCCTCGCTCACGAAGCGTCCGCAATGGCCCCTAGGTAGTCTTACGTACGCAAAGCCCCTTAGGTACAAGACCGAACTGCACAGGGTACCCCGCAGCGCATAACTTCGGCTCATCGAGCGGTTGCCCCACGGGGACGGGCCGCTTCCACGAACGCCGAGGGGCCTGACATGCACGCTCACACCGCCATCGCCGCCCAGCCGACGCGCGTTCCGCACGGCCATCAGGCCGCCGTGATGGCGATGCCGCGTGTCGCCCCGTCCCGTCCCGCCGCCGGCTTCGCCGCCAACGACGCCGACCCCCTGGCCGCCATCGCCCAGTTCCGGGTGTTCGACCGCGAGCAGTCCATCTTCGCCGAGGGCGAGGCCGCCGACGCCGTCTTCCGGGTGGTCGACGGCATGATCCGCCTCTACAAGCTGCTGCCGGACGGGCGCCGCCAGATCATCGGCTTCCTCCAGGCCGGCGACATGGTCGGTCTGGCCTTCGCCGACCGCTACCTCTACTCCGCCGAGGCGATCACCGCCTCCACCGTCCAGCGCATCCCGCGCTGCCAGCTCGACGCCCTGCTGGACTCCCAGCCGGCCCTGGCCCGCCGGCTGCTGTCGGTCACCACCTCCGAGCTGGTGGCGGCGCAGGACCAGATGCTGCTGCTGGGCCGCAAGTCGGCGCTTGAGAAGCTGGCCAGCTTCCTGCTGGCGCTGAGCCGCCGGGCCGGTGCGGGCCGGGCCATCGCCCTGCCGATGAGCCGCTGCGACATCGCCGACCATCTGGGCCTGACCACCGAGACGGTGTCGCGCGGCTTCACCAAGCTGAAGACCTCGCGCCTGATCCGCATCCTGGACGGCGGCCGGGTCGAACTGCTCGACGCCGAGGCCCTGGCCGATCTGGCCGACTGCGCCTGATCCCGATCTCTCGATCGACCGGCCGGCGGATGCCGGCGATGGGCGGACACGAGCTGATTCGCCGGACTCGGACCATCTGCGGGTCCTGCACAAACCTCTCAGCTTCTCGGCCCCTCAGCTTCCAGGCCGCGATCGGCGCCGTCCTCGCCATGCTCGACCACGCCCGGCCCTCGGAGTAGAGCCCGGATTTACTCGTCGTCCTTGGGGGCGGCGTTGCGGGGCGGCGGCTCGATCACCGGGCCGACCTTCACGCTGCGGGCGGTCAACGGCACGATGTCGCCGATCGGCATGTAGGAGCCATCGGCCAGTTGCTGCGCCGGCTCCCACCGGCCTTCGACCTTGACCCAGCGGTAGATGTTGTTGTTGCTCATGACATCACCACGAAATTTGGAAAGACGAAAGGGGCGGCGTTGCCGCCGCCCCTTCATCCAATACAAGGACAGTCCTTGCGGAAGGCTTACTCGGCCTTGCCGTTGACGGCGTCCTTGAGGGCCTTGCCGGCGGAGAACTTCGGCGCCTTGGAGGCGGCGATCTTGATCTCCGCACCGGTCTGCGGGTTGCGGCCCGTGCGCTCACCCCGCTCGGCGATCTCGAACTGGCCGAAGCCCGGCAGCTTGACCGTCTCCCCCTTGACCAGCGCGTCCTGCAGGCTCTCCAGAACCGCGTCCAGCGCCTTGCCGGCGTCGGCCTTGGTGCCGCCCAGCTTGCCGGCGATCGCGTCGATGAGATCGGCCTTCGTCATTCCCTACTCCCCTTGTTCATGGCGGAACCCCAGCATCCTCCAGGGCTCCAGGCGCTTCTGACCTACTCCGCCCCGCGTCCGCGCGCAAGCCAATCCCGTGGCGAATTTTTCCCCGGAGCGGATTAAGCCACGGCATGATCCGTATGCCGAGTGTGAGAAACCAATCCGGGACGGTGATGAAAGACGAGCTGGGACAGCATCTGGACGTTCTGAGGCGCTACGCCCTGGTCCTGATGCGCGACCCCGACCAGGCGGAGGACCTTGTCCAGGAGGCGCTCGTCAAGGCCATCGAGGGAGCGTCGTCCTTCACGGACGGGCGTGACCTGCGCAAATGGCTGCTCGCCATCGTCCACAACACCTTCGTGGACCGCTGGCGGCGCCAGCAGGCCGAACGCCAGGCGACCGGCGAACTCAGCTCGATGGCGGAGGAAGGCTCCCCGCCCGCGCAGTTGAGCCACGTCCATCTGGGCCAGACCATCGCGGCCCTGATGACCCTACCGGTCGAACAGCGGGAGGCCCTGGTGCTCGTGGCGCTCGACGGCATGTCCTACCGGGACGCCGCCGAATGCCTGGGCATCCCCGTCGGCACCCTGATGTCCCGCCTGGGCCGCGCGCGCGACGCGCTGCGGGCCAAGACGGGCGGTGGGCGCCAGCCGGCGTCGGACCAATCCGACCGCAACCCATCAGACCGGGTTCAGCGCCCCCCGTTGCGCGTGGTGAAATGACGATGAACGAACCGATCAGCGACATCGACCTGAACGCCTATGTGGACGGCGAACTTGACGCGCAGCGCCGCATCGAGGTGGAAGCCTATCTGGAGGCCAATCCGGAGGAGGCCGCCCGCGTCATGCACGACATGCGGGTACGCGACGAGATCGGGCTGTTCATGGCCGGCCCGGCCGTGGAGAAGGCGGCGGCCGAGATGGTCACGCCCGAACCGGTCAGAGCCCCGGCCCCCACCCCGGCGCAGCCGGCGGTCGGCGCCGGCGCGCCGCTGCCGCGGCGCAAGCAGTGGGGCGCCCTGTGGCG
The DNA here is from genome assembly GCF_007827795.1 of Azospirillum brasilense. GTDB lineage: Bacteria > Pseudomonadota > Alphaproteobacteria > Azospirillales > Azospirillaceae > Azospirillum > Azospirillum aestuarii. The sequence continues at coordinate 362,074 of NZ_VITI01000003.1, forward strand.
CCGCCCGGTGGCGGAACTGATGAACCGGGCGCGGGCACGGGCCGCCAAGGGCTCGGGGCGCGGGCGGCGGGCGGTGGCGGCGCTGTGCCTCGTCGGGCTCGGCTGGACGGCGCACAGCGCGGTGTCGTCCATCTCGGTCAACCCCGTCGCCACGGCCCACGCGGCCACCCATTACATCACCATCGCGGCCCAGACCCACCAGCAGGCGCTGCACAGCGGGATCGACTTCAAACCCTTCGCCGATGCCGCCAATTCCCTGGTGAACCGGCTTGCCTCCGCCAATCCGGAGGTCGCGGTGCCGATCCCGCAACTCGACATTGGGCAGGCGCCGGACGGGCTGCGCACGGTGGCCTGGGACGGTGGGGTCGCCGTGCAGGCAGCCTACCGCCACGGCGGGTCCGAGCTGATCACGCTGTTCGCCAGCGAGGTCGACCGCTTCGCCGTCACCGAACCCCAGGCGGAGCGGATCGGCAACGTCTCGGTTGCCTACTGGCAGGTCGGGACGACGGTCTACGCGCTGTGCGGCGAGCAGCCGGAAAAGGAAATCCTGGCCCACGCCCGCGACGCCCGCATGGCGTGGTTCTGAATCAAGCGCCAAACGACAAGCATCCGAACGATAAGCATCCGAAGGACATGGTGAGACAATGAGCGGACCCTTCTACGGCAACCAATTCGGCACCGCCGCGCCGGCCTACGGCGCCGCGTTCGACGAGGGCCTGCGCAAGCACATGCTGCGGGTCTACAACTTCATGATGCTCGGCTTGGCCGTGACGGGCCTAGTGGCGCTGCTCGTGGCGAGCACGCCGGCGCTGTACGTGCCGATCTTCACGACCCCGCTGAAGTGGGTGGTGATGCTGGCGCCACTGGCCTTCATCATGGTGTTGTCCTTCCGCTTCCACGCGATGTCGGCATCGGCGCTGCAGGGACTGTTCTGGGCCTTCTGCGCGGTGATGGGCGTCTCGATGGCGTCGATCTTCCTGGTCTTCACCGGGGCCAGCGTGGCGCGGGTGTTCTTCATCACCGCGGCGATGTTCGCGGCGATGAGCCTGTGGGGCTACACCACCAAGGCCGACCTGTCGAAGATGGGCTCGTTCCTGATGATGGGCCTGATCGGCATCGTCATCGCCAGCCTCGTCAACATCTTCGTCGGCTCCAGCGCGCTGCAGTTCGCCATCTCGGTGATCGGCGTGGTCATCTTCACCGGCCTGACCGCCTACGACACCCAGCGCATCAAGGAGGAGTACGCCGAGGGCTACGGGCACGAGGGCAACACCAAGCTCGCCGTCATGGGCGCCCTCTCGCTCTACCTCAACTTCATCAACCTGTTCCAGATGCTGATGCAGCTCATGGGACAGCGCGAGGAGTAAGGCGGCGCTTCCATCCGGCGCACCGCCTGCCAGAAAGGGCCGGCCGCTTCCCGCGGCCGGCCCTTTTCTTTTCTACGGCTTAACGGTCGCCGGAGCGGCGTCTGGCTTGGGTGGATACTCCACCGACACGATGTGCAGCGAGTTGTTCGGGAAGGAGCAGGCCGCCTCCGGCGCCGCCTGGGAGGCCGGATCGAAGGCGTAGGGACGGGGGGAGCGGCCGGCCCCGGCCCCGGCCCCGGCTGTGACCGTCTGGACGCCCGGCCCGGTCACCCGCGACGTCCAGGGCGCTCCGGTGAAGACGCCCGGCGTCGATTCCTCCGCCCACAGCCACAGCACACGGGTGCCCACCGGTTGCGGCTGCGTGAAGGAATGCAGCACCCGCTCGCAGGTCTGCCGGTCCATGTTGTGGATCGCCCGTTCGACCACCGTGTTTTCCGTCCGGGGCGTCCATCGCGACAGCAGCAGCGAGCCGAGGGCCATGCTGACCGCCACCCCGCCCAACGAGCAGGCGAGCACCAGCCGGAAACTGCCGTCGTCCTTTGCCATGCCCTGCCTCCGCCGTCGATTGCCCATGCCCCCTCCGCCGACATGCTCCACCCTCCTGTCCCATTCCGCAAGGCCGCCCGGAACGCCGAAAAGGGGGCCACACGCGTGGCCCCCTTTCGGTCGATCCGCCGGAGCAGAGGTTACGGGCTGGCTGCCGCCGTGACCGGACCCGTACCCTGCTGGGCGGCGAGTTCGGCGTTTCGGGCATGGTGCTTGCGCAACATTGGCCGCAGGACCGCGATGGCGCAGAAGGCCGCGATGAGATCCATGGTGGCGCAGATGTAGAGCACGGTCGCCCAGGTGCCGGTGGCTTCCATCAGCAGGTTGCCCAGCGGGACCAGCAGCGCCGCGACGCCCTTGGCGCAGTACAGCACGCCGTAGATCTTCGCCGCGTGCTTGGTGCCGAAGGTGTCCGCCGAGGTCGCGCTGAACAGGCTGTACACTTCGCCCCAGGCCAGGAACACCATGCCCGACAGGATCAGGAACATGATCGGGTCGTGGCCGAAGCGGCTGAGCATCAGGATGCCGATGCCTTCGAAGGTGAAGGCGATGAACATCGTCGCTTCACGGCCGATGTGGTCGGAGATGAAACCGAACAGCGGACGGGAGATGCCGTTCATCACGCGGTCGAGCATCAGCGCGAAGGGCAGAGCCGCCATGGTGATGCCGAACAGGCTGATCGGGGCTTCCTTCACGCCCAGATCGTGGGCGATCACGCCGAGCTGAGCCACCGCCATCAGACCGCCCGACACGGTGCAGATGAACATGACCATCATGACCCAGAAGACCGGCGTCTGCAGCGCTTCCTTCAGCGTGTAGTCGCGGCGGGACTGCAGGACCTTGGTCGAGGCCTTGACCTGTTCCTTCTGCGGAGCGCGCAGGAAGAAGGCGGCGGCGATGATGATCGCACCCTGCAGCAGACCGAACCAGAAGAAGGTCGCCTGATAGCCGGAGGAGTGGATCATGTTGGCGATCGGCAGGATGGTCAGGGCCGAGCCGGCGCCGTAACCGCCCGCGGTCAGGCCGACGGCGAGGCCGCGCTTGTCCGGGAACCACTTGATCGCGCTGTTGACGCAGGTGGCGTAGACGCAGCCGACGCCGATGCCGCCAATGGCCGAACCGACATAGAGCATGCCGAGCGAGCCGGCGTAGCTGTCGACGATCCAGGACAGGCCGGTCATCACGCCGCCGAAGGCGACGATGACACGGGGGCCGTAACGGTCGATGAAGTAGCCTTCGATGGGGGTCAGCCAGGTCTGGACGACGACGAAGACGGTGAAGGCGGTCTGGATCGAGGCGCGGGTCCAGCCATGGGTGGCCTGGATTTCCGGCACGAACAGCGTCCAGGCATACTGGATGTTGGCCGCGGCCACCATGCAGACGATGCCGACGACGATCTGCATCCAGCGCGCGCCGTCGGAAATGGGCGCCTGCTTGCCGCCAGGCGGTGCAGCGATGGACTGACTCATTACTCTTCCTCCCCAATGCGGTGATCGAACACTCAACTCAGCCGGGCGGGGCCGATGGTTGTTGTCGCATTGCCTTTCTCTGGGGCTTGCGTGCCCTTCATGTCTTGGCGGGAGCACCACCGCCACCGTTGGGAGAGGCTTGGTGTTCCGCATTTCGTACTTGGTATACCACATAATCAGCGGGACACAATATCCGTTTCAGGGATCACACCACAAATAATCCCTCCCTTAGCAACTATCGTTACAGTTATGCCTTACGGAAGAGCGGAACCAGAAGAGTCAAACTTTCGTGATATAACTTAAAAAAGCAAAAAAAAGGCCGCGCCAAAGCAGGCGCGGCCTCATCATGAGTTCGCTTCACTTACGATCACAACAGTGGAGAAGCCGTTACACCAAAACGGCTGTTCCAATCTTACAGAACTTCAGATCGTCAGCAACCTCATAGTTGATCTGATCTGCATGTCCCGTACGAATCGGAAATAAACAATCCGGCTGACCCAAATCACACCAAGGCCGTCCGACCTCCTTATCCCCTCTTCATACAGTTTACGGACCGGCGGCCCGCTTAATCCCCGCACCCTCAAAAAAAGTTTGCTCTTCGAATCGTCAGCATCCCGGATTACCATAAAGGCCATGGCTACTCCCCGCTGGCGCCGTTTCCACTGCGCGCCCGCAGCATGGAACAGAAGCCGCGCTCAACCTGTTGTTGGATCGCTCGACCGCTTTCTCGGTCGTCCTTAGAAGCCACAGCCCGCCAAAAACGGGAGCCCCCATGAGCCGCCACCGTCCTCCAGACCCAACCCGCTTCCCGTCCCGCGCCGCCGCCAGCCAGCCCCTGCCCGATCCCGGCGCGAAACGACGGGAGATCGCCATGTTCCTTATCCTGGCGGTGGTGATCTGGCCGATCCTTTCGGTCGCCATCGTGGGCGGCTATGGCTTCCTGGTCTGGATGTCGCAAATCATCATGGGTCCGCCCGGTCCTCCCCCGGTGTGAGCGGAGCGGTGCCATGGCCGATGAGACGGTCGATTTAGGGCGACGAGGCTTTCTCCGCGGACGGCGACGACCGGAACCCGCGCCGTTGCGTCCGCCCTGGTCCCGGACGGACCGCTTCACGGATCTGTGCACCCGCTGCGGCGCCTGCACCGACTCCTGTCCGGAGGGCATCGTCCGCCGGGGGGACGGCGGCTTTCCCGAAATCGACTTCCAGCGCGGCGAGTGCAGTTTCTGCGCTTCCTGCGCGGACGCCTGCCCCGAACCGGTCTTCGACCGTTCCACCGCACACCCTTGGACGCTGGCGGTGCGGATCGGCCCCTCCTGCTTCGCCACCCACCGCATCGTCTGCCGAAGCTGCCGCGACGCCTGCCCGGAATCGGCCATCCGCTTCGCCCTGGCGCCGGGCGGCGTGGCGGTTCCCACGGTGGACGACGGCGCCTGCACCGGCTGCGGCGCCTGCCAGGCCGCCTGCCCGGCTGATGCCATCACATTGCGACCCGGACCGGAGACCGCCCATGCCCCCTGACGCCCCCGACCGACCGGCCGAGGCGCCGGCGGAATGGCACATCGCCTCCATCCTCGTCCATCTGCGGCCCGAGCGCAGCCCCGACGTGCGCGCCGCCATCGCCGCGCTGGGCGACGTCGAGGTCCATACTGAGGAAAGGGGCCGGATGGTGGTGACCGTGGAGGGCCCCCATGAGGGCCGCATCGCCGACCGCATGACCGCGATCCACCTGATGAACGGCGTGATGTCGGCGGTCATGGTCTTCCACCACGCCGAGCCTGTGGCGGCCCAAAGCGCGGAGGAGGTCGGCCCGACACGGCGCTGACCCTTCCGGATTTCACATTCGTCAAGAAAAAGGGGGGAGGAACCCATGCTTGACCGGCGGGATTTCATCAAGGCGCAAGCGGTCGCGGCCGCCGCGACGGCGGGTGGCATCAGCCTGCCCGCCGTGGCCCAGCCATCCATGGTGGCGGGCGAGGACGCCCAGCTCACCTGGTCCAAGGCACCCTGCCGCTTCTGCGGCACCGGGTGCAGCGTCATGGTCGCCACCAAGGACAACCGGGTCGTCGCCACCCACGGCGACATGCAGGCGGAGGTCAACCGCGGCCTGAACTGCGTGAAGGGCTATTTCCTGTCCAAGATCATGTACGGGCAGGACCGGCTGACCCAGCCGCTGCTGCGCATGCGCGACGGGAAGTACCATAAGGACGGGGAATTTCGCCCGGTCTCCTGGGACGAGGCCTTCGACGAGATGGCCCGCCAGTGGAAGCGGGTGCTGAAGGAGAAGGGACCGGACGCCGTCGGCATGTTCGGGTCCGGCCAATGGACGATCTGGGAGGGCTACGCCGCGTCCAAGCTGATGCGCGCCGGCTTCCGCACCAACAACCTCGACCCCAACGCCCGACACTGCATGGCCTCGGCCGCCGTGGCCTTCATCCGCACCTTCGGCATGGACGAGCCGATGGGCTGCTACGACGACTTCGAGCACGCCGACGCCTTCGTGCTGTGGGGCTCGAACATGGCGGAGATGCACCCCATCCTGTGGACGCGCATCACCGACCGGCGGCTGGCCCACAATCATGTGAAGGTGGCCGTCCTCTCGACCTTCGAACACCGCAGCTTCGAGCTGGCCGACGTGCCGATGATCTTCGAGCCGGGGACCGATCTGGCGATCCTGAACTACATCGCCAACCACATCATCCAGACCGGCCGGGTGGACAAGGCGTTCATCGAAAAGCATTGCAGCTTCCGGCTGGGACAGAAGGACATCGGCTACGGCCTGCGCCCCGAAAGCGTGCTGGAGGTTCGCGCGGCGAACGCCAAGGACCCGACCGATTCCAAGCCCATGAGCTTCGACGAGTTCGCCGCCTTCGTCAGCGAGTACACGCTGGAGAAGGTGGCGGAGTTGAGCAAGGTGCCGAAGGAGCGGCTGCTGGCGCTCGCCGAGATGTACGCGGACCCGAAGATCAAGGTCATGTCGCTGTGGACCATGGGGTTCAACCAGCACGTCCGCGGCGTGTGGGTCAACCACATGGTCTACAACATCCACCTGCTGACCGGAAAGATCTCGGAACCGGGAAACAGCCCCTTCTCGCTGACCGGCCAACCCTCGGCCTGCGGCACGGCGCGCGAGGTCGGCACCTTCGCCCACCGTTTGCCCGCCGACATGCAGGTGACCAACCCCACCCACCGCTCCCACGTGGAGGAGGGCTGGAAGATCCCCAAGGGCCTGTTGCCCGGCAAGATCGGCTATCACGCCGTCCTGCAGGACCGGATGCTGAAGGACGGGAAGCTCAACGCCTATTGGATCATGGTCAACAACAACCTCCAGGCGGCGCCCAACAGCGACCAGGAGACCTACCCCGGCTACCGCAACCCGGAGAATTTCATCGTCGTGTCGGACGCCTACCCGACGGTGACCGCCGCCGCCGCCGACCTGATCCTGCCCGCCGCCATGTGGGTGGAGAAGGAGGGCGCCTACGGCAACGCGGAACGGCGGACCCATTTCTGGCACCAGCTCGTCAACGCGCCTGGGGAGGCGCGCTCGGACCTCTGGCAGCTCATGGAATTCTCCAAGCGCTTCACCACCGACGAGGTGTGGCCGAAGGAGATCCTCGACGCCAACCCCGATTTCCGCGGCAAAAACCTGTTCGACGTGCTGTTCCGCAACGGCAACGTCGACCGCTTCCCCGTGTCGGAGCTGGACCCCGCCTATGAGAACCGGGAGTCGAAGGAGTTCGGCTTCTACGTGCAGAAGGGGCTGTTCGAGGAATACGCCGCCTTCGGGCGCGGCCACGGCCACGATCTGGCGCCCTTCGACACCTATCACGAGGTGCGCGGGCTGCGCTGGCCGGTGGTCGAGGGCAAGGAGACGAAATGGCGCTACCGGGAAGGGCTCGACCCCTATGTCCCGAAGGGCGAGGGGGTGCGTTTCTACGGGAACCCGGACGGCAAGGCCAACCTGTTCGCCTTCCCCTACGAACCCCCGGCGGAATCGCCGGACAAGGACTTCGACCTGTGGCTGGTCACCGGCCGCGTGCTGGAGCACTGGCACTCCGGCTCCATGACCATGCGGGTGCCCGAGCTTTACAAGGCCATGCCGATGGCGCTGGTCTACATGCACCCGGACGACGCGCAGGCGCGCGGCCTGCGCCGCGGCTCGGAAGTCAAGGTGATGTCGCGGCGCGGCGAGATGCGCACGCGGGTCGAGACGCGCGGGCGCAACCGGCCGCCGCGCGGCGTGGTCTTCGTGCCGTGGTTCGACTCGGCGCGCCTCATCAACAAATGCACGCTCGACGCCACCGACCCGATCAGCAAGCAGACGGACTTCAAGAAGTGCGCCGTCAAGATCGTGGCCGTCTGAGGGAGGACCCGACCCATGCGCCGCCATCTCATGCTCGCGCTGGCCGCGGCCCTGCCCTGCCTCGTGCCCGCACTGCTCGCCGCCCAGGGAACCGGACAGGTCAAGGAGCCCTTCCGCCCGCCGATCCAGTTCACCGACGAGGACCCGGCCCCGCCGATCCCCGCCGACGTCACCGATGACCGGCGGGTCGCCCGCAACTATCCGGAACAGCCGCCGGTCATCCCGCACAACATCCGCGATTATCAGATCAGCCTGAACAACAACCAGTGCCTGAACTGCCACAGCCGCCAGTTCACCGGGGCCACCCAGGCGCCGATGATCAGCATCACCCACTACGTGGACCGCGAAGGCCAGACCCTGGGCGCGGTGGCGCCGCGCCGCTACTTCTGCACGCAGTGCCACGTCCCCCAGACCGTGGCCCAGCCCATCGTCCCGAACACCTTCAGGGACATGGACAGCCTCATCAGTCGCCCGTCGGACGGGGGTGACCGGCGATGAAGCTGCCCGATTTCCTGCTGCGGCCCTGGCGGATCATCGCGGGGCCGAGCCGTTACCTCAGCCTCGGCTTCCTGACGCTGGGCGGCTTCCTGGCCGGCGTGATGTTCTGGGGCGGCTTCAACACCGCCCTGGAGGTCACCAACACCGAGAAGTTCTGCACGAGCTGCCACGAGATGCGGGACAATGTGTTTGAGGAGTTGAAGACCACCATCCACTTCACCAACCGCTCCGGCGTGCGGGCGACCTGCCCGGACTGCCACGTCCCCCACAACTGGACCGACAAGATCGCCCGCAAGATGCAGGCTTCGAAGGAGGTCTGGGGCAAGATCTTCGGCACCATCAGCACGCGCGACAAGTTCGTGGAGAAGCGGCGCGAACTGGCCGAGCATGAATGGGCGCGGCTGAAGGCCAACAATTCCCTGGAATGCCGCAACTGCCACAGCGCGGAGTCGATGGACATCACCAAACAGGGGGCGCGGGCGGCGCGCATCCACCAGCAATATCTGTTCAGCGGGCAGCGCACCTGCATCGACTGCCACAAGGGCATCGCCCACCGCCTGCCCAACATGGACGGCGTCCCGCCGGGCTGGAGCGAGGCGTCCAACGATATTGGCAACGATACGGGCAACGACAGCGACAACCCGATCGGCCGCTGGCTGGCCGACGCCACGCCCGGGCCGGCGAACCCGCATTGAACACAATGAAGTTCCCTTTCCCCTCTGGGGAGAGGGTTAGGGTGAGGGGGTTGCGCGTGGCGGTGCGTCCGGCACAAGCGCATTCTCCTCACCCGCCCGCTTCACGGGCAACCCTCTCGCCGCTTTCAGCGGACCAAAGGTCCGCCTGTCACGTCAGCACAAACATGCTGTTTGCGCGTGAGCGGAGGGGAGAGGGTAGGCAACTCACTCGGCCTTGCCGTTGACGGCGTCCTTGAGGGCCTTTCCGGCGGAGAACTTCGGCGCCTTGGAGGCGGCGATCTTGATCTCCGCACCGGTCTGCGGGTTGCGGCCCGTGCGCTCGCCCCGCTCGGCGATCTCGAACTGGCCGAAGCCCGGCAGCTTGACCGTCTCCCCCTTGACCAGCGCTTCCTGCAGGCTCTCCAGAACCGCGTCCAGCGCCTTGCCGGCGTCGGCCTTCGTGCCGCCCAGCTTGCCGGCGATCGCGTCGATGAGATCGGCCTTCGTCATTCCCAAATTCCCCTTGTTCGTGGCGGAACCCCAGCATGTTCCAGGGCTCCAGGCGCCTCTGACCTACCCTGACAAGCCGCGGCGCGCAAGATGCTCCCGCCCGGAATCGACCGGGCGCGACGCTGTGACCCGCAAAAATTCGGCGATTCCCGCAAATCCGGCGGATTCGACTATGCCGAACAGGCGAGCCCTCCCCCAACCGACGTCAGCTGACCAGGGCGGCCTTGACCAGCACGGCGGCGCTTTCCGTGGTGTCGCGCTTGTCCAGCTTCTTGGCGACCTCCTCGATCTCGGCCACCGGCATGACCCGGCGGGCCTGCTTGGCCGCGGTGACGAGGCGGCGCTGCGCGAGACGGACCTGATCGCCCAGTTCGGTCAGCGTCTGGTAAGCCTTGCGGCGGGCCTGGGTGTCGATGCTGCCGCTCGTCTCGGTCGCGCGTTCGGTCGCAGCAGCCAGATCCTTGCACGACTGAAGGTACGTGGAGATGGCGTCCGTCAAAAGACGGCGGGCCTCGGTCCGCGGATCGGAGGGGCTGCTGCTCGACGTGGAAAGAGACACTTCACACTGCTCCTTGCTGCTGCGTATGACACACGACTGTAACAGGCCGTGAAAAATGGGCGGAGTGGCGGCCATTGTCCAGCGGCCATGCGCATACTTTGACCGACTGGACAGGGGAAAGCGGGCTCAGGGCACCTGCTTCTTCTCCAGCTTGCGGGCCAGGGTGCGCCGGTGCATGCCCAGGCGGCGGGCGGTTTCGGAGATGTTGAACCCGGTTTCCGCCAGGGTTTCGTGGATGCGCTCCCATTCCAGCGTCTTCAACGAGGTCGCCCGCGCGCCCAGCGCGATGGAGGGATCGCCCTCCGTCCGCTCGAAGGCCGCCTCGATGTCGTCGGTGTTGGACGGCTTGGCGAGGTAATGGCAGGCGCCCAGCTTGATCGCCTCGACCGCCGTGGCGATGCTGGCAAAGCCGGTCAGGACGACGATCCGCGTCTCCGGGTCGTTGGCGTGCAACTCCCGAACGCATTCCAGGCCGGAACCGTTGCCCAGCTTCAGGTCCACCACCGCGTAAGCGAAGGGCACCGTCTCCAGCAGGGCCCGCAGCCCGTCCAGGCTGTCGCACCAGTAAACCTGATAGCCCCGGCGCTCGAAGGAGCGGCGCAGGACCTTGGCGAAGGCGGCGTCGTCCTCCACCAAGACAAGGGAAGGGTCAGTCTCCATGGCTCTCTCCTGCGGACAGGGCGGCGAGCGGCAGGGTCATGGTGACGGAGGCACCGCCACCGGGGCGGTTGCGCGCGGCGACCGAGCCGCCCAGCTTGCGCACCACGTTGACCACCAGGAAGAGGCCCAGCCCGCCGCCGGGCCGCCCCTTGCTCGACCGGTAAGGTTTGCCGAATTCGGCAAGCATCCGCTCCTCGAAGCCGGGGCCGGCGTCGTTGACGGTCAGGACGAGGCTGTCGCCCTGCCGCCCGGCGGCGATGCCGACCCAGCCGGGGGACACCTCCAGCGCGTTGTCCAGAACGTTGAAGATCACCTGCTTCAGCGCGAGGTCGGAGATGATCCCCTCGCGCGAGCGGACGCTGTTGTCGTAATCGACGCAGGTTGGGGACCGGCTGGCCTTCCACTCCTCCACCAGATCGTCGAGGAAGGCGGTCACGGTGGTGCGCAGCGTGCCCTCCCCCCGCGCCTCGCCGGAAGACAGCAGGATGCCCGACACGATGGCCTTGCAGCGGTCGATCTGGTTCTGCATCTCGGCGATGTCTTCAGCCATGTCGGGGTCGCCCTTGACCAGCGGCATCCGCCGCCAGTCGTTCACGATCACCGACAGCGTGGCGAGCGGCGTCCCCAGCTCGTGCGCGGCGCCGGAGGCCAGCAGGCCAAGGCGCACGATGTGGTCCTCCTCCATGGAGCGCTGGCGCAGGTCGGCCAGATGGGCGTCGCGGGCGCGCAGGTTGCGGGTGATCTGGGTGATGAAGGGGACGATCAGGCTGGCCGTCAGCACGAAGCACAGGAACATGCCCTGGATGTGCAGCCCCAGCAGAAGCCCCTCCAGCCCCGGCGGCAGGGCCAGCGGGCGGTAGGCGCCGATCAGGAACGTGAAGCAGGCCGTGGCGACCAGCACCAGCGCCCAGGCCGACCACGCCTCCAGCAGCACCGCCCCCAGCGTGATCTGCAGCAGGTAGAGCGAGATGAAGGGGTTGGACGCGCCGCCGCTGAGGTAGAGCTGGACCGTGAGCGCCGACACGTCGATCAGCAGTTCCAGGAACAGCTGGGTGTTCGACACCGAGGTCTGGCGGCGCAGATGCAGAACGCTGGCGATGTTCAGCGCGACCAGGAACAGGATCACCGCGCCCATCTGGTCGAGCGGCAGGGTGATGCCCATCCGGTAGTGCACGATCAGAATCGTCACCACCTGCCCGGCGACGGCGAGCCAGCGCAACTGCACCAGCAGGAACAGGTTTTTCTTGTCGGTGGTGTCGCGCACGGAAAACGTCTGGCCCTTCGCCGGCTTCCTTCGGTCCCCATTCATATGGGCACGATGCCCCGGCTTGGCAGCCTTGCCATGGAATCAGGGCGGTTTTGATAGCACAAAAATGCCGGGTGGAAGGGTCCACGATAGTTCCCTTCTCGCACGCCGAAAAACCATGAAGAAAAAGAGATTACTTTTTCAACCCCGGCGCCGCCATTCACTGCGCACGACATAGAGCGCCGCAGCGATCACCATGACAGCCAAGGCGAACCACGTCAGCGCATAGACGAGGTGGTTGTTCGGAAACTTCAGAACGGTCAGCCCGCCGACCGGGTAGCCGCCCTGCGGGCTGGCCTCGGCGTCGATGAAGTAGGGAGCCGCGTCCGTCACACCGCGGGCCGCGGCGATGGCCGCCACGTCGCGCGAGTGCCAGCGGTCCTGCGCGGGATCGTTGGAGCGCAGGAAGCCGCCCCCCGGTTCGGTCACCCGCAGCAGGCCGGTGACGGTGGTGTCCGTATCGATCAGCCCGCCGGGGCGGCTGTCGGTGCTGCGCCGCTCGGGCGGCACGAAGCCCCGGTTGACCAGAACGGTGAAGCCACGGTCGGTCCGCAACGGGGTGAGCACCCAGAAGCCGCCGCCCCGCTCGGTCACCGCCTGGACCAGGGTTTCCTTGTCGTTGAGGAAACGCCCGGTGACGCCGACCCGCCGGTATTCCTGGCTGGCCGCCGTGACGGCGGGCCAGTCCTCCGGGCCGGGGGCGGGAACGGGCGCGGCCTGCGCCCGCTCCTCCACACGCTGGATCAGGTCCAGCTTCCAGAACAGCCGCTCGACCTGCCAGACGCCGAGCGACGTGAAGACGGCGACCCCCGCCAGCGCCAGGACGCCGAGAAGGATCAGCCCCCGGCGCGGACGGTGGGTCGCCGTGCCGGTCACGGCAGTTGGCTCGGGTCGTGGATCGGCATCATGTTGGTGTTCAGGTGGTACATCACCCACAGCGAACCGGCCAGCATGATGACCACGACGATGAGCGTGAAGATCAGCGACAGCATGGTCCACCCGCCTTCCGCGCGTCCGTTCATGTGCAGGAAGAAGATCATGTGGACGACGACCTGGACGGCGGCGAGCGCCATGATCGCGATCGCGGTCATGTTCTTGTCCAGAATCGTCCCGTCCATGACCAGCCAGAAGGGAATGACCGTCAGGATCACCGACAGGACGAAGCCGATCACGTAGCTGCCGAGCGTCCCGTGGGCGCCCTCATGCTCCCCGTGACCATGATGATCGGCACCATGATGACCGGCATGATGTTCGGCGTGAGAACTCATCGCAGCATTCCCATCAGATAGACGAAGGTGAAGACGCCGATCCAGATGACGTCCAGGAAGTGCCAGAACAGGCTGAGGCACATCAGGCGCCGGCGGTTGGCCGGGATCAGGCCGCGCTTGTTGACCTGCACCATCAGCGTCACCAGCCAGACGAGGCCGAAGGTGACGTGCAGGCCGTGGGTGCCGACCAGCGTGAAGAAGGACGACAGGAAGGCGCTGCGCTGCGGGGTCGCCCCGATGTGGATCAGGTGGGCGAACTCGTACAGTTCGATCGCCAGGAAGGCGGCGCCGAACAGGCCGGTCACCGCCAGCCACAGCTGGGTCTGCGATACCCGCCCCTTCTCCATCGCCAGCATGGCGAAGCCATAGGTGATGGAGGAGAACAGCAGCATGGCGGTGTTCAGCGCCACCAGCGGCAGGTCGAACAGATCCTTGGGCGACGGCCCGGCGGCGTAGTTGCCGCCGAGCACGCCGTAGGTCGCGAACAGCACCGCGAAGATGAGGCAGTCGCTCATCAGGTAGATCCAGAAGCCCAGCATGGTGCTGGAGCCTTCGGGGTGCGCGTGCTCGTCCACCACGTGGAAGGCCGGAGCCTGGCTGCGGGGCCGCTCGGCTGTCAGGGTCGTGCTCATGCTTTACACCTGCCCGGAGAGGAGACGGGTCCGCTCGTTCTCGGTCCGCACCACCACGTCCGCGGGGATGTGGAAGTCACGGTGATAGTTGAAGGTGTGGTGGATGGCCGCCGCCAGCAGGGCGACGAAGCTCACCGCGGCAAGCCACCAGATGTACCAGATCAGGGCGAAGCCGAGGACCACGCTGATCCCGGCCAGGATCACGCCCGTGCCGCTGTTGCTGGGCATGTGGATCGCCTTGTAGCCGCCCAGCGGACGCTTGTAGCCGCGCTTCTTCATGTCCCACCACGCATCATTGTCGTGGATCATCGGCGTGAAGGCGAAGTTGTAGTCCGGCGGCGGCGAGGAGGTCGCCCATTCCAGCGTGCGGCCGTCCCACGGGTCGCCCGTGCGGTCGACCAGCTCACGGCGCTTCCAGACGCTGACGGCGATCTGGAGGAGGAAGGAACCGATGCCCGCCGCGATCAGGACGGCGCCCACGGCGGCGATCTGGAACCAGATCTGGAGCGACGGGTCCTCGAACACGCGCAGGCGGCGGGTGACGCCCATCAGGCCCAGGACGTAGAGCGGCATGAAGGCGACCCAGAAGCCGATCACCCAGCACCAGAAGGAGACCTTGCCCCAGAACGGCTCCAGGCGGAAGCCGAAGGCCTTGGGCCACCAGTAGTAGATGCCGGCGAACAGGCCGAACAGCACGCCGCCGATGATGACGTTGTGGAAGTGGGCGATCAGGAACAGGCTGTTGTGCAGGACGAAGTCTGCCGGCGGAACGGCCAGCAGCACGCCCGTCATGCCGCCGACCACGAAGGTCAGCATGAAGGCGACGGTCCACATCATCGGCAGCTCGAACCGGATGCGGCCGCGGTACATGGTGAACAGCCAGTTGAAGATCTTCGCACCCGTCGGAATCGAGATGATCATCGTCGTGATGCCGAAGAAGGAGTTCACGCTGGCGCCCGACCCCATGGTGAAGAAGTGGTGCAGCCACACCAGGTAGGACAGGATCGTGATGACCACCGTCGCGTAGACCATGGAGGTGTAGCCGAACAGCTTCTTGCCCGAGAAGGTCGAGGTGACTTCCGAGAAGATGCCGAAGACCGGCAGGATCAGGATGTAGACTTCCGGGTGGCCCCAGATCCAGATCAGGTTCACGTACATCATCGGGCTGCCGCCGAGATCGTTCGTGAAGAAGTTCGTGCCGACATAGCGGTCCAACGACAGCAGGACCAGCGTGGCGGTCAGGATCGGGAAGGAGGCGACGATCAGCACATTGGTGCAGAGCGACGTCCAGGTGAAGACCGGCATCTTCATCATGGTCATGCCGGGGGCGCGCATCTTGACGATCGTGCAGATCAGGTTGATGCCGGAGAGTGTTGTTCCGACACCGGCGATCTGCAACGCCCAGATGTAGTAGTCGACACCCGTTTCAGGGCTGTAGGCGATGTTGGACAGCGGCGGATAGGCCAGCCAGCCGGTGCGCGCGAACTCGCCGACGAACAGCGAGACCATGATCAGCACCGCACCGCCCACCGTCATCCAGAAGCTGAAGTTGTTCAGGAACGGGAAGGACACGTCGCGGGCGCCGATCTGCAGCGGCACCACGTAGTTCATCAGACCCGTGACGAAGGGCATCGCCACAAAGAAGATCATGATGACGCCGTGGGCGGTGAAGATCTGGTCGTAATGGTGCGCGTTGAGGTAGCCCTCGCTGCCGCCGAAGGCGATGGCCTGCTGGAGGCGCATCATGATGGCGTCGGCGAAGCCGCGCAGCAGCATGATCAGGCCCAGCACCATGTACATGATGCCGATGCGCTTGTGGTCGACGGTGGTGAACCACTCCTTCCAGAGATAGCCCCACAACCGGAAATAGCTCAGCGCCGCGACGAGCGCGAGGCCGCCCAGCACGACCGCGACGAAGGTCGCGACCACGATGGGCTCGTGATAGGGGAAGGACTCCAGGGTCAGACGCCCGAAGAGCGGATGGGTGGCGACGGTCGATGTGTCTAGCATGGCGGTTGGCCGCTCAGGGATTGGCCGTCAGCCGCGGCCCGAACACGGAGGCGGGCGCGGAGATCGGCGTGATGGAGGAGCGCGGCAGACCCGCGCCGGAAATCGGAGACTCGTCGGCGGGAGCGTTCAGCACGCCGAGCGACGACTCGACGGCGCGGCCGGTCAGTTCCTCGGTTGAACAGATGCCCGCCACATAGACCGGCGCCGGGCCGAGAACCGCGGTGCCGCGGCGGGACAGCTTGTCGTGCATCAGCGGCATCACGTTGTCGATGCCGGCCAGGCCGAGGCCGCCCTTGGCGTCGATGGCCATCATGTCGTGCATGCACATCTTGCCCGGCTCGACGCACATCCCGACGATGGCCTTGAACAGGCCCGAATCGACGGCGCCGTAGCGGCGCACCGGCTCGTTCTCGCTGGGGCGCTCAAGCTGGAGGTAGCCGTCGCGGTCGAGCTTGCCGCCGCCCGCCTTGATGTCCGCCACCCACCTGTCGAAGCCGTCACCGGCCAGACCGTGGAAGGTGAAGCGCATGTGCGAGAAGCCGGCGCCGCTGTAGTTGGCGGAGAAGCCCTTGTAGCTGCCCGGCTCGTTGATGACGGCGTGCAGCTTCGTTTCCATGCCGGCCATGGCGTAGATCTGCCCGGCCAGCGCCGGGATGTAGAAGGAGTTCATCACCGTCGAGGAGGTGATGTTGAAGCGGATCGGGCGGTCCACCGGGGCGGCCACCTCGTTCACCGTGGCGATGCCGTATTCCGGGTAGATGAACAGCCACTTCCAGTCGAGCGCCACGACGTTGACGTCGAGCATCTTGGTGTCGGCCGGGACCGGGCGCCCGGCGGCGATGCGGTCGAGCGGGCGATAGGGGTCGAGCAGGTGGGTCGCCATCCAGGTGAGGGCGCCCAGGCAGATGATGATGAGCAGCGGGGCCGCCCAGATCACCAGCTCCAGCTGCGTCGAATGGTCCCAGTCCGGGTCGTACTGGGCCGTGCTATTCGACTGGCGGTAGCGCCACGCGAACAGCACCGTCAGCACCATCACCGGAATGATGATGAGAAGCATCAGGAGGGTGGAAATGGTGATGAGGTTGGCCTGTTGGCTCGCCACGTCGCCGGACGGGCTCATCACCACAAGGTTGCAGCCACTCAATACCGCCATCAGCGGCAGGAGGGCCAAGGCGCGGAAACGGGTCAAGGCAGGACCTGTCAGCAGGGGTTCGCTTTGGATTTGGGCGAAGAGCTAACCCCCACGGGCCGGGTCGGACATTGGACAATTTGTCCAATGCGCCGCGATTCCGCGCAGCCATTGACGCACATCAATGCGATGCGCCCATGGGCGTGGCAGAATGCCGTTGTGGTGCCTATTTAACTCCCTCCGACGCAATTGCCAGACGGTGGGGGGACCATGGGATCATCGACCACGGCGACCGAACGGGACGCAAGGCTGGTCAATGCCCGCGACCACAGGGTGAATCCCGGTGAAATCGCGATTGGCGTCATCATCGGACGGACGTCCGAATTCTTCGATTTTTTCGTTTACGCCATCGCTTCGGTGATCGTTTTCCCGAAGCTGGTCTTTCCCTATCTTGACCCGCTGACCGGAACGTTGTGGTCCTTCGCGATTTTCGCGCTGGCCTTCGTCGCCCGCCCGGTGGGCAGCGTGCTGTTCATGGCCATCGACCGTGCCCACGGGCGCGGCGCCAAACTGACCCTGTCCTTGTTCCTTCTAGGGACCTCGACGGTCGCCATCGCCTTCCTGCCGAGCTACGAGCAGATCGGCGCGGCGGCGATCTGGCTGCTGGCGGCGGCCCGCATCGGCCAGGGTCTGGCGCTGGGCGGCGCCTGGGACGGCCTCGCTTCGCTGCTGGCGTTGAACGCGCCGGAGAACCGCCGCGGCTGGTACGCGATGATTCCACAGCTCGGCGCCCCCATCGGGCTGATCGTGGCGAGCGCCCTCTTCGCCTATTTCGCCGGCAACCTGTCGGCGGAGGATTTCTTCAGCTGGGGCTGGCGCTACCCGTTCTTCGTGGCCTTCGCCATCAACGTGGTGGCGCTGTTCGCGCGGCTGCGCATCGTGGTGACGCCGGAATACACCCACCTGTTCGAAAGCCGCGAGCTTCAGCCGGTCCCGGTGACCGAGATGCTGCGCAACGAGGGCATGCGCGTCGTGCTGGGCGCCTTCGCCCCGCTGGCCAGCTTCGCGCTGTTCCACATGGTCACCGTCTTCCCGCTGTCCTGGATCTTCCTCTACACGCAGGATACCCCGGCGGACTTCCTGATGATCGAGGTGGTTGGGGCCTTCTTCGGGTTGGGGGCCATCATCGCCTCCGGCTGGATCGCCGACCGCATCGGCCGCCGCACCCTGGTGGGAAGCTGCGCCGCCGCCATCGCCGTGTTCAGCGGCGTGGCGCCTCTGCTGCTGAACGGCGGGCCACTGGGCGAACTGGTTTTCATGATCATCGGCTTCGTCATCCTGGGCCTGTCCTTCGGCCAGTCGTCGGGCGTGGTCGCGTCGGGCTTCACCCAGCGCTACCGCTACACCGGTGCGGCCATCACCTCGGACCTCGCCTGGCTGTTCGGGGCGGGATTCGCGCCGCTGGTGGCGCTGGTGCTGTCGGCCAACTACGGCCTGTTCTCGGCCGGTGCCTATCTGCTGTCGGGCGCGGTCTGCACGTTGCTGGCCCTGTGGCTCAACAAGACGCTGGCGAAATGACCTGAGTTGAGCGGGGCTGGAGAAAGGCGTCTTGGGCGTTTCTCCAGCCCCCCTGTCACACAGGCTTCTTTCTGAACCACAGAGACACGGAGACACAGAGGGCCGCGGCGAACGCATTGGACCTCTGTGACTCCGTGTCTCTGTGGTGAAGAGGCCCCCACACAGTGCCCATTCCACATTGCACTCATAATTTCCCACTCAAAAGCGCCGAATCATCCGGCGGCGGTACGCCGGAATCCCACGCGGCGGCTACCCCCGACTTTAATCGTCGTTAAGAGATCGGCGCGCATCCTGCCCTTACACACAGATCGGCAGGTCATCATGTCCCAGTACAATCCCGCTGTCGGCACCACCGAGACCGTTTCCTTCCCGCCCCCCCTCACCGCTCCCGCCCCAGCGAAGAAGCTGCGCGGCCTACCGCTGGTCGCCCTGTGGGGCGGGCTGATTGCCGCTCCCTGGGTCGTCCTCTACCAAGCCGCCAAGCTGGTGTTCTGAGACCGGCGGTCTTAGACCGCCGACTCCGCCATGATCTCCGGAACCTGGGCCAGCAGTTCGCGGGCCAGGAAGCCCAGCGGGCCGCGGCGGGCCAGACGGTTGCCCGCCTCGCCATGCAGATGGACGCCCCAGATCGCGGCCTGGGCCGGGTCGGCGCCCCGCGCCGCCAGCCCGGCGATGACGCCGGCCAGCGTATCGCCGGACCCCGAGGTGGCGAGCCCGACATTCCCGCCATCGTAAGACCACATCCGTCCGTCCGGCGTGGCGATGCGGGTGCAGGCGCCCTTCAGAACGACGACCACCTTGTGACGGTCGGCGACGCGGCGGGCGGCGGCGGGCGGGTCGGCCTCCACCTCCTCCCGGCTGATACCGGACAGTCCAGCCATTTCGCCGGCGTGCGGCGTGATGATGGTCCGCCCGTCGCGGCGGCACAGCGCCGCGTTGGCGTTGTCCAGGCCCATCAGCGCTTCCGCGTCGATGACCAGCAGAGGGCCGCCCTCCCCATCCAGCCCGGCGATCAGGGCGCCGGTCAGGTCGGAAACCGCCCGTTTGTCCATCATGCCGGGACCGATCAGCACCGCGGTGCAGCGGGCCGCCCGCTCGCACAGCATGTCCACGCAGTCGGGGGCGATGCCGCCCTCCGCCGTCTCGCGCAGGCCGAGCACAAGCGCTTCCGGCACGGCGAGCCCGAGGTGCGGGGCCACGCTGCGGCAGGTCGCCATCTGGAGCTTGCCCGCCCCGGCGCGCAGCGCCGCCGTCCCGGCCAGCAGCACGGCGCCCGGCACCTCCACGCTGCCGCCGATGACCAGCACCCGGCCCCGCCCGTCCTTGTCGGCGCCATCGCCGGGGTGAGGCAGCGGAATGGCACGCAGCAGGTCGCGGGTAACCGGGATCGAATCGCTCATCGGAAAATCGCTCATCGCACGGCCACGTTCGCGTCGGGTTCGGCGGTCAGCGGTGCCCCGGCCACCTCCAGCGGGGCGACGAAGTTGTAACGGCGAAGCTGCATCCGGCCGCTGTGCCCCTGGGCGGGATCGAAGGCGTATTCGGTGACCCCGCAATTCGCCACGTCACCCTCGCGGTCGATGGCGAGGATCTGCTCCTCCGTCAGGCCTTCCAGCAGGTAGCGCAGGCACAGCACGACGACCTGATGGCTGACCACCAGCACGCGCTGCCCGCCATGGTGCAGGCTGATGGTGTCGAGCGCGCTGCGCAGCCGCAGGATGACGTCGCACCAGCTTTCCCCGGCGGGCGGGCGGAAGTAGAACTTGCCGAGGATGCGGCGGAACTCCGCCTGATCGGGGTGTTCCTGGGCGATGCCGACGGCGGTCAGCCGGTCGAGGATGCCGAACTCCTTCTCGCGCAGCCGCTCGTCCACCACGAATTCCGTGGGCTCGACCGGCAGCCCGCCCCCGGCATGGATGATCTCCGCCGTGCGGCGGGCGCGCCGATAGGGGGAGGTCAGCACCACGTCGGGCCGCTCCCCCGGTGGCAGGGAGGAGAACCAGCGCGCCAGCGCTTCGGACTGCTGCTCCCCCTGCCGACTCAACGGCACATCGACGTCGCGCTCGGCGATGTCGATCCGCCCAAGCCCGGCGGCGTAGGCGGCGTCGCGCGCGACGTTCCCGGCGCTCTCCCCGTGACGGACGACCCAGAGCCTCTGCGGCCAGCGCTGCTGCATGGTGAACGACCTCTTCCCGCTTCAACCATGGCTTTCAACGGGAAAAAGGCCGTTCCGTCACGCAGCGGCGCGTCCTTCCGCGATCAGGCCGTCCGGCGCTCGAAGATGCGTTCGGCGGTGGACTTGCCGGGGCGCCAGGGCACGATGCTGATGGGAGCCGCCGGATCGAGGCTGCCGTTCGCCCGCAGGCAGTCGATGGCGGCCAGCGGCTCGTCCCCATGGGGCAGGCCGGGCTGTTCGAGCAGATACCGGCGGTGGTTGTCGGTCACCGCCCAGCCCGGCGGACGACCCAGCGGACTGGTGGCGACGACACCGATGGGCTCGGAGACGAGCCACGCCTCGTCCGTGACGCTCCAGCCGACGAGGCGGCGCTCGCCGGGACCCGCCCCGGCACCGATGTCAAGCCAGGCCCACTGGCGCAGGCGGGTGGTGCGGTCACCATCGACGCATACGAACATGATCCCATCCTCTCCCGTGAAGAACCGGCAAGGTGGGTATTGTTCTTCTTTTGTTCTGATTCCGCAAGCGGATTCCGCACCCGTTCAGTCCAGATCCCTGTGCCGAACGTCTTTGTAGAAGATGTGGGTGCCGCGGCCCGCCTGCTTGGCGCGGTACATCGCGCCGTCGGCGGCCACCAGCAGGCTGCGGGCGTCCACCCCGTCGCTCGGAAACAGGGCGATGCCGACGCTGGCGCCGATGGCGGCGGTCTTCCCTTGCACCGGGATGGGCAGCGCAACGGCTTCCACGATCTTGCCCGCCACGCCACCGGCGTCCGCGGCGGAGGCCACATCCTCCAGCACGACGGTGAACTCGTCGCCGCCGACGCGGGCCACCGTGTCGCTGCGGCGCAGGCAGCCGGCGATGCGCGCGGCGGCGATGCGCAGCACCTCGTCCCCGCAATCGTGCCCCATCCGGTCGTTGACCGCCTTGAAGCCGTCCAGGTCGATGAACAGCAAGGCGAGCGGGCGCCCGGACCGCCGCGACCGGGCCAGCGCCACGTCCAGCCGGTCGAAGAGAAGGCGGCGGTTGGGCAGGCCGGTCAGGGCGTCGTGGTTGGCGAGATGGTCCTTCTCCGCCTCGCTCCGCCGCAGATCCTCCTCGGCGGCCTTGCGCAGGGTGATGTCCCGTCCGACGCCGACCAGCCCCAGAAGCTCGTTGCCGGCGTCGCGGATCGGGGCCTTCAGGATCTCGACCCAGATCGTCGCTCCATCGGGCAGCGGGATCGCTTCCTCGTTGCGGCGCGGCTGGTCCTCGGCATAGACCGAGGCGTCGCCCGCGCGGATGCCGTCGGCCATTTCCGGGGGCCAGAGCTCATGGCTGTCCAGCCCGATCAGCTGCTCCACGGGGCGCCCGGTCCAGGAGGCGAAGGCGCGGTTGGCCTTGCGCAGCACGCCGTCCCGGTCCTTGAAGAAGACGGCGTCGGGGATGGTGTCGATGATCCCCTGCAACAGGGCGTGCTGCCGCAGAAGCTGCTTCTCCGTCTGCCGCCGCTCGGTGATGTCGCGGGCGATGCCGACGACGCCCAGCATCTTGCCGCTGCGGTCGAGGCAGACGGCCTTCGCCGTCTCCATCAGCACGCGGCGCCCGTCGGGGTGGACGAACCATTCCTCGCTGCGGGAGAAACCCTTCTGCATGGCGATCTGGTCGGTCCGCCGCCGCCGCACCGCCGTCTCCGCGTCGAACAGCCGGTGGTCGGTCAGCCCCAGCGGCGGGCGCCCCGCATAGTCGAGCATCGCCCGGTTGACCTTGAGGTAGGTGCCGTTCACGTCCTTGAAGAAGACGATGTCCGGCATCGAATCGATCAGGCTTTGCAGCATGGCGCGCTCGCGGTCGAGCGCCTCGGTGTCGGTGCCGCCATGGCCCGGATCGGCCAATGGAGCGGCGAGTTGCGCCTCGTGCAGGATGCCCAGGCGCCCGTCCGGCAGCGCCATGCCGCTGCGGCGCACCCAGGCGGTGACCGGGCGGCCCTTGGGATAGAAGGTCCAACGGCCCGCCGCCGCCTCCCCTTCGGCCTGCGGCGCCCCCTCCGGCTGGCTGCCGAAATCGCGGGCCTGGAAGTCGGCGAGCGACGCGGCGTTCCACAGCTCCAAGGCGGCGCGGTTGCCCCAGACCATCCGCCCGCGGCCGCCGTCATGCAGCCAGACCGGCGCCCACAATCCGTCGAGCAGCGGAAGATCGGCAACGGTCATTGGAGCCGTCACTGAGGCCGTCAACGGGCGGCCCGCCGCCGCGCGCGACTCCCCGCCGGGGGCGCCGACCCCGGACTGGTTCTGATCTGCCTGATGACCCATGGTGGTCGCCGCCGCCTCGGCACGAAGAATGCACCGAGCGGCTTTCTAGCATAATTCGAGACAAGCTTCTCCTGCTACCGCGAGACGCCGCGCTCTTTCACCAGCCCCTCCACTTCCCATACTCCTGCACGAAGTCGCGGACGATTGCTTCCCGCCCGGCCAGAGCCGGCAACAGTTGTTTGTGCAGGCCACCACGCAGGATGACCTCGACGCGCATCTGCCACCGTTCATCAGCCGCCTTCAGCTCGGGAAAGGCGAAGGTCAGCGGGTGATAGGCCCGCGCGCGGATGTCGTAGCTGAACTCTTCCTCTCCGTCGCGCAGGACGGCCAACCCGGCGTTGAAGGGTCCCACCTCGATGACGGCGCGGCGGCCGAGTCGTTCCAGTTCCGCCGCGATGTCGCGGAAGGCCGGCTCGACCGTCTCGGTGATGAAGCGGGCGACCTCACGCCGCGCCCCGACGGCGCCGGGCGGGGCCGCCGCCGTGATGGCCGCCTTGCGCCCGACCACGGCGGCCAGCTGCTGGCGCCAGTCGGCGTCGCCCACCGGCTGCACCGGCGCGCCGCCCTCCGACGCGGTGGGCACCCGCGCCACCCGTCGGTCCGGTCCCGCCCGGCGCTCCGCCCGCAGGCTCGTCACCAGCCCGACGCACATCAGCACCATGACCACCGCGAAGGGCAGCGCCGTGGTCACCGCTGCCGTCTGAAGCGCCTGCAACCCGCCGACCAGAAGCAGCACCGCCGCCACCACGCCGCACAGCACCGCCCAGAAGATGCGCGTGGCGATGGGCGGGTCCTGGTTGCCGCCGGAACCGATGATGTCGATCACCAGGGCGCCGGAGTCGGCGGAGGTGACGAAGAAGGTGATGACCATCAGCGTCGCGATGGCCGAGGTGATCACGCTGAGCGGCAGGCGGTCCAGCATGACGAACAGGGCCGTCGGCACGCTGTCCTGGACCGCGGCCGCCATGCCGCCGCCCTCGAACATGTCGATGTGAATCGCCGTCTCGCCGAAGACGGTGAACCAGACGAAGGTCAACGCCACCGGAGCGAACAGCACGCCGCCGATGAATTCGCGGATGGTACGCCCGCGCGACACCCGCGCGATGAACATGCCGACGAAGGGCGCCCAGGAAATCCACCAGCCCCAGTAGAACATCGTCCAGTTCGCCTGCCATTCCGCTCCGGTGTAGGGCAGCGTGCGGAAGCTGGTGTAGGGCAGGGTCCACAGATAGCGCCCGATGCTCTCCACAAGCGTCGAGAGGAGAAAGACCGACGGGCCGAGCAGGAAGACGAACAGCAGCAGAAGAAGGCCGGCCAGCATGTTCAGTTCGCTCAGGCGGCGGATGCCCCGCCCGACCCCGCTGACCGCCGAGACGGTGGCGACCGCGGTGATGACGGCGATCAGCACCATCTGCTGGACCGTCCCCACGCTGACCAACCCGAGATAATCGAGCCCGGCGTTGATCTGCATGACGCCCAGCCCGAGCGAGGTGGCGATGCCGAACAGCGTGCCGACGATCGCCACGATGTCCACCAGATGGCCGGGCCACCCGCTCAGCCGGTCGCCCAGCAGCGGGTAGAGCGCCGACCGGATGGTCAGAGGCAGGTCGTGCCGATAGGCGAAATAGCCAAGCGACAGGCCGACCGTAATGTAGATGCCCCAGGCGTGCAGCCCCCAATGCAGGAAGGCAAGATTCATCGCCTCCCGCGCCGCGTCGGGGGTTCCCGCCTCTCCGACGCGCGGGTTGGCGAAATGCAGCACCGGCTCCGCCACGCCGTAGAACAGCAGGCCGATCCCCATACCCGCGCTGAACAGCATGGCGAACCAGGTGAGGTAGCTGAATTCCGGCTCGTCATCGTCCTTGCCGAGCTTGATGGACCCGTAGGGGCTGAAGAACAGCCAGAAAGCGAACAAGAGAAATCCGGCGACGGTCAGAATGTAGAACCAGCCAAAGTTGCCGACGATGGCGGACTGAAGGGCCGAGACGCGCGATCCGAACGTCTCGGTGAAGACGCTGGCGAGAAAGACAAACAGGAGAATCAGCCCTCCCGCGGTGAAGGAGACCGTTTTGTTGATCCCGTGCATGGCTTTTCTCCGGGTTCGGGCGGCGCACCCGAATCCGAGGCGCGGCGTCTCTGTCCACACAACGGATCAACCCGGCCGGGGTTTCCATAAAAAGGCCGCGCTCATGCTTCCGGCAACCGCCGCCGCGGCCGGTCACTGCAAACGCTCGTCCCTCCGCCGCTCCGACCGCAGACGCCGCCGCAGGACCAGCGCGTACCAGGCCAGCAGGACCGTGGTGAACAGCGACAAGGTGAAGGACACGCCGTCCGGCCGCAGGCCATAGCCCGTGGCGCCGCCGAACAGCGTCACCGAGCTGTCCCAGAGATAGGCGAGCAGCAGGATCAGCGTGTTGGTCCCCGACAGGCCGGTGGCGAGATAAAGCACAAGATGCATCCGTTGCCCCCCGAAGGCCCTGCCCGGCCATGCGCTTTTTCGTTGCGCGGTGTTGTTCTTGTCCCAAGCCCCATCATCCTAGGCGCCCGGAGCGATCCTGTCAGCCATGGCCCACACCGAAAGCCCACCGACCTGGACCCAACGGCTCCTGCGCTACGGCACGGGGGCGTTGATCCTGGCCTTGCTGGCCGGGGCGCTGGTCATCCTGAACCGCTGGCTGGAGCAGTACAGCGTCGCCGACATCCGGCAGGCGCTGGACCGCATCACGGGTGTGCAGCTTCTCGCCGCCTCGGCGGCGGCGGCGGTCAGCTACTGGCTGCTGACGCTCTACGACCTGCTGGCCCTGCGCCATCTGCGGCGGCCCCTGCCCTACCGCTGGGTGGCCTTCACCGCCTTCACCAGCTACGCCTTCAGCCACAGCCTGGGCTTCGCCAGCATCATCGGGGCGACCGTGCGCTACCGCCTCTACGCGCCGCATGGGCTGGGCGGGGTGGAGGTGGCGCAGGTGACGCTGTTCGTCGTCACCACCTTCATGCTCGGGCTGGCGACGGTGATGCCGGTGGTCATGCTGATCGACCCCACGGCCCTGAAGGCGCTGCATGTCCCGCCGGGCAGCGCCACGCTGCTGGGGCTGGCGGCGCTGGCGATCCTGGTGGCCTATGCGGTGGGCGGCTTCTGGCTGCGCCGGCCGCTGCGGATGTTCGGGCATGCCATCGCCTTTCCCCGCCCGTCCATCGCGCTTCGGCAACTCCTGCTGGGGCTGTGCGACCTGTCTTTGGCCGCTCTGGTCCTCTATCTCTGCCTGCCGCCGAGCGACGCGGTGAGCTACGCCGACGTTCTGGTCGCCTTCGGGCTGGCGCTGGTCGCCGGCATCATCAGCCATGTGCCGGGGGGGCTGGGCGTGTTCGACGCCATCGTCCTGGTCAGCCTGACCCCAGCCATGCCCGGCAACGACGTGATGGCGGGTCTGCTGGTCTTCCGGCTGATCTATTATCTGGCGCCGCTGGTGATCGCCGGGCTGATGTTCGGCGGGGTCGAGGCCTTCCAGGCCCGGCGCCGCATCGGCGGCCTGTCACGGGGCATCTCCGCCGCCATCAGCCCGGCGGTTCCGCTGGTGCTCGCCGCCTGCATCTTCATCACCGGGGCCTTCCTGCTGTTCTCGCGCGCCACGCCGGAGGAGACGCTGCCCGCCCCCTTCGACGCCACGGCGCTGCCGCTGGTGGAGATGTCGCACTTCACCGGCAGCGTCGCCGGGGTGCTGCTGATCCTGCTGGCCCACGCGGTGCAGCGGCGGTTGCACGCCGCCTGGGTGCTGTCGCTGGTGCTGCTGGCGACCGGCTGCGTCTCGGCGCTTCTCAAGGGCGGCGACTGGCCGGAGGCCATCGTGCCGGGGCTGATCTTCCTGGCCCTGCTGCCGGCCCGCAAGGAGTTCCACCGCCGCGGCAACATCCTGCGCAATCCCTTGACGCCGAGTTGGTTCATCGCCACCGGCGTGGCGCTGGCCAGCGCCTTCTGGCTGGGCCTGTTCTCCTACAAGCACATCGCCTTCAGCGACGAGCTGTGGTGGCATTTCACGCTGCACGGGGACGCCTCCCGCTTCCTGCGGGCGTCGGTGGCGGTCGGGGTGATCGCGCTCGGCGCCGCCCTGGCCCATCTGGTGTCGGCGGCCAGCCGCGACCCGGAGGAGCGGGAGGAGAAAAGCGCAGCCCCCCTCAGCGCCGCCAGAAGGACGGACTGAGCACGACCAGGACGGTGAAGAACTCCAGCCGCCCGAGCAGCATGCCGGCGGCCAGCGCCCATTTGGCCCCGTCGGGCAGCGTGGCGAAATTCCCGGTGGGGCCGATGGTCGGGCCGAGGCCGGGGCCGACGTTGCTGACCGCCGTCGCCGCCCCCGACAGGGCCGACACCAGATCCACCCCCAGGAACCCCAACACAAAGGCGACGATGACCACCGACGTTAGATAGACGAAGCCGAAACTCATCACGGAGATCATGATGTCGGCGTTGACCGGCTTGTCGTTGTAGTTGAGTGGGATCACCAGATTCGGGCTGTAGAGGCGACGCTGGAGCGCGCGCAGCACGATGAAGAGAATCTCGAACCGGAAGATCTTCATCCCCCCCGAGGTCGACCCGGTGCAGCCGCCGACGAAGGTCAGGATGAAGAAGACCACCGACGCCATCGGTCCCCACCGCTCGTAGTCGATGGAGGCATAGCCGGTGGTGGTGACAACCGAGACGACGTTGAAGGTGGTCACGCGGATGGCGTCGTCCCACGGCACGCCCCGCGTGAGGGTCAGCCAGACCGAAAGGCCGAAAGACGCCGCGGCCAGGAAGCCCAGATACCAGCGAATCTGCGTGTCCGCCCAGAAGCTGGCCGCCCGCCCTTGGGCAAGGCTGATGAAGCGGACGAAGGGCATGCCGCCCAACACCATGAAGACTACCAGGACCCACTCGATGGCCGGGCTGTTCCAGCCGGCGACGGACGCGTCGCGGGTGGAAAAGCCGCCGGTGGACACGGCGGTCATCGCGTGGTTGACGGCGTCGAACCAGGACATCCCCGCATAGGAGAGCATCACCGTGCAGACCGCGGTCAGGCACAGGTAAATCCAGCCCACCGCTATGGCGAGGTCGCTGGCCCGCGGCGTCACCTTGTCCGACCGATCGGAGGATTCCGAGCGGAACAACTGCATGCCGCCCACCCGCAGGAAGGGAAGGATGGCGATGGCCATGCCGATGATGCCGATGCCGCCCAGCCACTGCAGCAGCGACCGCCACAACAGGAGCCCCGGCGGCAACCGGTCCAGGCCGGAAATCACCGTGGAGCCGGTGGTGGTCAAGGCCGACATCGCCTCGAAATAGGCGTCGGCGGCCGACAGGTCGATCTGCGACACCATGAAGGGCACGGCGGCGAAGGCGCACACCACGACCCAGGACAGGGCGGTCAGCAGGAAGGCCTGCCGGACGTTCAATGCGATCCGGTCCATGCGGTTGGCCAGCATGAACTGGACGCCGAAGAACAACGTCAGGGCGAAGGCGATGGCGAAGACCATCCAGTCCGGGTTGCCGGCCGCCAGATCGGCGGTCATCGGAAGCAGCATCGCAACGGCCAGGACGCTGAGAAGCGCGCCGATGATGAAGAAGACGGGGCGGGTGTCAAAACCAGTCATGCACAGGCCATAGCCGATCGGAATTGCCGCCTAAATTGTCACGATTGCCCCGGCTCGGCATTCACGAAGCGCGCCGTACGGCGATTTTTCCTTCGGATTAGCCCAAAGAGCCGGTTTGAGCCAAGTATGCGCCGTCAATTCACCCAGTGAGCACGACAATACCCCGAAAGATGTCTGGAAACGGGCCGGATGCGCCTGCGCAAAGAGGGGCGTGGGGCTGGACGGCGGGGGACATCCTGTGCACACTCCGCCCGGACGTACGGCTCAAATCGTCGAGCCTTCCCGGATGGCCGGGACCCGCAGGGAACTGGAACAGACAATGGACTGGCGGCGTGCTTTCGGACGATGCCCTGATCTTTCTTCAGCATTCGATCAAGACGGTATGGACTCTGGAGATCCTGCTGATTTTACGGCGTGATCCGGGTCGGGCATGGAATTCGGACGAACTCATTCGCGAATCGCGCAGCAGCACGCTCATCCTCCAGGAGGTCTTGGCGAATCTTCAACAGGCTGGAGTGATCGACACGGACGGAGGCCATCGCATCCGCTACCGCAGCGCGACCCCGGCGCTGGAACGCCTCGTGGCCGAGATCGCATCCGCGCAGGCGCGACGTCCGGCGGCGATCACGAAGGCGCTGCTCTCCGTGTCGTCGGACAAGATCCAGAACTTCGCCGGTGCGTTCCGCGTCGGAAAAAGGACATGACGGTCCGGCCATAATTCGCCCCGAAACATGGTCGGATTTTGCTAAACTGCCGTTCGAAACGAGCGCGTATGGCCCGTCGCCTCATCGGGGCGAGCGGCTGCGATTGCCTTGATCTGCCGACCGAATGGCTTCGATGTTCTGTGGAGTTTCCATTATGCCGTTTCACCGACCGGCCCTGGGGCTGTCCCTTGCCGCCCTCGCCTTGGCCGGAGCCCTGGCGGGCGCGGCCCAGGCCGCAACCACGGACCGCAACCCCGCTCCCGCAGCGCAAGCCGCCCCGACCACCGCACCCAATGTTGCGGCCGAGGCGGCACCCGCCGCGAAGGTCACCGGCTTCCGCTCGGCGCGCTTCGGCATGACCGGTGACGAGGTCGCGAAGGCCATCGCCAAGGACTTCAAGATCGAGGGCAAGGACATCCGCCGCGAAACCAACGCGACGGAAAAGACCACCAGCCTGATCGTGAAGGTCGACGACCTGCAGACCGGCGCCGGCCCGGCGGTCGTCGCCTACATCCTCGGCCATTCGACGCAGAAGCTGTTCCAGGTGAACATCCTGTGGGGCGGCGCCGTGAATCCGAAGGTCGATCCCAACGCCCTGGTCGGCGCGGCCAACGCGCTGCGCAACTACTTCGTGGCGCAGGGCTACCGGCAGGAGGGGATGCTGCTCAACGCGCCGGTCGGCGACGGATCGCAGGTGGTGGTCTTCCGCGGCACCGACAGCCAGGGGCGCATGAGCCTGCTGACCCTCGCGGTTCCGGCGAAGCCCTCGGACGACACCCCCGCCCTGCCGCCGTCGCTCCAGCTCTCCTACATCGAGAAGCCGAACGAGCCGGACGTCTTCAAGATCGAGAAGGGCTTCTGACCGCCGGCCTTCGCCGGTCCGCAAAGGAAAAAGGGCGGCGCCGTCGTGGCGCCGCCCTTTCCGTTTCCGGCGGACCAGACCGGACCGCATCAGCCCCGCAGGGCGAGGCGGTCGACCAGACCCGACCAGCTGCTGACCGAGATCAGGTGGGCGTAGACCAGCCCCAGCCAGCCGCGGTCACGCCATTCCACCAGCGTCTCGGCGGGAAGCTGGTTGAAGGCCGCCTCGTCGATCACGTTGAAGCCGGCAAGGCTCAGCCGCTCACCGTTGTTCAGGGTGATGTCGGCGCGCTTCTCCGACATCAGGCCGGCGGCGACCACCGCCTCGACGAACTGCGTGGTGAAGGCGTTCTGGGCCTGGACTTCCTTGACGAACTCCAGGGCGTTGTTGGTCAGGGCGGAGGGCTGCCCGTCGACGAAGAAGGGGTTGTCCCGACCCGGAACGACGGAGTCCGCCGCCTCGTCGATGCACAGGGTGAGCTGGGACTTGTCCTCGCTCTCCAGGAAGATGAACGGGTAGCGGCGGACGTAGGCGGGGATGTAGGCCCCCTCCTCCCACGCGCCGTTCGCGTCGACGAACAGATTCTCACCGCTGCGAAGCCCGAGCAGCGCCACCGGCTGGACCACCGGGCCGTCCGAGAAGAGGATCGGAAACTGCTTGCAGGCCGCGGGGAACTCCGCCGCCATCAGCGGCACCGAGTTGGTGGCAGCCGCGAAGGCGAAGTTCGGCTCGCTGCGAAGCGACAGATCGGCGTCGCGGGCGGCCACCAGCGGGCGGGGGCTCTTGTAGAACAGGGGCAGGGTCGGGTTGGTCATCGTTCACTATCCAAAGGGTAAAAGTCTGCCGGGGGAAGGCGCGCCTCAGCGCGCCTCCTCCTTGTCCGTCTGCTGGTTGCCGGTGGCCGACGGCGCGGGGCCGCTGGTCAGAACCTCCGGCTGCGCGCCGGCGCGGGTGGTGGACGGGGTGGTTCCAGCCCCATTTCCCGAACCGCCTGTCCCGGAGCCGGTCGAAAGAACCTCCGGCTGAGCTCCGGCACCGGTCAGCGACGGAGTCGTGCCGGCCAGGGACAGAACCTGCGGCGCGGCGTAGGCGGCCAGAGCGTTCGGCGTGAGCCCGGCACCGGTCACCGTACCGGTGAACAGGCTGGTGACGCCGGGGGTGCTGGGAACCGGGACGACCACCACCACGGTGGCGGCGACCCGGCTGACCTGCTGCGTCGGACCCCAGGGGGTGTTGTTGATGAAGTACGGGGCGGCCCGCAGCGGGCTGTCGATCGCGCTGGCGGCCAACGCGTCCGTCTTGCCGGCCACGGTGCCGAACATCCGGGCGGAACCGGCCTTGGGAACGGTCAGGCTCAGCACGTCGATCTTCTGCAAGGTGGTCCCGGTCTCCTGTCCGATGAGCAGCGCCCCGCCGTCGGACGCCATGGTCAGCATGGTGGCCTTGCCCTGGAGCCCCGCCATGGTGATGGGGCCGCCCGCCGTGATGGACGCCTGACCGTCCGGCAGGGACGCCACGGCGCCCAGCGTGATCGGGCCGTTCTTGGCCGTGATGCTGGCCGGCAGAACAATGCCCGATCCGCCGGATTGGGTAAAGCCCCCCTCCGTGACAACCGTGGCATCGCGCCCGAAGGTCACCGTGCCGGCCCCATCCGTCGTGACCAAAGCCAGCGAGCCCGCGCTGTTCACCGCCGCGCCGAAGGTGAAGCCGGCGCCGGTCAGGCGGAGGCCGTCCGTCCCGGTCGCGGTCAGCGCCTTGGCGAAGCGGCTCTCGCCGCCGGTCGTCTGGCTCAGCGAGCGCACGGTCACCGCGCCGTCGTAGAATACGCCGCCCGAGGTGCGGACCGTGACGTCGCCCATCAGGCCCGATGCGCCGATGTCGCCCGACGCCCGGATGGCCGCGCCGTTCAGCGACAGCGCGGAGCGGTTGGCGCTGTCGACGGCCCCGCCGAACACGAGGTCGCCGCCGGCGCTGCTCAGCGCGCTGGCGCCGGCCACCGTCAGGGCGCCGCCGAAGCGCTGCGCCCCGGTGGTGGTGACGGTGGCACCGCTCAGGCGGGTGCCGCCGCTGACGGCGATCTGCCGCAGGGCGCCGGTCTCGCCGAAGACTCCGGCCAGGATGGCCTCGCCGTCGACCGTCAGCCCCTGCGCCCCGGCGTTGGCGGCGTTGCCGCCGTTCAGCAGGGAGACGGTGCCGCCGGTCAGGACGGTGTCGGTCCCCAGCGTCACCGCACCGTCGTAGCTCTGCTCCGCCACGGTGGTCACCGCGCCGCCGTTCAGGGCGGCGATGCCGGTCACCGACAGGCGGCTCAGCGCCTGGGTGCCGCCGACCGTGCCGTTGACGACGGCGTTGCCGGCGATGGTCAGCCCCTGCCCGCCGCGGGTGGCGGCGTCCAGCCCGCCGGCCAGCACGACCGTGCTGCCGGTCAGGCGGGTGTCGGTCCCCAGCACCGCCCGCTCCCCATAGGTCTGGGTCCCGGTGGTGTCGACGCTGCCGCCGTTCAGGGCCAGCGTTCCCGCCGCGTCGGTGACGACCGAGGCCGCGCGGACCGACTGGGCGAAGCGCGTCTGGCCGGCGCTGTTCACCGTCAGGTCGCCCAGCCGCTCCGTCCCGCCGACCGCGCCGGCGAAGACGGCGTCGGCGGTCCCGCTGGTGACGGTCAGGGCCTGCGCGCCGTCCAGCGTCCCGGCGAAGGTGACGCCGGTGCCGGTCAGGGCCGACGGGCTGCCGGTCAGACGGACCGCGCCGCCGTAGGTCTGCGCCCCGCTGGTGACCGCCGTGGCGCCGTTCAGCAGCGTCTCGCCGCCGACCGTGAGCGCGGCCAGCGCCTGCCGGGTGCCGAAGGTGCCGGTGATCGCCGCGTTGCCGGCGATGGTCAGGCCCTGACGGCCCGCCTCCGCCGCGTCGATGCCGCCGGACAGCGACAGCTGGGTGCCGGTGAGGACGGTGTCGGTCCCCAGCGTCACCGCGTCGGCGTAGCTCTGCGCCCCGGTGGTGTCGACGCTGCCGCCGTTCAGGATGGTGATCCCGGTGGCATCGGTGGCCAGCGAGGCCGCCTTCACCGCGCCGGTGACGGTGGTGGTGCCGCCGCCGTTGATCGTCAGCGCCCCCAGACGGCTGGTGCCGCCGACCGCGCCGCCGAGCAGGATGTCGCCGCTGCCGCTGGTCAGCGTCAGCGCCCGCCCGCCGTCGAGGGTCGAGGTGAGGACGATCCCGCCGGTGCCGGTGATCCGGCTGTCGCCGCCCAGCGTCACCGCCTGCGCCGCCGAGAAGACCGTGCCGGCCTGATAGCCACCGTCGAGCGTCGTGGCGTCGTTGTAGGTCTGGGCGCCGCTGGTCGTCACCGATTTCAGGCTGGTGGTGCCGTCGGCGTCGGTGGTCAGGCTGGCGAGCGCCGTCGTGCCGCCCACCGCCGCGTTGAACTGCGTGGCGCCGCTGCCGTTGACGGTCAGCGCCTGGGCGCCGTTCACCGTCCCGTTGAAGGTCACCGCACCGCTGCCGGCGTTGACCGTGGCGGCCCCCGCCAGCGTCACCGGGCCGGCGACGGTGAAGGCGCCGTTGCCGGTGGCGTAGGTGCCCATCAGGCTGGTTTCCCCGCCGTAGCTCTGGGCACCCGCCGTGGTCACGTTGACGAGGCTGGTGTAGCCCGCGCCGGTGGTCAGGCTGGCGAGCGCCGTCGTGCCGCCCACCGCCGCGTTGAACACCATCGCCCCGGTCGAGATCGCCGTCAGCGCCTGGGCGCCGTTCACCGTCCCGTTGAAGGTGATCGTGCCGTAGCCCGCATCCACGAGCGTCGTACCGGCCAGCGTCGTTTCCCCGTTGAAGGTGATCGGACTGTTGGCCGAGCTGTAGGCGCCGTCGAGCGTCGTGGCGTCGTTGTAGGTCTGGGCGCCGCTGGTCGTCACCGATTTCAGGCTGGTGGTGCCGTCGGCGTCGGTGGTCAGGCTGGCGAGCGCCGTCGTGCCGCCCACCGCCGCGTTGAACTGCGTGGCGCCGCTGCCGTTGACGGTCAGCGCCTGGGCGCCGTTCACCGTCCCGTTGAAGGTCACCGCACCGCTGCCGGCGTTGACCGTGGCGGCCCCCGCCAGCGTCACCGGGCCGGCGACGGTGAAGGCGCCGTTGCCGGTGGCGTAGGTGCCCATCAGGCTGGTTTCCCCGCCGTAGCTCTGGGCACCCGCCGTGGTCACGTTGACGAGGCTGGTGTAGCCCGTGCCGGTGGTCAGGCTGGCGAGCGCGGTCGTGCCGCCCACCGCCGCGTTGAACACCATCGCCCCGGTCGAGATCGCCGTCAGCGCCTGGGCGCCGTTCACCGTCCCGTTGAAGGTGATCGTGCCGTAGCCCGCATCCACCAACGTGGTCCCAGCCAGAGTCGTCGCACCGTTGAAGGTGATCGGGCTGTTGAGCGAGCTGTAGGCGCCGTTGAGCGTCGTGGCGGCGCTGTGGGTCTGGGCGCCCGTGGTGGTGACGTCCAGGAAGCTGGCCGTGGCGCCCGCGTTGGTGGTCAGGCTGGCCAGAGCCGTCGTGCCGCCCACCGCCGCGTTGAACTGCGTCGTCCCCGTCCCGGCGATGGTCAGCGCCTGGGCGCCGTTCACCGCGCCGTTGAAGGTGGCCGTCCCGGCGTTCACCGTCGTCGCCCCGGCCAGCGTGGCCGCCGCGTTGGCGGTGACCGTGCCGCCCGTGTAGGTGCCGTCCAGCGTCACCGCGTCGTTGTAGGTCTGCGCGCCCGTCGTCGTCACCGACTTCACGCTGCTGGTGCCGGTGGCGTCGGTGGTCAGGCTGGCGAGCGCCGTCGTGCCGCCCACCGTGCCGGCGAACTGCGTCGTGCCCTTGTTGTTGACCGCCAGGGCATGGGCACCGTCCACCGTGCCGGCGAACAGCACGCTCGACCCGCCGTTGACCGTCGTGTCGCCGGCCAGCGTCGCCGCACCGTTGGCGGCGAAGTTGCCGCTGCCGGTGGTGTAGGTGCCATTCAGCGTGACCGCGTCGTTGTAGGTCTGTGCGCCCGTCGTGGTGACGGTGCGCAGGCTGCTGGTGCCGCCGGCGTCGGTGGTCAGGCTTGCCAGCGCCGTCGTGCCGCCGACCGTGCCGCTGAACTGCGTCGCGCCCTTGCTGTTGATGACCAGGGCCTGGGCGCCGTCCACCGTGCCGGCGAACAGAACCGATCCGCCGTTCACCGTCGTCGCCCCGGCCAGCGTCGCCACACCGTTGGCGGTGAAGGCGCCGCTGCCGGTGGTGTAGGTGCCGTCGAGCGTCACCGCGTCGTTGTAGGTCTGCGCGCCGGTGGTCGTCACCGATTTCACGCTGCTGGTGCCGCCGGCGTCGGTGGTCAGGCTGGCGAGCGCCGTCGTGCCGCCCACCGCGCCGTTGAACTGCGTCGCGCCCTTGCTGTTGATGACCAGGGCCTGGGCACCGTCCACCGTGCCAGCGAACAGAACCGATCCGCCGTTCACCGTCGTCGCCCCGGCCAGCGTCGCCGCACCGTTGGCGGTGAAGGCCCCGCTGCCGGTGGTGTAGGTGCCATTCAGCGTGACCGCGTCGCTGTAGGTCTGTGCGCCCGTGGTCGTCACCGATTTCACGCTGCTGGTGCCGCCGGCGTCGGTGGTCAGGCTCGCCAGCGCCGTCGTGCCGCCGACCGTGCCGGTGAACTGCGTCGTGCTCTTGTTGTTGATGACCAGGGCGTAAGCACCGTCCACCGTACCGGCGAACAGGACGCTCGACCCGCCGTTGACCGTCGTGTCGCCGGCCAGCGTCACCGCACCATTGGCGGCGAAGGCGCCGCTGGTGGTGGCGTAGGCGCCGTTGAGCGTCGTGGCGGCGCCGTGGGTCTGGGCGCCCGTGGTGGTGACGTCCAGGAAGCTGGCCGTGGCGCCCGCGTTGGTGGTCAGGCTGGCCAGAGCCGTCGTGCCGCCCACCGCCACGCTGAACTGCGTCGTCCCCGTCCCGGCGATGGTCAGCGCCTGGGCGCCGTTCACCGCGCCGTTGAAGGTGGCCGTCCCGGCGTTCACCGTCGTCGCCCCGGCCAGCGTGGCCGCCGCGTTGGCGGTGACCGTGCCGCCCGTGTAGGTGCCGTCCAGCGTCACCGCGTCGTTGTAGGTCTGCGCGCCCGTCGTCGTCACCGACTTCACGCTGCTGGTGCCGGTGGCGTCGGTGGTCAGGCTGGCCAGAGCCGTCGTGCCGCCCACCGTGCCGGCGAACTGCGTCGTGCCCTTGTTGTTGACCGCCAGGGCATGGGCACCGTCCACCGTGCCGGCGAACAGCACGCTCGACCCGCCGTTGACCGTCGTGTCGCCGGCCAGCGTCGCCGCACCGTTGGCGGCGAAGTTGCCGCTGCCGGTGGTGTAGGTGCCATTCAGCGTGACCGCGTCGTTGTAGGTCTGTGCGCCCGTCGTGGTGACGGTGCGCAGGCTGCTGGTGCCACCGGCGTCGGTGGTCAGGCTGGCCAGCGCCGTCGTGCCGCCCACCGTGCCGGTGAACTGCGTCGCGCCCTTGCTGTTGATGACCAGGGCCTGGGCACCGTCCACCGTGCCGGCGAACAGAACCGATCCGCCGTTCACCGTCGTCGCCCCGGCCAGCGTCGCCGCACCGTTGGCGGCGAAGTTGCCGCTGCCGGTGGTGTAGGTGCCGTCGAGCGTCACCGCGTCGTTGTAGGTCTGCGCGCCGGTGGTCGTCACCGATTTCACGCTGCTGGTGCCGCCGGCGTCGGTGGTCAGGCTGGCGAGCGCCGTCGTGCCGCCCACCGCGCCGTTGAACTGCGCCATTCCCTTGTTGTTGACCACCAGGGCGTGGGCGCCGTCCACCGTGTTCATGAACAGAACGCTCGACGTGCCGTCCACCGTCGTGTCACCGGCCAGCGTTACCGCACCGATGGCCGAAAAGACCGCGCCGGTGGCGTAGGTCCCATCCAGCGTCACTGTGCCGCTGTAGGTCTGGGCGCCGGTGGTCGTCACCGACTTCACGCTGGCCGTCCCGCCGGCGTCGATGGTCAGGCTTGCCAGCGCCGTCGTGCCGCCCACGGCGCCGCTGAACTGCGTCGCGCCACTGCTGGTGATCACGAGAGAGTTGGCCCCGTTCACCGTGCCGCTAAACAGCACGTTTCCGCTGCCGGAGTTCACCGTGGTGCCGCCCGCCAGCGTCGTGGCGCCGGTGACGGTGAAGGTGCCGTTGCCGGTGGCGTAGGCGCCCTGGAGGCTGGTCGCGCCGGTGTAGCTCTGCGCCCCCGTCGTCGTCACGGCGCGCAGGCCGATGGTCCCCGCGGAGGCCGTCAGATAGGCCAGGTTGCTGGCCGCACCGCCCAGCGTCACGCCGCCCTGCGCCGCGTTCAGGGTCGCCCCGTACCCGCCGCCGTTCAGCGTGCCGCTCACCGACAGGTCGCCGCCGGTCGCGGTCACCGTGCGGTTGGTGCCCGACAGGATCAGGTTCCCAGTGACGGTCACCGACTTGCCGGACAGCGCACCGCCCAACGTGGTGTTGCCGGTGTAGGTCTGCGTGCCCGTGGTGGTGACGTTGCCCAGGGCGATGCTGGTGCCCTGCACCGTCACGCTCGCCCGGGTGTCGTCCGGCCCCGTGCTGCTGACCGCCTTGGTCAGGGTGACCGTACCGCCCGTGGAGACCAGGGAGATGGTTCCGCTGCCCCCGGCGGTGATGCCGGTGGTGGCGTTGCCGTCGCTGATGGCGCCGCTGGCGGTGACGGAGATGTCCCCGTTCGTCGTGGAGAGATTGCCCAGGGTGAAGCCGGTGCCGGCCAGATAGATCCCGCCCGTCCCGGTCACCGTCGCCGAGATGTTGGCGATGCTGCTGGTGAAGGCGGCGCTGCTGGTCCCGATCCCGGTGTTGGAGGTCAGGTTCAGCGTGCCGCCGGTCAGGCTGGTGCCATTGCCGGTCAACAGGCTGCCGCCCGCCGCCGACAGGTTGATCGTCCCGGTCGGTCCCGCGTTGACCGCGCCGACCGTCAGGTCGCCGGTCGTCGCGGTCAGGCTGACCGTGCCGATACCGGTCACCGAGGTCGCGGTCATGCCGGTGCTGCTGGTGGCGGTGACAGTGCCTGCGGCGTTGAGGGTCGTTGCCGTCAGCGTTCCGGTGTTGTTGACGGTCAGGTTCTTGCCGGAGCCGGTCAGGCTGGCGTCGATGGTGCCGACCGTGGTGTTGAGGGTCGTGTCGCCGCCGTTGGAGCCGCTGGCGAAGGTCAGCGAGGCCGCGGTGATCGACAGCGCCCGCGGCGAGGCGCCCGCGGCCACCACGTCGGTGGCGCCCTTCAGGGTCAGCGCGCCGGTGCCGAGGTTGATCGCCGCGGTCGGCAGGGTCAGCACCCCGCCGGACTGCAGCAGCAGGTTGCCGCTGGTCATCGACAGGCCGGCGCTGGCATCCAGGTTGCCGGCGGTGCGGATGTAGGCGGACCCGCCCGCCCCCAAGGTGACGAGGTTGTTGCCCAGCGTCAGCGCGGCGCTGTTGATGTTGTCGACCGAGATGACCGGCGTGGTGCCGGTGGCGGTCAGGCCGGTCAGGCTGGACACGTTCATCTTGAGCGGCGTGCCGGCGCCGGTGGTGGCGTCGGTCACGGTGCCGATGTCGCCGCCGTTGGCGGTCAGGCTGGCCGAATAGCCCGTCACATGGGTGCCGTTGCCGCTGCCCAGGATGGAGCCGGCGGCGGTCAGGGCGACCGCTCCGCTGGAGGTGTTGGCCGACACCGACTGGACGGTCATCGTGCCGGCGGACGCGATGATGACCGAGCCGCTGGAGGCGGTGGCCGAGGTGACGGTGACGCCGCTGGTGGTGGCGTCGGTCACATAAACGCTGCCGGTGGCGCTCGCCAGGGTCAGGCCGCCGGTGGTGGTCTGGACCGAACGGGTGGAGGTGCCGACGCCCTTGCCGCCGGTCAGCGACACGGTGCCGCCGACGATCCGCGTCTCGGCAAGGCCGTCGTCATACACCCCGCCCCCGGTGGAGCTGAGGGAAACCGCGCCCGTGCCGGCATCGATGCTGCCGGCGATGATGTCGGCGTCCGCGGCGGTGGAGGAGATCGTGATCGCGCCGCCGCCGGTGCTGGCACTGACCACCTGGAGGCGGTCGCCGGCCTGCACGTCGATCTTGCCGCCGGTCGTCGCGGCGTAGGCGAGCGCGGTGGCGCCGGTCGTGCTCAGATAGATGTCGCCCGATCCGCCGTTCGCCTGCACCTGGGCGCCGCCCACGCCGACGCGGGCGGAGGAGGTGCCGATGCCGCCGGCGCCGTTCAGCGCGACGGTCTTGCCCGTGACCGCGGAGCCGCCGTTGGCGGCCAGGATCTTGCCGCCGTTGCCGGTGGCGCTCAGCGTGACCGAGCCGTTGTTGGCGCCCGCCGTCACCGTCCCGGCGGTGATGGAGCCGCCGGTCGAGGTCACGGTGATGCTGTTGCCCGCCGCGTCGGTGGCGATGGCGACGTTGGTCAGCGTGATGTTGCCGCTACCCGACACCACCACCGGGCCGTTGTTGACCGCGGCCGTCAGTCCGCCGGTCAGCGATCCGGCAATGTCGAGATAGAGGCCGCCCGCACCCGTGACGTTGGTGGTCAGCGCCCCGGTGCCGGACGTCGTGACCTTGAACGCCGAGTCCGCCGTGCCGATGCCGGCGGCCGCCGTCAGCGTGGTGCTGCCGTTGCCGAGGCTCAGGCTGGAACCCCCGCCGACGATCCGGCCCGTCGTCGCCGTCAGCGTCAGCGCCTTGCTGTTGTCGTAGGAAACGTTGGAGACGGTCAGGTCGCCGGTCGCCGCGATCACCGTCAGGGCGCCGCCCGTGGTGATGGAGCTGAGGTTCAGCCCCGCCGCGTTCTTGACGAACAGCCCGCCGGTGCCGCTGCTGGCGGTCAGGCTGGACACGTTCATGCCCAGCGCCGTGGCCGCACTGCCGATGGCGCTGCTGTTGCCCTGCTCGTTGGTCTTCTTCTGGGCGTCCAGCTTCAGAGAGCCGGCGGTGATGGTGGAGCTGTTGTTCACCGCCGTGATGTTGCCGGCGGACGCGCTGTTGCCCGTCGCCGTTAGGCTGACCGTGCTGGAAGCGCCCGTGTTCACCGTGCCGATGGCGATCGCCCCCGGCGCCTTGAAGGTGAAGTCCAGGCCGGTGCTGTCGGTCAGCGTGGTGAAGGTGGTGACGCCGCCGCTGTCCGTGACGTTCCAGCTCAGGTTGGTGGCCGTCAGGCTCATCGTGCCGGAGGTGGTGGTTCCGGTGGACGGCGTGCGGTCGATGGTCAGCTTGGCGAGGTCGAGCGTGTCGGCGACGTTGAAGGTGCCGGGCGTCTTCAGCGTCAGGTCGGTCGTCGCGACGTTGAGCGTGGACCCCGTGTCGGCGATGCCGCCCTTGACCGCGGACAGCTCGACGCTGCTGCCGCTCACCAGATTGCCGCTGTTGGCGCGGATGTTGCCGTCGCTGCTGGTCAGCGACACCTTTCCGGTCGTGGTGATGGTGCCGGCCGTCAGGAGGCCGGTTCCCTGGGAGCCGGTCGACAGCGTGATCGCGCCGCCGCCGGTGCTCACCACCGATTGGGCGATCAGGCTCTTGCTTTCCGACACGGTGATGCTACCGGCGGCGCTGGCGGTCAGCGTCGTGGTGCCGCTGGAGCCGGCCTGCATCGAAATGGCGCTGACGTTGCCGATGGACCCGGTCGCCGTCAGGTTCACCAGATTGCTGCCACTGATCGTGCCGCTGAGGATCGAGCCGCCCTGGTTGTTGATGACCGCGTTGGCGCCGTTCATGGAGATCGAGCCGAGCGCGATGTCGCCGGTGGAGTTGTTCAGGGTCAGCGCGCCACCCAGATTCATGGCGTCGATGACCGTCGAACCGTGCAGGTTGATGACGGCGCCGTTGTTGGCGTTCACCGTGAGGTTGCCGGTGGTGATGCCGACGAATTGCCCACCGGTTTCGCCGACCGAGCCGGAGGAGGCGTTCAGTTCCGCGATGCCGGCGTTGATCTTGAGGTTCGGGGCGCCGGTCCCAACGATGCCGGGGGAGGCGACGAGCTTGATCGTGCCGGTCTTGCCGACGTCCAGACCGCCGACGACCATCTTGCGGTGGCTGTCGAAGGTGAAGCGCACGCCGCTGCCGTCGGTCAGCGAGGCGAGCGCCATCGCGCTGCTGCTCTCGCTGCCGCTCAGCGCGATGGCCGCGCCTGCCGTGTCGACCGAGGTCAGGCTGTAGGTGCGGTTGGTGATGCTCGACGAGGTGCTCTTGATCTTCAGCGTGCCGATGCGGGTGTCGGACTCGACGTAGAGGTCGCCGGTGACGTTGAAGGTCGCGGACGACGACGACAGGTGGATCTTGTTGCTGGAGGAGCCGATGGCGCCGCCGCCGCTGCTCAGGGTCGCGGTGCCCGCGGTGATGCGGTTGGCCGGGTTGCCCGCCGTCGCCGAGGCGGCACCCAGGATGTTCCCCGCGCTGGTCAGGTCGACGGTGCCCCAGCTCTGCACGTTCAGCGTGCCGATGGACAGCGCGTGCTGGGTGTCCAGCTTGAAGGCGAGACCGGTGGCGTCGGTCAGGTTGCTCAGCGTGGTGGTGGTGCCGTCGTCCGTCATGGTGAAGACGAGCTGCGGCGCGGTGATCTGATAGGTGCCGGCGCCGGTCGTCCGCGAGCTGGTCAGCGACAGCGCGGTCAGGTCCCGGCCGTTGTCCACGAAGGCGTCGGTCGCCGTGCTCAGCGCCAGCGTGTCGGCCATCGTCGCGATGTGGCTGGAGGACGATCCCGCCTGACCGATGGTCCCGGTCGCGGTGAGGGTGACCGTGCCGGCGGTCACCTTCGAGTTGCCGTTGCTGAGGATGTCCTTGCCGTTGCCGGTGGTCTCGATGGACACCTTGCGGGACAGGCCGCCGTTGATCGTCCCCAGGGCGACGCTGTTGTCGCTCTTGAACGAGAAGTCGAGGCCGCTGCTGTCCACGACGCTGCCGAGGGTGTACTGGCTGCCGGTGTTGCTGTCGGTCAGCGCGAAGGTCAGCCCTTCCGACCGGATGTCGTAGACATTCTGCGTGCCGGAGGAGGCGTGCCTGACATCCAGGCTGAGGGCGTACAGGTCGGCGCTGTTCGTCAGGTGGACGTTGCGACCGGCGGTCACCTCCAGGGTCTGCGTCTCGGTCAGCAGCGGCGTGCCGGACGCCCCGATGGAGCCGCCCTCGACCGTCAGCGTCACCTTGTCCGCGCTCAGCGGCTTGGTTCCGGACTGGAGGAGCGACCCGTTGTTGGTCACCTTGATGTCCGCCGAGGAACCGGCTTTCACATCCTTCAGCGTCAGGGTACCGGTGTTGCTGAGCGTCAGCGATCCTTTCAGATCGGCCGACAGGGTACCGACCTGGGTGGTGAAGCGGGACCCGCTGCTGGTGTGTTCAACGCTCGTCCCCTTCAGCGTCAGGCTGCTCGCGGTGACGGTCGTGCCGCTGCTGTTCGTGGCGCTGATGCTGGAACTGCCGGAATTGGCGGTCAGATCGACGGTGCCGGTGCTTCCGACATCGATCTTGGCGATCCGCAGGGCCTTGTCGTTGCTGATGTTCAGCTTCAGCCCGCTCTGGGTAACGTTCGTCACCGCCAGGCCGTCGTTCGTCGAATCGCTGAAGGTGGCGGTCAGGCCGGTCGAGGTGATGGAGTAAGTGTTGGTGCCGCCGCCGGACTTGTTGTGCCGGGAATCCAGCGTCAGATCGGTCAGCGTGGCGTTGTTGCTGACCGCCACGTTGCCGCCCGAGGCGATGGACAGTTTTTGCGTGCTGGTCTGCACTTGGTTGGTGCCGCCGACGTTGCCGCCGCTGCCGATCGCGGTCAGGGAGACCGAACCCGCCGTGATCGTGCCCGACCCGTTGATCGACGGACCGCCGGACGCGCCCGAGGCCGACCCGGTGGAGATCAGCGTCACCGACCCGGTGGAACTGGTGCCGGCGTCCATGGCGCCGGCCACGATGCCGCGATCCACGCTGTAGCGCAGGTCCATGTAGGCGCTGCCGCCGCTGCTCGGCGTGGACAGCGCCAGCGTCTGGATGCCACTGGCTTCCGTCACCGTGAAGCTGCGGTTGGAACCGAGGGCGTTGAACTGGTAGGTCCCCGTGGCGGTGGACGACTTGTGCGTGACCGTGACGTCCAGCGCGGTCAGCGCGGTGTTGCTGTTGTTGAGATAGATGTCGCCGTTGCTCACCACGGTCAGCGACGAGGCGGAGGTCTTCACCGCCCGCGTGCTGGTGCCGATGGAGCCGCCGTTGGTGCCGCTGCCGTTGGCCGACAGGGTGACGGAGGACGCCGCGATGGCCCCGCCGCCCACCATGGTGATCGTCGAGTTCTCCCCGCCGCCCGCGGTGATCAGGCTGACCGATCCGCCGGTGGCGACGATCTCGGAAATCTCGATGCTCTTCTTGCCGGTGAAGCTGAAGTTGCTGTTCTGCGCGCCGGTGACGTCGATCGTCGTCTTGGTGCCGCTGTCGGCCAGCGAGTAGACCTGTGCACCGGTGCTGGCTATGGAGAAGGTGCTCGCGGTCGAGGAATTGGTGGTGCTGTTCGTGCTGTTGATCGCCAGGCTGGTGAAGGCGCGCCCGTTGTTGTCGACGTAGATGTTCCGCCCGGCGGTCACCGACAGGTCGCCGGTGTCGAGGC
The DNA here is from genome assembly GCF_007827795.1 of Azospirillum brasilense. Classification (GTDB taxonomy): domain Bacteria; phylum Pseudomonadota; class Alphaproteobacteria; order Azospirillales; family Azospirillaceae; genus Azospirillum; species Azospirillum aestuarii. The sequence goes on from NZ_VITI01000003.1 coordinate 405,888, forward strand.
TGATGGCTCCGTAGAGGGTCGAATCGCCGATGGAGGAGCTGGTCCCCGCCTCAAGCGACACCTTGCCGGCGGTGATCTTGCTGCCGTTGCCGGTGTTGGTGACGCCGCTGGACGAGACGATGGCGACGCTGCCGCCCGTTCCGACGTTGACCGTGCCGACCTTGATCGCACGCGACGAATTGAAGGCGAAGTTCAGCGCCGTGCTGCTGGTGACGGTCTGGATCGTGGACTGCGACGAGCTGTCCGACAGGGTGAAGACCTGCCCGTTGACCGTGCTGATCCCGATGGTGCCCCCGGAGTAGGAGCCGCGCGTCAGGGTGAGGTCGGTCAGCGCCATCGTGTTGGTGATGCCGATGGAACCGCCCGTCGCAATCGACAGGTTCGCCGTCGCCAGATTCAGCGCGTTGGTGCCGCCGACGCTTCCGTTGGCGCTCAGGATCACCTTGCCGGCGGCAATGACGGTCGTGCTGTCCGCATCGTCCTGGATGCTGCCGCTGGTGTTCGTCAGCGTGACCGTGCCGGTGCCGTTGTTGGCGTTGACCGACCCGACGGTCATGACACCGTTGGACTTCACGACGGTGATGTCGCCGCCGGCCGTCAGGCTGTCCAGGCTCGTCGGGCCGGTGCCCAAGCCGAGCCACATCGAACCGCCGGCGGTGGCCACGACCGTACCGGCCTGGGCGTTCACCGCCTTGTCCGACGAGCCGATGTTCTTACCGGCGGTGAGGGTCAGCGTGCCCGACCCGCTGGACAGGAAGGCGCTGTTCGGGTTCAGGATCGACCCGTTGGTCGCCGTCACCGTGATGTTGCTGCTGGCGCTGGAGGAGAAGCTGGAACCGAAGGCGATGTCGCCCCAGGTCGCCGTCACCACGATGGGGTTGTTGGCGGCGCTGAAGAAGCTGCTGCCCAGCGTGATGAGGTTCTTCTGGTTGCTGATGCCCGTCGAGGTCGGCAGGGTGACGTAGATGCCGCCGTCCGACGCGCGGGCGTTCAGGACCGGGGTGACGATGTCCAGATACTCGGTCCCGGTGCCGCTGCCGATCGCCTTGCTGGCGGCCAGATTGACCGATCCGGCCAGCACCACGGTGGTCTTCGACCCGTCGTCGAGGATGGAGCCGTTCGTCGTCTCGGCGTTGAAGATGCTGTAGACCTTGCCGATCTCGGGCGTGCCATTCGAGGGGAGGACGCCGGTCTCGCCGGTCAGATCGACCCGGCCCAGCCGGATGTCGCGGTCACCCTTGAAGGAGAAGATCATGCCGGTGGTGTCCACCAGCGTGCTCAGCAGATAGCCGTTGGTGGCGTCGTCGGTCAGGCTGAAGGCGAAGTTCGGCGCGGTGATCGAGTAGCTGTTCGCCACCGTGGTGTCCGCATGCGTGCTGGCGATGCTCAGCGTCGCCATGTCGGACAGGTTGGTGACGTGCAGGTCGCCGCCGGTGGTCAGAGTCAGCTTCGTGGCGTTGAGCCCCAGCGGAGCGGAGGCGTCACCCAGGTTGCCCGCCGCGGCGCTCAGCGTCACGGTCCCGGCGTCGATCCGGGTGTTCGCGCTGCTGTCGTCACGGATGCTGCCGGTGGTGGAGGTCAGCGTGACAGTGCCGCCCGTCCCCACCGTGGCCAGATCGCCGACGATCAGGTCGATGTCGCTGTTGAAGCTGAGGGTGGACAGCTTCGGGCTGCCGACCGCTTCCAGGATGGTCGCGGTGCCGTTGTCGTTGACCGAGAAGTTGAAATATTCGGAGGTGAGCGCCAGCGCGTTGCTCGCCCCGCCGACATGGCGGTTGGTGATCGACAGGCCGCTCAGGATCACGCCGCTGTTGTCGAGATACAGATCCCCGACGTTGGTCAGCGTCAGCGACCCCGTCGAGGTGCGCAGATGGGTGGCGGAGCTGCCGATGGCGCCGTCCGTGCTCAGGCTGATGGCGCCGGCGGACAGCCGGTTGCTGGCGTCCTTGCCCAGGACGGCGCCGCCGGTCGCCGTCACGGAGATCGCGCCGGAGGTCGACGCCTTGATCGTCCCCAGCGTGGCGGCGCCGCCGGTGACGGTGAGCGAGATCGACGAGCCGGCGGAGGTGATGTTGTCCACGGTCACGGCGCCGGTCTGGTTGACCGCAACGTTGCCCGAACCATTGGTGACCGTCAGCCGCTTCGCCGCGGTGTTCACCGTCACGGAGGAGATGGTGCCCCCGGCGGCGAGGGTGACGTTGTCGCCGGTGATCGTGCCGGACAGGGCGGAGATGCTGCCGTTGGCGGTCGTGAGGGTGACGTTGCCGTTGGCCCCGGCGTCGACCGTGGTCGCGGTGATGTCGGACACCGTGCCGTTCGCCGTGACGGCGATGCTGCTGGTCCCGTTGGCGCTGGTGATCGTCCCGATGGTGGTGGTGCCGCCGGTGGTGATCGCGACGTCGCCGTTGGTCGAGACGATGGAGCCCAGCACCGCCGAGCCCGACGTCGTCAGGAACACCCCGCCCGCACCGGAGGTGGCGTCGATGTTGTAGGAGCTGGCGGTCAGGGCCGTGCCGCTGGTGCCAATGCTGCCGACAGCGTTCAGGACCAGACTGTAGGAGCTGATGGTGGTCGAGGCGTCGGCGTCGTTCAGGATGCTGCCGCCGCTGCTGGTCAGGGTCAGCGTGTTGCTGCCGCTGGCCACCGCGCCGACCGTCAGGTTGCCGGTGGCCGCGACGGTGGTGGCGCCGCCGCTGGTCACGTTGGCCAGGGCCAGCGCGCCGGTGTTCGACAGGTTGATGCCGCCGCTGCCGGCCGTGGCGGTCAGGCTGGTGCCGGCGGTGTTCACCGCCTGCAACGACGTGCCGATGGCGCCGTTGCTGCCCGACGAGCCCTTGGCCGTCAGCGTCAGCGCGCCGCCGGTCAGCAGGCCTGCACTGGTGCCGGTGATGTTGCCGGCGGTGCTGGTCAGCGCGACGGACCCCGTTCCGGCGCTGACCGTGCCGACCTGGATGTTGCGATCACCGCGGAAGGCGAAGCTGTTCAGGCCGCCGGACTGGCTGATCGTGTCGAGCGCGGTGCCGCCGGACGAATCGGTCACGGTGAAGGTCAGGCCCGTGGAGGCCAGGAAGAACTGGCTGTCGGCCCCAGCCGTCCGGTGCGTGCTGGTGACGGAGAGGTCGGTCAGCGTCCGGTCGTTGGTGACGAACAGGTTGCCGCCGGTGACCAGGGAGAGCTGGGTGCTGCTGGTCGACACCGCCGCTCCGCTGGCGCCGATGGCGCCGCCGGCGGTCAGGGTGACCGGGCCGCCGACGATCCGGCCGGCGTCCAACGCGGTCAGCGCCCCGCCCTGGGCGCTGACGGAAACCGCCCCGGCGCTGCCCGAGACCGGCGTGGTGTCGATCAGGTTGGCGAGCTGGACGTTGTTGGTGGCCGTCAGCCGCACCGCGCCGCCACGGGTCGTCAGCTTGCCGATATTGGTGAGGTTGCTGGCCATGCCGTTGGCTTCCAGCACGATGTCGCCGCCGTTGGTGCGGATCTCGTAGCTGGCGTCGGAGAAGGCGATGCCGCTGCTGGTCAGCGACCGCAGGGTGAAGCTGTGGCCCGCCGTGGTCTGGAGGTCGAGACTGGTCTCCACCTTGATCTCGCCCGACGCCTCCAGCACGATGTTCGCGTTGCCGGCGATGCTCTCCAGCACCTGCTTCGACACCGTGTTGACGGCGTTGCCGCTGCCCAGGTTGGGATCGTTGACGCCGATCGTGCCGTCCGCCGCGGCGCCGTCCTGGCTGCCTCCGGCGGAGCTGACGATGCGCAGGCTTTCCGGGTCGAGCAGGAAGGTCCCGGCCGCTCCCTTGGGCGCGGTCAGGTCGACGCTGCCGGTCAGCGTGATGTCCTTGTGGCTGGACACTTCGGCGAAGCCGCCGTCGCCGCCCTCGGCACCGCCGCGGGCGGAGATTTTACCAGCGTGCTTTGTGCTTTTCTGCGACAGCACCGTCACGCTGCCGCCCTTGCCGGACTTGACGGCGTCGGCGGACAGGGTAGCGCCGGCCTCCACCGTCACCTTGTCCGACCAGGTGCCGGAGCGGCCCGACTTGCTGCCGATGGCGACCTCGCCGCCGCCCTTGCTGCCGGAGGCGTCGACGCGGGCGTTCTTCTTCACGGCGATCTCGGCGCCGGTGGCGACGACGGTGCCGCCGGTCTGCCCCTCCCCGCGCCCGCTGGCGTCGACGGTGCCGCCGATGGTGACCTTGCCGGTGTCGCCGCCCGACAGGACGATCTTGCCGTTGGCGCTGCCGACCGAGGTGGCCTTGATGACGCCGTCGGTGTTGATGACGTTGTCGATCACGCCCTTCACGGCGCGCGCCGATAGGGTGACGCTGCCGCCCTCCGCGGCGATCTCCCCGGAATTGACGACCAGCGCCGCGACCGGCTTGCCGTCCGCGTCCTTCGCCACCGTCTTGACGGCGGAGCTGGCGTCGAAGCTGATCAGGCCGTCGCCGTGGAAGTCGAGCGTGAAGGTCTCGGCACCACCCAGCGCGACCTTGCCCAGCTTCGCGCGGATGACGCCGGAGTTGCGGACATGCGGGGCCACCAGGGCGGCCAGCCCGCTGTCCTTGACGGTGATGTCGCCCTCGTTCACCACCATGGCGTTCGGCTTGGTCGAGGCCTGGTCGAACTGGTACTTGCCCGCCATGAAATTGGCGTCGGAGATGTTGGCGGTGGTCGCCACCAGCCCGCCGACGTCCACCTTCGCCCCGGCGCCGATCACCACGCCGTTGGGGTTGACCAGCATGACCGTGCCGTTGGCCGACAGGCTGCCCATGATCTTGGACGGGTCGGCGCCGGTGACCCGGTTCAGCGTGACGCTGGAGGCCGAGGGCTGCTGGAAGTTGACCCTCTCACCGGCGTCGATGCTGAAGGACTTCCAGTTGATGATGGCCTTGTCGGTGGACTGCAGGATCTCCATCGACTTCGGGGTCGTCGACTGGATGGTGGCCGCGCCCGCGGTGACGGTGCCTTCCAGCGGGTTGGCGTAGGCGGCGCCGGCGAACAGGGTGGACAGCGCCACGCCGATCACGCTGCGCAGCGCCAGCCGCGCGAAGTCGACGCCCCCCTTGGCCTTCGCCGCACGGCGCTGGCGCCGGGTGCCGCCGCCGCGCTGGGGCGCCTCCGTCGCGGACGACAGCAGCAACCGCTGGCGCAGCGTCTGCCGGTGGCGACGCGCGCCGGGAATCTCGGTGATGCCGGGAGTGGTGGTGACGTTGCCCTTGCCCATGTCCTGTATCCCCCGGCCCTATCAGTATTGCGCAGTGATGTTGAAGAAGACCCGCATGTCCTTGTCGCCCTCGGTCGCGACGCGGCGGGTCAGCGGCTTGTCGATCTCAAGCGTCGCGAAAAGCCGCTCCACGAGGCCGGCGCGCACGCCGCCGCCCACGGAGACCAGCGAATTCCGGCTGTTCTGCTCCAGGCTGGAGCGGTTCCACACCTCGCCGCCATCGACGAAGCCGTAGATCTGGACGCCCTGCGCGAAGGCATTCTCCGGCAGCACCGGCGTGTAGCGCAGTTCCAGCGACCCGGCCCAGCCGCTGTCGCCGGAGATCTCGCCCTCGTCGAAGGCGCGGCCGTAGCTCGGGCCGCCCAGTGCGATCTGCTCGCTGGCCAGCAGCGGCGTGCCGGCGGCCTGCATCGTGGCCGTCGCCAGGATGCTGAAGTTGGCCGGCAGCTGCTGCACGCGGGTGATGTCGGCGGTGAGCTTGGTGAAGTCGCTGCGCCCGCGCTCGCGCGAGGCGTAGGCGGAGCCGAGCTTCGTCGCGTCAAGGATGTCCAGCCCCTGGTGGACGAGGCCGCGCACCGCGGTGATGCCGTCCCAATTATCGGTCCGGTCATAGCTGAAACCGCCGCGCAGGATGCGCAGCCGGTCGCGGTTGAAGCGGTCGCCGGAAATGTCGGTGTTCACGTCGCGGTATTCGAACTCGCCCACGGCGCGGAGGTTCTCCAGGCGCGAGCGGATCACCGGGTAGCTGAGCGTCCCCACGCCCGCGGCCACCCAGCTTTCCACGTCCAGCGGGTCCAGCGTCAGGCCGGGTCGCGACTTGGAATAGGAGCCGGTGGCGGAGAAGGTCAGCCCGTCGCCGGTCACCAGCGCCTGATAGCCGGCGCCGACCGACCAGGCCCGCGACGCCGGCGAGGACACGCGCCCGCTGAGGTTCACCGTGTCGGCGTTCGGCCCGAAGGAATTCAGCGCCGCCGTCGCGGTGGTCTGGGCGGTGCCGAGATAGGGCGTGTTGCGGTTGCTGAACGACACCAGGGCGTCCACCGCCTTGCGGTCCGTCTTCACCACCACCACCGAGGCGCCGAGCGTGTCCGGCGACGGCTCCAGGCTGGCGCGCACGGTCAGGCCGGCGAGGTCGTTCGCCAGGAGAAGGCGGCGCTCGACCTCGGCGACGTTGATCGGCTTGACGCCGCGCAGCGGCTCGACAAGCCGCTTCACCGCGGCCAGCGCCGGACCGATGTCGTCGGGATAGGTGATGTCGGACACGAAGCCCTCGACCACCTGGAGGCGGAAGGTGCCGTCCTCGATCGTCTGGGCCGGAACGATGACCCGGCTGGTGATGAAGCCGTCGTTGCGGTAGCGGAACTCGATGTCGTTGGCGATCTTGAACAGGTCCGCCACCGACACCTCGCGGCCCAGCATGTCCTGGTAGGTGGCCCTGAGGCTGTCCTGGCTGTAGGCGGTGGCGCCTTCGATGGTGACGTCCCGCAACGTCAGGCGGTAATTCTCGGCCCCCGCCGGCGCCTCCGCCGCGGGCGCCTTCGGCACGGTCACCGCGCCGCCCGGCACGGAGGGCAGCGGCATCACCGGACGCGGCGCCTCCGGACGCGGTTCAGCGCCCGAGGGGAGTTGGGCCGGCAGCTGTTGCGCGAGTGCGGTGCCAGTTGCACCCGCAAGAATAGCGCTTGCCGCGAAGCAGGTCCACCACGACGCTTTTCTCTTACCCGCACCTTCGTTAGGGATGGAGATGGAAGAGGCGACTTCGGTGGACGAGTTCATTGGACCGGTACCTTCGCGCGATGGTCGTTGCTAACCTTTGATTAACGAAGATCCCGTCGGATCTCCATCTGAGGTAGCCATTTCTATCATACGATTTCGGAGTGGGTGTTAGTCCTAGTTTGTCGGAATTTGTAACATTCACACCACTGTCTTAAGCGCCGCTGGAATGGCGAACCACACCGGGGCACCGCGCTGAGCGAGGGCGCCGGGTGGGCATCCTTCACGGCAAGGTTCATGGCAAGGTTCATGGCAGGGCGCAGAAGCCGGACACGGCTCTTTGCAGACACGCGCTTCGTGTCAGGTTGCTTCGACGGGGAAAGGCCGCGGCGTGCAGCCTGGGACAAACACACCTCAAGTTGAATAAAGGAAGGGGACGTTGCCCGGGCGGCATTTCCGGAAGGACGGACGCGAAGTGGCGTGCCATGGCGGAGGGCGTTGTTCCTCGCGCTTCGACCGACGCCGGACAGAGGACGACCGTCGCCCCTTGCGCCCGCAACCGACTCTGCTCCATCGCCCGACCGGAGGTGGAGATGACCTTCCGCAAGGCCGAGGCACCGCGCCTCGGCAATTTTGCGGCGTTGGACGCCATGGCGCCGCGGCTCTGTGGGTCCATGACGCGGGAGCCATCACAAGTCCGTTCTTCCCACGCCGATCATGTCCGTCGTGAAGTCTTCTTTTAAAAATTGAAACCTGATATTTTCAAAAGCATCAATAATCCAAAAATGAAACAAGAAAAACCACCCACAGCGTGTCAAAATGTGAATTTCTTTGTCAAATTTTTACTTCCCATACTGTGGAGACGGGAGGACGGCGGCGGTTCGGTCACGATCGAGGCGCTCGTCCCAGGTCCGATCTCCGTCCTGTCTGTCGTGAAAGAGCGTTTCAAACCGGACCGCAGCAATTTTCCGCTGGTGTGCCGCTCTCAAATCGCCTAAAAGCGGCTTCCCGCTGCAAAGCGGCGACAGGAGTGTAGCTCAATTGGTAGAGCACCGGTCTCCAAAACCGGGGGTTGGGGGTTCGAGCCCCTCCACTCCTGCCATCCGGCAGAAGCTTCGGATGGCCCCGCGCACAGCCGCATCGACACCCTGAAATATAGAAATCTGGAAACAATGCCGGGACGGCGATCGAGCATTCGATCCCTTTGGTTAATACACTTTTATCCTTAAGGCCTTGAACGGCCCGGCGCCGCGTGGCGTTACTGTCCCTATCCCGATCCTTCGCTGCGAACCCATAGAATCGACGCATCCGCTTGCGTGTGCATAGCCATGTCTTGATTATCAAGACATAGTGCGGTTGTGGTCGGATAGGCTTTTTTTTAGATAATCTCGCGCGAAATACATAGGTATTTCGAAAAAAAGTATATCCAGTTCGTTCACACGTAGAACTTGGCGAGCGTCCCTTGAGCAAAACGCGCAAGGGACGTCATATGCAGCAAAGAGCGCAACCTTTGGGGGACACCCCCACCGGAACAGCGTTGGATCGGCGGCGGGAACCGAAACGCCCCTGGCCCTCCCTGTCCATGGCCGGATCGCCGCGGCTCCTCTCCCGCACCGGGGAGGATCTCCACGAACTGGACGATTTCGGCCTTCTGGAACGCATTGCGGCCGGAGACCAGACCGCCTTCTGGGTCTTCTGGTGCCGCCATTACACCGACCTGTTTTGGACATATCAAAGGTTGTGCAAAGGAAACAGGCAGGAGATCCACGACTGCCTGAGCGGGCTCTGCCTCAGTTTGTCGGACGTCCTGCCCCTCTACGCGCGTTCCATCATCAACACGCGCACCTGGTTGCGGCGCACCGCCATCAACCATTTCATCGACCGGCACCGCGCCCACCAGCGCCACCCCGTCCTGGTCGGCTCCCTCGTCGAGATCGCCTCCATCGCCGACGGCTCCAGCGGACGCGACGCCATGGACCCGGAACGCACCAACGCCGACCGCGCCCTGCTCGTCAAGGTTCTGGAGTCGCTCGACGGCATCCGCGACGAGCGGATGCGCCAAGCCGCCCGCATGCGCTTCATCGAGGAACAGCCCTACGCCGACATCGCGGCGGCGCTGTCCATCTCCGAGGAGCTGGCGCGCAAGTGGATTCAGCAGATCCGCAGCTACCTGCGCAGCGCCGTTCCCGATCACCGCGACCTGCTGGCGAAGCCGCCGCCCGACACCCCACAGGCGCGGCGCGCCACCAAGCACGGCGTGCTGACCAGAACGCGCCCGCCCAAAGCCCCGTCCAAGGTGATGAAACCGGCGCTCTGACCGGCACCGCACACCCGAGCACGACCCATGCCATTCCGCCGTCCTCACCAGGACGCCAACGACCGGAGCCATCCATGCCCGACCAGACCATGCCCGCCCCCGCCGTCCAGCCCGCCAACCGGAAGGGCGCCAAGCCGATCAGTCTCGCGCTCCAGGGGGGCGGCGCCCACGGTTCCTTCACCTGGGGGGTGATCGACCGCATCCTGGAGGACGGGCGCCTGACCATCGACGGCATCGTCGGGACCAGCGCCGGCGCCATGAACTGCGCCGTCACCGCCTATGGCCTGACCATCGGCGGCCATGAGGGCGCGCGGAGCAAGCTGCGCGAATTCTGGCGCCGCATCTCCGACGAGGCGAAGAAGGGGCCGCTCCAGCCGACCCCGCTCGACAAGATGTTCAGCAAGGGGAACATGGACTTCTCCCCGCTCTGGCAGATGTTCGACGCGCTGTCGCGCATGATGTCGCCGTACGAGCTGAACCCGATGAACATGAACCCGCTGCGCGACGTGCTGTCGGACGTGGTGGACTTCAAGCGGCTGCGCAAGGCGCCGGCCTGCAAGACCTTCATCGCGGCGACCGACGTCTGCGCCGGTCGGCTGAAGGTGTTCGGCCCGAAGGACATCTCGGTGGACGCGGTGCTCGCCTCGGCCTGCCTGCCCTTCCTGTTCCAGGCGGTGCAGGTCGGCAACGCCTTCTACTGGGACGGCGGCTATTCCGGCAACCCGCCGCTGTACCCGCTGATCGACCAATGCGACAGCCGCGACATCCTGATCATCCAGATCAACCCGGTCCGCGTCCCGGTGCCGCCGCGCACCGCCCGCGAGATCATGGACCGCGTCAACACGCTCAGCTTCAACTCCAGCATGATGCGCGAGCTGCGCGTCGTCGACTTCGTCTCCAAGCTGATCGACTCCGGCGAGCTCAGCCCCGAGAAGCACAAGAAGATGCACATCCACACCGTCGACGCCGAAGAGGTCGTGGAGAAGCTGGGCGTCACCAGCAAGCTGAACGCCGACTGGGACTTCCTGATGTACATGTTCGAAACGGGCCGCCATAAGGCCGACGAGTTCCTGGATCAGCACTTCGACAAGATCGGCAGGGAATCCTCGACCGACATCAGCGCGAAGTTCCTTGCATGACGGGAACGCGGACGGGCCGGCGGGGCAGCACCACCGCCTGGGCGGACATCGATCTGCACGCCCTCGGCCGGAATCTGGAACGGCTGCGCCGCAGCCTTCCCCCCGGTCAGGCCGTCTTCGGCGTGGTGAAGGCGGACGCCTACGGCCACGGCGCCGGGCCGGTCGGGCGGGCGCTCCAGCGGTTCGGGATCGACGGGCTGGCGGTCGCCGACATGGGCGAGGGCATCACCCTGCGGCGGGCCGGCGTGACGGCCCCCATCCTCGTCATCGACCCGCCGCTGCAAAGCCAGCTGCGGTTGCCCGCCCTGCACCGGCTGGGCGCCACCGTCACCAGCGCGGCGGAGGCGCGGGCGCTCGCCACCGCCGCCAACCGCGCCGGCCGGACGGTCGACGTGCATGTCCGGGTGAACATCGGCTTCGCCGGCTTCGGCGCCCCGCGGGCGGACCTGCCCGATGTGCTGGCCGCGGTCGCCGCCGCGCCGGCTCTGCGGCTGGAGGGACTCTACACCCACCTGTCCGGCGCCTACGGCCCCTATGAGGACGGCGGCGTGGCGGAGCTGGAGCGGTTCGGCGAGGCGATCGACACGGCACGGTCCGCCGGCCTGCTTCCGCCGCAGATCCACGCGCTCAGCAGCCCGGCTCTCGACCGGCCCCTCCTGACCGACGCCGCGGCGCGCATCGGCTGCACCGCGGTGCGTTGCGGCGCCGCTCTGTTCGGCATCCGCATGGTGGATGGAGAGGGATCGGCTTCCCTTGCTCCGGTGATGAGCGTGAAGGTCCGCGTCACCCGTGTGACGGCGCTGGAACCGGGCGACGTCGCCGATTACGCCGCCGCCAGCGCCGCAACCCGGCGCACCCCGGTGGCGGTGCTGCCCTTCGGCTTCTCCGACGGCCACCATCTGCACCGGCTGGCCGGCGGGGTCCTGCTGATCCGGGGACGCCCGGCGCCGGTCCTGGGGCGCCCCTTCATGAGCAGCCTGCTGGCCGATCTGACCGACATTCCCGGTGTCCAGCCGGGCGACGAGGCCGTCCTGATCGGGCGGCAGGGCGATCACCGGATCACCGTGGAGGACATCGCGGCGCGTTCCGGTCTGCGCCCCAGCGCGATCCCGCTTCTCGGAGCGCGGGTCGTCCGCCGCTACCGCAGCAAAGCCTTGGGGGAGGACAAACCGGCATGAGCCCACGGGTCCCATCCGCCGTGCGATCCACTTCCGGCCATCCAGCCACGACGATGACCCGCCGCGGCTGGATGGCCGGGGCCGCCGCCGCCGGCCTCGGCGCCCTTTGCGCGCCGGGCGCGGTCCTGGCCGCCCCCCACCCCCTGCCGTCCGTCCGGGACGTGCCGCGGCGCTGGCGCGTCGGCTACACCGAATCGATGCCCTACGGCAACTACGCCGCCACGCTCGCCGCCATCCTGGGCGAGCTGGAAAGGATGGGCTGGACCGGCGCGCTGACGGGGATGCCCTACCGTCCGGGCCAGACCGACACCGCCGCCCTGTGGTCCTGGCTGGCCGCGCACGCCGGCAGCCCGGTCCTGGACTTCGTCGCCGACGCCCACGCCACCAACCTGACCCCCGACGGCGCCGCCACGCTGGTGAGGCGCCTGCAGGACCACGGCGACATCGACCTGATGATCGTCATGGGTACGGTCGCGGGCGTCGCCCTGGCCAGCGACGCGCACCGGGTGCCAGTCCTCGCCTTTTCCTGCACCAACCCGATCGCCGCCGGGATCGTCGCGGCGGAGGCCGACACCGGGCGCGATCATGTGTGGGCGCATCTCGACCCGCGGCGGTTCCAGCGCCAGCTGTCCATCTTCCACAAGACCTTCCAGTTCCGGCGGCTGGGCATCGCCCACGACGACAGCCCGACGGGACGGGCCATCGCCTCGCTGCCCGACATCGAGGCGACGGCCGAGCGGCTCGGCTTCGCGCTGGTGCGCCGACATGTCCGCGCGCCGATCGACCATCTCGACCAGTACCGCTACGAGGTCGAGCTGACCGCCGCCTGGGAGGCGCTGTCGCGCGAGGCGGATGCCGTCTACATCACCTACGGGCGCTGGCCGCTGGACCGCTTCTCCTCGCTGGTCCGGCCCTTCCTGAAACGGCGCATCCCGACCTTCTCGCAGCTCGGCCCCGAGGAGGTGGAGCGCGGCGCGCTGATGAGCATCGCCCGCGCCGACATGGCGGGCATCGGCCATTTCGGCGCCGCCACCCTCGCCCGCGTCATGGCCGGCGAGCCGCTGCGCCACCTGCCGCAGGTCTATTTCGACACGCCCTCCATCGCCTGGAACGCGGCGACGGCGGCGGCCATCGGCTACCGCATCCCCTTCCCGGCGCTGCTGGCGGCGGATTCACTGCACGGAGTGCTCTAGCCATGGCCTCACCCGGCGCCCCGTCCGGCCGCTCCGGCCCCCTCCGCGCCTTTCTGGTGTCCGTGCTTCTGGTGGGGGTGACGCTGGCCTTCAGCCTGAGCATCAATCTCGGCTCCTTCCGCCAGAATTACGCGGGCACGCTGATGGCCGCCTTCGCGGTGGTCGGCGGCAAGACCGTGGAGAACATTCAGGACGCGCTGGGCTACGGCAAGCCGCTCGACGACTTCTACGGGCTGGAGGCGATCCTCGACCAGCTCGCCGCCAATCTGCCCTGGGCGCGGGGGATCGGGGTGGCGGTGGCGGACGGACGCATCGTCGCCACCGCCAGGGGACGGTCCGTGGAGCCGATGGCCGAGGCCACCCTGCGCCGCGCCCGCGCGGAGTTGGAGCGACGCCCCCACTGGTTCCGGCACGACGCCAACCGCGGCACCTACGCCCTCTATCTGCCGATCCGCACTCCCGGCGAAGCGGAGCGGGGGGATCGGAAGCCCGACGCCCCCGCCGGCTTTCTCATCATCCAGTCCGACAGCGCCAGGGTGGACGACCGCGTCGGGGAGTTCCGCGACCGCACCCTGCCGCAGCTCCTGTGGACGGGGCTGGGGACGGTCGGCTTCCTCGGCCTGACCGGCGTGACGATGGCCTTCGGGCTGCGCCGCGCGTCGGAAGGCCGCCGGGTCCGGCTGGAACGCCTGCGCCGGCTGCTGGCGCTCGGCGCGATGCTGGCCGCCCAGGCCGTGGCGGCGGCGGAATGCTACACGCTGATCTCCACCGCCCATCTGGAGGCCGCCGAACAGGCGACCCAGATCGTCGCCCGGATGATCCGCAATGACGTCGAATCAGTGGTCCGCCGTGGGCTGGACTATGAATCCCTGACCGGGGTGGACGGATATTTCGAGCGCATCCGCGCCGGCATGCCCACCCTGCAATCCATCGAGCTGGCCGTGCCCGGCGCAACCCCGCCGGCCCATGACGCCCGTCATGCGGTTGGCGGCGTCCCCTTCCTGTCCGACATGCCGGACGTGACGCTGCGCTGGCCGCTCGCCCAGGATCGCCGCGGCGAGGCACGCGAGCTGGTCGCCGTGGTGGACGGCGACCGGGTGGCCGCGCAGCTGACCGAATTCGGTCTGGACATGGCGACCATCCTCGTCACCTCCCTGCTGTTCATGTTCGAGATGGACCGAGTGCTGGGCGGGCGCACGCGGATGGCCCATCGTTCGGGAGAAGGGCGCGCCGTAGCGGGTGGGACCGGCGATTTCGCCGGTCCCACCCGCTTCTCGGCCTTTCTAATGTATTTCGGCGCCTTTTTGCCGGTGTCCTTCGTCCCGCTGCTGATGACCAACTTCGGCGGGGAGCCCTTTCCCTTTCTGTCACCGTCCCAGGTCGCCGCGGCACCGCTGACGGCGGAGATGCTTTGCGGGGTCGCCGCGGCGCTGGCCGCCGGGCGGCTGACCGGGCGATTCGGCTGGCGGGCGGTCTCGCTGACCGGCTTTGTGATGGCGGCGGCGGGAATGGCGCTGGCCGCCGTGGCGGCGCTGGCCGCCGACCCGCTGCTGTTCGTCCTCGCCCGCGGGCTGAGCGGGGCGGGCGGCATGGCCGGGCTGATCGCCGCGAACGCCCTGATCGGGCGGCTGCGCGGGGTGTCCGACAGCTCCGCTCTGCAACCCGGCCTGTTCGCCGGCATGTACGCCGGGGTGAACTGCGGAGCCGTGTCGGGCGCCCTGCTCTCCACCACCTACGGGCCGGTGACGGTGTTCGCCGCGGGCACCCTGATCCCGGTCGCCGGGTTGTTCTACACCGTTTTCGGCATCCCCCGCCTGCCCGGAGCCATCCCGCCGGAAGCGCATTGCGCGCCGGCGGCGGTTCCAGCGCCCGGCGGCGCGACGGTCCACCCGCGGCGGCGGCGCGTCAAGGTGCCGCTGTTCCTGGCGCTGATTTCCCTGCCCACCGCGGTGGCGGCGATGTTCCTGCCCTTCTATCTGCCGCTGTTCATCGCCGATCTTGGCCTGTCGTCGGCGACGGTGGGCCGCGCCTATCTGCTGCACGGCCTGTGCGTCGTGCTGGCCGGGCCGCTGCTGACCCGGATGGCGGCGCGGCGCCTGCCGATTCCGGGGGTGACGCTGCTGTCCACGGCGATGATCGCCGGGGCGCTGGCGCTGTTCGGCCTCCAGGCGTCGCTGTGGACGGCCTTCGCGACGGTGTTCGCGATCGGCCTCGCGGAGAGCTTCGGCCTGTCCGCCCAGATCCGCCATGTCGAGCTTCTGGCGGCGCGCGAGGCCCGGCGGCGCGATTCCGTGCTGGCCCTGCACGTCAACACCCGAAAGTTGGGACAGGCCGCCGGACCGCTGCTGTTCGGCACTCTGGCCGCCGCCGTCCCGCTGGGCGCCGGCCCCAAGGGGGTCGGAATGATCGGCGCGCTGCTGGCCGGTAGCCTGCTGCTCTTCGCCCTGCTGACATGGCGGCGGACCGTCCCGTCGCGCACGCCGCATCCGCGGACGGAGGGCGGGCGATGACCGGCCTGCGCTTCGCCCTGCTGACCCCGGACGCGCTGGGCGCCGTCCTGGAGTTGCAGCGGGAGGCCTGCGGCCCGCTGATGCACCCGCTCGACGCGGTCGAGCTGTCGGACATGCTGGCCGGGCCGGCGGAAGGGCATGGCGTGGTGCTCGGCGCGCTGACCGGCGGTGCGCTCGCCGCCTTCCTCGCCGTGCAGTTTCCCGGCCGCGCCGACCACAATCTGGGCCACGACTACGGCCTTGCGGACGGGGACCTCGACCGGGCGCTGCACTTCACCGGCATCCTGGTGCACCCGGACCGGCGTGGGCAGGGCCTGCACCGGCGCCTGATCGAAACCGCCGCCCAAGGTGTCCTGCCGCCGGACCGGCACCGCTATTGGTTCGCCACTGTCCGGCCCGAGAACACGGCCAGCGTGCGCGGGATGCTGTCGGTCGGGATGCGCGTCTTCGCGCGCAAACCCAAGCACGACGGGCACGACCGCCTCCTCTTCGTCCGCGACCTGTCCGCCCCGGCCGGCGGCTGAGGCCCTCTTGTCACCGCAATATTGGCCCCCCGGAGACCGCCCGATGTCCCAAACGCCGTACCGGATACGCCTGCGCGTGGGAATCGCGCTGGTCTTCCTGCTGACGACGGTGCCGCTGATCGCGGTGATGCTCAGCTACCTCTATCATGAAAATTCCCGCAGCGCGCTGGAGGTCGCGTCCCAGTCCATCGCGCGCACCACCCAGACGGTCATCAACGACCTGAACGGTCTGGTCAGCCCGGTGGCCCGCGTCGCCGAGGCGATGGCCGGATTCGGGCGGATCGACCGGAACGGGCTGCGCCGCATCGAATCGCTGCGCTACTTTTCCGACGCCCTTGCCACCCTGCCGCAGCTCGCTTCGCTCTATGTCGGCTTCGCCGGCGACGGGGCCTTCTTCCAGATGGCCCGGTTGGCCCCCGACGGGGGGCGTTTCGGCCCCGCCACCCCGCCGTCGGGCAGCGCGCTCGCCCTGCGCATGCAGGATTCCAGCTCGGGCCGGTTCGCCGACTCCTATTTCTACCTGCGCTCCTGGGGACAGGTCACCGGCGTGGAGCGGGCGGAGGCGACGGAGGACCCGCGCACCGCCCCCTGGTACGTGGCGGCGCAGAAGGTCGGGGCGGCGGTGATGTCCGACGCCTTCGTCCTGCCGGCGACCCGGCGCCCGGTGGTCACCGTCTCCTACCGGATGGCCACCGACGACGGGGTGCCCATCGGCACCATCGGGGCCGACGTCTCTCTGGACAGGCTGGCGGCCCGGCTGGACGCCCTGCGCATCGGGCCTTCCGGAGCGGTGTTCGTGATCGACGGCAACGGGCGGGTGATCTGCCACAATCGGGCCGACCTGCTGGTCGGCGGCGACGGCGCGACGGCGGCGCTCCACACCACTGCGTCCTTCCCCGACCCGGTGCTGGCCGAGGCGGTGGAGCGCCGCAGCGGCGGGGCCGGCGACCGCTTCATCGCCCCGCTGGGGCCGATGGGCCGCGACTACATCGTCGAGTTCGCGACCCTGGCCGACGGGATCGGCAGCGGCTGGACCGTCGGCGTGGCGGTGGAGGTGGACGAGTTCGTCGGCTCCATCCGCCGCGCCACCTACCGCATCGTCGTGATCGGCACCGGACTGCTGGCGGTGTCGGTCCTGCTGCTGCTGTGGCTGTCGCACCGGCTGACCCGCCCGATGCAGGACATCGTGTCGGAGACCAAGCGCATCCGCCATTTCGACCTGAACGGCCGCTTCGCCGTCCGCACCCGCGTGCAGGAGGTGGCGGAGCTGGCCGGCGCCGTGGAGGCCATGAAGGGCGGGCTGCGCCGCTTCGGCGCCTATGTGCCCAAGGCGCTGGTGCGCGACATCATCGTGACCGGCGACGGTGGCGAACTGGGCGGCG
The DNA here is from genome assembly GCF_007827795.1 of Azospirillum brasilense. Lineage (GTDB taxonomy): Bacteria > Pseudomonadota > Alphaproteobacteria > Azospirillales > Azospirillaceae > Azospirillum > Azospirillum aestuarii. Next base: position 423,059 of record NZ_VITI01000003.1, read on the forward strand.
AGACGCGCCCCCTCAGCATCCTGTTCAGTGACATCGCCGGCTTCACCGCGACCAGCGAAGCCATGCCGCCGCAGCAGGTGCTGGACCGGCTGACCACCTATTTCGAGAGGATGACCGCCTGCATCCACGGCCATGGCGGCACGGTGGACAAGTTCATCGGCGACGCCATCATGGCCTTCTGGAACGCCCCGCGCCCCGACCCCGACCATGCGGAGCACGCCTGTCTCGCCGCTCTCGGCTGCCTGTCGGTCAACCGCGCCATCAACGACGCCTGCCTCGCCGCCGGCATGCCGCCGATGCCGACCCGCTTCGGCCTGCATCTGGGGGAGGTGGTGGTGGGCAACGTCGGTTCCTCCGACCGCATGCAGTACACGGCGCTCGGCTCCCACGTGAACCTCGCCTCGCGCATCGAGGGGCTGAACAAGATCTACGGCACCACCATCCTGGTGACGGGGGCGGTGGAGCAGGCGGTGCGCGGGCGCTTCCTGTTCCGGCCCGTCGATCTCGCCGTTCCCTCGGGCCTGTCGGCGCCGATCGAGCTGTTCGAGCTTGTCGGCGCGCTCGACCCGCATTCGGCCTTCGCCCGTCCGCCGGAGACCCACGACCTGTGCCGCCAGTGGCATGTCGCCGTCTCGCTCTACCGCGGCCGGCGCTGGTCGGCCGCGCTGGACCTGCTGCGGCCGCTGGCCGACGAGCCGGAGGTGGCGGCGCTGGCCCGGCTCTACGTCGCGCGCTGCGAGCGGCTGATCGCCGATCCACCCGGCGACGGCTGGAACCCCGCCGAGCATTTCAAATCCAAGTAGCCGGAAGAGGACGCGATGAAAAGCAGATGGACGGCGCGGCTGTTGGCCGCCTGCACGGTACTGGCGCTGGCGCTCGCCGCCGCCGGGGTGTCCGCCGAGACAGTCATCAAGCTGGCCCACCCCAACCGCAACGACGCCTTCGACAACACCGCCGGGGCGATGGCGATCGTCTTCAAGAACCATGTCGAGGTGGCGACCGAGAGGCGCGTTCGCGTGGAGATCTTTCCCGAAGGCCAGATGGGCCGCGACGGCGACGCGGTGAAGCTGGTCCGCCAGGGGACCATCCAGTCGGCGATCTCCTCGGTCGGCGGGGTCGCGCCGCTCTACCCGATGCTGGCGGTCATCGACCTGCCCTTCGCCTATTCCTCGGTCGCCAACGCCTACGACGTCTTCGACGGCCCCTTCGGCCACCGGCTGGCCGAGGAGATCCGGCGCAAGGTGGGGCTCGCCGTGCTGGGCTTCGGCGATCCGGGCGGGCTGTTCACCATCACCAACTCCAAGCGCCCGATCCGCCAGCCCGAGGACATGAAGGGGCTGAAGATCCGCACCATGGATCTGGAGACCCACCGCACCATGATCGGCAGCCTGGGCGGCACGCCGGTCAACGTCGCCTGGTCGGACCTTTACAACGCGCTGGGCACCGGCGCGGTGGACGGCCAGATGAATCCGGTGCCGATCGTCCGCTTCGCCCGTTTCGACGAGGTCCAGCGCCACCTGACGCTGAGCAACCACCTGTTCCTCCCCTATGTCTGGGTGATGAACGCCAAATTCCTGGACGACCTCGCCCCCGGCGACCGCGCGGCCGTGATGAATGGCGCCCGGCTGGGCGTTGTCGCCAGCCGCGGGCTCAGCCGCCTGATCGAATCCTCGGACCGTGGCCTGCCACCGCTGGCCCAGCGCATGGAGGTCCACACGCTGACCCCGCGCGAGGCGGAGGCGTTCCGCAAGGTCACCCAGCCCGCGGTGAGGCAGGCCATCGAGCGGCGGTTCGGTGCCGAGGGGGTGGAGATGCTGGCCGCCTTCGAGCGGGCGATCCGCGAGGAGCGGACGCCGTAAGCAGCGCAGCCGGGCGGTCAGTTCATCCCATCCGCCGGACCGCTCCCCCGGCCAGCGCGCGCAGCCGGCCGGCGCGGCCATGGCCCGTCCCCTCGCCCACCCCGTCTCCGGACGCGCTTCCCGCCGCCGCGATGGACGACAGGCGTCGCGCCAGCGTCCATTCCGGTGCGCAGGCCTCCTCGCACAGCGCCCGCATCTCCGCGATGGACGGGCGCCATTTCTGCGTGCGGCGCCAGGTCCGCGCCGCCGCGTCAACCGCCCAGGCCGGGAATTCCCCCAGATCCTCCGCCCAGTCGAGCGCGACCAGATGCTCCACCTCCGGCGCCGTTCCCTTGGCCGGATAATGGCTGAGCAGGGCCAGGACGCGGGCCAGCAGGTGGTCGGGCGAGGCCGGGGCCAGGATGGAACCGGTCAGCTCGTCGAGCGCGCGCCGCGCCATCTGGGCCTGCTGACTGGTCACCCCGTCGGGGGCGCTCCAGTCCTCCGTCACCCCGTCGAAACCGCGGTCGCCGAAGCGTGGTCTGCGTTCCACCTGACCAGCGGCGAGGATGTCCCTGAGCGGCACCGGCAAGGCCGAAGCCAGCGCCAAACGGCGTTCATGGGCGGGGGCGGTGGGGTCGAAGGGAAGCGGTGGACGGGACGGCAAGTGCGTCACCACCGATGGATTCGAAACCCTGGGCGGGGCGGATCGCCGCTGTACGGTCATGGCGTTTGTTCACCTCCAGGTTTGCTGGGTGGCTTGTGGGGCTGTGCCGACGCCATGGGCGGCGTTGAGCTTCGCCGCGGCGGCCATCCAGGCGCCGAGCTTCTGTTCGGGAACGGCCGTGGTGGTCGCCGGCCTTGCGCTGGCGGAGCGGCTTGGCGATCGGATCATCGGCGCCTTGCCAGCGGCGGCGTCCTGCGCCAGCCAAGCTTTCCAGGCGGCCCCGGCATCGCGGTAGCGGTAGCCGTGGGCTTGGCAGCGCAGCCGGAAGCCTTCGGCGTGGCGGTCCAGATCGACTCCGGCGAAGCGGTGTTCGGCCCAGGCGCGGTCCTCGGCATCCGGCGTCCAACCGTCCGGCACGGCCTGCGCAAGCCCGCGCGAAGCGTGCGAGTCCGGAGTCTGTTCGGATTCCGGCTGTTTCTGTCGCACCGGCGCACAAGGGGAGTCGGTGGGAGCGACATGCTTGGCCTGTGGCTGCACAGGGGGTATTCCGGTTCGGTCGCCCGCTGCACCGGACGCCGGAATCGCTCCGTCGCCGGGGACCATCCGCAGCCGGTACAGGCAGGACAGGCGCCCGCCCGAGGCGGAGCGGCGGGACTCCATCCCGATCACTCCGGATTCGGCGAGATGACCGAGGATGCGGTTCACCGTGCTGCGGCTGCGCTTCAGCGCCGTGGCGAGAGTCGCCTGGGACGGCCAGCACTCGCCGCGGGCGTTGGCGTAGGTCGCCAGCGCCGCCAGCACGGCCAGACCGTCGGCGTCGATGGCGGGGTGGCCGAGCCACCAGGCGGGAATCCGGCCCCACCGCCCGGTGTCGGCGGGCGGGCCGGAATCTCGTGGGGCGTCATCCGGTGGGGCGTCCATGGGTGTGTCGTCGCGGGGTGTCATGGTGCGGTCTCCGCAAGGCTGTCGGGACCGGCTCCGCACGGAAGGCGGGCCGGTGGCTTTGCGGATCAGGATTCCCAGCGGCGCATGGTTCTTCAAACCGCGGGCAATCACTCCATAGCCGGGCATGGAGCGGTAACCCGCACCGTTGAAGCCCTGGCCCGCGCTCCTGGAGCCATTGCCCGCCGTCATGGAGCGATAGCCCGCGCTTCATCGCCGAATCGGAATCCTGGAGTGGACACCCGCGCCCTTGGAGCGATAGCCCGCGCTTCTGGAATCCCGGCCGTTGGAGCCATAGGCCGCGGCTGGCGCGCGGGAGTATGGAGCAACAGCCCGCGCTTTGGAGCAGGTCCACCCGCCCACCTTGGAGCGATAGCCCGCGGTTATGGAGCGATAGCCCGCGCTTGGCCGTGTTCACCCGCCCAAGGGTGGTCATCCGGCAGCGAGCACAGGATGGAGCTTTTGCTCGCGCTTCACCGATCCGACCCATGGAGTTCCGACTCGCGGGGGGACTCGCGGTCATGGAGTGATAGCCCGCACCCTGGTTCCCGTCGGTGCGGAGCGATTCGCATCGGGTGGCGGAGTCGCCCGCAGAGTCGAAGGATCTCAACGCCGTGCCGGAAAAGCGCGGGCTGTTGCTCCATAACCGCGGGCTATCGCTCCATGGGCGCGGGCAAAGGCTCCATACCGAAGGAGGTCGCCCGTCACGAAGCGGTTGTCAGCGCGCGCCTCCCGCCGCATGGTCATTGCCGGGCAAGGAGGGATTGGATGAGCAAGATCGCGACACCCGGCGCGCTGCAACTGGTGCTGTTCGAACTGGAGGACCGCTCCCAGTCGCACCTGATCGCGCTGTACGATCTGGCGCCGCGCTACGTCTTCGCCTCACGCGACGGCGGGCGGTCCGCGGAGACCGCGCCCGCGAAGGGCAATTTCGTCGCGTCGATCAAGCGCGAGTTCACCTATCACGGCAGCACCTTCCACCTGACCATCCAGCCCGCCCGTCTGACCAGGATGGTCAACCGCGACGACGCGGCCGCCCAGGCCGACGGCCAGACCGAGATCGAATACGAGGTCTTCCCCGCCGAGCGCGAGCAGGTGGTGGAGCATGTGGTGCGCCGCCTCGCCATGGACCGCTCGCGCCTGTCGCTGGGCGGCGAGAACCGCGACAAGGTCCAGATGCGCTTCACCCTCTACGAGATCCAACGCGAACTGAAGGCGGTCGGCCACACGCTGTCGATCCGCGACATTCGCGAAGCGCTGACCATCCTGGCGCGCTCGCGCATCATCATCGGCAAGCCGGCGGAGGGGGTGAAGAAGGGCCGCGGGGCCAACCTGCTGGAATCCACGGCCTTCCCGGTGCTGGCCATCCGCTCCCGTCCCGACCTGATCGGCGACGAGGGGGGCGACGAGGAAACCCACCTGCAGTTCAACCCGCTGGTTTCCTCGGCCATCCGGAATCTGGAGTTCAAACCGGTCAGCTATCAATGGCTGATGCGGCTGAAGAGCCCGGTGTCGCGCTGGCTCTACAACCGTCTCAGCGCCGAGTATGATTATTCGGGGGCCGAGGCGCCGGGGGACCTGGGCGCCAGGGCGATGACCCTGTCGGCGGACGAAATCATCAAGAACAGCGGCATGAATGTGTGGAGCCGCCGCCGCGACACGCTGCGCGCGGTGACCTCCGCGGTGGACGCCCTGGTCGAGGAAGGCATTCTGACCAGCGCGGAGAAGCTCTACGACAAGGTGGGCGCCCGCATCGAGGGGATCACCTACGTGATGCTGCCCAGCGCCAAGTTCCTCGCCCAGGTGCGCAAGGCGCAGGCGGTGGAGAGCGCCAACGTGGCGGCCATGCGGGCGATCACCGGCGACGACCGCCGGCCCACCGACTTCGTGCCGGTTACCCCCGCCGCGACCGTGGAGACCCGCGCCCGCCGCGCCAAGCGGTTGACCGAGGAGTCGCCGCGTCTGCCGATGGCGAAGGCCGGCTGACCAATCACCCGCGGCCGGCCTCAGTCCCGGTCGGCCGTGGCGTTCAGCGAGTCGCGCAAACGCAGGAGGGCGTCGCGGAGGCCGGCGAGATCTGGGAGCGGGCAGTTGGCCGCGGCGGCGATGCGTTCCGGCAGCGCCGTCGCCCGCTCCCGCAGCGCGGTGCCCTGCGGCGTCAGGTGGATGCGCACCAGCCGCTCGTCCGCCGGGTCGCGGCCGCGGGTGACCAGCCCCTGCCCTTCCAGCCGCTTCAGCAGCGGGGTCAGCGTGCCGCTGTCGAGCAGCAGCCGCTCCCCCAGCGTCTTCATGGTCTGGCCGTCCTGTTCCCAGAGGAGCAGCATGACCAGATACTGCGGGTAGGTCAGCTCCAGCGCCTCCAGCAGCGGGCGGTACACCCGCGTCATCGCCAGATTCGCCGAATACAGGGCGAAGCAGGCCTGGTTGGCCAGAAGGAGCGGGTTGTCGTTCTCGGTGCTCATCGTTCGGGGGTTCCCAGCCAGGGACGCGTCGCGGGCCTGTTGCGCGCGACCCCATAGCCCATGAGGATATGACACGCAACACGCCCGCAAGCATGAAACCCTGTTATGCGCCCTTTACGCGATGGCGGTCTTCACCGTGATGTTGCCCTTGGTCGCGTGGCTGTAGGGGCAGACCTTGTGCGCGCGGGCCACCAGATCTTCGGCCGCCGCCTTGTCCAGGCCGGGCAGCGACACGGTGAGGTCCACCGCGATGCCGAAGCCTTCGCCGTCGTCGCGCGGGCCGATACCGACCTGGGCGGTCACCGTCACGTCCGCCGGGACGGCGATCTTGTCGCGGTTGCCCACGAACTTCATGGCGCCGAGGAAGCAGGCCGAATAGCCGGCGGCGAACAGCTGTTCGGGGTTGGTGGCGCCGCCCTTGCCGCCCAGCTCCTTCGGGGCGGCCAGCGCCACCGACAGCAGGCCGTCGTCGGTTTCCGCCTTGCCGTCACGCCCGCCGGTGGCCGTCGCCTTGGTCGTGTAGAGGATCTTCATTGCGTGTGCTCCTTTGAACAGATGGATCGTTTCGATCGGGGAAGCGGGTTGCCGCTTGTTGTCGAGAAGGACCATCGCGCAAAATCGAATTGCGCGCAATGCATTTGATTATGCGTTATTGAATTGTGCGCAATGCATTGATGGCATGGCGCAGAGGCACGCGCTTCGCAGGGCGGATCGGGTCAGGGGGCGCGCCGGTAGGTCCAGATAAAGCTGCCGTTGTGGCCGCACCAATAGCTGCTGGCGGCGCGGTTGGGCTCCAGATCGGGGATGACGACCCCCCCGCCCTCCTCCGCGACCAGGATCAGGCCGCCGCCCTCCGCGTCCGGCGTGCCGACAATCAGCCGCCCTTTGTCATCCAGCCGCCCGATGCCGGAAAAGTCGCACACCCACCGTCCGGCCGTGGGCTCGGCGCCGCTGACGCTGACGGCGACCGTCCCGTTGCGCAAGGCGATGGCGGCGATGCCGATGAAGCCCCCATGGTCGAATTGGCCTGCATAGCGTCCGACGGGGGACGGCGGCGCGGTCGGGTCGGTGCGGAAGGACAGGACCGCCACGCGCCCGTCATAGGCGCGGCGCAGGCAGGCCACGTCGGCGCCGCAGGAGTCGCGGTCGCGCAGCCACGCCCGCTGGTCGGCCTTGACGGCGGCCCCGGCGGCACCCTCCTCCGGGCTGGCGCCCGACAGGCGCTCCAGGGTGGCGCGGTAGGTCGCGGCCAGCCGCTCATCCAGCGCGGAGAGAGCCGGATTGGCGCAGATCGCCTTTTCCGTCGGTGTGGTGGCCTTGGAGCAGGGAAAGCCCGCCGCCGCCGCGGCGGTCGGCAGTGCAAGAAGGCCAAGGGTGAGCAGCGCTGGGCGGAGCATGCGGAATCCCCTTCGACGGTCGGGCTTCAACTCTGCCGTGGCGGTGGGCTGTGGTCAACCCGCCCTCCGCGAATCATTCGGCTTGGTGTGTTCCCGTCACGCCGGGAAGGCAGGACCTGTGCGCTTCGCAGCGCTGCGGAAGTTTCCGCTGTCATAGCGCTGCGATAAACTCTTTTAACAGCGCTGCGAAGACTTGCGTTCGTGAAGGATAGTGTGCCCTTTTCTTCTTCATGGTGCGCTGCATCATAGTAATGGAAGCCATGCATTATCGGCGCGTCGTCTTTCGGGGTGGCGGTGCCATTATATCCAGGCAGGCAGCACCGCCCCTCCGCCGGCATCGCGCAGGCCCCTTCCACGGCCAGCCGCCGACCCCGGCGCCCGAGCGGCACCGCCAGAGACATTTCCAACGAACCGCGGCCTTCGACGCCGCCACGAGGACAGCCATGAACGCCGATAGCTTTGCGACCCCCCTGTCGTCCACGGAACTGCGCAACATCCGCCGCCAGGCGGAAGCCCTGCGGGCCGCCTATCTGCGCAGCCTGTTCCGCCGTCTGGCCGGGGCCTTCAGCCGTCCGGGTGCCCCGGTCAACGGCGGTCTGACCGCCGCCCGCTGAGGCGCATCCGACACGGCAGGCCCCCTGCACGCGGCCGGACCAACCGGCCGCGACTTTCTCGCCCGCATACATCCAATTTTAGCAAGATTCGTTAAGATTTTGCGGGGTATTATTTTCAAATGATACCCGAAGTGGTGGTCTGGGGCGGGCGCAAAAATGCAGGTTGTAATCGTCGATGACGATCCCTCCACGCTGTTCATCACCTGCGCTGTCATCCGAAGGATCGACGACGCGGAGCCCATCGGCATGGACAGTCCGCTGGAGGCTCTGGACTGGTTGGCCGTCAACACGCCCGACCTCATCCTGATCGACCATGTCATGCCGGACCTCGACGGCATGGACGTGCTGGAGCGCATCCGCGCCCAGCGGCACCTCGCCGACGTTCCGGTGGTGATGATCACCGCGGACACGTCGGTGAAGCTGCGGGTGACCGCCCTCGAAAGCGGCTGCACCGATTTCCTGACCAAGCCCATCATCGTACCGGAGTTGCTCGCCCGGGCGCAGAACCTTCTCCATCTGAGGCTGGGCCAGCGGATGATGCGCGATCAGGCCGCCGTGCTGCGCAGCCGGGTGGAGGAGGCGACCGCCCGGCTCCGTCAGCAGGCGCAGGAGCTGGTGGCCCGCCTTGCCCGGGCCGCCGAGTACCGCGACCCGGAAACCGGCTTGCACATCGAGCGGATGGCGAGCTACTCGCGCGTCATCGCCGAAAGCCTCGGTCTGGACCCCGACGATTGCGCCCGGCTGGCTGAGGTTGCGCCGATGCACGACATCGGCAAGATCGGCATTCCCGACGCCATCCTGCTGAAGCCCGGCCGGTTGACCGACGCCGAAATGCAGGTGATGCGCGAGCATCCGGCGATCGGCTACGCCGTTCTGCAGGGAAGCGAGCATCCCCTCATTTGCGAGGCCGCGGAGGTCGCTCTGGGCCATCACGAGAAGTACGACGGCACCGGCTATCCCAAGGGCCTGCGGGGGGAGGAGATCCCGCTGGCCTGCCGCATCGTCGCCATCGCCGACGTCTTCGATGCGCTGACCACCGCCCGACCCTACAAGAAGCCCTGGCCGCTCGACACCGCGCAGACGTACATTGTCGAACACAGCGGCACCCATTTCGACCCGGTCTGCGTTGACGCCTTCCTGCGCGCGTGGACGTCGATCCTCGCCATTCACGACGCCCATCCCGACCCGGATTTCACCGGGGCGGACGGCGCCGCGTTCCGGTAGACGGGAGAACGCGATGCCGGACACACCCGTTTCACTTTCCCTGCCCGAACACGGCCATCGGGCCTATGCGCTCCGGTCCAGGGCGCTGGTCTCCGGCGTATGGATGGCCACGCTTCTGCTGGCCGCGGCGGCCTGGACCGCGGCTCTCTACCTCACGGAGCGCGATCGGCGCGACGCGCTCCAGCGCGCCGAGCGCGACACCGGCAACCTGGCGCACATCATCGCGGAACAGACCACGCGGGCCATTGCCGGGACCGACCGCATCCTGTCCTTCATCGGCTACGATCTGTACCGGCTGGGCAGCCAGAGCCCGTTGCTGCGCGACGTGATGCGGAATGCGACGTTGGATTCGGACCTGCTGCTCCAGCTCGCCTACGCGGACGGCAAGGGGGACCTGATCCAGACCAGCGTGGACAACGCCCCGGCCCGGGTGAATCTGGCCGACCGCGAGCATTTCCGCGTGCACAAGGAGGGGACCGTCCAAGGGCTGTTCATCAGCCGTCCCGTCTTCGGGCGGGCGTCGGGCAAATGGTCGATCCAGCTCAGCCGCAAGGTCGACGCCCCCGACGGCGGGTTCGGGGGGATGATCGTCGCCTCGCTCGACCCCTTCTATTTCGGTCGCACCTTCGACAATCTGAATGTCGGCCATGACGGCATCATCTCCATCATCGGCCGCGACGGCATCCTGCGCGCGCGCAGCGTCATGGACGACCGCATCATCGGAATGGCACTCGGCATGTCGCCGATCCTGCGGGAGGCGCAGGAAAAAACGCAAGGCTTCCTGCGTTCGGTCAGTCCCGTCGACGGGGTGGCCCGCCTGACCAGCTTCCGCAGCCTTCCGAACTACCCGCTGATCGTCAGCGCGGGCTTCGGCGAGGCGGAGTTCATGGCGGAAACCTGGGCGCGGCAACGGGCCTACACCGTCGGAGCGGGCCTGACCACCGCCCTGCTGTTCGTCCTGGCGGCGCTGGTGACATGGCAAAGCCGCGCCCAGGAGCGATCTCACGCCACGCTGGACGAAGCCGCCCGGCATCTGCGCGCCAGCAAGACGAAGCTGCGTGACATCGCGGAAACGGCGTCCGACTGGTTCTGGGAGATGGATGCCGATCTGTGCTTTGCCGGCATGTCCGGAGCCTATGCCGGGTCGATCCGCGATCCGGAGCTGTACCGCGGCCGGCGCTTCGAGGACATCGCCCTGCGGGAAGCCGGAAACGGTCCTCACTGGGAGGAGCAGCGCCGCACCCTGGAGGACCGGCAGCCCTTCCGCGATTTCGAATTCGCGGTTCGCGGACCGGACGGCGACACCCGCATCTGGTCGCTCAGCGGCAAGCCGGTCTTCGATGACCATGGCGCCTTCGTCGGCTACCGCGGCTCCGGTTCCGACGTGACGGAGCGGCGTCGGGCGGAACGGTCGCTGACCGACAGCGAGCGGCGCTACCGGGCCATGTTCGCCGCGGTCGGGCAGCCCATCGTCGTCACCGACCAGAACGCCGTGATCACCGGCTTCAACCCGGCGGCGGAGGCCCTCTTCGGTTTCCACGAGGCGGAGATGATCGGGCGGAGCGTCACCGCCCTGATGCCGGACGGGCAGGCCGGCAACCATGACCGCCTGTTCCGGGATTACCAGTCCAGCGGCCGCGGCAGCCCGAGCGGCATGATCCGCGAGGTGCCGGTCCGGCGCGCCGACGGCACGCTGGTGCCCACCGAGATCGCCCTGTCGAGCTGGCGCGCCGGCGGGCGCGAGCATTTCATCGGCGTCTTCCACGACCTGTCCAAGGCCAAGCAGATCGAGGCCGACCTGCGCCGCGCCCGCGACAGCGCCGAGCACGCCAACCGGATGAAGAGCGAGTTCCTGGCGACCATCAGCCACGAGATCCGCACGCCGATGAACGGCGTTCTGGGCACGCTGACGCTGCTGGATGACGACGGGCTGAATCCGGAAGAGCGGCGTCTGGCCGGCATCGCCCGCCGCTCGGCGGAGAGCCTGTTGCGGCTGCTGGACGACATCCTGGACTTCTCCAAGCTGGAAGCCGGGCGGGTCGCCATCGAGGAGGAGACCTGCGCGCCCGCCGACCTCGCGGAGGCGGTGATGGCGGTGTTCAACCCCTCGGCGACGGACAAGGGGCTTTTTCTGTCCTGCCACATGCTGCCCACCGTTCCGGAGGCGGTGGTCACCGATCCGGCCCGCCTGCGGCAGATCCTGTTCAATCTGGTCGGCAACGCGATGAAGTTCACCGGCAGCGGCCATGTGGCCGTGCGCGCCCGCCGTGGCGCCGATCTGGCGGACGGGCGTTTCCTCCTGGAGTTCGAGGTGGAGGACACCGGCATCGGCATCGCCGCGGAGTCCATCCCGTCCCTGTTCGACCGCTTCACCCAGGCCGACAGCTCCATCACCCGCCGCTATGGCGGCACCGGTCTGGGGCTGGCGATCTGCAAGGAGCTGTGCGGGTTGCTCGGCGGGACGATTTCCGTCACCAGCGCGCCGGGCAAGGGAAGCCTGTTCCGGTTCTCGGTCGCCTGCGCGCCGGGCGATCCGGCGGCGTTGCGCCACGCCGGGGAGCCACCGCCGTCCGCCCCCCTGACCCCCTTGCGGGTTCTGGCGGTGGACGACAACGCGGTGAACCGGGACATCGTGCGCGGCCTGCTGGTGCGCTGCGGGCACAGTGTCGTCACCGCCGTGGATGGGGACGAGGCGGTGCGGACCGTGGAGCGGTCGGAGCAGCCCTTCGACGTGATCCTGATGGACATCCAGATGCCGGGTATGGACGGGCTGACCGCCACCCGCCTGATCCGCGCCTTGCCGGCGCCGCGCAACGGGGTTCCGGTGATCGCGCTCACCGCGCACGCCTCGGGCAGTTCGCTTCCGGAATGCATGGCGGCGGGGATGAACGGGTTCGTGCCGAAGCCGCTGCGTTCGGCGGCGCTCGACGCGGCGATCCGCGCGGTCATCGACAGTTCGGCTGCCAAGGCGGTTGATGAGCCGGTTGACGAGGCGGTTCGGGAAAGCGCTCCGGTTGTGGAGTTGCTGGACCGCGAACAGATGGACAGCGTGGCCGAGGCGCTCGGTCCGGAGTGCTGGTCCGAGGCCGTGGAGGGCTTTTCCCGCACCGCGCGGGAGCAGGTGGCGCGGATCGGTGCCGCCCTGTCCAGCGGCGCGGAGTATCGCGCCGCCGCCCACACGCTCAAGGGGTTGTCCTGGAACGTGGGGGCGAAGCGGCTGGGCGACCTCGCGCTGGGTCTGGAAAGGGCGCCGCCGGACGAGGCCTTGGTCCTGGCGGGAAGCCTGGAGAGCGTGCTGAAGGACAGCGTCGAGGCATTGTCCGGACCCGTGTGAGGGTAAGGGCAGTGCCTCGGGCGTGTCTCGGGCTCGTCAGGAGGCCGGCATCTCGCCGGTCACCCAATAGTCCACCCGCTGCTTGTTGTTGGCGATGTAATTGTCGATCGCCTTGTCATAGGAGCTGGCGTCGGCCTCCAGCATGATCGCCTCCAGATCCTCCAGCGGCAGATACATCCGGGTCAGGAACTCGGCGACCTTCGGGTGATCCTGGTAGAAGCTCTTGCGGGCCATGACGTGGACGCGCTCCAGCCCGCCCAGCGAGCCCTTCGGGTCCTCCAGGTAGCGCAGCTTCCACTTGGCGAACATCCAGTGCGGGCTCCAGGCGGTGACGGCGATCCACTCCTCGCGCCGGTCGGCACGGCCGAGCGCGGCGGTCATCGCGGCGCCGCTGGCCGATACCAGCTCGTAGTCGTTCAGGCCGTAATCCTTCAGCGCCTTCTCCGACGCCTGCATCAGGCCCGAACCGGGGTCGATGCCCTGGATCTTGCCCTTCAGCTTCTCGCGGATCTCCGGCTTGGCGAGGTCGGCGATGGTCTTCACCTGGTCCTCCGGCACATAGTCCGGCACGGCCCAGCCCAGGCGGGCGCGGGTGTAGAGCATGCCCAGCGGCACGATGTCCTTGCCCACCTTGTCCAGATAGGAGGCGTGGGTGGTCGGCAGCCAGGACATCATCATGAAGTCGAGGTCGCCCTTGGCAAGCCCCTGATACTGCAGACCGATGTCGGCCAGCACCAGCTCGACCGGCTGATCCAGCCGTTCCTGGATGAGGCGTTGGGCGAGCTTGGTCACCGCCTCGGCGTCGGACCAGGCGGTCCAGCCGATGCGGACCGGCTTCTTGTCCTCGGCGGCGGCGAAACCGGCGGAGGACAGGGCGGTGCTGCCGATCACGGCGGCGACGCCGAGGGCCATCATCTTCAGAAACGTGCGTCTCATGCAAAAAATCCTTTGTTTTGTATGGCTTTGGGGATGGCGGTTCATCCCGCTTCCGTGACTCCGTGCGTGGGAGACAGGTGCGCGTCGTCCTTCGGCCGTTCCGCGCGGCGGCGGTTCAGCAGGGAGCGCAGCGCGGACCGGGGGGAGCGTCCCCCCGCGTCCGGGGTTCCGAAACTCTGGGTGATGCGGTCGAGCAGGATCGCCAGGATCACCACGGCCAGCCCGCCCTCGACGCCGAGGCCGATGTCCAGCCGCTGGATGCCGCGCAGCACCTCGTTGCCGACGCCGCCCGCCCCGATCATCGAGGCGATGACGACCATCGACAGCGACAGCATGATGGTCTGGTTGATGCCGGCCATGATCGACGGCAGCGCGGTCGGCATCTGCACCTTGAACAGGAGCTGGCGCGGCGTGCAGCCGAAGGCGAGGCCGGCCTCGACCAGCTCGTGCGGCACCTGCCGGATGCCCAGGCTGGTCAGGCGGACGACCGGCGGCATGGCGAAGATGATCGTCGCGATGATCCCCGGCACCCGGCCCAGCCCGAACAGCATGGCCGCCGGGATCAGGTACACGAAGGCCGGCATGGTCTGCATCAGGTCGAGCGCCGGGCGCACCACCGTTTCCACCCGGTCGTTGCGCGCGGCAACGATGCCCAGCGGAACGCCGATGGTCAGGGCGATGGCGGTCGCGGTCAGCACCAGGGCCAGCGTGTCCACCGTCTGGTGCCACATGCCCAGCCCGGCGACGACCAGCAGCGAGGCCGCGGCGAACAGCGCGAAGCGCCAGCCGTTCCGCCACAGCCCGATCAGCACCACGATGGCGGCCAGCCCCACGCCGGGCAGCGAGGTCAGGGCGGCCTGCACGCCGTCGGCGACCGCCCCGACCACGAGGTCGATGCCGTCGAACAGCCATTGCGCGTGGTCCAGGAGGAACATCACGGCGGCGTCGGCCCAATCGCCGATGGGAAGCTTGAATTCCATGGTCAGCGCGTCCGTCCAAGGGTTTCCAGATAAGCGGTCTTGGAGATCGCCCCGACATAGGCGCCCTGCCCGTCCACCACCGGCAGCGGGCATGGGGCCGACGCGATGCGCGGCAGCACCTCGTCCATCGGCAGGTCGACGGGAAGCGGCTCGATGCCGGGCAGCAGCGCCTCGTCCAGCGTGGCGGAGCCGTTGTGCCGCTCGATGGCGGACACCAGCGTTTCCACCGACACCACGCCGTGGAAGCGGCGGCGCCCGTCCTGGACATAGCCGAACTCGCGGTCGCGCTCGCGCAGCTGGCGGACGGCGGCGCGCGGGCCTTCGCCGGTGTGGCGGATCAGCGTCACCTGATCGCGCCGGGCGATGTCGCCCGCCGTCAGGATCTTGGTGACGTCGATGTTGCGGAAGAAGGAGCGGACGTAATCGTTGGCCGGCTGCTTGAGGATCTCGTCCGGGCGCCCGACCTGGATGATCTGGCCGCCCTCCATGATCGCCAGCCGGTCGCCGATGCGGATCGCCTCGTCCAGATCGTGGCTGATGAAGACGATGGTGCGCTGCCGTTCGGCCTGAAGGCGCAGCAGCTCGTCCTGCATCTCCGTCCGGATCAGCGGGTCGAGGGCTGAGAAGGCCTCGTCCATCAGCAGGACGGACGGCTCGTTGGCGAGCGCGCGGGCCAGGCCGACGCGCTGCTGCATGCCGCCCGACAGCTCCCGCGGGAAGCTCTCCGCGTAGGCCCCGAGGCCGACCGCGTCCAGCGCCTGCTGCGCCTTGTCGCGCCGCGCCTTCAGGCTTTCCCCGGCGATCTCCAGCCCGAAGGCGGCGTTCTCCCAAACCCGCAGGTGCGGCAGCAGGGCGAAGGACTGGAACACCATGCCGAGGTCGCGCCGCCGCAATTCGGTCAGCTCGGCGCGCGACAGCTTGGTGATGTCCCGTCCGTCGATCCGGATCTCGCCCGCGGTCGGGTCGATCAGCCGGTTGAGCATTCGGACCAGCGTCGATTTGCCGGAGCCCGACAGGCCCATGATGACGAAGATTTCACCGGCCTCGACCTCGAAACTGGCGTCGAGGACGCCGACGGTCTGGCCGGTGCGTTTGAAGATCTCTTCCTTGGAAAGACCCGCCTTCAGCAGGTCGAGCGCCTGACGTGGGTGGCGCCCGAAAATCCGGGTGACGCCGTTAACGGCGATTTTTGCGGTCATCCGCTGATGCCTCCGCTCTTGGCAAAATGCGTGTGGTTCCGGACCCCGAGAGGGACCGGTCCGTCGTGCAGCCTTCATTGGAAGCAGGGGGAAGCAGGGGCGTGCCGGGGTGGAGAGGCACGCAAGGCAAGGACTTTCGTCCGCACGCCAGCAATTTTGACAGCCGCGTCGCGACCGCCTCCCGCCAACCACAGGGAAAGTAAAACTACATGAGAAAACGCAAAAACAGCGAAGACTCATGAAATTGAAGGCCATATGAACAAGAAAACAGATTTATCTATGCATGCATACCGATGTCACCTCTGAAACAGACTGGGGTTGTAGGCAAATGCGCGCACGAAATTACGCTCCTGAAGCGCGTTCAAGAGGACAATTCCTGGCCGCCACTGACGGAAGGCTAACAAACTTTAGGGGAGATTTGAAGCCTTTTTGTGTCTTGGTTGGATATGGCACCGGATCAATGTCGTTCAACCGTGACTTAAGAGGCTTGTTGTCCTAATTCCGCGCCGCGGTTCCTTCCTTTTTCGCCGCTCTGGGATGCGCCCTGCGGTGACCGGCGTGTTGTGGCGCGGGACCGGTTGCGGCACCATGTTCGGCATGTCTTCCGCTTCCGGTCAGCAAGGGGCCTTGATGAGCAACCCGTTCTTCGAAACCTGGACCACGCCCTTCGGCCTGCCGCCCTTCGACCGCATCCGGGCCGAGCATTTTCCGCCCGCCTTCGATCATGGCATGGCGGAGAGCATCGCGGAGATCGCGGCGATCACCGGAAACCCCGACGCTCCCACCTTCGCCAACACCATCGAGGCGATGGAGCGCGGCGGGCGCTTCCTGAACCGGGTCGGCGGCGTGTTCTGGAACCTGAACTCCAGCAACACCACCGACGCGCTGGAGACCATCGCCCGCGACTACGCGCCGAAATTCGCCCAGCATTCCATGCGCATCGCGCTGGACCCGGCGCTGTTCGCCCGCGTCGCCGACCTCTACGAGCGGCGCGACACGCTGGGCCTCGCCCCCGACCAGCTCCGCCTGCTGGAGCGCCAGCATCTCGGCTTCGTGCGCAGCGGCGCGCTGCTGCCGCCGGACGCCAAGGCGCGGATGACCGCGATCACCGAGCGGCTGGCGACCCTGCACACGCTGTTCGGCCAGAACGTGCTGCACGACGAGAAGGACTGGCAGCTCGTGCTGGAGGAGAGCGACCTCGCCGGCCTGCCGGACTTCGCGCGCAACGCCGCCGCCCAGGCCGCCAAGGAGCGCGGGCAGGAGGGCAAGTACGTCATCACGCTGGCCCGCTCCTCGGTCGAGCCGTTCCTGACCTTCTCGGCTCGCCGCGATCTGCGTCAGGTGGCCTACGAGGCCTGGATACGCCGCGGCGAGCACGAGGGCGAGCACGACAACCGCCCGCTGATCCGGGAAATCGTCGCGCTGCGCACCGAGCAGGCGAAGTTGATGGGCTACGCCAGCTACGCCGACTTCAAGCTGGACGACAGCATGGCGAAGGACACCTCCGCCGTCGAACGGCTGCTGTTGCAGGTCTGGGGACCGGCCAAGGAGAAAGCCGCCGCCGAGCGGACGGAGCTTCAGGACTGCGCCCGTGCGGAGGGCATGAACGAGCCGATCGCCCCCTGGGACTGGCGCTACTACGCGGAGAAGGTCCGGCAGGCCAAGTACGACATCGACGAAGCGGAGGTGAAGCCCTACTTCGTGCTGGAGAACATGGTGCGCGCGGCCTTCGACACCGCTGGGCGCCTGTTCGGGCTGACCTTCACCGAGCGGCCCGACCTGCCGGTCTACCATCCGGACGTCCGCGTCTACGAGGTGACGGAGACGGACGGGCGGCATGTCGGCCTTTTCCTGCACGACAATTTCGCCCGCTCGTCGAAGCGCTCCGGCGCCTGGATGAGCAGCTACCGCGACCAGGAGAATTTCGACGGGGCGGTGTCGCCGATCATCGTCAACAACAACAACTTCTCGAAGGGCGAGCCGACGCTCCTCAGCTTCGACGACGCCGAGACGCTGTTCCACGAGTTCGGCCATTTCCTGCACGGCTGCCTCAGCAACGTCCGCTACCCGAGCCAGTCCGGCACCTCGGTCCGCCGCGACTTCGTCGAGCTGCCCTCGCAGATCTACGAACACTGGCTGGCGGTTCCGGAAACGCTGTCCACCTACGCCCGCCATCACCAGACCGGGGAGCCGATCCCGCAGGATCTGCTGCGCCGCCTGCTCGCCGCCCGCAATTTCAACCAGGGCTTCGGCACGGTGGAGTACACCGCGGCGGCGCTGCTCGATCTGGAGTTCCACACCCGCGGCGACGCCGCCGACACGGATGTGGCCGCCTTCGAGCGGTCGGTGCTGGACAAGATC
This sequence comes from Azospirillum brasilense, assembly GCF_007827795.1. Classification (GTDB taxonomy): domain Bacteria; phylum Pseudomonadota; class Alphaproteobacteria; order Azospirillales; family Azospirillaceae; genus Azospirillum; species Azospirillum aestuarii. Next base: position 441,013 of record NZ_VITI01000003.1, read on the forward strand.
GGCATGCCGGCGGAGATCGCCGTGCGCCACCGCCCGACGCATTTCCAGCACCTGTTCGCCGGCAGCGGCTACGCCGCAAGCTATTACGCCTATCTGTGGGCCGAGGTGCTCGACGCCGACGGCTTCGAGGCGTTCCTGGAGGCGGGCAACCCCTTCGATCCCGACCTTGCGGCGAAGCTGAAGACGATCTATTCGTCGGGCGACACCCGCGACCCGATGGAGCTGTACACCGCCTTCCGCAGCCGCGAGCCGCGCATCGAGGCGCTTCTCAAGCACCGGGGCCTGACCCAGTCGCTCGGGGACGCCTGACGCATCGCCCATCGGCGACGCACACACGATCACGAGGACAAGGGACGGGGGATGGGCCGGATGCCCTCCCCGGTCCCGTGAGGATTCTTATGACTGTTTCTCTTCTCGACCCCGCCCGCTACCGCCGCATGCCCTGGAAGAACGGCGGCGGAACGACCACCGAAATCGCCCTCCAGGAGCTGCCTGGCGACGCCGGCCGCTTCCTCTGGCGGGTCAGCATCGCCGACGTGGCGGCGGCCGGTCCCTTCTCGGCCTTCACCGGCTACGAGCGGCTGATCGCCGTGGTCGAGGGGGCCGGCATGCGGCTGACCGTGGACGGCGTTCCGGCGACCGTGACCAACCGTGCCGCCCCTTTCCGCTTCTCCGGCGACGCCGTGGTGGACTGCGTCCTGCTGGACGGGCCGATCCGCGACTTCAACCTGATCTTCGACCGCGAGCGGGCCGACGCCCGGCTCGACATCCTGCCGGCCGACACGGTTGCGGACATTCCGGCCGGCGGCATGGCGCTGGTCCACGCGCTGGCTGGCGAGGTGATCCTGCGCACCGGCGACAGCGTGGCGCGGGTGTCGCCGGGCTGGACCGCCCGGCTGGGCGACACCGCCGCCACCCTGGAAACCGGTCCGGGCGCCTGCGCCGTCCTCGCCCGTGTTGCGGCGCGCGGCTAAAGGACCCCGCGTGAGGAGTTAGGTTGAGGGCTTACGGTGCCTTCCGGCAGGTCATCTCCGGAGCGCCGTAGCCCCAGGTCACCCGCGCTTCGCCCTGATGCTCCCAGAAGCTCTCGTTGCGGCCCTGGTAGCGGGCGCCGGACGCCGCCGGCTGGCTGTACATCAGCGACACCTCGTCGCCGCGCTCGGCGATCATCGTCGGCGGGTCGGACTCGAAAAAGGTGGCGGTCAGTTCGTTGCCCGGAGTGCCGTCGCAGGCGAAGCGGACCGGGCCGGTCGAGGGCACCAGCCGGTACTCGGCCTGAAGCTCGGCGATGCGCAGGCGGTATTGCTCCTCGACGCAGGCGCGGCGGTCGTCGGCCTTCCAGCAGTCGTCCCGGCCTTTGATCCAGCCGCGCTGCTCCGCCTTCAGCATGGGCGGATGCTCGTTCGCCGCCTTGCCCGTGGCTTCGCCATAGACCTCGGCCAGCTTGCGGTCGAGCGCCGACAGGTCGGCGTCGGTGCAGACCATCTGCTCGATGCTGCCCGTCTCCACCTTGGCGCAGGAGAAAGAGGGGCCGGCGGTTTCTGCGGCGAGGGCGGTTCCTCCCCATGCGAGCGTCGCCACGAGGGCGATGCGCAGGGCGTTGCGGTGTGCACGCATAGGGCTTCTCCCGTGCAATCTTCCGACCCGGTCAGAATGCCGCGTTCTACGTCCCGGGAAAAGACATCCCCTCTCCCCTCTGGGGAGAGGGTTAGGGTGAGGGGGTTGCGCGTGGCGGGACGTCCGGCAAAAGCGCATCCCCCTCCCCCTCCCCACCGCTGTGCGGTGGGTCCCCTCCCTCTCCCCGGAGGGGCGAGGGTCATCTGGGCGACCGCTTCGCGGTGCCCACCGCTCAGCCGCGCGGCAGGTAGCCGAGTTGGTGCGAGATCGCGTCCGCCGTCTCCACCACCTTCGCCCGCAGATGGTCGAGCGTGGCGGGCTGGTCCATCACGGCGCTGGGGCCGGAGAGGTTGATGGCGGCGATGACCTCGCCCTGATGGTCGCGGATGGCCGCCGCGATGGCGACGATCCCCGACACGAAGGAGGAGCGGTTCATCGTCCAGCCGCGCTTGCGGTCCTCCGCCACCTCCTGGATCAGCGAGGTCAACGTGACCGCCGTGGTGTCGCTGTAACGGTCCAGCCGCACGCCGGTGTAGAGCTGCGCGATGGCCTCGTCGCCGAGGCCGCTCAGCAGCATCCGGCCCATCGCGGTGGCGTGGGCCGGCAGGCGGTAGCCGACCGCGATGTTGCTGGACAGCGTCATGTGCGAGTGCGCGCGGTAGACGTAGACCACCTCCGTCCCGTCGCGCACCGCCATGTGGGCGGAGATCTGCGTGCTGTCGCGCAGCCCGTCGATGTAGGGGATCGCCACCTCGATCCCGTCCAGCCCCGACAGGTAATGGTAGCCGAGCTGCATCGACCGCGGCGCCAGGCGGTAGGACTTGCCGTCCCCCATCCGCCCGATGTAGCCGAGATGCTCCAGCGTGAAGACCAGCCGGTAGGCCGAGGCCCGCCCGATCCCCAGCGCCTTGGCGATGTCGGTCAGGGACAGCGTCCGGCGCTGTGGCGTGAACAGCTCCAGGATGGCCAGCCCGCGCTGCAGCGCCGGGGCGATGTAGGTGTTCGGATCGGTCTCGCTCATGTGTCCCGGCGCAACCCCTCGATGGCGCGCCGGTAGGCGGCCAGGATGGCGTCCTCCCGGACGTGGCGGCCCTCGCGCACCACGGTCCGCCCCGCCGCGACCACGTCGCGCACGGCGTGCCCGTCGCTGGCGAAGACATAGGCGTCCAGAAGGCTGTCGTCGGTCCGAGAAAGCAGTTTCGGGTTGTCGGCGTCAAGCACGACGAGGTCGGCGGGCTGACCCACCCGAATACCGCCGGCGGCCAGCGGCTGGCCCAGCGCCTGCGCGCCGCCGGCCACCGCCGCCCGGTAGAGGCCGCCGCCGATGGACGGGCAATTCCCGATGCGCAGCACGTTGCGCCGCCGCTGCACCAGCCGCTGGCCGTATTCCAGGAGGCGCAGCTCCTCCGCCGCGGACACGCTGATGTGGCTGTCCGACCCGACGCCGAACCGACCGCCCTGCGCCAGGAAGGGGATGGCGGGGAACAGCCCGTCGCCCAGGTTGGCCTCGGTCGTCAGGCAGAGGCCGGCCACGGCTCCGCTCGCCGCCATCCCGTCCACCTCCACGGGGGTCACATGCGTGGCGTGGACGAGGCACCAGCGCGGCCCGACCGGGGCGTTCTCCAGAAGCCACTCCACCGGGCGCTTGCCGCTCCAGGCGACGCAGTCGTCCACCTCCGCCGTCTGCTCGGCGATGTGGATGTGGATGGGCGCACCGGGGTCGAGCGCGTCGAGGCCGGCCAGCGCGTCGCGCATCTCCTCCGGCGTCACCGCGCGCAGCGAATGCAGGGCGAGGCCGGCGCGACGGCCCGCCCGCTCCGTGCCCATCGCCTTCTGCATGGCGGAGACGATGGACAGCAGCCCGTCCACGTCGTTGATGAAGCGCTTCTGCCCGTCGGACGGTGGCTTGCCACCGAAGCCGCTGTGGGCGTAGAGCACCGGCAGATGGGTCAGGCCGATCCCGGCCGTGTCCGCGGCGGCCAGGATGCGGCGCGACATCTCCGCCCGGTCGGCGTAGGGGCGCCCGTCGGCACCGTGGTGGAGGTAGTGGAACTCCGCCACCGCCGTGTAGCCCTGCTTCGCCATCTCCATGTAGAGCAGCGCGGCGACGGCCTCCGCCGCCTCCGGCGTCATGCGATGGACGAAGCCGTACATGGCGTCGCGCCACGTCCAGAAGCTGTCCTCCGACGGGCCGGCGTATTCGGTCAGCCCGGCCATGGCGCGCTGGAAGGCGTGGCTGTGCAGGTTGGGCATGCCGGGGATCACCGGCCCGGCGGCCCGAGGCAGGCCGTCTGCCCCCCCATCATTCACCGAAACGTCCCGCTCCACCGCCGTCAGCGTGCCGCGCGCGTCGAAGCGCAGCGCGACGTTCGAGGCCCAGCCCTCGGGCAGCAGCGCCCGTTCGCAGAAAAGCCCGTTCATGCCGTCCATCGCCGCCTCCGTCACGCCCGTTCCTCCGCCCAATCGGCCATTGTTCCGATAAACCGCCGCAGATGCGGACGAATCCGCGCGGCGCGCGCCTCGTCGAAGGCGAAAGGCGCATCCTCCTCCATGTAGGTCACCTGCGCCATCTCAAGCTGCACGGCGTGCCAGCCCTCGGCCGGGCGCCCGAAATGGCGGGTGATGTGGCCGCCCTTGAAGCGCCCGTTGAGGACATGGGTGAAGCCGTCGGCCCCGGCATCCGCGCCGACCGCGACCAGCCGGTCGCCCAGCACGGGATCGGCGCTGCGTCCATCGTTGGTGCCGATGTTCAGATCGGGCAGCCGCCCCTCGAACAGCCGCGGCACGACCGAGCGGATGGAGTGGGCGTCGAACAGCACCGACCGCCCGAATTGGTCGCGCAGCCGGGTCATCTCCGCGGTGATGGCGTCGTGGTAGGGCGCCCAGTAGCGGGTGACCCGCTCCGCCACCTCCGCCGCGTCCGGTTCCGCGCCGGGCTGATACAGCGGCGCCCCGTCGAACAGGGTGGTCGGGCAGAGACCCGTGGTGGCCCCGCTGTAGAGCGGCGTGTCGTTGCTGGGGCGGTTCAGGTCGACGACGTAGCGCGAGAAGCGCGCCTGGATCACCCCGACTCCGAGATCCTCCAGGAAATCGTAGAGTCGCGGCAGGTGCCAGTCGGTGTCGGGCAGTCCCTGCGCCTCCGGCACCAGCCGGCCGATGAATCCGTCCGGCAGCGCCGTGCCGACATGGGGCAGGCTGACCAGCACCGGACGGCGCGCGGCGCGAAACCCGAAGACGTCCATATCCTCTCTCCCGTGCGACAGCTGTTTTGTCAGCAAAACTTTTAGCATCCCTGTTGTGGCGCCCCTGGCCGTTGCGGCGGTCGCGGTACGCAACCGCAACACCGGCGTTGCCATAAGGCTTCCGTCATGCTCCAGTATGACAAACGGCGTTGACGCGGCTGTTTTCCCTGGGCAACATATGTTTTATAGGCAAAACACGGCGCTGCCAAGCCGGTCGCTGCGCAAGGGGGCTTCCCCGGCCTTCGAATCTGGCAACGCGGGCGCAACGAACAGGGAAATTCCGACCCATGAAGTCCTTTGGTAAGTTTCTCGCCGCCGCCTCCTTCGCCGCCGCCGCGGTCGTCACCATGGTCGGCGCCGGGTCTGTCCCGGCCCGCGCCGAGGACGCGGTGATCGCCTCGATCAAGCAGAACGGCACCTTCCGCGTCGGTGTGGACGCCACCTTCGCGCCCTTCGAATTCTCGCAGGACGGCAAGAAGACCGGCTTCGACATCGAGCTGGTGGAGGCCATCGCCAAGGAACTGGGCGCCACCAAGGGCGTCGAGTGGGTGGACATCGACTTCAAAGGCCTGATCCCCGGCCTGATGGCCAACCGCTTCGACATGATCGCCTCGGCCATGTACATCACCGAGGAGCGCCGCAAGGTCGTCGCCTTCTCCGACACCTACTATCCGGGCGGCCTCGTCATCATGGTCAAGGCGAACAACGCCGCCGTGAAGGGTCCGGCCGACCTCGAAGGCAAGACCGCCGCCGTGCAGATCGGCACCAAGTCGGTCGCCCACCTGAAGGAACATTTCCCGAAGACGAAGGTCGTCGAGGTGGAGACCAACGCCGAGATGTTCGGACAGGTCGAGACCGGCCGCACCGACGTCGCGGTGACCGGGAAGCCCGCCGCCAAGCTCTACGCCCAGGCGCATCCGACCGTGAAGGTGCTGGACGACCAGCTCACCACCGAGGATTACGGCTTCGCCATGCGCAAGGACAACACCGAGCTGGTGACCAAGGTGAACGCCGCCATCGCCAAGCTGAAGGCCGACGGCACCTACCAGAAGCTCGTCGACAAGTGGTTCGAAGCCAAGAAGTGATCGCTCTTTTTGTGAACGGAGGACCCCTCCCGTGACGCTCGACTTCGCCCCCGTCTGGGGAGGGTTGCCGGAGCTGCTGAAGGGCACCGTGGTCACCATCGAGGTGACCGCGGCGGCCTTCCTGCTCAGCGCCGTGCTTGGCCTGCTCGTCGGCATCATCCGCCTCAACCCGGCGCGGCGCGTGCTGTACGGCATCGCGTCGGCCTATGTCGCCTTCATCCGCGGCACGCCGCTGCTGGTGCAGCTGTTCCTGCTGTTCTTCGGCCTGCCGCAGTTCGGCATCCTGCTGCCGGCGATGCTGTGCGGCGTGATCGGGCTCGGCATCTACAGCGGCTCCTACGTGTCGGAGGTGGTGCGCGGCGCCATCCAGTCGATCGACCGCGGCCAGATGGAGGCCGCCCGCTCGCTCGGCATGTCCTACCGCGAGGCGATGTGGGAGGTGGTCCTGCCGCAGGCTTTCCGCCGCATGCTGCCGCCGCTGGGCAACGAGACCATCGCGCTGATCAAGAATTCGGCGCTGGTGTCGCTGCTGACCATCGACGACGTGATGCGCGAGGGCCAGCGGATCATCTCCACCAGCTTCCGCGCGCTGGAGGTCTACATCGCGGTGGCGCTGATCTACTTCGTGCTGACCAACGCGGCCACCTGGATTCTGCGCCAGCTCGAAAAGCGCCTGACCGTGGAAAGAGGGTAAGCCGGTGATCGAGATCCGCAACGTCTACAAGAGCTTCGGCAGCACCGAGGTGCTGAAGGACGTCAGCCTGACCGTGCCGCCGTCGCGCACCACCGTGGTCATCGGCCCGTCCGGTTCGGGCAAGAGCACGCTGCTGCGCTGCTGCAACTGCCTGGAGATCGCCGACCGCGGCGAGATCCGCATCAACCACCGGACCATCATCGCCGACGGCAAGCCGCTGCCCGACAAGGAGCTGAACGCGCTGCGCGCCGAGACGGGCATGGTCTTCCAGTCCTTCAACCTGTTCCCGCACATGACCACGGTGGAGAACGTCATGCGCGCCCCCGTCGTGGTGCGCGGCATGGCGAAGGCCGAGGCGCGGGAGCTGGCCATGGGGCTGCTGCGCAAGGTGGGGCTGGACGACAAGGCCGACGTCTATCCGTCCACCCTGTCGGGCGGGCAGAAGCAGCGCGCCGCCATCGCCCGCGCGCTCGCCATGAAGCCGAAGGTGATGCTGTTCGACGAACCGACCTCCGCGCTCGACCCCGAGCTGGTCGGCGAGGTGCTCCAGGTCATGAAGACGCTGGCCGAGGAAGGCATGACCATGATGGTGGTGACCCACGAGATGGGCTTCGCCCGCGAGGTCGCCGACACCGTCGTGGTCATGGCCGACGGGCGCATCGTCGAGTCTGGCTCCCCGGAGCAGATCTTCACCAACCCGGTGCAGGAGCGCACGCGCGGCTTCCTGCGCGCGCTGGTGGACGGCCATCTCGCCGGCGCCCGCCCGCAGCCGGTGGCGGACGACCCGCTGGACACACTGCCCGGCAACCACTGACCTTCCCGCGATCTTGCCCCACACCACCCATCGGCCTCCCGCCTCGCCTCTGACGGTGCTGGCCGCGCTGATCCTCGGCGTCTGCGTCATCCAGGTCGCCAACGGCATCCTGCAGATTCTGCTGCCGCTCCGCCTCGCCGAGGCGGCGGCCCCGCCGCTGGTCGTCGGGGCGGTGGCGTCGGCCTACTCCGTCGGCTTCGTGCTGGGCTGCTGGGCGGCGCCCTGGATGATCCGCCGGGTGGGCGGGGTGTGGTCCTTCGCCGCCTTCGGGCTGCTCGCCGCCGCCGCCACGCTGCTGCTGAACCTGCTGCCCGACGCGCGGGCCTGGGTGGGGCTGCGGCTGCTGATGGGGGTGTCCTACGTCGGGATGCTCACCGTCGCGGAAAGCGGGCTGGCCAGCCTGACCCCGCCGGGATCGCGGGGCAGCGTCTTCTCCTTATACATGATCGCCTGCAAGGTGGCGGTGATCGGCGGCCAGATGCTGCTCGCCAGCCCGGACCTGTCGGCCCTGTGGCTGACCGTCCTGGCGGCGGGCTGCTACGGCCTGTCGCTGGTGCCGGTGGCGGTGATCCGCCCGCCGGCCAGCGCCGCGCCGAAGGGACCGGCGCCGTCCCCCTGGCAGTATGTGCGGCGGGCGCCGGTGGCCTTCGCCGGCTGCCTGATGGTCGGGCTGTGCAACACCGCGGTCACCGGCATCGGCCCGGCTTGGCTCGCCGGGCTGGCCCTGCCCGCCGCCGGGGTCGCGCTGATCATGTCGGGCATCCAGGTGGGCAGCGTGGTGCTGCAATGGCCGATCGGCCGGCTGTCGGATCGCCACGACCGGCGGCTGGTGATCTTCGCGGTGTCCGCCGTGGCGATGGTCGCCGCCTTCCTGATCGCCGCCTTCGCCAACCCGCCCGGCGGCGCGGCGCCGCAGACCGTGCTGTTGGGGCTGTTCACCCTGTGGGGCAGCGCCGCCCTCTCGCTCTACGCGATTTGCGTTGCCCACGCCAACGACCATGTGACGGCGGAGGAGACGGTGCCGCTGGCCAGCGCGCTCCTGCTCGCTTGGGCGTTGGGGGCGGCACTCGGGCCGCTGCTGGCGACGGCGGCCATGGAGTGGTTCGGGCACGACGCGCTGTTCGTCTATGTCGGGGTGGTTTCGGGCGGACTGACCCTGTTCGCCGGGCTGCGCCGCCTCATCAGCGGCCCCTTCCGGGCCGAGCCGTAAGGCTTGGCCGCGGGCGGGCGGGCGGGCTACTGTGTCCCGCCCAGCAGCCCCCTCCCCCGCGCTCCATGCCCAGCACCACCGACACCCCGACCGACGAGCAGTTCCGGGCGATCCAGGCCATCGACGCCTGGTACGCCGACCCCGCGGCCCCCCAGATGTTCTGGCTGGCCGGCGAGGCCGGGACTGGCAAGACCAAGACGACCGTCTTCGCCCTGGACCACCTCCAGGACCGTCGCAACCTGGAGAATTTCGTGGTCGGGGCGCCCACCGGCAAGGCGGCGCAGGTGCTGCGCCGCAAGGGCATCGACCGGGCGGCGACGCTGCATTCGCTGATCTACGCGCCGCGGCAGGATGACGACACCGGCGAGCTGTTCTTCGCCCGCAAGTCGGAGGGCAAGTTCGCCGAGGCCGACCTGATCGTCTGCGACGAGGGCTCGATGGTCGGGGACGACGTGGCGGGCGACCTGCTGCGCTCCGGCAAGAAGATCCTGATGATCGCCGACGACTACCAGCTCCCCCCGGTGACCGGCCAGGGCACGCTGACCAAGGGCGAGCCGGATTTCCGGCTGGTCGAGCCGCACCGCACGGCGCGGGAAAGCCCGGTGATCCGGCTCGCCCATCTGCTGCGCCGGCAGGAGCTGCCGCGCCGCTTCGGCACCGCCGGAAACGCCCATGTGCTGCCGCTGAACCGGGTGACCGAGCCGCTGGCCCTGCGGGTGGACACCCAGACCATCTGCGGCACCCACCGTGTGCGCACCGACTTCACCCGGCGCATCCGCACCCGCCACGGCTTCGACACGGTGATGCCCCAGGCCGGGGAGCGGGTGATCTGCCGCCGCAACGACCGCGAGGAAGGGCTGTTCAACGGCATGATCGGCACGCTGACCCGCCCGGCGGCGGAGGGGCGGGGCCGCCAGGACGGGCTGTGGTCGCTCGGCGTCCATATGGAGGACGAGGTGAAGCCCCGCGGCAAGCTGATGGTCCACCCCTGGATGTTCCAGGCCCACTACAGCGGGGAGACCAAGGCGCCGCGGGTGGAGCGCGACGTGCAGCAGTTCGATTGGGCCTGGATGATCACCTGCCATTCCGCCCAGGGGTCGGAGTTCCCCTCCGTCACCGTGCTCGACGACTCCGCCGCCTTCCGCGAGCACAAGTGGCGCTGGCTCTACACCGCCGTCACCCGCTCGCAGGACGAGCTGTTCCTTCTGCTGCGCAACGCCGATCTCGGTGGGAACTGGCGGATGCCGGAGTTCGACGCGTGATGGGATGAAATAACCCTCTCCCCCCTGGGGAGAGGGTGGCCCGCAGGGCCGGTGAGGGGGATGTGCATGGCGGTGCGTCCGGCACAAGCGCACCCCCCTTACCCTGACCCTCTCCCCGGAGGGGAGAGGGGATTTTGGAGGCGATGGTGCCCGACGGCTCACGCCGCTGCGGCGACCCGCTCCAGCTTGGCGGGAAGCCCCTGGCGCACCGCCGTTCCGGCGATGGGATCGACCCAGACCGACGCGCCCGGACGGGTCGGGTCGCGCAGACCCAGGTCGTTGATGTTCACCCCCGCCCCGATCTCCGGCACCACCGGCTGGCTGCGGCCGCCGATGACGTGGGGGCGCGCGCCGAACTCCTTGTGGCCGAAGCCGTGCTCGACGGCGAGCACGCCGGGCATCACGCCGTGCCGGACGATGGCGGTCGCCAGTTCCGACCCGCCCGGCGTGGCGATGCGGATGCGGTCGCCGGTGGCGATGCCCAGCCGCCGCGCGTCCTCCGCGTTGATGCCCACCGGATTCTCCGGGTGCAGATGGCGCAGGCGGCTGGCCGCGATGGTGTAGGCGCTGACCAGCACCGATTTCGAGCTGATGAGCTGGAAGGGCCAGTCCTCCGCCGTGTGGACCTGCCGCATCGGCGTGCCGTCGGCGAAGGCCGGGGGCGTCCAGGCGGCGGTGCCGGTCCAGCGCTTGCCGGTGACGCTGCTCTTCGCCGCGCCGACCGCCTCATTGTAGACCAGCAGCCCGTCCTTGAAGCGGTGGGTGGCCCTGTCGCCCTCGAAGCCCTCCGCCTGGTTCTGGTAGCGCCCGCCGCGCGCCAGGATGAAGGCGACCTTGCGCCACTCCTCCTCCTTCAGCACCGACTGGAGCGCCGGCAGGACGCGGGCGACGCCGGACAGGGCGATGTCCTCGTCGGTGGCGTCGGGCACCGGCTGCTTGCCCAGCCACGCGATGTTGGCGCCGCCGCGCAGGTACCAGTCCTCGGGCCGCTCCAACGGATGGGTGTTCCCGTCCATGTCGGCGATGGCGTCCGGGCCGAAGCCGGGCAGGCCCAGCCGCTTCGCCAGGGCGATCAGGAAGGTCTCCATCTGGACGTGCCGTCCGTCCGGCAGCGGCTCGGTGCGCGGCGTCACCACCGGCCAGCGCGCCGTCGAGGTCTTGGTCGGCACGCCCGCCCAGGGGGACGCCCAGCCCCAGGTCTCGTACAGCACGGTGTCGGGCACGATGTAGTCGGCGAAGGCCGTGGATTCGTTGATGAAGGGGTCGATGGCGACGATCAGCGGCAGCGCCTTCGGGTCGCGCAGCTTCGCCTCCACCTGGGCGCGGACGCCGGGGATGCCGTAGACCGGGTTGCTGTTCCACAGGAACAGGGCCTTCAGCGGGTAGGGGTAACCGTCCACCACGCCGCTGGTCAGATACTCGGTGGTGAGCTGCGGGGCGTTGGGGTACCAGGGCGCCTTGGCCGGATAGGGCTTGCCCGCCTCCTTCCTCGCCTTGAACTCGCTGGATTTCTCATAGGGGACGGGGCGGCTGATGGCGGTGCCGGAGGGCTTCACCTGTCCGGGGAAGCTCGCCAGCCTGTAGCGCGGGCCGTCCTGCTCGTCCGGGAAGCGCCCGCCGCCGAAGATGGTGCCGCCCTTCCAGTTGAGGTTGCCGATCAGCGTGTTCAGGGTGACCACGCCGAAGGCGTTGTAGAAGCCGTTGCCGGCCATCATGCCGCCGTGGGTGTTGGCGGCGGCCTTCTTGCCGTGGCTGGTGAATTCCCGCGCCAGACCGGCGATCACGTCGGCGGGAATGCCGCAGGCGTCGGCGTAGCCGGCGAGGTCGAGCCGCATCGCCTGCTCGCGCAGCAGGGTCAGGCTGGTCTTCACCGCCACCTCGCCCGCCGGGGCCGCCACCGTGCCGCCGTGGAACAGCGCGGCCGGTCCCATCAGCGCGTCGTGGGCGACCGGCGTGCCGGAAGGGTCGAGCACGACGAAGGCGTCCTTGGCGCCGTAGCGCTCCTTCTCGTCCAGCGTCACCCAGCCGAGGTCGGAGGCGCGCAGCATCCGCCCGTCGCGCGGGTGGCCCGCCTGTTGGATCACCAGATGGGTGGCGTTGCACCAGCCGGCCTCGCCCGCGGCCTCCGCCGCCTTGCCGTTGGGTTGGGACAGGTAGTTGCTGTCGATGCGCCCGTTCTCGAACATCCAGCGCATCATGCCCATGACCAGGGCGCCGTCGGTGCCGGGCCGGATGGGAATCCAGTTGGACCGCTCCGCCGCCGCGCGGTTGTCGGCGTTGGTCAGCACCGGGTCGACGACGACGTAGTTCAGAACGCCGTCCGTCCGCCCCTTGGCGAGCAGCATGGCCTGCCGCTTGAACGGGTTGCCGGCGTTCGACGGGGCGGTGCCGATGAACAGGACGAACTCGGCGTTCTGCAGGTCCGGCTTGGCGTGCGGCATCTTCTTGGCGTCGCCGAACACCGCCCCGGAGCCGGAGCGGTAGGCGCCGCCGCAGTAGGAGCCGTGGCCGACGAAGTTGATCGTCCCCAGCGCCTGGTTGAAGAAGCGCCGCACGAAGGGCTCCCGCCCGTCGTTGACCGACGACAGCAGGGCCACCTGATTGACCTTCGGCCCCAGCTCGGGTGCGGCCGGGTCGATGGGCGTCTTCAGGTCGCGCAAGGCGCGCAGGCCGGGGACCGGGCCTTCGCCGAACAGGTCGCCGCCCTCCGCGATCTCCTCGACCAGACGGTCGAAGGGGATGGGTTCCCATTGGCCGGAACCGCGCGGGCCGACGCGCTTCATCGGCGTGGCGACACGGAAGGGCGAGGTCAGCATCTCCAGCGCCGCGTTGCCCCGCCCGCAGGCGGTCGAGCGGCCCTTCAGCCCCTTCTCGTCCAGCCGCGACAGGGACTTGAAGCTCTCCCTGATCGGCGTGCCGTAGGGCAGGAAGGGATCGGTGGACAGCGGGCTGTAGGGGTTGCCGGCGACGCGCAGCACCTTGTTCTTCTCCACATCCACCCGGACGCGGACGCCGCACAGGGTGGTGCAGCCGAGGCAGGCGACGTTGGCGACGATCTGGCCCGGCGTCGGGGTGAGGTCGCCGGTTGCAGGATCGACGCGGAATTCCGGGGCCGGGGCGTTGCCGGAGATGGCATGGTCGGGCTTGTCCCCGGCCCAGGCGCCCTTCACGAGCTTGCGCCCGGTGTCGGAGAAGCCACCCGCGAAGGCGGCGAGTGCGCCGCCGGCGGCGCTGGTCTTCAGGAGAAGGCGACGGGAAATCGACATGATGGTTGCTCCGTTCACTCGGCGGCGGCCACGGTTCCGGCGGGCGTCTGGGGGGCGCGGGCCGGACCGGGCGCCGGGCGGCGCGGGGAAGGCAGGATGGCGGTGAGGGCGATCAGCAGGAACAGCCAGAGTCCCGCCGTGCCGACGATCCCCAGAAGCCCCTCCGGACCGGCGGGCAGCGCGTAGTCGTAGAAGCCGGCGCCGGTCTTCGGCACGCTCTGGCCGCCGATGAACACGGTCCAGCGGAACATCCAGGCGCCGTGCAGGGCGATCAGCCCGGTCAGCAGCCCCGTCCCGGCGGGCTTGGCGACGGCGATGCCGAAGGGCAGCGCGGTGGCGGCGACGGCCCAGACGGCGGTGACGTGCCACGCTTCCGACCCGGCGACGCTGCCCAGCGCCTCCGCGTGGGTGGTGTCCAGCCCGAACAGACCCAGCGCCAGCCACAGCGCGCCGACCAGCATGACGCCGCCCAGGAAGCCGGCGAGCAGCCGGTTGGCCCGCACCTCCACCGCGCGGTCGTTGCCGGCGGCGAAGCGGTTCAGCACCAGCACCAGACCGGCGGCGCCGGCCAGCGCGGTCATCAGGAATTGCACGGGCAGGAAGGGCGTGTGCCACAGCGGGCGCGCCTTGACCACCGCGACCTCCGCCCCGGTGTAGAGGGCGACCAGCAGCGCGCCCGCCAGGGCGAACAGGCCGGCGGCGCGGATCAGCGCGTCGTTGCGTCCACCGTTCAGGGCGGCCAGCCGGTAAAGCGCGGCGAGACGGCTGTCCACCCGGCCATGCGCCTGCAACTCCTCGCGGAAGCACGTCCAGCCATAGACCAGCAGGCCCGTGATGTAGAGGGGGATGAAGACGGAGCCCCACCACATCCAGGAGGTCGGACGCAGCACGACGTAGAAGTGCCAGAAGCGGCCGGGCTGGTGGAGGTCGGACAGCAGCGCCACCGGTGCGGCCAGTCCGCAGGTCAGCGCCACCAGCAGGGCGGTGCGCCCGAGTTTGCGCCACTCCTCCTTCGCGAAGGCGTAGCCGGGCAGGCTCAACAGCAGGCCGCCGACCGACAGGCCGATCAGGAAGAAATACTGCACGGCCCAGGGAAGCCACGCGACCTCGCGGGTCACGTTGATGACCTCGACGATGTGGTTGTCCATCATGCGTGCTCCTTTTGGGCGTGAGGCTGCGCGGAGGGACGCCAGAGCGTCTGTGTGCCGTCGACCTTCCCCTGGAAGCGGGGATCGAGGCCGAGGTAGAAGACGCGCGGCTGGGTCCCCTGCTCCGGCTTCAGTACTTTCGGATTCCCCTCGCGGACCAGGGTGGAGACGGCGCTGTCCGGATCGTTCAGGTCACCGAAGACGCGGGCGCCGCCGACGCAGGTCTCCACGCAGGCGGGCAACAGGCCGGCCTCCACGCGGTGGACGCAGAAGGTGCATTTGTCGGCGGTCTGGGTCTCGTGGTTGATGAAGCGCGCGTCGTAGGGGCAGGCCTGGACGCAATAGGCGCAGCCGACGCAGACGGTGTTGTCCACCACGACGATGCCGTCCCGGCGCTGGAAGGTCGCGCCGGTCGGACAGACGGGGATGCAGGGCGGCTTCTCGCAATGGTTGCACAGGCGCGGCAGCATGTAGCTGCCGGCCTTGCCCTGCTCCGTCACCTCGTAGGTGGAGACGATGGTGCGGAAGCTGTTTTCCGGGACATCGTTCTCCATGATGCAGGCGACCGTGCAGGCTTGGCAGCCCACGCATTTGCCCATGTCCACCACCATCGCCCAGCGGTGCGCCGGATCGCCGTCCCGGCGGAGCGACGCAGCGCCGGGGGCGGCGGCGGCGGGCACCGCCGCAGCCGTCGCGGCCCCGATGGTCGCGGCACCCGCGCCGAGGCAGAAGTTGCGCCTTGATCGGTCCATGGCTGGCCTCTTCGCACCTGATTCCTTCGGCCGCGACGAACCGCGGCCTTATGGTGCGAAGGGTACCGGCCCCCTGTCCCCACTCCCATTGGGGGCATCCCTACACTTCTTAGGGTAAACCCCAGTGACGACATGCCGCAGGGGCCGGCCAGTCCTCAGCGATCAGCCCTTGAGCGCGTCGGCCACCGCCCGCGCCACGTCGGCGTGGATGGCGTCCCGCTCCTTGAAGCCGTCGGCCGTCTCGGTCAGGTAGCTGGCGATCAGCAGGGGCGCCCTCCCCTCCGGCCAGACGATGCCGACGTCGTTGGCCGTCCCGCGCGCGCCCGTGCCGGTCTTGTCGCCGACCCGCCAACCCTTCGGCAGCCCGGCGCGCAGCCGCTTGTCGCCGGTCCGGTTGGCGACCATCCAGGCGATGAGCTGCTCGCGCGACGCCGGGGTCAGCGCGTCGCCCAGCATCAGTCGCTCCATGCTGTGGACCATCGCCGTAGGCGTGGTGGTGTCACGGGGATCGCCGGGAATGGCGCTGTTCAGCGACGGCTCGTTGCGGTCCAGCCGGGTTTTCCGGTCGCCCAGCGTGCGCAGGAAGGCGGTCAGCCCGGCGGGGTCGCCCACCGCCGGCAGCAGGAGGTTCGCCGCCACATTGTCGCTGAGCGTCATCGTCGCCTCGCACAGTTCGGCCACCGTCGGGGGCGGGCCGTCGAGGCGTGTTTCGGCGAAGGGGGCGTAGGGGACGAGGTCGGCCTTGGTCACCGGGATGCGCCGCTCCAGCCGCTCCCGTCCCTCATCCACCCGCTTCAGGATGGCGCCAGCCAAAAGAAATTTGAAGGTGCTGCACATCGGGAAGCGTTCGTCCGCGCGATGCCCGAAGCGCTGGCCGGTGCCGGTGTCGAGCACCGCCACGCCGAGCCGGCCACCGCTGCGCGTCTCCAGCGCGGCGATCGCGTCCGCCAGCCTCTTGTTCCCGAATTTCCTGGGTTTTTCAGCCCTCACGCCGGTCGCCGCCAGCACCGTCATGCCGCCCGCCGCGGCCAGGAAAGCCCGCCGTCCGATCATTGTATCCTCGTGTCATGCCGTGTCGATGGACGGACGATAAAAAGCTCCCGGCGCTTGAACAAACGATGATAGTTTTCACAAGCCGCAAGAAAAACTTATAGCTGTCCATGGCCCGTCCCCAGCTTCCGCTCAACGCGCTGCGCGCCTTCGAGGCGTCGGCCCGCCATCTCAGCTTCACCCGCGCCGGGCTGGAGCTGTGCGTCAGCCAGGCGGCGGTCAGCCAGCAGATCCGCACGCTGGAATCGCGGCTGGGCGTCGCCCTGTTCCGCCGCCTGCCACGCGGCCTCGCCCTGACCGACGAGGGGGCGGCGCTGGTGCCGGTACTGATGGACGCCTTCGAGCGGATCGGCGCGACGCTCGACCGCTTCGCCGACGGGCGCTACCACGAGGTGCTGACGGTCGGGGTGGTGGGAACCTTCGCCACGGGCTGGCTGCTGCCGCGCCTGCCGGCCTTCACCGCCGCGAACCCGGCGATCGACCTGCGCATCCTGACCAACAACAACCGGGTCGATCTGGCTGGCGAGGGGCTGGACTTCGCGATCCGCTTCGGCGACGGCTCCTGGCACGGGGTGGAGGCGGTGCCGCTGCTCGACGCCCCGCTGACCCCGCTCTGCGCCCCGGCGCTGGCGCAGCGGCTGTCCAGTCCGGCGGACCTCGCGCGGGAGGTGCTGCTGCGCTCCTACCGGGTCGAGGAGTGGCAGCGTTGGTTCGCGCTGGCCGGGGTGCCCTGCCCGGCCATCCGCGGTCCGGTCTTCGACTCCTCCCCCACCCTCGCCGCCGCCGCGGCGATGGGCGCCGGGGTGGCGCTGCTGCCCGCGCGGCTGTTCGGCCACGATCTGGCCACCGAGCGGCTGGTCCGCCCCTTTGCCATCGAGGTGCCGGCGGGCCGCTACTGGCTGACCCGCCTGCATTCCCGTCCCGAGACGGCGGCGATGCAGAGCTTCCGCCACTGGATCGCCGCCGCCGTCCACGCGGGTGATTAGGCCGGAGTCTCAGGCTGGTGTGGGCGCCCGCTCCGGCAGGACGCCGGCCTGTTTCAGCTCCCGCCAGAAATCCGCCGGAATCGGCTGCTTCATCAGCGCCACATTCTCATGCACGCGGGGCGGGTTCTTGGTGCCCGGAATGACCGAGGCGACGACCGGGTGCGCCGCGCAGAATTGCAGGGCCGCCGCCCGCAGATCCACACCGTGCCGTTTGGCGATCTCGGCCAGACGGTCGCGCGCCGCCACCTTGTCCGGCGGGGCCTCCCGGTACTCGAAATTCTTGCCCCCGGCGATCAGGCCGGAATTGTAGGGGCCGCCGACCACGACATGGACGCCGCGCTCCTGGCAGCGCGGGAACAGGGTGTCCAGCGCCGGCTGGTTCAGCAGGCTGTAGCGCCCGGCCAGCAGGAAGACGTCCGGGTCGGCCCGCTCCAGCGCCATCACGCAGGGCTCCACCCGGTTGACGCCCAGGCCCCAGGCGCGGATGACGCCCTCTTCGCGAAGCTTCGTCAGCGCCACGGCGGCGCCCGTCATGGCGGTGTCGAACACCTCCAGCCAGCGTTCACCGTGAGCGTCCTCCGCGCAGTCGTGGATGTAGGCGATGTCGATGCGGGCCATGCCCAGCCGTTGCAGGCTGTCCTCGATGGAGCGGCGCACCCCGTCGGCGGTGTAGTCGTAGTCCACGCGGAAGGGCAGCCCCTTCACGAAGGGGCCGTGCTGGCCGCCCTTGCTGGCATCGGCGCGCAGCAGGCGCCCGACCTTGGTGGACAGGATGAAGTCGTCGCGCGGACGGTTGCGCAGGACATGGCCGAACCGGTGCTCCGATATGCCGGGGCCGTATTCCGGCGCCGTATCGAAATAGCGGATGCCGGCGTCCCAGGCGGCGGACAAGGTGGCCTCCGCCACGTCGTCCGGCACCTCCTCGAACATGTTGCCGAGCGGAGCGCCACCGAATCCGATGGGTCCGGGCGGAGCGAAATGCTTGCGGTCCGGCATGATCGACCTCTCGTTGTTTTGTGCGTGCGCGGGGACTCGAGTCTGCGCTCTTATGGCGCTTCCCTCAACATCGGCCCTCAACATGGGGATGGCCGCGGCGTTCCCAGTCGCAACCGGCCGGCGCCGGCGTGGCAATTTGCGACGCGGATGGGAGCGCGTTGGCAAATTGCAACGGTTGGGAAGAAACAACCGCGCGGCCGGATCGGGAATTTTGCTGGGCGGAACAGCAATTGCGCGGGGATTGGGAGTTGGCCCGGTTTTTGAGAATGATTTGATCCGGTGCGGGCGACCGACGCCGAACAAAAAATACCCCAGGCAGGACATCCCATCATGACCACCTCCCTTCGTGCCTTCGCGAATTTGCGCACCGCAACCAAGGTCTACACCGGCTTCGGGGTCACGCTGGCCCTGCTGGTCACGTTGGGGGCGGTTTCCTGGAGCGGCCTTCGGTCCAATGATACAGCGCTGCGCAGCTACGCGGCGCAGTCCGACGTCACGGTGACGCTGGGCGAGGCCGACACCGCGCTGTCCGACGCACTGGGAGCCGCGGCGGAATTTCTCGTCTCCGGGACGGACGGTGCGGCCAACCGCTTCCGCGCCACCGCCGCGGACTTCCGCCGGCATCTGGACAAGGCGGCTCCCGGAATCGGCGATCTCGCCGACCGTCAGGCCGTGGAGGAGATCCGCGGGCTGGAGCGGGATTTCCTGACCGGCTTCGATCGTCTGGTCGCCCTGCGCACCGAACGGGACGGCATCGTCGCGGAGGTCGTGAACAAGCTGGGCGCCGACATCCGCCGGACGCTGAGTGAACTGGTCGCCGCCGAACGGCTGACCGGGAATCTGGACCGCACCGTCCAGGCTGCAGGGGTCAGCGAGCAGTACTTGCTGGTGCGCGTGCTGGTCGCCCGCTTCGTGACCGAGACGAAGCCCGAGGATCTGGCCCGCATCCGTCAGGATCTGGCGGCGGTGGCCGCCGACGTCCAGACCGAAGCCAAAAGCTGGGCCGATTCGCCGGGCGCCGCGAAGCGCGCGGAGGTGCTCGCCAAGCTGCCGCGCTACACCGCGGGCATCGAGCGCATCGCCGCCATTGCCGAGGAGATGGCGCGGGTCAACTCCGACACGCTGACCCGCGCCGGCGCCCAGATCAACGGCAGGATCGGGGCGATCCGCCAGCACTCCACCGAGGTTTTGAAGGGGCTGGAGCGCAGCGCCGCCACCGCGGTGACCGCCGCCGAGCGGCAGGGAGCCGCGGTGACCGCCGCCGCCGTGGCGCTGGGGCTGCTGCTGGCCTGGATGATTTCGCGGGCGATCACCCGTCCGCTCGGCGCCATCACCGGGGCGATGGGCCGGCTGGCCGAAGGCGACCGGACGGTGCAGGTGGACGAGGGGTGGCGAAAGGACGAGATCGGGGCGCTGGCCCGCGCCCTCCAGGTCTTCAAGTCGAACGCCGAGGAGATGGAGCGCATGCGCAAGGCGCAGGAGGAGGCCGAACGCCAAGCCACCGAGCAGCGCCGCGCCACCATGATGCGCATGGCCGACACCTTCGAGACGACGGTCCAGGGCATCGTCGAGGCGGTGGCGAGCGCCGCGGGCGGCATGCACAACGCCGCCAGCACCTTGTCCGGCACCGCGGCGGACGCCAGCGAGCGCTCGCTTCTGGTCGCCTCCGCCTCCGAGGAAGCGTCGGCCAACGTGCAGACCGTCGCCAGCGCGACCGAGGAGTTGTCGGCCTCGATCGCCGAAATCGGCCAGCAGGTGGAGATCTCCACCCGCATCGCCGGTCAGGCGGTGAGCGACGCGGAAGGAGCCGACCAGACGATGTGCGCCCTGGTCACCGCCGCCGAGCAGATCGGGCAGGTGGTGGAGATCATCAGCGGCATCGCCGCCCAGACCAACCTGCTGGCGCTGAACGCCACCATCGAGGCGGCCCGCGCCGGCGAGGCCGGCAAGGGATTCGCCGTGGTGGCGGGCGAGGTGAAGGCGCTGGCGAACCAGACCGCCAAGGCAACCGACGAGATCCAGTCGAAGGTGCAGGAGATCCAGCAGACCACCGGCGGCGCGCAGAAGGCCATCGGCAGCATCGGCCAGACCATCGGCCGGATGAGCGAGATCGCCACAACCATCGCCGCCGCCATCGAGGAGCAGGCCGCCGCGACCCGAGAGATCGCCAGCAGCGTCTCCCAGGCCGCCCAGGGGACGGAGGAGGTGTCGCGCAACATCGCCGGCGTCAGCACGGCGGTGTCGGAAACCGGCGACGCCGCCAGCCGCGTCCACGGCACCTCGGAGGAACTGGCCGTCGAGGCGGAGCGTCTGCGCAGCGAGGTGCGCAGCTTCATCGCCACCGTCCGGGCCGCCTGACCCGGCAGGAGGGGGAATCGCCGCTTGTTCCGGTTCCCGTCCGCCGGATGGGTGTTAGGCTGAACCGAGGCGCCTGAGCGACAGGCGTCTCGGTTTGGCGCTTCGATTGGGCGGCCGGGATTGGTCGGTCATGATGAGAAGGATCTCCCTGAGGGCCGCCTCCGGTTTCGCCCGGCGTTTCGCCGGGCTGGCCGGGGGCTACTGGGCGGGGCGGGACCGCTGGTCGGTATGGCTGCTGACGGCGGCCCTGCTGGCCCTGACGGTGGCGCAGGTGTCGGTCCCGGTCATGTTGAACCTGTGGAGCCAGCGCCTGTTCGACGCGCTGGAGCAGCGGGCGATGGACCGTTTGCCGGTCATGGCCGCGGTGGCCGGCGGCATCCTGCTGTTCAACATCGCCGTCACCGTGTCGCATCTGTGGGTGAAGCGGCGCATCCAGTTCGGTTGGCGGGCGTGGCTGACCCGGCGCTTGGTCGGCGGTTGGCTGTCCGACGGGCGCGAACTGGCCCTCCCCTCCCGTCCCGGCGACCATGACAATCCGGACGGACGCATCGCCGAGGACGTCCGAATCGTCACCGAACTCGCCGTCGATCTGGGCCATTCGCTGACCTACTGCCTGCTGCTTCTGATCAGCTTCTCCAGTATTTTGTGGCAACTTTCCGGTGTCGTGCATGTCGCCTTCGGCGGCCTGAGCCTCGCGGTGCCCGGCCATCTGCTTCTCCTCGCCCTGGCCTTCTCCGCCGCCGGGACCGCCGCGGCCATCGCCGTCGCCCGGCCGCTCGTCCGCGCGGCGGAGCGCCGGCAGGGGCTGGAGGCCGATTTCCGCTTCGGGCTGGCGCGGGTGCGGGAGAATGCCCCGGTCATCGCCCGGCAGCACGGCGAAGCCGTGGAGCGCGGCCGCATGGCCCTGCTGTTCGGCGGGGTGCGCCGTGGCTGGGAACGGCAGACCGCCGCGCTGGTCCGTGTGATGGCCTTCGGCGCGTCCTATTCGGTGCTGTCCACCGTCTTTCCCATCCTGGTGGTAGCGCCCCGCTACGTCGCGGGGGCCATCACGCTGGGGATGATGATGCAGACCGCGCAAGCCTTCCAGCAGGCCGTCGCGGCGTTGTCCTGGCCCATCGACAATCTGGCGACCGTCGCCCAGTGGAAGGCGTCGGTGGAGCGCGTGCTGGGCCTCAAGGAGGCGCTGGACGGGATCGCCCCCTTGGCCCCGGTCAAGGCGCGTGTCCCGGATTCGCTGTCCGATGGCGGCAACACCGCGCGGAAACGGTAAAGCGGCCCGGCACTTTCCGTTTGACCTCAACTTAGCTTGAGGTTCTATCCTGCCGCCGCACGCCGAAACCTTGGGAGGGACCGGGCCGAATGCACCGCGAGATACGGCTCCTGCTGCGCCGCTGGAAAATCACTCTGCTGAAGAAACGCGAAAACCGCCGCCGCCTTGCCCTGTTCAGGCCCATCCTGCCCGGCGCGAACCTGAAGGACCGGCTGATCGCCTGCTGCGGCGCCATGCTCGGCCTCGCCGCGACGGGCCTGCTCTGCCACAACCTGCTGACCCATATCACAAGCGCGCCAGCCCTGGTGGCCCCCATGGGGGCGTCGGCGGTCCTGCTGTTCGCGGTGCCGGCCAGCCCGCTCGCCCAGCCCTGGTCGATCATCGGCGGCAACACCCTGTCGGCGCTGGTCGGGGTGATGGTGGCGGCGCTGATCCCCGACCCGATGCTGGCCGGCGGCGTGGCGGTGGCGCTGGCCATCGCGACCATGTCGATGACGCGCTGCCTGCACCCGCCGGGCGGCGCCGCCGCACTGACCGCGGTGATCGGTGGGCCGGCGATCGCGGCGTCGGGGATGCAGTTCGTGTTCTATCCGGTGGCCGTCAACTCCATCCTGCTGGTGCTGGCGGGCTGGACGTTCCACCGCTTCTCCGGCCATTCCTACCCGCACCGGGCGCCGCCCAAGCCGGCCAACAGCCACGGCACCGCCGATCCGCCCGCCCGGACGCGCGCCGGCCTGACCGCCGACGACCTGGACGAGGCGATCCGCGACCTGGGGGAAGCGCTGGACGTCAACCGCGACGACCTGAGCGCACTTCTGGAGAAGGCGGAGCTTCACGCCATGGAGCGGATGCACGGCGGGATCACCTGCGGCGACATCATGGCCCGCGACGTGGTGACGGTGAGCGCGGAGGCCCATCCGGAGGTGGCCCGCGCCCGCCTGATCGAGCACGCCTTCCGCACCCTGCCGGTGGTGGACCGGCGCAACGTGGTGGTTGGTCTGGTCGGGCACCAGCATCTGGTCGGGAACGCCGCGACGGTGGCCTCGGTGATGGCCCCGCCGGTGACCGCCGGCCCGGAAACCCCGGCCTTCCGCCTGCTCGGCCCACTGTCGGAAGAGAGCACGCACGAGGTCGCCATCGTGGATGGAAGCGGCGGACTGCTGGGTGTGGTGACCCAGACGGACCTGCTGCTGGTGATGGCCCGCACGAACCTTCTGCAATCGCTGGAAAGCGTCCGGAGTCCGGACGCGCTGGCGGCGTCGGCAAGCCGCTGACCCGCATCGGCAGTCATGGCTCCGCGAGAAAATTTTCTCGCGGAGCCGGCTCGCCTCACTCCCCTCCCCCGCCCTTCCCGGCGTTCAGGATCGCGTCGATGTCGTCGCGGATCGCGCGGAGCGTCTCCCGGTCGATGTCGGCCAGCGCCAAGCCCTGTTCACGGACGCTGGCGACGGTCTGGCGCGCCCCGAACACCGCCTTGGCCAGCGGCTTCGGCAGGGCGCTGCCGGTCGGAACCGCGTTGCTGCGGGGCTTTGCCGCCGCGGGTGCCGGGACCTCCTCGTCGGCGGAGCGCCGGGTCATTTCCTTGACCAGTGCGTCCCAGCCGCGCAATTGTTCGCCCTCCCCTTTCAACCGGGCGATCTCCACCAGCCGGTAGCGCGCCGGGCGGTGCAGCGGATACTCGTCGCGGATGCGCTGCGGCAGGCGGCTGATGAGAAGCGCGCGGGAAATGTCCACACGGTCCTTGCCCACGATCCGCCCGACATCCTCCTGCCGGTAGCCGTGGCGCTCCATCAGCCGGGCGTAGGCGTCTCCCTCTTCAAAAGGTGACAGGTCGGCGCGGACGACGTTCTCGATCAGCGCCAGCTCGTCCGACGCTCCGGTGACGGTGACGGCGTAGATGGTCGGGTGACCGAGCGAGCGAACGGCGCGGAAGCGCCGCTCACCGAAGACGAGCTGAAAGCGGCCGTCACTCAGCTGCTGCACGCCGACCGGCTGGGCCAGCCCGTGCTGCGCGATGGAGGATTTCAGGGCCTCCATGTCCGCCTCGTCGAAATGGCGGCGGGGCTGGTCGGGGTTGGTGACGATGCGGCCGACGTCGATCTCCACGACGACCGGGCCGCGGCGGTTGAAGCCCTGCCCGTCCTCGCGGGCTTGGCGCTCCGCCGCCGCGGTGGTCAGCACGCCGGTGTTCGTCCGGGCCAGTTTACGCGACATGAGCCATCACCTCCGGCATGCGGGCACGCTCCTGGATCAGCGCGTCGGCAACAGCCTGATAGACCTCGTAGCCCGGCGCGTCCGGCACCGCCTCCAGCGCGGCGCGCCCGGCGGCCACTGCCTGGGCGTAGACGGTCGCCCGCGGGATCGGGCCGAAGACCCGCAGCTTCGCGCCGAACAGGTTGCGGATGTCGTCCAGCGACGCCTGGTCCTGGGTCAGCCGCGCGTTGAACATGGTCGGCAGGATGCCGAGAACGCTGACCCCCGGGTTGGCCCGGCGGCGGATCATGTCGAGATTCTCCAGAAGGAACTCCACGCCGGCGACGCTCAGCATTTCCGTCTGGCAGGGGATGGCGACGGTGTTGGCGGCGGTCAGCGCGTTGCGCGCCAGCATGCCGAAATGCGGCGGGGTATCCACGAAGATGAAATCGTAGCTCTGCCGCGCTCCGCCATCCAGGCATTCACGAAGCGCGCAGTCCCCCGAGGACTGGCTTTGCAGCTCCGCCTCCGCGTCGCCCAGCCGCATGCCGCTGGGGATCACGTCCAGCCCGCTGTCGGTGGTGACGATGTAGTCGCTGAGATCGAAACCTTTCCCCCGCGATTTCAGCGCCTCCACCGACGCCTTCAGGGCGTAGTAGAGGGTCTTCTCCTCGCGCTCACGCTCGATGGAATTGATGCCGAGATGGATGGTGGCGTTGGCCTGCGGGTCCGCGTCGATCAGCAGCACCTTGAAATGCCGGGCGAGCAGGGTGGCGGTGTTGACGGTGAAGGCGGTCTTGCCCACGCCGCCCTTGCGGTTGGCGGCCGCGCAGATCAGCGCCGGGCCATGCCGCGTCACGGTTCCGATCTTCTCCTGCAGCAGCAGGGAAATGATCGAGGCCGGGATCTTCTCGCTGCCGTTCTCCCAGCGCGAGATCTTCGCCTTGTCGTATTTCCGGCCGAGCTTTTCGTTCAGCCAAGCCGCGAAGTCCGGCTGGTTCAGCGTCCGGCCTTCCCGGAACGCCTTGATGTCCTCGCCGCGCATGGTTCATTCCCCTGCCTTGCCCCGACGCCACTTTTGCGCGGCGCCGGAGTCCGGTCAAGCCGGAATGTTGACTCCGGGGCAGGGGAGGGGAGTCAACATTCGGCGAGAAAATTTTCTCGCGGGACAAGGCTCCGGCGGGCGACGCAACCCGTGCGCCCCCGCCGGTCCGGTCAGCTGGGCTTGTAGGCCGCCTTCGCCTCGGGCATCAGCTTTTGCAGCGCGGCGATGCGGTCCGTCGTGCCGGGGTGGGTGGACATGAAGGTGGGCTGCTCGCCCCCGGCCTGCTTCATGTTCTGCCACAGCTCGATGGCTGCCTGCGGGTCGTAGCCGGCGCGGGCCATCATCAGCAGCCCGGCTCGGTCGGCCGCCAGTTCCTGGTTGCGGGAATAGGGCAGCAGCAGGCCGTATTGCGCGCCGGTGCCCAGCGCCGCGGCGATCATCTCACTGCCGCCGACCCCGCTCGCCCCGGCCACGGCCCCCAGGATGCTCGTGCCGGCGTCGGTGGCCATCTGGGTGCTCACCCGCTCGGCGGCGTGACCTTCCAGATTGTGGGCGATCTCGTGGCCGATGACCGCGGCGAGTTGCGCGTCGGTCTTGGCGTACTGGAAGAGGCCTTCATAGACGCCGATCTTCTGGCCTGGCAGGGCGAAGGCGTTGGCCTCCTGGCCCTGGAACACGCGCACCTCCCAACCCGCGGGGTCGAGCGAGGCGGCGCGCAGCAGCCGGGCCGAAATCTGCTCGGCACGGCGCTGATAGCTGGCGTTGGCGGTGGCCGGGGTCGACTGGATCAGGCGCTGCCAGTCCTGCTGGCCGAGTTCGACGAGCTGTTCCTGCGAGACGAGGTTCAGCCCGAGCCCCGTCGAGTTTCCGGCGCATCCGGCCAGCGCCAGGGACCCGGCCAGAGCCGCGGCAAGGCACAGGGGTCGGACGGTCATGGTCGGCATTTCTGTTCCTCCGTTGTGGTTCTGTCCGCCGCATCCTATCCGACGGCGGATGGGCTGTGCCGGGGCAATTCGGTGGTCATAATTCTGGTGGCCCTGAGTTTGGTGGCCCAGAGCTTGGCAATCGTGTTGTTGGAGTCGCAACGTTTCGCGGTGCCGGATGTTGCCCCCGATCCAGCCGATACGGAATCAATTGGAGAGGCGAGTGCCGGGCGGGGAGCGACATGGGGGCGATTAGACGTCTAATAGCGTCTCGGCCCGTCCTCCCCCGGCCGTGCCATTCTGTGGATATCCTCTCAAGAGCCTTCTCAACCGCCCGCGCGATTCCATGTATAGTCGGTCTTGTAGGCCGGTGGTGCGATGGCATCGCCGCGGGTGGATGGCGGCAGGAGGAACGGGTGACGACGCTCAAGGAATTCGAAGAAGCCTTGAAGACGGCGGGCAACACGGAGGCCCTGGAGATCCTGGGCAAGCTTCGGGAGCGTGACAAGGCCCAGCGGTCGATCCGCCCGGCGCGACGCGTCGTCGGCAAGAAGATGACGCCCGAACTCGCCGCGCAGATCCTGGAGCTTCATCGCACCACCGACATGACCCAGCAGGAAATCGCTTTCCAGCTCGGCGTCAACCAGGGCCGCGTGAACGAGGTCATCAAGCGCGGCAAGTGGCTGAACGACGACCCCAACGCGCCGGAGGCCGTCGCCCGCGACAAGGCCAAGGCCCGCGCCAAGGACGGGGTGGGCATCGATCCGCGCCCCACCCGCCCGAAGAAGAAAAAGGCGGCCAAGCCGGACGAGGAACCGGCGGTCGAGGCGGTCCAGGAGGCCGTGGCGGAGGACGTGCCGCCCGTCGAAGCTCCGGCTGTGGAAGAACCGGCACATCCCCCTGAGCCGGTCGCGGTGACCCCGACCGCTCCCGTTCCCGAACCGGCTCCTCTGGAGCGGGTGGAGATGGCCCTGAATCCGGACGCCCAGGATACGACGGCCCAGGATCAATCAGCCGAAGACAAGCCGGTCACGGAAAAGGCCCCCAAGGAGAAGAAGAAAAAGCGCAAGGCCGGGCCGCCGGCGCAGCTTCTCTTCGACGGGCTGTAAGGCGCCGGTCAGCCGCGGCGGGGCTGCCACCAGCGGGCCAGGAAGCCCAGCCCGGCGAAGCGCACCACATGGTGCGTGCCGACGAAGGCGGTGTCGAGGCCGAGCACGAAGGCCACGATGGTCATCGCCTCCACCCCGCCCGGCGCGTAGGCGAGCCAGAGCTGGCCGAAGGGAAGCCCGAGCATCCAGGCCCCCGCCCAGGCGAAGGCCGAGGACAGGACGAGCGCCAGCGCCACGCTTTCCAGCGACGGGCGCAGCGCCGCCCGCAGGGAGGCCAGCGTGACCCCGGCGAAGCGCGACCCGATCAACGCTCCCGTCACCACGAAGCCCGCGTTCAGCAGCCAGTTCGGCAAGCGGTGGTCCACGAGACCGCTGCCGTGCAGCAGCGCGCTCCCCAGCATGGCGCCGAGCAGCACGCCGCCGGGCACGCGCAGCCTTTGGAACAGCAGGCCCGCCAGGGCGCTTGCCCCGACCAGAAGAGCCAGCTCGGGCAGGGCGCCCGCCGGGTCGGATAGGGCGGGGCGGGGCGGCAGACCCGGCGGGGACGACACCAGATCCAACAGCCAGGGCATGGCGGCGACCAGGACGAACAGGCGCAGGCTCTGCGCCAGCGCCACGCGCGGCAGGTCGGCCCGGCTCTCCGCCGCCAGCACCAGCACGGCCCCCAGCGCGCCGGGAACGGCGGCGTAGCGCGCGGTCGCCGGGTCCCAGCGGTGCACCCGCTCCAGCCACGCCGAGCAGGCGTACAGGCAGGCCGCCACCGATCCGGCGAGCAGCGCCATGCTGAGCGGCCAGGAAGCCATCTGGTGCAGCGTGTCCGGCGTCACCCCGGCGCCCATGGAGATGCCCAGCAGCACGAAAGCGGCAGTGCCGAGCGGGGAGGGCAGGCGCAGCGTCAACCCGCCGAGCGCCCCGCCGGCCACCGCGGTCATCGCCCCCATCAGCCACGCCGCGGGCAGCCCCGCCAAGGCGAACAGCCCGCCCCCCAGGGCGGCCAGAAGGAGGGTCAGGGTGGTGGAGGCGAGTCGCTTCATCATCCGTCGGGTCCGGCTTCGGCAAGGGCCGTGCACTGTGCGTGTCCCCCGCAATGCTCCGCAACCGGTATGGGCGGTCACCTGACAAGCGTGTGCGGCATAGGCCGGCGATTGTCCGGACCGTCCGCCTGCTGCATTGTCGGAACAACCAGCCGCCACGGCGGCCCAGACGAAGGGGGAGGGGACCATGCCCAAGAAAGCCACGGGACGGACGCCATGAGGTTCGCCGCCAACCTGTCCATGATGTTCACCGAGCGGCCCTTCCTTGAGCGGTTCGGCGCCGCGGCGGCGGCCGGCTTCGACGCGGTGGAGTTCCTGTTCCCCTACGACGTTCCAGCGGAGCGGATCAAGGCGGCGCTGGACGCCCATGGGCTGACCCAGGCGCTGTTCAACCTGCCCCCCGGCGACTGGGCGGCGGGGGAGCGCGGCACTGCCAGCCTGCCCGGACGTGAGGACGAGTTCCGCGAGGGCGTGGCGACGGCCATCGCCTACGCGAAGGTTTTGGACAACCGCCTGCTGCACTGCATGGCCGGCATCCCGCCAGACGGGCTGGAGCGCGACGCGGCGCTGGCGCTCTACACCGACAATCTGCGCCACGCCGCGGCGGCCTGCGCGGAGGCCGGGTTGACGCTGCTGGTGGAGCCGATCAACAACAGAGACATGCCCGGCTATCTGATGAACAGCACCGCGCTGGCCCGCCGGGTGATCGAAGCGGTGGGGGCGCCAAACCTGAAGCTCCAGTTCGATCTCTACCATTGCCAGATCAGCGAGGGCGACCTCGCCACCCGCATCCGGGCCAACGCCGACCTCACCGCCCACGTGCAGATCGCCGGCGTGCCCGACCGCCAGGAGCCCGACCGCGGCGAGGTCCACTACCCCTATCTGTTCGAGGTACTGGCGTCGACCGGCTACCGCGGCTTCATCGGCTGCGAGTACCGGCCCCGCGCCCGGACGGAGGACGGGCTGGGCTGGTTCCACACCGCAAGCAAGCAGGCTGCGCGCTGACCATGGACCTGCTCGCCCCCCTGTCCAGCATCGCCGCCGTCGTCGTGCCGGTGTTCCTGATCGCCGCCCTCGGCTTCGGGTGGAGCCGCGCCAAGCTGCCCTACGACAGCGCCTTCATCACCACCTTCGCGATCAACGTCTCCACCCCCTGTCTGGTCTTCTCCTCGCTGGCCCGTCTGACGCTGGGAGGGGACGATCTGCTGACCATGGCGGCGGCCTCGGTCGGCAGCATGGCGTTGGCCGGCCTGATGGCGACCCCGATCCTGCTGGCCAGCCGCTTGCCGCTGCGCGTCTATCTGCCGGCGCTCAGCTTTCCCAACGGCGGCAACATGGGCATTCCCGTCTGCCTGTTCGCCTTCGGGGAGACCGGGATGGGGCTGGCGGTGCTGTTCTTCGCGACGCTCGCCGTCCTGCAATTCACCATCGGCCCGGCCCTGGCGGCGGGGCGCACGGACGCCAAGCAGGTGCTGCGCACCCCGGTGATCTACGCGGTGGCGCTGGCCGTGCTGGTGCTGATGACCGGCTTCCAACCGCCGCAATGGGTGACCAACACGACGACGCTGCTCGGCAACTGCGCGGTGCCGCTGATGCTGTTCTCGCTGGGGGTGGCGCTGGCGGGCCTGCGGATGCAGGGCATGCTGCGGTCGCTGGCGATGTCAGCGCTGCGCCTGCTGCTCGGCTTCGCCGCCGGGCTGGCGGTGGTGGAGGTACTGGGCCTGGAGGGCACGATGCGCGGTGTCGTGCTGCTGGAAAGCACCATGCCGGTGGCGGTGTTCAACTACCTCTGGGCGCTGCGCTACAACAACGCGCCGCAGGAGGTCGCCGGGATGGTGCTGGGGTCCACGGCGCTGTCGTTCCTGACGCTGCCGCTGCTGCTGGCGGCGGTGATGTGAAGAGGGGGGGGACGCTTGCCCCCACCCTAACCCTCCCCCGCTAACGCAGGGGAGGGGACTATTTCTCCCTCTCCCGCCCAGCGCGGGAGGGCCGGGGTGGGGGCAAAACTCCGCAACGTCTTAACTGGCCTCACGCCGTCGCCGCGTCCGAATGGGTCGCCGCGCGCACCCGGCGGTGGAAGGACGGCGGCACCACGCAGGTTCCGAAGAACATCAGGTAATGCCGCATCTTCGGGTCGCCCGCCCGCGTCGCTTCGGCCAGCAGGCGGCGGACGGCGTTCCAGTCGCCCTCGCGGCGGGCCATGCCGACGACCTTGGTCATCAGAAAAGCGGCGTAGGCGTTGCCGGTCATCAGCGGACGATGGGTGCGCGCCCACTCGAAGGCCTGCCGCCAGTCGTCCACCGAATGCAGCGAGGCGCGGCCCTCGTCGATCTCCACGAAGCACAGCGGCTCGTCGACAAAGACCAGTTCCGCGCCCGGCTGGTCGAGCGCGCGGAACAGCCAGCCCCAATCCTCGAAATGCCGGTAGTCCGGCATCGGCACGGCGAGCGCCAGCGAGCGCGGGACCATGATCGTCGGGGTGGCGAGGTAGCCGGGGCGGGACAGCGGGCTGCGGCGGTCGATCAAATAGTCGCTGATCGGCTCGCCCGGCTCCGGCCGGCGCTGCGGCCAGACGTAGCGGCGCTCGCCGATGCTGACGCTGGTGCTGCACGACACCACCGGCAGTTTGGCGCCCGACGCCTTGGCGGCGGCGAGCTGCCGTTCCAGCTTCTCCGGCGCCCAGGAATCGTCGTCGTCCAGGAAGGCGATCCACTCGCCCAGCGCCGCCTGCACCCCGGCGTTGCGCGCCCCCGCGGGGCCGAGCGACGCCGGATTCTGCACGATGCGCAGGCGGCGGTCCTCCACCGCCTCCAGCGCCGCGACGGTGGCGGGGTCCGGCCCGTCGACGACGACGACGATCTCCAGATCCCGGAGCGTCTGGGCACGCACGCTCTCCACGGCGTTCAGCACCAGATGCGGGCGGTTGCGCGTCGGGATGACCGCGCTGACGGTGACGGGCGGGGCTTCCGCCGCACCGCCCTTCATCTCGGCGTCCTTCATCGCTTGTACTCCAGATATTGGAAGCCCATCAGGCCGTAGAGATAGCCGCTGCCGACGCAGATCTTCTGGAGACGGCGGATCGGCCAGCTCGTGTCGAAGGCCAGCGCCATCGGCACCAGGGGCAGGGCGGCGAGGTTCAGCGCGATGTGCGCGAGGCCGAGCGTGGAGCGCTTCACCAACGTGCGGCGCTGGCCGTTCAGCTTGGCCTCGGTCAGCGACACGCAGGTCCCCAGCCGGAAGGCGCGGCGCAGAATCCAGCGCGCGGTCATGCGGCTGGCCGGCACATGCTCCTCGATGGTCGCCTCGTCGCACCAGACGATGCGGTGGCCCTGGCGGCGGATCTGCTCGAAGAACAGCACGTCGCTGCCGCCGGACAGGCTCAGCTCCGGGTCGAAGCGCACGCCGCCCTTCAGGATGGAGCGGCGGAACAGCACGTTGCCGGTCGCGCAATAGGCCGGCTCGCTGCCCGTGGGCAAACGTTGCAGATCGTGGAAGCGGCCCTTGGTCAGCCAATCGGGCGGGCGCTTCTCGTAGATCGGCAGGACCGGCCCGGCGACCACGGCGGCGCCGGTGCGTTCCATGGCGGTCACCAGCCAATCGAGCCAGCCGGGGCTCGCCACCTCGTCGTCGTCGATGAAGGCGATCAGGTCGGCGTCCGTGGTCTCGTCCAGGCAGCGGTTGCGGGCGGCGGGAATGCCCGGCACCGGCTCCGCCGCGTAGCGGATGGGGAAGCGCCAGTTCTGCGCCATCTCGCGGCACAGCGGTTCGGCGGAGCGCGCCGGATCGTTGTCCACCACCAGCACCTCGACGTCCAGCGGGGCGTCGGGGTTGAAGGTCAGCCCCTCCAACGACAGCAGCGTGCGGTGAAGATCCTTCGGCCTGCGGTAGGTGCACACGCAAACCACCAGCTTTTTCGACATGGTGCCTGTTCCTTCCTCACGCCTGTTCATGGTGTTCATGCCGGGGATCGGGTGCGTTTCAGCCGGGCCAGCGCCATCCGCACCTGACCCATCAGGTTGGCGGGGTTGAGCACGGCCAGGGCCAGCAGATAGAGGCTGCCCGCCGGGGCGAGCTGGACGAGCAGCAGGTCGCTTTCCATCGCCGCGATCTTCAACCCGGCGGCGAAGAGCAGGGCGGCGGTGGTCACCTTCAGAAGATCCTTCACCGGCACCGCCAGGACGCCGGCGCGCGGCATCAGGAGGACCGCGGCCACCACCCAGCCGAGCTGGGCCGCCAGCGAGCCGTAGGCCGCCCCGATCACCCCGAAGCGCGGGATCAGGAACAGATTGGCGCCGATGTTCAGCACCGCCGTCAGCATGGTCAGCTTCAGGATGTAGCCGGTCTTCTTGGTCAGGTGCAGCGACAGGTCGAAGTGGTAGATGCGCAGGATGCTGATGAAGACCGACAGGGCGACGAGCGGCATGATCGCCGCACCGGTCTCGCGGTACGCCTCGCCGAGCAGCAGCCCGACGATGCCCTCGGCGGAGATCACCTCCATCAGCACCAGGGGCAGGCAGACGAGCAGCAGGATCGTCAGGTTCTGCGCCATGATCGGACGCGCGGCGCGCGGGCCGGCGTCGTCAAAGGCGCGTGACGCCATCGGCAGCGTGACCAGCGAGGCGGCCGACGCCACCAGCATGATCGGCTGCTTGGCGAGGTCGAAGGCCATGGCGTAGGCACCCGCCGCCGCCTCGCCGATGAACCAGTAGATCAGGAAGCGGTCGGCGAAATCGAGCGCCCAGCCGACCATCAGGCTCAGCATCAGCGGGCCGCCGAAGGTCAGCAGAAGGCCGACGCGCTCCCGCGCCGGCCAGCGCAGCGAGATGCCCTTCAGGTCGGAGCGCAGCCAGATCGAGGTGACCAGCAGGAAGCCGATGCTGGTGCCGAGCAGCAGCCCCTCCTCCTTCCAGCCGATCAGCACGAAGGCGGAGCCGAGCGCGAGCCCGAACAGCGCCTTGGCGAAGGACTTGGCGGCGAAGACGGAGCCCCTCAGCCGCGCCCGCGACATCTGGATCGACAGGTCGAACCAGGAGATCAGGATGGCGATCACCGGCAGATACAGCACATAGTCGATGCCGTTCATGCCGGGGTAGAAGGCGACCACCGTCCCCAGGATGGCGAGGACGCCGCAGGCCACCACCAGGAAGGCGGTGACCACGGTGGAGAGCCAGGCGTCCCGCTCGGCCGCGTCGCCGCCGCATTTGCGCAGGACGAACAGGCCCATCCAGGAGAAGCCGCAGGCGTTGATCGCCGCCGCCGCCGCCATCACCAGCGCGTAATGGCCGTAGGCCTCCGGCGTGACGATGCGCGAGAAGACCGCGACCGCCGCGAAGCCCAGGATGCCGACGGCGATCCGGGTCGCGAAGAAGGCGAAGCCGCTCGACATCATGACCGCGACTCCGCAACCGGGATGCCGTTCTGCAGTTTGGGCCGCCGTCCCGCCGCCGGACGCGGGGTCAGTGCGTGGGCATGGACCGTCTTGGCCAGCCGCGTCTGGAAGGCGGTGAAGAGGAACCACAGCAGGCCGTTCTGGATCAGCAGGCTGCTTTCGGCGACGTTGCCCAGCAGGAGCATCATGGCGAAGACGATGTGCCAGCGCGCCGCCCCGCTGCGGTCGACCGGGACGATCCGGGCGATGCGCGACAGGTAGATCACATAGGCCACCAGGAAGAGGCCGAGGCCGAGCAGGCCGACGTCCAGCGTCGTCTGGATGAAGCCGTTGTGGGCGTGGATGTCGAAGCGGCCCGAGGTTCGCCAGAACAGCGCGCCCGGCGCGTCCAGCCCCGACCAGAAGGCGCTGAAGCCGTAGCCCAGCACCGGCTGCTGCTCGATCATCCGGAAAGCGAAGTCCCAGATCAGCGTGCGCCCGGTCAGCGTGATGTCGCGGCCGAGCAGCGTGACGATGCTTTCCAGGTTCAGCAGGGCGAAGATGGCGGCCAGCATGATGACCATGGTGCCGCCGTACAGCTCCAGCGCCAGCGAGCCGGCATCCTGCCGGTGGGTGACCAGCATCACCAGGGTCATGCCGGCCGTGGCGACGATCAGCGCCGTGGCGGAGCCGGACATGGCGAGGCAGCCCGCCATGATGGCGAAGGTGCCCAGACGCCAGACCAGCGCCATGGTGTCGGTCACCGGGCGGGAGCGCAGGACGAACAGCCCGGCGGTCAGGCCGAAGGCCATGGCGTCGCCCAGGCCGTTCTTGTGGGAAAAGACGCCGCGCCACTGCGATCCCTGCTCCGCCGGCATCAGGCCGTAGCTCGGCAGGCCGACCGCGAGCAGCGCGCTCAGCACCGCCAGCACGAAGACCGCGCGGTGGATCAGCCGGGCCAGTGCGACCTCGCCGTAGGACAGGCCGACATAGAGGCCGAAGATCGTCGTGCCGACCAGGGCCACGCTGCGGCGGATGGTCAGCGACGGGTCGTGCGACCACTGGCTGGACGCGATGGCCAGCACCACCATGAGCGCCATGGGAATGCTGAGATAGCGGAAGGCCCGGACGCCGTGGAGCATGACGATCCGCAGCAGGGCCGTGGCGTAGAGGCCGGCGAAGATGAGCTGCTTGATGGTGTCGCCGGAGGATTCCGGCGCGCCGCCCGCGCGCAGGATGAAGCGCTGCGAGGGCGCGGACATCATCACCGACAGCAGCGCATCCCACAGCAGGATCAGGCCGATCGCGCACACCACCTGATCGAACAGGCTGGGCGTGAGATCGGCGGCGCTGCGCAGGAGCGGCGTCGTCCGTGGCCGGGCGGGCGGCGCGTCCGCAGCGGGCGCCGCCGCCAGAGCGGCTCGGTTTCGCGGAAATGGCGTTGCACTCATCCTGTTCCCCCGATGAACCCGCATTCATTTCCCTCTCCCCTCTGGGGAGAGGGTCAGGGTGAGGGGGTTGCGCTGCTGCCGGACATACCTCCGTGCACAACCCCCTCACCGACCCTGCGGGTCACCCTCTCCCCAGAGGGGAGAGGGCTAAGATGACCAAACGCAATCGCGCCGGGCGTTTCCGCCGTCACGTCATGGTCAGCGCGTGTAGTAGCGGCGCGCCTCGTTCATGCCGTAGGCCTCTTCCGACGCGTCGGTGCGGGCCAGCTTCTTCAGGTCCACCCGGCTCAGCACGACGCTGGTGACGTCGCGGCCCAGCTCGGTCAGCCGCTCGATGGCCCGCTGGACGACGGCGCGCGGCGTCTGCTCCCAGCGCACCACGAACAGGCATTCCGTCGCCGACCGGGTCAGCACGCCCGCGTCCGCCACGACCGCCATCGGCGGCGTGTCGAGGATGACGCAGTCGTATTCGAGCGAGGCGAACTTGATGATGCTCGCCAGCTTCTCCGACCCCAGAAGCTCCTGCGGGTGGTCGCAATGCGGACGGCCGACGACGTAGTGCAGTCCGCTGCGGCCATCCACCTGGACCACGTCCTGCCATTCCGCCTTGCCGACGATCAGGTCGCTCAGGTCGCCCGGAGCGTTGTCGCCCAGCACGTTCCCGATGCGCGGGCAGCGCAGGTCGCACTCCAGAAGCAGGACCCGCCGGCCGGACGCCGCCAGCATGCGCGCCAGGGTCAGGCAGACGGTGGTCTTGCCCTCGCCGGGAACGGCGGAGGTCACCATCACCACAGAGCCGGTGTTCAGGGCGCCGCGGGCGTAGAGCGACACGCCGATGGCGCGCACCGCCTCGCTGTACTCCGACCGCGGACGGTCGAGGACGTAATCCTCCGGCTTGGCGTTCTTGTGATGCGGCAGGGACGGCACCAGCCCGATGGCCGGCACGCCGATCGTCTCCTCCACATGCTGGGTGTTGCGGAAGGTCTTGTTCAGATGGTCGCGCAGGAAGGCCAGGAACATGCCGATCAGCAGGCCCACGGCCAGACCGCCGCCGACGAACAGCTTCTTGCCCGGCGTCGACGGCTCCAGCGGCGGTTCCGCCTTGGACACGACGCGGGCGTCGCGCTGCTGAAGGTCGTCCTGCTCGCGCGTTTCGACGAGGCGTTGGAGCAGCCCTTCATAGACGCGGCGGTTGGCGTCGGCCTCGCGCTGAAGCTGGGCCAGACGGACGTTGGCGCCCAACTCGCCCGCGGTCTCGGCGGTCAGCTTCTTCAACGCGGTCTCAAGCTCGCGCTCGCGGGCGCGGGCGATCTCGACCTCGTTGTTGATGACCGCCATGATCTTGGTGGCTTCCTCGCGCATCTTCTGGCGCAGGTTCGTCAACTGGTTGACGTAGGCCTGCACCGCCGGATGCTGGTCCCCGTAGCGGGTGCGGTATTCGGCGAGCCGGCGCGCGATGGCCGACTCCTCCTCGCCCAGCCGCTGGATCAGCGGCGAGCCCAGAATCTCCGCCGCGTTGCCGTCGGTCGGGCTGCGCGCGACGATCCGGGCGTTCTGCGCCCGCGCCTCCGCCCGGCCCCGCTCCGTCTGGGCGACGACCAGGGCGCGGTTCAACTCGGCCAGCTGCTGCGACAGGAAGGTCTCGCCGCTGGCCCCGCCGAGCACGAGCCCCTGCTGCGCGCGGTAATCCTGCACCGCCTTGTCCGACACCTCGACCTGGGCGCGCAGCTCGTTGATGCGGTCCTCCAGCCACTTGTTGGCCTGCTGGTTGACGTCCTTCTTCGTCTGGAGCTGGTCGCGCAGGTACTCGTCCACGAAGGCATTGGCGATGCGCGCCGCCTTGTCCGACTCCTTCGCCTTGAAGGAGACGAGGATGGTGTAGGACTGCGCGTCGCTGGTCGCCGACAGGCCGCGGCGAACGTCGGCGATGACCGCGGCGCGCTCCTTCTCCGGCGACGTCGGCTCCTTCACGCCGATCCCGGCGGAAGTCAGGTAGGCGGTGATCTGCTGGCGCAGCGGCGCCAGGTCGTAGCCGACGGTGTCGTTGATCCCGGCGATGGCCCGGTCGATGGCCGAAGGCCGCTCGATGGCGCCGTTGAACTCCGGGTCATGGACCAGCCCCAGCCGGTCCACCACCTTGGCGGCGGTGGCGGTGGAGGTGATCATGTCGATTTCGGTCCGGATCGCCGCCGCCTCGCGCGGCAGGTTGGAGATCACGGCGTTGATGTCCGTGACCTCCGTCGTGCGCGGGTCGATGATGAGCACGGCCTGACTGGTGAACCGCGGCTCGTAGAGCAGGGCACCGGTGGTGGCCAGCGCGGTGCAGCACAGGACGCTGGCGATGATCGTGCCCCGGCGTCGGCGCAGCACCTGGAGGAGGTCGCGGAGCGCGACCTCCCGCGTGCTGGCTTCGGACCCCAGGGCTCCGTCTACATGAGTGTACGCGGCCATCCCATTCTCCTGAGGATCGGTCGGTGAGGGTCCAGGCCGGCGGTCAGCCCTTCACGATCTTCTCGTCGACGATGCCCGCCTTGCCGAAGGCGTTGCGGGTGTCGACGATCAGCGGCAGCCCGTCCAGGAAGGCCTTCAGATCGAAGGAGTCGTGGTCGGTGCACAGGATCGCGGCGTCGAAGGCGCCGTCCCGGATCTCCTCCAGCGCGACCGACGGTGTGCCGGCCATGCGGGCGAGGCGGCGCGTCTCCGGAAGCTCCGGCACATGCGGGTCGTAGTAGAAGACCTCGCAGCCGCGGTCCTGGAGAAGATCGATGATCTTCAGCGCCGGGCTTTCGCGCATGTCCTCGATGTTCTTCTTGTAGGCGACGCCCAGAACGAGGATGCGCGATCCGCGCAGTGCGCGGCCAAGCTTGGAGTCCATGGCCTGGGACAGCCGCTCCACCACGTAATGCGGCATGCGGGTGTTGATCTCGCCGGCCAGTTCGATGAAGCGGGTGGCGACGTCGAACTCGCGGGCCTTCCAGGTCAGGTAGAAGGGGTCGATCGGGATGCAGTGGCCGCCCAGGCCGGGGCCGGGGTAGAAGGGCATGTAGCCGAAAGGCTTGGTCTTTGCGCCCTCGATCACTTCCCACACGTCGATGCCCATCGCGTCGTAGACGACCTTCAACTCGTTGACGAGCGCGATGTTGACGCAGCGGAAGATGTTCTCGGTCAGCTTCACCGCCTCGGCCGCTTCCAGCGACGAGACCGGGATCACGCGCTCCAGCGCGCGGCCGTACATCGAGCAGGCGATGCGCAGCGCGTTGGGGTCCTCGCCGCCGACGATCTTCGGGATGCGGGCGGTGGTGAAGGTCTCGTTGCCGGGGTCCTCGCGCTCCGGCGAGAAGGCCAGCAGGAAGTCCGTGCCGCTGACGAGGCCGGTCTTCTCCAGGATCGGGCGCACCACCTCGCGCGTCGTGCCGGGGTAGGTGGTCGATTCGAGGACGATCAGCTGGCCGGGGCGCAGCACCTGGGCGATCTGCCGGGTGGTGACCTCGATGCAGCTCATGTCCGGTTCGCGGTTGCGGGTCAGCGGCGTCGGCACGCAGATGACGATGGCGTCCATGTCGGCCAGCGACTGGAAGTTCGCCGTCGCCGTGAAGCGGCCCTCCTCGATCATCCCGCGGACCTCGTCGGTCGACACGGTGCCGATGTAGGAAGTGCCGCCGTTCAGGCTGGCGACCTTTTCCGGGTCGATGTCGAAGCCCGTCACCGAGAAGCCGGCCCGCGCGAACAGCCGCGCCAGAGGCAGACCGACGTAACCCAGGCCGATGACGCCGACGCTGGCGGTGCCCGCCGCGATCTTCGACTCCAGCGCCGCCAGGGCTTCCGGAATGCCGGACGTGCCGACCGAACCCCCGCTCACCAACAGGTCGGCAAACTCATTGCTCGACATAAGACGTCTCCTTTTCCGGCTCTCTTGTTCGTAGAGGTTTCACCGTTATTCGCGCTGTATTGCAGAGATCAAATTTACCGACACAAAACCGAAGCCAAGGTCCGGTTCTGACATCGGGCCTTGGCTTTTGCTGTTCATAAGACTGATCGATCGGCGTTTCCTCTCACCGAATACATTAGGCTGCTTTGTCTAAGCACCCAGCAATCGTGATAGAAAAAGTGGCAGCCGTAAACGTCGTAAAAGGCCGAACTACCGTCAGTTGATCGGGTGATCTTTCTTGTGAGACTTTAGGGATGACCATCCCGAAAGGCGCTTCATTAACCCCTTTTGAGTAACCACGGGCAGAATAGACGAAAGGAGCCGGACCGGCGCGTCGGCGGCCGGACGGCTCCTTCGCACCTCGGTCATCCCTGTACGGCGACTCCCTCCGGTTGCAGCCCGGCGGTCTCGGGCAGCGTGTTGTGCATCAGGAAGCTGGCGTCGCCGTCGCCCATGGTCAGCAGCCAGTTGCCGCGATCGGCGAACTCGTCCCGGTCGATGCCGGCGTCCGGCCCGGCGTGCGCCATCACCCGCACGGGGAAGCCCACGCGGTCGGGCACCTTCATCATGCCCATGGCGAGGAAGGTCCGCTCCGCCCGCGTGTTCAGCGTCCGGCAGATCAGCGCGGTCGCGCGCTCCGTCGCGGCGATGCGCAGCGTGTGGCTGAGCAGGACCCACAGCCACTTCGGCTCGCACAGGTAATCGACGATGGCGAGGCAGGGCTCCTTGCGCCAGGTCTCGCGGCGCAGGACGACGTAGCCCAGCGGCTCGTCCCCGCGCATCAGGATGAAGCGGCGGTAGTCCGAGGCGCAGGGAATCGCGTCGTAGCGCCAGCGCAAGTGAGTGAGGTCGCGCAACGCGATCAGCGGGTAATGCGGGGAGGCGCGCCGCCAGATGGCGTCGGCCCGCCCGTCGAACCGTCCGATCTCCTCGAACCGCGCGCCGGTTGCCCGGCTCAGCAAATGGCCGCCGATCCGCGCGCCGTGCAGCGCCGGCCCGGCGATCGTCCCGATGGCCCGCATACGGCCCTGGAGCGAGGACGCCTCCAGGCAGCGCCGCGTGTCCAACGGGAAGACATAGGCGGGCAGGGCGCCGATGTCGATCCAGCCGGCCTTGCTGTAGGCCTTGTAGGCGGAATCCGAGATGTGGATGGCCATGGCCAGCGGACGGCTGTCGAGCTGGGCTTCCGCCAGGGGCGTGAAGGCGCCGCGCATCCGCCATTCCGGCAGGACCATCAGGCTGTTGGCCCAGGAGGCCGGGATTTCCCGGTCCCGCGCCTTCAGGCGGAACGGAATCCCGCATTGCTGGCCGACGATCTGCCCCTGCCGCTTGCACACCCAGACCTGCGGCCCGTCCGCGTCCCGGTCGGGCACCTCGTCGAAGAGCCAGCGGTTGTAGGCCTCGTCCACCTGCCAGACCCGTTCCCCGAACATCTTGCGCTGGAAGCCGCGCAGTTCCCCCGTGTCCGAGGTGTCGAAGCGGAAAACGGTTTTCTTCAGCCGGTCGGTGATCGACTGACCGACGGTGCTGCTGCTGGTGCTCACATGCCCCCCCTTGTTCGAACGCGCCGTCCCTTGCCCGGCCCGCGGCTCGTCCGCGGCTCCTGGGGCCAAGGTCAGCGCACGGATTCCGGCCGCATTCCGGACGCTTCCTGCACTGTTCCTCCCGATGGTTGGTTGGCCGATGGTTGGTTGGCGGTGGTCCCGGCCCGGGTTTCGGATTTGGCCTCCGATTTGGCGTCGTTGCTGACCCGGTTGCCGGTGATGGACTTGCCGATGCTGTCGGCGATGATGATGGCGGCCCGCTTGCCGTTGCGGTGGAAGAGGTTGTCGCGCAGTTCCAGCGTGATCGAGCCGTTGCCCTTCTGGTGCTGCAGGACGCCGCCGTTGTTGTCGTAGAACTCGTTGTCGTAGACCCGGTAGGTCACGTCGATCCCGCGGTTCTGGCCGAGCGAGAGGCCCGCGTCGGCGTTGCGGAAGATGACGTTGCGGTAGATCTCGGTGCTGGACTTGGCCAGGATGCCGGCGCCGCGCGGGTTGTCGTGGATCAGGTTGTCGTGGATTTTCAACGCGCTCCCGGCCTGCCCCTGGTCGTGGTAGAGGCCGTGGGAGCGGCCCTCGCCGCCGTTGACGCCGTTGTTGAAGACCCGGTTGTGGGCGATCTCGCCGGTCAGGATGCGCCCGTTCCAGCCGGAATAGACGCCGCCGTCCTTGCGCCAGCCGTTGTCGGCGATGGTGTTGCGCGTGATGACCTGATCGGTGTTGTCCGCCGCGTAATGCACGATCCCGTAGGCGCCGTTGCCGGTGATGGCCGACCCGTCGATCCGCAGCCCTTCCGACGTGCCCTGTACGACGATTCCGGAGCCGCCGTTGCCCGCGACCGTCACGTTCGTTACCGACACGTTGCGCGCCCGCGGGCCGAGGAGCAGGCCGGTGTCGGCCGCGCCGGTGATGCTCAGCCCGTCGAAGGCGACGTTCGTCCGTCCGTTCAGGCTGACCGCGATCGAGGCGCCCCGCGCGTCGATCACCGGGCTGTCGCCCTTGCCATAGGCGCCGTAGGTGATCGGCCGGTCGGTCGTGCCGGAGGAGGAGGCCAGCAGGCTGCCGCGCCAGTTCTCCCCACGCTCGAACAGCACGCGGCTGCCCGGCGGGAAGGCCGTGGCGTTCACCTTCTCCAGCGATTTCCACGCCTCCTTCGGGCCGCGGCCCGACCGGCGGTCGTCGCCGTCCGTGGCATCGACGTAGAAGACCGGCGCGTCCTCGGCGTTCTGGGCGGCGTTCTGGTCGGCGCTCCGGCGCGCGCTGACGAGCAGCGACGGCTGGGCGGGGCGCTCGATGGCGGGGGGAGGCGGGGGCAGGTGATCCATGGGTCCAGCTCGCGCGGCCTTACAGGGCGACGCGGATCAGCGCGTAGGCGAGGCCCCAGGCCGCCAGCGCGCAGCCGGTGCACAGAATGGCCCAGCCGGCCCGGTGGAGATCAAGCATCGGGGGGGAGACGCGGTCCGTCGCCTTCGCAGCGGCGTCCGCCGGAAGGACGTCCGCAACCCCACCCAGCAGGTTCGGGCTGGCCGGCGTGGCTTGCTCGATCATAGCGATCTCCTCGCGGGGGGCCTTATAAGCGGAGGAACCGGCGACCAGAACCGCAGCGTGTCCCCATAGCGGTATTTTGTGTTACGTCGCGGACAAATAAAGGGAAATGAAAAGGGATCACGCTTAAGCGATCAGCGTACGATAAGGGGGCATTCCAAAGGGAGGAATAGGTCTTCTCTTTGGAATTGCAGCGTCGTTATCGCCCGTAATGCATATGAAAACGGCAGGAACTCCCTCGCCCGTGCTGGGAGAGGGAGTGTTCCGTAAGCCAGCCCGCCTATCCGGCCAGACCGTTCATCCGGCGAGCGCGCGCTTCATGTTGCCGGCACCGCCGCGCAACAGACGCTTGACGAGCTGCTGCTTCGCGGGGGCCGGACCGTTCTCGAAGCAGATCCGCTGAACCCGCCGCTGCGGACCGCCGCGGCGCGGCCAGGAGGTGCCGAAGGTAAGGTCGACGCCGCTGCCGTACAGCTCCCCGAACAGCGTGTCGGGCAAGCCCTCGTCCGAATAGGGGAAGGCGAAGGAGCCGCAGCCGGGGCCGAACAACTCCCGGATGCCGGCGACGCTGCCCGTCACCTCCTCCTTGCGCTGTTCGGGCGTCAGCAGGCGGTGGTTGGGATGGTCGAAGCCGTGGGCCCCGATCGACACCCCCTCCGCCATCAGGTCGGCGATCTCGTCGCGGGTCAGATAGGGCTTCTGCGTCGCCAGGAAGCCGGCCGTGTCGAACTCCAGCACGCTGGCGATCTCATCCAGCACGGCGCGCTGGTGCCAGCTTACCTTCATGACGCCCGCAGCGGGATCGGCGGCGACGGCGCCCGCCCGCGCCAGGGTGGCGGCGCAGACGGCGCGGCGGGGATCGGCCTCCGCCAGCCGGCCCAGCCGCTCCGCCAGAAGGCTCGCCTTGTGCCGGTAGAAGAGCGTCTTGTTGTCGAGGAAATTCAGGTTCAGGTACAGCGCCGGCCGGATGCCCTTGCGGCGCAGGATGGGCATCGCCACCTCCGCCACCTCGCGCATGCCGTCGTCGAAGGTGACCAGCAGCGACGGGCGGCGGATCTCCGGCCCGCCCATGGCCGACCCGGTGACCGTGGGCAGATCCGTCGGCTCGAAGTGCTTCAGGAGGAAGTCGAGATCCTCCGTGAATTCCTTCGGCGTGCGGGGCCGGTAGATGTGCTTCAGATGATCCGGCACCGTGTCGCACACGGCGTGGTAGACGACGGCCAGCACCGGACTGCCGTAGGCGTGATGGCAGGCGGTCCCCAGCGGGTTGCGCAGCGCGTCCGTCCACCGGAGCCGCCGACCCAACCCGCCACCGGAAATCACGTCGGCAACGCTCATTCAATTCCTCCCGCGGAAGGGTCAGAGGGCAGAAGGTCAGAGGGCGTCCGCGCCATCGGGGGCGAGGCGCTTGGGCTGAATCATGGCGGTGTGGATTCGGGCCATGGCCTGCGCCTCGGTCGGCGTGCGGACCAGGCGGTACAGCATCCTCTTCAGGCCCGGCGGCGTCAGCCGGAAGCCGATCTGAAGCGAGGCCGTCGCCAGGAACTCCGAATTGGTCAGGAAGCCCGACCGCCAGCACCAGACCCGGAAAGCCCATTCGTTGACGGCGTAGCGCAACCCGCCGCGGCGGACGCGCTGGGCCATGCTGGTGCGGAAGAGCAGCAGCGCCTCCTGCACCGTCTCCATGCGCGCGCCGGCCTGGAGCAGGCGGACATACAGGTCGTAATCCTCCAGATTCCCGAAGCAGGAGCGGTAGCCGCCGATGGCGGTCAGCGCCCGCCGCCGCACCATCATGGTGGGGTGCGACAGGACGCAGTGCCACTTCATGCCCTGGCTGATCTCTTCGTGCGTCTCCGGGCTGCGCTTCACGCAGGTGATGGCGCCGGGGTCCTGTTCGAACTCCGCGTGCCAGGAGAAGGACGCGTCCAGCCCCCCCTGCTCGGCGAAGGCCCGCGCCTGCGTCTCGAAGCGGTGGGGCAGGCAGATGTCGTCGCTGTCCATGCGGGCCACCAGATAGCCCGTGCAGTATTGCAGCCCATCGTTCAGCGCGCGGGCCAAGCCCCCCTGGTTGCGCCGTCGCACCACCACGAGCCGGCAGGCGTTGGACGCCTGATAGCGGGCGATGACCTTCTCCTGCTCCTCCCCGATCCGTCCATCGACCACCAGCACGCATTCGCGCGGGAGAAGCGTCTGTGTATAGACGCTCTCCAGCGCGGCCTGAAGGTTGTCCGCCTTCTCGCCGGCATAGGTGGCCATAAGCACGCTGATCGATTGAGTGTCCCGACCGTCCCTCGGTCCGCTCACGTGATTCATACCTGGTCTCCACCCCTCTTGTCGTGGCGACGCGGACGGCGTGCGATGGCCGTGACCACGGACACCGCGGCCCTGGGAATGGAGGCGTGTGCGTGCCGCCCAATGCCCCGGTCCCGCGGCACGCGCGCGGAATCGGCTTCGGCGTTCCTTCCCCCGGTGGCCGTCGGTTCGGCACCTGTGCGGCGCCGGCCGTCCCGTCCTTGTCGTCGTTTGCAGTGCCGTTCTTGCCCTGTCTCGTCCCTTTCCTGGTCGGTTCTGCGGGGGTTTCCCTCCGGTCCGCATCCCGCATTAGGACACCCCTGGCCGTCGTATCGGCCGGTGCCGATGCACGCATAGGCACGGAATAGGTCTGTGGACGCTATCAAAGGGCGGATGGCGGGTAAACCTACATAAAGTGCAAGATAAATATCCCCTTCGCAGCGTCCCAAAGGGAAAGCCGACTGCCACTTTGGTCGATTTTGGAGAAAGCGGGGGATGCCGCGCGCCCTGCGGAGAAATAACGGCTGACCGCCATGAAAAGGCGGCGAACGGGGATGGCGTCCGGACGCCATCACTCCAATGAGACGGGCCTTATTGTGCGATGCACAAGAAATGGAGGAAAAGGCAGCGTCCCTGGCCGGGCTGTGCTTCCGATTATTGCCGTTTTGTGTCGCGGACGAAAGCCGGAAAAGTCGTCCCGACACGCCAACGCCCGGCCAGAGTCTGGCCGGGCG
The DNA here is from genome assembly GCF_007827795.1 of Azospirillum brasilense. Taxonomy (GTDB): domain Bacteria; phylum Pseudomonadota; class Alphaproteobacteria; order Azospirillales; family Azospirillaceae; genus Azospirillum; species Azospirillum aestuarii. The sequence continues at coordinate 485,926 of NZ_VITI01000003.1, forward strand.
CGGACGTTGCCAAAGGGTCGGAGCCGCCGATCGTCAGATGATCGGGTTGGCCTTGGAGACCGAGGAGATGGTGTTGTTGGTCACCGTCTGCTTGATGCTGTCGGCGATGTTGATCGCCGCACGGCCGTTGTTGTTGTAGAAGGTGTTGTCGTACAGGCTCAGCGTGATCGACCCGGCTCCCTTCAGGTGCTCCATGATGCCGCCGTTGTTGTTGAAGATCTCGTTGCCGTAGATCTTGTAGGTGACGTTGGTGCCCTGGTTTTGGCCGATCGAGATGCCGACGTTCGAGTTGCCGAAGATCGTGTTGTTGTAGATCTCGGTGCTCGACTTGGCGAGGATGCCGGCGCCGCGCGGGTTCGAGGAAATCACGTTGTCGTGGATCTTCAGCGTGCTGTTGGCCTGGCTGTGGTCGTGGTACAGCCCGTGCGACCGGCCGTCGCCGCCGCCGCTGCCGTTGTTGACGATCGTGTTGCCGGCGATCTCGCCGCTCAGGATGCGGCCGTTCCAGCCCGAATACACCGCATCGGTCCGCCAGCCGTTGTCGCTGATGACGCTGTTGGTGATGTACTGGTTGGCGTTGTCGTAGGAGTAGTGGACGATGCCGTAGCCGCCGTTGCCGTCGATCGTGGAATGATCGATGCGCAGGTTGTTCGACGTGCCGCTCACCACGATGCCCGAGCCCCGGTTGTCCAGGATCTGGGAGTTGGTGACCTTCACGTTCATGGCGCCGCCGTTGAGCAGCAGGCCGGTGTCGTTCGAACCCGTCATCGTCAGGTTGTCGAACGTGACGTTGTCCTTGTTGTTCAGGCTGACGGCGTAGCTGGCACCGCTCTTGGCCTTGATGATCGGATCGGCGCCGGTGCCGTAGGCGCCGTAGATGATCGGCTTGTCAGAGGTGCCGGAGGTGGAGACCAGCAGGCTGTCGGTCCAGGTCTCGCCACGCTCGAACAGAACCAGCGAACCGGCGGCGAAGTTGGTCGAGTTCACCTTGGCCAGCGACTTCCATGCCTGGTTCGGGTTGTTGCCGGAGTTGCTGTCGCTGCCGTGCGTCGCGTCGATGTAGAAGACCTGCGAGGCCGGGGTCGCCGGATAATCCGACGTGCCGCCGCCCGGGTTCGACGGGGCGGGCGGGGCCGTCGGCGTGGTGGGGGTGGTCGGCGCGGTCGGAGTCGTGGGGGGGGTGGGCGTCGTGGGCGTCGTGGTCGAGGAGGGGAAGAACTCCTTGGGCGCGGCGACGACCAGCGTGCCGTCCCACCACATGCCGGACTGGCCCTTGACCACGTCCTTGCCGTCCAGCGCGCCCTTGTCGTAGGTGACGGAGGCATCGGTCGGGTTGACCGCGTTGCCGTTGATGGTGATCTTGTTGACGATCAGGTTGCGGTCCTGGCCGTTCACGAAGCCATCGTTGTCGTACTGGATCTGGACCTTGTGGGCCTGACCGGCGGCGATGTTCGCGTTGAAGGTGAAGTCCTTGGCGGCGGTGCCAGCGGAACCCTCGCCGATGACCTTACCGTCGACCATCACCTTGAAGTGCGGGGACACGCCGCCCGCCAGGTTGCCGGCGGCGTTGACGACGATCTTCGTGGCGCCCGTCACCGCTTCGGCGGTCGCGGCGGGGAAGAACTCATTGGGCGCGGCGACGACCAGCGTGCCGTCCCACCACATGCCGGACTGGCCCTTCACCACGTCCTTGCCGTCCAGCGCGCCCTTGTCGTAGGTCACCGACGGGTCGGCCGCGTCGAGCGCGTGGCCGTTGATGGTGATCTTGTTGACGATCAGGTTGCGGTCCTGGCCGTTCACGAAGCCATCGTTGTCGTACTGGATCTGGATCTTGTGGGCCTGATCCGCCGTGACGTTGGCGTTGAAGGTGAAGTCCTTGGCATCGGTGCCGGCGGAGCCTTCGCCGATGACCTTGCCGTCCACCATCACCTTGAAGTGCGGGGCGACACCGCCCGCCAGGTTGCCGGCGGCGTTGATGACGATCTTCGTGGCGTTGTCGGCGGTCGCGGCGGCATCGGCGAGCGCCAGCGGCTGCGCGGTCTGGAGGGCCTGGGCCTGGAGGAGACTGGCCGGCGTCGCGAAGGAATCGGCGGTGGACACGGCGGTCTCGCTGATCGACAGGTGCGACGTGTCGGCGCCGAGATCGCCGGCGTAATTCGTGTGGTCGGTCAGGTCCTGGTGGTGGAGGTCGATACCCAGATCGTCCATGGTCTGCACTCTCTTCCTTGTGGGGATGCCACCGCGGTTGGTGGCCGGCGGGGCAGGCACGCGGTCGGTGCGTCCCCATCCTTTCGGTTAGCGCTCTAGCCATTTGGCTTACCCCTTAAGACTATCGGCTTCGTTGTGGCCTTAAATGGGACGATTTTAGGATAATAAATCTCAAATGCGGTGCATTACCGCCACAGTGATGCCGATACGCCCCGGTGGCGCGCTGATTTGGCGTTGCAACCGGTGAGGAAATGCCTCTACGCCACCCACCGCAACGGCGGTATCCGAGTTGAACGGTGCGCAGCCAGCAATGGCGTGGCTACGGACAAAAAAGGGGATGGTTATGGAATCAGACCATCCATTGACTCGGGTCAAACCGCCGGAACCGGTCCGGGCGTAGCCTCCCTCCATGCTTTGCAAGGAGGTATGACATGGAGACGATGGTCTTTCTGGTGCTGGCGCTTTTGCTGACCGGCTTTCTGACGGCGCTGTCTGTGCTGGGCTTGGCCACGTTGCACGCGACGGTGCGGGCCGTCCTTCCCGCGCGCCGCACGGTGGCTCCCGTCCGGGTGTCGTGACCGGACAGCGCCTTTGAGTCAGAGGGGGAGGGGGCCGTCGTTCTTGACCTCCTCCATCACCGCGTAGGTGCGGGTTTCCCGGACGCCGGGCAGCGACAGCAGCACATCCCCGAGAAACCGCCGGTAGGCCGCCATGTCGGCCACCCGCGTCTTCACCAGATAATCGAACCCGCCGGCCACCATGTGGCACTCCAGGACCTCCGGCGCGTGGCGGATGGCCTGGGCGAAGCGGTCGAACACGTCGGGCGTCGTCTTGTCGAGCAGCACTTCGACGAACACCATCAGCCCGAAGCCCAACCGGTGCGGATCGAGCCGCGCCGTGAATCCCGTCACATAGCCGTCCTTCAGCAACCGCCGCATCCGCTCGCCCGCGGAGGTGGGGGACAGGCCGACCCGTTCCGCCAGATCAACGGCGGAAATCCGCCCGTCCATCTGCAAAATCGCCAGGATGCGCCGGTCGGTCCGATCAAGCTCCGTCATTTTCGTGCTCCATGCCGCCTTTGGCCGTTGATATCGCGGCATTCAGGCAAAAACAACCGTGGAGGCACGGCGGGCTCCGCGATAGTCTGCGGATGCTGCGGCGGAACAAGCAAAACAAAGCGGATGCCGCGGCCTTGAGAAGACGAATTGGATCGGGTGAGAGACACCGTGACCATCGACATTGCCCCCAATGCTGCGGACGGTGCCGGATCGGCGCCGGTCGGCGGCACGATCCTTCTGCTGGGCGCCGGACGCATGGGCGGCGCCATGCTGCGCGGCTGGCTGGCGCAGGGCGTGCCGGCCTCCGCAATTTCGGTCGCCGACCCCAGCCCCGCGCCGGATCTGGCCGAATTGGCCGCCCGGACCGGCGTCCGCTTGAATCCGGCGGACGGCGCTGTGGTCGATACCCTCGTGGTCGCGGTCAAGCCGCAGATGGTCGAGAGCGCCGCGTCGGGCGTGCAGGCGTCGCTGGCACCGCACACGCTGGTGCTGTCGATCATGGCGGGCAAGACGCTGGCCGACCTGCGCCGCCTGTTCCCGGCGGCGGGCAGCGTGGTGCGGGCGATGCCGAACCTCCCGGCGGCGGTCGGGCGCGGCGCCACCGTCGCGGTCGCCGAGACGGGCTGCCCGGCGGAGCGGAAGGCGCGCGCCGCGTCCCTGCTGACCGCCGTCGGAAGCCTGGAATGGCTGGCCGACGAGGCGCTGGTCGACGCCGCCACGGCGCTGTCCGGCTCCGGCCCCGCCTATGTTTTCTATCTTGTGGAGTGCCTGACCCGCGCCGGGGTGGAGGTGGGGCTGCCCGCCGACGTGTCGGAACGGCTGGCCCGCGCCACGGTCGAAGGGGCGGGTGCGCTGATGGGCGCCACCGGCCAGCCGGCGGCCGAGCTTCGCGCCGGCGTGACCTCCCCCGGTGGGACCACGGCGGCCGGCCTTTCCAAGCTGATGGCCGATGACCACCTCCAGACTCTGTTGAACGCGACCCTGCGCGCGGCGGCCCAAAGGGCTGCCGAACTGGGCGGAACCGGCCCGAAAGCCTGAGTAGCACACCCCTTTTCACCATCAGGGACCGGCTCGCCCCCGGCCTGCGGATTCGAGCGGACGACACCGATGAACAGCATGACCAACCCGACCGCCACCCGGACCGCCAGCCCGTCCGCCGCCTCCGGCAGCACGGCACCGTTCGCGGACTTCGCCCCGCCCATCCGCCCGGCGACCGAGCTGCGCGCCGCGATCACCGCCGCCTACCGCCGGCCCGAGCCGGAGTGCCTGCCCTTCCTGTTCGAGCAGGCCGCGCTGCCGCCCGGCATCGTCACCGCCGCCGCGGCCACTGCCCGCAAGCTGATCACCGCCCTGCGCGCCAAGCCGCGGGGCCGCGGCGTCGAGGGGCTGATCCACGAATACAGCCTGTCCAGCCAGGAGGGCATGGCGCTGATGTGTCTGGCGGAGGCGCTGCTGCGCATCCCCGACCACGCGACGCGCGACGCGCTGATCCGTGACAAGATCGCCGGGGGCGACTGGCAGGCGCATCTCGGCAAGGGCGGCTCGATGTTCGTCAACGCCGCCACCTGGGGCCTGCTGATCACCGGCAAGCTGACCTCGGCGGGCGGCGAGCAGGCGCTGTCCTCAGCCCTGACGCGGCTGATCGCGCGCGGCGGCGAGCCGCTGATCCGCCGTGGCGTCGATTTCGCCATGCGCATGATGGGCGAGCAGTTCGTCACCGGCCAGACCATCCAGGAGGCGCTGACCAACGCCCGCCCGATGGAGGCCGAGGGCTTCCGCTATTCCTACGACATGCTGGGCGAGGCCGCGCTGACGGCGGAGGACGCCGCGCGCTACTACGCCGACTACGAGAACGCCATCCACGCCATCGGCAAGGCGTCGGCGGGGCGCGGCATTTATGAGGGGCCGGGCATCTCCATCAAGCTGTCGGCGATCCACCCGCGCTACTCCCGCGCCCAGGCCGACCGGGTGATGGACGAGTTGCTGCCGCGCGTGAAGGCGCTGGCGCTGCTTGCCAAGGGCTACGACATCGGCCTGAACATCGACGCCGAGGAGGCCGACCGGCTGGAACTATCGCTCGACCTGATGGAATCGCTTTGCTTCGACCCGGATCTGGCGGGCTGGAACGGCATCGGCTTCGTCGTCCAGGCCTACGGCAAGCGCTGCCCCTACGTCATCGACTTCCTGGTCGATCTGGCGCGGCGCAGCGGCCACCGGCTGATGATCCGGCTGGTCAAGGGCGCCTATTGGGACAGCGAGATCAAGCGCGCCCAGCTCGACGGGCTGCCCGACTTCCCGGTCTACACGCGCAAGGTCTACACCGACGTCTCCTACGTCGCCTGCGCCCGCAAGCTGCTGGCCGCTCCGGACGCGGTGTTCCCGCAGTTCGCCACCCACAACGCCCAGACGCTCGCCACCATTTACGAGATGGCCGGCAGCGACTTCCAGGTCGGCAAGTACGAGTTCCAGTGCCTGCACGGCATGGGCGAGCCGCTCTACAAGGAGGTCGTCGGCCCGCTGAAGCGGCCCTGCCGCATCTACGCGCCGGTCGGCACGCACGAGACGCTGCTGGCCTATCTGGTGCGCCGCCTGCTGGAGAACGGGGCGAACAGCTCCTTCGTCAACCGCATCGCCGATCCGGCGGTCCCGGTCGACGAACTGGTCGCCGACCCGGTGGCGGTCGCCAGGGCCATCGCCCCGCTGGGCGCGCCGCACGCGCTGATCGCCCTGCCGCGGAACCTCTACGCGCCGGAGCGGGCGAACTCCGCCGGCATCGACCTGTCCGACGAGACGGAGCTGGCCCGCCTGTCCGCCGCCCTGTCGGCGAGCGCCGAAATGACCTGGACCGCGGCACCGCTGCTGGCGGATGGCGAGCGGGCGGGGCAGGCCCAGCCGGTGCGCAACCCGGCCGACCGCCGCGACGTGGTCGGTTCGGTGACCGAGGCGAGCGAGGCCCTGGTGGCGGAGGCCTTCGGCCACGCCGTCGCCGCGGCGTCCGCCTGGGCCGCCACCCCGCCGGAGGAGCGCGCCGCCAGCCTGTTCCGCGCCGCCGACGCGATGCAGGAGCGGATGCCGACCCTGCTCGGCCTGATCGTCCGCGAAGCCGGCAAATCGCTGCCCAACGCCATCGCCGAGGTGCGGGAGGCCATCGACTTCCTGCGCTATTACGGGGCGCAGGCGCGCGACCGTTTCGACAACGCCACCCACCGCCCGCTGGGGCCGGTGGTCTGCATCAGCCCGTGGAACTTCCCGCTGGCCATCTTCTCCGGCCAGATCGCCGCGGCGCTGGCCGCCGGCAACCCGGTTCTGGCGAAGCCGGCCGAGGAAACCCCGCTGATCGCCGCCGAGGCGGTGCGCATCCTGCACGCGGCGGGCATCCCCGCCGGGGCGCTCCAGCTTCTGCCCGGCGCGGGCGGGGTCGGCGCCGCCCTGGTCGGGCATGAGGCGGTGCGTGGCGTGATGTTCACCGGCTCCACCGAGGTGGCGCGGCTGATCCAGCGCCAATTGGCAAGCCGCCTGCTGCCGGACGGTGCGCCGATCCCGCTGATCGCCGAGACCGGCGGCCAGAACGCCATGATCGTCGACAGCTCCGCCCTGGCCGAGCAGGTGGTGGGCGACGTGATCGCGTCGGCCTTCGACAGCGCCGGCCAGCGCTGCTCCGCCCTGCGCATCCTCTGCCTGCAGGAGGACGTGGCCGACCGCACGCTCGCCATGCTGAAGGGCGCCATGCGCGAGCTGCGCATCGGCAACCCGGACCGGCTGGCCGTCGATGTCGGCCCGGTCATCAGCGAGGAGGCCCGCGCCACCATCGCCGGCCACATCGAGGCGATGCGCGCCAAGGGCCGCAATGTGGAGTTCCTGCCGCTGCCCGCCGAGACGGCAGAGGGCACCTTCGTCGCCCCGACCGTGATCGAGATCGGCGGCATCCATGAGCTTGAGCGGGAGGTCTTCGGCCCAGTCCTGCACGTCGTCCGCTTCCACCGCGACGATCTGGACGCCCTGGTCGACTCCATCAACGCGACGGGCTACGGCCTGACTTTCGGACTGCACACCCGCATCGACGCCACCATCGAGCGGGTGACCGGGCGGATCGGCGCGGGCAACGTCTATGTCAACCGCAACACCATCGGCGCGGTGGTCGGCGTGCAGCCCTTCGGCGGCCACGGCCTGTCGGGCACCGGCCCCAAGGCGGGCGGTCCGCTCTACCTCTCCCGCCTGCTGAGCCGCCGTCCCAAGGGCTGGCTGGAGTTCCGCGGGCCGGACGCGGCGCGCGCGGCGGGGCTGGCCTACGGCGAGTGGCTGCGCGCCAAGGGCTTCACGGCGGAGGCGTCGCGCTGCGCCGGCTATGTGGCGCGCAGCGCCATCGGCGGCGGCGCGGAGCTGAACGGCCCGGTAGGCGAGCGCAACCTCTATGAGCTGCATGGGCGGGGCCGCGTCCTGCTGCTGCCGCAGACGCGGACGGGCCTGCTGCTCCAACTCGGCGCGGTCCTGGCGACGGGCAACAGCGCCGCGGTGGACGCCCCGCCGGAACTGGCCGAACTGCTGCGCGGCCTGCCGCCGGCCCTGGCCGCGCGGGTGCGGACGACGGCGGATTGGCGGGACGTGGGACCGCTCGCCGCGGTTCTGGTGGAGGGTGACCGTGAGCGCGTGACCGCCGTCAACCGGCGCGTCGCGGAGCTTCCCGGCCCGATCCTGCTGGTGCAGGCGGCGAGTGCCGAGGCGCTGGCGGCGGGACGGGGCGAAGGCTACGACCTCGACTTGCTGCTGAACGAGCGGTCGATCAGCGTCAACACCGCGGCGGCCGGCGGCAACGCCAGCCTCGTCGCGATGAGCTGACGGGGCGAAAAGGACGGGCTGCGGGGTGGGCGGTGCGCCGCCTACCCCCCAACCTCCCGTTCGATCACCAGTTCCTCGTCGTCGATGCGCAAGAAGGACCCGACCTCCAGGTCACCACGCGCGATGGCATCGTTGATGATGATCTGCGCTTCCGCGAGTGTGATCGTCCGGTCATCAAAGAAAACCGGCCCGTCGGCGTGACGGATGATCCTGAACGTTGCGGTGGTCATCCGGCTATTCTCCTTCGGCAATGCCCTTTTGATAACCGATGCGCGGCGCATTCGTCGCGAGCCCGCCGATGCTCCCGCGCCGGAGCGGCCATGGAACGAAACGCGAGGTGCGTCAATGACCGGAATGTTCTATTTGCGGATAGTTGACCGGACGCGAACCAACGGGTAGCCAAGAGGTCGGGGGCACCGCAGCGCAAGGAGGATCATTAGGGTGAAAGACGACGCCGAACTCATCCGCCATCCGTTTTCCGAACCGCCGGACAATGGAACGGTCCGGGAGGTGGCGCCGGGTGTGCTGTGGCTGCGCCTGCCGCTGCCCTACGCACTGGACCACGTCAACCTCTACCTCTTCGAGGAGGGGGACGGCTGGGCGCTGTTCGACACCGGGCTGGGTGACGACGTCAGCCGCGACTGCTGGGACCGGCTGCTGCGCGGCGCGCTGGGCGGCAAGCCGATCGTCCGGCTGGTGGTCAGCCATTTCCACCCCGACCATGTCGGTCTGGCCGGCTGGCTGCACGAGCGCTTCGCCCCGCCGCTGCACATGACGCAGAGCGAGTATTTCTACGCCAAGCTGCTGCAGCAGGGCCGCGACCCCCAGACGCTGGAGGCGCAGGACGCCTTCTACCAATCCGGGGGCCTGTCGCCCGACGAGATCCAGCAGATGCTGAAGCGCGGCCTCAGCTACCTGAACCGCACGACGGGGCTGGCCCCCAGCTTCGAGCGGATGATCCCCGGCCAGACCCTGCGGTTGGGCGGACGCGACTGGCGCATCCTGACCGGTGGCGGCCATTCGCCGGAGCAGGCGATGCTCTATTGCGCCGCCGACCGGCTGTTCCTGGCCGCCGATCAGGTCATCGCGCGCATCTCCCCCAACGTCAGCGTCTCGGCGATGCAGCCCAAGGCCGACCCGCTGGGACTTTACCTGTCGTCGCTGGCCGCGATCCGCGAGGAGGTGGCGGCGGACTCCCTGGTCCTGTCCGGCCATCGGCTGCCCTTCTACGGGCTGGACCACCGCACCCGCGCGCTGGAGGCCCACCACGCCGACCGCTGCGCTCAGATTGCCGAGGCCTGCCGAGCCAAGCCGCTGAGCTGCAAGGAGCTGGTGCCGGTGCTGTTCCGCCGGGCGCTGGATTCGCACCAGCTGAGCTTCGCCTTCGGGGAGGCGCTGGCCCACCTCAACCACATGGTCGGGCGCGGCGAACTGCGCACCGAGACGCGCACCGACGGCGTGCTGTCCTACCACAGCGCTTGATCCGGCGGATGGCGCCTCACCGGCAGACGCGGTACGGCCCCATGTCGAGGTGGAAGTGGTCGCGGTGGGCCTCGTTGTAGTCGGGGCCCAGCACCGCGCGGAAGACGTCGCAGGCGCCGTCGCGGATCTCACGCAGGAACGCCCCCTTACGCCCATCCGACGGCGTCCAGTCGCCGGGCAGGGCGATGGTGGTCCCGTCGGCCAGCGTGAAGCCGGCGATGTCGAGGGCGTTGGCGGTGGCGTGCTCGCTGCGGCGTCCCTCCGCCCGGCCGTAGACGTTGCGGCAGGCGTAGCTTCCCAGATGCCGCACCCGCGTCACGGGCTGGCCGAAATGCCGCCGCGCGGCGGGCTGGAGCGTGTGCGTCTCGAACAGCATCCAGGCGGCGGCGAGCGGGCAGGTGACGGTGAAGCCGCTGTTGAAGGCCACCGCCGAGCGACTGACCTGCACCGCGTCGGTCAAGCCGCAGCCCTCGCCGGTCTGCCGGTCGGTCACCGGACTGAAGCGCAGGCCCGCGACGCCCAGGACGGCATGGCATTGCCGGGGCGCGCCGTCCAGCCGGGACAGCTTGAGGCGGGTCAGCAGGTTCGGAGTTTCCCCGATGTCCAGCGGCGCCCAGGGGTCGTAGCGGGGCGGTATCGTGACGGTCCCCGTTCCCACCGTCGCCGCCCCGCCCATGGCGGCCAGAAGCAGCAGACCCGCCGTCCAGCGGAGCAACCGTCCCATGCGTCTGCCGTCTCCCCCGTTGCGCTGCCTTGGTCTGAACGGCCGGGACGGCCGCGCGGCTCAGCCGGATCGTATTCCCCCTAATTGCTTATGAACCGGCGGTGGGGGCGGACTGTTGTCCAGGCGGCGGTTCATCCGTTCGTGCAATTGGACGGAGCGTGACTTCCATGCCACACTTCCATTGTTACCCTTCGTCACGCGGTGAGGGAGAGGCCGATGTCCGATGCACATGATGAAGTCCTGGCCATGCAGAGCCGGACCGAACGCGCGAATGCCACGATTCCGCTCACCGCGTCCTCCGCGCTGGCCTCCGCCGCGGCGTTGTTCCGGAAGATCGAAACGCCGCAGCCGCCGACCGCCGAGGAGTGGATCGTCGGCGACGCCGGGACCTTCGGCATCGGCGCCTACGGCCGCCTGCCCACGGCAACCCCTGTGGCGACGGTGGCGCCCGAGCTGCTGGCGCGGCGGGAGTTGGCGGCACGGCTCGACGGTGGGATGGCCGAAGACACCGCCGGCTGACGCGCAACCGTTGGCTCAGCCGTCTTTACGGTAGAGATCAACCAGCGCCGTGAGGACGGCGGGATCGTCGTAGCGGCCCAGGAACAGATCGCCGATGGCTCGGCGCAGCAGGATGCTGATCCGGGCGCGGGCGCGGCCATGGACGGCGCCCTCCAGCCGGCGGCAGCGGTTGCACAGCAGGCGGACCCGCTCGACCGCGGAGCGGGTGATGCGCAGCGCCTCGACGCTGACCAGAACGTCGGTGGTAGCGGCGTACTCGGTAGCCTCCGGCCAGGGCACGCGGCGCCCGCGGCCGTCACGCCACGTCTCGTCCGCCCCATCGTACCAGCGCCCGTCGGGCAGGCAGCGCACGACGACCCCATCGGGCCGCCCGCAGCAGCGGCAGCGCAGGTTCCCCGAGGTTTCCCCCACACGCACCGGATCGAGATAGGGCGCACGGATCTGCATCCGGCTCCCGGAGCGTGTCGGCCTGCCCCGCATCGGCTGTCCCATTCCCTGGATTGGAGTCCCCGCATGGGGAGGTCCCCGGCGGGACGGGGACCATGACACGGAACGGCCGGTTCCGCGCGTGACTTCTGCGCGGATCAGGCCGCGAACGGCATCAAGAACAGCGTGATCGAGGCCAGCAGGAAGGCGGCCATGGAGCGGCGCCCCACGGCGACGGCGGCCTCGTCCTGCCCGCCCTCCTCCAGGCGCAGCGCCAGGAATCCCTGGGCCATGCCCGACGCGAAGGTGATGATGTGGATGATCGCGAGGCCGGGCAGCGCGTCCAGCCCCAGCAGCAGGGTGACCGCGCCCAACACCATGCCGTTGAAGGCGGCCTGCCGCAGGATCGGTTCCCAATGCTCGCGGGCGATGAAGGTTTCGACCATGTCCAGCGGATGGCCGTTCCGCTCGTCCGGATCGGTGTACAGGCTCATGGCTGGGCTCCACAGGCTTGGTGGGGCTCCGCCCGACTGGGTTTCAGGGCGGTGCGGTGTCAGGATCGGCGGATGCTGTCCGCCATCTTCTTGGCGACGGTCAGCAGATCGCCGTCGGCCTTGTTGCCGGTGACGGTGTAGGCGACCAGTCCGGCGCGCCAATAGACGAGCCGCAGGCTGTCGTGCACGACGGTGTGCAGGGTGCCGTCCTGCGCCGGCTCGCCGGACGCGACGAACAGGGTCAGCAACTCGCCGTCCGGCTCCCTGTAGAGAAACTGGAGAGCGGTGCCATGGTTCCATGGCACGACGCTGGCCCGGATCAGGGTCAGTTCCGGACCGATGGCGGGAAGCGCAACCGTCATGCCGCGCCCCTCCGGCAGCGGCACCTGGGCGGTCTGCACCGGGACCGGCGTGGTGCTCGTCCGAGGGGGGGACGGCTGCAGCGTGTTGAGCGCGACGGCCTTGGAATGCGCGTCCGCCGCCTCGTCGGCGAAGGCGGGGACGTCATCGACCTCGCCGGCCAGCTGCGGTCCGGTGGCCCCGCCCGACTGCACCCACACGGTCAGGCTCCATCCTCCCATGACCAGCAGCACCGCCGCGGCCAGCGGGGCAACCCGCCGGGTGAAGCGGTCCATGTCCAGACGCCAGCGCAGGCGCCCGGCCAGCGTTTCGGTCTCCTGCACCGACACGGCGGCCATCATGTCGAGGCCGAGCTTCAGCATCTCCTGCTGGTGCCGGTACTCGTGCAGCTTGGCGGCCAGGGCCGGGTTGGCGGCGAGTTGCGCCTCGAAGGCGGCGCGGCGGGCCGGCTCCATCTCGCCGTCCATGTAGAGATGCAGGTCGGCGTTCTGGTTGAGGCTGATGGGATCGCTGCCCATGGCTCACCTCACCGCCCGCAGCGCGGTCTGGGCGTGGTCGCGTCGGCCCATCTCCCGGTGGCCCATCTCCACCCGCAGCGCCTCCCGCCCGCGGGCCAGGCGCGACATCAGCGTGCCGAGCGGAATGTCCAGCTGGCGGGCGGCTTCCTGGTAGCTCATCCCCTCCACGGCGACGAGGGTCAGGACGCGGCGCTGCTCGTCCGGAAGGGTGGAGAAGGCCTTGATGGTCCGCATCAGTTCGACATGGTCGGGCTGGTTGGGCGGCATCTGCCCGGAACTCATGGCCTCGATGGCCGAGGCGCCGCGCGCCCGCACCTGCTCCCGCCGCACCCCGTTGACGTGGACGTTGTGCAGGATGCCGAACAGCCAGGACCGCAGGTCGCCGTTCGGGCGGAAGGTTCGGGAACCGGAGATGGCGCGCACCAGCGTCTCCTGCACGAGATCCTCCGCATCGTCGCGGTTGCGCGCCAGCGCGAGGGCGTAGCGGCGCAGGGAGCGCAGTTGATTCGACAGTTGATCGCGCAGGCTGAACGTCACGTCTCCACCCCGTGGACTGGATTTCCCGAATTCCTGCTCCGTTTTCGTTTCGGGAAGGCCTTTTAATCCCGGGGCGGGACGCTTTCCGCGGTCAATCGTCGTCGCGGGTGGGCTTGTGCAGCGAACCGTCGGCGAGGACGATCTCGCTGGCCACCATCCCGCCCTTGCGGGCGCGTCCGGTGACGGTGATGGGAGCGCCCGGCTCGATGCCCGCCGGCAGGAAGCCGCGCACCGTGACATCGGTCCGCGCGCTGTCATCCTGGATGGTCATCCAGATCGCGCCCACCGCGGCGACCGTTCCGGAGACGGTGCCACCCCTGGTCCGCAGCACGTCGGCGACCGGCTGCGGTGAGGAGGGCTGAACCGCGTGGTCCCGCTCGCCCGCGTTGGCGGAGCCGGACAGCAGAAGGGCGGCGAAGGCCGCAGCCAGGACGGGGGCGGCCAGGACGGGGAGGGTGGTTGAATGGCGCATGATCCTGTCTCCATCGCAAGGGGCGGGTGGTCCGCCCGGTCAGGAGGGATCATGGCAAGGCGCGGCTGAGCCTTGCCTGAACGGAGCGTTCAACCGCGGTTCAGAAAGGCCGGTCACAATCCGCTTGATCGCCGGGAGGCGCCCTATAAATTAGCGTTGTCTTATTTATAGGGCGGATGAGGCCCATGCCATCCAATGAGCTATCCACCGATTGGCCGCTCGACCCCGCCGAGCTGGAAGCGCGGGCCGCCGAGGCGGAAGCCTTCCTGCGCTCCATCGCCAGCCGCCACCGGCTGATGATTCTGTGCAGCCTGCTGGACGGTGAGATGCCGGTGGGCGACCTCGCGCGGCGGCTCGGCCTGTCGCAGTCGAACCTGTCCCAGCATCTTGCCAAGCTGCGGGACGAGGGGCTGGTCGCCACCCGGCGGGACGGTACCTCAATCCACTACCGCATCGGGTCGGACCGGGTGCGCCCGATCCTGCTGGAGCTGTACCGCCAGTTCTGCGTCGGCGCGCGCTGCGTGGCCGACGCGAACCCGATGCCCTGAGACGCGCCCCTCAGCGCTCGACCGGGCCGGAAGCGGCCATCCAGGCGGCCATGCCGCCGTTCAGTCGATGGATGTCCCCGGTGTAGCCGCCGGCCGCCATCCTGGCCGACGCCGGGCCGCAGCGCCGCCCGCTCTGGCAATGGAGGACGAGGTGTTTGCCCGTCGCGTCCGGCACGCGGGCCGGGTCGAACTGCGACAGCGGCACCAGCGTGGCGCCGGGAATGTGGCCGGCGCGGTGCTCATGCGGTTCGCGGACATCGACGATCACCACCGAGCCCTCTCTCAGCCAGCCCATGACGGTGGCGGCGTCGACGGTCTTGATCTGATCGTTCATGGCGTTTGCGCTCCGGTTGAGGCCGAGACGGGAGAGAAGGGTCTTGAACATGGTCATCCCTGGAGGTCGAGGAGTTCACGGCGGCGGTGGCCGGCGGCCGGCGGCGGGGCGGGGGGAGCGGCCGCCTTCGCCTCCCCGCGCAGGACGATGTAGATCGCCGGGATCACCAGCACCGTCAGAAGGGTCGAGCTGAACAGCCCGAACAGCAGCGAGATCGCCAGCCCCTGGAAGATCGGATCGGTCAGGATGAAGGCCGCCCCGATCATCGCGGCGACGGCGGTCAGCAGGATCGGCTTGAAGCGGATGGCCCCGGCCTCCAGCACCGCCTCGCGCAGCGGTGTCCCACGCTCCCGCAGGTGGCAGATGAAGTCCACCAGCAGGATGGAGTTGCGCACGATGATGCCCGCCAGCGCGATGAAGCCGATCATCGAGGTGGCGGTGAAGGCCGCCCCGAACAGCCAGTGGCCCAGCACGATTCCGATCAGGGTCAGCGGCACCGGCACCAGGATCACCAGCGGCAGCTTGAAGCTCCCGAACTGGGCGACGACCAGCAGATAGATGCCCAGGATCGCCACGCCGAAGGCGGCCCCCATGTCGCGGAAGGTGACGTAGGTGATCTCCCACTCGCCGTCCCACAGCAGCACCGGCCGGTTCTGGTCATCCGGCTGGCCGTGCATCCGGATCTCCGGCGCGGCGGCCAGCCCGGCGGCGGCCCAATCGACGGCGTCCAGCCGCTCCTGCACCGCCAGCATCCCGTAAATCGGCGCCTCGAACCGACCGGCCAGATCGGCCATGACCATCTCCGCGAAGCGCCCGTTGTGGCGGAACAGCGTGTGGGAGGCTGGTTCCCGCGTCATCGTCACCAGATCGCCCAGTTCCACCGTGCCGCGTGCCCCCGGAACCGGGGTGGAAAGGAGGCGTTCGGACAGGAACAGGCCGGAGCGCGGCATCTGCACGGCGATTTCGATGGGTGTGCGCCCCGCCCCGCGGTGCGAGTAGCCGACCGGAACGCCGCCCGTCAGCGCGCGCAGCGTGTCGTAGACGGCCTGCTCCTCCACGCCGTGGAACTCCAGGCTTTCGCGGTCCAGCGCGAAACGCAGCCGGTCGCCGGGCGGGCGGATGCTGTTCTCGACGTCAACGATGAAGTCCACGCCGCGGAAGGCGTCCTCCACCGCCAGCGCCGCCTTGCGCCGGGTCTCCGCGTCGGGGCCGTAGACCTCCATAAGCAGGGTGGACAGCACGGGCGGGCCGGGCGGCACCTCGACCACCTTCAGCACGGTCCCGGCGGGCAGGGGGAGGGTGGAGAGCCGCGCCCGGATGTCGAGCGCGACCGCGTGGCTGCTGCGGGCCCGCTCGCTCTTGGGGGCGAGATTGACCTGTAGGTCGCCCTGCTCCGGCTGGTCGCGCAGGTAGTAATGCCGGACCAGACCGTTGAAGTTGAAGGGGGACGCGGTCCCGGCATAGGCCTGGACGCTGGCCAGTTCCGGCAGATCCGCGATCTTCCCCGCGGCGGCGAGCAGGGCGCGCTCCGTGTCCTCCGGCGCCGCGCCGCGCGGCAGGTCGAGCACCACCTGAAGCTCCGACTTGTTGTCGAAGGGCAGCAGCTTGACCGCCACGTCCTTGGTGTAGAACAGCGCCGTCGAGGCGAGCGTCGCCACCCCGACCGCCAGCAGGAAGATCCAGGCGCGGCGCTTGCTGCGCACGACCGGGCGCGCCGCGGCGCGGTAGAGGCGCCCCAGCCGGCCGCCGTCCTGCTCGCCGTGTCCACCCGGCGGGGTTTCGCCCGGACGCAGCGTCACCATCAGCCAGGGCGTCAGCACCATGGCGACGAAGAAGCTGAAGACCATGGCCGCGGAGGCGTTGGCCGGGATCGGGCTCATGTAGGGGCCCATCAGGCCGGAGACGAACATCATCGGCAGCAGGGCGGCGATGACCGTCAGGGTGGCGACGATGGTCGGATTGCCGACCTCCGCCACCGCCTCGACGGCGGCCTGGACCTTGCTGCGCCCGTCGCGCATCGACCAATGACGGTCGATGTTCTCCACCACCACGATGGCGTCGTCCACCAGGATGCCGATGGAGAAGATCAGGGCGAACAGGCTGACGCGGTTGATGGTGTAGCCCATCAGCCAGGACGCGAACATGGTCAGCAGAATCGTCGTCGGGATGACGACCAGAGTCACCAACCCTTCCCGCCAGCCGATGGCGAGAACGATCAGCCCGACGATGGTGACGGTGGCGAGCGCCAGATGGAACAGCAGCTCGTTGACCTTCTCGTCGGCCGTCTCGCCGTAGTTGCGGGTGACGGTCAGCGTGAGGTCCTTCGGCAGCCCCTCCGCCTGGATGGCCTGGACGCGCTCCAGCACGCGGTCGGCGATGGTGACGGCGTTGGCCCCGGCGCGCTTGGCGATGGCGATGGTGACGGCGGGGGTGCGGATCAGCCCGCCTTTGCCGTCCGGCACCAGATGCCAGGCGCTGCTCTCGCCGGGCCGCGCCCCCGCCACCACGTCGGCCACATCCTTCACATAGACGGGCCGCCCGTCGCGGGTGGTGACCAGAAGCAGCCCGATGTCCGCCGTGCCCTGGAGCGTCTGGCCGGCGACCACCGGCAGGCTGCCGCCCTCGCTGCGCACCGACCCGGCGATGAAGGAGCGGTTGGCGTTCTTCACCTTGTCCACGAGCTGGTTCAGCGTGACGCCGTAGAGCGCCAGCCGCTCCGGGTCGGGCTCCACGCGGATCTGGTCGGGCTGGCCGCCGACGATGAAGCTGCGCCCCACATCCTCCACCTGGACGAGCTGGCCCAGCAGGTCGTCGGCCACGCCGTGCAGGGCGTTGACGGTCCAGCGCCCGGCGGCCTCCGCCCTGGGCGACAGGGTGAGCGTCAGGATCGCGACGTCGTTGATGCCGCGCCCGACAATCAGCGGCTCCGGAATGCCCAGCGGAATGCGGTCCATGCTGGCCCGCACCTTCTCGTGCACGCGCAGGATGGCGTCGTCGGACGGGGTGCCGACGAGGAAGCGCGCGGTGACCACCACGCGGTCGTCCATGGTCTGGCTGTAGGTGTGCTCGACCCCGTCGATGCCCTTGACGATCTCCTCCAGCGGCCGGGTGACCAGCTCCACGGCGTCGCCGGCCTTCAGCCCGTCCGCCTGGACGAGGATGTCGACCATGGGGACGCTGATCTGCGGCTCCTCCTCTCGCGGCAGCGACAGCAGGGCGATGGCGCCGACCGCCAGCGAGGCGAGCAGCAGCAGCGGGGTCAGGGGCGAGCGGATGAAGGTCCGCGTCAGCACCCCGGAAAGGCCGAGCCTCATGGCGTTCCCCCTCACGAGCCCGCCGGGCGGACGATGACATCGCCGGGCTTCAGGCCGGACAGGATCTCCAGCCCGCCGGGCCGGTCGCCGACCATGGGAATGGCGCTGCCCGCCTGGACCGGGACCTCGGTCCCGTCGGCCAGCCGGACGAAATCGGTGCCGAAGCGGCGCAGCAGCCAATCCGGCGGAATCACCACCGCGTCGCGCGTGCCGGTGGCGACATAGACCCGCACCCGCTCGCCGACGAAGAAGTCGCCAAGGCCGCTGACGGCGGCGTCGGCGACCACCTGCCCGCCGGCCATCTCGGGATAGACCTGCCGGACGGCGCCGCGCGCCAGCGCCGTGGCGCCGGGATCGGTGACGGTCACCGGAGCCAGCCCGCGCTGGCCGACCAGCACCGGGTCGCCCTCCTTCAGGAAGCGGGCGTGCCGCTCCGGCAGGCGCAGCCGCAGGATGTAGGTGTCGGTGGCGATGCTGGCGACCGGCTCGCCCGGCATGACCACGGCGCCGTCGATCACCTTGACCTGAAGGATGCGCCCGGCGGCGGGGGCCAGCACCTCTCCCTCCCGCGCCTGTTGGGCGACGACGGAGCGTTCGGCCTCCATGGCGGCGATCTGGGCGCGGGCGACGTCCAGCGCGGCCTGCGCGTCGTCCAGCCGCTGCTGCGTGCCGGTGCCGCTGGCGCGGAGCTGGCGGGCGCGTCCAAGCTCCAGCTCCGCCTGATGCTGCTGCGCCTTCAGCGCCTGGATGCGCGCGTCCAGCGCGGCGAGTTGGAGCGGCAGCTTGGGGTCGTGAACGGTGGCGATGACCTGCCCGAGGGTCACCTTGTCGCCCTCCGTCGCCTTCAGGTCGGCCACGGTGCCGCCGATGCGCGTGCGGGCCAGCGTCTCGCGCACGCTTTCCACGGTGGCGAAGACGGCCTTCAGGTCCTCCACCGGGCGCGGCTGCACGGTCAGGCTGTCGGGCTCGGCCGCCGTCGCGGACAGGGGAAGGAGGGCCGCCAGCAGGGTGACGGTGAGCAGCGCCTTGCGGGCCGGCGTGTATGGAGGAAGGGAGCGGGGCATGGCGGGCCACTTCGGACGGGAGGAGCGGAACTCAGGGCGTCTTGATCCTATATTTTAGACATTGCTAATTTAGCGTCAACGAATAAAATGCGAAAGCCAGCCGGCAGTCCGTCCGGCTTGAAGGAGACCGCCTCATGAGCATCGACCGCATCGTCATGGCTTTCGCCGGGACCGTGATCCTGCTGAGCCTCGCCTTGTCCCAGCTTCACAGCCCGAACTGGCTGTGGCTGACCGCCTTCGTCGGGGCCAACCTGCTCCAGGCGGCCTTCACCGGCTTCTGTCCGCTGGCGATCGTGCTGAAGCGGATCGGGCTGCGCCCCGGCATGGCCTTCGAGTAGGCGCGGGCCGGGCAAGGGGGAGATCTCGACCAAAACACACAACCGGGCAGCCCAACAGACCCGGATCGTCCGGAGAGGAAACGGATATGGCCCACATCGTCGTACTCGGGGCGGGCATCGGCGGCATACCGATGGCCTATGAGCTGAAGGATCTGGCGCGGCCCGGCGACCGGATCACCGTCGTATCGAACAGCGGCCAGTTCCAGTTCGTGCCGTCCAACCCCTGGGTGGCGGTCGGCTGGCGCAAGCGCGGCGACATCACCGTCGCTCTGGCGGAGCCCTTCGCCCGCAAGGGCATCGCCTTCAACCATTCCGGCTGCCGCGCGCTGCGGCCCCAGGACAACGCGCTGGATCTCGGGGACGGGACCAGCCTCGGCTACGACCAGCTCGTCATCGCCACCGGCCCCGAACTGGCCTTCGACGAGATCGAGGGCTTCGGGCCGCAGGCCAACACCGTCTCGATCTGCCACGTCGACCACGCGGAGGCGGCGGCCCAGCGATGGGAGGACTTCTGCCGCAACCCCGGCCCGCTGGTCGTCGGGGCGGTGCAGGGGGCGTCCTGCTTCGGACCGGCCTACGAGTTCGCGATGATCGCCGACGCCGACCTGCGCCGCCGCAAGATCCGCCACAAGGTGCCGATGACCTTCGTCACGTCGGAACCCTACATCGGGCATCTCGGGCTGGGCGGGGTGGGCGACACCAAGGGGCTTCTGGAGTCGGCGTTGCGCGAACGGCACATCCAATGGATCGCCAACGCCCGCGTGGACCGATTCGAGTCCGACACGGTCCACGTCACGGAGGTCGACGCGGACGGCAAGGACAAGGCGCGGCACATGGTGGGCAGCCGCCTGACCATGATGCTCCCCGCCTTCCGCGGTATAGCCCCGTTGCGCGGTGTGGAGGGGCTGGTGAACCCGCGCGGTTTCGTGCTGACCGACCGCCACCAGCGCAACCCCACCTTCCGAAACGTCTTCGGCGTCGGCGTCTGCATCGCCATCCCACCGGTGGAGAAGACTCCGGTCCCGGTGGGCGTTCCGAAGACCGGCTACATGATCGAGACCATGGTGACCGCCGCCGCCCACAACATCCGCGCCATCCTGGACGGGAAGGAACCGACGGAGGAGGCGACCTGGAACGCGCTCTGCCTCGCCGATTTCGGGGACAGCGGCGTCGCCTTCGTCGCCATGCCGCAGATCCCGCCGCGCAACGTCAACTGGTCGTCGCACGGGCGCTGGGTCCATCTCGCCAAGATCGGCTTCGAGCGCTACTTCCTGCGCAAGGTGCGCAAGGGCATCGGCGAGCCGGTCTATGAACGCTACGCGCTGAAACTGCTGGGCCTGACGCGCGTGCAGCCGGACGCGCCGGCCAAGCTGGACGGATAAGGAGCCATACGGATTGAATGTGGCCGGGCGCGGGTGTATGCGGCGCATGGGGGAGCCACCGCCCACACGACCGTTCCCGTTCACCGGCCTCGTCCGAAGGATGCCATGCGCCTCACGTCCCGATCGGTCCGACTGACGCTCGCGCTGGCCGGGATTCTCGCCGCAACGGTCGCGGCGGGGGCACCGGCCGGGGCGGCGGAGCCGCCGATCCGCGTCGGCGTGCTGGCCTACCGTGGCGGCGACCACGCCAACGCCGTCTGGGAGCCGACCGTCCGTTATCTGGCGGACCGCTTTCCGCAGCGCGGGGCGGAGATGGTGCCGCTCGACCTGCCGGGCATGGACGCGGCGGTGGCCGCCGGCAGCGTCGATTTCGTTCTGACCAACACCGGCAACTATGTGGAGCTGGAGGCCCGTCACGGTGTCACCCGCATCGCCACGCTCCACTCCTCCCGCTCCGGCGCGTCGGGGGCGGCGGTGGGCTCGGCGCTGATCGTTCGGGCCGGGCGCGACGACATCCGCAGCCTCGCCGACCTCAAGGGCAAGTCCGTGATGGCGGTGGACCCCGATGCCTTCGGCGGTTTTCAGGTCGCCTGGGGGGCGCTGCTGACGGCCGGGGTCGACCCCTACGCCGACCTGAAGGAACTGCGCTTCTCAGGCTTCCCGGTGGACCGCGTCGCCTTCGCCGTCCGCGACGGTGAGGTGGACGCGGGCGTTCTGCGCGCCTGCGTGCTGGAGGAGCTGGCTCAGGAAGGCCACCTCGACCGCGCGGGTTTCCAGGTCGTCGCCCCGCGGACGGAACCGGGCTTCGGCTGCGCCCTGTCCACCGGACTCTATCCCGACTGGCCGCTCGCCCGGCTGGCCAAAACGCCGGAGGATCTGGCGAAGGCGGTGGTGGTCGCGCTGTTCCAGATGCCGGACGGCCATCCGGCGGCGCTGGCCGGCGGCTACGAGGGCTGGACGGTGCCGATGGACTACCAGCCGGTCCATGGCCTGTTCCGCAGCCTGCGCATCGGTCCCTACGAGCATCTGCGCGACGTCACCCTTCTCGACCTTGCGCGGGAGCATTGGCACTGGCTGGCGCTGGCGGCGCTGGCCCTGCTGTGGTGGGCGGTCCATTCGCTGCGGGTCGAGCATCTCATCAAGGTGCGCACCGCCGAGCTGCGCGCGGCCAACCGCGAACTGCGCCGCGAGATGGCCGAGCGCCGCCGCGCCGAGGAGACCGCTCGCGAGCGGCAGAAGGAGATGGACCACGTCGCCCGCCTCTCCATCCTGGGCGAGATGGCCAGCAACATCGCTCATGAGCTGAACCAGCCGCTGGGCGCCATCGCCAACTACGCGCGCGGCTGCACGCGGCGGCTGGAGGCCGGGGTGGGCAGCGCTGCCGAATTCGCGGAGGCCTCCCGCGCCATCGCCGCCCAGGCCGACCGCGCCGGGCAGATCATCGCCCGCATCCGCGACTTCGTGCGCAAGCGGGCCGCCCAGCTGGAGCCGGCGGACGTCAACGGCGCGGTGGAGGCGGCGTTGCAGCTCTGCGAGGGGCGGGCGCGCAGCGGCAACATCCCCGTCACCCGCGCTCTGGCCGCCGGCCTGCCGCCGGTCCTGGCCGACCGGGTGCAGATCGAGCAGGTCGTCCTGAACCTCGTCAAGAACGCGCTGGACGCGATGGATGGCGGGGCGGACGGCGAGGCGGGGGAGGCGCGGGGCGTCACCGTGCGCACCGGCCTGGACGGTGAGGGGCGGGTGGAGATCGCCGTCGCCGACCGCGGGCACGGCCTGTCGGAAGACGCGCGGGCGCGCCTGTTCGACCCCTTCTTCACCACCAAGCCCGGCGGCATGGGGTTGGGCCTGTCGATCTGCCGGACCATCGTGGAAAGCCATGGCGGCCATCTCTGGGCCACCGATCATCCGGGCGGGGGCACCGTGGTGCGCTTCGTCCTGCCCGCAGCGGAGGAGAAGGTCGATGCAGGCTGACGCGGCCCGCACCGTTTACGTGGTGGACGACGATCCGGCGATGCGCCATTCGCTGGGCTGGCTGATCGGCTCGCTGGGCGTGGCGGTGGAATCCTTCGGCTCCGGCGAGGAGTTCCTGCGCGCCGTCCGCGCCGACCGGCCCGGCTGCCTCGTCACCGACGTGCGCATGCCGGGGATGAGCGGGCTGGAGTTGCAGGACACGCTGGCCCGCGCCGGCTCCGTCCTGGCCGTCGTGGTCATCACCGGCCACGGCGACGTGCCGATGGCCGCCCGCGCCTTCCGCGCCGGGGCGGTGGACTTCATCGAGAAGCCCTTCAACGACCAGCTCCTGCTCGACCGGGTGCACGAGGCGCTGGAGACGTCCCGTCGGGCGTGGGAGGCGCAGGCGCGCAAGGCCCATGTCCGCGCCCTGCTGGCCCGCCTGACCCCGCGCGAGCGGCAGGTCGCCGATCTGGTGGTGCAGGGCAAGCCGAACAAGGTCATCGCGGCGGAGATCAACCTCAGCCTGAAGACGGTGGAGGTGCATCGCCACAACGTCATGGACAAGCTGGAGGTCGCCTCCGTCTCCGACCTGACCCGGCTGCTTCTGGAAGCGGAATAAGGGTCAGACGGCCGCCATCGCCTGCCGCACCCAGCCGAGCAGGGCGGGCAGCGGCATCGCCCCGGCGGTGCGCGCCAGCTCGCGCCCATGGTGGACCAGGACGAGGGTCGGGATGCTGCGCACGCCGAAGCGTGCGGCGAGATCGGGGGCGGCCTCGGTGTCGACCTTGGCGAGGCGGACATGGGGCTCCAGCCGGCCGGCGGCCTGCTCGAAGACCGGCGCCATCATCCGGCACGGCCCGCACCACTCCGCCCAGAAGTCGATGAGCAGCGGCAGGTCGCTGCGCTCCGCCTGAGGGGTGAAGCGGGCGGCGGTCAGCGCGATTGGTTTGCCCTGGAACAGCGGCTGACCGCAGCGGCCGCATTTCCCGGCGCCCGGCTGGTCCAGGCGTCCGCGCGGCATGCGGTTCAGGGTGTCGCAGCTTGGGCAGGCGACGTGAAGATGGTCGGACATGGCGCGGCTCCCCCTCCAGGACGGGCGTCTTTATGAGCGTGATCTAATGCAGCGTCCGTGAAGCGCAAGAGGCCGCCGGCGCGGGACAGGGCTGCGGTCGGCGCCCCTTTTCATTGTGGGGCCAAGCGAGTGGCACGACCCTGCGATGTGCGCCTTCGGCATTGCGGTTGGCGGGGCGCTGTTCCTAGAATGCCGGCCCGTGGCCCTTCCCTCTCCGGGAGCGGCCAAGCCCTTCCGCAGAACCGCGATTCCGAATGAAGCCTTCCTTTTCGTCCGCCTCCGCCGCCGGCTGTTCCTCCGTGGACGATTCCGGTTCCGCCCTGGCGCGCGCGCGGGCTCTGACGACGGGGTGGGGGCCTGGAGCACGGGGATTGTCCACGCTGCCCCCCGCCGTGGTCCCGGCGCCCTATCGGGCGCTGCTCGACCACGACCGCGGCATGACCGCCGTCCTGTCGGAGCGGTGGGGCGAAGCGGTGGGCGTGCGGGTGCTGCGCCAGCGGGCGGAGTCGGACGGGACGGCGCTGCTGCGCGACATCGTGCTGACCGTCGGGCCGGACGCGCTGCCGGTGGAGCTGGCGAGCATCCGCATCGCGCTCGACGGCTTTTCCCCGGCTTTCGCCGAGCAGCTTCGCGAGGGGACGGAGCCCTTCGGGCGCCTGCTGGCCCGCAACGGCGTCGTCTTCTCGGTGGAGGTGCTGGGTCTGCTGGCCGCCCCCCCTGCCGATGTCTGGGCCGCGGAGGGACGCGTGCCCGGTGGCGCCACGCTGTACGGCCGCATCGGGCGGCTGGTGCGGGCGGACGGCTGGACCATCGCGGAAACGGTGGAACTGCTTCCCCGCGCCTGAAGTCCGACACTTGAAGTCCGATGCCGGACGGGGTGCCATTCGGCGGGGCATCTGCTAAACCTTCGAAACCATCCACGTCCCCCGCATCGGCATCGGTGACCATGACCGCTCCGCATCTTCCCTATCTGTCGCAGTTCTCGCTGGAAGGCCGGGTGGCGCTGGTCACCGGGTCCGGGCGCGGGCTGGGTCTGGAAATCGCCCGCGCCATGGCCGGGTCGGGCGCCCATGTGCTGCTGAACGGGCGCGACGCCGCGCGGCTGGAACCGCTGGCCGAGGCCATCGCCGCGGCGGGCGGGCGGGCCTCCGTGCTGGCCTTCGACGTGGCCGACCGGGACGCGGTGCGGGACGCCTTCGCGCGGATCGGGCGGGACCATGGGCGGCTGGATGTGCTGGTCCAGAATGTCGGGCAGCGCAACCGCAAGCCGCTGACCGACTTCGCGGACGAGGAGATCAGCGATCTGCTCAACGTCGATCTGGCCGCCGGCCTGATCCTGGCGCGGGAAGCGGCGCGGCTGATGCTGCCCCAGGGCTTCGGGCGGCTGATCACGGTGACCTCCATCTCCGGACAGATCGCCCGCGCCAACGACGCGGTCTACGCCGCCGCCAAGGCCGGGCTGGCCGGCATGGTGCGGGCGCTCGCCGCCGAATATGGCGGAAAGGGCCTGACCAGCAACGCCATCGCGCCGGGCTTCTTCGCGACGGAGACCAACGCCGGCATCACCGGCAACCCGGCCCTGTCCGCCTATTTCGAGGGACGCACCCCGATCGGCCGCTGGGGCCGCCCGGAGGAGATCGCCGGGGCCGCGGTGTTCCTGGCCTCGCCCGCCGCGTCCTACGTCAATGGGCATGTGTTGGTGGTGGACGGCGGCGCCACCATTCTCATGTGAAGGCCGGTCTTACAGGAAGCTGAGCCGCCATGCTGGCGATCCCCTTGTCATGCGCCGATCCGGCGGAGGCCTTCCGCGCCCTGTCCGGACAGCCCTGGTCGATGCTGCTCGACAGCGCCGCCCCGCACCCCGCCCATGGCCGCTACAGCTACATCGCGGCGGAGCCCTTCCGCACGCTGGAGTCGCTGGACGGGCGGGCGCATCTCGACGGCCGGCCGGTGGACGGCGACCCCTTCGCCGTGCTGGCGGAGGAACTGGTGCGCCACGCCCGGCCCGGGACCCCGCCGGGACCGGCGCCCTTTTGCGGCGGGGCCGTCGGCTTCATCGGCTACGAGGCGGGGCTGCGGCTGGAGCGGGTCCGCTCGCGCCACGCCAACCCCGGCGGCCAGCCGGAGATGGCCTTCGGCTTCTACGACGCGGTGGCGGCCTTCGACCATGCGGAGCGCCGCGCCTGGGTGATCGCCGCCCGCCCGGAGGCGGAGGACCGCGCCCGCGCCCTGGCGGCCCGGCTGGAGGGCGGCGGAGCGTCCCCCCTCGGCGCCGTCCCGGCCGCCCCCTGGCGGAGCGAGCTGGACCGCGACGACTATCTGGCGCGGGTGGAGCGGGTGCTGGAGTACATCCGGGCCGGCGACATCTATCAGGCCAACTTCACGCAGCGCTTCCTGGCCGAGCGGCGCGACGGTCTGGACGCCTACGCGCTGTACCGCCGGCTGCGCGCGATCAGCCCGGCGCCCTTCGCCGCCTATCTCGACTGCGGCCCCCGCCTGCGCATCGCCAGCGCCTCGCCGGAGCGCTTCATCCGGCTCAGCGCCGCGGGGGAGGTGGAGACGCGCCCGATCAAGGGCACCCGCCCGCGCTACGCCGACCCCGCCGCGGACGCCGCCGCCGCCGCGGAACTGGTGGCCAGCGTCAAGGACCGGGCGGAAAACCTGATGATCACCGACCTGCTGCGCAACGACCTCGGCCGGGTGTCGCGGATCGGCAGCGTCCGGGTGCCGACGCTCCACGGGTTGGAGAGCTTCGCCAGCGTGCACCACCTCGTCTCGGTCGTCACGGCGCGGCTGCGGCCGGGCCTGGGGGCGGTGGATCTGCTGCGGGCGGCGCTTCCCGGCGGCTCGATCACCGGGGCGCCCAAGATCCGCGCCATGCAGATCATTGACGAGCTGGAGGTGGCGCGGCGCGGCGCCTATTGCGGGTCCGTCGCCTGGCTCGGCTTCGACGGCGCGATGGACAGCAGCATCGTCATCCGCACCCTGTCGATCACGCCGGATACGGTGATCGCCCAGGCCGGCGGCGGCATCGTCGCCGACTCCGATCCGGCGGGCGAGCACGAGGAGATGATGGTCAAGATCCGCGCCCAGCTCCGCGCGCTGGAAGAAGTCAGGACATGAGCGTCGTCTGGCTGAACGGACGCCTGCTGCCGGCGGCGGAGGCCCGCATCGACCCGGCGGACCGCGGCTTCACGCTGGGCGACGGGCTGTTCGAGACGATCCGGGTGGCCGGCGGCACCGCCCGTCATCTCGACCGGCATCTCACCCGGCTGGCGGACAGCGCGGCGCTGCTCGGCCTGCCGCTCCCCCACGACGCCGCGGCGCTGGCCGACGCCGCCGACGCGCTGATCGCGGCTGAGGGCCGCTCGCAGGGTGTGCTGCGGATCACGCTGACGCGGGGCACCGGAGCGCGCGGCGTGCTGCCGCCGGCGGACGCCGTGCCGACGCTGCTGATGACCCTGGCCCCCGCGCCGCCGCCCGCCGGCCCGGTGGAGGCGGTCGTCGCCCGAACCACCCGGCGCAACGAGCATTCGCCGCTGTCGCGCGTGAAGTCGCTGAATTACCTGGATTCCATCCTCGCCCGGCAGGAGGCGGCGGCGCGCGGCGCGGGAGAGGCGCTTCTGCTCAACGGCGCGGGCCGTCTGGCCGAGTCCAGCGTCGCGAATCTGTTCATCCTGCGCGGCGGGCGCCTGCTGACCCCGCCGGTCGCCGAGGGCGCTTTGCCGGGCATCCGCCGCGCGCTGATCCTGGAACGGGGCGATGCCGGGGAGGCGCCGCTTGCCGTCACCGACCTGCTGGGGGCCGAGGAAGCCTTCCTGACCAACAGCCTTGGCGCACGCCCGCTGCTGCGCGTCGACGGGCAGGCCATCGGCGCCGGGACCGTGGGGGCGGTGACGGCGGCCCTGCTGAAGGACGCCGAGGCGGAATAGAGCGCCCGCTTACGGTCGGAGGTAGGACCAGCCCTCTTCCTGAAGCTGCATCAGGCGGACGACTCCGGAGGGCACCAGCTTGGCTTCCGGCACCATGGGGACCTCGCCCTGCTCCACGCGGATCATGCCGTTGCGGGTGTTCTCGCAGGCGGAGTAGGTGAGGGTCGGCAGGCTGCCCTTCAGCGACGTTAGCCGGTCCTTCACCGGCGAGCGGTCGGCGCGCAGCATGTGCAGGCCAGGGCCGAAGGTGACCAGCTCGACCTCCACCGTCTCGCCGATGGTCTTGTAGTACTCGATGATGTTCTTGACGTTGTTCAGCGCCATGTTCATCAGCGCCGGGTCGTTGCTGCTGACCTGGATGGCGACGCGGTGGACGCCGGGCTGGTCCGCCCCGGCCTTCCGCCCCGCCATGGCGGCGGTCATCCCGGCGAATCCGGCCAGAGCCAGCGCCGCCCGGCGCGTGGAGCGCATCGCCATGTCATCCTCCCTTCCGCTGTGGGGGCATCCGCTGTCCTAGCACAATGACCCCGGCCGCCGCTTGTTCCCGAAGGGAGTGCCCGCGCAACGGAAGGGGGAGGCGGTCAGCGGCGCAGGGCGTGTTTGGCGGCCTGGACCATCATCATCTCCCCCACATTTTCCGGAGTCACCAGCCCGACCAGCCGCCCATTCCCATCATCGACTCCGACCGCGGGCAGGCTCTTCTCCTGTATCAGGCGCAACGCCTCGTCCAGCTTGCCGTGCCGGTGGATCACGGGGATGTCGGGGCGCATCACTTCCAGCACCGGCGTGTCCGGGCCGCGATCGCGCAGGGCGCGGATCAGGTCGTCGCGGGTCAGCACGCCGCGCAGCGTGCCGCCCCCGTCCACCACGGGAAACTCGTGCTGGGTCGTCCGGATCAGGCACTGCACCGCGTCCTCCAGCACGCCGGAAGGCGGCAGCGTCTCGAAGCGGGTGACCATGGCGTCGGACACGACCACGCCGTGGGTGATCTCGCGCATCTGCACCGCGTGCGCCTCCGACGAGGCGCCCAGATAGACGAACAGCGCGATGAACAGCAGCATCGGGTTGCCGAACAGCCCGAGCAGCCCCAGCCCGATGGCCACCGCCTGTCCGACCGAGGCCGCCACCTGGGTGCCGCGGACATAGCCCATGCGACTCGCCAGCACCGCCCGCAGCACGCGCCCGCCATCCATGGGGAAGGCCGGGATCAGGTTGAACAGCGCCAGGAACAGGTTCACCACGGCCAGCCGGGACAGCACGTCAATGCCGGCGTTCCGCACCTCCGCTGCTTCCGCCGGCACGAAGCCGCCGAGCGCGGCATAGAGCAGCGCCGCGATCACCAGATTGACCGCCGGCCCGGCCAGCGCCACCACCAGTTCCTGCGACGGCTTCTCCGGCAACCGCTCCAGTCGGGCCACCCCGCCGATGGGCAGCAGGGTGATGTCCGGCGTGCGGACACCGTAGCGCCGGGCGGCGAAGACGTGCCCGAACTCGTGCAGCAGGACGCAGAGGAACAGCAGCGAGAGGAAGACCACCCCCTCCAGCGCCGCCGGCCAGCCGCCCTGCGCGTGGTAGGCGGCGCCGATCCACAGAAGGAACAGGAAGAAGGTGATGTGGATGCGGATCACCGTGCCCTTCACGGTGCCGATGGGGATCGACCAGCTCATCCCGACCTCGCCTTGCGCTGTGACCGATATGGATGCGATCCATATGTGGTGATCCAAGGTGCGAGGCGTCACGGTGCGCTTGGGAAGGACGCCATTGCGGGGCAATGCTCGCTTGCACCAACTCTTGAAAGTTGCTCAACCATACGGCTGCGTTGCCGCGGTCGCCTGTGGATTGGTGGCGGTGAGCCTCTTCCTTATCTCTCCTTCTTGTCTTTTCTTCGGGAGATCGCTACCATGGATTGTAATTCATGATTGAATAATGGTGTGCAGTGGGCTTACTTGACAGCATGGCCGAAGCGCCTTTCAAAACCAGTGCCACCGGGCTGAGACTGTACTACCCTTTTGGTATGCTCGGGCGCGCCCGCATTGTGCCGAACGAGCAAGAAGAAAATAAAATAAAGTCGTCAGCAAAGCGGTCTGTTGTCTTTGGTTCAATCGCTGGATTGTCCTTAACAATATTAAAGCCATCGTTTCCTATAATACTGATTGTATTTTTTGTGGGGCTCGCCGTCCAAATTTTCGCAAATCATATCACAGCGCGCAGGTATCCGATCTCGGATGAGCGGATGAGATGGGCGGAAGCCAAGCGCATATCTGTCCGCAAATCCGACCGACGCAGCCTCTGGGTGTTCTTTGGTCTCGGTGTTGTGATGACGGCGCTGGGCGTCTTCGCCACCTTTGCCGTCTTCGCCATGAAGGGCGACCTGTGGGACAAGATCACGGCGCTTTGTGGTGTGGCGTTTTTCGGAGCAGGCACCCTTTTCTTTCTGTGGATGATCCGTCAGGCGGGGCAGCGCGAGTGACGGGCTGCTCCGTCCAGCCTACACAGCCTTTAGATGGCGGACCGGGCGGCCGGGGGACAGGGCCTCCGCCGCGCGGACGATGGCCTGGGCGTCGATCCCGTGATGGCGGTAGAGGTCGGCGATGGTGCCCGTCTGGCCGAAATGCTCCACCCCCAGCGCCCGCGTGCGGTGACCAAGGACCGAGCCCAGCCAGCCCAGCCCCGCCGGATGACCGTCCTGCACCGTCACCAGCGCGCAATGGGGCGGCACCCCCTCCAGCAGCCGTTCGACGTGGGAGCGCGCGTGGGGCTTGCCGCGCTCGCGCGCCCGCTGGGCGGCGCTCCAGCCGGCGTGCAGCCGGTCGGCGGAGGTGACGGCCAGCAGGCCGACGTCGCGGCGGTCCTCGCCGAGCATGCCCACCGCCTCGATGGCCTCCGGCGCCACCACGCCGCTGTAGGCGACCACCACCTGGGCGTTCGGGCCGGGGCGGCGCAGCCAGTAGGCGCCCTGGACGATGCCGTTCTCCAGCTCCGCGTCCATGGTCCGGACCGGCTGCTCCAGCACGCGGGAGGACAGGCGCAGATAGACCGAGCCGCCGGTCTCGTCGCGCAGCCAGTTCCGCTCGTCCGGCTCGCCTTCGCCCTCCCGCTGCATGTAGTCGAAGGCCCAGCGCATGGTGACGGCCAGCTCGTCGGCGAAGGCCGGCTCGAAGCAGGCGAGCCCGTCCTGGGCCATGCCGACCAGCGGCGTGGCGATGGACTGGTGCGCCCCGCCCTCCGGGGCCAGCGTCACGCCGGACGGCGTTGCCACCAGAAGGAACCGCGCGTCCTGATAGCAGGCGTAGTTCATCTGGTCCGCCGCCCGCATGACGAAGGGGTCGTAGACGGTGCCGATGGGCAGCAGCCGCTCCCCGAACAGCGAATGGGACAGGCCCAGCGCCGACAGCAGGATGAACAGGTTGGACTCGGCGATGCCCAGCTCGAAATGCTGGCCGTCGGGCGAGAAGTCCCATGTGTAGGTGGAGGGGATGCGCTCCTTCTTGAACAGGTCGGCCAGCGCGCTCTTGGCGAACAGGCCGCGGCGGTTCACCCAGGCGCCGAGGTTGGTCGAGACCGTCACGTCCGGCGCGGTCGTCACGATGCGCTCCGCCAGTTCGGTCTTCTCGCGCCCCAGCTCGTTCAGGATCAGGCCGAAGGCGGCCTGGGTGGACAGCGCCTTCTGCGCCGGGGCCGCCAGGGCCGCCGGCACCGGGACCGCCGCCGCGCCATGGCGCCGCCGTCCCTTGGCCGCGAAGGGCACGCGCTTCAGGAAGGCGTCCAGTTCCGCCGCCGGCCGGCCCAGCCCTTCGAAGCGGTCCCACTCATGGCCCGGACGGACGGCGTTGGCGGCGCGGAACGCCTCCATCTGCGCCGGGGTCATCAGGCCGGAATGGTTGTCCTTGTGCCCGGCCAGCGGCAGCCCGGCGCCCTTGATCGTGTAGGCGATGAAGCAGACCGGCCGGTCGTGCGCGCGCGCCTGGGCGAAGGCGTCGAGCAGCGAAGGCAGATCGTGGCCGCCGAGATTGCCCATCAGAAGGGCCAGTTCCTCGTCGGTGCGGCGCTCGATCAGGCGGGTGACCGGCCCTTGGTCGCCCAGATCGTCGAGCAGCCGCTTCCGCCACGCCGCTCCGCCCTGGTAGGTCAGCGCGGAGTAGAGCTGGTTCGGGCAGCGGTCGATCCAGTCGCGCAGGCGCTGGCCGCCCTCCTCCTGGAAGGCCGCCTGCATCAGCGCGCCGTATTTCAAGATCACCACGTCCCAGCCGAAGGCGCGGAAGATGTTCTCCAGCCGCTCCCACAGTCCCTCGCGGATCACCGCGTCCAGGCTCTGGCGGTTGTAGTCGACGATCCACCAAGTGTTGCGCAGCCCGTGCTTCCAGCCCTCCTGAAGCGCCTCGAAGATGTTGCCCTCGTCCATCTCGGCGTCGCCGACCAGCGACACCATACGCCCCTCGGGCAGGTCCTTCGCCCAGCCCTTGGCCTTCACATAGTCCTGGACCAGCGAGGCGAAGAGCGTCTGCGCCACCCCCAGCCCGACCGAGCCGGTGGAG
Source organism: Azospirillum brasilense (assembly GCF_007827795.1). GTDB lineage: Bacteria > Pseudomonadota > Alphaproteobacteria > Azospirillales > Azospirillaceae > Azospirillum > Azospirillum aestuarii. The sequence continues at coordinate 518,032 of NZ_VITI01000003.1, forward strand.
AAGTCCACGTCGTCCACGTCCTTGGTCCGCGACGGGTAGGACTGGGCGCCCTTGAAGCCGCGAAAATTTTCCAGATTCCCGCGCGTCTGGTTGCCCAGCAGATACTGGATGGCGTGGAAGATCGGGCTGGCGTGCGGCTTCACCGCCACCCGGTCCTCCGGACGCAGGGCCTGGAAGTAGAGCGCCGTCATGATCGTCGCCAGCGAGGCCGAGGACGCCTTATGCCCGCCGATCTTCAGCCCGTCCTGGTTGGGGCGTACGTGATTGGCGTTGTGGATCGTCCAGGACGCGAGCCAGAGAACCTTGCGCTCCAGCTCGCGCAGGCAGGCGAGGTCGGCGTGGTTCGGAACGGTCGCGTCCATGTCTGTTCCCCTTTCAACGGAACGGCGGTCGATGATTGGTGAAGCCTATCATTTGTGCCGCGGCAGGCGTTTGCAAAGTGGCGCCGGAAACCGCGCCGGATTAGCATTGGATTGCGCAGAAGCCTTTCAGACAGCATGAAATGCCAAAAATCAAACTCGACCGCATCGACCGGAAGATCCTGGCCCTGCTCCAGCAGGACGGGCGGATGCCCAACAACGAGTTGGCGGAGCGCGTCGGCCTGTCGCCGTCCCCCTGTCTGCGTCGGGTCAAGGCGCTGGAGGACGCGGGCGTTATCGCCCGCCACGTCGCTCTGGTCGATCCCGCCGCGGTCGATCTTCCGGTGAATGTCTTCGTCAGCGTCAGCCTGGAACGGCAGGTGGAGGAGCGGATCGACGCCTTCGAGGCCGCCGTGATGGCCCTGCCGGAGGTGATGGAATGCTATCTGATGACCGGCGACGCCGATTACCTGCTGCGCGTGGTGGTCCCCGACCTCGCCAGCTACGAGCGTTTTCTGAAGGAGCATCTGACGCGGATTTCCGGGGTCGCCAACATCCGCTCAAGCTTCGCGCTGAAACAGGTGCGCTACCGTACGGCCCTGCCGTTGGGGCATCTGGTGGAGTGAAATAAAAATGCGACGGATGTTAGGCTTGAGTGTTCAAAGTCCATTCTGACAATTGCCGTTCATCATTTTTGTTTGCGGGATTGCGGGATCGGCGCTGACATATGCGAAAATCCCGCAAGCACGATGTCGGATTTTACCCGAACAGGAGACCCCATATGCTGTAAGCGGAGTTTCCAACCTGAAGATACTCGACCTCCCCGGAGCCGTGGGTGAGATACCCATTGCTCACGCCAAAGAAGTTGTAAATCTCGACGCCGTTGTTGTTATATCCATCTGCGTAGTCAGCCGACGTAGTAATCGTCAACCTTGTTCCGGTAACATAAAACTCCAAGTCATAAATGGTGGCATCATTGAAAATTACCCGATCCGCTGTCCCTGAGCTATCAGAAATAGCGGAAACTCCACCATCATTGTTGTAGTGGAGATAGACGTCGTTGCCGGCTCCGCCATAAAGCTCGTCCATGCCAATTACACCACCGGAACCGGCGCAGGCCCCACCGTTCAGGACATCGTCTCCATCGCCTCCATAGAGATAATCCCAACCATCGCCACCTAACAAGGTATCGTTCCCAGCTCCGCCGACCAGATAATCGGAGCCGGCAAGTCCGTTCAAAAAATCATTTCCGTTGAACCCATACAAATCGTCGTTGCCGTTACCGCCATCCAGGTAATCGTCCAGATTTCCCCCGCCAACGGTGTCGTTTCCTTCACCCGCATAAACATTTACCTGCTCGCTCGGATTCGGCGAGACCCAGTAATCGTTTCCAGTTGAAAGTACATATGTACCCATATCATTATCCTTCTTGTTTTTGTTAGAGAGAAAACGAAAATCTATAAACCATAAATCACGAACGTCGCAATTTTGATTATATTCCCACTAACCTTAGTTATCTAAAGAAGCATATTAACGTATGCGCATCACTTCGCAATCTAACTATTTTATTTTGTTGATAATTTCATCGAGTACAGATATTCTGTGAAGTGCTATGGGCTGATCCATTTCGCTTGATTGGTGGAGTGAATCAAAATCGGAGGTAATAATGAATTCTCAAATCTCCTTTAACAACGCTGCTCCCTTACCATCAACGCAGCACCAAACGGCAATGAACAAGGCAGTATCTGAGAAATCTAAAGATGATGTGGCGGTGGTTGGAAATACGAAGACTGATCAAGTATCACTAAGTCCGTTGGCATTAGCTTTAAAAGGCGATGCGCTTTCATTGTTCGGCAAGCTATCCAGCAATGATAGAAGCGCATTGGGTCTCTTCGTTTCGTCGGGGCAAATGTCGTCTGATGAAATGAACGACGCGCTTTCGGGAAAACTGAAGGAATCGCGCAGCCAGACCTTCTGGAAGGGCGCTGCCGAAGCGGGTGCCGGGCAGGAAACCGACAAACAGAAGAAGATCAGAACACTTTCGGAAAGCATTGAGGCGCGACTGTCCGCTATTGATAAAACGGCAAATTCGTCATCACGCCTGGATCAGGCTGTGGCGATCACAAACGAGTTGCGAAGCTCGATGTGGGAGCGCAGCTCGTTGATGAGCCAACCAGAAGGCGGAGGAACCAGCATAAAGCTGACGGCGGAATTCGCCTTGAACAAGATGGCGCGGACCGACTCGGAACGCGCGGCGGGGGACAAGCTCAGCGCTCTGGGCTTCAAGTCCGAAAGCTTCGATCAGCTGTTGAAGGACACGGCGGAAAAGGACATCGCTTCCATGTGAGCCTTTGTGCGCTGTGACAACCGTGGTCCGTCGGCCGTAATCCCGCATTCAATACGTTCAACATCCGGTCGCCCGGACCGCTCATGACGTTCGCGATGGAAGACCTGCGCCGCTTTTTGCCATAAAGAGTATTGGAACAGGGGCGCTCGGCGAAATTTCCCGCTGACAGACCCCGACCGACAGGCGAAGGCATGGGAAGCAGGACGGGATGATGGACTGGGACAAGTTGCGGGTGTTCCACGCTGTGGCCGAGGCCGGCAGCTTCACCCACGCGGGCGAGGCCCTCAACCTCAGCCAATCGGCGGTCAGCCGGCAGATCAGCGCGCTGGAGGACAGCCTCGGCGTACCGCTGTTTCACCGGCACGCCCGCGGGCTGATCCTGACCGAGCAGGGCGAGTTGCTGAATCACGCGGCGCGCGACATCTTCGCGAAGCTGTCGATGACCCAGGCGATGCTGAGCGAGAGCAAGGACGCCGCCAAGGGACCGCTGAAGGTGACGGCCACGGCCGCCTTCGGCTCGACCTGGCTGACTCCGCGCATCGGGGAATTCCTTGCGCTCTACCCGGACATCCAGCTCACCCTGCTCATCACCGACACGGAGCTGGATCTGGGCATGCGCGAGGCCGACGTGGCGATCCGCGTCAGCCCGCCGCGCCAGCCGGACCTGATCCAGCGGCACCTGATGACCTTCCGCTCGCACCTCTACGCGCACCGCCGTTACCTGGACCGCAAGGGAGAGCCGCAGACGGTGGCCGATCTCGCCTCGCACGATCTGGTGACCTATCCGCAGGAGCTGCGCCCGCCTTTCGCGAACACCCATTGGCTGCGCGATCTGGTGACCGATGCGGTGGCCCGCGACCGGACCGTTCTTCAGGTCAACAACCTGTACGCGATCTTCCGCGCCGTGGAGAGCGGGCTGGGCGTCGGCTCGCTGCCCGACTATCTGGTGACCGGCCTGAACGATATTGTGCGAGTGCTGCCGGACCAGTCCGGGTCGAAGGTGGACGCTTTCTTCGTCTATCCGGAGGAACTGCGCCATTCCAAGCGCATCGCGGTCTTCCGCGACTTTCTGGTCAAGAAGGTTGCGGAGAGCCAGTTCTAATTCCCGATCAGCGGGTTGGCAAAGGAGGGGCGCGGCGCCGGACAGGGCCGTGCCCCTCCTTTGTTTTAGGGCCGTGCCCCCTTGTTTTTCCTGCCATCTGGTATGCGACATAGTGTCGGTCATGGTGGAGCGGCCGACTTAGCGCTTGCGCGCTAAACTGATATATTAATATATGCGACGCATGCGGAGCCCACCGCGTGTCAGCCTTCAAGCCTCTGGGCCCCACCCAATAATTGCAATCGCCAGGAAATTCCCGGAAGGGAAAGGCGTGCGCCCATGCCTGCCGATGAACAGGCAAGTGAGGAAGTCATGAAGATAGTGCGTGGCCTGAGATGGAAAGTCCTGGCGCTCATCATGCTGGGGACGATCATCAACTACATCGACCGCAACACGCTGGGCATCCTGGCGCCGATGCTCAAGGAAGAACTGCACTTCTCGACGGAGCAGTATTCCTACATCGTCAGCGTGTTCCAGCTCTGCTACAGCCTGATGCAGCCGATCGCCGGCTATGTGACGGACCTCATCGGCCTGAAATTCGGCTACGCGATGTTCGCCTTCGTCTGGGGCAGTGCCGCGGCCTTGCACGCCTTCTCCGGCGGCTGGCAGTCGATGGCCTTCTTCCGTGGCCTGCTGGGCATCAGCGAGGCGGCGGCCATGCCGTCGGGCGCCAAGACCGCCACCCTGTGGTTCCCGGCCAAGGAGCGCTCCATCGCCACGGGCTGGTTCAACACCGGCAGCTCCGTCGGCGCCATGATCGCCCCGCCGCTGGTGATCTGGCTGTCCGTGACCTGGAGCTGGCAGATCGCCTTCGTCGTCACCGGCCTGCTGGGCGTCGGCCTGTCGATGCTGTGGCTGGCGCTGTACCGCAACCCGGAGAACCACCCGCGCCTGACCAAGGAGGAGCACGCCTACATCCTGGACGGCCAGGAGCAGGTCCAGCTTCCCAAGCCCTCGATGAAGCGCGTCGTCACCATGCGCAAGTTCTGGGGCATCGCCGCCGCCCGCTTCCTGACCGAGCCGGCGTGGCAGACCTTCAGCTTCTGGATTCCGCTCTACATGGTCAGCACCCGCGGCATGGACATCAAGCAGTTCGCGCTGTTCGCCTGGCTGCCCTTCCTGTTCGCCGACATCGGCTGCGTCCTCAGCGGCTACCTGTCGCCCTTCTTCGCCAAGCGCTTCCGCATGTCGCTGGTCAACTCGCGCATCGCCGGCATCGGCATCGGCGCGGTGTGCATGATCGGCCCGGCCCTGATCGGCCTGACCAGCAGCCCGATCACCGCCATCTTCCTGTTCTCGGTCGGCGCCTTCGCGCACCAGATGCTGTCGAGCCTGCTCTACGCCCTGGTCACCGACACCTTCGAGAAGCAGGACGTCGCCACGGCGACCGGCTTCGGCGGCATGGCCGGCTACATGGGCGGCATGATCTTCTCGTTGATCATCGGCCAGCTCGCCAGCACGATCGGTTACGAGCCGCTGTTCGTCTGCCTGTCGGTCTTCGACATCACGGCCTTCATCGTTGTGCTGGTGGTTCTCGGCCAGTGGGGCCGGAACAAGGTCACGCCCCCGGCGATGCCGAGCGGCGCCCACGCCGACTGACCCGGACGTCTTTTCGTATCCAAGGGCCGCGCGATCCGGGAAGACCCGGGCCGCGCGGCCCTTTTCATTTGGACGACGGGTTTACTGGATGGCGGCGGTCAGCAGGGAGGCGAGGGCGAAGCCGCTGACGATCACGAGGCGGGCGATGATGTGGGTTTTCATGGCAAGGCTCCAATTGGCTTCGGCGGGGGCGGGCAGGCCTCGTTTTTGTGCTGAGCCAATGTTCGCACCGCACGGCTTAAAGACAAACCGCGCAATTCGCATGCCATCCATAGCGATATTGCAGCGCAACACAGCGCTGTTATAGGGCGATGCTTCGATGATCCAAGTATTCGTGGCGCTCTTCACAGCGCTGCCATTGATTCTCTTGCAGCGCTGTGATTCCAGCGTTCATGCGGATTCGGCGATCGGCTCCGCCGGAGCGGACTCGCTGTCGAACAGGTCGGGGAAGCGCCGGGCCAGCTCGGGCAGGGAGTTCAGGATCTCGCGCAGATGCAGGCGCATGGCCGCCTCGGCGGCGTCGGGACAGCGGGCGCGGATGCCCTCGACGATCTGCTCGTGCTGGGAAATCAGCCGGTCCAGCGGGGTCGCCTGCGGCAGGCTGAGGTAGCGCACCCGGTCCATCTGGGCCTTGGTCTCCTCCACCACGCGCCAGGCGTATTCGCAGTCCACCCCGAGCGCGATGGTGCGGTGGAAGGCTTCGTCCAACTCCAGAAAGGACGCCGGGTTGGTGCTCTTGGCGGCTTCCCGCTGCGCCTTCAGGTTGGCCTCCAGCTCCGCGACGGTGCGGGCCGGCAATCCCTCGCCGGCCTTGCGGGCCACGGCCCGCTCCACCGCTTCGCGGACGAAGCGGGCGTCCATCACCTGCTTGGCCGAGATTTTCACCACGAAGGTGCCGCGCTGTGGGCGGATGACCACCAGCCCGGACTCGCTCAGCTTGATGAAGGCCTCGCGCACCGGCTGGCGGCTGACCCCAAGCTGGCCCGCGACCTCCTGTTCGGACAGCGGCTGGCCGGGCTGGAACTGCATCGTCACGATGGCGTGGCGCAACTCCCGAAAAACGCGGCGCGCCACGGGCTCCGCCGAATCCGGCTCGATCCTCCTCAACATGCTCCTCCCATCCTTTCTTCTTTCCGTCCGCCCCGCCGGTGCCCGCCCGGACGATCCTGGGCGGCGGATTCATCCTGCGTCGTACGCAAGCCCATGGACAACACCATTCTTGTATACTACCATACCAGTCGCGTACCGAACAATCGCCTCCGTGCAAGAGGCGTTGTCCTCAAAGGGAGGAAACATGAGCATCATCACCCGCACCTGGCGCGTGGCCGCCCTCGGCTTTGCGCTGGCCACCGTCGCCGGCGGCGCGCTGGCCGCCGACTACACGCTCAGCGTCAACACGGCGCTGGCCCAGCAGGACCCGCTCTATAAGGGGCTGGAAGAGTTCAAGAAGAGCGTCGAGGCGCGGTCCGGCGGCAAGATGGCCGTCCGCCTGTTTCCCGGCTCGCAGCTCGGCAAGGATGAGGACGTGCTGGAGCAGGCCCGCGCCGGGGCCGGAGTCGCGGTGGTCGTGGACGGCGGGCGTCTCGCCGTCTTCGTGAAGGAGTTCGGCGTTCTGGGCGGCCCGTACCTCGCCCAGGGCTACGACGGCATCCGCAAGGTCGTCACCTCGCCGATGTTCGACCAGTGGTCGGACAAGCTGCGCAAGGCGTCGGGCCATCAGGTCCTGTCCTTCAACTGGTGGCAGGGCGAACGGCACCTGCTGACCAACAAGCCGGTGAAGGGGCCGGAAGACCTCGCCGGCATCCGCATGCGCACGCCGGGCGCTCCGGTGTGGATGGAGACGATCCGCGCCATGGGCGCCACCCCGACCCCGATGGGCTGGTCGGAGGTCTACACCGGCCTTCAGCAGAAGGTGATCGACGGCGTCGAGGCGCAGCACCCGGCCAGCTTCGGTTCCCGTCTGTACGAGGTGACCAACCACGTCACCAAGACCGGCCACATCAACCTGATCACCGGCATCGTCACCAGCGCCGCCTGGTTTGACAAGCTGCCGCCGGAGCAGCAGACGATCCTGAAGGAAGAGGCGCTGAAGGCCGGCGACAGCGCGTCGCGCGCCACCCAGGCGTCGCTCGCCGATTTCGAGAAGCAGATGAAGGACAAGGGCATGACGATCGAGGAGATCGACGTGACCCCGTTCCGCAAGGCCACCGCGCCGGTCTACGAGAAGCTGGGCTACGCCGAACTCCACAAGGAAGTGGAAAAGCTGCTGCAGAACTGAGGCGGGGATCGGTTCGCGCTGAGCTTGCCCCCTCCCTGACCCTCCCCGCTGTCGCAGGGGAGGGGACAAATTCTCCCTCCCCTGCGACAGCGGGGGAGGGCCGGGGTGGGGGCAGTCCCTCCCAAGATCAACGCTGCCTGCCGTCACCTTCCGCCATCAAGGGACCGCCATCATGTCGTCCTTGTTTCACAAGGGGGAAGCCTTCCTGGCGATGCTTCTCCTCGCTGCCATCGTGCTGCTCGTCTTCGCCGCCGGCGTCATGCGCTGGTTCGGCCATCCCCTGGTCTGGTCGGTGGACGTGGCGCAGCTTCTGTTCGTCTGGGTCGCCTTCCTCGGCGCCGACATGGCGCTGCGCAAGCGCGCCCACATCGGCATCGACTATCTGGTGAAGCGCCTGCCGGACTCCAGCCGGGCCCTGCTGGATGTCGTTCTGGGCGTGCTGGTCCTCGCCTTCCTCCTCACCATGACGGTGATGGGCTACCGGCTGACCATGCTGAATCTGGAGCGCCAGTTCGGCGACAGCGGCATCAGCTACGCCTTCGTGACATCGGCGGTGCCGGTGGGCTGCCTGCTGCTGGCGATCACGCTGACCGGGCAGATCCTGGACACGCTGCGCGGGCTGCGCAGCCATCCCAAACCGGTCTTCGCGCCGGCTCCCAAGGCCGGCGACATCGAGGAGGTCGTGCCGTGACCCTGCTTGCCGTCACCTTCTTCGCGCTGATGGCCTTCGGGCTTCCGATCGCCTTCGCCATCGGCATCGCCGGCTTCTCCTTCTTCGCCACGAACGACATCATTCCGATGTCCATCGGGGTGCAGCAGGTCGCCTCGGCCTCGCAGAGCTTCCCGCTGCTGGCCGTGCCCTTCTTCGTGCTCGCCGGGCACATGATGAACCGGACGGGCATCACCAGCCGCCTGATCAACTGCTCCAACGTGCTGGTCTCCTGGATGTCCGGCGGGCTGGCGCAGGTCTGCATCGTGCTGTCCACGCTGATGGGCGGCGTCTCCGGTTCGGCGGTGGCCGACGCCGCGATGGAGGCCCGCATCCTCGGCCCCAGCCTGATCGCCCGCGGCTATTCGAAGGGCTTCACCTCGGCGGTCATCGCGGTCGGCTCGCTGATCACCGCGACCATCCCGCCCAGCCTGGGGCTGATCCTCTACGGCTTCGTCGGCAACGTGTCGATCGGCCGGCTGTTCCTGGCCGGCGTCATTCCGGGTCTGCTGATGATGGCCGGGCTGATGCTGACTGTCTGGCTGATCGCCAAGCGGCGCGGCTACCGTCCGGAGATGGCGGAGCGTCCGACCCTGCGTGCCGTAGGCCGGGCGATGGCCGACGCGAAATGGGCGCTGCTGTTCCCGGTGGCTCTGCTGTTCGCCATCCGCGGCGGCCTGTTCACCCCGTCGGAGGTCGGCGCCTTCGCCGTCGTCTACGCCGCGGTGGTCGGCTTCCTGCTGCACCGGGAGCTGACCTGGGCCGCGGTGGCCGAGGCGCTTCAGGAAGCGGTGGTGGACACCGGCCTGATCATGCTCATCATCCTGTTCTCGGGCATGGTCGGTTACGCCATTATCTTCGAGCAGGCGCCCCAGACCATCGCCGAGGCGATGACCCAACTCACCACCAACCCGCTGCTGGTGGTCGCGCTGATCCTGATCTTCCTGTTCATCGCCGGCCTGTTCGTCGAAAGCACGGTGCTGGTCCTGCTGCTGACGCCGATCTTCCTGCCCATCGTGACGCCGCTGGGCGTCGATCCGGTGCATTTCGGCATCCTGATGATGACCATCGTAACGCTGGGCTCGATGACGCCGCCGGTGGGTGTGGCGATGTATACGGTGTGCAGCCTGCTCGACTGCCCGGTGGAAGAATACATCGTCGAGTCGTTGCCCTTCGTCGGCACCGTCATCGCTTTGGTCGCCGTGTTGGCGCTGTGGCCGGGGCTGGTGCTGTTCCTGCCGAACATGCTGATGTGAGGGCAGGAGGCTTGCCAAGGGACGGGGTGCTGATATATTAATATACGGCGCTCCGATCTCTCGGCGGACCCACGGCCGGTCCGGGCACACCAAGCCCCGTCCATGGAGCGTCCTTGTCATTGTGGAAACGGGGCAGGGCCGCGTGTGAAGGGCAAACGCCAAGGGGCGGTCCGGGCAGGGCCGCCCCTTCGCGCTTCCAGACGCTCTATTTGCCCCTCACCATGCCCCAGAGCGGCTCGATCACCTTGTGCACTAGGGGGATCAGCAGGGCGCCCAGCAGCAGCCCGAACACCCCGGCCCCCGCCGCCCCGACCAGCCATTCCACCGCGGCCTTCGCCGCCGGCACGGCCTCTCCCGCCGCCACGGCGACGCCGTGGATCGCGTGCCCGGCCGCGGTCAGGCCAAAGCCTTCCAGCCCATGGATGACGATGCCACCGCCCACCCACAGCATGGCGGCGGTGCCGACCAGCGCCAGCAGTTTCAGGAAGACCGGCATTCCCTTGACCAGACCGCGCCCGATCGCCTGCGTCACCGGGGCGAGCGCCCGGTCGGCGCCGCCCGGCGCACTGGAGGAGGGGCTGCGCAGCCCCAGGAGGCTGGCCGCCGGGCGCCCGTTCTGCGCCAGCGACAGACCCGCGTCGTCCGCCTTCACGATCAGCGCCACCGCGCCATAGACCAGCGCCGTGATGCCCACCCCGACGATGGCAAGGACGGCGGCCTGCATCCAGAAGGATGAGGTTTCGGCGGCGACCGTGGACAGGACGATGGCCATGATCTCCGCCGATAGGATCAGGTCGGTCTTGATGGCGCTGTTGACCTTCTCCCGCTCGAACTGCGCGGCGTCCTGCTCCGCAGCGTCCAATCCCTCGGCAGCATGATGCGCCGCGTGTGGGCGCAGCGCCTCCCACACCTTCTCCGCTCCCTCGTAGCAGAGGAAGCCGCCGCCCAGCATCAGCAGCGGCGTGATCGCCCAGGGCGCCACGAGGCTGAGCGCCAGCGCCAGGGGCAGCAGAAACACCAGCTTGTTCTTCAGCGAACCCAGCGCGATCTTGCCGATGATCGGCAGTTCGCGGTCGGCGGTGAAGCCGACCATGTAGCGCGGCGTCACCGCGGCGTCGTCCACCACCACTCCGGCGGCCTTGGCCCCCGCCCGCGCCGCCTGTCCGGCGGCATCGTCCAGCGAGGCGGCGGCAACTTTCGCCAACCCGGCCACATCGTCCAGCAACGCGATCAGTCCCGTGCTCAAAGCCTTGGCTCCCCTCCGTACCGGCGTCCATGGAGCAGACAACGCGGCCGGGAGCAAGCCGGATCTTCGGAAGGGCGGTCAGCCCCGGTCGCCGTCAGCCATCAGCCGTCGGCCAGTTCGTCGGCGGTGAGCATGTGGACATCCGGGTCCGGCGTGTCATGGCCGTCGTCCAGGTAGAGCACGCGGTCCACCAGCACGAGGACGCGCACGCCGTCCACCGGGACGACGCTCAGTCGCCGGTTGATGACGGCGTTGCGGCAGGCCACGGCCCGGTCGTTGTAGGTGACGGACAGGACGTCGTTCGTTCCATCCAGCATGGGCAGGGCGTAGCGCTCCATCATCTCGGCGGTCTGACCGTCGATGCGCGGCAGCAGGGAGGAGCCGACGATGTCGAAGCGGTGCCGCTCGATCCATCGGGCCAGCGGCGGTGACACGGCCTGGGCGATCAGCCCAGGTGTGTAGAGGGTGCATTTCTCGCCCATGCTCCGCACCATCGCCTTCAGGCCGAGGAAGGTGGGGTGGTGCCGGAAATGGCCGGTCAGCACATCGCGCAACAACGCCTGCTCCCGCGGGTCGGGCAGGGTGGCGCCGGATTCCCAGCGGGCGACGGTTTCCTCGGTGGTGGCCAGCATGACGGCGAACTGCGCGGCGGTCAGGCCGTGCAGCCTTCGTAACGCGCGCACGATCTGCGGCCACTCATGCACCGGCACAGACGGCTCTCCAGATTATCTCCAGGGGTAATGATGGGAGAATACGCGATTCTCCGACAAACACATACGCAATCATGTGGGTGAAGTCATACCGGAGTATCCAAAATTTTGGTTCGGCAGACCGACTGTTTTGATCCTAAACGCTTGAGGAAGCTGTAATTTTTCGGTCTTGCTGCTCTGCGGGCATAGCGCTTCTGGTATTGGGTATGCCACGGCACAATAACCCCATCAGCAAAGAGGAGACACATCATGGCTTACGCTTCCGCCCATCACAGCCACCACGACGGCCTTCTGTCGACCATTGCCAAGGGTGTTACGGAGTTCGCCAGCGCTTGGATCTCGGCCACCCCGCTGTACATCGTATACCAGGCTGTGTCGTCCGGCACCTTCGCCCCGGCGGCCGGCACCTCGACGCTCGACCTGCCGACGCTGATGCGCGAATGACCGGCGCCAGGGCCTTCCGGCCCCTCGACGCGGCGGCCCGCCCATCCGGGCCGGAAAAAAGGACCGACTCCTCCGGAGCGGTCCTTTTTCGTTTCGCCCGTCGTTTTACCCGACGACCGTGAACGTCGCCGGCGGCAAGCCTCTGCGCTGTCGGTCCAGCATCGTCAGCAGCGCCTGATCCAGCGAGCGCGTGTAGGCGTTCATGTCGAACAGCGGCCCGCCGTCGCGCTCGGCGCGCAGCCTCTTCCGAACGGCTTCCAGAGCGGCGCGGTTGTTCGCCCAATGAAGAACGGTGTCTTCATAACCCGCCAGAGACTCCCTCACGAAGTCCGGCAGGCCCGCGGTGTGGAGCAGGCTGGCGGCGATGCGCGATTGCAACGTGTGGCCCAGGCACGTCACCACCGGGAGCCCGGCCCACAGCGCATCGCTCGCCGTCGTGTGGGCACCGTAGTGCAAGGTGTCCAGCATCAGGTCGGCGTTCTGGAGACGGGACAAATGATCCTCCAGGGTCGGCGCCCAGGGCGCGAAGACGACGCGATCCGTTGCAACCCCCGCTGATCGGGCCGCTTGGAGCAGGTTCTGCTCAGTCTCCGCGGTCGTCCGGGCAAACCACAGCACCGCGTCGGGTATTTTGTGCAGCAGGGCCATCCAGACGGCCCAGATCTCGGGCGTGATCTTGTAGGCGTTGTTGAAGCAGGCGAGCACGAAGCCATCCGCCGGGAGACCGCAGGCCGACCGTGGCGGCGGCGGTGGAACCTCGTACCGGCGGTCCCGCGGCAGGAAGCAGCGCGGCATCCGCGCGACCGCCTCGGTGAAGCCATCCTCCAGTTCCGGCGGCAGGGCGATGGGATCGGCGACGATGTAGTCGATCCAGGGCGCGCCCATGGTGCCCGGATAGCCCAGGAACTGGACCTGCACCGGTGCCGGCCGGGCGGCGAGGATGTGCGGCCGCGGGTGGCCGGTGTAGCCCTTGAGGTCGATCAGGATGTCGACGCCGTCCCGCCGGATCGTTTCGGCGGCGGCCTCCGCGGTCAGGGAGCCGATGTCGATGAAGCGGTCGACGCCTTCGCGGATGCGGCGGCGCTCGACGCCGTCTTCGTCCGGGCCGTAGCTGTAGGCGAGCACGCGGAAACGCGACCGGTCGTGCAGCGCCAGCACCTCGGCCAGCAGCTGCGCGACCGGATGCTGGCGGAAGTCGTTCGACAGATAGGCGATGGTCGCGACGTCCGCCTTGCCGGGCTTCGTCTTCAGCCGCACCGGCTTCGACCGGATCGTCCGCGCGTGCGCCTGCGCCGCGGCCAGGAGCGACCGGGCGGACACGCGGTGGGACAGCATCATGGAGGCCTGGACCGGCACACCCTGCGACGCGATGGCCTCCAGCATGGCCGCGTCGTCGTCGAAGGAGGACCAGTCGCAGGATCGCTGCTTCGTCTGGATCAGCCCGACCGCCGCGGTCGGATTCTGCGGCGCGATCCTCAAAGCGCGGCGGTAGGCTTCCGCGGCGGTGGCCAGCTTGTCCTGCCCTTTGAGGGCGGTCCCCAAGTTGAACCACACCGCGGGCGCGCTCGGCGCCACCGCCGCCGCCTGACGGGCCAGACGCTCCGCCTCCGCGAGGCGTCCCAACTGGAACAGCGCCGCCGAGAGGCTGAGCAGCGTGTCCGGACTTGCCGGGTGCAGCGACCGCGCCTGTTCGAGCGTCCCGGCGGCGCGGTCGTGGGCGCCCATCCTGAACAGCGTGTTGCCGATGTTGAGCAGGATTCCGGGGTGATGTGGATCGTAGTGGCGCGCCCGCTCGAACGCGATCAAGGCGTCGTCGTAGCGCTGGCTTCCGAAGGCGGCGTTGCCGACCGCCGCCTGGAGGTCCCGTCCGAACCCCGCGATCTGCGGGGTCAAGGCGGCGCCCCTGGTCGCCTGTTCGAACAACGCGACGGCGCGTCCCAGTTCGCCTTTTTGGGCCAAAGCGAGAGCGTCCGACAGTTTGCGCATGTCCGGCGCGGAAGGGCCGCCGGAATGCCTGTTCTTGTTCATGGTCAATGCAACCCGAATAGCGTCGTTTCGCACAACAGACCAAGCCGCGCCGCGATTGCCGCGGCCCGGTCCGCAAGAGCCGCACCGTCAGCGCGGAACGCTCCATTAGGTTATGCTAACGCGACGCCGCCCCGGGGAGGAGAGCGTTGTCGTCGGGCCTGCCTTTACACGCAGGCCGTGCCGGGACCGTCAGGCGTCCCCGGCGATCTCCGCCAGAAGCTGGACCTGGAAGGACAGCAGGAAGGCGGCGCGTTCCTGCGCCCGCGCCCGGCCCGCCGGGGTCTGCATGGTGTTGGGAAGCAGCAGCAGCTTCGCCTTGAAATGGTCCAGCGCGTATTGCAGGTCGTCGAGGGGGCGGCCCTCGGCCATCGGGTCTTCGCCGTGGAACAGCGCCCGCTTCATCAGGCCGGAGGTGGCGAAGCAGCGGGCGATGCCGATGGCCCCCAGGCTTTCCAGCCGGTCGGCGTCCTGGACCAGCTTCGCCTCCACGGTCAGCGGCGGGATGCCGGCGGAGTAGCTGTGCGCCTCGATGGCATGGCGGGTGGCGGGGATCAGCGCGTCCGGGAAGCCCATGCCGCGCAGGACCTCCTCCGCCCGGTCCGCCGACAGGCGGGAGGCGCGGCTGCGGTCCGGATGGTCCTTGGGCACGTTCACGATGTCGTGGAGCAGGGCCGCGGCCAGCACGACGAGCATGTCGGCCAGCGTCTCGGACGACGGCCCGCCGTCCCGTTCGGCCTCCGCCGCGGCCAGGGCCTTGGCGGTGCGCCAGACGCGAAGAAGATGGTCGACATCGTGTGCCGGGTCCTCGGCCACGTTGGCACGCAGCCATGTGGTGATGGAGCTTTCCCAAACATCGACATCGCTGAGCACAACATCTTTCGGCATGAGCGCTCGTCCTCTATCGTGCTTTTTACATAATATGGGGATGGGCAGGGCTGTTGTCCCGAAATCATTTGTGGGCGGGTGTCCCTCACCCCGAATCGGGACTCCCAAATCAGGACCCCCTCATCCGGAATGGTTGCGTCGCGCCGAATGCCCGATGACCGCGGGCCGTCCCGCCGTTAAGGTGACGCCCGCCCGGAACGGGCCGACCGACAGGCAGAGGGGGGACATGCAGCCGATCATTCAGGTGCGTGGGCTGGAAAAGACCTACGCCACCGGCTTCCAGGCGCTGAAAGGGATCGATCTCGACATCCGCCGCGGCGAGATCTTCGCCCTGCTGGGACCGAACGGGGCCGGCAAGACGACGCTCATCAGCACCGTCTGCGGCATCGTCAACGCCACCGCTGGCACCGTGACGGTCGACGGGCACGACATCGTGCGCGACTGGCGCGCCGCGCGCTCGCTGATCGGCCTCGTCCCGCAGGAGCTGACGACCGAGGCGTTCGAGAGCGTCTGGGCCACCGTCAGCTTCAGCCGCGGGCTGTTCGGCAAGCCGCCCGATCCCGCCCACATCGAGAAGGTGCTGAAGGACCTGTCCCTCTGGAACAAGAAGGACAGCAAGGTCATGGCGCTGTCCGGCGGCATGAAGCGCCGCGTGATGATCGCCAAGGCCCTGTCGCATGAGCCGCGCATCCTCTTCCTCGACGAGCCGACCGCCGGGGTGGACGTGGAGCTTCGCCGGGGCATGTGGGAGATGATCGGGCACCTGCGCGACAGCGGCGTAACCATCATCCTGACCACCCACTACATCGAGGAGGCAGAGGAGATGGCCGACAGCATCGGCGTCATCTCCAACGGCCGCATCGTCCTGGTCGAGGACAAGGCCGCGCTGATGCGCAAGCTCGGCAAGCGGCTTCTGACTCTGCAACTCCAGAACCCGCTGGAGTCCATCCCGGCGGAGCTGGCCGGCTACCCCCTGACCCTGTCCGGCGACGGGCGGGAGTTGGTTTACAGCTTCGACACGCAGGACGACCAGACGGGCATCGCCCGGCTTCTCCGCAAGCTGGGCGACCACGGCATCGATTTCACGAACCTGCACACCGAGGAAAGCTCCCTTGAGGAGATCTTCGTCAGCCTTGTGAAGGAGCGGGCATGACCTCCCCCATCAACCTTCATGCGGTCAAGGCCATCTACCTGTTCGAGCTGGCCCGCACCTGGCGCACCCTGTTCCAGAGCATCGCGGCGCCGGTCATCTCGACCTCGCTCTACTTCATCGTCTTCGGGGCGGCCATCGGCGGGCGCTTCACGGCGGTGGACGGGGTGAGCTACGGCGCCTTCCTGGTGCCCGGCCTCGTCATGATGTCGGTGCTGACGGAAAGCGTGTCCAACGCTTCCTTCGGCATCTACATGCCGCGCTATTCCGGGACGATCTACGAGGTGCTGTCGGCTCCGATCTCGGCCTTCGAGACGGTGCTCGGCTATGTCGGGGCGGCAGCGACCAAGTCGATCGTCCTCGGCGTGCTGATTCTGCTGACCGCCCGGCTGTTCGTCGATTACTCGATCCAGCACCCGTTCTGGATGGTCGCCTTCCTGGTGCTGACCTCGGTCACATTCAGCCTGTTCGGCTTCATCCTGGGCGTCTGGGCGGACGGCTGGGAGAAGCTGCAGATCGTGCCGATCCTGGTCATCACGCCGCTGGCCTTCCTCGGCGGCAGCTTCTACTCGATCAGCATGCTGCCGCCGCTGTGGCAGAAGATCACCCTGTTCAACCCGGTCGTCTATCTGGTCAGCGGCTTCCGCTGGAGCTTCTACGGACAGGCCGACGTGCCGGTGGGGATCAGCCTCGCCATGACCGCGCTGTTCCTGGCGCTCTGCCTGACGGCGGTCTGGTGGATCTTCCGCACCGGCTACAAGCTGAAGAACTGACCGGTCCGGAGGGCGGGGCTCACGCCCCGCCCTCCATTTTTTTACCTTCATCCAGCATCCCGTGGGCGCGGTGCCACTCCTCCAGCGATTCCGGCGGGTAGTCGTCGCTTTGTTCGTCCCCCGGTCCGGCCTGGACCGGGACCCAGTCGGCCTTCGACCCCAGCATCATGTGGACGTGGGCCGGTGCCTCCGGCAGGGGGCTGTCGATGGCGCTGGCGAAGGGGTGGACCAGCTCCGGCCAGCGCGGGTCGCTCACCCACAGGGCGGAGCCGCAGCGCGCGCAGAAGCGCCGCTCGCCGGGGCTTTCCCGGCCGTCGATGCGGGCGTGGAAGACGGAGATGTGCTCCGCCCCCGTCACCTCCAGCGTGTCGGCATTGGCCCCCAGATTGATGGCGTAGCCGCCCCCGCCCGCCGTCTTGCGGCAGATCGAGCAGTAGCAGCGCAGGTAGGGAACCGGCGCGTAGGCGTCCACCGAGAAACGCACCGCGCCGCAGTGGCAGGACCCGTCGAGCTTCATCCGTCCTCTCCTCCGATGCTCGGGCGCCCGTCTGCGGCGCCGCACCCGTCCAACCCTCCCGGTCCGGGAAAGTTTCCGGGGGACGCAGC
Organism: Azospirillum brasilense; assembly: GCF_007827795.1. Taxonomy (GTDB): domain Bacteria; phylum Pseudomonadota; class Alphaproteobacteria; order Azospirillales; family Azospirillaceae; genus Azospirillum; species Azospirillum aestuarii. Next base: position 535,521 of record NZ_VITI01000003.1, read on the forward strand.
ATCGTTTCAAGTCACGGATGGCAACAGGACAGGCAATCGCGTAGGCGCTTTATAACCCTCTCCCCTCTGGGGAGAGGGTGGCCCGAAGGGCCTCTCGCGCTGGCTGAAGGCCAGCGCTGACGGCGTCAGGCGGATGCCTACAGCATCAGCTGAGAGCCGGGGAGGGGGTTGCGCTTGGCGGTAGATTCGGCAAAAGCGCAACCCCCTCACCCTAACCCTCTCCCCAGAGGGGAGAGGGGATTTCGCCGGCCCTCAGATGTCGACCACCGGGGCCATGGCCTCGGCCATCGCCAGCAGGGCGGCGTCCTGGAAACGCGGCGCCACCAGCTGCACCCCCACCGGAAGCCCGCGCGGCCCGTGGCCGCAGGGCATGGCGAGGCAGGGGACGTGCAGCACCGTCCAGATCGAGTTGAAGATGTGGTCGCCCGTGGTGTGAAGCCCCTCCGGCGCCTCGCCCGGCGCGGGCGGGGTCAGGATCACGTCGATGGACTCGAACAGGGCGGCGAAGCGCGGCCGGCAGCTGTCGGCGACGTCGTAGGCCTCGGCCAGGGTGCGCGGGGTGATGCCGCGGTTGTGCTCGCAATGGTCGGCCAGTTCGGGATGCAGCCGGTGGCGGTCGCTGATGTATAGGTTGAGGAAGGAGGCCCGCCCCTCGCCGCGGCGGATCACGTCCTGCACCTCGGCCAGGGTCGAGAATTCGTCCGGCAGCTCGAAGGGCACGACCACCGCGCCGGCCTCCTCAAGCCGCCGGGCGGCGAGCAGCAGCGCCGCCTCGCCCGCCGGCTCGATGTGCGACCAGACGGGGGAGCGGCAGAGCCCGACGCGCAGGCCCGCCAGGGTGACCGGCGGAGTCGCACCCATGCCGTCCAACTGAAACGCCTCGGCCATCAGCGCGAGGTCGGCGACCGAACGCCCGTACCAGCCGAGTGTGTCGAGGGACACCGCGTAGTGCTTCATCCCCTCGCGGCTGACCACGCCCCAGGTCGGCTTGAAGCCGTAAATGCCGTTGAAGGCGGCGGGCCGGATGTGCGAGCCGCCGGTCTGGGTGCCGAAGGCCAGCGGCACATGCCGGTCGCCGACCGCCGCCCCCGACCCGGAGGAGGAGCCGCCCGGCGTGTGGGCGGGGTTGACCGGGTTGCGCGTCGCCGCCTTGCGCCCGCCGGAGGCGAACTCCACCGTGTCGGTCTTGCCCAGCAGGATTCCCCCGGCGCTGCGCGCGATGGACACGCAGGCGGCATCGCGGGCGGGCCTGTGACCCTGGAAGATCGGCGAATTCTGGGTGGTCGGCAGGTCGGCGGTGTCGATCACGTCCTTCACCCCGAAGGGCAGGCCGTGCAGCGGGCCGGCGGCGGGGCGCTTGTCGGCCTCCCGCGCGGCGGCCAGCGCCAGGGCGGGATCGACGGTGATCCAGGCGCGCACCTCCGGATCGCGAGCCTCGATCCGCTCCAGGCAGGAGCGGACCAGCGCCTCGCTGGTCAGGCGGCCGTCGCGGATGGCGCGGGCGGCCTCGCTGGCCGTGAGTTCGAACGGTTCCATGGCGGGTCCTTTCGGGAAATCAGGCGGGAGGCATCAGGCGGGCAGGGCGGGGCGCTGGCGGTGGTGGTCGGTCGCCGCCTGGAAGGCCGCCCCGGCGCGGAAGACCAGCGGCTCGTCGAACCAGCGCCCGACGATCTGCATGCCCACCGGCATCCCGTCGCCGTCGAAGCCGCAGGGCACCGACATGGCGGGTAGGCCGAGCGCGCCGAAGCCGTAGGTGAAGCGGCTGACCGCCCGCGTCGCCTCGATCATGTCGGCGCTGTCGTAGATGCGCGGCGCCACGATGGGGGTGGTCGGGGTGAGGATCAGGTCCACCCGCTCGAACAGCTTGCGGAACCGCAGCTTCCAGGAGGCCAGCCAACGCCGCGATTCCGCGTATTGCACACCGGACACCGGCAGACCCAACTGCAGGCGGCGCAGCACCTCCGGCCCGATGGATTCGGGCGCCGTCTCCATCTTGTCGAGGTGGTATTGCGCCATGTCGGCGACGAGCAGCGAGAAGGCGGTGCGGGTCTGTGCCACCTCGGCATCCTCGATGGTGATGTCGACCAGAACGGCACCTTCCCTCTCCAGCACCGCCGCCGCCGCGCGCACCCGCTCCGCCACCGCGGGCTGGAGATTGTCGAAGTAGAAGTTGCGCGGCAGCCCGATGCGCACACCGGCGATCCCCGCCTTCAAATCCGGCAGGAAATTGCCGAGCGGGACCTCCGCCGAATTGGGGGCTTCCGGGTCGTAGCCGGCGATGGCGGCGAAGGCGCGCGCCACATCGGCGACCGAGTAGGCCAGCGGGCCGATGGTGTCGAAATCGACGCTGCACGGGATCATGCCGACGTTGGACACCCGGCCGACGCTGGGCCGCAGCCCGACCACCCCGCAGAGCGCCGCCGGGATGCGGATGGAGCCGCCGGTGTCGGTGCCGATGGACACCCGGCACAGCCCGGCGGCGACCGACGCCGCCGACCCGCCGCTCGACCCGCCGGGCACGCGGCCGGTGTCCCAGGGATTCCGGCAGGGGCCGTGATGCTCGTTCTGGTTCGTCGAGCCCAGGCAGAATTCGGACAGGTTGTTGCGCCCGACCAGGATGGCGCCGGCGTTGCGCAGGCGGCGGATCAGCGGGGCGTCTTGTTGCCCCAGCCGGGCGAAGCGGGTGGAGGAGCCGTAGCTGGTCGTCTCCCCGGCCAGGTCGAAGCAGTCCTTGACGGTGACCGTCACCCCGTCGAGCAGGCCGGGCCAATCCCCTGCCGCCCGTGCCTCGTCCTGCGCCTGCGCCCGGCGGATCGCCCCGTCGGCGTCCACCGTCAGGAGGGCGTTGACGATCGGGTTCAGGCTCTCGATGCGGGCGAGGCGGGCACGGGTTTCCGCCTCGCTGGGGCCGGGCATGGAGGGACTGCCGCCGCCGGACCGGGCCGGATGCGTTGTCGAAAGATCGGACATGCGTTGCTGCTTTCCGCTCGCGTGCCGGATGGCTTCGGACGAACTGCTCCGGCGACGGCCTGTTGAAGTCGCTTTGTTGCGCTTAGGGACGGAACCGCCGGGTCAGGCGGCGTCCGCCAGCGCCAGATGGGCGATGACCGCGTCCAGCGGCATCACGTCGGCGTATTTCTTGCCCATGTCGAACAGGTTGGCGCGGTGCGGCTCCTCCGCCCGGTCACCGACGCACTCCTCCACGATGATCGGGCGCAGCCCGTGGGCGGAGGCGTCGATCACGCTGGCCCGCACGCAGCCCGAGGTCGTGCAGCCGGTGACCAGCAGCGTGTCGACCGCGTTCGCCCGCAGCCAGGAGGACAGGGCGGTGCCGAAGAAGGCCGAGGCGTGCTGCTTGCGCACGATGAACTCGTTGGGCAGCGGTGCGACCTCCGGAGCGAAGGCGACGTCGGGGGAATCGGCCGTCAGGGTCAGCAGCGACGGAATCTTCTCGCCGAACGGGCCGATACCGCCCGCAGCCTCCGGCGCGATGAAGCAGGCGTGGGCGATCGGCATGCCCAGCGGGCGGACATGTCCGAGCAACTTTCCCGTGGCGGTGATGGCGCTGTTGATGTTGAAGCCGCCGAAGGCGTCCTCGCGCGTGAAACCGATCTGGAAGTCGATGATGAGGAGGGCGCACTTGCGACCGAAGCCGAGCGGCTTGCCGATGCCCTGGCGCTCGTAGATGGAAAGATCGCTCATTTCAGGAGGTTCCTTCTTCCGCTGCTGCGCCGCATCACGGGCGCCCAACCAGCATACAACGAGGTTTTTTTGCATTCAAAGTCCATAGTTTCACCATTTCAAACCCGCCTCTGCCCGCCTTTTGCGCAGATACGCATATTGCTATATTCACAAGCAATGCTGCAGAGAACCTCTTTAAATAGCTGATTCAAAAGAATTTATGGACAGCCTGCGACAGCTCGACGCAGGGTGGCATGATTCCTGCGAATTTGGTCGGACATAAGGGTCCAGCGCAGATTGTGTGCAAAAATAGACCGGACAAATCTCAGCGCTGCCCGTAAAATCTTTGACACAGAGGAGCAGGCTTATGGACGGGATCAATCGCAAGGAACGGGCCGGCCGGATCGAGCGGAGCGGTGTCAACCGCCGCCAGTTCGGCACCCTGCTGGCCGCCGGCGCCCTGGTGGCGGGCAGTGGGTGGCCTCTGCCGGCGTCGGCGGCTCCGCCGGTCCTGCGGGTGCGCATCGGCAGCGACATCGGCAACCTCGATCCCGCCCGCATCTTCCAGATCGAGAACCAGACGGTCGCCACCCAGATCTTCAACGGGCTGGTCAAGTATGACGAGGCGAGCAACGCCATCGTCCCCGACCTCGCCACAGGCTGGGAGGTTTCCGGCGACGGCACCGTCTACAGCTTCGCCCTGCGCAGCGGCGTCACCTGGCACAAGGGCTTCGGCCCCTTCACCTCCGACGATGTGAAGTTCTCGTTCGAGCGCGTGCTCGACCCGCAGACCGGCAGCAGCTACAGCGGGCAGCTCGCCTCCATCAAGTCCATAGAGACGCCGTCCCCCGACCGCGTGGTCATCACGCTGAAGGAGCCGAATTCCGGCTTCCTGCACAAGGTGTCGGCCTTCAACCAGGGCTGGATCGTCAGCCGCAAGGCGCTGGGCGAGATCGGCGACAAGGCCTTCGCGCTGAACCCCATCGGCACCGGTCCCTTCGTGTTCCAAAACTGGGCGCCGGGCCGCGAGGTCAAGCTGTCCGCCAACAAGGACTATTTCGCGGGCGCTCCCAAGGTCGAGGAGGTGCAGTTCCGCGTCATCAAGGATGAGACGGCGGCGGCCATCGCCCTGGAGAATGGCGAGATCGACATCTTCTTCGGCCTGCAGCAGCCGGAGGTCATCCAGCGCCTGAAGGGCGGCGGGCTGGTCACCGTGCTCGACCGCGACGCCAACCACACGATCAACCTCGTCCTCAACACCTCGATCAAGCCGCTGGGCGACCTGCGGGTGCGGCAGGCGATCTACCACGCCATCAACCGCAAGGCGCTGATCGACGGCTTCTTCAAGGGCACCAAGTCGGAGGCCAGCGGCTTCCTCACCTCCTCCTTCCAGGAATTTTCCGACAAAGTCCCGCTGTTCCCCTACGACCCGGCGAAGGCCAAGGCGCTGCTCAAGGAGGCCGGGGTGGGAAGCTTCACGCTGGACCTCGTGGCGCCGGGCGCCAACCCCTACGACAAGATCGTCGTTCCGATCGCCAGCGACCTCGCCGCCGTGGGCATCGACGCCAAGATCAAGGTGCTGGAGCGTGGCGCCTACCTCCAGGCGCGCAACAAGGGCACGGTGCCGACCTGCATCACCGGCGTGGTCGGCGCGCCGGACCCGGACAGCCCGATCCTGTCGCTGTTCGCCAAGTCCTCCTTCCCGCCGGGCCTCAACACCGCCCATTACGAGGGCATCGAGGAGTTGATCGCCGCCGCCCGGCAGGCCCAGGGCGACGCCGCCCGCAAGGAGGTCTACGGGAAGATCCAGGCCAAGGTGATGGGCGACGTGCCGGTGATCCCGCTCTACGCTGACCACCTGTTCATCGCCCACACCAAGAAGGTCTCCGGCTTCGTCCAGAACTCCCTGTTCACGATGAGCGCCTATCCGGTCTCGCTGCTGGAGGCGTGACGATGGACCGGCTTCTTCGCCAACTCTCGCAGCTCGCGATCACGGTGTTCGGCATCGTGACCGTGACCTTCTTCCTGGTCCGGATGATCCCCGGCGACCCTGCCCAGTACATGCTGGGCGACTACGCGACCGAGGAGGCGCTGGCGACGCTGCGCGCCCAGCTCGGCCTCGACCAGCCGGTCTACGTGCAGTACGGGCTCTACGTGCTGCGCGCCGTCACTGGGGATTTCGGGTCGTCGGTGGTCACCGGCCGCCCGGCGCTGGAGGAGATCCTGTTCAGCCTTCCCGACTCCGCGATCCTCGCCTTCGCCGGCCTCGCGGTGGCGGTGGCGATCGGCATCCCGCTCGGCATCCTCACGGCGGAGCGGCAGGGATCGTGGAGCGACATGCTGATCATGATCGTCGCGCTGTTCGGCATTTCCTTCCCGGTCTTCTGGCTCGGCCTCGCCTCCGTCCTGCTGTTCTCGCAGGAGCTGAAATGGTTCCCGGCGCTGGGGGCCAGCTCGGGCGGCGGCGTCCTCACCCACCTGCACCACCTGGTGCTTCCGGCGGGGGTGCTGGGAATCTCGGTCGCGGCCTACATCACCCGCCTGACCCGCTCGGCGATGCTGGAGGTGCTGGGCCAGGACTGCATCCGCGTCGCCCGTGCGATGGGGGTGCCGGAACGCCGGGTGGTGTGGCGGCTGGCGCTGAAGAACGCGCTGGTGCCGATCCTCGCCATCGTCGGGGTGACCTTCGCCTGGTCGCTCGGCAGCGCCATCCTGATCGAGGTGGTGTTCAGCCGGCCCGGCATCGGCTCGATGATCCTGAAGGCGGTCTCGGCCCGCGACTATCAGCTCGTCCAGGCGGGCGTGCTGGTGCTGGCCGTCGCCGTCGTCCTCGTCAACAGCCTGCTCGACCTCGCCTACGGGCTGGTCGATCCGCGCCTGTCCACACGGTGACCCATGGCAGCAATCGCAACCGTATCCACCGCGCCGCGGCGGTCGTCCCTGATGCGCTACTTCCGCCATCCGGGCTTCCTGATCGGCGTGATCCTGCTGACCCTACTGCTGATCGTGGCGGTGGCGGCGCCCTGGATCGCCCCGATGTCGCCGCTTGAGACCGACCTCGCCAACACGCTGGCCCCGCCCTCGGCCGCGCATCTCCTGGGCACCGACCAGTTCGGGCGCGACGTGCTGTCCCGCCTGATCTGGGGCACCCGCATCTCCCTCCAGGTCGCCGTCGCGGTGATGGCGCTCTCGCTGTCGCTGGGCATGGTGATCGGCGCGGTCGCCGGCTTCTTCGGCGGCTGGGTCGAGCGGGTGACCGTCTCGATCATCGACATCCTGCTGGCCTTCCCCGGCTTCCTGCTGGCGCTGGCCCTGGTGGCGGCCCGCGGCTCCTCGCTGGAATCGGTCATCATCGCGGTGGCGCTGGCCTTCACGCCGCGGGTCGCCGCGGTGATGCGGGCGGTCGTCCTGACCATCAAGCCACGCACCTACGTCGAGGCGTCGCGGGCCATCGGCATGGGCACGATGCGGCTGCTGTTCCTGCACGTCGTGCCGAACAGCCTGCCGCCGGTGATCGTGGTCGCCACGGTCAGCGCCGCCACCGCCATCCTGGCCGAAGCGGGCCTGAGCTTCCTCGGCCTCGGCGTCCAGCCGCCGGCCCCGACCTGGGGCAACGTCATCGCCGACGGGCAGAGCTTCCTGGCCTCCAACCCGCTGATCTCGCTGTCGGCGGGCATCTGCATCGCGGTGATGGTGGTCGCCCTGAACCTGCTGGGAGACGGCCTGCGCGACACGCTCGACCCGCAGATGCGCCGTTCCTCCGGGCGCGTGCTGTGAGAGCGCCCATGCCAAATCACCCCATGCCGAATCTTCATCCCGTGGCCCCGGCGGCTCCCATCGCCCCCGCCACGGCCCCCCGCCCGGTCGCGCTGGAGCTGCGCGACCTGACCACGGTCTTTCCCGGCGACGACGGGCCGGTCACCGTCATCGACGGCGTGTCGCTCGCCGTGCGGGCCGGCGGCACGCTGGCGGTGGTCGGCGAGTCCGGGTCGGGCAAGTCGATGACCTTCCTGTCGGCGCTGGGCCTCGTCGCCACGCCGGGCCGCGTCCGCCGCGGCGAGGTGCGGATCGACGGGACCGACATCCTGCACCAGCCGCCGGAACGGCTGCGCCGCCTGCGCGGGGCGGTCATTTCGATGATCTTCCAGGACCCGCTGACCGCGCTGAACCCCGTCTTCACCATCGGCGAGCAGATCGTCGAGGTGCTGCGGGCGCACCAGCGCATCGGGCGGGCCGCCGCCCGCGCCCGCGCCATCGACCTGCTGGCCCGCGTCCAGATCCCCGACCCGGTCCGGCGGGTGGACGACTACCCGCACCAGCTCAGCGGCGGGCAGCGCCAGCGCGTGCTGATCGCCATGGCCATCGCCCTGTCGCCGAGGATCCTGATCGCCGACGAACCGACCACGGCGCTCGACGTGACGGTGCAGGCGCAGATCCTCGACCTGCTCGCCGACCTCCAGGCGGAGACCGGCATGGCGCTGGTGCTCATCACCCACGACCTGGGGCTGGTCGCCAAATACGCCGACGACGTGGCGGTGATGTACGCCGGGCGGCTGGTCGAGACCGGCTCCATGGAGGAGGTCTTCACCAGGCCCCGCCACCCCTACACCCGCGCGCTGTTCCGCAGCATCCCCCGCCTCGACGGCCCGGTGGACGAGGAGCTTCCGGCCATCGAGGGCCAGCCGCCCAACGTCGCCCGCCTGCCGCCCGGCTGCGCCTTCGAGCCGCGCTGCACGGTCGGCCGCGGGCGGGCGGATTGCTGCACCCGGCGCCCCCTGCCGCTGGCCGGCGACCGCTCCGGCCACCGCAGCGCCTGTTTCCACGAAGACCTGCCCGACCGGAAGGAGGCCGCCCGATGACCGCGTCGCTTTCAGCACCCCCTCCGGCCCTGGAACTCGTCGATGCCACCCGCGTCTTCACCCGCCGCCGCGGCCTGTTCAAGACGGCCGGCAAGGCGGTGCGGGCGGTGGACGGCGTGTCGCTGACCATCCGCGCCGGCGAGACGCTGGGGCTGGTCGGCGAGAGCGGCAGCGGCAAGAGCACGCTGGGCCGCCTCGCCCTCCGTCTGGTCGAGCCGACCAGCGGGCGGCTGCTGGTCGACGGGCGCGACGTGACCGGCGTCTCCAAGGCCGAGATGCAGGCGATGCGGCGCGACATCCAGATGGTCTTCCAGGACCCCTACGGATCGCTCGACCCCCGCGTCACCATCGGCCAGAGCATCGCCGAGCCGCTGAAGGTCCACGGCTTGTGGGACGGCGACGGCCCGCAGAAGGTCGCCGGGGTGATGAGCCTCGTCGGGCTCGACCCCTCGCACGCCGACCGCTACCCGCACCAGTTCTCCGGCGGCCAGCGGCAGCGCATCGGCATCGCCCGCGCCCTGACGCTCGATCCGAAGATCCTGGTGCTGGACGAGCCGGTGTCGGCGCTCGACGTGTCGATCCAGGCGCAGATCATCAACCTGCTCCAGCGCATCCAGCGCGAGCGCGGGCTGTCCTACCTGTTCATCGCCCACGATCTGGCGGTGGTCCGCCATGTCAGCCACCGCATCGCCGTGATGTATTTCGGCAAGGTCGTTGAGATGGCGGAGCGCGACAACCTCTACCGCCGGCCGCTGCACCCCTACACCGTCTCGCTGCTGGCGGCGGTGCCCATCGCCGACGTGCGGATGCGCAACCGCCGCCGCACCTCGGTGACGATGGGCGAGATCGGCTCGGCCACCAACGTGCCGCCGGGCTGCCGCTTCCACCCGCGCTGCTACCGGGCGCGGCTGGTCGCGGCGACGGGCGGCGTGCCCACCGAGCGCAGCGGCGACGCCCTGCTGCCGCGCGCCTGCCTGATCGACCAGCCCGAACTGCGCTCCTGTGGCGGCACCGATCGGGTCGCCTGCCACTTCCCCGAAACCCCGGAAACCCGGTCCGAGGTCGCCACGGCGGTCCTTCAGGACATCGGCTATCCCCCCATCCGCCCCATCCCCCTGTAATCGGCCCCCTGCAATCAGCCTGAGGATCACCCCCCATGTTCAGCGTCACCGACGAACTCAAGGACAACTATTCCGGTGTCTTCCAGAACCGGATCGGCTTCGGGCGGAAGGCCGCCGTCATCTCCATCGACTTCATCGACTTCTACACCCAGCCCGGCGCCCCCTTCTTCGGGCAGGGGGTGGTGGATGCGGTGATCGCCAGCGCGCCGCTCTACGCCGCCGCCCGCCGCGCCGGCCTGCCGGTCATCTACACCAAGGTCGTCTATGACGCGGCCGGGACCGAGGGCGGCATGTTCGTGAAGAAGATCCCGGCGCTGCGCGCCTTCACCGCCGACAACCCGCTGGCCGAATTCGACGCCCGCGTGACGCCGGAGCCGCAGGACGTCGTGCTGGTCAAGCATCATTCCTCCGCCTTCTTCGGCACGCCGCTCAGCACCATGCTGCGGGTGATGGAGTGCGACACGGTCATCCTCACCGGCTGCTCGACCAGCGGCTGCGTGCGAGCGACGGCGGTGGACGCGGTGTCCCACGGCTTCCGCGTCATCGTTCCCGCCGAATGCGTGGGCGACCGCCACCAGTCCCCGCACGACTCCGCCCTGTTCGACATGAACGCCAAGTACGGCGACGTGCTGCCGGTGGCGGAGGTGATGGCCTACGTCGAGACGCAGGCCGAGGCCGTGGCCGCCTGATCCCGTTCCTCCGTCCCCGACCCCATCCGAACTGTATGGAGCGGTGGCGCGCCCGCGACCGACCGGCGGGCGCGCCCCTGAGCAATCTGCCGACATGATGCCCCTTTCCCATCCCCTCCAGTGGTGCCTGCTGGTGGGGGCGACCCTCCTGTTCACCGCCCTGTTCATGGTGGCCGGCCTTCCCGGTGCGACGCTGCTCGGCCCGATGGCGGCGGCGATCCTGCTGGGGGTGCGCGGCGCCTCCATCGAGCTGCCCAAGCGCTTCTCCTGGCTGGCCCAGGCGCTGACGGGGGGCGTCGTCGCCCGCTCGATGGACGTGACCATCCTGCATGACGTGGCGCTGCACTGGTTTCCCATGCTGATGGCGCTGTCCACGATGCTGGCCGGCGCGGTGCTGGTCGGCTGGCTGCTGGAGCGCTCGGGCCGCCTGCCCGGCGGCACCGCCCTGTGGGGGACCATGCCGGGCGCCGCCCCGGCGATGATCGCCATGGCCGGCGATTTCGGCGGCGACCCGCGCTTCGTCGCGGTCATGCAGTATCTGCGGGTGATCGTGGTCGTCGTCCTGGCCTCGCTCGTCTGCCATTTCCTGCTGGGCGGCGTTCCGGTCCCGATTGCCGCTCCTGGCGCCGTTCCTCAACCGTCTGCCTCCGTCGCCTCGACGCTGGCGCTGGTGGCGGTTGCGCTGGCCGGCGGCTGGGCCGGCACCGTGACGCGGCTTCCGGCGGGCGCGCTGCTCGGCCCGATCCTGCTCGGCGGCACGCTCAACATGACCGGGCTGGTGGTGCTGGACTCGCCGTCCTGGCTGATCGCCGTCGCCTTCACGATCATCGGCTGGACGACCGGCCTGCGCTTCCGGCGGGAGCTGCTGCGCGATCTGGTGGCGTCGGTGCCGCTGATGCTGCTGTCCACCTTCGGTCTGGTGGCGATGTCGCTCGGCTCGGCCTGGCTGCTGGTCACGCTGACCGGCAAGGACCCGCTGACCGCCTATCTGGCGACCAGCCCCGGCGGGCTGGATTCGGTGACGGTGGTGGCTCTGGGCAGCGCCGCCGACGTGCCCTTCATCCTTACCCTGCAGACGCTGCGGCTGTTCGGGACGATCCTGATGAGCGTTCTGCTTGTGCGTTTCCTGCGCCGCCGATAGAACGCAATCCCTTGCCCCGCCATTTTCCAACCGCCGGCGCCCGAAGCCCCGGCCGGAGGACACCGTGACCCCGTTCAGCGATGAGAAGGCGACCGGGACCTACCGGTCCGAACAGGTCGGCTCCATCATGACCGCCCTGCGCAACCGGGTGCTGGAGGGCAAGCTGCTCCCCGGCACCAAGCTGAAGGAGGCGGAGCTGGCCGCCCAGTTCGGCGTGTCGCGGACCCCGATCCGCGAGGCGCTGGTGGCGGCGGAGCGGGAAGGGCTGGTCACCTACGAGACCAACCGCGGCTACACGGTGCGCCAGTTCACCCGGCGCGACCTTCTGGAAAGCTACGAGATGCGCAGCCTTCTGGAGGGGCACGGCTGCCGCATCGTGGCGGAGCGCGGCCTGCCGCTCGACGTGGAGCGGGCGCTGCGCAACGGCCTCGACCGCGCCGAGGCGCTGATGTCCGGGGATAGCCCGCTGGAGGGGGAGGCGCTGGAGCAGTGGCGCCTGCTGAACCAGCGCTTCCACACCACCCTGATGGGGCTGGTGCCGAGCGGGCTGTTCAACCGCTCCTTCCAGACCGTCTACCGGGTTCCGAAGATCTACGACGTCCTTGAGATGGAAAAGGACGGCCCCACCCTGCGCCAGTACAACGAGGAGCACCGCCGCATCCTCGACGCCATCGCCCGCCGCCAGAGCGGGCGGGTGGAGTTCCTGATGCGGGAGCATCTCCAGGGGCCGTGCGATATGCTGCTCCGCCGGATGGAGGAAACGCTGGGCGGGTGAGGGGGCGTGTCGCTGTGCTGACGGTGCTCCCACCCCGGCCCTCCCCCGCTATCGCAGGGGAGGGGACTTGATTCTCCCTCCCCTGCGATAGCGGGGGAGGGCCGGGGTGGGGGAAAGAACTCCGCCATTTCATGCACTTAGCAACTCTTCATATACGCCCTCTATATTCCACACACCCCACCACCCCCCTCGAATCTATACGCGCTTCGGGCGCAGCCTGATCGTGCCGGACACAGCCGTGCCGGCATCCGATCCACGCTGACGCGCGCCCGGCTCTCCGGACGCGCCCCGGAGGCAACCATGCTGGACATCATCGCTCTGGCGATCACCGCGGCCTTCTTCGCCGCGTCCATCGCCTATGTGCACGCCTGCGACCGCTTGTGAGGGGGGCTGGACCATGTTCGTCGATTACGCGCTCGGCGGCCTCGTCGCCGCCGGGCTGCTGGGCTACCTCGTGTACGCCCTGATCCGCCCCGAACGGTTCTGAGGAGACTCCCATGACCGTCAGCGGCTGGATTCACATCCTGCTCTTCGCCGCCCTCGTGGCCGCCGTGGCGCGCCCGCTCGGCGGCTACATGACGCGGCTGTTCAACGGGGAGCGCACGCTGCTCTCGCCGCTGCTCGGCCCCGTCGAGCGCGGGCTCTACCGCCTCGCTGGGGTGGACGCCAGGACGGAACAGCATTGGGTGACCTACGCGGTCGCCATGCTGCTGTTCAACGCCGCCGGCCTGCTGCTGCTCTACGCGCTGCAGCGCCTCCAGGGCGTCCTGCCCCTGAACCCCACGGGTATGGCGGCGGTCCCCGCCGATCTCGCCTTCAACACCGCCGCCAGCTTCGTCACCAACACGAACTGGCAGAATTACGGCGGCGAAAGCACGATGAGCCACCTCGTGCAGATGGCCGGGCTGACCGTGCAAAACTTCGTGTCGGCGGCGACCGGCATCGCGCTGGCCGTGGCGCTGGTCCGCGGCTTCACCCGCAGCGGGGCGCGGACGGTCGGCAATTTTTGGACCGACCTGACCCGCGGCACGCTCTACCTGCTGCTGCCGCTCAGCCTGCTCTACGCGCTGTTCCTGGTCTGGCAGGGCGTGCCGCAGACGCTGGCCGGGACGGTGGACGCCACCACGCTGGACGGTGTCAAGCAGACCATCGCGCTCGGCCCCGTCGCCTCGCAGGAGGCGATCAAGATGCTGGGCACCAACGGCGGCGGCTTCTTCAACGCGAACTCCACCCATCCCTTCGAGAATCCGAACGCCCTGACCAATCTGGTGCAGATGCTGTCGATCTTCGCCATCGGCGCCGGTCTGACCAACCTGTTCGGGCGCATGGCCGGGGACGAGCGGCAGGGCTGGGCCATCCTGGCGGCCATGGGCCTGCTATTCGTCATCGGCGTCGCCGTCGTCTACTGGGCGGAAGCCCAGGGCAACCCGGCCTTCGCCGCTCTCGGGCTGGACAACGCGGCCGGCAACATGGAGGGCAAGGAGACCCGCTTCGGCATCGCCATGAGCGCCCTGTTCGCCGCGGTGACCACGGCGGCCTCCTGCGGGGCGGTCAACGCCATGCACGACAGCTTCATGCCGCTGGGCGGCATGGTGCCGATGGTCAACATGATGCTGGGCGAGATCATCGTCGGCGGCGTCGGGGCCGGTCTTTACGGCATGCTGCTGTTCGCCATCGTCACCATGTTCGTCGCCGGGCTGATGGTCGGGCGCACGCCGGAGTATCTGGGCAAGAAGCTTGAGGCGAAGGAGGTCAAGATGACCATGCTCGCCGTGCTCTGCCTGCCCTTGATGATGCTGGGCGGCACCGCCTTCGCCGTGGTGCTGGACACCGGCCTCGCCTCGCTCGCCAACGCCGGACCGCACGGCTTCTCGGAGGCGCTCTACGCCTACGTCTCGGCGGCGGCCAACAACGGCAGCGCCTTCGGCGGGCTGTCGGGCAACACGCTCTGGTACAACCTGACGCTGGCCGCCGGGATGCTGGTGGGCCGCTTCCTGGTCATCGTGCCGATGCTGGCGGTCGCCGGCTCGCTTGCCGCCAAGACGCGCAGCGCGGCCTCGGCCGGCACCTTCCCGACCCATGGCGGCCTGTTCATCGGGCTGCTGGCCGGGGTCATCCTGATCGTCGGCGGTCTGACCTTCTTCCCGGCGCTCGCCCTCGGCCCGGTGGCCGAGCATCTGGCGATGCGCGCCGGCCTCCTCTTCTGACCGGGGACCATCCATGGACACCCATTCGAAAACCGCCACCCGGACTCCAGCCTCCACGCTGCTGGACCCCGCCATCCTCCTGCCCGCCGTTGCCGGCTCCGTCCGCAAGCTCGACCCGCGGCTGATGGCCCGCAACCCTGTGATGTTCTGCGTGGAGGTGGTGGCGGCGCTGACCACGCTGCTGTTCCTGCGCGACCTCCTGACCGGCGCCGGGGGGATCGGCTTCTCCCTGCAGATCGTGCTGTGGCTGTGGTTCACCCTGCTCTTCGCCAACTTCGCGGAGGCGGTGGCGGAGGGCCGCGGCAAGGCCCAGGCGGCCAGCCTGCGCCGCACCCGCACGGAGACCACCGCCAAGCGGCTGGCGGGCGCGGGTTGGGAGAGCGTTCCGGCCACCCTCCTGAAGCCCGGCGACCTCGTTCTGGTGGAGGCGGGCGACTTTATCCCCTCCGACGGCGAGGTGGTGGAGGGCGTGGCCAGCGTCAACGAAGCCGCGATCACCGGCGAATCCGCCCCGGTCGTCCGTGAATCCGGCGGCGACCGCTCGGCGGTGACCGGCGGCACGCAGGTGATCTCCGACTGGATCAGGGTGCGGATCACCGCCGCCCAGGGCAACACATTCCTCGACCGCATGATCGGGCTGGTGGAGGGCGCGCAGCGGCAGAAGACGCCCAACGAGATCGCGCTGAACATCCTGCTGGCCGGCATGACGGTCATCTTCGTCATCGCCGTGGCGACCATCCCCAGCTTCGCCGCTTATGCCGGCGGGTCGGTCGGGGTGCTGGTCCTGGCGGCCCTGTTCGTGACGTTGATCCCCACCACCATCGGCGCGCTGCTGTCGGCCATCGGCATCGCCGGCATGGACCGGCTGGTGCGCTTCAACGTGCTGGCCATGTCGGGGCGGGCGGTGGAGGCGGCGGGCGATGTGGACACGCTGCTGCTCGACAAGACCGGCACCATCACGCTGGGCAACCGCCAAGCGGCGGAGTTCCTGCCGATCTCCGGCGTGGCCGACCGCGACTTGGCCGACGCCGCCCAGCTCGCCTCGCTGGCGGACGAGACGCCGGAGGGCCGCTCCATCACCGTCCTGGCGAAGGAGAAATACGGAATCCGCGCCCGCGACATGGCCGGTCTGCACGCCCGCTTTGTGCCCTTCACCGCCCAGACGCGGCTGAGCGGCATCGACAGCGACGGCGTGACCATCCGCAAGGGTGCGGTGGACGCGGTGCTGGCCCATGTGCGGACCCTCGGGCACGGCACCGCCGCCCAGGACAACACGGTCACCGCGCTGCGCTCCGATCCTGCCCTGGAGGCGGCGGTGCGCGAGGTGCAGGCCATCGCGGAGCGCGTCGCCAAGTCCGGCGGCACACCGCTGGCCGTCGCCCGCGACGGCAGGCTGCTCGGCGTCATCCACCTGAAGGACATCGTCAAGGGTGGCATCCGGGAGCGCTTCGCGGCGCTGCGCAAGATGGGAATCAAGACGGTGATGATCACCGGCGACAACGCCATGACCGCCGCCGCCATCGCGGCGGAGGCCGGGGTGGACGATTTCCTGGCCCAGGCGACGCCGGAGATGAAGCTGCAACTGATCCGCGACGAGCAGGCGCGGGGCAAGCTGGTCGCCATGTGCGGCGACGGCACCAACGACGCCCCGGCGCTGGCCCAGGCCGACGTCGGCGTGGCGATGAACACCGGCACCGTCGCCGCCCGCGAGGCCGGCAACATGGTGGATCTGGACAGCGACCCGACCAAGCTGATCGAGATCGTGGAGATCGGCAAGCAGCTGCTGATGACGCGCGGCGCCTTGACCACCTTCTCCATCGCCAACGACGTGGCGAAGTATTTCGCCATCATCCCCGCCATGTTCCTGGCCTTCTACCCGCAGCTGGGCGCCCTGAACGTGATGGGGCTGGCCAGCCCGGAAAGCGCCATCCTGTCGGCGATCATCTTCAACGCGCTGATCATCGTGGCGCTGATCCCGCTGGCGCTGCGCGGCGTCGCCTACCGCGCGGTGGGCGCGGCGCGGCTGCTGCGCCGGAACCTGCTGATCTACGGGTTGGGCGGCCTGATCGTGCCCTTCGTGGGGATCAAGCTGATCGACCTGATCGTCAACGCCATCGGCCTCGTGTGAGGAACCCGCCATGATCAAGGAACTGCGTCCCGCCCTCGTCATGATCGCCGCGCTGACCGTGGTGACCGGGCTGATCTACCCGCTGGCCGTCACCGGCATCGCCCAGGCCGTCTTCCCGCATCAGGCCAACGGCAGCCTGATCGAGCGGGACGGGACGGTCGTCGGCTCCGCCCTGATCGGCCAGAGCGTGACGGGGGAGGGCTATGTCCACGGGCGCCCCTCCGCCACGCTGGGGCCGGACCCGTCCGATCCGTCGAAGAGCGTGCCGGCGCCCTACAACGCCGCGGCCTCCGGCGGCTCCAACCTCGGCCCGACCGCCCAGGCGCTGGCCGACCGGGTGCGCGCGGAGACGGAGCGGTTGAAGGCCGAGAATCCGGGCGTTCCGGTACCGGTCGAGCTGGTGACGACCTCGGCCAGCGGCCTCGACCCGCATCTGTCGCCCGCCGCCGCCGACTTCCAGGTCCCCCGCATCGCCCGCGCCCGCGGCCTGACGGAGGCCCAGGTCCGCGCCCTGGTCACCCTGAACACCGAGCCGTCGCCGCTGGGACCGCTGGGGGAGTCGGTGGTCAACGTGCTGCGGCTCAATCTCGCCCTCGACGCCGCCACGGCGACGCATTAGCTGAAGGTCAGCAGGCGGCCCCGCCCATTCTCCCGCATGAGCGGGGAGGGGACGGGGCCGCCGATCCGTTCCGAAAGCCGCCCCCGATGCCGAACGACCGAACCGCCGCCGCTGCCCGGCCTTCGCCCGAAGCGCTCCTGCGCGAAGCGGCGCGGGAGGGGCGCGGGCGGCTGAAGCTGTTCCTGGGTGCGGCCCCCGGCGTCGGCAAGACCTACGAGATGCTGCTGACCGCCCAGGCCAAGCGGCGCGACGGGGTGGACGTGGTGGTCGGCGTGGTCGAGACCCATGGCCGGCGCGAGACCGAGGCGCTGCTCGCCGGGCTGGAGGTCATCCCCCGCCGCAAGATCGACTACAAGGGGCGCCGGCTCGACGAGATGGACCTCGACGCCATCCTCGCCCGCCGACCCGCCATCGTGCTGGTGGACGAGCTGGCCCACACGAACGCTCCCGGCAGCCGCCACGCCAAGCGCTACCTCGCCGTCGAGGAGATCCTCGCCGCCGGGATCGACGTCTACACGACGATGAACATCCAGCATGTGGAGAGCCTGAACGACGTCGTCGCCCGGATCACCCGCGTCCGCGTGCGCGAGACGGTGCCGGACTCGATCGTCGACCGCGCCGACGACATCGAGGTCATCGACATCACGCCGGACGACCTGATCCAGCGGCTGAAGGACGGCAAGGTCTATGTCCCGCGGACCGCCGAGCGGGCGATCCGCCATTACTTTTCCCCCGGCAACCTGACGGCGCTTCGCGAGCTGGCGCTACGCCGCACCGCCCAGCGGGTGGACGAGCAATTGCTGACCCACATGCAGGCCCACGCCATCGCCGGTCCCTGGGCGGCGGGGGAGCGGCTGCTGGTCTGCGTCAACGAGGACCCGGCCTGCGCCGCCGTCGTCCGCTACGCCCGCCGTCAGGCGGAGCGGCTGCGCGCCCATTGGACCGCGCTGCACGTCGAGACTCCGCGCAGCCTGCGCCTGAGCGAGGCCGAGCGCGACCGCATCGCCGACGCGCTGCGGCTGGTCGAGAAGCTGGGCGGCGAGGCGGTGACCATCCCCGGCGGCGACGTTGCCGGCGCGGTGATCGAGTATGCGCGGACCAACAACGTCGCGCACATCGTCATCGCCAAGTCCCACCGCGGCCCCTGGGCGGAGCTGCTGCGCAGTTCCATCGCCCTCCGGCTGATCCGGCAGGCCGGCGGCATCAGCGTTCATGTCATCGCCGACGACGCCGAGGAGCCGATCCCGCCCAAGACGGTGCGCACCGCGGCCCCCCGGCGCCCGGCGCTGTCCTGGTGGCCCTACGCCGCGGCCACCGGCTATGTCGCCCTGGCGCTGGGCGTCGGGCACCTGCTGCATCTGATCTTGGATGTCGGCAACATCGGGCTGGTGTTCCTGACGGCGGTGCTGGCCAGCGCGGTGACCGGCGGGCTGGGGCCGTCGCTCTACGCCTGCGTCGCCAGCATCCTGGCCTTCAACTATTTCTTCCTGAACCCGCTCTACACATTCTCCATCGCCGATCCGGAGAACATCGTCGCGCTGTTCTTCTTCGCGGTGGTCGCGGTGATCGCCAGCAACCTGACCGCCCGCGTGCGCGCCCAGGCGGTCACCGCCCGCCTGCGCGCCAAGACGACGGAGGATCTCTACGGCTTCAGCCGCAAGCTGGCCGGCGTGGTCACCATGGACGACCTGCTGTGGGCGACCGCCCACCAGATCGCGGCGATGCTCAAGGTGCATGTGGTCCTGCTGCTGCCCGACGGCGACACGGTGTCCGTCCGCGCCGGCTACCCGCCGGAGGACGAACTGCGCGAGGCCGACCTCGCCGCCGCCGTCTGGGCGTGGGAGAACAACCGGCCCGCCGGGCGCGGCTCGGACACGCTGCCCGGCGCCAAGTGGCTGTTCCTTCCCCTGCGCACCGGTCGCGGCCCGGTCGGGGTGGTCGGCATCGACACCGACACCGCCCGCACCGGCAAGCCCGGCGCCCTGCTGACCCCCGACCAGCGCCGCCTGCTCGACGCGTTGACCGATCAGGCCGCGCTGGCCATCGAGCGCGTCACCCTGGCGGAGGACGTGGATCGCGCCCGTCTGGCCGCCGAGACGGAACGGCTGCGCTCGGCCCTGCTCACCTCGATCTCGCACGACCTGCGGACCCCGCTGGCCTCCATCCTGGGGTCGGCGACCAGCCTGACCGCCTACGGCGCCGGGATGGACGAGGCGTCGCGCCGCGACCTCGCCGCCACCATCCAGGAGGAGGCGGAGCGGCTGAACCGCTTCATCGCCAACCTGCTGGACATGACGCGGCTGGAATCGGGGGCCATCCGCCCGCGCACCGGCCCGGTCGATCTGGCCGAGACGGTGGGCAGCGCGCTGGAGCGGGCGGGACGCATCCTGGCCGCGCACCGGGTGGACGTCGATCTGGCCGCCGACCTGCCGATGCTGGAGGCGGACGACGTGCTGTTCGAACAGGTTCTCTTCAATCTGCTGGACAACGCGGCCAAATACGCGCCAACAGGGTCGCGGATCGAGGTCGGGGCGTTGCGGGAGGGCGGTCGGGTGCGCATCGAGGTGCGGGACGAGGGCGACGGCATCCCGGCGGCGGATGTCGAGCGGATCTTCGACAAATTCTACCGCGTCCAGGCCCAGGACCGGCAGCGCGCGGGGACCGGGCTGGGGCTGGCGATCTGCCGCGGCTTCGTCGAGGCGATGGGCGGCACCATCACCGCCGGCAACCGCAGGGACCGCTCCGGCGCCGTCTTCACCCTGACCATGCCCGCCGCCGCGGCTTTGCCCGGCCTCGAGGAGCCCGGCCTTGAGGAGGAGGGGGCGCCATGAGGTCGGACTCCCTGCCGCTGCGCGTCCTGGTCGTCGACGACGAACCGCCGATCCGCCGCTTCCTGCGCACCACCCTGACCGCCCAGGGCTACGACATCGCCGAGGCGGAGGACGGGGCGGGCGCGCTGGAGGCGGCGCGGCGGCGTCCGCCGGACCTGCTGGTGCTCGACCTTGGACTGCCGGGGATCGACGGACTGGAGGTGATCCGCCGCCTGCGCGCCGACGGGGTGGCCGCCCCGATCATCGTCCTGTCCAGCCGTGCCGACGAGGCGGGCAAGGTGGAGGCGCTGGACCTCGGGGCCGACGACTATGTGACCAAGCCCTTCGGCATGGATGAGCTGCTGGCCCGCATCCGCGCCGCCCTGCGCCACCGCCTGCAGCGGCAGGGGGAGCGCCCGCTGTTCCGCAGCGGCGACCTCGCCGTCGACCTGGTCCGGCGGATCGTGACCGTCCGCGGCGCCGAGGTGAAGCTCTCGCCCCGCGAATACGACCTGCTGCGCCTGCTGGTCGCCCATGCCGGCAAGGTGCTGACCCACCGCTTCATCCTGAAGGAGGTCTGGGGCGCCGACACCGACGTGCAGTATCTGCGCATCTACATCCGTCAGCTCCGCCAGAAGATCGAAGCGGAACCGGAACGCCCCCTGCACATCCTGACCGAGACCGGCGTCGGCTACCGTCTGCGCGCGCCGGATTGATTCCGCCCCCACATCCGATGCAACCCACCGCTGCACGCTAAACCTGCTGCGCCGTGGTTGGATTCGTGCGACAGAATCCCCAGGGCCGCTGTTTCAGGCGCAAGCCCCAAGAAAAGAGATGACCGCACACCGCTATTGAGCCCAACCGAAGCCTTCGAAGAGATTCTCATATGGAAAG
Organism: Azospirillum brasilense; assembly: GCF_007827795.1. GTDB lineage: Bacteria > Pseudomonadota > Alphaproteobacteria > Azospirillales > Azospirillaceae > Azospirillum > Azospirillum aestuarii. The sequence goes on from NZ_VITI01000003.1 coordinate 556,445, forward strand.
CCTTGATCTCTGGTCGCAGCTCACCGCCCTTGGGCAGGTGGTCGCCATCGACCTCGTGCTGGCCGGCGACAACGCCATCGTGGTCGGCATGGCCGCCGCCGCCGTTCCCATGGAGCAGCGCCGCAAGGTGATCGTCTGGGGCATCGGCGCGGCCATCATGCTGCGCATCTTCTTCGCCCTGATCACCACCCAGCTTCTCGCCATCATCGGGCTGACCCTGGCCGGCGGCGTTCTTCTGCTGTGGGTCTGCTGGAAGATGTTCCGCGAACTGCACTCCGGAGGGGCGGACGAAGTGACGCCCGACGAGGCGCTGGCCGGGACCGGCTCCGGGGACGCCGCGGTCGCTGCGGCGGTGGCGACGACCACCTTTGGCGCGGCGGTCTGGCAGATCGTGGTGGCGGACGTGTCGATGTCGCTCGACAACGTGCTGGCGGTGGCCGGTGCCGCCAAGGACCATCCGACGGTCCTGGTCATCGGCCTTCTGCTCTCCGTCGTCCTGATGGGTGCTGCGGCCAACATGATCGCGCATGTGCTGCACAAGCACCGCTGGATCGGCTGGATCGGCCTCGCCATCATCACCTACGTGGCGCTCGATATGATCTGGCGCGGCGGCAACGAGGTCCTGGCCCAGGCCCATCTGCTCTGACAATCGAAAAACCCCTGCCTTCCGGCGGGGTTTTTCTTCAGGCGCCAGCACCCTCCAGCAGCGCCCGCAAATCCTCCTGGCGCTGGACCGTCCGCACCCCCAGCGTGCCGTCGCGGCCCCGGATCTCCACGTCCCGGCGCTCCAGATGCTCCAGACGCCGGAGCCCCGCCAGTTCGGCGGCCGCGTCGGAAAAGACCACGGTGGCGCCCAGCGTCTTGGTCATCTCCTCCAGCCGTGCCGCGACGTTGCCGGTGTCGCCGATGAACTGGAGCGATCCGTCCTCCGAACAGGCCACCGCCCCGACCACGGCGAGGCCGGAATGCACCCCGGCCCCGAAGGCCAGCGGCTGGTCCAGCTCCTCCGCGAGGTCGCGGCTCAGCACCTCGATGTCACGCCACAGATCGGCGGTGGCGCGCAGCGCGCTGGCCGCCGCCGCCGCGGGGTCCTCTTCGTTGGCGAACATGCCCATCACCCCGTCTCCGGCGATGGCGATGACGTAGCCGCCGTGCCGCCGTATCGCGTCGGTGACCACCTGGACGTAGCGGGTGACGATGAACAGGGCGTCGAAGGGCAGCCGCTCCGCCGCCAGCGAGGTCGATCCCCGCAGATCCACGAACAGCGCGGTGATCGCCAGCTCCCGCCCGCTGTCCATGGGGGCGGAGACGGCGAAGTTGCGGCCGTTGTCCCGCGCCGACAGCAGCGGCGTCACCGACAGCGGCGCCACCGGGCGGAGCTGGCAGGCGAGGCGGACGGCGCGTGGTGCCTTCATCCGCTCCAGCACCGCCTGCTCGGTGGCGTTGGGCGGCGGCAGGGCGTCCGCCCCCTCGGTCACCCGGATGCGGCAGGTGGAGCAACGCCCCCTCCCGCCGCACAGCGCGGTGTGCGGGACGCCGTTGGCCCGGCTGGCCTCCAGCACGGAGGTCCCGCGCGGGATGGTCACCGTGCGCCCGCCGGGATAGGCGATGCGCACCGGGCTGGTCGCCCGCGCCCGCCAGTTGCGGAGCTGCCGCAGCCCCAGCGTGCCGACCAGCAGCAGGACGTAGGTGTTGAACACGCCGCCGCTGATCGCGGCCAGCGCGGCGCGGTTCTCCGCCTCCGGCGTTCCGGCGGGGGGCGGGCGGAACTGCTCCAGATAGGTGGGATCGGCGGCGGCCCGACGCTCCGCGTCCCAGCCGGCGTTGACGATCCCGGCCAGCGCCAGCAACGGCAGCAGCATGGCGAAGGCGCCGAGCAGCGAGGCGCGGCGCCGGTACCAGGGCTTCAGCATCAGCCAGCCCCGCACCCCGATGCAGCCGTGTATCCACACGATCACCAGCAGCAGGAGCTGGCGCCACAGCAGGGTTTCCGGCGCGGTGATCCAGTAGAGGACGATCGCCCGCGGGTAGGTCAACGGGTCGTTGTAGAGGTCGTCCGACAGCATCCCCGCCATGCCGTGGGAGATCAGCAGGAGCGGGATGCACAGCCCCAGCCCCAGTTGCCACGCCTCCCCGGCGGGCATGCGCAGGTGGCGGCGCCGGTACAGCGCCCACAGACCCAGCCCGGCGTGGGTGACGAAGGAGCCGGCGAGGAGCGCCTGTCCCGGCAGCGTGTCCCAGACCCACAGCAGGGTGCGCCGCGCCACCTCCATCCCCGGAAGCAGCAGCAGCCCGGCGGCGTGGGCGAGGAAATGGGTGATGACGAAGGTGAACAGCGTCAGGCCGGTGAACAGGCGCAACGGGCGTTCGATCCGGCGTTTCATGAACGGTTCCGGGTCATGAACGGGGCCGGGCGGCGGATGGGACGGGCGTCCATGTCGGTCGGCGGGCTCGGCTTGTTCGTGGCGTCCACCGGCATCCTATGAGATCATCCCGCGCCATGCCACAGCCCGACATCCATTCCCGTTCATGAGGCGCCGGACCGAAACGCTGGCCGGGGCGGCGCTGTTCCGCTCCCTGTCCCCCGACGCGCTGCGGGCGCTGGAGGACCGCTGCGTCTGGCGCCGGGTGGAGGCCGGGCAATGGATCATCGATTTCGAGGATGAGGGGACCGACGTCTTCGTCGTCGCCGCCGGTCTGGTCCGGGTGACGATCCGCGCGATCTCCGGGCGGACGGTGATCCTGCGCGACATCCCCGCCGGGGAATTCTTCGGGGAGCTGGCGGCCATCGACGGTAAGGCCCGCTCCGCCGGCATCGTCGCCGTGACCAACGCCACGGTCGCCTGCATGCCCGCTCCGCTGTTCCGCGACTGCGTCCACCGCCACCCCGACGTCTGCGACCAGGTGATGGTCCTGCTGGCCGGGGAGATCCGGAAGCTCGCCACGCGGGTGAACGAATTCAACACGCTCGACGTGCGCCACCGCATCTACGCCGAGCTGTTGCGGCTGGCCCGGCCGGACGGGCGGGGGGAGCACAGCGCCACCATCTCCCCGCCGCCGCCCCACGCCGACCTCGCCGCCCGTGTCAGCACCCGGCGCGAGGCGGTCTCGCGGGAGCTGAGCGCGCTGGAGCGCGACGGGCTGCTGGAGAAGCGGCGGGGCGCGCTGGTCCTGCTGGACACCCGCCGCCTGCGGGACCGGGTCCGGCAGGCGGCGGAGGAGGATTGACGGCGCGCCTTACGCCTTCACAGCCTCGGACTCGATGATGATCTGGATGTCGTCGCCGATGTTCGGCACGCCGTACTTCATGCCGAAGTCGGAGCGCTTGATCGTGCCGCGGGCGGAGAAGCCGACCGTGTCCATCTTGCTGGCCGGGCTGACGCCGTCCTTGTTGAAGGTCACGTCGAGGACCACCGGCTTGGTGACGCCCAGCAGGGTCAGGTCGCCGTGCAGTTTGCCGGTCTTGTCACCGGTCTTCTCGATCTTCGTGCTCTTGAAGGTCATCTTCGGGAACTCCTTCACGTTGAAGAAGTCCGGCGACTTCAGGTGCTCGTCGCGCTTGGCGTGGTTGGTGTCGACGCTGGCGGTGTCGATGGTCACCGACAGGCTGCTCTTGTCCGCGGCGTCCTTGTCGAAGGCCAGCTCGCCGGCCACCGTGTTGAAGCTGCCCACCGCCTTGGAGAAGCCGAGATGGTCGACGATGAAGACCACCGCGGTGTGGGCCGGGTCCAGCTTGTAGGCGACCGGGGCGGCCTGGACCGTCATCGGCAGGGCGACGAGGGCGGAGAGGGCGGCGGCGGCGAGAAGACGCTTCATGATTCGGAGTCCTTTGTCGGTTCGAAAGAGTGGGTTGGGTTTGGGTCAGTAGCCGGACACGTCGGAACCGGCGGACAGAAGGAAGGCGACGCCCACGGCGGCGGCGGCCGGCACCAGGGCGAGGACGGTCAGCGCCACGGTGCCCATGGCCCGTCCCGCGGCGGTGCGCGGCAGGGGCAGGCGGTCGCGCAGCCGGTCGGCAAAGAAGGCCGGCAGGACGAGCAGCAGGGCTTCGGCGCGAGCGGAGGAGAAGAAGGTCAGGGTGGCGGCCAGCAGCACCAGGATGCCCAGCGCCGCCTGACCGGCGTTGCCCCAGGCATGGCGCTCCACCGGCCAGTTCCACAGCAGCAGGCCGCCGGTGGCCGCGGCCAGCGCGAAGGCCAACTGGGCGACGGAGGCGGAGGCGCCGACCAGCGCCACCCCGCCCACCGCCACCGCGGCGGCCAGCAGGGCGACGCCGGGCGTGGCCACCCCCTCGCCCTCGGAGGCGGTGCGGGACAGGGCGATCCAGCCGCCGGCCAGCAGCAGGACGGCGGCGGTGATGGTGTCCAGGCCGCCCGGCAGCACCGGCAGGGCGATCCACAACAGCGACGCCGTCACCCAGGCGCCGAGCAGCCATGTGCCGCGGCGGCGGTCCAGCCCGGCGAGGTCGGCGCCGACGCCGATGACCAGACCGGCCACCGCGCTCCAGAACAGGCGGCCCATGCTGGAGGGCGGCGGCAGGGCCGGCAGGCCGACGATCAGCGCGTAGGCCGCCAGGAAGGCGGCGGCAACACCCGCCGCCGCCAACCGGGGGCCTCGTGTCCGCCCGCCCGCGACACGGACCACGCCGACGGCGGCGACGCCGACCACCAGCGGAAACAGGGCGGTCTGCACCACAAGATCATCGAGCAGAGCCATCGTCGGGGCACTCCAAGCCGCAGGAAACGGGACGCGGGGCGGAGCCTGCCGGGATGGAACGGTCAGGCCAGCGCTTCGCGGCGCGGCTGGAGAGTGCCGCTACGGGCGCCCGACGCCTGTGCGAAAACGCACATCGTGAACGCGGTGTGACCGGGTTTTTGGGCGTGAACGACTCCGTTGGGGGCGCACCTCCGTTCAGCTCGTGCGTGCCGTCCGTGACGGGCTGGAGGATGGACACCGCATTGTCACGATTGGGGTTGCTCCCTGGACAGCCGCTTGTGTATGTCGGTTCAGCGCCAGAAGCGGACTAAGATTGCGTTCTTAACGACCGAGGAGTTTGTCCGGAAACCCGTCCGACAAACTAAGTGTCCGCCAACCCATCGTTTCCGTGGGTTGGCGGACAGCTTTCTGTTTTGCCGTCAAACGGCCGATTGCCGGACGAGCTATGAGGTGGCCCCTCTTGTCAAACGACCACCTCGCAAGCCCGTCAGATTACTCCCAGACGGGCATGGGAGCTTGACGTGTCGCTGACAGCCGCCGGCTTGATGCGGAACCATGCCGCATAGAGAGCGGGGAGGAACAGCAGGATCAGTACCGTGCCGACCGCGGTGCCGCCGATCAGCGTGTAGGCCATTGACCCCCAGAAGACCGAGTGCGTGAGGGGGATGAAGGCCAGCACCGCAGCGAGGGCGGTCAGGATCACCGGCCGCGTCCGCTGCACCGTGGCTTCGATGACGGCGTGATAATCGTCGAGGCCGGCCGCCTGGTTCTCCTTGATCTGTTCGGTCAGGATCAGAGTGTTGCGCATCAGGATGCCGGCCAGACCGATCAGCCCGAGGATGGCGTTGAAGCCGAAGGGCTGGTTGAAGGCGAGCAGCATGGGCACGACGCCGACGACGCCGAGCGGTGCGGTCAGCAGGACCATGGCCATCATCGAGAAGGACCGAACCTGCAGCATGATGAAGACCAGCATGGCGGCGATCATGACCGGGAAGACCTTGCCGAGGGCGGTGTTGGCCTTGACGGATTCCTCGATCGACCCGCCCGCTTCGATGCGATAGCCGGCCGGAAGCGAGGCGATCAGCGGCTGAAGGGCCGTCATGATCTGCTTGGAGACCTCCGGCGGCTGGGTCGCCTCGTTGTAGTCCGAGCGGATCGTGATGACGGATGTCCGGTCCCGGCGCTTCATCATCGGCTTCTCCAGGCGGATATCGGCATGGCCGATCTGGTCGAGCGGGATTTGCTGGCCGGTCCGGCTCGTCAGGGAGAAATCCGTCAGACGCGCCGGGTCCAAACGTTCGCCGCCGGCGCTGCGCGCCACGATGGGGACATTGCGGATGTCCTCGCGCACCTGGGTGACGGCGATTCCGGTCAGAAGGAACTGGAGTTGCTGCCCGACCTCCGCCGGTGAGAGACCGATGAGGTTCAGGCGATCCTGGTCCGGGGTGAAGCGAAGCACCGGCGTGCGGTTGCCCCAATCCCGGTTGGCCTGCCGGACATCCGGCACGCTCCGCATGATGGCGAGGGCCTTTTCGGAAATGGCGTACAACTGCGCCGGATCGGGGCCCATCACCCGGAATTCGACCGGGAACGGTGTGTAGGGTCCGAACACGAGCTGGGTGACACGGACATAGGCCTCGGGCACCAATCCCTGCGCCACCGTCTGCCGCAGCCGGTGCTTCAGGGCCTCGCGCGTCTCGGCGTCCGGGGTGAGCACGACGATCTTGGCGAAGGCGGGATCGGGCAGTTCGGGCGACAGGGCGATGAAGAAGCGGGGAGCGCCCTGGCCGACATAGCTGGTGACGATCTTCGCCTCTGGCTGATCGGCCAGCCAGCGTTCGATCTTCTCGACCGAGGCTGTCGTCGTCTCGATGCTGGTGCCTTCCGGCAGGCGGACCTCCACCAGCACCTCGGGACGGTCGGAGGTCGGGAAGAACTGCTGCTTCACGCCGCCCATGCCGACGATGGCGACGGCAAAGGCGAGGCCGACGACGCCGCAGGTCAGGACCTTGTGCCGCACGGCGAAGCTGATGACCCGCCGCAGGCGCTGGTAGTTCGGAGTGCCGTAGATCGCCTCGTGACCGCCGGCGACCGGCTTGATCGCCGGCAGCATCTTGACGCCCAGATAGGGGGTGAAGACCACCGCCACGATCCAGGAGACGATGAGGGAGAATCCCACGACCCAGAAGATGTTGCCGGCATATTCGCCGGCGGTCGAGCGCGCGAACCCCACCGGCAGGAAGCCGGCGATCGTCACCAGCGTGCCGGACAGCATCGGCGCCGCCGTGTGGCTCCAGGCATAGGCCGCCGCCCTGATGCGGTCGACGCCCTCCTCCATCTTCACCACCATCACCTCGATGGCGATGATGGCGTCGTCCACCAGCAGGCCGAGCGACAGGATCAGCGCGCCGAGCGTGATGCGGTCGAAGAACCGGCCGGTTTCCAGCATGATCAGGAAGACGACGGCGAGCGTCAGCGGCACGGCGGCGGCCACGACGATGCCGACGCGCCAGCCGAGGCTGAGCAGGCTGACCAACAGCACCACGCCCAGCGCCATGGCGAATTTGATCATGAACTCGTCGACCGCCGAGGTGATGTTGACGGCCTGATCGGTCACCTTGTCGAGCGTCATCCCAAGCGGCAGCGACCGCGCGATGCCCGCCGCCCGCTTCTCCAGCGCCTTGCCGAGCGCGAGGCCGTCCCAGCCCTCCTGCATGACCGTCGCCAGCATGACGGTGGGTTCGCCCTGGTGGCGGATGATGTAGGTCGGCGGATCCTCGTAGCCGCGGCGGACCTCCGCGATGTCCGACAGCTTCAGCGTCCGCCCGGCGGCGACGATTGGCGTGTCGGCGATCGCCTGCACGCCGTCATAGGCACCGTCGATCCGGATGAAGACCTGCGGCCCCTGGGTGTCGATCGAGCCGGACGGCGTGACGGTGTTCTGCCGCTGCAAGGCGGCGATGATGTCCTGGGTCGACACGCCGAGGGTCGCCAGCTTGGCATAGGAGAACTCGACAAAGATCCGTTCCGGACGCTCGCCCAGGATGTTGACCTTCTTGACGCCGGGCACATGCAGCAGGTCCTGGCGGATCGTCTCCGCCTGCCGTGCCAGCTCGCGCATCGGCAGGCCCTTGGCCTTCAGCGCATAGAGGGCGAAGCTGACGTCGGAATACTCGTCGTTGACGAAGGGGCCGAGCACGCCGGGCGGCAGGTTGCGCGTCTCGTCGCCCATCTTCTTGCGGGCTTGATAGAACTCCTCCTGCACCTTGGCCGGCGGCGTGCTGTCCTTTAGCGTCAGGGTCATATAGGCGTAGCCGGGCCGCGTCGTCGTCTCCACCCGGTCGTACCAGCTCAGTTCCTGAAGGCGCTTCTCCAGCGGTTCGGCGACGAGATCCTGCATCTCGCGCGCGGTGGCGCCCGGCCACACGCTGGTGACCGTCAGGGTCTTGATGGTGAAGGAGGGGTCCTCCGCCCGGCCGAGCATGACGAAGGCGAAGGCGCCTCCCGCCGCCAGCAGGAGGATGAAGAACAGGGTGACGGCCCGTTCACGGACGGCGATGGCGGAAAGATTGAGGCCCATCACTGGCCCCCGCTCTCGGCGGCGGTCCTAACGCGGACTCCGTCCTGGAGAAGATGGGCGCCGAGCGATACCACCGGATCACCGAGGCCGAGCCCGGAGATCACGGCGGTCTCGCCGCTCACCCGGACCAGCCGAACCGTCTGGAAGCGCACCGTCGAACTGGCGCGGTCCAGGGTCCAGACACCGGTTTTCCGGCCGTCGTCCAGCACGGCTCCCAGCGGCACCTGCATGTCCGCCTGACCCGTCCGATCCACCGTCCGGCCCGCCGTCCATCCGGCCAGCCTGATGGTGACCGTCGCCCCGAGCGGTGCCGAGGCGGCGTCGCCGTCGAGCACGTAGCGCGCCTCGTAGGTGCGGGTCTGGGCATCAGCGGCGTCCGACAGCTGCCGCAGATGCGCGCCGTAGCGCTGCCCGCCGGCGCCGTAGAGGCTGGCCTCAGCCGGCGAACCGATCTGCGGCCGGATGGTTTCGGGCAGCGCCACCACCGCCTCGCGCGGGCCGGCCTGGGCGATCCGGACGACGGTCTGGCCGGCGGCGACGACCTGTCCCGGTTCTCCGAGCGTTTCGACCACCGTGCCATCGCTGTCGGCGACCAGGACCGAATAGGTCGCCTCGTTCTCGGCGACCCGCGCATCGGCTTCCGCACTGGCGAGCTGCGCCCTGGCGGTGTCCAGCGCGGCCTTCGCCTGTTCATGACGCTGCCGGGTGGCCCAGCCGTCATTGACCAGACTGGCGTAGCGCCGCTCGTCCGCCTGGGTCTGCACGGCCGTTGCCCGCGCCGCGGCGACCGCGTTGCGCTTTGCTGTGAGGGCGAGGCGCAGGTCCGTCTCGTCGATGCGCATCAGCGGCTGGCCGGCCTTGACCGGCTGCCCGACCGTCGCCAGCCGTTCGATGATCTTGCCGGGGACGCGGAACCCGAGATTGCTCTGCACCCTCGCTCCGACGACGCCGGTGAAGCCGCGCTCCGATCCGGCGACCGGAACCGCCGCGGCAAGCCGGACGATCGGCGCCTCCTGCCGGGGGTCGCTCACCGCCGACGCCTCTTGTGTGTGCATGGACAGCGTCACGACCGCGGCGGCGCCCAGCGCCGCCGTCAGGACGCCACCCGCCACGACCATGGGTCTCTTTATCATGCCCCCCGCCTCGATCAAATTAGATTGCGTACGACATCTATATCGGTTATAGATGTCGAGCACAATCTAAATGACAGGGCGCTCTCACATGGCGGCACCGCTATCGGCGGCGCTTCCGGGGCCGATCCCGACACAAGGAAGAAAGAGAGAGTTCGATGGCAAAGATCGATCGCGGCATCGCCTTGGTGACGGGCGCGTCGTCCGGCATCGGCTACGCGGCGGCCAAGGCCCTGCAAGCCGCAGGATTCGATGTGTCTGGAACCAGCCGTCACGCGGATGCCAAGGGCCCCGAGGGCGTCACCATGCTGACCTGCAACGTCACCGACGACGCCTCCGTGGCCGCCCTGGTCGATGAGGTGCTGGACGACGCCGGCCGCATCGATCTGCTGGTCAACAATGCCGGCGTCGGGCTTTTCGGCGGTGCGGAGGAGTCCTCGCTCGCCCAGGCACGGGCGCTGTTCGACGTGAACATGTTCGGCGTCATCCGCATGACCAACGCCGTGCTGCCGATCATGCGGCGCCAGAAAAGCGGCAGGATCATCAATCTCAGCTCGGCACACGGATTCATTCCGGCCCCCTATTTCGCGCTTTATGCGGCGACGAAACATGCGGTGGAGGGCTACTCCCAATCGCTTGACCATGAACTGCGCACGCTCGGCATCCGGGTCACGCTAGTCGAGCCCGCCTATACCCGGACCTCGTTCGACGGGAACCTCATCAAGCCGGACCGCTCGCTCGACGCCTATGCGTCGGCGCTTGCCGGCGTGACCGTGGCCGTTGAGGACGCGATCAGGAAGGGCGACACGCCCGAGACCGTGGCCGAAACCATCGTCAAGGCCGCGACGGACTCCGATCCGAAGCAGCGCTACCCGGCGGGGAAACTGGCCCGGCAGGTAAGCCTCCTGCGCCGATTCGTCCCGGCCGCCGCCTTCGACAAGAGCCTGCGCAAGATGCTGCGGCTGCCGGTCTGATCCCGTTTTGGGAACAAACCCGTTACATCCGCTGCAGGGAAGGAGAGTCCATGACCGCCCTGTCCCATCGGGAGGGTCCGGCGGCCCCGGCGCCAGCCTACAAAGTGCCGCCCGGCGTTCTCGACGGGCCGGTGGTGCCGACGATGCTCCGCCTCGCGGTGCCGACGACCCTGGTGCTGGTCGTCCAGACGCTGGTCGGGGTGGCCGAGACCTGGTTCGTCGGCTTTCTCGGGACCGATGCGCTCGCCGGGGTCGCCCTGGTCTTTCCCGTGCTCATGCTCATGCAGATGATGGCGAATGGCGGCATCGGCGGCGGCGTCTCCTCGGCCGTCGCGCGGGCCTTGGGGGCGAAACGCCGCGAGGAGGCCGAAGCGCTGGTCTGGCACGCGGTCGTCCTGGCCGGCGCATTCGGCATCCTCTTCACGGTGGCGGCTCTCCTCGCCGGACCGATCCTCTATCGGGCGATGGGGGGAACCGGACCGGCGCTGACGGTGGCGCTCACCTATTCCGGGGTCGTGTTCGCCGGCTCCATCCCGGTCTGGCTCACCGCCCTGCTGTCGTCGGCCCTTCGCGGCGCAGGGAATGTGAGGGTGCCGGCGCTAGTGATCTCGATCGGCACCGTGCTCCTCATCCTCCTGTCGCCGGCCCTGATCTTCGGCTGGGGCCCTTTTCCCCGTCTCGGCGTTGCCGGCGGCGGGGCCGCGGTGGTCGTCTACTACCTGTTCGCGGCGCTTGCACTGACGCTGTATCTGCGCTCTTCGAGGAGCCTGCTGAAGCTCAGGGTCGTTACCCTGCGCGCCCGCCTGTTCAAGGATATCCTCGGGGTCGGTTTCCTGTCGGCGATCGGCACCGTCCAGGTCAATCTCACCGTCACCCTCGTCACCGCCGCGGTCGGCCGGTTCGGCGCCGATGCCATCGCCGGGTACGGCATCGCCTCGCGGCTCGATTACATCCAGATTCCGCTGATCTTCGGGCTCGGCACCGCCTTGGTCACCATGGTCGGCCACAACATCGGGGCCGGGCAGCCGGCGCGGGCACGCAGCATAGCCTGGATCGGCGCCGCCATCGCCTTCGGGATGACCGAAACCATCGGCCTTGCCGCCGCGATCTTCCCGCAAGCCTGGATCGGCCTGTTCAGCGACGAGCCCGAGGTGATTGCGATGGGCACCCTCTATCTGCGGACCGTGGCGCCGGTTTACGGCGCGGTCGGGTTGGGGCTGGCGCTCCATTTCGCCAGCCAGGGAGCCAAGCGTGTCCTGTTTCCCGTCCTGGCCGGCACTGTCCGCATGATCGTCGCCGCCTTCATCGGCTGGGCGGCGGTGATCTGGTTCGGTGCCGGACTTTCGACCCTGTTCCAGATCACGGCCCTGGCAGCGGTTTCGTACGGATTTCTGACGGCCGCCGCGATGATGGGGGGTGCCTGGGGCCGGCATCACGCTTCCCATCCGCTAGCTCGGAGACGTCCTGCAGAGTAGGTCGAGGTGGAGAATTGTGTCAGTCATCCATATCTCCTATAGATGTCAGTCGAAATCTAAATAGGAGCGTACCATGCGTGTGAGTCGCATTCAGGCTGAGGAAAACCGGCAGACTGTGATCAACGTGGCGAGCCGTCTTTTTCGGGAGCACGGTTTCGACGGCATCGGTCTCAAGGATTTGATGGAGGCGGCGGGCCTGACCCAGGGTGCTTTCTACAAGCAGTTCGCCTCTAAGGAGGATTTGGTGGCTCAGGCGTCGACGCAGGCGTTGGAGAGCGCTTACTGCCGATGGACCGCGGCGGCCACTGCAAATCCAGAGGATCCGCTTGGCCCGGTGATCGGCTTCTATCTCAGCGCCGGGCACCGCGAGGAAAAGTCCGACGGTTGCCCAATCGTGGCGCTCGGTTCCGATGCCGCCAGACATGGCGTCGCGGTGAAGGCGTCGTTCGAAGCCGGGATCAGGACCCATCTCGACATCCTCGAACGCCTGATTTCGGAAACGCAGGGCGAAGAGTTCAAAAGCAAGGCGATGGCAATTCTTTCACTGATGGTCGGTGCGCTGACGCTCTCGCGTGTTGTCAACGATCCCGGCCTTGCTCAGGCCTTTCTGGATACGGCTGCTGCGCAAGTCCGAAATATTGCCGCCGCTTGACCGGGCATGACCACACCGTGAACTGGTCGATCGGAGGGTGTTTGACCATGCCAGCAGGTACATCCGTCCGGCGGACCGCAATCCTGACGATCGCCGGCCGAACCTTTCTTCGACAGGGCTATGCCGATGCTTCGATGGATGGTATCGCCGCCGAGGTGGGCGGCTCCAAGAGCACGCTCTATCGTTATTTCCCTTCCAAAGCGGCGCTGTTCGCAGCCTATGTCGAGGAAATCGGGACTTTGACCTGGTCCGCTCTTGCCGCTGTACAGGTGGAGGAAAAGGGAACCGAGGCTGTACTGGAGGACACGGCGCGAGCCTATCTGGACTTGATACTGTCCCCTTCAGCACTTGCCGTGACACGCCTCGTGATGGCTGAAACCGGTGGTTTGCCGGACAGGTGAACCTGAACCTCAGCAACCGGTTCCGGATCAGGACACGCCGGGGAGTGCCGCTTTGGTAACGGGCACTCCCCAATGTGCATCAGATCTCGGTCTGCTCGGCCAGCGCCAGGGCATCCTCGACCTCGATCCCGAGATAGCGGACCGTGCTCTCCAGCTTGGTGTGGCCGAGAAGGAGCTGGATGGCGCGCAGATTGCCGGTTCGCCGGTAGATCAAGGTCGCCTTGGTCCGGCGCATGGAATGGGTGCCATAGGTCGCCGGGTCCAAGCCGATCTCACCGACCCAATGGTCGACCAGCCGGGCATACTGGCGTGTCGAGATCGGCCGATCCGGCCGCACACGGCTCGGGAAAAGATACTCGCTGCTCCGGCCGTTCCTCAGCCGGATCCATCGGCCGACCGACTCCCGGGTCTGCTCGGTGATCTCGAACTGGACCGGATGGCCGGTCTTCTGCTGCACCACGGTTGCGCGGGAGCGCACCGTGCCGTTCAGCGAGACATCGCCGATCTTGAGGCGGACGAGGTCGCAGCCGCGCAGCTTGCTGTCGATGGCCAGATCGAACATCGCCAAGTCGCGGGCCGCATCCGCCAACTGAAGGCGAATACGGATCCCCCAGACATGCTTGGGCTTCAGCGGAGGTTTCGGTCCGATCAGGCGGCCCTTGTTCCACGGGACGTGGCTGACCTCAGAGTTTTGGCTCATCCTTGGTCTCCTCGTGAACATGTGCCTTGCCGGATCGGCGAGGCAGAGCCCATCAGGATCGGATAGAACCATTGAGGATCGGTGGAGGGGCCGTCAACAGGCGGAAGTGCGCCAAAGGCGGACACGACACCTCCTGAAAATCTATTCAAACTGAACCGCCCCGAGGCCGATCTCGGGTGCTGTCCCGTCCGTTGATGACGCGCTTCAACGCGCAACAAACTTTCAAAGCACGCTCTCAGCTACTGGTTATGAGGGCCCAGCCTAGTCAAAACCGCTTGGGCCAAGCCGTCGCTGCGGTGGGTGGCATATAATCTGGTGGCCAGCACCCGGCTGGCCGGGTTCTGGCCGTTGACTCCTAGCATGGCGTGCCGTCAGTGTTGAGGGACCGCAAACAGATTAGCGGGGGGATTAATGGGTGGCCAGCTTCACATGGGTCAATCGGCCCTTTGCCATCGGGCCCGCAGCGGCGATCACATCAATCTCATACTCAAGCTAACTGGCGCTACCTGCAACCTCGACTGCGGCTACTGCTTTGAGAAGAGAAGGGACTACCCGTCCCATCGCATAATTAGCGAGGAGGTGGTCAGTTCGACGTTGTCACAACTGTCTACTTACGGATTGTCGGTCGAGCTTCATGGCGGGGAGCCGTTGCTGGTCGGCTTGCCCCACTTCAGCAAAGTGCTCGACCTCATTACGTCATCGCGGCCTGACGCGGCTATCCGCTTGCAAACCAACGGCACGCTGATCTCTGAGGAGTGGTGCGAACTTTTCCTCTGCAATCAACGACTTTCAGTCGGGGTCAGCTTGGATGGATTCCAAGCCGGAAATCAGCTCCGCTACGACAACCGCGAAAGGGACAGCACTTTGGCTGTCCTAGAAGGCATGTCTCAGCTTGAAAAGCACGGTATCGACTTCGGGTTGATCAGGGTCTGCAGCAAGGACAACATCGGGCAGGTCACAGGCTATCTGGACTTTGCGGCAGTGCGCAAGAATGTCAAGGCCGTGCGCCTGTTGCCCTGCTTCGATGACGGCACCGCACTGTCAGCGAATGTCCCACGCACCGCACGGACACGGCGGGCCTTCGCGGCGGGACACGACCTGCCCTGGTCAATCTCGTTCGACGAGTTCGCCTCCGAGGTCATGGTCGCCTACGACCATTGGCGCGGGCGCGGTTACTTCGATCACTTCCTGCTTGATCCCGCGATCGACTACTTGAAAAAGGGGCTTACCGGAACTTGTGCCAGCTGCCATTTCGAGGCTCGGAAATGTTTCCACACCATAACGGTTTATCCCGACCGGACGTTCTCCCTCTGCGATGAGCTGGACGGCGGAGAGAGAGTTCCACTAACCAATGCCGACGGGGTGGGGAACATCGCCGACGTGATCGAAGGCCACACGAAGATGGAGGCGCCCCTGACGGCGTTCCTGTCGCAACAGTGCGAAGGCTGCGAGGTGCGGGCGCACTGCCACGGTGGCTGCGTCGCTATCAGGCGTCGCGCCGCACGGCTTGGTAGATCGGAAGCATACTGCCAAATGCAAAAGGACTTGTTCCATTATTTCGCGTTATCAGCATGAACCCGCTCTCCCTCGTCGAAGCGATGCTGGATCCTGGAACCGACGACGGATCCTGGCGGATGACAGTACTGGATACCTGGGCCGACATGGTCTCACGGGCATGCCCGCCCCTGCCTTACGTTCTTGAGCCGATGTGCGGCCTGGGGGCACAGGCCAGGGCGCTGGTGACGCGCCTCGGGGGTCGTGCCTTGGGTTTCGACATCAATCCTGAGGCGGTGGCGGTGGCGCAGCGGCTGTTCGGGAGTCCCACATTCGAGTGCAGGTGCCTCGACCTGCGGACCTTGCCGCCCCTTGCAGCGCAGTTTAACGTGGTGGTCCTCGGGTATGAGGCCCTTAACGCTCATCCCGTTTCCCGCTGGCCGTTGCTAATCGCATGGGCGCGCGCGCAATGCACCACCGGAGCCGTGCTAGTCCTCGACGTGTGCGGCCAGGACCGTAGGTTCGGCCTGCAGCGTGTACCGGAACTCTCCGTCGACTGCATGGTTTTCGACCAGCTGTTCACGGTGACGTTCAACACTGTGTCTGGCACCCTGATCTCCCGGCGTTACATTTGCGAGCAGGAGAAGCTATGCAACATGATTAAGGACCACGGCTTCGAGTTGATCAGCTGCGAGACTCCATTCGCCAATGTGAAGACAGACAAGCCCGGACTGAGAGCCATGAGAACCCTACTGGCGGTCGCTAAATGAAAATCGTGCGCAAGGCCCTCGCTGTTGTCCGACACAGGGACAAGGTTCTTGTCTTCTCCCAACCAGGAGCCCCTGCGATCGGCGAGATGCTGCCCGGCGGCACGGTCGAACAGAATGAGGACGTCGTGGACGCTGCGCGGCGGGAGCTGTTTGAGGAGACTGGGCTGAGCGGACTGGCGATATCGGGCTGGTCGCCTGTCCACAAGTTCGACATGCGGCCCTACAGACCCGAGCGCCATGAGCGGACGTTCGTCTACTTCGCGGGCATGGTGCGAGAGCCCGCCTGGGAACATTGGGAGATGCACCCTGGTCTGTCGGTGGCGCCAGAGCTACTCGAACTGAAGTGGGTTGATGTGACGGGTGACGACCTTGATCTTGACCTGTGCCACGGCGCCGCGGTTCTTGAGGAAATACCGGTCGCGGCGTTTATACCCTGCACGCGGCGCAGTTGGGCATCCCTGTACCAGCTGTCCGCTGAGGGTATGGACTTCCGCGCAAGCGAAGCTCTGCACGCTGCCAACCTCCTAGGAGACATCGTCGGAACTGACCTCTCCTTCGCGGCGGTGGCCAACCCGGTCGCCAGGAACGCGTTGGTCCGCTCGTTGCTTTTCGGTGCCCGGATTGCCGCCGAACGCCGGTCGGCGAACCTTCTTGGCAAACTCCAGGCATGGGCGCTTGCCGACCATAGCGGCACGTCCCTGGACCCCATTGTCCAGGGGACCACCAACGCGGTGGTGATTTCCGACGATCGCTACGCCGACGAGATCCCCGTGTTCGGCGACAGGCTCACCGGCCACGACGTCACTGGGGCAGCGTTCGAGCTTCTCGACAGATGCGGATGTGCGGACCTGGTACGCCGGCACTGCGGCATTGTCCAGCTCAGGGGACATACCGTCGAGATGGACTACCACCGCAGCTTCACCATCTCGGCGACACCCGGCACCATCTACGTCGACGACACTCAATCGGTCCTGCAGATGGCTGAAGCTATCCTCCATGAGTCCTGCCATAACCTTCTGAACGATGTCCTTGCCGCCCGCTCGGTCCACATCGACGACACTGACACCTACTTCTCGCCGTGGCGTGGGACCCAGAGGCCCGCGAGCGGCTTCCTGCATGCGGTGTTCGTATTCTCGATCGTCATGCAATTCCTGAAAACGGCGCGTTTTGCCGATAAGGACCAAAGCGAACCGTTGGAGGACCGGATCCGACTTGAACAGGCGAGGCTGGAGCACGCGGTGGAGGGCACGACCCAGCTGATCAAAAGCATTGGCTTGGACTGGCTCGAGCACCTCATTTTTGATAACCTCAACCGCGCACTGCAGGAGGCACGCCAGCATGGATGACCAGCTTTCAGTCAAGTTCGCTGCATTTCTCGAGTCTCTCAAACAATCCGGGCTCGATGATGTGGCTAATTCCCGCGCCTTCCATCACTCCGCCGTAGATCCCCGTGAGTGGAAGAAGATCGCCGAAACACTCTCTAAGATATCCAGTGGCAATGATAAGAGGTCTGGTGATAAAGACGAGCGATCCGAGGAGGCCAATTGAGAGAATCCTCGAGCCCGTCTTTTCCCGATAATCCGCTGCTGGGGATGTTCGTTGGCCGCACCGTGCGGCAGCTGATACTTTTTTGCGGTTTGCGGCCGTCCGCACTGGAAGTTTCCGACCACGGGGAGGGCGGAAGGGGCCGGGCTATAAGTTTCAACCGTGATCAGGGCACCACCCAGTTCATGACGTTCGCAAGGGACTGGGCTGACAATCCGATCAGCGCCCTTGCGTGGGCCGCTCATTGCGACGACAGGGCGCCGGCCTTGGCGCGTGCGTTTGCAGGAGACGGCCGTTCCGTCTTGGATGCGATTTGCCACGTGGTGCTGCAGCGGTTCCTTGAAACGGAGCGGCAACGGGCACCCATGCCCGCCGCGATGGAGGAAGCGGCCGACCGGCTCTTCAGCGCAAGTGTCGCGCAGTGCTTCAATGCTTTCAACGCCGAGATCCTGCGGCCATCTTTCTCCCAGGACTACCCAGCTTCGGCGATCATGCAGCCGGAGGATGCGTCGGCGCTGATCTGGGAACTCGCGACGGACCACCCCCTCCTCTCGGAACTGCTGGGTTACTGGTATCCGCTAGGAGACCGCCAGCGGTACTTCTTCAGCTCGGTGTTCGACTACATCTCGGATTATTCAGAATACCCGACAGCTGGATGACAGTCTCGACGCCCGCTTCAAGCGCGCCGTCGTTGTTGCTGATTCTGTGGAGCTCTGTCGGGAGCACCCCCTCGTAGCGATCGAAAAACATGCGGTAGGTATCGCTCAGGCGTCGTAGGTCCGCAATCTGTTCATAGTGCCGGCGGGGCTTCCCACGGCGTTCGATCCTGTCGGTTGCTAGGTGCGGGTCGACGTCCAGGAAATAGATCTGGTCCGGCCAGACATACGATCCTTTTAGGAACTCCTCAGCCAGTTGCTCGAGCGGCATCCCGTGGAGTGCATGCATGTAGACGATATCGCTCACATAGTAACGATCACTTACAACGATGCCGTACTTCCGCAGGTTGTGCACATTATGTTTATAGTGCAGCAGCTTGTCGGCCAAGTAGGAGTGAGTCATCGTGGAGGCCGAAAACACTTGGTGACGCTCCCTAGCAGAGAGGATCACATAAGCCGCAGGCACCGAAAGCCATGAATTCTGGCCTATGGAGGTCGCGGGAATTCCGAGCGCAAGGAGCCGCTTGAGGGTCGCGTTGCGGAGTGTCGTCTTGCCGCATCCGTCGATGCCCTCGAAGCTGATGAATTTATACATGGTCACGCCCGACGCTTTCGTTGCCGGTATGCCTCAGCGCTAGGTAGCGAGGGGAGCGGGTGGTGACGAGTCGTCCAACCAGATCGCCAAAATATAGATCGCCGAAATCCGCGTGGAGCCTGCGGCTTTGGTCCAGTTCACTTGCGACCGCTCCCATTCCGAATGTGTGAACCAGGTGCCATAGGATGTTGGTGACAAGACCTATAGATTTAGTGGCTACGGTCCACTCAAAAAAGAGAGTCCAGTCAATCAGGGAGGCCCTCCGGTTCAGCAAACGAATAATGTCTCCTAGGAGTTTTATTGCCTTCAGCTTGTTCAAGATGACGGCATCAACATACAGCTTGTACATGAGGTAAAAGAGTTCACTAGTTGGGCTTAACCGGGGCTCGTCGGATTGTAACTGAACAGGAAGGCGACCGTTAATTTCGAGATCGTAATGGATCTCCAGTGGTGCGGTGAGCAAAAACGTACTGGGACGGTTATGGGAGAACGCTATCCCTGCCTCTTCCAAGCAGACCCCGAGGTTGCCGTTCGCTTCGATGGAAACCGCCTTCGACAGCCGTGGAAGCTCATAATCGTTGGTGATATCCGTAGATGAGACTGGCGAGGCTTCAGTAAATCCTAGGGTCAGGGCCACTGTTCTCAAGGTAAGGGCGTCGCGGCGATCTACCAGGACATCGATATCGCGCATGGGACGCCCGGCATACTCACTGTACAAAGCGGCAG
Organism: Azospirillum brasilense; assembly: GCF_007827795.1. Lineage (GTDB taxonomy): Bacteria > Pseudomonadota > Alphaproteobacteria > Azospirillales > Azospirillaceae > Azospirillum > Azospirillum aestuarii. The sequence goes on from NZ_VITI01000003.1 coordinate 575,859, forward strand.
TCGACAAGCCCTTTAGGGGCACGGGATGCACCTGTACCCGTTTGGCGACAAATGAGAGCTCTGCATAGCAGGATAGAAGCGCCGCATTGAGTACGTCGTTCGCGATATTAACGCGTTCGAGCGCTCCGCGGCGATCGTCCGACATAAGCGGCTCCATACCGAAATGTTGGAGGGCAGACGACAAAAGACCCAGCTGGTGGCTATCACGGCATCGCGCGAACAATTCGTCCCCGTAGCCCAGAGACGCTTCAAGCTGGGATGGAAGCCACACCGGATAGTATTCGCGTGGTGCGCATATACCTATGCTCACCGCTTCAGTCGGGTGAAGGTCGAGCGAGAACGTGATTTTAGTCATGCCGCCGGCAGCCCATAGGCCCCTCAGGTAATGCCCCTGGCCGCACACACCCGAGCGCGGACATTATAAGTCTTGACTATGTCCTCCACCGCGCTCGGTGTGGCGTGGATTGTGTACTCAGGTCCGGCCGAACCCAGCCGGAGGTTGTCACGTTCACCTTCGATCGTGATGGCGAGCTCTGACGCAATGCGTTCCAAGTCTGGCTTAGAGATGCTAGCGACCCGATAACGAAAACGTTCCATGTTCACCTCCGCGGCGAGTCGGACGCGACACCTCGACAGCTTACGAGCGGCTGTCAAGGCAGACAAAGGGGAGGCGGCATGCGGCGCTGCCCCCTCTTACTAGGCCGGCGTCGCCCAGCTTGCATCACTGCGCGTTGCGCGGTCTATCATGAACCTGTCCGATGCTACCAGCTTGCCCCTTCTTGGTCATCCGTTGATGAAGCCTCAGACGCTACATCTTTTGGATGATCCGTCTTCGATTGCTGCCGCAAAGTCCGCTCGTGGCGCTTTGCGGTCGTGGGTGAAGGTCCGCTATGGGTCAGATTCAGACGTTCGAGAGAGTGTTCCGAAAGCGAGGACTGAACCGGTGGAACTCCGCCTCAGGGCAGGCGCGGATGCGCCCCTGCCCTCTGGACGGCTTCGCCCATGACCTTCCGCGCCGCCGATTCAGTGTGTTTGGCTTCGGTCGGCGGTGAGCGCCGGCCATCTGGGCGTCAATATGGACCGGCACCGTCACGCAAGGGGCCGTGCCCTTGGCACCCTTCTCCCCTCTGGGATTGAGAGGAGGCGTCAGAAACCGTGGAAGCGAGTGAAGTCGGCAACCGGGGCGCGCTCGGTCTCCAGGCGGTTTTCCGGCGCGTCGGGGTCGGCGTGGCCAAGCGCCATGCCGCTCAGCAGGATGTCGGTGTCCGGGATGCCGAGATGGCGGCGGACGATGCGGTGGTACGTGATGAAGGCGGCCTGCGGGCAGGTGTCCAGCCCGAATCCCCGCGCCGCCACCATCACATTCTCCATGAACATGCCGACGTCGAGCCAGCTTCCCTGTTCCATCCGCCGGTCCATGGTGAAGAACAGCCCGACCGGGGCGCCGAAGAAATCGTAGTTTCGGGCGTGCTGCCGCGCCATCGCCGCCCGGTCGTTCTTGGCGATGCCGAGCAGGCCGTAGAGGTCCCAGCCGATCTTCCGGCGCCGCGCCAGATAGGGCTCGAACCACTGGGTCGGGTAATAGGTGTATTCCGCCCCGGCCTGGGCGTCCGCCGGGTCGAAATGGGCGGCGCGCAGGTCGGCCGACAGCGCCTCGCGCGCCGCACCGGCCACCGCATGGACCTTCCAGGGCTGGATGTTCGACCCGCTGGGCGCCCGGCCGGCGGCTTCGAGGATCTCTTCCACCACGGCGCGCGGCACCGGCTCGGCGGTGAAGGCGCGGACGCTGCGGCGGCTGCGCACGGCCTCCAGGGCAGACAGGGGGCGGGAAAAGAATTCTTCGGACGCCATGGGCGCGCTCCGCTGCGGACGGTGTCTGATGAACCCTGTCCGGGGAACGGCGGCCCTCTCAGGCCCGAGAAGGACGGTCAGGCTGGCAGCAGGCGCTGCACCGCGTCAAGAAGCTGGTCCTCCTCGAACGGCTTTTCCAGGAAGGCGGTCACGCCGGCTTCCCGCGCGCGGGCGAAGGTCGCGGGATCGCCGCGCCCCGACACCATGATGACGGGCAGGCCATGCAGGTTCGCGCCGAAGCGCTCGATGAACTCCAGCCCGCTCATCACCGGCAGATGCAGGTCGAGAACGAGGCAGCCCGATGGCTTGCCGTTGTACTGATCCATGAAACTCTGACACGACGCATAGTCGCGCACTTCGAAGGCACAGGCTTCGAGCAGCGCCTTCATCGAGTCCCGCACCGGCTCGTCGTCGTCGACGATGTAGACGATGCTATCGCCCGGTTCGGCCAAGACTGCCTCCAGCATCGGAAATCACGCGGAATGACGCCCGTTGGCGGGCGGTACAGGGAAGATAGAAGCCGCCCGGCGGTGCCGGAATACGGAGTTCCCCTTATCGGGCGTGGTTTTGATGTGGATCAGTCGCCGCCGGCGTCGCTCACCGTCCGTATCACTCCCCTTTGGGGGTGATCCCGGCGGACAGAGCCATGCGGACGAGCGAGGGCAGGCTGTCGGCGCGCATCTTCTCCATCACGCGGGCGCGGTGGATCTCGACCGTGCGCGGGCTGATCGACAGCTCGAAGGCGATGACCTTGTTCGACTTGCCTTCGACCAGCCATTGCAGCACGTCGCGCTCCCGCGGCGTCAGGCTGGACAACCGTTCCAACACCTCGGGGGACGCGGCGGGAGCGGCCGGAACCGGAGCCGGGGCTTGGGCGGCCTGCGGCGCAGGCGTTGGAATGGCGCGGGCCAGGGCCGTCTTCACGCTGCCGATCAGGGCCTGCTCGTCGAAGGGCTTCTCGACGAAATCGACGGCGCCGGCCTTCATCGCCCGCACCGCCAGGGGCACGTCGGCGTGGCCGGTCATGACGATCACCGGCAGGCCGCGCCCCTCCTGCACCAGACGCTCCTGCACGTCGAGCCCGCTCATCTGCGGCATCCGCACATCGACCAGCAGGCAGCCGGGGCGCGACGGCGCGTCCGATTCCAGGAAGGCGAGGGGCGATGCGAAGCCCTCGACCCGGAAGCCCTCGCATTCCAGCAGGATCACGACGGAATCGCGCACCGCCTCGTCGTCGTCCAGGACGAAGACCGTCATGTCCGACGGGGATAACTCGGGCGGCAATGGGGACTCAGGGCGCATGATCCTCTCCGGCAACCGGCACGGTGAAGGCAAAGGTGGCCCCTCGGTCTCCCGGTTCCAACCACAGGCGGCCGCCATGGGCCTCGATGATCGACCGACAGATCGACAGGCCGAGCCCCATCCCCTTCTCCTTGGTGGTGACGAAGGGCTGGAAAAGCTGGGCCAGGACGGCCTCGTTCAGGCCGGGGCCGGTGTCGCGGACGGTGACGCGCATCAGCGCCGCCGCTTCCGGGTCGGGGCCGGTGGCGACCGTCAATTCCCGAATCTCCGACTCGGCCATGGCCTCGATGGCGTTGCGGACGAGATTGAGGACGACCTGCTGGATCTGGATCTTGTCGATCATCACGGGCCGTTCGTCGCCGCTCATCTCCAGACGGACATGGACGCTGCGTTCCTTGGCGCCGACCAGGGCGAGGGCGCTGGCCTCCTCCACCACCTTGCCGATGCTTTCCACCGTGTGCTCGGTCTGGCCCTTCTCGATGAAGTTGCGCAGGCGGCGGATGATCTGGCCGGCGCGGGCGGCCTGGGCGGTGGCCTTGTCCATCGTCTCCCGCGCCTTGTCCGCCCCGTCCGGACGGTCGAGCAGGCGCTTCACCGCCTTGGCGTAGTTGATGACGGCGGTCAGCGGCTGGTTCAGCTCGTGCGCCAGGGTGGAGGCCATCTGGCCCATGGCGCTGACCCGGCTGACGTGCAGAAGCTCCGCCTGAAGCTCCTGAAGGCGCTTCTCGGTCGCTTGCCGCTCGGTCAGGTCGCGGATGAAGCCGGTGAAACAGCGGTGTCCGGCCAACCGCACCTCGCCCACCGCCAACTCCATGGGGAAGACGGAGCCGTCGCGGCGCAGCCCGGAGACCACCCGCCCGATGCCGATGATCCGGCGCTCCCCCGTGGTCAGGTAATGGTCCATGTAGCGGTCGTGCTGCTCCCGGTAGGGGGAGGGCATCAACAGGCTGACATTGCGTCCCGTCACCTCGGCGGCGCTGTAGCCGAACAGCCGCTCCGCCGCCGGGCTGAAGGACTCGATCAGACCGCGCTCGCTGATGACGATGATCGCCTCGGGCACCGTCTCAAGGATGGAGGTGAGGCGGGCCTCGCGCTCGCGCAGGGCGGTTTCGGCCCGCTTGCGCTCGCTGATGTCGCGGATGATGCCGATGTAGACCCCGCCGCCGCCGGCCTCCCGGCAGGCCTCGCCGACCGACAGCTCCATCGGGAAGGTGGTGCCGTCGCGGCGCAGGCCGGTGACCTCCCGCCCGATGCCGATGATCCGGCGCTCCCCGGTCCGCTGGTAGCGCTCCAGGTAGCCGTCATGCTCCTCCCGGTAGGGCGGCGGCATCAGCATCTTGACGTTGTGGCCGATCACCTCGGCCGCCGTCCAGCCGAACAGCCGCTCGCAGGCCGGGTTGAAGGTCTGGATGCGCCCTCCGGCATCGATGATGACGATTCCGTCCGGCACTGTGTCCAGCATGGCCTGAAAGCGCAGCAAGAGGTCCGGATTTCCCGTCCCGATATCGTCCGCCATACCCGTCCCCAACGTCCCTTGTCCCTGAAGCGAACCTGCGTTCGCTTCAGGGACATCGCCTCATTCGCCGGCGGGCTCCAAAGCGGAATGCAATCCGCTTTAGAACCCTTCTTGGCTCAAGAGTAGTTGAGTTGATTTCTCGGTCAACCGGGATTGGGGGTTGCGGGCGGGAAGATGCTCCCCGCCCGCCTCGGCAAGGCGTTCAAGCCGCCTGCTGGCCCTCCAGGGTGACGGCGCGGTCGTGCTGCAGGCGGACCGACACCTCCTCGGCGAGGCGGAAGGCCAGCGCCACGAGGTTGACGGTCGGGTGGTCGCAACCCATGCTGGGGAAGACGGAGCTGCCGCCGATGTACAGGTTGTGCATCCCGTGCACCTTGCAGCGCGCGTCGACCACGCCCTGCTTCGGGTCGTCGTGCATGCGGGTGGTGCCCATATGGTGCCAGCACCAGGAGATGCGCTCCGCCCAGGCGCGTTCTGCGGCCTCCTGCGGGTCCGGCTCGGTCACCGTGATCAGGCCGTTGCGGGTCAGCTCCGTCCGCACCAGCTCGTTGGTGCGCAGGAAGTTGTCGCGGTCCTGCTCGGTCAGGCGCCAGACCGTGTCGGCCCGGTTGAGGCCCAGCGCGTCGCGTTCCGTCGCCAGGGTCACGCGGCTGTCCGGGTTGGGCACCGGCTCCACGATGGTTTCCAGCAGGAAGCTGCGCGTCACCCAGGCCGGATTCACCACATTGTCGAACAGCGCGTAGGCGAGATTCGGCAGATGCAGCGCGATCTGCGGCACCGCCTCGCGCAGGAGGGCGCGCAGGTCGCCCTCGGCGTGGCCGAACTTGCGGCGGTCGGACATCAGCATGCGCAGGTCGTGCAACGCCCGCACCCCGGCGGTCGCCTCGCCGTGATACTGCGCCACCAGATAGCTGCGCGAGTTCAAAAGCCCCAGCCGGCGTTGCGTCTCCACCGTCGGCGACAGGGAGGCGGAGACGGGGAGGTGCTTGGCGTTCAGCCGGCGGCGCGACAGGGTCAGCGTCATGTCGTAGAGGCGGCGATGCCGCGCCTGATCGGTCAGGCGGACGGAACCGGCCTTGATGCGCGGGTGGTCGGTGAAGTAGCGGCCGACCAGATCGTGGCCGTTGCCCAGCCCGGCACTCTGCACACGGTTGGAGAGCAGCAGCAGGCGCGCGTTCTCGATGCCGCCGCAGCACAGGACGAACTGCCGCGCGGTGACCGTGAAGCGGGCGCCGCTGAGGGCGGCGCAGCGCACCCGCTCCACCACCGTGGCGGTGTCGTTGGTCTCGAACTCGGTGACGTTGGCGTTCAGGTAGCAGGCGATGTTCGCGGCCTGGACGATCTCGTCGACGGAGGTCACGCCGACGCGCGGCTGGTCGCTGATCTGGGCGACGCGGTTCTCCAGGGCGCCGCCCTCCACCGGCAGGAACTCGATCCCGTCCGGCGCCAGGGTCTTTTCCCAATGGCCGTTGTCGTAGATGTGCGACGGCAGGTTCAGGTGGCTGTGGGCGCGTGCGTAGTAGGGGGCCAGCATCTCCGGCCCGAAGGGCCAGCCGCTGTTCGGCACCCAGGGCCGCGCCTCCATGTCGATCGGCTCGAAAGGCCGGCAGAAGCCACCCCAGCAATTGGTGCTGCCGCCGAAATAGCGGCTGCGCGCGGTGGACAGCCGCTCGTAGGGCAGGCCGAGATTCTCGCCGGCGTAGAGCGACTGGGTGTGGCCGTCGGGGTCGAGCCCGCCGCTTTCCAGAAGGACGATCTTCCAGCGCGAACCGGCGAGCGCACGGGCTATGGCAAGCCCGGCGGCGCCGGCGCCGACGATGCAGAGGTCCGCGTCAAGGTTGGTGCCCGAGGACACCGAGCGAGCATCGAGGATCATGCTGCGCCTGCTTTTCTTTAGGGTTGAACGCACGGGACTCAGATAAATCTCAAGTTCCCCATGCCGTTACTGAAATTGCGGGCTAGCCCGTCCAGCGGATTGACCCCGGCACCGCCCCCGCAGCCAGCAACTGCGCGGGTTTTATCCATTTTTTCAAAGGACTGACCGCCCCATCCCCGCACCACTTTCGATGCTGAGTCCGAAGGGGTAGCCCGGCCTTCCCCGGATTAAAAACTCGGCGGAGTGCCCCCCAACGCCTGGAGAAGCGAGACGGCGGCCAGCAGGCGGCTCTGCCGCACCGAGAGGGCGCTTTCCTCGTCCGACAGGGCGGCGGTCTGGGCGGTCAGGACGCTGCTGTAGGGCAGGGTGCCCGCCCGGTACTGGTTCAGGGTCAGCCGCTCCGCCTCGCGCGCCAGCCGTACCGCGTCGTCCTGCACGGCGGCCTGCTGCGCCAGGATGCGCTGGGCGGCGAGCTGGTCCTCCACCTCCTGGAAGGCGGTCAGCACGGTCTGGCGGTACTGCGCCACGCTCTGGTCGAAGACGGCGCGGCGCAGTTCCACCTCGGCCGTCCGCGTGCCGCCGTCGAACAGGGTCTGGGCGACCTGCGCCCCGACCGCCCAGAGCGCCGTCGGCGCCTGGAGGAGCTTTGGCAGGATCGTCGCACTGTTGGTGAGGGAACCGGACAGCACCACGTCCGGGTACCAGGCTGACTCCGCGATGCCGATCTGGGCGTTGGCCTGGGCCATCTGGCGTTCCGCCGCCGCGATGTCCGGCCGGCGCTCCAGCAGGGCGGAGGGCACGCCGGGCGGAATCGCCGGGACCGCGGCGGTCAACGGGGCCGGGGCCAGGGCGAAGGCGGCGGGCGCCTGCCCGACCAGAACCGCCATGGCGTGCTCGAACTGGGCGCGCTGCACCCCCAGCGCCACGAGCTGCGACTCGGTGGAGCGGACCTGTGTTTCGGCGGTGAAGACGTCGGCCAGCGTCGCGGTGCCCACGGCGTGGCGGTTGCGGGCGATCTCCAGCGACTGGCGGTAGGCGGCGATGGCCCGCTCCAGCAGCGCCTTGCGCTCGTCCGCCACGCGGAACTGGACGTAGGCGGTGGCCAGCTGCGCCTGCGCCGACAGGCGGGCGGCGGCGAGGTCGGCGGCGCTGGCCTGGAGGTTGGCGTCGTTGCTTTCCACCGAACGGCGGATGCGGCCCCAGAGGTCCGGCGCCCAGCTCGCCCCCAGCCCGGCGTCGTAGGTGGTCACCGGGGTTCCGCTGCGGCTGATGCCGGTGCCGGAGGTGCTGCGGTTGCCCGACCCGACGGTTCCCGCCCGGTCGGCGCCGCCGCTGACCGACAGGATGGGGAAGAAGGAGGAGCGGGCCTGATCCGACAGCGCCTTTGCCTGCCGGTAGGCGGCCTCCGCCGCCTTCAGGCTCTGGTTGTCGACCTCCACCCGGCGCATCAGCCCGTCCAGCACCGGATCGTCGAAGACGGTCCACCAGGGGCCGGCCTCCGCCTGTCCCGGCGTGGCCGGGCGCCAGCCGTCGTCGCGCGGGACAGGGGGCGGTGCGAAGGCCACGGGGGTGACGCCGCCTTCCTTGTAGGCAGATGGCACGGCGGCGGACGGCCGCTCGTAATCCGGTCCCACCGCGCAGGCCGACAGCAGGGTGAGGGTGCCGAGCGCCGTGCCCAGGAGACGGGCGCGCCGCCCGAAAATCGTCGTCATGTCAGATTCATCCGTGGGTCGATTCCCCTCTCCCCTCCGCTCACGCGCAAACACAGTTTGCGCTGACGCGACAGGCGGACCTTCGGTCCGCCGAAAGCGGGGAGAGGGTTAGGGTGAGGGGGTTGCGCTTTTGCCGGACGTGCCGCTACGCGCAACCCCCTCACCGCCCGCTTTGCGGGCACCCTCTCCCCGGAGGGGAGAGGGCTACGATGGCCATAACCGCCCATCATGCCGCGACACCCGCGCCGGGGCGCCGCCGCTGCCGCCGGCACCACAGCCGGAAGCGGTCGAGATACAGGTAGGTGACCGGTGTCGTGTAGAGGGTCAGCATCTGGCTGACGACCAGACCGCCGACGATGGCGATGCCCAGCGGCTGGCGCAGCTCCGCCCCGTCGCCGGAACCCAGCGCCAGCGGCAGGGCGCCCAGCAGGGCGGCGACCGTGGTCATCATGATCGGGCGGAAGCGCAGCAGGCAGGCGCGGTGGATCGCGGTGCGCGGGTCCAGCCCCTCGCTCCGCTCCGCCTCCAGCGCCACGTCGATCATCATGATCGCGTTCTTCTTGACGATGCCGATCAGCAGGATCACGCCGATCAGCGCGATGATGCTCAGCTCCTTGTCCAGCGCCATCAGCGCGACCAGGGCCCCCACCCCGGCGGAGGGCAGGGTGGACAGGATGGTCAGCGGGTGGATGTAGCTCTCGTAGAGCACGCCCAGCACGATGTAGACGGCCAGCAGCGCCGCCAGGATCAGCACCGGCTGGTCGCCGATCGACTGCTGGAACACCCGCGCGGTGCCCTGGAAGCTGCCCTGGATGGTCGTCGGCACGCCGATCCGGTCCATGGTGTGGCGGATCAGCGTCAGCCCCTCGCCCAGCGAGACATCGGGGGCGAGGTTGAAGGAGATGGTGGTGGCGACGAACGGCCCCTGGTGGTTCACCGACAGCGGCGTGTTCTCCAGCGAGACGCGGGCGATCGTCGAGAGCGGGATCATCGTCTCCACGCCGGTGCTGAGCGCCGATCCGGTGGAGGCGGCGGTGCGGCCGGTGGTGGCGATCTGGTTGATGCGCTGGTTGCGCGCGGCCTCGGTGTCGGCGGTCGCGGCGCCGACGATGGCGCTCGTCGCCTGCGTCCCGCTGACCGCGCCGCCGGATTTGCTGATGAGGATGTCCTTCATCATCTCCGGGTCCTCGCGGTACCGGGGGGCGACCTCCATGATGACGCGGTACTGGTTCAGCGGGTTGTAGATGGTCGAGGCGGAGCGCTGGCCGAAGGCGTCGTAGAGCGTGTTGTTGATCTGGTTGAAGGACAGGCCCAGCCGCGCCGCGGCGTCGCGGTCCACCGTCACCTCCAGCGCCAGCCCGCGCTGCTGCTGGTCGGAATTCACCTCCGTCAGTTCCGGCACCTGCTGGAGCGCCTGGGTCAGGCGGGGCGCCCAGGTTTGCAGCTCGTCCAGCGTGTCGCCCTGAAGCGTGAACTGGTAGTTGGCGTTGGCCTGCCGCGCGCCCGCCCGCAAATCCTGCATGACCGACAGGTAGAGGTTCGCGCCGGGGACCTGGGTGAGCTGGGTGCGAAGGCGGGCGATCACCGCGTCGGCGGTGACGTCGCGCTGCGCCAGCGGCTTCAGCGAGACGGACATGAAGCCGCTGTTGGTCCGGCTGCCGCCGGTGTAGCCCACCACCGTGTCCACCGCCGGGTCGGCCTGCACCAGCGCCACGAAGCGCTCCATCTTCTCCTTCATCAGCGTGAAGGAGGTGCTCTGGTCCGCCACGACGAAGCCGATCAGCCGGCCGGTGTCCTGTTGCGGGAAGAAGCCCTTGGGGATGATCGTGAAGAGGTGGACGCTGAGCGCCACGGTCGCCGCGAAGACCACCATGGTCAGCAGGCTGTTGTCGAGCGCCGCCGTCAGCGTCCGGTCGTAGAGGCGCAGCGTGCTCCCGCCGATCCGGGCGCCGATCCGCGCCCCGAACCGGCGCAAGCCACCCACGATGCGGCCCGGCTCCCTGGCCTTGCGCGGCTCGCGCAGCAGGACGGCGCACATCATCGGCGTGGTGGTCAGGCTGATGACCATCGAGACGAGGATGGCGATGGACAGGGTCAGGGCGAATTCGCGGAACAGCCGCCCGACGATGCCGCCCATCAGCAGGATCGGGATGAAGACGGCGACCAGCGACACGCTCATCGACAGGACGGTGAAGCCGACCTCCCGCGCGCCGCGCAGCGCGGCCTGGGTGCGGGACATGCCGTTCTCGATGTGGCGGGCGATGTTCTCCAGCACCACGATGGCGTCGTCCACCACGAAGCCGGTGGCGATGGTCAGCGCCATCAGCGACAGGTTGTTCAGGCTGTAGCCAAGCAGATACATGGCGCCGAAGGTGGCGACCAGCGACACCGGGACCACCACGCTGGAAATCAGCGCCGCCCGCGCGTTGCGCAGGAACAGGAACACCACCATGACCACCAGCCCGACGGCGACGATCAGCGTGTGCTCCACCTCGGCCAGCGAGGCGCGGATGGTCGTGGTGCGGTCGCTGGAGACCGACAGGTCGATGTCGGCGGGGATGGAGGCGCGCAGCTCCGGCAGCATGGCTTTCACCCGGTCCACCGTCTCGATGATGTTGGCCGCCGGCTGGCGGTTCAGCATCAGCAGGACCGACGGCTTGCCGTTGGTGATTCCGGCGTTGCGCAGATCCTCCACACTGTCCGACACCTCGGCCACGTCGGACAGGCGGACGGCGGCCCCGTTGCGATAGGCGATCACCAGCGACCGGTACTCCTCCGCCTTGCGGGCCTGATCGTTGGTGTAGATCTGGAAGCGCAGCTCCCCGTCCTCGACCGCGCCCTTGGGGGCGTTGGCGTTGGCCGAGGCGATGGCGGCGCGCACGTCCTCCAGCCCGATGCCATACTGGAACAGGGCGCGGGGATTCAGCTCCACCCGCACGGCGGGGAGCGAGCTGCCGCCGATGCTGACCTGCCCGATGCCCTCGACCTGCGACAGCTTCTGCTGGAGCACGGTCGCCGCGGAATCGTAGAGCTGCCCCTGGCTGAGCGTCGCCGAGGTCATGGTCAGGATCATGATCGGGGCGTCGGCGGGGTTGACCTTGCGGTAGGTCGGGTTGCTCCGCAGGCTGGACGGCAGATCGGCGCGGGCGGCGTTGATGGCGGCCTGCACCTCGCGGCCCGCGCCGTCGATGTCGCGGTTCAGCCCGAACTGCAGCGTGATGCGCGTCGATCCGGCGGAGCTGGAGGAGGTCATCTCCGTCACGTCGGCGATCTGCGCCAGATGCCGCTCCAGCGGTGTCGCGACGCTGGCCGCCATCGTCTCCGGGCTGGCGCCGGGCATCGAGGCGGTGACCGAGATGGTCGGGAAATCCACCTGCGGCAGCGGCGACACCGGCAGCCCGACGAAGCCCAGCGCCCCGGCCAGAGCCAGCCCGAGCGTCAGCAGTGTCGTCGCCACCGGCCGCCGGATGAAGGGCGCCGACAGGTTGGCCGCCCAGCTCATCGCGCGGCCCCTTCCGTCTGCCCGTCGGGACGCCCGCGCAGCTTTGCTGCCAGCCGGTCGAAGGCCAGATAGATCACCGGCGTGGTGTAGAGGGTCAGAAGCTGGCTGAGGATCAGCCCGCCGACGATCGACACGCCCATCGGCTGGCGCAGTTCCGACCCCGTGCCGGTGCCGAGCATCAGCGGCAGGGCGCCGAGCAGCGCCGCCATGGTCGTCATCAGGATCGGACGGAAGCGCAGCAGGCAGGCCTGATAGATGGCTTCGCGCGGGGGCTTGCCCTCCTCACGCTCGGCGTCGAGCGCGAAGTCGATCATCATGATCGCGTTCTTCTTCACGATGCCGATCAGCAGGATGATGCCGATGATGGCGATGATGTCCAGGTCGTGCCCGGCCAGCATCAGCGCGATCAGCGCCCCCACCCCCGCCGACGGCAGGGTGGAGAGGATCGTGATCGGGTGGATGTAGCTCTCGTAGAGGACGCCCAGCACGATGTACATCGTGACGATGGCCGCCAGGATCAGCAGGAGCTGGTTGCCCAGCGACGCCTGGAAGGCCAGCGCGGCGCCCTGGAAGCGGGTCAGCACGCTGGCCGGCAGGCCGAGTTCCTGCTCCGCCGCCTCGATGGCCTTGACCGCGGCGCCCAGCGAGACCCCCGGCGCCAGGTTGAAGGAGACGGTGACCGCCGGGAATTGCCCGAAATGGTTGATCTGGAGCGGCGCGTTGCGCACCTCCATCCGGGCGAAGGCGGCCAACGGCACCTGCCCGCCGCCCGCCGAGGGCAGATGGATGGAGGTCAGCAGTTGGTCCACCGTCATGCGGTCCGGGTCGGCCTCCAGGATCACGCGGAACTGGTTGGCCTGGGTGAAGATGGTGGAGACAATGCGCTGGCCGAAGGAGTCGTAGAGCGCGTTGTCGATGGCCGCCGTGGTGACGCCGTAGCGCGCGGCGGTGTCGCGGTCGATGGTGATGGCGGCCGACAGCCCCTTCTCCTGAAGGTTGCTGGTGACGTCGGTGATCTCCGGCACCGCGGCCAGCCGGTCCAGCAGCCTCGGCGCCCAGACGCGCAGCTCCTCGGGGTTCGCGTCCTCAAGCACGAACTGGTACTGGGTGCGGCTGACCGTGGCGTCGATGGTCAGGTCCTGCACCGGCTGCATGAACAGCTCGATTCCGGGGACGGCGGTGGTGTTGTGGCGGATGCGGCGGATGATGTCGGCCACATGGTCCGTCCGCTGCTCCTTCGGCTTCAGGTTGATGAGGAGGCGCCCGCTGTTCATGGTGGTGTTGGTGCCGTCCACCCCGATGAAGGATGACAGGCTGACCACATCGGGGTCCTTCAGCACCTCCGCCGCCAGCGCCCGCTGCCGCTCCGCCATGGCGGCGTAGGAGACGGACTGGGTGGCCTCCGTCACGCCCTGGATCAGGCCGGTGTCCTGCGCCGGGAAGAAGCCCTTGGGGATGGCGGTGTAGAGCACCACCGTCAGCGCCAGCGTCCCCACGGCGACCAGCAGCGTCGCCCCCTGGCGGTCCAGCACCCAGCGCAACGTGCAGGCGTAGCCGGCGATCACCGCGTCGAACCACGCCTCGCTGCGGCGGGCGATGGCGGACATCTCCCGCGGCTCGCGGTGGCGCAGCAGCTTGGCGCAGAGCATAGGCACCAGCGTCAGCGAGACGACGGCGGAGATCAGGATGGTGACGGCCAGCGTGATGGCGAACTCGCGGAACAGCCGGCCCACCACGTCGCCCATGAACAGCAGCGGGATCAGCACCGCGATCAGCGAGACGGTCAGCGAGACGATGGTGAAGCCGATCTGCTTCGACCCCTTCAGCGCGGCCTGGAGCGGCGGCTCGCCGCGCTCCACATGGCGGGCGATGTTCTCGATCATCACGATGGCGTCGTCGACGACGAAGCCGGTCGCGACGGTCAGCGCCATCAAGGACAGGTTGTTCAGGCTGAAGCCCGCCAGATACATCACCGCGAAGGTGCCGACCAGCGACAGCGGCACCGACAGGCTGGGGATGATCGTCGCCGGGATGTTGCGCAGGAACAGGAAGATCACCAGCACCACCAGCCCCATGGCGACCATCATCTCCATCTGCACATCCTCGACGGAGGCGCGGATGGTCACGGTGCGGTCGGTCAGCACGGCGACGTCGACCGAGCCGGGCAGGGCGGCGGTCAGGTTGGGCAGCATCTCCTTCACCCGGTCCACCACCTCGATCACGTTGGCGCCGGGCTGGCGCTGGATGTTCAGGAGGATGGCCGGCGTGTCGTTCATCCAGGCGCCCAGCCGGGTGTTCTCGGCGCTGTCCAGCACGTCGGCCACGTCGGACAGGCGCACCGGGGCACCGCTGCGGTAGGCGACGACGAGGTCCTTGTACTCGTCGGCCCGGCGGAGCTGGTCGTTGGCATTGATGGTGTAGTTGCGGGTCGGCCCGTCGATGGTCCCCTTGGGCGAGTTGACGTTGGCCGTGTTGATGGTGCTGCGCAGGTCGTCGATGTTCAGCCCGTAGGCGGCCAGCGCCTGGACGTTGGCGCGGATGCGCACCGCCGGCCGGTGCCCGCCGCTGAGGCTGACCAGACCGACGCCGGGAAGCTGCGACAGCTTCTGCGCGAAGCGGCTGTCCGCGAGGTCCTGCACCTGGGTCAGCGGCAGCGTCTTGGAGGTCAGGGCCAGCGTCAGGATCGGCGCGTCCGCCGGGTTGACCTTGGCGTAGATCGGCGGGGCGGGCAGGTCGGAGGGCAGCAGGTTGCCGGCGGCGTTGATGGCCGCCTGCACCTCCTGCTCCGCGATGTCGATGCTGAGTTCCAGCCCGAACTGGAGCGTGATGACCGACGCCCCGGCGGCGCTGACCGAGGACATCTGGACCAGCCCCGGCATCTGGCCGAGCTGGCGTTCCAGCGGGGCGGTGACCGACGAGGTCATCACCTCCGGGCTGGCGCCGGGGAAGAAGGTCTGGACCTGGATCGTCGGGTATTCCACCGCCGGCAACGCCGACAGCGGCAGGAAGCGGTAGGACACCGCCCCCACCAGCAGGATCGCCAGCATCAGCAGCGAGGTGGCGACCGGGCGGACGACGAAGGGGTGGGAGATGTTCATGGCGACAGGCGCGCGTTACGACGCATTGCGCTGGGGGCGGCGCTGCGGACGCGGCCCCTCGCTGGCCGGAAAGGGGGACGGTGCCGGGGTTGCCGGCTGGGCCGAGCCGTCGGTTGCCGCGACCTTGGCGCCCTCGCGCAGCCGGTCGGCGCCCTGGATCACCACCGTCTCGCCGGGCCGCAAGCCCTGGGTGATGACGGTCTTCGCCCCGTCGCTGGCGCCGAGCGTCACCGGACGGACGGAGGCCGTGCTGTCCTCGCCGTTCACCACATAGACATAGGTGCCGGGCGCCCCGCGCTGGACCGCCGCCACCGGGACCATCGGCACGCCGGCCAGCGTGTCCACCAGAAGCTGGACGTTGACGAACTGGTTGGGGAACAGCGACTGGTCGGTGTTGTCGAACTGGGCGCGCAGCTTGACCGTGCCGGTGGTCACGTCGATCTGGTTGTCCACCGTGGTCAGCGTGCCGGTCGCCAGCACGCGGTCGCGCGTCCGGTCGTAGGCGGTGACCGGCAGGTGCGCCCCGTCGCGCAGCCGCGCCATGATCGCCGGGATGTTGTCCTCCGGCAGGGTGAACAGGACGGAGATCGGCTGCACCTGGGTGATGACGACGATGCCGCCGGCCTCGCCCGCCGTGACGTAGTTGCCGGAATCGACCAGCCGCAGCCCGGCGCGGCCGGAGACGGGCGCGGTGATCCGGGTGTAGGACAGGTTGAGCTTGGCGTTCTCCACCGCCACCTGATCGGCCTTCACCGTGCCTTCATACTGCTGGACCAGCGATTCCTGGGTGTCGCGCTGCTGCTTGGCGATGGAGTCCTGCTTGACCAGCAGGCGGTAGCGCTCCAGGTCCAGCCGGGCGTTCTTCAGCAACGCCTGATCGCGCAGAAGCTGGGCCTCGGCCTGTTCGACGGCAAGCTGGAAGGGCCGCGGGTCGACCTCCGCCAGGAAGTCGCCCTTCTGGACGGCCTGCCCCTCGGTGAAGGCGACCTGGGTGAGCTGGCCGCCGACCTGCGGGCGCACCGTGACGGTGGCGAGCGACGAGACGGTGCCAAGCCCGTTCAGCCGGATCGGCATGTCGCCCTGTTCGACCGTGGCGGTGACCACCGGCGAGGCGGTCGGTATGCCGGGCCGGAAGCCGCCGGGCGGGCCGCCGCGCGCCGCCATTTCCGGCGCCGGACGGAAGGCGAACCACCAGACCCCGCCGCCGATCAGCGACAGCACCACCAGCCACGCCAGCACCCGCCCCAGGATCGAGCGCCGCCGTGGCGCGTCGGTCCGTTGGGCGTCGGGAGCCGACTGGTCCCGGCGGGCCTCCGGCACTGCCGTCGCGTGGCTGTCCGGCCCGGGCGCGGGCGGCGGTTTGAGAGGCGTGTCCAAATCCATCGGGTCCTTCATCGCCTGCGGGCGTCGTCCTGAACGTCGCGTCGGGAGGGCGGCCGGCGGCCCAGCCCCGATCCCGGCGGGACGCTATCACGGCGTCGCGCGCAGAATATGTCCAGAAGGGATTAGATTTGTAACGCTCGGTAACAGCGTCGAGGGGGCATCGAGAGTCCCCCTCTCCCCTCCGGGGAGAGGGTTAGGGTGAGGGGGGTGCGCGTGGCGCCACGTTCGGCACAAGCGCAACCCCCTCACCGGCCCTCCGGGCCACCCTCTCTCCGCTTTCAGCGGACCGAAGGTCCGCCTGTCGCGTCAGCGCAAACTTCGTTTTGCGCGTGAGCGGAGGGGAGAGGGTTATGTCACGCCAACCCCGTCACGAAGGCGGCGATGCGGCGGCAGGCCTCGGCAAGCTCCGCCTCGCCGACCGCGAAGGACAGGCGGACGCAGCCCGCCGCCGCCGGGCCGAAGGCGCCGGCGTCGAGGACCGACACGCCGGTCTCGCGGAACAGCCGCCACGCGAACTCCATGGTCGGCAGACCGGTGCCGCGCACGTCCACCAGCATGAACATGCCGGCCTCCGGCTTCAGGCAGCGCAGGCCGGGAACGGAGCCGAGCGCCTCAAGCGCGATGTCGCGGCGGCGGCGGTAGCCCTCGCGCATCGCCGCCACCGCCTCGTCGCCCTGCTCGACGGCGACCAGCGCCGCCTGCTGCACGAAGCCCGGCAGGCCGTAGAGCATGCACAGCGCCAGCGTGCCCATATGGGCGACCAGCGGCGCCGGGGCGACCACCCAGCCGGCCCGCCAGCCGGTCATGGCGTGCGACTTGGACAGGCTGTTGATGGTCACCGTGCGCTCCGCCATGCCGGGCAGGGTGGCGATGCCGATGTGGGTTCGGTCGAAGGTCAGGCTGGCGTAGACCTCGTCGGCGACCACCCACAGATCGTGGCGGCGGGCGAGGTCGGCGACGGCCTCCAGCTCCTCCACCGACATGACGATGCCGGTGGGGTTGGCGGGGGTCGCCATGAAGATGGCGCGGGTGCGCGGGGTGACCGCGGCGGCCAGCGCCGCCGGGTCCAGCCGCAGCGTGGCGGCGTCGGGCGCCACCGGGACCAGCGTGGCGCCCGACGCGCGGACGCAGGCCTCGTAGGTGAGGTACATCGGTTCCGGAACCAGCACCTCGTCCCCCGCCTCGACGAGGCAGAGCGTGGCGTTGAACAGGCCGTTCTGCGCCCCGGCGCAGACGATGACGTTCTCCGGCTCCACCGGCAGGCCGGTGCGGCGGGCCACGTCGCGGGCCAGCGCGGCGCGCAGCTCCGGACGGCCGGGAATCGGGGTGTAATGGGTGTCGCCGGCGTGAAGGGCGGCGATGGCGGCGTCGCGCACCGGGGCGGGCGTGTCGAAATCCGGGTCGCCGACGCTCAGCACGATCACGTCCTCGCCGCGTCCCTTGGCGGTCCAGGCGGCGAAATGGATGTCCCAGGCCGCGACGCGGTCGCCGCGGATGCGGTCGGTGAGGGAAGAGAAACGCATCGGCGGAGGCTCCCTGGCAGGCTTTCCCGTTGGCCGGACAAGGGTCACGGCGGACGACCCATCCATATGCCCCAGGGCGGTGCCGGGGCACAACCGGGCGTTTGAGGAGCCACGGCGCAATGCGGCCATTCATGCCCATTAGGACACCCTGATATGACCGACCGGCAATTGCAGCGCTGCGAAAGCGGGGCCTATGACGGACCCCAACGATAAAAGCGAATGAATCGTCCGCCGAACAAACGCCCCAGGCAACAAACGCCCGAGAACGTGCAAAGGATGACCATGTACCGCGACCGTATTCGCCTGAAGTCCCTGTGGGGAAAGGTGGTGACGCCGGAAGAGGCCGCTCTCCTGATCCGCGACGGCATGACCATCGGCATGAGCGGCTTCACCCGCGCCGGGGACGCCAAGGCGGTGCCGCTGGCGCTGGCCGAACGCGCCGCGACGGAACGGCTGAAGATCACGCTGATGACCGGCGCCTCGCTCGGCAACGACGTGGACCGGATTCTGACGGAGGCCGGGGTTCTGGCCCGTCGCCTGCCGTTCCAGGCCGACCCGGTGCTGCGCAAGGCGATCAACCGTGGCGAGGTGATGTTCGTCGACCAGCACCTGTCGGAGACGGTGGAACTTCTGCGCTCCCGCCAAATGGGGCCGGTGGACGTGGCGGTGATCGAGGCCTGCGCGATCACCGAGACGGGCGGGATCGTCCCAACCACCTCCATCGGCAACTCCGCGACCTTCGCCATCCTGGCGGAGAAGGTCATCGTCGAGCTGAACCTGACCCAACCGCTCGACCTGGAGGGGATGCACGACGTCTACATCCCGACGCGCCGTCCCTTTCGCGAACCGATCCCGGTGGTGACGGCGGAGAGCCGCGCCGGCCTGCCCTGCATCCCCATCGACCCGTCGAAGATCGCGGCCATCGTGGTGACCCGCAAGCAGGACAGCAGCGCGACCATCCTGCCGCCGGACGGCGAGACCAGGGACATCGCCGGGCACCTGATCGAATTTCTCGACCGCGAGGTGCGGCAGGGCCGGTTGGGCCGCTCGCTGAACCCGCTCCAGGCCGGGATCGGCACCATCGCCAACGCCGTGCTGCACGGCATGATCGACAGCCCGTTCCACGACCTGACCATGTACAGCGAGGTCCTGCAGGACAGCACCTTCGAGCTGTTCGACGCCGGCAAGCTGACCTTCGCCTCGGGCTCCTCGATCACGCTGAGCGCCGGAAAATACGCGGAGGTCCTGCCGAGGATCGGCAGCTACAAGGGCCGGCTGCTGCTCCGCCCGCAGGAAATCTCCAACCACCCGGAGGTGATTCGGCGGCTGGGCGTGATCGGCATCAACACGGCGCTGGAGTGCGACATCTACGGCAACGTGAACTCGACCCACGTCAACGGCACGCAGATGATGAACGGCATCGGCGGCTCCGGCGACTTCGCGCGCAACGCTCACCTCGCCATCTTCGTCACCAAGTCGCTGGCGAAGGACGGCCGGATCTCCAGCGTCGTGCCGATGGTCACCCACACCGACCACAACGAGCATGACGTGGATGTCCTGGTAACCGAAACCGGCCTTGCCGATCTGCGCGGCCTCGCCCCGCGCGAGCGGGCGGAGACGATCATCCGCAACTGCGTCCACCCCAGCTACCGCGAGCTGGCGCTGGACTATCACCGCCGGGCGCTCCAGCGCGGCGGCCACACGCCGCATCTGCTGGAGGAGGCCTTCTCCTGGCACCTGCGCTACCAGCAGACGGGCAGCATGCAGCCGGCCTGAGTGCCTTGACGGGGGCCTTACCGGCGACGTGTGCGGATCAGGGGCAGACGGCCTCGACGATCCGGCACACGTCCCCGGCGGTCCGCGGGGAGAAGCGGGCCAGCAGCCCGCCGCGCAGTTCGGGCACGATCAGCGACACCGGCTGTTCGGCGGGAACCGTCAGGTCGTGGTCGAGGTCGCAGACGCTGACGTAATCCAGCCCGGCCAGGGCGACCAGGAGCGATTGCCGCCCCCGCTCATCGACGGCGTGCGCAAGGGCCCGCCCGTTCGCGGCGGCGTAGGCGGCGGCCTGATCCTGGGTGTAGCGGGACACCGGCAGCACCCGCAGCGACGGGTGGCTGCGCAGGACCGTGGCGATGAGGGCGTTGAGGCCGCTGGACAGACTCGGCATGGGTTCCAAAGGATTCCGACTGTGGACCGCCATGCTACCACGAATTCGGCCGTTGGGGGCGCCGCCCCCGCGCGGCTCAACAATGGTCACGCGGGGGTCACGCTCTCGCAGAGATATCAGCCGGCGCGGACCCGCGCGATGAAGCCGTGGATCTCGTCGCGCAGCAGGTCGGAATCGCGGGACAGGCTGTTCGCGGCGTCCAGCACCTCGGCGGCGGCCTCGCGCACGTCGGTGGCCGACTGGCTGACGCCGCCGATGTTGCCGGAGACCAGCCGGGTGCCCTGGGCCGCCTGCTGGATGTTGCGGCCGATCTCGTGCGTGGCGGCGGTCTGCTCCTCCACGGCGGCGGCGATGGCGCCGGCGATGGCGTCCACGTCGGCGATGGTCCGGGCGATGTTGCGGATGGCCGTCACGGTGCCTTCGGTGATCGCCTGGATCTCGGTGATCTGGCTGGCGATCTCCTCGGTCGCCTGGGAGGTCTGGGTGGCCAGCGCCTTGACCTCGCCCGCCACCACGGCGAAGCCCTTGCCGGCCTCGCCCGCGCGCGCCGCCTCGATGGTTGCGTTCAACGCCAGCAGATTGGTCTGGCTGGCGATGTTCTGGATCAGGTTGACGACGTCGCCGATCTTCTGGGCGGCGCTGGCCAGCCGCTCGACCAGCGCGTTGGTCCGTTCCCCTTCGGCCACGGCGTCGCGAGCGACCGTGGCGGCGCCGTTCACCTGACGGCCGATCTCCCCGATGGAGCTTCCCAGCTGCTCCGACGCCGCGGCGACCGTCGCGACGTTGGCCGACGCCTGCTCCGTCGCGGCGGCGACCGAGGAGGCCTGTTCCGTCGTCGTCTCGGCGGCGCCGGTCATCGTCTGCGCGTTGCTCTGAAGCTGGCGGGCCGCTTGCGAGACGGCCTGGACCACGCCCTGGACGTTGGCGTCGAACTGGTCGGCCAGGGCCAGCATGGCGGCGCGGCGGTCGGCCTCCATCTGGCGCTTCTGCACGTCGCTCTCCTCCTGGAGGCGGCGCATGTCGAGCCCGTTGCTCTTGAAGACCTGGAGCGCGCGGGCGAGCAGGCCGACCTCGTCCGTGCGCTCGGTTCCCTGGATGGCGACGGTCAGGTCGCCGGCGGCGATGGAGGTCATCTCCGACGTCAGGCGGTGCAGTGGACGCACGACGAAGAACAGCAGGATGGACCCCAGTAGGCCGAAGGCGAACAGAATGCCGGCGCCCGCGACGGTGTAGAGCCGCGTCATGACCTGTTGGGACAGGGCGGTGGCGCGCCGCTCGGCCTCCCGCGTCTCGGCCATGCTCTGCTCCACCCGCTCGCCCAGCGCGGCGGTCAGCTTCTGCCGGACCGGACGGCCGACGTCGATGGACACGCGGATGGCGCCGTCGGTGTCGAAGCCGCGGGCCAGTTGCACGGTGGTCTGGGCGACCCGCTCATACTCCCCGACGATCGACTTGATGGCCTGGATGCTCTCGCGCTCCGCCGGATCGTCATAGGCCGCGGCCAGCGTGTCGATGGCGGACAGGGCCTTGGCGATGTTGGCCGTGAGCTGCGCGTTGGCGGCGTCGATGGCCTCGCGGGAGGAGGCGACGATGGCGTTCGCTTCGGTGTCCATGGCGTCGCCCAGCGCCGACTGGACGGCGATCGTCGCGCCGAGCCGGTCGGCGACCAGCTCGGTGATGCGGGCGGTTGAGCTTGTCAGATCGGAGATCGCGCTCCGGGCGGTCCAGACGAGGCTGGCGATCACGATCAGCAGGACGAGGACCGGAACGAGGATCTTGTGCAGTAACTTGCGGTTCGAGAACCAGCGGTGCAGCGGCATGTCCAGGGCTTTCCAATAAGGCGGGCTTCGTCGGCGGGGCGGCAGGGGGCGCGCGGAGCCGGGGCCAAAAAATTCCCCCGCAGGCCATGGGGCATGCGGGGGGAGGTGAGACGCGCCGTCAGCCGGCCAGCCGGTCCCAGCAGCCGTCTAAGGCCGGGGACAGCTTGTGCTTCATGATGCGCTGGCTGGGGGTGCGCTCGAACTCCTCGACCACCGCGATGTAACGCGGATTCTGGTAGGGGGCGAGCTGCTTCCCGAGCCAGCCGGACAGCGACGGGATGTCCAGCGTCGCCCCGGCCTTCGGCTTCACGAACAGCTTGATGTCCTGCTCGCCGACGTCGGCGGCGACGCCGATGATGGCGCAGTCCTCGACGCTGGGGTGGGTGGCCGCGACATGCTCGACCTCCCAGGCCGAGACGTTCTCGCCCTTGCAGCGCACGCTGTCGGTCATCCGGCCGTGGAACAGCAGCGTCCCGCTGTCGTCGAGCGAGCCGAGGTCGCCGGTGTGCAGGGCGCCGTCCTTGAGCGCGCGGGCCGTCGCCTCCGGGTTGCGGAAATAGCCGGGGAAGATGGCACCGGGACGGTCGGTGCGGACGACGATCTCGCCCCGCTCGCCCTGCGGCACCGGCTTGCCCGCGCCATCCAGCAGTTCGACGGTGAACCAGGGCATCGGGCGGCCGACCGCGCCGACCACGCCCTCGTCGTTGCAGGTGGTGATGCTCGACGCCTCGGTCATGCCGTAGCATTCGCGGATCTGCACGCCGAACCGCTCCTCGAAGGGCGTCCAGGTCTCCTTGGGGCAGCCGCCGCCCCAGGCGATGCGCACGGGGTGGTCGTGGTCGCGCGGGGAGACCGGCTGCTTCAGCAGGATCTGCAGGATGCCGCCCAGGTAATGGATGTGGGTCGCCCCGTACTCCCGCACCTGATCCCAGAAGCGGCTGGCGCTGAAGCGGTCGACCATGGCGAGCGACACGGCACGGATCAGCGGCATGACGATCATCTGGGCGCCGCCGATGTGGTACAGCGGCTCCCACACGAACAGCACGTCGCCGTCGCGGGCGGCGGAGACGCGGGCCACCGCCTCGCCGGCCAGCCGCATCATGCGGTGCGACACCAGAACGCCCTTGGGCCGCCCGGTGGTGCCGGAGGTGTACATGATGGCGAAGGTGTCGTCGGGGGCGGGCGGCGCCTCCTCGAAGGCGGCGTCTGACTCCAGCAGGGTCTCTAGCCGCAGTGCCGCCGCCGGATCGCCCTGGACGATCAGCGGCGTGCCGGCGGGCACCGCGCCCGTCTCGGCGATCACCGGCAGGAACTCGGCCTCGGCGACGATGGCGCCGGGCTCAGAATGCTCCAGGATGTAGCGCAGGCCCTCGCCGCGCTGCTGGGCGTTGATCGGCACCCAGACGAGCCCCGCCTTGGCGAGGCCGAACAGGGTGGAGAGCACCAGCGGGCTGTTGCGCAGCATCAGCGCCACGCGGTCGCCGGGCTTCAGCCCCAGCCGCCGCAACTCGGCCGCCACGCCGTCGGATTGGCGGTCGAGCGTGGCGAAGCTCAGCGCCTCGCCGTTGAAGCGGGCAAACAGGCGGGCGCGTCCGGTCCGGGCCGCCTGCGTGAACAGGCGGACGAACCCTTCTTCGAAATCGGACATGGTGCGTAATCTCGAATGCGTTTGGTCGGTTGGTTGCGGATCAGCGCGCCGGACGGCGCAGCCATTCCGCCATCAGCAGCAGGGCCATCACGATCGCGAAGACCACGACGGACACGGCGGCCAGCGTCGGGTTCAACTGGAGGATCATGTCGTCCCACATCTGCTTCGGAAGCGTGGTCTTGACGCCGCCGCTGACGAAGATCGCCACGGTCAGCTCGTCGAAGGAGGTGATGAAGGCGAACAGGAACGCCGCCACCAGACCTCCGCGGATCAGCGGAACGGTGACCAGCATCAGCGTCCGGAAGCGGTTCGCCCCCAGCGTCGCCGCCGCCTGGTCCAGCCGCCAGTCGTGCCCCTTGACCACCGCGGAGATGGCGACGAAGGCGAAGGGCAGGGCCAGCACCGTGTGGCCGATGATCAGGCCGAGGTCGGTGGCGACCAGCCCGATCTGGGCGAACAGGTAGAACAGCCCGACCGCGATGACGATGCGCGGCACGATCATCGGCGCCAGGAAGAAGGCGAAGATCGCCCCCCGCCAGCGCGAGGAGGAGCGGGCGAGCGCCAGCGCCGCCAGACCGGCCACCAGCGTCGCCAGGATCGCCGTGGCGAAGGCCACCACGAAGGAGCGGATCGTCGCCGACACCCACAGGTCGGAGTTGAAGTAGACCCGGAACCACTCCAGCCCGTAGCCCGGCGGCGGGAAGTCGAGGAAGGGCGAGGTGGTGAAGGCGATGGGAACAACGACCAGCGCCGGGGCGACCAGGAAGACGATGATCGCCGCGGAATAGAGCGGCAGCAGCCGGTCCATCATCTTCGGCCCCAGCGCGCGCCCGACCGGGCCGCCCAGCGCCGCCGACGCCTTGGCGAGCGCCGACAGGATTTTCATCCCGGCGCTGCGCAGGTGCCCTTGGCCGCCGCCGGCCCGCCCGGAGGTTTCTCCCGACAGGGAGGACAGGCCGAACAGCCGGTCGTAAACCCAGCAGGTGACCAGCGCCGCGACCAGCATGAAGGTGGCCAGCGCGCCGGCGAAGGCCCAATTCAGCATTTCCTGGATCTGGGTGATGATGAGCTGCGCCAGCATGGTCTGCTGCGGCCCGCCGAGCAGCGCCGGAACGATGAAGAAGCCCAGCGAGGAGATGAAGGTCAGCAGCCCCGCCGCGGCCACGCCGGGCAAGGAGAGCTGGAAGTAGACGAGCCAAAAGGCGTTGGCCGGCGGCGCCCCCAGCGTTTCCGCCGCCTGGACCAGCCGGCGGTCGATGGTGGTCATCACCGGCAGCATGGTCAGCACGGCCAGCGGCAGCATGGCGTGGACCATGCCGGCCATCACGCCGAACTCGTTGTGCAGCAGCGGCAGGGGCGACATCCCGGTGCCGGAGAGGATCTGGTTGATGACGCCGGTGCGCCCGAGGATGACCATCCAGGCGAAGGTCTTCACCAGATAGCTGGTCCAGAAAGGCACCATCACCGCAAGGATCGCCAGCCCGCGCTGGCGTTCCGGCAGCTGCGCCAGCCAGTAGGCCAGCGGGTAGCCGAACAGGAGCGACAGCAGGGCGGTCAGCCCGGCGATGCGGAAGGTGCTCATCAGGACGCGGAAATAGACGTCCGTTGCAACGATGCGGGCGTAATGGTCGCTGGTCCAGGCCGAGGTTTCCAGATCCTGGACGCTGAGGCCGAGCAGCCGCAGCACCGGGAACAGGAAGAAGATGGCCAGGAAGGCGAGGCCGGGGGCGGCCAGCCACAGCGGGCCGAAGCGCAGCCGCCGCCGCGCCGCGGCGAAGGCGCCGTCATGGTTCAGGGTGGCGGCGCTCATGACACCAGCACCCCGGCGTCGGCGCGCCAGCGCACCGCGACCACCTCGCCCAGCCGCGGCGGGGCGATGCCGCGGCGCAGGCGGACGGTGATCGTCTCCTCGCCGCCCAGCGACACCAGGACGCGGGTCTCGGAGCCGGCATAGACGGTGTCCACCACCTCGCCCCGCACCTCGTTGTCGCCCTCGCCGTCGATGTCGAGCTGCTCGGGACGGACGACCAGCGTTCCGTCCTGGTTGTCCGGCGTGTCGGCGGACAGGCGGAAGCTGCCGTTGCCGGTGACCAGCATGGGCGCCCCGCTGCCGTCGCGCCGGACCTGCCCGCGGAAGATGTTCGACACGCCTATGAAGTCCGCGGCGAAGGCGGTCTTCGGCCGGGCGTAGATGTCGTGCGGGGTGCCGAGCTGCTCGATGCGGGCATGGTTCATCAGGCAGATGCGGTCCGACAGGGCCAGGGCTTCCTCCTGGTCATGGGTGACGTAGATGATCGTGGCGCCGGTCTCGCGGTGCAGGCGCTTGATCTCGTACTGCATGTGCTCGCGCAGCTTCTTGTCCAAGGCACCCAGCGGCTCGTCCATCAGGATGACCGAGGGCTGGTAGACGAAGCAGCGCGCCAGGGCGACGCGCTGCTGCTGCCCACCGGACAGCTCCTTGGGGAAGCGCCCGGCGAGGTGGCCCAGATGGACCATCTCCAGCGCCTCCTTCACGCGCCGCGTCAGGTCCGCCGCGGCGACGCCCCGCATCCGCAACGGAAAGCCGATGTTCTCGGCCACCGTCAGGTGGGGGAACAGGGCGTAATGCTGGAAGACGAGACCGATGTCCCGCTTGTGCACGGGTGTCCGGGTTTCGTCCTGCCCGTCGATCAGGATGCGCCCGCCGCTCGGCTCCACCAGCCCGCAGATCATCTGCAGCAGCGTGGTCTTGCCGGACCCCGACGGGCCGAGCAGCGTCAGGAACTCGCCCGCCGGAACCTCCAGGCGGGTGGGTTCCAGCGCCGTGATGGCGCCGTACCGTTTGGTCAGGCCGTCGACCAGCAGCTTCGGCGTGGCGGCGGCTCCGGCCTGGACCGGCGCTGTCCGCGCCTGTGCGAGCGGTGAGAGCATGGCGGCGGGTCTCCTTTCCGGCAGGCGGGCTTAGCCGAGAATCCAGGCGTTGAAACGCTCGTTCATCTTCGAGCGGTTGGCGCCCCACCAATCCTCCTTGGCGATGGTCATCACCTTCAGATTGTCTTCGAAGGTCGGCAGCGCCGGGGCGCGCTCCTTCGGGATGCTCTTGTAGGCGTCGAGGTTGGTCGGGCCGTAGGCCAGGACCTCGGTGAAGACGGCCTGACGGGACGGGTCGGCGCAGAACTTGATGAACTGGCGGGCGGCGTCGGCGCGCGGGTTGCCGCGCGGGATGCCCCAGCCCTCGATCGAGTAGAGCCCCTGGTTCCAGTTGATCTTCACCGGGGCGCCGCCGTCGATCACCGCCTGGGCGCGGGCGTTCCACAGGGCGATCATGTCGACCTCGCCGCTCTGGATGAGCTGGCTGGACTGGGCGCCGCCGGTCCACCAAACGGCGACGTGCGGCTTGATGCGGTCGAGCGCCTTGAAGGCGCGGTCGACGTCGAGCGGGTAGAGCTGGTCGAGCGGCACGCCGTCGGCGAGCAGCGCCTGCTCCAGCGTGTCGATGGGGTTCTTGCGCAGCGAACGGCGGCCGGGGAACTTTTCGACGTTCCAGAAATCGGCCCAGCTCTGGGGCGCGTTGGCGGCGAACTTGTCGGCGCGATAGCCGAGGATGGTCGAATAGACGTCGGTGCCCATCCAATGGCTGGTCAGCGACTCCGGCATCAGGCCGGGGACGTCGGCGGCGGCGAAGTTCAGCGGCTCCAGCAGGTTCTGCTTCATCAGGATGTCGCGGGCCGACAGGGTCAGGGTGCAGACGTCCCAGGTGTAGGACTTGGTCTCCACGATGGCCTTGAACTGGGCGGTCGGCTCCGCCTCGCGGGCGACGTTGACCACCTTGATGCCCGTGGCCTTCTCGAAGGGATCGTAGAAGGCTTTGCGGAAGGCCGGGCTGTAGGGGCCGCCCGGATCGGCGACGGTGATCTGCTGGGTGGCGGCGAAGGCCGGACGGAGCAGCCCGGCGGGCAGGGTAGCGCCCAGCGCGACGCCGGCGGCTCCCTTCATCAGGCTGCGACGGTCCATGGAGAAGCCGAAGGTCTTGCTCATGTGAAACTCCCTGTTCTGTGCGTCCGGGGCGTCTCTGTTGCCCCGGTGGAAGAGCACCGCCGTGGCGGTGCGGGCGGGCGGATCGTTGCGCCCTTGGAACGACGTGTCCGCTCTACGCGCGCTTCGCGGCGCGCTTGGCGAGGAACTCCTCCATCATCCGGGCCGGTTCGCCGGATGCGTAGGCCTCGCGCTGGATGCGCACGCCGGCGGCCAGCGCGTCGCGGAAGCCGGCCTCGGTCATCTCGCGGAACCGCTGCTTGTCCAGGCGCATGGCGACCGGCGGCTTGGCGGCCAGTTCCTCGGCCAGGGCCAGGGATTCGGCCATCACGCGGTCCTGCGGGACGATGCGGTTGATCAGGCCGATGCGGTGGCTTTCCTCGGCGTCCATCAGCCGGCCCGACAGCGTCAGGTCCATGGTGCGGGCCAGGCCGATCATCTCCTTCATGATCCACGGGCCGGTGGTGCTGGCGATGCCGGAGTTGATCTCCGGCTGGCCCATGCGCACCCCGGCGTGGCCGATGCGGAAGTCGCCGAGCAGGGCGACCTGGAAGGCGGAGCCGGCGGCGACGCCGTTCAGCGCGATGACCAGCGGCTTCGACAGGGTGCGCATGCGGTGGTAGAGGCGCTCCCACTCCGCCACCCACTCCTCGGCGCGATCGGCGTCGAAGGTCTTGGTCTCGTTCAGGTCCTGCCCGGCGCCGAAGGCGCGGTCGCCGGCCCCGGTGAGGATGATCGCGCGGACACCGTCCTGATTCTCGAACTGCTCGAACGCGACGACCAGTTCGTCGCGCATCGCGCCGTTCCAGGCGTTCAGGATTTCCGGGCGGTTCAGCGTGATGATGCCGACCGGGCCACGGACCTCGGTGAGGATGAATTTGAACACGGCTCACTCCTGTAAGCGGGTCTTCCGCGCGCCTTGCCGATGTTCCGGCGCCCGTCGGGGCGGCGCGTCGTATTGCAATACGATACTTGGTATTGAATAGCTTGGCTTGCTTTGCTAGACCTGTCAACGGTATCTCTCGCACACGAACCACAGGACCGATCGCCATGGCTCCGCGCCGTCCGTCTTCCCGACTGTCAGACACGGAATCCGCAACCGTCGATGCGGACGCCTCGGTGAAGGAGGGCGGCGCCGCGCGCGCCGGCGATCCCCTGATGGTGATGTCCGTGGAAAAGGCGTTCCGCGTGCTGAACGCGTTCGACGCGGCGCGCCCGACGATGAGCCTGACCCAGATCGCCTCCATCGTCGGCCTGGACAAGAGCGCGGCGCAGCGCTTCACCCACACGCTGGAAAAGCTGGGCTACCTGCACAAGGACCCGGAAACGAAGCGGTTCGAACTGACGGTCAAGACGCTGGACCTCGGCCATCATTACCTGCGCGGCAACGGGCTGCTCGAACGCTCGATGCCCTACCTGATGCATCTCAGCAAGACGACCGAGGAGACGATCAATCTCACCATGCTGGACGACACGGAGATCGTCTTCGTGTCGCGCTTCATGAGCCGCCATGTGCTGAACACCGACGTCGTCCTCGGGATGCGGATGCCGGCCTACTGCACGGCGCCGGGGGTGGCGATGCTGTCGCGCATGCCGATGGAGGAAGCCATCGATCTGATCGATCGCATGGACCTGCACCCCTACACGCCGAACACCACCTGGAAGCGGGAGGATCTGCTGGCGAAGATCGAGCGGGCCGCCGATCTCGGCTACGCCACCGCTTTCGAGGAGTATTACCACGGCGACCTGTCGATCGCGGCGGCCATCGTCGGTCCGGCCGGGACGCCCATTGGCGCCATCAACATCGCCGTCTCGCGCTCGCGCTTCACCCCGCAGGAGGCGGAGGAGCGCTTCGCCCCGCTGGTCGTCGCCGCATCGTCGTCGATCTCCACCATCGGCCGTCCGGCCCCGCCGCGAAAAAATGGACGGCGGTGAAAAAAGCGCTTGCCGGGCTTGGCCGAGCCGCCTATAACCCGGCTCCCACGACGCCGGGGCCGCTGAGAAGCGCGACGGCGGCAGGGAAAAGGCAGAGATGCCAAAGACGAGACGAAGTAACGTCAGGCCAGCGTGAAAACAAAGGCTTGACAGACCAAGTCGAACCTTCTAGATACAGCGCCCCGACGCGCCGCACCGAACTCCGGTAGCGCAGCGCGGAACGGGCAGCGGT
>NZ_VITI01000004.1 GCF_007827795.1 Azospirillum brasilense
TCGAGCGCAGACACAAACTGATCTCCCATCCATTCGATCCGGGAGACTCGCTCCGCCCTGTTTCCGCTGGAAGGTGGGGCCAGAACACCGCTTACGATAGACTGACCCTGAACCACACACGAATTGACCCTGAAACCACAATAAGACTGACCCGGAGACGGCCCGCTTCGGCGTCGCGCCAGCACTCGTTGGATGGCCGCTGACCGGCCTCCTCTCGCCGCAGATCGCGCTATGAAACGGGCGGCGCGACGGGAAGGGAGCAGGCCGTCATGAGAATGATCGGCGAGTGCCCCCTTCTTCCCGAACCGGGTTCTGTGATCGAGATTGCGCGCGGGTTCACGGGACGCGGAGGGCACGATGGAGGATAGCGTCGGACTTCATCCCAGGCTTGAAGTCATGGATAAAGGCAGGCCGCATCGGCGGATCTCGGCTGCATCACTCCAGAGCGGGCCAAGCTTCGGGCCGCATAACACGCTGTCCATTCTCCCGGGGGAAGCTCACCTCAGCCATTGCCCAGCATCGCGTGCACCTGGGCGATGAACTGGTCGATGGCGATGGGCTTGCTCAATAGCCGTGTGCGCGGCCCGAGTGCTTCCTTGTCCGTGGCTGCGTTGCCGGCATAGCCGGTCAGGAACAGCACTTTCAGCTCCGGCCGCATTGACCGGGCCGTTTCCGCGATCTGCTGTCCGCTGATGCCGGGCAGGCCAATATCCGTCACCAGCAGGTCGATCCCCGTCGGGGAGGCGAGGATGGTCAAGGCTGCATGTCCATCTTCTGCCTCCAGGACTGTCGAACCCTGCTCCCGGAGCGCCTCCACAAGCAGCATGCGGACAATCGCTTCGTCCTCCACCACCAAAACCGTTCCCGTCACCGGCGGCGGCTGATCGGGTGCCTTTTCGGGGGCGGGTTCCGCCTTCTCCGCACCCTGATGGCGGGGCAGGTACAGCTTCACGGACGTTCCCTGTCCCACCACGCTGTCGATGCGGACGCATCCGCCCGACTGCCGGACAAAGCCGTAGATCTGACTGAGCCCCAGGCCGGTTCCCTGGCCAACGGGCTTCGTCGTGAAGAACGGTTCGAAGGCACGGGCGAGAACCTCCGGCGGCATGCCGGTGCCGGTGTCGGCCACATCGAGCAGCACATAGTTGCCAGGCTGCATTCCGGCTTCCAAAGCCACCGCAGCCTCGTCCAGATGGGTGTTGGCGCCGCGAACGGTGAGTCGTCCGCCATCGGGCATCGCGTCGCGGGCGTTGATGGCCAGATTCAACAGCGCGGCCTCGACCTGATTGGCGTCCGCCCAGATCGGCCACAGTTCGGGAGCCAGCCGCGTCTCAACCCGGACCGCTTCGCCGACCGAGCGTTCGATCAGGTCCCGAAGCTCATCCACAAGCGCCTTCAAATCGGTGCGCTCGGGTTTGAGGGGCTGTCGGCGCGCGAAGGCCAACAGCCTCCGTGTCAGGGCTGTTGCCCGGTCGATCGAGGTCCGGGCGGCGGTCACATACGGTTCGATGTCGCCTCGCCCGGCGGCGAGCCGCCGTTCGATGGTCTCCAGGCTGCCGCCGATGGCTTGGAGCAGATTGTTGAAGTCGTGTGCGATGCCGCCGGTCAGTTGCCCCACCGCCTCCATCTTCTGGGCCTGGAAGAGGGCCGCACGGGTTTCCTCCAGAGCTTCCTGCGCCTTCTTGCGCTCCGTGATGTCGCGGGTGACTTTGGCAAAACCGATCAGGTTTCCGTTGGTATCCCTGATCGCATCGATGACGACGCTGGCCCAGAAACGGGTGCCATCCTTGCGGAGCCGCCAGCCTTCGGTTTCGAATTTCCCGGTCTGCTCCGCGGTGCGCAGCCCCTGCATGGGCATGCCGACAGCCCGATCCTCGTCGGTGTAGAAGCGCGAAAAGTGCTCCCCGATGATCTCCTCGGCGGCGTAGCCCTTCATGCGCTGGGCACCGGCGTTCCAGTTCGTGACATGCCCGGTCGTATCGAGCATGAAGATCGCGTAGTCGATCACTCCCTGGACCAGCAGGCGGAAGCGCGCCTCGCTCTGCCGCAGGGCCTCCTGGGCCTGCTTGCGCTCGGTGATGTCGCGCGTGACCTTGGCAAATCCAACCAGGTTGCCGCCGTCGTCCCGGATCGGATCGATGAGGACGTGGGCCCAGAAGCGCGTGCCGTCCTTGCGAACGCGCCAACCTTCCGCTTCGAATTTTCCTTCGGTCAAGGCGATGGTGAGCGCCCGCTGCGGCACTCCGGCTTGTTGATCGTTCTCGGTGTAGAAGCGGGAGAAGTGCTGGCCGATGATTTCCGCGGCCGTGTACCCCTTGAACCGCTGCGCACCCGGGTTCCAGCTGGTCACGACCCCATGTGCATCGAGCATGTAGATGGCGTAATCGCGAACGCTGTTGACGAGCAGCTCGAATCGCCGCTCGCCGGACAGCGACTGCCCGCCAACGCCGGTCGACGACTCAATCTCCACCAGGATTCTCCAAAGACTCTGAATGATGGTTGGCACTCTATCGCTGTTGGTGACACCACTCAACGAAACCAGCCTCAGGGAAACCCAAGGCTGTCCACTATGACCTGTGGCCGCTTGTCCGGCGGGCGGCCTTCTGTATAGTCCAGCCCATTCAGTGTCTAAGCCTTCGTGCTTCCGGTCGGCGGACGCCGCATCGCCAGCACGAAGGGACCAGATCGCCATGGCGATGCCAAGGGAAGCGCGGCAGAGAGCAAGGCTGACGATGGGAGTGAATGCGGTGCTGGGAGCGAACCGGAGGCGAGGGTCTTGCGGCGGCTTCTGAAGACCAACCGTCCGCTCCGGCGCATCGGCGCGCTCGGTGGGATCGTGCTGGCGGCCCTGTGCGGCGGTACCGCGATGATGATGGATCGGCTGCATGACGAGACGGTGGCCGAGGCCACGCTCGGCCTGCGCACGCTCAACGCTTCGCTGGCAGAGCAGACGCTGCGCGCAATCGAAGGCATCGAACTCACCGTCAGCGGAGTCGTCGAACAGATCCCCGCCGACAACCGGCGCAACGCCGACGCCTTCAAGCGGCTGGAAGCCGACCACGAAACCCATGAATTCTTGAAAGCCAGGGCGTCCAGCCTGCCGCAGCTTGAGGCTCTGAGCTTGATCGCCGCCGACGGCACGCTGGTCAACTTCACCCGCCAGTTCCCGGCTCCGCCACACGACCTGTCGCAGCGCGACTACTTCCTGGCGCTCAAGGACACCGATCCCGGGCGCGTTTACGTCAGCCGACCGGTGAAGAGTGTCGCCACCCAGGAATGGACCCTCTACATCGCCCGCCGCGTGAACGATCCCGATGGCGGGTTGGCTGGTCTGGTCGTGGGGGCCATCCGCCTGTCCTATTTCGAGCAATTCTACCGTAGCCTGCATGTGACGCCGGGCAGCGGCATCAGCCTGTGGTGGCGCGACGGCATGCTGCTGGCGCGCTACCCGGCGTTGCCGGACAAGGTCGGGACCATCGCCATCAGCCCCGGCGTCGCCGAACAGGTGGCAAACCACTCGGCCGGCACCTACGAGACGCCGCAGTCGGTCGACGGCGAGGACCGCATCCTGTCCTTCCTGTCCTTGCGCAACTACCCGCTGGTCGTCGGCGTAAGCCGGACACGGGGAGAAATCCTGGCCCGCTGGCATCACCAGGCGCAGATCATCGCCGCCGCCGGGCTGCTCAGCGCGGTGACGCTTACCCTGATGCTGTGGGCGATGGCGCGCCAGTTCTTCGCGTATGAAACCGCCAACCGCGCGCTCCAGGAGCGGCAGCAGGCGGTCGAGGCGCGCAATGTGGCGGAGGAGCATGTTCGCCAACTGCAGAAGATGGAGGCGCTGGGCCAGCTGACCGGCGGGGTGGCTCACGACTTCAACAACCTGCTGCAGGCGGTGCGCTCAAGCCTGCATCTGCTGGAGGGCAGCGGCGAGGTGGTGGAGGCGGAGAGCCGCCGGGCGCTGCAGGTCGCATGCCAGGCTGTCGAGCGGGGCGCCACCCTGACCCAACATCTGCTGGCCTTCGCCCGCCGCCAACGGCTGGCCCCGGCGCCCGTCGACCTCGGTGCCCAGGTGGCGGGGATGGTCACGCTGCTGGAGCGCACTCTGGGCAGTGCCATCCGCATCCGCATCGACCGGGAAGGCGACGTGCCGCCAGCCCTGGTCGATCCCCACCAGTTCGACATCGCCCTGCTGAACCTTGCGATCAACGCCCGCGACGCCATGCCCGGCGGGGGCACCCTGACCATCGTCATCGCCAGCCTGTCGGTTGGGGAGGAGACTAAGGGAGGAAACGAGGGAGAGGCGAAGGAAATGGGCGTCTCGCCCACCCTGGCACCGGGCGAATACGTCGCGGTGACGGTGCGCGACAGCGGGGCCGGGATGCCGCGGGATGTGCTGGCCCGTGCCTTCGAACCCTTCTTCACCACCAAACCGGTCGGCCAGGGCAGCGGGCTGGGGCTGAGCATGGTGCACGGCCTGACCGCCCAGTCGGGCGGCGGCATCCGCCTGGAAAGTCACCTTGGGCTCGGCACCGCGGTGACGCTGTATCTGCCCCATGCCCCGGCCGACAGCCGATCCGAGGCTCAAGACGCCGCCACCGCCGCGGTTCCCCTTGCCGCGCCCCTCACCGCCGCCTCCGACGGACCGCCGGTCGGCATCTCTCACGTGCTGCTGGTGGAGGACGACGCCCTGGTTCGCATGGCCAACGCCGCAGTGCTGGCCGAGGCCGGCATGGTGGTGACCGAGGCCGCCACCGGGGAGGAGGCCTTGGCGCTGCTGGAGGCGGACGGCGATCTGGGCATCCTGGTCACCGACTTCGCCATGCCCGGCATGACCGGGGCCGACCTTGCCCGTCTTGCCCGCCGCCATCGCCCCGGCCTGCCGGTCCTGATCGTCACCGGCTATGCCGAGAAGGCGGCGCTCCAGGATCTCGGTCGCGAACCCGGTATTCGCATCCTATCCAAACCGATCCCGCCGACAGCCCTGATCGGGCATATCTCAGCGGTGCTGTAGCGAGTGTGCCGATTTGGGTCGCGGCCATGGGCATGGTGCCGGTCGCGCCCCTGGTGGAGCGGCTGACCGGCGACGGAACCGACGACCGAACCGAAATCCACGTAGCTGTGCGTGAACCGGAGATACAACCGGATCGCGTGCTGGATCAGGGCGGGAGGGAACTGATGGCGGGCATACGAGATCGGCGATGCCCGAGCAGGATAACGCCATGACGGCGCGTCTGCACCGTTCTCGCGACAACGCCCTTAAGCCCTACTGCGACGACCCATTCCGGGCTCGACTCCCTTGCGCGCTTCGTCGGTGCGATGATCCGGGGCATGTCCGTGCAGGCGCAGGACGGCGCGTCCACTAAGGCGCCGCTCGATCTCGCCGACCATGCCGTCGCCGAGATCGAGCGGCGCCGCGCGCAGCGCTTCTTCCCTGTCCACGCCGCGCTGTTCCACTCCCGCGGCGAACTCCACCTCAGGGCTGAGGGGGTTCAAGGGAGCTGGTCACGCCTTACCGCTCCCAGGCGCGGACGATGGCGTCGATGGTGCCGTCCCGTTTGAGCTTTTCGTAGGCCGCCTGCAATCGCTCGGCCTTCTCGGCTCTCAACTTCGGGACGGACATGAAGCGCGGCACCATGGCCAGCGGTTTGGGAAGGATCTTGACGGAACTCGCCCGGCCCTCGCTCTCGGCAAGATATTTGAGCACCTGCAGGTCGCCGGCGATGGCATCGACACGGCCGAGAAGCAGGCGCCGGAAGGACACGACGTTGCTGCTGCTGCGGACCTTCTCGAACAGGGACGATTTGTCGAACTCGGGGGTGTACTCGAAGCCCTCGACGACGCCGATCCGCAGACCTTGCAGGTCGTCGATCCGCGTGTAGGTGATCTCCGAGGTGCTGCGGACCATGAGCACGGTCGCCCCGACACGATAGGGACCGATCAGATGGCCACGCTCCAACCGGCGCGGCGACGTGAAGAATTGGAAGGCGACATCCACCTCGTTCTCGTCGTGCGCGCGCACCACCTCAGGCCATGCCATGGGGCGATGAACCGGATAAACGCCGATGTCCTTCAGCATGGCATCGACGATCTCCGTGTCCATCCCCGTTCGCTTGCCGCGCTCGGTGAAATTGTATGGCGGGAAATAGTCTTCGGAGGCGACCGTCCAGTTCTCCGCGCGCGCCGGGGCCGAAGCCAGAAGCAAGGCGGCGACCATCAATCGCGCCACAGTCGCCAAACACGCGCGCAGCCTCGTCCTCATCAACCGTCTCCACTCAGTTCCTGAAATCGCGCGCACGACCGTTCACGCAGCGGCACGGCGAAGGGTGGCCGCCGCGTGTCGCCGGGCACCGCGTACAGGGCAATAGGATTGTCCTCAATGGGAAAAGAGCGGGCGGGTGTGATAACGCTCCGGCGGATGCGGAGGTCGACCGTTCCAGCGGACCGATGGGACCGGCCCCGCCCAGGACGGCGGAACCGGTCCCACTCACTCAACCCAGGCCGGTCACGCGGCGGAGCGCAAACGCATCGCCCCGACCAGATCCTCGATGCTCACGATCGGCATGCCGTGACGCTCGGCGAAGGCCACCAGTTCGGGCAGGCGGGCCATGGTGCCGTCCGGGTTCATCACCTCGCACAGCACCCCCGCGGAACGGCGCCCGGCCAGGGTGGTCAGCTCGATGGTCGCCTCGGTGTGGCCGCGCCGCGCCGCCAAACCTCCGGCGTGCGCCCGGATCGGGAAGACGTGGCCGGGCCGGGCGAGGTCCTCCGGCCGGCAGCCGTCGGCGATGGCGGTGCGGATGGTGGTCACCCGGTCCGCCGCCGACACGCCCGTGCTCACGCCCTCCCGCGCCTCGATGGAGACGGTGAAGGCGGTGCCGAAGCGCGCGGTGTTCGCCCCCACCATGGGCGGCAGGTCGAGGCGGCGCGCGTCGGCGTCGGTCAGGATCAGGCAGACGATCCCCGACCCTTCGCGGATCAGCAGGGCCATCTGCTCGGCGGTGATGGTCTCGGCGGCGTAGATCACGTCGCCTTCGTTCTCGCGGTCCTCGTCATCCACGACGACGACCCCGCCACCCTGGCGGATGGCCTCCACGGCACGGGCGACCCGCTCCTCGGCGGTACCGAAACGGTCGAGAAGGCCGGTGGAGGGTTGGTTGCTGGCAAAGGTCTGATTCACGGTTCTCACTCCGGTTGGGGCGAGCCTGAATCAGGGCGCAAAGAGACATCCGGCGGCGCGCGGGATGCCCCACGCGGACCACCGTCGCAGGCCAACGCACGCGCCCCACGCCCAACGCCATGCGCAGCGGGCGGACCACGGTGATGACCGGCTCGTCCTCTTCCATCCGGACTGTAACCGTCGGCTCCGGCCTTGAACCGGATCTGCTGACCTCCCCGCCTGACGGCCGGGAGCGCTCGCGGGCTCCCCCTCTTGCGAGGGGCTACCGCCGGTCGGGATTTTCACCCTGCCCTGAGAACAAGCGTCTGATGCGCCGCCCCCGGCTGGGGACGGCACGGCCAGCGTCCCCCAGCGGGCCGGAAGAAGTCAAGACCGCTTTCCCCCGCCGACCGGCCCCTCCGTCCGGCGCAGCAGGTAATCCAGTCCGCCCAGCCGGTACCAGCGGTAGCCGTAAGGCTCCAGCACCAGGCGATGCCGCCCGTCCTCCTCAGGGTCGTTGTGGTCCTCCGCCAACAGATTGACCAGCCGCGGCGATTTTCCCTCGCCATCGACCGCCAGCGCGACCTCGTGCGGGCGGTCGTCGAGGTTGTGGACGACGAGCACCGAGTTGTTCCGCCAGTCGTAGCGGATCGCCAGCACGGCGTTCGATCCGGTGGGCAGCACCCGATAGTCGCCCCAACCGATTTCCGGGCATTCCTTGCGCATGCGGATGATGCGCTCGGTCCAGTTCAGCAGGGACGACGGCTCACGGCGCTGGTGGGCGGCGTTGATCCGTTCGTAGCCGTAGGCGCCGCCGCTGATGACCGGGTGCACGGGGTCGGCGGCCTTGGTGAAGCCGCCCTGCGGCTCGTCCGACCACTGCATCGGGGTGCGGGCGCAGTCGCGCTCCGGCAGGGACAGGTCGTCGCCCATGCCGATCTCGTCGCCGTAGCGCAGCACCGGCGTGCCCGGCAACGTGAACAGCAGGCTGTAGGCCAGTTCCAGCCAGCGCCGGTCGCCGTGCAGCATCGGGGCGAGCCGCCGCCGGATGCCGCGGTCGTAGAGCTGCATGTCCTTGTCCGGGCCGAAGGCGTCGAAGACGCGCTTGCGCTGCGCCTCGGTCAGGCGGCCGAGGTCCAGCTCGTCGTGGTTGCGCAGGAACAGGCCCCACTGGTTGCTGCTGGGGCGCGGCACCCGGGTGACGTCCAGGGCCTTGGCCAGCGGCCGCGTGTCCGCCGTGGCCAGCGCGTAGAACAGGGTCTGGTTGACCTGGAAATTGAAGACCATGTGCATGCGGTCGCCGTCGTCGCCGAAATACTCCTGGTCGATGTCCGGCAGCACATTGGCTTCCGCCAGCAGCACGGCGTCGCCGCACCGCCACTGCACGAATTCCCGGAAGGTGCGGAGCATGTCGAACTGCTGCTTGGGCTTCTTCACCTCCGGCCCCTTGGTCGCGATGACGAAGGGCACGGCGTCCATGCGGAAGCCCGACACGCCCAGCTCGATCCAGAAGCCCATCACCTTCAGCAGTTCGGCCTGCACCTCCGGGTTGGCGGTGTCCAGGTCCGGCTGGAACTCGTAGAAGCGGTGGAAGTAATAGGCACGGGCCTCCTTGTCCCAACTCCAGGTCGTCTTCTGCACGCCGGGAAAGACGACGCCCTCGTCGGCGTCGGACGGCTTCTTGTCCGACCAGACGTACCAGCTCCTGTAGGGGGACTCCGGGTCCTTGCGCGCCGCCTGGAACCAGGGGTGCTGGTCCGAGGTGTGGTTGACCACGAGGTCGATGATGAGGCGGATGCCGCGCTGCTTGCAGGCGTGGCTGAACTCGACGAAATCGCCAAGCGTGCCGTAACGCGGGTCGACGTTGTAGTAATCGGAAACGTCATAGCCGTGGTCCCGCATCGGCGACGGCTGGAACGGCCCCAGCCAGAGGCAGGTCACGCCCAGCCCCTGCAGATAGTCCAGCCGGCGCTGCAAGCCCTGGAAATCGCCGACGCCGTCGCCGTTGGCGTCCATGAAGCTGCCGACCGACAGGTTGTAGATGACCGCGTTCTTGTACCAGAGATCCTTGATCATGGCCCGCCCCGCCTTGGACGCGGCGCCCGCCGCCGCTCGTCCTAGGCCATAACAGGGCCGACCGGCCGAGGTCCCTCCGCCCTGCCGCGCCAACCGTAAGGGGTGTCCTACGCCCTTAGGAAAAAGGTTAATGTATAGTTAAGGTCACAAGAAAGCCTTCAATCCTGCCCGCATGATGTCCCCCAAGACGCACAGAACCAGGGGAATCGTGCCATGAAGCGTGCCATGCGCCAGAACGCGCCGCAGAATTCCGGGACGCAGAATTCCGGGACGCAGACCACCACGACGCAGGCCGTCAGCTACACCTACGGGAACAACGCCGGCGCCATGGCGGCGGCTCCCGCGGCGCCGGTTCCCACCAGCTTCGCCCCGGTGACCATCAACTACGCGGAAACGCGGGCGGACGGCGGGTTCGGCTGGGACGTGAAGTACGACCTCGCGTTCGACGGCACGGCCTTCACCGTGCAGACCCGCATCCACCTGACCGGCGATGACGCCGGCTCGATGAAGCAGGTGTGGGAGCAGGGCATCGAAGGGATCTGGGGCGACAAGTACAGCCTGTCGGACGGCACCGGCAGCTACGCCATCCGCTTCGACGTGCAGTTCGTGGCGGCCGGGAGCCAGCATTACAACGTGAATGTCAGCAACAGCTACGGGCGCTGCGACATGCTCAACTGGTGCACCCAGACCGACTGGGGCCCCGACTACCAGGACGAGTTGGCGGCCCACGAGTTCGGCCACATGATCGGCGCCTTCGACGAGTATGCGGGCGGGGCCACCTACGGCAACTTCGCCGCCACCGGCACCATCATGTCGGACCTGACCCCGACGCTGCGTCCCAACTACATGAACTCCATCGACTATTACGCCGAGCAGTTCACCGGCAAGAGCTTCCAGATCGTGGAGATCCCGAAGAACCTGACGCTGACCGGCAACACTTGGGCCGACAGCCTCTATGGCGGGGCCGGCGACGACACGCTGAGCGGGCTGAGCGGCAACGACCAGCTGTTCGGCGGTGCCGGCAACGACCTGCTGTGGGGCGATGCCGGAAACGACACGCTGCGCGGGCAGGCCGGCAACGACGCGCTGCACGGCGGCGCGGGCGCCGATCTGCTGATGGGGGACGAGGGGAACGACACGCTGTGGGGCGATGCCGGCAACGACACGCTGTGGGGCGGCGCCGGGGCGGACCTGTTCGTCTTCGCACGCGGCGGCGGGCAGGACCGCATCGCCGATTTCAGCGGCGCGCAGAACGACCGCATCCAGATCGCCTCCAACATGACCTACCGCCTGGGATCGGACGGCAAGGGCGGCGCTCTGCTCGACTTCGGCGGCGGCGACCGACTGACCCTGGCCGGGATTGCCCCGATCCAGGTCGCCTCGTCCTTCTTCACCTACGGCTGAGGCGACTCGCAGCGCAGGAAGTGGACGCGGGTGTCGCCGTAGCG
Source organism: Azospirillum brasilense (assembly GCF_007827795.1). Taxonomy (GTDB): domain Bacteria; phylum Pseudomonadota; class Alphaproteobacteria; order Azospirillales; family Azospirillaceae; genus Azospirillum; species Azospirillum aestuarii. The sequence continues at coordinate 10,681 of NZ_VITI01000004.1, forward strand.
GCGCTCGTCCAGCTCCGTGAAGCCGGGCGGCAGGGGCAGCGGGTCGCGCCCGGCGACCTCGACCACCAGGACGGCGCCGGGGGCCAGCCAGCCGGCCTTGGCCAGCCCGGCCAGCGCCCGCGGCGCCAGATCCTGGCCATAGGGCGGATCGAGGAAGGCCAGCGTGCAGGGGCGGCCCGGCGGAGGAGGCGGGCGGGTGGCGTCGGCGCGCAGGATCGCGGCGTTCGCCCCCTCCCCCAGCGCCGCGACGTTGGCCCGCAAGGCGTCCAGGGCGGCGCGGCCCAGGTCGAGGAAGCTGGCGTGGGCGGCCCCGCGGGACAGCGCCTCCAACCCCAGGGCGCCGGTTCCGCAGAAGGCGTCCACGACCACGGCGCCCTCCAGCAGGTCGGCGCCGTCCGGCCCCCAGTCGGCATGGGACAGGATGTTGAACAGGGATTCGCGGGTGCGGTCGGTGGTCGGCCGCGTGTCGCTCCCCGCCGGGGCGGCCAGCCGCCGCCCGCGGTGCTTACCGCCGACGATCCGCACGGGTCCGCTCCGGCCCCCGGCCACCGGACGCACCACCACCCGAGGCGCCGCCGCCGGATGCACCGCCAGCGCCACGGGGCTTCGGTCCAGGCTTGCCGCCGCCGCCGGGCTTTCCGCCCTTCAGCGTCAGCGTGCCGGGCTTGCCGCCGGGTTTGGCCGCGGACTTGGTGTTGGGATTGGCGTTGGGATTGGCGCTGGGCTTTCCAGTGGCGCGCCCCGCCGAAGCGGTGTTGGCGTCGCGCGGCTTGGCCGGGCCGCGCCGGTCGGACACGGTCTTCGGCTCCGCCTTGGCCCAGCCCTCTTTGGCGTCGCGCGGCTTGGACGCCTTGGCCGGAGCGGCGGGGCGGCTCTTGGCGCCTTCGGCACCGGCGCCCTCGTTCCTGGCGGCGGCCTTGGCGGCGGCGGTCTTCCCACCGCCCCTGGCCTTGCCATCCTCAGCCGGATCGGCGCCGGTGAAGAAGCGGGACACCTGCTCCCGCACGACGCGCTTCGGCACCTCCTCGACGGCGCTCTCCTCCAGCTTGCCGAGTTGGAAGGGGCCGTAGGCGACGCGGATCAGCCGGTTCACCTGGAGGTCCAGCGCCTCCATCACCTTGCGGATCTCGCGGTTCTTGCCTTCCTTCAGGCTGACGGTCAGCCAGGCGTTGCGGCCCTGGACGCGGTCCAGAACGGCTTCGATGGGACCGTACTTCACCCCCTCGATGGTCGGTCCCTTCGCCAGCTCGGCCAGCTTCACCTCGTTCACCTCGCCGAAGACGCGCACGCGGTAGCGGCGGGTCCAGCCGGTGGCCGGCAGTTCCAGGAAGCGGGCCAGTTCGCCGTCGTTGGTCAGCAGCAGCAGCCCTTCGGTCGTCAGGTCGAGCCGACCGACCGAGATGACGCGCGGCATGTCCGGCGGCAGCCGTTCGAAGACGGTGGTGCGTCCCTTCTCGTCGCGGGCGGTGGTGACCAGCCCGGACGGCTTGTAGTAGCGCCACAGCCGCGCCGGCTCCGGCTCGGGGATGACCTTGCCGTCCACCTGCACGACGTCGCCGGACCGCACGACGCAGGCCGGGCTGTCCAGGGTCGTGCCGTTGACGGCCACGCGGCCGTCGGTGATCCAGCGCTCGGCGTCGCGGCGCGAGCACAGGCCCGCGCGCGCCAGCCGCTTGGCGATGCGCTCGCCGGCATCGGGCTCGCCCGCGTCCGCATCGGCGGCGCCGGGCATGGCTTTGGAATGTTCGAAATCGGGGGTGTCCATGGGCACGGACCATAGGGCTTGCAAGCCCCGCCCGCAACCCACGGCACGGGGTCCCCGCCGTTATTCTTCGAGGCGGAAACCGACCTTCATCACCACCTGGAAGTGGGCGACCTTTCCACCGCTGACGTGGCCGCGAATTTCGCCCACCTCGAACCAGTCCACGTTCTTCAGTGTCTTGGACGCCCGCTCGATGCCGTTGCGGATGGCGTCGTCGATGGTGGTTTCGGCGGTGCCGACGATTTCCACCTTCTTGTAGACATGGTTGCTCATGGATGTCCTCCCTGTTCCGTCCGATGCTTAACAACGCCGGAGAGCGTTCCGCGGCTTGACGAAAACAGGGACCGCCGGGCAGGGTGCCCCGCATGAGCCGCCCCCCCTCCCCCATGGACATCGCCTTCGACGAGGCCGAAGCCGCCGCCTCCCGCGGGGAGGTGCCGGTGGGCGCGGTCGTGGTCGATCCGGCGACCGGGACCGTGCTGGCCCGCGCCGGCAACCGGACCGAGGAGCTGAACGACCCCACCGCCCACGCCGAGGTGCTTGCGATCCGCGCCGCCTGCGCCGCCTTGGGCGAGCCGCGCCTGCCGGGCCTGGACCTGTATGTGACGTTGGAGCCCTGCGCGCTGTGCGCCACGGCGATCAGCTTCGCCCGGCTGCGGCGGGTCTATTTCGGCGCCTACGACCCCAAGGGCGGCGGGGTGGAGCATGGCCCCCGCTTCTACCACCAGCCGACCTGCCACCACGCCCCGGAGGTCTATGGCGGCATCGACGAGACGCGGGCGGGGGAAATGCTGCGGGAGTTTTTCAGGGCAAGGCGAACGGGCTGAGGCTGGAGCGTTGCCGCGACGCAAAGGATTGCATATTGTTTGTAAGAAGCAACCTTTGAGCGGCCATGTCACGCAACGATCAACCGCCGGATCAGCGGGAGCCGTCGGCCTCGACCCATCCGGTGATGGACACGGCGGGGCTGGAGAAGCTAGAAGGCTCGCTGAACGACTTGAGCAAGGCGGCGGCGACCCAATCGTTGACCTACCTCCTGTTGTGGCTGTACCTGATCTTCACGGTCACTGCGGTCACCGACTATGACCTGCTGGTGGAGAAGCCGGTCAAGCTGCCGATCTTCGAACTGGAGGTCGGGCTTCTGAAATTCTTCATCGGCGCACCAGCCCTGTTCTGGCTGGTGCAGTTGTACATGGTCCGCAAGGTGTCGGTGATCGCCGACGCGGTGCGTCATTACCTCGCCTTTGCCGAGCGGGAAGCCGCCAAGCACGCCACCTCTCCCGGCGCGGTGCTGGAGGCTCTGCGCCACCGGGTGGACGGCTTCGTCCTCACCCGTCTGCTGACGCGGTTCGACACGGTGCGCTGCGCGGACGGGGTCGGGCCGGCGTCCCCTCCGTTGCCACAGGCGCTGACCGTACTGGCGGCGGCGGTAACGCTGGTGCTGGCCCCGCTCCTGCTGTACGGCGCCTTCCAAGGCCGCTTCCTCGCCTATCAGAGCGAAGCGATCACTTGGTGGCACCGGATCTGCCTGTTCGCCGGCTTGGCGCTGTCCGCTGCGGCGGCACGAGAGGCTGGCCTGACCTGGGCCGACACCTTGCGGGCTTTGCGCGCCTTACTGCTTGGGCTGTTCGGCGGGCTGGTTCGGAGCACTGGCAAGGCCAAGCGCAAGGATCGGGGGTGGCTCGACTGGACCTCCCGTCGCCTTGCAGTCATGGCGGGGCCGGTCATTCTCGCCATGTCCCTGACCTGCGCCACCATCCCGGGCGAGTTTCTGTCGGACGGGGTGGTCATTGAAGGGGTGACCCTGGGAGATTGGCTGAGTTCGGCGGGAATTCCCCGCACGCTGACCCCCCGCCCCCCTCACTCGATCTTGGTTGCCACGCAGCCCGCCGGTCGTGACACGCCAGACAAATCCCTTTCCGGGCCGCCACTGCTCAACCTCGGGCACCGCGACTTTACTGGACGGAGTCTGCGCAAGGCGGTTCTGTCCAACGCCAATCTGACCGGAGCTGTGTTCTGGGGCGCAAAGCTACACAACGCCGACCTGTCGAATGCCCAACTTCAAGGCGCAGTCTTTCGTGAGGCCAATTTGAGCGGGACAGATCTCTCTGAGGCGAATCTGAATGAAGCTATTTTTTATAAATCCATATTAATTAAAACAAATTTTAAGGATGCAAAGCTTCAAAAGTCTGTAATGCATGAATCAATTTTCACTGGATCAGATCTTTCAGGAGCAGACATTCAAGAAATCGATGTCTATAAATCGGATTTTCACGATGCGGATTTCAGCCTTTCTAAACTCAACGAAGCTGCATTTGATGAATCAATTCTTAATAATGTAGACCTTTCGAACGCGGTCATGAAAAACACGTCAATCCATGACTCACAGATGGATGGATCAGATCTAACAGCAGCCAAACTTGAGGGAGCCCACATCATAAATTCATTTCTCCAGATGACGCTGTTTGCGCACGCGAATCTGTCAGGGGCCGATCTATCGAAAAGTCACTTTCAGGGCGCAAACTTCCTTCACGCCAACCTGACAGGAGCCACGCTTCCCAACACCGTCCTTCATGGGGCGTCGTTCTACCTCGCCGATTTGACTGGAGCAGATCTAAGCTATTCCCAACTTCATGGCGCTGATTTTTCGAGATCTTATTTACAAGGAGCAAATCTCAAAGGCGCAGAAATCTGGAGAACTCTCGCTTATGGCGCAAAAATTGGCAACATATACTATAAGGCACCAGAAAAAACACAAGAAGAACAAAATCATGGTGAATTTATTGAAAACATATTAAAATGGATAGAGCGCACGCCCGCCGAAAAACACATCGTGCAACCAGACGGATCGAGTCGATTCGCGGCATACAATGACCAGAGAGTTGCAGAATTCACCGATTACGAAGAAAGATCGTTCGGCGGCAAAAGCCTAATAGAATACCTTCTCGCAGCTTCAAATACGACAACACCAAGCGAACGCGCCTTATACTTAACCACTTTATCCTGCAGCGAGGGAGACACACACTTACTAAAGGCGGTGATAATGCGGTTATCCAAATCGCTGTATGGAGACGACGATGCAAAAGACCTGTCGCCTTGGCAGTTGTCCACCAACGTTGCCGACCCACAACATTGTCATGCCGCCAGTGGGTTGAGCGACGATGAACGCGACCTGCTTGTGGATCTGATACAAGAATGATTGCTGCAGACGGCGGCCAAGCGAAAGAACGTTTCCCGCGGATGGAAGCGGGGCGCCGTCAGCGCCCCACCGCCCGCCAGCCGATGTCGCGGCGGCAGAAGCCGTCCGGCCAGTCCAGCGCGTCCACACCCTGATAGGCGCGCTTCTGCGCCTCGGCCACGGTCGGTGCCTTGGCGGTCACGCCCAGGACGCGCCCGCCGGTGGACAGCACCCGACCACCGTCCGCCAGCTTCGTGCCGGCGTGGAAGACGGTCACGCCCTCCACCGCGTTGGCGGCGTCGAAGCCCTTGATCTCGGTGTTCTTCACATAGTCGCCGGGGTAGCCGTTCGCCGCCATGACGACGCACAGCGCCGTCTCGTCGTGCCAGCGCAGGTCGATGTTCTTCAACTGGCCGTCCGCCGCCGCGATCAGCGCGGCCAGCGCGTCGGACTTCAGGCGCATCATCAGCGTCTGGCACTCCGGGTCGCCGAAGCGGACGTTGAACTCCAGCGTCTTCGGCACCGGCTTGCCGTCGGCGTCCTTGCCGATCATCAGGCCGGCGAACAGCACACCCTTGAAGGGGCGCCCCTCCGCCGCCATGCCCTTGACGGTCGGCTCGACGATCTCGCGCATCACGCGGGCCTGGAGATCCGGGGTCAGCGCCGGGGCCGGGGAATAGGCGCCCATGCCGCCGGTGTTCGGACCGGTGTCGCCGTCGCCCACCGCCTTGTGATCCTGGGCCGAGGCCAGCGGCAGCGCCGACTCGCCGTCGCACAGCGCGAAGAAGCTGACTTCCTCGCCGTCCAGGAACTCCTCGACCACCACCTCGGCCCCGGCGGCGCCGAAGCGGCCCTCGACCAGAGCCTCGTCGATGGCGGCGAAGGCCTCCTCCTCGGTGCGGGCGACGGTCACGCCCTTGCCGGCGGCCAGCCCGTCGGCCTTGACCACGATGGGGGCGCCGTTCTGGCGGACGAAATCCTTGGCGGCCTCGACATCCTTGAAGCGGCCATAGGCGGCGGTCGGCACGCCGTACTTGGCCAGGATGTCCTTCATGAAGCCCTTGGAGCCCTCGAGCTCCGCCGCCGCGGCGCTGGGGCCGAAGGCCTTGATGCCGATGGCGGTCAGCTTGTCGACGAGGCCGAGCACCAGCGGCCCTTCCGGCCCGACGACCACGAAGTCGATGGCCTTGTCCTGGGCGAAGCGGACCAGGGCGTCCACGTCCTCGGCGCCGATGGCGACGCATTCGGCGACGTCCGCGATGCCGGCGTTGCCCGGCGCGCAGTAGAGCGTGTCGCACAGCGGCGAGTTCTGAATGGCCCAGCACAGCGCATGCTCGCGCCCACCCGACCCGACCACCAGGACTTTCATGGCACCTCGTCCTTCCACGCTTGTTGCCGACACCGCGCCTTGTATCATGGTGCCGCCATGACTCAAGACCTTGATATGACCTCTCCGCTGATCGCCCCCGAGCCGCGCCCCGGCTCGAACCTGCCGGAATTCTCGGTGGGCGACCTCGCCCGGCGCCTGAAGCGCAGCATCGAGGAGGAGTTCGGCTTCGTCCGCGTGCGCGGCGAGATCTCCCAGCCCAAGCGCCACAGCTCCGGCCACTGTTACCTCCGCCTGAAGGACGACACGGCGGTGATCGAGGCGGTGTGCTGGCGCGGCACCGCGTCGAAGCTGGCCATCCAGCCGGCGGAGGGGCTGGAGGTCATCGTCACCGGGCGCATGACGACCTACCCCGGACGCTCGCAATACCAGCTCATCATCGAGTCGATGGAGCTGGCCGGCGAGGGCGCCCTCCTGAAGATGCTGGAGGAGCGCAAGAAGCGCCTCGCGGCGGAGGGGTTGTTCGACGCCGGGCGCAAGAAGCCCATCCCCTTCCTGCCCGACGTGATCGGCGTCGTCACCTCCCCCACCGGGGCGGTCATCCGCGACATCCTGCACCGGCTGCACGACCGTTTCCCGCGCCGGGTCCTGCTCTGGCCGGTCGCCGTGCAGGGCGAGCGGGCGGCGGCGGAGGTCACCGCGGCGATCGAGGGCTTCAACCGCATCGCCCCCGGCGGCCCGGTGCCGCGCCCCGATTTGCTGATCGTGGCGCGCGGCGGCGGCTCGCTGGAGGACCTGATGGCCTTCAACGAGGAGAATGTTGTCCGCGCGACGGCGGCCAGCCGCATCCCGCTGATCTCGGCGGTCGGGCACGAGACGGACACCACCCTGATCGACTTCGCGTCCGACCGCCGCGCCCCCACCCCCACCGCGGCGGCGGAGATGGCCGTTCCGGTGCGGTCGGAGCTGCTGGCCCAGGTGCTGGACGACGAGCGGCGCATGGTCGGCGCCGCCACCCGCCTGCTGGCCGAGCGGCGGACGCGGGTGGAGGGGCTGGCCCGTGGCCTTGGCGACCCGCGCGCCCTGCTGGAAAGCCACGCCCAGCGGCTGGACGACCGGGCGGAGCGGCTGGCGCTGGCCGCCGCCGCCCTGCTCGACCGCCGCCGCACCCGCCTGAACGAGCTGGGCGCCGCGTTGCGCCACCCGCGGGAGAAGCTGGCGGAGGCCGGGCAGCGGCTGGCGTCGGAGTCCCGCGCGCTCGACGGCGCGCTGCGCCACGCCGTCGTCGCCGCGCGCGGCCAGTATGAGCGGGTGGCCGGGCGGCTGACGCTCGGCCCGATCCGGGTGAAGTTCGGCGACGGCAGCCGGCGGCTGTCCGACCTGACGCCGCGGCTCGACCGCAGCTACGGCAAGGCGGTGGAGGAACGCGCGGCGAAGCTGGCGGCGGTGGGGCAGCTTCTGGAAAGCTATTCCTACAAGGGCGTCCTGGAGCGCGGCTTCGCCCTGGTGCAGTCCGGCGACGGCAAGCCGCTGACCAGGGCCGCGCAGGCCACGCCGGGCTTGGCGGTGTCGCTGGTCTTCGCCGATGGCCAAGCCGCCGCGACGGTGGACGGCGGGCCGTCGGAAAAGCCCGTTCCACCGCCCACGAAGCCGAACAGGGTCAAACCGGAGGCGAGAAAAACGCCAAAGGCGCCGACCCAAGGCTCCCTGTTCTGAGAGCGGGTCGGCACCAGAGGGACATCAGCGGCGCCCGCCACTCCAGCCCTTCCACCGATTCACTGTCTCAATCAGCGCCGGCAGGGGGAACAGGGAGCGTTGTCGCTTCGATGGCACCCGATGCCTTGTCACGGGGTTGGGCTATACTCAAGAATAAACTGATACAATGCATCCGCCGCGTCGTCCGGATTGGCAGGAAGATTGAGGGAGAAAATGACCTTCGCATCACCGCCAAGGCCACTGCACTTGGGCAAGGTCTTACCGATCTTGCTGACGTAGGTTTCTCCCGTCTTCTGCGCGCACTCCTTCAAAAGCAGCAGATACTTCGCCTTGCTGTCGTTCATGAACTGAATGCTGGACTTCACCGCCTTGTCCCAACTGGCGAAATCCCGATAATTGTCCATCATCGGATTGTAGCCATCGCCTCCGGAATATGTCGTCTCGGAGGAACCGCGAATCGCGAGTTCAAACCGTTCGATCTTTCCGGCAAGCGTCGCCTTGTTCGCTTCATAGCTCGTCTTCATCGGACTCTCCGCCATCAATAAGGATGGCCTCCCTGAGGGAGGCCTATGTCGATGACGCCTGTCCTGATGAATCTGTGACGTGGGCTCCTCGTATCTGACCAGGGTATCTGGCCAGGGAACTTGGTCAGACTGCCCCGGCAAAGGTCCAGCGGGTCGTCTCGCCGCTGCGGAAGGGCAGCACGGCCTCGCCGTCGGCGGTCAGCACGATGTCCGGGGCGGTGGAGGGCGTGCGCTCCAGCACCACCTTGTCCTCGTTGACCGGCAGGCCGTAGAAGCGCGGGCCGTTCAGGCTGGCGAAGGCCTCCAGCTTGTCCAGCGCGCCCGCCTCGTCGAAGGCCTCGGCGTAGAGTTCCATGGCGTTGGCGGCGGTGAAGCAGCCGGCGCAGCCGCAGGCGCTCTCCTTGGCGGTCACCGAATGCGGGGCGGTGTCGGTGCCCAGGAAGAACGGCCCCTCGCCCGACGTCGCGGCCTCGACCAGGGCCACGCGGTGCGTCTCGCGCTTGGCGATGGGCAGGCAGTAGAGGTGCGGTCGGATGCCGCCGGCGAACAGGTGGCTGCGGTTGATCAGCAGGTGATGCGCGGTGATGGTCGCCCCCACCCGGCCCGAGGCGGCGTGCTCGCGCACGAAGGCCACGGCCTCCGCGGTGGTCGCGTGCTCCAGCACCACGCGCAACGCCTTGTAACGCTCAAGCAGCGGGCCGAGGGTGCGCTCGATGAAGACGGCCTCGCGATCGAAGATGTCCACATGGGCGTCGGTCACCTCGCCGTGGATCAGCAGCGGCATGCCGATCTCCGCCATGCGCTCCAGCACCGGGGCGATCTTGCCGAGGTCGGTCACGCCGTGGGCGCTGTTGGTGGTGGCGTTGGCCGGGTAGAGCTTGGCGGCGGCGAACACGCCGTCCTCGAACCCCTGGGCCAGATCCTCGGCGTCGGTGCCGTCCGTCAGATAGGCGGTCATCAGCGGCGTAAAGGCGTGGCCCTCCGGCAGGGCGGCCAGGATGCGCTCCCGGTAGGCCACGGCGTCGGCCGTACGGGTCACCGGCGGCTTCAGGTTCGGCATGATGATGGCGCGGCCGAACTGGTGAGCGGTGAAGGGCAGCACCGCCTTCAGCATGGCGCCGTCGCGCAGGTGCACATGCCAGTCGTCGGGACGGCGAAGGACGAGACGGTCGGTGGGCATGGCGGCTCCGGCACGGATGTATGGGGTTTGCCGGAGTTCTAGACCCTTACGGCCCCCCGCTCAACGGTATCCGGCCACTGCATTGGTGACGGGACCGGCGAAAGCCGCTAGAACCCTAGCCGAATCCCCAGGGACATTCGAAGCCGGACCCGCGCCGATGAGCCTCATTACCCCCCGCACCCCGCCCGGAACGATGGAGCTGCTGCCGCGCCAGCAGGTGGCCTTCCAGCGTCTGCTCGACACCATCCGCCGCGGCTACGAGCGGTTCGGCTTCGTGCCGGTGGAAACCCCGGTGTTCGAGACGGTGGATACCCTGCTGACCAAGTCCGGCGGCGAGACCGAGAAGCAGGTCTATTTCGTGCAGTCCACCGGCGCCATTCAGCAGGGGAACAAGCCGGACATCGCGCTGCGCTTCGACCTGACGGTGCCGCTCGCCCGCTACGTGGCGGAGCATGAGCGCGACCTCGCCTTTCCCTTCCGCCGCTACCAGATCCAGCGCGTCTACCGCGGGGAGCGCGCGCAGCGCGGGCGCTTCCGCGAATTCTACCAGTGCGACATCGACGTGATCGGCAAGGACAGCCTGTCCGCTCATTACGATGCGGAGATCCCGGCGGTCATCTACCACGTCTTCCGCGAACTGGACTTCGGCGGCTTCACCATCAACGTGAACAACCGCAAGGTCCTGCTCGGCCTGCTCGACGGGCTGGGGGTGGACGACGCGGAGAAGCGCGTCCTGGTCCTTCGCGAGATCGACAAGCTGGACAAGATCGGCCGCGACAAGGTGCGCGACAGCCTGACCGGCCTCGGCATGGCCGCCGACGCCGCGGAAAAGATCCTGTCCCTGATCGACGCCAAGGGCACCAACGAGGAGACGCTCGCCGCGCTGGGCGCGCTGGGCATCGACAACGAGACCTTCCGCCAGGGTGTCTCGGAGCTGACCACCGTCATCGAGGGGCTGAAGGCCCTCCAGGTGCCGGACGGCGTGGTGCGCATCAACCTCGCCATCGCGCGCGGGCTGGATTACTACACCGGCACGGTCTACGAAACCTTCCTGAACGACCATCCGGGCATCGGTAGCGTGTGCTCCGGCGGGCGCTACGACAACCTCGCCAGCCACTACACCAAGTCGAAGCTGCCGGGAGTCGGCATCTCCATCGGCGCGACGCGGCTGTTCTACCAGCTGATGGAAGCCGGCATCATCAAGGACGGCGGCGCGACCGCCCAGGTCCTGGTGACGCAGATGGACCCGGCCCTGTCCGCCGACTATTACGGCCTGGCGACGGCGCTGCGGGCGGCGGGCCTCAACACGGAAATCCAGCTCGACGGCGGCAAGCTCGCCAAGCAGATCAAGTACGCCGACAAGGCGGGCATTCCGCTGGTCGTCCTGATGGGCTCCGACGAGAAGGCCCGCGGCACGGCGACGCTGAAGCATCTGGTGAAGGGCGAGCAGGTCGAAGTCCCGCTGGCCGATCTCGCCGCCAAGGCGAAGGAACTGCTGGGGGCCTGACATCTTCCCCTCCCCCGCCGCAGGCGGGGTCATTGCATTTGAAGTCTCCTCTCCCCTCTGGGGAGAGGGTCAGGGTGAGGGGGTTGCGCTTGTGCCGGACGTAGCGCCCCGCGCAACCCCCTCACCCGGCCCTCCGGGCCACCCTCTCCCCAGAGGGGAGAGGGGTCGTCCACCGCAGTGAGCCCCGCCCATGGCCAGCGTCGCCGAAGCCCTGAACCTCGCGCTCGACCATCATCTGTCCGGGCGGCTGGAGGAGGCGCGGCTGCTCTACGGCCGCATCCTGGAGGTGGACCCGGACAACCCCCACGCCCTGCATTTCGCCGGGCTGCTGGCGGCCCAGACCGGCGCGGTGGCGGACGGGGTGGCGATGATCCGCAAGGCGGCGGCCCGGCTGCCGCTCGCTGCCGACATCCACGGCAATCTCGGCAAGGCGCTGATGGCGCTGGGCACGGCGGACGGGGCGGCGCGGGCCGCCGCCGCCTTCCGCAGCGTCCTTGCCCTGCAACCCGAGGGCGCCGGCGACTGGTTCGCCCTGGGCGGCGCCCTGATCGAGGCCGGCGACGGTCCCGCCGCCCACCGCGCCCTGACCCGCGCCCTGACCGCCAGCGCCGCCACCGACAGCGAGCCGCTGGCCGAAGCCTTCGAACGGGCCGGCATGCAGCTCTACGCCGCCGCCGACTGGGCGGGCGCCACCGACGCCTTCCACAAGGCCCGCCGCCTCGCCCCGCAGCGCGCCGAGGCGCACCGCATGCTTGGCGCCGCGCTGGCCCAGACGGGCGATCCGGACGGCGCCGTGGAGGCGCTGGGCGAGGCGCTGCGGCTCGATCCGACGCTGGCCGAGGCGCAGACGAACCTCGTCCATCTCCTGGTCGCGCTGGGCCGCTTCGACGAGGCGGAACGGGCCGGGCGGCGGGCCGTGGCCCTGGACCCCGGCAACGCCGACGCCTACGGCAACATGGTGCCGCTGCTGGAGCAGACCGTCCGCGTCGCCGAGGCGCTGCGCCAGTGCGGGCGCGCGGCGCGCATCGCCCCGGAGCGGGCCGCCTTCCACCGCAACCGCCTGTCCCTCCTGCTGCACGAGGGGCGACGCGACGAGGCGGTCGCCGCCGGGCGGGAGGCCACCCGCCGCGCCCCCGCCGACGCCGAGGCCCATCTGGCGCTCGCCGTCGCCCTGCTCGCCTCCGGCCAGTTCCGCGAGGGGTGGGAGGAGTTCGAGTGGCGCTGGGAGACCCGGCAGCTCGACCCCGTGCACCGCGGCCTCCCCCAGCCGCAATGGACCGGGGCGGAGGATGTGGCGGGCCGGACCATCCTGCTCTACGCCGAACAGGGACTCGGCGACACCCTGCAGTTCGTCCGCTACGCGTCGCTGCTGGCCGGACGGGGGGCGCGGGTGATCGTCGGCTGCTCCCCCGCCCTGGTCCGGCTGATGGAGCGGGTGGACGGCGTGTCGGCCGCCGTCGCCTGGGGTGGCGAGCTTCCCGCCTTCGACCTGCACATCCCGATGATGAGCCTGCCCCGCGCCTTCGCGACGGATTTGGACAGCATCCCGGCCACGGTGCCCTATCTGCGCGCCGATCCCGCCGACGTCGCGGCGTGGCGCGAGCGCTTTCCGGTGAAGGATGGGCGTCCGCGCGTCGGGCTGGTCTGGGCGGGGTCGCCGCGCACGGTGCGCGGGGTGGCCAGCCCGATCGACCGGCGGCGCAGCCTGCCGCTGGCCGCCCTGGCCCCCCTGGCCGAGGTGCCGGGGGCGCGCTTCGTCAGCCTCCAGATGGGGCCGGGCGCGGCGCAGCTGGCCGAGGCCCCGGCGGGCATGGACATCGCCGACCCCATGGGCGGCGTCCGCGACTTCGCCGACACGGCGGCGCTGGCCGAGACGCTGGACCTCGTCATCACGGTGGACACCTCCGTCTGCCACCTCGCGGGCGGTCTGGGGCGGCCCACCTGGACGCTGTCGCGCGCCGACGCCTGCTGGCGCTGGCTGGGCAACCGGGAGGTCAACCCCTGGTACCCGACCATGCGGGTGTTCGGCCAGGACCGCTCTGGCGACTGGTCCGGCGCGGTCGCCCGCCTGCGCACGGCGTTAACGGATTTCGTGGCGGCGCGCGGTCACGCCCCTTAACCCCACAACCACTGGGCGCATTCGTGGCGCCGCCGCAACGGTCCGCTACGAATTTGAGTTACACCGATTTCGAGGCGGACTCGCACCCCCGAAGGTCAGGGGATTACACCGGTTGTTAACCAAGGCGCCTCTACATTCCGGCCATATCGCTTGGCCTTTTTGCCAAGCATTTTAACCAATTCGCGGGCGTCGCCCGCGGTCATGGCTGGAGCCGGACATGACACGGTTGTGGGTGCGGCGCGCGATCTGGGGTGTGACGCTGGCGGCGACGCTGGGCGGCGGCGCTCTTCTGGCGCAGGAGGAGATGCGCACGTCGCGGCTGCAGGCCCGCCTGCTCGCCGGCTATGCCAAGGACATGACCTACACGCTGAGCGAGGGACCGAACCCCGCCGCGCGCCACCCCACCCAGGGTCCCTACAACGAGCGGATGGGCTATGTCGGGCTGCCCGGCTATCTGCGCTCGCTGACCTCGGACATGTACGCGGTGGAGATGCAGGCGCATCTGTCGCCGAGGCTCGACCAGTTCATGGCCGCCGGCGGCTTCCCGATCTACCACGAGAAGACGCGCGCCGGCCTGACCCTGCTGGACCGCAACGGCACCGCGCTGTTCTCCGCCCGCTACCCGGAGCGGGTCTTCGCCAAGTTCGAGGACGTGCCGCCGCTGGTCGCCGCCACGCTGCTGTTCATTGAGAACCGCGAGCTGCTGAACACCGACGAGCCGCGCCGCAACCCCGCCGTGGAGTGGGACCGCTTCGCCGGCGCCGTGGCGATGCTGCCGGTGCAGTGGGTCAAGCCCGGCCAGCGCTCCCCCGGCGGCTCGACCCTGGCAACCCAGATCGAGAAGTACCGCCACTCCCCCGATGGCCAGACCAGCGGCGCCACGGAGAAGCTGCGCCAGATGATCTCGGCCAGCACCCGCGCCTATCTGGACGGCGAGGACACCGGCGCCCACCGCCGCCGCATCCTGATCGACTATCTGAACTCCACCCCGCTGACCGGGCGCCCCGGCTTCGGCGAGGTGAACGGGCTGGGCGACGGGCTGTGGGCCTGGTTCGGCACCGACCTCGCCATCGCCGAGAAGGTGCTGTCGGAGGAGCCCGCCGACGACCGCGCCCTGCAGGTGAAGGCGCTGGCCTACAAGCAGGTTCTGAGCCTTCTGCTCGCCCAGCGCCGTCCCTCCTATTACCTGATCCAGGACCGGCAAGCGCTGGAGCGGCTGGCCGACAGCCATCTGCGCGTGCTGCATGGCGCGGGCGTGATCGACACCGCGCTGCGCGACGCGGCCCTCGGCCTGACGCTGAAGTTCCGCGAGGACCCGCCGCAGGCCCAGACCGCCAATTTCGTGGAGCAGAAGGCCCCCAACGCCATCCGCGCCCGGCTTCTCTCCATGCTCGGCGTGTCCAGCCTCTACCAGCTCGACCGCATCGACCTGACCGCCGAGTCGACGCTCGACGCCCCGGCGCAGCAGCGGGTGGTCGAGGTTCTGGCGAAGCTGGGCGACCCGGCCTTCGCCGCGCAGATGGGGCTGACCGGCGAGCGGCTGCTCGACACCAAGGGCAGCGACCTGTCCAAGATCATCTACTCGGTCACGCTGTACGAACGCGGGCCGGACGCCAACTACCTGCGCGTCCAGGCCGACAACCTCGACCAGCCGCTGGACATCAACGAGGGCGCCAAGCTCGACCTCGGCTCCACGGCGAAGCTGCGCACGCTGGCGACCTACCTGGAGATCGTGGCGGAGCTGCACACCCGCTACGCCCACCTGCCCAAGGACTTCCTCGCCGACGTGGAGGAGGAGGCGTCCGACAACCTGACGCGCTGGGCGGCGAATTGGCTGTCGACGTCCGGCAACCGCGGATTGAGCGCCATGCTCGACGCCGCCATGGAGCGCCGCTACTCGGCGAACCCCGGCGAGGCCTTCTTCACCGGCGGCGGTCTGCACAGCTTCGTGAACTTCAACCCCCGCGACAACGGCAGCGTCCTGACCGTGACCGAGTCGCTGCGCAATTCGGTCAACCTGCCCTTCATCCGCATGATGCGCGACGTCGTGCAGTTCTATCTGTCCGAAGGCGGCGACGACAGCACCGACATCCTGCACAACCCCGACCACCCCGCCCGCCAGGCCTATCTCGCCCGCTTCGCCGACAAGGAAGGCAGCGACTTCCTGAACCGCTTCTACAACAGCTACCGGAAGCACACGCCGGACGCGATGCTGACCATGCTGGCGGCCCGGTCGCGGCCGATGCCGCACCGCCTGTCGGTGATCTTCCGCACCGTGCGCCCGCAGGCCGGGGTGAAGGAGTTCGGCGCCTTCCTGCGCGCCCGCCTGCCCGACGCCAAGCTGGACGACGGCGACATCGCGTCGCTCTACGGCAAATACGGGCCGGGCAAGTTCCCGCTGAACGACCTCGGCTATCTGGCGCGCGTCCATCCGCTGGAGCTGTGGCTGGTCTCCTACCTGCAGAAGCGCCCCGACGCCAAGCGGCAGGAGGTGCTGGAGGCCAGCGTGCAGGAGCGCCAGGAAAGCTACCGCTGGCTGTTCAAGAAGGGGCAGTCGGCCCAGAACACCCGCATCCGCATCGGGCTGGAGGAGGAGGCCTTCCAGCGCATCACCGAGCAGTGGCGCAAGCTGGGCTACCCCTTCGAAACGCTCGTCCCGTCCTTCGCCACCGCCATCGGCAGCTCCGCCGACCGCCCGGCGGCCCTGGCCGAACTGGTCGGCATCATCCAGAACGACGGGGTGCGCCAGCCGACCGTGCGCGTGCGCAAGCTGCATTTCGCCGCCGGCACGCCCTACGAGGCCATCGTCGGCCTGGGCGAGCTGCGCGGGCAGCGCGTGATGAAGGCGGAGGTCGCGGCCACCCTGCGCAAGGCGCTGATGGACGTGGCGCAGAACGGCACGGCCAAGCGCGTCTGGGGCTCCTTCAAGGACTCGGCGGGGGCGGTCATCCCGATCGGCGGCAAGACCGGCACGGGCGACCACCGGCTGGACCGCTACGGCCCCGGCGGGCACCTGATCGAGTCGCGGGCGGTGAACCGGACGGCGACCTTCGCCTTCTACATCGGCGACCGCTTCTTCGGCACCATGACGGCCTTCGTCCATGGCCCGGAGGCCGACAACTACCGCTTCACCAGCGCCCTGCCCGCCCAGCTGCTGAAGAGCATCGCCCCGGCGCTGCAGCCCCTCATCGACCCCGGCGTGACCAAGACGGCCGACACCGGCAAGCCGCAGACCGGGCTGTGAAGGATGGGGCTGTGACCGGCGCGCTGGGGCCGCCGACCCGGACAGTGAAAAGGCCCGCCCCGGAAAACCGGAGCGGGCCTTCATCGTAAGCCGAAGAGAAAACGGCCGGGCGCGCCTTACGCCAGAGCGGGCTCCTGGGCGGCGGAGACGGCGGCCGGCAGGGAGGCCAGCAGCAATTCCAGCTCCGCCGCGGCAACGTTCAGCGGCAAGCCGGGACGGTAACCGCGCAACGTCTCCAGCGCCCGGTCGAAGGCGCTCTCATGATCGCCCTGATCCAGGTCGCTTTCATCCAGCGCCGCCAGATAGGCGTGCGCGACGGCGGCGGTCTCCTTCGGCGTAAGGTCGTCAACCTGCAAGGACGTGATGGGGAGCATGATGGCGGTTCCCGTACAGACTGAAGCGGAAACCCGCAATCTACGGCAACATGGTTAACAAGGCGTTGCCGACACCGCCCCGCCACTCTGCGAAAAAGGGGGAAACGCAAAGGGGCGCGGCCCGTGGCCACGCCCCTCCGATCAGTCCCGAGTGGCTTCGAGCGGATCAGCTCTCGCCGTAGATCTGCTCCTGCTGGTAGGCGACGATGCCCACGCGCTGGATCAGGTCGAGCTGCGTCTCGATCCAGTCGATGTGCTCTTCGGTGTCGTCCAGCAGCTCGGTGAGCTGCGCACGCGTCTCGTAGTCGCGGACCTGCTCGCACAGGGTGATGGCGTCGATCAGATCGGTGCGGGCCTTGTGCTCCACCTTCAGATCGTTGCCGAGCATTTCCGGCACGTCCTCACCGATCATCAGCTTGCCCAGGTCCTGAAGGTTGGGAAGACCTTCCAGGAACAGGATGCGCTCGATCATCTTGTCGGCGTGCTTCATCTCGTCGATGGATTCTTCGTAGATCTTGTGCGCAATGCGCTTCAGGCCCCAGTTCTTCAGCATGCGGGCATGCAGGAAGTACTGGTTGATCGCCGTCAGCTCGTTGGTCAGGATCTTGTTCAAATGGGTGATGACCTGCGGATCGCCCTTCACGCCCTGCCTCCATGCGGTTTGTTTGTCGAATCGCAACGTTTCTGGAATGACCATGCCCCATTTGTCGAGCCTTGGCAACCAGCTGGACGGCAGTCGACAGAACAAATTCTCCACATCACATCAGAACAGCCATCGCAATTGCGAGTGAATATCAAAAACAGCGCCGGGCAGGCTGGACGATGAAGTGAAACATAGAAAAGCAACCCTATGAATTTTGATAGTTTTACTTCATGAAACTGCGATATCAACACAATTTTTCTTGAAATATGGGAAGTTTGAGATGCCGGATCTGCAATGCTCGTGAAGAGCAACAGGACCCACGGAAGCCCAAAGCGGGGCAATCGCAGCCCGCCACCAGCCCGGTCCACGCCCATCGGCGCGAGATCCTGGATATCGCCATTGTTGGATTTATGGTGCGGGCGGCGGGACTCGAACCCGCATGCCTAAGCGAAGGATTTTAAGTCCTTTGCGTCTACCGATTCCGCCACGCCCGCGCACCGTCGCGGATCGGCTCGGAGAACAGGTTGCCCCCGCCCGCCGGAGTTGCATATCATTGTATGCACCCCACCGTTCCGCTGGATTGACTTAGACAATCGGCGGGCGTTTGGTCAAGGATTGAGCGCGCTTGAGGCGCCGGACACGCAAAAATCCCCGCAACCCTGGCGTTCAAGGGAGGTGAGTTTGGAATCGATCAACTGGCTGGGTGTCGTGAGCGTGCTGATGATCGCCGTGCTGGTCGTCCCGGCGGCCTTGCGGCGCAACCGCAACACTTGGCTGCCCTACGCGGCGGTCTGGGTCGCCGCCATCGTGGCGCTGGTCTGGGCATACGACAGCTTCGGGCCGTTCTGAGCGGCTCAGGCCCGGCCGGGCTTCATCCAAACGGGTGTCCGGCGCCGGTCAGGGGCGCGTGTCCTCGTTCAGGGTCATGATGCCGATGCCCATCGCCACGCTGCCGAAGGTGAGGATGAGGCTGGCATACAGCATGATCGCGGCAATAATGCCGTGATCGCTGTTTCCCATCAGAGTCGCCAGATTGGCGACGTCAAGAACCAAAAGCCCCGTCGCCAGAACAACAGCCCCGGCCACGCCGGATGCCAGATGCTTCAGCAAGAACAGGATCGCCGCTTTTTCGAAGGGTTTCATGGTACGACTTTTCATGACCGTCACATCCCAGTCATCAACATAGAATTACCCAGGGCGGCGACAATATGACCAAGGGTGGCTTGGCGTCCTAAGGGCTTCTCTAGCCTTTGGTCCCCACCGTGACGTTCGGCGTACCGCCCAAGCGCAGGACGATGCCCGCCAGCTCCTCTGTGGCCGCCACCACGCGGGCCTCGTCGGTGCCGCGCAGAACGAGGCTGACGCCGAAGAAGCCGTTCCGGAAATAGGGATAGCTGCCGATCTCCAGGTCCGCGTAGCGGTCCTGCAGGGCGCCGAGATCCGCGGCGATCTGCCCCTCGGCCAGTTCGCAGGCGACGGTGCGGGCGTGCAGGTCCGGCCCGCCCTCCAGCTGCGGCAGGACGCCGTCGAGCATCGCCTGCATGATGTTGGGCACGCCCGCCATGACGAAGACGTTGCCGATGCGGAAGCCCGGCGCGGCGCTGATCGGGTTGTCGATCAACGACGCGCCCGCCGGGATGTTGGCCATGCGCAGCCGCGCCTCGTTCAGCTTCGACGGGTCGCCGTAATGGCGTTCCAGCCGGGCCACGGCCTCGGCGTTGCGCTCCAGCGGCACGCCGAAGGCCTTGGCGACGCAGGCCGAGGTGATGTCGTCGTGGGTCGGCCCGATGCCGCCCGTGGTGAAGACGTAGCCGTAGCGGCCGCGCAGGGCGTCCAGCGCCACGACGATCTCCTCCTCCACGTCCGGGACGACGCGGGCCTCGCGCAGACGGACACCGATGCCGGCCAGCTTCTCCGCGATGTGCGGCAGGTTGGCATCCTTGGTGCGGCCCGACAGGATCTCGTTGCCGATGACGAGGACGGCGGCGGTCGGGTTGGGATTCGGGGAGGGCGCGGACATGCGGAGTCGGCTCCGTTCTCGGTTGTGGCGGGGATGGCGGGCTTGCCGGGCGGCGGGGGCGCGCTTTAACCTGGGGCCCAAGATGCGCTTCCCCACCCCCCTCCTGCAAGGCCGCCTCGTCCGCCGCTACAAGCGGTTTCTCGCCGACGTGGACCTCGACGGCACCCTGGTCACCGCCCATGTGCCGAACTCGGGCAGCATGATCGGGCTAGACGCTCCCGGCGCCGCCGTCTGGCTGTCGCGGTCGGACAATCCCAAGCGCAAGCTCGCCCACACGCTGGAGCTGGTCGAGGCACTTGACGAGCCCGACACTCCCTGTCTTGTCGGCGTCAACACGTCGCATCCCAATGGGCTGGTCGCCGCCGCCATCGCCGCCGGCACCATCCCGGAACTGGCCGGCTATGCCCGGCTGCGCCGCGAGGTGAAGTACGGCCGCAACTCCCGCATCGACATCCTGCTGGAGGACGAGGCCCGGCCGCCGGCCTATGTCGAGGTCAAGAACGTCCATCTGCGCCGCCCCGCGCGGGGCGACGGGCGGGCCGCCGAGTTCCCCGACTGCGTGACCGCCCGCGGCGCCAAGCATCTGGTGGAGATGGCCGGGATGGTCCGCCAGGGCGCGCGGGCGGTCATGGTCTATCTTGTGCAGCGCGCCGACTGCACCCACTTCCGAGTCGCCGCCGACATCGACCCCGCCTACGCCGCCGGATTGCGCCTCGCGCTCGAATCGGGGGTGGAAGCCGTGTGCTGGTCCTGTAGGATCACCCCGCAGGCGATCGAGCTGGAACGGCCTTTGCCGATCCTGCATGGGCCGATCCGCACGGATTGACCGCAATCTCTGTTCGCCGCCGGGCCTGCCGGCGCGTTTTCTTGGGACCTGATCTGTAAGGGACGACTCTCTTGGACCACGACGACCTCGATTCCCATCGCATCCGGATTCATGGGCCGGAGGATTTCGAGGGCATGCGCAAGGCCGGACGGCTGGCCGCGGCCACGCTCGATTTCATCACGCCCTATGTCCAGCCGGGCGTCACCACCGGCGAGCTGGACCGGCTGCTGGAGCAGCACATCCGCGACCATGGCGGCGTCCCGGCCCCGCTCGGCTACCGCGGCTTCCCGAAGGCCAACTGCATTTCCGTCAATCATGTGGTCTGCCACGGCATCCCCGGCGACAAGCGGTTGCAGAACGGCGACATCCTGAACATCGACGTCACCCCGATCCTGGACGGCTGGTACGGCGACAGCAGCCGCATGTATCTGTGCGGCGACGTCGGCGTGAAGGCGAAGAAGCTGGTGGACGTCACCTACGACGCGCTGATGATCGGCATTGCCCAGGTGAAGCCGGGCGCCACGCTGGGCGACATTGGCCACGCCATCCAGACCTTCGCGGAAGGTCACCGCTACTCGGTGGTCCGTGACTTCTGCGGCCACGGGCTGGGCCGCGTCTTCCACGAGCCGCCGTCGGTCCTGCATTTCGGCAACCCCGGCACCGGCGCCGTCCTGCGCGAGGGCATGATCTTCACCATCGAGCCGATGATCAACGCCGGCCGCTACGACGTGAAGATCCTCGGCGACGGCTGGACCGCGGTGACCAAGGACAAGTCGCTGTCCGCCCAGTTCGAGCATTCCATCGGCGTGACCAAGGACGGCTGCGAGATCTTCACCCTGTCCCCCGCCGGCTTCCACAAGCCCCCCTACGCCGTCCCGGCCGAGGAAACGACCGCGGCGGTGTGATGGCGCTCCGAGCGTGATGTTCCCGCGGATGTGATTTTCGCGCGGAAGAGGTATAGTCCCGACGCACACATTCGTATGGTGGCGTCGGGATGGCGGGACGGAAGAGCGCGAAGCGGCTTGGGGATGCGGAGGAGGCTCGGGAGCTTCCCGGGCTGGAGCCGTCCGCCGTTCCTGCTTCGGAGGACCCCCACCACAAGGGCCACCGCCAGCGTCTCTACACCCGTTTCCTCGACGGCGGCCCGGACGCGCTCCAGGATTACGAGCTGCTGGAGATGATCCTCTTCGCGGTCAACCCGCGCCGCGACGTGAAGCCGCTGGCCAAGGCCCTGATCCGCGATTTCGGCGACATCTGGAGCGTCGTCAACGCCCCGCCGCCCCGTCTGCGCACCTATTGCGTGGGAGAGGTTTCGCTGGCTTCCGACAAGGCCGTCGCGACGCTGCGGGCGGTCGGGGCGGCGGCGCTGCGCGGGATGCGCCAGCGGGTGATGGACCGGCCCGTGCTGGCCAACTGGCAATCGCTGCTGGACTACTGCACCGCCGCCATGGCGCACCAGCCGATGGAGCAGTTCCGCCTGCTCTTCCTCGACCGCAAGAACAAGCTGATCGCCGACGAGGTGCAGCAGACCGGCACGGTGGACCACACCCCGGTCTACCCGCGCGAGGTGGTGCGGCGCGCGCTGGAGCTGTCGGCCAGCGCCATCATCCTGGTGCACAACCACCCGTCCGGCGATCCCACCCCCAGCCGCGCCGACATCGAGATGACCAAGGAGATCCTGCGCGCCGCCCACAGCCTGGGCATCGCGGTCCATGACCACGTCATCGTCGGCAAGGGCAAGCATGTCAGTTTCAAAGCCCAAGGGTTGATATAGCCGCAACCCTGTCCTGCAGTCCCATCTTGTCGCCTGGATCGGCGCCCCCATATGTGCGGCGT
Source organism: Azospirillum brasilense (assembly GCF_007827795.1). GTDB lineage: Bacteria > Pseudomonadota > Alphaproteobacteria > Azospirillales > Azospirillaceae > Azospirillum > Azospirillum aestuarii. The sequence continues at coordinate 32,937 of NZ_VITI01000004.1, forward strand.
TCGTCACCATAGAGGTAGCACCATGGGCCTTTTCGACATGTTCAAGGGATCGGCGCCGCTGGATCTCACCCCCCGCCGGACGCTCGTCGTCTCGCTGATCTACTGCATGGGCTCGGACGGGGAGCTGGACCCGGAGGAGGTCGGCCACCTGCTGTCCGTGATGGGCCGCAGCGCCACGCGGGAGGAGCTGGACCGCTGCTTCAAATACGCGCGCAGCACCCCGCCGGACGCCTTCCTCGCCGCCGCCACGCCGAACCTGAACGAGCAGCAGCGGCTGTGCATCCTGTTGAACATGATCGACAGCGCCATGGCCGACGGCGAAGCCGAACAGGGCGAGCGTGACCTGATCGCGCGCTTCCAGCAGGCCTTCGGCCTCGACGACGCCAAGCTCGGCCCCTACTTCCAGGCACTGGCCGCCAAGAACGACCGCAGCGTGCTGGGCGCGTAAGCCCCCCTCGCGCTCCTGGCCCGCGCTCCCTGGAGCGCATCGCCCGTCAGCCGACCGCCTCCCCGACCGCTTCCGGGGGGGCGGCTTGACGGGCGATGAAGGCCACGAAGTCGTCATAGGGCATGGGGCGGCCCAGCAGATAGCCCTGGATCTGGTCGCAACCCAGCCGGGCGAGCCCACCAAACTGCTCCTCGGTCTCCACCCCCTCGGCCAGGGTCTGCATGCGCAGCGAGCGCGCCATGCCGATGATCGCCTCGGCGATGGCCCCGCCGTCGGACCCGTCGGTCAGGCTGGTCACGAAGGAGCGGTCGATCTTCAGCTTGTCGACGCGGAAGCGCTTGAGATAGCTGAGGCTGGAATAGCCGGTGCCGAAATCGTCGATGGCCAGCGCCACCCCCATCTCGCGCAGCCGGGCGAAGGTGCCGGTGACCATGTCGGATTCGTCCATCAGGACGCTTTCCGTCACCTCCAGCTCCAGGCAGCGGGCCGGGACCTTGTAGGCGTCCAGCCAGAAGGCCACGCGGTCGGCCAGACCGGGACGGCGCAGCTGCACCGCCGACAGGTTGATGGCGATGAGAAGCGGATGGCCGCGGGCGAGCAGGTCGGCAGCGCGGCGGCAGGCCTCGCCCAACACCCAGTCGCCGATCGGCTGGATCAGGCCGGTGTCCTCGGCCACCGGGATGAACTGGCCGGGTGGGATCATCGTGCCGTCGCGGCGGCGCCAGCGCAGCAGCCCTTCCGCGCCCACAAGACGGCGGCCGTCCACGGCGAACTGCGGCTGGAAATGCAGCTCCAGCTCGTTGTCGGCCAGGGCGTGGCGCAGGTTGCTTTCCAGCCACATCCGCTCCGACGCCCGCTTGTTCAGCTGCGGCGTGAAGAACTGATGGTTGGCGCGCCCCGCCTCCTTGGCGGCGTACATCGCCATGTCCGCGCATTTCAGAAGCGCGTCGATGGTCGTCGCGTCGTCGGGATAGAGCGCGATGCCGATGGACGGCGAGATCTGCAGCTCATGCCCGTCCACCGGGAAGGATTCGGTCATCGCCCTCAGCACCTTGCGGGCCACCGAGCAGGCCGCGTCGGGTCCGTCCAGGTCGTTGACGAGGATGACGAACTCGTCGCCGCCCTGGCGGCTGACGGTGTCGCTGGCCCGCACCGTCTCCAGGAGCCGGGCCCCCACCGCGCGCAACAGCCGGTCGCCGACGCCATGCCCCAGGCTGTCGTTGATGGTCTTGAAGCGGTCGAGATCGACGAACAAAAGCCCCACCTTGGTGCCGTGCCGGTCGGCGGCGAGCATCGCGCGCTCCAGCCGGTCGCACAGCAGGAAGCGGTTGGGCAGGTCGGTCAGGAAGTCATACTGCGCCAGGTGCCGGATGCGCTCCTCCTGGGCGCGCTTCTCGGTGATGTCGGAGAAGGCGGCGATGTAGTTGACGGCCTCCCCCGCCTCGTTGCGCACCATCTGGATGCTGAGCCACTCCGGATAGACCTCGCCGGACTTGCGCTTGTTCCAGATCTCGCCGGACCAGTGGCCCTCCTCCTTCAGCTTCACCCACATTTCGGCGTAGAAGGCGCCGTCCTGCCGGCCCGAGGCGAGCATGGCCGGATCGCCGCCGATCACCTCCTCGCGGCTGTAGCCGGTGATGCGGCAGAAGGCGTCGTTGACCGCGACGATGCGGTTCTTCTCGTTGGTGACGACCATGCCTTCCGCGGCGTTGTCGAACACCTTGGCGGACAGCCGCAGCTCCCACTCCGCGCGCTTGCGCTCCGAGATGTCGCGGGCGATGGCGCAGTAGTAGGCGTCGCCTTCGTAGGTGACGCGGCTGGCCGTCACCTCCAGCTCCAGCGCGCGCCCATCGCGGGTTTGGTAGAGCGTCTCGTAATGGGCCGACGCCTCGACCGCCTCGTCGCGGAAACGTTCCAGCAAGTCGGCGTGGGTGCCGGCCAGCCCGGCCAGCGGGGCGCCCAGAGCGTCGCAGCCGAAGGGGTTGACGTAGGCGATGCGCAGCTCCGCATCCGCCAGCACGACGATCTCGGACACATGGTCCACGAAGAAGTTGGCGAGATAGAGCTGCCGCGCCCGCTCGCGCAGCATGCTGTCGCTCTCCCGCATGTTCGACTGGTAGCCGCGGACGATGCGGCGGACCCAGCCGGTGACCAGCCAGGACACCCCGGCCGACGCGCCCAGCGCCAGCGCCAGCACCGCCACCGTGGTCAGGATGCGCTTCTTCATGCCGGCGCTGATCTCGGCCCGCCGCTGGGCCATCACGGAGTCGATGTCGTCGGCGTAGAAGCCGGCGACCAGCACCCACCCCCAGACGTCCGGCGACGAGGCGTAGGACAGCTTCGGCGCCGGGCGCCCGGTGACCGGATGCACCCAGTCGAAGCGCAGCTCCCCGCCGCCCGTCAGCCCGGCCTCCAGCAGGCGGGTGACCAGGTCCCGCTCGGTCTCCCACGGCAGGTCGCGGGCGTTCCTGCCCTCCGCCGCCGGCGAGGTCGGCGAGAGCAGCACCTCGCCATCCTCGCGCAGAACGGCGATGAAGCCCGAATCCCCGAAGCGCCGGGCGCGCAGCCGCTCCAGGGTCTCGCGCTGGAGCTTCTCCTCCACCGCCCCGACATAGTCGCCGGCCCCGATCAGCCAGTCGAACGGCTCGAACCGGCGGACATAGGCGAACTTGTCGGACATGCTGTGCGGGTTGCCCGGCGCATACCAGCGGTAGCGGGTGAAGCCCTGCATCTCCGGATCGTCCACGGCGCGGATCAGGTTGCGCATGATCGGGCGCCCCTGGTCGTCGCGATTGTCGAGCAGCGAGCTGCCCTCCCGCTGCGGGTCGGTGGGCAGCAGCACGCAGGTGCCCTGCATGTCGTCGATGAAGTAGTAGCCGCGCCCGGCGAAGAAGCGCAGGGGCCGCAGGGTTTCCTTGATCGACTGCCGGATCGACACCTCCGGCAGATACTCCTTCTCGCGCTCGTAGATGGTCCAGGCGATGCCGTAGGCCTCGTCCACCTTGGCGCGCAGCTCGGCGCGCAGCAGCGGTTCGGTGCGCGACCGCATGTAGGCGAGGTAGGAGCGCGCGTTCTCCAGTTCCTCCTGCAGGGTCTGGCGCTGCACTTCCAGGTAGCGGGCTTCGGTCTGCCTCAGGTCAGCTTCGAAATCCAGCCGGTGCTGCCAGATGAAGTAGGCACCCAAGCCCACCACCACCGCCGCGACCAGAAACAGGGAGGTCAGGAACTGCAGACGGTAAAGGCGCCTTTCGTCCGAAGTCCGGGACGGCTCGCGCATCAACTCGGCGATCGGATCGGACAACGAAAGCCCTCCTGGAACCACGCCCGGCGTTGCCCGTCCACGGCGCATATGACACATCATTAGTGCGCACGGCCGGGGCTCGGCAAGTTCAAGGTGAAGAAGCCGGCGCGACCAATTGCCAGTCTTTGCGATTTTTCCGGGAACAAGAGCCTGTCCTTGGAAACCTTATGACGCGCGCGCCGTGTCCGATGGGGCTGCGAAGGGGCTTTGCAGCGCCGTCCGGCGCGGCTATGGTCCCGCGCGCGAGCAAGACGGGGCGGTTTCCGCCGCTGCAAAGTCCCGATACGCCCCGCCCGCCCCCAAGCGTTCAGGTCCGCCACCCCCGGAGAGTCCGATGATCCCCCGCTACACCCGCCCCGAAATGGCCCGCATCTGGGAGCCGGAGAACCGGTTCCGCATCTGGTTCGAGATCGAGGCGCACGCCTGCGACGCGCAGGCGGAGCTGGGCGTCATCCCGAAGGAGGCCGCCGCCGCCGTGTGGGAGCGTGGCAAGTGGGAGATCGACCGTATCGACGAGATCGAGCGGGAGACCCGCCACGACGTCATCGCCTTCCTGACCAACCTCGCCGAACATGTCGGGCCGGAGGCGCGCTTCGTCCACCAGGGCATGACCTCGTCCGACGTGCTGGACACCTGCCTCGCCGTGCAGATGACCCAGGCCGCCGACCTGCTGCTCGACGACATGGACAAGCTGCTGGCCGTGCTGAAGCGCCGCGCCTACGAGCACAAGGACACCGTCACCATCGGGCGCAGCCACGGCATCCACGCCGAGCCGACGACCTTCGGCCTGAAGCTGGCCGGCCATTACGCCGCCTTCGCCCGCGGGCGCGAGCGTCTGGTCCAGGCGCGCGCCGACATCGCCACCTGCGCCATCTCCGGCGCCGTCGGCACCTTCGCCAACATCGACCCGCGGGTCGAGCAGCACGTCGCCGCCAAGATGGGGCTGACGCCGGAGCCGGTGTCCACCCAGGTCATCCCGCGCGACCGTCACGCCTTCTACTTCTCGGTGCTGGGCGTCATCGCCTCGTCGATCGAGAATCTGGCCGTGGAGATCCGCCACCTCCAGCGCACCGAGGTGCGCGAGGCGGAGGAGTATTTCCATCCGGGCCAGAAGGGCTCCTCGGCGATGCCGCACAAGCGCAACCCGGTGCTGTCGGAGAACCTGACCGGTCTGGCGCGCATCGTCCGCGCCGCCGTCGTCCCGGCGCTGGAGAACGTCGCCCTGTGGCACGAGCGCGACATCTCCCACAGCTCGGTCGAGCGCATGTTCGGCCCCGACGCCACGGTGACGCTGGACTTCGCGCTGGCCCGCCTGACCGGCATGATGGACAAGCTGGTGGTCTATCCGGAGCGCATGCAGAAGAACCTGGACGATCTGGGCGGACTGGTCTTCTCGCAGCGCGTCCTGCTGGCCCTGACCCAGGCCGGGATGAGCCGCGAGGACAGCTACAAGGCGGTGCAGCGCAACGCCATGCAGGTGTGGGAGAAGGGCGGCAACTTCCTCGACCTGCTGTCGTCGGACGCCGACGTCGCGAAGCACATCTCCCGCGAGACGCTGGCCCCGATGTTCGACATGACCTACCACACGAAGAACGTCGACATGGTGTTCAAGCGCGTGTTCGGCGAGTGATCGGCCGGGGGCCTCGCTGATCCGCGGGAGCCCCCGCCCTTCCCACGGCTTCGCCGCGGGCCCCTTCCCTCCCCCGCCTTCGGCAAGGGAGGGAGTTGTCCCCTCCCCTGCGAAGCGGGGGAGGGTCAGGGTGGGGGCACGCCCCTTACTCCGCGTGCACCTGCTGGCGGGCGACGTCCAGCAGTTGGGCCAGCTCCTTCTCCACGCGGTGGTCGGAGATGTCCACGCCCCTCGCGTGCAGGTCGGCGGCCAGACGGTCGCGGATGTCGTGCGGACCGGTGGCCGAGATGTCGGCGTCGATGATCTGGCGGACGTAAGCGTCCGCCTCGCCCCCGGTCAGGCCCAGCAGGCTCGCCGCCCAGAGTCCCGCCAGCCGGTCGCGGCGCGCGCGAATCCTGAAGAGCAGGTCCTGGTCGTGCTGGAACTTGTTCTCGAAGGCCCTCTCGCGCTCGTCGAAGGTCGTCATGGGACCCTGCTCCTTGGATTGGTTTTGCGCTCCCAGATACAAGACTATATAGCCGGTGGATCGGGCGTCGTCATCGCCCCCACCCACCGGCCAATCGACGAATCCGGCGTGCGGCGACATACCCAAGAGGGAAGCGGAAGGCAAGATTCCCCATGTGCAGCGTGATCCTCCTGCGACGACCGGACGCAACATGGCCCCTGATCCTGGGCGCCAACCGCGACGAAATGGCCGGACGGCCCTGGACGGCGCCGGCGCGCCACTGGCCCGACCGCCCCAACGTGGTCGCCGGGCTGGACGAGCTGGCCGGCGGCTCCTGGCTGGGCCTGAACGACGAGGGCGTCGTCGCCGCCGTGCTGAACCGCATGGGCACGCTGGGGCCGGAGGCCGGCAAGCGGTCGCGCGGCGAGCTGGTGCTCGACGCGCTGGATTTCGCCGACGCGGCGGAGGCGGCGCTGGCCATGGCGCAGCTCGACACGCGGGCCTACCGCCCCTTCAACCTGCTGATCGCCGACAACCGCGACGCCCGGCTGCTCGTCCATCGCGGCCCCTCCGCCCGCAACCGCCCGGAGGTGATCGAGATCCCCGAAGGCGTGCACATGATCACCGCCAGCGATCTGGACGACGTGGCGGCGGACCCGCGGCAGGCCCAGTATCTTCCCCTCTTCCAGCACACAGCACCGCCCGACCCGGAACGGGGCGAGGCCGGGGATCTGTGGGGCGGCTGGCCGGAATTGCTGGCGAGCCGCATCTGGGACGACGGCGCGCGGGGCGAACGCGGGGCGATGAACTTCCTGCTGCCCACCGGCTTCGGCACGGTGTCGAGCGCGCTGATCGCCCTGCCCGCCGTGGAGCGCCCGGACCTGGACCCGGTCTGGCACTTCGCCGCCGGCCGTCCTCACGAGGCGCCATGGCAGCCCGTCTCCTTGGGGTGAGGCGGTGGCGGACCCCGCGCATTGTGTTCCCTGGGCCAGCTTGCTATATCACTTGTGCATATCCCCTGGACCGGTCACCCGTCGGCCCGGGCTACACGTTTTTGGACGATCTCTCATGACACGACGTCGGCGCATCTACGAAGGCAAGGCGAAGGTCCTGTTCGAAGGTCCGGAGCCGGGCACGCTGGTGCAGTACTTCAAGGACGACGCGACCGCCTTCAACAACCAGAAGAAGGGCATCATCACCGGCAAGGGGGTGCTGAACAACCGCATCTCCGAGTATCTGATGAGCCGTTTGTCGGAAATCGGCGTGCCGACGCACTTCGTGCGCCGCCTGAACATGCGCGAGCAGCTGGTTCGCGAGGTCGAGATCATCCCCATCGAGCTGGTCGTGCGCAACACCGCCGCCGGCTCGCTGTCCAAGCGCTTCGGCATCCCCGAGGGGACCCCGCTGCCGCGCTCGATCATCGAGTATTATTACAAGTCCGACGAGCTGAACAATCCCATGGTCACCGAGGAGCACATCACGGCCTTCGGCTGGGCGGCTCCGCAGGACCTCGACGACATGGTGGCGCTGTCGCTCCGCGTGAACGACTATCTGTCGGGCCTCTTCCTCGGCATCGGCCTGCGGCTGGTGGACTTCAAGCTGGAGTTCGGCCGGCTGTGGGAGAACGAGGAGATGCGCATCGTCCTCGCCGACGAGATCAGCCCCGACAACTGCCGCCTGTGGGACATCAAGACCAACGAGAAGCTGGACAAGGACCGCTTCCGCCAGGACCTCGGTCAGGTCGAGGAGGCCTACCAGGAGGTCGCCCGGCGCCTCGGCATCCTGCCCGAAGGCGGCCCGGTGGACGTCAAGGGTCCCAAGACGGTTCAGTAACCCCCTTTTATCCCCTACCCATCAGCACCATCAAGCGAGCGGACATCCGATGAAGGCGAAGGTTCACGTCACCCTCAAGCGCGGCGTTCTCGACCCCCAGGGCAAGGCCATCGCGCACGCGCTGCACACGCTGGGCTTCGACGGCGTCGAGGATGTCCGCGCCGGCAAGGTCATCGAGCTTCAGCTCAAGAGCACCGACGAGGCCGCCGCCCGCAAGGAGGTCGAGGCCATGTGCACCAAGCTGCTGGCCAACACCGTGATCGAAGACTACGCGATCGAGCTGGTGGCCTGAGAGTTGGTGGCCTGAGGCCGCCTCCGCTCAATCCTGCCTGTCGGAAAATGGGGGATGCGCAACCGCTGCGCATCCCCCATTTTCGTTCGGCCATGTCCATCAACCACCTCTCCGCGCTCGATCCTATCTTCGCCGAGTCCCTGCGCGTCGGCGGCCCGACGGTGCGCGACTTCCGCCGCCCGGACGGCTTCTCCGGCCTGCTCTGCCTGATCATCGAGCAGCAGCTCTCCACCACGGTCGCCGCGGCGCTGTGGGCCAAGCTCCAGGCCATGGTCGGGGTGGTGACGCCCGACGCCATCCTGGCCCTGCCCGACGAGGACCTGCGGGCCTGCGGCCTATCGCGCCAGAAGATCGGCTACGCCCGCGGGCTGGCCCGGACCGTCGCGGACGGCCAACTCGATTTCGACGCCATCCACAAAATGGACGACGAGGAGGCCATCGCGGCGCTGATTGCGCTGAAGGGCATCGGGCGCTGGACCGCCGAAATCTACCTGATGATGGCGCTCGGTCGGCCGGACATCTGGCCGGTCGGCGATCTGGCCATCAAGCTCGGCGTGCAGCGGCTGAAGGGCTGGGCGGAGAAGCCGACCCAGGCGCAGCTCCTCGCCGTCGCCGAGCCCTGGCGCCCGCACCGCAGCCTCGCCGCCCAGCTCGTCTGGCACCATTACGTGGCCCTGCAGGAGCAGGCCAGAGCCTCGAAGCCGCCCAAAGGGAAGAAGACACCGTGACCGAGACCACTATCACCGCCGTCCTCGTCGGCAAGGTCGCCGCCTTCGGCCCGCCGGGGCGGACCAGCGCCATCGCCAAGCTCCCGGTGGACGGCCCGCGCGCGGTCGGCCCCGAGGGCTTTCTGGACGACGAGCAGGCCGACCGCCGCGTCCATGGCGGGCCGGACAAGGCCATCCACCATTACCCGCTGGACCACCACCCGGCGTGGCGGGACGAGCTGGGCGGGGAGGTGCCGCTGCTCGGCCAGCCCGGCGCCTTCGGCGAGAACCTCGCCACGCTGGGCCTGACCGAGGCCGACGTCTGCGTCGGCGACCGCTTCCGCGCCGGCACCGCCCTGCTGGAGGTTGCCCAGGCCCGCCAGCCCTGCTGGAAGCTCAACCACCGCTTCGCCGTGCCCGACATGGCCAGGCGCGTCCAGACCACCGGGCGCACCGGCTGGTACTACCGAGTGCCGGAACCCGGCCGTATCGGCCCCGGCGACCGGCTGACCCTGGTCGAGCGCCCCTACCCGCAATGGACGCTCGCCCGGCTGCTGCACGTCCTCTACGTGGACACGCTGAACCGCGAGGCACTGGCGGAGATGGCCGCCTTGCCGGTGTTGGCCCAGACTTGGCGCACGCTGGCCGAACGCCGGCTGGCTCAGGGCGTCGAGGACTGGAACAAGCGCCTGAACGGCGGCGACTGACGACTATCGGCGGCTGGTCGCCCACAGCACTCCCGCCGCGCCCACCGCCACCAGCGCCAGGACGGCGGACAGCAGAAGCGCCGCCGTCTCCCCCGCCCGCTCGATGATGACCGCGTAGCCCATCGGCGCCAGGGCGGCGGCGTAGAAGCTCGGCACCAGCAGCCGCCCGACCGTCCGGCCGTAGCTTTGCGGGTCGAACAGCACCAGCGGCAGCGTGCCGCGCACGATCGTCGCCAGCCCGGCCCCCGCTCCGAACAGCAGGGAGAAGGCGACGCCGGCGGCCAGCGCCTCGCCGCTCCACAAGCCGATCAGGAAGCCGGGCAGCAGCAGGCCGCAGGCGAGCAACGCCAGGGCGGTGGGGTGCAGGCGGGACCCCGACAGCACCTCGCACAGCCGGGCCGAGGACTGGCCGACGCCGCGCACCGTGGAAATCCACACCGCCGCCGCGGGCGCCGCCCCCAGCCCGACCAGGATGCCGATCATGTGCGCCGACATCGCCGAGGTCAGCACCCCCACCGCCGTGGTCATCAGCATGTAGAACAGCGGCGCCACCCAGTTCCGCCGCCGCGGGTCCACCGTCCCGGCGGCCTCCGTTCCAGCGGAAATCGCCGGGCGCACATAGCGGTCGGACGGAATGGCCGCGTGCAGCGGGATGGTCAGAAGCGCGATGACGGCGTAGGCGACCAGCGCGCCGCGCCAGCCCCAGGCGTCGGCCATCGCCTGCCCCACCGGCCACAGCACGGTGGAGGCCAGCCCGCCCAGCAGCGTGATCTGCGAGATCGGCACCCGCGCCAGCGGGCCGCCCAGCCGGGCCAGGGCGGCGAAGGCCGCCTCGTACAGGCTCGCCCGCATCGCCAGCCCCAGGACCAGCCAGGACGCGTAGTAGCTCACCAGCCCGGTGGAGGAGGCCAGCCCCAGGCAGCCCGCCGCCGTCAGCAGCGAGCCGATGACCATCACCGGCCGCCCGCCCCAGCGGTCGATGGCCCGCCCGACGCTGCCCGACACCACCCCCATGACCAGCAGCGCCGCCGTGAAGCCGCCGAAGGCCACCGGCAGGCTCAGGCCCAGGTCGGCGGCCATGGGATTCCCGAAGATGGCGATCAGATAATAGGAAATCCCCCAGCACAGCAGCTGCGAGACGCCAAGGAACCAGACCAGCCGGCGGGTGATGTGCGACATGACGGACCAGGGGACGACGGAAAACGGCAGGCACCCTAGCCAGCCGGTCGGACACCGACAAACGACTTGTCTTCCGCCGACCGGTGAGAAAAACTCAACGGATGTCCTCCCGCTTCCCGCCGCTGAACGCCCTGCGGGCCTTCGTCGCCGCCGCCCGCCATTCCAGCTTCCGCCTCGCCGCGGAGGAGCTGAACGTCACCCCCGGCGCGGTCAGCCGCCAGATCCGCAGCCTGGAACTCTTCCTCGGCATCGCGCTGTTCGACCGCAGCCAGCGGCAGGTCCGGCTGACCGAGGCCGGGGCGCGCTACTTCACCCGCATCGCCGACCTGTTCACCGAGATCCAACAGGCGACCGACACGCTGCTCGACGGCGACGGGCGGCGGACGCTGCGGGTGGACTGCATCCCGACCTTCGCCATGCACTGGCTGCTGCCGCGCCTGCCCCTCTTCCAGCAGCGCTTTCCGGAGCTGGCGGTGTCGCTGTCCACCGCCCCCGGCCCGATCGACATCGGCCGTCCCTTCGATTACGCCATCCGCCGCGACCCCACCCATTTCGCCGGGCTGAAGCCGCTGCCCCTGATGCGCGAGCATTGCGTGCCGGTGTGCAGCCCGTCCCTGCCGGGGCTGGAAACGCTGCGCAGCCCCGCCGACCTGACCCGCCGGACGGTCATCACCATCCGCGCCCGCGCCGACCTGCTGCCGGCCTGGAGCACGGCGCACGGGCTGGAGCTGGACGCCTTCCGCAGCCGCATGGAGGTCGACCACACCTACTTCGCCATCCAGGCGGCGGAAGACGGGCTGGGCGTCGCCATCGTGCCTCGGCTGTTCGTGGAACGCCCGCTGGAGACCGGCCGGCTGACCGCGCCGCTGGGGGCCGAGGGGGTGGTGTCCGGTCACTATTACCTGCTGGAAAGCCGCCAGCGCGGCCACACCGAGGCGCCCGCCTTCCCCGATTGGCTGCGCGAACAGGCCGCCGGCGCGTCAACGCAGGGCCGATAAGGGAGAATGGCGGGGTCCTTGCCCTTGCTTTGGCGGGGCGGGGCCTTTAGTGTCCGGCCTCGAACCGTTCCCCCCACGACGCCGGATTTTCCAAGCCCCATGAAGGCCGCCGTCATCGTTTTCCCCGGCTCCAACCGCGAACGCGACGCCGTCGCCGCGCTGGAGGCCGCCAGCGGAACCAAGCCGCATCTGGTCTGGCACCGCGACACCGAACTGCCCAAGGTCGATCTGATCCTCGTGCCGGGCGGCTTCTCCTATGGCGACTATCTGCGCTCCGGCGCCATGGCGGCGCACTCGCCGATCATGCGCGAGGTCAAGGCGCGGGCCGATCAGGGCGTGCGGGTGCTCGGCATCTGCAACGGCTTCCAGATCATCACCGAGGCGGGGCTGCTGCCCGGCGCGCTGATGCGCAACGCCAAGCTGAAGTTCATCTGCCGCACCGTGCATCTGCGGGTGGAGAACACGGACAGCCCCTTCACGGCCAAGTACCGCAAGGGCCAGATCGTCCGCTACCCCGTGGCGCACGGCGACGGCAACTACTGGACCGACGCCGAGACGGTGAAGCGGCTGGACGGCGAGGGCCAAGTGGCCTTCCGCTACGTCAGCGATGAGGGCCGCGACGATCCGCTGTGGAACCCGAACGGTTCGCTGGACGGTATCGCCGGCATCTTCAACGCCAAGCGCACCGTGCTTGGCCTGATGCCGCACCCCGAGGACGCGGTGTCCGCCTTCCATGGCAACACCGACGGCAAGCCCATGTTCGATGGTCTGGTGGAGGCCCTGTCGTGACCACCGCGCAGCAGCCCGAAGTCTCCCTGGAGATGGCCCGCGAGTTCGGCCTGTCCGAAGGGGAATACAACAACGCCCTGAAGATCCTGGGGCGCCAGCCGACCTACACGGAGCTGGGCATCATCTCGGTGATGTGGTCGGAGCATTGCTCCTACAAGTCGTCGAAGAAGTGGCTGATGACGCTGCCGACCACCGGCCCGCAGGTCATCTGCGGCCCCGGCGAGAACGCCGGCGTGGTCGATGCCGGCGACGGCGACGCCATCATCTTCAAGATGGAGAGCCACAACCACCCGTCCTACATCGAGCCCTTCCAGGGCGCGGCGACGGGCGTGGGCGGCATCCTGCGCGACGTGTTCACCATGGGCGCCCGGCCCATCGCGAACATGAACGCGCTGCGCTTCGGCGCTCCCGAGCATCCCAAGACCCGCCATCTGGTGTCGGGCGTGGTGGCCGGCATCGCCCATTACGGCAACTGCGTCGGCGTGCCGACGATCGGCGGCGAAACCAACTTCCACCCGGCCTACAATGGCAACATCCTGGTCAACGCGATGACCGTGGGCGTGGCCAAGGCCGACCGGATCTTCTATTCGGCCGCCGCGGGCATCGGCAACCCGGTGGTCTATGTCGGCTCCAAGACGGGCCGCGACGGCATCCACGGCGCCACCATGGCCTCGGCCGAGTTCAGCGAGGATTCGGAGGAGAAGCGCCCGACCGTGCAGGTCGGCGACCCCTTCACCGAGAAGCTGCTGATCGAGGCCTGCCTGGAGCTGATGGAGACGGACGCCATCGTCGCCATCCAGGACATGGGCGCCGCCGGCCTCACCTCCTCCTCGGTCGAGATGGCCGGCAAGGGCGGCCTCGGCATCGAGCTGGTGCTCGACGACGTGCCGATGCGCGAGGAGGGGATGACCCCCTACGAGATCATGCTCTCCGAAAGCCAGGAGCGCATGCTGATCATCCTGAAGCCCGGCCGCGAGGAGGTCGCCAAGGCGATCTTCGACAAGTGGGAGCTGGACTTCGCCGTGATCGGCACGCTGACCGACAACGGCAAGCTGGTCATCAAGATGCACGGCCAGACCTGGTGCGACATGCCGATCGCGCCGGTCTCCAACGCCTCGCCGCTCTACGACCGTCCGTGGGAGCCGACCCCGGCCGCCGCGGAGCTGGAGGACGCCGTGCGCGCCCTGCCGGCCGACAGGACGCTGGGCGACATCCTGGAAAAAATCATGTCCTGCCCCGATCAGGCGTCCAAGCGCTGGATCTGGGAGCAGTATGACAGCCTCGTGAACGGCGACACCCGCTTCATGTCCGGTCAGGCCGACGCCGGCGTGGTGCGGCTGCCGGGCCAGAGCAAGGGCATCGCCGTCACCACCGACTGCACCCCGCGCTACTGCCTCGCCGACCCGGTGCGCGGCGGCGCCCAGGCGGTGGCCGAGGCGTACCGCAACCTGTCCGCCGTCGGCGCCCTGCCGCTGGCCGTCACCGACAACATGAACTTCGGCAACCCCGAGAAGCCGCGGATCATGGGCCAGTTCGTCGGCGCCATCCAGGGCATGGCCGACGCCTGCCGCGCGCTGGACTTCCCGGTCGTGTCGGGCAACGTGTCGCTCTACAACGAGACCAACGGCGAGGCGATCCTGCCGACCCCGGCCATCGGCGCCGTGGGCCTGCTGCCGGACGCCATGATCGCGGTCGGCATCGCCTTCCGGAACGAGGGCGACACCATCCTGCTCGTCGGCGAAGGCACCGGCCATCTCGGCCAATCGCTCTACCTGCGGGAGATCCTGGGCCGCGAAGAGGGCCCGCCGCCGCCGGTCGATCTGGCGGTGGAGCGCCGCAACGGCGAGTTCGTCCGCAGCCTGATCGCCGAGGGTCTGGTGGTGTCGAGCCACGACATCCAGGACGGCGGCCTGCTGGTCACCGTGGCCGAGATGGCCATGGCCGGCGGCATCGGCGCCAACCTGTCGGGCCTCGACGGCGCCGACGCCGGCACCCTGTTCGGCGAGGACCAGGGCCGCTACGTCCTGGCCGTCCGCGCCGACAAGGCCGCCGCGGTGCAGGAGAAGGCGAAGGCGGCCGGCGTGCCGGTGAGCGTGCTCGGCAAGACCAACGGCACGGCCCTGACCGGCCGGGGCGGCGAGGCGATCACCATCGCCCGCCTGAAGAAGGCCAACGAGGCCTGGCTGCCCGGCTACATGGCCGCCGCCGAGTGATCGGACGCGGTTGAGGGTTCGAAGAACGGAAGGCCGGGCCATCGCCCGGCCTTTTCGTTTTGGGGCGGAGCCTTGCCCCCACCCTTCCCACGGCTTCGCCGCGGGCCCCTTCCCTCCCCCGCCCAGCGGGGGAGGGTTAGGGTAGGGCCAAGAGCTCCAACACCACCAAACCCTTCGCACCGCGGAATGTCGTCGCTTCTCCGGTGACAAACCCGGCCGCTCCGCCTAATTATACGGGCAGTGCCCGCATGGGCAGGGATTGACGGAACAGGATGACGGCCATGGCGATGGAAGCCGCGGTGATCGAGAAGCTCATCAGGGAAGGCATCCCGGACGCGACGGTGGAGATCGCCGACCTGCGCGGCGACGGCGACCATTACGCCGCGCTGGTCACCTCCGCCGCCTTCAAGGGCAAGTCGCGCGTGCAGCAGCACCAGATGGTCTACGCTGCCCTCCAGGGCAGGATGGGCGGGGAACTGCACGCCCTGGCCCTGACCACCGCCGTGCCGGAAGGCGTGTAGGACGGCATCCCCCAAGACACGATGACATCGTAAGAAGGCCGAGAGACATGGTTGACCAGAACGTCAAGGATCGCATCGAGCAGGACATCAAGGGCAACGATGTCGTGCTGTACATGAAGGGTACGCCCGTCTTCCCGCAGTGCGGCTTCTCCGCCGCCGTCGTCCAGGTGCTCAGCACCGTCGGCGTGAAGTTCAAGGGCGTGAACATCCTGGAGGACCCGGGCCTGCGCCAGGGGCTGAAGGACTACTCGAACTGGCCGACCTTCCCGCAGCTCTACGTCAAGGGCGAGCTGGTCGGCGGCTGCGACATCGTGCGCGAGATGTACGAGTCGGGCGAGCTGCAGTCGCTGCTGGCCGACAAGGGCGTCGCGACGGGCGCCAACGCCTGATCGGTACTCCTTGCCGAAGGTGTGTGACAAAGGGCTCCGCCACCGCGGGGCCCTTTTCCTTTGGCGGAACCGGCGCCGGGCGGCCCTTGTTTTTCCATCGATGAATCCGTGGAGGTGTCGGCACGGAAAAGGAGGCCCGGTCATGGACAGGCGCGTGTTTCCAGCGGCGGCGCTGCTGGCTCTGATGTCTCTTCCCGCTCAGGCGCAGGGCCAGGACGGAACGATCACGAAGCAGGAACGGCTGACCGCCTGCCGGGACGAGGTGTCCCGCTTCTCCGACCTGTTCCTGGGCGACAAGGTGGTGGCCGGCGGGCGCAACCACACCGCCCTGACCGGCGAGCAGAAAGATCGGCTGCGCGGCCTGCTGGGCGAGGCGCGGTCCGCCGCCGGCAAGGGCGACCCGGACGGCTGCGTGACCCGGCTGCGCGAGGCCCGCGCGCTGGTCCGGAACGAGGGCGTCGGCACCAACGTCCCGATCGGCCGGGGCTCGTCGGGGTCGTCGGGGTCAATGCCACGCAACAGCGCCCCCACCGGCAGCGGAAGCGGAAGCGGCACCGCAGGCGGCGGAGGGGGCTGAGCGGGAAAACCCCCGCGGGAACTGCGGCATTCCCGGCGCGCAGTGCGGGCATGAGGGGGCGTTCCTATCGCCCATTTCTTGGGCATGGTAAAGGGGAGTCATGGCCCAGACTCCCTCCCCCTCCTTGCCGCAGGCCGACGGGCGCAACCCCGCCACCCTGGGCTTCGCCGCCGCCCTGACCGCCTTCCTGATCTGGGGTGGGCTGGCGCCGGTCTTCTTCAAGCAGCTTGGCAACGTCGGGGCGGTGGAGGTCGTCGCCCACCGGGTGCTGTGGACCGTGGTGCTGGTCGGGCTGTGGCTGGTGCCGACGCGCGGCCTGTCCGGCATCCTGCGCGGGGTGGGGAGCTGGCGGCGGCTGGGCATCTTCCTGGTGACGACCGCGCTGATCGGCAGCAACTGGACCATCTTCATCTGGGCCGTGAACAACGGCCATATGGTCCAATCGAGTCTCGGCTATTACATCAACCCGATCATCAACGTCCTGCTGGGCATCGCCTTCCTTCAGGAGCGGCTGTCGAAGCGGCAGGGCGTGGCGGTCCTGATCGCGGCGGCGGGCGTGCTGAGCCTCGTCCTGTCCTACGGGGAGGTTCCCTGGGTGGCGCTGTCGCTGGCCTTGACCTTCGGCGTTTACGCGCTGGTCCGCAAGAAGGCGGCCATCGACCCGCTGATCGGGCTGTTGGTGGAAACGGTGCTGCTGGTGCCGCCGGCCATCGCCTATCTGCTGTGGCTGAACGCCCAGGGCCTGGGGAGTTTCGGCGCGCACGGGCTGGGCACCGACCTGCTGATCATCCTGACCGGCCCGGTGACCGCCATCCCGCTGGTGCTGTTCATGGTCGGCGCCGCCCGGCTGAAGCTGTCGACCATCGGCATCCTGCAATACATCAGCCCGACCGGGCAGCTCCTGCTGGGTGTCGCGGTCTATGGCGAGGCCTTCACCTCCTCGCACCTGCTGGCCTTCGGCTGCATCTGGGTGGCCCTGGCGCTCTATTCGGCGGACGCGCTGTTCACCCACCGGGCCGCCCGCGCCGAGGCCCGCGCGGAGCAGGCCCGTGCCGCCGCCTGCCGCGCCGATTGATGGCGGATTGAGGTGGCTCAGGCCCGCGGCGCGAGGCCGTGGGCCATGGTGTGGGCGAGCGTCCGCACCACCTCGTTGACACGGTCCGGGCAACGCCCGAACACCACCTGATCGAGGAAGCCCAGCCCGAAGCTGAGCGTGGCGATGCCCGCCGCGACATGGGCGAGGTCGGCGTCGGGCGCGATCGCCCCGCGCGCGCGGAAGATCTCCAACCGGCTGAGGAGGCAGGGGATGCGGCTTTCCGACAGGGTGCGCGCCATCTCGTTCGCGATGTCCGGATCGACCAGCGCGCGCGCCAGCATCACCCGCGTGAAGTCACGGCACTTCCAGGCGTGGCGGAGCTGGTGCAGCAGGAAGGCGGCCAGATCCTCCTCCAGATCGTCTCCCGGCGGCGGCATGGCGCAGCCGCTCCCCTCCTCGCGCCCGTAGCGCTCCACGACGGCCAGCAGCAATCCGGCCTTGCCCGAGAAATAGCGCTGGATCAGCTGCTCGTTCACGCCAGCACGGCCGGCGATGTCGCGCGTGGTCGCGGCGTCGAAGCCGCGCTCGGCGAACACCATCTTGGCCGCGTCCAGAAGGACGCCCTTGGTCGCCTCGCGGTCGCGCTTGCGCGCGGGCGCGTCGGCACCGGCGGCGCAACAGCCGTCGTCAATAGCCGGGGCGGTCGCCGGGGTGTCGGTCTTGTCCACGATACAGGCCCTCTCACTGGCCGCCGATCCGTGTGGCGGCTGAAATGATAATAGGTATGCGCGTGCATACTTGACAAGCCCGTATGGCGCTGGCAAGTATGTACCCACATACATACCGGGCACCGCCCAACCCGCGGAACCCCGGACCCCACTTTGGGACGCCCCAACGTGGGACCCGATTTTTGAATCGAGAGGGCAACCGCATCATGACCACCGCCGATCTGTTCACGCCGCTGCGTCTTGGCTCCATGGAGCTGCCGAACCGCGTCATCATGGCGCCGATGACCCGCAGCCGCGCGGGCGAGGGCAACGTTCCCACCCCGCTGATGGCCGACTATTACGGCCAGCGCGCCTCCGCCGGCCTCATCATCACCGAGGCGACTCAGGTCTCGGCCACCGCCCAGGGCTATCCCAGCACGCCGGGCCTCCACACCGACGCGCAGACGCTCGCCTGGCGCCGCATCGCGGAGGAGGTCCACGCCAAGGGCGGGCTGATCGTCGCGCAGCTCTGGCACGTCGGCCGCATCTCCCACACGGAATTCCAGCCGAACGGCGCCCTGCCCGTCGCCCCTTCGGCGATCGCCGCCGCCGGCGAGTCCTACACCAGCAAGGGTCTGCTGCCCTTTCCCACCCCGCGCGCCCTGGAAACCGGCGAGATCCCCGGTCTGGTCAAGGCCTTCGCCGACGCCGCCAAGCGGGCGGTGTTCGACGCCGGGTTGGACGGGGTGGAGATCCACGGCGCCAACGGCTACCTGATCGACCAGTTCCTGCGCGACCGCACCAACAAGCGCACCGACCGCTACGGCGGCGGCGTGGAAAACCGGGCGCGCTTCCTGCTGGAGATCGTGGACGCGGTGACCACCGCCGTCGGCCCCGGCCGGGTCGGCGTCCGGCTGTCGCCGACCGGCACCTTCAACGACATGGCCGACAGCGACCCGCGGGCGCTCTACACCCACGTCACCGAGGTGCTGAACCCCTTCGGCCTCGCCTTCCTGCACGTCATCGAAGGCCAGCCGGGCCATCACATGGCCCCGCCGGAAGGTGCCCCGCACCTCGCGGCGGAGCTGCGCCGGATCTTCAAGGGCCCCTTCATCATCAACGGCGGCTACAGCAAGGAGCAGGCCGAGGCGGCCATCGCCGCCGGCGCGGCGGACGCGGTGAGCTTCGGCGAGCCCTTCATCGCCAACCCGGACCTGCCGGAGCGCTTCCGCCGGAACGCGGCGCTGAACACGCCGGACAAGACCAGCTACTACGGCGGCGACGCCCACGGCTACACCGACTATCCGGCGCTGGAAACGGCCGACGCCTGATCCCTCTCCCCCGCGGGGATTGCCCCCGATCCCCGCACCTCAAGGCCGGGACCCGCAAGGGTTCCGGCTTTTTTTCAATCCCTCTTCTCACGAATACTCGCTATTTTTCATTCCGGTCATTAAACCAAACCATCGCCATGAATTAAATTGATTTTTATAGCCATTTTTTATATATTGAGTTTAAAAAAATTGCTAGGATGCGACGACATGAAATATCTAGTATTTTTATTTGCCTTTTTCATTTTTGCCGAGAATGCAAAGGCCGATTATTTTCAAGTTGCCGTCAAGTATTCTTGCGATAAAGCAAATGACACTCTGTCCTTAAAGTATGTTGGGGCATGGAATTCCGAGGGCGACAAATTGATCCAGGAGCTTGGACCTGATGACTGGGACCCATGGAATTTGTACGTTAAGAACAAAGATGATGGGTTTATGCATGCAACCACCGCAGAAAGAACCTGTACCCTGAGCAGTGGCGCCTATCACATCACCGTCAGGCCTTCTCCTGAAATCTGGACTGCACAGGGGGAGTGCGGTGGAGATTATTCCGCCTGGGCCATGATAAAGAAGGATACCAATATTCTATTCAGAAGCACTTTTCAAGAATGGTGTCACGGATCGTACCCGGTTATCCGTGAAGTCAGAATACATGGAAGCAATGGTATCGTTGAAATTGAACAAGTTTCAGACGAAGAATTTTACAAGGATTAGGAACACATTTGAAAGCCCTTGCATGCTCTCTTAAGCATTTCCACTACGGCGGCGACGCCCACGGCTACACCGACTATTCGGCGCCGGAAACGGCGGACGCCTGCCCCCTCCCCCCCCCCCCCGCGAGGGTTGCCCCCGATCCCCGCACCTCAAGGCCGGGACCCGCAAGGGTTCCGGCTTTTTTCTTTCGACCGCGCCACCAGCGCGGACGTTGCCCGTTCCGGGAATCGGCTGTTATCCTGAACCGAGCGAAGGAGACGGGCATGAGCGTGATTCTGCCGCGCAACATCGAACAGATGGCTGAACGCCGCGCCAGCGAAGCCGGTTTTCAGGATGTCGCCTCCTATCTCGCCCATCTCATTGCCGCCGATGCCCGCGATGCATCCAATGACGCTCTGGAAGGCGCCTTGTTGGAGGGGCTTGAAGGAGACGGCGAAGAGTGGGACGCCGAGGCGATGCGGGCTGAATGCCGGGCCGCTCTGGCCGCAGCCCGCAAAGACATCTGAGCGCCATGCGCATCCTTCCAAGCCCACGCGCGCGGAAGGATATTCTTGACCATTACACGTACATCGGTCTTCGGGACGAGGCGGCCGCCGAACGCTTCCTGACCGCCATCGACCGCAGTTTCGCTCGTATGGCCGCGCATCCCGACATAGGATCGACCCGACTTTGGCAGAATCCGGCGCTTCGCGGCATACGGGCGTGGCCCGTCGCCAGGTTTGACCGTCACCTGATCTACTACCGCCGCCAGGGGCCGGATGCGCTGAGGATTCTGCGCATTCTCAACGGGGCGGCGCTGTCCGAAGGGGTCTTGCGGACGCCGTACTGAAACACGAACGCCCATCCCCAAATGAAAAAGGCCCAAACGAGAAAGGCCGCACCCGGAGGCGCGGCCTTTCGCGTGTCGGCTGGGCCGAACGGTCAGCGCGAGTAGAACTCGACGACCAGGTTCGGTTCCATCTGGACCGGGTACGGAATGTCGGCCAGCAGCGGGATGCGAACAAAGCGGCCCTTCAGGGCGCCGGTGTCGACTTCCAGGTAGTCCGGGGTGTCGCGCTCACCCGAGGCAGCGGCCTCGAGGATGAGGGCCATCTGCTTGGACTTGGCGCGCACCTCGATGGTGTCGCCTTCCTTGATCTGGGCCGACGGGATGTTCAGGCGGCGGCCGTTGACCAGGATATGGCCGTGGTTGACGATCTGGCGCGCGGCGAACGGGGTCGGCGCGAACTTCATGCGGTAGACCACCGCGTCCAGGCGGCGCTCCAGCAGGCCCACCAGGTTCTCGCCGGTGTCGCCCTTGCGGCGCACGGCCTCGGCGTAGATGCGGCGGAACTGCTTCTCGCCGATGTTGCCGTAGTAGCCCTTCAGCTTCTGCTTCGCCATGAGCTGCAGGCCGTAGTCGGACGGCTTCTTGCGGCGCTGGCCGTGCTGGCCGGGGCCATACTCACGCTTGTTGATCGGCGACTTGCCGCGGCCCCAGAGGTTTACGCCGAGGCGGCGGTCGATCTTGTACTTGGACTGTTGACGCTTGGCCATTTTGGTCCTCGATGGAACACGAGTTGGTTTTGTCCCGGTAGTTCCGCGGAACAGGCCGCGGACGGGGCGCAAACAAGAGGCACGCCCGCTTTCCCAGGAGTGAAGGCGCGCACTATACGGATTCGGCGCGCCTTGTCAAACCATGAGTCGGGTCAAACCATGAGTCGTGTCGAACCACGAAGCCTCAGCAGCACTCGTCCTCGAGCTGGCGCAGCATGGCCAAGCCCTCCTCGTCCTCGTATTCCTCGAAGAGGTCGGAGATGTAATAGACGTTGGCGCAGAGCAGGCACAGCCCGTCCGCCTGACGCTTCAACGGATCGTCGGCCACGGCCAGCTTCGCCCGGAAGCGTTCCCAGAAGGCGTTGGTCTTGGCCGGGTCGTCGATATGCATGTACAGGCGCTCGATGATGCGGCGGGAGTTGCCCTCGCAGTCGATGCCCTTGAAGGAGACGTAGCGGTCGGGAGTGTCGGTTGCGTCCACGGTCGTGTTTCCTGCGCAAGAGGCTTGTATTGACCTCTCTCATCGCGGAAGGCGGGTCCGGGAACAAGACCCGCTGCACGAACGGCGGGCGGACGGCGCGAACGGCGGGTGTCCTGCGCGAACGGTTCGCGCTCTCACCACTCAGGCGGCGTGCGACAGCTCTTCCTCGGTGAAGTCCAGCAGCGTGTTCAGCCGCTGCGGGGTCAGCGCTTCGATCCCCTCGTGCCACATCACCTCGCCGAACAGCGCGTGCAGAGCGGCGAGACGCTCCGGCGCGAGCCCGGTCAGGCGGTCGCCGTAATACTCCACCACGAGCTGGTCCACATAGGCGTGGTCGTCGTCCAGGAAAGCCATGGCCGTATCTCCTCGTCATCCTGGCGCCCACCCGATGCGGGCGCCGGCCATGGCTTTGTTCTACGCCTGCGGCGGGACGGGACGATTGAGGCGGATCAACCGCCGTCGGAAGTCACAAGGCGGCGGGATCAACCCTGATGCGCGTAAGGAGAAAGGCTAGAGGGCCAGCAGCTTCTTCAACTGCTCGATCCGGCCACGGCTGACCGGCACGCGGGGGGAGCCGGGGGCGGCCATGACGAAGGCGGCCCTCCCGTCGCTGCGGTCGATGGCCTGGGCGTGGCGCAGGTTGACCAGATAACGCCGGTGCGCCCGCACGAACTGCCGCCCGTCCAGCCGCGCTTCCAGCTCCGACAGGGAGAGCGAGCAGAAGAAGGCGCCGTCCGCCGTGTGGACCCGCGTGTAATGGCCGTCGGCCTGCACATAGACCGCATCGGCAGGGTCGATCAGAACCACGCCCTGGCGCGTCGTGATCGGCAGCTTAACCAGCGGCGTGACGGGTTCGGCCACCGCGTCCGCAGGCGACGGCGGAGCCGGCTCGGGAAGCGCCTTGCCGTTCACCTCGAACAGCATCAGGGCCAGCGCGGCCCCGCCGCCCGGCGGCAGGGCTGTGGCCTTCACCACGATGGTCCGTCCCGGCAGCGCCACCATCATGGAACTGGCCACCGCCGGGGAGTCCGGATCGTGCGCCGCGGCCAGCAGCAGTTCCACCTTGGCCCGGCTGCCCGGCGGATGCAGGTCGTGCAGGCTGGCCCCCAGCAGCGGACGGTCACGGCCCAGCATCCGCGCCACGGCGGCGTTGACCGACACCACGCGCCGGTCGCCGTCGAGCAGGACGAGGCCAACGTCCATATGCTGCAAGGTGTATTCCATGGGGCAGTATAGGCAGCGATTCGCCCCGGAAGGGAAGAGGTTACGCTTCGCCCTTGCGCCGTCCGGTCAGCGCCGCGACGACGCCGTGGAAGGTGCGGACCTCCTGCTCGGTCATCTGCATCCGCTCCAGGGCGTTGCGCAGCGTGCGGACCATGGAGGGGCGCTTTTCCGGCGAGGTGAAGAAGCCGGTGCGGTCCAGGTCGCCTTCCAGATGCTCGAAGAAGTTCAGCAACTCGGCCTTGGTCGCCGGGCGGGTCTGGCCGGTGTGCAGCACGCGGTCCGGCGGAGTTTCGCCGGTCTGGAACCACTCGTAGCCGATCAGCAGGACCGCCTGCGCCAGATTGAGCGAGGAGAAGGCCGGGTTCAGCGGCACGGTGATCAGCTTTTCGGCCAGCGTCAGGTCGTCGTTGACCAGCCCGGTGCGCTCCGGCCCGAACAGCACGCCGGTCTTGTGCCCGGCGTCGACATGGGCGCGCAGCTCCGTCGCCGCGATGCGCGGGGTGACGAACTCCTGGATCATGCCGCGGGTGCGGACGGTGGTGGCGAAGACCACGTTCAGGTCGGCCACGGCCTCCGCCGTCGTGTCGTAGAGCTTGGCCCCGTCCAGCACCGGATCGGCGCCCGACGCCGCGGCCACCGCCTTCTCGTTCGGCCAGCCGTCGCGCGGCTTCACCAGACGCAGCTCGGTCAGGCCGCAATTCAGCATGGCCCGCGCGCAGGCGCCGATGTTCTCGCCGAGCTGGGGCTGCACGAGGATGATGGTCGGGCCGCCCAGGACGGAGGGCCGGTTGGGGTCTTTGCCGGAGGTCATGATCTGAACTTTGGTCTCAGCTTCGCGGTGTTGCGCCGCCTTTAAACAGCTTGAATGTGTAACTGTCCACCAGCGCCTCCATCGACGCCTCGATGATGTTGGTGGAGACGCCCAGCGTCGACCATTCCTGCCCGTCGCCGTTGCGCGAGCGGATCAGCACGCGCGGCATGGCGCCGGTACCGTCCTTGGCGGCCAGGATGCGCACGCGGTAGTCGGACAGCTTCACCCCGTCGAGCAGCGGGTACAAAGGCTCCAGCGCCTTGCGCATCGCGGTGTCCAGGGCGTTGACCGGGCCGTTGCCGGACGCCACCTCGTGATACTCCTTGCCGCCGATCTTCACGCGCACCACCGCCTCGGACTCGACCACCAGCTCGCCCTTGGCGTTGTAGCGGCGCTCGTCGGTGACGTGGAAGCGCTTCAGGGTGAAATAGTCCGGCACCTCGCCCAGCTCGCGGCGGACCAGCAGTTCGAAGCTGGCCTCGGCGGTGTCGTAGGCGTAGCCCTCGGTGTCGCGCTGCTTCACGAGGTCGAGCAGGCGGTTCAGCCGCTCGTCCTTCGGGTCCACCGCCATGCCCATCTCGCGCAGGCGCGCGATGACGTTGGCGCGGCCCGCCTGGTCCGACATCACGATCTGGCGGCGGTTGCCGACCGCCTCCGGCTCGACATGCTCGTAGGAGGACGGGTCCTTCTCCACGGCGGAGACGTGCAGGCCGCCCTTGTGGGCGAAGGCGCTGGCGCCGACGTAGGGGGCGTGGCGGTTCGGCGCGCGGTTCAGCCGCTCGTCGAACTTGCGGCTGATCTCGGTCAGCAGCGGCAGGTCGGCGGGCTTGATGCCGACGTCGTAGCCCATCTTCAGCATCAGCGACGGGATCAGCGACACGAGGTTGGCGTTGCCGCAGCGTTCGCCCAGCCCGTTGATCGTCCCCTGCACCATCCGCACACCGGCCCGCACCGCGGCCAGCGAGTTGGCGACCGCGTTCTCGGTGTCGTTGTGGCAGTGGATGCCCAGCCGGTCGCCGGGAATGCCGTGCTCCTCGATCACCCGACGGACGATCTCGTCGATCTCGTGGGGCAGCGTGCCGCCATTGGTGTCGCACAGCACGACCCAGCGCGCGCCCGCCTCATAGGCGGCCTTGATGCAGGAGGCGGTGTAGGCCGGATTGCGCTTGTAGCCGTCGAAGAAATGCTCCGCGTCGAACAGCGCCTCGCCTTTGGCGGCCTTCAGCGCGGCGATGCTGTCGGCGATCAGCTCGATGTTCTCCTCACGCGGGATGGCCAGCGCCACGTCGACATGGAAGTCCCAGGTCTTGCCGACGATGCAGACGGCACGCGCCTTGGACTGGATCAGGGCGGCGAGCTGCGGGTCGTTCGCGGTGCTGCGGCCCGGACGGCGGGTCATGCCGAAGGCGGTGAAGGTCGAGCGGGCGAGGTCCGGCGCCTCGGCGAAGAACTGGTCGTCGGTCGGGTTGGCGCCGGGCCAGCCGCCTTCCACATAGTCGATTCCCAGACGGTCGAGATCGCGGGCGATGGCGATCTTGTCGGCGACGGAGAAATCCACGTCCTGGGTCTGCGCCCCGTCGCGCAGCGTGGTGTCATACAGATGGATGCGTTCGCCCGTCATTGCCGCCGCCCGAAGATATTGGTCGCCCGAAGGAAGGTCATAGGACTGTCCGGAGGGCCGGAAGAATGGACGATGCGCTCCGCCATCTCAATGCTTTTGATCGAACCCGCCAGAAATGCGGGGCTTTGCCGCGCCCGACATAGGCACGCAATGGAGGTAATAGGACAAATGTACTGACCGAACAAACCATCGTCTGTGCTACACAGCCGCCCCTCTGCATGGCGCCCATCTCACGGGTGCGGTACTCTTTTCTGGCTGGATGCCTATTGATCAGTATGATCCTCGGCCTTTCTGAATGGATGGATTGGACACAGTGACTCCCGCGGGTGACGACGACCAGGACAAGCTCGTCATTGTGATCGACGACGAGCGGACGGTTCTGCAGGCCCTCAATCTCCTGCTGGAGATGTGGGGGTATCGCGTCGTCACCGCCGAAAGCGAGGGCGAGGCCGTCGACCGCCTGTCCACCGCCGGAGAAACGCCGCACGCCATCCTGGCCGATTACCGGCTGCGCGAAGGGCGCACAGGCGTTCAGGCCATCGACCGCATCCGGGCGGAGGCCGGGGCCGAGGTGCCGGGCGTCATCATCACCGGCGACACCTCCACCGAAGGGCTGCGCGACGCCCGCGCCCGCGGGCTGACCGTCCTGCAGAAGCCGGTGCTGCCGCCCCATCTCCAGGCGGTGCTGACCAAGGTGCTGCGGGAGCACCCCGCCGGTACGGCGTGACGGACCGGCATGGACGTTCCCTTACCATCGGCGCCCTCCACGCCGCCCCAGCCGAAGCACGACAAGCCGAAGCGCAAGCGCGCCGCCGTTCCCGACGGGCGGCTGTTCCGGTCATGGGAAAGCTGGGTGGTCTTCGGATTGGGGCTGCTGCTTACCAGCCTCGCCTGGTGGCTGCTGACCGAGCAGAACCACCGGCTGGCCGAGGCGCGCTTCCGCACGCTGACCCGCGATCTGGCGGGTGACGTCACGGCGCGGCTCGACACCTATGAACAGATGCTGCAGGGCGCCGTGGCGATGGTGGACGCCGGCGGCGGGCAGGTCAGCCGCACGGAATGGCGGGCCTACGTCACCGGCCTGCATGTGGAGGACCGCTATCCCGGCATCCAGGGCATCGGCTACGCCAAGCGAGTGAAGGCTCCCGACCGGGAGCAGCACGAGGCGGCGCTGCACGCTGCCGGCTTCTACAGCTACCGCGTGACGCCGGAGGGCGAGCGGCCCGAGTATTTTCCCATCGTCTACATCGAGCCCTTCGCCAGCCGCAACCTGCGGGCCTTCGGCTTCGACATGCACGCCGAGCCGACCCGCCAGGCCGCCATGGAGCGCGCCCGCATCAGCGGCACCGCCGCGGCGACCGCCCGGCTGCGGCTGGTCCAGGAAACCGACGAGGACGTGCAGCCCGGCTTCCTCATCTATGTGCCCGTCTACGACCAGACCCTGCCCCTGACCACCGCCGCCGACCGGCGGGAGGCGCTGCTCGGCTTCGTCTACAGCCCCTTCCGCGCGCATGACCTGATGCGCAGCATCATGGACCGGGGCGCGTCGGAGCTGCTCGACATCCGCGTCCATGACGGGACGGAGACCACCGCGGACTCCCTGATGTTCGACTCCGCGATCGCCCGGGACGCCGCCTTTCAGGAGGTTCTCCATGTCGAGGTGTTCGGCCGCCCCTGGACGCTGGTCCTGTCCGGCACCCACGCCTTCGAGGGAAGCGTGGCCAGCGCCACGCCGCGGGCGGTGCTGTTCGCCGGCCTGATCATCACGCTGCTTCTGGTCGCCACCGTCAACTCCGTGCTCCAGGACCGCGACCGCATGGCGGAGCTGCGCCGCAGCTACGACGCGCTGGCGCTGGCGCGGGCCGAGGCGGAGCAGGCCAACGCCGCCAAGTCGCGCTTCCTGGCCGCCGCCAGCCACGACCTGCGCCAGCCGCTCCAGACGCTGGGCATCTACCTGCACATGATCGGCGAACAGACGGACAGCCCCCGGCTGCATAAGCTGGTGGACGCCGCCCGCGACGGGTTCGAGGCGACGCAGCGCCTGCTGAACTCGTTGATGGACATCGCCACGCTGGAAACCGGCGTGATCAGCCCGCAGCTGGCCGAGCTGGACCTGCCCGTCTTCCTGGAACGCATCTGCGAGGAAGGCCGGCTGGAGGCCGCCGGCAAGGGTTTGGGCTTCCGCGTCACCTGCTGCGGCGCCCGCGTGGCGACCGACCCGGCGATGCTGGAGCGGATCGTCCGCAACCTGCTGAGCAACGCGCTGAAATACACCCACAGCGGCACCATCCGGGTGACCTGCCGGCAGGCCCGCGGCTTCACCGCGATCAAGGTGCAGGACACCGGCCCCGGCATCCCGCAGGACCGGCTGCATCTGATCTTCGAGGACTTCTACCAGATCGGCAATCCGGAGCGCGACCGGCGCAAGGGCCTCGGCCTCGGCCTCGCCACAGTGGCGCGGCTCAGCCGGCTGCTCGGCTACCGGGTGCGGGTGCTGTCGCGCCCCGGCCGCGGCGCCATCTTCCTGGTCGAGATCCCCGACGAGGCGACCGCCCCCCGCCAGACGACCGAGACCCAGACCACCCAAACCCAGACCTCAGAGACGGCGACCTCCAGGGCGTGACGCCCTGCCGTTATTTTGGCAATCGCCGACGCCGCGGACTTCCGGCACTGCTGGGAAAATCCGCGGCGGAACCGGCGGGTCACCGAGTCGGCGATTGCCAAATCCGGGGCCGGATCAGGCCGTCGCCGGCCGGGTCGCCCGCGCGCGCATCAGCATCCACACCGCCGACACGCCGACCAGCTTGGACGCGAGACTGGCCGCCCAGACCGCCGGGTCCCAGATGCCGAGCATGCCGAAGAACAGCGCCGTGTCCACCGGCACCGACAGGGCGGCGCTGATCCACAGCCGGTCGCGCAGCGGGCGGCGGGTGACGGTGAAGACGCCCCAGTCAATCAGCTCCGACACCGCGAAGGCGGTGACGCTGGCCGTCGCGACGAAGGGATCGGCCAGCAGGAAGGACAGCAGCGTGGCGGCCAGCATGGCGGCCAGCGACCAGTGGCCGTAGCGGACCTGGACCATGTCGCGCAGGATGAAGATCAACCCGGCCCAGCAGGACCACACCAGATCCAGATGCGGCGCCAGGCTGAAGGCGTAGTTGATGGCGAGTACGCTGCCGATGTAGGCGGCGAGCCAGAGCATGACGGAATCCTCCAAATGCCACCCGCGGAAATACGGGCGCGAACGACGGCGCCACCCGCGTGAATGCGAGCGCTCCGCAACGGTCTTGTAGCAGGTTCAAACCATCGTCGTGAACCCTCGGCGCGCACCGGTCCGGACGGGGCGCAACCGGCGGGAACGGCTTACCCCCACCTCGGTTCCTCGAATGCGCCGGCGGTTCTAGCGCATCCGGACGATGCCCCGGCGCGTTCGTTCGGAGAGGCGAAACGAAAGAGACCCCGAAAGGTGTGGGCGATGGCGGCGGCGGGCGTATCAATTGGAATGGGCGGCACACGGGATCACGCGCTGGACGCGGCGCGCAGCCTGCTGATGATCCTCGGCGTGCCCTACCACGCGGCGCTGATTTACACGCCGGGCTACGACTGGGTGATGAACTCCCCCGACGGCATCGCCTGGATCGGGCTGTTCGCGGACTTCATCCACAGCTTCCGCATGCCCGCCTTCTTCCTGATCTCGGGCCTGCTGATCACCCACAGCCTGCGCCGCCACGGGCCAAGGGCGGTGCTGACCTCGCGCGCCTCGCGTCTGCTGGTGCCGCTCGTCGCCATGGCGGCGACGCTGAACGTCGCGCAATTGTGGATGGAAAGCCGCGCGGTCGACCCCGGCCTGACCGCCGCGGAGTTCCTCACCCAGGCCATCCCCGCGGCCTTCTGGAGCGGTGGGCTCGTCTATCACCTGTGGTTCCTGGTCGAGCTGTTCATCAGCGTGCTGGCGCTCTGCCTCGCCTACCCGCTGCTGGTCGCGCTGCATCGGCGGATGGCCGGGCGGGCGCCGGGGCTGGCCCGCTGGCTGGCCGACCCGCCGGACTGGCTGCCGCCGCTCCTGCTCAGCCTCGTCATGATGGGAGTGCTGGGGTTCGACAACATCTCCGATCGGCTGGTGACGCCGCTGGTGCCCACCAACTCCACGGCGGTGAGCATCATCACCTCGGCGGGCTTCTTCGCGGTCGGGGTGCTAATCGCCCATTGGCCGGGCGGGGCCGCGCGCTACGCCAAGGCGAGCTGGGGGGTGGCGCTGACCTATCTGGTCTGTTTCGCCATCCACATCGGCATGGTCGGCGTGGAGAAGCCCATGCCGGTCCGCTTTCTCGACGAGGCGCTGCGCGCCGTCGCCGCCTGGTCGGCCTTCCGCTTCGTCCTCGGCCTGACGCAAGCCTTCTTCTCGGCGGAGAGCCGCCGGGTGCGGGCGCTGTCGCAGGCCTCCTACACGATCTATCTGCTGCACCATCTGGTGGTCATGGCCGCCGGCTTCGCCCTGCTGGCCGTCACCGCCCCGCCGTTGCTGGAGTTCGCCGCCATCACCGCGGTGGGGCTGTTCGTGCCGCTGGCGGTCCATCACGGGCTGGTGCGCCGCTCGCCGACGCTGCGCTTCCTGATGAACGGCGTCCCGCCAGGGGAAACGAAGAAGCAAAGAGGTCCGGCGCGCGGCCGCGAGGCGATGGCGCGCCGGACCGGTTAAAGCGTCAGGCCCGCTTCCAGCTCGTGCCCTGCGGGCCGTCCTCCAGGACGATGCCGAGGTCGGCCAGTTCCTTGCGGATGCGGTCGGCCTCCGCGTAGTTCTTGGCCTTGCGGGCGGCCAGACGGTCGTCGATGCGCTGCTGGATGTCGGCGTCCGACAGGGCGGCGGCCCCCTTCGGCGCCCAGCGGAACCATGCCTCCGGGTCCTGCTGGAGCAGGCCCAGCGCCTCGCCGGCGGCGCGCAGCGCGCCCTTGGCGGAGGCCTTTTCCGCCTCGCCCGTCGCCTTGTTCACCGCGGACGCCAACTCGTGCAGATGCGATATGGCGAGCGGGCTGTTGAGGTCATCCTCCAGCGCGGCCAATACGTCGAACGGCAGTTCGGCCTGCGTCGGAGCCGGGTCGCCGCGCAGCGCCTGATACCAACGGTCGAGCGTCGCCTTGGACTGCTTCAGCCCCTCGCGGGTGAAGTCCAGCGGCTGGCGGTAGTGGGCGCTCATCAGCGTCAGGCGGATCGCCTCGCCGGGGAACTCGTCCAGCAGCTCGTGCACGGTGAAGAAGTTGCCCAACGACTTGGACATCTTCTCGCCCTCGACGGTCACGAAGCCGTTGTGGACCCAGTAGCGGGCCAGCGGCTCGCCGTCGTGGGCGCAGCGGCTCTGGGCGATCTCGTTCTCATGGTGCGGGAAGATCAGGTCCAGCCCGCCGCCGTGGATGTCGAAGGTGACGCCCAGATGCTCCTTCGCCATGGCCGAGCATTCGATGTGCCAGCCGGGCCGGCCACGGCCCCACGGGCTGTCCCAGCCGGGCTGGCCGTCGGCGCTCGGCTTCCACAGCACGAAGTCGGAGGAGTCGCGCTTGTAGGGGGCGACCTCGACGCGGGCGCCGGCGATCATCTCGTCCAGCGAGCGGCGGGAGAGCTGCCCGTACTCCGCCATCGACGGCACGGAGAACAGCACATGCCCTTCCGCGGCGTAGGCGTGGCCGCGCTCGATCAGCAGCCCGATCAGCGCGACCATGTGCGAGATGTGGTGCGTGGCGCGCGGCTCGATGGTCGGGCGCAGCGCGTTCAGCGCGTCCATGTCGGCGTGGTAGAGGTCGGCGGTGCGCTTGGTCAGCGCCTCGATCGGCTCCCCGCTGTCGCGCGAGCGGTCGATGATCTTGTCGTCCACGTCGGTGATGTTGCGGACGTAGGTCACCGCCGGATAGAGCCGTTGCAGCAGCCGGAACAGCAGGTCGAACACCACCACCGGGCGGGCGTTGCCGATGTGCGCTGTGTCGTAGACCGTGGGTCCACACACATACATGCCCACCCGATCCGGACTCATCGGCTCGAAGCGTTCCTTGCGGCGGGTCAGCGTGTTGTAGAGGTCCAGCGGCACGGCGCCCTATCTCCTGTGAAAGGTTCATCCCTCTCCCCCGCCCAGCGGGGGAGGGCCGGGGTGGGGGAAGGACTCTAGGCCGTCTCTCCCGCGAGGCGCTTCTGCGCGCGGG
Organism: Azospirillum brasilense; assembly: GCF_007827795.1. Classification (GTDB taxonomy): domain Bacteria; phylum Pseudomonadota; class Alphaproteobacteria; order Azospirillales; family Azospirillaceae; genus Azospirillum; species Azospirillum aestuarii. Next base: position 64,613 of record NZ_VITI01000004.1, read on the forward strand.
TTCGGCCGATCAGGGGTAGCAGGTTCTTCAATTCCGGTCCATGGTCCCGCCCGGTGAGGGCGCGGCGCAGGGGGAGGAACAAATCCTTGCCCTTCCGTCCCGTCTTCGCCTTCACCGCACCCGTCCAGATGCCCCAGGTGGAGAGGTCCCAGGGCTCCTCCGGCAGCAGGGCCGCCGCCTCGGCCAGGAAGGCGGGGTCGTCCGCCGCCGGGGCGACCGGGGCGTGGGTCACCGCCCACCAGTCGCGGGCCTCGGCGACGCGCGACAGGTTGGGGCGCACCGCCTCCCAGAAGACGGCGTCGGCGTCCGCCAAACCGAGCGCGGCCAATTCCCCGGCCACCCGCTCGAAGGGCAGCAGATGGAGGATGCGGGCGTTCAGCCGCAGCAGCTCCTCCGGGTCGAATTTCGGGGTGGCGCGGGACACCTTGGCGATGTCGAACTCGGCCACCAGCTCGTCGAGCGTCAGCCGCGGCTCGATGGCGTCGGAGGTGCCGAGCTTGGCGAGCAGGCTGGCCAGCGCCATCGGCTCGATCCCCTCCTCCTCGCGCAAGCTGGCCACCGACAGGCTGCCCAGCCGCTTGGACAGGCCCTGCCCCGCCGCGTCGGTCAGCAACGGCAGATGGGCGAAGACCGGAACGGCCCCGCCGACAGCCTCGAAGATCTGGATCTGCACCGCCGTGTTGGCGACGTGGTCCTCGCCGCGGATGACGTGAGTGATGGCGAGGTCGGCGTCGTCCACCACGCTGGTCAGCGTGTAGAGCGGGCGCCCGTCCTCGCGGATCAGCACGGGATCGCTGAGAGCGGTCCCCTCGAAATGCACCGGCCCGCGCACGAGGTCGGTCCATTCCACCGGCGTGTGCTCCAGCTTGAAGCGCCAGTGCGGCTTGCGCCCCTCCGATTCGAGGCGGGCGCGGTCGGCGTCGCTCAGGCGGAGCGCCGCACGGTCGTAGATCGGCGGACGGCCTTGCGAGACGAGGCTGGCGCGCTTGAGGTTCAGTTCCTCCGGCGTCTCGTAGCAGGGGTAGAGCCGCCCGCTGGCCTTCAGCGCCGCCGCCACCTCGTCGTAGCGGCCATAGCGGTCGCTCTCCCGCGCGAAACGGTCCCAGGTCAGGCCGAGCCAGGTCAGGTCCCGCTCGATCCCCTCCGCGTATTCCGGCTTGGAGCGCTCCTCGTCCGTGTCGTCGAGGCGCAGCAGGAACGTGCCGCCCGCCTTGCGCGCGAACAGCCAGTTGACGAGCGCGAGGCGCACGTTGCCGACATGCAGGAGACCGGTCGGGCTGGGGGCGAAGCGGACGGCGACGGACATGCGGGCATCATTCGAAAGTCGGGACGGGCCGGCAGTCGTAGCACGCCGCGCGCCGCTCCGAAAGACGCCCATCGGGCGTCACGGGGGGCGCCACGGGGCCTATCGCGTTCGGCGACAAATCCCTGTCCCACCTCTCCACAATTTCCGGCGCAAACGGATTGTTTCGAATGAAACAATTCTTGCGCGGAGCGGTGGCGGAGGCGATGCTGTCCCCCTGTGCGGGTTTTCGGCCCGCGAAACCAATTGGAACGGGAGAGCGGCCATGAAGCTGGCCGAAGCCCTGCTGCGCGCGCTGAAGGATCGCGGCGCACAGGCCATGTTCGGGATTCCGGGCGATTTCGCCCTGCCCTTCTTCAAGGTGGCGGAGGAAACGCAGATCCTGCCGCTCCACACGCTGAGCCACGAGCCGGCGGTCGGCTTCGCGGCGGACGCGGCGGCGCGCTACAGTTCGACGCTGGGGGTGGCGGCGGTCACCTACGGGGCGGGCGCCTTCAACATGGTGAACGCGGTGGCCGGCGCCTACGCCGAGAAGTCGCCGGTCGTCGTCATCTCCGGCGCGCCGGGCACGACGGAGGGCAATGCCGGCCTGCTGCTGCACCACCAGGGCCGCACGCTGGACACACAGTTCCAGGTGTTCAAGGAGATCACCGTCGCCCAGGCCCGGCTGGACGACCCGGCCAAGGCCCCGGCGGAGATCTCTCGTGTGCTGGGGGCCGCCCGCGCCCTGTCGCGCCCGGTCTATCTGGAAATCCCCCGCAACATGGTCAACGCCGAGGTCGAGCCGGTGGGCGACGACCCCGCCTGGCCGGTGGACCGCGACGCGCTCGCCGCCTGCGCGGACGAGGTGCTGGCGGCGATGCGCTCGGCCAAATCGCCGGTGCTGATGGTCTGCGTGGAGGTCCGCCGCTACGGGCTGGAGGCCAAGGTGGCGGAGCTGGCGCAACGGCTGGGCGTGCCGGTGGTGACCACCTTCATGGGGCGCGGCCTGCTGGCCGACGCGCCGACCCCGCCGCTCGGCACCTACATCGGCGTCGCCGGCGACGCGGAGATCACCCGGCTGGTCGAGGAGTCGGACGGGCTGTTCCTGCTCGGCGCCATCCTCAGCGACACCAACTTCGCGGTGTCCCAGCGCAAGATCGACCTGCGCAAGACCATCCACGCCTTCGACCGGGCGGTGACGCTGGGCTATCACACCTACGCCGACATCCCGCTGGACGGGCTGGTCGACGCGCTGCTGGAGCGGCTGCCGCCGTCCGACCGGACGACCCGCGGCAAGGAGCCCCACGCCTACCCCACCGGCCTTCAGGCGGACGGCGAGCCGATCGCCCCGATGGACATCGCCCGTGCCGTCAACGACCGCGTCCGCGCCGGGCAGGAACCGCTGCTGATCGCCGCGGACATGGGCGACTGCCTGTTCACCGCCATGGACATGATCGACGCCGGGCTGATGGCGCCGGGCTATTACGCGGGCATGGGCTTCGGCGTGCCAGCGGGCATTGGGGCGCAGTGCGTGTCGGGCGGCAAGCGCATCCTGACGGTGGTCGGCGACGGCGCCTTCCAGATGACCGGGTGGGAGCTTGGCAACTGCCGACGCCTGGGCATCGACCCCATCGTGATCCTGTTCAACAACGCCAGTTGGGAGATGCTGCGCACCTTCCAGCCCGAATCCGCCTTCAACGACCTGGACGACTGGCGCTTCGCCGACATGGCGGCGGGCATGGGCGGCGACGGCGTCCGCGTGCGCACGCGGGCGGAGTTGAAGGCGGCCCTGGACAAGGCCTTCGCCACGCGCGGGCGCTTCCAGCTGATCGAGGCGATGATCCCGCGCGGCGTGCTGTCCGACACGCTGGCCCGCTTCGTCCAAGGGCAGAAGCGCCTGCACGCCGCACCCCGGGAGTAGGCGGGGGAGCCGCGTCCGCAAGCTGGCGGTCAGCCTCCCACCGATCGGGCTGGTCCGCTAAGCTCTTGTCGCGCTTGCGCTAAGGGCAGCGGCGCCGAAGCGGGATACCCCCTTCGGCGCCGCTGCCGCGCAACAATTCGTTAACCATAAAAGCCCACCCTGTCCCTGCTTTCGGGCAGAATTGATTCAGGGACGAGGACGGCGATGACCTGCATTGTTGGCTTGGTGGACGGCGATCGTGTGTGGATGGGCGGTGATAGCGCGGGCGTGAACGGCCTGGACATCACCGTGCGCGCGGACACCAAGGTGTTCCGCAACGCCGACCTGCTGATCGGCTTCACCAGCAGCTTCCGCATGGGCCAGCTTCTGCATTACCGGCTGGAGCCGCCGCACCGCGACCCCGAGGCCGACGTCTTCCGCTACATGGTCGTCGATTTCGTGGACGCCGTGCGCGGCTGCCTGAAGGACGGCGGCTATGCCCACCGCTCCAACGACGTGGAGACCGGCGGCACCTTCATGGTCGGGTACGAGGGGCGCCTCTTCTCGATCCAGTCCGACTATCAGGTGGGCGAGGCGGTGCGCGGCTATCACGCCATCGGCTGCGGGTCCGACTACGCGCTGGGCTCGCTCGCCTCGACGGCCGGGCTGCCGGCGGAGGAGCGGGTGCTGAAGGCGCTGGAATGCGCCGAGCTGTTCAGCGGCGGCGTGCGCGCGCCCTTCACTATCCAGTCCATGGTCCGCCGCCCGCATCTGGCGCTGACCGAAGCGGCGTAAAGCCACAATAAAAACCAGGACTTCCCGCGCCGTTTTCGCCATCCGGCAAGACGGCGCGAAGTCGTGCCCGCACCGCGACAAACTGTGTTATAGGGACGCCGCTCCGTCCCGAAGAGATGGAGAACAAAAAGACCATAAATACAGTGGGCGCTAGAGAATGGTTGACCAAACTGTTGGCGATGCTGATCGTTTGATTGGCGAAGATTCGCGTGATGTCTCGGGCTTGGTGCATGGCCTGCCGGCTTTTTGCAATTCGCCTTACTTTGTGTTTCCGGCGCTGATCCTTCTGCTGATCATGCCGCTGTCGATCATTTTCCACCCGTCCTGGATCATTCCGCTGGCCGAGCTGTACGCGGTCGGCATGATGGTGACGATCATCCGCCTGACGCGCGGGTGAACTGCGGGTCTTGCCCCCACCCTTCCCATGCTGCGCACGGGAAAGGTGGGGGCCCGTTTCACGCATGCCTCACGCAATGCTCCCGAACCCGTTGGTGATCGGATAGCGCCGCTCGCGGTTGAACAGCCGCGGGGTGATCTTCGGCCCCGGAGGCGCCTGGCGGCGCTTGTATTCGGCGAGATGCAGCATGCGCCAGACCCTGTCCACCACCTCCGGCGTATGGCCGCGGGCGACGATTTCCGCCACGCCCAGATCCTTCTCCACCAGACACCTCAGGATGTCGTCCAGTTCGTCGTAGGGCGGCAGCGTGTCCTGGTCGGTCTGGTCGGGTTTCAGCTCCGCGGTCGGGGCTTTGACCAGAACCCGCTCCGGCACGACGCGCCCCGCCGGGCCGAGCGCACCCTCCGGCACATGGCCGTTGCGCCAGCGCGCCAGCGCGTAGACCGTCGTCTTGTAGACGTCCTTCAGCACGGCATAGCCGCCGCACAGGTCGCCATAGAGCGTGGCGTAGCCGACCGACATCTCCGACTTGTTGCCGGTGGACAGCACCATGGGGCCGAACTTGTTCGACAGCGCCATCAGCGTGACGCCGCGGGAGCGCGCCTGGATGTTCTCCTCCGTGGCGTCCGGATCGCGCCCCGCGAAGGCCGGCAGGAGCATCCGGTCGAACGCCTCCATCGCCGGAACGATGGGAACGGTGTCCAGCTTGCAGCCCAGCAGTTCCGCCGATTCCGCGGCGTCGTCCAGGCTGTCCTGCACGGTATAAGGCGACGGCATCATCACGCCGTGCACCCGGTCGGCGCCCAAGGCATCCACCGCGATGGCCGCCGACAGCGCCGAGTCGATGCCGCCCGACAGGCCCAGGATGACGCCGGGGAAACCATTCTTGGTCACGTAGTCGCGCAAGGCCAACACCAGCGCCGCATAGACTGACTCCAGACCCTCCGGCGGGGCGACGCACTCCGTGTCGGCGCAGCTCCAGACATCGTCTTCGCCGCGCTCCCAGCGGGTGACCAGCAGATGCTCGGCGAAGGCCGGGGCCTGCGCCACCAGCCGGCGATCGGCGCCCAACGCGAAGCTGGCGCCGTCGAAGACCAGCTCGTCCTGCCCACCCACCTGATTCACGTAGAGCAGCGGCAGGCCCGACTCGGTGACCCGCCGCACGGCGAGCTGCACGCGCTGGTCGTGCTTGCCCAGCTCGAACGGGCTGCCGTTGGGAACCACCAGGATCTCCGCCCCGCTTTCCGCCAGCGTCTCGATCACGTCGGCGGACCACATGTCCTCGCAGATCGGAACGCCCAGCCGCAAGCCGCGGACGTTGATCGGGCCGGGCAGCGGGCCGGGGGTGAAGACGCGCTTCTCGTCGAACACGCCGTAGTTCGGCAGATCCACCTTGAAGCGGGTCGCCGCGACCGTGCCGCCGTCGAGCAGCAGCGCCGCGTTGAAGCATTTGCCGCCGTCGCGCCAGGGCGCGCCGACCAGCAAGGCCGGACCGCCGTCCGCCGTCTCGGCGGCGAGTTCACGCACCGCCCGCTCCACCACGTCCAGGAAGAAGGGTTTCAGCACCAGATCCTCCGGCGGGTAGCCGGTCACCGCCAGCTCCGGGCAGACCATCAGGTCGGCGCCGCGCGCGGCGGCCTCCGCCCGCGCGTCGCGGATGCGGTCGATGTTGGCGGCGATGGCGCCGACGGTCGGGTTGATCTGGGCCAGCGCGATGGAAAAGCGGTCGGTCATGGCGGCGTCGTCCGAGGAAGCGGCGGATCGGCGACACCGTAGCAGCCGAAGGCGGGGGGCGGAAGCGGCGCACGGCCGCAGCGGAACCGCCCCACCGCAAGCTGTGTTGCCGAAAGGACAGGATTCCAACAGAAGGATGACCGGTCATGCAAAAGTCCGGGCAGGGTTCCGGGGCCACGACCTCCGTCTGGATGGATCGCGGCGGGGCGGCGATGCCCGCCGGGACGGTCGCCCCCACCGCCGCGGCGCTGGGCGCCCTGCGGCCCAACCCATCACCCGACGTGATCGTCGTCGGGGCTGGCATCGCCGGGGTCACCACGGCCTACCTGCTCCAGCGTTCCGGCAAGTCGGTTCTGCTGCTGGACAACGGGCCGCCCGGCGGCGGCGAAACCGGGCGGACCACGGCGCATCTCTCCAACGTCATCGACGACCGCTTTACCGAGATCGAACGGCTGCACAGCGAGTCCGGCGCCCGCATGGCGGCGGACAGCCACGGCGCCGCCATCGACACCATCGAGCGGATCGCCCGCGAGGAAGGCATCGACTGCGGCTTCGCCCGGATCGACGGCTATCTGATGCTGGCGCCAGGGCAGGACCCAGCCACCCTGGACCGCGAGCGCGACGCCGCCCGCCGCGCCGGACTGGACGATGTCGAGCGGCTGGACGCCCCGCCCATTCGCCATCCCGGCCCCTGCCTGCGCTTCCCGCGGCAGGCGCGGATTCACGCGCTGGACTATCTGGCCGGGCTGACCCGCGCCTTCCTGGCGCGCGGCGGCGCGCTGGCCACCGGGGCGCATGTCTCCACGGTCCGGCAGGACGGAGAGCGCGTGCGCGTCGAGGCCGGGCCGGACCACGCGATGGTCGAGGCCGCCGCGGTGGTCGTCGCCACCAACTCCCCGATCAGCGACCGCTTCGCCATCCATTCCAAGCAGGCGCCCTACCGCACCTACGCCATCTCCGTCCGGGTTCCGAAGGGCAGCGTGCCCGACGCCCTCTATTGGGACACGCTCGACACCTATCACTATGTGCGGCTCCAGCCGGAGGCCGACCACGACCGGCTGATCGTCGGCGGCGAGGATCACAAGACCGGCGAGGCCCGCGACATGGCGGAGCGCTGGGCCGCGCTGGAAGCCTGGACACGCGCGCATTTCCCCCAGGCCGGGGCGGTCGGGCACCGCTGGTCCGGGCAGGTGATGGAGCCCTTCGACGGGCTGGCCTTCATCGGCCCCGACCCAGCCTATGGCGGGCGGGTCTTCGTGGCGACCGGCGACAGCGGCATGGGCATGACCCACGGCACCATCGCCGGGCTGGTCCTGTGCGAGCTGATCCACGGCAGCGGCAGCCCCTGGGCCGCGCTCTATGATCCCGGCCGCAAGATGACCAGCACGCTCGGCACCTATCTGCGGGAGAACCTGGACGTGGCCCGCCACTTCCTGCCCTACGTCCAGGGGCCGGAACTGGAGGGCGAGGACCGCATCCAACCCGGACAGGGCGCGGTGCTGAAGTCGGGCGTCTGGCCCGTCGCCGTCTTCCGCGACGAGTCGGGGGCGCTGCACCGCCGCTCCGCCATCTGCCCCCATCTGAAATGCGTGGTGCGCTGGAATCCCGGCGAGCGGAGCTGGGACTGCCCCTGCCACGGCTCCCGCTTCGCGGTGGATGGGACGGTTCTGAACGGCCCGGCCACCCAACCCCTCGCGCCCGTGGAGGACTCCGCAAGCAAAAACTGATAAAATCCTTCGAAACCGAAGGGTTTCGACCGGGCGTTGCAGGAGCCCTGCGACGAATTAACCTGTGGTAAAGGACTCCGGTACGATCATACCCTTACGGCGAAACGATCACGCGCGGGAGGCGGCGATGTATTACTCGGAAATGTCCGGACCGACAGGGACGACCAGTACGGTCCTGCAACAGGCGAACAACGCCAAGAAGGCAACCGAGAGCAAGGCCGCGGACGGCGCCAAGGCCGCCGCCACGACCGACGCCGCGGCCCCCGCGAAAAGCGCCAGCCCGGCCTACACGATCAGCCAGTCGATGGAAAACCTGCTCGACAACCTGTCGGGCAAGAAACCCGCCGCGGCGGGCGCCGACGGCGCGAACGCCGGTGCTGCGGGCGACGCGGCCGGCGGCGGCAAGACCGGCGCCCAGGCCATGGCCGACCGGGCCAAGGAAGCCGAGCGGATCATGAGCAACGCCCTGGAGCAGTCCAAGGGGCTCGCCGGCCTGTTCGAGAAGGCCATCGACAACATGGCCGGCGACCTCGGCAGCCTGCTCGGCGGGCTGGGCATGTCGGACGACGACGTGAAGGGCGCCGTCGGCGATTTCGGCAGCACCATGAAGGACAAGCTGAAGTCCATGGATTTCAGCCAGATGGGCATGAGCATGGAGGAAGCCCGCTCCCAGTGGTCCATCGAATCCCGCGGCATGGAGCTGACCATCCAGGACGGCGACAAGTCGGTCCGCATCTCCTTCGCCAAGTCCACCCTCGACTTCACCCGTGAGGACCGCGGCCTGTCGGCCACGCTGAACGCGGACGGTTCGGGCAGCGCCATGTTCTCCGCCGCCACGACCAAGGTGTCCGGCAAGGCCACCGGCATGATCGTCCGCTCCGAGGGTTTCAGCGACGACGAGATCAAAGGCGTCCTGGAGAAGCTGAACGGCATGGCCGCGAAGGGCGGGATGAGCGGCCTTGGCGCCCTGACCCCGACCAAGAGCGCCGATGGCGTGATGCACCTGAACCTGGACCTGTCGCAGCCGATCGCCGGCCTGACCGACGGCAGCAGCGCCAAGAGCGGCGCCGCGGCGGACACGTCCCAGAAGGTGGACATCAAGGCGTGACAAAGCGCGGTTCGTGCCCGCAGGGGGCGGTGTGGGCTGTGATAAAGGGGGCCGATGCTTGCCGTTGAGCCGGCTCCCTGTATAGAAGCGGCTTTCGATGTATCGGAGATTCGCTTCCCCATGACCGACCGCAACGCCGTGCTGGCCGCGAACCGGGCTTTCTATCAGGCATTCACCGCGCGTGACTTTCCCGCCATGGACCGGCTGTGGGCCTCCCGCCTGCCCGTGTCCTGTATCCATCCCGGCTGGACGATCCTGTTCGGCCGGGAGGCGGTGGTGTCGAGCTGGCAGGACGTGCTGCGTGCCCCCCGCGGCCCGGCGGTGCAGGCGCGCAACGAACGCGTCAGTCTGTACGGCGACACCGCGGTCGTCCTGTGCGAGGAGATCGTGGGGGACACCCTCCTGGTCGCGACCAACCTCTTCGCGCGCGAGGACGGGGAATGGCGGCTGGCCCACCATCAGGCCGGGCCGGTGGCCGAGCCGGCCTCGCAGGTCCTGACCCCTTCCGACCGCCTTCCACCCGGCGGCCTTCTCCACTGACCGCGGCCAGTTTCGACAGCCGCACCCTCACCGACGGTCCGCCGCGTTCTCCAGATGCCAGATCAGGTCGCCCACCACACGGTCGGCGGTGACGCGCTCGGGGTCGCTATTGGTCAGCGCCACCGCGGCCCAACGGTGGGCGCGTGAAAAGGCGATGTAGGCGTTGAAGCCGCCGGTGGACCCGGAATGCCAGAGGATCGGCGTGCCGTCCGCCGCCCAGGCGACGAACCAACCCAGCGCCATCGCCCCCTGCCCCAGCGCCCCCGGATCGCGCAGCGCCCGCCCATCCACCTGCACCGACTGGGCGAGCGCCAGCGTCGCGGCGGTCTCGCCGTCGCAGGCGGCCTTTCCCAAGCCGGTGCAGTCGCCCATGTTGGCGCGCAGCCAGCGCAGCAGGTCGTCGGCGGTGGAGTAGAGGCCGAAGGAGGGCTGCATGGCCGGCGCCTCCCAATCGGGCACCACCTGCCCGCGGGCGTGGCCCACCGCCTTGCGGGCGCGCTGCCCGGCGTTGGGCGACAGGGTGGTGTCGGTCATCCCGAAGCGGTCGGTGACCACTCTCTTCAACAGCGTTTCGTACGGAATGCCGGAAGCGGTGGACAGCGCCTCCCCCAGCACCGCCATGCCGACGTTGGAGTAGCGGAAGCGCGTGCCCGGCGGCACCGTCAGGCTAAAGCCGGACAGCCACGCCCCCACCTCCTCCCGCGTCAACGGCTTGTAGGGGTTGCGCGGGTCCTCCAGCCGGCTCCAGGAGAAGCGCGGCGTTTCCGGCACGTTGGGCAGCCCCGCCGTGTGGGTGGCGAGGTCGAGCAGGCGGATCGGCGTGCCGTCGAAGTCCGGGGCGTGGACCGGCTTGGGCAGATGGCGGGCCAGCGGATCGGTCGGGGCGACTCGTCCGGCGCGGATCAGCTCCGCCAGGATGGTGCCGGTGAAGGGCTTGGTCAGCGAGGCGATCTGGAACAGGGTGCGCCCGTCCGGCGGGCCGCCGTCGGGCCGCCCGCTGTCGCCACGCCCGATGACGAGGCTGCGCCCGTCGCGGATCACCCCGACGACGATGCTGCCCGCCCCCGCCTCGGCCAGACGGCGGTCGGCCAGCGCCGTCACCGCCTCGCCCAGACGGTCCGGGGCCACCGCGTCCGCCGGGGCCGGGGCCGTCGCCCAGACGGTGAGCGCAAGAAACGACACGACACCGAGCACCGGCCCCCGCATCCCCAGCCTCCGTCATCGGCGCGCGGAATGGGCGCGCTGAGGGGAGAATGGGAAGCGGCCCCGCCCGCCGGTACGCCCGCGGACGGACATCACGCCAACGGAGCAGGCCGCGCCGGGCGGGTTAGACCGGTAAGGTCCAGCCCACCCGGCCGAAATTTACTCGGCCAATTTCTACTCGGTGGGAATTTCCGCCAGCGGCGGGCGGCGGTCCTTCACGATGGTCAGGGGCACGTCGTCGGCGGCGATCTCGATGATCGGCTGGCCGCCCAGCAGGCTGGGGCACTGCTTGACCTGGGTGAAGGCCATGAAGAAATCGGCCTTGCGCCAGTCCAGCCCGGTGCCGTTGACCAGCTTCAGCCAGGGCGGCAGCTCGAAGCGTACGGCCAGCGTGTTGCCGCAGACCGACAGGGTGTACTGGCGCGGCGGCGCCTTGCCGCCGTTCTCGCGCTCCACCAGATCGATCAGCTCGGCCAGCGCCTCATGCTGGGAGTTGCCCCAGTAATCCAGCTCGAACCGGCCCTCGGCGCCCTTCAGCCCGCCGGCGAACTGGTTGTAGTAGACGTACTGGTTCGGGTGCATGGCGCCGAGCTGCCACGCGTACAGCACGGCCACCGCGATGGCCGCCGCCCCGTACGCCTGCCCCGTACGCCGCCCCAGCGCCTCGGCCCCGCTCCACAGCCGGTCGAGGGCGATGCCGGCCAGCACCGCCATCGGCGGCGCCACGAACAGGAAATGGCGGATGCCGTTGTAGACGGACGGGCGCATCAGCATGAACAGGATCACCGGCAGGAAGGCCGCCAGCGCCAGCGGCACCCAGCGCACCGCGCCGAAGGCGCCGTCCACGCTCCGCCAGCCGCCGCGCACCACCCACAGGGCGGCCAGCACCACCGCGGCCAGGGTGCCCAGCAGAACCGCCTCCGGCAGCTTCACCCCCAGATAGACCGGCAGGTAGAGCGCCGGCGGGGCGGCGGAGCTGACCATCTGCCCCATGAACAGCGTCTGGATGTCGATGGGGAAGTGCGAAACGACGCGCAGCGCCTCCAGCGGGTTCAGCGGCTTCTGCACCGCCCAGGGCCAGAACAGCGCCATCACCGCGTAGGCCAGGGGAATGGCCGGCAGCAGGGGCGGCACCGAACGCCGGACGACGCCGAACGCCGGCCGCAGCCCGCCCCGCCACGCCACCAGCACCACATAGAGCGCCAGCGCCACCGCGAGGTAGAAGCCGGCCAGCACCGCGCCCACCCGGATCGACAGGGTCAGGCCCAGCGCCAGTCCGAATTTCAGCACCGCGCTGCGGCGCGGGGCCGGCATCTGCCCGATGATGCGGGTGGCGAAATAGAGCGTCCACACCATGCCCGCGGCGAAGGGCACGTCCTTGGTGTTGTTGAACATGGCGCCGTAATAGACGCCGGACAGCGCCAGCAGCGCCGCCGCCAGGAAGCCCGCCCGCGGCCCGGCCAGCAGCCGGGCGTAGCGCCAGCAGCCGGCGATGCCCAGCACCCCGACCAGCGCGCAGAGCAGGTGGCGCGTCTCGTACTCCTCGAACGGCGAGATCGGGACCACCAGGGCGGTCACCAGATCGAACAGCCCGCCATACAGGTACAGGTCCTTGAAATGGAAGGCCGACCGGTCGGTGAAGCCGGACAGGTAGAAGGACAGCAGCTTCTTGCCGTAGATGTGCTGCACCTCCTCGTCGGTGCTGATCCCGTAGTTCCGGAAGGTCAGCGCGGCGAGGATGATCAGGCACAGCAGAAGCGCGCGCGCCATGTCGTCCCACAGGGCCCCGGCGCGGCGTTGCGTCAGGGCGCCTGCCGGGGGCGTCGCCCCGAGGGGATTCAGGCCGATCGGCGGCATCAGGCTCATGAACGGCGGTCCTCGCTTCCGGGCTGGCGCCAAGCGCCTGCATTGGCCCCCGGATTGGCCCCTGGATTGGATGCCGGAGCCGCGGCCTCGTCCTCGAAGCCGTGCGCGGAACGGACGATGTAAAGGGGGCGCCCCTTCACCTCGTTGAAGACGCGGCCGAGATAGTCGCCGATGACCCCCAGCGTGACGAGCTGGATACCGCCCATGAACAGCACCGCCGCCAGCAGCGATTCATAGCCGGGCACGTCGATGCCGTAGATCAGGGTGCGCAGCAGGCGCAGCAGGATGTAGACGAAGGCGAAGCCGGAGATCGCCATACCCACCAGACTCCACACCCGCAGCGGGAAGGTGGAGAAGGCGGTCAGACCGTCGAAGGACAGGCTGAGCAGCTTCAGGAAGCCCCATTTGGTCTCGCCACCCGCGCGCTCCCCCTGCTCGTAGGGGATGCTCGCCTGACGGAAACCGACCCAGGCGAAGATGCCCTTCATGAAGCGGGTGCGTTCCGGCATGCGGTTGATGACGTCGACCACCCGACGGTCCATCAGCCGGAAGTCGCCGACCTCGCGCGGCAGCTTGACCTCCGACAGGTTGTCGAAGATCCAGTAGAAGGCGCGGGCGAACATCCGGTGCCTCAGGCTCTGCCCCACCCGCGCGTGGCGCACGGCGACAACGACGTCGTAGCCCTCGCGCCATTTGGCGAGGAATTGCGGCAGCAGCTCCGGCGGGTGCTGGAGGTCGGCGTCCATCGGCACCACGGCGTCGCCGGTGGTGTGGCGCAGCCCGGCCGACAGGGCCAGCTCCTTTCCGAAGTTGCGCGACAGGTCGACCACCTTGATCCGCGGGTCGGCGTCATGGACGTCCAGCAGACGGTCGAGCGTGTCGTCGCGGCTGCCGTCGTTGACGCAGACCACCTCCCACTCCGCGTCCAGCCGGTCGAGCACGGGCACCAACCGTTCGAACAGCGCCGCGATGTTGGGGGCTTCGTTGTAGAAGGGGATCACCACCGACAGGCGCCCCCGCTTCGTGCGGGCGGAGCGCGACGGCTTCGGAGCGGAAGCGGCGTCGCCTGGGCCAAGGGCGGGGCGGGGAACGGTGTTGGGAGAAGGCGCCAGAGTGGGCGCGTCGGTCAGGGACATGGCCGGCCGTTGGGTCAGATCATCACGAGCCGGGTCGGAGGGGTCCAGGCAGGCGTCCCCGGCGGGGCGCTTCGCCCTTTGGCGTATAGCACGATACATGGGGATGAGCAAAACGCCTCTATTGTGACCATCCACGGCCTAAGCCGTGACCAGCACGCCGCTGGAGCCGGCGCCGGAACGGCCCGTCGCTGTGGGCTAACGCCGCGGGCAGGACAAATATTCCAAGCCCCCGCGAAACCGCCAGAACCCGGAAGGATAAGGACATCCCCAAGCGTGCGCGGAGGGGCCGCATGCCCGTTTTCGGGGACCGCAAACCAGTTGGCACACTTAATGAATTGGTAAGCGGACACTGCCATGTTCTGTATCTAAACCATTCAGCCTCATCCGGAGTTTTCCCGACCATGAGCCTGTTCAACCATCTGCGGGTCGGCACCAAGATCACGGCGGCGAACGCCGGGGTTCTCCTCTTCCTGGTCGCCATCGGCGGCGTCGGGGTGTACGCACTGACGGGCGCGAAGGACGGCTTCGCGACCTATCAGACGCTGGCCCGCCAGACCACGGAGGTCGGGCGCATCCAGGCGACGATGCTGGAGGTCCAGCTCCAGGCCAAGACCTTCCTGCTGACCGGCAGCGAGGAGGCCGCCCACACGGTGGACTCGCTGGCCGCGGATCTCGACGGGCGGATCGACGAGGCCAAGACGCTGTTCACCGAGCCGACCCTGAACCGCACGGTGACCCAGATGGACGATGAGCTGGGCCAGTACCGCGAGGCCTTCGCCCGCATCATGGAGTTCCAGGCGACCCGCAACGAGGCGTCGGCGGAGCTTCTCGATCTCGGGATCAAGATGGAGAAGGCGCTGAGCAGCGTCATGGACAGCGCCTACGCGGACGGCGACACCGAGGCCGCCTATCAGGCGGGCATGGCCGCCCGCCACTTCCTCGCCGCCCGCAACACCGCCAACCGCTTCCTGACCGACGGCATGGCGGACAGCGCCGACAGCTTCCGCAAGGAGCTTCAGAGCGCCCGCGAGCGCGGCAACGCGATGCTCGCCAAGCTGACCGAGCTGGAGCGGCGGCGGGGCGCCTCCTCCTTCCTGGCCTACCAGCGCGTCTTCGCCACCCAGTTCGAGAAGGTGGTCGTCGCCACCACCAAGCGCGACGAGCTGGTCTCGCAGGTGCTGGAGACGCTCGGCCCGACCGTCAACGCGCGGGTCGAGCAGCTGCGCGACGCCAGCGCCCGCCAGCAGGCGGCGCTCGGCACCACCGCCACGGAGAACATCGACCGCGCCCGGACGATGACCACCGCCGCCGCCGCGGTCGCCGTCCTGCTCGGGCTGATCTCCGCCCTGCTGATCGGGCGCGGCCTGTCGCGGCCCATCGTCTCGATGACCGACACCATGACCCGTCTGGCCGGCGGCGACCGCCGGGTTGACGTGCCCGGCCTGGGCCGCGGCGACGAGATCGGCGGCATGGCCAAGGCCGTCGAGGTCTTCAAGCACAGCCTGATCGAGGCCGACCGCATGGCCGCCGCGCAGGCCGCCGAGCATGAGACCCGCCGCGAGCGGTCGGAGCGCATCGACGCCCTGACCCGCGAGTTCGACCGCATGGTGATGGAGGTGCTGTCCCGCGTCTCCTCCGCCGCCACCCAGCTCAACAGCACGGCCCAGGGCATGTCGGCCACCGCCGAGCAGACCACCCGGCAGGCCAGCGCCGTCGCCGCCGCCTCCACCCAGGCGACCGCCAACGTGGAGACCGTCGCCGCCGCCGCGGAGGAGCTCTCCAGCTCGATCCAGGAGATCAGCCGGCAGGTCGCCCAGAGCAACAGCATCGCCGGGCAGGCGGTCAGCACCGCCGAGCGGACCGACGCCACCGTGCGCGGTCTGGTCGACGCCGCCCAGCGCATCGGCGAGGTGGTGCAGCTCATCAACGACATCGCCAGCCAGACCAACCTGCTGGCGCTCAACGCCACCATCGAGGCGGCCCGCGCGGGCGAGGCCGGCAAGGGCTTCGCCGTCGTGGCGTCGGAGGTCAAGAGCCTCGCCAACCAGACCGCCAAGGCGACCGAGGACATCTCCGGCCAGATCGCCGGCATCCAGCAGGTCAGCCGCGAGGCCGCCGGGGCCATCGCCGAGATCGGCCGCGTGATCGGCGAGATCAGCCACATCTCCACCACCATCGCCGCCGCGGTCGAGGAGCAGGGTGCGGCCACCCAGGAGATCAGCCGCAACGTTCAGCAGGCCGCCCGCGGCACGCAGGAGGTATCCGGCAACATCGCCGGGGTGACCCAGGCGGCGGAAGCCACCGGCGACGCCTCCCGCCAAGTGCTCGACGCCGCCGACGGGCTGACCGGCGAGGCGGAAGGGCTGCGCGGTTTCGTCTCCCGCTTCCTGACCGACATGCGGGCGGCCTGACGGCGTTTTTCTTCACCCCTCTTCCATCCGATTGCGATGGAGGAGGGGTTTTTCTTGCGCCGCACCGGCCCTGTTGGGCAAATAGGGGCCGTTGCGCACCCCGGACTGCTTTATCCCATCATGATCCTGTCCCCGATCCCGGCCGAGACGATGCCGGAGGCCCTGGCAACCTTCGAACGCCTGCTGGCCGGCAAGCCCCTGCCCCTCGCCGCCTTCCGGCGCATCGCCGCGACATGGCCGGTGCCCGGCGGCGTCGACACGCCGGAGCAGCGCGCCGAAGCGGTGCGGCTTGCCCATGCCCACGGCATCGGCACGCTGGACGAGCCGCCGAACGCCTCCTTCATGTGGGACGGCGAGGTCATCCGCACCGACGTGGAATCGACCGTCATCGTGCATGAGGTGGCCCACTGGCTGGTCGCGGCGCCCGAGCGCCGTCCGCTCTACGACTTCGGCCTGGGGCCGGGGCCGGAGACGACGCTGCGCAAGGAGGCGCGCAGCCAGCAGAAGCTGACCTTCGAGGACTGCATGCACGAGGAGCAGCAGACCTCCCTCCTCGGCGTGCTGTGGGAGGCCGAGCTGGGCCAGCCGGCGATCCTCGCCTTCCTGGAGCAGAACTGGATGGAGCGCTGGGAGCGGGAGAGCACCGCCGCCTTCTTCATCCGCCATGTCGAGGAACTCTTCACCCGCGGCCTGATCGACGCCGAGGGCCGCCCGTCCACGGCGCGCGCCTGGGCTGACCAGCGGGCAGACGAACGGATGCGGGCTGCCTGAAATTTGCACTGCCCATAAATCAATCATAATACCCCTGGAGGCTGGACCGTCATGACCCGCAACCTGCTTACGCTGGCCTCCGCGCTGGCCCTGCTCGCCACCCCGGCGGCGGCGGACACGCTGAAGATCGGCATGATCACCACCCTGTCCGGCCCCGGCGCGGGTCTGGGCATCGACATCCGCGACGGCTTCGCGCTGGCGGTGGAGCATGCGGGCGGCAAGCTGGGCGGGCAGGACACCCAGGTCATCGAGGCGGACGACCAGCAGAAGCCGGACGTCGCCGTCGGCCTCGCCAACCGCATGGTCGAGCGCGACCGCGTGCAGGTGGTGACCGGCGTGGTCTGGTCGAACCTCGCGTTGGCGATGCTGCCGACGCTGGCCGGCGGGCAGACCTTCTTCATCAGCCCCAACGCCGGCCCGTCGCAGCTGGCGGGCGCGCAGTGCAACCCGTACTTCTTCAACGCCGCCTACCAGAACGACCAGATCCACGAGGCCGTGGGCAAGCATGTCCAGGACGAGGGCTTCAAGAAGGTCTATCTGATGGCCCCCAACTACCCGGCGGGCAAGGACGGGCTGGCCGGCTTCAAGCGCTACTACAAGGGCGAGGTCGCGGGCGAGGTCTACACCCAGGTCGGGCAGCTCGACTACGCGGCGGAGTTGGCGCAGCTCAAGGCCGCGGCGCCGGACGCCGTCTACGTCTTCTACCCCGGCGGCATGGGCATCAACTTCATCAAGCAGTATGAGCAGGCCGGGCTGAAGGGTGCGGTGCCGCTGTTCGGCCCCGGCTTCTCCTTCGACCAGGACATCCTGGCGGCGGTCGGCGAGTCCGCGCTCGGCGTGAAGAACTCGGCGCAGTGGAGCCCCGACCTCGACAACGCCGCAAACAGGAAGTTCGTCGCCGACTTCAAGGCCAAGTACGGGCGCATCCCGTCCATGTACGCGGCCCAGGGCTACGACACGGCGCTGCTGATCGACACGGCGGTGAAGGCGGTCGGCGGCAACCTGAAGGACAAGGACAAGCTGCGCGCCGCGCTGGCCTCGGCCAAGCTGCAGAGTCTGCGCGGCGAGGTGGCCTTCAACACCAACCACTACCCGATCCACAACATCTACCTGCGCGAGGTGGTGAAGGGCGCCAACGGTGCGGTGACCAACAAGACCGTCGCCACGGTCTTCACCAACCACGCCGACGCCTATGTCAAAGACTGCCCGATGAAGTGAGGCGCAGCCAGGACGCCGGAGAATGGACGCGCTCCTCCTCGTCGAACAGGGTCTGAACGGGCTTCAGCTCGGGGTGATGCTGTTCCTGATGGCCGCCGGGCTGACGCTCGTCTTCGGCATCATGGACCTCATCAACCTCGCCCACGGCACCTTCTACATGGTCGGCGCCTACCTGACGGCGGCGCTGGTCCCGGTGCTGGACAGCTTCCCCCTGGCGCTGGCGGCGGCGGTGCTGCTGACGGCGCTGCTGGGGCTGGTGGTGGAGGCGGTGGCTCTGCGCACGCTCTACCGCCGCGACCACCTGGATCAGGTGCTGGCGACTTTCGGGCTGATCCTGTTCTTCAACGAGCTGGTGAAGATCGTCTTCGGCCCGGTCCCCATCTTCCTGAACCCGCCGGCGGCGCTGGCCGGGACGGTGGACCTGTTCGGCCTGAAATATCCGGCCTTCCGGCTGGCGATCCTCGCCGTCGGCATCGCCGTGGCGGTGTTCCTGTGGCTGCTGATCGCCCGCACGCGGGTCGGCATGCTGATCCGCGCCGGGGCCACCAACCGCGAGATGGTGATGGCGCTGGGGGTGGATGTCCGACGGTTGTTCGGGCTGGTCTTCGCGCTGGGCTGCGGGCTGGCCGGGCTGGCCGGCGCGATGGCCGGGCCGGTGCTGGCCGTGCAGGTCGGCATGGGCGAGCAGATCCTTATCCTGACCTTCGTGGTCATCGTGATCGGCGGCATCGGCTCGATCCGCGGGGCGCTGGCCGGCGCCCTGCTGGTCGGCATGGTGGACACGCTGGGCCGCGCCCTGCTGCCCGCCGCCTTCCGTCTGGTGATGGACGCCGCCAACGCCAGCGCCGCCGGGGCGGCTTTGGCCTCCATGGCGATCTACGTGCTGATGGCGGTGGTTCTGGCGATCAAGCCAAAGGGGCTGTTCCCCGCCCATTGACGGCGTGTGTCACGCCCCGCCATAAGCCACCGGATCGGCCAGCCCGGCCTCCTGGAAGCCCTTCAGCCGCAGCAGGCAGCTGTCGCAGGACCCGCAGGCGGTGCCGTCGGGCGCCGGGTCGTAGCAGGAGTGGGTCAGGCCGTAATCCACGCCCAGCTCCAGCCCGCGGCGGATGATGCCCGCCTTGTCGAGCGTCATCAGCGGGGCGTGGATCGTGAACCGGCTGGTGCCCTCCACCCCCGCCTTGGTGGCGAGGTTCGCCATGGCCTCGAAGGCGGCGATGTATTCGGGGCGGCAGTCCGGATAGCCGGAATAGTCCAGCGCGTTCACGCCGATGAAGATGTCCGACGCCTGCAGCGTCTCCGCCCAGGCCAGCGCGAAGGACAGGAACACCGTGTTGCGCGCCGGGACGTAGGTCACCGGGATGCCCGTCCCCAGATCCGCCGCGCTGGCGTGCTTGGGCACGGCGATGGCGTCGGTCAGTGCCGAGCCGCCGAAGGCCCGCAGATCGATGTCAGCGATGACGTGGCGGTCCACCGCCATGGCCGCGGCGACGCGCCTGGCCGCTTCCAGCTCCACCGCGTGGCGCTGGCCGTAGCGGAAGCTGAGCGCGTTCAGCCGGTAGCCCTGGTCCCGGGCGATCGCCAGCACCGTCGTGGAATCCAGCCCGCCGCTGACCAGCACCACCGCGTTCCTTGCGTTCATGTCCTTGCCCTTTCCCCATGCCCCCGGCCGGCCCGGCATAATCCCGTCCAGCCGGCGGGTCAACGGCCATGGCCGCTTGTGCAGGGCCGCTCGTGGTAGCCCGCCTACAAGGGCCAGCCGCCGAAGCCCCTCCGCACCGCTCCAGAATCCCCGCAGCTGTTAACTCTTCGGCAATTTCCCTGTAACATTGTTGTTAAGACGACAAACATTCAGAAGGCGGAAGCATACCGGCACACAGGCTTATGCCGGTCGCAAGGGAGCTATTGCCGTGAATGCAATCCATTCGCCCCCCTCCGTCCAGGAAGGGCCTGCCGAATCCACCTGCTCCGGCCCCACTTCCCACTGCACCAGCGCCACGAAGGCAGCGGAGTGCCGGTCGTCCTGCCATCTGAACGACGCGGCCTTTCGAGACAGAGCCCGCGATATCCTTTCCAGCGGAAGGACCGTCACCGCCGGCGCCGTTCATCTGATCGGTCTGGAAGACATCCGGGACCATCTGGGCAAACGGTGGGAGACCGTGAAGGAACGGGTGCGGGACTACACGGGCCGCCTGCTCGAAAAGATGCTGTCCCCGCAGGATGTGTGGTTCCGGCATGGGGAAGCCCAGTTCATCATCGTGTTCGCCCATGCCGACATAAAGGCCGCCCAACTGATTTGCGGCAAGATCGTCGAAACCCTCCATCAGACGCTGCTCGGCCACAGCGACACCAGCCAGATCACCGTCAAGACCGCCCTGATGGAAATCGACGGCAGCATCGCCATCGGCAGCGCCCGCCTGGACGATCTGCTCCACCGGGCCGCCGGCCAGCCGGAGCGCCAGGCGGATCGCACCGACCCGACGGCCCAGCCAACTGCCCAGCCGCAGGCCGAGGAGCGGCGGCGGCCCTCGCTGGCCGGTTTCGCTCTCGACAACGGCGAACCGTCGCTGCAGCCGAAGGTGCTGTTCCGCCCGGTCTACGATGTGAAGAACAAGGTGATCTCCACCTACACCTGCCGTCCGGATCTCCACACCTGCCGTCACATCAACCAGATCACGCTGGACGACGTCCTGCAGGAAGAAGCCATTTTCGATTACGATATGGAAACCCTGTGCCACGCCATCAGCACCTACAATGAACTGTACAAGAACAAATTCCGTTACGCCCAGACCATTCCGGTCCACTTCGAAACCCTTGCCTCGGCGCGGCGGCGGCGGGAGTATCTCCAGTCGTGCCGGATGATCCCCAATTACTTGATCCCCTTCCTGGCCTTCGAGTTTGAAGGGCTTCCGCAGGGCATTCCCAACGGGAGGCTGGCCGAGATGGTCACCATGCTGCGCCCCTTCGGCCGCGCCGCCATCGTCATCCTGCGGGAATACACCACCGACATCGCGGTCTATGCCAACGCCGGCGTCAAGGGGGTGGGGCTGTCCATGGATTTCCGGGACGGCGACCAGCGCTGCATCGACAAGATCAACGCCTTCTGCCCTGCCCCGCGCAAGCATGGCCTGTTCGCCTATCTGGACGGCGTCCGGAACGTCGAGCAATTCCAGGCCGCGATCGAAGCCGGGGCGGCCTATATCGGTGGCGCCGTGGTCGGCAAGGATTCCGACGTTCCCGAACACATGCGGCGTTGCACCGAAAGGCAAATGCTGATGAGGGCCAGAGTAAAAGCACGGCGCAAGTCGGCATAAGCGGGTTCGGCAGAGACGCGCTCCTTTTCGCATAGATCGTCTGCAGAAGCCGGCGCGACGTCTCCGTTAACGCATTAGCAAGTGCGAAAGGATCATCCTGGTTGTGCAGTCGATCCATTCATGTTCGCACCCATTCCAGGCGGCTGCCCTGCCTTTGGGTTCGCGCTCCCCACAACCGGAAAGGGAAGCTCGGCCATGGTTTCACACCATCCCTCCGGTCCGGACGGTGTTCCACTGGAACAGGATGACGGCCCAACTCCGTCCTCGGCCCCGTCCTCCACCCAGTCCATCGACGAGTCCTTCAAGGAGCGCGCTCGGCAGATCCTGTCGCACGGCCAGACGATCACCGCGGGGTCCGTTCACCTGATCGGTCTCGACGAAATCCGGAAAGAGTTGGGTGACCGCTGGGAGAGCGTGAACGAGCGGGTGCACGTCTACACCGAGCGCATGCTCAAGAAGGTACTGTCGCCGCGCGACGTCTGGTTCCGCTATGGTGAGAACCACTACATCATCGTCTTCGCCCAGGCCGACCGGAGGTCGGCGCAGCTGACCTGCAGCAAGGTGATGGAAAGCCTGCACCAGGCGTTGCTGGGCCACGCCGACACGCGGCGCATCACCGTCAAGACCGCGGTGGTCGATGTCGGCGGCGGAGTCGCCCTGGACACCGCGCGGCTGGCCGACCTGCTCAAGGACGCCGTCCATGGCCCGGAAGGCACCGCCGCGGCCTCCCCCCCGCCAACCGACGCCGCCGTTCCCGCGGTGGAGGCGCGGCGCACGCACTGGACCGAGATGCCGGCGGACACCGTCACGCCGCAGCTTCGGCCCAAGGTGCTGTTCCGTCCGGTCTTCGACGTGAAGCACAAGGTGGTGTCCACCTACTGCTGCCGCACCGACGCGGACACCGCCCGCTATCTGAACTGCATGGACGCCTTCGACCCGGAGCGCGAGGAGGCGGTCTTCGACCTGGACATGGAGACGCTGAGCTTGGCCGTCAGCACCTACAACGAGCTGTACGCCAACAAATTCCGCTACGCCCAGACCATCCCCGTCCATTTCGGCACGCTCGCCTCCAGCCGGCGGCGGCGGGAATACATCCAGGCCTGCCGGATGATCCCGCGCGTGCTGATGCCCTTCCTCGCCTTCGAACTGGACGGGCTGCCGACCGGCGTTCCCTACGGCCGGCTGGCGGAGATCGTGGCGATGCTGCGCCCCTTCGCCCGCGCCGCCATGGTCATCCTGCACGACGACGCGGGCGACCTGTCGGTCTACGCCACCGCCGGCGTAAAGGGGGTCGGGCTGCGGCTGGACGGGCGGGAGGACGAGCCGCACATCCTGGAGCGGGTGCAGACCTTCTGCCCCGGCCCGCGCAAGTTCGGCATGTTCGCCTATGTGGACGGCGTGCGCACCCCGGTGGAGCTGGAGGCTGCGGAGGCCGCGGGCGCCGCCTATCTGAGCGGTCCCATCGTCGGTGAGGATTCGGAGGTGCCGGAGCATATGAAGCGCTGCACCGAACGCCAGCTCCTCCAGCGGTCGCGGCGCCGCCGCCACCACGGCGCGCCCTGGGGCTAAGCGGGCGGGCACGCGCTGTCGGCGCGACCTTTTGTGTTCAAGCCCGCCCATCTGTGCGAAAAGACGGGCCTACCGATTGGCCTGCCGATTGGTTGACCACCCCTCTTTTCCGGCCCTCCATGCCTCCGACCGCGCCCCGAACCGCCCTGCTCACCCGTCCCCGCATCGCCCTGCTGATCCTGCTGGCCGTCGCGCTGGCGCTGCCCACCGTCGCCCATTGGATGGGAGAACCCTTCTACGTACGGCTGGCGACGCGCATCCTGGTCTTCGCCCTGGCGGCGGTCAGCCTCGACCTGATCCTGGGCTTCGGCGGGATGGTCAGCTTCGGCCACGCCGCCTTCGTCGGGATCGGCGGCTATGCCGTCGGCATCCTGTTCGCCCACCAGTCGGACGGATCGACGCTGTTCGGCTTTCCCGGCACGGTGAACGGGCTGATCGTCTGGCCGCTGGCCATGCTGGCCGGGGCGCTGGCGGCGCTGCCGGTGGGGGCGATCTCGCTGCGCACCACCGGCGTGCCCTTCATCATGATCACGCTGGCCTTCGCCCAGATGCTGTTCTACCTGATGACCGGGCTGAAGGCCTATGGCGGGGACGACGGCATCGCGCTGTGGAGCCGCTCCACCCTGCCCGCCCCGCTGAACATCGCCGACCACACCACCTTCTATTACGTGGTGCTGGGGCTTCTGGTGGCGGCGCTGGCACTGGGCTGGCGGCTGGTCAACTCCCGCTTCGGGCGGGTGATCCGCGGCGCCAAGGACAACGAGCGGCGGATGGCCGCGCTCGGCTACCCGGTCACCCGCTACAAGCTCGTCGCCTTCGTCATCGCCGGGGCGCTGGCCGGGCTGGCCGGGGGGCTGCTTGCCAACGCCACCATGTTCGTCGGGCCGCAGTACCTGCATTGGAGCCGTTCCGGCGACCTGATCGTGATGGTTGTGCTGGGCGGCATCGGCACGCTGATCGGCCCGGTGCTGGGCGCCGCCGCGCTGCTGCTGCTGGAGGAGTTCGTGCCGGAGCTGATGGACCTCGCCCACGCCGGGCTGGGCGAGCATTGGAAGATCGTGCTGGGGCCGGTGCTGATTCTTCTGGTGCTGTACGCCCGCAAGGGGCTGTGGGGCGTCGTCGCGGGGAGGCGCCCGTGAGCCGTCCCCTGCTGAGCACGGACTCGCTGGTCAAGCGCTTCGGCGGTCTGGCCGCCACCGACGGCCTCTCGCTGTCCGTCGCGGAGGGGGAACTGCACGCCCTGATCGGCCCGAACGGGGCCGGCAAGACCACCCTGATCGGCCAGCTGTCGGGGGAGCTGACTCCCGATTCCGGGACCATCCTGTTCGACGGGCGCGACGTGACCCGCCTGCCCGTGCACAAGCGGGCACAGCGCGGGCTGGCGCGCAGCTTCCAGATCACCTCGATCTTCCCCAGCTTCACCGCGCTCGACAACGTGGCGCTGGCGGTGCAGGCCCACGCTGGGCACAGCTTCCGCTTCTGGCGCGACGCCGGGCGCGACCGGCGGCTGACCGACCCCGCCCGCGCCGTGCTGGAGCGGGTGGGGCTGGGCGCGCGGGCCGACACCTGCGCCGACGCCCTGGCCCATGGCGAGAAGCGGCAGCTCGAACTGGCGATGGCCCTGGCCACCGGTCCACGCCTGCTGCTGCTCGACGAGCCGATGGCCGGCATGGGGCCGGAGGACTCCGCCCGCATGGTCGAGCTTCTGCAAGAGCTGAAGGGCGGCGTGACGATCCTGCTGGTGGAGCATGACATGGACGCCGTCTTCGCGCTGGCCGACCGCATCACCGTTCTGGTGCGCGGCAAGGACCTCGCCAGCGGCACCCCGGCCGAGATCCGCAACGACCCGGCGGTGCGCGAAGCCTATCTCGGCGACGAGCTGGAGGTCGTCTGATGCTGCGCGTCGCCGACCTGACCGCCGCCTACGGCTCCAGCCAGGCGCTGTTCGGCATGGAGCTGTCCGTCAACGCCGGGGAGGCGGTGACCCTGATGGGCCGCAACGGCATGGGCAAGACCACGACCATCAAGGCCATCATGGGCCTCGTGGCGCCGACCGGCGGCTCGATCGCCTTCGAGGGCACGGAGATCGCTGGCCGGCCGCCGCACCGCATAGCGCGCGCCGGCATCGCCCTGGTGCCGGAGGGGCGGCAGGTCTTCCCCACCCTGACCGTGCGCGAGAACCTGATCGCCACCGCCGCCAACCGCTTCGCGCGGCGCGATCCCTGGACGGTGGAGCGGGTGCACGCCCTGTTCCCCCGGCTGGCCGAGCGCGCCGGCAACCTCGCCCGCAACCTGTCGGGCGGGGAGCAGCAGATGCTCGCCGTCGGGCGCGCCCTGATGACCAACCCGAAGCTGCTGATCCTCGACGAGGCGACGGAGGGGCTGGCCCCGCTGGTCCGGCAGGAGATCTGGGACTGCCTCGCCCGCCTGAAGGGCGAGGGGCAGGCGATCCTGGTGGTGGACAAGAACGTGCACGCCCTCGCCGCCCTGGCCGACCGCCATCACGTCATCGAGAAGGGACGGCTGGTGTGGTCCGGCAGTTCCGCCGCCCTGCTCGCCGACCCCACGTTGAAGGAGCGTTATCTTGGCGTCTGACCCCCTGTTTTCCGGCATGACCGTCGCCGAGATCGACCGCCAGTACAATTTCCGCAAGCTGGTGCCGGAGCACCCGGCCTATTTCGCCCGCTGGCAGGCGGAGAGCGAGGCGGTGCGCGCCCGGCTCGGCGGACGCTACGACGTCCCCACCGGCCCGCACCCGCGCCAGCGCGCCGACGTCTTCCTCGCCGGAGAGGGCGCGCCGGTGCTGGTCTTCATCCATGGCGGCTACTGGCGGGCCCTGTCGAAGGACCTGCACTCCTTCATCGCCGCGCCCTATGTGGAGCGCGGGGTGGCGGTCGTCCTGCTCGGCTACGGCCTGTGCCCGGACGTGACGATGGACGAACTGTGCGGCCACGCCCAGGCCGGGCTGGACTGGGTGATCGCCAACGCAGCCAGCTTCGGCGGCGATCCGCGGCGGGTGGTGGTGTCCGGCCATTCGGCGGGGGGCCACCTGACGGCCAAGCTCGTCTCGGAGAATCGCGACCGCGTGGCCGGCGGCATTCCGATCAGCGGCATCTACGACCTGGAGCCGATGCTCGGCTTCGAGGTGAACGAGCAGCTGCGGCTCGATCCCGACTCGGCGCGGCGGCTGAGCCCGATCCACGCCGTTCCCGCACTGGCCCCGCTGCTGATGCCGGCGCTGGGCGGCCTTGAGACCGACGCGATGCACCGCCAGCAGGCCGACTACGCCCTGGCCTGGGCCGCGCAGGGCAACGCGGTGCGGGAGATCGTGGAGCCGGGCGCCGACCATTTCAGCGTGGTGGACCGCTTCGCCGAACCGGGCAGCGCGCTGTTCGAAGCGGCGCTGGAGATGATCCGGAGCGCCTGAGCCTGGAAACAAAAAAGCCTTCCCGGTTGGGAAGGCTTTTTTCTTGAGCGTTCGCTCGAATGAGAGTGGCGGATGGGGGGAGATTCGAACTCCCGATACCCTCGCGGGTATGCCGCATTTCGAGTGCGGTGCATTCAACCGCTCTGCCACCCATCCGCTGCCCCGTTTCCGGGGTGGCGCGGAACCTACCCAAAAGCTTTTGGGGATGCAAGCCCTTGTTTGCAGGAAAATGAACGGGAAAATGCCACCATGCCTGTTGACTCCCGGTGGCCCATCAGTTAAATCCCCGCTCTCACGAACGGGCTTGCACCTCAAACGGTGGGCGAGCGGCCCTTCCGTTTGTTTTGAGATAGGCAGTGACGACGATGTTTGCAGTGATCCGCACCGGCGGCAAGCAGTACAAGGTCGCCAATGGCGACGTGATCCGCGTTGAGAAGCTCGAGGCCGAGGCCGGCGCTTCCATCACGCTCAACGACGTGCTGATGGTCAGCGATGGCAGCAGCACCACCCTTGGCACCCCGACGGTTGCCGGCGCCGCTGTGACCGCCGAGATCGTCGCCCAGGATCGCGGTCCGAAGATCATCGTCTTCAAGAAGAAGCGCCGCCAGAACTACCGCCGCAAGAACGGCCACCGCCAGGACCTGACCGTCCTGCGCATCACCGGGATCAACGGCGCCGCCTGAACGGCCGCCGACCAGTCACAGGAGTAACTCCCCATGGCCCATAAAAAAGCAGGCGGCTCCTCGCGCAACGGCCGCGATTCCGCTGGCCGCCGCCTCGGCGTGAAGCGTTTCGGTGGCGAGAACGTCGTCGCCGGCAACATCATCGTCCGCCAGCGCGGCACGAAGTTCCACCCCGGTGAGAACGTCGGCATCGGCAAGGACCACACCCTGTTCGCCAAGGCGAACGGCACCGTGGCCTTCAAGCGCAGCGCCCAGGGGCGCACCTACGTCGCCATCCTGGCGGCGGAGGTCCCGGCGGTCGCGGCCGAGTAATCTCGTCCGGCCCGTACGGTGTGATGGGATAAATCGGGGGTTCGGGCAACCGGCCCCCGATTTTCTTTTGTTGATGTGGTGGTCACCGCCCCCTTCCCACGGTTGGAGGACGGTGCGCAAACGGTAGATTGGCCGGCACGGTCCCCGATGAAGTTCCTCGATCAAGCCAAGGTGTATCTGAAAAGCGGCGACGGCGGCCCCGGCGCCATCGCCTTCCGCCGCGAGAAGTTCATCGAATATGGCGGACCGGACGGCGGCACCGGCGGCCGTGGCGGCGACGTCGTGATCGAGGTCGTGAACGGCCTCAACACGCTGATCGACTACCGATACAAGCAGCATTTCAAGGCGCAGCGCGGCAACCACGGCATGGGCGCCAACCGCAACGGCGCCAGGGGCGATGACGTGGTCCTGCGCGTGCCCGTCGGCACCCAGATCCTGGACGAGGATCAGGAGACCGTGCTGCTCGACCTTACGGAGCCCGGCCAGCGCGTCGTCTTCCTGAAGGGCGGCGACGGCGGATTCGGCAATGCCCATTACAAGACCCCGACCAACCGCGCCCCGCGCAAGTCCCACCCCGGCTGGCCGGGCGAGGAGCGCTGGGTCTGGCTGCGGCTGAAGCTGATCGCCGACACCGGGCTGCTCGGCCTGCCCAACGCCGGCAAGTCCACCTTCCTGGCCGCGACGACGGCGGCGCGCCCGAAGATCGCCGATTACCCCTTCACCACGCTGGCTCCCAATCTGGGCGTCGTCCGCGCTGGCGACGAGGAATTCGTCATCGCCGACATCCCCGGCCTGATCGAAGGCGCCCACGAGGGGCATGGGCTGGGCGACCGCTTCCTCGGCCATGTGGAGCGCACCCGCGTGCTGCTCCATCTGATCGACGGCACGGCGGAGGATGTGGTGCAGTCCTACACCACCATCCGTAACGAGCTGATCGCCTATGGCGGCAACCTCGCCGACAAGCTGGAGATCATCGGCCTGAACAAGGCCGACGCCCTGCTCGATGAGGAGATCGCGGAGAAGAAGGCCGCGCTGGAAGCGGCGTCGGGCGCGGAGGTCATGGTTCTGTCCGGCGCCACCGGCCAGGGCGTCCAGGCCGTGCTTTACCGCTTGCTCACGCTCATCAAACAGTCCAAGGAAGAGGAGCCCGACGTCATCCAGGCCCCGGTCACGCGCTCCATCCCCCGGCCCCCGGTCGGCCGGAAGATGGACGACGAGTATGCGGGCTGGAACGAGGAGACGGGCGAGTACGACGATCTCCCCGACGAGCCGGACAGCGACTCCGACGAGGACGGGGACGACTGGGACGATGAAGGCGACGATGACGGTGACGACACCGAACACAGCGACGACGGCGACGACCGCGGCGACAACGCCAAAGGCTGATATCCCCTCCCTGCTCCCCACATTGCTCGACGCGCGGCGGCTGGTCGTCAAGATCGGCTCAGCCCTGCTCGTCGACAGCGCCACCGGTCGGATGCGCCGCGAGTGGCTGGACGCGCTGGCCGACGATGTGGCCGCCTGCCGCAAGCGCGGGCAGGAGGTGGTGATCGTCACCTCCGGCGCCGTCGCCTGCGGGCGCGAGCATCTCGGCCTCGTCGGGCGCGCCCTGCGCCTTGAGGAGAAGCAGGCCGCCGCCGCCACCGGCCAGATCCGGCTCGCCGCCGCCTATCAGGAGACTCTGGCCCGCCACGGGCTGACCGTCGCCCAGGTGCTGGTGACTCTGGAGGACACCGAGGAGCGCCGCCGCCACCTCAACGGCCGGGCCACCATCGACACGCTGCTGAAGCTGGGCGCCGTCCCGGTCATCAACGAGAACGACACGGTCGCCACCGCGGAGATCCGCTTCGGCGACAACGACCGTCTGGCGGCCCGCGTCGCCCAGATGATCAGCGCCGACACGCTGGTCCTGCTGTCGGACATCGACGGCCTCTACACCGCCGACCCGCGCAAGGACCCCGACGCCCGGCACATCCCGGTCGTCCAGGAACTGACCTCCGACATCGAGAACATGGCGGGCGAGCCGCCGCCCGGCTACAGCTCCGGCGGCATGGTGACCAAGATCGTCGCCGCGCGCGTGGCGCTGGCCGCCGGCTGCCGCATGGTCATCGCCAAGGGCAAGCGCATGAACCCGCTGGCCGCGCTGGAGCAGCGGCCCGAGCAGGGCGGCGCGCTGTGCACGTGGTTCCTGCCCGCCGCCTCCCCCTCCTCCGCCCGCAAGGCGTGGATCGGCGGCAACCTGAACGCCCACGGCGCGCTGACCGTGGACGCCGGCGCCCTGTCGGCGCTCGCCCGTGGGGCCAGCCTGCTGCCCGCCGGGGTGCGTGCCGTCGAGGGCGACTTCGAGCGCGGCGACGTGGTGGTGGTGAAGGCGCCGGACGGGCGCGAGGTGGCGCGCGGCCTGACCGCCTACGCCGCCGAGGACGCCCGCCGCATCGCCGGCCGCAAGAGCCACGAGATCGAGGAGATCCTCGGCTACCGGGGCCGCGACGAGATGATCCACCGCGACGATCTGGTGGTGCGGTGAGCCGTTCGATCCTGGCCCGCCCGCCCCTCCAGGCCATCCTGTGGGACATCGACGGCACGCTGCTGGACAGCGAGCCCTGGCACCAGCGCGCCACCATCGCGGTCTGCCGGCTGCACGGCCATGCCCTGTCCGACACGGATTACGCGGCCACGCTGGGCGTCGCCTTCCCCGAGCTGTACGCCCGGCTGCACGCCGCCCGGCCCATGGCCCTGACTTTCCGGGAATGGGCGGACGCCATCACCGACCTCTATCTGGAGCGCATCGCCGAGGTCGAGGCGCGGGCCGGCGCCCTGGCGCTGGTCGACGCCTTCGCGGAGCGGGGGCTGTTGCAGGCCTGCGTGTCGAACAGCGGGCGCCGGGTGGTGGAGGCCAACCTGCGCCACATGGGCAGCCCGCATTTCCTGTTCGGCCTCAGCCGCGACGACGTGAGCAAGGGCAAGCCGGACCCCGAGCCCTACCTGACCGCCGCCGACCGCCTCGGCGTGCCGCCCACGGCCTGCGCGGTGATTGAGGACAGCCCGACCGGTGCCCGCGCCGCCAAGGCGGCGGGAATGCTGACCATCGCCTGGCCCCAGCACGCCGACCTGCTGTTCGAGGCCGCCGACCATGTGGTGGCGGACCCGGCGGCGCTGGACTGGGACAGCCTGTGCGTCCTCGCGGAGCGCATGGCGGCGGACTGACCGCCGCCGCCCCCTCGGCGCCTCAGCCCTTCGCGAAGAAGAAATAGACGGTCATCGCCACGCCCACGACGATCACGAACTTGCGCAGGATCGGCGGCGGGATGTGGCGGGCGACGGCAGCCCCGGCGTAGCCGCCGGCCATGGCGGCGACCAGCATGATCAGCGCTTCGTTCCAATAGACCGCACCGCCGAGGACGAAGGCGACCACCGCCACCGCGTTGAGACAGCCCGAGACCAGCGCCTTCAGCCCGTTCATCGCGTGCAGGTCGGTCAGGCCGAAGACTCCCAGCGTCGCCAGGATCAGGATGCCGATCCCCCCGCCGAAATAGCCGCCGTAGATGGCGATGAAGAACTGCACGATCAGCACCGTGCCGTGCCCGACCTTGAAGTTGCGGCGGATGTAGGCCGACACCTTCGGGCCGAAGGCGAACAGCACCGTCGCGAACAGCAGCAGCCAGGGGATGATCTCCACGAACACCCGCTGCGGCGTCCACAGCAGGAGCAGCGCGCCCAGCAGCCCGCCGATCAGGCTGACGCCGAGGAAGGCCGGCAGGCTGACCTCCTTGATCCGCCCCAACTCCCGCCGGTAGCCGTAGGCGCTGGCCAGCGCGCCCGGCGACACCGCCACCGTGCTGGTCGCGTTGGCGTTCAGCGGCGGCACGCCGGCCATGATCAGCGCCGGAAAGGTCAGGAAGCTGCCGCCACCGGCCACGGCGTTGAGCACGCCCGCGAAGAAGGCGGAGACGATCAGCAGCAGGGTCAGCATGGGAGACACGGTCCGGCGGGTGGGAAAAAGCCCGCGGACTATGCCCTCTCGGCAAGGCTTACGGTACTGCGTTTTCGGCGGTGCGGTATTTCACGCTTGCCCAGTGGGGTCTAACGGGTCGGAGGAAGCGTACGGAGGTAGGCGACCAGGGCGCCCAGCTCGCTATCGCTCATGGACCTGTAATAGTGATAGCCCATGGGCGGGCTCAGCCGGCTGCCGTCGGGACGTACACCCTCGGTGATGGCCTTGCGGATCTCCGCGTCGGTCCAGGCGCCCAGCCCATGTTCCTTGTCCTGCGTGATGTTGCGGGACACCGCGTTGCCCCACGGCCCGGTGAAATTCCGCCCACCGGCCCCCGCGCGCGTCATGTCGAGCCGCCCGTCCGGCAGCATCGGCGTGTGGCATTCCATGCAGTGGCCGAGCGGCCCGGCCATGTACGCGCCGTACGTCACCGGGTCCGTACGCGGCACCTCCGCCACCGCTCCGACCGGTGGGCCATAGGCGGCGGGAAGCGCCATGCGGTACTCCGACTTCGGGACGGAATGCCGCACCGGCGGCACGCTGCGCAGATAGGCGACGATAGCGCGCAGATCGCCGTCCGACAGGCCGCGGTAGAAGCTAAAGGGCATCGGCGGACCGATCAGGCTGCCGTCGGGACGCTTGCCCTCGCGGATGGCGGTGATCAGCTGCTCGTCGGTCCAGCGGCCGATCCCCGTCTCCGGGTCCGGCGTGATGTTGGAGGCGTAGGCGGTGAAGGGCTCCTCGATGAAGGGCGTCCCGCCGGCCAGTTCCCGTTCCGCGACCGGACCGCCCGGCCCCTGCGGGGTGTGGCAGTTGCCGCAGGCGACGATGCCGTTGACCAGGGCGCGCCCCCGTTCCAGCGGTGTTTCCGCCCAGGCCGATCCCCCCAGGCACACCACCCCAACGGCCACGGCGGCGCCGCGGCGGACCAGCCGGTTCATGAAAGGCTCCCTCGCCAATGTTGCATGACGGAACGCTAACCACGCAACAATCCGCGGCCCAGGCTGAATGTTGAGTATTCCACTCAGCTTTTCGGCTTAACCGGCATGGCTTTCGCGGAAACGCAGGATCGGCTATGGTTCCGGCCCTTTTCAATTGGCGAACGCCACTGGAGTGAGACCGATGTCCGCCCTGCTTGAGACCACCGACGCCTTGCACGATCAGATGCTCGCCCTCGGTCGCGCCGCCCGCGCCGCCGCGGCGGAGCTGGCGACCGTGCCAAGCCCGTCGAAGGATCAGGCCTTGCGGGCGGCGGGCGCCGCGATCCGCGCCCGCAAGGCAGAGATCCAGGCGGCCAACGACGCGGATGTCGCCGCCGCCCGTGAGCGCGGCCTCGCCGGTCCCATGATCGAACGTCTCGCCCTCAACGACGCCCGCATCGAGGCGATGGCCAAGGGGCTGGAGGACATCGCCGACTTCCCCGACCCCATCGGCGGCGTCATCGCCGAATGGACCCGCCCCAACGGGCTGGCCATCCAGCGCGTGCGCGTGCCGCTGGGGGTGATCGGCATCATCTACGAGAGCCGCCCCAACGTGACCGCCGACGCCGGCGGCCTCTGCCTGAAGTCGGGCAACGCGGCGATCCTGCGCGGCGGCTCGGAGAGCATCCGCTCGTCCAGCGCCATCGCCGCCTGTCTGGCCGACGGGCTGCGCGCCGCCGGTCTGCCGGAGGCGGCGATCCAGCTCGTTCCGACCACGGACCGGGCGGCTGTCGGCCACATGCTGACCATGCGCGACTTCATCGACGTGATCGTCCCGCGTGGCGGCAAGTCGCTGATCCAGCGCATCGCCGAGGAGAGCCGCATCCCGGTCATCAAGCATCTGGACGGCAACAACACCGTCTATGTCGATGCCGGCGCCGACCCGGAGAAGGCGCGCAAGGTGGTGATGAACGCCAAGATGCGCCGCACCTCGATCTGCGGCGCCGCCGAGACGCTGCTGGTCGACCGCCGGATCGCCGACGCCGTCCTGCCGGTTCTGGTGAAGGACCTGCTGGACGCCGGCTGCGCCGTCCGTGGCGACGCCGCCGCCCAGGCCGCCGACCCGCGCGTGACGGCGGTGACGGCGGAGGACTGGGACACCGAGTATCTCGACGCCATCATCGCCTGCGGCGTGGTGGACGGGGTGGACGGGGCGATCGACCACATCAACCGCCACGGTTCCCACCACACCGACGCCATCGTGACCGAGGACCCGGCGGCGGCGGAGCGCTTCCTGCAGCGCATCGACAGCGGCATCGTGCTGTGGAACGCCAGCACCCAGTTCGCCGACGGCGGCGAGTTCGGCATGGGGGCGGAGATCGGCATCTCCACCGACAAGTTCCACGCCCGCGGCCCGGTCGGTGCGGAGCAGCTGACCAGCTACAAGTATGTCGTGCGCGGCGATGGCCAGACGCGGCCGTAACACGTCCATCCACGAGCCCCCCTCCCAACCTCCCCCCGCTCCGCAGGGGGAGGAGTTAGTCCCCTCCCCTGCGAAGCGGGGGAGGGTCAGGGAGGGGGCAAGCATGGCGACACCCCCCCACCGCTACGCCGGCCCGCTCCACGCCGGCCTGCGCGTCGGGCTGCTCGGCGGGTCCTTCAACCCGGCCCACGCCGGGCACCGGCACATCAGCCTGTACGCGCTGAAGGCGCTGGGCCTCGATCAGGTGTGGTGGCTGGTCAGCCCGCAGAACCCGCTGAAGCCGGTGCGGGGCATGGCGCCGCTCGCCGAGCGGTTGGAGGAGGCCCGGCGCACCGCCCGCCATCCGGCCATCCGCATCACCGCGATCGAGCGTGAGCTTGGCACCCGCTACACCGCCGACACGCTGGCCCAGCTGAAGCGCCGCTTCCCCAGAACGCGCTTCGTCTGGCTGATGGGGGCGGACAATCTTCGGCAAATCCCCCGCTGGCGGCATTGGACACGCATCTTCCGGCTGGTGCCGGTTGCAGTTCTCGCCCGACCAACTTATTCTATAGGGGCGCTTGGTGGCATAGCCGCTCAGCGCTATGCCCGTCGCCGGGTGAGCATGCACAAGGCCAAGGGGTTGGCCGGTTCCAAAACACCGGCCTGGATTTTCCTCCGCAACCCGCTGCATCCGGCTTCGGCGACGGCGATCCGCCGGGCACGCGCCAGCGGGTCGTGACCCTGTATCGCGAGGTAGGTACCATCAACACGTTCATCGAACCGGCCGCGCCCGTTGTGCGGCCCGCGCCCGTTCCCGTTCCCCAGCCGGACGAACTGAAGGCGCTCGTCGAGCAGTCCCTGGACGACGATCAGGCCGAAGACGTCGTCGTCATCGACCTTGCCGGCAAGACCAGCATCGCCGACTACATGATCGTGGCGTCGGGCCGCAACACCCGGCACATCGCCGCCATGGCCGTGAAGCTGGCCGACCGCATGAAGCAGGCCGGCCTGCGCGGCGTCGAGACCGAGGGCCTGAACCAGTGCGACTGGGTTCTGGTCGACGCCGGGGACGTCATCATCCACCTGTTCCGCCCGGAAGTCCGGACCTTCTACAACATCGAGAAGATGTGGGGTCTGGAGACGCCGCGGCCCTCCGCCGAGCGCATGAGCGCCTGACGGAGAACGTTCAGGACCGGTGACGAACGGGAGTCGGACCGATGCGTCTGTGGCTTGCCGCGGTTGGGCGGTCACGGACCGGTCCGGCCCGCGACCTTTATGACGAGTATGCCGGCCGCCTGTCCTGGCCGCTGACGCTGCGCGAGGTCGAGGTGAAGAAGCGCCTCGCCTCCGACGAGCTGAAGCGGCAGGAGGCGGATCTGCTTCTGGCGGCCATCCCTGCCGGGGCGATTGTCGTGGCGTTGGATGAGCGCGGCAAGACCATCACCAGCGAAGCCTTCGCCGCCAAAATCGGCGGCTGGCGGGACCAGGGTGTGGGCGACATCGCCTTTCTCATCGGCGGGGCCGACGGCCACGGCGACGCCGTGCGGGCGCGCGCCGATTTTCTTTTGGCCTTGGGCGCCATGACATGGCCGCATATGCTGGTGCGAGGCATGTTGGCGGAGCAAATCTACCGTGCCCAGCAAATTCTGGCCGGACACCCCTATCACCGTGCATGACTCCCATTGCGCGGCTGCGAGGGCGTGCCATTTTCTGATCCGGCCCAAGGCGATGCGCGCGTTAAAGGGCATCAGCCATAAGAAACCGCGTCAGACAGTTCGACCGAGACCCGCAACCCGACCGTGACAGGCGTATGAGGAGCGTGATGACCGAGACCAATCGTCCCCGACCCGTAGTGCTGTGCATCCTGGATGGCTGGGGCTACCGCGAGGAGCGCGAGGACAACGCCATCGCGCAGGCCAACACGCCCAACTGGGACCGGTTGTGGTCGTCGGAGCCGCGCGCCTTCCTGGAGGCCAGCGAGGAGGAGGTCGGGCTGCCCAAGGGCCAGATGGGCAACTCCGAGGTCGGTCACATGAATCTGGGCGCCGGCCGCGTCGTCCGCCAGGATCTGGTGATGATCGACCACGCCATCGTCGAGGGCGAGTTGGAGCGCAACGCCGCGCTGACCGGCCTCGCCAAGACGCTGCTGGCCTCGGGCGGGCGCTGCCACATCCTGGGCCTGCTGTCGCCGGGCGGCGTCCATTCGCACCAGGACCACATCGCCGCGCTGGCCGGCGTGCTGGCCCATGAGGGCGTCCCGGTCGAGATCCACGCCTTCACCGACGGCCGCGACGTGCCGCCGCAGAGCGCCAAGGACCAGATGGCCGAGTTCATGGCCGACGTCCACGCCCTGCCCGGCGTCAATGTCGCCACGGTCAGCGGGCGCTACTACGCCATGGACCGCGACAAGCGCTGGGACCGCGTCGCCAAGGCCTACGCCACCTTGGTGAGCGCCCAGGGCGAGACCGCCGCCGATCCGATCCAGGCCATCGAGCAGAGCTACGCCGCCGGCACCCACGACGAGTTCATCCTGCCGACCGTCATCGACGGCTACACCGGCATGAAGGACGGCGACGCCATCCTGATGGCGAACTTCCGCGCCGA
Organism: Azospirillum brasilense; assembly: GCF_007827795.1. Taxonomy (GTDB): domain Bacteria; phylum Pseudomonadota; class Alphaproteobacteria; order Azospirillales; family Azospirillaceae; genus Azospirillum; species Azospirillum aestuarii. The sequence goes on from NZ_VITI01000004.1 coordinate 100,992, forward strand.
CCGCGCCCGCGAGATCCTGGCCGCCTTCGTCGACCCGGCCTTCGACGGGTTCGAGCGCGCCTCGGTCCCGAAGCTGGCCGCCGCGGTCGGCATGGTCGAATATTCGTCGACGCTCGCCAAGCTGATGACGACCATCTTTCCGCCGAAATCCCTGACCAAGGTGCTGGGCGAAGTGGTCAGCGAGGCCGGATTGACCCAGTTGCGCATCGCCGAGACGGAAAAGTACCCGCACGTCACCTTCTTCTTCAACGGTGGCGAGGAGCGTGTGTATCCGGGCGAGGACCGCATCCTGGTGCCGTCGCCGAAGGTTGCGACCTACGATCTCCAGCCGGAGATGTCCGCCGCCGAGGTGACCGACAAGGTCGTCGCCGCCGTGGACAGCGGGAAGTACGATCTGGTGGTCATCAACTACGCCAACCCCGACATGGTCGGCCACAGCGGCATCCTGTCCGCCGCCATCAAGGCGGTGGAGGCGGTGGACGCCAGCCTGGGCCGGCTGGAGGCCGCCGTGCGCGCCCAGGGCGGGGTGATGCTGGTCACCGCCGACCACGGCAACTGCGAGCTGATGAAGGACCCGCAGACCAACGGGCCGCACACCGCCCACACGCTGGACAAGGTGCCGCTGGTGCTGGTGAACGGCCCCGCCGGGGTGTCCGCGATCCGCAGTGGGCGTCTGGCCGACATCGCCCCGACGCTGCTCGACCTGATGAAGCTGCCGCAGCCGGCGGAAATGACGGGCAAGAGCCTGATCGACCGCGCCGCCGCGCAGGCCGCCGCGGAATAAGGCGGAACAGGGCATGGGCGCAGGGCGCGATCATCCGGCGGGTGTTGCTCTGCTCCCCCTCCCCGTCTCCCGTCCGCAAGGCGCGGGGGGGAGACGGGCGTTTGCCTGGCGGCCGGCCCTGCTGACCGCCACCCTTCTCGCCATCTCCGCCACCGCCGCGGCGCAGACCGAGTCCCCCGGCCAGACGCTGAAGCGGGTGGAGCAGGACCTCCAGTCCGACAAGGCCCTGCAACGGCAGCTCGACCGCCAGTCCCAGACGCTCCAGAAGGAGCTGGACGAGCTGCGCGAGCGGCTGGTCGGTCTGGCCGACCAGGAACGGGCGCAGGAGGACGAACTCGCCCATCTCGAAGAGTCCCTGACCGCGCTGGAGACGCAGGAGCGCAACCAGGCCGAGAAGCTGGAGAGCGAGCGGCAGCAGATCGCCGCCCTGCTCGCCGCCCTGCAACGGGTCGCCCGCATCCCCCCGGAAGCGGCGCTGGCCCGCCCGGACGGGCCGGTGGACACGCTGCGCTCCGCCCTGCTGCTGCGCGACACCGTGCCCGCCCTGCGAGCCCGCGCCGACGCGCTGGCCCAGGCGCTGACCCGGCTGGCCGAGACGCGCGAGACGCTGCAGGCGCAGCGCAGCCGCACCTACGCCGCCCGCCTCACCCTGATCGACCGCCAGAAGGAGATCGGCCAGCTCGTCGCCCGGCGCGAGGATCTGTCGCGCCAGACCGAGGAGGAGCGCCAGCAGGTCGCGCAGCGCACCGCCCGGCTGAGCGGTCAGGCTGCCGACCTGCGCCAGCTGATGGAGCGCATCGAGGCCGAGCGCCGCGCCGCGGCGGCAGCGGCGGCCAAGCGCGAGGCAGAACGGCTGGAAGCGGCGCGCCGGGACGCCGAACGCCGGCTCGCCGAGCAAAAGGCCGCGGAACAGAAGCAAGCCGAGCAGAAGCTGGCGGACCAGAAAGCGGCGGAGCAAAGGCAGGCCGAAGAGAAACTCGCGGAGCAGCGGGCCAGGGCCGAGGCGGAAACCGCCCGCGCCGCGCCCAGCGCGCCCGCCGGGGAGCGCCTGCCGGTGGGCGGCCGGGTGACCGTCCGCTACGGCGAGGCCGACCGCTACGGCGCGACCAGCCGGGGCGTCACCATCCAGGCCCGCGCCGGCTCGACGGTGGTGTCTCCGCAGGCCGGAACGATCGTCTTCGCCGGGCCGTTCCGCGGCTATGGCCAAATCTTGATCGTGGAACACAGCCACGGATATCATAGTCTCATCGCTGGATTTGGCCGCATCGACACGGCCGTCGGACGGCGCGTGGCCACGGGGGAACCCATCGGCCTGATGCCCGCCGACGGGTCACCCGATCTTTACTTCGAGCTACGACGTCACGGACAGCCGATCAATCCACAGCGCGGTTTCGGCGCCCCGGAGGGGAAAGGACAAGGGTAGATGAGGATAGTCAAGCGTGCCGCCACCGCCGCGGCCCTGGTGTTTCTGGGGGCCGGCGTCGCCACCGTCACCGCGCAGGTGAACAGCACCGGCAACAGTTCCGAGACCTACCGCCAGCTCAACCTGTTCGGCGACGTGTTCGAGCGCGTGCGCGCCGAATATGTCGAGTCGACGACGGACGAGCAGCTCATCGAATCCGCCATCAACGGAATGCTCACCTCGCTCGACCCGCATTCCAGTTATCTGAACCGCAAGAGCTTCCAGGACATGCAGGTTCAGACCCGCGGCGAGTTCGGCGGGCTGGGCATCGAGGTGACGATGGAGAACGGCCTGATCAAGGTCGTGTCCCCCATCGACGAGACGCCGGCCTTCCGCGCCGGGCTGCAGCCGGGCGACCTGATCATCCAGCTCAACGGCGAGGCGGTGATGGGCCTGTCGCTGAACGAGGCGGTGGAGAAGATGCGCGGCCCGGTGGGCAGCGACATCAAGGTCACCGTGCGCCGCGGCGAGGCCGGAGAGCCGTTCGAGGTCACGCTGACCCGCGCCGTCATCAAGGTGCAGTCGGTCCGCTACCGCACCGAGGGCGACATCGGCTACGTCCGCGTCACCAGCTTCAACGAGCAGACGCAGCAGGGGCTGGAGAAGGCCATCGCCTCGATCCAGCAGCAGCTGGGCGACAAGCTGAAGGGCTACGTCCTCGATTTGCGCAACAACCCCGGCGGCCTGCTCGACCAGGCGGTCTCCGTTTCCGACACCTTCCTGGAGAAGGGGGAGATCGTCTCCACCCGTGGCCGCAAGGCGGAGGAAGGCACGCGCTACAACGCCAAGCCCGGCGACCTCGCCAAGGGCCTGCCGGTCGTGGTGCTGATCAACGGCGGCTCGGCCTCGGCGTCGGAGATCGTCGCCGGTGCGCTTCAGGACCACAAGCGGGCGCTCGTCCTCGGCACCCAGTCCTTCGGCAAGGGCTCGGTCCAGACGATCATCCCGCTGCCCGGCCACGGCGCCATGCGCCTGACCACGGCGCGCTACTACACCCCATCGGGCAAGTCGATCCAGGCGCTGGGCATCGCCCCGGACATCGAGGTGCATCCGGCCCGCGTCGAGGAAACCGACCAAGGGCTGATCCGCCGCCGCGAGAGCGACCTGCGCGGCGCGCTGCGCAACCCGGACGCCCCGCGCCCGGCCACCACCCAGCCGGCGCCGGCGCCGGGCGCCAGCAACGCTCCGGCTCCGGGCGCTGCCCCTGGGGCGACGCCGGGTGCGGCCCCTGGGGCGGCTCCGGCGCCCGCCAACGGCAACGCGCCGGCGGCGCCGTCCGCGGAGAATGGCGAGGGCGCGCCCAACCAGCCGCCCTTCGACTACCAGTTGGCCCGCGCGCTCGACCTGCTGCGGGGCGTCGCCCTGTTCCAGGCCCGCGCGCACTAAGGGGAGTGACGGGTCCGTGAACGCTGCCGCCCTGCTGGGCCGCCTGAAGCCCGCGAAACGGGAACGTTCCGGACCCGGCCTGCTGGCCCGCCTCCGGCGCCGGAAGGCCGGCGGCGACCTGGACGACGCTCCGCGCGCGCACAAGGAGCGTCGCCCTCTGTCGCCCCTCGCCAAGAGGCTGCTCGGCGCTTACGCCGTGCTGGCCCTCGGGCTGGGCGGGCTGGCCGGCTGGCTGGCGATGAACGGGGAGCACACCACCGAGGCGTGGCAGGCCGCGATTCCCAGCGTCGAGGTGCCGGTGAAGGGCGCGCAGCCCCCGGCACCGCCGGCAGCACCGCCCGCCGCGGCTGCGGCCGTTCCCGTCCAGCCGGCTCCTCCGGCTGCCGCCCCGGCGATGGTTCCGCCACCCGCCGCCGCGGCTCCCCCGCCGCCGCTCGCCGTGCCCGTGAACGAGCCGGTCACCCTCACACCGGCGCCGGTCCCCGGCCTGGTCGAGGATTCGCGCAACGGCCCGCTGCCGCGCATCGCCGAGGATGGCCGCAAGCCCTGGCAGGTCTACGCCCGGCCCTTCCCCGCCGCCGACCGGCGCCCGCGCATCGCCATCGTGCTGGCCGAGATGGGCATCTCCGGCGTGACCACCGGCAACGCCCTGCAGAAGCTGCCGCCGACCATCACGCTGGCCTTCGTCCCCTACGCCGAGCGGCTGGACAACTGGGTCGAGCGCGCCCGCGGCAAGGGACACGAGGTGATGCTCTCCGTCCCCATGGAGCCGCAGGACTATCCACGCAACGACCCCGGCCCCAACGCCCTTCTCACCATGCTGCCCCCCGAGCGCAACATGGAGCGGCTGGAATGGTCGCTGGGCAAGGCGGTCGGCTATGTCGGCATCACCAGCACCACGGGCAGCAAATTCACCGCCAACCCCGACGCGGTGAACCCGGTCGTCGCGGCGATGAAGGCGCGCGGCCTGATGGTGCTGGACGCCCGCGCCAACCCGCGCAGCGTCGCCGGCACCCTGGCGGGACAGGCCGGCGTGCCGCGGGCCTTCGCCGACCGGGTGATCGACCGCGACCTGTCGCGCGGCGCCATCGACGACCAGCTCGCCGAGCTGGAGGCTATCGCCAAGGCCAACGGCGCCGCGGTGGGCATCGGCGCGCCCTACCCCAGCACCATCGAACGGATCAACCTGTGGCTCACCGGGCTGGCCGACCGTGGCATCGCCATCGTGCCGGTCTCCGCCGTGGCCAACATGCAGAAGCAATAAGGCGCATGAGCAAGAAGCCCATCGACCGCGAGTCCCTCCCCTACCGCCCCTGCGTCGGGGTGATGCTGCTGAACGACCGCGGGCAGGTCTTCGTGGCCCGGCGCTGCGACAGCAAGGACGCTTGGCAGATGCCCCAGGGCGGCATCGACGAGGGAGAGAGCGCCCACGAGGCCGCCCTGCGCGAACTGAAGGAGGAGATCGGCACCGACAAGGCCGAGATCCTCGGCGAGACAGCGGAAAAGCTGCGTTACGATCTGCCCGACCATCTGCTGGGCAAGGTCTGGAAGGGCCGCTGGCGCGGGCAGGAGCAGGTCTGGCTGGCCGCCCGCTTCACCGGTGAGGATGCCGACATCGACCTCGCCACCGAGCATCCGGAGTTCGACGCCTGGAAATGGGTCGATGCGGACGACCTGCCGGGCCTGATCGTGCCCTTCAAGCGCCCGGTCTATGAATCGGTGCTGGCGGAATTCGCCCTGGTGATCGCGGCGCTGCGGCGGGGCTGACCCCGCCGCGCCCTTCCTGTTTAGGCGACCTTCGCCAGCCGCTTGGCGCGGCTTTCGATCAGCCACCACGCCCCACGGGCGGCGACGCTGTAGAAGCGGGTGTGCGGCTTCAGCCCGCAGGCCTTGAAAACCATCGCCACCGCCCGGTCGACGTGCTTGGGCCGGTAGCGGCCGTAGGCACGGCGCATGTAGGCCTGATTGTAGGTCTTGTGCGCGTAGGGCTCACCCTCCGGCGCGTTGGCCGCGTAGTAGGCGTAGGCCAGCTCGTCGTCCTCCGACTCGCCAATGCGCGACAGCGCCACCTTGAGCCGCTGGAACTTGTTGAGCTGCTCCAGCTCCAGATACTTCTTCGTGTAGGTGTAAAAGAGCTTGAAGTGGCGCAGCTCGTCGGCGGCGATGTTCTTGCAGATCAGCTTGAGGACCGGCTCGTCCGTCGAGTCGCCGATGGCGGCGTAGTAGCTGCTGGTGCCGGTCTCGACCATGCAGCGGGCGATCATCTCGCCGGTGCGCGAGCCGCGGACCGAGGCGTCGAGGTTGATCGGCACCTTGTAGCCGGCGCGGAAGCGCTCCACGGCCCGGTCGAAGTCGAAGGTCGGATCGACCAGCTCGGCCCATTTGCCGAGCGCGCGGCCATGCTGAACCTCCTCGACCGCCCAGCCGTGCGCGACCTCCTGGAACTCGGGGTCGTCGTGGAAGACGTTGCAGAGATAGGCCGTGTAGTCGTCGGCGTTGAACTCCACCAGGGCCGCCGCCTTGATGAGCGGGACGAGGTCGGGATCGACCTTCGTGTGGTCCAATTGATCCCAGGGAAGCTCTTCGTAATTCCAGTGCAACGCCACACTCCACTCCCGCTGCTGGCCACCGTTCCGGGCCGGTTGTTCCACGCTCTGACGGAAACCAGGACCAAAAAACAAAACGCCTCGACGGACGGGCCGGGAGGCGTTCGATCCCCTGGGGGATACTATGTATGGCTGCGATGACGCAATACAACGGAAACGGCCCAGCCGGCGGTCGCCGCCGCCGGGCCGGCCCCGCTGTCAGTGCGTGGTCGCGCCGGTCGCGTCGAGCTTGGCGCGGGCGACGGCGATCTTCGCCTCCACGCGGGCCTTCTCGTCGTCGGACTTGGCGTCTTCCAGATCCTCGCCCAGGTCGCGGATCTGCTGCTCGACCTTGCCGCGGTCGATCTCGGCCACCGCGATGGCCTCCTCGGCCAGGACGGTGCAGCGGGTCTCGGTCACCTCGGCGAAGCCGCCGGCGACGAACACCCGGTCGACCACGCGGTCGGCCTCGTAGACGTCGATCACGCCCGGACGGACGGTCGAAATCATCGGCGAGTGGCCGGCGAGGACGCCGAAGTCACCTTCCGAACCCGGCACCACGACCATGTCGACGGGCTGCGAGGTCAGCAGCTTCTCCGGGGAGACCAGCTCGAATTCGACTTTATCGGCCATGGGTTTCCTGGTGCCTCTTCATAAGAACCCCCTCCCCCGCGCGGGCGGAGGAGAGGGTTAGCCTCGTTACCGAACCTCAGCCGACCCTTATCAGGCGGCTTCGGCGGCCAGCTTCTTCGCCTTGGCGATGGCTTCGTCGATGGTGCCGACCATGTAGAAGGCCGCTTCCGGCAGGTGGTCGTAGTCGCCGTTCACGATGCCCTTGAAGCCCTTGATGGTGTCTTCCAGGCTGACGAGCACGCCCGGGGTGCCGGTGAACACCTCGGCGACGTGGAACGGCTGCGACAGGAAGCGCTGGATCTTGCGGGCGCGGGCCACGACCAGCTTGTCCTCTTCCGACAGCTCGTCCATGCCCAGGATCGCGATGATGTCCTGCAGCGACTTGTAGGTCTGCAGCACCTTCTGGACCGAACGGGCGACCGCGTAGTGCTCTTCACCGACGACGCGCGGGTCCAGGATGCGGCTGGTCGAGTCCAGCGGGTCCACCGCCGGGAAGATCGCCATTTCGGCGATCGAACGCGACAGCACCGTGGTGGCGTCCAGGTGGGCGAAGGAGGTGGCCGGGGCCGGGTCGGTCAGATCGTCGGCGGGCACGTAAATGGCCTGCACCGAGGTGATCGAACCCTTCTTCGTGGAGGTGATGCGCTCCTGCAGGGCGCCCATGTCGGTGGCCAGCGTCGGCTGGTAACCCACCGCCGACGGGATGCGGCCGAGAAGCGCCGACACCTCGGAGCCCGCCTGCGTGAAGCGGAAGATGTTGTCCACGAAGAACAGCACGTCCTGGCCTTCCTCGTCGCGGAAATACTCCGCGAGGGTCAGACCGGACAGGGCGACGCGGGCGCGGGCGCCCGGCGGCTCGTTCATCTGGCCGTACACCAGGGCCACCTTGGAGCCCGGGCCGTCGAGCTTGATAACGCCCGACTCGATCATCTCGTGGTAGAGGTCGTTGCCCTCACGGGTGCGCTCGCCCACGCCGGCGAACACCGACACGCCGCCGTGCGCCTTCGCGACGTTGTTGATCAGCTCCATGATGGTCACGGTCTTGCCCACGCCGGCGCCGCCGAACAGGCCGATCTTGCCGCCCTTGGCGTAGGGAGCCAGCAGGTCGATGACCTTGATGCCGGTGATCAGCACTTCGGCGTCCGTCGACTGCTCGACGAAGTCCGGGGCCGAACGGTGGATCGGCAGGGTGCGCTCGGCGCCGACGTCGCCGCGCTCGTCGATCGGCTCGCCGATCACGTTGATGATGCGGCCGAGGGTGGCCGGGCCGACCGGCACGGCGATCGGGGCGCCGGTGTCCGTCACCGCGGCGCCGCGGACCAGGCCGTCGGTGCTGTCCATGGCGATGGCGCGGACGGTGCTCTCGCCGAGGTGCTGCGCAACCTCGAGCACGAGGGTCTTGCCGTCGTTCTGGGTGTGCAGCGCGTTCAGAATGGCCGGCAGCTCGCCGTCGAACTGGACGTCGACAACGGCGCCCGTGACCTGCGTGATCTTGCCGGCGGCGTTCGTCGCCTGGGTGGTGGTGGCCATGGAGTAAAGCTCCCTCGGAACTCGATAATTGTCGGATGTGCCGTCGTATCGACCGCGAACGCTGCGCCGTTAAACCGCCTCGGCGCCGGAGATGATCTCGATCAGCTCCTTGGTGATGTAGGCCTGGCGCGTGCGGTTGTAGGTGATCGTCAGCTTGTTGATCATGTCGCCGGCGTTGCGCGTCGCGTTGTCCATCGCGGTCATGCGGGCGCCCTGCTCGGACGCGGCGCTTTCCAGGAGGGCGCGGTAGACCTGGATCGACAGGTTGCGCGGCAGCAGCTCGGCGAGGATCTGCTCCTCGTCGGGCTCGAACTCGTAGATCGCCTTCGCTTCGGCGCCCGCGGCCTCCTCGTCCGCCTGCGCCTCGACGGCGAAGGGAACGAGCTGCTGGACGGTCACGATCTGGGAGATCGCCGACTTGAACTTGTTGAAGATCACCGAGCAGACGTCGAACTCGCCCGCGTCGTACATCGCCAGAACCTTCTGAGCGACGACGTCGGCGTCGGCGAAGGACAGCTTGCGGCGACCCACATCCTCGTAGGTCTCGACGATCAGCGAGCCGTACTCGCGGCGCAGCTGGTCGCGGGCCTTGCGGCCGACGGTGAGCAGCTTGACCGTCTTGCCTTCCGACTGGAGGCGCTGGATCTGGCGGCGGGACTCACGGACGATGGCGCCGTTGAAGGCGCCGCACAGGCCGCGGTCGGAGCTGATGATGACGAGGAGATGCACCTGATCGGAACCGGTGCCGCTCATCAGCTTCGGGCCGTTGCCCGAGTCCTGCACGTTGGCCGCGAGAGAGGCCAGCATGCGGCCCATGCGCTCGGCGTAGGGACGACCGGCTTCCGCCTGCTCCTGCGCGCGGCGGAGCTTGGAGGCGGCGACCATCTTCATCGCCGAGGTGATCTTCCGCGTCGATTGGACGCTGGCGATCCGGTTCTTTAGGTCCTTGAGGTTAGGCATGCCGGCCCTTCATTCCGCTCGGGGTCGTTCGGGTTGACGGACGGGGCGCAGAGACTGCGCCCCCGCCGTCGATCAGACGAACACCTTGGAGAAGTTGTCGAGGAAGGCCTTCAGGCGCTCCTCGGTCGCAGAGGTGATCTGCTTCTCGTTGCGGATCGTCGCCAGGATGTCGGCCCCCTTGGAGCGGACCTCGGCGAGGAACTTCTGCTCGAAGCGGTTGACGTCCTCGACCTTGATCTTGTCGAGGTAGCCCTTCACGCCCGAGAAGATCGAGACGACCTGCTCTTCGACCGGCAGCGGCTGGAACTGCGGCTGCTTCAGCAGCTCGGTCAGACGGGCGCCGCGGGCCAGCAGGCGCTGGGTGGCAGCGTCGAGGTCCGAGGCGAACTGCGCGAAGGCGGCCATCTCGCGGTACTGGGCCAGCTCCATCTTGATGGTGCCCGCGACCTGCTTCATCGCCTTGATCTGGGCGGCGGAGCCGACGCGCGACACCGACAGGCCGACGTTGATGGCCGGACGGATGCCCTTGTAGAACAGGCCCGTCTCCAGGAAGATCTGGCCGTCGGTGATCGAGATCACGTTCGTCGGGATGTAGGCCGACACGTCGCCGGCCTGCGTCTCGATGACCGGCAGGGCGGTCAGCGAGCCGTTGCCGTGCTTGTCGCCCATCTTGGCGGCGCGCTCGAGCAGGCGGCTGTGGAGATAGAACACGTCGCCCGGGTAGGCTTCGCGGCCCGGCGGACGGCGGAGCAGCAGCGACATCTGACGGTAGGCGACGGCCTGCTTGGACAGGTCATCGTACACGATCAGGGCGTGCATGCCGTTGTCGCGGAAGTACTCGCCCATCGTGCAGCCGGTGTAGGGCGCCAGGAACTGCAGCGGGGCCGGCTCCGACGCGGTGGCCGCGACGACGATGGAGTATTCCAAGGCGCCGGCGTCTTCCAGGGTCTTGACGATCTGGGCGACGGTGGAGCGCTTCTGACCGACGGCGACGTAGATGCAGTAGAGCTTCTTGCTCTCGTCGTCGCCCTGGTTGATCGGCTTCTGGTTCAGGAAGGTGTCGATGACGACGGCGGTCTTGCCGGTCTGGCGGTCACCGATGATCAGCTCGCGCTGGCCGCGGCCGATCGGAACCAGGCTGTCGACGGCCTTCAGGCCGGTCTGCATCGGCTCGTGCACCGACTTGCGCGGGATGATGCCGGGGGCCTTGACCTCGACGCGGGTGCGGGTGACGTCCACCAGCGGGCCCTTGCCGTCGATCGGGTTGCCCAGGCCGTCCACGACGCGGCCCAGAAGACCCTTGCCGACCGGCACGTCCACGATGGTGCCCGTGCGCTTGACGGTGTCGCCTTCCTTGATCTCGCTGTCGGTGCCGAAGATCACGACGCCGACGTTGTCGGTCTCGAGGTTCAGCGCCATGCCCTTGATGCCACCGGGGAACTCGACCATCTCGCCGGCGCGCACGTTGTCCAGGCCGTGCACGCGGGCGACGCCGTCACCCACGGAGAGGACCTGGCCGACCTCGGCGACGTCCGCCTCGGTCCCGAAATTCGCGATCTGCTGCTTGAGGATCGCAGAGATTTCTGCGGCGCGGATATCCATCAGACTGATCCCCCTGAGGCCTTCATGGCGAGTTGCAATTTGTTCAGCTTCGTGCGCACCGAGGTGTCGACCATGCGCGAGCCGAACTTAACGATCATGCCCCCGATCAGCGCGGGATCGACCGAGGTGTTGACCAACACCTTGGAGCCGATCGACGCCTTCAGCGTGTCGGTCACCGCGGCCAGCTGAGCGTCGCTCAGCGGCTGGGCGGAGGTGACCTGTGCGGTCACTTCGCCGCGGCGGCGGGCCAGTTCGGCGAGATAGCCTTCGATCATGCCTTCCAGCGCGAACAGGCGGCGGTTCTTGGCCGCCAGCCCGATGAAGCGCTTGGTCAGATCGGACACTTCGGCGCGGTCCAGAACCGCGGCCATCGCCCGGCCTTGGTCGGCGCGGCTGATCACGGGACTGCGGACGAGGCGGCGAAGGTCGGCGCTCTCAGCCAGGATTTGCTTCAGCGCAACCAGATCGCTCGCGACCTGATCCAACGCTTTGTTCTCGTCCGCAAGCTCGAACAGCGCGATGGAGTAGCGCGTAGCGAGTTCGGAAACGCCTGTACCTTCGATTGCCACCTGATCCCTCGAATTGAGTTCGGTAGACGGTGAATTTTCAGGGCCTTAAATAGGGCAAAACCCACATCGCGGCGGCCCAGCCCGCGAAAGCGAGCGGTCCAATATCACAGGATTAGGCCCTGCGCAACGGGGTCTGGACAATTTGCACGCGGCTTGCGTGCGGCGTTTTGCGCCCCTGCGGCGTGGGGTCCGCTCTTGGCGGTGGCGGCTGGAAATGGGCATACCACTTCACAACCGCAACGGATCACCTCGGCGTCCACTGGCCCCACGCTCGTCAGGGGCCATGTTTCCGGGTCCCGTTTCGCGATGGTCCAGGGACCAGACTGTGACCTAACGCCCTGCTTAACACCCGTTTAACCATTCGCGCGCACGGTCGCCCCACAGCCCGTCTGACAGGACAAACCCAGGCCAATCATGACCGTCGTCGCCTTTTCCTGCGCCCGCTTCACGCCCGCCGACCTCAACGAATTCGAGGCGGTGGCCGAGCCGAAGCTGCGCCTTGGCCATTGGGCCGGGGTCATCCGCGAAACGGGCCGGGAGCATGACCGGCTCCTCGTTCTCCTGCCCGGCGTGGACCGTCCCGTCTTCCGGTTCGAGCGCGACGGGCGCGGGCGCTACAGCCTGTCCTTCAACGACCGCTCCGGCTGGTACGGCATCGGATCGGGAGGCAGCGCCGCCGAATGCCTGTCGATCTGGCGTCCCCGCCCGCGGACCGACCGCTCCGTCTCGGTGCTCTGAGCGCCTTTTTCACCCCTCGGAAAAGTCCGAGTCGGCGGTCCGCCGACCGGTCGGCCCATCCTTCAGCGATACACGCCGACCGACAGCAGATAGGGCTCGCCGCCCAGGACGATGCGGCGCACGATCATCGTCTTCGGCGCGATCTGGCCGGACAGCGGGTCCGTCCATTTGTAGCTGACGGCGCCCGAGTCCCGCTCCGCCACGATGTCCAGCGCCTCCCGGATGAAGGGCTTGCCGTCGACGTCCTTCAGGTCCTTGAGGTTCGCGCCGTTCAGCGACGGCGTCCAGCCATGGGCCACCATCACGCCGTCGCGGTCGATCAGCATCGGGTAGAGATCGCGGTCGATCAGCGCGCCGTCGCGCTGGGCGAAGGCGTCCGGCGCGCCCTCCGCGCCATGCTCGCGCAGGTAGCCGCTGGTCTTGTCGAGCAGCGCCTTGGCGTCCGATTCCGTCCCGCGCGTCTGGGCGGGCACGCCCGCGGCCAGCGCGATGATTGCCAGCAGGGCGAGAACCGGAAGAACCGTCAGCAAGGTGTGGAGGTGGAAACGACCGCGCAGCCTGGACATGAGATCGCTCGGCGAAAGATGACTTCCATACTCTGGTAATACCATGACCCGCCGGCCGCAACGGACCAAACGTCACAGGTGCCTTGCGGAGCGCGCAGGGACAATCGGTCGCAGCCCCCCTTTACAGGAGTCCGACGTTTCTTAGCGGGAGCCGCGCCATTACAGGAAGCTGTAGGGGTCCACGTCCACTTGCACGCGCACGTTGGGGGGAATCACCACCTGCTCCAACCAATGGGCGATCAGGGGTTGCACCTGAACGGTGCGCGGCGCCTTCAGCAGCAGACGCCGCCGATGGCGCCCCCGGAGCAGGGCGAGCGGCGCCGGGGCCGGGCCGAGCACGGCGACGGTGTCGCTGCGCGGCGCGGCGCGGCCCAGCGCGATGGACAGCTTCTCCACCGCCGCCGCGTCCTCACCCGACACGATCAGCGCGGCCAGCCGTCCGAAGGGCGGCATCCCGGCCTCCAGCCGCATCTCCGCCTCCAGCTGGTAGAAGCCGTCGCGGTCCCCGGCGGCCAGCGCCTGCATCACCGGATGTTCAGGCATGTAGGTCTGCAGCATGACCCGCCCCGGCCGCTCGCCGCGCCCGGCGCGCCCGGCCACCTGATGGAGGAGCTGGTAGGTCCGCTCCCCCGCCCGCAAATCGCCGCCGGCCAGCCCGAGATCGGCGTCGACCACCCCGACCAGGGTCAGCATGGGGAAATGGTGGCCCTTCGCCATCACCTGGGTGCCGATCAGGATGTCCAGCTCATGGTCGGCGATGCGGCGGACCATCTCCTGGATGGCGCGGGGGCCGAACAGCGTGTCGGACGCCATGATGGCGGCGCGGGCGTCGGGGAACAGCTCCGCCACCTCCTCGGCGATGCGCTCCACGCCGGGACCGCAGGCGGCCAGCGTCCCTTCCTCGCTGCATTCCGGGCAGGTCGGGGACAGCGGCTGGGACAGGCCGCAATGGTGGCACTGGAGCTTGCGGGCCAGCCGGTGCTCGACCAGCCACGCCGTGCAGTTGGGGCATTGCAGCCGGTGCCCGCAGGCCCGGCACAGGGTCAGCGGGGCGTAGCCGCGGCGGTTGAGGAACAGCATCACCTGCTCCTTCTCCGCCAGCGTCTGCTCGATGGCCTTCTTCAGCGACGGGGCCAGCCAGTGGCGGGCCGGCGGCCGGTCCTTGCGCAGGTCCACCAGCTCGACGTCGGGCAGTACGGCGCCGCCGTGACGGCCCGGCAGCTCAATGCGGGCGTAGCGGTTGCTGTCGGCGTTGACCTTGGTCTCCAGCGACGGCGTGGCGGAGACCAGCACCGTGGGGATACCGCCGAGATGCGCCCGTGCGACGGCCATGTCGCGGGCGTGGTAGATCGCCCCCTCCTCCTGCTTGTAGGCGGAGTCGTGCTCCTCGTCGATGATGATGACGCCGAGGTTCTTGTAGGGCAGGAACAGGGCGGACCGGGCGCCGACCACCACCGGAACCTCGCCGTTGGCCACCGCCCTCCAGGTGTCGCGGCGCTGCGCCCCGGTCAGTTCGGAATGCCATTCCGCCGGCGGCGCGCCGAAGCGGCGGGCGAAGCGTTCCAGCCACTGCGCCGACAGGGCGATTTCCGGCAGCAGAACCAGCGCCTGCTTGCCCACCTTCAGGGCGGCGGCGATCGCCTCGTAATAGACTTCCGTCTTGCCGGAGCCGGTCACCCCATCGAGCAGCACGGTGGAATAGACGCCGGACTCGACGCGGGCGCGCAAGTCCGCCGCCGCGGCCTCCTGGTCGGCGGACAGGGTGGGGCCGGGGCGGTGGCAGTCGGGCCGCCCGAGCTTGGTCGGCTGCAGCAGCACCGGCTCCAGCAGCCCGGCCTCGGCCAGCCCGCGCACCACGGTGACGCCGCAGCCGGCCTCCTCGGCCAGCTCCGCCGGGGTGCGTGGCGGACCGTCGTCCAGCAGGGCCAGGACGCGCCGCCGCGGGTCGGTCATCTTGAAGCCGGGGGGCGGCTCGGCGTCGGGCTTGCGCAGATAGGCGAGCATGGCCTTCGCCGGCTCCAGCGCCGACGGCACGCTGATCGCCATGCGCAGCACATGGCCCGGCGGCGTCATGGTGTAGGCGGCGACCCACTCCACGAACTTGCGCTCGACCTCCGGCATCGGCGGCACGTCGAAGCGGCGGACCACCGGCTTCAGCCGGGCGGCCTCCACGACTCCGGCGCCGTCGCCCCACACCACGCCCAGCACGCGGCGCGGCCCCAGCGGAACCTCCACATAATCGCCGGGGACGAGGGTCATCCCGGCGGGCACGCGGTAATCGTAGGCCTCGCGCAGCGGCAGAGGCAGCAGCACGCGGACGCGCGGGTCCGCGTCCACCGGCACCGTGCCCGGCAGAAGGGCCTGCGCAGAATGTCCGGAAGCGGCCCCGGATTTGGCCCCGGATCTGGCGGAATTTTCACGCATCGGCTACAGTGCCCCCTGGCCGCGACGCCGGGCAGCGAATCCCGGACAACAGGGCGCGCTCTTCCTCAGCAAGTATGGATTCCTGGTCATGAAGTTCTTCGTTGACACCGCCGACATCGCCGAGATCCGCGATCTGGCCGACACCGGCCTGCTGGACGGTGTTACCACCAACCCCTCCCTCGTCGCCAAGTCCGGTCGCAGCTTCCTCGACCTCGTGGCCGAAATTTGTGACGTGGTGAGCGGCCCGGTCAGCGCCGAGGTGGCCTCCACCGACTTCGAGACCATGCTGGCGGAAGGAAAGAAGCTTGCCAAGATCGCCGACAACGTCGCGGTGAAGGTTCCGCTGACCCAGGCCGGTCTGAAGACGTGCAAGGCGCTGTCCTCCGAGGGGACGATGGTCAACGTCACTCTGTGCTTCTCCCCGGCGCAGGCGATCCTGGCCGCCAAGGCCGGCGCCAGCTTCGTGTCGCCCTTCGTCGGCCGCCTGGACGACATCGGGCAGGACGGCATGGGCCTGATCGCCGACATCGTCGAGATTTACAGCAACTACGATTACTTCAAGACCGAGGTGCTGGTCGCCTCGATCCGCAACCCGATCCACATCGTCGATTCCGCCCGCCTGGGCGCCCACGTCGTCACCGCCCCGCCGTCGGTGCTGAAGCAGCTCTTCAACCACCCGCTGACCGACAAGGGTCTGGCCCAGTTCGTGGCCGACTGGCAGAAGACCGGCCAGTCCATCCTCTGAGGACAGCAAGCATGGGCCGGGAGCCGGGACACACCCCCCACCGGAAGGATGCGCCGACCGCCGAGGAGGTGCACGCCTACCTGCGGGACCATCCCGATTTCCTGGTCCATCACGGCGATCTGGTCCACCATCTGACACCGCCGTCGCCGGACCGCGGGCGCGGGGTGGTGGACCTGCAGGCCTACATGGTCGAGCGGCTGCGCGGCGAGGTCCGCCTGCTGAAGGACCAGCAGCGCGAGCTGATCGGCACCTCGCGCGCCAACATGAACAGCCAGAACCGCATCCACGCGGCGGTGCTGTTCCTCCTCGACGCCCAGAGCTTCGAGCAGCTCATCCAGACCATCACCACCGATCTGGCGGTGCTGCTCGACCTGGACGTCGCCTGCCTGATCGTCGAGTCGAACGGCCAGGACACCCCGCATGTCCAGACCTCCGGCGTGCGGGTGGTCGAGCCGGGGACCGTCGACCGCTGGCTGGGCAAGGCCGACGTGGCGCTGAACGCCGACATCCAGGGCGACCCGGAACTCTACGGCCCCGGCGCCGGGCTGGTGCGGTCGGAGGTCCTGATCCGCCTCCAGGTGTCCAGCGAGACGCCGGACGGCATGCTGGCCTTCGGCAGCCGCGAGCCGGACAGCTTCCACGGCGGCCAGGGCACGGAGCTGGTCGGCTTCCTCGCCCGCGTGGTCGAGCGGGTGATCCGCGGCTGGCTCGAACTGCCGGCCTGAACCCACGGAACGCATGACCGGAAAACAGAACCCCGTCCTCGGCTTCGCCGCCCAGCCCGACGTGCAGGATACGCTGATGCACTGGCGCCGCTGGATGGAGAGCGAGCGCAACGTCTCGCCCCACACGCTGACCGCCTACATCGGCGACGTCGCGACCTTTCTGGAGTTCATCACCGGCTATCAGGCCAAGCCGCCGTCGATGAACGATCTCGCCGCGCTGACCGTCACGGATTTCCGCTCCTGGCTGTCCCACCTCGCCATGAAGGGAATCGGCTCCAACAGCCGCTCGCGCGCCCTGTCGTCGGTGCGCAACCTCTTCCGCTGGATGGACCGCGACGGACGCCTGCACAACCCGGCGATCAACACCTTCTCCGGCCCGCGCATCAAGCGCCCGGCGCCGAAACCGCTGACCGTGCTGGACGCCGACCGCCTGCTGGAGGAATCGGAGAAGGAACCGGACGAGCCGTGGATCGGCAAGCGCGACCGCGCGCTGTTCACGCTGCTCTACGGCTGCGGCCTGCGCATCTCGGAGGCGCTGAACCTGACGCGCCGGAACGCGCCGCTGGGCGAGACGCTGCGCGTCACCGGCAAAGGCAACAAGGAACGGATCGTCCCGGTGCTGCCGGCGGTGAACGAGGCGGTGCGGGCCTACATGGACGCCTGTCCCTACCGCCAGGGGCCGGACGCGCCGCTGTTCGTCGGGGTGCGCGGCGGGCAGCTCGCCCCGGCCATCGCGCAGCGGCAGATGCGCGACCTGCGCCGCATGATGGGCTTGCCGGAAACCGCGACGCCACACGCGCTGCGGCACAGCTTCGCCACGCATCTGCTGGCGGACGGCGGCGATTTGCGGGCGATCCAGGATCTGCTGGGCCACGCCTCGCTGTCCACGACGCAGCGCTACACGGACGTGGAGAGCGAGCAGCTGATGCAGGTGTACCGCTCGGCGCACCCGCGGGCGAAGAAGACGCCGTAGGGTCGCAGGGTGGGAGGTGCTCGCCCCCTCCCCGGCCAGAGCGACCGCACTTGAAGTCCCCTCTCCCCTCTGGGGAGAGGGTTAGGGTGAGGGGGGCGCGCTTTTGCCGAACCGCCGTCACGCGCAACCCCCTCACCGGCCCTCCGGGCCACCCTCTCCCCAGAGGGGAGAGGGTTATGAGAGAGACGCGCCTTAGATGTGCAGAGCGCGGCCGTCCACGGCGAGGGCGGCTTCCTTGGTCACTTCCGACAGGGTCGGGTGGGCGTGGCAGGTGCGGGCGATGTCCTCGGCGGACGCGCTGAACTCCATCGCCACGGCCAGCTCGGCCACCATCTCCGACACATTCGGGCCGACCATGTGGACGCCCAGCACCTTGTCGGTGCGCGCGTCGGCCAGGATCTTCACGAAGCCGTCGGTCGTGCCGCTGGCGCGGGCGCGGCCGTTGGCGGTGAAGGGGAACTTGCCCGTCTTGTAGGCGACGCCGGCGGCCTTCAGCTCCTCCTCGGTCTTGCCGACCGCGGCCACTTCCGGCCAGGTGTAGACAACGCCGGGGACGAGGTCGTGGTTGACGTGGCCCGCCTGACCGGCCAGCAGCTCGGCGAGCGCGACGCCCTCCTCCTCGGCCTTGTGGGCCAGCATCGGGCCTTCGACCACGTCGCCGATGGCATAGATGCCCGGCACATTGGTCTCGAAATGCGCGCCGATCTTCACGCGGCCGCGGTTGTCCATCTCCACGCCCACGGCGTCGAGGCCCAGGCCGTTGGTGAAGGCGCGGCGGCCGATGGCGACCAGCACCACGTCGGCCTCGATCTCCTCGGCGGTGCCGCCGGCGGCGGGCTCGACCGACAGGGTGACGCCGGTGTTGGTGACCTTGGCGCCGGTGACCTTGGCGCCGAGCTTGAAGGTCATGCCCTGCTTGCCCAGGATGCGCTGCATCTGCTTGGACACTTCGCCGTCCATGGTCGGCAGGATGCGGTCGAGGAACTCCACGACCGTGACCTGCGCGCCGAGGCGGCCCCAGACCGAGCCCAGCTCAAGACCGATCACGCCGCCGCCGATGACGACGAGGCGCTTCGGCACCTCCGGCAGCTCCAGGGCGCCGGTGGAGGAGACGATCTTCCGCTCGTCGATCTCGATGCCCGGCAGCGGTGTGACTTCCGAGCCGGTGGCGATGACGATGGCCTTGGACGCCGTGATGGTGCCGATGCCCTCGACCTCGACGGTGTTCGGGGCGGTGATGCGGCCGGCACCCTTCAGCCAGGCGATCTTGTTCTTCTTGAACAGGAACTCGATGCCGCCGGTGTTCTCTTTGACGACCTTGTCCTTGTGGGACAGCATGCCCGGCAGGTCCAGCTCGACGCCGCCGACCTTGATGCCGAACTTGGCGAGGCCGTGCTTGGCCTCCTCGTACTTCTCCGACGCGGCGAGCAGCGCCTTGGACGGGATGCAGCCGACGTTCAGGCAGGTGCCGCCCAGCGCGCTGCGCTTCTCGACGCAGGCGACCTTGAAACCGAGCTGCGCCGCACGGATCGCGCAGACATACCCGCCGGGACCGCCGCCGACCACGACGACGTCGAAAGTGCTTTCAGCCATTGGGGCTTTCCTTCCGCCATTTTTGTGTTTGCCAAAAGCCGTCCCGTCCAGCGGGGAGGGCCGCGCGCCGATTTATGCCGCCGCTCACGCCAACTGGCAACGGGACAGTTCGTCCGGGGGGAGGGATGCCGGGTTGAAAGACCGGCATGGGACCAGCCGGAACCCATGCCGAAACGAGCGGGACCGGGGCCGACTCCCCGGTCCGGGCCGCATCACACCGAAACGGCGACGAGGAACAGCCTGGGGACGCCGCCCTGGGCGACATTCGCCAGGGTGCTGACCTGGTTGTTGGCCACGTCGTAGACATAAGCGGTGCGCCCGCCCGCCCAGAACCAGCCGAGCGTCGGGTTGAGCCCTCCGACATCGGCCTGCTGAAAGATCCCGAACGTCGCCAGCATGGAGATGTAGTTCAGGCCGGCGTTGCCGAGGCGCAGGGTTTGCTGCTTGAGAACGTCGGACTCGAAGCGCCCCCAGGCATCATTGATCGGATTGGCGTGCGACGGATTGATGCATTTCAGCTCGATGTAGGCGTCGTCCGCCATCCCGGCGTTGCGGTGCAGGAAGAAATCGGCGCGCGCGGCGGCGCGGCGGTTGCCCGTCACCCCCCAGGCCGGACCGACCGCCGTATAGGTCAGAAACGGGTTTCCGATGTTTGTGGAGGGGTAGGGCTGCTCCCGTTCGCAGGTCCAGTTGCCGAGAACGTTCAGAAACCCATGAGCGATTTCCAACTGGAGCCAGACCTCCCAGCCGCCGCGGATGTTGGCGTTCTGAGCGAAGACGTTGGCCCGTTGAAGATTGATGTTCCCGTTGTTGAACTCGGTCTGGATGGTGTTCAGGAGTTGCTGGCAACGCATGGCGATGTCCCTTGCTGACGACCGGGCGCCGGAGCCGCGCTCCGGGCTTCTGCAAAGGGACGGTTTCGCGGGGCTCCGCGTGACCGGAAATCCACAAGCCCCCCAACCGCCGACCCCCGGTCGCCCAGGGTCCCGGTCACTCCGTGAAGAAATCCAGCAGCGCCTGCGCCGTCTCCTCCGGCGCCTCCTCGGGGATGAAGTGGCCGGCGGGCATCACATGGCCCGCGATGGCCGGGGCGTAGCCGCGCCAGATGCCCAACGGATCGTCGTAGAGGCGCCCGACCGCGCTGTCGCGGCCCCACAGGAACAGGGCGGGGCATTCCACCTTGCGGCCCGCCGCCCGGTCCTCGCGGTCGTGCTCCAGGTCGATGCCCGCGGCGGCGCGGTAGTCCTCGCACATGGCGTGGACGGTGGCGGGATCGCGGAAGGCGGCGCGGTAGGCCTCCATCGCCTCCGGCTCGAAGATGTCGGCGCTGCTGCCGATCGAGCCGAGCACCTGCCCCAGGTAGAAGTCCGGGTCCGACCCGATCAGCCGCTCCGCCAGACGGTTCGGCTGGATCAGGAAGAACCAATGGTAGTAGGCGGTCGCCATGCGCTGGTCGATGCGGGCGAAGACCTCCAGCGTCGGCACCACATCGAGGAAGGCCGCGCGCTCCACCCGGTCGGGATGATCGAGGACGAGCCGGTGGGCCACCCGCGCGCCGCGGTCGTGCCCGGCCAGCCTGAAGCGGTCGAAGCCCAGCGCGGCCATCACCGCCACCTGATCGCGCGCGTTGGTGCGTTTGCAGTAGGTCTCGTGCGCGGAATCGCCCGGCGGCTTCGACGATTGGCCGTACCCCCGCAGGTCGGTCAGCACCACGGTGAAGCGCTCGGCCAGCCGCGGCGCGACCCGGTTCCACAGGGCGTGACACTGCGGAAAGCCATGAAGCAGAAGGAGCGGCGGCCCCTCGCCCCCGACCAGCGTGTGGATCTCGGCGCCGTCGGTGGCGATGCGGTGGCGGGTGAACCCTTCGAACATGCGCGCCCTCCCCCTATCCGTTTGAGTGTGGAGAACTGTCCTTCCGCATCGCGGGTCATCGGAAACCTTGGGGGGTTTCTCGCGTTTTTCAGCCGATTGTTTTCGACCTCAAGAGGAAAATGCCATGCGTAGCCTGAAGAAGCTCGTCCTTTTCGCCGCCCTGGGTGCCGCCCTGACCACCAGCCTCGCCGCCTGCAACACCGTCGAAGGCATGGGTCAGGACGTGCAGGCGGGCGGCCGCGCAGTGGAGCGCTCGTCGGACAGCGTCCAGAAGAAGATGTGATCGCGCGGCGCGGACGCCCCGGAGCTTCGGCTCCGGGGTTTCAGCGCCCCGGCGTCCGCATCCCAGGGCTCAGCGCTGCATGCGCTTGATGGTGTTGGTCGTGCTTTGGCCGTCCACGAGGTCGGCCAGCACGACCTTTCCGCCGTAGCTCTGCACGAACCCGGCGCCGATCACCGTGGCGACGGTGTAATCCGCCCCCTTCACCAGCACGTCGGGGCGCAGGGCGCGGATCAGCTCCTCCGGCGTGTCCTCGCCGAAGATCACCACCAGATCGACGCAGGCCAGCGAGGCGAGCACCGTCGCCCGCGCCGTCTCGGTCTGCACCGGGCGGGTCTCGCCCTTCAGCCGCTTCACCGAGGCGTCGCTGTTCAGCCCCACCACCAGCACGTCGCAGGCGGCCTTGGCCTGGTTCAGCAGCGCGATGTGGCCGGGGTGCAGCAGATCGAAGCAGCCGTTGGTGAAGCCCACCCGCCTGCCGCGGGCGCGCCAGCGCGCCGCGCGCTCCACGGCCTGCTCCAGCGTGTCGACCTTCTCCTCGCCGCTGCGCCATTCCTGCTCGTGCAGGGCGGACAGCAGCTCCGGCGCGCGGACCACCGCGGTGCCGACCTTCCCCACCACGATCCCGGCGGCCAGATTGGCGAGCCGCGCCGCGTCGGTCAGCTCCACCCCCACCGACAGGGCGGAGGTCAGCGTCGCCACCACCGTGTCGCCGGCGCCGGACACGTCGAAGACCTCGCGGGCGTTGGCCGGCAGATGGGTGGCTGCGTCCCGGGTCACCACGGACATGCCGCGCTCGCTGCGCGTGGCGACCACCGCGTCGATTCCGCAGGTCTCCAGCAGGAAGCGGCAGGCGGCCTCGACCTCCGAGTCGCTGTCGGCGGGCATCCCGGTCGCCTGCATCAGCTCCTTGCGGTTGGGGGTGATCACGCTGGCCCCGCGGTAGCGCCCGAAATCGTCGCCCTTGGGATCGACCACCACCGGCAGCCCGGCTTCCCGCGCCGCCTGGATGAGCTGCGCGACCAGCCCGTCGGTCAGCACGCCCTTGCCATAGTCGGACAGGATCACCGCGCCCACCGTCAGCAGGCCGGTGCGGGCGGCGACCATCACCTCCTCCTCCGATCCGATGGCGGCGATGGTTTCGGCGTCGGCGCGCAGCAGCTGCTGGCGCCCGCCGATGAAGCGCGTCTTGACGGTGGTCTGGCGCCCCGGCTCGGCGACCAGCCCGCCGCCGTCGCCCGTCTCCCTGGCCACCAGGCGGACCAGCTCCAGCCCCGCCGCGTCCTCGCCCACCACCGACACGAAGCGGCAGCCGGCGCCCAGCGCCATGACGTTGGCGGCCACGTTGCCGGCGCCGCCGAGCATGGCCGTCTCGCGCTCGATCCGCAGCACGGGGATCGGCGCTTCGGGGGACACGCGGTCGACCGACCCGTAGATGAATCGGTCGAGCATGACGTCGCCGACGCACAGCACGCTGGCGCGGGACAGGGAGTCGATGTGACGGGCAAGGTCGCTCATGCCGGTTCTACTACCAACCTTGCGCGCGGGGCGCCAGAGGAGAGCGCTCGAATCCCCTCCCCCGGTGCGGGAGAGGGATAATAAGGTCCGGCAACTGGTCTGCGGCGGCATCCTGCCCTATCCTCCGGCATCCCTTTCCCCGGACCCTGCTCCCGGACGCCGCCCATGCCCCTGCCCTCCGTGACGCGCAGCCTGTCGGCCAAGCTGCTGGTGCTGACCGTGCTGTTCGTCCTGCTGGCCGAGGTGCTGATCTACACGCCGTCCATCGCGCGCTACCGCCTGACCTATCTGGAGGAGCGGCTGGCCGCCGCGCATCTCGCCGCCCTGTCGGTGGAGGCCACGCCGGACATGATGGTGGCGATGGAGCTTCAAAACGAGTTGCTGGCCCATGTCGGCGCCCACGCGGTGGAGCTGATCCGGCCCGACAGCCGCGTCTACATGCTGTCCCGCTCCATGCCGCCGACGGTGGACGCCGTCTTCGACCTGCGCGCCGCCATGGCGCCGCGGCTGACCGCCGACGCCCTCATGGCGCTGGCCCAGCGGCGGGACCGGGTGATCCGGGTGATCGGCCCGTCGCCCAAGGACCCCGCCTTCCAGGTCGAGATGGTGATCGACGAGCGGCCGATGATCCGGGCGATGGTCGATTTCTCGGGCCGCATCCTGGCGCTGTCGGTGGCGATCTCGCTGATCGCGGCGGTGCTGGTCTTCGTCTCGCTGACCCGGTTGCTGGTGCGGCCGATGCGCCGCCTGACCGAGGGGCTGGTCGCCATCCGCCGCGACCCCGACGGCACCCCGCCCTTCCAGCCCAGCGCCCGCACCGACGAGATCGGCGTGGCGGAGCGCGAGCTGGCCGACATGCAGGCCACCATCCGCAGCGCGCTGCGCCAGCGCGAGCGGCTGGCCGCGCTGGGCACCGCGGTCGCCAAGATCAACCACGATCTGCGCGCCATCCTGTCCACCGCCGCCCTACTGTCGGAACGGCTGGCCGAGAGCGCCGATCCGGAGGTGCGGCGGGTCACGCCGCGGCTGATGGCCTCCATCGACCGGGCGGTGGAGCTGTGCGGCCAGACCATGACCTACACCCGCGACGGCCTGCTGCCGCTGGCCCGCACCGAGGTGCCGCTGCGCCCGCTGGTCGAGGAGGCCGGGGCCGAGGCGCTGGCCGCCCTGCGCCCGGACGGTGAGCGGGCGGAGGTCCGCTGGGACAACCGCGTGCCGGATGGGCTGACCGTCCGCGCCGACGCCGCCCAACTGTCCCGCGCGCTGGTCAATCTGGGACGCAACGCGGCGCAGGCGGGGGCCGCGGCGGTGACGGTGACGCTGCGGGAGCGGGAGGGCAGCGGGCTGGTCCTCCTGGTCGCCGACGACGGACCGGGCCTGCCGCCGCGGGCGCGCGACAACCTGTTCCAGCCCTTCGCCGGCTCCGCGCGGGCGGGCGGCGTCGGGCTGGGCCTCGCCATCGCGCGGGAGGTGCTGCGCGCCCATGGCGGCGAACTGCGGCTGGCGGAGAGCACCGCGGCGGGCACCGTCTTCGCGTTGGAACTTCCCGCAGGATTCGTCGTGAAGGGTGCCGGCCGGGTGGGCGAATTGCCCACATCGGATTCGCCCATCCCGGATTGATTTCCGGCGCCCGCTCCACCAGAATTCGCGGCACGGTCAACCCGTCGGCATCCCGCCGGGCGGACGCCCCGCGCGGGACCGGCAGCGAAGGAAGGGAACGGGACTTTGGAAGGCACGGGCAAGTGGATCACCGGGGGTGTCCTGGGCTTCATGGCGTTCATCGGCCTGCTGGCGGCGTCGCGCGCGTCGGACGAGGCGTTCTATTACGGCGGCTGGCTGCTGGCCATCGGCTGCATCGCGACCATCTTCATGATGGTGACGAAGCACTACAACCACATGGACGAGCAGATCGCCCGCCAGCGCGAGCAGGACTGACCGCGACACCCCTTCAACCGGTGGAGGCCGGGCATGCCGTGGGACCCCGAACAATACGCACGGTTCGAGTCCTGGCGCCGCCGCCCGGCCCACGACCTCGTGGCGGCCCTGCCCTCCCTGACCCCGCGGACGGTGGTCGATCTCGGCTGCGGGACCGGGCAGCTCGCCCGCCTGCTGGCCGAGCGCTGGCCGGAGGCCGAGGTGCTGGGGGTGGACAATTCCCCCGCCATGCTGGAGCGCGCGCGGACCACGCCGTCCCGCGTGCGCTGGCTCCAGGCCGATCTGGGCGTCTGGCGTCCTGATCGGCCGGTCGATCTGCTGATCTCCAACGCCGCCCTGCAATGGCTGGACGGGCACGAGCGGCTGTTCCCCGACCTGCTGCGGGCGCTGGCTCCCGGCGGGGTGCTGGCCGTGCAGATGCCCCGCAACTTCGACGCGCCCTCGCACCGCCTGTTGTACGAGACGGCGGCGGACGGTCCCTGGGCCGAGCGGCTGGCGCCGGTGCTGCGCACCGCCCCGGTGCACGCGCCCGAGACTTATTACGGCTGGCTCGCCCCGCTCAGCCGGCGTCTGGACCTCTGGGAGACGGAGTATCTCCAGGTTCTGGAGGGCGACGATCCGGTGCTGGAATGGACGCGCGGCACGACGCTGCTGCCGGTCCTGGACACGCTGACGGGCGCGGAGCTGGACGACTTTCTAGCGGCCTACCGCGCCCGGCTGAACACCGCCTATCCCCGGTGCCCCAATGGCCGCACGCTGTTTCCCTTCAAGCGGCTGTTCCTCGTGGCGCGGGTCTAGGCGGGCGGTTTCAGGGCATTACGACGCCGGCCCATTTGACGCTGGCTTGGGTTGCTTGGCGGCGGTGAGGATGTTCGCCACGCCCACCGCGTTCATCCCGGCGCGGCTGCCGATGGCCGACAGCGACTCGCCGGGCTGCGCCTCGATGTTGGCGGCCTTGAGCGCCTGGATGGCCTTGTCGGGGTCCAGCCCGAAGACCGGCGCCACCGTCGCCAGCGGGGCGTTCGCCACCGCCCGCATCATCGCGCCGGGTCCGCCGGTGGAGGCCGGGGTCCCGGTCATCGCCGTGAAGACCAGCGAGCCGGCGACGCTGACCACGAAGGCCGACAGGGCCACGTTGCGCTTGAAGTATTGGAGGAAAGCGGCCCAGTTGCGCGCCAGATGCCACAGGCCGATGGCGGAGAAGCCGACGCTGAGCCATTCGTGCGAGAAGCGCACCAGATTGCCGTTCCAGTGCAGCAGCAGCATGATTCCCGTCACCGTCGAGACGACGAACAGGACGATGGTCACCGGCGTGACGATCTGCCGGGTGATGGTGGAGGATATGGAGGGCATGGAGGACGGCTCGCGGGTTGAACGGAATGCGGCCAAAGTGAGGCCGGATTGTAACCGCTTGATGTCCCGCGCCGCCGCCGAACGTAACAGACTGTAACGGCGCCGTCCCCGCTCACGCCTTCTCGATGTAGGCGAGCAGCGGTTCCCAGTCGGCGCGATGCTCGGCGGCGCGCTTGCCGGTCAGATCGAACAGGCTGAGGCCGGAGGCCGCGGCGTCGGCGTAGATCTGGCTGTCGCGCAGGCGGGTCACCACGCTGTGCCCGACCCCGCCGAGGAACTGGTCCAGCCGGTCCGCCGCCTTGGTGCGGGCGCGCAGGCGGTTGCCGACCACCGCCACCGCTTTGCGGTTCCTGGCGATCGACTTCAGCTCCTCCAGCTTGCCGAGGAAGCGCTGCGTCGCCTGCTCGTCGAAGGCGCTGGGCAGGACCGGCAGCACGACGATGTCGGCCATCCGCACCAGATCCTCGATCTGCTTGGTCTTCAGCGCGGCCGGTGCGTCGATGACGAGGCGCTGGATGCCCTTCGGCGCGTCGGACAGGTCCTTGGCCCAGTCCAGACCCACCAGGGCGGCGGCCGTGGCCGGGCGGCGGGCCAGCCAGCCGAGCGAGGAGCGCTGGCGGTCCACGTCGGCCAGCGCCGTGCTGTGCCCGGCGGCGGCGCAGGCCGCGGCGAGGTGGGTGGCGATCGTGGTCTTGCCGCAACCGCCCTTGATGTTGGCGACGAGGATGGTCCGCATGGGCCGGAAGATTACCCCTCCCGGTCGGGCTTTGACCAGAAGGCTTTCGCGTCGGCGAACTCCTCCCACAGGCCGCGGAGCACCGTCTCGGACTCCGCCACGCCGCGGGCGTGCCAGCCGATGACGATGCCGGCGGCGCGCGGCTCGCCCGGCTCGGGGCGGCTGCCGTCGTCGTGCAGCTCGTGCAGCAGGCGGGTCGCCGTCGCCACGTCGTTCAGGTGGCCCAGCGCGTCCTGGAAGGCCGACAGGTCCTGGATGTAGCGGCGGGCCGGCTTGTCGTCGTAGAGGCTGCGGAAGAACTCCGCCGCGTAGCGCAGCTTCTTCAGCGCGATGCGCAGCTCGTGCCGCTCGGTCACCGACAGGCCGGCGAAGCCGTGGCCGGCGCGGCGGGCCTTCTTGGCGCGGCGCGACAGCAGATGGTCGGCCAGATCCTCCACCGGGTCGAACAGCCGGGCGGAATGCTCGCTGACCGGCTGGTCGCGCCAGCCCCGCGACTCGACCCAGGCGCCGAACTTCAGCAGGAAGGTGGTGTAGCGCTCCGACCGGATGGCCTCGCGCACCGCCTCGTAGGCGCGGTCGCGGCGGGCGCGCGCCGCCGCGGCGAGCGCGTCGATGTCCTCCTGGAGCGGCTTGCCGTGGCCGTCGGCGCGGTGGAAGGAATCCTTCACCGGCTCCAGCAGCTCGGCCAGGAAGACGTCCCAGTCGCGCGCCGGGCCGAGGCTGCCGCCCAGCCACTTCACCTCGCCGACCAGCCAGGCGTAGGACGCGGCGGGGATGAAATCCTTGAACAGGGCGAGCGCCGAGCGCAGGCGGCGCAACGCCACGCGCATCTGGTGGACGCCCTCCGCATCCTCGCCGATCAGGGTGACGGCCTCGTTCGCCAGCATGTGGCCGATGCAGGTGCGCAGGATGCGGGCCAGCGCGCCTTCCACCGTGGTGTCGCGGTCAAGCTCCAGCTTGCCCGCCTTGATGACCTTGTCCACCGTGCCGTCGGCGAGCGCGTAACCGCGCTCCGCCTTGGTGCGCGGGTCGAGCCGCAGCGGCGCGGCCTGGGCCAGCTCCAGCGCCAGATCGTAGAGGGCGGCGGCAGAACCTTCGAGAAGCTCCAGCTCCACCTCCGACACGGGGATGGAGGCGCCGTCGGGGCTGCGGATCTCGCCGCTGTCGAAGGCGACCTCGATGCGGCTGGCGGTTTCGCCCTCGCCCACCGTCACCACGCGCACGGTGCGCTGGATGACCGTGGTGAAGAGCGGCTGCAGCTCCGCCGCGCCGACCGAGCCCAGCAGGTCCAGCGCCTCCGGCGATTCGATGGCCGACAGGTCGGGGGCCGGTCCGGCGACCGGATGCTCCCACTCCGCCCGGCCAAGCTCACCGCGCTCCGGCGCGCCCTTGATGGTCTGGAGATGCTGGTTTCCGACCTTGCGCACGCGCAACGCCACCAGCCGCCCGGCCAGACGCCGGTCGGCGGTGTCGTAATAGGTGCTTTCCAGGGTCTTGGTGCCGGCTTTTCCCTTGGCGCGGGATGCGACCGCCGGGCAGGACCGGAGCTTCGCCATGTCTTCGGCCTTGACGGCCAGCTTCAGCTCGGTTTCCCGGTTGGACTCCGCTTCGACCACCATTCGTGCCCCGTCGTTTCCGGTGGGTCCCCGTTTTGCACAGGCCCCAGCCACGGTCAAGTTACAGAACCATGACGCTTTTGTTGCAGTCCCCGCAATCAGGGGTCCACCTTTTCCAGCACCAGGAGCTTGGACATGTAGGCGAGCGACGTCTCGCGCAAGCGCAGCCCGGCGGCGGCGAACAGGGCGGGCAGGTCATCGCGGGCGTAATGGGCGTAGAAGGGCTCGTGGAAGGACTGCGGGAAGCGGTCGATCAGCCCGTCCATCATCGGGTTGTCGCCGTACTGCACGCTGTCCATGAAGACCAGGATGCCGCCGGGCTTCAGCACGCGGGCCATCTCGGCGGCGGCCTGGGCACGGATCTTCGGCGGCAGTTCGTGGAACAGGTAGATGCAGGTCACGATGTCCTGCGAGCGGTCGGCCAGCGGGATCGCCTCGGCCGCCGCCTGGACCAGCGCGCTGCTGCGCGCCCAGGGGGCGAGGTTGCGCCGCGCCTCCCGCAGATAGGCCGGGGAGAGGTCGAGCGCGGTGACCGGCAGGCGCGGATGGTTGTCCTTCACGAAGGTCAGGAAGCGCCCCGTCCCGGCGGCCACGTCGAGCAGGCGGCAATCCGCGCCGCGGCGTGTTTTCAAGTATTCGAAGATCGGCACCAGGACTTGGCGGCGCATGGCGTCGGCGCCGCCGCCGAACAGCACCTCCACCTGATGGTCGTAGAGGCGGGCGCTCTCTTCCGTGAGGTAGCCGCCACTCTGGTAGTGGAAGTTCTGGCGGTAGTAGGCGGGCAGCCCCGCGCTGCCGGGCGGCGGATTGGCGCGCACCTCCACCGCCGCATGATCGCGGCGGCGGCGCGACACCTCGGGCACGTCGCGGAAGAAGGCGGCGGCCTCGGTCAGCAGCCGGCGCGGGTCGGGCAGCAGGTCGTGCGGCAGGCGGTACCAGCCCGCCTCGATGTTGGCGAGGTCGCGGGCCAGCAGCACGCGCAACTCCTCCAGAATCGCGCGGGTGCCGGGCACCGGACGCCCGCCGGGCGGGGGTGTTCGCGGCGGTCCGGTGATCCGCCGCCCGATCCGCGCGGCCATCATGTACTGGCCGAGGAACCAGGCGACGCGGGCGGACTGGCTGGCCGCATAAGCCAGCCGGGGGGCCAGCCGCGGGGCCGGCCAGGGAGCCGGCCGGGGAGCCGGATGGGCGGAGGACGGCGGGGTGATCCTGTTCATGGACATAGAGATGGGATCGCCGGCCCCGCCCGCCCAGAGCCCGGTCCTTTCGCCGCATGGGGCAACCGGTCGCCCACGCGGGCCGTTGCAAAGCGGCCGCCCCTGTGCTGGATTGCCCGGCAAAAGTTTCAACCCGTAGGGACAGCAGCCATGACCGAGTTCAACACCATCGACGACCTCGACGTGAACGGCAAGACGGTGCTGGTGCGTGCCGACCTGAACGTCCCGATGCAGGACGGCAAGGTCTCCGACACGACCCGCATCGACCGTCTGGCGCCGACTCTGACCGAGCTGGCGAAGAAGGGTGCGAAGGTCGTGGTGCTGTCGCACTTCGGCCGTCCGAAGAATGGTCCGGACGCCAAGAACTCGCTGCGCAACGTGCTGGAGGCGCTGAGCGCCGCCGTCGGCCAGACCGTCGCCTTCGGCGAGGATTGCGTCGGCGACAAGGCCAAGGCCGCCATCGACGGCGCGCAGCCGGGCGCCATCGTGCTGCTGGAGAACACCCGCTTCCACGCGGAAGAGGAAAAGAACGATCCGGCCTTCGCCAAGCAGATCGCCGAACTCGGCGACCTCTACGTCAACGACGCCTTCTCCGCCGCGCACCGCGCCCACGCCTCGACCGAGGGCGTCGCCCAATACCTGCCGGCCGCCGCGGGCCGCCTGATGCAGGCCGAGCTTGAGGCGCTGACCAAGGCGCTGGAGAAGCCGGAGCGCCCGGTGGCCGCCGTCGTCGGCGGCGCCAAGATCTCCACCAAGCTGGACCTGCTCGGCAACCTCGTGAAGAAGGTCGACATGCTGGCGCTGGGCGGCGGCATGGCGAACACCTTCCTCTACGCCCAGGGCGTGGATGTCGGCGCCTCGCTCTGCGAGAAGGACATGGCCGATCAGGCCCGCGCCATCATGGAGACCGCCAAGGCCGCCAACTGCGAGCTTCTGCTGCCCAAGGACTTCATCGTCGCCAAGGAGTTCAAGGCCGGTGCGGCCCACCGCGCCGTTCCGGCGGACGGCATCGGCGCCGACGAGATGGCGCTGGACGTCGGCCCCGAGACGGTCGAGTTCCTCGGCCTGAAGCTCCAGGGTGCGAAGACGGTGGTGTGGAACGGCCCGCTGGGCGCCTTCGAGATCCAGCCCTTCGACGCCGGCACCAACGCCGTCGCCGGCCTCGTCGCCGAGCGCACGTCGGAAGGCGGCCTGCTGTCGGTGGCCGGCGGCGGCGACACCGTGTCGGCGCTGGCCCATGCCGGCGTGGATGAGAAGTTCACCTACATCTCCGCCGCCGGCGGCGCCTTCCTGGAGTGGCTGGAAGGCAAGGACCTGCCGGGCGTCGCCGCGCTGAAGAAGAAGTAAGGGCTTGGGGGAATGGGTGGGTGGTCGGAACGGGCCCCCACCCATTCCCACGGCTTCGCCGCGGGCCCCTTCCCTCCCCCGCTGCGCAGGAGAGGGAGCTTTATCCCCTCCCCTGCGCAGCGGGGGAGGGTCAGGGAGGGGGCAAGACCTCCCTTCACAAACACCTTGCTACAAAGGCCGCCGCGCCTTCAGCGCCGCGGTCAGCGTCCCGTCGTCCAGATAGTCCAGTTCCCCGCCCACCGGCACGCCGTGGGCCAGACGGGACACGGAGACTCCGCTGCCGGACAGGCGGTCGGTCACCACATGGGCGGTGGTCTGGCCGTCCACCGTGGCGTTCAGCGCCAGGATGACCTCGGTCACCGCCGGGTCCTTCGCGCGTTCCACCAGGGACGGGATGTTCAAATCGTCCGGCCCCACCCCCTGCAAGGCCGACAGCGTGCCGCCCAGCACATGGTAGGTGCCACGGAAGGCGCGCGTGCGCTCCAGCGCCCAGAGATCGCCGGCATCCTCGACCACGCAAATGATCGAGCGGTCGCGGCTGTGGTCGGAACAGACGGAGCAGGGGTCGCGGCTGTCCAGATTGCCGCAGACCGAACAGTTGCGGATGGCCTCCGCGGCAAGCGCCATGGATTCGGACAGCGGCACCAGCAGGCTGTCGCGGCGCTTCATCAGGTGCAGCGCCGCCCGCCGCGCCGACCGCGGCCCCAGCCCCGGCAGCTTGGACAGGAGCTGGATCAGGCGCTCGATTTCAGGTCCGATCATTCACGGCTTCGCTGGCACGGCATCGTTGTTTTCAAAGGGTGGCCGGGCCGTGGGTTCGGCCCGGCCGCAAACGCTTTAGAACGGCAGCTTCATGCCCGGCGGCAGCTTCATCCCGCCCATCAGGTTCTGGGTCTCGTTGGCGACGTGCTGCTCGACCTTGGCCTTGGCGTCGTTGAAGGCGGCGATGATCAGGTCCTCCAGAACCTCGATGTCCTCCGGATCGACGATCGACTTGTCGAGCTTGATCTTCTTCATCTCGCCCTTGCCGTTCACCGTCACGTTGACCATGCCGGCGCCCGACTGGCCGGTCATCTCGACCTCGCCCAGGCGGGCCTGCATCTCCTGCATCTTGGCCTGCATCTGCTGGGCCTGCTTCATCATCTGGCCGAGGTTCTTCATGGGTCAGAAATCTCCTTCATCGTCGAGCGGGTAATAAACCCCGTCGTCCTGCTGCATGACCATAAGGTCGGGATTCTCGCCGTCATCCGCAACCTGGGGCTCGGCCTCGACCGCCGCCTTGAGGTCGCGGACGTCGGTGATCTTCGCGCCGGGAAAGGCGTCCAGAACGGCGCGCACCACCGGATGCGCCTCCGCCTCCTCCAGCGCGCGCCTCTGGGCGGCCTGCTCCTGCTGGATCAGCGTCGGCTCGCCCGGCGCGTCCGACACGATGACGACCCAGCGCTGGCCGGTCCATTCCGTCAACAGCTGGCCGACGCGATTCGGCAGGGTCGACGGGGCCAGGGTCGTCAGCCGCAGTTCCAGCCGCCCCGGCTCCAGGCGCACCAGATGGACGCTGCCGGTCAGGTGGCCGTAGAGCGCGCCCTCGCGCTTCTCCGCGAAGACCTGGACCAGCGTGCGGAAGTCGCGCGGCATCGCCACGCGCTCCTCGTCCGCCACGGCGACGGCAACGGTCTGCACGGGTTGGGCAACCGGCTGCGGGCTCGGCTGTGCCTGGGCCACGGCGCGCACGGCGGAGCCGCCCACCGCCACCGGCCCGCCACCGGGACCGCGTGGGGCCGAGCCACCACCTTGTCCACCCTGCCCGCCACCGTTCTGCAAATTCTGGAACTGGCGGATCAGGTCGCCCGGGGTCGGCATATCGGCGGCGTAGGACAGCCGCACGATGACCATCTCCAGCGCCTGCTGCGGCACCGGGGCCGCCTGCACCTCGCCCAGCCCCTTCAGCAACAGTTGCCACGCGCGGGTCAGCGCCGGCATGCCGAGCTTGGCCGACAGGGCGGCGCCGCGGGTGCGCTCCGCCTCCGGCAGGCCGGGGTCGTTGGCGCTGTCCGGCACGACCTTCAGCCGCGTCAGATTGTGCACGAGGTCGAGAAGGTCCTGGAGGATCACCACCGGATCGGCGCCGACGCGGTGCAGGTCGGACAGGATGTCCATCGCCTCCGCCGGCTTGGCCGAGACGGCGGCCTCGAACAGGTCGATCACCTTGGAGCGGTCGGCCAGACCCAGCATGTCGCGCACCTGCTGGGCGGTCACCGTGCCGGCGGCCAGCGCGATGGCCTGGTCGAGCAGCGACAGACCGTCGCGCACCGACCCGTCGGCGGCCCGCGCGATCAGGGATGCTGCGTCCGGCTCGATCCCCGCCCCTTCCAGGCCGGTGATGCGGGTGAAATGCTCCTTCAGCACCTGGGCGTCGACGCGCCGCAGGTCGAAACGCTGGCAACGCGAGAGCACCGTCACCGGCACCTTGCGGATCTCGGTGGTGGCGAAGACGAACTTCACATGGGCCGGCGGTTCCTCCAGCGTCTTCAAAAGCGCGTTGAACGCGCTCTTGGAGAGCATGTGGACCTCGTCGATGATGTAGAGCTTGTAGCGCGCCGAGACGGGGGCGTAGCGCACACCGTCGATGATCTCGCGGATGTCGTCCACGCCGGTGTGGCTGGCGGCGTCCATCTCCATCACATCGACGTGGCGGTCCTCGGCGATGGCGCGGCAATTGTCGCAGACGCCGCAGGGCGTCACGGTCGGCCCGCCGGTGCCGTCCGGCCCGGTGCAGTTCAGCGCGCGGGCGATGATGCGGGCGGTCGTCGTCTTGCCCACGCCGCGCACGCCGGTCAGCATGAAGGCCTGGGCGATGCGGCCCGAATGGATGGCGTTGGTCAGGGTGCGGACGAGCGCGTCCTGCCCGATCAGCTCGGCAAAGCTCTTCGGACGGTATTTCCGCGCCAGCACCCGGTAGGCGAGGCCCCCGGACGTCCCGGAAACGGAAGAGGACATATCGGCAACGGTGGTATCGGTCACGCGGCTGGCCCGGTAATCGGCTTCACGACGGAGCGCAGAATAGCGTCACGGCACAGGGCTGTCGCCGTTTCAATTCGCTGAAACGATTTGACTGGCGTAACGATTTCATGGGGAAGGGTGGGAGACTGGACGAACGACCCGAGCCGAAACTCGTTACGGCTGCTTCCTTCCGGACCTGACCGGGTTGGCGAGGGACTCGTCCGCCGCCAGCCTCCCGCGCCTTATATCGGCGATCAGGCCGTCCCATGCAAGGCCAATCTGCGCCGATCTGCCGGCCTTCCGTTTGACGCGGAACGAAAAAGCCCCGCGTCCGGCGGAACGCGGGGCTTTTCCTCTTCCCAGGCCTCGTCCCGGATGGAACCGAGGCGCGTTACTGCGGCAGCGGCGCCGGGCTGTCGGACAGGGAGCGCAGATAGGCGATGATGTTCGCCCGGTCCTGGTCCTTCTTCACGCCGGCGAAGGTCATCTTGGTGCCCGGCGCGTAGGCCTTCGGGTCGTAGAGGAAGTGGTTCAGCTCGTCGTAGTTCCAGGGGCCGGCCTTGCCCTTGATGGCATCGGAATAGGCGAAGCCGTCGATATGACCGTGCGCGGCGCCGACGATGCCGTAGAGGTTCGGGCCGACCTTGTTCGCGCCGCCCTTGTCGAAGCTGTGGCAGGCGGCGCAGGCCTTGGCCGCGGACTGGCCGGCGGCGGCGTCGGCCTTGGCGAGCAGCGGGGCGATCTCGGCGGGGCCGGACGGGGCCGCGCCACCGGTGGGAGCCGGAGCGGCGCCGTCCGGCATGGCCACCACATAGGCGGGTTTCTCAAGCGACTTCGGGTGCACCAGAACTTCCGCGGCGAAGCCCGCCAGCATGGCGATCAGACCCGCCAGCAGCACGGCGCCGAAAATCTTGTTCCACTCCATGCTCATAACGTCTTGTTCCCCTTTTTGTCGTGCCGCGGGTCCGTCGCCAGGGCTGGCTGGTTCTCCGCCGCACGATAGCGTGACCGCGGCGGCTTGTCACCGCTTCGGCCCCCTCCCATGCCACAGGAATGTCGGTTCTCCGACTGTTGGCCGTCTGAATATTGGACCGACGCCGCTTGACGCAAAGGGCGATCCATGGTTCACCCGCCCGACCTTTCGACGCGACAGGGGGCCGTTCCATCATGAACGCCGACATGAACGCCGACATGAACGCCAGCGCAGACATCCGGAGCACGGCGAACCCGCCGCCCTCAAATCCCCCACCCTCAAATCCAATCGTCGTGATTCCCGCCCGCATGGCCTCCACCCGCCTGCCGGGCAAGCCGCTGGCCGACATCGGCGGGGCGCCGATGATCGTGCAGGTGTGGCGCCGCGCCATGGAGGCGGAGATCGGCCCGGTGGTGGTCGCCTGCGCCGAGCCGGAGATCGCCGCGGCGGTGGAAGCGGCGGGCGGCACCGCCGTCCTGACCCGGCCCGACCATCCCTCGGGCTCCGACCGCATCTTCGAGGCGGTCAGCCTGCTCGACCCGGAGGGGAAGTACGACGCGGTGGTGAACGTGCAGGGCGACCTGCCGACCATCGAGCCCGCCGTGGTGCGCGCCGCCTTCGCCCCACTGTCCGACCCGCAGGTCGACATCGCCACGCTGGTGGTCGAGATCACGCGGGAGGAGGAGCGCACCGACCCCAACGTGGTGAAGGCCATCCTGGAGCTGCCGCCCGGCGCCCGGCGCGGCCGCGCCCTCTATTTCAGCCGCGCCACCGCACCCTGGGGCGACGGGCCGCTGTTCCACCACATCGGGCTTTACGCCTACCGCCGCGCCGCGCTGGAGCGCTACGTTCGCCTGCCGCCCTCGGCGCTGGAGCAGCGGGAGCGGCTGGAGCAGCTCCGCGCGCTGGCCTTCGGCATGCGCATCGACGCCGCCGTCGTTGACGCGGTTCCGCTCGGCGTCGATACTCCCGCCGACCTGGAGCGCGCCCGCGCGATCCTTGCCAAGCGCACTTCCCTTTAAAAGAAGATCTCCCGATGACGACTTCGAACGTGATCGCCTTCCAGGGCCTGCCCGGCGCCTATTCGGACCTGTCCTGCCGGACGGTCTTTCCGGACATGACGACGCTGCCCTGCGCCACGTTCGAGGACGCCTTCGCCGCGGTGCGCGAGGGGCGCGCGGCGCTCGCCATGATCCCGGTGGAGAACTCCATCGCCGGGCGCGTGGCCGACAACCACCATCTGCTGCCCGAAGGCGGCCTGCACATCATCGGCGAGCATTTCCAGCGGGTGAACCACCAGCTCCTCGCCCCGAGGGGCGCGACGCTGGCCGGGCTGAAGACGGTGCGCAGCCACATCCAGGCGCTGTCCCAGTGCCGCAACATGACGCGCGAACTGGGGCTGACGGCGATCTCCCACGCCGACACGGCGGGCGCCGCCGCCGAGATCGCCAAGCTGGGCGACCCGCAGCACGCCGCCATCGCCTCCTCGCTGGCGGCGGAGATCTACGGCCTGGACATCCTGAAGGGCGGCATCGAGGACGCGGAGCACAACACCACCCGCTTCCTGATCCTGTCCCGCGAGCCGAAGACCCCGCCGCTGCCCACCGAGGGGACCGGGGCCAAGATCATCACCACCTTCGTCTTCCGCGTGCGCAGCGTGCCGGCGGCCCTCTACAAGGCGCTGGGCGGCTTCGCCACCAACGGCATCAACATGACGAAGCTGGAAAGCTACATGGTCGGCGGGCACTTCACCCAGACCCAGTTCTACGCCGACGTGGAAGGCCATCCGGAGGAGCGCTCCCTGCGTCTGGCGCTGGAGGAGCTGGCCTTCTTCGCCCGCGCGGGCGAGGTGAAGATCCTGGGCGTCTACCCCGCCAACCCCTTCCGCTATCAGGAAAGCCAGCGCATCGGCGAGGATTGAGGGAAGGAGCGGGCCCGCCTGCCCCCACCCTTCCCACGGCTTCGCCGCGGGCCCCTTCCCTCCCCCGCTATCGCAGGAGAGGGAGCTTAATCCCCTCCCCTGCGAAGCTCTCGCACAAACCAAAGGTTTGCGCTGACGCGACAGGCGGACCTCTGGTCCGCCGAGAGCGGGGGAGGGTTAGGGAGGGGGCAATGACCGAGGGGGCACGCGATGCGACGCCCTCACTCCCCCTCGGCGATCCACTCGTCGATCAGGCGGCGGGCGATGCTGTCGGGGCGGGCGAGGCGGAACTCCTCGCTGGGAGTAAAGGTCCGCAGAAACTCGCGGTCGAACCAATGGGCCGTCTCCAGCTCCTCCAGGTCCGTCTGGATGTCCAGCGTCACCGCCCGCGCGCTGAAGCCCAGCATCAGCGAGGACGGGAAGGGCCAGGGCTGGGATGAGTGGTAGCGGATGTCGGTGACCTCCAGCCCCACCTCCTCCAGCACCTCGCGCTTCACGCTGTCCTCCAGGCTTTCGCCCGGCTCGACGAAGCCGGCCAGCACCGAATGCATGCCCGGCGGGAAGCGGGAGTTGCGGCCCAGCACCATGCGTCCGGCCCCGTCATGGACCAGCATGATCACCGCCGGGTCGGTGCGCGGGAAATGGTGCGTGGCACAGTCCGGGTTGGTGCAGACGCGCACGTGCCCGCCCTCGGCACCCATAGCGACGGAGCCGCAGACGCCGCAGAAGCGGTGCCGGGCGTTCCACCAGGTGATGCCGCGGGCGTAGGCGCACAGCCCGGCCTCCGTCGCCTCCATCAGCGGGCCGACGGCGCGCAGGTCCTCGAAGCGACCGAGCCCGGCCAGGGCCGGATGCTCCTCCGGCGCTTCCAGACCGGTCAGGTCCACGGTGAACTGCGGCACGCCGTCCAGCAGGCCGAGGAAGACCGGCTCCACGCCCCAGTCGCCACCACAGGCCACGGCGACCGCGCGGGCCGAGTCGGCGTCGCCGGTCACGAAGTTGCGCGATTTCGCCACGGGCAGCAGGCGCGCGTTCGGCGAGGCCCAGGCGTCTTTCAGCCAGTCCTTGTCCTTGCGGCGCACGGCGGCGCGGTCGAGCGGAATGCCGGCGTAGGCGTTCGGGCGGTCGGGTGGGGAGGAGCGGTCGTGCATGGCGAAGAGGCTGCCACAAGCCCGCGGAACGGGGAAGCGGCGTCCCGCGCAACCCTCCCCCCGCATTGATGGTTTGCGCCGGGAGAGCACCCGACTAGGATGCCGTCCTCGTCCCAACCACGCGCATTCCGGCGGAGCGACCATGACCGAACCCTGCCCCACCCCCCTGGTGACCCTGGCGGAGCGTCTGGCCGACGCCTCCGGCCCGGTCATCCGCCAGTATTTCCGCACGCCGGTGGCGGTGGACGACAAGGCCGACGCCTCCCCCGTCACCATCGCCGACCGCGAGGCGGAGCGGACCATCCGCACCATCATCGAGGCCGAGCGCCCCGACGACGGCATCTATGGCGAGGAGTTCGGGACCAAGAACCTGGACGCCGAGTGGGTGTGGGTGATCGACCCCATCGACGGCACCAAGTCCTTCATCACCGGCCGCCCGATCTTCGGAACGCTGATCGCCCTGCTGCACCGCGGTCGCCCGGTGCTGGGGGTCATCGACCAGCCCATCGTCCGGGACCGCTGGCTGGGCGTCGAGGGCCGCCCCACCCTGTTCAACGGCCAGCCGGCCCGCGTGCGCGCGTGCGCCGGGGGGCTGGCCGCGGCGACGCTGGGCACCACCTCGCCCGACCTGTTCCCCGGTGCGGACCAGGACGCCTTCCGCCGGGTGGCGGGGGCGGCCAAGGTGTCCGTCTATGGCGGCGACTGCTACAGCTACGGCCTGCTGGCGGCGGGCTATTACGACCTCGTCGTCGAATCGGGGCTGAAGCTCTACGACTTCGCGGCGCTGGTGCCGGTGGTGACCGGGGCCGGCGGGCTGATGACCGATTGGGACGGCCAGCCGCTCGACGCCAAGTCCAGCGGGCGGGTGGTCGCCGCGGGCGACGCCCGCACCCACCGCGAGACGCTGGCCGCCCTGGCCGGCTGAGACAGGAGGACCACGCCCATGGCCACCATCGCCACGCCCGCCCGCTCCGTCTTCGAGACCTCGCCGGAGAAGCTGCGCCCCTTCCTGCATTCGCTGGCCGGCCGGGTGTCGGGCGGGGCGAACTGGCTGGTCCGCAAGAAGACGGTCTGCGACCTGCTGCTGGGGCTGGACGCCTTCTTCGCCCTGCCGGCGGAGGAGCGCCGCGCCCTGATGGGCGCCGGGGAGGACGCCTCCAGCCAGGACGGCACCGGCCCGGAGGACTTCCGCAACGTCCTGCCGCTCTATGTCGGGGCGATCCTGGAAGGGCTGAAGGAGGAGGCCGTGACGGGGCCGGAGCAGGCGGCGATCTACATGCTGTCCATCCATCCGGAGCACCAGATGGCCGCGGAGGAATGGATGCTCGCCGACCCGCGCAACGGCAAGGCGGTGCGCCGGATGATGCGGTCCGACCGCCGCTACCGCCAGCTCATGGAGCGCATGGCGGACCATTGGAAGAAGACCCGCGCCGGTCAGGGCAGCAGCGAGACGGCCAGCAGCCCCAGGTAAATGCCGATGAACAGGCCGAGGACGATTCCGTAATCCTCGTCGGTCATCGGGTTGGAATCGGGGTCGAACTGCCGCATGATATACTCCCGGTGCGTCAACGGATTCCCAGAATAACCGTTGACGGGCCAAGAGTTCCCGCGACAAGGCCGTGACTTCCGGTGGACAGGGATGAACCACAGAGACACGGAGGCACAGAGAGGCCTCGTGTCGATGGCTCCGTGCCTCCGTGGTGAAAATTCCGACAAAAAACGGACCGCGCCGGAGGGGCACGGTCCGCGTAGTCGGGAGGGACCCGAAGGGAAGGGTCAGGAAGGACTCAGGTGGACGGACTCAGGTGGAAGGCCGGGCCTCGCCGGTGATGGCCGGTTTCGGCGGCAGCTCCTCGGCCAGCGCACGGTAGGCCAGCCCGCCGAGCAGCCCGCCGACCAGCGGCGCCACCCAGAAGGCCCAGAGCTGTTGCAGCGCCCAGCCGCCGACGACCAGCGCCGGCCCCGTGCTGCGCGCCGGGTTCACCGACGTGTTGGTGACCGGGATGCTGATGAGGTGGATCAGCGTCAGCGCCAGACCGATGGCCAGCGGCGCGAAGCCGGCGGGCGCCCGCCGGTCGGTGGAGCCCAGGATGACGATCAGGAACATGAAGGTCAGGACCACCTCGGCCAGCAGGCCCGAGGTCAGGTTGTACGCGCCCGGCGAATGCTCCCCGTACCCGTTGGCGGCCAGCCCCTTGGCGGCCAGCGACCAGTCGGCCTTGCCGGTGGCGATGACGTACAGCACCACCGCCGCCAGGAAGGCGCCGACCAGCTGCGCGATGACATAGGGCAGGATGTCCTTGGCCGGGAAACGCCCGCCGGCCCACAGCCCCACCGTGACCGCCGGGTTCAGGTGGCAGCCGGAGATGTGGCCGACCGAGTAGGCCATGGTCAGCACCGTCAGGCCGAAGGCCAGGGAGACGCCGGTCAGCCCGATCCCGACCTCCGGAAAGGCGGCGGACAGCACGGCGCTGCCGCAGCCGCCGAAGACCAGCCAGAAGGTGCCGAGAAACTCCGCGCTCGTGCGCCGGAACATCGACATGTCACCACCTCGTCGGGCTTGCCACATGTTCGCCTTTTTTGCGCCCCGGAACCGGCCGGCGCCAGCGGACGGGCGTAAGATACCGTTGCGTACGCGGACTTGACGCGCCGCGAGGCGCGTACATGCTAAGGCTGATCCGCCTCACGATCCCAGGCCAACCACATCAGGACCGACGATGCGCCGAGTTCTCGCTGCCGCCCGGACGACCGCTGTCTTGGCTCTCCTTGCGCTGACGGCGCCAATCCAGGCGAATGGGGTCCAAGCGGAAACCGTCACCGTTCCCGCCCTGAAGCAGTTCGGCGAGCCGGAATTCAAGCCGGGCTTCACCCACTTCCCGCACGCCAACCCCGACGCGCCGAAGGGCGGACAGATCACGCTGGCCGCGCAGGGCAGCTTCGACAGCCTGAACCCGATCATCCTGCGCGGCGTCACCCCGCGCACGCTGGGGCTGATCGCCGACTCGCTGATGGTCGGTTCCGGCTGGGAGATGGACGCGGCCTACGGGTCGCTGGCGGAGTCGGTGGAGTTGCCCGACGACAAGAGCTGGGCCGTCTTCCACCTGCGCCGGGAGGCGCGCTGGCACGACGGCGTGCCGGTGACCGCCGGCGACGTGGTCTTCGCCTGGGATTCCATTCAGGCGCACGGCAACCCCTTCCTGAAATCCTTCCTCGACCGCGTCGCCGCGGTGGAGGCGCTGGACGAGCACCGGCTGAAGATCACCCTGAAGACCACCGGGGAGATGAAGCCGATCATCGACTTCGCCACCAGCATCGCCCCCCAGCCCGAGCATTGGTGGACCGCCAACGGACGCGACATTTCCAAGACGACGCTGGAGCCGGTGCTGGGCAGCGGCCCCTACCGCATCAGGACCGTCGATCCGGGCCGCTCCATCACCTTCGAGCGGGTGGCCGACTGGTGGGGCCGCGATCTGCCGACGGCGCGCGGCTTCTACAATTTCGACAGCGTGAAGGTCGATTACTACCGCGACGACGACGTGATGTTCGAGGCCTTCAAGGCCGGCGCCTACGACTTCCGCACCGAGAACCGGGCGCAGCGCTGGACCACCGGCTACGACTTCCCCGCCGCCAAGGACGGCCGGGTGAACCGCGTGGAGGTGAAGAGCGACCTGCCGCTGGGCGCCCAGGGCTTCCGCCTGAACACCCGCCGCGCCAAATTCGCCGACCCGCGGGTGCGCGAGGCGCTGGGCTATCTGTTCGACTTCGAATGGATTCAGAAGAACATCCTGTACGGCCAGTATCTCCGCACCACCTCCAACTTCCCCAACTCCGACTTCGGCGCCAAGGGGCCGCCGACGCCGGAGGAGCTGGCCCTGCTGGAGCCCTTCCGCGCCCAGCTGCCGGAGCGCGTCTTCACCACCCCCTTCGAGCCGCCCAAGACCGACGGCAGCGGCAACACCCGCAACAACCTGCGCGAGGCCATGCGCCTGTTCCGCGAGGCCGGGTGGGAGCTGAAGAACGGCCGGATGTCCAGCGCGAAGACCGGCGAGGTGCTGAGCATCGAGTTCCTCGACGGCACCGGCGCGTTGACCCGCGTGATCCAGCCCTATGTCGAGGCGCTGCGCAAGGCGGGCATCGACGCGGTCCTGCGGGTGGTCGACACCGCCCAGTTCCAGGCGCGCACCGACGAGTTCGACTTCGACGTGGTGGTGGCGAACTTCAACTTCTTCACCCCGCCGGGAACCGAGCTGCGCAGCTATTTCGGCTCCGCCGCCGCGGACGTCCGGGGATCGGCCAACTACGCCGGCATCAAGGAACCGGCGGCCGACGCGATGATCGAAAAGGCGCTGGCGGCGAAGGATCTGGCGTCCGTCCAGGCGGCGACCCGCGCGCTCGACCGCGTGCTGCTGTGGGGCTTCTACATGGTGCCGCACTGGTACAACCCGGACAACTGGATCGCCCACCGGACGACGCTCGGCTTCCCGGAGAAGACGCCGAAATACGATCTGGGCTTCCGCAACAGCGGCTTCCCGGAGGCGTGGTGGGTGAAGCCGGGCAAGGAAGGCTGAGGGCCGCCGTCCCATGACCCCGGAGACACCCTCCTCGATAGCCTCTGATTCAGAAGACCTCTTCGACCGGGAGGTCCGCCCCCTGCTGCAACGGCTGAAGCGCCGGCGCGCCAGAACGCGCGCCGCTCTCATCCTGCTGGTCTTCGTCGCTCTGACCGGCTGGACTGTGCTTGTCCTGATGAAGCTGCCCTTTCTGATGAAGGCCAGCTACGCCGGCTGGAGGCTCTATGCCGCCGTAGCGCTGGCCATCATCACTGTCCCGTTCGTTGTGTTCCGTCACCACCGCAAGCGCATCATCATTTCGCTCGTGCTGGCAATCTGCCGCCATGCCGATCTGATCCACGCATCAGGCAGTTGCCTCAAGCAGCACCAGTTGCGCCAGCTTTTCAGTGACCTGAAGCCGCGTTCCGCCCATGCTAAGGATGGCTTCGCCGGCATCCGCCAAGGCTTGAATTTCTGGTTCAACGAGGTCGACCTCTACGCATTCGCGGGGTTTCTGACGGGAACCGTCCGGATCTTCCACGGCTGGCTTCTCTGCATTGACCTGCCGCAGCCGGGAGTTCCGCCGCTGTCCTGCACGCTCACCCTTGGCGCCCGTGGCACCGAGCCGGTGCTGACCCCGATTCACGGCGATTTGGCGGAGGCCGAACGCCGGTTCCCGCCGGAACTGCGAACTCTGGCCGCGCGGCTTGCCTCCCTTGCAGGCGCCCGCCAGGCCCGGCTGGCCACCGACGGGCAGCGATTCATTTTGGCGATCGACACCGGGCGCGACCTGTTCGAAGGGATCACGGAACTTGAGAAACGGATGACCCCGGCCCTGTTCGCCCGTTCCCTGGAGGAGCTGGACACGCTGACGCGGGTCGTGGACGGGCTTGCCGCGGCGCTCCAGGCGCCAATCGCCGCACCGTCCCCCCAGCCCACCGCAAGCTTGGACG
Organism: Azospirillum brasilense; assembly: GCF_007827795.1. Taxonomy (GTDB): domain Bacteria; phylum Pseudomonadota; class Alphaproteobacteria; order Azospirillales; family Azospirillaceae; genus Azospirillum; species Azospirillum aestuarii. The sequence goes on from NZ_VITI01000004.1 coordinate 144,689, forward strand.
CCGCCATAACCGTCTCCGCCTTGAATGTGCCATAGACGGACCCCTACCTTACCGGAAACAATAAGGACCGAGAGGGGCATGAGGAAGACCGGTAAAGCGATCCTGGCCGCGGTCATGTGCCTGTATCTGGCGGAACCCTTCGCCACGGCCTGTGCCCAATCCACCCAGCCGGAGGCCGCAAGGCACGCCGTCACTGCCCATGGGACGCCGAAATACGGGCCGGACTTCCAACATTTCGACTACGTCAACCCCGACGCCCCGAAGGGCGGCGAGATCAAGCTGGCGACCTACGGCAGCTTCGACAGCCTGAACCCCTTCATCCTGCGCGGGTCGGTCGCCGCCGGGGCCACCCTGCCCTTCGACACGCTGACGGTGGAGAGCGGGGACGAGGTGCTGACCCGCTACGGGCTGCTCGCCGAGACCATCACCGTCGCCGAGGACCGGAGCTGGGTGCGCTTCACGCTGCGCCCGCAGGCGCGCTTCCACGACGGCGCCCCGGTGACCGCCGAGGACGTGGTGTGGAGCTTCGAGACGCTGCGCGACAAGGGCCACCCGCTCTACCGCACCTACTACGCCGACGTGGTGAAGGCGGAGAAGACGGACGAGCGGACGGTCACCTTCACCTTCCGCGACGGCGGCAACCCCGAGCTGCCGGTCATCATGGGCCAGCTGCCGGTGCTGCCCAAGCATGTGTTCGAGGGCGACGGCAACGGGGTGCGCGACTTCGCCAGCACGACGCTGGACCCCATCGTCGGCAGCGGCCCCTACCGGATCACCGAGGTGCAGCCCGGCCGCTCCCTCGTCTTCGAGCGGGTGACGGACTGGTGGGCCAAGGACCTGCCGGTCAACCGCGGGCGCTACAACTTCGACCGCATCCGCTTCGACTATTACCGCGACCTGGACGTGGTGTTCGAAGCCTTCAAGGCCGGGGCCATCGATTTCCGGGTGGAGCATTCGTCGAAGAACTGGGTAACCGGCTACGACGTGCCCGCCGTCCGCGACGGCCACATCGTCCGCGAGGAGATCAAGCACCAGGACCCGCAGGGCATGCAGGCTTTCGTCTTCAACAGCCGCCGCCCGGTCTTCGCCGACCGCAAGGTGCGCGAGGCGCTGAATTACCTGTTCGACTATGAATGGACGCGGGCGAACCTGTCCTACGGGCTGTTCCAGCGCACCAAGAGCTTCTTCTCCAATTCCGAGCTGGCCTCCAGCGGCCTGCCCTCGCCGGAGGAGCTGAAGCTGCTGGAGCCGTTCCGCGGCACGGTGCCGGAGGAGGTCTTCACCAAGCCCTTCGCGCCGCCGCAGACCGACGGGTCCGGCAACATCCGACCGAACCTGCGCACGGCGCTGTCCTTGCTCAAGGAGGCCGGGTGGGAGCTGAAGGGCAACAAGCTGCTGAACGCGAAGACCGGCGAGCCGATGCGCTTCGAGATCCTGCTGGTGCAGCCGGACATGGACCGCATCGTCCAGCCCTTCGTCCGCAACCTGGAGCGCGCCGGGATCGAGGCGGCCATCCGCGTGGTGGACACCGCCCAGTATCAGAACCGGATCGACCGCTACGACTTCGACATGGTCATCCAGCGCATCCTGCAATCGACCTCGCCCGGCAACGAGCAGCGCGACTACTGGCAATCCGCCCGCGCCGACCAGCCGGGCAGCCGCAATCTGGCCGGCATCAAGGACCCGGTGGTCGACGCGCTGATCGACAAGGTCATCCAGGCCCCCGACCGCGAGAGTCTGATCACGGCGACCCGCGCGCTCGACCGCGTGCTGCTGTGGGGCTGGTACGTCATCCCGCAATGGCACGACGACGTGCGGCGCGTCGCCTATTGGAACCGTTTCTCCCATCCGGCGGTTGCGCCCAAATACGGCTTGGCCTTCACCGACACCTGGTGGGTCGATCCGGACAAGAACGCGAAGCTCGCCAACACGGCCCGCCGCGCGGCGCCCTGAGACGGTTGGGAAATGACCGCTTCCATCATTTTCCAACCGTAGAACCCGGCAGATCAATGCGTTAGCATTGATCGAGAGGGGCACCCCGGCGGCGCGAACGTGCCGCTGGGGTGAGACGGCAAACAGAAAGGCGAACCCGCGCGATGCTGGCCTACATCATCCGCCGTCTGCTGCTGATCATCCCGACGCTGTTCGGGATCATGGTCATCAATTTCCTGATCGTGCAGATCGCCCCCGGCGGTCCCATCGAGCAGATGATCGCCCGCGTCCAGGGCACCGCGGTGGAGGCGACCGCCCGCATCGGCGGCACCGGCGGCGGCGAGACCGGCGGTCCGGCGGCGCAGCAGGCCCAGGGCGGCGACACCGGCAGCCGCTACCGCGGCGCCCAGGGGCTGGACCCGGAATTCATCAAGCAGCTCGAACGCGAGTTCGGCTTCGACAAGCCGCTGCACGAGCGCTTCATCCACATGATGTCGAACTACTTGATGTTCGACTTCGGCAAGAGCTATTTCCGCGACCGCAGCGTTGTCGATCTGGTGATCGAGAAGATGCCGGTGTCGATCTCGCTGGGCATCTGGACGACGTTGATCGTCTATCTGGTGTCGATCCCGCTGGGCATCGCCAAGGCGGTGCGCGACGGCCAGCCCTTCGACGTCTGGACCTCCGGCGTGGTCATCGTCGGCTACGCCATCCCCAGCTTCCTGTTCGCCGTGCTGTTGATCGTCGTCTTCGCCGGCGGGCGCTATTTCGACCTGTTCCCGCTGCGCGGGCTGGTGTCGGACAACTGGGCAAGCCTGCCCTGGTGGCAGCAGATTCTGGACTACATGTGGCACATGGTGCTGCCGGTGCTGTCCATGGTGATCGGCGGCTTCGCCGGCCTGACCATGCTGACCAAGAACTCCTTCCTGGAGGAGATCAACAAGCAGTATGTCGTGACCGCCCGCGCCAAGGGGCTGGCGGAGCGGCGGGTGCTCTACGGCCACATCTTCCGCAACGCCATGCTGATCGTCATCGCCGGCTTCCCCGGCGCCTTCATCGGCATCCTGTTCACCGGCGCCCTGCTGATCGAGGTAATCTTCTCGCTGGACGGGTTGGGGCTTCTGGGCTTCGAGGCGGCGATCAACCGCGACTATCCGGTGATGTTCGGCACGCTCTATTTCTTCACGCTGCTGGGGCTCATCATGAACCTCGTCGGCGACGTGACCTACGTCGCCGTCGATCCTCGCATCGACTTCGAAGCGCGGAGGGTGTGATGGCGAGCTTTGCGATCTTGACGCATGCTCCCTCTCCCCTCTGGGGAGAGGGTTGGGGTGAGGGGGTTGCGCTTTTGCCGGACGCACCGCCACGCGCAACCCCCTCACCCTCCCCTCTCCCCAGAGGGGAGAGGGAAAACGCCCGTCGGGAGGGCCGTGCATGACCGGCGACCGCTTCCTCGGCCTGCGCGTCACCCCGCTCACCCGGCGGCGGCTGGCGAATTTCCGGGCGAACCGGCGGGGCTTCTGGTCCTTCTGGATCTTCCTGGTGCTGTTCACCCTGTCGCTGGGCGCGGAGTTCATCGCGAACGACCGCCCGTTGCTCATCAAATACGACAACGCGCTCTATTGGCCCGTCTTCACCGCCTATCCGGAGACCACCTTCGGCGGCGAGTTCGAGACGGAGACCGATTACCGCGATCCCTACGTGCGCCAGCTGATCGAGGAGAAGGGCTGGATCGTCTGGCCGCCGATCCCCTACGGCTACCGCACCATCAACTACAACCTGCCGGTTCCCGCCCCGGCCCCGCCGTCCGCCGACAACTGGCTGGGCACCGACGACCAGGGGCGCGACGTGACGGCGCGGCTGATCTACGGCTTCCGCATCTCGGTGCTGTTCGGGCTGGTGCTGACCGCCTTCTCCTCGGTCGTCGGCGTCATGGCGGGAGCGGTGCAGGGTTATTTCGGCGGCATCACCGACCTGCTGTTCCAGCGCTTCATCGAGATCTGGCAGGGCCTGCCCACCCTGTTCCTGCTCATCATCCTGTCCAGCGTGGTGACGCCGAACTTCTGGTGGCTGCTCGGTCTGCTGCTGCTGTTCTCCTGGACCTCGCTGGTTCATGTGGTGCGGGCGGAGTTCCTGCGGGCGCGCAACTTCGACTATGTGCGCGCCGCCCGCGCGCTGGGCGCCACCGACGCCACGATCATGGTGCGTCACGTGCTGCCCAACGCGATGGTGGCGACGCTGACCTTCCTGCCCTTCATCCTGAACGGCTCCATCACCACCCTGACGGCGCTGGACTTCCTGGGCTTCGGCCTGCCACCCGGCTCCCCCTCGCTGGGCGAGTTGCTGGCCCAGGGCAAGGCGAACCTCCAGGCGCCCTGGCTGGGCCTGACCGCCTTCTTCGTGCTGGCGATCATGCTGAGCCTGCTGATCTTCATCGGCGAGGCGGTGCGCGACGCCTTCGACCCGCGCAAGACCATCGGCCAGCTCTCCACCGCCACCGGAACCGCCAACGAGGCGGCGGCGGTGGCGCAGAAGGCCGCGGAATGAGCGCCCTTCTTGACGGGCTGCCGGTCCGCAGCCATTCTGTAGGCAAATTCACTACATTTGGTGCGCGTCTCATGGAAGAAGCTGTTTCTGCTGCCGAGGCCAACCGGAATTTCTCCCAGATCCTTCGAAGCGTGAAGGAAGGGCACAGCTATGTCGTGACCTCCCATGGGACACCGGTCGCACGGATCGTTCCCACCAAGCGGAGCAGCGCGCTGTCCGATGCCGCCAAGTCCACATTGATGGCACGGCTGAGGACGCAGCCGGTGCAGATCGTCGGTCCGCGCTGGAGCCGCGACGAGCTGTACGAGGAGTGAGCATGCGCGTCGCCCTCGATACGAACCTGCTCATCTACGCCGAGGGCGTCGCCTTCCTGCCATCCGACACGCACAAGCCGGCGGTGGTCCACGATCTGCTGGACGCCGTTCCCGCGGAGGACGTCGTTGTTCCAGCCCAGGTTCTGGGGGAGCTGTACCGCGTGCTCACCGGAAAGGCCAAACGCCCGGCGACCGAGGTCCGCACCGCGATCCTGAACTGGTGCGATCTCTACACACCGGTGGACACCACCGCCGCCGTGATGATGGCGGCGATCGATCTGGCGGCAATCCATCGATTGTCGATCTGGGACAGCGTCGTCCTGTCGGCTGCTGCGGAGTCCGGCTGCCGTCTGATGCTGTCGGAAGACATGCAAGACGGCTTCACATGGCGCGGCCTGACCGTCGTCAACCCGTTTTCCGCCACGCCGCACCCCCTGCTGTCGGCTCTGCTCGCCGGCAAGCCGGCCTCCTAGGATGGAAACCATGACCGCGACCGACGATCTCCTCTCCGTCCGCAACCTCCATGTCGAGTTCCGCTCGGGCGGCGGGGCGATGCACGCGGTGAAGGGCGTGTCCTTCGACATCGCCAAGGGAGAGACCCTGGCGCTGGTCGGCGAGTCCGGGTCGGGCAAGTCGGTCACCGCCCTGTCGATCCTGCAACTGCTGCCCTACCCGATGGCGCGCCACCCGCAGGGCTCCATCCGCTTCCGCGGGACCGAACTGGTCGGGGCGGAGGAGAAGGTGCTGCGCGACGTGCGCGGCGACCGCATCGCCATGATCTTCCAGGAGCCGATGACCTCGCTGAACCCGCTGCACAGCATCGAGCGGCAGATCAACGAGACGCTGTTCCTGCACAAGGGCCTGTCCCGCGCCGCCGCGCGCAAGCGCACGCTGGAGCTGCTGCGGCTGGTCGGGCTGCCCAACCCGGAAAAGCGGCTGAACGCCTACCCGCACGAGCTGTCGGGCGGCCAGCGCCAGCGCGTGATGATCGCCATGGCGCTCGCCAACGAGCCCGACCTGCTGATCGCCGACGAGCCGACCACCGCGCTGGACGTGACCATCCAGGCCCAGATCCTGGAGCTGCTGAAGGACCTCCAGCGCCGCTTCGGCATGGCGCTGCTGCTCATCACCCACGACCTGGGCGTGGTGCGCAAGATGGCCGACCGGGTCTGCGTGATGAACCAGGGGGAGATCGTCGAGCAGGCCGAAGTGGCCGACATCTTCGCCCGCCCGCAGCACGCTTACACGCGCAAGCTCCTGGCCGCGGAGCCGAAGGGCGACCCGCTGACCCCGCCCGCCGACGCGCCGGAGATCATGGCCGCCGACAACCTCAAGGTCTGGTTCCCCATCAAGAAGGGCCTGCTGCGCCGCACCGTCGATCATGTCCGCGCCGTGGACGGTGTGTCGGTCAACGTGCGGCAGGGGCATACGGTCGGGGTGGTCGGCGAGTCCGGTTCCGGCAAGACGACGCTGGGGCTGGCCCTGCTGCGCCTGCACGCCAGCGAGGGGGCGATCCGCTTCGACGGCAAGGACATCCAGGGCTGGCAGGCGAAGAAGCTGCGCGGTCTGCGCCGGGAGATGCAGGTGGTCTTCCAGGACCCCTACGGCAGCCTGTCGCCCCGCTTGTCGGTCGGCCAGATCATCGGCGAGGGGCTGACGATCCACGGCATCGGCTCCGGCGCCGAACGCGACGCCATGGTGGCGAAGGCGCTGGAGGAAGTGGGGCTCGACGCCTCCAGCCGCCACCGCTACCCGCACGAGTTCTCCGGCGGCCAGCGCCAGCGCATCGCCATCGCCCGCGCCCTGGTGCTGAAGCCGAAGTTCGTGGTGCTGGACGAGCCGACCAGCGCGCTCGACATGTCGGTGCAGGCGCAGATCGTCGATCTGCTGCGCGACATCCAGGCGCGCAACAACCTCGCCTATCTCTTCATCAGCCACGACCTGCGGGTGGTGCGGGCGCTCAGCAGCCACGTCATCGTCATGAAGGACGGCAAGGTGGTGGAGCAGGGCCCCACACGCCGCATCTTCGAGGAGCCGCGGGAGGAATACACCCGCGCCCTGCTCGCCGCCGCCCTGAATCTGGAGGCCGTCAAGTCCGACGCCGTGCGGATGTAGCGCAATCGCATTCAATATCCCCTCTCCCCTCTGGGGAGAGGGTTAGGGTGAGGGGGTTGCGCTTTTGCCGGACGCACCACCACGCCCATCCCCCTCACCGGCTCTCAGCGGATACCAGAGGCATCAGCCTGCCGCCGTCAGCGCTGGCCTTCAGCCAGCGCGAGAGGCCCTACGGGCCACCCTCTCCCCGCTTTCGGCGGACCAAAGGTCCGCCTGTCGCGTCAGCGCAAACGAAGTTTGCGCGTGAGCGGAGGGGAGAGGGCTATAAGGGTCGAATGCGATTGCCTTGGCTCCGCGGGCGCTTTGCCTTCGTGTTGCCGGACGGCGCCTTCGCGGATGTCCGCCCCGGCACCGTCACCTCGCGCCATTGGCCGGGCGCCAGACCGTCCAGCGTCCAGTCGCCGATGGACCAGCGGATCAGCCGCAGGGTCGGGAAGCCGACCGCGGCGGTCATGCGGCGCACCTGCCGGTTCCGCCCCTCCCGCAGGGTCAAGGCGATCCAGCTCGTCGGGATGGCGGCACGGAAGCGCACGGGCGGGTCGCGCGGCCACAGGCCGTCCGGCTCCTCCATCCGGCGGGCCTCGGCGGGCAGGGTCGGCCCGTCGTTGAGCGTCACCCCGTCGCGCAGGCGCTGCAATGCCTCCTCGGTCGGGATGCCCTCCACCTGCACCCAATAGGTCTTGGGCAGCTTGTGCTTCGGCGAGGCGATGCGGGCGATCAGCGCGCCGTCGTCGCTCAGCGCCAGCAACCCCTCGCTGTCGCGGTCCAGCCGCCCGGCGGCGTAGACTCCTTTCACCGGGACATGGTCGGCCAGCGTCGGGCGCCCCTGCTCATCAGTGAATTGCGGCAGCACGCCATAGGGCTTGTTCAGCAGGATCAGACGGGGCACGGTTGGCTCGGAAGGGTTCGACGACGAACAATAACATTACAGGGGTTTGCACCGTGACGCTGCTTTTCTGCTCCACCACCGACCGGTCCGACCGCTGGCTGAGCGAGCTGGACGCCCGCCTGCCCGGCCTGGAGGTGCGGGTGTGGCCCGAGATCGGGGACCTGGCGGACATCGAGATGGCGCTGGTGTGGAAGCCGCCGCACGGGCTGCTCGCCACCCTGCCGAACCTGAAGCTGATCGTGTCGCTGGGCGCCGGGGTGGAATCGCTGCTGCTCGACCCCACCCTGCCCGACGTGCCGCTGGTCCGCATGGTGTCGGAAGGGCTGACCGTGGACATGGCCGGCTATGTGGCGCTCCAGGTGCTGCGCTGGCACCGGCTCCTCGACGAGTACAAGGCGCTCCAGCAGGCCGGGCGGTGGGAACCGCTGGACCACCGCCCGGCGCCGGAGGTGAGCGTCGGCATCCTGGGCCTGGGCGAGTTGGGCATGGCCTCGGCGAAGACGCTGCTGAGCATGGACTACCGCGTGCTGGGCTGGAGCCGGACGCCGAAGACGCTGCCGGGGGTGGAGAGCTTTTCCGGACCCGAGGGGCTGGCGGCGATGCTCGGGCAGTGCGACCTGCTGGTCTGCCTGCTGCCGCTGACGGCGGAGACGCGCGGCCTGCTGAACCGCAAGCTGTTCGCCGCCCTGCCCAAGGGGGCAGTGGTCGTCAACGCCGCGCGCGGTGGGCATCTGGTGGAGGACGATCTGCTGGAAGCGCTGGAGAGCGGGCACATCGCCGGGGCCAGCCTGGACGTGTTCGCGGAGGAACCGCTGCCCGCCGGCCATCCCTTCTGGACCCACCCGAAGGTGCATGTGACGCCGCACGTCGCCGCCATCACCCACCCGTCGCGCTCCGCCGCGGTGGTGGCCGACGCGATCACCGCGTTCCGCGAAGGCCGTCCGCTGCCGAACCTCGTGGACCGCAGCCAGGGCTACTGACAGCGGCGGCGGTCAGGCGGGCACCGCCACAGGGTTGGAGGCGCCCAACTGCGCCTCCAGCCGCGCCTTGGCGGAGGCGGCCACCTCCTCCTCGGCGCGGATGACCGCCATGTCCTCCGGCGCCACGGCGCCCGCCGCGACGACCAGCTCGGCGAAGTCGGACAGGAAGACGCTGCCCTTCACGGTGCGCTGGACCAGCACGCTGCGCTTGTCCTCGACGTCGCGCTTGCGCTTGATGAAGCCGAGCAGCGACAGCCGGTCGAGCGCGCGGGTCACCGCGGGCTTGGAGATGTCCAGAGTCGCCGCCAGACCGCGCACGGTGTGCGGCGGATCGGTCAGATAGACCTGGAGCATGATGGCCATCTGCCGCGCCGACAGATCCGGCCCGTCCTGCCGGACGCTGGCGATCAGAGCCGTCCGCCACAGGCCGAGCGCTTTCAGGTTCCGTGCCATGTTTTCCCCCCGCGTGCCGCGTCCCTTGCCCCCAAAGGCCCCCGCATTCGGGACGCGCGGCGAAGGAGTGTCCCCCAACCCGGCCCGGACAGGCAAGCGTTTCGCAACCGGATCGATCGGTCAGGGTGTCGCGGGTGGGGGAATGTGTCGGGGAAAGCGGAGCTTGGCCCCCACCCTAACCCTCTCCCGCTGCGCAGGGGAGGGAACTCCGCTGGCTTTGAACATGGCCCTCCCCTGCACAGCGGGGGAGGGAGGGGACCCATGCGCGAGCATGGGGAGGGTGGGGGCTCCTCGTCGGGAGCCCGCTCAGTAGATCAACTCGTTCTCGCCGCTGCCTTCGGAGATGACGATTTCGCCGCGGGCCGCCAGGTCCTTGGCGAGCTGGACCATGTACATCTGGGATTCGTCCACCTCGCGGACGCGGACCGGCCCCATGGCGGCCATGTCCTCGCGCAGGATCTTCGCCGCGCGTTCCGACATGTTGGAGAAGAACAGGTCCTTCAGCGTCTCCGACGCGCCCTTCAGGGCGGTGGCGAGTTTCTGCTTGTCGACGCTGCGCAGCAGGGCCTGGACGCCGGAGGGATCGAGCTTGGACAGGTCCTCGAAGGTGAACATCAGCGACTTGATGCGCTCGGCGCTGTCGCGGTTGCGCTCCTCCAGGGCGGCCATGAAGCGGTGTTCGGTCGTGCGGTCCAGGCCGTTGAAGATTTCCGCCAGCATCTCGTGGCTGTCGCGGCGGCTGGTGCGGGCGAGGTTGGTCATGAACTCGGTGCGCAGCGTGCGCTCCACGTCGTCCAGAACCTCCTTCTGCACGGCCTCCATACGCAGCATGCGCATGATGACCTCCATCGCGAAGCTTTCCGGCAGCTGGGTCAGCACGCGGCCGGCGTGTTCCGGGCGGATCTTCGACAGAACCACCGCCACGGTCTGCGGGTACTCGTTCTTCAGGTAGTTGGACAGGACCGACTCGTTGACGTTGGCCAGCTTGTCCCACATGGTGCGGCCGGCGGGACCACGGATCTCCTCCATGATGGAGTCGACCTTGTCCTTGGGCAGCGTCTTCAGCAGCAGGCGTTCGGTGGAGTCGAAGGAACCGACCAGCGAGCCGGTGGCCGACATCTGTTCCGCGAATTCGACGAACAGGCGCTCGATCAGGTTGGCGGAGACGGTGCCGAGGTTCGCCATCACCTGCGACAGCTCCTTGATCTCCTCGTCGTCCATCATCGCGAACAGCTTGGACGAATGCTCCTCGCCCAGCGCCAGCATCAGAATGGCCGCCTTCTCCGGACCGGTGAGGGTGCGATAATCCTCACGAACCTTCAGCGCCATGTGTCCGCCTCCAAAAACCCGGCCGGCACCCGAGTCCACCGGTCCTACCCGAAGGTTTTAGTCCTTTCCGAATCGGCACGCCACCCCCGCGACGCCCGCGGGGGTGACAATTTTAACCATATGCCGGATGTTGCGCCGTTCTATCACCCGAACCGCTTGGCGATGACCGCATAGGCCGCGCGCAGGCCCAGCGCCTCGCCGCCTTCCGGGCGGCCGGGGCGGGCGCCGCTGTTCCAGGCGAAGGTGTCGAGATGCGCCCAGGGCGTGTCCTTCGACACGAATTCCTGGAGGAACAGCCCGGCGGTGATCGCCCCGGCCATGCCGTTGCTGGTCACGTTGTTGAGGTCGGCCACCTTGCTGTCCAGCCCCTTGCGGTAGGGCGCCCACAGCGGCAGGCGCCACAGCGGGTCGCCCTGCTCCTCGCCGGCGGCCAACAGGTCGTCGGCGAGAGCGTCGTCGTTGGCGAACAGCGCCGGCAGGTCCGGCCCCAGCGCGACGCGGGCGGCCCCGGTCAGGGTGGCGAAGTCGATCAGCAGGGCGGGCTTCTCCGAATCCGCCTCGGCCAGCGCGTCGCACAGGATCAGCCGCCCTTCGGCGTCGGTGTTGCCGACCTCCACGCTCAGGCCCTTGCGCGTCTTCAGCACATCCATCGGCTTGAAGGCGTTGCCGGAGATCACGTTCTCCACCGCCGGAACCAGCACGCGCAGCCGCACCGGCAGCCCCGCCATCATCACCATGCGGCCCAGCGCCAGCGCGTGCGCGGCGCCGCCCATGTCCTTCTTCATCAGCAGCATGCCCGACGACGGCTTGATGTCCAGCCCGCCGCTGTCGAAGCAGACACCCTTGCCGACGATGGTCACCTTCGGGTGCGCCGGGTTGCCCCAGCGCAGGTCGATCAGCCGCGGCGCCCGCGGGCTGGCCCGGCCCACCGCGTGGATGGCCGGATAGTCGCGGTCGAGCAGGTCGTCGCCGACGATGACGTCCAGCCCGGCCTCGAATTCCTCCGCCACGGCATGGGCCACCTCGGCCAGTTCCGCCGGGCCGAGGTCGTTGGCCGGGGTGTTCACGAGGTCGCGCAGCAGGTAGGTCGCGGTGGCGGTGCGCTGCACCTCGCCCTGGTCGGCGTGCTTGGGCCAGACGAGGTTGGCGAAGACCTTGTCCGACGCCTTGTAGCGCCCGAAGCGGTAGCTGCCGAGCGCCCAGCCCAGCGCCAGACGGGTCGCGGCGCGGCGGTCGAGCGCGGCGTCCACCGCCTCGTCCAGCCGGTAGTTCCCCGGCGGCAGGCCGACGGGCAGGCCGGCGAGGCCCCACAGGTCGTCCAGCGCCGACACGCCGGCCAGCACGCGGGCGATCGCCCCGCCCTCCCCCGGCAGGAAGGCCGTCGAACCGGCCTCCGCCGTGAAGTTCACGGCCTTCACCCAAGCCGCGGTGGCGGGCGGCTGACCCTCCAGCCACGTGGCGAGGCCGGCCTTGTTCAGCGGGGTGATGGTCACGGTGCCGGGGCCGGCCGTGGCGAGCAGGGTGGCGAGCAAGGTGGGCGTCCTTCGTCAGGAAACGGAAACAGTGATGGAAAGCATGGCGCGCCGGGGCGTCCCTGAAAAGGGGGATTGCGTTCGACAGGCCCTCTCCCGCGGGAGAGGGCTGGGCTTGCCGCAAGGTCGCGAGGCAGGCATGCTCCGCCTCCCCCTCCCTTCGCGACCGAGGCGCACCCATGGACGACCTGACGCTGGTCATCGGCAACAAGGCTTTCTCATCCTGGTCCCTGCGGCCCTGGCTGACGTTGAAGCGGACGGGCCGGCCGTTCCGGGAGATCGTCATCCCGCTGCGCCAGCCCGACACCGCCGCCCGCATCGCGGAGCATTCGCCCTCGGGCCGGGTGCCCTGCCTGCGGCACGGCGACCGGGTGATCTGGGATTCGTTGGCGATCTGCGAGTATCTGGCGGAGTCCTTCCCCGAGGCCGCCCTCTGGCCGGCGGACGCCCATACCCGCGCCGTGGCGCGTTCGGTCTCGGCGGAGATGCATTCGGGCTTCGCCGCTCTGCGCACCCACATGTCCATGGACCTCAAGGCGTTCCGCCCCGGCGTGGGCCGCAACGCCGAGAGCGAGGCCGACATCGCCCGCGTCTTCGCCCTGTGGCGCGACGCACGGTCCCGCTTCGGGGCGGGTGGCCCCTTCCTGTTCGGCGGCTTCTCCATCGCCGACGCCATGTACGCGCCGGTGGTGACGCGCCTCATCACCTACGGGGTGGAGATGGACGGGCTGTGCGGCGCCTACGCGCGGGCGGTGATGGAACTGCCGGCCATGGCGGAGTGGGTGGCGGCCGCCGAGGCGGAGCCGTGGGACCTCTACGCCGACGAACGGACCATCTGACGCGCGGAAGGGATCAGGGCGTCGGCCCTCCCGTCGGTTCGTTGGCGGCGTTGCCGATCAGGCCGACCTCGCGGTAATAGCGCTCGGCGCCCGGATGCAGTGGGACCGAGACGTTGGCGACCGCCTTGGTGGCGTCGAAGCTGCGCCCCTTGGGGTGGCCCTCGATCAGCAGGCGGCGGGTGTTCTCGTGCCACAGCGCCTTGGTGACGCCATGGATCAGGGCGGGGTCGCGGTCGGCGCGGACCAGCAGTTCCGCCCCCACCCCCAGCGTGTGAATCTCCGGCACGCCGGGGTAGGTGTCGGCGGGGATGGTCTGGTCCATGTAGAAGCGCTGGCGGATGCGCAGCCGGGCGGCCATCTCGCCGTCCAGCGGGATCAGGCGGATCGGCTCGCGGTTCGCCACGTCGGTGACCGCCGCCACCGGGAAGCCGCCGACCATGAAGAAGGCGTCCAGTTCCTTCTTGGCCAACCGGTCCGCCGCCGTGCCCGGCTTCAGGTAGGCCGGGGGCCGCAACTCCGCCTCCTTCACGCCGAAGGCGTCGAGGATCGCCCGCGCCTCCACCAGCACGCCGGAGCCCTCCTCCCCCAGTGAGACGGCCTTGCCCTTCAGGTCGGCCACGCCGTGCAGGTCGCTGTCGGCGCGCACGACGAGCTGGATCGCCTCCGCGTAGAGCATGCCGATGGAGCGCAGCCCCTCGAAGGGTGCCTTGCCGTGGAAGATGCCCGACCCGGTGTAGGCCCAATAGGCGATGTCGGCCTGGGACATTCCGGCCTCGATCGCGCCGGAGCGCAGCAGCTCGATGTTCTCCACCGAGCCGAGCGTGGCCTGCGCCACCGCGATCAGCCCCGGCACGCCGCAGCTTCCCCCGCGGTCGCAGGGGCGGGAGCCGGGCGGGTTGGAGATGGCGTTGGCGATCAGCCCGCCGATCGGGAAATAGGTGCCCGACGTGGTGCCCGTGCCGATCCGGAAATAGCGGATGTCCTGCGCCGCAGCACCCCTTGGCAGAAGGCCGAGCAGAGCGCCTCCCGCGACGCCAGCGAGGACCTGACGGCGGCTGGGAAGACCTTCGGGGGAAAGGCGGGGGTTGGGTCCTGCGCGCGGCACCGGCGGGTCCACCTTTCCTGTTGGCCAGCCGTTCCGGCGGCGTGAGCCATCGGCGGCGTGTTGTTGGACACGCTCTTACAAGAATACCCGCAGCCGGGCTTTTTCAAGGCGTCGGAGGCTTAAAAGACGCCCGCCAGATCAAGAACCCCGGCGAGTGCTACCGCGCCGCCACACATTTGCACCACACGGCCCGACACCGCCTGCCCCAGCGCCACCGACAGGCCCAACCCGGCGCCGATGACCAGCAGCACGCCGGACGACAGCCCCGCCCAGAACAGCGGCCCGCCCATGTGCACATAGCCGTGGAAGGCCCCCGCCGCGGCGACCGTCAGCACGCCCAGGGCCAACGGCGCCTTCAGCCCGACGGCGACCAGCCCGCCCATCAGGATCAGCGACGCCGACAGTCCTTCCGCGGCGTAGGGCAGCCGAATGCCGATCTGCGCGGCCAGCCCAGCGGCCAGCACCGCGGTCAGCGCCGCCACCGGAAGCTGCCAGACGGAGGCACCGCCGTTCTGCCCGCTCCACAGTCCGATGGCGAGGAAGCCCAGCAAATGCTGAAGCACCCACACGGGCTCGGTCAGGCCGGTGCCGAACGGCCCGGTCACCGTCATCCGCGCCAGCGCGGGCGCGGCCCCGGCGCCGATCAGCAGAAGCGCTAAGAGAACCGCCCGGATCGCCACCATCCCCTACCCCTTTTCCCCAACGTCTTTGCGCAGCACCGGGCCGGTATGGCCGCTGCGCGGGGTGGGGTCAAGTGACCAGAGCCGAGAGCTTTAGAAGCTGGGCATCAGTAACCCAAGGGGCCGGGGCCGTACTGGCGGAGGTCCTGCTGCTTGCGGAGCAGGTCGCGCTGCTGCAGCGGGTCAAGCCGGCCCATGGCGTCGTCGGTGCGCAGCCGGTCGACCTCCGGGCTCATCAGGTCGCGCTTGGCGCGGTCGGTCAGCCCCTGGGTGGAGCCCGGCGCCGGCAGGGCGGGCGTGGCCGGCTGGTCGATGGGCGGCGGCGGCGGTGACGAACTGCCGCGGCGACGGACCGGAGGCGGCTGGTTGGGCGCCTGCGAGGCGTCGGAGAGCTTCTGCGGCGGGGTGGGTGGAGGTTGCGGCGCAGGGGTGGTCGGGCGGACGTTCTCCTCCGCCTGGATCTGACGGAGCGTCTTCAGCCCGCCGCTTTGCGCGGCCGCCGGCGGCGCCGCCTGGGCCCGCCCCGGCATCTCGTCGTGCACCTCGGTCGCGCAGGCCCCCAGCGCGAGGGCGGCGAGCGCGACGGCGACGGGCAGGAGCGCGGCGGTGGGGCGGATCGGTGTCATACCAACCATGTCGTGCCCCGCGGAGGCGTGACAAGGCCCCCTGTCCATCTCCCTCTTCTTGGTCAGGCCGTAAGGAGACTCCCACCCGCCGGCTTTTGCCGCTAGAATGTTCTTGTTTTGTTCGTGATAAAACGGTTTGCGTCCACATCGGCGAAGGGAGGGTTGGGCATGACGGAACGGACGGCGCGGCGCATCCTGTCCCTGTGGCTGCCGCGGCTGCCCACCGACGCCCACAGCCGCCGCCATCCGGCGCGGCGCGGACATCCCCTCGCCGCCATCCTGGCCGAGCGCGGGCGGCTGGGCGTGGCCGCCGTCAACCGCGCCGCGGCGGAGGCCGGGGTGCGGCTCGGCATGAGCCTGGCCGACGCCCGCGCCATCGAACCCGCCCTGGCCGTCTTCGACGCCGAGCCCGAGTCGGACGCCCGCCTGCTGGAACGGATCGCCGGCTGGTGCACACGCTACACCCCCTGGACCACCCCGGACGGCCCCGATGGGGTGGCGCTGGACATCACCGGCTGCGCCCACCTGTTCGGCGGGGAGGAAGCCATGGCCGCCGACCTGACCGCCCGCCTGACCGCGGCAGGCTTCGAGTCGCGGCTGGCGGTGGCGGACACGCCCGCGGCGGCCTGGGCGCTGGCGCGGTTCGGTAGGAAGGCCCCCACCCTCCCGCTTCGCGGGTCCCTCCCTCCCCCGCTCCGCAGGGGAGGGATAGATAGCTCCCTCCCCTGCGGAGCGGGGGAGGGTCGGGGTGGGGGCAACCGGGCCGACACCCTCCTCTCTCCCCTCCCCGTCGCCGCGCTGCGCCTGCCGCCCGCCACGGTGGACGGGCTGGCCGCGGTGGGCTTGCGGCGGATCGGGGACCTGCACGCCGTCCCCCGCGCCACGCTGGCCGCCCGTTTCGGGCCGGAACTGCTGCGACGGCTCGACCAGGCCTATGGACGGCTGGACGAGCCGCTGTCGCCCCGCCTGCCGGTGCCGCCGCACAGCGTCCGCCTCGCCCTGCCCGAGCCGCTCACCACCGCCGAGGCCATCGCCGAGGCGCTGCGCCGCCTGCTGGCCACCCTCTGCGCCGGGCTGGAGAAGAGCGGAGAGGGCGCCCGCCGCCTGCGGCTGGAGCTGCACCGGGTGGACCGCCGGCTGGAGGACGCGCCCCAGACGCTGGCCATCGGCACCGGCCACCCGGTGCGCCGCCCGGACGCGCTGATGCGGCTGTTCGCCCAGAAGCTCGACCGGGTGGAGCCCGGCCCCGGCCTGGAGCTGATGGTGCTGTCGGCCACCGAGGCCGGTCCGCTCGCCGCCGCGCAGGCCGCGCTGGATGGCGGGATAGATGGGCAGCCGGAACTGGGCGAGCTGATGGACCGGCTGGCCAACCGGCTGGGGGCGCGGGCGGTGCTGCGGCTGGTCCCGCGGCAAAGCTGGCTGCCGGAGCGCAGCGTGGCCCCCGCCTCGGCCTTCGCGGATGCCCCCGGCGGTTCCCTGTGGCCCGCTGACCGCCCGCGCCCGGTGCGGCTGCTCGCCCCGCCGGAGCCCATCGAGGCCATGGCCCTGGTTCCCGACGACCCGCCGGTGATGTTCCGCTGGCGCGGCACCCAGCACCGTATCCGCCTTGCCGACGGGCCGGAGCGGATCGCGGCCGAGTGGTGGCGGAGCGACGGCGAGCCCCGCGACTATTACCGCGTCGAGGACGAGGCCGGCCGCCGCTTCTGGGTCTTCCGCCAGGGGCTGTACCGGCCCGGCGTGGTGGCGCCGTGGTTCCTGCACGGCTTCTTCGGGTGACGGGGCCGCCATGACCCCCTACGCCGAACTCCAGGTCTCCACCAGCTTCACCTTCCTGGAGGGCGCGTCCCACCCGGACGAGCTGGCGCTGACCGCCGCCGCCCTCGGCCACGCCGCCGTCGCGGTGACCGACCGCAACTCGCTGGCCGGGGTGGTGCAGGCGCACGCCGCCGCCCGCAAGCACGGCCTCCGCCTGATCGTCGGCTGCCGGCTGGACCTGACCGACGCGGACAGCCTGCTCGCCTACCCCACCGACCGGGCGGCCTACGCGCGGCTGTCGCGGCTGCTGACGCTGGGCAAGCGGCGGGCGCCCAAGGGGGCCTGCTTCATCGCCCGCGCCGACGTGCTGGACCATGCGGAAGGGATGCTGTTCCTGCTGGTGCCGCCGGACCAGCGCGACCCCGCCTTCGTCCACGCGCTGCGCGGCTGGCGCAACGATCTGGGGAACCGCCTGCACCTCGCCGCCAGCCACCGCTACCGCGGCGACGACCAGCGGCGGCTGTCCTGGCTCGCCGGGCTGGCGGAGGCGGAGCGGGTGCCGCTGGTCGCCACCAACGACGTGCTCTACCACACGCCCGCCCGCCGCCCGCTGGCCGACGTGATGACCTGCATCCGCAGCGGCACCACCATCGACGAGGCGGGTTGGCGCCTGTCCGCCAACGCCGAGCGGCACCTGAAGGCCGGGGTGGAGATGGCCCGCCTGTTCCACCGCCACCCCGAGGCGGTCGCCCGCACGGTGGAGATCGCCGCCGCCTGCCGCTTCTCGCTGGAGGAGCTGCGCTACGAATACCCGGACGAGGTGGCGGAGGACGGTCACAGCCCGCAGGAGACGCTGACCGATCTGACCTGGAGCGGCGCCGCCCACCGCTACCCGGACGGCGTGCCGGAGACGGTGACGAAGGCCCTGCACCATGAACTGGCGCTGATCGGGCAGCTGGGCTACGCGCCTTATTTCCTGACGGTGCACGACATCGTGCGCTTCGCCCGCTCGCGGGACATCCTGTGCCAGGGGCGCGGCTCGGCGGCCAATTCGGTCGTCTGCTACTGCCTGGGGATCACCGCGGTCGATCCCACCGCCATCGATCTGCTGTTCGAGCGCTTCATCTCCGCCGCCCGCAACGAGCCGCCGGACATCGACGTGGATTTCGAGCATGAGCGGCGCGAGGAGGTCATCCAGTACATCTACGGAAAATACGGGCGCGAGCGGGCCGGGCTGACCGCCACCGTCATCCGCTACCGCGCGCGGGGCGCCATCCGCGAGGTCGGCAAGGCCATGGGCCTGTCCGCCGATCTGGTGGCGCGGCTGTCCGGCTCCGTCTGGGGCTGGAGCCGCCACGGCGTGGACGAGGAGCGCGCCCGGCAATACGGCTTCGACCCCGACGACGTGCGGCTCCGCCAGACGCTGGAACTGGCGCAGGAGCTGATCGGCTTCCCCCGCCACCTGTCGCAGCATGTCGGCGGCTTCGTCATCACCCGCGGCCCCCTGAGCGACCTCTGCCCCGTCGCCAACGCCGCCATGGAGGGCCGCACGACCATCGAGTGGGACAAGGACGACATCGACGCGCTGGGCATCCTGAAGGTGGACGTGCTGGCGCTGGGGATGCTGACCTGCCTGCGCCGCAGCTTCGACCTGCTGAAGTGTCATTATGACAGCGCCCTGACGCTGGCGACGGTGCCGCAGGAGGACCCGGCGACCTACGACATGCTGTGCCGGGCCGACAGCCTGGGCGTCTTCCAGGTGGAAAGCCGGGCGCAGATGTCCATGCTGCCCCGCCTGCGACCCAAGACCTTCTACGATCTGGTGATCGAGGTCGCCATCGTCCGCCCCGGCCCGATCCAGGGCGACATGGTCCACCCCTACCTGCGGCGCCGCACCGGCGAGGAACCGGTCAACTACCCTTCTCCCGAACTGGAGAAGGTGCTGAGGAAGACGTTGGGCGTGCCGCTGTTCCAGGAGCAGGCGATGAAGATCGCCATCGTCGGCGCCGGCTTCAGCCCGGAGGACGCCGACCGGCTGCGCCGCGCCATGGCGACCTTCCGCAAGACCGGGCTGGTCCACACCTTCCGCGACCGCTTCATCGAGGGGATGGTCGAGCGCGACTACGACCGCGCCTTCGCCGAACGCTGCTTCCAGCAGATCGAGGGGTTCGGCGAGTACGGCTTCCCCGAAAGCCACGCGGCGAGCTTCGCCCTGCTGGCCTATGTGTCGGCCTGGATGAAGTGCCACCATCCGGACGTCTTCGGCGCAGCCCTGCTGAACAGCCAGCCCATGGGCTTTTACGCCCCCGCCCAGATCGTCCGCGACGCCCGCGAGCACGGGGTGACCGTGCTGCCCCCGGACGTGAACGCCTCCGACTGGGACTGCACGCTGGAACCGCTGTCGCCCTCTCCCGGGGCGGGAGAGGGAATAAGGCACGTCCTGCGCCTCGGCCTGCGGCTGGTCCGGGGGATGGACGAGGAGGACGCCCGCCGGCTCGTGCTGTGCCGCGGGGCGGGCTACCGCGATCCCTACGACCTGTGGCGCCGCGCGCGGATGCCGGTCGCCGGGCTGGAGCGGCTGGCCAGGGCCGACGCCTTCCGCTCCGTCGGGCTCGACCGGCGGGCCGCGCTGTGGGCGGTGAAGGCGCTGGGGGTGCAGCCGCTGCCGCTGTTCGCCGGCCTCGCCGATTCCGCCCAGGAGGAGCCGCAGACCCTCCTGCCCGCCATGGCGCCGGGCGAGCATGTGGTGATGGACTATGGCAGCCTGTGCCTGTCGCTGAAGGCGCATCCCATGGCGCTGCTGCGGGACGGCTTCGCCGGGGTGGTCCCGACCGAACGGCTGGGAAAGGTACGGGCCGGCACGCGGCTGACCGTGGCGGGGCTGGCGCTGGTCCGGCAGCGGCCCGGCAGCGCCGAGGGCGTGGTCTTCATCACGCTGGAGGACGAAACCGGCATCGCCAACCTCGTCATCATGCCGGACGTGTTCGAAAAATTCCGCAAGACGATCCTCGGCGCCCGCCTGATCGCCGCCACCGGCCGGGTGGAGCGCAACGGCAAGCCCAACCCCGAGGGCGGCGAGGTCATCCACCTGCGCGTCGAGCGGCTGACCGACCTGACGCACCGGCTGCGCGACCTGACCGACCCCGACGCGCTCCCCAACCGCTCGGCCGCCGCGGTCTTCCCGGAAGGCCGGAATTTCCGCTGAGGGACGGGGCGGCTCGACCGGTCAGTCGATCAGGTCCGCGACCTCGCGCACCCGCCCGTTGTCGATCATGAACTGGACCAGATCGGGGCGCTCCCGGCCATAGCTGGCGTGGCGGGCGCGGACGGCGGCGACCAGCTCGCCCCGGCGCTCCAGGATCTCGTCGGCGAATTCGATCATGCGGAGGTTGGGCCACGCCTTGTGGCGGATGCCGACCACGGCGGCCATCGCCTCGGCGGCGGGGCGGGCCGGGCTGGCCTGGGCCAGGATCATGGTCAGGGCGGCGGTCGAGCGCGAGATGCCGGCGTGGCAATGGACCAGCAGCCCGCCCACCCCGGTCGGCTCGGTCATCAGGTCGCGCCCGAAGGCCAGGATGCGCTCGACGTCCGCGCGCTGCGGCAGGGACTGGCCCATGTAGGGGTCGATGATGTCGTGGAAGCGCAGCTCCAGCCGCTTGTGCTCGCCGTAGGAGCCGAAGGCGGTCGGCTCCGGGTGGCCGGGGTCGAGGATCGACAGTACGTGGGTCACGCCGGCCTCGCAGAAGCCGTTCAGCTCCTCGATGCCGCAAACGGTCAGTCCGAAGGGAACGAAATCGCGGGCCATGGTCCTCGTCTCTTGCCGTGCGCGCGGAGGGCGGCGCGGTTCGCATGTGGCGCCGCCGGTCCGTGCCGTCAAGCCGATCGGAGGCCCGATCAGAGGACGTTGAACAGATACAGCAGAAGAATGATCGGAATGGGAAGCCCGACAAGCCACAGCAAAACGCCCTTCATGGATCGCTCCCTCGGTTGAGGCCGGAACGGCCGATGCAATCCCCAACAGCGCAACAGCGCATTGGTTGCCGCGGCCGCCCTCGTCGAGGGGGGCTTACCCGGAAAGGGCGATCCCGGAAGAGGCGCGGATCATTCCGCCTCGCCCTTATCCAAGGCTCTCTCCGAAGCCGATTCCTCCGCCTCTGCACGGGGCGTCGCCACGGGGCGCGGGGCGCGCAGCTTCTTCAGCAGCAGCGAGAAGGGCTTCAGCGCGCGATCGAGGATCGCCGGCTCGGCCTCCAGCCGCGACAGCAGGAAGGCGGCGGCCTCCAGCGTCGAGACGCTGTCGCGCCGCGGCTCCTTGCGGGCCTGTCCGTAGAGGGAGCGGAACTGCGGGTTCAGCACGATGCGGCGGCACTTCAGAAGCCACGGGTTGCGCCACCACAGCGTTTTGGCCTGGCTCCAGGTGCCGTCCAGGACGATGACGCCCTCCAGATCGGCCAGAACCAGATCGCTGTCCCTCTGCGGGACGCCGCCCTTGTCCACGATGGACATCTCCGGCAGGGGGGCGGCGCCCTGCTTGACCGGGCCGAGATAGAGCACGCCCCAGCGCTTGTAATCGACCTCGCGCCCCAGGATGCGCTTCAGGTTCGACCAGCTCAGCCCCACCTTCAGCGCGGAGTTCCTGAACTGGAGATGGGCGATCTGCGCGGTGCCCAGCGTCTCGCGCTTTTCCTGCGGGTGCTGGAGGATGAGCAGGAAGACGGCGTTGTCGATCGGCTCCACCGCCTCGCAGACGCACAAGTGCACAGGTTTTAGGCAGGCGGAGCAAGGTTCGGCGTGCATGGTTCGGTCTCGGAGAAGGAGCATCGGCGGGAAAACGGGAGGCGGGGACTATGGGCTTCCCATCCGAAAAAAGAAACGGGGCCTTAAAAAAGAAACGGGACCCGAAAAAGAAACCGGGCGCATTAAAGTTTGCATAACGCGTGATCTGCATCACTTAGAGGCCTGGACCTTGCATGATAGCGTCCAGACACACAGGACGGGTTGGGCCGAGGGCGGCCGACAGGACCGCTCCCCAGGCTCTCCCGACGCTCAAAAGGAGGCTTGCCATGCTGCCCGCTCATTTGGCCGCCCGCTTGCTGGAGCAACGCCGGGCCGAGGAATCGGCGGAATTCGCCCGGCAACTGCCGCTCTACGCGGACGACGCGCCCTTTCCGCTTCACACCGATCCGGATGGCGAAACCGGGCATCCCCTGCCCGACTGGACAACCAACTACTGATCCGAAGCTGACAGGTGGCTGTCGTGTAAGCGACATCACCACCCGTCCTTCCGTCCGCATCACGCCACCTCGGCCCAGGACGGTCCGTGTCCGCCCACCGGAACCGGACGCCGAACCGGGGTGGACGTGGATGCGGGCGCGGGGATGGCCCGTTCCGGCCCCTTTGTTGGGACCAGGGCACCGTCACACCATTCCACAAGCCACGCCCCCGGGCGACCGCCCCGGCAGCGCTCCAGTTCGGCACGCCAGCGCGGGTCGCCCACGCCCGGCTCCGCCGTCCAACTGGGCGCCGGCGCGATCCGCCAACGGGTGACCGCCGCGCTCGCCGCCGAGCGGCGGGCGGTGCTCTGCAACAGGAATCCCGTCACACCCGACGACTCGGCGGCCAGTTGCAACCGGCGGCTCGCCGTCAGGTCCAGCCCACCGACCTCCCCCAGCACGGCGGACAGCCGCTTGCAGCGCAGCGCCTCCTCCATCGCCCACAGGGCGTCGGCGTCGCGGGTCGCGCGCACGGCGATCAGCCGGTCCGGCGTCAGCCCATAGGCGGCCAGCCCGGCGGCGTGCAGGTCGCGCCCGCGCACGACCCACAGCGCGGGCGCCGCCGTGCTGGCGAGGCGGGCCAGCAGATGCGCGGCGAAGGCCGTGCCGGCCCCCGGCTCCTCCCCCGCCACCTCGTGCAGGCAGCCGAGTGGCAGTCCCCCCGCCGGGAAGGCCCCGTCGAGATCCGGCAGGCCGAAAGGCAGCACCCGCGCCCCTTCCCCGCCCAGCCCTTCCAGGCCCCGGATGCGGGCGCGCAGATCGGCCAGAACGGCCGCCCGGTCCGGCGAAGACGCTTCAAAGCTCTGGGGGATGGGCATGGAAAGATCGGGCATGACTCTCTTCCGTTAGTCAGGCTTTTGTTCCTGACACGTTCTATCATGCCCAGGCCGCCCCGTGGAGTCGGGAAATGCGTCCCAAAATGAAAGGGGGCGCCCTTTCGGACGCCCCCCTCGCGAGACCGGTTGAGGAGTGGAGAGTGGATCAGCCGGCCTGTTGGATCGCCGACAGGACCCAGCGCCCGCCGCGCGGACGGGTGAAGGTCCAGATTTCCGTGGCTTCGACCGGACGGTTCGGGTCGCCCTCGACCACGCGGTTGCTGGCGCGGTCCACCGTCACGTCGGTCAGCGAGAAGCGCATCGCCACGGTGGCGTATTCCGCGTTGCCCTCGCGCCACGCCTCGGCCAGGTCGCCCTGGAGCAGACGAACGTCGGACAGGCGGTTGATTACGCCGCGGTTGTTGTTGGCCGCCAGTTCCTCGGTGAAGTAGGAGGCCATCTCCGGCGTCACGGCGCCGCGCAGGGCCGTCAGGTCCTCGTTGCCGTAGGCGGTCTGGACCGTGACCAGCGTCTGCTCGAACGCCTGATAATCAGCCGGGGCGATGCCCAGATCGTCACGGCGCACGCCCGGACGGCCGGACGAGGCCGGACCAGCCGCACCACCACGGACGCCGCCGCCCAGCGGGTTGTGACGAACGTCCGCCGCGTCGCGGTTCATGGTGCCGGGGTTCTGGGCGCCAGCGTTCATGGCGCCCGGATTCGGACCGGCATAGGCGGTGTTGGGAGCGCCCATGCCCGCCGGCCGCGCCGCGCCCGCCGAGCGGTTGCGGAAGAAGCGCATGGCCAGCCGAACCAGGAAGACAACCAGCAGGATCTGGAGGATGAAGCCCAGGATGCCGGCGAAGCTGCCCAACCCGTCGAGGAAGCCGCCGCCGAACAGCATGCCGGCGATGCCGGCGCCGATCAGGCCGCCCATCAGGGCCGGCATGAAGCCGCCGCGCGAGAAGAAGCCGCCGCGCTGCGCCGCCGCCGGGTTGGCCATGCCCGGCTGCTGCATGCCCGGCTGCTGCGCGCCCGGCGTCTGGGCCGGGGCGGCCGAGCGCTCCATCGGGGCGGCGCGCGGCGCGGTGTTGGTCTGGGCCGGCGCCTCGTAGGTGCGCGAGCCGCGGCTGCCCGCGGAGCTGCTCTTGCCCGCGCGGGCATCGGCGGTGCCGGCGGTCAGCGCCACGGCCAGCGCCAGAGCGACGGCGCCGAAGGCGCGGGCCGGAGTGCGGGTGACGGTGCTGGGGGATCGCGTTTTCTGGATCATGGCCGTGTTCGGAAAAGCCCTCGGTTCGGGGGGACGCTCATCATGTAGCGTCCTCCTATATGGTATGGCAGCCCTGCTGTTTTAGAGGGGGCCGCAACCAAACCGGCCAAAAAATACGCAGAGTGCGTGTGGCGCCCCATCAGGCGGAGGCGCGCTCCCACACCATCCCGGTTTGCGGATAGGGTCCCGCACCGGCCGGAAGGACGGGAGCCGACGTCGCGGCGGCCGCCCGTTCCGCCGGTTGCCGCGACGCCCAGACGCGGCGGCGGACCTCGATCTGGCGGCGGCAATCGCGTGAGCAGTAGAGCGGCGCCGGCCCGCGCGACGAGCTGCGGCGGAACGGCTGTCCGCAGCAGGCGCAATAAAGCGTGGTCATGGTTATCCTCCCCGTTATTCCCGACCTGTTTTTTCCGATGCCAAGTGCCCGCCCATCACCCTGTGGGGCGGACACCCGCTCGGTTCTTTTCGGTCTTAAGTATCGACTTGCGCGCACCATTGTTGTCCTTCGGGACGTCCTGGACCAGAGATGCCTTCGGCATATGGCCGTCTGATCGCCACCCGAAAGCCCGGCAACACCGGAGAATTCATCGAAGTGGCAGGCGCTTAGCTTCCGACGAGTCCGCATCGCGCGTCCAATCGCCGCATCCGCTCCGGCAAGGCCCTTTCCTTTCGGACGATGACCCTGCGTCCGTCTGGTCATCCGCCCGCTCATCCCTATGACGACGCCCCCGCCCGGACCGTGAGCGCGTCCGTGGTGCCGGACACCCGATGGAGATAGGCCGGGAACCGCCGGGCACAGCCGCGGGTTGCTCAACGCGACACGCCCGACCGGCTCCGCCCACGGCTCCATCCGCCGGCGGCTCCCCACGGCGGCTCTCCTGCACCGGTGAAGCCCCATGAGCGACATCAGCACGCGTCCCGCGCCCGCCTCCACCTTCTCGGGCGTCGCCACGGCGCCGCCGGTCATTCCCATCGATCTGGAGCGGCTGGAACGGCTGCGCCGGCTGACCCGGCTGATGGACACGCGCTGGCGCGTTCCCGGCACGGGCATCCCCGTCGGGCTGGACGGCATCGCCGCGCTGGTTCCGGTCGCCGGCAGCACGGCGACCACCGTGGTGGCCGCCTACATCGTCATGGAGGCCGCCCGCTTCGATCTTCCCAAAAGCCTGATCGCCCGGATGATCGCCAACATGGCCGTGGATTGGGCCGGCGGGTCGGTCCCGGTGGTCGGCGCCCTCTTCGACATCGGCTTCAAGGCGAACCGCCGCAACCTGAACCTGCTGCTGGAGCATCTGGAAAACCGGCTGGCATCCCCCGCGTAACGGGCGGCCCCGACGGGCGGGCGTTCGAACGCTTGACTTGTGTCAAAGCGGCGGGAGGCGGTCTGGATGATCCTCCCCGCCATGAACGCGATCTCCCCCGTGGCCTGCGCCACCGCCCCGACCGCCCCGCTGAACGCCGCTCTGCTCGCCAAGTACGACGGGCTGCGGGTGCCCCGCTACACCAGCTACCCGACGGCGCCGCACTTCACCGCCGCCGTGGGGGCGGAGCGCTACGCGGACTGGCTGGCGGAGCTGGACACGGCGGCCCACACGGGGTCCCTGTACCTCCACGTGCCCTTCTGCGCGAAGATGTGCTGGTACTGCGGCTGCCACACCAAGATCGTCGCCCGCTACGCCCCCATCGCCGAGTATCTCGGCCATCTGCGCCGCGAGATCGGCATGGTCGCCGACCGCATTTCCGGACGGCTGCGGGTGCGGCACATCCATTTCGGCGGCGGCACCCCGACCATGATGGCGCCGGACGACTTCGAATCGCTGATCGCCCTGCTGCGCGAGCGCTACGACGTGACAGCGGACGCGGAGATCGCGGTGGAGATCGACCCGCGCACCCTGACCCGCGAGATGGCCGAGGCGCTGGGCCGCGCCGGGGTCAACCGCGCCTCGCTGGGCGTGCAGGACTTCGACGCCGGGGTGCAGGCGGCCATCAACCGCATCCAGCCGCGGGAGCAGACCGAGCAGACGCTGGAGTGGCTGCGCACCAACGGCATCCGCCACATCAACCTCGACCTGATGTACGGCCTGCCCGGCCAGTCGGTGGAGAGCGTCGCCCGCTCCGCCGAAATCGCCCTGACCATGGCGCCGGACCGGCTGTCGGTCTTCGGCTACGCCCATGTGCCATGGATGAAGTCCCACCAGAAGAAGATCGACGAGTCGGCGCTCGCCGGCACGCTGGGCCGGTGGGAGCAGTTCGCGTCCATCGCCGGGGTGCTGACCGACGCCGGTTTCCAGCCCATCGGGCTCGACCACTTCGCCAAGCCCGACGACGAGCTGGCCATCCAGCAGGCCGAGGGGCGGCTCAGCCGCAACTTCCAGGGCTACACGACCGACGACGCGGAGGTGCTGCTGGGCTTCGGCGCGTCCTCCATCGGGGCGCTGCCGCAGGGTTACGTGCAGAACGCCGTTCCCTTCGACCAGTACGCCCAGGCCGTCGAGGCTGGACGCTTCCCGACCGGCAAGGGGCTGACGCTGACCGCCGACGACCGGCTGCGCCGCGATCTGATCGTCCGGCTGATGTGCGACCTGTCGGTGGACGTCGGCGCGGTGGCCGTGGCCCACGGGCTGGCCGCCGGTGCCTTCGACGCCGACCTGGAGGCCATGGCCGATCTGGTGGCCGACGGGGTCGCCGTGGTGGAGGGCCGCCACGTCCATGTGCCGGAACCCGCCCGCCCGCTGATGCGCATCGTCGCCGCACGCTTCGACACCTACCTGTCCACCGGCGCCGGGAAGCACAGCCGCGCGGTGTGAGGACGGAGCCCATATGATCGGCCAAAGACTGTGATCGGCAGGCAAAAAGGCGCTTTTTGCCTGCCTCTGGCCTTCCGTGCGCAAATCGGCGAAACTGGCGCCTGTTGAACGCCTTTGCGGACATGGCAAAGGGACAGGCTCCAGGGACGGGCACCGATGATCACGCTCTACACCTTCGCCTCGCCGAACGGGCAAAAGGCTTCGATCCTGCTGGAAGAGCTGGGTCTGACCTACAAGGTCCACAAGGTCGACCTTGTGGCCGGCGAAGGCCGTCAGCCCGACTATCTGGCGGTCAGCCCGATCGGCAAGATCCCGGCCGTCGTCGAGGATCTGCCCGGCGGCCGGAAGCGCCGCCTGTTCGGCTCGGGGGCCATTCTGCTGCATTACGCGGAGCGCACCGGCCGCCTGCTGCCCGATGACGAGGACGAGCGGGCGGAGGCGATGAGCTGGCTGATGCTGGGCGTCAGCGACCTCGGCCCCTCGGGGCTGAGCAAGTTCCGCTTCGCCGTCATGGCGCCGGAGAAGATCCCCTACGCCATCGACTATTTCAAAGGCGAGTTGCAGCGCATCCACGCCGCGATGGAGGAGCGTCTGGGCGGGTCGGAGTATCTGGCCGGCGGCACCTACTCCATCGCCGACATCGCCTGCTTCCCCTTCGTGGCCGTGGCCGCCAAGGCGGAGGGCAACGTGCTGGACCGCTACCCCAACCTGAAGCGCTGGCACGACGCGGTCGCGGAGCGCCCGGCGGTCAAGCGCGGCATGGCGGTGCCGGAGTGAGCCGCCGCATGCTCCGGCCCACCGCCGCCATCCTTCTCGCCTTCGCCACGCTCCCCCTGCTGGGCGCCTGCCAGACCGCCCCGGACGGGGCGGAGCCGCAGTCCCTGCTCCCCGCCGACGCCGATCCCGGCACCTATTGGCAGGGCGACCGCAGCCAGGCCTACGAGCGCGCCTATGTGGTCGCCCGCAACCCGCAGGAGTGGAACGATCTCTGGGCCCGCGTCGGCGAGGCGGCGCCGGGTCCCCTGCCCGGCGACCGCATGGCCGCGGCGGTGTTCCTCGGCCCGCGCGACACCGGCGGTTACGGCGTGTCCATCGTCAGCGCGCAGGCGTCCGGCGGCGATGTGGTCGTCGGCTACCGCGAGCGCGTTCCGGGTCCGGCCCAGGCGGTGGCGCAGATGCAGACCAGCCCTTACGCGGTGCGGTTGATCCCGATGGCGGCGGGGGCGGCGAAGTTTCAAAGGGAGAAGTGAGGGGGCGGTTGCCCCCACCCTTCCCACGGCTTGCGCCGCAGGCCCCTTCCCTCCCCCGCTGTCGCAGGAGAGGGAGTTTGTTCCCTCCCCTGCGACAGCGGGGGAGGGTTAGGGTGGGGGCAAGACCCCGCTCCCCTACCGCTTCCCCACCACCCGCGGGTCCAGCGCGTCCTGCAGCCCGTCGCCCAGCAGGTTGACGGCGATCACCGTCAGGAAGATCAACAGCCCCGGCCACACCGCCAGCAGGGGCGCCGTGCCCACCAGCTCCTGCGCGTTGGTCAGCATGTTGCCCCAGGACGGCAGCGGCGGCTGGATGCCGAGACCCAGGAAGCTCAGCACCGACTCCAGCAGGATCACGTTGCCGACCGTCAGCGTCGTCGCCACCACGGCGGGGGCGGCGACGTTCGGCAGGATGTGGGCCAGCATGATGCGGCGGCTGCCCGCCCCCATCGCCACCGCCGCCCGCACATAATCGCGCCGCCGCGCCGACAGGGTGGCTCCGCGCACCAGACGCGCCACCGTCGTCCAGCCGAACAGAGCCACCAGCACGACGATGCGCAGCAGGCTGGCGTCCTCCGCCCCCGCCACCTCCGGCGGGATGCCCAGCCGCGTCAGGTCGATGGCGCCCAGCACGATCAGCAGCGGCAACAGCGGCAGGGCGATCAGCCCGTCGGTGACGCGCATCAGCAGATCGTCGAGCCTCCCGCCGAAATAACCGGCCAGCAGCCCGATCCCCGTGCCGATGACGGCGGAGGCCAGCGCCGCCGCCACGCCCACGAACAGCGACACCCGCCCGCCGTAGAGCAGCCGCACCAGCACGTCGCGCCCCAGCTCGTCCGTGCCCAGCGGGTGCAGGGCCGAGGGCGGGCCGAAGCGGTCGAGCAGGCTGATGCCCGTCGCCTCCACCCCCAGCCAGTGTTCCACCCAGGGTGCGGCCGCCGCGGCGACGGCCAGGACGAGCAGCAGAAGGGCGCTGACCACCGCCAGCCGGTGGCGGGCGAAGCGCCGCAGGAAGCGCCCGGTCCTCACGCCCCGTCCCCCTTGAAGGAGATGCGCGGGTCCAGCCCGGCGTAGGCGGCGTCGGCCAGCAGGTTGCCGGCCAGCGTCGTCAGCGTGGCGAACAGCAGCGCCACCAGCGCCACGTTCAGGTCGTTGCCCATGATGCTGTCGTAGATCAGCTTGCCCATGCCCGGCCAGGCGAACATCGTCTCGGTCACCAGCGCGCCGGAGAAGAGGGCGCCGAACTCCAACGCCACGATGGTCACGATGGGGATGGTCGCGTTGCGCAGCGCGTGGCGCCAGACCACCCGCCCCTCCCCCAGCCCCTTGGCGCGGGCGGTGCGGACGTAATCCTGGCGAAGCTCCCCCATCATCGCGGCGCGGACGTAGCGCGTGTAGCCGCCGATGCTCGCCAGAGTCAGCGAAGCCACCGGCAGCACGAGATAGGGCAACCGCTCCCACCAGCCCTCCCCGCCGACCGGGCCGAGGCCGGAGGCGGGCAGCCATTGCAGTTCCACCGCGAACAGCAGGATCAGCAGCAGCGCCAGCCAGAAGGCCGGGACCGAGATGCCGGCGAAGCAGAACAGGTTGATGGCGTTGTCCGCCCAGCCATAGGGCCGCCGCGCCGCGTAGACGCCGAGCGGCAGCGCCACCGCCAGGGTCAGCGCCATCGCCGCCCCGAGCAGCAGCAGCGTGTTGCCCAGCCGCGGCAGCAGGATCGTCAGCACCGGCTGCGCGTAGAGCCGGGAGAAGCCGAAATCCCCCACCAGCGCCGCCTGGAGCCAGTGTCCGTAGCGTTCCAGCAACGGCTTGTCGAGGCCGTAGAGCGCCTTCAGCCGCGCCGCGTCGGCGGGCGTGGCGCGCGGGTTGCCGGCCAGCATCATGTCCACCGGATCGCCCGGCATCAGCGTCATCAGCACCGTGATGACGAAGCTCATCAGCAGCAGGACGACCAGCGCCTGGAGCAGCCGGGAGGCGAGGAAGCGGGTCATGGAGTGTTGGGGGCGTTGCTGAGCAGAGCCCCCCTCCCGACCTCCCCCCGCTGCGCAGGGGGAGGAGCCATTCCCTCCCCTGCGCAGCGGGGGAGGGTTAGGGTGGGGGCCCGACGCGACCCCCTCACTCCTTCGCCTTCCACGTCTCGATCCACAGCGTGCTGGAATCGAGATGCCCGGTCGGCACCACCCCCTCCAGCCAGGGCGGCAGGATGAACGGATCGGCGCGGAAGAACAGCGGCAGGTTCGGCAGGTCCTGGGCGTAGAGCGTCTGCAGCTTTGCCCACAGCGCGCGGTTGGCCTCCGGCTCGCAGACATGCTCCAGGTCTTCCAGAACCCGGTCCATCTCCGGGTTCCGGTAGCCGGTGTAGTTCTGCCCGGCCCAGTTGTTGGCCTCCGTCGGGATCATGCTGGAATGCAGGATGGTGCGCGGGATGTTCTCAGGCGCGCTGATCCAGGCGAACAGCGCCATCGACTTGAAACGGCGCTTCTCCAGCGTGTCGCCGAACAGGACGCGGGCCGGCTCGTTGACGATGCGCACCTCCACCCCGGCCTGCCGCCACTGCGCCTGGAGCACCTGCTGCAACACCTCGCGGGAGCGGTTGCCGGCGGTCGTCATGATCTCCAGCGCCAGCCGCTCCCCCTTGGCGTTGTGGCGCACCCCGGCGCGCCGCTCGCTCCAGCCCGCCTCGTCCAGCAGCCGGCCGGCCAGCGCCGGGTCGAAGGCGTAGGTCGGGTAGCCCGGCGCGTGCACGCGGTCGAGCGGGCTGATCTCGTTGTGGGCGACCGGCTGGCGCCCGTCGTAGAGCTGCTTGGAGATCGCCTCGCGGTCGATGGCGTGCAGCAGCGCCCGGCGCACCCGCAAGTCGGCCAGCGCCGGGTTGTCGAGGTTCAGTTCGACATGCTCGAAGAACAGGCCGGGCTTATAGAAAACGTTGTAGCGGCTGCCGTGCCGCTTCTCGAAGGCGAGCACCTGATCGAGCGGCAGGCCGGTCTCCCCCGGCACCATGTCGACCTGCCCGGCCAGCAGGTTGGCCTCCAGCGCGGCGGTGTTCTCGATGGACTTCACGATCACCCGCTTGAAGGCCGGCTTCGCCCCCCACCAGGTCGGGTTCGGCTCCAGCACCACATGGCTGCCCGGCTCGACCTGGGCGATGCGGTAGGGGCCGAACCATAGGCCAGGGTTCGTCGTGTCGGTCTCGTATTTGGAGCGGTTGCGGTAGGTCGCCGGGTCCGCCTCGAACACCGCGCGCTCCAGATGGGCGGGCAGGATCTCGAAGTCGTTGATCTCGGCGTAGCTGCACACCGCCTTGTCGCGATGGATGGTGAAGGTGCGCTCGTCCTTCGCCTCGATGGCCACGATGTCGCGCGCGAACAGGTCGAAGTTGCTGTAGCCGCTCTGCGGGTGCTTGCCGACCGTCCAGGTGAACAGCACGTCCTCGGTCGTCACCGGCGAGCCGTCGCCCCAGGTCGCCTTGGGGTTGATGGTGTAGGTGACCTTGATGCCCTTCTTGCCGTCGGCCCGCGTCTCGTACTCCGCGGTGCCCTTGTCCAGCGCCGGCAGTTCGGTGCAGAGCAGGCAGGTCAGCCGCCAGTCGGGGTCGTAGGCGGTGAAGGGCCGGCGCGCCATGGACAGGACGTAGCTCTTGGCCATCATCGCTTCCATGGAGGGGTGCCAGTTGGACGGGAACTGGGTCATGCCGATCACCAGCTCGTCCTTCGCCGCGAAGGCGGGCGTGCCCATCGGGGCGGCGGCCAGAGCGGCGGCCAGGGTGAAAGCGGCCAATCCCGTTCGCATCGCGGCGTCATCTCCCGTCCGGTGAAGTCCCGGCTACGAACTATGGGGACCCGTGGCCCCGCGGTCCAGAGTGGAAGCGGGCTTTGCGAAGTCCCAAGGGAAGCCCCAAGGGAAGCGCTTGACGGAACGGGGCGGCGGGTGTTTGTGGTTCGCCCCATACGCAACCGAATGGATGGGGAGCCCGACACGCGATGGCCGGCACCGTGACCCTGACCCGCGACGGCGTCGTCGCCACGCTGACGCTCAGCAACCCCGACAAGCTGAACGCCTTCGACAAGCCGATGTGGCAGGCACTGATCCCGCTGCTGCGCCAACTCGGCGCCGACGAGACGGTGCGCGCGGTGGTGCTGCGCGGGGCCGGCGGGCGGGCCTTCAGCCCCGGCGCCGACATCTCCGAATTCGAGACGGAGCGCAACAGCCCCGAACAGGGCGCCGACTACGGCGTGCTGATGGACGAGGGGCTGACCCTGCTGCGCGACCTGCCGCACCCGACGCTGGCGGCCATCCAGGGCGCCTGCTGCGGCATCGGTCTGGCCGTGGCGCTGGCCTGCGACCTACGGGTCTGCACCGCGGGGAGCCGCTTCGGCGTGCCGGTCAGCCGGCTCGGCATCTCCATGGCGCTGCCCGAGTTGAAGCTGCTCCACGACATCGCGGGCGGCCCGGCGGCACTGGAAATCCTGCTGGAAGGCCGCGTCTTCGGCGCAGAGGAGGCCAAGGACAAGCGGCTGGTCCATCGCATCGTCGCTGACGAGGCGTTCGAGGCCGAGATCGCCGCGACCTGCGGGCGCATCGCCGGGGGCGCCCCGCTGGCCGCCCGCCTGCACAAGCAGTTCGTCCGCCGCCTGTCCGACCCCGCCCCGCTGTCGGAGGCAGAGATCGCCGAATGCTACCATTGCTTCGGCACGGAGGACTTCCGCGAGGGCTACCGGGCGTTCCTGGAGAAACGCAAGCCGGTGTTCAAGGGGCGGTGAGCGCCCGCGCATGCCAGGGTTCGCGCCATAGCGGTGGTTTCCGGACGGTGTCAGTCCAGATTGGGAACGTCGCCCCCATCCCATCGCCCCCGCCATGCCCCGCGCCACCCGCTGCATTCCCTTCATCATCGCCTGCGCCCTGTTCATGGAGAATCTGGACGCGACGGTGATCGCCACGGCGCTGCCGGAGATCGCGCGGTCGATGGGCGAGGACCCGCTGCGCCTCAGCCTCGCCATGACCTCCTACATGCTGGCGCTGGCGGTGTTCCTGCCGGTCAGCGGCTGGATGGCCGACCGCTACGGCACGCGGACGGTTTTCGCGGCGGCCATCGGGGTGTTCACCGTCGGCTCGATCCTCTGCGGTCAGGCGGACGGGCTGTACGAGCTGGTGGGCGCGCGCATCGTCCAGGGGCTGGGCGGGGCGATGATGGTGCCGGTGGGGCGGCTGATCCTGCTGAAGACGGTGCCCAAGGAGAAGCTGGTCGCCGCCATGGCCCAGATGACCCTGCCGGCGCTGATCGGCCCGGCGCTGGGACCGCTGGTCGGCGGCTTCATCGCCACCTACGCCTCCTGGCGCTGGATCTTCTACATCAACGTGCCGATCGGGCTGATCGGGATCGCGCTGGTGCTGACCCTGATCCCCAACGTGCGGGAGACCGAGCGCGACCCCTTCGACAGCCGCGGCTTCGCGCTGAGCGCGCTGGCCCTGGCCGCGCTGATGTTCGGGCTGGAGAATGTGGGGCGCGGGGTGCTGCCGCCCGCCGCGGTCGCCGGGGTGCTGGGGCTGGGCTTCGCCGCCGCGTGGTTCTACCTGCGCCACGCCCGCGGGATGGAGCGGCCGGTGCTCGACCCCTCGCTGCTGCGGCTGCCCACCTATTTCGCCTCGGTCATGGGCGGCACGCTGTTCCGCATCGGCATCGGCGCCGTGCCCTTCCTGATGCCGCTGATGCTCCAGGTCGGCTTCGGGCGCACGCCCTTCGAATCCGGGGCGCTGACCTTCGCCGGGGCCGCCGGGGCGCTGACCATGAAGGCGCTGGCCGGTCCCATCCTGCGCCGGCTGGGCTTCCGCCGGGTGCTGACCGCCAACGCGCTGCTCAGCGGCCTGATCCTGGCGAGCTACGCCGCCTTCCGGCCCGAGACGGCGCATTGGGTCATCCTGGGCGCGCTGCTGATGGGCGGCTTCTTCCGCTCGCTGCAGTTCACCGGCCTGAACAGCCTGGCCTACGCCGAGGTGCCCAAGGAGCGGCTGAGCCGCGCCAACACGCTGGCCAGCGTGATGCAGCAGGTCTCGCTCAGCCTGGGCGTGGCGGTCGGGGCGACGGTGCTGCACCTGACGCAGAGCGTCACCAGCGGCCCCGGTGCGCCTCTGACGCCCACCGACTTCGTGCCGGCCTTCCTGACGGTCGGGGGAATGGCCTGCGTCTCCGCCCTGTTCTTCCTGCGGCTGTCGCCCGACGCCGGTTCGGAGATCAGCGGCCACCGCGCCCGCGCGCGGGCCAAGGAACCGCCGCGCGCGCTCGAAGCGGCCGACTGAACCGCAGCCGGATCAAATACGGCCGGATCAGCGGTCCTCCCAGTCCGGCTCGTCGGCCTTGAGAAGCTCCACGAGCCGGGCGACCCGGCCCGAGGGAGGATGCTGGGTCGCCTCCCCCATGTAATCGTCGGCGCCGGTCCAGCTGTTGGCCTCCATCAGTTCGGCAGGGCTGGCGCCGGTGCCAATGATGCTGGCGATGCGCATGTCGTCCAGGCGCCCACAGATGTCGATCACCTGATCGCGGGTGAGCGCTGGCTGAAGCTGATCGGGCATTCGGAATCCCTCCTTCCCAAGTCCGCGTCACACCTGATTAGCGACCCGTCTCCCGGCCCGCGCAACGGCGCAAGGGTGGAAGCCCCACCGCAACAAGGGGGATGCGTCTTTTCAGGGTCTGCCGGTCCGAGTCTCCCGGTCCGAGTCTCCCGGTCCCGCGCCGGGCCTCGATTGTCCTCCGGGCAAATCCAGTGCGGGGAAGTCGTCCTTCGGTTGCGCGAACGGCAAAAATCCCACAATGCGGGATAAACAAATGTGCGCTCTTCGCAGCACAACGGAAAATTCTTACCAAGCTTGGCTCTTTTTCGTGCGGTGAGCCTTTGGTTGGGGGTGCGTTCGCCGCGCGTTCCCGGTATAAATGAGCATGGCGGCTATGCGCCGTCTTCAAGAATGAACGGGAGGCTCCCCGCCAGGGCGCGGGCAGCAAGACAGGCATGATGGACTGGGACAAGCTTCGGGTCTTCCACGCCGTGGCCGAGGCTGGAAGTTTCACGCACGCCGGCGAGACGCTGAATCTCAGCCAGTCGGCGGTCAGCCGCCAGATCAGCGCGCTGGAGGAGAGCCTGGGCGTGCCGCTGTTTCACCGGCACGCGCGCGGCCTGATCCTGACCGAGCAGGGCGAGCTTCTGCACCGCACCGCCCGCGACGTCTTCGCCAAGCTGTCGATGACCGAGGCGATGCTGACCGAAAGCCGGGAGCATCCGAAGGGACCGCTGCGCGTGACCACCACGGTCGCCTTCGGCTCGACTTGGCTGACCCCGCGCGTCAACGAGTTCCTGTCGATCTATCCCGACATCCAGCTCACCCTGCTGATCGACGACAACGAGCTGGATCTGGCGATGCGCGAGGCGGACATCGCCATCCGCATGAACACACCGCGCCAGCCCGACCTGATCCAGCGTCACCTGATGTCAGTGCATTTCCACCTCTACGCCCACCAGGACTATCTGAAGAAGCGCGGCGCCCCGAAGATCCCCGCCGATCTGGACGGGCACGACATCGTCGCCTACCCGCCGGACGTCCGTGCGCCCATCGCCAACGTCAACTGGATCAACGAGGTGGGCGACCCGGCTCCGGGTGCGCGCAAGCCGATCCTGCAGGTCAACAGCATCTACGCCATGTACCGCGCCGTGGAGAGCGGCCTGGGCATCGCCGCCCTGCCCGACTTCCTGGTGGACGGCAGCAAGGAGCTGACGCGCGTCCTGCCGGACGTGGACGGCCCAAAGGTCGACGCCTACTTCGTCTACGCCGAGGAGCTGCGCCATTCCAAGCGCATCGCGGTGTTCCGTGACTTCCTGGTGAAGAAGGTGGCGGAGTCGGCCTTCTGATTCGGCCCAGCCTTTGTGCAGACAACCGATTTGCCTGCTTTGTATGCACAGGCGCCCGCCAATTCATGCCGGGCGCCTTTCTTTTTGTACAAATTGTACCGAAATCTGCCCCTTAGCTTTGCAATCCGGTTGCCGTTTCTCGCACCGAACCCCCCACCCTTCAGCACCATACGCCCCCGCACGCCAATTTTTCGCGCTTCTTCAAGCCCTTACAAGCTATGCGGTTCTCGCATGGCCGAATTGGATATTTGGGGATGGAATCCTTTGGGCAGAATGGTCAAATCTTGGGCGTTGGATGTTGCGCCGCAGCATCCGGCGTTTCGTCCCGGAAGCCCGCTTCCGGGGTTGGGTCCTCGGACCCAGCGTCTCCCAGACGTGAAGCCTCCCTGTTCAACTCGCCGGCTAATCAACAGGTTAGCCGGCAGTTTTTT
Organism: Azospirillum brasilense; assembly: GCF_007827795.1. Lineage (GTDB taxonomy): Bacteria > Pseudomonadota > Alphaproteobacteria > Azospirillales > Azospirillaceae > Azospirillum > Azospirillum aestuarii. The sequence goes on from NZ_VITI01000004.1 coordinate 181,526, forward strand.
TATCTGGAGGCTACCAGGGTAACACCTGGGGTAACACGGAACCCGGTTACCCACGTTAAGCGGCGTTAACCGCTGCTATGGGCAACGCCACCATGAATTCTTGACCATCTGCCGATCTGCGCCCTGCTGCCAACAGCTATGGATATGCACCGCACGTCCGTGCGCTGGGGGCGATCACCGAAACCTCTCCCTTAGGCGACCTTCTTCACACGCTCAAGGCGTCGCGACTCGGGGAGGCCGCGGTCGTAGGCCCTCATGATCGCTGTGAGCATTCCAGCTTCAGTGGAAGTGCCCATCAGGCGCTGAATTTTTCGAGACGCATCTATCAGATCCTCGCAGTACTGGTTTTCGAGGACTTTGACGAGTCGCTCACGGTCAATGCGGGAGCCATGCCTGACGAATAGGACCGTCAGGGCTTTGATGACCTGCCCGCGGAGCTGGTTGGGGACATTTGCATATGCTGCGACCAAAACCTCAAGGGCATCGCGCACCGGCCTGTCCCCATGCTGGGCGAGCAGCTTCTTCAGGGTGCTGACAGCCTGCGTATGCCTCGGCGGAAGTTCACGGCACGAACCTGATAGCTGGTAAGCAACGATCACCCCCACCTGACGGCATAGCTCATCGACTTGTGAAGCGTCATGATCCCGTGCGGCCAACTGTGCTTTGTAGACCTGCAATGACGTCATGCGGTTGCGGTCCTCATTAATCCCAACAAACACTTTGGCTTGCGCCCGCACGTCCGGAGCATCAACAATCCAGGCAGGAACTTCTTCGATCAGCGGGTGGAGCAACGCGGCAGCTCCCCGATGTTGACCATCAACCACAGCGAACTGACCGTTGTCCAATTCAGTCACTGTCAAAGGTTGGAACTTAGACCATGTAAAAGCTTCCACGATCTGACCAATCAGTTCAGCGGACCGCCGCCCCGTAAGCCCACGTTGATAGCGAGGGTCGATGACGAGCAAACTCTTCCCAATCCACGCGAAGCTCGGCTTGGACCCGAGGCTCACCATAGGATCGAGTTCATGAAGGTTGATCTGGGCCGGAACTCCAATAGGGGATAGGCCGTCATCATTCGCGGTCATGCTGGCTTTTCCTATCACTGGCGAAACTCGCAATAGGACACCGCCGAAATGGCCGCCGGTCACCAACGACTCGGACTCAAGCGCCGGGGAAAGGGAGGCGCTTCCAATGATGATTTCTTTCGCCTTGCGAGCACACAGGGGCAATTGCCCTGCCACGCATAGCGTCCTTACTTACCTGATTGACAACCGAACGGAAACGCGAAGGGCGCCCGAAGGCGCCCTGGTGACTTAGTATTGTGGACCGGTCAGGCCGTGTCGCTGATGAAAAGCCTGTCTATCGCCCCATCCTTTATTGTCGCCTTCCCTTTAACTGCTATCGGCTGGCGAGCTGCCAGGGCGAGAGCATAGGGGTTGTTCGGGATGGAGAATGCTGGATCCGTGATCTTACCGGCGTACCGCGCCTCTGGTTCATCGGCGAGCGCCACCTTGCACCCACCAGTCTCCATGTCCAATTCGGTGATGAGGACGTGATAAGTCTGCTCCCCCGTCACCTCAATCGGCTCGTCCGCCATAATCGCCTGCTTTTCAGCGGGTCCGACCACAGCAACCTGCCGTCCAGCGGCATCGCCGATTGATAGCCTCCCAGCCGTTTCACCGACAGGAGCCACGGCCTGCTTCACAGCAGGCTTGAGCGCTTCCGCCATCTTATCGATGGTAGTCAGCAGCCTATCTACAACAGGCTGGTCGCGGTGGCCCAGTTCTTTGATGGCTGTTTCCAGCGCGCCGCGTAGCTGCCTCATCTCTTCCCGCTGTCTGGCGGCCCTGGCAATGATATAGGTTATCAGAGTCGCAAGGAGAGTGGCTAGCGTCCCGGAAATTAAGGGCTGCTCCGCCGCCCACTTCACCCACACCATGACCTCAAAACACTTCGCCTCTGGCGCGCGGGTGATCACTCGGACTGACAGTGCGTCCTTGTGCTGCACGAATTTGTCGGTCGCTGCGAAATTGGCGGCGACCCCAACAACCCGCGATATTCCCTTCAAGGACTCACCGAGAGCCGACAACTCGATCTCGTGCCGATCCGCATCAAGTCCATCAAACCGAACGATGATCGGCTCACCTATGGCGTCTTGAGCGGCTGATACCCACACCATTCGACTCACCCCTCCCTCACCTCAACCCGCCTACAGCGGCGTTCCCTCGTCCAGGCGCTCCATCACCCTCGCCAGGACTTCCGTCATGGCATCGATAGCCTCCAGCGGGACGCCCGGCCTGTCCGCTGCGATCTTGGTGAGTCCATTCATCCCGGCCTTGATGGTCGCCAATGGGTCCGCGCTCATCATGCAGCGCTCCAGCACGAGCTGCTCCACCAGTAGCTCCAGGGCCGCCACGCGGGCGGACAGGTCTTCGGACATAGCTTCCTCCCTCACCCCAATCACGCAGAGTTCGCGACCTAATGCCACCCTACCAACGACGTTCAAATAGAATATCTTTGATCACTGTTCCGGATGATTTATTATAAAGAACTGCGCACTCCGGGTTAAACTTGATTGCCTCAGCTTTTGTCGTTATTTCGATTGGTGATGATATCGTTGGACTTACATAGTTAAGCCCCGACAAATAAAATGGCTCTTCGATCTGCCCGACAAATACAACAAATAGACTTCCCTTTGCTGCCCGCGCCTCCTCTGGCTGCATTCGCTCCCTTACGGCAGTGAAACTCGATGGCCACCCAGACATAGATCCTCCGGGAAGCGCCAACCCGGTGTTTGAGTATTCGACTTTTACCACTTCTTTCTTCACGCCAAATGAATTGCTGGCTATATATGTTGACTTTGGCCCACCACTCTTGGCCGCAATAAGATAGTTACCAACCCCGCTTGCCCAGGCGCCACTCAAAAGTCCAATATACTGCGATACTGACGACCCTATCGTTAATATTTTAGCATCTGCGTCGTATTGTGTAGAGTGTTCAGGAACCTTAAATGAGAATACAAGCTTATCGTTATTTGCTGACAACCCAGCAGATCGCTTAGCTTTTTCAATGACCGGAAGCATTCTGCTTCGGAACGCTTCGCTGGTCTCGAACTCTCCCTTTTTAGCGCTGACACCTCGAAGCGATTTAAGCACGTTATCGACCGAGGCGGCCTTGCTAGCGTTTTGCAAAGCCAAATCCCGGCAGGATGCTCTGGGGACTACTGGGGCTGCCGGAAGCGATGTAACCGCGGCGGGAGTAGCGGACGAGATAGGTTCAACAGGGACCGGCGTATCGCCTGCGGAGCATTGGGCGTTGCGGATCGCATAGACCTCACCGGTCAGCGCTGAACGACAGGAGTTGACTGCGCTAGGCGCAGGCTGGTTGGCAGGTGGCTGCCAAGCTCCAGAGCGAGCAGCATTGGCTTGATAGTTCCCGCTTCCCGGCGCGCAAGCTGCAAGTAGCAGCGCAATCCCAGACACGCTAACAGCGGCTGCCTTCATCATCCCTCCGCAATCCCAAGCGTAAGCACTCTCAATCGAGCACCATCGAGGCGAGTATGAAGAGGAAATCTAAACAGTTTGTAACCAATGATGGCCAGCCAGTGCAACTTGATGCCTTGTTTCAGGCCAAGCCGCCCGCGCTCCCGTCTGGCTCAAGAGGGCGGGCAAACCTGTGTAAGCTTGGAAACTGAAGGGCAGCGACGGTAATCGCCAATCCGGTGACCTCAGCCTTGCGGCTCCTTCAACCGCACGCCTCCACCACCTTCTCCCTGATACAGGCCAGAGGGGATGAACTCGACCCCGGCCACCTCCAACGCACGGCGCACGGCTTCGACATTAGCGGCGGTGCTTGCGCCCGGCCCCTTGGGACCCTCCATCCGCTTAATCGTCGGCACTGACAGCTTCGTTGCTTCCGCCAATTTGGGCTGACTCCAGTCCAGCAGGGCGCGAGCCGCCCTGATTTGCTCAGCGGTCAGCATTTTTGATCCCTTTCAGAAAATATGATCCGAATGAGTTGACACTATCGGGTTACAGTTATACCTTTGGGATCACATTATCCGCAAGGGGTTCTAAAGCGGACGCAAATGCGACCAGCAGGAGGAGCGACGAAGAATGACCGCGATGTTCAATGCCACCCAGGCCGGCGCCATCCCGCCGCGCCCGGTCACCATCCACAAGGCCGACCACGCTGCCGTGGCCTTCGACGGGTTCGGTACCGTCAGCGTCACCGGCCTGCGCCGGGCGGAACTGGCCGGCATGGTCGCGGCGATGCCGCTGGTCCTGCGCCAGCTCGCCAAGATTGCCCAGGTTCTTCGCGACCGGGACGGCGCGACCAACCCGCACGTCGTGGAACTGGAAAACGCGCTCACCGAAGCCGGCATTTGCGCCGCCACTACCCACGCCGAAGAGGTCGCCCCCATGTCGCTCGTCACCCCCACTTCCCAGGTGGAGCGGTTCGCGCTGCTGTTGGGCGACGTGGCCGACAAGCTGGACGCCATCCTCGCCGACCGGAAGGCCCTGCACTCGACGCCCACCCCGATCCGGGATGCGCTGGGGGACCTCTCGTCGCTGATCCGCGCTGCGCTGAAGGAGAACCGGCAGGACGGCCACGGCGAAGCTGCCACGGCGTCCTGAAGCTCGAAGAAGTGGTGTGAAGCTCACTCCAATCCGCGGACTTCAGAACAGTTCTCTCTGAACCGCACGCGCCTGACCACCGCGAAACACGGCATCACCTAACCAGAGAAAACAGCCATGGAACTTTCCAACACGCCCACCGGGCGTGAACACCCGAACCTTGCCAACAACCAGCACAATCATACTGTCGAGTTGCCGCTTTCAAACGTGAACGAACGTTCCGGCGACCACGAGAGCACGACTCGTGCTGAAGACTATCCGTTCCAACGTCTACCCCAGCGAGCGCATGAGGCAGGGAAGCCCCAGACCGGGGCACGCCCTCGGGACGCTCCACTCCACCCGATATCCCTCACGGAGGCGAGCATGCCCGATACCTTCCTCTTCCCGCTCCAAGACCATGTCGGCGAAGCGCTGCACGACGATGCGGGAAGGACCAGCGACCTCACGCCGCAGAGGCAAGTCATGGCCCAGAAAAATCCTTCATCTCCCGACCGCACCCCCCTGGACACGCTCCGTGCGCTGCTGTTGGACAGCACCGCGCCGTTTGCGGACGCTTACGAGCGCTATTCCGCGGAAGAGGCCGCCCACATCGCCAAGCATGGTCTTGAGGCGATAGCGGGCGATGGAGAACCCGGAGTCGAGTGGGGAGCCATCTGCAATCGCTTTCGGAACGCAGTTGCCGCTGCCCAGCCGCCGGCCACTCTGCGCGATGCGTTGGCCGTAATCCGGTACGCCCGCGATGACGAGGACGAAGATGTCGCCCCGATCACCCTGGATACCGCCGACAAACTCCGCCTTCTCCAGGGAGCCTATTCGACCGTCGCCGCGGTCATGGAGGCCAGGAGCGCTTTCTTGATCAAGCAGGCGAACCGCTCCGTTCTACTGGTCGCGCAGGGCGCCACGGTCGCCCCCGACGCGGAACTTCTGTCCTCCGCCGCTCGTGCTCAGCAGATCTACGACGAGATGAACGACACCACCGTTGAGGACGATGTTCCTGACGAAGTTGTTACGGAGTACAACCGCCTTATCAACACAATAGCGGCGCTCCCGGCCCACACGGCTGAGGGGGTTGCGGCCAAGCTGCGGTTCTTTACTTATGAGGTTGAGGGCTGCGTCTACAGCTACATTTCCCATGGTCGGACGGAAGGGTTGCTTCCGCAGTTCATCCGCACGGCCCTGGAAGGGGCGCAACGCCTGACCTGCGGTGCCGTCGTTTTCGCTGACCCGGACGCTGAACTCCTCTCGGCGTTCCGGACCTTCTCGGACGCCTATCGGCAGATTGACGACATCGGGAACGAGAAGGACCCTCGCGCCGAGGTCGCCTATCAGGCGATGTATGGGGCTTGGGACAAGATCGAGGCGACCATGCCGCAGACCGCCGCCGGCCTCGCCGCGTACCTGAAGGTGGTCATCCACAACACCGAGGAAAGCCGGGAGATCGACGACGCGCTGATCTACGGCAAGCCGCTGGACAGCGGATACCAGTTCGCCTGCTCCGGAGGGGAAATGCTCTGGAAGCTGATCCAGCACCTTGAGGGCGGAGCCATCGTTTCGGCTGATCTGGACGCCGAGCTCCTGGAGATGGGCCGTCAGATCCAGAACCTTCGGGACAGGATCAACGCCCTGACGGAGGCTGAAGACCCGGACTTCAACCACCCCCTGTGGGACGAGAAGGGCAAGGTGGAAGGCCGTATTGTAGCCTCCACTCCACGGACTGCCGCCGGCATCGCGGTCATTCTTCGTGTCCTCTACGACCATTCGGGCGGCAAGCCGGAAGCCTGTGGCCCGACCGAAAACAGCGATTGGATGGTCAAGGCGCTGTGGACCGCTATCCAAGCGTGCGAGCGCTTGGGCGCCACGAGGTCCGCCAGGAAATCCACACCAGACAGTGGGCAGCAGCCCGATGGTTTCGCGGACGCTATCTCGGCTTTCCAGGGTGAAGCGGAGAAGGCCCTTTCCCTCCCCACAGCGCCCACCGTGAACATGCTGGAAGCCGGGGCCGCCGCCGCCGGGATCGACATCGAGCAGGCCCGCGCAATCTACGCCGCGATGGCCGAAGCCTACAAAAAGGAAGCCGCCTGATGTCCGTCATCTCCTTTCCGAACCAGGACCGGGGCGCCCAGCGCCCCGCTTCCCCGGAGTTCGACGTTCAGAGGCTCACCTTCGCCGACGCGGCGGACTGGCAACGTGCCATCATCGGGGAGTGCCGCCAGCAACGGACCCTGACACCCGCGGTGTTCAGCTTCCTGAAGGCCGAAGGACTGATCGACCGCTGCACCTTCCTCGCCTCCGAGGCGCCGGGCGATGCCATCCGGTTCCGGTACATCGGCATGCCGACCCTGCGCGTTCTCGGACGCGCTTGGGGCCGCTCCGTCATCGGCCAGCCGGAGGAGCAGGACCCGCATTCCGAGTTCGCTCACCGTGTCGGCTTGGAATACGCCGAAGCCATCGGCGCCGGGGAGGCCCTGTTCAACCGGTTCTCAGTCACCGGGCTTGGCCGACCCTTCCTCTACACTCAGGCCCTTTACGGATGGGAGGATCGGGGACGGCGTGCCGTGCTGTCCTGCATCGACGTGCAGAGCGTGCATTGACCTTCCGCACCGGCTACCAGGACGGCCCGGCGCACAAACCCAGGTCCATATACACGGCGTGGCGGCCCCAGCGCATGAGGTGCAGCGGGAGCCGCCCGACGCCGTTTTGATGATAGAGTATGCCGGGCCGCTCCTCCAGCCGGCGCCTGCCACCGCCCCGCCCGCTCCACACCGGGACCGTCTCAGGGTCTACCAGCCCCACCACCCATTTCGGGTTCCAGCGGGCCAGGGCGACCAGCCGCACCAGTTCGCCCAGCCGATGGAACAGCCCTGCCCCTCGAAAGTCCGAGCGGGTCCAGCCAGCCACGATCCAGGCCACCGAGCCGCGGGTGTCATGGGCGGCCTCGCTGGCGACGAAGGCCCACTCGTCCGCGGGCCCCGAGCCGGGATCATGCAGCGCCGACAGGTCCGCCAGCCGGGCGCCGAAGCTGGAGGCGGCGCAGTCGAGCAACACCACGGCATGGGTGGCGACCACCTCCCCTTCGCCGTCGACGAGCCCGAGCCAGAAGGCGGGGGCGCTGGACGGCTTGGGGAGGAGGGGAAACCAGCTATCGCGGTACCGGGCGTTCAGTTCCTCCAGGTCCGGCCAGGACTCGCACAGGATCGGCGTCACGCCGCGGGAGACCAGCTCGGCGCACAGGCGGTCACGCGCGGCGCCCAGCGCCGGGGCGAGCGGGCCGGCGCCCAGATGCAGGGTTTCGACAAGGCGGAAGTCGGGCGCGACGGTGCGCGCCGGGAACATGGCGTTCACGGTGGATTCCTTGATGATGGTGATGATGGGAGAGAAGGCGGCGGATCAGGCCGCCGCGGGTGCCCGGCGGTCACGTAGCGCGCCATGGACTAACCCGGCCATGCACAGCAGGTCGGCCAGCAGACCGAAGGTCGAGCCGGCCAGCAGGTCGTGCGCTACCCAGCAGAAGCCGGCCAGAAGGAACAGGGCGCGCAGCAGGGACGCCGACCGGCACCAGCGCGCCGCGGTGGCGAGGATCATCCCGGCCGCTGCACAGGCCGATGGCCAACCCGCCCAGGTCGAGGCGGTCAGCACCGTCAGCAGGGGCACGGTGGCGATGTACACCGCCCGGCACCAGGGCGGCCGGTCATCAGGCCAGGCGGTGGCGACCTGCACGACGGACAGCCCGGACATAGCCGCACCGGTAGCGGCCCCGATCAGCAGGTAGTGCAGCGCGAAGGCTGCGGCCGAGGCGCCCTGCCCGGCCAGCAGAGCGCGCCGACCGGACAGCCAGGGCCAGAGGGCGACCAGGACGAACCCGGCGGCCCCGGCGAGGTCGGAGAGGTGGGGGACGGTCATTGCGAGGCCCTCACTTCCGCAGCAGCTTGTCCTTCGCCGCGGACCCGGCGCTGGAACCGACCCAGTAGGACACCACCGCCGACGCCATGGTGGTCAGAGCGCCGAGCATCAGCGTGGCGTTCTGGTCGATCGCGCCGGCCGACTGGCTTAGCACCCGGTACAGCACGATGCCGAACGTCACCAAGACGATGGTCGAGACGACGGGCGCGCCCCAGGAGATGCGGCTGCCGGCCTTCGCCAGATCGGCCGTCTGGGCGCGGGCGTCGGCCCGGTCCTCGTTGTCCAGCCGCAGCAGCGCCACGACCTGATCGCCCTGCTGGCGGTACAGCTCGGCCAGCATGGCGGGATCGTCCTTCACCGTGGCCGCCGCGTGGGCCGCACCTTCCGGGGTGGTGATCGGCAGACCGGTCACGGCCGAGACGACGGACACAGCGGCCTCGCCGATCTTCTGGGCGGTCTCGCCGGTGCCGATGGCTGCCTTGAAGACCTCGGGCAGCAGCACCGGGGCCAGGGCGGAGATGATGGGGATGAGCAGTGGAAGCATGGGGTGCCCCTCCTTCGGGCATGAAAAAAGCCGCCGGGCAAGTGCAGGGCGGCGGTGTATTTGCGAGAACGGTACGGGAGCACGCAGTCGGCTATGCAACCGCCTCAGGGCGCGGAATGATAGGTTCGGTTCGCGAAGTCGTTTTGGACGTTGAAGAGAAGGACAGCCGAAGACCTGGGCATGCACTCGTCGCGAACCGCCCTCACGCGGAGTTTGCGTGCATAGTCGCCGCGACTACCGGACGCGTCCCCGCAGCGGGCACGGCATAAAGAGCCGGGTGGCCTCACTCCCCAGCGGTCAAACAAAGGAAAAAGCCGACAGGCGGTTGCGGGCGGGTTGGAACGGCCAGCCAAAACGTTGTTGCGGTTCCTTATCCGACATGCACCGGCTTTCGATCAAACAGACTCGACTCTCGAAAATCGATATGCTTCGATGCCTTTCTCGCCAAAGGAGGTATCCATGCCTATTCCTGAGTCTGAAATACGCGAGGCCACACTCCGGGTGCTCGCACGCACCCCGGGTGGATTTATGACCACGACGGACCTCATCCAAGTACTTATGGACGTTCTTAAGCCCACCGGGTCTGATCTCGAGATTCTTGAAGGGCGGTCTGATACGCGCTTCTCTCAAAAGGTCCGAAACCTTGCTTCTCATCGTGAAGCAAGCACGAGCTTGGAAAGTCGTGGGCATGCGACATACAGTGATGTACGCGAAGGTTGGCAAATAATAGATGCGGGCCGCGCATATGTCGCGGCCCGTTATCCTTAGGCATAACGCTGCTTATAACCCGGCTTGAACCACGCCAGTTCTGTGGGGCCGGCGTGGTCCTTGTCCCAAACGAACCATGCGTATGCAGTCGTTCCACTCCCCGTTACCTTCATGCCTTTCGGGTAGAAGGTAATCCGCTCGCTGAACACCCACACCCGGCTTGGTGGGTGTTTATGGAAGATGGTGCGAGATCGGTTGGCGCCTTCCAGAAAGGCAAGACGCAACAGGAGAGCAAATTTCCCTTGGGCTTGACGCAACGCCGTTGCAACAAACCCTTCCGCACTGTTGAATGGAGGATTTGTTATGATATTCGGAGAGCTCCGTTCGGTAGACAAGAAATCATGTCCTATTTCTCCAAATCCCCGATTGTAGAGATCCGAACTTATGATGCGTTCGCCGGTTTCACTAAGCACTTGTGACATCGCTCCGTCACCGCACGCACATTCCCAAATATCACCTTTAAATTTTTCATTATCGATGAGCGCGAATGTCGCCCAGCGTGGCGTTGGGTAGAAGTCTGGTCCATCGAGGTCGGCGAAGCGCTTGGTAGTTGGCTTAAACCCACCGTTGAGATTGTACGTCCGATCCATATTCCCCCTCACCTCCAGGTTTTTTGAAGTATAAGGAGAAAATTTAAGTTGAGGAACCACGTTGTGAATCCGATTACAATCGCACGCCATCGATCACCGAAGTTTCATACCCGAAGTGGTTGGGTCTAAACCTAAGCAGCGATTCGCGGCTTGTCCAACGGATCACGGTTGCGCTCCTTGTTGAGGCAGAGCACGGCGTTGTGGATGGTGTGTTCCAGGTGATCGGCACTGAGAAAAGTCTGATGCGCCAGATGGTGCCGCTTCAGATCGCGCCAGACCTCCTCGATGTCGTTCAGTTCGGGGGCGTACTTCGGCAACCACTCGATGGTCAGCCAGTGCTCACGGGCGGCCAAAGCCGCTCGGGTGGCTTTGCTGGTGTGGATTGGGCCGTTGTCCAAGACCAGCACCACCGGTCGCTGCGGCTCTCGACCGGGCTTCGGCCCGTAGCGCTGGTCGAGGATGTCGAGCAGCACGAGGAAGTCGGAGCTGCGCTTGGTCCGGCTGGTGTGGACGACGAGGTCGCGCCGCGCCCAGTCGAGGATGCCGAGCAGGGCCACCTTGGCCGCCTGCCCGGGGGCCGGGACACGCAGGTCGGCGCCCTTCTTGGCCCAGGCGTGAGCCAGGTAAGGGTGGGTCAGCGCTTCCGATTCGTCGCCGAACAGCAGCACGATGTCCCCCGCCTCGGCTTGTGCCTTCAACAGCTTGCGCCGGACGCCGCCGCGCTCCACGGCGGCCGGGTCCTGCCGCCCCGTCAGCGTGTGGCGCGGTCGCCGCCAGCGGAAAGCCCCTTTTTGCGCAACACCACCGACAGGCGCGACCGTGAGATGCGGTGCCCGGTGCGCGCTTCGATCTCCCGCGCCAAGCGCGGCAGCGTCCAGTTCGGTCGGTCCGCCACCGGCTGCGCCAGCACCTCTTCGGCGACTGCCAAGGCGGCCAGGGCCTAGACCGGGGCCGCTCCCGGAGCGGTGCGCGCTTTCAGCCCGGCAACGCCGTGGCGCATGAAGGTGCTACGCCACAGCCGCACCGTGTCTTCGCGCACCCCGAAGGCTTCGGCGATCCGACCGCTCGTCCATCCCGCCAGCGTCAACAGGATGGCCCGCGCCCGATCCGCTTCCGCCCGAGCGCGTGAGCCGCTCAGCTCCTCCAGCGCCCGCCGCTCCTCCTCGCTCACCATCACCGGAGACTTGCCGCCCATGATCCACCTTCGCAGTCCGAGCCGCGCAGGGAATCACAGCCCGGTTCCGTTGGCCAGTCTCCAGAGCTTTGCTTAGAGGGCCGCTGACGCGCTATCCTTCGTAGAAAAGGCAAGCTGGCTGGCGCTGTCTTTTGGAGAAAGGCGCTATCCGTCCCTGAACAGCCCCTCCTCTGCCGCCCGGCGCTTGACCAGCCCCGGCAGCCGCGTCTTCACCCCACAAACGGTGGCGTAGACCCACTTCGGGAACTCGGCCGCCGCCCCAGCATAATCGCCCTGGTTCAGCAGGCGCAGCAGGGTGGACTGCTGGAGGCTGCCGGCCCCCAGGTTCATGACGAAGCTGGCGAGCGCCCCGCGCTGGTTGGCCGTGATCGGCACCTTCACCAGCCGGTCCACCGCCGCAGCGGCATCGGCCAAGTCGGCGCGCAGGAAAACCTCGGCCTGGAGGCCGTCGATCGTCTGCCCCATCCGGACCCCGGCGGTGTGGCCGTAGCCGATGGTCGGCACGCCCGCGGGGCACAGGTAGGCTTTTAGGTACAGCCCCTCGAAGTGGCGGACGAGGGCCAGGGCGTCGGGGTGGATGTCGCGCGGGATCGCCGCGCCGGAGGGCGTGGTCATGGCCGGTTCCTTCGTTCGATGGGTGGAGAGGCGGGCGGCGGAAGTCCGTTTCCCCGGCTGGTTAGAAATAACTATCACAAGGTTTTTCAGCGGCTTGGCGTCTGACCGAGCCGTTCGTAACCGCTGCTGATCGACCGGGCGGCGACGATGAGTTGGTGCGCCAGCAGCAGGCGGGCGGCGGCCTCGTCCCCGCCGCAATCGGCAAGAGCCTTGTCGGCGACCTGCTGGGCGTCGGGTTGGGCGGGCGGCTCCGGCATCACGCCGCCCGGCGATCGTGCTGATCGATGTGGGTGTCGAGGCGTTGCGTCAGGCCGTCCACCCGCTCCGATACGCTGTTCAGCAGCGCATACATCTCGTCCAGGGAGTGGGCGCCGGTCTCCGGCTGCGGGCGCTGCAACCACATCCGCCAGCCCAGCAGGCCGGCGGCGGACAGGATCGCAGCGGCCTGCACGGAGGGGTGGGCGCCGGTCAGTGCCTGGATGGTGGAGCCGATGAGACCGTTGACGGTGGGGTCATCGGCCAGGGCAACTGCGGCGGGGAGTCCCGTGCCGATGGCGGCCAGGGCGACGACGTGGGGCAGCTTCATGGTGGTCTCCTGCTGGCGCCGTGGCGCGGGCATGAAAAAGGCGCCTTGTCGGCGCCGGGTCGGTCGGATGTTGGAGTGTTGTCGCGGCCGTCAGACGGTCACGTCTGGCCGAGGGCCAGCCAGTTGAAGCTGCCGACCTCGCCGCCGCCCTGGCCGCCGGCGACGCGCCCGGCGCGGATCGCGCACTGATCCGCGGCCTTGCCGGCCAGCCCATAGGTGTGCTCCAGCCCCTCCCCGGCGTCCGCGCCGGTCACCAGAACAACCCAGGGCGCCGCCGAAAACGGACGCGGGAAGGGGACGACGACGGCGACGGTCGAATAGCTGGCCCCCAGCCCGCTGCCGGGATCGGTGAAGGTGGCGGTCCCCCATTGCAGCAGCAGGCCACCCGGCAGACCGAGACACCCGGACGCGCCGGCCGAGCGGACGGTGAGCCCCAGCACGGTGGCGAGCTGGTCGTACTTGGTCGGGTCCAGCGGCGCGCCACCTGCCTCGACGGCGCGAGCGATTTCCTCCTGGAGGTGATTGAAGATGCTGGCCGACAGCGTGGTGGATGGGTCCCCGGTCAGCGGGTTGCCGTCCTTGTACCCGTGCTTGCCCGGGCCGAACAGATCCGTCGCCCGCGCGGCCGTGTCGATGCGCTTCATGATGTCCCCCTAGGCTTGTTTGGCCGGATCAGCCTGTCTGGTCAGCGCAGCCTGGAGAGCCGCGACGGTGTCCTGGGCCGCCGCCAGGTCCTTGCGGATCTCCACCACCTCGTCCTGCGCCTTTTTCAGGGCGGCAAGCGCGGTTGCGCGGGCGGTCGCCATGCCAGCCCGGTCGTCCTCGGCCGCCGCACGGGCCGCCTCCGCCGCATCCCGCGCCGCCAGGGCCGCGTCCCGCTCGGCCTCCGCCGCCGCCTTGGCGGATAGGGCATCCACCTGCAACTGGGACAGCAGGTCGCCCAGCGGGTGGCCCGCGGCGGTGTCGAGCGTCAGCGCCACCGGCGCGGCCACGGCCTCCGCTATCGGCGTGCCGGTGTCGTCGCGGGTCACGTAGCGGTGTTGCACGTGGACCCCGCCCAGCCGACCGGACCGGTCCCAGCGGGCTAGAAGCTCGTACGGGAGTTTGAAGGTTTGCATCATCTGCTCCTCAGGACACGACGGCGCGGTCGGTCACGCGCAGCCAATGGGTGCCGTCGGCAAAGGCCACCACAGGCCCGCCGGCGTCATCGCTCACATAGATCTGCTGCCCGGCCGTGGCGGCGCTGGGCAGAGTGGCGGTGGTGTACGGGCGGAGCTGCAAAATGCCCGCGTCGTTGAACACCCGGGCCGCCCCCGATCCGACGGTCATACCGGCATCGCTGAAAGTTGCCGCCGACACCGCCGACCCGGCGCCCCGGGTCAGCTCGATGTTGTTGCCGGAGCGCAAATAAAGATTGCCACCGCTCGGCCCGGCCTTGATCTCCAGATTCCCCGGGCCGGCGGTACGCTCAACCGACGATTGCGTGATCCGTACGCTGTTGGCGCGGTCAGCGCCGGCGTGGACATCGACCGACGAGAACACCGACCCGAAGCGGTCCACGTCGTACGTGATGGCGCCGGAGCCGTTCTTGAGCTTCAGGAACTTGGCGTGTTCTGCCGAAGCGCCGGTCATGGACGCCTGAAGAACCGAATCCATAAACTCGTCGCCCTCGTCGAACACGATCCCATTGGCCCACCGGCCCACCGTGCCGAACAACATCGCCTGACCCTTGTCGTCGTGCACGCTCGTACACGTTCCCTGGACGATGGCCGTCGTGCCCTGCGTGGCGGCGGGGTTGACGCTTAAGGAGGCCGCCATCAACCCGCCGGTCGAGCCGTCCTGACCGCCGGCGTTGAGCCGCATCGCCTTGACGTCGGTCGGCCCCTCATTGATGACGTTGCCGACGTAGGCCCGCACCGGCTCGGTATTCGTCGTGTCCAGGCTGGCGGCGACCATCTGCACATTGATGCCGAAAGCCTTCCCGTGACCCGTGTTGCGGACATGGATGCTGTAAATGTCGAGCTGTTTGCCTTCGGGGACCGCGATGGTCTGCTCGGTGTATTGGGCCGCCGCAAGCGTCCCGTATTTCAGGTCATACACAGGGGCGGCGTAGGTGCCATACAGCCGCGCCGAGACGCGCACCGGCGCCGCGACGCGCAGGCCGTCGTCGTCGTAGAGCGCGCCCAGCGCCGCCGACAGGTCGCGCGGCGCCGCCGACCCGGCCGGGACCACCGTCACCGCCGACCCGTCGCCGTCCTCGCGCAGCAACGGGTAACCGCCGGACTTCTCGCCGTCGTGCACGGACACCGTCTTCCGGTCGGTGTCCACGATGATTTCCCCGGGCAGGCCGGCCACACCGGCAAGCTGTCCCGTCGTCCCGCGCAGCGGCTGGACGCGCTTTACTTCGTTGCTCATTGATTCCTCCTGCCGCTCAGCCGAGCGTGCCCCAGTCGTCCGTCGTCTCCGGGCCGCCCAGCAGGTCGAGCGTGCCCCAGTCCTCGGCCTCGCCGCCGAGCATCCAGTCCTCGTCGGCGAGGTATCCAAACAGCACCGCCGTATGCGCCGGCGCCGCCCGGCGGATCACGCATTCCAAAACCGCGCTTCCCCAACCGCGGATCGCCTCATCGCACCCGCTGACCGCGGTGAAGCTGATGGCCCCGGCCTGCACTGGCACGTTGAAGCGCCATGCGTGCGGCCAGCCCGCGTCGGCGGTGTTCAGCAAGGCATCGCAGCCGGACCCGACCGTGAAGGCGGTGTGTTCGGTGACCGAGCAGCCGGGAAAGCCCATCGCCGCGGCGAGCGCGATGAAGAAGGCCCGGCTCTGGCCGCCCCGCGCCGTGAGCTGCTGCACCAGCCGCGTCCGCCGCTCCGCTATGCCGACCGCCGGGCCAGTGCAGGCGTCGGGCAGGCCGGCGTTGCGCTCCCACGCCGCCAGCATCTCCAGCGTCGTGCGCGGGTCCGCCTCGTCCACCAGGTCGAGCGTGCGATTGTGCGCCCGCGCCAACCCATCGGCCACGCCGTGCAGCAGCTCGTCGTCCGCCGGCCAGGCCGGGCCGGTCGGGCGCAGGCCGAGCAGCAGGGAGTAATAGTCATCGGGCGCCGCCCGCATCACGCCAGCCATGTAATCACTCCCAAGCTGGCGATGCGCCCGGCCGGCGACACCACGTCCGCCGCGGGCGCCACCAGCTCGTGCCGATACTCGCCCGCGGCCTGCGAAATCGCTTCGCGCAGGCGGGACAGGTACAGCGTGCCGCCGGGCACCGCCTCGCGGGCCAGGAAGTCCCGCAACTCGGCTGTCACCGCGGCGCGGGCGGCGGCGCTGTCCGGGTTGAGGCGGATTGTCAGCGCCAGCGGCGTGGCCACCGGCGCGAACACCACCACGCTGGCGGTCACCGGGCGCAGGGTGTCGATGTGGGCGTTCATGGCGGCTACCTCCGCCTCGGTGGGGATGATGTCGGCGCGCCCGTCACACGCGAAGGTCAGCCCGACCGTGCCCGGACCCATGTGGTGCCGGTACACCCAAGCCCGCGTGACGCCGGGCACCTGCAACGCCCACGCTTCATAGTTGGCCGCATTCCCCCCGTGCGGCGGCGCCTGGATGCGCGCCAGCAGGCGATCGCGCAGATCGTCGTCGGCCTCGATGTCGGCGCCCCCGGAGACGTCCGCCACGATGGCGGTGGGCTGGGCCCCGGCAACTGGACTGACCAACGTCAGCCGGGCGCCGGCGGGCAGGTTGTAGGCTTGGCCGGGCGCGGCGGCCGTCACGGTCACGGTGGCCACGCCGGCGGCTGCGGTGGCGTCTGTGGCGACGGTGTAATCGCCAAGCCCCGCCCGTTGCAGGACCGTGCCGGCCGGGATCGTGACGCCGGTGGTGGCGCTGACCGTGACGGTGCCGGTGGCCGCCGCCGCCGCCTTGCGCTGGACGCCCCACAGGCCGGCGTGACGGTCCAGCCAGTCCGTGTCGGCGGTGTCCGGAAGCGCTTGGCGGGCCAGATAGTCGATGAAGCCATAAAGGCTGTGCAGGGCCGCCGCCTGGACACGGGCCTGCACCTCGCCATCGGCGCGGCGCAGCAGCGCGTCCAGCCCCAGACGGGCCAAGAGGTCGGCGCGCACCTGCTCGATCAGCTCGGGCAGCGTGGGCCGGGTGAAACCGGTGTCAGCCATTGGTGATCGCCTCCCAGGCGTCGTCGAAGCGCAGATCCACGGGCGTGCCGTCGCGGCGCCAGATCCGGCAGGTGAGCGTCAGGCCGTCGGTGCCGCGCCGCTCGGCGGTCACCTCAACGCGCTGGGCCACCCCGTCGGCCACCAGCCACGCCAGGGCCTCCTGCGCGTATTCGCGGGCGCGCCGCACCGTCTCGGGCAGCAACTTTTCCCGCGACAGCAGCCACAGGCGGGAGCCGATGCGGTCGCCGGCCGCGCTCGGATAGGTGTCTCCCCACCAGCCCATCTTGCGGTCGGCCGGCAGCACGTCGCCGGGGCGGGCCCGCGCCCAGGTGAACAGGGACATGAGAACGGCCCGGGTGAGTGCGTCGCCCGTGGCGAGGTCGAGCGACAGCGGCACGCCGTCGATGACGACGGCGCGGTCCTGCACGAAATAGCTCATGGGCTACATGCCTTGGTTGGGAGCGGCGGTGTTGCCGGAACCGGGCTGCACGCCGCCGTGGGTGTGGCCGTCGTAGACGTCGCGCATCTCGGCCATGGTCCGGCCGCCGGTGTCGCAGCGGTCGCGCACCTCGCCGGTCACCTCCAGCAAGGGCGTCTCGATGCGGACCTTCATGGCGGCTTTGATAACCAGCTCGCCGCCGCGCTTGATGCGGATTTCGTCGCCCTGGTCGGTGTAGACGCACACCTCGCCGGGTGCGAGGTCGGCCGGGCGGTATCGTGGATCGGACACCACCGCGGCGATGCCATGGCTGCGATCGCCGCCGACGAACACCACCAGGGCGGTCGCGCCGGCGTGGGGGTGCGCCGTGAAGCCGTAGGGTTCGGCATGCTCCACGCCATCCTTGGCCTCGCCGGCGAGAAGCGCGACCTGAAGGCGTTGCGCTTTCGCCTGCCCCACGGCGGTGACCAGGGCGCGCGCCACCACCATCTGCAGGCCCCGCTTGAGCGGCGCCAGCAGCTTTCCCACGTTCCGAGCGTCCATCACTCGAACTCCACGACGGGCGGGGTCAAGGTGGCGCCCGTCTTACCCTTGCCCTTGGCCTGCGGCGTCTCGGGCAGCAGCTCGTAGGCCGCCTTCGGCGCCACCGTCAGGGTGGTGACGCTGCCGGACTCCGACAGGCTGTAGGACACCGCCGAAATCAGCATCTCCAGATCGAAACCGATGATCGGGTCACGCACCCGCACCAGCTCGTTGGGGACCCAGAGACGGCCGTCGGCCTGGCGCCAGCCCTGCACGGTGTAGCTGGTTTCGAAGCTCTTGCCGGCACGGTGGGCCGCCTCCCAGCGGGCGCGCTCGCGTGCCGTGCCGCCGTCCGGCTGGCCGTCGGCGACGATCACCAGCACGCGCTTGCGCTTGATGCCGGTGTCGGCCTGCACCGCCGCCACCTGCGAGGTGGCGGCCGCATCCGCGGTGAAGGCGCCGATGTCCGGCCCGTCACCATCATCGCCGGCGTCCTCGTCACCGGCGCCGTCCGCCGTCCGCTGCCCCTTGATGCGGTATTCGGAAAAGCGGTCCTTGCAGTCCAGCGACGCCGAGCCGGTCAACACGTTTTCCCCCACCACCAGATCGGTGGCGGCGCGCGCCGACCCGGCTCGCGTCAGGACGAGCCGCCCGTCCGCGTCGTCGGTGGACAGCAGCGCCCGCAGCTTCAGCATGCGGTCGATGCTCTCGAACACCGATTCCCCCTGCTGGATCTGGTGGTCGGCGATCGGCGCCCCGGTGTCCACCGCCGCCAGGACGGCAACGCCGTAGGGCGCCGCCAGCTCCGCCGCGATCTGTTCGACCTTCCGCCCCTTGAACTGCCCGGGTTCGTGGATCGCCGAGCAATCCACGAGGTCGGCGGTTTTCGACCGGCCCTTGACCCCCACGGTCACGGACTTCGCGTCGTAGCTGATCGGCGTGCCGTCGACGTAGCCGGTCAGCACCAGGTCGGCGCCGATGAAGACTTGGCACGCGTCGCCCGGCGCGATGCGGCGCGGCACGTCCGACCCCGGCCAGCGGTCGGTGACGGAGAGGTCGAAATCCCGGGCCTGCCGGTCGATGCCGGCGGCGATGCCGACCGACTTCCAGCCGCCGAAATCCGTGCCGTTGACCAGCAGGCGCACCCGGTTGCGATCATCCGTCATGCCAGCACCTTCAGCGGTCGGGGAGGAACGAAGCCGGGATGGGTGACGCCATTGCGCGCCACGATCTCCTCGCCGCGCCCGGCGTCCTCATAGAGGTCGTAGGCCAGGACGACAGCGGGCTGCACCGCCGTCGGCGTGACGGTGGCCAGCCGGGCGGCCCCGGCCGAGCGGGCGGTGAGGTCCTGGACCACGGCGACGCGCAGATCCGTCAGCGCCCGGAAGGTCGCGTCCGGCACGTCCGGGCGCAGCGCTTCGGCGTCGATCCGCGCCGCCAGGGCGTCGCGCTCGGTGATCGCCTCCTGGTGGACCGGCCAGTCGGCGTCGGCCGCCACGCGGGCGGACTGGACCAGGGCGGCGCGGCGGACCAGGGCGGCGACGGCGGCGCTGTTCCGGGCCTGCTGCTGCCGCGCCGGCGTCACCGTGGCGTAGGTCTGGGAAGGAGGGACATAGGCAGCGACGCGGCCAAGGCTGGCCAGCCGCTGCTGGGCCGTCGGTCCGGCCGTGGCGAACGAGCTGCTCCCGGCTACGGCGCCCCCACGCCCGCCCGATCGCCGTGTCGTGCCGGTGCCCGTGAACAAGGCCATGATGCGCTGCGCCAGCGTGGACGGAGAGCCCAACAGCCCGTCCAGATCGCCGAGCAACCCGCCCAGGACGGCCGACCAGGAGAAGCCGCGCACCGTCCGCTCGATCATGCCCACCGCCTTGACGACGTCCGCGATGGCACCGGCCCGCACGAAGTCAGCCACATCCGCCACCCCGAAGTGGTCGGCGAAGTCAGCGAGCGATGTCGCCGCCAGGGCGTCGGCCCGCCGCCAGCTCGTCGACGCGGTGTTGACCGTCGCCGATGGAAAGGCCAGTTCGCCGGCCTCGACGAAGGACAGGCTGAAGCGGCACAGCCCGCCCTCGTCGCGGCTGTGAGCCACCCGGCACTCACCGTCGGCGACCACCTGGAGCGTGCCATACTGCGGGTGGACCAGCGCGCCGGGCCCGGCCTCCTCCAGCGCCGCCAGCAGGCGGTCCCGCTGGGCCATGTAGTCCGGCCCGATGACGTAGGCGGTCAGGGTGATCTTGCGGGTCGCCCGCCCCAGGTCCTCGGCATAGGGCTTGTCGCGCTGGGGGTATTCGTGGAGCTGGACGCGGCGGCCCGCCGCCAGCTCGTCCCCGTCCACCTTGAAGGGCACGCCCCGGAAGGAAGCGGGCCGCAGTTGGTCACGCCAGGTCATGGTCAGGGGCCTCCCAGCGCCATCGAGCGGTAACCGACGTCGGCGTTGAAGGCGACGCCCTTGGTGTCGGAGCGCGTCTCAACCCGGGTGCCGGCGGGGGCGCCGTTGATGTTGATGTCGACGGCGCCGCGCAACGGCTGGGCGGCGCCGGCGGCCAGGACCGGATTGGAGCCCCCGCCGGCGACCGATGGCGCATCGCCGGCGGGGCCCGCCGCCACCGACAGGCCCAGCTTGTCGGTCACCCACGTCGGCAGGGCGCCGGTCAGAGCCGCCAGCTTTTCACGAAGCGATCCGGCGATGTCGATGTTGAGCACGGACTTGATCCAGTCGGAGATTTTGGAGAACACGGCGCTGATCGCGTTGCCCCACCCTTCAAACCAGCCCTGTAGCCCCTGGCCGATCGTCTTCAGCCCGTCCATCGCCGCAGTGAAATCGCCGGTGAAGACGCCGGACAGGAAGGCCATGAACCCGCTGAACACCAGCTTGATCGCGTCCCACTGGCCGGTGAACCAGGCCGACACCGGCCCCCAGTTGTCGTAGAGCAGGTAGACGGCGCCGGCGAGCAAGGCCACCGCCGCCACCACGGCCCCGATCGGGTTGGCGGCCATGGCCACGTTGAACAGTATCATTGCGCCACGGGCCGCCAGCAGCGCCCCGCGCAGCGCCAGCACGGCGGGCGCGATGGCGATCCGCGACGCCAGCACCCCCAGCGCCCAGACCATGCGCAGGACGGAGCCCAAGGTGGACATCACGGCACCGCCCAGCAGGGAGACGGCGGCGCCGGCGACCCCGACGGCGCCGGCGATGGCCACCAGGAGAAGGGCGTACTTGGTCAATTCCGGGTTGGCCTTGGCGAAGGCGGCCAGTTGGTCGATCAGCCCGCCCAGCGGCCCCATCAGCTCGTTGAGCGTCGGCAGCAGCGCGTCGCCCAGGGTGATCTTCAGCGCCTCCCAGCGGTTGTTCATGAGCTGGATGGCGTTGGCCGTGGTCGCGGCGCGGGCTTCGTACTCCTTGTTCATCGACCCACCGAAGCGGGTGGCGTCGGACACCTTGGCGATGTTCTCGCGCAGGTTCGGCAGGTTCTTCAGCAGCGGCGCGATGGCCCCCAAGCTCTCCTTGCCGAAGATTTCCGCCATGACGCTCGCCTGCCGGTCCTTCGGCAGCTTCTCGATGGCCGCCAGAACCTTCGTGAAGGCGCCGGTGGCGTCCTTCTGCATGGCCTTGGACAGCTTCACCGTGTCGATGCCCAGCGCCGCGAAGGCTTTCTTCTGGCCCTTGGTCGCGGCCTCGCCGGCCGCCATCGCCAGGATGAAGTTCTTGGTCGCGGTTGCCGCGACTTCGGACTCGACGCCGACGCCCGAGATCGAGGCGCCCAGGGCGGCGACATACTTGGCCTGGACGCCGCCGACGTCGCCCAGCGCGCCGACGCGGCGGATGACGTCGGAGATCTGCGCCGCTTTCGCAGGACCGGTGTTGCCCAGATAGTTGACCTGGTCGGCCAGCTCGCGGACCTGATCCTGGGTCATCCCGAAGGCGACGCGCCACTTGGCCATCATGTCGCCGGCCTCGTCCGCCGACAGGTCGAAGGCGATGCCCATCTTCGCGGCGTCTTCGGCGAAGGTGGCCAGTTCCTCCCGCGCGATGCCGGACTGACCGGCCGCCGCCACGATCTGGCCGATGCCGTTGGCCGCCATCGGCAGACTCTTGGACATCTCCAGGATGTCGTCCTTCATCGCCGCGAAGCCGTCGGGCGTGTCAAAATCCACGACCTTCTTGACGTCGGCCATGGTGCTTTCGAAGTCGATGGCGGCCTGGGCGATCTGCTGCACGCCGAAGGCCGACGCCAGCGAGCCGCCGGCGGTGCCGATGTCGCCGAAGCGCTTGGTCATCCCGCCGATCGCCCGGTTGATGCCCTTCATCGGCCCGGACACCCGGTCGACCACCGAAATGATGGCCTTGAGGTTGAAATTCGCCATGTCCGCCCCCGACGCGGCAAGGGCGGCTGGTCAGCCGCCCTGTGCCTGCTTCAGTTCCTTGCCGATCCGGATGGCCTGTTCCTCGTAGAGCAGCATCCGGGAGATGGTCAGCCGCTCGATCTCGCTGGCCCCCATACCCCAGGACCAGCCGACATCGCAGAACCGCTCGATCAGTCCGCGTTCTCCGTGGCCGGGCTCTCCAGCCCAGCCGTGAAAAAAGGGATGATCGTCATCATGCACGCCTGGAAATCCGGGGCGGACAGCGCCTTGACGCTGTTGGCGGGGATGCCGCCGAGACGACTGATGTACTTGCCGATGGCGCCGGCCAGCGGCGTGAAGGTGCCGTCGCCAGCCATCTGGAGCGGGTAACCGCAGGTCATGATGTCGTCGCCGTTCGGCTCGCGGAAGGTCAGCTTGGCGACCTCCTCGCCATGGGCCTGGATCGGCTTTTTCAGGGTGACGGTGTTGTCGCTCATCGGGATTCCTCGCACTTCATGCCTTCGAAGGTGACGGACACCTGCCCTTCGGTGGTGTCCAGCTCATGGGCCGCCTTGGTCCAGGCGTTGCGCAGCACGTAGACCTTGCCGGTGGCCAGCTCGGCGGTGACCGTGGCGTCGGTGATGTTGCGCAGGGCTTCCAGCGACAGCCCCGCGCTGTCCGAGATGTCGGCGGAGATGCTGGGGACGCGCGGCGTCTCCTTGTAGCCGTGGACGCCGTCCTGGCCGGCGATGCCCTCGCGCTCAATGTCGTCGGGCGACACGGTGAGGGAGCCGCGCAGGGCGTACTGGGTGCCGTCCACCTTCAGGTAGCAGACACCGGCGACTTTCTTGCTCATGGGTCAGGCCCTCCTTCAGGCCGCGTACTGCAGGCGGAACTGGGCCAGCACCGCGAAGACGCGGAGCTGGTTGACCAGGTCGGGCGGGTACAGGACGTTGAGACGGTTGGGGTCGGTCGGGTCGCGCTCGACCACCAGGTTCGCCTTGAACGCGGGCAGGTTCTCGACCAGCCCCAGCGTTTCCATCTCGGAATACTGGGCGATCAGCTCCGCTTTGATGATCTTCGGCGTGACGATCGCCTGCCCGGCGCCGAACGTGGTGCCATCGTTGGCCAGCTTGTGCCGGGCGTACTTGGTGGTGATGACCGAGCGCAGGCGGCGCAGGACGGTGGCCAGCGTGAACAGCGTCTCGACGTCGAGATAGCTGGGGTCGGGCTGGCCGTAGGCGTTGACCTGGTAGGTGGTGATGGCCCGTTCGATCCGGACGGTGCCGTCGATGCCGGTGGAGAAGGTGGCCACCCCGTCGAACATCAGGATTTGCCGTTCCGACATGGTGAAGCGGGCGGGCACCGTCGGCGCCAGGACGCCGACGAGCGGCAGGGTCTGGAGCGGCCGGGCCGGGTCGATGCGAAGCGATTTCGCGGCCTGCCCGGTCAGGGCGGCGGCCCACTCCCAGGGCGGCGTCGGGCTGGCGTTGTAGCCCATCACGGTGACGTGGGGATCGTTGCGCGCGTTGCCGAAGGTCGAGAGGTCGGACACCGTGCCGCGGCGCGCCGCGAAGACGTGGCCGTAGAGCTGGCGTGACCACGCCCAGCGGCCGGTCTGGTCATCCATGAAGCCCTTCAGGGCGTCCAGGCTGGCCGTGTCGGTGTAGGGGCAGGCGATGAAGTCGAAGGGTTCGTCGCCCAGCGCCGCGATGCCGGCGGCCAGGGCGGGCGCGGTGGCACCGTTGGCCATTGCCGTGACGGCGACGGTCAGGCCGGGAGGGGTCGCCTCGCCGCCCAGCGCGCCCAGGTAGTTGAGCCGCACGTCGATGTCGTTGCCGAGCGGCCCCTTGTTCTTGGCCGTCAGGGTGACCGCCCCGCTATCCGCCGAAGCGGTGACCGGCAGGTCGGCCACGGCGGTGATTGCCGCGGCGAGCGCGGTGGCCACCGTGGCGGCGGCGCTGCCCGATGCCACCGCGATCTGCACCCGCTGCCCGGCGATGTAGAGCGACAGCGCGCCGGTGGCCGTGGCCGATCCGGTCAGGGCGACGGTGCCGGCGGCGGCCACCGCGGCGCCGGCGTCGGCGACGGGCAGGCACCAGATGGCGCCGAAATCGTCGTTGCGCCGGTAGAGCGCGACCATCCGGGCCAGGACGGAGCCGGCGCCGAACAGGGTGACGGCCTGGTCGGGGGAGGACACCAGGACCGGCACGGCGGCGGCGGCGGTGCCGGCGGCGAGCCGCTGCCCGATCAGCAGGGCGCGCTGATCCTGGACGAAGTAGCTGGCCTGCGAGCCGTCCACCTCGGCGTGGAACAGCGGCAGGCGCAGGTTGGCCGGGATTTGGCTGAAAGAGACGGCCATTTACAGATCCTCCCCGTCCGCCGGGACCGGCAGAGCGGCGACGGTGGTCCGTTCGGACTGCACCACGTCGCCGTCGGCAAGCCGGCGCATCCAATACTGATCGCTGGGCACCTCGGCCCCGGTGTCGGGCAAAGGCTGTCTGGTGACCGGGTCGCGCACGAGCGCGCCGGGCTTGGGCTTCACGTACATGCGTGACTCCGTCAGGTGGGGATGGGGAAGGCGCCCTCGGCCTCAAGCCGCCCGTCGGGGCCGGCGGCGGCCAAGTTGGGGTCGGCAGGGTCGATGCAGTCGACGCCGACGCGCGTGGCTTCGAAGGCGTCGGGAACGACGGGTTGCCAGAGCGTGTGAAACTTCCCGGAGATCCCGATCAGCGCCACCACAAGGGGGTGCCGTCCCTCGTCATTCGTGATGATGCGCGTCTTGACGCTGCTGATCGCCTCGAACTGGCCCACCCAATCGGCACTGCAGAGCAGCCGGTCCAGGATCGTCTCGCACAGCGCATCGAGGGCGTCCTCGGCGTCCCCGTCCTCGCTCGCCTTCATCCGCACGTCGATGACCATGGTCAGGTCGTGCGTGAACTGCGGCGGGGTGCCGCCGTGGCGGGTCATGTCCTCGTCGTAGGTGTAGACGAGAATGGTCGGGTAGGTTTCGCCGATCTGCGGCATGAGACGGGTCGCATAGACCCGGTCCCCGGCGGTGGTGGCGCCCTTCAGCCGGGCGACCGTGGCCGCCCGGATCTCTGTCCGATCGAGCATCGTCAGGAATCCTTGAGCAGAACGCGGGCCATGCCGTGACCGTCCGGACGAACGTCCCAGACACGGCGGACCGTCCCGCGGACGACGAAGCGGTGGCTCTGCCCCAGTGCCACGCCGGCGGGCAGATCGGCCAGCCGGATCAGGAGCGACGGGGAGACGTCGGAGATCTCGGCGCCGTCTTCCACGCGGATGCTGACGAAATTCTCGTCGTAGATGCCGTCCATGGGATGGTCGGCGGCGCCCGGGCGGCGGAAGAGGATCTCGCGTCCATGCGCCCGTTCCCCGAACTCCTCCAGGCACGCCTCGTTGAGATCGTCATCGATGTCGTCGAGCATCATGCTCTCCTGAAACGCGAAAAGGCCGCCCGGAGGCGGCCCGTTCGCAAAGCAATGGGGATCAGGGCGTCAGGTGCGCTTGCCCTTGATCAGGGACTTCGGGCGCGTGCAGTACTGCAGCGCGTTCATCTGCACGTCGAAGTTCCGGCCCTTGCCGTTGGGCATCGGGAACTGTTTGGCGTACAGGCGCTGCCCCATCGTGTTGACCGTATCCTCGTAGTCGGCCGGCGCGTAGACCGTGCGGAAGAGGCCGGGCGCGCCCTGCGGGAAGATGTGGCAGTCATCCGCGCCAATGAAGGACGTGTTGCCGACGGCGCCGCGGTAGTTCTCCCACACGATGCCGCCGAACTCGAACGCGCCGTAGATCTTGTTGCCGTTGGGAAGCACATAGCCCTCCCGCAGCACCTGGGCCATCGGCGTGCCCTTGTAGGACTCCACGACCTCCGGATGCGCCAGCAGATCGTCGAAGAAGGCATCGCCGCAGAAGGCGTGGATGCCGGTGTACGGCACGCCGTCCAGGTTCGTGGCGATGGTGCGGGCCACCGCCGCGCACTTCTTGCGCAGCACGCCGGATACCGGGCTGGCGTTGTCCAGGTCGAAGTCCACGACGGCTTCCTGGGCCACCTCGAACGCGGTGAACAGGTTCAGCGTCGTGCCGTCGGCGTAGGCCACGATGCCCTTGATGGCGCCGATGCGGGCGTATTCCTCGGTGGCCGCCATGGACTGGGAATGGATCGCCATGCGCTCGGCGAGCTTGCCCTGGACGGTTTCCAGTTGGCTTTCCGAACCCCAGGCACGAACGTTCTGAACCTCCTCCGCCATCACGGCGTCGTTGATCTCGAAGTGGGGGACCACGAAGGGTCGGGCGACGCGCTTGCCCTTGTCGATCGTCTGGCCGGGGGCGCCGCGCGGCGACGGCTTGACCAGCGACAGGACGCCGTTCTTCTCCTCGACCATGATCATGGTGGTGGAGACGGACGATTCGGCGAAGATGCCGAGCTGGCCGATGCGGCCCGGCACGAACTTGATCTTGTTGATCGCGTCGGTGAGCGAGCGGACGCTGAAGGCGTCCTGATTGAAAACGTCCAACATCCCAGGATGTCCTTTCAGCGTTAACGGGCGATGATGCCGACGACGGCGAGCTGGGCGATCTTGGCGGCCCGCTTGGCGGCGTCGTTTACGGTGTCGTCGTAGGTCAGCAGGGTGGTGTTGACCTCGGCGAAGCGGGTGATGGCGGCGGCCGACGTGTCGGCCGCGGTGGCGTCCACCGGGTAGAGCAGCACCGCCACGGCGGTTTCGGACCCCGTGGCCGGGTCGGCGGCGGCGGCCGTGGCCGGCTCGTATTTGCCGGACGCGGCGATCTTCCCGAGCACGGTGCCGGCGGCGAGCTGGCCGGCACCGGAAACGATGGTGACGGCGTCGCGGGAAATGCTCCGGTTGCCCTCGGACAGGACGAATTCGGCCGCGTGGCGGCCCTCGGTCAAAGCGGCCATGATGATCTCCGGTTAACGCGCGGTGCGCTGGTTGACGGTGTTGACGGCCTTGTCCCAACCGTTGGCCTGGGGCTGGCTGTTCGGGCGCGAGGTGTCGGTGACGACCGACTCGTCGCGGTCGGCGGCGGCCTCGTTGGCGATGGCGCAGGCCGCCTCCACCGTCAGGCCGGTGGCGACGGCGGCGATCAGGTTGCGGGCCATGTCGGGCCGGCGGAAACGCGCGCAGGCATCCTGGACCTTGCGGGCGTCCTCGATCAGGCGGGTGACGTCGGCCGCCGTCGCCGTGCCGGTGAGCAGGCCGGCGGTCAGCTCGGGGAACCCGGCCTTGGCGCAGAGGTCAGCGATCTGCCGGGCCTCGGCGGGTTTGGCCTGGTCAGCGGCGGGCGGCGGCGGCGCGGGGGGCGGCGGGGCGAGCTTGGCGGCGATCGCCGCCGGCACCTTGGCGAAGCGGGCCGGGTCGACGCGGGCAAAGTTGGTGGCGTCCACCGCGTCGGTGACGACGTCGCAGAAACCCAGCTCCTTCGCCTCCGCGGCGGTCATCCAGGTGCCGCTGTCGGTCAGCAGTTCGTCGAGCTTGGCGTCGGCCAGCCCCGTCTTGGCGCGGTAGGCGGCGACCAGCGACTTGCGCATCTGGTCCATCACCTCCGCGGTCTCGCGCAGATCCTCGGCGGTGCCGGACGCCCACCATGAGACGTTGTGGACCATCATCATGGCGTTGCTGGGCATCTCCACCGTGTTGCCGGCCATGGCGATGACGGAGGCAATGCTGCCGGCCAGCCCGTCGATCTTCACCGTCACCTTCGCCGGATGCGTCCGCAGCAGGTTGCCGATCGCCAGACCGGCGAAGAACTCGCCCCCGCCGCTGTTGATGCGCACGGTCAGGGCGGTGACCGGCCCCAGAGCCTTCAGATCGTCGGCGAAGTCCTTCGCCGTGACGCCCCAATAGCCGATCTCATCGTAGAGGTAGATCGTGGGGGGCTGTTGACCGTCGCCGTCGGCGGCGGCCTTGATGTCGTACCATTTGGCCATGGCTCACTGTTCCTGCTGGTGGGGGTCCGGTTCGTCGGGGGACGGCGCCGGGCGGCCGCTGGCCAGCCCGTGGCGGGTTTCCCGCGCCTGGTCGGCGGCGCGCTGCTCGTCGATGGTTTCGATCTTGTCGCCGCGCTCGTCGGCGATCGCCTTGCGGGAGTTGATCCCGATGGCGATCTCGGTGCCCAGCGCCTCGATGTCCTGCTTCGGGTTCAGGTACTCCCAGCGTTGCGGACGGTTCTCGAAGCTCTTCAGATCGGCGTCCGTCAGGCCCGGCGGCACGATCAGGGCCTGCGAGGCGACGGCCAGGTCGATGAAGCGGGTCCAGACCGGGCGGTTGAGCTGGAAGCCGACGAGCTGGTGCTGGTACATGCCGACCGTGCGCTTCAGCGTGTTGAAGGCGGCCCGGAAGGTGCGGTCGTTGGTCTTCTCCCAATCGCCCGACACCTCCTCGTAGATCAGGTCCAGACCGGCCGAGACGGTGCGCAGCGCCGAGCGCTCGAACGCCTCGTCGGCGCCCGCCGTCTCCTGCCAGTTGGTGAACTCCACCTCCTCGCCCGGCTCCAGGTACTGCATGGTGCCCGGTTCGAGCGCGACCGCCGGCAGATCGCCGAGCTGCGCCTGAACGTTGCCCCAGGCCCGGGCCAGCTCGTCCAGGTCCATCGTGCCGTTGACCGCCCGCCGGACGAAGCCGACCAGCATCGTCAGCATCTGCTTGCGCAGCAGCGAGGCGTCCTTCCAATCGCCCAGATGCTTCAGGACGGTCACCACGACGGCGAGCCAGGGCAGACCGCGCAACTGGCCGGCCGGAGCAAGGCGGAGATGGCAGACGTCGGCGGCGTCCACCCGGGACAATTGCCCGATGTCGAAGGTGTCCCCCAGCCCGACGTCGCCGGGGTGCTGCCGGTGCATCCAATAGGCGGCCCGCTGCCCAAGCCGGTTGCGCTCGATCCCCTGCAGCACCGGGTTGCTCCCGTTCGGGGTGGCGTAGCCCAGCGGCACCTGCTCCGTGGGAATGACCTGCAACTGCAACGGCACCGGCAGGGCGTCGGACGGGCGCCGGGTGCGCAGCCGGATGAAGGATTCGCCGCCTTCGACCATCTCGTCGACGGCCTGCGCCTGAAGCCCATAGAAATCGTAGGCGCCGTCCGCGTCGGCGTAATCCGTCCAGCGGTCCCACAGGGCGTCGATGGCCTCCCGCACCGCCGGATCAGGGCAGAGCGAGCGCGGCACGATGCCGGTGCCGACGATGTGCGTCCGGTACAGCGTGCGGGCCCGGCGGCCATGCGGGTTGTTCCGCCCGAGGTCTCGGGAGCGGCGCACCAGCTCCGGCGCGCTCGCCTGGACGATGGCGTTCGGGCCGGCGCCAGTCGCCCGCCACCCCGCGAGGCGCCGGCCGGTCGACGCGCCGTTGAAGGCGGGGGCCGGCGGGGCCTCGTTGGTGGGCGCCGCCGGGGCGTTCGCCACCGGCAGGTAGAAGGCGGTGCCCTTCAGCCGGACCCTGATTTCCGCGTTGCGCATGATCAGTATCCCGAGCGCGGGGTGACGACGAAGCTGCGCACCGGCCGAGCCGTCCCGTTGGCCAGCTTGGCGGCGGCGATCTCGCGATCGATGACGCCGAGGGCCTTTTCGGCCTGGCCCAGATCGTACTCCACCGTCCGGTCGCCGGTGGTGACCCGCTTGCGCAGGCCGGTCAGGCGACGGATCAGGGTGGCGCGCTGCGCCTCCAGGTCGGACAGGGTTGCCATGGTCATCGTCCTATGCGGGCCAGGTGGCTGGAGCGGCCGACCTTGCGGGCGGGCAGCGTGGAGGCGGTGGCTGGTTTCTCGGTGTCCGGATCGAGCGGGCGCAGGGCGTGGACCTGCATCAGTTCCGCGGCGGCAGCCTGCATCATCTCGCAGTCGAGATAGTGGTTGTCCTTGGACAGCCGGACCCAGGTGACGTCGCCGCTGGGCTTCACCACCCGGTTCTCCGCGACGATCTGCCGGCAATAGGCTTCGGTCACATCCGTCGGGAGGTGCCAGCCGCCTGGTTCGACGGCCGGCCAGTCGAGACGCCCCATCACCCACGACTTGAAGAAGTCGCTGTCCAGGTGGTGGAGGATCACACCCGCCCGCTTCGCCGCCTTACCCTTGGCGTTGACCGCCGCCTGCGCCGTGCGGATCGGCGTCGACAGCTTTTCCTGTCCCTTGATCGCCCGCACGCGGCCGTTCGGGTAGCGCCGGCAGAAGTCGTAGACGGCGTTGGTCGGCCGCCGCCAGCGGTCGCCCGGGCGGTAGCCGGAGTCGATCAGCACCAGGTCGAAGGGCTGGCCATCGTGGCCGCCGTCGACCAGCTCCGCCAGCTCGTTCCAGACCTCCGGCCGCTCCGTCTCGCCGGCGATCTGGTCGGCCCGGATCAGCCAGCTTTCGTAGCGCGCCCCCCAGCCGCGCAGGACGTAGTAGAGCCCGAACTTCTGCACGTCGACGGTGAGGGCGATTTTCTGCACGCCGGCCGGCGCCTCGCCCATCCGGTAGTCGATGGCCCGTCCGGCAATCTCCTCCCACGGCTTGGCCGGGCCGCCGCCGGCGCTGCGGAACAGCTCGCCGAAGCGGGTGTTGATGACCGTCTGCAGCCGCTTGGTGTCGCCCGAACGCCGGGCCCGGACGAAGTCGGCGGCGCGGTCGCCGAAGGAGACGAAGGGCGAGCAGAGACCGGACACCCAGAACGAGACCGTGTCGCCCTCCAGATCCGGGCCGCTGATCGTGCCGTCCCTGGCCACCCGCTGCCCCGGCGCCACGAAGACACCGCGCGCCAGCATCTGCGGCTTGTGGTGGTTCTCGATGACCAGGCCGGCCGTGTTGACGTCGCAGTCCGGGTTCGGGCAGGCCAGCCGGGCCGTCTTCTTGGCCTGGGCCGGCGTGTCGCCGGTCCACTTCAGCAGGCTGAACCGCGGGATGAAGAACTCGCCGCAGTGGGGGCACGGCCAGGCGTATTCGTGGCGCGTCCCCTCCTGCCACAGCTTCCAGGTGGCGCTTTCGATGTCCTCCGGGTCGCCGACCTTCCAGTGGATCAGCCCGGTGTCGGGGTGCCGTTCCTCCTCGATGTTGCCGATCAGCGGGGTGGAGGTGACACCAAGGCAGAAGCCGGGATAGGTTTCCCCGCGCGCCCGCGCCAGCTCGACCGGGTCGCCCTCGCCCTTGATGTCGCCTTCCATGCGGTCGCGTTCGTCGACGAACACCAGGCCGGCGGGCTGACCGGCCAGTTCGGTCGCAGAGCCCGCCCAGCCAAGTCGGATCTCCGCGCCGGCCACGGTCTTCATCGTCTTGCGGTTGGCCTTGCCCCACCGCGTCTTGGCGAAGAGGGTCGGCGAGGTGCGCAGCATCTCCGTCAGGCGCGGCTCGATCACGTTCTCGACGAAGTTGCGCGACGGCCCGAAGTAAATGATCGGCACCGGGGCATAGTCCTGGCGCTTGCCGATGACGTTGAGCACGCCGGTGCTCTTGGTCATCTGCGAGCCCATGACGAAAATGACCATGCGCCAGCGGGGATCGTCGAAGGCCCGCATGATCGGGATCATGTAGGGCACCCGGTCGGGGCGGTAGGGGCCGGGTTCCGCCGACTTCGCCGGCAGCACCACGTTCTCCGCCGCCCACTCGTCAGTCCACCGCTTCTTCGGCGGCCGGATCGTCGCCGCCGCCCGGTGGAGGAGTGCCGCCACGTTCGGCGAGGACCGCGGCGCGCTCGAAGGCTTTGGCGACGGCAGCAAGGGCGATGCGGTGTTCGTCACGGATGAGTCCCTCGATCACCGCCGCGTCGCCGCCGGTCAGCTCGGCGAGCTTCCCCGCGGTGCGTCCGGCCACGCCGTCGAGCCCCTGCCGGTACATCGTGTTGGCGATGTCCCACGCCGCTTCGACCTCGCCGCGGGGGATGTGTTGACGGTCATGGGCCATCGCCTCGCGCCGCTTCAGCTCGCCAGCCCAGAACTTATCGATCCGGTTGACGGTGTTCAGGTCGCCGATCTGCGCCAAGTCCATGCTGGTGCCGTCGGCGAAGGTGACCGTGGCGCCCGACAGATCGTCCGATGGCGGCGCGGGAGCCGGCGGAGCGTTCTCCGTCCTGGCGGGCTTCGCCGTCCACCCCGCCGCTTGGTCGACCTTGGCGGCGTCCGCGTTGATGGCGGCCTTGCGCTGCTGGGGCGGCGTCACCTTCGACCGCGGCTTGGTCTGGTCCAGGTTCTGTTCCCGCCACCAGTCCGCTTCCTCCGGATCGATCATCCCGGCGTGGACCGGCATGCCGCGGGAGCAGTAGCGGCTGATCTGGGACTTGTTGACCCCGATCCGGGCCGCGTACTCGGTCTTGGTCAGCAGCTTGTTGCGTGGTGCCATCGTTGCGTTGACCCCGGCGCCCGGCGCAACAGGCCGGCCAGCCTGGAAGGGCTCGCCTTTTTCGCGCGGTTTCAGTAGGTTACGTGAGCTTCTTCACGCGCCCGGCGGGGACGCAACACGCTGTTGCGTTGCATGCGGAGCCGAAAAATCCACGGACAGCGGGGCTCGAACTACCCGCACTGGTCGAGGCCGCCAGGGGCCCCTGGCCAGTCGGCGGAGGACGGCCGCACGTTGATGCCTCCGCACCCCTTGACCGGCCGCACCGTCAGCTTGATCCCGTCACCCATGGTCCTCTCCATCACCGCCGATACCCCTTGGCCCGCGACATTGCTACCGCCTGCTCCAGCGCCGTCCGGAACTCCGGGGCCAGATGCTGCTTCACCACCACCGCCGTGATGCGGTCGAAGGGGAAGCGCTTGCGGTAGGTCGGGGCTTTGCGAACGAAGAACAGGACGGGCTGGGCGTCACGCCCCTTCGCACCGGCCCGCTTGTAGATGCCCGGTGGCAGGCCGGGATTGCCCGGCTTGGCCGCGAAATACTGCTCCCTGCGCCGCTTCCCGCGACTCTTGCGGGTCTGGCTGCGGTTCTGCCCGCGGTCGGCGGCGAAGGACCGGATGTGCGACAGCGCCTTGGTGAGCTGGCCCCGGCTCATGTTGCCGAAGGCGTCCAGCTCGGCGTTATCGCCCGGCATGGCGAACCAGCCGCTGGGCAGGATTCCGGCGGACTGCAACAGCGTCTCGAAGCGCTTGGTGCGGCGGGCGCCGCCGTCGACCTGGGGCTGCAGGTACTTGGTCGCCGGCGTGCCCTTCGCGGCGAAGTCCTTGAAGCCGACCTCGGCGAACAGCTTCGCCATGCTGGCCCGGCGGACGAACATGGACCGCATGGTGAAGGGCGTGGGTCGGTCGAAGATGCTGGGCAGCTCGGCCGTCAGACGATCCTTCACCAGCCCGGCCACCTTGTTGGTGGCGACGACGGCGGCCCATTTGGCGTCGCGTCCGAAGGTCTGCATGGCCCGCTCGAACTCGTGGGCATCGCGGCCGAAGTCGATGGTGAACATTATGGCCCTCCCGCAGCATCAGGCTGAAGGTTGCGGAGCGCGGCTTTACAGCACGCGCTCCGCTCGCCACCATGGGAGCGCCAACAACCATGGAGGGTTTCATGCCAACAGACTCTCTCGACCCTTTGAAGGTCATCACCGACCACATTGATGCGGCCGTGAATGCGAAGATGAAAGCAGCGTGGGAATACACGTCGGCGCACATCTCCGCGATGGAGTTCATCATTGTGCACCTTGCCCATCGTCTTGAAGGGCATGGCGTGCTCACCCGCGAAAGCCTGATCGCATCGCTTACTGCATCGCGAGAAACACTCCCTGAAGGGATCTCACCATACATCGAAAACGCAATAGCTCACGTCGAGAAAGCTATTGCAGTTTCTCTGGAGGAAGATCGGTTGAAACGCGAGAAAACACCGGAATTCCGACGGTCTCTCTTTCAACTTCTTTCAGAAAGTCAAGCCGAACCTCCTCAAACCACTGGCGATTGAGCCGCGTCTGTATCGCTGCGCCGTTGTCCATCTGCCATAAACGAACGGAGGTGAGGTGCTGGGTGATGCGGCGCCAGACCAGCACGCCCAGCACACCGATGCCGATCAGCACCGACACGAAAACGGCCAGGGCGACGTAGGCGACGGTCAGGGGATCGGTCATGGTGCCCTCCGGAGCCCAGAGACGACGAAACCCGCCGGGCGGCGAACCGGGCGGGCAATTGATGCAACGCAACATTCATGAAAAGGTGTTATGATCGGTGCGGGCGCAACCGAACAGCGTGGTGTAGCGCGCCCTTAGGAGGAACATGAACACCCAGAACAATCAACCGATTACAAGCGATATTGTCGACGACATTGAACACATGAATGTGGTCGACAATCCTACCGGCCACGAAGCCCAACAATCTCCAGATGACATCTACCATGTCGCTGCAAGCCTTGCGCATCGCCCGTCGGCATAGCCCAAGCCGCTGCTTCTCTGGCCGGCATCCAGTGCGCTGTGTCGGCCAGTGCGAGGGTTCGAGAACGAAAGACCCCGCTCCGGATCGCTCCGAGCGGGGTTCACGTAGGTGCAATTCGGCATTACACCATGGACTATGCACTTGACCTCTCCCCCGCGTCAATAACGATTTTGCGATAAGGGGTTAGGATTTTCCGATGGCATTACGCCCATCGCGGACAATTCGACGGGACAGGAAGGGCACCTGAATGAACGCCTCCTCCAGCGCAGCGCAGGCCTCCTCGAACCGGTCGGCGATGGCGTCCAGCATCGCGAGGTATGCAGGGTCAGGCCAGTACTCGATGGGGCAGTAAGGGGACCACAGCCGGTCACCGGTCGCCCAGCCCGAGTTGGTGTCCAACGGTACCCCGGTGACGGCGCACACCACACGCTGCTTCCGACGCAGACGCCGGCGAGGCCGCAGGTCCACCCGGTATTTCCAGCGGTGCGCGCCGCCGGGGACGGCGTAGCGCTCAACCTCCCCATGGTCATCCGTCGCGGCCAGTTTCTCCCGCTCAGCCGGCGTCAGCTTGATCCATGGGACCTCCACCCAGGCGCCCCGAACGCTGTGCATCGCACCGCCGTGGTCCATGTTCAGAACCGCCCGCGGCTCCGGCTGGACGGTGGACCGCTCCGGCTGCTCCCCCACCAGCGCCGCGTCGATGACCAGTCGCGCATCGTCCGGCTTCAGGATGCCGATCACGACGCGGTGGGCGGCAGCGGCGTCCCGGTTGATCGTCGGACCGATCTCGGCGTCCAAGCTGGACAGGTAGTCCACCCACCGATGCTTGGACGCGGCACCACGGCCCAGCCCCAACCGATCGGCGCGCTGGGATCGGTAGGCCCAAACCAGCATCTCCCACACCGTGACCGGCTGCCGATCATCCACAGCGGCGAAGCTGGCGAGGTTTGGAGATGAATTGAGCACGTGATCTTCCCCAAACTTCACAGTGATCACGCTGCATCCTCCACGCCATTATCGAAAGAAACGTATTTTACTCCAAACCTACTGTCTTGTGAACTTCTGTATTGGTAGGTCGCATTATCAAACCACAATCCGCACTTCCCTTCCCAATCGCCGTTCCTTTGCTTAGCGATGTTGAGAATGACGGGAGGCATGTTCCGCGCATTATCCAATTCCGACGCGGCAGAACCATCTCCCCGGTCCGCTTTCTCGGACAGCTGCTTGATCTGGTCCTCAAGCTTCCTGTTCCGCCACACGCTGAGGATGTTGAAGGCGTTCGAACCGATCTCCGACGCGCCCTTGATGTCCTCCGTCTCCGGCGCCGCGCCGCCGGTCTTGGTGTCGGCCTTGCGCGAATGGGCGACGAGGTGGATGTGGACGCGCTTCTCGACCGCCCAATTCACCAGTGCGAACACCGCCTGTTCCTGTCCCTGGTAGTCCTCCGATCCGATGCCGAGGCGCATCAGGCTGTCGATCACGAACACGTCGCAGCCGTAGCGGCAGCGGGCGTACTCGAACACGTCCAGCAAGGGCTGCACGCCGGCCTTGCCGACGAGGTTGAACGTCCAGAGCCATTCGTCCATCCAACCCATGATCTTCCGGATGAACGGTTCGGTCGGTCGGTCGACGTTCCCGGCCTGCTTGACCATGCGGCGCAGGAACTGCGGCGGCGCCATCTCCAGCGATGCGATGCAGACCTTTGCGCCCTGGTTCCCCCACTCCACTCCGGCGTGGGAGAGGATCTGGGACTTTCCGTGACCGCTCGGCCCCGTCCAGATGGAAAACTCACCCGGTCGGAACAGCAGCCGGTCGCGGACCTTGCCGTAGGGCAGCGTGTAGCCGACCCGCTGGCCTTCCACCGGCCAGAACAGCCGGATGACGTCGTCCGTAAATTGCCCGGCGCGCACCAGTTCCGGCGGGTCCATGGTGGCCGCCGTCTCGAAGCACCGACGGATCTCCGCCTCGGGGATGCCCGCGGTCAGGCAGTCGTTGGCGTCCTTGTGCGGCAGGATCACCCGCCGGCAACGGTGGCGGCCCAGCCGGGCGACGATCTCCTCCACGGCGGCTTCCCCCTCGGGGTCGTTGTCCAGCGCGAGGTAGATCGTCTCGAACCGCAGCAGCCGTTCGTACTCGGCTTCGATCCAGCGCTGCTTCTCGCCCTTGCCGCCGCCGAAGGGCACCGACAGGGCCGGGAAGCCGTAGTCGAACAGGCTGGGCGCGTCGATCTCACCCTCGCAGATCGTCACCTCGCGGGCGTTGCGGTCGATGACCTGCCAGCCGAACAGCACGGGTTCGCAGTCGGGCTCCACCCGCATCTTCCGCTTGTCGTCGATGGGCCGGTACTTCACGAACCGCAGTTCGCTGTCGACCAAGGAGGGGAACACGATGGTCCGGCCCTGCTCCCCGATCCGGTAGGCGGCGATGGCGCGCTCCGACAGCTTCCGCGCCCCGGTCAGGTAATCCTTCACGGCGCTCTTGGGGGCGGTGCAGGACGGCTTTGCCGGCCGGCGATAGGCCTTCTCGCGCTTCTCGAACTGCGGCTTCTCCAGGCCGAGCCACGCCCGGATTTCCTCCAGGGCCTCCGGAAGCTGGAGTTGCTTCACGGCGCACCACAGGTCGATCAGGTCCCCACCGTCCCCGCCCGCGGCGAAGTCGGTCCACACCCCCGCCTTGGCACCGGAGACGCAGACCTTCAGCGACCGCCCCGGCTCGCCCTGGATCGACCCGACGCACCACTCCCGGCCCTCCAGGATGCCCTTCGGCAGAAGCCGTTCGGCAACCTCCCCTGCCCGCCCCTCCAGGGTGCGCTTGATCGCGGTGATGTCGATCATCACAGCACCCCCATCGCTTCGTACTCGCGACGGATGTCCACGATCACGGCCTCGGCGGTGGCGTCCTCCTCGTCGTTGAGGATGCGCCCGACGTACTCACGGGGAACGTCCTTCGTGCCGGCCAGTTCGAGAACCTGCATGACCCGACGGTCGTCGTAGTCGAGTTTCTTCCGGAGCTTCGTGACCAAGCCGCCGGCCTTCGCCCCCAGCAGTTCCCGACCTCGGCGATAGACCTCACTCTCGCCGGGCGCAGCGGCGCCCGTAGAGGCGTAAGCCTCTACGGAATGGTTAGGTTCTGGTTTGGGTTCGGGTTCGGGGGTTCCTGACTTGCGTTCCAGGGTATCGGATACCCTATGGCATACCGTATCGGATACCCTGCCAGTGCTCTGTTCCAGGGCATCCGGCACGGCCAGGGATACGGTTTCCAGGGTGCGGAGAAGCGATATCGCATACCCGTCCGGATACCGTTCCCCGTGCGGCTGGATACCCCTTACCAAACCCGCCCAGACGGCCGTGCCGCGCGGCACGGCCTCGATCAGCGGCAGCATGCTCTTGCCGACCTTGCCGTTCTCCGGCGGGTTGTGGCGCAGGAAATTGACGATCAGGGTCCAGCCCGTCTTGGCGTCGCGGACGATGAAGCCGACCGCCTCCAACTCGGCGATGGCGGCCACGGCCTGCTCCGGTTCGAGGTGCAAATCCTCCATCAGGTAGCCGGTCGGAAGCCGGAAACAGCCGATGGAGTTGCTGTGCGGGCCGGTCAGCAGATACAGCGCCAGCCGTTGCGCATCGCCCGACAGGGTGATGGTCTTCGGGTCCGTCCAGAACGACGTGTAAACCTTCCCATAGGTCCGCATCATGCCACCTCTCTGCCGCCCAGCGAGGCGGGGTTCCGGACATTGTCGTCATGAAGATCAGCCGGCGGGACCAGCATGGCCCGCGGCGGGAATGTGTCGCCTCTGGACACGGCCAGCATGTCCGGAACGAGTCGGCGATAGGACTCCAGGCGTCCCATGTCCCCGTGCGCCAGAGCTTCGGCCAGGGCCTCGGCAACGACACGCGGGCCGAGACCGTGGACATGCTCCGCGATGCGCTGGAGACGGACCTGTTCAGCCTGCGGGAGGGCGCAGAAGCTCATCAGGCGTGGCCCTCCATATCGTCGGCGAGCGCGTCCAGACGGTGCGCGATTTCGCGCAGGTCGTCGCGGTTCACAGTCGCCTCGCGAATGCACTCCCGCAGGTCGGCGATGGCGCCGCGCAGGCGTGTGGCCGGGGGCTGCGGGCGGACCATGCGCAGGCGGGTCCTGAACGGGCCGCGGATGATGGTTCCGGTCATACGGCACCTCCCGCCGGACGGCGCCAGGGCGGGTTGTAGCCGGCCTGCATCGCCACGGCCTCCAGCACGTCGCTGGCACTGTCCAGGCAGCGCTGGGGGATCAAGCCGTCCCCGGTCCCCACCGGGCCGCGGGCGAGCCGCAGCTTGACCAGCGCGCCGACCATGGTCGTGATCGGCGCGTCGGTGATCTGGTTCTCCAGATCCGCGACCACCTGGAGCGCCGGCTGCCACACGTCATCAGGCTCGGAGTCGGGAATGGCGTTGTAGCGCTCGTCCGCGGCGGTGTGCCGGCGCTCCAGTTCGAGGAGGTGCGCCACCTCGGCGCCAGCGGGTCCGGCCTCAGCGCCAGGGCCGAAGCCCATCAGCGCGGAGAGGCGCATCAGTTCGGAAACGGCGGCCGACAGGGCGTTGAGGTCCGCCAGCGCCGACCGGATGAGAGCCGTCTCGACGGCGCTGCCGTCCGCCTTCTCATCGAACAGGGCGACGGACAGCGTCAGCTTGGCCTGCACAGCCTCCAGCGTGCCGGAACGGTCGGCGGCCAACTGGTGCGCCATGCGCTCCATATCGGCCGCCAGCGTCACCCAGCGGTCTTCCAGTTGGTTCAGCCCCGCCGCCCCCCGTTCGGCGTCGTACTGCGCGACAGCCTTCTCCAGCCGCTCGTGGAGGCGGCGCTTGGTGCTGTCCGCATAGCGGCAGCCGTCAATCTCGTCATGGCGGGTGATGCACCAGCCGCGAGGCCCCACGATGTAAGGGCGGGCCGGACTTTGTTCCGCCAGCGCGGCGTGCCGCTGGTCCATGTCTTCACCCAGGCGCAGCCATTCCCGGTTGGCGGCCTGCCACGCGTTGAGGAGTGCGGAGGCATCCATGGCCTAGGCCCTCCCCATCGCGTCACGAACATCGACCTCGGTCTGCTCGTGCAGCAAGACCTCCAGTTGGTGGGCGTGCCGGGAGTAGAACCCGACGGCGATCTGCGCCTGGGCCAACTGATCGAGCGTGCTGCGGAACAACGTCCGCAACACGGTGATTTCGTCCTGTGCGAGGCCGAGCGCCCGTTCCATGTGATAGCGGGCGCTGTCCTGGACCATCGCCGCGTGGCCGAGCTGGGTAGGGCGGCGGTAGGCCTTCGGGTCCTTCAGGATGAGTTCCGACAGGGCCGTAAAGTCCTGCGCCTGGGCGATGTGGAATGTGATCCTCCGTTGCTCCGACAGGCTGTCGTAGGCAGCCATGACCAGTTCAACCGCCTCGGCACGCGTGGAGCGGGCCATTTGCTGTCGGACAGAGCCGTCGCCCTCGGATGTATCGTCGTCAGTCATCAGACGGGCTCCCCGCGCTCAAGGGCGCGTTCCAAGTCGGCGTAGGCTTCGGGGTTGGCGATGTCGGTGTCGGGCCAATTGGCGGCGACATGCCGCAGGGACTCCCGCGTGTGACGGAGAACCCACCACCAGCAGCGGAAGTAGAGTTCCTGGTGAGCGGCATCCGCCTGCTCGGGGAACGCTTCCATCCGCCCGGCCCGCCAGCCGTGCCAATAGGCCCGCGACCTATCCGTACCCGGCTCCCGGCTTTCCGGGTTCTTCCCGGCCAGCCGCCCCGCTGTTCCTTCGGCGTGGAACAGGCGATCGAGTCGTTCGAGGTCACATAGTTCCCGCACCGGAACCTTGATGCCCCGCGCCCAAAGGGCGTCGTACTTTGCCAGCTTGCCTACATGACTCTGAGGAGCCTGCGGAAACGGCGGCGTCGCGTTCAGCGCCGCGAGCATGGAGCCGACCATCGCCTGCAGTGAGATGGAGCCCATCACGACACCTCCGCCAGCAGGGAACCCGTAATGCCCGGCAGCGCGTCTCCATCGAACTGCGGCCCACTCATGTGAGCGGACAGCAGCGCCGCGCCGATCCCCGGCAGGTTCATCCGCCCGAGCTGACGAACGCCGCCCTTGGTGGAACCGAACCACTCGCGGGCCATGGCCTGAAGGCCCGGCTCAGCCGCGAGGAGGAGAACCGTCGCGGAGCAGATGTCCCGCGCCCGCAGCACTTCCTTGCTCCGGTCGGTCCCGTCCAGCGACAGCAGGGCCACCGTCAGCACCGTCCGAGCGCTCCGCACCGCCCCGGCAACGTCGGTCGCAAAGGTGCCGCCGCGGATCATATGGCCTCCACTCGACGCTCCCTTCAGCAAGGCCGCCAAGCCGCTCTTGCCCACGGCGTCCTCGATGCCATCCGAAAGGAGGTTGGAGACGAGCATGGCCCGCCCCAGCCATGGCTGCTTCCGGAACGCGACGCGGAATTCCCCACCCTCCTTCAGAAGGAGAGCGGCGTGGGCAGGGTCGAACCTCTGCGCCCAGACGTGAGGGGTGATGTTCATGGTCACACCTCCTCCGCCTTGGGCTGCCACGACGGACAGTTCAAGTTCAGCGCCTTTCCGACCTCGCGGGCACCCTTGGCGCACCCATGCTCGATGGTAAAGCCGCCTTCTGTCGGCAAACGGTGCTGGACGTTGGCGCCGCAGGTGGCGCACGCCTTCGTGTCGGGGTTGTGGATGCAGGTGTCGGCGTGCGCCTGCATCTGGGCGCGGCTCGATCCGGTCTTCCGGCAGGTCGGGCAGCGGTAGCGGGTCGCCGTGAACGGAGTCACGGCGTGGGTGGTCTTCTCCATGGCCGGCTCCTCAGTGCTGGATCGTCTGGTCGGACGGGGCTTGCGACTCGGCGGAAATGGCCGCAGCCAGTTCCGACACGATGCCCGCATTCCAGCGGAGCCAGTTCACGGACGTCCCGTCGCTGTGCTTCTTCCCGGTGACGGACCAGTGCTTGAAGCGCTCGCCCTTCTCGGTCGGCATCCATGGCGCCGCCTTGGAGGCCCCCTTCTCCTGGAAGCCGTAGCGCAGGAGAAGCGTGTTGACCTTCTGGCCCGACAGGACCGGGCCGCCGGTCAGCGCGGCGAGTTCGGCGCCGATGTCCGAGGGGGACAGGTGCGGCGAACCGGACGGCGCAACCAGCACCTTGACCCCCGCCGTTTCCAGAATGTCCTTGCCGGTTTCCGCCACCGTCGCCCGATTGGCGGCCAACGCCGCCTCGCTGGCGTCGAAGCCCAGCATCTTCATGGTGCGCATGTAGTCGCGGAAGACGGTGTTGGGGGATGGCAGGCGCGGC
Organism: Azospirillum brasilense; assembly: GCF_007827795.1. Lineage (GTDB taxonomy): Bacteria > Pseudomonadota > Alphaproteobacteria > Azospirillales > Azospirillaceae > Azospirillum > Azospirillum aestuarii. The sequence continues at coordinate 223,485 of NZ_VITI01000004.1, forward strand.
CCCCGCTCCCGGCGCTGGACCGAGGCCCGAGCGGTGTCGACCAACCGGCGGGCGCTCTCCTCGACCCAGATGAAATACCGGCGGACCAGCTTGCCCTTGTCGTTCCCCTCCATCATGGCGATCTCCTTCGCCGCGTGTAGGGAGAGGCGGTAGACCTTGGCCGGTCGGCCTCCGAGGGGGTTTTCCCCCGTTTCGGGGAAAACCTCATAGTCGCGCCCTTCGACCAAGCCACAGTCCTTGACCCGGCCCTTGATCCAGGTCGTGTGGTCGCGGCCAACGCTGAGGCCGGTGTGAAGGGTGCGGTGATCGGAGATGCAAAGTTGCATCACGCCGCCGATGGCGTCTTCGGTCGCCGTGCAGAGCGCAGAGATTTCGCTGAACTCCACAGGGATTATAGACATGTTGCCAGAATGTTCGCCTCGTGCGTTCTGGACGCACGGGTTCGGCACCGCCATATTATGGCCGCTCATTTCAGACTCCTTTGGACGGGAGGTTGGGTGAGTTAGTGGATCTGCCGTTGGCGCGGCAGGTTCAGCACGGCAGCGGGGCCATTCGTTGGCGCGAGGGCGCCCCGCTGTCCGCTCATCTTCAAACTTCGGAGCGTCATGTCGCCGCCTCCGGCTCATGCGCCCCAGGCGACACAGCTTCCCGCTGCGCGACCTTTCTCTCTACCCAGGCATTTACTTCCGACTCAAGCCAGCCAACGGAATTGACACCAATCCGAATGCGCTTCGGAAAGCTGCCTGCTTTCTCAAGGCGATCCACATGCATTCGGGAAAATGAAACTAACGCCTTGACCTGCGGGAAGCGCAGAATGCGCTTCGTCTCCACCTCACCATTACTTTTTTCGGCCATTCAAGCCCTCCGTTCAAGCCACAGGCAGGAGAATTATGCAGGCACGTCGCGCCCTGCGGCGTCGAGTTACCCCTTGTGATGGAAGAACCCTACTCGCGGATTTTGGGCTCCGCAAGCGGTTTTCGAATTGCGAAAACCGGAAATCGTGGTAAGTTGTCCGACGTTACGCCGTGTTAAGCTGAAGGGGTTGGCGCGGCGGCGACCGAATGAGGGAACGCGATATGATTTCGGCACAAGAGGCTGTCTGGCAGATGGAGAACATCTTCCAAGTGCCGCATGCCAAGGCTAAGGCTATCGCCAGGAAGTTAATTGATGACGAAGTTCTTCCAAAGAGCTCTGGCAGCAGAATAGCCTTACTTAACACGGATCAATTTGTTAAGCTGATTTTTGCATGCATCTGTTCACAAAAAATAAATGATGCGACAAAGTTCGCTGAAACCTACTTCAACCTTAAACTGAAATATGTAAAACGTCGAGATGGCGAGGATCAACTAGACATATCATCTGGAGAATTTTTCTCTTATATCTTCCGATGCCATCTTTCACACCAAAAGAAAGGCGGCCCCTATGGAGATTGGATAAAATTCGGTCATATCAATGTCTGCACGAGCGAAGAAGAGGTTGTATTCATCGATGCGTGGCCCAGCACCAGCGAAGATGGTGTCAGGGACAAAAGGATTACATTCGGAAGTACTGAGCAATCCGATGAAGGAGCAGTGAAGCATCGGCCGCGCTCCTTTGTAAATATCCCGACGGCGCTACTCGATTTATGTGCGGAGAGATGGATATCAGCGGGGCAAACACCAGAGTCCTTAATCGATGACATTAATAAATCGGACACCTCGAAAGCCGGTATGAATGTGTGGACTTTCACAGCACGCCTAGGCGCTGATGGCGAGCTTCGTACTGTTACGAGCGAAGCTCGACATGCATCGGACTCGGGATTTCTTCGGGAAATCGACTACCTGATGACCCCAATCGCTCGGATGGGAGAGGCAAGAAAAGGGAAGAAGCATCGGACGTATCCAAAAATACCGCCGAGGAAACTGTGACGTCGCTCTGTCATCTATGCCCCTAGCAGATGGGTGACATGATGCCCCCACGCTTCCAAAGCGGCGCGCATAGCTCGCTCGCGCCGGCTTCGCTCGTAAACGCTGGTCACGCCCAAGCGGCCCTTGGAGGAGTGGTTCAAGATGCGGCTGATGATCGACTCGTCAATGTCCAGATCCTCACCCATCCGAGTCGCCACGGTCCGGCGCAGATCGTGGACCACCCAATCCGCGGACAGGCCGGCGGCCTTCTCGATGCGCCCCGCCGCCTTGCGCCAGCCCGCATAGAAGTGCTTCCCCGCGCTCGCGCTGAACAGGTAGTCCCCTTCGGTCCACCGCGGCAGGCCCTCTAGTAGGCTCAAGGCTGCGGTGGACAGCGGCACACGGTGTTCACGCCCCGGCTTGGTTCTGTCCGCCGGGATCGTCCAAAGCCCGGCCTCTATGTCGAACTCCGCCCACCTTGCCCTAGTCGCCTCCTCGCGACGTACGGCGGTCAGCAACATGAAACGGACGAGGGGACCAACCGGATAACCGTCCGAGTCGGCAGCGCGGATCACCTTCACCATCTCGTCGGCAGACAGCGCGCGTTCGCGCGACTGCTCGACCACCATCCTCTTGATGTTCGTCGCCGGGTTGTCAGCAATCTCGCCGGCCTCCGCCGCCCAGCCGAAGAACGTCTTACATAGGGTGAGGACCCGGTTGACCTGCGCCCGGTACTTCGGCACCTCAATGGTTGCCCCGCCCACCTCAACGGAAGTTCGGGCGTCTCGCATTTCTTCTAGGAGGGCATATACATCGCGCCGCTCGATGCTGCGGACGTCCCTGTTCCCTATGGCCGCCACCAGATGACGCTTCAGCACCCTGCCCTGCTCATCGACTGACCGCAGCCCTTTCGCGGTCTGCGCCTTAAGGAAGCGCCCCACCGCCTGCTCAACGGTCGTGATCTGGGGGATTGGCTCCGGCTCGGGCTGGACAGCGGGGTCTATCCCTTTAGCGATGTCCTCCAACAGCAGGCGGGCCGCCTTGCGGGCATCGCCAAGTTCCATGGCCAGCACACGCCCTATGGTGTGCTTCCGCGTCTTCCCGGCCCGGCCTCCGCCGACTCGGTATCGGAGCGCCCACGACTTTACCCCGCTCGGCTGCACCACGAGGAACAGCCCCGGAACGATGCCGTCCGGGATCTCCAGGCGCCGAGTCGGATCGGCCTTGATCTTCTCAACCGCCTTTGCGGTCAGTACGGCTTTCGACATGGCCGTTCCTAAGGGTAACACCAGGGTAACACCGCGAGGCAGATTGCGCCGGTTGTGCGGTGCTATGAGGAGTTATACCATGGACGGCTACAGCGTTGCAAAAACTTGATTTTTCTCCGATCAACGTGATGCGAAGTGATCCGGTGTGGCGCCTCTGGCTGTGTCTCCCAGACGTGAAGCCTCCCTGTTCAACTCGCCGCTAGCCCAATGGGTTAGCGGCAGTTTTTTTGTCGGGATGGCACGGACGGTCCGGATGAGAGCGACTGCCGCTTCATCGGGCGTCGGGAAGCCGGGCGCCCTCGCGCGCGTAGATCTGGCGCGGCGCGCAATATTCATCGAGTTGCACCACGACCGCTCCGGGCTGGCTGTTCAAGCCCACCCACGCATCGTAGCCGACGATGTCCCCCGGAATGTTGCGATAAAGCCCATAGGCGAGATAGCGGACGTCAGACACCGGTATCCGCACCCCGGCGAGGGATGAGGCGACAGCCCCGTTGCAGCGGTTCGGGCTCAGCCGGTCCAGGGCGCTCACCGCACCGGATTCGGGAGCGGCCTGCGGCGGCGGGCTCAGCCCGGCGCAGGCGGCCACGAGGACCGTCGACGCGATGGCTCCACCCCGCAGGACCGTGCGGAGAGACACTGACTTCCTGACTGTTCCGCCCGTCATCGGACCATCCTCCCGCACGCCGTTCCTTCGTTCCCTCGGGTCAACAGGCAAGAGGATGTCATGTGCCAAGGCCTCAGCCTACGGCCGATCCGCCTCAATCGACCACTTTGATGCCCTTGGGGCGGCTCGTTTCGATCGGCAGATGGTCGGCGGACAGGACGCGCTGGTAGGTGCCGTTCGTCTGCACCATCACGCGCTGGCCAGGGCCGAAGACCGGCTCGTTGGCCGCCTGCTCCTGAACGATGGTGATCGTGCGGCCGGTGGCCAGCGTCACCACATACTCGATCCCGGTGCGGTCCGAGATCGCCTGCTCCGCCACGGCGCCGGCCACAGCGCCCACCAGGGCACCGCCCAGGATCGCCGCCACGTTGCCGGAGCCCTTGCCCACGTTGGACAGCGCCAACCCGCCGGCAGCCCCACCGACCAGCCCGCCGGCTCCTGTGTTCTGTCCCTGGATGTCCACCGGACGGGTCGCCATCACGGTGCCGAACTCGACCGAGGTCGCGTGGCCGACGTCGCGGTAGCTGTAGCGGTTCTGGCTTTGGCTGGCGCAGGCGCCAAGCGACAGGGCCGCCACGCCCAGCATCGCCGCGGCCAAGCCGCGCTTCGTCGACCGCCGGTGTTTCGTTTCTTGATTCAGGAAAGACATCGCACCCTCATGCACGCGCAGCGCGGCACCCCGAACCGGGCGCCACCGAGGCGAGCATGGCCGGGGAGCGGGTCGATGTCCATGCGAGAATACGCCATTGCGGCGCCGTTCCCGCGACACCCATTCCCTTCAAACAGACCGCCTTGAAGCGGACCGGCCCGTCACCAGCCCCGGCCTGACGACCAGCCGCCATAGAACTGAACGCTCGGCCCCGGATAGGGACGCGGCCCCCAATCGTTGCGCCAGGCGCGGCGGTGATGATGGCGGGGCGGCGGCCCCCAGTAAGGGGGCGGCGCGACCACGATGGGCGGCGGCGGGCGGTAGCCGGGCACGACGATCACCCGGCTTCCCGGCGGCGGCACGATCACCGAAGGACCGCCATACGGAGAACCGCCATACCAGGAGCCACGGTCACGCGGGCCATGCGCCTCCGCCGCCGTTGGAAGAACGGCCAGCGCCAGCACCCCGGCGATGCCCAGAACCGCCATGCGGGCCGCCGGACGGAAGGCTGCGGCCATGCCCTGAGGACGAATGCGGTGGAGAAACGTGGAAATCAGCGCGCTCATGCCGGCCTTCCTTCGCAGGTCCGGCGGCGCCCGTCGACCAAGGTCCGGCACCGCCACACTGGGATGAACAGGCGGCAACGCCGGACTATTCCCGGCCAGATTGCTTCAGGACGAGTCACCGACCGGACGGCCGGACGGGCCTCAATGGCTCATCAGGACCGGAACCGTCATATGCTCCAGCATGTAGCGGGTCATGCCCCCCAGCACCTGTTCGCGCAGCCGCGACCGGCCATAGGCGCCCATGACCAGCAGATCGCAGGATTCGTCGGCGACCGTGTTCAGCAGCGTGTCGCCCGGATCGATCTGGTCGGTCACGATGTGGGTGGCCTCCACCCGGCAGCCGTGGCGCGACAGGTGCTTGGCGATGTCGGCGCCCGGCTCGTCGCCGATGCCGGCGGGGCCGATCTTGGGATTGACGGCCATCACCACCACGCGCTTGGCGGCGGTCAGGATGGGCATCGCGTCGGCCACCGCGCGGGCCGCCTCGCGGCTGCCGTTCCAGGCGACCAGCACGCGCTCCCCGATGTGGGGGAAGCTGCCGGCATAGGGCACGACCAGAAGCGGACGGCCGCATTCGAACACCAGATCCTGCGGCAACACGATCGGACGGTCGCGGTCGCGGTGCGGATCGGCCTGTCCGATCACCACCACGTCGGCGTAGCGCCCATGCAGCGCCGCGCTGTCCGTCGGGTGGCCGTAGAGGACCCGCCATTCCGAACGGTCGGTCAGGCCGTTGCGGCGCACCGCGTCGGCGAAGAGGGCTTCCGCCCTGGCGGTCTGGTTCTCGGTGAAGCCGCGCTGCATGGCGCGCACCTCGTCCGGCAGCTCGGCCTCGACATAGCCGGGCAGGGTCAGCGGAACGACGGGGTAGAGGCCGGTGATGTGGCCGTCGGTGCGCGCGGCCAGTTGGACGGCGGCATCGATTCGCGCCGCAGCGGCGGCGGTGTCGTCGACGACCACCAGCAGATCCTTGAGTGCCATGGCGATTCTCCCTCGCTCGCGCGGGTGGGCGATCGTTGTGCACCACCTCTTCTCGCGCATTGGTCGAAATTATAGCCCGGCATGGCTGTCTCTGACGATGGTCAGAATGGAGAACGCTGGCATGCCGCATCTGCGCGCCCGACCGGTCCGACCGCCGGCCTGGGATTCGACCATTCGTGGCTTTTCACGGCGCCGGCAACCTGCCGTGGTCCGACGCGGAACGGCACGCGGCCCCCGGCCCCAGGCGCCACCGATGCCACAAAACCAATCACCGCCAATCGAAACATCAACCGTGATTTGCATGAATACCCGAGTATGAAGGTCGGTTCTGTCGTCGGGCAACTATAGTAAGGCGATGCTATCCACCGTCTTCGGCGGCTTTGGTTTTGACGTGCGGGCATTCTTTCGCGTAAGTGTTGACCGTGGTTTTCCCAACGGTGTCTCGACCATTCCCGCCCATGAAGCCGGACCCTCACCTCGCCTCCCTTGCCGCAGCCCTGTCCGGCACCGCTTCCGGGGCTCCGGCGCTCGACACCCTGCGGCAGCTTCTCGACGTCATGCCGGCGATGGTCGGCCTGCTCGACACGCAGCGGCGGCATCTCTACGCCAACCAGGCGTATCTGGACTATATGGGCCGCAAGCTGGACTCCCTCATCGGAACCACGGTGGGCGACATCCTCGGGCCGGAGACCCAGCGCAACAACAGCGCCGCGGTTGAACGCGCGCTGGACGGCGAGACGGTGCAGGTGGAGGGCTGGCTTCCCCGGTCCGGCGGCGGCAACGACTATGTGACGCGGGTGCACGCGCCCTACCGCGGCCCGGACGGCACCATCGCCGGTTATTTCGTCATCATGCAGAACATGACGGAGCGGCGGCGCACCCAGGACGACCTCTTCCGGCTGGCCTACTACGACCCGGTGACCGGGCTGGCGAATCGGCTCCTGCTGGTCAAGCACATGGCCGATTTCCACGGCATGGGGGAGCCCTTCACGCTGGTCATCGTGGATTTCGACCGCTTCGTCGATGTGCGCACCAGCCTGGGCCAGAGCTTCGCCAACGAGATCCTGACCGACGTCGCCACGCGGCTGAGCGTGCGGGCCGGGTCCGTGGACCTGATCGCCCGCATCAGCGACCACGCCTTCGCGCTGCTGATCGGCGGCACGCAGGACCCGCTGGCGGTGGAGGAGCGGCTGACCACCATCGCGTCGCTGGTCCGCTCCGCCAAGACGGCGTCGGGCGCCTCGGTCTTCCTGTCGGCCAGCATCGGCGTCGCCGCCTCCTGCGACACCCACACCCGGCCGGAGGACGTGCTGCGCGACGCGGAGATCGCCACCGGCCGCGCCCGCGAGCAGGGCGGCGGGCGCCACGCCTGGTTCGATCCGGCCATGCACGCCCGCGTCGTCGAGCAGGTGCGGCTGGAGCATGACCTGCGCCGCGCGCTGGAGCGGGGCGAGGAGCTGTGGGTCGCCTACCAGCCGATCGTCGAGATGGTCACCGGCGGGCTGGCCGGGTTCGAGGCGCTGGTGCGTTGGAACCATCCGGAGCGCGGCAACATCCCCCCCGGCGTCTTCATCCCGATCGCCGAGAGCACCGGTCTGATCGTCACGCTGGGCGCCTGGGTGCTGCGCGAGGCGTGCCGGCAGATCGCCGAGTGGCAGGACCAGCGCCTGCCCGGCTCCGCCAACCTGTTCATGAGCATCAACCTGTCGACCCGCCAGTTGAATGACCCCGACATGGTCTCGCTGGTGCGCGAGGTGCTGCGCGAGACGGGAGCCGAGCCGTCCTGGATCAAGCTGGAGATCACCGAAAGCGCGGTCATGGAGAAGGCCGAGCAGTCGATCAGCCTGCTGCAGACCCTGCGCGGGCTGGGCATCAAGATGTCCATCGACGATTTCGGCACCGGCTATTCGTCGCTGTCCTACCTGCACAAGCTGCCCATCGACAGCCTGAAGGTGGACCGCTCCTTCGTCATGGCCATGCACCAGTCGGAGGAAAACCGCGCCATCGTCCGCATCATCATGGATCTGGCGCGGCTTCTCGGCTTCGACGTCATCGCCGAGGGCATCGAGACGAGCGCCGACGCCAATCTGCTGCGCGCGCTCGCCTGCGACTACGGCCAGGGCTACCATTTCGCCCGTCCGATGCCCGCCGCCGACGCCGACCGGCTGGTCGGCGCGGAGCATCTCCCCTGGCAGGTGCCGCGCTGAGCGGCACCCCCTTGTCCACTCAATAATATGGGTCGCCGAGCCCTTCGGCCTCGAACGCCGCCTTGACCGCGGGACGGTCCAGCACGCGGGCGAGGTAGGGGCCGAGGTTGGGCAGGCTGCGCGCCGGGGTGCCCATGAAGCGGGTCCAGCGGGCCAGCATGAACAGGTAGGGATCGACGGCGCTGTAGCGGTCGCCCAGGAACCACGGCTTGCTCCCCAATTCGCGGTCCAGAAGCGTGAAGCGCTCCAGCAGCCGCGCCTCCGCCATGCCCTTGACCGAGGCCTGCGCCTCCGCCCCCTCGGCATGACGCTCGGGATAGAAATAGACCAGCATGTCGGCCTGGACGGTGTTGGTCAGGAAGACCAGCCATTGGTAGAAATGCGCGCGCTCCGCCGTGCCGGGCGCGGGGGCCAGCCCGGCGGCCGGGTGCGAGTCGGCCAGATGCAGGCAGATCGCCGCCGATTCGAACAGCACCAGTTCGCCGTCCACCAGAGTCGGCACCCGTCCGTTGGGGTTCAGGCGCAGATAGTCCGGCGCCTTGTGCGCGGCGGTGGCGCGGTCCAGCAGGACCAGTTCGAAGGGCAGCCCGATCTCGCGCAGCAGGATGTGCGGCGCCATCGACGCGCTGCTCGGCATTCCATACAAGGTGACCATCTTTCCCCTTCTCTTCCGAAACTCCGGAGCTTGTGCAACGAGCCTGGGCGCCATGCAGGACGGGAATGCCCGCCCCACCCCCTGATTCTCCGGCTTTGTCGGGAGGGCCAACCATGCCTATGATCGGGGACGCCGTTTAACATTTTCAACAGCGGCGGACGGGCACCGGCAACGACCGACTCCGGCAGCGAATACAGGGATAGCGAACATGACCGAACAAGGCACCGCGGCGATCGGAAATTCCGGGGCTGGAAATTCCGCCGCCAGCCGCGACAAGGCGTACTTCCTCCACCCCTACACGAATCTGCACGCGCACGAAACCCAAGGTCCGCTGATCATCGAGCGCGGCGAGGGCGTGCGCGTCTTCGACGACAGCGGCAAGGAATACATCGAGGGTCTGGCCAGCCTGTGGTGCGTGTCGCTGGGCTGGGGCGAGGAGCGCCTTGTGGAGGCCGCCACCCGCCAGATGCGCAAGCTGCCGACCTACCATGTCTTCGGCCACAAGAGCCACGAGCCGGGCATCGATCTGGCCGAGCGGCTGATCAAGCTGGCCCCGGTGCCGATGTCCAAGGTGTTCTTCGCCAACTCCGGGTCGGAGGCGAACGACACCGCCGTCAAGCTGGTCTGGTACTACAACAACGCGCTGGGCCGCCCGGAGAAGAAGAAGATCCTGTCGCGCGTGAAGGCCTATCACGGCGTCACCGTGGCGACGGCCAGCCTGACCGGCCTGGTGAACAACCACCGCGACTTCGACCTGCCCATCGCGCGCATCCATCACGCCGACTGTCCGCACCACTACCGCTTCGCCGAGCCGGGCGAGAGCGAGGAGGCGTTCGCGACCCGTCTGGCGGAAAGCCTGGAGGCGCTGATCCTGGCCGAGGGGCCGGAGACCATCGCCGCCATGTTCGCGGAGCCGGTGATGGGCGCCGGCGGCGTCATCGTGCCGCCCGCGACCTACTTCGCGAAGATCCAGCCGATCCTGAAGAAGTACGACATCCTCCTGGTCGCCGACGAGGTGATCTGCGGCTTCGGGCGCACCGGCAATTTCTGGGGCAGCCAGACCATGGGCATGCAGCCGGACATCCTGACCTGCGCCAAGCAGCTGTCCTCCGGCTATCTGCCGATCTCCGCCGTGATGGTGTCGGACGCGGTCTATCGGGCCTGCGTCGAGGAGAGCAAGACGATCGGCACCTTCGGCCACGGCTACACCTACTCCGCCCATCCGGTGGCGGCGGCGGTCGCCGTGGAGACGCTGAAGATCTACGAGGAGCGGGACATGGTCGGCCATGTCCGCGCCGTCACGCCGCTGTTCCAGCGCCGGCTGAAGGCCCTGGCCGACCATCCGCTGGTCGGCGAGGCGCGCGGCATCGGGCTGATCGGCGCCCTTGAACTGGTCGCCGACAAGGAGACCAAGACCCCCTTCGATCCGGTGGGCCGGGCGGGTGCCGTCGTGAACGGTCTGAGCCAGGAGAACGGCCTGATCATCCGCGCCATGGGCGACAGCGTGGCGGTCTGCCCGCCGCTGGTCATCGGCGAGGAGGACATCAACCTGATGTTCGACCGCCTGACCACGGCGCTGGACGCCGCGATCCCCGTCCTGCGCGGGTAACGCCGGGCTCCGCAAGGACGAAGGGCCGCCCCGCCATCCGGCGCGGGCGGCCCTTTTCATTCGATGGCAGGCGTCAGGAACGGGCGGTGTTGATGACGTGCGACGAGACCGGGACGCCCGCCGCCACCGCGTCGCGGATCAGCGCATCGGCGGTCGGCCAGACCATGCGCCCGCCCAGTTCCAGCAGCGTGGCGTCGCGCACGGCCATGTATCCGCCCACACTCGCCATATAGATCAGCCGCGCCAGACGCTCCGGCCGCGGCGCGGGTTCCGCCGGCCGGGCCATCGCATCGGCGCGGGCCGGAGACGGCACGGCGGGGTACCGCGGCGGCGAGGGGGGCGGGGAAACCGCCGCGGCGGGAGCCGGACGGAAGGGGATGACCTTGCTGCCGCCGGGACCGATGGCGCCATGGCTCAGATCCGGGCCGGACATTCGCCGGCCACGCGCGCTGTCGAACGTCAGAACGACCTTCATCGAACAACACTCCCCATCAACGGCTTGAATGAATCCTCTCACTCACCCCCCGTTTGCGTCCATACGACCTTGTTCGTAAAAGAACACGACAAAGGTATTCGGCGAAATCGGTCAGGAGACCCCCCGATATTTGCTGTCCGTTATACCCTATGAATATTCAAAATCACTTGCGGTTATCAATGAAACGTCAGGACGAAAGGGTGTTTCGCGCCCTCGGCAACCGCGCGACGGGCGCCGGACAAGAATCGCCCCGCGCGGATGATCACCCATAGGTCGAATGGCCCCGCGACGGCGGATCGGCGAGAATTGCCTCCTTGCCGGGCGGGCCTATTGACATCGGTCAATGCCGGGTGGCAACGCGGCGACGATCATGCCATCTTCCTAACGTGCTAGTCCCGGCGGCTGAACCGCCCGGACGGCACCCGCCCCTTCGGATGAACGCGAACGGAACGCGCGATGGATTACGAGAGCTTTTTCCGCACCCAGATCGCCAGCCTCAAGCAGGATGGCCGCTACCGGGTGTTCGCCAACCTCGAACGGCACGCGGGGAACTTTCCGAAAGCCACCTTCCGGGACGCCGCCGGCAAGGAACGCGAGGTCACGGTCTGGTGCTCCAACGACTATCTGGGCATGGGCCAGAATCCGGTCGTCCTGAAGGCGATGCACGACGCCATCGACGGCGTGGGCGCGGGCGCGGGCGGCACGCGCAACATCTCCGGCACCAACATCTACCACGTGCTGCTGGAGCGCGAGTTGGCCGACCTTCACCGGAAGGAAGCGGCGCTGCTGTTCACCTCCGGCTACGTGTCCAACGACGCGACGCTGGGGACGCTGGGCAAGCTGCTGCCGAACTGCGTGATCCTGTCGGACGCGCTGAACCACAATTCGATGATCACCGGCATCCGCAACAGCGGCGCCGAGAAGCACATCTTCCGCCACAACGACCCCAAGCACCTGGACGAGCTGCTGTCGCAGATCGCCCCGGACCGCCCGAAGGTCGTGGCCTTCGAGAGCGTCTATTCCATGGACGGCGACGTCGCCCCGATCCATGACCTGTGCGACGTCGCGGACAAGCACGGCGCCATGACTTACCTGGACGAGGTGCACGCGGTCGGCATGTACGGCCCGCGCGGCGGCGGCGTGGCGGAGCGCGACGGCGCCATGGACCGGCTGACCATCATCGAGGGCACGCTGGGCAAGGCGTTCGGCGTCCAGGGCGGCTACATCACCGGTTCCACCGCGCTGGTCGATTGCATCCGCAGCTTCGCCGCCGGCTTCATCTTCTCCACCTCCCTGTCGCCGGTCCTGGCCGCCGGGGCGCTGGCCAGCATCCGTTATCTGAAGACCAGCCAGACGGAGCGCGACCGGCACCAGGAGCGCGCGGCGACGCTGAAGCGGCTGATGGCCGAGGCCGGCCTGCCGGTGATGCCGTCGGCCAGCCACATCGTTCCGGTGATGGTCGGCGACGCCCACCGCTGCAAGCGCGCCTCGGACGAGCTGATGGAACGGCACGACATCTACGTCCAGCCGATCAACTACCCGACCGTGCCGCGCGGCGGCGAGCGCCTGCGCTTCACCCCCACCCCGCTGCACAGCGACGCCGAGATGGCGCGTCTCGTCGACGCCCTGCTCGACGTGTGGAGCCGCCTGGACCTGCGTCTGGCGGCGTAAGCCCACGGCACCCCTCCTTGAGAGAGGAGGGGATTCGGTGATCTCCCGGCGATGATGGCATCGGCGCTCTGGACTTGTGGGCCGGAGCGCCTTACCTTTAGACGTGCCTGAGAACGTTTCGCAACGTTCGGTCCGCAAACGTCGACAGCCACCGCCCGGGAGTTCGCCATGTACCGTGACAACTCGCTGATGCCGAAAGAGGCCGTGCGCCTCGCCGTCCTGGGCACGCTGATCCAGAACGGGCCGCAGCGTTACGCCGAACTGGCCGGAGCGCTCCGCCATTTCCTCGACCGCATCGTCGGCCCGTCGCTCGACCTCATGGGCACCTCGCTGGAGATGCTGCGCTACGAGGGGCTGATCGAGGCGCTGGACGGCACCGGCATGGAGGACAATGCCCTGCTCGGCGCCACCGGAGCCGGACGGGCGGAGTTCGACACGCTGATGCGCGCCAACGTGCGCGCACCCTCGGCGGATGGTGTGAACAAGCTGGTCATCGCGCTGAAGCTGCGCTTCCTGCATCTTCTGGACGTCGAGTCGCAGCGCGACCAGATCGACCACCTCGCCTCCCTGTGCGAGACGGAGCTGGCCCGGCTGGGCGACCTGAAGCGGGCGAGTGCGGGAACAGACGGCCATTTCGCCGAATGGCTGGAGCACGACATCGCCCAGGCCGAGGAACGGCTGAACTGGTTCAACAATCTCCTGTCGCGGTTGTGATCGGCGCGGCGTTTTAGCTGCCTTTCATGCCAGAGTTTGTTTCGCGTTAGGGTTCTGGTGTAACTTTCGGGGCGATAATGCCTAACCCGAAAGCATAGTCAGGACCCCTCCCATGGCTTCCAACCTGTCGCCCGACGATCTTGAAGACCGCCTGCGCGTCGAGTTCATGGACGACGCCCGCGACCGGCTGGAAGTGATGAACGCCGCCCTGGAAGGCTTGTCCAAGGGCACGCGGGAGGAAAGCGCGGTCATCGGCCTGCTTCGCCTGGAGGCCCACAACTTCAAGGGCATGGGCACCAGCTTCGGCTACCCCACCGTCAGCCTCGTCGCGCACCGCCTGGAGGATTACCTGTCCGGCCTGAAACGGCTGGAGCAGCGCGAGTTGAACGACGCCCAGACCTTCGTGGACCGGATCGCCGAGCTGGTGGACCGCGCCGAGCAGCCGCAGGTTGCGGAAACGAACCGGATCATCCGCGCCCTGCCGGTGCGCTACCAGTTCGAGATCACCGACATCCAGATCAGCAACGTCGAGATCATGCTGGTCACCCCGTCCAAGGTCGTCGCCAAGAAGGTGGGCGGGGAACTGGCGGCCTGCGGCTTCCGCACGGTGACGGTCAGCGACCCCATCGAGTCGATCAGCCTCGCCGTGCGCGTCCCGCCGGACATGCTGATCGCGTCGATGGTGATGGACGGCCTGTCCGGCCTGGACCTGATCCGCGGCCTGCGGGCGATGAGCGTCACGCACACCGTGCCGATGGCTCTGCTGACCTCGATGAGCCTGGACAACCCGGCCCTGAAGGAAATCCCGCACGGCGTCTCGGTCATCCGCGTCGGCGAGCATTTCGGGGACGACTTCGCGGCGGTGGTGGCGAAGCACAACCTCGGCTGAGGTTCAGGACACTTGCGGGCAAAATGACTTCACGGATTACACGGATCTTTTCACGGATTGCACGGATTTTTCTTTGATGCTTGCTCAGTTGTGACTTTTCGAGAAGCCCCTTCCGGGCAAGCGATCTAAAAAAATCCGTGCAATCCGTACCTCCAATCCGCGAAATCCGTGTGAATCTTGTGCCCTTGTCCCCTCATCCCCAACGGGCAACCACCACCCGCCTCAATACAGGTGCTGCCCGCCGGTGATGAACATCTCCGTCCCGGTGACGTAGCCCGAGTCGGGACCGCACAGGTAGAAGACCACCGCCGCCACGTCCTCCGGCGTGCCCATGCGCTTCAGCGGAATGCGCGGGATCAGCACGTCATATTCCGGCCCGGTCATGGCGGTCTCGATCTCGCCCGGCGCCACGGCGTTGACGCGCACGCCGATCTCCGCGAACTCCACGGCCATCTCGCGGGTCAGGCCGGACAGCGCCGCCTTGGAGGTCGAATAGGCCGATCCCGCGAAGGGGTGCACCGAATGGCCGGCGATGGAGGTCACGTTGACGATCGCCCCCTTCGCCCGCGACAGCGGCGCCGCAAAGCCGCGGGCCAGCACCAGCGGGGCGAAGAAGTTCAGTTCGAACACCCGGTGCCAGCCTTCGATGGCCCCGTTCAGGCAGCCGAGACGCTCCTTGATCGGCGTCTTGGGCGAGATGCCGGCGTTGTTGATCAACGCGTGCAGCGGCCCCCCGTCCAGCGCGCGGTTGGCTTCCTCCAGGAAGTGGGCGCGGCTGTCCGGATCGGACAGGTCCGTCGGAATGTGATGGGTCCAGTTCGGATCGCGCCGGCAATGGTCCGGCACCTCCTCGCGGGAACAGGAAATGACTCGCCAGCCCTCGGCGCTGAAGCGCTGCACGGTGGCGTGGCCGATGCCCCGGCTTGCGCCGGTCAGAATGACGGTTTTACGGTGCGGCATGATGTCCGAGAATACCCCGCTTCGCCGCACCGCGCCAGCGCGGCCGTTGCCGGTCAGACCAAGCGCCGTTGACGGGCGCACTCCACCGCCCAACCTTCAGCCTGAGGCCAACCGCTTCCCAAAACCCAGGAGGACCGCCGACGTGCTCCCCCGTTTGATGGCCGTCCTTCTGCTCTCCGGCGGCCTGCTGGCTGGCCAGGGCGACGCCGCCACGGCGAAGGCCGCCGCCCAGACCAATGCCTGCGTGCCGCCCGGCGGCTGGTCCGACGCCGCCGCCCGCCCGCTGAACGCCGCCGACCTGCTGCGCCGCGCCGCGGCGTCGCCGGCCGTGCTGCTGGGGGAGCGGCACGACAACGCCGACCACCACCGCTGGCAGCTTCACAGCCTGGCGGCGCTGCACGCGCTGAACCCCGATCTGGCGGTCGGCATGGAGATGTTCCCGCGCAGCGTCCAGCCGGTCCTGGACCGCTGGAGCGCCGGACAGCTGACCGAGGCGGAGCTGCTGCGCGACACCAACTGGCCGAAGGTTTGGGGCTACGACGCCCGCTTCTACCTGCCGATCCTGCATTTCGCCCGGATGAATCGGCTGCCGGTGGTTGCGCTGAACGTCGACCGCGGGCTGGTCAGCCGCACCGCGCGCGAGGGCTGGGCCGCCGTCCCCGCCAACGAGCGGGAAGGCGTGGGCGACCCGGCCCCTCCCCCGGCCTCCTACACCGAGCGGCTGCGCCAGGTGATGGCCGCCCACGGCCCGACCGAGCGCCGCTCCGGCAGCTTCGAACGGTTCGTCGAGGCGCAATCCGTCTGGGACCGCGCCATGGCGGAGCGGATCGCCGACACCCACCGCCGGACCAACCGCACCGTCGTCGCCATCCTCGGCCAGGGCCACATCGAGGGGCGCGACGGAGTCCCCCACCAGCTGGCCGACCTGGGCATCCGGAACAGCGTCGTCCTGCTGCCCTGGGATGAGGACCGCCCCTGCACCGAGCTGGACGGGCGGATCGCCGACGCGGTCTATGGGCTGGGCGAGAGCGAGGCGCCGGCCGAGACGCCCCGTCCCCGGCTGGGCGTGATGCTGGAGCCGGGGACGGACGGTGTGCGCGTGCGCTCCGTCACCGAGGGCAGCGTCGCCGCCGCCGCCGGCCTGACGGCGGGCGACCTCGTCGTCGCCGCTGCGGGGTCGCCAGTGCGCGAGGCCTCCGACCTGACGACGGTGGTGCAGCGCCAGGCCCCCGGCACTTGGCTGCCGCTGACCGTGAAGCGCGAGCAGGGCACGGCGGAGCTGGTGGCGAAGTTCCCCGCCTCGCCCGCCGTGGAATAACGGGGTGGAGTGAGGCCCAGCTAGAGCATCCGTTCCCACTGCGCCAGCACGTCCGGCGTGGGGTTCATCGCCGGGGCGAAGTCCTGGCGGCCCAGCCGCGACCGGTGTTCGCGCAAGGCCCACTGGACGGTCGGGAAGGCCAGATCGTCCCAGGGGATCTCCTCCCAGCGGAACAGCCCGACTTCCTGGCTCTCCGGCCCGGCGGACACGTCCGGCGACAGGAGGCGGGCGCGGAAAATGAGCTGCACCTGGCTGATGCGCGGGATGTCGTAGACAGCCAGCAGCGAGTCGATGGCGATTTTGGCCCGCGCCTCCTCCCACGCCTCGCGGGCGGCGCCCTCCATGGTGCTTTCCCGCTCCTCCATGAAGCCGGCGGGCAGCGTCCAATAGCCCTTGCGCGGTTCGATGGCGCGACGGCACAGCAGGATGCGGTCCTCCCAGGTCGCCACCGACCCGACGACGATCAGCGGGTTCTGATAGGCGATGTAGCCGCAGTCCGGACAGGTCAGCCGCTCGCGATCCTCGCCGGGCGGAATGGTGCGGACGCTGGGGCCCTTGAGGGGACCTTGGGAAGAGCCGGAGGGGGCGGTCGGATCGTCGGGCATCCGTCGGATATGGCGCAGACGGGGACGGCGGGCAAGCCCGCTTCACCGCCCCGCATCGCCGGTGGAACGGAACCGGGAAGGGGTTCGCCTTTGTTCATCGCCCGTTCTCTTTCCCGATTCGTTCCTGTACTCTCGGGATTTGCAGCGTTCTTGGGGAATTTCATGCAGTTCGCGTTCGACGCACAGTCGGTGGCTCTCGGTGGCCTTGCCGGCGCCCTTCTCGGGGCGGTCCTCGCCGGGATGATCGTGCGCCTCTACGCCGCACGCGCCGAGGCGGAGGCCGCCGCCATCCACGCCGAACTGGTCACCCGGCTCGATGTCGCGGAGCGAATCGAGGGCGACCTGCGGGAGGAGGTGGAGGCCCGCGACCACCAGATCGCCCGGCTGAACGGCGAGCTGTCCGCCGCCCGCGAACGGCAGGCGGAGCTGTCCACCACGCTGGCCCGCGAGCGCGCCTCGGCGGCGGAGAAGCTGGCCCTCCTGGAGCGCGCGCAGGCCACCCTGTCCGACAGCTTCAAGGCCCTGTCGGCGGAGGCCCTGCGCTCCAACAACCAGAGCTTCCTCGACCTCGCCAAGGAGACGCTGACGACCTTCCAGGAGCAGGCGCGCGGCGACCTGGAGAAGCGGCAGACCGCCATCGCCGACATCGTCGCCCCGGTCCGCCAGTCGCTGGAGCGCATGGACGGCCAGATCCAGGAGATGGAACGCAGCCGCGCCGGCGCCTATGAGGGGCTGAAGCAGCAGGTGCTGTCGCTGGTGGAGACCCAGGCCCAGCTCCGCACGGAGACCGGCAACCTCGTCCGCGCCCTGCGCAGCCCGGTGGCGCGCGGGCGCTGGGGCGAGATCCAGCTCCGCCGGGTCTGCGAGATGGCCGGCATGCTCGACCACTGCGACTTCGTGGAGCAGATGAGCGTGGAGGCCGCCGGCGGACGGCTGCGCCCCGACCTCGTGGTCAAGCTGCCCGGCGGCAAGACCATCGTGGTGGACGCCAAGACGCCGCTGGAGGGTTATCTCGACGGGGTGCAGGCCGCCGACGACGGCGCCCGCCGCGACGGGTTGTCGCGCCACGCCCGCCATGTGCGGGAGCATATGAAGCAGCTCGGCACCAAGGCCTATTGGGACCAGTTCGCGGATTCGCCGGAATTCGTCGTGCTGTTCCTGCCCGGCGAGAACTTCTTCTCCGCGGCGCTGGAGCACGACCCGGCACTGATCGAGGCGGGCATCGACCACCGGGTGATCCTCGCCACCCCGACGACGCTGATCGCGCTGCTGCGCGCCGTCGCCTATGGCTGGCGGCAGGAGCGGCTGACTGACAGCGCCCGCGAGATCAGCGCCTTGGGCGCCGAACTCTACAAGCGTCTGCACGACCTGGGCGGCCATATGGAACGGCTGGGCGGGCAGCTCGACAAGGCTGTGGGCTGCTACAACGGGGCGGTCGGCAGCCTGGAGTCCCGCGTCCTGGTCACCGCCCGCCGCTTCCGCGACCTGCACGCCACACCGGACAGCGCCGAGGAGATTCCCCTGCTCGAACCGCTGGACCACACCCCGCGCCCGATCCAGGCGCCGGAGCTTCGGGCGGCGGCCAGAGTGTGAGGTCCGCAGCAACCCAGATTTGCCCTGTTCTGTTTCGCCTTGCAAAGAGCGGAGGCGGTCCCAATTTCCCTCCTGTCATTGTGCTTCGGACTGCCGGCCTGCTACGCCTTCGGGTGCCCAGATCGTCGCTATGCCTGGACACAGTCTGATGCGCCGCACCGGCCGATGCGGCGCCTTTCATACTAATCGGAGAGCAATCATGCCCGTCGGTACCGTCAAGTGGTTCAACAGCACCAAGGGTTATGGCTTCATTCAGCCGGACAACGGTGGTGCGGACGTTTTCGTCCACATCTCCGCGGTTGAGCGCGCGGGTCTGCGCAGCCTGAACGAGGGTCAGAAGGTGTCTTACGAGGAGCAGCGCGATCCGAAGCGCGGCAAGACCTCGGCGGAGAACCTGAAGGCCGTCTGAGCCACGTCTCACGGCACGGCATCGGAGGGGGCACCGGGAAACCGGTGCCCTTTTCCGTTGCGCGCTTTTCCTCTACAAGCACCCCCCTGACGTTCGGAGTTTCCCCCCATGGCCAAGACCAAGAAGAAGCAGCCGGTGGACAGCGCCTTCGTGCTGTTCGACGTGCTGTACGAAGACGGCGCCCGCACCTCCAACCGCAAGGTCCCCGGCACGCTGGTCGGCGGCCTGGACGGCGACGAGCCGGCCCGCGGCTTCATCGAGGAGCAGGACCGCAAGATCGCCGAGATGTCCGGCAATCCCCGCGGCCCCATCAAGTCGATCTCCCGCTCGCCCCTCTGAGACGGGGCCGGCATGGCTGGGCCGTCATGACAGGATCGGCGGGTCGCCGCGGGTTGTGCCTTGCGCCTTCCTTGACCTCGTGGCCCGCCCCCCATATTTTGACGGATTGTCGCACCTCCACGCACCGTTGCTGAGTTCCCATGGCCGTTCTCGATATCCTCGTCGCCCCGCACCCCGTCCTGAAGCAGAAGGCGAAGCCCGTCGAAAAGGTCGACGCCCGCATCGCCAAGCTGATGGACGACATGGTCGAGACCATGTACGCCGCGAAGGGCATCGGCCTCGCCGCGCCGCAAATCGGCATCCTGGAGCGTGTGATCGTCGTGGACGTGCACGACAAGGACGAGAAGCCCAACCCCATCCGCCTCGCCAACCCGGAAATCGTCTGGAAGTCGGACGAGACGTCGGTGTGCGAGGAGGGCTGCCTGTCAGTGCCTGACCAGTACGCCGAGGTCACCCGCCCGGCGTCGGTCCGCGTCCGCTATCTGGACGAGACCAACGAGACGCGCGAGATCGAGGCCGACGGCATGCTGGCGACCTGCATCCAGCACGAGATCGACCATCTGAACGGCGTGCTGTTCGTTGATTACCTGTCGATGCTGAAGCGCAACATGATCCTGCGCAAAGTCCAGAAGATGCAGCGCGCCTAACCTTCCGACGTTGGACGACCCTTTCATGACGCCGCTCCGCCTCGTTTTCATGGGCACGCCGGATTTCGCCGTGCCCAGCCTGCGTGCCCTGGCCGATGCCGGGCACGAGGTGGTCTGCGTCTACAGCCAGCCGCCCCGCCCCGCCGGGCGCGGGCAGCAGGTCCAGAAATCCCCGGTCCACCGCTTCGCCGAGGAGCGCGGCATCCCCGTGCGCACGCCCAAGTCGCTGCGCAACGCCGAGGCCCAGGCCGAGTTCGCCGAGTTGAAGGCCGACGCCGCGGTGGTCGCCGCCTACGGGCTGATCCTGCCGCAGCCGATCCTCGACGCGCCGCGGCTGGGCTGCCTGAACGTGCACGGCTCCCTGCTGCCGCGCTGGCGCGGGGCCGCCCCGATCCAGCGCTCGATCCTGGCCGGCGACGCCGAAACCGGCATCACCATCATGCAGATGGACATCGGGCTCGACACCGGCGCCATGCTGCTGAAGGACGCGGTGCCGATCACCGCCGAGACCACCGCCAGCAGCCTGCACGACGCGCTCGCCGACATGGGCGCGCGGCTGATCGTCGAGGCGCTCGACGGCCTCGCCGCCGGCCGCCTGACCGCCGAGCCGCAGCCCGAGGCGGGCGTGACCTACGCCGCCAAGCTGACGCGCGAGGATGGCCGGCTCGACTGGACGCGCGAAGCCGCCTCTGTGGAGCGGCAGGTCCGCGCCCTGACCCCCTGGCCCGGCTGCTGGTTCGACGCCCCGACGCCGACCGGCGGGGTGGAGCGCATCAAGGTGCTGAAGGCCGAATTGACGCCAAATGCTCGTAAGGCGGCGCCCGGCACGTTGCTGGACGACCGCCTGACCGTCGCCTGTTCCGACGGCGCCGTGCGCCTCACCCTGGTGCAGCGGCCCGGCAAGGCCCCGGTGGACGGCGCCGCCCTCCTGCGCGGCTTCAATCTGCCCGTCGGCACCCGTCTCGGCGACGCCGCATGCAGCGCTGGAAACTGACCCTCGAATATGACGGCCGGCCCTTCGTCGGCTGGCAGCGGCAGGACAACGGCCCCTCCGTCCAGCAGACGCTGGAGGAAGCGATCGAGCGCCTGTCCGGCGAAACCGTGCGCGTCCACACCTCCGGACGGACGGACGCGGGCGTGCACGCGCTGGGGCAGGTCTGCCATTTCGACTTGGAGAAGCCCTTCACCGGGCTGAAGCTGCGCGACGCGCTGAACTTCCACCTGAGGCCCGCCCCCGTGGCCGTCCTGCAGGCCGAGGCGGTGCCGGAGGACTTCCACGCCCGCATGACCTGCCTGGGGCGCAGCTACGTCTTCCGCATTGTCAACCGCCGCGCCCCATTGGCCCTGGAGACGGGCCGCGCCTGGCACGTCATGCGCCCGCTGGACGCCGAGGCGATGCACGCGGCCGCGCAGGTCCTGGTCGGCCAGCACGATTTCACCAGCTTCCGCGCCTCGCTCTGCCAAGCGAATTCCCCGGTCAAGACGCTGGAGCGGCTGACCGTGGAGCGGGTCGGCGACGAGGTCCGGGTGCACGCCGCCGCCCGCTCCTTCCTGCACCATCAGGTGCGCAACATGGTGGGCACGCTGGAGTTGGTCGGGGCCGGCAAGTGGAGTGCCGACGACCTGCGCCGCGCGCTGGAGGCCCGCAACCGCTCCGCCGCCGGGCCGACCGCCCCACCGGACGGGCTGTATTTCGTCGGCGCCCGCTACTGACGCCCATAAGGCGGCATCTGGCGTTTCACATCCAGAACCGATAGATTCTCAGGCGAACGAACAACCGGCCGGGGTCCCTCCGCCGTGCACCGCCGCCCGCCGCGCCTGTTCCCGCCCTTCATTCTGCTGGTCGTCGCGCTGTTGCTGACCGGCTGCGGCGTGGACGGCGATCAGGCCGCGCTATGCCGCAAGCTGATCCCCGCCTTCGACTCCGGCCCCGTCACCATCCTGGACACGGAGGCGCTGGGCGGCGACGAGCCGGCCTTGCGCCTGACTTACCGCTCGGACAACGGCGGCACGGAGACCGGCACCCACTGGATCGCCTGCCGCTTCGGCGGACGCTTCTTCGATTCGCGCCGGCACGAGCTGGTGGCGGTGGCGACCGACCGCATGGGGCGGCTGCGGCCCATGCAGTTCACCATGCTGCGCATCTGGGCCGGCCTGCCCGCCGCCCGCCTCGGCCTGCCGCCGGAGTCGGGCGGACCGGAACCGAGGCCGCGGACCGACTGGGCGCCGCTGCTCTTCTTCCTGCAACAGCTCATCAACGCGGCCACGGTGGCCTGCGTCTACGGGCTGCTGGCGCTGGGCTACACGCTGGTCTACGGCATCCTCGGGCAGATCAACCTCGCCATGGGCGAGCTGACCATGATCGGCGCCATGCTGACCGCCATGGGGGCGGCTGGGCTGGGCATGGCCGGGCTGGGCAGCCTGCCGCTGGCGGTGCTGGGCGTCTTCGCCACGGTGATGGCCTTCACCGCCGTCCAAGGCTGGACCATGGACCGGCTGGTGTTCCGCCGCCTGCGCCGCACCCACAGCCACACGCCGCTGATCGCCGCGGTCGGACTATCCATCGCCTATCAGGAGGGGATGCGGCTCCTGCACGGCGCCCGCGACTGGTGGCCCGCCCAGTTCCTGGCCGACCGGCACGAGCTGCTCAGCGACGGCGCCTTCACCGTCACCGCCCTGACCTCGCAAGCCGTCATCCTGCTGATGACCGGCGGGCTGTACGCCCTGCTCTGGGCGATCATGCAGCGCACCGCCTACGGCCGCGCCCACCGCGCCTGCGCCGACGATGTCGGGGCGGCGGAACTGGTCGGGGTGGATGTGGACCGCACCGTGGCCACCACCTTCGCGGTCGGCGGCGCGCTGGCCGCGGCGGCGGGGGCGGTGATCGCGCTCTATTACGGCGGGGTCAATTTCTACACGGGCTATCTGGTGGGCTTCAAGGCGTTGGCCGCCGCGGTGGTCGGCGGCATCGGGTCGGTCCCCGGCGCCATGCTGGGCGGCGCCCTGCTGGGGCTGGTCGAGACCTTCTGGTCGGCCTATTTCGCCATCGCCTACAAGGACATCGTGGCCTTCGGTCTGCTCACCCTCTTCCTGATCTACCGCCCGGACGGGCTGATGGGCCGCCGCCGCGGGCGGGGGGACTGAGCCCCCGCACCGGGGACCGGTCAAGGAAGGTCCGCCCCCATGGCCGCGGCGATGGTGTCCAGGTCGCGGTCGGTCACCGTGAACAGCCCGAAGCGCAGCGGATAGCCCCAGTTCCGCACCCCGGCGGAGAAGTCCAGCCGGTCGAGCAGTGGCAGGATCGGCGTCTCCCGCCCGTCCAGCCACCGCACGTCGCGGCGGAAGGGAACGAAGCCCCCGCCCATGTCGAACGGGTAAGGGGCACCATCCCGCACGATCCCCACGGCGGTGAAGGACTGCAGGCGGTCCTTCCCCTGGAAGCGCTCGGTCGGGGAGTAGTAGGCGACGCGGTCCCCCGGACGGATGCGGCGCAGCGGCGCCGCCTTGCCGTGGCAGACCTGCATGAAGCCCTCCGCCCGCCCCCGCCGGACATGCTCGGCGGAGGCGACGGCGATCCAGCTGCGGCTGGCGGTGGTCGGCTCCATGGCGGACCTCACGCTTCCGTCGGGGCGAAGACGCGCAGGCGGTGACCGTCCGGGTCCAGCGCGACGAAGGTGTGGCCGAAATCCATGGCGGTCGGCGGCTGGGCGATGGTCAGGCCGCGCCGCACCCAGTCGTCGTGAAGGCCCTGCACCGCCTCGGCACCGGCCACGCGGAAGCCGATCTCGCCGCTGCCGCCGAGCGGCCCGGCGGAGGCCGCCGGCTCCACCGTGTGGCGCGACCACAGCCCCAGCATGACGCCGGAGTCCAGGGCGAACATGGCGAAGGTGGGCGACGCCTCGACCGGCGGCTTGCCGGTCAGGTCGGCGTAGAAGGCGGCGCTGGCGGTCGGGCTGTCCACATAGAGGAGGATGATGTTGGCGCTGAACATGGGCTGCTTTCCTCGCTGGTCTCCGGCACGGGCGATCCCGTCCGGCGAAGACCAAGCTAGGGCACCACACTGACAGTTTCTGTCAGCAGTCGTGCGCGGAGGTGCTCACCGCGCCGGGATGCCCTCGGCCTCCCGCCATTCCTTGAGCAGCGCCTGCCGCCGCCGCGGGTAGCGGGCCTCCAGCGCCGTCACGGAGACGATGCGGTCGGCGCGGAAATGGCGGATCGCCCCGCGCAGCTCGCACCACGCGACCATCACGCGCAGCCGGTCGAAGAAGCCGAGCGCGAAGGGCCAGACGATGCGCTCGGTGGGCGCCCCGTCGCGGTCGCGGTAGGCGATGGACAGCTTGCGCTCGCCGCGGATGGCCCGCCGGACAACGGCGAGGTCGACGCCGTCCCCGACGATCGGCTCCCCCGGTCCGACAAGCAGCGCGGAGGCGTCCATCCGGTCGCGAAGGTCCGGCGGCAGCACCGCGGCGATCTTGGCGAGCGCGTTCTGCGCCGCCGCGCCCAGCGCGCCGTCGGCGCGGTCGGCCACCCAGCGGATGCCGAGGGCGAGCGCCTCGATCTCCTCCTCCGCGAACATCAGCGGCGGCAGCAGGAAACCGGGCTGGAGGAGATAGCCGACGCCCGGCTCGCCGTCGATGCGGGCGCCCTGGGCCTGGAGGGTGGCGATGTCGCGGTAGATCGTGCGCAGGCTGACGCCGAGTTCGTCGGCGAGGACATGCCCGCTGACCGGCCGGCGGTGGCGACGCAGGCACTGGATCAGGTCGATGAGGCGTTCGGCGCGCGACAGCGGAGGATGCCCCTAAAAACGCCGAAGCGGGGACGGCTGGAAGGCCATCCCCGCTCCGGGCGTCACGGCGGACCGTGAAAGCTTACAGGCTGCGCACGTCGGTCAGGTGCCCGGTCACCGCCGCCGCGGCGGCCATGGCCGGGCTGAGCAAGTGGGTGCGCCCGCCGCGGCCCTGGCGGCCTTCGAAGTTGCGGTTGGAGGTCGAGGCGCTGCGCTCGCCCGGCGACAGGCGGTCGGCGTTCATGGCGAGGCACATGGAACAACCCGGCTCACGCCACTCGAAGCCGGCCTCGGTGAAGATCTTGTCCAGACCCTCTTCCTCCGCCTGCTCCTTCACCAGACCGGAGCCGGGGACGACCAGGGCGCGCACGCCCTCGGCGACCTTGCGGCCCTGGGCGACCACCGCGGCGGCGCGCAGATCCTCGATGCGGCCGTTGGTGCAGGAGCCGATGAACACCGTGTCCACCTTCACCTCGGTCAGCTTCTGGCCGGGCTCCAGGCCCATGTAGGCCAGCGAGCGCTCGACGGCGGCGCGCTTGCCGGCGTCGGCCACGTCCGCCGGGTTCGGCACGGTCGCGGTGATCGGCAGCACATCCTCCGGGCTGGTGCCCCAGGTGACCTGCGGAACGATGTCGGCGGCGTTGAGCACGACGGTGGTGTCGTAGACCGCGCCCTCGTCCGACGGCAGGGTCTTCCAGTATTCCACCGCCTGCTCCCAGGCGCCGGCCTTCGGGGCCAGGGCGCGGCCCATCACATACTCGAAGGTCTTCTCGTCCGGGGCGATCAGGCCGGCGCGGGCGCCGCCCTCGATGGCCATGTTGCAGACGGTCATGCGGCCTTCCATCGACAGGCCGCGGATGGCCTCGCCGGCGAACTCGATGACGTGGCCGGTGCCGCCGGCGGTGCCGATCCGGCCGATGATCGCCAGTACGATGTCCTTGGCGGTCACGCCCGGCGACAGCTCGCCGTCGACGCGGACCAGCATGTTCTTGGCCGGCTTCTGCAGCAGGGTCTGGGTGGCCAGCACATGCTCCACCTCCGACGTGCCGATGCCGAAGGCGAGCGCGCCGAAGGCGCCGTGCGTGGCCGTGTGGCTGTCGCCGCAGACGATGGTGGCGCCGGGCAGCGTGAAGCCCTGCTCCGGACCGACGATGTGCACGATGCCCTGGCGGACGTCGTCCATCGGGAAGTAGCGGACGCCGAAGTCGCGCGCGTTCTTGTCCAGCGTCTCGACCTGGATGCGGCTTTCCTCCTCGACGATGCCCTTGGAGCGGTCGGTGGTCGGCACGTTGTGGTCGGGCACGGCGAGGGTCGCTTCCGGACGGCGCACCGGACGGCCGGCAAGCCGCAGTCCCTCGAACGCCTGCGGGCTGGTCACCTCATGGACCAGATGGCGGTCGATGTAGAGGATGCAGGTGCCGTCGTCCTGACGGTGGACGACGTGGCTGTCCCAAATCTTGTCGAACAGGGTGCGCGGCTTGGACATAGCAACTCTCTCTCGCGGCAATTCTCTCTCGCAAACCACAGACCGGACGAACGAAGCGTGCGGTAAGAGGGCCGCACAATAGCCGTCTCTTTCAACCAGGACAAGGCCGAGGCTGTGGAAAACACCCCGCTTCCCGCACCGAAAAATCGCCGCTCCCCCGCGCCGCCCATCGGCTGGCGGGGAGGGCTCTCCTTATGATAGCGTCCGGCACCACCCCCATTCGATGAAGGGTCATCCCGTGACGGACCCCACTGTCCGCTGTGAACGCTGCGAACGGCCTTATCCCGCCGAGCTTCCCGGCTGCCCGAACTGCCGGCGCATCCGCCAGACCAACATCGCCATCGCCACCACCATGATCCTTCTGGTGTTGTTCGCCATCGGCGGCTGGTTCGGCATCCAGGTCTTCACCGGCTTCTCCACCGGCGGCACGCCGTAACGCCGTCCCGTCGCGGGGCTGCCGCACCGGGAACGCAGACCTCCCACCTCCGCCCGCGCCGTAGGATGCGGCAAAATTCAGGGTTGGGAGGACTCATGGCGGATCAGGCCATGCCACGCGCCGCGGCCGGCCAGGGACCCGTGGGCGGTCCGGGCACCGTGGTCTACGCGCAGCTTGCGGGAATCGTGCTGTTCTGGGGCGCCAATTGGCCCCTGATGAAGCTGGCCCTGTCCGACATCGGGCCGCTGACCTTCTGCTTTCTCCGTTTCGCCGGGGCGGCGGCGGTGCTGGCCTTGCTGTCGCGGGTGCTGCGCTTTCCCCTCCTGCCGCCGCCGGGGGAGCGCTGGCCGCTGGCCCTGGTCGGGCTGCTGCAGATTGCCGGCATGCTGGACCTCAGTTCCATCGCGCTGCGGGTGGTGCCGCCGGGACGGGCCGCGGTGCTGGCCTACACCATGCAGATGTGGGCGCTGCCGCTGGGCGTCCTGCTGGCCGGGGAGCGCTTCACGCGCGGGCGGGTGATCGGCGCGCTGCTGACCTTCGCCGGCGTCCTCGTCTTCTTCAACCCGGCGCTGATGGACTGGAGCGACCCGGTGGTGCTGCTGGGCAACGGGCTGCTGCTGGCCTGCGCGCTGAGCTGGGCGCTCGGCGCCACGCTCTACCGCCGTCGCCGCGGCGGCTGGCGCACGCCCTTCTGGACCCAGACCTTCTGGCAGATCGCCGTCAGCGCCGTGGCGACCGCGCCGCTGGCCCTGGCGGCGGAGCACGCCCGGCCGATCCACTGGACGCCCGCGCTGGGCACCGTCCTGGCCTTCAACTGGGTGATCGCGACGGGGCTGTGCTTCTGGTGGTGGGCGAAGTCGCTGACCGCCATGCCGGCGGCCCAGGCCGGGCAGATCATCTGCCTCGTCCCCGTCACCGCCCTGCTGCTGAGCGCGGCCTTCATGGGCGAGCCGCTGACCGTCGGCGTGCTGATCGCCGTGGCGCTGATCGGCGCGGGGATCTTGACGACGATGCGGGCGCGGTAGGGGGAGGGTTGGGCGGGGGCACCAATGCAACCGCTCCCCCCTACTCCCCAACGCCAAACACCCGCCCGGATCGCTCCGGGCGGGTGCTGGTTCAGGCGTACCGAACGGAAGGGCGCCGGATTACTCCGCGGCGGCCTTCGTGTTCATGCCGCGGCCGGACGTGCGCTCGGCGATACGGGCCGACTTGCCGCGACGATCGCGCAGATAGTACAGCTTGGCGCGGCGAACGGCGCCCTTGCGGACCAGCTCGATCGACTCCAGACGCGGGGAGTAGAGCGGGAACACGCGCTCCACACCCTCGCCGTAGCTGATCTTGCGGACGGTGAAGGACGAGTTCACGCCGGCGTTCCGGCGGGCGATCACGACGCCCTCGTAAGCCTGGACACGCTCGCGCGTGCCCTCGACCACCTTCACGTTCACGCGGACGGTGTCGCCCGGCGAGAACACAGGAATGGTCTTGCCGCCGAGGGCCTTCTCGATCTGCTCCTGCTCGAGCTGCTGCAACAGGTTCATGACACTACCCCTTTCCATCGGTGCGCCTCGCGGCGGACCGTCACTCTGGTTTCGGGCCGCGCCGGCGACCCCGTTTTCCAATCTGACCCTCGGCCTTCCTGCCCGCCTCGTAGCGGTCCCACAGGTCCGGTCGCCGGGCCTGCGTGATCCGCTCCGCCTCGGCGAGCCGCCAGGCGCGAACCTTCTCGTGGTGGCCGGACAACAGGATGTCCGGAACCGACCGTTCCACACCCTGCCCGTCGGTCCAGACCGCGGGCCGGGTGTAGTGGGGGTATTCGAGCAACCCCCGTTCGAAACTTTCCTCGCCCGCCGTCTCCACATTGCCCATGACACCGGGGAGCAAGCGCACCACGGCGTCGATCAGGCACAGGGCGGCGGTCTCGCCGCCGGACAGCACGAAATCCCCGAGGCTGACCTCCTCAAGTCCGTGCGCGTCCAGCACCCGCTCATCCACCCCTTCGTACCGGCCGCAGAGCAGGGTGACCACCGGGGTGGCCGCCAGCTCCTTGACCAGCTCCTGGTCGAGCACCCGTCCGCGAGGCGACAGGTAGATCGCCCGTCCGCGTCCAGGAGTGCCCGGAGGACCCGCCGTCGCGGTCAGAGCCGCGTCCAGCACGTCGGGCCGCATGACCATGCCGGCCCCTCCGCCGAAGGGGGTGTCGTCGACGGAGCGGTGTTTATCGCGCGCGAACGAGCGAATGTCCACTGATTCCAACGCCCAGACTCCATTTTCCAGCGCCTTTCCCGCGAGGCTGAGCCCCAGCGGACCCGGAAACATCTCCGGGAACAGCGTCAGAACCTTGGCCGTCCAGACAAGAGAACCGGAAGCGCCGTGATTCACGGGCGGGTTCCCTTGTCTTGAACGTCGTCTTGAGCGTCTTCAGCGGCATCCGCGCCCTCCGGCGCGTCCTCTCCGTCCTTTTCCGCCTCGCCTTCGCGCGCTTCGATGACGGCGGGAAGATCGACCACGACGCGGCCTCCCTTCACATCGACCACCGGAACGCAGGCGCGGGTGAAGGGCAGCATCTCCAACGGCCCCGATTCCGTGCGGATCTCCAGCACGTCACCGGCCCCGAAGTCGTACAGCGCCTTCACCGTGCCCCAGACGGTGCCGTCGGCGAGTTCCGCACGCAGGCCGATCAGGTCGGCGTGGTAGAACTCGTCCTCGTCCTCCGTCTCGGGCAGGGCGGAACGGTCCACATAAAGGCGGACGCCGGTCAGCTCCTGCGCCTGTTCGCGCGTGGCGATGCCATCGACGCGGACCAGGAACAGGTCCTTCATGGTGCCCTGGAGCGTCAGCGTGAAGCGCCGGGCGCCCCGCTCGTCCGAGAGGGGGCCGTAGGACGCCACGGCTTGCGCATCCTCGGTGAAGCTTTTCACCTTCACGAGGCCGCGGACGCCGTGCGCCCCGGCGAATTGGCCGACGCAGACTTTTGTGGACATGGCTTGAGCGTGTGCGTTGCGGGCGTTCTGCCCCCATCCCGGCCTTCCCCCGCTGGGCGGGGGAAGGAGCTTTTATCCCCTCCCCCGCTCAGCGGGGGAGGGTCAGGGTGGGGGCAACGAGCCTTCCCTTTATCAGCCCTCGGCGGCGGCCTTGGCGGCGGCCTCGGCCTTCAGACGCTCCTGCGCCTTGGCCTTCGGGGCGGACTTCTTCGGAGTCTCGCGGATTTCCGGCTTGGCGATCAGGCCGGCGTTCGCCAGGAACAGGGCGACGCGGTCCGTCGGCTGGCCGCCGACCGACAGCCAATGCTTGGCGCGCTCGGCGTCCAGGACGATGCGCTGCTCGTGCTCGCGCGGCAGCATCGGGTTGTAGGTGCCGATCTTCTCGATGAAGCGGCCGTCGCGCGGGCTGCGGGCGTCGGCGACGACGATCGAGTAGAACGGACGCTTCTTGGCGCCGCCACGGGCCAGACGGATCTTCAGGGACATGGGACAGTCGCTTCCTTGGTGTAGTCGCTTGGTGTGCGGTTGAACGTGATCGCGCTCATCGCGCGGTGTGGTCGCCGGGGGTCAGTTCGGCCCCCGGAAATTCTTCGGCAGGAGGCTCTGCAGCCCGTGGCGCATCAGCCCCTTCTGCCCCAGCTTCTGCACCTGCTTCATCATGCCGCGCATGGTGTCGTACTGCTTGAGCAGCTTGTTCACCTCCTGCACGCTGGTGCCGGAGCCGGCGGCGATGCGCTTGCGGCGCGACGCCTTGATGAGCTCGGGGTGCTTGCGCTCCTTCTTCGTCATCGAGGAGATGATCGCCTCCTGGCGCTTGATCACCCCGTCGTCGATGTTCGCGTCCTTGAGCTGGTTCTTGATCTTGCCGATGCCCGGCAGCATGCCCATCAGGCCGGACATGCCGCCCATCTTGCGCAGCTGCTTGAGCTGGGAGGCCATGTCGTCGAGGTCGAAGCCCTGGCCCTTCTCCATCTTGCGGGCGAGCTTCTCGGCCTCTTCCTTGTCGATGCTCTCGGCGGCCTTCTCGACCAGCGACACGACGTCGCCCATGCCGAGGATGCGGCCGGCGATGCGGTCGGGGTGGAAGGCCTCCAGGGCGTCGATCTTCTCGCCCATGCCCAGCAGCTTGATCGGCTTGCCGGTGATCTGGCGCATCGACAGGGCGGCACCGCCGCGGGCGTCGCCGTCCACGCGGGTCAGCATGATGCCGGTGATGCCGACCTTGTCGTTGAAGTTGGTGGCGACCGTCACCGCGTCCTGGCCGGTCATGGCGTCGGCGACCAGCAGCGTTTCCGCCGGCTTGGTCGCGTCGCGCACGGCCGCGACCTCGGCCATCAACTCCTCGTCGATGGACAGGCGGCCGGCGGTGTCGAGCATGACCACGTCGTAGCCTTCGCGGCGACCGGTCTCGATGGCGCGGCGGGCAATGGCGACGGGGTCCTGGCCGGGAACGATCGGCAGGGTGGCGACGCCGGTCTGCTCGCCGAGGACCTTCAACTGCTCCTGGGCCGCCGGACGGCGCACGTCCAGCGAGGCCATCAGGACCTTCTTGCGGTCCCGGTTCTTCAGGCGCAGCGCGATCTTGGCGGTGCTGGTGGTCTTGCCCGAGCCCTGCAGGCCGACCATCAGGATCGGCACGGGGGCGGCGGCGTTGAGGTTGATCTCCTCGCCCTGCCCCAGCATCTCCACGAGGTTGTCGTGGACGATCTTGATGACCTGCTGGCCGGGGGTGATCGAGCGCAGGACCTCCTGGCCGATCGCGCGTTCCTTGACCTGGTTGACGAACTGCTTGACCACCGGCAGGGCGACGTCGGCCTCCAGCAACGCCACGCGCACCTCGCGCAGCGCGGCGTTGACGTCCTCCTCGCTCAGCGCGCCGCGGCGGCGCAGCTTGTCGAAGATGTCGCCCAGGCGTCCGGTCAGGCCATCGAACATGGGTCAGCGGTCCTCAGTTTCGGTCTCCATCCGCTCGAACGCGATCGGCTCAAGCACAAACGAGCCAGTGCGCGAAACTCGCGGACTGGCGGAGGTCCCCGGCACGCAGGCCGATGGTACCCGGTCGATGGCTCGACGGATGCAGGTCGGCGGACCATACGCATCGCGGGGGGCGGAGTCAACCATGCAGCAACGGCGTGCCGTGCGGGAGCCTCTTGCGCAAAGACGCGCGAAGGGCCACTATTTCCTTACACAACCAAGGGCTTTACCGCCCGGAGACAGCGCCCGCGATGGAACGCATTCGAGGCGTACTTGAATAAAGCGTTACAGATTGTTAACTTTTTCTTCGCGGCTCCCCTTTAGAGTGTGTCGCGACTCCAACCCGGGATTTCCCTGATGCCCCCCGCGCAAGGCTTCGGAACGAACACGCCGCGCACGAAGCTGACGCAAAGTCAGCTGAACACGATCCTGCTCCGGCATCAGGCTTTCCGGAAAAGCCAGCCGGGCGGTGTGCGCGCGAACCTGAAGATGCGCGACCTGTCGCATCTGGACCTGTCCGGCATCGACCTGTCCGACGCCGACCTGTCCGGGGCGAAGCTGTTCAGCGCCCGGCTGACCCGGGCCAACCTGACCAACGCGAACCTCTACGCCGCCGACCTGCGGCTGGCGAACCTGGAAAAGGCCGACCTGCGCCGCGCCGACCTGCGCGGCGCCTGCCTGCGCGGCGCAGTGCTGTCGGAAGCCATGCTGGTTGAGGTGGACCTGCGCGACGGCACGCTGCTGCATTACACCCCGTCGGGGGAGATGATGCCGCACAATTTCGAGGACTCGGTCCTGACCTCGGAGCTGACGGCGGCGGTCATCCGCGGCGCCGACCTGTCGCGGGCCAAGGTGGCGAACGCCTTCGTCATGCAGACCGACCTGACCGACGCGATCCTGCGCGGCACCAAGTTCATGCGGGCCAACCTGACGAATTCCAACCTGACGGGCTGCGACCTGACCGACGCCGACCTGTCGGAGGCGAACCTGTCCGGCGCCCGGCTGTCCGGCGCGGTGATGACCAACTGCGCCATCGGGCGCGCCAACTTCACCAACGCCAACCTGATCGGCGCCATCCTGGACGCGGCCCAGCTCCGCTCGCCCAACCTGTCCGCCGCGGTGATGGCGAAGGTTCTGGAGAATCCGGACGACGACCTGCGCGACATCCTGACCCTGCACCTCTCCTGGATCGACAGCGGCGGCAAGGACGGCAAGCGCGCCGACCTCTCCTCGCTCGACCTGTCGGGGCGCAACCTCGACGGCATCAACCTGTCGGCCGGCATCCTGCAATGCATCACGCTGCGCGGCGCCTCGATGATGGGCACCTCGCTCGCCATCGCGGACCTGTCGCTGTCGGACCTGCGCAAGGTGAACTTCACCAAGGCCGACCTGCGCGGCGTCAATTTCGAGCGGGCGACCCTGACCGGCGCCAACCTGACCGAGGCGCAGCTCGGCCCCGTGCACATCCAGGGATCGAGCAGCCACGTCTGGCGGGCCAACCTGCAGCGCGCCCGCATGGGCATGGCCGTCCTGAAGGACGCCGACCTGCGCAGGGTGAACCTGTCCGGCGCCAACCTCGCCGGAGCGGACCTGCGCGGCGCCAACCTGAGCGAGGCCGACCTGACCGGCACCGACCTGACCGGCGCGGACCTCGACGGCACGGTGCTGGACGGCACCAGCCTGACTGACGCCATCGGGGTCGAGGAGATGACCGGGACCTGATCCTTTCCCGGACTCTAGGACCGCCGCTGCGTCCATGGGCCGGAGCGGTAAGCCGTGCGGACGTGGTTGATCAGCAGATTGCGCGCGTCGATCAGCTGGGCCATGCGGTCGCGGCAGGCGACCACGCCGGTGTCCGGGTGATAGACCGGGGCCAGCTCGCGAAAGCGCTTCACCACCCGGTCCTCGTCGAAGCACCATTCGTTGACGAAGCCGAACATCTGCGCGGCGTCGCGCACCTGGGTCAGCTTGCCGTCCAGCGGGCGGAAGGACACCCGCTCCAGCGCGTGGGCCAGCGCCTTGTTCCGGTAGGTCAGGGTTTCCACCGCCCCCTCCAGCCGCCCCGCCTCCCCGGCGGGCATCAGCCGGCAACCGGGTTCGGCCAGCGCCAGCGCCGCCGCCAGCGCCCGGCGGATCGCCGGTTCGCTGTGGCCGGGCGGCAGCCGCAACTCCAGCATAGCCCGCTCCGCATCGTCCGGGGCGCCCGGATCGGGCATCCGGTCGGACACCAGCAGCAGCGCCGCGGCGGCGAGCGCCGAAACGTCGGTGCCGCGCCCGGCGGCCAAACGCACCGCCGCCGCCGCGAAAGCGGGGGTGCAGGGAACTGAATAGGGAGTGGTGTGCGACGCGACGCGCACCGAAACGACGCCGACCGCGGCGGACGGGAACAGCCCGGCGTCCACATCGGTCAGCGCGGCGAAGGGATAGCCATCCGGAGCGGTCATCAGGGCACCAACGCGTCGTGCGTGCGGAGCGACTCTAACGCAATCCCTGGATTCCACGCAACGGCCCACCCCGTCGCAGGAGGTGTAACGCGGACCGCGGCACTCCCCTGCCCGTCCGCGTTCGCCCAGTCGGTCAGCGGGGCAGTGGGGCAGTGGGGCAGTGGGGCAGTGGGTCAGCGGTGCATCATCGCCGGTTTGGCCGGCAGCTTCCGCAGCATGTCCTCGATGTAGGCTTCGTCGCTCTTGCCCGACATGGCGGCGAAGCCCTTCAGCATCTGGCTGCCGAAGGTGAAGACTCCGCTCAGGTCGATCTTCCACGCCCCGCCCTCGCGCACGAAGTCGGCGGGCACCAGGGCCGGGCGGTTGTCGACCATCAGCAAAGCGGAGGCGCGGTCGCCGCGCACCCGCACCGGGCCGAGCCCGCTGCTGCCGATGACGTTGGGGCCGAGCCAGCCGTTCTTCATGCCGTGATCGGCTAGGTCACCGAGCGACATGCGGCGCAGATCCGCCGGGCTGACGTAGCGGCGCAAGCCCATGGCGGCGAACTTCTCCGCCGGTTCCAGCTTGGCGAGGCCGGCGTCGTTGCCGCTGCGGGCGACGCCGCGCACCTGCTCCAGCTTGTCCAGCGACGCGCGGGACAGCAGCGGAACGACCGCCGCGCCGCGCTTCTGCGCCAGGGCGGAGCGGGCGCTTTCGAACACCGCCGCCACCTCCCGCTCCTCCGGGGAGGCGGGCGGCGGGGCGGCGCCGGCGGGAAGGGGGAAGACGGGAAGGGAAAGACCGAGGAACAACAGCAGCAGGGCCAGGGCGCGCATGGACAGGTCCGTGTGGTGACGCGGCGTCAGACTTTCTCCTCGACTCCGAAGAAGGCGAGCTGCCAGCGCATCTCGTCGTCGGACATCGGGTAAAGGACGCCTTCCCTTGCCATAAGCGCGGTTTTTGGCGGAATCTGGGCGATGCGCAATTGCACCTGCCGGGCGAAGCGCATCGACAGGCCGCAGCGCCACACCAGCGAGGTGACGGCGCGCGGGGCGTGGGTGCCGATGATGCGGTCGATGATCGGCATCGGGAGCTGCGCCAGTTCGCCCAGCCCGGCCAGGACGAAGGCCCGGTCGCCCTCCGCCAGCGCGCTCTCCAGCAGCTTCTCCGTCAGCTTGCCTTCCTTGTTCAGCCTTGCCGCCTTGTCGGACGGGCGTTCGGCCGGCTTGTCCTTGTCGCCCGGCAGATGGCCAAGCTCCTCCTCCCCGAAGTCGACGAGGCCGCGGGCGACACCGGGTCCGCCACCGCCGTTGCCGCCGGCGCCACGGTTGACCCGCGCCCGCACGCCCTCGGCCAGGGCGCGGGCGGCGGCGGGGTCGAGGTCGGTGCGCTCCCGCAGGACCTTCAGCAGGTTGTCGGCGACGAAGCTCGCCAGACGCGCCACGGCGCGGGCCGGCAGGCGCGGGCGGCGCACCAGCGGGGCGTGCCACGGCTCGTGCCGCGGCGCCTGATCGAGGATGCGGTCCAGCGTCTCCTCGCGGATCTGGGCCGAGGGATTGGCGAGCAGAGCGGTCATCGCCGCCTCGTCGTCGGACCGCGCGATGGCCTCGGCGACGGAGGCCGAGACCGTCTTGCGCCCGGCGATCGCCGACAGGGCGCCGGCCACCGGCCCGCGCATGATGATGTCCGCCAGATCCTCGTCGGTCAGGATCGGCGAGAATTGCAGGACCGGCGCGCAGACCGACAGCTCCACGTCGCGGGCCAGCGTGTTGATGACGCCGTGCGGCGCGCCCGGCAACTCCTTCAACGCCTCGGACAGGATGCCGCGCACCTCCGTCGCCTGATCGCGGGCCAGCGCCTCCAGGCATTCCAGGGTCAGCCGCTCGATCTGCGACGCCTGGTCGGCGGACAGGTCGGGCAGCAGCCGGGCGACCTTCTGGGCCAGGGCGCCGCGCACCGCGACCTCCCGGTCGGTGGCCAGCATCAGGTCGGCCTGCCGCGGCGTGCCGGCGTTGGTGGCGATGGCCTCACGCACCTCCGCCGCGGTGTCGGCGGCCAGGAAATAGAGCAGTTCCGGCCGGGTCTCGGGCGACGCGGCGACGCGGCGGCGCACCGCCGGGTCGGTGCTGCGCGCCATCTGCTTGGCCGCCTCGTAATCGGCGGGGTCGAGAAGCTGAGGCTCGGCGCGGTCGCCGTGGACGGTCATGGGGACGCCTCCGCCATGGGGGCCGCCACGGCGGCGGTTTCCATGGAGACCGGAGCGACGGCGTAATGCCCCTTCCCGCGCTTCTTGGCATCGTACATCGCCGAGTCGGCGCGGTCGGTCAGCTCCTGCACGGTCTCGCGCCCCACCCGATGGACGGCGATGCCGATGGACAGGCCAAGCGGCTTGTCCGGGCTGGCCGAGAGATGGCGCAGCGCGGCCATGCCGGCCAGCAGCCGTTCGGCCACCGCCACCGCCTGCCCCTCGTCGGTGCGGCCCAGCCACAGGACGAACTCGTCGCCGCCCAACCGCCCCGGCAGGTCGCCGGGCCGGACGCCGTTGGTCAGCAGCCCGCCAATGGCCTTCAGCACGGCGTCGCCCTGCTGGTGGCCGTGCAGGTCGTTCACCGCCTTGAAATTGTCGAGGTCCACGTAGAGAAGCGCCGACGGCCCGGTGTCCGGGCGGTCGAGCACCTCCTCCAGCCGCTCGAAGAAGGTGCGGCGGTTGAACAGGCCGGTCAGCCCGTCGCGTTCCGACAGGCGGCGCAACCGCTCCTGATAGGCCAGATGCGCGTGGGCGATGCCGATGTGGTCGGCCACGCCGGACAACAGCATCCGGTCCTCGTCGTCCCACGGGTCGGAGTCGTCGCCGCGCCAGATCACCACGGCGCCGTTGACGGCCTGACGGTGCTCCGTCCTGGCGGCCAGCAGCCGGTTCGCCCCCAGGGTCAGTTCATGCGGGTCCTCGCTGCCGGCGATCTCCTCCAGAACGGGGGGCAACAGGTCGGACAGCAGTTCCTGCGGGATCTCCGCGGCGAAATCGGCGGCGGGACGCAGGGCGCCGGCTTCCGTCGCCCGGTAGATGCGGCAGCCGTCGGCGCCCAGCGCGCGCGCGGTTTCCACCGCGGCGACGTGCAGCGCCTTCTGGGCGTCGAGCTGGTCGCGCAGCGTGTGGACGATGTGGGCGAGCATCTTCTCGCGGTTGCGCACCCGCGCCAGCTCGGCGGAGCGCAGCACCTGCTCCGTCGTTTCACGGCAGACGCCGCGCGCGCCCATCCATTCGCCCTGCGGCCCGAACAGCGGCACCGCCGACACCACGAAGCAGGCGGGCAGATCGTCCACCCGCTTCAGCCACAGCTCCGCCTGGTCGACGGGGCGGCGGCTGTCGAACGGCAACGGCAGGTCGCCCCACTCGGCCACCGCCAGATCCTTGGGGTTGCGACCAATCAACGCATCGGAGGTGTAGCCCAGCGCACCCTTGGGCGTGACGAAGACGAATCGCCCGTCGCTGCCCGTTTCCCAGGCAAAATCGCTCGAAACCTCGACGAGATCCTTGTAGCGGCGGCGCGACTCGATCAACGTCTGGCGGAGCTGCCGCTCCAGCGTGGCGTCGCGTCCCAGCAGCAAAATCTCGCCGTCGGGCAGCGGCGTGGCCGCCCATTCGACGATCATCACGCCGCGCGGCAACTCCACCGGAAGGGAGCGCAGGCCCGGCGCCACGCTGCACATCGCCAGCCACCCCTGGATGTCGGCGAGCCAGCGCCCGCCGGCGCACAGCAACTCGTCCGCGGCGGCGTTCGCGGCGGCGACCGCGTGAGCGGAATCCAACCGGATCGCCGGACCGGGGAATGCGGCCAGGAGCGTGGGAGTCGGAACGGCGCCGGACGGGTTGGCCGGCGGAACTTCGGATATTGGGTCTGCGGACACGGTGCGAACCTGAGACTGCGCGGCGCGGAGTATACCGGAAAAATGCGTTTCTTTCCCGAATCTTTCTTCAGGCGGTCCGGGCACCTGCCATACGCAACCACTCATTGAAGGCAGCCCCGTCCCGGAACGGAAACGGGCCATGCGGCGAAGCGGCTTGCGGGCGGGCGGGCGAAGCCCCATTGTTCAGCCCATGACGGCTTCCCTTCGCGACACCGGGGTCTGGATCTTCGACCTCGACAACACCCTCTATCCCGCCTCCTGCAACCTGTTCGCCCAGGTGGACCGGCGCATCGGCGATTTCATCGCCGGGCATTTCGGCGTCACCTACGACGAGGCGCGCGTCATGCAGAAGCGCTTCTTCCGGGAGCACGGCACGACGCTGCGCGGCCTGATGGTGGAGCACGACGTCGATCCGGTGCCTTTCCTGGATTACGTGCACGACATCGACGTCAGCCCGGTGGCACCCTGCCCCGGCATGGCGGACGCGCTGAATCGTTTGCCGGGCCGCAAGATCATCTACACCAACGGCTCCGTCCGCCACGCCGAGAACGTGACGCGGCAGCTGGGCATCGACGGCTGCTTCGAGGCGACCTTCGGCATCGTCGAGGCCGGCTATGTGCCCAAGCCCGACCCGCGCCCCTACGACATCCTGGTGGATCACTACGGCATCGACCCCGCCCGCGCCTGCATGGTGGAGGACATCGCCCGCAACCTCGTCCCCGCCCACGCCCTGGGCATGACGACGGTGTGGGTGCGCAGCGAGGCCGACTGGGCCCGCCCCGACCAGGGCGGAGTCGGCACCGGCCGCCACATCGACCACACCGTCGACGACCTGCCGGCCTGGCTGGAGGAGGTCGCGGGCTGAGCGGCGACCGCAAGGCCCCACCTTCCCCCCGTAGGAACCCTTTAAGAACCCATTGAGAACAAGGCAACGTTGACAAGGCGGCGCGGCGCGGCCCATGTTCCGAACCCTCGAACAGACAGCCCAGCGAATGCCGCCATGAGCCACGCCAGCCTCGAATCCGCCG
The DNA here is from genome assembly GCF_007827795.1 of Azospirillum brasilense. Classification (GTDB taxonomy): domain Bacteria; phylum Pseudomonadota; class Alphaproteobacteria; order Azospirillales; family Azospirillaceae; genus Azospirillum; species Azospirillum aestuarii. Next base: position 262,616 of record NZ_VITI01000004.1, read on the forward strand.
TCAACGCCGCGTGGGAAACCCGCGACACCCTGAATGTTTCGACCAAGGGCGCCGTCCGCGACGCCGTGGAGGAGGCCCTGTCCGGCCTCGACGCCGGCGATCTGCGCGTCGCGCAGAAGACGGACGCCGGCTGGGTCGTGAACCAGTGGCTGAAGAAGGCGGTCCTGCTGTCCTTCCGCCTGAACGCCAACGAGACGATCCCCGGCGCGCCGGGTGGCGCCTCCTGGTACGACAAGGTGCCGCCGAAGTTCGAAGGCTGGTCGGAGGCGCAGTTCCAGGCCGCCGGCTTCCGCGCCGTTCCGGGCGCGGTCGTCCGCCGCTCCGCCTACGTCGCGCCGAACGTCATCCTCATGCCCAGCTTCGTCAACGTCGGCGCCTATGTCGACAGCGGCACCATGGTGGACACCTGGGTCACCGTCGGCTCCTGCGCGCAAATCGGCAAGAACGTTCACCTGTCGGGCGGCGTCGGCATCGGCGGCGTCCTGGAGCCGCTCCAGGCCAACCCGGTCATCATCGAGGACGACTGCTTCGTCGGCGCCCGGTCCGAGGTGGTCGAGGGCGTGATCGTGGAGCGCGGCGCCGTGCTGTCCATGGGCGTCTTCATCAGCGCCTCCACCAAGATCATCGACCGCAACACCGGCGAGGTCTTCGTCGGCCGCGTCCCGGCCTATTCGGTCGTGGTTCCCGGCACCCTGCCGGGCAAGCCGCTGCCCGACGGCACGCCGGGTCCGGGCCTCTATTGCGCGGTGATCGTGAAGCGCGTGGACGAGCAGACCCGCGCCAAGACCTCCATCAACGACCTGCTGCGCGACTGACGCCGGGGAAGACCACACGATGAGCACCGCCGCCGCCGCTCCCTCCTTCGACCCCTGCGATCCCGTCGCGGTGGCGCAGGCCCTGATCCGCTGCCCCAGCGTGACGCCCGAGGAGGGCGGCGCTCTGGGCGTCCTGGAGGCGGCGCTGGCGCCGCTGGGCTTCGCCTGCCATCGCCTGCGGTTCGAGGAGGAGGGCACGGCGCCGGTGGACAACCTCTACGCCCGTCTGGGCACGGAAGGGCCGAACTTCTGTTTCGCCGGGCACACCGACGTGGTGCCCCCCGGCGAGCGGATGGGCTGGTCCATCGATCCCTTCGCCGCGGAGATCCACAACGGCCGCCTCTACGGCCGAGGCGCGGTGGACATGAAGGGGGCCATCGCCGCCTTCGTCGCCGCCGCGGCCCGCCACGTCAGGGCCGGCGGCGCCCCGAAGGGCTCGATCAGCCTGCTGATCACCGGGGACGAGGAAGGGGTCGCCATCAACGGCACCCGCAAGGTGCTGGACTGGATGCAGGCCAAGGGTGAAAAACTCGACGCCTGCGTGGTCGGCGAGCCGACCAACCCCAAGGCGCTGGGCGACATGATCAAGATCGGGCGGCGCGGCAGCATGACCGCCTTCCTGACCGTCCACGGCGCGCAGGGGCATGTCGCCTACCCGCATCTGGCCGACAACCCGCTGCCCCGGCTGGCCCGCATGCTGGCGGCCATCACGGCGGAGCCGCTGGACGCCGGCACCCCGCATTTCCAGCCGTCGAACCTGGAGCTGACCACCATCGATGTCGGCAACCCGGCGCACAACGTCATCCCGGCACAGGGCAAGGCGACGCTGAACATCCGCTTCAACGACCTGCACACCGCCGACACGCTGCTGACGTGGCTGCGCGAGCGGCTCGACCGGGCGGGCGGCTCCTACGAGCTGGACCATTTCGTGTCGGGCGACAGTTTCCTGACGCCGCCCGGCCCGCTGACCGAGCTGGTGGCGGAGGCGGCGGAGCGCGTCACCGGGCGCCGTCCCGAATATTCGACGACCGGCGGCACGTCGGACGCCCGCTTCATCAAGAACTTCTGCCCGGTGGTCGAGTTCGGCCTCGTCGGGCAGACGATGCACAAGGTGGACGAGCACACCGCGCTGGACGACCTGACCCGCCTGACCGACATTTACGGCGAGGTTCTGCGGAACGTCTTCGACCGGATCGGTTGACGTAAGGCCTCCTCCGCCCGTTCCCACCACCCTCCGGTGACCGCAACATGCCGCTGACCGCCCGGGACGTCGCCTCCTCCGTCTTCGGCGCCTATCGCCTGGCCCGGTTCGACCCCACCGGATTGCAGCATCTGGACCGCACCCCCGAAGGGGCGTGGAAGTCCTTCTACGCCGCGGTGATCGTCGCCCCGGCCTGGACGCTGCTGCTGGCGATCCGGCTGTGGGACCAGGTGCCGGACACGCCGCTGTTCCAGCTCGTGGTGGTGGAGGCCATCGCCTACGTCATCAGCTGGACGGCCTTCCCCGTGGTCATGCACGGGGTGAGCGGGCTGCTGGACCGGCAGAGCCGCTACATCGATTTCCTGTGCGCCTACAATTGGTCGTCGGTCGTGCAGATGAGCGTCTATCTGCCGGTGGTGATCCTGGCCGCCACAGGGATTCTGCCCGGCCCGATCTCCGAAGGGCTGGTGTTCGGCATCATGCTGGCGATGCTGACCTACCAGTGGTTCGTCATGCGCACGGCGCTGGACATCTCCGGCGTCGCGGCGGCGGTCCTGGTCCTGCTCGACCTGTTCCTGTCCGCGCTCATCACCGATTTCGCCGACGGACTGCTGTAGGGACCTTTTGCCCCCTCCCTAACCCTCCCCCGCTTCGCGGTGAAGGGAATCAATCCCCCTCTCCCGCGTGAGCGGGGGAGGGCCGGGGAGGGGGCAAGAGTACCTCGCCCTCCTCACACCCCGCGGGTGCTGACGCCCGCGTCTGCGAAGGTCGCCATGCCGGCATGGCAGGCGCAGGCCGACTTCACGATGTTGATCGCCAGCGCCGCGCCCGAGCCCTCGCCCAGACGCATCCCAAGATCGAGCAGCGGCTCCTTGCCGATGGCGGCGAGAAGATGGTCATGGCCCGGCTCGACGGAGCGGTGGGCGACCATGCAATGGTCGAGCGCCCGGCGGTCGGCCTTGAACAGCACCGCCGCCGCCGCCGTGCAGGCGTAGCCGTCGAGCAGCACCGGCACCCGCGCCATGCGGGCGGCCAGGATGGCGCCGGCGATGGCCGCCAGCTCATAGCCGCCGAAGCAGCGCAGCGCCTCGAACGGGTCGTCCTTGGCCTGCGGGTTGACGGCCAGACCGGCCTCGACGGCGGCGACCTTGCGGGCCAGCCCCTCGTCGTCCACACCGGTGCCGCGGCCCGTCCAGTCCTTGGCCTCGCCGCCGAACAGGGCGTGGCAGAGCGCCGCCGCCGCCGTGGAGTTGCCGATGCCCATCTCGCCGAGCGCCAGAAGCTGGACCCCCGTCTCCACGGCCATCATGCCGTAGGCCATGGCCTGGCAGCAGTCCTCCTCGCCCATCGCCGGACCTTCGGTGAAGTCGGCGGTGGGGGTCTCCAGGTCCAGCTCGTAGACGCGCAGGTCGGCGTCGGCCACCTCGCAGAGCTGGTTCACGGCGGCGCCGCCGTTCTGGAAGTTCTGGACCATCTGGGCGGTCACCGCCGCCGGGTAGGCCGAGACGCCGCGCGCGGCGACGCCGTGGTTGCCGGCGAAGACGGCGACGCGCGGGCGGCGCACCTCCGCCGGGTGCTGGCCCTGCCACGTCGCCATCCACTGGGCGATCTCCTCCAGCCGGCCGAGCGCGCCCGCCGGCTTGGTCAGCTGCCGTTCGCGCTGGAGGGCCGCCGTACCGGCGTCGAGGTCCGGCCCCGGCAGGTTGCGCACCAGCGCGCGGATTTCCTCGAAGGTGATGGCGGGCTGCGTGTTGCTCATGGCGAAGGGTCCTGACGCTGACGGCAGAGGATGTGATCGGGAAACGATGAAAAAAGCGGCGCGACCTTGGACCATTCCCGACCCGCTGTCAAAGCGCCTCTCGTCCTGCCTGTCATCCGTTGTGGGCCTGTTATCCGTTGCGGCGGGCCTGGGGTTGCCGTACTTCGAAGCGCCATGCTTGAGGATTCCCCCGCCCCGCCCCGCTCCCGCTGGACCGCCGACTTGGCGCTGGCCGTCGTCTTCCTGACGCGGCTGCCGCTGCGCCTGTCCGGCCCGCTGGCCGAGGACGCCCACGCCCGCGCCATGGGCTGGTTCCCCCTGGTCGGCGCCGGGGTCGGGCTGTTCGGCGGCGCCGTCCACGGGCTGGCGGCGCTGGCCCATCTGCCGCCGCTGCCGGCGGCGCTGCTGGCGCTGGGCGCCATGGTCTGGCTGACCGGCGCCCTGCACGAGGACGGGGCGGCCGACGTCGCCGACGGCTTCGGCGGCGGGCGCGACAAGGCCCGCAAGCTGGAGATCATGCGGGACAGCCGGGTCGGCAGCTACGGCGTGCTCGCCATCGTCTTTTCGGTCGCGGTCCGCGCCTCGGCGTTGGCGGCGCTGGCCGAGCCGCGCATCGTCATCCCCGCCCTGCTCGCCTCGGGCGCCCTGTCGCGCGGCGGCATGGCGGTGATCGCCCGATTCATGGACCCGGCCCGCGCCGACGGCCTCGCCGCCCGGCAGGGACGCCCGTCGCCCGGCACGGTGGCCCTGTCGCTCGCGCTGGCGCTGGCCGTGGCCGTGGCGGCGCTGCATGGGCTGGCCGCTGCCGCAGTCCTCTCGGCCGCGCTGGCCGTCCTGGCGGTGGCGTGGCAGGCGCGGCGGCAGATCGGCGGCCACACCGGCGACGTGTTCGGCGCCGCCCAGCAGGTGGCGGAGGCCGCCGTTCTGCTCACCCTGGCCGCGACTGTTGCATGAAAAACACTCGCTGGTGGCTCATTCGCCACGCTCCCGTCCCGAATCCGGGAAAAGTGATCTACGGGCGGAGTGATCCCGCTGCCGATACCGGCGAATCCGACGCGCTGGCGACGCTGGCGGCGCGGCTGCCGCCGCAGGCGGTCTGGGTGACCTCGCACCTGCGCCGCACGCGCCAGACGGCGGCGGCGCTGCGCCTGCCCGGCAGCGACATGGCCTTGGTCGAGCGGGCGCTGGCCGAGCAGGACTTCGGTCGTTGGGAAGGGCTGTCCCACGACGCGGTGGCGGACTTGCACCCGGAGGAGGCCCGCCGCTTCTGGAGCGATCCGGCGACCGAGGCCCCACCGGATGGCGAGAGCTTCGCGGCGGTGATGGAACGGGTGGCCGGCGCGGTCGCCCGGCTGACCGACCTCTACGCCGGGCGCGACATCGTGGCGGTGATCCACGGCGGGTCGATCCGCGCGGCGCTGGCGCTCGCCCTGGACCTGACACCTCGGGCGGCGTTGCGGCTGGCAGTGGCGCCGCTCTCGCTGTCGCGGATCGACCATTACAGCGGGGATGGGACGGACGGCTCCTGGTCGGTCGCGGCCCTGAACGCCCTCGGAACCTTTTCGGGACATGGGCGTTGACCCAACTCCGTTGGGCTACCAATAGAGGGTCAGACCATGGCAAGAAGCGCTGACGATCGCGAGGCCGCCGAGAAGCTCTGGGGCATGATCAAGGGCGTCCGCATCTGCATGATGACGACGCTGGACGAGAACGGCATTTTGCATTCCCGCCCGATGGCGACCTTGCCGCACGCGGGATTCGACGATGGAACCTTGTGGTTCTTTACACGGGCCGACTCACCGAAGGTCCATGAACTGAAGACGCATTGGCGCGTCAACCTGTCCTACGCCGACCCGGAGAAGCAGGATTACGTCTCGGTGTCCGGGGTGGCGGAGACGGTGCGCGACCGCGACAAGATCCGCTTCCTGTGGCGGGACATCCTGTCCACCTGGTTCCCGCAGGGGGTGGACGACCCCGATCTCGCGCTGTTGAAGGTCAGCGTCGATCAGGCCGAATATTGGGACAGCCCGTCGAGCGCGATGGTCTACGCCTACGGCTATGTGAAGGCGAAAATCACCGGCGAGCCGCCGAAGCCGGGGGATCACGCGAAGATCGCGTTCCAGTAAGCACATCACAGGGGCAGCGTTTGCCCCCCTTCCCATGCTGCGCCTGGGCGCCTTCCCTCCCCCGCTGGGCAGGAGAGGGAGTTGCTCCTGCGAACCTCTTTCTCTCCCCCGCCCAGCGGGGGAGGGTCAGGGTGGGGGAAAACGCCCCCTCACTTCTCCTCGACCGCCGGTTTCCCGCCGCCATCCAGCGCCCCGACCCGCTTCTTCAGGTCGGTCACATCCGCGAACATACGCTTCAGCCGGGCCAGCCCCTTGTACTGGTCAAAGGCGCGGTCGCGCGGCACAGCCGGGTAACCCATGTAGACGGCCTTCGCCGGAATGTCCGTGCCGACGCCGGAGTTGCCGGCCACCACCGCGTCGTTGCCGATCTTCACATGGTCGGCCACGCCCACCTTGCCGGCCAGCACCACACGGTCGCCGATGGTCGTGCTGCCGGCGATGCCGACATGGCCGCAGAGCATGCAGTTCGTGCCGATCTGCACGTTGTGGCCGATCTGCACGAGGTTGTCGATCTTGGTGCCGGAGCCGATGCGGGTCGCCGTGATGGTGCCGCGGTCGATGGTGGCGCCGGCCCCCACCTCCACATCGTCGCCCAGGATCACCGTGCCGATGGAGTTCACGCGGTGGATCAGCACGTTGGTGCCGACCACCCGGCCCGTCGCCTTGGCCGATTCGACGCTGCCCGGCTCCGGCGTCACGAAGCTGAAGCCGTCGTTGCCGACCGCGGCGTTGGGGTGGATGATGCAGCGCTCGCCCATCACCACCCGCTCGCCGATGCGGGCGCCGGGGTGCAGCAGGCAGCCCTTGCCGATCACCGCCTCCGCCCCGACCGTGGCGTGGGGCATGACGATCACGCCCTCGCCCAGCACCGCCTTCGGCCCGACATAGGCGAAGGGACCAACCGACACGCCCGCCCCCAGGATGGCCTCCGGCGCCACGAAGGCGGCAGGGTGCACCCCCGGCTCGGCATGGACCGGCTTTTCGAAGACCGTGGTCAGGCCGGCCATGGCGAAGCGCGGGCGCTTGACGACGATCCAGCCCTTGAGGTTGGCCGGCACCTCCGCCCCTTCCGCGACCACGGCGGCGACGGCCTTGCCGCCGGCCAGCAGCTCCCTCATGCCCTTTTCCATGGCGAGCGCCAGATCCTCCGGCCCCTCGGCCTCCGACGGGTGGACGGCGCGGGCGATGCGCAGGGTGCCGTCACCCTCCAGCGCCGCGCTCAGGGCGGCGGCGATCTCGGCGAGGGTGACCGGGGCGGCGGGGGAAACGGGGGTCATGGCGGCGCTCTGGCTGTCGGTCCGAAGAAGTGGCCGGGACGCTAACACGGCTGGCCGGTGCTGGCGAGGCCCGGCGCCTTTTGTCACCCCCCGGCCTTATGTCATTCTCCCGTCTGCAGCAGCGCCCCGCGCACCCGCGCCTGATGGAAGGAATAGAGGAAGGCGGCGCTGCACAGCCCCATGAACAGGGCGTTCAGCCCCACCGCCCAGGCCAGATGGTCCCAGCGCATCGTGCCGTCGAACAGGATGGCGCGCATCCCCTCGAAGACGTGGGCGGAGGGCAGCGACAGGGCCACCCATTGCAGCCAGCCCGGCAGGACGCCGACCGGGTAGTAGACGGCGCTGACCGGGGCGAGCATAAAGACGACGATCCAGGCCAGCCCTTCCGCACCCATGCCGTAGCGCAGGATCAGCGCCACGATGACCAACCCCAGCGACCAGCCGAAGACGATCAGGTTGGCGAAGAAGCCGGCCAGCGGCAGACCGAGGTCGAACAGCGAATAGCCGAACAGCGGAATCGCCAGCAGCGCCGCCGGGACGACGCCGATGACGGTGCGGATCAGGCTCATCCCGAACAGCGCCGCCACCCATTCGCTCGGACGCAGCGGGCTGACGAACAGGTGGCCGAGGTTGCGTGACCACATCTCCTCCAGGAAGGACACCGACACGCCGAGCTGGCCGCGGAACAGCACGTCCCACAGCAGCACCGCGCTGACCAGCACCCCGGCCCCCTGCGCCACCCAGGCGCTGGAGGTCGCCATGAACTGGTTGATGTAGCCCCACAGGATCATCTGCATGGTCGGCCAGTAGGCCAGCTCCAGGAAGCGCGGCCAGGAGCCGCGCAGCAGATACCAGTAGCGCAGCACCATCGCCCCCACCCGGCGCAGCGAGAAGGCGGGGTTGGCGTGGACCAGGACAGCGGCGTCACTCGGCGGCATCGGCGGCCTCCCGGCGGGCATCCTCACCATTGGCGCGGTCGCGGGCGATGTCGAGGAACACGTCCTCCAGCGAGGTCCGGCCATAGCGGGCCAGCAGTCCCGCCGGCGACCCGTGGTCGACGATCCGTCCCTGGCGCATCACCAGCACGTCGTCGCACAGCCGCTCCACCTCCAGCATGTTGTGGGAGGCGAGCAGGATGGTGGCCCCGGATTCCATGCGGTAGCGCTCCAGATAGGTGCGAATCCAGTCCGCCGTGTCGGGGTCGAGCGAGGCGGTCGGCTCGTCCAGCAGCAGAAGCTCGGGCCGGTTGAGCAGCGCCTTGGCCAACGCCACCCGCGTCTTCTGCCCTGCCGACAGCCCGCCGGAGGGGCGCTCCAGGAAGCGGGTCAGCTCCAGATGCTCGGCCAGTTCCTCCACCCGCCGCGTCACCCCCTTCAGCCCGTAGAGGTGGCCGTAGACGGTCAGGTTCTCCCGCACGGTCAGCCGGTGCGGCAACTCCACATAGGGCGAGGAGAAGTTCATGCGGGGCAACGCCGCGTGGCGGTGGCGCACCATGTCCACCCCCAGCACCTCCACCGTGCCGGAGGTCGGCAGCAGAAGCCCGAGCAGCATGGAGATGGTCGTCGTCTTGCCGGCCCCGTTGCCGCCGAGAAGCCCGGTGACCGACCCCGCCGCAACGGTGAAGGAGATGCCGTCCACGGCGGTGACCTCGCCGGAGCGGGCGGTGCCGTAGCGTTTGGTCAGGTTCTCGGCCCGGATGGCGTGCTGTTTTGCGCATTGATCCATAGGCGGAGAATATGGCCGCTTGGCGCGCAAACGCCAGAGTGGCAAAACAGCACCGACAAATCGGCCAAGCGCCCCGATACGAAGCCGCGGCGACAGCGGCCCTTGCTGGAAAGCCCGCCCATGACCGTGACCGCCGCTTCATCCCTCCGCCACGCCATGACCCACGCCGGCCGGCCGGGGCCGGCCCAGTGGACCAACCTGGACGGGCGCGTCACGCTGCGCACCCTGATCCTGATCCGCTGGATCGCCGTGATCGGGCAGCTCGCCACCGTGGCGACGGTCCAGCTCGTCATGGGCTTCCCCTTGCCGCTGGGGCCGGTGCTGGCGGCCATCGGGGCGTCGGTGCTGCTGAACCTCGTGGCGATGGCCCAGCGCGGCGGGCGGCTGCGGCTGGCCGACCGGGACGCCGCGCTCTATCTCGGCTACGACATGCTGCAGCTCACGCTGCTGCTGTATCTCACCGGCGGCCTCGCCAACCCCTTCGCCATCCTGCTGCTGGCCCCGATGACGGTGGCTGCGGCGATCCTGTCGCGCTACAGCGTGGTTCTGCTGACCGGCCTCAACCTCGTCTGCCTGACCGTGCTGGCGCTGTGGCACTTCCCGCTGCCCTGGCCGGAGCCGATGCCCTCGGTCGCCCCGCTCTACGCCTTCGGCATCTGGCTGTCGCTGTCGGTGTCGGCCGGCTTCATCAGCGGCTACGTCTTCCGCGTGGCCGAGGAGGCCCGGCGCTTCGCCAACGCCCTGTCGGCCTCGCAGGTGGCGCTGGCCCGCGAGCAGCGGCTGTCCTCGCTGGGCGCGCTGGCCGCCGCCGCCGCGCACGAGCTGGGGTCGCCGCTCGGCACCATCGCGGTGGTGGCGAAGGAGCTTCTGCACGACATGCCGCCGGACAGCCCCTACACCGAGGACGTCTCCCTGCTGCAAAGCCAGGTGATGCGCTGCCGCGAGATCCTGGCGGAGCTGGCCCGCAAGCCGGAGGCGGACGGCGGCGACCCGTTCGAGCGCCTGCCCCTGACCGCGCTGGTGGAGGCGGCGGGCGCACCGCACCGGCTGGGCCACATCCAGTTCGCGGTCGAGCGCAGCGACGGCTCCGTGGGGGAGGAGCCGATCGTCCGCCGCAGCCCGGAGATCATCCATGGCCTCGGCAACTTCATCCAGAACGCCCACCAGTTCGCCGATGGGCGGGTGACGGTCGCCGCCTCCTGGGACGCGCGATCCGCCACGGTGGTGGTGATGGACGACGGGCCGGGCTATCCCGCCCATCTGCTGAGCCGCATCGGCGAGCCCTACCTGTCGGCAAGAAGCGAGCGGTCGGGACATATGGGGCTGGGAATCTTTATTGCACAAACGCTGCTAGAGAAAACGGGTGCCCTTGTAGCCTTTAGCAATAACCGTAGCGGCGGCGCGCGAGTTGTCGTACGTTGGGACCGTGGTGTCTTAGAACCAGAGGACTAGTGGTGGATAGCGCGATGACCACGGACGAGAGTCCAACGGGCGAAACCGCCAAGCTGACGTTCACGGGTGACGTTACCCGCAGCCTCCTCATCGTCGACGACGACGCGCCGTTCCGAACCCGCCTCGCGCGCGCCATGGAAAAGCGCGGTTTCAACGTGGTGGCCGTGGACAGCGTGCAACTCGGCATCGACGTCGCCCAGGAATCGGCGCCGGCCTTCGCGGTGGTCGACCTGCGGCTGGCCGACGGCAGCGGCCTGGATGTGGTCAAGACCCTGCGCGACGCCCGCCCCGACGCCCGCATCGTCATGCTGACCGGCTACGGCAACATCGCCACGGCGGTCGCCGCGGTGAAGGCCGGCGCGGTGGACTATCTGCCGAAGCCAGCGGACGCCGACGCCGTGGAATCCGCCCTGCTGGCCGATGGCCGCCCGTTGCCCTCCCCGCCGGAAAACCCCATGTCCGCCGACCGCGTGCGGTGGGAGCACATCCAGCGCGTGTTCGAGCAGTGCGACCGCAACGTTTCCGAAACCGCCCGCCGGCTGAAGATGCACCGCCGCACCCTGCAGCGCATCCTGAACAAGCACGCCCCGCGGGGGTGATGTCGGTCGCCGGACCCTGACAGAGAAAAGGCCCCTTTCCTTGCGGAGAGGGGCCTTTTTCTTTGCCGCGCGGCGGCTCATTTCCTGACGGAGCAGGTCCTGACACCGAACAGGGTGTAGGCCGGGCAGAAGCCGACCACGGCGGTCAGCAGCGGGACGAGGCCGATCCAGCCCCAGGGGGTCTGCGGGCCGACGAAGACGAGGGCGATCAGGACGAGGCCGACGATGGCGCGCAGCGCGCGGTCGATGGTGCCGACGTTGACGGGCATGGGTGCACCTTAGGAATTGAGGTGGGCGGTTGGTGCGCCCATCCAAGCCCCTTTCCGCCCGCCGGTCTGTGACTCCGTCACACGCCGTCCGCGCGCTCCAGCGCCAGCAGAGCGTCGGGATCGCGCACACCGACGCGGCCGCGCGCCAGCTCCACGAAGCCGCGCCGCTCGAACTCCTTCAACTGGCGGCTGACCACCTCCCGCGCCGTGCCCAGCTCGACGGCCAGCGTCTGGTGGGTGGTGTCCAGCCCGCCGCGCGCGTCGCGGTGGTCGACCAGGAAGCGGGCCAGCCGCAGGTCGATGCGCCCGAAGGCCACCTCCTCCACCAGCATCATCATGCCGAGCAGGCGCGTGCCGAAGGAGGCGAAGACGAAGTCGCGGAACACCGCGGACCGCGCCAGCAGCTCATGAAAAGCCCCGGCCCCGAGCGCGATGGCCTCAAGGTCGGTTTCGGCCACCCCCTCGGCGCTGTAGTCGGCGCGCGTCATCAGGCAGGCGGTCGTCAGGATGCAGGTTTCGCCCGCCCCGACGCGGTAGAGAACGATCTCCCGCCCGGTTTCGGCGGTCATCTGGACCCGCACCGTGCCGTCCAGCAGCATGAGAAAATTGTGGCAGAGACTGCCGATGCGGAACAGCACCGTGCCGCGCGGCACCGTCATCCGCACCCCCTGCGCGCGCAGGACGGCCTGCGCGTCGGGCTCCAGGGCGGACAGCGCCGGAAACGCACCCGCCCAGGCAGCGTCAGCCTTTTCAACATGTTGCGGCAGCATGCCCAGCTCCCTTCGATCGACCATGACCATTATCCGCGAAGGGGCTTCGCCGGTCCACCCAAAGGACCTCTCCAACCAATGGCGACTCCGGGGAGGGTACCCAAAGAGCGTGTCTTCCCCACCATATGCCCTCCGGGCAGCATGAAACGGCCGGACGGTCGATGGCGTTCTAGGCAATCGTAACGCCCCGAACGGGGTGCCGTTCGGCATGCGAGGAGGAACCCGCTTTGGCCACCCAGGACATTCAGGATCAACCCCAGCGGCGGCAGGCGGCACCGGTCTCAACACCGGTCTCGTTCGACCTGTCCACCGCGGCGGCCAGCGCGGTGCGCCGCACCACCGGCATGCTGCTGCGCCACAAGCTGCTGATCGGGACGGTGATCGTGCTGGGGACGGGCATCGCGGGTCTCGTCGCCCTGCGCATGACGCCGCTCTACACCGCCCAGACCCTGATCATGGTGGAGCACCGCAAGAACCAAGTGATGAACTACCAGGAGGTCGTCTCCGGCCTCTCGACGGAGCTGGGTGCCCTGCAGAGCGAGGTGGCGATCCTGAAATCCCCCGCCTTCGCGGAAAAGGTGGTGAACAAGCTGGGTCTGATGAACGACCCGGAGTTCAACGCGGCGCTGCGGCCCGAGCAAACGAACTGGTTCTACTACCTGAACCCGAAGAACTGGGTGCCCGACTCCTGGTGGAACAGCGCCCGCGGCGACCGGCCCGAGATCGCGCTGAGCCCGGAGGAGAAGACGGCCAACGAGAAGACCTCGGTCGTCAACAGCTTCATTGAAAATCTGGCGGTGCGGCCGCAGGGCCGCTCCTACGTCATCGCCGTGGATTTCGACAGCGAGGACCCGCGCAAGGCTTCGCTCATCGCCAACACGATCGGCGAGATGTACCTCGTCGACCAGCTCGACGAGAAGTTCAAGGCGGCCAAGCGCGCCACCACCTGGCTGGAGGAGCGCATCACCGAACTGCGCCGCGAGGCCAAGACGACCGGCGAGGCGGCGGAGAAGTACCGCGCCGAAAGCGGCCTGACCAACGCCAACGGCGAAACCACCTTGATCGCCCAGCAGCTGGCCGAGCTGAACACCAGCTACGTCCTGGCCCGCACCAAGCGGCAGGAGGCGGAGTCCAAGCTGCGCGAGGTGACCACCCTGGCGCAGAGCCCGCGCGGCGTGTCGGCCATCGGCGACGTGCTGGGGTCCCCCCTGATCCAGGCGCTGCGCCAGCAGGAGGTCGAGCTTCAGCGCAAGATCGCCGACGCCGCCAACAAGTACGGCGCCCGCCACCCGACGCTGACCGCGCTGCAGAGCGAGTTGCGCGACCTGCAGGGCCAGATCCGGGCCGACGTGGGCCGCATCGTCCAGAACCTGAGCAACGAGGTGGAGGTGGAGCGCGGGCGCGAGGCCGCTTTGAAGACCAACCTCGACCAGCTCCAGGCCCAGCGCAACCAGCAGCAGGAGTCCAACGTGACCCTGCGCACTCTGGAGCGCGACGCCGAAACCTCGCAGACCATGTACGAGGCGATGCTGACCCGCTTCCAGGAGATCGCCGGCCAGACCGACATCCAGCAGCCCGACGCCCGCATCGTGTCGGAGGCGGCGATCCCCCTGAACCCGTCGCAGCCCAACAAGAAGATGATCGTCCTGCTGGCCCTGATCGCCTCGGCCACGCTGGGCGTGCTTCTGGCGATGCTGCGCGAGCAGTCGGAGCGCGGCTTCCGCAGCCCGCACCAGTTCGAATCGGTGACCGGCGTGCGCTCGCTGGGCATCGTCCCGGCGATCGGGCGGCGGCGGCGCGGCACCTCGCCCGCGGCCTACGCCATCGACAAGCCGATGTCGGCCTTCGCCGAGGCGATGCAGAACCTGCGCACCACGCTTCTGCTCGCCAACCCGGACGGCCACCAGCGGGTGATCCTGTTCAGCTCCTCCGTCCCCGGCGAGGGCAAGAGTTCGATCGCCGCGGCCTTCGCGCGGATCTGCGCCAACGCCGGCCAGAAGACGATCATCCTGGACTGCGACATGCGCCGCAAGGGGCTGCACCCGATGCTGGGGCTGGAGAACCGGCACGGCCTGTACGAGGTGCTGTCCGGCGAATGCGCGCCGAACGAGGTGATCCAGACCGACCCGCGCACCGGCCTGCATTTCATCGCGTCGGGCCGCGGCTCCGCCCTGCCGCAGGACATGCTGGGGTCCAGCCGGATGCACCAGCTCATCTCGCGGCTGGCGCTGGAGTATGACCGGGTGATCCTGGACAGCCCGCCGGTGCTGGCGGTGTCGGAGGGCAAGCTGCTGGCGGCGCTGGCCGACCAGACGGTCTTCATCGTGCATTGGGGCAAGACCAAGCGGGAGACCGCGATGGCCGGGCTGAAGGAAATCGTCGAGGCGGGCGGCGAGGTCGTCGGCGTCCTGTTCTCCCAGGTCGATATCCGCCGCCACGCCCAGTACGAGTTCCCGGACAGCGGGCGCTACCACGGCTACCGCCGCTACTACGCGAACTGACGGCGGAGCTTGAGAGAAGCCACTGCTTCGGGCCCCCACCCAACCCTCCCCTGCGAATCTCCTCCCCCTGCGAAGCGGGGGGAGGTCGGGAGGGGGGCCCGACATGACACGCCCACACGACACGCCCACACATCCCACGAAGACCCATGACCGCCGGACGACGCATCTTCCTGAACATCCGCGCGCTGGGGCTGGCCCGCATCGCCACGCTGCTGAGCGGGCTGATCACCACGGCCTGGACCGCCCGCGCGCTGGGGCCGGACGGGTTCGGCGTGCTCGGCTTCGGCACCTCGATGCTGGCCTACGCCGCGCTGTTCGTGAATCTGGGCCTGTCCACCTACGCGGTGCGCGAGATCGCCCGCGACCGGGAGAAGGCCCCGGAGACGGTAACCGATCTCGCGGACCACGTGCTGACCCTGCGGATGCTGCTGGCCGTGCTGGTCGGCGGGCTCTACGCCCTGTTCGTGCTCCAGCTCGACAAGCCGTCGCTGGTCAAGGCGGTGCTGCTGGTCCAGGCGGTGCAGTTGCTGGGCAACGCGCTGCTGCTCGACTTCGTCTATCAGGCGACCGAGCGGATGAGCGTCATCGCGGTGCGCGAGATCGGCACGTCGCTCGGCAACATGGTCGCCGTGCTGGCGCTGGTGCGCGGGCCGGACGATCTGGCCATCGCCGCCGGCATCACCGCCATTTCCTTCGTCGTCAACGCCGCCCTGATGCTGGCCCGCTTCAGCCGCGATTTCCGGATGCCGAGGCCGCGGGTGAACCTCGCCAAGTGGCGGGAGATCCTGAAGGCCTCCGCCCCGATGGCGGTCAGCGTCTTCGCCTGGGCGCTGTTCTCGCACCTGGATCTGGTGATGCTGGGCTTCATGGCACCGCAGACGGAGGTCGGCTGGTACGCCGCGGTGACCAAGCTGCTGGTGCTGTCGCTGACCGCGGGGAACATCATCCTCAGCGCCTTCATGCCGCAGCTCGCCGCCGCCTATGGCGACCGCGAGGCGATGCGGGCGCGGATGCGCGACTACGCCACCACCACCTTGTCCATCGGCGCGCTGATCGCGGCGGGCGGCTTCACCCTGGCGCCGGCCATCCTGGGCACCGTCTTCGGCCCGGCCTACGCGCCCGCCGCCGACACGCTGCGCCTGCTGATGATCGCGGTCGCCATCGTCCACATCAACCTGACCATGGGCAACCCGCTGCTCGTCTGGCACCGCCAGACCGGCTACATGACGGCCATCCTGATCGGCGGGCTGACCAACGCGGCGCTCAACCTGCTGCTGATCCCGCGTTACGGCATCGAGGGGTCCGCCGTGGCGACGATCATCGCGGAGTTGACCGCCATGACCGGCCTCGCCTGGCTGCACCGGCGCGCGGTCGGGCAGCTCTATCTCGGGATCGCCGCGCGGGCGGCGCTGTGCGCCGCGCTCGCCGTGGGAGCCACGCTGGGCTTGACCCACGCGCTGCCGGACCTGATGGCTCCCGCTCATCCCCTGCCCGCGCTGCTGATCGGCGGAAGCGTTCTGGTCGCGGTCTACACGCTGGCGGCGCTGCTCACCGGGCTGGTGCGCCCGTCGCGGCTGCGCCGGCTGATCGCGGCGGCGGCATGATGCGCCAGCCTCATCCCGAATCCCGAAGGACGCCGACCGGACGCACCCTTGTCGCCGGTCCGGGGTACCACGAACAAAACAATGCTCGATCAACGGCATAGCCAATTCACGCCACCCCGAACGGCCGGAACAATGCCGCGTTGCAAGACGTTCGGATTGCGCATGGCGCGGGTGGCGGATGGCGGCGCCTTTGGATGCATGCTCCAATCACTAGGCAGGATCGAAAGACTATGCTCCCAAAGTCCTTTCCCGACCGGAACGTCTGCGTGCTCGGTCTCGGCTATGTCGGGCTGACGCTGGGCGTGGCCATGGCGGACGCGGGGTTCCAGGTGCACGGCGTGGAAGTGCGGGACGAGGTGCTGGACAAGCTGGCCCGCGGCGTCCCCCATTTCCATGAACCGGGTCTCGCCGAGAAGCTGCGTCATGTGATGGAGCGCGGGCGCTTCACCTTCGGCCGCACGCCGGACGGTTGCCGGGACTGCACCGTCTTCATCATCACCGTCGGCACCCCGCTGGACCGCGACGGGCGCGTGCGCACCGACATGATCGAGGCGGCGACCCGCCAGGTGGCCGACCGCATCCACGACGGCGACCTGGTCATCCTGCGCTCCACCGTGAAGCTCGGGACGACCCGCGAGGTGGTGGCGCCGATCCTGCGGCGCACCGGCAAGCGCTTCGACATCGCCTTCTGCCCCGAGCGCACGCTGGAGGGGCAGGCGCTGATCGAGCTGAACCAGCTTCCCCAGATCATCGGCGCGGAAAGCGTCGAGGTGGCGGCCCGCGCCTCGCAGATCTTCGGCATGCTGACCCCGACGACGGTCAAGGTCTCGACGCTGGAGACGGCGGAGATGATCAAGCTGGTGGACAACACCTACCGCGACGTCACCTTCGCCTTCGCCAACGAGATCGCCCGGCTGTGCAACGCCATGGAGGTGTCGGCGCTGGAGGTGTCGCGGGCGGGCAAGCTGGGCTACCCGCGCACGCAGCTTCCGCTGCCCGGCCCGGTCGGCGGCCCCTGCCTGGAGAAGGACCCGCACATCCTGATCGAATCCGCCCGCGAGTTTGGGGTGGACATGGACATCACCGCCGCCGGGCGCCGCATCAACGAAAGCCAGCCGCTCGAGGTGTCGCGCTTCCTGGAACGGCTGACCGGCTCCATGCAGGGCTTCCCGCAGGAGCCGACCATCAGCCTGATGGGCCTCGCCTTCAAGGGCCGCCCGGCGACCGACGATCTGCGCGGCACCATGGCCAAGCCGCTGTTCGAGGAACTGCGCACCCGCTTCCCGAAGGCGCGCTGGCGCGGCTTCGACGCGGTGGTGGCGGCGGACGACATCCGCGGCTTCGGGCTGGAGCCGGCCAACAGCATGGCCGAGGCGGTGGACGGCGCCAACCTCGCCGTCATCCTGAACAACCACCCCGTCTTCACCTCGATGCCGCTGCCGGATCTGGCGCGCCGCATGGACCGTCCGGGGGTCATCTACGACTTCTGGAACAACTTCAACAGCCGCGAAGTGGACCTGCCCGAGGGCACGGCCTACGTGGCGCTGGGCAGCCACGGCGCCGCCCGCTTCGCCCATGTCGCTTGAAAGAGCGTCGCGTAAAGAAGCGTCGCTTGACGCTGCCGTTTGAGGAAAAGCAATGCCGAAACACTATCTCGTGACCGGGGGCAGCGGCTTCATCGGTGCCGCCCTGGTGCGCCGTCTGGTGCGCGACGGACACCGCGTGCGCGTTCTCGACGATAACTCCCGCGGCCACCCGCGCCGGCTGGGCGACGCTGTGGACGCGGTCGAATTCGTGTCCGGCGACATCCGCGATCCCGCGGCGGTGGACAAGGCGGTGCGCGGCGTCGACGGCGTGCTGCATCTGGCCGCCGTCAACGGCACCAAGCACTTCTACGAGAAGCCGGAGGTGGTTCTGGACGTCGGCGTGCGCGGCATGCTGAACGTGCTGGACGCCTGCCGGTCGAACGGGGTGGGCGATCTGGTGGTGGCCTCCTCCTCCGAGGCCTACCAGACCCCGCCGATGGTCCCGACGCCGGAGGACATCCCGCTGGTCGTTCCGGACGTGCTGAACCCGCGCTACAGCTACGGCGGTTCGAAGCTGATCTCGGAGCTTCTGGCGGTCAACTGGGGCCGCACCGGCTTCGACCGCGTCGCCATCTTCCGCCCGCACAACGTCTACGGCCCCGACATGGGGTGGGAGCATGTGGTGCCGGAGTTCGTGCGCCGCGCCGTGGATGCCATCGACCGCAGCCCGGAGGTCCTCGTGCCCTTCCCCATCCAGGGCGACGGCACCCAGACCCGCGCCTTCGTCCACATCGACGATGCGGTGGACGGCATCATGACTGTGATCGAGCGCGGCGAGCATCTCGGCATCTACCACGTCGGCAACCCGGAGGAGATCTCCATCGCCGAGCTCGCCCGGCAGATCGTCGCGGTGCTGGGGCGGGTGGCGGACATCCAGATCGGACCGCCCGCCCCCGGCGGCACCCAGCGGCGCAGCCCCGACATCGCCCGCCTCTCCGCGCTCGGCTACGCGCCGCGCATCCCGTTGAAGGACGGTCTGCCCGGCGTGGTGGACTGGTACGCCGCCCGCAGCCGCGACGGCGACGCCCCGATCGCCAGCGCCGCCGAATAAGGGAACCGAGACCCATGGAGCGAAACAGCCGCATCTTCGTCGCGGGGCACCGCGGCCTTGTCGGTTCGGCCATCGTCCGCCGTCTGGTGGAGGGCGGCTATGACGACCTCGTGCTGCGCGGCCGCGACGAGCTGGACCTGACCGATCAGGCCGCGGTGCGCGCCTTCTTCGACCGGGAAAAGATCGATTACGTGATCCTGGCCGCGGCCAAGGTCGGCGGCATCCTGGCGAACGATCGCTTCGGCGGCGACTTCATCCGCGACAACCTGCTGATCCAGACCAACGTCATCGACGCGGCGTGGCGGGCGGGGGTGAGGAAGCTGCTGTTCCTCGGCTCCTCCTGCCTCTACCCGAAGTTCGCGGAGCAGCCGCTGAAGGAGGAGGCGCTGCTGACCGGCCCGCCGGAGCCGACCAACAAGCCCTACGCCATCGCCAAGATCGCCGGCATCACCCAGTGCCAGGCCTACCGGCGGCAGTACGGCTTCAACGCCATCTGCGCCATGCCGTCGAACCTCTACGGCCCTGGCGACCATTTCGATCCGGAGGGCTCCCACGCCATTCCCGGCATGATCCGGCGCTTCCACGACGCGAAGATGGAGCAGGCGCCCAGCGTCACCCTGTGGGGCACCGGCACGCCGAGGCGCGAGTTCCTCTATGTGGACGACATGGCCGACGCCTGCCTCCACCTGATGGACCATTACAACGGGGAGGACATCATCAACGTCGGTCCCGGCGAGGACATCGCCATCGGCGATCTGGCCCGGCTGATCCGCGCGGTGGTCGGCTACGAGGGCGCGCTGACCCAGGATCTGAGCAAGCCGGACGGCCACCCGCGCAAGCTGATGGACGTGTCGCGCCTGCTCGCCACCGGTTGGCGCCCGAAGGTCGGGCTGGAGGAGGGGCTCAGCCGCACCTACGCGTGGTTCCTGGAAAACGCCGCCCCGCCGGCCCCCCGGCCCGCCATCGGCAACGCCACCGGCGAAGCCGCGGAGTGACCGCCCATGCCCGATGACTCCACATCCCTGCGCGCGCCGGTCTCCGATGGGGCGGCCACTCCGGCCTCCCTCCCGCCGTCGGTCCTGCTGGTGGCGATGAGCTATTGGCCGGAACCCGCCGGCAGCGCGCCGATGATGACCGATCTCGCCACCGCCTTCGCCGCGGCGGGGACGGACATGACCGTGCTGACCGCCCGGCCCAACTATCCAGGCCAGGCCATCTACGACGGCTACGCCGACGGGGCCGAGGACCGCCGCACCGTGAACGGCGTCCGCATCGAGCGGCTGCTCACCATTCCGCCGAAGGGCGGCGGCATGAAGGCCCGGCTGATCCATGAGGGCGTGCTTCATGCCGGCTTCCTGGCGGCCCGCGCCCGCGGGCGCGTCGGGCGGCACAAGGCGGTGCTGTCGCTCTGCCCCTCGATCTTCAGCGTCGCCGTCGCCGACCGCTTCCGGGCGCCGGGCGGGCGGCACATCGCCATCGTGCACGACATCCAGTCGGGCCTCGCCGGCGCGCTGGGCATGGGCGGCGGGGCCGCGCTGAAGGCCATCCAGGCGGTGGAGCGCACGGCGCTGAACCGCGCCGACGGCATCGTCGTGCTGTCGGAGGCGATGGCCGACGTGCTGCGCGACCTCGGCGTGCGGCGGCCGATCACGGTGATCCCGCCCCATGTCGACGCCGAGGCCGTCCGCCCCCTGCCCCGGCCGGAGGGCCAGCCGCCGACCGTGCTCTACAGCGGCGCCTTCGCCCGCAAGCAGGGGCTGGACCAGGTGCTGGAGATGGCCCGCCACCTCCACGCGCTGCGCCCCGACGCCCGCGTGCTGCTGCGCGGCCAGGGCGGGCTGGAGGAGGAGCTGAAGGCCCAGGCCAAGGCGATGGCGCTGCCCAACGTGGAGTTCGCCCCGCTGATCCCCTCCGACCGGCTCGCCGAGGGGCTGGCGGAGGGCGACGTGCATCTGGTGCCGCAGCGTCCGGAAGGGGCGGCCTTCGCCATGCCGGGCAAGGCGGTGACCATCCTGGCCGCCGGGCGGCCCTTCGTCTGCACCTGCCTGCCGGGCTCGGCGCTCGACCGGCTGGGGACGGAGATCGACGCCTTCCTGCGCACCCCGCCCGACGCGCCGGAGGCCATGGCGCAGGCCGTGGCCGAACTGCTGAACGACCCCGCCCGGAGCGCCGCCATGGGCCGCCGGGGTCGCGCCTGGGTGGAGGGCAACGCCAGCCGCAGCGCCGTCCTGGCGCGCTACGCCACGCTGCTGCTGGGAGACGACGCCGCATGACGAAGCCCGCCCTGGTCTTTTCCTGGGAGATGTTCGGCCCCTACCACATGGACCGGCTGGAGGCGGTGGGCCGTCGGCTCGGCCATCTCTACGACGTGGTCGGTCTGGAGGTCGGGTCGAAGTCCCACACCTACGCCTGGGACTCCACCGGGGAGGGGCAGCAGTTCCGCAAGGTCACGCTGTTCCCCGGACGCTCCAAGGCGGACATCCCGTCCTTCCAGGTCTACCGCGCCCTGCTGCGCGAATGCCGCAAGGCGGGGGCCAGCCACGTCTTCCTCTGCCATTACGAGGAGCCGGACGTCTTCGCCCTGGCCGTGACGATGCGGCTGATGGGCCGGCGCGTCGTCAACATGAACGCCTCAAAGTTCGACGACAAGCCGCGTGTCCTCTGGCGCGAGGCGCTGAAGTCCCTGCTCTACAAGCCCTATCAGGCGGCCATCGGGGGCAGCTACCGCACCGTCGACTACTACCGCTTCCTCGGGTTGCCCAAGGACAGGCTGTTCATCGGCTACGACACCCTGTCGCTGGAGCGGGTGCGCCGGCTGTCCGGCATGACCCCGGCCCCGGACGGTGTGCCCTTCGCGGAGCGGCACTTCACCATCATCGCCCGCTTCGTGCCGAAGAAGAACCTGTTCCGCGCGGTCGAGGCCTACGATCTCTACCGCCGATTGGCGGGAGACGCGGCGCGGCCCCTGCACCTTTGCGGCTCCGGCCCGCTGGAGGCCGACCTGCGGGCGGAGGTCGCCAAGCGCGGGCTGGAGAAGCACATCATTTTCCGCGGCTTCCTCCAGGAGACGGGGATCGCGGAGACGCTGGGCTCCACCCTGTGCCTGCTGCTGCCCTCGCTGGAGGAGCAGTTCGGGCTGGTGGTGAACGAGGCGCTGGCGATGGGCGTGCCGACGATCCTGTCCGACCAGTGCGGCGCCCGCGACGTGCTGATCCGCAGCGGCCTGAACGGCCACATCGTCGAGCCCGACAACCCGGAGGGGCTGGCCCGCCACATGCTGTCCGTCGCGTCCGACGAGGCGGAATGGCGCCGCCTCAGCCTCAACGGGCGCCCCTTCCAGGCGCTGGCCGACGCCGGCTTTTTCGCGGAGGCCGTGGAGAAGGCCCTGCACAGCCTGGGCGCACGCCCGGCGCCGTCCGCACCGGAACGTGCCAACGAAAGCGCCCGCAAGGGCACCCGTGAAAGCGAAGCCTGATGACCGACCGCCGCATCACCCCCCACATCGTCGTCTCGGGCCGCCTTCCCCCGCCCATGGACGGGATGAGCCGGGTCACCGCCCTGGTGCTGGACCGCCTGCGCAACCGTGGCCCGGTGGAGGCCACGGTGGAGGTCGCGGACCTGTCGCCGGGCTGGAACGGCGGCGGCCTGCGCTACCACGCCGCCAAGGCCATGCGCGTGCTGCTGGCGGGCTTGCGTCTGGCGGCCGGGGCGACGATCCCCGGACGGCGCTTCTACATGCCCGTCGATTCGGGGCTGGGGATCTTCTACACGGCGGCGCTGGCCGGAACGGCGCGGTTGTTCAGCTATGAACGGACGCTGCACCACCATTCCTTCGCCACCATCTCCAAGCCGACCTGGCGGATGAGCCTGCTGACCCGCCTTGCCGGCACGGACTGCATGCACGTGCTGCTCTGCCCCGCCATGCAGGCGCGCTTCCAGGCGCTCTACCCGGCGGCGAAGACGGCGATGAGCGTCTCCAACGCCATCTTCACCCCGCCGGTGCCGCGGCCGCGCCACGGCAAATCCGGCCCGCTGCGCATCGGCCATCTGTCCAACCTGTGCACCGAGAAGGGGCTGGACACGCTGTTCACACTGCTGCGCGCCCTGCGGTCGGAGGGGGTGGACGTCACGCTGGTGCTGGCCGGGCCGGGCCTGGGGCGCATGGACAACGCGCTGGTTGCGGCGGGGCTGGCGGCCTTCGACGGCGACGTGGAGTATCGCGGCCCGGTGGACGACGACGCCAAGGCGGCCTTCTACCGCGACATCGACGTCTTCGTCTTCCCCACCCGCTACCGCAACGAGGCGCAGCCGCTGGTGCTGTTCGAGGCGATGGCGGCGGGCGTGCCGGTGCTGGCCTACGACCGCGGCTGCATCGGCAGCGACATCCCCCGCCCCGGCCTCGTCCCGCAGGACCGGGACTTCATCCAGGCGGTGCTGCCGGCGCTGCGCCTGTGGGCCAAGGACCGCGACGCCCTGGCGCTCGCCTCCGAGCAGGCCCACGCCCGCGCCCGCGCCGCCCATGAGGCCGGGCACAGCGGACTCGACGCGCTGCTCGACCGCATCGCCGGTCCATTGCCCGAAGCCGCCGGAACTTCCGTCCGCCCGAAACGCGCCATGGGCTGAGCGCCGTCATACCCAGCGCGCCGCCCTCGCCCCCAGGCGGGACAGGAACACTGCCAGCCCGGCCAGCGCGCGGGCGGTCCAGGGCGGCGCCGGGTCCAGCCGCGTGGCGTCGCGGGCGTGCAAGCTCTCGTCGAGGCGGCAGGCCTCCAGCAAATTCAACAGGTCCGGATCGGGGGCGAGCCGCCGCGCCAGAGCGATCTGCCGGGCGTAGTGCCCATCCACCCACGCCTCGACCCCGGCGACCACCGCGTAGAAATAGGGCGGGCCGAGCCAGGCCGGCAGCGCGCCCATCACCCGGCCCGACCAGCGCCAGAACGCCATCGGCCCGCTGCGCCTCTCCGGCGGCAGCACCGCCTCGAACAGCCGCAGGTGCCGCCGCTCGACCCGGCGGTGGGACGCGGCGAAGCGCAGGACCTCCGGGTCGGTCGTGGCACCGGCGACGCCGTCGTAGAGGGACACCGCCACGGTCTCGCCGACATGGCTGGCGCGCAGCTCGCGCAGGATGCGGGGCGGCAGGGCGGACAGGTCGAGGCGGGGCGGCGCCAGCCCGATGGTGGCGGACGGTGGAGCCTCGGGCGGGGAGTTGGGCGAGGGAATGCGGGTGTCCACGGGCTCAGCGCGCCCCTTCCGGGCCGATGCGCGACCAGGGAAGCTCCTGGAAGCCGATCTTCAGGGCGGGGGAGTTCGGGCGCAGGCGGTAGTCGTCCTTCGCCGGGTTCATGAAATAGGGGTCGGGCAGATTGCCTCCTTGAACGGAGCGCGCCTGCGTGCGTTCCGTGGCCGCCCCCGGCGCGCGCAGGCCGCGGCCCGGACGGTCGAAGATGTTGTTTTCCAGCCGGTACTCGCCGCCGGTCAGTGCGGTCACCAGCTGCTCCACCGGAACGCGGGCGTGGATGAGGTTGCGGCTGGCCTCGTTGTCGCGCAGGAAGCCCGCCGTCCCCGCCTTCGGCACCCATTCGAAGCGCAGGAAGCGGTCGCGCTCGTCGGTCAGCACGGCGATGTTGTTCTCCACCCGGTTGCCGTCGCCGCCATGGATGAAGACCGACGCCCAGCCGGTGTCCTCCAGGAAATTGCCCTCCACCCGCACGCCGTTGGTCAGGTCGTCCAGATAGATGCCGAAGCCCTTGTAGCGCGTCATCCAGCGTCCCGCCGCGTCGGTGGCGATCCCGCCGGTCCCCCGGATGTCGTTGAAGCGGATGACCAGCCTGGTGTCGATGTCGCTGCGCCCCAGCGTCTCGATGGCGCCGAGGTCGGCGGTCTCCCGCCCAACGTCGCGGATGCGGTTGTACTCGATCACGTTGTCGGTGTTCTTCGTCTCCGGGTTCCAGTTCTTCATGGAGATGCCGTAGCGGGCGGCGTGCCGGATGTCGTTGTGGGCGATCTGCGTGCGGGTCACCCCGGCCGTCATGATGCCGGCGCTGTAGAGGTTCACCTCGCCGACATGGCGGATGGTGTTGGCGATGATCCGGTTGCCGGCGCTGCCCGGAGTCAGTTCGATCCCGCTGCGCCCCAGATGCTCCAGGCGGTTGCCGCGCACCTCGCTGTCCGCGACGCCGACCAGCAGCACGCCCGTGCCGACGGCGGAGAAGCGGTTGTCGAGGACGCGGTGCCCCGTGCCGCCGGCCAGCCGCACCGCCGCACCGTTGTAAGGCACGTCGGCGAAGGACAGCCCGTCGAGGGTGATGGAGTCCGTCTTCTCCGCCTGGATCAGCGGTGCGGTGCGGGCCACCACCGCCTCGCCGTCGCGGGCGAAGGCCGCCGGGTCGTGGGGGCGGAGCAGCAGGCGCCGGTCCTTGGCGCTCCAGGCGAACTGGCCGAGGAATTTCAGGAAGTCGGGATGGCCGAGCAGGCGGAAGGTGCTGCCGTCGCGGAACGGGTACCAGCCGTCGCGGTCGAGGACCAGCGTGCCGTTGCGGTCGATGCGCTCGATGCCGCGGATGTCGTCGGCCTGCCGCTCGCGGTCGAGCGCCTGGACGCGCACGCCGGGGACCGCCCAGGCCGCCTGGACGGTGCCGGGCGGAAAGCGGAACTGCCGCTTGTCACCGCCGCCCTTGGTCTGCTGGGCGACGAACCAGCCGCTGCGGATCGGGTCCTGCGGGTCGAAGGCGCCGCTCTGCGCCGCGCGCAGCCGCACCCCGCCGGCGGTCACGTCCAGCCCCGGCTCGCGGGCCAGCGGGGCGGAGACGATTCCGTCCCGCTCGGCCTTGAAGCCCGTCACCACCTCCCCGCCCGACAGGACCGGGGTCTCGCCGGGAAAGGCGGCGATGCGCAGCCCGGAATCCTCCGGCCCCAGCGTCACCGTGTCGGTCAGCCGGTGGGTGCCGCCGCGCAGCAGGATCAGGTGCAGGCCGCGCTTGCGCGCCTCCTCCACCGCGCGGGCCAGCGTGGCGACCGGGCCGTCCCGTCCGTCCGGGGTGGAGGCGGCCACCCGCCCGGACCAGCGGTCGTCGCCCTGGGGGGAGACATGGATCGCCGGCTCCGCCGCGACGGACGGGGTGGGACCAGCCAGCAACAGGACCAGCCACAACAGCCCGCCCGCGAAGAGTCCAGGAATCCGGCGCGTCATATCACCTCCGTTCCGCACCCCAGCGAAACTGGCGGCGGGGGGCGGATGAAGCAAAAGCGCGGACGGGGTGCCACGAAGGCGCTGGGCGGATAGCCCTGACCGGGCGGCCCTCGCCGTCTGCGCTCCCGGACGGGGGGACCCGAGCGGGGCCGGCAGTGTTGCTTCCGGGTGCGCCGCCTTCGCTCCCCGAGGGCCGGCACGACGACACCGCCCCACCGGCCGACACCACCGGCCGTGGCCGGCGGTGTCGCGCGTTCACGAGGCAAGGCGGAGTCCGGCATGATCGAAACGGCGTTGATCGCGCAGGTGCTGGTGGTGGCCCTGGTCGTCGTGGTGTTCCTCAGCACCGGCACCGCGTCGATGTTCCACCCGCTGACCTACTATCTGATCTTCCACACGCTGGTCTTCGTGATCCGCCCGCTGCTGGTCCACGGCTTCGGCATCGACAACGCCTGGCTGTTCATGGGCTACTGGCCGAGCGCCGGAGAGTTCGTGAAGTCGCTGACGGTCAGTTCGGTCGCCCTGATCGCCTTCTCCGCCGCCTGCGGCTGGGCCGGGCGGGTGAAGCCGGACTTCAGCCGGGCGCCCACCTTCACCTTCGACCGGCTGGACATCACCGCCTTCGCCCTGACCGTGGCGGCGCTGGGGCCGCTGGCCATCTACTCGGCGATCCTGCGCCAGGACGGTGCCGACTTCACCGGCACCGGCGACGTGCAGATGGAGCGCGACCCGCTGACCGGCCAGCCGGTCTACGTCAACACCACCGGCTACATCGCCGAGGCCCATTCGATGGGCCTGCCGCTGACGCTGGGCATCATCTGGGTCAGCCGCTTCCACCCGCTGTCCTTTATCCCCTTCATCGCCTTCGTCAGCTACCGCGCCTATCTGGGCTGGGGGCGCTGGGCGATCATCATGGGCGTGCTGGGCATGGTGCTGCTGATCCTGTACCACACGCGCACCAAGTGGTTCCGCTGGTGGCAGCTCGCCTGCGGCCTGCCGGTGCTTCTTCTGTTCCACACGCTGGGCAACAACCGCGACTTCCTGCGCGGCGTTCTGGCCGGCACCGAGAGCCCGGGCAAGCTGTTCAGCGTCTTCCAGGGCGGCCAGGGCTCCTTTGTGGAGAGCGTGTCGAACCAGGACATCGCCAACTTCGACTTCCTGGCCTTCATCCTGTGGGCGGTGCCGCAGCAGTCGGGGACCTACACCTGGTTCACCCAGTATCTTCAGCTCTTCACCGAGCCGATCCCGCGCATGCTGTGGCCGGACAAGCCGATCGGCGCGCCGGTCAAATGGGTGTCCCTGCACGATTTCGGCAACTTCTCCAACCTCACCACCTCGCTGGCCGGCGACGGCTGGATGAGCGCGGGGTGGATCGGCGTGATCGTCACCATGGTGGTGGTCGGGCTGATCCTGGGCCGGCTGCACCGCTGGTTCTGGGAGTCGGGCTTCACCAACCGCTACGCGGTGCTGTTCTATTGCGCCTTCATCCCGCTGTCGCTGCAATGGTACCGCGACGGCAACATCACCATCGTCAAGTTCGGTTTCTTCTCGCTGCTGCCCATCCTGCTGTGGATCGGCGCGACCAAGGCGCTTCGGCTGTGGATCGGCGACTCCGCCGGCTCGCCGCTCGCCCAAAGCCGCATGTCCGTCTTCCATAAGCCCGCCTTCCGCCTGCCCGGATTCCGGTTCCCCGCGGACCGGGCGTGAGGCGACCGGTGAGGGGCGGGTTGGACAGGATCGTTCTGCGCGGGCTGGCCCTGGCCGCGGCGCTGGTCCTGCCGCTGGCCTTCGCGCTGGACCCGCCTAACGGCGACCTGACGGAGTTGGGCGGCTACGCGGAGAACCGCTTCGGCCCCAGGGCGCCCCAGGCAATCTTCGTGCCGCCGCTCGCCGAGCCGGCGCGGCCCGGCGCCTCCTACGACGTGCTGGTGTTCGGCGACGGCTTCTCCCGGCCCGAGGCGGAGGAGCGTCACGCCCGCTACGGCCATTACTGGACCGACCATCTGCGCAACCTGACCGGTGTGACCGTCGGCTTGCGGTCCGCGGGCACCGCGCCGTTGGCCGCCTATCTGGCCTCCCCCGATTTCCGGGAGCGCCCGCCGCGCGTCGTGATCCTTCAATTATCCGAACGCGACCTGGGGGAGCGCGTCGCCGGGCTGGCGCTGTCCACCGTCACCACCCCCCGCCCCCACAGCGTGGCGACCTTGCGCCCAATCGCCGTCGAGCCCCTCAACCGCCAGCCCCGGACCATGGAGCGCACCCGCGCCCAGGCCTGGAGCCCGCCGCCGATCGGCCACGCGCTGGACCTGCTGGTCAAGGCGCTGCCGCGCGCGCTGCTGAACGTGACCGGCGGCCCGGTGGAGGAGCGGTCCCTGGCCTATGCGGGTCTATTCAGCTCCGCCGCTGCCACGACCACCCTCTTCCGCGCGGAGGATTTCCAGCCCTGGCGCACCGACCGCCGCCTGCTGGAAGAGCGCCGCGCGGGGTTGCACGCGATCCAGGACGCGGTGCAGGCCAACGGGGTGACGCGCTTCCTGCTGCTGGTCGCGCCGGACAAGGGGACGGTCTACGCCGATTTCCTGCTCACCCCCCCACCCCACCGGTCCGCGGTGGACGAGGTCATGGCCGCCGACCCGACGCTCCAGGCGGTGCCGCTGGCGGCCGGCCTGACGGCGCTGGCCGCGGGCGGGGTGCGCGATCTCTACGCGCCCAACGGCAGCCGCTGGGGGCTGGAGGGGCAGCTCTACGCGGCGCGGACGGTCGCCCGCACCCTGGGGCGGCTGGGCGTGCTGTCCGGAGCCGCCGAAGCATCGCCGGACGTCGCCATCCTGCCCTGTCGGCCGGATCAAGGCGACTGCACCCCCACCCCCACCCAAACCGACTGATGGACAGGACCAGGAGGAACCGCCCAGCCATGGCTCAGGACACTTTTCCGGCAGACGACGCCCCAGCGGACATCGCCCGCGGCGTCGTGGCGATCGTCGTCACCCACAACCGCCTGCCGCTTCTGGCCACCTGCGTCGCGGCGATCCTCGGGCAGCACCCGCGACCGGAGCGGCTGGTGGTGGTGGACAGCGGCTCCAGCGACGGCACGCCGGACTGGCTGTCCGCGCAGGCGGAGGAGTGGGGCGACGCGCTGGTCGTGGTGCGGCAGGCCAACTGCGGGTCGGCCGGCGCCTACCACACCGCCTTCGAGACGGCGCTCGGCCTCGGCGGACGCTGGATCTGGAGCACCGACGACGACGGCATCCCACAACCCGGCGCGCTGGCGGAGCTGCTGGCCCAGGCGCGGCATCACGGCCTGTCCATGGTCGGCCCGCTGGTTCTGGCGGCGGAGGACCGCTCCACCCTGGCCTTTCCCATGCAGGGCACCCGCGACCCCGACAGCCTGATGGCGCGCTCGGTGGACGGGCTGGTGCCGGGCACCATCGCCCTGTTCAACGGCACGCTGATCGGGCGGGCGGTGTTCGAGCGGATCGGCAACGTGAAGCGCGAGATGTTCATCTGGGGCGACGAGTACGAGTTCACCCTGCGCGCCCGCCGCGCCGGGCTGACGGTCGGCACGGCGGTGAAGGCCCTGCACATCCATCCCGGCATGTCGCGGACGGAGCACAAGGTGCTGGGCGGCCGGCTGGGCACGGTGGAGACGATGCGGGCCGACCGGGCGCCGCATTTCTTCCGCAACATGGGCTACATCCACGCCAACTACGAGAAGGCCGGGGTGATTCCGCGGATGATCGCCAAATACACCGCCCATTATCTGGTGAACCGGGATTTCCGGGGCCTGCAGGTTTTCCTCGACAGCTACCTGTCCGGCCTGCGCGACATGTATCCGGAGGAGCTGAAGCGCCCGCCGGTCCGGCTGCCCCTGCCCGAGCGGCCGCGCGCCGCCCCGTCCTCCTCCAGCGAGGTCGCCTGATGCCCACCGTCAGCGCCGTCATCGCCACCTTCAACCGCGCGCCGGAGCTGCGCACGGCGCTGTCCCGCCTGCTGGCCCAGACGCATCCCGTCGCGGAGATCCTGGTGGTGGACGACGGGTCCACGGACGGCACCGACGCTATGGTGCGAGGGGAGTTTCCCACCGTCCGCTACGTCCGGCTGCCGCACAACGCCGGGCTGATCTACGCCCGCAATTTCGGCTTCGTGAACACGGCGGGCGACTACGTGCTGTCGGTGGACGACGATTCCTGGTTTGCCGAGCCGGACGGCCTCGCCCGCGCGGTGGCCTACATGGAGACGCACGCGGACGTGGCGGCGCTGGCCTGCAACATCGAGACGCGCGACGGGCTGGTCTATTTCCCGCCGCAGGCCGCCCCCTTCGACGCGCCCTGGTACGTCGGCTGCGGTCATCTGCTGCGTCGCAGCGCGGTTGCCGCCGCCGGCCTCTACATGCCGGAGCTGTACCGTCAGGGGGAAGAGAAGGACCGCTGCCTGCGGCTGATCGGCGCCGGCCACCGGGTGGTCGCCCTGCCCGGCGTCATGGTCTATCACGACAAGAGCGAGAAGGGCCGCAAGCCGGGGCTGGAGCGTTTCTACAACCACCGCAACGACCTGATCCGCGAGATCGCCCGCTGCCCCGCCCGCCTGCTGCCCTGGCGCTTCGCGCGGAGCTGGATCGGCAACAGCTGGAAGAACCTGCGCAACGGCCCGCGGCTGACCGACCTGAAGGTCCTGCTGGCCCTGCCGGAGATCCTGCGCATCGGCCTGAAGCACCGCGCCCCCGTCAGCGAGGACGCCTACCGCCGCTGGCTGCACCTGTCCAAGACGGCCGCACCCGGCCTTCCCCAACCCGACCCCGCGCCAGCCCACAATCCCCTCCCCCGCCCAGCGGGGGAGGGTTAGGGTGGGGGCAAGCCGCTCCCCTTAATCCCCCCTACGCCGACGTCCGCGCCAGATGGTGCCCGATCGCCGTGCGCAGCTTGTTCAGGCGGCGCGGCAGCTTGCGCAGCTGGCGCAGCACGGCGGGCTGCGGCGGGTTGATCGGCTCGCTCAGCAGGTCGGGGGCCATGCGGCGGATCAGCTCCGCCTGATGCTGGCTGGAACGCCGGACATCAACCGGCATGGCCAGGGCGATGGCCAGGAAATCGGCGCAGTTGCCAACTTGGAAGAGCTGCCGCCCGGTCAGGTCCACCCCCTGGTCGATGGCCGACAGCCAGCCCGCCACCCGCTGCTCCAGATAGAAGCGGTCGCGCAGGTCCATCGTGCCGCCCGGCAACACGTCCGGCGTCCGCGCCACCCAGGCCAGCCATTCGCGCAGCGCCTCGCAATGGGACGGCGGGTTGTAGAGCTTGCCGCGGAAGGCGTCGAACATGCGGGCGGCGGTGTCCTCGCCATCGGCGGCGAGGCCCGGCGGGATCTGCCCCCAGTAGAAGCAGCGCGCCACCTCGAAGACGCCGCCGTGCAGAACGACGGCGCCCTCCGGCACGCCGTCCCAGGCGCCGTTGGCATAGAATTCCCCGTCCATCGCCGCGGTGTGCCCGCCGGTGTGGGCGGCGTAGTCCCGCGCGCGCTGGGCGTCCAGCGGCGGACAGGGGATCAGGTGATGCTCCACCCCGGCCAGCCGGGCCAGCTTCGGCGGCAGCTTGCGGTCGCCCGGCGTCAGGTCGCGGTGGTCGAAGGTGAAAGTGGCGAAGGGCACCGCGGCCTTCTGCGCCGCGGCCAGCAGCAGCCGCGTGTCGTAGCCGGCGGTGAGCTGGAGCATCAGCGGACGGTGGCCGCCCTCCGGCCCCGACAGGGTCCGGTGCAGGTTGCGGATGGCGGTGACCAGGATCGATTCCATCCGCTCATAGGCGAGCGAATCGGAAAAGCCCGGCGGAACCGCCGGGAAGGGCCGGCGGAAGGTCAGGAAACCCGGATCGTCCATCGGGCGGGCGGGGTCGAGCACCTGGGTCGGCAGCAGCCGCCGCACCCCCGCCAGCCCGGAACCGGGCAGCGGGTACCAGTCCAGCCCGGCCTCGTGCGCCAGCGGGCGGCGGAAGGTCGCCTCGTCGCCCAGCAGTTCGGCCATCACCCCGGCGCTGGAGGTGAGCGTCAGAGCGCCGTCCACCATCGCGTAGAAGCAGCCGAGCGTCCCGCCGGTGTCCAGGTGGACCGCCCGGTTGTTGAGCAGCAGCCAGCGTCCCGTCCAGGAACGGCACAGCTCCGCGATGTCCCCGGCGCGCGCAGCCGCCAGCGCCTCCACCGGATCCGGGCGGGCCGGGTCGGTCTGCACGGGCAGGCCCAGCAGATGCCAGACCGTCTTGTCGGCGCCCAGCACGCGCCGGACCGGCAAGTCGGGACAATGGGACAGGACGAGCCCGCCGATGTCACGGCTCACCCAATCCGGACGGAGCGCCTGGGCGTTTCTGGACACGATGAATTGCCGCCGGTGCAGCATGCCGACTTCCCCCGGACCTTTCGCGATGTCAGGGGGTAAACACGCCGCACGGCGGGGGAGGCAGGGCCCTACCCCTTTTCACCCTCCTTTGCGCCACCTTCCATCCGGACGGAGAATATTTCCCACGCTTGGGTGGCAGCGCGTGATTGACTCCGGGGGGCGGTACCTCTATACAGCGGGGCTCATTTTTTGCCCTGAGATCGAGGAGTATGGTGCCGTGAAACGCACGTTCCAGCCCAGCAAAATCGTGCGCAAGCGCCGGCATGGCTTCCGCGCCCGCATGGCGACCGTCGGTGGCCGCAAGGTGATTGCCCGCCGTCGCGCCAAGGGCCGCAGTGTCCTGAGCGCCTGATACGCATGGCGGCGCCGGACCCCAGGGTCGGGCGCCTGAAGCGGCGGCCGGAATTTCTGGCCGTGGCCGGTACACGGCGCAAGCATGTGGCACCCGGCCTTATCCTGCAGGTGCGCCGACACGACGAACGGCAGCGGCCCGCCCCTGGCGAGCCGCCGATTCGTCTTGGCCTGACGGCGAGCCGCAAAGTGGGGAACGCGGTCGTGCGCAATCGCGCACGCCGCCGCCTTCGCGAAGCGGCCCGCCAGATTCTGACCGCCCACGCGGCCCCCGGTCACGATTTCGTGCTGGTGGCCCGCGCCGCGACGGCCGAAAGGCCGTGGACGGAGCTGGTGGGCGATCTGACTGCGGCGCTGAAACGCCTCGGTCTGTGGCGCGATGCGTCCAAGAGCGAGGTGCCTAAGAGCGAGGCGAATGGCGGGCCAAACGCCGTCACACCCAACGGCGGGACCGGCAACGGTTCCGGCGGTGGGGAGGCCGGCGCGTGAGCCCGCTCGCCTTTTTTCTGCGCGCGCTCGTGGTCGGCTATCAGTGGACCCTGTCGCCCTTCATCGGGTGGCACTGCCGATTTCAGCCGACCTGTTCAAACTATGCGCTGGATGCGCTATCTAAGCACGGAGCGATCCGGGGCAGTTGGCTGACCGTCCGGAGGCTTCTGCGCTGCCATCCCTGGGGCGGGTGGGGATATGATCCCGTGCCCGAACCGGGGCGGTCCAACCGCTGTTCGCACGGGCCGGACGACGCGGCGCATCGATGCAGCAATTCGCATGCCGGCCTGAAAACCGGCGTTCGGCCCCCTTCTTGATGAAGGCCCACGGCAACCGGGATGCCATGACCGATCAACGCAACCTCATCCTCGCGATCGCTCTGTCGATCGCCATCCTCCTGGGATTCCAGTATTTTTACGATGGACCCCGGGTGAAGCAGCAGCAGGCTGCGCAGCAGGCCGCCCAGACGGAGCAGTCGGTCGCCCCCGGCGCCGCGACCGCGCCGGGCGCCGCTCCCGGTTCGGTTCCCGGCACGGCGGCTCCCGCCACGGTCCGCGACCGCGCCGGCCTGCTCGCCGAGCAGATGGCCGCCGGAACGCGCGTCAAGATCAACACGCCGTCGCTGCACGGATCGGTCAATCTGGTTGGGGGACGCATCGACGACCTGACGCTGGCCGACTACCGGGTCACTCCCGATCCCAAGAGCCCGGAAATCGTGCTGCTGGCCCCCGCCGGCACGCCCGAGGCCTATTACGCCGAGTTCGGCTGGGTTCCGGAGGACAAGTCGCAGCCGGTCCCCGGCGCTGACACCCGCTGGACCGCCGCCGGCACCGCGCTGACGCCGGACCAGCCGCTGACCCTGACCTGGGACAACGGCAAGGGCCTGGTGTTCGAGCGCACCATCGCGGTCGACCAGAACTTCATGTTCACGATCACCCAGAAGGTGCGCAACACCGGTTCCGCCCCGGTCAGCCTGCTGCCCTACAGCCTGGTCAGCCGCGCCGGCACGCCGCACACCGACGGCTACTACATCCTTCATGAAGGCCCGCTCGGCGTCTTCGACGGCAAGCTGAACGAGCACAAGTACGACGACCTGCGCAAGGCCGGCACCGTCTCCGCCCAGAGCACGGGCGGCTGGATCGGCATCACCGACAAGTATTGGCTGGTCTCGCTGGTCCCGGACCAGAAGGCCCCGATGACCGCCCGCTTCGTCCACTCCGCCCCCGGCGGCACCGACCGCTATCAGGTCGACACGCTGGGCAAGGCCGTGGAGGTCGCCCCCGGCGCCACCATCGAGCTGACCGACCGGCTGTTCGCCGGCGCCAAGCAGGTCCGCCTGCTGGACGAGTATTCGGACAAGCTGGGCATCGCCAACTTCGATCTGGCGATCGACTTCGGCTGGTTCTACTTCCTGACCAAGCCGTTCTTCTACGGGCTGGACCTGCTGGGCCGCCTGTTCGGGAACTTCGGCATCGCCATCCTGGTCTTCACCGTGATCGTCAAGGCGGCCTTCTTCCCGCTGGCCAACAAGTCGTATCACGCGATGGCCAAGATGAAGAAGCTGCAGCCCAAGATGATGGAGCTGCGCGACCGCTTCGGCGACGACAAGGTCCGCCTGAACCAGGAGATGATGGCGCTCTACAAGCGCGAGAAGGTCTCGCCGGTGTCGGGCTGCCTGCCGATCCTGATCCAGATCCCGGTCTTCTTCGCGCTCTACAAGGTGCTGTTCGTGACCATCGAAATGCGGCACGCGCCGTTCTTCGGCTGGATTCACGACCTGTCCGCGCCCGATCCGACCACCATCTTCAACCTGTTCGGTCTGATCCCGTGGCAGCCGCCGCACCTTCTGATGCTGGGCCTGTGGCCAATCATCATGGGCATCACCATGTACTTCCAGCAGAAGCTGAACCCGGCGCCGCCCGATCCGGTGCAGCAGAAGGTGTTCCAGTTCCTGCCGATCATCTTCACCTTCATGCTCGCCAGCTTCCCGGCTGGTCTGGTGATCTACTGGGCTTGGAACAACACCCTGTCCATCGCCCAGCAGTGGATCATCATGCGGCAGGACGGTGTGAAGGTGACCTGAGGGTCCGTCTCACCTGATACCCGGCTTCCCTGAACCTCAGGGCATCGACCGCCGGCAAGCGCCTCCTTGACGGGCGTTTGCCGGCGGTTATGTTTTGGGCCGGTCACGTTCATCCGCACCCCGTGTCTTTCGAAAGCGCCGTCCATGACCTCTTCCAGCAGCTCCCCGATCTCCGGTTTCGACGAGGAGGCCCTGGAAGCGGGGCGGCTTCTGTTCGCCAAGGAATGCGATTTCATCTGGGGCGCCCAGACGGCGGAGCAGCTGCCGGAGGCCGACCTGCCGGAGGTCGCCTTCGCCGGCCGCTCCAACGTCGGCAAGTCCAGCCTCGTCAACGCGCTGACCGGGCGCAAGACGCTGGCCCGCACCTCCAACACGCCGGGCCGCACCCAGCAGCTCAACTTCTTCAACCTCGGCAACCGGCTGAAGCTGGTCGACATGCCCGGCTACGGCTACGCCAAGGAGTCGAAGGAGAAGATCGAGATCTGGAACGACATGGTCCGCCGCTTCCTGCGCGGCCGCGTCACGCTGCGCCGGGCGCTGGTGCTGGTCGATTCGCGCCACGGGCTGAAGCCCAACGACGAGGAGATCATGACGATGCTCGATCAGGCGGCGGTGCCCTACGTCGTCGTCCTGACCAAGTCGGACAAGGTGCGGTCGCAGGAGCTGGCCGAGGTGAGCACGCGCACCGTGGCGGCCCTGAAGAAGCACCCCGCCGCTTTCCCGGAGATCCACGCCACCAGCGCCGAGAAGGGCCAGGGGATCGCGGAGCTGCGCGCCAGCCTCGCCCAGCTCGCCAGCCTGGGATGACCCGATGCCCGTCGAGCTGACGCCGGCCCTGCTGTTCCTCATCCAGGCCATCCTGCTGATCGCCGGCCCGTTCCTGTTCTGGCGGTTGTCCGGCCTGAAGCATGTGGCCCCGATGGTGGTGATCCAGATCCTGTTCGGGATCGCGCTCGGCCCGTCGCTTCTCGGGCAGGCCGCGCCGGAGCTCTGGCAACCGCTGTTCGCCAGGGAGTCGCTGGCGCCGCTCTCCGGGCTGGCTCTGCTCGCCGTGGTCTTCTTCGCCTTCCTGACCGGGCTGCATCTCGATCTGGAGGAGTTCAAGGGCCGCGGGCGCGCCTTCGTCGGGATCAGCCTGTCGAGCATGCTGGTGCCGACGCTGCTCGGCGGGGCGCTCGGCTGGTGGATCGTCGGCGTCTTTCCCGAGATGGCCGGGCCGAAGGCCGACCCGCTGCTGTTCGCCGCGGGGTTCGGCATCTGCGTCGGGGTGACCGCCCTGCCGGTGCTGGGGGCCATCCTGCGCGAGATGGGTCTGATCGGCGAGCGGGTCGGGCGGCTGGCGCTGGGCTACGCGGCGGTCAACGACGCGCTGCTGTGGCTTCTCATCACCGCCGTGCTGGCGCTGGCGGCGGGGGGAAGCGGCGGCTTCGCCGGGGTGGCGTGGATCGCCGTCCTGGGCTTCGCCTATCTGGCCGCGACGGAGCTGTTCGCGCGCCCCCTGCTGACCCGGCTGATGAACCGCATCGCCCCGGACGGCGACGTCGGCGACATGGTGGTGGTGGTCACCTGCACCGCCCTGCTCGGCTCCGCCGCGGTGACGGAGCTGATCGGTCTGCACTACATCCTGGGCGCCTTCGTCGCCGGCACGGTCATGCCGCGGCGGCTGGCGGCGGCCATCCTGGACCGGCTGGAGCATTTCGCCACGCTGATCCTGCTGCCCTTCTTCTTCACCCTGACCGGGCTGAAGGTCGATCTCGACCTCGCCGCCTCGGCGCAATGGTGGGTCTTCGCGCTGGCGACGGTGGCGACCATCCTGGGCAAGGTCCTGGGCACCGCCCTGCCCGCCCGGCTGTCGGGCGAGAGCGCCGCCGATTCCTGGCGCCTCGGCACGCTGATGTCCTGCAAGGGGCTGATGGAGGTCATCGTCCTGACCATCCTGCTGGAAGCCGGGGTGCTGTCGGAAGCCTGCTTCTCCGCCATGGTGCTGATGGCGGTGGTGGTCACCGCGCTGACCCAGCCGATGACCCTGCTGGCCGGGCGGATCGCCGGCCGCCGGGCGGGCCACGCCGGCGCGTCCTGACCTCTCAGCCGGGCTTGCGCACGTTTCCCGTCACCACCGGATCGGCGCCCGGCCCCTCGGAATCCAGCCTGCCCGACCCGGCCTTTCCGTCCCCGCGCGCCTGCTCCTTCAGCGCTTTGTTGGCCTCCGTCACCTCCTGCGCGTCGGGTGAGCCGTAGATCTCCTCGGCCCGCCGGGCGGTCTCCTCCATCTCGGCCTTGTGGGCCTCGGTGAAGGGGGTGCGCGGGGTCGGCATGATGCGGTCGTTCATGGCTCCGTCCTCTACGGTTCATCCCATCCGGGCGAACCGCCGGGCGCGGCAAGGGTTCCCGGACGCGGCACCCTCCTGAAAAAGCCCCCTAGGCACCCCCGGCGCTTTCCGTTAAAGAGTCGGCGGAATCTCACCCGATTGGCCCACCCCGACGAACGGCTCCATCCCGTGCAGAACACGACCCGCGACGAGTGGCTCGCCAAGGCCCGCACCCTGTCCGAAGCCCTGCCCTACATGCGCCGCTACGCCGGGCGCACCTTCGTCATCAAGTACGGCGGCCACGCCATGGGTGACGACAGCCTGGCGGAGAAGTTCGCCCGCGACATCGTCCTGCTGAAGCAGGTCGGCATCAACCCCGTGGTCGTGCACGGCGGCGGCCCGCAGATCGGGCAGATGCTGCAGCGGCTGGCCATCAAGTCCAGCTTCATCGACGGCCTGCGCGTCACCGACAAGGAGACGGTCGAGGTGGTCGAGATGGTGCTGGCCGGCTCCATCAACAAGCAGATCGTCGCCGCCATCAACAACGCGGGCGGCCGCGCCGTCGGCCTGTCGGGCAAGGACGGCAGCCTGATCACCGCGCGCAAGCTGCGCCGCACCCAGCGCGACCCGGACAGCAACATCGAGAAGGTGCTGGACCTCGGCTTCGTCGGCGAGCCCTATCAGGTGAACCCGCAGATCCTCACGTCGCTGGCCCAGTCGGACATCATCCCGGTCATCGCTCCCATCGGCTTCGACCGCAACGGCGACACCTACAACATCAACGCCGACACGGCGGCGGGCGCCGTCGCCTCGGCGCTGGGCGCCACCCGCTTCTTCCTGCTGACCGACGTGGCCGGCGTTCTGGACAAGAACAAGGAGCTGGTGCCGCGCATGTCGCTGGACCAGGCGCGCGCCGCCATCGCCGACGGCACCGCCACCGGCGGCATGATCCCGAAGATCGAGACCTGCATCGACGCCGTCGAACAGGGCGTGGACGCCGCCGTCATCCTGGACGGCCGGGTGCCGCACGCCCTGCTGCTGGAGATCTTCACCGAGGGCGGGGCCGGCACGATGATCGGCCGCGAGTAACCGGGTTTAAGCGAAGGGGACCGGCCATGTCCGACGTGCGCAAGGACCTGCTCCGCCAGATGAAGGCCATCCGCGAAC
Source organism: Azospirillum brasilense (assembly GCF_007827795.1). GTDB lineage: Bacteria > Pseudomonadota > Alphaproteobacteria > Azospirillales > Azospirillaceae > Azospirillum > Azospirillum aestuarii. The sequence continues at coordinate 301,315 of NZ_VITI01000004.1, forward strand.
GGATGGACCCGAAGCTGCTGGAGCGCGCCAAGCTGTCGGTCTTCGGCAAGGTCCCCTACGACCGCGACTCGGCGAAGGAAGCCGTCGGGCATTTCCTGGAGTCCAAGGACGACGGCGGGGCTTTCCGGCGCAAGCTGGAGGACGCGCTGCGCCAGGACGGCGTACCGCTCGATCTCCCGAAGGGGGACGCCGACGGCCCCACCGAGCCGCCCCAGCCGCGCAAGCCGCGCCGCTTCGGTCGCCTCCTCTAAGGCGGGCCGCCGGCATGCTCCACGTCTTCGCCTGCGACGGTGACCGGCTGCGCTGGGCCCGCGAGGCCGAGGGCGTCAGCACCCCGCTGCCCGCCGAAGCCGTTTGGCTCGACCTGCAGAACCCGACGCCCGAGGAGCTGGCCCGCGCCGAGGCGCTGATGGGCATCAAGCTACCGACTCGGGAGCAGATGGCGGAAATCGAGGAATCGAGCCGCCTGCGCCTCACCCCCGGCGCCGTGCACATGACCGCGCTCGTCCTGGTCTGGGCCGACACCGACCAGCCGCGCATCGTCCCGGTCAGCTTCGTCCTGGCCGGCGGGCGGCTCGCCACCATCCACACCGTCGATCCGCAGCCCTTCCTGGCCTTCCGCCGCCGCGTCACCCGCAGCGGCGGCGCGGAGCGAACGGCGGAAGCCGTTCTGGCCGCCCTGCTGGATGGTGTGGTGGAGCGCACCGCCGCCGTCCTGCGCCGCGTCGGGCTGGAGCTGGACACCATGGGCAGCCGTGCCTTCCGCGGGCGCGCCCTGCCGGTCAAGGGGGAGCGGCGGGACGACAGCCGCACGCTGAAGCGCATCGGCCACACCGGGCACCTGATCGGCAAGGCCCATGTCAGCCTGTCCACGCTCAACCGCCTGCTGACCTTCCTGGCCCGCGGCGAGGGCTGGACCCCGGCCAAGCGGACCCGGCGCTGGGCGCGCGCCGCTTTGCAGGACGTGACGGGACTCGGCGAATACGCTCAATTCCTGTCGGGGAAGGTCAGCCTGCTGCTGGACACCACGCTGGGCCGCATCAACGTGGAACAGAACGAGATCATCAAGATCGTCTCGATCCTGACGGTCACTCTGTTCCCGCCGACGCTGGTCGCCAGCATCTACGGCATGAACTTCGCGAACATGCCGGAAAAGGACTGGACGTTCGGCTATCCGCTGGCGGTGATGCTGATGATCCTGTCGGCGGCTCTGCCCATGATCCACTTCAAGCGGCGGCGCTGGCTGTAATTCCCGCTCAGCCGACGGCCAGCATCAGCGCCCAGCCCAGCACGACGAGGTTGACCGTCAGCGTGACCGCCATGCCGGGGGCGCGGGCGTAGGGATGGATCACGTACCCCGCCCAGAACAGAAGACGCCCCACAACGAACAGCGCGGTCGCCAGCCGGGCGAAGCCCAGGTCGGGCAGCGGCATCTGCGCCACCAGCGCCGCCAGGGCGGGCACGAAGATCAGCGTCTGCTCCACCGTGTTGGTCAGCACGCGCTGGCTGACCCGATGGAAGCGCGACTCGGCGTCGTCGATGGGGTTCAGGGCGACGGAGCGGGCGCGGGCGACCAGCACCCCGCCCACCGTCAGGAACAGCAGCAGCGCCGGCCAGAGGGCGAGACGCCCCCAGAAGGCCATGCGCGCCCCCGGATCGGCGATGCCGGGCGGCGGGGCGAACAGCGGGGGCAGCAGCCACAGGGCCAGCAGGGCTACGGCCACCGCAGCGAGGTTGACGGTGGCCGCCAGACGCAGAAGACTGGTCTTGGAAGGACGGGTCTCCGGCGCGGCGGCCATGGCGTCTTACCCCAGGCCCTTCTGGCCCATGTCGAGGAACTTCTGGCGGCGCTGGGCGCGGATCGCCTCGCCGTCCAGCCCGTCGAGATCGCCCAGCGACTCCTCGATGGCGTCGCCGAGCGCCTTGACGGTCTCCGCCGGGTCGCGGTGTGCGCCGCCGATTGGCTCGCTCACCACCCGGTCGATGACGCCGAGTTCCTTGAGGTCGTGGCTGATCAGGCGCAGCGCGACGGCGGCCTCGCCGGCCATGTCGGGGTTGCGCCAGAGGATCGACGCGCAGCCCTCCGGCGAGATGACGGAGTAGATGGCGTGCTCCAGCATCAGCACCCGGTCGGCCGTCGCGATGGCGATGGCGCCGCCGGACCCGCCCTCGCCGATCACCGCGGCCACCATGGGCACGGACAGGCGCAGGCAGCGTTCGATGCTCTTGGCGATGGCCTCGGCCTGGCCGCGCTCCTCCGCCTGGACGCCGGGGAAGGCGCCGGCGGTGTCAACCAGCGAGACGACCGGCAGCTTGAAGCGGTCGGCGAGGTCCATCAGGCGCTGGGCCTTGCGGTAGCCCTCGGGCTTGGCCATGCCGAAGTTGTGGCGCACGCGCGTTTCGGTGTCGTGGCCCTTCTCCTGCCCGATCACCACGACCGAGCGGCCGCGGAAGCGGCCCAGCCCGCCGATGACCGCGCGGTCCTCGGCGAAGCCGCGGTCGCCGGCCAGCGGCGTGAAGTCGTCGATCAGCCCCTTCACATAGTCCAGACAGTGCGGACGGTTCGGGTGGCGGGCCACCTGCACCTTCTGCGCCGGGGTGAGCTTCGCGTAGGTCTGCCGGAGGAGCTTGTCGACCTTGGTCTGCAGCTTCGTCACTTCGTCGGCGATGTTGATGTCGCCGGCGTTGGTCAGGTGGCGCAGTTCCTCGATCTTGCCTTCAAGCTCGGCGATCGGCTTTTCGAATTCCAGGAAGGTTTGCATGCCGGAAGGATCACGGACCGAATAGGATAGGACGCGGACGTCGCGGACCGGCCTTGGTACCACGGTGCGCGGCGGCGATGCCACAGCTTATCGCGCGAATCGCCGGCCAAAACTGACCAGAAGCACGCCCAGGACGATCACCGCCGCCCCGCCCCACACCCAGGGGGAATAGCGCTCGCCGAACAGCAGCGTCCCGGTGCCCAGCCCGACGGAGGTCGCCACGTAACCGATCTGGCTGAGATAGACCGGCCCGGCGACGACCTGGAGCCGGAAATACAGCACATAGGTCAGCGCCGTCACCGCGATCTGGAGCAGGGCCAATCCGGGTGCAAGCCCCAACGCCGGCAACTCCGCCACCGCCCCGGTGCCGAGCAGGGCCAGCGCGACCCAGCCCGCCCCGCCCAGCATGGTGCCTGCGGCCAGCGCCACCGGCTGCCCGCCCGGCGGCCAGGCCACGGTGCGGTAGACGTTGCCCGCCGCGACCGACAGCGGCATGACGAAGGCCAGCGCCATCCATCCCGCCAGATCGGGCGAGGGCAGGCTGCCGCGCGGCCCCACGATCATCAGCGCGCCTATGAGGCCCAGCAGGATGCCCGCCACCCGCCCGCGATCCGGTTTCTCGATCCGCACGGCCACCGCCATCAGCAGCGTCAGGATCGGCGGCAGCGTATAGACCACCGCCGACAGCCCGGCCCCCAGCCAGGGCATCACGAAGAACAGAACCACGTTGGGCAGCGCCATCGACAGCAGCCCCGAGACCGCGAAATAGCGCAGGTACCGCCCGGTCAGGGGCATCGGTTGCCGTTTGAAACGCGCCAGCCCGGCCAGGATCACCCCGGCGCCCAGCATCATGGAGAAGGCCCAGGGCAGCGGCGGCACGCCGGCCGCCTGCGCGATCTTGGTGACCGGAAAGATCACCCCGATCAGCCCGCCGACCAGAAGCAGGAGCGCAAGCGACTCGGCCCCGCGCGAGGCCGGCGGAACGGTGGAGGGTGTGGGCACGGGGACGAAACCTCTGGCTCAGAACGCGGGCAGGCCAGCGAACATGGCGAAGCCCCCGCCTTTTGCCAAGCAGGTCGGGTGTTCCGGAGGAAGCGCGTTGCGAACGTTGCCCCCACCCCGGCCCTCCCCCGCTGCGCAGGGGAGGGTGCCTTCTGCGAAGCGGCGTCCGTCCCCTCCCCTGCGAAGCGGGGGAGGGTTAGGGTGGGGGCCCTTGAGTGATGGTTAGGGTGGGGACCTCAGGCCCCTTGCGCGACGATGCGGTCGTAGGCCGGCAGGGTCAGGAAATCCACGAAGTCGTCGCGCTCCACAAGGTCGCGCAGCATCACCGCTGCGTCCTCGTACAGGCCCCGGTCGAAGGCGCGGTCGCCGACGCGGGCCTTCCAGGCGGCCAGCTCCTCGGCGATGGTTTCGTCCACCAGCTCCATGGTCACCGGGCGCCCGTCATCCAGCGCGGCGCGATGGTGGACCCACTGCCAGAGCTGGGTGCGGCTGATCTCCGCGGTGGCGGCGTCCTCCATCAGGTTGAACAGCGGCACGCAGCCGACGCCACGCAGCCACGCCTCCAGATAGCCGATGGCGACGGCCACGTTGTTGCGCAGACCGCGCTCCGTCTTCGGCCCCTCCGGCACGGCCAGCAGGTCGGCGGCGGTCACGGCGACGTCGGCGCGCTTGCGGTCGATCTGGTTGGGCTTGCGCATGTAGGCGTCGAACACCTCCCGCGCGACGGGGACGAGGCCGGGGTGGGCCACCCAGGTGCCGTCATGGCCGTTGGACACCTCCCGCTCCTTGTCGGCGCGGACCTTGGAGAAGGCGCTCTCGTTGGCCGCGGGATCGTCCTTCACCGGGATGAAGGCCGCCATGCCGCCGATGGCCGGCGCGCCGCGGCGGTGGCAGGTCTTGACCGCCAGCAGGCTGTAGGATTGCAGGAAGGGCGTCGCCATCGTCACCTCCGCCCGGTCGGGCAGGACGGCGGCGGGGTCGTTGCGGAACTTCTTGATGAAGCTGAAGATGTAGTCCCAGCGCCCGCAGTTCAGCCCGGCGGAATGATCGCGCAGCTCGTAGAGGATCTCGTCCATCTCGAAGGCGGCGAGGATGGTTTCCACCAGCACCGTGGCCTTGATCGAGCCGTGCGGGATCGTCAGGTAATCCTCGGCGACCGAGAACACCTCGTTCCACAGCCGCGCCTCGAAATGGCTTTCCAGCTTCGGCAGGTAGAAGTAGGGGCCGGAGCCGTGGGCGAGAAGCTCCCGCGCGTTGTGGAAGGCGTAGAGGGCGAAGTCGAACAGCGCGCCGGACACCGGTTCGCCGTCGAACCGAACGTGCTTCTCATCCAGATGCCAGCCGCGCGGGCGGACCTTGAGGACGGCGGTCTTGTCGTTCAGCCGGTACTTCTTCCCCGACACGGGATCGTCGAAGGCGATGGTCCGGCGCACGGCGTCGCGCAGGTTGGCCTGCCCCTCGATCAGGTTGGCCCAGGACGGGCAGCTCGAATCCTCGAAATCCGCCATGAAGACCTTCGCGCCGGAATTCAGCGCGTTGATGATCATCTTGCGGTCCACCGGCCCGGTGATCTCCACCCGGCGGTCGAGCAGGTCGTGCGGCAGCGGCGCGATGGTCCAGTCGGCCTCGCGGATGGCGCGGGTTTCGGGCAGGAAGTCCGGCTTGTGCCCCTGGTCGATCAGCGCCTGCCGCTTGGTCCGCACGTCGAGCAGGCGCAACCGTTCCGCCCCGAACCGCCCCTCCAGTTCCGCCAGGAAGGCCAGCGCCTCAGGCGTCAGGATCGCCTCGAAACCCGGCGTGATCGGACCCAGGATCTCAAGCCCGGAGATGGTCGTGGCCATGCGGTTCCCCCTGTTCGTCGCCAGGGCGGTCCGGCGCACCCGCGCCGACCGACCCCATTGGAACAAGGGCTATACCACAGCGGGAGAAGCCGCCATAGCCGGATTGGTATCTTTCGAAAGGGACAACCCTTTTTCGCGCAACACTATTGCGTACGAACGGTTTTTCGCCGGGCCAGCGGGTGATGCTCGTGCACGACCTGTTTCAGCCGCTCCGACACCACATGGGTGTAGATCTGGGTGGTGGCGATGTCGGCGTGGCCCAGCATCTTCTGGACCGAGCGCAGGTCGGCCCCGCGATCCAGCAGATGCGTGGCGAAGGCGTGGCGCAGGACGTGGGGGCTGACCTTCTCCGGGTCGATGTTCGACTCGATGGCCAGCTCCTTCAGCAGCTGGGCGAATCGCTGGCGCGTCAGGTGTCCGTTGGTGGAGCTGCGCGACGGGAAGAGGAAGGCGATCGGCCCGTTCTCCCGCCCGGCCAGGATGAAGTGGCTCCGCCAGGGCAGATAGGCGGCCAGCGCGGCCGAGCCCGGTTCGGACAGCGGCACCATGCGCTCCTTGCCCCCCTTGCCGCGCACGATCAGCCCGCGCCCGTCGCGCAGGATGGCCGCCATCGGCAGGCCGACCAGCTCCGACACGCGCAGGCCGGTGGCGTAGAGCACCTCCAGCAGCGCCACCAGCCGCAGCCCCTCCGGCCCGCCGCGGGTCTGGGCGGAGTCGATCATCCGGGTGACCTCCTCCACCGTCAGGATCTTGGGCAGCGGGCGGCCCTGCTTGGGGCTGTCGAGCGCCGAGGCGGGATCGTCCGCCCGCCGCCCTTCCGAGACCAGGAAACGGTAGAACTGGCGCATCGCCGACAGGCGGCGGGCCAGCGTGCGCGGCGCCGGCTTCTGCCCGCCCTCGACATACTGGAAGGCGAGGTAGGCGCGCAGATCCTCCGTCACCGCCTTCTCCAGCGGCTGGCCGCGCTGGGCCAGCCAGAGGGCGAGGTCGGCGAGGTCGCGCTCGTAGGCCATGCGGGTGTTGAGCGCGGCGCCGCGCTCCGCCGTCAGCATGTCCAGGAAGGCGTCGACATGGGGCGAGGCCGCGATCGGGCGCGGTTTGCAGGGGCGCCCGCGCCGCTTCGGCTGGGCTTGCGGCTGGGCTTTTGGCGGGGTCGTTTTGGGCATGGGACTCATCCGGCCAGGGCCGCGGCGGCTTCACGGGCGATGGCGCGGGCATCGCTGTCCAGACCCACGGCGCGCAAGGCCGCGACCACCCGCGCCACCACCGCCGGCGGCGTCCCCGCCGGCCCGGCGTTGCCGAGCAGCAGCAGGGCGGCCAGCGCCGTCTCGCCGACGCGCCGGTCGGCGGAGGCCTCGGCCAGACGCTGCCACAGGGCGGGGTCGGCGGTGGGAGGACGGGCGTCCGCCGGCATCGGCGCCTCGTCGTCGGAAGCGGCGGTCTTGCGCCACGCCTCCTCGGGCACGGCGACACCCATCGCCTGAAGCAGGGCCAGCTGCCCGACGACGCGACCACGGACCTCCAGATCGGCGCCGCGCAGCGATTCGTCCAGCCAGCCGGCGAGGCCCAGCGCCCCGCCGCCCGGCGGCGGCCCCAGCGCGATGACGGCGAGCGGCCACAGCCGCGCCACCTCCGCCGTGGGGCGGCTGCGCAGGGCGAGGTCGTGCCAGCGCTTGCCCTTGTCGGCGCGGCCCAGCGCGAAGCAGAGCCGCGCGGCGGCGGGGGCCAGGGCGGCGGCGTCCGGAGTCGGCGACAGGGTGTCGAGCATGTCCGCCACCACCGCCCCCGCCGGACCGGCCAGCATCGGGGGATCGAGAAGCTCCAGCGCCAGCCCGGCCAGTTCCACCCGCCGCCCGCCGACCATGGCGGCGAGCATGGCCTGCTGGACCAGCGCGCGGGTGCGGGCGGTGCGGTCGCGGGCCGCGGCGTCCTTCAGCCGCAACAGCTCGTCGCCCTTGGCCGGCGCGGCGCGGTACGCCTCCGCCAGCCGCCGGGAATCGAGGAACAGGGCGGTGGCGGCGCGCTCCGCCGCGGTCACGCGCGTCGCCGGGTCGGTGCCGATGTTGGACGCAACGGCCGCCAGCCGGGCCGGGTCGGTCAGGGACAGCACGTCCGGCGGCAGCCCGGCCTGAAGCGCCCGCAGGGCGGCCAGGGTCAGCGGGCTGGGGTCCTTCAGACTGCGCGGCCGGACCGCCGGGCCGCCGGCCATCGCCTCGGCCACCCGCAGGAAATCGGGGTCGCCGCCCGGCTGCTCGCGCAGCATCTCGAAGGCGAGGTCATCCCCCGTCGGGCCGGGTCCGACCTCCAGCGGGGCCTCCATGGGCGCGCCCCCACCGATCCGCCCGGCGCGCAGGCGGCAGAACAACGCCACCCGCTGCCAATAGGGGCCGGAGAAGGGCATGGCGCGGTCCGTCGCAGCGGCGCAGTCCAGCGGGCCGGCGAGCAGTTCGGCGTCGATCAGGGCGCGGGCGGCGGCCTCGTCGGCCGTCATCGCCTCGGGCAGCAGCGCGGCGAGGTCGGCGGCCCCGCGCGGGTCGCCCATGGCCGCCAGCTTCTCCACCCGCAGCGCGCCGAAGCGCCGCGCCGGTTCGGGCTCGCCCGGAGCGGCGGCGGGCGAGCCGCGGCTGAGCAGCAGGCGGCGCTGCAGCTCCTTCACGGCGGGCGACGGGGTGAGGGTGGGCAGTTCCGGCAGCAGGGCCAGCACCTCGGCGCGCGGGATGCCGCGCCAGGGGTCGCCGCCCAGCCCGGCGGCTCCCGCCAGAGGGCCGGCACCGTCCGGGTCGAGCGGCCCCAGCGTCTCCACCGCGATGGCCGAGGGAGACGCGACGGTGGGCACCACGTCGAAGGACGGCGTGTGGATGGGCGGAGTCAGGGACAGCGGCGCGGAGGGCAGCCCTGGCGAGGGCGGCACCGGTGAGGTCAGCGGATCGTCCAGGACCCGCCCGACGCCGGATTCGACGTCGGGGACGGCCATCCTTTCCGGCGGCGGAAACAGGCGGATCGGCGGCCCGGAGGGTACGGCCTGGGTATAGGTCTGGGCCAGCGCCGGCGTCGCCGCTCCCATCAGGGCACCGGACAAAGCCAGCGCCAGGGGGGCCAACCCGAGAAATGAGACGGCAAACATGGAAACGGCGCCGGCCCCGGCCCGTCCGCCCCGTGACGGAGCGGCGAACCGGCGGCGGCGCCCGGCGGCGTCCCCGGCGTCAGCGGGGGAACCGCTCATCCGGGATGACCTTTTCCACCGTCTTGGACGGTGCCGGCATGTCCCAGGAGGCAAGGAAGGCCATGCCACCCCCGATGACGAAGAGGAACAGGACGAAAAGAATGGAAATAACCCGGCTCATGGCGATCGGAGTCGTGTTTCTGTGGAAGGAACGGCGGCGCTGTATCACGGTCTGCGTCCGTGCGGCTTGGGACAAGGGTGCGCTTTCATGCTAATCATCGCACACCGTCCGCACCGCTGGCCCGATGGCCGATGAACGCCGGACGTACCACTTTAGCCACCGGGGCGCCGCTGCGCAACATGCGGCGGCCCCTGCGACCGAATCGAACACCTGTCCTCCGGAACCGCATCAGGCCGGAACCGCATAAGGAAAGTCCACAGCACCATGACCGCCCGCCTTCCATCGCAGGGACAGCCGCCGGACCCGTCGAACACCCTTCCCAAGACGGTGGTGCTGGTCGGCCTGATGGGCGCGGGGAAGAGCGCGATCGGCCGGCGGCTGGCCGCGCGGCTGCACCTGCCCTTCACCGACGCCGACACGGAGATCGAGACGGCGGCGGGCTGCTCCATCGCGGAAATCTTCGCCCGCGACGGCGAGGCGGTGTTCCGCTCGGTGGAGCGGCGGATCATCACCCGGCTGCTGACCGAACAGCCGGTGCACATCCTGGCGACCGGCGGCGGCGCCTTCATGGACCCGGAGACGCGCGCGGCCATCCGCGCCCACGGGCTGTCGATCTGGCTGCGCGCCGAACTGGACGTGCTGCTGGCCCGCACGGCGCGGCGCACTCACCGCCCGTTGCTGAACGCCGGCGACCCGAAGGAGATCCTGAGCCGGCTGATGACCGCCCGCTATCCCGTCTATGCGGAGGCCGACCTGACGGTGATCAGCGACGAGCGCCCGCCGGAAGCGACCGTGGAACAGGTAATCGAGGCGCTGGAGGCGCATTTCGGCATCACCCTGCCCCACTCGCACCACCATCATCACCGCCACCCGGCGCACCACCACCACGACAAGCCCTGATCCCGCCATGACCAATACCGTCACAGACACCGTCCGCCTCGACCTCGGTCCGCGCAGCTACGACATCCTGGTCGGCGACCGGGTGCTCGACGGCGCCGGACCGCGCATCGCCGCGATCACCGGGGGCAAGGCCCCCATCGTCGTCACCGACGAGAACGTCGCTCCGCGGCATCTCCCGACTCTGGAGCGCACGCTGCGCGAGGCCGGCATCGAGCCGACCCAGGCCATCGTCCTGCCGGCAGGCGAGAAGACCAAGGACTTCGCCCATTTCGAACGGCTGATGGACGCGATCCTGGCGCGCGGGATCGAGCGGTCGGCGGTCCTGCTGGCGCTCGGCGGCGGGGTGATCGGCGACATCACCGGCTTCGCCGCCGCCTCGGCGCTGCGCGGCATCGACTTCATCCAGGTGCCGACCACGCTGCTGAGCCAGGTGGACAGCTCGGTCGGCGGCAAGACCGGGATCAACAGCCCGCACGGCAAGAACCTGATCGGCGCCTTCCACCAGCCGCGTCTGGTCATCGCCGACACCGCCACGCTGGACACCCTGCCGCGGCGCGAGGTGCTGGCCGGCTACGCCGAGGTGGTGAAGTACGGGCTGATCCGCCTGCCCGGCTTCTTCGCCTGGCTGGAGGAGAACGGGGAGCGGGTGGTCGCCGGCGACAGCGACGCCCGCCGCCACGCCGTCACGGAAAGCTGCCGGGCCAAGGCCGCCATCGTCGGCGTGGACGAGCGGGAGAGCGGCGACCGCGCCCTGCTGAACCTCGGCCACACCTTCGGCCACGCGCTGGAGGCGGCGACCGGTTTCGGGTCCCGCCTGCTGCACGGCGAGGCGGTGTCGATCGGCATGGTGCTCGCCTTCGACCTGTCGGTGCGGCTGGGTCTGTGCCCGGCGGCGGACGCCGAGACGGCGCGCGCCCATCTGGCCCGCGTCGGCCTGCCGGTCCGCCCCACCGACATTCCAGGCGTCGAGTGGGACGTCGACGGGCTGATCCTGTCCATGGCCAAGGACAAGAAGGTCAAGGATGGGCGCATCGCCTTCGTGCTGGTGCGCGCGCTGGGCGACGCCTTCACCCGGCGCGACGTCGATCCGGCGGTGGTGCGGGCGCTACTGGAGGATGCCGTGGCGCCCTGATGCGGTGCACCATAAGCCCTTGACCGTTGGGGTGGCAAACTGTCAGACTTCACGACAGTTCCGATTCGCGTCCAAGGCGCAGCGGAATGCCGACCCATAAAGGGAGAAGGGACATGCCGAACCGCAAGCTCATCCCCGACGTCATCAAGGATCAGCAGCTCGTCTGCCTGCCCCCGGAGGCCAGCGTCCAGGACGCCGCTGTCCTGATGGCGGAGCGCCGCGTCGCCGCCCTCCTGGTCACGCAGCCCCAGGCGCAAGGGGGGCGGTCGCTGAAGGGAATCTTCACCGAGCGCGACCTCGCCAGCCGCGTCGTCGCCGCGGGCCGCGACCCGGTGGCCACCCGGCTGGCCGAGGTCATGACCGCGTCCCCCGACACGCTGGGGCCGGACGCCCGCGCCTACGAGGCGCTGGACCTGATGGAGCGCCACCACTACCGCCACCTGCCGGTCACCGCGAACGGCGAGTCGGACGGCACGGTGTTGGGCATCGTCTCCATCCGCGACCTGTTCGCCGTGGTCCGCGCCCATCTGGAGGACGAGATCCGCGACCGCGAGGCGTTCATCTTCGGGTCGAACTACTCCGCCAGCGCTCCCCCATAACCACGGGGCGCGTAATGCTGCAATGCGGCGAAGCTGGCTTGACCTGAACGCTGGCCCCACCGATATTCCCGGGTACGCCCCAACAATCAGGCCGTCCGAACTAGGCCGAACGTCAGAGAGTCCCATGCCGCTGTCCGAACCCGCCGCGCGCGAACCGATCCACACCCGGGAAGTCACCTGCCGGGGCTATCGGCGGACCGATGGGCTGTGGGATGTCGAAGGCCATCTGACCGATGTGAAGAGCTACGCCTTCCACACCGAGCAGCGCGGCCAGATCCTGCCCGGCGACCCGGTGCACGGCATGTGGCTTCGCCTGACGGTGGACAACGATCTGACCGTCCAGGCGGTGGAAGCGGTGACGGAGAAGAGCCCCTACCGCACCTGTGGCTCCGTCACACCCAATTTCCAGCGGCTGGTCGGGCTGAAGATCGGGCCGGGCTGGACCCGCGCGGTGAAGGAGCGGCTGGGCGGCGTCCAGGGCTGCACGCATCTGGTGGAGCTTCTGGGGCCGATCGCCACCACCGCCTTCCAGACCATCTATCCCATCCTGGCGCGCGAGCAGGCCGACAAGGCCAGGGCGGCCGGCGGCGAGGCGGGCAGCAAGGAGGACATGCTGCGCACGAAGCGCCCGGTGCTGCTGAACACCTGCCACATCTTCGACAGCAACGGCGAGGTCGTGCGGAAGAACTGGCCCGACCACTACACCGGCGACCGTCCGCGCGACGCCGCGGACTGAGACGGCGGTCGGTTCGGCCGGGCATCCGGTCGGGGCCGACCGGCACTCGCCAGCACCGGACCCGGCATGCCGGACAAACACGCCCGACAAACACAAGGGGGCGCGTCCCGTGGACGCGCCCCTTTCCTTTCCCGATCAAAATGCTCGGGCCGTCACGCCTCCAACGCGGACCGCAGGCTCTCGCTCGGCACGCCCGGCTTCGCCGCCGGCGGCATGGCCGATGCGGTGGTGCCGGCCCCGCTCTCCGGCCGGTCCAACTCGTCCAGCGGCGGCAGGTCGAAGGGCGTGCCGACGAAGGGATCGCCGCCGCCGTGCCCGGCCTGGACATGGCCGTCCTCGGTGCAGGCCCGGCGGAAATAGGCCGCGATGAAGACGCGGACCGCCGAGGTCAGGGTGACCTCCGCATGGTCCGCGCCCGAACCGCGCCGCCGGATCTGCTCGTCCAGCCGGTCCTTGATCAGGGTGCAGAGGCCGTTGACCGTCAGGCCCTCGCGGCGGGCGATGTCCTCCAGAGCGTCCCACATGGTCGGCTCCAGACGCATGCTCGTGCGGCGCCCGGCAATCATGATGTTCATGCTCTTCAGCGGTTCCACACACGCGTTGGGATTGACTGTTAACCGCTTCTTCGGCCCGCGCTTCGCCATACGCCGCCCTCTCCACGAACCCGCCGGACGACGCGCGAAAAGTGCGTCGCCCACGGCGCATTGATTGGTTGCATGCGCTGCACTCTACTAAATACAGCGAGAATTGCAACCACGGCAGCACTCCAATTATGTTTGAAGACGGAAAAGAACCTCTAGTAGTTGCATGCGTATGTATGCATTTGCAGGTGGCACTTTTCCCTTGCTGCACGGGCGGCGGCCGGGCGTTCTTGTCGGCGTTGCTGTCAGCGAGCCTCTTCGGGCGTCAGCGTGGTCAGGCCGAGGGCGTGAACGCGCTCCGCCATTTCTTGGGCGAGCAGGCCATAGACCAGCCGCTGCCGCTCCACGCGCGACTTTCCGGCGAAGGCGGCGGAGACGATGGTGACGTGGAAATGCGTCTCGCCTTCCGGGTGGGCGCCGCCATGGCCGGCGTGCCGGCCGGAGTCGTCCTGGATGTCGAGCCGCTCGGGGGCCAGCGCGTCGGTCAGCTTCCGGCGCATGCGGGTGGCGTATTCCATGGGGGTCCTCGTTGGGTCTGGGCCGGGGATTTGGGCCGGGTGTGCCTTGAGATTGAGGTGACGGCGCGGCACCGCTCCCGTCAAGACGCCAATGCCGCAGACCGGCCATTTTCCGCAGTCCGGCACCGCCCCCTTGCGTGCGCTTGCCAGAATGGGTGCCTCTTCCCATACTTCGCACATGAGCAAGCCACGCCCCCGCCACGACTTCAGCCGCTATGACCAGCCGCGCACCGCCGTGCGCGCCTGCGATCATCCGGGCTGTGCCGGCGAGGGCGAGTACCGGGCGCCGAAGAGCCGCCGGCAGCTCAACGACTATTACTGGTTCTGCCTGGACCATGTGCGCGAATACAACCGCGCCTGGGACTATTACGCCGGCATGAAGCCCGAGCAGATCGAGGCCGAGGTCCGCCGCGACACCACCTGGCAGCGGCCGAGCTGGCCGCTCGGCTTCTGGGGGGTGCAGGAGAAGTTCCTGCGCGACCGCGCGATGCACGGCTTCAGCTTCGAGTTCGGGCGCGAGGCCGGCAAGGACCAGTCCGAGGAGGGCAAGCAGCGCCGCCAGGCCGCCCGCAACGTGGAGGAGGAGGCTCTGCTCGTCCTCGACCTTGCTCCGCCGGTGGATTTCCCGCGCATCAAGGCGCGCTACCGCGAGCTGGTGAAAATCCACCATCCCGACGCCAACGGCGGGGACAAGACGGCCGAAGAAAAGTTGAAGGAGATCAATCAGGCCTACAACACGCTGAAAGCCTGCTATGGTGCGTAACCCCGACGGTTGGCCGGACCAGATTGGCCGGGCGGCCCCGACAACAGACACGTTGGAACGATAAGAACCTCCCATGCCTTCTCAAGGAGCCACCCAGGCCAGCTCGGCCCTGTTCGATCACGTTCCCGACATCACCCTGTCGGTGCGTCAAGTGTTCGGCATCGACAGCGACATGCAGGTGCCGGCCTTCAGCCAGCGCACCGAGCATGTCCCGGACATCGACGAAGCCTACCGCTTCGACCGCGACACGACGCTCGCGATCCTGGCGGGCTTCGCCTACAACCGGCGCGTCATGGTCCAGGGCTACCATGGGACCGGCAAGTCCACCCACATCGAACAGGTGGCCGCGCGCCTGAACTGGCCCTGCATCCGCATCAACCTGGACAGCCACATCAGCCGCATCGACCTGATGGGCAAGGACGCCATCGTCCTGCGCGACGGTGTTCAGGTGACGGAATACCGCGAAGGCATCCTGCCCTGGGCGCTGCAGCACGCCTGCGCGCTGGTCTTCGACGAGTATGACGCGGGCCGCCCCGACGTGATGTTCGTGATCCAGCGCGTGCTGGAGGTGGAAGGCAAGCTGACCCTGCTCGACCAGAACCGCGTCATCCGCCCGCACCCGGCCTTCCGCCTGTTCGCCACCGCGAACACCGTCGGTCTGGGCGACACCACCGGCCTCTATCACGGCACGCAGCAGATCAACCAGGGTCAGATGGACCGCTGGAACATCGTGGCGACGCTGAACTATCTGCCGGTGGACGCCGAGGTGAAGATCGTCGCCTCGAAGGTGCCGGAATACGACAGCGAGGCCGGCCGCAAGACCGTGGCGTCGATGGTCCGCCTGGCCGACCTGACCCGCGCCGGCTTCATCAACGGTGACATCTCCACCGTGATGAGCCCGCGCACGGTCATCACCTGGGCGCAGAACGCCAACATCTTCAACGACATCGCCTTCGCGTTCCGGATCACCTTCCTGAACAAGTGCGACGAGGTGGAGCGGCCGACCGTCGCCGAATACTACCAGCGCTGCTTCGGCACCGAGCTGCCGGAGACGGGGGTTCAGGCCAATCTGGTGTGATCGGGGGCGCGAGCCGAGGGAAAGGCTGGCAATGGGGTACATCGAGGTCGGACCGAACGGGGAATTGGCGTTGCCGCAGGATCTGCGCGAACGGATGGGCGTGAAGCCCGGCGACCGCGTCGAGTTGATCCTGTGCGACGACCGCACCGTCGTAGTCAGACCCCGCCCCCACAGTCTGGACGATCTCATTGGCAGCGGGGGCACGTTCACGCGCGCCCTGTCCCAGGAAGAGATGGACGACGCGATCCGCCTGCGCATGGCGGAACGGCATGCCGGCCCACAGGACCGGACGTCGTGATCGGATTGGACACCAACGTCCTGCTTCGGCTGGTGGTGGAGGACGATCCGGACCAGGCCGCCAAGGCGCGGACCGCCGTGCGTGCCCTGGTTGCCGACGGCGAGGTTTGCTTCGTCGGCGACATCGTCCTGTGCGAATTCGTCTGGGTTCTGGAGGGGCATCATGCGCCGGGACCGTGAGACCATCGCGCGCATCCTGGACCTCATCCTCGACAACGCGGACATCCGGGTGGAAAGCGAAAAGGCCGCGCGGGCCGCTTCGGCCCTGCACCGGCAAGGCTTCGACTTCTCCGATGCCCTGATCGGCCTCCGCAACCGGAACTCCGGCTGCGCCACCACGCTGACGTTCGACCGCAAGGCAGCCCGGCTGCCGGAATTCCAGATCTTGAGCTGACAGCCCGCCATGACCGACCGTGAAAACCCCGTCGAGGCCTTCAAGCGCTCCACCGCCGCCGCGGTGCGGGCCCTCTCCCGCCGGGCCGACGTGCAGGTGGGCTTCTCCACCGAACCGCCCGGCGTCGCCGGCCTGCGGGTGCGCATCCCCACCCCGGCGCGCGACCTGAACCCCCACGACGTCGCGACGCTGCGCGGCGCGGCGGACGCCGTGTCGCTGCGGCTGCGCTTCCACGACAACGCCATCCATCTTCAGCGCATGCCGCTGGGCGACAGCGCCCGCGCCGCCTACGACGCGCTGGAGCAGGCCCGCTGCGAGGCGCTGGGCGCCAGCCACATGCCCGGCGTCGCCGCCAACCTGGAGGCGGCGCTGGACGAGCGCTACCACAAGCAGGGCTTCGAGCGGCTGGATGAGCGCGAGCAGGTCCCCCTGCCCGAGGTGCTGCGCCTGATCGCCCGCGAGGCGATGACCGGCGCCGCTCCGCCCCCCGCCGCCGAGCACGCGGTCAGCCTGTGGCGCGGCTGGATCGAGGAGCGGCTGGGCAAGGATCTGCACGGGCTCGCCGGCTACATGGCCGATCAGGACGCCTACGCCCGCGCCGTGCGCAAGCTGCTGACCGAGCTGGACATGGAGGTCGGCAACGACCCCGACGAGCCGCAGGAGCCGGAGGAGGACGAGCGCGACTCCGGCGAGAACGAGAACGAGCCGAACAAGGGCCAGACCCAGGGTGAGGACGACACCCAGAGCCAGGCCGAATCGATGACCTCGCAGGAGACGCAGGAGTCCGACCAGGGCGAGCAGGCCGACGAGGGCACCGGCGAGGAGGGCGACACCGAGATGGGCCAGGGCGAAGGGGCGGAGGAGCCCGCCGGCCCCGGCCAGCCCTGGCGCCCCGAGGCCAGCCGCCGCAACGAGCCCGATCCCAACGCCTACAAGCCCTTCACCACCCAGTTCGACGAGGTGGTGGGCGCCGCCGATCTGTGCGACCCGGAGGAGCTGACCCGGCTGCGCCACATGCTGGACCAGCAGCTCGTCCATCTCCAGGGGGTGATCTCCAAGCTGGCCAACCGCCTGCAGCGCCGCCTCCTGGCCAAGCAGCAGCGGTCCTGGGAGTTCGACCTGGACGACGGCATCCTCGACGCCGCCCGTCTGGCCCGCATCGTCGTGAACCCGGTCCTTCCCCTGTCCTTCAAGAAGGAGAAGGAGATGGACTTCCGCGACACGGTGGTGTCGCTGCTGATCGACAATTCCGGCTCGATGCGCGGGCGCCCGATCTCCATCGCCGCGATGAGCGCCGACATCCTGGCCCGCACGCTGGAGCGCTGCGCGGTGAAGGTGGAGGTGCTGGGCTTCACCACCCGCGCCTGGAAGGGCGGGCAGGCGCGCGAGCAGTGGATCGCCTCGGGCAAGCCCGCCAATCCGGGCCGCCTGAACGACCTGCGACACATCGTCTACAAGGACGCCGACCAGCCCTGGCGCCGCGCCCGCAAGAATCTCGGCCTGATGCTGCGCGAAGGCATCCTGAAGGAGAACATCGACGGCGAGGCGTTGATGTGGGCGCACAACCGCCTGATCGGCCGGCCCGAGCAGCGGCGCATCCTGATGGTGATCTCCGACGGCGCCCCGGTGGACGACTCGACCCTGTCGGTCAACGCCGGCAACTATCTGGAGCGGCATCTGCGGCAGGTGATCGAGTACATCGAAACCCGCTCGCCGGTCGAACTGGTGGCCATCGGCATCGGCCACGACGTGACCCGCTACTACCGCCGCGCCGTCACCATCGTGGACGCCGAGCAGCTGGGCGGCACCATGATGAACAAGCTGGCCGAGCTGTTCGACGAGGACGACCGCCGGGGCCGCTCCGGCTGGCGGTAAGGTCGAATGCAGGACCGAAAACGACAACGGCGCGGATCACTCCGCGCCGTTGTTCATTGATCGCGTCCGGTTCGGATGGTCACTGCAGGCTGCGCTGCATCTCTTCGAAATTGCGCGAGAAGCCGTTCAGCGGGAAGTCGATGTCACGCTTGCCGGCGCGCAGGAAGTTGACGCGGACCAGCACCGTGGAGCCGTTGCGGAACTGGTCCACGACGCGGCCCGACACGAAGTTCGGGAACATGCACATGTTCAGCGTGGCGATCTGCGTCTCGATGCGCGGCTGGCGATCGACGCGGATGGCGCAGTTGTCGATCATGCCCTGGCTGGTCGTCAGGAACAGATGGTAGTCGTTGCCGGTCGGGATGACGCTCAGCGCCACGAAGCCGACCTCCTTGCCGTCGTCGAACAGCCGGTAGTTCATCAGCCGGCACACTTTGGTGTCGGTCATGCGGTCGATCTCGCAGCGGCTGGTCCAGGCGCCCTCCGGGCCATACTCGGCGGCGGATTTGGAGAAATCGACGGCGGAGGCCGGCGTGGCGGCCAGCGCGGACAGCAGCGCCGCACCAAAAGCGAAGAGACCTGTCCAACGCATCCTGACGCTCCCCATCTGTCGTCCCAATCGACCGCTAGCGATCCCGCCCGACGGCGGGTACCGCAAACGGATTATAGGCATACCCCAAGGACGAACAAGCCTTTACACCTCTGGTTGGCGTCTTAGTGCCGGATGATCGTTCCGCTCCGCATCGTTTTTGAATACTGAGAACGGTTATCATTCACGCTTGACACACTGGCCCCTGAATGGTCAAGTCGGCGCATGAGAACGCCTCGCAATTGCGGGCGTAAACCGACAGGAATTCGGGAGTCATGAGGATGCACATCGGATCGCGCGGCGCGTTTGCCGCCACCTTCGCCGCGACGCTGCTGGCCATGACCGGCCTCGCCAGCGCCGCTGAGGTGAACATCTACTCCGCGCGCCATTACGATGTGGACAAGGACCTCTACGACGCCTTCACCAAGAAGACCGGCATCAAGATCAACGTCATCGAGGGCAAGGAAGAAGAGCTGATCGAGCGGATGAAGACCGAAGGCGGCAACAGCCCCGCCGACGTGTTCATCACCGTGGACGCCGGCCGCCTGTGGCGCGCCCAGGAGGCCGGTCTGCTCCAGCCGACCCGCTCCAAGGTCATGGAGGAGGCCATCCCGGCCCACCTGCGCGAGCCGGAAGGCCATTGGTTCGGCATCTCCAAGCGCGCCCGCATCCTGGTCTACAACAAGGCCTCGGTGAAGCCGGACGAGATCAAGACTTACGAGGAGCTGGCCGATCCGAAGTGGAAGGACCGCGTCCTCGTCCGCTCCTCGACCAGCGTCTACAACCAGTCGCTCGTCGGCTCGCTGCTCGCCGCCCATGGCGAGAAGGCGACGGAGGAGTGGGCCAAGGGCGTCGTCGCCAACATGGCCCGCAAGCCGCAGGGCGGCGACACCGATCAGATCAAGGGCGTGGCCGCCAACGAAGGCGACGTGGCCGTGACCAACACCTACTACTTCGCCCGCATCGCCTCCTCCGCCAAGCCGGAGGACAAGGCCATCGCGGAGAAGCTGGGCGTGATCTTCCCCAACCAGGGCGACCGCGGCACCCATGTCAACGTCTCCGGCGCCGGCGTGATGAAGAACGCGCCGAACAAGGAGCAGGCCGTCCAGTTCCTGGAGTATCTGGTCAGCCCCGAGGCCCAGAAGATGTTCACGGAAAAGAACTACGAGTACCCGATCGTGGCCGGGGCCGAGACCGCGCCGGTTCTGGTTTCCTGGGGCAAGTTCAAGGAAGACCCGCTGAACGCCGCCGTCTACGGCAAGAACAACGCCGAGGCTCTGAAGATCATGGATCGCGCCGGCTGGAAGTAAGCCACCGTTCGGCGTAGCGAAGGGGCGCGTCCCAGCGGTGGGGGGCGCCCTTTTCGTTTGTGCGGTCTTAGAATTTCCCCTCTTCATAGTCGCGGTAGGCCTGCATCACCTCTTCGCGGCTGTTCATGACGAAGGGGCCGCCCCAGGCCACCGGCTCGCCAATTGGCCGGCCGGAGAGCAGTAGGAAGCGCGCCCCGGACGGGCCGGCGGTGATCTCCGCCCGGTCGCCCTCGCCCAGCACCAGCACCCGCGGCCCGCCCAGCCGGACGGAGCTGCCAGGCGCCACCACCGATCCCTCGAAGACCACCAGCGCCGCCGCGTGACCGGCGGGCACCGGCTCGGAGAAGGCGGCGCCGGCCGGCAGGCTGACGTCGAAGTAGCGGGCCTCCGTCGGGCCGCTGCGCACCGGGCCGGCGGTGCCGTTGCCGGTGGTGCCGGCGATCACCGTCACCGTGGTCCCGCCCTCGCGCGTCTCGACCGGGATGCGGTCGGCGGCGAACTCCTGATAGGCGGGCTCCGACATCTTCAGCCGCGCCGGCAGGTTGATCCAGAGCTGGAAGCCCTTCATCAACCCTTCGGTCTGCTCCGGCATCTCGGAATGGATCACGCCGCGCCCGGCGGTCATCCACTGCACGCCGCCGGTTTCGATCACGCCCTCATGGCCGTGGTTGTCCCAATGGCGCATGCGGCCGGCCAGCATGTAGGTGACCGTCTCGAAACCGCGGTGCGGGTGGTCGGGGAAGCCGGCCAGATAGTCCTGCGGCGTGTCGGACCCGAAGTAATCCAGCATCAGGAAGGGGTCGAGCATGCGCAGGCGCGGCGTGCCGACCATGCGGGTCATGCGCACGCCGGCCCCGTCGGACGCTTCCATGCCTTCGACGGCGGTCAGGACGGGGCGGACGGTTTCGGCGGTCATCGGACGCTCTCCTCAGGCAAGATGGCTGAGAGAGAGGTATTCTTTCCAGGGCGCCGGATAAAGCCTCACCGCCGCTCAACACTGTTGCGGCGGCGGCGACAGTCGTCACTCGTCCGTCTGGCCGGGGCGGGAGCGGCTGATGGATAGGCTGAGCAGGATCACCGGCACGATGCCGACCGCGACGATGGCCAGCGCCCCGGTGGCGGCCTCGGTCAGCCGCTCGTCGGAGGCCAGCGTGTAGACGCGAACCGCCAGCGTGTCGAAGTTGAAGGGCCGCACGATCATCGTCGCCGGCAGTTCCTTCATCACGTCGACGAAGACCAGCAGGCCGGCGGTCAACAGGCTGCCCCACATGATCGGCGCGTGCACCCGGATCAGCGTCCGCCCCGCCGTGTGGCCGAGCACGCGCGAGGCGAAGTCCATCGTCGGGCGGATCTTGCCCAGGCTGGCCTCGATCGTGTTGAAGGACACCGCCAGGAAGCGGACGAGATAGGCGAACAGCACCGCCGCGATGGTGCCGCTCAGCAGCAGGCCGGTGGACACGCCGAAGGTCTGGCGCATGAAGGCGTCGACGGCGTTGTCGAGATGGGCGAAGGGAATCAGCACGCCGACGGCGATCACCGAGCCGGGAATGGCGTAGCCCATGGCGGCGACGCGCACCGCGCCCTTCAGCAGCGGCGTCGGGCGCAGCCGCTGCCCGTAGGCCAGGACCAGCGCCAGCGACACCGCCAGCACTGCGGCCAGAGCCGCCAGCGTGAAGCTGTTGCGGGCCAGCGTCAGGAACACCGGCCCGAAGGCCTGATCCCCGGCGGTCACGGCCATGCGGACCAGCAGCCCGGCGGGCAGCAGGAAGCCGAGCAGCAGCGGCAACCCGCAGGCCGTCACGGCGGCGGCGCCGCGCCAGCCGGTCAGCCGGTGCTTGGGCAGGCGGCGGTAGCGGGTGGTGGTGTGGTGGTAACGGGCCTGCCGGCGCGACCAGCGCTCCATCAGCACCAGCACCAGGACGAACATCATCAGCACGGCGGCCAGCTGCGCCGCCGCCACCGGCTGCCCCATGGCGAACCACGTCCGGTAGATGCCGGTGACGAAGGTGTTCACCGCGAAATACTGCACCGTGCCGAAATCGGCCAGAACCTCCATCAGCACCAGCGCCAGGCCGGCGACGATGCTGGGGCGGGCCAGCGGCAGCGCCACCGTGAAGAAGCTGCGCCACGGCCCGCGGCCGAGCGTGCGGCTGACCTCCAGCACGCAGACGGACTGTTCGAGGAAGGCGGCGCGCGACAGCAGATAGACGTACGGGTACAGCACCAGCGTCATCATCAACGCCGCGCCTTCAAGCGTACGGATGTCGGGAAACCAGTAATCCCGGCGCGACCAGTGGAAGGCCTCGCGCAGCGCGGTTTGCACCGGGCCGACGAACTGGAGCAGGTCGGTGTAGACATACGCCATGACGTAGGCCGGCACCGCCATCGGCAGCAGCAGGGCCCATTCCAGCGTACGGCTGCCGGGAAAGCGGCACATGGTGACCAGCCAGGCGGTGCCCACCCCGATCACCAGCGTGCCCAGCCCCACCCCGAAGACGAGGCGCACGGTGTTCAGCAAATACTCCGCCAGAACCGTCTCGACCAGATGCTGCCACACCCCGTCCGTCGGCACGAAGACGCGGCTGATCACCGCCAGCACTGGCAGTGTGACCAGCGCCGCGATCACCAGCGTCGCCAGCGTCCAGCCGCTGAAACCGATGCGATGCCACAGGGAGGCCCACAAGGAGGAGTGGAAGCCGGCGGCCTGAACCGGGCCGCCCGGAGGCTGGCCGGGGGTTTGAAAGGTGTCCGTCGTCAAGGCCGGTTGCGCCCATAGGGATGTGTCGAACGGGAGCCCTATGGTCTCACACTGTGCGAATAATTCGCAATGACAACATGCCGCATCCCTTTCCCGTGAGGGTATGACAGGGATGCGGCCGCTGTTTGTGGTTACTTGGTGCCGAACATGCGGTCGCCCGCGTCGCCCAGGCCGGGGACGATGTAGGCGTTCTCGTCCAGATGGCTGTCGAGCGAGGCGGTGAACACCTTCACCCGCGGGTGGGCGGCGGCGAAGACGCGCATGCCCTCGGGCGCCGCCACCAGCGCCATGAAGCGGATGTTCTCGTCGTCCACACCGTGGCGGTTGAGCACGTCGCAGGCATGGACCGCGGAATTGCCGGTCGCCAGCATCGGGTCCACGACGATGAACAGGCGGCCTTCCGCCTCGGGCAGCTTCACCAGATACTCGTGCGGCATCTTGGTGTCGTGGTCGCGGTAGAGGCCGATGTGCCCCTCGCGCGCCGACGGCACCAGCTCGTGCAGGCCCTGGGCCATGCCGAGGCCGGCGCGCAGCACCGGCACGATGGCCAGCTTCTTGCCGGCGATGACCGGCGCGTCCATGGGCTGGAGCGGCGTGTCGATCCGCTCGGTCGTCAAAGGCAGGTCGCGGGTGATCTCATAGCCCATCAGCAGCGAGATTTCGCGCAGCAGGGTGCGGAAACCGCCGGTGGAGCGTTCCTTGGCCCGCATCAGCGTCAGCTTGTGCTGGATCAGCGGGTGGTCGAGGATGAACAGATTGGGAAATTCGGAATTGGTGCGCATGGATCTCGTGCCGCGGCCTGTATAGACCCCGATCCTAACCCGGCGGACCCGCTTCGGCCAAGCCGCCCTTAAGCGATGCCGCCGTATACCGCTCGGGAGACGAAAATCAGCGTCGGTTCGGAAGCGCCGACCGTCCCGCCGCCACCTCCGGCTGGTCGACCCCATAGCGGACCACGCGGTTGCGGCCGCTGTTCTTCGCCTGATAGAGGGCACGGTCGGCGCAGACCACCATCTCCTCCACCGGCAGGTCCTCCCCGGCCTCGACCAGCCCGAAGGAGGCGGTGACCGCGATCCGCCGCCCGTCCGGCAGTGCCACCGGGGTCCGCGCCAGCTCGCCGCGCAGCCGCTCGATGACCCGGAAGCCCTCGGCGAGGCCGGTTTCCTTCAGGCAGATCAGGAACTCCTCCCCGCCCATGCGGAAGGCCTCGTCGAAGCTGCGGATGCCCCGGCTGATCGCGGCGGCGGTGGCGGCCAGGACGCGGTCGCCGATGTCGTGGCCGTAGGTGTCGTTGATGCCCTTGAAGCGGTCGATGTCGCAGATGGCGACGCAGAAGGCCGGGCCGTTCCGGCGGAAGCGGTTGTGCTCGCGCTCCAGCGCCTCCTGCATGCCGCGGCGGGTGCGCAGGCCGGTCAGCGGGTCCAGCCCGCTCGCCGCAGCACCAAATGCGCGCTCGACCCGGCGCAGATGCAGGACGAACTCCTCGAAACGGGCGATCACCCCCTCATAGTCGGCCTCGCTGGGGCTCTCGCCGCCGGCCGCCTTCAGCAGAAGCAGCTTGGCCTTGCGGTGCATCTGCTCGTGCAGGGTGACCAGCTTCTCCACGGCGGGCTGGTGGGCCAGATCGTCGGCGTTGACCGCCACGCACCACGCCGCGAAGGAGGCCGGGGCCGACACCCGCTCACCCCCCTGCCCGCCGCGGAAGAAGACCGCGCGGTGCCACTGCCCGATCCATCGCAAATGCTCGTCGAGCACGAGGCCGAGGCTGTCGGATGGCGAGCGTGTGTCGGACGAGCTGGTCATCGGGCTTGCACGGCTTCCCTTCGGACACATCCACCGGTCGCGGCCCATGGATGCCAACAGTATCGCACGAAGTCATACCCCAGGTCCGCAACCCGGTCGTGCGATTAAGTTGTGCCCATCCGCCAAAAGGGAAAGCCCTGCGGCAACATCAAATTTTATTCAAATGCCTTGCCGCGACGAGACGTCACAGCCCGGCCACGCTGTCGAGGAAGCGGCGGATCAGCTCCGGGTCCTTGTGGCCGGGACGGTCCTCCACCCCCGACGACACGTCGAGCGCCGTGGCCCCGGTCGTCCGCACCGCTTCCGCCGCGTTTTCCGGCTTCAGCCCGCCGGACAGCATCCAGGGCTTCGGCCAGCTCCGCCCGGCGAGCAGCGTCCAGTCGAAGGCGATGCCGTTGCCGCCCGGCAGGGCCGACACTTTGGCCGGCGGCTTGGCGTCGAACAGCAGCCGGTCGGCGACCTCGGCGGCCTCCAGCGCGGCGGCCAGATCCTCCGGCCCGCCGACCTTGATCGCCTTCATCACCGGGATGTTGAAGGCGGCCTTCACCTCGGCGATGCGGCGCGGCGTCTCCTTGCCGTGGAGCTGGATCAGGTCGAAGGGGACTTGGCTGACCACATGCTCCAGGAAGTCGTTCTCCGGATCGACGAACAACCCGACCGTGCGCACGCCGGTGGGGACCAGCCGCGCCAGCTCCGCCGCCATGGACGGCGCGATGGAGCGCGGGCTCGGCGGGTAGAAGACGAAGCCGACATAGCGCGCCCCGCCGGACACCGCGGCGTGCAGCGACAGGGGCTCGGTGAGGCCGCAGATCTTCACGCTGACGGGCATGGCGCGGGTCCTTACAGTTCCGAAACGATGCGGCGGGCGGCGGCTTCCGGGTCGGCGTCGCCGGTGATCGGGCGGCCGATGACCAGATGGTCCGCCCCGGCGGCCAGCGCCTCGGCGGGGGTCATGACGCGCTTCTGGTCGTTGGCGGCGGCCCAGGCGGGGCGGATGCCCGGCACCATCAGGATGAAGTCCGGTCCGCAGGCCTCGCGGATCAGCGCCACCTCGGCGGGGGAGCAGACGACGCCGTCCACCCCGGATTCCTTGGCGAGCAGCGCCAGCCGCTTCACCTGATCGGCCACCGGAACGCTCTGCCCGACGGCCTGGAGGTCGGCAGCGTCCATGCTGGTCAGCACGGTGACGGCGAGGATCTTCGGACGGCCGACACCGGCACTCGCCGCGGCCTCCGCCGCCGCGCGCATCATCGCCGGGCCGCCGGAGGTGTGGATGGTCAGGAAGGCGGGCTTCAGCGGCAGCGCCGCCCGGATGCCGCCTGCGACCGTGTTGGGGATGTCGTGCAGCTTGAGGTCGAGGAACAGCGGCGGGCCATCCTCGCCGATCACCGCGCGGATGCCCGCCGGGCCATGGGCGATGAAGAACTCCAGCCCCAGCTTGATCCCGCCGACCACTCCCGCGATGCGCCGGCCGAGGTCGCGGGCGGTGTCGAGGTCGGTCGTGTCGACGGCGCAGAAGATGCGCGAGGCGGGCGCGATGCTGGGCGTGCTCATGGAAAAACGGCTCTCCGGACCCTGGACGATGGTGACGGGGCGCAGCCTAACAAGGGCCGGCGGCAATCACCAGACTTCCGGGGGCCGGAGAGGGGTGAGGACCGCTATTCGCGGTTCACGTCGACGCGGCCGGTCGGCGGAGTGGCCGGAGTTCCCGCCGGAGCAGCGGTCGGCGCGGCGGCTGGAGCGCCCGCCGCCGGGTTGGTGCCCTGGGTGTTGACGTCGCGCAGCGCGGCGGCGGCGGCGCGGCGGCGTTCCTCGGCGGCCTGCGCGTTGTCGTAATCGGCGGTGCCGGCGTCATAACCGCTCCAGCCGGCCTCGCGGTAGCTCTGAGCCCGGCCGGGGATGTCCACCGAGCCGTGGCGCTGCATGACGGTCAGCGCGGAGTCGCACATCGCCTCCTCGACCCGGCCGACCAGCAGCACGCCGCCGCGGCGCACGCCCTCCGCGAAGACCTCCGCGTCCTCCCGAGTCACGCCGACGCCGGTCAGCATGGAGACGCGGCGGTCGCGGGCGTCGAAATTCGGGTCCTGCCCGAAATCGGCGGCGTGGCGCCAGCTTTCCAGCCGGTTCTCGGTGGCCAGACTGGCCGACGAACCCAGCTTCGCGCTGTCGGCGCCCATCATGGTGAAGTCCTGCCGCAGATTGGCAGCTTCGAGTTCGCTCAACGCGCGTTCGGCGCCGGACAGATCGTCGTACAGCGCGACAATGGTCTTCTTGTTCATGAACCCGCTCCTGTGCTGGTCCGATCCGGACGTGGTCCAGACTCAGAGGAAGTAATAGAGGAGGGCGAGGACCACCAGCACGACCAGCGCGATGACCCACCAGTTCATGGAGCCGGCCGCACCGCCCGTCGCCGTCCGGTTGCCGTCCGTGTCATAGACACCCACTTTGCGAGGTTCGTCGGCCATGGATGCTTCACTCCCTGTCGGTAAGGCTTCAGCCAACACAGGCTGATTGCCCTCTCAACAGGGGTGGAGCCGCACCGTTCCGCCGGTTCCCGGAAGGGCGGCGCCGGGAGAGCGCTCAGCGCCCGGCAGCCCAGTCCGGCAATTGCGACGCTTGCGCCGGATCGCCGATGGCGGCGGCCAGCGCCTCGCCCAGCGCCGGGGCGAACTTGAAGCCGTGGCCGGAACAGGCGCTCATCAGCCAGCAGCGGGCGGACAGCGGCTCGACGACGAAGCGCTCGTCGTCGGTCACCGTGTAGAAGCAGGTCGCCGCGTTGGCGAGGCTGTAGCGGTGCCCGTCCGCCAGCACCCGGCGGGCGCGGTCCAGCACGTCGCGCGCCTCGTCCGGATCAGGATCACGGTCGGCGTCCGGGTCGCCGACGCGCGAGAAGCGGTGGTCGCCCGCCTTCATCGTCGTGCCGGCCACCGGGGGCACGACGTAGACCCCGCTCTCGCCGTCCGCGTCAATCAGCATCGGCGCCTTGGCCCAGACGCCGCGCAGCCCCTCCGGCGGCATCAGATAGGCCACCACCTGCCGGGACGGGGTCAGGCGAGCCGCCGTTACCGGCAGCAGCTTGGTCACCCAGGCCCCGGCAGCAACCACCAGCGCGTCGGCGCCGATGGTCCGGCGGTCGGCGAGCGTCACGGTGGCACGCTCGGCGTCGATCGCCGTCACGGGGGCACGCGCGTGGACCGTCACCCCCAGCGCGTTCAGATGGTGGCTGAGCAGCTCCACGATCCGCCCGGCAAGCAGCACGCCGCCGGACTCCAGATGCAGCCCCTCCGCCACCGCGTTGGCGTCGACCAGCGGGAATTCCGCGGCGATCTGCGCCGGGGTCAGGCGGCGGAAGGGATGGCCCAGCGACTCCAGCACATCGACGCTGTCGGCCAGCCAGCGCCGCCCGTCCTCCGCCGAGGCGGTGCAGAGCGTGCCGCTGGGAACCAGCAGCCGTTCGCCCAGGTCGCCCCACAGCCGCTCCCACGCCTGGAGCGCGCGGTCGGTCATGCGGGCGTAGCCGGCGCTGGCGCCGTAGGCGTGGCGGAACAGCCGGTGCTGGTCCACGGAGCTGCCGAAGGGGTTGGGCACCTGGCCCTGGTCGAAGACCGCGACCTCATGCCCGGCGCGGGCCAGCGCCCAGGCCGTGCACAGCCCCATGATGCCGGCGCCGACGACGGTGATGCGGAGAGTCATGATGGGAAAACGCCTTAACGGATCGTGTCGTTGTGGATCACCATCTCCACCGCCAGCTGGGCGGCGCAGAGGTCTTCCAGCGCGGTGCCGACCGACTTGAACAGGGTGATCTGGTCGTAGAAGCGGCGTCCGGCGCGCTGGCCGCGGGTCAGGTCGTAGAGGTCGCCGGCGATGTCCGCGTCGGTCAGGATGCCGGCCTTCATCGGCTGCACGATGTCCCCCGCCTCCTTGCAGGCGCCCTCGCGCGTGTCCACGAAGACGCGGGAGCGGCGGATGCAGTCGTCGTCCGCCTCGCGCATCTCCGGGGTGAAGCCGCCGACGAGGTCGAGGTGGGCGCCCGGCTGAAGCCATTCGCCGCGGATCAGCGGCTCCTTCGCCAGCGTGGCGCAGGAGATCACCTGGGCGCCGCGCACCGCCCCTTCCAGGTCGGCGGTGGCCTCGATGCGGAATTTCGGGCGGTGGAAGCGGTTGGCCACCTTCTTCGCCTTCTCGATGCTGCGGCCCCAGACCAGCACATGCTTGATCGGCAGGACGGTGGCGAAGGCCTCGATCAGCTCGGGCGCCAGAGCCCCGGTGCCGACCATCAGCAGCCGTTCCGAGTCGGGCCGCGCGAGGTAGGAGGCGGCGAGCGCGGAGGCCGCCGCGGTGCGCCGCTTGGTCAGGGCGGTGCCGTCCAGAACCGCCTGGGGCATCCCCGTCCTGCCGTCCATCAGCAGGTAGATGCCCTGCACCGCCGGCAGATCCTTCGCCCCGTTGTCGGGGAAGACGGTGACCACCTTGACGCCGATGGACTGGTTGACCTGCCACGCCGGCATCAGCAGCAGCGTGCCGTCGTTCTGCCCATAGGTCTCGACCGTGTGGTGGTGCCGCATCGGCACCTCGACCCCGGCGCGGAAGGTCTGCCGCATGCGCTCGATCAGCATGCGGAAGTGCAGGACGGATTTCAGCTCGGCTCCGGTGACGGTGCGCATCGGCGGCTCCCTCCACAGGTCCGGCAAAGCGGAACCCCCCTCCCGCCCCCCAGCCGGACGGGAGGCCGAAGGGGATGCCGGCGGGCGGTCAGTGGACCGTGGTCGCCGGCAGGGCGGCGCCGGAGCCGGTCACCGCGGGCAGGCCGCCGGTGCCGGACACTGGACGGTTCATCTCCGCCAGACGCTTCTCCGCGGCGGCGGCGCGGACCTGCGTCTCCTTCAGCTCGCGCTCCAGGTAGGACACGCGGTCGGAGGAGCGGCGGGCGCGGCGGCGGTGGCGGCGCTGGGCGTTCCAGGCGACGACTCCGCCGGCCAGGAAGCCGATCACCAGCGCCACCAGCGTGGCGAGGTAAACCGGAACCTCCAGCGTGAAGGGCAGCGGCCAGAGCGACAGCGTGACCAGGCCACGGTTGGAGATGGCGAACAGCACCGCGGCTAGCGCGATGGGAACGGCGATGATGAGGGCGATGAAACGCACGGGTATGGTCCTCGTGTCCGTGGTCGGGGACCGGGGCAGCGCCGGGTCCGGGCCGATGAATCAGTGACAGGCTGTCAATGAACGGAAATCATTCGTCGGTGTTCAAGCGCTCGCGCAACTGTTTTCCGGTCTTGAAGAAGGGGATCGCCTTCTCGCCCACCTCGACGGCTTCGCCCGTGCGCGGGTTTCGGCCGGTGCGGGCGTCGCGACGCTTGACGGAGAAGGCGCCGAACCCGCGCAGTTCCACCCGGTCGCCGCGGGCGAGCGCTTCGGAGATCTCGTCGAAGATGGTGCCGACGATCTTTTCGATGTCGCGCTGGTACAGATGCGGATTGCGCTCCGCGAGCCGTTGAATCAGCTCTGATTTGGTCATGGCGATTCCGTTTCCCCCGGTTCGAGCGCCCTTGGACCGCGCTCCTTGACCTGCGCGCAAGCGTGCCACCGGGTCCGGTGACCGTCAAGCTAAGCCTTTCTGGCGGAACCCTTTTCCCGGCAACGCTCCGGCTTGCCCGATCACCGCCCGGAAAAAGGCCCGAAATGTGATTAATCCGTCTTACGGATTGCCTTTGATCACACTATTTCCGATGACATGGATGGAACGGTCCCCGTCGCCGAACGCGGTTGGAGGGACGCGGTTGGAGGTTCGCCATGACACACGCCCATCACACCGGCCCAGCCGATCCGCTGGCCGGCCTGCCCTACGCGGACCGCGTCCGCACCGTCACCGCCGCCCAGGCTCTGGGCTGGCTGCGGGCGGGCTGGGCGGACCTGCGGGCGTCGGGCTGGGTCAGCCTTGCCTACGGTGCCCTGTTCGTCGCCATCGGCGTCGCGCTGACCGGCGGGCTGGTCCTGGCGGGCATGGCCTATCTGATCGCGCCGATGATCGGCGCCTTTCTGCTGATCGCCCCGCTCCTGGCGCTCGGCCTCTACCGGATTTCCAAGGATGTCGAGGAGGGGCGGCGGCCCAGCCTGTGGCGGGCGCTGACCGCGTGGCGGGCCAACCCCTACCACATCCTGACCGCCGGCCTGATCCTGATGCTGTACGTGATGATCTGGGCACGGATGAACGTGGTGGCCTTCGCCCTGTTCTTCCCGCACGAGGCCATCGCGCTCGATCATTTCGTGGCGCAGATGTTCAGCCTGGACGGTCTGGTCTTCACCGCTTTCATCACGGCGCTGGGCTTCGCCTTCGCCGCCTTCGCCTTCATCACCAACGCCACCGCCCTACCGATGATGATGGATCGCCCGGTGGACGTCTTCGCCGCGGCGCTGGCCTCGGCGATGGCGGTGCTGCGCAACCCGCGGGTCATGGCGCTGTGGGCCGGGCTGATCGTGCTGGTCACCGGCGCCGGGCTGGTGACCGGCTTCCTCGGACTGATCGTCGCCCTGCCCCTGGTCGGCCATGCCAGCTGGCACGCCTACCGCGACCTCATCAAGGAGGACGAGGAGGGGTGAAGGGCTGAAACGTTTCAAACGGAAAAAGCCGCCGCGGGGTGACCGCGGCGGCTTTTTCTTTGGCATAGATACGGGAGACGGGCCCCTCCCCGACCCTCCCCCGCTGACGCAGGGGAGGGGAATGGGAAGGACCTTACTCCTCGCCGGTCTGCTGCTTGCGCTTCAGAGCCGCACCCAGGATGTCGCCCAGCGAGGCGCCCGAGTCGGACGAACCGTACTCGGCCATCGCCTGCTTCTCCTCCTCCATCTCGCGGGCCTTGATGGACAGCGAGATGCGGCGGGAGCCGCGGTCGATCTGGGTCACCTTCGCGTCGACCTTCTCGCCGACGGCGAAGCGGTCCGGACGCTGCTCTGAACGGTCGCGGGACAGGTCCGACTTGCGGATGAAGCCGGTGTAGCCCTCGCCGACTGTGACCTCGATGCCACCGTCGGTGACCTGGGTGACGGTGCAGGTGACGACCTCGTTCTTCTTCAGGCCGGCCGTGGCAGCCTCGAACGGATCGTTCGCGAGCTGCTTGATGCCGAGGGAGATGCGCTCCTTCTCGACATCCACGTCCAGGACCTTGACCTTGACGCGGTCGCTCTTCTTGTACTCGGCGATGGCCTCCTCACCCGACTTGTTCCAGTCGAGGTCGGACATGTGGACCATGCCGTCGATGTCGCCCGGCAGACCGACGAACAGACCGAATTCGGTGATGTTCTTGACCTCGCCTTCCAGCTCCGTGCCCGGACCGAACTTCTCGAGGAAGGTCTCCCACGGGTTGTCCAGGCACTGCTTGAGGCCCAGGCTGATGCGGCGCTTCTGCGGATCGACGTCCAGGACCATGACCTCGACTTCCTGAGACGTCGACACGATCTTGCCCGGATGGACGTTCTTCTTCGTCCAGGACATCTCCGAGACGTGCACCAGGCCCTCGATCCCCGGCTCCAGCTCCACGAAGGCGCCGTAGTCGGTGATGTTGGTGACGCGACCCTTGAACCGCGAGCTGACCGGGTACTTGGCTTCCACGCCTTCCCACGGATCGGCTTCCAGCTGCTTCATGCCGAGGCTGATGCGCTGGGTCTCCGGGTTGAAGCGGATGACCTGGACCGTGACGGTCTGGCCGATCTGCAGGGCCTCGGACGGGTGGTTGATGCGGCGCCACGCGATGTCGGTGACGTGCAGCAGGCCGTCGACACCACCCAGATCCACGAACGCGCCGTAGTCGGTGATGTTCTTGACCACACCCTGCAGAACCTGGCCTTCCTTGAGGTTGGCCACCAGCTCCGAACGGGCCTCGGCGCGGCTCTCTTCGAGCACGGCGCGGCGCGACACGACGATGTTGCCGCGCGAGCGGTCCATCTTCAGGATCTGGAAGGGCTGCGGGGTGCCCAGCAGCGGGGAGATGTCGCGGACCGGACGGATGTCCACCTGCGAACCCGGCAGGAACGCCACGGCGCCCGACAGGTCGACGGTGAAGCCGCCCTTGACGCGGCCGAAGATGACGCCGGTGACGCGGGTCTGGTCCTGGAAGGACTTCTCCAGCAGCGCCCAGGCCTCTTCGCGCTTGGCCTTCTCACGCGACAGAACGGCTTCGCCGTTCTTGTCTTCCATCCGCTCCAGATACACCTCGACCGTGTCGCCCGCCTTCATCTCGGGCGGCTGGCCGGCAACGGCGAATTCCTTCAGCGCGACGCGGCCTTCCGACTTCAGACCGACGTCGATGGTGACCATGTCGTTCTCGACGGAGACGACGCGGCCCTTGACGACCGAGCCTTCGAGGGACTCGGCCGTGCCGAGCGACTCCTCGAGCAGAGCCGCAAAGCTTTCCTTTTCGCCGGTCCGGGCCATAGCTTGTGCCATTGAAACTCCTAAGGTTGGCCGAAAGCGATCCCGCCATGGTCCGTCCCGCGGCAAAACGGGCCGGCCCCCGATGGGACCACCGCGCCGGGCACCACGCCCGGCGACTTGGTTGACATGCGTTCCATATGGAGGGCCGAAGCGCCCGGACCCTGATGCTCAGACCTTGGGGCCGAAACCGGTTTTCGTTCCGATAAAGGCGGTCGCCGCTGCGAACGCCTGGTCGGCGTCGAGGGCGGAGGTATCAAGCACAAAAGCGTCGGCAGCCGGCAGGAGCGGTGCTACCGTCCTCTGGCTGTCGCGCGTGTCACGGGCCTTCATGTCCTCCAGGACGTCGGACGGTATAGCCGGAATCCCGCGTTCCCGCAACTCCTTGAGTCGCCGCTCGGCCCGCACCTCCACCGAAGCGGTAACGAACAGTTTGGCATCGGCGTTCGGGCATACGACCGTTCCGACATCCCGCCCGTCCAGCACCGCCCCCGGCGCGCCGCCGGGCGGGGTGGCGGCGAAGCGCCGCTGGAAATCGAGCAGGGCGGCCCGCACCTCCGGCACCGCCGCGACCTTGGACGCCGCCTGCGCCGCCTCGTCGCTGCGCAGGGCCGGGTCGTTCAGGATGCCGTCGTCCGGCCGCAGCGCGCGGGCGGCCCGCGCCGCGGCCTCCGCGTCCGCCGGGTCGCCGCCCGCGCGCAGCACGCCGACGCCGACGGCGCGGTAGAGCGCCCCGGTGTCGAGATGCGCGAAGCCGTAGGCCTGGGCGATCCGCTTGGACAGCGTGCCCTTGCCCGCCGCCGCCGGGCCGTCGATCGCAATGATCAGACCCATCGCCCTTACGCCCCCGCGATCTTGGCGCCGACGCCGTTCATCAGAGCGACGAAGCCGGGGAAGCTGGTGTCGATGAAGGCGCCGTCGTCCACCTGGACCGGCTCGGATGTGGCCATGCCCAGCACCAGGAAGCTCATGGCGATGCGGTGGTCCATGGCGGTGGCGACGGTGGCGCCGCCCTGCGGCGGCTTGCCGGTGCCGTAGACGGTCAGGCTGTCGTCGGCTCCGACCTCGACCTTCACGCCGCACTTGGTCAGCCCGTCGGCGACCATGGCGAGGCGGTCGCTTTCCTTCACGCGCAGCTCCTTCAGGCCGAGCATCACGGTGGTGCCCTCCGCACAGGCGGCGGCGGCGGCGAGGATCGGATATTCGTCGATCATGCTGGGGGCGCGGTCCGCCGGGACGACGATGCCCTTGAGCGGTCCGTGCTTGACCCGCAGGTCGGCCACCGGCTCGCCCGCCTCGTCGCGGCGATTCTCGAAGGCGATGTCGGCACCCATCTCGACCAGCGTGTCGTAGAGGCCGGTGCGGCGTGGGTTCATGCCGACGCCGGGGAGCAGCAGCTCCGAACCGGGGCGCAACAGGGCCGCCACCGCCGGGAAGGCGGCGGAGCTGGGGTCGGCGGGCACCACGATGGTGCGCCCGGTCAGTTCCGGCTGGCCGGTGACGGAGACGGCGAGCGCGCCGTCCTCCATCCGCTCGGTCGTCACGGTGGCGCCGAAGTGGCGCAGCATCAGCTCGGTGTGGTCGCGGGTCGGCTCCGCCTCGATGACGGTGGTGGTGCCGGCGGTGTTCAGGCCGCAGAGGATGATCGCCGACTTCACCTGGGCGGAGGCCACCGGCAGGCGGTAGGTGATCGGCACCGTGCGGTCGCTGCCGACCACGGTCAGCGGCAGCCGCCCGCCCGACCGCCCGACGAAGCGTGCGCCCATCTGTTCCAGCGGGCCGGTCACGCGGGCCATCGGGCGCTTGTTCAGCGAGGCGTCGCCGGTGAAGACGCAGGTGATCGGGTGCGACGCGACGAGGCCCATCAGCAGGCGCGCCGCCGTGCCGCTGTTGCCCATGTCGAGCACCTGCGCCGGTTCCGCCAGCCCGCCCAGACCGACGCCGCGCACGCGCCACACGCCGTCCCCGCCGCGCTCCGCCTGGGCGCCCAGCAGGCGCATGGCGGCGGCGGTGTTCAGCACGTCCTCCCCTTCCAGCAGGCCGTGGATGACGGTCTCGCCCACCGCGACGGCACCCAGCATCAGCGACCGGTGCGAAATCGACTTGTCGCCCGGCACGCGGATGGTGCCGGCCAGCGCGCCGGTGGAGGATGAGCGAAGCGGCTTCGCCTGCAGCATGGGAGGACTCCCCAGACAAGAATGTGACCAGGGCGGAGTACCTAGCACAGAGGCGGGAACGAAGCGAGGGGCGCCCACGCAATGGCGAGGCAGCGGCTCCGGGGTGGTTCAAGAAACGGGATGGGGTGTGAACCACAGAGACACGGAGACACGGAGGTCAATCATCCCCGCGGCGGTGAGCCCTCTGTGTCTCTGCGTCTCTGTGGTGAAAAGACCAGCCAAGTTGTTTGTCAAACCGCCCCCGTCAATCCCCGACCGCCACCCCCTCGCGCCGGGTGTCGGCGCCGCCGGACAGCCCCTGGCCGGTCACCATGATCGCCTGGGTGCCGGAGGTCAGCTCCATCGCCTTGACCATGTGCCCCCGCGCCTCCAGCGCCGCGATCCAGCCCTCCGCCTCGGTGCCCTGCTCCAGCTCGGTCGGGCCGTTGCGGCTGCCGAAGTTGGGGGCGTCCACCGCCGCCTGCGGGTCGAGGTTCCAGTCGAGCAGGGCGACCAGCGTCTTGCCCACGTAGTTGATGATGTTGCTGCCGCCCGGCGACCCCACCGAAGCGACCAGGGCGCCGTCGCGGAAGACCAGCGTCGGCGCCATGGAACTGCGCGGACGCTTGCCCGGCTCCACCCGGTTGGCGACCGGCTTGCCGTCCTCCGTCGGGGTGAAGGCGAAGTCGGTCAGCTCGTTGTTCAGCAGGAAGCCGCGCACCATCAGGCGGGAGCCGAAGCCGTCCTCGATGGTGGTGGTCATGGCGACGGCGTTGCCCGCGCCGTCCACCACGGAGATGTGGCTGGTGCCGTGCTCCTCGGCCTCGGCAAAGCCCCAGGCACGGCCTTGCCGGAAGGGCGGTTCGCCCGGCTGGGCCTTGCCCATCGACCGCTCGCCGACCAGGGCGGCGCGGCTCGCCAGATAGCCACGGTCGAGCAGCCCCTTCACCGGCACCGACACGAAATCCGGGTCGGCCAGATAGAGGCCGCGGTCGGCGAAGGCGAGTCGCCCGGCCTCCGACATCCAGTGCGCCGCCAGCGCCGGATCGCCGCGGGTGGCGGCCATGTCGCGGCTCTCCAGGAAGGCCAGCATCTGCAGCACCGCGACCCCGCCGGAGCTGGGCGGCCCCATGCCGCACAGGGTGTAGGCGCGGTAGGGGCCGCAGACCGGTTCCCGCTCCTTCACCCGATAGGCCTTCAAGTCAGCCTCGGTCATGTCGCCGGGGTTGGTCGGGTGGCCGGTCACCGCCGTGACGAGGTCGGCGGCGATCGGTCCCTCGTAGAAGGCGGCGGAGCCATTCTCAGCGATGGCGCGCAGGGTCGCCGCGAACTCCGGGTTCTTCAGGACATGGCCGACCGGCCAGGGCGTGCCGTCCGGCTGGTAGAAATAGGCGCGCGCCGTGGGGTTGCCCGGCAGATGCTTCTCCATCGCCAGCTGGCCGTTCAGCCGTGGGCTGACCGTGAAGCCGGTTTCGGCCAGCGCGATGGCGCGCTCGAACAGGCGGGGCCAGGGCAGTTTGCCGTGCGTGCGGTGGGCGTGCTCCAGCAGCATCACCGTGCCCGGCACCCCGACGGACCGCCCGCCGACCACCGCGTCGTAGAAGGGCATCGGTTTGCCGTCCGCCCCCAGGAAACGCTCCGGAGTCGCCGCGGCCGGCGCCGTCTCGCGTCCGTCGATGGAGGTCACCACCTTCGTTGCGGCGTCGTAATGGACCAGGAAGGCGCCGCCCCCGATGCCGGAGCTTTGCGGCTCCACCAGATTGAGCACGAGTTGCACGGCGATGGCCGCGTCCACCGCGCTGCCGCCCGCGCGCAGGATGTCCCGCCCGGCCTCCGCCGCCAGCGGATTCGCGGCGGCCACCATGTGGCGCGTGGCGGTGTCGACGCTGCGGCTGCCGCGTCCGGTCGCGCGCTCCGGCGCCACATCACCCGCGGCGCCAGGGGCGAGCGACGGCGCCGTCTGGGCGAGGGCCGCCAGCGGCAGCGCCGCCAACAGGCCGGCGGACAGCAGCGCCCGCCAGCGGCGGGACAGCAGGATCGGCATCGGCTTCCTCCCCCATTATCATGGTATCTTGGTGGGTGGCCCGGAGGACCACCGCAGCGTTGAAGTTTGGCACCGGCGGCCGGCCCCGCCACACCGACGGCGATATTCAGCGAACTTTTTTTTGACAAGCGCCCGCTGGCGTGGCAAAGGGCGCGGCTTGCAATTCCCGAATTGGGCATTCCCTAGGAACGTGACGGAGGACGAGGCGTGGCCAAACCCGAATGGGGCGTCAAGCGCATCTGCCCGAGCTGTGGCGCGCGCTATTACGATCTGCGCAAGGACCCGCCGGTGTGCCCGAGCTGCGGAGCGCAGTTCGATCCCGAGGCGTTGCTGAAGTCCCGCAAGGCGCGCCCGGCGCCGGTCGACGATGTCAAGAAGGCCCCGGTGGTCTCCTCGGAGGACGAGGATGTCGAGACCGAGACCGAGGAGTCGCCGGAACTCGATGAGGTCGAGGACGACGTGTCCGTCGACGACATCGAGGAAACCGACGAGACGCCCGAGGATGAGGACGACGTCCTGATCGAGGACACCTCGGAGCTGGGCGAGGACGACATGGACGAGGTCGTCGACGTCGAAGGCGAGGACGAGGAGGAGCGCTGACCGGCGCTCTTCCGGGTGAGCGGAAAAAAGCTGGGCGGGGCTGAATTTTTCTCTTGCATCGGTCCCCCGTCCTGACCAATATCCCGCTCCACCGAGGCTGGCCGCAAGGCTCGCCGCCCAGAGTTTCGGGGCCATAGCTCAGCTGGGAGAGCGCTACAATGGCATTGTAGAGGTCAGGAGTTCGATCCTCCTTGGCTCCACCAAACACCCGAAGGGCCTGCGCAACACCGCGTGGGCCCTTTGGCGTTTCGGGCCTCGGCTTCCTGCCATCCCACCCGCTGCCACCGTCTTGACAGGCGTCAAGGAACGCTCTTTGGTCGGGCGGCACCGTCGGCTTCCGCCGATTCCCGTTCCCTCCCGCTTCGGACACGCCATGGCCGACATCCTGATCGCCAACACCCTGACAGGCGACACCACCCTGGGCGCGCTGAACGCCGTCGATCCGGACGCCGTGAGCCGGCTGGCGCAGATCCATCCGGTCTTCAACCCCGGCGTCGGCGTGCCCGACAGCGCCAGCCTGGGCGATCTCGCCAAGGCCACCGGCATCCCGCTGGACGTTCTGCTGGCCACGGCGCGCGGCGCCATCCACGTCACCGCCCTGGCGGGCGGTTGCGGCTGCGGAAGCGGCGGCTGCGGCACCCCCAGGCACTGAGCGCTTTCCCCCTCCCATTCGCGGCGCCAGTCCCCACCTGTTGGTGGCACCCACCATTGGGAACAGGCTTCGGGAACGGGAGGACACGCATGACGACGGCGCCAACATCGACCGAGTCTCCGGACGGCTGGCTGGAAACGGTGGTCGTTCCGCGCACCAGCGACATCGGCGGATTCGAGGTGCGGCGCGCCCTCCCCTCTGTCCGCAAGCGGATGGTCGGGCCGTTCGTCTTTCTCGACCAGATGGGGCCGGCCATCCTGAAAGCCGGGGCGGGCATCGACGTACGCCCCCACCCGCACATCGGGCTGGCCACCGTCACCTACCTGTTCGACGGCGAGATCCTGCACCGCGACAGCCTGGGCACCGTGCTGCCGATCCGTCCGGGGGCGGTGAACTGGATGACCGCCGGGCGCGGCATCGCCCATTCCGAACGCTCCGCCACCGACGAGCGCGGGCGCGACCGGCTGCTGTCGGGCATCCAGTCCTGGGTCGCCCTGCCCAAGACCCATGAGGAAACCGATCCCGCCTTCGTCCATCTCGGCGCCGACGAGCTGCCGGTGGTCGAGGGCGAAGGCAAGCGGCTGCGCGTCGTCGCGGGCGAGGCGTACGGTGTACGTTCGCCCATGAACACGCTGTGGGACACGCTGTACGTCGATGCCTCGCTGGACGCCGGTGCCCGCCTGCCCATCGACCGGGAGACGGAGGAGCGGGCGCTCTACATCGCCGACGGCACAGTCACGATCCACGGCGACCGTTTCGAGGCCGGGCGGCTGCTTGTGCTGCGCCCCGGCGACACGGTGACGGTGGAGGCCGAAACCACCGCCCGCCTGATCCTGCTGGGCGGCGCCGTGATGGACGGCCCGCGCTACATTTGGTGGAACTTCGTGTCCAGCCGCCAGGACCGCATCGAACAGGCCAAGGCCGAATGGAAGGCCGGGCGGTTCGACGCCGTTCCCGGCGAGACGGAGTTCATTCCGCTTCCAGAACGGTGAAGCCCAGCGCCGTCAGCCTCTCCCGCACCGCTGGATCGGCCAGCGCCGCCAGGAAGCGCCGGACCGCCGGCCGGTCCCGGCGGTCGCTGGGGATCACGAAGTCGTAATGCTCCGCCTGCAGGGGCAGGAAGCCCAGCCCGTAGAGGGTGGCGACGCTTTCGATGGCGACGCCCCAGTCGGCGCGCCCCTGGGCCACCGCCACCGCCACGGCGTTGTGCGACTTGGCCTGCGACCAGTAACCGGTGGGACGCGCCGCCCCCAGCAGCCGGTCGGTCAGGATGCGCGTGCCGCTGCCGGCGTTGCGGTTGACCAGGATGCAGTCGGGGTCCTGCGCCGCCGCCAGACCGGCCTCCTCGGCCGTTTTGCCTTCGAAACGAGCGTCGCCCTTGCGGAAGACAATGCCCTGAAGGCGACGGTAACCGGTCACGAGGCCGAGCGCCGGGGTCAGGAAGGGGCGGTTGTACTCGCCGCTCTTCGGGTCCATCAGGTGGATGGCCGCCACGTCGCATTCGCCGCGCCGCGCGGCGGCGAGGCCGCCCATCGAGCCGACGTTCAGCGCCTTGACCGTCAGCCCCTCTTCGACCAGACGGCCGGTGATGGCATCGAGACCGACGCAATGGCTGCCGATCACGATCAGGTCGGCGGGGCGGGTGTCGCGCCCGATGCGCTGGACCGACACCGGGGTGCCGGCCTCGACCGCCTCGGCCTGCGGGTCGATGGCGATGAAGCCGTCCGCCGCGCTGAAGGCGGTCACCGCGCCAGAGCCCTTGGACAGCGGATAGGCCGCCAGCAGTCCGTCCGCCCCGCGCACCAGCGAGACCATCACATATTCGGTCCGGCCCCGTTCCGATCCCAGCCGCATCGGCACCGTCGCGTCCACGGTCTCCTTCGCCGCGGGCGGCAGGCCGGCCAGCGCACGCAGCACCGGGGCGACGAATTCGTGGAAGGTGAACATGGCGGAGGTCGGGAAGCCGGGCAGGATCACCACCGGCTTGCCCTTCGTTACGGCCAGGCACAGAGGCTTGCCGGGCTTCAAGGCGACGCCGTGCGCAACGATGCCGGGGTCGGTCAGGCGGCTGACGATGCGGTAGGACAGGTCGCCCGCCCCCTTCGACGTGCCGCCCGACAGCAGCAGCGCGTCGCAGGCCAGCCCCTGCTCGACCAGCGGGGCCAGTTCGGCCTCGTCGTCGCGGGCGATGCCCAGCCGGACCGGCTCCCCGCCCAGCTCCTCCACCGCGGCGGCGAGGATGGCGGCGTTCGAATCATAGACGGCGCCGGGCCGGATCGGCTCGCCGGGGGCGATGATCTCGTCGCCGGTGGACAGGATGGCCACGCGGGGGCGGCGGACCACCGAGACCTCGGCCCGCCCGATGGCGGCCAGCACGCCGATCTCGCGCGAGGTCAGCAGCTGTCCGCGGCGCATCACCGTCTCGCCGCGCCCGATGTCCGACCCGGCGGCGGCGACGAAGGCGCCGGGCACCACCGGCTTGCGGATCTCCACCAGAAGGGCGTCGCCCTCCTCATGCGACTCGGTGTGCTCCACCATCACCACGGCGTCGGCGCCGCGCGGCAGCATGCCGCCGGTGGCGAGCACCGTGGCCGTGCCGGGGGCGACGGTCAGCGCCGGGACGCGCCCGGCGGACAGCACCTCTTCGTTCATGCGCAATACGACCGGCGTGTCCTCGCCCGCCCCCTGGGTGTCGGCGGCGCGCACCGCAAAGCCGTCCACCGAGGAACGATCGAAGCCGGGGACATCGACCTCCGCCACCACGTCGGCGGCCAGCACGCGGCCCAGCGCGGCGCCCAGCGGCACCGTCTCCGCCCCCTTGGGCGTCAGGTCGAGGTGGCGGCGGAAGCGCGCCTCGGCCTCGTCGCGGCCCACCACCTCGAGAAACTGCTCCTGCCGGGCCGCCTGGGCGACAAAACGCCGGATGTCGATTCGCCGGATGTCCTGGTTGGACACGCCCTTCCCCCCTTCGCTCGATGCCGTTCAGAGATTTGTACCGTCAAAACAGCGCAGGGTCACGGTCGCCCCGGCGGGAAAACCCTCGCTGTCCGCCGGGATCAGCACGAAGCCGTCGGCCAGCACCGCCCCGGCCAGACCCGGCCGGTGTGGGGAGGCGACCGGCTCGACCATCCCATCCGCCGTCCGGCGCACGCGGTACAGTTCAGTGCAGCCGATCTCCGACACCAGCTTGCGCACCGTCACGGCGGGGACCGCCGGATGCGGCAGCGCGGGGTCCCGCCCGCCCAGGCGGCGCACCGCCCGCCCGGCCAGCAGCTCATAGGCCGTCAGGCAGGCCATCGGTTCACCGGGCAGCAACACCGCGGGCATGCCGCCGGCCCATCCCAGCGCCGCCGAGTCGCCGGGGCGCAGGGCCACGCCATGCAAGGCGAGCCCTCCCGCGTCGGCCAGTGCCAGGGGTGCCACGTCGTCCTCCCCCACCCCGGTGCGGCCGGCGGAGATCAGCAGGTCGGCGCCGGGGGCCGCATAGGCGACGGCCAGAGCGGCGCGGTCCGCCGGCAGCGGCCCCACCAGCTCCACAACGCCGCCATCCCGCGCCACCAGCGCGGCCAGCATCGCGCCCAGCGTTTCGGGTCCGGACCGCGGCCCACCGGCCAGCACGATCCGCACCCGCGGGCGGGCGCCGACATGCACGACGTCGATCCCCAGCGCGGCGAGTAATCCAAGATCCTGCGGGCGCAAGCGGTGCCCGGCCTTCAGCAGGACCGTCCCGGCGCGCAGCCCCTCCCCCTGCCGCTCCACGCCCTCGCCCGGGGCGGCGCTGCCCAGCGCCTCGACGAAGGGACCATCGGTCTGCATGGCCTCCACGGGCAGGACGGCGTCGGTCCCCGGCGGCATCGGCTCGCCCGCCGCGACCGTCACGGCGCCCGGCAACGGAACCGGGTTGTAGGAGCCGGCGCCCAGCGTGTCGCTGGAGGCCACCGCCACGCCGTCGCGGGCGGCCCGGTCGGCGGGCGGCCAATCCCCCGGCGCGGTCACCGGAGCGGCGAGAACCACGCCCTCCGCCAGCGTGGCGGCGAGATCGGCGAGAGGCACGGCAAGCGGCGGCAGAGGGGCGACGGCGGCGTCGATCCAGCCTTCCATGACCGGCAGGGCGGCACGGCTGGAAAAACCGCGCCCGCGCACGTCGGTCGCTGAACAAGGACGCCGGTCGCTGTTTGCGGTGCCGTCTCCGGCTCTGGCCGCGGTCATGGCTGCATCCGTGATGCCTCAGGTCGGCCCCTTATACCGCAACCTCCACACCGCCGCTGCACACACGGTTGCGGCCGGCGCGCTTGGCCTCGTAGAGCAGGCCGTCGGCAAGCTGGGTCAGCCGGTCCGGCGTGTTGTCCAGCATCGGCTGGGCGGTGGCGACGCCGAGGCTGATGGTGACGTGGTCGGCGACATGGGACACCGCGTGGGGCAGGCGCCGGTCGGCCACCGTCCCGCGCAGGCGTTCGGCCACCTGGACCGCCCCGTCCTCGTCGGTTTCGGGAAGCAGGCAGACGAACTCCTCGCCGCCGTAGCGGGCGATCAGGTCGCCCGGCCTCATCATCTGCCCGGCCAGGAGCTGGGCCACCGCGCGCAGGCACTCGTCGCCCGCC
This sequence comes from Azospirillum brasilense, assembly GCF_007827795.1. Classification (GTDB taxonomy): domain Bacteria; phylum Pseudomonadota; class Alphaproteobacteria; order Azospirillales; family Azospirillaceae; genus Azospirillum; species Azospirillum aestuarii. Next base: position 344,135 of record NZ_VITI01000004.1, read on the forward strand.
TGATGGCCGTAATGGTCGTTGTAGGGCTTGAACTGGTCGACATCGAGCATGATCAGCGACAGCGGAAGCTGCACCCGTGCGCAGCGCCGCCATTCGCGCAGCAGCACCTCGTCGAAGCGGCGGCGGTTGGCGATGCCGGTCAGGCCGTCGGCGAAGGACAATGTGCGCAGCAGATCGGTCTGCCGCTTCAGCAGCAGGTGGTTGCGCACCCGTGCCTTGACGATCGGCGGGCTGATCGGCTTGGAGATGAAATCGATGGCGCCGACCTCCAGCCCGTAGGTCTCGTCCTCCACCTCGCTCTTGGCGGAAATGAAGATGACCGGGATGTCGCGGGTGATCGGATCGGCCTTTAGGCGGGAACAGACCTCGTAGCCGTCCATGCCCGGCATCATGATGTCCAGCAGAACGAGATCGGGCAGCCGGGACTGCGCCAGTTCCAGCGCCTTCGCCCCGTCGGTCGCGAAATAGATGTCGTGGTCGTCCTTCAGGATGCGGCTCAGCACATGCACGTTGGACGGGATGTCGTCGACCACCAGGATCTTGGAGCGTGCGTCGGTCATGTTCGGTTCCTGGTGGCCGGTTCCTGAAAGGCGGTTCCTGGTGTGAAGCGGGTCAGTCGGCCGGAAGGGACAGGCCGAGGTCCTGGGTGATCCTGCGCAAAATTCCTTGAGCTTTTGTAAAATCGAGGCCGTCGACCGCCGACGAGAGCGCCTTCATGGCCACCGGGTCGATCCAGTCGGCCAGCGGCGGCGCCAGGATGGCGAACTCCTCCGCGGCGGCGAAGTTGCTGTCGCGCAGCAGCCGGGCGAAACGCTCCAGCATGGGCTCCAGCGTCGCGATGTCCATCGTCGGACCGTCACCACCCGGAGGGGGGCCGGGGGGGACGCCGGGGGCGTGCCCCGGCGCCACGGCCAGCCGGGCGGCGGAGTCCAGCACCGCCTCAAGCTCCACGCGCAGCACCGGCAGCTGCTGCGCCGCCGCCGCCCCGTCCCCGCGGAAGGCGGCGACCTGCACCGCGTCCGCGGCGGCGGACAACGTCCGCGCACCGATGTTCCCCGCCAGACTTTTCAGCTCATGCCCCAGCGCCTTGGCCCGCGGCAGGTCGCCGGCGGCCAGGGCGGAGGCGATGCCGTCCGCCACGCCGTCGTAGGTCCGGGCGAAATCGGTGACGAACTTGCGGAACAGCCCGACGTCGCCGTCCAGGCGGTGCAGCGCGTCCTTCACGTCGATGCCCGGCAGTTCGGCGGGAAGCGTTCCACGGGCATAGGACGGCACGGCCTTGGGCAGCAGCGGGATGCCGGGCGTCGCCGGTTGGCCGAGCCAGCGGGTCACCACGGAGAACAGCTGCTCCACGTCGATGGGCTTGGCGATGTGGTCGTCCATGCCGCCGTCCAGGCAGCGCTGCCGGTCGGACGGCAGGGCGCTGGCGGTCATCGCGATGATCGGCAGCCCCTGCCCGGCAGGCCGGGCGCGCAGCCGGCGCGTCGCCTCGAATCCGTCCATTTCAGGCATCTGCACGTCCATCAGGACGAGATCGAAGGGCGGATTGGCCTCCTCGACGCGGGCGACGGCCTCGCGCCCGTTGCCGGCCAGGGTCACGCGGGCGCCGGCGCGCTCCAGGATCTCGCGGGCCACCTCCTGGCTGATGCCGTTGTCCTCCACCAGCAGCAGGCGCTGCCCGAAGAGCGGGCGCCGTTGCGGCGGCCGGAGAAGGCCGACGGGAACCGGCGCGCAGGCGTGCAGCGCAGTGGTTTCCAGCGCCTCGCCCTCCGCGCTCTGCCCAAAGGCGTCGATCACCGCGTCGAGCAGGGAGGAGGCGGTGACCGGCTTCACCAGCGCGCCGCTCAGGCCCAGATCCGGCGTTCCCGCATCCCCCGACGCGGCGCCCATCCTCTCACGGCCGAAGGCGGAGACCACGATGATGACCGGGGCCTTCACCAGCCCGTCCTCGCGGATGCGGCGGGAGGTCTCCAGACCGTCCATCCCCGGCATCTTCCAATCCATCAGCACGATGTCGTAGGGCTGCCCGTCGGCGGTCGCGCGCTCCAGCACCGCGATCGCCTCAGGCCCGGACGCGCAGAGCGAGGCCCGCCAGCCGAACGAGGCGACCAGCTCGCCCAGCACCTCGCGCGCCGTGAGGTTGTCGTCCACCACCAGCACCGACAGGTCGCGCGGCACGGCGCGGAACCGCGACGGACGCTCCCCCGCCCGCCCGGCATTCCCGAAAGCGCCCTGCCCGAAGACAGCGTTCCCGAAAACGGCGGTGAAATGGAAATCGCTGCCCCGGCCCGGCTCGCTCGTCACATCCATGACGCCGCCCATCAGGGTGACCAGCCGCGTGCAGATGGCCAGCCCCAGGCCGGTGCCGCCGTAACGCCGGGTGGTGGAGCTGTCGGCCTGGCTGAAGGCCTGGAACAGCCGCTCCTTCTGCTCCGCGTCGATGCCGATGCCGGTGTCGCGGATGGAGAAGGTCAGGACCGCCCGCTCCTCCGTCACCTCGACGGCGCGGACGGACACCACCACCTCCCCCGCCTCGGTGAACTTGATGGCGTTGCCGGCGAGGTTGATGAGCACCTGCTGAAGGCGCAAGGGGTCGCCGACGATGTCGAGCGGAACCTCCGGCCCGACCGAGAACAGAACCTCGATGTCCTTGTCCTGCGCCGCCGCGCCGACGATCACCGCGAGGTTCTGCAGCAGGTCGTCCAGGCGGAATTCCACCCGTTCCAGCTCCAGCTTGCCGGCCTCCACCTTGGAGAAGTCCAGAATGTCGTTCAGGATGCCGAGCAGCGACTGCGCCGACACGCGGATCTTCTGGGCGTAGTCGCGCTGGCGCGTCGACAGGTCGGTCTGCTGGAGCAGATGGACCAGCCCCAGGATGGCGTTCATCGGCGTGCGGATCTCGTGGCTCATGTTGGCCAGGAATTCGCTCTTGGCGCGGCTGGCCGCCTCGGCCACGGATTTGGACTGGCGCAGCGCCTCCTCGGCCCGCTTGCGCTCGGCGATCTCGTGGAAGACGACCACCGCCCCCTCCACCCGCCCGTCCTCCAGCATGGGCGAGGCCGCGAACTCCACGGGGAAGCTGGTGCCGTCCTTGCGCCAGTAGATGTCCTCCGACCCGCCCCGCGCCTCGCCGGTGCGCAGCACCTCGAAGACCGGGCAGTCGATGGTCGGCGCCGGCGTGCCGTCGGCGCGGGTGTGGTGCAGCAGCACATGCAGGCTGCGGCCCAGCATCTCCTCGTTGCTGTAGCCGGTCAGCGCGCAGGCGGCGGGGTTGGCGAAGGTGATCCGCTCGTCGCGGTCCACGCCGCAGATGCCTTCCGACGCCGATTGCAGGATCAGGTTCAGCCGGCGGTTGGCCCCGGCGAAGGCGCGGTTGGCCAGTTCCAGGCTGCGGGCGGTGGCGTCCAGGTCGGCGTTCGTCTCGGCCAGCCGGCGGCGCCCCACCTCCTCGCGCGACAGGCTGCGCGCCGCCGCCATCGCCAGCGCCGCGCAGGCGGCCACCGCCAGCAGGACCAGCAGGCCGCCGTGGACCGTGCGCTCGCGCCAGGGCGTCAGCGCCTCGTCCCGCGACATGCCGACCTGCACGATCAGCGGCAGATCCTGAACCCGCAGGTTGGCGACGATCCGTTCCGATCCGTCCACCGGGGACTGGCTGAAGATCGTGCCGCCGGTGGCCCGCGGCGCCTCATCCATCGGGCGGGTGACCGGAGGCGTGTCGGGCGGTGCCCCGGACGGTGCCCCGGACAGCGATGCGGCGGTGTCCAGGCCCGACAGGCTGAACAGCAGGGTCCCGTCCTCGCGGTACACGGCGACGGCGCCTCCGCGTCCGATGTTCAGCCCGTCGAAGAAGGAACGGAAATAATCGAGGTCCAGGGCGATGTTGGCGACGCCCTGAAAATTCTCCACCGTCCCGATCCGGCGGCTGATGGTGAAGGTCGGCTGGCCGGTCAGCCGGCCCCGGATCATCCCGCCGATGTGGAACGCCTCGCCGTTCCGGTGAGCCTTGAAGAAGGCGCGGTCCGCGTTGTTCATCGGCGGCGACGGAAACTGGCGCGTGGTCAGCAGCCCGTTTCCGGCGGCGTCGAGTATCCAGATGGAACTGACCTCCGGCATGGCGTCGGACATCGCGCGCAGCTCCTGCCACAGCGGCAGGTCGCGCCCGACCGCCTCGACCTCCCGTGGGCGAAGCCGGTCGTCCACGCGCTGCAGAACGAGATCGCTTGTCGCCACGGTGCGGCGCACATGCTCGTGCAGCAGGCGGGCGGCGCTCAGCGTCCGGTCGCGGGCGTGGCTCACCGCCTCCTCGCGGTCGGCCCAGGTCGCGGCCCCCCAAAGGCCGACTCCGAACAGGGCGATCACCCCGACGATGGTCGTCAACAGCGTCCGCAGCCGCGTGCGGGGGGCCGCGGCGGGTCCCTCCCCCGTCGAAAAAGCTTCGTCCATTGCCGGTGTCCGCCAGGTCCGGCGCACGCCGGAGGAGAGAAAGTTGCCGCACATCGGAATTATGGCGTCCGGACGATATCCTTCGCAAGAGACTTGAAATGGCTGCCCCCCGGCCGCGGGACAGCGCGTCGCGCAGAGCTTCCGCCCCTTCCTCCGCGGCGTCGAGGACGTTGCCGGCCAGCCCCTCCGCCTCGTGCCGGCGGCCGGCGCGGAGGGCGGCGCTGAGCGCGCGGCAGGCGGATGCCAGACGGACCAGTCCCAGATTGGCCGACGGCGCGATCAGCGCCTGCGCTTCCGCGAGCGGGCAGCCGGATTCGCTGCCCGTGCGCAGGCGGCTCATCCGCCGCGGCAACTCGTCGAGGAAGGCGGCGGCCAGACGGGCGCACGCCTCCTCCCCCAACTCGTCGGACAGCCGGACCAGCATCGCGCGGTCGAGCGGCTGACGGAGCGGGATCGGCTCCACCGCCGTGAAGGTCTCGGGCATGGCGCACTTTTGTGCCGCGCCGTCCGGGTCTTCGGCGGTCCGACCGCCCTGGATGGCCCAGCCCAACGCGCCGTCGATCGCGTCCAGCATGGTGGCGCGGTCCACCGGCTTGGCGATGTGGCCGTTCATGCCGGCGTCGTGGCAGCGCTGCACCTCGTCGGGCAGCGCGCTGGCGCTCATCGCCAGGATCGGGATGGTCCCCACCGGCGGCGGCAGGCCGCGGATCGCCCGTGTGGCGGCGTGCCCATCCATTTCCGGCATATGCACATCCATCAGCACGAGATCGTAGGCGCCGCGCTGCACCGCCTCCACCGCCTGCCGCCCGTTGGCGACGGCGCCCACGCGGTGGCCCGCCCCCTGCAGCATGGCCATGATCAGCTCCCGGTTCATCGCCAGATCCTCGGCCAGCAGGATGCGCGCCGGACGGCGGTGAACCAGCAGTTCCGCCGCGCAAGGGGCGTCGTTGCCGACGGGCGGATCGGCTTCGGGCAGCACCAGCGACAGCCAGAAGGTGGAACCGACGCCGGCCTGGCTCTTCACCCCGACCGTCCCGCCCATCATCTCCACCAGCCGCCGGCTGATGGCGAGGCCGAGACCGGTGCCCCCGCGCGACCGGTCGATCTGGCTGAAGCGCTGGAACAGCTGGCCCTGCCGGTCCGGCGGAATGCCGATCCCGGTGTCGGTGACGGCGATCGTCAGGTGCGGCCCGGCGGGCGTGTCGGCGATCTTCACGATGGTCAGGCCGACGCCGCCATGCTCGGTGAACTTCACGGCGTTGGCGAGCAAGTTCAGCACCACCTGCCGCAGCCGGTCGGGATCGCCGCGCAGCCAGTCCGGCACGTCCGGCGCCACGGCGGCGTGCAGCGTCAGCCCTTTGGCCTGCGCTTCCAGCCGCAGCACCGCCTCGCAATTGGCGATCAGGTCGCGGATGGCGAAGGGGGCGTCGTTCAGCACCAGCCGCCCCGCCTCGATGCGGGCGAAATCCAGCACGTCCTCGATCACGGTCAGCAGCGACCGGCCGGCGTCGCGGACCAGACGGGCGTGGCGGCGCTGCCGGGGCGTCAGCTCCTCGTCCAGCAGCAGGCGGGCGAAGCCCAGGATGCCGTTCAGCGGGGTGCGCATCTCATGGCTCATGGTCGCCAGGAATTCGGCCTTGGCGCGGCTGGCCGCCTCGGCCTCCAGGCGGGCCTGGATCAGCGCCTGCTCGTTGCGCTTGATCTCGGTGACGTCGGTGACGATGCCGTCCCACACGATGTCGCCGTTGTCGCGCCGCGCCGCGCGGCTGGAGACGCTGATCCAGCGGATGTCGCCGTCCGGCCAGAGGATCCGGTATTCGAGTCTCCAGGGCTCCAGCGTCTCGGCGGAGGCGTGGATCGAGGCGAACAGGCGCGGGCGGTCTTCGGGGTGGAGGATGCGGTTCAGCGACTCCAGCGTCACCCGCTCGGTCGCCGGCAGCCCCATCACCTGGAAGAAGCCCGGACTGCAATAGGGAAAGCGCAGCCGGCCGTCCACCGTCAGCACCCGCTGATACACGCCGCCCGGCAGGTTCGCCACCGTCGCGGCGAAGCGGCGCTGGCTTTCGGTGAGGGCGATCTGGAGATCGCAGCGCTCCTGCTCCTTGCGCAGGAAGGTGCCCAGCGCCAGCGTGCCGAGAAGGTTTCCAAGGCTCAACGGCACCAGCGTCGTTTCGAACATGCGGAACGCCATGTCGGGCGGCAGCAGCAGGAAGCTGAAGGGCGCCATCACCGTCACCAGCAGGGCCAGCGCGGCCAGATGGCGATTGCCGAACCGCCCGGACCGCCGCGCCGCCGCCCCCACCAGCATGCCGATCAGCCCGGCCCCGACCAGCGAGATAACCCCCGCCACGGCTCCCGGCCCGCCCAGCCAGAAACGGAAGGCTCCGGACACCGCCGCCGCCGCCACTGCGGCCAGGACACCGCCGAACGGACCGGCCAGCCCGACCATAACGTTGCGCGCGTCGATGAACAGGCCCGGCGCCACCCGCACCGGGTCGGCCATGCCCAGCACCGCCACCGCGCCGAACATCAGGCCCAGTAGAACGTTGGCCGCCGGCGCCGGCCAGCCGGCGGCCCGGCCGCGGATCTGCAGGAAGACGACCGCCACGACCGCGAACAGCCCGATGTTCTGCGCCAGCCCGAGCAGCAGTTCACTGGACACCATGCTCATTGCAACCCCCTAGCGGTCCCGCTTCGCATTTTGCCAGTGCGGCGCGATGCGAATTCGCATCGTGCGACGCATTCCCGGCATACGGGGGACGCCGCTCCGTTTCGGTCCGCCCGTCGGCCCCGGTCACGCAAAGGGCGTGCCGCGCCGGAGGTGGTCATCCATACTGGGCAACCCGGCAGAGGCAACCCGCCCGGCATCGCCATAGGGGGTGGCGGAGCGGCGTCGCGCCGGGGCGGAAAAGATCCCGCGTCCCGCACCGCACCACGCCCTTCGGGGGACCCCGTCCGCGCCGGCAATCGTCGCAAATGCCATAGGTCTGTGACGTTCCGGGGACTTCCGCCAGCCGGCCCGGCGCTGCGGCGGCATGACCGGGTTAGTACCGAATTCCGACGGGGCAAAAGGGCCTGCAATCCCGTTGCGGAAGCGGGATGCCGGCGGTACCGCGCCGGTGTCGCCCGAAGACTGCGCTTTCGCCCGAAGAGGACCTCCGTTGGGTTTCACGCCGTGAACACCATCGCCGGGATTGCCATCGGGCCTGGAGCGTGGACGGGAGGCGGTGACGGGAGAAGGTTTATGCAGCACGCCGTTGCCGGGACCCCGCGGTTGTCCGTGGTGGTTCCCTGCTACAACGAGGCCGAGGGGATCGGCGAATTGCACCGCCGGGTGTCCGCGGCCTGCCGCGCCGAGGTCGGGGAGAGCTATGAGCTGATCCTGGTCGATGACGGGTCGCGCGACGGCACCTGGAGCCGCGTCGCCGACCTGGTGCGCGACGATCCGGCCGTGGCGGGGGTGCGGCTGTCGCGCAACCACGGCCACCAGCTGGCCCTGACCGCCGGCCTCCATGTCTGCCGGGGCGAGCGCATCCTGATCATCGACGCCGACCTGCAGGACCCGCCGGAGCTGCTGACCACCATGATGGCCCGCATGGACGCCGGGGCCGACGTGGTCTACGGCACCCGCATGGCCCGCGACGGCGAGACGTGGTTCAAGAAGGGCACGGCGGCGCTGTTCTACCGTCTGCTCGACCGGCTGGTCGATATCGAGATCCCCAAGGACACCGGCGATTTCCGCCTGATGAGCCGGCGCGCCCTGGAGGTGCTGAACGCCATGCCGGAGCAGCACCGCTTCATCCGCGGCATGGTGAGCTGGATCGGGCTGAAGCAGGAGCCGCTGCCCTACGACCGGCAGGCCCGCGCCGTCGGCGAGACCAAGTACCCGTTGGGCAAGATGATCCGCTTCGCGGTGGACGCCATCACCAGCTTCTCCATCAAGCCGCTGCGCGCCGCCTCCTACGTCGGCTTCTTCTTCGCGCTGTGCGCCGTGCTGGCGCTGGGCTACGCGCTGGTGAGCTGGGCCCAGCACGCGACGGTTCCCGGCTGGACCAGCGTGATGGTCGTCTCGCTGGTGCTGGGCAGCACCCAGCTTTTGATCCTGGGCGTCCTGGGCGAGTATCTGGGGCGGCTCTACATGGAGACGAAGCAGCGGCCGCTGTTCGTGGTGGACCGCATCGCCCGCCATCCCGACGCCATCGCCGCCCAGGCCGCCGCCCACGCCGCCGCCCGGACCGCCGCCGCCGGTGCCGGCGGGCAGGCCGTGCCGGAGCCCGTCGTGGTGCATCTGGGAACCGGCATCGCCGCGGCCGCCGGAGCCTTCTCCCGCATCGAGGTCAAAAGCGAGGCCAACAGTTGAGCGGCACGGAAGGCCGTGGACGGGCCGTTCCCTGGACGGCCATCCGTTTCGCCGCGGTCGGCCTGCTGAACACCGGGGTGGATTTCGCGCTGTTCCTGGCGCTGGTGTCGCTGGCCGGCACGCCCGTGCTGGCCGCCAACGCCGTGGGCTACGGAGCCGGGGTGCTGTGCAGCTTCCTGCTGAACCGCAGCTGGACCTTCCGCCTGCGCCGGGAGGCGGCCCCGATGGCCCGCCGCCTGCCGCTGTTCCTGGCCTTCAACCTTGTCGGGCTGGGGCTGTCCACGCTGGTGGTCGGGCTGCTGGTCCCCGCCGTGCCGCCGCTGGCCGCCAAGATCGCGGCGACCGCCGTCACCTTCGCCTGGAACTACTGGTCGAGCCGGCGCTTCGTCTTCACGGCACCGGCCGCCAATCCCCTCGCCTGACGTCCCGGCGCTGGCGGCCCCGCCGAAGCGGCGGGTGCGCTTTGCCGCAACGGCGAACCTTGACCGCCGGGCGGCCTACCCCAATCTATGACGAAGCGGCGCCGATCCTCCCCTTTCGGGCCGCCAGCCAGCCGGGCGCCGGAAACGGGCCCAATGTGCAACTCGCTCGCCTCTCGAGGAGGATGCGCCGTGACGACACGTCTTTCGCTCTTCAACAGTCCGCTGCTCCTGGGCTTCGACCAGTTCGAGCGCACGCTGGACCGCATCGCCAAGAATTCCGCGGAAGGCTATCCGCCCTACAACATCGAACAGATCGGGGACGAGGGCCTGCGCATCACGCTGGCCGTGGCCGGCTTCACCTCCGAGGACCTGTCGGTCCAGATCGAGGACAACCAGCTCGTCATCCGGGGCCGCCAGACCGACGACCGCTCGCGCATCTACCTGCACCGCGGCATCGCCGCCCGGCAGTTCCAGCGCAGCTTCGTGCTGGCGGAGGGGATCGAGGTGGTCGGCGCCTCGCTCGACAACGGCCTGCTCAACATCGACCTGAAGCGGCCCCTGCCGGAACCGAAGGTCCGCACCATCAAGATCGAGCAGCCCGCCCAGGCCGCCAGCGGCACCGCCGGACCGCAAACCATCGACGTCGCTCCCGACCGCGGCGACGCCTGACCGGCCCGGCGCCCGACCAGCCTGAGACTGGCCGCCCACACCTCCTCGACCGATTCGTCCAAAGGACTGCGTCATGAACAGCTTCGATACCGACAAGGCCGCAGCCTATCTGCGCCAACTGTCGCCCCAGGACTTCGCCACCTTCGGGCTGGACCATGTGGCCTATGTGCGGCCGGTGACCGTCGACGACGCCCCGGCCTTCTCCGTCCACGCCGCCGACGGCACGCCCCTGACGGTGCTGGCCGAGCGCGACGTGGCCTTCGCCACCGTCCGCCAGAACGACATGGAGCCGCTGAGCGTCCACTGACGCCCGCAGGTCTCCCACGGAAACCTCCCCGGAGGTTGCGACAGGGCCGGTCCGCCGCGGGCCGGCCCTTTTCGTTTCTGTACGAGCGGTGCTATGACATTGCTCCGGGACGCCCCCTTCAACCCTTGCCTGCCCCCCGCAACCCGCTATCCTTGTGGGGGACCTCGAAAGTGGCCAAGCGGGCGGATGGGCGCCGGCTTGCGGGGAGATGGCATTGAGCGACGGGGCAGACACCAGCGAAGCCGCGGCCGAGGTTGCGGGGGACAAATCGGCCCGGCCTCAGGGCGGAGGCCGGCGCAGGCAGTGGGAGGACGAGGCCCGCGACGCGCTGCACATCATGCCGCTGTCGGCCATCCCGCTGGAAACGCCGGGACTCCAGCACGCCCGGTTGATCAAGAACGTGCGGTTGCAGACCGTCGTCGAGATGTTCCACGACGTCCAGACTGGCAGCGGGCAGGTTTCGCCGCGCCACCTCACCGCCTATTTCGAATCCTACAAGGACGAGGTGGAGCGCGATCTCGTCAAGATCGAGAAGATCGCCGCCGCCTCCAGCTTCGACGTCTACACCTCCCGCATCGAGCTGCGGCGGATGAACATCGATGTCAACAGCATCGAGTCGCTGACCCTGTCCGACCGCAAGAAGGAGGAGCTGACCAACTACATGCGCGTCTTCACGCGCCCGCTGGTCGAGTATGTCTACGGGTCCGAGGACATGCAGGTCCAGGACGTGAAGGACATCATCGGCATGTTCTCCAACCCCAACCGGGACGAGGCGCTGCGCAATCTGCGCATGATGGCCGACCGGCTGGACATCGAGCTTGGAGAGATCCCGCAGTTCCTTGAGGAATATGGCGACATCTTCCTGTCGCTGGCCTATTTCAAGAAATGCCTGGACGACATCGTCCCGGAGATCCAGCGCTTCCTCTCCTGGATGGCCGAGATCCGCAGCTCCACCGAGGTCAAGCGCGACGCCCGGCAGATGCGCATGCTCGACGAGATCAGCCGCGACCTGACCGACATCTCCACTTCGATCACCGGACGGTTCGAGAGCTTCGACAACCGGTCGAAGGACTTCTGGCGTGACATCAACGCCGAGACCTTCCATTCCATCCGCGAGCTGATCGCGTCCCACCACGTGACCATCGGCGGCGTGCTGTGCGGTCTGGCGGTGAAGATGGACCTGTGGAAGGCGCGCTTCGCCCGCGGCGGCGGCGGCCCGAACCGGCGCATGGAGTTCGTGAAGTCGGAAATCCTGCCCGGCCTGTCCCACATCAAGTCACTGGAACAGTCCGCCCGCTCCGCCAGCGCGTGACCTTGCGTGACGCCATGGACACATCCGCGACGGGACGGCCCCGCACGCCCTACCGCCGCCGCCTGCTGGGCCTGCGGGTGCCGGTTCTGCTCGGCGCGGCGCTGGTTCTGGCCCTGCTCGGTCCCTTCGGCACCTTCGCGGACCTGACGCTGACGCAGCGGCTGGCCTATTGGGTCGGTCTGATCGGGCTGGGCGGCCTCGCCTTCGAGCTTCTCACCCTGGCCGCCGGCCGCCTGCTGAGCGAGAGGCCGGAGGCGTGGCGCGCCCTGCTGGCCGGGGTGACGCTGGCGGTGGCGGCGCCGATGACGCTGGCCGTGGCGCTGCTGGAGAAGTCGCTGCGCGGCAAGGACATGCTGGACCCGCTGGGTCTGGCGGAACTCTCCGTCTACGTCGTCCTCGTCACCCTGCTGGTGTCCGCCATCCCGGTCTGGCTGGAATTGCGCGACCGCGGGCTTCTCGCCGCCCCCACGCCGCCCCCGCCCCTGCCGGACCGCCCGCCGGCGACCTCGGCGGAGCCCGCCTTCCTCGCCCGCCTGCCCGCCCGGCTCGGCCGCGACCTGCTGGCGCTGGAGATGGAGGACCATTACGTCCGCGTCCACACGGCGGAGGGCAGCGACCTGATCCTGATGCGCCTGCGCGACGCCATCGCCGAGCTGGCCGGGCTGGACGGTATGCAGGTCCACCGCTCCCACTGGGTCGCCGCGGCGGCCGTCGCCAGGGTGGAGCGCAAGCCCGACGGCAAGCTGGTGCTGGTTCTGCGCAACGGCCTGCGCGTACCGGTCAGCCGCAGCTATGCGACGGCGGTGCGGGAGGCAGGCTGGGTGGAGAAGACGGGGCCGTGACCAACTTCCCCGTCGAAGACACGAATTCATCGTGAAAGCCCGGTCGGACTCCAGATACCCCACGCAATAACGGATGCCTCCTCTATCCCATCGGTCGTCGATTAACTTTGCATCATTGTTAGATCATTCAAAATGCCGACACCCTAAGGACATTCATTCAAGAATCCCCTTCAACACCTCGCCCCGATGACATATTATCGAATTCCAGGGTATTTTCCCGACAAGAACACCAAAAACATCTAAGCAATACAGACGACAACAAGGCCAATCTCAGGCCCATAATGCGACGTCTTTTTCACATTATCGATTTGTCAGGGGTAATCACGCTCCCCTTCCTCGCATAGCCGGGCATCCCGACACTCATTGCCGCTCGCCTCCCGCCACAGAACCGGGTTCGGGGCCGCCGACCCGCGCCTCCGTTCCACTCCAGCATTGCGGGTCCCATGACGTACCGCCCCGACATCGACGGCCTTCGCGCGGTTTCGATCCTTTCCGTTTTGCTGTTCCACGCGAAGTTTTCCCTGTTCAGCGGCGGATACATCGGCGTCGATGTGTTCTTCGTGATCTCCGGCTATCTCATCGGCTCGATCGTTCTGAACGACGCGCAGCGCGGCACCTTTTCCCTGGCCGACTTCTATGTCCGCCGCATCCGCCGAATCCTTCCCGCCCTGTTCGCGGCTCTGGCGGTAACGGCGGTGCTCGCGCTGATCCTGCTGTCACCCCAGGAGTTGAAGAGCTTTTCCCAGAATCTCGCGGCGACCACGCTGTTCTCGTCCAACATCCTCTATTATCTGAAATCCAGTTATTTCGAAAACGCGGCGGAGATGAACCCGCTTCTCCACACCTGGTCGCTGGGGGTGGAGCAGCAGTTCTACATCGTCTTTCCCCTCGCGCTGCTGGCTTTGCTCCCGTACGGGCGTTCGGTATGGATTGCCGTTCTGGCGGCGGCGGCGGCGTCGTCCTTCGCCTTGAGCGTGTTCCTGGTGCGGGATCATCCGGTGGCGGCCTTCTACCTGCTGCCGCCCCGGCTGTGGGAGCTGGTGCTGGGCGCCCTTCTCGCCTTCGGCGCCATCCCGGACATCCGCGGCCGCGCGGCGCGGGAACTGGCGTCCGCCCTCGGTGCCGTCCTGATCATCGCCAGCGTGTTCGCCTTGACGGAGGCGACGGCCTTTCCGGGCTACGCCGCGCTGCTGCCCTGCCTGGGCGCGGCGCTGGTCATCCACGCGGGGCGGGGCGGCCCGACGGCGGTCGGGACGGTGCTGACGCTGCGCCCCGTGGTCTTCATCGGCCTGATCTCCTATTCCATGTACATCTGGCATTGGCCGCTGATGGTCTTCGCCCGGTTCTACAAGGGGCGGGACCTGTCCACCGGGGAGACGCTGGTCCTTATCGCGATCATCGCCGCGGTCTCCGTGCTGTCCTGGCGGCTGATCGAGGTTCCGTTCCGCAAGCCCAGGGCGGAGCCGGGGACTGGGGCGGGGGCGGGGCGCCGGCCGTCCACGGTCTTCGCCCGGACCGGCTGGGCCATGGCGGGGCTGGCGGGGGTCGGGCTGATCGGCCATCTGTCCAACGGGCTGCCGCAGCGCTTCACCGACTACGCGCCGCAGGACATCTCAGGGCGGGAACTCTACAAGGAATACACCTGCTTCCTCGAAACCGACCAGCCGCCCGAGGCGTGGCCGGGCATGGAGGGTTGCCGGATCGGCCCCCTGAAGGCGGACGCGCCCACCGCCCTGCTCTGGGGGGATTCCTTCGCCGCCCATTACGTGCCGGGGCTTCTGAACGCCGCCGACGCCCTGCCCTTCAACATCGTCCAATACACGGCGTCCGGTTGTCCGCCCATCAAGGACCTGTCGGTCAACGCCCGCCCGAACTGCCAGGAGTTCAACAGCCGCGTCGACGAGATCATCGACCGGAACGGCATCCGCATCGTCATCATGGCGGCGCGGTGGGAATGGTACATGGACACCAACGCCCTCGACCTCCGCCGCCTGCACGCGACCGTGGAGGCGCTGCTGAACCGGGGCATCCGCATCGTCGTGCTGGGGCAGAGCCCGGTCTTCCGCTTCCGCAACCCCTACGACCACACCTATTTCATGAAGTCGGAGCGGGCCTATTCGATCACCGGCCAAGCCGCCGACCAGCCGGTCATCACCGCGACGCGCGGCGCGCAGTTCGTCGACACCTCCGACTATTTCTGCGATCCCGATCCCGGCAAGGCCCTTCCGCTCTGCCGGATCAGGGACGACCAGGGCTTCTACTTCCTGGACCAGGGCCATTTCTCGACCCACGGCAGCATCCTGATCGTGCAGAGCATCCAGAACACTCTCAGCGCGCCCGATCCGTTCTATGGAGAGTGAAGCCCGGCCGGGGTGCCGCGCAGCGGGAAGGCGGTGCCGCCGCCCCCGCTGCGCCGCCTTCCGTCACTTCGCCAGATTGCGCAGGACGAAGTTCAGCACGCCGCCGTTCCGGTAATACTCGACCTCGTCCACCGTATCGATGCGCAGCAGCAGCGGCACCTGCCGCGTCTGGCCGTCGGCGCGGGTGATGGTCATCGTCACGTCCTTGCGCGGGCGCAGGTCCTGCTCGATGCCGTCGATGTCGAAGGTCTCCGTGCCGTCCAGCGCCAGATCGTTGCGGGTCAGCCCGTCCTTGAACTGCAACGGCAGGATGCCCATCCCGACGAGGTTGGAGCGGTGGATGCGCTCGAAGCTCTCGGCGATCACGGCGCGGATGCCCAGCAGCTTGGTGCCCTTGGCCGCCCAGTCGCGGCTGGAGCCGGTGCCGTACTCCTTGCCGGCGATCACCACCAGCGGCACGCCCTCCTGGGCGTAGCGCATCGCCGCGGTGTAGATCGGCAACTGCTCGCCCGAGGGATAGTGCCGGGTCTCGCCGCCCTCCACGCCCGCCAGCATCTCGTTGCGGATGCGGATGTTGGCGAAGGTGCCGCGCATCATGACCTCGTGGTTGCCGCGCCGCGCCCCGTAGGAGTTGAAGTCCTGCGGGCGCACCTGATGGCTCAGCAGATACTCGCCGGCCGGGCTGGTCCTCTTGATCGAGCCGGCGGGGGAGATGTGGTCGGTGGTGATGCTGTCGCCCAGAACGGCCAGCGCGCGGGCGCCCCGCACGTCGCTCACCGCGTCGGGAGTCTTCGGCATGTCGGCGAAGAAGGGCGGCAGCTTCACGTAGGTGCTGCCCGCCTGCCACTCGTAGGTCTGGCCCTCGGCGGTCCGGATGCCGCGCCACTGCTCCGGCCCCTCGAACACGTTGCCGTAGCGGCTGCGGAACATCTCCGCCGACAGCGAGGCGTCGATGGCGTCCTGGACCTCCTGGTTGGTCGGCCAGATGTCCTTCAGATGGACGGGCTGGCCGTCATGGCCGATGCCGATGGGGTCCTTGGCCAGGTCGATCTTCATGTTGCCGGCCAGCGCGTAGGCGACGCACAGCGGCGGCGAGGCCAGATAGTTCGCCCGCGTGTGCGGGTTCACCCGGCCTTCGAAGTTGCGGTTGCCCGACAGCACGGCGGCGACCACAAGGTTGCCCTCCTCCACCGCCGCGGCGATGGGGTCGGGCAGCGGTCCGCTGTTGCCGATGCAGGTGGTACAGCCGTAGCCGACGATGTTGAAGCCGAGCTGGTCGAGGTAGGGCTGGAGCCCGGCCTTGGCAAGATAGTCGGTGACCACCTGCGATCCCGGCGCCAGCGAGGTCTTGACCCAGGGCTTGGACTTCAGCCCCTTCTCCACCGCCTTGCGGGCCAGCAGGCCGGCGGCCACCAGCACCGCCGGGTTGGAGGTGTTGGTGCAGGAGGTGATGGCGGCGATCACCACCGCCCCCTGGTCGAGGTTGTAGCCGCAGCCCTGCACGGGGACGGAGCGGTCGGCGTCCTCCGCCTTGAAGGCGCCGACCAGATCGCCGCCGAAGCTCTGCGCCGCCTGGGACAGCGGCACGCGGTCCTGCGGACGCTTCGGTCCGGCCAGCGACGGCTCGACCGTCGTCATGTCCAGTTCCAGCGTGTCGGAGAAGACGGGGTCCGGCGAGCCGGTTTCGCGCCACATGCCCTGGGCGCGGGCGTAGGCCTCGACCAGCGCCACGCGGCCGGCGTCGCGGCCGGTGAAGGTCAGGTAGCGGATGGTCTCCGCATCGATCGGGAAGATGCCGCAGGTGGCGCCGTATTCCGGGGCCATGTTGCCGATGGTGGCGCGGTCGGCCAGCGTCAGGTGGTCCAGACCCGGCCCGTAGAACTCCACGAACTTGCCGACCACGCCCTTCCTGCGCAGCATCTGGGTGACGGTCAGCACGAGGTCGGTCGCCGTCGTGCCCTCCTTCAGCCGCCCGGTCAGCTTGAAGCCGACGACCTCGGGAATCAGCATGGAGATCGGCTGGCCGAGCATGGCCGCCTCCGCCTCGATGCCGCCGACGCCCCAGCCGAGCACGCCCAGCCCGTTGACCATGGTGGTGTGGCTGTCGGTGCCGACCAGCGTGTCGGGATAGGCGACGAGCTTGCCAGCCGGGTCGCTGTCGGTCCACACGCCCTGCGCCAGATACTCGACGTTCACCTGATGACAGATGCCGGTGCCCGGCGGCACGACGCGGAAATTGTCGAAGGCCTTCTGGCCCCAGCGCAGGAAGGCGTAGCGTTCCAGGTTGCGCTCGAACTCCAGCTCGACGTTCTTCTCGAAGGCGGAGGGGCTGCCGAAGAAATCGACCATCACCGAGTGGTCGATGACCAGATCGACCGGGACCAGCGGGTTGATCTTCTTGGGATCGCCGCCCAGCGCGGCCATCGCCTCGCGCATCGCCGCCAGATCGCAGACCGCCGGCACGCCGGTGAAATCCTGCATCAGCACGCGCGCCGGGCGGTAAGCGATCTCACGGTCGGACCGCTTGTCGTGAAGCCACTGGGCCACCGCCTTCACGTCGTCGGTGGACACCGTGCGCCCGTCCTCGAAGCGCAGGAGATTCTCCAGCAGCACCTTCATCGAATAGGGCAGCCGGGAGAGGTCGCCCAGCCCGGCGTCCTCCGCGGCCTTGATGCTGAAATAATCGTAGCTCTTGCCCCCGGCGGACAGGGAGCGGCGGGTTTTCAGCGAATCCTGACCGGTGAACGTCGTCACGGTACCCCTCCTTCGCGTTATTGGCGGATTGGCCAGGCGGCGGCCATGGTTTCCGCATGTCTCAACCGCCTGATTTAGTGCCGGTCCCGCCCCCCTTCAAAGGGCTCCTTCCGAGAGGCAGGGAAGCGGAAGCGTGGGGGCTGCGCTCTCTTCGTGCGAAAAGGGGCCGGTCCGTACTAGAATCGCGCGAAACGAAAACCACGCGGATGGGCGGAACGGCCCGGCGTGCGACGGGTGGAGGAAACGGAATGGCATGGCGCGCCCCAGCCCTGGCGGTTGCGGCCCTGACGGTGGCGGTGCTGTGCACGCCCGTCGAGGCTGCCCCGGATTCGCCGCAAGGGGCGCAGTTCTTCCCGCACCTCGTCTACCGCAGCGGCCCCTACGCGCCCTACGGCATTCCCCTGGCCGACGGGGTGGCCGATTATCTGACGCTGGTCAACCGGCGCGACGGCGGCATCGGCGGCGTGCCCATCGCCTGGGAGGAGTGCGACACCGGCTACAACACCGACCGCGGGGTGGAGTGCTACGAGCGGCTGAAGGCTAAGGGGCCGACCGGGGCCGCCGCCGTCCTGCCGCTGTCCACCGGCATCACCTACGCCCTGATCGAGCGCGGCGCCGCCGACCGCATCCCGGTCTTCTCCTCCGGCTACGGGCGGGCGGACGTGTCCGACGGGCGGGTCTTCCCCTACGCGGTCAACGCCCCCGCCAGCTATTGGACGGGCATCGACGCCGCGATCAGCCATATCGCCACGGAGCTGGGCGGGACGGAGCGGCTGCGCGGTCGTAAGATCGCCTACGTCTACCACGACAGCGCCTTCGGCAAGGAGCCGCTGCCCATGCTGGAGGCGCTGCGCGGCCCGCTGGGCTTCGAGATGCGCAGCTTCCCCGTCGCCCCGCCGGGGCTGGACCAGCGCGCCGTCTGGACGCAGATCGCCCGCCACTACCGGCCCGATTACGTGATCCTGTGGGGCTGGGGCGTGCAGAACTCCACCGCCCTGCGCGAGGCCGCCGCCGCCGGCTATCCGGCCGACCGCATGATCGGCGTCTGGTGGGCCGGGTCGGAGCTGGACGTCCGGCCGGTCGGCGCCGCCGCGGTCGGCTACAAGGCGGTGGCCTTCCACGCCGCCGGAGCGGACCTGCCGGTGATCCGCGCCATCCGCGAGCAGGTCCACGCCCGCGGGTTGGGGGCCGGCGACCCCGGCCAGATCGGTACGGTGCTCTACAACCGCGGGGTCTTCAACGCCGCCGTCCTGGTCGAGGCCATCCGCACCGCGCAGGGCAAATACGGCCGCCGGCCGCTGACCGGGGCGCAGGTGGCCTGGGGCTTCGACCATCTGGACCTGACCGCCGAACGGCTGGCCGATCTGGGGCTGGACGGCTTCATGCAGCCGCTGCGCATCACCTGCGCCGACCATGAGGGGATCGTGCCCCTGCATGTGCAGCAGTGGGACGGGGAGCGCTGGCTGGACGTCTCCGGCCTCATCGAGCCGCGCCGCGCCCTGATCCGCAAGCTGGTGGTGGAGTCGGCCCGGCGCTTCGCGGCGGAACGCAAGATCGAACCACGGGCCTGCGATTAGGAGCTTTTAGGTCGGGCGCATCGCCACGTAGCGGCAGAAGCGCAGCCCGCTGCCCAGCACGCGCAGGCGCGACCACCACAGCGCCAGCTCGCGGGCCAGCGCCTTCAAGACGCGGGGCTCGGGGGCGGCGGTCTTCAGCGCCTCGCCCAGCCGGCGCACCCGATCCACGGCCTGACGGCGGTGGAACTGGGTCAGATCCTCGGAAATGCGCAGGTCGAGGTTGCGCTGGGTCAACTCGTCGGCCATGCGGGTGGCCGACCAGGGATAGACCTCCAGCGGCTCGGAGTCGCGCCAGCCGTTCCAGCTTTCCCAGGAGGACGGGGTCCCCTCGATCACATAGTCGAACAGCAGCACGCCGCCCTTCGGCTTCACGCAGTCGCAGACGCGGTCGAGGAAGTTCTCCTTGTCGCGCACCCGGTGCATCACCCGGTCGGCCAGCACAAGGTCGAAGGAGCCCGCCTGGTTGAAATGCTCGGGGTCGTAATGGCCGATCGGCGCCTTCTTCGACACGCCCAACGCCTTGGAGCGGTCCATCCCCAGCTTGGCCAGCAGGGGCGACATCTCCAGCCCGGTCACCCAGGTGTCATAGCTGTCGACGATGCCGCGCGCCGGCCCGCCCAGCCCCGCCGAGAGGTCCAGCACGCTCTTGGCCGGGTTCAGCCCGAAGGAGCGGACGGATTCGACCATCCATTGCGAGTCGCCGGGACCGACGCAGTCCTGGCCCCACAGCATCTGCGCCCCCTCCGTGCGGGCGACCGACCAGACCGGTTCGCCCTGGCGGTCCAGTTGCAGGTTCTCCAGACGCTCAAGATCGGCATCGGGCCGCGGCGCTTCGGGCGGCAGGGCGACGGCCGGCGCGGCGGACCCCAGCGCCGCCACCGGGCCGCGCAGGGGCAGGCGGGAGGCCGGAGCGGTGCGGGCCAGCCGGGACAGGGCGGCGAGGTCGTAGCCTTCCCACCAAGCGACGAATTTCGTCCGCCAGTCGGGATTGCGCCAGCGCTCCCTATCCTGAAAATTGTGCCGCATCCGGCGCTGCGTTTCCAAAATTGCTGCCCCATGAAGGACGGCCACCGCCGGCATCAACGGATACCGCACAATATAGAGGTAGACCTCAACAGTCGGGGAGTCAAGTAACCAGCCTGAACAGTTGGACAGGACTTGCAAGAACTGTCGCGAAAATTTTATCTAACTGTGAAATATTTTTGCAATGACCACGGCTTGCGGTCCCCGACGCCGACGCTCGGCAAGGCGGCGGAAGCGCACCGCGTTGCAGCATGGTGCCGCAATGCCTATAGTTCCGCCCCAGCACCCCCTCAACCTGTCCCCAGCCTCCCACCGCGCAAGGAGCACCGGCGTGCCGCACAAGACCGGCAATCCCTGGACCGTCCTGACGACCAAGCCGATCTACGAGAATCCGTGGATGCGGGTGGTGGAGCACGACGTGCTGACCCCGCTCGGCAATCCCGGCATCTACGGCGTCATGCACGCCCAGAATCTGGCGACCGGGGTGGTTCCCATCGACGACCAGGGCCGCGTCACGCTGGTCGGCCAATACCGCTTCCCCTTGCAGCAATACAGTTGGGAAATCCCGGAGGGCGGCGGCAAGAAGGGCGTCGATCCGGTGGAGTCGGCCAGGCGCGAATTGCTGGAGGAGACCGGCCAGACCGCCCGCCACTGGCTGCCGATCCTGACCATGCACCTGTCCAACAGCATCACCGACGAGACCGCCCATTGCTTTCTCGCCTGGGGGATCGAGCAGGGACAGGCGGAACCGGAGGAGACGGAGGTCCTGCAGCTGCGCCACGTGTCCTTCGCGGAAGCCTACGCCATGGTCAAGCGCGGGGAGATCACCGACGCCATCGCGGTGGCCTGCCTGCTGAAGGTCCGCCTGATGGCGCTCGACGGCGACCTGCCCGAGGACGTCACCCGGCTGATCCTGGGCTGAGGGGCGAAGACATCATGCAGGCCGTCGCCATCGACTTCGAAACCGCCAACGAGTCACGAACCAGCGCCTGCTCCATCGGCGTCGCCTGGATCGAGGACGGGCGCGTGGTGGAGACCGAGGAGCATCTGATCCGCCCGCGGGAGATGCGCTTCAACCCCTTCAACACCGCCGTCCACGGCCTGCGGGCGGAGGATGTGGCCGGTGCGCCGGAGTTTCCCGAGGTCTGGCGCCGCTTCGCCCGGCGGCTGGAAGGCCGTCTGGTGCTGGCCCACAACGCTTCCTTCGACATCAGCGTGCTGCGCCACACGCTGGACGATTACGGTCTGGCCTGGCCGGCCTGCAGCTACCTCTGCACCGTCGTGCTGGCGCGCAAGGCGTGGCCGCAACTGTCCGCGCACAAGCTGAACTATCTGGCCGACCATCTGGGGATCGCGCTGGACCACCACCACGCCGGCAGCGACGCCGAGGCCTGCGGGCGCATCGCGCTCGCCGCCACCCGCGTGCTGGGGCTGGAGCGGCTGGCCGACATCGCCACGGCCACCGGCATCACGCTGGGGCGGTTGACTCCGGGCGCCTACAGCCCCTGCAAGGGCGGCAACCCGCCGCCGCGGCGGCGCAAGCTGGTGCCGGTGGTGTAGGAGGGAGCGGGTGGGGGCAAGCGCTTCAGACGCCACCCCGCTCCGGAAACAACCCCGCCAACCCCTCGCGGGTCGCCGGACACACGCCGCGTTCGGTCACCAGACCGGTGACCAGACGGGCCGGGGTCACGTCGAAGCCGTAATTGACCGCCGGGCTGCCGGCCGGGGTGACGCGGACGGTCTCGATCCGCCCGTCGGCGGTGATGCCGGTCAGTTCGGTCACCTCGCGGGCGTCGCGCTCCTCGATGGGGATTTCCTTGACGCCGTCCGCCATGCCCCAGTCGATGGTCGGCGACGGCAGCGCGACGTAGAAGGGCACGCCGTTGTCGCGGGCGGCCAGAGCCTTCAGGTAGGTGCCGATCTTGTTGCAGACGTCGCCGGTCGCCGTGGTCCGGTCGGTGCCGACGATGCACAGGTCCACCATGCCGTGCTGCATCAGGTGGCCGCCGGTGTTGTCCACCACCACCGTGTGGGGCACGCCGTGGCGGTTCAGCTCCCAGGCGGTCAGGCTGGCGCCCTGGTTGCGCGGGCGCGTCTCGTCCACCCAGACATGCAGGCGGATGCCCTCCTCGAAGGCGACATAGACCGGGGCGAGCGCCGTGCCCCAATCCACGGTGGCCAGCCAGCCGGCGTTGCAGTGGGTCAGCACGTTCACCGGCTCCCCCGGAGCCTTGCGGCGGGCGGCCTCGCGGATCAGGGCGGCGCCATGCTCCCCGATGGCGCGGTTGATGGCGACGTCCTCGTCGCAGACCGCGGCGGCCTCGGCGTAGGCGGCCTCCGCGCGGGCGGCGGGCGGCAGCGGCGCCAGACGGGCGCGCATCCGCTCCAGCGCCCAGCGCAGGTTGACCGCGGTCGGGCGGGTGGCGAGCAGCCGCGCGCAGGCCCCCTCCAAAGCGGCGTCGGACGGGTCGGCCCGCATGGCCAGCGCCACGCCGTAGGCGGCGGTCGCCCCGATCAGCGGCGCCCCGCGCACCAGCATGGCGCGGATGGCGTGGGCGGCCTCCTCCAGGTCGGTCAGCCGCGCGACGGCGAAATCATGCGGCATCCGCGTCTGGTCGATGATCTCCACAGACCAGCCGTCCTGCGCCAGCCAGATGGTGCGGTAGGCCGTGCCGTCGATCTTCATACGCCATACTCCCCGCGCTCGATGCTGCTTCGGCCTTTCGGCCCGGCGCGACAATAGGGGGTGGCGCGGCGCGGTTCAACGGGCGTACCCAGGGAACAGGAGCCCGCAAAAAAGTGTTGGTCCGCCACAAAAGCCACGACCTTCGATGCCACGCCAACCCGTCCTTCCCCGTCCCGCCGAAATCATGCCCCTGCGCGCCCTGCGATCCAAAGGTTCCCCTCTGCTCTACCGGATGCCGGGGTCGGCGCTGGTTCTGATGGTCTGCGCGGTGGCGCTGCTGCTGACGCTCGGGCTGTCGGCCAGCTTCGCGTTGCGCGACCGGGCGGCGGCCCTGCAGCACGCCCAGGACACCGCCGGCAACGCCAGCCTGCTGGTCGCGGAGCACGCGGCCCGGCTGGTGGAGACCAGCGACCTGATCCTGAAGCAGGCGGTCCAGCTCGCCGGACCGGCGGACGCCCCGCTGCCCGACGACCGGGCCGACTGGGAGCGCTACGCGGCGCTGGTGCGGGGCACGCCCTATCTGGTGTCGATCTGGCTGTTCGACGGCGAGGGGAACCCCGTCCTGACCACCCGCCGCTTTCCCACCCCGGCGATGAACGTCGCCGACCGCGATTACTTCGTGGCCCAGCGGACGGGCGGCAGCGAGGCGGGCGGCCATCTCTTCATCACCGCGCTGGACAACAGCCGCTACAGCCAGGAGCCGTTGATCCTCCTCTCACGCCGGCTGCCCGCAGCACCGGGGGAATTCCGCGGCGTGGCCCTGGTCGCCGTCTCGCCGCGCTACGTCCGCGACATCTACAAGAGCTTCGATTTCGACTACGCCCGCTCCATCACCCTGCGCCGGGCCGACGGCACGGTGCTGCTGCACGAGACCCAGGGTCCGGACGCCACCGACAGCGCCGCGGCGGAGGCCGCCGGGGAGCCGGAAATTTCCGCGCTGCGCCGGGTGGACAGCGTGCCGCTGACCGCCGAGGTGGCCATCCCGGTGAGCAGCGTCATGGATCGCTGGCACGGACAGCTCTGGACCTACATCTCCTACGCGCTGGCGGCCTTGGCCGCGGTGTCGGTGATCGGCGGGATCGCCCTTCAGCGCGCCCGGCGGGAGCGGCAGGCGGAGAACGCGCTCCAGCACGCCTACGACACGCTGGAGGAGCGGGTTCACCAGCGCACGGCGGAGCTGGAGCGGACCAACGCCCAGCTCGAAACGGCGGTGACCGACAAGGAGGTCCTGCTGAAGGAGGTCCAGCACCGGGTGAAGAACAACCTTCAGGTCATCTGCAGCCTGCTGCGCCTTCAGGCCGCCCGCATCGACGAGCCGGCCCGCCGCGCCTTCGACGAGAGCCTGCGCCGCATCCAGTGCATGAGCCTGATGCAGGAGCTGCTCTACCGCTCCGACCAGCCGGCGCGCATCGACTTCGCCGATTACCTGCGCCAGCTCTGCGACGGGCTGGTCCGCTCGACCAACCCGACCGGGGCGCGGCTGACGGTGAACGCCCCCCAGCCCTGGAGCCTGGACGTCGATCAGGCCACCCCGCTCGCCCTGATCGCCAGCGAGCTGGTGTCCAACGCGCTGCTCCACGCCTTCCCCCTCGGCCATCCCGGCACGGTGACGGTGGAACTGCTGCCGGAAGGGACGGAGGGCATGCGGATGACCGTGCGCGACGACGGCACCGGCCTGCCGCCCGATCCGTCCGCGCAGAACCGCGCGAACGAGAAGCGCCAGAGCGGGCTGGGGCTGGTTCTGGTCCGGGCGCTGGCCCAGCAGGCCGGGGCGCAGGTGACCATCGACCGCCAGCCGGACGGCGGGCCGGGCACCCGCTTCATCGTGTCGGTGCCGACCCTCGCGAAGGCCCAGACGAAAGTGGCCTGAGGGGGCTTGTGTGAAGCGCCGTCAGGGCTGCGGCGGCTCCAGACGCAGATAGACCATGGCGGAGGCGAGCGCGCTGGCGTAGGCGTCGTCCCCGGCGCGCGGCGGCAGGTCGAGAGCGCGCAGGATGCTGTCCAGCCGCAGATCGACCGCGTATTTGCCGGGCGCCTTGGCCTTGCGGCCGTAATAGAGGCTGGACACCTCGATCCGCTGGTTCGGCAGGGCCATGCCCACCATCGGCTGCACCAGCCGGTCCAGGAGCCCCACGGTGAAATCCAGGTAGTAACCGACCAGCGGCCGGTTGCCGATGAAGGCCAGCAGACGCGACAGCGCGGGCTCCGCCGGTTCGGTGGGCCAGAAGGAGAGAATCAGGCGCTGGCTGGTCAGGACGCGGCTGCCGCGGATGCGCAGCGCGGCGACGCCGCGCAGATCCGCCGTGGCCGCGTCGAAGGAGGTGGCCTCGCAATGGATCGCCACCCGCTCCCCGCTCTCGTCCCCCGACAGCAGCAGGGCACGGTCGGGATGCTCGGCATGAAGGCCGGCGGTGTCGGCGACGGTGGAAAGCGGAGCGGGAGCGGCCACCACCCCGTTGGCCACCACGCTGGCAATGGTCTCGGTCGGCATGCCGCCTCCTCTCCCCGCTCGCGGCGGGTCAATGGTTCAGGTGGAAGTGGTAGGCGAGGAGTTCCTTGAACTTCTTCACCAGCGCCAGACAGTCCTTGAACTGGTCGCGGTCGAGCTTGCCCAGGGTCTCCGTGCGGACGAGGTTGTCGGTCTGGGTGCCGGACACGCTGCCGTCCAGCCCGGCCTTCAGCCGCAGCGTGGACAGGAAGGTGAAGGCGTCGGCCAGTTCGCCCGCCACGCTGCGGTCGAGAACGCCCTGGTCGGCGAGCGCCCAGATGCGCTCGGTCGTGTTGGTCTCCGCCATGTGCTTTTCCAGCGCCAGCGCGCGGACGCCGTGGACGATGGGGAAGATGCCGGCCTTCTTGATGTCCACCGCCTCGTTGCGGCGCCGTTCGAACAGGCCGCCGAACAGGCCCGACGGCGTGTCGAAGGCGAGCGCCGGGCGGGCGAAGGCGGTGAAGAACATCTGGTTGTCCTGAAGCCGGCCGAGCAGATAGCCCTTCGCCTCGGCCAGCAGGGCGGCATCCCCGGCCACCGCCGCCGCGTCGTAGAAGATGGCGAGGTTCATCTGCGCCGCCTCGTCGGGCCGGTGAATCCAGTGGAAAAGGGAGTCCTTGTACTGCGCCAGAGGGCGCGTCCAGTCCGGGTTGGACACCATGATGCGCCCCGGACAGGGCGGGTAGCCGAATTCGACCAGATGGCGGGTGAAGGCGTCGGTCACCTGGGACAGCGTCGGGCAGTCGTAGCCGTCGCGCAGGATCAGCCCGTTGTCCTGGTCGGTCTTCAGGAGCTGCTCGCCGCGCCCCTCGCTGCCCATCACGATCAGGCAGGCGTTCGCCAGCAGGTCGGGCGGCGCCAGCAGCTCGAACAGGCGGCGGAAGATCTTGCGGTTCAGCTCGGTCACGAGATCGGCGATGAAGGACACCTTGACGCCGGTGCCGTGCAGCGTGCGGATCAGCCCGACGATGTCCTGACTGGCCCGGCCCAGATCCTCCGGCGTGGCGGCGCGGTCGACCCTGAGCGCGATGACCTGGGAATGGTTGGACAGGACGGCCAGCAGGTCGGTCTGCTCCAGCAGGCCGGCGATCTCGCCCTGCTCGGTGATGACGAGACGGCGCACCGAATGCTTGGTCATCAGGATCAGCGCGTTGAACAGCAGGTCGTCGCGGTCCAGCGCCAGCAGCTCGTAGCGGGCGAGCGGCCCGACCGGGCTGTCCACCGGGCGCCCCTCCAGCACCACGAGGTCGCGCAGGTCGGTGCCGGTCAGGATGCCGATGCGACCACGGCTCTCAGGGCCTCCATTTTTGGGATCGCCCTCGCGGACCAGCACGCTGCTCGCCTGGTTGCGCTTCATCGCCGCCGCCGCGTCGCGCAAGGACGCCCCGGCTTCGACGAAGACCGGCGGGTGCAGATAGGCCTGCCGGATGCGCGCCATCGTCAGCGCGGCGGTTTCACGGTTGGACCGCTCATTGGCCAGAGCGCTCAGCCGGTCCGCGAACTCCTGCTGGATCAGCGCGCCGAAGGCGGCGTTCTCGTGCGCCAGTTCGAGAAGGATCGGACGGGGCACCAGATCGCACAGCGTGTCCTCCGCCGCGACGAAGCTGCGCGCCTGCCCGTCGGAGAACAGAGCCTGGAGGTCGAAGCTGTCGTGGGCGCCGTGCACCGCCACCACCTCGCCGCCCCGGCGTTCGTGGACCAGCCCCTGGCGCACCACGAACAGGCAATCCGCCGGCTCGTCCCGGCTCAGGATCACGCCGTCCCGGACATAGACGCCGAGGTCGAGCGCCGCGACGAGCCGCTGCCGCTGCTCCGGGGTCAGGCGGTCGAAGGGGGAGACGGAGAAATCGAAGGCGTCGGACAAAATCCGCTCCACGAACCGGCGGGTGAATAAAAAAGGCGCCCCAAGACCGCTGTCTTGAGGCGCCTTGAAGATTACACCAGCCCCCTCATCTGCGGAAGGCGGGTGCGACCATTCGCATTAGTGAGCAGAGGCCCCTTCCGCGCCCAGGCCGGTCTGCGACCGGATGTACTGGGCCTTGTAGGCCTCGCGCTCGTCCTGCGCGGCCTTGCTGTTGTCGGTGATCGAGAAGAACCAGATCGCCAGGAACGACAGCGGGATGGTGAAGATGCCCGGGTTGTCGTACGGGAAGAGGGCGGCCGGGTTGCCCAGCACCGACTTCCACACGGTCGGACCCATGATCAGCAGGCTGACCGACGAGACCAGGCCGATCCAGCCGCCCAGCACGGCGCCGCGGGTGGTCATCCGGCCCCAGAACATCGACATCAGCAGAACCGGGAAGTTCGCCGAGGCCGCGATCACGAAGGCGAGGCCGACCATGAAGGCCACGTTCTGGTTCTCGAAGGCGATGCCGAGGAAGATCGAGACGATGCCGATAACCACCGTGGTGATCTTCGACACGCGGATCTCGTCATGCTCCGACGCACGGCCCCTGGCGATCACCGAGGCGTACAGGTCGTGCGACACGGCCGAGGCGCCGGCCAGCGTCAGGCCCGCGACCACCGCGAGGATGGTGGCGAAGGCCACCGCCGAGATGAAGCCGAAGAACAGGTCGCCGCCCACCGCGTGCGCGGTGTGGATGGCCGCCATGTTGGAGCCGCCGATGATGGTCGCCGGGTTGGCCAGCGCGCCCGCCGCGGGGGCCGCGGTCAGGAACGGATAGGCGCCGGTGGCGTCCGGGGCCAGCAGCAGCACGATGGCGCCGAAGCCGATGATGAAGGTCAGGATGTAGAAGTAGCCGATGAAGCCGGTCGCGTAGAACACCGACTTGCGGGCTTCCTTGGCGTCCGACACCGTGAAGAAGCGCATCAGGATGTGCGGCAGGCCGGCGGTGCCGAACATCAGCGCCATGCCCAGCGAGATCGCCGAAACCGGGTCGGAGATGAGGGCGCCCGGCGCCATGATGGCGGTCGCCTTCGGGTGGACCTGGGTGGCCGTGGCGAACATCGCCTCCGGGCTGAAGCCGAACTTGGCGAGCACGGCGAAGGCCATGAAGGAGGCGCCCGACAGCAGCAGCACCGCCTTGATGATCTGCACCCAGGTGGTGGCGAGCATGCCGCCGAAGGTCACGTAGGCGATCATGAGAACGCCGACGATCACCACCGCCCACATGTAGTCGAGGCCGAACAGCAGCTGGATCAGCTTGCCGGCGCCGACCATCTGGGCGATCAGGTAGAAGGTCACCGTGGCGAGCGAGCCGCAGGCGGCCATGGTGCGCATCGGGGTCTGCTGGAAGCGGTAGGAGGCGACGTCGGCGAAGGTGTACTTGCCGAGGTTGCGCAGCCGCTCGGCGACCAGGAACAGGATGATCGGCCAGCCGACCAGCCAGCCCACCGAGAAGATCAGGCCGTCGAAGCCGGAGGTGTAGACGAGGCCGGCGATGCCGAGGAAGGACGCCGCCGACATGTAGTCGCCGGCGATGGCGAGGCCGTTCTGGAAGCCGGTGATGCCGCCGCCGGCGGCGTAGAAGTCCTTCGCCGACTTCGTGCGGCGCGCCGCCCAGTAGGTGATGCCGAGCGTGGCCAGCACGAAGATCAGGAACATGACGATCGCCGAGAGGTTCGTCGCCTGCTTCTGAACCGCGCCTTCGACCGCCGCCGCGTGCACCGACGCGGGGATGAGCGCGCCGGCCGCGACGGCCGCGACGCCCACACGATTGACCAGCGAACGCATCACTTCGACTCCTCCATGATCTGCCGGTTCAGCTCATCGAACTCGCCATTCGCCCGGTGGACGTAGATGCCGGTCAGGATAAACGCCGAGATGATGGTGAAAAGGCCGACGGGGATACCCCAGGTGGTCACGCCGCTGCCGATCGGGGTACCCAGGAACCCCTTGCCGAACGCGACCAGCAGGATGAAGCCGAAGTAGATGACGAGCATGGCGATCGAAAGCGTCCACGCGAATGCGCTGCGTTTCTGCACCAGCTCCTGAAACTTGGGATTCGCGAGAATCCTCTGAGCGTTTTCTTTCATAGTGCGTCCCCTCGCGAGTGCCGAGCGATTTTTGCAAGGTCATATTAGACACTCGGGCCATATGGTCTTTGTAACGAACTATCCCGTCAACAACTTTGATGCAGGCCAACCGCTAAAAAGCGGCTTGACGCAGCCCGCAGCCGTTGTTCCGGAGGTTCATCCACAAACCCATGGCAGCGAAAGGGCAAGGGGTGCACGAAATATTGTGAAGCGTGGGCTTAGGAATTGGTGCGCGGAAGCCAAGGTATGCGACCAAAAGTCACACCTTCCTCCTTCAACTCTTCCGCTTCCTTGTCGGTGGCCTCGCCATAGATCCCGCGCGGGTCGGTTTCGCCATAATGGATGCGCCGAGCCTCCTCGGCGAAGCGATCCCCGACGTAATCGCAGTTTCCCTCAACCGTGCGGCGAATGTCCGCCAACTGACGCATGACCTCCGCCGCGAGGCGCTCGCGCATCTCCTCCGGCACGGGCGACGTTGCGGTCGCCGGGGGCGCGGCGGGCGCCGTTGCGCCGCCGTCCGCCGCGGGCACCGCCTCCGGCGCGCCGCTCTCACGGGGTGCGTCGTCCTTGGGGCGGCCGCCTTTGGCGATGCGCGGGGCCATGGGGGCCTTGGCGATGTGCGTGTCGCCGCAGACCGGGCAGGCGATGGCTCGGGCGGCGGCCTGCGTCTCGTAGGCATCGCCGTTGCGGAACCAGGCTTCGAACCGGTGGTCGGCCGTGCATTTCAGAACGAAGAGGATCATGTCCCCGTCGGAAGCTCCAAGGTGAGAAGAACGGATGGCAATGGTATACGATCGACAGCCGGTTGCCAGTTCACCACGACGCCGGCGTCGCGGTCAAACACGTGTCATGAAGAGATTGGGAGCATCCATCCCTTGTCCACACCGCCCTCCGCCGGATCGCCCCCCAACGGATCGCCCCATGCCGCGATCAGTCCGCCCTCTCCCTGGGTCCTGCGCTTCGCGCCGCTGGTGCGGGCGGGCGGCCCGGTCCTCGACCTCGCCAGCGGGTCGGGGCGGCACCTGCGTCTGTTCCAGACGCGCAACCATCCGGTGGCCGGGCTGGACCGCGACCTGCGCGGGGTGGCCGACCTGACCGGAACGGCGGGGGTGGAGCTGGTGGAGGCCGATCTGGAGAACGGGGCGCCCGTGCCGCTGCTGCGCGACCGCCGCTTCGCCGCGATCGTGGTGACCAACTACCTGCACCGCCCGCTGTTCCCCGCGATCCTCGACGCGCTGGAACCGGGCGGCCTGCTGCTTTACGAGACCTTCGCGCTGGGCAACGCCCGCTTCGGCCGTCCCGCCTCCCCCGCCTTTCTGCTGCGCAACGGCGAGCTGCTGGAGGTGGCCCGCGGGCGTCTTCAGGTCGTCGCCTACGAGCATGGCGAGGTCGCTTCGCCCAAGGCCGCGGTGGTGCAGCGGCTGTGCGCGGTCAAGGACCTGGAGGCCGGACACGGCCTGGACGGCGACCCGGAGCCCAGGCCGCTGCCCCACCCCCTGCCCGCATGACGGCCGGTTAAAAGCCGACCCGGTCGAGCGTGAAGGCCCGGTCGTGGGTCAGGGCCGGCACCATGCGGCGGGCCTCCTCGACGCGGGCCATGTCCAGCTCGGCCAGGACGAAGCCCACCGCCTCCTCGGCGTCGGCCAGCACCTCGCCCCAGGGGGCGACGATCAGGGAATGGCCGTAGGTCAGCCGCCCCTGGTCATGGCTGCCGGTCTGGGCCGGGGCCAGGACGAAACAGCCCGTCTCGATGGCGCGGGCGCGCAGCAGCGTGTGCCAGTGCGCCCGCCCGGTCGGCACCGTGAAGGCCGCCGGCACCGTCAGGATCGACGCCCCCGCCTGGGCCAGCGCCCGGTAGAGATAGGCGAAGCGCAGGTCGTAGCAGACGGTCATCCCCACCCCGCCCCAGGGCGTGGCGGCCAGGACCGCGCGGTCGCCGGGCCGGAAGGTCGCGGATTCGCGGTAGCTCTCCCCGCCCTTCAGGTCCACGTCGAACATGTGGAGTTTGTCGTAATGGGCGACGGCCCGCCCCTCGGCGTCGAACAGATGGCTGCGGTTCGCCACCCGCCCGTCGTCGAGCAGGACGCCCAACGTCCCGGCGAGCAGCCAGGCTCCCGTCTCCCGCGCCAGATCGGCAAAAAAGGGGATCGCCGGATGCTCGTCCGCCGGCTTCACCCGCTCCAACACCTTGGCGCGGCCCTGGACGATCATGCTGACATTCTCGGGCAGGGCGATGAAGTCCGCTCCGGCGTCGCGCGCCCGGCGGACCAGATCGCCCGCCGCCTGAAGGTTCGGAAGGATTTCCGTGCCGGCGTTGACCTGGACGCAGGCGGCCTTCAGGACGCCGCTCATCCCCCGATTCCCAGGATCGGGTCGAGCTTGCCGGCGCGGTCCAGCGCGTGGATGTCGTCGGAGCCGCCGTAGGGCTTGCCGTCAATGAAGACCTGCGGCACGGTCATGCGCCCCTCGGCCCGCTGCACCATCTCCTCGCGGCGGCCCGGCTGCATGTAGAGGTCGATCTCCTCATACGCCACCCCCTTGCTGTCGAGCAGGCGCTTGGCGCGCGAGCAATAGGGGCAGAAGGGCGTGGTGTAGATGACGACGTCGGCCATGCGGAGGGCTCCTTGGCTGTTTTGAACGGTTATAAGATCAACCGCCGCACCGCGCCACCCGTTACGTTTTCATGGCTCACGTTCACGGCTCACGTCTTGACGACGCGCGCCAGGGTCAGCGCGTCCACCCGCTCCGCCCCGGCGCGCAGCAGCACGCGCGCGCATTCCGACAGGGTGGCCCCGGTGGTCAGCACGTCGTCGACCAGGACGATCCGCTTGCCGGCGACCCGCGGCTCCAGCCCCGGCCGGACCGCGAAAGCGCCCTTGACGTTCCGCCGCCGCCCCGAGCGGTCCAGCCCGCCCTGCGACGGGGTGGACCGGCGCCGGACCAGCAGGTCGGGAAGCACCGGGCGCCCGGCCTGCCGCCCCGCCGCCTGGGCGAGCAAAGCCGCCTGGTTGTAGCGGCGCCGGAACAGCCGCAGGCGGTGCAGCGGCACCGGGGCCAGCAGATCGGCGTCGGCCAGCAGCTCCGCCCCGGCGCGGGCCAGCCACGCGCCGTAGGCCCCGGCGGCGTGGATACGGTCACCGTGCTTGAAGCCCAGCACCAGCGGGCGGCTGCCGTCGTCGTAGGCCAGGACGGCGCGGGCGCGGGCGAAGACCGGCGGCTCGGCGATGCAGGCCCCGCACAGCGGCTCTCCCTCCAGCGCGAAGTCGAAGGGCGTGCCGCATCCGGTGCACAGCGGCGGCGCGATGAAGGTCAGGCCGCTCCAGCAGGACGCGCACAGCCCACCCTGCCGGTCCACCGCCCCGCCGCAGCACAGGCAGCGCGGCGGCAGCAGCGTGTCGAGAATTCCCGCCAGAACCTTGGTCGCCAGCCGCTGCGGAAGGGCCATCGCGGCACGTCCCTCAGTTCAGGCCGGCGATGCGGTCGAAGATCACGAAGGTGTAGTCGCGCAACGCGATGTAGATCGCCGGCCCGGTGATGAACAGGATCGCCAGCGTCGCAAAGATCTTCAGGTCCTGCTGCAGCGTCGATTCGTTGATGTTGGTCGCCTGCTGGAAGATGGTCAGCAGCATGCCGAGCACCGTGGTGACGACGAGGACCGGGGTGGTGATCTTGATGATGACGATCAGCGCCTCATAGGTGGCGCCGATGGCTTCCTCGATGCCCATGGCCAAGCTCCAGCGACGTTCGGCGCCGAACATAGCACAGCCCGGCCCCTTCGCCGATGGTTGTAGCCCGCTGGGGCTGGGCTATATTGCGGGCATGACCACGCCCGACAGCATGACCGTCTTCGACCGCGCGCTCGTCCGCCGCCGCCGCGACCGCGCCGTCCCCGCCTTCGCCGAACACGCCTTCCTGTTCGAAGAGGTGGCCGAACGCCTCGCCGACCGGCTGGAGGACGTGGCCCGGCCCTTTCCCACCGCGCTCGACCTCGGCGCCCATGACGGGGTGATGGGGCGGACGCTGCGCGGGCGCAAGGGCGTCGAGACGCTGGTCGCCTGCGACCTCTCCCCCGGCTTCGCCCGGCGGGCCGGGCCGCTGGCGGTCGCCGCCGACGAGGAGTTCCTGCCCTTCGTGCCGGAGACCTTCGACCTCGTGGTCAGCAACCTCAGCCTCCACTGGGTCAACGACCTGCCGGGGGCGCTGGTCCAGGTGCGGCAGGCGCTGAAGCCCGACGGCTTCTTCTGCGCGGCCATGCTGGGCGGGGAAACGCTGCTGGAGCTGCGACGCTGCCTGTACGAGGCGGAGATGGAGGTGGCCGGTGGCGTGTCGCCCCGCGTGTCGCCCTTCGCCGAGATCCGCGACGTCGGCGGGCTGATGCAGCGCGCCGGCTTCGCCCTGCCGGTGGTGGACAGCGACGTCATCACCGTCACCTACAGCGACGCCTTCCGCCTGATGCGCGACTTGCGCGGCATGGGCGAGAGCAACGCCGTGCTGGCCCGCCGCAAGGTCCCGGCCACCCGCGCCCTGCTGTTCGACGCCGCCCGCCGCTACGCCGAGCGCTACGCCGAACCGGACGGGCGCATCGAGGCGACCTTCCAGATCCTCTATCTGGCCGGCTGGTCGCCGCACGAGAGCCAGCAGCAGCCGCTCAAGCCCGGTTGTGGGGAAATTCCGTTGGGCGAGGCGCTGAAGGGGGCGGCGGGGACGTTGTCGTAATTCCTGGAGTGTCGCTTGGGCGGCAATTCACCACGAAGACACGAAGGACACAAAGAAAGCACGAAAAAACCGCGGCACTGAGAAGGCCGCAGGTCTAGAATTTTTTATCCGGGCTTACGCTTGATCAAGCCAAACAACCTTCGTGAAAACTTAGTGTCCTTCGTGTCTTTGTGGTGAAAACCCTTTACCCGATCATCCGGATCGCCATCCAGCCCAGCACCCCGGCGTTCACCACCATGATGACCGGCGCCGCCCGCGCCACCGCGGAGCGCCAGGTGCGCCCCGCCAGATGGCCGGCGAGGCCGACCGCCAGCAGGCTCGGCAGCGTGCCCAGCGCGAAGGCCGCCATGCCCAGCGCGCCGGTCAGCGCGCTGCCGCTGGCCGCCGCCACCGCCACCGCACCGTAGAGAAGACCGCAGGGAATGAAGCCGAGCGCCAGACCCAGCGCGTAGCCGCGCCAGCCCGTGGGGTTGCCGAACAGGGGGCGGGCCAGCCGGGACACCCGGTCGCCCCACCAGCGCTGCACCGCGCCGTCGAGCTTCGGCATCCAGGCCGTCAACCCCTTCACCGCATAGCCGAGGAAGAACAGCGCCGCGAAGGCCAGCAGCGCCACCGACAGCCATTTCAGCCCGGGCAGCGCCCCGACATGGCCGGCAACCGCCGCCGCCGCCGCGCCGATGAGCGTGTAGGTGGTGCCGCGCCCCAGATGGTAGGGCAGCACCGCCGCCCCGGCCAGCCGGTGGAACTCGCTCATCCGCGAGGCCGGGACCTGCTCCAGCCGGGCGGTGACCTGGGCCAGCACGAAGGGTCCGCACATGCCCGCGCAATGGGTCGATCCCCCGACCAGCCCCGCGGTCAGCAGCGCGACCAGAAGCCCGCCGTCGCGGTCGATGACGACGGCGCACTGGTTGAGGCCGGCTTCGAGAAGCGTCAGGGCCGAATGGGCGTCCAAGGCGGATCTCCGGTTGGAAGACCGCCCGTGTATAGGGCAAGCCCGCCGCGAAGGCCATGACCTGGGTCAACGGGACCCGGACGCCCCTCTGGTCACCCCTCGGAGCCGGACTGCGGCACCTCGTGCACCTCGACCGGCCGGGCGGCGTGGCGGTTCATGATCTCCAGCGCCTGCTGCTCCCGCCTGGCGTCGGCCAGATTGACCCACAGCAGGATGCCGCCCTTGTCGAGGTGCTGGAGCATCGGCTCGTTGCGCTTGTCGGTCAGCCAGCTCGACATGACCGAACCCATCGCACCGCCGCCCACCCCCGCCGCCGCAGCGGCCGCCGCCGCCGCCAGGGCCGTACCGCCGGTCGCCAGGACGGCGCCGGTCGCCAGGATCGCCCCGACATAGGCCGGGAATCCGACCGCCACGCCCTTCACGCTGCCGACATCCTCCGGCGAGACGTAGGACTGGCGCGGCGCGTCGGGGTCGTGGGCGATGTCCTCCGCCCGCTGCGGCACATGGCCGAGATGGTCGCGGATGGTCTCGTCGTTGGCGAGGACACTCAACTCATGGCGTTGGAAGCCGGCGAGTGTCAGGTCGTCGACGGCCTTCTGCAGGGCGTCGCGGCTGGCGAAGATGCCCACGGCCTCGCGCACGGCGCCGCGCAGATTGCCGCCGGAGCGGTTCGCGTTCACATCACTTTCGAAGGTCATGGCGGTCTTCCCCTGTTGCGCTTCCCGGTTGAGCTTCAACCATGGCCGCCGAGCGGAGGTTCCCGCCGGGAGACCGGGCGACGTCAGGGCGTTCCCGCGGCGGCGGGCGGGGTCACCACGCCGCGCGGCTCCGGCATGGTCCCCAGGAACCACCACAGGCCCAGCGCGATCAGCGCGGCCTTCACCGCCAGGAACAGGGCGATGTGGCGGGCGAGCGGGTTGCGGACCATGGGCGCCTCCATTGCAGCGGGTCGCCGTCGCCAAACCGGGCCAAACTGGATAGTATCCCCAGCCGAAAGACGGATCACCCACACGGATCGCACAAAAGGACGCGCCATGAAACGGTTGCTGATGCTCAGCCTGCTGGCCCTCGGCCTGACCGCCCCCGTCGCCGCGCCGGCCCTGGCCCAGATCAACCTTCTGGAAGGCCCCTCCATGGTCAAGGCGGTGACGTCCAACGACGCCAGCGCGCTGCGGCTGCTCCTGCTGAAGGGGGAAAACCCGAATCAGGTCGATGCCGGCGGGCGGCCCGTCCTGCTGCTGGCCATCGGCAACGGCCATCCGGAGCTGGTGCGGCTTCTGCTGGATGGCGGGGCGAATCCCAACCGCGCCGACAAGTCCGGCAACACCCCGCTGCACTATGCGGTGGAGGCCGACGCGCCGGAGGCGGTGGACCTTCTGCTGACCAAGGGGGCCAAGGTCGACCAGGACAACCGCCAGGGCATCACCCCGCTGATGACCGCGGCGCGCTTCGGGCGCGTCGATCTGGTGGAGCGGCTGCTGAAGGCCGGGGCGCAGGCCGACCGCACCGACTTCACGGGCCGCACGACGCTGAGCTGGGCGCAGGACAGCCGCAACGCCCGCGTGGCGAACCTGCTGCGCCAGGCCGGGGCGCGCTGAGGCGGCGATGGGCGACGCCCTGCTCACCTCCGTCCTCGGCGCCGCCCCCCTGAACGGTCCGGGTCCGCTGTTCCTGCTGCTGCTGGCCCTGGCCATCGACGCCGCCGCAGGCGACTGGATCGGGCGCGTCCTGCCCGACCCGGCGGCGCTGGCGCAACGAGTCTGCGCCTGGGCCGACCGGCGGCTGAACCGGGTGGAACGCGGCAAGACCGCCCGCCTGCTGCGCGGCGCGCTGGTCGTGCTGGCGCTCGTGCTGGTTGCCGTCGCCGTCGGCCTGATCGTCGAGCGGATCGGCGCGCAGAGCCGCGGCTGGCTGCTGGAACTGGCGGTGATCCTCGCCACCCTGCGCGGGCGAAGCGCCTGGGCGCGGGTGCGGGCGGTGCGCCGCGCCCTGGACAAGGGCGGGGTCGCTCCGGCGCGGGACGCCGTCGCCCCCCTCACGCGCCGCCACGCCTTCAGCCTGGACGAGCACGGCGTCGCCCGCGCCGCCATCGAGGCCGCCGCCAAGGGCTTCGCCCGCAAGCTGGTGGCGCCGGTCTTCGGCTACGCCTTGCTCGGGGTGCCCGGCCTGCTGGTCTGGGCGGTGGTGGACGGCGCCGACACCGCGTTGGGCCACGCCGGCGTGCGGCACGAGCGCTTCGGCCAGACCGCGGCGCGGCTGGACGATGCGCTGAACGCCATCCCGGCGCGGCTGGCGGCGGTTCTTCTGGCGTTGGCCGCACCCTTCGCCGGGGCGAAGGCCGGCGGCGCCTTCCGCACGATGATGCGGGACGGCGGCAAGGCGGCCTCCCTCAACATGGGCTGGCCGACCGCCGCGATGGCCGGCGCGCTGGGCCTGGCGCTGGGCGGTCCGCACCGCGACGGCGGCGTGGTCATCACCGAACCCTGGATCGGCGAGGGCCGCGCCCGAGCCACCGCCGCCGACATCGGGCGGGCGCTGGCGGTCTACGCCGTGGCCGGGTTGATGCTGGCGCTGCTCGTGGCGCTGCTGCTGTGGGGGATCGCGGGGCTGTAAAGCACGGGAGCGGGGAACAAGACTTCACACGGATTGCACGGACGATTTCACGGATTACACGGATTCACTTATTGATTCTTGCCGTCTTTGTTGTTCGCGCAAGCGCAACAGCGTTCTCATTATTATCAATAAAAATCCGTGAAATCCGTGGATAGTCTTGCCCGCCACGCCACGACCTGCCCAAGAAAAAAGGCGCGATCCCGAAGGATCGCGCCTTTTTCATATCAGCGGCGAACCGCTGTTACCACTTGGACGCCCGGTGCGCCGGCTTGCCGCCCTGGGAGTCGCGGCGGGCATGGCCGCCGTGCTCGTTGCGGGCATGCTCGTTCCGGTTCGCCGGACGACCCTGCGGACGGCCCGAGTTGCCGGCAGGCTCGGCGCCACCGGCGTTGCGGACCCACGGCTTCTTGCCGTAGCCGCCGCCGTTGCCGCCACCCGGACGACCCGAACGGCCCGCCGGACGGCCACCGCCGCCGCCGGTCTGGAACGGACGCTGCGGCTCCAGGCCGGGAACGACGTGGATGTCGAGGCGGGTGCCGGTGTAGCGCTCGATGCGGAACAGGGCGTCGCGGTCGGCGCGGGCGGCGAAGGAGACCGCCACGCCCGAGGCGCCCGCACGGCCCGTGCGGCCGATGCGGTGGACATAGTCCTCCGCCGAACGCGGCAGGTCGAAGTTGATGACGTGGGTGATGTCGCGCACGTCGATGCCCCGCGCCGCCACGTCGGTCGCCACCAGCAGGCGGACCTGACCGGTGCGCAGACGCTGAAGCGTGCGGTTGCGCTTGAACTGGTCCATGTCGCCGTGCAGGGCGGCGGCGGCGTGGCCGGCGTCGCTCAGCTCCTCGGCCAGCGCATCCGCGTCACGCTTGGTGGCGGCGAAGATGATCGCCTTGCCGACCTCGGGCTGGTCCGCGAAGTGCTTCAGCAGGCGACGCTTGTGGTCCATGTCGTCGGCGTGGTGCAGGCGCTGCTCGACGTTCACCGCGGTGGTCGCGCTTTCCACGGCGACACGCACCGGGTTGCGCAGCAGGTTGCCGGCGAGCTGGGCCATGCGGCGGTCCAGCGTGGCGGTGAACAGCAGCGTCTGGCGGCTCTCCGGGCAGCACTTGGCGATGGTTTCCACATCGTCCAGGAAGCCCATGTCCAGCATACGATCCGCCTCGTCCAGGATCAGCACCTCGACGGCGCTGAGGTCGATGCGGTTGCGCGACACATGGTCGAGCAGGCGGCCGGGGGTGGCCACCATCACGTCCACGGCGCGCGACAGTAGGCGGAGCTGGTCGCGGTAGGGCATGCCGCCGACGACGTCCACGATGTTGTACTTCATGAACTTGGCGTACTTGCGGGCGGCGTCGGTGACCTGCTTGGCCAGCTCGCGGGTCGGGGCCAGCACCAGCACGCGCGGGGCGGCGACGCCGAGGCGCGGCAGCTCGACGGTGCGGGTCAGCGCCGGCAGCATGAAGGCCGCGGTCTTGCCGGTGCCCGTTTCGGCGGTCGCCAGGATGTCGCGGCCTTGCAGGGCCGGCGGGATCGCCTCGGCCTGGACCGGGGTCGGGGTGTTGTACTCGAACGCTTCCAGCGCCTTCACGACCAGCGGGTGGACGCCCAGCCCGGCGAACGCGTTGGGGGTAACGGTTTCAGTGGTGTCGGTCACGGTTTCGCCGGCGACGGCAGTCTCGACGACAGCAGTCTCGATGACAGAGGTCTCGGTGACGGTGGTCTCGGCAACGAGAACGTCGGCGGCGGTCATTTCGATGGACGACAAGTAGGGTAACCTTTCCTCAGGACCATGACGGCGCACGGCCGCAGCACCAGGATGGTGAGCGGTGGAACGCCGGCGTTTTCGCCGGGAGGAGGTCGGAAGAGGGAGAGGCGTCTGTCCGAAGCTACGGGCGACCGGGTCCCAAGGAAGGCCGTCCCGAAATATCAAAGCGCGTCTCGCTCAAGAGACGCGCGAGCCTCCAGCGATCAAGACGCCTTACATAAAGGGTTGCGCTGCACAATCCAAGAAGATTCTTTCACGCCCCCGGTCGGGTCGGGTCCCCGGAAGCGGTTGCCTGCCGTGCGCGCAGCGCATCCCGGATCTCCTCCAGCAGGATCTCCTGGCGGGGCGGCGCCTTCGGCTTGGAATCATGGAGGAAATGCAGGCGGTTGACCTGCCGCACGATGAGGAACAGCGCCCCCGCCACGATGAAGAAGTTGATCAGGGCGTTGATGAAGCGGCCATAGTTGATGGTCGCCACCCCCGCCGCCTCCGCCGCGGCGAGGCTCTCGTAATGGCCGCCGGACAGGTTCAGGAAGTAGTTGGAGAAGTCGATCCCGCCCATGACCCAGCCGATGGGCGGCATCAGCATGTCCCTGACCAGCGAGTTGACGATGCCGGTGAAGGCCGCGCCGATGATGATGCCGACGGCCAGCTCCACGACGTTGCCGCGGCTGATGAAGGTCTTGAATTCCTGCAACATGGCTGCGCTCCCGCTTGTTGATCGGAAGAACGCCACAGCCCAGCCGAAGTTTCCAGGGCGGCAAAAGGAAAGGGCCGGACCTCACGGCCCGGCCCTTTCCTGCATTCACCGCCGGAATTCACCGACGGCGGCGCCTACGCCACCTTGCCGTGGCAGTGCTTGTACTTCTGGCCCGAGCCGCAGGGGCAGGGCGAGTTGCGCGGCGTGTTCGCCCAGGCGTTGGGGTCGGCCCCCGGCACCACCGAGGCGGCGGCCTCGCGGCGGACCATGCCGGCGGGCAGCGGCGCGTCGGCGGGCGGATAGCCCCCCTGCCCGACGGCTCCGGCCTCGGCCATGGCCAGCGCCGGATCGTCGCGACCCTCGTGCATCTCCTGCGGCGGACGGGCGTAAAGCTCCTCCGGCTGCGGGGCGATGCGGATCTCGACATGCATCAGCACGGCGGTAACCTGCTCGCGCAGGGTCGACAGCATGGTCTCGAACAGCTCGAAGGCTTCCCGCTTGTACTCGTTCAGCGGGTCCTTCTGGGCGTAGGCGCGGAGGCTGATGCCCTGGCGGAGATGGTCGAGCTGGAGCAGGTGGTCCTTCCATTCCTGGTCGAGGATCTGCAGCAGCAGGCTCTTCTCCACATGGCGCATCGTTTCGGCGCCGTAATTCTCCACCTTCTCCGCGTATTTGCGGTCGGCAGCCTCGCGGACGCGCTCCTCGATCTCCGGCTCGGCGATGCCCTCCTCCTTGGCCCAGTCGGCCACCGGCAGGTCCATGCCCAGCAGGCGGTTCACCTCCTCGTGCAGGCCGGCGATGTCCCAGGCCTCGGAGTAGGAGTTCGGCGGGATCGCCTTGTTGACCATGTTGGAAACGACCTGATGGCGCATCTCCAGGACGGTCTCGGCGATGTCCTCGGTGTCCATGATCTCGCGACGCTGCTCATAGACGACCTTGCGCTGGTCGTTCATGACGTTGTCGAATTTGAGCAGGTTCTTGCGGACCTCGAAATGGTGGGCCTCGACCTTGGTCTGGGCCTTCTCCAGCGCCTTGTTGATCCAGGGGTGGATGATCGCCTCCCCCTCCTTCAGGCCCAGGCGCTGCAGCATGCCGTCCATGCGCTCCGACCCGAAGATGCGCATCAGGTCGTCGTCCAGCGACAGGAAGAACTTCGACGCGCCCGGATCGCCCTGGCGGCCCGAACGGCCGCGCAGCTGGTTGTCAATGCGGCGGCTCTCGTGCCGCTCCGTGCCGACGACGTAGAGGCCGCCGGCCTGCTTGACCAGTTCGCGCGCCTCGGCCACCTCGGCCTCGATCTGCTTGACCTTGGCGTCGCGCTCCGGCCCCTCGGGCAGGTTCGCCAGCTCCATCTGGATGCGCATCTCGACGTTGCCGCCGAGCTGGATGTCGGTGCCGCGGCCGGCCATGTTGGTGGCGACCGTGACGGCGCCCGGACGGCCCGCCTGCGCGACGATGTAGGCTTCCTGCTCGTGGTGGCGGGCGTTCAGCACGTTGTGCGGGATGCCGCGCTTCTTCAGCAGTTCGGCGATCAGCTCCGACTTCTCGATGGAGGTGGTGCCGACCAGGACCGGCTGCTGGCGCTTGCGGGCGTCCTCGATCAGGTCGGTGATCGCGTCGTACTTCTCCGACGCCTTGCGGTAGACCTCGTCATCCATGTCCTTGCGCTGGACCGGCACGTTGGTCGGCATGTCCACGACCTCCAGGCCGTAGATCTCCGCGAACTCCGCCGCCTCGGTCATCGCCGTGCCGGTCATGCCGGCCAGCTTCGGGTAGATGCGGAAGTAGTTCTGGAAGGTGATGGAGGCGAGCGTCTGGTTCTCGCGCTGGATCGTCACCTTCTCCTTGGCCTCCAGCGCCTGGTGCAGGCCCTCCGAATAGCGGCGGCCCTCCATCATGCGGCCGGTGAACTCGTCGATGATGATGACCTTGTCGTCCTTGACGATGTAGTCCTTGTCACGCTGGAACAGCGTGTAGGCGCGCAGCGCCTGCTGGGAATGGTGGACCAGCGCCACGTTCTGGATGTCGTACAGCCCGCCCGCCTTCAGCAGCCCGGCCTCGGCCAGAAGCTGTTCCATATGCTCCTGCCCGGTCTCGGACAGGCTGACCGTGCGGTTCTTCTCGTCCAACTCATAGTCGTCCCGCGTCAGCAGCGGGATCAGTCGGTCGACCTGCACGTACATTTCCGACGAATCGGTGGACGGGCCGGAGATGATCAGCGGGGTGCGCGCCTCGTCGATCAGGATCGAGTCGACCTCGTCCACGATGGCGAAGTTGAAGGGCCGCTGGACCATGTCCTCCAGCCGGAACTTCATGTTGTCGCGCAGATAGTCGAAGCCGAATTCGTTGTTCGTGCCATAGGTGATGTCGGCGGCGTAGGCGGCGCGGCGCTCCTCATCGTCCAGCCCGTGCACGATGCAGCCGGTGGTCAGGCCGAGGAAGCCGTAGATGCGGCCCATCCAGGCGCTGTCGCGCGAGGCCAGATAGTCGTTCACGGTGACGACGTGGACGCCCTTGCCCTCCAGCGCGTTCAGATAGACGGCCAGCGTGGCGACCAGCGTCTTGCCTTCGCCGGTGCGCATCTCGGTGATCTTGCCCTGGTGCAGGACCATGCCGCCCATCAGCTGCACGTCGTAGTGCCGCTGCCCCAGCACGCGCTTGCCCGCCTCGCGCACGGTGGCGAAGGCGTCGGGCAGGATGGCGTCGAGCGTCTCGCCCTGCGACAGCCGGCCGCGCAGCCAATCGGTGCGGGCGCGCAGCGCGTCGTCGGAGAGCGTCGCCAACTCGGGCTCCAGCGCGTTGATCTGCTGGACGGATTTTTGCAGCGCCTTGACCGTGCGCGTGTTGGCGGTGCCGAAAATCTTGCGGGCGAGAGCACCGAACATGAAAACCTCGGGGGTGGAACGTCGTGAAGCCGGCTTTTTGACCGGTCTCACATAGGCCCGAAGCAAGTTTCTGTCAACGAGACCCGCCCCTTTGCCCGGCCCTTTGAGGGGTGCGTCGCGGGGTGCCGGCGCTGCACGGGGCGGGGATCAGCGTGTGATGCGCCCTGGAAGCACCACCGTTCCGCCGCCATATCGCCTTGAACACGGTCGAAGCAAGGCGCCGAAGCAAGGCGTCACGGCCGCGCATCACGACCGCTTGCCCCGCGCCGCGAACCCATGCTTAATCCCCCGCGGATTCGGGCGCGGGGCCGGACAGCCGGCGCAGCTGGTCGTCCGTCATAAGAAGCCCCCTGTCATAACATTGCCTGTGACAAGACACATCCGCCGGAAGGAAGAGACTCCATGGTGAATCGAGTGTTCCGCGCCGCCCTGCTGTCGATGGCCGCCTGCGGCCTCGCGCTGGCCGCACACGCCCAGACTCCGGCACCGACTCCGGCTCCCGCGGCGACGCCCGCTCCCGCCGCGCAGGCCGCTCCCGCCCCGGCGGAGGCCGATCCGGTGGTGGCGCGCGTCAACGGCGAGGCGGTCCACCGCTCCGACGTCCAGCGCATGGTCGCCCAGCTTCCGCCGCAGGTGCAGCAGATGCCGCTGGAGATGATCTACCCGGCGGTGATCGAGCAGCTCGTCAATTCCAAGCTGGTGGCCGAGGCCGGCTACAAGGCCAACCTCGCCGGCTCGCCGGAGGTCAAGGACGAGATCAAGCGCGCCGAGGAGCGCGCGGTGCAGCGCGCCTACATCCAGAAGGAAGTGCAGTCGCGCATCACCCCGGCCAAGCTGGACGAGGCCTACCAGGCCTTCCTGAAGCAGAACCCGGCTCAGGAAGAGGTCAAGGCCAGCCACATCCTCGTCGAGAAGGAGGATGAGGCCAAGGCGATCATCGCCCAGCTCAAGAAGGGCGGCGACTTCGCCAAGCTGGCCAAGGAGAAGTCGAAGGACCCGGTGGCCGCCGAGCAGGGTGGCGATCTCGGCTACTTCACCAAGGACACGATGGTCGAGCCCTTTGCCGACGCCGCCTTCGCCATGAAGAAGGGCGAGGTGAGCAAGGAGCCGGTGAAGACGCAGTTCGGCTGGCACATCATCAAGGTCGAGGACAAGCGCACCCAGCCGCAGCCGTCCCTGGACGAGGTGAAGCCGCAGCTCGAGCAGCAGCTCAGCAAGGACATCGTGACCAACGTCGTCGAGGACCTGCGCAAGGTCGCCAAGGTCGAGACCTTCCAGCTCGACGGCTCGCCAATGCCGAAGGAGGAGCCGGCCACGGACGCGCCCAAGGCCGAAGAGCCCAAGAAGAACTGAGGTCCCACACCGGTTGCCCCCACCCCGGCCCTCCCCCGCTTCGCAGGGGAGGGAGATCAGTCCCCTCCCCTGCGAAGCGGGGGAGGGTTAGGGAGGGGGCAAGCGCCTGACACCCCCAACACTCCCCCGCACACCAGCCCCACGAGCCCGTCCCCATGGCCACGACCGTCTCCCCCTTGGCACCCGCCGGCTTCCCGACGCTCCCGCCCGTGGCGGGCGTGCGCATCGCCACCGCCAACAGCGGCATCCGATACAAGGGCCGCGACGACCTGATGCTGGCCGTGCTCGACGCGGGCACGACGGTGGCCGGCGTGCTGACCAAGTCGCTGACCTGCTCCGCCCCGGTGATCTGGTGCCGCGACAGCCTGCCGCGCGGCTCGGCCCGCGCGGTCGTGGTCAACGCCGGCAACGCCAACGCCTTCACCGGCAAGGCCGGCGACGCCAC
The DNA here is from genome assembly GCF_007827795.1 of Azospirillum brasilense. GTDB lineage: Bacteria > Pseudomonadota > Alphaproteobacteria > Azospirillales > Azospirillaceae > Azospirillum > Azospirillum aestuarii. The sequence continues at coordinate 388,803 of NZ_VITI01000004.1, forward strand.
CGTCCAGGCGACCGTCGAGGCCGCCGCCAAGATCGCCGGCTGCGCCACCGACGAGGTCTACGTCGCCTCCACCGGCGTGATCGGCATCCCGCTGGCCGCCGACGCCATCGCCAAGGTCCTGCCCGGCATGGTCCCGGCCCTGAAGGACGACTCGGCGGCGCTGGAGGCCGGTGCGCGGGCCATCATGACCACCGACACCTTCGCCAAGGGCTCGACCCGTCAGGTCGCCATCGGCGGGACGACGGTGACGATCAGCGGCTTCGCCAAGGGCTCCGGCATGATCGCGCCGGACATGGCGACGATGCTGGGCTTTATCTTCACCGACGCGGCCATCGCCGCTCCGGCGCTGCAGTCCATGCTGTCGGAGTTCACCGAGCGCAGCTTCAACGCCATCACGGTGGACGGCGACACCTCGACCAGCGACACGCTGCTGCTGTTCGCCACCGGCAAGGCCGGCAACGCCCCGGTGACCGACGCCAACGCGCCGGAGCTGGCCGCGTTCCGCAAGGCGCTGGAGGAGGTGATGCTCGACCTCGCGCTGCAGATCGTGCGCGACGGCGAGGGGGCGACCAAGTTCGTCTCCATCACGCTGGTCGGCGCCGAGAGCGACGCCGCCGCCAAGCGCATCGCGCTCACCGTCGCCAACTCCCCGCTGGTCAAGACCGCGCTGGCCGGCGAGGACGCCAACTGGGGCCGCATCGTCGCCGCCATCGGGCGGGCCGGCGAGCGGGCCGACCGCGACCTCATCAAGATCACCATCGGCGGCACGCTGATCTGCGCCGAGGGCATGGAGGTTCCGGGCTACGACGAGGCGCCGGTCGCCGCCCACATGAAGGGCCAGGAGATCGACGTGCACATCGACCTGGGCATCGGCACTGGCAAGTCCCGCGTCTGGACCTGCGACCTGACGCACGGCTACATCGACATCAACGGCTCCTATCGGAGCTGAGGCCGGCCCTGACGTCATGACCGGCGCGCCCCTGCCCGACCGCCTCGACACGGCGCGGCTGACGCTCCGCCCCTTCCACATGGAGGATGTGGAGCGTTTCGTGCCGCTGATCGGGGACTGGGAGGTGGCGCGTTGGCTCGCCCGCGTGCCCCATCCCTACGGCCCGGAGGATGGACGCGCCTGGGTCGCCCTGGCCGCCCGCAACCGGGCGGAGCGCGCCTCGCTCGACCTGCTGGCGGTGCGCCGGAACGACGGGCAGCCGAATGACGGGCAGCCGGTGGGCGGCATCGGCGTGATCCTGGCGGACGGCGAAATCGGCTATTGGCTGGGCCGGCCGCACCAGGGCATCGGCTACGGCACGGAGATGCTGCGGGCCGTCGTTGCCACCGCCTTCGCTCTGGGCCTGCCCCGCCTGTGGGCGCGGATCGCGCCGGACAACCACCGCTCCCGCCGCGTTCTGGAGACGGTCGGCTTCCTGCCGCTCAACGATGCCGACCATTATGAACTGACCGCCGGACGCTGGCGGTTCTTCACCCGGGAGACCGCCTGATGCCGGCCTGCTTCGATCCCTCCTCCACCCCGGCCCCCGGTTCCCTGCCGACCCTGCTGGTCGTCGCGGTGGCCCTGGTGGACGCCGACGGCCGCGTCCTGCTGGCCCAGCGCCCGCCCGGCAAGTCGCTGGCCGGGCTGTGGGAATTTCCCGGCGGCAAGGTCGATGAGGGCGAGACGCCGGAGGCCGCTCTGGTCCGCGAGCTGAAGGAGGAGTTGGGAATCGACACGGCGGCGAGTTGCCTCGCCCCCTTCACCTTCGCCTCGCACAGCTACGAAAAATTCCACCTGCTGATGCCGCTGTTCGTCTGTCGCGTCTGGGAAGGCGACGTGGTGGCGCGGGAGGGGCAAAAGCTCGCCTGGGTCTATCCGAACCGCATGGGCGACTACCCCATGCCCCCCGCCGACGTGCCGCTGGTGGCGATGCTGCGCGACCTGTTGTAGCCGGCTGGGGATTTGCAACGCCGGGGAATTGCGCTACCTTATCGGGAGTGGCCGGCAGGTGCTGCTAACACCCACCGGCACGCTCCTAGTGCTTAGCCGACGGTGATGCGGATTTCGATCCGCCATCGCCGCCACTGGAGTACCAGGAAAAAGAGCATTTTGGGCATGCCTCTTTCTCCTTTCGAAACGGCGGGTGGCCTATTCCACCCGCCGTTTTCACTTACACACGATCGGATGCACTCGCTCCACGGTTTTTCCCGCATCGCGCGATGCACCATCCTTGTCCCCTTACCCATTCCGGATTGCGTCTTCACGAATCGGGCGATCTGTGCCACATCATAGCCGTTGAGTTCGGGATCGCTTCCTGGCCACCAGATTTTGACCCGACCACCGGATTTTGAATCGTCCAAAGACGGACCCGCATCTGAACCGCATCGGCGTGGACTCGCTCTTCAATTTCAAGGCCCATCCGGCGGAGCCGGCCCAGGACCCTGACGGCAACCCCGCCCTGGAGGTGCTGGCGTCGGTCTTCGGCTATTCCGCCTTCCGCGGGCAGCAGGCCGACATCATCGCCCACGTCATCCGTGGCGGCGACGCGCTCGTCCTCATGCCCACGGGCGGCGGCAAGTCGCTGTGCTATCAGGTGCCGGCGCTGGTGCGCGACGGCGTGACGGTGGTCGTCTCGCCCCTGATCGCGCTGATGCGGGACCAGGTGACGGCGCTGCGCGAGCTGGGCGTGCGGGCGGCGTTCCTGAACTCCTCGCTCGACGCCGGTGAGGCGCGCGAGGTGGAACGCGCCATGGTCCGCGGCGAGATCGACCTCGTCTACGTGGCGCCGGAGCGTCTGGTCACCCCGCGCTTCCTCGACCTGCTGGACCGCACCAGGCTCGCCCTGTTCGCGCTGGACGAGGCGCATTGCGTCAGCCAGTGGGGCCATGATTTCCGACCCGAGTATCTCCAGCTCTCCATCCTGCACGAGCGGCACCCGACCGTGCCGCGCGTCGCGCTGACCGCCACGGCGGACGCGCAGACCCGCGCCGAGATCAAGGAGAAGCTGGGGCTGACCGAGGCCCGCGTCTTCCTGTCCAGCTTCGACCGGCCCAACATCACCTACCGCGTCGTCCCGAAGAAGAGCGAGCGTCAGCAGATGCTGGCCTTCCTGCGGGAGAACCACCCCGAGGACGCCGGCATCATCTATTGCATGTCGCGGGCGAAGGTGGAGGACACCGCCAACTGGCTGAACCAGCAGGGGCGGGAGGCGCTTCCTTACCACGCCGGGCTGCCGTCGGAGGTGCGCGAGGCGAACCAGGACCTGTTCATCAAGGGCGAGGGCATCGTCATGGTGGCGACGGTGGCCTTCGGCATGGGCATCGACAAGCCGAACGTGCGCTTCGTCTGCCACCTCGACCCGCCCAAGAGCCTGGAGGCCTATTACCAGGAGACCGGCCGCGCCGGACGCGACGGCCTGCCCGCCGACGCCTGGATGAGCTACGGCATGGCCGACGTGGTCGGCCTGCGCCAGATGCTGGAGCAGTCGGAGGCCGGCGATTCCCACCGCCGCGTCGAGCGCTCCAAGCTGGAGGCCCTGCTCGGCTTCTGCGAGACGTCCGCCTGCCGGCGCAAGGTGCTGCTGAATTATTTCGGCGAGACGCTGGAGGCGCCCTGCGGCAATTGCGACACCTGCCTGGAGCCGGTCGAGACCTGGGACGGCACCGTCGCCGCGCAGAAGGCCCTGTCCGCGGTCTACCGCACCGGCCAGCGCTACGGCGCCGGGCATCTGATAGACGTGCTTCTGGGCAATTCCACGGAGAAGGTGGCTCAGCAGGCGCACGACGCGCTGAAGACCTTCGGCTGCGGCAAGGAGCTGTCGAAGGCGGAATGGCAGTCGGTCTACCGCCAGCTCGTCGCCGCCGGCTATCTGACGGTCGACCTGGAGGGCTATGGCGGCTTCCGCCTGACCGACGCGGGCATCCCGGTCATCAAGGGCCAGCAGACGGTGAAGCTGCGCAAGGACCCGGTCGTCGAGAAGCGCCGCGGCGTCCACGACGCGCTGCGCCGCCACGTCTCCCGCGGCGGCTCCGCCCCCTCCGGCGGCCTGTCCGGCGAGGGCGTGTCGCGGGCCGGTGCGCGCGGCGCCCTGTCGCCCGCCGACGACGCGCTGTGGCACGCGCTGAAGGACTGCCGCACCGAGCTGGCCCGCGCGCAAGGGGTGCCGCCCTACGTGATCTTCCACGACAGCACGCTGCTGGAGATGGTCGCGACGCGTCCGACGGACCACGCCGCCTTCGCCCGCCTGCCCGGCGTCGGCGCTCGCAAGCTGGAGCGTTATGCCGACCCCTTTTTGGACGTCATCCGCCAGATAGGATAATTTTATCCATCTCCCAAAAAAGCGCTTGCGCCGGTCCGCCCCCGCGGTTAATTTCCGCGCCCACGACGCACCGACGTCGGCGCCGCAGTAGCTCAGGGGTAGAGCAACTGATTCGTAATCAGTAGGTCCGGGGTTCAAATCCCTGCTGCGGCACCATTCTAAGGCCCTGAAACCTAACCGGTTTCGGGGCCTTTCCATGTCCAGGGTCCGCAAGCCCGATTTTGCTGCGGACCTGTAGCGGACCCGCCGGGCGGATATCCGGGTCCGCCAGCATTCTGATTTCCTCTGATTTTTTGATAGGCAATCAATGCGCCCGGCTGGCTCCCCCGGCCGAGCAGTTGCCGTCTAACCGCTGTCAACCTGCCCATCTTGAAATTTCGCTTCCTTGCTTGATTGCTATCAAGATGCCGGCTTTGTCCGTCCCGCGCGCGTAGGGGCTGGAAACCACCCCGCCGTTGCCTCTCTCACGCGTTGGGGGTGTTAACAGGGGCGTTTATCTCCCCTTCGCGCGTAGTGCGTATTTCCCCGGTGTTTTCGGCGCCCCGCGCTGGCCGACTGCCCCCAGGATGGAGAGTTGCCGCGCCGCGAAACCTGAGTGCCGCACAGGTTATCGTCCCTGCCCGACATGGGGATTTCCCATGTTGCCCCTGTGACTTCAAAATCAATCCGGGAGCGGATATTCCGAATATCACAACGTTACAGTGGGTTGGTCGCACCAATCAGCCCAATGGTTCGCACATCAAAATCATACAGAGCGGCTAAATCTGCGCGTGCAACCTGTCCGGTAACACCCCTATGCAGCCCCCCGAGAATTTTAACCCCCTTCCCCCTGCTCGTCAGCCGCCCCGTGGGTGGCCTGTCGCGTCCCCTTCGCTATCCTGCGGCCCTGCGACGGTCCCCGCGATCCTGCGGCTTCGCACCCTAATACTCCCCGGTCCCGTTTCTGCTGCGCCCGAAAATTCAATCCCTAACCGATGCCTACCCCAAGTCGCCCCGAAGATCGAAACCGCCCCCCATAGCCCCCCTGCCTTATCCCCTCCATTCTGCACGCGCACGGAAAGCCTCTTTATCCGGTCGCGCCCCGCGCTGTGGTCAGGATCGGAACCCCCCTAGGGTCAACATTTGAATTGTTGACGCGGGCAAAGTGAGCCTGCCCGGTTCCCGCCCCTTGCCTTTGCCGGGGATGTTATCCCCCCTCCCCATGGTCAGAAAATACCGCACCGTGCGGCATTATCCGCCCCCTTGCGCGCGTATTGATCTGCGGCGTGTGAAATCCGTGCGAACCGCCCTGCGAACCATCGCCACAGGTTCAGCCCGGACGGCTCTATCCGTCTACCTCCGGTCAATCTGTCTGGCCTCTGTCCGGCCGCCTTTTAGGGACTCCACAAACCCTAGACCGCCTTGACGATCCCCGCGCGCATAGACCGATGAAATCTAGCTGAAACCTTTTCGGCGGCTCATCCCCCGTGCGTACTGCGCGGAAAATCCGTCTATGCCCGGTCAATCCTCGCCATCCACCGTCGCCAGGACAGCGGGGCAGCGCGGGCGTCACCAGCGCCCGCAATTCGCGCCATTGGGCCAGCCGTTCGGCGGGAAGAAGGTCGGGCTTCCACGGCCCCACAGGATCAGGGCGGTTCATCGGTCGCCCCCTTCATCCGGTTCCCGTAGCCCCAACGCCAATAGCCCGGCGGCGGCACGGCCCCGCCAGCGCTGGCCGTAGCGGATCAGACAGTCGGCGAACCGCGCGTCATCGTGGATCGCGGCCCCGTCCGGCAATCGGAAGCCTTGCCGGACAGGACGGCCACAGCCCGCGCAACATCCGGCGTCCGGCCGCTTGCCATGCCTGCGATGCCACAGGTTCAGCGCGATCCCCCATACCCGCCTTTCGGCGGCATCGGCGCCAAGGGTGGGAGCGCGGCGGGCGGTTTCGGTTCGGAACCACGCCCCCCAATCCGCCGGTTCCGACTCGGGAGACGATGGGGGGTGACTGGTGTCGGCGACGGTGCCCCAGTCGGACCAATGGTCGCCCGCACCCTCCGGGGCAGGCGAAGCCACCCCGGTCGTGGTCGAAGCGCCATCCGCAATATTCGCATTATCCGCAGAAATGCCCTCTTGCCGCGATTTCTGCGGATTGTGCGAATTCTGCGGATCGTGTTTCGGGGCGGGAGCAACGCCCATGATCGCGCGCCAACTCATCGCCAGCCCCCCACGATGTCCGGGCGCACCGTCACCATGGGCGACGGTGGGCGGCCCCGGCCGGATGTGGTCGGTTCGGTGATTTCGACGTATCCGCGTTCCTCCAGGGCGTCGAGTGCGGCCCGGACCATCGCCACGCGGGGGAAGGAGCCTTTGAGCGCGGTGAAGGCGTCGCGGACGGTGAAGCGCTCCCGCCGGCCGGCATTGATCCATTCCCAAACCTTGCGGGCGGAGGCTATGCCTTCATCGGCCCCCATGAGGTCCAGGGCGGCACGGGAATGCTTGGCGAACACGGCCATGATGTCGAGCGCCCGCGCCATGGTGTCGAGGCTGATATCCCGCCCCCAGGCTTGCGCCTGTACCGTCTCGACGGCATGAAGCACACCGGCCAGACGGACGGCGGCACCGGGCGCCTTGCCCGCCCAATCGGTCGCATGCTCGAATTCCCCGCCCGGCCGCATGGTGGTTTCGATATGGCGGGAAAAGACCAACCACTCTGCATGGGCATCCGGCGACAGCCGTAGCAGATGCGGGCGTTCCTCTCCCTCATCGCCAACGGCGGGAGGAACGTCGAGGATGGCGCATAGCCCGGCCGCGTAGGCGCTGGCGACGCGATCCGGCATCGGGGGAGCGTCCAGCGTCCGGTTGCCCAGCGGTGACGGCGGCAGCAGGAACAGGAACCGCCCCAGCAATCCCCGTCCCCGAAACCCCGGCTTGCTCGACAGCCCGCGCAGCACGTCCGGTTGTGGAGACAGCCCCACCGTCAGCAGCGGATGCGCCAGGAAGACCGGCGGGCGCCCGGTGCGATCCACCCGTTCCGAGTCGCCCGAGTGCGCCTTTAGGATCAGGTCCAGGTTCGGCACCCCGCCGCTGTACCGCCCGGCCAACAGGTCGAAGATGCCGCCTTCGCTGGAAAGCCATGCGATGCGTTCGCCATGCTCGGCCAAGAGCACTCCCAGCCGTTCGGGCGTCACGTCGCTGGTCCATAGCTGGGGCGCACGGGGCACTTCCGGCATGTCGGCTTCGATAGCGGCGGCCTGTGCGGCAAGGTCGCGGGCTTCCGTGTCGTCAGCGGCCTTTGCCGCCTTGGTCCGAAGCTCCTTTGCTCGAGCTTCCGCCGTCTTCACGTCCGATATGGCGGCCTTGATGGCATCGGCCAGCCTGTCGGCTTCCTCCCGTTCCCAAACCAGCAGAGGAGCGGCGGCGGCGGACTGAACCGCAGACTTGCGATTGCCGGGCGGCAATGCTGCGGCAATCCATAGGTTCGTCGGCTCGAAATAGCCCGGCCGGACCATGACGCGGAACCGGCGGGCGGCGGCGGTAGCACAGGCGGCCAGCACCATAGCCGCCGCAAGCTCAAAGGGGGTTTCGGTGGCATCGGCCAGCCATGCGGCGAAGTCGCCGGCCCAGCAGGGTAGCGCGGCCCGGTCGAGACGCGGCAGCATAGGCGCATCCAGTTCCACCAACGGCGGCCATTCATCGCCACCGACACCGGATGGACAGCCCCCCTCCACCAGTCGCGCCCCGTCCAGCATCGCCCGCAGGTCTTCCGTGCCGGTGTCCGGCGGCGGATCGTCTGCTAAGTCCCACCCGGCCGGCAAGCCGACCATGGGCACGTCCACCATGCGGACGGAAGCCGCCCCGGCGGCCAGCACCAGCCGGGCAACCTCTTCGGCATAGGCGCGGCCCGGTTCGTCCGCGTCCGGCCAGAGGATGACGCGGCGGCCCCGCAGGGGGGTCCAATCGGCCTTGGCGGCGGCCTTCGATCCGCCGGGGCTGGTCACGCCCACATGGTCGGGGAACAGCCGTTCCGCCGCGTCCGCCGTCTTCTCCCCCTCCGCCACCAGAACCGGGACGTTGGGATGGTCCGCCAGCCGGTCGAGTCCATAGAGCGGCCGGGGAACCGTGAACGCCTGCCAGCGCCACGCGGCTTCCCCGGTCGCGCCGTTGCGGCAGTAGGTGAGCGGCAGCACGTCCTTGCCGCCGTCATGATCGAACCGGCAGACCAGCCCCAGCAGCTTGCCGGCCGGGTTCCGATACGTCCATTTGGCGGACGGCTTGCCCAGCCGGTGCGTCGGAATGGTGCGGGGGGCGTCCTCCGGGACGGGGAGGATCGTTTCCCATATCGGCCGGGCGCTGGCGGCGGGGGCCAGCGTCGCCCGCTCCGCCACGGTCAAGGGGGCGTAGGCGTCAACCATGATCCACCCCCACCATGCGGCCCAGCAGCCGGGCGGCCTCAATTTGGGATACCCCCTCTTTGGCAGCGATCAAGGAAACGATGTCCGCCCCGCCGATGTCGGCGGAGAAGTCCCGCCAGCAGCCCTTGCGGCATGACACCCGAAGGGAACGGCCCGGATCGCCGTTCAGGTTGCCGATGACGAACTCGCCCCCCTCCCGTTTCCCTGCCGGAAACAGGCGGGCCAGGACGGCGGGCAACACGGCCAGCGCCGCAGCGTTCACCCGGTTGAACGATACCCAACGTGCGGCCAGACCAGCGGCAGCGCGTCGGGTAGAGGTAGAGGGACACATCATGCCCCCTCCCAATGTCGGCCATGTTCAAGAAGGGCGTCATCGCAGCCAATCCAGCGCGCGACAACGCCCAACTCCGCCGCGCATTCAAGCGCGGTGGAGCAATCCAGAACCTGCCGCATGGTTACGCACCTTTGCCGGCCAATTCGGCGGCGCGGTGAGCGAAGGTTCGGCCTTCGGCCCATGCGGAAATGGCGGCGTCGCTATAGCGCACCATGCGGGGGCCGGTGCGAACCCATTCAGGTCCTTCACCGGAAACGCGCCAGCGTTGCAGGGTTCGGGTGGTTACGCCTAGGCGTGCAGCCACGTCCTTTTCGGACAGAAAACGGGCTACAATAGGTACCGACAAAGGCATCTAGGGTGCGCTCCATAGGTGTGCGCGATCATCCCCTCTGCCATTTGAGCCGCCGGAAACTCCGAGATCACGATACGCACATTGCGTGTTGTAACTCAGTCGGTCCAGGTGTATGAACCCCGACCCATGGGACATGCATGTCGTGCATTGTTCCCTAAGCCGGAACGGTGCGATGGAGCCAACCAATCGCACCTATGTTCTTGGCCCAGATGGCAGCGGGGCAAACCGCTGGTTTATCGTCCAGGTACTCGAAGTGTTGAGGAGACCCCGCGCGCCAACGCGGGGTCTCGCCCTTTTCAGGGCGAGCAAGATGGCTATAGCAGTCGTCGATTGGCAGCGCAAGCCCCGTACAAATCGTCTTCTGTCCAGGACTGTACGAATAAATCCACCGCTTGGGCTGCTAACGCCTGGACCTTCGGCTTGTACTGCACAACTCGTCAGAATGAGCCGTTGATATTTACAGAAGAGTGTTGCAAGAACGCAACAGGAACAATGGCAGGCGAGGTAGAGCGGCCTTGCACATACAGTATGTAGTGTCATCTCCTGGAGAACGGACACAAAATCGAGTAACCCTCGTCTCGCGTTGCACGGATTAGCGCATTTCAATGCGCCTTCCGTCGTGCTTCAAGCGTTCAAAGGCCGCTTGGCTTCAAGCAAGGACAAAGAAGATCCCACGGCAAACGCAAGAGAGATACCGGACATCGGGGGATCGGCCAGCGATCACCGCGTCCGTTCGCGCCGAGTCGCTACGCATCCACAACGCCGAAGGAAACATGCGGATACTAGAGAAAACCCGAAAGCGGCTGTCCGCTCCGATTGCTTCGCATCCGGTAAAGGGATGGGGCCGACATGCAATCCCCATCCCTTCACCGGATGCGCCGTTGGTTCCGGTTACGACAGGTCGCCCAGAGGGGGCAGTGAGCGGACGATCTTCATGGTTTCGAGGCTCACGGTAATCACTCGCTGCAACAGCTTCAACGGATAGGCTGGATCGCCCACGGTTTCGATGGCGTACAGATTGGCGTCATTCACAATGCCGCTGGCCTTGTCGGTCTTCACACACTGACGTTCCATCACCCAATCAATCGCCGACTTGCCGTTGACCACATAGTCATAGGCTTCCAGCGGAATGCCGGTCACGGTGATGTTGGCGTTGTAGATCACCGTCTTCTTGTCCAGCTTCGGGCGCTTGCCTGCGAACTTCATCTGTTCCACCCGATAAAAGCTCTGTGGGTCGGCGGGCGGGGCCAAGCCGACATCGCCACGGGTAAAGGTCAGCGGATAGGGTTCCACGCTCTCGTAATCGACGTGAAGCGCGCCCAAGGCCCGCCCAGCCTCAACGAAGGCCCGGAAGTTGGCATAGGGTTTAACGGCGGGAATGCGCGGCAACTGTTTGGACAGGTTGTCGGCGTAACGCTCCCGGTATTCCTCCGAATGCAGCAGGCCATAGACGTAATAGAACAGATCATCCTTAGTGATGAACTCGCCTGGATAGACGGCTTGGAAGTGCGCCAGCCCTTCGTCGGTGATGGCATCAATACGGGTATATTTGTCGCTTGTCTCAGTCGGGGCACGGTCAAACAGTCCGTGTTGCGTGGCATTGCTGGTCTTCTCCGTTGCCTCTTCATAGAGATAACGAGGAAAGCATTGCGAACCACCATCAGTTTGCAGCTCGGGAATACAATCCATCATCAAGACGAACTGGCTGCCTTCTGGCGACCGTTGTTTGACCATAATGATATAGTTCTCCACGCCCACTCCCCCCATTGGGAAGATGCGCGGCATCTGATAAACTCTCTCATTAAAGGCACGATCATAATAGAGCCACTGGCGCGTGAAGGGTCGATAGAGGCTAGAGGAAAGGGAGTTCTGCTCAAATGAATGCCGAGTGCCCCGTGCTATGTCAGCCTTCAGTGCAGCGCTCCAACTAATTCTTTTTGGATCAGCGCTAACAAAGTCATCAACAATGGCGTCACGAGACTTGCGGCCTACATTAGGATATGCCGCATCGAAGCGATCACATTCGGCGTTATAGAATTTAATCATCTCCCATATGTTGCTTGCTAAGGCCTCACGGCTAGGGTTGTATGCCCACGCATCGCGCTGCGTTTTCAAGCCGCTGGAGTAGTTGGCAAACAGCGCATTGCCACCTTTTGTGTCCTTTTCGCCTAACACTATAAACGCATCGAAATTTCGGTCCCTCTGCCCCAACCAATCACCATGATTATCGGGCCTAATTTCTTGCCAACCACTCTCTTGCGCAATCCCGCCGATACTTCTGAAGCGAGATACTATTGCCAGCTTTTCCTCTCGAGTCAGGTAGTCTCCAATGTCATGAAAACGGATTTTCCCTTTCTCTTTAGTATTCTGATTTTTGATCAATATAGAGATCGCTACTGGCGTGCGGCTACCGCTGCCAAAAATCTTACCACCCTCTCGCCTTGATCTCTCACCGGAAGTGCGTTGATTTCCGCGCAAATGAAAGACATGAATGCTTGAAAATTCATCGCTCAAGCATTTGCGAAGCCCGTCAGTTGTATTGCCATCCAACCAACCGGCATTGGAGACATAGGCAATGACGCCAGTATCCCCAATCCGGTCGCTGGCCCAACGGATTGCGCGAATATAACTGTCATAAAGCGAGTTCTTGTTGGTCGCATTCGAGCGCGCTGCATATGTTGTGCGAATGCGACTGTCTAGTTTTGGATATTCTAGGTTTGCGGCATTATCATTAGCGTTACCTTGCCCAACAGAATAAGGCGGATTTCCCACGATCACCCGAATGTCCAACTCCTTTTGACGGGTGCGCCGGTTGCTGTTATCCGCCATCAAGTCGCTGACCAGATCCTTTTCCTGTTCGTAAAGCTGGAAAGTGTCTGTCAAGCAAATACCGTCAAAGGACACATACTCCCCGCCCATGATGCCGTGATACACCGCTTCGATGTTGATCGCGGCGATGTAATAGGCCAGCAGAACCATTTCGTTGGCGTGGATTTCGTGGCGGTATTTGTGCTCCATCTCTTCCCGGCGGATCAGACCGGATTGCAGCAGGCGGGTGATGAAGGTTCCGGTTCCGACGAACGGGTCGATGATGTGAACGCCCTTGCTGCCCAGCGTCTGGCCGAATTCCGATTGCAGAACCTCATTCACCGAATGGATGATGAAATCGACAATCTCGACGGGGGTGTAAACAATCCCAAGGCGATCCCTTAGTTTTGGGAAAGCGTTTTGAAAAAACTTATCGTACAGTTCGACAATGATCTTTTGCTTTGCTTCCGCCTTGTCAATTCCAGCCGCGCGACGCCGCACGCTGTCATAGAATTTCTCGAGGCTGGCGGACTCCTTGTCCAGATTGTGTTCGTCCAGGGCGGCCAACACTCGCTGCATCGCCACCGACACCGGGTTGCTTTGGGCAAAGCTGTAACCCTCGAACAGCGCATCGAACACCGGGCGGGTGATGATGTGTTGCGCCAGCATCTCGACGGCTTCGGCCGGCGTCACGCTGTCGTTTAAATCGTCGCGGATTTCGGCCAGGAAGGTGTCAAACGCCTTGCGTTCCGGGGTTCCGAGCTTCTCCACCAGGGCGGTGATGCGGGTGATGTGGGTTTGGGCGATCTTGGCGATGTCGGTGGCCCAATCCTCCCAATAGTCCCGCCGTCCGCATTTCTTAACGATCTTCGCCATGATGGCGCGGGAAATCTCATCGAAGACGAAGGAGGCTTGCGCCGGGCCGGTGTCCTGCGGCCGGTCGTCGCCCCGGTCATCGTCGCTGTCGGACGACGGCTTGCCGCCAACGTCGGCCTTGCCGGAGCCCTTTTCGGCGGCTTCGGGCAGCTCTTTGATCACGGCCACCACTTCGATGTGGTTGGACACGTCAACGCCCAGATCAACCTTGTTGATCATGGCGTCAAAGCGTTCGTCGTGGGACCGCAGAGCGTTCAGGATTTGCCAGACCACGCGATAGCGTTCGTTGTCGTTCAACGCCTCTTCCGGCGTCACCCCGGCCGGAACGCCCACGGGCAGGATGACATAGCCCAGCTTCTTGTCGGCGGCGCGGCGCATCACCCGGCCGACCGACTGAACCACGTCAATCTGTGACTTGCGCGGATGCATGAACAGGATGGCGTCAAGCGCCGGAACGTCCACCCCTTCCGACAGACAGCGGGCGTTGGTCAGGATGCGGCAGGCGTCGCCGCCATGGTCTTCCTTCAACCACTCCAACAGCCGGTTGCGGTCCTTGGCGTTGTATGTGCCGTCCACATGCTCCAACTGGCATTCCAGCGTTTCGTCGTCGGCTGTGGTCGCCTTGCCTTCGTCCGACTCCAGATATTCGGCAACGACTTGGGCAAATTCCTGCTGGATCAGCTTTGACGTGGCGATGTCCTTGCAGAAGGCCAGCGCCCGTTTCATCGGCTGAATGTCAGTCGGCAAGTCGCCATGCAGCCCGTGTTTGGTCAGCGCCTTGTAACAGCCGATGATCTTGGTTGCGTCGTCCAGTTTCAGTTCGGACGTTCCATCGGCCAGACGGCGTTGCACGCCGCTGCTGACCAGGGTTTCGTCAACCGCCAGCACAAGAACCTTGTAGTCGGTCAACAGCTTGTTTTCGACGGCCCAGCCGAACCCACGGGTGAACAGGGTTTGACCGTACAGCGTCTCGTCATCCATCGAACACAGAACGGCGGATGCTTCATTGGCCTTGCTCTTGACCGCATCGCCGAAGACGCGCGGGGTCGCGGTCATGTAGAGCCGCTTGGCGCCCGCGATGAAGTCTTGGTTGTGGATCTTGACGAAGTTGCTTTCCTCGTCACCGTCCAGCGTCGCGCCCGTGGTTCGGTGGGCTTCATCGCAGATGATCAGGTCGAACGCGCCCAGACCGTGCCTGTTCTGTGCGTCGGAAATGACCTGAATGGATTGGTAGGTGGAAAACACCACGGTCATGCGGTCGGGGGCCGGCTGCGCCGCGCGGTGCGCCAGCTTCGCCGCGTCGGTGGTGGCGGGGTAATCCAGGTCGTGGGTTTCGATTTCGGCCACGTCGCTGTTGGAGCGGCGGCGCTTGCCGACCTGAACATCGGAACAGACGGCAAAGGCGCGCAACGGCAGCACCGCGTCGATGGTCCATTCGCGGATGGTCTGACTCATCAAGGCCAGCGACGGGACCAGAAACAGCACGGTCTTGCCGGTGCCTGCCAAATCCTCGGCGATCTTCAAGCCGGTGAAGGTCTTGCCGGTGCCGCACGCCATAATCAGCTTGCCACGGTCGGCCTCTGCCAAGCCGTTGCGGACGGCTTCCAACGCCTCTTGCTGGTGGGGGCGGATTTCCTTCTTGGGCGCGAGTCGGATTTCATCGTGCAGCAGGTAGGCCGACCAATCAATCGGGCTGTCGCTCAATCGGTCCAGCCCGATCCGAGACACCGGCTTGTCTTGATCCTCCAATGCCGCTTCGGCGTTAATTCCCCAAGGCGCGTCCGTGGTGTCGATGATCAGGCGGCGCGTGAATTTCCGCACCCCGGACGCGGTAAAGAAGCTGTCGAGGTCCGCCCGCTGTATCCGGTGTCCGGTCTGGTAGAACTTGCACTGAATGGCGCAAAAGCTGTCTTCGCCCTTGATCTTGGCGACCGCATCAATCCCGGTGTCCTTGGCGTTCAGACCGTTCCGGGTGGCCCAATCCGAATAGAGCCATGCGTCTTCGTATTCCTGCCGCATGCCCGGATCGTTCTTGATGAAGGCCACGGCGAACCGCTCGAAATACCCGCCCTTCTCACGTTCCGTTTGGGCGTAGGACCGGAACTCTTCAAGGAGTTGAGCAAGGGCGGCGTTCATTATGAAAAATCCTCACGAACGGACGAAAAGCGCCTCCTTCATGCCATAGCGGTTACGCGGAAAGATAGTCTCGCAAGATCGGCTATGCGCGCCGTTCCGTGTCGTCCAGTGTGGTCAAGCGCTCCGCACCGGAAGGGGTACGACGTTGCCGGTTTCCGACCGTTTGCCGTCCGCACAGGACAGGACATGCTTCCCCCAGGTTTCCAGGGCGGCTTTGCGTTCGGGTAGGAAGGCATTGCGCTGGTAGACGCGACCCACATCCGACAGCCCGCCGGCCGCGACATGGTTCAGCAGTTTGTCCGCGACATGGGGGGAGAAGCCGGCCCCGGCCAGCCATGTGACGCAGGACCGGCGGAAATCATGCAGGCGCCATTCCGGCATCGGCTTCGGCGGCTTCCTCCCGGCTTTCTCCGCCAGCGCGATCCGGTGTTTCTCGACCGCGATGGTTAGCCGCTCCGTAGCCTTGGAGAAACCCGACGCGGGGGTTTTGCCCGTGGTGGTGAACAGCAGGTCAACCGGGTGCCCCTCATCGTCCTGTTGCCGGGGCACGGTTGCCAGTATGGCGCGGGCTTCGTCGGACAGGTGGACGACATGGGGCTTGCCGTTCTTCGCCCGCTCGCCCGGCAAGGTCCATACGGTCATGTCGTCGCTGATTTCGGACCAACGCATGCCCGCCACTTCGTCGCGCCGTTGCGCGGTCAACAGCAGCAGGCGGACCAGCGGGGCGAAGGGATAGCCCAGCGTTCCGGCGGCCTCGTAGATCGCGCCGACTTCCTCATCCGACAGAACCCGATCCCGCGACGTGATGGCGGCGGGGATGGGAAGCCCCTGGAAAGGGTTGGCGGCCAGCCGGTCACGCTTCACAGCCCAGCCGAAACAGGCGCGACCATAGGCCAGCGTGCGCCCGGCCATGGCATGCTTGCCGTTCTTCACCAGGGCGTCGAGGGTCCGCACGGCATCGGCGCGGGTGATGGCGTCGGCCCGCCGGTCGAGGAAGGCAGCAAAGACGGTGGACACCGCGCGCACCGCTTCCTTGCGGTAGCTCTCCCGCCGGCTGACCAGCCCCAGCTTGTTCCAATCGTCCAGCAGGACGCGCAGCGTGAGCCGTTCGGCTTGGGCTTCGATCACGGCGGCTTCACGGGCGGCTTTCAGGTCCGCAGCCGGGTCCGCACCCTTCGCCACATCGCCCAGGATGCTGCGCGCGGCCGTCCGGGCTTGGTCGAGCGACAGGCTTCCCCAGCGCCCCACGGGAACGCGGCGCCTCTGTCCGGCCACCGTGTACTGAACAAGGAAGGTCTTGCCACCGGATGCGGTGACGCGAACGCCCAGACCGGGCACCGCGTCATCAAACACCAGCCGGTCGCGCTTTCCCTCTTCGCACGCCAGCGCCGCAATCGCCTTTTCGGTGAGCTTCATGTCATCCCCCGGACCTTTTAGCGGACCCGTAGCGGACCTTTCGGACCCGCATTTCGTGTCGCCCTGTGTCGTCACAGAGTCAGAGGGTATCTCGAAATATGCCGACATATCAATGGGTTTAGAGGGGTCCGCGTCGGCTTGCGTCATCCCGCTTCGGCATGAAGCGCCTTATTCGTAATCAGTAGGTCCGGGGTTCAAATCCCTGCTGCGGCACCACTCTAAGGCCCTGGAAGGTAACGCCTTCCGGGGCCTTTCCATGTGTGGCAATACTCATCGCGCCCTTTTCCCGACAAGGCCGATGCCCCAACCACTCGCCCCCTCCCCCCTCACCGACCTCGCCGCCGCATTGCGTCGGCCCGTGACGAGCGGGCACGAGCTGAAGGCCATCGAGACGCTCTGCGAGGCCTTTCTCGACCGCCCCAGGGCCGAGCGGGCGCGGGCGGCGCGGGAGTTGCCCCGGCTGGCGCGGGGAGCGGACACCGTCCTGCTGCTGTCGGCCATGGCCGCCGTCTCGGGCGATCTGCGCTATTACGACGAGCTGCTCGACGCGGTTGAGGGCAACATCGCGCAATCCGGGCTTGAGGGGTTGCTGCACATCCACGCCGGCATCGGGCGCCAACTCTTTTTGATGCGCATGAATCCGGCGAGCCGCCCCGGCTTTTTCGAGGAGCGGCAGTTCCCCTTTTACCGCCGCATCCTCGACGAGATCCGCCGCCGTCAGGCCATCGTCCCGCCCGCCCGCCGGGCCGGGGGAGCGGACAGCGGGCGGGTCGTGCTGGTGACCAACCAGTTCCTGTCGCTGCGCCATCAGCCGTCGCGCGACCTGCTGTCCTACGCCGCCCTGCTGGAGGACCGCTGCGGGCGGGAGGTGGTGATCCTCAACACCAACATCATGCCGACAGAGGTCCACAGCCTGTTCGTGCCCTCCTTCGCGGCGTCGGTGGAACCCGCCTTCTCCGGCGATCAGAGGATCGAGGCGGACGGGCGCACCCATCGCATGCTGTCCTCCGTCGAGCCCTGCGTCAGCCCCGGCAAGATCGCCGGGTTCATGGAGGCCATCGCGGCGCTCGATCCCGACGCGGTGCTGTCGCTCGGCGGGTCGTGCGTCGTGGCCGACCTGATGGCCGGGGCGCGTCCCACCCTGTGCATCCCGACGACCACCGGGGCCACCCTGTCGCTGGCCGACATCGTGCTGGATTTCGGCGGCGGCGCGGCACCCGCCCAGGGACCGCTGGTCCGGTCCTGGCGTCCCTTCCGCTTCCTGCATTCGCTGGCCGGGGCCACCCCGAGGAAAGAAGGATCGCGCGCCGCCTTCGGGCTGGATGAGGGCGCCTTCGTCTGCGCCGTCGTCGGCAACCGGCTGGACGAGGAGGCGGACGGCGCCTTCCTCGCCATGCTGGACGCGCTGTTCGACCGCGTGCCGCGCGCCGTCGCCGTCTTCGCCGGGCACGCCGACGCCCTGCCCCGGCGGCTGGCCGCCGCGCGCCACGCAGCACGGCTGCGCTGCCTGGGCTATGTGTCGGACATGGGCGCCCTGCTGGCGGTCTGCGACGCCTATGTGAATCCCCGGCGGACCGGCGGGGGCGCCAGCGCCGCCGAGGCCTTGGCCGCCGGGGCGGTGCCGCTGTCGCTTCCCGGCGGCGACGTCCCCAGCGTCGTCGGACGGCACTTCATCCATCACGACTATGGCGGTTTCGTCGATCGGCTGGCCGCTCTGGCCGCCGACCCCGCCGCCTTGGCCGCCGCCGCCGCGGAGGCCCGCGTCCAAGGGTCGCGCCGCGCCGGGCCGGCGGAGGCCGCCGCCGACCTGTCGCGCTATCTCGACGAGGCGGCATCGCTGTTCCACGGCCGGCGGTCCTCAGCGGACTGATCCGGGCGAAGTGATCCGGGCCGACGCCGTCAACCGCTTTATCGCACAGGCGGAGCAAACTCCCGGCTTGCTTTGGCGCCGGTGCCTTTCCAATAATCCGCGCTCCCCGACCGGGCGTCCGCTGGGACGCCGCGGCGGGTGTCTTATTTTCTGCAACGAGGACCTTTTCATGCGCGCCTTCGACGGCCAGCATTCCGACAACGTCGCCATCAAGCGCACGCGGGAGCAGAAGCAGCTTCAGCTCCAGCAGTTGAAGGAGCAGCTCGCCACCCTGAAGTCCCACGCGGCCCCGGCGATCCGTGAAGCGCTGATGAAGCGCATCGCCGAGCTGGACGCGGAGATGCGCCAGCCGCCGAAGCCCCCGCGCGAGGGCCGCGGCGACGGTCCCCGTGGCGAGGGGCGCGGCCCCCGTGGTGATGGTCCGCGCGGTGATGGTCCCCGTGGTGATGGTCCCCGTGGCGACCGCCCGCGCCGCGAGGGCTTCTCCCGCAGCGAGACCTTCCGGTCGGATGGCCCGCGCGGTGATGGCCCCCGTGGCGATGGTCCTCGTGGCGATGGTCCTCTTTCGCCCTTCGCCTCCCCGCGCCGCCGCGGCTGAGCCGCGAAACACCCCTTGACGGGTCCACGTCCAGCCCCATGAGTCGCCAGCCGTGAGCGAAAACGCCACCCCTGCCCGCCGCCGCCTGTTCGATCAGGCGTGGCTCCTGATGATGTTGCCGCCGCTGTTCTGGTCCAGCAACGCCGTCCTGGGCCGCGCGGTGTCGGGGGAGGTGCCGCCGGTCGGGCTGGCCTTCTGGCGCTGGACGCTGGGGATGCTGCTGGTTCTGCCCTTCGCGTGGCGGCATCTGCGGCACGACGCGCGGGCGCTGGCCGCCCAATGGCCGGTCGTGCTGCTGCTGTCGGCGCTGGGCATCGCGGTCTTCAACACCTTCCTCTATGTCGGGCTGCACACCACCACGGCGCTGAACGCGGTGATGATGCAGTCCTCGATGCCGGTGCTGATCGTGCTGATGAGTCTGGCGCTGTTCGGCGACCGGGTGACCCCGCTGCAAGGGGTGGGCATCGCCGTGTCGTTGGCCGGCGCCCTGACGCTGATCGCGCGGGGCGACCCGGCGGTGCTGATCGGGCTGCAGCTCGCCGCCGGGGATCTGTGGGTGCTGGCGGCGGTGCTCGGCTACGCCGCCTACACCGCCCTGCTGCGCCGCCGCCCGACGGTGCATGGCCTCAGCTTCATCGCCGTCACCTTCGCGGGCGGCGCGGCGATGCTGCTGCCCTTCTACCTGTGGGAAAGCGTCGGCGGGAATCCCATGCCGATCACCCCAACGGCGCTGGGGGCGGTCGCCTATGTGGCGCTGTTCCCGTCGATCGCCGCCTATCTCTGCTTCAACCGCGCCGTGGCGCTGGTCGGCGCCAACACGGCGGGAATGTGCATTCATCTGATGCCGGTGTTCGGAAGCATCCTCGCCATCCTGTTCCTCGGCGAGCAGCCCCACCTCTACCACGCCGCCGGCATCGGCCTGATCGCGGCGGGCATCCTGTTGGCCACCCGCCGCGCCAAGACCTGAAGGGTTACAGGTAGCCGAGCTTCCGGGGCAGCCAAAGCGCCAGTTCCGGCACGAAGGTCACCAGCACCAGCGCGCAGAGCATCGCCGCGACCATCCACAGCACCCAGCGCACCGTCGACTCCATGCTGATGCCGGCCACCCGCGTGGTCACCATCAGGTTCACCGCCATGGGCGGCGTGAACTGGCCGATGGCGAGGTTCATGGTCAGCATCACGCCGAACCACACCGGGTCCCAGTGGAAGGCGGTCATGATCGGGGTCAGCAGCGGCAGCAGGATCAGGAAGATCGACACCGCGTCGAGCACCATCCCCAGCGCCAGCAGCGCCACGTTCAGCAGCAGCAGGACGAGGACCTCGCTGCCCACCCCCTCGATCGCCAGGGCGGCGACCCGGTCGAAGGCGCCCAGCGTGCTGCCCGCCCAGGCGAAAACGCTGGACAGCGCGATGATGAGAAGCACCACGGCGGACATCTCCGCCGCTTCGGCCAACACCTCGTACAGCTCGCGCCAGGTCAGGCTGCGGTAGACGAAGACGCCGACGGCCAGACCATAGAAGACGGCGACCACCGCCGCCTCGGTCGGGGTGAAGGCGCCGGTGCGCAGACCGCCCAGGATGATGACCGGGGCCAGCAGCCCCCAGATCGCCTGCCGCAGGCTGCGCCAGAAGGGCGGGCGCGGGCCGGCGTCCTTCAGGCCGAAGCCGTGCTTGCGCGACAGCCAGATCGTCGGCGCCAGCAGCGACAGACCGGCCAGCACGCCGGGGATCAGCCCCGCCGCGAACAGCGCCGGCACCGACGCCTGCGGGACCAGGACGCTGTAGATGATGAAGGCGACCGAGGGCGGGATCAGGATGGCCGTGGCCGCCGCCGCCGCGATCACGCTGGCCGAGAAGGCCTTGGGATAGCCGGCCTTGTGCATGGACGGGATCATGACCGTGGCGACCGCCGCCGCGTCGGCCGGGCCGGAGCCGGAGATGCCGCCCATCACCATGCAGACCAGGATCGCCACCACCGCCAGCCCGCCGTTCTTCGCCCCGACGATGGAGGACGCGAAGGTGACGAGCTGCTTGGCGACGCCCGCCCGCTCGAAGATC
The DNA here is from genome assembly GCF_007827795.1 of Azospirillum brasilense. Classification (GTDB taxonomy): domain Bacteria; phylum Pseudomonadota; class Alphaproteobacteria; order Azospirillales; family Azospirillaceae; genus Azospirillum; species Azospirillum aestuarii. The sequence goes on from NZ_VITI01000004.1 coordinate 409,955, forward strand.
AGGCCGGCCAGGATGAAGACCGGGATCGCCAGCAGCGGGTATTTGGCGATGCCCGCATAGACGTTGGTCGGAACCGACAGGATGCCGAGTTGCGCGTCCAGGATCGCCAGCGACCCCGCCAGCCCCAGGGCCACCGCCAGCGGCGCGCCGATCACCAGCAGCAGCAGGAAGCCGCCGAACAGAATCGTCAACGCCATCAGGCCGTTCCCTTCGCCGTGCGGATCAGGCGCCCGATCACGCGCAGGGAAACCACCACCGACAGCAGCGGAAGCCAGACCGTGTAGAGCCATTGCGGGTTGCCCAGGCCGGGCGAGGTTTCCTCGAACCGCCACTGGTCGTAGGTCAGGCGCCCGCCGTACCAGACGAGCAGGCCGAACATCGCCAGAGCCGCCGTCCAGGCCACCAGCTCCGTCACCCGGCGCAGGGCCGGCGGCAATTTCTCGGCGATGAAGGTGATGCGGATGTGCCGGTCGGCGGCGGCGGCGACGGCGGAACCGAACAGCGTCATGACCACCAGCAGGAAGATCGAATATTCCTCGGTGAAGGCCAGGGACACGTCGGTCAGGTAGCGCGTCACGACGTTGGCGAAGGTGACGAGGCACAGGGCGGCCATGGACAGGGCGGCGAGCGAACGCTCCAGCGTCACCGGCACCCGCGTCTTGGGCTGCTCCGTCGCCATGCCGGCTTCCAGCAGATCGTTGTTCATCGGAAAATCTCGAAGTGGGAATCGATTGCCCCCACCCTCTCCCCTTGCGGATCAGGATGGGGGCAATGACTTGGGCAGTCCGCGGGCTTACTTCCGGTTGGCGACGGAGGTCTCGGCGGCTTTCACGAGGTCGGGACCGATGGTCTTGGCCCACTTGTCGTAGACGGCCTGGGTGGCCTTCTGGAACGCCTTCTGCTGCTCGGGCGTCAGCTGCACGACCTCGACGCCCTGGGCGGCGATGTCCTTCAGCAGGCTGTCGTCCTGGGCGGTGATGCCCTTGCGGGCGATGGCGACCTCCTCCGCGGCGGCCTGGACGGCGGCGGCGCGGACCGCCTCCTGGTCCTCCTTCGACCAGCTGTTCCAGACCTCCTTGTTGACCACGAAGATCAGCGGATCGGCGACGTAGCCCCACAGCGTCAGGTGCTTCTGGCCGAGCGTCGGCAGCTTGCCGGCGACGAACACGCCGACCGGGTTCTCCTGCCCGTCGACGGCGCCGGTGGACAGCGCCGGCTGCGCGTCGGCCCAGCTCATCTGCGTCGGGTTGGCGCCCAGCGCGGTGAAGGTGTCGAGGTAGAGCGGGGAACCGACGACGCGGATCTTCAGGCCCTTCAGATCCTCCGGCGTGCGGATCGCGCGCTTGGAGTTGGAAACCTCGCGGAAGCCGTTCTCGCCCCAGGCCAGCGGCACCACGTCCTTGGTGGCGAGCAGGTCGAACAGCTGCTTGCCGACCGGCCCCTGGGTCAGCGCGTCCATCGCCTTGTGGTCGGGCATCAGGAAGGGCAGCGAGAAGAGGTTCAGCTCCTTCACCTGCGGCGACCAGTTGATGGTGGAGCCCACCGCCATGTCGATCACGCCCTGGCGCAGCGCGGTGAATTCCTTGGTCTGGTCGCCGTTCACCAGGGCGGAGCCGGGATACATCTTCACATTGATGCGCCCGTTGGTCTTCTCCTTGACCAGCTCGGCCCAGCGGTCGCCGCCGATGCCCCAGGGGAACGGCTTGCCCAGCACGGTGGACAGCTTGTACTCGGCCTTGTAGTCCGCCGCCGCCGCGCCGTTGGCGACCACGCCCGGCAGCACCATGGCGGCCAGCGCCAGACCGGCGAACAGCGCCTTCATCGACTTCATTCTTGTTTCCTCCCACATACCGCAAACGAAAGATCGGACCGGGATCGTACAGAGGCACGCACGACTGTTCCACGCGGAATTTGACGGCCCGCCCCCAAGCCTGGGACAATGCCGTCATGCATATGTGCAAAATCCCAACAATCGGGGCATTGACGGTCGGACTTTTAGGGGGCTGGCTGGCTCTTCCGGCGGGTGCTGCCCTGGCGCAATCGGCGGCGACGCCCGCCGTCCCGCTCGGCCCCAACCCCAGCGAATGCGAGATCCAGGCCGCCCTGTTCGGCGCCGCCGGACCCGGCTGCCCGCCCATCGTGATGAAGCGCCCGCCGCCGCCGCCCCCGGCTCCCGCCCCCGCATCGCCTCCCGCCCCGGTGGCGGTGCCCGCCCTGCCGGGGCCGCCGCCGGACCCGCCCGTCGCGGCGCTGAAGGCCGGGCTCCGCGCCGCCTTCCGGATCGGCTTCGACTTCAACTCGGCGCGCATCCGCCCGGAATCGCGGGCGGTGCTCGACCGCATCGGCGCGGTGATGACGGCGCCGGAGGCGGCGACCGCCCGCTTCCGCATCGTCGGCCACACCGACGCGGTGGGCGGCGACACGGCCAACCGGGCGCTTTCGCAACGCCGGGCCGACGCGGTCGCGGATTATCTGGCGGAGCGGCACGGCGTGCGCCGCGACCGGCTGGACACCGCCGGGATGGGCGCGCGGGAACCCCTGCTGCCCAAGACGCCGAAGGCCGCTGAGAACCGGCGGGTGGAGATCGTCAATCTGGGAGGATAAGCTTTCCTCCGCCCCCTACCCGTCCAGATCGTCCCAACCGCGCCGTTCCCAAGCGCCGTCGATGAAGGCGGCGGCGCGGGTCGAGCGGGGAAGGCCGCAGCAGGTCAGCACCGAGGGTGGAACCCGCCCGCCGCCGCGGCTCCACCACAGGCTGGCGCGGGGCGGCAGTGGGCCGACGCGCTCCTCGACCACGGTGGCGACGGTGGGGTCGGCGCCGTTGGGCTCCGGACGCCCAAGGATCGCCATGCGCGCCGGCAGGGCGTCCACGTCGGCCCCGGCGCGGCAGGCGTCGGCGGCGATGGATTCCGCGCGGGTGAACCAGTGCAGGCAGGCGACGGGCACCACCGCCAGATCGGTGCCGTAGGGCAGCGTGCCGACGATGGTGAAAGGGTATTGCCGGCCCACCCGGTCGGCGCTGGGCATCATGATGCCGGCCAGCGGCGGTTCGCCGCACAGGCCGGGGGACAGGGCGAAGCGCCAGACCGGGGCCGACTGGAACAGCCGCTCCCAGGGCGAGCCAAGCTGGCGCACCGCCGCCTCCAGAACCTCCGTCAGCCAGGCGTCCCAGGGAAGCAGCACGCCGCGCGGCAGGCCGTAGCCCACGAAATCGCCGCGCGCCGGCACCTTCCCATGGAAGCCCACCGCGAAACCGGGGCTCATCAGCCGGCCCCGCCGTCGTTGGGGGTGCGGGGCATCGGCGCGGTCGGCTGGCCCAGCACGTCGAGGACGCGGGACACCAGCGCCTCGTCGGGCGGCACCGGGGCGAAGCCGGCCTCGACCAGAGCGGCCAGATGATCGCCCAGCGCCCGGCGCTCCGCCTCATGGGCGGGGCCGGGCAGCGTGCGCCGCCAGTCGGCGGCCAGCCATTCGGCCAGCACCGCCGGGTCCAGCGGCTCCCGCCCGCCGATCATGGCGTAGGCGCGCAGGCTCTGCCGCAGCAGGTCGGGCCGCGCCCAGCCGGTGCGCAGCTGCTCCTCCAGCCGCAGCACGATGCGCGACAGGAACACGCTGCGCAGCGCCCGCCGGTAGACGTCCTCGGCGGGCAGGCCGATGCGCTCCCCCTGCGACAGGCCGAAGCCGAGCAGGGAGGCCCGCCGCTCCGCCCGCTCGGTCCAGCCGGCCGGAAGCGCGCGCAGCGCGTCGAGCGCCGGCAGGACGGCCAGGAAATCGGAATCCTCCACCCGCGTCAGCGAGCGCGGCGGGGTGTCGAGGACGCGCAGCCGCTCCTCCGCCACCGCCACGGCGGCCTCCGCCCGCGCCAGCAGCGCCTCGTTGGCGCGGTGGCTGCTCAGCCCGGCCAGCCCCAGCAGCAGGCCCGCTGCCGCCGTCCCGCCCAGCGCCCAGACATGGCGCCGCCGCCGCGCCCGCTCCAGCTTGCGATCCACCCCGACCATGTTGGCTTCGGGGAAGACCACCTCGGGCAGCAGCCGTTCCAGGAAGAAGGTCTGGGCCGGCGATTCCGCGGAGGCGCCGGGCTGGGTCGCGCTGGTCAGGTAGATGCCGCGCAGCAGCGGCACCGCCTCCTCGGCCTCCGCGGTGAAGGCGGTGTCGACGAGATCGGCCAGCGCCGCCTCGAACGCCGCCATGCGCAGCGGGAAGGCGAAGGCGTCGCCGCGCCGCTGGATGTCCGGCTCCTGGTGCAGCCGTTCGGGCAACCGCTCCTCCAGCCGGCGCAGCAGCGCGGCGTACTGCGCGTGGAAGCTGGCGAGCGGGCCGGGCGGCATGTCCTCCACCGGGAAGGTGATGCCCCAGATCTGGCCGCGCTCCGCCCGGTCCAGCGGGTCGAAATAGGTGGTGAAGCCGTCCACGAGGTCGGCCTTGGTGCACAGCAGATAGACCGGCACGCGGATGCCAAGATGGGCGCGCAGCTCGCCCAGCCGCTGGCGGATGGTGATGGCGTGGTTGTGCCGTTCCGCGTCGCTCCAGCCGGCGAGGTCGGTCAGGCTGATGGTCAGCAGCACGCCGTTCACCGGCTGGCGCGGGCGGTGCTCCTTCAACAGGTCGAGCAGGCCGGACCAGACGCGGCCGTCGATGGCCCGGCGGCTGTCCTGGGTGGTGTAGCGGCCCGCCGTGTCGATCAGTACCGCCTCGTCGGTGAACCACCAGTCGCAGTTGCGCGTGCCGCCCAGATTCTGCACCGGCATGCCGTCCAGCCCGCCGCCCAGCGCCGCGCCCAGCCGGGCGTTGGCCAACGCGGTGGTCTTGCCCGAGCCGGGGGCGCCGATCACCAGATACCAGGGAAGCTGGTAGAGATACTGGCCGCCCCAGCGCGCGCCGAAGCGCTGCGTCTTCAGCCGGTCGATCACCGCGTCCAGCCGCTCGCGCACCGTGCCCAGCTCGTCCAGCGACGCCTTCAGCTCGGGATCGCGGGACGCCGCCAGCGCCTCGACGAAACGGGCGTTGGCGGCGCTCTGCCGGCCGTCCTCGTGCCGGTTCAGCGCGTACCACAGGCCGAGCAGGAACAGCGCCGGCAGCAGGCGGGCCAGGCCGCCGAACCCGAGCAGCGGCATCACCGCCCAGCCGAGCAGCCCCACTGAAAGGGCGACCGCGAGCGTGGTCCACCAGCGCAGGCGCGGCGCCATCGCCGGATCGGCGCGGCGGGACCGGTTGCGGGCCCGGTTGGGGAAGCGGGATTCGGGGCGGGTGCGCGGAGACGGTTCGCTCATGGACCGCGGCCTATTCGGGGTAGAGGCGGACATCGACGCGCCGGTTGGCGCCCCGGTTGGCCGGCGTGGTGTTGGGGGCCAGCGGTTCGCGCTCGCCCCGCCCTTCTGCGGTCAGGCGCTCGGTGCCCAGCGTGCGCTCCAGGATCTTCAGCACGGCCATCGCCCGCGCCTCGGTCAGCGCCTCCGGCGTCGGCAGCCCGCCGCCGCGCGGGGTCTGGTCGTCGGTGTGGGCGACCACCAGCACGCGCCCCGCCTCGGGACCCAGCGCCTGCCCGACGCGGTCGACCACGGCGCGGTAGCGGGCGCGGATCGCGTCGCTGCCGGTGGCGAACATGCCCGCCCCCTCGATGCGGATGACCAGCGCCCCGTCGTCGCCGGCCAGCACCGCCACGGCGCCGGAACGGATCTCCGGCTGGAGCAGGGCGGTGACCCGGACGGCCAGCGCCGGACCCGCGCTGGGCGGGGGCGGCGGGACGGCGCGGACCAGCTCCAGCGGCCGGTCGGGAAGCAACGCGCCCAGCCGGCCCACCACCGCGTCCGCCCGGCCGCCCAGCGAGGCGGACAGGTTCAGGAACAGCCCGCCGAGCAGCGTCGCCACCGCCACCGCGGCCAGCCAGGGCGGCAGGACGTGCCCCAGCGGGCGGAAGCGTTCGGCGACGCCGCGCCATTGCGGCGACAGCGCACGCTCCCGCTCGCCGCGCAGGCGGCGCAGCACGCGGAACAGCTCGTCCCGCAGGTGGGCGAGGTCGTGGGCGCCACGCGGCTTGTCGCGGAACTTGCCCTCGAAGCCCAGCGACAGGCAGGCGTAGAACAGCTCCAGCTCCAGCCGGTGCAGGCGCGGGTCGCTCAGCATGGTGTCGAGCAGGTCGAAGAAGCGGTCCGGCCCGCCGGCGCCGGGATCGACCACCACCGCCAGCCCCTCGCGCGCCCAACGGCAGCGCGCCCCCCAGGGGGTGGCCCGCACCACGTCGTCCAGCATGGTGCATAGGGCGAAGCGGGCGACGCGCACCTCCTCCGGCGGGACGCCGATGGCGGCGGCCTCCTCCTCGAAGCGGCGAACCTCGGCGAGGATGACGTCGCGCAGCCCCTCCGGATTCTCGTGCCCCGAGCGTTCGCGCAGCGACCCGGCGAGGTCGAGCAGCGGCCCGGCGGCGGCCAGCAGCGGGTTCAGCGCGCCGCGCAGCCGCGCTGGCTGCTCCGGCGGCGCCTCCACCTGCGGGCGGTCCTCAGGGGCCACGGCGGGCCCCGCCGCGAGGAAGGCCGGGAGCGCGCGCGGCCCACCGCCGGACTCCGCGGAAAACTCCCCGCCGTCCCGCAGGCCCGCCCCGCCGCCGAAGCGTCCGTCCGATTCCATGCCCCCGCCGCCACTCTGCTGTATGATGATCCGTGTGATGGGAAATCCCCCGCCGGAGGAGGTATAGCAGGCCCGGCCGGATGGGGAAATCGGAGGGTTTGATGCAAATCGCGGAAGAGGTGCGCGGCCACGTGACGATCCTGCGCCCGGTGGGGCCGATCGACAGCGCCGCCGCCCCCCGGTTCGAGGCGCGGTTGATCGCCGCACTGGCCCCCGCCGCCCCGGACGCCGGACCGGACGAGCCCGCGAAGGCGCCGGCCGGGCTGGTGCTCGACCTGTCGGCGGTGACGCAACTGACCCCGGCGGGGCTGCGCTCGCTGCTGCTGGCGGTGCGGCAGGCCCGGCCCGGCCCGGGAAACGCCGGCGCGCGGGCGGGGGTGCGCATCGTGCTGGCGGCGGTGCCCGGCCCGATCCGCGGCGTTCTGGAGGAGGCCGGGCTGGCGGCGCTGCTGGAGAGCCACGGCGACCTTGAGGCCGCCGTGCGCGCCGCCTCACGACAATGAACTAATCCATATTGCGAAGACTGGAGTCGTAGAGCTGCTGCGCCAGGATAGTCTTCAACAGAGCCTCGACGGTAACGCTCATGTAGCGCGCCTGCTGTTCCAGACGCCGATAGACGTCGAGCGGCAGATCAAGCGTCACGTTGACCCTGCTGGCGTGGGGAAACTCGGCCATATCCCCTCTCCATCTCTGTGAACCGCGTCACGCGACGCCGGGCCACAGACGATAGGACTCCCCTCCGGCGCGGTCCATGGCGCAGTCCGCGAAGCGCGCTGTGCGGTTGCGCCGGACCGCTCCCCCAAATTGGAGCGCGTCAGGCCGCGGCCCGCAGCGACCCGTGGACCTCCGCGAGGATCTCGTAGGAGCGCACCCGCGCCGCATGGTCGTGGATGGCCGAGGCCACCATGATCTCGTCGGCGCCGGTTTCCTCCAGGAAGGCGTCCAGCCCGCGCCGCACCGTCTCCGCCGAGCCGACGAAGGAGCAGGACAGCATGTTCATCGCCTGCGCCTTCTCCAGCGGCGACCAGAAGCTCTCGATGTCGTCGATGGGCGGCGGCAATTGGCCGCGGGTGCCGCGGATCAGACGGGCGAAGCTCTGCTGGGCGGAGGTGAAGAGCCGGCGCGCCTCGGCGTCGGTCTCGGCGGCGACGACGTTCACCCCGACCATGGCGTGGGGCCGGTCGAGTTGCGCCGAGGGCGTGAAATTCTCCCGGTAGACCTGCAGCGCCCGCATCAGCGCGTCCGGCGCGAAGTGCGAGGCGAAGGCGTAGGGCAGGCCGAAGGCCGCCGCCAGCTGGGCGCCGAACAGGCTGGAGCCGAGAATCCACAGCGGCACCTCGGTGCCGGCGCCGGGCACCGCCTGCACCCGCTGGCCCGGCTGGACGGGGCCGAGCAGGGCCTGAAGCTCCAGCACGTCCTGCGGGAACTGCTCCGCCACCGACGGGTCGCGGCGCAGGGCGCGCAGCGTCATCTGGTCGGTGCCGGGCGCCCGGCCCAGCCCGAGGTCGATGCGGCCGGGGAACAGCGCCTCCAGCGTGCCGAACTGCTCGGCGATGACCAGCGGCGAATGGTTGGGCAGCATGATGCCCCCGGCACCGACGCGGATGGTCGAGGTGCCCGCCGCCACATGGCCGATGACGACGGAGGTCGCGGCGCTGGCGATGCCGGTCATGTTGTGGTGCTCGGCCAGCCAGTAGCGGCGGTAGCCCAGCCGCTCGGCGTGGCGGGCGAGGTCCAGCGTGTTGCGCAGCGCGTCGCCGGGCGTGCTGCCCTCCGGCACGGGAGCGAGGTCGAGGACGGAGATTGGCGAGCGGGCGGTGTGGTCGGTGGGCATGACAGGGGATTTCCAATGAAACGGGAGGATCGGGAGAGGTGCTGTTGCCCCCACCCCGGCCCTCCCCCGCTGGGCGGTGGAGGGAAAGTCAAGTCCCCTCCCCCGCCCAGCGGGGGAGGGTTAGGGTGGGGGCAATGCGGGCCTAGAATGCCGCCCCCTCCTCCACCCAATCCTGAACGCTCCTGGCCAGCGGCTGCCCCTCGGGCAGGAAGGCCAGCGAGACGGAGTTGATGCAGAAGCGCATGCCGGTCGGCGGCGGGCCGTCCGGGAAGACGTGGCCCTGGTGGCTGCCGCAGCGGGCGCACAGCGTCTCCACCCGCACCATGCCGTAGCTGTTGTCCTGCACCAGCTTCAGATGCGCGTTCTCGTACGGCGCGGTGAAGCTGGGCCAGCCGGTGCCGGATTCGAACTTCGTCCCGGACCGGAACAGCGGCAGGCCGCACAGCCGGCAGGCGTAGGTGCCCGGCGTCTTGTTGTCGAGCAGGCCGCCGCAGAAGGGCGCCTCCGTCCCGTGGCTGAGCAGGACGTGCCGTTCCTCGTCCGACAGGCGCTCCACCAGCACCGCGCGCTGCTCCGGCGTCGGCGGCGTCAGGTCGAAGGGTCCAGCGGTCGGGGAACGGTCGGCGGGGGCGGACATCGGGCGGCTCCAGTGACGGGATGACGGTCCTAGGGGATATGGGCCAGTCGGTCGCGGATGACACCCGGCGTCAGGCTGCTATCTTCCCTGCACGGAAGGAATGGAGGGAGTGACCAGCCATGACCGGAACGACCACCGGAACGACCACCGGCACGAGCAGCGCCTGGACGCACCTGACGGCGTCCGACGGGCACCGGCTGACCGCCTACGAAGCCCGACCCGTCGGGCCGGAGAAGGGGCGGCTTCTGATCGTCCAGGAGATTTTCGGGATCAACAGCCACATCCGCCGCGTCTGCGACGGCTACGCGGCCGACGGTTACCGCACGCTGGCCCCCGCCCTGTTCGACCGGGCGGAGCGCGGGGTGGAGCTGCCCTATGACGAGGCCGGCGTCCAGCGCGGCCGCGACCTGATGGGCGCGGTCAGCGTCGAGGACGCGCTGACCGACGTGGCGGCGGGGCTCGCCCATCTCGGCGGGGCGGAGGGGGCGGCGGTCGCCGGCTATTGCTGGGGCGGCACCATCGCCTGGGCCGCCGCGTCGCGCCTGCCGGTCCGCGCCGCCATCGCCTATTACGGCGGCGGCATCGGCAACCGGCTGGACGAGGTGCCGCGCACGCCCGTGCTGCTGCATTTCGGCGAGACGGACCACGCCATCCCGCTGACGGTGGCCGAGGCGGTGCGCCAGCGCCATCCCGCCGCGATCACGCACCTCTACCCGGCCGGCCACGGCTTCAACTGCGACGAGCGCGCCAGTTACGACGCGGCGAGCGCCGCCCTGGCCAAGAGGCGCACGCTGGGCCTGCTCCAAGCGGTGTTCTGAATAAGAAAAGGCCCTTCCCCCGCCGCGGGAAGAAGGGCCTTTCTCCCTATACGTGGCCCTTACGTGGCGACGTCCGGCTTGGTGCGGCCGGTGTGGCGCTCGATGCCGGCCAGCTCCGCCGCCAGATCGGCCAGCGGCTTCAGCGCCACCGGGGCGTCCAGCCCGTGCTCGCCGCCAACCGGCTCGTACCGCTCGAAGTAGACGCGCAGCGTGGCGCCCGACGTGCCGGTGCCGGACAGGCGGTAGACGATGCGCGAGCCGTCCTCGAACCCGACGCGCAGGCCCTGCCGCTCCGACCGGCTGCCGTCCACCGGGTCGGTGTAGGCGAACTCGTCCGCCGCGGCGACCGTCCGCCCGCCGAGGGCCGTGCCGGCCAGCGAGGGCAGTTTCCCGCGCAGTTCGGCGATCAGGGCGTCGGCGGCCTCCTGCGGGATGGCCTCATAATCGTGGCGGCCGTAATAGGTGCGCCCGTAGGTGCCCCAATGCTCGGCCATCAGCTCGGCCACCGACAGGCCGCGGGCGGCCAGGACGTTGAGCCACATCAGGACGGCCCACAGCCCGTCCTTCTCGCGCACATGGTCGGCGCCGGTGCCGAAGCTCTCCTCGCCGCACAGGTTGATGCGCCCGGCGTCGAGCAGCGTGCCGAAGAACTTCCAGCCCGTCGGCGTCTCGTAGCAGGAAATCCCCAACTTCGCCGCCACCCGGTCCACCGCCCGGCTGGTCGGCATCGAGCGGGCGACGCCCGCCAGACCGCCCTTGAAGGCCGGGACGTGGGTGGCGTTGGCGGCCAGCACGGCGAGGCTGTCGCTGGGCGAGACGAAGACGTTGCGGCCAAGGATCATGTTGCGGTCGCCGTCGCCGTCCGAGGCGGCGCCGAAGTCCGGCGCGTCCGGCCCGAACAGCCGCTCGACCAGTTCCTCCGCGTGGGCGAGGTTCGGGTCGGGATGGTGCCCGCCGAAATCCTCCAGCGGCGTGCCGTTGATCACGGTGCCGGCGGGGGCACCCAACCGGCGCTCCAGGATTTCCGTGGCGTAGGGGCCGGTGACCGCGTGCATGGCGTCGAACACCATGCGGAAGCCCGACGCGAACAGCTTGCGGATCGCCGCCATGTCGAACAGCGATTCCATCAGCTCCGCGTAGTCGGCCACCGGGTCGATGACCTCCACCGCCATGCCGCCGAGCGCCGTCCCGCCGAGCCGGTCGAGGTCGAGGTCCGGCGACTCCAGCGTCTTGAACTCGGCGATGGCCTTGGAGCGGGCGAAGAAGGCGTCGGTCATCGATTCCGGCGCCGGGCCGCCGTTGGCGGCGTTGAACTTGATGCCGAAATCGCCGTCGGGGCCGCCGGGGTTGTGGCTGGCCGACAGGATCACGCCACCGATGGCACCGCGCTTGCGGATGACGCAGGAGGCCGCCGGGGTGGACAGGATGCCGCCGCGCCCGACCACCGCGCGCGCGACGCCGTTGGCCGCAGCCATGCGCAGGATGGTCTGCACGGCGGTGCGGTTGTGATACCGCCCGTCGCCGCCGATCACCAGCGTGGCGCCGGAGAGGCCGTCGACGCAGTCGAAGATGGATTGGACGAAGTTTTCCAGATAGCGCGGCTGCTCAAAGACCTTCACGGCCTTGCGCAGCCCGGAGGTGCCGGGCTTCTGGCCGTCGAAGGGCGTGGTCGGACAGGTGACGGGAACCACTGGACGTCCTCTCTTGGTCGTGTCGGGCCGGGGCGGCGCGCCGTCGCACCGCCGTCCCGGCCCCGCCACGATGCGCGGCTTTGCGCCGCCGTTCAACCGGGCCGAACGACACCTTACCTTCGGAAGCCCACCTTCGATGGGCCGACGCTTTACGCCTCTTCGACCGAGACGGCTTCCGGACCCTTGTCGCCCTGGCGGACGGAGATGCGGACGCGCTGGCCGTCGTTCAGCCCCTGCAGGCCGGAGCGCTCCACCGCCTTGATGTGGACGAACACGTCCTGGCCGCCGCCGTCCTGGGCGATGAAGCCGAAGCCCTTGGTGGCGTTGAACCACTTCACGGTGCCCTCGGTCTGGGTGGCCGGGCCGCCCGCCGCCGGACGGCGCGGGCCGGCGAAGCCGCCCCGGTCGCCACCCCGGTCGCTGAAGCCGCGGTCGCCACCGCGATCGTTGAAACCACGGCTGTCGCCCCGGGCACCGAACCCGCGATCACCGCCACGATCCCCACCCCGATCGTTGAAACCACGGTTGCCGAATCCGCGGTCGCCCCCGCGGTCGTTGCGGTCGCCGAAGCCACCCCGCTCGCCGAAGGACGGGCGCGGACCCTGGGCACGGGCCGGGCGCGCCGGGGCGGCGGTGGAGGTGTCGACCGAATGCAGGGCGGAGACCTGGTTGCCCTTGCGCCCCTCGACGATGTCCACCACGACGGTGGCGCCGTCCGGCAGGGACTCGTGGCCGGCGGTGCCGACGATGGCGGCGGGGATCAGGGCGTCGGGCGACCCGTCCTCGAACTTGACGAAGCCGAAGCCGCGGGTCGGATCGTACCACTTGACGGTGGCCTGAACCTGGGTGCCGAGGACGACGGGCTGGCGGTAGACGTGCTGGCGCGGGGGTTGACGGTGCATGAGACCCACTGAACTCCAAAAGGCGACTCGGCACCGGCCTCCGGTGCCCGACAGAAGACATCGCCTTTCCCCGCGCGAATCACAAGACCGCAGGAGCGCCGTTTCGCGCTCACGCGGCCCTGGTGCCATTTTTCTCCCGGATGCGGCCTCAGATCAGCCGCTCGGGGTTCGGCGGCGGCTCCTCCGGCGGGACCGGAATGGCGTCCGGCGGCTCCTTGATCGGCGGACGGGACGGGTCGCCGGGCATGTCCGGCATGCCGGGCGGCGGCACCGGCATGTCGGGGGTCGGCGGTGACGGTGGAAGGGGACCGGCAACGCTCAAGTCGGCGGCCATCAGTTCGGCCATCATCAGCGCCGTCGCCATCAGCCGCCCCCGCCCATCGTGCCACCCGGCGCGGCGCGGGTCAGGCCGCGCGCCTTGTCCAGCGATTCCATGCAGAGTGGCTCGTTGCCGTCCTTCGCGGCGGAGCGCGCGGCGGTCACCAGCGATTCGATCTGGGCGTTGCGCGCCGCCTGCCCCATCGACCCGCTCTCCATGGAGGAGCCGCTGTTCGGTGCCGCGTCGGGCCGCACCGCCGGGGCGGTCGGCATGGGAGCGCCGGTGCGCGGCGGCTCGATCACCGCCCGGTCGCCCGAGGCCGGCGGCGCCACCACCCCGCCCGAGCGGGCGAGCTGGTCCGGCGTCGTCCCGGAGCTTCCATTCGGCAAAGATCCGTCCCCCGCGGTGGAGCCGGAGCTGCCCGGCGGTGTCGCGACCGGCGGCGGGCGGGCCGACAGGTTGTTCTCGGCGGCGAAGTGGTCGACCAGCGCGGCGCAGCTTCCCTGCGCCAGAGCGGGACCGGCGCCGCACAGCACGAGGCCGGCGGCGAGCAATAGGCCCTGTGGGATCGGGTGTCGTGCCATCGGTTGCCTCCCCATCAGCAATACCACCCTCAACCGGCGTAGCGGTGCGGCGGTTCCGCCTGCCTTTTTCCCGCCATGAACACCATTTGATGGTGCCGTTTCGCCCGCTCCTCCTGTTGAAGACGCGAATGATGACGGCGGGGGAGAGGGGGTGCGATGGACGGCAACCGTGAAAGCCGGGGGCGCGAAGGCCGTGCGGATGTCTCGGCCGAGGCCGAGGCCTTCTACACCGAGAGCCTGAAGGTCCTGAAGGAGTCCGGCATTCCCTTCCTGCTGGGCGGCACCTACGCGCTCAGCGCCTACACCGGCATCACCCGGCCGACCAAGGACATCGACATCTTCTGCCGGGGCGGCGACTTCCCGCGCATCCTCGGGCATTTCCAGGACCGCGGCTTCGCGACGGAGATCGAGGACGAGCGCTGGATCGGCAAGGTCCTGCACGGCGACCTGTTCTTCGACGTGATCTTCAACTCCGCCGCCGCCATCAACCCGGTCAACGACCGCTGGTTCGAGGAGGATCACCGCGCGCTGGTCTGCGGCGCCGACGTGCAGCTGATCCCGCCGACGGAAATGGTCTTCTCCAAGGCCTTCGTGCAGATGCGGCACAAGTACGACGGCCCCGACGTCGCCCACATGATCCTCAAGCAGCACGCCCACATCGACTGGAAACGGCTGCTCGGCCACATGGAACAGTATTGGGAGGTGCTGCTGATGCATGTCCTGAACTTCCGCTTCATCTACCCGACGGAACGCGACCACATCCCGGATTGGCTGTTGCAGGAGCTTCTGGACCGGCTGAACGAGCGCGCGAAGCTGCCGGTGCCGCAGACCCGCATCTGCCGGGGGCGGCTGTTCTCCCGCGAGGATTATCGGATCGACGTCACGGACTGGGGGTTCGCCGACGTCGTCGGCGAGGAAACGAAGCATGGTTGAACACATTCGGGCTGAAGGAACGATCAAGGTCGCCGCCATCGGCGACATCCATGTGGGGGAAACCTCCACCCATCCCTACCGCGAGCTGTTCCAGGAGATCGCCGACCGGGCGGACGTTCTGGCGCTGGCCGGCGACCTGACCAACCACGGCAAGCCGCGCGAGGCCGAGGTGCTGGCCGAGGACCTGCGCGCCATCGGCATCCCGGTGGTCGCCGTGCTGGGCAACCACGACCATGAATGCGGCCATGTCGAGGAGCTTCAGCGCATCCTGGAGCAGGCGGGCGTCCGCTTCCTCGACGGTAACCCGGTGGAGATCCGCGGCGTCGGCTTCGCCGGGGTGAAGGGCTTCGGCGGCGGGTTCGAGAACCGCATGCTCGACGCCTTCGGCGAACCGGCGATCAAGCAGTTCGTGCAGGAGTCGCTGAACGAGGCGATGCGGCTGGAAAGCGCCCTGCGCCAACTGGAGACGGAGCGGACGATGGTCGTCCTGCACTACGCCCCCATCGCCGAGACGGTGCGCGGCGAGCCGACCGAGATCTATCCCTTCCTCGGCTCCTCCCGTCTGGCGGAGACCATCGACCGCTTCCACGTCCAGGCGGTCGTCCACGGCCACGCCCACCACGGCAGCTACGCCGGCCGGACCCTGCGCGGCACGCCGGTCTACAACGTCGCCCAGACCATCGAGAAGGAGTCGGGGAGGCCGTACGCGCTGATCGAGCTGTAGGCGACGGCTTCGATTGCCCCCACACGCCCGCCATGCGACCGCCGCACTACCACCCCGGCGGGGTTCCGGATAGGGTGCGGGCACAATGCCCTACCCCGCCCTTTCGAAGCTCCCACCATGCTGACCGCCAACCTCGCCGCCCTGGGGGCCGCGCTCTGTTGGGCGGCCAGCGGGCTGATCGCCATCGGCCCCGTGCGGGCCATCGGCTCGGTCGCTTTCAACCGTCTGCGCATGAGCATCGTCTTCGTCGGCACGGCGCTGGCCGCGACGCTGCTCGGCGGCTGGCAGACGCTCGACCTGCAGGGTGCTGCGATCCTGGCGCTGTCCGGCGCGGTCGGCATCGTCATGGGCGACACCGCCCTGTTCTGGGCGCTGGGACGCATCGGGCCGCGCCGCAACTCGGTCATCTACGCCACCAACGCGCCGATCACCGCGCTCCTCGCCTGGGCCGTGCTGGGGGAGGCGCTGGGGCCATGGACGGCGGTCGGCATCGCGCTGGTCACCGCCGGGGTGATGCTGGCGATCTTCTTCCGCGCCAGCCCGGTCCCGAACGGCACCGGCACTGTCCCCCACGACTGGGAGTCGGTGCGCGGGCGCCTGCTGATCGGTGTCGGCGCCTGCCTGATCGCGGCCGTCTGCCAGGCCGCCGGCTCGGTCATCGCCCGGCCGGTGATGGCGGCGGGTGCCGACCCCATCGCCGCGGCGGCGGTGCGCGTCGGCATGTCGGGGCTGCTGCTCTTCGCGGGCGGGCTGCTGCCCGGCCAGCGCTTCGGCTTCGGCCCCGGCCTGACGCCGCGCATTTTCGCCCAGGTGGTGGTGAACGGCTTCATCGGGTTGGGGCTGGGGATGACGCTTCTGCTGATCGGGCTGGCCCATGGCAACGCCGGGGTGGTCGCCACCCTGTCGGCCACGAGCCCGGTGCTGATCCTGCCGATGCTTTGGGCCTGGACCCGCCAGCGTCCGGGAGCCGGCGCCTGGGCGGGCGCCATCGTCGCGGTGCTGGGCGTGGCGCTGATCGTCAACCGCTGAAGCGGTTTGAAAATTTTTATCTGAAACGGTTGCGTCCGCCAATTTCCGGGGCAGGATGGAGAAACCGGCTTCCGGTTCCCGCATTCCGATAAGGCGCGACACCCCATGGCCTCCCCCCGCCGCAAGCGTTCCGGCGCCAATCCCGCCGCGCCGGTGCTGCATCTGACCCGCTTCCTGCCCTACCGCCTGTCGGTGCTGTCCAACACGGTCAGCCACACGGTGGCGAAGCTGTACGAGAAGCGATTCGGCATCACCATCCCGGAATGGCGGGTCATCGCCGTGCTGGGCGGCGGCGAGACGCTGAGCGCCGGGGAGATCGCCCAGCGCACCGCCATGGACAAGGTGCAGGTCAGCCGGGCGATCAGTCGGATGCTCGATTCGGCGCTGATCCTGCGCGAATCGGGCGCCACCGACCGCCGCAAGGCGCAGCTGACCCTGACGCCCAAGGCGCTGGCGATCTACACGGAAATCGTCCCCCTCGCCCTGGCCTACGAGCGGGAGCTGACCGGCGCGCTCACGGAGGAGGAGATGGGCCAGCTCGACGGCCTGCTGGCCAAGCTTCAGGCCCAGGCCGACGCGCTGGCCGCCCGCCCCGCCCCGCAGACCCCGAACGCGGACTGACTCCGGACGCGGACCGACCGCCTACGCGAAGTCCTTGAAGCTGTCCGCCGCCGCCCGGTCGTAGCCCTGGCTGGCGCGCAGGAGCTGGCGCGTGTAGTCCTCCCGCGCCGCCCCACGGCGCAGGGACTCCACGTCCATCTCCTCGACGATGCGGCCGCGGTTCATCACGGCCAGCCGGTCGCACATGGTGGCGACCACCGCCAGATTGTGGCTGACCAGCACGTAGGTCAGCGCGTGCTCCGCCCGCAGCCGCTTCAGCAGGTTGAGGATTTCCGCCTGCACCGACACGTCGAGTGCCGAGGTCGGCTCGTCCAGCAGCAGCACGCGCGGCTCCAGCACCAGGGCGCGGGCGATGGCAACGCGCTGGCGCTGCCCGCCGGAGAGCTGGTGCGGGTAGCGGAAGCGGAACTGCGGCCCCAGCCCGACGTCGCGCAGCACCCGGTCGATCCGCGCGTCGGCGTCGCGCAGCCCGTGGATGGCGATGGGCTCGGCCAGGATGCGGTCGATGGTGTGGCGCGGGTGCAGCGAGCCGTAGGGGTCCTGGAAGACCATCTGGCAGGACTTGAAGAAGCCCTTCTCACGGCGACGGCTTTGCGCCGCACCGGCCACGGCGATGGACCCGGTCCAGTCGTGGTTCAGCCCGACGACGGCGCGCAGCACGGTGGACTTGCCCGACCCCGACTCGCCGACCAGCCCGAAGCTCTCGCCCTCCCGCACGGCGAAGGACACCCCCTGCACGGCGGCCACGATATCGGCGCCATGGCCGAAGGTGACGCGCAGATCCGTGACTTCGATCATCGCCTCAGCCCTCCAGCCAGGACGGGTCGCGCGCCAGCACCGGCAGCTCCGCCCGCGTGTCGTCCAGGCGCGGCAGGCTGTCGAGCAGGCCGCGGGTGTAGGGGTGTTTCGCCGCGTGCAGCTCCGACGCGCGGCAGGTCTCGACCACCCGGCCGGCATACATGATCAGGATGCGGTCGCAGAAGGACGCCACGAGGTTCAGGTCGTGGCTGACGAAGATCATCCCCATGCCGCGGCTGGAACACAGCTCGTCCATGATCGCCAGCACCTGCATCTGCACCGTCACGTCGAGCGCCGAGGTCGGCTCGTCGGCGATCAGCAGGTCGGGGTTGGGGATCAGCATCATGGCGATCATGATGCGCTGGCCCATGCCGCCCGACACCTCGTGCGGGTAGAGGCCGTAGACGCGCTCCGGGTTGCGGATGCGCACCGCCTCCAGCATCTCCAGCGCGCGCCGCTTCGCCTCCGCCTTGCCGGCGCTGGAATGGACGCGGTAGGCCTCGGCGATCTGGGCGCCGATGGTCATCACCGGGTTCAGCGAGAATTTCGGGTCCTGCATGACCATGGAGATGCGCCGCCCGCGGATGCCGCGCAGCCGCTTCTCCGGCAGGATCAGCAGGTCCTCGCCCTGGAAGGACAGCTTGTCGGCGGTGACGACGCCGGGCGGCGGGACCAGCCGCAGGATGGCCCGCCCGGTCATCGACTTGCCGGAGCCGGACTCGCCGACGATGCCCAGCTTTTCCCGGCCCACGGTGAAGGAGACGCCGCGCACCGCCTGCGTCACGCCCGTCCGGGTTGGGAAGGAGATGCGGAGGTTCTCGACCTCCAGCAGTGCTTTGTCGCTCATTGGCCTTTCGGGTCCAGAACGTCGCGCAGGCCGTCGCCCAGCAGGTTGAAGCCCAGGCTGACCACGAAGATGGCGATGCCGGGCATGGTGGCGACCCACCATTGCTCCAGCACATACTGGCGCCCGGTGGCGATCATCGCGCCCCACTCCGGCGCCGGCGGCTGCGCGCCGAGGCCGAGGAAGCCCAGCCCCGCCGCCGTCAGGATGATCCCCGCCATGTCCAGCGTCACCCGCACGATCAGCGAGGAGGAGCAGAGCGGCACGACATGGCCGAGGATGATCCGCGGCGTCGAGGCGCCCTGGAGACGCGCGGCGCTGATGAAGTCGCTCTTGCGGATGGTGATCGTCTCGGCCCGCGCGATGCGGGCGTAGGGCGGCCAGCTGGTGATGGCGATGGCGATGATGGCGTTCTCGATGCCCGGCCCCAGCGCCGAGACGAAGGCCAGCGCCAGGATCAGCTTCGGGAAGGCCAGGAAGATGTCGGTGACGCGCATCAGGACCGCGTCCACCCAGCCGCCGAGATAGCCCGCCACCGTCCCGATCAGCAGCCCGGCCACCGGCGCCGTCACCGCGACCAGCGCCACGATCATCAGCGTCAGGCGGGAGCCGTGGAGGATGCGCGACAGGATGTCCCGCCCGAACGCGTCGGTGCCCAGCCAGTGCGCCGCGCTGGGCGGCAGCAGCCGCTGCGACAGGTCCTGCCTGTAGGGATCGTAGGGGGCGATCAGCGGGGCCAGCGCCGCCATCAGCACCAGCAGCAGCACGATGCTCAGCCCGATCATGGCCAGCCGGTTGCGCGAGAAGGCCAGCCAGCCCAGATAGACCCGGCCCAGCCGCGCCTGCCCGCGGGACTGCGGCGTCTCCGCCGTCAGCCACGCCCGCAGGCCATTGTCAACAGCGTGCGTCATCGCGCCACCCTCATCGCGCACGGGGATCGAGCAGGCGGTACAGCAGGTCGGACAGCAGGTTCAGGCCGATGAAGACCGCCCCCACCACCAGCGTGCCGCCCAGCACCGCGTTCATGTCCGCCGACAGCAGCGAGTTGGTGATGTACAAGCCCAGCCCCGGCCAGGCGAACACCGTCTCGGTCAGCACCGACCCTTCCAGCAGCGAGGCGTAGGACAGCGCGACCACCGTGGTCAGCGGCACCGCGATGTTGCCCAGCGCGTGGCGCCAGATCACCCGCGCCTCGGACATGCCCTTGACGCGGGCCGTCGTGATGTATTCCTGGCGGAGTTGGTCCAGCATGAAGCTGCGCGTCATGCGCGCGATGTAGGCCACGCTGTAGAGGCCGAGGATGCCCGCCGGCAGCACCAGATGGTGGAGCGCGCTCCAGAACACGTCGGTCTCGCCGGCCAGCAGGGCGTCCACCGTGATGATGCCGGTCACCGGATCGACCAGCCCCTCGTAGAAGACGTCCACCCGCCCCGGCCCCGGCGCCCAATCGAGCCGCGCGTAGAAGACCAGCAGCGCCATCAGCCCCAGCCAGAAGATCGGAATGGAATGGCCGATCAGCCCGATCACCCGGATCAGATGGTCCGGCCAGCGCCCGCGATGGACGGCGGCCATCACCCCCGCCGGGATGCCCAGCAGAACGCCGACGACCAACGCGGCGGTGGCCAGCTCCAGCGTCGCCGGGAAGACGCGCAGGATGTCCTCCAGCACCGGGCGGGAGGTCAGCACCGAGGTGCCGAAATCGCCCTGGAGCACGTCGCCGACGTAGCGCAGGAACTGCTGCCACAGCGGCAGGTCCAGCCCCAGCTCCTGTCGGACGCGGGCGTAGGTGTCGGCGGACACGCGGTCGCCAACCACGGAGATCACCGGGTCGATGGGCACCACGCGCCCGATCAGGAAGGTGACGAGCAGCAGCCCGAGGACGGTCAGCGCCACCGAGACGAGCAACCCCGCCCCGCGGATCGCATGACGCCGCCCCGGCATCCCCGGTCTTTTCAAGATAGCGGCCAAATTTCACCCGAGCTTGAAAGCAATAACCCTCTCCCCGGAGGGGAGAGGGGATGACGTGCGGAAAGGATAAATCCCGCCTTACTTCTTGCTGACCTTCCAATAGTAGTTGCTGTCGAAGCTCGGCCCCCAGACCAGCCCCTCGACGTTGCTGCGCTCCGCGATCACCTCGGTCTGCTGGAACATGATGACGAAGGGCGAGGTCTCCAGCACCTCGCGCTGAAGCTCCTGGTACATCGCCGCGCGCTTGGCGGTGTCGCGCTCCTCGACCGCGGCGGCGGTCTTCTTGGTCAGTTCGGGGATGTCCCAGGCGTTGCGCCAGGACAGCGGCTTGGCCTTCGCGTCGTCGGCGTTGTCCGGGTTGGCGGCGAAGGTGTCGGCGTTGGTGTTCGGGTCCTGGTAGTCGGCGCCCCACTGGTAGAGCAGCGCCTCGTGGTTGCGGGCGCGGTACTTGGTGACCACCTGCTTGCCGTCCGCCGGCAGCAGCTTGACCGTGATGCCCGCCGCCGCCGCGCTGCCCTGGATGGCCTGGGCCATGTCCATGCTGGGCGAGGTGTTGCGGACGTCCATGGTCACCGTGATGCCGTCCGGATAGCCGGCCTGCTTGAGCAGTTCCTTCGCCTTGGCCGGATCGTACGTGTACGGGTTCTCCTCCAGCGCACCGAGGAAGCCCTTGGGCAGGAAGGCCTGATGAACGGTGCCCAGCCCGTTCATGATGGTCTTCGCCATGCCGTCGTAATCCACGGCGTACTTGAAGGCCTTGCGCACGTCGGGCTTGGCCAGCACCTCGTTCTTCTGGTTCAGGCCGAAATAATAGAGCGTGCCCTTGGGCGCCTGGACGATGCGGATCTTGTCGTTGCCGCGCAGCGGCTCGAACTGCTCCGGCTTCAGGTTGCGGGCCACGTCGACATCGCCCTTCTCCAGCAGCAGGCGCTGGGTCGCCGGCTCCGCGATGTGGCGGATCAGCACGCGCTTCACGGCGGGGGCGCCGCCCCAGTAATTGGCGTTGGCCTCCAGCGACAGAAGCTCGCTGGCCTTCCACTGGCGCAGGACAAAGGGGCCGGACCCGGCGGAGTTGGCCTTCAGGAAGGCGGCGCCGAAGTCACCGTTGACCTCCTTGCTCTTGACCAGCTTGGAATCGACCACCCCAGAGACGTCGGCGGTCAGGCAATAGAGCACGAAGGTCGGGGCGTAGGTCTTGTCCGTCTCGAACACCAGGGTGCGCGGGTCGGTGGCGCGGACCTTCTGATCGACGTTCTCCGGCGTCAGGCCGAACTGGGTCAGGATGAAGGCCGGCCCCTTGTTCATCTTCACGGCGCGCTGGAGCGAGTAGGCCACGTCCTCCGCCGTCAGCGCGTTGCCGGAGTGGAACTTGATGCCGTCACGGATGGTGAAGGTGAAGGTCTTGCCGTCGTCGGAGACGGTCCAGCTTTCCGCCACCTGCCCATGGATCTTGCTGACGTCGTTGACGTCGAAGCGGATCAGCCGGTCATAGACCTGGGCGCCATATTCGGCCCCCGACAGCTCGAAGATCTCGCCGGGATCGAGCGTCACGATGTCGTCGAACTGCCAGGCCATGACCAGCGTGTCCTTCGGCGTGTCGGCCAGGACCGGCGTGGCCGCGAGACCGAAGGAAAGACCGGCGGACAGAAAGGCGGCACCGGCCAGACGGCGCGCGAGCGTGTTCATGGTTCCCATACTCCCTGCGTGATCCCGGAACGACCCCGGACGGGGCGAATTCTCTTTGGAATTCTTGGCGGTTAACGGCCGGATGATCCGGCGGCGTGGGTTCGCCTGTCAAGCGGGCGGCGGTCATAGCGCCCCCTGTGATCGAACGCGAATGCCTTAACCCGGTCCGCGCCCCTGTCCGGAATGGGCTTGCCGATCCCACCCGTCCGTCCACATCACTGGCAAAGCGATGGAGGACCCATGGACCAGGACCACGAGAACGGCCAGTCGCGCGTGCCCAAGCCGCCGAGCCGCGACGAGGTGGAGACGATCAGCGACGCCCAACGCTACATCACCGACGACTGGACCGGCGACGGCGGGAAGCCGGAGGACAAGCCTGAGGACGACAGCGGACGTTGAGTCCGGAACCGTCCCCGCGTAGCTTCGGCGACCAGCAACCACGCGCGCGGGGACGACCATGATCGGGAACGACGGAAAGCCGGTGTCGAAGGAGGGGCTGCGCCAGCACCTCGCCGCCTACAACACGCAATCGCGCGGTTCGAAGGAGTTCGCGGCGATCCCACGTGCTCTCGTCACCGTCTGCGATAATCTGAAGGCCGGCAAGACCACCTACGTGAAGTGCCTGGACGGCCAGTTGCAGCTGTCGCGGCGCAAGGACAACAGCGTCCAGGCGGCCTAGCGGCCCGTCACCCCTCGCCCTTCACCCCTCGCCTTTCACCGGGAAATCGAACCAGGGCAGGCGCAGGAACTCATATTCGCGCAGTCGTGGCGTCCGCCCGCGCCGCATCCAGTCATGGAGGATGGCGTAGGGCGCCGCCTGGTCGAGCGTCCAGGCCGCCTCGCCCCGGTCGAAGAACCAGCCGATGTAGGCGCGGACGAGGCCGAGGAATTCCCGCCCCGCCGCGGTTGGCGCGATGCCGAGGAAGCTGACGATGATGTCGTCGAACGGCCCGCGGGCGCGGCGGTCGCGCATGATCGTCAGGTCCCAGCCCGCCCCGTCCCGCAGGTCCGGTGGAAGCGGCGCCGTGCAGCGGGCGTCGATGTCGGTGATGAAGACCGGCGCCCCCGCCCGCTCCAGCAGGTCCAGGGCCACGAAGAAGCGCGCGCAGGCGTAATAGGTGGTCTCCGCCCCCGGCGCGTGGACGGACAGGTCGATGCGCTCCAGCGACCAGGACAGGCGCCCCGGCTGGGCGGCGCAGCGGCGGTCCAGGTCGGCGCGATCCTCCGCGCCGGGATTGACGATGTGGACATGCACGCGGTCGCCCGGCTCCTCCTTCAAGGCATGGGACAGGAACCAGCCGCCGAAGCGCCGCCAATAGCCGGAATCGACGCTGACCAGCAGGATCGCCCCGCCTTCGGCGGCGGGCGGAACCGGCATCGACCGCTCCCCCGCCTCCGCGATGCGCGGCCGGTATCCAGCGAGCGCTTCAAGAAAGACCGGGCGCGCATCGACCGGACGCCATTTCACCGCCTGCGGGTCGGCGCGGATGGCCTCCTCCGACCAGCCGCGCAGATACCGCCGGGCGAGGCGCGAGGCGGTCACCAGCCGCCCCCGGCGATAGAGGCCATGGGCGATGCAGGCCGCCGCGGCGCCGTCTCCCGCCGCCCGCCGCAGCCGGTCCCGCGCCCGTTCGGCGATCCGCTCCAGCCGCGCGTCGTCCAGCATGCCGCGGTGGATGGTCAGCACGGCGGTGCGGAACAGCGCCACCTCCGCCACCTCCCCGGCCCCGCGCTCCAGCGCCGCCAGGAACAGGTCGAGGGCGCGGGCCAGCGGTTCGCCCCAGCTCGCCTCCGGTCGGTCGGCGCGGGGGAACTCCGGCAGCGCCCCGCTGGCCTGCAAGGTCGCCATCGCGAGGTTGCTCAGCGCCGCCCCGTCGCCCGGACGCAGCCGCGCCGCCCGGCCATAGCCCGTCACCGCACCATCGGCTTCCCCCGCCGCCAGCCTTGCGCGCCCCACGGCGGCCCAGCCGTCGGCGCTGTCCGGCGCCAGGGACAGGGCGTGGGCCAGCCAGCGCTCCGCCGCCCCACGGATCACCCCTGACTCCGGCCCCCCGGACAGCAGCCGTCCGGCGGCCAGCGCCGCCGCCCCATAGCCGGGATCGATCCGCAGGGCGGCGCGGAAGCATCCCAGCGCCTCTCCCATCCGGCCCAGATCGCCGAGCGCCAGCCCGCGGTTGAAGGTAGCCTTGGCCCGCGCCGGTTCCAGCGCCAGGGCACGCGCGTGATGCGCGGCCGCACGCATCGCATCACCGCCGCCGCGGCGCAGGCTGCCCAGATTGTCGTGATAGTCCGCCGCCTCCGGGTCCTGCGCGATGGCCTGGGCGATCAGCGACACCGCCTCCTCGCTCCGGCCGGTCTGGCCGGACAGCACCCCCAGCAGATGCAGCGCGTCGGCCTGCCGCGGATCGGCATCGAGAATCGCCCGGTAGACCCCGGCGGCCTCGCCCATCCGTCCGGCCCGGTGGTGACCGATGGCGATGGCGTAGGCTTCGGACAGGCTGACCATGACGACTCCGGGCTGCGCTTGCGACATCGCGCCCGCTTGCGGAGGCGCACCGTCCCTCTACCATCGCGGGCCATGAGAACCGATCCCGACGGCCTTCCCCATCATGACGACCGCCGCGCCCTGGCGGAAGCCCTGCGCGCCGCTCTGACGCAGCGCTTCCCGGACGCCGACGCCGATCTGGTCGCGGCAACCGGGGCCATGGCGGCCAGCCGTTTCTTCGGGGTGCGTTTCCGCGCCGAGGGGAACGCCGCTCGCGCCTGGGTCGCCCGCCGCCCCAACCCCGACGTGTTCGAGGTCTGGGACCCCGCCACCGGCGCCTGGGACTTCGTCGAGCGCCTGCCCGACCCGTCGCTCTACCAACCGGCTCCCGAGGGCACCGCGCGCATCGCCGCCAAGGCGCAGGAGGCCATGGCCATGGTCGCCGCCACTGGGCGTCTGGCCCACGCCCTGGCCGCCGGGATCGAGCCGGACGACGAATAGAATTTCCGCTCAGGCGGTGGCGAACAGCCCGCCGTCCTCCGGCCCGTCCGCCCCGTCGCCGGCGTTCGGGTCGGCGTTCGGATCACCCAGCGCGGTTTCCCAGCCCAGCGCCGGCAGGACGATGCTGCGCGTGTTGCCCAGCCCGCTGCGCGTGGCGACGAAGCCCCGCTGCTCCATGTAGGTCAGCAGGCGCCGCGCCCGCCCGCGCGACCGGCTGCCGCAGGCGCGAGCCACGTCGGCGTCGGATGGGCAAGGCAGATGGTCCAGCGCCGCGCGGGCCAGCAGCAGGAAGACGACTTGGATGTCCTCCGGCAGGGTCGCCGCGACCTGGGTCGCCTTCGCCCAGGCGGGATTCTCTTCGGTGCCCTCCCCCGCCCCGGCGCGGGCCGCCGCCAGCTTGCGCCGGAAGGCCGGCAGTTCCAGCAGCTCGCCCCGCACCCCCTGCGTCCGGCAGCGCACCAGGAAGTCCTGATACAGCACGGCGATGGAGCGGTAGGGCGCCTCCGGATCGGCCAGCACGTCGCGCAGGATCGCCTCGTAGGCGGCTTTGCGCTCCGCCGCCTGCTCCGGCGTTTCCGGCTCCTCCAGGGGCAGCGCGGGCACCGCGTCGTCGCTCTCCGGCTTCACCGGCAGGGGGCGCGGGCGGGAGAGCTGGGCCAGCAGGTCGGCGCTGGCGCTGGTCGAGGGGCGGCGCACCGCCAGGCGCGGCGGTTCCGGCTCGCCCGGCCGGAAGATCAGCTCCCGCGCGTCCTCCAGCGGGGTGTCGGGCAGCGGCATCAGCTTCGGGCTGCCGGCCCGCCCCTGCGTCTCGACGGCACCGATGCGCAGCGGCAACGGGCGGCGCGAGATCGCCGGGCCGAGCGCGATGAAATGGCCGCGCTCCAGGTCGCGGAACATCTCCGCGGTGCGGCGCTCCATGCCCAGCAGGTCGGCGGCGCGGGCCATGTCGATGTCGAGGAAGGTGCGGCCCATCAGGAAGTTGGAGGCCTCCGCCGCCACGTTCTTGGCCAGCTTGGCGAGGCGCTGCGTCGCGATCACCCCGGCCAGCCCGCGCTTGCGCCCGCGGCACATCAGGTTGGTCATGGCGCCCAGCGAGACCTTGCGCGCCTCGTCCGACACCTCGCCGGCGGCGGAAGGGGCGAAAAGCTGCGCCTCGTCCACCACCACCAGCATGGGGTACCAGTGGTCGCGGTCGGCGTCGAACAGCCCGCCCAGAAAGGCCGCGGCGTGGCGCATCTGCATGTCCGCGTCCAGCCCCTCCAGGTTCAGCACGACGGAGACGCGGTGCTGGCGCACGCGGGCGGCGACGCTCTGCAGGGCGGCCTCGCTGTGCTCTTCGGCGTTCACCACGATGTGGCCGAAGCGCTCGGCCAGAGTCACGAAGTCGCCTTCGGGGTCGATCACCGCCTGCTGCACCCAGCGCGCGCTCTGCTCGATCAGGCGGCGCAGCAGGTGCGACTTGCCGGAACCGGAATTGCCCTGCACCAGCAGGCGGGTCGCCAGCAGCTCCTCGAGATCCAGCATCGCCGACGCCCCCGTCGCGCCAGCCGTCATGGCCGCCCCCATGTCGATGCCGACCTTCATGCCCCGCCGCCTCCGTCTGCGTTGAAGCGCACCCCTATAGCGCAAAGCGGGGCCGGGGTGCGAAGGGCATTTTGGATCGCGCTGCGCGCAGACGCCTTGCCTTTGTCACGAAATCGAAAAGATCATCCGCTACAAGATGGGCTTGCCCGCGACGAACATGGACAGCCGGCGGTGAACGAAGCCATGGCCTCGGTGCCAGCAGAAGAATGGGACGATCGCTCCGGCGCCCCGGCGGGGAGCGCCCGCAAGGCCGCGCTGCCGGCGGAATGGACCCGTCTTCTGGCCGGTCTGTCGGTCGCCTTCCAGCCCATCGTGCAGATGCGCACCGGGCGCTGCCACGGCATGGAGGCGCTGCTGCGCGGATTGGAGCGCAGCCCCTTCGCCAGCCCCAACGACCTGCTGGACGCCGCCTGCATGCAGGGCGTGCTGGCCGAGGTGGAATGCGCCCTGCACGCCAAGGCGACGGCGGCCTTCCGTGCGCTCGACCATTGGCAGGACGCCAAGCTGTTCCTGAACATCGACGCGCGGGTGGTCGGGGTGGCCGGCTCGCCCTGGCTGGCTCCCTTCGCGCTGGACGGCGGCACAGCCGACCCCCGCCTGACCATCAGCCTGGAGATTTCAGAACGTCGCGAACTGCGCCCCGACCACAGCATCGAGCAGGCCATCGACCGCTACCGGCAGGCGGGCATCGGGGTGGCGCTGGACGATTTCGGCGTCGGCTTCGCCGGGCTGCGCCTGCTCTACGAATCCAAGCCCGACTATCTCAAGATCGACCGCTACTTCGTGGCCGGAATCGACCAGGACACGCGCAAGCGGGCCATCGCCCACGCGCTGGTCGGCTACGCCCACGCGCTCGGCATCCTCATCATCGCCGAGGGGGTGGAGACGGAGAAGGAATTCTACACCTGCCGCGATCTGGGCTGCGACTTCGCCCAGGGCTATCTGATCGCCCGGCCCAGCGTGGATCTGCGCGCCATTCCCGAACGCTACGGCATCGTCGAGGAGATGAACCGCCGGGACCGCCGCAAGCCGAACGAGGCTCGTCTCCGCCTGTCCGAAGTGATCGAGCGGCAGACGCCGCTGGCGGTCAATTCCCCGAAGACGGAGCTTCTCGACTATTTCCGCGGCGACGACAGCCCGTCCATCGCCCCCATCGTCGACCGCCAGCAGCGCCCGCTGGGGCTGATCCGCGAGCGCGACCTGAAACGCTTCGTCTATTCCCGCTTCGGCAGCGAGCTTCTGCGCAACAAGGGGCTGGGCGACACGCTTCTGGATCTGGTGGTGAAGAGCCCGGTCTGCGACATCTCCACACCGCTCGACCAGGTGATCGAAGCCTTCTCAGCGGAGGAGGCCAGCGACGGCATCATCATCATCGAAGGCGGCGAGTATGCCGGCTTCCTGTCGAGCGGCGCGCTGATCCGTCTGGTGCACGAGCGCAACCTCGCCATGGCCGCGGACCAGAACCCGCTGACCCGTTTGCCCGGCAACGCCGCCATCGTGCGCCACATCGAGCGGGCCCTTCAGGAGCAGGACCGCGGGCATGTCCTGGCCTATCTCGACTTCGACAACTTCAAGCCCTTCAACGACCGTTTCGGTTTCCGCCAGGGCGACCGCGCCATCCTGATGTTCAGCGAGCGGCTGAAGGCCTGGGCCTCGGGCAACGGCGGCTTCGCCGGCCACATCGGCGGCGACGATTTCTTCGTCGCCCTCAGCGGCGCCGCGGACGAGGACGCACTCGCCCGCGTGGCGGACCTCGTCGCGCAATTCCGCTCCGACGCAGAGAGCCTCTACGACGCGGAGGCGCGGGAGGCCGGCTGTTTCGAGGGCAAGGACCGCTACGGCGCGGTGCGGCGTTTCCCGCTGCTGTCGGCCAGCGGCGTCGCCGTGGTGATCGCTCCCGGCGCGCATCGCTTGACCCCCGACGCGATCAACACCGCCATCGCCGGCCACAAGGCCATCGCCAAGGAAAGCCCCGACAAGCTCTGCACCGTCCGCCTCCCAACCCTTTATCGTAAGCGGTGTTCTCAGGCCACGGTGTGTTCTGCCTACTGGGCGTAACTCCAGGGCAGCAGTTCATCGAGTCTGGTGATCGGATGCCCGCTGGCG
>NZ_VITI01000005.1 GCF_007827795.1 Azospirillum brasilense
CCGCAGTCGCCGATCTACGGCATGCCGATCCTCGACGTCGAGAAGGCCAAGACGGTGTTCTTCATCAAGCGCGGCATGGCCGCCGGCTACGCCGGCGTCGAGAACGAGCTGTTCTTCCGCCCCAACACCATGATGCTGTTCGGCGACGCCAAGAAGGTCACCGAAGAGGTCGTGAAGTCGATGGAGTAACAGCGTCATAGCTGTGGAGTAGGATGAACCCCCGGGGCAGGCTCGCCCCGGGGGTTCTTTTTTTGCCATCATAAGAAATGGAGAGAGGACGCCATGCCCGCCTACATCATCGCCGACGTGAACGTGACGAATCCCGCAGCCTACGAGACCTACAAGACGCTGACCCCGAACGCGGTCGCCAGGAATGGCGGGCGTTTCATCGCCCGCGGCGGGCAGGCGGAGGAACTGGAAGGCGGCTGGCAGCCCAACCGCGTGGTCATCCTGGAGTTCCCGGACTATGCCGCCGCGAAGGCCTTCTACGACAGCCCCGAGTACCGCGAGGCGCGCGAGGCCCGGAAGGACGCCGCCGACTTCCGCATGATCGTGGTGGACGGCGCCTGACGCTCTCCGGAACAAGAAAAAAAGCCGTGCGGGGCCGCACGGCTTTTTCCTTTGGAGAGGGAGGGGTGCCCTTAAGCCTTCTTGATGCCGAAGCAATGCTCCGGGCCGGGGAAGCTGCGGGCCTTCACCTCGGCGGCGTAGGTCGCGGCGGCTTCGCCGATGGCGGTGCCGAGCTGGGCGTAGCGCTTGACGAACTTGGGCTGGAACTCGCCGAACAGGCCGAACATGTCGTCGGACACCAGAACCTGCCCGTCGCAGGCGGGGGAGGCGCCGATGCCGATGGTCGGGACGGCCACATCCTCGGTGATCTGCCGGGCGAGCGATTCCATCGTGCCCTCGATGACCAGCGAGAAGGCGCCGGCGTCGGCGATGGCGCGGGCGTCGGCGCGGATGCGCTCCGCCGCTTCGGGATCGCGGCCCACCGCCTTGTAGCCGCCGAGCGCGTTGACCGACTGCGGCAGCAGCCCGACATGGCCCATCACCGGAATGCCGCGGGTGGTCAGGTAGGCCACCGTCTCGGCCATCTCCAGCCCGCCTTCCACCTTCACCGCCTGGGCGCCGCTCTCCGCCATGACGCGGGCGGCGTTGCGGAAGGCCACCTGCGGGCTCTCCTGATAGCTGCCGAAGGGCAGGTCGACGACCACGCAGGCGTGGCGCGAGCCGCGCACCACGGCGGCGCCATGGGCGATCATCATGTCGAGCGTGACGGGGAGTGTGCTATCGAAGCCGTAGACCACCATGCCCAGCGAGTCGCCGACCAGCAGCAGATCGACATGGGGGTCGAGCAGGCGGGCGACCGGAGTCGTGTAGGCGGTCAGGCAGACGATCGGCTCCCCGCCCTTGCGCGCGCGCAGCGCCGGCACGGAGACGCGCGGAGTGTCCTTGGATGCGCTCATTGGCGACCCTCCCCATTCTTTTCTTGGCGGACGTTCTTTTGTGCGGCGAAGCGGACCACAGATGCACCAAAACCGCCCACGCGCAGACGCGGGGCGGCAGGTGCAAGACACAAGAGGGGCAAGCGCGCGAACGCGCATGGATGCCCGGCGCGCCGAAGCGCGCCTGTCAATCCGGCGCGAAACGCGCCTGAGGATTAATAGCCCTCGCGCTCCATACGCTTGCGGAGCAGCTTGCGGGTGCGACGCACCGCCTCAGCCTTCTCACGCGCGCGCTTCTCCGAGGGCTTCTCGTAGTTCCGGCGCAGCTTCATTTCCCGGAAAATGCCCTCGCGCTGCATCTTCTTCTTCAGCGCGCGGAGGGCCTGATCGACGTTGTTGTCTCGGACCAGAACTTGCACGTTAACTGTCACCTTTATCAAGTGAGCCGAGTTGCCATGAAGCAACAAACAGGCATGCGACAGGCATGCGCTTTCGGGCGCACCCCTTGTGTGGACCTTTATGTAGCACGGACGGGGCCGCCTGTGAAGCGGAGTCTTCCGATCCTGCGTGTCCCAGAGCGACAATGCGTGGGCAAAACGGTTGCCCGGCGGCCCGCGACGCCCAGATAATAGGGCATGGCCCTGTTGAAGATCGCCCGTATGGGGCATCCGGTGCTGCGCAAGGTCGCAGCCCCGGTGCCCGACCCGACGGCCCCGGAGATCCGGCGGCTGGCTTCCGACATGATCGACACCATGCTGGACGCGCCCGGAGTCGGGCTGGCGGCGCCGCAGGTGCACGAATCGCTGCGCATGATCGTGTTCCGCGTTCCCGCCCTGCGCTCCGGCGGCGAGTCGGTGGAACCGACGGTGCTCATCAACCCGGTGATCGAGCCGCTGGACGAGGGGCTGGAGCATGGGATGGAGGGCTGCCTGTCGATTCCCGAGCTGCGTGGCATCGTTCCGCGATTCGCGCGCATCCGCTACCGCGGCGTCGGGCTGCACGGCGAGCCCATCGAGCGCGAGGCATCGGGATTCCACGCCCGCGTCATCCAGCATGAGTGCGATCATCTGGACGGCGTGCTTTACATCGACCGGATGACCGATCTGCGCTATCTGGCCTTCATCGACGAGGCGCATCACGTGACCGAGGCGCTGGAACAGCACGAGGGGAGAGACTGACATGGATGCAGCCTTGGACATGGACGCGGTGCGGGACGACATCCTGCTGTCCACCCTTCCCAACATCGTGTTCGACGGTTGGAGCCTCCAGGCGCTCCGCGACGGCGCTCAGATGGCCGGTTACGACACCGCGACCATGCACCGCGCCTACCCCGGCGGCGTGCCGGAACTGGTCGAGCATTTCGGCGACTGGACCGACCGCCGTATGCTGGCCGAACTGGACAAGCACCCGCTGGACGAGATGAGGGTGGGCGAGAAGATCGCCTTGGCCATCCGTACCCATTTCGAGGTGCTGGAACCGCACATGGAGGCCAAGCGCCGCCTGCTCGCCTACCTCGCCATGCCGCAGAATTTCGGCATGGGGCTGCGGATGCTCTACCGCACGGTGGACGCCATGTGGTTCGCGGCGGGCGACACGGCCACCGACTTCAACCACTACACCAAGCGCGCCACGCTGGCCGCGGTGCTCAGCTCCGCCACCTTCTACTGGCTGGACGACCGGTCGGAGGGCCATGCGGAAACCTGGGCCTTCGTGGACCGCCGGCTGGGCGACGTGATGAGCATGGGCAAGGCGATGTCCGCCATGGGCCGTGCCGGGCGCCTGCTCAGCCATCTGCCGAGCCCCGCGCGCTTCGCCCGTCAGATCCGCCAGCGCGCCGGCAACGCGCCGGTGGACACCGCGTCCGCCCACATGGCGGAAAACATCTGACGGTTCAGGCCTTTACCTTCTTGCGGGATGGCTTCTTGGCGGCGGCGGTGCGGATCGCCGCCGCCAAGGCCGGGCGGGCCCAGAGCAGCAGTTCGTCCGGGTCGTCCAGCGCCGAGTCGGGCGGCGGAAAGTAGGGCAGGACCGTCGGCTTGTCGTCGAAGGGCTTGAAGGGGCGAAGGCCCAGCGCCTCGTAATCCGAGCGGTTGCCGTCGTCGGCCTTGAAGTACAGGATGTTGCGGGCGACCAGCGCGAAGACGACGCCGTCGCAATAGACGGCGTAGCCGCCGAACATGCGGCGGGCGGTGATGGCCCCCAACGGTGTCAGCGACTCGCACAGGAAACGGACGAGTTCGCTGACCGTGGCCACGGAGGGCCTACTTTTTGCGGAAGGCGTCGAGCGCCACGACCTCGCCGCGCTTCGGCTCCTCGCCGGTGCGGTCCGGGTCGGGCTTGCCGGCGTCGGCCTTGACCGAATCGGTCTTGGCGAGCTTCGCGATGGACGGCTTCGCCCCGTCCGCAGCCTTCTTCTCCGGCGCCTCGCGCGCGGGGATGGTGGCGATCTCCGCCGATTCGGCGGGCTCCACGGGCTGGAACTGGAGGGCGAAATTCTCCGACGGATCGGCGAAGGTGGTGATGGCGGCGTAGGGAATGACCAACCGCTCATGCACGTTGTTGAAGCTCAGCGTCACCTCGAAATGATCGTCGAGCGCCTCCAGCCCATAGAACTGGTACTGGATGACGATGGTCATCTCGTTGGGATACTGGGACGACAGATATTCGGGGATGTCGACGCCCGGGTAACCCGTCCGGAAGGTCAGGTAGAAGTGATGATCGCCGGGGAGCCCGCGGTCCGTCACCTGGCGGAGCGCGTCACGGACGACACCGCGCAGGGCGGCCTCGACCATGCGGTCATAACGCAACTGCTCTCTCGGCATTCTTGGGCGGGTCCTTAACGCCAGACGGGTAAGTGTGGGCCTTCTGTTGCTAGGCGGCCCACGGCCCCACCCTCAGGTGCTACCCATCGGGGATTGATTTCGGTCAGTTACCGCCGTTAGGCGGCAACAGCGACCGGAGCAACGTTGTCGTTGGCAACTATTGCAATGGCCCGATAACGGCGGAACCATGCCGGGCGAAGACCATGCCTTTACCACGCGTGTCGATCCTATTTCGCCCCCAACGAACCCGCTCCCTACGGCAACGCCCGAGAGACCGGTGGTTTGTTTGGTGGAGGCGCCGGGTACCGCCCCCGGGTCCACAACGCTTATTCCGCAAGGCGTTTATCGCCATAGTCGGCTGCTGCCGACGGACCCAATATAGGCCCTTCGCCCGAAGATGGAAAGGGGGTGCCGCGGATTCTGACCGAAGGCCCTTGCGAAGGGGGTGACTGTCCCGGTTCGCGGACGTAGAGTGCCGCCCGAATTCAGTCCCCGGAGTACCCATGCCGATCACGCCCGAGCAGCGCGCCGAGATCGACCGCCTGCGCGCCGTCACAGCCACCACCCGCCGCGCCACCGTCCCGGCCCTGGAGGACATCCTCTATGAGCCGATCGAGGTCCTGGACCACGGCTTCGTGCGCGTCGTCGACTACATGGGCGACGATGCGGCCGTCGTCCAGGCGGCGCGCGTGTCCTACGGCAAGGGCACCAAGAAGGTCACCGAGGACGCTGGCCTCATCAAGTATCTGATGCGCCACCGCCACTCGACCCCGTTCGAGATGTGCGAGATCAAGTTCCACGTCAAGCTGCCGATCTTCGTC
The DNA here is from genome assembly GCF_007827795.1 of Azospirillum brasilense. Taxonomy (GTDB): domain Bacteria; phylum Pseudomonadota; class Alphaproteobacteria; order Azospirillales; family Azospirillaceae; genus Azospirillum; species Azospirillum aestuarii. Next base: position 5,089 of record NZ_VITI01000005.1, read on the forward strand.
GCCCGCCAGTGGATTCGCCACCGCACGGCGAACGTCAACGAATACTCCGCGCGCTACTCCATCCTGGACCGCGAGTTCTACATCCCGACGCCCGAGAACCTGGGCGCCCAGGCCGTCGTCAACCGGCAGGGCCGCGGCGACGTCCTCCAGGGCGACGAGGCGGCGGCCGTGATGAAGCTGCTGCGCGACGATTCGGAGGCGGTCTACGCCCATTACGAGGAGATGCTGAACCAGCGCGAGGACGGCACCACCATCGAGGAGGGCCGGCAGGGTCTGGCGCGCGAACTGGCGCGCATGAACCTGACGCTGAACTATTACACCCAGTGGTACTGGAAGGTCGATCTCCACAACCTCCTGCATTTCCTCAGCCTGCGCGCCGACCCGCACGCCCAGTACGAGATCCGCGTTTATGCGGAGGCCATGCTGGACGTGGTGAAGCGCTGGGTTCCCGCCGTGTTCGACGCCTTCAGCGAGTACCGGCTGGGCGGCACCCACATGTCGAAGACCGGGCTGGAGGTCGTGAAGCGCCTGCTCTCCGGCGAGGCCGTGACCCAGGAGGCCAGCGGCCTGTCCAAGCGCGAATGGCGTGAGCTGATGGACCAGCTCGGCCGCGCCGAATAACGCCCGTTCCAATCTCCGAAGGATCACCGTCATGACGCCGCCCCCGATGACTCCGCACGAGGCCGATGGACTTCACCGCCAGGGCCTCGTCGCGGCGCAGGCCGGGCGGTTCGACGAGGCCCTGGATCGGATCGGGCGGGCCATTGCCGCCTATCCCTCGGTTGCCGTCTGGTGGGCCAACTATGGGCTGGTGATGGAAAGCCTGGGCGACGTCGCCGGGGCGGCCAACGCCTATGCCGGGGCGCTGAACCTCGATCCGTCGCTGGAGATGGCGATGGACGGGCTGCTCACCATGGCGGAGGCGGTGCGCCGGGCCGGCGATTCGGGGCGCGCGGAGGCCTTCTTCCGCCGCGCCATCGCGCTGAACCCGAAGACCCTGGCCGCCGTCGCCAATCTGGGCGTGCTGCTGCGCGCCCAGGCACGGCGGGCGGAGGCGGTGACGCTCTACGGGCGCGCCGGGCGGCTCGATCCGGCCAACTGGGCGCACCCCTACAACCTCGGCAACGCTCTGGCCGAAATGAACAGGCTGGGCGAGGCCGACGACGCCTATCGGGCGGCGCTGGCCCTCGCGCCGGGCCGGGCGGAGGTGCGGGCGAACCGCGCCACCCGCGTGCTCGCCATGCAGGGGCGGGCGGAGGAGGCGCTGGCGGAAATCGAAGCCGTGGTGGCGCAGCACGGCAATGTCGATTCGCTGCACGCCTCGCGCCTCTATCTGATGCAATTCGTGCCGGGACTGACCATGCCGGCGATCGCCCAGGCCCACGCGGACTGGGGTGCCCGCTACCCCGACCGTCCGGCGCCCGCGGTGGCCGCTCCGGCGCCGAAGATCCGCATCGGCTATGTCTCGCCGGACTTCCGCGCGCACCCCGTGGGCTTCTTCCTGGAGCCGGTGCTGGCGAATCATGACCGCACGGCCTTCGAGGTCGTGTGCTACGCCAACACCGCCAACCCGGATTGGAAGACCGAGCGGCTGATGGCCCACGCCGACCACTGGGTCTGGACCACGGGCATGGACGACGAGGCCTTGGCCCAGCGCATCCAGGCTGACGGCATCCACATCCTGGTCGATCTGGCCGGGCAGACCTTCGGCAACCGCCTGCCGGTCTTCGCGCGGCGCGCGGCGCCGGTGCAGGCGACCTGGGCGGGCTATGTCGGCACCACCGGCCTGCCGGCCATGGATTATCTGATTTCCGATTCGCGGCAGAGCCCGCCGGGATCGGACGGCTGGTGCATCGAGGGGGTCGTGCGCATGCCCGATGCCTATGTTCCCTGGGCGCCGCCCGAGGACGCGCCGGCCGTGGCCCCGCTGCCGCTGGCGACGCGCGGTCACGCCACCTTCGGCTCCTTCAACGCTCTGCCCAAGCTGAACGCGGAGGTCGCGGCGCTGTGGGCGCGCGTGCTGGGCGCCATCCCCGGCTCCCGCCTGCTGCTGCGCACGCCGGGGCTGGACGATACCGGCACCGCGGCGCGCACGCTGGCGTTGTTCGAACAGGCCGGGCTCGACCCGGCGCGGGTGGATCTGCGGGGCGGGGCGCCGCACCGGGAGTTCCTGGCCGGCTACGGGGAGGTCGACGTGGCGCTCGACCCCTTCCCCTATTCGGGTGGTCTGACGACTCTGGAAGCGCTGTGGATGGGGGTGCCGGTGGTGACGCTGGGCGGCGACCGCTTCTGCGCCCGCCATTCGGTGACGCACCTCGCCTCGGCGGGGCTGTCCGATCTGGTGGCCGACGGGCCGGACGGCTACGTCGCAAAGGCGGCGGCGCTGGTGGCCGACCCGGCGGGGCTGGCGGCCTTGCGCGGCGGCCTGCGGGACCGGCTGGCGGCGTCCCCGGCGCTGAACGGCGTGCGCTTCACCCGCGCGCTGGAGGCCGCCTTCGGCGTGATGTGGCAGCGCTTCCAGGCCGGGCAGGGGCGGGCGAGCTTCGCCCTGAGCTTTGATTAAGCCAGCTTTGACTGAGCGGGATCAGGCGCGCTCGGACCCCGGCGCGCCGGTGCTCCACAGCAGCCCCAGCACCACGCCCTTGCAGCGCGGCAGCAGGAGGCCGGTCAGCAACAGGGTCAGCAACGGCCAGATGGTGAGATGCACCCAGGTCGCCGGCTCGTAGCTCTGCTCGACCGACAGCACCGCCGGGATGACGATGTGGCCGACGATCAGGATGGTCATCCAGGGCGGGGCGTCGTCGGCGCGCAGATGGCCGAACGCCTCGCCGCAATGGGTGCAGTGGTCCACCGGCTTCAGGTAGTTCCTCAGCAGGCGCCCGCGTCCGCAGGCCGGGCAGTTGCCCATCAGCCCGCGCAGCGCCGCCGTCGTCTTCGACCGCGCGCCGTCTTCCGCCCCATCATTCACCGACCTGTCTTCCGCCGTCATGACCGTGCCCCTGCGATCCGCTCCCCGAAGGGTCTCATATGGGGAGGGAGCGACCGATCGTCACGCCGTTCCGTCGTCCGCACTTCGGCGTTGCGCCGCGCGCAGGGCCTCGACGCGGCGGGCGATGTTCTCCAGCCGCATCTGAAGCTCATGGGCGCACAGCGCGTGTGCGGCGGCGCGGGCTTCGGCCTCGATGTCGGCGATGGCGGATTCGAGTGCTTGGAGTCGGGCTTGGAGTCGGGCGTCGCGCGGGTCTTCGCTCATCGGATTCCTGCTCCGGCAGTTGACGGACCGGCCCCTGGGCGTCTACGGGATGCACAAACCCCCTCCGGGAGCCTGGAGCCATGACGATCACCCGCCTGTTTCTCGCCGCCGCTACGGCCGCCGTCGCGCTGACCAGCGCCGCCGCCTTCGCCCAGACCAAGACCGTCGCGATCACCGCCATCGTCGAGCATCCGGCGCTGGACGCCACGCGCGACGGCGTGATCGAGGCGCTGAAGGCCGCTGGCTACACGCCGGGTGACACCCTGAAGGTCGAGTATCAGAGCGCCCAGGGCAACCCCGCGACCGCCGCGCAGATCGCGCGCCAGTTCGCCGGCGCCCGTCCGGACGTGATCGTTCCAATCTCCACCCCCTCGGCCCAGGCCGTCGTCGCCGCGACCCGCGACATTCCGGTGGTCTTCACCGCCGTGACCGATCCGGTCGGCGCGCAGCTCGTCAAGAGCCTGGAGAAGCCGGGCGCCAACGTGACCGGCGTGTCGGACATGGCCCCGGTGGCCGAGCATGTCGCGCTGATCCGCGAGATCGTGCCGTCGGTCAAGCGTCTGGGTGTCCTCTATAACGCCGGTGAGCCGAACTCCGTCTCGCTGGTCAAGGCGCTGAAGGACGAGGCCCAGAAGGCCGGGCTGACCGTGGTCGAGGCGACCGCCACCAAGTCCGCCGACGCCCAGCCCGCCGCCCGCAGCCTCGTCGGCAAGGTCGACGCGATCTATGTGCCGCTGGACAACACGGTCGTCTCGGCGCTGGAGAGCGTCGTGGCGGTCGGCCAGCAGGCCAAGCTGCCGGTCTTCTCCGCCGACACCGACAGCGTGGCGCGCGGCACGGTCGCCTCCATCGGCTTCGACTACCGTCAGGTCGGCCGCCAGACCGGCGAGGCCGTGGTCCGCATTCTGAAGGGCGAGAAGCCGGGCGACGTTCCGGTGACCTTCGCCAAGGGCACCGACCTGTTCGTGAATCCCAAGTCCGCCGCGGCGATGGGGGTGACCATCCCCGAGGCGGTGACCAAGCGCGCGACCAAGGTGGTCGGGCAGTAAGTTGTATCGTTGAGGGGAGTGGTTGCGGAGGGTCCCCCCTCCCAACCCTCCCCCGCTTCGCAGGGGAGGGCTTTTCTCCTTCCCTTGCGAAAGCGGGGGGAGGCCGGGAGGGGGGGCCGACTCGACACTCCCCAAGGACCAATCATGAGTGAAATCGCCTTCTTCGGGGCCGTCGAGATCGGGCTGGTGTACGCGCTGGTCGCCCTCGGCGTGTACCTGTCCTTCCGGGTGCTCGATTTCCCGGACCTGACGGTGGACGGCAGCTTCCCGCTGGGGGCCGCGGTCTGCGCCACGCTGCTGGTCGCCGGGGTCAACCCGTGGATCGCCAGCCTCTCCGCGGCGCTGGCCGGCTCGATGGCCGGGCTGGTCACGGCGACGCTGAACGTCCGCTTCAAGATACTGCACCTGCTGGCCAGCATCCTGACCATGATCGCGCTGTTCTCGGTGAACCTGCGCGTGATGGGCCGCCCGAACGTGGCGCTGCTGATGCAGGACACCGTGCTGACGCCTTTCTACGGGCTGGGGCTGCCCGACCATGTGGTGCGGCCGCTGGTCGTGCTGGTGGTGGTGGTCGCCGTCGTCCTGCTGCTGTCCCGCTTCCTGAACAGCGAGTTCGGCCTCGCCATGCGGGCGACCGGCGTCAACGCCCGGATGGCCCGCGCCCAGGGGGTACAGACGGACTTCCACATCTACGCCGGCATGGCCCTGTCGAACGGGCTGTGCGCCCTGGCCGGGGCGCTGTTCGCCCAGACCAACGGCTTCGCCGACGTGACCACCGGCATCGGCACCATCGTCGTCGGTCTGGCCGCGGTGATCGTCGGCGAGACGGTGCTGCCGGCCCGCGCGATGCTGTGGGCGCTGGTCGGCTGCGTCGTCGGCTCCATCCTCTATCGTCTGGCGGTTCAGTTGGCCCTGTCGGCGGACGCCATCGGGCTCCAGGCCTCCGACCTCAACCTCGTCACCGCCGTCCTGGTCGCGGTGGCGCTGATCCTGCCGAGGATGCGGCTGAAAGCCGCGTCGAAGAAGAGGGAGGCCGTCCGATGATCACGGTCAACGGCATCCACGTCACCTTCGGGCGCGGAACCCCGCTGGAGAAGCACGCCCTGCGCGGCGTCGACCTGACGATCCCGGAAGGGCAGTTCGTCACCGTCATCGGCTCCAACGGCGCCGGCAAGTCCACCTTCCTGGGCGCGCTGGCCGGCGACGTGATCGCCGAGGAGGGCAGCATCGCCATCGACGGGGTGGACGTCACCCGCTGGGCGACGCCGAAGCGCGCCGCGCTGGTCGCCCGCGTCTTCCAGGACCCGATGGTCGGAAGCTGCACCGCTCTCACCATCGAGGAGAACATGGCGCTGGCCGCCGCCCGCGGGCGCCGCCGCGGCCTGGGCTTCGCCCTGCGCGGCGACCGCCGCCGGCATTTCCGCGAACGCATCGCGGAATTGGGCCTTGGGCTGGAGAACCGGCTGCACGACCGCATGGGCCTGCTGTCCGGCGGGCAGCGGCAGGCGGTCAGCCTGCTGATGGCGACGCTCGCCGGGTCGAAGATCCTGCTGCTCGACGAGCACACGGCGGCGCTCGACCCCGGAACGGCGGAGTTCGTGCTGGGCCTGACCCGCCGCATCGTCGAGGAGAACCGGCTGACCACGCTGATGGTCACCCACTCCATGCGGCAGGCGCTGGACTACGGCGACCGCACGGTGATGCTGCACGAGGGGCGGATCGTGCTCGACGTGTCGGGCGAGCAGCGCGCCGGGCTGGACGTGCCGCATCTGCTGGCGCTGTTCGCCAAGCAGCGCGGCGGCGAGGACATCACCGACGACAGCCTGCTGATCGGCTGAGGCCGAGGGAGGGACCGCGCCCGGTCAGACGGTCTTGCGGTCCCGCTCCTTCTCCGGTTCCTCGCGGTCGGCCTCAAACAGGGCCTGAAGCTCGGCGGCGGCCTGGCGGGAGGTCTGGATCAGGCGGTTCTCGTCGTGATGGACGGCGTGCTGCCGGATCAGCGTGCGCTCGTCATGCTCGCGGAAGGTGTCCAGCGTGTGGCGGGTCTCCTCCGGCGGCAGGCCCAGCGACTCCAGCACGCCGCCGGTCAGCCGCAAGCTGGAATCGTAGGTCTCGCGCACGAAATGCGTGACCCCGCGGTCCATCAGGAAATGGGCGTGGCGGCGGTTGCGGGCGCGGGCGTGGATGACGAGGTGCGGGAAATGGCGCGTCGCCAACTCGACCACGCGCAGCGACTGCTCCATGTCCTCCAGCGCCACCACCAGCACCTTGGCCTTGTCGGCCCCGGCGGCGCGCAGCAGGTCGAGCCGCGACGGGTCGCCGTAATAGACCTTGTTGCCGAAGCGCCGCACGACATCGACCTGCTCGGCGCTCTGTTCCAGCGCCGTGAAGGGGATGCCGCGCAGCCGTAGCACGCGGCCGACGATCTGCCCGACCCGGCCGAAGCCGCAGATCAGCACCGGCGGTTCCCCATCCGGCGCGATGGTGTCGTAGGGGCGGACCGGCTTCACGATCAGGCGCGGCGCCAGCCAGCGCTCCTCCGCCGCGAAGACGAAGGGGGTGGCGATCATCGACAGCGTGACCACCAGCATGGCCGTGGCCGCCTGCCCCCCGCTCATCGCCCCGACGCCGACGGCCAGCCCGAACAGCACGAAGCCGAACTCGCCGCCCTGGCTCAGCACCGTGGACAGCCGTACCGCCCCGCCGGGGCGCAGGCCGGACAGGCGGGCCAGCCCGAACAGCGCCGCCGCCTTCAGCGCCATCAACCCGAGCGCCAGCGAGAGATAGCGCACCGGCTCGGCCATCAGCGCCGCCACGTCGGCCCCCATGCCCACCGACACGAAGAACAGGCCGAGCAGCAGCCCCTCGAACGGCGCGATGTCCGCCTGCACCTCGTGCCGGTATTCCGAATCGGACAGCAGCACCCCGGCCATGAAGGCGCCGAGCGACATCGACAGCCCCGCCCAGGCGGCGAACAGGGCGGTGCCCAGCACGATCAGCAGGGCGGTGGCGGTGAAGATCTCCGGCGTCCGGGCGCCGTCCACGATGCGCAGCACCGGGCGCAGCAGATAGCGCCCGCCGGCCAGGATCGCCGCGACCGCGCCGCCGGCCTTCAGCACGGCCAGCCACGCTGTCCCGGCGTCGGGGACCTCCCCGGTGCCATGGCCGAGCAGGGGCAGCAGCGCCACCGCCGGGATGATGGCGAGGTCCTGGAACAGCAGGATGGAGAAGGCGCTGCGCCCGGCGTTGGTGGTCAGCAGCTCCCGCTCCGCCAGCATGGGCAGCACCATGGCGGTGGAGGACAGCGAGAGGCCGAATCCGGTCACCGCGGCGGCGGCGGGGGTGAATCCCAGAAGGAAAATGGTGGCGGCCGCGATCACGATGGCGGTCACCGCGACCTGCGCGCCGCCGAGTCCCAGCACCGACCGGCGCATCACCCAGAGGCGGGCGGGGCGCAGCTCCAGCCCGATCAGGAACAGCAGCATGATGACGCCGAGTTCGGAGACGTGGCGGATCGCCTCGACGTCCGTCACCAGCCCGAGCCCGCCCGGTCCGATGGCCAGCCCCGCCGCGAGATAGCCGAGCGGCCCGCCGAAGCCGATCCGCTTGGCCACCGGAACCGCCAGGACCACGGCGGCCAGCAGCACCACCAACGTCACGAAATCCGGCATCGGTCCCGTCCCCTAAAGGCTTTGCCCCCACCCTAACCCTCCCCCGCTGACGCAGGGGAGGGAACATTAGGCCTTCCCCTGCGAAGCGGGGGAGGGAGGGGACCCACGAAGTGGGGAGGGTGGAGGCCGTACGCCCCCTTACGACACCAGGACCTTACGACACCACGATCCGCGGCGCGGTCCGCGCCGGGCCCTGCTCGCCGGCGATCTTCTCCCACACGCGCTTGGCAATTCCGCGGTACACCTTCGCGTGCTCCGACTCGGGCTGCGACACCACGATGGGCTGGCCCTGGTCGGAGGTCTCGCGGATGTCGAGGTGCAGCGGGACCTCGCCGAGGAACTCCATGCCCAGGTCCGTGGCCTCCTTGCGGGCGCCGCCGTGGCTGAAGATGTCCGTGCGGTGGCCGCAGTTGGGGCAGCAGAAGTAGCTCATGTTCTCGATGATGCCGAGGACGGGGACGTCCACGCGGCGGAACATGTTCAGCCCCTTGCGGGCGTCCAACAGGGCGATGTCCTGCGGGGTGGAGACGATGATCGCCCCGGCCAGCGGCACCTGCTGCGCCATGGTGAGCTGGGCGTCGCCGGTGCCCGGCGGCATGTCCACCACCAGAACGTCCAGCGTGCCCCAGTTCACGTCGCGCAGCATTTGCTGGAGCGCGCTCATCACCATCGGGCCGCGCCAGATCATCGGCGTGTCCTCGGCGACCAGGAAGCCCATCGACATCACCTTGATGCCGTAATTCTCCATCGGCTCCAGGATGCGGCCGTCCTGGCTGGTCGGGCGGCCGGAGATGCCCAGCATGCGCGGCATGGACGGGCCGTAGATGTCGGCGTCCAGAAGCCCGACCTTCAGACCGTTCGCCGCCATGGCGAGCGCGAGGTTGCTGGCCGTGGTGGACTTGCCGACGCCGCCCTTGCCCGACGCGACGGCGACGATGGCCTTCACGCCCGGCACCAGCGGCTTCTGCTCCGCCGGCTGGCCGTGTGAGTGGCCGTGTGAGTGGCCGTGACCGCCATGGGAATGCCCTTGAGCCTGTCCGTGGCCCTGCTGCGGCGCCGCGCCCTGACCGGCGGGGCGGTGCGCCGTCAGGACCGCGGTGACCGACAGGACGCCCGGCAGGGCCTCCACCGCCTTCTCGGCGGCGTGACGCACCGGCTCGGCCTGGGCGCCGCGCTTGGGGTCCACCTCGATCGAAAAAGCGACGTGCCCGTCACGCACGACAAGTCCGGACAACATGCCGAGGCTGACGACGTCCTTGCCCCGTTCCGGATCGACAACCGTCCTCAGAGCTTCAAGGACTTGAGCTTCGCTGACCTGCGCCATGGTTGAAAACTCCGCTTCCTTCCCGATATTGGCGGATATCCGTCGGTGAAATCCTTCCCCGAATGGGATGGGCACTATAGGGCCGGCGGACAATAATGGTAAAGGGATCGGACGGTCCGGAAACGATTTGTTTTCCGGAATTTCCGTCCCAAGAATTGAGAGAGCGCGAAGGGGAACGAACGGAATGCCGTGGAGCAATCAGGGAGGGGGCGGCGGTGGCGGCCCCTGGGGTCCTCCGCCGGGTGGTGGCGGTCAGAATCCGTGGGGCCGTCCGCCGGGTGGCGGTGGCAGTGGCGGTGGCGGTGGTGGCGGAGGGCCGCAGCCGCCGGACCTGGAGGATCTGCTGCGCCGCGGCCAGGACCGCCTGAAACGGGTGATGCCGGGTGGTGTCGGCAGTGGGCGGGGCATCGCGCTTGTCGTCGGCCTGTTGGCCGTGGTCTGGCTGGCCAGCGGCATCTACCGCGTCGAGGCGGACGAGCAGGGCGTCGTGCTGCGCTTCGGCCAGTGGGTGCGCACGGAACAGCCCGGTCTGCGCTATCACATGCCGTCGCCCATCGAAACGGTGCTGATGCCCAAGGTGACGCGCGTCAACCGGATCGAGGTCGGCTACCGCTCGGCCGGCGACGGCCGCCGCGGCGACCGCGACGTTCCCGACGAGTCGCTGATGCTGACCGGCGACGAGAACATCATCGACATCGACTTCACCGTCTTCTGGGTCATCAAGGACGCGGGCGAGTATCTGTTCAAGATCCGCGACCCCGAGGCCACCGTGAAGAAGGCGGCGGAAAGCGCGATGCGCGAGGTGATCGGCCGCACCGATCTGCAGCCCGCCCTGACCGAGGCCCGCCAGCAGATCGAAACCTCCACCCGCCAGCTCCTCCAGGCCATGCTGGACGACTATGAGGGTGGCATCGAGGTGACGCAGGTGCAGTTGCAGAAGGCCGACCCGCCGTCGCCCGTCATCGACGCCTTCAACGACGTGCAGCGCGCCCGCGCTGACCGCGAACGCGCCCGCAACGAGGCCGAGGCCTATCGGAACGACGTGATCCCGCGCGCCCGCGGCGACGCGGAACGGCTGATCCAGGAAGCGTCCGCCTACCGCGAGCAGGTCGTGAGCCTAGCCCAGGGTGACGCCGACCGCTTCCGCAAGGTCTACGACGCCTACTCGACCGCCAAGGACGTGACCGCCAAGCGCATGTATCTGGAAACCATGGAAGAGATCCTGAGCGGCGCCAACAAGGTCATCATCGACGGCAACGCCCAGGGCGCCCAGGGCGTGGTTCCCTATCTGCCGCTCGGCCAGCTCCAGCCGTCCGCCTCCGGTGCGGCGGCGCGGCCCGCCGGCCAGCAACCGGCCCGTTGAGGAGGGATGCCATGAACCGCAGTCTGTTGGTCGCCGGCATCGGCATCCTCGTGGCGGGCGTCCTCGCCTCGGCCTCGCTGTTCACGGTGAACGAAGCGCAGCAGGCGCTCGTCCTCCAGTTCGGCGACCCTGTGCGCGTCATCCGCGATCCCGGCCTCAAGGCCAAGATCCCCTTCATCCAGGAGGTGCGCATCCTCGACCGCCGCGTGCTCGACCTCGATCCACCGGTGGAGCAGGTCATCCTGGCCGACCAGAAGCGCCTGGACGTGGACGCCTTCGCGCGCTACCGCATCCTGGACCCGCTGCGCTTCTACCAGACCGCCGGCAACGAGGCGGTGGCCGAGACGCGTATGAACTCCATCGTGAACTCGGCGCTGCGCCGAGTTCTCGGCAGCGAAACCCTGCTCGCCATCCTGTCGGACGAGCGTCCGCGCGTGATGAACGACATCCGCGGGCAGGTGAACGACGAGGCGAAGCGATTCGGCATCGAGATCGTCGATGTCCGCATCCGCCGCGCCGACCTGCCGGAGGAGACCAGCCAGTCGATCTTCGCCCGCATGCGGTCGGAGCGTGAGCGCGAAGCCGCCGAGGCCCGCGCCCAGGGTCAGGAGCAGTCGCAGCAGATCCGCTCCCGTGCGGACCGCGAGCGCACCGTCATCCTGGCCGAAGCGCAGCGCGATTCGCAGATCCTGCGCGGTGAAGGCGACAACCAGGCGCTGAAGATGATCGCCGAGGCGACGTCGCAGGACCCGCAGTTCTACAGCTTCTACCGGACGCTCGAAGCCTACCGGAAGTCGCTGAACAAGGACGACACCACCATGGTGCTGTCCCCGACCGGCGAGTTCTTCCGCTACTTCGGTGACATCACCGGCGGCGGCAACGGCCAGCCGGCCCCGGCCTCGGGCAGCGGCCCGGCGCCGCAGCGGGCCCCGGCCCCGGCGACCGCCCAGCAGCAGTAAGACGTCGCGCTCGGCTTCCCCTTCCCCCTTGTCCCGGGGGAGGGGGTGGGGTGGGGGCTCCCGTTCTCCCACCCCAATTCTGTCTTCCCGCCCCGCATTCCTTCTCCGAAACGCCGCCCGACCGATGACGGATTTCCTCACCGCGCTGGCCTTGGTCCTGGTGATCGAGGGCGTGCTCTACGCACTGTTCCCGTCCGCGATGCGGCGGCTGATCGTCGAAGCGCTGACGATGCCGGAGAACCGGCTGCGCGCCGTCGGGCTGGCGACGGCGATGGCCGGGGTCGGATTCGTCTGGCTTCTGCGCGGCGCCTGACGCCCTTTGCCGCGTGCGCGTCGCTGGACCGCGCCGCCATTTTCCGGCCATACTCCGACTTCTATACTCGCGCGTCCTCCGTGGCGGATGGGACCCGTGCGCCTTTGCTTGAAGCGGTGACGCGCGGGGATTACATCCGGCACACGGATCGGTGAAGCGCCCCCCTCGGACCGCGATTCGCTTGAAACCGCGAGCCGATTGGAACAGATGGCCGATTGGAACAAGAAGGTGCCGGATGTCCGGCAGGGAGAGCTGAGTTGAACCCGAACCACCCCATCCACCGCGCCGATTTTGGCCGCCGGCTGCGCGTCGTGCCGCTGATCGCCGCTCTCCTGTTGGGGCTGTCCGCCGCCGCCGGCACCCCCGCCATGGCCCAGTCGCGCCCGGCGCCGACCAGCTTCGCCGATCTGTCGGAAAAGCTGCTGCCCGCCGTGGTCAACATCTCGACCAGCCAAGCGGTGGCGCAGCGCCAGCAGGGCGCCCGTCCCGAGATGCCGCAGTTCCCGCCGGGCTCGCCGTTCGAGGAGTTCTTCCGCGACTTCTTCGACCGCCAGCAGCAGGACCAGCCGCAGCAGCCGCGCAAGTCGACCTCGCTCGGCTCCGGCTTCATCATCGACGCCAAGAACGGCTACGTGGTCACCAACAACCACGTCATCCAGGACGCCGACGAGATCACCGTCATCCTGCAGGACGACACCAACATCAAGGCGGAGCTGATCGGCAAGGACCCGAAGACCGACGTCGCCCTGCTGAAGATCAACACGAACCACCCGCTGGTCGCCGTTCCCTTCGGCGATTCGGACGCCATGCGCGTGGGCGACTGGGTGCTGGCCATCGGCAACCCGTTCGGCCTGGGCGGCTCGGTCACCGCCGGCATCATCTCCGCCCGCCAGCGCGACATCAACGCCGGCCCTTACGACGACTTCCTGCAGACCGACGCCTCGATCAACCGCGGCAACTCCGGCGGCCCGATGTTCAACCTGAACGGCGAGGTCATCGGCATCAACACGGCGATCTTCTCGCCGTCGGGCGGTTCGGTCGGCATCGGCTTCGCCATCCCGTCCAACCTCGCCAAGCAGGTGGTCGCGCAGCTCCGCGAATACGGCAAGACGCGGCGCGGCTGGCTGGGCGTGCGCATCCAGGGCGTGACCCCGGAGATCGCCGAGAGCCTGGGCCTCCAGGGCCACAAGGGCGCTCTGGTCGCCTCGATCACCCCGAACGGTCCGGCGGCCAAGGCCGGCATCCAGGCGGGCGACGTGGTGACCAAGTTCGACGGCAAGGAAATCAACGAGATGCGCCGCCTGCCGCGCGTCGTCGCCGAGACGCCGATCGACAAGGCCGTCCCGGTCGAGGTGTGGCGCAAGGGCAAGTCGCAGCAGCTTCAGGTGAAGGTGGGCGAGCTTGAGGCCGCCGAGGAATCGGGCCTTCTCGCCGCCAATCCGGAGGAGCAGCGCCGCCCGCCGCAGCAGGCCCCGGCCCAGAAGCCGACCGAAACGCTCGGCCTGAAGCTGACCAACATCACCCCGGAGCTGCGCCAGCAGTTCGAGATCAAGCCCGAGTTGAAGGGCGTGGTGGTGACCGAGGTGGCGGGCAACTCCACAGCTTCGGAAAAGGGCATTCGTGCCGGCGACGTCATCATCGAGGTCGGCCAGGAGGAGGTCCGCAAGCCGGAGGACGTGACCGCCAAGATCCAGAAGGCCAAGGAGCAGGGCAAGAAGTCCATCCTGCTGCTGGTGGACCGTCACGGCGACCTGCGCTTCGTCGCCATCCCGCTCAGCCAGGGTTGATCAGAGATAGCGCTCCAACGAAAAGGGCATCGGCGGGAAATCGCCGGTGCCCTTTCTTTTCATCCGCCGCCTACGTCTCATCCATAGTGATAGCGGCAGGCCACGATCTCCAGGGTCTGATCCTGCCCCTGGCCGGTCACCCGATAGACCAGCCGATGGTCTCCGGTGATCCTGCGTGACCACCATCCGGACAGATTTCCGCGCAGTGGTTCGGGCTTTCCGATTCCTTTGAACGGGCTATGCGCGGCGTCGCGGATCAATTCGTTGATCCGTTTCAGAACCGTCCGGTCGGTTTCCTGCCAATACAGGTAATCGTCCCACCCGTGGGGAGTGAACAGCAGCTTCATGCGTCGTCGAGGTCGCGCACGGCGCCCTGTCCGGCCTCCGCCTGGGCGATGGAATCAAGCAGGCGCGCGGCGTTCGCCGGGCTTCGGAGCAAATGCAACGTCTCCTGCATGCTCTCGAACTCCTCCTCGGAAATCATGACGACGGAGCGGGCGTTCTGGCGGGTCACCACCAGAGGCGCGTGGGAATCGCAAACCTCATCCATGTAGCGGGCGAGATTCTGGCGCAGTTCCGAGTAGCTGACGTGGCCCATGGCATCCTCCATATCCTGTACAGATTTGCGTACAGGTAGCGTGCCCGTCAAGGGTTAGGCCGTCAGCCTTCCACGAACTCCCCGATCCGGTAGCCCTGGGCGAACAGCAGGGCGGTCAGGTCGCCATGGTCGACGCGGGCGCGGGCCTGGGCGGCCACGGTCGGCTTGGCATGGAAGGCGACGCCAAGCCCGGCGGCCAGCAGCATCGGCAGGTCGTTGGCGCCGTCGCCGACGGCCATGGTCTCGACGGTCGGGACGTGGCGCTCCCCGGCGTAGGCGAGCAGGGCCTCCAGCTTGCTGTCCTTGTCGAGGATCGGCTCGACCACCGCGCCGGTCATGACGCCGTCCACCACCTCAAGCACGTTGCCGCGGTCGTCGTCGAAGCCGACCCATTGGCGTACCCGCTCCGTGAAGCAGCGGAAGCCGCCGGAGACCAGCACGCAAGTCGCCCCGTTGGCGCGCATGGTGGAAACCAGCGTCCTGGCGCCCGGCATCAGGGTGGCGCGCTGCCACACCTCGTCGACGACGCTCTCGTTCAGGCCCTTCAGTAGGGCGACCCGCTCGCGCACCGCGTCCTTGAAGTCGATCTCGCCGTTCATGGCGCGGGCGGTGATCGCGGCGATGTGGTCCTTCAGCCCGACATAGTCGCCCAACTCGTCCAGCATCTCCTGCTCGATGATCGTCGATTCCATGTCGGCGATCAGCAGGCGCTTCTTCCGGTTGCCCGGCTTCTGGGCGATCACGTCGATGGCGAGGCCGTCCAGCGCAAGATTGGCCAGCGCGCGGCGGACGGCGGCTTCGGCCTGCTCGGGCACCAGCCCTTCCTCGGCGATGTCGCAGGCGCGGTCCGGCGCCAGCCAGTCCGGCTTGGCGGTGTCGGCGCCCAGCGCGGTCAGGGACGCGCGGGCGGCCTGCACGGCCTGCTCGTCGAGAACGGCGGAGGCGGCGGCGATCAGCGTAACGACAGCGCTCATGGCGGGGCGATCCTGGAAGAGCCGTGGGGAAGGGCGCGCGCGCTCCCTAGCACAGCCGGGACCCTCCGCCAACCCACTCCGCCAAGCGTCGTAGACATTACGCGCCGGGGACCCGGTCGCCTCCCGCCGTGTTTCCGCTCAAATCGCGGGAGGGTTCGTCCATGATCCAGCGGCCTGCCACCCTTCACACCCTGTCCATTCTCGCCTTCACCCTGGCACCTGCCTTGTTCTTGGCCGGCTGCGGCGCCGGGACCGACCTGGCGCAGCGCCCGCCGCCCGGCTATGTCGGCGACGTGGGGGCACGTGTCTCGGCGGTGGATTGGGCACAGGCCCGTCCCGTGACCGTGCAGTTGGACGAGTTCCGGTTCCAGCCCGACCGTCTGGCCTTCGAGCGGGGAACGCCCTACCGCCTGACGCTGGAGAACCGCGGGAGCGTCGCGCACACCTTCACGTCGGAAGGCTTCTTCAAGGCCATCGCGGTGCGGCGGGTCACCACCGCGCAAGGCGCCGTCGAGACGCCGGCCCTGGTGAATCTGGAGATTCCGGCCGGCCAGACCGATGTGGTGGAGTTCATTCCGGTCCAGGCCGGAACCTATGACCTAGCCTGCCACGAACCGCTGCACAGCGGCTTCGGCATGACCGGGACCATTACGGTTCGCTGAGGCGCCGCACCGGTCGGCCTTGCCAAGCCGAGCCTTCCCCTGCCATACGCTGTAGCCGGAGGAACGTCAGGCAAGGCGATATGGTTCAGGACAGCCCGCAAATCCGGGATGTGCGGCACCGGCACGTGGTGGTGATCGGCGGCCCGACGGCGTCGGGCAAGTCGGGCATGGCGCTCGACATCGCCCTGGCGCGCAACGGCACGGTGATCAACGCCGACAGCATGCAGCTCTACGTCGAACTGGACGTGCTGACCGCCCGTCCGGGGGCGGAGGATCTGGCGCAGGCCCCGCACCGGCTCTACGGCGTGCTGCCGGCGGCGGAGCGCGGGTCTGCCGCGCGCTGGCGCGACATGGCGCTGGCCGAGATCGCCGAGGCCCACGCCGCCGGGCGCCTGCCCATCGTCGTCGGCGGCACCGGCCTCTATCTGCGCACGCTCATGGAAGGGTTGAGCGCCGTCCCCGCGGTTCCGGACGAGGTCCGCAAGGCCGCACACGCCCGCCTGCGGGACCTGGGCGGCGAGGCCTTCCGCGAGGAGCTAGTGCGCCGCGACCCGGCCTCGGCCAAGCTGAACCCCGGCGACACCACCCGTCTGACCCGCGCCTGGGAAGTGCTGGAGGCCACCGGCCAACCGCTGTCCCACTGGCAGACCCAGCGGGCCGAGGGCGCACCCGAGGGGCTGGCCTTCTCCGTCCTGCTGCTCGACCCGCCGCGTGACGCGCTCTACGCCAATTGCGACCGCCGCTTCCGCGTGATGATGGGGTTAGGGGCGCTGGAGGAGGTGCGGCGTCTGGACGCGCTCGGCCTCGACCCCAACCTGCCGGCGATGAAGGCGCTGGGGGTGCCGGAACTGCGCGACCATCTGCGCGGCGCGCTGACGCTCGACGAAGCCATAGCGCTGGCTCAGCAATCCACGCGCCGCTACGCGAAGCGGCAGGTCACCTGGTTCCGCCACCAGCTCGCCAGCCGGCCTCCGGCCTCCGCGCTGCATGGCTGCCATACGATCAATTCACTCTACGCAAGACCGCTTAGTGAAGCAATACTGACCTATCTTGAAACGACGTTGCGTCGTTGACCCTCAGGAGGATTGAAAGTGACGGTCGATTGGGGAAACGTGTTTGCCGGTCGCGTCGCCGGTATGGGAGCCTCGGAAATCCGGGAGCTGCTGAAGCTGCTCGAACGGCCGGAAATCATCTCCTTCGCCGGGGGCATCCCGGACCCCGATTTCTTCCCGACGGCGGCCATCGCCCGCGCCTATGAGAAGATCTTCCAGTCCAACGGCGGGGCCGGCGGCGCGCTCCAGTACACCATCAGCGAGGGCTTCACGCCGCTGCGCGAATGGATCTGCGCCTACATGGGCCGCCGCGGCATCCAGGCCGGTCTGGACGAGGTGTTGGTAACCAGCGGGTCGCAGCAGGCGCTGGAGTTCGTCGGCAAGCTGCTGATCGGGCCGGGCGAGAAGATCCTGGTGACCCGCCCGACCTATCTCGGCGCGCTCCAGGCCTTCTCGCCCTACGAGCCGCAGTATCTCTCCGTTCCCGGCGACGCCGAGGGGCCGGACTTGGCCGCGGTTGAGGCGGCGCTGGAGCAGAAGCCGAAGTTCTTCTACCTCGTCCCCGACTTCCAGAACCCCAACGGCACGACGATCTCGCTGGCCCGCCGCGAGGCGCTGCTGGACCTTTGCGCCAAGCACGGCGTGCCGATCGTCGAGGATGCCGCCTACACCGAGCTGCGCTACGAGGGCGAGGCGATCCCGTCCATCGCCGCGCTGGACGCCGCCCGCAACGGCGGCAAGATCACCAACGTGCTCTTCTGCGGCTCCTTCTCCAAGACGATGGTGCCGGCGCTGCGCGTGGGCTGGATCAACGGCCCGGCGGAGGTCGTCAACCGGCTGGTTCTGATGAAGCAGGCTGGCGACCTGCACACCAGCACCATCAACCAGATCGTGCTGCACGACGTGGTGTCGCAGAGCTTCGACAGCCACATCCGCCGCCTGCGCGCCGGCTACAAGGAGCGCCGCGACGCCATGCTGACCGCGCTGGCCGAGTTCGCGCCGGCCGGGGTGACCTGGACCAAGCCGGACGGCGGCATGTTCGTCTGGATCGAACTGCCGGAGGGCACCGACGGGGTGGACCTGCTGGCCCGCGCCATCAAGGACGCCAACGTCGCCTTCGTCCCCGGTTCGGCCTTCCACGCCGACCGCTCGGGCAAGAACACGCTGCGCCTCAGCTTCTCCAACAACAACCCGGAGCGCATCCGCGAAGGCATCCGCCGCCTCTGCGGCCTGCTTCAGACCGTCGCGGCGTAACCTCTGCCGCTTCTTGCGCAACGGCCTGCCTCCGCACCCGCGGGGCAGGCCGTTCGCGTTTGAAGACGGCTTTGCGGGGAGGGCGGTCTTTCCAGCTTGCGAAATATTTGGAAAAACTGCGGCAAAAAATCTTTTCGATCATTCGCAAAATGGGTTGACCGGTGACCGGCGGATTGTCTAGTTTGCCGGTCCCGGCCTTCGCCTTTGGGGATAACCCCTTGTTTTCCCAGCAGGCCATCGCCGGGGTTTGAGAAGGAACAGGGCCGCCCGTGAAAAGAGGGGCCCCCATTGGAAGGTCGTGAGCTATGCCCGAACAGAAGCTGACCGGCGCGCAGATCGTCATCAAGGCCCTGAAGGACCAGGGCGTCGACATCATCTTCGGTTATCCGGGCGGCGCGGTACTTCCGATCTACGACGCCATCTTCCAGCAGAACGACATCAGGCACATCCTCGTCCGGCATGAGCAGGCCGCCGTGCACGCCGCGGAAGGCTACGCCCGCTCCACCGGCAAGGTGGGCTGCGTGCTGGTGACCTCCGGCCCCGGCGCGACCAACGCCGTGACGGGCCTGCTCGACGCGCTGTGCGACAGCATTCCGCTGGTCTGCCTGTCCGGGCAGGTGCCGACCCACCTGATCGGCAACGACGCCTTCCAGGAGGCCGACACCACCGGCATCACGCGCCCCTGCACCAAGCACAATTACCTGGTGAAGGACGTCAACCAGCTCGCCCGCACCATGCACGAGGCCTTCTACGTGGCGCGCAGCGGCCGCCCCGGCCCGGTGCTGGTCGACATCCCGAAGGACGTGCAGTTCGCCGACGGCACCTACGTCCCGCCGACCGAGGTGAAGCACAAGACCTACCGCCCGCAGGTGAAGCCCGAGATCGCCCGCGTGGAGGAGGCCATCGAGCTGATCGCCACCGCCAAGCGCCCGATCTTCTACACCGGCGGCGGCGTGGTGAACGCCGGCCCGATCGCGGGCAAGCTGCTGACCCAGTTCGTGAAGATGACCAGTTTCCCGATCACCTCGACCCTGATGGGGCTGGGCGCCTTCCCGGCGTCGGACCCGCAGTGGCTGGGCATGCTGGGCATGCACGGCACGTACGAGGCGAACCTCGCCATGTACAACTGCGACGTCATGATCAACATCGGCGCCCGCTTCGACGACCGCGTGACCGGCAAGCTGTCGGAGTTCGCGCCGGGATCGAAGAAGATCCACGTCGACATCGACCCCAGCTCGATCAACAAGAACGTCGCGGTGGACATCCCCATCGTCGGTGACGCCGGCGCCGTTCTGGAAGACATGATCCGCATTTGGAAGGCCCGCCAGAAGCGCGTGGACCAGACCGCGCTGAAGGAGTGGTGGGGTCAGGTCGAGGGCTGGCGCGCCCGCAACTGCCTGAACTACAACCGCACCGAGGCGGTCATCAAGCCGCAGTACGCGCTGGAGCGGCTGCGCGAGGCGCTGCGCGGCAAGAACCATTACGTGACGACCGAGGTCGGCCAGCACCAGATGTGGGCCGCCCAGTTCCTGCCCTTCGATGAGCCGAACCGCTGGATGACCTCCGGCGGCCTGGGCACCATGGGCTATGGCCTGCCGGCGGCCATCGGCGCGCAGCTCGCCCACCCCGACGCCATCGTGGTGGACGTGTCGGGCGAGGCGTCCTTCCTGATGAACATGCAGGAGATCGGCACGGCGGTGCAGTACCGCGCCCCGGTCAAGATCTTCATCCTGAACAACAAGTACATGGGCATGGTGCGCCAGTGGCAGGAGCTGCTGCACGGCTCCCGCTACTCCAACAGCTACTCCGAGGCGCTGCCCGACTTCGTGAAGCTGGCGGAAAGCTGGGGCTGCGTCGGCCTGCGCGCGACCACGGTGGCCGAGGTGGACGAGGTCATCGAGAAGATGCTGGCCGTCACCGACCGCCCCTGCATCATCGACATCGCCGTGGACCCGAAGGAAAACTGCTTCCCGATGATCCCCGGCGGCAAGGCCCACAACGAAATCCTGTTCGGTCCGGAGGACAGCCCGTCCGACGCCACGCCGGAAGACGGCATGGTGCTGGTCTGATCGCGGCGACCAAGACGAACGGTTGAAGGCCCTCTGGCGGAGTACGGATCGTGGAAGAGAAGATCGAGAAGCACACCATCGCCGTGCTGGTGGACAACGAGCCGGGCGTGCTGGCCCGCGTCATCGGCCTGTTCTCGGGCCGCGGCTACAACATCGAAAGCCTGACGGTGGCGGAGGTGAACAACGCCGACCACCTGTCGCGCATCACGCTGGTCACCTCCGGCACCCGCATGGTGGTGGAGCAGATCAAGGCCCAGCTCGACCGGCTCGTGCCGGTGCACAAGGTGCACGACCTGACGGACGAGGGGCCGTCGGTGGAGCGCGAACTGGCGCTGGTCAAGGTGGCCGGCACCGGCGACCGCCGCATCGAGGCGCTGCGTCTGGCCGACATCTTCAAGGCGAAGGTCGTGGACGCCACCCTGACCTCCTTCGTGTTCGAACTGACCGGCACGACGGCGGAGGTCGACGACTTCGTTGGGCTGATGGCCCAGCTCGGCCTCGTCGAGGCCAGCCGGACCGGCGTCGTCGCCATGTCGAAGGGAGCCACCGGGTTCTGATCCCGGTCTCATGACGGCCAGGGATGATGGGGGGACAACCCAGCCCGCCGTCCTTTATCAGTCTATCGAACAGTGTTCTGCTTGACGCGGCCCTTTCGCCGGTGGAGTAATTCCGCTGCGCAAAACTCGCACCACCAGATCGAAAAATCCAAGGAAGACCACCATGCGCGTCTATTATGATCGTGATGCCGACGTGAACCTGATCAAGGGGAAGAAGGTCGTCATCGTCGGCTACGGCAGCCAGGGCCACGCCCACGCCAACAACCTGCGTGACAGCGGTGTGAAGGACGTGCGCATCGCCCTCCGCCCGGGTTCGGCCACCATCAAGAAGGCCGAGGCCGCCGGCTTCACGGTCATGGCTCCGGGCGAGGCCGCCGCCTGGGCCGACGTGGTGATGATCCTCACCCCCGACGAGTTGCAGGCCGACCTGTACCGCGACGACCTCGCCAAGAACCTGAAGGAAGGCGCCGCGCTCGCCTTCGCGCACGGCCTGAACGTGCACTTCAACCTGATCGAGCCGCGCGCCGACCTCGACGTGTTCATGATCGCGCCGAAGGGCCCGGGCCACACCGTCCGCGGCGAGTACCAGCGCGGCGGCGGCGTGCCCTGCCTCGTGGCCGTGCACCAGAACGCTTCGGGCAACGGGCTGGACATCGCCCTGTCCTACGCCTCGGCCATCGGCGGCGGCCGCGCCGGCATCATCGAGACGACCTTCAAGGAAGAGTGCGAGACCGACCTGTTCGGCGAGCAGGCCGTACTCTGCGGCGGCCTGACCGAGCTGATCAAGGCCGGCTACGAGACGCTGACCGAGGCCGGCTACGCCCCGGAGATGGCCTATTTCGAGTGCCTGCACGAGGTGAAGCTGATCGTCGACCTCATGTATGAGGGCGGCATGGCCAACATGCGCTACTCGATCTCCAACACCGCCGAGTACGGCGACTACAAGACCGGCCCGCGCATCATCACCCCGGAGACCAAGGCCGAGATGAAGCGCGTTCTGGAGGACATCCAGACCGGCCGCTTCGTCCGCGACTGGATGCTGGAGTGCAAGGCCGGCCAGCCGTCCTTCAAGGCGACCCGCCGCCGCAACGCCGAGCATTCGATCGAGCAGGTCGGCGAGAAGCTGCGCGCCATGATGCCCTGGATCGCCGAGCGCCGTCTGGTCGACAAGTCCAAGAACTAATCGGTTCCTGGATCAAGAAACGGGAAAGCGCGCCGCGAGGCGCGCTTTCTTCGTTTTGGGGAGTTCTGCATTGGTTTGCCCCCACCCCGGCCCTCCCCCGCTGTGCAGGGGAGGGAGACTATGCGAAGTGGCGGCAGTTCCCTCCCCTGCGTCAGCGGGGGAGGGTTAGGGTGGGGGCAAACGCCGCAGCACGCTCACACATCCCCCCGCGACCGGTCCGCCTTCGGCCGCTCGTCGAGAAGCGGCCGGCCGGTGTGCACGAAATGCACCACCTCAGCGATGTTGGTCGCGTGGTCGCCGATGCGCTCTAGGCTCTTGGCGATGAACAGCAGGTGCATGTGGGCGGTGAACATCTCCGGCAGGCGGGCCGCCGACCGGTTGATGCTCTCGCACAGGCTGGTGTAGAGCGCGTCCACCTCGTCGTCGGTGCGCCAGACGCGCAGCGCCAGCTCGACGTCGCCGTCGACATAGGCGTCCACCGCCGTGGTCAGGCGCTGGCGCACCAAGCGGCCCAGATTGGGCAGTGTGCTCATCGCCGGGGATTCGGGGAATTCCGCCACGGAGACGGCGCGGCGGGCGGTGTTGGCGGCGTGGTCGCCGACGCGCTCCAGATTGCCGGCGATCTTCAGGGCGGCGATCACCTCGCGCAGGTCGTCGGCCACCGGCTGGCGCAGCACCAGCATGCGCATGCAGTTCGCCTCGATCTCATGCTCGTAGCTGTCGAGCCGCGCGTCGGACTCCACGATGGCGCGGGCCTGCTCCGGGTTGCGCTGGGTCAGGCAGGTCAGCGCGCCGTCCAGCTGGGTTTCCGCGGCGCCCGCCATCTGCACGATGCTGGCCTTCAGCCGCTTCATGGCGTCTTCGAAGGCGGTGACGATGTGCGGGGCGGGGTGCTTCATGGGTGCGGGCCTTGTTGGTATCGGTGCGGCGGACGGCCGGGAACGTTACCGTTTCGCGGCCCCACAGGCCAGCCTTCTTGCCACTGGTCGATGCGGTGGGCGCGGCATGGGAACGGTTGATTTCGCAGGTGCGAAATGGCAAGAGTCCGACCCTCCTACCCCTTATGACCAAGCACGGACGCCGACCCTCATGATCGAACGCCGTTTCGAACAGATCATCTTCGCCAGCCGCTGGCTGCTCGCCCCCTTCTATCTGGGGCTCGTCGTGTCGCTGGTGCTCCTGCTGGCGAAGTTCATGCAGGAAATCTTCCACATCGTCCCGCATGTGCTGGAGATGCAGGAAAAGGACGTGCTTCTGGCCGTGCTGACCCTGATCGACCTGTCGCTGGCCGGCAACCTGCTGCTGATGGTGATCTTTTCGGGATACGAGAACTTCGTGTCCAAGATCGACGTGGCCGACCACAAGGATCGTCCGGACTGGATGGGCAAGGTCGATTTCGGCGGGCTGAAGCTGAAGCTGATCGCCTCCATCGTGGCGATCTCCGGCATCCACCTGCTGAAAAGCTTCATGAACATCGACAACACCAGCAAGGAGAACCTGATGTGGATGGTCATCGTCCACATGACCTTCGTGGTGTCGGGCGTGCTGCTGGCCCTGATGGACCGGCTGGAGGGCAGCCATCACGGAGCGCACGGCAAGGCTGCGGCCGTGGCGAAATCCGATCATCATTGAGGGCGCCGAAGCGGTTTCAAACCCGACACAAAGCCATTGCGGCGGGTTGGGAATCAGCCTAAGGATACCCCCGACGCGAGCGGGGCGGTTGGCCGGACGCCGGAGGTTTCCGCCTCCTGTTGACGGAAAATTAACCCTGACGCGGCAGTGTGGCGAGCACCGGAGGACGGCGTTCCGCCAGGACTTCGGGGACTGGACATTCCGCCGGGACCGGCCTTGCCTCAAGGACCGTCTCCCATCGACCAGAGCGCCGGACCGGCGTCGGCACCCGCCCTACGGGCGCCGGCAACAGGGTTCGGCAAGGCGTGCCGGCTGCACTCTCCGCTTGAGCGCGAAGGGGCATTCGTCTATGGAACCGTTGGCGGGCGTGGCCCTCCGCACCGGAGCGGGCACATCGCCGGCAAGGCCGTCTCAACCGCAATGAAGAGTTAGTCGGGTCCATGCTTTCCAAACTCCTCGGCGTGCTTTCCGCCGACATGGCGATCGATTTGGGGACGGCCAACACCCTGGTCTATGTCAAGGGCCGCGGCATCGTTCTGAACGAACCCTCGGTCGTGGCGATCGCCAACGTCCGCGGCAAGAAGCAGGTGCTGGCCGTCGGCGACGAGGCGAAGATGATGCTGGGCCGCACGCCCGGCAACATCCAGGCCATCCGCCCCCTCCGCGACGGCGTCATCGCCGACTTCGAAGTCGCCGAGGAGATGATCAAGCACTTCATCCGCAAGGTGCACAACCGGCGCAGCTTCGCCAGCCCGCAGGTCATCATCTGCGTGCCGTCGGGCTCCACCGCCGTGGAGCGCCGCGCGATCCAGGAATCGGCGGAGGCCGCCGGCGCCCGCCGCGTCTTCCTGATCGAGGAGCCGATGGCCGCCGCGATCGGCGCCGGGCTTCCGGTGACGGAGCCGACCGGCTCCATGGTCGTGGACATCGGCGGCGGCACCACCGAGGTGGCCGTGCTGTCGCTGGGCGGCATCGTCTATTCCCGCTCGGTCCGCGTGGGCGGCGACAAGATGGACGAGGCCATCATCGGCTACATCCGCCGCACCCACAATCTGCTGGTCGGTGAAGGCTCGGCGGAGCGGATCAAGAAGGAAATCGGCTCGGCCTGCCCGCCGGAAGACGGCGAGGGCCGCATCCTGGAGATCAAGGGCCGCGACCTGATGAACGGCGTGCCCAAGGAACTCATCATCTCCGAGCGGCAGATCGCCGAGTCCCTGGCGGAGCCGGTGTCGGCCATCGTCGAGGCGGTGAAGGTGGCGCTGGAGCACACGGCGCCGGAACTGGCCGCCGACATCGTCGACAAGGGCATCGTGCTGACCGGCGGCGGCGCCCTGCTGGGCAACCTGGACTTCGTCCTGCGCCACGCCACCGGCCTGCCGGTGTCGATCGCCGACGATCCGCTGTCCTGCGTCGCGCTGGGCACCGGGCGGGCGCTGGAGGAGATGAAGACGCTGCGAAACGTCTTGGTCAGCGCCTACTGATTGGTGTATTGCTCGCTTGGGTTCCCCCGGTGGTACGTCCATTCGCCGGCGTAGCCGGGGGCGGATCGCGTACCTGGACGGGATGATCCTGTGAAGCCTCGCAATTCCGGTTCCGTCGTGCGCCTTGCCGCCCCCCTGCGGGCGCTCGCCCAGCGCTTCTCCTTCCTTCTGCTGGTGCTCGCCTCCGTCGCGCTGATGATGGTGGGCCGGATCGACGCGCTGTCGGTGGACAGCGCGCGCGCGCGGGTGACCGACGCCTTCGCACCGATCCTCGACGCGATCTCGCGCCCCGCCGCCACCGCCGCCCACGTCGTGGAGTCGGTGGTCGAGGTCCAGAACGCCTTCGAGGAAAACCAGCGGCTGAAGGCGGAGAACGCGCGGCTGCTGCAGTGGAAGCAGGCGGCGCTGCGGCTGGAGGCGGAGAACATCAGCCTCCGTTCGCTGCTGAAGGCGACGCCGGAGCCGTCCTCCTCCTTCATCACGGCGCGCGTCATCGCCGCTCCGGGCAGTTCCTTCCTGCGCACGCTGGTGGTCACCGCCGGCCGCCGGGACGGGGTGCGCAAGGGGCAGGCGGCGGTCGCCGGCAGCGGGCTGGTCGGCCGGGTGGTCGAGGTCGGGGAGTGGTCGGCCCGCGTCCTTCTGCTGACCGACATCAACACGCGCATTCCCGTGGTTCTGGAGCGCTCGCGCCAGCGGGCGGTGATGGCGGGCGACAATTCCGACCAGACCCGGCTGCTCTACCTGCCACCGGAAGCGCCGGTCCAGGTGGGCGAGCGGGTGGTGACCTCCGGTCACGGCGGGCAGTTTCCGCCGGGCCTGCCGGTGGGCGTGGTGTCCTCGGCCGGTGAACGCGGCGTCCGGGTTCAGCCGAACGTCGATCTGTCGCGGGTCGAGCATCTGCAACTGGTCGAGTTCAGCCTGCCGGGAAGCGAGGCGGAACCGTCATCCGAAGCGAAATGACGCTGACCTTGTGGCAGCGGCTGGACAAGACGGGGCGGAATCTCGCGCCCTTCGCGGTGACGGTCATGCTGGCGCTGGGCGGGATGGTTCCGGTGCCGCTGCCCGGCTATGCGTCGGTGGCGCCTTTCCTGACCGCCATCGCCGTCTATTATTGGGCGATCCATAGGCCTGACCTGATGGGGCCGGGCACCGCCTTCCTGATCGGGCTGCTGCAGGACCTGCTGACCGGCGGACCGCTGGGGGTGAACGCGCTGGTGCTGGTGCTGGTCCACTGGGCGGTGTCCAGCCAGCGGCGGGTGCTGGCGTCGAGCACCTTCGCCCTGATGTGGTTCGGCTTCGGGCTGGTCATGATGGGTGTGGCCTGCATCCAGTGGCTGGCCTTTGCGGCGCTTCAGGCGTCGGTTCTGCCGTTCCGGCCGGCGCTGTTCCAGGCGCTGCTGACCATGGCCTTCTTTCCGGCGGTCGCCTGGATGCTGATCCGCGTCCACCGGGCGTTTCTGCAGGGTTAGCCGGCAGGGATGAGGCGGCGAGGGATGATGTGGCAGGGGATGTGAGCCTTTGACTGCGATGGACCGCGACACCGACCGCTACCGCCTGCTGACCCGCCGCGCCGCCGTGCTGGGCGGGCTAAAGCTCGCCGGTCTGTCCGCCCTGGTCGGGCGGCTCTACTACCTGCAGGTGGTGGAATCCGCGCGCTACGTCATGCTGGCGGAGGAGAACCGCATCAGCCTGCGGCTGGTCGCCCCGTCGCGCGGCACCATCGTCGACCGGTTCGGCGCGCCGCTGGCGGTGAACCAGCAGAACTACCGCGTCGTCGTGGTGTCGGAGCGCACGCGCAACATCCAGGACACGCTGGACAAGATCTCCAAGATCGTCCCGCTGACCGACGGCGACCGCCGCCGCGTGATGCGCGAACTGCACCGAAAGCGCCGTTTCGTGCCGGTCACCGTGCGCGAGAACCTGACCTGGGAGCAGGTCGCCACCATCGAGATGAACACCCCGGACCTGCCCGGCGTCGCCATCGAGGTCGGCGAAATCCGCCATTACCCGGAGGCCGAGGCGACCGCCCACATCCTGGGCTATGTCGGCGCCGTGTCGGAGGCGGAGTTGAACGGCGATCCCGTGCTGTCGCTGCCGGGCTTCCGCATCGGCAAGGCCGGGATGGAGAAGTATCACGAGAAGGCGCTCCGCGGCACGGCGGGCACCAGCCAGCTCGAGGTCAACGCGGTCGGGCGGGTCATCCGCGAGCTGTCGCGCGACGAGGGGCAGCCGGGCCGCGAGGTCCAGTTGACCATCGACATCGGGTTGCAGAAATTCGTGCAGCAGCGGCTGTCGCAGGAGGTCAGCGCCTCCTGCGTGGTGATGGACGTGCACACCGGCGGAATCTACGCCCTGTGCTCCCACCCCAGCTACGACCCCAACCAGTTCACCATGGGCATCAGCGCCGAACTGTGGGAGGAATTGCTGTCCAATCAGGCGACCCCGCTGAACAACAAGGCGGTGGCTGGGCAATACCCGCCGGGGTCGACCTTCAAGCCGGTGGTGGCCCTGGCGGCGTTGGAATCCGGCCTGATCAGCCGCAACCACACGGTCTTCTGTCCCGGCCACATGGACCTCGGCGACCACCGCTTCCACTGCTGGAAGAAGGGCGGGCACGGCACCGTGGACGTGGTCGGCGCGCTGCGCCATTCCTGCGACGTGTGGTTCTACGACGTGTCGCGGCGCATCGGCATCGACCGCATCGCCGAGATGGCCCACCGCTTCGACATGGGGCAGCTGACCGGGCTGGACCTGCCGCACGAGCGGCCGGGCCTGATCCCCTCCATCGACTGGAAGAAGGGCGCGCTCGGCAAGCCCTGGGCGCAGGGCGAGACGCTGATCGCGGCGATCGGGCAGGGCTACGTGCTGTCCACGCCAATGCAACTCGTCGCCATGACCGCGCGGCTGGCCAATGGCGGCTTCGCGGTGAAGCCCCATCTGACCAAGCAGATTAAGGCGATGTCCGGCGAGCAGACGAGTTGGCCGCCGATCGGGGTGAAGAAGGAGAATCTCGACCTCGTCCTGCGCGGCCTCTACGAGGTGACCAACGCGCCGAACGGCACCGCCTACAAGTCGCGCATCACCGAACCCGGCTATGAGATGGCCGGCAAGACCGGCTCCGCCCAGGTCCGCCGCATCACCATGGCGGAGCGCAGCACCGGCGTGAAGAAGAACGAGGATCTGCCCTGGCGGGAGCGCGACCACGCGCTGTTCATCTCCTACGCGCCAGTCAGTTCCCCGCGCTACGCCTGCGCGGTGTTCGTGGAGCATGGCGGCGGCGGCTCCACTGCGGCGGCTCCGATCGCGCGCGACATCCTGCTGGAATGCCAGAAACGCGATCCGGGCCGCGCCGCCGTGGCGGAAAGCGCCCCGCCGCCCCCGCCGCCGGGCGGCACCCGGGGCTGAGGGGCATTGGAGGCGCCCGGCCGATCAGGCCGCGCGCACTTCGGACAGGAACTGATCCACCTCGCGCTTCAGGCTCGACGCGCGTTCGGCCAGCTGGTCGGCCGCGGTCTTCACGCTGTGGGTGGCGGCGCTGGTTTCCGACTCCGCCTGCTGGATGCCGGCGACGTTGCTGGAAACCTCCGCGGTGCCGTTGGCGGCCTGCTGGGCGTTGCGGCTGATCTCGCCGGTCGCCGCGCTCTGCTGCTCGACGGAAGCGGCCATCTCCGCGGTGGAGCGGTCGATGTCCTCGACCTGGGTGATGATGGCGCGCATCGCCTCCACCGTCCGGCCGGAGGCGCTCTTCACCGCGGCGATCTGGTTGCCGATCTGCTCCGTCATCGCGTGTGTCTGGTTGGCGAGGTTCTTCACCTCGCTCGCCACCACGGCGAAGCCCTTGCCGGCTTCCCCGGCGCGGGCCGCCTCGATGGTCGCGTTCAGCGCCAGCAGGTTGGTCTGGGAGGCGACGGCGTTGATCGAGGCGACGATCTGGTCCACCTGCTCGATGGCGGCGGACAGGGAATCGAGCTGGGTCTGGGCCAGATTGGCCCCCTCGGCCGCGGCCTTGGAACGGGCGGCGGCGCGGGTCACGCGCTCTGCCAGTTCGTGGATCGAGGCGGACATCTCCTCCGACGCCGCAGCGACGGTCTGCACGTTGGCGCTGGCCTCCTCCGACGCGCCGGCCACGGCGCCGCACTGGGCGCCGACTTCCTCGACCGCCGAGGAGAGCTGCGCCGCGGTGGCCTGAAGTTCGGTCGCGGCGCCGCCGACATCGTTCACGATGACCCCCACCTGCGACTCGAAGCGGCTGGCCAGCGCGAGCATCGCCGCGCGCTTCTCCGCCTGGGAACGGGCCGCCACCTCCTTGGCTTCGCGTTCCATCTCCTGGTTGCGGATCAGGTTGCGCTTGAACACCTCGGCGGTTTCTGCGATCTCCCCGACCTCGTCCCTGCGGTCCGTGCCATAGACGACGGTGTCCAGCTTGCTGTCGGCCAATCCGCGCAGACAGGCGACAATGGCCTTCACCGGCCGGACGATGCCGAACTGGGACACCATCCAACCGAGCAGCAGGCCGGCCAAGATGCCGACGGCGGCGGCGATGGTGAGTTGGGTCGACCGCGTTTCCGCGAGGTCGGTCGCGTTTTTGGACAGCTGCGACGCCTTGTCGTCGGTGTAGGTCGTGTAGGCGACGGTCAGATCCTGGAGCGTCCGCGCGGCGGCGGCGCTGGCCTCCACCGAGGCGAGGATGTCGCGCTGATCCCGGGTCAGATCGCCGCCCCCCTTGATCCGGCGGGCGACTGCGATCGTGTCTTCGAGTTCCTTTTGGTAGAGCACGAGCGAACTCTCGAAGGAGGCCAACAGGCGACCCTGTTCCGCGTCGCTTGTTCCCTTGACCTTGGCCAGAAGCCCGTCCATGGCCTCACGGGTCTTGCCGATGGATTGCATGACCTGAGGCAGATCGCTGGGATTGGCGGCCAGTCGATACTCGTCTCGGCTGAGTTCGACGACCATCCGGTTGATGCGCGCGCCGAGCTTCATCTCCTCGCCGGCCAACTGGAGTTCGTCGGAAGCGCGGCTCAACGCTCCCAGGCCGGCGATCGACGTGGCGGTGATGCCCGCGCAGATGGCGGCTAGCAGAACGATGATGGATAAAATTTTGGTGGAGATCTTCAGATTACCAAGCTGCATGGCAAAGCCCACCCTAAGAGCCCGGAGGGAACGCGCGGGCTGGGACCGGCAAGAGGCGCCGGGATGAACGGCATTCTCCTGAAGTTCCTGGTAGGGGGCTTTGATATTGATCAAATCGCAAGGCTAAAGGAGTAATCCGGCTCTTTGTCCCACCGACGAGCCAGGAACCGCCGGCTGCCGAACCCTGTTCCAGAGGCGCAGAAAATGCGGGTGGACTAAAATGGCAGGCGATCTGACCAACTGGCTGGTTGATGTTTTGCACACCATGGACTACGCGGGTATTTTCCTACTCCTGGTCCTGGCGCGGGTTTTCCCGCCGGTTCCGGCGGAATCGGTTATTCCATTGGCCGGCATCGCGTCGGCCCAGGGTGAATACAATCTTTTCGCCGTCGCGTTGGCTGGCGGGCTGGGGTCGCTGACCGGGCAGCTCGTCTGGTTTCTGCCGAGCCGCCTGCTGGGGCGCGACCGGCTGGAAGCCTTTTTGAAGCGCTACGGCCATTGGCTGACGATCCACCCCAAGAAGGTCAGGCGAAGCACGGAGTGGTTCGGAAAGCATGGCGGCATTGCCGTCTTTCTGACCCAGCCGGTGCCGGGGGTGCGGACGCTGATCTCGATCCCGGCGGGGGCCTGCCGGATGTCGATCCCGCTCTATTGCCTCTATTCCGGGGCCGGATCGATCCTGTGGACGCTGCTGCTCGCCTGGACCGGTTACATGCTGTCCCGCTGGCCCTTCGCGCACAGCTTGGTGGGGTATGTCACCGTTGGGCTGCTGGTGGTCCTGGTCGGGCTGTACCTGTACCGGCTGGTCAGCCATTTCCACGGCATCCGCCGCGCCCAGAAATCCTCGGGCGGCGACCCGCCGGTGGCGGGCGCCTCGCTCAGCCCTTGAGGCCTTACCCCATGGCCCAGCCGGCCATCCCGGTAACCGCCATGCCGAGCGCCCAGACGCCGAAGGCCGCCAGCGCCACCCCCGTGCAATGGTTCAGCCGGGTCAGCCCGCGGTCGGAAATGCGGTGGCGCACGGCGGCGACGCCCATGGACAAGGTGAGCCACCACAGCGAGGCGCCGATGAAGACACCGGCCACCAGCGTGGTGGCGTCCACCCGCCCCAGATTGCCGCCCAGCCCAAAGCCGGCGAAGATGGCGATGAAGGCCATGATGGTCGCCGGGTTGGTCAGGGTCAGCGACAGGCCGGTCATGAAGCCGCCGAGGAAGGACGGGGTGTCGGGCGCGCTGGCGGCCTCGCGCTCTTCGTCCTCCGGCTTCTGGCGGAAGGTGCGGATGGCGACGACGATGAGGAAGATGCCGCCGACGAGCTGGAAGGCGATCTCATGCCCCTGAAGGAAGTCCAGGGCGGCGGACACGCCGAAGGCGGCGATGGCGCCGTAGATGGTGTCGGCCACGGCAGCGCCGAAGCCGGTGAAGAAGCCCATCAACGGCCCATGCTGGAGCGTGCGCCGGATGCAGAGCAGGCCGATCGGACCGACGGGGGCGGCGATGGCGATTCCAAGGACGATGCCCTGCAGCAGCACCACCAGACCATGCACGCCGATCACCTCGTCCAATCTGCGATTCCCCTCCTCCGGGCCCACCTCCGGGCAATGGCGGGCGTGATAGCGGCCCACCGCTCTTCCGTCAACCAGCGTCGCGGGGGGAGGTCCCATACGGGCTGTGACCTGCGGCGGCAATCCCCCGTCATGTGCCCCCTGTCGCGGGATGGGAGGAGCGGCTATCCTGGCCGCCACGACCCGGCGAGCGGGCGCACCGGAACGGGGAAGCGGAACGATGACGATGACGCGCATTCTGACCATCCTGGCCCTGTCGCTGACGGCGGCGACCGTTCCCGCCGCGGGCTCCGCCCTGGCGGCGGACGAGTTCATGCCGGCGGTGGTGTTCGACCAGGGCGGCAAGTTCGACAAGTCCTTCAACGAGGCCGCCTACAACGGGGCGGAGCGCTTCAAGAAGGAGACCGGGATCGTCTACCGCGAGTTCGAGGTCACCAGCGAGGGCCAGCGCGAGCAGGCGCTGCGCAACATGGCGCGGCGCGGCGCCACCGTCATCACGGCGGTCGGCTTCTCCCAGTCCGCCGCCGTGGACAAGGTGTCGCGGGAGTATCCCAACACCAAGTTCTGCCTGATCGACGACAAGCTGGACCTGCCCAACGTGCAGTCGGTGACCTTCAAGGAGCATGAGGGCTCCTTCCTCGTCGGCATGCTGGCGGCGCTGGCCTCGCAGAGCGGGAAGGTCGGCTTCGTCGGGGGCATGGACATCCCGCTGATCCGCAACTTCCTGACCGGCTACGAGCAGGGGTTTCGCCATGTGAAGGCGGACGGGGAGGTCTTCACCAACATGACCGGTTCCACCCCCGCCGCCTGGAACGACCCCACCCGCGGGGCGGAGCTGGCCAAGAGCCAGTTCGGGCGCGGCGCCGACGTGGTCTTCGCGGCGGCCGGCGCGACCGGGCTGGGCGTGCTCCAGGCGGC
The DNA here is from genome assembly GCF_007827795.1 of Azospirillum brasilense. Classification (GTDB taxonomy): domain Bacteria; phylum Pseudomonadota; class Alphaproteobacteria; order Azospirillales; family Azospirillaceae; genus Azospirillum; species Azospirillum aestuarii. Next base: position 37,883 of record NZ_VITI01000005.1, read on the forward strand.
GGCGGACGCCGGCAAGCTGGGCGTCGGGGTGGACAGCAACCAGAACTGGATTCATCCGGGCAAGATCCTGACCTCGATGGTCAAGCGGGTCGACGTGACCGTCTACGACTGCATGAAGTCGGCCAAGGACGGCAGCTGGACGGCGGGCCACCGCGTCGTCGGGCTGAAGGAGGAGGGCGTGGGCTACGCGCTCGACGAGAACAACCGCAAGCTCGTCACGGCGGAGATGGAGACGGCCGTCGAGGACGCCAAGCGCAAGATCATCGCGGGCGAGCTGGTGGTGAAGCCGTATCAGCCGTGAGCTGAGTTTCTGCGTCGCCGACCATTGGCCCCACCCTGACCCTCTCCCGCCCAGCGGGGGAGGGAGGGGACCCGCGAAGCGGGGAGGGTGGGGGCAAGAACCTTTCGATGAAGACAACCCCCATGCCCCAACACCCTCCCGCCCTGGAAACCCGCGGCGTCAACAAGTGGTTCGGCGCCAATCATGCCAACCGCGACGTGTCGCTGGCTGTGCCGAAGGGCACCATCCACGGCGTGATCGGCGAGAACGGCGCCGGCAAATCGACGATCATGAGCATCGTCTACGGCTATCAGCCCGCCGATGGCGGCTCGATCCTGGTGGACGGCCGTCCGGTCGCGGTGCGCAGCCCGCGCGACGCCCTGGCCGTCGGGATCGGCATGGTCCACCAGCATTTCATGCTCGTCGATCCCTTCACGGTGCTGGAGAATGTCCTTCTGGGAGCGGAGGGCGGCGTCACCCTGGCCGCCGGGATGGCGCGGGCGCGGGCGGAACTGATCCGGCTGGCCCGCGACTACGGGCTGGAGGTGGACCTCGATCGCCCGGTCGGCGAGTTGCCGGTCGGGGCGCAACAGCGGGTGGAGATCCTGAAGGCGCTCTACCGCGGCGCCGACATCCTGATCCTCGACGAACCGACCGGCGTCCTCACGCCACAGGAGACCGACCACCTCTTCCGCATCCTCCGCGCGCTGCGGGAGCAAGGCAAAACGGTCGTCATCATCACCCACAAGCTGCGCGAGATCATGGAGCTGACCGACAACGTCACGGTCATGCGCCGCGGGCAGGTGGTGGCGAACGTCGCCACCGCGCGGACCAGCCGCGAGCAACTGGCGGAACTGATGGTCGGGCGCAAGGTCCTGCTGCGGGTGGAGAAGGCGCCGGCCACGCCCGGCCCGGCGGTGCTGGAGGTTGCCGGCCTGCGCGTGCGCGACGGCGCCGGGGTGGAGCGGGTGAAGGGCGTCGGCCTGACCGTGCACGCCGGGGAGATCGTCGGCATCGCCGGTGTCTCCGGCAACGGCCAGTCCGAACTGCTGGAGGCGCTGGCCGGAATGCGCCCGTTGGCCGGCGGCTCCGTCCGCCTGCGCGGGGAGGAGCTGACCGCCACGCCCGACCGCTTCACCGCGCGGGGGTTGCGCGCGCTCGGTGTCGGCCATGTGCCGGAGGATCGGCAGCGGGTCGGCCTCGTCACCGGCTTCGAGGCGCAGGAGTGCGCGATTCTCGGCCATCATGGCGATCCGGCCTTCAACGGGCGGCTCCTGATGGACCGCCGCGCCCTGTTCGACCGCTGCGCCGCCGAGATGGACGCCTACGACGTGCGCCCGCGCGACCCGCGCCTGCCCGCCGCCAACTTCTCCGGCGGCAACCAGCAGAAGATCGTGCTGGCCCGCGAGATGGAGCGGAACCCCGACCTGCTCTTGGTCGGCCAGCCCACCCGCGGCGTGGACATCGGCGCCATCGAGTTCATCCACCGCCGTCTGGTGGCGCTGCGCGACCAGGGCAAGGCGATTCTCCTGGTGTCGGTGGAATTGGACGAGATCCGTGCCCTGTCCGACCGCATCCTGGTCATGTTCGACGGCCGTCTGGTGGGCGAGGTCGCCCCGGACGAGGCGGACGAGCGGCGCCTCGGTCTGATGATGGCCGGGGTGGCGGAGGCTGCGTAAGGCATTCCCCGAACGCTCTCGCTTGCGCTGGCCCCGTGCGCGGGGCACTTTCCTGTGGGCGAGGACGTTCGAGCCGTCCGGCTTGTGAACGGAAATCACCACGGATGGAGCCGGGATGGCGCAGGACGCGGCGCAGGGGGTGACGGGCCGGGGCTTCGGCCGGCCGGGCGAGGTGCCCGGCTGGGTCGGCTTCGCGCTTCTGCCGCTGCTGAACCTGCTCGCCGCCCTCGTCCTGTCCGGGCTGGTCATCCTGGTGATCGGCGAGAATCCGCTGGACGTGCTGGCGCTGCTGGTGACCGAGGCGGTCGGCTATCCCGAGGCCATCGGCTACACCCTCTATTACACGACCAGCTACATCTTCACCGGGCTGGCGGTCGCCATCGCCTTCCATTGCGGGCTGTTCAACATCGGCGGGGAAGGGCAGGCCTATCTCGGCGGGCTGGGGGCCGGGCTGGTCGGGCTGGCGCTGACCGGCTGGCCCTGGCCGGTGGCGGCGCTGGGCGCGGTGGCCCTGTCGGCGCTGTTCGGGGCGGTCTGGGGGGCGGTTCCCGGCTGGCTCCAGGCCCGGCGCGGCAGCCACATCGTCATCACGACGATCATGTTCAACTTCATCGCCGCCGCGATCATGACCTATCTGCTGGTAGACGTGCTGATCCGTCCCGGATCGCAGTCGCCGGAAACGCGGGAGTTCGATCCCGGCGTCTGGCTGCCGACCATGGACCGGGCGCTCGGCTGGTTCGGCGTCGCCATCCCGGCCTCGCCGCTGAACCTGTCCTTCCTGTGGGCGCTGGCCTGCTGCGCGCTGTTTTACCTGTTCCTGTGGCGGACCCGCTGGGGCTACGAGATCCGCACGGTCGGGCGGAACGAGCGGGCGGCGGTCTATGCCGGTATCTCCCCGGCGCGGAACATCATCCTCGCCATGGCGATCTCCGGGGCGCTTGCCGGCTTCGTCGGGGTGAACGAGATCATGGGGGTGCAGCACCGCATCCTGCTGAACTTCACCGGCGGGGTGGGCTTCGTCGGCATCGCCGTGGCGCTGATGGGGCGCAACCATCCGGTGGGGATCGTCCTGGCAGCGCTGCTGTTCGGCGTGCTGGCGCAGGGGGGCGGGCAGGTGTCCTTCGAATACCCCACCGTGAACCGGGAGCTGGTGATGGTCATCCAGGGCCTCGTCATCCTGTTCGCCGGGGCGCTGGAGAACCTGTTCAAGCCGCGGGTCGAGGCGCTGTTCCGCCGCCGCGCCGGGGGGACGGCGCATGGGTGACGCCCTGCACGTCGCGCTGCTGCTGGCCGACGCCACCGTCCGCGTGGCGACCCCGCTGGTTCTGGCCGCCTTCGCGGCGCTCTACAGCGAGCGCGCGGGGGTGGTGGACATCGGGCTGGAGGGCAAGATGCTGGCCGGCGCCTTCTTCGCCGCCGCCGTCGCGTCCTCCACCGGCAACCCGTGGCTGGGCTTGGGCGCCGCCGTCGCGGCCTCGGTGGCGCTGGCGCTGGTCCATGGCTTCGCCTGCATCACCCACAAGGGCAACCAGGTGGTGTCGGGCATGGCGATCAACATTCTGGTCGCCGGGCTGGCGCCGACCCTGGCCTACGCCTGGTTCCGCCAGGGCGGCCAGACCCCGCTGCTGCCGGGAGAGGCGCGGTTGCCGCAGATCCATCTGCCGGGTGTGGAGGCGCTGTCCGGGATTCCGCTCCTCGGACCCGTCTACCGGGAACTGATCGACGACGCCAACGTGCTGATCTGGCTGACCGTCCTGCTGGTGGTGGCGACTCACTGGGTGTTCACCCGCTCGCGCTTCGGGTTGCGGCTGCGCGCGGTGGGGGAGAACCCCTCGGCGGTCGACACGGCGGGCCTGTCGGTCACGCGGCTGCGCTATCAGGCGGTGATCATCACCGGGGTGCTGACCGGCATCGCCGGCGCCTATCTGTCCACCGCCCACGGTGCCGGCTTCGTGCGCGACATGACGGCGGGCAAGGGCTATCTGGCGCTGGCCGCGCTGATCTTCGGAAAGTGGCGACCCTGGCCGACGCTGTTCGCCTGTCTGCTGTTCGCCTTCACCGACGCCGTGCAGGTCCGCCTGCAGGGCGTGCCGCTGCCGGTGGTGGGGGTGATCCCGGTGCAGTTCATCCAGATGCTGCCCTATGTGCTGACCGTGCTTCTGCTCGCCGGCTTCGTCGGCCGGGCGGTGGCGCCCAGGGCCAGCGGCGTCCCCTATGTGAAGGAACGGTGATGAGCGGCCCGCAAGACGCCACGGTTGTCGACTCTCTGATCGCCGCCGCCCGCGACGCGATGGCGCAGGCCTACGCGCCCTATTCGCGTTTTTCCGTGGGTGCGGCCATCCTGGGCGACTCCGGGCGCATCCACGCCGGGGCGAATGTGGAGAACGCCGCCTACCCGCAGGGCCAGTGCGCCGAGGCTTCGGCCATCGGGGCGATGATCCTGGCCGGGGACCGCGGCATCCGGGCGATCGTCGTGATGGGCGGCCAGACCGGCGACGGCCGGCTGTGCACGCCTTGCGGCGGGTGCCGCCAGCGCCTGCGCGAGTTCGCCCGACCCGACACGCCGATTCATGTCTGTGGACCGGAAGGGCTTCGCCAAACGTTTCGGTTGGAGGAACTGCTGCCGCACTCCTTCGGCCCCGACAATCTCGACTTCTGAGGGGAACAGACCGCCATGACCGCCGCACGCGCCGCCGCGGAAATCCTGCACCGGGTCCCCGGCTTCCGCCCGCGGGTGGGGATCGTGCTCGGCTCCGGTCTGGGCGGGGTCGCCGACCGGATCGAGGGGGCGACCGCCATGCCCTACGGCGATCTGCCCGGCTTCCCGCGGCCCAGCGTGGAGGGGCACATGGGCCGGCTGGTGCTGGGCCATCTCGGCGGCCAGCCCGTCGCCTGCATGCAGGGCCGCGTCCACGCCTATGAGGGCAACGGCTTCGACGCGCTGAAGACGGCGATCCGCGCGCTGAAGCTGGCCGGCTGCGACACGCTGGTGCTGACCTGCGCCGCCGGCTCGCTGCGGGTGGAGGTCGGGCCGGGGCAGCTGATGGCGATTTCCGACCATATCAACATGCTGGGCGCCAACCCGCTGACCGGTCCCAACGAGGACAGCTTCGGCCCGCGCTTCCCCAGCATGACCGACGCCTGGGACCCCGCCTTGCGCGCGCTGATGCGGCGCCGGGCGCTGGAGTTGAACATCGATCTGGTCGAGGGCGTGTACGCCGCCTATCCCGGCCCCTCCTTCGAGACGCCGGCGGAGGTTCGGATGTTGAAGGTCCTGGGGGCGGACGCGGTCGGCATGTCCACGGTGCCCGAATGCATCGTCGCGCGGCATTGCGGCCTTCGGGTCGTGGGCTGCGCGGTCATCACCAACCTGGGCGTGGGACTCGGCGACGGGCCGGTGGACCATGACCAGACCCTGCGCGCCGCCTCGGCCGCCGCCTCCGACCTGGAGCGGTTGCTGACCGGCTTTCTCGACGGGCTGAACGTAGACGAAGGACGCCGGTCATGAAACTTCCCGCCGATCTTCAACGGGCACTCGACACTACGACCACCGCCAAGGCCGACGCCAAGGGAGCCGGGCGGGCCATCGGTCTGCTCGACCTGACCAGCCTGAACGACGACGACACCGACCAGACGGTGGAGGCGCTGTGCAAGCGCGCCGTCACCCCCGCCGGGAAGGTCGCCGCGGTGTGCGTCTGGCCGCGCTTCGTCAAGACGGCGCGCAAGGCGCTGAAGGGCAGCGGCGTGAAGATCGCCACCGTCGTCAACTTCCCCTCGGGGGAGGCCGACGCGGCAGTGGTGGCGGCGGAGGCCAAGGCGGCCATCAAGGACGGCGCGACCGAGATCGACGTGGTGCTTCCCTACCGCGCCTTCATCGACGGCGCCCGCACCCAGCCGATGAACGTGATCCGCGCCTGCCGCGAGGCCTGCGGGACCGACGTGACGATGAAGGTGATCCTGGAGTCCGGCTGCTTCCCCGATCCGGAACTGCTGGCCTGGGCCGCCCGCGACGCCATCGCCGCCGGGGCGGATTTCCTGAAGACCTCCACCGGCAAGGTGCAGCCCGCGGCGACGCTGGAGGCGGCGGCGCTGCTGCTGCACGTCATCCACGAATCGGGCAAGCCGGTGGGCTTCAAGGCGGCGGGCGGCATCCGCGACGCCGACGGGGCGGCGGCCTATCTGGCGCTCGCCACCGCGATCCAGGGCAAGGGCTGGGCCAAGCCGGACACGTTCCGCTTCGGCGCGTCGGGGCTGCTGGACTCGCTGCTTGCCACCGCCGGCCATGGTGGCGGCAAAGGCGATGGCAAGGGAGGCGGGGCGGTTGCCCAGCCGGCCGCCGCCGGTTATTGATCCGGGGAACAGCTCGACCATAGGACGGACGCACGGATGCTTCCCCAGGAACTGATTCGCAAGAAGCGCGACGGCGCACGCCTGGACGCGGCGGAGATCGGCGCCTTCGTGCGCGGCATCACGGACGGCTCGGTCACCGAAGGACAGGCGGCGGCCTTCGCCATGGCCGTCTTCTTCCGCGGCATGACGCTGGAGGAGCGGGTGGCCCTGACGCTGGCCATGCGGGATTCCGGGACGGTGATGCGCTGGGACCATCTCGACCTGCCGGGACCGGTGGTCGACAAGCATTCGACCGGCGGCGTCGGCGACAAGGTCAGCCTGATCCTCGCCCCGGCGCTGGCCGCCTGCGGCGGATTCGTGCCGATGGTGTCGGGGCGCGGGCTGGGCCACACCGGCGGCACGCTCGACAAGTTCGAGAGCATCCCCGGCTACCGCGCCAAGCCAGACCGGGCGACGCTGGAGCGGGTGGTGAAGGAGGTCGGCTGCGCGGTGATCGGCGCCACCGACGACATCGCCCCCGCCGACCGCCGGCTCTACGCCATCCGCGACGTGACGGCGACGGTGGAGACCATCGACCTGCTGACCTCCTCCATCCTGTCGAAGAAGCTGGCGGCGGGGCTGGATGCGCTGGTCATGGACGTGAAGTTCGGCTCCGGCGCGTTCCTGCCCGACATCGCCAAGGCGCGGGAACTGGCCGACAGCCTCGTCACCGTGGCCGAGGGCGCCGGGCTGCCCACCGTCGCCCTGCTGACCGACATGAACGAGGTGCTGGGCCTGACCGCCGGCAACGCGCTGGAGATGCGGGAGTGCATCGACATCCTGCGCGGCGGCACGGCCGACTCCCGGCTCTACGAGGTCACCGCGGCCCAGGCCGCCGAGCTGCTGGTGCTGGCCGGGCTGGTCCCCGACGCCGCCGGCGGCCGCGCCCGGTTCGACCAGGCGATGGCGAGCGGGCAGGCCGCCGAGCGCTTTGCCCGCATGGTCCACGCGCTGGGCGGCCCGGCGGACCTGCTGGACGCGCCGGACCGCTATCTGGACGCCGCTCCCGTCGTCCAGCCGGTCTTTGCCGAACGGGCGGGCGTGGTGGCGGCCATCGACGTGCGGGCGGTCGGCATCGCCGTGGTGGCCCTGGGCGGCGGGCGGACCAAGACGACCGATCCCATCGACTTCGCCGTCGGGCTGGCCGACGTCGCCGGGCTGGGCGCTTCGGTGGGGCCGGCGGAGCGCCCCCTCGCCGTCGTCCACGCCCGCAGCGTGGCGCAGGCGGAGGACGCTGCGGCGCTGCTCCGCCGCGCCTTCACCGTGGCCGACACCGCCCCGCCGGCCGGGCCGCTGATCGCCGACCGCATCCGGCTGTAAAAGGCGGCTTTACGCGGCGCGGCACTGGTCCTCGGCTTGCCGCGCCCGCACCGGCCCGACCAGGGCCTCCGCGGCGAGGCGGCCCGAAATGACGCAGGCCTCCACCCCCGGACCGGGAAAGACCCCGCCGCCGGCCAGCAGCAGGCCGGGCAGCGGCGACTTGGCGTGAAGCGCCGGATCGGTGCCGTAGATCGCTCCGTCCGTCGTGTGGGCGTAGCGGGCGAAGGTGGCGGCGCTGGCCTCCTGCCGGTGCAGGATGTGGCGCTCCAGATCCGGGATCAGGCCCGCCGCCGCGGCGATCATGGCGTCGCCCTCCCGTGCCTTGCGGGCGCGGTAATCGGGGGCGGAGCGGTCCCAGGTGCCGCCCGCCGGGTCCAGCCGCATCAGCGTCAGCGAGGCGCAGCCCGGCGGCGCCAGGGTGGCATCGTGGGCGGAGGGAAGGGCCAGTGCCATCCCTGCATCCCTCAGAAAAGTCATGGCGGGCAGCTCGGGACGGAATTCCAGCGCCAGCGTGACCAGGAAGGCGGAGGTCGTGGGGCATAGCGCGCGATATTGGTCCGCGCGACCGGCGGGCAGATGCTCTTCCCCCACCAGTTCCAGCAGGGTCCGCCGGGCGTCGGCGTTGGAAATCACCGCGGCGGCGGCGATGCGCTCCCCGTCCATGGTTTCCACCCCGGCGGCCCGGCCGTCATCGACCAGGATGCGGCGGACGGAGGTGCGCAGCCGGACCTCGCCGCCCTTCGCATGGATCGCCTCGACCAGAGCGTCGGCAAGCCGCTGCGATCCGCCCTCCGGATAGGCGCCGCCGTCGAAAAAGTAGCCGAAGATCGGCGCCATCTGGGTGGCGCCCAGCCGCTCCGGCCGGTCGGACAGGTAGCCGGTCAGGCTGGACAGCAGGGCGCGGGCTCCGGGGTCGGGCACGTAATGCTCCAGCATCTCCAAGAAGCCGCGGTCCTGCCAGCGGAAGGCCTGCGGGTACTCCAGCGGATAGGCGCGCATCGCCGCGACGCTGCGCGGGATGTGGGGAAGGCCGGTCTCGGCGCAGCTGCGGTAGAGGTCGCGGTAAACCCCGCGCATCTCCTCCAGAAAGGCGGCGGCCCCGGCGGCGCTGCCGGGATGCTCCCGTGCGATCAGGGCGGCCAGCCCCGCGGCGTCGCCGGGCAACGGCTGAAGGGCACCGTTCCGGACGATGCCGCGGCTCACCGGCTGCCAGCGCACGCGGTCCGCCACGCCGACCGTGCGCAGCAGATGCCCGACCGGGCCATCCGGACGGGTGCCGCTGACGTCGTGCACCCCGGCGTCGAAGGTGAAACGCCCCACCGTCCCGTCACGCAGCCGCACCCTGCGGTCCCAGGAGGAGCAAAAGCCGCCCGGACGGTCGTGCGCCTCCAGGACGGTGACGCGGACCCCGGCCTCCGCCAGCAGGGCCGCCGCGGTCAGCCCGCCGATGCCGGCCCCCACAACGACGACACCGTCCTTTTGTCCGAGGACGGCGGGCGCGGGCCAGGGGTGAGGCTCGCGCTCGGCCAGCCGGCGGGCGACGGCCCGGTTGACCAGCCAGTCCGGCAATCGGCGATTCCCCAGCAGGCCGGCCAGGGCGGCGAGGGCGGAGGTGACGATGCCGACCTCCGTCGCCACGGCGAAGCCGGCGGCGCCGGCCAGGAAGACCAATCCCCACAGCGCGGTGATCGCCTTGTTGACGGCGACGAACTGCGGCAGGTGCCACAGGCCGGGTGGTGTCGTCTCGCGGGCGTAGGGCAGGGTGAAGGGACGGCCCAGCGCGATCGAGGCGAAGGCCATGCCGGCCAGCGCGAGATGGACGGTCACCCCCATGCGCTCCAGCGGTCCGATGAGGAGCAGCAGGGCGAAGAAGACGGCGGCCACCAGTTCCGGCGCCTTCAGCGAACCGCCCCGCCAGTCATGCGCACAGAGCGTCAGGCTGAGCAGCAGCGCCGCCAGCGCGGCCGCCGAATGGCCCGCCGGCTGGAGAAGTCCGAAGGCGATCCAGGGCGAGAAGCCGACGAGGATGCGGATCGAAGGGGGTATCGGTTTCGGCAGGAGCATGGCGGACCTTTGCGGTGATGGGGATGTCAGCAAGACTGTCCAAGGCACCGGACGGGGCCAGCGCCGATCCGCGAAAGGCCGGGTTCGCTTCGCCAAACGGCCGACCATCGATTGACGAAGCGTGAAACGCGGGCGTCCCACCGGGTGCCGCCGCGCGGGCCAGATCTGCGGTTGCGGCACTGGGCAGGGTCCGGGTTGCTCAGATACTGTGCAATCATGACCCAAGCCGCCGCTCTGCCCGCCGCCGAACACAACGATGACACCCGCCGCGCCATCGGCTGCTTCTTGCTGGCCATCTTCCTGTTCGCGGGCATGGACACGCTCATCAAATATCTGAGCGGCGGCTATCCGGTGGCGCAGCTCATGTTCGCGCGCTCGCTGGTGGCGCTGGTCCTGGTCGGCGGCATTTCGCTGGCGCGCGGCGGCTGGGGCGGGATGCGCACGCGGCGGCCCTTCGCCCACGTCTTCCGCTCGCTGGCCGGGCTGCTGTCGATGGGCTGCTTCTTCTACGCCTTCAAGCATCTGCCGCTGGCCGAGGTCTATGTGCTGAGCTTCGCCGGGCCGCTGTTCATCACGGCGCTGTCCATGCCGCTGCTCGGCGAGCCGGTGGGCTGGCGGCGCTGGGCGGCGGTGCTGGTCGGCTTCGGCGGCGTGGTGGTGATGGCCCGCCCGGAGGCTGACGCGCCGCTCCTGCCGATTTTCGTCGGCGTGGCCGCGGCCTTCTTCTACGCGCTGGCGATGATCGCGGTGCGCGGCCTGTCGCGGACGGAGAGCAACACGGCCATCGTCGTCTATCTGCTGCTGACCACCACGGTGGTGAGCGGTGTGGCGGCGATCCCCGACTGGGTGCAGCCGGGCGGGTTCGACCTGGGACTGATGCTTCTGGTCGGCACGCTGGGCGGGGCGGCGCAGGTGCTGATGACCCAGGCCTTCCGCCTGGGCCGCGCCGCGGTGGTGGCGCCCTTCGAGTACACGGGGATGATCTGGGCGACCCTGCTCGGCTTCCTGGTCTTCGGCGACGTGCCGACCCCCACCGTGCTGGCCGGGGCGGGGATCATCATCGCCAGCGGGCTCTACATCCTGTACCGGGAAACGCTGCGCCGCGGCGGCTGACGGGGTGCCGTTCAGGCGGCGACGGGGATCGCCAGGCCGCCATCCATGAAGGGCGGGGCTTCCGTCAGCGCGATGATCCGGCTGCGCTCCAGCACGCGGCGGATTCGCGGCGGATGCTTCTCGAAAGCGATGGTGCCTCCGCGGTCGAGCACCGCGTTGCGGAGCGCCAGCAGAATGCCGATGCCGCAGGAATCGAGGAAGTCCACCCGTCCCAGATCGACGCGCACGGTCAGCGCCGGGGCGTCCGCGACACGGCGGAGCAGGGGCGTCAAGCCGGACAGGGCGGCGTGGTCGATCCGTCCCGACAGGACGGCGCGCAGCCCGCATCCGCCCTGCGCGGTGGCGAAGGGGTGAAGGGTGACGGTGCTGTGCGACGGGATGGGCCGCATGCTTCGTGACGACTTTCCGGTTGGGGCCACGGTCCGGGGCGGGCCGGGGGCGGCGGAAGGAACCACGGGAAGCACGACTTTCCGGTGTCTGTTGCGTTGCGAAATTGTGAAAACGCGCCGGGCCGCCGCTTGACAGCCGGGCGCGGGGCTCACACTGTGCACACGAACGGCTGGGGTGCCTGCCGCAAGGCGGGCTGAGACCACACCCATCGAACCTGATCTGGGTCATGCCAGCGAAGGGAGCCAAGCGTTCGAGGCTGTGCCGCCGCTACACCCCTGGCCTCCTCGTCCTCGCGCGGTTCTTCGCCGGGCAGGAGGAGACACATTCATGCGGCGCTTCCTTTCCATCCTCTCGGCAACGGCCTTTTCGGCGGTTTTCTCGGCGACGCTCCTGCCGGGCGTGGCGCGGGCGGGCGAGGCCTCGGTCCCCGTTCTGGTGCCGCTGACCGGCTTCCTGTCGCTGGAGGGGACGAGCCAGCGCAACGGCGCCGTCCTGGCGCTGAAGGACGCACCCGCGGATGTCGCGGTGCGCTCGGAAGTGATCGACACCGGCACCTCGCCGGAGGCCGCCGTCACGGCGCTGGAGCGCGCGGCGGGCGGCACGGTCACGGCGGTGGCGGCCAGCATGCTGGGCACGCAGATGCTGGCGATGCTGCCGCTGGCCCAGGATTACGGCATTCCGCTGGTCACCGTGTCGGGCACGGCGAGCATCACCGAGCAGGGCAACCCCTGGGTCTTCCGCTTCTTCCCCGGCGACGCCGTGACCAAGGAGGCCCACGCCCGCTACGTGACGGAGGAATTGGGGAAGAAGCGCCCGGCGGTGATCTACCAGACGACCGCCTACGGGCAGAGCGGCAAGGCTCATCTGGAGCAGGCCTTCAAGACGTTGGGCGTCGAGCCGGTGTTCGAGGAGGGGGTGGACCCTGCCGCCAAGGATCTGCTGCCCGTTCTGACCAAGGCGCTGGCGGCCAAGCCCGACGTGCTGGTGCTGCATCTGCATTCCGGCCCGACCGCCCTGTTCATCCGGCAGGCGGCGGCCAACGGGGTGGCGGTGCCCATCGTCGCCGGGTCGGCCATGCACCAGCCGAGCACGGCGGCGCTGCTGGAACCGGCCGAGCTGAAGGGCGTCTGCGCCGAGACGGCGGCCTCGCCGATCTCCGGCGGCAACCCGGAGGTGGAAGCCTTCACCGCCGCCTACCGCGCCGCCTTCAACGCGGAGCCGGACGCCTTCGCGCTCGGCCAGTATGACGGCATCCGCATGGTGCTGGCGGCGGTGCAGGCCGGCGCGGGGAACGCGGAGGCGGTGCGCAAGGCCCTGTCCGCCGGGACCCATCAGGGCCTCGCCATGACCTACCGCTCGGACGGCAAGGGCAACATGGCGCACTCCGCCGTGATCGTCTGCTACGACGGCGCTTCGCGTGTGCCGGCGATTGCCAAACGGTACGACAATGTGACCGGCGTGGTGAGGTGAGGGGGTCTTGATCACCCTGCAACTTCTCGTCAACGGCTTGGCCCTGGGTGCGGCCTATGCGCTGGTCGCGCTGGGCTTCGTGCTGGTGCTGAACGCCACCGCGGCGGTGAATTTCGCGCAGGGCGACCTCGTGATGGCCGGCGGGCTGCTCGGCGTGGCGCTGGCGCCGCATCTGCCGGGGTATCTGCCGCTGCCCGGATTGCTCCTGCTGCCGGTGGTGCTGGTGCTGATGGCCGGGCTGGGGCTGCTGCTGGCGGCGGCGGCCTATCTGCCGCTGCGCCGCCGCCCGCCGGTGGCGGTCTTCATCAGCACCATCGCGGCGGGCATCATCCTGCAGAACGGCGCCTCCGTCCTGTTCGGTCCGGAGCCGCGGGCGGCACCGCCGCTGCTGGGCGGAGGGACGCTCGACCTCGGCGGGCTGGTGGTGGCGGAGCAGTCGCTGGCCATCATCGCCGTCGCGGCGCTGCTGATCGCCGGGCAGCAATGGCTGTTCGGGCGGACCCAGCTCGGCCGCCGCCTGCGCGCCACGGCGCAGGACCCGGAGATGGCGCGGGCCTGCGGCGTGCCGGTGACGGCGATGATCCTGATCACCTTTGCGCTGGGCACCGCCTTCGCCGGGGCGGCGGGGCTGCTGCTCGCCAACCGTTACTTCGTCACGCCGACGGCGGGCGGCGACCTGATCCTGAAAGCCTACATCGCCGTGACCATCGGCGGCTGGGGTTCCGTCCCCGGCGCGGTGGCCGGCGCGCTGCTGATCGCGCTGTTCGAGGTGGGGGTCTCGTCGGTGCTGTCCTATCCGGTGGCGCTGGGGCTGCTCTACGCGACGCTGCTGGTCATTCTGGTTGCCCGCCCGCAGGGGCTGTTCGGCGAGGCGGCGCGGCGCCGTGCGTAGGATCGTGCACAAGGTGTGGGCGCTGGCCCCCACCCTGACCCTCCCCCGCTGGGCGGCGGAGGGAATGATGCTTGCGGTGCTGGTGGCGTACGCGCTGCTGTACGCATCGCCCTACGGGCTGCGCGTGCTGACCGTGGCGGGGGTGTACGCGCTGGCCGCCATCGGTTTCCAGATCGTGTTCGGGCTGGGCGGGGCGCTGTCGCTGGCCCATGGCGCCTTCTTCGGGCTGGGGGCCTACGCCACCGGCATCCTGGGCAGCCAGTGGGGGTGGGGCTTCGCGGCGACCTTCCCGGTGTCGTTGCTGGTGCCGCTGCTGCTGGCCCTGCTGGTCGGGCTGCCGGTGCTTCGGCTGGAATCCCATTACTTCGCGTTGGCGACTCTGGGCATCGCGCAGGTCGTCCATCTGCTGGCGGTCAACAGCCCCGCCCTGACCGGGGGAGCCAACGGTTTGCCGGGCGTGCCGGGCATCATGCTGTTCGGCTGGGCGGTGCCGCGCGGGCTGCCGCTGGCGGCGGTGGTCTGGGGCTTCGTGGCGCTGGGCGGTCTGCTGGCCTGGAGGCTGGCGCGCGGGCGTTGGGGACGGGCGCTGACGCTGGTGCGCGACGACCCGCTGGCCGCCGGCACTCTGGGTCTGGACGTCGGCGGGCTGCGGCTGGCCGCCTTCACGCTGAGCGCCGTCTATGCCGGGGCGGCGGGAGCGCTGGCGGTGCACACCCAGCGCGTCGTCTCGCCAGAGGTGCTGGAGTTCCCCGTCATGGTTTCCGTCCTGACCATCGCCGTGGTCGGCGGGCGGGGGCGGGTGGCCGGGGCGATCCTGGGGGCGGTGCTGCTGCTCCACCTGCCGGAGTGGTTCCGTTTCCTGGAGCGCAGCTATCTGATCGTCTACGGCGTGGCGCTGCTCGCCACCATCGTGCTGGCGCCGCACGGGTTGACCGGCCTGCTCGACCGGCTGTTCCCGGCTCGCCCGGCGCCGTTGCCCAAGCCCGCTGCACCACCGGAGACGGCCAACCCGACGGGTCCCCTGCTGCGGGTCGAAGGGTTGACCAAGGGCTTCGGCGGGGTGCGGGCGGTGGATGGCGTGTCGCTGACGCTGGAGGCCGGGACCATCACCGGTCTGATCGGCCCCAACGGCTCCGGCAAGACGACGCTGGTCAACCTGATCTCCGGCCTGGAGATGCCGGACGGTGGGCGGGTGCTGATGGGGGGGACGGATCTCGCTGGACAGCGACCCGATCGCATCGCCCGCGCCGGGATCGCCCGCACCTTCCAGGCGGTCAGCCTGCCGGAGGGCGCCAGCGTCCTCGCGGCGGTGGCGGCGGCGCGGCTGGAGCGCGACGGCTCGATCGCCCAGGCCGAGGCCCACGCCCTGTGGGCGCTGGAGCGGCTGGGCGCGGCGGACCTCGCCGCCAAGCCCTGCGCCGGCCTGCCCGCGGCACTGCGCCGCCGGGTGGAACTGGCTCGCGCGCTGGCCCGCCAGCCCGCCGTCCTGCTGCTCGACGAGCCGGCGGCGGGGCTAACCGACGGGGAGAAGGCGGAACTGGCCGGACACCTGCGCGCCATCGCCGCCACCGGCACCGCGATTCTGGTGGTGGAGCACGACATGGGCTTCCTGCTGCCGCTCGCCGGCCATGTGCTGTGCCTGGACCAGGGGCGCCCGCTCTACGCCGGCCCGCCGGAGGGGGTGCGCAGCGATCCCGCCGTGGTCGCCGCCTATCTGGGGGAGGGGGCATGATGGGAAACCCCCTGTTGCGTGTGGAGGGCCTGACCGCCGGCTATGGCGGGGCGGTGGCGGTGGACCGTCTGTCGCTGTCCGTGGCGGCGGGGGAGGCGGTGGCTCTGCTGGGCGCCAACGGGGCGGGCAAGTCGACGCTGCTCAAGGCCATCCTCGGACTCGTCCCGGCGACGGGCGGGCGGGTCCGGCTGGCGGGCGAGGAGATCGGCGCCCTCGCTCCGGAACGGCGGGTGCGCCGCGGCCTGGGTTATGTGCCGGAGGGCCGGCGCGTCTTTCCCGGCATGAGCGTGCGCGACAATCTGGAGGTGGCGAGCCGGCTGGGCTGGGCCGAGCGCGCCCGTGACCTGGAGCGTGTCTTCGCCCTGTTCCCGGCGCTGGAGGGCAAGGCGGAGGAGCGGGCGTGGCGCCTGTCCGGCGGGCAGCAGCAGATGCTGGCGGTGGGCCGCGCGCTGATGGGCCGCCCGCGGGTCCTGCTGCTCGACGAGCCCTCACTCGGCCTGTCGCCCAAGCTGGCCGGGGAGGTGTTCGCTGCCGTCCGTGCCATCGCCGCCGCCGGAACGGCGGTGCTGGTCGCCGAGCAGAGCGCCGCGCGAGCGCTGTCCGCCGCCGGGCGCGTCGTGCTGCTGCGCCTCGGCCGGGCGGTCCATGACGGGCCGGTGGAAACCCTCCCCGCGGACGCGCTGCGTGACGCCTTTCTGGGCGGGTGATCCCGTCGCGGAGGGTGCGCCGGACGCAATTCGGCATTGCGGCAACAGGGCGGGATCTTTGTCGTGACTTTCTCGTCTTGCGCTTGCCGATCCCAAACGGCGGGGCTAGCTTCCGGCGTCGCCCTGCCCGTAAGGATTACCTCTGCCATGTTGGACAAAGCCGTCGCTGCTGCACTCTCCTCCCTTCTTCTGCTGGGCGCCGCCGCCGCCCACGCCGATGGGGCGCAGGTGGCGGAACTGGTCCCCGTCAACCCGCCGACCATGTACTACCCGGCGCCATCCTCCTCCGGCCCCGCACCGGCGCCCCGCACCGTCGCGCCGCCGGCGCCGGCCGCCGCCGATCCGACCGAGAAGACCGGGCCGGCCGAGCTTGAGGACGGCTGGGAAGGCGGCCCGTCGCGCGACCGGGACGGCAAGTTTGCCTATTGCGCCATCGAGGGCCGCTTCGACACTGGCCATGTCCTGATGATCGCGCGGAACGTCAAGGGCGAGGTCAACCTGGGCATGGGCATCCCGGGCGCCGAGCTGCCGAACGGCGAGCAGTGGAAGGTCAAGGTCGTGGTGGACGGCAAGCTGACACGCGAACGGCGCGCGCTGGCGCCCAAGCCGGACATGCTGGTCATCCCCAACGGCAAGGATGAGGAGCTTTACACCGCCCTGATGAACGGCAAGGAGGTGGTCTTCGCCTCCGACGCCGACCGCATGGCCTTCGCGCTCAAGGGCACCAAGAAGGTGCTCACCGACCTGAAGACCTGCGTGGACAAGGCCGGCGCCGTCCCGCCCATCGACACCCGCACCAAGAAGGTGGCGACCCGCCCCGACGAACTGCCGGAAGGGCTGGGCGACCTGCTGAAGGCGGCCGGTGTGCGCGACGTCAAGCGCGTGTCGCTGGAGAATGTGCCGAAGGGCGAGCGCCCCGCCGACATGGCGTGGCGCATCGGCCCGATCGTCGGCGGCATCCGCGAGCGGATGGTGGAAGAAGGGTCCAAGCTGGAGGACCTGTCCGCCGGCTACGTAGACGCCATGAAGAAGCGCTGCGAGGGCGGCACGCCGACCGCGTCGCTGAGCGCCGTCGAGAACCTCCCCGGCCTGATGCTGCGCACCGGCTCGGTCGATTGCGCGCTGAAGGAGGGCAAGATGCACGTTTCGCTGACCTTCTTCCTGTCGCCCGGCCGCCTGTTCACGATCCTGTTCCACGAGGCGCAGGAGGCCGACATTGGGCTGGCCGACAAGGTGCGCGACAATCTGGCGGAGGTGCTGCGCCGCCTCGCCGTCAACCCGCCCTCTGCCCAGCCTTCGGCTCAGCCGTCCGGCGCCTCTCCGGCTGCGGCCCAGACGGGCAAGCCCTAAAGGGTTAGGGCCGCGCCGCGCGGTTGACGGCGCGGAGGCAGGGCACACATTGACCGGCATGCCGGATGACATGACGGGAATCCGGGGCGCCGCGGGGGAAGCGGCCGGCGCCCTGACCAGAGCACGAAACCCCGGCCGGCGGTTCCTCAGGGTGCTGACACGGCGGAGCCTGCGCGACAGCGTCCTGGGCGTGCTGATGCTCGCCGGGATCATCGGTGCCGGGGTCGGGCTGGCCGTGGCCATGCTGCACGAGGCTGTGGTCTGGACGCAGTCCTTCGTCTTCTCGGTGGCCCACGGGCAGGATCTGGGCGAGGCCGCGCTGGCCGACCCCTGGCGGACCCTGCTGGTCCCGGCCGTCGGCGGCCTGCTGCTCGGCGTGATGGTGAAGCTGGTGCGGCGCTGGCGCTCCAACGACATCGTCGATCCCGTCGAGGCGAACGCGCTCTACGGCGGCAAGATGTCCCTGATCGACAGCCTGCGTCTGACCCTGGCGACTCTGCTGTCCAACGGCTCCGGCGCGTCGGTGGGGATGGAGGCGGCCTACACCCAGGCGGGGGCGGGCATCGCCTCGACGCTCGGGCAAAAGCTCCACCTTCGGCGGGCGGACCTGCGCACGCTGGTCGGCTGCGGGGCGGCGGCGGCCATCTCCGCCGCCTATGGCGCGCCGCTGGCCGGCGCCTTCTACGCCTTCGAACTGGTCATGGGCGGCTACACCATCGCCACGCTGGCCCCGATCGGCGCGGCCTCGGTCGCCGCGGTGGCGGTGGCCCACTGGCTGACCGACCCGTCCCCGGTCCTGTTCTTCGGCCGTCCGGTGGCGGTGGAGGGCTGGGATTACGTGGCCTGTGGGGTGCTCGGCTTCCTGGCGGGCTGGCTCAGCATCCTCGCCATGCAGGCGGTGACGGTGGCGGAGCGCGGCTTCCGCGCCTTGCCCATCCCCGTCTGGGGGCGCCCCGCGCTGGGCGGGCTCGCGCTCGGCGCGCTGGCTCTGGCGGTGCCGCAGGTGCTGGGGGCCGGTCCCGGCGCCGACCCGTCGCAACTGGCCCGCGGGCTGGAGGCCATGGCGGTGCTGCTGGTCGCCAAGATCGTCGCGTCGGCCCTGTCGCTCGGTTCGGGATTTCGCGGCGGGCTGTTCAGCGCCTCGCTCCTTCTCGGCGGTTTGTTCGGCGGGCTGGCCTATGGGGTGATCGAGCTGCTGGTGCCGGGGCTGGGGCTCGACCGGATGCTTCTGGTGCTGGCCGCCATGGGGGCGGTCGCCGCCGGGATCATCGGCGCACCGGTCACCATGGTGCTTCTGGTGCTGGAGGCGACGCAGGATTTCTGGGCGGCGTCCGGCGTGCTGATCGGCGTGGTGGTGTCCACCACCGTGGTCCGGCAGGCCTTCGGCTATTCCTTCGCGACGTGGCGCTTCCACCTGCGCGGCGTGCCGATCCGCGGCGCCTACGACGTCGGCTGGGTGTCGGAACTGACGGCGATGCGGCTGATGCGCGGCGATGTGAAGACGATCCTGACCACCCAGACCCTGGACACGCTGCGCCGCCTGCACCCGCTGGGCGCTGCCAAGACCGTCTTCGCGGTCGAGCCGGACGGGTCCTACGCCGGCATCATCGACATGGGCGCGGTGCACGACCCGTCGCTGGGCGACGAGGACGCGAAGACGCCGGTCGGTGAGCTGGCCCGGCACGCCGACGACTTCCTGCGGCCCGGCGAGGACGTGCGCAGCGTGCTCCAGCGCTTCTGCAGCGCCGAGGTGGAGTCCTTGCCGGTCGTGACGTCGCCCACCGACCGACGGATTGTCGGCTACGTCACCGAGGCCTACGCCCTGCGCCGCTACAGCCAGGAGCTGGAGCGGCAGCGCGGCGAGGAGTTGGGGGAACGCAGTCTCTACGGGCGGGATTGAGCGTCCGTCCGGCGGCGGTGATGGTCAGTACATCTCCGGCACCCAGTTCTGCTTTGACTTCTTCGGCCGCTTGTAGCCGTCGTCGCTCTGTCGCGGCGGAAGGTCCAGCTCGACCGGGGCGATGTCCTGATAGGGGATCTGCTGAAGCAGGTGGCTGATGCAGTTCAGCCGGGCCTTCTTCTTGTCGTCGGCGTCGACGATGTACCAGGGCGTCAGCTTCTTGTCGGTGTGCTCCAGCATGGCGTCCTTCGCCTTGGAGTACTCGACCCAATGCTTGCGCGATTCGAGGTCCATCGGGCTGAGCTTCCAGCGCTTGATCGGGTTGCGCATCCGCTCGGTGAAGCGCTTCTCCTGCTCCTCGTCGCTGACCGAGAACCAGTATTTGATCAGGATGATGCCGGACTGGACCAGCATATCCTCGAACAGCGGGCAGGCGCGCAGGAACTCCTGGTACTCCGCGTCGGTGCAGAAGCCCATGACATGCTCGACACCGGCGCGGTTGTACCAGCTTCGATCGAACAGGACGATCTCACCCTTGGCGGGAAGCTGCGCCACGTAGCGCTGGAAGTACCACTGCCCGCGCTCCTTCTCGGTCGGCGTGCCGAGCGCCACGATCCGGCAGACGCGGGGGTTGAGGCTTTCGGTGATGCGCTTGATGACCCCGCCCTTGCCGGCGGCGTCGCGCCCCTCGAACAGCACGCAGACCTTCAGGCCATTGACCCGCACCCATTCCTGCAGCTTGATCAGCTCGAACTGCAGCCGGGCCAGTTCGTCGATGTATTTGAGCTTCTTGCCGCCCTTCGCCGGTTTGCCGCCGCTCAGCGCGCGCCAGTGGGATTCGATGGCCGCGACCTCCTTGGCGTCGCGCAGCACCTCGCCGCCGGTGGCCGGAACACCGAGCCCGAGGTCCTTCAGCTTCAGCGCCTTGCGCTTCTTCCGCGGCTTCTCCTCCGCCCCGGCCCCGGCACCCGTCTTGACCTCGTCCATCGAACGCACCCTGCTTATTGTTTTCCCCACCAACCAACGCTAGGAGATGCCGGCGCGTCAGGCAACCACCTGTGCGCCCACCGCGACGAAGTGACCGGGGGGAATGTTCAATCCTTCCCGTTGCCGTCGAAGGTCAGGTGGACACCAAGCACCTCCGCGGCGATCCGGGCGACGGTCAGGTCGATGGGAGGCGGCGCGACGTTGACGCCCCGGCTCAGCGCCTCGGTGACGATCTCCATCACGTTCAGGCGGGCGTGCCATTTGGAGTTGGCGGGAACGACCCGCCAGGGCGCCGTCTCGGTCGAGGTCTTCTCGAACATCGCCTCGATGGCCTTGGTGTAGTCGTCCCAGCGGGCGCGGTTGCGCAGATCCTCCTCGGTCAGCTTCCAGCGCTTGTAGGGGTTGCTCAGCCGCTCGCGGAAGCGGTTGAGCTGCTCGTCGGGCGTGATGTGCATGAAGATCTTGATGATGCGGACCCCGTCGTCGGTCAGCATCGTCTCGAACTGGTTGATCTCGTCATAGGCGCGCTTCCACTGCTCCCTGTCGGCGAAGCCCTCCACCCGCTCCACCAGCACGCGGCCGTACCAGGAGCGGTCGAAGATGGCGAAGGTGCCGGGGGCGGGCAGCCTGGTCCAGAAGCGGTAGAGGTAGTGCTTGCCCTGCTCCTCCGCCGTCGGGGTGCCGATCGGCCAGACGTGGAAGCCGCGGGGGTCGAGCGGTTCGGTCAGGCGGCGGATGCAGCCGCCCTTGCCGGCGGCGTCCCAGCCCTCGAACACCAGGATGGCCCGGCGCTTCTCGTGCCAGTAGGTCTGCTGGATGTGCAGCAGGTCCTTCTGGAGTTTGGCGAGGCGGCGTTCATAGTCGTCCTTGCTGCCGATGCCCTCCGCCGTCATATCGAGCTTGTCGAGACGGATCTTGCCGTTTCCGTTGCCCATGCACGCACCTTTCGAAATGTCTGGCCCAAGTGTCAGGTTTCGGAACCTTCGCGCTTCGCAGGGGTTGAGCGCGTGCGCCCCGCAGGGTGCGCGTTGCAACCTCGCGATGGTCCTTCCGGTGATGGTCCCTTGGCCGGCGACGGCCTGTTCGGACGATCCACGTGAGGCGCCACGCTTGTCAACCAGCGGCGACCGGCTGGCGTGCCGCTGCCGACCAGGAGGATTTCCCCGATGGCCACCGCCGGACCGCGCATCTACAACCTGTTTCCCACGCTCGTCGGCCCGATGCGCGACTGGGCCGGGCATCTGCCCCGCATCCAGGGCATGGGATTCGACTGGCTGTTCCTGAACCCGATCCATTATCCCGGCTTCTCCGGCAGCCTCTACGCCGTGAAGGACTATTACCGCCTGCACGACCGCATCCAGGGCGGCGCGCCGGAGCATCCGGACGAGCTGCTGCGCGGCTTCATCGCCGAGGCGGGGCGGCACGGCCAGTCGGTCATGCTCGACCTCGTCATCAACCACACCGCCAAGGACGCGATCCTTGTTGGCGAGCATCCGGACTGGTACCGGCGCGATTCCAGCGGCGACCTCTACAGCCCGCGGGCCGTCGACCCGGTGGACCCGTCGCGGGTGACCATCTGGGGCGACCTCGCCATGCTCGACTACGAGCGGTCGGATGTGCGGGCGGGGCTGACCGACTATTGGACGCGCTACCTGCGCCATTGCATCGGACTGGGGGTGAAGGGCTTCCGCTGCGACGCCGCCTACCAGATCCCGGCGGAGGTGTGGAAGACGCTGATCGACCGCTCCCGCGAGGTCGATCCGGAGGTGAAGTTCTTCGCCGAGACGCTGGGCTGCACGGTGGAGCAGGTGCGCGACCTGTGCGGGGCGGGCTTCGACTTCCTGTTCAACAGCGCCAAATGGTGGGACTTCAAGTCCGACTGGCTGCTCGACCAGTATGACGAGTTCCGCTGGATCGCCCCCTCCATCGCCTTCCCGGAAAGCCACGACACCGACCGTCTGGCCGCGGAGGTCGGCAGCCAGGACACCGAGCGGTTGGCCGCCCAGCTGAAGATGCACTACCTGTTCGCCGCCTCCTTCTCGACCGGCGTGTTGATGCCGGTGGGGTACGAGTACGGATTCACCCGCAAGCTGGACGTGGTGAACACCACACCGGACGATTGGGAGGACCCGAAGCTGGATCTGACCGGCTTCATCGGAGCGGTCAACGCCATGAAGGCGGACAGCCCGGCGCTGAACGTCGAAGGGCGGCAGCGGCGGGTGACCTCTCCCCACAATCCGGTGATCGGGCTGATCCGCGACACCGGTGGCTGGGCCAACGGGAGCGGAGAGGGTTGCAACGTCCTGCTCATCAACCCGGATGAGAACCAGCCGCACGCCATCGACCCCGGCCCGCTGCTGGCCAGCACCGGCGGCGGTTTCGCCGATTTCGAGGACGTGACCCCAGAGGCCGAGCCGCTGCCCTTCGAGCCGGGCCACGACCTGCGCCTGCGCCCGCTGGAGATGCGCGTCTTCCGCGCCCGCCCGGCGCAGAGCCGACCCATCGAGCTGAATCATCTGGGCGAGCGCGGGGCGGAGCACGACGCCGGCACCCGCGCCTGGATGGATGAGTTGGCCTCCCGCCGCGTCACCATCGAGAACGTCTATCCGGAGTTGGACGGCGGGCGCTTCCCGGTCAAGCGGGTGGTCGGCGACGTGATGGAGGTGTGGGCGGACATCTACACCGACGGCACTTTCGTTCTGGGTGCCGCCGTCACCTACCGCCCGGTGGACGAGGAGGAATGGCGCGAGGCGCCCATGACCTTCTTCAACAACGACCGCTGGGTAGGCAAGCTGCCGCTGACCCGCAACACGCGCTACCAGTACAGCATCCTGGCGTGGCGCGACGTGTGGGAGAGCTGGCGCGCCGACTTCAAGAAGAAGCACGACGTCGGCATGGACGTCAGCCTGGAACTGATCGAGGGCCGCCGCTTCGTCGAGCACGCGGTCGGGCAGAATGAATGCGAGGGCCGCGCCGCGCTGGAGCGGGTGGTGGAGCGGATGACCAGCCTCCATGGGCCGGAGCTGATCACCTATGCCCTGTCGGACGAACCGCGCCACGCCATGGCGAAGTACGGGGAACGGCAATATCTGTCCCGCTACGGCTGCGACCTGGAGGTCTATGTGGACCGCACCGCGGCCCGCTACTCCGCGTGGTTCGAAATCTTCCCGCGCTCGGCCTCGCCGGACCCGTCGCGTCCCGGCACCTTCGACGACGTGTCGACCATGCTGCCCTTCATCCGGGGCATGGGCTTCGACGTGCTGTACTTCCCGCCGATCCACCCGATCGGGCGCAGCTTCCGCAAGGGGCGCAACAACACGCTGAATCCCGGCCCGAACGATCCAGGCGTGCCCTACGCCATCGGCGCCACCGAGGGCGGGCACGCCGACATCGACCCGATGATCGGCGACTTCGAGGGCTTCCGCCGGCTGGTCAAGGAGGCGCGGCGGCACGGCATCGAGATCGCGCTGGACTTCGCCGTCCAGTGCTCCCCCGACCATCCCTGGATCAAGTCTCACCCGCAATGGTTCTACTGGCGTCCCGACGGCACCATCCGCTACGCCGAGAACCCGCCGAAGAAGTACCAGGACATCGTCAACGTCAGCTTCTACCGCGAAGCCTATCCGGACCTGTGGTACGCGCTGCGCGACGTTGTGCTGTTCTGGTGCGACGAGGGGGTGCGCATCTTCCGCGTCGACAACCCGCACACCAAGCCCTTCCCCTTCTGGGAATGGATGATCCGCGAGGTGCAGGACCGCTACCCCGACGCGCTGTTCCTGGCCGAAGCCTTCACCCGGCCCAAGCTGATGCGGCGGCTGGCGAAGATCGGCTTCACCCAGTCCTACAGCTACTTCACCTGGCGCAACACCAAGGCGGAGCTGACCGAGTATCTGACGGAGCTGACCCAGGGCGAGTCCAAGGACTACATGCAGCCCAACTTCTTCGCCAACACGCCGGACATCCTGCCGCCGATCCTGGTGCATGGCGGGCGGCCCGCCCACATGATGCGCGCCGTGCTGGCCGGCACCTTGTCGAGCGTCTACGGCCTCTACGCCCCGTATTTCGTCTGCGAGGCCGACCCCTATCCGGGCAAGGAGGAGTACAACCATTCCGAAAAATACGAAATCCGGCACTGGGACTGGAGCAAGCCCGGCAACATCGTCGATTACGTCACGCGGCTGAACAAGATCCGCGCGGAGAATCCGGCGCTCCACACATTCACGAACCTGAAGTTCTACAACGCCTACGACGACAACATCCTGCTCTACGGCAAGATGACCGACAGCAAGGACAACGTCATCCTGATCGCGGTGAACCTCGACCCGCACAACGGCCATGGCGGCACCATCGAGGTTCCGCTGTGGGAGTTGGGGCTGGACGACGGCGCCCATGTCCAGGTGGAGGATCTGTTCACCGGCCAGCGCTTCACCTGGATCGGCAAGTTCCAGCATGTCTGGCTGGACCCGCAGCAGAACCCGGCGGCGATCTGGCGCATCCGTCCGCCGGGGCGGTGAGGGAAGGGGGCGCGTAGGGCCCCCACCCAACCCCCCCCGCTTTGCAGGGGAGGGCTTTTCTCCTCCCCTACGCAGCACTCGCGCAAACCAAAGGTTTGCGCTGACGCGACAGGCGGACCGCCGGTCCGCCGAGAGCGGGGGGAGGTTGGGTGGGGGGGCTCGTAGCAACCACTCCCCCCGCCACCTCACCGAAACGCTGGCATTCCCGCCCAACCCAAGCTAGAACCCGGCCGGTTCGTGACGGTTCTTCCTTGCGAGGGACGGGTGCAGTACCGACTCGACGACGAGGCGTCCCTGTGTTCGATCGACATCCTGGCTCAGGCGGTCGAGCGCATCTGCGTCAAAGGCGTGCTGGAACTGCGCATGCTGCGCAACGCGCTCCGCGAGGCGGCCACAAGCCCGACCCCCGACGCGGTGAAGTTTGCCTTTGCCATGTTCTCGCGGGTGGACCGCGACTACCGCCGCCTGATCGCGCATGAGGCGCTGACCCTCGCGACCGAGCAAAGGGGGCGTTACGCCGCGCCCCGGCCGCGAGCGGTGCGCCGCCCGCGGATGCTGTAGCCCGCTCAGGCCACCGCCGGTTCGAAATCCATGGCGGGCGACACCAGCCGTTCCACCGCCGGACGGGCGAACAGATAGCCCTGCATCAGCGTGATCCCCAGATCGCGCAGCGCCTTCGCCTCGCCCGGCGTTTCGATGCCCTCCGCCACCGGGGTGATCCCCAGGTCGCGGCACACGGTGAGAATCGCGCCGACGATGCTGCGGCGGGCGCGGTCGGTGTCGATGGCGCGGGTCAATTCCATGTCCAGCTTGATGATGTCGGGCTGGAATTCGGCGAGCAGGTTCAGGCCGGAATAGCCCGACCCGAAATCGTCGATGGCGGTGTGGAACCCCTGGCGCTTGTATTCGGTGAAGATGGCCTTCAGATGGGCGCCGTCGACGACCCGCTCGTTCTCCGTCACCTCGAAGATGATGCGCTCCGGCGGGAAGCCGGTGCGCCTGGCGGCGGCCAGCGTGGCGCGGATGCAGGCTTCGGGCTGGTAGACGGCGTTGGGCAGGAAATTGATCGACAGCCGGGTGTCGGCCTGCTGGCTCATCCCCAGCCAAGCTGCCAACTCGATGGCCTTGACCCGGCAGGCCTGATCGAAGGCGTAGCGGTTGGCCTCGGTCACCTGGCCCAGCACCCAGCCGGCCCCCTGTCCGTCGAGACCGCGCACCAGCGCCTCGTGCGCCCAGGGCCGCCCGCTCGCGACATCGACGATCGGCTGGAAGGCCATGGTGAAGTCGAACCCCAAACCCTCGGTGCACAACCCGCCGCACCCGCCGCCCTTGATCCGCTCCGCCGTCATGCCCGTTTCTTTCGTGGGGTGATTCTATGTTTAACTCTTTATAGTGCGTATGTTGTCTCAAATTTATTCAAAGCAAGGTGTGACATCGGGTCTGGAAATTGGGCCTATGACGTCACTACTCCGTTCTTCATCGTTTGTGTCCTGGTTACTCCGCGGCGGCTTTGCTGCGCGCCTGGATCGCCGTCCAAACGGAGAGCGGGGTCGCCGGCATGTCGATGTGCTCGATGCCGTAATCCGACAGCGCGTCCACCAGGGCGTTGATGACCGCGGGCGGCGCGCCGATGGCCCCGGCCTCGCCGGCGCCCTTCATGCCCAGCGCGTTGGTGGTGCTCGGCACGCAGTTCAGCTTGATGCGGATGTCCGGCACGTCGACCGCGCGGGGCATCTGGTAGTCCATGAAGGACCCGCTGAGAAGCTGGCCGCTGTCCGGATCGAAGACCACCCGTTCCTGAAGCGCCTGCCCGATGCCCTGGGCGACGCCGCCATGGACCTGCCCCATAACCAGCAGCGGGTTCACCACCGTGCCGAAATCGTCCACGACGGTGTAGCCGACGACCTCGACCACCCCGGTGTCGGGATCGACCTCCACCTCGGCCACGTGACAGCCGTTGGGGAAGGTGTTGGCCGGCGGGGTCCAGCGGGCCACCTCGGTGAAGGCGATGGAGCCTTGCGCGGCGGCTTTGGCGGCCACCTCCTTGAAGGAGACGCTGCGGTCGGTGCCGACGATGCTGAAGCGTCCCTCGACGAACTCCACGTCCACCGTGGCGGTCTCCAGGAGGTCGGCGGCGACCTCGGTCGCCTTGCTCACCACCCGCGCGGCACCCTCGGCCAGCGCCGCCCCGCCCACCGGGACGGAGCGGGAACCGCCGGTGCCGGCCCCCCAGGACACGCGGTCGGTGTCGCCCTGCACGACCTCGACATCCTCCGGCGGGACGCCCAGCCGGTCGGCGATGATCTGCTTGTAGGCGGTCTCGTGCCCCTGGCCGTTGGTCTGGGTGCCGATCATCAGGACGATGCGCCCGTCGCCGTTGACCTGCACCGTCGCCTGTTCCGCGCCGCCGCCCGCGCAGGCCTCGATGTAGGTGGCGATGCCAGCCCCGCGCAATTTCCCGCGCGCCTTGGCCGCCGCCTTGCGGGCGGGCAGGCCGGCATAATCGGACAGCTCCAGCCCGTCGCGCAGATTCTGCTCGAACTCGCCGGTGTCGTAGGTCTGGCCCATCGGCGTGGCGTAGGGCATGGCGGCGGACGGGATGAAGTTGCGCCGCCGGATCTCCGCCGGGCCGAGGCCGGTGACGCGCCCGGCGTGGTCGATCAGCCGCTCCAGCAGATAGGCCGCCTCCGGCCGGCCGGCGCCGCGGTAGGCGTCCACCGGCTGGGTGTTGGTGAAGACGCCCTTCACCCGCACATAGACCGCCGGCGTGGTGTAGGAGCCGACGAGCATCGCCGAGCCGGCGTCGGTCGGGATGAAGGGGCCGTAGTTCGACAGATAAGCCCCGAGATTGGCGACCGTGTCCACCCGCAACCCGAGGAAGCGCCCGTCGCCGTCCAGCGCGAGCCGGGCGCGGCTGACATGGTCGCGCCCGTGGTCGTCGCTGAGGAACCCCTCCGTCCGCTCGGCCGCCCATTTCACGGGCCGGTTCAGGCGGCGCGCGGCGAACAGGCAGACCATGTATTCCGGGTAGTTGAACAGCTTCATGCCGAAGCCGCCGCCGACGTCGGTGGTGACGACGCGGAATTTGGATTCCGGCAGGCCGAACAGCTGGGCGAACTGCTTGCGCAGCCCGTGCACGCCCTGGCTGGTGACGTAAATGACCAGCCGCCCGGTCTCCGCCTCCACCGCGGCGAGGCAGGCGCGGCCCTCCATCGGGTTGGCGACGACGCGGTTGTTGACGATCTCCAACTCCACCACGCGAGCGGCCTTGGCGAGCGCGGCGTCCACCGCCGCCTCCTCGCCCTGCTCCCAGTCGAAGCAGAGGTTGCCCGGCGCCTCGCCCCACACCTGCGGACGGTTCGGCTCCAGCGCCTCCGCCGTGCCGGTGACGGCGGGCCGGTCGTCGTAATCGACCATCACCAGCTCCGCCGCGTCGCGGGCGGCCTCCAGCGTCTCCGCCACCACCACGGCGACCGGATCGCCGACATGGCGCACCCGCCCCTTGGCCGGCGCCGGGCGGGGCGGGGCGACGTAGGGGGAGCCGTCGCGCTGGGTCAGCGCCGCGGCGCAGGGGATCGGCTGGATGCCGTCCGCCTCCAGGTCGGCGACGGTGAAGACGCCGAGCACCCCCGGCTGCGCCGCCGCCTCCGCCGCGTCGATCCCGCGGATGTCGGCGTGCGCGTGGGGGGAGCGCACAAAGGCGGCGTAGGTCTGGCCGGGAAGCGACACGTCGTCCGTGTAGAGCCCGCCGCCGGTCAGCAGGCGTGCGTCTTCGGTGCGGGGGACCGGCTGGCCGATGCCGAACTTCATCATGGGGCGGGGCTTTCCTGTCGCGTGGAGAGACACCCGGAGAAGATAGGCGGAGCCTTGGCCGGCGAAAACCCTCGGTAGGGCATAAGCCGGCGGTGGCGTGGCGACGCCGGGCCGCCTATTCTTAGGCCATGTGCGGACGCATGATACTCGCCACGCCGGCCGCGGAGGTTCAGCGGCTGTTCGGCTTCCCCGAACTGCCGAACCTCCAGCCGCGCTGGAACGTGGCCCCCACCCAGCCGGTGCCCGCCGTGCGGCGGGAGGAGGATGGGCGCCATCTGGCGACCCTGCGCTGGGGCCTTGTTCCATTCTGGGCGGACGACCCGTCCATCGGCGCGCGGCTGATCAACGCGCGCGGCGAGACGGTGGCCGAGAAGCCGTCCTTCCGGGATTCGTTCCGCAAGCGGCGCTGCCTGGTTCCCGTGGACGGATTCTATGAGTGGAAGGCCGAGGGCAAGCGCAAGCGGGGCTACGCCATCCGCCGCCGCGACCGCGCGCCCTTCGCCTTTGCCGGCCTGTGGGAGCGCTGGAACGGCCCGAAGGGTGGCCCGGCACTCCCAGAGCCCCTGGAGACGCTGACCATCGTCACCACGACGGCGAACGCCGTGCTGAAGCCGCTGCACGAGCGCATGCCGGTGATCCTGGACGAGACGGACTGGGACCTGTGGCTGGACCCCGCCGCCCCGCTGCCGGTGCTGGAGGGGCTTCTGAAGCCGGCGCCCGACGCGCTGCTGGAGGCCTATGCGGTGGGACCGCGCGTCAACAACGTGCGCAACGACGATGACGCCTGCGCGGCTCCCTTGGACGATGCACCGCCCGATGACGCGCCGACCCTGTTCTGAGTGGCTCGCTCCTTTGGTGGCAATTCTTCTCATTGGCTCAACCGCAACGGTGTATGCCCAGGGAGGGACGACCAAAGGCAAGGTCGCCAACACTCCCAATGAAACGTTAAAAGGACTGGGTGTCGCCATGGAGGGCGACCTGCTGTCCGTCAAGGGCGCGCCGGTTCGCCTCATGGGGATCGACGCCCCCGACGTCGGGCAGAAATGCCGTAACCGTTACGGGCACGAGCTTGATTGCTTCCGCATCGCCACGGCGGTGCTGGCCAGCCTGATCAAGGACCAGGAGGTGACCTGCACCATCGCCGAACGGGACCGCAACGGGCAACAGATGGGCGAATGCCGGGTGCTCGGCGTCGATCTGGGGGCGGCCATGGTGTCGCGCGGCTGGGCCTTCGCCTACCGCAGCCTGTCGCCGGCCTACGCCTCCAGCGAGGCCTTCGCGCAGAGCCGCCGGCTGGGCTTGTGGGCGGGTCGGGTGGAGAAGCCCTGGCAATGGCGGTCGCGCCAGCAACGGGAGCAGGCGCGGTAGGTCCGCCGGTCGGCATCGGCCATGCGGACTCTGCCAACGGAGGAAGGGGAACTCTGCCTTTTTTTCGGTTCGCCCTCCTTGGGGGGCGTGGTAGTGTTTCAGAGTGTTAACAAGTTATGAATCAAGCCGACCGGCCAGCGCCCCTCGGTGCCAAAGGCCGGACGGACCCACTCACCGGCGCGGAAGAACGGGTCATGCGAGTCTACGCACGCCAGCTCTACGATCATCTCCCCTATCTGCGCCGCTACGCGCGCGCTCTGACCGGAGCGACCGAACGCGGTGACGATCTCGTGACGCGCTGCGTCGAGGTCGCCGTGATGGCCCCGTCCCGCTTCGGGCTGGAAGCCGGGGCGCGGGTGCCGCTTTACGCCCTGCTGAATCTGCTGTTCGACGAGGATGCGGACGGGCGACCAACCCCGTCGCCGCATCCCATCGAACGGGCGCTGGCGTCCCTGCCGGAAGGCGAGCGGCGCATGTATCTGCTGATCACGCTGGAAGGGCTGACGGTTCCCGAAGCCGCCCAGGTGCTGCAGATCCCCGCGCCGGAGGGCCAGGACCGGCTGACCGTCGCCCGCGACAAGGTGCGCAACGCCCTGACCCAGCGGGTTCTGGTGGTCGAGGACAACCCGATCCTGGCGATGGAGATCGGCTCCCTGGTCACCGACATGGGCCATGTCGTCTGCGGCACCGCCAACAACGAGCAGGAGGCCCTGGAACTGCTGGAGGCCGAGAAGCCGACGCTGGCGCTGCTGGACGTCCGGCTGGCCGACGGCGGCAGCGGGGTCGAGGTCGCTCGCCGTCTGCGCCAGAAGCGCGCCATGCGGACCATTTTCGTCACCGCCTTCGACGGCGATCTGGAGGAGGCGGACGCCCGCCATCTCGGACAGATCGTCCGCAAGCCCTTCACCAACGAGACGATCCAGGCCGCGATCTCCCGCGCGGTCTTCATGCCGAGCCCGGTGGCCCTGGCGTAGATAGCGGTTCGTAGATCGAGGTTCGGCTTGAAAACGAAAGGGCGGCCCCGTCTGGCCGCCCTTTGCGTGTGCGCTGCCGTGTTACCGTCGGGTCACACGGTGGTCCGGCGCCCGGCGATCATGCGGTAGATGGCCAGGATGACGATGGCGCCGACGATGGCGCCGATGAAGCCGGCCCCTTCGCCCGCCCGGTACCAGCCCACGGCCTCGCCCAGATAGGTGGCGACGAAGGCACCTGCGATGCCGAGCAGCGTGGTGATGATGAAGCCGCCCGGATCGCGGCCCGGCATCAGGAACTTAGCGACGATGCCGGCCAGGAAGCCGATGATGATCGTCCAGAGAATACCCATAACCTCTCTCCCTCCAGTATCGATGTCCTCGATCCCACGCAGCCATAACGCCCAAAACGGCGTTTGGTTCTGCCCGAAGGAGGACCCTCTTGCGGATAAACCCACCTGGAGCATGGCCGGGAGGAAGAGGGGTGGGGGCGGAGATCAGCTCCGCAGCGCGCGGATGTTGGCGGCGTAGCGGTCCGGCCCGCCGGTGAAGGTGGCGGTTCCGGCGACCAGCACGTCGGCCCCCGCCTCGATGGCGATGCGGGCGGTCTCGCCGTTGATGCCGCCGTCCACCTGGAGGTCGATGGGCTTGCCCAGCGCGTCGATGCGGCGGCGCAGCTCATGGATCTTGGGAAGCTGGCTGGCGATGAAGCTCTGGCCGCCGAAGCCCGGGTTGACCGTCATGACCAGCACCAGATCGAGGTCTTCCAGCAGATAGTCGACGGCTTCCAGCGGGGTGGCCGGGTTCAGCGACAGGCCGGCCTTCTTGCCCAGCGACTTGATGAGCTGGATGGTGCGGTGGACGTGCGCGCCGGCTTCCGGATGGACGGTGATGATGTCGGCGCCGGCCTCGGCGAAGGCCGCGATGTAGGGGTCCACCGGGGAGATCATCAGATGAACGTCGAAGGGCTTCGCCGTGTGCGGGCGCAGCGCCTTGACCACCGCCGGGCCGATGGTGATGTTGGGGACGAAATGGCCGTCCATCACGTCGATGTGGATGTAGTCGGCGCCCGCCGCATCGACGGCGCGCACTTCCTCGCCCAGCCGGGCGAAATCGGCGGAGAGGATGGACGGAGCGATCTTGACCGGGCGCATGGCGGAAATCCTTGGCGTGAACGGTGCGGGAAGGGCGGTGGAAAATCCGCCTTCCCATATCATGGCTCCCCCGCCGCCCCAACCCCTCTCGCCGCCCGTCTTCGCCGTCAGGCCGGTTTGCAGCCGGGCTTCAATCCCGGGTCGCCGGAAAATTGGGGCGGGAGACTGACCGTCCCCCGCCCAAAAGGCAAGGCGCGGATCAGAAGCCGGCCAGCACGATCTTGCCCTTGGCCCGCCCGCTTTCGAGCAGGGCGTGGGCGCGCGTCAGGTTGGCGGCGTTGATGGTGCCGAACGTCTCGGCCAGCGTCGTGCGGACCGTGCCGGCGTCCACGAGGCGCGACAGCTCGCCGAGCAGAGCGTGCTGGGCGGCGATGTCGGCTGTGCCGAACAGCGGGCGGGTGAACATGAACTCCCAGTGCAGCGACACGCTCTTGCGCTTCAGCACCATGACGTCCAGCCCAGCCGGATCGTCGATCAAAGCGACGCGGCCCTGCGGAGCGATCAGGGCGGCGATCTCCGGCAGATGGGCGCCGGTGTCGTTGGTCGAGAAGACGAAGGCCGGGGCGCCGATGCCCAACGCCTCGACCTGCGCGGCCAGCGGCTTGCGGTGATCGATGACGTGATGGGCGCCCAGGTCGCGGCACCAGGCCTGCGTCTCCTCGCGTGAGGCGGTGGCGATGACCGTCAGATCGGTCAGTTGCCGGGCGAGCTGGATGGCGATCGAGCCGACGCCGCCGGCCCCGCCGACGATCAGGATGGCGTTGGCCGCCCCCGGCACCGGGCGCCGGACGTCCAGCCGGACGAACATCGCCTCCCACGCGGTGATGCTGGTCAGCGGCAGCGCGGCGGCCTGGGCGAAATCGAGGCTGGCCGGCTTCGGCCCGACGATGCGCTCGTCCACCAGATGGAACTCGGCGTTGGTGCCGTCGCGGTCGATGGCCCCGGCGTAGAAGACGGCGTCGCCCGGCTTGAACAGGGTGGCCTGCGGCCCGGCGGCGACCACGGTGCCGGCGGCGTCCCAGCCCAGCACCTTCATGGCACCCGGCGCCGGCGGCATGTTGCGGCGGACCTTGGTGTCCACGGGGTTGACCGAGACGGCCTCGATCGCGACCAGCAGATCGCGGCCCTGGGGCTCGGGGCGGGGACGCTCGACGTCGATCAGGGCGTCGGGGGCGTCGATGGGAAGGGATTGGCTGAAGGCGACGGCGCGCATGGCCTCAAGTCCTTGTGCTGGTTGCGGCGTGTTGTGCTCTGCCGACAGACTTGCGCCTTGCAGCACCAGGGCGCAAGAATGCACATGAAACGCACATAGTGTCGAAAAGGATACCGTGATGGCCCGCATCCCGCACGCCAACCTGGACTGCTCGCCGGGCTGCCCGGTGGAGGGTGTTCTCGCCCTCATCGGCGGGAAGTGGAAGGGGCTGATCCTCTACCATCTGCTGGACGGCACGCTGCGCTTCAACGAGATCCGCCGCCGCGTGCCGAACGTTACACAGCGCATGCTGACCACCCAACTCCGCGAGCTGGAGGCGGACGGGCTGCTGGTCCGCACCGTCTATGCGGAGGTGCCGCCGCGCGTCGAATACAGCCTGTCGCCGCGCGGGCGGAGCCTGGAGCCGATCATCCTGGCGCTGAAGGCCTGGGGCGAGGAGCATCTGCGCCCCGCCGCCGCGACATCCGCCATGGCGGCCGCTGAGTAAGGCGGGAATCGGTGATGAAAGCCTTCGTCCCACCCCCTCCGCAGCGTCCCTGGGGGCACCGCCTGTTCTTTCCCGCCGCCGCCCTCTACGGGGCGCTCAGCGTGCCGTTGTGGGTGGCCGGCTATTTCGGCTGGCTCGGCATCGGCTGGACCCCGGCGCTGCACGCGCACGAGATGCTGATGGGCTACGCGCTGGCAGTGGTCGGCGGCTTCCTGCTGACGCGGCCGTCCGGGGTGGCGCTGGCCGTCGCCTTCGCCGCGTGGCTGGCCGGGCGGCTGGCGGTGCTGGGCGGCCTTCCGCCGGAGGTCGCGGCTCCGGTGGCGCTGGCCTACCCGGTGGCGCTCTTCGTGGTGGCTGGCGTTCCCTTCCTGCGCGCCGCCAAGAGCGGCCACAACAGGCTGTTCGGCCCGGTGATCGGCGCCTTCGCGCTGGCCGAGGCGCTGGTCTGGTGGGGCGGCGACGGCGGACGGACGGGCGCGCTGTTCGCGCTTCATCTCGTCGGAATCCTGATGCTGGTGATGGGCGGGCGAATCATCCCGTCGGCCACGGCGGGGGAGGTCCGCAAGCAGGGCGGAACGCTGGTGGAGCGGGTGCAGCCGCGCCTGGAATGGGCGGGCGTCGCCGGGGCGGTGCTGGCCGCCCTCACCGTCGCCATCGGGGGGACGACCGGTGGGGGGACGACCGGTCCGCGGGCCTGGATCGGGGCGGCGGGCGCCGCACTGGCCGGGGTGACGGCCTTCGCGCGTCTGGCGCGTTGGCGGACCGGCGCCGTGCTGAAGCGTCCGGACCTGTGGAGCCTGCATCTGGGCTATGGCTGGCTCGGGCTCGGCTGGCTGTTCCTGGGGGTGGAGCGGCTGGCTCCGCTGACCGGCGGGGCGGGCTGGCACGTGATCGGGGCGGGGGCGCTGGGCACGCTGGCCGCCTCCATGATGGTCCGCGCGACCTTGCAGCGGGAGGCGATGCCGCCGGACTTCCCACGGCCCGCCACCGCCGCCATCGCTCTGGTCGGGCTGGCCGCCGCGCTGCGCGTCGCCGCGGCCAGCACGGCGCCGGACCTGCTGATGCCCGCGGCGGTGCTGGCCTGGATGGGCGCGCATCTGCTGGTGCTGTGGGTGCTGCTGCGCGTGCCGAAGCGGATACGGGCCTGATTCATCCGCCGCTTGACGCTCCCCGCCGCGCCCCCGACACTCCGATCAACGGCCTCGGCAATGGGCCATGGAGAGACGCAAGCGCGTCCGCAGGGGGGATCATGAGCGACGCATTGGAACCGGCCCGCAGCGCGGGCGTCGTCGGGCTCGGCTCCATGGGCATGGGGGTGGCGCTGTCGCTGCTCCGCGCCGGCTTCCGGGTCGTCGGCTGCGACCTTGATGCTGCCAAATGCATGAGCCTCGTCACCCATGGCGGGGAAGCCGCGGGATCGCCCGCCGACGTCGGGCGCCGGGTGGACCGCGTCATCGTCCTGGTCGCCACGGCGGAGCAGGCGGAGGAGGTGCTGTTCGGCGCCGAGGGCGTGGCCGGCACCTTGGCGAAGGGCGGCGTGGTCGTTCTGTCCACCAGCGTCCCGCCGGACATGGCCGCCGCCGTCGGGCGCCGCCTCGCCGAGCGGGACCTGCTGATGCTGGACGCGCCGGTCGGCGGCGGCCCGGTGCGCGCGGCGGAAGGGCGCATGGTGGTGATGGCCTCCGGCCCCGAGGATGCCTTCGCGCGGGCGGCGGACCTGATCGCCGCCGCGTCGGGCACGCTCCACCGTGTCGGCACCGAGCATGGGCAGGGCTCCGCCGTAAAGGCTGTGGAGCAGATGCTGACCGGTATCCACGCCGCCGCGGTGGCGGAGGCCACGGCCTTCGGCGTCCGCGCCGGAGTCGATCCGCAACGGCTGGCCGAGATCCTCGCCGCCGGTCCCTTCCACATCCCGTCGCAACGGCCGCTGGGCATCGTCGGGACCGATCTGGGAAGCGTGATGGACGCGGCGCGGCGGCTGACCGTGCCGACCCCGCTGGCCGCCTCCGCCCTGCAACTCTTCACCATGGCCGCGGCGGTGGGAATGGGGCGCGAGGGCGACGGCGCGCTCGTCCGGATCTTCGACCGGCTGGCCGGCAACCCCCAGGAGAGCTGAGAAATCATGTCATCGACACGGAAATCCCTGGTCGTCACCGGGGGCAGCCGGGGCATCGGGGCGGCGGTCGCCCGCATGGCGGCGCGGCGCGGCTACGCCGTCACCTTCTCCTACATCGGCAACGCCGAGGCGGCCGAGGCCACCCTGACGGCGATCCGCGACGCAGGCGGGCAGGCCCAGGCCGTGCAGGGCGACGCCGCGCGGGAAGAGGACATCCGCGCCCTGTTCGACGTGGCGGAGGACCGCTTCGGCCCCACCGCCGGGCTGGTCAACAACGCCGGCATCATCGGCCCCTACGGGCGGCTCGACGAGGCCGCGCCGGACGACCTGCGCCGCATGCTGGACATCAACGTGACCGGCGCCGTCCTTTGCGCGCGGGAGGCGGTGCGCCGCATGTCCACCCGCCACGGCGGGAAAGGTGGAGCGATCGTCAACATCGGCTCCATCGCCGCCGTGCTGGGCTCGCCCAACGAGTATGTGGGCTACGCGGCCAGCAAGGGCGCGGTGGACAGCCTGACCGTCGGCCTCGCCCGCGAGGTGGCGAAGGAGGGCATCCGCGTGAACTGCGTGCGGCCCGGCCTGATCGACACCGACATCCAGATCATCCCCGGCATCGGCAACCGGCTCGACAACCCCGCTTTGATCCCGCCCGCCGGGCGCGCCGGGACGGCGGACGAGGTGGCCGAGACCGTGCTGTGGCTGCTGTCCGACGCCGCGTCCTACGTGACCGGTGCCCTTCTCAACGTCTCCGGAGGCCGCTGAGCCATGCCCGCTTCGACACCCTTCGCCATCGGCCATCAGGACATCGTGGAGGCCGCGGCGCGGCTGGACGGATTCGCCGTGCGCACGCCGCTGCTGGAAAACGCCCTGCTGAACGAGCGGGTCGGCGGGCGGGTGCTGCTGAAGCCGGAGGTTCTTCAGCGCAGCGGCTCCTTCAAGTTCCGCGGCGCCTTCAACCGCCTGTCCCAGCTGACTCCGGAGGAGCGCCGGGGCGGGGTGGTCGCCTGGTCGTCGGGCAACCACGCCCAGGGCGTGGCGGCGGCGGCGGCGCTGCTCGGCATGCCGGCGGTCATCGTCATGCCCAGCGATGCCCCGGCGCTGAAGATCGCCAACACCCGCGGCTACGGCGCCGAGGTGGTGCTCTATGACCGCTGGACCGAAAGCCGCGAAGCCATTGCCACGGCCATCGCGGAGGAGCGGGGTGCGGCCACCGTACCACCCTACGACCACCCGCAGATCATGGCCGGGCAGGGCACGGTCGGGCTGGAGATCGCCGCACAGGCGCAGGCCATCGGCGCGGGTCTTGACGACGTGATCGCGCCGTGCAGCGGCGGCGGGCTGATGTCCGGGGTCGCCACGGCGGTCCGCCATAGCTTTCCCGACGCCCGCCTGTGGGCGGCGGAGCCGGCGGGCTTCGACGACGTGGCGCGCTCGCTTGCCGCCGGGGAGCGGGTGGAGAACGCCGCCGGGCAACGTTCCATCTGTGACGCGCTGCTGACTCCGACGCCGGGCGCCCTGACCTTCCCGGTGATGAAGACCCTGCTGTCCGGCAGCCTCGCGGTTACCGACGCCGAGGTGAAGGCCGCCATGGCCTACGCCTTCACCGTGCTCAAACTGGTGGTCGAGCCGGGCGGGGCGGTCGGGCTGGCCGCCGTGCTGACGGGCAAGCTGCCGGCGGCGGGGCGCACCGTCGCGGTGGTGCTGAGCGGCGGCAACGTCGACGCGGCGACCTTCACGGACGCTTTGGCGTCGTCGTAGCGGCGTTGCGCTCCAGCACGTAATAGACGGCGCCGGGGGCGAACTTCTTGCGGACCGAGTCGCGGTGGTAGGCGATGTTCCACCGCGTCAGCGTGCAGGCCGCCTCGTCCAGCCGCACCAGCAGCGGGTTGCCGTAGGGCAGGCGGACGCCCACCAGCGGCCCCAGCCGCTCGGTCAGCGGGAAGGAGCAGAAGCGGCGCTGCCGCACCGTGAAGCCCAGCCGGGCGAAGCGCTCCTCCAGCCACTGGACGGGGAAGCCGCGCTCGTTGGCGGTCAGGCCGCGGCGGGGGCGGCGCCAGTCGCCCATGGTGCTGATCGGTTCGCGCAGGACGAACAGCCCGCCGGGGGCGGTGACGCGGGCGAACTCGGCGAGCAGGGCGCCGGCGTTCGGGATGTGGTGCAGCGTGTGCAGGCAGACGGTCAGGTCGTTCGCCCCGTCCGCGCAGTCGATGCGCCCACCCAGCGTGGGCCGGCGGTACTCCGCGGGGGTGCCGGCGATGTCGGTTTTCCAGAAACGCTCGATGGGCTCCACGGCCAGGAAGCGTTCCACCTGCCCGGCGATCGGCGCCACGTCGTCCCCCGCGGCGCAGCCGAAGGCCAGCGCCTGCCGGAAGCGCCGCCCGGCCAGGAAGCGGAAGGCGTGGCGGTGGTTCAGCGCGTGGTACTCGTAGCGGTAGCCGGGCCGCTCGGGGGCCGTACGCGCGAAGTCCTCCGCAGGGTCCTGCGCCTCGACTCCGTACCAGCCGGCGATCCGGGCCGCGTCGAAGTCGTCGCCGTAGAGGGCGGCGCCGGAGAAATACTGGTCTTCGAAACTGGCGGACTCGAAGCTGGCGCTTTCAGAACTGGCGGTCATGGGGGCTGAGGCTCCGCTGGATGGACCGCGCGACGATAGCGCGCCGATTCCGGCGGAAACATTCAGCTTGCCCGCCTAGGACTGAGAGGGAGTCCTATGGCGGAGCGGGACCGCGGAGCGTGAAGGGAGCGCCTCCGGTTGGCGGGTCCCTATCCTTAAGGGGGTGCTACAGCCGGATGTCGCTCTGGAACAGGCCGAGGTCGAGATGCTCCATCGGCACGCGGCGGGCGCGACGGCGGTTGAAGCGCCGGACGGCGTGGCGGGCGCGACCGATCAGCGAGGCGTAGCTCTTCAACGTCTTGGGCATGTCCGTTCTTCCCAACCTGTGTAAGGCCAACCTGTGCAAGGAGTGAACGGAACACAGCTATGACGGGTCCATGTGACAAATTCTATCGCACCGCACACCATGCTGAGGAACGCCGTGCCGCGCCGCCTGTTCGAGAAGGAATACCCCCAAAGACACGGGCAACCCATGGTGAGGAGGCGGCGATGAGCGGCGTTCTGAAGGCCGTCATTTTCGACGTGGACGGCACATTGGTCGACTCGGTGGATCTGCACGCCCACGCCTGGGTGGAGGCGATCCGGCATTTCGGCTACCACGCGGAGTTCGACGCGGTGCGTTCCCAGATCGGCAAGGGCGGCGACCAGCTGATGCCGGTCTTCGTGCCGGAGAAGGATCTGGACCGCATCGAGGACGAGCTGGACCATTTCCGGCACGAGCTGTTCGCCCGCAAGTACATGCCGAAGGTCCGCGGCTTCCGCCGGGTGCGCGGCCTGTTCCAGCATCTTCACGCCGAGGGGTTGCGCATCGCGCTCGCCTCATCCGCCAAGGGGGACGAACTGGAGCATTACAAGCGCGCGGCGGACATCGGCGATCTGGTGGACGTGGAGACCTCGTCCGACGACGCCGAGCGGTCGAAGCCGCATCCGGACATTTTCGAGGCGGCGTTGGAAAGGCTGGGCCTGCCGGCGGCGGAGGTGGTGGTGGTCGGCGACAGCCCCTGGGACGCCAAGGCCGCGGGGCGGGCCGGGCTGACCGTGGTGGGGGTTCTGTGCGGCGGCTTCGCGGAGCAGGATCTGCGCAAGGCCGGCTGCGCGGAGATCTTCCGTGATCCGGAAGACCTCCAGCGCCGCTTCGCCACCAGCCTCATCGGGAAACGCAGCCCACGCGCCATGGGCCTTCTTCAGCCCGGCGGACCTCAGCCGGGGCGGCCGTCGGCCCGCGGGGCGAGCAGGATGGGCGCGTAGACGTACAGATAGCAGGCGAAGGCCGCGATCCAGGCAGCACCGGCGCCCTCCAGGGCGGTCCAGTAGAGGCCGCCCGGCAGCTCGGGGGCCAGCACCCGCAGCAGTGCTGCGGCGGTCAGCAGGATGTAGCCGGCCACGGTCGGGCGGGTCACCACCAGCATCCGCCCGGTGTGGCCGAGCGTGGCGCGCGTCATCACCGCCAGGATCATCGTGGCGAAGGCCCCCGCCGTCAGGGCATGGACCCAGGCGGAGCTTTCCACGCCCGCCCCCAGCAGATGCGCGGCCTTCAGCGCCAGCGCCGCCGGCACCCAGGCGTAGCCGAGATGCAGCACCCACAGAATCGGCTGGTCGAGCGTCTTCGCCGGCTGCCAACCGGCCAGCCGCATGGCGTGGGCGAGGGCCGCGACGAGCGCCAGCAGGCCGGCAATGGCGGTGCCCGGCAGAGCGAGGTCGGCGGGGATCATCAGCAGGGTCGAGACGAGCGTCACCTTCTCCACCCAGGGGCGGGAGACGACGGTGCCGTCCAGCCCGCGCAGCCGCAGGGCGTTGCGGGTGAAGGCCGGGACGATGCGCCCACCGATCACCGCGATCATCATCAGCACCACGCCGATGGCCAGCGTCTCGCCCAGCGCGGTGCCGGCGGGCAGCACGCCCAGCCAGTCCAGATGGAACAGCAGGTTGGCCGCGGTCAGCAGGCCCAGCAGGGCGAGGAAGGCGGTGTTGCGGATCTTGCCCGCCGCCACCAGCGGTCCGGCCAGCGCGACGCCGAGCGCCGGCAGGAAGGCGAGGTCGAGGATGGCAGCGATCGGCAGCGGCACGCCGATAAAGGGCAGCAGCGCCACCCGCCCGGCCAGCCACAGCGCCGTCAGGCCGGCCAGCGGCCAGCCGGACAACGCCTTGGTGCCCGTCCAGCTCGGCACCGCGGTCAGCAGGAAGCCGGCCACGGCGGCGACCACGAAGGCGAACAGCATCTCGTGCGCGTGCCAGGAGGCCGCCGGGACAGCGCCGTCCGGCCAGGACCCGGTCGCCAGCACGGCGATCCAGGCGGCCAGCAGGACGGGCGCGGCAAGGCCGGACAGCAGGAAGAAGGGCCGGAACCCATAAGCGAAGATCAGGGGGGCCGGAGGGCGGTCCGGCTGGTCGGCAACGGAACTGGTCATGGCGTTCCCCGCGCGTTGGAGGCATCGGTCATGCCGTCACACTGCGCCGGGGGCGGTCACCCTTCTTTGACCACCGTCAAACAGAATCCCTCCAAACAAAAATCTGGCACGTTGGAGAAAATAGCCGCCGTCAGACCGTGATGCCGTTTTCGGCCATCAGACGTTTCAGCGCATCGCGGGCGGGCGCGTCCAGCACGGGAAGCCCGTCGCGGGCCGTCAGAACGAAGGCGCCGGGATCGGCCAGGGTGCGCAGGGCGAAACCGCCCACGCGCGGCGGGCCGCTGCTCAGCGGAGCGTCTTCATAGATCGGCGAGAAGGTGCAGCCCAGAAGCATGGCGCGGGCGATCAGCGTTTCGTCTGTCGAGCCGCCCGACGCCGGGCTGTTGATGCCGAACAGCAGCCGCTCGGCCTCGCCGTTGGTGACGAGACCGCGTTCCTGCAGGATGTCCACCATGGCGGAGGTGGTCATCACCGGGGCGGCGCGGCCTTTCCAGCAAAAGCGTCCGTCGTCCCACCCGATGTCCAGGCAGCGGTAGATCATGTGCGGATCGACGCCGCCGGGCGACCCGGCGACGATGTAGTTGACCCGAAGCAACCCGTTCCACGCCCCGGCCGGAGCGACGATGCAGGAAACACCGCGCCGGGTCAGGCGCAGATAGGTGTCGTTGATGCCCGAAGGCTCGAAATCGAACAGCATGGCTGGCTCACCTTGATCGGGGACCCCGCTCCCCTCGAACGAAAAGGTGAGCACGGGTTCCCGCAAGGCAACATGGCCATGTGTATGGTATTCCTCTCCGCACGCGCAAAAAGGGTATAGGCAAAAGCTCAGGATTTCGGGCGGAATGCCTTGCAGACCAATGGGTCAGTGTCGATGCGCGCCGCTCCGATCAGATCGAGGCAATACGGAATTGCCGGGAAGACCGCCATCAGACAGTCGTGAATGGCCGAAGGCTTGCCCGGAAGGTTCACGATCAGGCTGCCGCCGCGGATTCCCGCGGTCTGGCGCGACAGGATGGCGGTCGGCACCACGGTCAGGCTGACCGAGCGCATCAGCTCGCCGAAGCCGGGCATCATCTTTTCGCAGACCTGCTCCGTCGCCTCCGGCGTCACGTCGCGCGGGGCGGGGCCGGTGCCGCCGGTGGTGACGATCAGGTCGCAACGCTCCCGGTCGGCCAGCTCGATCAGGGTGGCGGCGATGCCCTCGCGGTCATCGGGGATGACGCGGGCCACCGGCTCCCAGGGGGAGGCGACGATGCGGTCCAGCTCCTCCCGGATGGCCGGGCCGCCCTTGTCCTCGTAGATGCCCCGGCTGGCCCGGTCGGACACGGTGACGATGCCGATGCGGGCGGGCTTTGCGGAGGTCATGGGCGGCGGTCCTTATGGAATGTCCGGCGGGCTTACTTGCTGCCCGGCGCGAGGAACACGCTCTTGTAGCTGTCCCGGTCGCCGTTGTTGGTGTCGGTCAGCTGGAAGGTGACCGGGGTGGAGGCGTCCGGCACGGATTCGCGCGGCACCGTGACGTAGACGCGGTAGGTCGCCACGCTGTCCGGGGAGGCGGAGATGTGGCTGACCGCGCTGCCGCTGTCCTCGTCGCGCTCGCCCACCACCTTCACCTCGGCACCGGCGATGCCGGCGGCGGCCAGCGTGTAGGAGCGGTCCTGGCGGGTCTTGTTGGAGACCTTGAAGGTGTAGGCGTTGCGGATGGTGCCGTCCTGGAGCGTGACGAACAGCGGCGCGCGGTCGCGCTGCACGGCGATGTC
The DNA here is from genome assembly GCF_007827795.1 of Azospirillum brasilense. Lineage (GTDB taxonomy): Bacteria > Pseudomonadota > Alphaproteobacteria > Azospirillales > Azospirillaceae > Azospirillum > Azospirillum aestuarii. The sequence continues at coordinate 80,571 of NZ_VITI01000005.1, forward strand.
CAGCCGGGGGCGCAGCGCGTAGCTCCAGGCCATGGCGCCGGTGATCACCAGCATCAGCAGGCCGTAGACGATGGTGCGCGGGCGGATCAGCCGCCACTGGTAGGTCTTGCCCTGGGCGCGGGTGTCCTGGGCGGCCAGGCTGTCGAAGCGGATCAGCCCCTTCGGCAACTCCTGCGACACCATGATGTTGTCGCAGGCGTCGGCGCACAGGCCGCAATTGATGCAGTCCGCCTGCTCGCCGGTGCGGATGTCGACGCCGACCGGGCAGACCTGCACGCACTGGCCGCAGTCGATGCAGTCGCCGAAGCCCTTGGTCCGGCGCTCGTCCCAGCTCTGCGACTTGCGCTTCGGGCCGCGGGTGTCGCCGCGCAGCGTGTCGTAGGTGACGACGAGGCTGTGCTCGTCCAGCATGGCGGTCTGGATGCGCGGCCACGGGCACATGTAGTAGCACATCTGCTCGCGCGTCCAGCCGGCCATGACGTAGGTCATGCCCGCGAACAGCGCGAAGAAGCCCGCCGCCTCGTAGGTCGCGTTGAAGGTCAGCAGATCGACGGCGAGCCGCGGCGCGTCGGTGAAAAAGGCGACGAAGCCGAAGCCGGTGACCACGGAGAGGGCCAGCCAGCCGGCGTGCTTCCCGGCCTTGCGCAGGACCTTCCTGGCGGTCCAGGGCGCCTTGTCCAGGCGGATGCGCTCCGCCCGGTCGCCTTCGAAGGCGCGCTCGATCCAGACGAACAGGTCGGTCCACACCGTCTGCGGGCAGGTGAAGCCGCACCACACGCGCCCGGCCAGCGCCGTCGCCAGGAACAGCCCCAGCGCCGCCACGATCAGCACGCCAGTGAGGTAGTAGATCTCCTGCGGCCAGATCTCGATCCAGAAGACGAAGAAGCGCGGCGTCGTCATGTCGAACAGGACCGCCTGGGCCGGCGCGTCCGGGCCGCGTTCCCAGCGAATCCAGGGGGCGATGAAGAAGGCCGCCAGAAGCACCCAGGTCAGGATGGTCTTCCAGCGCCGGTAGCGTCCGGAGACGGCCTTCGGGTGGATCTTCTTCTGGCTCTCGAAGAACTGGACTTTCGCCGGCGTGACAGCGCTTCCGTCTGGCATATCGTCTGCCTTGGCTCCGGATAGGGACGCAAGACCGGACAATAGCGGACGGGACCCGAGCGCCTCTTGATCGGGATCAAGACGAGAACGGATTTGAAGAATCCCTATGGGTTATAAGGATTTTTCAGCGGCGCTGGTGACCGGCCGGGATTACGGGCTGTAATACGTCCATCGGCCGATCGGCTCAAGCTTCGTTTCGCAATGCGGAAACGTTTCCGCCATCCTCCGCCGCGTCCGACGCCGCATCCTCCGGTGCCGGGGGGGATGGGGTGGGACGGGTGACGATGTAGACGGCCACCGCCGCCATGCAGATCCCGGACAGGATGGGAACCAGCGGGCGGCTGGCGGTCAGCGCCACGATCGCCCAGCTCACGCTCATGCCGACCAGCGCCGCCGCCTTGGCCTTGCGCGGGATCGCCCCTTCGGCCTGCCAGTCGCGCAGCAGCGGGCCGAAGCGCGGGTCACGGTACAGCCGGTCGCGCAGGACCGGGCTGCTCTTGGCGAAGGCCCCGGCGGCCAGCAGCAGGAAGGGGGTGGTCGGCAGGAGCGGCAGCACCGTCCCGGCGATGCCCAGCCCGACCGCGGCGTAACCCAACGCCAGCCACAGCCGGCGCCGCAGGGGGGAGGCGCAGACGTCTGCGTCCTCCGCAAGGGCGGTCTGGTTATCCATGAGGTGAATGTAGGACGCTCACACGGCCAGGACCAGAACCGCGTAGCGGGCGGCCTTGCCCGCCGTGACCAGAAGCAGGAACAGCCGGATGTCCACCCGCAGGATGCCGGCCACCAGCGTCAGCGGATCGCCGATGAAGGGCATCCAGGCCAGCAGCAGAGACCAGACTCCGAAGCGCTGGTACCAGCGGGTGGCCCGCGCCACCATGGCGGCGGGAACCGGGAACCAGCGGCGGTCCCGGAAATGCATCAGGTAGCGCCCCAGCGCCCAGTTGACCACCGATCCCAGCACGTTGCCCGCCGTGGCGAACAGCAGCAGCGCCAGATGGTCGTAGTTGCCGGTGGCGTGCATGCCGACCAGCAGGATTTCCGATTGGGCCGGGAAGATGGTCGCGGCCAGGAACGCGGTCAGGAACAACCCGCCGTAGGCGGCAAACTCGGACATGCGGCGATCGGTCCTTCCGGGCCGGGGGGTGTGGAGGCTGGAACATGGGTGCGCATACAGGAATGCGGGAGGCGCGATGGTGCAGCTGCGATAATCTGGTGTAGATTCATTTTGTATGAATTCGCAGCGGATGGACTCGGGGCGCCCGACCCGTCTCATCCGGCGGGCGTTGTCTTGGGGAATGAAGAGGAGTGTTCGCGGATGGCCGCTGCCGGCCTTGCCCGCTTCGATGCCGACGGGCGCCTGATCTGGGCCAACGCCGTGTTCCGGGCGTCGCTGGGCGGTTGTCCGGGGGATGATCTCGACGCCCTTCTGGCCGCGCTTCCGTCGTGCGGGGACGCTGCCGCGGCGGCTGACCGGCTGCGTGTCGGCCAGCCGGTGGCACTTGTGGTTCCGCCGGGTGATGGACGGCGGCTGTTGATCCCCGCGGAGGGCGAGGGCGGCGAGCTGGTGCTGACGCTCGCCGACGATGGCGGCGGCATGGCGGCCCCGTTGGAAGAGACCGGATTCATCGGCCTGGAGGATCTTCTGGGCGACCGGGCCGGCGAGGCGGAGCGGGCGATCATGCAGGCCATCGCCGTTCCCCTGGTGGTGACCCGGCTGTCCGACGGCTTGGTGATGGCGGTCAACCAGCCCGCCGGTCTGTTGTTCGGGGTGCCGCTCGACGATGTGGTGGGGCGCAGCTTCGCCAATGCCTACTACACCGATCCGGCGGAGCGGGCGCGGCTGCTCGCCGCCCTGCGCGACGGGGCGGGCGGCGTGGACGGGTTCGAGACCCGGCTGTGCCGGCCCGACGGCAGCGACCTGTGGGCGATGGTTTCCGCCCGGCGGTTCCGCTTCCGGGGCGAGGAGGCCATGCTCGCCTGCATCAGCGACATCTCCGCCCGCAAGCGCACCGAACAGGCGCTTGAGGCTCAATGGGACCAGACCAGGGCCGTCCTGAACGGGTTGGGCCAGGGGGTGATGGCCTTCGATCGGGGGCTCCGCCTCGTCGCCTGGAACGGCCGGGCCGGGGAGCTTCTGGGGCTGGAGCCGGAGTTCCTGACCTATCACACGTCCTACGCCGCTATCGCCGGGCGGGTCGGGCAGGGGCTGGCCTTCGGGCCGGGGGGCGTGTGCCCCGATACCGTGCCGGGCGGTGGCCCGCCCGCGGCCCTGGGAGCACCGCTTCCCATCCGGCCTGCTCCGGACGAGCGGTCATGGGAATGCACCCGCTCCGACGGGCAGGTGTTGGAGTGCCTGATCCGGCCCCTGCCCGACGGCGGATTCGTCGTCACCTACACCGACGTGACCGAGCGGCGGAACGCCGAGCGGGAGATCATCGCCAGCCGGGAGCTGTTCGAGCTGGCGATCCGGGCGGCGCGCGAGGGGATCTGGCAATGGGACGTGCGCACGGGGGAGTTGTGGCTGTCGCCATACTGGTGGGGAATGCTCGGCTACGGCGAGGACGAGATGGTCAACACCGCCGCCCGTTGGACCGAGCTGATCCTACCCGAGGATCGCGAGCTGTCGGCCCGGATGGCCCGCGACCTTATCAACGGCGCGATGGGCGAATGCCAGTTCATCCTGCGCTTCCGCCACAAGCGCGGCACCGTGGTCCATATGCTGAGCCGCGCCATCCGCGTTCTTGGTCCGGACGGCGAGCTGTTCCGCATCGTCGGCTCGCACACCGACGTGTCGGAACGGGTCCGCGCCGAGGAGCGCGCCCACGCCGCGCGGGAGGAGGCCGAGCGCGCCCTGCGCGACCTGAAGGAGGCGCAGGCCCATCTGATCCAGTCCGAGAAGATGGCGGCGCTGGGGTCCCTGGTGGCGGGGGTGGCGCATGAGATCAACACCCCCATCGGCATCGCCCTGACCGGCGCCTCGCTCATGGCGGAACGGACCCGCCTCATCCGGCGCGATTTCGAGGCGGGAACGCTGCGCCGGCCCGACTTCGCCGACTTCCTCGACATGGCGGGGGAGGCGGCGCACCTGATGCTGCTGAACATCGACCGCGCCGCCCAGCTGATCCAGAGCTTCAAGCAGATCGCCGTGGATCAGGCCAGCGAGGAGCGCCGCGTCTTCGACCTGCGCGACTACATCGACGAGGTCCTGCGCAGCCTGGGCGTCCGCATCAAACGGGCGGCCCACGGCGTGGACGTGGATTGCCCGGCCGACCTGCTGATCGACGGCTATCCGGGCGCGCTCAGCCAGGTGCTGACCAACCTCGTGATGAACTCGATCATCCACGGCTACGCGCCGGGGCAGCACGGTACCCTGCGCGTCGCCGTGCGCTCGGTGGGCGCCGACGAGGTGGAACTGGTCTACGCCGACGACGGGCGCGGCATTCCGCCAGACCTGCACGGCAAGGTGTTCGAGCCTTTCTTCACCACCAGCCGCGGAACGGGCGGCAGCGGGTTGGGGCTGAACATCGTCTACAACATCGCCACCCGCAAGCTGAAGGGCCGCATCACGCTTGACAGCGCGCCGGGATGCGGCACCACCTTCACCCTGCGCTTTCCCCGCGTCGCTCCGGTGGAGCGTGCGCCGGCCTGACGAGTTCTCGACTCCTTATTGGGCATCCACCCAGGCGATGCGCAGGATGTTGGTGTTGCCGGGGGTGCCGAAGGGCACGCCGGCGGTGATGACCAGCCGCTGTCCCTCCACCGCCAGCCCGTCCTCGTAGGCGCAGCGGGCGGCCTTCTGGACCATCTCGTTGAAGTCGGTCACGTCGGCGGAATGCACGCTGTGCACCCCGTAGGCGAGTTGGAGCCGCCGTGCTGTTTCCAGGCTGGAGGTCAGGCACATGATCGGCACCTCCGGCCGTTCGCGGGCGGCGCGCAGGGTGGTGGAGCCGCTGGTGGTGTAGGTGACGATGGCCGCGGCCTGGATGGTGTGGGCGACCTGCCGGGCCGCCGCGGTGACGGCGTCGGTGGAGGTCTGCTGCGGGTCGGGATGCTGGGCGTCGGTGATCGTGCGGTAGAGCGGGTCCTGCTCGACCCGGCGGGCGATGCGGTCCATCATCGACACCGCCTCGATGGGGTAGGTGCCCGCCGCGGTTTCCGCCGACAGCATCACCGCGTCCGCCCCGTCATAAACCGCGGTCGCCACGTCCGACGCCTCGGCGCGCGTGGGGGCAGGGGCGCTGATCATCGATTCGAGCATCTGGGTGGCGACGATCACCGGCTTTCCGGCCTTGCGCGATTCGCGGATGATGCGCTTCTGGATGCTCGGCACGTCCTCCGCCGGCATCTCCACGCCGAGGTCGCCGCGGGCGACCATGACACCGTCCGACAGCTCGACGATGCGCTCCAGATGCTGGATGGCCTGCGGCTTCTCCATCTTGGACAGCAGGGCGGCCCGCCCGGCGACCAGCTTGCGCGCCTCGGCCACGTCCTCCGGCCGCTGCACGAAGGACAGCGCCACCCAGTCCACCCCCTGGTCGAGCGCGAAGGCCAGATCCTCGTGATCCTTCGGGGTCAGCGGCGAGAGCGGCAGGACGACGCCCGGCACGTTCACGCCCTTGCGGTCGGACAGGCGGCTTCCGGACAGCACGACGCAGTCGGCGTGGTCCGGGCTGCAATCGACGACGCGCAGGCGGACCTTGCCGTCGTCCACCAGCAGCTCCGCCTCCGGCTCCAGCGCGGCGAAGATCTCCGGGTGGGGCAGGCCGACGCGGGTTCCGTCGCCCGGCTCGGCGGAGAGGTCGAGTCGGATGCGGTGCCCCGGCTCGACGGTGACCGGGCCGTCGGCGAAGGTGCCCAGCCGCAGCTTCGGCCCCTGGAGGTCGGCCATCACCGCGATGGGGTGGTCGAGTTCCGCCTCCAGCGCGCGCAGCGTGGCGAGGCGCTGGCCATGGTCCTCATGCGTGCCGTGGCTGAAGTTCAGGCGGAAAACGTCCACGCCCGCCTCGAACAGCGCGCGGATCATCTCCGGCGTGGCGGTGGCCGGCCCCAGCGTGGCGACGATCTTGGTCAGGCGGAAGCGTCGGAAGGGGATGCCTTTGCGGGTCATGGGTCTGCCTTCTGATATGTGCCGTTCGGGGCGGGCCGTTCATCACAGGATCTGCCGTCCGGCTTGTCAACCGCGGTCCGCCTCCCCACAATGGTCGGGCGCCGGGAAAAGCACGGTAACGCCGCAGAACGGCCTTGACAGATTTCCGGCTTTTTCTATAGTCGCACCCTCCCGCGGCCCAACCGGCCCGGCGGGAGACATTGTGCGTCCCGTATCCGTGTTTTGCCTTTTGGCTTTCGGGCCTCGGCGTCCGGATCGGGGATCAATCGGTGTGTAGGCGGCCCATGAGGGCTGCCGTTGAGATATCGAGGAGAGCAGGCGTGGCGCGTATCGCTGGCGTCAACATCCCCGCGCAGAAGCGCGTGGAGATTGCGTTGACCTACATTCATGGCATCGGCCCCTTCAAGGCCAAGGAAATCTGCACGAAGCTGGCGATCCCGGCGGAGCGCCGTGTGAACCAGCTCACGGACGATGAGATCCTCAAGATCCGCGAGACCATCGACGCTGACTACCGCGTCGAAGGTGACCTCCGCCGTTCGGTCGCGATGAACATCAAGCGTCTGATGGACATGGCCTGCTACCGTGGCCTGCGTCACCGCAAGGGCCTGCCGGTCCGCGGTCAGCGCACCCACACGAACGCCCGCACCCGCAAGGGTCCGGCCAAGCCGATCGCCGGCAAGAAGAAGTAAGAGGACGCACGGACCATGGCCAAGCCCTCAGCCGCTTCGCAGCGCCTTCGCCGTCGCGAGCGCAAGAACATCACCGCCGGCGTCGCTCACGTGAACGCCTCCTTCAACAACACGATGATCACCATCACCGACGCGCAGGGCAACACCATCGCCTGGTCGTCGTCGGGCACGATGGGCTTCAAGGGCTCGCGCAAGTCGACCCCCTACGCCGCCCAGGTCGCCGCCGAGGACGCGGGCCGCAAGGCCCAGGAGCACGGCATGAAGACCCTCGAGGTCGAGGTGAAGGGTCCGGGTTCGGGGCGTGAGTCGGCGCTGCGCGCCCTGCAGTCGATCGGCTTCCAGATCACTTCGATCCGTGACGTCACGCCGATCCCGCACAACGGCGTCCGTCCGCCGAAGAAGCGTCGCGTCTAAGAAGCATCGCTACTCCGCACCCGCGGGGACCCGCCGTTCCGGGACAGGCGCCGCAGCCATCGCGGCGCCATCGGATGGGAACGGCCGGTCCCCGCGGACGTGTGTCCATCCCGATGGCATGAGGTAATACCGTGGCTCTTCAGAAGAACTGGCAGGAACTGATCAAGCCGAACAAGCTGGACATCCAGCCCGGTGACGACGCCGACCGCACGGCGACCGTCGTGGCCGAGCCGCTGGAGCGTGGCTTCGGTCTGACGCTCGGCAACGCGCTGCGCCGCGTGCTGCTCTCCTCGCTGCAGGGTGCGGCCGTCACGGCGATCCACATCGACGGCGTGCTGCACGAGTTCTCGTCGATCCCCGGCGTGCGCGAGGACGTGACCGACATCGTCCTCAACATCAAGTCGATGGGTCTGCGCATGGGCGGTGACGGCCCGAAGCGCATGCGCCTGCGCGCCGAAGGCCCCGGCGAGGTGAAGGCCGGCATGATCGAGACCGGCGCGGACATCCAGGTGATGGACCCGGACCTCGTGATCTGCACGCTGGACAACGGCGCCCGCCTGAACATGGAACTGACGGTCGAGACCGGCAAGGGCTACGTCCCGGCCAGCCAGAACCGTCCGGAAGACGCCCCGATCGGCCTGATCCCGGTCGACGCGCTGTTCTCGCCGGTCCGCAAGATCTCCTACAAGGTCGACAACGCCCGCGTCGGGCAGGTCACCGACTATGACCGCCTTTCGATGGTCGTCGAGACCAACGGCGCCGTGAAGCCGGACGACGCGGTGGCCCTCGCCGCCCGCATCCTCCAGGACCAGCTTCAGCTGTTCATCAACTTCGAGGAGCCGACCCACGCGGTCGCCGAGGAGAAGCACGAGGAGGTTCCGTTCAACAAGAACCTGCTCCGCAAGGTGGACGAGCTGGAACTGTCGGTCCGTTCGGCCAACTGCCTCAAGAACGACAACATCGTCTACATCGGCGATCTGGTGCAGAAGACCGAGGCGGAGATGCTCCGCACCCCGAACTTCGGCCGCAAGTCGCTGAACGAGATCAAGGAAGTGCTGGCCCAGATGGGTCTGCACCTCGGTATGGAAATCCCGAACTGGCCGCCCGAGAACATCGAAGAGCTGGCCAAGCGTCTGGAAGAGCCGTACTAAGTCTCGCAGGTTCCATTGCCCCCTCCCTGACCCTCCCCCGCTTCGCAGGGGAGGGGATAATCTCCCTCCCTTGCCGAAGGCGGGGGAGGGCCGGGGTGGGGGCAAATGTTCCCAGGGCCACCAACCGGCCCGCCCCGCGCCGTACCAGCCGAAAACTGGGCGGTCGGGTTCACCACCGGCTCCCCGAGGGGGGCCACGCCATGAAGGAGGACCGTCATGCGTCACGGCGTTTCCGGACGTAAGTTCAGCAAGACCACCAGCCACCGCAAGGCCATGTTCTCGAACATGGCGAACGCCCTGATCAAGCACGAGCAGATCAAGACCACCCTGCCGAAGGCCAAGGATCTGCGCCCGATCGTCGAGCGTCTGATCACGCTCGGCAAGAAGGGTGGCCTCGCCAACCGCCGTCTCGCCTTCGCGCAGCTGCGCGACGACGCGATGGTGACCAAGCTGTTCACCGTTCTGGCCGACCGCTACAAGGACCGCCAGGGTGGCTACAGCCGCGTCCTGAAGGCCGGCTTCCGCTACGGCGACGCCGCCGCCATGGGCGTGATTGAGCTGGTCGACCGCGACGCCGCCGCCAAGGGCCAGGATTCCGGCCCGGTGGAGATCAAGGACGAGGTCGAGGCCGAGGGCTGAGCCTTCGGTTGAGCTTTCGTGAAATCGTGTCGCCGCCGTTGCCCATCGGGTTTCGGACGACGATATAGGTGACCGACCGGCCCTCCCTTCGGGTTCATCCCCGGAGGGAGGGTTTCCGGTTTCCGGGTTCCGACACTTCGGGAGGGCGCCGCGCGCGCGGTATGCTGAAACCTCTCTACAACCGGATTCTCAAGCTCTCCGCCCGCAAGGACGCCGTCTGGTGGATGTCCGCCGTCTCCTTCGCGGAAAGCTCCTTCTTCCCTCTGCCGCCCGACGTCATGCTGGTGCCGATGTGTCTGGCGGAGCCCAAGAAGCTCTGGCGCTACACCAACATCTGCGCACTGGCCTCGCTGATCGGCGGGCTGTTCGGCTACGCGGTCGGGTTCTACCTGTTCGAGAGCATCGGACGGCTGATCATCGACCTCTACAACGCGCAGGAGTCGTTCCAGCGCTTCCAGGACATGTTCGCCGAATTCGGCCCCTGGTTCCTGATCCTCAAGGGCATCACGCCCATACCGTACAAATTGCTGACGATCACCGCGGGATTCGCGCACCTCGACCTGACGGTGTTCATCCTGTGCTCGATCGTCGCACGATTCTCGCGATTCTACATGATCGCGATCCTGCTGCACTTCTACGGGCCGCAGGTGCGCGACATCATCGAGAAGCGGCTGATGCTGGTGACGACCGTTCTGCTGGTCATCATCATCGGCGGACTGCTCAGCTTCAAATTCGTGTGAGCGGCGCGGGGCTCGGCCCCGCGCGTCACCCGCATTTGACCCACATTCAGCCCGGCCGGAATCAATCCGGCATGCCGCGGTCCTGGCGGTTGCGCTCCGACGGGGGCAGGGCGTTGCGCTCGCGGCGGTCGCGCATGACCATCACGCCGATGGCCAGCGCCATGCCGATGCCGGCCAGCAGCGGCAGGACGACCTCGCCGGCGCTGACGGTGGGCATGGCGAGCATGCGCACGACGAGCAGCAGCAGGCCGCCGATCAGCAGCGCCACGAAGACGGTGGTCGATGTCCGGCGGCGCGGAGGCGGGCCGGGATTGTTGGGACTCATTTGAGGCATTCCCTTATCGCTTGCGTTCCCGGCATAGTGGGCGCCGAGCCCGCGGCATGGTCCATGCGGGGGACCATCCGCCAACGTCCGGGGTCACGCAAGAACAATGGGAGTCAAAGCCGAGATGTTCCGTCCGAAACTCATTCTGGGGCCGGTGCTGGCCCTCGCCCTGGTTGCGCTCGCCGCCTGCGCGGACGCGCCGGGGCGTTCGTCCGGCGCCGCCGTGGGCGGTGCTCCGGCGGCCTCCACTACAGCCCCCACCACGGCTCCGGCAGCTTCGCGCCCGGCCCGCGGGGTCGAGGACCCGTCGCTCCGCCTGGACGGCGGTGTCGGCAGCGACGATTCCTGCCGCGCCCAGTGCGAGCGCAGCAACAACTCCTGCATGGACTCGGTGGCCGCGCGCACGCAGAGCGGGCTCGACCGTCCGGACCGCGGCGGCATCTTCTCGCCGAGCGACAACTGCCAGCATTCGCTGCGCATGTGCTACCAGCGCTGCGGCGCGCCCACAAACCAGTGACTGGTCCGGTGCGATCGGTGGATCGGCGATGAGCAAGCGCGGCGACTCCGGAGCCACCGGCGGCCTTTTCGAGGCGGGCGCGCCCCGCCCGCTGGCCGACCGGCTGCGCCCGCGCAGCCTGGGCGAGGTCGTCGGGCAGGAGCATCTGCTGAAGCCCGACGGGCCGCTGGGCCGCATGGTCGCCGCGCGCCGGCTGGCCTCGATGATCCTGTGGGGTCCACCCGGCTGCGGCAAGACGACCATCGCGCGGCTGCTGGCGCTGTCCACCGACCTGCATTTCGAGCCGCTGTCGGCCGTCTTCTCCGGCGTGGCCGACCTGCGCAAGGTGTTCGACGCTGCCCGGGCGCGGCGCGCGGCCGGGCAGGGCACGCTGCTGTTCATCGACGAGATCCACCGTTTCAACCGCTCCCAGCAGGACGGCTTCCTGCCCTATGTGGAAGACGGCACCGTCACTCTGGTCGGCGCCACCACCGAGAATCCGTCCTTCGAACTGAACGCGGCGCTGCTGTCGCGCGCCCAGGTCTTCGTGCTGAACCGGCTGGACGACGCGGCGCTGGAAAAGCTGCTGTCGCGGGCCGAGGCGGAGATGGGCCGTCCGCTGCCGCTGACGCCGGACGCACGGGCCGCGCTGAAGGCGATGGCCGACGGCGACGGGCGCTTCTGCCTGAACCTCTGCGAGGAGCTGTTCGCCCTGCCGGTGCCGGAGGACGGGGCGCTTCTCGACAACAACGCGCTCGCCACCGCCATCCAGCGCCGCGCCCCGCTCTACGACAAGGCGCAGGAGGGGCACTACAACCTCATCAGCGCGCTGCACAAGTCGCTGCGCGGGTCGGACACCGACGCGGCGCTCTACTGGTACGCCCGCATGCTGGAGGGTGGGGAGGACCCGCGCTACATCGCCCGCCGGCTGACCCGCTTCGCGGTGGAGGACATCGGCATGGCCGATCCCAACGCGCTCGCCCAGGCCACCGCCGCCTGGGAGGCCTACGAGCGGCTGGGCAGCCCGGAGGGCGAACTCGCCATCGCCCAACTGGTCATCTATCTGGGCACGGCGCCCAAGTCGAACGCCGGCTACACCGCCTACAAGAGCGCGGTGCGTGCCGCCAAGGAAACCGGCAGCCTGATGCCGCCCAAGCACATCCTGAACGCCCCGACCAAGCTGATGAAGCAGATCGGCTACGGCAAGGGTTACGAGTACGACCACGACACGGCGGACGGCTTTTCCGGCCAGAACTACTTTCCGGACGGCATGGCGCGGCGCGCCTTCTACCAGCCGGTCGAAAGAGGCTTCGAGCGCGAGATCAAGAAGCGCCAGGACTACTGGGCGCGCCTGCGCGAGCGCAAAGCCGCGGACGGGGAGGAGTAGGCGCGTTTCACGGCTTCGGGTAGGCGACCCCGAGAATCCAGGCCGGGGCGTCCGGCGGGCCGGACCATTCGAACACGTAGGTCACCGTCGCGCTGGTGAAGGGGGTGGCGTCGATGCAGCGGCCCTTGTCGTCCGCTTTCTCGCACCAGAGCGCGGGGACCTTCACGTTCAGCGTCTTGCCGAACTGGGTGCCACCCAGCTCATCGCCGCACAGGAGTTCGCCCGGATAGCCGGACACCGCGCTCCATGCGGCATGCCAGGCCCAGAGGTCGGCGAACAGGGGCTGGCCGACGTCCTGCGTGGCGTTCGGCGGCGGCGGCGCGCCGAAGATGTGCCGGGTGAGACGCCCGCCCTGCGCCATGTTGAACGCCGGGTCGGCGGAGCGCAGGACGCTGGGCATGTCCAGGCACGGATCGCTCCGGGCCGGGGCGGCGGTGAAGGCCATGAGAGCGGCGAACAGACCGGGGATTGAGCGAAAAATCATCGAGACGGCCCGAATGCAATTCCTGCGTGTTGAATCCTGGACGCTCTCGGTCGGGAATCGTGAAATGAGGATGGGGTGTGCGCATGACGCCGGGTGATGCGGTTCCGGCTTTCTCACGCTTCATCGCCATCGACTGGTCGGGCGCCGCGGGCAAGCGCTACGCCGGCGTCGCCGTCGCCGAATGCGGCGCGGAGGGGCCGCCGCGGATCGTCGCGCCCACCGATCGGCTGTGGTCGCGTTCCGCCGTGTTCGATTGGCTGCTGGATGGGCTGGAGCGCGGACCGGCGCTGGTCGGGATCGACTGCGCCTTCTCGCTGCCCTTCGCGGTGGCCGGACGCTACTTCCCAGACCCCGACGCGGCGACGGTGTTCGACCTGTGGGACCGGGTGGAGGCGGTGGCCGGGGCGGAACCGGACTTCGCCGGGGGCGGCTTCGCGGCGCATCCCGACTATGGCGCGGATTTCTGGCGCGCCGGGACGCAGCCGGACTGGTACCGCGACCCGCACCGGCTGACCGAGCGGGTGTGCCGGGCCGATGGCTGCGGAAGCCCGCAGAGCCCCTACAAGCTGATCGGCGCCAAGCAGGTGGGGAAGGGCGGGCTGGCCGGAATGCGGATGCTGCGCGCCCTGAAACGGGCGGCGCCGGACCGGGTGGCGGTCTGGCCCTTCGACCCGCCGGGGCCGGGGCGCACCGTCTTCTGCGAGATCTACCCGCGCCTGTTCCTGATCCGCGCCGGCTTCGGCCTGCGCAAGATCCGCGACGGGGGCGGGGTGGACGGGGCTTTGGACGCCCTCGGCGCGCCGCCCGCCGGCTTGTCCGGGGCGGTGACCGACCACGACGCGGATGCGCTGGTTTCCGCGGCCGGGCTGCGCTGGCTGGCCGGGCGGGCGGCGGTGTGGAGCCCGCCGGCCATGGACGCGCGGGCGCGGCGGCAGGAGGGCTGGATCTTCGGCGTGGGCGACCGGGTCAGCCCGGAGTACGCAGCACCGCCGCCGTGTCCATGATGACGGCGTATTCGCCCGACAGGTTGGCGTGGCTCATGTCGTGGACTTCCTGAGCGCTGCGCAGATGGCCGGACCAGTCGCGTCGGGCGAAGGTGAACACGGCGTCCGTCGAATCGTGGCGGACGTGGATCACGGGGCGTCCCGTGCGGTGCCAGGCGGCCAGCAGCGTCGCGGCGTTGGCGGGCAGAACCATCGGCGGATCAACGGAAGGCGGGGCGGCCGACACATGCGTGGGCGACAAATGCGTGGGCGCGGCGGTCATTGCGGCTCTTCTGCCAGCCTTCGCCGCGCCGGGCACGTGACAAGTCGTCGTATTTCTGGCTCTAATCCGGGCGGGATGCCCGTCGTCCCGCCCGTTCCGGAGGTTCCGTGATCGCATCACCGTCCGCGCTGGAGTGGTCGCCCTCGCCGGAGCCGCACGCGCTGCCATTGGTCGGGTTGCCGGTGGAGCGAAACGCCCGGCCGGCGGCGACGGGGTGCATCCTGGCCGCGATGGTGCTGACCATCGCGGGTTTCTTTGCCGGCCTCGCGGTCGTGCGTTCTCTTGTTTCGGTGCCCGTTTGATGAGTGAGAACAAAGCCCCCAGCGTGGAAACCCGGACCGTGTCGTCCGACGAGGCCGATGTCCGCCTCGACCGCTGGTTCAAGCGCCATTTCCCCGACGTGGGGCACGGCTATCTGCAGAAGCTGCTGCGCACCGGCCAGATCCGCGTGGACGGCAAGCGGGCGGAGACCTCGACGCGGCTCGCCGCCGGCCAGTCCATCCGCATCCCGCCGCTGGCCGACTGGGCCAAGCCGGACGGCGCCGCCCCGGCCCCCGCGCCGAAGAAGCCGGCCATGTCGGACAAGGAGATCGCGGCGCTCCAGGCGCTGGTCCTCTTCAAGGACGGCGACGTCATCGCCCTGAACAAGCCGGCCGGGCTGGCCGTGCAGGGCGGCACCAACACCACCAAGCATCTCGACGCCATGCTGGACGCCCTGCGCTTCGACGCGAAGGAGCGGCCCAAGCTGGTGCACCGGCTGGACAAGGACACCTCGGGCGTTCTGCTGCTGGCGCGCAACACCTTCGCGGCGTCCAAGCTGACGGAGCAGTTCCGGGGCCGCGACGTGCGCAAGATCTACTGGGCGGCCACGGTCGGCGTGCCGAAGCCCTACCAGGGCAAGATCGACCTCGCGCTGGCCAAGGAAGGTGGGCCGCAGGGCGAGCGGGTGGCCGGCGACGAGGACGACGGTAAGCGCGCCGTCACCTACTACACGGTGCTGGAAAACCTGGGCAAGCAGGCGGCCTTCGTCGCCATGTGGCCGCGCACGGGGCGCACGCACCAGCTCCGCGTCCACATGAACGCCATCGGCACGCCGATCCTGGGCGACGGCAAGTACGCCGGGCAGGGGGCCTATCTTCCGGGGGCCGAGGTCCAGAAGAAGCTGCACCTGCACGCCCGCCGCCTGATCCTGCCGCACCCGCGCGGCGGCAACCGGATGATCGACGTGACGGCGCCGCTGCCGGACCACATGCTGACGACCTGGAAGTATCTGGGCTTCAGCGCCAGCCTGAAGGACGATCCGTTCGAGGGGGTCGAGTAGAAGCGGGGGTTTACCCCGCCTCGCGCCCCTCCAGAAACGCCGTAAGCTGCTCCGCCGCCTGCCCGACATGCTCGGTCACCAGCCGGCACGCTTCGTCAGCGTCCCCCGCCCTGCAGGCGGCCAGCAGCGCGCGGTGCTCGTCCTGCGACCGCGGACGATAGCCCAGTGCCGCGAACTGGAAACGCAGATAGCGGTCGGCGGCGAGCAGATGCTGTTCCGTCAGCGCCAGCAGCCGGGGCCGCCCGGCGCGCGCGTAAAGCGTCATGTGGAAGCGCCGGTTCAGCTCCCCCATGCGGCCCGGATCGGCCTCCCCGTCCATCTCTGCGATCAGTTCCTCCGCCTGATCAAGGTCCGCCGCCGTCAGGGCGGGCAGCGACAGGCGCAGCGCCATCGGTTCCAGCGCCATGCGGATCGCCCCGATGTCGGCGCCATCCGCCGCCGAGATCTCCGCGACGACGGCGCCGCGGTGCGGGTGGAACTCGGCCAGCGCCCGCGCCTCCAACTGGCGTAGCGCCTCGCGCACCGGCATGCGGCTGACCCCGAAGGTCTCTGCCAGATCCTCCTGCCGCAACGGCGTGCCCGGCGCGATGACCCCGGTCAGGATCGCTTCGCGCAGCGTCGCCTCCACGAACTCCGCGGTGGTGCGGTGGCGCGGCTGCGCCCGCGCCACGAGGCGCGACAGCCCTTCGTTGACCGCCATGCGTGATCTCCGCTTGCCAGGATATTGGATACAATTTATCACCCTTCTCATCGTCCCGCACCCCTGACGGAGGGTTCCGCGCCATGTCTTCTTCCGACACCGTTCCGGCGACGGGCCTTCCGACGGGGCTTTCCCTGCGCGCGGTGGGGGCGGGACTGCTGGCGGCATTGGTCGGCTACGCCAGTTCGGTGGCGGTGGTCATCCACGGTTTGACCGCCGTTGGCGCCAGCACGGAACAGGTGGTGTCGGGCCTCGTCCTGGTGGGCTTCGCCATGGGGCTGACGGCGATGGGGCTGAGCCTCTATCGGCGCAAGCCGATCAGCATCGCCTGGACCACGCCGGGCATGGCCCTGCTGGCCGCCACCGGCGCGTTGGAGGGCGGGTTCGCCGCCGCGGTGGGGGCCTTCGTGGTGACCGGCGTGCTGATCGTCCTGGCCGGGCTGTGGTCGCCGCTGGGCCGCTGGATCGCCGCCATCCCAAAGCCGCTGGCCAACGGCATGCTGGCGGGCATCCTGCTGAAGCTGTGCCTCGCCCCCTTCCTGGCGGTGTCGCAGGCGCCCGGCGTGGCGCTGCTGGTGCTGGCGACCTGGGCTGTGGTGGGGCGGGTGGCGCGGCTCTACGCCGTGCCGGCCGCGGTGGCCGTGGCGCTGGGGGCGATGGCGCTCGATTCCTCCGGCGGTGCGGCGCTGTCCGGTGCGCTCTGGCCGGGCGTGACCTTCGTCCAGCCGGTCTTCACCTGGGAGGCGATGGTCGGCATCGCGCTGCCGCTGTTCGTCGTCACCATGGCCTCGCAGAACATCCCCGGCCTTGCCGTTCTGGCGACCTACAACTACACGCCGCCGACCCGCCCGATTTTCCTGGTGACGGGGGCGGCCTCCGCCCTGACGGCGCTGGGCGGCGCGCCGACCGTGAACCTCGCGGCGATCACCGCGGCGCTCTGCGCCAGCCCGGACGCCGACCCGAACCCGGCGCGACGCTGGCAGGCCGCCTTCGTCGGCGGCATCGGCTACATCCTGTTCGCCGGCTTGGCCGGGGTGACGGCGGTGATGGTCACCCGCTCCCCGCCGATCCTAATCGAGGCGGTGGCCGGGCTGGCCCTGGTCGGAGCCTTCGGCTCCGCCCTGATGGGCGCCGTGCAGGTGGAGGCGAACCGGACGGCCGCCCTGGTCACCATGCTGGTCACCGCCTCCGGCCTGTCCTTCGCCGGGGTGGGGTCGGCCTTCTGGGGACTGCTGCTGGGCGGGGCGGTCCATCTGCTCCATTGGCGCCCTTCGGTGTCGCAGCCGGCGAAGTGAGTTGCGCTTTCCCAATGCGAGCCGCATAAGTCCGGTACGACCCGCGTCCCGGAGGCGATGCCCGTGAGCAACTCAGAGAATGCCCGTCCCCTGCGGCTGGCCCTGTTCGATTGCGACGGCACGCTGGTGGACAGCCAGTTCGCCATCATCGACGCCATGACCACCGCCTGGGCCGCCCACGGTCTGGGCGAGCCGGACCCGCTGGAGGTGCGCCGCATGGTCGGGCTGCCGCTGGTGCAGGCGGTGTCGCAGTTGCTGCCCGATCTGGACACCGACCGCCATGTGGCCGTCGCGGAGAGCTACAAGGACGCCTTCGCGGCGCTGCGCCACCGGGGCGACCTGCACGAGCCGCTGTTCCCCGGCCTGCGCGACACGCTGGACGCTCTGGAGGCCGAGGGCGTGCTGCTGGGCGTGGCGACCGGCAAGTCGCGGCGCGGGCTGGACGCCGTGCTGGCCCATCACGGGCTGACGGGCCGCTTCGTCACGCTGCAGACCAGCGACATCGGCCCCGGCAAGCCGCATCCCGACATGGTCTACCGCGCGCTGGCCGAAACCGGAGTGGACGCGGCGGGAACGGTTGTGATCGGCGACACCACCTACGACATGCAGATGGCCCGCAACGCGCGGGTCGCGTCGGTCGGCGTCTCCTGGGGCTATCACGTCGTGGCCGAATTGGAGGCCGCCGGGGCCGACCGCATCGTCCATCGCGGGCGCGAGGTGGCCGGCGCCGTGCTGGACCTGTTGCACCGATAAGAGAGCATTCGAAGGACTCTGATGAAGCGCTTCTACAAGACCGCCTCCGTCGACGAGGCCGCCGGCGGCGGCTTCGAGGTGCGCCTGGACAACCGCCCGATCCGCAGCCCGGCCAAGGCGCCGCTGGTCTTCGCGAGCTGGCCGCTGGCCCAGGCCGTCGCCGCCGAATGGGACGCGCAGCCCGAGGACATCGCCCCGGACAGCATGCCGCTGATGCAGCTCGCCAGCACGGCGGTGGACCTGATCGGCAAGGGCCGGGCCGCCATCGTGGACGGCGTGGCCGCCTATGCCGAGACGGATCTGCTCTGCTACCGCGCGGAGCATCCCCGGAACCTGGTGGAGTTGCAGGCGCAACGCTGGCAGCCGCTGCTGGATTGGGCGACGCTGCGCTACGACGCGCCGCTGCACGTCAATGCCGGGCTGATGCCCAAGCCGCAGCCGCCCGAGGCGTTGCGCGCCCTGCGCAACGCGGTGGAGGCCTACGACGACTGGGCGCTGTCGGCGCTCCAGACCGCCACCGGCTCCTGCGGCTCGCTGATCGTGGCGCTGGCTCTGGTCGAAGGGCGCATCGACGCCGAGGAGGCGTTCGCGGTGTCGCAGCTCGACGAGACCTTCCAGATCGAAGCTTGGGGCGAGGACCCGGAGGCGACCAAGCGCCGCGCCGCCCTGCGGATGGACATCGCCGCCTGCCGCCGCTTCGTCGATCTTTTGCGGGCTTGATCATCCATCGGGTGAGGACGGAATAAAGCGCCACGGTGGGCGTCCTGTCAGTGAGGGCCGGGTCGATTATCCGCCCCATCACGACAGGGAGGTTCCGTCCATGCACCGCTTCATCCGTTTCACCGCCGCCGTGGCGACCGTGCTGGCGCTTGGCCTTGCGGCACCGTCCGCCTTCGCGCAGGGCGCCATGCCCGCCAAGACCGGCCAGTCGGCCGGCGGCCCCGTGCTGACCGACAGCAAGGGCATGACGCTCTACGTCTTCGACCGCGATTCGGGCGGCAAGTCCGCCTGCAACGGGCAGTGCGCCACCAATTGGCCGCCGTTGATGGCCCCGGCGGGCGCGAAGGCGATGGGCGACTATTCGGTCGTCACCCGCGACGACGGCTCCATGCAGTGGGCCTACAAGGGCAAGCCGCTCTATGGCTGGGCCAAGGACGGCAAGCCGGGCGACACCACCGGTGACGGCGTGAACAACGTCTGGCACGTCGCGCGCCCGTAAACGCGGTTCCGAACAGGGAAAAGCCCCCGCGGCGCTGGGCCGCGGGGGCTTTTCGTAACGGTAACGTCGGCGATTGCCCAGCTGTTACTGGCCGGTGCCCGACGGAGCGGCCGGCGGGGTGCCGGTGGCACCGCCCGGAGCGGTCATGGTGCCGGAGGTGCCGGTGGAGGAGCGGCTCGCCGCGCCGTTCACCGTGTCACCAGCCTTGTCCTTGTTGCGGTTCAGCGAGGTGGTGGTGTCGGAGTACTCGAACTCCGGCATCTCCTTCACCTGATCGCGGGTCATGCCCGAAAGCTGGACGCGCTCCTGCTGGGCGTCCCAGTTGGCTTTGCCGATGTCCACGGCGATCTGCTTCTCGCCGATGCCGAGGAATCCGCCCGAGGAGATCACGAGCTGCTGGGCCTGGCCGTTGCCGTCGAGGATGATGTCCTCGACCTCGCCGACCTTTTCGTTGTCGGTGCCGTAGACGTTCTTGCCCATCATGTTCTCGGCGCTGGCCATCTGGCCGCCGGTCAGGCCGGAGGCGCTGCCGGTCGCGGCGCTGCCCGGGGCGTTGCCGCTTTTGTTCATTTCGGTCGCGGTCGGGGCGCCGGTGGTGGGGCTGCCGGTGGTCGGCGACGTGGTCTGCGCCATCGCCGTGCCGGTCATCAGCGCCAGGACGGACGCAGCCGCGATGATTTCCCTACGCATAACTCACTCCTCTCCGTGTTTCGGCGTGTCGTCGAGTGCCTTGGTTTGTCTCGGTAAGGCAATTCGACAACAGGGTCTCGGCAGGAATGGTCACGCGGAAAATCGAAAAAATCTTTCGGCTAGTCCGTGCAAGGTTCGGGAATAAAAGTGACGAAGAACTCAAAAGCTTGCCCAGACTGGCTTTGCCGGCGTGACTGTGGCCTCTCCGGCTGTCAAGACCAATCCGTCTTGCCCCGCACGGGTGAGGTCTTCCAGCCGCAGCAACGCCAGGGCGAAGGAGCCATGGCCGCTGCGGATCTCGCCGACCTCCTTGCCGTCGAGCGTCACCGGCGTGCCGGGGGCGGGCAGGGGGCCGTCCAGCGCCACCGGGAACAGCTTCTTCTTGATCAGCGCGCGGTATTTGGTGCGGGCGGTCAACTCCTGCCCCATGTAGCAGCCCTTGTCCCAGGAAATGGCGTTGAGGTCGTCCAGGTCGTTTTCCAGGGGCAGCGCCTTGTCGGGCGTGAGGTCGCGGCTGCCTTCCGGAACACCGAGCGCGAGGCGCAGCCGGTCGTAGCCCTCGGCACTGCGCGGAACGAAGCCTGCCGCTTCCAGCGCCGCTGCGGCGCCATCGCGCGGCAGGAAGGCACGGGCGCCCAGCGCCGGCAGGCGTGGGTCGGTGAAGGCGACGCCGCCCGCGAAGGGCACCGCGGCGCCGGCCTCCTCCGGCAGGCCCAGCCGGGCGAGGGCGTCGCCGCCGAACAGGGCGACCGCCACCAGGGCGCCGGCGCGGTCCTCCAGCGTGATCTTGGAGCGCAGCTTGTACATCTTCAGGCGGCGCAGGAATTCCTCCCGCCGCTCCGTCTCGGGGTCGAGCAGAAGGGCGCCGTCCGATTCGGCGATGCGGAAGTCGTGCAGGAACTTGCCCTGCGGGGTGAGGAACAGCGCGTAGATGGCGCGGTCCGCTGCGACGCGGCGCACGTCGTTGGACACCAGCCCCTGCAGGAAGGCCGCCCGGTCCTCGCCCGCGACCGCGATGACGCCCCGATCCTCCAGGATCGCGTAGCCCGCCTGTTCCGCCGTCATGCCCTTGCTCCGAATGTCCCGTTCAAGTCCCCGATAGTTGGGCGAAGGGGGCAGGGGAGGCAAGGGTGGCGAAGGCTGGGCCCTTGCATGGCGCGTCCGCCTTTTCCGCGGACGCGCCACGGTGCAAGCCGTGGTCGATGGACCGTCTTAACCGGCCGGGGGATCGATCCGCAGGACCTGCACCGACTTGGTGCGGCCGTCGAGCGTGCCGTAGGCGATGGATTGCCCCTCGGACAGGCCGAGCAGGGCGGCGCCCACCGGTGTCAGGATCGAGATGCCGTCCTGGCGCCGGGCCGCTTCGTCCGGTGTGATGAGTGTGGCGGTGTGCCGCGTGCCGCGGTCGTCCGCGAAGGTGACCCGACTGCCGAGCCGGACGAAGGGCGTGCCGCCGCCATCGGGGGAATCCGCGACATCGGCGCGGTCGACCTCGCGCTGGAGAAAGTCGATGACGCCGGCGGGCCGGCTGAGATGGGCGAGAAGGACGTCGAGACGCCCGAGATCCTGGGGGGTGATTCGGATCGGTGGCGGATCGCCGAGCATCGACTTGCGGTTCATTCCAAAAGCTCCATAAGCAAAGGCCGCCGGAAGTGGCGGCCCTTTCCATAGCTGATGACGACGGCGGCCTCTTGTCAACCGTGCGGCGGCGTGGCATCTGTCCGTGTGCGAAGCAACTGCTGATTTGTTGGGTCATCTGCCGCTTTGTTGGGCTGCGACGGGCGCCTGAAACGGGGCGAATGACCGCAGGCTGGGCAACCGCTTCCCCTGTTGACGGCGAACAGCCTTGACGGGCAAGACTCTCCGAAAGTGGCATGGCTTTGGCAATGCCCTGCCGACTTCACCCCTACCCGGTCCGCCTCCTTGGATTCCCCATCCGTGTCATTCCCTCCGCACCGGCTCGAACTGCGCGGCATCACCAAGCGCTTTCCGGGCTGTCTGGCGAACGATCAGGTCGATCTCGTCCTCCGGCCGGGCGAGATCCACGCGCTGCTGGGCGAAAACGGCGCCGGCAAATCGACGCTGGTGAAGATCATCTACGGCGTGCTGCACGCCGACGCCGGCCAGATCCGGTGGAACGGGCATGACACCCACATTCCCGACCCGGCGGGCGCGCGCCGGCTGGGCATCGGCATGGTGTTCCAGCATTTCTCCCTGTTCGACACGCTGACGGTCGCCGAGAACATCTCGCTCGGCCTGGACCAGCCCGGTCCGATGGACCCGCTGTCGGCGCGCATCGCCGAGGTGTCGGAGCGCTACGGCCTGTCGCTGGACCCGCGCCGCCACGTCCACACCCTGTCGGTCGGCGAGCGGCAGCGGGTGGAGATCGTGCGCTGCCTGCTCCAGGACCCGAAGCTGCTGATCATGGACGAGCCGACCTCGGTCCTGACGCCGCAGGAGGCGACCCGCCTGTTCGAGACGTTGCGCCGTCTGGCGGCGGAGGGCTGCACGATCCTCTACATCAGCCACAAGCTGGAGGAGATCCGCGCGCTCTGCGACACCGCAACGGTGCTGCGCGGCGGGCGCGTCGTGGGGAGCTGCGACCCGCGCAAGGAGACGGCGCGCAGCCTCGCCGAGATGATGATCGGAACCGAGCTGTCCACCCCGGAACGGCTGCCGCAGGGTGAGGCCGGGGCGCCGAAGCTTCAGGTGCGGCATCTTTCCACCACCTCCGACAACCCATTCTCCACCAACCTGAAGGACGTGTCCTTCGAGGTGCGGGCCGGCGAGATCCTGGGCATCGCGGGTGTGGCCGGCAACGGCCAGGCGGAGCTGATGGCCGCGCTGAGCGGCGAGGCTCTGGTGCCCGACCCGGCCTCGGTCGCCATCGAGGGGCGGCCCGCCGGCCATCTCGGCCCGCGCGAGCGGCGCCTGCTCGGCCTCGCCTTCGTGCCGGAGGAGCGGCTGGGCCGCGGCGCCGTGCCGGAACTGAGCCTGTCGGAGAACGCGCTGCTCTCCGGCTACGCCCGCGAGCCGCTGGTGCGCAGCGGGTTGGTGCATTTCGGGCGCGCGCGCTCCTACGCCGAGCGGATCATCGGCGCCTTCAACGTGGTCACCCACGGCCACCGGGCGGAGGCGCGGTCGCTGTCGGGCGGCAACCTCCAGAAATTCATCATCGGCCGCGAGATCCTGCAGAAGCCGCGCCTGCTGGTGGTCGGCCAGCCGACCTGGGGCGTGGACGCGGGCGCCGCGGCGGCGATCCACCGGGCGCTGATCGATCTGGCGCGCTCGGGTGCCGCCGTCCTGGTGATCAGCCAGGACCTGGACGAGCTGTTCGTGCTGAGCGACCGCATCGCCGTGCTGTTCCACGGCCGTTTGTCGGAGAGCCGCCCCACCCACCACACCAGCGTGGAGGAGATCGGCCTGCTGATGGGCGGCCTGTTCAACCACCCGCCCGACGAGGATGAGGAGTGATGGGACCGACGCTTCATACCCTCTCCCCTCTGGCCCTCTCCCCTCTGGGGAGAGGGGAGGGTGAGGGGGATGCCCTTTTGCCGAACGCCGCGCCACGCGTAAACCCTTCACCCCGTCCCTCTCCCCGTGGGGGAGAGGAGGCAATCCTCGGTAAGGCACGGGCATGACCCTCCTCCGTCTCGAAGCCCGCGGCGAAGCGTCGCGCGCGATGGTCTACGCGACGCCGCTGCTGGCGGTCGCGCTCACGCTCGCCAGCGGCTTCCTGCTGTTCTGGGCCATGGGCTTCGACCCGGTGAAGGCGCTGCACGCCTTCTTCATCGCGCCGCTGATGTCACTGCGCGGTCTGGGCGAGCTGGCGGTCAAGGCGACCCCGCTGGTGCTCTGCGCCATCGGGCTGGCCATCGGCTTCCGCGCCAACGTGTGGAACATCGGGGCCGAGGGGCAGCTCACGCTCGGCGCCATCACCGGCGGCGGTCTGGCGCTGGCCTTCTACGGCGAGGGCGGCTGGTGGCTGCTGCCGCTGATGATCGTCGCGGGCATGGCCGGTGGCGCGCTGTGGGCGGCGATCCCCGCCTTCCTGCGGGTGCGCTTCAACGCCAGCGAGATCCTGACCAGCCTGATGCTGAACTACGTGGCGCTGCACCTGCTGAACTACCTGATGCACGGCCCCTACCGCGACCCGGACGGCTTCGCCTTCCCGGAATCCCGCCTGTTCGAGGCCGACGCGGTGCTGCCGCTGCTGGTCGCCGGGACGCGCGTGCATCTGGGCTCGCTGTTCGCCCTGCTGGCGGTGGCGGCGGGCTGGTTCCTGATGGCGCGGACCTTCATCGGCTTCCAGATCAAGGTCATCGGCCTGACCCCAACGGCGGCGGGCTACGCCGGTTTCAATCAGAAGAAGATCATCTGGATGACGCTGCTGCTCTCCGGCGCGCTGGCCGGTCTGGCCGGTCTGGGCGAGGTCGCCGGGCCGATCGGCCAGATGAATCCGACCATCTCCCCCGGCTACGGCTACACCGCCATCATCGTCGCCTTTCTGGGGCGCCTGCACCCGGTGGGCATCCTGCTGGCCGGCTTCCTGATGGCGCTGTCCTTCATCGGCGGCGAGGCGGCGCAGATCGCGCTGGGCCTGCCGAAGGCCATCACCGGCGTGTTCCAGGGCATGCTGCTGTTCTTCCTGCTGGCGACCGACGTGCTGATCCGATACCGCCTGCGCTTCGGCGCGAAGCGGGCCGTTGTGGGGAGGGCTGCGGCATGAGCGCCGAACTGGCCCTTCTCGGCCCGATCCTCGCGGCCATGCTGGCCGCCGCCACGCCGCTGCTGTTCGCCGCGCTGGGCGAACTGGTGGTGGAGAAGTCCGGCGTCCTGAACCTCGGCGTCGAAGGCATGATGCTGGTGGGTGCCGTCTGCGGCTTCGCCGTTGCGGTCCAGACCGGCAGCTCCACCGCTGGATTCGTCGCAGGGGCCGCGGCGGGTGCGGGCATGGCGGCGCTGTTCGGCGTGCTGACCCTGCTCCTGCTCGCCAACCAAGTGGCGACCGGCCTTGCGCTGACGCTGTTCGGCGTCGGCCTGTCGGCGCTGATCGGGCAGGGTTTCGTCGGCATCCCCATCGCCGACGTGCCGGAGCTCTACATCCCCGGCCTGACCGACCTGCCGGTGATCGGCAAGGCGCTGTTCGGGCAGGACGCGCTGGTCTATCTGGCGCTGGCGGCGGTGCCGGCCGTGCACTGGTTCCTCTACGCCACGCGCAAGGGGCTGATCCTGCGCGCGGTGGGCGAGAACCACGCGGCGGCCCACGCGCTCGGCTACAAGGTCATCCGCATCCGCTTCCTCGCCGTGCTGTTCGGCGGCGCCATGAGCGGCATGGGCGGGGCCTTTCTGTCGCTCGACTACACGCCGATGTGGGCGGAGGGCATCTCCTCCGGGCGCGGCTGGATCGCGCTGGCGCTGGTGGTCTTCGCGACCTGGAAGCCGGGCCGCGTGCTGCTCGGTGCCTGGCTGTTCGGCGGGGTGACCATCGCGCAGCTCCACGTCCAGGGGCTGGGAATCGACATTCCGTCACAACTCTTGTCGATGCTGCCTTATCTGGCTACCGTCATCGTCCTGGTGGTGATTTCACGCGATGTCGCCCGAATCCGGCTGAACGCGCCGGCCAGCCTCGGGAAGGTTTTCCATCCCGATGCTTGATAGGCCGATGCCTGACAGGTCTCGGGATGTCTGCAAGTCTTACGTTCGTGCTCAATCAATTGGATCAGGGAGCAAACACGTGAACAGAAGGACCATGGGCAAGGCCCTTATGGGTCTGGCCACCGGCGCCGCCATGCTGGCGCTGGGCGTCGGCGCGGCCGACGCGCAGGAGAAGATGAAGGTCGGCTTCGTCTATGTCGGTCCGATCAGCGACCACGGCTACAGCTACCAGCACGACCAGGGCCGTCTGGCCGTGGAGAAGGAGTTGGGCGACAAGGTCACCACCACCTTCGTCGAGAACGTGCCCGAGGGCGCCGACGCCGAGCGCGTGATCGAGCAACTCGCCTCCTCCGGCCACAAGCTGATCTTCACGACCTCCTTCGGCTTCATGAACCCGACGCTGAAGGTCGCGCAGCGCCATCCCGACGTGAAGTTCGAGCACGCCACCGGCTACAAGCGCTCGGCCAACGTCGCCACCTATTCCGCGCGCTTCTACGAGGCCCGCACGGTCATCGGCCAGATCGCCGGCAAGATGACCAAGTCGAACATCATCGGCTACATCGGGTCCTTCCCGATTCCCGAGGTCATCAGCGGCATCAACGCCTTCACCATCGCCATGCGCGAGGTGAACCCCAAGGCCGAGGTGCGCGTGGTCTGGGTGAACAGCTGGTACGACCCTGGCAAGGAAGCCGAGGCCGCCAAGGCCCTGATCGACCAGGGCGCCGACGTGATCTCGCTGCACACCGACAGCCCGGCGGCCATCCAGGTCGCGCAGGAGCGCGGCCTGTGGGTGTTCGGCCAGTCCTCCGACATGACCCGCTTCGGCCCGAAGGCGCATCTGACCGCCATCGTCGACGACTGGCGCGAGTATTATGTCGGCCGCGTCAAGGCGGCGCTGGACGGTTCCTGGAAGTCGCAGGACACCTGGGGCGGTTTCAAGGACCACATGCTGTTCCTGGCCCCCTACAACCCGGCGCTCCCGGCGGACGTCGTCGCGGCGGCGGAAAAGGCCCGCACCGACATCATGGAAGGCAAGCGCCACTCCTTCCAGGGCCCGGTGAAGGACCAGTCCGGCAAGGTCGTGATCGCCGAGGGCAAGCATGCCACCGACGAGCAGATCCTGAAGATGGACTGGTACGTCGAGGGCGTGCAGGGCAAGGTTCCGAAGTAAGCGGAGCCGGTCGCCGAATGAGAAAAGGGGAGGCTTCGGCCTCCCTTTTTTGTTGTCCGCTTCCTTTGTCGGCCGTTCTTCAGCCCGGCTGGCGTCCCAGCGCAGCCCATCCGGCGGGGGCGAGGCGCATCACCTCCGGGCCGCTGCCGGCGGGGTTGGGCTCCATCGTCACCAGCTCCCGGTTCTCGAACCAGACCCAGCGGGGAACCTCCGCCGCGGTGGGGACCCAGCCTTCGGCCATCCTTTCCAGCACCGCCAGATCGGCGGCGGCGATCGGGAATTTCGGCTTCGCCGGGGCGCGGCCGAGTGAGGCGGGGGCGGGCGCGGGCGCTGCCGGGGCATCCTGCCCGGCGCGGGCGTGTATCCAGGCCGATTGAAAAGCGGTCAGAGCTTGGTTCAGTTCGCCGCGCAGTGGCTCGGACGGGCAGCGCAGGTAGCGGTCGAGCAGGGCGTGCAGGGATTCGGCGGAGGGGGGCGGGGTCTCGGGCATGGGGCGGTTCCGTGGTCGGCGTGGTCCGGCACCGCAGCCATAAACGCAAGGGGCAGGAAAAGACAAGGGGCAGGAAAAGAAAGGCTCCGCCGCTTCAGGGAGCGCGGCGGAGCCTGTCGAGGAGGCACAATCCCCTGTGCTGCCTGACTTCAAACACGCCCGCCGGGCCGCCGGTTCCACCCTCCCTTCCGGGGTGACCCGCAAGGCTGCGGTCCGAAAGCCGGGACAATGCGTTGTCAGGCGCAGGGCAGGCACTCGCGTCGGAAAGGGAAACGCATCGTGGGGAACGGATTCCGGAAAGCGTCGCAGGTCATCTATTTGCTGGCGACCGGCGTGTTGATGCTGTTCGCCCTGGTGTTCATCGGCGTGGCCGCCTATGCGGTGTTTCACAGCCTTCTGCTCCTCGACATCGAGGCGACGACGCACGGACTGCTGGACGGGGTGGGCATGATCGTGCTGGCCATCGCCGTCTTCGAGATCGCCAAGTATCTCTATGAAGAGGAGCTGGAGCACGACCGCGAGTTGCGCCACGCCGACGAGGCGCGGCGCACCCTGACCAAGTTCCTGACCACCATCATCATCGCGGCCAGTCTGGAAGGGCTGGTGCTGGTGTTCGAGGCTCGGACCTCGGAGATGAGCGACATGGTGTATCCGGCCATCCTCCTGATGGTCATCGTCTTCATGGTGCTGGGCCTTGGGCTCTACCAGCTGATCAGCCGACGGGCGGAGACCATCGACCCGAAGGAGGGGGATTCCTGACCGCCCCTCGCGTTCCAACATTGCTGGGAGGAGTTGTCCATCCCTCTCAGCCAGAGCGGAGCGCCCCCATGTTCGACCCCGCCCAGATCGGCCGCATCTCTCCCGTGGAGCAGGCCGACGCCCTGCGCACCCTGATCGCCGTCTTCGCCACCGCGGTGGTGCGGCCCGGCGAGAAGGCGCCGCGCAACGCCGTCAGCGCCGAGATCGTCGACATCCTCGACGAGGTGCCGGCGGAGCGGGTGGAGGCGGTGGCCCAGCTCTTCACCATGATGGCGCTGCGCCTGCGGCGGAAGGGTCGGCCGCGCCGCACCGCCTTCCGCCTGACCCTGGAGACGGCGCTGCTCGCCCGCTCCTACGTCGGGGAGCCGGCGCCGCAGAACGAAACCAGCTACCTGTCGTCCGACCGGCCCGGCCTGGGGACGATCGACCACGCCTGCAACGAGATGTTGGAGCGCATGGCCGGCGTGCCGGACGCCGACCAGCGGGCGTGGCTGACCGCGCAGGTGATCGCCACCGGCCTGATCGACGCCGACCGCCGCCACCGGCTGGGCGGCCCCGACCGCGACCTGGGCGACATGGCGGTGGCGGAGTTCCTGCTGCGCACGGCGGCCCAGTATCTCGCCGCCACCGCCGTCCGCACCCCGCCGGGCGAGAGCAAGGGCTGAGGTTACCGGGACGGACTCATTGCAGGGCGATGATCGCGGCCATGGTCGCGTAGCGCTCGATCGACTGGGAGGAGGGGGAGCGCATCGCCTGCCGGGTGATGGCGAGCTGGTTCTCGTGCGACACCGGCTGCCGCACGCCGAGATGCGCGACCACCTTGGCGAGCGGCACGATGTGAGCCGAGGACAGTTCCCAATTCACGATGGCGCCGCCCGCCGGGCGTCCGGGAGTGACGGCGGATGGCGCGACCCGCAGATTGATCGAGGAGGCCAGCGACTCCAGCCCGGTCACCGGGACGAAATACAGCGTGAAGCTTCGTGAGGTGGGGCGCCAGGGTTCCGCCGTACGGCCGTCGGGGAAGGCAAGTCCGGTCTGTTCGTGGAACAGGCGCTGGAGCGCCGCGAGGGGGCTGGTGACGCTCTCGTAGCCGCCGCCGGGAACCGCCCATTGGCCTGCGGCGTCAACGACCCGCGGCTCCGCCGGGCCGCGGCCCCACCAGGTGCTGACCTCGCGCCGCCGGACGATCAGGACCTTGGTCCCCTCCAGAAACGCCACATGGACATGGCGCATCGCCTCTCCCCCCGCATCCCGTTGGCTTCGCTGCGGGAGACGGGTGGGCGAGGCGTGATGTGAACGGTCTAAGGAGCGGGGACCACGCGATTGCGCCCTTCGGCCTTCGCCCGATAGAGCGCGGCGTCGGCCACCCGGAGCGCCTCGTCGATGCCGCCGGGCGCCTCCGGCATCACGGCGGCGACGCCGAAGCTGGCGGTCATGCGGAAGGAATCGCTGTTCGGCCCCATTTCCTGCGCGGCGACGCGCTGGCGCAAGCGCTCCGCCACGGCCGACGCGTCCGCCAACGCGGTGTTGGGGAGCAGGACCACGAACTCCTCCCCGCCGTACCGCCCGATCAGGTCGCCGGGGCGCAGGGCGCCGTCCAACGTCTTGACGAAACGCTGCAGGGCCTCGTCGCCGGCGGCGTGGCCGCGGCTGTCGTTGATGCGCTTGAAATGGTCGATGTCGGCGATCAGCAGGGACAGGGGCTGCCGCGACCGCAGCGCCCGCCGGATCTCCTCGCCCGCACGCTCCAGAAGGGCGCGCCGGTTGGCGACTCCGGTCAGCGGGTCGGTCTGCGCCTGCGCGACCAGCAGCCGGTGCATTTCGGTGATCCGGCCGCCCGCCTTCAGCCGCGCCTTCAGGTGGGCGCGGTTGACCGGCTTGTGGATGAAGTCGTCCGCCCCGGCGTCCAGCGCCTCCATTTCGTAGAAAGGTTCGTCATGGGACGTCATCAGGATGAGGTAGCTGTAGGCGGTGCGCGGATCGGCTTTCAGATGCCAGCACACTTCCAGCCCCGACAGCCACGGCATCTCCCAGTCGATGATGGCGATGTCGAAGGGTTCGGCCTGGGCGCGCTCCAGCGCTTCCCGGCCATCCTTGGCCAGGATCACATCATGCCCGTAGGACGCCACCTGCTCCGAAAGCATGGTGCGCATCAGGACCGTATCGTCGGCGATAAGCACGCGCATGGCGGGAAACTGCATCATCCCTTTGTCTGCGGTCAATGAGCAGCGGACGTCCGCGGCGTCATTTCCAAGCGTCTGTTCCTGCCGTCCTATCGCCTTCTCGGTAACGTTGCGCCAAAGGTCGTGGTCGCCCCGATGCGACCCTTGCGGCATAGTATGGGCCGAACGGGGCGCCCTTGTCCGGGCGCGCAACGCAAGAGGGAACAGCATGGCCCGCTATACGGGCGTCTACGGATTTCCGGAATCGGCCGCCGGCGCGCGGCGTCTGGCCGAGGCTCTGAACGTTCCCTGCCACATCGCCGAACTGCACCGCTTCCCCGACGGGGAAAGCCTCGTCCGTCTGCCGGAACCGGTGGAGCGGGCCGTGGTCTACCGCTCGCTCGACCGTCCGAACGACAAGCTGGTGGAACTGACGCTGGCCGCCTCCGTCCTGCGCCGCCAGGGCGCCACGGAGCTGTGCCTCGTCGCCCCCTACATGGCCTACATGCGCCAGGACGCGGTGTTCCGCCCCGGCGAGCCGGTCAGCCAGACGGTGGTCGGGGATTGGCTTGCCCGGCTGTTCGATCGCTTCGTCTGCGTGGAGCCGCATCTGCACCGCACCCACACGCTGGACGAGGTGTTCGTCGGGCGCCCCTCCGTCTGCCTCAGCGGCGCCGGGGCCATCGCCGAGCGGCTGCGCCGTGATGGGGTCGCGCCCGACACCGTGATCGTCGGCCCGGACGAGGAGGCCGCCCCGCTGGTCGAGGCGGTGGCCGGACCGCTCGGCCTCACCGCCCTGGTCGGGCGGAAGGAGCGGCGCGGCGACCGCGACGTGACGGTGACGCTGCCCGACGGCGCGCCGCTGGCCGGGCGGCCCGTGGTGATCGTCGACGATGTCATCAGCTCCGGCGAGACCATTTTCTCCTGCGCGCGGGCGGCGCGGGCCGCCGGGGCGGCGTCGGTCCGGGTGTTCGGAGTCCACGCCCTGTTCGATGCCGCGGTGGCTGCCCGCTTCGAGGCGGAAGGGCTCGGCACGCCGCTGTCCTGCGACGGGGTTCCCCACCCCAGCAACGCCCTGCCGCTCGCCCGGCTGATCGCCGACGCGCTGCTGGCACCCTGTTGACGGCATCCTGTTGACGGGCCGGTAACCCTTCGTCAGGCAGGATGGAGGGACAGGGCACAACAAGGCGGGGTTTCGCCATGACACTGTCCCTCACCTTCCACGGCGCCGTCGGCACGGTCACCGGCTCCTGCTTCCGCATCCGCACCGGCGACGGCGACCTGCTGATCGACTGCGGCCTGTTCCAGGGCACCAAGACGGTCAAGGAGCTGAACTACCGGCCCTTTCCCTTCAAGCCCTCCGCCGTGAAGGCGGTGCTGCTGACCCACGCGCACATCGACCATTCCGGCCTGCTGCCGAAGCTGGTCCGCCAGGGCTTCAAGGGGCGGGTGCACGCGACCGCCGGCACCGCCGACCTGCTGGCCTACATGCTGCCCGACAGCGGCTACATCCAGGAGACGGAGGTGGAGCGGTTGAACCGCCGCAACCGCCAGCGCGGGCGCCCGGCGGTGGAGCCGATCTACACCCAGGCCGACGCCCAGGCGGCCATCCGCCGCCTGCACGCGGTCGATTACGGGGAGTGGGTGAAGGTGCTGCCCGGCATCCGCGCCCGCTTCTGGCAGGCCGGGCACATCCTCGGCTCGGCGTCGGTGGAGTTGGAGGTGACGCGCGGCGGGACGGCGGAGACCATCCTGTTCTCCGGCGACCTCGGGCCGGGCGGCAAGTCCTTCCACGCCGACGCGGAGGGGCCGCCGCGGCCCGACTGGATGGTGCTGGAGACCACCTACGGCAACCGCGAGCGGGTCGAGATGGGCGAGGCCGAGCGGCAGGCCCTGCTGCGCGACGAGGTGCGGGCGGCGCTCGCCGCAGGCGGCACGCTGCTGATCCCGGCCTTCGCGGTGGAGCGCACGCAGGAGCTTCTCTACGACCTGCACCGGCTGTTCGACCGCGGCGAGATCCCCATGGTCGA
Source organism: Azospirillum brasilense (assembly GCF_007827795.1). Taxonomy (GTDB): domain Bacteria; phylum Pseudomonadota; class Alphaproteobacteria; order Azospirillales; family Azospirillaceae; genus Azospirillum; species Azospirillum aestuarii. The sequence continues at coordinate 112,618 of NZ_VITI01000005.1, forward strand.
CGTCTTCCTCGACTCGCCGCTGGCCGACGCGGTCACCGGTGTGTTCCGCCGTCACCTGGGCGATCTCGGCACCGACGGCGACCCCTTCGCCCGGACCAACCTGCACCGTGTGCGCTCCGTCGCGGAAAGCCAGAAGCTGAATGCGCTGAAGGGCGGCGCCATCATCATGGCGGCCAGCGGCATGTGCGACGCCGGGCGCATCCGCCACCACCTGAAGAACCATCTGTGGCGCCCGGAGGACACGGTCCTGCTGGTCGGTTACCAGGCGCCGGGCACGCTGGGCCATCTGTTGCAGCAGGGGGCGGCGAACGTCCGCATCCATGGCGAGGAGATCGCCGTGCGCGCCCGCATCCGGTCGCTGGACGTCTATTCCGGCCACGCCGACCGCAGCAGCCTGCTGGCCTGGGTGGCGGCGCGGCAGGGCGTGCGGCGCGGCCTGTTTCTGGTGCATGGCGAGGAGGAAGCCCGCGCCGGCCTGCGCGACGCCCTGGTCCGCCGCGGCTGGGACCCGGCGCTGATCCGCCTGCCCGAACTGGATGAGGTCGCCGACCTGACCGCCGCCACCCCGGCGCGCACGCCGGCGATGGCCCAGGACGGTCCGCCGCGGCTGGAGCCGGAGGCCGTGGCCGCCGGGCGGGACTGGCACAACCGCTACGCCGCCTTCCTGCTGGACCTGCACCGGGCGCTGGACGCGGCACCCGACGACGCGGCGCGCGAGGCGCTGCTCCGTGGGATGGGCGACCGCCTGCCGCAGGCCGAGGGGCCGCCGGTGGGCTGATCGGCCTGCCCTCGGACGGGTGGCGCATGCTATAGATCGGCGATGGCAGATCGGTGACGGCCGCGCAACAAAGGGATGGCGGGACGATGGGGAAGGTGGCGAACATCGTGGTCCAGATGGCGCGGAAGCTGACCGACGACAACGCCCGGCTGGGCCGTGTTCGCAACGCCGGCAAGCCCAAGACCTTTCCCCATTTCCGGGAGATCCGGAACGCGTATCTGGACATCCAGGGGCTGGTCTTTTCGATCCAGGAACGCTTGCAGGAAGCGGGGAACGAACTGCCGTCCAACTTTCCGCAATGGGTGATCCGGCAGAAGCTGACCGCCATCGCCCATTTCACCGACATCAGTTACGCCTTCGTCAGCGATCCGCCCTTGGCGCTGACCAGCTCGCTCGGCGCCTTCGACGTCCTTCAGGCGGAGCAGAAGGCCTTTTCGGAAACGCTGAACGCCTTCGACATGATGCTGATGGAAGCGGGCATCGACGACAAGACCGCCGACGAACTGGACGCCACCCGCACGAAGATCGAGCAGATCCTGGGCATGATCGAGACGCTTCTGGAAAACAGCCCCAAGGTTCTGCAGGAGTTTTGAACAACCCCGCACGCCAAGGGCGATTGCGGAAATATTTATACGCTTTTCGCACGGCCGCATTCTGGTTAAGGTCTACCGACGCGCGTCGTTTCCTCCGGCGGGTTCCGGGTGGTCGGCGGACGGCAGGGGCGCCCCGGAAAGGCGCCGCAGCGGCGTGACAGGCAGCTCGGTACGGCCATGCAGAGGTCTTCAAGCCCCGATCCGATCGACCTCGCGCCCAGCGGGTCCGCCGCGGATTCGATGGCTGTTCCGAAGCGCCTTCCCCTGCTGGCCCTGCTGGCCGCGCTTCTGCTGACCGCCTTGGCTTGGCACGACACCCGGCAGCGCGTCGCCGCGGACGCCGAAAGCCGCTTCGCCCTGCGGGTGGAGGAATTGCACCGCCGGTTCGAGAACCAGATCCAGGTCTATGTTCAGGTGACGCGCTCCGCCGCCGCCCTGTTCACCGCCTATCCGGAGGTGAAACGCGCGGAATGGAACCGCTTCGTGGACGGGTTGCACCTTGGGGAGCGCTTCCCGGGCATCACCGCCGTCGCGTTCGCGCGGGTCGCCGATCAATGGACGGGACCGGAGATGGTGACGGAAGCCCGGATGGACGGGCTGCGAAACTTCCGGATCTGGCCGGAGGCGACCGGCCCGGTCCGGCTCGTCACCCTCTACGCCGCCCCGGTCAACGAACGCACCCTGCGCACGCTCGGCTACGACCTGCTGTCGGAGCCAACCCGCCGCGCCGCCGCGGAGCAGGCGCGGGACAGCGGCGAGCCGGCGGTCACCCGCGCCGTCGCCCTGCGGCTCGACGAGGGTGAATCCTCGCCGCCCGCCTTCATCGTGTTCCAGGCCGTCTACCTCGACGGGCTGAGCCCCGCCACGCAAGAGCAGCGGCGGGCCACCCTCGCCGGGGTGGTGATGACCCCGATCCACGTCGCTCCGCTGGCCGAATCCGTGTTCGGACGGATGAACGACATCGCCGCGACGGTGTTCGAAGGCCGCGGAGAGTTTCCGCTCTACCGCAGCCGCCCGGAGCCGTCGGAGCAGCCATTGCTGACCGCGAGCCGGGACGTCGCCCTGGGCAGCCGCGTCTGGTCGGTCCAGTACGAAAGCCGTTTGAGCTTCGAGGATGGGGTGGACAGCTGGAAGCCGACGCTGGTCCTGGCGACGGGGCTGTCGCTCAGCGTTCTGCTGTCCACCCTGTTGTGGGCGCTGGCCGCGACGCGCGACCGGGCGCTGGTGATCGCCCGGCGCATCACCGCCTCGCTGCGCCGTCGCGAGACGGAGCTGGACCTGCTGTTCAACCAAGCGCCGCTGGGCATCGCCCTCATCGGGCCGGATGCCAAGATCACCGACTGCAACCCCGCCTTCGCCCGTGCGGTCGGGGTGGGGCGCGACGGGCTGATCGGAGTCGACACGAGGCTGCGCGCCCAGGACCCGGCGGTGATCGCCGCCATCGACTCCGCCATCGCCGGGGAGAGCGTGCGGCTGGAGGTCGAACGGCTGCTTCTGGCCGGCGGCCGGCACAGCCATTTCTCCCTCCACCTCCAGCCGGTGTCCACCCCCGGCGATCCGCCCTTCGTCATGGCCTTCGTGGAGGATATCGGCGACAAGCGGCGGGCCGAGCAGCACATCCACTATCTGGCCCATTACGATCCGCTGACCGGCCTGCCCAACCGCGTCCTGCTGTTCGACCGCATCGCCCTGGCCACGCGGGAGGCGCGACGTAACGGCGGCAAGGTCGCCGTTCTGTTCATCGATCTGGATCACTTCAAGGTCATCAACGACAGCCTGGGCCACTCCTTCGGCGACGAGGTGCTGCGGTCGGTGGCGCGGCGGCTGCACGGCGGGATGCGGCCGACGGACACGGTGGGCCGGCTGGGTGGCGACGAGTTCCTGATCGTCATTCCGACCATCCGGAAGGCCGCGGAGGCCGCCGCGGTGGCGGACAAGGTGCTGGCGCAGCTGGCCGCGCCCTTCGCCATCGGCGGGCGGAACTTCGTGGTGTCGCCGAGCATCGGCATCAGCCTGTTTCCCGACGACGCGGAGGATGCCGAGGGGCTGATCCGCTGCGCCGACATCGCGATGTACAACGCCAAGGACGCCGGGCGGAACGCCTACCGCTTCGTCACGCGCGAGATGGGCGCGCGGTCCCGTGAACGTCTGGATCTGGAGGCGGCGCTGCGGCGGGCTCTGCAAAACGGGGAACTGTTCCTGGTCTACCAGCCGCAGCTGCGCATTTCCGACGACCTCGTGGTCGGGGTGGAGGCGCTGCTGCGCTGGCGCCACCCGGAAGCCGGCCTCATCATGCCCAACCGCTTCCTGCCGGTGGCCGAGGAAACCGGCCTGATCCAGGCCATCGGCGACTGGGTGCTGGACGAGGTGTGCGCCCAGGTCCGCCGCTGGCGCGACCAGATCGGCCTGACGGTGCCGATCGCCGTCAACGTCTCCGCCCAGCAGTTCCGCGACGGGCAGCTTCCTGCTAAGGTGGCCGCGGCGCTCGACCGCAATGGCCTCCAGGGGTGGGAGCTGGAAATCGAGGTGACCGAGGGCACCCTGATCGACGACGTTCCCTCGGCCATCGCGACGCTGCGCGCGCTGAAGCAGCGCGGGTGCCTGATCGCGCTGGACGATTTTGGCACCGGCTACTCCTCGCTCAACTACCTGCACCGCTTCCCGATCGACAAACTGAAGATCGACCGCTCCTTCATCCACGATCTCGAGCAGGACGGGGCCGGCGACTCCATCCCGCGGGCCATCGTCGGGCTGGGCCGCAGCCTCGGCCTGTCGGTGGTCGCCGAGGGGGTGGAGACGGAGGCGCAGCTCCAGCTCCTGCGCAGCCTGAAATGCGAGAGCTTCCAGGGCTACTTGTTCAGCCGCCCGGTCCTGGCGGAGGAGCTGGAGCCAATCCTGGCGCTGCGTGCCGCCCGTGGCCATCAAGCCTCGACAGCGGAGCCGATGGCGAGGGAGCCGGTGTAGCGGCGGTCAGCGCGGGAAGGTCACCACCCCCTCTTCCGCGGCCTGCCACGCCGGCTTGGCGTTGTGGCCGATGGTGCGCCGCTCCTCGTCCATCCGGTCCTGTTGCCGGCGCATCGAGAGGCGGTGGCGGTTCAGCCCGGACGCTTCGTCGCTACCGTACCCGCCATCGTACCCGCCGTCGTCCCGCACCCAGCCGCGCGCCACCGCCGCCCCGGCCAGCACGCCGAAACCGGCGACCACCGCGGCGGTGATCCAGGGGTGCATCCGGGCCTCGGTGTAGAGGCTGGTTTCGCGCACGAAGCGGTGCCGGCCGGCGCGCTCCCGCCCGTCGTCGCCGTGGCTGTGCAGGGCGTCGTTGCGCGGGCGGAGCGGCCCGCCGGAACGGATGACGCGCGGCAGGGTCCGTTCCATGATCCGGTCGGTGAGCCGCGGCGCGAAGGTTTCCGCCAGCGCGAACAGCTTGGCGCCGCCGCCGACATAGAGATCGCGCATCGGGCGGCGGGCGCAATGCAGGATGGCCTTCGCCACGACTTCCGGCGCGTAGACCGGGGGCGGGTTGCTCGGCTCCACCTCCATCAGGTTCAGGGCGTGGTCCTCGTACAGGCTGTCGACGGCCGCCGGCTTGATCAGGCTGACCGAGATGGGCAGGCCCTCCGCCTCCAGCTCCATGCGCAGCGCGTCGGTGAAGCCCTTCACGGCGTGCTTGGTGGCGACATAGGCGCCCTGGAGCGGAATGGCGCGGTCGGACAGCACGCTGCCGATGTTGATCAGCGCCCCGCCGTTCCGCCGCAGGTGCGGGATGGCCGCCAGCGAGCCGTTGACCACGCCCCAGTAGTTCGTCTCGAACAGGCGGCGGTGGTCGTCCGGAGCGGTGTCCAGGAGCTTGCCGATGATCGCCACGCCGGCGTTGTTCACCCAGGTATCGATTCGGCCGTAGCTGCGGACCGCCGCGTCGGCTACCCGCCGCAGGGCGTCGGGGTCGGCCACGTCGGCGACGCAGTGGATCGCGTCCCCGCCCGCGGCGCGGATGTCCTCCGCCGCCTGGGCGAGCGCGTCGCGGTCGCGGGCGACCAGAACGATCTTGGCGCCCTGCCGGGCGGCCATGCGGGCGGTGACCAGCCCGATGCCGCTCGACGCGCCGGTGATGACGATCACCTGCTCGTCTATGGGTTTGAGCCGCGGTTGCATGGGTCTCCTTCCTCCATCGTTCGATTGTCGGAATCGGGGCGTCATCCGCTGTGAACAGGCGGTTCGGCGGAGCGTTGCCGCCGGGCGGTGCGTCCGGGCCACTCCGAAAGGAGGGTTGGCGGCCCGATGAAGCGGCACAGCTTTACCGGGACCTGTCAGGCGGGGGAGGAAACATCGCCCATGCTCAAAACAGCCGCCAAAGCCGGCGGACTCGCCGACCGTTTCCGCCGGGTGCGCGCCACCTCGGCGGAACTGGCCCGCGGGTTGTCGCCGGAGGATCAGGTGGTGCAGTCCATGCCGGACGCCAGCCCGGTCAAATGGCATCTGGCCCACACGACGTGGTTCTTTGAAACCTTTCTGCTGATCCCGAATCTGCCGGGCTACCGGCCCTTCGATCCGGCCTTCGGCTACCTCTTCAACTCCTATTACGAGGCCATCGGCGCCCGCCATCCGCGGCCCCGGCGCGGCCTGTTGACACGGCCTGGCGTGGCCGAGGTGGCGGCCTACCGCGACCATGTCGACGCTGCCATGCTGACCCTGCTGGAGCGAGCCGACGCCGAGCGGCTGGCCCCGCTGGCGACGCTCGGCCTCTCCCATGAGGAGCAGCATCAGGAGCTGATCCTGATGGACCTGCTGCACCTGTTCTCCTGCAACCCGGTCGCGCCGGCCTACCGGCCCTATCGCCCGGCCTTGCGCGGCCCCGCCCATGAGGGGCGCTGGATCGCGGTGGACGGCGGGATCGTCGCGGTCGGCCACGGCGGCGAGGGCTTCGCCTTCGACAACGAGGGGCCGCGGCACGAGGTACTGCTGCGCCCCTTCCGGCTGTTCTCCCGCGCGGTGACCAATGGGGAGTGGCGGGCCTTCATCGAGGACGGCGGCTACCGCAACCCGGCGCTCTGGCTGTCCGACGGCTGGGCCACGGTCAACGCCGAGGGGTGGGAGGCGCCGGCCTATTGGCGGCGCGGCGAGGACGGCGGCTGGCGGGAGTTCACCTTGTTGGGCGAGCATCCGCTGGACGAGGACGCCCCGGTCTGCCACGTCGGCTTCTACGAGGCCGACGCCTTCGCCCGCTGGGCCGGCAAGCGCCTGCCGACGGAGGCCGAATGGGAAACCGCCGCCGCCGGGCTTTCACCCACCGGCAACACGCTGGGCAGCGGCCTGCTGCGCCCGGTGGCCGCCGGGGAGGGCGAGGGGCTTGTCCAGATGTTCGGGGATGTCTGGGAATGGACGGCCAGCGCCTACAGCGGCTATCCCGGCTTCCGTCCCGCCGTCGGGGCGGTCGGCGAATACAACGGCAAGTTCATGGCCAACCAGTATGTGTTGCGCGGCGGATGCTGCGCCACGCCGGACGGCCACGCCCGCGCCACCTACCGGAATTTCTTCTATCCGCACCAACGCTGGATGTTCAGCGGCGTGCGCCTCGCGGAGGACGCCTGATGACCGCAATTTCCGCCGCCCGCGCCCATCCCGCGCAGGGCCCGGCACAGGACCCGGTACAGGACGAGGTGTTCCTGGCCGACGTGCTGGAGGGGCTGTCCCGTCCGGACAAGAGCCTGCCCTGCAAGTATTTCTACGACGCCGAGGGCTCGGCTCTGTTCGACGTCATCTGCACGCTCGACGAATATTACCCGACGCGGACCGAGACCGCGCTGCTGCACAACCGAGCCGATGAGATTGCCGCTCTTGCCGGGCGCGGCGCCACCCTGGTGGAGCTGGGCAGCGGGTCGAGCGTCAAGGTGCGTATCCTGCTCGACGCGCTGGACGCGCCGGCCATGTATGTGCCGGTGGACATCAGCCGCGACCATCTGATCGCCGCCGCCGCCCGGCTGGCCGGAGACTACCCGGCGGTGACGGTGGTGCCGGTGGCCGCCGATTATGTGCGGGGCTTCGCCCTGCCGCGGGGCGTCGCGCCGGAGCGGACGATGGCCTTCTTCCCCGGCAGCACCATCGGCAATTTCCGGCCCGCCGAGGCGATGACCTTCCTGAACGGTCTCGGGCGGCGGCTGGGGTCCGGGGCGCGGCTGCTGATCGGGGTGGACCTGCGCAAGGACCCGGCGGTGCTGGAGGCCGCCTACGATGACGCCCGCGGGGTGACCGCCGCCTTCAACATGAACCTGCTCGCCCGCATCAACCGCGAATTGGACGGCACCTTCGACCTGGACCGCTTCGCCCATGTCGCCCGCTACGACACCGCGCGCGGGCGGATCGAGATGCATCTGCGCAGCCTGGACGACCAGACCGTCCGCATCGCCGGCCACGCCATCCGCTTCGCCCGCGGCGAGACGATCCACACCGAGAATTCCTACAAATACTCGGTACCCGGCTTCCGCCGCCTCGCCGCCCGCGCCGGTTGGCGCACGGAGCGGAGTTGGACCGACGAGGACCGACTGTTCAGCCTGCACTGGATGGTTCGGCATGGCTGACCCCGTTTGGTACCGGGAACACCGGGATCGGGGTCAGGGTTGAGTCTCGTCGAGACATCGCAACAACGGGACAGGACCGATGACCAGCATCTTCGACCGGATCAAGCAGGACCATGACACCATCCGCCGCCTGCTCGACGCGGCCGAGAAGGCGGATGGCGACGGGCGCGCCGCCTATGAGGATCTGCAGCGCGAGCTGTGGGCGCACGGCAAGATCGAGGAGGCCGTCTTCTACCAATCGCTGTCCAAGGCCAAGAACACCAGGCAGGAGACCACCGAGGGCCTGAACGAGCACCACATCATCAACGGCTTCCTCGACGAGCTGAACGCCATGCCCGCCGACAGCACCGCCTGGAAGGCCAAGCTCCAGGTGCTGGGCGAGGTCACCCGCCACCACCTCGACGAGGAGGAGGAGGAGCTGTTCGAGGAGGCCAAGAAGGCGCTCGACGACAAGCGCGCCGAGGAACTCGGCAGCATCTACGGGGAGCGCAAGAAGCAGATGCTGGCCGCCCTGGCCCCGCTGCCCAAGAGCGCATGACAAGCGCGTAACGCCAAACGCGATGGCTTTCCGGTGAAACGGTGGACCGCAGTCTCTTGCGCCGGGGCTTCCCGCCGTGACAGGCTGCGGTCTTCCGTTCCGCTGCACGAACCGCCGCCATGCCCCCTATCGCCAAGCCCGCCCCGAAGTCAGCCGCCGGCTCGCTCGCCTCCTTCGCACCGTGGGCGGGGGAGGGCGGTGTCCGCGTCTATCTGAGGCCGGTCGGGCTGCTGCCCATCGCCGCCTGGAGCGCCGGGGCGGCGGTGCCACTGGCCGGCGGGCGCTTCGCCTTCACCACCGCCCAGTTGATCGTCCGGCAGGGGGCGAGGATCGAACGGGCCTTCGCGCCGCTGACCGAGGTCATGGCCTGGGGGTGGGAGCGGGGAACCGCCGTCGCGCAGAGCCTGGACAAGCGGCTGGGTGCGCTGACCCGTGGGCGGGCGCCGTTCGCCGGGCTGGACCTCGGGCGCCCCCGCATCATGGCCATCGTCAATGTGACGCCGGACAGCTTTTCCGACGGCGGCGACTTCTTCGACTCCGCGGCGGCCATCGCCCATGGCGAGGCGATGCTGGAGGCCGGCGCCGACCTGCTGGACGTCGGCGGCGAGTCCACCCGTCCCGGCTCCGCCCCCGTGTCGCCCGAGGAGGAGGAGGCCCGCGTCCTGCCGGTCGTCCGTCACTTCGCGGCCAAGGGCGCCGTGGTGTCGGTGGACACGCGGCACGCGCGGGTGATGCGCGCGGCGCTCGACGCCGGGGCGGCGCTGATCAACGACGTGGCCGGGCTGCGCGATCCCGGTGCGCTGCCGCTGGTCGCGGAGAAGGCGGCCCCGGTGGTCGTCATGCACATGCGGGGCGAACCCGGCACCATGCAGCAGAACCCGGTCTATGAGGATGCGGCGCTCGACGTCTTCGACTGGCTGGAGGAGCGGGTCGAGGCCTGCCTCGCCGCCGGAGTGCCGCTGGAGCGCATCGCCGTCGATCCCGGCATCGGCTTCGGCAAGACGGTGGAGCACAACCTCGACATCCTGCGCCACACCGCTCTCTATCACGGATTGGGCTGCGCCATTCTGATCGGGCTGTCGCGCAAGACCCTGATCGGCAAACTGTCGCGAAGCGAGCCGCCGAAGGAGCGGCTGCCCGGTTCGCTGGCCGGGGGGCTGGAAACGCTGAACCAGGGCGCGCAGATCCTGCGTGTCCATGACGTGCCCCAAACGGTCCAGGCGCGCGCCGTCTGGGAGGGGCTCCATCCCGCAAGGATGCCGTGATCGCGGCGCGCGTGTAACCCTTTGGCGTCTGCGCGGAAGGGTGCTTGACCCCGCCCCCCGCGGCAAGCGATGACATTTTCACACATCCGCACTTGCGGTACAGTGACTGGGCCATTCCCGAGGATATTCATGACGCGACACCTGTTCGGCACCGACGGCATCCGAGGCACCGCAAACATCGATCCGATGACGGCGGAAACCGCCCTGCGCGTCGCGATGGCGTCCGCTTTGCAGTTCCGCCGGGGCGACCACCGGCACCGCGTGGTGATCGGCAAGGACACCCGTCTGTCGGGTTATCTTCTGGAGCCGGCGCTGACCGCGGGCTTCATCTCCATGGGCATGGACGTCGTGCTGCTCGGCCCGCTGCCGACCCCCGCCGTCGCCATGCTGACGCGCTCGCTTCGCGCCGACCTCGGCGTGATGATCTCCGCCTCGCACAACCCGTTCCAGGACAACGGAATCAAGCTATTCGGACCGGACGGCTACAAGCTGTCGGACGCCGTGGAGATCGCCATCGAGACGCGCATGGGCCAGCCCTTCGCGCCGGACCTCGCCGGCTCCGCCGATCTCGGCCGCGCCTCCCGCCTGGAGGATTCGACGGGCCGCTACATCGAATATGTGAAGAACACCTTCCCGCGCGGCCTGCGGCTGGACGGGTTGAAGATCGTCGTGGATTGCGCCAACGGCGCCGCCTACCGCGTCGCCCCGAAGGTGCTGTACGAGCTGGGGGCCGACGTGATCCCGGTCGGGGTCAGCCCGGACGGCCTGAACATCAACAAGGATTGCGGCGCCACCGCCACCCGGACCCTGCAGGAGCAGGTGGTGGCCCATGGCGCCCATCTGGGCATCGCGCTGGACGGCGACGCCGACCGCCTGATCATGGTGGACGAGGCCGGGCGCGTCGTCGACGGCGACCAGGTGATGGCGCTGATCGCCTCCTCCTGGGCGCAGGCGCAGACGCTGAAGGGCGGCGGCGTGGTCGCTACGGTGATGTCCAACCTGGGCATGGAGCGCCATCTTCAGGGGCTGGGCATCGCGCTGGTCCGCACGCCGGTCGGCGACCGCTATGTGGTGGAACATATGCGCGAGCACGGCTACAACGTCGGTGGGGAGCAGTCGGGGCACGTCGTGCTGTCCGACTATTCCACGACCGGCGACGGGCTGATCGCCGCACTCCAGGTTCTGGCGGTGCTGATCCAGTCCGGCGGCCGGGCGGCCAGCGAGGTCTGCCAGGTGTTCGCCCCGGTGCCGCAGAAGCTGACCAACGTCCGCTTCGCCGCCGGTTCGAAGCCGCTGGAGATCGCCTCCGTCCAGGCGGCGATCCGCGACGGCGAGGCGCGGCTGAACGGGTCGGGACGCATCCTGATCCGCAAGTCGGGGACCGAGCCGGTGATCCGCGTCATGGCGGAGGGCGACGACGAAGGGCTGGTGCACACGGTGGTGGCCGACATTGCCGGCGCCATCATGGACGCCGCCCGGCTGGAGACCGCATCCTAGGCGCAACATCCAACCAGACGACCAGACGGAAGCAATCCCGATGCAGGCCCACCCGATCAACGGCCGTGTTCTCATCGTCGCCGGGTCCGATTCCGGCGGCGGTGCCGGCATCCAGGCGGACATCAAGGCGGTCAGCGCGCTGAACGCCTTCGCCATGACCGCCATCGCGGCGCTGACCGCGCAGAACACGACGGGGGTCTATGGTGTGCTGCCCGTGGACCCGGCCTTCGTCGCCCTGCAGATGAAGGTGGTGCTGGAGGACCTGGGGGCCGACAGCATCAAGATCGGCATGCTCGCCAACGCCGCCGTCATCGAGGCGGTGGCCGGCGAGTATGAAGCGCGGGCGATCAACGTTCCGCTGGTTGTCGATCCGGTGATGGTCTCGAAGAGCGGCCATTTCCTGCTGGAGCCGGACGCCGTGCAGACACTGCGCAAGCGCCTGCTGCCCCATGCGGAACTGGTCACCCCCAACCTGCCGGAGGCGGAGGCGCTGACCGACATCCCGGTGCGCAACCTGGACGACATGCGCCGCGCCGCCGAGATGATCCGCACCTTCGGGCCGAAGGCCGTCCTGCTCAAGGGCGGCCATCTGGAGGACGAGCGGCTGTGCGACCTGCTGCTCACCGAAGACGGCGAGGAGGTGTTCGAGGGGCGGCGCATCCACACCCCGCACACCCACGGCACCGGCTGCACCCTGGCCTCGGCCATCGCCGCCGGCATTGCCCAGGGGTTGGGCGTGCGCGATTCGGTGGCCCGCGCCCGCGCCTATGTGGACGAGGCCATCCGCTCCGCCCCCGGCTTCGGCCACGGCCACGGCCCGCTGAACCACCTGCACACTGTCAGGCCGTTCCCGTAAGGGCGCGGCCTTCCCGTCTTTTCCCGATCACACGATCGACAGCATCGCCGTCTGCGGATTCTCCAGCAGATCGGCCAGCGTGCGCAGGCCGCGCGCCAGCTCGTCCCGGCTGTGCGGATGACAGAGGCCCAGCCGCACGGCGTGCGGGGCGCTGGCCCGGCCCACGGCGAACACGTCGCCGCCCGTCACCTTCACGCCTCGGCGCAGCGCCTCTGCGATGAAGTCGTCGCGCCGCCAGGGCTCGGGCAGGACCAGCCAGAGATGCTGCGCCGACGCGTGGCCGCAGACGGCGCTGGCGGGAAGGATGGAGCGGGCGATCCGCTGGCGCGCCGTGGCTTCCCCGCGCTGGGCCTCGGCGATGCGGTCGGCGCTGCCGTCGGTGATCCAGCGCGTCGCGACCTCCGGCGGCAGGGGCGGGGAGGAATATTGCAGGGCGCGGATGACCGCCTCGACCCGCGGCACCAGGGCCGGCGGAGCGACGACGTAGCCGACGCGCAGCCCGGCGGACACGCTCTTGGACAGGCTGTTGACATAGACCGTGACGTCCGGGGCGATGGCCTGGATGGGCTTCGCGTCATGGACCAGGAAACCGAACACGTCGTCCTCGACCAGCACCACCCCGTAGCGGCGGGCGATGGCCGCGATCTCGACGCGCCGGGCCTGCGGCATGACGGAGGCCGTGGGGTTGTGCAGGGTCGGCACCAGATACAACGCCTTGGGCGCCAGACGGCGGCAGGCGCTGTCGAAGCTGTCCGGGACCACGCCATGCTCGTCGATGGCGATGCCCTCCAGGTGGTAGCCCTCGACCGCGCTCAGCGTCTTCATGCCGTAATTGGTCAGCCGCTCCGTCAGCACCACGTCGCCGGGACGGGCCACCGCGGCCATCGCCACCGCCATGGCGTTCTGCGCGCCGGTGGTCAGCAGGACCGTGTCGGGGGAGGCCGCCGCCCGGTGCTGCCGCGTCAGCCATTGCGCCCCGGCGGCGCGGTGAGCGGGCAGGCCGGCGTGCGGCGCGTATTCCAGCAGCGTTCCCAGGTTCGGCGAGGCGCCGATGGCGGCCAGGGTGGCGCCCATCATCGGCACCGACATCGGGTGCTCCGGCGTCACGACCGTCATGTTGATGACCGACGGTTCGGGCCGGGGCGTCCAGGTGAAGGGGTCGGATGGGGGCATGTGGCGCTGCCCCTGCACGAAAGTGCCGCGCCCGACCTCGCCGCCGATCAGGCCGCGCTTCTCAGCCTCCGTGTAGGCGCGGGTGATGGTGCCGACGGTGACGCCGAGGCGGTAGGCGAGGTCGCGGTGGGTGGGAAGCCGCGCGCCGGGGGCGAGCCGTCCGTTGGCGATGTCGTCGGACAGGGCGTCGGCGATGGCGCGGTAACGGGGGCCTTGCCGGCCTTCCAGATCAGGAACCCAATTTGTCATAGGGACAATGATGACATTGTGTCGATCAGCCGGCAAGTGTCACCGCATTGTCGCGATTGTGCATGTCCAGGTGCATTGCGTTGTCGGGAACCCGGACGCCTGGGCGGGCGTTGCAGTCAGGACCGCCCGGCGCCGCTTCGGCATCCCTCTCGCGCCGGGTACAGCCGGGAGAAAGCAGGCATGAGCGCCGAAAACGCCATCCGACACACCTACGACCGCTTCTTTGGAGGCGCGCGGAATCTCGGGCCGCTGGAACGCGCCGTGTCCACCGGCCTCGGCCTCGTCATGGCGGCGGGCGGCGTGCGCCGCGGCGCCGATGTGCGGGGTGCCATCATGGGGCTGGCCGGTGCCGCCCTGGTGGCTCGCGGCATGAGCGGCCATTGCCCGCTGAAAGCCATGATGAGCGACGAGGACCATGAGCGCCTGTCCGGTCCGCGACCGGAGCGCTACAGCCCCGGCGAAGGGCCGTTGGAGCGCACGCCGGCCCGTACGGCGTCCTATTCCTGACGCAACGGCACGGTTACGAGGACGAGGAAGCGGCGCGGCGCCGCCGCTTCCACTCCTTCCAGCGCCGTTCGCCGCGCACCAGCGCGCGGTTGATCGGTGGGCGAAGGAACGGAACGTCGTAAGCGAGCAGAACAAGGCCGAGGGGCAGCATCCAGATTCCCAGTACGGGCAGGAAACTGAACAGGCCACCGAGAATCAGCAAAAACCCGGCGGGGGCGCGCACCCAGGTCGCCCGCGGCTCGCGGAGCCAGGCCAGCATCCGCGCCAAGGTGTCGGGAAGCTTCTCCTGGATGCGATCCACCCGCCGTTCGAGGCGTCTGTGGTGCTGATCGCTCAACGCGGCACTCTCCATATCTTGTTGATCCGGCTCTGTTGGTTGTTTGCGGCAAAAGGCGGCGGCCCGGCTCGCCGGATCGGTCGCTCTCAAGCCGCCATATAAGAACAGGCGCGCGTGTTCCAAGCTCCCGTTCGTGTGGAACCTGTGAGCGGGCGGGCATCTTGAAAGGCGCCGGCCACACGGCCAATTATTAGGGCAATCAGGGTCCGGGCCCCTCTGGCAGCCGAGTCGTCGGCCGCGATGTCGGATCTCCTCATCTGCTTTTGCGCCGACGGGCGTGAGCGCATCTGGAGGATTCTTCGATGGACAGCGCAGCCACACCTTCCCGCCGCTTCTCCGCGGCCGACCCGCCGCCATGCGTCCGCCGCCGGTCAGAGGCTTGCCGGTCAAAGGCCCGCCGGTCAAAGGCTTGAACGAGGGAGTTTTCGCAATGTTCGACCAGTATCCCAACCAGAGTCGTTGGGGCGCCGGCGCCGCGGGCGTTGACCGTGCGGCGTTCGACGAGGGCCTGCGCAAGCACATGCTGCGGGTCTACAACTTCATGATGCTCGGCCTGGCCGTGACGGGCCTGGTGGCTTTGTTCGTGGCGAGCACGCCGGCGCTGTACGTGCCGATCTTCACGACCCCGCTGAAGTGGGTGGTGATGCTGGCGCCGCTGGCCTTCATCATGGTGCTGTCCTTCCGCTTCCACGCGATGTCGGCATCGGCGCTGCAGGGACTGTTCTGGGCCTTCTGCGCGGTGATGGGCGTCTCGATGGCGTCGATCTTCCTGGTCTTCACCGGGGCCAGCGTGGCGCGGGTGTTCTTCATCACCGCGGCGATGTTCGCGGCGATGAGCCTGTGGGGCTACACCACCAAGGCCGACCTGTCGAAGATGGGCTCGTTCCTGATGATGGGCCTGATCGGCATCGTCATCGCCAGCCTCGTCAACATCTTCGTCGGCTCCAGCGCGCTGCAGTTCGCCATCTCGATCATCGGCGTGGTCATCTTCACCGGCCTGACCGCCTACGACACCCAGCGCATCAAGGAGGAGTACGCCGAGGGCTACGGGCACGAGGGCAACACCAAGCTCGCCGTCATGGGCGCCCTCTCGCTCTACCTCAACTTCATCAACCTCTTCCAGATGCTCCTGCAACTCATGGGCAACCGCGAGTAACGGGCACAGACGACGGTGGCGCCTCGGCGCCGCCATCGCTCAGGGCCGGCCGCTTCACGCGGCCGGCCTTTTTCATGGATGCTCCGTCCTGGCTGCCGTGCCCGTGCCGGGGCCATGTGACTGTGCCGGACGTTGTTCCCCCGTTGCGAGCGGCATGTCCCAGGGAGCGGCAATGAAGGACCGGATTCGCCATTACTGGGAATTTCTCCGCGCCAGCCTTTGGTTCGTTCCGGTCCTGATGGGTGGTGCGGCGGCGGTGCTGGCCGTCGGGCTGCTCACCTGGGGGCGCGGCGCCGTGGAGAACGCCACGGATTACTGGCTCCTCTACGCTGGAGACGCCGGCAATGCGCGCCAGCTGCTGTCGTCGCTGTTGACCGGCATGATCACCATGACGTCGTTGGTCGTCTCGATCACGATGGTCGTGCTAACCTTGGCCGCTGGCCAGATCGGCCCCCGTCTGATCCGCAACTTCATCCAGGATTGGACGACCCAGGTGGTGCTGGGCCTTTTTCTGGCGGACATCGTCTATCTGCTCGTCGTCTTCCGGACCATCGATGGCAATCGAGCCGACACGGTGCCCCATCTGGCGGTCAGCGTGGGGACCGGACTGACCGCCTTGTGCCTGTTCGTGCTGCTGGTTTATGTCCACAAGCTTGCCCGTTCGATCATTTACGACAATGTCGTTCAACGCGTCGCTGCGGACCTGCGCGACGTGACCATGGCCTTGCTGCCGGAACACGGCGATGGCCTTATGGAGGTGCCGCCCGAGCTGGGCGATGATTTCGCCTGGGTTGACCTCGGCCAGGATGGGTACGTCCAAGCCATCGACTTGGACAGGCTTGTCGCCACTGCCCGCCGAGCCGATGCGGTGATCCGCCTGGACATCCGGCCCGGCCACTACGTCATCGGCGGAGGCGAGCATGTGGCCGTGTTTCCGGCCAGCGCCTGCTCGGAAGAGCTGTCCGGGGCAATCCGCGCCGCCTTCATCGTCGGTTCGGAGCGCACTCCGACCCAGGACGTGGAGTTCGGTATCCGCCAACTGGTGGAGATGGCCACCCGCGCTCTGTCGCCGGGGATCAACGACGTGTTCACCGCGTTGGCGGTGATCGACAACCTTTCGGCCTCAATGGCGCGCATTTTCGACCGCGGAATCGAGCCGGCGGTTTTGCGCGACCCTGGCGGGGCCGTCCGCCTTGTGCGGGACGTGACCGGATACGACGGCTTCGTCGGCGCGGGCTTCGACCAGATCCGACAGGCCGGAAGCGGAAACGCCGCGGTGCTCATCCGGCTCGTCGACGCCATCCTGCGGTTGGCCCCGCGCGTACAGTCGGACGCCCAGCGGGAACCACTTCGGGTGCAATTGGACATGATCCTTGCGGCCGGCGAGCAGAACATCGCGATCCCCCATGACCTGACCATTCTCAAGACCCGCTGGCGGCAGGCCACCGAGCGGCTGGCACGCTGACGCCCGACGAGCCGCGCAGGCTGTTCCGGCGCGATGGGTGTGGCGGGCGAGATACATCCGACATCGGGAATGTAATGGTGACAATAATGACATTGACCGCGGCGATTGCGCGGACATAATCGCCATTGTCTCGATTGTTCGGGGCCGAATGTTTTGACGAAGGAGGCTCATCATGCGCATCACAGAAGCGACCCGGTCGTCCGGATCGTCCTCGTTCACGACCGTCTTCAAGGTCATCGCGCGCGCCCTCTCCGCCGGCATCCGCCCCGTCTGGTTCGTGATGGAGGCCGGTCTGAACGGCTACGAGCGGTGGCGGCAGCGGCAGGCGCTGATGCGGCTGGACGATCATCTGCTGAAGGACATCGGCGTGTCCCGCGCCGATGTGGACAACGAAGTCAACAAGCCCTTCTGGCGGGGTTGATCCGATGAGCGCCGATGCGATCCTCTACGCCGTCGAGCCGGACCTGACCGCCGACTCCTTCATCGACGTGCTCCACCGCTCCGGGCTGGCCGAACGCCGGCCCGTTGCGGACCGCCCGCGGGTGGAGGCGATGCTGCGCAACGCCGGTCTGATCGTCACCGCCCGCAACGCGGCCGGAGAGCTGGTTGGCGTCGCCCGGTCCGTCACCGATTTCGCTTTCTGCTGCTACCTGTCCGACCTCGCCGTCGACCGCGCCTGTCAGGGGCGCGGCATCGGCAAGGAGTTGATGCGCCGTACCCGCGCCGAGGTGGGGGAGGGCGTGACCTGCCTTCTCCTGTCCGCGCCGAAGGCGGTCACCTTCTACGAGGCGGCGGGGATGGAGCGGCACGCCCAGGCGTTCCTGTTCACCGAGAAACCGTAAGGAGGCACCTTGCGCCTTCCCCTGTATCAGGTCGATGCCTTCGCGGACGCCGTGTTCGCGGGCAATCCGGCGGCGGTCGTGCCGCTGGAGGACTGGCTCCCCGACGCGACGCTCCAGGCCATCGCTGCGGAAAACAACCTCTCCGAAACCGCCTTCTTCGTCCGCCGCGGCGACGGTTACGACCTGCGATGGTTCACCCCGGCGGTGGAGGTGGATTTGTGCGGCCACGCCACGCTGGCCTCGGCCTTCGTCATCGCGACGATGCTGGAGTGGGGCTGCCCGCGCATCGACTTCACCACGCGCAAGGCCGGAACCCTCAGCGTCACCCGCAACGGCGACCTCTACACGCTGAATTTCCCCAGCCGCCCGCCGGAAGCGCTGGCCGAGCCCCCGGCCGGTCTGCTCGACGCGCTGGGCGGACCGCCGCCGACGGCGGTGCTGAAGGCGCGCGACATCGTGGTCGTTTATGACGACGAGGCGGCGGTGCGCGGCCTGACCCCCGACATGAGCGCTCTCGCCCGGCTGGAGGACTTTTACGCGGTCATCGTGACGGCGCCCGGGGACGGGGGCGTGGATTTCGTCTCCCGTTTCTTCGCGCCGGCCCAGGGAATTCCGGAAGACCCGGTGACCGGCTCCGCCCATTGCACGCTGATCCCATACTGGGCGCGGCGGCTGGGCAGGGAGCGGCTGAAGGCCCGGCAGGTTTCGGCCCGCGGCGGCGCCTTGTCCTGCGAACTGGCGGGCGACCGCGTGAAGATCGCCGGGAAGGCGGTTCTCTATATGGATGGCGCCATCTACATTTAGTGCTGTCCATTCTACGAGGACCAATGGAACGGGAGGGCAGCGGGCATGGCGGGGCGTTACTTCGAGGATTTCCGCATCGGCGACCTGATCGAGACCGAAGGGGCGACGGTCACCGACAGCCAGATCATGGATTTCGCCCAGCGCTTCGATCCGCAACCCTTCCACATCGACGCGGTGGCCGCGGCGGAGGGACCGTTCGGCGGGCTGATCGCCAGCGGCTTTCACACCCTATCCCTGACCTTCCGGCTGTTCCGCGACACCGGGGCCATCACCGGCACCAGCCTTGGCGGCTCGGGCGGTGACGAACTGCGCTGGCTGCGCCCGGTGAGGCCCGGCGACACGCTGCGCGTCCGGGTGGAGGTGGTGGAGGCCATCCCGTCCCGCCGGGGCGACCGCGGCACCGTCCGACTGGCCTACACCACGCTGAACCAGCATGGCGAGGCGGTGATGACCATCACCCTGAGCCACATCGTGGCGACCCGCAGCGTTCCCGCGGAGTAGCAAACACGGACGGCCTGTCCCGTCGCGCGTCTTGATCCGCGGGCCCGGCCCCTGTATAGCCTCGCCCCTTCCATCACGGCGGGGGTTTCCATGACGGCTTGCGGCCTCGATTTCGGCACGTCCAACACGACGCTCGGCGTGCGGACGGCGGCGGGTGCCGGCTTGGGGGAGGGCGGTTATGGCCTGCTTCCTCTCGATGGCGCGCGGACCACCCTGCCCAGTGCCGTCTTCTTCGATTTCGAAGCCGACGCGGTGACGGTCGGGCAGGCGGCCATCGACGCCTATGCGTCGGGCGTCGAGGGGCGGCTGATGCGCTCGATCAAGTCGATGCTGGGCACCGACCTGATCGACGCCGACACCGCGCTCCGCAAGGGCCGCATCACCTTCCGCGCGGTCATCGCCAGCTTCCTGGCCGCGGTCAAGGAGCGGGCTGAGACCGCGCTCGGCGGCGAACTGACCGACGTGGTGCTGGGTCGCCCGGTGCATTTCGTGGACGGCGACCCGGCGGGCGACGCCGCGGCGGAGGAGGTGCTCGGCGAAATCGCCCGATCCGTCGGCTTCCGCGGCATCTCCTTTCAGTATGAGCCCATCGCCGCCGCGCTCGACTACGAGCAGCAGGTGGAGCGGGAGGAATTGGCCCTGATCGCCGACATCGGCGGCGGCACCTCGGACTTCTCGATCGTTCGCATCGGGCCGGAGCGGCGCGGGCGGGCCGACCGCAGCGCCGACATCCTGGCCAACGACGGCATCCGCGTCGGCGGCACCGACTTCGACCGCGACCTGTCGCTGGCGACGGCGATGCCGCTGCTGGGCCATGGCAGCGCCATGAAGCGCCCCGGCCTGCTGGCGCCCAAGCATCTCTTCCTCGACCTGGCGACCTGGTCGAAGATCAACTTCCTCTACACCGCCAAGGCGATGGCCGACCTGGAGCGCTTGCAGCGCGATTCCGCCACGCCGGACCGCATCGAGCGGCTGATCGGCGTGGTCGAGCACCGGTTGGGCCACGCGCTGGCCATGGCGGTGGAGCGCACCAAGATCGCCCTGTCCGATGGTCCGGAGGCCGGCTTGCTGTTGGACTGGGGCGGTGCCGGCATGACCCGCCCGGTGTCTGTGGACGAACTGAACGAGGCGACGGCGATCCTGGCCGGCCGCATCGGCGGGCGGGTGCGCGCCTGTCTGGCCGAGGCCGGCACGCTGCCGGCGGAGATCGACGCGGTGTTCCTGACCGGCGGCTCCACGCTGCTGCCGCAGGTGCGGGCGGCCATCCTGGCCGAACTGCCCGGCGCCCGCGTGGTCGAGGGCAACATCTTCGGCTCGGTCGGCACCGGCCTGACCATCGAGGCGGCGCGGCGCTACGGCGGGACCGCCTGAGGTTCCTTCAAAGAGCCGGACAAGAAGAAGCCCACCGGCGCTGCCGCCGGTGGGCTTTTCTGTGTTCTGTCCTGCGGCTCGTCCCTCCGGTGGTGCCCGCCGCGCCGCGAGGGCGGGGCGGACACCAGGAACCGGTGGTCCGAGGCCCGATGGATCAGACCGAGTAGTACATCTTGTACTCCTCTTCGACCTTTAACGCATTGAATTCACTTGGTTTTGGAGCGGAAAAAGTCTAACGCGTTAGACTTTCTTGTTCCGGCGACGTTCCGCCTTCTCCCACTTTTTGATGGCCGCCCGAGCCATCGCGCCCGTGCGTGGCAGGTACGTCTCGAGGATTTGCCGCGTCGTCTGGATGTTGTGTCCGGATACAGCGCTGATCTGTGTCTCGGTTGCTCCAGCCTCGGCCATGCGGACGCAGGCCGTACGCCGCAAGTCGCGCGCCTGCAGCCCGGAGTCGGCGAGGCCGGCCTTGGCCAGGATCTCCCGGAAGGCAGCGTTGAACGCTGGGTAGCTCATCGACTTGCTGTTGTACGCGACGATGGTGGTGGCCGTTGGCCGCAGGTTCTCCAGGTGCGCAGCCAGCGCCGAGTGACACGGCACTTCGACCAGCGTGTTGGTTTTTTGCTGGCGGACGAGGGCGGCGCCCGACCGCAGATGCGACCAACCCATCTTAAGCATGTCGATCGGGCGCTGGGCGAAGTAGTGCAGCAGATGGAACGCGGTAATCATGGCCTCGGCGCGCGGGTGCGACCCTGCGGCCTCGAGCCAGACGGCGATCTCCTCTTCGGACCAGATGCGTTCGCGGGCCGCCGGCGCCGAGAGATCGAGATTGGTAGCGTGGTTGTCTGGGACAATCCGCCAGTACTGCGCCGTTTTGAACAGGTTGCGGAGCACAGCGGCGACTTTCCGGTCATCGCCGATTCCCTCATAGGTTTCGATGAAGTCGAGGACCATGCGGCGGTCGAATACCTCGAACGGCAGGCCGGGACCGAGTTCGCATATGTCGTCCAGGAGGCGATTGTAGTACTTCAGCGTGCCCGCCGACAGCTTGCCGTAGGATTTGCTCTCCTTGTACTTGTTGATGACCCATGCGATGCTACCCTCTGCTACCACCTGCACGCCAGCGGCAGCGCGGTCAGCTTGGGCGTTGAGCTGCTCGGCCCGCGCGAACCGCTTCACCGGGTCGTCCGGCAACCGGCAGAGCGGATGGCCCTTGCGATCCCAATACCACCGCGACTTGCCGTTGGCGTTACGCCGCTCGGTTACGTAGCGCAGCTTTACGCGCATTGATGGACTCCGTGAGCTTCGTCTTGGCGTGCGATACGGTCCCGGCGGAATCTTTGCTCAATCCGCTGAGTCCGTCGAGGGCTTGATCGAGCGCTCGAAGGTCCCAGACGTTCCTCGCGATTCCGGCTCGGTTGAGCGGGAGCGGAGGCGGGTAGAGCCCAGCCTGGATCGCTCTCTCAAAGGAGGGTGCGGACAGACCGACGTACTCGGCGGCCTCATCGATCGTGAGGCATCGTTTCGAGATGTTGGCCGGCAGCACCTTTCGCATCGCGTCACCTTGGATGTGACGGCACCATCGCCGCCGAAGCGTATTTCGGTCCGGCAATTTTGGGCGTCCCCAGACCGCAGAAAAAAGTGCAGGGATTTGGTGCTGAATCTTCTATGCGCCAGTGATCTCTTGCTCCGGTCCCGCTTGGCGCCTGGAGGCGGCGCGGTATCCGGCGGGGGCGGTGCCGTTTGAGGTCCGGTCCACGAGGTCGACCCTCGCCGCGCTTGGCGGGTACATCCGGTCGAGCCAACGCTCATGCGCATCGCACGCGTGCTGGTGGTTGCGCGCGATCTCGCGGGTCAGAAGGGTCTGAACTTGGTCCGCGCCCTCGCCAGTACCCTTTCCGGACAACCATGCCCGGGCGGCGACGAGAAGGGCCCGCCACGCCTCGTCCAGGCGGCGACGAGGAGGAGCGTCGGCGGCGTCTCCGCCATGCCGCTGCCGGGCCGCCCACCAGTCCATGAGGGCGCCGACGTAGCACGCCAGGAGCCCCATAATGGGTTCATCGGAGGGAAGAGGCGGCATCCCTGCCGGGGCCTGCACCGGCGTCGAGGCCGTCCGGCGCGGCGCCGTCGCCGCCAGATCCCTGATCCGACGGGTGGCCAGCTTGAGACTGTGGGCGTCATGTCGGCGCGTTTCCTCCGACGACAGCGGGCTGGAGTTCGGCTCCTGGAACCGACGACCACGATCATCGGCACGCACCGATCCGCGAAGCGCGGGCTCGAGAGGTGGGATGGGGTCGTGCCGCCGCTTGTCCAAGGGGCGCGGGGCGTTCATATGGTGGTCGGCAGCCAGCGTGCTGGACGGCGTCACCGGCCCGATCCCGTCGTGCGGGTGGGCCCAGGCGGCCGATCCGGGATCGCTCCGCCCAGAAGCCGCGGCACTCCGCTCCACCTCAACCATGGATTGCTGTTGAGTGGGATGCGGAGGCGATACGCCCGTCCTGGCACCTTTCCCCGCCTCCGTCTTCGACGTCGCTCGCCGAGAGGCCAAAGCGCCTGACCGGAGTTCTCCGTTGTCCGCCGTTTGCCTTGTCCGCCGTGGGGCCGGCGTCACGACACGAACGGATGTCGGCGGCGGACTCGCGCTCGGCTCGGCCACGCGCCGGCCGTCCGACGGTGGCTTCATGGGGACCATACCGGTGGTCGGCGACGAAGGAGCGGTGGACCAGGTGGGCGCGGGCGGCGATGCATCCCCGTCCACGTCCCTCATCTCCGGAGCGGCGGCGTCATCTGCTGCGTCCGGCATCATGGTGGTCGCGCCGGCGCCCAGCCGGCAGACGATCGGCGCCGGGGACGGCCGCGTCGGGGCCACGTCGTCGGGTTCGGTCGGCCAGTAGGATTCCGCATCGTCCATCGGCGCCGGCGCGATGGATTCCTTCCGCTCCGCCGGCGAGGTGACAAGGTGAGCTGCGAGCCCGCCTGTCTCCTCGGAGGTCGACGGTACCTTCTCCGGGCCCACGCCCTCGCGCAGGCGGCCGCGAAGCTCCTCGACGGTCGGCAAGGCTTCAACGACGCCCTCGAGATCCTTGCGCACGCGCGCCGCGGTCCAGGCGCCGCGCTCGCCGGCCGCCAGCAGGCGATGGAGCGCCCAGGCTTCGCCGGCGGGGTCGACCGCGAGCACCGCGTTGCGCCGATCGCCCCGGGCGAGGGCGAAGCCGGCCTCGGCCAGGGCGGCGCGGCGCGCGAGCGGGCTGTCGGCGAGCTGCCACGCCGCGGCGGCGCACTCGGCGGCGGTCGCCTTGCGGGAGCCTGAGCGGCTCTCCTGCTGCGCCTCGGCTTCCGAGCGGCCGGCGCGCGGACGCTGCCGTTCGGTCAGACAGCGGAGTTGTCCGGCTTCCTCGCTGAATCCGTTCCGCTCGAGGTAGGCCACGACGGCCCGGTTGTGGGCGCCCTTCGTCAGGGGGTGCCTGAAGCGCAGTTCGCAGAGACGGGCGACGACTTCGTTCGCCTGGAAGGAATGTCCAAGATGGACGGCTCTGCCGTCGGGGCGGATGCGCAGGTAGGCGCGGTGCCGGTGACTGGGCCGGCCGGAGTCCCCCGGCTTGGCGTGCTCGACCTCGATGTAGGGCTGCCCGAAGAGGCCATGCTGCTCCTCGTAGAGCCCCCAGGCATCGGTCCACTCATCGTTCGACAGGGGCTTGGCGGGCGAGATAGAAGCGTGGACAAGGAAGTCGCGCGCCCGTGAGTTGGCGATCCGCCACTGCGCCTCGAACTGGCGCAGGGCGACATGGACGTCCAGCGCGACCACGCCGCGCCCGTCGATGATCGTCACGGCCTCGTTGGCGTCGGTCCGGGTGAGGTGGGCGGAGAGCCAAGCCGCTTCGCCGCGCTGGGTTGTCTTGATGATCATGAAGGCCGCTTCCCCGACACCGCCGCGATGATCCGTTCGGCCAACTCCAGAACGGCCTTCTCGGCCTTGACGTAGCCGTCCATGGCAGGCTTGACGGCGCCGGCGTTGCCACGAGCTGCCAGTTGGTTGAGGAGCGTACGGACATGCCGAAGGTCGCTCTGCAGAGCGCCGAGGAGGGGGAGCGCCGCTTGAAGTTCCGGTGGTGCTGCGATCGCTCTGGGGCGGCGGACCTTCGGGATGGACTGTCCTTGGGAGGACAGGGCAACGGCGCGCGCGAACTGGGCCGCCGACAGGTCGCGCTCCTCGCCGGCGCGCTGGAGCCGGTCGAACTCGTCCGCCGACACGCGGTAGCTGATCTGACAGGCTCTGGCGCGCTGCTCGCTTCCGCTCTCGATGCGGGAGGGGCGTCGGGGTGTCTTCGGCATCGCGGCCTCCTCGCGGTGGGGTCCGGGGAGGCAGGCCTCTCCGGCGGGCGGGTCCATGGGAGGGTTTCCCTCCCTGGCGGGGTCCACGGGGCGGAGCCCCTGGCCGGCCTGCGCGAGTTGGAGTCCCCTTGGGGCGAAAACCGCGCATGGCTGGCCGTCCGCCCCAAGGGGCGGGACGAGGGGGGAGATGGCGGCCGACGATGAAGGCGCAACGGGGAGAACGACGATCGGGACTGCAGGGAGGACAGCGGCGGCGATCGAGGTGCCGACGCCGTCCTCCGGGTCAGGCGGCCACGAGCGGCGGCGGCGCGTCGGACGATCCGCCGTCGGCCGGGGACGGTGCGGTCAGCACCAGGTTCGCCAGGGGCTGGTCGGCCGAGGTCGTCTCCGGCTCCGGCGGGGGAGCGGCGCGATTTTTCTCTGCGCGCGTCGTTGGGGTGGCGGCGGCGCGCTTCGCCGGGCGGGCACGGGGCTGAACCGAGGGCGTCGTCGGCGGCGCGGCGGCGCAGGCCATCGCGGTGGTCAGCTGGACGACGACCTCGCCCAGCGCGTTGGCACGCCCGGCGGTTTCGGCGCTGGCGACGAGCTGGGCCGACAGCTCGGCGATGCGGGCCTCGGCAGCCTGCACGGCGGCTTCCAGCGTCGGGACGCGCGAGGCGGTCCCGAGCAGCTCCTGGTGCCGACGCTCGGCCCGGTTGGCGGCGTCCTGCAGCTCCACAATGCGGGCTTCGGCCGTCCGAACCTCGGAGATGCGCTGCTCGAGCTCGGCTTCCAGAGCCGGGATACGCGCCGCCGTCCCGGTCAGTTCACGGATCCGGTTCACCGCGTGGGTGGCGGCGGCGTGCAGATCGTCGGGATCGTCGGAGGACTCCAGTTCGACCGCGGCCAGTAGAGTGGCGATGATCCCCTGCAGCATCTCCACCTCTTCGGCAGCGGTGTCGAGGTCCGCGTCGGTCCGCCCCCGGCTCTCCTCGAGGGCGCGCCGCAGCTCTTCGGTCTGCGCTCGCGCCGCGGCGACGGCGGCAGCCCGAGTCGCCGCCTCCGCAGCGAGAAGCTGGGCAGCCCGTTGCCGCTCGTCGGCGATTGTCCGGGTCAGGATGCTGGCCACGGTCCGCGACAGCCCGTCGGCAACCTGGAGCCACTCCAGCGGCAGTTCGACCGGCGCCTCTTCCGACAGCGGAGCGGACGGCGCCGGAGAAGGCGGCGTCGGCGGAGACGAAGCGGCGGCGATCTCGCGCAGGTGGCGGTTGATCGTGGTCATTGAGCCGCCGCCGATCCGATTCCGGACGGCATCGTAGGTCGGCGGGATACCCTGTGCGACGAGCGTGTGGTAGGCGGCCTGCACCGCGGCCTGTGTTGCCTTCTGCGCCATGATCTCTTCCCGGTTGCATCGAATGATCCAAGGACGAGGCCGGCGCCGTAGCCTACACCCCTACACCCCTACACCCCTACGCTACGGTCGGCTGCGGTGTAGGGGTGTAGGATCGTAGGCTACGGCGCCTTCCCTACGGCCATATGGTTCCCTACGGGCATCGCGTCTTCAGACGTGCGGGCCACGGGGACACCGCCCATCCAGCGCATCGCCCTTCCGGGTCCCGCGAAGCGTCACGGGCCGAGGAGGTCCTCGACGCCGGCGAACGGCAGGATTCGGCCGACGCCGCGCAGTCCGCGCAGGGTCGGACGCTCGAGCTCGAGGCGCAGGCGGTCGACCTGCCCATCGGGCACCGCAATGAAGAGTCCTCCCGGGGGTTGGCCGGCGGTCATGAAGACGTCGCTCAGCCGAACCAGAGCCTTGGTCGCCTTGCCGGCGCTGGTCTCGATCTCGTAGAGGCGGAAGGGCTGGCCGGCGCGCAGCACGACGACGTCGACCTGGGCGAGGCTCCGGTCGGCCGCCGCGTCGCCGAGGCCGGGGAGAGTCCTGGTCAGGCGATCATGCAGGCCTGGATGCCTCCCACGATCGCCTGCCGGTAAGTAGACTGCGTCGCCCAGCATGAGATGGAAGCCGGCCAGCAGTCCCTGAAGGCGCTCGTGCCGTGACAGCGGCCGGAGCGCGCCAGGGGCGGCCGTTGGGGCGCCGGTGCCCGCCAACGAGATCGCGCGGATGAGGGAGCCCGGCTTCACCTCGATGTCCGCGTAGCGGCCGTTCCGGGCGGGCGGAAGCAGCTTGGCGCGCAGTTCGTTCGCGATCTGCCCGGTCGCCTTGCCGGCACGATGCGGAGCGTGGACCGCGGCCAGCAACTCCGCGAGGCGGCTGGCGTGGAGCCAGCTCCCCAGGATGGCTGGATGGCGCAGCAGGGACAGAGCATCGCCGACGAGAGAGCCCGGCCGATGGCGGGCGGAGGCGTGTGCGGCGGCGATCGGGGCGAGGGGAAGAAGCATGGCGGTCTCCGTGCCTGTGGTCGCCCGGCGGAATGCCGGCGACGGGGCAAGGAGGGCGGTGGACCGCCAGTGCAGGTGTTCTGCCGGATCGCCCCGTGGATCGCCAATCCGCCATGCGGCGGCCGCGCGCTCCAGAGCCATCGGATGAGCCATGAAGCGACTCTGCATTTTCCGGGAAACGTCTCGTGAACGCGATCCCATATGCCCATCGGCCCCTGCGCTTGACCGCGCCGATCCACGGATCGGCTGCCGTCATCACGACAGGAGTCCTCCCATGCGGTTCGTCTACGTTCACTCCGCGGCAGCGCCCGCCGGCCAGTTCGTCCAACACATTGCCGCAGTGGCCGACGCCCACATCGTTCATGACACCAGCGTCGACCGGGCCAGGTACGACGCTCTGCTGGCCCTGCTCGATGAAGGCGACGAACTCCTCACCCCCGGTCTCGAGCATCTCGGCGACACCACCCGTGCAGCACTGGCGTCGTTGCGCCGTGCGATGGACGCTGGCATCCGCGTCACCCTGCTGCGGGAGGGTCTGGATGGGGCCGTCATCCTCCAGATTGCAGCGCTTCTCGGGGCTCTCCCCGGCACCGAAGACGCGCCGCGGCCCCTTCAGGGCTGCCGTGCCTACGGCCGTGCGACGTCGGAGCGTGTCGCCAGAATCCTCGCCCTGTCCGCGGACGGCGCTCCGATCCGGACGATCGCGGCGGCCGTCGGGTTGTCCATCGCCACCGTCGTGCGTGTTCGGCATGCCCATCGGGCTACCCTGAGCGCGCTCCGGAGCGCCGACCGCCTCGCCGAGTGCCTGGGCAGCGCCCACTGATCCCGCCGCCACGGAGCCGACGTCATGAAGCCGAACCGCTGCATCGTGATCCATCTCGACGGTCCCCGTTCGCTGAAGACGGTCGCCGTGTCGCTCGAGCGCTGCGTCGTCATGAGCAACCGCTACACGCCCGACGGGCTCTATGACTCCAGCGAGCTTCTCGACCGGCCGCCGACGCCGGGTGAGGCGCATCAGGCCCTGTGCGCAGCGCCTCAGAGCCAGAGCTTCGCCGCACTGTCGCCGAAGGACCGTGCGGGCGTTCTCGGGCGGCTGGCCCACATCGCGGCCGGGCTTCTTCCGCAGGACGCGCCCCGCGCCCGCCGGCGGTGTGGTGGCGGGGGTGCCGGTTCGTGACGTCGGCAACTCCAGCAGGGCGATTGCCGCGGCCGGGCGCGGCCTCTTCGACAGCAACGGTCAACTCCAAGCCCGCCACGTGAGGAGGAGAGCGAGACACCGGTCGTCCGACACCCCGTCGTGGGAGGTGGCACCGGCCGCTCCGACCCGTGCGGGACCTCCGCCAGCGTCGAAGCGGGACGTCTTCGTCTCGCCTCCACCCTCCTCGCAGCCCGCTGCTGGCCGGCGGCGGAGTGTGCGGGGGGCGCGCGTGTGCCTGCGGGGTTGGCGAGGGGGAGGGTTCCTGGCTCCCCCTGATCGGTTCCTCTGCCCTGGGGGGCTTATCCGTGTCGGTATGCGTAGATGTAGGGAGGACCTGTCTCACCGTGCCTAGGATGCTGCCTCCTGCTTCTGCTTCCGTCGGTACCAAGTCGCCCGGGACACGCCTTCGGCCTCCCAAGGCTTGTCGTTGCTGATGCCGTTGGCCGCCAAGTAGGTGGCGCGGTCTTGGCCGGTGTGGTCCGCGCGCCACTTTTCGCGGTCGCGGCGGCGCTTCTCGTCGTCATCGATCAGGCGCGTCATGTGCCTCATCTCCTGGGAGTTGATCTCGAGGAGCTCGATGAGACGCGCCTTCTTGTACGTCCAGATCGGGCTGACGGTCTTGCCGCCGTGCTGGACCCGTTCGCCTGCGGCGGCCCGGTGAGCGAGCTCGAGCAGCGTCGAGCAGTGCCGGCCGAAGTCGCCGTCGACGTACCAGTCGGGCAGGATGAGGCGCGCCCACGCTTCGATCTCCGCCGCGAGCCGGTGGGCGGGAATGACCCTGGCGAGCTGGCAGGCGCCGAGGTGGCCGAAGAGGTCGAGTCCGGCCCGCCGTCCGGCGCCGGCGGCCTGGACGACGCCGGACTCGTGCCGAAGCTTCGCGAGACAGCGTAGATCTTCGAGGACGCCCCAATGCCAGTGCTCGCGGTTGAAGAGCTTGTGGCCGAGCCGCTGGTGCTCCTCGACGGCTTCGCGGGACGCGACTGTCCGTTCGCCCCGGGCGCGCCGCAACGGCACGATCTCCGCCGAGCGAGGAGCCGGCCCATCCCCACTGGAGGGAAGAACGGCTTCCGCGAAGGTCCCGAAGTCGTAGCGCACGATGTTGCCGTCCGCGTCGTTGCTCCAGATGACCTCCACCGTCTTGCCGGACCGGCTGTTGACGGAGCCGACCACCCGCAGGATGCGGCTCAGGTCGACCGCCGCGGGGTCGGCGCCGAAATCCCGGAAGGACCGGACCAGGGCCCGGTTGATCGCCATCGCCCGGCCGGCCTCGGCGCGGGGAACCGGCTCCCGCCAGAACCACTTCAGATACAGCCCACGGCCGGAATGAACGATGCAGGACGGGCGGGGGATTTCCCATTCATCGCACTCGCACAAGACCAGACGGGCGACCACGTCGATGCCCTTCCCGTCGGACATCACCGGCGACTTATAGGAGTCGAGATCGACGTAGGCGTGGGTGATGTGGGACAGATGGACCGCGCGCCGCGACGGCCTCTCGAAAATGCCTTGGGACATGTAGACATCGGTTCCGCGTCCTCGGACACCGAGGACGGCGGCGAGCTGGTCGAGTTGGTGATGATCCTGGATCATGCGGCCTCCGCGCTGAAGCTGGTTCAGCGTCCACCAGCCGGAGGCGGGCAGCACCCGGCCCTCAAGGCGGTCTTCGGGCACGGTCGGCAGGGCGACGGGAAGGCGCGGAATGCTGGTCGGCAAGGCGGTCACGGCAAGGTCTCCTGGAAGCCGGAGACTGCTGGACAGCAGGCGGGGATGACCCCATTTGCGGGGAGCTGCGGCATGTGCGGTCTCACGTGCGCGGCCGGCGCGGGGGCCGCCACAGCCCTCACGCCATCCGGGTTCGAGGGCCCGAGCCGGCAAGCTCGGGCCCTCCTCGTTGCAGGGCAGTTGGGGGAATCGGGGGTGGGCGCAAGCAGGGGTGTCGTGGACGGCGGGGTGCGATGGCTCAGGTCGACTGATGGCGCTTGCGGACGCTGTCGATGGTGGCCCAGGCGACACCGATATCCTTGGCGATGGCATTGACCGTTTCGCCGTTCCCGAGCCGGCGCATCACCTCCTCGTCGGGGATCGGCCGCACCCGCTTCCGTCCGCTACCGTTGCGGGGCGACATCGGGCTCGCCGCCACTTCCGGACTGTGGCCGATCCCGCCAACTCCGTCCGGCTGCAACCCCGTCGAGGAGAGGCTGCGCAGCAATCCGAGAGCCTGGATAACGGTTCGGGTCGTGTGGTTCTCCGCGAGGATCACCAGTTCGGCCCTCGCCTTGAGGACGTCCTGAGCCAGTCCATCCAGTTCGTGAATAGAGTCCGCGGCCTGTCGGACCGATCGGATGATCAGCGTGTCCTCACCTCGCATGAGCTGGCGGATGTTCAGCAGCGCCTTGCGGCCTTGTCCCAAGTTGTCATGCAGGACGCAGTCGCAGCCGACCTCGGTGAGAGCCGCCCGATTTTCGCTGAGGGCGTCGTTGGAGCAGTAGGCATATCCGATTTTCATGATGGTGCTCGTTGGGGCGGTTTTCGACGCTGCCCAGATGGGAGCCCTGGAGATGGCGCATCCTCCGATGTCGGAAAATTATCGGGCCGTTCGACGGGAACCGGCTCCGGGAGGCGAGCACAAATCTGCTTGATTGTGGGCTTCTGGCGGTGCCGTTGCCGGGCAGGCCACCGTTCGTGCGATGGGCTTGCGTCAACTTCGCCAGGAACCAAGTCCGATACCTCTACCAGTAGAGGAGACGACCTTGCCCCGAGCAGACTGGCAACGGAAATGGCGGGAGAGGGCTCGCGCCAAGGGCTTCCGTCAGATGACGGTCCACCTCGATGAACGCGAGGTGGCGCTGCTCGACGCCGTGGCCTTTGCCGTCACGGTGGCGCATCCGGACCTGGGCAGCGGTGACGTGCCCCGCAGCCGCGTGCCCAGCCGGACGGCTGCGTTGCGGATCGTCCTCAAGGCGGCTCTCGGCGGAATCTCGGCCCTGTCGCACGATGAGGCGGCCTTGGCGATGCACTGGGTTCGGCTGGCGAGTTGGGCGACGTGGCGTCGCGACCGTGGCGACGCGCCGCCGGAACTGGTCGAATCCTCGGAAACTGCGCATCAGGCTGCGGCGGCCGCACGAGTACGGACGCATCTGCTGTCCGTTGCCGACCAAGTGCTCCAGCGTATCGGCGTTGAGAACCTCACGGACGGTTCCGAGCCGGAGACGTCCTGATAAGCCGACAGGAAGGGGAGGACAGCGGGCTGGTGCGAGGGATGCGTGCAACCTCGAGCCGGTCCGGCCATGACGAGGCGGCGGGACCGCCGGCACCGACGCGCTCCGATACCTGCCGAGTCTTTCGCAATGGCTCCATGGGCTCTTCGGGAGAATCTGGTTCCCACGCTGGAGGAAAGGCTGAACCGAGATTTCATCGATTCTCCGAGATTCCGTAATCGGATAAAAAGATCGAAGAAATAGCGGGGATTACCTCATGAACACGATCGCGAAGCCGTACTTCGATCAGTACTCATGGTCCAAGCGCCTGCCGCACTAATATTGCTCCGCGCGTCGTGGCGTCGAGCGGTGGATTGATCTTCATGGTCGCGGCGTGCCGTCCGGGATTTCCATCCATCGAGGAGATGGCGACTACCAGCTCACCGCCCCGGACCCCTTCTTCGGCTCCCTGACGGTTCGGGAGGACGCCCTGTGCAGAACCGAAGTCTTCCGATACAACGCCCTGCACGACTGGGATGTCGTACAGCGGGCCGTTCACCTCGTTCGTCGGGAAATCAAGCGTCCCGAGCGGGTTCTGGCGGCCTTGGTGCTGTTGCGATCCGAGGTCGAGGTTGCCCGCGACTACGTCCGCCGCAAACGGCTTCCCAGCCGGACGCAGGAGGCCGTCCTTGACTTCGCCCAGCGAAACGAGCTGACAGTCACGATGCACCACAGGGCGGCGCTTGCGCGGGTGTTCACTCGGTCCGGGCAAACGCCGTAGTAGCTCGCATATGGGATGTGACCCACCCAGCCCTCCTGCCGACGGCGGCTATTCACATTCCCCGGACGAGGCCATGGTCCAGGCGCGGCGGAGGCGATCACGGCTGGCCGCGCGCAGCTTCTGGAGGCCGGCGTCGCGGGCCATGGCGGTGATGGCGTCCTCGCCCGTGATGCCCTCGTCCTTCACGGCCCTCGCCAGGGCAACCAGCTCCGGCAAGGCAATCTCATCGACAGGCCGGGGCTCGTCCCCGGCCGGGCGTCGGAAGGACGGCCACCGGGTCTGGTCCGCGCCGGCGGGCCAGAAGAAGGCGCCGACCTCCTCCTGCACCATCGGGAAGCGAGCGCGGGCCAGAGTGACGACGCGGTCGCGGATCTTGGAACCGGTGCGAAGCCAGCCGTGCGTGCGCGCGATCCGGCGGGCGAGAACGTCGTCGCGGACCGGCCCCTCCACAGTGATGACGTGGTCGATCATCGCCTGGAGCGGGGCGGTGTACTCCCGGTCGAAGAAGGCGTCCGGGTTGACGGCGCACACCACCGATCTCGGATCGGCCTCGGAGAACCGGCCATCCACGTCGGGTGGCGGTTCGGCGCTCGCGTTGCGGGCATAGGCCACGGATGGCTGCATCAGGTCGGAGCCCTGGAACAGGTCGTCGGCCGGACGATGCCCCGTTCCATCGGGGGCTTCGTCGTGTTGCCCGACATCATCCAAGGGCGGCGCAACATCCTCCGCGTCCACCGCGGCGTCGACGGTCGTCGTGCCGTCCGCTGCGGCCACCGCGTCCAGGGCGGCTTCCTCGAGCCGCCGGACCTCTTCCGCGCGGCGCGCACGGCTCGCTTCCAGCAGGGCCGACAGGCGTGCATCGACCTTGTCC
The DNA here is from genome assembly GCF_007827795.1 of Azospirillum brasilense. GTDB lineage: Bacteria > Pseudomonadota > Alphaproteobacteria > Azospirillales > Azospirillaceae > Azospirillum > Azospirillum aestuarii. The sequence continues at coordinate 145,883 of NZ_VITI01000005.1, forward strand.
AGCGCGCCGTCGTGATCGTGCGCTGGCCGGCGGGGACGGCGTCGATGCGCCAGGTCTTGGGCGCCACGAACGCGGGTTCCGACGTCAGGGTCAGCTCGACCGACTCCAGCGGAGCGTCGCCGTCGTTGACCAGCACCAGCTCACGCAGGACCGGGACCGCGTTCTGATGGAAGGCGAGGTTCAGACGAGGCGTCAACGTCGCCTCGATGCGGACGGGCGGAGGCGCCTCCGCCGGCGCCCGATCCATCACAACATCCAGCACCGCTTCGTTGTTGTCGCTCATGATAACCGCCGCCCCGGTATGAAAGATCGTGTTTGTCGCTTCTTTGGCGCGAAGCCAAAGCTTACCACACACGCTTTTTGGGATGCGACCGATCGTTGGGCCGGCGCCGTCCTACGCCGGCCAGTAGAGCCGCTTCAACGCCAGAAGCCGCTTCGCCTCGACGTCCAGGGCGTCGTAGTGCTCGAGCGCGAGCGCCACGAGGTCGTCGAGGTCGAGCAGGGACAGCGGGACGGCCGCGCGGTCGGCCTCGTATTTCGCATCGCGGGCGAAGCCGCCGGTCGACACGTAGAGACAGCGGTCCCCCGGCCGCCGGCCGCCGAGGAAGGACCGGACCGTCGGCGCCCCGATGGCGCCGCTGCGGTGCTTCACCTCCACGAAGATGCGGGGGTCCTCGAGCCCCAGCCCATCCGGCGAAGCGAAGATGTCGCGGCCGCGGTCGGGGCCGACCGGCGACACGCGCGTCTTGTAGCCCATAGCGCGCAGCAGCCCGGCGACGAACAGCTCCATGTCGCGGGCGCTCAGCTTCGCCAGCCGGTCCTTGATGAACTCCAATGCCTTGGCTTCCAGATCCTCGAACAGTTCCTGCTCGGCGGCGGCCTCCGCGGCGGAGTCGACCAGGGTGGCGGAGGGCGCCGGCCCGACGGCGAGGTCCCCGCCCGCGTCGCTTCGTGCATGGACCGACGCGGCGAGGTCCACGGTCGCTTGGTCTTCTGGAGCGGCGAGCAGCGCGTCGAGTTCCGCCGCCGTGTCGGCCGGCACCTGGAACACGGTGGTGACCGAGCCCAGCGAGTTCTTGGCCGCCACGCTCAGCGCATCGCGCGGCACCGTGCCGATCCAGGCCACCGGTCGGACGTTCGGGTAGTCGGGGTCGAAGGCCGGTTCGAAGGAGTAGCCGCCGCCGACCGAGCCGACATGGTAGACGCGGCCCTCCGGGTCGTAGGAGATGACCCGGTCGCCGGCCTGGAGCTCCGACCGGAAGCGATGAAGCTGGCCGGCGTTGTTCCCGACTTCGTAGGCATTCCAGTCCGGCCACTGCGCCCGCACCAGGGCGACCATCGCCGGCCGGTCCGCGACCGCGGCCAGCGAGCCGAGTTCCGCCCAGCCGATCGCCACCCGGCCGGCATTGCGGAAGCGGTCGATCAGCGCGCCGCGCTTGCCGGCGCGGACCATCCAGGTCTTTGGGGGCATAAAGGAAACTCTTTCGCTGGTCTCGTCGTCGGGATCAGGGAACGCTGCGGGGCGGCGGTAGAGGGGCTGGCGGGGGTTTTCCGTGGAACGCCTCAATCTCCGTCACGTCGGTACGCTGGAACTGGATGATTCCCTCGTACGGGGAAGCCGGCCGGAAAGGCTCGAGCGGGCGCATTTCCGGCCTGCAGCGCTTGGCGTCGGCAGCTTCGATCTTGAAGACGACTGCGCTGCCGGTTTGCAGGATCAGGCAACCAGACAGCTTACGTGCCTCGGCAATGCCTTTCCCCTCATCCAGACGCTTGACGGTTATCGTCACCGGCATCCCGCCACCAAAGCCGAGCATCCGTAGGGCGGTTGCCGCTAGCACGCTTCCTCCCGGACAGACCATGACGAGGAATACCGCCACGGCAACCCCGGCAGCGGCAATCCGACTTAACGACGGTTCGCCCCGGGTTAGCAGGGCATGGAGGGCAAAAACGAAAAGGAATGCTCCTAGGAAGAGAGTGCCGCTCACAAGATCTGAAAGATCAGAGAAGGCATCAAAAATTTTCGAAAGAAACATTGGTACGAATGACAGCCAAACTAACAACAAAAAATTTGCAATTACAATAAAATATGCAGTACTTAAAAGATTTTTATGCCATTTCGTGCCATTTCGAATATTTAGGCGTGTTTCCGCAACAATGATATAAGAAATTCCGATCATTGAGCTTGAAAACAATAAAATAGGTGCGCTGATCCATGATTGGTTTTCAATTGCCATTCCGATTGGATACGCGGAGATGACTAGAATGGGAAACAAAATGGATGGCAGGTATAATTTGATGTAGTCATATAAAAAATATCTCAGCGAAGCGGTCATCTGTCCACTCCTCTTATACAAAGCAGGAAAGCGTTCGCGTACTGGCGTATCGGCAGAAAGTTTGATAGTGATAGGCAGCATCAGCAAAAGTAAAAGCATCAACACCAATGCGGCGAGCATCATCGTAAAGACCAGAAGGAACAGCGCCAGCGCAGCATCGACGGAGGGAAAGGGTGCGCCGACGCGGGCCATGTACATCCAGACGAGCGGGGCGCCGAGAATGGCGGACAAAGTTGTTGTGATCTTCACCAACCCGGTCAGCCATTCGGCCATTTCTTTGACCTTTGAGGCGGTTGGCGGAAAGGTGGCAAGCGCACCGTGGGTAGGCAGGTCGGGAATGTCCATCACGCCCTCCGCCGCCTCCTCTGTGGCACGGCACCCGCCGCTGCGCGCTCGGCGCGGACGCGCTCCAACAGGACGGAGGCCGGCTCGTCGTTCGGGTCCTGCGGCACCAGCTCGCCCCGGAACGCCTTGGCTAGGATAGATTGGTCGAGGGTGGCGAGGCGGGACTCGTTCTCAAGGCTAACCTGTTCGAGCCGATCTATCGCGGCGAAGGCTTGGTCGATCCGCCGATTGATGACAGCGCGCTCGCCCGGCGGCGGCACCGGCACCGGAAGTTCCTTGAGCGTCGTCCCGCTGATCTTCGGCATGTTGCCCGCAGTGCCCGTGGCACGCTCTCTCAGCCAGCGGCGCGCTGACCGGCCGTTCATATAGCGCCAGAGGTATGTGCGCAGTGAAGTATCCGCGATTCGCACCCGCATCATCAGGTCTGGATAAATGAAACTCTTCTCCTCTCCTTTATAGATCGCCGTTGCTCCAAGATACTCCAGCGAGTTGGCGCGCTGGATAAGTATGTCGCCGTCTCTCAACCAGAACTTCGAATCTTCGGGTATGACTTCGATCAGCTTCTTTATGGTCGAGCCGTTCAGGATCATTCGGCCGGACGTGGTCGCTGACAACCGAAGGCTAGCTGTCCCATTGCCGTCGGGTGCGGCCTTCGGCGAATACCCATTGGTCGGGCCTTCGTCGATGATCTCGGCAATTGTCTTCCAGGCCCAGCCGGTGGGCGACCCGTCTTCGGCTCTGTCCCGATCGTTCCGCCGGTCCGCCGTCAGGTCGCCGCGGAAGGCGGCGGCGAGGATGGATTGGCGGTAGCGGTCGATCAGCGCCGGCAGCGAGTCCAGCGCCTCACGCGCCCGGCGCGATCGGGCCGTCAGCGCCTCGATCTTCTCGACGATGCGGCATTGTTCGGGGAGGGGAGCAAGTGGAACCGGTATCGAACGAATGCTCTCTTGCCCGATATTCCTCATCGACAGTTGATTGCCGCTGCTGCGTTCTTCAATTTCCGTGCGCCCTTGCTCTGTCTTAAGCCAATTCATGACCCAAGTCTTGAAGCTATCCGGCATTCGGAGGCGCAAAACCTTGTCGCTGAGATAAAGATTTCGCTGTATTGTTTCAACAATAGCGCAGGCGCCAACCAATTCAATAGTATTGGCTCGACTCATGAGGAAGTCGCCAGCGCCTATTCGGGCCGCTTCATCAAGAAGGCCGAGGTCAAGAACAGTTTTTGACTGCGCCTCGTTAAAGACGCCTTTCGTCACAGCGCTGATCTTTACAAGGCCAGGCTCGGTACCTACTGGTGGGCGCTCTTCGCAACGAAAGCTCTTTCCAGCTTCAATCGAAGAAATCAGATCTCCAAGAACCGTCCATTCCCAACCGCCAGGCAACCCACTCATTCCGCGGCCTCCGCCACGGCGTCGCCAGTCGTCTCGTCCGTCCCCAGCAGATCGGACAGCGTCTCCATCTCGTCAAGGGCGGTGCGGAGCGCGTCCATGATTTCGGCGGCGATCACCTCGGGTTCGGGCAACTCCGTCTCGGCGCTGTCGTCGCGCAGCCACGCGATGTCCAGGTTGTCGCTGCGCGCGGCGATCTGCTCGCGGGTGAAGCGGCGGAAGCGGCCCAGCTCGCCCTCGTCCGTGCGCGGGGCCTTGCCCAGCGGGTCAGGGCCGTAGGCAGCCTCGAACGGGGCGAAGTGGTCGAGGGTCAGGGGGCGGGTCTTGCCGAACTGCGGCATGTTGGAGCGCAGGTCGTAAATCCAGACCTCCCCGGTGTTGCCCCGGTCGGTCTGGCCGCGCGTGAAGAACAGGACGTTGGTCTTGACGCCCTGGCTGTAGAATATGCCGGTCGGCAGGCGGATGATGGTGTGCAGGTCGCACTTGTCCATCAGGTCGCGGCGGATGTCGCGGCCGGCGTTGTCCTCGAACAGCACGTTGTCGGGCAGCACCACCGCCGCCCGCCCGCCGGGCCGCAGGCCCCGGTAGATGTGCTGGAGGAAGGCCAACTGCTTGTTGGAGGTGGGGTAGGTGAAGTCGTCGCGGCTGGGCAGGCCGCCGCCCTTCTTCGTCCCGAAGGGCGGGTTGGTCAGGACGACATGCGCCTTCGGCAGCCGGGTTCCCTGCTCCGACAGCGCGTCGCCGAGCTGGAGGTCGCCGGTGACGTCGTGCAGCATCAGGTTCATCAGCCCCAGCCGGTGGGCGTCCGGCACCAGCTCCATCCCGGAGAAGGCGGTATGACGCTGGAAGTACTGCTCGGACTCCGACAGGTCCCACAGGTTGTTGGTGTGCGCCTTGATCCAGCGGTCGGCGGCGATCAGGAAGCCGCCGGTGCCCGCCGCCGGGTCCTGCACATACTCGCCGGCCTTCGGCTGCATCAGCGCGACCATGCTGTCGATCAGCGGGCGCGGCGTGAAGTACTGGCCGGCGCCTGACTTCTTTTCCGTCGCGTTGCGCTCCAACAGGCCCTCGTACATGTTGCCGAGGCCCTCTTCCCGCGCCGAGTACCAATCCAGCCCGTCGATCGCCTCGACCAGCGCCTTGAGGATGCGCGGCTGGCGCAGGCTGGTCTGCGCGTTCTGGAAGATTGCCTGCACCTGCGTCGACCCGTAGGTGCCCAGGTGGATCAGCATCTCCTTGTAGAAGGTGAGTTGCTCCAGCCCCTGGCGACGGCTGACGTCGGCCCAGCGGTAGCCTTCCGGCAACTGCTCCTCCGCCCCAGTCTCCGCCGCCATCTTTAGGAAGATCAGGTAGGTCAGCTCGGTGACGTACTGGTGATAGGTGATGCCGTCATCCCGCAGGATGTGGCACAGGCCCCAGAGCTTGGAGACGATATCGGTGGTGGCGGTCATGCTTCGTCCGGTTCGATCTCGGAGTAATCATCGGCTAGGTCCGCAACATTCTCGCCATCGGCTGTTGCGCGTCCGAGTTTAAGTCCAAGAACCTCTTTTAGGCTACTATGAGTACGGAAGATTGTTGCTCGCTCATCATATTCTGCGTCTGTATCTTCATATTTCCACACCCACTCAGATCCACCACCCGCACCTCCAACTTTGAGAAACCCAATGATTGAGAAATTGTAGAGCTGCCTAAGAACAATCGACGGCGCGGGAATGACTTCTCTGTTTTCGGAAATATGTTTATGTGCGGCCTTAAATCTTTCGATGGTAAATGTTGTTGCGCCAATTATTCTAAGCATATCAAAAGCTGATTCTTCATAAGGAATATATTGACGAATTTCATCAATTAGTTCCTTTTTTACATACTTGCTATACTCGTTCCTAGCTTCTGTGATGTGTTTGTTGGCAAATTTACCCCCTCGACCTAAATCTGATTTGTAAACTCTAAGTATTTCGTTAGAGAACTTGATGATGTCTCTCGGTCGCTTGAAGGTTCTGTCAATAATGTGTTGGTATTTGCTTTGTCGACCAGGCATTTGCTGAGACTCGTCGAAAACGATATCCCATGCACCAGTGGTAGGAATCCCAAGCGCCCTGGAGAAACGCCGCTCCATTATACCTTTAAGTGTTTTTGAGGTTGAAGTCTTATCCCATTCTATTATTGAAGAAAAGTCTTCCATAATCTTGTTGCTATCTTCGAACTTCAAGTGGCGCAAAATGTCATCCCGCAAGAACACAATGCATGACATTTTCTTTCCGGAACTTCTGACCTTTTTGTTGAAGTCACGAACCGCAATAAGAAGACCTTTGAGTCGTGACTTGTAGTTCTCATCATCTGCAACAAAGCCGCGATCAAGTTCATCGAAGCAAATATAATAATCGTGGTTTGGGTTGAGGCAGCGAATGACCGCCTCTGTGAGGGCCTGATTAACCTCGTAGACGACACTCGGAAGATGTTCGACGTTGACTTGGTCGACGGAAAGGGTACCTCTTACCGGTCCCCAACCTGCCGTCAGGGATGGCTTTACCCTCAGAACCGTTTCTGGAGCGAAAATACGATTAAGCTCTGGGGATGTGGATCCATAAGTATCCTTAATAAAAGCTTCGAGCCGCGACATTCCTTCAAGGGAGTCGTCGGACCAAGGTGATGCATCTTCATTAACAATTATTTTTGATATAGATATAAGTATCAGGTATTCCCAGCTATATCGGTAGCATTCTCCTTCAGGTATTCCGTTTTTCTTTTGTTTATCATGATAAAACCACGGGTAATCGGAAAAAGAATGAGTATATGAAAAGCGATTGTACTCTTTCTCTGAGGATATCTTCCGGAAGATGGCTGTCTTTCCTGAGCCTTTTCTGCCAACAATCAGAAACCTGCGGTGATTTTTGGCGGAGATATAAGCGTCATGGTCCTCAAAGCATTCCAGCAAAAGATCATCGTTGTCGGCTTCAACCGAACCAAAACTTAACACATCATCGATATTATTCATGATGATATCCTCTGTGTCTGCTTCATGCGGTGTGCAGCCAAACGTGGTCCAGAATCTCAGCAGTAATTTCTTGTAACCGCCCATTGAACACCCGGTCGAGCCGAGCGAACCCGCCGCCCTGCTGGCGGAACTCGCCCTGGTCCAGAACCTCTCGGTCGACGATGACCTCCTTCTTCATCTGCCGCCCGATCCGCTCCAGCCAGTCGCGTTGCGCTTTCGTCCAGGGCTGGCTGGATAGCACCCGGCGCATCGCCCGGTCCACCCGCTCGTCGTAGGGGACGAGCGGATCGCCCAGCGCGGCCTGCCGGATGTAGCCGATGACCGAGGCGGCGATGTCGGCGTTCGTCGCGTCACGGAAGGCGGCCCGCAGCTCGGCCTCGCCGAAGCCATCCCGTTCCAGCAGCAGACGGACCTCGCGAAGCTGGGCGCGGGTCAGTTCGCGGGGGCGGGTGGCGACGGCGTTCAGCGCCGGGACCCGGTTCAGGTTCTCAGCCAAGTAGCGGCGGAAGCTGGCGAGGTAGTCCTCGGGACGGGTAATGCTCGGGCCGTAGCCGGTCTCCTCGTGCCGAAACTCGTCGGCGCCGCCGTAGAGCGGCACATGGATGGGGTCGTCGGCGATGCGGGTGTCGAGCAGTTCCATCAGGGCGCGATGCTCGAGGAGGGTGCGGGCCGCTTCCTCCGGCAGAGCGTCCTTGACGCGGCGGATGAAGCTGTCCGGGTCGGTGCCGGCCAACTCACGGAACCGGCGCTCGCCGGCTTCCGACAGGCGGCGGCGCTTGCGGTGCAGCTTGGCGACGATCTGGCCGACCAGCCAGCGCGCCTGCTGGGCGCGGCGCTCGGCGACCTCCGGGGCGGCGGGCGGCCCCTCGAACGGCGCCTGTTCCTCTTCGGCGAAGCCGGTCGGCGGCAGCGCCGGCGCGGGGGCCGGAAGGGGCGTGCCGGTGGCCTCGGCCAGTTCCTCCATCAGCGTCGCGAAGGTGATGTTGGGGTTGGCGACGACCGGCCGCATCTCCGTCAGGTCCTGCATCGCGGCGTAGAGTCCGACCGCGTCGAAGATGCGGAAGGCGGTCTTGTGCTGGCCGGGGCCGAACAGGTCCTCGCACAGGCGGGTGCCGCGGCCGATCATCTGCTCGTAAAGGATGCGGCTGTTGACCCGGCGGATGAAGACGAGGTTGACGATCTCCGGCACGTCGATGCCGGTGGTCAGTAGGTCCACGGTGACCGCGACCTTGGGCAGCGACTCGTTCTTGAAGCGGCGAATCTGCCGCATCGGGTCGTCCGACCGCCCGGTGATCTTGGCGACCGTGTCGTTTTCCACGGCGCCGTAGCGGGTGGCGAAGGCGGTGCGCAAGGCGCCGACCACCATGTCGGCGTGCAGGTCGGTGGCGCAGAACACCAGCGTCTTCCCCGGAAGACCGGGGTCGATGTGGCCGGCGAGCCACTCGGCGATGACTCGGTTGAAGTCAGGCGTCAGGACCCTGCGGTTGAAGTCCTGCACGTCGAATCGGACCTCGTCGTCCAGATGGATGAGGTCGAGCTGCCCGGTCCGCGTGTCAAGGACGTCCACCCGTTCCCCGGCGTCCCAGTGGATGCCTTCCTGACTGAGAGCGGTGTGGGCGCGGATGGGCGGCTCGTGGTCCACCAGCCAGCCGTCGATCACCGCTTCCTGATAGGTGTAGCGGACGACGGGCTCGCCAAAGATCTCCACCGTGTGCAGGGCCGGCGTCGCCGTCAGCCCGACCTTCACCGCGTCGAAGCGGTCGAGCACGCGGCGATACTTGGAGACGTAGTCGTCCTGGCTCCGGAAGCTCAGCTCCTCGTCGCCCATCTCGCGGTCGAGCAGGTAGCCGCGATGGCACTCGTCGACGACGATGCAGTCGTATTGGTCGATCGCCGGCGGCTCCTCGCCGTAGAGGACGCGCTTGACCAGCGCCTGGACGGTGGCGATGTGCAGCTTCGTCTCGGGGTCGGGAAGGATGTCGCCCAGGTCCTTCACCGCGAAGATGTCGGCGAAGACCTGATGGTGCTCCATCCGCGTTTCCTTGAACGCGTTGCCTGCCTGCTCACCCAACGCCGTCCGGTCGACCAGGAACAGGATGCGGCGGAACCGCTGCGCCTTCAGCAGGCGGTAGACCAGCGCGATGCAGGTCTTGGTCTTGCCGGTGCCGGTCGCCATGGCGACCAGGATCTCGCGCCGGCCGGCGGAGATCGCCTCCTCGACGGCGCGGATGGCGCGCTGCTGGTAGTCGCGCAGGGGGAAGTTGAAGGCGAACGGGTCGCGCGACAGCCGGGCGTCGGCGGCGCGCGGGTCGTTGCGCAGCGCCTCGAGGAGGCCGGCGGGGGTGTACCAGCCGTCCAGCGCCTTGGCGAGGTTCTGCGGGTGGCGGCCGTCGCGGAACCAGATGCCGGACAGCGCCTCGAACTGGCGCAGGAAGGGGCGGCCGTTCGTCGAGAACAGGAAGGGCACGCGCAGGTCGCCCCACGGCCCCTCCGCTGGCGGCTGCTCGTCGCCGCGCGGGACGTAGCCGCGGCTGTAGCGCTCCGCCCGGTTGATGAACTCCGACACGTTGGCGTTGGCGCGCTTGGCCTCGACCATGCCGACGATGGTCAAGCCGGCGAACAGCGCGTAGTCGGCCACGCCGTCGGCGGAGGGCCACTCGGCGATCGCCAGGTTGCGCCCCTTCTGCGGGCGGGCGCCGGCGGAGTGGGTGAGCACCTCGCTGTCGGCCTCCCAGCCCGCGTCGCGGAGCTGGGCGTCGATCAGGCGGCGGGTCTCGCGCTCGTCGAGGTCGATGCCCTGGCCGATGGCGTAGGCCACCTCGACGCGGTCCTGGATGGCCTCCGCCGGCTCGCTCGCCGCCTGGGCCTGGGCGGCGGTGAGCTCGGCCTCGAGTCGCGCGCGGTCGGCGTCGGCCTCCTGGGCGAGCCGCTCCCAGGACTGGCGCTCGGCCTCGGCGCGGGCGGCGCGCTCCTCGGCGGACAGGCGGCGGTCGGCCTCGGCCTGGGCCGCCGCCTGCGCCTCGGCCGCCAAGCGCTCGTGCGCCGACTGCCGCTCGGCGAGTTCTCCTCGCAGTCGCTCCAGTTCGGCCTTCAGCGCAGCGCCCTCGGCGCGCGGGTCCGGCGGTGGGACGAACGGGCTGGGCGCGAAGGCGCGATCGCCGGTGACGGTCCGGTGGAACCAGACCCCCAGCGTCCGGGCGTTCTTCAGGCAGGACAGCGCCATCCGATGATCGCCGTCGAGATCGTGCGCGGCGTCGTTCCGGGCCTTGCGGAGGAAGTGGAAGAGGTCACCGACCTCGCGGGTCAGCACGCCGCGGTCGCGCAGGCGGCGCAGCAGGTCGGCCTGCTTTTCCTCCGGCGACGTCCACATCCCGAGCTTGGCCGCCGTCAGCTGCGCCAGGAACTCGGCGAACTGCCCGATCTTGATGATGGAAGTGTTCGCGTCCTCGGCGAAGAAGCGCTCGGCCAGGGCGCCCAGCCGTTCGAGCTGGACATCATGCCGTGCCAGGAACCCGAAATTGGACGAACGCGCCACAAGAATTCTCCCGTCGGTAGAAAACTCTACACGCGGGTGTGGCCGCTGTCATCAGGTTCGATCACGCTAGGGTTGGAGAAGCCATCTCCTGGAAGAAGGCGAAGTGAAGACCAGATCGCACTCGCGAAACGAGAAACGGGCCGGCAAGCCGACCCGTTTCCACGTTAGACATCCGAGACTGCGGCTGTTGATTTTCCTTGGGTTTCTTTGCGCCAAATCTGGAACAAAAAGTCTAACGACCCCCAACGAAATCAACAACTTGCATCAAACGGAGTAATACATCTTGTACTCGATCGGGTGCGGCATGGTCTCGAAGGCCAGCAGCTCCTCGGTGCGCAGGTCGATGTAGGACTCGATCATGTCCTTGGTGAACACGTCGCCCTTCTGCAGGAAGGCGCTGTCGGCCTTCAGGCTGTCCAGGGCCTCGCGCAGCGAGCCGCAAACCGTCGGAACCTTGGCCAGCTCTTCGGCCGGCAGGTCGTACAGGTTCTTGTCCATCGCCTCGCCCGGATGGATCTTGTTCTGGATGCCGTCCAGGCCGGCCATCAGCAGGGCGGCGAAGGCCAGGTACGGGTTGGCCGACGGGTCCGGGAAGCGGACCTCGACGCGCTTGCCCTTCGGCGAGGCGACGTACGGGATGCGGCAGGAGGCCGAACGGTTGCGGGCCGAGTAGGCCAGCAGAACCGGAGCCTCGTAGCCCGGGACCAGACGCTTGTAGGAGTTGGTCGTCGGGTTGGTGAAGGCGTTCAGCGCCTTGGCGTGCTTGATGATGCCGCCGATGTAGTACAGCGCCAGCTCCGACAGGTCGGCGTACTGGTTGCCGGCGAACATCGGCTGGCCTTCCTTCCAGATCGACTGGTGCATGTGCATGCCCGAGCCGTTGTCGCCGAAGACGGGCTTCGGCATGAAGGTCGCGGTCTTGCCGTAAGCGTGGGCGACGTTGTGCACGACGTACTTGTAGTACTGCATGTTGTCGCCGGTGCGGACCAGCGTATCGAACTTGATGCCCAGCTCATGCTGCGAGGCGGCCACCTCGTGGTGGTGCTTCTCGACCGGCACGCCCATCTCGGCGAGCACGCTCAGCATCTCGGCACGCAGGTCCGAGCCGCTGTCGACCGGAGCGACCGGGAAGTAGCCGCCCTTGACGCCCGGGCGGTGACCCAGGTTGCCGTCCTCGTAATCCTTGTCCGAGGTGTACGGGCCTTCCTCCGAGTCGAACTCGTAGGAAACCTTGTTCATCTCGACCTTGAACTTGACGTCGTCGAAGACGAAGAACTCGGCTTCCGGGCCGAAGTAGGCGGTGTCGCCGATGCCGGCCGACGCCATGTACTTCTCGGCGGCCTTCGCGATGCCGCGCGGGCAGCGGGCGTAGGGCTGGCCGGTCGACGGCTCGTAGACGTCGCAGAGGATGTTCAGCGTCGGCTGGGCCGAGAACGGGTCCATCACGGCGGTGGTCGGGTCGAGCTGGAGGATCATGTCCGACTCGTTGATCGCCTTCCAACCGGCGATCGAGGAGCCGTCGAACATGATGCCGTCTTCGAACACGTCCTCGTCGATGGTCGAGACGTGCTGAGCGGTGTGGTGCAGCTTGCCGCGCGGGTCGGTGAAGCGGAGGTCCACGTACTTGACGTCGTGTTCCTTGATCAGGTCGAAGACCTTGCTGATGTCGGACATATCTCTTTTTCCACGCTTAAGAGGTTTGGGTCCCGCTGCGTCAAACCGACCGAGGGGCGGGTGACGGCGCTCGCGGCGGACGTTATGTCATGCCTTTCCCGAGCACACAACGTGACAGCACAAAAAGTCGCGCCCGGAGGGGCATCCACGCACGGATCGTTCCGCTTGCGGTTGCGACGGTCTGCGTCGGCCGGCTCTGCGTCGGCCGGCTCTGCGTCGGTTGTGGGCGGGGCTGGTTCATGTTGGCCGGTGGTCGGGTTCTCGGGACGCGATCAGATCGCGTCGCCTCCCTTCTCGCCGGTCCGGATGCGGACAACTTCTTCCACGGGGGTGACGAAGATCTTGCCGTCGCCGATGCGGCCGGTGTGGGCGGCCTGCTGGATCGCCTCGATCGCCCGCTCCACCAGGGAGTCCTCCATCACCACCTCGATCTTCACCTTCGGCAGGAAGTCGACCACATACTCCGCGCCGCGGTACAGCTCGGTGTGCCCCTTCTGACGGCCGAAGCCCTTGGCCTCGGTGACGGTGATGCCCTTGATGCCGACTTCGTGAAGGGCTTCCTTCACTTCGTCGAGTTTGAACGGCTTAATGATGGCTTCGATCTTCTTCATGGGTCTCTCGTGTACGAGGTGCCAACGCCGGCAGGCACCGTCCACGGCTCTGCCGACGGTCCGATGTAAAGCACGTTGCGTGCCAATCGGAGCGGTTGCGGTCCGGCTGCGTGGGATGCCCGGCCGCGACGCGCCGATGCCACCGCGGGCGGCACGCGACTGCCAACGGATAGGGCGAAGTGAACAATATTTGTGCACAAGCTGCAAGCAATCCGCGCAACCACACCCTTCCGGAGGGGGTGGCGTCGGCTTTTCATATTGTTGAATTCGGTGGAAAATAGAGCTTGACCCGACCCGTCCCTTGAGGCAAATAGGCGACCCCGGTGGCGGTGGTAGCTCAGTTGGTAGAGCTCTCGGTTGTGGTCCGAGCGGTCGTGGGTTCGAGTCCCATCCATCGCCCCAGTCCTCCTTGACGGCGGATGCGCTTGTCTCGTCAGTGTTTCGCGCTGACGTTGCATCGGCGGGCACAGCGGGCGGGGTTTTGACGGACGGATCATTCCGTTCTTTGGTGGCGGTGGTAGCTCAGTTGGTAGAGCTCTCGGTTGTGGTCCGAGCGGTCGTGGGTTCGAGTCCCATCCATCGCCCCAGTCCTTCTTTCCAATTTTCGTGCCAAGCCGGTCGTTCCGGCCCTTCCCTGTGTGCCCGGCTTTGCTGCGGCCGCATCGGCGCTTATTGTGCCGGATGACGGTGATGCGGGATTGCGGCGGGTGGAGGCGATGGACGAACTGCTTTCCGTGGCGGAGATGTACCGCGCCGACGCGCTGACCATGGCGGGCGGCGTGCCGGGGCCTGTGCTGATGGAGGCGGCGGGGGCCGCGGTGGTGCGCGCGGTCTGCGAGCGCTGGGCGCCGCACCCGACCGTCGTCCTGTGCGGGCCGGGCAACAACGGCGGCGACGGATTCGTCATCGCCCGCCTTCTTCTCGAAGCGGGCTGGCCGGTGCGGTTGGCTCTGCTGGGGTCACGCTCCGCCCTGCGCGGCGACGCGGCGGTGGCGGCCGGGCGCTGGACCGGCCCGGTGGAGGCCGCCGATCCCTGGCTGTTGGAAGGCAATCCCCTGGTCATCGACGCGCTGTTCGGAGCCGGGCTCGCCCGCCCGCTCGACGGCATGGCGAAAGAGGTGGTCGAGGCGATGGCGGGACGCACCGTCGTCGCCGTGGACGTGCCGAGCGGCCTGCACGGCGACAGTGGCCAAGTGATGGGGGCGGCTCCGCAGGCGGCGCTGACCGTCACCTTCTTCCGCCGCAAGCCCGGCCATCTGCTCCTGCCGGGCCGTATCCTCTGCGGCGAGGTGGTGGTGGCCGACATCGGCATTCCCGACACCGTGCTGGATGCCATCGCGCCGCAAACCCTGGTGAACGGCCCCGACCTGTGGCGGCAACGCTACCCCTGGCCGCGGCTCGACGCGCACAAATACGCGCGGGGGCACGCGGTGGTGCTGGGCGGGGCGCGGATGACCGGCGCGGCGCGGCTGTCGGCGCGGGGCGCCCTGCGCGCCGGGGCGGGGCTGGTGACGGTGGCCTGCCCGCCCGACTCGGTGCCGATCTACGCCGCCGGCTCGCCCAGCCTGATCGTGACCGAGGTGGCGGACGGCGCCGCCTTCGAGGACCTGCTGGCGGACCCGCGCAAGAACGCGGTGCTGCTGGGGCCGGGGGCCGGAGTCGGAGCCGACACGCGGGGCCATGCGCTCGCCGCGCTGGCCGCCGGAAAGGCCTGCGTGCTGGACGCCGACGCCCTGACCAGCTTCGCCGCGTCGCCCGCCGATCTGCTCGGCCGGTTGAACGAACGCTGCCTGCTGACCCCGCACGAGGGCGAGTTCGCGCGGATCTTTCCGGACCTCGCGGCGGTGGAGGGCGGGAAACTGATGCGCGCCCGCGCCGCGGCGGCGCGCTGCGGCGCCGTCGTCCTTTTGAAAGGCGCCGACACGGTGGTCGCGGCGCCGGACGGACGGGGCGTCGTCAACGCCAATGCTCCGGCCGATCTGGCGACCGCAGGGTCGGGAGACGTGCTGGCGGGCATCGCGCTCGGGCTGATCGCTCAGGGAATGGACACGTTCGACGCCGCCGGCGCCGCGGTCTGGCTGCACGGCGAAGCGGCGACCGCGTTCGGACCGGGCCTGATCGCCGAAGATTTGCCGGATGCGCTCCCAGGGGTGCTGAAGCGGCTCAAGGCGGGTGCGCGCTGATCCGGCTTCCCCAGGGCATACATACGCCCGGACAGGAGGCTTACTCTTAAGGCCGGGCTCAAGCTATGGCTTGCCGAGAGCGCGCATGCACGCCAGACTCTGGGTATGAGCGAGACGCCCGAGATCAAACCCGCAGAGCCCGTCCCGTCCCAGCTGCCGGCCGCCGCCGCGGGAGCGCCGCCGGGGCTGCTCGACCGCACGCTGGACACGCTGCGCGCGGGCTGGCGCGAGATCGCCGCCTCCGCCCGTGGCGTGGTCGGCGCGGCGCCCCGCGCCTCTCTCCCGAAGGAGGACGCGGACCGGCTGAAGGAACAGATCGAAGCCTGCCTGGAGGGCCGCGGCGGCGAGGTGTCGGCGCGGGCACGGGCGGCGCAACTCGGTCGCACCTATCTGGCGCTGGACGGGCAGGGGCGGCGCAACTTCCTGATGATGCTGGCGCGCGATTTCGATGTGGACCGCGCCGCCATCGATCAGGCGATGGCGACCTTCCAGACGGCGGGCGATCCGGTGTCGCGCGGCCATGCCGAGCGCGCCCTGCGTCGCGCGCTGGAGCCGCCGCGGCTGCGGCTGCTCACCCAGTTCAACGGCCTGCCGGAAGGGGTGAAGTTCCTGGTGGACCTGCGCGCCGAGCTGATGGAGATGGCGCGGGGCGAGCCGCTGCTCCAGGCGCTGGAGGACGATCTCAAGAGCCTGCTGCGCAACTGGTTCGACGTCGGCTTCCTGGAGATGCGCCGGATCACCTGGGACAGCCCGGCCTCGCTCCTGGAAAAGCTCATCAAATACGAGGCGGTGCACGAGATCAGTGGTTGGCGGGACCTGAAGGACCGTCTCGATTCCGACCGCCGCTGCTTCGCCTTCTTCCACCCGCGCATGCCGAACGAGCCGCTGATCTTCGTCGAGGTCGCGCTGGTCCAGGGCATGTCGGACAACGTCCAGGCACTGCTCGACCCTTCCGCCCCGGTCTGCGACCCGAAGAGCGCGGACAGCGCCATCTTCTACTCCATCTCCAACGCCCAGGTGGGGCTGGCGGGAATCAGCTTCGGCAACTTCCTCATCAAGCGGGTGGTGGACGGGCTGACCGGGGAGTTTCCCAACATCAAGTGCTTCGCCACCCTGTCGCCGATTCCCGGCTTCCGCCGCTGGCTTGACTGGGAACTGGCCGAGCGCGGCGATTCGCTGCTCAGCCCGCCCGAGGCGGAACGCATCGCCGAAGCCATGGCCGCCCGCCCGGACGCCCCCGAACCGGAAGGCCGCGAATCGGATGCCGAAGGCGACGCGGACGAGCGTCCGGTGCTGGCGGGAGTCCTGGCTCTGCCCGACTGGCACGCAGACGAGGAGCTTCAGAAGCAGCTTCGCGGCCCGTTGATGCGGCTGTGCGCGCACTACCTGACGACGGCGCGCGCGTCGGACCGCCGCAGCGAGCGGGCCGGCGCGGCTCCGGCGCGGGCGCTCGACCCGGTCGCGCACTTCCACCTCAGCAACGGCGCCCGCATGGAGAGGCTGAACTGGCTGGGCGACCGTTCGGCCAAGGGGTTGCGGCAGTCCTGCGGCATGATGATCAACTACCGTTACAAGCTGGGCGAGATCGACGCTAACCACGAGGCGTACCGAGGGGAGGGCAAGGTCAACGCTTCCTCCTCCATCCGGTCGCTGGGGAAGGGGGGCGGATGAGGCGGCTTGCCGTTCGCCGGGGCGCTTCCCTCGGGGCTTTCCGGGCCACCCACCAATGGCGTGCGGAACGGCGCCCATTTTGCCTGTTTGCGGCGCGAACCCTGTGCTATAGAGCGGACTTCGCCGGCAGTCCGTCGGGTGTTCCGCACCCGTCGCGGGCTGTCTATGCCATTGCGGGCGTGGCGGAACTGGTAGACGCGCCGGATTTAGGTTCCGGTGACTTCGGTCGTGGGGGTTCGAGTCCCTTCGCCCGCACCATGGCAACAGCTTGGACCGCATGGGAACACACGGTTTCGGGCCGCCCGGACGGGCGCCGCCGGGCCGGACAACGAGATAGGCTTTCGTTCCGATGAACATCACCGAGACCAGCGCCGACGGCCTGAAGCGCGAGTACAAGGTCGTCATTTCCGCCCAGGATATCGAACAGAAGGTGCAGGGCCGGCTCGAAGAGCTGCGCCGGACGGTGCAGCTCCCCGGCTTCCGTCCGGGCAAGGTGCCGGTTGCCGTGATCAAGCAGCGCTACGGCGGCAGCGTGCTGGCCGAGGCTCTGGAGGATGCGATCGCCGACAGCTCGCGCCAAGCGCTGAGCGAGCGCGGCCTGCGCATCGCCATGCAGCCGAAGATCAACGTCGAGAAGTACGAGGACGGCGGCGACCTGTCCTACACCATGGGCGTCGAGCTTCTGCCGGACATCGAGCCGGGCGACCTCAGCGGCCTGGAGCTTGAGAAGCCGGTCGCCACGGTCGAGGACTCGGCCGTCGACGAGGCCCTGACCCGTCTGGCTTCCGCCCATTCGGTGCAGGCCCCGGTCACCGAGGACCGCGCGGCCGAGACGGGCGACATCGCCGTGATCGACTTCGCCGGTTCGGTGGATGGCGAGGCCCTGCCGGGCATGGACGGCAAGGACTATCCGCTGGAGCTGGGCGCGAACCAGTTCGTTCCGGGCTTCGAGGAGCAGCTGGTCGGCGCCAAGGCCGGCGAGCACCGCACGGTGAAGGTCACCTTCCCGGCGGACTACCCGCACGACCGCCTGAAGGGCGCGGACACCGTGTTCGAGGTGGACGTCAAGGAACTCCGCAAGAACGTCCCGGCCGAGGTCAACGACGACCTCGCCAAGGAGTTCGGCATGGAGAGCCTGGAGAAGCTGCGCGAGGCCGTCGGCGACCGCATCAAGAGCGAGTACGCCAACGTGTCGCGCCTGCGCGTCAAGCGCCAGCTCCTCGACAAGCTGGCCGAGGCCCACTCCTTCGAGGTCCCGCCGGGCATGGTGGACGTCGAGTTCGAGGGCATCTGGCAGCGCCTCCAGCAGGAGCTGCAGAACGGCACCGCCGGTGAGGACGCCGGCAAGCCGGAAGAGGAGCTGAAGGCCGAGTACCGCGGCATCGCCGAGCGCCGCGTGCGCCTGGGCCTGCTGCTGTCGGAGATCGGCCGCCGCAACGACATCCAGGTGTCCCAGGACGAGATCAACCGCGCCCTGATCACGGAAGCCCGCCGCTTCCCCGGTCAGGAGCGTCAGGTGTTCGAGTTCTTCAAGCAGAACCGGGAAGCGCTGGAAAACCTCCGCGCCCCGATCTTCGAGGACAAAGTTGTCGACTACATCCTGGACCAGGCCAAGGTGAGCGAGAAGCCGGTGTCCGCCGAAGAGCTGATGAAGGACCCCGACGAGGAGGCCGAGGCGGCCTGATCGTCAGAAAGGTTGAGGGGCGGCCTACCGGTCGCCCCTTTCCATTCCTATATGTAGACTGCTCAGACGACTAACCGAGCTGCGGGAGCAGGGAAGACCACCATGTACGACTTCGAACCGAAGATGAATGCTCTGGTCCCGATGGTCATCGAGCAGACCAACCGGGGCGAACGAGCGTACGATATTTACTCGCGCCTGCTGAAGGAACGGATCATCTTTATGATCGGTGGCGTGAACGACGCCGTCGCCAGCCTGATCTGCTCGCAGTTGCTGTTCCTGGAATCGGAAAACCCGAGCAAGGACATCGCGCTCTACATCAATTCGCCGGGCGGTTACGTCTCGGCCGGCCTCGCCATCTACGACACCATGCAGTACATCCGTCCGCAGGTGTCGACGGTGTGCATGGGGCAGGCGGCCTCGATGGGCTCGCTCCTGCTCGCCGCCGGCGCGCCGGGCAAGCGCTTCTCGCTGCCGAACAGCCGGATCATGATCCACCAGCCGTCGGGCGGCGCCCAGGGCCAGGCTTCGGACATCGAGATCCAGGCCCAGGAAATCCTGAAGCTGCGCTCGCGCCTCAACGACATCTACGTCAAGCACACCGGCCAGTCGCTCGACACCATCGAGGCGGCCATGGAGCGTGACAAGTTCATGTCGCCGGAGGAAGCCAAGGCGTTCGGCCTGATCGACGAAGTGGTGGAAAAGCGCCCCGGATCGGTCGGCGACGGCAGCGCCGCCTGAACGCGCGCGCGAACTAATGATTGATTGCGCCGGTTCCCTGTTGTTGAATGATGGGGAACCGGTCCGATGGATCGGGTTCGATGGATGAGTGAGCGGATGCGTTAACCTTGTCTCGGGCCTTCCCCGGGACAACCTTTGAAAGGACCGGCGTCGGGGGACGCCGCAGGCGGTTGACAGGTTATACGGATCAGTCCCCCGCGAGATGACGGAGTACCGATGAGCAAGTCCAGCAGCGGCGATTCGAAGAACACGCTCTACTGCTCCTTTTGCGGCAAGAGCCAGCACGAGGTCCGCAAGCTGATTGCCGGTCCGACGGTGTTCATCTGCGATGAATGCGTCGAGCTGTGCATGGACATCATTCGCGAGGAAAACAAGACGACCCTCGTGAAGTCCCGCGACGGCGTGCCGACCCCGCGCGACATCCATGCGGTACTGGACGATTACGTGATCGGCCAGCATCACGCGAAACGGGTCCTTTCGGTTGCGGTGCACAATCACTACAAGCGGTTGGCGCACGGCACGAAGCACAACGACGTCGAACTGGCGAAGTCCAACATCCTGCTGGTCGGCCCCACCGGCTGCGGCAAGACGCTGCTCGCCCAGACGCTCGCCCGGATCATCGACGTTCCCTTCACGATGGCCGACGCCACGACCCTGACCGAGGCGGGCTATGTCGGTGAGGACGTCGAGAACATCATTCTGAAGCTGCTCCAGGCCGCCGACTACAATGTCGAGCGGGCGCAGCGCGGCATCGTCTACATCGACGAGGTCGACAAGATCAGCCGCAAGTCCGACAACCCGTCGATCACCCGCGACGTGTCGGGCGAGGGTGTGCAGCAGGCCCTGCTGAAGATCATGGAGGGCACCGTCGCCTCCGTGCCTCCGCAGGGTGGGCGCAAGCACCCGCAGCAGGAGTTCCTGCAGGTCGACACCAGCAACATCCTGTTCATCTGCGGCGGCGCGTTCGCCGGGTTGGACAAGATCATCGCGCAGCGCGGCAAGGGCACCTCGATCGGCTTCGGCGCCGATGTGCGCGGCCCGGACGAGCGCTCGACCGGCGACATCCTGCGTGAGGTCGAGCCCGAGGATCTGCTGAAGTTCGGCCTGATCCCGGAGTTCATCGGTCGTCTGCCGGTCGTCGCCACCCTGTCCGACCTGGACGAGGCGGCTCTGGTCGAGATCCTCACCAAGCCGAAGAACGCCCTGGTCAAGCAGTACCAGCGCCTGTTCGAGATGGAGGACGTCCGTCTGGAATTCTCCGACGATGCCCTGCGCACCATCTCCCACAAGGCGATCCAGCGGAAGACCGGCGCGCGCGGCCTGCGGTCGATCATGGAGTCGATCCTGCTCGACCCGATGTTCGACCTGCCGGGGCTGTCGGGCGTGGAGAGCATCCTGGTCAACAAGGAAGTGGTCGAAGGGCGCGCCAAGCCGCTTTACGTCCACGCCGAACGCCGCGGAGAGCAACAGGCGCCGGGCGCCTGAGTTCGTCACGGTCGATCAGAATTGGATACGGGGAAGGGCGCTTCGGGCGCCCTTCGTCGTTTTCGGCGTTCGCTAACGTCAAGGTTCCGCTGGGCCGCGGAAGGGGGAACCTGCATGCCGCACCGCCATACGGAATTGGGGTTCTGGCCCTTGAAGGGGGGCTATGGCTGTGCCACGTTAGAAAAAGTGCCGGTTTGCGTTCCCCGCGCTCATTCCCGAGGTGGGGTCCCTCCCAGGCCCATCCCGGGCTGACGGCGTCCCAATGAAAGAGGCCCAATCAATGTTCGAAATCCCTCGTGGTGCCCTCTATCCGGTCCTGCCGCTTCGCGACATCGTGGTTTTCCCCCACATGATCGTGCCTCTTTTCGTCGGCCGTGAGAAATCCGTGCGCGCCCTGGAAGACGTCATGAAGGATGACAAACAGATCCTTCTCGTCACCCAGAAGAACGCCGCGCAGGACGATCCGACGCCGGCCGATATCTACAGCGTCGGCACCGTTGGGACCGTGTTGCAGCTGCTGAAGCTGCCCGACGGAACGGTGAAGGTGCTCGTGGAGGGCGGCCAGCGCGCGTCCATCACCAAGTTCGCCGAGAACGAGGATTTCTTCCAGGCCCACGCCGACCTCGTCGAGGAGAAGGTCGGGGAAAGCCAGGAACTTGAAGCGCTGGGCCGGGCCGTCGTCTCGCAGTTCGAACAGTACATCAAGCTGAACAAGAAGATCCCGCCGGAGGTCCTCGTCTCGATCAACCAGATCGAGGAGCCGGGCAAGCTGGCGGACACGGTGGCTTCGCACCTCGCGCTGAAGATTCCGGAGAAGCAGCAGCTCCTGGAATGCGCCACGGTGTCGGAGCGGCTGGAGCGGGTCTATGCCTTCATGGAAGGCGAGATCGGCGTCCTGCAGGTGGAAAAGCGCATCCGCAACCGCGTCAAGCGGCAGATGGAGAAGACCCAGCGCGAGTACTACCTCAACGAACAGCTCAAGGCGATCCAGAAGGAACTCGGCGAGACCGAGGACGGCCGCGACGAGTCGGCCGAGCTGGAAGAGAAGATCAACAAGACCCGTTTCTCCAAGGAAGCCCGCGACAAGGCCCTGGCCGAGCTGAAGAAGCTGCGTTCGATGAGCCCGATGTCGGCCGAGGCGACGGTGGTTCGCAACTATCTCGACTGGATGCTGTCCATTCCGTGGAAGAAGCGCACCAAGGTGAAGAAGGACCTGAAGCTCGCTCAGAAGATCCTCGACGCCGACCACTACGGCCTGGAGAAGGTCAAGGAACGCATCCTCGAATATCTCGCGGTCCAGAACCGCATGAACAAGGTGAAGGGTCCGATCCTCTGCCTCGTCGGGCCGCCCGGCGTCGGCAAGACCTCGCTCGGCAAGTCGATCGCCAAGTCCACGGGCCGCAACTTCGTGCGCATGTCGCTGGGCGGCGTGCGGGACGAGGCCGAGGTCCGCGGCCACCGGCGCACCTACATCGGCTCGATGCCCGGCAAGGTGATCCAGGGCATGAAGAAGGCGAAATCGTCCAACCCGCTCTTCCTGCTGGACGAGATCGACAAGCTCGGCGCCGACTGGCGCGGCGACCCGTCCTCCGCCCTGTTGGAGGTTCTCGACCCCGAGCAGAACGGAACCTTCAACGACCATTACCTGGAGGTCGACTACGACCTGTCGGATGTGATGTTCGTCTGCACGGCCAACACGATGCGCATGCCGCAGCCGCTGCTGGACCGTATGGAGATCATCCGCGTTGCCGGCTACACCGAGGATGAAAAGGTCGAGATTTCCAAGCGCCACCTGATCGAAAAGCAGGTGGAGGCCAACGGTCTGAAGAAGGGCGAGTTCGCCATCTCCGACGACGCGCTGCGCGACCTGATCCGCTACTACACGCGGGAGGCCGGCGTCCGCAGCCTGGAGCGCGAGATCGCCAACCTTTGCCGCAAGGCCGTGAAGGAGATCCTGATGAAGGGCTCCGCCGGCGCCAAGGTCTCGGTCACCCGCCGGAACCTCGACAAATACGCGGGGGTCCGCCGCTTCCACTTCGGTGAGGCGGAACTGGAGGATCTGGTGGGCGTCACCACCGGCCTGGCCTGGACGGAGGTCGGTGGCGAACTGCTGTCCATCGAGGCGGTCAGCCTTCCCGGCAAGGGGCGCGTGACCACCACCGGCAAGCTGGGCGACGTCATGAAGGAGTCGGTCCAGGCGGCGGAAAGCTACGTCAAGTCGCGCGCCACCGCCTTCGGCATCAAGCCGACGCTGTTCGAGAAGCGGGATATCCACGTCCACGTACCCGAAGGCGCCACCCCGAAGGACGGCCCATCGGCGGGTGTGGCGATGATCACCTCGATCGTGTCGGTCCTGACCGGCATCGCGGTTCGCAAGGACGTGGCGATGACCGGCGAGATCACGTTGCGCGGCCGGGTGCTGCCCATCGGCGGCCTGAAGGAGAAGTTGCTGGCCGCTCTGCGCGGCGGCCTCAAGCATGTGCTGATCCCGAAGGACAACGAAAAGGATCTCGCCGAGATCCCGGACAACGTGAAGCGCGGCCTGGAGATCATCCCGGTCAGCACGGTCGACGACGTCCTGAAGCACGCCCTGGTTCGGGCACTCGAACCGATTGAATGGAAGGAGCCGGAAGCGGTCGAGCCGGCGGTCGCCAAGCCGCAGCCCGACGGCGGCGGCGAGGTGCTGCGTCACTGATCACCGCTCGCGTTTAACGCGTCCTTAAAGCACCGCCTTGCTTTGCATCGCCCGCCCGTCTGCAATTGACGGGCGGGCGATGTCGCGTTTATCGTTTCAATGCGCGAAGTCATTGGGCGGCTTTGCTTCCATTTTCCTTGCCGGATTGCGATGGGAGGAAGTAAGTGAACAAGAATGATCTGGTGGCGCATGTCGCCGATGCTGTGGGTTTGTCTAAAACTGATGCGACCAAGGCGGTCGATGCTGTCTTTGACGGCATCGCCGACTCGCTGAAGAGCGGAGAAGAGGTTCGTCTGGTTGGCTTCGGCACCTTCGCGGTTTCCGAACGCGCCGCCAGCGAGGGCCGCAACCCGCGCACGGGCGAGAAGATTGCCATTCCCGCGTCGAAACAGCCGAAGTTCAAGCCGGGCAAGACGCTGAAGGATGGCCTGAAGTGATGACGTCTTGAACGGATAGGGCATTCCGGGCATAGTGCGCGCCGGTCAGCACAGGCTGGCCGGCTTTGCGTTGTCTGGGCGGGACGCCCATACAACGACGCCGGACAACGACGCGGCGCGGGCGATTAGCTCAGCGGTAGAGCATCTCGTTTACACCGAGAGGGTCGGGGGTTCGAAACCCTCATCGCCCACCATCGCGCACAGTCCCCCGGTTCGTGCCTTTCAAATTCGTGATTGACAGGTCATGCGTCGGGCGGCTAGAAACCGCCCATCGGCGACGGGGCGTGACCCCGGAAACTGCGCTGCGGTCCTATGACACGGACGCTTGTTTGTGCGCACTTCACTTCGCCGCGTTGCGCGGGTGTAGCTCAGTTGGTTAGAGCGCCGGCCTGTCACGCCGGAGGCCGCGGGTTCAAGTCCCGTCACTCGCGCCATTCTCTTTTCCCCACTCCCTTTTCCCAATGAAAACGAAGCGTTCGCGGCTTTACCGGCAAGCTCGTGATGCCTATATCCGGTAAGCTCGACCCCCATATCCGATAAGCCGGATAGAGAACAGGGTCATTTAAAAAGTTTGGTAATACCAAGGACATCCGCTCATTTCCGCAGAGCGGATTCGTTGGCTGAAAGCGATTCAAAGCGCTTTCCTTGATCACGCTCTCGTCATATATTCCGCCCCGTCTGATGGGCTAATCCAAGGCATTCCAGCCACGACACCGCGCGTCGGCCGATTACCGGCCGTACCGGCGATCGTGGCGTGGGCTTATGGGAGGACCGCGGTGACCAACCCGCTGATCATTGAGTACCTTCCGATCCTGGTGTTCCTGTTGATCGGTATCGCGCTGGCCGTGGTGATGGTTGGCGCGTCTTACGTCATCAGCCCGAAGAATCCGGATTCGGAGAAGCTCTCCCCCTACGAGTGCGGCTTCGAGCCGTTCGAGGACGCCCGCACGAAGTTCGATGTGCGGTTTTACCTGGTCTCCATCCTGTTCATCATCTTCGACCTCGAAGTCGCCTTCCTGTTCCCGTGGGCCGTGGCGCTCGGGGACATCGGCCTCTTCGGCTTCTGGTCGATGATCGTGTTCCTTGGGATTCTGACCATCGGCTTCATTTATGAGTGGAAGAAAGGAGCTCTGGAATGGGAGTAGAGGCTGCCAAGCTGGCGCCGATTCCGCCCGGACCGGAACAGGACGCCTATCTCCGCGCGGTCACCGAGGAGATCCAGGAAAAGGGCTTCATCACGGCGAAGTACGAGGACGTGCTCGCCTGGGCCCGCACCGGATCGCTGTGGCCGATGACCTTCGGTCTGGCCTGCTGCGCGGTGGAGATGATCCACGCCTACATGAGCCGGTACGACCTGGACCGTTTCGGCGTCATTCCGCGCCCCAGCCCGCGCCAGTCCGACTGCATGATCGTGGCCGGCACGCTGACCAACAAGATGGCCCCCGCGCTGCGCAAGGTCTACGACCAGATGCCGGAACCGCGCTGGGTGATCTCGATGGGCTCCTGCGCCAACGGCGGCGGCTACTATCACTATTCCTACTCGGTGGTGCGCGGCTGCGACCGGATCGTTCCGGTCGATATTTACGTGCCGGGCTGTCCTCCGACCGCGGAAGCGCTGGTCTACGGCATTCTGCAACTCCAGAAGAAGATCCGGCGCGGCAACCGCATCGCTCGCTGAATAAGAAAAAGGCAGGTCCTGGCCATGTCCGAACAGGCGTTGAAGGAACTTGGGGGCCATATCGCCGCGACGCTCGGCGATGACGTCCTGAAGGTCGAGCTGAAGCTTGGCGAGTTGATGGTGACCGTCCGCCGGCCCTCGCTCATCAAGTCGCTCACCTTCCTGCGTGACGATCCGACCTGCTCGTTCGAGCAGCTGCTGGACGTCACCGCTGTGGATTGGCCGGAGCGGGAGGAACGCTTCGAGGTCGTCTACATCCTTTTGAGCTACAAGCACAATCGGCGCCTCCGCGTGAAGGTCACGACCAACGAGGACACCCCGGTGGCCTCCGCCGTGCCGGTGTACAACGCGGCCGGCTGGTTCGAGCGTGAAACCTGGGACATGTTCGGGATCTTCTTCTCCGACCATCCGGACCTGCGCCGCATCCTGACCGATTACGGCTTCGAAGGTCACCCGTTGCGCAAAGACTTCCCGATGACGGGCTATGTCGAGTGCCGCTACGACGAGGACCAGAAGCGGGTCGTCTATGAACCCGTCCGCCTGACGCAGGATTTCCGCAGCTTCGACTTCCTGTCGCCTTGGGAAGGCATGACGAACGTGATGCTGCCCGGCGACGAGAAGGCCCAGGCCCCTGACACCGGGAGCAAGCCGTGACCATCGCCACGTCCGCACACCCCGCCGCCGGCCAGTCCGGCGGCAAGACCCAGATCAAGCCCTACACCATGAACTTCGGGCCGCAGCACCCTGCGGCCCACGGCGTGTTGCGTCTGGTGATGGAGCTGAACGGCGAAGTCGTCGAGCGCTGCGACCCGCACATCGGCCTGCTGCACCGCGGCACCGAGAAGCTGATCGAGTACAAGACCTACCTGCAGGCCGTTCCCTACTTCGACCGCCTGGACTACGTCAGCCCGATGTGCATGGAGCACGCCTATGTGCTCGGCATCGAGAACCTGCTGCAGATCAAGGCGCCGCTGCGTGCCCAGTACATCCGCGTTCTCTTCTCCGAGATCACGCGTATCCTGAACCACATCCTGTCGATCACCACCGGCGCGCTCGACGTCGGAGCGATCACGCCGGCGCTGTGGGGCTTCGAGGAACGCGAGATCCTCATGGAGTTCTACGAGCGGGTGTGCGGCGCGCGCCTGCATGCGAACTACTTCCGTCCCGGCGGCGTCGCCTGGGATCTGCCCGCTGGCCTGACCGACGACATCTGGGAGTTCACGGAGCGCTTCCCGAAGTTTGTTGACGACATTGACAATCTGCTGACGAACAATCGCATTTTCAAGCAGCGGACGGTGGATATCGGCGTCGTCACAAAGGAGGAGGCGTTCAACTGGGGCTTCACCGGCCCGATGCTGCGCGGTTCCGGCGTCGCCTGGGACCTGCGCAAGTCGCAGCCCTACGAAGTCTATGACCGCATGGACTTCGACGTTCCGGTCGGCCTGACCGGCGACTGCTGGGCGCGCTACCTCGTCCGCATGGAGGAAATGCGCCAGTCGAACCGGATGATCCGCCAGTGCCTGAAGGAGCTTCCCGACGGCTCGGTGCGCGTGGAGGACCGCAAGGTATCGCCGCCGCCGCGCGGCGAGATGAAGCGGTCGATGGAAGCGCTGATCCACCATTTCAAGCTCTTCACCGAGGGCTTCCACGTCCCGGCGGGCGAAACCTACACCGCCATCGAGGCGCCGAAGGGTGAGTTCGGCGTGTATCTGGTGTCGGACGGCACGAACAAGCCGTACCGCTGCAAGATCCGCGCGCCAGGCTTCGCCCACCTGCAGGGCCTCGACTTCATGTCGAAGGGCCACATGCTGGCCGACGCTGTGGCCAACATTGCGTCCATGGACATCGTGTTCGGAGAAATTGACCGATGAGCGCCCCGGCTCACGACCCGGCCAAGGAGCCGGCCTCCTTCGCCTTCACTCCGGAAAATCTGGAACGGGCGAAGTCCATCATCGCGAAGTACCCGGCGGGCAAGCAGGCCAGCGCCTGCATGCCGCTGCTCGATCTGGCCCAGCGCCAGAACGACGGCTGGCTGCCGCGCGTCGCCATGGACGCCGTGGCCGACCTGCTCGGCATGCCGCGCATCCGTGTGTACGAGGTCGCGACCTTCTACACGATGTACAACAAGACTCCGGTCGGCAAGCACGTCATCCAGGTCTGCACGACCACGCCGTGCTGGCTGCGCGGGTCCGACGACATCGTGCACACCTGCGAGCGCAAGCTGGGCATCGGCGTCGGCGAGACGACCGCCGACGGCCAGTTCACGCTGCGCGAGGTCGAGTGCTCGGGCGCCTGCGTCAACGCGCCGGTGGTCCAGATCGGCGACGACTATTATGAAGACGTCAGCCCGGAACACATGGAAACGATCATCGATGCCCTCAAGGGTGGCGAGATCCCCAAGCACGGCTCGCAGATCGGCCGGCAGTCCTCCGAACCGGTGGGCGGCCCGACGACTCTGAAGGCCTTCACCACCACGGCCGATTGAGGGGGATGCGATGCTTCGCGACGAGGACCGCATTTTCACCAACCTGTACGGCTACCAGAGCTTCGGCCTGGACGCCGCCCGGAAGCGTGGTGACTGGGACAACACCAAGGCCCTGATCGCCCAGGGCAAAGAGTGGATCATCGAGCAGGTCAAGGAATCCGGCCTGCGCGGGCGGGGCGGCGCCGGCTTCTCCACCGGTATGAAGTGGTCCTTCATGCCGAAGAACGTGACGGACAAGCCGGTCTACCTCGTCATCAACGCCGACGAGGGCGAGCCGGGCACCTGCAAGGACCGCGACATCCTGCGCCACGATCCGCACAAGCTGATCGAGGGCTGCCTGATCGCCGGTTTCGCCATCGGCGCCTCGGCCTGCTACATCTACATCCGCGGCGAGTTCTACAACGAAGGCTCCAACGTCCAGCGCGCCATCGACGAGGCGTACAAGGCGGGGCTCATCGGCAAGAACGCCTGCGGCACCGGCTACGACTACGACATCTACATCCACCGCGGCGCGGGTGCTTACATCTGCGGCGAGGAAACCGCGCTCATCGAGTCCATCGAGGGCAAGAAGGGCCAGCCGCGCAACAAGCCGCCGTTCCCCGCCCAGGCTGGTCTCTATTCCTGCCCGACCACGGTGAACAACGTCGAATCCATCGCGGTGGTTCCGACCATCCTGCGCCGAGGTGCTGCGTGGTTCGCCGGTCTCGGCCGGCCGAAGAACACCGGCACCAAGCTCTTCTGCATCTCCGGGCACGTCAACAAGCCGTGCAACGTGGAAGAGGAGATGGGCATCCCGCTGAAGGAGCTGATCGAGAAGCACGCCGGCGGCGTGCGCGGCGGATGGGACAACCTGCTGGCGATCATTCCCGGCGGTTCGTCGGTGCCGCTGCTGCCGAAGTCGATCTGCGACACGGTCCTGATGGACTTCGACAGCCTGCGCGACGTGCGGTCGGGTCTGGGCACCGCGGCGGTGATCGTGATGGACAAGTCCACCGACGTGGTAAAGGCCATCGCCCGCCTGTCCCAGTTCTACGCCCATGAGAGCTGCGGCCAGTGCACGCCGTGCCGCGAGGGCACCGGCTGGATGAACCGCATCATGCAGCGCATGGTGACCGGAAACGCGCGCGTCGAGGAAATCGACATGCTGCTGGAGGTCACCAAGCAGATCGAGGGGCACACCATCTGCGCGCTCGGCGATGCCGCGGCCTGGCCGATCCAGGGCCTGTTCCGGCATTTCCGGCCGGAGGTCGAGCGCCGCATCCTCGACTACCGCAACGCCGCCAAGTCCTTGGCGGCCGAGTAAGGAGCCCGGTTTCCAATGCCGAAACTCACCATCGACGGGATCGAGATCGAAGTCGAGCCGGGCACCTCGATCCTGCAGGCCTGCGAACAGCTGGGCATCGAGATCCCGCGCTTCTGCTATCACGAGCGGCTGAGCGTGCCGGCGAACTGCCGCATGTGCCTCGTGGAGATGGAGCGCGCGCCGAAGCCGGTGGCCGCCTGCGCCATGCCCTGCGGCGACGGGATGGTCGTGAAGACCAACACTGACCTCGTGCACAAGGCCCGCAAGGGCGTCATGGAGTTCCTGCTGATCAACCACCCGCTGGACTGTCCGATCTGCGATCAGGGCGGCGAGTGCGATCTCCAGGACCAGGCGATGGCCTACGGCTTCGACCGTGGCCGCTACGGCGAGAACAAGCGCGCCGTCCAGGACAAGTACATGGGGCCGCTGATCCGGACCGAGATGACGCGCTGCATCCACTGCACGCGCTGCATCCGCTTCGTGAACGAGATCGCCGGTGTTCCCGACCTCGGCGCGGTGAACCGCGGCGAGCACATGGAGATCACCACCTTCGTCGAGAAGGCCATCGGCTCGGAGCTGTCGGGCAACCTCGCCGACGTCTGTCCGGTGGGCGCTCTGCTCTCCAAGCCCTACGCCTTCACGGCCCGTCCGTGGGAGCTGCGCAAGACCGAGACGGTCGACGTGCTGGACGCGGTCGGCTCGAACATCCGCGTCGACACGCGCGGCCCCGAGGTGATGCGCGTCCTGCCGCGCGTCAACGAGGACGTGAACGAGGAGTGGATCGCCGACAAGACGCGCTTTGCCTATGACGGGCTGAAGCGCCAGCGTCTCGACCGGCCCTACGTCCGCAAAGACGGCAAGCTCTTGCCGGCGACCTGGGCGGAGGCCTTCCAGGCCATCGCCGCCAAGGTCAAGGGGGTCCCGGGCAACCGCATCGCTGCCATCGCGGGCGATCTGGCCGACACCGAGTCCATGCTGGCGCTCAAGGAGCTGATGGTCGGCCTCGGCGCGGCCAACATCGACTGCCGCCAGGACGGCGCTGTGTTCGACGCCTCGTCCCGCGCGGGCTACCTGTTCAACAGCGGCATCGCCGGGATCGAGCGGGCGGACGTCATCCTGCTCGTCGGCACCAACCCGCGTTGGGAAGCCACCATCGTCAACGCCCGCATCCGCAAGCGCTACCTGATGGGTGGCCTGAAGGTGGCGGTGATCGGCGAGGCCCGCGAGCTGACCTACCCGTACAGCCATCTCGGCACGGGTGCCGGCGCGCTGCGGCAACTCGTCGACGGCACGCATGCCTTCGCGGACGTGCTGCGCGGCGCCAAGAACCCGATGGTCATCCTCGGCGCCGGCGCCTTCCGCCGCAAGGACGGCGCCGCCGTCCAGGCCGCGGTGCGCAAGCTGGCCGAGACCTTCAACGTGGTTCAGGACGGCTGGAACGGCTTCAACGTGCTGCACACGGCGGCGTCCCGCGTCGGCGGTCTCGACATCGGCTTCCTGCCGGGCGAGGGCGGTCGCGGCACCGCCGGCATCGTCGAAGGGGCAGGGAAGGGAGAGATCGACGTGGTGTACCTGCTGGGCGCCGACGAGATCGACACCGCCGCTCTCGGCAAGGCCTTCGTGGTCTACCAGGGTCACCACGGCGACAAGGGCGCCCACCGCGCCGACGTCATCCTGCCGGGTGCCGCCTACACCGAGAAGAACGCCATCTACGTCAACACCGAAGGCCGTCCGCAGCAGGCGCGTCTCGCCACCTTCCCGCCCGGCGAGGCGCGGGAGGACTGGAAGATCCTGCGCGCCCTGTCGGAACAGCTCGGCCACAAGCTGCCTTACGACAGCTTGGCCCAGCTGC
Source organism: Azospirillum brasilense (assembly GCF_007827795.1). Lineage (GTDB taxonomy): Bacteria > Pseudomonadota > Alphaproteobacteria > Azospirillales > Azospirillaceae > Azospirillum > Azospirillum aestuarii. Next base: position 176,972 of record NZ_VITI01000005.1, read on the forward strand.
GCCGCCGTCTGGCCGAGGTCAACCCGGTTTTCGCGGCGGTCGGCACCGTCACGCCGTCCCCCTGGGCGTCGTTCGGTGCGGAGGGGCTGATCGAGGACTCGCCGTTCTTCTCGACGGTCGCGAACTATTACATGACCGACCCGATCAGCCGCGCCTCGGTGACCATGGCTCGTTGCGCCGAGACGTTCGTGAAGCCCGCCGAGAGCGCTCAGGAGAGGACCGGTACCCATGGCTGAGTTCTGGAGCGGCTTCCTGCTGCCGCTGATCATCATCGTCCTCAAGATCCTGGCGATCGTCGTGCCGCTCCTGGTGGCCGTGGCCTTCATGACCTACGCCGAGCGTAAGATCATGGGCGCCATGCAGCTCCGCCAGGGACCGAACATCGTCGGCCCGTTCGGGCTTCTGCAACCTTTCGCGGACGGCCTGAAGCTGTTCGCGAAGGAGCAGATCCTGCCGGTCGGCGCGAACCGTGTCGTGTTCTATCTGGCGCCGATGCTGACCTTCTTCCTGGCGCTGGTCGCCTGGGCGGTCATTCCCTTCGACTACGGCATGGTGCTGGCCGACATCAACGTCGGCATCCTGTACCTGTTCGCGATCTCGTCGCTGGGCGTGTACGGCATCGTCATGGCCGGCTGGGCGTCGAACTCGCGCTACGCCTTCCTCGGTGCGCTCCGCTCGGCGGCGCAGATGGTGTCCTACGAGGTCTCGATGGGCCTCGTCATCATCTCCGTTCTGCTTTGTGTCGGCTCGCTGAACCTGACGAAGATCGTGCAGGCGCAGGAGACGATCTGGTTCGCCATCCCGCTGCTGCCGATGTTCGTCATCTTCTTCATCTCGGCGCTGGCGGAAACCAACCGTTCGCCCTTCGACCTGCCGGAAGGCGAGTCGGAGCTGGTGGCCGGCTTCATGGTGGAATACAGCTCGGCCCCCTTCGCGCTCTTTTTCCTTGGCGAATACGCCAACATGATCCTGATGAGCGCGATGACCAGCATCCTGTTCCTGGGAGGCTGGCTGCCGCCGCTGCCGTTCGCGCCCTTCACCTGGGTGCCCGGCCCGATCTGGTTCGCCCTGAAGATCGCCTTCTGCCTGTTCGTCTATGTGTGGGTCCGCGCAACCATGCCGCGCTACCGCTACGACCAGCTGATGCGTCTGGGGTGGAAGGTATTCCTGCCGTTCTCGCTGCTGTGGGTCGTGCTGACGGCCGGTGTGCTGGTGACGTTCGGCTGGCTGCCGAAGTGACCGGCGCCTGAACGGACCATCGGATCGAGTTTCAAAGAGAAAGCGCGGGCGTCACCCGGAACGGGGCGCCCGCTAGGAAGGAGACGAAGAGGCCATGGCGTTCCTCGATCGTGCGGCGCGCAGCCTGTTCCTGACCGAACTGTTGGGCGGCCTCGGGCTCACCCTGCGCTACATGTTCAAGCCCAAGGTGACCCTGAACTACCCGTTCGAAAAGGGCCCCATCAGCCCCCGCTTCCGCGGCGAGCACGTCCTGCGCCGGTATCCCGGCGGCGAGGAGCGCTGCATTGCCTGCAAGCTGTGCGAGGCGGTGTGTCCGGCCCTGGCCATCACCATCGAGGCCGAACCGCGTGAGGACGGCAGCCGCCGCACCACGCGCTACGACATCGACATGACGAAGTGTATCTACTGCGGCTATTGCCAGGAGGCTTGCCCGGTGGACGCCATCGTCATGGGTCCGAACTTCGAGTTCTCCACCGAGAACCGTGAAGAGCTTTTCTACAACAAGCAGAAGCTGCTGGCGAACGGCGACCGCTGGGAAGCGGAAATCGCCCAGAACCTCGCGGCCGAGGCGCCGTACCGGTAAGTCGTTGCAGTGCGGTAAGCGGAAACGGGGATAACGATGATTGTTCAAGGCATCGCCTTCTACGTCTTTGCCGCGCTGCTGGTGGCCTCCGGTGTGATGGTCATCTCGGCGCGGAATCCGGTTCATTCGGTCCTTTATCTGGTCCTGGCCTTTTTCCAGGCCGCCGGCCTGTGCGTGCTGCTCGGGGCCGAGTTCATCGCGATGATCCTGGTGATCGTCTATGTGGGCGCGGTCGCGGTGCTGTTCCTGTTCGTGGTGATGATGCTCGACATCAACTTCCGCGAACTGCGGGCGGGTGCATTGCAGTATCTGCCGATCGGTGGGCTGATCGGCCTCATCCTGCTGGCCGAGCTGGCCGCCGTGCTCGGTGGCTGGATCATCGCGCCGGCCGCGGAGAAGGCCGCCTCGGCGCCGATGGCGGCGATGAGCGGTGCGACCAACACCGAGCAGCTCGGCCAGCTCATCTACACCCACTACGTCTATCTGTTCCAGGCGTCGGGCCTCGTGCTGCTGATCGCCATGATCGGCGCCATCGTCCTGACCCTGCGTCAGCGCGAGGGTGTCCGGAAGCAGAACGTCGGCTCCCAGCTCGCCCGTCGGCGCGAGGACGTGGTCGCCATCCGCAAGGTGCCGACCGGGGAGGGCGTGTGATCATGGAAATCGGTCTCGGGCATTATCTGACGGTCTCGGCCATCATCTTCACGCTCGGCGTCCTCGGCATCTTCCTCAACCGGAAGAACGTCATCATCATCCTGATGTCGATCGAGATGATGCTGCTCGCCGTGAACCTGAATCTGGTGTCGTTCTCGGTCTTCCTGAACGATCTGGTCGGGCAGGTCTTCTCCATGATCATCCTGACCGTCGCCGCCGCCGAGGCGGCCATCGGTCTCGCCATCCTGGTGGTGTATTTCCGCAACCGCGGCTCCATCCGGGTCGAAGACATCAATCTGATGAGGGGCTAAGGCAGCGCCATGGAAGTCCTTGTCGTATTCCTCCCGCTCCTGGCGTTCCTCGTCGCGGGTTCCATCGCCCTGTTCGGCGGGCCGAAGGCGGAGCCGGCGCACGCCGGCGGCCACGGCCACCACGATCATCATGGCCATGACCACGGTCATGGCCACGACGCCCATGCGCACGCCCATGACGAGCATGACGACGACGGCCATGACGACCATCACGTCGTCGCCGGGCCGCCCACCGCGGGCGATCGCGCCGCGCAGTTCGTCACCGCTGGTGCCGTCCTGCTCTCCGCGCTTCTGTCCTGGGTGCTGTTCTTCGACGTCGCCGTCGGCGGCCATCCCCGCACGATCGAGCTGATGAGCTGGATTCGCAGCGGCGGCCTGGACGTGTCCTGGGCGCTGCGCGTCGACCAGCTGACCGCGGTCATGCTGGTGGTGGTCAACACCGTGTCCGCGATGGTGCACGTCTACTCAATCGGCTACATGGCCGAGGACCCGCAGAAGCCGCGCTTCATGGGCTACCTGTCGCTGTTCACCTTCGCCATGCTGATGCTGGTGACGGCCGACAACCTCGTGCAGCTCTTCTTCGGCTGGGAAGGCGTGGGTCTCGCCTCTTACCTGCTCATCAACTTCTGGTACGAGAAGCCCTCGGCCAACAACGCGGCGATCAAGGCCTTCCTGGTCAACCGTGTCGGCGACTTTGGCTTCGTGCTCGGCATCTTCGCGATCTTCGTGCTGACGGGTTCCGTCCAGTTCGACGCGATCTTCGCCAAGGCGCCGGAACTGGTCGGGCAGAAGCTCCATTTCCTCAGCTGGAACTTCGATGCGCTGACCGTCACCTGCCTGCTGCTCTTCATCGGCGCCATGGGCAAATCGGCCCAGCTCGGCCTGCACACCTGGCTGCCGGACGCCATGGAAGGCCCGACGCCGGTGTCGGCGCTCATCCATGCGGCCACCATGGTGACCGCCGGCGTCTTCATGGTCTGCCGCCTGTCCCCGGTCTTCGAATACGCCCCGACGGCGCTGGAGATCGTGGCCGTGGTCGGCGCCCTGACGGCCTTCGTCGCGGCGACCATCGGTTTCACCCAGTTCGACATCAAGCGCGTCATCGCCTATTCGACCATGAGCCAGCTCGGCTACATGTTCTTCGCCGCCGGCGTCTCCGCCTACGGCGCGGCGATGTTCCACCTGTTCACGCACGCCTTCTTCAAGGCCCTGCTGTTCCTCGGCGCCGGTTCGGTGATCCATGCCCTGCATCATGAGCAGGACATGCGCAACATGGGCGGCGTCTGGCGGAAGATTCCCTTCACCTACGCGGTGATGTGGATCGGCAATCTCGCGCTGGCCGGTCTGCCCTTCTTCGCCGGCTACTACTCCAAGGACATGATCCTGGAGGCGGCTTTCGCCTCGGCCAGCCCGGTCGGCAAGTTCGCCTTCGCGCTCGGCATCGCCGCGGCCCTGCTGACGGCCTTCTACTCCTGGCGCCTGCTGTTCATGACCTTCCACGGCAAGCCGCGGATGGAGAAGTCGGTCTTCGACCACGCCCATGAATCGCCGATCGTCATGCTGATCCCGCTGGGCGTTCTGGCGCTGGGCGCTCTGTTCGCCGGCTTCGGCTTCCACGAGCTGTTCATCGGCCACAGCATGGAGCACTTCTGGGGCAAGACGATCCTGGTGCTGGCGGACAACAACAGCATCGAGGCGGCCCACCACCACACCCCGGGCTGGGTCAAGCTGGCTCCGCTGGTCGTCGGACTGATCGGCATCGCGCTCGCCTACATCATGTACATGGCGATGCCGGGCCTGCCGACGAAGGTGGCCACCACGTTCCGTGGCGTGCACCAGTTCCTGTACAACAAGTGGTACTTTGACGAGCTGTACGACCGTCTGTTCGTGCGCTCGGCCAAGTATCTGGGCTACGGCCTGTGGAAATCCGGCGACGGCGCCGTGATCGACGGTGTCGGTCCGGACGGTATTGCCGCCGCCACCCGCGACGTCGCGGCGCGCGCCAGCCGCCTCCAGTCCGGCTACGTCTATCACTACGCCTTCGCGATGGTGATCGGTGTGGTCCTGCTGGTCGCCTGGCTCTCGGTGTTCGGTTGAGCGGTTTGAAGGGGAACAAGAACAATGGCTAGCTGGCCGCTCCTGTCGTTCACGACCTTCCTGCCGCTGGCCGGTGTGGCGCTGATCCTGCTGTTCTGCAGGGGCAACACACCGGATGTGGTTCGGAACGTCCGTTACGTCGCGCTTTGGACGACGGTCATCACCTTCGTCCTGTCGCTGTTCATCTGGTTCAACTTCGACCCGCGCAACCCGGGCTACCAGCTCGTGGAGAAGGCGGAGTGGATTCCCGAGTTCGGGATCTCCTACCACATGGGCGTGGACGGCATTTCGATGCTGTTCGTCATCCTCTCCACCTTCCTGATGCCGCTCTGCATCCTCTCCTCCTGGGAGGCGGTGCAGACGCGGGTGAAGGAATACATGATCGCCTTCCTCGTGCTGGAAACCCTCATGGTGGGGATGTTCTGCGCGCTGGATTTCGTCCTCTTCTACATGTTCTTCGAGGGCGTGCTGATCCCGATGTTCCTGATCATCGGTGTCTGGGGCGGTGCGCGGCGCGTCTACGCGGCGTTCAAGTTCTTCCTCTACACGCTGCTCGGCTCGGTCCTGATGCTGCTGGCCATCCTGGCCATGTACTTCGCGGCCGGCACGACGGACATCCCGACGATCACGGCGACCCATTTCCCGCGCAACATGCAGCTCTGGCTGTGGCTGGCCTTCTTCGCCTCCTTCGCGGTGAAGGTGCCGATGTGGCCGGTGCACACCTGGCTCCCCGACGCCCACGTCGAGGCGCCGACCGCCGGTTCGGTCATCCTGGCCGGCGTGCTGCTGAAGATGGGCGGCTACGGCTTCCTGCGCTTCAACATCCCGATGCTGCCGGAGGCGACCGAGTATTTCGCTCCGCTGGTCTACACGCTGTCGATCGTCGCGGTGATCTACACCTCCCTCGTCGCCCTGGCGCAGGAGGACATGAAGAAGCTGATCGCCTATTCGTCCGTCGCCCACATGGGCTTCGTCACCATCGGCATGTTCGCGCTGAACCAGCAGGGCATCGAGGGCTCGATCTTCACGATGCTGTCGCACGGCATCGTCTCGGGCGCGCTCTTCCTCTGCGTCGGCGTGGTCTATGACCGGCTGCACACCCGCGAGATCGCCCGCTACGGCGGCCTTGTGAAGAACATGCCGAAATACGCGGTGGTCTTCCTGTTCATGACCATGGCCTCGGTCGGCCTGCCGGGCACCTCCGGCTTCGTCGGCGAATTCCTGGTCCTGCTCGGCGCCTTCCGTGACAACACCTGGGTCGCCTTCCTGGCCGCCACCGGCATGGTTCTGGGCGCCGCCTACGCGCTGTGGCTGTTCCGCCGCGTCGTGTACGGCAAGCTGGTCAAGCCGGACGTCCGCGCGATGTTCGACCTGAACACCCGCGAGGTCGCCATCTTCCTGCCGCTGATCGCCGTGGTGCTGTGGATGGGTGTCTACCCGAACACCTTCCTGAACGTCACTTCGGCGTCGGTCGGGCAGCTGATCCAGACCTATCAGACCAAGCTGGCCGCCGCTCAGGGCGGGGCCGACGTCTCCGTCGCCGCGCGCTAGAGGTTCCGACATGACCGCTGTGTTTCCCGACATCTGGCCGGCCCTGCCGGAAATCTTCCTCGCCTGCGCCGGCATGGCTTTGCTGCTGATCGGCGTGTTCCGCGGCGATGGCTTCACGCGCCCCATCGGCTACATGACGATGGTGGCGCTGCTGCTGGCCGCGATCCTGACCATGGGCTACGGCACCGGCCGGGTCGTCACCTTCAACGGCCTCTTCGTGATGGACGCCTTCGGCGTCTTCATGAAGGTGCTGATCCTCGTCGCCGCCTCGCTGTCGGTCCTGCTCGCGCTCGGCTTCAACGAGCGCGAGAAGATGGCCCGGTTCGAGTTCCCGGTGCTGATGCTCTTCGCCACGCTCGGCATGCTGATGATGGTGTCGGCCAACGACCTCATCTCGCTGTATGTCGGTCTGGAGACGCAGAGCCTCGCGCTCTACGTCATCGCCGCCTTCCGCCGCGACAGCGCCAAGTCGTCCGAAGCGGGCCTGAAGTACTTCGTGCTCGGCTCGCTCTCCTCGGGCATGCTGCTGTACGGCGCCTCGATGGTGTACGGCTTCGCCGGCACGACCTCCTTCGACAAGATCGCGGCCCTGTTCGCCGGCGGCGCGCATCCGTCGGTGGGCGTCATCATCGGCCTGGTCTTCGTGACCGCCGGCCTCGCCTTCAAGATCTCCGCCGTGCCGTTCCACATGTGGACGCCGGACGTCTACGAGGGCGCGCCGACCCCGGTCACGGCCTTCTTCGCCGCCGCCCCGAAGGTCGCCGCCATCGCGCTGTTCACCCGCCTGCTGATCGAGCCGTTCGGTCATCTGGCCCACCAGTGGCAGCAGATCATCATCGTCAGCTCGATCCTCTCGATGTCGCTTGGCGCCTTCGCGGCAATCACCCAGAGCAACATCAAGCGCCTGATGGCCTACAGCTCCATCGGCCATGTCGGCTACGCCCTGGTCGGTCTCGCGTCCGGCACCCAGGAAGGCGTGCGTGGCGTTCTGATTTACATGGCGGTCTATGTCGTCATGAACATCGGCACCTTCGCGGTCATCCTGTGCATGAAGCAGCAGGGCCGCATGGTCGAGGAGATCAAGGACCTCGCCGGCCTGTCGCGCACCAACCCGATGCTGGCGGGCGCGATGGCGGTGTTCATGTTCTCCATGGCGGGCATCCCGCCGATGGCCGGCTTCTTCAGCAAGCTCTACGTCTTCCTCGCCGCCATCGAGGCGCAGCTCTACACGCTGGCGGTGATCGGCGTGCTGACCAGCGTCGTGGGCGCCTACTACTACCTGCGCATCATCAAGATCATGTACTTCGATGAGCCGGTTGAGGCCTTCGACAAGATCGGCGACGATGGGATGACCGGCATCCTGATCGCCACCGGCCTGTTCACACTGCTGTTCTTCGTGGTTCCGGCGCCGATCCTGAACTACGCGGCGGCGGCGGCGGCCTCGCTGTTCGCCGGATGACGGCAGACAACGAAGCGGAGGCGGCGCGTCTGCGCCTGCCTCCGGGCTTCCGGGTGATGGCCTTCGACTCCGTCGGCAGCACGAACGACGAGGCGAAGGCCTTCGCGCGTTCAGGGGCCGCCGAAGGCACCGTCGTCTGGGCGAAGCGGCAGGAGTCCGGCCGTGGCCGCCGTGGCCGGGCCTGGACCTCGCCGGAAGGCAATCTCTACAGCTCGACCATTCTGCGCCCCTCGCGCCCGCCGGCCGAGGTGGCGCAGATTTCGTTCGTGGCGGCGCTCGCCATCGCCGACACCGCCGCGTCCGTCCTCCCCGATCCCGACGGCGTGCGCTGCAAATGGCCGAACGATGTTCTGGTTCATGGTCGCAAGCTGTCCGGCATCCTGCTCGAGTCGGAGGCCGCGGCCGGGGGAGGTGTCTCCTGGCTGGTGCTCGGCGTCGGCATCAACCTGCGGCATTTCCCCGAGGGCACCGACTATGCCGCCACGTCGCTGACGGCCGAGGGCGCCCCGGCGCTCCAACCGGCGGCCCTTCTCGAAATCTATGCGGGGCAGTTGGCCCGCTGGTACGGCGTCTGGACCGAGCATGGCTTCGGCCCCGTGCGCGACGCCTGGCTGACGCGGGCGCAGGGTCTGGGCGAGCCCATCGTCGTCCGCCTGCCGGACCGCACATTGACCGGCACCTTCGCCGATCTGGACAGCGACGGCGTTCTGTTGCTTGATCGGGATGACGGGGCGGGGCGCCAGCGCATCGCCGCCGGAGACGTGTTTTTCCCACCCGCGGTGGAGACCTGAAAGATGCTGCTCGCCATCGACGCCGGAAACACCAACGTGGTGTTCGCGATCTATGAAGGCGACCAACAGCGCGGCCTGTGGCGCACGGCCACCGACAAGAAGCGCACCGCCGACGAATATATGGTGTGGCTGACCCACCTGATGGCGCTGAAGGGCATGGGCCCGGCGGACATCGACAGCACCATCATCGCCAGCGTGGTGCCCGGCGCCACCTTCAACCTCAAGCGGCTGTGCAAGGACCATTTCGGCTGCGAGCCGCTGGTCGTCGGGCAACCGGACGTCGACCTCGGCACCCGCGCGCTGGTGGACCGGCCGGACGAGGTCGGCGCCGACCGTCTGGTCAACACGGTGGCGGCGGCGGCCACCTACAAGACACCGCTGATCGTCATCGACTTCGGCACCGCGACGACCTTCGACGTGGTGGACCGCGACGGCAACTACCGCGGCGGCGTCATCGCTCCCGGTCTGAACCTGTCGCTGGAAGCGCTGCAGATGGCGGCGAGCAAGCTGCCCCGCGTGGAGATCCAGCAGCCGGGCCACGTCATCGGCACCAACACCGTTGAATGCATGCAGTCCGGTGTCTTCTGGGGCTATGTCGGCCTGATCGAAGGGTTGGTCAACCGCATCCGGGCGGAGTACGGCGAGCCGATGACGGTCGTCGCGACCGGAGGGCTGGGTGTGCTTTTCGCCAAGGCAACCCATGTAATCGAACACACCGACGGCGAACTCACGCTGCGCGGCCTCCTCCTGATCCACAAGCGCAACACGGCCCAATGACCCAACCCGACTCCGCTCCCTCCGTCCACCCGGTCGAGGGAGACGGCGACCTGTTCGCTCCCGAGGACGATGCGCTCTACTTCCTGCCGCTGGGCGGTTCGGGCGAGATCGGCATGAACCTCAACCTCTACGGCCATCGCGGCAAGTGGTTGATGGTGGATCTCGGCATCTCCTTCGCGGACGACACGATGCCGGGGCTGGACGTGATCATGCCGGACCCCGCCTTCATCGCGGAGCGCCGGCACGACCTCGTGGGCATCGTGGTGACGCACGCGCATGAGGATCACCTCGGGGCCATCCAATATCTGTGGCCGCAGCTCCGCGTTCCCGTCTACTGCACGCCCTTCACCGCCGCCGTCCTGCGCGCCAAGCTGCACGAGCGCGGGCTGTCCGGGGTGGTGCCGGTCCATGAGGTGGCGCTGGGCAGCACCATCGAGGTCGGCCCCTTTTCCGTCGAGTATGTGACGGTCACCCACTCCATCCCCGAGCCGAACGCCCTGGCGATCCGCACCGCCGCCGGCACCGTGCTGCACACCGGCGACTGGAAGCTCGACCCCGAACCGCTGGTCGGGAAGGCCGCCGACGAGGAGCGGCTGCGCGCCATCGGCGACGAGGGTGTGCTGGCGCTGGTCGGCGACAGCACCAACGCGCTGGTGCCCGGCAGCTCCGGGTCGGAAGCGGGCGTGCGCAAGACGCTGACCGAACTGATCGGGCAGTTTCCGGACGTGCGCGTCGCGGTGAGCTGCTTCGCCACCAACGTTGCGCGGCTGGAGAGCATCGCCCATGCCGCGGCGGCGCACGGGCGCCACGTCGCCCTGGTCGGACGCTCGATGTGGCGCATCAACGAAGCGGCGCGCTCCAACGGTTACCTCGCCGATGTGCCGGCCTTCCTGACCGAGCATGACGCCAACTACGTGCCGCGCGACAAGCTGGTGCTGGCCTGCACGGGCAGCCAAGGGGAGCCGCGTTCGGCGCTCGCCCGCATCGCGTCGGACGATCATCCCCAGGTGTCGCTGCAGCGCGGCGACGTGGTGGTCTTCTCCTCCCGCGAGATTCCGGGGAACGAGCGGGCGATCGGCCGCATGCAGAACCTGCTGGTCGGGCAGGGCATCCGCATCGTCACCGCCGACGAGGCGCCGGTCCATGTGTCCGGCCATCCGGCGCAGGACGAGCTGGTCCGCATGTATCAGTGGGTGCGCCCGCGCATCGCCGTGCCGGTCCACGGCGAGCAGCGCCACCAGCTGGAGCACGCCAAGCTGGCCCGCGCCTGCCAAGTGCCGGAGGCGCTGGTCCCCGGCAACGGTGACCTGATCCGGCTGGGACCCGACGCGCCGCCGCGGGTGGTGGCCCAGGTCCGCTCCGGCCGTATGGCGCTGGATGGAAAGCGGCTGATTCCGCTGGACACCGGGCTGATGCGAGCGCGCCACCGGATGGTCCACAACGGCGCCGCCGTCGTCACGCTGGTGATGAACGGCAAGGGCGAGCTGGTGACCGCGCCGCAGATCGCGGTGATGGGGCTGCTGGACGACTCGGCGGACCGCGACATGCTGCTCGACGTGGTGGACGCGGTGCGCGAAGCCGTCGCCGAGATGCCGAAGTCGGCCCGCGCCGACGATGAGCAGGTGCGCGCCGCCGCCCGGATCGCCGTCCGCCGCTGCTTCAACGCGACGCACGGCAAGAAGCCGGTGACCGACGTGCATCTCGTTCGTGTATAAGCGTTTCCGACTTTACGCCATTCGGGAGGACCCATGATCGGGAAGCTGAACCACGTCGCCATCGTCGTGCCGGATCTGACGGCGGCGACGGCGCTCTACCGCGACACGCTGGGCGCCGCGGTGTCCCAGCCGGTGGACCTGCCGCCGCACGGCGTCACCGTCGTCTTCGTCACACTGCCCAACACGAAGATCGAGCTGCTCCATCCCTTCGGCGAGACATCGCCGATCGCCGGCTTCCTGAAGAAGAATCCGTCTGGAGGCATCCATCACATCTGCTACGAGGTGGACGACATCCTGGCCGCCCGCGACCGGCTGAAGGCGCAGGGCGCCCGCGTGCTGGGCGACGGCGAGCCGAAGATCGGGGCCCACGACAAGCCGGTTCTGTTCCTGCACCCCAAGGACTTCTGTGGGACCTTGGTCGAGCTGGAGCAGGCCTAGGCCGAAGGGAGGCATGCCATGGGCTGGGTGACGGGCATCAGCGTCTATGTGGTCGTCTGGTGGGTGGTGCTGTTCGCGGTGCTGCCCTGGGGCGTGCGCACCCCGGCCCGGCCCGAGCGGGGCATGGCGAGCAGCGCGCCCGAACGCCCGCGCATCCTCCTGAAGTTCGCCGCCACGACGCTGGTCGCGGCGGTGGTCTGGCTGGTCATCTTCGCCATCGTGCAATCGGACCTGATTTCCTTCCGCGAGATGGCCAAGCCGCACTGATCCCACTCCCGGACGGAGCCTTCGCGTGAGCCTGACCTATTGCGACGCGGCGCCCGGCCACGCGCATCACGGCCCCTACCACGACACCGAGTACGGGTTTCCCAGCGCCGACGACCGGGTGTTGTTCGAACGGCTGATTCTGGAAATCAATCAGGCGGGCCTGTCCTGGCTGACCATCCTGAAGAAGCGCGAGGCCTTCCGCGCCGCCTTCGATGGTTTCGACATCGACCGCGTCGCCGCCTATGGCGAGGCGGAGCGGGAACGGCTGCTCGCCGATCCGGGCATCATCCGCAATCGGCTGAAGGTCGACGCCGCCATCGAGAACGCGCGGCGGATCATCGCCCTGCGCGCTTCACACGGGTCCTTCGACGGCTGGCTGCGCGCTCATCATCCCTTGAGCAAGGCGGATTGGGTCCGGCTGTTCAAGCGCACCTTCCGCTTCACCGGCGGCGAGATCACCGGCGAGTTTCTGATGAGTCTCGGCTATCTGCCGGGCGCGCATCAGGCCCACTGCCCGGTCTGGTCCGACGTCGCCGCTCTCGATCCGCCCTGGATGGCCGCCGTTCGGCAGGGGTTTGCAGGATATGACGCCCACAAATCAGGCATATCGCAGCCTATGGCGTAATCAACCGCCTATGTCTTGGGCGAATTCTGCGAATTCTTCGCTGACGACTTGCGTTAGTCCAGATTCCGTCTTGTCATCGGGTGGTGCCGGGTTCAATGTACTTTGTGTGACGAGAGGGGTTCTTCCCTCTTTTCCGACGCCTGGTGGCGATTCCTCCCTAAACCTCGGGCCGCGCCGCGATCGCCGCGCGGTCCTTTTTTCGTCCCGGTCCGCTCACGATGCCGGCGCGCGTTCGTCCGTAGGCCGACGGAACGTTGTGCTTCGGTACAGAATGAATTAACCCTTTATCGGCTATAGCTGATCCACTGTGCAGGAAGCGGGCGAGCGTCCGTTCCGACTTTGGATTCAAGCGCGTCGGCATTCGCAGCCGGGATTGCGACCGTCAGCGGGGAGAACGATGTCGAGGCGCCGATGACCGCGGGTGATAACGAGAAATTCGAGCAGTTCGCGGCCATTCTGACCACCGAACTGCTCGACCGCACTCGCAAGAGTCTTGAACTGCTGACCCCCGAAGAGCAGCCGGCGGCCAAGCTCCCCTTTGCCCTGACCCCGTCCTTCCAGGAAATCTACGCCGAACTGGTGCGCGTCGGGATCTTCCCGGTGCTGCTCAGCCGCCGCCCGGTGCGGGCCATCGTCGGCGACGTCGATTGGCCGCGCGATGGGCGCGACTATCTCCTGACCGTTCTCGACGACCGCTCCAACGCCGTCTTCACCGCCTGGGACTACGCCTGGGATGCGCTGTGGGACGAGCGGAAGGTGGGGGCGGACAGCGGGGCGTCGGCGCCGGCCAAGAAGAAGGGCTTTTTCGCATCCCTGTTCGGCAGGAAGGCCAAGCCGGAGACGAAGACCGCCGAGCAAAGCGGGGAGGGGGACGTCATGGCGGGCCTCTACACCATGCTGAACGAGCAGGCGGAGCGGCGCGGTTACCTGCCGCTGTTCCATGACGACATCAAGGTGCTGAAGGGTCTGGTCCGCGTGAAGCCGGCGCGCATCTTCAAGGCCTGGAAGGAGATCAACCAGTACCATCACCAGGAATTCTACCTGTCGGGCCAGGACCAGGCCAAACCGGGGGTAACCTCGGAATGCCTGCAGAAATGGCATTACAACCTGCCGGACCGGATCGGCGAATTCCTGGTTCTGAAGGCGGCCGTGGATATGGAATTCGTGAACAAGCCCTTCCTCGGCAAGTATATCCGGCAGTCGGCCCGCACCCAGGAGGAGGCCGAGAAGGGCATGCCCTATCTCGCCACCTATTGGAAATCCATGAACCAGTCCGCCGCCGCCCAAGGCTGAGGTCGTCCATGATGCACCGCTCCGCCCTGTTGCTCGCCGCCACCCTGTCGGCGCTTTCCGGCGGGGCCGCGGCACAGCCGATCGACCTGTCGGCCTGCCAATTCCTGACGGCGCATCGCCCGGCGGCGGGGGTGGACCACACGCCGGGCGTGGACGTGAACGGCAAGGCGGTGGCCCCCGCCGACCTGCCGGGTTCGGCCGGCGCCGCGCCTCCGCTGGAGCGGTTCGACATCCCGGTGACCGTGGATTTCGCGCGCCGCATGGGCTTCCCGGTGCCGCAGGGTGGGGCGGCGCCGGGCGTCGAGGTCGGCTATCTGACCTGGTACGCCAACCGGCTCTACTTCAATGGCCAGCCCATCGGCGCGCCGAGCGAGGCGGAGGTCTACGCCTATTGCCGCACCGTCCGATAGGCCGGTCCGCCCTTCGTTGCACGCCGTGACGATGGACAAGCGCGCGGTGGCTTCCTAAAGTCCCTGTCCCTGTTGCGGCCCGGCGCACCGCCGGACGAATCACCTCGAAACCGAGAGCAGAGCCATGCGGCTGTCCACCTTCTTCCTGCCGACCCTCAAGGAGACCCCGACCGAGGCGCAGATCGTCTCGCACCGCCTGATGCTGCGGGCCGGGATGATCCGCCAGACCAGCGCCGGCATCTACGCCTGGCTGCCGCTGGGCCACCGGGTCCTGAAGAAGATCGAGCAGATCGTCCGCGAGGAGCAGGACGCCGCCGGCGCCCAGGAACTGCTGATGCCGACCATCCAGTCGGCGGAGCTGTGGAAGGAAAGCGGCCGCTACGACGATTACGGCAAGGAGATGCTGCGCATCACCGACCGTCACGACCGCGAGATGCTGTTCGGCCCGACGAACGAGGAGATGATCACCGACATTTTCCGCGCCTTCGTGAAGAGCTACCGCCAGCTTCCGCTGAACCTCTACCACATCCAGTGGAAGTTCCGGGACGAGATCCGCCCCCGTTTCGGCGTGATGCGCGGGCGCGAGTTCCTGATGAAGGACGCCTACAGCTTCGACATCGACCCGGCCAGCGCCCGACGCTCGTACCAGAAGATGTTCCTGGCCTATCTGCGCACCTTCGCCCGCATGGGTCTGAAGGCGATCCCGATGCGCGCCGACACCGGCCCCATCGGCGGCGACCTGAGCCACGAGTTCATCATCCTGGCCGAGACCGGCGAGAGCGGCGTCTTCTGCCACAAGGACTGGCTGACCCTCGACGTGCTGCAGAACGCGCCGGGCTTCGACGACGATCTCCAGCCCTTCTTCGACACCTACACCTCGATCTACGCGGCGACCGACGAGAAGCACGAGCCGGGCAACTGCCCGGTTGCGGAGTCGGATCTGGTCTCGGCCCGCGGCATCGAGGTCGGCCACATCTTCAACTTCGGCACCAAATACTCGAAGCCGATGAACGCCGTCGTCGCCGGTCCGGGCGGCGAGCCGGTTCCGGTCGAGATGGGGTCCTACGGCATCGGCGTGTCGCGCCTGATGGGCGCCATCATCGAGGCCAGCCACGACGACAACGGCATCATCTGGCCGGACGCCGTGGCGCCCTTCAACGTCGGCCTCGTCAACCTGAAGGTCGGCGACGCGGACACCGACCGCGTCTGCCAGGAGCTGTACTACAAGCTCCGCGCCAACGGGATGGAGGTGCTGTACGACGACCGCGACGAGCGTCCGGGCGTGAAGTTCGCCGATATGGACCTGATCGGCCTGCCCTGGCAGCTCGTCGTCGGGCCGCGCGGCCTGAAGAACGGCGTGGTCGAGCTGAAGCGCCGTGCCACCGGCGAGAAGCAGGAGCTGTCGGTGGAAAGCGCGCTGGAGAAGCTCTCGGCGTAACACCGTGGGGCGGGGGAGTGGGCGTTGTAATCAAAGTTCGGCGTCTTGCCATTTAGCCCTCTCCCCTCTGGGGAGAGGGTGGCCCGGAGGGCCGGTGAGGGGGTTGCACTTTGGCCGAGCGTACCGACACGCACAACCCCCTCACCCTAACCCTCTCCCCGGAGGGGAGAGGGGATTTAGGAAGGGGAGCGGGCGCCTTGGAAGGTCGCCCTTTTCCTGCCACGGTTAAGCACTTATGTTGCGGGGCGGCGGACTGGTTGCGGTCCGCCGCCTTTGCTTTTTCCGGGCCTCCGTCGCCCGACTTTCGCTCATCGGGAGCCGCATGATCTTCTCCGCCTTCGAACGCATGGTCGCGATGCGCTATCTGCGGGCGCGCCGCCAGGAAGGGTTCATCTCGGTCATCGCGGGTTTCTCGCTGCTGGGCATCGCGCTCGGCGTGGCGACGCTCATCATCGTGATGTCGGTGATGAACGGCTTCCGGGCGGAGCTTCTGGGCCGCGTGCTCGGCCTGAACGGCCATCTGAACGTCTACAGCGCGCGCGGCGGCACCTTGCCCGACTACGACCCGCTGGTGCAGCGCCTCCAGGGCGTGCCCGGCGTCGTCGGGGTGACGCCGACGGTGGAAGGGCAAGCGCTGGTGTCGGTGCGCGGGGTCGCTTCCGGCGCGGTTGTGCGCGGCGTGCGGCCGGAGGATTTCCGGGTGCGTCCGACGCTGTCCCGCAACATCGTGCGCGGCACGGTGGAGGCCTTCGGCGAGGACAACATCGCCATCGGCATCCGCATGGCGCAGCGGCTGGGGCTGGCGGTCGGCGACCAGATGACCCTGATCGCGCCGCAGGGCAACGTCACCGCCTTCGGCACCGTGCCGCGGATGCGCAGCTTCACCATCGGCGCCGTGTTCGACGTCGGCATGTTCGAATACGACAACAGCTTCATCTTCCTGCCCCTGCCGGAGGCGCAGGCCTTCTTCCGCACCGGCGAGGCGGTGACCTCGCTGGAGGTCTTCGTCAGCGACCCGACCCAGATCCGCGCGGCGCGCGACGCCATCCAGTCGGCGGTGGCCGGGGTGGGGCGGGTGGTCGACTGGCAGCAGTCGAACGCCAGCTTCTTCACGGCGCTCCAGGTCGAGCGCAACGTGATGTTCCTGATCCTGTCGCTGATCATCACGGTGGCCGCCTTCAACATCATCTCCAGCCTGATCATGCTGGTGAAGGACAAGGGACGGGACATCGCCATCCTGCGCACCATGGGCGCCACGCGCGGCATGATCATGCGCATCTTCTTCCTGTCCGGCGCCTCGGTGGGGGTGGCGGGGACGCTGCTGGGGGTGGCCCTGGGCGTGTCCTTCGCCCTGAACATCGAGACGATCCGCCAGGGCATCCAGGCGCTGACCGGCACCAACCTGTTCAACGCCGAGATCTATTTCCTGTCGCAGTTGCCGGCGAAGATCGACTGGTCGGAGGTGGTCCAGGTCACCCTGATGGCGCTGGGGCTGTCCTTCGCCGCCACCGTCTACCCGTCCTGGCGGGCGGCCCGTCTCGATCCGGTGGAGGCCCTGCGCTATGAGTGAGCCGATGCTGGAACTGTCGGGGATCGTCCGCACCTTCGAGCAGGCGGGGACGGAGCTTCAGGTGCTGCGCGGGGCGGAGTTGACCGTCCATGCCGGGGAGCTGGTCGCTCTGGTCGGCCCCTCGGGCGCCGGCAAATCGACCCTGCTGCACATCGCCGGCCTGCTTGAGCGGCCGACCGCCGGCACCGTGCGAATCGCCGGGACCGACGTGTCGGCCCTGGACGATGGGAAGCGGACGGAGGTGCGCCGCCGCTCGGTCGGCTTCGTCTACCAGTTCCACCACCTGCTGCCGGAATTCTCCGCGCTGGAGAACATCGTGCTGCCGCAGATGATCAACGGCGTGTCCAAGCGCACCGCCCGCGAGCGCGCCCTGGAACTGCTGCGCATGGTCGGGCTGGAGCCGCGCGCCGGCCACCGTCCGGCCCGCCTGTCGGGCGGCGAGCAGCAGCGGGTCGCCATCGCCCGCGCTCTGGCCAACGGCCCCGGCCTGCTGATCGCCGACGAACCGACGGGCAACCTCGACCCGCACACGGCGGAGGGGGTCTTCGCCATGCTGACCTCCATCGTCCGGCAGGCCCGCGTCGGCGCCCTGATCGCCACCCACAACCTGGAGCTTGCGAACCGCATGGACCGGGTGCTGGAAATGAGCGATGGGGTCCTCGTCGAACACACGAGGGTTTGATCGGCTTCACGGCGCGGCCGCGCAACCGGCCAAACCGCGTAAGAGTGGCATCGCCGTTCGGCGGATTGGTGATCGGCGCGTCGTGGGGCAGACTTCGCGCAACCCAACAAGGAGGGACCGGAGTCCATGGATCAGAAGATCATCGATCTGTACGACGAGTACACCCACCGGCCGCTGCCGCGCCGCGTCTTCCTGGAGCGGTTGGCGGTTCTGGCGGGCAGCGCGGCGGCCATTCCGGCGATCCTCTCCCAGATCGAGCCGAACTACGCGCTGGCCGCCGAAGTGCCGGAGGACGACAGCCGAATCGCCACGGAGCGGGTCACCTTCCAGGGCGCGACCGGCGACGTCCAGGCCTACCGGGCCCGCCCGAAGCTGACCGAGCAGTCGCCGGCGGTGGTGGTGATCCATGAGAATCGCGGCCTCAATCCCTACATTGAGGACGTGACGCGGCGGCTGGCCGTGGCCGGCTTCGTCGCCATGGCTCCGGACCTGCTGTCCCCGCTCGGCGGCACCCCCCAGGACCCCGACCGTGCCCGCGAGATGATCGGCCAGCTCGACCCCGACAAGACGGTGAACAACCTGATCGCGTCGATGAGCGACCTCATGGCCTACCGCTACTCCAACGCCAAGGTGGGAGCCATCGGCTTCTGCTGGGGCGGCGGCATGATCAACCGGCTGGCCATCAAGGCGCCGGACCTCAAGGCGGGCGTCGTCTTCTACGGACCGGCGCCGGACCCGACGCTGGTCACCACGATCAAGTCGCCGCTTCAGCTCCACTACGCCGGGCTGGACAACAACGTGAACGCCAAGATCCCGGCCTATGAAGAGGCCTTGAAGAAGGGCGGCAAGTCCTACGAACTCTTCATGTACGAAAACGTGAATCACGCCTTCCACAACGACACGTCGGCGGAGCGCTACAACAAGGACGCGGCGGACCTCGCCTGGGGCCGGTCCGTGGAGTTCCTGAAGAAGAACCTGACCTGACCGCTCAGGCCCAAGTCAGAGCCGGCGGGTGGCGGGCCGTGCGGAGGGCAGCTTCAGCACGGCCACCGCCAGCCCGGCGAGGACGAGAAGCGCGCCGGCCATCTTCAGCGGCGTGAAGCTCTCCCCCAGGAACAGCGCGCTCGAACTCATGCCGAAGACCGGCACCAGCAGCGAGAAGGGCGCCACCAGGCTCGCCGGGTAATGGCGCAGCAGGAAGCCCCAGGCGGCGAAGCCGAACAGCGTCGCCCCGAAGGCGATGTAGGCCACCGCCCCGACGCCCAGCGGTGTCAGATGCGTCAGGGCCTGCCACGCCCGGTCCGGCCCCTCCAGCCCCAGCGACAGCAGCAGCAGCGGAATCGGCGGCACCACGCTGACCCACAGCATCATGCGGAACAGGTCCGGCGCCTTGGCCTGTTTCATCAGCAGATTCGCCACGCCCCAGGCCGCGGCGGCGGCGATGACCAGCCCCAGCCCGATCAGCGAATCGCCCGCCGGCATTTCCAGCGCGATCAGGCCAATTCCGGAGAAGGCCACCGCCATGCCCAGCACCTGCTTCGGTCCGGGCCGCTCACCCAGAACCGCCGCTGCGAACAGGGCGGTGAAGAAGGCCTGCGATTGCAGCACCAGCGACGACAGCCCCGCCGGCATGCCGATGTCCATCCCGACGAACAGGAGCGAGAACTTCACCACCCCCAGCACCATCCCGATGCCCAGAATGAAGCGCCAGGGCACCGGCGGGCCGCCGCGAACGCCCAGCACCACAAGCGGCAGCGCCGCTAGCGCGAAGCGCAGGGCGCAGAACAGGATCGGCGGGAAATCCGCGAGGCCGACCTTGATGGCGACGAAGTTGAAGCCCCAGATCGCCGCGACGGCGACGGCAAGGCCGATGTGAGCGGTGCGCATGGGAATGGAGGCTAGAGACGCACTGCCCGTCGGTCAATGCGGTGCCCGATGCACCCATCGCGGGTCAGACCTCCAAATCTCTTCACTTATCCGTATGCAGGATGCGGCACTCGTCCAACGCGGCCAGCGCCCAGGAGGACCCGCCCAGATTGACGTCGCCGATGTCCGTTCCGCCGCCGTCCCCTTGTAGGGTCACCGCACGCGACCGCATGAAGGGCTCGAACAGATCCTCGTACTTCGGCAGCTCGACCGGAACCACCACGCCGCCGTCGGGCAGTGGGCTGGCGTCCAGCGCCATGGTCTCGCCGTCGGGGAAGATGGCGGTCAGGCGGCTGTCCGCTCCCTTGGCCTGGGCGTGCTGGTCGGCGTTGACCAGCATGGCCGCTCCCTTCGCCGTCGCCCGGAAGGAGAGGGGGGAGGAGTCGTCCGTCCGTGTGGCGTAGCAGTAGGCCGAGCCGGTCTTGGTCGCCGGATGAGCCCGCACGACCCAGCCCTTGTTCTGCGCGACGACGCGCCCCGGCGCGTCGGACAGGGGCGAGGCGGGCGGTTCGGGCGGCGGCGGCCGGTGGGTCCGCTCCGCGGACGGTGCGGGCGCGCCGGTGGTCTGGCAAGCCGTGAGGAGCGTGGCCGCCAGCACCGCCAGGACGGCGCTGGAGCGGATGCGGCGCATGGAACGTGTCATTCTCGGATCGTGGCTCTGCCTCTTTCGATAGCACGAACACGCATGATCGGGGAATCTTCCCTTGCCTTCGACAGGGTTGGCGCATCGCCGCATGGCCGGGCCCGCGCTTGGTCCCTTGCAGTGCGGGGCGGGATGCGCGACGACTAGGGGTGTGTTCTTTTCCCTCTGCCGGAACCGGTGACCATTCCCGCCATGCCCCACGCCGACTTCATCCACCTGCGCGTCCACTCCGCCTATTCCCTGTCCGAGGGCGCCATCAAGGTGAAGGAACTGGTCAAGCTCTGCCAGAAGAAGGGGATGCCGGCGGTCGCCGTGACCGACACCGGCAACCTGTTCGGCGCGCTGGAGTTCGCGCTGGCCGCCGCGGATTCGGGCGTGCAGCCGATCATCGGCACGGTCCTGGGCATCACCCGAGTCGGCCCGTCCAACGGCAAGCCGGGCCTGCCGGGCAAGGCGGCGTCGGTCCCCGACCAGATCGTCCTGCTCTGCCAGAGCGACGAGGGCTACCGGAACCTGATGAAGCTGGTCTCCAGGGCCTTCCTGGAGTCGGACCCGATGGCCGGGCCGCAGATTCCGCTGGACGCGCTGGAGGGCCATTCCGCCGGGTTGATCGCGCTGACCGGCGGTCCCGCCGGCTCGGTCGGTCGCCTGTTGGGCGAGGGGCAGAAGGATCTGGCGCTCGACGTCCTGGAGCGGCTGAAGCGGCTGTTCCCCGGCCGGCTCTACGTCGAGCTTCAGCGTCATCGCGATCATTTCCAGGTGATCGAGGACGCCATCGAGCCGGCGCTGATCGACCTCGCCTACGCCCACGACCTGCCGCTGGTCGCCACCAACGACTGCTATTTCGCGACCGAGGACATGTACGAGGCGCACGACGCGCTGCTCTGCATCGCCGAGGGCGCCTATATCAGCCAGACCGAGCGCCGCCGCCTGACCCCCGACCACCGCTTCAAGTCGGCCGAGGAGATGCGGGAGCTGTTCAAGGACCTGCCGGAGGCGGTGGACAACACGGTCGCCATCGCCCGGCGCTGCTCCTTCCTGCTGAAGCCGATCAAGCCCATCCTGCCGCCCTTCCCCTGCGAGGGCGGCCGTGACGAAGGGGAGGAATTGCGCGCCCAGTCCCGCGAGGGCCTGGAGATGCGGCTGAACAGCGTCGTCTACACCCCGGACATGACGCCGGAGCAGCGCGCGGAAACCCGCAAGACCTACTTCGAGCGGCTGGAGTTCGAGCTGGACGTCATCGTGTCGATGAAGTTCCCCGGCTACTTCCTGATCGTCTCGGACTTCATCAAGTGGGCCAAGTCGCACGACATCCCGGTGGGGCCGGGCCGCGGTTCGGGTGCCGGCTCGGTCGTCGCCTGGGCGCTGACCATCACCGACCTCGACCCGCTGCGCTTCGGCCTGCTGTTCGAGCGCTTCCTGAATCCCGAGCGCGTGTCGATGCCCGACTTCGACGTGGATTTCTGCCAGGACCGCCGCGAGGAGGTGATCCGCTACGTCCAGGACAAGTACGGATACGACCGCGTCGCCCAGATCATCACCTTCGGTAAGCTGCAGGCCCGCGCCGTGCTGCGCGACGTCGGGCGCGTGCTCCAGATGCCCTACGGGCAGGTGGACAAGATCTGCAAGCTGGTGCCGAACAACCCGGCCAACCCGGTGACACTCCAGCAGGCGCTGGACAGCGAGGAGCTGCTGCGCCAGGCCCGCGACGGCGACGAGACGGTGGCGCGCCTCGTCAACATCGCGCTGAAGCTGGAGGGGCTGTACCGCCACGCCTCGACCCACGCGGCGGGCGTGGTGATCGCCGACCGCCCGCTGCACGATCTGGTGCCGCTGTACCGCGATCCGCGCTCCGACATGCCGGTCACCCAGTTCAACATGAAGTTCGTCGAGCAGGCCGGGCTGGTGAAGTTCGACTTCCTCGGCCTGAAGACGCTGACCGTGTTGAAGACGGCGGTGGACCTGATCCCGGAGAAGCCGGACCTGACCACCGTCACGCTGGACGACGTGAAGAGCTACGAGCTTCTGGGCCGCGCCGAGTCGACCGGCGTGTTCCAGTTGGAAAGCTCGGGCATGCGCGACGTGCTGCGCCGGCTGAAGCCGAACCGGCTGGAGGACATCATCGCGCTGGTGTCGCTCTACCGCCCCGGCCCGATGGACAACATTCCCAAATACATCAAGGTGAAGAACGGCGAGGAGCCCGCCGACTACATGAACCCGACCCTGGAGCCGATCCTGAAGGAGACCTTCGGGATCATGATCTACCAGGAGCAGGTCATGCAGATCGCCCAGGTGCTGTCCGGCTACTCGCTGGGCGGCGCCGACCTTCTGCGCCGCGCCATGGGCAAGAAGATCAAAGAGGAGATGGACGCCCAGCGGAAGATCTTCTGCGACGGCGCCGCCGGCCGCGGGGTGGACCCCGATCAGGCCAGCATGATCTTTGATCAGGTCATGAAGTTCGCCGGCTACGGCTTCAACAAGAGCCACGCCGCCGCCTACGCCCTGGTCGCCTACCACACCGCCTATCTGAAGGCGAACCACCCGGTGGAGTTCATGGCGGCGTCGATGACGCTCGACCTCGGCAACACCGACAAGCTGAACGTCTTCCGGCAGGAGCTGGTGCGGCTGAAGATCAAGCTGCTGACTCCGGACATCAACAAATCCGACAGCATCTTCGGGGTGGAGGCGCTGCCCGACGGCGGCAAGGCGGTGCGCTACGCGCTGGCCGCCGTGAAGGGCGTCGGCCTGCCGGCCATGAAGGCGGTGGTGGAGGAGCGGCGGAAGAACGGTCCCTACAAGAGCCTGTTCGATTTCGCCCGCCGCCTCGACCTGAAGACCATCAACAAGCGCCAGCTCGAAAACCTGACCTGCGCCGGAGCCTTCGACGGCATCAACCCGAACCGCGCCCAGGTGCACGCGGCGCTGGAGACGCTGATCCGCTACGCCCAGGCCGAGGCGGCGGAGCGCGACAGCGGCATCGGCAACCTGTTCGGCGGCGCCGGCGGCGGGCTGAAGGAGCCGGACCTGCCCAAGGTCAAGGAGTGGGAGCCGTTGGAGAAGCTGAAGCACGAGTTCGGCGCCATCGGCTTCTACCTGTCCGCCCACCCTCTGGACGCCTTCGCCGGTCCGCTCGCCCGCATGAGGGTGGTGCGGTCGGCGGACCTCGCCACGGTGGTGACCGGCGGCGGCTCGACCCGGCGCAGCGTCGCCGGCATCGTGGTCAGCCGCAAGGAGAAGACGGCGAAGTCGGGCAACCGCTTCGCCTTCGTGGAGCTGTCCGACGGCAGCGGCGGCTATGAGGTGACGGTCTTCTCCGAGGTGCTGGCGACCAACCGCGACCTTCTGGAGGCCGGACGCCCGGTGTTGATGACCGTGGACGTCCAGATGAACGGCGAGGACATCCGCCTGACCTGCCAGGAGGTGAAGCCTCTGGAGGACGCCGTCGCCCAGGTGTCGGACGGCTTGAGGGTGGTGGTGCGCGACGGCGGGCCGGTGGAGAGCATCCGCGGCATGCTGGAGCGGCTGGCCCGCGGCAAGGGCAAGATCCACCTGCTGGTCGAGATCGACCCGTTGAAGGAGGTGGAGATCCAGCTTCCCGGTTCCTTCAACATCACCAACCAGAGCCGGGCCGCGCTGAAGGCGGTGCCCGGCGTGGTGGAAGTGGTGGAACTGTAGAGAATACGCTTTCCATGACGAAGCGGTGCGCGATGCACCGCATTCGGCACCAACCAATTGGCAAACCGGTGTTGCCAAAGCGGTTGCGGCGGGCTATGTAAGCGCCGTCGTCAAAACCTCACGCGGGCTGGCGGTCCCTCGGCTTTACCCCGATGGCCCGATCCGGTGTCCTGTAACAGGGACAGTGCCCGCGGCGGAGCAACCGGAAAAGGACTTTTCCAAATGGCTATTCCGTCTTTCACCATGCGCCAGCTGCTCGAAGCCGGCGTCCACTTCGGTCACCACACCCGTCGCTGGAACCCGAAGATGGGTACGTACATCTTCGGCGTGCGCAACGGCGTGCACATCATCGACCTGGAGCAGACCGTTCCGGCGCTGCACCGCGCCCTGCAGGCCGTCCGTGACGTTGTCGCCGGCGGCGGCCGCGTCCTCTTTGTCGGCACCAAGCGCCAGGCCCAGGAAAAGGTGGCCGAGGCCGCGTCGAAGTGCGGCCAGTATTACGTCAACCACCGCTGGCTCGGCGGCATGCTGACCAACTGGAAGACCATCTCCCAGTCGATCAAGCGCCTGCGCGAGATGGAAGAGCGTCTGGGCGGCGACACCTCGGGCCTGACCAAGCGCGAAATCCTCGAGCTGACCCGCGAGCGCGACAAGCTGGAGCGCGCGCTGGGCGGCATCAAGGAGATGGGCGGCCTGCCGGACGTCCTCTTCATCATCGACACCAACAAGGAGTCGATCGCGGTCAAGGAAGCCAACAAGCTGGGCATTCCGGTCATCGCGGTGATCGACAGCAACTCCGATCCGGACGGCGTGGCCTTCCCGATCCCGGGCAACGACGACGCGCTGCGCGCCATCGACCTGTACTGCGAGCTGGTGAATGGCGCCGTGCTCGACGGCCTGCAGGCCGAGATGAGCGCCGCCGGCATCGACGTCGGCTCCAGCGAGGAGGCTCCGGCCGAGCAGCTGCTGGAAGCCGAAGCGGAAGAGGCCGCGCCGGCTGAGCAAGCCCAGGCCTGATCCCGGTGATGCGGGGCAGCCGGGCCTTATGACCTATGGCCCGGCTGCCTTTTTTATGAGTTGTTTGGATCAACCCGATCCGCTTGGATCTGTTCGGAAGGAAGAGGGCGATACCATGGCCGAGATTACCGCCGCGCTCGTCAAGGAACTGCGCGAGAAGACCGGCGCGGGCATGATGGACTGCAAGAAGGCGCTGGCCGAGACCCAGGGCGACCTCGAGGGCGCCGTCGACTGGCTGCGCAAGAAGGGCCTCGCCGCCGCCGCCAAGAAGTCCGGCCGCGTCGCCGCCGAGGGTCTGGTCGCCGTCGCCACCGCCGGCACCGCGGGCGCCGTCGTCGAGGTGAACGCCGAGACCGACTTCGTCGCGCGCAACGACAAGTTCCAGGCCTTCTCCCTGAAGGCCGCCGAGCTGGTCCTGTCCGGTTCGGGCGACGTCGAGGGTCTGAAGGGCACCGCCTATCCGGACGCCGGCCGCACGGTCCAGGAAGAGCTGACCACCCTGATCGCCACCATCGGCGAGAACATGAACATCCGCCGCTCGGCCAAGCTGTCGGTTCCGGCGGGCGTCGTCGTGTCCTACGTCCACTCGGCCATCGCGCCGGGCCTCGGCAAGATCGGCGTTCTGGTCGCCCTGGAGTCGACCGGCGACACCGCCAAGCTGAACGAGCTGGGCAAGCAGGTCGCGATGCACATCGCCGCCGCCCGTCCGGACGCCCTGGACATCGCCGATGTCGACACCTCCGCGCTGGAGCGTGAGCGCAACGTGCTCGCCGAGCAGGCCCGCGCCTCCGGCAAGCCGGAGAACATCGTCGAGAAGATGCTCGAAGGCCGCATCCGCAAGTACTACGAGGAAGTGGTGCTTCTGGAGCAGACCTACGTGATCGACGGCGAGACCAAGGTCCGCAAGGTGGTTGAGAACGCCGCCAAGGACGTCGGCGCTCCGGTCAAGGTGACGGGCTTCGTCCGCTTCGCGCTGGGCGAGGGCATCGAGAAGGCGGAGAGCGATTTCGCCGCCGAAGTCGCCGCCGCCGCCGGCCAGAAGTAAGGACCCGGCAGCCCGCCGCACGCACTCTTCACACCAACCGGGAGAAAGCCCCCCATGGCCCAGACCACCGGGACCACCGAGCCGGCTGACGGCATCCGCTTCAAACGAGTCCTGCTGAAGGTGTCGGGCGAGGCGTTGATGGGTCAGCGCGACTACGGCCTCGACCCGGAGGTGGTCAACCGCGTCGCCAACGAGGTGAAGGCGGTGATCCAGCTGGGCGTCCAGGTCAGCCTGGTCATCGGCGGGGGCAACATCTTCCGCGGCGTGAAGGGTGCGGCGAGCGGCATGGAGCGCGCCTCGGCCGACTACATCGGAATGCTCGCCACCGTGATGAACGCCCTGTCGATGCAGAGCGCTCTGGAGCGGATGGGTGTGACCACCCGCGTGCAGTCGGCCATTCCCATGTCCTCGGTGTGCGAGCCCTACATCCGGCGCCGCGCCATCCGGCACATGGAGAAGGGCCGCGTGGTGATCTTCGCCGCCGGCACCGGGAACCCCTTCTTCACCACCGACACCGCCGCCGCGCTGCGTGCGTCGGAGATGGGCTGCGACGCACTGCTGAAGGGCACGCAGGTGGACGGCGTCTACACCGCCGACCCGAAGAAGGTGAAGGACGCCGAGCGATACGAACGCCTGGGCTATCTGGAGGTCCTGGCGAACGATTTGCAGGTGATGGACGCCTCCGCGATTTCCCTGGCGCGCGAAAGCCGCATTCCCATACTCGTGTTCTCGATCCACACCCCCGGCGCATTCGCCGAGGTGATGCAGGGCCGGGGCAAGTTTACGATCATCAACGAAGAAACGGAGTGAGCCGTGGCTGCGCCCGATGCATCGGATCTCAAGCGCCGCATGGAAGGAGCGCTTGAGGCGTTTCGCAAGGAGTTGAGCGGTCTGCGCACCGGCCGCGCCTCCGCCAGCCTGCTTGAGCCCGTCACCATTGAGGCTTACGGCGCCAGGATGCACCTCAAGGAGGTCGGCACCGTCAGCGTGCCGGAGCCGCGCCTGATCGTCGTGCAGGTCTGGGACCGCGGGATGGTCAAGGCCGTCGAGAAGGGCATCCGCGATTCGGGTCTCGGCCTGAACCCGCAGACGGAAGGCCAGTCGATCCGCGTGCCGCTGCCCGACCTGACGCAGGAACGCCGCAAGGAGCTCGCCAAGGTCGCCCATAAATACGCCGAGCAGGCTCGCGTCGCCGTGCGCAACGTGCGCCGCGACGGCATGGACGGCCTGAAGAAGGCCGAGAAGGCCGGCGACATCTCGCAGGACGAGCACAAGGGGCTCGGCGAGAAGGTCCAGGCGCTGACCGATCAGTACATCAAGCTGGTCGACGATGCGCTTGCGGCGAAAGAAAAGGACATCATGCAGGTCTGACGGCATGCGCGACGCGGAAGACAGCCGCCCCCTGCGCCCGCCCGCGCACGTGGCCGTGATCATGGACGGCAACGGGCGCTGGGCGAAGTCCAGAGGGCTGCCCCGCACCGCCGGCCATAAAAA
This sequence comes from Azospirillum brasilense, assembly GCF_007827795.1. Classification (GTDB taxonomy): domain Bacteria; phylum Pseudomonadota; class Alphaproteobacteria; order Azospirillales; family Azospirillaceae; genus Azospirillum; species Azospirillum aestuarii. The sequence continues at coordinate 204,669 of NZ_VITI01000005.1, forward strand.
GGGCGTGGACGCCGTCCGCCGGACGGTCGAAGCCGCGGGTGAACTGGGGATCGGCTATCTGACGATCTTCAGCTTCTCGTCCGAGAACTGGCGTCGGCCGGAGGAGGAGGTGTCCGACCTCATGCAACTCCTGCGCTTCTACCTGCGCAGCGAGATTGCCGACCTGCACCGCAATGGCGTGCGCCTGCGCGTCATCGGCGACCGGGCTCGCTTGTCCAAGGACATCATCGGCCTGATCGAGAATGCCGAGGCTCTGACCCGCGACAACCGCAAGTTGACCCTCGTGGTGGCGTTGAGCTACGGTTCCCGCCAGGAGATCACGCTGGCGGCGCGGCGTCTGGCCGAAGAGGTGAGGGCGGGGACGCTCGACCCCGCGGACATCACCGAGGATCGGCTGTCCGAACGCCTGTTCACCGCCGACATCCCGGACCCCGACCTGATCGTCCGCACCAGCGGCGAGAAGCGCATCAGCAACTTCCTGCTCTGGCAGGCGGCGTATGCCGAGCTGGTCTTCGTGGACACGCTCTGGCCTGATTTTTCCAAGCGCGACCTGGAGGCGGCGATTGAAGAGTTCCACCGACGGGAACGTCGCTTCGGCGCAACCACCGGCACCCGCTAAATCGGGCGATCTGAAGACGCGCGCCATTTCGGCGCTCGTCCTCGCTCCGCTCGTCCTGGCCGCGGTCTGGGCCGGCGGCTGGGTGTTCCACGCCCTGATCGCGCTCGGCGCCATCGCCTCCGCCGTGGAGTGGGGCAACCTCGTTCCATGCCGCCGCAAGGCTGCTGCCATCGCGTTATCGGTGGCCGGCGTCCTGCTGGCGCTGGCCGCGCAAATCGCCGCCGGTCCGTGGGCGGCGGTCCTCGTCGCCGTCCTGGCCACGGCCGGCGTGGCGGTGGCCTCGGGCGGGCCGGACCGCGGCCTGTCCGGGGGAGGCATCCTCTATGTCGTGGCCGGTCTGGCCGGTCTGATGTGGCTGCGCGACGATCCGGAGTCCGGCCTCGCGCTGTTTCTCTTCACCATGCTCGGCGTCTGGGCGACCGACATCGGCGCCTACGCCGCCGGACGGACCATCGGCGGGCCGAAGCTGGCCCCGCGCATCAGCCCGAAGAAGACCTGGGCCGGCCTGATCGGCGGCATGGCGTCCTCCGCCCTGGTGGGGTGGGGGATAGCTCTGGCCGCGGGCGCGCAACGGCCGCTGCTGGCTCTTGCGGTGGGCGCCGTCCTGGCCGTGGTGGCGCAAGCGGGCGACCTCTTCGAATCCGCGGTCAAACGCCGTTACAACGTGAAGGACAGCGGCCATCTCATTCCTGGTCACGGGGGAATCCTGGACCGCATCGACGGGCTGCTCGCCGCCGCCCCGGTGCTGGCCTTGTTCCACGCGACCATCGGCACGGCAATCGCATGGTGGTGACGGGGTTATGGTTGTGAAGGCAGAAGGGGCGGGGGATGCGCCGCGCCGCGTGACGATCTTCGGTTCGACCGGGTCGGTCGGCACGCAGACGGTCGACCTCGTCGCCCGCGATCCGGAACGCTTTCCGGTGGAGGCGCTGACCGCCAACCGCAACGTCGCCCTCCTCGCGGAGCAGGCCCGGCAGCTCCGCCCGAGGCTGGCCGTGGTCGCCGACCCTGCGGCCTACGCCGACCTCAAGGAGGCACTGGCCGGAACCGGCGTGGAGGCCGCCGCCGGGCCGCAGGCCGTCGCCGAGGCCGCGGAGCGTCCCGCCGACTGGGTGATGGCCGCCATCGTCGGCGCCGCCGGTCTGGAGCCGACGCTGGCCGCCGTCCGCCGCGGCGCCTGCGTCGCCTTCGCCAACAAGGAGGTTCTGGTCTGCGCCGGCGCCCTGATGATGGAGGAGGTGCGCCGCCACGGCGCCAACCTGCTGCCGGTGGACAGCGAGCATTCGGCGATCTACCAGGTCTTCGACTTCGACCGGCTGGACAGCGTCCAGCGCCTGATCCTCACGGCCTCCGGCGGCCCCTTCCGGACCCGGGACCGCGCCTTCATGGCGGCGGCGACGCGCGAGCAGGCGGTCGCCCACCCGACCTGGGAGATGGGCGCCAAGATCTCCATCGACAGCGCCACCATGATGAACAAGGGGCTGGAGATCATCGAGGCGCATTTCCTCTTCGGCGTTCCCGAAGAGAAGATCGACGTGCTGGTCCATCCGCAATCGGTCGTGCATTCGCTGGTCGAGTATGTGGATGGCTCGGTCCTGGCGCAGCTCGGTACGCCGGACATGCGCACGCCGATCGCCTACGCGCTCGGCTGGCCGGCGCGCATTCCGACGCCCGCCGAACGGCTGGACCTCGTCAAGGCCGCAACCTTGACCTTCGAGGCGCCGGACCCCGAGCGTTTCCCGGCCCTGCGGCTCGCCCGGGCCGCCTTGCAAAGCGGTGGGGGCGCTCCTACTATTCTCAGTGCCGCCAACGAGGTGGCCGTGCAGGCGTTTCTCGACCGCCGGATCGGCTTTCTCGACATCGAACGGATCGTCGAGGGGGTGTTGGGCACGCTGCCGCACCGGCCGCTCCACGACCTGGGCGCGGTGCGCGACACCGACGCCGAGGCGCGCCGCGTGGCGGCCGACCGGGTTGCGGCGCTGGCACGCTGAGTCTTTTTCCGGACGCGGACCGCAAAGGGGCCGCTCCGGGATGCAAAGGATGTGATGGACGTCATGGGCGGCTTCGGGACCACGCTTCTGTCTTTTCTGCTGGTCCTCACCGTGCTCGTGTTTGTGCACGAACTCGGTCACTACCTCGTGGCGCGCCGCAACGGCGTGCGGATCGAGGTCTTTTCCATCGGTTTCGGGCCTGAGCTGTTCGGCTGGACCGACCGGGCCGGAACGCGCTGGAAGTTCAGCGCCATCCCGCTCGGCGGCTACGTGAAGATGTTCGGCGACGCCGACCCGGCGAGCACGCCCGGCGCCCACACGCAGAGCATGAGCGCCGAAGAGCAGGCGGTGTCCTTCCACCACAAGCGGCTCGGCCAGCGCGCGGCCATCGTGGCGGCGGGACCCATCGCGAATTTCCTGTTCGCCATCGTCGCCCTGACCATCCTGTTCGCCACCGCCGGCCAGTCCTTCACCCCTCCGGACGTCGGCGGCGTGCAGCCGGGCAGCGCCGCGGAGCGCGCCGGGCTGCAGCCCGGCGACCTGATCGTCTCGATCAACGGCAGCGGCATCCAGCGATTCGAGGAAATCCGGCAGATCGTCTCGATGCAGCCGGGCGCGCCGCTGGAGATGGTGGTGGAGCGCGACGGACGCCCGGTCAATCTGACGGCGACTCCGGACGTGCGCGAGGTCACCGACCGACTCGGCAACACCCACCGCATCGGCCAGCTCGGCATCATGCGCGGCGGGGCGGAGACGAAGCGCCACGACCCGCTGACCGCCGTCTGGCAGGCGGGCCGGGAGGTCGTCGGCATGGTATCCGGCACCTTCGTGGCGCTCGGCCAGATGATCGAGGGCTCGCGCGGCACCGAGGAGTTGGGCGGGCCGCTGCGCATCGCCCAGATGTCCGGCGAGGTCGCGCAATCCGGCTGGTACCCGCTGATCTGGTTCATGACCTTCCTGTCGGTCAACCTCGGTATGATCAATTTGTTTCCGGTTCCGCTGCTTGACGGCGGCCATCTGATGTTTTACGCCCTGGAGGGACTCCGTGGGCGTCCTCTCGGACCTAAAGCGCAAGAATACGGTTTCCGCATCGGGCTTGCTTTGGTATTAACGCTCATGGTTTTCGCCACGTGGAACGATCTCGTTCAGCTTCGCGTGGTGGATTTCTTTAGGGGGCTGATATCCTGAGGGATGCCCCCAAAGCCAGGGAGCGAGCTTTGCGGGTGTCGAGCAGGGTTCTGGCGTTCGGCCTGATGGCCGGGTGCGCCATGACGACGGTTTCTCTTGCCCTTTCCCACGCAGCCTGGGCCCAGGCGGGCGCGCCCAAACCGGGTGCGGCGAAATCCGCCGCCTTCGGTGACGGGACGCTGGTGGCGCAGATGTTCTCGGGCGGCACCATCCGGGACATCCGGGTGGAGGGCGTCCAGCGCATCGAGCCGACGACGGTCCGCTCCTACCTTGCGGTGGCGCCCGGCGACCCCTTCGATCCCGACCGCATCGACCAGTCGCTGAAGGCCCTGTTCAACACGGGCCTGTTCGCCGACGTGGTGCTGAAGCGCGACGGCGATGCGTTGGTGGTGCAGGTCGCGGAGAATCCGATCATCAACCGGATCGCCTTCGAGGGGAACCGGCGCATCGAGAAGGAGAATCTGGAGAAGGAGATCCAGCTCCGTCCCCGCGTCGTCTACACCCGCACCCGCGTGCAGAGCGACGTGCAGCGTATCCTGGACATCTACCGCCGCCAGGGCCGATTCGCCGCGACCGTCGAGCCGAAGATCATCCAGCTCGACCAGAACCGCGTCGATCTGGTGTTCGAGATCAACGAGGGTGTGCGCACCGGCGTGCGCGGCATCACCTTCATCGGCAACGAGAAGTTCTCCGACGGGACGCTGCGCGAGGCGATCCAGACGCGGGAAAGCGCCTGGTGGCGCTTCATGACGTCGGACGACAACTACGATCCGGACCGCCTGAACTACGACCGCGACCTGCTGCGCCGCTATTACCTCAAGGAAGGCTACGCCGACTTCCGCGTCGTCTCCGCCGTGGCGGAGCTGACGCCGGACCGCGAGGATTTCGTCATCACCTTCACGGTGGACGAGGGCGAGCGCTACCAGTTCGGCAAGATGGACATCAGCACCTCGCTGAAGGCGTTGGACCCGGAACAGCTGCGCAGCGTGCTGACCACGCGCGAGGGCGACTGGTACAACGCGCAGGAGGTGGAGAACACCATCACCAAGCTGTCCAACGCGGTCGGCGACCTGCAATACGCCTTCGTGGATGTCCGCCCGCGCATCTCGCGCAACCGTGACAACCAGACCATCGACATCGTCTATGACATCGTCGAGGGGCCGCGCGTCTTCGTGGAGCGCATCGACGTGACCGGCAACGTCCGCACGCTGGACAAGGTGGTCCGGCGCGAGATGATGCTGTCCGAAGGGGACCCGTTCAGCACGACCAAGCTGCGCCGCTCCGAGCAGCGCATCAAGGACCTGGGCTATTTCGAGCGCGTCAACATCACCACCGCGGAGGGCTCGGCGCCCGACCGTACCGTGATGAACGTCGAGGTGACCGAGCAGTCAACCGGTGAGATCTCCATCGGCGCCGGCTACTCGACCTCGGACGGTCCGCTGGCCGACTTCTCGATCCGCGAGCGCAACCTGCTGGGCCGCGGCCAGGATCTGCGCTTCGGCGCCACCGTGTCGGGGAGCCGCCAGGAATACGACGTCTCCTTCACCGAGCCCTATTTCCTGGATCGCGACCTGTCCGCCGGTTTCGACCTGTTCCGCATCACCCGCGACTACCAGGACGAAAGCTCCTTCGACGAGAAGAGCACCGGCATGGCCCTGCGCATGGGCTATCCGCTGACGGAGAACCTGCGCCAGCGCGTCTACTACCAGCTCCAGAACACCGACATCACCAGCGTTCCCAGCAGCGCGTCGCAGTACATCCAGGACCAGAAGGGCGCGCGCCTTACCTCGCTGATCGGGCAGGAGTTGACCTACGACCGCCGCAACAGCCGCCTGAACCCGACCGAAGGCTATTATATCCGGTTGACGAACGATCTCGCGGGCCTGGGTGGCGATGCGCGCTTCCTGCGCAACCGTCTCGGCGCCGGCTATTACCTGCCGTTGTTCGACGAGAGCTGGGTCGTCAGCGCCACCGGCGAGGTCGGCTACATCGTCGGCATCGGTGACGACGGCATCGCGCTGTCCGATCGCTTCTTCCTCGGCGGTGACACGCTGCGTGGTTTCAACACCGCCGGCATCGGCCCGCGCGACCTGCGCACCGGCGACGCCCTGGGCGGCACCCGCTACTACCGCGGGTCGGTCGAGATGAGCTTCCCGGTCGGCCTGCCCGAGGAATTCGGGCTGAAGGGCCACGCCTTCTCCGACGTCGGCACTCTGGGCAAGGTCGACATCAACGATCCGCTCGTCCCCGACGACGAATCGGTCCGCCTGTCGGTCGGCACCGGCTTGTCCTGGCGCTCGCCCTTCGGGCCGATCCGCCTTGACTTTGCGGTCCCGATTCTCAAGGAAGATTACGACAAGAAAGAGATCTTCCGCTTCAGCTTTGGAACCAGGTTCTAACATGCAGTTCAGCAAGCTCAGGGCGCTGGTCGCCGCCGGTGCGGTGATGGCGGGCGTCGCGATGGCGACGCCGTCCTTCGCCCAGGACAAGCCGACCGACAATCTCAAGGCGCCGGTCATCGCCGTGGTCGACGTCCAGAAGATCATGCAGGAGTCGAACGCCTCCAAGGGTGTCTCGAAGTCCTTCGAATCGCTGCGCGAGACCTACCAGAAGGAAATCGCCACGTTGGAGGACAAGCTGCGCAAGTCCGAGGAGGAACTGCGCAAGCAGCAGACCGTGCTGGCTCCGGACGCTCTGGCCAACAAGCGCCGCGACTTCGAGAAGCAGGTCGGCGAGGTCCAGAAGACGGTGCAGAGCCGCAAGCGCGCCCTGGAAAACGCGCTGAACGAGGCGATGGCCGTCGTGCACAAGAACATGGTGGAAATCGTGGCCGATGTCGCGCGCGAGCGCGGTGCCAATCTGGTTCTCGCCCGCCAGCAGTTCGTTCTGGTCGACACCCAGCTCGACGTCACCGACGTGGTGCTGGAGCGGGTGAACAAGAAGCTGCCCCAGGTCGCGCTGACCGTTCCCAAGCAGTAAGGCGCGGGCAGCAGACACGGGCAGCAAGGCACGGGTGAATGGGCCGCCACGCTTCCGCAAGGGGGCTTGGCGGCTTTTTTCATGGGCGCCGGACGCAGGGGGCCCCGGAAACCCGGCGGCGTCGGCATTGCCAAATCCCTGGAAATGGGGCACAAGGGGCTTCGCCCCGTGCCGCCGCAGGCGCGGCGCGGGGCGTTTTCGTGGATTTTGAAAGGCGGGCGGCCGGACCATGGATGTGACGGCGGACAACAAGAAGATAGCCGACCTCGACATCATGCGGATCATGGAAATGATCCCGCATCGCTATCCGATTCTGATGATCGACCGGGTGATCGACATCACGCTGGGCGAGAGCGCCACCGGCGTGAAGAACGTCACCATCAACGAGCCGTTCTTCCAGGGGCACTTCCCGTCGCGCCCGGTGATGCCGGGCGTGATGATCATCGAGGCGATGGCGCAGACCTCCGCCGTGCTGGTGGTCGCCACGCTGGGCAAGGAATCGGAAGGCAAGCTGGTCTATTTCATGACCGTGGACGAGGCGCGTTTCCGCCGCCCGGTCACGCCCGGCGACACCATCCACATCCATGTGAGCAAGCAGCGCCAGCGCGCCAACGTGTGGAAGTTCAAGGGCGAGGCCAAGGTCAACGGTGTCCTGGTCGCCGAAGCCGTCTATTCCGCCATGATCCTGGACGAGAAATGAGCGTTTCCATTCACCCGACGGCGGTCGTCGATCCGGCCGCCAGGCTGGGCGAAGACGTTTCCATCGGTCCCTTCTGCGTGGTCGGGCCGGATGTCCAACTCGGCGACCGCGTGCGCCTGACCTCCCACGTGGTGGTCGAGGGCCGCACGCGTATCGGCGACGAGTCGGTCATCTACCCCTTCGCGTCCATCGGCCACCGCCCGCAGGACCTCAAGTTCAAGGGTGAGCCGTCCGAGTTGATCATCGGGCGCAACAACCAGATCCGCGAGCATGTCACCATGAGCCCCGGCACCGAGGGCGGCGGCATGGTTACCCGGATCGGCGACAATGGCCTGTTCATGGTCGGCGTCCACGTCGCCCACGACTGCGTCGTCGGCAACAACGCGGTTCTGGCGAACAACGCCACGCTGGCCGGCCATGTCGAACTGGGCGACTTCGTGACCATCGGCGGCCTGTCGGCAGTCCGCCAGTTCGTCCGCATCGGCTCGCACGCCATGATCGGCGGCATGTCCGGCGTCGAGAAGGACGTGATTCCCTATGGCCTCGTCATGGGCGACCGCGCGCGTCTGGCCGGTCTGAACCTCGTCGGGCTGGAGCGCCGTGGTTTCCAGAAGGATGAGATCCACGCCCTGCGCGCCGCCTACCGTCTGCTGTTCGGCAACGAGGGCACCTTCGCCGAGCGCATGGACGAGGTCGGGCGCGACATGGGGCAGCAGACGCTGGTCGCCGACGTGCTGACCTTCGCGCGGGCCTCGCGGTCGCTCTGCCAGCCGCGCGAGGGCTGAGGAGCGCTCGCGCTCCGTCTTTTGTCTTGTTCCCTGGGAGAGTCCCGGCCATGTCGCAGCCTCTTCCCAAGCTCGGCATCCTTGCGGGCGGCGGCACCTTGCCGGCCCGCATCGCCGCCGCGGTGCGCGGCCAGGGGCGCGACGTTTTCGTCGTCGCCTTCGACGGCCACACCGACCCCGCCACCGTCGATGGCCTGCCCCATTTGTGGAGCCGCTTCGGCGCCGCCGGCGGCATCATCGACCGGCTGAAAAAGGAAAAGGTCACGGAGCTGGTCTTTGCCGGACCGGTGCGCCGGCCCTCCTTCACCGAGCTTCTTCCCGACTGGTACACCACCAAGTTCCTCGCCAAGGTCGGCACCCGCGCGCTCGGAGACGACGGGCTGCTGCGCTCCGTCGCGCGGGAACTCGAAGGGGAGGGGTTCCGCGTCGTTGGTTTGCACGATCTCCTCGGCGAGCTTCTGACTCCGGCGGGGCCGGTGGGACGGCTGCGTCCGGACGCCGAGGCGGAGCGCGACATCACCCGCGCCGTCGATGTGGCCCGCGCGCTGGGCGCGCTGGACGTTGGGCAGGGCGCCGTGGTGCAGCAGGGGATCGTTCTCGCCGTCGAGGCCATCGAGGGCACCGACGCCATGCTGTCCCGCTGCGCTTCCCTGGCACGTCCCGGGCCGGGCGGGGTGCTGGTCAAGGTGAAGAAGCCGCAGCAGGACCGCCGCCTGGACCTGCCCACCATGGGGGTGACGACCGTCGAGAACGCCGCCCGCGCCGGACTGCGCGGCATCGCGGTGGAGGCCGGCGGAAGCCTGCTGGTCGACCGCGCCGCGGTGGCCGAGGCGGCCGACCGGCTGGGCCTGTTCGTGGTCGGCATCACCGTTTCGTCGGAGACTCGGGCGTGAGCGATCCGCTGATTTTCCTGATCGCCGGGGAACCCTCCGGCGACGCGCTGGGCGCGCGGCTGATGGCCGCCTGCAAGCGATTGACCGGTGGGCGGGTGCGCTTCGCCGGCATCGGCGGCGAGAAGATGGTCGCCGAAGGGCTGGACAGCCTGTTCCCGATGGGCGAACTGACTCTGTTCGGCGTGTTTGAACTGCTGCCCCATCTGCCGAACCTGCTGCGCCGCATCGACCAGACAGTCGCGGAGATCCTGCAACTGCGGCCCGACGCGGTGGTGGGCATCGATTCGCCGGGCTTCACGGTGCGGGTGTCCAAGCGCGTCAAGGCTCAGGCGTCGGACATCCCGTTGATCCACTATGTGGCGCCCACCGTCTGGGCCTGGAAGCCGAAGCGCGCCGCCAAATACGCGGCGATCTACGATCATCTGCTGGCCATCCTGCCCTTCGAGCCGCCCTATTTCGAGAAGGAAGGGCTTCCCTGCACCTTCGTCGGCCATTCGGTGGTGGAGAGCGGCGCCGGACATGGCGATGCGCAACGCTTCCGCGCCACCCACGGGCTGGCCCCGGAGGCGCGGATCGTCGCCGTCCTGCCGGGGAGCCGCAAGGGCGAGGTGTCCCGCCTCCTCCCCGACTTCCGCGCCACGCTGGAACTCTTGCTGCCGTCTCATCCGGAGTTGGTCGCCGTGGTGCCGACCGTGGCGACGGTGCGCGACCGCGTGGCGGCGGAGGTGGCGGGCTGGCCGATGCCCACCATCCTCGTCGAGGGCGATGGCCCAAAATACGACGCCTTCGCGGCGGCGGAGGCCGCGCTGGCGGCGTCCGGGACGGTGGCGCTGGAACTGGCGCTGGCCCGCCTGCCGACGGTGATCGCCTACCGCCTCAACCCGGTGACGGTGGCCTTGTACCGGCGGCTGATCCGGGTCAAATACGTCAATCTGGTCAATCTGATGCTCGACCGCATGCTGGTGCCGGAACTGCTTCAGGAGGACTGCCGTCCCGATCGGCTGGCGTCCGAACTGGGCCGTCTGCTCGACGATCCAGCCGCCCGCGCGACGCAGATCGAGGGCGTGGCGGAGGTCGCGCGCTGGCTGGGGCAGGGTGGAACGCCGCCCAGCGAACGCGCCGCCCGCGTGCTCCTGGAGGTCGCCGCCGGCCGGCCGGAAACGACGACAATGCAAGAACCCGCTTGGGAGAAGAGACCATGAGCCAATTCCGCCTGCTGCACACGATGCTCCGGGTCTACGATCTGGAGAAGTCGCTGGACTTCTACACCCGCCTGCTCGGCATGAAGCTGCTCCGCCGCAACGACTACGAGGGCGGGCGCTTCACGCTGGCCTTCGTCGGCTACGGCGACGAGAAGGACACCGCCGTCCTTGAACTTACCCACAACTGGGACCAGGCGGAGCCCTACGCCATCGGCACCGCCTATGGCCACATCGCGCTCGGCGTTCCGGACATCTACGCCACCTGCGAGCAGCTCGCCAAGGAGGGCGTCATCATTCCGCGTCCGCCCGGCCCGATGAAGCACGGCACCACCGTGATCGCCTTCATCGAGGACCCGGACGGCTACAAGGTCGAGCTGATCGAGACGAAGTAAGCGCCGTCACAGCGTCTTGTAGAAGAGGACGGTGTCGTGGAAGGCGCCGTCCGCTTCCACCGTGTAGCGGGGGATCACCCCGGCCCACTGCCAGCCGGTCGCCTCGTAGAAGGGCTCGCCGCTGTCGCCCTTCAGCGTGTCGAGCACCAGCAACGACCGCCCCAGCCCGCGGGCCGTGTCTTCCACAGCTTCCATCAGACGCCGGGCGACGCCGCTCCGCCGATGGTGGGTGAAGACGAGCAGTTTCTGCACCTCGGCGCGGTGCGCGCCGTTGGGCTTGGTGCACAGCGCCAACTGCACACTTCCCAACAGGTTTCCCTCCGGTCCACTCGCGATCAGCAGACGGTGCGCGCCGCCAGACAACTGGGCCGCCACACCGTCCCAGAAGGTCCGCTTCCAGTGAGCGGCCAAGGGAGCGTGGTAGCCGACCGAGGCGCCGCTGTTCACCGCGTCCTCCAGAAGGGCTTCCAGTTCCGCGCGCAGGCGTCCGTCGTCGAGGGCGGGAATGTCGGTGATGGACAAGGTCATCGTCATGGGAGGGGCCCGGATGGTTCCGTTCGCGCCCAACCCTGCCTTCTGCTCCTGCCGTCCACAATTGACTTTGCGAGGCATGGGTGTGAGGAATCCTCACAGCGAAACCCAGAAACGCCGCCGATGCCGCGTCTCCCCTTCACCGCCCTGGCCGCCTTCGAAGCGGCGTCCCGACACGGCAGCATGACCCGTGCCGCCGATGAGCTTGGTCTGACCCACGGCGCGGTCAGCCGTCAGGTGGGCGACTTGGAAAGGCGGTTGAAGGTCCGCCTGTTCGACCGCACCCCGCAGGGGCTTCTCCTGACCGACTCCGGGCGCGATCTCGCGCAGGCCTGCACCGCCGGGCTGGGGCGCCTTCAGGAAAGCTGGGACCGCATCGCCGGCAGCGGGCCGGAACGGCTGCGCATTGCCGCGCCGCGGACCTGGGCAGCCCTGTGGCTGGTGCCGCGTCTGGGGCGCTTCCTGGAGGACCGGACCGATCTGCGGCTGGACATCGAGGGGGGCAACACCGACCGCGCGTCGGAGGCCGAAGCGGGCTGGGCGGTGATCCGATACGTGCGCGGGGGCGATCCCGGTCTCGACGGGGCGCTTTTGTCGGAGGAGCCGCTGTTCCCGGTCTGCGCGCCGTCGCTGGCCGGGCGGCTGACCGGTCCGGCCGACCTGTCCCGCAACACTCTTCTGCATTATCAGGCGTCGCCGGACTGGAGCCTATGGCGTGCTGGCAGCGGGGTAAATCTGGATGGAGCGCGCAGCCTGAGTTTCTCGGAATCGGTGATGGTGATTCAGGCGGCCATGGCCGGGCAGGGGATCGCGCTGGGGCGGCCATCGCTGGTGCTGGAGGCGCTGGAAGCGGGACGGCTCGTCTGCCCATTCGGACCGGCGGTGCCCTGCGGCGACCGCTACGTGCTGACCGCCCCGGCCGAAGGGCGCGGACGCGGCGTGCTCCGCGCCTTCCGGCGCTGGCTGCTGGAGGAGGCCGCGGCGGATCGGGCGCGGCTGGAGCGGCTCGGCATGCCGTTTCCCCAGGGCAGTGCTGGCGCCTGATTCCATTCCGTGTTTATATCCGCTATCGGATGGATTTGGAGCGGAGACACGCCGCCATGCTGCGCCTTTACGACAACCTGTCTTCCGGAAACGGCTACAAGTGCCGGCTGCTGCTGCACAAGCTCGGCATCTCTTATGAGCGGATCGAGCTGGACATCGACCGGGCGGAAACCCGCAGCCCAGAGTTTCTCGCCAGGAACCCGAACGGGCGCATCCCGACGCTGCAACTGGAGGACGGCAGCCACCTGCCGGAATCCAACGCGATCCTTTGGTATCTGGCGGAAGGCACGCCCTATCTGCCCGACGACCGGGAGGGACGCGCGCGGGTCCTGCAATGGATGTTTTTCGAGCAGTACAGCCACGAACCGAACATCGCGACCGTGCGCTTCTGGATCACGCACCATGTTGAGATGACGGAGGAGCGCAAGCTGGGGTTGGTGACAAAGCGCCGGCTCGGCTACGACGCGCTGGGCGTCATGGAAGGGCATCTGGCGGAGCGCCGCTTCTTCGTGGGCGACCGATTCAGCATCGCCGACGTCGCGCTCTACGCCTACACCCATGTGGCGGAGCAGGGTGGGTTCGACCTGACCGGCTATCCGGCAGTGCGCGCATGGATGGAACGTGTGGCGGCGGAAGGGCCGCACATCCCGATCACCCAAGGCTGAAGGGTCAGATCAGCACCACCGCGGCGATCATCGCCACAATCACCGCATAAAGGACGATGCGGCGAAGCCGCCGCGACAGCGGCGGCTTGTTGTCGTTCGCGGCCGGCAGGCCCAGACGGGCCCGCCGCGCCGGAACGATGAACGCGGCCGGGCTGCGGGCGGCTCCGTCGGAGCCACCCGTCCCGATGTGTGCTGTCGGCCGGTTAGCCACGCTCGGCCAGCGGGATGAAGTCCCGCTTGGTCGCGCCGGTATAGAGCTGACGCGGACGGCCGATCTTCTGGACCGGGTCCTCGATCATCTCCCTCCACTGGGAGATCCAGCCGACGGTGCGCGCCACGGCGAACAGCACGGTGAACATGCTGGTCGGGAAGCCCATCGCCTTCAGGATGATGCCCGAGTAGAAGTCGACGTTCGGGTACAGCTTCTTCTCGACGAAGTACGGGTCCTCGAGGGCGATCTTCTCCAGCTCCATCGCGATGTCGAGGAGCGGCTCGTCCTTGATGCCCAGCTCGGCCAGAACTTCATGGCAGGTCTTGCGCATGACCTGGGCGCGCGGGTCGTAGTTCTTGTAGACCCGGTGGCCGAAGCCCATCAGACGGAAGTTGTCGTTCTTGTCCTTGGCGCGGCGGACGATCTCCGGGATGCGATCGACGGAGCCGATCTCCTCCAGCATCTTCAGCACGGCCTCGTTGGCGCCGCCATGGGCCGGACCCCACAGCGAGGCGATGCCGGCGGCGATGCAGGCGAACGGGTTGGCGCCCGACGAGCCGGCCAGACGGACGGTCGAGGTCGAGGCGTTCTGCTCGTGGTCGGCGTGCAGGATGAAGATCTTGTCCATGGCCTTGGACAGAACCGGGTTGACCTTGTACGGCTCGCACGGCGTGCCGAAGGTCATGTAAAGGAAGTTCTCGGCGTAGGACAGGTCGTTGCGCGGGTACATGAACGGCTGGCCGACCGAGTACTTGTAGGCCATCGCGGCGATCGCCGGGATCTTGGCGATCAGGCGGTGCGCGGCGATCTTGCGCTGCACCGGGTCTTCGATGTCCGTCGAGTCGTGGTAGAAGGCCGACAGCGCGCCGGTCACGCCGCACATCACCGCCATCGGGTGCGCGTCGCGGCGGAAGCCGCTGTAGAAGCGGGTCAGCTGCTCGTGCACCATCGAGTGGCCGCGCAGGATGCCCTCGAACTCTTCCTTCTCGGCGGCGTTCGGCAGGTGGTTGTTGAGAAGGAGAAAGCAGACCTCCGGGAAGGTCGCGTGCTCGGCGAGGTCGTCGATGGCGTAACCGCGGTGCAGCAGGATACCCTCGTCACCATCGATGTAGGTGATCTTGGACTCGCAGCTGCCCGTCGAAGTGAAACCCGGATCGTAGGTGAAACAACCGGTCTCGGCGTAGAGCTTGCGGATGTCGATCACGTCCGGACCCGTGCTTCCCTTCATCACGGGCAGGCTGACCTGCTTGCCAGTCCGGTTGTCGATCAGGGTGAAGGTATCGGCCTTGTCCGCGGTTTGGGTCATCTCGGCACGTCCTTATCTTTAGGGTTGGGGCTTAACGCCCTTTTCGAATGCGCGCAGCATAGTTCTATGCCGGGCGGATATCAACGCACGGAAGTTATCCCCGTGCTGCAGTTGCGGCATCCTTCATCCGGGCCAGCGTTTCCGTGCGGCCGAGAAGTTCCGCCACCTCGAAGATCGGCGGCGACACGGTGGAGCCGGTGAGCGCGGCGCGCAGCGGCTGGGCGATCTTGCCCAGTTTCTCCCCGCGCTCTTCGGCGAAGGCGCGCACCAATGCCTCCAGAGCGGCGGCGGTGAAGTTTGCTTCCGCCGCGAAGCGGGCGGCGAGGTCGGTCAGGACGCCGCGGCCCTTCTCGTCCAACAGCGCGGCGGCCTTCTCGTCCATCGCCAGCGGACGGGCGGCGAGGTAGAAGCGGGCGCTCTGGGCGAGATCGACCACGGTGCGGGCGCGCTGCTTCAGCCCGTTCATGGCGCGGGTCAGCAGGTCGCGTTCCGACTCGGTCAGCGCGCGGCCAAGCTCGGCCTCCAGCCGCGGGGCGGCCAGACCCACGAGGCGGGCGTCGTCGGCCTGCCGCATGTAGTGGGCGTTCAGATTCTCCAGCTTGGCGAAGTCGAAGCGCGAGGGGGAGCGGCCGATGCCCTCCAGGTTGAACCACTCCACGGCCTGTTCGGTCGGGATGATCTCGTCGTCGCCGTGCCCCCAGCCGAGCCGCAGCAGATAGTTGCGGATCGCCTCCGGCAGGTAGCCCATGTCGCGGTAGGCGTCGACGCCGAGCGCGCCGTGGCGCTTCGACAGCTTGGCGCCGTCCGGCCCGTGGATCAGCGGGATGTGGCCGAACTCCGGCAGATCCCAGCCCATCGCGTTGTAGATCTGGATCTGGCGGAAGGTGTTGGTCAGATGGTCGTCGCCGCGGATGACGTGGGTCACGCCCATGTCGTGGTCATCCACCACCACGGCGAGCAGATAGGTCGGGGTGCCGTCGGCGCGCAGCAGGATCAGGTCATCGAGCTGGGCATTCTGCACCGTCACCTCGCCCTGGACGCGGTCCTTCAGGACCGTCTCGCCCTCCTGCGGGGCCTTCAGGCGGATCACCGGCTTCACGCCCGCGGGCGCCTCCGAGCGGTCGCGGTCGCGCCAGCGCCCATCGTAGCGGACCGGCTGGCCCGCCGCCTTCTGGGCGGCGCGCATCTCCTCCAGCTCCTCGGGGCTCGCGTAGCAGTGGTAGGCGCGGCCGGCGGCCAGCATCTGCTGCGCCACCTCGGCGTGGCGGTCCTTGCGGGCGAACTGGCTGACCGCATCGCCGTCCCAGTCGAGGCCGAGCCAGGACAGGCCGTCGAGGATGGCGTCCACCGCGGCGTCCGTCGAGCGCTGGCGGTCGGTGTCCTCGATGCGCAACAGGTACGTGCCGCCGTGGTGGCGGGCGTACAGCCAGTTGAACAGCGCGGTGCGGGCACCGCCGATGTGGAGAAAGCCGGTGGGCGACGGGGCGAAACGGGTGACGACGGTCATGGGTGGCTCAATTCCGGGTTCGGCGCTGCTACAGTGCTGCTGCGGCCGTGCTGCGGCTGCTGCGCTGCGACTGCGGTGGTGCGGTGGTGTAACACATTAACGGCGCCGGAGGCATTTGCCTTGCGCGCATAGGCGACAGTATGGCCCACGGGGTTGAAGAGGGCGTGGCCGGGGGGCTGGCGGCGGAGGGCGAGGACGGCGGCGCCGATCCAGCCCGTCGCGGCGTCGCCGCGCGCCTTCCCACAGCGGCACTGGAATGCTTCGCCGCGGAGCGGGAGCGCTGGGCGCTGTGGCTGCCCGTGGGGACCGGGGCGGGCGTGGCGCTGTATTTTGGTCTGCCCGCCGAGCCGTCGCTCTGGCTGGGGCCGGGTACCGTGGCCGCCTGCCTGCCTTTGCTGTGGCTGGTCCGGCGGCGTCTGGCGCCGGTCGTCCTGCTGCTGGGCCTGCTGAGCGTCGCGCTTGGCTTCGCGGCGGCGCAAATGCACGGCGTGGCGGCAGACGCACCCATGCTGACGCGACAACTCGGGCCGGTGCAGGTGACCGGGCGGGTGCTGGCGGTCGAGCGGCAGCCCACCGGAACGCGGTTGATGATCGGGGAGCCGACGGTGGACCGGCTGGCCCCGGAGGCGGCGCCGGCGCGGGTCCGCCTGCATCTGCCGGCCAAGGTGGCGCCGCCGGAGGCCGGGACGGTGGTCCGGCTTCGCGCCATGCTCCACCCGCCGGCCGCTCCGGCGGAGCCGGGAGCCTTCGACCTGCAGCGGCGCGCCTATTTCGAAGGCTTCGGCGCGGTCGGCTTCGTCATGGGGACACCCGTCGCGCAGGAGGCGCCACCGCCCGGCGGCTGGCGCCGGGTAACGGTGGCCTTCGAGCAGGCCCGCGCCGCCATCGCCGAGCGGGTGCGCGCCGTCGTGGCCGATCCCGCGGAGGCCAGCGTCACCGCCGCCCTGCTGAACGGCGACGCGGCGGCGATTCCCGGGCCGATGATGGACGCCTTCCGCGACAGCGGTCTGGCGCATCTCCTGTCGATCTCCGGCCTGCATGTGGGGATCGCCGCGGGGATCGTCTTCTGGGTGGTGCGGGCGCTGCTGGCGCTGGTTCCCTGGGTGGCGCTGCGCTGGCCGATCAAGAAGATCGCGGCGTTGGCCGGCATCCTGTCGGCGATCCTCTACACGCTGCTGGTGGGGGCGCCCTTGCCGACGCTGCGGTCGGTTCTGATGACCGGCCTCGTCATGGGCGCGGTTATCGCCGACCGGTCGCCGATCAGCATGCGGCTGGTCGCCTTCGCCGGCATCGTCACGGTTCTTTATGACCCGGAGGGGATGCTGGGGCCGAGCTTCCAGATGTCCTTCGCGGCGGTCGTCGCCCTGATCGCCGCCTTCGAACGGTTCACGCCCTGGGCGGTGCGCCAGCGGCGCGAGATGGGCTGGCTCGGCCGAGGAACGATGACGCTGGGCGGAATCGCCTTCTCCAGCGTGGTGGCGACGGTCGCGACGACGCCCTACGGGCTCTACCATTTCCAGCAGGTCGCCTTTTACGGCGTGCTGTCCAACATGGTGGCGATCCCCATCACGACGGTGTGGATCATGCCCTTCAGCCTGCTCTCCTACCTGCTGCTGCCCTTCGGGCTGGAGGGGCCGGCGGTGACGGCGATGAGTTGGGGCGTCCGGCTGGTCATCGAAACGGCGGAGCGGACCGCGGCGCTGCCCGGCGCCACCGCGTTCCTGCCGGCCATGCCGGACGCCGCCATCGCGGCGGTCACGCTGGGCGGGCTGTGGCTGGCCATCTGGACGGGGCGCTGGCGCTGGCTGGGGCTGGCCGCGGTGGTTGGAGGTCTGGTTGCGCCGGTCTTCGCGCCGCGGCCCGACATTCTGGTGTCGGAGGATGGGACGCTGATGGCCGTGCGCAGCGCGGAGGGAATGCTCAGCCTGTCCGCCGCCAGCGACGGGCGGATCGCCAACAACTGGAGGCGGCGCGACGGCATGGAGAAACCGGAGGAAAAGGCCGGGCAGGATGTCTGGCCGCTCGCCGGGGTGAGCCTGGACGGGCGGCTGCGCTGCGACGCTCTGGGCTGCCTTTATCGCGCGGAGGGAAAGACGGTGGCGCTGCTGCGCCAGCCCGACGCCTTGCCGGAGGACTGCGCGATGGCGGATGTGGTGGTGACCGCGGCCCCATCGCGCGGATGCCGGGCGCCGCTGGTCATCGATCGCTGGCGCCTGCGGCGGGAGGGTGCGCACGCCCTTTACCTGTCGGACAAGGGCATCCGGGTGGAGAGCGTCCGCGGCCAGCGGGGGGACCGCCCATGGACGATGGGCGGAAGGCTTCCCGATGGAAGTGCCGGGGGGCGCTGAACCGCCGCCCCGGTGCGTCCTGTGCTCAGTACTTCCGCACCAGGCCGACGAGGCGGCCCTGCACCCGAACCCGGTCGGCGCCGAAGATGCGCGTCTCGTAGGCGGCGTTGGCGGGTTCCAGGGCGACGGTGTTGCCCTTGCGGCGCAGGCGCTTCAGCGTGACCTCGGCATCGTCGACCAGGGCGACGACGATGGAGCCGTTGTCCGCGCTGTCGCAACGCTGGATGACCACCGTGTCATGATCGAGGATTCCGGCCTCGACCATCGAATCACCGGCCACCTCCAGCGCGTAATGGTCGCCCATGCCGAGCATGGCGGCCGGAATGTCGACGAAGGCGGAACCGTCGCGCAACGCCTCGATGGGCGTGCCGGCGGCGATGCGGCCATAGAGCGGAAGCTGCACCGATTCGGACGCCGGATTCGCCTCCCGCCCCGCGAAGCTGAAGTCGCCCTTGATGACGTTGGGCTGGAACTTGGCGCGCGGCGGCCGGGTCCGGGCATTCTCCAGCCCCTCCGGCAGGCGCAGCACCTCCAGCGCGCGGGCGCGGTGGGGCAGGCGGCGGATGAAGCCGCGCTCCTCCAGCCCCGTGATCAGGCGGTGGATGCCCGACTTGGACTTCAGGTTGAGAGCGTCCTTCATTTCGTCGAAGGAAGGGGACACACCGCCCTGCCCGAGCCGCTCGTTGATGAAAAGCAGCAATTCATGCTGCTTGCGCGTGAGCATTTGTGCCTCCCGACCGGTTCCGCACTAGATATGGAACAAAAGCAAAACGTTCCCTTATGTTCTAGTTTGGTTCTTAACCCCCGTCAAGCCCTACGGATGAAATCAATCGCAAATCGACGGACAGGACTCCAAAGCGATTGCCAAAGGGATTGAGGGTGCGGAATGGATTAAAGCGACAGGACACCGCCGCTCAACGGGATCACCGTCACGCGCTCGCCTGCGGCGGCGGCGGTTGCCCGAGGCTCGCGGGCGATCAGCGCGTCGGCCTGGGCCAGCCGGGACATCATCGCACTGTCCTGACGCGGGAAGGGGGTGGCGACGGGCTCGCCATCCGGTCCGGGGGACAGGGTGGCGCGCAGGAAGTCGGTGCGGTCGTCGTTGGCCTTCAGCGGCGCGCCGAGTCGCGCCATGAGCGTGGCGTTCTCGGCGGGCAGCCCCTGGAGATGGCGGAGCAGCGGCACCAGGAACAGCACGGCGGCCACCCCGGTGGACACCGGGTTGCCGGGCAGGCCGAGCAGCGGCACGCCGTTCGCCGTTCCGAAGATCAACGGCTTACCGGGCTTCATCGCGACGCGGTAGAAGTCCAGCGACAGCCCGCCCAGCACGTCGCGGACATGGTCGTGCTCGCCTTGCGAGGCGCCGCCCGTGGTCACCAGCAGGTCGCAGCCGGCCGCCCCGGCGGCCATGGCGGCGAGATGCTCCGGATCGTCCTTGGCCACGCCGAGATTGTGGGCGAGCCCGCCCTGGCTGGTGACCAGCGCGCACAGACCGAGCGCGTTGGAGCTGACGATCTGGCTCGGCCCCAGCGGATCGCCGGGCAGGGCGATCTCGTCCCCGGTGGCGAGCACGGCGACCCGCGGGCGGCGGTGGACGCGCAGCCAGGGCAGGTTGGCCGCCGCGGCCAGGGCGACGTCGCGGGCGGTGAGCAGCCGTCCCTTGGGAAGCACCTCCTTTCCCGCGGTGAAGTCCAGACCGGCGGGGCGGATGAAACGGCCCGCGGGCACGGCGCGCCCGACGCGCACGCGGGCCCCGGCGTCCTCGCAATCCTCCTGCATCACCACGGCGTCGGCCCCGGCGGGCAGGGGGGCGCCGGTGAAGATGCGCACGGCCTCGCCCGCGCCGACCGTTCCGGCGAAGGCGTGGCCGGCGGCGGACTCGCCGATCCGGCGCAGCGTGACGGGCGCATCCGCCGACGCCGGAACGATGTCGGCGGCGCGGACGGCCCAGCCGTCCATGGCGGCTGCGGCGAAGGGCGGCTGGGTCAGGCGGGCGACGGCGGGTTCCGCCAGGACGCGCCCCAGCGCGTCGGGCAGCGGCACCGTCTCCGCCGGCAGGGCGGTGAAGGCGGCGAGGATGCGGGCGCGGGCCTCCCCGACCGAGATCATCGCGCCGGGCGCCATCAGACCGCGCTCCCCCAGTCGCCGCTCTTGCCGCCGGCCTTGTGGAGCAGTTTCACCTCGGTGATGGTCATGCCGCGGTCCACCGCCTTGCACATGTCGTAGACGGTCAACGCGGCGACCGACACGGCGGTCAGCGCCTCCATCTCCACACCGGTCTGCCCCCTGAGTTTGCAGGTGGCGGTGATGTCCACGGCGTTGCGCTCGGGGTCGCAGGTCAGGTCCACCTTGACCGAGGTCAGCATCAGCGGATGGCACAGCGGGATCAGGTCCGGCGTGCGCTTGGCCCCCATGATGCCGGCCAGCCGGGCCACCGACAGCACGTCGCCCTTCTTGACGCCGCCCTGCAAGATGAGCGCCAGCGTTTCCGGCTGCATCAGGACGGAGCCGCTGGCGGTTGCCGTGCGTTCCGTGTCGGCCTTGCCGGACACGTCCACCATCACCGCGCGGCCTTCGGCGTCGAAATGGGTGAAGCCGCTTGCGGGCTGGTCGGTCATAGGGGTTTCTCCATGAACAGGCTCAGCGGGTCCGGGCCGTAGGGGCCGAACGGGCCGCGGTCGGCGAAGCCCTGTTTGCGGTAGAGCGCGATGGCCTCGTCCTGATAGACGCCGGTCTCCAGCCGCAGCAGGGACAGGCCGGCGGCGCGGGCCTCGTCCTCGATGCGCTCCAGAAGGCGGCGCCCGATCTGGCCGCCGCGCGCGGTCGGCTGGACGAACATCCGCTTGACCTCGCCATAGCCGCCGTCGGTGTCGATGCGCATGGCGCCGCAGCCAACCACGGTTCCCGACCGCCGCGCGACCAGGAAACGGATGTCCGGCTTGGCCAGCGATTGCAGGTCGAGCAGATGGTTGCTCTCGGCCGGGTAGAGGTTGCCCAGATAGCGGTCCAACTCCTCGATGAGCCGGACCACCTCGTCCTGGAGCGGACTTTCACGGGCAATGGTCACGTTGGGCACGGCGTCGCTCCTCCCCATTGCTTTTTTTATTCGGTGTCAGGCGAGCAGGGCGCGGGTGGCCGCGGTCACATCCTCCTGCCGCATCAGCGATTCACCGACCAGGAAACAACGCGCGCCCACAGCCGCCATGCGCGACAAGTCCGCCGGGCTGTAGAGACCGCTTTCGGCGACCAGCATCCGGTCGGCGGGCACATGGGCGGCCAACTCCTCCGTCGTGGCGATGTCCACCGCCAGCGTCTTCAGGTTCCGGTTGTTCACGCCGAGCAGCGGAGTCTTCAGCGCCAGCGCGCGGTCTAGCTCCTCGCGGTTGTGCACTTCGACCAGCACGTCCAGGCTCCAGGCGATGGCGGCTTCTTCGATCTCCGCGGCCTGCGCGTCGCTCAGCGCCGCCATGATGATCAGGATGCAGTCGGCGCCGAGCGCGCGGGATTCGGGGATCTGGTAGGGATCGACCATGAAGTCCTTGCGCAGCACCGGCAGGTCCACCGCGGCGCGGGCGGCCAGCAGATAGTCGTCGCAGCCCTGGAAATAGGGCTCGTCGGTCAGCACCGACAGGCAGGTGGCGCCGCCCTCGCGGTAGGCGCGGGCCAGCGACGGCGGGTCGAAGTCCGGACGGATCAGGCCCTTCGACGGGCTGGCCTTCTTGATCTCGGCGATCAGTCCGTAGCGGCCCCCGTCCACCGTGCGGCGCAGGGCGCGGATGAAGCCGCGCGCCGGGTCGGCGCTGCGGGCGGCGTCCTCCACCGCGGGCAGCGGGCGGGCGGACTTGCGGGCTTGGACCAGCGCGCGCTTGTCGTCGCAGATGCGGGTCAGGACGTCGCTCATGGCGCGGCAACCGGTTCGTTGGCGATGGACGAATTCGTGATGGACACAAGGCGCTGGAGCACGGCGCGGGCGCCGCCGCTGTCGATGGCGTGGCGGGCCTGCTCGACGCCTTCCTTGAGGTCGCCGGCCTTGCCCGCCACATGCAGCGCGGCGGCGGCGTTCAGCAGCACGATGTCGCGGTAGGCGCCCTGGGCGCCGTCGAACAGCGCGCGGATGGCCTCCGCGTTCACATGGGCGTCGCCGCCCTTGAGAAGCTCCGGCCGGGCGCGGAAGATGCCGGCCTGCTCCGGCTCGATCTCGAACACCGTGACCTCGCCGTCCTTGAGTTGGGCGACGGTGGTCGGGCCGGTCGTGGTGATCTCGTCCAGCCCGTCGGAGCCATGGACGATCCAGGCCGCCTCCGACCCCAGGCGCTTCAGCACATGGGCCAGGGGCTCCACCCACTGCCTGGCGTAGACGCCGAGAAGCTGGCGCTTGGCGCTGGCCGGGTTGGACAGCGGACCCAGCAGGTTGAAGATGGTGCGGGTGCCCAGCTCCACGCGGGTCGGGCCGACGTTGCGCATGGCGAGGTGGTGGCGCGGCGCCATCAGGAAGCCGATGCGCGCGTCCCACAGGGCCTTGCGCACCAAACCCATGTCGCAGTCCAGGTTGACGCCCAGGGCACCCAGCACGTCGGCGGCGCCCGACTTGGACGACATGGCGCGGTTGCCGTGCTTGGCCACCGGCACGCCGCAGGCGGCGATGACGATCGCGGCGGCGGTGGAGATGTTGTAGGTGCCCGAGCCGTCGCCGCCGGTGCCGCAGGTGTCGATGGTGCCGTCCGGGGCCTCCACCGGGATCGCCTTGGCGCGCATGACGCGGGCGGCCCCGGTGATCTCGTCCACCGTCTCGCCGCGCACGCGCAGCGCCATCAGGAAGCCGCCCATCTGCGACGGGGTGGCGTTGCCCGACATGATGATGTCGAAGGCCAGCGAGGCCTCCGGCTCGCTCAGGGCGTTGCCGGCGGCGACCTTGGCGAGGATGGCCTTCATGTCGGTCAGGTCGCCGTGCGGCGCGGACGGCGTGCTCATGCGGCGGTCTCCAGCCGGCGGGTGGTGTTCAGGAAATTCTCCAGGATCTTGTGCCCGTGCTCGCTCTCGATGCTTTCCGGGTGGAACTGCACGCCGTGAATCGGCAGCTCGCGGTGGGAGAGCGCCATGATCAGGCCGTCCTCCGTCTCGCCAGTCACCTCCAGGCAGGCGGGCAGGGTGGCGCGCTCGACGATCAGCGAATGGTAGCGGGTGGCCCGGAAGGGCGAGGGCAGGTCCTTCAGGACGCCGCGCCCCTGGTGGAACATGCGGTCGACCTTGCCGTGCATCGGCACCGGCGCGCGCAGCACCGTGCCGCCGAAGGCCTGCCCGATGGCCTGATGGCCCAGGCACACGCCCAACAGTGGAACGCCGGCCTTGGCGGCGGCGTCGATCAGCGGCAGGCAGATGCCCGCCTTGTCCGGGTCGCAGGGGCCGGGCGACAGCACGATCCCTTCGGGGCGGAGCGCCATGGCCTCCTCCACCGTCAGGCTGTCGTTGCGGCGGACGTCCAGCTCGGCGCCCAGTTCGCCCAGGTAATGGACGAGGTTGTAGGTGAAGCTGTCGTAATTATCGATGAGCAGCAGCATGGGGCGCCCCGGCATCCTTCCGGCCTGTCGTTTCCGGTCCGTTGGTCACGGCCCAATCGTCCCGGAATACCGTTCCGGCCTTGTTCCAAGGCGGGTACCCTAGCGGCTGGAGCGGTGGATTTCCAGCCCGTCCGAACCCGGAAACGGCGGAGTGTCAGCGGCAGAGGAACTGCGGCGGTGTCGCGGGCTTGTCCGGGACCGTGCCGCGCCCGTCGGTTTCCTCGGTGATCTGGCAGCGCCGCACGGTGCGCGGCAGGTCGATGGCCAGCGTGGCCTGCGTCCCGCTGTAGCGGCAGATCAGGAAGACGTTGCTGCGCCGGGCGGCGGGGAAGTCCCATTGCCGGGTTTCCGCGCGGCCCCGCCGGAGGCTGCGGTCCGGCTCCAGCGCCGCCGGTGCGGGGACCGGGGACGTCATCTGCGCCGTCCGGTCTCCCTCCACCAGCGCGACGCCGGCAAAGGCGTGCTGGTCCTTCGCCGGGTAGGGCGACCAGCCGCCGGGGGCCTCCGGCTGGGCCTGCACGGTCAGGCTGGGCGGGCAGCGGACCTCGTCCGCGAGGGCCGGGGGCGCGGCGGCGGCGGCGAGGACCGCCAGGAGGGTGAGGGTGCGGAGCATGGCGGGTCACAGCATAGTCCCAGCCGGCGGGCACCTCCACCCCGCTCCGCTGTTGCAGGGACGGTGCGGGGGTGCCACCTTGCGCGCAAACCGGAAACCAGGGTTCGAGATTCCTTCCCATGGCCAGAAAATCGCCGCGCAAGCCCCAGAAGGCGGCGGCACGGAAGCCATCGCCGAAAACACCGGCCGCCGCATCCGGACGGCCGGCGCCGGGGCGCGCCGTATCCCCGATTCTGCTGGCGCTGGCCGGGGTGATCGCGGTCTTCGCGGTGGCGCTCGGCGCGCGCTTCATCATCGGGCGCGACGCGCCGGAGACGGCCGTCGTGGAGCGGGAAGCACCGGTCATCGCCCCGGCCGTTCCCCCCGCCGTCGCGCCGGTCAAGCCGCCCCCGCCCAAGGTCGCGGCGGCTCCCCCCCCGCCGGAGCCGCCGGCCCCGCGTGAGCCCGAACCCGCGCCGACCCCGGCCCCGCAGGTGACCGAGGCCCTCGCACCCGTTCCGGTTCCCGCGCCGCCCCCGCCGCCGGCCCTGACGCCGAAGCCGGTGGTGGCGATGCTGCCGCCTCCCGTCGCGCCGCTGGAACCACCGAAGGTGGCCCCTGGATCGCCGCTGTGGAAGAAGAACGCGCTGCCCTTCCGCGCCCCGCCGGGCAAGCCGGCCATCGCCATCGTCATCGACGACATGGGCGTGGACCGCAAGCGTTCGAATCGAACGGTGTCGCTGCCGGCGCCGCTGACGCTGGCCTGGCTGCCTTACGCCCACGAGTTGCCGGCCCAGGCCCGCGCCGCCCGCGCCGCCGGGCACGAGTTGATGCTGCATCTTCCCATGGAGCCCAGCGGCTCGGCCGATCCGGGACCGCAGGCGCTGCGCGTGTCGCTCGACAAGGGGGAGATCCTGCGCCGGACCAAGGCGGCGCTGGACAGCTTCGATGGCTATGTCGGGGTGAACAACCACATGGGCAGCCGCTTCACCGCCGATTCCGCGGCCATGGCGCCCGTGCTGGGGGAGATCGCGCGGCGCGGCCTGTTGTGGCTGGACAGCCGCACCACCGCGAAGAGCGCCGGCCTGACGCTCGCGCGGGAGCTTCAAATGCCCTTCGCCGGGCGCGACATCTTTCTCGACAACGAGATGACCGTGCCGGCGGTGCGCAGTCAGCTCGCCAAGACGGAGCAGGTGGCGCGCAGCCAGGGCTACGCCATCGCCATCGGCCACCCGCACGATGCGACAATCGACGCACTAGCCTCCTGGATGCCGGAGGTGCAGAAACGCGGCTTCGTCCTGGTCCCGGTCAGCGCCGTCGTGCGCGCCCATCACACCGGCGGGTGACCGCCGGTCCCGTTTGAGGAGAGTTCCATGGCTGATACCTACAGGGTCGGCGGCATGACCTGCGGCGGCTGCGCCCGCTCCGTCACCAACGCCATCGGCAAGCTGGCGCCGGGTGCGGCCGTGACGGTGGACCTGGACGCCGGCACCGTGGCGGTGGAGGGCGGAGTCGCCCCGGAGACGGTGAGGAAGGCCGTGGAAGGCGCCGGCTTCGACTTCGGCGGTCCGGCCGGCTAAAGCGCGTCAGGCGGGACGGCGCAGCCGCCACACCAGCAGGCCGCCGGCCCAGGACAGCGACACCGCCAGGGCGACGCCGAGCGCCGCGAACCGTCCGGCGGGCTCGGCCAGAAGATGGGCGGTGGTCAGCGCCAAAGCAAGGCCGGGGTTGGTCAGCAGCGCGCTGCGCATCGCCGCGGCGACCACGCCGCCGCCCATGCGGCCGTGCAGGATCACCGTCAGGCTGGTCAGTGCGATGGGGAACACGGCGGCGATGCCGGTGGCCGCCGGGCCGATGCTGTGGCTGAGCGTCGTCACGGTGGCGACCAGCAGGCCGACGAGGCCGGCGCGGGCCGGGATGTCGTACCAGCGCGACCGCGCCGTCCGGACCACCGTGTCCGCCGGAATTGGGGCGGATACCACCCAGGCGGCGATCCCGTAGCAGGCCAGCGTCAGCAGCAGCGCCAGCGGCAGCGTCCACTCGACGGCGGAGCGCAGAGTGGACGCCACGACGATCCAGAAGACGGAGCTGGCGATGACCGTCGCGGGCATGCCCCACCGCGGGGCGATCCGCACCAGAAGCGCCAGATAGAGGACGATCGTCGCGTTCCCGACCATCCCCGACAGGGCGGCGTCGGCGACGAAGCCGTCGCCATGCTCCATCGCGAGCATCACGAAGGCCGGTCCGGTCGAGACGGGCAGGGCGGTGATCATGCCGCCATAGAAGGGGCCGGCCTTCTCCGCCGCCAGCGAGGCGGCGACGACGACCAGGGCCGCCGCCACGACCTTGACGATCAGTGGCAGCAGCAGCGCATCGAGGGGCATTCGGTCCTTACCGGGCGGAGGTCTCGCGAACGGTTTCCTCCGCGGCGCGGATCAGGGCCATCGACTTGTTGACGGTCTCCTGGTACTCGGCCTCCGGATCGCTGTCGGCGACCACGCCGCCGCCGGCCTGCACATACATCATGCCGTCCTTCAGAACGGCGGTGCGCAGCGCGATGCAGGTGTCCATGGCGCCCGACGCGCCGAAATACCCCACGCAGCCGGCATAGACGCCGCGGCGGGCCTTTTCCAGCTCGTCGATGATCTGCATGGCGCGCACCTTCGGCGCCCCCGACACGGTGCCGGCCGGAAAACCGGCGATCAGCGCGTCCAGCGCGTCGTGCTTCGGATCGAGGTCGCCCTCGACGTTGGAGACGATGTGCATGACGTGGCTGTACAGCTCCACGATCATCTTCTGCGTCACCTTGACGGTGCCGGTGCGCGCGACGCGGCCCACGTCGTTGCGGCCGAGGTCGAGCAGCATCAGATGCTCGGCCAACTCCTTGGGATCGCTCAGAAGGTCCTCGGCCAGCGCTTGGTCCTCCGCCGCCGTGGCGCCGCGCTTGCGGGTGCCGGCGATGGGACGGACGGTCACCTTGCCGTCGCGCACGCGCACCAGGATCTCCGGGCTGGAGCCGACGACCGACAGTTCGCCGAAGTCGCAGTGGAACAGGAAGGGCGACGGGTTCAGGCGGCGCAGCGTGCGGTACAGCGCCAGCGGCGACGGCTTGAAGGGGAAGCGGATGCGCTGGGACGGCACGACCTGGAAGATGTCGCCGGCCCGGATGTACTCCTTCGCCCGCTCCACGATCGCGTGATACTCCTCGCGCGTCGTGTTGGAGGTCCAGGCGAGCGGCAGCCCGTCCTTGGTCCGCGGCTCCCGCCGGTAGGGCAGGGGGCGCTCCAAGTCGGCCACCGCGTCCATCAGACGCTCGCGGGCGTCGCCGTAGGCGGCGTTGCCGTCGACGCCCGGCTTCGGCCAGACGGGGGTGACCAGAGTCACCGAATCGGTGTGGCTGTCGAAGATGGCGACGATGCTCGGCCGCGACAGGATGGCGTCGGGGATGCCCAGCTCGTCCGGGTTGTCGTCCGGCAGCCGCTCCATCAGCCGGACCATGTCGTAGGTCAGGTAGCCGAACAGGCCGGCGGCCATCGGCGGCAGGGCGTCCGGCAGGTCGATGCGGCTCTCGTTGATGAGGGCGCGCAGCGACTCCAGCGGGGCCGCGTCGATGGGCTCGTAGGCGTCGCGGTCGTGCAGGGCGTTGCGGTTCACCTCCGCCCGGTCGCGGCGGCAGCGCCAGACCAGATCGGGCTTGAAGCCGATCACCGAATAACGGTCGCGCCGCGACCCCGCCCCGCGCTCCGCCGATTCGAAGAGGAAGCCGAAGGGTCGCCCGTCGGCCAGCTTCATGTAGGCGGAGACCGGGGTCTCCAGATCGCTGACCAGCGTGGTCCACACCACCTGCGGCTTGCCGGCCTCATAAGCGGTGTGGAAGGCGGCGGATTCCGGCTGAACCTTCACGGGACGGGCCTCGATTGAGTGTGGTTAGTTGCCGCTGGCGAAGAACTGGTCGATGCGGTTGCGGTGAACCTCGACCGGGTAGCTGTTGCGCAGCGCGTTGCCGAACTGGGCCATGATGTCGCTTTCCAGCCCCTGGGCGACGGTGCTCTCCACGGTCGCCAGCGTGGCGTCGCTGGCCGCCGGGTCCGCCGGGATGACCTCCTTCAGGCGGGCGACGACCTGGCTGTCGGCGGTGGCGCCGGTCACCGTCTCGCCGGGCTTCACCTCGAACAGCTTGCGCACCAGCTCGCCCGGCAGACCCTCGACCGAGCGGGCGTCGCGGGTGAAGGGCGTGGTCATGGCGAAGCTGGCGCCGGCTTGGCCGGCGACGTCCTGCGCCGCGGCTTCCGAACCCTGCTTCAGCTTGGCGGCGATGTCCTGGGCCTTCTCGGCGGCGAGCTTGGCCCGCTTGTCGTCCTGCCAGCCGGCGACGGCCTGATCGCGCACCTCGGCCAGCGGCTTGGGCGCGGCCGGCGTCACGCCGTCGACGCGCACGGCGTAGAAGACGTTGTTGGGGGCTTCGGTCAGGTTCGAGGTGGCGCCGGAGGCGAGCTGGAAGGCGGTCTGCACCATGGCGGCGAAGTTCGGGCGGCCCGGAGCGGCGTCCTTGCCGTCCGGTGCCTTGGCGCTGCTGTCCACCGCGGCGATCTTGGCTATGGCCAGCCCCTGGGCCTGGGCGACCTCCTCCAGCGGGGCACCGCTGGCGAGCTGGTCCTCGACCCGGTTGGCGATGGAGTAAAGCGAATCCATCGCCTTCTCCTTGCGAAGCTCGGCCAGGAGCTGGTCGCGGGCCTCATCGAAGCTCTTGGTGGCGCCCGGCTGGATGGCGGTGACCGTCAGGACGTGCCAGCCCAGCCCACTGCGCACGGCGTCGCTGACCGCACCCTGGGCCAGCGCGAAGGCGGCGTCGCCGATCTCCGGCAGCTCGTTGCGGGTGACGTTGTCGAGCGTGATGACGTCGGTACCGGCGTCCTTGGCGGCGGCGGTCAGGCCCTTGGTTTTGGCGGCATCGGCGATCTGCTTCGCCTTCGCCTCGTCGTCGGCCAGGACCATCTCCACCGTGCGGCGCTCCGGCGTGCCGAGTTCGTCGGCGCGCTCGTCGTAGGCGGCGCGGAGTTCGTTGTCGGGGATCTGGATGTCCTTGGCGATCTCGTCGGCGGAGAGCTGGGCGATGCTCAGCGCGCGGTATTCCGGCGCGGTGAAGCGGACCTGATGGTCCTCGTAATAGCGGGTCAGCTCCGCCTCGTCGGGCACGCCGACGTCGCCGATGGCGGCGTTGGGCAGGGTGACCACCTCGGCCACGCGCCGCTCCCCGCGGAAGCGGTAGAGGTCCTGGACCAGCGGCTTCGGCGGGGTCACCCCAGCGCCGACCGCGCCGGCCACCAGCTCGCGCGCGGTCTCGCGGCGCAGCAGGGCGACGTAGCCGTCCTCGGTCAGCTGGTTGTTGCGCAGCACGCTGCGGAACTGGGCCGCGTCGAACTGGTTCTGCGCGTTGCGGAAGGCCGGCTCCTCGGCGATGCGCTGGCGCACCACGTCCGGGCCGACCGAGATCCCGGCGTCGCGCGCCGCCTGATCGTAGAGCGCGCGCTGCACCAGCGCCGACAGCGACTGGTCGAGAAGGCCGAACTGGCGCGCCTGCTCCGTCGTCAGGTTGCCGCCCATCATCGGGCGCAGCCGCTCCATCTGGCGGCGGAACTCCTGATCCAGCTCCGCCCGGTCGATCTCCACCTTGCCGACGGAGGCGACGGTGCTGGACATCCCGCCTGTGCGGATCATGTCGCCGATGCCCCAGGCCGCGAAGCTGACGATGAGGAGCACGAACAGGATCTTGACGACCCACGAACCGGCGTAAGTGCGGATGAACTGAAGCATGGGACCCGAAGTGAGTGCGCAAAGGGCGGCCCTGCGGCCGGGGCGGCATCATAGGCACCCCGCGAAAGCCCGGCAACACCCCATTTCCCCCGCGATTCCCCATCGGAAAGAACCCGTTGGACGGGTGGAAATGACGTGCGCTCCTTGCTAGACAGGGGGCGCACTTTGAAAACGAACACCCGCACCAACAAACGAGAGCCGGAGGACGACAACGCCATGGCCGCACGCCGCAAACTGATTGCCGGGAACTGGAAGATGAACGGGCTGAAGGCCGACGGGCTGGATCTGGCCTCGGACCTCGCCGGGCGCCTGACGGGGGCCGGGACGGTCGCCTTCGACATGCTGGTGTGCCCGCCCTTCCCGCTGCTGTTCCCGGTGGGCGACGCCATTTCCGGCAGCCCGCTGGCGCTGGGCGCGCAGGACTGCCACGCCAAGACCTCCGGAGCGCACACCGGCGACGTCAGCCCGGCCATGCTGACCGACGCCGGCTGCCGCTACGTCATCCTCGGCCATTCGGAGCGCCGCGCCGACCACGCCGAATCCGACGCCCAGGTCGCCCACAAGGCGGCCGCCGCCCACAAGGCGGGCCTGATCGCCATCATCTGCGTCGGCGAGACGGAGGCCCAGCGCGACGCCGGGCAGGCGAACAGCGTCGTCGCCAGCCAGCTCAAGGGCTCCATCCCGGAGGGCGCCACCGCGGCGAACACCGTCATCGCCTACGAACCGGTGTGGGCCATCGGCACCGGCAAGACCGCGACCCCCGACGACGTCAAGGCGATGCACGCCCACATCCGGGCGGAACTGGCCGGCAAGACCGCCGATCCCGACGCGGTGCGCGTCCTCTACGGCGGCTCGGTGAAGCCGGGCAACGCGGCGGAACTGATGGCGGTGGAGAATGTGGACGGGGCGCTGGTCGGCGGGGCCGCGCTGAAGGCGGACGATTTCTGGGCCATCGCCACCAGTTGCCGCTAGCATATCGCGCAGGACCGCGTTAAAAACAGTGGGCGCGCGCCACGGGCCCTTGCCAAGGTCCGTGGCGCGCTGTTGGTTTGGGCGGTCCCTGCGGATCGCTCCGGGAAGGGATCAAGGGAACGGGTTGCATGGAATCGGTGCTTCTGGTCATTCACCTGCTGATCGCCCTGGCGCTCGTCGGGGTCATCCTGATCCAGCGTTCGGAAGGCGGCGGTCTCGGCATCGGCGGCGGCAATATGGGGGGCATGATGTCCACCCGCGGCACCGCCAATCTGCTGACGCGGACCACCGGCATCCTGGCGGGCTGCTTCATGGCGACCAGCCTGGTCCTGGCGGTCCTGGCGGGCGCGCACAGGGCGCCGACCTCGATCATCGACACGATGCCGGCCCAGCCCGTCGCCCCGGCGGCCCCCGCCCAGCCGGCCGCGCCGGCGCAGCCCGCTCCGCCGGTCGCCCAGTAACAGCGGCCCGGCAGAACGCGACGCGGCTCCGGCCGGGTCGGACGTGAGGCGGCCTCCCCCGAAGCCGCCTCTTTCTTTTGAGGATCGTCGATCTGGGCAGCGCCCGGGGGACGATCCGAATTCGGGGAACGGATCAGGCTCTGAAGGTCTTCGGACGGACATGACTCGCTACATCTTCATCACCGGTGGCGTCGTTTCCTCGCTGGGCAAAGGTCTGGCGTCGGCGGCGCTTGGGGCGCTTCTCCAGGCGCGCGGCTACAAGGTGCGGCTGCGCAAGCTGGACCCGTACCTGAACGTGGACCCCGGCACGATGAGCCCGTACCAGCACGGCGAGGTCTATGTGACCGACGACGGCGCTGAGACCGACCTCGACCTCGGCCATTACGAACGCTTCACCGGCGTGGCCGCGCGCCGTGGCGACAACATCACCACGGGCCGCATCTACTCGAACGTGATCGCCAAGGAGCGGCGCGGCGACTATCTGGGCGCCACCGTGCAGGTGATTCCGCACGTCACCGACCAGATCAAGGACTTCATCGGCGCCGACACGACCGACGAGGACTTCATCCTCTGCGAGATCGGCGGCACGGTGGGCGACATCGAGTCGACCCCCTTCCTGGAGGCCATCCGCCAGTTCGGCAACGAGGTCGGTCCGGAGAACGCCCTGTTCATCCACCTGACCCTGTTGCCCTACATCCCGACGGCGGGCGAGTTGAAGACCAAGCCGACGCAGCATTCCGTGAAGGAGCTGCTGGGCATGGGCATCCAGGCCAACATCCTGCTGTGCCGCGCCGACCGTCCGATTCCGGAGAACGAGCGCAAGAAGATCGCGCTGTTCTGCAACATCCGGCCGGAGCGCGTCATCGCCGCCCTGGATGTCGATTCGATCTATCAGGTGCCGGTCAGCTACCACGAGGAAGGCTTCGACACCCAGGTGCTGGCCTATTTTGGCCTGCCGACCGAGGGCAAGCCGGACCTGTCGCGTTGGACCAGCATCATGGAGCGCGTGCGCAAGCCGCAGGGCGAGGTGACCATCGCCGTCGTCGGCAAGTACACCAGCCTGCTCGACAGCTACAAGTCGCTGGCCGAGGCGCTGACCCACGGCGGCATCGCCAACAACGTGAAGGTCAAGCTGGACTGGATCGACTCGGAGATCTTCGAGGACGACACCGCCGTCCAGCGGCTGGAGAACGTCCACGGCATCCTGGTGCCGGGCGGGTTCGGCTCGCGCGGCACGGAAGGCAAGATCCGCGCCGCCCAGTTCGCCCGCGAGCGCAAGGTGCCCTATTTCGGCATCTGCTTCGGCATGCAGATGGCGGTGATCGAGTCGGCCCGCAACATGGCCGGCATCGTCGACGCCGGCTCGACCGAGCTGGGCAAGCCCGGCAACCCGGTGGTCGGCCTGATGACCGAATGGATGCGCGGCAACAGCCTGGAGAAGCGCACGGAAGGCACCGACCTCGGCGGCACCATGCGGCTCGGCACCTACCCGGCGAAGCTGGTCCCCGGCAGCAAGGTCGCGGAGGTCTACGGCACCACCGACATCACCGAGCGGCACCGTCACCGCTACGAGGTGAACGTCTATTACAAGGACCGGCTGGAGAAGGTCGGCCTGTTGTTCTCCGGCCTGTCGCCGGACGGCGAGTTGCCCGAGATCGTCGAGATCCCGGACCATCCCTGGTTCATCGGTGTGCAGTTCCACCCGGAACTGAAGTCCAAGCCCTTTGACCCGCACCCGCTCTTCACCTCCTTCATCAAGGCGGCGATCGAGCAGAGCCGGCTGGTGTGATGTGACCATACGGGGGAGGGCATTCCTCCCCCGCGTGTTCCGGTTCCGGGTTTCCGGTGGGTATAGTGACAGCGGCGGCCGAGCCAACGGCCGCCGCTTTTGCGTTACGGGCCAGGGAACAACAAAGAGGCTGGAGACACCATGACCGACATCAGCATTCCCGCCGGCGACGGCGGCAGCTTTTCCGCCTATGTGGCCAAACCGGCGGGCGGCGGACCGGCGCCGGGACTCGTCGTCATCCAGGAAATCTTCGGGGTCAATCAGGTCATGCGCGACCTGTGCGACGGCTTCGCCGCCCAGGGCTGGCTGGCCGTCTGCCCGGACCTGTTCTGGCGGCAGGAGCCGGGCGTGCAGATCACCGACAAGACCCAGGAGGAATGGAACCGCGCCTTCGCCCTGATGAATGGCATGGACCAGGACAAGGCGGTGGACGACCTCAAAGCCACCCTGGCGTGGCTGCGCCAGAATCCGGATTGCACCGGCAAGGCGGGGGCTGTCGGCTACTGCCTGGGCGGACGGCTCGCCTTCATGATGGCCGCGCGCTCCGATTCCGACGCCAACGTCAGCTATTACGGCGTCGGCCTGGACGGTCTGGTCGGCGAGGCGGCGAGCATCACCAAGCCGCTGCTGATGCACATCGCCGAGAAGGACCAGTTTGTACCGGCGGAGGCGCGGGAAAAGGTGCTGGCCGTGGTGAAGGGCAACCCGAACGTCACCGCCCACGTCTACCCCAGCATGGACCACGCCTTCGCCCGCGCGGGCGGCGCCCATTTCGACGCCGAGGCGGCGGATCTTGCCAACGGACGCACGGCAGCCTTCTTCAAGCAGCATCTGGGTTGACGCCATTCCGGTTGACCGGGATCGCCAATATCTGGGAAGGAATGGGCAGCGCGAGGGGACATCCGGCATGCGTCCCCTCGCATTGCTTTTTGGAGAGTACGGGATGACCACCGCCAAGACCGTCCAGATCGGCAACCTGACCATCGCCAACGACCGGCCCTTCACCCTGATCGCCGGACCGTGCCAGATGGAAAGCCGCGACCACGCGCTGGAGACGGCGGCGGCGCTGGTTGAGATGACCGGCGCGCTGGGCATCGGGCTGATCTACAAGTCCTCCTTCGACAAGGCCAACCGCACCTCCATCGGCACGGCGCGCGGCCTCGGCATGGACAAGGCGCTGCCGATCTTCGCCGAGATCAAGGAGCGGTTCGGCTGCCCGGTCATCACCGACGTGCATGAGGCCGACCAGTGCGCCGCGGTGGCCGAGGTGATGGACGTCCTCCAGATCCCCGCCTTCCTGTGCCGGCAGACCGATCTGCTGATCGCAGCGGCCAAGACGGGTCGGGCGGTCAACGTGAAGAAGGGCCAGTTCCTCGCCCCTTGGGACATGAAGAACGTCGCGGCCAAGCTGGTGGCATCGGGCAACGACAAGGTTCTGCTGTGCGAGCGCGGCGCCAGCTTCGGCTACAACACGCTGGTGTCGGACATGCGGTCCCTGCCGATCATGGCCGAGACCGGCTTCCCGGTGGTCTTCGACGCCACCCATTCCGTGCAGCAGCCGGGCGGGCAGGGCACGACTTCCGGCGGCCAGCGCGAGTTCGTTCCGGTGCTGGCCCGCGCCGCCATCGCCGTGGGCGTCGCCGCCGTCTTCATGGAGACCCACGAGAATCCGGACTGCGCCCCCAGCGACGGGCCGAACATGGTTCCGCTGAAGGAGATGCCGGCCCTGCTGGCGCGCCTCCAGGCCTTCGACCGTCTAGCGAAGGCCTGACGAAAGGACAGGTCCGGGAACGGCGTGCCGGTCCTGGCGTTGCCCAGGCACCGCGGGCACCGCGCTTACGGTGGAGCGCCCGCGGATAAAGCCATGGAGCAACGCCATGAAGCCGATCCGCCTGTGCGCCATCGCCGCCGTCGCCAGCCTTGGCGCAATGATCGCCCTTCCCGCCTTCGCGCAATCGACTGCGCCGTCCTCATCCACCCACTCGACCACGCCGATGCCGCAGGCCAAGCCTCCGGGCAGCAGCGGCACCACCACGGCTCCGCCAATGGGCAGCGGGTCGTCGTCCACGGGGGCGGCGAAGGCAAAGGTCATCGACCTCAACACCGCCGGCAAGGACGAACTTCAGACCTTGCCAGGGATCGGCGAGGCGCGGTCCGAGGCGATCGTGAAGAACCGCCCCTACCGTTCCAAGGACGAGTTGGTCAGCAAGAAGATCGTCCCGCAGAACGTCTACGACGACATCAAGGGCCGGATTGCTGCGGTCGGCGGCTCAAAGACCAGCGCGTCGGCGGGGACCGCTCCGAAGAAATGAGGCCGAACCGGCCCTCTTCACCGGGCGAAGCCGCGAAGGGGGCCGTTCTTAAAGGCTGAAGCTCCGGTAGGTGATCGGCACCTCGGCCGTGCCACCGTCCTCTGCGGCTATCTCGGCGAGCAGACCATGATGCTCGG
The DNA here is from genome assembly GCF_007827795.1 of Azospirillum brasilense. Taxonomy (GTDB): domain Bacteria; phylum Pseudomonadota; class Alphaproteobacteria; order Azospirillales; family Azospirillaceae; genus Azospirillum; species Azospirillum aestuarii. Next base: position 240,665 of record NZ_VITI01000005.1, read on the forward strand.
ACAGGTCGCACACCGGGTCGGTGTTGTCGGCGCTTCCGGTCAGCGCCAGCGCTTGGCAGCGGCAGCCGCCCCAGTCGATCTCCTTCTGGTCGCAGCTCCGGCAGGGCTGCGGCATCCAGTCGGTGCCGCGGTAACGCTGGAAGGCGGCGGAGTTGGCCCAGATGTCGGCCAGCGGGCGCTCGGTCACCCGGTCGAAACTCATGCCGGGGATCGTCTCGGCGGCGTGGCAGGGCAGAACCGAGCCGCTGGGCGTGACGTTCAGGAACTTGCGGCCCCAGCCGCCCATGCAGGCCTTGGGGCGCTTGGCGTAATAGTCAGGCACCACGTAATCGACGACCAGCCGGCCCTTCAGCTCCGGCAGGCGGCTGCGCACGCGCTCGTCCATGCGGATCAACTGGTCGCGGGTCGGCATCAAGGCGGCGCGGTTCTTCAACGCCCAGCCGTAATACTGGACGTTGGCGATCTCGATCCGGCCGGCCTTCAGCTCCAGCGCCATGTCGATGAAATCGTCCACCCGGTCGATGTTGTGGCGCTGCACGATGGCGTTGACGGTCAGCGCCATGCCGGCGTCGGTGACCGCGCGCGCCACCTCCAGCTTCTTCGGCTGGCCGCCGGGAAAGCCGCTGATCAATTCGGCCTTGGCGGGCTGCGTGTCCTGGAACCCGATCTGCACATGCTGGAGTCCGGCGTCGCGCAGCCGCTCCAGCCGTGCCCGGTCGAGCAGAACCGCCGAGGTGATGAGGTTGGCGTAGAGCCCAACTCCGGTGGCGTGGGCGATCAGCGCTTCCAGGTCCTTGCGCGCCGTCGGCTCGCCGCCGGAGAAATGCACCTGGATGATGCCGAGGTCCGCCGCCTCGTCGAGCACGCGGCACCAGGCGGCGGTGTCCAGCTCCCGGCTGGCCGGGTCGAGGGCCAGCGGGTTGGAGCAGTAGGCGCAGCGCAGCGGGCAGCGGTGCGTCAGTTCCGCCAGCAGGGCCAGCGGCGGTTCCAGTCCGGTCGTGGCGCCACAGAAGGTCATCGGGTCAGGAACCCCTTCGTGATCATGTCGCCCAACACTTCCAACACATCCGCGGCGATCTCGTCCCGCGGCGCGTCGAATTGCGCGGCCAGCACCCCAACGGCCACGCCCACCGTCACCGGAGGCTGGCCCGTCTGAGCCTGTGTGGTGACGGCCCGCACCACCTCCAGCGCCACCTCGTCCAGGATCAGCACGCGCTCCGGCCCCAGAAGCTGCCAGTGGCCGCGCACCCGGTCCTGGCGGAGCATGACGCCGGGGGCCAGCCGGACCCGGTCCTCCTCGGTCACGCCGTCCGTCATCGCGTGTAGACCGGCGGTTCCATGTCGTCCGGCACGAAGGCACCGGGCGGGATCAGGCCGGGCGACACATAGGCGTGGTGCAGCGCGTCCAGCTGCGCCCAGAGAAGCTCCGCCTTGTGGCGCAGCGCGGCGATCACCTGCTGCTGCTGCTCCGGCGTGCGGGCGTTGTCGAGCACATACTGGAGCCCGAACTCGACGTCGCGCGGCGCCTCGTCCAGCCGCTTGCGGAAGTAGGACAGGGTGGCGTCGTTGGCGAAGGCGTAATAGGCCTCGAAGCCGGCGATGCGCTCGCGGTGAATGGCCGGGGCGAACAGCTCGGTCAGGGACGAGGCGATGGCCTCCAGCGTCGACTTGCCCGATACGAAATTGACGTAGGAATCCACGGCGTAGCGGGTCGCCGGCAGGATGCCCCTCAGCGAAGTGACGTAGTGACGGTCCAGACCCAGCCCGTCGGTCAGGCGCAGCCAGCGCTCGATCCCTCCGACCTGGCCTTCCTCGCGCTGCCGGCCCTCGCCGAAGCCGTCATGGTCGAGCACCCGCTGAATCCAGATGCGGCGCAGCGCCGGGTCGTCCATTCGCGCCATCAGAGCCAGATCCTTTTTGGGGATGCAGACCTGATAATAGAAGCGGTTCAGCGCCCAGGCCTGGACCTGCCCGCGCTTCAGCTTCCCGCCGTGCAGAAGTTTGTGGAAGGGGTGGAGGTCGTGGTACTGGCGCTCGCCGATGGCGCGCAGCTCGCGTTCCAGGTCCTCGCGCGACAGCGGTGACGTCATAGCGTGAACTCCATCCCGTCGTGGGCGATCTCCCAACCTTCGGCCGTGGCGACGGCCCGTTCGGGCGAGTCGTCCAGCAGGGCCGGGTTGGTGTTGTTGATGTGGACGAAGACCTTGCGCCGCACGCCCAGCCCCGCGAAGGCGGCGATGGAGCCGTCCGGGCCGGACATCGCCATGTGGCCCATGCGCTGGCCGGTCTTGCTGCCGGTGCCGGCGCGGATCATCTCGTCGTCGGTCCAGGTGGTGCCGTCGAACAGCACCAGCGGCGCCTCGCGCAGCCGGTCGGCCAGCCAGCCCGGCATAGCCGAGCAGCCGGGGAGGTAGAAGAATTCCCCGTCGCCGTTGCGGTCGCGGATGCGCAGAGCCACCGTGTCCTCCGCCACCGAGCCGAAGCCGGCGGCGGACGGGTCCTCCAGATAGAGCGCGACCTTGCCGGGCACGGCGAAGGCTTCGATCTCGAAGGGGAAGGGGGTGCCGCCGGCGTCGGCGGGAACCCATGGGCGGTCCAGCGCCATGGCGCGGCGCGGCGCGAGGTCGGGGTTGACCACGCGGAAGACCGAATTCGCCTCCAGCACGCCGTGCACCCGGTCGGTGGCGTAGACGGCCAGCGGCTGGGATTCGCGCAGCGTCAGCAGGCCCGCCACATGGTCGATGTCGGCGTTGGTCAGCACCGCGGCGGCGATGGGGCTGTGGCGCACAGCGGTCTGCGGGTGCAGCGCCGGGTTGGCGAGAATCTGCTGGCCGATGTCCGGCGAGGCGTTCAGCAGCAGCCAGCGCCCGTCGCCGCCGCTGACGGCGAGCGACGATTGGGTGCGCGGGCGGGCCGCCGGGTCGCCGGAGCGGGCGCGGCGGCAGCCCGCGCAGTTGCAGTTCCATTGGGGAAAACCGCCGCCCGCGGCGGAGCCAAGGACGAGGATCGTCAGCATGGGGTGCCTTTCCTAATCAGGCGGCCCGAATCAGGCGGCGGTCGTCACGCATGGGAACCGGCCGGCGCTCAGAGACGGGCGCAGGCGTAGGCGTTGATTTCGGTGCCGACGGCGATTTCGACGATCTGGGGCTTGCGCCAGGTCTTCATGGTTGGGTCCTCCGCGCTTGGTATTGGCCTTGGGATGATTCCCAGGGGCTGTTGCCGCCCGCCGCGGGCGGCCCCGCTAGCGAACGTTAGAACGCTACGGGCGTGGGACAAGATGGTCTATGCGACTTTGGAAGCAGGTGCGCTGCACAACCGGATAGGGGTGCTCCACCGTCCGGGCGTCCTTCCGCGAGCCTTTGCGCCCCAGCGGCCTTGCATCCCCCCGCACGCAGGGCTATCAAGCCCGCGCGCTTCTTTTTCGCCTGGAAAGATCATCCGCCTGGAAAGATCATCCAGTGGACGCGCGCAACGCGGAGGAAGGACAAACATGAGCGCCATTACCGAAATCCACGCCCGCGAGATCCTCGACAGCCGTGGGAACCCGACCGTCGAGGTGGACGTCCTGCTCGAATCCGGCGCCTTCGGCCGCGCCGCCGTTCCGTCGGGCGCCTCGACCGGCGCGCACGAGGCGGTGGAACTGCGCGACGGCGACAAGGGCCGCTACGGCGGCAAGGGCGTGCTGAAGGCCGTGGAGTCGGTCAACGGCGAGATCTACGACGCCATCGTCGGCCTCGACGGCTCCAACCAGCGCGCCCTCGACCTCGCCATGATCGAGCTGGACGGCACCCCCAACAAGAGCCGGCTCGGCGCCAACGCCATCCTCGGCGTCTCGCTCGCCGTCGCCAAGGCCTCGGCGGAAGAGGCCGCCCTGCCGCTGTTCCGCTACGTCGGCGGCGCCTTCGCCAACCTGCTGCCGGTGCCGATGATGAACATCATCAACGGCGGCGCCCACGCCGACAACCCGATCGACATCCAGGAGTTCATGGTCATGCCGGTCGGCGCGGAGAGCGCCGCCGAGGCGATCCGCATGGGCTCGGAGATCTTCCAGGCGCTCAAGAAGAAGCTCAAGGACGCCGGCCACAACACCAACGTCGGCGACGAGGGCGGCTTCGCCCCCAACCTCGCCTCGACCGAGGACGCGCTGGGCTTCGTCATGAAGGCCATCGAGGCCGCCGGCTACAAGCCGGGTGACGACGTCATGCTGGCCATCGACGCCGCCTCGACCGAGTTCTTCAAGAACGGCAAGTACGAGCTGGCCGGCGAGGGCAAGTCGCTGGCGCCGGAGCAGATGGTGGCCTACTGGGCCGATCTGGTCGGCCGCTACCCGATCATCTCGATCGAGGACGGCATGGCCGAGGACGATTGGGAGGGCTGGAAGGCGCTGACCGACGCCATCGGCAGCAAGGTTCAGCTGGTCGGCGACGACCTGTTCGTGACCAACCCGGTGCGTCTGGCCGACGGCATCCGGAAGGGTGTGGGCAACTCGATCCTGGTCAAGGTCAACCAGATCGGCACGCTGTCGGAGACGCTGGAAGCCGTCGACATGGCGCACAAGGCCGGCTACACGGCGGTGCTGTCGCACCGCTCGGGCGAGACCGAGGACAGCACCATCGCCGATCTGGCGGTCGCCACCAACTGCGGCCAGATCAAGACCGGTTCGCTGTCGCGTTCCGACCGTCTGGCCAAGTACAACCAGCTGATCCGCATCGAGGAGATGCTCGGCGTGGCATCCCGCTTCGCCGGCCGCGGCATCCTCAAGGCGTAAGACGCCTTCAGGAGTTCCGCTTTGGAAAGCCCCTCCCCGGCATGCCGGGGAGGGGCTTTTTTCTGTGTTCTCTTCTGGGAGTGCGCCCGTGCGCGGGAGATTTCCAAATCACCACGATGCAAGGCGCGCGCGCTTCTGGTAAACAGCCGCCATAGTTTCGCCCGCTTGGAACGGCACCCTCTCAACGACGGCTTTCCCCGCCCGGACAGGACCCTCGACGCATGACCAAGACCACTTCTTTCGCCGCCCTGCTGCTTGGCGGCCTGCTGTGCAGCGGTTCCGTCTTCGCGCAAACGGCTTCGCTGCAGGACCGTCTGGACCGGCTGGAGTCGGGAGTGGAGGCGCTGGGCGGGCGCGTCGAGGTGGCGCAGGCCTATCCGGGCAACTCCTACACGCGGGGGCAGACCGCCGAGATCCAGCCCTCGCTGGCGGCGGATTTCGAGGTGCGGCTGCAGAAGCTGGAACGCGCCCTGTCGGAGCTGACCGGGCGCTACGAAGAGGCGACCTATCAGATCTCGCAGATGAAGGACCGGCTGGAGCGGGTCAACAGCGACATCGACTTCCGCCTGAAGGAGCTGGAGAGCAAGGGCGGCGGGGCGGCCAGCGATCCGTTCGGCGGTCCGGCCAAGCCCAGCGCGGCGGCTCCGGCCCCGGCTTCCAGCACAGCCAAGGCCCCCGAGAAGGTGGCGGACAAGCCGGCGGAGAAGCAGACCGCCGCCGTGGCGCCGCTGCCCGCCAACTCGACCCCGGAGAAGCAGTACGAGCACGCCTTCGAGCTGCTGCGCCAGTCCGACTACGACAAGGCCGAAAAAGCCTTCAGCGACTTCCTGGCGAAGAACAAGTCCCACCAGCTCGCCGGCAACGCCCAGTACTGGCTGGGCGAGACCTACTATGTCCGCAATAAGTTCCAGGACGCCGCCGTGGCCTTCGCCGAGGGCGTGCAGAAGTACCCGAAGAACAACAAGGCGGCGGACAATCTGCTGAAGCTCGGCATGTCGCTGCAGCAGCTCAACCAGAAGAAGGACGCCTGCACCGCCTTCAACCAGCTGATCACCAAATTCCCGGAGGCGTCGGCCAGCGTCAAGCGCCGCGCCGACACCGAGCGCCGTCGTCTGAACTGCGCCTGACGGGTGCGGTGAACGGGTCCGACCCGGCGGGGCCGATTTCCGCGGGTGAGTTCGCCGCCCGCATGGACCGGCTGGGCGGCTTCGAGACGCGGCCGCGCGTGGCCGTGGGCGTATCCGGCGGCGCGGACAGCCTCGGGCTGGTTCTGCTCGCCCAGCGTTGGGCGGCGGAGCGGGGCGGGAATGTCCTCGCGCTGATCGTCGATCACGGCTTGCGCGCGGAATCGGCGGCGGAGGCTGATCGGGTGGGCGGCTGGCTCCAGGGGCGAGGCATTGCCCACGCGGTTCTGCACTGGGACGGCGAGAAGCCGGCCACCGGCATCCAGGAGGCGGCCCGCGCCGCGCGCTACCGTTTGCTGGCCGAGCGCTGCCGGGAGGAGGGCGTCCTTCATCTGGCGCTCGCCCACCATCGCGACGATCAGGCGGAGACGGTGCTGCTGCGGTTCGCCCGCGGTTCCGGAATCGACGGGCTGGCCGGCATGGCGCCGGTGCGCGCGGCGGGGGCGGTCCGGGTGATCCGGCCCCTGCTGGACCTGCCCCACGAGCGGCTGGTGGCGACCTGCCGCGCCTTCGGCCAGGAGTGGGCCGAGGACCCGTCCAACCGCAACCCCCGTTTTGCCCGCGCCCGCCTGCGCGCGGCGGGGGAGGCGCTGGCCGCCGAGGGGCTGGATGCGCCGCGTCTGGCCGACCTCGCCCGCCGGGCCGCCCGCGCCCGCAACGCGCTGGAGTCGGCGACCGCCGCCCTGCTGGCCGAAGCCGCCGAGGTCCATCCGGAGGGCTGGCTGCGGCTGGACCCGAAGCCTTTGCTGGAGGCCCCGGAGGAGCTTGGCCTGCGCGCGCTGGTCCGCTGCATCGCCGCGACGGGAGGCGCCGCCTATCCGCCGAAGGATGAGGCGGCGGAGCGCCTGTTCGCCGAGATCGCGGGGGGACGCTTCCGGGGGCGCACGCTGGGCGGTTGCCGCATCGTGCCGCGGCGGGGGCATTTGGTGGTCGCGCGGGAACCGGTTGGGGTCACCGAACGGCTGGACCTTACACCGGGCGGCGAAGTCTGGTGGGACCGCCGATTCGCCGTTCGGCTGGCGGCGGGTGCGGGCGGTCCGGTAAGCGTGGCAAAATTGGGGCGTGAGGGGTGGCAAAGGGTGCGGTCCACAAGCCCGGATTCGGGCCGCATCGGCCTGCCCGAACCGGTTCGCGAGACGCTGCCGGCGCTTTGGGACGGAAACGGGCTGGCGGCGGTGCCGCATCTGGGCTTTTCGCGGCCCGGATACCCCCTTTCGGCGGTCGCTTTGCATGCGCCCGGAGCGGTGTTGGCGGGTCCAGCTTTTCCGGTTGTTTCGGACCGTGTCGGCATTATTTAATCTGGGAACGTGCCCGTAAGCCCGGGAGGGGTGGCTCCGCATCGGCCTACCTTTCCGCGCAGGGTTCGCAGAAAGGCTTTTGACGTGAACAATTTCGGCAAGAATCTCGCGCTCTGGATCATCATCGGGCTGCTGCTGGTGGCCCTGTTCAACCTGTTCCAGAGCTCTTCCACGCGCAGCCCGCAGACGACGGTTCCGTTCAGCGAGCTTCTCGCCGAAGTGGACCGCGGCCAAGTGGCCGACGTCACCATCAAAGGTAGCCAGGTGTCCGGCCATTTCACCGACGGCCGGTCGTTCAGCACCTTCGTCCCGCCCGAAGCCGGGCTGGTCGAGCGGCTGACGCAGAAGAACGTGCGCATCAGCGCCGTTCCGGACGACAGCAACGTGCCGTCGCTGTTCTCCGTCCTGCTGTCCTGGTTCCCGATGCTGCTGCTGATCGGCGTCTGGATCTTCTTCATGCGGCAGATGCAGTCGGGCGGCGGCAAGGCCATGGGCTTTGGCAAGTCCCGCGCGCGCCTGCTGACGGAGAAGGTCGGCCGGGTCACCTTCGACGACGTCGCCGGCATCGACGAGGCCAAGCAGGAACTGGCGGAAATCGTCGAGTTCCTCAAGGACCCGCAGAAGTTCCAGCGTCTGGGTGGCAAGATCCCGAAGGGCGTGCTGCTCGTCGGCCCGCCGGGCACCGGCAAGACCCTGACCGCGCGCGCCGTGGCGGGTGAAGCCAACGTGCCCTTCTTCACAATCTCCGGCTCCGACTTCGTCGAGATGTTCGTGGGTGTCGGCGCCAGCCGCGTCCGCGACATGTTCGAGCAGGGCAAGAAGAACGCCCCCTGCATCATCTTCATCGACGAAATCGACGCCGTGGGCCGCCATCGTGGCGCCGGCCTGGGCGGCGGCAACGACGAGCGCGAGCAGACCCTGAACCAGCTGCTGGTCGAGATGGACGGCTTCGAGGCGAACGAGGGTGTGATCCTCATCGCCGCGACCAACCGTCCGGACGTGCTCGACCCCGCGCTGCTGCGTCCGGGCCGCTTCGACCGTCAGGTCGTCGTTCCGAACCCGGACGTGCTGGGCCGCGAGAAGATCCTCAAGGTCCACATGCGCAAGGTGCCGCTGTCCCCGGACGTCGACGCCAAGGTCATCGCGCGCGGCACCCCGGGCTTCTCGGGCGCCGACCTCGCCAACCTCGTCAACGAGGCCGCGCTGCTCGCCGCCCGCATCGGCAAGCGCGTCGTCGGCATGGCCGAGTTCGAGGCCGCCAAGGACAAGGTCATGATGGGTGCGGAACGCCGCTCCATGGTCATGACCGAGGACGAGAAGAAGCTGACCGCCTATCACGAGGCCGGCCACGCCATCGTCGCCATCCACCAGCCGGACAGCGATCCGGTGCACAAGGCCACCATCATACCGCGCGGCCGCGCCCTGGGCATGGTGATGCGCCTGCCGGAAGGCGACCGCATCTCGCTGTCCCAGGCCAAGCTGCACGCCGACCTGCGGGTCGCCATGGGCGGTCGCATCGCGGAAGAGCTGATCTTCGGCAGGGACCGCGTGACCACCGGCGCGTCGGGCGACATCAAGATGGCGACCGACATGTCGCGCCGCATGGTCACCGAATGGGGCATGAGCGACAAGCTGGGCCCGCTGCTCTACGGCGAGCCGACGCAGGAGGTCTTCCTCGGCCACTCCGTCACCCAGCACAAGAACATGTCCGACGCCACGGCCCGCACGGTGGACGAGGAAATCCGCCGGATCGTGGACGAGGCGTACGGCGAGGCCCGCCGCATCCTGACGGAGAACATCGACCAGCTCCACACCATCGCCAAGGGCCTGCTGGAGTACGAGACCCTGAGCGGCGAGGACATCGCCCGCCTGCTGCGCGGCGAGCCGCTGATCCGCAACGACGAGCGGGAAGGCTTCTCCCCAGCCCCGCCGAAGCAGCCGACCCCGACCTCGGGCCGCCGTCCCTCGGTGCCCACCACCAAGGAAAGCGGCGGGATGGACCCGGAGCCCCAGGGCACCTGATTAGCTGGTACCTGATCCGCACCGCAGCTTCGTTCAGCGAAACCGGCGCTCCGCAAGGGGCGCCGGTTTTTCTTTGCCGATCATTTCCCTGGTGCCTTCCGGCTGTACGTGTGTCCCGTACGTCTTGGCGAAACTGAAGGGCGGGACCATCGTGTTGAACAGGGTCGCCTCAACCGAAAGCGCCGCCGATGCTGTTCCTTCCCATTTACGATGACAACCCGACGCGGCGGACGCCGGTCGTCACCATGGCGCTGATCGCGCTGTGCGTGATGGTGTTCCTGTGGCAACTCTCGCTGGGTGCGCGCACCGGGGACCTCGCCGTCTATTCCTTCGGCCTCGTTCCGGCGGTGCTGTTCGGCTACGCGGAGTTGCCAGAACCGTTGCGGGTCATTCCGCCCTGGATGTCGGTCGTGACCTCCATGTTCATGCATGGCGGCTTCCTGCACATCGCCGGCAACATGCTGTACCTCTGGATCTTCGGCAACAACGTCGAGGACAGTATGGGGCGGGGCCGCTTCGTGGTCTTCTACCTGCTGTGTGGAACGGCGGCGGCGCTGGCCCAGAGCTTCGCCGCCCCAACGTCCGAAGTCCCGATGGTGGGGGCGAGCGGGGCCATCGGCGGGGTGCTCGGCGCCTATCTGGTGCTGCACCCGCGGGCGAATGTCGGCGTCTTCTTCTGGTTCATCATCATCGTGCGCGTCATCAGCGTCCCCGCGGTGCTGGTGCTGGGCTTCTGGTTCGTCGGACAGATCCTGAGCGGGGTCACCACCCCGACCTCCGATGACAGCGGCGGGGTGGCCTTCTGGGCGCATGTCGGCGGGTTTGCCATGGGGGCCGTGCTGATTCCCTTCTTCAAGCGCCCCGAGGTGCGGTTGCTGGAGCCGCCGCACAGCCGCCCCTTCGCGGTCGTCCCGCCGGACAGCCGGCTGCGCCGCGGCAGCGTGCCGGAGGCAGGCGACCGCCGCCGTCCCTTCCGGTGATCGATAGAGCTTGGCTATAGGTTTCGTCGGATCATTCGATTGGACCTGCCGCCGCCCGACACGCATGCTGACGCTGAATAGAAACGGCGGCGTTCGGGAGTTTCGCGATGACCAAGACCTTCAGCTTCGCCTGCATCCACTTCACGGTGGCCTTCACGGTCGGCTATCTGATGACCGGCAGCGTCGCGGTGGGCGGCGCCCTGGCCGTGGTCGAGCCGCTCTGCAACACGGTGGCCTATCACCTGCACGAGCGGGCCTGGGCGGCCCATGAACGCCGCAAGGCGCAGGCGGCCGAGGCGGAGCCGGCGGTGGGGACCGCCGTTCCGGCCTGAGAGGAGTGATTGGAGAGCCTCAGCGCGAACGCAGGTAGGCCAGCACCGTCTCCGGCGCGGACTCGCCGTAGGGGTCGCCGCCCTCGCCGGCGTCGTTGATGCCCGGCTCCTCGAACAGCTTCTCGATCACGCCGTCGGTCACCACCATGGCGTAGCGCCAGCTCCGCATGCCGAAGCCGACATGGTCCTTGTTGATCAGCATGCCCATGCGGCGGGTGAAGTGGCCCGAGCCGTCGGGGATCAGCTTCACGTTCTTCACGCCGAGATGCTTGCCCCACTGGAACATCACGAAGGCGTCGTTGACGCTGAGGCAGTAGACCTCGTCGATGCCCAGGTCGCGGAACTCCGGACAGAGCGCGTCGTAGGTCGGCACCTGCTGGTTGGAGCAGGTCGGCGTGAAGGCGCCGGGCAGCGAGAACAGGACGACGCGCTTGCCGGCGAACAGCTCGTCGCTGTTGACGTCCTGCCAGCGGAACGGGTTGGGGCCGCCGACGCTTTCGTCGCGCACGCGGGTCTTGAACACGACCGAGGGGACTTTGCGCCCTTCCATGATGGTCTCCGGATCGAAGTGAAGCGGTTGATGTGGGACGATCCGAACCTTAGCCCCTCAACGGATTGACGAAAACCGGCCGGAACAGCCTGCGCGGTCTTGTCTCAGGATCAGGGCAGGAGGTCCGCCGCGAAGGGGCGGAAGGCCCCCTCCGTCACCAACCGCTTCGCCGCCGCGATGTCCGGGGCCATCGCACGGTCCTGCGTCCACACCGCCACGCGGGCGCGCAGCAGCCCCCGCGCGCGCTCCAGCGCGGGGGAGGAGGCCAGTGGCGCCCGCAGGTCCACCCCCTGGGCCGCGGCCAGCAGTTCCACCGCCACGATTCCCGCCAAGTTGTCGGCCATGTCCGACAGGCGGCGTGCGGCGTGGGTCGCCATGCTCACATGGTCCTCCTGGTTGGCGGAGGTGGGCAGGCTGTCCACGCTGGCCGGGTGGGCCATCTGCTTGTTCTCGCTGGCCAGCGCCGCCGCGGTGACCTGGGCGATCATGAAGCCGCTGTTCAGCCCGCCATCGGCCACCAGGAAGGGCGGCAGACCGGACAGGTGAGTGTCCATCAGCAGCGCGATCCGCCGTTCCGAGAGAGCGCCCGTCTCGGCGATGGACAGGGCCAGCACGTCGGCGGCCAGCGCCACCGGCTCCGCGTGGAAGTTGCCGCCCGACAGGATGTCGCCGCTGTCCGGGAAGACCAGCGGGTTGTCGGAGACGGCGTTGGCCTCGCGCTCCAGCACGCCTGCGGCGAAGCGCAGATGGTCGAGCACCGCCCCCATCACCTGCGGCTGGCAGCGCAGGCTGTAGGGGTCCTGCACCGTCTCGTGGCCCTCCCGGTGGGAGTCGCGGATGCCGCTGCCATGGAGGAGGGAACGGTAGACGGCGGCCACGTCCCGCTGGCCGGGTTGGCCGCGCAGGTCGTGGATGCGCGCGTCGAACGGGCCGTCGCTGCCCAGGGCGGCATCGACGCTGAGCGCCCCGGCGACCAGGGCGGCGGCGAAGCCGTCCTCCGCCGCGAGCAGCCCGGCCAGACCCAGCGCGGTGGACACCTGCGTGCCGTTCAGCAACGCCAGCCCCTCCTTGGCCTCCAGCACCAGCGGCGCCAGCCCGGCGCGGGCCAGCGCCGCGGCGGCGGGCAGCCGCTCGCCGTCCACGTCGGCCTCCCCCTCGCCGATCAGCACGCCGGTCAGATGGGCCAGCGGCGCCAGATCGCCGGACGCCCCCACCGACCCCTTTGCCGGCACCACCGGCAGGACGCCGCGGTTGAAGAGGGCCAGCAGCGCCTCGATCACCGCCATGCGCACGCCGGAATGGCCGCGCGCCAGCGCGTTGACCTTCAGCGCCAGGATCAACCGCACCACGCCCGGCGGCAGGTCCGGTCCGGTGCCGGCGCTGTGCGACAGGACCAGCCGCCGTTGCAGCTCCCGCACCTGATCCGGGGGGATGCGCTTCTTCGCCAGCAGGCCGAAGCCGGTGTTCACGCCATAGACCGCGCTCTCCCCGCCCGCCGCCTCGGCGACCGTGCGGGCCGAGGCGTCGATGGCGGCGCGGCAGCCGGGCGCCAGGGCCAGGGCGGGCGGGTCGCGCAGGATGCGGCGCAGGTCGGGCAGGGCCAGATGGCCGGGGTCGATGATCAGCGTGTCGGTCATGGGGCGTTCCTTCCGGCGGGGCGACCAGGGCAGTCCTTCACATGAGGAGCCGTTGTCGTTTGCGCAAAGGGGGTGGTTTTCAGTGGCATTCCTGTGATGTTCCTCAATCTTCAGATTTCATTTACCAAAAACGCGCCAACTGACCTCGCCTGCATCCAGTGGGCACTGCCGCAAACGGTGACAATTGGAGGGCTATAAATGCCTCGCCTGTTTTCTCGCGGGTCTGAAAAGACCAATAAAGATATGGCTCACGGGGGACGTTATTTCACCCGGGTACTTGTTGGTGCATTTGTCTTCAGCGCTACCATCAATCTCCTGATGTTGGCGATGCCACTTTATTCCCTTCAGGTCTTTAGTCGGGCCATTCCGTCCGGCAACATCGATACGCTGGTCATGCTGACGGTCATCGTCGTCGTGGCCCTGACGTTGAGCGCCGCCATGGAAACGGTGCGGGCGCGCATCCTGGCCCGCGCGGGCAACGCGCTGGAGGTCACGTGGCGCCGCCGGCTGACCGCCGACGTGCTGGACGCCTCGGGCCGCGGCCGTCCGGACACCGCCCCGGTCAGCGACCTCATGGAGGTCAAGGGCGCGATGATCCGCCCGTCGCTGCCGGCCCTGATGGACCTGCCCTGGGTGCCCCTGTACGTCATCGGCATCTACCTGATCCACCCGCTTCTGGCTCTGATCCTGGTCGCCGCGATGGTCATCATGACGGCGCTGGGCTATCTGAGCAACTGGGCGGTCCGCCACTTCGCCGAGGATAGCAAGGCCCCGGCCAGCCGCTCGCAGCGCCTGTTCGACTCCCTGCTGTCGCGTTCGGAAACGGTGCGCGGCCTGCGCATGGGGCCGAGCGCGCTGGACACCGTGGCCCGCGACGCGATGACCACCTCCGCCCTGCAGGGCCGCTCGACGGAGCGTGCCGCCGCCATCGGCGCCTTCACCAAGTGGGTCCGCATGGTCATCCAGATCGCCGTGACCGGCGTCGGCGCCCTGCTGGTGATCGAGCAGCACCTGTCCTTCGGCGGCATGATCGCCACCTCCATGCTGGTCGGCCGCGCCCTCGCCCCGGTCGAGCAGACCGCCGGCGCCTGGGGCCAGATCCAGAAGTCCTATCAGGCTTTCCGCCGTCTGTTCCCGCTGCTGAAGCGTCTCTCCCTGGAGCCGGAGCGCCCGACGATCCCGGTGGAGCGCGAGCGCTTGGCCGTCGAGAACCTGCTGTTCGTCTCCCCCCGCGACCAGAAGCCGATCCTGCGCAGCGTCACGCTGGCGGTGGAGCCGGGCCAGACGGTGTGCATCGCCGGTCCCAACCGCTCCGGCAAGTCGGTCTTGGCCCGTCTGCTGGCCGGCGTGGCGATGCCGTCGGCGGGCACCGTGCGGCTGGGTGGTCTCGCCGTCGCCTCGCTGAACCCGGAAACCCCGGAGCAGGGCATCGGCTACATGGCGCAGGGCGCCGATCTGCTGCCCGGCACCATCGCCGAGAACATCGCCCGCTTCACCGAGACGACGCGGGAGAAGGTCGAGGACGCCGCCAAGCGCGCCGGCATCCATTCCTGGGTCGAGAGCCTGCCCGGCGGCTATGACACCGAGGTGACCGACCCGCTGTTTCCGATCACCGGCGCCTCGGCCCGTCTGATCGCTCTGGCCCGCGCCGGCTACGGCCGCCCGTCGCTGATGGTTCTCGACGAGCCGTCGGCCGGCATGGACGAGATCGGCCACAAGGCGGTGCGCGAGTTCATCGTCGAGGCAAAGAACAGCGGCGTCACCACCATCGTGCTGACCCATTCCCCGGCCTTCGTCGACATCTCCGACAAGACCTTCGTTTTGAAGAACGGCATGGCGGTGGAACTGCCGCAACGCCAGCAGGAGCAGCAGGGTCCGAACTGGAGCCGCCTGCGCAACATCGGCCCGGCGCCGGTGCAGAGCGCCGCCGGCTGACGCCGGAACCTCCAGACCAGTACCCCAGCATAAGTTCCGGGCGACTTCCGGCGATCAAGGACCCTCTGTGATGACCGACACCACCATGAACACCTACAAGACGAAGACCATGACGTCGATCGGCGCGCTGCGCGCGCTGGTTCCCGACACCCGGGTCAGCGGGCTTCTGTCCGGCGGCTTCATGGTGCTGGCGGTGGGCTTCGGCGGGATGACCGCCTGGGCCGCGCTCGCCCCGCTTCACAGCGCCGTCATGGCCTCCGGCGCGCTGGCCCCGGAGACGGGCCGCAAGATCGTGAAGCACACCGAGACCGCCCAGATCGAGGAGATCCTCGTCAAGGAAGGTGACACGGTGAAGGCCGGTCAGGTCCTGATGCGGCTGGACAGCACGGAGGCGGCGACCCGGCTCCAGGTGCTCAGCACCTCCTGGCTGGAAACCCAGGCGCTGGAAGCGCGGCTGACCGCCGAGCTGTTCGAGCAGCCCGCCATCGAATGGCCGGAGGAGCTGCTGCGCCGCCGCGGCACCGACCGCATGGTGGAAAAGCTGATGGGCAACCAGGAAACCCTGTTCCAGGTCCGCCGCAACCAGCTCGATACCGAGGCCAAGCTGACCAAGGAGCGCGTCGTCACGCTGCGCGAGGAGGGCAAGAGTCTTCAGGAGCAGCGCAAGTTCCTGGCCCGCGAGATCCAGCTCATCGAGGACGATCTGCGCATCACCCAGGGTCTGCTGTCCCGCGGCAACGCCACCCGCACCAAGCTGGTCGAGCAGCAGAAGGAAGAGGCGCAGCTCAAGGGCCGCGATCGCGAACTCGAGGCCCGCGTCGCCCAGGCCAACCAGGCCGCCGTGGACGCCGAGGGCGAGCTTCTGCGCCGCCGCAACGACTTCCGGGAAAAGGTGCTGGTCGACCTGGAGAAGTCCCGCGGCGATGTCATCCGCCTCGCCGAGCAGATCCGCGACGCCGCCAACCGCCTGGAAACCCGTGCGATCAAGGCTCCGGACGCCGGCACCGTGGTGATGCACAGCCATTGGGCCGCCGGCGGCACGATCACCGCCAACGAGCCGATCCTGGACATCATCCCGGACGGCCGCGCCCTGCTGGCCGAGGTGAAGGTCCAGCCGAAGGACATCAAGTCGCTGACCGTCGATCTGCCGGTGAAGGTGCAGTTGACCGCCTATGACAGCCGCGTCGTCGGTTCGCTGGACGGCACGGTGACCTACGTCTCCGCCGATCGCGTGATGGACCCGATCACCCGGCAGGAATCCTACATCGCGCGGATCAAGCTGAAGGACAGCGACTCCCATCAGGTCCACAACCTGACCATCAAGCCGGGCATGCCGGTGGAGGCGCGCATCCTGCTGTCCGCCCGCACCCCGCTCGATTATCTGGTGCAGCCGTTGTCGCACTCCTACGTCAAAGCGTTCATTCAGGAGTAAGGGGCCAGGAGTAAGGGGCCAGGAGTAAGGAGCGTCACGCTCCGCGATGGTTCGGAAAAGGAAAGGGCGGCTTCCCACGGGGGAGGCCGCCCTTCCTTGTTTGGCGAAGCGGGATGGTATCAGCCGCGCGGGCCGTGCAGGCGCCGCGCCGCGAGGTCCAGCGCCAGCTTCAGCTGGGCGAGCGAATAGGGCTTGTTGACCACGCCCAGCGGGTAGGTCTCGGTGATGCGGGCCATGATCGCGTGGTTCGCGTAGCCGGACAGGAAAATCGACCGGATGCCGTAGTTGGCGCGCAGGCGCCGGGCCGCCTCGATCCCGTCGCCGCCGGCCAGCCGCACGTCCATCAGCGCCACGTCGGGACGCTCGCGCCCGGCGATGGCCACCGCCTCCTCTTCTGTGCGGGCGGTGCCGCAGACGATATGGCCGAGATCCATGGCGGCCATGCCCACCGCCTCGGCGGCCACGGATTCGTCCTCCACGATCAGCAGCCGCAGGGGACGGACCGTCGCCGGGGTGTCGCGCCGTGGGGCGTCTCTCCGGTCCGAATTGGCCCGGTCGGCCTGGGCGGCCGGGGCGCAGCGGTGCCGCCAGTCCAGGCTGGACGCCGGTCGTGCCAGCGTGTCCACATCGTGCCGTGTCATGACCACCACCCCCATGCGTCGCCGCAGGTGTTATTGGTAAAGATTCATTTACCAAATAAAGTGGTAGCCGCACCTATTTCGGAGTTCAAGCAAAATCGGTGTGACGTGGGTGCGTTCGGATGAGGTGCGACCTTCCCGCAACAAAGGGAAGGAGGTCGAGGTCAGCGTTTGGGCCGGCTCAGCCAGTCCACATTGCCGCCGCGGGGAGCGATGCCGCTGGCTCCGGAACTCCCCTTGCGACCGGACAGGGGCGAGAGCCAGGAGGGGGCCGGAGCCGCATCGGGAGCGGGGTCCGGTGCCGCCGGGCGTTGCGGCGCCGGGGCCGGCGAGCGCGGCACGAAGGGCGACAGAACCGGCGCTGGCGGCGTCGGCGTCGGTGGCGGATCGTCGCGCGGCGGTGCGGTGGCGAAGGGCGGGGTCGGCACGTCGGACGGCGGCGGCGCATAGGTTTGCGGGGCCGTCGGTGGTGCGGGGAGCGGCGCCGCCGGAGCCGCGGCGGACGGTTGGGCGCGCGGATCGGCGACGGACCGCGTGGGGCGGTCGTCATCGTCCACCGGGCCGGTCTGCGTGTTGATGCGCCGGGCTTCGTCGCGGATGGACAGCAGGGTGGACACGGCGAACTGGAGCAGCGGCGCCATCGTCTCGGAGTTCGCCAACTCCTCCGCCGTCAGGGCGGCGAAGCGCTGGCGCACCTGTTCCACCGCATCCTCGATGCTGTCGCGCAGGGCGCCGGTGTCCTGAAGAACGCGCTCCAGATCCTCCCGAAGGGCGGAAATCTCGCAAGCCTGTCGCAGCTCGTGGAAGCCGATGGGCGTCCCCGGCGTCCGCCCGGAGTCGGCGGTCCGCTGATCCTGCGATCGGAAATCATAGGGCATCTTCGCCAAACGCCGGGCCCTATCCTGCAATCTTGATGGAGACCAAGGAAGGTTGCCGTGTCACAGGTTTAATGCGGTTGAACATGGTTGGAAACCGTTTGCGCACCCCAATCGCTTGTACTATTTTTTCCGCACCGGGGGGAACGGAATCCTGCGGTATCACAAATCCTACCCACCCCTCCCCAGAACCACGCAAAGCCGGGTACACACGGTGTCGATTGATCGCGCGGAACTGGAACGGCTCCTTGCCGATCGTCCGACTGGAAGCCGCTCGGCCATGCAGGCCGTCCGCGAAAGCTACGCCGACATCGGCCTGATGCGCGAGCGCGGCCTGTCCTGGGCGGAAATCTCCGACGTGCTGGCCAAGCTGGGCGTCACCGCCCGCGACAACCAGCCGATTTCGCCGGTCACCCTGCGCTCCGCCTTCTTCCTCGTGGGGAACGAAGGGCGCGACGGTGGCGCGGACGGGGAGGACGTGGGTGGCACGACCCCGCGCGAAACGCTGGACGCGGTGCACCGCGCCGCTCTTGCCGCCGGACAGCCGGCAGACAACGAGGATGCGGTGCATGCGCCGGATCCGGCCGAACCGGACATGGTGGATGGGGCGACCGACGGCCCGCCGGAAACCGCCGTGCCGGAACCGGAACTCCCTCCCGTTCCAGAGCCGGACCCCGTTCCGGAACCGGCCTCCGCGGAGCCCACCAGTCCTTCGGACGAGCCGGCTCCGGTTCCGGAACCCTCTCCCGTTCAGGCTCCGATTCCCCAGGCTGCGAACTCCCGGGCGCCGGTCCCTCACGTTTCAACATCTCAAGATTCGACAACGAATAGACTCTGGAAAGGCGATCGCATGCTGGGCACCATCTTCGTTCTCAACGACCGCGGTGGCGTCGGCAAGACGCTGCTGTCCCATCACCTGATGGCGACCGCCATGCTCGAAGGCCTTCAACTCAAGGTCGTCGAGTATGAGGTGAACGAGCGCCTGAACCGCCTGTTCGGCCCGGAGGTGGTCGAGCACCGCCGCATCACCCAGGACTTCATGAACATGATGGGCTCGGGTGACGGCTTCTACGAATTCTGGGACCAGATCGGTCCGGAGCTGCAGCGCGGCGGCCGCCTCTTCGACTTCGGCGGCAACATCTCCCAGTGGTTCTTCAACTGGGCCGAGGTGTCGGGCTTCGACTACTACGTCGGCGAGGGCGAGCGGCTGACCTTCATGGTGCCGGTCACCGTCGATCTCGCATCGCTGTCCACCGGCATGAACACGTTGGAGCGCATCGCCACCATCGCCCCGAAGGCCAAGCGCGTCCTGGTCGAGAACGGCTTCTCCGGCCCCTTCTCGCAGCTCGACGACAGCCAATACGCCCGCCGCAAGGCGGAGATGGTGGAGCGCGAGGGTGTCGAGGTCATCTCCATGGCCCCCTGCACGGCTCCGGCCTGGGCGCGCCTGACCGGCCATCGCATCGACGAGGTGGCGCAGATGACCCGCGAGGATCTGGTGAAGCTGGGCATGACCCCGCCGGTCGCCTCCCGCTCGCTGATCATCATCCACGAGTGGCTGCGCACGATGCGGCAGGCGCTGTCGCCCTATCTGCGCGACGCCTTCAACCAGTCCGCCGGCCCGGCCGCCAAGACCGGCGCCCGCCAGGGCGCGCTCTGAGCGGACGACGCATCGCCGGCATGTGAGAACGGGGGCCTTTGCGGCCCCCGTTTCTTTTTGCCGTCAGGCTGGTTTAGGCGAAGGCTTCGACCAGCGCGGCGAACTCCTGCGGGCGTTCGGCGTGCAGCCAGTGGCCAGCGCCCTCGATCATTTCGATGGCGGCCTTCGGGAAGTGGCGGCGGATGACAGCGTGGTTCTCCGGCACGATGTAGTCGGACCGGGTGCCGCCGATGAACAGGGTGGGGCCGTTGTATTGGGCGTCGCCCAGATCCGGGAAGCCGATCAGGTCGCTCATGCGGGCGCCGATGGCGTCGAGGTTGATCCGCCAGTGAAACGTCCCCTGCTCCAGAACGAGATTCTGCAGCAGGAAGGAGCGCAGGGGGGCTTCCGGCACCGCGTCGACCAATTGTGCCTCGACCTCCGACCGGCGGGTGAAGCCTTCCAGCTTGGCCTGCTTCATCGCCGCCACGAAGGGAGCGTGGGTGTGGGTGTAGGCGACCGGCGCGATGTCGGCCACCGCCAGTCGCTCCACGCGGTCGGGATGGTTCAGCGCCAGCGTCATCGCCACCTTGCCGCCCATGGAGTGGCCGACGACCGACGCCCGCGCGAAACCGCGGTCGTCGAGGAAGCGCAGCACGTCCGCGGCCATCGCCGGGTAGGTCATCTCGTCCGACCAGGGGGCGCCGCCGTGGTTGCGCAGGTCCAGCGCGTAGACCCGATGCCGCTCCGCGAAGCGCTTCGCCAGGGTCTGCCAGTTGCGCGCCGACCCGAACAGGCCGTGCAGGACCAGCAGGGGAGTGCCGCCGTTCGCTTCGCCGGCTTCCAGATAGGTGAGGGGAAGACCCTGGGCCATGGACGTTCCGATTGTCTGAAGTGGGGGGATGGGACAATGGGTGGGCAGCGATCCTAGCAGACCGTTTCCGCCCGCCGCCTTCAAATTCCACACGGGCTGGCATGCCGAAAGGCGTGACGCGGGCGGTGAAAACGCTAGGATGGCGCCGCCCATCAGAGGACCCGTACCACCGTGCTCCGCAACATCCTGTCCGTCGGCGGGCTGACGCTGGTCAGCCGCGTCCTTGGCTTCCTGCGCGACGTTCTGACCGCCGCGCTGCTTGGCGCCGGGCCGGTGGCCGACGCCTTCTTCGTGGCGTTCCGCCTGCCAAACCATTTCCGCGCCCTGTTCGCCGAGGGGGCCTTCAACTCCGCCTTCGTGCCGCTGTTCTCCGCCAAGCTGGTGCAGGACGGGCAGGCCGCCGCCAAGCGCTTCGCCGAGGAGGTGATGAGCCTGCTGCTGGCGGTGCAGTTGCTGTTCCTGGCAGGCATCCTGGCGATCATGCCGCAGTTCATGACGGTCTTCGCGCCGGGTTTCTCCAACGAGCCGGAGAAGTTCCGGCTGGCCGTCCTGTTCACCAGCATCACCTTCCCGTACCTGCTGTTCATCTCGCTGGAATCGCTGCTGGCCGGCGTGCTGAACAGCATGGGGCGGTTTGCGGCGGCGGCGGCGGCGCCGATCCTGCTGAACCTGTGCCTGATCGCGGCGATGGTGCTGGCCGCCCCGCTGATGCCGACGGTCGGCCACGCCCTGTCCTGGGGCGTCTTCGCCGCCGGGCTGGCGCAATTCCTGTATCTGTACTGGGAGGCGAGCCGGGCCGGGATGGGGCTGCGGCTGCCCCTGCCGCGCCTGACGCCCGACGTGAAGCGGTTCCTGACCGTGCTGGGGCCGGCGGCCCTGGGGTCCGGCCTGACGCAGATCAACCTGTTCGTCGACACGCTGATCGCCTCGCTGCTGCCGACCGGGGCGGTGTCCTACCTCTACTACGCGGACCGGCTGAACCAGCTGCCGCTGGGCGTCATCGGGATCGCGGTCGGCACCGTTCTGCTTCCGGAAATGGCCCGGCGCATCAAGGGCGGCGACGAGCCCGGCGCGGTGGAGAGCCAGAACCGGGCGGTGGAGCTGTCGCTGGTGCTGACCCTGCCGGCCGCCGCCGCCTTCCTGGTCGCCGGGCTGCCCATCGTGTCGGTGCTGTTCCAGCACGGCGCCTTCGGCCCGACCGACGCGGCGCAGTCCGCCGCGACCCTGCAGGCCTACGCGCTGGGGCTGCCGGCCTTCGTGGTGATCCGCAGCCTCGTGAACGGCTTCTACGCCCGGCAGGACACGGCGACCCCGGTGCGGGTGGCGCTGGCCGCGACGGCGGTCAACGTGGCGCTGAAGCTGGCGCTGATGGGGCCGCTGGCCCAGGTCGGACTGGCGGTGGCGACCTCCGTCGCCGCCTGGGTCAACGCCGGACTGTTGGCGTGGTTGCTGACCCGGCGCGGGCTGTTCCAGGCCGACGCCCGGCTGCTGCGCAACCTGCCGCGCATGGCTATCGCGGCGCTCGCCATGGGCGGCACGCTGTGGCTGGTGCAGACCCAGCTCTCGCCCTGGCTGACCGCCCATGGCCTGTTCGAGCGGCTGGGCGGGCTGGTGCTGCTGGGCCTTGCCGGTCTGCTGGTCTACGCGGTGCTGGCGGTCGCGCTGGGCCTGCTGCGCCGGTCGGACCTCGGGCGGTTCCGCCGGCGCCGTAAGAGCGTTTGAGGTCTACGCCGCCGGCCCGTTCTTGACCGGGCGGGCCGGATCGGCGGTCCATTCCGACATCGAGCCGTCATAGAGACGGACCCCGTCGATCCCCGCCAGTTCGCTCAGCGCGAACCAAGCCACCGAGGCGAGGTGGCCGGTGTTGCAGAAGGTGATCGTCGCGTCGCCCGCCCCGGCTTGGTCCGCCAGCGCCTTCACCGCGTCGGCGGGGAGGAAACGCTTCCCGGCGGCGGAGTAAAACGCGCCGTTTTCGATCAGCACCGCCCCCGGCAGCGTGCCTGGAACGCGGGCCTGCGGGCTCTTGGCCTTGCCCTCGAACTGCTCGGCGGAGCGTGAGTCCAGCAGCGGGACGGAGCCGTCGGCCACCGCTGCCGCGACCACGGGCAGGGGGGCGCGCAAGTCCTCGCGGGGGGCCGCGGTGAAGGCGGCGGCGGAGCGGGTGGCGGCGGTCGTGGCGACGGGATTGCCGGCGTCGCTCCAGGCGGCGAAGCCGCCGTCCAGCACCGACACGGGGTCATGGCCGAGCGTCTTGAAGGTCCAATAAACGCGCGTCGCGTTGCCCATGTCGGCGGCGCTCAGGCCGCTGGCGACCAGCACGACGTGATCTCCGTTGCCGATCCCCAGCCCGCCGATCAGCCCTTCCAGAACGGTGGTCTCGGGCAGCAGGCCGGGAACGCCGTCCACCGTCGCCCGCCAGCCGGCCTTGGCGTAGTCGGAATGGATCGAACCGGGGATGAAGCCGCCTGACGGCGGCGTGCGCACGTCCAGAACCACGAGGTCAGTGCGGTCGAGGGCGCCCTTCAGCCAGGCGCTGTCCACCAGCGGGCGTTGGGAATCGGTCGTCATGGCTCTGCCTTCACGGCTGGTTTCACGTCGGGCAGGCAGGGTATCAACACAAGGCGGCGCAGGAAAACCAAATCTGCGCTGTTGTTTCCCATCCTTGTCGCAGGGTGTCGCGACGGTCGCCGTTGCCCCGGCGCGCCCGGTGCGGTAACTCTTGTCGGTTGAAGGGTCTTGTGATCCAGGCGAAGGAGTGCGGCATATGGCCAACATCGATGATCTGCTGGGCGCCGGCTCGTCCGACGACATGAGCAGCGATGCCTTCGCCATCGGCGACGCGCCGGTCGAGATCAAGGTGGTCATCGGCACCGCCATGCTGCGCGTCCGCGACCTTCTGAAGCTCGGCCGCGGCGCCGTCGTCGAACTGGACCGGCACCTGAAGGACCCGACCGACGTCTATGTGGAGGGCGTGCTCGTTGCCCGCGGCGAGGTGGTCATTGTGGACGACAAGATCGGCGTCACCCTGACCGACTTCGTGAAATCCAGCCGCGAGTGGAAGCGCTAAGGTTCTGGCGCTTTGATGCGCTTGCGCAATGACATGTTCCGGAAGCGAAACGTCATGTTGCGCTCCCGGAACAATCATGATGCGGCTTCGCAACGATCCTTACGGCATCACTCGGCCGGCTCGGGGACCACGATGTCCAGCGGCGTGCCGGTGGCGTGGGCGTAGAGCATCAGGTCGTTCAGCAGTTCGGCCTCCTGCTCGCCGGCGTCCTTGCGGCGGATGGCGACCAGCTTGTCGAGCGCCTTGATGTTGAAGCCCGCGGATTTGACCTCGCTGCGCAGGTCCTTCAGGTCGGCCTTCAGGCCGTCGATCTCGTCCATCAACCGCTCCATGCGGTCGGCGAACTGCTTCAATTGGTCGGCGGCGGTGGTGTTGAAACCGGTCGTCACGACGGAACCATCTCCTTCAGGAACGGGAACCCCCGCCGCCTTCGGCACCCTGCCGGGCCGCGGGGGGAGGCGCTGTTAGCACAGCTCGCGGCGCTTTGTCCGGGGACAACGCGCGTGGCTTGACGCGGCGTGGCCGGCAATGCTTTCGTGGTCGCGGCCGTCCTTGCGGCGCTGGAGAGCGAACACGATGTCCGACCTGCCGCCGCTTGGCACCCCGCGTCTCTTTTCGAACCCGCGCGCCGACACGGACCAGCCCTACGGGCCCGCGGAACGGGCGATCCTGAGCCGCGCCGCCTTCCAGGACGCGATGACGGAGATCGGCGCCTGGCCGGGCTACGCCCCGACCCCGCTGCGCTCGCTGGGCGGGCTGGCCCGCGCCGCTGGGATCGACCGCATCTGGTACAAGGACGAGAGCAGCCGCTTCAACCTGCACAGCTTCAAGGCGCTGGGCGGCGCCTACGCCGTTCTGCGCCTGCTGGTGCGCGAGGTGCAGGCCCGCGTGCCCGGCGTGCCGGTGACCGCGCTGGATCTGGTGGTCGGTCGCTACGCCAAGGTGACCCGCGGCATCACGGTGACCACGGCGACCGACGGCAACCACGGCCGCTCCGTCGCCTGGGGGGCGCAGGTGTTCGGCTGCGGCTGCGTTATCTACATCCCCGGCAACTGCTCGCAGGGGCGGCAGCAGGCCATCGAATCCTTCGACGCCCGCGTCGTCCGCGTCGCCGGCAACTACGACGACGCGGTGCGGCAGGCCGCGGCGGACGCGCGGGAGCATGGCCGGCACGTCGTCTCCGACACCTCCTACACCGGCTACATGGACATCCCACGCGACGTGATGCAGGGCTACACGGTGATGGTGGAGGAGGCGATTGGCCAGCTTCCGGCCAGCGAGCGCCCGACCCATGTCTTCGTGCAGGGCGGGGTAGGGGCCTTGCCCGCCGCCGTCTGCGGCCACTTGTGGGAAAGCTTGGGCCGCCAGCGCCCGCGCTTCGTGGTGGTGGAGCCGCACGCCGCCGACTGCCTGTATCAGAGCGCCGTCAACGGCCGCCCGACGCCGTCCAAGGGCGATCTGGAGACGCTGATGGCCGGGCTCGCCTGCGGCGAGGTGTCCCTGCTGGCCTGGGCGATCCTGGAGCGTGGCGCCGACGATTTCCTGACCATCCCCGACGATGCGGCGGTGGCGACCATGCGTCTGCTGGCCGAGGGGCGGCATGGCGGACGGCCCATCGTGGGCGGAGAGTCCGGTGTGGCCGGTCTGGCCGGCCTGCTCTGCGCCGCGGCGGACCCGGCGACCCGTGCCAGCCTGGGCCTCGCCCCGGACGCCCGCGTGCTGGTCTTCGGATCGGAAGGGGCGACAGACCCTGATGTCTACGAAGCGCTGGTGGGCCGCAAGCCGGACGCGGTGCTGGGCGGGGGTTGACCCCTGCTTTGCCTCCGCTTGGCCTGCCATGCGCGTTCGTCCCGCGCTGGTCCCTTGCGCGCGCCCGGCGGCCCGGTCCACCATGGCGCCCCATAAAAATCGGACCTCGCAGACTGGACATCAGGGAATGGACCGCAGAGACGTCAACCCGCTCGTCGCCGCCACGGAGGCCCCGCCCATCGCCGAGGCGTGGCGCTGGGTCGAGGGCCGCAGTTTTCCGGCGGACAAGCCGCTGATCGACCTCTGTCAGGCGGTGCCCGGCTATCCGCCCGCCGACGCGCTGACCGCCCATCTGGCCGAGCAGGTGCGGGCGCCGGACACCGCGCGCTACACCGCCATCGACGGCATCCCGCCGCTGACCGCGGCGCTGGCCCGGCGCACCGGCTCGCTCTACGGCGCCGGCCATGGGGCTGAGGTCGCGGCGGGCGAGGTGCTGATCACCGCCGGCTGCAATCAGGCCTTCGCGGTGGCGGTGATGGGGCTGGCGCGGGCCGGGGACAACGTGATCCTGCCCGCCCCCTGGTACTTCAACCACAAGATGACGCTGGACATGCTGGGCATCGAGGCCCGGCCGCTGGCGCTGCGCGAGGAGCACGGGCTGATCCCCGACCCGGCGGAGGCCGAGCGGCTGATCGACGCCGGCACCCGCGCGCTGGTGCTGATTTCCCCCAACAACCCGACCGGCGCCATCGCCTCGCCCGAGGCCATCGCGGCGCTGTACGAGCTGTGCGAGCGGCGCGGCGTGACGCTGCTGCTCGACGAAACCTACCGCGACTTTCCGGATTGGGAGGGGCGGGCGCCGCACGGGCTGTTCCAGCGGCCCGGCTGGCAGCGCACGCTGGTCCAGCTCTACAGCTTCTCCAAGGTCTACAGCCTCGCCGGCTACCGGGTGGGCGCGGTGATCGCCGACGCCGGCCTGCTGTCCCAGGCGCGCAAGGTGATGGACTGCCTCGCCATCTGCGCCCCGCATGTCGGGCAGAAGGCGGCGCTGTTCGGGCTGGAGAATCTCGACGGCTGGGTGGCGGAGAAGCGCGGTGACATCCTGGCCCGCGTCCATGCCTTCCAATCGGCGATGGAGGCCAGCGGTACCGGTTACCGCATCGCCAGCATCGGGGCCTATTTCGCCTATGTCCGGCATCCCTTCGCCGGCAAGCGCGCCCACGAGGTGGCCGAGGGGCTGGCGCGCGATCACAACATCCTGTGCCTGCCCGGTTCCATGTTCGGTCCGGGCCAGGACGATTACCTGCGCTTCGCCTTCGCCAACGTCGACGCGGCGGTTATGCCGGAGATCGCCCGGCGCCTCGTCGAGAGTGAACGGTAAAGCAGCCGGTCAGCGGATCAGGTGGGTGACGATGTTGGCGCCCACCGCCGCCAGATGGTCGGCGTTGTCGCGGTAGTCGAGGCTGCCGGAGAAGCCGCCGGCGGCCCGCACCCGCTCGATCCAGGCGGGGGCGGCGCCCAGCGCGACCAGACGCTTCACCATCTGGTCGGTGGAGCGCAGCGTCATCCGGCCGTTCTCCGCCAGACGCGGGGCGTGCACCATGAATTCCGCGGTCGGCGCGGCATATCGCGGGTAGCCGGCCAGATAGAGGCCGACGCACATGCTCTCGCAGGACTGCCCGCCGGCCACGCGGGTGGCGACGGAGCGTCCCGCCTGCCGTTCCGCCAGCATCAGGTCGATCATGCGGTAGCCTGCGGTCGTGAAGCCGCCGGGGCTGGACAGTTCGACCACCACCGGCTGGCCCGCCGGAACGCTGCGCAGCGCGTCGGAAAAGCGTTGCTCCACACCCGGCGTGATAATGCCGTCCAGCCGCAGCGTGGTGGAGTCCATCTGATCGACCCGCACCAGCGTGGCGTCGGGAAAGTCGGAGGCCACGGGGGGCGGCGCCGGGTTCGGACGGTTCACCGACAGGCTGTCGGCGGTCGCGGCCCCCGACGAGCCGACGGTCAGCAGCAGCCCCAGAACCATCATGCGTGCAGTCGCGCGAACCGGCATCGAAACCTCCTTGCTCTGCGAAGGAGGGTGCCGGGAAATGCTTGCGTGATGGTTAACGCGAAGCCTGTCCGAAAGTGCAACGTCCCTCGCCGCAGGCTGTTTATGGAGGACGTCGATCGTTCGGGCTGTGAATGGTGAAACAATTTTGCGCATCTTGCGTCGTGTTCATGCTGATTCTGTGGGCCGTTCAGGGCTTATCGGCAGAACTGGTTAAGAATGAGGCCCCGCGGCAAACATCGCGCGGCTGCGGCGCGCCACCCCCGGCAGCGGAGCCCGACCATGTGACCTTGGACGGCGCGGCGCGCGGCGTGATCGTGGCCGTGCCGGAGGACTACCGCCCCGACCGTCCATACAACCTCGTCGTCGCCTTTCACGGGCGGACCAACAGCAACGCGGAGGTGCGACGCTACTTCGGCCTGGAAGGGCAAGCGGGGGAGCCGGCGATCGTCGTCTATCCCGCCAGCCTGAAGGACTCCCGCGGCTTGAATGTCTGGTCCGATCCCGGCGACCCGCCGGACCGGCTGCGCGATTTCCGGTTGTTCGACGCTGTTCTGGAAACCATGGCGGACGCCTATTGCCTGGACATGGGCCGGGTGTTCGTCGTCGGCCATTCGCTGGGCGGGTCGTTTGCCAACAGCCTCGCCTGCGCGCGGGGCGGGGTGATCCGCGGGCTGGCCAGCGTCGGGGGCGGTTCCGTGCGGCCCAAGGACTGCGGCGGACCGGTCGCCGCCATGGTCCTGCACAACCCTCGCGACGAGCAGGTGCCGGTGTCCGAAGCCCTGCGCCTTCGCCGCGCGCTGCTGGCCCAGGACGGACTGCCGACGGGAAGCGAGCCGGACGAACCGTACCGCTTCAATTGCCGCCGCTACGGCGCTGAGGGCGCGGCGAATCCGGTGTTGTGGTGCCCGCTGGCCGACGACCGGACGCGCAACGGGCGCTTCTACCCGCATCAATGGCCGCAAGGGGTGGGGCCGGCGATCATGGCCTTCTTCGCGCGGCTGGAATGATGCCATTCGTCCGTAACAACGATTGTTTGCGGCGCCCATTGCCGTCGTCGCCTCATTCCGCCAAGATGCCGTGAAAACGAACATCAGGGATGGAACGCATCGATGTCAGACAGCGCCGCCGTGGCGGCCGCCCTGCGGACGGAGGGGGCGGACAAGGCCGCGCTCCGCCTGGACGGCGTGACCTGCACCTTTCCATCGCCCGACGGACGCGGGCACAGCTACACGGCGGTCCAGGGCGTGACCCTGTCGGTCGCCGCGGGGGAGTTCGTGTCCATCGTCGGGCCGACCGGCAGCGGCAAATCCACCATCCTGAACGTCGCGGCGGGCCTGCTCGCCCCCAGCGCCGGGCGCGCCTTGGCTTTCGGCCAGCCGGTCGACGGCATCAATCCGCACGCCGGCTACATGTTCCAGGCGGACGCGCTGATGCCCTGGAAGTCGGCGCTGGAGAATGTGGCCGCCGGGCTGGAGTTCCGCGGCGTGCCGCGGCGCGAGGCGGAGGAGCGGGCGCTCCCCTGGCTGGCCCGCGTCGGGCTCGACCGTTTCGGCGACCGTTACCCCCACCAGCTGTCCGGCGGCATGCGCAAGCGGGTTGCGCTGGCCCAGACGCTGATCGTCGATCCGAAGATCGTGCTGATGGACGAACCCTTCTCGGCGCTCGACATCCAGACGCGGCAGTTGATGGAGAACGAGCTGCTGGAGCTGTGGTCGGCGGACCGCAAGTCGGTGGTCTTCATCACCCACGACCTGGAGGAGGCCATCTCCATGTCCGACCGGGTTCTGGTGCTGTCCGCCGGCCCCGGCGCCCGGCTGATCGGCGAGTACCGGGTGGATCTGGAGCGCCCGCGCGACGTGGCGGAGATCCGCATGACGCCGCGCTTCCTCGACCTGCACCGGGAAATCTGGGGGCAGCTCCGCGAGGAGGTCCTGAAGGGCTACGCCCAAACAAAGTTGACGTGAGGACGCCATGGCCCTGGCCCGTGTGAAACGCCTGCCCAGTCGCCCGGTGATCCTGCTGCTGCAGGTCGCCGTGCTGATCGGCTTCTTCCTGCTCTGGCACGTCCTGACCGCGACGAAGATCCTGAGCCCCTTCTTCTTCGGCACGCCGCTGGCGGTGCTGGAGCGCACCTGGAGCGACTTCGCGTCCGGCGTGATCTGGTACCATCTCGGGATCACGCTTCTGGAAACCGCCCTGGCCTTCGCCATCGGCACCATCGCGGGCATCGCCTTCGGTTTCTGGTTCGCCCGCGCGCCGTTGGTTTCCATCGTCTTCGACCCCTACATCAAGGCGGTGAACGCTCTGCCCCGCGTGGTGCTGGCGCCGATCTTCGCGCTGTGGCTGGGCCTCGGCATCTGGTCCAAGGTGGCGCTGGGGGTGACGCTGGTCTTCTTCATCGTCTTCTTCAACGTCTATCAGGGCGTGAAGGAGGTCAGCCCGGTCGTGCTCGCCAACGCGAAGATGCTGGGGGCGAGCAACCGGCATCTGTTCCGGCACGTCTATCTGCCGTCCGCCCTGTCCTGGGTCTTCTCCAGCCTGCACACCGCGGTCGGCTTCGCCATGGTCGGCGCGGTGGTGGGCGAGTATCTCGGCTCCGCCGCCGGTCTCGGCTACCGCATCCATCAGGCGGAGGGGGTGTTCGACACGGTCGGCGTCTTCTCCGGCATGCTGGTTCTGACGATCTTCGTCGTGGTGATCGACGCCGTGGTGACCGTCATCGAAAAACGCCTTCTGCACTGGCGCCCGCAGGAGGCGCAGACGACCAACGCGCAGGGATGACTGCGCCACAGCAAGAAACTTGGGAGGGAAGCCATGCGTATGAAAAGCGTGATCGCCGCCGCGGCGGTGGTCCTGGCCTTCGGGATCGGCGGGGCGAACGCCCAGCAGGTCGAGAAGAAGGACCTGAAGCTGGCGGTCGGCGGCAAGCCGCTGCTCTATTACCTGCCGCTGACGGTGGCGGAGCGGCTCGGCTACTTCAAGGAGGCCGGGCTGAACGTCGAGATCAACGACTTCGGCGGCGGCGCCAAGAGCCTCCAGGCGCTGGTCGGCGGCTCGGCGGACGTGGTGACCGGCGCCTTCGACCACACGGTGCAGATGCAGGCCAAGGACCAGCCGATCACCGCCGTGGTGCTGCTGGGCCGCTATCCGGGCATCGTGCTGGCCTCTGTCAACAAGGCCGGCACGATCAAATCGATCAAGGAGTTGAAGGGCAAGAAGATCGGCGTGACCGCCCCCGGCTCCTCGACCAACTTCATGGTCAACTATCTGTTGACCCAGCACGGCATGACGCCGGAGGACGTGTCCTTCATCGGCGTCGGCGGCGGTCCCAGCGCGGTGGCTGCGGTGAAGCGCGGCGAGATCGACGCCATCGCCAACCTCGACCCGGTGATCAGCCAGTTGGAGGCCGACGGCGACGTGACTCCGATCGCCGACACCCGGACGGAAAAGGGCACTCTGGACACCTACGGCGGGCCGTACCCGGCGGCGGTGCTCTACACCACGCCGGCCTTCATCAAGGAGAACCCGAAGACCACCCAGGCGCTGGTCGATGTCTTCGTCCGGACGCTGAAGTGGCTGGATCAGGCCAAGACCGAGGAGGTCCTGAAGGTCCTGCCGCCGGAATACTTCCTCGGCAACCAGACGCTCTACGCCCAGGCGTTCGAGCATTCGAAGCCGACCTACTCGCCGGACGGCCGCTTTTCCCAAGAGGGGGCGGAGGCCGCCTACAAGGTGCTGAAGGCCTTCGACAAGGCGGTGGCCGCGACGGACATCGACCTGTCCAAGACCTACACGAACGCCTACGTCGAGGAGTCGCTGAAGCGGATCAAGTGACTGGCGAACAGCCGATCCGCTCGACAATCCGGGGGTGCGACATTCCGTCACCGGCACCCCCGGTCTCCGCGCCGGTAGACTGGACCTAATTCGTCCTGTTTCGATGCGGAGCACCAACCCCATGACGGAAGTGATCTTTTACGGTCTGTCCGGCTGCACGGCGAACGCCAAGCAGAAGCTTCAGCTCCAGGCCGCCGGCCACACGCTGGTGGAGCGCGATCTGGCCGCCGAGCCCCTCACCGCCGAAACCCTGCGCCCCTTCTTCGGGGACCGTCCGGTCGAGGACTGGTTCAACCGCCGCGCCGCCGCCGTGAAGACCGGTTCCGTGAAGCCCGACGAGCTGGACGAAGAGTCGGCGCTGGCCGCCCTGCTGGCCGACCGCGACCTGATCCGCCGCCCGCTGCTCCAGGTCGGCACGGACCGCAAGGCCGGATTCGACCCCAACACGCTGCACGCCTGGATCGGCCTGACCGCGTCCGGCGAAAGCTGCGACGACAAGCATTCGCGCGGCACCTGCGACCACGGCCATCACCATTTCCCGAAGCAGGGCTGATCGCTGAATCAACTGGCGGGGGGGCCGGGGGTAATGGTTGAATGCCGGGTTATGGACCGGCCCGACCAAGAGCTTGCGGAACTCCTCGACACCCTGGGCGCGCGGCTGTCCGCCGCGCCGCCCGGCGCGCTGACCGATCTTCGGGACCCGTTGCGGGCATTGCGCGACCGGCTGTCGGCTGTCCTGGACGACCCGGCGCCGAGCCATCCCCTGGAGGCAGGTGAGGCGCATTTCCGGGCGCTGCTGTCCGACGCCATCGGCTGCGTGTCCGAAGGTTTCGTGCTGTTCGGCGCCGACGGGCGGCTGGTGCTGTGCAACGACCGCTATCGCGCCGCCTACCCGCTGCTGTCCGACCATCTGGTTCCCGGCGTCCGCTTCGTCGATCTGCTGCGAGTCGCGGTGGAGCGGGGGGCGGCCGGCGACGATCTCGGCGACCCGTCCGACTGGATCGCCGAGCGGCTGAACCGCCACACCCGCAGCGGGCCGCCGACCGACCACCGGCTCGGCGACGGGCGCTGGTACCGCATCAGCGAACACGCCACGCGCTTCGGCGGCGTGGTCAAGATCCTCACCGACATCACCGAACTGAAACGCCACGAGGAGGCGCTGGCCGACAGCGAGGCGCGCTACCGCCGGCTGGTGGAGATGGCGCCTTACGGCATCCTGATCTGGGACGGCCAGCGGGTACGCTTCGCCAACCGCTCCGCCGCGCTGATCCTGGGCAGCGGCGATCCCGAGGCGATGCTGCGCATCCCGCTGGTCGAGGCGACGGAGTTCGACGGGGTGCAGCGCCTGTTCGACTGGCTGCCCCCGCCCGGCAGCTGCCTGGAGGCCCCGCCGCCGGTCGAGGCCCGCTTCGTCACCGCGCAAGGCGCCTTGCGCGAGCTTGAGGTCGGCATCCACCCCTTCACGGTGGGGGCCTTCGCGGTCGAGGGGGAGGCGGCGTGGTTCCTCGTCCTCACCGACATCACCGGGCGCAAGCAGGCGGAGCGCGCCATCCAGCAGGCGCAGAAGATGCAGGCCATCGGCCAGCTGGCCGGCGGCATCGCGCACGAGTTCAACAACATGCTGACGGCCATCGGCGGCTTCGCCCAGATGGCCCGCCGCGCTCCGCAGGACCGCCCACGGGTCGAGCAGTGCCTGACCGAGATCGTCAAGGCGACCGACCGTGCCTCCGGCCTGACCGCCCAGCTTCTCAGCTTCGGGCGGCCCGGCCAGACCGACGCGGCGCGTCCGGTGCGGGTTGGCGCGGTGATCGACGACTTGCGCCGCTTCCTCGGCCCCACGCTGGGCGAGCGCCACCCGCTGCGGACCGAGGGCGCCGGGGGCGGAGCGGTGGTGACCATCGACCCGGCCCTGCTGCACCAGTCGCTGCTCAACCTCGTGCTCAACGCCCGCGACGCCATGCCGGAGGGTGGGCCGATCACCATTGCGGTGGAGCGGACGGACGATCTCGGAGTCACCATCACCGTCGCCGACACCGGTTGCGGCATCGACCCGGCGGTGATCGACCGCATCTTCGAACCCTTCTTCACCACCAAGGAGCCGGGAGCCGGGACCGGCCTGGGGCTGGCGCTGGTCTATTCCACGGTCGCGCGGGCGGGCGGCGTGGTGGAAGTGGACACGGAGTTGGGGCGCGGCACCGTCTTCACGCTCCGCTTCCCGGTGGAGGATGTCGCGGAGCCGCAGGACGCGGACGCTCCCGGTCTGGACGCTTTCGGTCTTGACGACGCCTTTTCCCTCGACGCGGAGGACGACGAGATGGAGGGGCTGTCGATGGCCGCCACCGTCCTTCTGGTGGAGGATGAGGCGCAGGTGCGCGACTTCATCCGCCTGACGCTGGAGGACATGGGCATGCGGGTGGTCTGCGCCGCCGACGGCACCGAGGCCTTGCGCGCCTACGCCGACCATGGCGGGGCCTTCGACCTGCTGGTGACCGACCTCGTGATGCCACAGGTCGGCGGGGCGTCGGTGGCCCGCGCGCTGCGCCGGGAGAATCCGGACCTGCCGACCGTCCTGATGTCCGGCTACCCGCCGGAGACGGAAAGTCTGGACGACCTGCTGGTGGATGGATGCCGCATCGTCTTCCTGCGCAAGCCGATCAACCCGGACGAGCTGGCCGACACGATCCACGCGCTGCTGATCTGATGGCGGGGCAACGATGAGCGCCGTTCCGCCGCCTTCCTCGCTCCCGACCGACGGTATTCCCATCGGCGTCTACGACGTCGACGCGCTCCTCGGCGAGTTGAGCGGCGACGCGCCGGAGGAGGCGCCGGAGTCCGCCGTCTGCGTCCGGGTCGAGGAGATCTTCACCCCCGCCGCGCGGTTCCTCATCGCGGAGGAGCTTGCGGAGTTCCTGGAGGCGCGCGGCATCACCCCCACCGAGTTCCTGCACAAGGTGGAGCCGCAGCGCTCCTTCCTCGACTGGCCGCGCCGCGCCCAGGTGCTGGAGCGGGTGGCGCAGCGGCAGGCCCGACCCGGTCGCCGGTCCCCCGCCATGCGGCTGGAGGAGCTGAAGCGGCTGGAGCAGGAGGTGCTGGCCGTCACCGCCCGGCGCGCTCACAGCGGCGCGGCCTTGTCCATCGACGCCAAGCAGTTCGCCGCCACCGTGGCCCAGACCATGGCGCGGACGCCGGGCTTCGCCGGGCGCCACACCATCGATTGCTGGCTGTCCGCCTGGTTGGGCGAAGGGCGCAACCACGAGCTGCGGCTGGTGCGAATCCTGTCGCTCGACGGGGACGGTCTGTCCGGCGAGGGCATCGCCATCCTCGACCAGATCGTCGGGGAAATGCTGGCCAACGGGCTGGTGATCGAGGCGCTGTTCGGCTGGGCCGATGGGCTGCGCGGCGTGCTCGACGCCATGGCGATGGTCTGGCGGGGCGAGGCGCCGTCCCACCCCGACGCCCCGGCGGTCCTGCACCGCCTGTCCGCCTTCGTCGCCCGCCATCAGGCCCGCGCCGCCCGGCTGGGGCTGGAGGCGGGGGTTCACCACGCCCTGCTGGGGGACGCGCCGTTGTCCGGCACGAAGGCGGAGGCGAACAGCGTCGCGGCGGTGCTGGACGAGCTGTCGGCGATCAGCCTCCTCGCCGCCCGACTGACGGTGAAGGGCGGGGTGATCGGCGGGGAGCGCACGACCCGGCTGATCGACCGGCGGGTGGCGCTGCTGCTCTCCGGCGCGCGGCTGGAGGCGGTGCTGCACGCCAAGAGCCACTAGGCCCGCATCGTCGATCTTCTGGCCTTCGAAGGGGCGGTGTCGGGGGAGCGCAGCCGGCGCATGATCGTCGCCCATCTGCGCCGCCATCTCGAGGCCCGCGACTTCACCCAGCGCCTGTTCGAGACGGCCCGCACGCCGCGCGCCCGCATCAAGGCGCTGGCCGACCTGCAACGGCGCGTGGGGCGCTCCACCCTGCCGGACGGCCTGCGCGAGCGCTACGTCCGCATGCTCGACGAGATCCAGAACACCTTCCTGCGCACCAACAAGGTCTTCGCCCGCATCGCCAAGGACCGCCCGCCCCACGTCGACGAGGTCATGGAATTCGCCAGCCTGCTCGCCGAGGGTGCCTTCACCGAGGGAAAATGCGTGGTGGCGGCGCGCGAACTGGTCGGACACCATGTCCGCTCCACCGCCTTCCTGCGCGCCTACCTCGCCCGCTGCAAGGACGCGACGGAGCAGCGGGCCGACCGCTTCGCCCAGTTCTTCGCGACGCTGGCCGCCGCCGGCCTGCCGATGCGCGCCATGAACACGCTGCGCGTCCTGCTGGCCGACGACGAGCCGGCCGCGCGCGGCTATGTCGAAATGATCCTGCGCGACCTCGGTATCACCGAGTTGACCATCGCAGAGGACGGGCGCGAGGCGCTGACCCGATTCGAGGAGCGGCAGGGCGCCTTCGACCTTATCGTCTGCGACTGGAAGATGCCGCGCCTGTCGGGGCTGGAGTTCCTGAAGCTGGTCCGCGCGGTGCGGCCGGACATGCCCTTTCTGATGGTCACCGCGCTCGCCACCATCATCGCGGTGGAGGAGGCCATGGCCCACGACGTCACCGCCTACATCGCCAAGCCCTTCTCTCCCGAACAGCTCGAAGAGAAGATTCTCGTTCTGGTGAACCGGCGCTGAGCGGTGGAAATCGTATGCCCACGGTAGAATCTGATCGTACGAAGGCGAACACTGAAACCCGCTGTTAACGGCTCGCCTCCTATTACGGGTCTATGCACGGCGCGCCTTGCGCGGCGGTACACCCATGACGATGGAGCGGGGCTCCGTGGATCTTTCCGGCCGGGGCGGGCTGCCCCCCACCGACACCGACCTCGACGTCCGTGCCGCCCGGCCGGCTGGAGACCCCGCGCCGCGCCGCGGGCCGGGCGCGCTGACCGACCTGCTGTTCCTCATGCTCGGCGCCGCCGGCCTGCTGGCCGTGATGATGCCGGAGGAGGGACGCGACCGGCTGATGCTGCCGCTCGGCGTGATGACCTTGGCGATGGCGGCGCTGGCCGTGCTGTCGGTGCGCCGCGCCCGCGCCGCGGCGGCGGCGCTGGACCGCTCCGCCCGCCTGCTGCGCGCCGCCAACGAGGAGCTGGCCGCCAGTCGCCAGCGCTTCCGCGATTTCGCCGAGGCGGCGTCAGACTGGTTCTGGGAAAGCGCCGCCGACCACCGCTACACCTACGTGTCCGAGCGGTTGCCGGCGCTTCTCGGCGGCGATCCGGCGCCGGTGTTCGGCGATTCGCTGCTCGACCTGCGCGGGCTTGTGGAGGATTCCGACACCTGGCTGGACCATCTGGCCGACATCGAGGCCGGGCGGGCCTTCCGCGACCTGGAGATCACGCTGCGCGACGGGGCGGGCGACACGCGCGTCTTCCGCATCAGCGCCCAGCCCTTCACCGACGCGGACGGGCGGTTCGCCGGCTACCGCGGCACCGGCATCGAAACCACCGCGGAGACGCTGGCCCTGGTCGAGGCGCGCTTCATGCAGTCGGTGGTGCACGACGCGCTGTCGAGCATCTCCGAGGGCTTCGTGCTGTTCAGCCCGGACGACCGGCTGATCTTCTGCAACGAGCGTTACCGCAGCGCCTACCCGAATCTGGCCGACGTGCTGGTGCCCGGCACCGCCTTCAAGGACATCCTGCGCGCCGCCGCCGAGCGCGGTGGCTATGACGGCGACGACCGCGAGATGGCCGACTGGATCGCCGAGCGGATGAAGCGTCACCTGCTGCACACTGATCCGGTGGACGGGCGGCTGTCCGACGGCCGTTGGTACCGCATCAGCGAGCACGCCACCGGCTCCGGCGGCATCGTGAAGATCCTGATGGACATCACCGAGTTGAAGCGACGCGAGGAGCAGCTTGCCGGCCAGACGGAGCGGCTGGAGGCCACCGTCAGCGCGCTCAGCGAGAGCGAAAAGCGCTACCGGCAGCTGGTGGAGCTGGCGCCCTACGGCATCGTCATCTGGGACCGCCGGGCCATCCGCTTCGGCAACGCCGCCGCGGCGTCCATCCTGGGGGTGGATGGCAGCGGCGAACTGGAGGGGCTGGACCTCAACCGCTTCATCGTCGAGGCGGAGACGGTGACCACGCGGCTGGGGCTGGGCGCGGAGGGTGACCATCAGCGGGTGGAATGCGCGATCGCCCGCCCGTCGGGCGAGCAGCGCCATGTGGAGATCGGTGCCTTCCCCGCGGTCTACCAGCGGGAGGCGGCGGTTCTCCTGGTGCTGAACGACGTGACCGAGCGCCGCCGCGCCGAGGCGGAGCTTCAGAAGTCGCAGAAGATGGAGGCGGTGGGCCGCATGGCCGGCGGCATCGCCCACGAGTTCAACAACATGCTGACCGCCATCGGCGGATTCGCCCGGCTGGCCGAACGGGCGCCGGACGATCCGGCGCGCGTCACCACCTGCGTGCGGGAGATCGCCAAGGCGTCCGACCGGGCCGCCGCGCTGACCGCGCAGCTTCTCGACTTCTCGCGCCGCCGTCCGTCGGACGAGACGGAGGTGGTGGCTCTGGCGCCGCTGGTGCGCGACCTGAAGATCTTCCTGAAGCCGCTGATGAGCGCCGGCATCGATCTGGACATCCGCATCAGCGACGAGGACGCCCACGCCGTCGCCAACCCGGTGATGCTGAACCAGGCCATCCTGAACCTCGCCCTCAACGCGCGCGACGCCATGCCCGACGGTGGGCGGCTGACCATCGCGCTGGACAGCGCCTTGCCGGATGCCGGCTTCTTCGGGCGGCACGGCGCGCTGGCGCACGGCCGCTACGCCGTGATCCGCGTCATCGACGAGGGCTGCGGCGTGCCGGAGGCGGTGCGCGACCGCATCTGGGAACCCTTCTTCACCACCAAGGAGCCGGGCAAGGGCACTGGCCTCGGCCTGTGGATGGTCTACGGCACCGCCCGGCAGGCCGGCGGCGCCGTGGAGATGGAGGCCGGGCCGGATGGGCGCGGCAGCGTCTTCTCCATCCATCTGCCCGCCGTTCCCGCCCCCGTTAAGGCCGGCTCGCCGGCGGACGGGCTGGGGCTGGGCGAGGACGAGGGGGCGGCCATCCTGCTGGTAGACGACGAGGAGTCCGTGCGCACCTATGTCCGTTTGGCGCTGGAGGAGGCCGGCTGCACGGTGACCGAGGCGGTGGACGGGCTGGACGCGCTGGAGCGCTGGGACGAATGCGGCGGGCTGTTCGACGCCGTGGTGTCCGACATGTCCATGCCCCGCATGAACGGGCTGGAACTGAGCCGTGCCCTGGCGGAGCGCAACCCCGACCTGCGCATCCTCTTCCTGACCGGCTACGCGTCCCATGAAACGGCGGCGGACATGACGGCACAGCCGGGCCGCCGGATCGTCATGAAGCCCGTGGCCCCGGACCGCCTGATCGAGGCGGTGCGCGGGCTGCTGGCCGAATGAGACGGGGTTAGGGCATGGCATCGGACCAGAGCATCGCGGACGGCCGGGATCTGGACATGGATGGCGGAAGCGACACCGCCGTCTGCCGGACTCCGGAGGATTTCTACACCCCGCAGGGCCGCGACAGCATCGGCCGGCATTGCCAGCGCTATTTCGACGAGAACGCGCTGACCCCGACCGAACTTCTGCACTCCCCCCGCCATCAGCAGAGCCTGTCCAACATCCCGACCTTCGTCGCCATCCTGCAGCAGGCGGAACGGGCGATGGACCGCAAGGGCGCGCTGACCGCCCTGGTCAACGAGGTCGCCCGGCTGACCCGCGAGCGGCTGAAGGACGCCCAGCCGCCGGACCTGACGCCGGCCACCTACGCCGCCACGGCGGAGCGGCTGATCGCGTCCCGCGACGCCTTCACCGGGCGGTTCATGGTCGACGCGGCGCTGACCACGCACCTTTACCAGGGCCGCAGCTTCGCCGAAAAGGCACGGCTCCTGCTGGAACTGGCGGACAGTCTGGAGGATGCCGACGCGCTGGCGCCGCTCGACCGGCTGCTCGGCGAGATCCAGCGCAGCGACACCGGCACCGCCTCCTGTTCCCTGGACGCGCCTTTCGTGGATCGGGTGGACATGATCGTGTCGCTGATCGCCGGGGACAAGCCGCTGTCCGACGAGGCGCCGCCCGTCTTCCGGAGTCTTGAAAAGCTGGTGCGCCGTACGGCCATGCCGGTGCTGAGCGACAGCCTGATCTTCGCGCTGCGCCGTGAATTGTCGAAGCCCGACCGCTTCACCATCACCAGCGCCGGCGACCTGTTCGGGGTGGAGGCGGTTCAGCGGGAGATCATGGCGCTGAGCCAGGTGTCCCAGCGGCTGCGCACGGGGGAGGGCTATTTCGGCGGCGCCCGGACGGAGGCGGCGCTCCAGAGGCGCAGCGCGCTGCTCGTCAACGAGGACACGCTGCCCGAGATCACCAAGGGGCGGACGCTGATGCAGAAGCTCCGCATCCTGTTCGTTCTGCAGAAGATGCCCCTGTCGCCCAGCGCCGAGCGGGCGGTGAACGGTTATCTGACGCAGTTCTTCGAGGGACGGGACTTCGCCGGGCGCCTGCTCGACTGCTGGAAGGAGAAGACCGAGAAGCTGAAGGGGCTGGCGGAGGTCCAGAAGCTCGTGCTCGACAGCGCCTTCGCGGAGGATGCCCGCGAGCATATGGCCGGGCAGATCGACGAGATCCAGAACGCCTTCATCCGCACCCAGCGCCTGCTGAGCCCCCTTCAGGGCAAGGATGAGCCGAACGCCGACACGGTGCTGGAAATGGTGCGGATGGCCGGCGACGGCGCCTTCTGCCGGGGCAAGAGCCGGGCGGCGGTCGCCAAGGCGCTGTACCGGCAGGTGCACCGGCCGCGCTTCGTGCGTTCCTTCCTGCTGGGCGCCACGGGCGGCAAGGAGCGATCGGCCCGCGCCTCCTGGATGCGGGGGGCTCTGGGGGTGATCGGCGTGCCCTTCATCGACCTCGGCGCCATCCGCGCGCTGGTCGTCGACGACGAGGACGGGCCGCGGCACTTCGTCGAATCGGTGCTGCGCGACCTCGGCATCGGCCACATCGACACGGCGGCGGACGGCCAGGAGGCGCTGCTCCGGCTGGCCGGGGACGGGAGCTACGACCTGATCGTCTGCGACTGGATGATGCCGAAGGCCAGCGGCCTCGACGTGCTGCGCCGCGTGCGCGAGGTGCGGCGCGATCTGCCCTTCCTGATGGTGACGGCGCTCGCCACGCTGAAGGCCGTGGAACGGGCGCTGGCCCACAATGTCAGCGCCTACATCGCCAAACCTTTCACCCCGGAACAGCTCGAAGAGAAGGTCTTCCTCGTCCTGACCCAGAAATCGGCGCCCGGCGCCTGACCGGGATGGAACATGTCCAGGCGTGATAACTTTCAAACCTGGCAAGGGTCATCAATTTTCTGATAGAACAAACAAAACGTTCGCAACGAAAGGTCTATGATTATAAGCCGAGCATTGAGGCTGATGAAGTAAAACCATTAATGAATGAGTTACGATTTCCCTTATAGCATTCCGACGGTTGAACGGCCTGCGCGCAATCGGCCATAGGCGCGCCTTTGTCGGAAGGGTTGCCATGTTCGATAATTTGTCCATCCGCTCGAAGATCTGGGGTTTGGTGGCTCTGGCGAGCATCGCGTCGGCGGCCATCGTCGGTGCCGGCCTCTGGCTGAATTACCAGCGCATGCACGCGGACCGCGTTCAGTCCCTGCGCTTCATGGTGGAGGCCGCCCACAGCATGGCCGCCGCTTACGAGGCGGAAGCCGCCGCCGGTCGGATCACGCGGGAGGAAGCCCAGGCCCGCTTCAAACGGTCGCTTCTTGGCATGCGCTACGGCGGGCAGGAGTATCTGTTCGCGATCACCCTGGACGGCTTCGGCTTCGCCCACCCCAGCCCGAAGCTGATGGGGCAGGACGTGTCCGGCGTGAAGGACACCAAGGGCGCGCCGATCCTGATGGACATGGCGCGGATCGCCAGGACGACGGGGGAGGGAACCTACGGTTACTTCTGGAACGTCGCCCCGAACAGCGACGAGACGGCGGCGAAGCTGTCCTACATCAAGATCTTCCAGCCCTGGGGAGTCTACATCGGGACGGGCGTCTTCATCGACGACATCCGCAGCGCCTTCCTGAACACGTTGTGGTCGGTCCTGGCGGTGGCCGGCCTTCTGGCGGTGCCGGCGGTCTGCCTGATCGCGCTGGTCGGGGTGCGGCTCAGCGCCACGATTCGCAGCCTCAGCATCCGCATGCACGCCCTGGCGGACGGCGACCTCTCCGTCGCCTTTCCCGAGGCCAGCCGCCGCGACGAGATCGGCGCCATGGCCAGCGCCGCCCGCGTGTTCCTGAGCAACGCGGAGGAGAAGACGCGCCTGGAAGCCGATCAGGCCGCCGCCGTCCGGCGGTCGGAGGAGGACAAGCGCCGCACCCTCGCCGGCCTCGCCGAGCGGTTCGAGCGGAGCGTCGGCGAGGTGATGAAGTCGGTGTCGCACGAAACCGAGGCGATGGAGCGCGAGGCCCAGGAGATGACCCGGGCCGCCGGGCAGACCGACCGGCTGGCCGGCGCCGTGGCGTCGGCGACGGAGCAGACCTCGGCCAACGTGCAGACGGTCGCCGTGGCGACGGGGCAGCTGTCCGGCTCGGTGGGGGAGATCAGCCGCCGGGTCGCCGACGCCTCGCGCATCGCGCGGGACGCCGCCACCGCGTCGGAGCGCG
The DNA here is from genome assembly GCF_007827795.1 of Azospirillum brasilense. Classification (GTDB taxonomy): domain Bacteria; phylum Pseudomonadota; class Alphaproteobacteria; order Azospirillales; family Azospirillaceae; genus Azospirillum; species Azospirillum aestuarii. The sequence continues at coordinate 282,231 of NZ_VITI01000005.1, forward strand.
CCACCGGCAAGGTGACCGGGCTGGCCGAGGCGGTCGGGCGGATTGGCACCGTGGTCAGCCTGATCAACGACATCGCGGCGCAGACCAACCTCCTGGCGCTCAACGCCACCATCGAGGCGGCCCGCGCGGGCGAGGCCGGCAAGGGCTTCGCGGTGGTCGCCGGCGAAGTGAAGAGCCTCGCCAGCCAGACCGCCCGCGCCACCGAGGAGATCGCCGCCCAGGTCGCCGGCGTCCAGTCCGCGACCGGCGAGGCGGTGGCGGAGATCGGCGGCGTGGCTCAGGTGATCGAGCAGGTGAACGGCATCGCCACGATCATCGCGTCGGCGGTGGAGGAGCAGGGAGCGGCGACCCAGGCGATCAGCCGCAACGTGCAGCAGGCCGCCGACGTCACCCGCGAGGTGGCGCGCGACATCTCCGGCGTCACCGCCGCCGCCGACCAGTGCGGGAAGATGGCCTACGCCGTCCTGGAGGCGTCCCGGCAACTGGCCCAGCAATCGGAATCCCTGAACGGGGAAATCGGCGGCTTCCTGCGGACCCTACGCACGCAGTGAATGCGCCCGCGGCGAATGGCGGAACGGCGGCGCGCCGTGCCGATCAGTCGGCGGCGGCGCGTGTGCCTGTGTCCGGAGCTCCCGAGTCCCAAGCCCCCGCGTCCGACGTCTTCGTGTCCGAAGTCTTCGTGTCCGGAGCCTTCCTTTGCGGCGCCGGCCTCTTCAGCACCGTCGTCTCCACCCAGTCCGCGATGTGGCCGGCAACCGATTCCCAACCGGGTTCGAGCATCATGCTGTGCCCCATCGCGGGGAAGAAGACCGACTCCGTCCGGAAGGCGCGGGCGGTCGCCTCGACCTGGTCCTTTGGAATCAGCCGGTCCTTCTCCGCGCCCAGCACCGCCACGGCGACACCGCGGGCCGGCAGGAGCGGGAAGGGAATCCAGCCGCCGATGTCCAGAAGCACGCGCTGCGACTCCTCCTGCATCAGCGGTTCGTAGCGCTTGGCCACCTCCAGCGGCACCTGGTCGGAGAACATGGCGCGGCGCACCGCCTCCGCTTCGATGCCGTTGGAGAAGGTCATCAGCATGCCCATCTGCTGGAACACGTAGGGATCGCTCCAGGCCAGCCGCATCGTCGATTCCAGCAAGCCGTGCGGCGGGGCGGAGGCCATCAGGACCGCTCCCGGGAACCGGCGGCGAGTCAGTGCCCGCTGGACCACCATGCCGCCCATGGAATGGCCGATCAGCACCGGCGGCGCGGAACAGGCATCCACCGCGTTCAGGACATCGTCCACGTAATCGGCGATGCCGAAGCTGTTCAAACGGTCCCGCCCCTCGCTGGCGCCGTGGCCGCGCAGGGACACGGCGTGCGCCTCCCAGCCCTGCTCGGCGAACCAGGGCAGGAAATGCTCGTCCCAGATCCAACCGCCGCAGAAGGCGCCATGGACGAACAGCAGTGGCACGGGCTTGGCCGGTCCAGCGGGGCGGCGGCTGAGGATTTCGAGCTGGGGCATGGGCGGTCCGATCCGGGTGCTGCGATGCGGTAGGGAAACCACAGGTAGCCCGCATCGCTCCCGCTGTCGACCCGCGCTCAGCCGTTGGCAGCCTTGAGCAGATGGGTGGTGAACCAGGAGCGCGCGGAATCGGCCACCTGATCCAGCTTTCCGGTTTCCTCGAACAGGCGGCCCGCGCCCGGCACGACCTCCAGCGCCTTGGTGCAATGCAGCCGGTTGAAGGCGTCGTTGTTGAGGTCCAGCGCCGGGGCGTCCTTGCCGCCGACCACCAGCAGCGTCGGGGCGGCGACGGCGTTCAGCCACTCCTCCGCCAGATCGGGCCGCCCGCCGCGGCAGACCACCGCGCCGATTCCATCATGCTCCGCGGCGCGCCCCGCCGCGATCAGCGCCGACGCCGCCCCGGACCCCGCGCCGAAGAATCCGATGGGCTTGCGCTCCACCGCGGTGGTGGCGCGCAGGTGGCGGACGGCCAGCAGCAGGCGCTCGGACTGGCGGTGGACGTCGAACTGGTTGGCCGGGTCGGCCTTCTCCCCCTCCGTCTGCAGGTCCATCAGCAGCGTGGCGAAGCCCGCCTCCCGCAGGCGCGCGGCGACGCGGACGTTGCGCGGGCTCGTCCGGCCGCTCGAGGTGCCATGGGCGAAGATCACCGCAGCCTTGAAATCTTTCGGTGCCCCGATTTGCCCCGCAAGGCCGAGCGGTGGAATGTACAGCGTCGTCTCCATGCGCCTTTCCCCCTTCCGTTGAGCCTTGCCTCGATGAGGTACCCGGCCGGTGGCTTAACAGGCCGGATGGTCGGTCCGTGCCCGATGGCCTACAGTGACGACTCCGGACCGATCCTTGAGATCGGTATCGAACCCCGGTGAAGGGAGACCCACCTTTGTCAGACAAGCCCCCCGCACCCGCCATCCCCCCCGAGCCTCCGGTGCTCGACCCCGCCGCCGTCGGGGCGAAGCTCGGGGCCACCGACTACCCGGAGCCGTTCCGCGCGGCGGTCGCGGGGCGCCTGCGCAAGCGGCTGGGCAATCCGCTGGGGATCACCAACTTCGGCGTCAACCTGACCCGGCTGGAGCCGGGCGCCGCCTCCGCCCTGCGGCATTGGCACACCCGCCAGGACGAGTTCGTCTATGTGCTGGACGGTGAGCTGACGCTGGTCACCGACGCCGGCGAGACGATCCTGCGTTCCGGCATGTGCGCCGGCTTCCCGGCCGGAAGGCCGGACGGGCACCAACTCGTCAACCGCTCCCACGAGCCGGCGACCTACCTGGAGGTCGGCGACCGCAGCGCCGGGGACGAGGCCCATTACCCGGACGAGGATCTGCGCTACGACGGCGCGACCGATCTCTTCACGCACGGCGACGGCACCCCCTGGTGAGAGGAGCGGGGACGCGGTCCGGCGACCCCATCCGTCAGGGCACCGCCCGCGCGTGAAGCAACGACGGCTCCGCCAGAGGGTAGGCGGGCCGCCGCAACTGGGCGATGTGCCGGGCGGCCTGGGCGCATTGGCTGCGCAGCTCGGGCACCGCCGTCATCTCCCAGAAGGGCGGGCGGCTGATCGGGCCGAGCGCGAACAGCCGGTCCGACGCCTGCCCGTCCTCGCCGATCAGGGCGCCGTCGGTGGTGACGTCCAGCCCAAGCCGCAGCGGGTCGGGCCGCGCCAGACCGCGCGTCAGCAGCGCCTTGACCAGCGGATGGCCGATCCGGCCGAAGTCGCACTCGGTGCCGGTGGCGTTGACGATGGCGCCCACCGTCCGGGTCCAGACGGTTCCCTCCGCCCCGCGGGCGCGGACGGTCGCCTCCACCCCGTTCGGAACGAGGTTCAGCGTCTGCAGGCGGCCGGCGCGGATGGCCAACCGCCCGTTCGCGCACAGGGCGGCGATGCGGGCCGCCACCTCGGGCGCGATGCGGTGGCGATGGACCTCCCAATAGGGACGGACGTGGCGCAGGAAGCGCCGGCGCTCCTCCGGCGGCAGATGGCTCCAGATCAGGTGATGGTAGGGACGCAGCGCGTCGAAGGCCGACCGCCAATCGAATCCCGTCTCCCGCGCGCGGCGGACGTCGGCCTTCAGGGCGATCATCACGTCCAGAACGGTGCGCGGCATCACCTGCGGATGGATGAAGCTCTTGAAGGGCCGCGTCTCCTCGTGCGTCCGGGGCAGCAGGCCGCGGCGCGACAGGGCGAGGATGGGGCCGCGGTGCCCCTGGTCCTCCAGCGACAGGACGGTGTCCACCATGGTCAGCCCGGTCCCGAGGATCAGCACGGGCGCGTCGGGGGCGATCGTAGCCAGCGCAGGCCAGTCCCAGGGAGAGGCCACGTAGCGGCTGGAGGCATAGACGTCCGGCGCCGGGACCGGCGGCGGCGAGGGGGCGAAATTGCCGACGCACAGAACCGCCGTGTCCACCGTCAGGCTGGTCCCGTTGCCAAGCCGCAGCCGGGTGCCCCGCGCGTCCGATGCGATGTCCACCGCCTCCGCCTGCGACACGGTGAGCGTGACGTGGGGCGGGGCGGCCGCCACGGCTTCCCGCAGGACGTCCTGGATGTAGGCGCCATAACGGGCGCGGGAGACGAAGGCATGGCCGGACGGCGGCACCGCTCCGGCCCCGCCGTCCGGCGTACGGTCGTCCTGGGCCCACAGCCAGCGCAGGAAGTGCCGCGGGTCGTCCGGGTAGGCGCTCATGTTATAGGCGCGCACGTTCAGCAGATGCGCGGCGTTGTGCGTGGAATAGGCGAGGCCGGCGCCGACGCTGGGTGTGCGTTCGATCAGGTGCAGGCTGGTCGGCTCATCGGCGCAGCGCATCAGGTGCGCGGCGAGGACGCTGCCGGTGAAGCCGGCCCCGATGATGGCGATGCGGCGTTTCGAAGGGCGTGCTGACAACGTCGTCGCTCCTCTGCTCTGGCCGTACGAAAGGGGCGGTGAACCGGTGCCGTGGCGCCGGAAGTTCCGGCCGGCCACTGTTCGGTGCAGGATTGTGCAGGTCAACCGCTATTCCGATGTATCATGTCCCTCCGGACACCGCTGGCGGATTCATGGTTAACAAGAAATTAACTATAAGAAGGGAGGGTTTCGCACCTTCGAACCATGTACGGCAGGACCGATGCGCGATCACCCCTTCCAACCCGTTCCGTCTCCCGTCTCCCAGGCCTCCGGCCCCCCGTCCCCGTCCGCCGCGCGCGAACCCGACGTGCAGTTGGCCGCCATGGTGCCGCAGAGCGTCAAGCGTGCCGTCCGGCGCCGCGCGGAAGAGGAGGGGACGACCGTCCGCAGCGTCCTTCTGCGCGCCTTGAAGCACGCCGGGATCGCCGAGGTGGAGGAGGCGGAGATTGCCGACCGCCGCATCGCGGCCGGCGCCGAACGCTCCGGCGTGTGGAAGGCCACCCGCGTCCCCACCCGCGTCCGTTGACGGAACCATCCCGCATCCCGCACCGTCTCCCGGCATCATTTTCCGAAAGCCGCCTTGCATGAGCCTTCTTCACCGTCTGCTGCTGCTGGTCTTCGTGGCGATGATCCCGGCGGCCGTCATCGAGGTGAAGAACGAACTGGCCCTGCGCGCCGCGCGGGAGGCGGAGGTGGGGCGGGACGCCCTGCACCTCGCCGCGCTGTTCGAGGCGGAGCAGCACCGCATGATCGACGGGCTGCGGCAGGTGCTGAGCACGCTGGTGAGGGCCGACCCGGTGCGCGCCCCCGGCTCTCCGGCCTGTCAGGCGCTGATGCACGACCTGCGCGCGTCGTACCCCGGCCATCTCGGCATCGTGATCGCCGGGCTGGACGGGGTGGTGCGCTGCTCGACCGACCGCGCCGCGCTGGGAATTTCTATCGCCGACCGCGACTACTTCCGCGACGCGCTGGACAGCGGTCGGATAGCGCTGGGCGAGCATGTCTTCCGCCGGACGGACGGACGCTCCGCCATGCCCGTCGCGCTCGCCTTCCAGGATGGGGAGGGCCGGGCGGCGGGCGTGGTGACGGCGATGACCGACATTTCCTGGATCGCCGATTTCCTGTCCAAGCGGCCGCTGCCCGACAACGCGCGGATCACGCTGGTGGACCGCCGCGACCGGGTGGTCGCCCAGGTGCCGCCCCTGACGAACCATATGGGCCAGACCGGTGACGGCGGTGCGCTGTCGCCCGCCGTCTTCGCCCTTCTGTCCCGTGACGGCCCCGGCATCGCCGAGGTGACCGGACCGGACGGGCGGCCGCGCATCGTCGCCTATCAGCCGACCGGGCGGAGTCTGGACGGCATCGGCGTCGTGGTCTGCCTCGACAAGGGCGAGGCGCTGGGGCCGATCCGCGGCGCGATGGTTCAGGCGATGACGGGCATCGCCACGGTGCTGTTGCTGACCCTGCTCACCGTCTGGTGGGGCGCCAGCCGGTTCCTGCGGCGGCCGGTGGCGGCGCTGGTCGCGACGGCGGAGCGTTGGAAGGGCGGCGACCTGACGGCGCGCAGCGGCGTGGCGAAGCAGTCGTCCGAACTGGGCACGCTGGCCCGCGCCTTCGACGGCATGGCCGAGGAACTGGCCCGCCAGCAGCAGGTGCGGGAGCGGGCCAACGCGCTGGCCCACAAGACGGCCGCCGTCCTGGGCAGCATCACCGACGGGGTGTTCGAGGTGGATCGCAACTGGCGCATCACCTTCATGAACGAGCGCGCCCGGACGCTGATCGCCGGGGGGCGCGACCTGATCGGCCAGGATTTGTGGGACATTTTTCCGGATGTCGCCGCCAGCGCGTTCGGAGAGAACTACCGCCGCGCCATGCGGGATCAGACACCCGTCGAGTTCGAGGAGTATTGCACGGCCTTCGAATCCTGGTTCGCCGTGCGCGCCTTCCCGTCGCCGGACGGGCTGGCCGTCTTCTTCCAGGACACCACCGCCCGCAAGTGGGGGGAAGCGGCGCTGAATTCCGCCAACCGGGAAAAGAACGCGTTGCTGGCGCAGTTGAACAGCCTGCTGCAGAACGCGCCGGTCGGCTTCGCCTTCTTCGACCGCGAGCGCCGCTACATCCGTATCAACGAGCAGTTGGCCGATTCCAACGGCATCCTGGCGGAGGCCCATATGGGCCGCACGCTGACGGACCTGATTCCCGTCGTGGGCGCCAGCGTCGAGCCGATGATCGACCGGGTGTTCGACACCGGCGAGCCGATCCCCTACCGCGAGATCATGGGTGAGACGCCCAAGGAGCCGGGCGTGACGCGCCATTGGCTGATCGCCCTGTTCCCCGTGCATGAGGGGATGGAGGTCGCGGCGGTCGGCGCCGTCGTGATGGAGGTCACCGACCTGCGCCGGGCCGAAACGGCGCGCCGCCAAAGCGACGAACGGTTCCGCTCGGTCTTCGAATTGGCGGCGGTGGGCATCGAGCGGGTTGCGCTGGATGGCCGCATTCTCGACGTCAACGCCAAGATCTGCGACATCGTCGGTTATCCGCGGGAGGAGTTGCTGCGGCGGACCTACCGCGACATCACCGATCCGGAGGATCTGCCGGCGGAGGAAGGGCTGATCGAGCGGCTGCTGTCCGGCGAGCTGGCCAGCTACGCGCTGGAGAAGCGCTACCGCCGCAGGGACGGCGGGGCGGTGTGGGTGCGGGTGACCTCCTCGCTCGCCCGGATCACCGGTACGGAGCCGGCCTACCGCATCTCCGTCGCCGAGGACATCACCGAGCGCAAGGCGATGGAGGCCGAACTGCGCTCCGCCCGCGACGAGGCGGAGCGCGCCAACCTCGCCAAGTCGAAGTTCCTGGCCGCGGCCAGCCACGATCTGCGCCAGCCGCTCCAGTCGCTGTTCTTCTTCACCGCCGCCCTGTCGGCCCATGTCGGCTCCCCCGCGGGCGCCAAGATCCTGACCCACCTGGAGCAGGGGCTGGACGCGCTGAAGGGGCTGCTGGACAGCCTGCTCGACGTGTCGCGCCTCGACGCCGGGGTGGTGACGCCGGTGTTCGAGGATTTCGACGTGGCGGAGGTGATGGACCCGATCCGCGCCGCCTACGCGCCGGTCGCCGCTGGCAAGGGCATCGGCTGGCAGGTGGAGGTCTGCGCCGGGCGGGTGCGCAGCGACCGCACGCTGCTGGGCCGGCTGCTGCGCAATCTGGTCGAGAACGCCATCCGCTACACCGACAGCGGACTGGTGCGGGTGCAGTGCCGGACGGACGGGCGGTTCCTGTCGATTGTCATCCAGGACACCGGCATGGGCATTCCCGACGACCATCTGGAACGGATCTTCGAGGAATTCCATCAGGTCGGCAACCCGGAGCGGGACCGCAACCAGGGCCTCGGCCTTGGCCTTGCCATCGTGCGGCGCCTGTCGCGGCTGCTCGATCACCCGGTGGAGGTGCGTTCCGCGATGGGCAAGGGCTCGGCCTTCCGGGTGCTGGTGCCGATGGGCGAAACGGTGGTGGCTGCCGCCTCGGGAGCGGGCGGCGCGGCGCCGGGGATGGGGCAGGGCCGCCTCGCCGTGCTGGTGGACGACGACGCCATCGTGCTGATGGGGCTTCAGCTGATCCTGACGGAATGGGGCTATGCCGTGCTGGCGGCGGGCAGCGCCGATCAGGCGATGGAGCGGCTGTCCGCCCAGACCCGCGTCCCCGACATCGTGATCGCCGATTACCGGCTGCGCGAGGGGCGGATCGGGACCGAGGTGATCCTGCGCGTGCGCGAGCGCTACGGCGCCGGGGTTCCCGGGGTGATCCTGACCGGGGAGACGGGGCCGGACTGCCTGCTGGACGCCACAGCCCACGGACTGACGGTGATCCACAAGCCGGTCACCCCTCGTGAACTGGCGGCGGCGGTGGACCAGCAGTTGAAGGCCGTGCCGGCGTGAGGCGTGCGCGTGGGCGTCAGCGTTTGAGGTCCCACCTCCGGTACCATGCGTTCAGGTCCCGTGCGGAGTTGATCCGTATCTTCGGCAGGTCGGCCTGATCGAAGGTGCGCAGGTTTCGCTCTCTGTTTTTCGGAGTGGCGACGGCGATGTGGCGGATCATCTCCCACTTGATGCTGTCCCGGCGGCCCTCCAGAGCGCCTCGCCGTTCCCGCTCGAACAGGGTTCGGCGAAAATACCGCAGCAGACTGAGCGGCATGGGCACATCCAGGTAGATCAGGCCCGTCGCCCGCCGGAAACGCTGCGGAATGCACTTCGAGTAGTTTCCCTCCATGACCCAGCGCTCGCCGGCGATGGCCGCGTCGTGCAAGGCGATGAACTCGTCGGTCGGCCGCGGTTCCCAGTCCGTGTTGGGGGCATGATAAAGCCGGTCAAGGTGGATAACGGGAAAACCACGCTGCCGCGCGATGGCTTCGGCAAGCGTGGATTTTCCGCTGTTGGATGGCCCGAGAATGCAAATGCGCTGGCCGAGGTCGGAGAGCTGCATGGAATGGTACCGTCACAAAACAAAGCCCGGTTGGGCCGCGAGCGTTCGCGGACCGCAACAGGGTGCGCAGAGGATGCATCGTCACCCGTCAGGCGGTCATTCCGCCTGGGCGAGTTCCTTCGCGGCGGAGCGGGGGGCGAGGGCGGCGCGGCCGGTGTCGGTCAGGCGGCAGACCAGCCAGTCGGGCTTCAGCGGGTTGTGGAACCAGCGCTCGGCCCAGCCGGACTTCAGGCAGCTTTCGATGGTCTGGCGCTTGACGCGCTGGCCGTCGCCGTCGAACAGGGGCAGCTTGCCACCGGGCTGGTCCAGGCCGTTGCGCAGCCACGCCGCTTGCGCCTCGGTGGGGCGGCGTCGGGACGTGGTGCGTCGGGTTGCGGCCATGCTTCGTCGCCTCGGAAGATGTTGCGGCCCTGCGGCCTGTGGCAAGATTCGGCCACTCTACATCGAAAGGGTTCGGCCATGGAATTCGTCTTCGCCTACATCACCGCCGGGTCACGGGACGAGGCCCGGCGCATCGGCCGCGCGCTGGTCGAGGAGCGGCTGGCCGCCTGCGCCAACATCCTGGACGGCATGACCTCCATCTACCGCTGGCAGGGTGCCATCGAGGAAGCCACGGAAACGGTGCTGATCGCCAAGACGCGGGCGGAGCTGTTCGACCGGCTGGCCGCGCGGGTGCGGGAGCTGCACAGCTATGACGGGCCCTGCGTGGTCGAGCTGAGGGTGGGGCGCGGCAACCCGGCCTATCTGGACTGGCTGCGCGACGAGACCGCCTGACCGCCGAAATGACTCACCGCATGCCCGCCATGACGGCGGCGCATTGGACCGCCTCCGACCCGCGTGCCAGTTTCGCAAGGGTTGCTTTCAAGCGCAAATCATCCGGACGCGGAGAATTTCCATGACTGACACATCGGCGCGTCTGTCGATCGGCTTTTCCTGGGTCGGCCACGCGCTGATGCACATCGTGACGGCCCTGTTCCTGACGGTCGTCCTGGTGCTGGAACGGGAATGGAAGCTGCCCTACGACGAACTGATCCGGCTGTGGACGCTGGGCGCGCTGATGATCGGAGTCGGGGCGCCGCTGGCCGGCTGGCTGGGTGACCGCTGGAGCGAGTGCCGGATGATGGCGGTCTTCTTCCTGCTGACCGGGGCCGGGACCATCGCCTGCGGCCTGACCGACGGTCCGGAGGCGCTGCTGTGGGCGCTGGCGGTGCTCGGGCTCGGCGCCTCGATCTATCACCCGGTGGGCATGGCCTGGATGGTCAAGAACGCCACCAACCGCGGCAAGGCGCTTGGCTACCAGGGCATTTTCGGCACCATCGGCATCGCCTCGGCGGCTGTGGTGGCCGGTGGTCTGACGGAATGGCTGGGTTGGCGCTCGGCCTTCCTGATTCCGGGGGCGATCTGCCTGGGGCTGGGCGTGGCGCTGGCCCTGCTGATCGCGCTGGGCAAGGTGGAGGATCGCCAGGGCGACGTGAGGCCGATCCCCAAGGCGTCGCGCGGCGACGTGATCCGCGCCTTCTTCGTGCTGTCGGTGACGATGGTCTGCGCCGGGCTGATGTTCAACGCCATGCAGGTGGTGCTGCCCAAGCTGTTCGAGGCTCGGCTGAGCGACATGTTGGGCGGCAGCACGCTGGGCGTCGGCGGCGTGGTGACGGCGGTCTATCTGTTCGCCGCCCTGCCGCAGCTCGTCGGCGGGCATCTGGCGGACAAGTACCCGTTGAAGCGCATCTACACCCTGTGCCTGCTGGTCCAGGTGCCGATGATGGCGGCGGTGGCGGTTCTGGCCGACCTGCCGCTGGTCGGTGCCGCGGCGCTGGTCGTCGTCGCCTCGCAGGTGCAAATCCCGGCGGAGAACCTCCTGCTCGCCCGCTACACACCGGAGAGGCACCGGGGGCTGGCCTATGGCGCCAAGTTCATCCTGTCCTTCGGCGCCGGCCCGCTCGCCGTGCAGCTCGTCGCCCTGGTCTATGAGCGGACGGGCGAGTTCGTGATGCTTTACGCCACGCTGTCGGTGCTGGCGCTGGTCGCCTTCGCGGCGGCGCTGCTGCTGCCGCGCGACCGCGACGTTCCGGCCAAGCCCGCCGCGGCTCCGATGGCAGCGGCGGAGTAACGGCTCACATTTTGTCCGGAAGGCTGGGGTAGGGCGCGTCGTCGGGCAGGTCGGCGACCACTGTCCGTCCCGTCCACGTCAGGAGCCACGCGTCGCCGACCCCGGCGGCGCGGATCTCGGCCAGCCGGCGCAGGGCGGTTGGCCGGTCTTCCGGCGGCAGGACGAGGCGGTGGATGCGCCGACCCCGCACGTCGGCCGCCACGATGTCGGCCTCCGGGTGGCCCAGCCGCGCGCGCTGGGCTTCCGCCTGTCCACGCTTGGAAAAGCTGCCGGCCACCACGAGGAAGCGCCGTTCGGCGGGGCGCGGCATCGGCGGCAGCGCGGCGATCTCCACCTCCGCCGTCACGGGGAGCGGCGCGGGTGGTGGCGGGGCGGGCGCCGGAGACGGTTCCGGCTCCGGAAGGGGGACCGGCACGCTCTCCGCGGTCCGGACCACCGGAACGATCACCGGCTTGCAGACATAGCCTTGGGTCAGAACGCGGAAGGTCGCGCAATCCTGCTTCAGCATGGCCGATAGCATGTGGTCGGTGCTGCTCTTGCTGGTTCCGACGTAAAGAAGCCCGTCCACGGCGAAGGACGCGGCGGTCATCGCCACCGGCGCCCCCGCGCAGCCGCCCAGCCCCAGCAGCGCGACCCCCGCCACTCCCCGCCTGAGCCGTCCGCTCATGCCCCGCTTCCCCGCCCTGTTCGTGTCCTCATCCTGCTTGGGTAAGGGTCGGTGCTATGACCTGCGGAGGTCAATGGGACGGCCAGCGCTCAGCCCTTCGCGTCACGCCTACCTCTTGCGGGGTATCCCCCGCCCGCCGGGGCGGGCAGGGGGAAAACCGGCATCAGGTGGCGGACAGCGCCCGGTCGAGGTCGGCGATGATGTCCTCGACGCTCTCCAGCCCGATCGACAGGCGCAGCACGTCCGGACCGGCGCCCGCCTGGGTCTGACCTTCCGGCGACAGCTGGCGGTGCGTGGTCGAGGAGGGATGGATGATCAGCGACCGGCTGTCGCCGATGTTGGCGAGATGGCTGAGCAGCTGGACGTTCTCCACCACCTTCACACCGGCGTCGAAGCCGCCCTTCACGCCGAAGGTCAGCACGGCGCCGGCCCCCTTGGGCAGATACTTCTTGGCCAGCGCGTTGTACTTGGAGGATTCCAGACCGGCGTAGCTGACCCAGCCGACCGCCGGATGGCTTTCCAGGAACTGCGCGACCTTCAGGGCGCTGTCGCTGTGGCGCTGCATGCGCAGCGGCAGCGTCTCGATGCCGTTCAGCGTCAGGAAGGCGTTCAGCGGCGCCTGGCTCGGCCCGAGGTCGCGCAGGCCGACGGCGTGGCCGTGGATGGTGAAGGCCAGATGTCCGAAGGTCTCCTGGAACTTCAGCCCGTGATAACCGGCGTCCGGCTCCGACAGGGCGGGGAACTTGCCGGACTTGCCCCAGTCGAAGGTGCCGCTGTCGATGACCACGCCGCCGACCGAGGTGCCGTTGCCCGACAGGAACTTCGTGGTCGAATGCACGACCAGCGTGGCGCCCCACTGGATCGGGTTGATCAGGTACGGCGTCGCCAGCGTGTTGTCGACGATCAGCGGAATGCCGGCCTCGTCGGCGATCTTGGCGATGGCCTCAAGGTCGGTGACCACGCCGCCGGGGTTGGCGAGGCTCTCGACGAAGATCGCCTTGGTCTTCGCGGTGATGGCGGCGCGGACGTTCTCCGGCTGGTCGGTGTCCACGAAGACGGACTTCCAGCCGAAGGCGCGCGGGAAGCTGGTGCCGAGCTGGTTGAGCGTGCCGCCGTAGAGCTTGCGCGAGGCGACGATCTCGTCGCCCGGCTCCATCAGCGGGAACAGGGCGAGCAGCTGCGCGGCGTGGCCGGACGAGGTGGCCGTGGCCCCGGCGCCGCCCTCCAGATTGGCGAGCCGCTCCTCCAGCACCGACACGGTCGGGTTGGTCAGGCGGGAGTAGATGAAGCCGACCTTCTGGAGGTTGAACAGCGAGGCCGCATCGTCCACGTCGTCGAAGACGAAGCTGGTGGTCTGGTAGATCGGCGTCTGGCGCGCGCCGGTGGCGGGATCGGGGGCGGCGCCGGCGTGGATGGCGCGGGTTTCGAAACCGAAGGACTTCTGCTCGCTCATGATGGCTTCCTCTGTGTCTTACATCAGTTTTTTGAAGGATTTGGCCAGTGCGGCCTTCTTGGACGTCAGGATGTTGGAGTTGACGCCGATGCGCCCGATCTCGTGGAGGAGGCGCTGAAGCTCGATCTTGGGACAGCGGTTCATGACCACGGTCAGCCCCGCCGCCTCGGCCCGCGCCGCCGCCTCGTCGTTGCGCACGCCGAGCTGCATCCACACCACCTTGGCGCCGATGGCGATGGCCTCGTCCGTCACGCCTCCGGCGGCGGTGGCGTTGCGGAAGACGTCCACCATGTCCGGCGGCTCCGGCAGCTCCGACAGGCTGGCGTAGACCCGCTCGCCGAGAATGGTCTGGCCGGCCAGCTTCGGGTTGACGGGGATGACGCGGTAGCCCTTGTCGCGCAGGTATTTCAGCACGATGAAGCTGGCCTTCACCGGGTCGTTCGACGCGCCGACCAGGGCGATGGTCTTCACCCGATCCAGAACGCCGCGGATGAAATCGTCGCCGTAGCCGTCGTGCGAGGGGGCGGGGCCGCTCATTGGCCGCACCACACCGGAGCGCGCTTCTGCAGGAAGGCGTCGATGCCCTCCTCGGCGTCGCGGGCCAGCATGTTCTCGGTCATCACGCGGGCGGCGTAGGCGTAGGCCTCCTCCACGCCCAGCTCGATTTGCCGGTAAAAGGCCTCCTTGCCGATGGCGAGCGTCAGCGGCGACTTCGCGGCGATCTTGCCGGCGGCCTCAGCCACCACGGCGTCGAGCTGGTCGGCCGGCACCGCGCGGTTGACGAGGCCGATGCGCTCCGCCTCCTCGGCGCCGATCAGGTCGCCGAGCAGCAGCATTTCCATGGCCGCCTTGCGCCCCACGGCACGGCTCAGCGCCACCATGGGGGTGGAGCAGAACAGGCCGATGTTCACCCCCGGCGTGGCAAATTGCGCCGTGTCTGCGCAATAGGCGAGGTCGCAGGTGGCGACGAGCTGACACCCCGCCGCCGTGGCGATGCCGTGCACCTTGGCGATTACCGGCTGGCGGATTCGGCTGACCGTCAGCATCAGTCTGGAGCATTGGATGAACAGCGACTCATAGGCCGCGCGGTCGGGGTTGGCGCGCATCTCCTTCAAATCATGACCGGCGCAGAAGGCCGACCCGGCCCCGGCCAGCACCACGACGCGGACCGAGGAGTCCTTATGGATGGCGTCCAGTTCCGCCTGCAGCGCCCCCATCAGCCCGACGGACAGGGCGTTGCGCGCCTGCGGGCGGTTCAGCGTCAGGGTCGCGACTCCGTCGCGGTCTTCGCGGAGAACCAGCGGCGTGCCATCGCCGGTGGCCGGCCCGATGGCGGGCGGGGTGTCGTTCATCGCTGTCCAATCCTCCCGGATGTTTTGATCGTTGGCGGGAACAGTACCCCGACCGCCCCCGCCACGGAACCGGGCGTGTGGTCCGTTCATCTAACGACGCCAAGTCGGACAACTCAACCTTTTTGTTGATAAAATTGGTAGATTTATAGGCGGGATTCGAGTTTGATCGTGTGAAATAGGCGGGGGCGCGACGCGCTTGGCGGGCCGGGCGATGTTCGCCATGATCGGGTGTCCATAAGAAAAGCCATGGGTGAGGGAATGAGCGCGCCAGCCGTGTCCGCCGAGGAACTGGAAGCCCTGATTCGCGAGGGCGTGCCGCTGGTCGGCAATTACGGGATCACCATCGAGCAGCTCGGCGCCGGGACCGTGCGCATGAAGCTGCCCTACAACGACAGCTTCGTCCGCCCCGGCGGCACGGTGACCGGGCCGGCGATGTTCGGGCTGGCCGACGTGGCGCTCTACGCGGCGGTGCTCAGCCTGATCGGGCGGGTGGAACTGGCGGTGACCACCAGCATGACCATCAACTTCCTGCGCCGCCCGGCCCAGGTCGCCATCACCGCCGATTGCCGAATCCTGAAGATGGGCAAGCGGCTGGCTTATGGCGAGGTTCTGCTGTTCTCCGAAGGCGATCCGGAGCCCGTGGCCCACGCCACCGGCACCTACTCGATTCCGCCCCACGATCCCGTGACGTTGACGGTATCAGGATACCATAATTCGGACGGCGTTTGAAAACGCCAATGATATCAATGGCTTTGCGTTTGCGGTAAAATGATACCGCGCTCATAGCATGTTGATATGGAACGGATATTTTTCCGTTGACAGAGTCCCCGTGCACTGCGTACAAAACCGGCCGCTTCGGCGCCCCGGGGATTGAACGTCCAGTTTCGGTGGCCCGCCGATCCACGTTTAGTCAACGAGTGTGGCGATGAAGACCTTCAATCTGAAGCCGACCGACATCGAGAAGAAGTGGTACGTCGTCGATGCCGACGGCCTCGTTCTCGGCCGGCTTGCCAGCATCCTGGCGAACATCCTGCGCGGCAAGAACAAGCCGACCTTCACCCCGCACATGGATTGCGGCGACCATGTCGTCGTGATCAACGCGGAGAAGGTCAAGCTGACCGGCAACAAGCGCCAGGACGACATCTTCTACTGGCACACCGGTTATCCGGGCGGCATCAAGGGCCGTTCCAAGGGCCAGATCCTGGACGGCAAGTACCCGGAGCGCGTGATCGAGAAGGCCGTGGAGCGCATGGTTCCGCGCGGTCCGCTCGGCCGCAAGGTGATGACCCACCTGAAGGTCTACAAGGGCGCCGCCCACCCGCACGAGGCGCAGCAGCCGGTCGCTCTCGACGTTGCGGCCATGAACCCGAAGAATAAGCGGAGCGCGTAATCCAATGGCTCAGGTTACCACCACCCTTTCCGGCCTGAAGGACATCGCCGCCGCTCCGGCCGCCGCTTCCGCCGAAGTGGTCGCCCCGAAGCTGGACGCCCAGGGCCGCGCCTACGCCACCGGCAAGCGCAAGGACGCCGTCGCCCGCGTGTGGATCAAGCCGGGCTCCGGCAAGGTCGTCATCAACGGCCGCGACCAGGAAGTCTACTTCGCCCGTCCGGTGCTGCGCATGATGATCGCCCAGCCCTTCGGCATCACCGACCGCGCCGACCAGTTCGACGTGATGGTCACGGTGACCGGCGGCGGTCTGTCCGGCCAGGCCGGCGCGGTCCGTCACGGCATCTCCAAGGCGCTGACCTACTTCGAGCCGGCGCTCCGTCCGCCGCTGAAGGCCGCCGGCTTCCTGACCCGCGATGCCCGCGTCGTCGAGCGTAAGAAGTACGGCAAGGCCAAGGCCCGCCGCAGCTTCCAGTTCTCGAAGCGCTAAAGCCTACCGCGGACCCGCATTACTGCTGTACAAGCGAGGGGCGTCCCGACGGGGCGCCCCTTTCTTGTTTCAGGTTTGTTTCACTCGTCTTCACCGTTCCGTGCCCATCCCCGTGCGTCAAAAGGAACAGCGTCCATGGCCAACAGCACTTCTCCCATCCGCGTCGGCATTCTCGGTGCGTCCGGTTACACCGGCGCCGAGCTGGTGCGCATGCTTCTGCGCCATCCCGGCGTGGAGATCTGCGCGCTGACGGCCGAGCGACAGGCGGGGAAGCCGATGGCCGAGGTGTTCCCGCATCTGGGCCAGTTCAACCTGCCCGGCCTCGTGAAGATCGAGGAGGTCGCCTGGGACAAGCTGGACGCCGTGTTCTGCGCCCTGCCGCACGGCACCACGCAGGAGGTCATCGCCGGCCTGCCGCGCCACATCAAGGTGGTGGATCTGTCCGCCGACTTCCGCCTGTCCGATCCCGCCGAATACGCCACCTGGTACGGGCATGAGCACCGCGCCGTGGAGCTTCAGAAGGAGGTCGCCTACGGCCTGACCGAATTCAACCGGCAGGGCGTGCGCAAGGCGCGCGTGGTCGCCAACCCCGGCTGCTACCCCACCTGCTCGCTGCTGCCCCTGCTGCCGCTGCTGATGGACGAGATGATCGAGCCGGGCGGGATCGTGATCGACGCCAAGTCGGGCGTCTCCGGCGCCGGGCGCGACGCCAAGCAGCAGAACCTTTTCACCGAGGTGTCGGAGGGCTTCAACGCCTACGGCGTCGGCCACCACCGCCACATGCCGGAGATCGAGCAGGAGCTGCGGCTCGCCGCTGGGCGCCCGGTGATCGTCAGCTTCACGCCGCACCTCGTCCCGATGAACCGCGGCATGATGGCGACGATCTACGTCCGCATGGCCGACGGGGTCACTGCCGACGACCTGCGCGCGACCCTGGCCAAGCGCTACGAATCGGAGCCCTTCGTGAACGTCACGGCGGCGGGCATCGCCCCGGCGACCCGTCACGTCCGCGCGTCCAACCAGGCGCTGATCGGCGTTTTCCCCGACCGCACCCCGCGCGGCGCCATCATCGTCTCGGTCATCGACAATCTGGTGAAGGGCGCCTCCGGCCAAGCCATCCAGAACATGAACGTCATGTTCGGCCTGGGCGAGACGACCGGCCTGGAGCAGGCCCCGCTGTTCCCGTAACCCAGGAAGGAACCCTGCGATGTCCGGCCTGATCCTGCCCTTCCAGGGCACGCACCCGAAGATCGACCCGAGCGTCTATGTCGCCCCGACGGCCTCGGTCATCGGCGACGTCGAGATCGGAGCGGACAGCAGCGTCTGGTTCGGCTGCACCATCCGCGGCGATGTGAACGAGATCCGCATCGGTGCCCGCACCAACATCCAGGACGGCACCGTCGTCCACGTCGCCTCGGCGGGGCAGGGGACCTACATCGGCGACGACGTGTCGATCGGCCACATGGCCCTGCTGCACGCCTGCACGCTGGACAGCGGCTGCTTCATCGGCATGCAGGCCTGCGTCATGGACGGGGCGCATGTCGAGTCGGGGGCCATGGTGGCCGCAGGAGCCCTGGTGACCCCCGGCAAGCGTGTGGCAGCGGGGCAACTTTGGGCGGGAAGTCCCGCAAGACCCGTGCGTGCACTAACGGAAAAGGACCTTTCCTTCTTCCCGGTAAACGTCCGGAACTACGTGCGGCTTGCCCAAATCTACAGAGCGGGCTAATACCTCTTTGGTGCGTCGCAGCACTGTGGCATACTAGCAACAGTGACACCGGCACGAAACGTGTAGGACTTCCGGAGGGTATGTTTGAACGTGGACAAACCCCACATGTTTCGCGTTTTGTCACGTTACATGCACGCGATATGTCCTATCGTTTGTGCGATTCGTCCTCCGCGAACCAAGCGGTAGGGAGTGTGTCTCTAAGGGAGTGGAGAAATGAACAGCTTCTTCCGCGCTACCATGGCCGTCGTGCCGGCCGCCGTCGTCGCCTTCGGCCTGACCGCCGGGGCTCAGGCCCAGAGCGCCGACACCGCCGAGTGGTGCAATCCGGTCATCGGCTGGAACAACACCCCGGTCCGTACGGCGGATGGCGGCTACGCCACCCACCAGGGCAGCTTCAAGTGCCCGCCGGCCGCCGCTCCGGCGGTTGCCCCGGCCCCGGTCGCCCGCGCCCAGACCGAATACCTGGTCTTCTTCGACTGGGATAAGGCCAACGTCACCCCGGCCGCCGACCGCGTGATCGGCGACGCGGCCGCCGCCATCGGCAAGGGCGCCAACGCCCGCGTCCATGTCGTCGGCCACACCGACACCTCGGGTTCGCCGGCCTACAACCAGCGTCTGTCGGTGCGTCGCGCCGAGGCGGTGAAGCAGGCCCTGGTTTCCAAGGGCATCGGCGCCGGCGCCATCACCACCGAGGGCAAGGGCGAGAGCCAGCTCCTGGTGCAGACCGGCCCGAACGTCCGCGAGCCGTCCAACCGTCGCGCGCAGATCCTGCCGCGCGGTGCGAACGCCCCGTCGTCGTAAGGCGCAGGTTCCCTGTCGGAACACGAGCCCCGGACCTTGCTCCGGGGCTTCTGTCCGATGAAGGAATTCGCCGGATAAAGGAAAAGGCCCCGGACGATCCGTCCGGGGCCTTTTCTTTTGGACCGCTTCCTGCTGGGCCGTCGCGTCGATGGCCCCGGAGTTCCGGAGGGCGGCGGACCGCCCCCCGGAAGCGGGTCCTCAGACGATGCGCACCTTGGCGTAGGAGCCAGGAGCGTCCTCCAGCGCGGGCAGGCCGCCCTTTTCCGGATCGCGCGCCGGGACCTTGCCTTCTGAGAAGGTGGAGACCCACTTGTTCCACTCCGGCCACCAGGAGCCGGGGGTCTGCTCCGACGACGCCAACCAGTCGTCCGAGGCCTTCGGCAGCTTGGCGTTGGTCCAGTAGCAGTACTTGCCGGCGGCCGGCGGGTTCACCACGCCGGCGATGTGGCCGGAGGCCGCCAGCACGAACTTCACCGGGCCGGAGAAGAGGTGGGCGCCCATGTAGGTGGACTTCCACGGCGCGATGTGGTCCTCGCGGGCCGACAGGAAGAAGGACGGGGTCTTCACGTTGCGCAGGTCGATCGGCACGCCGCCCAGCGACACCGCGCCCGGCTGCGCCAGAAGGTTCTTCTGGTACATGTTGCGCAGATAGAAGCTGTGCATCGCCGCCGGCATGCGGGTCGAATCGCTGTTCCAGTAGAGCAGGTCGAACGGGAACGGGTCCTTGCCGAGCAGGTAGTTGTTCACCACGAACGACCAGATCAGGTCGTTGGCGCGCAGCATGTTGAAGGTGGTCGCCATCTTCGAGCCGTCCAGGTAGCCCTGCTGGGCCATCTGGCTCTCGATCATGGTGAGCTGCTCCTCGTCGATGAAGACCGACAGCTCGCCGGCTTCGGTGAAGTCCAGCATGGTGGTGAAGAAGGTGGCCGACTTGATGCGGTCGTCCTTCTTGGCCGCCATGTAGGACAGGGTGGAGGCCAGCAGCGTGCCGCCCAGGCAGTAGCCGATGGCGTTCACGTCCTTCTCGCCGGTCACCTTCTCGATGGCGTCCAGCGCGGCCAGAACGCCTTCGAACATGTAGTCTTCGAAGCCCTTCTGGGCCAGCTTCTCATCCGGGTTCACCCAGGACAGGATGAACACGGTGTGGCCCTGGTCCACCGCCCACTTGATGAAGCTGTTCTTCTCGCGCAGATCCAGGATGTAGTACTTGTTGATCCAGGGCGGCACGATCATCAGCGGACGCTTGTTCACGTCCGGCGTGGTCGGGGTGTACTGGATGAGCTGCATCAGGTCGGTCTGGAAGACGACCTTGCCCGGCGTGACGGCGATGTTCTTGCCGACCTGGAAGGCGTCGTAGTCGGTCATCGAGATGCGCAGCTCGCCCTTGCCGCGCTCCAGATCCTTCAGCAGATGCTCCAGGCCCTTGACGAGGTTCTCGCCGCCCGTCTCGATCGTCGTGCGCAGCACCTCCGGGTTCGTCATGACGAAGTTGGAGGGCGCCATCGCGTCGACGAACTGGCGGGTGTAGAAGTCGACCTTCTTGGCCGTGTGGTCGTCCAGCCCGTCCACCTCGTTGACCGTCGACTGCATCCACCGGGCCGACAGCAGGTAGGACTGCTTGATGAAGTCGAACAGGGTGTTCTCGTCCCAGGCCGAATCCTTGAAGCGGCGGTCGTCCTTGGCCGGGGCGATGACCGGCTGGGCCTCCTGGCCGAAGAAGCGCTGGGTGGTGCGCTGCCACAGGGTCAGGTAGTCCTGCCACAGCGTCATCTGCGCCTTCATCAGCTTGGCCGGGTCGGCCATCATGCGCGTGGTCATCTCCAGGAACGCATGGCCGACGCCCATCGGGTCGGGGTTCTTCGCGCCGACGCCGTCCGAGGCCTGACGGGACAGGAAGTCGGTGACCAGCCGCTGGCTCTGCTCGGCGATGCGGGTCATCGCCCGCGACATCTCGACCGGGTCGGGAAGCTTGACGTCAGGGGCCTGGTTTTCGGCCATTGGTGCGGTCCTTCTTCTTTAGGCGAGTTTTAGGCTTCAGGAGGGACGTTGTGCGGTTTATACAATGCCTGCCGGAAGTCTGTTCGGTCGGAGTGCGGTCCGGTCCTGGCATCGTGAACTGGTTATGCCATGTCCGTTCGAGCCGGGGTCCGTCATACACCTCTCGTATGAAGATTTCATTTCGCCCACCACCGTTCAAGCGGCTGGATGGGTTCGGATGTGGGGTTCGCAGAATGGAAACGGGTATCCGACGCGGCGTGGTGGCGAAGGCGGGCCGGTTGGGCCCGGCGCTGTCCGTTGTGGTTGTTCTCGCACTGTCCGCCTGCAGCGACCGCGTGCTCGACACCGGGCTGGTCGGCGCGGTGATCGGCCGCGACGTGCCCAGCGATGACTCGCCGGTGCGCGGCATGTCCGGCCAGAACCGGGAGTACCCCAATCTCGGCACCGTCCCGCCGCGCCCCACGGATTTGCGGACGGAAGCGCAGCGCCAGCAGGACCTGGATCGTCTGGCCCAGGACCGCGAGGCCGCCAGGAACATGCTGCCGACCCCCATGGACGCTCCCCCGCCGCCTGACATCACGCCTGGACAGCCAAGCGCCGGGAAGCCCGCCTCCGGGAAACCCAATTGAGGGCAGGGGTGTAGCAAAGGGCGGACGCTGCCAGTAATCCGTAAGTATACCTATGCGGAGCGTCCTTCGGCCCTTGATGGTGTCCCTCTGAACGAAAGGGACGCACCGGTCTTCGTCCGGTCGATGCGCAGTTCCGATGGCGGTGGCGCGGACCACGGAGCACCCATTGTTGCTGCCAAGGCGGAAAAACTACGTCTTGCGATGGCGGGTCCGCAACAGGTTTTCAAACTGCGACTATTTGGCGCGTCGGCTTCGCTTCCGCTCGTGTGGTTTGCGCGTCGTGCGGCCATGGCGCCGCGGCATGACCGCCCTGCGCCGCCTGCGGTTGTCGGAAATAATAAGGCGCCCTTACAATAAGGGATGCTTGATGAATCCCCCTTCGGAATGATCCTGATCGACTGCGCGCGGCTTCTGCGCGCGCGGTTCGACCGTGCCCTGGACGATGCGCGGCTCGGCCTCACGGCGGGGGAGGCGCGGGCGCTGGTCTATGTCTGCCGCCACCCCGGCTCGCGCCAGTCGGTGCTGGCGACCCACATGTGGGTGGAGCCGATGACCCTGGTCGGCTTCCTCGACCGGCTGGAGGCGCGCGGGCTGGTGGTCCGCGAGCCGGACCCGGCGGACCGCCGCGCCAAGATCGTGCGCCCGACGCCGCAGGCCGAACCGCTGGCGCTTCAGGTCCTGGAGGCCTTCCGCACCGAGCGCGAGTCGGCCATGGCCGACCTTTCGGCGGAGGAGGTCGTCCTGCTCAAGGACATGCTGGCCCGCCTGCGCAACCGCATGATCGCGGACGACCGCGGCGGGGCCGGCCAATGAGCCAAGCCTCCCCGCAAAGCGACGCGCCCGCCATGACGGAGACGCGGACCGCCGTCATCGGGACATTGATCGTCACGCTGGGGCCGCTCAGCCTCGCGCTCTACACGCCGGCCCTGCCGATGCTGGTGGAGGCGTTCCAGACCACCCCGGCGGCGTTGAAGCTGACGCTCTCCGTCTATTTCTTCGGCTTCGCCTTTTCCCAGCTCGCCTGCGGGCCGCTGTCCGACGCCTACGGGCGGCGGCCGGTCGCCCTGGCCTTCTTCGTCACCTACGTCCTGGGCAGCGGGGTGGCGGCCCTGTCGGGCACCATCGAGTGGCTGCTGGTCGGGCGGGCCTTGCAGGGCATCGGCGCGGCGGCGGGCATCGCCATCTCCCGCGCCATCGTGCGCGACCAGTTCACCGGCCAGCGGTCGGCGCGCATCCTGAACCTGATCGGGCTGATGCTGGCCGTGGTGCCGGCGGTGGCGCCGACGCTGGGCGGGGTGATCCTGGGCACGGTGGGCTGGCACGCCATCTTCATGGTGATGACGCTCTACGGCCTCGCCGTGCTGACGGTCTTCGCTGTCGGCACGGCGGAGACCAACCGGACGCGCGACCGCTCGGCGGCGCGGCCCGGCCCGGTGATCCGCAACTACCGCACCCTGCTGACCGACCGGCGCTTCATGCGGGCGGGGCTGGTGCTCGGCACGACGCTGGGCGGCCTCTACACCATGGCGGCGCTGCTGCCCTTCGTGATGATCGAAGGGGTGGGGCTGAGCCCGACCGTCTTCGGCTTCGCCATGCTGCTGCAGACCGGCTCCTACACGCTGGGGGCGACCCTGGCGGGGCGGCTGCTGCGCCGGGTGGACGCGATGCGGCTGATCCCCTATGGGCTGGTCTGCGTGGCCGTGGGCGGGCTCGGCTTCGCCCTGGCGCCCCTGACCGGCGAACCGACCGTGGCGAGCGTGATGGGGCCGACCGCCGTCTGGGCCTTCGGCATCGCCCTGGTCATGCCCGGCGCCACCAGCGACGCCCTGGCCGGATTCCCCCGGATGGCCGGGGCGGCGTCGGCGCTGATCGGCTTCATGCAGATCGGCGGCGGGCTGGCCGGCACCGCGGTGGCCGCGCTGTTCGCCGATCCCTACACCGCGACGACGGCCATCATGCCGGGCTTCGCCCTGCTGTCGCTGCTGTCCTACGCGCTGCTGCGCGTGCCGGCGTCCCGGCGCGGCCACCCGGCCGAGCCCGCCCGACCGGAGGATCTGGAGGTCGCCGTGGACCCCGCCGCCCTGGTCGGCGCCGGCGGGGAGGAGATCGAGGAAGCGCTGCACCAGCGCCGGACTTCCGGCCGCAAGGGAGGCTGAAGACGGGCTTCGGCGTCCGGGATGCCTCAGGCGGCGCAGGAATGCGGCCGGACGCGAATTTTACCTCGCTTCTGAAGATGCGGGGCGGTAGATAAGTGGTCCCGGTCCGCAAATATGGGTTCGTGGCGCGGCCGGACAGGCTTCGGAGCGTCCATGAGCGATTCAGAATTCCACCGGATCAAGCGGCTTCCGCCCTACGTCTTCGCCGAAGTGAACGCCATGAAGGCGCGAGCCCGAGCTGCCGGCGAGGACATCATCGACCTCGGCATGGGCAACCCGGACCAGCCGACGCCCCAGCACATCGTCGATAAGCTGATCGAGGCCGTGCGCGATCCCAAGACGCACCGCTACTCGAACTCCCGCGGCATCCCCGGCCTGCGCAAGGCGCACGCGGCCTATTACAAGCGCCGCTTCAACGTGGACGTCGATCCGGAGTCGGAGTGCATCGTCACCATCGGGTCGAAGGAAGGGCTGGCCAACCTCGCCCAGGCGATCACCAGCCCCGGCGACATCATCCTGGTGCCGAACCCCAGCTACCCGATCCACCCCTTCGGCTTCATCCTGGCCGGGGCGTCGGTGCGCCATCTGCCGGTGGGGCAGGCCAACGGCACCTCCACCGACATCGACAGCTTCATGAACATGCTGGAGCGCGCCGTGCGCCACAGCGTGCCGAAGCCGCTGGCGCTGGTGCTGAACTACCCGTCCAACCCGACGGCGGAGGTGGTGGGGCTCGACTTCTACCGCCCGATTGTCGAGTTCTGCCGCAAGCACGGCATCTACATCCTGTCCGATCTGGCCTACGCCGAGGTCTTCTTCGACGGTGACCCGCCGCCCTCGATCCTGGAGATCCCGGAGGCGCGCGAGGTGGCCGTCGAGTTCACCTCGATGTCGAAGACCTACTCGATGGCCGGCTGGCGCATCGGCTTCGCCACCGGCAACAAGAAGCTGATCACCGCGCTGGCCCGCATCAAGTCGTACCTGGACTACGGCGCCTTCACGCCGATCCAGGTCGCCGCGACCGCCGCGCTGAACGGCCCGCAGGAGTGCGTGGAGCAGGTGCGCACCATGTACCGCCAGCGCCGCGACGTGATGATCGAGGGTCTGGCCGCCGCCGGCTGGACGGTGCCGAGCCCCTCGGCCTCGATGTTCGCCTGGGCGCCGATCCCGGAGCCCTTCGCCCATCTCGGCTCGCTGGAATTCTCCAAGCTGCTGCTGCAGGAGGCCAAGGTGGCCGTGGCGCCGGGCATCGGCTTCGGCGAGTACGGTGACGGCCATGTCCGTCTGGCGCTGGTGGAGAACGTCCACCGCATCCGTCAGGCGACCCGCAACATCAAGGAGTTCTTCCGCTCCAACGCCGCCGGTGCGGCGGCGAGCAAGGACCCGGCGGCGCGTGCCGCCCTCCTCGACCCGGAGAAAGCGAAAGTCTGATGTCCGACTCCCACAAAACAGGCCCCCTGAAAATCGCCGTCGCGGGCCTGGGCACGGTCGGCGCGGGCGTTCTGAAGCTTCTGGAGAAGCAGGCCGACCTGATCGAGCAGCGCTGCGGCCGCCGCATCGAGGTGGTCGCGGTCAGCGCCCGCTCGCGCGGCAAGGACCGCGGCGTCGACCTGTCCAAGGCCGAATGGTACGACGACCCGGTGGCGCTCGCCGCCCACCCCGGCGTGGATGTGGTGGTGGAGCTGATCGGCGGGTCCGAGGGGCCGGCGAAGGAAACCGTCGAGCTGGCGCTGGAGCGGGGGCGCCACGTCGTCACCGCCAACAAGGCACTGCTCGCCCATCACGGCACCGCGCTCGCGGCCAAGGCGGAGGCCGCCGGCCTCGCCATCGGCTTCGAGGCGGCGGTGGCCGGCGGCATCCCGATCATCAAGGGGCTGCGCGAGGGGCTGGCGGGCAACCGGGTGTCGGAGGTGCACGGCATCCTCAACGGCACCTGCAACTACATCCTGACGGAGATGCGCACCACCGGCCGCGACTTCGCGGACGTGCTGGCCGATGCGCAGAAGCTTGGCTACGCGGAAGCCGACCCGAGCTTCGACATCGACGGCGTGGACGCGGCGCACAAGCTGGCGATCCTGACCTCGGTGGCCTTCGGCACCCCGGTGGACTTCAAGAGCGTCCATGTCGAGGGCATCCGCCACGTTTCCGCGGTGGACTTCGACTACGCCGACGCGCTCGGCTACCGGATCAAGCTGCTGGGCATCGCCCGTCGCACCGACCACGGGATCGAGCAGCGCGTGCACCCCTGCATGGTGCCGAAGGCGGCGCCCATCGCGGCGGTGGACGGCGTGTTCAACGCGGTGATCGCCCAGGGCGACTTCGTGGACCGTGTGCTGTTCGTCGGCCGCGGCGCCGGCGAGGGGCCGACGGCGTCGGCCGTCGTCGCCGACCTGATCGACATCGCCCGCGGGCGCTCCACCCCCACCTTCGGTGTGCCGGCGGCCCAGCTTTCCGAGGCCCAGCCGTCCCCGATGGAGGCCCGCCGGGGGTCGTACTACGTACGCCTGATGGTCGTGGACCGTCCCGGCGTGATAGCGGATGTCGCGGCGGCGATGCGCGACCAGAACGTCTCCATGGAGCAGTTCCTGCAGCGCGGGCGCGCCCCCGGCGAAGCGGTGCCGGTGGTCCTGACCACCCACGACACCGACGAGGCGGCCATGCAGCGCGCGCTTGCCACCATCGCCGCCAAGGAGTCGGTGGTCGAGCCGCCGCGCATGATCCGCATCGAACAGTTTTGACCGAACCATAGAAGAACCGAGCATCGATTCGGGGGAGAACACCATGTCCGTTCATGTCGACCTGTCCGGTATGGACCGGAACCTGGCTCTGGAAGCCGTCCGCGTCACCGAGGCCGCCGCGCTGTCCGCGTCGCTGCTGATGGGCCGCGGTGACGAGAAGCTTGCCGACCAGGCCGCGGTCGACGCCATGCGCCAGGCGCTCAACACCCTCTACATCGACGGCACCGTCGTGATCGGCGAGGGCGAGCGCGACGAGGCGCCCATGCTCTACATCGGCGAGAAGGTCGGCGCCGGCATCGGCCGCGGGCCGAAGGTCGACATCGCGCTCGACCCGCTGGAAGGCACCACCATCTGCGCCACCGGCGGCCCGAACTCGCTGGCCGTCATCGCCATGGCGGACGAGGGTGGCTTCCTGAACGCCCCGGACGTCTACATGGACAAGATCGCCGTCGGCTCCGGCCTGCCGGAAGGCGTGGTCGATCTCGACGAGACCCCGGCCAACAACCTCAAGGCCCTCGCCAAGGCCAAGGGCACCGAGGTGCAGGAGCTGCTGGTCTGCATCCTGGACCGGCCGCGCCACGCCGAGCTGATCGCCCGCGTCCGCGAGGCCGGCGCGCGCATCATGCTGATCAACGACGGCGACGTGTCGGGCGTGATCGCCACCAGCCAGGCCGGCACCGGCGTCGACATGTATGTCGGCTCCGGCGGCGCGCCGGAGGGCGTTCTGGCCGCGGCGGCGCTGCGCTGCATCGGCGGTCAGTTCCAGGGCCGTCTGCTGTTCCGCAACGACGACGAGAAGGCCCGCGCCGCCCGCTGGGGCGTCAAGGACCTAAGCAAGAAGTACAGCCTGACCGAACTGGCCAGCGGCAACGTCATGTTCGCCGCGACCGGCGTGACCGACGGCGCCATGCTGCGCGGCGTCCGCCGCTTCCCCGGCGGTGCCACCACCCATTCGGTGATCATGCGCTCCAAGTCGGGCACCGTGCGCTACGTCGAGGCGCACCACAACCTGCAGCGCAAGCCCAGCATGGCCTGAGGCTGCTCAAAGAAAAAGGGGCGTGCGGTGGCCTGCCGCGCGCCCCTTTCCTATTTGGGGATTTCCCCTTCCTCGGAGATCACAGGCCCTTCCGTCGCCGTCCCTCGGCGTCGGCGGCCTTCATGGCGGCCAGGACACGCTGCGGGGTGATCTCGTGCGGCTCGTTGTGGATGGTCTCGCCCTCCGCGCAGGCCCGTTCCGCCGCCAGTAGCAGCCGCTCGTCCGACACGCCGGCAAGGCCGATCTCGGCCAGCGTCGTCGGCAGCCCCACCGCCTTGCAGAAGCCGTAGACCTCGTCCAACACCGCCGGCGGCCGGTCGGTCAGGATGAGCAGCGTCAGCGTGCCGAAGGCGACCTTCTCGCCGTGCCAGTGATGGTGCGTTTCCTCCAGCGCGGTCAGGCCGTTGTGGACGGCGTGCGCCGCCGCCAGCCCGCCGCTCTCGAAGCCCAGCCCGCTCAGCAGCGTGTTGGCCTCCACGATGCGCTCCAGCGCCGGGGTGACCACGCCTTGCTCGCAGGCCGACTTGGCGAGCACGCCATACTCCAGCAGCGTGTCGTAGCACAGCCGGGCCAGCGCGAAGGCGGTCATCGGGCCGACGCGCCCGGTCATGTTGCCGCCGCGCTTGATGCGGCAATCCTCCGCCTCGAACCAGGTGGACAGGGCGTCGCCCATGCCGGAGACGAGGAAGCGCACCGGGGCGCTCGCCACCACACCGGTGTCGACCAGCACGAGGTCGGGGTTGCGCGGCAGCACGAGGTAGCGCTTGAAGGCGCCCTCCGGCGTGTAGATCACCGACAGCGCGCTGCACGGCGCGTCGGTCGAGGCGAGCGTCGGAACGATGGCGGTGCGCGCGTCCAGTGCGTGGGCGACCGCCTTGGCGGTGTCGAGCGCCTTGCCGCCGCCGATGCCGACGACGACGTCGGCGCCCATGGCGCGGGCGAGGCCGGTCAGCCGCTCGATCTCCTCGTCGGAGCATTCGCCGCGGAATTCCTGGATGTCCATCTCGACGCGCCCGGCGGCGGCGTCGACCAGCCGGCCCTTCAGCGACTTCAGAACGAAGCCGTCGGTAACGGCCAGGACCTTGTTGCCCAGCCGGGCCAGATCCTCGCCCAGGCTGTCGAGGGCGCCGTTGCCCTGGACGTAGCGGGCCGGAAAGATCGCGGTGGTGATCATGATTTCCTCCTCCGCGTGGTGATGACCGCAGTGGAGCAGGACATTTCCCCACCCGCAATGACCTGCCTCAAGTTGCGGTGCGGCAAGGGCTCCTGCCACCTTTGCGTACAGAGGCGAAGACGACGGGCCGACCAGGGCGCCCCATCCGCTGGCCCGCTTGTCCCCCATCTGCTATGGCTTCGGCCTTCCCGATCCGTGGCATTCTGGGCAGCATGACCGACACCGTTCC
Source organism: Azospirillum brasilense (assembly GCF_007827795.1). Taxonomy (GTDB): domain Bacteria; phylum Pseudomonadota; class Alphaproteobacteria; order Azospirillales; family Azospirillaceae; genus Azospirillum; species Azospirillum aestuarii. The sequence continues at coordinate 311,023 of NZ_VITI01000005.1, forward strand.
TCCCTTCCTGAACGTCGCCCATTCCCTGTCCGGCAAGCGCTGGCAGGCGCGGCCCTTCGACGAGCGGCTGGCCTGGGGGCTGGCGCAGGGGCGGGGGCTGCCGGAGATCGTCGGGCGGGTGCTCGCCGCCCGCGGGGTGACCGAGGAGGCGTGCGACGGCTTCCTGAATCCGACGCTGAAGGCGCTGCTTCCCGACCCCTCCCGCTTCCGGGACATGGACATAGCGGCGGAGCGCATCGCCCGCGCCGTGATGGATGGCGAGCCGGTGGCCGTCTTCGGCGACTACGACGTGGATGGCGCCACCTCCTCCGCGCTGCTGCGGCGCTTCTTCCGGGCGGTGGGGGCCGACCTGCGGATCTACGTGCCCGACCGCCTGAAGGAGGGATACGGCCCCAACGGTCCGGCGTTGCTGCGGCTGAAGGCTGAGGGCGTGCGGCTGGTGGTGACGGTGGACTGCGGAATTTCCGCCTTCGCGGCGCTGGAGGCGGCGGCGGAGGCCGGGCTGGACGTGGTGGTTCTCGACCATCACGCGGCGGAACCGCGCCTGCCGCCGGCCATCGCCCTGGTCAACCCGAACCGGCTGGATGAGGACGGCACCTACCGCACGCTGTGCGCGGCGGGGGTCACCTTCCTGGCCGTGGTGGCGGTGAACCGGGCGCTGCGCAACGCCGGATTCTACGCGGGCCGCAACGAGCCGAACCTGATGGAGTGGCTCGACCTCGTGGCGCTGGGAACGGTGTGCGACGTGGTGCCCCTGACCGGGCTGAACCGGGCGCTGGTGGCGCAGGGTCTGAAGGTGATGGCGCGGCGCGCCAACCCAGGCCTGTCCGCCCTGGCCGACGTGGCCGGGGTGAAGGAGAAGCCGGACGCCTACCACGCCGGCTTCGTGCTCGGCCCGCGGGTCAACGCGGGCGGGCGCGTCGGCGCGTCGGACCTCGGGGCGCGGCTGCTCTCCACCGACGACCCCATGGAGGCCATGGAACTGGCCCAGAAGCTGGAGGCCCACAACGCCGAGCGCCGCGCGGTGGAGCAGGGCGTGCTCGCCGACGCCATGGCCCGGCTGGAGGAGCACGCCGACGAGCTGGCCGAACTGGTCTTCGTGGCGGGGGAGGGCTGGCACCCCGGCGTGATCGGTATCGTCGCCAGCCGCCTGAAGGAGCGCTACAGCCGCCCCGCCTGCGTCATCGCCCTGGAGGAGGGGGCGGACGGCACGGTGATCGGCAAGGCTTCGGGCCGCTCGGTGCGCGGGGTCGATCTGGGGGCGGCGGTGATCGCCGCGCGGCAGGAAGGGCTGCTGATGGCCGGCGGCGGGCACCGCATGGCAGCCGGCTTCACCGTGGCGGGGGACAAGCTGGCTGACCTACAAGCCTTCCTGACCGGCCGCGTCGCCGAGCAGGTGGCCGCAGTCCCGTTGGTGCCGACGCTGGAGCTGGACGGCGCGCTGTCCGTGGGTGCGGCAAACACATCCCTGGTGGACCGCCTGAACCAGCTCGGCCCGTTCGGCACCGGCAACGCGGAGCCGCGCTTCGCCGTCACCGACGCCCGCGTGGTGCGGGCGGACGTGGTCGGGGCGAATCACGTCCGCTGTATTCTCCAGGGCGGCGACGGCGCCCGGCTGAAGGCCATCGCCTTCCGCGCGCTGGACAGCGAGATGGGAAAAGCCCTGCTGATGGGCCGCGGATCGCCCTTCCACATTGCTGGCGTCCTGCGCATCGACCGCTGGAACGGGGCGGAGGGAGTCCAGCTCCTGATCGACGACGCCGCACCCTCCCAAACCATGTGAATGCAAACAAATTCGGCTCGGGGATGATGCATAGGCGGCATACGCGAACGAGGTAGAAAGGAGTTGGAAAAAACGCTTGCGCTCGACCCGTCATCCCATTAGTAATCCCGCCACGCCAACGACGTCCCCATCGTCTAGAGGCCTAGGACACCGCCCTTTCACGGCGGCGACAGGGGTTCGAATCCCCTTGGGGACGCCACCTTCTCACAGGTTGGCACCGGTTTCGAAAGCTCAGCCCTTGGCTGAGCTTTTGTCGTTTCAGGCGTCATTTGTCCGGCGCCTTTGCCGGCTGCGGGCGACCCGTTCGTCGTGATGCCGTCGTTGGCCTCTCCCGCCCGTCGAAATAGCGCCAAGGGGCGGTTTCCAGGGGTGGCCCCGTGGACTAACGTTCCTCACGCCCTTCGACGGGGCCAAGGGAACGGGAGACATCCATGACCATTCCGACGACACGCCTTCCTTCGGGAACCGCCGTTCCGGTGCTCGGCCAGGGCACCTGGTACATGGGCGAGGACAGCCGCGACCGCGCGCGGGAAGTGGCGGCGCTGCGGCTCGGCCTTGACCTCGGCATGACGCTGATCGACACGGCGGAGATGTACGCCGACGGCGGGGCGGAGGAGGTGGTCGGCGAGGCCATCGCCGGGCGCCGCGACGAGGTGTTCCTGGTCAGCAAGGTGCTGCCGATGAACGCCAGCCGCCGCGGCACCATCGCGGCCTGCGAACGCAGCCTGAAGCGCCTGCGCGCCGACCGCATCGACCTCTACCTGCTGCACTGGCGCGGCAGCCACGACTTCTCCGAAACGATTGCGGCCTTCGACACGCTGATGCGCGACGGCAAGATCGGCCAATGGGGCGTCAGCAACCTGGATCTTCAGGACATGGAGGAGTTGGTCGGCGCGCCGGGCGGGAAGGGGGTGCAGACCAACCAGCTCCTCTATAACCTGACGCGCCGCGGCATCGAGCACGACCTGCAGCCCTGGTGCCGTGGGCGAGGCATCCCGATCATGGCCTATTCGCCGATCGAGCAGGGGCGGATGCTGCGCCATCCGGAGCTTCGCCGCGTCGCCGACCGGCACGGCGCGACCCCGGCCCAGGTCGGGCTGGCCTGGCTGCTGCGCCAGGACGGGGTGATCGCCATCCCGAAGGCGTCGGACCCCGCTCATGTCCGCGACAACCGGGCGGCGACCGATTTGCGGCTCGACGAGCAGGATCTCGCGGACCTCGACCGGGCCTTCCCGCCACCCCGCGGGCCGCGCCCGCTGGAGATGCTGTAACGGAGATGCCGCAGCGCGGCGAAGCGCCGCGCTTGCGGTGGCGGACTCGATTTCCCTGGCCGAACGGCCTATGTATGCTGCATTGCGGAATCAGGCATGCCTGGGTCCGCTTTCGGCTCATCCGGGAATCGAAGCATGCTCGCCATCGTTCTTCTGTCCATGCTGCTGTCGGGCTTCGCCATCGTCGTGGCGCGGATTCTGACCGTCGAGGTCGCCGCCGCCGGTATGCCGGTCCGCGATCCCTGGTCGCCCCGGCATCTCCGCCGGGTGAAGAAGGCGCGCAAGGCGCAGGAGGAGATCGAGGGCGGCCCGTCCTGGGCGTCGTTCCCGCGCGGACTCTGACTTTTTCCGCATAGTTCTTTTTCCCAATAGCGGATCGGGCCGGGAAATTTCCCGGCCCGATCGCGTTCGGGTGCTGATGGTGCGTCCGGTGCCTTACTGGGCCGGCTCCGCCGCCAGCTTCGAGGCCGGCAGGGTCTCGGTGATCTGGCGGGCACGCATCGGCTTCAGGACGAAGATCGCCAGCAGGGCGGCGATGCCGTTCACCGCGGCGGCGAAGAAGAACACCGCCTGCCAGCTGCCGGTCGAGGCGACCGCCACGTTGGCGAAGGGAACGACCAGCGACGCGGTGCCCTTGGCGGTGTAGAGCAGGCCGGCGTTGGTGGTGGCGAACTTCGAGCCGAAGGAGTCGCCGCACAGCGCCGGGAACAGGCTGTAGATCTCACCCCAGGCGAAGAACACCAGACCCGTCAGGATGACGAAGGCGACGGGGTTGTGGCCCCACTGGTTCAGCGCCAGGATGCCGACGCATTCCAGGGCGAAGGCGATGAACATCGTGTTCTCGCGGCCGATATGATCCGACACCCAGCCGAAGAAGGGGCGGGTGACGCCGTTCAGCACGCGGTCGATCGACAGGGCGAAGGTCAGCGCCGGCAGGGTCAGGCCCATGATGCTGACCGGCACGCCGTCCAGGTGGAAGTCCTTGGCGATCGGGCCGAGCTGCGCGGTCGCCATCAGGCCGCCCGCCGCAACCATCACGAACATGGCGTACATGACCCAGAAGACCGGAGTCTTCAGCATCTGGACCGGGGTGTAGCTCTCACGGGTCTGCGACACCGACGAGCGGGTGACCTCCGGAACCTGTCCCTTCTTCGGCGACGCCAGGAACCAGGCCAGCGCGAGGATCACCGCGCCCTGGCCGATGCCGAAGGTCAGGAAGGTGGCTTGATAGCCCGAGGAGTGGATCATGTTGGCGATCGGCACGACCGTCAGGGCCGAGCCGGCGCCGAAACCGGCGGCGGTCAGGCCGGCGGCGAGGCCGCGGCGGTCGGGGAACCACTTCAGCGCGTTGCCGACGCAGGTGCCATAGACGCCGCCGGCGCCGATGCCGCCCAGCGCCGCGCCGAGATAGAGCATGGCGAGCGAGTCGGCCACCGAGTTGACCGCCCAGGCCACGGCGCACAACACGCCGCCGATCAGGACGACGATTCGCGGGCCGAACTTGTCGACGAACCAGCCTTCGACGGGAACCAGCCAGGTTTCCATGACGACGAAGATGGTGAAGGCCACCTGGATGGCCGCACGGCCCCAGCCATGCTTCTGGTCGATGGGCTCGACGAACAGAGTCCAGCCATACTGCAGGTTCGCGATCATCGACATGCAGATGACGCCGATGACGAGCTGGAACCAGCGGCCACCGAGGGGCCCCTTCGGGGCCTCCGTAAGGGCTTGGTGCATTTCTCTCCTCCTAGGAGCGATCTTTTGTGAAGCGGTCTTTTGCTTTTTTGAGTCGGGTTGTTTTTGTTCTGATTTTTTGACCGGAGGCTTCCCCGTGGTGTGCCGGGTTCGTCTCCATCGCCTTGGCTTGACCGTGGAACCCGCCGCTTGGTGTGGGCGGCTTAAGCTCCCGGAATGAGCGTTCTTGGCATTAGTGATATGGTATGCCAGATACAGTTTTCGGCGCAAGCTGTTTGTCAGCGTAACAAACAGACTCGGCGTGCGAGGACCGGCCTGACACCTTCGGAAACGTGGATGGCCCTTGAAAAAATATGGACTTAGGACACTTCGCAGCTGGCAGTGCTGACGGTCCGTTAGTAAAGCGATTTGGACCATTCTGGTATCAGGTATACATATAAGACAAGAGCGCGCGTCGACTCGGGATGGCATGCGGCTTCCGCGCCGTCCCGCGATCGACCAGATTCAAATCATCGCTACAGGGGAGGAGAGGACTCGATGACCACCGCCATTTTCACCCACCCGGACTTCCTGGCGCACGACACCGGACCGGGGCACCCGGAGCGTCCGGAGCGAATCGCCGTGGTGTGGGAGGTTCTGGACCGCGACGAGTTCCGCGATCTGCCGCGCTTCGAGGCCCCGGAAGCGGAGGTCGAGCAGCTGGGCTGGGTGCATGACCCGGCCTATGTCGACGCCGTGCTGAACGCGGTTCCGGACAGCGGGCATGTCCGGCTGGACGCCGACACCGTGCTGTCGCCCACCTCGCGCTCGGCGATCCTGCGGGCCGCCGGCGCGGTCTGCGCGGCGGTGGACGCGGTGTTGGACGGGACGGCGAAGAACGCCTTCTGCGCCGTCCGCCCCTGCGGCCACCACGCGGAGCCGGCCCGCGCCATGGGCTTCTGCGTCTTCAACAACGTGGCGGTCGGCGCCGAGCATGCCCGCAAGCGGCGCGGCCTGACCCGCGTGGCCGTGGTCGATTACGACGTGCACCACGGCAACGGCACCCAGGCGATGTTCTGGGACGATGCCGACCTGTTCTTCGCCTCGACCCACCAATCGCCGCTCTACCCCGGCACCGGCTCGATGCGGGAAACAGGTGTCGCCGACAACATCGTCAACGCGCCGCTGCCTCCCAACGCTGGGACGGTGGAGTTCCGCCAGGCCATGGAACGCCGCATCCTCCCCGCGCTGGAGGAATTCCAGCCGGAACTGATCCTGATCTCCGCCGGATTCGACGCCCACACCCGCGATCCCCTGGCATCGCTGAACTTCACCGGCCCGGACTTCGAATGGGCGACCCGCAAGCTGGTCGAGGCGGCGGACCGGCTGTGCGGCGGCCGCGTCGTGACGGTGCTTGAAGGCGGCTACGACGCGGTGGGGCTGGCCGAAGGCTGCGCCGCGCATCTCCAGGCCCTGATGCGCGCCTGAACGAAGCCCGGACGGCGTAGCGCTGGGTGATTTCGAGGGACTTTGCGCAGCTGCGTCAGAAGGCCAGTTGCTTCCCGCACGGATTATCTGGTATACCAAATACCAGAGAGACGAACAGAGTCCCTCGCACACACAAAAAAACGGGAGTTACGCACGATGGACCAGCGGATCGCCGAACAGAACGCCGCTCAGAACGCAGCCGGCCAGCCCACCATCGAGATCACCATTGCAAAGAGTGACGCCGACATCGCCGACAGCTACGCGGTGGTGAAGGAACTGCGCACCCACATGACCGACGCCGACGCCTACGCCGCCCAGATCCGCCGCCAGATGGAGGACGGCTACAACATGGCGCTCCTGCGCATCGACGGCGAGGTGGCCGGCTGCGGCGGCTTCCGCGTCCACGAGACGCTGTCGCGCGGTCGCTATATGTATGTTGAGGACCTCGTTACCTCGCCGAAGCACCGCTCTTTCGGTCTGGGCGACAAACTGTTCGATTGGCTGGCCGCCCAGGCCCGCGAAAAGGGCTGCGCACAGATGGAAATCATCTCCGGCGTCCAGCGCGGCGACGCGCACCGCTTCTATCACCGCAAGCGCATGACGGTTAAGGCGTTCCAGCTCGTCCTTCCGCTCACCTGATCCCGCACACCGGATGGACCCGCGAACCGGGCGTCCGGACGGGCCGGGCGTCCGGTTTTCCATGCTCGAACTTTCGTTGGAAAACCCAGGATTTTCGCCCGATTCCGGATCATGTCCCTCCCTCGACAGGGTCTATTTTGCCAGTTGACATCTGGTATCTGGTATACCAAACTCCGTATTTGTTCGGTGTGCTGATTGATTGGGGTTACTGCAAAGGCTGCGCAGCGCGTGGCCGATAATTGGGGGAGAGGAAACGGGTTATGAAGATCTGCATCTTTGGGTCCGGGGCCATCGGCGGGTATCTGGGTGTGCGTCTCCACCAGGCCGGCGCGGATGTCAGCCTCGTGGCGCGCGGCGCCCACCTCACGGCCATGCGTGAGAACGGCGTGAAGCTGATCGTCGGCGAGGAAGAAACGGTCGTCCGCCCCCGCTGCACCGACAACGCGGCGGAACTCGGCCCGCAGGACTACGTCATCATCGGTCTGAAGGCCCACTCCGTTCCCAGCGTTGTCGACGCCATCCAGCCGCTGATTGGCAAGGACACCGCCGTGGTCACCGCGGTCAACGGCATCCCCTACTGGTACTTCTACAAGAACGGCGGCGAGTTCGAAGGCCGCGTGCTCGACACCGTCGATCCGGGCGGCATCCAGTGGAACGGCCTTGGGCCGGAGCGCGCGATCGGCTGCGTCGTCTACCCCGCGACCGAGGTCGTCGAACCCGGCGTCATTCAGCACATCTATGGCGACAAATTCTCGCTGGGTGAGCCGGACGGCACCCAGTCCGACCGTGTGAAAAAGCTCAGCGCGGCGATGGAGGCCGGCGGCCTGCGCGCCCCGGTGCTCGACCGCATCCGCGACGAGATCTGGCTGAAGCTGTGGGGCAATCTCTGCTTCAACCCGATCAGCGCGCTCACCCACGCTACGCTCGACGTCATCTGCTCCGATCCGGAAACCCGCGCCGTCGCCAAGGCGATGATGCTGGAGGCCAAGGAGATCGGCGACCGTCTGGGCGTCCATTTCCGGGTGGATGTGGAGCGCCGCATCAACGGCGCCGGCGCGGTCGGCGCGCACAAGACCTCCATGCTCCAGGATCTGGAGCGTGGCCGTCCGATGGAGATCGACGCCCTGCTGTCGGTGGTCCAGGAGATGGGCCGCATGGTCGGCGTGGCGACCCCGACCATCGACGTGGTCCTGGCGCTCGTCCGCCAGCGCGGCGAGGTCGCCGACTGCTACACCCGCCCGCAGCGGGCATCGTCCGAGGCCGCCCCCGCGGTCGCCGCCCAGTAGGGCGGACACCGTCCGGCCCCGCACACAGAAACCAACGCCCCCAACGACGAAGCGAAGCAACGCCGAGGGGCCGGACAATCGCTTCACAGGAGGAGCGTCATGAGGGTTGAAGACATTCTCCGCCGGAAGGGGACGCGCATCGGAACGGTGCGCATCAACGAGACCGTGGAAACGGCGTTGCGTCTCCTGAAGGCGGAAAACACCGGCGCGCTGGTGGTCAAGGACGTCTGCCGGACCGAGGGCAATACGGTCGTCGGGGTGATTTCTGAACGCGACATCGTGCGTGGATTGACCGACCGCGGGCCGGGTATCCTGTCCCTGCCGGTCACGTCGGTGATGAGCAATCATCCCGTCTGCTGCACGCCCGGCGATTCCGTCCGTCACGTGCTCCAGCTGATGGACGAGCACACTGTCCGCCACATTCCCGTCCTGGACGGCGCCTCGCTGGTCGGCGTGGTCAGCGTGCGCGATTTGATCAAGGCGCAGCTCGACGCCGCCCCGCCAGACGCCGAGCCGGGCGAGATCGTCAACTATCCCGTCGCCGCGGCCCAGTGACGGACGACGGCACCTTGGACAGCGTTCAAGGTTAGCCTTCCCATGACGGCAGCGGTGGTCGGGAGGCGGTCACCCGCATCCATCCCGGGTGACCGCTCCGCCGCCCTGCGGGCCTGACGCCGGACCACGCCTCGTCGCTGGCCGGCACCGACATCATTCGAGAATTTGACCGGCGGGCCGCCCGCCGAGGCCGCCCGCCGTCGAGGCCGGAGCGCTGACGCCTCGTCCTGCCGATTGCTTTGGGAGGCAATCAACAACCATGAAAATCGCCATACCCAGGGAGCGGCGCGCGGGCGAGAATCGCGTCGCGGCTTCTCCGGAGACGGTCAAGAAACTCAAAGCCCTCAGCC
>NZ_VITI01000006.1 GCF_007827795.1 Azospirillum brasilense
TGAGCCAGGATCAAACTCTCAGGTTCAAGCCGAGCGCCGAAACGCTCTCTTGACAGGGTCGCCAAAACGACCTCACCCAAGCCTTCGAAACTGTTTGTCTCTTACTGCTTGACCCAGATGCTCAAGCGACCCGCGATGCCAGCTCCATCCGGAACCGGTCCGCGGCCAACGGTCAAAACCGCCGCCTGCGCATCCCTTCTCACAACACGGTATCAACGATATCCAAGATCCCGCGGCTCCAGGAGAACCGCAATGCCCCGAGCCCATTCCCTTTAAGGAGTGGGCCGCCAGGGCCAGAATGTCTCTGTGTTCCCGACCCGTCGGCGCCTCGTTGGCGGCCACCGCGTCGGGAGGCGCTTTATATGCGTGGTGCCCCAGGGGTGGCAAGCACTTTTTTCGACCATCGGCGTTTTTTTTCCCGCTCCTTCCCAAACGCACATGACACCCTTTTCATTGGTCGCGGCGCGCAGGGGGCCTCATAGTCGGACCAACGGCTGAAGGGATCTTCAGCTTGGACGTGGCAATAATCAATGGTTCGTTAACCAAAATCCGGCAAGGTTGCACAACGGTAGAAACTCGCCGTCAGCCGACCGCCGGGACCATCAGACACGGGTCCGACCGCCGCGATTGCGCTGAACCATATTTATAAAGGCTGACAAGCGTGACATTGCTTCGCACGCCGACCTTGGTTGAAGCCTCGGGCGCCGACCATCGTTCGTCCGAGTCTTCGAACGATGCTTCCTCCTCTTCCCTTCTCTCTCTCCCTGTTTCCGGCGTGCTGCGGGGCAGCACAATGCCGGAAATGATTCGGGACGAATTGCTGCCCGACATCTTCGCCGACACCGCGCGGGCCATGCCGGAGCGGACCGCCATCCTGTTCGATGGGCGCCGCGTCAGCTACGGGGAACTGGAGGGTCGGGCGAACCGTGTCGCCAACGCGTTGCGCGCGCGGGGCTATGGTCCGGGGAGCTTTGTCGGCTTGTGGATGACGCGGTCGCTCGATCTGCATGTGGCGCTGCTCGGTATTCTGAAGGCCGGTGCGGCCTATCTGCCTTTCGACACCGACGCGCCAGCGGAACGCGTGGCGGTCAGCTTGGCCGACTGCTCCGCGCCCGCCGTCCTGGTGGACGCCGTGACCGCGTCGAAGGCGGTGGGGCTTGCGGTGCCGGCTTTACGGCTTGAGGACTTGGCGTCGGAGGACGAGCGTGCGCCCGACCTGCGCGCGGACGGCGTCACCCGCGATCATCCGGCCTACGCGATCTACACCTCGGGCTCGACCGGCAAGCCCAAGGGCATTGTCATCAGCCACGCCAACATCTGCCATTATCTGCGCGCCGCCAACAGCCTGTACGGCATCACCGGCGAGGATATCGCCTTCCAGGGCGCGTCGGTGGCCTTCGACCTGTCGCTGGAAGAGATCTTCGTGCCGTATCTGGTCGGCGCGACCCTCTGGGTGGCGAGCCGACAGGTGCTGGACGAAGCGGACCGGCTGGCCGACGTGCTGAACGACGCCGGGATCACGGTGCTGGACACCGTCCCGACCCTGCTCGCCATGCTGCCTAAGGACGTGCCAAGCCTGCGCGTCGTCATCCTGGGCGGCGAGGCCTGCCCGCCCGCGGTGGCGGCGCGCTGGTGCCGTCCGGGGCGGACGATCTTCAACAGCTATGGCCCGACCGAGGCGACCGTCGTCGCAACCGTGGCCGAGATCCACCCGGACGAGCCGGTCACCATCGGCCGGCCGATTCCGAACTACAGCTGCTATGTGGTGGACGAGGCGATGGCGCTGGTCGCCCCCGGCACCCAGGGCGAGCTGCTGATCGGCGGGCCGGGGGTGGCGCAGGGGTATCTGGGGCGTCCGGACCTGTCCGCCGAGAAGTTCATCCGCAACAGCTTTGCCATCCACGGCAACGACCCGCTGCTCTACCGCTCCGGCGACGCGGTGAGCATCGACCCGAACGGCAACCTGCTGTTCCACGGCCGCATCGACGACCAGGTGAAGATCCGCGGCTTCCGGCTGGAACTGGGCGAGATCGAGGCGAAGCTGACCGACATGGCCGGCGTGAGCCAGGCCACCGTCATTCTGCGCAACGACAACGGGCTGGACCGGCTGGTCGCCTTCCTAGTGCCACAAGCCGGCGCCACGCTGGACAAGACGACGCTGCGCGAACAACTGCGCGCCCAGTTGCCGAGCTATATGGTGCCGTCGCATTTCGAGGTGAAGGACCGCCTGCCCCGCCTGACCTCCGGCAAGGCCGACCGCAAGGCGCTGCAGGCCGCGCCGCTGACCGACGACGCCGGCCCCGGCGAACAGGACGAGCCGCAGACTCCGACGGAGGCCGCCCTGCTGGAGGCCGCCAAGCGCGTCTTTCCCAGTCAGGCGGTGCCGCTGGAGGCCGACTTCTTCATGGATCTGGGCGGGCACTCGCTGCTCGCCGCGCGGTTCGTGTCGGCGGTGCGGGAGACCCGCCATCTCGACGGGCTGACCCTGCAGGACGTCTACAGCGCCCGCAGCCTGCGCGACATGGCCGAACGGCTGGACGCGCGCGCGCCGCGCGGCGGCAACGGCGGCGGGGCGGAGCGCAAAGACCGTTCCTTCGCGCCGCCTCCCCTGCTCCGCCGCTTCCTCTGCGGCGCGGCGCAGGCGGCGGCCCTGCCCTTCATCCTGGCGCTGATGACGGCGCAGTGGCTCGGCGTCTTCGTCAGCTACATGCTGCTGTCGGGCGAGGATGCCAATTTCCTCCAGGAAATCGTCACGTTGCTCGGCGTCTACATGGTCATCAACGCGGCCACGGTGGTGATCGCCGTCGCGGCCAAGTGGCTGGTCATCGGGCGCACGAAGCCCGGACGCTACCCGCTGTGGGGCGCCTATTATTACCGCTGGTGGCTGGCGCAGCGCTTCATCAGCCTCGTCCATCTGAAGTGGTTCCAGGGTTCGCCGGTCATGCGGGTTCTCCTGCGCGCGCTCGGCGCCAAGGTGGGCGACGAGGCGTTGATCGGCGAGTTCGAGTCCGGGGCCATCGACCTCGTCACCATCGGCGCCGGCGCCTCGATCGGCGGCAAGGTGAAGCTGGCGAACGCCGAGGTGATCGGGAACGAGCTGGTCATCGGCACGGTGGAGATCGGCGCCGACGCCTATGTCGGCACGTCCTGCGTCATCGGCATGGACGCGGTGGTCGGTCACGGCACGGAGCTGGCCGACCTGACCGCCCTGCCCGCCGGCGCCCGCACCGGCGCCTATGAGTGCTGGGACGGCTCGCCCGCCCGCCGCTTCGGCAGCGTCGACCGGGCGGAACTGCCCACCCCGGCGACCGCCGGACGGCTGCGCCGCGGGCTGAACGCCGCCTTCTACACGGCGATGTTGCTCGCCCTGCCGCCGATCTCGCTGATGCCGATCTTCCCGGCCTTCTACCTGTTCGACAATCTGGAGGGAGTCCTCGGGTCCGTCTTCGGCGTCGGCTATCTCTATTATCTGCCGCTGATCGCTTGGCCGACGGCCATGGCGCTGGTCGCGGTGACCGTCTGCATGATCGCCGCCGTGCGCTGGATCGTCCTGCCGCGCGTCGAGGCCGGCACCTACTCGGTGCACAGCGGATTCTACCTGCGCAAATGGATGGTGGCGCTGTCCACCGAGGTGATGCTGGACACGCTCAGCTCGCTCTACGCCACGGTCTACATGCGGGCGTGGTACCGGCTGATGGGCGCCAAGATCGGCAAGGACGCGGAGATCTCCACCAACCTCGCCGGGCGCTACGACCTCGTCGAGATTGGCGAGAAGTGCTTCATCGCCGACGAGGTGGTGCTGGGCGACGAGGACATCCGCCGCGGCTGGATGTTCCTGAAGCCGGTGAAGACCGAGGCGCGCGTGTTCGTCGGCAACGACGCGGTGGTTCCGGCGGGGGCGAGCATCCCCACCGGCTCGCTGATTGGCATCAAGTCGAAGCCGCCCGCCAACGAGGCGATGTCCGCCGGGGAGACGTGGTTCGGCAGCCCGCCGATCAAGCTGCCGGTGCGCCAGCGCTTCGACGGGGTCGGCGCCAACTGGACCTATGAGCCGTCCAAGGCCCGCCGTCTGGGCCGCGCGGTGTTCGAGGCCTTCAGCCTGTCGATGCCGACGATGCTGTTCATCACCTTCGGCACACTGGCGGTGGAACTGTTCGCCCCGGCCATCCTGGAGCAGCGCTACGGCGTCTTCCTGGCGCAGTTCCTGGCGGTCAGCGTCGCCATCCCGGTGGCGATGGTGGCGGTGGTCATCCTGGTGAAGTGGCTGCTGATGGGCCGCTACACGCCGACCGTGAAGCCGATGTGGTCCTGGTGGGCCATGAAGACGGAAGCGGTGGCGGTGCTCTACTGGGGTCTGGCCGGCAAGGTGCTGCTCGACCATCTGCGCGGCACGCCGATGCTGCCCTGGGTGCTGCGCCTGTTCGGCACCAGGTTCGGCGAGGGCGTCTTCATGGACACCACCGACATCACGGAGTTCGACTGCGTGTCGGTCGGCGACCACAGCGCGGTGAACGCCCTGTCGGCGCTCCAGACGCACCTGTACGAGGACCGCGTGATGAAGGTCGGCTGCGTGAAGGTCGGCCGCGGCGTCACCATCGGCGCCGGGTCCACCGTGCTGTACGACACCAGCGTCGGCGATTACGCTCATCTCGGCCCGCTGACCCTGGTCATGAAGGGCGAGGAGATCCCGGCCCACACCGAATGGGCCGGCGCCCCGGCGGAGCCGGTGACCGAAGGCCAGCCCGAGTTGACGGCTCAGTTCAAGAGCGCCGCGTAAGCTCTTATCGGTGTTGGACTGTTGCGGCCCGGCATCCAGCGCTTCGGCGGTGGGTCCGGGCCGCATCGTTTCAAGGCCTGGGCAAGGCCCTTTCCTTATCGCCGCAGGGCGTTCCGTTCCCGTTGTGCGCCGGGCGAAGGGGTGTATAACGGTGCGCGAGCGTGGCCCTGGCCCTTTTGCGCGCTCCCGCGCGCCGCATTGGGGCCTGTGACCCAAGAACAGGAAGGAAGCCCCCCGAATGCCCGACGACATCAGCCCCGCCCGCGGCGCCTCGACGCTGTTTCCGCTGGCCAAGGACGACACGACCTACCGCAAGCTGACCTCGGATTATGTCTCGGTCGTCGAGTTCGACGGCGAACAGGTCCTGAAGGTCGAGCCGGAGGGCCTGCGCCTGCTGGCCGAGGAGGCCTTCAAGGACATCAACCACCTGCTGCGCCCCGGCCATCTCAGCCAGATCCGCGCGATCCTCGACGATCCGGAAGCCTCGCCGAACGACAAGTTCGTGGCGCTGGACCTGCTGAAGAACGCCAACATCGCCGCCGCCGGCACCCTGCCGATGTGCCAGGACACCGGCACCGCCATCATCATGGGCAAGAAGGGCCGCCGCGTCTTCACCAAGGGCGGCGACGAGGCGGCCCTGTCGGAAGGCGCCCGCGACGCCTACCTGAAGCGCAACCTGCGTTACAGCCAGCTCGCCCCGATCTCCATGTACGAGGAGAAGAACACCCGCAACAACCTGCCGGGCCAGGTCGAGATCTACGCGGAGGGTGAGGACGCCTACAAGTTCCTGTTCATGGCCAAGGGCGGCGGGTCGGCCAACAAGACCTTCCTGCATCAGGCCACCCCGTCGGTGCTGGCGCCGGACCGGCTGCTGAAGTTCCTTGAGGACAAGATCCGCTATCTCGGCACCTCGGCCTGCCCGCCCTACCACCTCGCCATCGTCATCGGCGGCCTGTCGGCGGAGCAGAATCTGAAGACGGTCAAGCTGGCCTCCGCCCGCTACCTCGACAATCTGCCAACCGAGGGCGGTGAGGACGCACACGCCTTCCGCGATCTCGCCATGGAAGCGGAAGTGCACACGCTGACCCAGACCATGGGCATCGGCGCCCAGTTCGGCGGCAAGTACTTCTGCCACGACGTCCGCGTCATCCGCCTGCCGCGTCACGGCGCCTCCATGCCGATCGGCATCGGCGTGTCCTGCTCGGCGGACCGTCAGGCCGTGGGCAAGATCACCAGGGACGGCATCTTCCTGGAGCAGCTGGAGAGCGATCCGGCCAAGTATCTGCCGGAAATCACCGACGGCGATCTGGCCGGCGAGGTGGTGAAGATCGATCTCAACCAGCCGATGAGCGAGATTCTCGCCACGCTGAAGCGGTATCCGATCCGCACGCGCCTGTCGCTGACCGGCCCGCTGATCGTCGCCCGCGACCTCGCCCACTCCAAGCTGCGCGCGCGGCTGGACGCCGGCGAGCCGCTGCCCGACTATTTCAAGAACCACCCGATCTATTACGCCGGTCCGGCCAAGACGCCGGAAGGCTACGCCTCGGGCTCCTTCGGTCCGACGACCGCCGGGCGCATGGACAGCTTCGTCGAGCAGTTCCAGGCGGCGGGCGGTTCGATGGTCATGCTGGCCAAGGGCAACCGCAGCCCGGAAGTGACCGCGGCCTGCCAGAAGCACGGCGGTTTCTATCTGGGCTCCATCGGCGGCGCCGCGGCCCGCTTGGCTCAGGACTGCATCAAGAAGGTGGAGTGCGTCGAGTATCCGGAACTCGGCATGGAAGCCATCTGGCGCATCGAGGTCGAGGACTTCCCGGCCTTCATCATCGTCGATGACAAGGGCAACGACTTCTTCAAGGAATTGAAGCTGGCGTAACCGGTGGCGCTCCCCGTTTCCCTTCCCCGCCCAGCGGGGAGGAAGACGGGGAGCGCAACGGCTCAATCATCCGCGTAGGGGTTCTTCTGCTTGCGCAGCAGCAGCCGCACCGGCACGCCCGGCAGGTCGAACGTCTCGCGCAGATGGGCGATCAGGTAACGCTGGTAGCTTTCCGGCAGATCGAGCGGCTTGTTCACGAACAGCGCCACCGTCGGCGGGCGCGCCTTCACCTGCGTGGCGTAGCGGATCTTCACGCGCCGGCCCTCGACCAGAGGTGGCGGGTGGTGATCCAGCACGCCCTCGATCCAGCGGTTGAGCTGGGCGGTCGGGATGCGACGGTTCCACTGCCCATAGGTCGACAGGATCGAATCCAGCAGCGTGTCCAGCTTCTTGCCCTGCAGGGCGGAGATGGTCACCACCTCCACGCCCTTGATCTGGGCCAGAGCGGCCTGCAGCTTGTCCTCGACCTGACGCAGGGCCATGGCGCGGTCGTCCACGGCGTCCCACTTGTTCAGGGCGATGACCAGGGCGCGCCCCTCCTCCACCACGGTGCGGGCGATGGTCAGGTCCTGCTTGTCGAGAATCTGGTTGGCATCGACCACGAGGAGGACGACCTGCGCCATGCGGACGACGCGCAGAGCGTCGGCGACGGCCAGCTTCTCCACCTTCGCATCGACGCGGGCACGCCGGCGCATGCCGGCGGTGTCGACCAGACGGAACTTGCGGCCCCGCCATTCCCAATCGACGCTGATGGCGTCGCGAGTCATCCCGGCCTCGGGGCCGGTCAGCACACGCTCCTCGCCGATCAGGGCGTTCAGCAGGGTGGACTTGCCGACGTTCGGCCGCCCGACGATGGCGATCTGGATCGGGCGGGCACGCTCCTCGTCGGTTTCCGGCTGGTCGCCGACGGGTAGTTCTTCTTCCCCCTCGCCTTTGACGGGGGCCGAAGCCTTCTCG
Organism: Azospirillum brasilense; assembly: GCF_007827795.1. Lineage (GTDB taxonomy): Bacteria > Pseudomonadota > Alphaproteobacteria > Azospirillales > Azospirillaceae > Azospirillum > Azospirillum aestuarii. Next base: position 7,608 of record NZ_VITI01000006.1, read on the forward strand.
ACCGCCTCCGGCTCCGGCGGGGCGTAGGGCAGCAGGGCCTGGACCAGATCGGCCATACCCTCGCCATGCTCCGCCGACAGCGCGAGGGGATCGCCCAGGCCAAGCTCGAAGGCCTCGTAGAGGCCGGTCATCCCCACCTTGCCTTCCGCCTTGTTGGCGACGAGGATGACGGGGGTCTTGCTCTTGCGCAGCAGGGCCGCGAAATGGCGGTCCAGCGGCGTGATGCCGGTGCGGGCGTCGACGATGAACAGCGCCACGTCGGCGCGCTCCAGGGCGCGTTCGGTCTGGCGGCGCATGCGCGCCTCCAGGCTGTCGTCGGTGACGTCCTCCAGGCCCGCGGTGTCGACCACGGTGAAGGACAGCCCGCCCACACGGGCGGGGGCCGAGCGCCAGTCGCGCGTCACGCCGGGCGTGTCGTCGACCAGCGCCAGCTTCTTGCCGGCCAAACGGTTGAACAGAGTCGATTTGCCGACATTCGGCCGACCGACGAGAGCGACGGTGAAGGACATCGGGCCGGGGGCCTTATAAAGAACCAAGGGTGGCGATCAGCGGTACGCCACCAGCGTACCGTTCTCGCCCAGGACATATAGGGTGTTGTTCGCCACGACCGGAGGCAAATAGGTGGAGGCCGGCAGCGAATAGCGGGTCAGCACCTGCCCGTCGCTGGGCAACAGGGCGAGCATCTGGCCGTTCGACCCGGTGACGTAGAGCTTGCCACCGGCCAGGACCGGACCCGACCAGGTGATCGGCCCCTTCTTGTCCTCCGGATCGGTGAACGGCGCGAGCTGCGTGACCCAGCGGGCGTGCCCGGCCTGACGGGTCAGGGCGACCAGCTCCGAATCGTTGGTGATCACGAAGATGTGGTCGCCGGCGAGCCAGGGGGTCTGGGTGCCGCCGATCTCGGCCTCCCACAGGCGGATGCCGATGCGCTCGTCGATGGCGATCATGCGGCCGGAATGGCCGATCGCGTAGACGATGCCGCGGTCGATCACCGGCAGGCCGCGGATGTCGGCAAGGCTGCTCAAGGCGCCGCTGCGGCGGATGGCCGCCAGGCTCTCCTGCCACGCCACGCGCCCATTCTCCGGACGCAGGCCATACAGCTCGCCGGAGGAGTAAGGGGCGACGATCAGGGTCGGCGAGGCCGCCGGGCTGACGGCGCCCAGCAGGCCCGCCGTCTCCAGGATGCCCTGATGCGACCACTGGACGGCGCCGTCGGAGGCCGACAGGGCCGACAGCTGGTTGTCCAGCGTCAGGACGAGGACGCGCCCGCCCTCGACCGCCGGAGCGCCGCGCACCGGACCCGGAACGCGCTTGCGCCAGATGATCGAGCCGTTGGCGGGATCGAGCGCGACCACCTCGCCGAAGCCGGTGGCCGCGAAGACGCGCCCGTCGGCGTAGGCGACGCCGCCGCCGCTGGCGCCGCCGCGCTCCTTCTCCGGCTTGGTGTCGATGCGCCAGAGCTGGCGCCCGGTGCGCTCGTCCAGGGCGGCGACATGCGAGTCGGCGTCCATGGCGAAGATGCGTCCGTCGGCGATGACCGGCGTCGCCAGAAGCGAGCGGGAGCTGCTGGCCCCCGTGCCGACGTCGCCGCGCCATGCCTCGGCAGGCGTGGCCGACAGAGCGAGGTTGCCGCCAGCGTGTTCCGGCGTGCCGCCGGGCTGCGCCCAGGCCGGGTTGGCCACGGCAGGCGGCAGGACGACCGGCGTGCCGACCAGCCGCTGGTCGACCTCGACCTTGCGCTCGCGGGTCAGGACGGACACCCGCTCACCCGGCAGGGGCGGATCGGGGGTCTTGCCGAACCACCCGCTGACGGTGTCGCAGCCGCTGAGCAGCACGGCCAGCAGCGGGGCGGAGAGCAGGGCGGTGCGCAGGGAGCGGCGCTTCGCGGTGGGGTGCGCGGTCGGGGCGGCCATGGGAATGCGGGTCATCAGCTCTTGCCGTAGAGGGTGGCGAGATCGGCGGCGCGCGACCGGACGCCGGCCGGAGCCTGCGAGTCGTCGGCCAATTGCTGGAACAGGGTGCGCGCGCGCTCCTTGTCCCCGGCGCGGGCGGCGAGCACGGCGCTCATCTCGCGGGCGGAGAAGCGCCAGGGGTTGGCGTCCGCCGTCAGAGGCTGGAGCCGCGCCTGGAGCTGGGCCGGATCGCCGGACTCGAGCTGGTGCATCACCGACAGCAGGGCCGCCAGCTCGCGGTAGACCGGAGCGGCGCCGGCGTTGTTGGACAGCGTGTCGTAGACGGCCACGGCCTCCGCCGTCTTGCCCTCGCGGGCCAGCAGGGCGGCGGCGTTCAGCTGGGCCAGCGCGGCCATGCCGGGGTCGGACTTGGCGGCGAAGGCGGCCAGGGCCTCGACGCCCTTGTCCGGCCCCTGGGCGGCCTGGGAGAGGGCGGCGGCCAGGGCCGTCGTTCCGCTCTCCTTCTGCGACTGCTGCCAGTTGCGCCAGGCGACCGTGCCGCCCGTCGCGGCGACGACCGCCAGCGCGGCCGCCAGCATGATGCCGCCGTAGCGCTTGAACACACGCTCCATGCGGTCGCGGCGCAGATCCTCGTCGACTTCGCGGAAAATATCGCTCATGGCTCTACAGCGGCATCCTACGGCACGAAAACCGTTACAGCGGGGATTGCGCCCGCGCGCGGTTGCGGCGGGCGGTTCTGATGGTTCAAAGGGCCGGATAGCATTGGGCGCCGCACGTGGTCAAGGCGCAACGGCGCCCATCCGGGTATTAAGGCCGCGCTTTGGGCGGAATCAGGCCGGATTCCGCCATTTGATCGAGCAACCCATGCTGGCGATCTGATCGGTCGGCCCCTGCCCCGTCTGGGCGATGCGGACCATTGCGTGGAACAGCTCGCGCGGGGCGTCGGGGATCGGCTCGCGCTTGGAGGCGTCCAGCCGCCCGCGATACTGCAGGCAGAGGTCGGCGTTGAAGCCGAAGAAGTCGGGCGTGCAGACCGCGCCGTAGGCCCGCGCCACCTCCTGCGTCTCATCGAGCAGATAGGGGAAGGTGAAGCCGTGCTCCGCCGCGAAGCGCTTCATGTTGTCGAAGCCGTCGTCGGGATAGGCGTCGGTGTCGTTGGACATGATGGCGACGGCGCCGATGCCGTGGGCCCGCAGCGCGTCGACCTCCTCGACGATTCGCCCGATCACCGCCTTCACGTAGGGGCAGTGATTGCAGATGAACATGACCAGCGTGCCGCTCGGCCCCTGGACGTCGGTCAGGCTGTAGGTCTTTCCATCGATTCCCTTCAGGCTGAAATCCTCCGCCTTCCGGCCGAAGTCGCACACCGGGGTTTCCGCCGCCATCGCTGTCTTTCCTCCTCGTGGGCCCACTGGCACGCCGCTGGCGCGGCGCAGGGTCGGGCGTGAGTATATGAGGTGAGGCGAAAGCCGGAATCGAAAAGGCCGCGGCGGCACCTTGTTCGTGCCTGCTCGCGGCCCTGTCGGTCTCCAACCCGGTTTTCCTTGTTTCCCGCCCTGCCCCGCAACCTCCGGACCAGCCCCCTTAAGAGGCCATGGCGGCGGCGGCGATCACCGCCTGGGTGCGGTTCTTGACGCCCAGCGACTTGAAGATCGCCGTGACATGGATCTTCACCGTGCCCTCGGACAGGCCGAGTTCGTAGGCGATCTGCTTGTTCGACTTGCCCGCCCGCAGGCAATCCAACACTTCCCGCTGGCGCTGGGTCAGGCCATAGGCGCTGCGGTCAGCGCCATCCAGGCGACCGCGGCGCGGCGCGGCGTCGGAGGCCGCCGTCGCGGCGGTGAGCGCGCCGGGGGGCACGTAGATGCCGCCGGAGAAGACGAGGTTCAGCGCGCCCATCATCACCTTGACGCTGCTGGACTTCGGGATGTAGCCGGTGGCCCCGTGGTCGAGCGCGCCGCGGATGTCGCCCAGCGCCTCGGACGCGGAGATCACCACCACCGGAACGCCCGGCTGGAGGCTCTGCACCTCGCGCAAGCCGTCGAAGCCCGGCCAGTTCGGCATGTGCAGATCCATCAGCACCACGTCGAACCCGCCGCCCACACGGCATTGCTGAAGGACCTCGTCGAACGTGCCCGCCTCGACAAAAATCGCGTCCCCGTGAAGCTGCTCCAGAAGACGGCGCAGGCCTTCACGAAAAAGGAGATGGTCGTCACCGATCAGAATTTTCATGGCCCCGTCCGCCTTCGTTTTTTCCCGTTGCTTCGGATCAGCCCTTCCGGACTGACCGGGCCACCCCCTTGGCGATCCAACTACCCTTTCGCCCCGTGGCTTGAAGAACTGCTACCACATTCGGAAGAGGGCCAATATCCGGACAAGGGCCATAGGTCATTTGCGGCTTGGCAAGGCCCTCCGATACGGCGAAGGCCGACTGAACAAAGCAGGAACTATGACTTCCTGTCTATTCCTTTGCCCGAAAGAAAGGGGCGGCGCAATGTTTTCCATGTTTGGTTGTTCAGAATACGGAACTCACGACATCCGCCCCGACAGCAGCCGGCGCGCGCAAAGGATCGACCATGATGATCGAAATGCGTGAAAACCTATCCCATCGGCGCAACACGTTTTGCGGATGGACAGTCCTTTTTCTGCGCGAATGCGCCACCTTGTGGCACGTACCTGTACTGGCCTTTCAGTGCAGTCTGTCACAAAAGAGTTATCGCTTGGAGTGATCAGGTCACCATTCAGATGCGCTTGACGATCTTGAGTGATCGTCTATCGTTTGATTTACGTGTTACACGCCTAATTTATAAACTGTTTATCACAGTGTCAAGTTTTTTTCCAGGTTTGATGGATATATGCCTGAAATTCGATGCAGTCTTTAAACGAAGTCACTTAAGCGAAGACACAGAGCGCCGACAGATAGAGAGCACGAGACAAGCCTAAAACACAGGCGGCGATAATGCCCGACAAGGGCCTGCCGTGGATGCCTCCTCCAAACAGAGCTGACCCATGCAAATGAACCATGAGTACGCCCAAGAGAAAGCATCGCACTCGACCCGCAACGCGGTGACCCCCATGCACGTCTGCCTGATTCTCGACAACAATTCCCTGACCGACACCGTGGTGCAGGCGCTCGACCGGGCCGGTCGCCATCGTGTGACCGTCTTCCACGACATATCGGAACTGACGCAGAGCACGCTGACGCCCGATGCGATCCTGATCGGCCTTCAGCAGTTCACCGCGCTGCGCGAGAACGAACCGATGGTGTATCTGCGGCTGTCACGCCGGTCGCGGATCGTCGTGGTGCTGTCGTCGCGGGAATTGCTGGACGCCGCACACATCCTGGCCTTCGCCGATGCGTGGGTGTTCGAGGACATCAACGTGGACCGCATCAACGAACTGCTGGACCTGGGGCTGGAGGGGCATTGTCTGATGCCCAAGCAGTTTCTGTCCCGGTTGGGCGTCGATGAGATTCGGCTGACCCTGCTGCCGCGGCTGTCGGAACCGGAGTTCGAAACCCTGCGCCTGCTTGGCCAGGGACTGAACAACCGGACGATCGCCAACCAGCTCGATCTGTCGGAGGCGGTGATCAAGTCGATGGTGCGCAGCGTCCTGTCCAAGCTGCACTTCCGCAACAGAACGGAAGCCGGCGTCTTCGCCGCGCGACAGCAGGGCGCGTTGCAGTCCGCCCGGGAAGGCATGGTGCCGCCGCATATGCACGCGGCCCCGGCCCAACGGACCGGCACGTCCTGACGCTTTGTCGGACGCGCTTCCCACGATCAACCGAAAGAATCCCGGCCACCGTGCCGGGATATTTTCTGCCTGCGCAATGTTCCGTCCGATCGGTGCCTTCCGCCCGGACACAAGCCGCCCCGTCCCTGTGTCCCGCGCGCAAACGCCGGACCCGCCAGCCACCCCGAACGGGTATGGCTGGCCGGTCCGGCGTCTGCACCGGTGGGGACGACCGCGGGAGTGCGGTTACTGGTGGACTGCCGCCGCGGTCACAGCGCCGGCGGCGCCGGCCAGTTCTCCGCCGATGCCGTTGTTCAATGCCCAGATCGCCGCCTGGGTGCGGTTGGAGGCGTTGATCTTGCGCAGCAGGCTCTTCAGGTGAACCTTCACCGTCGCCTCGGTGATGTTCAGGTGGTTGGCGATCATCTTGTTGCTGTCGCCGTTCAACAGGCAGCGCAGGATCTGCACCTCCCGCTGGGACAGGCCTTTGCGCGACACCGGCATATCGGTGCCGTTCCCGTTCACCCGCCCGGAGATCAGAAGGGCGGCGAGATGGGTGGGAAACACCTTCTCGCCCATCATCACGAGGCGCAGGGACTGAGCCAGCGCATCGGACGACAGGTCCTTCATCAGATAGCCGTCCGCTCCGGCCTCCAGCGCGTTGGCGAGGCGGCGGGTGCACAGGTCACTGGTCAAAATGACCATGCGCGCATCGGGAAGCTGAGCGCGCAACCGACGCATGCCGTCAGCCTCCTCCTCGCCCCCGTTCACCAGGTCGAGCAGGATGAGTTGCGGCCGCAGGCCGTTCTCGACGGAGTTCAACGCCTCGCGCAGGTTCCCCGCCTCGGCGGCGATCTGAAAGGGTGAATCGTCGAGAAGCCTTTTCAGGCCTTCGCGGAACAGCTTATTGGAGTCGATCAGAAAAGCACGCACTGGTTCCATTGGTCAGCTCCCGCGATTTTTGGAAAATTGCTCTGACTCCCTGGGCAATCTTGTAGGTTACCAATCACCCGAGGTTTCCCCACCCGTGCCCCACCGATGGCATTGACGTGCCGATATTTTGGATGACCTTACCCCTGTGTCGTGCAATACGGTACCACTCTGTGGGATTAAAAGAAGAACGCATTAGGCATATGCGCAAAGCTACTTTTAATCATGGATTACCGCATCTCTTTTAAAGTATTCATCCTCCCCAATCGAACGGATACTTTTCAGATTTTCTACCACCTTATTGCAGGCGGTCGCACGCTTTGGATGCGCGAGGGTGATTCCGGGTTCATGTGGGTTGCCAAAAGTTCCCGACCCCAAACGGGCAGGAGGCACTCATGCCGAAGAAGCGCATCCGCCCCTTGCCGTGCGCGTCCTATGATCGCCGCCGCCCACTCACCGTAGGTCATAACACCATGCGGAGGGAGCGTTCTCGACAGATGCGGTGCATGGTTCGATGTGGACGATGATCGGCGCGGCGGCGGCCGGCTACCTGCTGCTTCTGGCCCGAAGCGCCTGGAAACAGGGGGAGATGCGCCAGTTCCTGCGCAGCCTTGCCATCGTGGTCGCCCTGTGCGGGCTGGTCGCAGGCACGGTTCTCCTGGCGATGCTGCTCGATTCGCGTTGACTGCCGAGGAACCGGATGCCGGAACGCAAGAAGGCCCCTCCCCGCCTGACGGCGGAAAGGGGCCTTCCCGGACCGGCCTGCCGTGGATGGACGGTCAGATCTGGCCGCGCTCGTGGGCCTGCCGCATCAGCACATACTGGCGCATCATCTGGTTGCGGAAGCGGTAGCGGGTCCAGCCCGGCTCGACCACCGGAGCCAGAACGCCGCCATACTCTTCACGGCAGAGCCGCTCCAGAATGCCGAGCGCTTCCTTGGTCGGCGGAGCGCCGCCCGGTCCGGCCAGTTCCTTCGGATCGAAGGTTCCGTATGCATCCGCCGGGCACAGGGCGCAGGCCAGCAGCACATCCTCCAGTTCGGCGCGGCGTTCGGCGGCCAGCGCGCGGGCGTAGGAGTCGACGATGCCGCGTTCCGCCTCCTGAAGGCACCGGGTGACGGCGTAGGCGAGGTCGTCCCGCTCCACCACCGTCGAACCGCGGCTGACGGCACTGCGGGCGGCGTGCAGGCCAAGAAGCTGGGCGTAGTAAGGCAGGCCGCGGACGAACTCGCAGACGCGGTCCACGGCTTCCGGCGCGAAGGCGATTCCGGCGTTCTCCGCCCCCGCGGTGATGAGGCGCCCGATTTCCATATCGGTCATCAGCGGCAAATGCACCGGCACGAGCGAACGCTGGATCGACGGATGCTTGCCCAGAAGCTGATCGAGGTTCTCCGCCACGCCGACCACCAGAAGCGTCACCGGGATCGAGCTGTCGGTCAGGTTCTTGAACAGCTCGGCCAGCTTGTTGCGGAAGTCCTCGTCGGTGACGCGGTCGTACTCGTCGAGGATCAGCAGCACATGCGTGGCGTGGATGCCGGCCAGGACCTCGTTCAGCTCCGTCACGCTGAATCCGCCCTCGGGCAAAAGCTCGTTGAAGCTGGTGAAGCTGCGGCGCGAGGCGAAGGGGTTGTCCATCCCCGACCGGTAATAGGTGGAGGGAATTTTCTTCAGGAAATGGCGGAAGATGTCTTCGAAACTCAGCTCCGCGCTGCAGGTCAGCTTCAGCGAGAGGTAGCCGGCCTGGCTGGCGATCTTCTCGATGCCATTGGCGACGGAGGTCTTGCCGCGGCCCCGGTCGCCAAACAGGATGACGTGCGCCCGCTCCTCCTCGATGGCGGAGATAATGCGCTTCAGCGTGTCGGTGCGGCCGATGAACAGCGAGTTCAACTGCTGCTTGGGCCGCGTCGGCGTGAAGGCCTCGCGCAGCAGACCGTTCAACTCGGGGGTGAGTCCCTTCAGCATGGCCGGTGCGCCGACCGCTCCCGGCCCGCGCAGCCCGCCGTTCACGGTCATCGTGAAGCGTGGCAGTTCCGTGTCGGCGGACGTCTGGCCGCGCTGGGCGCCCAATCCGCCGCCCAGTCCGCCGCCGAGCGGGCTGTTCAGCGGATCGTGCCGCAACCCGGACGGGCCGCGCATCGTCTCGCCAAGCCCCCCACCAAGACCGCCGCCACCAGAACCGCCGCCCTCGGGACCGCCGACCGGCCGCAGATGCGGCGCCGGGCGGCCCGCGAGCGGGCTCTGGGATTGCATCGCGGGATGACCGTGAGCCGCATTGCCCGGGGTGGCGCCCGGTCCGGCCGCTCCACCACCCGTGATGCCGCCGCCCATGGACATCCGGTCATCCGCATCGGCGGTCGCCCGCCGCTTCCGAAAGAAGTTTCGCATCCGTCCCGATCCCAGAATTCCGCGTTGTCGTCACCAGCCGGCCGCGGCCGGTGGCCTGATCGTCGCGTCTCCCGCCCCGGCCCGGCTAGCCCCGGCTTAGCTGGAGGTGCCCGGCCGCTGCGGTGAGCGCATTCCGGATGTAAGCGATGCGTCGCCAAGGGTTGCCTGGGATTTCGGATGATCATCCAGAGGAGGCCCAACCCTTATGGCGACTCCTTTCGGAAGGGGTGGCGCTTCAAAAGCCGGCGGCGTGGCCCAACAGAGTCCAGACGAACAGGGTGCCGAACAGGGCCGTCAGTCCGGCAAGCTCGCGCAGGAAAACCAGGATCGACATGGCAGTCCTCCTTCATCGGTTGGCGGCGCCACACCGGGCGGTGTCGACGCTCGTCCGCGGTTCTGATGGGAGGAACGTATCAGAACAAAACAAGAACATCAAGAGGTCACCCCCTGTTTGTTCTGCCCGGGGATCTTGGCCGTGAAGCCGGGCGCGAGGAAGCCCGCCGGTCTCCACGTTGTTGCTGGCGGCCCCGCACCACCGGAACCATATGGTCTTGTGATGAGCGGTTGATGTAAGGAGAAGGTTCGCGGCCGAAGCGTTCCGCCCGCAAGGAGGAACCCCCGACACCGGACCGCGATCCGAACGAACGGACCATCATGGACAGCGCCAACCAGCACACCGGCGACGGACCGAACGGCTCCGCTCCGGCCCCCAACGCCGCTCCCAGCTCCACCCCCCCGGGCCACTCCCCTCAAGCCAACCGCATGCCCGCCCTCGTCCTGGGAGCGTTGGGCGTGGTTTACGGCGACATCGGCACCAGCCCGCTCTACACCATGCGGGAGTCCTTCACCCACACCGGCCTGCCGCTCGACGAGCCGACCATCCTCGGCATCCTGTCGCTGGCGACCTGGGCGCTCATCATCGTCGTGACGCTCAAATACGTCCTGCTCGTCATGCGGGCGGACAACAAGGGAGAAGGCGGCGTCCTGGCTCTGGGCACGCTGGCCCACCGCGGGCTCCGTTCCAAAGCGGGCAACCGCGCCATCATGGCGCTGGCGATCCTGGGCATGGCGCTGTTCTACGGCGACAGCCTGATCACCCCGGCCATCTCGGTGCTGAGCGCGGTGGAGGGGCTGAAGGTCGTCACTCCGGCCCTGTCCCCCTACATCGTCCCGATCACGCTGGCGGTGTTGACCCTGCTGTTCCTGTTCCAACGGCAGGGAACCGGCCGGGTCGGCATCTTCTTCGGCCCGATCATGGGGGTTTGGTTCGCCACGCTGGCTGTGCTGGGCCTGATGCAGGTTCTGCACTGGCCGGACGTGCTGCGCGCCTTCAACCCGCTCTACGGCGCGGCGCTCTTCGTCGACCACGGCTGGGTGGCCTTCCTGACGCTGGGCGCCGTGGTTCTGGCGGTCACCGGGGCCGAGGCGCTTTACGCCGACATGGGCCATTTCGGGCGGGCGCCGATCCGCATCGCCTGGCTCTACCTCGTCCTGCCGGCGCTGCTGATGAACTACTTCGGGCAAGGCGCCATGCTGCTGCACGAGCCGGAAACGCTGGAGAACCCCTTCTTCCACCTGGCGCCGGATTGGGCACAGTTGCCCCTGGTCCTGCTGTCCACCGCGGCCACGGTCATCGCCAGCCAGGCGGTGATCTCCGGCGCGTTTTCGCTGACCCGGCAGGCCGTCCAGCTCGGCTATCTGCCGCGGCGCGAAATCCGCCACACGTCCGAACATGAGGTCGGCCAGGTCTACATCCCGCGCAACAACTGGCTGCTGTTGGTCGGCGTGGTGATCCTGGTGATCGGCTTCGGGTCCAGCAGCAATCTGGCCGCCGCCTACGGCGTGTCGGTGACGGGGGCCATGGCCATCGACACGATCCTGGCCGCGGTGGTTGCCTGGCGATTGTGGCGCTGGAATCCCCTGCTGGTCGTCGCAGCCTTCTCCATCCTGTTGGTGATCGATCTGGCGCTGTTCGGGGCGACCCTGCTGAAGGTGCCGGACGGCGGCTGGTTCCCGCTCGTGATCGCGGCGGCGGTCTACACGCTGATGACCACATGGCGCCGGGGCCGCCGCATCCTGGCCGAGCGGCTCTACGCCGACGCCCTGCCGATGGACCTGTTCCTGCAGCGCGTCTCGCCGCAGTCGCCGCAGCGCGTCGCCGGGACGGCCATCTTCATGACCGGCAACCCCGACGTCGTCCCCCACGCCCTCCTGCACAACATCAAGCACAACCGGGTGCTGCACGAGCGGGTGGTCGTCATGACCGTCATCACGGAGGAGGTGCCCCGCGTCACCCCGGACCGCGCCGTCCTGGTGGAGAAGCTGGGCAAGGGCTTCTTTCGCGTGGTCCTGCGTTTCGGCTATCTGGAGCAGCCGCACATTCCCCGCGCCCTGGAGCGGTGCCGCCGCTTCGGCCTGCATCTGGACATGATGGAGACGTCGTTCTTCCTGGGCCGCGAGACGCTGATCCCGTCCCGATCCACCGGCCTGCCGGGCTGGCGCGAGCCGGCCTTCATCCTGCTGTCGAAGACGGCCCTGTCGGCGACCGAGTTCTTCTGCATTCCGCCGGGCCGCGTGGTGGAGCTGGGCACGCAGGTCGAGATCTGACCGTCAATCCCGCGCCACGATGGGGGTCAGGCGGAATCGGGCGGCGGCGGCCTCCAGCCGCCCGTCGCGCTTGACCGCGTCGACGAACCGATTGACCCGGTCGAGCCACAGCGGGTCCCCCGGCGCCACGGCGTAGGCGTAGGGCGTGGTCTGGACCGGGCTTTCCGGGGCGATCAGGTGCGCCCATTGGTGAAAGGCGAGCATCCGCTGTCCATAGGGGAAATCGGTGAGAAAGGCGTCGGCGCGTCCGGACTCGACCTCCTCTTCCCGCTCCAGAGGTCCCGACACGATGCGGACGCTGGCCTTGCGGAAGGCTCGGCTGGCGTAGTCGTCCATGACGGTGCCCTTCTGAACCGCCACCACCATGCCGTCCTGGTCCAGATCGTCCCACCGCAGGATACGCGGGTGCGTCTGGGAGGAAACAGCGTAGATGCCGCTGCGCAGGTAGGGCTGGCTGAAGGCGACCTTTTCGGCGCGGACGGCGGTGACGCCGATGCCGAACATGCCGATGTCGCACCGGTCGCTCCGCAGATCGGCGACGAAGTTCGGGAAGCCGCTTTCCACGAAGCTCACCCGTGCGCCCAGATCGTGGGCGAAGGCCCGCGCCATGTCGATGTCCAGGCCCTGGAGTTCCCCGCTGTAAGGGCTGCGGAACGAGATGGCGTAATAGTCCGGCCAGATGCACACGCGCAACAGCCCGGTGCGCTGCACCCGGTCAAGCCGGCCTTCCGCCCGGACCGGCGACGTCCCGGACACCACGAACACCGACTGGAGCGCCGCGTGAAGCGCCAACGCTGTCAGTGCGATGAAAAGACGCCGCACGGCCTCGCACCCTCAAAACCGCTCCCAGAACCGCGGCAGGATAGCACCGCGCTCCTGGGAAGCACAGCGCATGCTTGCGATTCGCCTGACCGCTGTTAAGATTCGAGCGATACCACCGCACCGCACGGAGCCACGCGTGATGGCCAAGCTTGCCCTGTTCCAGCATCGGGGCGCCCTTCTCGCGTTGGCCTTCTTGTCGGTGATGGCCCTTGTGTTCGAGGTCGCCTACGACGTCCACGCCGACCGCGCCCTGGCGCTGAGGAATGCGGCGGAGAACATCGACGATCTGGCGAGCGCCCTTGAATCCTCCGTCAGCCGCACGGTCCAGGCGGTGGACATCGCGCTGGCCTCGGTGGGCGAGGAGGGGGGCGTCGGCAATCTGCTGCGCGGCCAGCCGACGGGAGGCCAGGAAGGAGCGCCGTCTCCGCTGCTTCAGGAACGGCTGCGCCGTTCACCGCACCTCCGCGGCCTTTCGGTGCTCGACCGCCGGGGCGTTCTGGTGGCAACCACCGAGGACCCTCGTCTGCTCGGCTCCTCCTTCGCGGAGTTGGATCTGTTTCGCACCCAATTGTCCGGACATAGCCAGGGCCTCTATATCGGCGCCCCGTTGCGCGGGCGGTTCCTGGCGCCGACCGGGGCTGCGGACGACCGGTCCGGCAAGTGGGTCCTGCCGATGAGCCGGGCGATCCGGGAAGCGGATGGGGCGCTGCTGGGCGTCGCCGTCGCCTCGGTCAATTCCGAGTATCTGCAAGGCGTCTTCCGTGCGGTGCGCAACGGGCTGCACGGCACGGCGTCGCTCTACCGCCGGGATGGACTGCTCCTGACCCGACTTCCGCAAGACGGGACGGACGGCATCGGCACGCCGATGGCCGGGGCGGAGTTGTTCCGCGTCCATCTTCCCATGTCCGAGGGTGGCGTTTTCCACGAAACCTCCCAGGACGGGCAGAAGCGCATCACCGCCTATCGCGCCACGCCGCTCTGGCCGCTGGTTCTGGCGATCAGCCGCAGCGAGGACGAGGAACTGGCGGGCTGGTGGACCAACCAGTTGGAGGTTGCCGGGGTCGCGCTGGCCGCCGGCGTGGTCATCCTCCTCTTCACCACCGCGCTGATCCTGCTGCGCCGCAAGGATGCTCAGCTCGAAGACGGCAACGCCCGTTTCAACACGCTCCTGGAAACCGCCGCCGAGGGCATTCTGACGGCGCGGTCGGATGGCGTGATCGAAACCGCGAACACCGCGGCCCACCGCATCTTCGGCTACCCGCCCGGCGACCTGATCGGGCGTCATGTGCGGGAGTTGATGGAGTCGCACCACCGCCCGACCCACAGCCGCGTCATGGAGGCCATTGCCGCAGGCGCCCGACGGATCGGCCCGAACTACACGCGGGAGGTGAACGGGCTGCGGATGGATGGCGAAGTGTTCCCCCTCGACCTCTCCCTGGCCGAGGTGGAGACTCAGCAGGGCATCCTCTTCGCCGCCTTCTTCCGCGATCTGTCGGAGCGCAAGCGGGTCGAGCGGGCTCTGACCGAAGCCAAGGAGAAGGCCGAGGCCGGGCAGCGCAGCAAGATGGAATTCCTGGCGACCATGAGCCACGAGATCCGGACGCCCATGAACGGCGTGATCGGCATGGCCGGGCTTCTTCAGGAAACCCACCTGAACGAGGAGCAGCGCGGCTACGCCGACACCATTCGCGACTCCGCGGAATCGCTGCTGACCATCATCAACGACATCCTGGACTTCTCCAAGATCGACGCCGGGCGTCTCGCCCTGGAGGTGTCGGACTTCGAAGCCGTGCCGCTGGTGGAAAGCGTGGTGGAGCTGCTGGCCCCGCGCGCCGCCGCCAAGGGGCTGGAACTGGCCAGCTACGTCCCTCCGGCCCTGCACGGTCCGCTGCGCGGCGATCCCGGACGGCTGCGCCAGATCCTCATCAACCTTGCCGGCAACGCGGTCAAGTTCACCGACCAGGGCAGCGTGACCATCGTGCTGTCGGTGGAAGAGAATGACCTTGCCACCGGGGCGGACGATGGACCGGAGCCGGATGAATCCGCGGCTCTGGCCCCGCACGAGACGCCGGTGACCATCCGTTTCGAGGTGAGGGACACCGGCATCGGCATCGCCGCGGCGGACCACAGGCGTCTCTTCACGATGTTCAGTCAGGTGGACGGGTCCTCGGCGCGGCGCCACGGCGGGACTGGGCTTGGCCTCGCCATTTGCAAACGCCTCGCGGAGTTGATGGGCGGGCGGATCGGCGTAGACAGCACGCCCAGGGAGGGCAGCGTCTTCTGGGTCGTCATTCCGTTGTGGCGCGGCACACCGACGGACGCCGCATCCGCACCGCAGATGCCGGGAAGTTGGGCTGGGAGGCGCATTCTACTGGTCGACGATCTGGCGGTGAACCGCGACCTGCTCGCCCGTCAGCTCGCCGCGATGGGCCTGGAAACCGAATCCGCCGCAACCGGAGAGGACGCCCTTCACCGGCTTCTGGCGGCGCGCGCCTCGGGCCGTCCGTTTGACGCCGCCATTCTCGATCATTGCATGCCGGGCCTGACCGGGCCGGAGTTGGCCGCCCGCATCCGTGCCGTACCGGCACTGGCCGACCTGCCGCTGGCTCTGGCCACCTCCCATCGAATGGGCGAGATGGCGGAGGACGCTGCCGGAATCGACATACGGATCGTCAAACCCGTCCGTTCCACGGCGCTCCACACCGTGGTGTCACGCCTGTTCGCCACGCAGGCACCCCGAGTTTCGCATCCGGATGCAGCTCCGGCCGGCAAGCCTGGCACCTCTTCTCCACCGGGATCACCTTTGACATCTCCTTCGAGCAGGACCTCGGACGCGCCGATACCGCCCGGCGCCCCCCCGACCGGCACGGCCCGCCGCCGCATCCTGGTGGCGGAGGATAATCCGGTGAACCTTCAGGTGACGCTGGCCTTGCTGCGCCGGGCCGGCCATGCCGTCGATTCCGTGTCGAACGGGCTGGAGGCGGTCAACGCCGTCGCCGCCCTGCCCTACGACCTTGTCCTGATGGACGTGCAGATGCCGGAGATGGATGGTCTGGCGGCGACCCGGGCGATCCGCCGGATGGGCGGGGCCGCCGCCCGCGTTCCCGTCGTCGCCATGACCGCCAACGCCATGGAGGGGGATCAGGCCACCTGTCTGGCGGCGGGGATGGATGATTACCTGCCCAAGCCCATCACGGCGGACCAGCTCTTGCGGACGGTCGCGCGATGGAGCGGTCTCCCGCAAGGAAGCGGCTCCAACCGGCTGGAGCCGTCGCTACAGACCGAAATTCCGCCACCGCGCATCGACCACGCCAAACGCGAGGACTTGCGCGACGCGCTTGGCGACGAGGGCTTCGGCCTGTTGATGGACACGTTCCTTCGCGAAGCGCCGGGCCATCTCGACCGGTTGCGCCGTGGCGCTCAGGACGGCGATTTCCCGATCGTGGAACGCGAGGCCCACATCCTCAAGGGCTCCGCGGGCAATGTCGGCTTCGCGCAGGCCTCCGCACTGGCCGGGGGACTGGTGGCGGCGGCCCGCCGCAGGGATGCCGCCGGCATCAGGAGGGATCGCATCCAGGCCCTGGAAGCCGCCCTCAAGGACGCCGAGCGGGCCTGCACCCCACCGGACAACGTGCGGGTCGGGCTGGAGATGTCGGGTCAGCCGATGTCGGGGCCGCCGATGGACGCGTCCGGGGACAAGCAGGCACGCCCGGCCCCACCCTCACACCGCGGCGGGGCTGCCCTCGCCGATCCTTAACGCTGCCCGCCGCAGACGCGCGCGACAAAATTGTCGATGTCGCCGTTCAAGGTCACGGCGCGGCGCGCCAGCTCACCGGCGGAGGACAGGACTTGGCTGGCGGCGGCGCTGGCATCCTGCGCGCCGGAAGACACGCTGGTCACCGCGTCGGCCACGGTGCGCACGCCAGCCGACGCCTCGCGGATGGAACGGCTGATCTCGTCGATGGCCGCGCTCTGCTGTTCGGCGGCACCAGCGATGCCCACGGCGATCTCGTCGATGTCGTGGATCATGCCGCCGACATTCTGGATCACCGCCGCCGTGTCGCGTGTCACCGACTGGACCTGGGCGATCTGGGCGGAGATGTCCTCCGTCGCCTTGGCGGTCTGGTTGGCGAGGTTCTTCACTTCGGTCGCCACCACGGCGAATCCCTTCCCGGCCTCGCCGGCCCGCGCCGCCTCGATCGTGGCGTTCAGCGCCAGCAGGTTGGTCTGGCTGGCGATGTCGTTGATGAGTTGCACGACCGCGCCGATCTGCTCGGAGGCGGCCAGCAGGGAGCGGATGGTGGCGTCCGCCTCCCGCACCTTCTCAACCGAGCTGCGGGCGAGATCGGCGGTGCGGGAGACACCCTGCGCTACCTCGCCGATGGCGCCCGACACCTCGCCGGTCGCCGCGGCCACGCCGTCCACGTTCGAGGACACCTGCTCGGCCGCCGAGGCTGCGGAGAAGGACTGCTCGCTGGCCGTGGCGGCGGTCGCCGTCATGGCGGTGGAGGACGCTTCGAGCTGGGCGGCGCTGGCCGACAGGCTCTGCGCCACCTCCTTGATGTTGGCGCCGATGCGGGTGGCGCTCTCCACGAACTCGCGGCTTTTGCCGTCCATGGCCGCCAAACCGTCGTTGATCTGGCGGGCGTAGGCGCCGAACTCCCCGACCATGCCGGTCATCACGATGCGCCGGTAATACTGCCCCTCCGCCGCGTGCTGCATGGCGGCGTTGGCCTCCTTGCCGAACGACTCGACGCGGTCGAGCAGGCGGTTGATGGTCCGCAGCATGTCCGCGATCGGGCTGGCGCCGTGGATGTTCAGGATGCGTGGTTGAAGGTCACCCTTCTCGGCCGCGGCGATGACCGTGCTGGCCTTCCGGATGGTCCGGTTGGTGAGCACCAGCCAGCGGATCGCGGCAAGACAGGGAAGGACCGCCAGCAGGCCCAGCACGGCGGCGACGGCGTCGCCGGTGGCAAGACCGTACATCGCCTGTGCCCCCGACAGCAGGGCGGCCGAAGCGGCGGCGGCGAGCGATTTAGAGACTGAAGACAAACTCGTCATAGCTCGTGCCCTTGTCGCGCAGGAGTTTTTCCAGCATGGCACCGGAGGCCGCCATGGCCGCGTTCCGGTCGGCGTGCCGCGCCTCTTCCGCCCGCAGCGCGGCGTAAAGACCCGCCGCCGCCTCCACCGCAGGGGGCGCCGGCACCCGCCGGCTCGAATGGTAGCCGGTGATGGTCTGCCCGTTTCCGCTTTCCGGATTGCCGAACACCGGCGTGACATGGGCGAACACCCAGTAATGGTCGCCGTCCTTCGCCCGGTTGATCACATAGGCGAAGATTTCGCTTCCGGATTCGATGCGGCTCCACAGCAGTTTGTAGACGCAGCGGGGCATGTCGGGATGGCGGACGATGTTGTGCGGTTGCCCCAGCAACTCCGCTTCGCTGTAGCCGCTGATGCGCAGGAACACATCGTTGGCGTAGGTGATGCGGCCCTTGAGATCCGTTTTCGAGACGATGATCTCATCGCGGTGAAAGGTCCGCTCCCGCCCGGTCAGGGTACCGTGTGTGCCGCCCGTGCCGACCGCCATGACCGTCCGCCTTTCAAACGCCGGTGAACGCAATCACCCGACAAACAGGTCACCAACCCAACCGTTGGTAATATCTTCTGCCCTCGACTCATAGCGTACGTAATAATTGGATGGCTTTAAAAACGGACGGCGACCGGCTGCGACAAATTGCATCACATGCATCACGCGCATAAGGGGTTGAACCGGGACGCACCGTATGGAGTCCAACGGGAAGATCAAGACGGCACCATGGACGAGACTGGACCGATCTTCTCCCAAAAATGGCGGATCACATGCCCTGTTCGTAGACCACGACGCGGTTGCGACCCTCGCGCTTGGCCCGGTAGAGGGCGAGGTCGGCCCGGTGAATCGCCTTTTCCAGCGTGTCGTAAGCACCATCCAGCGCGGAGATGCCGATGCTGCTGGTCAAATGGAAGCGGCCTTCGGGCCCTGGAATCGCCATGCGGGACAGGTGGCGGCGCACCCGCTCCGCCACCACGCGGGATTCCTCCGCGGTGGCGCCGGGCAGGACCACCACGAATTCCTCGCCGCCCAACCGGCCGAGAATGTCGTACTCGCGCAGAATGGCCTGGCAGCCGCCGGCCACCATGCGCAGGGCGTCGTCGCCGGTGGCGTGGCCGTAGCTGTCGTTGATGCGCTTGAAATGGTCGACGTCCAGCACGAAGACCGACATCGCTTCGTTGAAGCGGTGGGCACGGGCCAGCTGCGAGCGCGCCAGCTCCATGAAGGAACGCCGGTTGTAGATTCCCGTCAGCGGATCGCGGGACGCCATGTCCCGCAGCGCTTCTTCCATGTTCCGGCGGTCGGTGTAGTCGTAGATCCAGGCGAGATTCACCTGAACGCCCTGGATCACCGCCTGGTTGACCGTGAACAGCGTCCAGAAGGACGATCCGTCGGCCCGGCGGAACTGCACCTCCATGTTGGTCACCGACCCGAAGGAGCGCAGGCGATCGATCACCCGCTCGCGCTGGTGCCGGTCCAGGTAATAGTCGCGGGCTTGCCGGCCGATCAGATCCTCGCGCTTCAACCCGATCAGTTCGGCGAAGCGGGTGTTGACGAAGATGATCTTGCCGTCGTCGCGGCGCGACACCGACACGCCGATCGGGCTCTGCTCCAGGATGGCCTGGAGCCGCTCCTCGCTGGGCAGCCCCTCGGTCAGGTCGTGGATCACGCCGACGATGCCGCCCAGGTTCCCGCTGCTGTCGCAGAAGACGGCCTTGGTCAGGCTGGACAGGCGGGTGGTGCCGCCGACGAAGGGAACCGCCTCCTCATAGCTGCGCTGGCCCCAGTTGACGGTCAGCTCGCGATCCTGGTCGGCGTGCGCCTTGGCGATGCGCGGGTCCATCACGGCGAAGGCGGTCTTGGCGACGATGCTTCGGCGCTCCAGTCCGGTGTAGCGTTCGAAGGCGTCGTTGCAGTCTGTGTACTCACCGGCTGCGTTCTTCACGAAAACGGGAACCGGCAGCGTCTCGAACAGCACCTCCTTCATCAGGAGCTGGTCGCGCAGCGCCGCTTGCGCCTGCCGATGGTGGCTGACGTCGGTGTAGACGCGCAGCGACTGCGGCTCGCCCAGCGGACCCGCGGTGGGACCGACCGACTCCGCCACCCAGACGGTTCCGCCATCCTGACAGCGCAATCGCCGCTCACCCGGCGCGTCCGGCAGCGCCGGAAGAAAGGCATCCTCCGGTTCCAGCGCCGCGAGGTCGAGGCCGGTCAGGCCGCCCGGAGGATAGCGCAGCAGACCGTGCAGGGCCGGATTGGCGTACAGGATGGTCCCTGTGTCCGTGGTGACGCAGGCCCCCGTCGGCAGCGTGTCGAACACACGCCACAGTGCAACACGGGTTTCCTCCGCATCCCCAGAAGAACTCATTGAACCGACCGAATCCAGCATGGCCCCCACAGCGTCATGGAAGATTCTTGCGCCACGATAGGGCAAACAAGGAGTACGTTAGCCGATGCGCCTTTTTGCCCCTGTGTGCCATCTTGTCGCGCTATGGTGGTGATCGCCCATCTTGAGCGCAAAATCTATCGGTTTCTGAACATTCCGCACGCAGTTTTCACGCGGTCTTCCGCCGCCTCGTCCACCGGCAAGCCCAGCCTCAGCCAATCCTGCCGGTAGTCGAACCGGCGCGTCAGCACCCCGGCCCGGCCTAAGGCGTTGTAAAGCCCGGCAGCCTGGGGAGCGTCTATGAGACGAAAGAGCGACGTCCCTCCTGTGACGTGCAACCCGGCATCCACCAAACGCGTGTCGAAGCGGGCCGCGGCCTCCGCCAGACGGCGCCGGGTGGCGGCGATCCACGCCGAATCCGACAAGGCTGCGGTCGCGACGGCCAGCGCCGGACCCGACACCGCCCAAGGCCCCACGGCGGCGAGCGCCTCCCGGACCAGCGCCGGCCCGCCGAGCAGGAAGCCGAGCCGCACTCCGGCCAGCCCGAAGAACTTCCCGAAGGAGCGCAGGATGACCAGTCCGGCGCGCCCGGCCTCCGACGCCACGCTGCATTCCGGGGCGACCTCGGCAAAGGCCTCGTCCACCACCAGCCAGCCGCCCCGTGCCGCCTGCCGCTCCGCCAGGGCCAGCAGCGCTTCGGGCGGGACGATCCGGCCATCCGGGTTGTTCGGGTTGACGACCACCACCACATCGGCGGCGCAGGATTCCAGCGTCATCACCTCGGTCACGCGATGGCCGGCCTTGGCCCAGCCCGCGGCGTGCTCCGCGTAGGTCGGCCCCAGGACGACGACCGTTCCCGGAGGCCGCAGCCGCGGCAGGATCTGAATCAGCGCCTGGGAACCGCCCGCGGCCGCGACGCAGTCCGGCGACGGCGCTCCGTAGCAGGCGGCCGCGGCCTCGCGCAGCGCCGTTTCGGCGGCGCGGCCCGGCAGGCGCGTCCAGGCCTCGGCCGGGATGGGCGGCAGCGGATAGGGCCAGGGGTTGATTCCGGTGGACAGGTCCACCCACGGTTCCGGCGCCCCCGGAAAGGCCGCCCGCGCAGCGTCGAGGTCTCCGCCATGGATGATCCTCTTGGACCCCGCCGCCGATTCCGCCATCATCCCGCCCCCTTCCCTTCCCCCAGAGGATTCGATCCCGTGGAGCTTCATCCGTCCGTGCTCGCCGCCGCTCTCCTCATCGAGGCCGCCGCCGGCTATCCGGACGCACTCTACGCCCAAATCCGCCACCCGGTGGTGTGGATCGGGGCGCTTATCGCCCAGCTTGACCGCGCGCTCAACCGGGAGCGCGATTCCTTCGCCGTCCGCAAGGCGGCGGGGGTGCTGGCTCTGCTCGTCCTGCTGCTGGTGGTGGGCGGTGCGGCGTCGGCGGTGGCCGGGCTGTGCCGGAACCTGCCGCTGGGCGGCCTTCTCGAAGCGGCGCTGGCCTCCACCCTGCTGGCGCAGCGCAGCCTGCACGACCATGTCGCCGCGGTCGCCGCCGCCTTCCGCGACGGCGGGCTGGAGGCGGCGCGCGAGGCCGTGTCGCGCATCGTCGGCCGCAATCCGGCCACCCTGGACGAGCATGGGGTAAGCCGCGCCGCCATCGAAAGCCTGTCGGAAAACTTCTCGGATGGGGTGGTTGCCCCGGCCTTCTGGCTGTTGGTCGGCGGGCTGCCGGGAATCGCGCTCTACAAGGCGATCAACACCGCGGACAGCATGATCGGCCACCGCACGCCCCGGCACGAGGCGTTCGGCTGGGCCGCGGCGCGGCTGGACGATCTGGTCAACCTGCCCGGCTCCCGCCTGTCGGCGCTGCTGATATGGATTGCCGCCCGCTTCACCGAGGGGGCCGACGCCGCCGAATCCTGGCGGTCGGTGCGGCGCGACGCCCACCGCCACCGCTCCCCCAACGCCGGTTGGCCGGAGGCGGCGATGGCCGGGGCGCTGGACCTCCGGCTCGGCGGGCCGCGGGTCTATGGCGAGGTGCGGATCGAGGACGCCTGGATGGGGCCGGGCCGCACCGCGGCCACCGCGCAGGACATCACCCGCGCCCTTCACCTCTACCGGCGCGCCTGCATCGCCCTGGTGGCCGGCGCGCTGCTGCTGTCGCTCACCCTCTGACCGCGCCAAAGGAAAAGGGGCTCCGAAGAGCCCCTTTCCTGTTCAGGCCAACCGGCCTCACACGACCCGGAAGTTCTTGAACTGCCAGGGATCGTCGTGGTCGATGTCCTCGGGGAACAGGCGCTCGCGGTCCTGCAGCGGAGTCCAGTCGCCATAGGCGCCGACCAGCTCGCCGAGATAGGGCTTGGCGATCTCCAGGATGCGCTGGAAGTCGATCTCGTCCGGCTCGACGATGCCGCGGTTGGGGTTCTCCAGCGCCCAGACGATGCCGGCCAGGACCGCCACCGTGACCTGCAGCGACGTCGCGTTGTTGTAGGGCACCAGAGCGCGCGCCTCGTCGATCCCCAGGCGGGAGCCGAACCAGTAGATGCCCTTCTTGTGGCCCATCAGCAGCACGCCCAGCTCGTCGGTGCCGCTGACGATCTCGTGCATCATCAGGCGCTGGCTGGGCTGCATGTACCAGTTCTTGCCGGCCAGCTCGTGCACCGACTTCACCGCGTCGTCGCACGGGTGATAGGCGTAATGCACGGTCGGGCGGTAAGTGACGTGGTTGCCGTCGCGCTGGGTGTAGTAGTCGGCGATGGAGATCGCCTCGCTGTGGGTGATGAGGAAGCCGTGGAACGGCCCCTCCAGCGGAGTCCAGGTGCGCACGCGGGTGGAGGCGCCGGGGCGCATCAGATAGATGGCGGCGTCGCAGCCGAATTCATGACGGCGCCCGTCCACGGGGAAATGCTTCTCATGGCTGCCCCAGCCGAGTTCGGTGGGCTGGCAACCCTCGCCGACGAAACCGTCGATGGACCAGGTGTTGACGAACTCGCCCACCTTCTTCGGCTCGTTGGAGACCTGGGTGTCGCGCTCGGCGATGTGGATCACCTTGACGCCCAGCTTGGCGGCCAACGCGCCCCAGCCGGCGCGGTCCTTCGGGACCTCCGTCGATTCGCCGGTGTCCGCGGCGACGTTGAGCAGCGCCTGCTTCACGAAATGCGAAACGAGGCCGGGGTTTGCGCCATGGGTCAGAACGGCGGTCGGCCCGCCCTCGAAGGCGGCGCGGTGCGACAGCGCGGTCTCGCGCAGGGCGTAGTTGGAGCGCAGCGACGGCGACAGCGACGGGTCGGTGTAACCGCC
This sequence comes from Azospirillum brasilense, assembly GCF_007827795.1. Lineage (GTDB taxonomy): Bacteria > Pseudomonadota > Alphaproteobacteria > Azospirillales > Azospirillaceae > Azospirillum > Azospirillum aestuarii. Next base: position 30,755 of record NZ_VITI01000006.1, read on the forward strand.
GGCCCACGGCTCCACGCAGGTGTCGATGTAGAGCGCGCCGACCTTGTAGCAGAACTCGAACAGGGCGACGGACGACACGTCCACCGACAGATTGACCAGGAAATCGCCCTTGCCCAGCATGGGTTCCAGGACCTGGGCGTGGTTCTCCCTCGTCAGCGGCAGGTTGATGAATTTGACGCCAAGCTCATCCGCCTCGGCATGACCGCGCTCCTCGGCGGTGACGATGGTGATCTGGTCCTTCGTGATTCCGATGTGGCGCAAAATCAGGGGCAAAACTCCCTGGCCAATCGATCCGAAGCCGACAATGACCATGCGGCCGGTGAAGGTGATGTGCTTGGTGTCCAGGGTCATCTAAGACGGTCCCCCGTGGTTGGCGTGACAGAAATACAGCCCGTCACCCTCGCGCCTCTTGCAAAGGCGGAGGGTGGCGGACCAACGATGGTTTACGGTGATTTTTTAGGGATATCCACAGCTTTCCCGCGATGCGGGACTTATGCCACGCAGCTCTTCAGAACATAGCCGGGTGTTTCCAGCAGCGGCGCGTCCGAAACCTCGACCACGCGGGCCTGGTCGAACCCGTTGAAGGCGGTGCGCAGGCAGGAGCCGTAAGCCCCCAACTGGCCCAGCTCGATCCAGTCGCCGGCACGGATGTCCGCCGGCAGGTGGAACGGGCCGTTCATGCGGTCCGCGCTGTCGCAGGTCGGGCCGTAGAAGGCGAAGGCCTCCACGGGCTCGTCCCCCATCGGCGCGAACGGACGGATCATGCGGGCCGGGAAGCGGAAGCCGGGGACCCCGGCGTCCGACAGGGCGCCGTAGACGCCGTCATTGATGAACAGCTCGTTGCCGCGGCGCTTGACCACCTGCACGACCAGCGACACGCCCGGAGCGACCAGCGCGCGGCCCGGCTCGCACCAGACGCGGCAGTGGGCCGGCAGGTCGAGCTTGGCCACGCCGCGCGCGATGGCCTCCATGAAGTCGCCGAGCGGCGGCGGGGTGACGCCCGGATAGGAGACGGGGAAGCCGCCGCCGACATCCAGAACGTCGATCACCACGCCCGACTCCGCGATGATGCGGCCGGCCAGCTCCAGCGCCCGCTCGTAGGCGGACGGGTCGAGCATCTGCGAGCCGACATGGAACGACACGCCGACCTTCGGGGCCACCATGCGCACGGCCTGGAGCAGCTCGACCGCCTCCGTCGCCGGAGCGCCGAACTTGCCGGACAGGTCGTAGACCGCATTGCCCTTCGGCAGCGCCAGACGCACGACGAGGCCGAGGTCCTGGGCGTCGCCCGTCTCCTCCAGGATCTTCTGAAGCTCCTCCATGCTGTCGAGCACGAAGTCGCGCACGCCGTACTGCTGGTAGGCGGTGCGGATCGCCTCGCGCCCCTTCACCGGGTGCATGTAATGCAGCACCGCCTCCGGGAACATCTGGCGGATCAGGCGGATCTCGCCGGGCGAGGCCACGTCGAAGTGGCGCACGCCACCGGCCCACAGAGCGCGCAGCACCGCCGGCTCCGGGTTGCACTTCACGGCGTAAAGCACGTCGCCCGATACGGCGGCGTCGAAGGCGGCCACGAAGCTGGACGCGGTGTCGGCCAGGACGCCCGGACGGATGCAGTGCATCGGCTCCTCGGGCCGGGCCATCGCCACCGCCTGATGGACGGAGGTGCGGCGGTCCGACACCGGCGAAGCGCCGAAGGACGGGGCGGAAACGGAAACGCCGCGGCGCAGCGGGGCGACGGCGGAACGGGAACGGATGAAGCCCATGGCGCACTCCTTACCCTGGGCCACCCGGCGCGGGGCGGTCCAGCGAACAGACGGGAATCCGGCACGGCCTTCAAAGCCGCGGACCGGAATTCGGGTTGTGGTGAAAGGCGACGGAGAAAAGCCGGGTCGAACGCTCACGAGCGGGCTAACAGCTCCGCAGGTTCAAAGCGTCGATGTCCGGCTATGGGCTACCGTCTGGGAGCCCTGCCGTGGAGAGCCAACATGCCTACCTCCCTCTCGGGACCGGCCCACTGATGACCGGTTCTGCCAAAAAGGACGCGGTACGTCGTTGCATAACCACAGAGGGCCATTGGCACGTGCGAGTGCGTCGTCCCCGATGAATTACGCTTTTTCCCCAGCGATTCAAGTGATTTTTTGATGACGGCCGGGATCGGGACGACGACCGCAGCCGGAAGGCTCAGCGGTGCGCCGCGTCCGCCGCCTCGGCGAAGGTCGGACGGTCGGAGCCGAGCACATGGTCCAACAGCCAGAAGCGCAGGAACCCCCGAACCGCGACACCGGGATCGAGCCGCCCGTTCTCCACCTGCCGGCGGATGACGGCGAACTGCCCCTCCAGCAACCGGTGATGGTTGCGGTGGGCCACGAAACGGCTGGGCGCCACTCGGCGCAGCACCCCTTCCTCCATGGCGAAATGAGCGTGCACATGGTCGTGCAGCACTCCCAGAAGGTCCAGCGATTCGCGAACCGGCGCCGCCCGGCGGCTCATCGCGTCCAGTTCGTTCATGAGTTCGGCGAGTTGGCGATGCTGCGCGTCCAGCGGCCCCACCCCAACCTCGAAAGCGCTGCTCCAGGCGATCAGGGTCCGTCCCTCCGGCGCCAGCGAAGCGTCGCGCACCAGCGCGGCGTAATCGCCGTCGTGCCGGATCTCATGCCCACACAGGGCGGCGTCCAGCGTGCCCGCCACCGTGCACAGGAAGTCCGAGGTCACGTCGCATTCACGCACATAGTCGATGAGCCGGCCGAACTGCTGGTCCAGCATCGCGTGATGCCCGGCATGCTCCTCCCACCGGGTGAATCCGGCGGCGCGGATGATGACCTCCTCATGGTCGAAATGCATGCGCATCTCGTCTGCGAAGCGGCTGAAGCGGGGAATCATGGAATCGCGGGAGGCGCCGGCCGCGCAGTCGCGGCGGATGGCGTCGACATGCTCCATCAGCGAGCTATGGGCCGCGTCGATGAAGCCGTTGCCCGTGCGCGGGACGGTGTGGCCGTCCGTGGTCATGGAGCCTCCGAGGCGGGTGACGCGCCGCTTTGGGTTGAGTTGCGTGGAGTCGGGCGCTGATGCCGAAGACCTTGTAACAGCACCGGTTTTCGCCCGCAATCGGCTGCGGCGAAAGGTGTCGGCGGCAGCCGGGTCATGGCGGACGGCTCATCGAATGGTACCGGTGCCCGGTTCGAACTTCGGAAAGCGGTCGGCGATCACGTCGCCGGTGAAGGACGCCACCCAGCCGTCCAGACGCGTGAAGAATCGGATGGCGGTGAATTCCGGGTCCGGCCCCATGTCGAACCAATGCTTCGTCCGCGCCGGAATGCTCAGCAGGTCGCCGGCCCCGCACACGATGCGGAACACCTTCTCATCCATGTGCAGATAAAAGGCGCCGCCGCCCCGCACGAAGAACCGGGCCTCGTCCTCGTCGTGGGTGTGTTCCGCGAGAAAGGCGGCGCGGCGGGCCGCCGCGTCCGGCAGGCCGCGCGGCATCCGCACCACGTCGGCGGATTGGAATCCGCGCGCCCGCTTCAGGGCCTCCACTGGCCCGGCATAGGCGTCCAGGACCGCCTGGGCGTCGGCGGCGTCGGTGATGGATGGTGTTTCCGGCCAGCGCTCGAACAGCACCCCGGCCAGAGCCAGATGGGCGGTGACCAGCGCAGTATCGGCGGACGAGAGTTCCGCGACAGTGGGATCGGTGTCGCTGTAGACGGACAAACGGGCCATGGTCGCCTCGTTGTGCAGGTGCACTCAGAATGAGACCAAGCGGCGCGCGGCGCAACCGAAACGATTGAAGCCATACCTCGGTATGCGCGCAAAGAACGAATCAGCGGCGGACCGCCAGCCCCAGCGCCACAGCCAGCCCGACCGCCAGCAGAAGCCCGACGAATCCGCCGACTCCGGCCCAACCGAACCCGTGCCAGAAGACGCCGCCCAGCGTCCCGGCGATGGTGGAGCCCATGTAGTAGCAGAACAGATAGATCGCCGACGCCTGCCCGCGGTTGACCGGCGCCCGCTGCCCGATCCAGCCGGAGGCGATGGTGTGGACTCCGAAGAAGGCGAAGGTGAACAGGGCGATGCCCGGCGTCATCGTCCACAGGCTGTCCGGCGTCATCAGCGCCAGCCCAGCCGCCATCATCGCCGCCGCCGCGGCCAGCACCCGCCCACGCCCCAGCCGCACCGCCAGCCCACCGAACAGCGGCGAACTGACGACTCCGCAGAGATAGACCGTGAAGACCGCCCCGACCGCCGCCGGACGGAGGTCGAAGGGCGGCGCCAGCAGGCGGAAACCGATGTAGTTGAAGACGGTGACGAAGGCCCCCATGGACAGGAACCCCATGGCGAACAGGGCGAGCAAGCCGCGGTCCATCAGGTGCCCGCGCCACGCCTCTGCCAGTTCCCGCATGCCCGCCGGCCGGCGCTGGAAATGGCGCGATGTGGGAAGCGCGAACCACACCGCCAGCGCGGCGGCGATTCCCAGCGTGCCGATCACCCCCATCGCCATGCGCCAGGACGCGACGTCGGCGACCAGCGCCGTCAGCGCCCGCCCCGACATGCCGCCGAGCGCCGTCCCGCCGATGTAAAGGCCCATGGTCACCCCGGCGGAGCGCGGGTCCACCTCCTCCGACACGTAGGCCATGGCGACGGCGGGAAGACCGCTGAGCGCCATCCCTTCCAGCGCCCGCACCAGCAGCAGCGACGCCCAGTCCGGCGCCATCGCCCCGCTGATTCCCAGCGTGCCGGAGGCGAGCAGGGAAAGCGCCATGATGGCCTTGCGCCCAAACCGGTCGGACACCGCCCCGGCGACCAGCAGCGCGAAGGCCAGGACGCCGGTGGACACCGACAGGGCAAGGCTGGACTGCGCCGGCGTGACGCCGAATTCCCGCGTGAACTCCGGCATCAGCGGCTGCACGCAGTAGAGCGCGGCGAAGGTGGAAAAACCGGCCACGAAGAGGATGCGGCTCGCCCGCTTGTAGGCCGGCGTGCCGGCGACGAGGTAATTCGCCGCCGCGCTCTCCTGGCCAGCCGCCCCCTGCCCCGCCGGTTCGATCTGAACCCTGCCGAAATCGCCGTCCGCCACGTCGGTCCGTCCCCATGATGCGCTGCAACATGCACGCAAGAGGGGAATGTGCGCCCGCGACAGCGTCCTGTCCAACGGATCGGACGCAGTGCAGCAATATGATTCCGTTATGACAAACCGGCGGCCGGCTGGGTCAGGGAATCAGCGCGCCGAGGTCGAAATCCTTGGCGAAGGCCAGCATGGCGCCGCAGGCGCTAGCGGACGACACGCGCAGCACGCCGTTGCCGACGACGGTCGGGAACTTGCTCTTCTGAAGCGCCTGCTGGGCGCGCTCCAGATCGGCCACCGTCAGCACCATCCCGGCCAGGAAGGGGCGCGGAACCGCCAGGGCCGGGTCGCCGGTCCAGCCCCAATGCAAAGCGGCGGGATCGGCCACCACGATGGGAGCGCTGCCGGTCGGCACGACGCGCGCCGGCCCCCGCGCCTCCACCGCCGTGCCGAACAGCCGGGCGTAGGAGGATGCGGTGGCGTCCGGATCGTCCGCGGCGACGACCAGGGCGGCAAGGCCGGTCACCGTGTTGTCGTGCTGGACCAGCTCCGGACGCCAGACCACGTCGGGGGTGTGGTGCTGGCACAGGAAGACCCGCCCGCCCCATTCCGGCACGCCGTCGATCGGGGTGGTGGTGAAGCGCGCCGGCTGCGCGCCGCCCGGCAACTCGACGGGGCGGCCGAACTCGACCGGCTCGCCCGCCGGATAGCCGGCCTCAACCAGGAGGCGCTGCGCCGCCCGCGCGTCGTCGGTCTTCAGCGCCGCCGCGGCGATGCCCTCGCGCGTCTTCAGGACATTGCTGAAGAAAGCGGTGAAGGGGTGCGGCTGCTCGATGGCGAGCAGTTCCAGATAGTCGCCCGCCCCAAACATAATCGTGTGGTTGGCCGACTTCAGCTCGCCATGCCGGCCCTTCGGCGAGACGGTGAAGCCCATGCGGCGGTAAGCGTCCTGCGCCTTTTCCAGATCGCGGACGACGATGACGAGATGGTCGATGCCGTTGATTCCGTGTGCGCCCATGACCCTTGCCCTTCCGCTTTGCCCACTTTTCGCTTTGCGCGTCCGGCCAGCCATAGTGCAACGGGACGGCGCGGCGCAAGTGTGAGGGCGCAAGTGTCAGGGCGCCAACGGACGTTCGCGCCACGCCGCCACGACGTCCGGCATGGGCGGCGATTCCCGGTGCTCGCCGTGGATCGCCAGGACCGTCGCCGGGGGAACCACCGCGCCGCGCGCCACGAAGGCCCCCTGTACCACGGCCAGCGCCGCCGTGCCCGCGGCGGTTTCCAACCGATGCTCGATGAAGAAGTACTTGTCGTCCCAGCACAGCACGCGGGTCGCCAATTCGAAGCGCTGGAAGGGTGCCAGCGGACGGCGGAAACGCACGTTGGCGGCGCCGATCACCGGCTGCCAGCGGTGGCGCAGGATCGACCGCCCCATTCCGGAGCGCAGCATCAGATCGACCCGCCCCAGGTCCATGACGCTGAAATAGCGGGCGTTGGTCATGTGCATGTTGAGGTCGAGGTCGGTCGGCCACACCCGGAAGCGCAGCCGCGCCGGTTCCAGGAACCCCGCCGACCGACCGGTCAGGGCGGCCAGGATGACGGCGATCAGGCGGAACAGCAAATTCATAAACCCATCCCCTCCAGCCCGGCCGGGCGGACAGGACCGCACCGGCTCAGACGCTCTTGGACGCCAATCCGCGCTCGTCCAGCGCGGCTTGCACCTGGGCCTCGATCTCCCGCAGTTCGCCCACGGTCGCCTCCAGGTCCTGGCGCTGCTGCTCCAGATCCTTCAGCCGCGCGTCGATGCGCTTCTGCAGGACCTTCAACTGCTCCACCCCGCCATCGACGTTGTAGAGGTCGAGATACTCGCGGATCTCCGCCAGAGAGAAGCCCAGCCGCTTGCCCCGCAGGATCAGCTTCAGCCGGGCGCGGTCGCGCTTGGTGTAGACGCGGTTGTTGCCCAGGCGGTTGGGCGACAGCAGCCCCTTCACTTCGTAGAAGCGGAGGGCGCGCGGCGTGATGCCCAGTTCCTCCGCCAACTGATTGACCGTGTAGAGCTGTTCCATGGTGGGGGGCACGCCTTCCGTCACGTCGCGCCGCGGCGGCGTGTGGGAAGCGAAGGCCGCTCGCTCCACGCCGCCGGACGGCGTCTCCGTTCCTACCACACACGCCGCGATGTGACAAAGCCGCGCGCCCGATCCACCTCACCCCTCCGGTTTCTTCAGACTCTCGGCGATCAGCTCCTTCTTCGACAGCTTGCCGACCGCCGTCTTGGGCAGCTCGGCGCGGAATTCGATCCGCTTCGGCATCTCGATCCGCGAGATCTTGTCGCGCAGGAAATCCTTCATCTGCTCCGCGGTCAGGCTGACGCCGGGCCTGAGTTGGACGAAGGCCTTCGGGCTCTGGCCGCGGTACTCGTCGGGGATGCCGATGACGCAGACGGCGATCACGTCGGGGTGCTGGTGGATGGCCTCCTCGATCATGCGCGGATAGACGTTGTAGCCGCCGCAGATGATCAAATCCTTCAGGCGGTCGAGCAGGAAGACGTAGCCGTCCTCGTCCATCACCCCGACGTCGCCGGTGAACAGCCAGCCGCCGACGATGGTGCGCCGGCTCTCCTCGTCCTTGTTCCAGTAGCCGGCCATGACGTTGGGGCCGGACAGCACGACCTGCCCCTTTTCGCCGGGCGGCAACACGCGGTCGGGGTCGTCCAGCGCGCGGATCTGCACCATGATGCCCGGCAGCGGCAGGCCAATGGAGCCCTCCTTGTTCACCCCGGTCAGCGGGTTGCAGGCGCAGACCGGCGACGCCTCGCTGAGGCCGTAGCCCTCCACCAGCACGCAGCCGGTCGCCTCCTCGAACCGGCGCTTCAGCTCCATCGGCAGCGGCGCCCCGCCGGAGATGCAGTAGCGGATCGACCGCATCGGGTGGCGCGCCACGTCGGGGTGGCTCAGCAGGGCCTTGTACATGGTCGGCACGCCGGGCAGCAGCGTCGGCTTGCGCCGCGCGATGGTCTTCAGCACCTGCAGCGTGTCGAAGCGCGGCAGCATGACCAGTTCCGCCCCCGCCGCCAGCCCCATGTTCAGGATCACCGTCATGGCGAAGACGTGGAAGAAGGGCAGGACGGCGAGCATCCGCTCCTCCCCCAGCGCCATGCCGGGGAACCACGCCTGGACCTGCCGCGCGTTGGCCACGAGGTTGGCGTGGGTCAGCATCGCCCCCTTGGGCACGCCGGTGGTCCCGCCCGTGTATTGCAGCACCGCCACGTCGCGCCGCGGGTCCACCCGAACCGGCTGGACCACACCGTCGTTGGCCAGCAGAGCGTCGAAATCCACATGCCGCCCGTCCTGCGGGATGTTGGCCAGCTCGCTGCGCTTCAGCACGCGGAACAGCACGCTCTTCACTGGGGACAGGATGGAGGCCATGCGGCAGACAACCACCGTCTTCAGTCGCGTGCGGTCGAGCATCGCCTCGATGCGCGGGTGGATCTGCTTCAGATCGAGCGTGACCATGATCTCGGTCCCGGAATCCTCGATCTGGTGTTCCAACTCCCGCTCGACATAGAGCGGGTTGTAGTTCACCACCGTGCCGCCGGCCTTCAGAATCCCGAAATAGGCGATCACGTAGGTCGGCGTGTTCGGCAGGCACAGCCCCACCCGGACGCCCGGCTTCACCCCCATCGCCGCGAAGCCCTTGGCCGCCCGGTTCACTAGCCCCAGCACCTCCGCGTAACAGTAGCGGCGGCCGAGGAAGTCCAGGCACGGACGGTCGGCGTAGCGGCGGGCGGCTTCCTCGAACAGCTCGGCCAGCGGCGTCACGGCGATCGGCTGGTCCCAGGCGATGCCCTCGGGGTAATGGGCCAGCCAGGAATGGGCCGGCGTATCGTCCCCGATGCTCCCCCGACGCACAAGATTCTCGGTCATCTCCGATCCTCCCGGCTGCGCGGCGGGTCAGGACAAGCGACGGCGGAAGGCGGTGCGGAGCGATGGGATTCCGGGCGCGGCGGCGGTCGGCATGGTTTCACTCCCCGTGGATGATTTGATGTTTCCCGGATCATTGTGGCGCCGGAAACGTTTTGGTTATGACGTTGACGTAAACGTAAAGTCGACTTACTGTCAAGATGCAACCAACATGAATCCAGGGGAGAGAGACCGATCCATGGTTGAGGACATCCTGCGCGAACTCAAAACCCGCTCCACCAGCTTCCGCAGCCTGAAGGCGGACGTCCGCTTCGCGCTGGAGGACGGCGAGGCGGTGCGGGTCAACGCCCGCGAGACGCCCGTCGCCATCGCGCGGGAGGACGCCGGGGACGCCGATCCCGACTGCACCATCCGCATCTCCGCCGAGAATCTGAAGAAGCTGATGGACGGCCGGCTGAACCCGATGCTGGCCTTCACCATGGGCAAACTGAAGGTGGACGGCTCGATGGGCGTCGCCATGAAGCTGGCGCAACTCCTCGACGACTGAGCGACCGGAACCGGACGGCGGCACCACAGCGTTTCCGGCGAGGTGGAGCGCGACCTGTGGTTCGACACGCAGGGCACGCTGCTGAAGACCCGCTTCAAGCGCAGCGGTTACGATGTTACCTACATCCTGGACCGAGATGTGTTCTGCGTGAGGGTGTGATGCCGCTGTTCGTGTTCCCCGACGACCCGTCCTGGAACGAGGAAGCCGACGCCGTGGAGTTCGCGGTGGAGGTCGGGGAGTATCACGGGCGGGTCTTCGTCCCGCGCCGCGCCCTGCAAACCCTCGCCGGACACCTGCCGAAGCCGGACGAGGCGCTGCAGTATGTCTGCCTGAACCGCCCGGTCTTCGACAAGGCGGTGGAAGCCCGCATCATGGACCGCAAGCTGGACCCGGATGCGAACGTCCACCTGACGGCGCGGGATGTGCGGCGGGTGGCGCCGTAGGGGTTGAGTGGTTGAACCGGGCCCCCACCCAACCCTCCCCCGCTTCGCAGGGGAGGGCTTTTTCTCCTCCCCCTGCGGAGCGGGGGGAGGCCGGGAGGGGGGCCCGGTTCGACACCCTCAAATGCTGTAATTGTCCGCGATCCCCGATCGCAACTGCTCGACCTGTTCGCGGAAGCCGCCGCTCTCGCGGCCCGGCTCGTTGCGAACGTCCTGCACGATGCGCGCCGGGCTGCCGCCCAGCACGATGATGCGGTCGGCGAGATGCACCGCCTCCTCCAGATCGTGCGTGACGAACAGCACCGTCTTGCCGGTCTCGCGGTGGATGCGCAGCAACTCGTCCTGAAGGCTGTGCCGCGTGATGGCGTCGAGCGCGCCGAACGGCTCGTCCATCAGCAGGATGTCGGGATCGACGGCCAGGGCGCGGGCGATGCCGACGCGCTGGCGCTGCCCGCCCGACAATTCGTAGGGCCAGCGCCGCCCGTAATCGTCCAGCCGGACGAGGCGCAGCGCGGCGGCCACCCGCTCCTCCCGCTCGGCGGTGGAGATCGGCAGGCCCTCCAGGCCGAAGCGGACGTTCTTGGCGACCCGCCGCCAGGGCAGCAGGCGGGCGTCCTGGAAGACGAGGCTGACCGGACGGTGGCCCGGCTTCTTCGTCTCGTGGATGGTGACGGCACCGGCGCGCGCCGTGTGCAGCCCGGCGACGACGCGCAGCAGCGTGGACTTGCCGACGCCGGACGGCCCGACGATGGCGACGAAGCTGCCGCGCCCGACGGACAGGTCGACGTCCACGAGGACCGGCGGAGCCTCGGCGCCGTAGCCGATGGCGACGCCCTTCAGGTCGATCACGGCAGAGCCGTTCCCATTTGGGCCATTCACGTTTGCGCCGTTCACGTTTGCGCCGTTCACTTTTGCCATGCCAGCACCCGCTGCTGAACCTGCATGAACAGGAAGTCGCACACGCCGTAGAGCGCCGCGATGGTGACCATGTAGAGCACGACGATGTGCGTGGCGAGCAGGCCGGAGGCGTCGGACATGCGCGCCCCCAGGCCGGAGATGCCGAACAGCTCCGCCGCCACCACGGTCATCCAGCCCTGCCCCAGCCCGGCGCGCACGCCGGACAGGATGCCCGGCAGCGCGCCGGGCAGGACGATCTTGAACAGGCGCGGGATCAGCCCGCCCTGCCCGAAGGCGTGGCCGAGTTCGATCAGGTCCTTGTCCACCCCGCGCACCGCGCTGTAGGTGGCGTAGTAGTTGATCCAGAACACCGTCAGGGCGATCAGGAAGGTCGCCGCCGACTTGCTGACGCCGAACCAGATGATGGCGAAGGGAATCCAGGCGATGGACGGGATGGGGCGCAGCATGCGCACCACCCAGGCCTGGAAGGCGTCCCACACCCCCCAGGTCGCCGCCGCCGTGCCGAAGGTGATGCCCAGGACGGTGCCGAGCGCCAGTCCCGACAGGTAGTGAGACAGGCTGGCGAAGACCATCGCCTGCCAGGTTCCGGAGCGGAACTCCGCCAGGAAGGCGCCAGGCACCGCGCTGGGTGACGGCAGCAGCCCGGCGGGCACGACGCCGCTGCGCGCCAGCGCTTCCCAGGCGAGCAGGAAAGCGCCGACGCCGAGCGCCGACAGGGCGATGGAGCTGTGGAGCTTCAACGGTTGACGCATCGCGCTTACTTCGCGGCGGCCGCGTCGTAGAAGCGGAAGTCGAACGCCTCCGCCACCGGGATGGTGCCCTCGGCGGAACCGATCTCCTTGGCGTAGGCCATCATCTGCTCGACCGCCGGGACGACGCCGTGCGGGTCGGCGACGAACTTGGACCCCGGCGAGCGGAAGGCGGCCTCCAGCGTGGCCGGCTCCATCAGGCCCTTGCCCAGATACTCGTTGGCGACCTTGGCGGAGCGGGCCGGGTCCTTGGCGATCAGGTCCACGGCGCGGATGTGCGCCTTGAGAAGGCGGGTCAGCGCCTCGCCATGCTCCTTGGCGACCGGACCACGGACGGCGATCACGGTGCCGGGCTGGTTCGGGAACATCTCCGCGCCGGTGGCGAGCAGACCGACGTTCGGATCGACCTTCTGGGTCACGGTGACCGTCGGCTCACGGATCGTCGCCGCGTCGAGGGCGCCGGCGAGCAGGGCCTGCTGGGTCTTCTCGATGCCCATGGAGATGATCTCCACGTTGGCCGGGTCGGCCTTCACCACCTTGAACAGCCAATGGCGCAGCACCGTGTCCGGGACCGAACCCGGCGGCTGCGTGCCGATCTTCACCTTGCGGCCGCTGTCTGCGACGAACGTCGCGATGGATTCCGCGGTGGCCTTGCCGCCCAGCGCCTTGGCAAACTCGCCGCGGCTGGCAACGACCATCTCCTCGACCGCCGAGTTGGCGATCACCGACACGTCGGCGCCCTTCGAACGGGCGACCAGCACCGGGGCGACGCCGGCGTAGAGCAGGTCGATCTTGCCGGCGGCCATCGCCTGGATCGCGTGCGGGCCGGATTCGAACTTGGTCAGCTTAAGGTCGATGCCGGCCTCACGCGCCCAGCCTTCCCCTTCCAGGATGAACAGCGGCGCGGCGGCAAGGATGGGGATGTAGCCGACCTCCAGCTTAACCGGATCGGCTGCGCGGGCCGCACCGGGCGTGAGGGCGGCCAGGGAGGCGACGGCGGCCACGGCCAGCATTGCGGAGCGTCGGGTCAGGGCGGTCATGGTTCCATCCTCGCAGAAAATTGCCCGCCTATTTAGCACATCTCCTATCGGAAGGAAGAGCGAATTACACATCTGCAAGTGATGAAATGACTGATTTCACATAATACGTTCTGGTATGTGAAATCAGAACCACTATAGGAAAAGCCCCTTCGCGTCGCCGCGAAGGGGCTTTTTCCAGAACGGAAGAGCGAAGCCGTTACACCCGACCGCGCTTCAAGGCGTTCCGGCCGAACGCGCCGTCCACATAGTCGAGCAGTTCGCCCAGCGCCTCCACCGGGGTGACCGTGCCGGTGTCGATGGTCAGCTCCGCCGACTCCGGGGCCTCATAGGGGGCGGAGACGCCGGTGAACTCCGGGATCTCCCCGGCGCGCGCCCGGCGGTACAGGCCCTTGGGGTCGCGCGATTCGCATGTGGCGAGATCGGCGGCCACATAGACCTCGTGGAAGCGCTCGCCACCGATGGCCCGCGCCCGCGCCCGATCGGCCTGGAGCGGCGAGATCAGCGAGGCGATGACCAGAACGCCCGCGTCCGCGAACAGCTTGGCCGTCTCGGCGACGCGACGGATGTTCTCCGTCCGGTCCTCCGCCGAGAAGCCCAGCCCGGCGTTCAGCCCGTTGCGCACATTGTCGCCGTCCAGCACGAAGACCTGCCAGCCGCGGTCGAACAGGGCGCGCTCCAGCGCCATGGCCAGCGTGGACTTGCCCGCCCCGGACAGGCCGGTCAGCCAGAGGACGCCGCCCTTGTGGCCGTTGGCGGCGTTGCGCTCGTCCGCGGTGACGGCGTGCGAGACCTCGGTCGTGTTGGCCGAGGCGGCGGGACCCTCGTCCACCTCCACCACGATGCAGCCGCCGACCACGTCGTGGCCGTCGATCAGCACGCCGCGCCCGGTCCGCGACAGCGTCGAGGCGAGGTCGACCGCGATCGGCGAGCGGGAGCGCAGGACGACCTCGGCCACCTCGTTGCGGTGGACGGCCTTGGCCGGGGTGCTCGACAGGTCCTCGATGTCGATGACGGCGGTGATGCTCTCCACCGTCACGCGATGCTCGCCCGTCGTGATCTTCAGCGTGTAGGTCTTGCCGACCGCCAGCGGCTCCGAGGTCAGCCAGAAGGCGCGGACGCCCAGCCGGTGGGTGACGTGCGGCGCCCCTTCCTCATGGTGCGCGACATGGCCGCGCTCGGCGAAGATGCGCTTGTCGAGCGTGATGCCGATGCTCTGCCCGGCCTGGGCGGCGACGATGGGCTGGCTGTGGTTCCACCCTTCGATGCTGACCACCGTGGCGGTGGCGCCGGTCGGCGAGAAGCGCAGCGTGTCGCCGACGCGCAGCCGCCCGCTCTCGATCCGGCCCGCCAGGATGCGGCGGTCGTCGGGCTTGTAGACGTCCTGGAGCGGGAAGCGCAGCGGAAGCTCGGTCGGCGCCTGCTGCGGGCGGAAGGCGTCGAGCGCCTCCACCACCGTCGGGCCGTCGTACCAGGGCGCCTTGTCGGAGCGGGTGACGATGTTGTCGCCGTGGCGCGCCGCGATGGGGATCACCGTGGAGGTGTGCAGGCCGAGTTCCGCCAGATAGGCGCGGATCTCGTGGGACACCGCCTCGAACCGGTACTGGTCGAAATCGACCCGGTCCATCTTGTTGACGGCGACCGCCACCTGACGCACGCCCAGCAGATGCAGCAGGAAGGCATGGCGGCGCGACTGCTCCAGCGCGCCCTCGGCGGCGTCGATCACCAGCAGGGCGGCGTCGGCCTGCGAGGCGCCGGTCACCATGTTCTTGAGGAACTCGGTGTGGCCCGGCGCGTCGATAATGACGTAGGGGCGCTGCTCCGTCTTGAAATGGATCTGCGTGGTGTCGATGGTGATGCCCTGGTCGCGCTCGGCCTGGAGCGCGTCCATCACGAAGGCCCACTCGAAGGGCATGCCGCGCTTGCGGCTCATCTCGTGGACCTGCTCCACCTTGCCGTCGGGCAGGCTGCCGGTGTCGTTCAGCAGGCGCCCGATCAGCGTGGACTTGCCGTGGTCGACATGGCCGACGATGACGATGCGGAGCTGGCCGTTCAATTCGTTCCGGATTTCCATGGTCCCAATCCCCGCTTCTTACATGTAGCCCGAGCTGCGCAGGCGCTCGAAGCTGTCCTCGGCCTCGTTGTCCATGGCACGGCCGGCGCGCTCCGGAATGCGGGTCACGACCAGTTCGGCGATGATCTCGTCGATGGTGCCGGCGGTGCTGTCCACCGGGAAGGTGATGTTCTTCTCGCCCAGCGAGCGGTAGCGCTTGCCGTCCTTGGCGAAGTACAGCGGGACGATGGGAATCCCCTCGCGCTTGGAGTAGCGCCAGATGTCCAGCTCGGTCCAATGCAGCAGCGGGTGGATGCGGACGTGGGTGCCTTCGTCGAAGCGGGTCTTGTAATGGTCCCAGAACTCCGCCGGCTGGTCCTTCACGTCCCAGTCGCCTTCCAGCGAGCGGGGCGAGAAGACGCGCTCCTTGGCGCGGGTCGCCTGCTCGTCGCGGCGGATGCCGACCATGATGCCCTGGTACTTGCCGGCGCGCAGGAGGTTCTTCAGACCCTCCGTCTTGCGGGCGGCGGCGCGGGTCAGCGGCGGCAGGGTCTGGTCCATGTCCGCTTCCGGCGGGCACGGCTCCACCCGCAGGTCGAGATCCCACTCCCCGGCGATGCGGTCGCGGAAATCGTAGACCTCCTGCAATTCCATCGCGGTGTCGAGCTGGACCACCGGGAACGGAACGCGCCCGAAGAACGCCTTGCGGCAGAGCCAGAGCAGGACGTTGCTGTCCTTTCCGATCGACCACAGCAGAGCCAGCTTGTCGATGCGGTTGTAGGCCTCGCGGAGGATGTAGATGCTCTGGCTCTCAAGGTAATCGAGATCGGCGGTCATTGTGCGGTTCCGGTCTTCTTGAAGGTGTGAATGCCGCATTCGGTCTTGGCGGTTCCGGCCCAGCGGCCCGACCGCGGGTCCGCACCGGGAGCGACACGCTCGGTGCAGGTGAAACAGCCGATGGAGAGGAAGCCGTCGGCCTCAAGCGGGTGGCGCGGCAGGTTGCGCCGCGCGAATTCCTGGTCGATCCGCTCGCGGTCCCAATGGGCGAGCGGGTTGATCTTGATGCGGCCCGTCCCCTCTTCCGCCTCGAACAGGGGAAGGGCGGCCCGTGTGCTCGCCTGGAAGCGCTTGCGCCCGGTCAACCAGGCGTCGAAGCCCTCCAGCGCGCGGTCCAGCGGCACCGTCTTGCGCAGATGGCAACAGGCGTCGTGCGAGCGGGTGAACAGCAGACCGTCGGGGTCCTCCGCGGCCAGTTCCGCGTCGGTCGGGCCGATGGTGCGCACGCCGGTCAGGCCGAGCGCGGCGATCAGCTTGTCGCGGTAGCGCAGCGTTTCCCCGAACAGCTTCCCCGTGTCGACGAAGAGCACCGGGAAGGACGGGTCGGCCTCCGCCGCCAAGGCGAGCAGCACCGCCGATTCCGTTCCGAAGGACGAAACCACGGCGACGCGGCCGTCGAATTCATCACGCAGAAGGGCGTTCAGAAGCACCGCCCCGTCCAGCCGTCCGTAACGTTCGGTCAGATCGGCCACGCGGTCGCGTTTCACAGCCCGAGCAAGTCCATCAAGCATGGCCCGTTTGCCTATCCACGAAGTGGAGTATTTGTTCTGAATTGCACATTAACACCAGTTTCACGACGTTGCAATGCATATACATTGTCTACTTGTATTATAGGTTTAAATGAGTTTGTGAAATCTGTTGATTGCACCCCGCCATCGCGCTTAAATGCGCCCATGATGTCTATTCACGATGCCTTCGGTGTGCTTTTCGGGTGGACGCGGTGATCCCGATCTCCCTCGACCCTACGCATGTGCGGATCGCGCTGGTCGGCCAAGGACCGCTGGCGAAGCGCCGCCTCGCGCAGTTGCTGGAAGGCGGCGCTTCGCCAGTGGTCTATTCACCGGAACCGGATGCGGAATTGGCAGTTCTGGCCGGTGACGGCCTGCGGCGTGCCCTGCCCTCGCCCACCGACTTGGACAATGCGCAGGTGTTGTTCGTTGTGGGGATATCGGAGGACGTCGCGGAGGCGCTGGCCCATCAGGCGCGTGACCGCAACATCTTGGTGAACGTCGAAGACGTAATTCCGTTTTGTGATTTCCACGCGCCGTCTGTGATACGACGCGGCGACCTTCTGATGACCGTCTCCACCGGTGGCAAGAGCCCGGCGCTGGCCCAGGTCCTCCGCGAACGGCTGGAGACGCTGTTCCCCGCCGTCTGGGCGGACCGGCTGGCTGAGCTGGCCGCGCTCCGCGACCGCCTGCGCGCTGCGGGTGCCAAGGGACCCGAGGTGCTGCGCGCCTGCCGGGATTTGATCGCCGCCAAAGGATGGCTGCCATGATCGCATCGTCTCTTCTGTCCCGCCTGCCCGCCTTCGAGCCGGGCAGCGTCTGGCTGGCCGGGGCCGGTCCCGGCGATCCGGGCCTGCTGACCCTGCTGGCCGCCAAGGCGCTGGGCGAGGCCGACGCCATCGTCCACGACGCGCTGGTCGGCGGCGGCATCCTGGAGGCCGCCAACCCCGACGCCCTTCTGGTGGACATGGGCAAGCGCGCCGGCCACCCCTCCCCCAAGCAGGAGGCGATCAACGCGCGGCTGGTGGAGCTGGCGCGCGAAGGACGGCGGGTGCTGCGGCTGAAGGGTGGCGACCCCTTCGTCTTCGGGCGTGGCGGCGAGGAGTGCCTGGCGCTGGCCGAGGCCAAGATTCCCTTCCGCGTGGTGCCGGGCGTGACTGCGGGGATCGGCGGGCTGGCCTACGCCGGCATCCCGGTGACCCACCGCGGCTTCGGCACCACCGCGACCTTCGTCACCGGCCACGACAAGGTCGGCGGTCTTCCCGCCGATCTGGACTGGGACGTGTTGGCGCGGATGCCCGGCGCGCTGGTCTTCTACATGGCGCTGGGCACCATCGGGACCATCGCCGAACGGCTCGAAGCCGCCGGCAAGCCGCCGATGACCCCGGTCGCCATCGTGTCGAGCGCCAGCACCGAGGCGCAGAGCGTCATCGAGACCAATCTTGCCCATTGCGCGCGGGACGTCCTGCGTCTACAGGCCAAGCGCCCCGCGATCGTCGTGGTCGGCGAGGTCGTGCGGCTGCGCGCCCTGATCGGCGCGTGGCAGCAGACCACCGGCCAGCATCCGTTTCCCATCGCCGTGTCGGCGTAAGCGTACGTGTTAGGAGTTGAAGGCATGGCGTTGAACGATCAGTCCAGCAACGAGGCGGTGCTGAAGGCCATCACCGCGAATCGCCTGCGCGACGGCGAGGTGATCTTCCTCGCTCCCGGCCCGGATCTCCGCTGGGTGGAGCGTCTGGACGACGCCGCCCTGTTCGAGGACGCCGCAACCGACGCCGCTCTGGCCGCCGCCAAGGCCCAGGCCGAGGGCGAGCAGTTCGCCGTGGACGTCTACGCCTTCGATCTGCGCGTCGCGGACGGGCAGCGGGTGCCGGTCAAGACGCGGGAGCGCATCCGGGCGCTCGGCCCCACCGTCCGCATCGATCTCGGCAAGCAGGCTGCGGCCTGAACCGGGCGGCCAACATTCTTATTAGGGCGAGTTCCATGAACCACATCGCGCCCGGCCGCAACGCCGGGGTCTACAGCTACGACGACATCGACCGCCGCTTCGTCGCGGAGCGCGTGGAGCAGTTCCGCGCCCAGGTCGAGCGCCGCCTGTCCGGCGAGCTGACGGAAGACGAGTTCAAGCCCCTGCGGCTGATGAACGGCCTCTACCTCCAGCTCCACGCCTACATGCTGCGCGTCGCCGTTCCCTACGGCGTCCTGACCTCGCGGCAACTCCGCAAGCTGGCCGAAATCGGGCGCAAATACGACAAGGGCTACGGCCACTTCACCACCCGCCAGAATCTCCAGTTCAACTGGATCAAGCTGGAGGACACCCCGGCCATCCTGCACGAGCTGGCCGAGGTGGACATGCACGCGCTGCAGACCAGCGGCAACTGCGTGCGCAATGTGACCACCGACCAGTTCGTCGGGGCGGCGCGGGACGAGGTGGTGGACGGGCGCGTCTACGCCGAGATCCTGCGGCAGTGGACGACCCTGCACCCCGAATTCACCTTTCTGCCGCGCAAGTTCAAGATCGCCATCATGGGGTCGGACGCCGACCGCGCGGCCATCCGCGTCCATGACGTCGGCGTCTTCGCCAAGCGCAACGAGCGGGGCGAGGTCGGCTTCACTTTCTACGTCGGCGGCGGTCTCGGCCGGTCGCCCTTCATCGGCAAGCTGATCCGCGACTGGGTGCCCGAGGAGGACTTCGTCGCCTATCTCGAAGCCATCCTGCGCGTCTACAACCAGTATGGCCGACGCGACAACATCTACAAGGCGCGCATCAAGATCCTCGTCCATGAGCTGGGCCAGGAGAAATTCACCCGGGAGGTGGAGGAGGAGTTCGCCCGCCTGCGCGGCCCGAAATACCGCCTCGCCCCGGAGATCGTCGACGAGATCCGCCGCCGCTTCGGCGGCCCGGCCTTCGAGACGCTGACCGACGAGCCGGAGTCCTTCCAGGCCGCCAAGGCCGCGAACCCGGACTTCGCCCGCTGGGTGGCGGTCAACGTGCTCGCCCACAAGGTGCCCGGCTACGCCGCCGCCACCATCTCCCTGAAGCCCGCCGGCGGCATCCCCGGCGACGCCACGTCGGAGCAGATGGAGCTGGTCGCCGATCTGGCCGACGCGCACAGCTTCGGCGAACTCCGCGTCAGCCACGTCCAGAACCTCGTTCTCGCCCATGTCCGGCAGGACGCGCTGTTCACCCTGTGGACGGCGCTGGAGGCCAACGGGCTGGGCACGCCGAACGCCGGGCTGATCGGCGACATCATCGCCTGCCCCGGCCTCGACTACTGCGCGCTGGCCAATGCCCGCTCGATCCCGCTGGCCCAGGCCATCTCGGCCCGCTTCGCCGACCCGGCGCGGCAGCAGGCCATCGGCGAGCTGGGCATCAAGATCAGCGGCTGCATCAACGCCTGCGGTCATCACCATGTCGGCGCCATCGGCATCCTGGGCGTGGATAAGAAGGGCGAGGAGTTCTACCAGATCACCGTCGGCGGCGACCCGACCCTGACCACGGCGATCGGCGACATCCTCGGCCCGGCGGTGACCGCCGACGAGACGGTGGACGCCATCGAGGCCATCGTCGAGGTCTATCTGTCCAACCGGCACGACGGGGAACGCTTCATCGACACGCTGAAGCGCGTCGGCCACGGCCCGTTCAAGGAGAGAGTCTATGCCGCTCATTAAGGACGGCCGCATCGTCGAGGACGAGTGGGTTGCGGTCGCCGACGGCGAGCCGGTTCCCGCCGACCGCCCCGCCATCGTCACCTTCGAGCGCTGGCAGGCGGAGCGCGCGAGCTTCGACGGGCGCAACGCGGCGCTGGGCGTCCGGGTCAAGAGCGGGACCCTGGCCCCGGCCATCGCACCGGACCTCGACCGTTTCGCGCTGGTGGCGATCGAGTTCCCAAAATTCCGCGACGGGCGCGGCTTCTCCACCGCGCGCGAATTGCGGGAACGCTACGGCTACGAGGGTGAGATCCGGGCGGTCGGGCACGTCATCCCCGACCAATACCGCTTCCTCCTGCGCACCGGCTTCACCTCCGCCGAGGCGCCGGAGAACACCAACCCTGAGAGTTGGGCGCACGCCCTGACGGAAATCACCGTCGCCTTCCAGCCGTCGCTGGACGACCCGCAGCCGCTGTCGCTGCTGCGCCGCCGCCTGGGGTCCTGACCCGCTTCCCGCCGCGCCCGCCTCCCGATCCATGGGGGCCGGGCGCGGCGCGGCTCACATCCCGCTGAACACCCAGTACAGGCCCGCCGCCACGGCGACGGCTACCACCACCAGCATCCCGGCCACGGTGCGCCGCCACCGTGCCTCGCGCCGTTCGACCTCCTGGCGCTTTCTCAGCAGATACTGTTGCTCGGGCCCGAGAAATGCCCCCGAATCGCCGTCCAGGGAGATGGCGCGTTTCGCGTTGCCCCGGCTTCGAACAACAGGGGACGTCCGGACCTGCGGTCGCGGCGCCCGTCCTTCCAGGACCATCGATTCGCCTGCCAGAGGGCGTCCCGCGACAGACCGCCCTCGGCCGGTCTTCTTGGATGCCTTGCGTCTCTTGCTCGCCATGCCATTCACCTCAACCATCCGCCTGCGGAGCATAGCGGTCCCGGCCCGCTTATCCAGCCCTGCAACGCGACGGGCCAGCAAAGTCACACCGCATGGGTTCCGACCTCCATGCCGAAGCATTGTGCAATTGAGACGAATATGCGGGGATCGCACTTTAGTCCCCGCGAACGCGCGCAAACGACTGGAAAAATCCCGACAACGTTGCTCACACCGCCGGCCAAAATCCGTACTATGCGGCATCGCGCCGATGCAGCCAGGGTTTTCGCATGTCTCATGACGTTCCACTTATTTCCATGATCGCCATCGCATTTGGGTTGGCTTTCATCTTCGGATACCTCGCCGATCGCATTCGCTTGCCTCCCCTCGTCGGTTATCTGATGGCCGGCATCATCATCGGTCCCTTCACGCCGGGTTTCGTCGCGGACAGCGGCTTGGCCGCCCAGTTGGCCGAGATCGGCGTCATTCTTCTGATGTTCGGCGTCGGCCTTCATTTTTCACCATCGGACCTGCTGGCGGTCCGGAAAATCGCCATTCCCGGCGCGGTCGGCCAGATCGGTCTCGCCACCGCGCTCGGCGTCGGGCTGGCGTGGCTCTGGGGCTGGAGTCTTGGCGCCGGCCTCGTGCTGGGCCTCAGCCTGTCGGTGGCGAGCACGGTCGTGCTGCTGAAGGCCCTGGAAGAGCGCGACATGCTGAACACCGCCGAAGGCCGCGTGGCGGTCGGCTGGCTGATCGTCGAGGATCTCGCGATGGTCCTGGCACTCGTCCTGCTGCCGGCCCTGGCGGAGGTCCTGGGCGGCCACGCGCCGGGCGCCGCCGGGGACCATGGCGTCGGGTCCGACGGACCGATCTGGCTGACTCTGGCGCTCACGCTGGGCAAGGTGGCGGCCTTCTCGGTTCTGGCGATCGTCCTTGGCCCGCGCGTCGTCCCGGTGATCCTGACCAATGTGGCGCGGACCGGTTCGCGCGAGCTGTTCACCCTGTCCGTTCTCGCCATCGCGCTCGGCGTCGCCTACGGCTCGGCGGTGCTGTTCGGCGTGTCCTTCGCGCTGGGCGCCTTCTTCGCGGGCGTGGTGCTGAACGAGTCGCGTTTCAGCCACAAGGCGGCCGCCGATTCGATGCCGTTGCAGGACGCCTTCGCCGTTCTGTTCTTCGTGTCGGTCGGCATGCTGTTCGACCCGTCGATCCTGCTGCGCGATCCGCTCGCGGTCATCGCGGTGGTGGCCCTGATCGTGGTGGGCAAGTCACTGATCGCCTTCGGCATCGTGATCCTGCTGCGCTTCCCGGTGGGCATGGGTCTGGCGGTGTCGGCGAGCCTCGCGCAGATCGGCGAGTTCTCCTTCATCCTCGTCGGGCTGGGCCTGTCGCTCGGCCTGTTGCCGGAGGAGGGACGCGACCTCGTGCTGGCCGGCGCGCTGCTGTCGATCACGCTGAATCCAGCGGTCTTCGCGGGCGTTGCAGCGCTGCGCAAGCATCTCCAGGCCAAGCGGCCCGCCGGCGTGCCGCCCTATGGCTGGGAACAGTTCGAGCAGCTTCAGAGCAGCCTCGCCGACGCCCGCCATCAGGCTGAGGAGCGCGAGAAGGAGCACGATCTGCAGATCCAGGCGCTGGCCAAGACCTTCCCGGTGTTGTCGCTTCTGGACGCGCACGAGCAGGAGCGGCTGATGATGCTGTTCCGGCCCAAGTCGGCGGTTCCCGGCGAGCGGATCATCCGCAAGGGCGACCGCGCCAACGCCATGTACTTCATCTCCTCCGGCGCGGTGGAGGTGCTCATGGACGGCCAGACCATCCGGCTGGGCGCCGGCACGATGTTCGGAGAGATGGCCCTGCTGAGCGGCCAGCGGCGGAACGCCGACGTCGCCGCGGTCGACTACTGCCAGTTCCAGGTGCTGGAGCGGCGCGACTTCAACCAGTTCACCGCCCGCCACCCGGCGCTGCGCACCGCCCTGATCGACATGGCCGCGCAGCGGCGCAAGATGAACCAGCAGGACGCCGCCACCGACGACGCCGTGGCCGCATCGGAGAGCGCCGCCTGAGCGCCGGCAAAGGCGCGATCCTTGGCGGAACCGCCGCCGGCCTCTCCATTAGAGGCCCGGCGGCATCCGTGTGCCGTTCGGACGAACAAAGCAAAAGAAAAGGCCTTGGAGCCGATCAGCTCCAAGGCCTTTTCATCTTCCGGAACATTGGTCGGAGCGACAGGATTTGAACCTGCGACCCCCAGACCCCCAGTCTGATGCGCTACCAGGCTGCGCTACGCTCCGTTCGACGGGCCGCCCTTCGTTCCGGAAGGGAGCGGGACTATAGCCGGGACCTTGGTCCAACGCAAGCGCTACAGTTCACTTTTTTTCACGCTTCTCGAATTTCTTTCCCCTCTCCAACCGCGAGCAGAAGACGCGCCTCCCTCAACTCGTCGAGGGCCTGGGCGATGGCCTGCCGAATGGTGTCCGACATGCTGGCGAGCGCAACGATTGGAGCGTCCTCCTCCTCGGCGGCCAAGGCCACGGACGCCTCGTCCGGAACGGCTTCAAAGGCGTTGGGTGCATCCGGTTCTTCCGGTGCGTCCTCCACCCTCCTCCGGGCGTCCGGATCATCGTCCACCTTCCCGTCCTTCAGCAGGCGCTGGACACCCTTGATCGTGTAGCCTTCGCCATACAGCAGGTTCTGGATCTGCCGCAGCAGTTCCACGTCCTCCGGGCGATAGTAGCGCCGTCCCCCGCCGCGCTTGAGCGGACGAAGCTGCGGGAACTTGCCTTCCCAGAAACGCAGCACATGCTGCGGCACGTCCAGGTCGGACGACACTTCGCTGATCGTGCGGAACGCCGTGGCGGACTTCGTGGTGCCGCGCGCCTTCATATCCGGGAAACCTCTGTTGTCGGCCGGTCGGTGCGGCGGCTCAGGAGACCGCCTTCACGCGCTGCGCCTCGGCTTCCTCCGCCTCCACGACCTCGTTGATGCGGTTCTTCAGGACATGGCTCGCCCGGAAGACCAGGACGCGCCTGGGCAGGATCGGCACTTCCTCGCCGGTCTTCGGGTTGCGGCCCACCCGCTGGCCCTTCTGCCGGATCTGGAAACTGCCGAAGGACGAGATCTTGACCATCTCGCCGCGGGCCAAGGCGTCGGAGATCTCCTCAAGGACGCTTTCGACCAGATCGGCGGATTCGTTGCGCGACAGGCCGACCTCTTGGTAGACCGCTTCACTGAGCTGCGCGCGGGTAACAGTGTTCTGTGACATGGTTCGCTTCCCCCCCGAAACCATAGGGGAAAAACCGTAATCCGGGGAAAGAACCCGGTCAATTCAAAAGCTTGGATCGCGTCGTTGTGAGCAGCGCAGCAAGCGCAGCCCTTTGGGGAACCAAAGCGGGTGCGCCGCTTACCAGCGCACCATCGCGGCACCCCAGGTCAAGCCACCGCCGATGGCTTCCATGAGGATCAGGTCGCCGCGCTTCACGCGGCCGTCATGCACCGCCTCGCACAGAGCCAGCGGAATCGACGCGGCGGAGGTGTTGCCGTGACGGTCGACCGTCAGCACGACCTTGTCGGTGGGCAGCTTCAGCTTGCGCGCGATGCCGTCGATGATCCGCTGGTTGGCCTGGTGCGGCACCAGCCAATCCACCTCAGAAGGCTCCAGCCCGTTGGCGGCGAGCGCCTCCTCGACGACCGAGGACAGCTTGCTGACGGCGTGGCGGAACACGTCCTGGCCGTTCATCCGCACATGCCCCGCCGTGCCGGTGGTGGACGGGCCGCCATCGACGTAGAGCAGCCCGTACTGGGCGCCGTCCGAATGCAGGTGCGTGGAGAGCACGCCGCGGTCCGCCGATGTACCGGTGGCGTCGTAGCCGTCCATCACCACGGCCCCGGCGCCGTCGCCGAACAGGACGCAGGTGGTGCGGTCCTTCCAGTCGAGCAGGCGGGAGAAGGTCTCCGCGCCGATGACCAGGGCGCGGTTGGCCTGGCCGATGCGGATGAAGTTGTCGGCGATCGACATGGCGTAGACGAAACCGGCGCACACCGCCTGGATGTCCAGCGCGAAGCCCTTCGTGCCCAGCGCGGCCTGCACCTTCGTCGCGGTGGCCGGGAAGGTGTTGTCGGGAGTCGTCGTCGCCAGCACGATGCAGTCGATGCTGGCGGCGTCCACCCCGGCATGCTCCAGCGCGCGGGCCGCCGCGGCGATGGCGAGGTCGGAGGTCAGTTCCCCGTCGGCGGCGATGTGGCGCGCCCTGATGCCCGTGCGCTGGACGATCCACTCGTCCGAGGTGTCCACACGGGCTTCGAGGTCGCGATTCGTGACGACGTTGGCCGGGAGGTAGGAACCGCAGCCGAGAATCCGAGAACGCTTGACCATGATGTTAGACCGCCGCCGCCTTCGTGTCGGGAAGAGGCTTGGCGTCGCCGAGACGCTGCATCTCTTCCTTGATTCGGTCGTTGAAACCGTTTGCCGCCAGATTGCAGGCCACACCGATGGCGTTGGCGAACCCGATGGCGTCGGTGCCCCCGTGGCTCTTCACGCAGACACCGCGCAGGCCCAGGAACATGGCGCCGTTGTAGCGGCGCGGGTCGGTGCGCTGCTTCAACCGCTTGAAGGCCCCGCGGGCCAGCAGATAGCCGAGGCGCGCCGTCCAGGAGGACTGGAACGTCCGGCGCAGGAACTCCGTGAAGAGCTTCGCCGTGCCTTCGGCGGTCTTCAGGGCGACATTGCCGGTGAAGCCGTCGGTGACGATCACGTCCACCGTTCCGGTGGCGATGTCGTTGCCCTCGACGAATCCGTGGAAACGCCCCGGCAGCGGCATCTCGCGCAGACGGGTAGCGGCGGCGCGCACCACCTCGTTCCCCTTCACCTCTTCCGAACCGATGTTCAGCACGCCGATGGTCGGCTCGGACAGGTTCAGCGCGGTGCGCGCGAAGACCGCGCCCATCACGGCGAACTGCACGAGATTCTCGGGCTGGCATTCGGTGTTGGCGCCGAGGTCGAGCATGACGCTCTCCCCCCGCAGGGTCGGGAAGAACGAGGCGATGGCCGGACGGTCGATGCCGGGAATCGTCTTCAACACGAACTTCGCCATGGCCATGAGCGCGCCGGTGTTGCCAGCGGACACCACGCAGGCGGCTTGCCCGCTCGCCACCGAATCGATGGCGAGACGCATGCTCGACTGGCGCCCGGCGCGCAACGCGACCGACGGCTTGGCGTCGCCGGCCACGGCGTCCGGGGTGTGGCGCACCTCGGCCACCGCTCTCAAGGCGGGCCGCTGCGCGAGCAGCGGCTCGATGCGGGCGGTGTCCCCGAACAGCAGGTAATGCACCTGCGGGTGACGCTCGCGGGCGATATCCGCCCCGGCGATCACCATGTCGGGTCCTTTGTCACCGCCCATGGCATCAAGGGCAATGGTCAGGCGCTGGCTCACCGCGGACAGGCTCCCTGGCTAGGACGTAGGGCGGCCAACCAAACCGCCATCAGGCCGCCGGAGCGCTCTGAACCACTTCGCGCTGGTCGTAATGACCGCAGGAGCCGCAGACATGGTGCGGGCGCTTCAGCTCGCCGCAGTTCGAGCACTCGGCGTAGGACGAGGTCGGGAGAGCGTGGTGCGAGCGACGCATGTTGCGGCGCGACTTGGAGGTCTTCTTCTTCGGAACAGCCATGGCCGTAAACTCTCTTCATTGTAAAAGGCGGCCCGAAGAGGGGCCGCCTGACGCGAGCGGCATTCAATACGGCAATTGCCCCCGAAGGGCAAGCCCGTTCCGCCCTCAATTCTGTCGTTTCAGACGTTCCAGAACGGCGAACGGGTTCGGCTTCTCCGGATCGGCTCCGGCATCATCATCGGCGGGGGCCGGGACCTCCTCCTCCTCTTCGCCTTCGCTGTAACCGTCGAACGCCACGCCTTCTGCATGAGGATAGGGGTCGAGCGCCAGGGACAAATGCTGGGCGGTCAACTCGCCGATGTCGATGCGCCCGTTGGTCATCGCCTCCGGAATGTCCTCCTCGGCGATGTTCGGGTCGATCTCGATGTCGTCATCCTCGCTGGGAACCATCGACTCCGGCGCGAACAGCGCGCCGAACCGCTCCGCAACCTGGGCGGGCACCGGTTCCAACGTGATGACGCAGGTCTGCACCACGTCGGCCTCCAATTCCCCCTCCACGCGGACCATCTGGCCGCCACGCACGGAGCGCAGGCGGACCCTGGCGATCAGCCGCCCGATTCCCTCCAGTTCGAACCGTTCGGCCAGCGCCTTGCGCTCGGCCTCCGTCGCCTCGATGGTTTCGACCAGATCGCCCTCGCGATGGACGGCGTCGGCGCGGACGATGCGCGAGAATTCCGGCGCGGGGCCGGCGGAGAGCGGGGGCGTGTTGCGCATGTCAGGCAATTCCTTGTCACAGCGCCCGTTCTGGAGCGGACGCCTTCGTCACAGTGTCAGATGAATTCGGACGCCGGGAAAGGCAAGTCCAATTGGCAAGCCCAGGAGAACATAGAGACTCGATTAACGCGATCAGTCCGCCCTGGCGCCGGGCGGCGGACCGAAGCGGACCTCTCCGGCCATGAGCGACTCCAGCGGCTGCGACTCCAGCCCGGCGGCCTCGCGCCGGACATAGGCCGCCATGACGGCCAGCCGCTGCGGCGACGCATCCGATGCGGTGCCATAGACATTGTTGTCGAGCGCGACCTGCAACGCCGCGTCGCCCTCGTCACCGTCTTTGACGGCGAGCGCGCGGTCGTAGACCTCGATCCGGCCGGCGATGCCGCGCGCCATGGTCTTGATGCGCCGCCCGACTCCGCTGTCGCCCACCCCCTCCTCCATCAGCGACTTCTCGAAATGGTCGATCATCGCTTCGAAGAGCAGACGCGAACGGTCCGCCGCGGCGGCCCCCTGCCCCTTCAGGCGGCGCATGACCAAGAAGACGTGAAGCACCACCATGTCGAAGCGCCCGTCCAGCGTGTCGGGAACGCCAAGGTCACGGTAGAAGGCCGGCAAGCGGGCCTGCGCCACGATCGTGAGATAGAAATCGGCGACGGCGCGGGCTTCACGCCGGCGCCGAAACAGGCGGTCAAGCACGGTTTCTCTCTCGCTCGGAGTTTCGTTGACAGGACAAACCGCGCGATGCGATTGTCCCGGCATTGCGGGCGGAGTCCGGCCTGCCGCAAGGGTCCGGCGGTCCGCCCGCGCCATCATAGCCTGAGCACCATGACGAGATCGATTCCTTCGGCGCTGTGCGCCTTCGCCTTTCTGGGTTTCGCCGTCTCCGCGTGCTCGCCCACCGTGGCGACCCGCGGCAACATGGCGGACCCCGACCGCATCGCCGAGATCAAGGCCGGCCAGTCGCGGCGGGAGGATGTGGCGGACATCCTCGGCACGCCGACCTCCGTGGGAACCTTCGACCAGAATGTCTGGTACTACATCGGTCAGAAGACGGAGAAGGTCGCCTTCTTCCAGCCGAGCGTGATGGAGCGCCGCGTTGTGGTCGTCCATTTCGACGACGCGGGCGTGGTGACGGAGATGAAGCAGCTCGACGCCACCGACGGCCAGCAGATCGACATCGTCGATCGCAGCACCCCCACCGCAGGTCGTGAGCTGAGCTTCCTCGAACAGATGCTCGGCAACGTCGGGCGCTTCTCCGCCAAGGATTCGCGCAACCGCGGCCCCGGCCGCTGACGCCAATTGGTCTGCAGAGACACGAAAAGCCCCGCTTTCGCGGGGCTTTTCTTTTGGGGCCGATCCGGGATCGGCCGATCTTAAGTCAGCCGATCTGGGCGAGGATCGCCAGCAGCAGAATCGCCACGATGTTGGTGATCTTGATCATCGGGTTGACCGCCGGGCCGGCGGTGTCCTTGTACGGGTCGCCGACGGTGTCGCCGGTCACCGCCGCTTTGTGCGCGTCGGAGCCCTTGCCGCCGTGGTGCCCCTCTTCGATGTACTTCTTGGCGTTGTCCCAGGCGCCGCCGCCCGAGGTCATGGAGATGGCGACGAAGATCCCCGTCACGATGGTGCCCAGCAGCATGGCGCCCAGCGCGGCGAAGGCCTGCGCCTGACCGGCGATGGCGGCGATGACAAGGTACAGGACCACCGGCGCCAGCACCGGCAGCAGCGACGGGATGATCATTTCCTTGATCGCGGCGCGGGTCAGCATGTCGACGGCGCGGCCATAGTCGGGCTTCGCGGTGCCTTCCATGATGCCGCTGATCTCGCGGAACTGGCGGCGCACCTCCACCACCACCGAACCGGCGGCGCGCCCGACCGCCGTCATGCCCATCGCTCCGAACAGATAGGGCAGCAAACCGCCGATCAGCAGCCCGACGACCACGTAGGGATCGTCCAGCCTGAACTCGACCGTCACGTTCGGGAAATAGTGTTTCAGATCCTGCACATAGGCGGAAAACAGCACCAGCGCGGCCAGTCCGGCGGAACCGATGGCGTAGCCCTTGGTCACCGCCTTGGTGGTGTTGCCGACCGCATCCAGCGCGTCGGTCGTCACGCGGACGTCCTTCGGCATGTCGGCCATCTCGGCGATGCCTCCCGCGTTGTCGGTTACCGGGCCGTAGGCGTCCAGAGCCACCACCATGCCGGCCAGCGCAAGCATCGTGGTTGCGGCGATGCCGATTCCAAACACGCCGGCCTGCCCGTAGGCGATGATGATGCCGACGCAGATGACCAGGACCGGAAGTGCCGTCGCCTCCATCGAGACGGCCAGACCCTGGATGACGTTGGTGCCATGCCCCGTCTCCGATGCGCGGGCGATGCTGCGCACCGGTCGGAAGGCGGTGGACGTGTAATATTCGGTGATCCATACCAGCAGGCCGGTCACGCCCAGCCCGACCAGGGAAGAGACGAACAGGTTGCCGCCGGTGACGTAGCCGCCGCCGTTCAGCGCGATCGGCCGGGTGAAGCCGAACATGATCGCGGTCACGATCAGGATCAGCACCAGCGAGATGCCCGCAGTCGCCGCCAAGCCCTTATAGAGGGCGGCCATGATGTTGTTGTTGCTGCCCAGCTTCACGAAGAAGGTGCCGGCGACGGAGGCGGCGATGCAGACGGCGCCAATGACCAGCGGGTAGACGAGCAGCAGGCGGATCACCTCGCCCGAAAAGAAAATCGCCGCCAGCAGCATGGTGGCGACGATGGTGACGGCGTAGGTTTCGAAGAGGTCGGCGGCCATACCGGCGCAGTCACCGACGTTGTCGCCGACATTGTCCGCGATTACCGCGGGGTTGCGGGGATCGTCCTCCGGAATGCCGGCCTCGACCTTGCCCACCAGATCGGCGCCAACGTCGGCCCCCTTGGTGAAGATGCCGCCGCCCAGCCGCGCGAAGATGGAGATCAGCGAGGCGCCGAAGCTGAGGGCGACCAGGGCCTCCAGCACGGCGCGGACCTCGGTCGGGTCGGTCACGCGGTAGATCATCGTCAGGATGCCGTAATAGACACCCACCCCCAGCAGCCCCAGACCGACCACCAGCATGCCGGTGATCGCCCCCGCCTTGAAGGCGATGTCCAGCGCCGGAGCCAAGCCCTGGGTCGCTGCCTGGGCCGTGCGCACGTTGGCCCGCACCGACACGTTCATCCCGATATAGCCGGCGGCCCCCGACAGGACCGAACCGATCAGGAAGCCGATGGCCACATGCAGGCCGAGGAACGCGCCGAGGATGATGAGAAGCACCACGCCGGCGATGGCGATGGTGGTGTACTGGCGATTCAGATAGGCTCGGGCGCCCTCCTGCACGGCCGCAGCGATCTCCTGCATGCGGTCGGAACCGGCGGAGGCCGCCATGACTTGCTTGCCCGCGTAATACCCATACGCCAGGGCCAACAGGCCGCTGGCGATGATGATGACGAACGCTGCTGCCATCGGTTCCCCCAAATTCTTATGGTTTCGGGCCCGATTACCGCCTTGTCGTGAAAACGACCCGTGCAAACGAAGGTGGATGACGGGCGAATTGTTCTGGAAAAGGATGCCGAAGAGATTGGCACAATGCAACAGCCGCCACGCGCGAGTAGGCGCGGCGATTTGGCCGAGGCGCTCCTGACTTTCGGATGGGCTTTTTTCAGAACGGTTACAAATTGCGCTGTGTAACCACCTGAACAAGAACATTTTGCACCACGCCCTCCCCCACGACTTTCGCGGCGGCGGCGGAGAGTTTTTCTTTTACGGCAATGATATTGACCAAGTTTCCCGTCATCACCGACCGGTCGTCCACGGCGGCGTAGAGGGCCGACAGGCAGCGGTCGTAGACGAGTGGCTGGCGGGCTTGGACATAGGGAACCTTGTCGAGAACGACCTCCAGCGTGACGACCACGGTCACGAACTGCTCGACCTTCTGCGTGCCGATGGCCGGAACCACGAAGGGAGCCATGCGAACGAAGCCGGTGGGCGGCTTGGGCGGCGGCTCCTCCTTCTTGGGGGCCGACTCCTCATGCTCGACGAAATACTTGTTGTAGATCATCCAGCCGCCGAAGCCCGCGCCACCCAGCAGCAGCAGGCCCAAAACCAGCAATATGACGGCCTTGATCACGCCCATCCTTTCCCGGAAACGGTACGGATCGAGCCTAGCGCCGCCCTGCTTTCGATTGCGTTAAGCGGAGTCGCGCGACCAGGATGCTCTCAGAAATGGTCCCAGCCGCGAGTCGGCAGGTCGAGAACCCGCCCTTGCGGATCGGTCACCGTGACGTCTCCCGCCGCCCCCTCCACGAGATGGCCGATGGCCGTCACCGGGACGCCGGTCTCCGCCGACAGGGCGGCGAGCGCCGGCGCGGCGTCCTCCGCGGCGGTGAAGAGCAACTCGTAGTCGTCGCCGCCGGTCAGAGCCATGGCGAAGCGTACGGGATCGTCGCCGATCACCGACCTTGCGGCACCCGACAGGGGCACGCGGCCCGACTCCAGAAGCGCGGCGCAGCCCGATTCCTCGCACAGATGGCCCAAATCGGCGACCAGACCGTCGGAGACATCCAGGCAACCGGTCGCCAGCCCGACCAGACGCGGCCCCAGCGTGGTCCGCGGATCGGGCCGCCGCAGACGCCCCAGCAGCTCGGCGCGCGCCGAGTCGTCGGCCACCTCCAGCGTTCCGTAGGCGATCCGCAGGCCGAGCGCCGCGTCGCCGATGGTGCCGGTGACGTAGACGCGATCGCCGGGCCGCCCGCCCCAGCGCGGCACCGCCCCGCCCTTCGGCACCAGCCCGAAGGCGGTCACCGACAGGGTGATGGGGCCGGCGGTCGAGACCGAGTCGCCACCCGCCAGGGCAATGCCGAAACGGGCCTGGTCCTCGCCCAGACCGGCGGCGAAGCCGGCCAGCCAATCCTCGCCCACCGTCTTCGGCAGGGCGGTGACCAGCGTGTAGGCGTAGGGAGCCGCCCCCATGGCGGCGAGGTCCGACAGATTTGTGCGCAGCAGCTTCGCGGCGATGTCGCCGGGCGCGTCGTCGGGAAAGAAATGGACGCCGGCGACCATGGCGTCCGTGGTGACGACCAGTTCCTGGTCCGGCGGAACGCCGAACACGGCGGCGTCGTCGGCAAGCCCGCGGGCGCCCGGAAAACCGGACGCCAGCGGTCTGAAATAACGGTCGATCCGCCCGAACTCGCCGAGCGGCTTGCCGGATGAACTCCTACCGGTCGCTGGATGAGTCACGGCTGGGGTCCGGCTGGGCCAGTTCGTCCGGCCGCAGCGCACGGGCCACATGGTCGAGCACGCCGTTCACCATGCCCGGCTCGCGCGCCGCGAAGAAGGCGTGCGCCACATCCACATACTCGCTGATGAGGATGCGCGGGTGCGTGTCGTTGTGGACGAACAGCTCATAGGCACCGGCCCGCAGGATGGCGCGCATCAGCAATTCCAGGCGGTCCAGCGCGTAGCGCGGCTCCAGCGCGGAGGTCAGCATGCCGTCAACCTCCGCCCGGCGGTGCGCGGCGCCGCGGACGATGTCGGCGAACAGCTGCGGGTCGGCGGAGACGAACTTCGCCCCATCGATCTCCTCGCCCAGCCGGTGGTTGATGAATTCCCCGATCACGGATTCCACGGCCATGCCGGTCGGTTCGATCTGGTTCAGGTCGATCTGGTACAGGGCCTGAACGGCGGCAAGGCGCGCGGCCTTGCGCCGGGCCTTGGCCGATCCGCCACCCGTCCGGTTCCGGGAGCTGCGCTTCTGTTTCGCGCGGCCAGCCGCGTCGTCGTTGCTCATGATGCTCTTACAGTCAGGAATTGCACCGCGGGGTCACCGCGGATAGAGGCGGAATTGGCGCTTGAGTTCGATCATGTCAAGGCAGGCGCGCGCCGCGAAACCGCCCTTGTTCTTGGCCGTCACGGAGGCCCGCGCCCAGGCCTGCTCGCGGTTCTCCACCGTCAGAACGCCGTTGCCGATGGCCAGCGCGTAGCGCAGTGCGAGGTCCTGAAGACCGCGGGCGCTCTCGTTGCAGACGATGTCGTAATGGGTGGTCTCGCCGCGGATCACGCAGCCCAGCCCGACATAGCCGTCGAAGCGCCGGCGCGCCGTGAAGAAGTCCATGGAACGCAGGGCGTACAGGATCGCCGCCGGAATCTCCAGGCACCCCGGGACCGAGACGCGCTGGTAGGTGGCGCCCTCCTTCTCGATCTCGGCAATGGCGCCTTTCACCAGCTCGTCGGCGATGTCCTCGTAGAAGCGGGCTTCCACGATCATCAGATGGGGCTTTTCGGTCATCTCTGGTCGCTCGGCTGGCGGTTACTGGTCTTGCAGGGGAATCGGACGGTGGCCGAGCACGGTCAGGCCGTACCCCTCCAGCCCGATGATGGACTTCTTGCGGTTCGACAGCAGAACCATGTCGCGCACGCCCAGGTCCAGCAGGATCTGCGCGCCCACGCCATAATCCCGCAGAGCGGGAGTCGGGTTCTCGTGGCCTTCCAGCCGCGCTTTAACCGATTCCGTGAGGCTGTTCGCCATCGGCTCGCGCAGCAGGACGATGACGCCGCGGCCTTCCCGCGCGATCATCTCCATGGAGGCCTGTAGCTCGCCGTCGCGCGAGGCGCTCCTGTCGCCCAGCACGTCGTCCAGCACCGAGAGGGCGTGCATGCGCACCAGCACCGGCTCGTCGCCGGAGATGTCGCCGCGCACCAGCGCGATGTGCTCCGCGTAGGCCACCTTGTTCACGTAGACGTACATCTGGAAACGCCCGCCGAAGCGGCTGTCCAGCGTCGCCGCCAGCTTCTGCTCGACGATCGTCTCGGTGCGGCGGCGGTAGGCGATCAGGTCGGCGATGGTGCCCACCTTCAGCCCGTGGAACTGCGCGAACTTCACCAGATCCGGCAGGCGGGCCATGGTGCCGTCGTCGTTCATGATCTCGCAGATCACGCCCGCCGCGGTCATCCCGGCCATGCGGGCGATGTCCACCGAGGCTTCCGTGTGGCCGGCGCGGACCAGCACGCCGCCATCGCGGGCGAGCAGCGGGAAGACGTGGCCCGGCGTCACGATGGCGTCCGGCCCGGCCGTCGGATCGATGGCGACCTGGATGGTGCGGGCCCGGTCGGCGGCGGAGATGCCGGTGGTCACACCCTCGCGCGCCTCGATGGAGACGGTGAAGGCGGTCTGGTGGCGGGTGCCGTTCTGCTGCGCCATCAGCGGCAGGCGCAGCCGCTCGATGTGGTTCTGGTCCATGGCGAGGCAGATCAGGCCGCGCCCGTACTTGGCCATGAAGTTCACGGCTTCGGGGGTCGCGCACTGGGCCGGGATGACCAGATCGCCTTCGTTCTCGCGGTCCTCGTCATCGACGAGGATGAACATCTTGCCCTGGCGCGCCTCCTCGAGGATCTCCTCGGGGCGCGACAGATACTCGTGAAACTCGGACGTCATTCCTGCCCTGCCAGCCGCGCCACATACCGCGCGAGCATATCGATTTCCAAGTTCACCCGGTCCCCGGCCTTCAGCGCGCCGAAGGTGGTCGCATCCTGGGTGTGCGGGATGATGTTCACACCGAAGCGCGCACCATCGACCTCGTTCACCGTCAGCGACACGCCGTCCAGCGCCACCGACCCCTTCGGGGCGATGTATTTCGCCAGGGCGGCCGGCGCCTCGAAGGTGAAGCGCTTCGACTCGCCGTCGGCGCGGACCTCGACGACGGTGGCGACGCCGTCGACATGGCCGGACACGATGTGCCCGCCCAGCTCATCGCCGACCTTGAGCGCGCGCTCCAGATTGATGCGCGTGCCCTCGCTCCAGCCTCCCAGCGTCGTCTTCGACAGGGTCTCGGCGGACGCCTGGACGGCGAACCAGCCCGGCCCCTTCTCGACCACGGTCAGACAGACGCCGTTGTTGGCGATGGACGCGCCGATGGGAACCGTCTCCATAGCGAAGACGGTCTCGACGGTGAACCGGGTGTCGCCCTGCCGTTCCACGGCCCGAACGCGCCCAACATCGGTGATGATTCCGGTGAACATGGGCCGGCAATTTAGCAGGTTTTCAATCGTGTGAAAGATTCATCCGCACGGCGTGGCACGCAACGGACTGTTGCGCCGGGCACGGTACCGGACGGCGCGGAATCGCGCACCGCTCAACCGCGGCGGACGTAGCTTTCCACGAGGTCTTCCCCAGCCTGCCGCAGGTCGGTCCGACGGAACAGCGCCATACGCTCCAAACCATCCACCCCGAAGGCGTGGACCGCCGGCAGCCCGTCGCCGCCCATGACGGAGGCGGCGCGGAACCATTCCAGCCGGTCCACCAGATTGGCGCGCAGCAACGAGGCCGCCAGCGTGGCCCCGCCCTCCACCAGCACGCGGGTCAGGCCGCGGCTGGCCAGCGCGGCGCCCGCCTCGACCAGATCCGGCAGGCCTGCGGCGTCGGCGGGCACGCGGATGACCTCGACTCCGCAATCCTGGAAGACGGCCAGACGGGCGGGGTCCGCATCCTCCCGCGTGACGACCCAGGTCGGCACGGCCTTCGCCCCGGCAACCAGCTTCCCGGTCAGCGGCAGGCGCAGCCGGCTGTCCACCACGACGCGCACGGGCGAACGATGGACCAGCCCCGGCAGGCGGCAGGTGAGTTCCGGGTCGTCGGCCAGAGCGGTGCGGATGCCGACCATGATCGCGTCGTGGGTGGCGCGCAGCCGGTGGCCCCAGGCCCGCGCCGTCGGCCCGGTGATCCATTGCGACTGGCCGGTGTGGGTGGCGATGCGCCCGTCCAGCGTCGTGGCGGCCTTCAGCGTGTAGAGCGGGCGGTTGTCCTGGATGCGCCGGAAGAAGCCCTCGTTGAGCGTCCAGGCCTCGTCCTCGCAGACTCCGGTGTCGACGGCGATCCCCGCGGCGCGCAGGCGCTCCAACCCGCCGCCGGCCACCCGAGGGTCAGGGTCGCCGCAGGCCACCACCACCCGCGCCACCCCGGCTTCGATCAAAGCCAGAGCGCAGGGCGGCGTTTTCCCGTAATGATTGCAGGGCTCCAGCGTCACATAGGCGGTCGCACCGCGCGCATCACCACCGGCGCGGGCCAGGGCCTCCGTCTCGGCGTGGGGCCGACCGCCCGGCTGGGTCCAGCCGCGCCCGACCACCACACCGTCGCGCACGATGACGCAGCCCACCGCCGGGTTCGGCCATGTGTTGCCGAGCCCGCGCGCCGCCAGAGCCAGGGCGGCCCGCATGTGGCGGAGGTCGTCGGGATGGGTGGGCTGGTTCGCCATGGACGCGCCTCCTCCCCATGGTCACATCCCCTCTCCCCTCTGGGGAGAGGTTAGGGTGAGGGGGTCCGGCAATATCGGAACGTCCGGCAAAAGCGCATCCCCCTCACCCCGATCCTCACCCCAGAGGAGAGAGGGAGATGAAGAAGCGCCGGATGCTCACCCGTTCTGGGCTTCGGGAGCGAGTTGCTCGACGAACTCGTTGAAGTCCGACGCCTCGCGGAAGTCCTTGTAGACCGAGGCGTAGCGGATGTAGGCGACCTGATCGAGCGTCTGGAGCGCCACCATGATCATCTCGCCGATCTGCTTCGACGGGATCTCACTCTCGCCGGAGGATTCGAGCTGGCGCACCAGGCTGTTCACCACCCGGTCGATGCGGTCGGCGTCAATCGGGCGCTTGCGCAGGGCGATGCGCATGGAGCGCAGGAGCTTTTCGCGGTCAAAAGGCTCCCGCTGGCCGGTGCTCTTCACCACGGTCAGCTCACGGAGCTGGACGCGCTCGAAAGTGGTGAAGCGCGCGCTGCAACTGGGGCAGAACCGCCGCCTGCGGATCGCCGAGTTGTCCTCGGTCGGTCGCGAGTCCTTGACCTGGGTGTCCTCGTGTCCGCAGAACGGGCAGCGCATGTCCGGCCTTTCCCCTTAGTCGGTCTTGATGATTACAGGGTCGGGTAGATGGGGAAGCGGCGGCACAGTTCGCGCACCTCCTCCCGCACTTTCGCCTCGACCGCCGCGTTGTCGCCGGAGTTGCTGGCGGCCAGACCGTCCAGCGTCTCGACGATCAGGCGGCCGACCTGCTCGAACTCGGCCACGCCGAAGCCGCGGGTGGTGGCCGCCGGGCTGCCCAGACGGACGCCGGAGGTGATCATCGGCTTCTGCGGGTCGAACGGCACGCCGTTCTTGTTGCAGGTCATGCCGGCGTGCTCCAGGCTCGCCTCGGCGGCCTTGCCAGTCAGGTTCTTCGGGCGCAGGTCCACCAGCACGATGTGGCTGTCGGTGCCGCCGGACACGATGTCCAAGCCGCCCTCGATCAGCACCTTCGACAGGGCGCGGGCGTTGTCCAGGACGCTCTTGGCGTAGGCCTTGAACTCCGGACGCAGCGCCTCGGCGAAGGACACCGCCTTGGCGGCGATGACGTGCATCAGCGGGCCGCCCTGCAGGCCGGGGAAGACCGCCGAGTTGATCTTCTTGGCGATCTCCTCGCTGTTGGTCAGCACCATGCCGCCGCGCGGGCCGCGCAGCGTCTTGTGGGTGGTGGTGGTGACCACGTCGGCGTAGGGGAACGGGTTCGGGTAGACGCCGCCGGCGATCAGGCCGGCATAGTGGGCGATGTCCACCATGAAGTAGGCGCCGACCTCGTCCGCGATGGCGCGGAAGCGCTGATAGTCGAGGACGCGCGGATAGGCCGAGCCGCCGGCGATGATCAGCTTCGGCTTGTGCTCGCGGGCCAGACGCTCGACCTCGTCGAAGTCGATCAGGTGGTCGTCGCGGCGCACGCCGTACTGCACGGCCTTGAACCACTTGCCCGACAGGTTCGGGGCGGCGCCGTGGGTCAGGTGGCCGCCGGCCGCCAGCGACATGCCGAGGATGGTGTCGCCCGGCTGGAGCAGGGCGAGATTGACCGCCTGGTTGGCCTGCGACCCGGAGTTCGGCTGGACGTTGGCGAAACCGCAGCCGAACAGCTTGCAGGCGCGCTCGATCGCCAGCGTCTCGGCGACATCCACATACTCGCAACCGCCATAGTAGCGCCGGCCCGGATAGCCTTCGGCGTACTTGTTGGTCATGACCGAGCCCTGGGCCTCCAGCACCGCCTGGGAGACGATGTTTTCGGACGCGATCAGCTCGATCTGCTCCTGCTGGCGGACCAGCTCGTCGCGCACCGCGCGGGCCAGTTCGGGATCGGTCTCGGCGAGCGAGGCGGCGAAGAAGCGGCCGATCTCGGCGCGGGGGTCGGCGTTGGTCACGGTCATGGCAGGGCAGGTCCTTGGTTCAGAAAGCAGTCACGGGCCGGATGAAGGGCCGTCTCATCCCATCTTGGCGATTCGCCGGCTGTGCCGCTCACCGCCTTCGAAATCGGTCGTCAGGAAGGCGTCCACGCAGTCCTTCGCGATCTCCGCGCCGATGATGCGCGCGCCGAGCGCCACCACGTTCGCGTCGTTGTGCTGGCGCGCGAGGCGGGCGGTCGTCACGTCATGCACCAGGGCCGCACGGACGCCCGGATGGCGGTTCGCCGCGATGCTGATACCGATGCCGCTGCCGCAGATCAAGACGCCGCGCGCCGCGCGCTTGTCGTTGATGGCACCGGCCAGCGCCGTGGCGAAATCCGGATAGTCCACCGATTCCGGACCGTTGCAGCCGAGATCCAGCACCTCGTAGCCGTTGCCGGCCAGCCAGGAGGCGATCTGGGCCTTCATCTCGTAGCCCGCGTGATCGGACGCGATCGCGATGGTGGTCATGAAAGAAAAACTCCATGCACGAATACAAATGGCGCCGCCCCGGGGGAAACACCCGGCGAGGACGGCGGCACGGCGCGCAAGCTACCAGATATCGCTCCCAACTGCCAGAAGGACACAACGCACAGGGGCTTTGCGTTGAGCACAGAACCGCAAAAGAGCGGATGGCGGGTGTGGGCGCGGCGAAGGGGAGCCGATCCGCGATGCATGCCGAGAACAAATGTTTCTCTATTTCCCGCCCCCGTTGACGTTAACGGCCAGTAAGCAGATCGACCGATTCGGTCTCGCACCACGAATCGGTCAGTTGCGGTGCCCGATTCCCATGGTCTTGCCTAGCTTCCCCGCACTAGACGATGCCTAAACGTGGGGCAGTGCAGCCGCAGCCCGGCCATTTCCTGCGACATCTGATTTGCCGCGCCTTGTAACTTCATGCAGTTTTCAAATAACTTAATTCGCTCCTCTCGAAATTATATTGACACCCAAATCACGCTGTGCAACTTGGTTGCTAGGGACAAAATGAAAAATCAGGACTAATGGCAATGAGTGACCAGCTTCGCGCCGATGTGCCCGATAACGAGCTTCTGCGGATGACCGCGGACATCGTCTCCGCATATGTCAGCAAGAACGTTTTGCCGGCGCAGCAGATTCCCGAGGTGATCAACACGGTCTACTCGTCGCTGACCGGGCTGAACACGCAGCCCCGAGAAATTCCGTCGGAGCCTTTGAAGCCCGCCGTGCCGATCCGCAAGTCGGTGACGCCCGAATACATCGTGTGCCTGGAGGATGGCAAAAAGCTGAAGATGCTGAAGCGCCATCTGCGCTCCACCTACAATATGTCGCCGGACGAATACCGGGCGCGCTGGAGCCTGCCGCCCGATTACCCGATGGTCGCGCCGAACTACGCTGCGCAGCGTTCCGAGTTCGCGAAGCGGATCGGCCTCGGCCGCAGCTCCGGCCGCCAGACCCGCCGCAAGGCCGGCTGAGAGCCAGCACCGTCCTGAATGAACAGGGCCGGCCTCCCGCGAGGGAAGCCGGCCCTGTGTCGTTTCGCCCTCATGCCTTATATCGGCCCTGAATCAGTCGGACCGTGACGCGGACGGGATTTGCCGAACCCGCCCCCGCCGCCCATCACCCACAGTTGCGGCCAGACAGTCGGCAGTTGAATCGTTCCACATTGCGGGTCAGTTCCTGCCCTGTGCTGGTGTTCTCCTCGTTCAGGCAGCGCAGGTAATCCATGGTCTTGTCCACATACTCCTTCACCTCGAACTGACAGGCGGCCATCTTGTCCGCGCTGACAAAGGTGGTGGTGTCGCTCATGCAGAGCGGAACGCCGGGCTTCGTGCAGATGATGGTGGTTTCCGACCGCGCCGCCGGGCTTTGCAGCGCCACGGCCAGCACCAGCAGCGTGGCCGCCGGTTTCAGGGTCTCTCTCAACAGCACGGGCATTCTCCGCAAGACCGTCACGCAACGCATGCGCTCGTCTCCCTCCGCATTCGGTCAGGACCGCCGCACTTGGAAAACAATGTCCGGAAAGCACGGCGGTCCGTTCGTTCGTGGAACGGTTTCTACAGGCGTTACATCCGATGCACCAGTGCCCACGGCGCGGCATAGGTCTAGAGTCGGAATTGAGCAGTTCACCCCCGGACCGGTTCCGCAGGTCCGGCACCGGGATGTCAGTGCTCACCATCAGCAGAAGCCAAGACTAGCCGCGCCCCCCGCCCCGCCGGGAGGGCGCGCTTCTTGGCGTCTGTGTTCGCAGAATCCGATCAGCGTTTGGCCGCGTCGCGCTTCATGACGAACTGGAGCTTGCTGATCGCGGTCCGTTTCAGCAGTTCCAAGCTGCCGGTGGCCGGTCCGACGACCGACACCTCCGTCGCGGTGACGGGATCGATGGCCATCACCTTCAGATAGCTGCCGACCCGCTGGAACTCGAACAGCACCTCGCCGAGACCGCTTCCCGTGCCGTTTCCAGCGGCCTGGCCTTTTCCAGGCGCCCGATTGCCCACCATCGCATTTTCTCCATCGCCGGCCTTCACCGGTCCCGTTACCACCTTAGCACAGCGCAACCGTCCCGGAACCCCGTCTGCCACGTCCTGTTGTTGGCGGACGACGCACACAGCAAGGGAGTACCGGCACCATGGCTGCCAAGACCATGCAGGATCTGCTGATCGAAGAACTCCGCGACATCTACCACGCCGAGAAGCAGCTCACCAAGGCGTTGCCGAAGCTGGCCAAGGCGGCGCATTCCGAGAAGCTCCGCGCGGCCTTCGAGTCCCACCTGGAGGAAACCCGCGGCCAGATCGAACGGCTTGAGCAAGTCTTCGAGGAGTTGGACACCCGCACCCGCGGCAAGCATTGCGACGCGATGGAGGGGTTGATCAGCGAGGCCCGCGAGATCATGGAAATGGGCCTCGCCCCGGAAGTGCAGGACGCCGCCCTGATCGCCGCCGCCCAGAAGGTGGAGCATTACGAAATCGCCAGCTACGGCACCGTCCACGCCTACGCCACCGCCTGCGGCCTCACCAAGGTGGCGGAACTGTTGGAGCAGACTCTGAA
Organism: Azospirillum brasilense; assembly: GCF_007827795.1. GTDB lineage: Bacteria > Pseudomonadota > Alphaproteobacteria > Azospirillales > Azospirillaceae > Azospirillum > Azospirillum aestuarii. The sequence goes on from NZ_VITI01000006.1 coordinate 72,207, forward strand.
CGAAGAGAAGGAAACCGACAAGAAGCTGAACATCCTGGCAATCAACGACGTGAACAAAAAAGCGATCCAGGCCAGCGGGCAGAAGGCGGCCTGACGACGGCACGCCATGTCATAAGCCGAATCTCTTGTTACAGAGGGCGCCATTGAAGATCGAAGGGTGACCCCCTACTATCGGGGCCATCCAATCGATTTTTCCGGTGCCCGTCCATGCGCAGGGTCGCATTCGTCCTCGGTGCCCTTCTGATCGCCGCCACCATTGCCGGTTCGGGCACGGTGGCCCAAGCGGCGGAAGGGCCAGCGGCCCTGCCGCCCTCCGTCCGCATCAAGCCGGTGATGGTCCCCATCGTCACCCGCGGGCAGGTGGAGCGCTACACCCAGATCGAGGTGATGCTGGAGGTGGCCAACGCCACCCGGCTCGGTGAAGTCCAGGTCGCCATCCCGCGTCTGCACGACGCCACGCTGCGCGCGGTCTATCTGGGAATCGAAGAGGGATGGATCGTGCGCGGCAACATCGCCAACATGCCCGCCCTGCGGCGCAAGATCGACGAGGAGAGCGTCAAGCTGTTCGGCAAGGACGTCGTCAGCCGCATCCTCATCACCCCGCTGTCCCGGCAATCCTCCTTCCCCTGACACGCCCCCCTCTTCCGGCGGTTGCCTCATCGGCCACTTCGCGGCAGCATGGCCGCCTGACCGGTAAGGAAACGCGAGAATGGCCGTGGTTTATGTGGCGCGCAGCGCCGCGCTGACGAAATGGGCGTCCGACGTCGGACAGGGGAAGCACATCTTCAAACTGGGTGTGGCCGCCGACATGGACGAGACCAAGGCCGTCATCGATGCCGGCTGGGCGGGCGAGCGCGACTGGCGCCTGATCCACAGCCAGGAGGTGCCGGACCTTGAGGAAGCGGCGGTGATCGAGCGCCTGTTGCGCAAGGAAAAGGTCATCGATCCGACTTATTACCCGAAGCTCAAGGGTGCCTCGGGCGTCTTTCGCATCACCTTGACCAACGTGCAGAACAGCCTTCTGGTCGCCAAGGCCATGTCCGCCGACGAGCCGCTCACCGACGTCAAGGTGAAGCCGAAGGACATCGGGGAGTACATGATCCGCAACGCCCTGCCCTCCCCGTCATGAGCGCGCCCCCGCCGCTCTACACCATTGGTTACGAAGGCGCCTCTTTCGACTCCGTTCTGCGCGCGCTGAAGGCGCGGGGCGTCGGAGTGCTGCTGGACGTGCGCGAGTTGCCCTTGTCCCGCCGCGCCGGATTCTCCAAGAGGCCGCTGTCCGCGGGGTTGGAGGAGGCCGGGATCGGCTACGTCCATCTGAAGGGGCTGGGCACGCCGAAGGAGGGCCGCGTCGCCGCCCACCAGGGCGACATGGACCGGTTCTGGTCGATCGTTGAAGCGAAGATGCAGACTCCGGAAGCCGAGCACGACCTGAGTCGCGCCGCCGCCCTGGCGCGGGAACGCCCGGCCTGCCTGCTCTGCTTCGAGGCGTCGCCGCATCTCTGCCACCGGCTTCGCGTCGGCGAGCGTCTTCACAGCCGTTTCGGCTTCACAGTGGAGCATCTGACTCCGGCCGAACCTTCCTTTTAAGGGCTGACATGCACTCCCGTTGGTACCGCTTCGCCGATCTGTCCGCCGGCACCTTTCATGACATGCTCCACCTCCGCCAGAGCGTTCTGGTGGTGGAGCAGGCATCGCCTTTTCCCGATTTGGACGGGCGCGACCCGGCCGCGCAGCATCTGGCTCTTTACGACGACGGCGCGCCGACACCGGTCGGCTATGCCCGCGTCTTCGGCCCCGATCCGGAAACCGGCGCCACCTCCTTCGGGCGGTTGGCGGTCGCTCCGGCATGGCGCGGCAAGGCGCTGGGACGTCGGCTGGTCGCCGAATGCCTGGAACGGCTGGCCAAGGACTGGCCGGAGTCCGACGTGCAGATCAGCGCGCAGCTTTACTTGGAGAGCTTCTACGGCGGCTTCGGCTTCCGGCGCGTCAGCGACATTTACGACGATGTCGGCATCGACCACATCGACATGCGGCTGAGCCGATAGATTGGAAAACGGTCACCACAGAGTCTCAGAGACACAGAGAGATGTTGACTCTGTGCCTCCGTGTCTCTGTGATTAAAATCATCACTTCTTGGCGTCGGCCAGGATGTCGCCGGCTTCCTTGCGGATGACGTTCAGGTTCTTGAGCAGGATCGCCAGCGCCTGATCGTAGTTGAAGGCCTCCGCCGACTCGTCCGGGATGTCGGTGTCGTCGGCGGCGACGGAGACTTTGGCCTTCTTCTTCACGGTCGAGAAATACTCGCCGCCGGTCTTCTCGAACCCCTTGATCGCCTTTTGCAGAGCGTCCACGTCGTTGGCCCGCGTGGCTGCGTCCAGCGCCTTCGTCGCCTTTTCCAGCCCGCTCGACGCCCGGAAGGCGAGCAGGAAGCCTTCGGCGGGCTTCTTCTTGCCGGTCAGCGCCTCGAACATCTTCTTGGCGGCGGTCCAGTCGGCGAAGAAGGTGGTGGCGGGCATCTCCTTGGCGCTGCCCGCCTTCTCCAGCTTCTTCAGGGCGGACAGGCTTTCCAGCTGGGCCATCTGCTCGACGTTCATGGTGCCGCCCAGCATGTCGGCCGCCACTTCGACGGCGCCCTCGTTCTTCGCCTTCTGCGCCTTCACGATGACCGCGCTGAGCTTCGCCCGGAAGATCTTGGTCGCCTGGAGCAGGTCGGCCAGCGCCTCGCGCAGCGCCTTGGCGTCCCCGGCCTTGTAGGCCTTGTCCCAGGCCGCAGCGGCCTTCTCCACGTCGCCGGACTTCTTCACCACGGCCAAGGCATCGCCCGAATTGGGGATCTTCTTCGCCTCGGCCTCGCACTTCGCCTTGTGTTTCTTGAACTCGGGAGCGGCGGCGAACGGCATGGTCGGGTCTCCGGCTTGATATCTTCCACCCCGCTCGACCGCAGCGAACGGTTGCAGAAGACTAAGCACCATCCCGCCGGCGTCAACGCCGACCCGGTTCAAAATGGAAGAAGCGCTCCGTCGGAGCGGGTCACCCCACGACCATCGCCTGAAGCGTCTCCAGCCGGTCGGCCTCCGCCGCCGGCTTGTCCCAGCGGATGCGGTGGACGCGCGGGAAGCGCATCGCCAGCCCGCTCTTGTGCCGGTTCGACGGGTGCACGCTGTCGAAGGCGACCTCCAGCACCAACCCCGGCTCGACCTCCCGCACCGGGCCGTAGCGGCGGGTGGTGCGGTTGCGCACCCAACGGTCGAGTTCCACCAGTTCCGCGTCGGTGAAGCCGAAATAGGCCTTGCCGACCGGCACCAGTTCCTCGCCGCGCCAGACGCCGAAGGTGAAATCCGAGTAATAGCTGGACCGCTTGCCGTGTCCGCGCTGGGCGTACATCAGCACGGTGTCGAGCGTCAGCGCCCCGCGTTTCCACTTGAACCAGGGACCCTTGGGACGCCCGGCGACGTAGACGCTGTCCTTGCGCTTCAGCATCAGCCCTTCGATGCTGTTCTCCCGGCTGCCCTCCCGCAGCCCTTTCAGCGCCTCCCAGCCCTCGAACGGCACCAGGGGCGACAGGTCCATCCGCCGGGGCCGCACCGCGTCGTGCCAGCGCTCCAGCCGGGCGCGGCGCTCGGTGAGGGGCAGGCCGCGCAGATCCTCCTCGCCGTCGAACAGGATGTCGTAGAGCCGCACCCAGGCGGGAAACTCCTTGAGCATCGCCGCGGTGACCGTCTTGCGGTTCAGCCGCTGCTGGAGGTCGTTGAAGGGCGCGATCTGCCCCTCGTCGCGGGCGACCAGCAACTCACCGTCGAGAACGGCGTCGAAGGTCATGTGGTCCGCGATGTCCGGAAAGGCGCCGGACACATCGTCGCCGGTGCGGCTGTAGATGCGCCGCTCGCCGCCGCGCGCCGCCAACTGCACGCGGATGCCGTCCCATTTCCATTCCACGCTGTAGGCGGCCGGATCGAGGGCTGCCATGTCCTCCTCTTCCAAGGGATGGGAAAGCATCAGTGGGCGGAAGCCGGCGCCCTTCCCCGCCGCCGGACGGTCGGACTTCCCTTCCAGCCAGGCAAAGAGGTCCGCATAGGGCGGGGACAATCCGTGCCAGCATTCCTCAAGGTCGCCGAGATCGACCTTTCCCCACTCCGCCAGCGCCGTCTTGGCGAGCCGCGCCGACACGCCCACCCGCAGGCTGCCGGTGATGAGCTTCAGCAACGCGAAGCGGCCGGAAGAGTCCAGCGTGTCGAGCCAGCCCTCCACCAGCCCCATCACCTGCCCACGCTTGGCCGCGCGCAGCGTCTCCACCACCTCGGTCATAGAAGGCGGCAGGCTGTTTGCCCGCTCGGGGCGTTCCGGCCAGATCAGGGCAACCGTCTCGGCGAGATCGCCCACATAGTCGTAGGACAGGGCGAACAGGTCCGGGTCGACGCGGGTGGCGACCAGTTGCCGGATGGCCGCCGGCTTGGCCTCGTGGAAGACCAGCGATTCCGTCAGGGCCGCCAGCGCCCAGCCGCGGTCGGGGTCCGGCGTGGTGGCGAAGAAGTCGGCCAGCAGGCGGATCTTGCCATTGCGCGCCGGCATGAAGACCAGCCCGTCGATCAGCGAGGAGAAGTTCCTCACGCCCCTTCCTCCTCCTCGAAGCCGACCATGGCCAGGGCGCGGGCGCGGATGCCGCGCTGGGTCGCGTGGTGGACCAGCGCCTCCTCCCGGCCATGGGTCACCCAGACCTCGGGTGCCGCAACCTCGTCGAGCGTCTGGGTCAACTCGTCCCAATCGGCGTGGTCGGAGATGACCAGCGGCAGTTCGACGCCGCGCTGGCGCGCCCGCTGCCGCACCCGCATCCAGCCGGAGGCCATCGCCACCACCGGATCGGTCAGCCGCCGCGCCCAGCGGTCGGCCACCGCGCCGGGCGGGGCCAGAACCAGGGCGCCCTTCAACTCCTCCTTCGCCGCGACGGTGGCCGGACGAAGCTCGCCCAGAGGCACGCCGAAGCCCTCGTAGAGCTTGCAGATCGGCTCCAGCGCGCCGTGCAGATAAATCGGCCGATCATAACCGGCGGCGCGCAGCAGGGAGATCACCCGCTGGCATTTGCCCAGTGCATAGGCCCCGACGACATGGCTGCGCTCCGGAAAGATCGACAACGAGTGCAGCAGCTTGTCGATCTCCCCCAGGTCGGGCGGGTGGCGGAAGACCGGCAGGCCGAAGGTCGCCTCGGTGATGAAGACGTCGCAGGGCACCGGCTCGAACGGGGCGCAGGTGCGGTCGAAGCGCCGCTTGTAGTCGCCGGACACCACCACCCGCGTTCCCGCGTGCTCCAGCACCACCTGCGCGCTGCCCAGCACATGGCCGGCGGGGACCAGACGCACCGTCACGTCGCCGATGCGGATCGCCTCGCCGTAGTCGAGCGTCTGCGTCGCCGCCCCCGCCCCCTCGCCCAGCCGTTGCCGCATGATGGCGAGCGTTCCGGCAGTGGCGAGCACATGGGCGTGACCGGGCCGGGCGTGGTCGGAATGGCCGTGGGTGACGACCGCGCGCTCCACCGGGCGCAACGGGTCCACGTAGAAGCCGCCGGGCTCGACATAGAGTCCCTCGGGGCAGACCTTCATCCAGCGTTCGGCGGGGGGACGGGAGGGGCTTTGTGCAGGCATGCCCTGCAATATAGGCCGTCCTCGCGAAAGGACAAAATTCCGATTCCCCCGGTTGCGCCGGCGCGAACCACAGCGCAGGATGCGGAAGAACGAGGGAGACTCCGACCATGCACGACCGCCTGTCCCCAACGCCCGAGGTCGCCGCCGCCCTGGCCGAGGGCCGCCCCGTGGTGGCGCTGGAATCCACTGTCATCTCCCACGGCATGCCCTTCCCGAAGAATCTGGAAACGGCAACGGCGCTGGAGGACGCGGTGCGGGCCGAAGGGGCGGTTCCCGCGACCATCGCCGTCCTGGACGGGCGAATCCGCGTCGGGTTGGACGGCGACGCGCTCGAACGGCTCGCCAGGGGCGGCACCAGCGTCATGAAGCTGAGCCGCCGCGACCTGCCCGTCGCTCTGGCGACCGGAGCGCTGGGCGCCACCACCGTGGCCGCCACGATGATCGCAGCAAGGCTGGCCGGGATCGCCGTCTTCGCCACCGGCGGCTTGGGCGGGGTGCACCGCGGCGCCGAAACCAGTTTCGACGTGTCGGCGGATCTCGACGAGCTGGCCCGCACCAGCGTCTGCGTCGTGTGCGCGGGTGCGAAATCGATTCTCGACCTGCCGAAGACGCTGGAGGTGCTGGAAACCCGCGGCGTTCCCGTCCTGGGGCTGGGCACCGATGCGTTTCCGGCCTTCTACAGCCGCAACTCTGGTCTGCCCGTATCTCATCGCTGTGACAACGTGCACGAGGTCGCGGCCATCCTGCGGGCCAAATGGGAGCTTGGGCTGGAGGGTGGCGTGGTCCTTGCCAACCCCATTCCGGAGGCCGACGCGCTCGACGGTGCCGCCATGGAACAGGCCATCGCGCGGGCGCTAAGGGATGCTGAACATCATGGAATCACGGGAAAATCCGTCACGCCTTTTCTGCTGTCGGCGCTGGAGCGGCTCACCGGCGGGCGCAGCCTGACCGCGAACATGGCGCTGATCCGCCACAACGCCGTCACCGCGGCGCGGCTGGCGGCGGCTTACGCGGCGCTGGCGGCATGATTGGTCATACGCCATTACGCATAAGAGGTAAGCCATCCGTGTCGTCGGGATTTAAGTCCCCGTTAACCGAAGCCGGGTGAATCTGCGCTCGTTCTTCAGCGGAGGTCTCTATGCGTGCGCCCAGCCCGTCGAACCTGGTTTCCCGGATGATCGCCATGGCCGCCCAGCCCGACGAGGGCATCGGCGAGCCCGACAACCGTCCGGCTGCGCGGGTCAAGAAGATCGTCTGGGCCTCCCAGGCGGCGAAACTGCGAAGCTCCCTCTCCTCCCGCCTCGTCCACGAGATCGAATGCGCGGTGTCCGCCGACCTCGACAGCATGGAACTGCCAGAGGTGTTCTTCACCTCCGTCGAGTTCGCGGGCCGCGTCATCACCTGCGACCTGGACGCCTCGGGCACCGCCTCGATCTTTGGCCTGATCGACATCAGCGACTATGACGAGCTGGTGGAAGAGGCCGGCGACGACGCGCTGTTCGGCGTCGATTGGGACGGCGTCTACGTCACCCCGGCGCGCACCCGCCACTGAGGCTTTCCGCCCGATCCAAAGAAAAAGCCGCGGGACCCGGACGCACGCCGGGACCCGCGGCTTTTTGCATTGGCGCCCTCAGCCCAGCGCGCGGGCGAGGATGATGTCGAGATTCTTCAGCATCTCCGGGTCGCGCTTGTCCGGCGCGGTCATGATCGCGTGGTCGAGCGCGGTGTGGCAACCCTGGGTGCACAGCCCGTCGCGCACCTGGAGCTTCGGCGCGAGCGTCTTGACGAGCGACCGGGCCTTGTCGGCGTTGGCGACGACCACCCGGATGACGGCGTCCACGGTGACGTGGTCATGCTCCGGATGCCAGCAGTCGAAGTCGGTGACCATGGCGACGGTCGCGTAGCACATCTCCGCCTCGCGGGCGAGCTTGGCCTCCGGCATGTTGGTCATGCCGATAACGTCGCAGCCCCAGCTCCGGTACAGCTCGGATTCGGCCTTGGTCGAGAATTGCGGGCCTTCCATGACCATGTAAGTGCCGCGGCGCTGGTGCGGGACCTTCAATTCCACCAGCGCCTCCTCGATCAGGTCGCCCAGCCGCCCGCAGACCGGATGACCCAGCGCCACATGCGCCACCAGACCGGTGCCGAAGAAGCTCTTGTTGCGGGCGAAGGTGCGGTCGATGAACTGGTCGATCACCACGAAGGTGCCCGGCGGCAAGTGTTCCTTCAGCGAGCCGACGGCGGAAACCGACAGGATCTCGGTCACGCCCAGCGCCTTCAGCGCGTGGATGTTGGCGCGGAAGTTCAGCTCGGACGGCGGGATGCGGTGGCCGCGGCCATGGCGCGGCAGGAAGACCAGCTTCTGGCCGTTCAGCTCGCCCGTCAGCAGCTCGTCCGACGGGTCGCCGAAGGGCGTTTCCACCTTCACCCAACGCTGGTTCTCCAGCCCGTCGATGTCGTAGACGCCGCTGCCGCCGATCACGCCGAGCACCGGCGCGGACCCGGTTTCCGCCATAGTCACATGCCTCCGTCAATGGGAGGGCGCAGTATTCCGCCCCGGCCTCGCAAAGGCAACGGTCACGGCGGCAAGGGTCACAAGGTGCGCAGCAGAACCACGACCAGGGTCAGATAAACGGCGGCCTTCGCCGCGGTGCCGAGGCGTGCGACGCTCCACAGCGCCACGCCGGGACGGCGGAACAGGGCGACCAGCGCCATCCCCGCGCCGAACCCGCCGAGATGGGCCGCCCAGGCCACGTCGCCCATAGCGGAGTCCGGAGCCGGCGGCATCAGCGTCATCGCCACATTGATCGCCAGGAAACTGCCCACCACGAAGGAGGCGGGAACGCGCGGCCCCGGCGTCACGCCGAGCGTCGCCTGCGGGTGCAGCAGCAGAAAGGCCCCCATCACCCCGCAGATCGCCCCGCTCGCCCCGACCAGGGGCGCCATGAGATCGACGGCCAAGGCCCCCTCCACCACGGCCCCAGCCACGGCGCACAGCAAGAAGAACAGCAGGTAGCGCAGGCTGCCCATCGCCAGCTCGACAGCACCACCGAAGGCCCAGAGCGCCAGCATGTTGCTGACCAGATGCACGATGTCGCTGTGGATCAGGACATGGCCGAACAGCCCGCGCCACACCGCCCAGGTCGGCAGCGGCCCGGCCGTCTCCACCGTTCCGAAGAAGTAGGCGGGGACGAAGGCGAGGGTTTCCGGCGGCACGCCCAGCACGAAGGCCAGCGTGCAGGCCATGACGATGCCCTGATTGACGTAGGGAATCCTTCTGGCAGCGCGCACCGCTCCCCCTTCGCCGATGACCGGAGCCTTGGCGACCCGGCCTTCATCCTTGCTCGATATGGGGGCTCTTGTGCCGATGACCAGCGTCAAACCGGCACCAGGAGAGCTGCGGTTGCATCACTGAAAGGACAATCAACTTTCCCGTTGACGCAAGGCGTGCATTCCTATGGATGTAACGCGTCGGCGGCATGCCTGCCGTCCGGCAATCCGAAAGGAGGTGACGCGCTTGAGACGTTTCCTGAAGTGTTTCAGACGCTTCTGGTTCCGGTTGAAGATCGAGTTGGAATGCGGCTTCAACAAAAAACCCGGAAAGCTGATGACCCGAAAGGCGGGGCTGGGAAACCAGCCTCGCCACTCAGGCAAACGAAGGCGCGTCACCTCCTGACGGCAAACATAGCATGCCACCGCCGACCGTCAAAGCGGGGCCGTATGGGCGCGGTCAGTAATTCCACTCCCACTTGACGCCGACGCGGGTGTCGGAATCGGCGCCGACGTCCGCCTGGGCCTTGATGTTCTTGGTGATGTCGACCTCGACCGTGGCACGGCTCTGGTTCGCGCCGATGCCCTGCTCCACCCCGACATAGACGCGGTCGCTGACGTAGCGCCCGGCCTCCACCGCGCCCCCCTTGCCGTCGGCGCCGCCGGTGAATTCCAGCCGGTCGATGCCGAGGCCGCGGCGCAGGTTGCCGATCAGGCCGGGGCCGCCACCGCCGAATCCGGCCAGCGTCGCCGCCGACTGGGCAAGCTGGACCGCCTCCACGGCGCTCAGGCTGCCGACCGATTTCCCAAACAGCACGGCGGACAGCACCTCGTCCTGCGGCAACCCCTGTGGGGAGGTCAGCTCCAGCTTCGGCTGTCCGGCGGTGCCGGTGACCAGGATCTGCGCGGTCACGTCGTTGGCGGTGGCCTCCGCCAGGAAATCCAGACGTGGATCGATGGTTGGGCCGCCGTCGAACTCGATGATGCCACGTTTGAAGACGAAGGTCTTGGCGAGGATGTCCAATTCGCCCTTCAGCATGTTCAGCCGCCCGCTGACCAGCGGCTGGCTGGAGGTGCCGGTGACGGCGAGTTGCCCGGCGAACTCGGCCTCCAACCCGCGTCCCCGGACGAAGATCTGGTTCTGCGCGCTGACCGTCAGGTCGAGGATCATCGCGAAGGCCGGCTCCGGAGCCGCCGCCTGCCCGTTGCCCGCTTGGCCGTTCTTCAGGCTGACCGGATGCGCCTTGCGGCCCCTGCCGACCTCGACGACCTTCAGGTCGACCACGTTGGGCGGGGTCTGGTTGGGGATCTGGATCTCCGCCCGCTCGATCCGCACGGGACCGGCCAGCCGCGGATTCAAAAAGCTGCCGGTCAGGGTCAGGTTGGTGCCGATCGTGACCGCCGCCAGATCGTTCTGCACCAGCCGCGCCCGGTCGGCCTGGATGGCGAGGTCGAGCTGCTGCTGCGGGTCCGCGGCGGCGGGACGGATCACGCCGCGGGCGCTGATCGAGCCACCGTTGGTGGTCCGCCCGCGGAAGGTCTGGATGGTGAAGACGTCGCCGTCGCCGACGATGCGGGCGTCGATGTCGCTGATGATGGCGCCGCTCGCCCGGTTCTCGTAGCGTCCGTTGGCCAGCGTGACCGTGCCGCCCAGCCGGGGGGCCGCCACGGTGCCGTCGACGCTGACGTCCAGCCGCAGCGTGCCGCGCGCCCGGTCGCCGGTCGCCGCCAGCAGGTCGTTGGCGAGCGAGGCGTCGATGGCGCCGCGCAGCGCCGCCTCCAGCCGCCCGCGCTCAGGCACCGAGAAGGCCAGCGTATCCGGGTCCATGACCAGCGGTGCGGCGGCGGTCAGGGTCACCCTTCCCGCGTTGTTCCCGGTGGCGACATCGCCGTCCACCGACAGGCGGGCGTCCCGCCAGCGGGCGTTGACGGTGGCGTTCAAGCCGGGCACGCCGGCCTGGGTGGTCTGCTGCGCCTTCAGGTTGGCGACACGCAGCGTGGCGTCGGCCTGCGGGCGGCGGACGGTGCCGCCGAGCGTCGCCTGCGCGTTCAACATGCCGTCCAGCCGGAGGGTCGGGTTCGCCAGCCGGGCCAGCGCCATCGGCACGCGGTCCAGCCGCAGCTCGCCCGACAGCCGCTCCCCGTTCAGGCCGAGGTCGGCGGCGAGCTGGGCGTTACCGCTGACCAGCCGCAGGCCGGACACCTCGTAGCGCCGCTCGCCCAAGGCGATGGCGGCGGGCTGGGTCAGCCGGAAGGATTCGCCGCTGTAGCGGCCCTGGAGCCGGTCAAGCCGGATGCGGTTCAGCGCACCGTTCTGCGTGAATTCCCCGGCCAGTTCGAGCCCCAGCGGGTCGCGCCCGGCCCCTGCGGCCTCCGCCCGGAAGGCCGCCTTGGCGAGCGAGCCGTCCACGCTGGCCGTCACGCGCGACAGGTCGTTGCCGGCGGCGGCCCCGTCCTGAAGCTCCAGCCGCGCCTTGCCGCTGGCGTTGCCCAGCGCGTCGGCGACGTCCGCGTTGGCGGTCAGGCGGCGCGCGGCGAACAACGGCCCGCCCTCGCCCTCCACACGGAGGTTGGTGGCGTTCGCGGTCAGGTTGGCTGCCTGCTTGCCGTTCGGCGCGTCGAGCGCGACGGTGAAGCCTGCCGCCCCGGTCAGCGGCACGCCGGCCAGCTCCGACAGGGCCTGAAGCTGCGGCAGGGTGCCGTCGAGCTTGCCGGTCGCGGTCATGGCGTCGAGCGCCACGCGCACCGCCCCGGTGATCCGGTTCGGCCCGTTCGCCAGCGCGAGGTCGCTGATCCGCAGCGCCTGCCCTTCCAGCGCGTAGGCGGCATCCGCCGTCAGCCCGGCGCCGGCCAGCTCCGTTTGGGCCGACACACGCCCCTGCGGGGCGCCCGGCAGATTCTGTGCGGTGGCGTTCAGCCGCGTGTCGCCGAAGCGGCGCCCCTGCACGACGAGGTTCCGGGCGTGCAGCGCCGCCTCGGCCACCAGCTTGTCCAGCGGGCCTTTCGCCGTCGCGTCGAGCGTCAGGCCGCCGGCCATCTCCGTTCCGGCGGCGGTGCCCACCGGGCTGAGGTCGGCAATCTCCAGCCGGGTCCTGGCGTCCACCGCCCCGTCCACCAGGGCCGCCGCACCGGTCAGCCGCCCATTGCGGCCATCCACCGTCAGGTCGGTGAGGCGCATGGCGCCGCCCGGCTCCATCACCGCCTGTGCGCCCAGGCTGACGTCACGGCCGAGCACGCCGTCGGCGGGCGTCCCGGTTTCCAGACCGCGCAGCGCGCCGCTGAGGTCCGCCGTCAGCGTGCCGTCCTCCTGCCGCCGCACCGGCCCGGCCAGAGCCAGCGAACCGGCCAGCGGCTGCCCGGCGAGGGTGGAAAGGCGCGACAGGTCGTCGGCATCCAGAGACACCGTCACGTCGGCGGTCTGGCCCCAGCCGGTCACGCTGCCCTGCGCCCCGGCGCTGGCTGCCGCGGTGGTCAGGGTCACCCCCTCGATCCCCACCGCTCCGGTGTCGGCGTTGATCTGCGCCCGCCCGTCCAGCCGCACCTCCGGCCCGGCGACCGAGGCCAGGGCGGGATCGTCGGCGGCGAGGTCGCGGATCAGCCCTTCCACCGCTACGGTCAGCGCGTCCAGCGTGCCCTGTGCGGTGCCCGACACGGTGCCCTCCCGCCAGGCGATGCCGGGGGCGAAGCCGTGCAGGGTGGAATCCGGCCCGGCCTGGACCTCGTAGCGCAGATCGAGGCTGCGGCGGTCGGCGCCGACGCGTCCGGACAGGCTGGCCGTTGCGGCGGCGGTCTCGACCGCCACCGGCTGCAGGGTCAGGGCGCCGTCCGGAGCGACCACCACGGTGCCCTTCAGCGCCGGCTGCGGCCCGGCCAGTGGCGCGATGTCGGGGCCGAGCAGGGACGCCACGTCGCCGGTCGCCGCGATGGTGACGGCGTGCCCTTCCGGCACCGCCTTGATCGTGGCGTCGGCGGCCAGCCGGGCGGCGTTCTCCGCCGCCGCGGTGAAGGTGCCCTTCCAGTCGTCCAGCGAGCCCTGCCCGTCCAGCGACGCGCTGACCGGCGGCGCGCCGGGGATGTTCAGCGCGGTGGCGATCAGCCCGCCCGCCGGCTCCGACGCCTTCAGATTCAGGTCGAGCCGCTTGTCGTCGGGGTTGAAGACGACGTCGAGCGCCACCGTTCCCGGCTGTTCACCCAGACGGTCCACGTTCAGATGCGCTTCCAGCGACGACCCGCCCGACGCGAGGTCGAGCGATCCGTCGATCTTCAGCCGCGCCTCCTGCCCGAGCAGCGGCTCCGCCAAGCGCAGCTCGGCGATGGCCAGCTTGTCCACGGCGACGCCCACCGGCAGGCTGGGCAGCAGCGAGGTCGGCCCCTGGTCGGGCGGCGGCTCCGGCCCCTCGGCGGGCAGCGGCGCGCGCTCCACGATGACTCGCTGCGCCTCGATCGCGTCGGCCTTGGCCCGCCCGGTCAGCAGCGCGGTCGGGGCGAGGTTGACGCGCAGCTCTTCCAGCCGCAGCCACACGCCCTCGCGGTCGGCGACGGTGACATCGGAGATCGTGAAGTTGACGGGGACCGCGCCGCCGATGGTGCCGATCCTCACCTGGAGGTCGGGTCCGTTCACCGCCTTCTCGATGGTTTGGGCGATCCAGCGACGGACGGCGTTGGCCGGACCCCAGCCGCTCCCTTCGGTGTCGGCCGCGCGGGCGGCCTCCGTCAGGACCGCCCCGGTCAGGACGGCGATGGCCAGAAGAAGGACGATCAGACGACGCAGACCCGACACCACGCACCCCGTTGCGGCATTCCCCGAATGGTATAACGGGAAAGAGCATGGGCGATCCCGATCCAAGTGGCAAAAATGCGACCTGGTCCGGCATCACCGGTTGAAAGAACGAATCAGAAGGCCTGACCCAGACTGAGATAGAGCTGCCACTTCGCATCGCCGGAGTCGGCGTTCAGCGGGAAGGCGACGTCGGCCCGCAGCGGCCCGAAATCGGTGTAGTAGCGGGCGCCGATGCCCGCGCCGACCTTCAACGGCTCCTTGAAGTCCGGGAAGGCGCTGTCGAAGACGGTGCCGGCGTCGACGAAGGGCACGATGCCGACGGTCTCCGTCACCTTGACGCGCAGTTCCAGCCCAGCCTCGAACAGCGAGCGCCCGCCGGTCGGGTCGCCGTAGATGTCGCGCGGCCCGGCCTTCTGGAAGCCGTAGCCGCGCACCGACCCGCCGCCGCCCGCATAGAAGCGGTGGTCCGGCGGAACCTCGTCCAGAGAGGCTCCCACCGTGCTGCCGACGCCGATGCGCGCCGCCGCAACGTAGCGCCCGTCGTCGGACAGATCGCGGTAGGCCGAGGCGTTGATCTGGAAGCTGGTGAAGATCGAATCGGTGTCCCCGGCGTAGGGGAACCAGGGGGTGGCGAGCAGCGAGGCGCGGTAGCCCCTGGACGGATTCAGCAGATTGTCCGAGCCGTCCCAGGCGACGCCCAGCGGCACACCGATGAAGCCGGTCTGGTACTCCCGCAGGTTGGATCGCACCCGCCCGCGCTCCCCCGACACGCCGTAGGAGACCTTGAGCTGGTCGGTCACCTGCCGCTCCAGCGAGGCCGAGCCGATGGTGGCGACGCGGTCGTAGGCCGGCGGCTGCTCCGACGCGACCTGGAAATCCAGGATCAGCGACTGGCGCGGCGCCAGGAAATCGGGCTTGCGGAAGTTGGCGGACAGCCGGATGTCCGGCAGGTCCAGACTGCCGCGCGGTCCCTGCGCGGCGCCGTTGTCGCCGCCGATCCGTCCGACCTCCACGCCGAGCCGCAGCCGCTCCGCGCCGCCGAACAGGTTGCGGTGGCCCCAATAGGCCGAGCCGCCCACCCCGTCCTCCGAAGAGTAGAAGGCGCTGGCCCCGATGAAGCGGTGCAGCTTCTCGGACAGGGTCACGTCCACCGGCGTGACGCCGCCCGGCCCCGGCTCCTCGGCCAATCGCACCCGCACCGTGTCGAACACGTCGAGCTGGGCGATCTGCTGGCGCGCCCGGTCGACCTTGGCCGGGCTGTAGATGTCGCCCTGCTTCCAGGGCAGACGCCCGCGGATCAGCCCCTCGTCCACGCTGGCCAGCCCGTCGATCTTGGTGTCGCCGAACATCACCAGCGGGCCGGGATCGACCGTGTAGGTGACGTCCATGCTGTGGTCGTCGTGGTCCACCACCACCCGCCGCTCGGCGACCGTGGCGAAGGGATGCCCGCGCTCGATCATCCGGCGCAGCAGCGCGGCCTGGGCGTCCACCACCTGCGGCGCGCGCGCCCGCTCCCCCACCGGCAGGCCGATGTCGCCGGGGGTCACGTCCCCGCCCGGCAGCGGCGCGCCGTCGGTGGAAGCGATGGTGACGGTCTTGAATAGGTAGGGTGCACCGGGCGTCACCGCGACAGTCACCTTGGCCGGCGTCTGGTTCGCGTCCACCCGGATGTCCAGCACGGCATCGTAGAAGCCGGCGGAGCGCAGCGCCGTCTGCAGGCGTCCCCGGTCGCTGTCGGCCCGCCGTTCCAGCCCCAGCACCGACGGCGGCGGGTCGTCCTTCAGGCTGACCAGCGAGGAGCTGTCGCGCAGCAGGTCGCGCAGATCGTCGTCCTCCAGCCCGGTGAACTCCACCTCGTAGGGGATCTGCGGGCCGGGTGCGTCGGGGGTGGGGTCATCCTGCCCGGAATCCTCCTGCGCCGCGGGCGGCGGAGCGGCGTCCCTTGCGGTGTCGGGCGCAGGGTCCTGCGCGCGTAGCGGGTCGCCCGGCGCGGCAACGAGCGCGCTGGACAGGAGAATGATGGCGAGGCGGGAAGCGGAAACGCGGCGGGTCATCACCGGACCATGTGGGAATCCGCGACGCAGACGCCAATGATTCGGTCGCCGCGGCGCAAGGAAATTCCGCATAGGCACATTGGGCGAGTTTCCACCACCACGCCGCTTGCGTTATGAAGCCGGATCATTATATTGCGTCGCAACAGTTTCCCCGGCAGAGCCCCCCGATCGATCTCGGAGGGTTTTTTTGTTGTGCGCGGCCAACGTGCCGCGGTGTCGGGGCGGCATTGCGCAACGGAAGCCCCAGAGCGGATTTAAGAGTCCCCGACACATGAATCTTCGTAACGTCGCCATCATCGCGCACGTCGACCACGGCAAGACGACCCTGGTCGATCAGCTCCTCAAGCAGGCCGGTTCGTTCCGCGAGAACCAGCAGGTCGCCGAACGCGCCATGGACTCCAACGACCTGGAGCGCGAGCGCGGCATCACCATCCTGGCCAAGTGCACGTCGGTCCTGTGGAACGACCTGCGCATCAACATCGTGGACACCCCCGGCCACGCCGACTTCGGCGGCGAGGTCGAGCGCATCCTCTCCATGGTGGACGGCGTGGTCCTGCTCTGCGACGCCGCCGAAGGCCCGCTGCCGCAGACCAAGTTCGTGCTGGGCAAGGCGCTGAAGCTGGGCCTGCGCCCGATCGTCGTCATCAACAAGGTGGACCGTCCCGACGGCCGTCCGCACGAGGTGCATGACGAGGTGTTCGACCTCTTCGCCTCGCTTGACGCCTCGAACGAGCAGCTCGACTTCCCGACCCTGTTCGCCTCGGGCCGCAACGGCTGGGCGACCACGGACCTGGAGAACGGCGCCCGCGAGACGCTGACCCCGCTGTTCGAGCTGATCCGCGACCACGTCCCGGCGCCGAAGGTGGAGGAGGATCTGCCCTTCGCCATGCTGGCGACCACGCTGGAGGCGAACCCCTATCTGGGCCGCATCCTGACCGGCCGCATCCAGACCGGCAGCGTCAAGGTCAACATGGCCATCAAGTCGCTGAGCCGCGACGGCAAGCTGATCGAGAACGCCCGCATCAGCAAGGTGCTGGCCTTCCGCGGCCTTGAGCGCGTTCCGGTGGACGAGGCGCACGCCGGCGACATCGTCGCCCTGGCCGGCCTGACCACCACCACCGTGGCCGACACCATCTGCGCGCCGGAAGTGGCCGAGCCGCTGGCCGCCCAGCCGATCGACCCGCCCACCCTGGCGATGACCTTCTCGGTCAACGACAGCCCGCTGGCCGGCCGCGAGGGCGACAAGGTCACCAGCCGCATGATCCGCGACCGCCTGATGCGCGAGGCCGAAGGCAACGTCGCCCTGCGAGTCAGCGACACCGAGGGCGGCGACGCCTTCGAGGTGGCGGGCCGCGGCGAACTGCAGCTCGGCATCCTGATCGAGACGATGCGCCGCGAGGGCTACGAGCTGGCCATCAGCCGTCCGCGCGTGCTGTTCAAGACCGACCCGCTGAACGGCCAGCGCCTGGAGCCGATCGAGGAAGTCGTCGTCGACGTGGACGAGGAGTTCTCCGGCACCGTCGTGCAGAAGATGGCGGAGCGCAAGGCGGACCTCATCGAGATGCGTCCGTCGGGCGGCAACAAGACCCGCATCGTCTTCCACGCCCCGTCGCGCGGCCTGATCGGCTACCAGGGCGAGTTCCTGACCGACACCCGCGGCACCGGCATCATGAACCGGCTGTTCCACGGCTACGCCCCCTACAAGGGCACGATCGCCGGCCGGCGCACCGGCGTGCTGATCTCCAACGCCGACGGCACCGCGGTGGCCTACGCGCTGTGGAACCTGGAGGATCGCGGCCCGATGCTGATCGATCCGGGCGTTCCGGTCTATCAGGGCATGATCATCGGCGAGCACACCCGCGGCAACGACCTCGAGGTCAACGTCATCAAGGGCAAGCAGCTCACCAACATCCGCACCACCAGCAAGGACGAGGCGGTTCGCCTGACCCCGCCGATCCAGATGACGCTGGAGCGCGCCCTGTCCTACATCGGTGACGACGAACTGGTGGAGGTGACGCCGAAGTCCATCCGCCTGCGCAAGCGCTACCTCGACCCGAACGAGCGCAAGCGCCACGCCCGCGCGGCGGAAGCCAGCTGAGGCTTCGGAACACAGCGATTTCGGGAATGCGGGAGGGCTTCGGCTCTCCCGTTTTCTTTTCGGTCCTGTTCTTTCCAGGTTCGACGTTCGCGGTTACCCTCCCGGAACAGCATGCGGAGGGACCATGTCAGGGCGCGAACACCATTACGGCACGACGGTCAGCTGGACGGGCAACCAGGGCAGCGGCACCGCGGGCTACAAGACCTACAGCCGCGACCACGACATCGCGGCTCCCGGCAAGCCGCCGATCCCCGGCTCGTCCGACCCGGCCTTCCGCGGCGATCCCGCCCGTTACAACCCCGAAGACATGCTCGTGGCGTCGCTCTCGGCCTGCCACATGCTGTGGTATCTGCATCTGTGCGCCGTGAACGGCGTCACCGTGACCGCCTACGCGGACGAGGCCGCCGGCACCATGGCCGAGGACTCCAGCGGCGGGGGCCGCTTCATCGACGTCGTCCTGCGCCCCCGGGTCACCGTCGCCCCCGGCAGCGATTCCGCAAAGGCCGAGGCCCTGCACCACGAAGCTCACGAGAAATGCTTTATCGCCAATTCGGTGAATTTCCCGGTGCGGGTCGAGGCGAAAATCACGGTCGGGCCATAAGGAAAGCCCCCTTCCAAACGGAAGGGGGCGATTCCTAGTCCCTCAGGCTCTTCTTCTTGATGTCGGGCTTCTCGCCCAGCTCATCGAATTTTTCCTGAACGGGCTTGTCGGGGTCGCCGGAGGCTTTCCCGGTTTCCTCGATGAGCTTGTCCTCGATCCGCTGGGCGGCGTCGGACGGGGCATCGTCCTTGCGATGCCCCCGCTCATCCGCGCCCATCACTTGTCGCCTTTGAGAATGTCCTTCACCTTGCCGACGACCTTGTCCAGCTTGCCCTCGGCTTTGTCGGCGCGGCCCTCGTCCTTCAGGTCCCGATTGCCGGTCAGGTCGCCCGCCTGCTTCTTGACTTCGCCCTTCAGTTCCTTGCCGGCACCGGTGATGCGATCGGTGTTCATGGTGCCTTCTCCTTTGATCGGTGAATGTTTCAGCGACCCTAAACAAGGCCGCACGGGAAACGTCACGCCTTCGCTTGGCCGCAAAGGGAGAGAGGTTCGTCGCGTTCGGGGTCGGCGGACCTCACTTTTGGTCCAACTCCTCCCCGATCTTTCGGATCAGACGCCCCCGCTCGTCCGGGCTGTAGCGCTCCGCGAAGCCCGATCCCCACACCGGCCCCGGCCACGCCGGGTCCGTCCTGGTGCGGGCGATGACGTGGATATGAAGCTGAGGAACCACGTTGCCCAAGGCCCCGACATTGATCTTGTCAGGGCCGAACAGTGTTTCCAGCGTGCGCGAGGCCAGGGCGATCTCATCCACCAGACGGTGCTGGTCCTCACGGGACAGCTGATGGATCTCGGTCAGGCCATGCCGGGCCGGAACCAGGATCAGCCACGGCCACACCCGGTTGTCCATCAGCAGGACGCGGCACAGCGGCAACTCGGCGACCGGGGCGGTATCGGCCTGCAAACGGTCGTGCAGATGGAACATCGTCATGGGGTCCCGTGTCTTCCCTTCGTCTGGCAAGGATTTTCTTGCGGCGCTCAGGGGATGAAAACGCGCATCCGCTGCGTTCGTCCAGTGAGGATTGCCGCCGGTGCAGGGCTGAGCCTCTGCGCGCGGGAGCGGGACTGGTTGCGGGACACTGGTTGCGGGACTAGGAAAAATGTATAAACTGCCGCACGATCTTTATTCGGTCCGATGATGTTCCGGTCGGTGGTGTTCGGTCCTCCGGCTTATGCGGATCGCGCGGCGGAATTTAGACGTTCCTACAACCAGGGTGTGGGTACGGGTGTTCGGTCCGAAGGCGGTGTCGGGGCGGCGGGTCCCCCTGCGTGCCGATCCGGTTGAACCCCTTCGCTGAATTGAAAGATGCCCGGCCGGGGCGGACAAAGCCAGGACGGTCGGCAGACGTTTGGGATAAAGAAAGACGGTCATGCGCAAGTCGGCGATCGCGGCTCTCCTTCTCGTGATCCTGGGCAACATCGGAGTCTGGGCGCTGTGGAACCGCCCGGTCGCCGAACGCTCCTGGGGCGGCGCCATCAGCGGCGTCGGCTACACGCCCTTCCACCCGGACAAGAGCCCGTCCAAGGGCGACAAGGCCTCGGCGGAGGACATCGAGAAGGACATGAAGGCCCTGGAGGGGTCGGTCAAGGGCGTGCGCATCTACTCCACCACCGACGGGTCGGAGCAGACGGCGCCCATCGCCCGCAAGTACGGGATTCCGATCACCGCGGGCGCCTGGATCGCCGGCAAGCCGGAGATCGACGAGCCGGAGATCAACGGCCTGATCAAGCTGGCGCGCGACAACAACAACGTCCGCCGCGTCCTGGTCGGCAACGAGGCGATTCTGCGCGCCGACGTCACCGTCCCGCAGGCCATCGAGTACATCAAGCGCGTGAAGAAGAAGGTCAACGTCCCGGTCTCCACCGCGGAGCCCTGGCACGTCTGGCTGGAGCATCCGGAACTGGCCGACGCGGTGGACTTCCTGGCCGTCCACCTGCTGCCCTACTGGGAAGGCGTGCCCGCCGACCAGTCGGTCGATTACGCCATGTTCCGCTACAACGAGCTGAAGACCAAGTTCCCGAACAAGCACATCCTGATCTCGGAAATCGGCTGGCCGGCGGACGGCCCGTGGCGCCGCGGCGCCGAGGCGAGCCAGGTCAACCAGGCCAAGTTCATCCGCACCTTCCTGAACGTCGCGGCGCAGAACAAGCTCGACTACTTCATCATGGAAGCTTTCGACCAGCCCTGGAAGCGGGAAATCGAAGGGACCGCCGGCACCAGCTGGGGCCTGTGGGACGCCTGGCGCAAGCCGAAGTTCCCGATGATCGGCGAGGTGACGGAGTTGCGGAACTGGCCGCTGCTCTGCGGCATCTCCATCGCCGTCGGCTTCCTGCCGCTCGTCTTCTTCCTGTGGCGCCGCGGCGGCGACTTGAAGTTCGGCGGGCAGATCTTCTACGGAGCGATGATTCAGGGCGTGTCGTCGGTGCTGGTCTTCACCTTCACCGCGGCCAGCGTCGCCGGCCTCGCCACCACCACGGAAATCGCCTGGGGCATCCTGGTCTTCTGCCAGCTCGTCCTGCTCGCCGTCATGCTGATCGACGGGCTTGAACTGACGGAGGTGGTCTGGCAGGACCGCTTCAGGCGCAAGTTCCAGCCATGCTCGGCGACACCCCTGCCCGATGCGCCGAAGGTGTCCATCCATGTGCCCTGCTACAACGAGCCGCCGCACATGGTCATGGAGACTCTGGACGCGCTGGCCCGGCTCGACTACCCGAACTACGAGGTCCTGCTGCTCGACAACAACACCAAGGACCCGGCGGTGTGGCGTCCGGTCGAGGAATATTGCCGCAAGCTGGGGCCGAAATTCCGCTTCTTCCACCTGGACAACTGGCCCGGCTTCAAGGCCGGCGCGCTGAATTTCGGCCTCGCCCAGACGGCGCCGGACGCCCAGCACATCGCGGTCATCGACAGCGACTATCAGGTCCACCCCGACTGGCTGAAGGCGACCATTCCCCATTTCAACCGGCCGGAAGTCGGCTTCGTGCAGTCCCCACAGGATTACCGGGACTGGAGCCACGACCTGTTCCAGCGGATGATCAACTGGGAATACGCCGGCTTCTTCCACATCGGCATGATCCAGCGCAACGAGCGCAACGCGATCATCCAGCACGGCACCATGACCATCATCCGCAAGTCCGCGCTGGAGGAGGTCGGCCGCTGGGGCGAGTGGTGCATCACCGAGGACGCCGACCTCGGCCTACGCCTGTTCGAGCACAAGTACGAGGCCGTCTACATGCCGGAGAGCTACGGCAAGGGCCTCGTCCCCGACAGCTTCTCCGCCTACAAGACGCAGCGCTTCCGCTGGGCCTACGGCGCGGTGCAGATCCTCAAGCACCACTGGCGCGACCTTCTGCCGGGCGGCCCGCGCCTGACCGCCGGGCAGAAGTATCACTTCATCACCGGCTGGCTGCCCTGGTTCGCCGACGCGGCGCACATGATCTTCGGCATCGCCGGCATCATCTGGTCGATCGGCCTGCTGGCCTTCCCGAAATATTTCGAGTTTCCGCCCAGCGTCTTCATGATCCCCACGCTCAGCGTCTTCGCCTTCAAGGTCGGCGCCTCGCTCTGGCTGTATGAGGCGCGTGTGAAGTGCGGCTTCTGGGACAAGGTTGGGGCGGCCATCGCCGGCATGGCGCTGACCCACACGGTGGGCCGTGCCATGTGGCTGGGCATGTTCACCTCCGGGCGCCCCTTCGTCCGCACGCCGAAGTGCGAGAACCAGCCGGCGCTGATGCAGGCCTTCCTGATGGCGCGGGAGGAGATCGCGCTGCTGCTGGGCCTGTGGGGCGCCGCGTTGGCCATCGTGCTGGTGTTCGGCCACGAGAACCGCGACGCTTTCATGTGGTCGGGCCTGCTGGTCGTGCAGTCGCTTCCCTACCTGTCGGCCTTCATCACCGCCCTGATCAACGCCTTCCCCAACATCGGGCTGGGCAAGCGGCGCCCGGAACCCACGGAAGCCGCCGGAGCCGGGGCGGACTGACCGCTCCCGCTCACCGGAACGCGACATGAAGAAAGCCCCGCCATCCTCCGGCGGGGCTTTTGCCTTGTGCCCGGTCGGCGTCCCGCAAACCTATTCAGTCCTGTGAACCGCCATCCGCCATCTCCCCGACTCCGACATGCACCGACGCGGGATGGGTGGCGTTGACCTGGATCATCAGCCGTTCGACGATCTGCAGCGCCAAGCCATGCAGGTTCGGGTCCTCGCCCTTTGGATCGCGATTCTGGTGGGCGGCGGCGGCGTCTTCGAGCGCGGCATGCGCTTCCTCGAGCCGTAAGACGCCGCGTTCCACCAATGCGAGCATAAGAGATTCACAAATCGAGAGGGCAGCCAGTCCCGCCGCATCCCGCTCCGCCGCCATGCCGCCCCCCGCACTGATCTGTTACCACCGCAGGCCGTTCAAAACCCCATCCGGCCAATGCCACCAACAGTTCTGTATATGATCCCTCACCTGTCCGGTCGAGAAAATCTAAGCCCCATTAACCTATGTTATAGATGGTTTTATCGTTTGGCTTAATCGTTCGAGGCCGCCCGGAATTGGGCTGGCAGTGGCACTCGCTTCGGGGCCATAACAATTGGACGATCAAAGGCTGGAACAGAAATGACCCGCGCCCAGGCCAACATACCGTCATCTCCACTGGGGCGCAAGATAACGAGTTACATGAGACTGACAGACGAGGAAAAGAACTTCCTCGTCGATTTGGAGCGCAATGTTACCCGGCACGGTTCGCGATCCGATCTTCTCCAACAGGGCGAACGCTACGGTTGCGTGCGCGTGATGCGCAAAGGCTGGGCGATCCGTCACAAAGCGCTTCCCGACGGGCGCCGGCAGGTCGTCAATTTTGTCCTGCCTGGGGACATCATCGGCTTTTACTGCAATCTATTCGAGACGGCGGACCATGGCGTCACCACCCTGACCCCGGCGGAGGTCGCCAACTTCCAGCCGGAACGCATCATCGAGCTTTTCACGCTCTTCCCCCGCTTGGCTGCCGCCCTCGCCTGGTCGGGTGCCAAGGAGGAGGCGATCATCGCCGAACGCCTGCTCAGTGTCGGGCGCCGCACCGCGCTGGAACGCACCGCCCATCTGATCGTGGAACTGCTGCGGCGGTTGAGCATCGTCGGGCTGGTCGATGAGGGGCGTTTCACCCTGCCGGTCACCCAGGAAATCCTGGCTGACGCTCTGGGCCTCAGCATCGTTCACATCAACCGGACGCTCCGCCGTTTGCGCGACATCGGGCTGATCGATCTGGCGGGCCAGCAGATCACCGTCCACGACGTGAAGCAACTCGCCTCCGTCGGCCAGTTCGACGAGCTGTACCTGCACCTGATCCAGGCGCCCAAGCAACTGGAGCATGCGCTGGACACCAAGTCCGACCGCAAGCGCGCGGGCGACTGATCATATTTTCAGTCCCCTTCGATATCCCTCCTCCGATTAACCTATGACAGAGCGATGGCGAGGGGATCGATATAGAATCTAAATTGCCTGCTTGGATAACCGAGTGGGCAGACCACGGAGCGGACAGCGGCCATCCCGGAACGGCTTCTTCAAACAGGCCGGACGGAGGGCAGCCGGCATCGCCGACTGCTGTTCGTTGGACCACTGCTGCTCATTGGAAAATGCATGACCGACGCTCCCATCGCCGGCCGATTCGCAAGCTCCGGCACACTGACCGTCGCCCTACTCGAGGACGATATGGTGCTGTGCCTGTGCATGGAGACCCTGTTCGAGGATTGGGGAATGCTGCTGGTCAGCGCCCCGACCCCCGGCGCGCTTCTCGACGCGCTGAACGGCGGGGCGCTCCCCGACATCCTGGTGGCCGACTATCATCTGGGGCGGCACGGCAAGGCGCCGGAATCGGTAAGGGCGGTGCTGGCGGAAATCGGCTCCGCCCTCCCCGTCATCATCACCACCGGCGATGAGTCCGCGGGCACCAAGGCGGATATCCGCGCCGCGGGCTGGCATTTCCTCCCCAAGCCTTACGACCCCGAATCGCTTCGCGCCCTGATCCTGACCCTCCTGGGGAACAGGGACTGACACGCGGTTTCCGGGTTCACGCCGTCAGACGCCGGCCCGGACATCCTCCACCAAAGCCTCCAACCGGCGCAGGTCGCGGACGACCAACGCGTCGGCCCGCCGCTCCACCAGCCCATCGCGGGCGAGGTCGCTCAGCACGCGGGCGACCGTCTCGCGGGCGGTGCTGACTCGGCTGGCGATGTCGGCATGAACGGGAATCGGCGCGATCACCGCCGTTCGCCCCTCCAACCGCCCACGCTTGGCGAGCCGCAGCAGTTCGGCATGGACCCGGTTGTTGGCGCCCAGCGTGGACAGTTCCATCACCCGGTCGGTGGCGATGCGCACGACCCGGCACAACCGCGTCATCACCGCCATGGCCAGATCCGGGTGGCCGGACACCAGATCCTGAAAGGGCCGGGGCGCCAGGAGGGCGATCAGCGTCCCCTCCTCCAGCGCCACCGCGGAGGCCGAACGGGGAAGCCCGTCGATGGCGGCCATCTCGCCCAGGAAGCCGCCGGCCTCGATGTCGTCGAAGCTGATCTCGCGGCCGCTCGGGGAATGGCTCAGCACCCGCACGCGCCCCTCGACCACCAGAACGACGTCCCGCGAGTCCCCCTGATGGTCGATGATCTGCTCGCCCGCGTGAAAACGGCGCCAACGGCACTGGCGCGCCACTGCGGCCCGCTCCTCCGCGGACAGCGGGCTCAGCAACGTGATTCCATCAAGCCGGGACGGTCCAGCGTCGGCAGGCACGGGGTCGCATCCTTTTCTGACAACCGCCCTCAAGCGCAACGCGGAGCATAGCCGGGCCTGCGCAAAGGTGGAACCGCCTCCCTCCAACGGGTGTCGCTAACGTCCCGTTAACCCTGAAAGCGGCAGAACGGACGGGACGCGCCCACCGGAATTGAGAGAGCCATGTCGTTCCAACTGCCCTCCGGCCCCGTTCCCCACAGCCTGATCCCCTACGCCGGCCGCGTGGATTCGCAGCGCCTGCTGTCGGTCGTCGCCATCCCCTTCGCCGCGGCCATCGCCATGGCGGCTGCCGTGGCGGCGATGGGCGGCGTGACCGACCCCATCGCCGAGGCCGGCGGGCCGATGTACTTCGTCCTGAACTTCGTGAAGTTCTGCTATCTGGCGGTGTCGATGGCGCATCTGTCCGGCGCCCTGGCGGAGCGCGCCAACGGCGGCCTGCCCGCCGGGCTGTGGCTCGACGAGATGGACCGCTCGGAGCCGGAGTCCCGCGAGTCCTTCTGGCACGCCTTCCCGAACCACCTCGACGGGGCGGCCATCGCCGGCTGCGTCACGATGTTGTGCTTCCTGCTGACCTGAGCGCGCGCCGTCCGGACAGCGCGCCATCCTCGACCCGGATGCGGTGCAGGGTCAGCGGCACGTTCAGAAGCGTCGCCAGCACCGCGATCCACCACGCCCCGAAGACCAGGGGCAGCACGGCCAGTTCCCCCGCCACGACCAGATAGTTGGGATGGCGGACCCAGCGGAACGGCCCCCGCCGCACCAGCGGGGCGTCGGGCAACGTAATGATGCGGGTGGTCCAGAACCGCCCCAGCGTGGCGATCACCCAGACCCGCCCGGCCTGCAGCAGCACGAACATAGCCAGCAACCAACCGTTGATCGGCGCGTCCGCCGGCACGACGGCGAACAGCAGGGCCAGCCAGCCGGCGTGCAGCCCGACGAACAGCGGGTAATGGGCGGCCCCGACCTCCTGCGCGCCCTCGGCCAGCAGACGGCGCGTGTTGCGCCGGGCGACGGCAAGTTCACCCAGGCGCTGGGCCGCAACCAGCAGTAGGATGACGTGGGGCCAGCCCAGCGGCAGCGTCTCCATTCCAAGCGCTCCTAGAGGTCGATCTGGGCCATCGCGGCGGTGAAGCCGGGGCCGAGCGCGGTCATCAGATGGGGGCCGCGGGCACCGGACGCGATGCGCCGCTCCAGCACGAACATCACGCTGGCCGCCGACATGTTGCCGCAGCGGCGCAGCACCGCCCAGGCGTCGTCCAGCCCGGCGGAGACCGGGGCGCAGACCTCCTCCAGCGCGTGCAGCACCTTGGCGCCGCCGGGGTGGCAGATCAACCCGGCAAGCTCGCCACGGGGCAGCCGCCGCCGCTCCAGGAAGCCGTCGAGCACCGGTTCCAGCCGATCGCGGATCAGAGCCGGGATGCTCTGGCTGAAGATCACGCCAAGCCCGTCATCCTCGACCCGCCAGCCCATCACGCCCTGTGTTCCCGGCCAAGTGTGCTCCGCCCCATCCACAAGGCGCGGCCCCTCTCCCTCTGGATCGGCACGCAGCACCGCGGCGGCGGCGCCGTCCGCGAACAGGGCACTGGCGACGACGTTGGTCGGAGTCGCCTCGGCCGAGCGGAAGGCCAGCGTGCACAGTTCGACCACCAGGAACAGCACCGTGCGCCCCGCCATCGCCTGGGCGATCTGCCCGGCGCGGGTCAGCCCCAGCACGCCGCCGGCGCAGCCCAGCCCGAACAGCGGCAGACGCACCGTGTCCGGCCGGAAGCCCATGCGCTCCAGCAGCAATGCCTCCAGGCTGGGCGTGGCGATGCCGGTGGTCGAGGCGCAGACGATGGCGTCCACGTCCTGCGGCCTCAGGCCGGCGTGGGCCAGCGCCTGCCCTGCCGCCTCTTCCAGCAAGGCGAGGGCGCCGTCGCGGAAGGCGGCGGTGCGCTCCGGCCAGCCGCGCGGCTCCATGTACCACTCGATGGGCATGACGGCGTGACGAGTCTCGATGCCGGTGTTGGCGAAGACCGGCACCAGCCGGTCGAAATCGCGCATCCGCGGCCCGAAGACCGCCCGCGCGACGCCGAGCGCCTCGTATTGGCTGAGGCGATGGGGCGGCAGGGCGGTGGCGAGCGAGAGGATGCGGGGGGTATGGGTCATCCTCAGCGAAGTGATGCGCGCGGGGGTGGCGGACCAGCCCCCCGGAGGGAGTTCCTTCGCTTGCTCCCCCGCGACTCTTTCCCGCCGTCCGATGCATCGTTGTGGATTGAGCGAAAGTCATGTCCTGTATCACTATATCGGGCGTCGGATTTTCGGGGGTGGGGCGGTGGAACGGAACGAGCAGAGCAGCCAGAGCGCGGCGGACGAGAGCGCGTCCCACCGGCCCGCCGGCATCGGCCTGATGGGGCGGCTGCGCGCCTATTTCCTGGCCGGCGTTCTGGTGACGGCGCCCATCGCGGTCACGGTCTATCTCGGCTGGTGGCTGCTGGCCTTCATCGACGGGCATGTGCGCCCGCTGATCCCCTCGGCCTACAACCCGGAGAACTACCTGCCCTTCTCCATCCCTGGCATCGGGGTGCTGACGCTGATCATCGTGCTGACGCTGATCGGGGCCTTCGCCGCCGGCTATGTCGGGCGGCTGGTGGTGCGCATCGGCGAGGGCGTGGTGGAGCGCATGCCGGTCGTCCGCTCCGTCTACGGGGCGGTGAAGCAGATCGTCGAGACGGTGCTCGCCAAGAAGTCCAAGGCCTTCCGCGAGGTGGTGCTGGTCGAGTTCCCGCGCAACGGTATATGGTCGCTGGGCTTCATCACCGGCGGCGCCCATCCGGAGATCCAGAAGATTTCCGAAGAGGAGATGGTCCACGTGTTCATCCCCTGCGCCCCGCCGACCGCCGGCTATCTGGCGATCCTGCCGCGGCGCGAGGTCACCGTTCTGGACATGACGGTGGAGGATGGGCTGAAGCTGGTGATGTCCGGCGGCATCGTCACTCCGCCCGACCGCAAGCCCCCTCCGCAGCTTCACAAGCTGGATCGGGAGCGCAAAAGCGCTTGACCAGCACCAGCCCCCTCAACCCGCTCAGTAGCTCACACGGATGCCTTCGCGGTATTGCTGGGCGGATTTCGCGTCCTCGAAAGTACCAACTCCGCTCTTCTGCATCGCTTCCCACGCCGCCATGACCTCTTCGCGCAATTGAACCCGCTGGCCCATCACCGGAGCGTCCGTCCTGGCTTGCGTTGCAGGAAGGGAGATCGAGGGAAACAACGAATCGTCCGACGTGAATTCACGGTCCTGCGCAACCGTATGGGTGGATGGCTGCCCCGTCCGCTCGGCAATCAGAGAAGCCGCATCACGCTCTCCGAGGGAGCGAAGGGCCTTGTCGATGGAGGACAGGTCAACCCCAGCGTCCTTCAACTTATAAGCCGCATCGGCTTCCTTGCGGGTGTACGCCATCCGCGAGTCGGCGGGCTGCGTGATGCTGAAGCCCTGGAAGGGATCCAGGATCATACGCTGGTTACCGGATTGAGCAAGCAACAGCGCCGGGTTGGTGCCCTGCGCCATCAGTGAGGTCGATATCTCCCCATACTGCTCCGACGCTCCCTGACCACGCTGATCCAGCAGGGACAGCTTTCCCATAAGCTCCTCTCGCTTCGCACTGGTCGCGCTGAGAGCTTTTCTGAAATCATCCGACGTGGTGTCGTCGCTGGAGAAAAGCCCCGCATTATCATTGTGAGCCATGCGAAACGTCGCCGAGTACGCCGTGAGACGGGACTCTTTGAGCCGCTGTTTGAGCGCATTATGGACGTCTTCGCCGGTCAGCTTGCCGCTGTCGACCAACGACGACAACTGCGTCCGTGTTTCAGCAGACAGCGCATTGAACGCGGTCAAAGACTCATCGCGCAGAGAAGAGGCCAGAGGGCTCAACGACACACTGTCCGCGATCCCTCCGGTAGTCCCACCGATCGCCCGCCCTGTTCCGCCTCCTGACGCCGACGAAGCGGACGGAGACGGAACGGAAGACGATGTGCGTTGGATTGATCCGCCCAGTTGTGAGGAGACATCGGAAATGCTCATCGCCGGATTCCTCGCCAGTTAGGAAAAGAGGCATTGTGCTAATCATAAACAAAAATGATCATGAAGACACAAATCACACGCAAAACCACATACATATGCGTTAATAAATTCAGGACACATCTCGCCAAACTCAAACATTGATCAACGCCCAGCCGACAGGGCGCTTTGAATTTCTCACGCGACCTGCGTATGAGCGTTGATCAATATTATTAATATTCAATTGCTCTCTTCCAAGAATCACTCAGGAGAACAGGCTGTTCCATGACGAGTGCGCGAGAGTGCCCCAGCCGCTGACGAGCGATCCGTTGACTGCGGCTCCCTCAATGGTACCAACACCATCGTTTCCGAGATTCGTCAGCATTCCGCGAATCATGATGCCATTGTCGAAGCTGCCATCGTTAAGCTCGCCGCTCTGGTAAATGTAAAATGTGGATCGATCATCGCCCCAAGTCACCGTGAGCGATGTGGCATTCACCATGTAAAGAAAGTCAGAATTATTGAACTCATTCCCTGAGAGATCATCAACGACGGTAATTCCGCCAAGAGCAAAGTCGTGATAGTATAAATCATTACCAGAGCCGCCGTATAGCGTATCGGCATTGCTCAATCCGGACGCTGTTCCTCCGCCGAAGAGCGGATCGTTGCCGTTGTTCCCGTAAACACGATCCCGTCCCCAGCCACCATCAGCGTAATCGTTTCCATCATCGGCGTAGATCCAGTCATCTCCGCCGCCGCCGTAAATTTCGTCGTTTCCTTGAAGGCCAACAATACTATCATCCCCGGCGGTTCCAGGCAGATAATCCGCGTCCGCCGTTCCAATAATTACAGCCATAACGAACTCTTTGTTCAATTTATACTTCCATTGATGAGGATTCATAATTAGCCGAAAGAAAGGCAAACCTCAATAGAAAAATACAAAAATTCACCAACCCTTAGTTATCTAATCATTAGACACCGACACAAATTACTTGAATATTTGCGCATGCATTGCATTTCGTTGAAGGAGTGTAGGCGAGCATTTTTCCTGCCGACTTGGCAGCGGTGATGCACTGAAAAAGAGGCACTCTTTGGGGACCCGGCGACGGGCAGGCTCGCGCGAAAAAGCGCGCGCACTTCAGGCTTGAGAAGCTTGCCGGAGAACAGACTTGAGGCGCCGATCAAGATTTTGATCGGATCGAGCAAAATCAATGGTTTGCGCCCATGAAAACGGGGTCTTGTTCTGCGCTCCTACCCCGACCGCAACGTCTTTGCGGCGGCATCCCGCTCGAACAGGTACAGCAGGGTGCGCAGCGCCTGACCGCGCTCGCCGGCCAAGTCCGGATCGCGGTCCACGATCAGCTTCGCGTCGTCGCGGGCGGCGGCGAGAAGGTCGCCGTGCACCGCCAGATCGGCCATGCGGAATCCCGGCAGGCCCGACTGGCGGGTGCCCAGCACCTCCCCCGCGCCGCGCAGCCGCAGATCCTCCTCCGCGATGACGAAGCCGTCCTCGGTGTCGCGCATCGTCTTCAGGCGGGCGCGCGCCGTCTCCGTCAGTTGCGGGTCGAACATCAGCAGGCAGGAGGACGGCTTCTCGCCGCGCCCCACCCGGCCGCGGAGCTGGTGAAGCTGGGCGAGGCCGAAGCGCTCGGCGTGCTCGATCACCATGACGGTGGCCTCGGGCACGTTCACGCCGACCTCGATCACCGTGGTGGCGACCAGCACGTCCAGGTTTCCGGCCTGGAAGGCGGCCATCACCGCGTCCTTGTCCGGCCCGCGCATCTTGCCGTGCACCAGCCCGACCCGGTCGCCGAAGGTGGCGCGCAGGAACGCATGACGCTCCGTCGCGGCGGCGAGGTCGGTTTGTTCCGATTCGTCGACCAGCGGGCAGACCCAGTAGACCCGCGCGCCCTCCTGCACCTTGCGGTGGATGCCGTGCACCACCTCCTCCAGCCGGTCGAGCGCGACGGTCACGGTCTGGATCGGCTTGCGCCCCGCCGGCTTCTCGGTCAGGCGCGACACGTCCATGTCGCCGTAGGCGGTCAGGGTCAGCGTCCGCGGGATCGGCGTCGCCGTCATCACCAGCACGTCCACCGCCCGCCCCTTGGCGGAGAGCTGGAGCCGCTGGTGGACGCCGAAGCGGTGCTGCTCGTCGATCACCGCCAGCGCAAGGTCCTTGAAGGCGACATCCTCCTGGAACAGCGCGTGGGTGCCGACCAGCAGCGGCAGCTCGCCCGAGGCCAGACGGTCCAGCACCGCCTGCCGCGCCTTGCCCTTGTCGCGCCCGGTCAGCAAAGCGAGGTCCACGCCAGCCGCCTTGCACAGCGGGGCAAGGCTTTCGGCGTGCTGGCGGGCCAGGATCTCGGTGGGCGCCATCAGGGCGGCCTGATGACCGGCCTCCACCGCGTTCAGCATCGCCATCAACGCGACCACCGTCTTGCCGCTGCCGACGTCGCCCTGGAGCAGGCGCAGCATCCGCCGCTCCGCCGCCATGTCCTCGTAGATTTCCTCCAGCGAGCCGGCCTGGGAGCTGGTCAGCGAGAAGGGCAGCGCCGCGGCCACCTTGGCGCGCAACCGCCCGTCGCCCTGGATGACGCGGCCCGACAGGCGGCGCTGCTGCATACGGACCAGCGTCAGGGCGAGTTGGTTCGACAGCAGCTCGTCATAGGCCAGCCTGCGGCGGATCGGGTTGGTCGGGGCGAGGTCGGCCTCGTCCTCCGGCGTGTGGGCGCGGCGGATCGACTCGTGCCAGGTCGGCCAGCCGTTGCGGGAACGCCACGCGGCGTCCTGCCACTCCGGCAGCTCCGGCACGTCGTTCAGCATGGCGCGCACCGCCTTGCGCAGCGTCTTGGCTGGCAGGCCGGCGGTCATCGGATAGACGGGCTCCACCGCCTCGATCTCGTCCTTCGACTCCACCGGGACCACGGCGTCGGGGTGGGTGATCTGCGGCGTGTCGTGGAACCACTCGACCTTGCCGGACACGACGACCGTCGCGCCGACCGGCATCTGCCGTTCCAGCCAATCGCCCTTCACATGGAAGTAGATCAGTTCCAGCACGCCCGTCTCGTCGGTGCAGCGCACCTTGTAGGGATGGCGGGAATTGTGCGGGGCCGCGTGCGAATCGATGCGCACCGTCATGGTGGCAATCCGCCCGTTCGGCGCCTCGGCGATCTTCGGGGCGTAGCGGCGGTCGATGACGCCGGACGGCAGGTGCCACAGCAGGTCCACGACCTGCGGACCGGCCAGCTTTTCGACGAGCTTGCCCAGCCGGGGACCGAGGCCGGGGAGCGCCGTCACCGGGCGGAACAGAGGGAAGAGAACGACGGGACGCACAGGGATGGGGTCTCGGCAAGGGAAACGGGGACCTATGGCACCCATTCAAGCCCGCCGAGGGGGCTCCGCGTCAAGCGCGGCGGTTTGCCGAGGAGGGCCGGGAGGGGAAAAGAAGACGGCGGTGTGCAAGGGTTTGGGGGGAAGCCTGGGCGGGGGACGCCGATCCAAGGCAAAAACCCGATGCACACCGCCGCAAGAAACGATCCGAGGGTATGCGGGAACATTCCGGATCGTGTGTGGCCGGCGGCGGGAACCGCCGGTGGATGACTCGCCAGTAATCAACGTCGTCAATGACTGCAGTTCTAGCGCGTCCCGCCTGACTCCAGCGTTGCGGGATCATGAAATCGGTTTCATGAAGCGCCTGCTCACCGGGCCGCGGCCAGCAGGGCGTCGATGTCCATATGCTCCTCCAGCCGCGCGGCAATGCGGTCGAGCGCCTGTTCGACCGTCGCGGCGTAGGATTGGCCGGACGCCTCGCCCCCCAGCCCCGTCAGGAAGGCGGCGCGGAAGCCGTCCGCCCCAAACAGGCCATGCAGGTAGCAGCCCATCACCCGCCCGTCGGCGGACACCGCGCCGTCTGTCCGCCCGTTCGCCAGGGTCAGCATCGGGCGGGCGCGGTCCGACCCCTCCGTGCGGCCCATGTGCATCTCATAGCCGGCGACCACGGCCCCCGTGGTGAAGTCCGTACCGGTTGCCTCCTCCAGCACCTTCGGCCCCTTCAGCACGGTGTCCACGTCCAGCAGGCCCAGCCCCTCGGCCTCGCCCGGCGGTCCCTCGATGCCGTCCGGGTCGGCGATGCGGCGGCCGAGCATCTGGTAGCCGCCGCAGATTCCCAGCACCCGCCCGCCGCGACGGCGATGGGCGGCCAGATCGACGTCCCAGCCCTGGGCGCGCAGCACCGCCAGATCGGCGATGGTCGCCTTGCTGCCCGGCAGGATGACCAGATCGGCGTCGCCCGGCAGGGGCTGGCCGCGCGGCACCATGGACAGGGCCACGTCCGGCTCCTGGGCCAGCGGGTCGAAATCGTCGAAGTTGGCGATGCGCGACAGCATCGGCACGGCGACGCGCAGCCGCCCCCCGGAACGGGTCTTCCAGCTGTCCAGCGCCACAGCGTCCTCCGCCGGCAGCAGGGCGGCGTCGGCCAGCCAGGGCACGACGCCGAAGCTCGGCCAGCCTGTACGCTCCGCGATGACCGACAGGCCGCCGTCGAACAGCCGCACGTCGCCGCGGAACTTGTTGATGAGGAAGCCGGCGACCAGCGCCCGCTCCTCCGACGGGATCAGGGCGTGGGTGCCGACGAGGCTGGCGATCACCCCGCCGCGATCGATGTCGCCGACCAGCACCACCGGTACGCCCGCCGCCGTGGCGAAGCCCATGTTGGCGATGTCGCCGGCCCTGAGATTGACCTCGGCCGGGCTGCCCGCCCCCTCGACCACCACCACGTCGGCCTCGGCCTTCAGCCGCTCGAAGCTGTCGAGCACGGTGGGGAGAAGCTGCCCCTTGCGCGACTGGTAATCGCCGGCCCGCGCCGTGCCCGCCACCACGCCGCGCACCACCACCTGGGACCCGACGTCCGACTGCGGCTTCAGCAGCACCGGATTCATGTGGACGGACGGCGCCACCCCGCAGGCCCGCGCCTGGAGCGCCTGGGCGCGCCCGATCTCGCCGCCGTCGGCGGTGACCGCGGCGTTGTTGGACATGTTCTGCGGCTTGAAGGGCCGCACGGTCAGGCCGCGGCGGACCAGCGCCCGGCACAGCCCGGCCACCAGCAGCGACTTGCCGACGTCGGACCCGGTGCCCTGGAACATGATCGCGCCCGGCATGATCGCGCGAGGGGGGGCCTTCGCTGCGGCCATGGCTCAGAACTCGATGCCCGGCTGGGCCTTGATGCCCGCCTGGAAGGGGTGCTTGACCAAGGTCATCTCGGTCACGAGGTCGGCGGCCTCGATCAGCTCCGGCTTGGCGGTGCGGCCGGTGACCAGCACATGCAGCCCCTCGCGCCGCCCGGTCAGAACGGGAAGCACCTCCTCTACCGGCAGATAGCCCATGCGCAGCACGATGTTCAGCTCGTCGAGCACGATCAGGCTGTACCGGGGATCGGCCATCAGCTCCTGCGCCTTGGCCCAGGCGGCCTTGGCGGCTGCGATGTCGCGCTCGCGGTCCTGGGTTTCCCAGGTGAAGCCCTCGCCCATCGTGTAAAAATCCACGAGGTCGTCGAAGCGCTCCAGTGCCACCGTCTCGCCGGTGGACCAGGCGCCCTTGACGAACTGCACCACGCCCACGCGCATGCCGTGCCCGGCGGCGCGCAGGATCAGGCCGAAGGCGGCGGTGGACTTGCCCTTGCCGTTTCCGGTGTTGACCATCAGCAGGCCCTTCTCCTGCGTCTTGCTGGCCATCACCCGGTCGTGCAGCGCCTTGCGCCGCTTCATCTTCTCGGCGTGGCGTTCGTTCTGGTCGGCGTCCTCGGTCATGGTGTCTCTCCCTTCAGCAGCAGCGGCAACCCGGCGGCGACGAAGGCCACCCGCTGGGCCACGGCGGCGATGTCCTGGTGCAGCCGCCCCGCATGGTCGCGGAAGCGGCGGGCCAGCGCGTTGTCCGGCACGATGCCCAGCCCCACCTCGTTGGAAACCAGCACCACCCGCCCTTCCACCCCGGCCAAAGCGTCCAGCAGCTCGGCGGCGCGGGCGGGCACGTCGGCATCCGCCATCATCAGGTTGGACAGCCACAGCGTCAGGCAGTCGACCAGCACGCTCGTCCCCGTTCCGGCATGGCGGCGCAGCGCGCCGGGCAGGTCGAGCGGCTCCTCCACCGTCGTCCAGCCGGGGCCGCGGTCCTCCTTGTGGCGGGCGACGCGGTCGGCCATCTCGGCGTCCCAGATCTGGGCGGTGGCGATGTAGACCCACGGGCCGGGCGATGCGGTCACCAGT
The DNA here is from genome assembly GCF_007827795.1 of Azospirillum brasilense. Lineage (GTDB taxonomy): Bacteria > Pseudomonadota > Alphaproteobacteria > Azospirillales > Azospirillaceae > Azospirillum > Azospirillum aestuarii. Next base: position 107,707 of record NZ_VITI01000006.1, read on the forward strand.
CCCTCGGCGTAGCGGCTCTTGCCGGAGCGGGCGCCGCCCAGGACCAGGGTGATGTCGGTGCTCATGACGGTCGGGCCACCTAGACGGTTGCGGGATAGGCGACGCTTGGCGGACGGGCGCTTGCGGAACCGGATGGTTAGCGCAGTTGGCGCCCCGGCGCAAACCGCCATGGCGGTTGTCCTCCGCCACCTCCGTCCCGTACCATCCGCCGCCGCCTTCCTTCCCGAACCATCCCGGAGCCGCCGACCGTGACCGACACCAACCGGCCCCGCCCGGCCCTGGCCCGCGCCGCAGCCTTCCTCCGCCGCCTGACCGGAAAACTGTTCCGCCGCGGCGCGCCCATCCCTCCGCCCCCGCCGAAGCCGGTGCCGGTGACGGAGCCGATGGAATCCGGGATCTTCACCGGCGACTCCGGCTCGCTCGCCTACCGCCTGTTCGTGCCCGAGGGCGCACCGGCGGAACCGCGCCCGCTGCTGGTCATGCTGCACGGCTGCACCCAGTCGCCGGAGGACTTCGCCGTCGGAACCCGCATGAACCGGCTGGCCGGGGAGGCCGGCTGCCTCGTCCTCTATCCGGAGCAGACTCCCGCGGCGAACGACAAGAAGTGCTGGAACTGGTTCAACCCCGACCACCAGCGCCGCGAGCGCGGCGAACCGGCGCTGATCGCCGGAGCCGCCCGGCAGGTCCTGGCGGAGCAAGGGGCCGACCCGCAGCGCGTCTACATCGCCGGGATTTCGGCGGGCGGGTCCGCCGCGATGGTCCTGGCGACCACCCACCCCGACCTGTTCGCCGCCGTGGGCGTCCATTCCGGCCTGCCCTACGGCTCGGCCAGCGGCGTGCCCTCCGCCCTGCTGGCGATGAAGGCCGGCTCCTCGCCCGGCCAGCGTCCGGCGGCGGGGGCTCCGGTGGTTCCCGCCATCGTCTTCCACGGCGACGCGGACAAGGTCGTGCACCCGCGCAACGGCGACCATGTGATGGCCCAGGCCACCGCCAACGCCGATGGCCTGACCGCAACGACCGAAGACGGCAAAGCCCCCGGCGGACGCGGCTACAGCCGCACCGTCCATCAGGGCCGTGACGGCACAACGTTGTTCGAGCAATGGACCGTCCTCGGCAGCGGCCACGCCTGGTCCGGCGGCAGCCCGGACGGCACCTACACCGACCCCCAGGGGCCGGACGCCGCGCGGGAGATGCTGCGCTTCTTCCTGTCCCACCGGCATCCCGCCCCGGCGGAAAGCGCGTGAGTTTGCGGTTACCACTTTTGCACAGCCGAATCCGCGCCGCCCGTGCCATAAACTCCGTCAGCACCCACCAGCCCACCGATCCGGCCATGCGCGTCACCGCACTCCGCCTCGCTGCCTTCGGCGCCCTCGCGCTGTGCGTGTCGGCGTCGCCGACAGTCCAGGCCGCCAACGTCTCCGCCGGGCAGGCGGAGGCGAAGGAGGCCGCCAAGTCGCTGGGCAACTGCACGCCCGGTAAGGTGGAGGTGATGAGCTACGTCACCGGCCGCTCCGGCCAGACGGTGTTCAAGGTGGGCTGCACGGAGGACAAGGACACCTTCGTGCTGGTGCAGTGCCGGTCGCGAATCTGCACGCTGTTGCGCTGATTCACGGCTTGTTAACAGGGTTTGCCTGGAATCCGATTCACACACGGGACGGGGTGCAAGGGGTGATGAGGCTCGCTCAGTCAATCGCGGTTCTGGCGTTGGCGGCCGTTCCGCTGGGCGCCTGCAGCGGGCCGATGATGGTCGCCAGCGTCGGCGCCGATCTCGCCTCCGTCACCAGCACCAAGAAGACGCTCGGCGATCATCTGGTGTCGGCGGCAACCGGGCGCGATTGTTCGTCCGTGTCCTTTTCGGAATCCGGGCACTATTGCCCGGAGAAGGTCTATGTCGACCGCTCCCGCCTCTATTGCTACAAAACTCTGGCCGATGTGGACTGTCACCACATTCCCGACCCGCACCGGAACGGCCACACCGCTTTGGCGAGCCCGCCGCCGGACATCCGCCCGGAACCGCGGCAGCCCGGCTGGATCGAACGGATGACGGCGACGGAGTAAGCCCGGCGCCGTTGCTCAGCGCATCTTCTTCGCCACGAAGGCCTTGGCGAGGGTCATCATCGCTTTTTCATGGGTGACGCCACCCTGCCCGCCCTTGCCGGCGGGAACCACCATGGTGGCGGACTTGACCGGAGCGGGTGAGCCGGCGCGGCCGCGCGTCGGCGCGGCGTCCTCTCCGGGATCGCGGCCGAGGCGGCTCAGCACGTCGGCCAGCGCCTCCTTGCTCAGTGCCGAATCCACGGAACCACGGGACCGGCCCGGCTGCGCGGGCGCCGAACGGCTGGGCGCCGACGGACGGACGCCCCGCTCGATTGCCGCAGCGGCGATCGCCTTCAGGAAGGGCTGCGAGATGCCCAGCAAAAGCTGCGGGTCCTCGGCCGCCCAGGCCATCAGCAGCTTCTGCGCGGTCGCCCGGCTCCCCTTGGCCGCCACCAGCGCGTCGCGCACCTTGCCGTCCACATAGGAATTCGCCATCGCCACACGCCTCCGACCGCCGCGGACCCTCATCCGCGAAACTCTGGGACTCTCCGGCGGCAAGGGTTAACAAAGGGTTGCAGAAGCGGTTGCCCGAACGCGGCGGGGTGCCCCACGGGCTGGGCGGTTGCGCGGCGGGGCGGGAATGGGGGATAGTGGGCCTATGCTGATCGAAACCTACGCCGACCTGATCTGCCCCTGGTGCTACATCGGAAAGCGGCGGCTTGCCCGTGCGCTGGCCGACCGGCCTCGTGTGCAGGTGGAACTGCGCTGGCAGCCCTTCCAGCTCAACCCGGACATGGCGCCGGGCGGGATGGAGCGCAGCGCCTATATGGCGGCCAAGTTCGGGGGCACGGAGCGGGCGCGGCAGATCCATCTGGTGGTCGAGGAAACGGCGGAGCGCGACGGCCTGCCGCTGCGGCTGGACCGCGTCCGGCGCACGCCCAACAGCTTCGACGGGCACCGGCTGATCCGCATCGCCGCCCGCCACGGGCTGGGCGACCGGATGGCCGACGCGCTGTTCCATGCCTATTTCGTGGACGGGCTGGACATCGGGGACCGCGACACGCTGGCCGCGACCGCCGCCGGCCTGGGCTTCGATTTCGCGGACATCAAGACCCTGCTGAACGGCGATGCGGAGACGTCGGCGGTCTTCAACGCCGACGCCACGGCGCGCCAACTCGGCCTTCAGGCGGTGCCCTGCTACATCTTCAACCGGCGTTACGCGCTGTCCGGCGCACAGGAGCCCGCCAGCTTCCTCCCGCTTCTCGACCTCGGGGTGGAGGAGCAGGAAGGTGTGACGGCGGCGGCCGATTGATGATCCGCGTGACGCCCCGCATCAGCTTGGACGAGAGCGAGCTTCAGGAGAGCTTCATCCGCGCCTCCGGCCCTGGCGGCCAGCACGTCAACAAGACGGACAGCGCGGTTCAATTGCGCTTCGACGTGGCGGCCTCGCCGAACATCCCCGACGATGTGAAGGCCCGGCTGGTCCGGCTGGCCGGGTCGCGCATGACGGCGGCAGGCGTGCTGATCATCGTCGGCGACACCTACCGCAGTCAACTGCGCAACCGCGAGGATGTGCGGGAGCGGTTGATCGACCTGATCCGCGACGCGACGGTGGTGCCCAAGAGCCGCCGTCCGACCAAGCCGACCCTTGGCTCCAAGAAACGCCGCCTGGAGGCCAAGGGTCAGAGGTCCGACATCAAGCGTTTGCGCTCCGGCAAGCCGGAGGACTGACGCCGCTTACTGCGTCGTCTTCTGCCGATTCAGGGAGATCATGTTCCCGCCATACTGGAACTCCGGCAGGTTGGCGAACTGATCCTTGGTCAGCTGGGTCGCCACGATGGCGTCCTGCTGCTGGTTGTAGCGGACGTTGTCGATGTCCAGCGCCACGTTGCGGCCGCCGATGCCCATGATGCCGCCGGTGGAGACCACCAGCTGGCTCGGACGGTTGCTGCTGTTGAACAGTACGTCCTCGACCTGCCCCACCTTTTGTCCGTCATAGGCGACGACGGACTTGCCCAGCATGGCCTGCGGCTCGATCCGCGAGGCGGTCTGGAGCGACTGCTCGGACATCGGACGGGACGCCTGCTCGCTTCCCCCACCGAACCAGCTCGACGTCTCGGCGCAGCCCGCCAGGGCCAGAAGCGCGAACGCCGACAGGACCGGAACAGCAACCTTACGCATAGCCCCCTCCTTCAGACGAGATAACCACGCGGGTTTAAACAGGCCGTGGACCGCAATCGTCACGGTGCCTTGCGGAGATTGCGCCCGATGGCGCCGGAACGCGCCGCGTCCGGCAGCGTTCTGCACTCTCTCAACTCTCCCCCGAGGCTCCGCCGATCATGGCCGAAGACACCGCCCGCCGGTTGCAGGCCCGTCCCATCCCGGTGCCGAAGGCCGCCCCGCCCGCCTCCACCCAGACGACGCTGCTGGTCATCGCGCTGGTGGTGGCCACCCTCTATCTGGGAAGCAGCATCCTGGTCCCCATCGCGCTGGCGGTGCTGCTGACCTTCGTCCTGGCGCCCATCGTCAGCCGGCTGGAGCGGCTGCGGCTGGGCCGGGTGCCGTCGGTTCTGGCTGTTGTGGTGCTGGTCTTCGCGGGCATCGCCGCCTTCGGCACGGTGGTCGGCGGGCAGATCGCCGATCTGGCCGACAACCTGCCCAGCTATCAGCGAAATCTGCACGCCAAGATGGATTCGCTGCGCTCCAGCGCCGCGTCGGCGGGCAGTGGCGGGGTGGTTCAGCAGGCGACCGAAGCATTCCGCGATCTGAAGCAGGGATTGGAGCAGGTGACCGGGGAGACCCCGCCCGCCGCCACGTCTCCGGCCAACGCCCTGCCCGCCCCCGGCGCCGCGCGGGAACCGGTGCCCGTGCGGATCGAGCAGAACGGGGCCGACGCACTGACCATCATCAGCGATGTGCTGGGGCCGGCCATGGCGCCGGTCGCCACGGCGGGCATGGTGCTGGTCTTCACCATCTTCATGCTGCTGCAACGCGAGGATCTGCGGGACCGGTTGATCCGGCTGGCCGGGTCCGGCGACCTCAGCCGCACGACGGAGGCGATGAACGACGCCGGCGAGCGGGTCAGCCGCTATCTGCTGATGCAGTGCGTGGTCAACGTCACCTACGGCCTGCCCATCGGGATCGGTCTGTGGCTGCTCGGCGTGCCCAACCCGCTGCTGTGGGGCCTGCTGGCGACGGTCCTGCGCTTCATCCCCTTCCTGGGACCGGCGATCGCCGCCACCTTCCCGATCCTGCTGTCCTTCGCGGTCGATGCGGGGTGGACCTTGCCGCTGCTCTGCATCGCTTTGTTCGTGGCGGTGGAGCTGTTCTCGAACAACGTGGTGGAGCCCTGGCTCTACGGCTCCGCCACCGGGCTGTCGTCGCTGGCGATCATCGTTGCGGCGGTGTTCTGGACCACCCTGTGGGGGCCGGTCGGCCTGCTGCTGGCGACTCCGCTGACCGTCTGCCTCGTGGTGCTGGGGCGGCACGTGCCGCAATTGCATTTCCTGGAGGTGATGCTGGGCGACCGCCCGGTGCTGCCCGACGAGGCCAAGCTGTACCAGCGCCTGCTCGCCCGCGATCCCATCGAGGCCATGGAGATCGCCGAGGAGCGGATGAACAAGGGCGGCCTGACGGAGACCGGGCACGGCCTGCTGCTGCCCACCCTGTCGCTGGCCGAGCAGGACCGGCAGCGCAACCGCCTGACACCGGAGGGGCGGCAGGCCGTGGCCGAGGGCATGACGGCCCTGGTCGACGAGTTGGCCGAAACCATGCCGCCCGCCGCGGCGGAAGCGCCGCTGATCCTGTGCATCGGCGCCCGCAACGACCTGGACGAGGCGGCGGCGGGGCTCCTCGCCCACACGCTGCGCCCGCGGGGGCTGCGCGCGGACGTGATCGCCTGCGAAACGGTGTCGGTCCGCGCCATCGGCGCCCTCGCCCCGACCGGCGTGTCGGCGGTGGCCTTGTCCTACTTGGACCCGTCCGCCCTGTCCCACGCCCGGCGGCTGGTGCGCCGCATGCGCCTGCATTTCGGCCCGAACGTGCCGATCCTTCTGTGCCTGTGGAGCGCACACCCGGAAGCCGAAGCGCCCGAGCACGCCACCTCCCAGACAGCCGCCGACCGGGTCGCGACCAGCCTGACCAGCGCCCTCATGCACCTGGAAGAGTTGGGCGTGGTTGCCGCCGCCCCGGAAAACAGCAAGCCGGAGGACAGCAAGCCGGAGGCCACCGAAGCGGAGAAAGCCCGGCCGGATTAAGGTCAGGAGGGCGCGACGACGGTGCAGACCCGCTTCAGCGCGTCGGCGGCGCGCTCCACGTCCTCGTCCCGCACCAGAATGTAATCGGTGTCGTAGGTGGACATGGCGAAGATCGGCACCCGCGCCTGGGCCAGCGGCACCGCGATGCGCGCCAGCACCCCGAACAGCGAGAAATCCAGCGGCCCCGCCACCTTGAAGGCGCGCCAGCCGCGCTCCGCCGTCACGCCGTCCGGCACGCGGGACTCGCGGCAGAGGATGGACAGTTCTTCGCCCGTGCGGGTGGCGCTGACCAGCGGGTCGGTCCAGTCGAGCCAGCCGGGCATCCCGTCCCCCGGCGCCAGCCGCGCCACCGCCAGCCGGTCGGGCAGGACCGACAGGGTCAGCGGCTTGGTCTCCGGCAGCAGGGCGGCGTCCAGCGTGGCGCGGTCCACCTCGAACGGTTTCAGGATACGCTTGGCCCGCGCGGCCAGCGACGGGATGCGCGAGCGCATGGCCCGGCCCAGCATGTCCGCCGCGACCGGGCGAAGCTCCGGATCGTCCGCCGCCAGATCGACCATGGCCTGAAGCGCGGCGCTCTGCACGATCCGGCTGGCCCGGTTCTCGAACCAGCCCTCCAGAAGCGCCACGGCGCGCCCGCGCTGCTCCTCTGTCAGGGTCAGGCGTGGCAGAACGGCCGCCAGATGCCAGCGTACCTCCGCCTGTTCGATGGCCGCGGCTTCGGTCAGCAGCCGTTCCGCGAAGGCGTCCAGCGGACGCGCGTCGCCGCGCGATACCCGCTCCAGGGCGTCGGCGGCGCGCATCCGCACCCCGGCATCGCCGTCGAACAGGCAGGCGACCAGTTCCGGCAAGAGGGCGGGGTCGGCGGCCACCGCCTCCGCCACCGTGGGAATGTCGCCGAAGGCCCGCCGGTCACCGCCGAGCGACAGGGCCTTCGCCAAGCCCCTGTCCTTGGGCCGGCTATCTTTCCTCATGGCCTCAGCGCCGCCCGAAGGGACGCGAGGGGATGTTCCGCCCGAACTTCGATCCGGCCTTCAGCGCGCTGGGACGCGGCGGCGGAGGGGGCGGCGGGGGTGGAGGCGCCTCGCCCTTCGGCACCGCGCCGCCGCCGGCCATCTGGGCGAGATCGCTCATCAGGCGGTTGACCCCGCGCACCCGCTGGGCCTCGTCGGCCCATTCGCGGGTGTAGACCAGCTTGTGGTCGGGCCGCAGCTTCATCAGGCTGATCTGCTGGCTGATGTAGGTCAGCAGCTTGGCCGGCTCGGCGTAGCTGTTGTTGCGGAAGGTCAGAACCGCGCCCTTCGGCCCGGCGTCCACCCGCTCCACCCCCGCCTGGCGGCAGAGCTGCTTGATGGTCACCACGTCGAGCAGGTTCTCCACCTCCGCCGGCAGCTTGCCGAAGCGGTCGATCAGTTCCGCCGCGAAGCCGTCGATCTCCGCCCGGTCGACCAACTCCGCGATGCGGCGGTAGAGCGACAGGCGCACCGTCAGGTCGGGGACATACTCCTCCGGGATCAGCACCGGGGTGCCCAGGTTGATCTGCGGGGTCCAGGGCTGGTCCTCAGCACCACTCGGCACCTGCCCGTCCATGCCGGCGCGGGCGTTGGCGACAGCCTCCTCCAGCATGTGCTGGTACAGCTCGACGCCGACCTCCTTGACGTGGCCCGACTGCTCCTCGCCCAGCAGGTTGCCGGCGCCGCGGATGTCCATGTCGTGGCTGGCGAGCTGGAAGCCGGCGCCCAGGCTGTCCAGCGTCTCGATGACGTGCAGCCTCTGCTGCGCCGTGCCGGTCAGCGGCTTGTTCGGCGCGTAGGTGAGGTAGGCGTAGCCGCGCACCTTCGACCGGCCGACGCGCCCGCGGATCTGATAGAGCTGCGCCAGACCGAACATGTCCGCCCGGTGCACGATCAGCGTGTTGGCGTTGGGGATGTCGATGCCGCTCTCGATGATGTTGGTGGCGAGAAGCACCTCGAACTTGCCTTCGTCGAAGGCGGTCATCACCTCCTCCAGCTCGCTGGCGGGCATCTGGCCGTGGGCGGTGACGATCTTGACCTCGGGCACCAGCTCGCGCACCCGTTCGGCGACCTTGGGCAGGTCCTCCACGCGGGGGCAGACGTAGAAGGTCTGGCCGCCCCGGTAATGCTCGCGCAGGATGGCCTCGCGCACCACCACGGGGTCGTAAGGCAGCACGAAGGTGCGCACCGCCAGACGGTCCACCGGCGGGGTGGCGATCAGCGACAGCTCGCGCACGCCGGACAGCGCCATCTGGAGAGTGCGCGGGATCGGCGTGGCGGTCAGCGTCAGGACGTGCACGTCGGCGCGCAGCTCCTTCAGCCGCTCCTTCTGCTTCACGCCGAAATGCTGCTCCTCGTCGACGATGACCATGCCGAGCTGCTTGAACTGCACGCCCTTGCCGAGCAGCGCGTGGGTGCCGATCACGATGTCGGCGGTGCCCTCCGTCAGCTCCTGCTTGACCTTGGTCTGCTCCTTGGGCGTCACCATGCGCGACAGCTGGACGACGCGCAGCGGCAGCCCCGCGAAGCGCGTCGTGAAGGTCTTGAAGTGCTGGCGCGCCAGAAGCGTGGTCGGCACCACCACGGCGACCTGCTGACCGCTCATGGCGACGAGGAAGGCGGCGCGCAGAGCCACCTCCGTCTTGCCGAAGCCGACGTCGCCGCAGACCAGCCGGTCCATCGGACGGCCCGAGCCGAGGTCGGTGAAGACCTCCTCGATGACCTTCAACTGGTCGTCCGTTTCCGGGTAGGGGAAGCGGGCGGCGAACTCCTGATAGACGCCCTCCGGCGTGTAGACCGGGTCGGCCTTCTTCAGCATCCGCTCGGCGGCGATCTTCAGCAGCGCCTCGGCCATGTCCTTCAGGCGCTTCTTGACGCGGGCCTTGCGGCCCTGCCAGCCGGCCCCGCCCAGCTTGTCGAGTTGCGCGTGCGCGTCCTCCGACCCGTAGCGGGTCAGCACCTCGATGTTCTCGACGGGGACGTAGAGCTTGTCGCCGCCCTCGTAGATCAGCCGCAGGCAGTCGTGCGGCGCCCCGGACACCTCCAGCGTCTCCAGCCCGTCGTAGCGCCCGATGCCGTGGTCCATGTGAACCACGAGGTCGCCCGAGGCCAGCGCCGTGTATTCGGCGATGAAGTTGGCGGCCTTGCGCTTCTTCTTCGCCGCCGGGCGGACGAGGCGGTCGCCGAGGATGTCCTGCTCGGTGATGACGGCCATGTCGGCGGAGGTGAAGCCGTGCTCCATCCCCAGCACGATCATGCCGATGACGTGACGGTCGAAGCGGCGGACGTCCTCGATGCTCTCCGCCGGCTCCAGCCCCGGAATGCCGTGGTCGCCCAGCACCGTCATCAGACGGTCGCGGGAGCCCGCGGAATAGCCGGCCACCAGCACGCGCCGCCCGTCGGCCCGCAGGGCGCGGATGTGGTCCTTCACCGCCTCGAAGACGTTGACGTCGGGGCGCGCCCGCTCCTCGGCGAAGTCATGGCCCCGCCGCCCGCCGGCATCCAGCGTGCCCTTGATGCCCGGCGGCGTGCCGAAGGGCTGGAGCTGCGCCACGGCGTGGGCGGCAAACAGGTCGTCCCAGGCCTGGGCGTCGAGGAACATCATGCCGACCGGCACCGGCTTGTAGACCGGCGAGCCCGTCCGCTTCTCGATGACGATCATGCTCTCGCGGGAGGCGTGGAAGTCCACCACCTGCGCGATGCGCGAATCGCGCGCCTCCGTCGCCTGATGGTCCAGCGACAGGATGGCCTTGGGCATGTAGGCCAGCAGCGATTCCATGGTCTCGTGGAACAGCGGCAGCCAATGCTCCATGCCGCCGTACTTGCGCCCGGCGCTGATCGCCTCGTAGAGCGGGTCGTCGTCGGTGACGGCGCCGAACAGCTCGCGGTAGCCGGAGCGGAAGCGGGCGATCCCCGCCTCGTCCAGGAACACCTCGGACATCGGCTTGAGGTCGATGCCGTCGCGCTTGTCGGTGGTGCGCTGCGACATGGGGTCGAAGCTGCGAACCGCCTCCAGTTCGTCGCCGAACAGGTCGAGGCGCAACGGCTCGTCGGTGCCCGGCGGGAACAGGTCGACGATGCCGCCGCGCACGGCGAACTCGCCCGGCTCGCGCACCGTCTGGGCGCGGGTGTAGCCGTTGCCGGCCAGATAGCGCTGCAGCTTCTCCAGGTCGATCCGGTCGCGCAGCTTCGCCGAGAACACCGCGTCGCGGAAGGCGGCGCGGGGCGGCACCTTCTGCGCCATGGCGTTGACGGTGGTCAGCACGACCAGCGGCGCCGCGTCCGCCTTGCGCGCCAGCAGGCGGGTCAGCGTGTCGATGCGCTTCGCCACGATGCCGCCGTTGGGCGACACGCGGTCGTAGGGCAGGCAGTCCCAGGCCGGGAAAACCTGCACCTCCAGCGACGGCGCGAAGAAGGCCAGCGCCTCCGCCAGCTGGGCGGCGCGGGTGTCGTCGAGCGCGACGTGGAGAAGTCCGGCGCTCCCCGCCCGCTTGGCGAGGTCGGCGAGGACGCGGGCGTCATGGCCGGCGGGGGCGCCGCCGACCAGAAGGCGGCCGGAGCGTCCCGGCTGCAACTGTTCGAAGCTGGGCAAGGATCGGGCCTCAGGACCCCTGACGGGGCGTGTAGCGGAATTTGGTCAACAGCTGCATGACGTCGGTGTCATGCTCGGCGGGCAGCGGCTCGCGCCCGGCGTACCAGTTGTAGAGGTCGGGGTCGCTGAGTTCGAGCAGCGCCTCGTAGCGGTCGAGCTGCGCGTGGTCGAAGGCCGGGACATGGGCGTCGGCGAAGCTGCCGATCAGCAGGTCCATCTCGCGCATGCCGCGGTGCCACGACCGGAAGCGCAGCCGCTTGCGCCGGTTTTCCAGGGATTCGCCGCTCTCGGACAGGGTGTTCTCGTCGCTCATGCCATCCACGCCAAAAAGCCCCGGCCCCGGAAGATAGGGGGCGGAGCGGTCCACATCCACCCCCGCATCCTGCACACCGGCAAGCCCCCGCGCAAACCGAAATGCCGGACGATCCCCCGGAAGGAGCTTGATTCAGCGCGCCAGCCACGCCTCCAGCCCGTCGCGCAGGTCGGGGCCGGGGGCCAGCCGGGCGAAGCGCTCGGTCTCCACCGCCAGCCCTTCGCCGATGGTCATGTTCAGCCCGCGGGTCACGGCCCCCAGGATGCCGGACACCGCCGCCGGGGAATGCCGGACGATCCGCCCGGCCAGTTCGAAGGCCGCGGGCAGCAGGGCGTCGTGGGCGACCACCTGATTGACCAGTCCCACCGCCAGCGCCGTCGCGGGCGGGAAAGCGTCGCCGGTCAGCAGCCATTCCAACGCCCGCTTGCGCCCGGCGTTGCGGGGAAGCCGCTGCGTCCCGCCGAAGGTCGGCATCATGCCGAGCTTGATCTCCGCCTTGGAGAAACTCGCCCGCTCGCTGGCGACGGCGAGGTGCGCCGCCTCCAGAATCTCGCAACCGCCGCCGTAGCAGATGCCGTTGACCGCGGCGATGATGGGCTTGGGGAAGGACTCGATCCGGGCGCACAGCGTCTGTCCGGGCCGGAAGGCGCGCACCGCCGCCTCCGGTCCCCGCCGGACGGCCGGGGTGAACTCCGCGATGTCCGCCCCGGCGGAGAAGGCCCGCTCCCCGGCGCCGGTGACGATGATCGCCCGCACCGCCGCGTCGGCCTCCAGCGCGTCCAACGTGTCGAGCATGGCGGCGGCCAGGGCCGTGCTGATGGCGTTCAGCTTGGCGGGGCGGTTCAGGGTGAGGGTGGCGATTCCTCCGGCGGTGACGCACAGGATGGGGTTGGCGGAATCGGTGTGGGGCATGGCGTATTCCTCTTTCCTGCGTTTGGAATGCCCCACTGTCGAGCCCGAGCCACATCCCTGACAAACGACTACGCCACGTTTTCGAGTGAGCAACGCTCATCTGAAAATGGGGCCTTCGCCTCACGCCAAAGCGTTACCTTGACAGAATCGCGACAGTTGGTACACTGAACAGTCCCAGCCATTAGCCGTGGAGGTCGCCATGACCGACGGTTCGATCGGACGCTCGGAACCTCTGGTCCGCTCGGCCGGCGTGGTGGAGCGCACCGGCAGCGCGACCGACCGCAAGCAGCGGCGACAGAATCGGCAGGACCTGCAACAGCAGGAGCGGGAGCAGCAGGAACGCCGCGACCAGGACGAGGCCAACCACAAGCGGCGACGCCTCTACGACCTGCTGTTCGACGAGATCGATGAGCTGGACACGCTGAACGCCGGGCAGCGGGCGCGGATCAAGCAAAATCTGCGCGCGCAGCTCGCCAACCGCCGTCCGCCGCCCCATCTCGCCCCCAACCTCGCCCAGCCGCCGCCGGCGGATCAGGACATCGAACGCATCGCGGCGGCGCTTCTTGAGAAAGCCGTCGCCGCCCGCTCCGTCGACCATGACCACATCGTCGACATCGCGGCGCCGACGAACCCGACGCTTCCACCCGGGCAAACGGCGGAAAACGTGGCGCTCGCCAACCAGCTCCGCGAATGTTTGGAGCAGCGGACGACGACATCGCGGCGCGTTGCCGTGTATCTGCGCCTTCTTCTGACGCTTGAAGGCGCCTTCCGTCCGCATCTGGTGGTGGACGCATAACCACAGCCCCACCGCGGGTATGATGCGCGAATTCGGAGAAAGCCCTCCTCCGATGCGCCACCCAGGATGGTCGGGCCATGCGGCACAATGGCCCTGTTGTTTCTCCGGCGGAGTCCGGGCGCGTCCCCGTGCCGTTCCCGCCGCGGAAAACCCGCTCCCGCAGGGAGGTTCCCCCGTGCCCGACACCCATCTCGCCACGCATGCCCAGCCGTCCGGCGACGCCCTTCGCCAAGCACTTTCCACCCGTTTTCAAAAGATCCGCGCCCGCACCGCCGAACTCGCGGCGCCCTTGTCGCCCGAAGACCTGATGGTCCAGTCGGTGGCCGATGGCGCTCCGGCCAAATGGCACCTCGCCCACACGACGTGGCTGTTCGAAACCACCGTCCTGGTGCCCTGCAACCCCGGATACCGTCCCTTCGACCCGGCCTTCCTGACGCTGTTCGCCGCCCGCGACGACCGGTTCGGCAGCCACCAGCTTCCCTCCCCCACCCTGCGCCTGCTGTCCCGGCCCAACGCGGCGGAGGTGATGCGCTACCGCGACCATGTGAACGCCGCGGTGCTGCATCTGCTGAACCAGGCCGACGAGGCGGACCTGCCGGAGATCGCCGATCGCGTGATCGTCGGCATCACGCACGAGCGGCGCCACCAGGAACGGCTGCTGACCCACATCAAACACGCCTTCTGGAGCAACCCGCTGCGCCCCGCCTACGACCAGCCGCCACAGGCGGTTCCGGCTCCGCCGCAGTTGGAACGCTGGGTCGAGCATGAGGGTGGCCTCGTTGAGATCGGGTTGACCGATGCCGGAGCCGGATTCGACCATGAGGGGCCGCGCCACCGGATTCATCTGGAGCCCTTCCGCCTCGCCGCCCTGCCGGTGTCCTGCGGCGCCTTTCGGGACTTCGTCGAAGACGGTGGCTACGCGAAGCGCTCGCTCTGGCTCGCCGACGGCTGGGAAGCGGTGCAGACCGAGGGGTGGCAGGCCCCGCTCTATTGGGAATGGCGCGACGGCGCGTGGCAGATCTTCACGCTCTACGGCATGCGCCCGCTCGATCCCGCCGAGCCGGTCTGCCATGTGAGCTGGTTCGAGGCCGACGCCTTCGCCCGCTGGGCCGGCAAGCGCCTGCCCGAGGAAGCCGAGTGGGAGGCCCTGGCGTCCCGCTGCGACAGCATGGGAAACCTGCTGGGCACCGGCAACCGACACCCGCGCCCCAGCACCTGCCACGGCGACGGCCCCTGGCAACTGTTCGGCGACGTGTGGGAATGGACCCGCAGCCCCTTCGTCCCCTACCCCGGCTACCGCCTGCCCGATGGGGTGGACGAGGCCGTCCATGGCCGATTCATGATCAACCGCATGGTGTTGCGGGGCGGCAGCTGCGTCACCCCCTTCGACCACGCCAACCCCACGACGAGGCATTACCTGCGGCCGGAATCCCGCCTGTCCTTCACCGGCCTGCGGCTGGCCGAGGATGCCTGAGATATTGGAATCGTTTTAAACGGTGGCGCTGCACTGCAGCAGGCCTTATAACCATAAGAAAATTATGGAATTTGGAGCCTGCGATGTCTCTCGATCTTCCTCCGGTGTTCCGCCACCACGTTTTCTGTTGCTCCCAGCAGCGCCCGCCCGGCCATCCGCGCGGCAGCTGCGCCGCGAAGAACGCCCACCCGATGTGGGAACAGCTCGGCCAACGCATCCAGGCCAAGGGATTGCTGGACGTCGGCATTGCTTGGACCGGCTGCCTCGGCTTCTGCTCCGCCGGCCCGCTGATGGTGGTCTATCCGGAGGGCTTGTGGTACCGCCCGGAAACGGCCGCCGACATCGACGAGATCGTCGACTCGCACCTCGTCAACGACTCGCCGGTCGAACGGCTGGTGATGGTGCTGACCCGCTGAACGCAAAAGCCCCTCCGCGGCGCGGCCGACGGAGGGGCTTTCTTCTTGCGAAACGACGATGCTACTTGCGGAACAGGAACTCGCGGCCGACCTTCACACGCTTCTCGCCGTCATATTCGATGATGTCGGCGGTGGCGTAGGTTTCGGTCCAGCGCTCGGGCAGATAGCTGCCGGTGCCGATGATGTCGACGGGGGCGTTGGCCTCCGCCATCAGGCGGCACTTCGCCGGGCCGAATCCGGAACTGGCGACGATCTTCACCGCCGGGAAACCGGCCTCGTCCAGCTTCTCGCGCATGAAATGGATCGCCGCCGCCGACACGCCGGTGCCGATCAGGTAACGGAGCTGCGTCTCGTCGCGATAGCCGCGGATGGAATGGGGCGCGTGCCGCTCCAGCACCGCGTAGGAGCCCGGCGGGTCCAGCCCCTCCAGGAAGCGCCCGCCCGGCGTGTCCAGCCGCACCGCCAGCTTGCCCTGCGCGGCGAGGCCGGGGAAGCGGCGGCAGACCTCCATCGCGTCGGTCACCTCGCGCCCGAAATAATCGACCAGGACGGTCAGCGGCAGTTCGGGGAAGGTCTCGTGGAACATCTCCGCCGCCCGCACGGTCGAACCGGCATAGCCGATCAGGGCGTGTGGCATCGTCCCCATGCCCTTCTTCTGGCCGAAGAAATGGGCGGTGGCGTCGGTGGCGTTGCCGATGAAGCCCTTGGCGCCGACCTTGCGCTTCGCCCGGTCCGACCCGACCGAGGCCGCGTAGGCCATCATCTCCTCCATCTCCGTGCCGGCGCAGTGGCGCGCCTCCATGGCGAGGAAGGCGGTCTTCGGCAGGTCGGCGCACATGGTGAAGGCGTTGTAGGCGCCGACGCAGGCGGGGCCGAGCTTCTGCAGGATGATCGTCTCGGTGTCGACCAAATGGTAGAAGGAGCCGGTGATGTACAGGATCGGCTCGCCCGCACCGACCCACTTCCCTTCCGGATAGTTCAGGACGATGTCGAGGTCGAATCCGCGTTCCCGCGCCACCGCCTCCAGCCATTCGATGGCGAGTCGCGGCGCGCAGACCACCGGGCGGCGCATGAAGATGGCGTAGGTGACCTTCTTGTCACCGAATTTCCCGACCGCCTCCTTGGTCCGCTTGAAATAGGTGTCGGTCCATTCGGTGATGGCCGACGCGGGCGGATGGCTGGCGGGCGCGTGACTGGCCGGCGGTTGGTTCCTGGTCTCGTCCATGGCGATGTCCTTGTCTTCCCGCTCTTGCCCTTCGCGACGATCACGTCCGGAGGCCGCCCCCACGGCGGAAACGGCAATCCGATTGAGAAACCAGCATTATACGCCCCGGCCCTCCGGTGGAAGAGGCTTCATCCGCTACGGCCAACCGCCGCAAGCAATGGTGATTTACCGAAAATACGTTACGAAATCCGACTCATTTCAAACACAAAGAAGCTGAGAAGAAATGCGCAGTTCCTGACTGTAATGCGCTGTCACCAAAAAGTATAAAATACCTGTATTTGACGCCTTCATTTTACCCATCCACCATACACCCAAGAACAGGCGCCACCCCCTTGCGGTGCCGGGAAAAGCGACGAGGTCGGCATGAGCCGGACAATCCGCCAGAACGCGCCGAACATTGCGGCAGGCCCCTCGACGGCAGCCCCCTCGACGCTCGACCGCCTGAGCCGCCGGGTGGTGGTCGGGCTTCTCTGCACCATGGCCGGCTTGGCCGCGGCGGGCACCGGCGGGGCCTTCCTGCTGAAGCCCGGCACGGCGCAGGCCGGGCGTGTGGTGGGGGACACGCTGCGGACCGCCGCCAATTACGCGCGCCTGCCGGCGATGATCTTCACGCTGAGCGACGGCGACCGGCTGCGCGAGCTGCGGGTCCGTGTGGTGCTCGACATGGAGCCGACGGCCCCCGCCAAGACGGTGGAAAGCTACGGGCCGCGCATCGCCAGCGCGATGACCAACGTGATGCTGGAAACCGACCCCGGCGAACTGCGCGGGCGCAACGGCGCCTTCTACATCAAGGACGCGGTGATGCGCACCGCCGCGAAGGAACTCGGCGCGATGAAGATCCGTCAGGTGCTGGTCCAGGAACTCGTCATGCGCTGAGCGAAGGCCAGCCAGCCGCCTCGATCCGCCATCTCGGCCAACGCTCGACAGGCGTTCCGGAATGGGGAACACTCCTGTCCCGTTCGGATCTTGGGATTGCAAGGAGACGGCCGTGGCCGAGTTCGATTTCGACCTTTTCACCATCGGTGCCGGCTCCGGCGGCGTCGCGGCCAGCCGGCGGGCCGCGGCCATGGGGGCCAAGGTCGCCATCTGCGAAGGCAGCCGGGTCGGCGGCACCTGCGTCATCCGCGGCTGCGTGCCGAAAAAGCTGCTGGTCTACGCCGCCCAGTTCCGCGACGCCTTCGAGGACTCCAGCGCCTATGGCTGGTCCACCACCACGCCGGCCTTCGACTGGGCCACGCTGATCGGGCGCAAGGATGCCGAGATCGACCGGCTGAACGGCATCTACATCAAGATGCTGGAGAACTCCGGCGTCACCCTGCACACCGGCTTTGGGCGGCTGATCGACCGCCACACGGTGGAGGTCGCCAACCAGCGCTACACCGCGAAGAACATCCTGGTCGCCACCGGCGGCTGGCCGTCGCTGCCCAGGATTCCAGGGATCGAGCACGCCGTCACCTCCAACGAGGCGTTGCAGCTCGGCACCCTTCCCCACTCCGTCATCATCCTGGGCGGCGGCTACATCGCCGTGGAGTTCGCCGGGATCTTCCGGGGCTTGGGCGCCGAGGTCACGATCATGATCCGCGGCGAGGAGCTTCTGAACGGCTTCGACGACGACATCCGCGTCGCCCTGGCCCAGGAGATGCGCAAACGCGGCATCACCATCCTCACCCGCACCCAGCCGGTGAAGGTCGAGGAAGGCCCCGGCGGCTTCACCGTCACCGACCAGCTGGGGCGGGAGCATTCCGCCGGCCTCGTCATGGCGGCGACCGGGCGCCGTCCGAACACGCGCGACCTCGGGCTGGAAGCCGCCGGCGTCGCGCTGGACGAGAGCGGGGCGATCCGGGTGGACGAGTATTCGCGCACCAGCGTGGACAACATCTTCGCCGTCGGCGACGTCACCGACCGCATGGCCCTGACCCCCGTCGCCATCGCCGAGGGGCGCGCCTTCGTCGAGACGCTGTTCAACGACAACCCGACCAGCATCAGCTACGCCAACATCCCGACCGCCGTCTTCTCCATCCCGCCGCTCGGCACCGTCGGCCTGACCGAGGCGGAGGCGCGGGCGAAGCATGCGGCGGTGGACATCTACAAGGCCGGCTTCCGCCCGATGAAGCACACCATGTCGGGCCGCGACGAGCGGGTCCTGATGAAGCTGATCGTGGACGGCGAGAGCCAGCGCGTGCTCGGATGCCACATGATGGGCATGGACGCACCGGAGATCGTCCAGGGTCTGGGCATCGCCCTGAACTGCGGCGCCACGAAGAGGGATTTCGACCGCACCATCGCTCTCCACCCCTCTACCGCCGAAGAGTTCGTCCTGATGCGCGAGAAGGTGTCCTGACGATCGGACCTAAAACCAAAGGTCAGGAGCCTGATTTCCTGGAACGCTTCTAAGAAGCCTGTGTTGAGGGCACACGACGATGGCGGCGGCGATCACGGCGGCGGTCCAGCACCACCGCGGAAGCCGCCGCCTCCCATCCTTCATCCAGGCTCCGGGAGGGCTCCTACGCATGTTCATGCACAACAAGAACCTGATGTACACGGTCCGCGTCGCTGAACCGGACCCGAAGCTGGCCAGCCTGATGCTGGAACAGTTCGGCGGTCCCCAGGGCGAACTGGCGGCGGCCTTGCGCTACTTCACGCAGGGCCTTTCCGACGAGGACCCGGGCCGCAAGGACATGCTGATCGACATCGCGACCGAGGAACTGAGCCATCTGGAGATCATCGGCAGCATCGTCGCCATGCTGACCAAGGGCGTGAAGGGCAAGCTGGCCGAGGGCGCGGAGGAGGTCACCGACCTCTACGCCGACATCGCCAAGGGCAACGGCAGCCACACGCTGGCCCTGCTCTACGGCGGCGGCCCGGCGCTGACCAACTCCGCGGGGCAGCTCTGGACCGGCGGCTACATCGACAGCATCGGCGAGCCGACCGCCGACCTGCGCTCCAACATCGCCGCGGAATCGCGGGCCAAGATCATCTATGAGCGCCTCATCAACATCACCCCCGATCCGGGCGTGAAGGACGCGCTGACCTTCCTGATGACGCGCGAGATCGCCCACCAGAAGATGTTCGAGAAGGCGCTCTATTCGATCGACAACAACTTCCCGCCGGGCAAGCTGCCGGGCAACCCCGAATACACCGACAAGTACTACAACATGAGCCAGGGCGACGGCGACATGCGCGGCCCGTGGAACCAGGGCGAGCAGTGGGAGTTCGTCAACGTCACCCCCGACCAGGCCCCGGTCAGCGGCGGCGACGGCAACCCTTCGGTCCGGCTGGCGGCGGAAGAGATGAAGGCCGTCAACGAGGCCGCCAAGCGCACCATGTCGCGCACCGACGTGAACCCGGTGACGGGCGCCGACCTCGGCGCCGGCCCCGGTTCCGGTAAGATGACCCCGGTCAAGTAAGGCTCATATTTCCCTCCCCCGCCCAGCTCTCGCGCAAACCTCTGGTTTGCGCTGGCGCGGCAGGCGGACCTTTGGTCCGCCGAGAGCGGGGGAGGGTCAGGGTGGGGGCAAGTGTTGGATTGCCGACTCCCCCGCCTAAACCTTCACCACCGCCTCGTCCCGCCTCGGCCGCGTCATCAGCCACAGCAGCACCAGCAGCCCCGGCACCGCCCCGCCGGTGGAGAGCAGGAAAAAGCTGCTCCAGTCCATCCGCTCGG
Organism: Azospirillum brasilense; assembly: GCF_007827795.1. Lineage (GTDB taxonomy): Bacteria > Pseudomonadota > Alphaproteobacteria > Azospirillales > Azospirillaceae > Azospirillum > Azospirillum aestuarii. The sequence continues at coordinate 127,402 of NZ_VITI01000006.1, forward strand.
CCAGCCAGCCCGACGAGGCGCCGAACAGGTCACCGCCGAGCTTGTAGAAACTGCTGAGCAGCGCGTATTGGGTGGCCGTGTAGGCCATGTTGCACAGGCTCGACAGATAGGCGACGAAGGCCGCCGTCGCGATGCCGCCGCAGACATTCTCCAGCGCCACCGTCACCGCCAGCGCCGACACGTCGTGCCCGACCTGCGCCAGCATGACGTAGCCCAGGTTGGACAGCATCTGCATCAGCCCGCCGACCAGCAGCCCGCGCAGCACGCCGACGCGCCCGACCAACACGCCACCGATCAGCCCGCCGACGATGGTCGCCCACAGGCCGAACAGCTTGGTGACGTTGGCGATCTCCGTCTTCTCGAAGCCGAGATCGACGTAGAAGGGCGCCGACATCACCCCCGCCAGCACGTCCCCCAGCTTGTAGCAGGCGATGAACAGCAGGATCGCCGCCCAGGCCGGACGGGTCATGAACTCCACGAAGGGCGCCACGACCGCCCCGTAGACCCAGGCCAGCAGATCCGCCTTCCAGCCGCTCAGGTGCGGGCGCGCGGCCAGCCAATCCGCCACATGCCGCTCCCGCGCCTTGGACTCCGCCGAATCCGCGACCTTCGGCTCGCGGTTCAGCAGGATCGTCACCATGCCGACCGCGACCAGCCCGGCCATGACATAGTAGGCAATGTGCCAGCCGAAGAACTCCGCGAGGTACAAGGTCCCCGCCCCCGCCGCCAGCATCCCGAAGCGGTAGCCCAGCACAAGGATGGCCGCACCGGCGGCCTGCTGGTGCTCCTCCAGCACCTCCACGCGGTAGGCGTCAACCACGATGTCCTGGCTGGCCGAGAAGAAGGCGACGACCACGGCCAGCATGGCGGTCCACCACAGGTCGGTGACCGGGTTGGTGCTGCCCAGCCCGATCAGGGCCGCCATCAGCCCGGCCTGCGCCACCAGCGCCCAGCCGCGCCGCCGCCCGAACAGGCGGGTCATCACCGGCAGGCGCAGCCGGTCGATCAGCGGCGCCCAGACGAACTTCAGCGCGTAGGGCATGGTGACCAGCGCGAACAGGCCGATGGCCGTCTTGCTGACGCCGCCCTCGCGCAGCCAGATCGACAGGGTGGAGCCGGTCAGCGCCAGCGGCAGCCCTTCGGAAAAGCCGAGGAACAGAATGGCCAGAACGCGCCGGTCAAGATAGACGGAGGCCGCCTGCCCCCAGGAGGATGGTTTCACCCGCTCAACCCTTCCGCACACCTGCGTATCCGTCTGTATAGGCCGCGGCCGGATGCTCCGGCCAGCGCGCTTTTTCGGGCGACGCGCCGCATCATCCATTGCGGAAGTTGCGGTCGAAACTATGGAAAAATTTCCCGGAGACCGCTATACAGAGGTCCCCTCTGGCCGTTATCCGGCCCCGGGAGGAACCCTTAGCACAAGGAAAGAGCGGGCGTCATGGTTGAGCGTTGGTCCCCCGACAGCTGGAGGTCGAAGCCGGCGAAGCAGCTTCCGACCTATCCGGACCCGTCCAAGGTCGAAGCGGTGGAGCAGCGCCTGTCCTCCTATCCCCCACTCGTCTTCGCGGGCGAGGCGCGCCGGCTGAAGGACAGCCTTGCCGCCGCCGCCGCCGGCAACGCCTTCCTGCTGCAGGGCGGCGATTGCGCGGAGAGCTTCGCGGAGTTCCACCCGAACAACATCCGCGACACCTTCCGCGTCCTGCTGCAGATGGCCGTCGTGCTGACCTTCGGCGCCGCCATCCCGGTGGTCAAGGTGGGCCGCATGGCCGGCCAGTTCGCCAAGCCGCGCTCCGCCGACACCGAGGTGCTGGAGGGGATCGAGCTTCCCTCCTACCGCGGCGACATCATCAACGGCTTCGACTTCACGCCGGACGCCCGCGTTCCCGACCCGGAGCGCATGATGCAGGCCTACACCCAGGCCGCCGCCACGCTGAACCTGCTGCGCGCCTTCTCCCAGGGCGGCTACGCCGATCTGCACAAGGTCCATCAGTGGACGCTGGGCTTCGTCGAGCGCTCCCCCGCCGGTGAGCAGTTCCGCGAGATCGCCAACCGGCTGGACGAGACGCTGGGCTTCATGGCGGCCTGCGGCATCACTGCCCAGACCACCCCGCAGATCCGCGAGACCGAGTTCTTCACCAGCCACGAGGCGCTCCTGCTGCCGTTCGAGCAGGCGATGACCCGCGTCGACAGCACCACCGGCGACTGGTACGACGTGTCGGCCCACATGCTGTGGATCGGCGACCGCACCCGCCAACTGGACGGCGCGCATGTCGAGTTCCTGCGCGGCGTGAAGAACCCGATCGGCCTGAAATGCGGCCCGACGACCGATCCGGACGAGCTGATCCGCCTGATCGACCTGCTGAACCCGACCAACGAGCCGGGCCGCCTGACTTTGATCGTCCGCATGGGCGCCGACAAGGTGGCGGAGAAGTTCCCGCCCCTGCTGCGCAAGGTGCAGCGCGAGGGCCGCGTCGTCGTCTGGTCCAGCGACCCGATGCACGGCAACACCGTCAAGTCCTCCAGCGGCTACAAGACCCGGCCGGTGGAGAAGGTGCTGTCGGAAGCGCGCGACTTCTTCGCGGTTCACGAGGCCGAGGGCACCCACGCCGGCGGCGTCCATTTCGAGCTGACCGGCCAGGATGTGACGGAGTGCACGGGTGGCGCCCAGGCGATCACCGACCACAAGCTGGCGCTGCGCTACCACACCGCCTGCGACCCGCGGCTGAACGCCAGCCAGGCGCTGGAGCTGGCCTTCCTGCTGGCCGAAGAGCTGAAGCGTGCCCGTCTGAAGCGCGACGCCGACCGCCGCGCGGCGGCGGAGTAAGGCGTTTTCCTAGGGGTACGACTGCCCCCACCCCGGCCCCCCCCCGCTTTCGCAGGGGAGGGTTAGGGTGGGGGCAAGCGGTGCGAGCGCTTATCGCACCACCATCCGCTCCAGCAGCACCTCGCGCACGCGGATGGCCTGGGCCTCGCGCTTCATCACGCTCGCCACGGTGCTCTTGATCAGGTTGGCGCCTTCGGCCCCGCTCAACTGGCCCGGCTCGATCTGGCGCAGACGGTCGGCCATCTGGTCGGCGATGCGGGGGACGAAGGGCGTGGCCGGGTTCGAGTCCCCGGTGGGCTCGATCTCCAGCAGCACACGGATGTCCACCAGACGTGCGTCGCTGCCGCCCAGCGTGAAGGTCATCGTCGGCAAGGATGCGTAGGTCTTCTGCGGCTTGCGGTCGACACCGGCGCTGCGGGCGCCGGATTTGGCGGACACCACGGTCCAGGTTCCCAGCGCGGCAAGCAGCACCAGTGCCACCGCGACGAGGACGGGCATCAGGGACACCGATTCCCCATCGGAGCGCCGCAGCAAAAACCGCACCGGGCCGCCTTTCCCCCATTATTCCCCTGTTGGGGGTATGGGCAAATTTAACGATGATTTATCCTAGTTAAAAAAACGGGGCCGGTCAAAGCGCGTCGCACGACCAGCCCCGCTTTTTTACTTGAAATCAGCGTCCGGCATTCAGCCGCCGATCCCACCCATGCACAAATACTTGATTTCCAAGTAATCCTCGATGCCGTACTTGGACCCCTCGCGGCCGATGCCGCTTTCCTTCATGCCGCCGAAGGGGGCGACCTCGGTGGAGATGATGCCCTCGTTGATGCCGACGATGCCGTATTCCAGCGCCTCCGCCACCCGCCAGACGCGCCCGATGTCGCGGCTGTAGAAATAGGCGGCCAGACCGAACTCGGTGGCGTTGGCCATCCGCACCGCCTCCTCCTCCGTCTCGAAACGGAACAGCGGGGCGACCGGGCCGAAGGTCTCCTCGCGGGCCACCTTCATCGCCGGGGTCACGTCGGCAAGGATGGTCGGCTCGAAGAAGCTGCCGCCCAGCTCATGCCGCTTGCCGCCCAGCACCACGCGGGCGCCCTTCTCCGTGGCGTCGCGGATGTGGTCCTCGACCTTCTCCACCGCGGCCATGTCGATCAGCGGCCCCTGCTGCGCCCCTTCCGTGGTCAGGCCGGGGCCGACCTTCAGCGCCTTCACCGCCTCGGCCAGCTTGGCCGCGAAGGCGTCGTAGACTCCGGACTGGACCAGCAGCCGGTTCGCGCAGACGCAGGTCTGGCCGGTGTTGCGGTACTTGGACGCGATGGCGCCCTTCACCGCCTCGTCGAGGTCGGCATCGTTGAAGACCAGGAAGGGCGCGTTGCCGCCCAGCTCCAGCGACACCTTCTTCACCGTGCCGGCGCACTGGGCCATCAGTTCCTTGCCGATCTCGGTGGAGCCGGTGAAGGTCAGCTTGCGCACCGTCGGGTTGCCGGTCATCTCGCCGCCGATGGCGCGGGCGGAGCCGGTGACGACGCTGAGGATGCCCGCCGGAATGCCCGCCCGCTCCGCCAGCACCGCCATGGCGAGCGCAGTCAGCGGGGTGGCGGTCGCCGGTTTGATGACCATCGGGCAGCCGGCGGCCAGCGCCGGACCGGCCTTGCGGGTGATCATCGCCGCCGGGAAGTTCCACGGCGTGATGGCCGCGGTGACGCCGATCGGCTCCTTGGTCACGACGATGCGGCGGCCCGGCAGATGCTGCGGGATGGTGTCGCCGTAGACGCGCTTGCCCTCCTCGGCGAACCATTCGATGAAGGACGCGGCGTAGGCCACCTCGCCCCGCGCCTCGGCCAGCGGCTTGCCCTGCTCCGCCGTCATGATGCGAGCGATATCCTCCTGGTTCGCCATCATCAGGTCGAACCACGTCCGCAGGGTCTTCGCGCGCTCCTTCGCGGTCAGGGCACGCCAGGCCGGCCAGGCGCGCTCGGCGGCGTCGATGGCCTGGCGCGTCTCGTCCGCGCCCATCATCGGCACGCTGCCCAGGACGCTGCCGTCGGCGGGGTTGGTCACCTCCACGGTCTTGCCGCTGTCGGCGTCGACCCACCGGCCATCGACGAAACACTGGAAGCGCAGCAGCTCGGCGTCCTTCAACCCAAGACGGCGGGCGGTGTCCACGGAATCATACGGCATGGTGCCTTCCTTCCCTCGTTTCTTGCGCGCGGCCTCGCGGTCGGCCGCGCGTTCGGCAGAGAGTATAGGGCACCTCGCCCGCTCTGCGATCCTTCGCGTGGCGTGGGCAGGCGTGCGAGCCGGGGATGGAACGCCGGCGGTTACGCCGGAAGGACCGGCACGTTGTCGATGAGGCGGGCCTTGCCCATCCAAGCGGCGGCCAGCAGGCGCGCCCGACGTTCCACGCGGCTCACCGGCTCCAATGTGTCGGCGTCGCGCAGCTCGACATAGTCGATGGAGCCGAAACCGGCGGCGGTGATGCGAGCCCGCACCGCCTCCAGCACCGTCGCGGCCTCGGCACCGCCGGCCAGCGCCGAGGCGGCGTCGAGGAGCGCGCGGTTCAGCTCCGGCGCGCGGGCGCGCTCGTCAGCGGACAGATAGGCGTTGCGCGACGACATGGCGAGCCCGTCGGCCTCCCGCACCGTCGGCAGCCCCTCCACCCGCACCGGGATGTCGAGGTCGCGGGCGAAGCGGCGGATGACCATGAGCTGCTGGTAATCCTTCTCCCCGAACACCGCCACGTCGGGCTGGGCCTGGAGGAACAGCTTCGTCACGACCAGGGCGACGCCACCGAACATCTGGGGCCGGAAGGTGCCGCACAGCCCCTCCGCCGGGCCGCCGACCGAGATGGCCGTGGCGAATCCCTCCGGATACATCGCGCGCACGGTGGGGGCGTAGAGCAGATGGCAGCCCGCCGAGGCGAGCTTGCGCGAATCCCCGGCCTCGTCACGCGGGTAGCGGTCGAAGTCCTCGTGCGGGGCGAACTGGGTGGGGTTGACGAAGACGCTGGCGACCACTTGGTCGGCCAGTTCACACGCGCGGCGCACCAAAGCGAGATGGCCGTCGTGCAGCGCGCCCATGGTCGGCACCAGGGCCACCGTCTTGCCGTCGCGGTGCCAAGCGGTAACCTGGGCGCGGAGATCGTCCACGCTGCGGACGACCGGCAAGGGCAGATCCGACTCCGGCGGGCGGGCGGCGGCGAGGGAGGTCATGGCGGGTGCTCCACAGGCGTCATAAACGGCGCTGGGATAAACCGCCGGCCCGGCGCTGTCCAGTCATGGAATTAACCGGCAGCGCCCGAATTTGAAATTTATCCATCCGGCGGGCGGGCCGGCGGGCGGGAGGGGCCGCGGAGCCCGCCCCGCCCGTGGAAGGGTCAACGCATCAGCGTGACGACGACCAGATAGGTCAGGTTCACCCAGGCGCCGAGCGTGGCCAGGAGGACCAGGGTGGCCGGAGACAGGACCACCGAACCGAGGATCACGACGAGCGCCACGACCAGCAGGCCGAGGGCGAGAAGGGTCACGCGCGTATCTTCCATGTCACTGCTTCCAGATGATTGAGCAAATCGGATGTTGGAAGCGATAGACGAAAACCCCACGCGCTGTAGCTGATCTGAATCAACTGCGGCGGCGTTCGTCTCAAAAAGGCACGCGCAAATGGGCAGGAGTTCCGGACGGCATCATGCCTCCAGCACATGCCGGCGCAACCTGCGCGACGGCTCATTACTGGCGAATTCCAACGATGTACCGGAGAAAGGGCGGTGTTTGGGATGGTGGGCGCAGTAGGGATTGAACCTACGACCCCACCCGTGTGAAGGGTGTGCTCTCCCGCTGAGCTATGCGCCCATCCCAAAGAAACAACCGCTGACGCACCGCGGAGACGGAAATACGAGGCCCGACGGACCCCGATCCTGACCGGCCCTTAAGGTGGAGGGGATGGTACCATCCGCAAAGCCCATGAACCACCGGACTTTGGGATGGTGGGCGCAGTAGGGATTGAACCTACGACCCCACCCGTGTGAAGGGTGTGCTCTCCCGCTGAGCTATGCGCCCATCCCAGTAAAACCGCGTCGGCATCAGGCTCGTTTCGCTGTCGCGTCGTTGCCACCGCTGCGGTGAGGCGGGTTTCTAAAGGCCCCGCCCCCTCCTGTCAAGCACCTGTTTCACACCAATATCAAAGAAGCCCTTCCGCTCGGAGCCCCCGATGAGCCAATGGACATGACGCACCGGACCGCGCTTCCCACCCAGCCTCCTATCAAGCGTCCCTCGGCCGCCCTCGTCGCCGGCCTCATCGCAGGAATGTGCGCGGCGTTCGCCGGACTGTTCCCCCTGCCCGCCCTGGCGCAGCGCTGGCAGTTGGACTACCGCGTCCATGTCGGCGGCGTGGCCGTCCTCGACGCGTGGGCGGAACTGACCCTGACCGAGGGCCGCTACAGCGTCCAGGTCAACGCCGCGACGGACGGCTTTCTGGGGCGGCTGTTCCCCTGGGACACCCAATCGCTCAGCGTCGGCACGGTCCGGCCCGACGGCGTCGCCCCGATCCGCCACACCCAGTCCGGCGTTCTGCGCGGCTCCCCCCGGACCGTCACCTTGGACTACGGCCCGGACGGCAGCGTCCGCACGCAGGTCTCCCCGCCCCCGGAAGAGGAGGACCGCGCCCCCGTCCCCGAAGCGCTCAGCCGGCAGACCCGTGATCCGTTGAGCGGCGTCGTGGAACTGCTGCTCGCCACGCTTCACGGCGGGGGATGCCAGCGCACCGTGCCCATTTATGACGGGCGTCGCCGTTACGACATGATTTTCACGGACCGGGGAATGACCATGGTCGGGATGTCGCGCCATTCGGTGTTTTCGGGCGCGGCGCGGCAATGCCGGGTGTCCCACACGCCGATCGCCGGCTACGAGCGCACGCCACGCCAACCCTTCTGGCAACGCGGTGGAAACCGGGAGGAGCGCCCGCCCGTCGATCTGTGGATCGCTCCCGTGGAGGGGGCCGGCCCGCCCCTGCCCGTCCGGCTGGAGACCGACAGCGGATTCGGCGGGGTGGTCGTCCACCTCACCGCCGTGCGCAAGACCGACCAGACGGCGGAGCGTCCCGCCGGGCCGGTGCCGTCACCGCTTCGTTGAAGGATCAGGCGCGCCCGACGCTGCCGCTGCAGGCGGTGGGATGATAAAGCAGTTCGGCCATGGGCCTCTCGGCCAGCGCCTGTTCGCACAAGCGGTTGAACTCGTCCATCTTGCGCTGGAGGTCGCTGTGGTGAGCCATCATCCGATCGAAGTCGGCGGTGGCCGAGTCGATCTGACTGTTGGCCGGAGCGTGGGTGGCGATGTGGGCTTCGATGGACAGGGCTTCGATGGACAGGGCGTCGGCGGACAGGGCGTCGGCGGACAGGGTCTTGCCGGTCTGGGTCTTACCGGGGAAGGCAAGGATCTGGGCCATCGGGTGTCTCCTTCGCTCACCACCATTCGATGCACCCATCCAACTACATTTACCTTTCGTTAGCCACCGTTAATCTCTCGTTAACCATGACAAGAAGGAGACCTACGGCGAAGCCCCCGCTGGATGCGGCAACCCGGCCGTCCGCTCAGCCGCCCAGCCGCCGCAGGGCGTCCGGCAGGTCCGCGATGCGATCGAGCAGGATGTCGGCGCCCAGCTCCTGCACCGGCATGCGGGGATAACCGTAGGTCATCGCCACCACCGGGACCCCGGCGGCGCGGGCGGCCTTCACGTCGTTGCGGTTGTCCCCCACCATCGCGGCGCTGCCGCCGCCCAGCGCCTCGACCACCCAGGACAGATGGCGCCCGTCCGGCTTCTTCACCGGCAGCGTGTCGCCGCCGGCCAGCGCGGAGAACAGGGGCGAGAGGCCCAGCGCCTCCAGCAATTTCCGGGTGATCCGTTCCGGCTTGTTGGTGCACAGCCCCAGTTTCACCCCACCCTCCGCCAGCGCCGCCAGGGTTTCCGGCACGCCGGGATAGAGCACCGGGGGCTCGTCGTCCTGGAAATAGGCGTCGAGGTAATCGTCGAGGGCCGACCGCAGAGCATCCTCGGTCAGGGCGTCGCCGGTCGCCGCGAAAGCCTGCCGGACGAGGGCGGCCGACCCGTCGCCCACCATGCCGCGCACCTGCGCTTCGCTGAGGCTGGGCCGCGCGAAGCGGGACAGGGTGCGATTCAGGACGCGGGTCATGTCCCGCGCGCTGTCGATCAGCGTGCCGTCCAGGTCGAAGACGACCGCGGCGAAGGGAATGGTGGCGGACATGGCGGACATCGGCACGAGTTCCATGATAGTCCAAAGGCGAGCGGCACCCCGTTCGATAGCACGCCCCTCCTCCGACGGCGCCCCCTTGTTCCGGCAACACGCCCCCGGCATAGGCCCTTCGGTGCCGCTGGCGCGGCGTGCGTACACCCTCGGGCCGCGTTTTGTGTATGTCAGATTGACACAAAAGTTGACTTGGGGTCCTGGCGCCGGATGTGGCACTCAATGCTTGAGCACAGACCGTTTGCCCGGATTTTGATGCGTACGCTTTTCCACCCCTTTGCCATAACCCGTTTCCAATACTGCAGGGATATCCGATGACTCAGCACCGCCCGCTCGCCTGCGTCATTCTCGCCGCCGGCAAAGGCACCCGCATGAAGTCGGACCTGCCGAAGGTCCTGCACCGCGTCGCCGGCCAACCGATGGTCGGCCATGTGCTGTCCGCGGTGAGGGCGCTCGACCCCGACCATGTGGTCGTGGTGGTTGGCCCCGGCATGGACAATGTGGCCGACGCCGTCGCCCCCTACCCCACCGCCGTCCAGCACGAGCAGCGCGGCACCGCCGACGCCGTGCGCGCTGCCTTCGGCCTGCTGGAGGGATTCGACGGCGACGTGGTGGTGCTCTACGGCGACACGCCGCTGGTCACGCCGGACACGCTGCGCGCCATGGTCGCCGCCCGCCGCCAAGCGAGCGACCCGGCGGTCGTCGTCCTGGGCATGCGCCCCGACGATCCCGGCGCCTACGGCCGCCTGATCCTGAACGCCCGCGGCGGGCTGGAGAAGATCGTCGAGTATCTCGACGCCTCCGAGGAGGAGCGCCAGGTCACCCTGTGCAACGCCGGGCTGATGGCCTTCGACGGGTCGCGGATGTTCGACCTGATCAGCCGGATCGGCAACGCCAACGCCAAGAGCGAATACTATCTCACCGACGTGGTGCAGATCGCCCGCAGCAACGGCATGGCCTGCGCGGTGGTCGAGGCTGCCCCGGCGGAGGTCGTCGGCGTGAACTCCCGCGCCGAACTGTCGGAGGTGGAGAAGCTGATCCAGCGCCGCCTGCGCAAGGCCGCCATGGACAACGGCGCCACCCTGACCGACCCGGACAGCGTCACCTTCTGTGTGGACACCCGCCTCGGCCGCGACGTGATCGTCGGCCCGCACGTGGTGTTCGGCCCCGGCGTGGTCGTCGCCGACCGGGTCGAGATCAAGGCCTTCAGCCATCTGGAGCAGGTGCGGGTGGACAGCGGCGCCCAGGTCGGCCCCTATGCCCGCCTGCGTCCGGGGGCGGAGATCGGTCCCGACGCCCACATCGGCAACTTCGTCGAGATCAAGAACGCGAAGATCGAGGCCGGGGCCAAGGTCAACCACTTGACCTACATCGGCGACGCGCGGGTGGGGGCGAAGGCCAACATCGGCGCCGGGACCATCACCTGCAATTACGACGGCTACGCCAAGAGCCACACCGACATCGGCGCCGGGGCCTTCATCGGCTCCAACACCGCGCTGGTGGCTCCGGTCAGGGTGGGCGACGGCGCGATCATCGGGGCGGGCAGCGTGGTCACCACCGACGTCGAGGGCGACGCGCTGGTCGTGGCGCGCGGGCGCCAGCAGGCTTACACCGGCTGGGCCAAGCGTTTCCGCGAACGGAAGCAAAACGAGAAAGCGAAAAAGGCGTAATATTGCCCCGGTTGACCGTTCACCCGGCCCCGGCCATCATTCAGGAGTTGCAGGTTCATGTGTGGCATCATCGGCATCATCGGCACGCATGACGCGGCCCCCCGTCTCGTCGAGGGTCTCCGCCGCCTCGAATACCGTGGTTACGACAGCGCCGGCGTCGCCACGCTGGTCAAGGGCGGCATCGAGCGCCGCCGCGCCGAGGGCAAGCTGATCAACCTCGACGCCAAGCTGCGCGAGGCGCCGCTGCCGGGCGTGATCGGCATCGGCCACACCCGCTGGGCCACCCACGGCGGCCCGACCGAGAACAACGCCCACCCGCACGCCACCCACCGCGTGGCCGTGGTGCACAACGGCATCATCGAGAATTACCAGGAGCTGAAGGCCGAGCTGATCGACCACGGCTACGTCTTCGAAAGCGCCACCGACACCGAGGTGATCGCCCACCTCGTCACCTATTACATGGAGAAGGAAGGGCTGGGTCCGGTCGAGGCCGCCGCCGCCTCCTTCAAGCGCTTCACCGGCGCCTTCTCGCTGGTGCTGCTGTTCTCCGGCCAGGAAGACATGCTGGTCGGCGCCCGCCACGGCACGCCGCTGGCCGTCGGCTACGGCGAGGGCGAGATGTATTTCGCCTCCGACGCCTTCGCCCTGGCGCCGCTGACCAACCGCATCTGCTATCTGGAGGACGGCGACTGGGTGGAGCTGACCCGCACCGCCGCCGTGATCCACGACGCCGCCGACGCGGTGGTGGAGCGTCCGGTGAAGACCACCGCGCTGTCCGGCGCGCTGATCGGCAAGGACGGCTACCGGCACTACATGCTCAAGGAAATCTATGAGCAGCCGCAGGTCATCGGCGACACGCTGAACGCCTACATCAACCCGGAGACCGGCCGCGTCACCCTGCCGGAGACCAGCTTCGACATCGCCAAGGCGACGAAGCTGACCATCGTCGCCTGCGGCACCGCCTATTACGCCGGCGTGGTGGCCAAATACTGGTTCGAGACGCTGGCCCGCCTGCCGGTCGAGGTCGACATCGCCTCGGAGTTCCGCTACCGCGAGGCGCCGATGCCGGAAGGCGGCGTGGCGCTGTTCATCAGCCAGTCGGGCGAGACGCTGGATACGCTGGAGGCGCTGCGCTACTGCAAGCGCCAGGGCCAGAAGATCCTGTCGATCGTCAACGTGCCGGAAAGCACCATCGCGCGTGAATCCGACGCGGTGCTCTACACCATGGCCGGTCCGGAGATCGGCGTCGCCTCGACCAAGGCTTTCACGACGCAGCTGACCACGCTGGCCTGTCTGGCGGTCACGGTGGGCCACGCCCGCGGCGTCATCCCGGCGGAGCGGATGCAGCAGATCGCCCAGGCCCTGCGCGAGGTGCCGGCCCGCGCCGCCGACGTGCTGGCCCACGACGAACGCCTGCACGAGCTGGCGCAGGAGGTCGCGGAGGCCCGCGACGTGCTCTATCTGGGCCGCGGCGCGATGTACCCGCTGGCCTTGGAAGGCGCGCTGAAGCTGAAGGAAATCAGCTACATCCACGCCGAGGGGTACGCGGCGGGCGAACTGAAGCACGGCCCCATCGCGCTGATCGACGAGAGCGTCCCGGTGATCGTCCTGGTGCCGTCGGACAACCTGTTCGAGAAGACGGTGTCCAACGTCCAGGAGGTCTGCGCGCGGTCGGGCAAGGTGCTGCTGATTGCCGACAGGAAGGGCATCGACAAGCTGTCCGACAAGGTCCGCTGGTCGCTGGAGCTGCCGGCCTGTGACCCGCTGGTCGCCCCGCTGCTCTACGCCATCCCGGTCCAGCTGCTGGCCTACCACGTCGCCGTGCTCAAGGGCACCGACGTCGACCAGCCGCGCAACCTCGCCAAGTCGGTCACCGTCGAGTAAGGCGGCCCGGTCGAACCAGGTCCCGCCAAGGAAAAGCCCCCGTCCATCCGGCGGGGGCTTTTCGTTTTCCGTTCGGGAGGCCGCTCAGGACGCCCAGTAACGCTTCGGACCGACGTCCACATGGACGAAGTTGCTGTCCGGATAATAGCCCACCCCGCCCCCGCGCAGGCTGAGCGCCGCGCGCTGCAGACTGCGCAACGGCAGGCCGGGCACCCGCAGGTCGATGGCCTTGCCCTGCATGTGGAAGCTGTTCTGGGCGACCCCGCTGCCGTCCTGCTCGCGCAGCCAGGCGTTGGATTCGGGGGAGCGGTAGCCGGAGATGATGTGCACCGGCGTCTTGCCGCCGACCTTGCGGGTCAGCGCGTGGAGCAGATCGAGCAGCTTGGGGTCGATGGGGTGCACGGCCCCGGTGCGGTGGTCGCGCAGCAGGTGGTTGATCTCGCGCAGCCCGTCGCGTTGGTAGCGGCCCTTGGACCAGTATTCCGCCCGCACCCGCTCCCCGGTGTGGAGGTTGAGCAGGACCAATTGCCGCGGCGGAGCGCGCAACGCCGCCTCCGACACCTCCGGGGCCATCACCATCCCGGCGGCGGCCGTCGCCAGACCGATGCGCAACAGTTCCCTCCGGCCGAGCTTGGCTGCTGGGGTCGGTTGGAATTTGGCCTCGGTCATCATGCCTCCATGGGATCCCGAACGGGTCGACGCGCAAAGCGCCCCTTTTTGTCCGACGCCTTTTGGCGGCAGCGCCCCCGCTTCTGTCAAGAAACCAATGGTTAACGACTTTAAAACGCCCGTCCTTCCTGGGCTTGCCAGGGTGGCCCTGAGGCGGCCGGAAACGCGGTGGGATGCGTTACAGGGGTGAAATACAGCAGACCGCGCTCCCGATTCGCCCGAGTCCCCCGCCGGAACCGATCGTGACAAGAGCAGGGCAAAAAACGGCAACCATAAGGGGTACTGCCGCGGCCTTTGCCGTTTAGCCTTCGGTAAGGAATCTACCCCCATAGTTTGAGTAGTGGAAACAACCCCCGTCAGATTCCTGCCCGTGTCCCCCGTCGCCACAGCCCCCGCGCCGGCTCCCTCCTATCTTCGGCCCGATCAACTGGCCGAGGTGCTGGACCGGCATGCCCGCTGGATCAAGGGCCAGCCGGGCGGCGCGCGCGCCAATCTGGTGCTGGCCGACCTGGAGGGCGCCGATCTGGCGCAGCGTGACCTGCGCGGCGCGCGGCTGGTCGGGGCGAAGCTGGCGCGCTGCCGGCTCAGCGGCACCAATCTGGCCGGCGCCGACCTGTTCGGCGTGGACCTGCGCGACGCGGACATCACGCGCGCCAACCTGATGCAGACGGACTTGCGCGGCGCCCGGTTGCGCTCCGCCGACTTCTCGAACGCCAATCTGCGCGACGCCGACCTGCGCGCCGGCACGCTGGAGCCGGGGGGCACCGCCCGCCGCGGCACCGGCCCGGACGCCCATCCGGACGCCCAGGACGCCGAGGCCATCCGGCAAAGCCACCGGACCGCCCTGGCCCGCCTTCAGGGTGGCGCCACGGCGGAGGGCGGCATTCCGACCGACCTGACCGGCGCCGTGCTGGCCGGTGCCAACCTGACGGAAGCCGACCTGTGCGGGGCGGTGCTTCAGAACGCCGACCTGACCGGCGCGGTGCTGACCGACGCCAACCTGTCCGGGGCGCGGCTGAACGGGGCCAACCTGAGCGGCGCCCTGCTGGACGGCTGCACCTTCGACAACGCCGATCTGGTCGGCACGCGGATGGTCGATTGCGACCTTTCCCGAGCCAAGCTCGGCTCCGCCTGCCTGACCCGCCCGATCGACAGCATGGGGTCGGAAATCCAGCGGGCGATCTTCGACCATGAGCGCTGGATCGACAGCGTCGGCCAGCGCGGGGAGCGCGCCGATCTGGACGGCACCGACCTCAGCCGCGCCGACCTGCGCGGGGTCAATCTCAGCGCGGCCTCGCTGCGCGGCGCCAACCTGTCCGACGCGGCGCTGACCGGCGCCCGGCTGATGATGGCCGACCTGTCCGGCGCCAATCTGGAGCACGCGAACCTGATGGGGGCCGACCTGTGCGGCGCCAACCTCAGCTTCGCCCGGCTGACCGGTGCCGATCTGACGCGGGTCAACCTCGGGCCGGCGGAGATCAAGGACCCCAGCGGACGGCCCACCGGCCGCTCCTGGGCCGCCAATCTGATGGGTGCGGATCTGCGGCAGGCGATGCTGACCGATTCCCGCATGGTCCAGGCCAATCTGACCGACGCCGATTTGGAGAACGCCGACCTGGACGGGGCCGATCTGACCGGCGCGAAGCTCCAACGCGCCCATTTCAAGGGCAAGGCGCCGCGGCGGCGCTGACTCGCCTGCCTTCGTTCCACGACCGTCATCATCCCGCAAAGGACCGCGGCGCATAGTGCGGCACCTCGATCCGCCGGACGGTCCGCCATGCCCACCCTTCCCCACCCCCTTTCCCGCCCGCTCCTCCGGCGTGGCGCCCTGCGCCTGCTCCCCACCGCCCTCATCGCCCTGTTCGTCCGCCCCGCGCGGGCCAACAACCCGCGCCTGTCCGAAATCTGGCGGTGCGGCGGCGGCGACTGCCCCGGCTACGAGTATCACCCCCGCGACGGCGACCCGGAACACGGCGCGCCGGCGGGCACCGCCTTCCAGGACTTGCCGGCGGACTGGTTCTGCCCGCACTGCGGCGCCGGCAAGCCGGATTTCCGCCGCATGGGCGATTGATCAGCAAATCATCCTTGCTCTTCCGCGCCTCTTCGGCAAATATTGCTGTCATGGACGATACAGACCGCAAAATCATAGCGCACATCCAGGAAGATGGACGCGCTTCCTACGCCGACATCGGGACCGCGGTCGGATTGTCGGTGTCCGCCGTGAACGAACGGCTGAAGAAATTGCAAGCGAACGGCGTGATCCAGGGCTGGGGGGCGCGGCTGTCGCCCAAGGCCACCGGGTTGGACGTGCTGGCCTTCGTCGAGGTGCTGCTCGACCGTCCGGAGCACGACGCGCCCTTCCGCGACGCCATGCGCGCCACGCCGGCGGTTCAGGAATGCCACCACGTCACCGGGGACTGGTCCTATCTGCTCAAGGTGCGCGTGGCCGACACGGAGGCGCTGGAGCGCTTCCTGTCCGACCGGCTCAAAGCCCTGCCCGGCGTCGTGCGTTCCCACACCGTGATCGCGCTGTCCTCGGTCAAGGAAACGCCGGTCCTTCCCATCGAGTCAGACTGACCCACCCGGAGCATCCGCCATGGACGCGCTGCCCGCCCTGCTGAAGGGCCTGATCATCGGATTCAGCATCGCCGCCCCGGTCGGGCCGATCGGGCTTCTGTGCATCCGGCGCACCCTGGCCGACGGGCCGGCGCACGGCTTCGTCAGCGGGCTCGGCGCGGCCAGCGCGGACGCGGTCTATGGTGCCATCGCCGGCTTCGGGGTGGTTCTGGTCACCGACGCGCTGCTGGGCGCGCAGGTGGCGCTGAAGCTGGTGGGCGGGCTGGTGCTGCTGTGGCTGGGCTGGGGCACCCTGCGCGCCCGCCCGGCGGAGCGCGCCGCGGACGCCCGCGGCGGCGGCGGTCTGGCCGGAGCCTACGCCTCCACCTTCGCGCTGACGCTGGCCAACCCGGCGACCATCCTCAGCTTCGCCGCGGTGTTCGGCGGGCTGGGCGTGTCGGCGGGGGACGGGAACAGCACGGGCGTGGCCGCCCTGCTCGTCGCGGGCGTCTTCACCGGGTCGGCGATGTGGTGGTTGGGGCTCAGCGCCTCGGTCGGGGCGTTCCGGCGCCGGGTCACGCCCGCCGCCATGCTGTGGATCAACCGCGGCTCGGGCGCGGTGCTGGGAGGGTTCGGGATCGCGGCCCTCGCCTCTCTGCTGTGAGGAGGCGGCCTGTGAGGAGGCGCAATGCGCCGGTCACCCGGTGCGATGTCAGAACAGAATCGTCACCGGACCGCCCAGCGCGACCGCGGCAACGATCAGGATGGCCACCGCCGTCAGCTTCTCCGCCGCCGACCAGCGCTGCCAATCCTTCTTGAAACTCTTGAGATCCTGGGCCATGGCAACCTCCGCCATCCCTGATTGTCCGTGATGGGAGCGACATTGGACGCTTCCAGTTGATGTTTGGTTAACGTCACCCGGAAACTCTTTCATCCATTGGAATGCCACAGGTAATCGGAAGAAAATGTGATACAAGTCAAATAGAGGGCAAAAGCGGGTACAATTTTCGGCATCCCCCATGAGGGGGCCTTCGGGCGCGTTCCGCGTCCCCCGGATGGAAGGGTTTCCACCGACGGTCCGATGCCCCAAATCCCTTTGGACACCCATCGACGCGTCGGCGCCGGACGAGCCTGACCAAGCCCACAAGACACGAGGTGCTGGCGGTGAGCGGACTGAAGATCGGACTGGCCCTGGGCAGCGGGGCGGCGCGCGGCTGGGCGCACATCGGCGTGTTGCGCGCGCTGGAGGAGATCGGGGTCGAGCCCGACGTGATCTGCGGAACCTCCATCGGCGCGGTGGTCGGCGCGGCCTACCTGACGGACCAGCTGGACGAGTTGCAGGCCTGGGCGCAGAGCATGGGCTGGCTCGGCATGCTCGGCATCATCGACCTCACCTTCCGCCGCGGCGGGCTGCTGGCCGCCGACCGCACCTTCGACCGCTTCCGCAACCACCGGACCGAGGTCACCATCGAGCAGCTCCGCAAACCCTTCGCCGCGGTCGCCACCGACCTCAGCACCGGGCGGGAGATCTGGCTGCGCGACGGGCCGATGCTCAGCGCGGTGCAGGCCTCGGCCGCCATGCCCGGTCTGTTCCCGGCGGTGCGACGCGACGATCATTGGCTGGTGGACGGCGCGCTGGTCAATCCGGTGCCGGTGTCGCTCTGCCGCGCGCTGGGGGCGGACGTGGTGATCGCGGTCAACCTGAACAGCGAATTGTCGCCGCTGAGCCGCCCCTCCGGACGCGGGGCCGCCAAACTGCGCAAGGCGGCGGAGGCCAAGCCGGCCCAGATGCAGGCGTCTCAAATGCAGGAGGCGCATCCCGTTCCGGAGGTGGCGATGGCCCCGGCGGGGGATGCGACCTCGCCGGTCTTTTCCACCCTGACCTCGCAGATCGCCTCCTGGATGGGGCGGCGCCCGGCGCCGCGCACGCGCTTCCTCGCCGACCAGCTGACGCGCGCCCCGGCCTCCAACGTTCCGCCCAACGTGATGGACGTGATGGCCGGGTCGATCGACATCATGCAGGACCGCATCACCCGCTCCCGCTTGGCCGGCGAGCCGCCGGACGTGCTGATCGCGCCGCGCCTCGCCCACATCGGCATCCTGGAGTTCGACCGGGCGGAGGAGGTGGTGGAGATCGGCTACGGCGCCGCGTCGATCCTCAAGCCCGCGCTGGAACTGGCGCTGCGCCGGGCGTGACCACGCTCAGACCGGAGCCGCCGGCCACATCCAGGTGAGTTCGTGCTTGTTGTGGTGCAGGTGCAGCACCCGCCCGCCGGGGATCGCGGCGAAGGCGCGCGCCGTCTCGTGGTCCGTCTCGGCCTGGAACTTCAGCGTGCAGATGAAGCGCTTGGCCAGCCCGCTCTCCATCCACTGGTTCACCAGCCGCAGCAGGCGCGTGGGGTAGCAGATCACGTCGCAGCACAGCCAATCCACCGGCCCGACATCCTGCGGCTTGAGGCCGAAGGCGCTCTCCTGGCGGAACGTGATGCGCGGCAGGGCGGCGATGGCCGGGTCGAGCGGGGCCTTGTCGACGCTGACCACGCTGGCGCCCAGCTCGTGAAGCACCCAGCTCCAGCCGCCGGGGCAGGCGCCGAGGTCGATGCAGCGGTCACCCGGCCCCGGCTGCTCCCCGAACAGCGTCAGCGCCTCCCACAGCTTCAGATAGGCGCGGTTGGGCGGCACCGTCCGGTTCTCGACGAAGGTGACCTCGCCGTGGCGGTAGGGGCTGGAACAGCGCGCCGCCGCGACGATGGTGTTCTCGTCAAGCAGCGTCCAGGAGCCCAGCGGGGCAGTCGGCAGCGGCGACGGGAAGACCACCGGCTTGGCCGAGACATGGGGCAGGTTGTCCTGGATCAGGCTGGCCCGACGGTGATGGCGCAACGTCCAGAGCGCCCAGTTGCGCTGGATGGAGCGCAGCGCCCGCGCGCCTTCCTTGATCGACGCGAACTCGATCCGCACCGGATCGTGCCAGATGTTCTGCGCCCAGGCGGCCGGGCGCGCCGGTCCGTCGGCGAAGACCAGCCGGTCCTCCACCGCCGCCACGTCGCCCAGTTCGGCCACAAGGTCCGGCACGAAGCCTTCGGGCGCCAAATAGATGGTCTGCCCCAGGGGGGTGTGCGCCGGGGTCGCGCGGGCGGACGAGGTGTCGGATGAGTCGCTCATGCCGAGGGGCTAGCGCTCCTGGCGTTCGATTGCAAGAGCGCGGTCGAAGGAATCAGCGATCCCCGCGTTCAGACGCCCGTGAATGGCCGCCCGGTCGAAGCCCGGCGGGTCCCACGCGGGCGGCCCGGCCTCTGCCGCGGCACCGCCGACCCAGAGGACCGCAACTCCGGTTAATCAGCAGCCGTCCCATTCGCAGCACCGCGTCCCCCACCGCTTGAAGGAAGGCATCGACGACGGAGGTAGCCGCATCATCCCTTCGTTCGAGCTGTGACATTCCGTCGCAATACGCTCAAATTTGGCCGTCATGATTCAGATCAATTGACAATCATTCTCAGTCGCAGCACATTGCCCCCAGCACGACCGCACAACACGCACCGCTGCCGGGGGCCCATGTACGTCTGCATCTGCCACGCGCTGAACGACAAGCAGGTTACCAAGGCGCTGGAGAACGGCGCCCGCACCCCGGCTTCCGTCTTCCGGCATTATGAGCGTCAGGTCCAGTGCGGCAAATGCGTTCCGATGATGCGGGAGATGGCGCAGAGCCATTGCGCGAACCAATGCCCGACCTGCCCCAGCCACGCCGCAACGCAGCATCCCGCCACGCTGCCGGAACCGGCCAACACCGAAAACTTCCCCTACGGCATCGCGGCCGAGTAACGGGCGCCACCCTGCCCCACCTTCCAAGTCGCAACGACAACAGCGTCCGTCCCTTCGGCGTGCTTTCCTGCTTTAATCCAGAAGTCCGTCGATTTGTTTCGGGGCGAAGCGGCCGTTTTGTGCCGCTTTTCTGCCTGTCCGGACCAGTTGGGATCTTCCATTAGGCTGCGACAAATCGCCATAGTCTTATCCCCCTGGTCCGCTTGACGGGGCGGGAGCGATGATGCAGAAAGAGTCCAACCGGATTCAAGAAATTCGAAGACTTCGGAGCGGCATGGAACGCTCCCGACTGGGCAGGACACACAAAACGTAAAGTTCTTGGGAACTGGAAATGCTTTTCATACGTCTATGAAAGGCAACCAGACGGATTTCTTTTTTTGGCGCTGCAGCGAATTTTTTGCTGCGATGCACATATTGCAGACGAAGCGTCCGCTGTGCAGCGCCGCTCCGGACCACAGGCCTGACGATCAGGCGAACGGTCCCCAAGCGATCCGAAGGGAGGAGTGAGAAATGGGCTGCCGCAACCGGCACGCTTACGACGTCAAATGCCGCGACCTTCTCCAGGAAACCGCCGACCGGCTGGACCGGCTGCGGTCGCTGGTGGAGCGGTCCGGCCCCGAGGTTCGTGAAGCCATGAGCCGGCAAGAGATGGAACGCACGCTGGACGCCCTGCGCGGCCAGCACAACCGGCTGTGCGCCCGCGTCGAGGCGGCGCGCATCGCCACGGACGATGCCTGGGCCTTCGCCCGTGCCGTCGCCGACCAGGCGGCGGAAGAACTGGTGAGCGGTATCGACCACCTGGAAGCCGGCCTGTCGCGCAAGGCGGCCTGACCGCCAGACGCCCCGAAACGGTTGCGCCCCGAAACGGCGGACGCCCTTTACCGGGCCGCATCACTCCGCCTTGAACAGCAGGACAGCCCCACGTTCGGCCGGCGGAGTGGGCGACGGCGTGCCCGGAAGGACGATGTTCACCACCGTGCCTTCCCCGGGGGCGCTGCTCAACGTCAACCGCCCGCCATGGGCCTCCACAAAGCGCTTGGCGAGCGGCAGCCCCAGCCCCGTGCCCGAATGGGCCTTGGTCATGTAGCTGTTCACCTGACGGAAGGGCTCCAGCGCGATCTTGACGTCCTCCGGTGACATGCCGATGCCGGTGTCGGCGACGGCCAGCGTCACGCAGCCATCCCCGCCACGCGCCGCCTCCACACGCACGCACCCGCCCGCCGGCGTGAACTTGATGGCGTTGGACAGCAGGTTCAGGAGCGCCTGCCGCAAGCGCATGGCGTCGGCCATCACCGTCAGGCCGGGTTCGACGGGAGGGCACTCCACCCGCACCCCCTTCTGGCCGGCCAGCGCCTCCACCAACTCGACGCACTCGCCCAGCAGGACCGTGACCCGGACCGGCTCCGGATACAGCTCCAGGCGCCCCGCCTCCACCTTCGCCATGTCCAGCACATCGTTGACCAGCGACAGCAGATGCTGGCCGGAGACGTGGATGCTGGCGATGTACTCCTGGTGCTTCGGCGGGCTTGGACCGAACAGGCCGGACAGCAACGCCTCGCTGAAGCCGATGATCGCGTTCAGCGGGGTGCGCAATTCGTGGCTCATGTTGGCGAGGAAATCGGACTTCGCGAGGTTGGCGGCCTCCGCATGCTCCTTCTCCGCCTCAAGCCGGCGGCGCTGCTCCGCCAGCATGGCCTCGCGGGCCTGACGGGCCTCACGCTCGGCGTGGCGGCGGCGGCGGACATGGCGCGTCACCACCAGCGACAGCACCAGCGTCGCCAGCCCGGCACCCGCGGCACCGGCCAGGATGGTGGTGCGGGTCTGGTTCAACTGGCCGCTGATCTGCTCGAACGGAACGGCCACGATGATCGACCAGCCGGTCTGTTGCGACCGGTGAACGAGAACCAGCGCCTCCTGCCCTTCCCGCGTCGTCGCCGAAAACGGTTTCGGATTCTGTTCCATCAGCCGGGGCACCATCTGTTCCCTGACCTTCTGGCCGACATGCAGGTCGGGATCGGGGGAGCGCGCGGCTATGACCAAGGTGGGATCGACCACCGACACCGTCCAAGCCGGGGGAATTCCCGAGCCGCGCAACACGGCACCCAGCCCGTCCAGCCCAACCGCCAGCGACAGGACGTGCCGCACGGGCGCGTCCGGGGGGCCTTCCGGGTCGAGGATCGGCGCACGGACAATCAAGGCCGGACGCCCCGGCGGCCCCCCCGGAGGCAGAACACCGCCGACCACCGTCCGCCGCGCGGCGACCACCTGCCGGGTCACCTCGTCCAGGCGCGGCGGCGGCAGCGGAGCGTCCAGCGGGTACTGGGTATGGAATTGGAGGGACATATCCTCCACCCTCACCATTCCGATCGCGAGCCAACCCGGTTGGCTGCGCACGGCCTCCGCGGCCTCCGACTTCAGCAAGGTGAGATCGTCCACCGTGTCGCGGCTCAACGCGGCCAGAAGTTCGAGAGGGCGGGCCTTGCTTTCCAACTCCCGGTCAATGGCGACCATCACGGAACGGGCCTGCGCCGCCAATTCCGCCGCCAGCACGTCCTGCTGCCGGAGATCCAGAATCCAGACCACCACCGCCAGGAACAGCAGCAGCGGGGCGATGGCGGCTAGCCCCAGACCAAGCGTCGATGAGGGCAGGCGCAAGGCACTCTCCGACCTTTGACGGAAACGGAATGGCGTACGGACTGGAAAGGGGAAGGCGGCGTGCACGTCCCGTCCCAATGGGTCGCCCGCATCCGCCCGCCTGTCAAGTCCGTCGGTTGCTCTCGCGCCTCCCTTACCCCACCGACGCGAGTATGCGGGCAAGCTCCACGGCCGTCTTGACGCCCATTTTCTCGAAGACGTGGGCGCGGTGCACCTCGACGGTCCGCATGCTGATTCCCAGCTCGTCGGCGATGACCTTGTTCAGCTTGCCGGCCACCACCAGCCCCATCACCTGCCGTTCGCGCTGGGTCAGGGTCGCCAGCCGGGCCGCAACGCCGGCCTGCCCGGCCTGCCGCGCCCGCTCCCCGGCGTCGAAGGTCAGCGCCTCGATCACCCGGTCGACGAGATCGTTGTCGTTGAAGGGCTTCTCCACGAAGTCGCGGGCCCCCTTCTTCAGGGCCGACACCGCGATCGGCACGTCGCCATGGCCGGTCAGGAACAGCACGGGCATCCGGCAGCCCATGGCGGACAGCCGGTCGAACAGCTCCAGCCCGCTCATCCCCTCCATGCGGATGTCGAGCAGAAGGCAACCGGCCATGGCGGAGTCGTAGTCGGCAAGGAAGGCCTCCGCCGACGGCCAGGAGGCCACCGGGACGTTGCGCGATTGGAACAGCCAGCCAAGGGCGTCGCGGATCGCCTCGTCGTCATCGACGATGTGCAGCTTCGGCTCACACATCCTGCGGTCTCTCGTCCTGGGACTCCGTCGCGCCCGTCAAAGACGGGGCGGACAGGACCGGCAGGGAGAAGAGGAACACGGTGCCGCCGTCCGCCGCGGGCTCGAACCACAGGCGCCCCTGATGATGTTCGATGATGGACCGGCAGATGTTCAGGCCCATGCCCATGCCCTCGGTCTTGGTGGTGAAGAAGGGAGAAAACAGTTTTTCCGCATTTTCGGGCGAAATGCCACAACCGCGGTCCTGGATGCGCGTCAGGACCGACCCGTCGACCTCCTGCACCGTCACGCTCAGCCGGCGGCGGTCGCGACGGGTCGCCGCCATCGCTTCGATTCCGTTGCGCATCAGGTTCACCGCCACCTGCTGCAGCAGGATGCGGTCGGCCATCACCGCCGGCAGGCCGCGCCCCATCTCCAGCACCAGCTTCACACCCTGCTGGCGGGCGTCGGCCTCCATCAGCGCCACGCAATCCTCCAGCACCTGCGACAGGCAGCAGGGAGCGACGTTCGGTTCGCTCTTGCGCACAAAGTCGTGAATCCGGCGGATGATCTGGCCGGCGCGCTTGGCCTGCCCGGACAGCTTTTCGAGCGCCGTCGCCAACTCGTCCGGCCGGATGCTGCCGGCCTGAAGGCGGTTGAGACAGCCGGTGCAATAGCTGGCGATGGCCGACAGCGGCTGGTTCAGCTCGTGCGCCAGGGTGGAGGCCATCTCGCCCATGGTGATGAGCCGCGCCGTCTGCTGGAGCCGTTCCTGCTGCTGGCGGGCCAGTTCCTCCGCCCGCTTGCGCTCGGTGATGTCGAGGACGGAGCCCATCCAGCCGGTGTGCCGCCCCTTCGCGTCGATCAGAGGGGCCTCGTAGATCAGCGCGTCGAACCGCTCGCCGTTGGCCCGGCGGAAGCGCAGTTCGAAGCCGTTGGCCGGCGCGTTGCCGGCCAGGACGGCGCGGAAGACCTCCTCGGTGTGGACAAGATCCTCGGGCAGCCAGTAGGGCATGATCGGCCCCGCCCCTACCAGTTCCTCCGCCGACCATCCGACCATGCGGCAGAAGGCCGGATTCACATAGATGATGCGGCCGTCCAGATCGCGGGCGCGCATGCCCACCGTCAGGCTGTCCTCCATCGCCTTGCGGAAGGCGTGCTCGGCGCGCAGCGCCTCCTCCGCCCGGATTCGCCGGGCGATGTGGCGGCGCACCGCCCACAGGCTCCACAGGGCCGAAACGGTCAGCGCGAAGATGGCGGCGATCAGGATGTTGCGGCCAAGGTTGCCGGACAGCTGATGCAGCGTGGCGACCAGGGTCAGGCCGTGCCCCGGCGGATCGAAGGGCACGACGTGGCTGCGCCGCGGCTCCGGCATCGCGATGCGCGATTTCGTCCCCAGCACCGCCCCGTAGGGGTCGATGACCTCCAACTGGTAGCGCTGGGCGAACCACCAGGGCACGTGATGGGTCAGCAGGGCGTCGATCGACAGCACACCGGCGAGCGCGCCGGCGAATTCCTGCCCGCGGAAGATGGGGATGACGACCTCGAAGGCGGTGTCCGCGGCCCCCAGCCGGTAGGGCGCCGAATAGGCCCGCCGGCCCGAGGAGCGGGCGATCAGAAAGGCGTCGGCGCGCGGGCTGGGGCCGAAGGCGTCGTCCAGGGCCGGGCCGTCGTCCACCGGCGGTTCCGACCGCACCGGTCGGCCCTGCGGGTCCAGCCGCACCACGCGCTGGATCGCCGGGTTCACCGTCACGATGTGGCGCGCCATCACCGAGTAGTTCACCGGCGCGGTGTCCTCGCGCCCCAGCGATTCGGCGAGATACTGCAGCTTCTCCTCATCGGAGGTGAGCTGGAAATGCAGGTTCTGCTCCACCCACAGCACGTCCTTGATGAGGGTGAGAGTCTCCTCCTCCCGCTCGCTGCGGTGGAGCACCCACAGGAAGACGCCGAACAGAAGGACAACCAGCGCCATCGCGACGATCGGCATGGCCTGAACCGGGCCGCGCTGGCCGAGGCCGTAGGCGGCGCTGGCCGCACCGTTCGTCAGAGGGGGGAGAGGTGTTGGCACGGCAACCAATATGTCACGTTCACAGCTACGGATTTCCACAATAGCGTCGGGGGAGAAATTATCGAACAATGAAAGAATATCAAAGGCCGGACCATCAGTCTGACCAACAACAAACGGAGGATGACCCCTATGAAGTTCGTTTCGCTGCTGTGCGCCACCGTCGCCGCCGGCTGCCTGATGGCCGCCACCGCCGCCACCGCGCAGGAGCCGATCGTCATCAAGTTCAGCCACGTCGTCGCTCCCGAGACTCCGAAGGGCAAGGGCGCCGAGAAGTTCAAGCAGCTGGCCGAACAGCGCACCGGCGGCAAGGTGAAGGTCGAGGTCTACCCCAACAGCCAGCTCTACAAGGACAAGGAAGAGCTGGAGGCCCTGCAGCTCGGCGCCGTGCAGATGCTGGCCCCGTCGCTGGCCAAGTTCGGTCCGCTGGGCGCCAAGGAATTCGAGATCTTCGACCTGCCCTACATCTTCCCCTGCAAGGCCGCCCTGGTGAAGGTCACCACCGGCACGATCGGCAAGCAGCTCTTCCAGAAGCTGGAGAACAAGGGCATCACCGGTCTGGCCTATTGGGACAACGGCTTCAAGATCATGAGCGCCAACAAGCCGCTGCACGCCACGGCGGACTTCAAGGGCCTGAAGATGCGCATCCAGTCGTCGAAGGTGCTCGACGCGCAGATGCGCGCGCTCGGCGCCCTGCCGCAGGTGATGGCCTTCTCCGAGGTCTATCAGGCGCTGCAGACCGGCGTCGTCGACGGCACCGAGAACCCGCCGTCCAACATGTACACCCAGAAGATGCACGAGGTGCAGAGCCACGCCACGCTGTCCGACCACGGCTATCTGGGCTACGCGGTCATCGTGAACAAGAAGTTCTGGGACGGCATGCCGGCCGACGTCCGCACCCAGCTCGACGGCGCGATGAAGGAGGCGACCGAATACGCCAACAACATCGCCCAGGAAGAGAACGACAAGGCGCTGGAGGCGATGAAGGCCGCCGGCAAGACCAAGTTCTACGAGCTGACCAAGGACGAGCGCGCGTCGTGGCGCCAGGCGATGCTGCCGGTCCACGAGGACATGGCGTCGCGCGTCGGCAAGGAGCTGCTGGCGAGCATCAAGACCGAGACCGACACCGCCAAGTGCGAATAACACGGTTCGGATAGCCGGGCGGCATCCCCGCCCGGTCTTTCAAGAAAACAAGACAAAAGCACGGCCTTCGGCAAGCGCCCGCACATTCGACGCGGGCGCTTCCTCCTGCGCGCGGAGCCACCATGCCCATGAAAATCCTAGACCATCTGGAGGAGATTCTTATCGCCTTCCTGATGGCCGCGGCGACGACGATCATCTTCGTCGCTGTCGTCCACCGTTACGCCTCCGGCATCCCCGTCATCCAGGACTACATCCTGCATTGGAATCTGGCCTGGGCGCAGGAACTCTGCATCTACATGTTCGTCTGGATGGCGAAATTCGGCGCCGCCTATGGCGTCCGCACCGGCATCCATGTGGGTGTGGACGTGCTCATCAACAAGCTGTCGGTCCCGCTGCGGTCGAAGTTCATCGTGTTCGGTCTGCTGGCCGGCGCGACGTTCACCGGCGTCGTCGGCACGATGGGTTCCACCTTCGTCTGGCACATGTCGAACACCGAGCAGGTCTCGGCGGACCTCGAATGGCCGATGTGGATCATCTACCTGGCGATCCCGGTCGGCTCCTACCTGATGTGCTTCCGCTTCCTTCAGGTGATGGTCAATTTCCTGCGCACCGGCGAACTGCCGCACCACGACCACGGCCATGTCGAGGGTCTGGAGGAGGACATCACCGACCCGCAGCGCGCCGCGCAGGACGTCAACTGGTACGAGATGGACGACAACCTGCACCCGCACGACATCGCCCATCACGAGGGCCGCAAGCCCGGAAACGGCCCGGCCGCCGGCCCGACCGCCGGTAAGGGACCGAAGGAGAACGACCGATGAACGCCGCCATCATCTTCGGCCTTCTGCTGGTTCTGATGCTGACCGGCATGCCGATCTCGATCTCGCTCGGCCTGACGGTTCTGACCTTCCTCTTCACCATGACCAATGTGCCGATCGAGGCCGTGGCGCTGAAGCTGTTCACCGGCATCGAGAAGTTCGAGATCATGGCGATCCCGTTCTTCATCCTGGCCGGCAACTTCCTGACGCACGGCGGCGTGGCACGGCGCATGATCAACTTCGCCACGGCGATGGTCGGCCATTGGCACGGCGGCCTCGGCCTCGCCGGCGTGATGGGCTGCGCCCTGTTCGCGGCGGTGTCCGGTTCCAGCCCGGCGACGGTGGTGGCCATCGGCTCCATCGTGCTTCCGGCGATGGTCGCCCAGGGCTTCCCGAAGCAGTTCGGCGCCGGCGTCATCACCACCTCGGGCGCGCTGGGCATCCTGATCCCGCCGTCCATCGTGATGGTGATGTACTCGGTCGCCACCAGCGGCAGCCCGCACGCCGCCTCGGTCGGCCAGCTCTTCATGGCGGGCGTCATCCCCGGCCTGATGCTGGCCTTCGTGCTGGGCGGAGTCACCTGGTACCGCGCGCGCAAGTTCGGCTATCCGCGCCTGCCCAAGGCCAGCCTGGCTCAGCGGCTGAAGGCGCTCCGCGAGGCGATCTGGGGCCTCCTGCTGATCGTCATCGTCATCGGCGGCATCTATTCCGGCATCTTCACGCCGACCGAGGCCGCGGCGATGAGCGCCGTCTACGCCTTCATCATCGCGGTCTTCGTCTACAAGGACATGCCGCTGCGCGGCGTGCCGAAGGTGCTGCTGTCCTCGGCCAGCATGTCGGCGATGCTGCTCTACATCATCACGAACGCCGTGCTGTTCTCGTTCGTGCTGACGTCGGAGAACATCCCGCAGGGCATTGCCGATTGGATCGTCGCCCAGGGACTGGGCGTGATCGCCTTCCTGCTGGTGACGAACATCCTGCTGCTGATGGCCGGCAACTTCATGGAGCCGTCGTCGATCGTGCTGATCATGGCGCCGATCCTGTTCCCGGTCGCCATCAAGCTGGGCATCGACCCGGTCCATTTCGGCATCATGATGGTCGTGAACATGGAGGTCGGCATGTGCCACCCCCCGGTGGGCCTGAACCTCTACGTCGCGTCAGGCATCACGAAGATGGGCATCACCGAGCTTACCGTGGCCGTCTGGCCGTGGCTGCTGGCGATGCTGGGCTTCCTGGTGCTGATCACCTACGTGCCGATCATCTCCACCTGGCTGCCGCGCGCGCTGGGGATGATGTAGTCCCCGTCCCCGGGCGAAGGCCCCTAAGAGAAAACCCCTCGCCGGAGCACTCCGGCGAGGGGTTTTCTCTTTTCGGGGACGCCGGGGCGCCGTCACGCCTTCTTGACGAATTCCGACTTCAGGTTCATCGCGCCGATGCCGTCGATCTTGCAGGCGATGTTGTGGCCGTCGGCTCCGTCGACCAGACGGATGTTCTTCACCTTGGTGCCGCCCTTGACGACCAGGGACGAGCCCTTGACCTTCAGATCCTTGATGACCGTGACCGCGTCGCCGTCGCTCAGGACATTCCCGTTGGCGTCCCGCACCCCCTGATCCGCCGCGGCATCCGCGCCCACGCCGCCTTCGGCCTGCGGGTTCCATTCATGCGCGCATTCGGGGCAGATCCACAGCATGCCATCCTGATAGACATGCTCGGAGTTGCATTTCGGGCACTTCAAACCGTCGTCCATATCATCCTCGCCGTTCGGGAGCGGCATCCTAGTGCGGCGAAGCGAAATCCGGAAACGCAACATGCCCGCGGCGGGCATTTCCACCCATCGCAGGCAACTTGCGTGTCATCGCGCGCCCCTACGCCGCCTTGATCGAGGCCAGGAACCTCTGCACCTCGTCGCGCAGGTCGACGAAGCGCGCCTGAAGGGTCTGGGCGACCTCCACCGACTCGCGGGCCGCCGCCGCCACCTCCGACGAGGCACCGGAGGCAACCGCGATGCTGCGGGTCACGGTGTCGGCCTCGCCGGCCACGGTGCGGACCTTCTCGGCGATCTCGCCGGTCGCGGTCAACTGCTCCTGGACCGCGGCGGCGATCTCCGTCGAGCGCTGGCTGAGCTGACCGATGGTTTCGGTGATGGCGCCGATGGCCGAGACGGTGTCCTGGGTGACCGACTGGATGGCGCCGATCTGGGTGGCGATTTCCTCGGTCGCCTTGGCGGTCTGGCTGGCCAGATTCTTCACCTCGCTCGCCACCACGGCGAAGCCCTTGCCGGCCTCCCCGGCGCGGGCGGCCTCGATGGTTGCGTTCAAGGCCAGAAGGTTGGTCTGCCCGGCGATGGAGGTGATGAGGCTGGTGATCTCGCCGATCTTGGCGGCGCCGGCGGCCAGCGCCTCCACCGTCTTGCGGCTGGCGTCGGCGCGGTCGATGGCCTGGGCGGACATGGCGACCGACTGCTTCACGCTCTCGGCGATGCTGCGGATCGACTGGGTGAGCTGCTCGGCCGCCGCGCTGGCGGTCTGGACGGTGCGGCTGGTCTCGTCGGCGGCGCCGGCCACCGAGGCGTTGCACTGGTCGGCGCGCAACGCGCTGTCCAGCATGCTGCCGGCGCTTCCCTTCATCTGCGAGGCGGCGGTGGAGGCCTCGCCGACGGTCGCCTGAACCGAGCGGTCGAAAGCGGCGGCAAGGTGGGTCAGCCGCTCGCCCCGCTGCGCCTCCTCCGCCTGCCGGGCCAGCTTCTCGGCTTCGAGCTGCCGGCGGTGTTGGGCGTTCTGGCGGAGCATGTCGATGGTGCGGGCCATCGCCCCCATCTCGTCGCGGCGGTCCAGGGCCGGCACGGCGACCGCGTAGTCGCCCTGGGCCAGACGGCCGACCATCGCGGTGATCTGCATCAACGGGCGCGTGATGGCCGAGACGACGAGGTAGAGCGCCGCCATGATGGCGAGGAAGGCGACCGCCCCGACGGCGATCTGGGTCACCGCGTCGGCGGTCACCCGCGCCTCCACCCGGTCCGTGCGCAGGCGCAGGACGAATTCGCCGATGGCCTTGCGCTGCCCGGCCTGCCCGCCGACAATGGGCTTGACCACCTCGATGAAGCCCTTCGTGGCCTTGGTGTCACCGATCTCGGCCACCACCTTGGCCTTGTCGTCGCGCACCTGGGCGCCGAGGAAATCGGGATCGGAGGACGGCGCCTTGGCGACCTCGCGTACCTGTTCGGTGTCGAAGTCGTAGAGCGGGATCGCCGCCGCGCGGGCCTGCAGCGACGCCACCATGTCGGCGCGCGCCGCCAGCGTCTCCTTGGCCTGGTTGGCCGAGCCGTGCACGCCCCAAGCGATGGCCAGCACCTGATAGACGAGCAGCACGCCGCCGATCAGCAGCATCGCCCGCAGGCGCAGCCCCAAACCACCGCCTTGATTCCCGCTGTCCGGCATCGCGTCTGCCGCCCCGCTGACCGTCATGATCCGCCCTTTTTCCTTGCTGAACAACCGGTTGCCGAGGTCGGCGCCCGACGACGCCCGCCGTGGCGTCACTGGGTCGCCTTGAACCCGGCTTCGAGCTTCGCCAGAACCGCCGCGGCGTCCGGGGTCTTCTTCGAAACGACGATGTAGACGTCCAGACTCTGGACCGGCGTCGCCTTCAGGTCGGGAAGCGTCTTACCTCCCAGCGCCTGCTGCATCGGCAGCGAGTATTGCAGCAGCGTCGGCGCCCGCCCGGCCTGGAGAAGCTGGAGCGCCTGATCGGCGGTGCGCGCATCGACCATCTGCACCTTGTTGGCCGGGTCCTCCATCCAGGCGCGCCAGCCGCCGTAGGAATAGCCGTTCAGCGCGATGACCGCCTTGCCCGACAGATCCTCCTTCGCCTTCACCGCCGGGGCTTCGCCGAGGCCATAGGCGTTCAGTTCGATCCGGGCGATGGGTGCGGCGCTGATCAGAGTGGTGCCGTCGAACTCCTTGACCGTGCGGATGCCCAGGAAAATATTGAATTCGCCCTCCGCGATGCCGGAGAAGAGGCGGCGGGCCGGGGCCGATTCGGCGGTGTAGGCGATGCCGGCGGCCTTGGCGGCCTTGTCGAACGATTCGATCAGGCTGCCCTTCGCGGCCCCGCCGTCGGTCTGGGTGTAGGGCGGGAACTCCACATAGCCGAGCTTGACGCCGTCCGCCCGCGCCGCGGCGATCCCCGGAACGGTCATTCCGGCGACGGCGCCGACCAAGGCACCGATCAGGCTGGCGAACACCCCGGCCCGCAGCGTCCACCGGGCGCCTGCGGCAACATTCGCGATCATACGGCTTCCCCTTGCTGTGTCGTTCCGTGCCAACGGCGGCCAAAATTCCGCCTTATGCGAGCATTTTTTTGAAAACATACATCTTTCCGAGACGCGCCACCACTAGGATAGGGCTGCAATATTGAAATCTGATGGCAGTCCTTAAACAATCCCGACCGGTTGCGGAAAGCCGGATGCCGGACATAAGCTGACCGTCGTTTCTTCCCCGCCGAGGCGTCCTTCCGTGAACTCCGTCTTCCTGCCGACCGCCTGCCCGCACGATTGCCCCAGCACCTGTGCCCTCGAAGTGGAACGGGTGGCGCCGGACCGCATCGGCAAGGTCCGCGGGGCCGCCGCCAACAGCTACACGGCGGGCGTCATCTGCGCGAAGGTCAGCCGCTACGCGGAGCGCGTCCACTCCCCCGACCGGCTGAGGACTCCCCTGCGGCGCACCGGCCCCAAGGGGTCCGGCCAGTGGGCCGAAATCGGCTGGGACGAGGCGCTGGACCGCATCGCCGACGCCTTCCTGGACGCCGAGCGGCGCCTGGGCGCGGAAGCGGTCTGGCCCCACTTCTACGCCGGCACCATGGGGCTGGTGCAGCGCGGCGCCATCCAGCGGCTGCGCCACGCGAAGGGCTATTCCCGGCAGATCAGCACGGTCTGCGACACCCCGGCCAATATGGGCTGGCTGGCCGGACACGGCGACATCCGCGGCGCCGACCCGCGCGAGATGGCCGACAGCGACCTGATCGTGAACTGGGGCGGCAACCCGGTGGCGACCCAGGTCAACGTGATGACCCACGTCAGCCGCGCCCGCAAGGGCCGCGGGGCGACGCTGGTCACCATCGACCCCTACCGCACCGGCACGGCGGAGGTGTCGGACCGGCACCTGATGCTGCGCCCCGGCACCGACGGCGCGCTGGCCTGCGCGGTGATGCACGTGCTGTTCCGCGACGGTCTGGCCGACCGCGCCTATCTCGACCGCTACGCCGCCGGGGCGGACCGGCTCGAAGCGCATCTCGCCACCCGCACCCCCGAATGGGCGGCGGCGATCACCGGCCTGACGGTGGAGGAGATCGTCGACTTCGCCCGCCTCTACGGCACCGCCAAGCGCAGCTATCTGCGGCTGGGCTACGGGCTGACGCGCGGCCACAACGGAGCGGCGCAGATGCACGCGGTGTCCTGCCTGCCGGTGGTCACCGGTGCCTGGGCGCACAAGGGCGGCGGGGCGCTCTACTGCTCGTCGGGCATCTACAGCATCGACCGCACCCTGTCGGAGGGGCTGGACCGGCTGGACACGTCGGTGCGCGGCTTCGACCAGTCGCGCATCGGCGCGGTGCTGACCGGGGAGGACATCAAGAGCGGTCCGCCGGTCACCGCCATGCTGATCCAGAACACCAACCCGGCGGCGATCTGCCCCGACAGCGCCCGCGTGCGCCGCGGCTTCCTGCGCGACGACCTGTTCGTGGCGGTGCACGAGCAGTTCATGACCGACACCGCGCAACTCGCCGACATCGTCATCCCCGCCACCACCTTCCTGGAGCATGACGACCTCTACCGCGGCGGCGGGCAGATGCACATCCTGATCGGCCGCAAGGTGATCGAGCCGCAGTTCGAGGCGCGCGAGAACCATTGGGTGATCTCCGAGCTGGCCCGCCGCGTTGGCGCCGAGCATCCGGGCTTCGCCATGAGCGCGCTGGAGATCATCGACTCGATGCTGAAGACCTCCGGCCTGACCGACGCCGCCACCCTGACGGAGCAGCGCTGGATCGACGCCCAGCCGGATTTCGAGACCTCACACTTCCTGAACGGCTTCGCCTTCCCGGACGGGCGCTTCCGCTTCGCGCCGGACTGGGCGGCGCTCGGCCCCTACGGCGCCGGCCAGTTGCCGGAGTTGCCGGACCACATGACGCCGGGCCGCCCTGCCGATGCCGAGCATCCCTTCCGCCTCGTCACCGCGCCGGCACGGCAGTTCCTCAACTCCAGCTTCACCGAGACGGTGACCGCCCAGCGCCGCGAAGGCCGTCCCACCGTGCTGATCCATCCGGAGGACGCGGCGGCGCTCGCCCTGGCCGACGGTGACGCCGTGCGCCTCGGCAACGGGCTGGGCAGCGTCGTCGTCCACGCCAAGCCCTTCGCCGGGGTGCCGCGCGGGGTGGTGATCGTGGAAGGCATCTGGCCGAACAGCGCCTTCCTGGAGGGGATCGGGATCAACACCCTGACCTCGCCCGAGCCGATCCCGCCGGCGGGCGGTGCGGCCTTCCATGACACGGCGGTGTGGCTTCGCGCCGCGTGAACCGACCCCGGCACCCATCACCGGACATGATCCGTCCCATCTGAACAAATCATTTTTCACGATGATCGGACTGCCCTAGCCTCCCTCCACGGATCATTGAAAGCGGAGGGCGGCGCGATGCCGGTTCAAACCACACTGACCCAGCGCCTGGGCCTGTCCCACCCCATCGTGCAGGCCCCGATGGCCGGGGGCGCCGACACGGCGGACCTCGTCGCCGCGGTGGGCGAGGCGGGCGGCATCGGCTTCGTCGGGGCAGCCTATCTGACTCCGGACCAGATCGCCGAGCGGGCGCGGGCGATCCGCACCCGAACCTCCCGTCCCTTCGGAATCAACCTGTTCGCCCCCCTGCCCGCGCCCGAGGCACCGGACGCCGGGAGGATGGACGCGGCGGTGGCCCGCATCGCGCGTTACCACGCCGATCTCGGCCTGCCCGCTCCCGGAACACCGGCATTGGGCGCCGACGGCTTCGCCGCCCAACTGGCCGCGGCGCTGGACTGCGGAGCGTCGGCCTTCAGCGTCACCTTCGGCATCCCGCCCGCCGACGCGCTGGCCGCGATCAAGGCGCGGGGCATGCTCCTGATCGGTACGGCGACCAGCGTCGAGGAAGCCGTCGCGCTGGAGCGGGCGGGCATGGACGCCGTGATCGCCCAGGGGGCCGAGGCCGGCGGGCACCGCGGCAGCTTCGCCACCGGTCCAGGAGAGGTGGACTTCGCCGCCGGGCTGGTCGGTACCATGGCGCTCGTCCCGCAGGTGGTCGACGCGGTGAACCTTCCCGTGTTGGCGTCCGGCGGCATCATGGATGGGCGCGGCATCGCGGCGGCGTTGGCGCTGGGCGCCGCCGGGGTGCAGATGGGCACCGCCTTCCTGACCTGCGCGGAGGCCGGCATCCCCGAGGCGCACAAGCAGGCGATCCTTGATGCCCGCGAGACGCAGACGCGGGTGACCCGCGCCTTCTCTGGACGCCCGGCGCGCGGGATCGTCAACAGGGTCATGGAGGACATCGCCGACGGCGACGCCCTGCCCTTCCCCCTGCAGAACACGCTGACCCGCCCGATGCGCAGCGCAGCGGCGCAGCAGGGGCGCGCCGAGTTCCTATCCCTGTGGGCCGGTCAGGGGGTCCGTCTGGCACGGCGGCAGATGGCGGCGGACCTGATGGCCCGGCTGGTGGACGAAACCGACGCCGCGGTCCGACGCCTGACCGGGGGTTCCTGACGGCCGGCGGCTAACCCGCCACCGTCCCCTCCGCGCAGACGCGGTTCCGCCCGCCGCGCTTGGCGGTGTAGAGCGCCTCGTCGGCGCGGCGCATCAGGGCCAGCAGGTCCTCGCCGGGACGGTATTCGGCCGCCCCGACCGACAGGGTGACCGAGCCGTAATTGGCGTTGCGCGTCCGGTTGATGATCTGCCGCGACCCCACGGAGGCGCGAAGCTGCTCGGCCAGCTTCACGGCGTTCTGAAGGCCGGTGTGCGGCAGGATGACGCTGAACTCCTCCCCACCGTAACGGGCGACGGTGTCGCGCCCCTTCACTCCTTCGGTCAGCACCTTGGCGACCAGCTTCAGCACATGATCGCCGACGAGATGGCCGTGGGTGTCGTTGAAGCGTTTGAAATGATCGATGTCCACCATCAGCAAGGTCATCGGCATTCCGGTCTGCGCCGCGTCCTCCGCTGCGGAGGCCAGCGCCAGATCGAAGCCGCGCCGGTTGGCGATTCCGGTCAGCCCGTCGGTCATCGCCTCCCGCCGCGCGGAATCCAGAACGACGCGCAGCTCGGCCAATTGCTGGCTGGATTCGAGAAGCTGGCTTTGCAGGCGAGTCTGGCGATCCACGATGGCGGTCGTCTCCGCCGCAATGGCCGCCACCATGGCGCGCAGCTCGGCCAGGCTCATCGGCTGATCCAGTTCCCCCCGGAAGCCGGCCAGCGCCTGCCCATAGCGGTCGGTTTCCGAACCGACGCTGCCCAGCTGGTCGAGGATGCGGCCCAAGGCGACACGCGCCCGCTCCGACGTTTCGCGGATCGCCTGGGCCTCGGCGTCCAGCGTGAAGAAGCGCTTGTACATTTCATCGCAATGGCTCT
The DNA here is from genome assembly GCF_007827795.1 of Azospirillum brasilense. Classification (GTDB taxonomy): domain Bacteria; phylum Pseudomonadota; class Alphaproteobacteria; order Azospirillales; family Azospirillaceae; genus Azospirillum; species Azospirillum aestuarii. Next base: position 163,106 of record NZ_VITI01000006.1, read on the forward strand.
GCGACAGCGTGGCGCCGTCGCGCTGGGCCAGTTCGATGGCGCGCGTCAGGTCCGGATTTTGCCCGCCGAAATAAGCGTACCAGAGGGTGAAGTTCTCCGGATTTGGCAACAGGCCATTGGCGTTGATCCGATCCATGGCACGGACGGCGAGAAGCCGTGCCGTCTCGAAATCCTCTTCGCCCGCCATTGCCGCCGCCTTTCCATTGCTCATTGGAAAAAAAGCTACCGCAGCGGGAAAGAGACGAGCAAGCAACTTTCGGATCAGGTCATTATATTACAGGTGACCAGAAATATACTTCCCGACCGATCAGTTGCACTGACCTACGGATTTCTCAGCGCAGACCGTCGTGCCGTCGACCCAGGTGGCGCCCGACAGATCGGCGTGCCGCAGGTCCGCGCCACCCAGCCGCGCCCCTGTGAAATCGGCCTTCTGCAGGATCGTGTTCACCAGCTTCGCGTTGCGCAGATCCGCTTCCTTCAGGGTCGCCCCGGTCAGGTCGGCGCGGGTGAAATCAGCCTCGATCAGGCGGGCGCCGTCCAGCTTCACCCCCGGCATGGTGGCGCTGAAGAATTTCGCGCGGTAGCCGTCGGACTCCGACAGGTCGGCGTCCTTCAGCGTGGCCCGCTGGAAAGTGGCGTCGCGCAGCATCGCCCCGGCCAACTTCGCCGACGACAGATCGCGCCCGTCGAAATAGCAGCGGCGCCAGTTCACCTTCGGCTGCGCCGGGTCGGTGCATTCGGCCAGAGCGATGGAGGGGACCAGGGCTGTGCCCAGGAAGGTGGCAAGTACCGCGAAGGCGGCGAAAATTGTCGTCTTCATGCGCAAACAGATAGTGTCGCGCAGGCCGAATAACAAAGGGTCCGGCGCAACAAAAGGCCGTAACGGGCAGCGACCTGCTGTCACGCCCCCTTCGGCGCCCGCAACCCGACCGAACGCCCAGCCTGCGGCGGCACGGGCAGCGCGGCGTGTTCAGCCGCTGTGCGGGTCAACCGTTCCGCGGATTCCAGAGCCAGCGGCACCGACCGGCGCTCCGCCAGATCCACATGGACCAGAACGAATTCGGCCGTCGCGGCGAGGAAGCCGTCCTCCTCATGGCGCATTTCGTGAAACAGATGCAGCCGCTTGGCGTCCGCCCCCAGGATTAGGGAGGTGAAGGTCAGCCCGTCGCCCTCCGTCACCTCGCGGGCGTAGGTCAGGTGCGCCTCCACCGCGAACATTGACCGCCCCTCGCCCTCCGCATAGGCCTTGCCGATCCCGAAATGGTCCAGCACGGCGTCTGTCGCATGATCGAAGGCGAGCAGATAGTAGGCCACGTTCATGTGGCCGTTGTAGTCGATCCACTCCGGGCGGACGGTTTCCCGGTGCAGGCAAAGCGGGGTGGGCGAATGGTTCATGCCCTCAAGGATAAGCGATGCCGCCGCGCTTTGGGAACCGGCTTGGATGCTCAGCCGGACGGGTTGAGGAACCGCCCCGGAGATGCCTCCTCCCCCTTGCACCAAGGGAAAGGAGGCGATGCCCCGATTCAGGCAATCCGCATCACACGCTGAAATACTTCGCCCGCGGGTGGTGCAGGACGATGGCCGACGTGCTCTGCTCCGGGTGCAGTTGGTGCTCGTCGGACATCTCCACGCCGATCCGCCCGGCGTCGAGGAGCTTCAGAAGCTGCTCCTGGTCGGCGAGGTTCGGGCAGGCCGGGTAGCCGAAGCTGTAGCGGCTGCCGCGGTAGACCTGCTGCAGCAGCTTCTCCTTGTCGCGGCTGTCCTCGGCGCCGTAGCCCAGCTCGGCGCGGATGCGGGCGTGGACGTACTCCGCCATGGCCTCGGTCATCTCCACCGACAGGCCGTGCAGGTAGAGATAGTCCTGGTAGCGGTTCTCGGCGAACCAGTCCCGCGCCACCTCCGACGCGTGCTGGCTCATGGTGACGACCTGAAGGCCGATCACGTCGCGCTCCGGATCGTTCACGTCGCGCAGGAAGTCGGCGATGCACTCGCCGTCCTCCTTGGCCTGACGCGGCAGGGTGAAGCGGGCGACCTCGCTGGTTCCGTCCTCGGCGAACAGGATGACGTCGTTGCCGTCCGCCGCCGCCTTCCAGTAGCCGTAGACCGCCTGGGGCCGCAGGATCTCCTCCTTCGCGGCGATGCGCAGGATGCGGTCGAGCACCGGGCGAAGCTCCTTCTTCGCCCATTCCTTGAACTCCTCGAAGGACTTGCCGTCCTTCCGGTAGCCCCACTGGAGCTGATAGAGCATGCGCTCGTTCAGGTAGGTCACCAGCGTCTTCAGCGGCACATGCTCGATGACCTTCGCCCCCCAGAAGGGCGGAGTCGGCACCGGCACGCCCTCGGCCAGACGGGCGCGGCGGGCACGGACGGCGTCCTTGTCCACCGGACCGACGGCGGCGCTGGTCGCCTGCCCCAGCACGCGGCGGCGGTTGACCGCCCGGCCCGACCGCTTGGCCTGCTGGATGGCGAGCTGCTGGTCGAAGCTGCCGCCCACCACCTGATCCATCAGGGTCAGCCCGTCGAAGGCGTCGCCGGCGTAAGCCACGCGGCCCGAGCCGTAGGAAGCCACGCAGTCGGTCTCCACATAGGCGCGGGTCAGCGCGGCGCCGCCGAGCAGGACCGGAACCTCCAGCCCCTCGCGGGTCATTTCCTCCAGATTCTCGCGCATGACGACGGTGGACTTGACCAGCAGGCCGGACATGCCGACGGCGTCGGCCTTGTGCTCCTTCGCCGCCTGGATGATCGCGCCGATCGGCTGCTTGATGCCCAGATTGACGACCTTGTAGCCGTTGTTGGTCAGGATGATGTCCACGAGGTTCTTGCCGATGTCGTGGACGTCGCCCTTCACGGTGGCCAGCACCATGGTGCCCTTCTGCTGGCCGTCCGCCTTCTCCATGTGCGGCTCCAGCCAAGCGACGGAAGCCTTCATGGTTTCCGCCGACTGGAGCACGAAGGGAAGCTGCATCTTTCCGGCGCCGAACAGCTCGCCCACCACCTTCATGCCGTCCAGCAGATAGGTGTTGATGATCTCCAGCGGCGAATGCGTCTTCATCGCCTCGGCGAGATCGTCCTCCAGACCGGTGCGGTCGCCATCGACGACGCGCTCCTTCAGCCGCTCCTCGACCGTCTCGGCGCGGGCCTTCTTCTTGGCGTCCGCGGCCTTGCGGCCCTCGAACAGGGCGATGAAGGCCTGGAGCGGGTCGTACCCTTCGGAACGGCGGTCGAAGATCAGGTCCTCGGCGGTCTTGACCTCCTTTTCGGGGATCTGGTGCAGCGGCATGATCTTCGAGACATGCACGATGGCGCCGGTCATCCCGCGCTTCACCGCATGGTCGAGGAAGACCGAATTCAGCACATGCCGCGCCGCCGCGTTCAGGCCGAAGGAGACGTTGGACAGGCCCAGGATGATCTGGCAACCGGGCATCTCGCGGCTGATCGTCTCGATGCCTTCCAGCGTCCAGATGGCCAGCTTGCGGTCGTCCTCGTTGCCGGTGGCGATGGTGAAGGTCAGCGGGTCGAACAGCAGGTCGTGCGCCGGCAGGCCGAACTCGTTGACCGCGAGGTCATAGAGGCGCTTGGCGATGGCAAGCTTGCGCTCCGGTGTCTTCGCCATGCCCTCCTCGTCGATGGTCAGCGCGATCACCGCCGCACCGAACTTCTTGGCGAGCGCGAGGCGCTTGCGGGCCGGCTCCTCGCCGTCCTCGAAGTTGATGGAGTTGATGATTGCCTTGCCGCCGTAGAGCGCCAGCGCCTTCTCCAGCACGATGTATTCGGTGGAGTCGATGACCAGGGGTGCCGTGACCGAACCGGCGAAGCGCTGCACGACGGCCTGCATCTCCGCCACCTCGTCGCGGCCGACGAAGGCGGTGCAGACGTCCAGCGTGTGCGAGCCTTCCTTCACCTGCTCGCGGGCCATCTCGACGCAGCCGTCCCAGTCGTTCTTCTCCTGAAGCTCGCGCCACTTCTTGGAGCCGTTGGCGTTGCAGCGCTCGCCGATGGCGAAGAAGGCGTTCTCCTGGCGCAGCGTGACCTGGGAGTAGAGCGAGGCGACCGCGGGCACCCAATGGACCGTTCGGCCCTTCGGGTTCGGGCGGTGCGACCCGGCCGGGGCCAGCTTGCGCAGCATCTGGTTGGCCGCCGCGATGTGCGGAACGTTGGTGCCGCAGCAGCCGCCGACGAGGTTCACCCCGTCCTCGGTCACGAAGCGCTCCAGCCAATGGGCGAAGTCGTCGGCGCGCAGCGGGTAGTGGGTCTTGCCGTCGACCAGTTCCGGCAAGCCGGCGTTCGGCTGCACGGAGACGAGGCCCGGCCAGTTCTGGGTCAGCCACTTCACATGCTCGCTCATCTCCAGCGGGCCGGTGGCGCAGTTCAACCCGATCAGCGGCACGTCCAACGACTGGATCACGGTGGCCGCCGCGGCGATGTCGGTGCCGACCAGCAGCGTGCCCGTGGTTTCCACCGTCACCTGGACGAAGACCGGCGTGTCCGACCCGGCCTCGGCGCGGGCGCGCTTGATGCCGTTGACGGCGGCCTTGATCTGCAGCGGGTCCTGGCAGGTCTCGACCAGGATGGCGTCGGCGCCGCCGGCGATCAGGCCGGCCGCCTGGACGAAGAAGCTGTCCTCAAGATCCTGATAGGGGATGTGGCCCAGGCTGGGCAGCTTGGTGCCCGGCCCGACCGAGCCGATGACGAAGCGCGGCTGCCCGTCCGTGAAGGTCTCCGCTGCCTCGCGCGCCAGTTCGACCGCGCGCTGGTTGATCTCGAACGCCTTCTCCGAAATGCCGAACTCGCCCAGCGTCACCGGGGAGGCGCCGAAGGTGTCCGTCTCCACCATGTCCGCGCCGGCCTCGAAATAGCCGCGGTGGATCTCCCGGACGATGTCCGGGCGCGACAGCGGCAGGATGTCGGTGCAGTTCTCGTGCCCCCAGTAGTCCTTCTCCACATCGAGATCGAGCGCCTGGATGCGGCTGCCGAACCCGCCGTCGCAGAGCAGGACGCGGTCGCGGAGAGTGTCGAGAATGTGCGGCATGGGAAGGGTCTGGTCCGTTTCGGAAGGAAGGTCGGGCGGAAAAGTTCAGGAAATCAGCGCTTCATTCGAGGCCGTGGCGGTTCACCGGCCACCAGTCTTCGTCGAAAAGCTGTTCGAGCGCGTAGGGACATTCGGACGGCAGATCCCGCTCATCGACGCGATCCTGTCCAAGCCCGTCACTGGCGAAACCGCATCCACGGCGGAACGCGAGATTAAGGTCCACATGGCCTTTCAGACTGGGACTGTCGGCAAGCGCATCCACGGCGGCGGCCCGCTGTTCGCGCACCGACCTCCGCCATCCGCCGCGCGGGTCCGGTGCGGGGGAAAACTCCAGTTTCAGCAGATGCTCGATGACGCGGGCCAGATGGCTGTTGATCGCACGCCGGTCGCTCTTGCCCATGTCCTCGATTTCCCCCGCCACATGGTCCCAATCGATGGGCGTGTTGAGGCGTTCGCGGGCGGCTTCGCGCAGCAGACGGGCCTGTTCCTGGGTCCAGGCGTAAAAGTCGTCGTCGTACCCGATCCGGCTGTCCATGGCCCTTCCTCCGCGACCGCGATCATCCGCAACACCCTATCACAGGGGGGCGGTCAGGACACCGCTGGCTGCTTCGCCTTCACGCCCAGCATCCGGCAGATGGCCACCGTCAGGTCCGAGCGGTTCAGGGTGTAGAAATGGAACTCCTTGATGCCCTGGGCCTGGAGCGCCTGGCACTGCTCCGCCGCCATGGTCGCGGCGACGAGCTGGCGGGTTTCCGGATCGGCGTCCAGCCCCTCGAAGGTCTCGGCGAAGCGCTGGGGCATCGCCGCCCCGCACTTGCCGGCGAACTCCACCGCGCGGGCGAAGTTGGTGATCGGCAGGATGCCGGGCACGATCGGCACGGTGATGCCGGCTGCGGCGCAGCGGTCGAGGAAGCGGAAATAGGCGTCGTTGTCGAAGAAGAACTGGGTGATCGCCCGCGTCGCCCCGGCGTCCACCTTGCGCTTCAGGTTGTCCAGGTCGAACTGCGCGCTCGGCGCCTCCGGATGGCACTCCGGATAGGCGGCGACGGAGATCTCGAAGTCAGCGACCTTCTTCATCCCCGCCACCAGATCGGCGGCGTAGGCATAGCCGCCGGGATGCGGAACGTAGCGCCCGCCGACCCCGCCCTCGGTCTCCGGCGGATCGCCGCGCAGGGCCACGAGATGGCGGATGCCGGCGTCCCAATAGGTGCGGGCGATGGCGTCGATCTCTTCGCGCGTCGCACCCACGCAGGTGAAGTGCGCGGCGGCGGGGATGCCTGTCTCCTTCTGGATGCGCGTCACCGTGTTGTGCGTGCGCTCGCGCGTCGAGCCGCCGGCCCCGTAGGTCACCGAGACGAAGGACGGGGCGAGCGGGGCGAGGCGCTGGATCGCCTGCCACAGGCTCTGTTCCATCTTCTCCGTCTTGGGCGGGAAGAATTCGAAGCTGACCGACGGGATGCCGGACGTCATGACTGGGCTCCGCTGATGGAGAGGATGGAGGGATCGACCGGGGATGCGCCCTTCGCGGCGCGCACCGCCGGCCAGATGGATACGGTAAGCGGTTCGCCCGGCAGATGCACCACCGTGCCGCAATCCAGACCGCATTGACGGCACCAGGCGGCGACCTCCGCGTCGGAGAAGCCCAGCCGGCGGTGAGCGTGCTCCGCCCGCAGGGATTCCAGGACGTGGGGAGCGAAATCGACCACCAGCAGCAGGCCGCCGGGCCGCAGCACCCGCGCCGCCTCGGCCAGCAGATCGGCCGGCGCCTCCGCGAAATGCAGCACCTGATGGACGACCGCCGCGTCGAAGGAGCCGGATGGGAAGGGAAGCTGGTACATGTCCGCCTGCCGGACGTGGCAATGACGAAGCGCCGTGTCCTCCAGCTTGGTGCGGGCGATGGACAGCATCTCGCGCGACTGGTCCACCCCGACGGCGCGCCGGGCCCGCGGGCCCAGCACCTCCAGCATGCGGCCCGTGCCGGTGCCGATGTCCAGCAGATCGCCGATCCCGTCGGCGGGGATCAGGCGCAGCAGCGCCTCCTCCACATCGCGTTCCGGAACGTGGAGGGAGCGGATCTCATGCCAGCGGGCAGCGTTCTCGCGGAAGTAGCTGGCCGCCGCCTCGGAGCGGGCGCGCTTGATCGCCTCCAGCCGCTCCAGATCCAGCGTCAGGATCGGGTCGTCGGACGGGATCGCGTCCACCAGCACCCGCGCCAGCTCCGCCGACGCGCCGCGTTCCGTCAGCCGGTAGAAGGCGAAGGTGCCTTCGCGGAAGCGGTCCAGAAGACCGGCGTCGCACAGGAGTTTCAGATGGCGGGACACCCGCGGCTGGCTCTGGCCCAGGATCTGGGTCAGCTCCGTCACCGTCAGCTCGCCATGAGCGCACAGCGCCAGCAGCCGAAGCCGCGTGGTCTCCGCCGCCGCCTTCAATGTCGCAAGCAGTTCGTCCATGACCGCCGACACCGTCCCGAAACGCCCCGATGGGCCGGCCGGCCACCGCGGCCCGCCATGCGGGATACAGATATAAAGATATCTTTATGCAGCGTAAACACGTTTTCACCGATCACCCTTCCAATCGGGCGGCACCGGCTGACGGGACGCCCGGTGGGGACGCGAAGGGCGCGGCAATCCTACCACATAGGGCAGTATCCATATGGCGACCTCGCGTGGCGCGCTGGTCAAAAGGCGGCGCCTGTGTTAGGCACGGAACAAAGGGATCGCACGGATTTTCCGGGCGATGTCCTGTCCGGCAGCGTCCGTTGCCGCCCGGTGAGGGGTCGAACCCTTCGGACGTGGCGCGATGGAGCCGCGGAATCGGATGCCCCGCCCAAAGTCGTGTCCCCAGAAAGAGCCGTCGCCGATGAAGCTGGCCAACCTCTCCTGCTCCCTTCTTCGCTCGGCCGCCGTGGCCGTCGTCGCCCTCGGCATGGCGGGTTGCGCAAGCGCGCCCGGCAACAGCGAGGCCGACGTCACGGTGAGCGATCCGCTGGAGATTCCCAACCGATTCGTCTTCGCCGTCAACGAGACCGCGGACATTCTGCTGATCCGTCCGGCGACGGAGGTCTATGTGGGAGTCGTTCCCGACCCCCTGCGCCAGGCGGTGCACAACTTCATCCAGAACCTGCTCGGCCCGCTCTACATCGCCAACAACCTGCTGCAGGGCGATTTCGAGGGCGCCCAGGTCGCCACCGGGCGGTTCATGACCAACACCATCCTCGGCATCGGCGGTTTCGCCGACGTGGCGACGGAGGCCGGAATCGGTGACCGTCCGGAGGATTTCGGCCAGACGCTGGGCGTGTGGGGCGTCGGCCCCGGCCCGTACGTCGTCCTGCCGCTCCTCGGCCCGTCGAACGTCCGCGACACGCTGGGCTACGGCGTCGATACGCTGGCCGACCCGTTCCGCATCGGCACCAACGCCGCCGGGGCGGACAACGCGATGTACGGGCGGACCGCCGCCGCGGGCCTGGACCGCCGTTCGCAGCTCCTGCGCGAGATCGACGACCTGCGCAAGAACTCGCTGGACTTCTACGCGACGGCCCGCAGCCTCTACGCGCAGCAGCGCCGCGCCGCGATCGCCAACGACATCGCGCCGGCGACGCCGGACTTCCCCGATTTTGACGAACCCGCCAAGAAATAAGGAGGGGGCCTGCCGCGGTGTGACCGTTCGCGCTCGATCCTTTAGCCGATTGAGTGTTGACAAAGCCCCCGCGGCAGCCACTTTTGCCTTGCCATGCTGACACGTCGCCTGTTTCTCGTGTGCGCGGCCCTGCTCGCGGTGAGCAGCTGGGCCGCCCGTCCCGCCGCCGCGCAATCGGCCGATCCGGGCGCGACCGCGTTCATCCAATCACTGGGGAACGAGGCCGTCGCCACCTTCTCGAACAAGAGCCTGTCGCGCGAACAGGCGGTGCAGCGCTTCCGCAAGCTGCTCTATCAGGGCTTCGACGTGGCCTATATCGGCCGCTGGGTGCTGGGCCGCTACTGGAACGTCGCCACGCCGCCCCAGCACGACGAATACCAGAAGCTGTTCGAGCGTCTGATCGTCAACACCTACGCCGACCGCTTCGTCGAGTATTCGGGCGAGACCTTCCGGATCACCGGGTCCCGCGTCGAAGGCGAGGCGGACACGATGGTCTCCACCCAGATCGTCCGCCCCAGCGGCCCGCCGGTGAATGTAGACTGGCGCGTGCGCAAGCGCGACACCGCCTACAAGATCATCGACGTGGTGGTCGAAGGCGTCAGCATGGGTGTGACCCAGCGCCAGGAGTTCGCCTCCGTCATCGGCCAGAATGGCGGACGGGTCGAAGGGCTGCTCCAGGCGCTCCGCCAGAAGGTTGGCAGCGCCGGCTGATCCCTGGCCGCTCCGCGCAACCGGAACGACCGGGCCATCTTGAGGGCCGCCTTCGGGCGGCCCTTTTCATGCCCACCGTCTTTCTCGCTGTATTTTCATGAAGGTCCAAACGGCGTTTCCGTGACGAACACCGCCGGAAGAGGTATGGTCGCGCCCAGAGCCTCTCTTGTGTGTTGCAGCAACGGGCGCCCCATCCGATGGCCGACCGGACTCCGAACGAGATCGACGAGATCAGGGCGATCATCCTCGCCCACCAGACGTGGCTGACGCGCCGCGGCGGGCGGCGGGCCGACCTCAGCTTCCGTGATCTTTCGAATCTCAACCTCGACCGGGTGAATCTGAACGGGGCGAAGCTGGCCGGGACCAATCTGGTCGGCGCCCGCCTCGTCCGGGCCGACCTTTCGCAGGCCGACCTGTTCGGCGCCGACATGGAGGGGGCGAACCTGACCGCCTCGACCCTGATCGGGGCGGATCTGCGCGGCGCCAACCTGCACCGGGCCATCCTGACCGACGCCAACCTGCGCGGCGCCGACTTCCGCGCCGGGTCGCTGATGAGCGGAACGGACGACAAGCCGCGCAGCGACGGAGTCACCCGCCTGACCGAGGCGAAGATGGAGCGCTCCATCCTGGCCGGCGCGAACTTCACGGGCTGCGACCTCAGCGGCGCCGACCTGAACGACGCCGACCTGACGGGCGCCGACATGACCGCGGCCGTGCTGGTCGGCGCCGATTTCTGGGGCGCCACCCTGGACGGCGTGACCTTCGACGGCACCACCATCGACGAGGCGACGCTCGACCGCAACTACCTGCCCGCCTCCCTTCCCAAGAACGCCATCGTCAGGCCGGCCTACAAGCCGATGCCGTCGGGCGCCTTCTTGGAGGCCGTCGCCGAGCATGAGCGGTGGGTGAACAGTCAGGGGGCGGAGGGCCGCCATCTCGATCTCGACCTTGTGTCGGTGGTCGGGGCCGACCTGACCGGCCGCGTGCTCGCCGCGGCGCGGCTGCGCCGCTGCCGCCTGATGGGCGTGCGGCTGCGCAAGGCCAGCCTGGAGATGGCCGACCTCTCCTACACCGAGATGATCGGGGCCGACCTGACGGAGGCCTGCCTGAACGGCACCAACCTGCGCCGCGCCGGGCTGTCCCGCGCCGTCCTGGCGCGCGCCGACGCCCGCCCCGCCCGCCTGTCCGGGAATCGCCCCTGGCCCGCCAACTTCGACGGCGCCAACCTGACCGGCGCCGATCTGCGCGATGCACGGATGGAGGACGCGGTGCTGCGTTCCGCCAAGCTGGGCGGGGCGAAGCTCGACGGCACGGGGATCACGGTGGCGGTGGACACCGCCCCACCGCCGCCGGCAGCGCCGGAAGAACGGCGGGCGCAGAAGCGCTACGCCCAACCCTGTCTGGTCGTCCAGACCGACCGCGGCGCCCACTCCTCCCGCAACTGGTCGATCGGCGGGGTCTGCCTCCACGCGCCGGACGATCTGTTCGAGGAAGGGGAGACGATCGAGGGCCGCCTGTCCATCACCGGGCGGGACGATCTCATGGCCACCGCGCGGATGGTCGTGGTGCACAAGGGCGTTGGGAAAGGGCAGGTTTCCGTGCGCTTCCACCAGTATGGCGACGATCTCAAGCAGCTCTTGAAGACCGCCTTCCTGGAGCATCAGAAGCTGGAAGGGTAACCGGAGAACGCTCCCTCTCCCTGGTCGGGAGAGGGAGTTCGCAGGAGCCGCTTACGAACGGACCAGCGGCTTGTACTTGATGCGGTGCGGGTTCACCGCATCCTCGCCCAGACGGCGCTTCTTGTCGGCCTCGTAGGCCTCGAAGTTGCCCTCGAACCACTCCACGTGGCTGTCGCCCTCGAAGGCCAGGATGTGGGTGGCGAGGCGGTCGAGGAACCAGCGATCGTGGCTGATGACCACGGCGCAACCGGCGAAGCTCTCCAGCGCCTCTTCCAGCGCGCGCAGCGTGTCGACGTCCAGATCGTTGGTCGGTTCGTCGAGCAGCAGAACGTTGGCGCCGGACTTCAGCATCTTGGCGAGATGGACGCGGTTGCGCTCACCGCCGGACAGCTGGCCGACCTTCTTCTGCTGGTCCGGACCGCGGAAGTTGAAGGACGAGACGTAGGCGCGGCTCGGCATCGACTTCTTGCCGAGGTCGATCACGTCCAGCCCGTCGGAGATCTCCTCCCACACCGTCTTGTTCGGGTTCAGCGTGTCGCGGCTCTGGTCGACATAGCCCAGCTTCACCGTGTCACCGACGCGGAAGGCGCCGGCGTCCGGCCCCTCCTGTTCGGTGATCATGCGGAACAGGGTGGTCTTGCCGGCGCCGTTCGGGCCGATCACGCCGACGATGCCGCCCGGCGGCAGGCGGAAGGACAGGCCGTCGATCAGCAGACGGTCGCCGAAGCCCTTGTTGATGCTCTCGGCCTCGATGACGACGTTGCCCAGGCGCGGCGGCGTCGGGATGACGATGCGGGCCTCGCCCGTCGCCTCCTTGCCGCTTTCGGCCAGCAGCGTCTCGTAGGCGGAGATGCGGGCCTTGCTCTTGGCCTGACGGGCGCGCGGGGACTGCCTGATCCATTCCAGTTCGGTGGAGAGCTGCTTCTGGCGGGCCTCCTCGGCGCGGCCTTCCTGCTCCAGCCGCTTCTGCTTCTGCTCCAGCCAGGAGGAGTAGTTGCCCTCGTACGGGATGCCGGCGCCGCGGTCGAGTTCGAGAATCCAGCCCGTCACGTTGTCGAGGAAGTAGCGGTCGTGGGTGACCAGGACGACGGTGCCCTTGTAGTCCTCAAGGTGCTTCTGGAGCCACGCCACGGACTCGGCGTCCAGATGGTTGGTCGGCTCGTCGAGCAGCAGCAGGTCGGGCTTCTCCAGCAGCAGCTTGCACAGCGCCACGCGGCGCTTCTCGCCGCCGGACAGCTTGGTCACGTCGGCGTCGCCCGGCGGGCAGCGCAGCGCGTCCATGGCGATCTCGACCGTGCGGTCGATGTCCCAGGCGTCTGCGGCGTCGATCTTCTCCTGAAGCTCGGCCTGCTCGGCCAGCAGCGCGTCGAAGTCGGCGTCGGGCTCGCCCATCGCCTCCGACACGGCGTTGAAACGGTCCAGCAGGCCCTTGGTCTCGGACAGGGCCTCCAGGACGTTCTCCTGCACCGTCTTCGTCGGGTCGAGCTGCGGCTCCTGCGGCAGGTAGCCGACCTTGGCGCCCTGCGCGACCCACGCCTCGCCCGAGTAATCCTTGTCCAGACCGGCCATGATCTTCATCAGCGTCGACTTACCGGAGCCGTTGACGCCGAGAACGCCGATCTTCACGCCGGGCAGGAAGGACAGCCAGATGTTGTCCAGAACCTTCTTGCCGCCGGGGTAGACCTTGGACAGGCCCTTCATCACATAAACATATTGATAGGACGCCATGCGCCGCTCCGCCCCTTCTGCACAAAAAGGAAAAATTTCAGGACGCCACCGGCGGCGCCACTTCGCTCGCCCAGGGTTTTAGCGCATAAGGACGCGGCATGAAACGGCGAAGGAGGGAGGCCGGGTGGTCGAGATTTATGTGGATGCCGATGCCTGCCCGGTAAAGGCCGAAATTTACCGGGTGGCCGGGCGCAGCGGAATCAAGGTCTGGATCGTCAGCAACGGCCCGCTCCGCCTGCCCAACGAATGCCTGTCGGAACTGGTCGTCGTCGGGTCGGAGTTCGACGCCGCCGACAACTGGATCGCGGAGCACGCGACCGAGGCCGACATCGTGGTCACCGCCGACATCCAGCTGGCCGACCGCTGCGTCAAGAACCGCGCCGTGGTGATCGGCCCGACCGGCCGCCCCTTCACGGAGGACAGCATCGGCTCGGCCATCGCCACCCGCGCGCTGATGCAGGACCTGCGCGACATGGGCGTGGTCAGCGGCGGCAACAAGCCGATGAGCCAGCAGGACAAGTCGAAGTTCCTGCAGACGCTCGATCAGGCGGTGCAGGCATTGAAGGCCGGGCGGCGGCCGAAATGGCGCTAAGGCGTCACTCCGGCAGCATTCACTTGGGCAGCGTTCACTTGGGCAGCACGCCGGCCTGACCGGCGGCGAAGGCGCGCGCCTGCCCGTGCGTGGCGATTCCCCGCTGGTCCAGCCGCGTCAGCAGCACCGCCGCCAGTTCCGCCTCGACCTGGGCGGGGGCGAAGGGACCCGTGCGGCGGTCGGTCGCGATGCCGAAGGCGGCGGCCAGCCGGTTAAGGGAAGCCCCCTCCAGCGCGGGGTCGAGGGCCGCGGCGAGCCGCGCGAGGTCGAGCGTCGGCGGCGCCTCCGGCTCCGGCAGACCGGCGTCGCGGCAGGCGCGGGCCAGCGTGCCGAGCGCCGTGTCCACCCCCCAGCCGACCACCGCGCAGCCGCGCAAGGTGTCGGCGATCACCGGCCAGGCCGCGGCGAAGGGACGCGCGCCCGCCGCCATCGCCGTGGTCACGCCGTGGATCGCGCTGCCCTCCACCGGGATCGGCGCGCCGGGATCGATGAACAACTCCAGCGACAGGCTGCGGAAGACGCGCGGCCCGACCATCCGCACCGTGCCGACCGCGACGACCGGCCCCTCCTCCGGCTGCCCGGTGGCGGTGGCGACCCACAGGCTGACCATCGGCAGGGCCAGCAGCGGGTCCTCGTCGCCGAGATGGACGGGACGGGCGTTCGGGCGCAGGAGCCGCCGCTCGCCGGACAGAAGCGGCTGCGCCTCCCCTCCCTTCGCCGGGAAGACCAGGGCGACTCCCGATTGAAGTCCCAGATCCTTGACGCGCACCGGCACCTCGCCGCCCTGGGCGCGGCGCAGCAGGGCGGAAACCAGCTGGCCGTCCTCGCGCGCCCGCTCGATGGCTCGGAACAGCTCGGGGCGCGAAAGGTGGTCGTAGATGTCGGCCCCGGCGGACAGCCCCAGATGGGCGGAGGCCGCGGGGTTCAGCGTGTCGATCCGCCCGAAATCGTCGAGCACCACCACCGGCTCCTCCAGCGCGGCGATCACGCCAGCCAGCCGTTCGCCGGGGCGATGCTCGCCGTGGCGGCCATGGCGCAGCGCCTCCGCCGCCGCCCGCGCGAGGTCGCCGGCCTCATCCTCCTTCGCATCGGCGGCGAGGGAATTGGCACTGCGCCCACGCCAGGCCGACAGGGTCTCGCGCAGCCGGCCCAGATCGCGGAAATGGCGGTTCAACCGGGCGAAGGCCATCCACAGCGCCAGCACGCCGAGCCCGACCGCCCCCATATCCAGCAAGGAACGCTCCGGGTCGGCGACGGCCAGCCGCCCGATCTCCACCCCCAGGAAGGCGAGCGCCATGCCCGCCACCGCAAAGCCCAGTACCGCCGAACGCCACGCCCCGCCCCGCATCGGGCCGCCTCCACACACCGTACGAATGGCGCGACTGTAACGCTCCCGGATGCCGGCGGAAAGGGAGCGGGCGGGTCAGCCCTCCCGCTCCTGCTCCATCGCTCCGCCGCTAATCCGCCGCGAAGCAGTAGAACAGCCCCGCACCGCCCGTGCCTTTGAGAGCGTCCTGGCTGCAGCCGCCCCGCGTCAGATGCGAACTGTTCCAGGATTTGGCCGGCGGGTCGTCGCTGAGCCCGATGCGGTCGTGGTGGCCGACCATGGCGGCGCCCTCCGTCCCGCTGCGGGTCCAGTTGCCGCAGGTCCGGTCCTCTGCGCCGCCGAAGGCCGTGCCGTCCGGTTGACTGCCGGTCAGGATGTCGTGGGTGTTGGGGGTGTCGCCACGGCCTTTCACCGTCTCGCCGGTTTCGGTGAGCCCGGTCTGCTTGGTCAGACCGTTTGTGGTGTGAAGATCTTCCACGCTGCGGGCGATCACCTGTCCTTTCACGTTCTGCCAGGGGCCGGCGCCGATGCGGTCGCGGGCGTTCACCGCCGGCCGGCCATCCGCCGCCTGGGTGGACAGGTAGGCCTTCCAGTCGCGGTTCCCCGCCCCGACGGCCTGCGCCAGTTGCCGGCAATGGCGGTCCGCCCCCTCCAGCCCACCCAGATCGGCGCCCTTCCCCGATCCGACGCTGGTGATGAAGAAGCTCATGCCCGTCGAACCCCCGGATGTCTGCGCCGATGCCGGTGCCGCCGTCAGCAGAACAGCCGCCGAAATCGCAGCGCCGATACCAGCCCCAAAGATGGTGCGGACCATGGGTGCCCTCCCCTGCCTTGTTGTTCAGACCGTGGTGGTTCGTGGACGCCGGGACGGACGGCTTTATTCCCGCATCCTTTCGACGCATCGCCCAGCCGCATGGCCGATCCTTCCTTTTTCCCCCTTACGATGCGGCGCGAATTCCTTATGGTCTCCGACGGCCTCGCCATGCAGGCCCACTCAGAGAATTTAGTACGAATTTCGAACCATTTTACCCCAATAACAATCAAAAGGCTTATCCAACTCAAAATAATAATGAGAGAAAGCGCGAACAAATACCCGCTCTCGTTATCGCGCCTTTAAACATTCAAAGACTTATTGGGCCGCCGTTAATCGCTCATTAAGGCAAA
This sequence comes from Azospirillum brasilense, assembly GCF_007827795.1. Classification (GTDB taxonomy): domain Bacteria; phylum Pseudomonadota; class Alphaproteobacteria; order Azospirillales; family Azospirillaceae; genus Azospirillum; species Azospirillum aestuarii. The sequence continues at coordinate 178,972 of NZ_VITI01000006.1, forward strand.
ACCGGCAGATTTGGTCTTGTGCTCTCCTTCACATTTTTTGGGTCCGGCGATGGTGATGGTTTACCACCCTTACGCGCTCCAGCATCGGCAGGAACGGCGGTCCGGGCGCAGGCTGGCGCTGGCGTTGATTGTCGCGCTCGGCCTCCCCCTGGCGGTGGGCGCCGGCTATACCATGGAGACGGTGCGCGGCTATGCGGTGCAAGCACGCTTGGCGCAGGCGGTGGACGCGGCCGCTCTGGCCGGCGGGCGGGTCATGTTCGACGACCAGCGCGACGGCCACATCCGCACCTTCTTCGACAACGCCTTTTCCAAGAGCTTTCTCGGCGCCCACGCCGCGGCGCTGAGGATCGAGGACGATACGAACAGCGGCGTGCTGACGGTGCATGGCCGGGCGACCGTCAAGGCGCTGTTCACCCGCATCCTCGGCGGCAGCGATCTGGTCGTGGAGGCGCAATCGGTCGTCCGCCGCAACGTCCGGGGCCGCAAGGGGGCTTAAGCCCTTCGAAGGGAACCCCTCGGCGCCGTCGGATGGACGGCCACCACGGCGCCGCGCCCCTGCCCGAATTTTTTAAGGCATCGGGAAGCTTTGCGCTGATACCATGCGGGATCAGGCTCACCCACAACCCGCCGCGCTCCCGTGTCCAGCATCCCGTCCCTATCATCGCCGTCGAACGCGCAGCCCCTGTCCGGGATGGGTCGGCTTCGTCAGATGCTGGCCAGCGAAGCCATCGCGGTGCAGCCGATCCGGCGCATGCCGGGGGAGCCGGAACGCCGGCGATCCGACGATGTTTCGGCCACCGACGATGCGCTGAAAAGCGGAAACCGGACGGAATTGGGCGGAGCGGAAGGCAACCGCGCCCGCCGTTCCGGTTCCTCATCCCGATTTGCGCTGGACGACGCGGAGGCCGGCGACGGGCCGGTGACCGGCGCGCCGCCGCGCCTGAGCGCGACGCCGAACGCCGGCTTCATCGCGCAGAGCATTCATCAGGACGCGATGGGCAGCGGCCTGCACATCGAACCCTGGTCCGCCGCCATCACCGCCTACCGCAAGGCCGACGCCGCGGCCTATGCGGCCGGGACGTCGGCAAGGATGTCCGTCTAGGCGGCGGATCGCACCCCTTCGCTTAGGACGAGGAGTCTTCGCCGTAGATCTGCTCCTGCTGGTAGGCGGTCAGGCCCACGCGCTGGATCAGGTCGAGCTGGGTTTCCAGCCAGTCGATGTGCTCTTCGGTGTCCTCCAGGATCTCCCGGAAGATCTCGCGGCTCTGATAGTCGCGCACCGCGTCGCAGTCGGCGATGGCCTCCAGCAGATTGCCCCGGTTGTGGCTCTCGATGCCGAGGTCGGCGGTGAACATCTCCGGAAGATCCTCGCCGATCTTCAGCTTGTGCAGGTCCTGGAGGTTGGGAAGCCCTTCCAGGAACAGGATGCGCTCAATCAGCTTGTCGGCGTGCTTCATCTCGCCGATGGATTCCTCGTAGACCTTGTGCGCCAGCCGGTGCAGACCCCAGTTCTTCAACATGCGGGCGTGCAGGAAATACTGGTTGATGGCGGTCAGCTCGTTCGTCAGAATCGTGTTGAGGTGCCGGATAACCTTCGGATCACCCTTCATCTACCCCTCCGTCTTGATTGGCCGCACGACGTTGCGCGCGGCGCCTGTTCTTTTGCCCGACGACTGAATGGAAGTGTAAGCCAATAGCGCGGGATGGCAATCGGCTTCCGGTTCGGCTGGCTTCAAGGCCGTTCGCTGCGGACCGCCTCGGCCAGCCGGCGCAGTCCCTCGTTCTCGGCCATCGCCTCGACCGGCACGCCCAGGCGGCGGCGCCAGTTCGGGTGTTGGTCGACGGTGCCCGGAAGGTTCGGTTGCTCCACCTCCCCCAGCGCGTCCTCGATCTGCACCATGGCGATGCGGCCCGGCGAGCGGGCGAGGTAACGGTGCACCGCCTCCATCAGCTCGCGCGAGAAGGGTTGCGAACCCTCGTTGTTCGGGTAGCGGACCGGGCGCAGCCCTTCCCGTTCCAGCGCCTGGAGCATCCACCAGCGGTCCACGCCACGATCCCAGACGTCCTTGTTCCGCGCGGCCTCGTCGGGATAGAGGTCGAGCCGCGCGCGCCAGTCGAGGTCCCGGTTGGTCCAGAAGCCCTTGAAGGTGGCGAGGTCGTGGGTGGTCACCGTGACCATGGCCCCGGCGGGATACTCCTGAGGCGCCTTGAATCCGCCGTCGGCGCTGCGCTCGAAATACAGTACGCGGTAGCTGAGGATGCCGGCCCGCTCCAGCGCCGGGCGGAAGCCCTCCGGCACGGTGCCGAGATCCTCGCCGATGACGATGCAGCGGTTGCGCCGGCTTTCCAGCGCGATGATCCGCAGCAGGTCCTCGAACGGGTACTCGACATAGGCGCCGTCGCTGCCGTCCGCCGGAATCCAGAACAGATGCTGCAGAGCCATCACATGGTCGACGCGCAGCGCCCCGGCGTGGCGCATGTTGGCGCGCAGCATGGCGATGAAGCTGCCATAGGCGGATTCGCGCAGGCCCACCGGCGACAGCGGGGCGAGGCCCCAATTCTGCCCTTTCATGTTGAACTGATCCGGCGGTGCGCCGACGTTGGCGCCCTGCACCAGGATGTCCGACTCGCCCCAGGCCGCCGCCCCGCCGGGATGCGCCGCCACGGCGAGGTCGCGGTAGAAGCCGATGGGCAACCCGGCCCGCCGCCCGCGCTCCGCCGCCGTGCCCAGCTGGCGGTCGGCCTCCCATTGCAGATACTCGAAGAAACCCACCCGATCCGCCTGCTCGGCGGCGAAGGCCTGGACCTCGGGGCTGTCCGGGTGCTGGAAGGCCGGCGGCCAGGTCCGCCACATCCACTGGGAGGGGTCGCGGCGGTAGAAATGCTCGTGCAGCGCCTCGAACACGGCGTGGCGGCGCAGCGGCTCGCCCATCTCGCGCCGGAACGTCTCGAACGCCTCGCGCCGCGCGTCGCTCTCGCCGAGCGCGCGGAAGGTGGCGTGCAGCGCCTCCAGAACCGGCATCTTCAGGGCGGACACGGCGGGATAGTCCACCAGCTCCGTCGCCCGTGCGGCGGCCAGCCGCTGCCGGAACTCCTCCGACGCGATGAGGGCCTGAGCCTGCGGCGTGGCCGCCAGTTCCGGCACCCGCTCCACGTCGATGTAGAGGATGTTGAGGAAGGTCCGGCTGCCCGGCGAATAAGGGCCGATGTGGTTGGGGTCGGCCGGGAACAGGGCGTGCAGCGGATTCAGCCCGACCAGTCCGGCCCCGAGCCCCGCCGCTGTCTCGGCAAAGCGCCCGAGGTCGTCGAAGTCGCCGATGCCCCAATCGTCGCTGCTCTTCAGCGCGTAGAGCTGCAGGCCGATGCCCCAGGTCCGCCCGCCGGGCACCACATCCTCCACCGTCAGGCAGCGCTGCGGCGCGACGATCAGCACCGTGCCGCCCTCCAGCGTGCCGCCCACGCCCTGGGGCCGGATCACCACCGACAGCCGGTGATAGCCGAGCGGCAGGGTCGGCGGCAGGCGGGTGGACACCGTGCGCCGCTCGTAGGCCACGCCGTCGAGCACGCGCTGCTCGGCCAGCGGCAGGTTGCCGACGCGCAGCGACGCGCGGTGGGCAAGTCCGCCCTCTTCGGTCAGCGTCCAGGTCAGCTCGGCGTCCTCCAGCCCGGCCGGAACGGCCAGGGCGAGGCTGAGCGGCGCGCCCTCGTCGATCACCAGGACGGGGGGCAGCATGCGCCGCCACGACCGGTCCTCCACCGCGTGCAGGCTCCCCGCCAGTTCCTCGCCGCTGCCGGCGGGATAGCCCATGGCGGCGGCCAGAGCCCGCTTCGTCGCGTCGGAGGTCTCGCGCCGGTTGCCCCAGATGTCGTGGTAGAAGGGCTCGATGCCAAGCCGTTCGGCAAGCCGGTCGAGATCGCTCATTCAGGGGTCCCCGCGTTTGTCGGTCGTAGCGTCTTGGTGGCGTCATCCTGGCCGCAACGGCCTGCGCGCGAGCATTGCGCGTCGGGCCGGTTCCGTCCAGCCCCGAACATTCGAATTTTCATATTGACCGCAACGCTTTCGCGCGCGGCGACGGGGCAAGGGTGACAACGCGCCGCAACCTTGGATGATCCGGCCTTCGCCTTCAGCGGCTCACCATTTGCGGGATCACGGCCCGACCGCCTCTTTCGCGGCATCGCCGTTCGCTGCGGGCACCGCCGTCGCGGCCCGCGCGGCCTCCGCCTTGGCCTGCGCCATCTGCTCCAGACGGGCACGATAGCCGGTCACCGCGGCGGCTACCTCGGCCATCATGGCCTCCAGGGAGCGGTTCGCATCCACCGCCTGCATCAGATCACGGGCGAGCGTACGGACGCGCTCCACCTCCTCCGCCGCGACGGCGCCCGATTCGGCCTGGAGGCGCAAGCGCTCCGCCATCATCTTCAAGGACTTGGTGGCGGACTCCGCCGGCCCCGGCTCACCCAGGTCGTCGAGGCGGCGCAGCAGGTCGTCCAGGAAGGCCGGGACGCGGGCCAGATGGTCCACCGCCATGCGCTCCGGCGGACGGGCGGTCAGGCCGGTGGCGGCGAATTCGATCAGGAAGGCGACCTGGACGCTGATGCGCAGCAGCTTCTGCTCGTTGACGAAGTGGTTGGCCTCGGCCATGAGCTGCCGGGCGTTGATGTGCGCCCAGCGGTTGGTGGCCTTCAGCCGCAGCGTGTTCGGCGCGTCGAGCAGCGGCACCTGGGCGCCCTCGCGCGGCGACTTGCGCCGGTCGGGGCCGGTGTAGTCGGCGGTCACCACGAATTTCTTGCGCGATTCGATCAGGGCGGCCAGCCGGTCCTGCACCTGCTTGGGCGAGACGGGCTTCACCAGCAGGTCGTCGGCCCCGGCGTTGGTGACGCGCATGACCAGAAGCGGCGTCGGTTGCCACGTCGTGGCGACGATGCAGGCGTAGGGATTGCGGGTGTCCGGCTCGTTGCGCAGACGACGGATGAGGCGCAACGCCTCCGCCTCCTCTCCATCGATGTCCAGCAGGATCAGGTCGGGCGTAGCCGCCGTCGCCATGTCCACCGCGTCCCGGACCGAGCCGTAGGCCTCCGCCCGCTTCATCCCCAGCCGCGCCAGCACCTCGCGCAGGACGCGCTGGGTGTTGGACTGCGTGTCGATGATGGCGGCATCAACCAGGGAGTAGTCGTAGTCGGGCATGCGTGGGTTCCGCGGAAACCGGAGGTGGAAAGGCCATCCCCGGCCTGGACGTTAGCACAGGCGGAAAAGACCGCCTATTGACCCGCATCAACGGCCGGGCGAATCAACCTGCACGAACACCAGCGCGGTCCGCCCGTCCACCGGCATCGTCCGCCCGGCGAGCTGCATCCGCCCGTCGCCGGCTCCGTCCGCCACGCGGGTGTCGAGCACGCAGCGCCAGCCGCGCGCGTCGGGCACCTCCGGCAGGGTGACGTTGACCGTGTCGGTGTGGGCGTTCAGCACGATCAGCAGCACCCCGTCGTCCTGCGGCGCCCCGTCCACCCCGGTGTAGGTTCCGGCATGGCCGTTCAGCAGCAGCATGATGCAGCGCGCATGGCCGTTGCGCCAATCCTCCGCCGACTTTTCCACCCCCTGCGGCGTGTACCAGACGATGTCCTTCAATCCGTTCGGCGAGATCCGTCGTCCGTGCAGGAAAACCGGGCGGCGCAGCACCGGATGCGCCTTGCGAAGCGCGATCAGCCGCTTGACGAAGGCCAGCATCGGCCCGCCCTCGCCCTTCAGCCGCGCCCAATCCAGCCACGAGGTCTCGTTGTCCTGGCAATAGGCGTTGTTGTTGCCCTTCTGGCTGTGGCCAATCTCGTCGCCGGCCAGCATCATCGGCGTGCCCTGAGACAGGAACAGGGTGGCCAGCAGATTGCGCTTCTGCTTCGCGCGGGCCTCGCGGATCGCCGGGTCGTCGGTCTCGCCCTCCACCCCGTGGTTCCAGGAATGGTTGGCGGAATGGCCGTCGCGGTTGTCCTCGCCGTTGGCCCAATTGTGCTTGTCATTGAAGGAAACGAGATCGTGCAGGGTAAAGCCGTCATGCGCCGTGACGAAGTTCACCGACGACCAGGGCCGCCGTCCACGCTTCTCGAACAGGTCCGACGAGCCGGCGATGCGTCCCGCCAGCTCCGGAAGCATGCCGTCGTCGCCGCGCCAGTAGCGGCGCACCGTGTCGCGGTAGCGGTCGTTCCACTCCGCCCAGCCCGGCGGAAAGTTGCCGACCTGATAGCCGCCGGGACCGACGTCCCACGGCTCGGCGATCAGCTTCACGTCGGCCAGCGCCGGGTCCTGCCGCACCGCGTCGAGGAAGCCCGAACCGGGGTCGAACCCGTAGGGCTCCCGCGCCAGCACGGTGGCGAGGTCGAAGCGGAAGCCGTCGACATGCATCTCCGTCACCCAGTAGCGCAAGCTGTCCATGACCAGCTGGAGCACGCGCGGGTGGCTGAGATTCAGGGTGTTCCCGGTGCCGGTATCATTGATGTAGAAGCGCGGGTTGTCGGGCAGCAGCCGGTAGTAGCTGAGGTTGTCGATGCCCTTGAAGGACAGGGTCGGGCCGAGATGGTTGCCCTCGCCCGTGTGGTTGTAGACCACGTCGAGGATGACCTCGATCCCCGCTTCGTGCAGGCGGGCGACCATGGTCTTGAACTCCGACAGAACGCCGGTGGTCATGTAGCGCGGCTCGGGCGCGAAGAAGCCGATGCTGTTGTAGCCCCAGTAGTTGCGCAAGCCCTGCCCGACCAGATGCCGGTCGTCAGCGAAGGACTGCACCGGCAGGAACTCCACCGAGGTGATGCCCAGCGCCCTCAGATAGTCAATCACCGCGTGGGTGGACATGCCGGCGAAGGTGCCGCGCAGCGGGGCCGGTACCTCCGGATGGCGCATGGTGAAGCCGCCGACATGAGTCTCGTAGATCACCGTGTCCGACCAGGGAACCGCCGGATGCCGGTCATGCCCCCAGGTGAAGGCGCGGTCGACCACCCGGCATTTCGGCATGCCGCGGGCGTTGTCGCGCCGGTCGAAGGACAAATCCTCGCGCGTCGAGCCGACGCGGTAGCCGTAATGGGCGTCCGACCAGCGGAACGGCCCGAACAGCGCCTTGGCGTAGGGATCGAGCAGCAGCTTGTTCGGGTTGAAGCGGTGCCCCGCCAACGGCTCGTAGGGGCCATGGACGCGGTAGCCGTAGAGCAGGCCCGGCCGGGCCTCCGGCAGATAGCCGTGCCAGACCTCGTCGGTGTGCTCCGGCAGGACGACCCGCTCGACCTCCCGCTGGCCGGTCTGGTCGAACAGGCACAGCTCGACCTTCTCGGCGTGGGCGGAGAACAGGGCGAAATTGACCCCGAACCCGTCCCAGTTCGCCCCCAACGGATAGGGCTTGCCGGGCCAAACGGCGGTGCGCGTGGCGGTGGAGATGGACATCAGACGACGATCCCGTCTTGTGGGACCGTCATGGCCGGTTCCCTTCGATCCGCATCAATTCCGCGACGACCACAGCCCTCAGCGGCGAAAGTTCGTGTTGAATGGTGTGCCACGTAAGAGCGTCGTCCACGTTGTCGTAATCGTGCCGGTAGATGTTACCGGCACCGGCTATGGCCCGCCAATCGATTTCGGGATGGCGCTGTCTGACGTCATCGGGGATGCGCCGAGAGGCTTCCGAAATGATTTCGAGAGCGCGCAGCACGGCGTAGCTGGTCTTCTGATCGGCCAGAAAATCCTCGAAACCCATTCCGGAAACGAATCGGGCAATGGCATCGATGTTCTGGACGATGTCCTCCAGCCGCCGCTGCGGCGACCTAGAAGGCATGCACCGCCTCCCCCGCCACGCTGTCCCGAAGGGCGGGCTTCAGATTCTTCCGCACCACCACATCCGTTGGCCGGTCGAACAGGTCACCGATGTCGAGCGTCACCCGCGTGTACTCGAACAGACCCATGGGCCGACCGGGGTCCAGATCAATCACGATGTCGATGTCGCTGTCGGGCCGGGCCTCGCCGCGCGCCACCGACCCGAAGACGGCGGCATGCAGAACACCGCGCCGACGCAGGTCAGCGCTGTGGCTGCGCAGGATGCGCACCACCTCTTCGACGGACGGCGGCCGGTTCCTCATCGTCATGATCGTCCCCCCCGGACGCTCGTCCGCCCGGAGCCTGTGCGGGATAGCCAAGTCAATAAAGAGGAGGCACGCAGCGCCCGTCAAGGGTGCCCGTTGGGACGAGATGGCGGCGCCCCTACCCCGCCTTGCGCTCCAGCACCAGCGTGCCCAGCGGCGGCAGGGTCAGGCAGATGGAATGCGGACGGCCATGCCATTCCGTCTCCTCGCTCGCCACGCCGCCGGCGTTGCCGACGCCGCTGCCGCCGTATTCCGGGGCGTCGGTGTTCAGCACCTCCTCGTACCGCCCCGGCAGGGTCACGCCGACGCGGTAGCCATCGCGCGGCAGCGGCGTGAAGTTGCACACCACGACCACATGGTGCTCCGGGTCCTCCCCGCTCTTGCGCAGGAAGGCGAGGATGGAGTTGTCGCTGTCGTTGGCCTCGATCCATTCGAAGCCAGCCGGATCGCAATCGGTCTGGTGCAGCGGCTTCAGACCGCGGTACATCCGGTTCAGGTCGCGCACCAGCGCGTGAAGCCCCTGGTGCAGCGGCTCCTCCAGCAGGTGCCAATCCAGGCTGCGCGCCTCGCTCCACTCGCGCCACTGGCCGAACTCGCCGCCCATGAACAGCAGCTTCTTGCCGGGATGGGCGAACATGAAGCCGTAATAGGCGCGCAGGTTGGCGAATTTCTGCCAGTCGTCGCCCGGCATCTTGTTGATCAGCGAGCCCTTGCCGTGCACCACCTCGTCGTGGCTGAGCGGCAGCACGAAGTTTTCCGAGAACTGGTAGATCAGGCCGAAGGTGAGCTGGTGGTGGTGGTAACGGCGGTGGATGGGGTCCTTCGCCATGTACTCCAGCGTGTCGTGCATCCAGCCCATGTTCCACTTGTAGCCGAAGCCCAACCCGCCGAGATAGACGGGCCGCGACACCGCCGGCCAAGCCGTGGATTCCTCGGCCACCGTCATGATCCCCTGATGATGGCCGTAGGTCAGCTCGTTCATCCGCTTCAGGAAGGCGATGGATTCCAGGTTCTCGCGCCCGCCGAAGCGGTTGGGGACCCACTCGCCGGCCTTGCGGCTGTAGTCGAGGTAGAGCATGGAGGCCACGGCATCGACCCGCAGCCCGTCCAGCCGGTAATGCTCCAGCCAGAACAGCGCGTTGCCCAGCAGGAAGTTCTGCACCTCCGTCCGGCCGAAATTGTAGATCAGCGTGTTCCAGTCCTGATGATAGCCCTGGCGCGGATCGGAATGCTCGTACAGGTGCGTGCCGTCGAACCAGCCCAGCCCGTGCGGGTCGGTCGGGAAGTGGCCGGGCACCCAGTCGAGCAGCACCCCGATCCCCGCCGCGTGACAGGCGTCCACGAAATGCTTGAAGTCCTCCGGCGTGCCATGACGGCTGGTCGGCGCGTACATGCCGATCGGCTGGTAACCCCAGGAGCCGTCGAAGGGATGCTCGGTGATCGGCAGCAGCTCGATGTGGGTGAAGCCGAGATCCTTCACATAGGGCACCAGCCGTTCGGCCAGTTCGCGGTAGGTCAGGAAGCGGTCGCCCTCCTCCGGCACCCGCGCCCAGGACCCGAGATGGACCTCGTAGATGGAGATCGGCGCGGTCAGGTCGGCGCTGGCGGAGCGGGTCTGCTGCCACTCGGCGTCCTGCCAGTCGTAGGACGGCAGACCGTGCACCACGGAGGCGGTCTGGGGACGGAACTCGGCCTGGAAGGCGTAGGGATCGGACTTCAGCGGCAGCAGATCGCCGCCCGCCCCCTTGATCTCGAACTTGTAGCGCTGGCCGATGGTGGCGTGGGGCACGAAGATTTCCCACACGCCGGCTTCCATCCGCTTGCGCATCGGCAGGCGCCGCCCGTCCCAGTCGCAGAAGTCGCCGACCACGCTGACCCGCCGCGCGTTGGGCGCCCAGACGGCGAAGGCCACGCCGGCCACCCCGTCGATCTCCCGCGGGTGGGCGCCCAGCCGCTCAAAGCTCTTGAGGTGCGTGCCCTCGGCGAGCAGATGGATGTCCAGCTCGCCCAGGACGGACCAGAAGCGGTAGGCATCCTCGAACTCCACCGTGGCCAGCGGGAACTGGACGCGCAGGCGGTAGCGGAAGCGCTCCTTGCGGTCGGGCAGGACGGCGACGAAGAAACCCTCGTCGTGGACCTTGTCCGCCTCGCCCACCGGGTCGCCGGACGCGCTGTCGACCACCCACAGCTTTTCCGCGCCGGGGATGAAGGCACGGACCTCGACGGGCTGATCCTTTCCGGTCTGGTGCATGCCCAGGATCGCGAAGGGATCGCCGTGGTCGGCGCGGACGATGGCCTCGATGCCGCCGCTCAACGGCGACACGGCCTTCGGCGACGCTTCCTGCGCCTTGGCACGGTTTCCCGTTCGGATGTCGTTCGGCATCGGCTGACTTTCCCCTTACCCTTGCTCGTTCCTGGGGTGTGAACATAGCGCCGGGGCGTTTGTCACACCACGCCCGCGGCGTCCTATGTCGCCCATTGGGTTTCGCCTCAGGATTCGCCGTCCAGAAGCCCCAGCACGCCCTTCACCGGAATGCCGATCCAGTTCGGCCGGTTGGCAGCCTCGTAGGCGATTTCGTAGAGCGCCTTCTCCATCAGGAACAGCGCCAGCAGGCGGCGGTCGGCGGCGGTTCCGTCCGGCACGTCCGGGCAGGCCGCCATGGCGGCGCGGTAGGCCTCCAGGAAGCTCTGCACGCTGCGCCGCTCCCAATCGAGCGCCGCCTCCATCACCGCGCCGGCCTCCTCCAGCGCGCCCGTCTCGTCGATCCGGAACAGCGCCGCCCAGGTGGCGTAGTTGAAGGAGCGCAGCATCCCCGCCACGTCGCGCAGCGGGCTGTGCTTGGCCCGGCGCTCCTCCAGCGACTTCGCCGGCTCGCCCTCGAAATCGATGATGTACCAGTCGTTCTGGGCGCGCAGCACCTGCCCCAGGTGATAGTCGCCGTGGATGCGCGTCTTGTCGCCCTGCGGCGGCGTGTCGGCTAGCTCGGCCAGCCGGTTCATCACGTCGGTGCGGCGGGCCAGCAGGGACTCCGCCTGTTCCCGCACGGCGGGGGCCAGACGGTCCAGCGCGCCGGGCAGCGCGGCGAAGGCGGCCTCGGCCTGACGGCGGGCGGCCTCGCCCCAGCCCTTCAGGTCGTCGGCGGTGACCGGTTCCGGATCGAAGGCGGAATCGCCGGTCCGCTTCGCCAGCGCGCAGTGGAGTTCCGCCGTGCGCTGGCCGAGCGTCGCCATCATGGCGGCGTGCATGCCGAAGGGTTCGCCCTCGGTCGGCTCCTCCGGGTCGTGGGACAGGCCGAGACGGATGTCGTCCAGGTCGCGCACCAGCGAATCGACGGTGCTGCTCCAGCCGTCGCCCTGATTGCGAACGAAGCCCTGGAGAACGAACAAAGCGGTCGGCGTGCCGTCCTCCGCCACATGTTCGACGGAGCCGAGCAGCGGCGGCGTGTTCTGGAAACCCGCGACCTCGGTCAGGAAGCGTCCGACCTCCAGCTCCGGATGGGCGCCGGGGGTCAGGCGGCGGAACGCCTTCAGCACGGCCTGGCTGCCGACCAGGATGGAGCTGTTGCTCTGCTCCACACCCAGGCGGCGGATCTCCGTCTCGTCGTCCACCACGAGGTCGGCCATGCAGGCCGTGGGCGAGAAGCGCAGATGCCCGTGCGACGCCGGAATCTCCCGCCCCTCGCGCAGGGCGGTCAGCAGGCTGCGGGTGAAGGCGTCGGCCTGCATGGCGTCGTAGATGGCGCCGGTGCGCGGGCCGCGCCGGGCCTTGGCCAGCGTGAAGGGGAGCAGCGGCCAGCCGGTGTTGCCGGCGTTCTCCTCCCAGCTCATGGCGAGCGGCAGGAAGTAGGACTGCGTGCCGCCACCGGAAAGCTCGACGTCGGTGTGGAGCAGCATGAAGCCGTCGCCCGGCCCGTTCAGCCGCGCGGACACCGGGACATGCGCGCGCTCAATCCGGCGGTCCTTGGCGGCGAACCAGCGTTGCTGCGGCAGATAGGCCTGCAGGATGTCGCGCGCCAGTTCCGCCTCCGCGCGCCCGCTGATCAGGCTTTTCCAGCCGTCGCGCATGACGATGGTCAGCAGGTCGGGCACCGGCTCCGGCATCGTCTCGTGCCAGGACGGCAGCGCCGCCTCGGCGGCCAGGGCGAACCAGTAGAAGCCGTAGGCGGGGATGGTCAGCAGGTAGGGCAGATCGCCGACCGGCGGGAAGACCGTGCGGCCCAGCATCTCCACCGGCACGCGGCCGCGGAACTGTTTCAGGTCCAGCTCCACCGCCTGGGCGGAACGGGACAGGTTGGCCACGCAGAGGATGACCTCGTCGCCCTCCTCCGTCGAATGGCAGCGCAGATAGGCCAAGACCTTGCGGTTGCCCGGATAGAGAAGCTGGAAGCTGCCGCGCCCGAACGCCTTGTGCTGCTGGCGCACGGCGATCAGCCGCTTCATCCAGTTGAGGAGCGACGACGGGCTGCGCTGCTGCGCCTCGACGTTAATGGCCTGGAAGCCGTAGATGGGGTCCTGGATCGCCGGGAGATACAGCCGCGCCGGGTCGGCGCGGGAGAAGCCGCCGTTGCGGTCGGGCGACCACTGCATCGGCGTGCGCACGCCGTCGCGGTCGCCGAGATAGATGTTGTCGCCCATGCCGATCTCGTCGCCGTAGTAGAGCACCGGCGTGCCCGGCATGGACAGCAGCAGGCTCTTCAGCAACTCGATCTTGCGGCGGTCGTTCTGGAGCAGCGGGGCGAGGCGCCGCCGGATGCCCAGGTTGATGCGCATGCGCCGGTCGGCGGCGTAGAAGTCCCAAAGATAGTCCCGCTCCCGGTCGGTGACCATCTCCAGCGTCAGCTCGTCATGGTTGCGCAGGAAGATGGCCCATTGGCACTCGTCCGGGATGTCCGGCGTCTGGCGCATGATGTCGGCGATGGGGTGCCGGTCCTCCATGGCGACGGCCATGTAGATGCGCGGCATCAGCGGGAAGTGGAAGGCCATGTGGCATTCGTCGCCGCCCTTCTCCAGGTCGCCGAAATAGGGCAGCACGTCCTCCGGCCACTGGTTCGCCTCGGCCAGCAGCATGCGGTCGCCGTAGCCCTTGTCGATCTCCGTGCGGATGGCCTTCAGGACGTCGTGGGTCTCCGGCAGGTTCTCGTTGTTGGTGCCCTCGCGCTCCTTCAGGTAGGGCACGGCGTCGAGCCGCAGCCCGTCCACCCCCATGTCCAGCCAGAAGCGCATCACGTTCAGCACCTCCTGAAGAACCTTCGGGTTGTCGAAGTTCAGGTCGGGCTGGTGCGAGTAGAAGCGGTGCCAGAAATAGGCCTGCGCCTCGGAATCCCAGGTCCAGTTGGACTTTTCCGTGTCGCAGAAGATGATGCGCGTGCCCTGGTACTTCTGGTCGGTGTCGGACCAGACGTAGAAATTGCGGTGGTTCGATCCCGGCTTGGCCTGACGGGCGCGCTGGAACCACGGGTGCTGGTCGGAGGTGTGGTTGATGACCAGCTCGGTGATCACGCGCAGGCCGCGGTCATGGCATTCGCGCAGGAACCGCTTGAAGTCCTGGAGATTGCCGTAGGACGGGTTGACCGCCTTGTAATCGGCGATGTCGTAGCCGTCGTCGCGCAGCGGCGAGGGGTAGAAGGGCAACAGCCACAGCGTGGTGACGCCAAGCTCCTGGATGTAGTCGAGCTTCTGCGTCAGGCCGGCGATGTCGCCGATGCCGTCATTGTCGGCGTCGAAGAACGCCTTCACATGAAGCTGATAGATGACCGCGTCCTTGTACCAGAGCGTGTCGTTCCGATCGATCCGGCCATTGTCCGAGTTCTTCATACCGCCGCCGTCGCTCCGCTGGTCTGGTGGAGCGGGGTCGCCGGGCGGGCGGGGAATCCCGCGCCCATCCGGCAGCCGCGCCACATCATAAACCAGTTAGAGTTGGGTCCGTTCCACGGCAAAGGCAACGTTGGGCGCTAAACCTGCGATGGCGGACCCGCATCGCGGGCGGTTCCGGCGTCAGGCGTCGGCCAGCGCCGCCACGGTCAGCGGCTGGGTTTCCGTGCTGCTCCGGACATCCACCGAGACGCCGCCGTTGACGTAGCCCGTCACCGTCTGGCGCAGCGCGTAGACCGTCTTGCCGAGTTCGGCGCTCATCGCCGGATCGTAGGTCGAACCGGGCACCGGCTGGGTGTAGTAGAAGACCGCCGGCGTGCTGTAGGAGGTCGGCGGAATTTCGGCCATCAGGATCGTCATCGTCGAGCTGTAGCGGCAGTCGGCCGGGATCTCGATCGTCTGGCTGACCGACAGATCGTAGTAATTGGTGACCGAGGTCTCCTTCGTGCCCGTGTAGGTGTAGGACATGGAGAAGGTGCAACCGACCTCGACCTCGCCGGTCAGACCGATCCCGTAGGTGAAGCGCACCTCCTGGACATAACCGATCGTGTAGGAATCGGTGACCGACAGCGTCAGGGACTGTGATTTCCCGCTGGTCACCGACACCGTGTCGGTGATCGTCGCCGCCCCCTCGTTGGTGCCGGAGATGGAACTGCTGATGCTGCTCGACGGGCTGGTGGGGACCGGCGAGGTGATCGTGAAGGGATCGACCTCCGAATGGGCCGGAGGCAGCAGATCCCATCGCCACGAGGCCTCCTTGTCGACGAAGGAATAGCTGCGCAGGTCCGGAATGCCGTCCATGCTCAGCCAGCCGGCGACGGACAGGGTTTCTCCTTCGGCCTGGCCGCCGTCGTACAGCGCCACCTGCTGGGTGGTCAGCCCGCCGAAATAGATCGACGCCGCCCGGTCGCAGATGTACCAGCCCACCAGCGACAGCACCGAACCCATCGGCCATTCGCACAGGAAGAAGGTGTTGCGGTTGTCGGTATAGTTCAGCCCGTCGAACAGCTGGAAGACGCCGGTGTTCAGATCCACGTTGCGCCAGATGTAGGCGGACAGGCAGTCGTTGGCGCCGAGCTTCTCGACGTCGACCGTTTGCGTCTTCCCGTTGCCGATCAGATCGACGCAACGCCCGCAGCCGTTGAAGCTGTAGGGCTGGCCGGCGGGCGGGGTGGTCTTGTGCTCCAGCAGGGTCAGGACTACCCCCTCCGGCAGGTTGAAGGCGACCCAGGTGGTCCGGTCGTTCAGGTTGGTCCCGGCGAAGGAACTCTGGACGCCTTCGATCGCGCCCGAGGTGGTGATGGTCAGATTGTCGCTGCTCCAGTTCTGATCGGCGTACAGCTTCACCGTGCCCGACGGAAGGCTGGACGGATAGGCCACGGACGTGGACGGCGGAAGCAGGTAAAGTTCAGACATGGCGTTCCCTCGCGGTTGGCAAAACACCCCAACCTCCGCATGGCATTGACGCGAACGCCAACCATGACGATGCAATTCATGAATTCACGAATTGCATTCATTCATATTTATTTAGGAATGGTCGGAGCATTCAAAAAACAATAGCGGTGATAATTTTCATAATAAAACTATTTTATTTGAATGCATTTGCACTCAATCGTTTGCCTTCGAGTTTTCATGCAAACGTGCTTTTCACAGTCCGCATCCTGCCCGCCTCCGGGGCAGGCCATCCGGGATGGAGCGGGCGCGGTTCCGGCGTCCATCGATGCCGGGGGAAGAGGGCCTCGGGGCCGGTCCGGTGGGCCGGTTCCGCAAACGACGGTCGCCCGAAGGCGGTCAGGAGGAGGCCCGCCTCCGCTTGGCGCCTTGGGACAGGCTGCGGTAGACGTCCTGATCCTCTTCGATGAAATGGGCGATCAGGCGGTGTTCGACCCAGTTGGTCAATTCGTTGGGTGTGCAGAAGACGACCCCGTACGGCCCCTCGAACCGCAGCGCCAGCAGCTCTTCGGTGATCTGCCGGTGCAGCCGCTTGTGCTGTTCCACGCCACCGCTCCTGGCGTCGGTCCAAAACCGCTCCTCGGCGGTGAAATGCTCATCCGTGTACTTCACCAGGGCGGCAAAGGCGCTTTGGATGATCTTGTAGCCCTGCCCCGCCGCCACCGCCATGTGCAGCAGCCCGGCCAGTTCCAGAAGCGTCCGGTGCTGTTCGTCGATGGACTCGTTTCCAACCGTGTATTCGGTCTTCCACGGGAAACTGGCGGATGGCTGCATGGGGGCCTGCCGGCGAACGGCCGTGCTTGAGGTGCGGAGAACGCCGCAAGATAGCATCCGGACCCGCCGGCCGGAGTCGGACAACTTGCCGCAAATCGAATCAGCGCCCGGCGCAATGAATTCGATTTGCGGCAAAATTTATTCAATGCCTCCGGATCAGCCTTTCACCGGCTTGGTCATATAGGTCATGCCGCCACCGTAGGAGGCGAGCTTGGCCGCCAGACCGGCCCCGCCGTCTTGCGGTCCACCGTCACGAGGCACAAACCCCTGCGCGTCCCAGAAGGCCCGTGCGCCGGGGGTTGACGTCAGGGCCAGCCAGCGGAAGCCCTGCCGCACCGCCAGCGCGTCCATGCGCTCCAGCGCCGCGACACCCAGCCCCAACCCACGCGCCGCGGGCAGCAGGGCGACGTCGTGCAGATAGAGGCAATCCGGCGCCTCCGGCAGCGTGCCGAGCGGCGAATCGAGCGGCGGCGGAACGCCCAACCGCCCCGGATGCATGACGATGTAGCCGATGCCGAGCCCATCCGCCTCCGCCATGGCGCAGCCCTCCGGGTAGAGGGCCAGACGCTCGGCGAAGACGGCGCGGTCTTCCGGGTAATCGGGGTGCACGATCTCGGCGATGGCCATCACACGGTCCAGGTCCGTCGCTTCCATGGCGCGCCACCCCCCGTTCATCCGCATTCTCCCATCCTTCCCGCCCTTTCCAGCCTTCCAGCCCAGCATCCGGGCGCGCTATGGTGGCCGTTCGCACACCAGCCGACCGGAGGACCACCCATGACCGACACCGCCGCGGCGAGCCTGCTGCCCAAGGTGCGGACCATCGCCCACGAAGCGGGTCAGGTGATCCTGCGCTTCTACAACGACGGCATCGACGCCGCCACAAAGGTCGACGGCAGTCCGGTCACCCAGGCCGATCTGGCCGCCGAGCACGTCATCACCCCGGCCCTGCACCACATCGCCCCCGGCATCCCGGTGGTGGCGGAGGAGGCCGTGGCCGCCGGGCACCGGCCGGACATTTCCGGCGGACGCTTCTGGCTGGTCGATCCGCTGGACGGTACCAAGGAATTCATCAGCCGCAACGGCGAGTTCACCGTCAACATAGCCCTGATCGAGGGCGGGCGCCCGGTTCTGGGGGTCGTCTACGCGCCGGCCACGGGCGATCTCTACGCCGCCTGCGGAGCGGGCACCGCCGTCCATTGGGTGGAAGGCCGCCATGACTATCCGATCCAGGTCCGCAAGCCGCCTCCCGACGGCCTGACCGTGGTCGCCAGCCGCTCCCACGGCAGCGGCAGCGAACTGGAGAGCTTTCTGGCCGGCTACACGGTGAAGAACCGGGTGACCTGCGGCAGTTCCTTGAAGTTCTGTACGGTGGCTTCCGGCAAGGCCGACCTCTACCCCCGCTTCGGCCCGACCAGCGAATGGGACACCGCCGCCGGCCACGCCATCCTCGCCGCCGCCGGCGGGCGGGTGGAGCAGCCCGACGGCTCGCCCTTCCTCTACGGCAAGGCCGACATCCTGAACCCCCATTTCGTTGCGTATGGATGGTGACCACGCTGTGCGATGCGGCCGTCGCGGTTCTGACCACCGCGGCGCCGCTGGAGAAGGTGCGCCTGACGCGGGACTACGCCGCGGCGTGGCGCGACGGACGCATCAGCGAATTCGGCGCGCTGGTCCCGCCGGAGCGCCCCGCCCGTCCGGAGCGCCCGCCGCTGATGCTGCCCCGCGACATGCCCAAGCGCGGGCGCGGCGGCAGCGCGCAGAACCGCGTCGCCCTGCTTCACGCGCTGGCCCACATCGAGCTGAACGCCATCGATCTCGCCTGGGACATCGTGTGCCGCTTCGTCGGCGAGGGGATGCCCAAGGGCTTCACCGACGACTGGGTGCAGGTCGCCGACGACGAGGCCCGGCATTTCCAGATGCTGGAGGAGCGGCTGAACCAACTCGGTTCCGGCTACGGCGAGCTGCCGGCCCATGACGGGCTGTGGCAGGCAGCGACCACCACCGCCCACGACCTCGCCGCCCGGCTGGCCGTGGTGCCGATGGTGCTGGAGGCGCGCGGGCTCGACGTGACCCCGGAAACCGTCCGCCGCCTGCGCGAGTTCGGCGACGCCGAGAGCGCCGCCCTGCTCCAGATCATCCACGACGAGGAGATCACCCACGTCGCCGCCGGGCGCCGCTGGTTCGGCCATCTCTGCGCCAAGCGCGGCGTGGACCCGGTGGAGACGTGGCAGGATCTGGTGAAGCGGTATTTCCGCGGCGGCCTGAAGAAGCCCTTCAACGTGACCAGCCGCCAAGCCGCCGACTTCGGCCCGGAATTCTACGAGCCGATCGCGGAGTAACGCCCACAGCTTTCGCTCCCCTCTCCCATGGCGGGAGAGGGGTACTTGGCCTACCCCGGCAACAGCTTCGGGTTGGTGATACCCAGCCGGGCCTGGACGATCTCCTCCAGGCACTCCATAAGCACGTCCTGGCCGTCGTGGTCGAAGTCGCCCGCGGCGATCTCGATGCACAGGCGGTGCTGCAGGGCCTCCACCCGCTGACGCAGGTCAGCGCCGGACAGGCTGTCGTCCGCGTCCTCGCCGTAAAGCAGGGCCAGCGCCGCCAGCACGGCGTGACCCGCCTCGTCCACCCCGGCCAGTTCACGCTGCACGATCCCCAGCGCGTTGGCGATCATCAGCGCCGTGTAGCGCTGGGCCGGCGGGATGTGGGGAAGCAGGTCGGTCCGGAAGGTCTCCGCGACGATGCTCAGCAATTCCTGGGCGTCGGGGCTGGTGCGCATCAGGCGACCCTCTCTTCGCCGGCATCGCCGGACGGTTCGGCCTCCACCGCCGCCGGGGCGGACGCCGTCAGCCCCAGCCCGCGGATGTGGCGCATCAGATCCAGCTCGATCTCCGGCAGCATCCGCCCGGTCAAGGCCAGCTCCAGCGACGGCTCCTCCCCGGAGGTATGGCGGCGCCCCTGGAGGACCGCGATGGCCGCCCAGCGCATGTAGGCCGCGGTTTCCCAATAGGCGACCGCCCGCGGGTCCACCCGGCGGCCCGAGGTTTCCTCGTAACCGGCGTAGAAATCCTCCCGGCCGGCCAGCCCGCCCGCCTCGCGGTCGTGGCGCCCGAACCGCCAGGAGCGGGCGCAGAACCAGCCGAGATCCTCCATGGGGTCGCTGAATCCCGCGAACTCCCAATCCAGGATGGCGGTCAGCCCGCCGTCCTTCACCAGATAGTTCCCGGTGCGGTAGTCGCGGTGGCACAGCACCAGATCGCCCGGCGGTGGCGCGTGGATCTCCAGCCAGCGCAGGCCCCAGGCCAGCACGGCGTCGCGCAGCGCCAGATCGCCCAGCCAGTCGCGGTAGGCGTGGACGCAATCCAGCGCCGGCGACGGGTTCGGCACCGGCAGGTCCCCCAGCCCCGGCGTGTCCGGACCGGCCCGATGCAGGCGGCCCAACTGCCGGCCAAGCTCGCGGGCGAGGCCGCGCTGCGGCTGGTCGGCCTTGACCACCTTGTGCCCGGCCCCGATGCCCTCGGCGCGGCGCATGATGTAGAAGTCGGCGCCGAGAACCGCCGGGTCGCCGCATGCGGCGATGGGTTCGGGTGCGGCCACCCCGGCGCCGAAGGCGGCGCGCAGCACGGCGAACTCCTGCGCCTTGGAGATGCTGGCCTTCATGCCGGACGCCGCCGCCGCGCCGCCGCCGGGCTGGGCGCGCAGCACGCAGGCGTGCCGCCCGGCCTGCGGCCCGCCGTCGATGTCCAGCGTCACCGCGAGGTTGAGCGAGATGGCTCCCCCGCCGAGCGTGCCTTCGTCGGCCACCGACACGCGCGTCGCGCCGGTCACCCCGGCCAGCCACGATTCCAGCCGCGGCCGGCTTTCCCCGTCGATCAGTGCGCCCATCCCATCACCCCCAGGCCCAGAAGCCGTCGCCCTCGTCCATGTAGAATCGCGCAAGGACCATCTTGTGGACCTCCGACGCCCCGTCCACCAGCCGGGCCTGCCGGGCGTAGCGGTACATCCACTCCAGCGCCGTGTCCTTCGAATAGCCCCTGGCCCCGCAGAGCTGGATGGCCGTGTCCACCGCCTTGTGCAGCGTCTCGGCGACATGGACCTTGGCCATCGACACCTCCTTGCGGGCGAAGTCGCCGCGGTCGAGCTGCCACGCCGCCTTCATGACCAGCAGCCGCCCGATCTCGATCTGCATGGCGACGTCGCCCATCATCCACTGCACGCCCTCGTGCCCGGCGAGCGTGGTGCCGAAGCTCTCGCGCTCGCGCACATAGGCGGCGGCGATCTCCATGGCCCGCTTCGACAGGCCGGTCCAGCGCATGCAGTGGGTCAGGCGCGCCGGGCCGAGGCGTATCTGCGTGGCCTTCAGCCCGTCGCCGATGTTCATCAGGACGTTCTCGTCGGAAACCTCCAGCCCGTCGAAGCGCAGCTCGCAATGGCCGCCATGCTCCTCCGGCCCCATGATCGGGATGCGGCGGACGATCTCCCAGCCGGGTTGGTCCTTGTCGAACAGGAAGGCGGTCAGCCCCTTGCGCTTGTCGTCGGACGTGCGGGCGATCAGGATGAAATGCTGCGCCTCGCCCGCCCCGGTGATGAACCATTTGTGGCCGGAGATCACCCAGCGGTCGCCCTTCCGCTCCGCCCGCGTCTTCATCATCGAGGGATCGGAGCCGCCACCGGGATGCGGCTCGGTCATCACGAAGGCGGAGCGGACCTTGCCGTCGACAATGGGCTGGAGCCAGCGCTCCTTCTGCCCCTCGGTCGCCACCTTGTTGAGAAGCTGCATGTTGCCGTCGTCGGGGGCGGCGCAGTTGAAGCAGACCGGCCCGAAGATGGAGCGGTTCATCTCCTCGTAGGCTGCGGCCATGCCGACGATGCCCAGCCCCTGCCCGCCGCGCTCCGTCGGCATCTGCGGCGCCCACAGCCCGGCGGCCTTCACCTCCCCGCGCAGGCGCTCCAGCAGGGCGGGCGCGATGTTCTCATGCGCGTCGTAGGAGGCCGGGTCCGCTTCCAGCGGCAGGATGCGCTCCTCCACGAAGGCGCGCACGCGGCGGCGGAACTCCTCGATGTGCGGGGGCAGGCTGAAATCCATCGGTTCGGGTCCTCTCCGTCGTTTCTTCTTGATTACAAGGTGCTGACCAGATGCCCGCCGTCCACCGGCACGACCGCCCCGGTCATGTAGGCCGACGCATCGGAGCAGAGCAGCAGCAGCGGCCCGTCGAGGTCCGCCAGCCGCCCCAGCCGCCGCTGGGGCACCCGCCGGATCAGCGCCTGCCCGGCGTCGGTCGCCAGGAAATCGCGGTTCAGGTCGGTCTCCATGTAGCCAGGGGCCAGCGCGTTGACTCGGATGCCGTAACGCGCCCATTCCAGGGCGAGCGCCTGGGTCATCTGCACCAGCCCGGCCTTCGACGCGGTGTAGGCCACGACATGGCCGGCCACCCGCAGCCCGAGGATCGAGGCGATGTTGACGATCGACCCGCCCCGCCCCCGCTCCCTCATGACACGCGCCGTCTCCTGCGCGGTGAGGAAGGCGCCCTTCAGGTTCGTGTCGATCACGCGGTCCCAGTCCTCCTCCGCGTAATCGAGCGCGGGCTTGGCGACGGTGGCCCCGGCGTTGTTGACGAGGATGTCCAGCCCGCCGAGCGCGCTCGCCGCCTCGCGGACTCCGTTGCGGACGGAGGCGGCGTCGGCGACGTCCATCAGAACGGGGATGGCTTGCCCGCCCGCCACCTCGATCTCGGCAACGGCGGCGTCCAGGCTCTCACGCCGCCTTGCGGCCAGCGCGACGCGGGCGCCCGCCGCGGCCAGCACGCCCGCGAAGTGGCGGCCCAGGCCGGCGGAGGCTCCGGTGACGAGGGCGGTGCGGTTGGTGAGGGAGAGGGTCATGGGGGTCCTGAGTTTATGTTGTTAGGGTTCATTCGTTGGGCTCCCTCCCTAACCCTCCCCCGCTCTCGGCGGACCAAAGGTCCGCCTGCCGCGTCAGCGCAAACCTTCGGTTTGCGCGAGAGCTTCGCAGGGGAGGGAATGGCTCCTCCCCCTGCGAAGCGGGGGGAGGTTGGGAGGGGGGCCCGATGCGACCACTCCCTCACAACCCCCTCGCCTGTTCGCGCAGCACGAACTTCTGGATCTTCCCGGTCGATGTCTTCGGCAAGGCCCCGAACACCACCGTCCGAGGCGCCTTGAAATGGGCGAGGTGGTCGCGGCACCAGCCGATCATCTCGGCCTCCGTCACCCGCCCCTCCGATCCCGGCTTCACCGTGACGAAGGCACAAGGGCTCTCGCCCCATTTCGGGTCGGGACGGGCGACGACGGCAGCCTCCATGACGTGGGGGTGCTTGTAGAGAACCTCCTCCACCTCCAGAGAGGCGATATTCTCGCCGCCGGAGATGATGATGTCCTTGGCGCGGTCCTTGATCTCGACGTAGCGGTCGGGATGCAGCACGGCGAGGTCGCCGGTGTGCAGCCAGCCGTCGCGCAGCGCCTCGTCGGTCGCCGCCGGATTCTTCAGATACCCCTTCATCACCGTGTTGCCGCGCAGCGCCAGTTCGCCCAGCGTCTCGCCGTCGGCGGGCACTTCGCCGCCGGTGTCGGGGTCGAGCACGGTCTGCTCGGACATGGTGACGTTGGGCACGCCCTGGCGGGCCATCTTCACCGCCCGCTCGTCCAATGGCAGGTCCGCCCATGCCTCCTGCCACGCGCAGCCGGTCGAGGGGCCGTAGCATTCCGTCATGCCGTAGAGGTGGGTCAGGCGGAAGCCCATCCGCTCCATCCCCGCGATCACCGCGCTGGGCGGCGCCGCCCCGCCGGTCGCCACCTGCACCGGGCCGTGGTCGAAGCCGCGTTTCACCGCGTCCGGCGCGTGGATCAGCATGGTCAGCACGACCGGTGCGCCGCAGAGATGGGTGACCTTCTCCTCCGCGATCAGGCGGAAGATCGCCGCCGGGTCGACGGTGCGCAGGCAGACATGGGTCGCCCCGACCGCCGTCACCGCCCAGGGGTAGGTCCAGCCGTTGCAGTGGAACATGGGCAGCGTCCACAGATAGACGCTGTCGGGCCGCAGCCCGAAGGTGATGACGTTGCCGAGCGCGTTCAGATGGGCGCCGCGGTGATGGTACAGCACGCCCTTGGGGTTGCCGGTGGTGCCGGAGGTGTAGTTGAGCGCGATGGTCTCCCACTCGTCCTCCGGCGTCCGCCAGGGAGCCTCGGGATCGCCGGTCTTGAGGAGATCCTCATACTCCAGATCGCCCACTGGGTCGGCGTCCTGCGCCGCCGGGTCGTCGATCCACACCACCCGCGGCGGGGCCGCCATGCGCTCCAGCGCGGCGCGGGCCACCGCGGACAGGCCGCGGTCCACCAGGAACAGCCGGCTTTCGGCGTGCTCCAGGATGAAGGCGACGGCGGGCGGGTCGAGCCGCGTGTTGATGGCGTTCAGCACCGCGCCGGCGCCGGGAATGCCGAAATGCGCCTCCAGCATCGCCGGGGTGTTGAAGGCCAGGACGGACACCACCTCCCCCGGCTGGACGCCGGCCCTGCTCACCGCGGAGGCCAGCGCGCGGGCGCGGCATTCCAACTCCGCCCAGCTCCGTCGCAGGGGACCGTAGACCACGGCGGTCTTGTCCGGATAGACCATCGCGGAGCGGCGCAGGAAGTCCAGCGGCGTCAGCGGCACATGGTTGGCCGTGCGCCTGGATAGGTCTGCGGACGGAGTGGTGGCGTCCACGCTCGTCTCCTTCCCTGTTCTGCGGTCCCTGTTTTCTGGGCCGGCGCCTTACATCGAACGCCTTGCCGATGATGGTAGTCACGAACCATTGGACAGAACAAGTTTCACCTTTGGTCGGTCCCCTCCCCTATGCCCGCAAGAACGTGGCAGGGACGGGCGAGCGCGTTACCGCCTCTGGCGCTGCGGTTGCAGGCCCTCCGCCCGCTACACTGTCCGGCATCGAGCCGTATGGGGGCGACCATGACGACGGTGCGGATCGCGTTCGACAAGGAACTGGTGCTGTCCGGGCATTTCCTGCTGAAGCATCTGGAGAAGCCGGAACTGCAACGCCTCGCCGCCAGCGCCCGGCTGGCCTATTTCCGGCCCGGCGCGGTCATCTTCCAGAAGGGCGACCCCGGCGACAGCATGATGGCGGTCATCCGCGGGCGGGTGAAGATCTGCTCCCATTCCACCGACGGCAAGGAGCTGGTGCTGAACATCATCAACAAGGGCGGTCTGTTCGGAGAGATCGCCTTGCTCGATGGCGAGCCGCGGACCGCCGACGCCGTGGCGCTGGAGGAGACCGACCTTCTGGTGCTCGACCGCTCGAAGTTCGTGCCGCTGCTGAACGAGCGTCCGGCGGTGGCGCTCCAGCTCATCACCGTCCTGTGCAAGCGGCTGCGCCAGACCAGCGAGCATCTGGAGGACACGCTGTTCCTGGAAGCATCGTCCCGCTTCGCCCGCGCGCTGATGCGGCTGGCCGACGTGTTCGGCAAACCGGCGCCGGGCGGGTTGAAGCTGGACATCAAGCTGTCGCAGCAGCAGCTTGGTTGCTTGGTGGGCGTGTCGCGGGAGAGCATCAACAAGCTGCTGGGCGAATGGCAGCGCAACGGCGTGATCGCCATGGAGTCCGGGCGGATCACCCTGCTTGACCGCAATGCGCTGGAGGAGATCGCCGAGGCGAATGGGTGAAGTGTCTCGTTGAGCCCCCACCCTAACCCTCCCCCGCTAACGCAGGGGAGGGGACTGCCGCCGCTTCGCAGAGATTTCCCTCCCCTGCGCAGCGGGGGAGGGTCGGGGTGGGGGCCCGATTCAACCACCCCTCAATTTAACTCCCTCAACACCCTCACCCCGTTGTTCAGGTACCGCACGTCGGGATCGTAGAACAGCCGTGCCGTGTCGGTGATATCAGCCAGGCCGCCCCGCCAGGACCCGCCGCGCAGCACGCGCTCCCGGCAGTTGGCCGAGGTCCAGGCGCTGCCGTCCGTCGGCGCGCCCGCGTAGTCCGCGTGCCAGCAGTCGGCGACCCACTCCGCCACCCCGCCGTTCATGTCGTGCAGCCCGAAGGGGTTCGGCTTGTAGCTGCCGACCGAGGCCGGGGTCAGCCGTTCCTGCGCGCCGCCGCAGTCCTTGCAGTTGGCGAGCGTCCCGGTCTGCCCATCCCACCAGTAGCGGCCCGTCGTGCCGCCGCGCGCCGCGTACTCCCATTCCGCTTCGGACGGCAGGCGATAGCGCTGGCCGGTCTTCTGGCTCAGCCACTTCGCGTAGGCCTGGGCTTCCAGCCAGGAGATGTTGTGGATCGGGGTGCTGTCGGTGGGCTTGGTCATGCGCGGCATGCCATCGGTGCAGCCGCCACCCTCCACGCAGGCGCGCCATTCGGCCACCGTCACCTCGTAGGCGCCGAGCGCGAAGGGCTTGGCGATGGTGACCTTGTGCACCGGACGTTCGGAGCGGTCACCCTGGTCGCTGCCCATGGTGAAGCTGCCGGGTGCGATCCGCACCATCACCGGACAGGCCGGGCAGTCCTGGAAGCTGGCCGAGCGGCTGTGGTTGCGCACCGCGCTGTTCCCATTGCCGTTCGGGGGCGCCGCGGCCACCTGCTCCGGCGCGGGTGCCGGCTGGGGTGGTGCCGGCGGCGGTGTTGGTGGCGGTGTTGGTGGCGGTGTTGGTGGCGGCGAAGGTGCCGCTTCGACGACCGGGACCGCAGGAGCAGCCGATTGTGCCGGCTGCGGCGGTTGGGTCGATGCGACCTCCGGCGGCTTGGCGGCGGGGGTGAGCGCGCCCAGCTTCTCCCGCGCCGGCTTGGCGTAGGTGCCGTTGCCGAACAGCCGCAGGAAGGCTTCGAAGTCGGCGGGCTCGCGGCTTCCCTTGACCATCTGCCACAGCGATTCCTCCAGCGCCGGTGCCGCCGGGGCGACGCCCGGCGGAGCAATCTCCAGCGCCACCGTGCCGGTGGCCTTGCCGCCCTTGCCGTCTTCCACCTGATAGGTGAAGGCGCCCGCCGCACCCGCCCGCTCCTGCTCCGGGTCGAAGGTCAGCCGGGTCAGCCCCTCGGCCGGCAGGCGGTCGCCGGGGCGGATCAGGGTGGCGCCGTCGCGCACCTTGCCGCGGTCGGGCACGGCGGTGACGGTGACGGTCAGCGGGTCACCGTCGGGGTCCACCGGCGCCTCTATGGCCAAGCGGTTCGGCAGGGCGCGGACGGTGCGCGCGCCGGCCACCACCGGTTCACGGTTGCTGGGCTTGATGGTGATCGCCACGCCGCCCCGCACCACGCCGCCGCGCCCGTCCATGATTGCGAAGTCGAAGCGCCCGGCGTCCCCCACCACCGTCGCGTCCGGCTTGAAGCTGGTGGCGGCGAGCTGCTCCACCGTCAGGTAATCGCCGATCAGCACGATGCGGTCGCCGATGCGCACGCTGCCGCCGCGCGGCAGGCCGGAGATCTGGGCGAAGAGCTGGTCGTCGTCCGGATCGGTCGGACGCCCGATGCGCAGCGGCTCGGCGTCGGCGCGGTCGGACAATTCCAGCGGACGGATCTCGCCGAGCACAGGCGGTCGGTTGGGCGGGCGCGGGTTGAAGTAGAAGGGCGCCGCCCCCAGCGAGCCGAAGATGTAGGGCTCCTGCCGCCCGTTGGTCGCCTGCCGCACGGTGTCGCGCACGTTGCGGAAGAACAGGCTCAGTTCCAACCCAGGCGTCTGGAGATGCTGGAGCAGCGCGTCGGTGTAGGGGCTGTGATCGCCCTGCCCGTCCTCGGCCAGCTGGTCGGCGCGGGTGGCCATGGCGACCAGCGTGTCGCTGGGCGTGTCGTCGACGCGGGCGAAGCCGTAATTGACCTGGATGCGGTTCTGTCCGGCCTGCTTCAGCCGGTCCACAAAGGGGTTGTTGCGGCAGGAATCGAGCATCAGGATGCCCAGCTTGCGCGCCTGCGACAGCTCGCCCATCATCAGATTCAGCGGCATCGCCTCGTAGACGAGGTCGCGCTCGCGCTCCAGCTTGGCGTCCGCCGGGACGATGTAGTTGTTGCCGCCCACCTGGATGCCGTGCCCGGCGTAGAAGATCACCGCCACGTCGGCCTGCGAGGCGCGGATGCCGAAGTCGCGCAGCGCCCGCTCGAAGCCGCGGTTGTCCATGTCGAACTTCTCGTCCACGTCGAACTGCAGCGTGCGCAGGGCCTCTGCGATGGCCTTGGCGTCGTTCACCGGGTTCTGGAGTTCGGGGGCGAATTCGTACTTGCCGATGCCGACGACCAGCGCGATGCGCTTTTCCGGGGACTGGGCGGCCTGGGGCGAAGAAGACTGGGCGGCCGCGCCCGGTGCCCAGCCGAGAAGGCCCACCAACAGCAGGACGAGGCCGAGCGACCAGAGGTCCCTGCCCAAACGACGTTGCGTCAAGGGTCCGTCGAACATCGGCCGGCTCCATCAGACAATCCCCCTCTCCCCAGAGGGGAGAGGGTTGAACGGCGACGCTCTCTCCAGCATAAAATTGCCGATTAGCCGATCTTAATATTTCGATTCCTGCGCACCAAGCGTTCATTCAGCCTAATCCCGAATACGGGGAATGGGTGATTACTCCCCAGCCTCCGCCGCCGGCCGCACCTCCTCCCCCTCCTGGTCGAGGACCAGCCAGGCGCGAACCGCCTTGCGCTTACCCTTCAACGCCATCTCGCCCACCGGCAGCCCGGCCACCGTGTCCTGCACCGCCGTCCAGGTCGGTTCCCCGATGACGATCCGGCAATGGGGGGAGGAGCGCATGCCCACCGTCTTGCCCAGCGCCTCCAGCCGGGCGGCGGTGTTGGCGGTGTCGCCGAGCAGCGAATATTCCATGTGCCGCAGCCCGCCCAGGCTGCCCGCCACCAGTGGCCCGGTGTGAATGCCGACGCGGATGCCGATGGCTGGCAGCCCCTCCGCCTGCCAGCGCTTGTTCAGCTCCTGAAGCTCCCGCCCCATCTGGATGGCGCAGCGCACGGCGCGTTCGGCGTCGGCGTCGATCTCCGCCTGGGTGGTGCGGGCGACGGGAGCGCCGAAGACCGCCAGGATGGCGTCGCCGATGAAGCGCAGCACGATCCCGTCATGCGCCGCCACCACCCGCACCATGGCGTCGAGATAGCCTTCCAGCCACAGGATCAGCGGCTCGGGCTCCAGCGCCTCGCAGACCGTGGTGAAGCCCTCGATGTCGGAGAAGAAGACGGTGGCGGTCAGTTCCTGCGGGCGGGGGCGCCCGCCGGCCAGGAAGGTCGCGCGTTCCCGCCAGATCTCGTCGGCGACGGGCTGGGAGACGTGGTTGGCGAACAGCTGCATCAGGCTGCGGCGGTCGGTGCGCTCCTTCAGCGACAGATGCGCGGTCATTGCGGCGATGCCGCCCAGCCACGCCGCCGAGGGTGCCATCATCGCCACCAGCGGCCCGCCCTGGGCGAACAGCGCCAGCGCCGCCGCCCACAGCGCCAGCAGCCCCAGCAGGCTGGCCGGCACCAGCAGCCACACCGGCCAGCCAGCCGCCGCCAAGGCCACCCCCGCGGCGCTCAGCGCCAGCACCAGCGCGACGACCCAGCCGTCGGACAGGTCGCGGCTGGTCCGCCCGTCGAGGATCTGGGCCAGCGCGTGGGCCTGGATCTCCACCCCCGGCGTGGACAGGCCGGCGACCGACAGCGGCGTGCGGTGCTGGTCCACCCCGACCAGGACGGTGCCGACCACGGCGATCCGCCCGGCCAGCCAGCCGCGCGGCAACATCCCCACCATGTCCGCCGGATAGGTTGGAAAGGGCGGCGCGTCCGGCGACGGGCGGGCGTGCCAGTCGATGCGGAAAGGCTCCGCCGGGACCTCCCCCCCTGCCGCCCCTCCGGCAAGCTGGGCCATCCGCGCCGGGAAGCTGGGCAGCCCGTCCGGACCGCGCGGCACATGCCAGCGCACCGTGCCGTCCAGCCTGTCCTTGGCGAGGTTGGCGTGGCCGTGCGGAATGCCGTCGAGGAACCGCCCGAGGTAGCGGCGCTGCTCCTCCGTCAGCGCCGTGTCGCCGAGCGCGGTGATGGCGACCACCGGCACCGTGGTGCGCTGGATGCGCTGGCGCAGCCGCTCGTCGAGCGCCGGCAGGGTCGGCTGGTCGAACAGGATGTCCAGCCCGATGGCCCGCACCCCCGCCGCCTCCAGCGTCCCCACCAGATCGGCGAGGAAGCCGCGATCGACCGGTGACCGGCAGGCCAGCGTGGCGAACAGGTCCTCCCCCAGCGTGACCAGCGCGATGCCGGGATGCTGCGGGGCGGGCGGCGTGAAGTAGGCGATGGCGAGGTCGCGGAAGCTCTCGTCGGCGGAGCGCAGGGGCGGCACCAGCCAGGTCAGCCCCAGCGCCGCCGCCGACACGCCGACCACCGCGGCCAATCCCATAAGCCCCTTGGCAAGCCACGGGACTTTCGCCCAACTTGGCTTGCCCCTCGATGTCCCCAACGGCGGCGCCCTCACTCCACGCGCAGGATCACCTGCGCCATCACCAGTTCGGTCTGCTTCAGCGAGGCGAGCGTCCGCTCCAGCCGGGCCGCGGCCTCGTCGGACAGGGGCCGGAAGGCGTCCTGACGCCCCGGCAGGTCCGCGCCCAGATCGCGCCCGGCGGCGAAGCAGCGCACCTCCTGGTCGGCGGACAGGCTTCCCGACCGCTCCGCCGCGCGCAACGGCACCGGCATGCGGTCGCCGGCCAGCGTCAGGGTGCGGTGCCCCTCCACCAGCGAGCTGGCCGACGGCTCCGGCGGGTAGATCGGCGTCAACTGGCCGCGCGTGTTGCGCAGGTAGCAGTAGAGATGCGCGTCCCGGTTCGTCTGGAGCACCAGCGTCACCGACTCCCCGGACCGGTAGGTCGGGTAAAGGCCGCGGTCGGTGGCGAGATAGAGGTTCAGCGGCGCCATGCTGTCCCGCACCGGGTCCAGCAGAACCGCCGCCTGCGCCGCGCAACCGGCACCGGCCAGCCGGACGGCGAGCTCCGCGCCCTGCCCTTCGGCACTGATCACGCGCAACGTCATGCTGTGGCGCACCCGCCCATCCGGCCCGGCGACGGAGACAGCGGTGCCGTCGATCATCGGAAGCTCGCGCGGCCAGGGCACCGTCGCCCCTTTGTCCCAGCGCAGCGTGGCGGTGGCGCCGCGGTTTTCCTCGCGCAGGGTGGCCGGAATCAGCGCCGGGTCGGCGGGCTTGCTCAGCAGCACCGTGCCGCCGGACTTCACACATTGGGTTCCGGCACGGCCCGGATCGAGGGTGAAGACCTGCTCCTCCCCCTTCTGCATGGGGATGCCGACCGCGCGGGCGGCGCCGAGGTCGGTCTGGAAGAAGCGCTCCCCGCCGACGAGGCTGCCGACGCCGCCCCAGCCCGAGGCGTCGGGCATGCGGTCCAGCGGGCCGTCGAACGGCCCCTTGATCCGCAGCATGCGCCCGTTGGCGAACAGGAACATAGCGTTGGCACCGTCCGGCACGGTGACCGCGGCGCCGTCGGGGACCAGTTGCCCCTGGGCGTAGCCGGGGGCGGTGGAGGCGACGACCACCGCCTGCTCCGCCGCCGCGCGGCCGGCGGTGAAGCCGACCGCCCCGACGGCGGCCAGGGTCAGGGCCGCCGCCACGAGTCGGCTCAGGGTCCTGTGCGCCATGCTGGCCTCCACCGGCGGGGATCGCGGAATCATTGGCGTTTCCCGGACGCCTGTCCAGGCGGCGAAGGGGGAATGGCGGGGCTGCGGACCCGGCCCAAAGAAGGGCGGACGCCGTGAGCGGACGGGCATGGTCAGACCTCCGAAATGATGCGTGCCGGCCCTATGCCGGCCCGTCGAGCCTAGACGGCGGAAGGCGGCGGACGCTGTGAGACGCGGCACAAAGTTGCGCAGGAGTTGGGCCCCCTCCGACGTACTGGGTGTGGCGGGCGCCACAGCGCGGCCCGGCCCCGCCCCATACAGTGCCGGGCAGGACCGGCGCCCCGTTGGCCCGCCCCTTCGCCCGAGGAGACCGACCATGACCGCCCGCCGCACCAATGCCGATGTCGCCGATGGTTTCGCCGCCGGGTTCGATGACCGCTTCGCCCGTCATGGAATCCTGGAGGTCGCCTATCTGCGGGCGGTGGAGATCGACGGCCTGCCCGCCTACGCCGTGTACGCCGCGAACGGCACCTGCCTGTGGCTGGACACCGACCGCGCGTCGGCCGGGGCGACGCTTCAGGAGCATGGGATGGAGCTGGTCAGCGTGCATTGAGAGCGGAGGCGATGGGGGCATTGCCCCCACCCTCCCCGCTTCGCGGGTCCCCTCCCTCCCCCGCTGCGCAGGGGAGGGCTTTTTGTACATGCAGCACCAATTCCCTCCCCCGCTGCGCAGGGGAGGGTCAGGGTGGGGGCAAGGCACTCAACTCATTCCTTCGGGCTCAACAAGCACGACGTCCGGTTCCGCGTCACGATGGCTAGGCTGTTCTCCGGCTCGCCCGCCCGGCGGAAGCGCAGGGCGTTCAGTTGGCTGGCGACGCTGAGCGACAGGACGTTCAGATCCGTCTCATCGATGATCTTCTCGCCGTCCTGCCAGCACTGGATGCGCACGCGGCCCTTCGGAACCCCGACGTCGATGCCGCCGGGCTGCACGCCCGCATCGCTGCTCTTCTTGCGGACTACCGTCGCGTCGGCGGCGCCCCCGACGAGGGGGAGCGCCGCGATCGCCACCAGGAGAAGAAGTTTCCGGATCATGGCGCGCCCTCCCTTCCACTCGATCACTGGATGGGCCGGAACTCGACGCGCCGGTTGCGGCTGTCGGTCGGGTCGGGGGTCAGTGGCTGGCTCTTGCCCAGGCCGGCGATGGCGATGCGCTGCGGCTCGATGTGATGGACACGCACCAGATACTCGCCGACCGACACCGCCCGGCGTTCCGAGAGGGCGAGGTTGTACTGCTCGCTTCCCACGGCGTCGGTGTGCCCTTCGATGACGAGGCGGAGCTGCGGGTCCTGCGACATCAGCCCGCCGACCGCGTCGACGTAGGAATAGAACTCCTTCGGGACGTCGGCGGAGTTGAAGGCGAAGTTGATGCGGAAGCCGAAGCCGTTCGTCGGACGGGTCTCCGCCGGGGTTTCCGGCGCGGAGAGGGTGGCCGGCTGCACGCCGCTGGAACGGCGCGGGGCGACGGGCGGCGGGGCGACGGGCGGGGCCGCGGCCTCCTGAACGGGCGCGCGCCTGGGCTTGGGCTGGGGCGCCGGTTCCGGCTGGGCCACGGGGGCGGTCGGCGGGCTGTAGCCCGGCTGCGGGGTCGCCTGCTGCTGAGCGGGAGCGCCATAGTTCACGCTGTCGGTCGGGCGCGGACGATTGGCGCTGTTCATGCCGCCGCCGATGATCTCGATGCTGCGGGTGCGGATCTTCGGCTGCTCGCTGCCGTCCGTCGGCGCCGGGCCGGGCTTCACCGCCTCGCGCAGCTCGTCCACGGTCGGCGGGCGCTCGAACATCATGACCCGGTTGCCGCCGGAGCCCTCGACGGTCTGCGCCCGCGCGGGAACCGCCATACAGGCCAGGGCGATCATCGGCAGGGCCAGAACGGGAAGCGCCACGCCGTTCAGCCGTCGGGCGATGGTCTTGGAGGTCGGTCGCGGCATCGGTGGTCTCCCATGATTCGGCGCCATGATCTGGCGTGGTGTTCGGCTGCCCCCTTCTCTACCCCGTCTCCCGTCCCCGCGCTGTGAGCCGGCCCACAAATCCTGGCGCTGCGCCGATCCTATCGTTGAGCCGACACGGCGGGGAGAACCTGCACGGCCATCTGCCGGCTGCGCACGTTGGTGCCCTGGATGCTGCCGTAGGCGCCCACCACGTCCGCCAGCGTCGCGCCGGGGATGGGCTGAAGATCCTCGGTCTTGTAGCGGTCGGCGATGCGGGTCCCGAGTTCGTCGGGCGAGACGACGCAGGCGATGATCTCGGAGGCGCCGGGACGGTCCATGCGCAGGTTGAAGGGCTTCTGCGCTCCCGGCGGAACCTCCACCTGCTGGTTGGCCTGGACGAAGCTGTCGGGCTGGAAGCGGTTGGGGAAGATGCGGGCCACCGAGCCGGCGGCGTCCTGATAGTAGCAATAGACGAAGCCGTTGGCCGTCGGCTGCACCTTGACCACCAGCGCCTCCCCGGCGCGGTAGCGCGGCTGCGGCCCGCGGTCGGAGCTGAGGACCAGATCGGGCGGCGCCCCGGCGGGCGCCGGCGTGGCGCGCGGCAGCCCCTCCCCGCCCGCGTTCGACACCGATTGCAGGCGCGGCGCCCCCGGCCCTTTCTGGCCGCTGGGCTGGGCGAGCATCCGCTGATAGAGGTCGAAGTCGATGCGCCCCGTGGCGATCAGGTCGTTGTCCGCCTGATAGCGGGAAATCGCGTCGCGGGTGCGCTCGTCGAGCTGGCCGCTGTCCGATCCGTCGTAATAGCCTTCGGCCAGCAGGACGCGCTGGACGTAGGCGACGCGCTGCGACGGCGCCATGCCGTCGAACCAGTCGCGCGCCTGCCCGGCGAAGGCCGGGTTGGTCTGGTCGATGCCCAGGCATTGCCAGTAGGGGGTGCGGGTCATCTTGCCCAGCACCTCGATCGTGCTGAGTTCGATCAGGGTGCGGACCGCCTGATGCAGCCCTTCGGACTTGTTGAGCGAGACGTTGAAGGACAGGCCGGCCTTGCCGATCACCGCCCCGGCGTCCGCCCCCTTGCCCGACGAGATGATGGCGAGCGAGTTGCTGGCCGACAGGCCGGGGATGATCTGGCGGGTCGCCAGCTCCCCGATGTTCAGGTCCACCGAGATCACCGACATCACCTGATCGGCGGAGATGCCCAGGTCGAAGGTCGGCAGGGAGATGCCGGCGCTGGCCGCCTCGCTCACCACGTTGTCGTCGAGCTGGGTGATGGCGCCGCGCACGTAGTAGGACGGCGCGCGGAAGTTGGGCTGCACCCCGATCATCCAGTAAAGCGCGTTCACGTCGTCCAGCGTCGGTTCGAAATCGACGAAGCGGAAGGCGTTCGACCGCTCGGACATGCGCGACACGGCGGTGATCAGCATCTCCTTGGTGCCGCCGGCCACCCGCCCCGTGGCGTCGGGAATGCCGTTGGAGGTGATGAAGATGTCGCGCTTGCCATGGTTCCACATCAGCGTGTCCATGCAGCGCAGCGCCTCGCTGAAGTTGGACACGGTGCGCACGGGCGGGGTCTTCGGCTTCTGGACCACGGTCGCCTGTTCGCCCGAGGTGACGCAGGCCCCCATCAGCAGGAGCGCCGCAGCCGCCGCCACTCTCGCGAAACCGGTGCGCCGGACAAATGCCATGGATTCACTCCCTGGAGGTTCACCGGACCGGATCAGCGGGCCGACACGCGCGGGCCGTCGCCGCCCGGACGCACGGTGATGGTGATCTTCTTGGACAGGATCGGCGGGTCGTGCGGGATATGCTCCGCGTCGCCCATCAGGAGTTGGAGCGTGTGCCGGCCCGGCGGCAGTTCCAGGTAGGTCTCCGTCTGGCCCTTGCCGAAATGGATGTAGTTGCGGTTGTTGGGGATCGGCTCGTCCATCGGCGGCAGGTCGGCGTCCACCAGCAGGTGATGGTGGCCGGTGTTGTCCTTGCGGACGCCCGCCGGGGCCACGCCGAAGTTGCGCAGCCCGAACCACACCTTGAAGCGGCCCCTCACCACCTCGCCGTCGTTGGGCCAGCCGACGTAGATATAGGCGTCCTTCGGCGACGCCGTCCGCCCGGATTTCGCCGCGTCGGGGGTGGAGGGCGTGCTCTCATGCTCGTGCCCGGGGCTGGCGGGCTGGGGCGTGTTGGTGGTGTCGGACAGCGGCTTGTCGAGCGGATCGGCCTCCGGCGACGACTGCGCGGCGACCGGCCCGGCGGCGAGCAGGACGGCCAGAAGGACCGGGGCGGCGGCGGTGCGCATCATGACTTCCTCCCTGTCGCGCTCCCGTTAAGGGACGATGCCCGTTAAGGGACGATGATGGTGATCTTCTGCGACATGATCGGCGGGTCGTGCGGCACATGGTCCGCATCGCCCAGGATCATCTGGAGCGTGTGCCGGCCCGGCGGCAGTTCCAGCCGCACCTCCGTCTGGCCCCCGCCGAAGTGCAGCGACTGTTTGGTGTTCGGGATCGGTTCGTCGTAGGTGGCGAGGTCGGTGTCCACCAGCAGATGGTGGTGCCCGGTGTCCTCCTTGCGGATGCCCGCGGGGGCGATGCCCATGTTCTGCAAGCCCATGCGAACCCACAGCTTTCCGCCGGAGATGGTGGTGCCGTTGGACGGCCACATGATGTAGGCGCGGGCACCCTCCGGAGCCTTCTCACGCCCATTTGTGCTTTGGGAATTGGCGTTTTGGGCCGACGCCGCGCCCGGCAACAGGAACAGCGCGGCCGCCACGATCATGGCGGCATGAGGCATGGACACCTCGCTCTTCTGGCTCTTCTCTTTGGGAGTTTCAATCTTATGCTTGGTGGGCGGACAATGTTCGCGGTTTTTCGGCCCCTATCCTTTCTCTCCCCACCCTCCGAATATTAAGGAGCGAAGGCGATCCTCAACCACCCCACTTTGAGCGAAGACCGGGGCCTCGCCGCCTATTCCTATTTTGGGCTTGACGGTTGCGCTCGCGGTGCGAAGGTCACGGGGCAGGAGGTTGCCGGTCCCGCATGCCCGATTCATCCCGCCTCGCCCCGCTTCCCGTCGGACCCACCGGCGCACCGCCGCGCCTCGGCCTGCGCCACCTGCTGGCCCCAGCGCTGCTGACCCTCGGGGCGGCCGGTTTGGCGGGGCACCGCCCCTGGCTGTCCGGCCACATCACCCCCATCACAGGCGTCATGGTGGCGGACGCGCTGGCCTCGCTGCTCGCTGCGGTGGCGTGGCTCGGGGCGGCATGGCTGGGGTCGCGGATCATCGACCTCGTGGTGGCGCGCAACGTCCGCGCCACGCCGATGCCGCGCCTGCTGACCGACCTGTTGCGTGCCCTGCTCTACGGGCTGGCGGTGCTGGGCATCCTCGCCTTCGTGCTGGGGCAGCCGGTGACCGGGCTGGTCGCCACCTCCGGCGTGGTGATCGCGGTGCTCGGCTTCGCGCTGCGCAACATGATCGCCGACATCTTTTCCGGCATCGCGCTGAACGTCGAGCATCCCTACCGCATCGGCGACTGGGTGGAGCTGACCCCCGGCGTGACCGGGCGGGTGGACGAGATCAATTGGCGGGCCACCCGGCTGGTCACGCTGGACGGCACGGCGCTGGTGGTGCCGAACGGGCTGGCCGCGGGCAACCGCATCACCAATTACAGCCAGCCCGGCACCGGCTTCCGCGCCGGCGTGCCGGTGACCCTCGACGCCGAGGTGCCGGTGGCCCGCGCCAAGCGGATCATCCTGTCGGCCATCGTCTGCTGCGACGCCGTTCCCACCGAGCCGCGGCCCGACGTGGTTGTGGAAAGCATTACGCTCAACGGCGTCACCTATCAGGCGCGCTTCTGGGTGGCGGATTATTCCCGGCTGGCCGCGACCCGCGACGCCGTGGCGACCACCATCCTGGAGCATCTGGCCCATGCCGGGCTGGAGCCGGCCAGCCCCAAGCAGGAGATGCGCCGCCGCCGCGCCGCCGCGCCGCCCTGTTCGGCGAGCGGGCTGGGGCGGGAGTTGCTGTCCCATGTGGATCTCTTCGCCGCCTTCCGCCCGGAGGAGATCGCGGAGCTGGCCTCCGGCATGCATCTGCGCCACGTCGCCGCCGGGGAGGCGGTGGTCCGCCAGGACGAGACCGGAACCTCCCTCTTCCTGGTAGCGGAGGGCGCGCTCGACGTGCGCGGGGCCTTCGGGGGGCGGACCCTTCTGCTCGACCATATGGGGCCGGGCGACGTGTTCGGGGAGATGTCGCTGCTGACCGGCCAGCCGCGCAGCGCGTCGGTGATCGCCAACACCGACGCCGTGGTCTACGAGCTGGACAAGGAGGCGCTCGACCCCGTCCTGCGCCGCCGTCCGGAGCTGGCCGCCCGGCTGGCCGACCTGATGGGCCTGCGCCAGCGCCGCAACGACGCCCACCGCCGCGCCAGCGCCCCCGCCGCCGTGACCCAGACGGCGACCGATCATGACCTGCTGGCCCGGCTGAAAACCTTCTTCAGTTTGTGACTCAGCTGTTCAGCGGAGAGAAGGGCATCCCCGCCTGTTCCAGCGCCTTTTCGATCACCTCCGCCGAGGTCTGGTCGAACAGCTGCAGCAGCAGGTCGTCGATCTCGCGGTCCTGGCTGTTGCCGCAGGCGTCGAACAGGGTAGCGATGGCCTCCGTCTGGAAACGCTCGCGCCCCTCGTCGCCGCCCCGGTAGTCCAGCGCCTTCGCCACCGCGATGGTGACGCGGAAGGGCTTCAGCAGGGTGAAGGACAGGCCCGCCTTGGCGAACAGCCCTTTCAGCGCGTGCGGCCCGCCATCCCAGGCGAGCTGACGGGCGTTTTCCGGCGGCAGGTTGGCGCGCACCGCCAGGCCGGCGTCGAACAGCGCGATCTCCCCGGCGCACAGCGCGCGGAAGAGCAGCGGCGCCGACAGCCGCCCGCGGATCAGCAGGTGGCGGGCAAGCAGTTCGACGTCCGCCTCCCGCGGGGTCAGCGGCTTCAACAGGAGCAGGGTCACCGCCTCCCGCGCCCGCTCCACCAGGATGCCGATCAGGCGGGGGTTGAGCCGGTGGCTGCGGATCAACCGGTTGCGGATCTCCTCCGACACGAAGAGGATCAGCTTCTCCACCACCGCCGCCGACAGGTCGGGCCGCGCCGCCATGGCCTCGTTCACCGTGGCGACGCCGCCCCAGCGGTCGAGCACGCTGTGCAGGGACGGTTCCGCGATGACGGCCCCGCGATTGCGCAGAAGCTCGGTGATGACGATGACGTTGCCGTTGCGCACCAATGCGTCGGACACCGCGGGCGAGACGGAGCGGCGCCCGGCGATGGCAAGCTCCTTTGCCGGGCGCCGTTCGCGCAGGATGTCCAGGAGCAAGCCTTCGCTCAGCTTTTCCGCGTGGCGCAGGATGGGAAAGGCCACCCGGTCGACGTCGCGGGCCAGCTTCTCCGCCAGCCCCTCCGTCAGCAGGGAGGAGTTGTGGATCTGCCACGCCACCGCCTCGCGCACGGCGGTCACCGCATCGGCGGCGAAGCGTTGCAGGATGTCCATGGCCAGCGCCCGTTCCGCCTCGGCGAGGTCCCCCGCCTCCAGGTCGCGCACCAGATGGGTCATGGTGTCGATGCGCGCCTGGGCATCGGGTGCGGCCAACAGGCGTTCGACATCCTTCTGGCTGAGGGACCGCTGTGACATGCGCTGGGTCTTCCGGAACGGACGCTCGGGATCAATACTCCGGCGTATCGTAGCGGATCAGATCGCTCCACGCCCGCTCCAAACGGCGCAACGTGCGGTATGTCGTCTCCAGATCGGCGGCTTCCTCGTCGGTACGGATCAGCGCCTCGCCCCGCACCGCCTCCAGCCCGCGCAGCGCCTCGCACAGCTTCAGGCCGCGTTCGGACAGCCGCAGCCGCGCCGTACGCCGGTCGCGCTGCGAGGCGGAGCGGTCGACATAGCCGGCCTCCACCAGATGCTTCAGGTTGTAGGAGGCGTTGGAGCCGAGATAGTAGCCGCGCTCCAGCAGGTCGCGCACCGACAGCTCCTCGCCGCCGATGTTGATCAGCATCAGGGCCTGGCCGGGGCTGAGGTCGTCGATCCCGATCCGCGCCAGCTCCATTCGCAGCACGTCCAGGAAACGCCGGGTCATGCTCTCGATGATGCGGCCAAGGTCGGTGTAGACGGCGGGCAGGGACGCGCCCGCCGGGGCGGCGCTGTCCGGCGTGGCTCTCTCCGGCACGGCTGGGGTCGGCTGCTGCTTGGCGGCGGCGCTCATCGCGATACTCCCGCTTTGGAAAAAACCTTCATGGTATGGCGTCGTTCCAATTCCGAACGGTGGACGGTTTCCTCGTCCTTCTGTCGCAAGAATGATAAGATTTTAGTTTAATTTGTGGAAACAATGTTGAGACATGGCGGCCCTGCGCACCGGAACCGCCCCCTTCACCTCCTGTTGCACCCCTGTCCCTGCAACCCGGAGGAGCCCGGCCATGCCCCAGTCCACACGGTGTTCCGTCACACCGCAAGCGTGCCCTCGGAGGGTCCGCTGATGCGCAGCGGCTTGGCCTTCGCGGCCGGTCTGATGGCCGGCCTATGGCTGGACACCCGCCGGCGCACCAACCGTGCGGAGCGCGAACACCCGCCGACCGGCCATTTCATGAGCGTCGGCGGCACCCGGCTGCATTACCTCGACCACGGGCCGAAGGACGCTACGGCGCCCCCGGTGGTGTTCCTGCACGGCAACGGCACCACCGCCGACGATTGGGCGTTGAGCGTTCTGGACGAGGCGGCCCGGCACCGGCGCTGCGTCTGCTTCGACCGGCCCGGCCACGGCTACAGCGAGGCGACGCCGCGACGCGAGGCCGGTCCCGCCGCCCAGGCCGCGCTGCTGCGCGCCGCCGCCCGCAAGCTGGGGCTGAAGCGTCCCATCGTCGTCGGCCATTCGCTGGCCGGGGCGGTGGCGCTCGCCTGGGCGCTGGATTTCCCGGAGGAGATCGGCGGTCTGGTCATACTGTCGGCCTTCATCCATCCGACTCCGCGGCTCGACTTCCTCCCCATGATGGGGCCGGCCATTCCCGCCGCCGGGCCGCTGCTCAGCCACACCGTCCTGCCGCCGCTGGACCGGCTGATCCTGCCGGCGATGATGCGCCGAATCTTCGAACCCAACCCCGTGCCGCCCAGCTACAACGAGCTGCCTCCCGACCTTCTGCTGCGCCCGAAGCAGCTGGAAGCCGCCGCCGCCCAGCTGGCCGCGCTGATCCCCGGCGTGGCGGCGATGGCCCCCCGCTATTCCGAGATCCGCTGCCCGATGTCGGTGGTCGCAGGGCGGGAGGACCGCATCGTCGATCCGCACGCCCACGCGGTGCGCCTGCACAACGCGGTGGCCGGATCGACGCTGCATCTGCTGGCGGAAACCGGGCACATGCCGCAACACGCCCGCCCGGACGCGGTGATGGCCGCCATCGAGCGGGTGGAGCGGGCGATGACCACCGAGTCGGCTCACGCGGCGACATGAGTCGACTCTCCTGTTTCGGCGACCGAGGATTGCGACTCGAAAAAAGCGACTCGTGGCGACTCGGGTGAGGGATGGTTAACAGTTTGGTTACGATCCGAGGGCTAACCTTTGGCCATATCGCACACTTTCAGCGCCTCAAGGATTACGCCGATGTCCATGGCCGCCGACGTTGACACCATCGAACGCACGTCCATCGTCGCCTACACCCTCCTCAACGAGCTGCACGACGTGCTGGCTCTGCCCAAGGCGCCCGATGACGTGACGCTCGGCATCCTGATGGGGCTGTCCATGTTCATGGACGACAAGGTGGGCCCGATGCGCTCCAAGCGCCTGATGTCGGAGGCGCCGACCATCGTCCTGAAGACCGACGCCCATGTCACGTCGGACCAGATGCAGCGGATCATGCCGGTGCTGCGCGCCTTCGGCGACCACCTGAAGGACATGCGCGCCAAGGCCACCCGCCCGGTCGACGACACCGTCGCCTGACCGCAGAGCGCAACCCCGGTTTCACGAAAGGCCCGGCCGGCAACGGCCGGGCCTTTTGCCGTTCCGGAGCCCGGCTTGACCCGTTCGGCAATTCATCGGATGCTGAAATCAATGGTTCACCGGAGGGTCGCCACCGTTGGACCGGACGCAAAGCGGGGGCGGCTTCGGCCATGGAACTGCCAACGGGGGATTGGATCTGGGCTCTGGCCATCGCCGCCCTTCTGACGGGGGCGACGGTCAGCGTCATCGTGCTCGCCGCCGTCGGCTCGATCCGCCGCAGCGTCAACGAGGGCGGCGCCCGCCAATCCCAGCAGATCCGCAGGCTGGCCGAGAATGTCGCCACCCTGAACGCCCAGCAGCAGGCCGCCGAGGGCCGCATCCAGACGCTGACCGAGGCGAACCGCAAGCTGGCGGAGGAGGTCGCGGCGCTGAACGAGCGGTTGCGCGACGCGGACTCCGCTCCCCGCATCACCGGCAGCGCAAGGCTCCTTCACTGACCATGCCCGATTTGTCCGACCGCCCCATCGATGGCGACACCGAGCGCGCCCGCTGGACGGCCAGCGCCGACGCCTGGGACCGCTGGGCCGACCCGATGGCCGATCTGGCCGACAAGCTGAACCAACCCCTGCTGGACGCCGCCGGGGTGACGACGGGCGACCGGGTGCTGGACCTCGCCTCCGGCGCCGGCGAACCGGCGCTGAGCGCCGCCCTCCGGACAGGTCCGGGCGGGCTGGTGGTGGGCAGCGACCTCGTGCCCGGCATGATGGCCGGCGCCCGGCGCCGCGCCGCGGGGATCGCGGAAGGACTGCGCCCGGCCTTCGCCGCCGCCGACATGACCGCCCTGCCCTTCGCCGCGGAGAGCTTCGACCGGGTTACCTGCCGCTTCGGCATCATGTTCGTTCCCGACGTGGCGGCGGCCCTGGCCGAACTGCGGCGGGTGCTGCGCCCCGGTGGGCGGGCGGCCTTCATGGTCTGGGGGCCGCGCGCCGGCAACGCCCTGTTCGACACGGTGGGCGAGGCCGTCGCCGCCCAATTGGGCGAGGACCGCAGCCTGGACCCGCTGTTCCGCTTCGCCGCCCCCGGCCTTCTGGCGGAAGCGATGCGCGTCGCCGGCTTCGCCACCGTGGGCGAGACCGACATCACCCCGGTTCGCAAGGCCCCGCAGGGCCAACCCTTCTGGCGCGCCACGCTGGAGATGAGCTTCGGCCACCGCCTGCACGACCTCACCACCGGGCAGCGCACCGACCTGGACGCCGAGGTGACCCGCCGCTTCGACGCGCAAGCGCAAGGCGGCACGATCCTCCTGCCCATCCACGTCCGCATCGTGACCGGCGCCTAATTCCCTCCCCTGCGAAGCTCTCGCGCAAACCGAAGGTTTGCGCTGACGCGGCAGGCGGACCTTTGGTCCGCCGAGAGCGGGGGAGGGTCAGGGAGGGGCAACACGTTCCACCCCGACAACGCGCCCAAGTGCCGCAGCCGTCCCACCGAGCCATATCCCCGGTTGACCGCGCGCCCGCGCATTCCTTTGGATGTTGCGTGCCGACGGGCCTCGCCCGTCCGGCATCCGAGAGGAGGTGATGCGCTTGAAAAGGTACCTGAAGTGGTTCCGACGCTTCTGGTTCCGGATGAAGTTCGAGTTCGAAGCGGGCTTCAACCAGGGTCACAATCGCTAA
The DNA here is from genome assembly GCF_007827795.1 of Azospirillum brasilense. Lineage (GTDB taxonomy): Bacteria > Pseudomonadota > Alphaproteobacteria > Azospirillales > Azospirillaceae > Azospirillum > Azospirillum aestuarii. The sequence continues at coordinate 221,378 of NZ_VITI01000006.1, forward strand.
GGAACCGATGGGCGGGGTCGGGGAACCGGCTCCGCCTCCAGGACACCGAAGGCGCATCACCTCCTTGCCTCACAAAATACCACAGCCCCGAAAGCCGTCAACGGGACGCAAAAGCGCTCCCGTTCTTGCTCCGTTCGATTCGCGACACTATTCTTTCCGGTCTCAGCGAATCATCCGGTCCTTCATGCCCGATCTCCCCTCCCCCCTCCTCCCCGCCAACGTCCAGGGCTGGTTCCGGTCGCGGGGCTGGGCGCCGCACCCGCACCAGCTCGCCATGGTCGAGGCGGCGGCGGCCGGGGACAGCGCCCTGCTGATCGCGCCGACCGGCGGCGGCAAGACGCTGGCCGGCTTCCTGCCCTCGCTGATCGATCTGGCGGAGCGCCCGCGGGAGGGGCTGCACACGCTCTACATCTCGCCGCTGAAGGCTCTCGCGGTGGACATCCAGCGCAATCTGGAGGAGCCCGTCGCCGAGATGCGGCTGCCCATCCGCACCGAGACCCGCACCGGCGACACGCCCGAATCCAAGCGGCGGCGGCAGCGGGCCAACCCGCCGCACATTCTGATGACCACGCCGGAAAGTCTGGCGCTGATGATCGCCTACGCCGACGCGGCGACGATCTTCCGGCACCTGCGCTGCGTCATCATCGACGAGTTGCACGCCCTGGCCGGGACCAAGCGCGGCGACTTGCTGGCCCTGGGGCTGGCGCGGCTGGCGAAACTGGCGCCGCAGGCCCGGCGGGTCGGGCTGTCGGCCACGGTGGCGGAGCCGGCGCAGCTGCTCGCCTGGCTGTCGAAGACCGGACACGCGGACGGCGGCGACGTGCGGCTGGTCACCGGCCGGGCCGGCGCCTCCGCCGAGGTGGACATCCTGACGACGCGCGAGCGGCTGCCCTGGTCCGGCCGCATGGCCATGCACGCGCTGAAGGAGGTGTACCAGCGCATCCGCGCCCACCGCACCACGCTGCTCTTCGTCAACACCCGCGCCCAGGCGGAGCTGATCTTCCAGGAACTCTGGCGCCTCAACGACGACACCCTGCCCATCGCGCTCCATCACGGCTCGCTGGCGGCGGAGCAGCGGCGCAAGGTCGAGGCCGCCATGGCGGCGGGCAAGCTGCGGGCGGTGGTGGCGACCTCCTCGCTCGACCTCGGCATCGACTGGGCGGCGGTCGATCTGGTCGTGCAGATCGGCGCGCCGAAGGGGGCGAGCCGGCTGGTCCAGCGCATCGGCCGCGCCAACCACCGGCTCGACGAGCCGAGCCGCGCCCTGCTCGTTCCCGCCAACCGCTTCGAGGTGCTGGAATGCCGCGCCGCCCTGGACGCCGTGGCGGCCATGAGCCTGGACGGCGAGCGGCCCCGCCCCGGCGGGCTGGACGTGCTGGCCCAGCACATGCTCGGCATGGCCTGCGCGGAGCCGTTCCGGCCCGACGACCTGTACGACGAGGTGGTCTGCGCCGCCCCCTACGCCGGGCTGGCGCGGGACGAGTTCGACGACGTGCTGGATTTCGTGGCGACCGGCGGCTACGCGCTCGGCAATTACGAACGCTTCCACCGGCTGACGCTGCGCGAGGACGGGCGCATGGCGGTGGCCGGGCCGGCGGTGGCGCGGCAGTACCGCATGAACGTCGGCACCATCACGCAGGAGGCCATGCTGCGCGTGCGCCTGAGCCGCGGCCTGGTGCTGGGCGAGGTGGAGGAGCATTTCATCCAGGGCCTCACCCCCGGCGACACCTTCGTCTTCGCCGGCCAGCTGCTGAAGTTCCTCGGCATCCGCGAGATGGAGGCGCAGGTCGCCAAGGGCGGCACCGGGGAGCCGAAGGTCCCGGCCTACGCCGGCGGGCGGCTGCCGCTGACCACGGCGCTGGCCGACCGGGTGCGCGCGATGCTGGCCGACCCGGCGCAGTGGCCCGGCCTGCCGGAGGACGTGCAGGAATGGCTGCGGCTGCAGCGCTGGCGCTCCGTCCTGCCGGCGCGCGACGGGCTGCTGGTGGAGAGCTTCCCCAAGGCGGGCAAGCGCTTCCTCGTCGTCTACGCCTTCGAGGGGCGGAACGCGCACCAGACCCTGGGGATGCTGCTGACCCGCCGGATGGAGCGGATGGGCTACGGCCCGCTCGGCTTCGTCGCCACCGACTATGTGCTGGCGGTGTGGTCGCTGCGAACGCCGAAGGATATGGACGGGCTGTTCGACCAGGACATGCTGGGCGACGATCTGGAAGCCTGGATGGACGAGTCCTCGATGCTGCGGCGGACCTTCCGCAACGTGGCGCTGATCACCGGGGTCATCGACCGCCGCCATCCCAGACAGGAGAAGTCGGGGCGGCAGGTCACCTTCTCCTCCGACCTGATCTACGACGTGCTGCGCAAGCACGACCCCGGCCATGTGCTGCTGCGCGCCACCCGCGCCGACGCGGCGGGCGGGCTGACCGACGTGCGGCGCCTGTCGGATTTCCTCACACGGGTGAAGGGCCGCATCACCCACAAGGACCTCGACCGCATCTCCCCCCTCGCCGTGCCGGTCATCCTGGAGATCGGTCGGGAACGGGTGGACGGCTCCGCCACCGACGAGCTTCTGGAGCAGGCCGCCGCCGATCTGGTGGCCGAGGCGATGCCGGAGCTGGACTTGCCCCGTGCTGAGCCCCGTGATGCACAGGGCCGGCTGACGCTATGATGATCATGGACACGACGATGACCCTGCGGGGCGCCGCACTGGCCCCCGATCCCTCCGGCGCGCTGGTCTGGCCGGCGGAGCGGACCCTGGTGGTCGCCGACCTGCATCTGGAGAAGGGCTCCGCCTTCGCGGCGCGCGGGCGGATGCTGCCGCCCTACGACACGCGGGCGACGCTCGACCGGCTGGCGGATCTGGTGGAGCGGCTGGCCCCGCAGCGGGTGATCTGCCTGGGCGACAGCTTCCACGACCGCCGCGCGGCGAGCCGCATGGAGGCGGGGGACGTGGCGCGGCTGCGCGACCTGACCGGGCGGGTGGCGGACTGGCTGTGGGTCACCGGCAACCACGACCCGGAACCGCCGGAGGGGTTCGGCGGGCGCATCCTGGACGAGCTGGCGCTCGGCCCGCTGACCTTCCGGCACGAGGCGGTGCCCGGCGCCTTGGGCGAATTGTCGGGGCATCTGCACCCGGTGGCCGCCGTCGTGGTGCCGGGACGGCGTGTGCGGGAGCGCTGCTTCGCCTTCGACGGAGGAAAGCTGATCCTGCCGGCCTTCGGCGCCTTCGCGGGCGGGCTGAACGTGCTGGACCCGGCGGTGTCAGGCCTGCTGGCGGAGCGGTTCGAAGTGCATCTGCTGGCCCGCGGCAAGCTCCACCGCTTCCCGCGCAGCCGCCTGTCTCCGGATAAGGGGTAAAGAAAAAGCCCGGAGAGTCGGGGGAACTCTCCGGGCGAGTGGTCCTGCCGGAACCGGCGGTGAAACGTCCGGCAGGAGGGACCTCGATGAAAAAGCAGAACGTCAGTTCGGCATCATGACCGTGTCGATCACGTGGATGACGCCGTTGGACGCCATGATGTCGGGCTTCACGACCTTCGCGTTGTCCACCATCACGCCGCCCTTCGTCGCGTCGATGTCCACGGTGGTGCCTTGCACGGTTTTCGGCGATGCCGTCTTGCCGGCGATATCGGCCGAGGTCACCTTGCCCGACACCACATGATAGGTGAGTACGGAGCGGAGCTTCTCGCGGTTCTCCGGTTTCAGCAGATTTTCGACGGTGCCGGCGGGAAGCTTGGCGAATGCCTCGTCGGTCGGGGCGAAGACGGTGAAGGGACCGCTGCCCTTCAGCGTGTCCGCAAGGCCGGCGGCCTGGACGGCCTGGACCAGCGTCTTGAACTGGCCCGCCGCGACGGCGGTGTCCACGACGTCCGCCGCCTTCGCGGCGACAGCGGCGAGGGACAGCGGCAGGGCGACGGTGGCGGCGGTCAGCAGGCGTGACAGGCGGGACATGTGGTTTCCTCCGTTGGATGGCGTCTCGTTCCTCCCCCGACCGTGGAACCGGCGCCGTCGGCCGCCGTGCCTCCGGCTCCACGTCGTGGCAGCGAAGGCGGAAATAGCGGCGCTGAAATCGCGGTCAATAGGATTTCCCCAGGAAAAATTTTTGCCGTCGTGGTGATCCGGAGCAATCGGCGCCGCGTAGCAAGAGCCATTGACCGTGGTCATTGACTGCGGCGTTTTGGCATGCCCGTTTTTCTGTCCATTTCCTTAAAGTTGGCCGATGAAGACCGCTCAATCCCCCATCCTCGTCTGGTTCCGCAACGATCTTCGCCTTGCCGACAACCCGGCGCTCAGCGCCGCGGCGGAGGATGGGGCGCCGGTCATCCCGGTCTATATCCGGGAGAAGGACGCCCACGATCCCTGGCTTCCCGGCGGCGCCTCGCGCTGGTGGCTGCACGGCAGCCTGGAGCGGCTGGGCAAGGCGCTGGCCAAGCTCGGCTCGCCCCTGGTGCTGCGCAGCGGCGACCCCGCCGCCGTGCTGGCGGCGCTGGCCGAGGAGACCGGCGCCGACACGGTGCTGTGCAACCGCCGCGCCGGCCCCACCGCCATCGCCCGCGACCGCCGGGTGGGCGAGCGGCTGACCGCACGCGGCGTGACGGTTCATCCCCACAACGCCGCCCTGCTCTATGAGCCGGGAACCATCCGCACCAAGTCCGACACGCCCTTCCGGGTGTTCACGCCCTTCTGGAAGGCGCTGCTCACCATGCCGGAGCCGCCGCGTCCCAGCCGCGCGCCAACCAGGCTGACGCCGCCGGGCAAACCGGTGTCCAGCGAGTCGCTGAAGGATTGGGACCTGCTGCCCACCGCGCCGGACTGGGCCGGCGGCCTGCGCGACCGCTGGGAGCCCGGCGAGGAGGCGGCACGGGAGCGGCTGGCCGATTTCCTGGATGGGCCGGTCGCCGCCTACCCGGCGGAGCGCGACCGCCCGGACCATGACGGTACGTCTTCCATGTCCCCCTATCTCGCCTTCGGGGAGATCGGGCCGCGGCAGATCTGGCACGCCGCGCGCCACGCCGCCGCCGAGCGGCATGAACTGGCCGCCGGCGCCGAGTCCTTCCTGCGGGAGCTCGGCTGGCGGGAATTCAACCATCATCTGCTACGCGAGGAGCCGGGCATTCCGGACACGCCGCTGGACGCGCGCTTCACCCGTTTTCCCTGGCGGACGGACAAGGCGGGCTTGCGCGCGTGGCAGAGCGGGCACACCGGATACCCCATCGTGGATGCCGGCATGCGGCAGCTCTGGCAGACCGGCTGGATGCACAACCGCGTGCGCATGATCGTCGGCTCCTTCCTCATCAAGGACCTGCTGATTCCCTGGCAGGAGGGCGAGGCGTGGTTCTGGGACACGCTGGTCGACGCCGACATCGCCAACAACGCCGGCAACTGGCAGTGGGTGGCCGGCTGCGGCGCCGACGCGGCGCCGTTCTTCCGCGTCTTCAACCCGATCCTCCAGGGCGAGAAGTTCGACCCGGAGGGCGCCTATGTCCGGCGCTACGTGCCGGAGCTGGACAAGCTGCCCAGCCGCTGGATCCACAAGCCCTGGGAGGCGCCGGACGAGGCGCTGCGGCAGGCGGGGATCACCCTCGGCAAGGACTATCCACGGCCGATCGTCAACCACGGCACCGCCCGCGACCGCGCGTTGGCCGCCTTCAACGAGATCAAGAAAGCCGGCGATTGATCGACGCGGAGTCGTGAAATCCGACCGTGTGTTTTCATTCCGCCTTCATGGGAGTGCAAAGAAACCGTCACAGGCCGCCGGTAAGGTGCGCCCGCCCCTACCACAATAAATCTGCGAAAAGAGACGAGGCGCACCGATGGACACCCATGACCTGCCCCAGAAGGGCACCAAGTACCTGACCTTCGAGGGCCGCGAGGACATCGGCTCCAACCCGTCCGAAAACCCGACCATGGGCGACGTCATCAACGCCCGCCTCGGCCGTCGCGACATGGTGCGCGGCATGCTGACCGGCGCGGCGGTCAGCGCCCTGATCGGCCCGGCCGCCCTGCTCTCCTCACCGCGCGAGGCCGAGGCCGCCGTCACCGGCGCCCCGCGCCCGGCCAAGGCCAGCTTCTCCTTCCAGGAGGTGGCGCATGGTGTCGACGCCGACCATCACGTCGCCGCCGGCTACAACGCCGACATCCTGATCCGCTGGGGCGACCCGGTGGTCCCCGGCGCGCCGGCCTTCGACCCGATGAACCAGTCGGCCGAGGCGCAGTCGAAGCAGTTCGGCTACAACAACGACTTCGTCGGCTACGCCCCGCTGCCGCTCGGCTCGCAGTCGCCGGACCGCGCCCTGCTCTGCGTGAACCACGAATACACCGACGAGGAGGTCATGTTCCCCGGCGTCGGCGTGGAGCAGCAGAAGGACAAGTTCGCCCGCATGACCAGGACGCTGGTGGACATCGAGATGGCCGCCCACGGCGGCACCGTCGTCGAGATCCGCAAGGTCAAGGGCAAGTGGGTGACCGAGCCGAACTCCAAGTACAACCGCCGCATCACCGGCGAAACGGCCTGCGCCATCACTGGCCCGGCCGCCGGCCACGCCCTGATGAAGACCAGCTACGACCCGACCGGCACGATGGTCCGCGGCATGCTGAACAACTGTTCCGGCGGCATGACGCCCTGGGGCACCTGGCTGTCGGCGGAAGAGAACTTCAACGGCTACTTCTGGGGCAAGGTCGAGGACAGCAACCCGAACGCCAAGGTGCTGAAGCGCTACGGCTTCCCCGGCGAATGGTACAACTGGGGCGTTTATCACGACCGCTTCGACATCGCCAAGGAGCCGAACGAGTCCAACCGCTTCGGCTGGATTGTCGAGATCGACCCCTACGACCCGACCTCGACTCCGAAGAAGCGCACGGCGCTCGGCCGCTTCAAGCATGAGGCCTGCCAGATCGCGCTGGGCAAGGACGGCACCGTGGTCGCCTACACCGGCGACGACGAGCGGTTCGACTATGTCTACAAGTTCGTCGCGGCGAAGAAGTTCGATCCGAAGAATCGCGCCGCCAACATGGACATCCTGGAGACCGGGACGCTCTATGTGGCGAAGTTCAAGGCCGACGCCTCGGTCGAATGGCTGCCGCTGGTCCACGGCCAGGGCCCGCTGACGGCCGAGAAGGGCTTCCCCGACCAGGCCACCGTCCTGATCAACGCCCGCCTCGCCGCCGACGCGCTGGGCGCCACCAAGATGGACCGCCCGGAGGACATCGAGGTGAACCCGGTGACCGGCAAGGTCTACGTCATGCTCACCAACAACTCCCGCCGCAAGCCGGAGCAGGTGGACGCGACCAACCCGCGCGCCGAGAACAACTGGGGCCACATCGTCGAGATCCTGCCGGAAGGCGGCAACCACGCCTCGACCAAGGGCGAATGGACGATCCTGGTCCGCGGCGGCAACCCGGCGGACGGGAAGGTCGGCGCGCAGTTCCACGCCGACACCTCGGCCAACGGCTGGTTCTCCTGCCCGGACAACGCGGCGGTGGATCACCGCGGCCGCCTGTGGATCACCACCGACCAGGGCGAGAACTGGAAGAAGGCGTCGGGCACCGCCGACGGCGTCTGGGCCGTGGAGACCGAGGGCGACCTGCGCGGCCTGTCCAAGATGTTCTACCGCGTGCCGGTGGGTGCGGAGATGTGCGGCCCCTGCTTCACCACCGACGACAGGACCCTGTTCGTCGCCGTGCAGCACCCGGCCACCGATGGTGTGGACCAATGGGAAGGCTTCAAGGGCAAGCTCTCCTCCTTCGAGGACCCGGCGACCCGCTGGCCCGACTTCAAGCCCAACATGCCGCCGCGCCCGTCGGTGGTCGCCATCACCAAGAAGGACGGCGGCGTGATCGGTCTCTGACCGGCCGGGCGTCCGTCCCATAACCCAGCGACACGCCTTGAAAGGGCGGCCCGCGCGTCCGGGGCCGCCCTTCTTCTTTGTCTGGTGTCGGCGTCCGGCGATGTAATAAGATAACGCCATGACCGCCAACCCGCATCCCACCGCCGGCCCGCCCCCCGCTCATGGGCACGACCACGCGCATTGCATCGCCGACGCGCTGATGCGCGCCGACGCCCTGTGCGCGGAACGCGGCGCCCGGCTGACCGCGCTCCGCCGGCAGGTCCTGGAGCTGGTCTGGAACAGCCACAAGCCGCGCGGCGCCTACGCCATCTTGGAAGACCTCAGCCAGCGCGAGGGCAAGGCCACCGCCCCGCTGACCGTCTACCGGGCGCTGGAGTTCCTGGTGGAGCACGGGCTGGTCCACCGCATCGAATCGCTGAACGCCTACATCGGCTGCGCGGCGCCGGGAGCCGTCCATTCCGGGCAGTTCCTGGTGTGCGAGACCTGCGGCAACGCCGTGGAGATTGACGACCCGCGCATCCGCGCCGCCATCGGCACCATCGCCGCCGAGCATGGTTTCCAGGTGAGCCGCCCCACCGTCGAGGTGCGCGGCACATGCACCGATTGCCAGGAGAAGACCCCGTGACCGCCGCCGCCCCGACCCCCGCCGCTCCGCCGGCGCCCCGCCTGCCCGTCTCGGTGCTGACCGGCTTCCTCGGCAGCGGCAAGACCACGCTGCTGCAACGGCTCCTGCACCATCCCGGCATGGCCCGCACCGCCGTGGTGATCAACGAGTTCGGCGAGGTCGGGCTGGACCATCTTCTGGTCGCCAAGGCGTCGGAGAACATGGTGCTGATGGACAGCGGCTGCCTGTGCTGCACCATCCGCGGCGATCTCGTGGACACGCTGCGCGACCTGTTCCTGAAGCGCGTGCGCGGCGACATCCCGGAGTTCGACCGGGTGGTGGTGGAGACGACGGGCCTCGCCGACCCGGCCCCGATCATCCACACGCTGATGAGCGACCCGCTGCTGGCCGCCCGCTTCCGCCTGGACGGCGTCATCAGCACGGTGGACGCGGTGCACGGCGCCAGCCAGCTCGACCGCCAGCCGGAGAGCGTGAAGCAGGCCGCCGTCGCCGACCGCATCGTGCTGACCAAGACCGACCTCGCCACGCCCCACACGACGCTTGCCCTGTGCCAACGCCTATCGGCCATCAACCCGGCGGCCCCGCAGATCCCCGCCGCCTTCGGCGAGGTGGACCCGAAGCAGTTGTTCGACGCCGGCCTCTACAATCCCGACACCAAGAGCCCCGACGTGGCGCGCTGGCTCCGGGAGGAGGCGTACCGCGACGAGCAGGCCCATCATCACGATCACGGGCATAACCATGATCACGGGCACGACCACCATCACCACGACCATGGCGACGCCTGCGGCCCGGATTGCGGGCACGATCACCACCACCACGACGCCAACCGGCACGACGACCACATCCGCGCCTTCTGCATGGTGGTGGACGAGCCGATTCCGTGGAACAACTTCGTCGATTTCATGGAGGCGCTGATCGCCACCGGCGGGGAAAATCTGCTGCGCATCAAGGGGCTGCTGAACGTGAAGGAAAGCCCGCTGCCGGTCGTCGTCCACGGCGTGCAGCACATGTTCCACCCGCCGGTGCAGCTTCAGGAATGGCCCGGCGAGGATCACCGCTCCAAGATCGTCTTCATCACCCGCGACATCGGCGAGGCGGTGATCCAGCCGATGTTCGACCAGTTCGTTTGGGGCGCGGAAGGGGCCTGAGGGACGTCATTGCCCCTACCCCGGCCCTCCCCCGCTACACAGGGGAGGGAGATGTTCGCGAAGCGGCGGCAGTCCCCTCCCCTGCGAAAGCGGGGGAGGGTTAGGGTGGGGGCAACCGCCCGCCTCACTTCACCTTGTAAAGCTGGAAGTACCGCCCCTCCTGCACCAGCGTCAGGTGCTCCGGCACCGGATTTGCGCGGCCCGGCTCGCTGAACAGCACATAAACGTAACCGAAGCGCCGGGGCCAGTCGGCCCAGTAATGGTTGTCGCGCAAGCCCGGCTGGCGCACCGCGTCGGCGACGTAGCCGATGCGCGGCATGTAGGTGAAATCACCATCCAGGTCCGCATAGTCCGGCTTCAGCAACAGCACCTGCTTGCCCGGATGGGTGAAGGCGATGGGCACGAGGCTGGACCGCTCCATCAGCGCCAGCACCGGCGCGTGGTGCAGGCCGAAGGACAGGGCGCGGTCGTCGGTGAATTGGGTGGCGCGGAAGATCGACTTGTGCAGCGTCTCGTCGGCGTAGGTGGCGAGCACGGTGCTGCCCGGCTCGATCCGCTGCAGGGACTGGCGCACCTCCTCCAGCAGCGGGTCCACCTTGGCCAGCCCCACCCCGGCGTCGGCGCTGCGCAGCAGCGACAGCGCGACCACCACCGATAGGAAGGCCACCCGCATGGTCGAGGTCGCCAGTTCCCACCGCACGAAGCCCAGCGCGACGAAGGCGATGCCGATGGGCAGGCGGCTGTCGGCGAACCAGGAGCCGAAGAGGACGAGCGGCATCGCCGCATAGACCACCAGCCCCAGCGCGATGGTGATGGCGCCGACCGGGTGCAGCCGCAGCGCCCCGCTCCACAGCCCCCAGGCGATGCCCAGCCCGACGGCGATGCCCGTCACATAGCCGACCGTGTCGGCGTAGCCGCCGAACAGGAAGTCGAAACCCATCAGCTTCGCCGTGCCGACCCACAGCACCGCGTCGGCGAAGCCCGACGACGGGCTCATCAGCAGAAGCGGCGGCACGATCAGGAAGGGCAGACCGAAGGCCAGCGCGTCCGGCAGCGCCCGCCGCGGGTCGCGCCAGCCGCCGCTCCGCCACAGCCGCCACCCCTCGAAGGCCAGCAGCGTCAGCCCGTAGAGCCCGAGCGCGAACAGGTGCGAGATGAACAGCAGCAGCACGACGCCGAGCGAGGCCAGCCCGCGCTGCCAGGGTGCCCGCTCCCGCATCACGATCCAGCCGGCGATTCCCCACAGCGCCAGCCCCAGCCCGAACAGGTAGTTGAACAGACCCATGTAGGTGGACAGGGTGTAGAGGAACAGCCCGGCGGCCAGCGGCCCCAGCTCCACCCGGCCCCAGACGGCGCGGTAGAGCGCGATGGAGCCGGTCACAAGCACCAGATAGCTGGCGGTGACGAACAGCCGGCTCGCCGTGTGCACCCCGATCAGCTTGGCCAGCGGCGGCACGACGATGTCCATCACCAGATTGGGAATGATCGCCCAGCGCACCATGTAGAATTGCGCCAGCGCCGGGTCCTGGTCCAGATGGGCCAGGGCGTACATGCGGGTGACGTGGTTGACGTAGTCGCCCAGCGCCGGAATCTCGAACATCCAGACAGGGATCGATGCCGCCACCAGGATCAGCAAGGCGGCGGGCCAGACATACACGGACTCGGCGCGGGACGCCGCCCGTCCGTCGAGGGTGAAATCCCTGAACATGCGGCCCCCTCAGACGCTTTTCGGGAAGGACCGGGGCGGAGCGGCGGGCGCCGCGGCCGTGGGAGACGCCTGCAAGTCCTCCGGATAGCGGTTGAGCAGGCCGGCCCGGTAATGGGTCCAGAAGCCGCGCAGCCCCTTCACGTCGGCGCGCCGGTGCAGCAGATAGTAGAGCGTGTATTTGACCATCATGCGGGCGATGGACTTGCGCTCGTAGGTGGCGTGGATGTAGCCCATGTTCCGGAAGAAATAGGGGGCGCGGTTCTCCGGCATCTCCTCGATGGTGCCGAGAAAGCCGCCGGCCAGCGGGCGCTGGGTGCGGCGGTTGCGCGGGTGGACGTGCAGGGCGTGCACCGCCGTCCCGTCGCGCAGCCCGGCGCGGCGGGCGCGCAGCGTGAACTCCCACTCGTCGCCCCAGATGAACATCTCGCGCTTGATGTTGCCGATCCGCTCGAACACGCGCCGGCGCAGCAGGGTCCCGTTGAACAGCGCGATGGCGCCCGGCACGATGCCGTCCTGCGCCGCCGCGGCGAAGGCGTCGGCCTTGGTGAAGCCCTGCATGGTGAAGGCCAGATCGCCGCGGTCCTCCGCCGCGACCACGGTCGGCCCGACGAGGTCGAGGTCGTGCCGCTCCCCCTGGCGCAGCAGTTCGGCCAGCGCGCCGGGCGCCGGAATGCCGTCGTCGTCGGTGCTCCAGATCCAGCGGGCGCCCAGCTCCAGCGCCGTGGCGAAGGCGGTGTGATAGGCGCCGGCGGAGCCGATGTTGGCCTGCCGGACCACCAGAAGTTCCGGCATCACCGCCCGCTGCTCGGCCAGCCACTCCGCGGTGCCGTCGCTGGAGCCGTTGTCCACCACGACGATGCGGTCGGGCCGCGGCTCCTGCCCATGGATGGCCGCCAGACAGGTCTTCAGCAGGGCCAGACGGTTGTGGGTGACCACCACCGCGACGACCGGAGTCTCCCAGGGCGTTTCCCGGGGCCGTTCCTGGGCTCCGGTGTCCAGCGTCCGGGGCGTCTGGGCTTCTGACATGCGGTTTCCGTCCTTCGTGTGTGCCTTGGGGCGTCTGTGCCATGGGGCCTTGGGGCCGTGCCTCGAAGAGGCCACCCCAAGTTTTTTGCTTTGCGAAGAGAGGGCAATGCCCCGGACGGAGAGGGGCGGCACCATTCGCATAGCCCATAAGGAGAAAAATCAGCTCAGACGCATCCAGCCGGTGCCCCACAACCACAAAACGGCGAATCCCATCGACAAAAGGGTCATCGGGATGCCGCAACGGGCGTGCTCCACAAAGCCGAGCCGGACGCCGGAGGCCGCCGCCCGCTCCACCACGATGATGTTGGCGAGGCTGCCGGGGATCAGCAGGTTGCCGGCCAGCGTGGACAGGATCGCCAGACCGTAGAGCGCCCCCTCCGGCGGCGACGGCCAAGCGGCGAGCAGCAGGATCACCGCCGGCACGTTGCCGATGCTGTTGCTCGCCGCCAGCGCAAGCGGGGTCATCACCGCCAGCCGGTCGGGCAGCCAGCCGGCGGCCTCCATCCCCGACACGAACTCCGCGGGCAGGCCGGTCAGCTTCAGCGCGTGGTTGATGGCGAACAGCGCGGCGAAGAGGACCAGCAGATGCCAGTCCACCATGCCCAGCATCCCGCGCGAGGCCAGCCGCCGGCTGATCAGCATCGCCCCGGCGACCAGCAGCACGCCGATCTCGTGCGGCAGGTCGGTGGTGAACAGGCCGAGAAGCACCAGGGTGGCCACCAGCGCCTTGCCGAACTGCGCCCGGTCCAAGGCCACCGGCTCCGCCCCGCCCTCTCCCGCAGCGCCCTCGCCCATCACACCGTCGTCCGGCTCGCCGAAGCGGCCCCTCCAGGCGAGCCACACCACGGCGTAGACCACCAGCAGGCCGACCAGAGCCGGCACCCCGCAGACCGCCAGGAAGCGCCAGAAGTCCAGATGTCCCATCTGGCCGATCAGGATGTTCTGCGGGTTGCCGATCACCGTCGCCGCAGACCCGGCGTTCGCCGCTCCGGCCAGGCCGATCAGGTAGGGCCGCGGGTCCAGCCGGCGGGCCAGCAGACCGACGCAGAGCATCGGCGTCATGGCGAAGACCACCACGTCGTTGGCGAGGATCGCCGACAGGCCGCCGCCCACCGCCACCGTCACCGCCAGCAGCCGGGCCGGAGAGCGCGCCGCCTGGGCCACCCGCAGGGCGCACCAGTCGTAGAAGCCGCTGGCCGCGTACTGGGCGGACAGCACCATCAGCCCGAACAGGATGAACAGGGTCGGGAAGTCGATCGCTTCCGTCACCTGCCCCGATTCCAGCGCCCCGATGGCGAGCAGAAGAATGGCCGCGACAAGGGCGATGCCGGTGCGGTCGATGCGCAGGCCGGGAAAGCGCCCCAGCGCCATGCCGACATAGGTGACGACGAACAGCGCGACGACCGTCAGCGTCATGGGCGGGACGGTCAGGGGAAGAGCGGGCATGGAGGGGGGATTCGCTGCGGGATGGAGGGAGCCCCTCTATAACGGCCCGGCACAGGGTCAGGCCATAGGCGCCAAGCCGAGGTCAGGCCAGCGTGACCGTCATCCCTTCCCGCGCGGCGAAGCAGTCGGGAAACACCGCCTGGGCCGCCGCCTCGATGGCGGTCATGGCCGCGTCGTCGTGGTCGGGGTCGTGGTGGAACAACACCAGTTGCTTGACCCCGGCGGCCTGCGCCAGCCGGACCCCCTCGGTCCAGGTGGAGTGGCCCCAACCGATTCGGTTCTGCCATTCCTCGTCCGTGTAGGTGCTGTCGTAGAGCACGAGGTCGGCGCCGTCGATCAGGTCGAGGATGTTGCGGTCGGGATGGCCGGACACATGCTCCGTGTCGGTCACGTAGGCGAAGGATCTGCCCAGATGCTCGATGCGGTAGCCGGTGGCGCCGTCCGGATGGTTCAGCAGCGCCGTGCGGACCTGCACCCCCTCGCCCAGCGCGAACTGGTCGCCGGCCGTGATCTCGTCGAACACGATGTTGCTTCCCATGGTGCGCATCGGCACCGGGAACAGGGGACGCTCCATCTGCCGGGCCATGGCCGCTTCGATGCCCGGATTGCCTTTCAGATGGCCGGAGACGATGCGCAGGTGGAAGCCCTTGCTGTAGGCCGGGGCGAAGAAGGGAAAGCCGCAGATGTGGTCGAGATGGGTGTGGCTCATCAGCAGGGTCGCCTCGGCGGCACCCTCGTTCAACAGGCGCTTTCCGAGCATGCGGATGCCGGTGCCGGCGTCGATGACGATGCGCTGGCCGCCCGCCTGCACCTCCACGCAACTCGTGTTGCCGCCGAAGCCCATATGGGACGGCAGCGGGCAAGGGACCGTGCCCCGAACCCCCCAGAAGGTCACCGAAAAGCCCATACCGACCTCGAGACACCGATCTCCGGACCACCGCGCCGCACCAAGCCTGCGGGCGGGGACCGTTAAGACGGCATTTTAGCATGGTTTTCGGTTTACGCGGTGACGACCGTCACAGCCCCGCCGGTTCCAAAGAGGGAGCCCGCCCCCTTCCGGATTGGACCAAGATTGGACCCAGTCGACGCCCCTGGGTCAGCTGGTCCACAGGATGCCTTCGATGAAGCGTTCGCAGGACCGGCGGTGGAAGCATCCCGTGCAGCCCGCGTCGGGGCAGTCCAGCCCGGCCTTCAGAACGGTCAGCCCATCCACCAGCCGGTCCTTCGTGGCCTGATCGATGACGTCCGCCACAAGCACGTCGCGGATCGCCTCCGCGACGAGGTCGTCTTCCTGTTCCGGTACGGTCACGATTTGCCTGAGAGCCTGCATGCGAAACACCTTTCCGTGGTCCAACTGCACCACAGGGGTGTTTCGCCAACATTTCAGGCAGCGCCCTCAAAAGATTCGAATTGCTGCAATACGACACGTCTATTCGCAAGAGCCGACCGAATCCTGGACGATCACTCCAAACCAGCCGAGCCCCTTGTAGGTTTCATAGCCCGGCGTCACGGCGAAACCGACGACGCGTCCCTGCTCGTCGGAATAGCTGCCGTGCCCGTGGCCGCCGGTGCGCAAGGGGTAGCTTTCCGTCAGGACACCCCTGCGGTCGGAGGCGGCGATCACGCGGTGACGGCTGTCCACCAGAAGGCAGCGGGTCCGGGAGCGCTCCTCGTCGGTCAGGCGGACGGAGTCGACCACGCCCTGGGATTGGGTCTGCCAGTCGAAGAAGACCCCCAACACGCCGATGACGGGGCCGCTCTCCTCGCCGCCGGCCCGGATGGCCGTGGCGTAGGTGGCGACGGTCGCGCGGTCCAGCAGATCGTTGGCGCCGATGTCGGCCACCGCGAATTCGGTTCCGCTGCGGGTTGCCATCGCCTCGCGGAACCAGGATTCGGACGCGACCGAGCTGCCCACGGCGCGGCGGTAGCGGTCGGGCCGTCCGGTCGCCAGAACCACGCCCCTGGCATCGACGACCCAGAGGTCGAGATAGACCGTGTAGGCGCACAGAATGACGCCCAGCCGCTGCGCCGCGTGGCGCCGGTTGGCCTCGGACGGATCGGCGGCGCAATCCACCACGGCGCTGTCGGTGGCCCACCACCGCACATCGCAGGACCGCTCGTACAAATTGCGGTCCATGATGTCGATCATGTTGAGCGCCAGATCGGCGAGCCGTCCGCCACGCAACTGCGAAACCAAACGGTTGCCCAGCGTGTTCAACTCGTCGGTCTGCACCGCCATCTGGGCGCGCAGTTCCCCGCCGATGCCGGTGATCCGCTCCGAGATGGCCTTCACCTCCTGGGCCACCACGGCGAAGCCGCGTCCGGCCTCCCCGGCGCGCATCGCCTCGATCAGGGCGTTGAGCGCCAGGATCTTGGTCGTGTTCGTAACGGCCTGGATCTCGTCCATCTTGCGCGTGGCAAGATCGGACACGGCGCGCGACAACGCCACGATACGCTCGGGCATGAACATCACCTCCAAGGATTATCGGTGACGACCCCCAAGGACGACCGAACGGCCGGTCGTCGGCTCATTCAATCATCCGCAACCCACCCGAGCCGCATTGAATCGACGCAATCACAAATCCGCAACACGGAATGCCGACCGGAATCGCGCCGCCCCCTGCGGCGCAATGTCATCCACCGGTATGCAAACCGGCAATGTGCGGATGCGGGACGGTTCAGACCTTGCAGGCTCAGACCTTGTAGGCCAGACGCAGGCCACCCCAATGGCGTCCCCGCACCGTGATCGGGGCGGACACGTCCTTCATCAGGGCGTATTGGCCACCCCCCATGTCGCGCCGGTAGGTCTGGAGCAGGAACGGCTTGGTGCTGCGCCCCGCGGCCAGACCGACGCGGTCGTTGAAGATGCGGCGGTTGCGGCAGTTGGCCGCGTTCCACGTCGGATCGGCCCCCTGGGGCTGGCTGAACCTGCGGTTGTGGGTCGGCAGGTAACCGTTGGAATCGACCGCCACGCAGAAGACGATGCGCTCGCTTTGCCCCAGCAGCGAATCGATCACCCTCGGCAGCATGCGGTCGCAGAACTCCGTGAAGCGGGTCATGTGCTGCTGCGGGTTGGAACCGGGGATAGGCTGGTAATTGCTGTCGAACAGGTCGCCGTCGCGAACCTCGCCGCGCGACAGCGCATCCTCGAAATCGGCGGAGATGCGCGACGCGGCGTCGCAAACCAGCCGGATGAAGGGGGTGTCCACCGTCTCCACGTCCAATTCGGCGGTGATGCCGATCAGCCGTTCGCTCATGCCGACCAGCGTGTTCACGCGGTCGCGCGCCTGGGCCAGATTGTCGCTGGACAGCTGCACGCCGACCGCGAGGTCGTCGATCTCGTGCTGAAGCTCTTCGCAATTGGCGCCGATCTCGGAGGAGGCCGCGTCGATCTTGTCGGTCTCGCCGTTCAGTTCCGACATGGCGCGGCCAACGGTCTCGATGACGGTGCCGATGGCGGTGGTGCCCTCGCTCACCGCGCGGGCCTTGCTGGCGCTGGACGCGCTTTCGGCCATCAGGCGCTGGGCCTGGTCGTTGAGGTATTTCAGCGTGGCGTCGATCTCCGTCGTCGCCTCGCTGGTCTTCTTGGACAGGGCCTTCACCTCGTTCGCCACCACGGCGAAGCCGCGCCCGGCCTCGCCGGCGCGGGCCGCCTCGATGGTCGCGTTGAGCGCCAGCAGGTTGGTCTGCTTGGCGATGACGAAGATTTCCTTGGCGACCCGGCCCACGCGGTCCAGCGCCTCCTGAAGGCCGGCGATCTGCCCCTCGATGCCCCCCACCGCGGCCACAAGGGCATGGATGTCGTTCATCGACCGCTGCACCCGGTCGTGGGAGGATTCGACCTCCTGCCGGGCCTGCTCGGTCACGGATCGCGCCACGGTCGCGGCGGCGGAGATGCGTTGCGTGCTCTCCGACATCTTGTTCCCGGTGCCGCGCAGTTGCGCGAAAACGTTGGCCTGATGGCCGAGGCGGCCGTTGACCTCCTCCACATGGCCCGCGATGTCCGCGATCTCGATGCCGAGATTGCCCGCTTCAGTGGCAATGTCCGCGATCAGATGAGAGCGGCCGCCGAACGCACTGTCCATTTTTCCGCCATCCGTTTCACAAGAATACGCAGAGCGCTAAAATCCAATGCAATTATTACCGAACCCTTACAATTGCGCAACGGAGGAAGGGTCATTCCAAAGGGCAATATGCTCAATTATTGCGCGCCGGTAACCCGTTCGCAACCGAAGGCGGAGAAAGCGTCAACCCACACCGTCCTCGCCGGCGCTTCCATCGGCGATGCGTTGATCCAGCCGCTCATCCTGCAAGCCGGCGGGCTCCTGATGGATCATCACCTCGGCGTTGGCGAAGACGTCCCGCAGACGCGCCTCCACCCGGTCGGTGATGTCATGCGCCCTGGCGACCGTCAGCGTCGGATCGAGTTCCAGGTGAAGCTCGATGAAGGCGCCGACGCCGGAGCTGCGGGTCCTCAGATCGTGCATCCCCGCAACGTCCGGCTGCGCCATCACCAGCGCCGCGATGCGCTCCCGCTCCTCCGCCGGCAGTTCCCGGTCCATCAGGACGTTCAGCGCCTCCTTCGCGACCTTGCGGGCGCCGTAGAGCAGAAAGGCCGCGATGCCCAGACCGAACAGCGGATCGAAGGCATTGATCCCCGTCCATCCGGTCAGCAGGATCGCCAGGATGACCGCGGCGTTCATCAGCAGGTCGCCGGAGTAGTGCAGCCGGTCCGCCCCCACCGCAACCGAGCCGGTGGCCGTCACCACATGGCGCTGGAAGGTGATCAGGCCGGCGGTCAGCAGGATGGACAGCAGCATCACGGCGATGCCCACCGCCCCCTCGCCCACCGGCTGCGGGGTGACGAGGCGCCGCACCGCCTCGATGGTCAGGAACAGGGCGGAGCCGCCGATGAAGGCGGCCTGGGCCAGCGCGGCCAGCGCCTCCGCCTTGCCATGGCCGAAGCGGTGCGCCTCGTCCGGCGGGCGCAACGCCGTCCGCACCCCCAGCAGCGTCACCACCGAGGCCATCATGTCCGTGCTGGAATCGATCAGCGACGACAGGATGCTGACCGAGTCGGTCGCCAGATAGGCCGCCAGCTTCGCCAGGATCAGCGTGAGCGACACCGACACGCTGGCGTAGGTGGCGTGTCGGCGCAGCCGGTGCGAACGCGCTTCGCTCATGAGCGTCTTCTTATGTGATGACGACACCGGTCCTTTACGGGAAAAGACGCTCCGTCGTCCAGCGCGCCGGCTCCTGCGCCGCCGGGTCGCCCTCACGCAGATACAGATTGCGCTCGTGCAGGCGGAAGGGACGGTCCTGCCAGAACTCGATTCGCCGCGGCAGGATGCGGAATCCGGTCCAGTGCGGCGGGCGGGGAACGGCGCCCAGGCCGAATTTGGCGGCGAACTGGGCAACGCGCTTCTCCAGCTCCCATCGGCCCTCAAGCGGGCGCGACTGCTGCGACGCCCAGGCGCCGATGCGGCTTTCCCGCGGGCGGCTTTCGAAATAGGCGTCGGCCTCGGAGTCGGACACCGGCTCCACCGCGCCCTCGACGCGGACCTGACGCTTCAGCGTCTTCCAATGGAAGCACAGCGCGGCGTTGGCGTTGGCGAGAAGCTGCTCGCCCTTGCGGCTCTCCGTGTTGGTGTAGAAGACGAATCCGCGCGGATCGACGCCCTTCAGAAGCACCATGCGCACCGACGGCGCCCCCTGCGCGTCCGCGGTGGCCAGCGCCATGGCGTTGGGATCGTTGATTTCGCTGCGGGTGGCCTCGTCCATCCAGTCCTGGAACAGGGCGTACGGGTCCCGGTCGTTGGATTCGCTCATCTTCCCCTCGTCGCGCGGCCGTGGGCCCAAAGTTTCAACGTTGGGTTTCGCCGCCGGTCACGGCGTCTTCCCAGTTCACAAATATGCCCAATTCACAGATCGGATAGCCTCGCATATATGAGTGTCCACCGGTGCGCCAGAAGCAAGGCATACCGGCTCCCAACCTTTCGAGGCAGCATCGATGTTCGTGAAGAAGCTCGTCCCGGCGGCGATGGCGGTCGCCCTGCTTGCGGGTTGCGTCAGCACCTCCCAGGAAGCCACCAAGAACGCGGAGACCGTCGGCGGCCGGATCTCGTCCACCTATGGCAGCGCGTCGGGCAAGGTCGCCTCCTCGGGCACCGGCCCGCTGCTGGGCGCCTTCATCGGCGGCGCCGCGATCCAGCCGTCGGACGCCGCCGCCGCCGAAGCCGCGGCCAAGCGCGCCTATGCCGCCCCGATCGGCGACAAGGTGGGCTGGACCAACCCGGCGACGGGCCATTACGGCTCGTTGACCACGACGCGCGAGGGCTACAACAACGCCGGTCAGTACTGCCGGGAGTTCCACCAAACGGTAACCACAAGGAGCCAAACCGAATTGGCCTACGGAACCGCTTGCAAACAGGCCGACGGTACGTGGAAGATCGTCGCCAATTCGTAACGCCTTATCCCCGGGCTTCGGGGTGGAATAACTCTGTCCGTGGAAAGCATGCGTGACCCTTATCAAATCCTCGGCCTCCCCCGCTCCGCGAGCGCCGACGACATCAAGAAGGCGTACCGCAAGCTCGCCAAGGAGTTCCATCCCGACCTGAAGCCCGGCAACGCCGCCAACGAGGAGCGCTTCAAGGAAATCTCGGCGGCCTACACGCTGCTGTCGGATTCCGACAAGCGCGCCCGCTTCGACCGCGGCGAGATCGACGCCTCCGGCCAGGAGCGGCACCACGGATTCGGCGGCCGCTCCCACGCCGGGCGCAGCCGCGCCTACAGCGGTGCGGGCGACGATTCCTTCTTCGGCGGCGAGGACTGGTTCTCGGACCTGTTCAGCGGCGGGCGCAAGCGTGGCGGGGCGGGCGGCGCCGGCGGCGGCGGCGGGGCCGCCGGCGGCGGCTCCCGCTCGCGCGGCAGCGACATCAATTACTCGGTCTCCGTGCCCTTCATCGAGGCGGCGCAGGGCACCAAGCGGCGCATCAGCCTGTCCAACGGCAAGAGCATCGACGTCGCCGTTCCGCCGGGGACGGAGGATCAGGCGAAGCTGCGGCTGAAGGGCCAGGGGCTTCCCGGCGCCGGCGGCTTCGGGGCGGGCGACGCCATCGTCGAGGTCCATGTCGAGGCGCACCCCTTCTTCACCCGCCAGGGCCCCGACATCCATGTCGAGGTGCCGATCACCTTGAACGAGGCGGTTCTCGGCGCCACCATCCGCGTGCCCACCGTCAGCGGCCCGGTCGCGCTGAAGATCCAGCCGGGGGCCAACACCGGTTCCACCCTGCGGCTGCGCGGCAAGGGCGTCATGAACCAGGCGACCAAGCAGGCCGGCGACCAGTATGTGAAGCTGAAGGTCGTCCTCCCCGACCCGCCCGACGCGGAACTGGTCAAGTTCATGGAGGAATGGTCCAGGACGCGCAGCTACGACGTGCGCAAGAAGGCCGGCCTGGAGTGAATTCAGGCCGTTAACCCTCTCCTTACTTGTATGTCAAAGAAAAGTCCTGGAGCGAATGCGGTTGATGCGGGGCGGCGGCGCCTTCATCAATGGCGGCGATGTGCCGGAAACGGTTTTCGCTGCTTTCGTAGGACGCCATGCCGCCGATCCCGAAAAAATATCTGACCGCCATCGCCGTTGTTGCTGCGCTTCTGCTTGGCTGGTTCGCCTTCGCGGCCTGGACCGACTACGCGCGCGACGGCGCCGAGGAGATCGCGACCTACAGCGACTTGGTGGCGGCGGCTGAACGGGGTGACATCGCCTCGGTCACCTTCCGCGGCGACGGGGCGCACGCCGTCACGCCGGACGGCCAGCGGCTGCGCGCCATCGTTCCGGTCACCGACGACCTGCTGAAGGAGCTGCGCGGGCGGAAGATCGCCATCGCCTTCGAGGAGGAGGCCGGCGGGCTGGTTGCCGGCACCGTCTCCGTCCTGGAGAAGCTGGCGCCCTTCCTGGTGATCGGCCTGCTGATCGGCGCGCTGCTGCTCAGCGGCGGGCAGTTCCTCGGCGGCAGCCGCGCCACCCGCGTCCGCCCGCGCGACACCGGCACCGTCTTCGCCGACGTCGCCGGCGTGGACGAGGCGAAAGATGAGCTTCGCGAGACCGTGGAGTTCCTGCGCGACCCGCGCCGTTTCGCCATGGCTGGCGCCCGCGTCCCCAAGGGCATCCTGCTGGTCGGTCCGCCGGGCACCGGCAAGACCATGCTGGCGAAGGCCGCGGCGGGCGAGGCCGGGGTGCCCTTCTTCACCGTTTCCGGCTCCGACTTCGTGGAGATGTTCGTCGGGCTGGGTGCCGCGCGGGTGCGCAGCGTCTTCAAGACGGCGCGGGCCGCCGCGCCCTGCCTGCTGTTCATTGACGAAGTGGATGCGCTGGCCGGCAAGCGCGGCGAATCCAACTCCCATTCGGAGCGCGAGCAGACCCTGAACCAGCTTCTGGTCGAGATGGACGGCATCGTCAACGGCGGCGAGGTGGTGGTGATCGCCGCCACCAACCGCGCGGAGATGCTGGACCCCGCCGTGACCCGGCCGGGCCGTTTCGACCGCCACATCCATGTCGCGCTGCCCGACGTGGCCGGGCGTGAGGCCATCCTGGGCGTCCACACGGGCCGGCTGCGCCTCGCCCCGGACGTTTGCGTCCGCACGGTGGCGCGGGGCACGCCCGGCTTCTCCGGCGCGGAGCTGGCCAACCTGACCAACGAGGCAGCCCTGTCCGCCGCGCGCAACGGGCGGGTCATCGTCGGCATGGCCGATTTCGAGGCGGCGAAGGACCGCGTCCTGATGGGCAACGAGCGGCGCAGCCTCGCCTTGTCCAGCCATGAGCGGCGGCTGACCGCCTATCACGAGGCCGGTCACGCGCTGGTGTCCATCCGCTGCCCGGAGGCCGACCCCATCCACAAGGCCACGATCATCCCGCGCGGCCGCGCGCTGGGCATGGTGGTGCGGCTGCCGGAGGGCGACCGCGTGTCGGTGTCGCGCGCCAAGCTGCTGGCCGACATCGCCGTCGCCATGGCCGGGCGCGCGGCGGAGGATCTGGTGTTCGGCCCGGACGCGGTCACCACCGGGGCCGAGGCCGATTTCCGCGCCGCCACCGACCTCGCCCGCCGCATGGTCACCGCCTGGGGCATGAGCGACGCCATCGGCTACGTCGCCCACGCGGGCAACGACCCCGCCGTCGTGCGCTCCGAGCGCACCGCCTGGCGCATCGACGAGGAGGTCCGCCGCATCACCGATGAGGGGATGGAGCGCGCCCGCCGCATCCTGGCCGCCGACCGCGCCGCGCTGGAGCGGATCACCGCCACCCTGCTGGAACGCGAAACGCTGAGCGGCGAGGAGATCGGCGCGCTGGCGGAGGAGGAACGGGAGACGGAGGCGGCCTGATGGCGAAATTTCTCGTTCACATTCAACGACAAACATTGCTGCATACGCGCATACATTGGTAAAATGCCGTAGAATTTTCGCATGGCGTAGATTTTTCGCACGGCCGTGCGAACAGCATCGGGGCTGAGGATGGCAAAAGCGGTTGCCCGCCGGACGGTACTGGCCTTGGCGCTCGCCGGAGTGACGGCGAGCGGCCTGTCGTCGTTCGGCCTTGCTGCAACCGCGGACTCGACGGCCGCGCCGGTGACCGTGAAGGTCGGCGCTTATGAGTTCCCGCCTTATGTCACCGAAGCCGGCGGCGGCGTGACGCGGTCTCTGCTCGACCTTCTGAACGCGGAGCAGAGCGACTTCCGATTCGAGCTGGTCCGCACCTCTCCCCAGCGGCGCTACGAGGACATGGAACGCGGCCGCTTCGACATGATCGCCTTCGAAAGCCTCGCCTGGGGCTGGAAGGGACGGCCCGTGGATGCCTCGCGGGTGTTCCTTCACGATGCGGAGGTGTTCGTCGCCAAGGCCGGTCCCGGCGTCGACCAGAGCTATTTCGACCGGCTGGACGACAAGACGATCCTGGGGCGGCTCGGCTACCATTACGCCTTCGCCGGCATGACCGCCGACCCGGAGATCCTGGAGAAGCGCTTCAACACCCGCCTGACCGTCACCCACGAAGGCAACGTGCGCAGCGTCGCCGCCGGGCGCGCCGCGATGGCCATCGTCACCCGCTCCTTCCTGGCGCAATTCCTGAAAGCCAATCCCGACATGGCGCCCCTGCTTCTGGTGTCAGACCGCACCGACCAGATTTACGAGCACACCATCCTGGTCCGCCGCAACGGCCCGGTCGATGTGTCCTGGGTCAACGCCACGCTCGACCGGCTGGAGCGCAGCGGCGCGCTTCCGGCGCTGTGGACGCGGCTGGGAATCGCCCCGTGACCGAACTGCGCTCCCTTGCCGTCGGACGGCGCGACCGCTCGCTGCTAACCCGCGTCGGAAGCGTCATCCTGGTCACCGCCGCCGCCGTGGGGGTGGTCGCCGTGGCCGTGTCGGCCAATGTGGTGGAGCATCAGCAGTTCTCGGCGCTGACCAAGCGGGCGCAGCTGGTCGCCGCCATGCAGACCGACGCGCTGGCCAACCCGATCTGGGAGATCGACGACCGCGCCGTCCGCAACATCATCGATTCGCTGCGCGAGCGCGACCCGGCCATTCTCGCCGTCTCCGTCTTCGAGCCGGGACACAGCGAGCCGATGGCGGTGTCCGGCGACCCCAGGACCTCCGCCGACTCCACGACCGTCGAAAAGGTGATCGATCTGCGGGGGCGCGACGGGGTGACCCGGCAGGTGGGAACGCTGCGCCTGCTCTATTCGACCGAGGAGATCCATCGCAACACGCTGGACGCTCTGCTGCCGGTGGTCGGGTTGCTTCTGCTGTCCCTGGTCACCGCCATCGCCATCATCAGCGTCATGCTGAACCGTGTCGTGCTCCGCCCGCTGCGGCGGCTGACCCAGGCGACCCAGGCGGTCTCCCGCGGCGATTACGGCGCCCGCCTCGCCACCGAGCGGGAGGACGAGATCGGCGTCCTGACCAAGACCTTCAACCGCATGGCCGAGACGGTCCAGGACTACACCCAGACCCTGGAATCCCGCGTTCAGGAGCGGACGGAGGCGCTGGCCGACATCAACCGCCGCATCATGGACAGCATCAACTACGCGCAGTTGATCCAGTCCTCCATCCTGCCGAAACCGGAGGTCCTGGACAGCGGGCTGGCCCAGCACTTCGTCCTGTGGCGTCCGCGCGACGTGGTCAGCGGCGACTTCTACTATTACCGCGAGGTGGAGGACGGATTCCTGATCGGCATGGCCGACTGCACGGGCCACGGGGTCCCCGGCGCCTTCATGACCATGACGGCCAGCGCGGTGCTGAACAACGTGGTGGACGGCATGGGCGCCGCCGACCCCGCCGCGCTGCTCGCCACGGTGGACGACAAGGTGCGGGCGGCCCTGCACCAGGACGGCGACGCGGCAAGCTGGGAAGGTGGATTCGACAATGGGCTGGACTTGGCGCTGTGCTATGTCCGGCCGGCGCAGCGGCGGCTCGTCTATGCCGGCGCCCGCCTGCCCCTGGCCGTCGCCGGCCCGGACGGGTTGACCGAGATCCGCGCCGACCGCCGCAGCCTGGGCTACCGCGCGTCCGGCCCCACCCCGGCCTTCACGAACCACAGCCTGGACCTGCGGGCGGACCAGACCTTCTACATCTGCACCGACGGGCTGACCGACCAATGTGGCGGTGAGCGGGGGCGGAGCTTCGGCAAGCGCCGTCTGCACGGTGTGGTCGAGGAGTGCAGCGCCCTGCCGCTCGACCGGCAGAAGGAGCGCATCGAAGCCAGCCTGTCCGGCTTCCAGGGCGACCGCCCGCAACGCGACGACATCACCATGATCGGCTTCCGCGTCCGGCTGGCCGGTGATCCCGCGGCCCCGACGCGGAACACACTGTGGGAAATCGCGTAACTACCCTTCGAAGGATTGCGTAATAGTGCAGCAGGGGGCCGCCGCGGGCCGAAGTCGCTCGACCTACCATTCGACTTCATATAGTTTCCACACCGGCCCTATGAACAATAAGCACCGGTAACGGGGGAGCAGAGGGGATGGCGGCCGTTACGATCGTTGTCGTCGAGGACGAGGCGTCTCTGCGACGTGACATGATCGAGTACCTGCGCAGTTGCGGCTTCGATGCAATCGGGGCGAAGAGTGGACGCGAACTGGACGAACAGATCGCGTCGCGCCCGGTGTCCTTGGTTGTTCTGGACGTCAACCTTCCGGGTGAAGACGGATTCAAGATCGCCACGCGGCTTCGCGAGAATCCCGCCATTGGAATCATCATGGTGACCGCCCGCGGCTCCACCGTGGATCGGGTGGTCGGGCTGGAACTGGGGGCCGACGCCTATCTGGTGAAGCCCGTCGAAATGCGTGAACTGGAAGCCCAGGCCAAGGCCCTGCTCCGCCGTCTGGAGACGAGCAACGGCGGTGCCGCCCCGCCGGCCCCGCAGCCCTCGGGCCAGCCCGCGACCGACGAGGGCAACTGGATACTGGACGCCACCGCCTGGGCGCTGACCAGCCCGGCGGGCGTGCGCGTCAGCCTGACCAGCATGGAGATGAAGCTGGTCTCCCTGCTGGCCGGACAGGCCCGCCAGCCGGCGACTCGCGACCAGATCTCCGTCGCGCTCTACAACCGCCGCTGGAACCCCGATGACCGTTCCATCGACACGGTGGTCGGGCGCCTGCGTCACAAGGTGGAAAACGCGATCGGTGAAACCGCCCCGGTCAAGTCGGTCCACGGCGTGGGCTATGTGTTCTCAGCCCCAGTCCGGGTGATCTGAACGGCGGGGGCTCTGACGCCGTTCAGGCGGCTGCGTCGTCCGGAGGCGTGTCCTTCGGGAAAGTCAGGACAAAGCGCGTTCCCTGCCCCGGCGCGCTGTCCACGGAAATCGTCCCCTTCAGCGCGCCGACCGCCAGATTGTGCACGATGTGCAGGCCAAGCCCGCTGCCGCCCTCGCCGCGCCGGGTGGTGAAGAACGGATCGAAGACCCGCGGCAGATGGTCCGGCGGAATGCCCCGGCCGTTGTCGGTGTAGACCAGCCGCACGGTGCCGGGTTCCGGCTCGTCCACGGCGATCGACAGGGAACCGCCCTGCCCCTCGGCCCCATGCGCGTCAACGAAGGCGTGGGTGACGGAATTCATCACGAAATTGGTCAGGATCTGCGACAAGGCGCCCGGATAGGTGTCCACCACCAGCCCGTCGGGGCAGGACACGATGATGCTGTGCTTGCCTTGACGGAGCTTCGGTTCCAGGCTGACCAGCGTCTCCTGGATGTAGCGGTTGAGATGCACGACCCGGCGCTCGGCGCTGGCGCGGTCCACCGCCACCTGCTTGAAGCTGGCGATCAGCTTGGCCGCCCGCTCGCAATTGGTGAGGATCAGCGCCGTCGTGTCGGTCGCCGTGGCGACGTAGCGGGAAAAATCCGACTTGCTCAATTCGCCCGACTGGGCACGCCCGCGCAACCGCGCCGTGGCGTCCGACAAATGCGACGCGCAGGACACGGCGATGCCCACGGGCGTGTTGATCTCGTGGGCCACCCCGGCCACCAGGGCGCCCAGGGACGCCAGCTTCTCCGCGCGGACCATCGCCTCCTGCGCTTCGCGCAGGTCGGCCAGCGCGGTTTCCGCCTCCTGCCGGCGGCGCTCCAGCTCCTGGTTGGCGGAGCCGAGCTGCGCCTGGAGCCGGTCGCTGACCCGGACCAGCCGGCGCTGTTCGCGCGTGCTGCGCTGGAACGCCTCCACCAGCGCCTCGAAGTCGGCGCGCAGTTCGGGCGCGGCGGCGCCCAGCCTCTCCCCCAGAAGGCGGGCCTGCTCGATGGCCTGCTCTTCGGCGGCGAAGAGGTTGAAGGTCATGACGCCCCGTCTGCGGGAATCTGTTTCAGAGTGAAGGCGACGTGATGCAGATCCTCGGAGAAATCCTCGCCCAATTCCTGCATGGAATCGTCGTTCTCCTCGTAACACCAGGTGACGGAGATGCTGCGCCCATCGCTGGCCGCCGTCTCCAGCATCTGGAAGATGTTCATCAGGGCCTTCGCGCTGGAGCTGTTGAAGTACAGCAGCTCCATGTCGAACCGGATGGGATGACCGCCCGCCTCGGCCAGGAAGGCGCGGAGCGCCGCGAAGATCGGCCCGAAGAAGGTCGCCACGTCGTCGGGATAGGACTCGCCGCTGAGACGGAGCACGCCCTGGGCGAAGTCGAAATCGACCTCGGGCGTCCGGCCCGTCGCGGGTAATTTCAGGGATTCCATGGTCGTCCGGATGTCCACAGCCGCTTTCAGATCCGAGCCTTGAGGCAGAAGAAGCTCTTGCCCTCGTCCATTTCGAGGAAGTCGTACTCGATGGGTTCGCTGGCGCGGCGCGCGATCTCGATCAGCCCGATGTTGGCGCCCCGCGCGCCCTCTTCCGGGGTTTCGCGCAACTGCTCCCGGTAATAGGTCTTGATCGCGTCCTTGTCCAAGCCCTTCAGATACTCCAGCCGTTCGCGCAGGCGCGGCACGTCGGCGTTGTACACGGTGTTCCCGCAGACGATGAAGACCTTCCCGCCTTCCATGCCGATGGTGACCATGCCGGCGCTCAGTTCGACCGGCTTCTCGCGCGCGCCGGTCACCTTCTCGGCCGAATAACGGATGATGTTCTGCATCTGCTCGACGAAGACGGCGAAGACCCGGCGGACCGTCGGGCCATCGGTGTCTTCCAACGTCATCTTTTCCCGCAACGCCTCACCCAGGGAATAGAGTATCCCCTCGGACAGATAGCCGCTGAACGAGAAGATGATGCCTTTCTCGTCAAGGTCCCGTTTGATCCCGACATATTGTTGAGCGAGCATGGTGGAGTCCACGGTTCTTCCGTTGGAGTGCGACGAGGCCGTCCGTTGCGTCTGAACGTTCCGGACCGCATCCGGAGTTCGCGCCGGCCTCGTTATGGACACGTTACATTTCCGTCCGCCGCGCTGGAAGAATTATCACGGCGCACAACGGCAGCCCGGCGTTGCGGATTCAGCCTTTCACGGGAAGGCGGACGCGGAAGACGCTGCCCTGCCCGACCGTGCTTTCCGCGGTGATCGATCCGCCGTGCAGCAGGATGATCTGCCGCACCGTGTGCAGACCGATTCCCGTTCCCGGCACACCCACGGAACCGGCCCCCCGGTAATGCCGCTCGAACAGCAGGGGCAACTCGTTCCGCGGGATGCCGCGGCCCTGGTCGGCCACCTCCACCACCGCCACGCAGCCCTCGGCCCACCCGCTCACCGTGACGCGGCAGTCGCCGTCCGAGTATTTGAAGGCGTTGTTCAGCAGGTTGTTGAAGAGCATTCCCAGCAGATGCCCGTCGGCCATCACCATCGGCGGCAGACGGTCGAGATCGAGGCGGAAGTCGCACCCTGGGTAGGCGGTGCGGAAGGGTTCGGTCACCGAACGCAGCAGCGCCGGCAGATCAACCTCCGCCCGTTGCACCTTCAGCGTTCCGGCCTGCAGCCTTTCGTCGGTCAGATGCGTGTCGATCAGTCCGGTCAGGCGCTGCACGCTGCTGCGGATGACGCGCAGCCGCTCCAGCGACTCCGGGGTCTCCCGCTCCGCCCGCAGGGTCAGCATCTGCGCCGCGCTGTCGATGATGGCCAGCGGGGTACGGAATTCGTGGCTGACCATGGTGACGAACTGACGCTGCTGCTCGCGGGCGACCAGCTCAGCCTCCAGCGCGCGTTCCACCCGCTCCTTGGCGGCGACCAGAGCGGCTTGGTTGGCGGCCAGCTCGGCCGTCCGCTCGCCGACGCGCCGTTCCAGCGACTGGTTCAGCGCCACCAGATCCTCATAGAGGCACACATTGTCGAAACCGATGATGACACGGGCGCAGAACAGCTCCAGCAGCCGTTGGTCGTCCTCGCTATAGGGCTCGCTCCGCTCCAGGGCGAAGACCGTCGTCCCGTGCTCCCGCGTGCGGAAGGCCAGGATGCAGCGAGCCGATCCGAAACTGCTCCGCTGGGTCTCGAAGGCGGAGATCACCTGGGCGGTCAGGTCGGGCTCCAGCGCGTCGGAGGCGGGGCGCCCGATAAGCCGCGCGAAGCGGCTGGAGCCGGCGATCACCGTTGCCCGCGTCTTGCCGTCGCCGCGGTCCACCATGCGGCAGGCCAGAACGGCGCCGCCGCTGTTGTCCACGACCTTGCTGAGCTGGTCCACCAGCCCTTCCACCAGCGTGCGCATGGAGCGGGTTTCGAACAGCGGGGCGGAGGCGGCGAGAATGCGCTCCAGACCCTGGCGGTGCCGCTCGATGGTCACGATGTCGCGCCACGCCCGCAGTCCGCTGACCAGCGTGGTGAACAGGCGCTGGGCGGTGAGTTCGCTCTTGGCCTTGTAATCGTTGATGTCGTAGGCGACGACCACGTCCCGCTCCGGCGCCTGCCCCGGCTGGCCGGTGCGCAGGATGATGCGCATACGGTGGTTGTTCAGGTCCTCGCGGATGAAGCGGACCAGACGCAGCCCGGCGTCGTCCGTCTCCATCACCACGTCGAGAAGCGCCACCGGGATGTCCGGGCGCGTCAGAAGCAGCGACCGCGCGGCCGCGGCGGACAGGGCGCTGACCACCTCGAACGGCCGGCCTTCGAACTCGAAATCGCGCAGCAGCACCTCGGTCATGGTATGGACCTGGGGATCGTCGTCGACCACCAGAACGGGCCAGGGGTCCGCCGGTCGGGCGTTGGCCGCGGAGTCGTCGGCAAACCCGTCGTCGGGGCCGAACAGCGGCTCGTCGTCCAGACCTTCGTCCATATCCTGGCCCATGGCCTCCTCCACGCACGACCTACTCAAATGGTTCCGCATCACCGGCCAGAAAGGCACCAAAGCGGTACGAGACCTAGGCCCGCCCGTCCAGGGCCGTATCAAATTGTCACAAAACGCAGTGTTTTAGAGCCACCTAGCGCGAATTGGCGCCGATTCTGCCCTTTGATGAATACCCAAGTATTACCTTAATCTTTTATACTCCCCGAAAACGAGGGAGTTGGCCCACGTATGGACATGGAACTCAACGGCGATCTTACGAGCGGTTACCGGGTCGCCGATCTCAAGGGCGGCGATCTTGATGCTGGGGGCTTGGACGGCATGGACCTGAACGGCACGAACCCGAACGGCGCATCCGCCCGATACGCGGCGTTCCGCCGGTTCCTGTCGCGCTTCGATCACCGAACCGGTTCGTCGCGGACCGCGGAGCAACCGGCAAGCCCCCCCATGCGCACCATGCTTCTTGGCCTGCTGTCCAGCCGGCGCCGGGCCCACACGCGCCGCCTGTGGGCGCGTTGGCTGGAACCGGTGATGCTGCGCGATCCGGTCCTGCTCTCCATTCCGGACCCGTTGCCCGGCTGCATTCGCGTCATCGACACCGCCGGCTGGTGGCCGGCCCTGTCGCGGCGCATGAACGACCTGCCGGTCACCGTGCAGACCCGCCTGGAGAACCGGCTGGCCGACGGCGCCCTGGATCGCGTCCTCGCCTCGCCGGAAATGGTGGACTGGGCCGAAACCTTGCGTGACCGGTCGCTGGCCGTCCTGGACGCAATGCGCACCGACCCCGCCGCGCTCGCCCACTTCCTGGAGGAGGCCAACACGCATCGCATGCGTGCCGCCAGCACCCTGGCAATTCCCGGTGGCGTCGCTGCGCTGCGTCCCTTGGACGGCACGGATGTGGACACGCTGGCCGCCGCGCTGCGCCTGTCCGACGGGTGGCGGTCGCTGGGCGGGCGGGCGCCGGACATGGAGATCGACGAGTTGCTGGCCTGCGTGCGCGGCGCGATGGCCGACGGCAGCGTCCCGCCGGAGGCGATGGCCCTCTTCGCGGTGGCCGGTCTTTACACACGCCGCGATCCCCTGCTCGGCGCGGCGCTTCGCGCGCTGCTGCCCCTACCGCTGGTCGATGCCGCCGCCGCCTGGCTGACGGCGCACACGGAGGAGACGGATGGCGGCGTTGTGGAGATGCCTCCGCTCGGCGGCGGTCCGGCCCTGTCCGGGGTGATGGGCGCGACCGGCGCATCGGCTGGCCGACTGGGCGGCGGATTGGGCGGACGCTGATGGTTCGGATGATGACGCGATGAACATGGACACCTTCGCCTTCGCCGTGCTGGTCCTCTGCGTCGGCGCCCTCGGCCTCGCCATCGTCTATGAGGCGTCCCGCATGACCGCCACCAGCAGCCGCAAGGCGCTGGCGCGGCGGAAGCTGGACGCCCTGACCGCCGACCTCGCCACGCTCGGCCGGCAGATCGAGGATGCCCAGGCCGAAAGCGCCGCCCGGCAAGAGTCCATCGACCGGCTGACCGCCGAGCGCGGGCGCCTGACCAGCCTGATCGCGTCGGTGAAGGCATCCAAGGTCGCCCTGGTGCACGAAATCGGCGACGCGCAGAGCGGCGCCCAGCGCTATGAGAGCGAGTTGCGCACCGTTCCGGATTTCGCCCGCCTCGACCCTCGGCGCATGCTGTTCGCACGGGTGATCTGGGAGCGCCGGAACATCGCCCGCGTCTGGGCCGACACCCCGGACGCCGCGGCCGCGATGCTTCAGCGCGCCTTCAGCGCGCGCAACGGGGTGCTGTCCTCGCGGCCCGAGACGATCCCATTGATCCCGGCCGGAAACGGGGCCAACGACGGCGTACGGCCGGTCTCCCCATGACGGCGATCATCCTCTACGCGGCGCTGCTGATTCTGGCGGCCAGTGTGCTGGTGAACCGGATGGGCGAACGCCGCGTCCGCGCGGCGCGCGACGAACTGGTCACCGCCGACAAGGATATCCGGACCATCGAGCAAAGCGTCCAGGAGGCCCGGAAGACGCTGGAGACGACCCGCGGGAAGCTGGGCGGCCTGGAGGAGACGCTGGCCGAGGCGAAGCGGCAGGCCGAGGTGCTGGAACGGCAGCTCGACGCGGTCCAGCAGGCGCCGATGGAACTTTTCCACATCTTCGACCGTCTGGAGGCCCGGCCCGGAACAATCTGGGAGGTGGCGGTGCGCCGCGCCCCGGACGCGCTCTACACCAGCGCCGCCATGGCCGCTTCCTGGCGCGACGGGCGGGCCTACCTGATCGTCGCGGCCAACCAGAAGGAGGCGCTGGACCGCGTCGCCCAGCGCTTTCCACGCGTGAACGGCTACGAGATCGGGCCGGTCCTGACCTGCCGCCTGTTCCTGCCCAAGGACGCAGCGGAGCGCAAACGGGCGTGACCCGCCCTGTGAGCCCCACCACAGCGGGGCGAGAACACCAGGGCTAGAGTGGATCGAACGCCCCTCCCGCCCTGGTGACCGCCATGACCCGACGCAGCGCATTCCACCCTCAGCCCCCACCCCCGTCACAGCCGGCGACCCGCGAGCGCCCCGAGCCCAGCCTCGCGTTCCTGCCTCTGGACGACCGCCGCTGTCCCCGCCGCGAGATCGCCGTGCTGTGCGAGACCGACAGCGGCCATCGCTGGGACGGGGCTTGACCGGGCAACCCGCATCCCTATATCCCGGTCGCCTTCCCGTGAGGACGACCTCACCACGGCACGCCCGACCATGGCACCCCCGAGCCGGGCGTGGGGAGTTCGGCGGGGACGACCCTGCCTCCAATCCATCGGAGGTGTTCCGTGTCCTGGGTCATCCTGTTCTTCGCCGGCCTGTTCGAGATCGGCTGGGCCGTCGGCCTGAAGCAGACGGAAGGCTTCACCCGTCCCATTCCCACCGCGCTGACCGTCGCCTCGATGGTCGTCAGCCTCGCCCTGCTGGGGATGGCGCTGAAGTCGCTGCCGCTCGGCACCGCCTACGCCGTGTGGACCGGCATCGGGACGGTCGGCACGGTCATCCTGGGCATCCTGCTCTACGGGGAATCCGCCGACATCCTGCGGCTCGGCTGCATCGCGCTGATCGTGGCGGGCATCCTCGGGCTGAAGCTGATCACGCCCTGACCCATCGCCGCCATCAGGCGCGCTCCTTCCGCAGGGCCGCCCGCGCGGCGTAGCCGATCCCCCCGACCATCGCGAGGCCGGCGAGGAAGGCGAAGCCGCGCGCCGCGGTTCCCGTGGTGTTCAGCGACAGGCGCTCCTCCTGCCCGGTGAAGCGCCCGTGCGTGCGGTGCAGGCCGGACACCGGTTCGAACAGGTTGTCGGGCCGGCCGGGCGCTTCCGCCTCCTCCGTCTCCTGCCCTTCGAAGGCGGTGAAGGCCGCCCGGTAATCGGCGTAGGCGGGAAGCGCCTGCGTTCCGAGGATCGCCTCGGCGGTGGTGAAGCCCAACCAGTGTTCCCGCTTCGGGTCCGCCGCGGCCCGGACGATGGCGCGGCCGATGTCGTCGGGGTCGAAGATGGCGCCGACCGGCTTCGCCCGGTGCGGCATGTGACTGCGCGCCCAGTCGAACTGCGGGGTGTTGACGGCGGGCAGATGGACCATCGTCACCCGAACGCGGCTGCCGTCGTGGATGAGTTCCGAGCGCAGGCTGTCGATGAAGCCGCGGATGGCACTCTTGGCCCCGCAATAGGCGGCCTGGAGCGGGATGGACCGGTAGGCCAGCGCCGACCCGACCTGGAGGATGAGGCCGCGGTCGCGCGGCAGCATACGGCGCAGCGCCGCCAGCGTGCCGTGGACGGAGCCGAGATAGGTCACCTCGGTCACCCGCCGGATTTCCTCTGGCGTCAGGTCGCGGATGCGCCCGAACACCGTCACCATGGCGTTGTTGACCCAGACGTCGATGGGGCCGAGCGCCCGCTCGACCTGCTCGGCGGCGGCTTCCACCGCGTCGGCGTCAGCCACGTCGGCGGGCAGCACCAGCGCCGTGCCGCCGAGCCGCTCGATCTCCGCCGCCACCTCCTCCAGCGCGGCGCGGGAGCGGGCGATCAGCCCGACCGCCGCACCCCATTCCCGCCCGAAGGCAAGCGCCGTCGCCCTCCCGACCCCGGCGGACGCTCCGGTGACGACGACGACGGGCCGGTTCCGGCCGGCAACAGGATTGGTGGGCATGGCGGCGGGGCTCCGTTGGCTGGGACGAGCATCGACGCTGTCCCAACCCGCCCGGAGCCCGCCGGTTCCTCCACCGTTACGCTTACGGCGCCTCGACGATCTCGAAATCGTGGGTGATCGCGGCGGTGGCGCCCAGCATGATCGAGGCGGAGCAGTATTTCTCCGCCGACAGGGCGATGGCGCGCTCCACCTTCGCCGGGTCCAGACCGCGCCCGGTGACCACGAAATGGACGTGGATCTTCGTGAAGACCTTGGGGTCGGTCTCGGCGCGCTCGGCCTCGATCTCGGCCACGCAGTCGGTGATGGCCTGACGGCCCTTCTCCAGGATCATCACCACGTCGAAGCCGGTGCAGCCGCCCATGCCGATCAGCAGCATCTCCATGGGACGGATGCCCAAGTTGCGCCCGCCCGCCTCCGGCGCGCCGTCCATGACCACGGCGTGGCCGCTGCCGGACTCGCCGACGAACATCCGCCCATCAACCCACTTCACCCGCGCCTTCATGGCGGTCTCCCGATTATTGTTCGTCTTCCAATGGATGGCAGGGCTTGCAGCCGGTGGGCCAGGGCTCGCCCAGATCCTCCACGAAGCAGGTCCAGGACGGGCTTTCCAGCCGGATGCAGGCGCCGCCGGCGAAATTCAGGACCAGGGCGCCCTCCGCCGCCTCGACGGAGAGCAGTTCCAGGATTTGCGCGCGGTCCCTCACATCGAGGCCGCGCAGCTTGACCGCTGTCACCCCCTCGATGCGCACGCCGCAATTGACGCGCTCGAAGGGGTTCAGGTGGTCGTCGTCGGCGGTGGGGCCGGGGCGCCGCCGGTCCGCCGTCTCCCACTTGAAACGGTTGGCCACCAGCACGAAGCGCGACTCTTCGGGCAGGAAGCACATGTCGCCGATCGGCAGGATGGCGTCCTGCAGGCAGGCGGAGACGACTTTCAGATCCTCGGCATCCTGGGCGCGCAGGCGGATCGGCGTGGCGGTCATGAGCTTCCCTTCGCTGTGGACGGCTGAGCGGGCGCAGGACGCCGTCAGTCGTCCTCCGCCCGGATGCGTTCGATGTCCGCGCCGCAAGCCGCCAGCTTCTCCTCCAGCCGCTCATAGCCGCGGTCGAGGTGATAGACGCGGTTGACCGTCGTCTCCCCTTCCGCCGCAAGACCGGCCAGAACCAGCGACACCGACGCGCGGAGATCCGTCGCCATAACGGGCGCGCCGGTCAAACGCTCCACACCCCGGACGAGGGCGGAGGAACCGTGCACCGTGATGCGGGCTCCCATGCGGGTCAGCTCGGGCGCGTGCATGAACCGATTCTCAAATATGGTCTCGGTGATCATGCCTGCACCCCTGGCCGTGCACATCAGGGCCATCATCTGGGCCTGAAGGTCGGTGGGGAAGCCGGGATAGGGCTCGGTCATCACGTCCACGCCGACCAACTCGCCGTTGGCGCGGGACACGCGAATCCCCGTTTGGCCATTGGTCTCGATCTCGGTGAACTCCACGCCCGCCGGGACCAGGGCGGTCACCGCCGCCTTGATCAGGTCCAGGCGGGTGTTCAGGATGTCCAGCGTGCCGCCGGTCATCGCCGCCGCCATGGCGTAGGTGCCGGTCTCGATGCGGTCCGGCACCACCATGTGGCGGGCGCCGTTCAGCCGGTCGACGCCGACGATGGTCAGCCGGTCGGTGCCGATGCCGGTGATCTTGGCGCCCATCTTGACGAGGCAGTCG
This sequence comes from Azospirillum brasilense, assembly GCF_007827795.1. Classification (GTDB taxonomy): domain Bacteria; phylum Pseudomonadota; class Alphaproteobacteria; order Azospirillales; family Azospirillaceae; genus Azospirillum; species Azospirillum aestuarii. The sequence goes on from NZ_VITI01000006.1 coordinate 257,798, forward strand.
GCGAGGTCGCTGACCTCCGGCTCGCGGGCGGCGTTGACCAGCACGGTGGTGCCGCGGGCCAGCGTGGCTGCCATCAGCAGGTTCTCGGTGGCGCCCACCGACACCTTGGGGAACACATATTCGGCACCGCGCAGGCCGCCCGGCGGCGCCTTGGCGACGATGTAGCCGCCCTCGATGCGGATGTCCGCCCCCATGGCCTCCAGGCCCTTGATGTGCAGGTCGACCGGGCGCGCGCCGATGGCGCAGCCGCCGGGAAGCGACACCTTGGCCTCGCCGCAGCGGGCAAGCAGCGGGCCGAGCACCAGGACGCTCGCCCGCATCTTGCGGACGAGGTCGTAGGGGGCCGTGGTGTTGGTGATGTCGCGCGCGGTGAACTCCACCACGCGGCCGGCGCAATCCCCGCCCGCCCCGGCCATGTGGATCGCGACGCCGTGCTGGAGCAGCAGGTTGCACAGCGTGTTGATGTCCGCGAGGATCGGCAGGTTGGTGAGCGTCAGCGTCCCGTCGGTGAGGAGCGCCGCGGTCATCAGGGGCAGCGCCGCGTTCTTGGCGCCGCCGACCGTGATCGACCCGTGAAGGGGCTTGCCGCCGCGGATGCGGATCTTGTCCATGAAGCTGTCTTGTCCGGTCAGATGCTGTCGAAAAGGCCGAAGCCCGGCGGATTAGGCCATCATGCGGGTCCGAAGGTCCGGCGACAGGCCCATCGTCGGCGGACTCCTCGGGTCTTACGGGGATTGAATCTGTCAGGCGTTGTAGCGGAGCATGCGGGCGCGCTCAAGGGAAGGAATTGAGGCTTTTTCTCATGGAAGCCCTTCTCCCGCCGCAATTGAAAGGATCGACCGCGTGACACAGGACAGCGCCCGGGACAGCATGATGGCCGGGCTGACCTTCTCCCTCTCCGGGCGGCTCGACCCGGACGAGGTGAAGCAGATCCACGGCGAACTGCGCGCCTTCAACGAGCGCTTCACCGCCCCTTACGACCTGCGGGACGTCCTGGCGACCGTCCGTGACGCGGACGGGGCGCTGATGGCCGGGCTGACCGGCTACACGAACTGGGAATGGCTGTATGTGGACTATCTGTGGGTCCATGACGGCCGGCGCGGCGGCGGGCTTGGCGCCCGGCTGCTGGCCGCCGCGGAGGCGGAGGCGGTGAAACGCGGCTGCCGCTGGTCGCGCCTCTACACCTACGATTTCCAGGCGCCGGGCTTCTACCGCAAGCAGGGCTACGAGGTGTGGGCGGAGATGGAGGGCTACCCGCCAGGGCACACGCAGATCTGGCTCAGGAAGGCTCTGCGGCAGGACGGGGAATAGCCTGCAAGGCGGACTCGTTGCGCTTCAGGAAGACGATCACCGCGCAGACCACAGCCATCCCGGCCAGCTGCGGCGGCTCGAAGCTCTCGCCCAGCAGCAGGAAGGCCGTGACCCCGGCGAAGACGGGATCGAGCATGCCGATCACCGTCGCCGGGAACGGCTCGATGGTCTTCAGCCCCTCCAGATAGAGCCAGTAGGGCGCCACCGTGCCGAAGACGCCGATGAACAGCACGAACCCCACCGTCTCCCAAGTCACCTCGACCGCCGCGTAATCAATGGCTGGAGTGGCGAGCAGCCAGAACAGCGCCGACAGGAAGAAGGGCCAGAAGGTCATCGACCAGCTGTCCAGCCCCCGCCGGTGACCGTGAGCACAGCGGACGTTGTAGGCGGCGAAGGACACGGCGCAGAGCATCCCCACCGCCGCCCCCAGCGCGTTGCCCGACCACAGGGCCGGGTCGTAGGCGCCGACCAGCAGGAAACAGCCGGCGGCGTTGCCCGCCAGGATCAGCGCGACCGCCCGGTTCATCCGGTGGGTGCCGAGCAGCAGCCCGGCGGCCACGATCAGCATGGGCGCGGTGTATTCCAGCATCAGCGCCAGCGCCACGTTGGTCAGGGCGATGGCGTAGAAGAAGGTCAGGTTGACCAGCGTCAGCCAGACCGCCAGCTCCGACAGGAAGTGCAGGTCCGCCCGCCGCACCCGGATCGGCCGGCCGAGCGCCAGCATGATCAGGGCCAGCACGGCGGCGGACACCATGGCGCGCACCGCGATCATGACCAGCGGCGGCATCGAGGCGACGAACATCATCTTGGCCGCCGTCCCGGCCACGCCGAACAGCAGGGCGGAGGCGACGATGCAGCCATAGCCCCACAGGCGCGCCCGCGCCGACTCAACTGCCATGGCCCTGCCCTGCCCCGTTCCGGATCGGCGGCAACGATACCGTGTGACCAACTCCGAACCGATGCGGCAAATGCGTCACCGGCCCGTGACGGTCAGCCCGGCTGGCCGTCCTTCTCCCGCCCGCGCGCCTGCTCCTTGCGCTTGCGCAGGTTCTCGCGCAGCCGGGCGGCGAGCCGGTCCTGCTTGCCGTCCTTTTTCGGCGGGGCGGCGGGAGTCTTGGTCGTCTCGTCGGTCGTCATGCGGCGCTCGCGGCAAGCGGGGCCGGGGCGGCGGCGCTGCCCCAGCGGCGGTTCCAATCCTGGAACATCAGCACGTTCCAGAGCCGGTGCTGGTTGTTGCGGGTCCCGGCGAGATGCTCCGCCCAGCAGGCGCGGATCGGCGCCGGGTCGAAGAAGCCCTCCCGGCGCAACCGCCCCTCGTCCAGCAGATCCTCCGCCCAGTCGCGCAGCGGGCCGCGCAGCCAACCGTCCAGCGGAATGGCGAAGCCGGCCTTGGGCCGCTCCACCAGGGCCGGCGGGACATGGCGGTAAAGCACTTGGCGCAGCAGCCACTTGCCCTTGCCGTCGCGCAGCTTCTGCGATTGCGGCACACGCCAGGCGAACTCCACCACCCGATGGTCGAGCAGCGGCACGCGCGCCTCCAGCGACACGCCCATGCTGGCGCGGTCCACCTTCGCCAGGATGTCGTCCGGCAGATAGGTGACGCTGTCGAGATGCTGCATGCGCTCGACGAAATCGGGGATGCCCGCGGCCAGCCCGTCGTCCCAGGCCGGGCCATGAGGCTCCCGCCCGTCGCGGACCAGCGCATCGGGGTCCTGCCACTGGCTGACCAGACGGCGGTAGATGGCGTCCGGCCCGGCGGCGTCCAGCACCCCGGCCAGCTTGTGCAGCTTGTCGCCGGTCTGGCGCGGGCGCCGCCCTTCGGGGATCATCCCGGCCAGCGCGTCCCATCCGGCGGGCCGGACGGCGCGGATCAGCCCGGCGGCGCCGCGCCGCAGACCGGAGGGAAGGGTCGCCATGCGCCGCCACAGGGCGGGCGCCGTGAGATAGCGGTTGTAGCCGGCGAACAGCTCGTCCCCGCCGTCGCCGGACAGGGCCACGGTGACGGAGCGCCGCGTCATCTCCGACACCAGCAGCGTCGGGATCTGCGAGCTGTCGGCGAAAGGCTCGTCGTACCAGTCGGCGAGCTTGGGGATGACCTCCAGCGCGTGGCGGGCCTCCACCCGAAGCTCGGTGTGCTCGGTGCCGAGATGGGCGGCGACCGCACGGGCGTGAACCGCCTCGTCGTAGCCGTCCTCGCCGAAACCGATGGTGAAGGTGCGCACCGGCCGCGCGCTCTGCGCCTGCATCAGCGCGACGACGGTGGAGCTGTCGATCCCGCCGGACAGGAAGGCGCCCAGCGGCACGTCGGCCATCATCTGCCGCCCGACCGCGTCCTTCAGCAGCGCTTCCAGCGCGTCCGTCGCGTCGGCGTCGGACAGCGACAGCCGGTCGGCGATGCCGGCCCGTGCCGCCGCACCGGCGTCCCAATAGACGGTGCGCTCGGGTTCGCGCCCCGGACGGACGGTCAGGATGCTGCCCGGCTCCAGCTTATGGACGCCCTGATAAATGCTATGCGGCGCCGGAACGTAGCTGAAACGCAGATAGGCGGACAGCGCGTCGCGGTCGATCTCCGCCGCGAAGGCGGGATGGGCGCGCAGCGCCTTGGGCTGGGAGCCGAACAGCAACGCCCCGCCCATCCGCGCCCAGTAGAGCGGCTTCACCCCCAGATGGTCGCGGACGAGGTGGAGCGTGCGCTCGCGGCGGTCCCACAGGGCGAAGGCGAAGATGCCGACCAGACGGCGCACGGTGCACTTGACGCCCCAGGCGGCGCAGCCCTCCAGCAGCACTTCGGTGTCCGAATGGCCGCGGAACCGGTGGCCGGCGGCTTCGAGTTCCGCCCGCAGGTCCTGGAAATTGTAGATCTCGCCGTTGTAGGCGATCACCCAGCGCCCGTCCGCCGACTCCATCGGCTGGCGGCCCAGCGGCGACAGCTCGACGATGGCGAGCCGCCGGTGGCCGAACGCGATCCCGGCCTCGCCATCGGCCCACACGCCGTCCCCGTCGGGGCCGCGGTGAGCGATGGTGTCGGCCATGCGCCGCGCTGCGGCCTCAAGGCCGGACTCGGGGCCCGATCCGGAGCCGGGACCGGCCAGAAAGCCGCAGATGCCGCACACGGCGCGAAACCCCGTCCTTAGTGGTCGGAACGGTGCAGGATGCTGTCCCGCAGGCCCGTCTCGTAGGCCATGCCCTCGGCGGTCACGACGCCGTAACCGGCATCGCGGCGCAGCATGCCCTTGCGCTCAAGAATGGTCCAGACGGCCTCGTTGGTCAGGCCGGTGGCGTCGCGGGAGGCGACGACCGCGCTGCCCAGATGGAAGTGGTTGCCATGGGCGTGCGGCAGGTTGGTGACCTGGAAGGCCCCCTCCTCGCCCTCGACCGGCTTCTGCTCCAGACGGGCGAGTTCCTGAAGGAGGGTCAGCGTCTTGAGCTGAAGCGGGTTGAGGTTCGCGGGATTCTTCTTCGGCGGCATGGATGTCCGGCTCGGCAACGTGATTAAGGTTGCGGCAGTAGATCGGGTGCGCCCGGCGCCTGTCAAGCGGCGGGCGCCGTTTGCGGGCTGGCATCCCGGCATCGGCTCGGGCATAAGACGGGCTGTTGACACGCGCGCGTTACGTTTGAGGCAAGCGTCTGGCCGGCGCGGGCCGGTCAAGGATGGTGGATATGACGATCGTGGTCACCGGCGCGGCCGGTTTCATCGGCTCGCACGTCGCGGCGGCCCTGCTGGATCGCGGCGAGACGGTGTTGGGGATCGACAACCTCAACGACTACTATTCCGTGGCATTGAAGGAGGCGCGGCTGGCCCGCCTCGCCGCCCGCCCCGGCTTCCGCTTCGTCAAGGCCGACGTCTCCGACCGCGCCGCCATCGAGGCGCTGGCCCCCGACTTCGCGGAGGCGACCGGCGTCGTGCATCTGGCTGCCCAGGCCGGCGTGCGCTATTCGCTGGAGAACCCCTACGCCTATGTGGACGCCAACGTCACCGGGCAGGTGGCGATGCTCGAAGCGGCACGGCGCATGCCGAAGTTGAAGCATTTCGTCTACGCCTCCACCTCCTCCGTCTACGGCGCCAACAAGAAGATGCCCTTCTCGGTGGAGGACCGCGTCGACTCCCCCATGTCGATCTACGCCGCGACGAAGAAGGCGGCGGAGATGATGACCTACGCCTACTGCCACCTCTACAAGTTTCCGGCGACCGGCCTGCGCTTCTTCACCGTGTACGGCCCGTGGGGACGTCCGGACATGGCCGCCTACCTGTTCGCCGAAGCGATCATGGCGGGCCGCCCGATCCGCGTCTTCAACGAGGGCCGGATGAAGCGCGACTTCACCTTCGTCGAGGACATCGCGGCGGGCGTCCTGGCGGCGCTGGACCATCCGGCGAAACCCGACGCCAACGGCGCGCCGCACACCGTCTACAACCTCGGCAACAACCGGACCGAGGACCTGATGCGCTTCATCGGCATCATCGAGGAGTCGCTGGGCCGCGAGGCGGTGAAGGTCATGGAGCCCTTGCAGATGGGCGACGTGCCGGAAACCACCGCGGACATCGAGGCGAGCCGCCGCGACCTGGGCTATGAGCCGAAGACGCCGATCGACGTCGGCCTGCCCCGCTTCATCGCGTGGTACAAGGACTATCACGGCATTGCCTGAGGCCCGTCCCGTGAGCGCCAGCCCCACAAACGCCGGCCGCAAGTTGATCTATCTGGTGACGGAGGACTGGTATTTCTGGTCCCACCGCCTGCCCATGGCCCGCGCCGCCCGCGAAGCCGGGTTCGAGGTCGCCGTCGCCACCCGTGTCGACAAGCACGGCCCCCGCATCGAGGCGGAGGGTTTCCGCGTGCTGCCCTTGTCCTGGCAGCGGCGCAGCATCAACCCGGCGGGCGCCCTGTCCGCCGTTGCGGAGATTGCCGCGCTGTACCGGCGGGAGGCCCCGGATCTGGTCCACCATGTCGCCATGAAGCCGGTTCTGCTGGGCGGGCTGGCCGCCGGGCTGGCCGGGGTGCCGGCGGTGGTGAACGCGCTGACCGGGCTGGGCTCCGCCTTCCTCGGCACCGGCGGGTTGAAGTCCCGCGTCGCCGGGGCCGCGGCCCGCCCGCTGCTGCGCACCGTGCTGAAGCGCCCGAACAGCCTGACCATCCTGCAGAACGAGGACGACCGGAAGACGCTGGTGGCCGCCGGGCTGCTGCCCGACGAGCGCGCCTGGATCATCCGCGGCTCCGGCATCGACACCGCCCATTATCAGGTGCTTCCCGAACCGCCGGAGCCGCCGGTGACGGTGGGCTGCGTCGCCCGCCTGCTGGCCGACAAGGGCGTCGGCCCGCTGGTCGAGGCGCAGCAGAGGCTGCGGGCCAAGGGGCTGGACGTCCGGTTGCTGCTGGCCGGCACGCCCGATCCGGAAAACCCGACCTCCGTGACTCAGGCCGAGTTGGACCGCTGGGCCGCCCTGCCCGGTGTCGAACTGCCCGGCCACAGCGCCGACGTGCGGCAGGTCTGGGCGCGTTGCCACATCGCCGTGCTGGCCTCCCGCCGCGAGGGGCTGCCGAAGAGCCTGCTGGAAGCCGCGGCCTGCGGGCGGGCCATCGTCGCCACCGACGTGCCGGGCTGCCGCGAGGTGGCGCACGCCGGCGAGAACGCCCTGCTCGTCCCACCCGACGACGCCGCGGCCCTGGCCGACGCGCTGGAGGTTCTGGTGCGCGACGCCGCCCTGCGCCAGCGCTTCGGCTCCGCCAGCCGGCGTCTGGTCGAATCCGACATGGCGTCCGACCGGGTGGGCGCGAAGACGGTCGAGCTGTACCATCGGCTGCTGGCATCCACCCAGCCCGGCACGGCGCCGGTCGCGGAGGCATCATGAGCGGCCCCCTGGCCTTGTTCCTTGCCTTGTTCCTCGCCCTGGCCGGCAGCTTCGCGCTGTCCTGGCTGTTCACCGGGCGCGTGCTCGCCTATCTGCGGCGCAAGGCGATCCTCGACCATCCGAACGACCGCTCCAGCCATTCAATCCCGACGCCGCGCGGCGGCGGCTGGGGCGTCATGCTGACTCTGCTGCCCGTTTGGACGCTCATCGCCATGACGGCGGACGATCCGCTGCGAGCGTTGCCGATTCTGGCCGGAACGCTGGCGCTGATGGCGGTGTCCTGGATGGACGACCGGCGCGGGCTGGGTCCGGCGCCGCGATTCCTCGCCCAGATCGCCGCGGTGGTCGCGGGGCTGAGCGCGCTTCCCGGCGATGGCCTGGTTTTCCAGGGGCTTCTGCCCTTCTGGGCGGACCGGCTGGTGGCCGCGGTCGGCTGGCTGTGGTTCGTGAACCTGTTCAATTTCATGGACGGCATCGACGGGCTGGCCGGCAGCGAGGCGGCGTCCATCGGCGCCGGGCTGGCGCTGGTCGCGGCGCTCGGCGCGCTCGACCCGGCGCTGGCGCTCTACGGGCTGGCCGCGGCGGGGGCGGCGCTGGGCTTCCTGGTGTGGAACTGGCACCCCGCCAAGCTCTTCATGGGCGACGTCGGCAGCGTGCCGCTGGGCTTTACGCTGGGCTGGCTGCTGCTGGTCCTGGCGGCGTCGGGGCTTTGGGTGGCGGCGCTGCTCATCCCCGCCTATTTCCTGGCCGATGCCACCGTCACCCTGCTGCGCCGTCTGGCCGAGGGGAAGAAGGTGTGGCAGGCGCACCGCGAGCATTTCTATCAGAAGGCCACCCAGCGCGGGCGCAACCACGCCCAGGTGGTTCGTCTGGTCCTGGCGCTGAACGCCACGCTGCTTCTGCTGGCCGTGGCGTCGCTGGCGCTCGGCTGGACGGTGCTGCCGGCGGGGGCCGCTGCGGTCGTGCTTCTGCTGGCCCTGCTGGCGCGGCCTGCGCGGGCGGCGGCGTGATGCGCGTCCTGGTCACCGGAGCCAACGGTTTCGTCGCGCGGACGGTCATTCCCCTGCTGGTGGAGCGCGGGCACAGCGTGCGCGCCGTGGTGCGCCGGGCCGACGCCGCCGTTCCCGGCGCCGCGGACACCGTCACCATCGGCGACATCGGCCCGGCCACCGCCTGGGGCAACGTCCTTCAGGGCATGGACGCGGTGGTCCATCTGGCCGCCCGCGTCCACGTCATGCGCGACCGCGAATCCGACCCGCTGGCCGCCTTCCGCCGCGTCAACACCGCCGGCACCCGCGTTCTGGCCGAAGCCGCCGCGGCCGCGGGCGTCAAGCGGATGGTCTATCTCAGCAGCGTCAAGGCGCTGGCCGACGAGAGCCGCCCCGACGAACTGAGCGAGGAGACGGAGCCCGATCCGCACTCCCCCTACGGCATCTCCAAGCTGGAGGCCGAACGGGCGCTGGCGGAGATCTCGGCCCGCACCGGGTTGGAGGCCGTGGTGATCCGTCCGCCGCTGGTCTACGGCCCCGGCGTGGGTGGCAACTTCCTGCGGCTGATGCAGGCGGTGGACCGCGGCATTCCCTTGCCGCTGGGCGCCCTGGAGAACCGGCGCAGCCTGATCTTCGTGGGCAATCTCGCCGACGCCGTCCAGGAGTGCCTGACCCACCCGCAAGCGGCGGGCGGTCGGTTCCTGGTCCATGACGGGCGTCCGATGTCCACGGCGGAACTGGTGCGCGCCATCGCGGAGGCGTTGGGCAAGCCCGCGCGCCTTCTGCCCGTGCCGCCGTCGATGCTGGCGTTCGCCGCCCGGCTGGTCCGGCGAGAGGCCATGCTGGACCGCGTCGCCGGCTCGCTGGTGATCGACGACGGTGCCATCCGCCGCGCGCTGAACTGGCGCCCGCCCTGCTACCCCGCGTACGGCTTGCGCCTGACCGCCGAATGGTTCAAAGCTTTGCGCGGCTGAACGGCCAGGATGGGCCTGGGATTTCCCGCAAGGGAACAACCCCGGCGAAGCGATAGTCTAAGGTAAAGCGCATGCGTATCCCGTCTCCGCGGGCGTCCCTCGTCTACCTGCACGATCTGACGATGACGGCCGCCGCCCTGGTCGTGGCTCTGTATCTGCGCGTGGGCGAGCAGGCGTTCCAGGAATACAGAGACCCGTTGCTGACGGGACTGCCCATCCTGGTGCTGATCGCGGCGGTGGTGTTCCGCTTCTCCGGGCTGTACCGCGGCATCTGGCGCTACGCCTCCGTTCCCGATCTGGCGCAGCTTCTGCGCGCGGTCACGACGGTCGTGCTGTGCTTCCTGGCGGTCATGTTCCTGCTGACCCGGCTGGAGGCCCTGCCCCGGTCCCTGCCGGTGATCCTGTGGTTCGTGCAGCTTGTCCTGCTGGGCGGGCCGCGCTTCGCCTACCGTCTCGTGAAGGACCGCCGGCTGGGTCTGCATGACCGGGATTCGACGGGGGTGCCGCGCATCCCGGTTCTCCTGCTGGGCGTCAGCGACGCGGCGGAGCTGTTCATCCGCTCGCTGGACCAGAACGCCGGCGCCGCCTACCGCGCGGTCGGCCTGTTGGACGACAAGAACCGGCGCATCGGCCACGCGATCCGCGGCGTGCCCGTCCTGGGCGGCCCCGACGACCTGCCCCGCGTTGTCGAGGAACTGGCGCAGCGCGGCGACCGCCCGCAGCGCCTGATCGTCGCCAAGGGTCAGGCCGACGTGCCCGGCACCGTCCTGCGCGACCTGCTGGAGCAGGCGGAATCGCTCGGCCTGTCCATGGCCCGGCTGCCCAGCCTGACCGAGTTCAAGTCGGCGCTGGGCGAAGGCAAGATCGAGGTGCGCCCGATCGCGCTGGAGGACCTGCTGGGCCGCCCCCAGGCGGTCCTCGACCGCGGCGCCATCGCCAGCCTCGTCACCGGACGGCGCGTCGTCGTCACCGGAGCGGGCGGCACCATCGGCAGCGAACTGGTCCGCCAGATCGCCGCCCTCCAGCCGGAGACGCTGACCCTTGTCGACGCCGGGGAGTTCAACCTCTACAGCATCGAGATGGAGGTGCGGGAGCGCTTCCCCGCCCTGGCGCTCCAGGCGGTGATCGCCGACGTGCGCGACCGCGACCGCATCTTCCGCCTGTTCCAGACGCAGCGCCCGCACATGGTGTTCCACGCCGCGGCGCTGAAGCATGTGCCGCTGGTGGAGGCCAACCCGGCGGAAGGCGCGCTGACCAACGTCATCGGCACCCGCAACGTCGCCGACGCGGCGCGGGCCAACGGCTGTCAGGCGATGGTCCTGGTGTCCACCGACAAGGCGATCCGCCCGACCAGCGTGATGGGCGCCACCAAGCGCTTCGCCGAATGCTATTGCCAAGCGCTCGACATGCTGCCGCCGCGCGACGGCGGCGAGACGGCGACCCGCTACATGACGGTCCGCTTCGGCAACGTGCTGGGTTCCAGCGGGTCGGTGGTGCCGCTGTTCACCCGCCAGCTCGCCAAGGGCGGCCCGCTGACCGTCACCCACCCCGACATGCGCCGCTACTTCATGACGGTGCGGGAGGCGGTGGAGCTGGTGCTCCAGGCCTCGGCCCACGGCGTGGCCCGCCTGGAGGAGCGCGGCAAGGTGCTGGTGCTCGACATGGGCGAACCGGTGAAGATCGTCGACCTCGCCCGGCAGATGATCCGGCTGGCCGGTTACCGGCCCGGCCACGACATCAAGATCGAGTTCACCGGCCTGCGCCCCGGCGAGAAGCTGTTCGAGGAGATCCTGACCTCGACCGAGGCTCCGACGCGCACGGAGGCCGACGGCGTATTCCTCGCCTCGCCCCGCGTGATCGACTACGCCCTCATCAACCGCGCGCTGGGCGAGCTGGAAACGGCGGCGCGGGCGGGGGATGCGGAGCGGGTGATGACCATCCTGTCCAACATCGTCCCCGACTTCCGCGCGGAGGCCGTCCTGCCGCCGCCGAGCGCCTTCGGCAATGCTGCGGCAACCGGCGAGGCGGATCGCTGAACCAGGGCGGCCCCGACGGCGCGGTGCGCGAACCGCGCGTGACCATGGGCGGGGAATTCCCCGCCCATTTTTCTTTGGTGCCATTTTCTTCAAAGGGGGACACTTCACCGCTTGCATCGGAGCAAAGCCTGTGGCATAAACCGCGCCACTTCGACGGTTGGCCGCAAGTTCTTCCCGGCCAGCAACACCGTACCGGCGCTGCCGTAGCTCAGTGGTAGAGCACTCCCTTGGTAAGGGAGAGGTCGAGAGTTCAATCCTCTCTGGCAGCACCATCCTCCCCCCTTCGTTATTTCTTTGAGAATGCTGAAGCGCAGCCGTTGCCCGGCTTGCGTGGCTTTTTGCGCTCTGCGTTCGGGTGCGGATCGGGCTTGCCCCACCCCAACCCTCCCCCGCTTCGCAGGGGAGGGAACGGATGCCGCTTCGCATAAGGCCCCCTCTCCCGCGCAGCGGGGGAGGGTCGGGGTGGGGGCAAGGTCTCGCCAAGCTCAGGCCCCCTCCCCCATACCCCAAATGAAAAACGCCGCCCCGGATCGCTCCGGAGCGGCGTTTTCCTTGGAACCCGGACGGGCGCCGTCGTTAGTCGACGACGGTCACGCCACGGCGGTTCTGCGCCCAGGAGGCCTCGTTCGAGCCGAGGACCGCCGGCTTCTCCTTGCCGTAGGAGATGACCTTGACGCGCGACGTGTTGATGCCGCCGGCGACGAGGTAGTTCTTCACCGAGTTGGCGCGGCGCTCGCCCAGGGCGAGGTTGTACTCGCGGGTGCCGCGCTCGTCGGCGTGGCCTTCGACGGTCACGGTGACGTTCGGGTACTGCTTCAGCCAGGAAGCCTGACGGTCCAGGGTGGCGCGAGCCTCCGGAGCCAGGTCGTAGCGGTCGAGACCGAAGAACACGCGGTCGCCGACGTTGACGACCAGGTCTTCCTGCGAGCCCGGACGGATGCTGGACTGGGTGGCGCCACCGGTGGTGTTGGCGTTGCCGGCGTCCTTCGGAGCGGTTTCGCAAGCGGCAACCAGAGCGACAGCCGCGATCAGGCTCAGATACTTGATACGCATGTCTAATGACCCCCTAAGCGACACGAGATTGTTTTGACCGGATTGTGAAGGAAGAACGCCGCCGACTTCCGCCAGACCCCGACGGAAGTACCGACTTCCGGCCTTCGTCTTGAGCGTCGTTCTTGCGCGCGCAAAATAGGGCTACTCCACTAGGGAATCAAGGGCGACCATGCGGGATCGGAGCCGTCGAGCGGAGTGATCACACGACGTTCGTTTGCCCCGGTCACGTCGATCGTGTAGAGCTTCGCGCTTCGCCCGCGGCCGTCCCCGGCCGGAACATCGCGGAAGAAGCTCAGCACGCGGCCGTTCGGCGCCCAGGTCGGGCCTTCGACGTGGAACGACTCGGTCAGGATGCGCTCGCCGGTGCCGTCCGGACGGATCACGCCGAGCGCGAAGTTGCTGCCGCGCTGGCGGGTGAAGGCGATCAGGTCGCCGCGCGGCGACCACACCGGCGTGCCGTAGCGGCCCTCGCCAAAGGTCAGGCGCTTCTGCCCCGAACCGTCCGCGCCCATGATGTAGAGCTGCTGGCTGCCGCCGCGGTCCGACTCGAAGACGATGCGTTGGCCATCCGGCGAGTAGCTGGGGCCGGTGTCGATGCCCGGCGAATCGGTGAGCTGGGTCTGGCGACGGGTGCGCAGGTCCAGGGCGTAGATGTCGGTGTTGCCGTTCTGCGCCATGCTCATGACGACCTTGTTGCCGTCCGGCGAGAAGCGCGGGGCGAAGGTCATCCCGACGAAGTCGCCGAGGACCTCCTGGCGGCCGCTGTCGATGTTGAACAGGTACACGCGCGGCTTCTTGTTGAAGTACGACATGTAGGTGATTTCCTGGGTCGCCGGCGAGAAGCGCGGCGTCAGGACGAGGTTCTTGCCGTCGGTCAGGAACTGATGGTTCTCACCGTCCTGGTCCATGATGGCGAGTTGCTTCTTGCGCGCGTTGGCCGGGCCGGATTCGGCCACATAGACGATGCGCGTGTCGAAATAGCCCTCCTCGCCGGTCAGCCGCTTGTAGATGGCGTCGGCGACGATGTGGGCGATGCGGCGCCAGCTGTCGGCGGTCGCGGTGTAGCTCAGCCCCTGCATGTACTGGCCGGCGGCGACGTCCCACAGGCGGAAGTCGACCTTCATGCGGCCGTCGCCCATGGCGGTGGTGTTGCCGGCGACCAGCGCCTGGGCGCCGACGGCGCGCCAGTCCTGATAGCGCGGCTCGCCGGAGCGGAGCTGGTCCGGGGTCTGCAGGAAGCCCTTGGGGTCGAGCGGACGGAACAGGCCCGACCGCTCCAGATCGGCGGCGACCACCTTGGAGATGTCCGAACCGACCTGCGCCTCGCGCCCGCCGGCACCGGCGAAGCTGGTGATGGCGATCGGCAGCGGCTCGACCACGCCCTTGGTGATGTCGATTCGCACCTCGGCGCGGGCCGGGGCGGGCGCCGCGACGCCGAGGGCGAGCAGCAGGGCGCCGGCGCAACCGGCGGCCTTCAGCAGAAGCCTCGTCTTCTTCGTCATGGTCAGAACATGTCCCTCGGGTCGAAATTGAACACGAAGTAACGCCACTCTTCATACCGGGCGGGCGTGAAGTCGCCGGAAAACTCGCTGATGGGCAGGGGGCTGGCCCGCTTCACCGCGCGCAGCGCGGCGTCGGCCGATGCCCGGAAGGCCGCGTCCGACATGTAGCGGGAGCGGTACCTCTCGTTGATCGTCGCATTCAGCACCGAACCGTCGCGGCCCAGCTCAACGATGATCTCCACCTGCATGTTCCCGGCGTCCTTGCGGCCCGGGTCGAAGTTCCAGTTCTTGCTCACCGCGCCGCGGATGCCGTCGATGGCGCGCCCGGACGGCTTGAACGGCTTGTCGGGACCGTTCACCGCCTTGGCGGCCCCTGAGGGCGCCGCCGATGCGGCGGCGTTCTGGGTCGGCTTGGCGTCGGCCTTGCTCTCCGAAGCCGCCGGTTTGGCCGGGGCGTTCTTCTGAACGTTCTTCAGAAGGTCGGCCAGCGCGTCGGTCTTCTCCGGCGGCTTTTCCGGCTTCTTCGGTTCGGCCTTCGGCGGTTCCGGCTTGGCCGGCTCGGGCTTCTTGGGCTCGGGCTTGGCCGGTTCCGGCTTCGGCGGCTCAGGCTTCTTCGGCTCCGGCTTCGGGGGCTCGGGCTTGGGAGGCTCCGGCTTCGGCGGTTCCGGTTTGGGCGGCTCCGGCTTCGGAGGCTGCGGCTTCGGTTCCGGCTTGGGCTCGGGCGGCTTGACCACCGGCGCCGGCTCCGGATCGGGCGGCGGCGGGGGCGGCGCCGGCTTGGGCGGCGGCGGCGGTTCGCGCGCCGGGGGCGGCGTCACCTGAGCGACCTTCGGCGGCTCCGGAACCTTTGGCTCGGGCCGGGGCGGCGGCGGGGGCGGCGGCTCGCTGGCCGGCTCCGGCGGCGCGGGGGCCGGCGGACTCGGCTTGGCCTCGGGCACCGGCGGCTTGGGGGCCGACGGCTTCGGCTCGCCCTTGTCGACGCGCGCGGCCTGGGTCACCTCGCCCATGTCCACGATCTCGATCGGGATGGACTCGGGGATGTCCAGCTTGCGATCGCTGGGCGGCATGCCGAGCACGAACAGCGCGACCAGCGCGACGTGCAGCGTTGCCGAGGCGATCAGGGGTTTGCGCATGGGTCAGCCTTCAACTCGCCGTGGCGTCTCAGCGCTGCGCCGAGCCGCCGACGCGCGGCCCGGTGGCGCCCGGCCCGCTGGGCATCTCGGCGACCAGCCCGACCTTCTTGAAGCCGGCGGCGCTCATGGTGCCCATCACCTCCAGCATCTTGCCGTAGGCGATCTTCGCGTCGCCGCGCACCAGGATGCGGGCATCGGGGTTGTTGTTGGTGACGGCGATCAGCAGCGGCACCATGTTGGCCGTCTCCACCGCCGTCTCCTGCACATAGACCCGGCCGTCGGCCTGGACGGTCACGAACAGCGGGTCCTTCTGCGCCTCCAGCGGGGCGGCGTTGGTCTTCGGCAGATCCACCGGCACGCCGACGGTCAGCAGCGGTGCGGCGACCATGAAGACGATCAGCAGCACCAGCATGACGTCGATGAAGGGCGTCATGTTGATGTCGGCCATCGCGCGGTATCCGCGGCGGCGGCCCCGACCGTGGCCGCCCTTTCCTGCGAGCTGGGCTCCCATGTCAGGCGGCTCCCCGCTCCTCGAGGTGGCGCGACAGAATCGCCGAGAACTCGCCCGAGAAGGTCTCCAGCCGGTCGGCGTAGCGGCCGAGGTCGGTGGTGAACTTGTTGTACGAGATCACGGCGGGAATGGCGGCCACGAGACCCAGCGCCGTGGCGAACAGCGCCTCGGCGATGCCGGGGGCGACGACGGCGAGGCTGGTGTTGCCCGACGCGGCGATCGAGGTGAAGGAGTTCATGATGCCCCACACCGTGCCGAACAGGCCGATGAAGGGGGCCGTCGAACCGACCGACGCCAGGAAGGTCATGTAGCGTTCGGCGCGCAGCATCTCGCGCCCGATGGTCACCGACATGACGCGCTCCACCCGCTGCTGCAGCGAGCCCTTCATGGAGCCGATGCCGCGGTCGGCGGCATGGCGCCATTCGCGCATGCCGGCGGCGAAGGTCGCCGACATCGGATCGGTCGGGTTCTGGCCGATGCGGTCGTACAGCGCGTCCAGAGACCCGCCGGACCAGAAGCTCTCCTCGAAGGCGTCCGCCTGCGCGTTCAGGCGGCGGATGCGCATCAGCTTCTCGATGATGATGGCCCAGCACCACACCGAGGCAACGAGCAGCATCAGCATCACGACCTTGACGATCAGGTCGGCCTGCCAGAACAGGCCCCACATCGTGATGTCGTGGGCCTTCACCGCGGCCCCGACCACCTGGGCGGAATTAAGATCCATCGCAGTCAGTCTCGCTTCTGCCTTTTGTACAAATCATTGAGCGCCTCGCGGACCGGCGCCGGAAGGCGCGCGGGACGTCCGGCCCGGTTACCGGCCAATTTGATCATCGCCAGCTGAATCACCGCCCGCGCGAGGTCACGGCCGTCGCGACGGACAAGTTGTGCAACTGCGAAGGAGGCACCGCCGGTATCGGTGATTCGCGTCACCACTTCAAGCGTATCCTCGAGCTTTGCGGGAGCGACAAAATCGATCTCCGCCCGTCGTACCGCAAATGACACACCGTCGCTTTGGGCCAGCCCGGCGTTGGTGAAACCGGTCAGCCGCAGCATCTCGGTGCGCGCCCGCTCGAAGAAGCGCAGGTAGTTGGCGTGATACACCAGCCCCCCGGCGTCCGTGTCCTCGTAGTAGACCCGCAGCACCAGCCTGTGCTGCGCGTTCTCGTCAAAGCAGCCCGAGAGATTTGCCGTCCCGGCGCCGTCAGACATCGCCGTCCTCCGGGTCCGGGTTGGCCTCCGACAGCCGGTCCAGCAGGTCGAACTGCCGCGTCGGCGCCGAGGGCGGGTTGAGGCCGAGATAGCGGAAGCCCTGGTCGGTCAGCATGCGCCCACGCGGCGTCCGCTGCAGGAAGCCCTGCTGGATCAGGTAGGGTTCCACCACCTCCTCCAGCACGTCGCGCTGCTCGCCGAGCGCGGCGCCCAGCGTTTCCACGCCCACCGGCCCGCCGCCGTAGTTGTTGGCGATGATGCCCAGATAGCGGCGGTCCATGCTGTCGAGGCCGAGCCGGTCGACCTCCAGCCGGGTCAGGGCGGCGTCGGCGATGCGGGCATCCACCTCCGGCACGCCGGCCACCGAGGCGAAGTCGCGGACCCGGCGCAGCAGCCGCCCCGACACGCGCGGCGTCCCGCGCGAGCGGTTGGCGATCTCCCGCGCTCCCTCCGGAGTGATGAGCATGTTGAACACGGCCGCGGCGCGGCGGACGATCAGCTCCAGCTCGTCCGGCTCGTAGAATTGCAGCCGCACGGGGATGCCGAACCGCTCGCGCAGGGGGCGCGTGATCAGGCCCGAGCGCGTCGTGGCGCCGACCAGTGTGAAGGGCGGCAGGTCGATCCGGATGGACCGCGCCGACGGGCCTTCGCCGATGATGAGGTCGAGCTGGAAATCCTCCATGGCGGGATAGAGCACCTCCTCCACGGCGGGATTAAGGCGATGAATCTCGTCGATGAAGAGGACGTCGTGCGGCTGCAGGTTGGTCAGCAGGGCGGCAAGGTCGCCCGCCCGCGCGATGACCGGACCGGAGGTCGCGCGAAAGCCCACCCCCAGCTCGCGCGAGACGATCTGGGCCAGCGTCGTCTTGCCGAGGCCCGGCGGCCCGAACAGCAGCACATGGTCCAGCGCCTCCCCGCGGGAGCGGGCGGCCTGGATGAAGATCGACAGATTCTCACGCGCTTGCCGCTGGCCGATGAACTCGGCGAGCGAGAGCGGCCGGATCGAGGCTTCGCCGGAGTCGCCGGCGCCCCGCCCCGGCTGCACCAGCCGGTCGGGATCGGAGCCGTTCTGGTCGGCGGTCATTGGCTGAGTTCCTTAAGGCCATGCCGGATCAGCTCCGACACGCCGGCCCCGTCGCCCAGCTTGCGCCCGGCGGCCACGACGGCGCCGAACGCCTCGGACCGGCCATAGCCGAGGTTGACGAGGGCCGAGACGGCGTCCGCCATGACCATGTTGTCGGGGCCGCCCGCCGGCGCCGCCTTGCCGCCCGCCGCCGGAGCGGCGGAGGCCGAGGCGCCGAGGGTGAGGTTGCCCACCTTGTCCTTCAACTCATTGACGATGCGCGCGGCCACCTTCGGCCCCACGCCGTCGGCGCGGGTCAGCGCCGTCTTGTCCTGCGCGGCGATGGCGCGGGTGAGCTGATCGGGGTCCAGCACGCCGAGAATCGACAAGGCGAGGCGCGAGCCGACGCCCTGGATGGTGGTCAGCAGCCGGAACCAGTCGCGCTCGCCAGCGTCGGCGAAGCCATAGAGGGTGATCCGGTCGTCGCGGATGAAGGTCTCGACGACCAGCGCCCGCCGCTCCCCCACCGCCATGCGCGACAGCGTGCGGTTGGAACAGGCGACCTGGTAGCCGACCCCGTTGACGTCCACCACCACCCAGTCGGTCCCGACCGAATCCACGACACCGGTGAGCTTGGCGATCATGGGGAATTCTCCTTGTCCCTCAAACGCTGGAGGGGATCACGGCGCAACACGGTGGTCGCGGAAAGCGCCGTGCGGATGGTTTCGAGAACGCCTTCCAGATTGTCGTTCACGTCGTTGCTCCAGAAGCGCAGCACGCGGAAACCGGCCTGTTCCAGCATGCGCGTCCGGCGCTCGTCATAGGGCGCCTGCTCGGCGTGCTGCCCACCATCCAGTTCGATCACCAACCGATGGTCGTGCGCGACGAAATCCACGATGAAGCCGACAATGGGTTCCTGCCGTCGGAATTTGGCCCCCATCTGCGCGTTCCGCAAATGTTGCCATACGATCTTTTCCACTTCCGTGGAATCGCGCCGCATCTGAACGGCACGGTTGGTGTGCAAAGGCGCCGGCTTGTCCTTCGGAACCGGCAACAAAACCCCCTCTCCCCTCTGGGGAGAGGGTTGGGGTGATGGGGTTGCGCGTGTGCCGGACGCACCGCCCCGCGCATCCCCCTCACCCGGCCCTGCGGGCCACTCTCTACCCAGAGGGGAGAGGGATACCCCGCCGCCCCGCCGCCACATCTGCCAGCTTGCGCGGTGATGCGCGTGGCAGATCGCCACGGCCAGCGCATCCGCGGCGTCCGGCGTGGTGATGGCGCAGCCGGGAAGCAGCAGGCGCACCATGGCCTGCACCTGCGTCTTGTCGGCCCGGCCCTGCCCCACCACGGCCTTCTTCACCATGTTGTTGGCGTATTCCGCCACCGACAGCCCCGCCAGCGCCGGGACCAGAAGGGCCACCGCCCGCGCCTGCCCCAGCTTCAGCGTGGAAACCGCGTTGTTGTTGACGAAGGTCTCCTCGACCGCCGCCTCGTCAGGACGGTAGCGCTCCAGCACCTCGGTCAGCGCCTCGTGGAGCTGGCACAGCCGTTCGGCCAGCGGACGGTCGCCGTCGGAATGGACGGCGCCGTCCGCCACATGGGTCAGCCGGTTGCCGGACACGTCGATGACGCCCCAGCCGGTGTGCCGGAGGCCGGGGTCCAGCCCCAACAGGCGTACGGGCGGCTGTTGCGCCGCCCCGCTCCTTCCGGCCTGCCCAAGCACCCCGGTTCCCCTCCGCTCCGCGACCTGAACTCAGGCCGTCAGCTTCTGCATCAGCTCGTCGGAGATGTCGAAGTTGCCCTCGACGGTCTGGACGTCGTCGTTGTCCTCCAGCACGTCCAGCAGCTTCATCAGGCTGGCGGCGGCGTCCTCGGACGGGGCGACGGTGTTCAGCGGCTTCCAGGTCAGGCGCGCGCTCTCTGCACCGCCGAACTTGGCCTCCAGCGCGTCGCGCACGATCGCAAAATTCTCCACCGTGGTGGTGACCTCGTGACCGTTCTCGTCGGACGCCACGTCCTCGGCGCCGGCTTCCAGAGCCACCTCGAACACGGCGTCCGCCGCCGCGGCGGCGGCCGGGTAGTAGATCGCGCCGACGCGGCTGAACATGAAGCTGACCGAGTTCGTCTCACCCAGCGAGCCGCCATACTTGGTGAAGGCGGAGCGCACTTCCGACGCGGTGCGGTTGCGGTTGTCGGTCAGCGCCTCGACGATCAGCGCGACGCCGCCGGGGCCGTAGCCCTCGTACCGCACCTCGTCGTAGTTCGCGTCGTCGCCACCGCCGGGCGTGCCCTGCTTGATCGCGCGGTCGATGCGGTCGCGCGGCATGTTCTGCACGCGGGCCGCGGTGATCGCGGCGCGCAGGCGCGGGTTGGCCGCCGGGTCCGGCAGGCCGCCCTTGGCCGCCACGGTGATCTCGCGGGCGAGCTTGTTGAAGATCTTCGACCGCTTGGCGTCCTGCGCGCCTTTGCGGTGCATGATGTTCTTGAATTGGCTATGACCGGCCATGCGTCGAACGAGCCCCAGATGGATTCAAAGATACAAGGTCTTGTGAAACAGCTTGGTAAGCGGTGGGACACATGTACCAGCCTTTGTGCGCCACCGCACGCCTTCGGCGCCGGAGACGACACCTACCCATATAGAAAGTCAATATGGCAGTATTGGGGCGCCCCTTTTGCGCCCTGCGGGACCGGGGACGGCGGCGTCGCTCAGCCCCGCACCGGCACGGACTGGCTCAACCGGCCGCCCAGCCGCAACGGCTGGATGCCGGTGGCGAGGCCGGTGCGGTCGTCCGTCTCGACGTAGCAGCCGCAGACGGTGCCCTCGCCTTCCGCCGGGCTCAGCCGCTCGGTCGGCAGCTTGCGGATCAGCTTGGCCATGGCGACTTCCTTCTTCATGCCGATGGCGCTGTCGTAGTCGCCGCACATGCCGGCGTCGGTCAGATAGGCGGTGCCGCCCCTCATCACCACATGGTCCGCGGTCGGGACGTGGCTGTGCGTGCCGACCACCAGCGAGGCGCGGCCGTCGCAGAAATGGCCCATGATCATCTTCTCGCTGGTCGCCTCGCCATGGACGTCGACCAGGATGGCGTCGGCGCCGTTGGGACCCAGCCGATGGGCGCGCAGCACCCGGTCCACCGCGGCGAAGGGATCATCCATCGGGTCCATGAACAGGCGCAGCATGACGTTCATGACCAGCACCTTGCGCCCGCCCCGCGCCTGCAGCAGCACGAAGCCGCGCCCCGGCGTTCCTTCCGGATAGTTCAGCGGGCGGATGATGCGCGGCTGCTGGTCGATCGCCGCCACCAGCTCCTTCTGGTCCCACGAGTGGTTGCCCAGCGTCACCACGTCCACGCCGGCGGCGAAGAACTCCTCGGCGATCTTCACGGTGATGCCGAATCCGCCGGCGGCGTTCTCGCCGTTCACCACGGTCAGGTCGGGGTCCAGCCGGTCGCGCAGCATCGGCATATGCGCGATCACCGCGTCGCGTCCCGACCGCCCCACCACGTCGCCCAGAAACAAAAGCCGCATCGTCCCCAACCTTCAGTGCGTAAAGCGGAGCGTCTCGCGCTCCGTCAGAATCCAATCGAGCCGCTCGTCATGCGCCCCGTGGGGCACCGCGTCCATCTCCTGTGCGGCGAAGGCCGTGCCGACCGCCAGGACGGGACGGATCGCGCGCAGGGCGTCCAGCGTCCGGTCGTAGTAGCCGGCGCCGTAGCCCAGCCGGTGCCCGCTGCGGTCAAAGGCCAGCATCGGCACCAGAAGCACCGCCGGAACCAGCTCGGGCCGGTCGGCGCCGGGTTCATGAATGCCGTAGCGGCCGGCGGCCAGCGGCTGCGCCGGGTCCCAGTCGCGGAAGGCCAGAGCCTGCCCGCGCGGCCCGGACACCGGAAGCGCGACGGAGCGCCCACCCGCCTTAAGATGGAGCAGAAGGGGGCGTACGTCGAGTTCCGAGCCGAGCGGCCAATAGCCGGCCACGGGGCCGTCCGGGATGAGCCCCGGCAGGACCAGCTTCTCCAGGAAACGCTCGCGCAGGGCCTCCGCGGCAAAAGCGCGCAGTCGGTCGTCGTTGAGGGAGTCGCGCCGGGCGCGCGCCTGGGCTCGGGCGGCGTCCTTGGCAGCGCGCGGGTCGGTCATCGTCGCCTGGAAACGCCGGGGGAAATCAGGGGAGAGGCGGAAGGTGCCGCCTTGGCCGTTGGCATATGCTTATCCTCCATGACCTGCAGAGCAGGTGGGCGCCATATACCCGGACCAAGGTCCGGACAGGGACAGCTCCCGAGAGTCTAAGATTATCGGCCCTGGGGATTATTGCGACCTGACGAACCAGGCAGCGACCTTCCGTGGACTAACTTAAGCGCGCTCGAGCCGCGCGGCAACCTCTTCGATGCGCAAAGCGACATTATCCACAGCGGCGGCCACCTCGGCCTCGTTGACCGTGGACAGCGGGGCGAGGCCCCGGCCCGCCATGAGGTCCTGCATCTCGTCGGCCATGACGATGGCGGTCAGGACGAGCATCTGCGCCTCCGACCCGGACTTTCCGCCGCCGGTCACCTGCTTCAGCTTGGCGTCGACGAAGGCGGCCAGTTCACGCAGGCGGGATTCCTGCCCATCCTCGCAGAAGACGCGGTAGGCGCGCCCGTTCACCTCGAATTCCACCTGGGCCATGGCTCAATTCTCCAAAACCGCTTCGAGACGGCCGATGGCCGCCTCCAGACGCTTCGACACGGTTTCCGCATTCTCCTGGGCGCGGGCCTGTTCGATACGGGCCTCGCGCAGGGATTCGCTCAGCTCCTGCTCGCGCTTGGCCACCCGTTCCTCGCGGGCACACGCGGCATGCTCCAGACGATCCACGGACTTGGAGAGGCGGTCGAGCGCGGCTTTCAGGGAATCCATGGGCGGGGAACCTTGACGGACGGATGGACGGCGAACGGGGCAGCAGTTCGCACATGCATAATTCGCACATGCATAAAATGCCGAGCGCTACAGTTGGGCCGACCACGCCACGCCGTCAACCGGAATTACGCCACGGATTGCGGTGGAAATGGCGCCTCCAAAATGCGCTGAAAGCCGGGCCGCCATCCCCATTCCCGTGTTGACCTGCGCACACGGCTTCTGCATGGTGCGCGCGTCCTGCGGGAACCCCTGGTTTCCCGCCCAATCGGTGTTGCTAGACCCCGCTCGGCCCAACCCCGTTCGACTTGCCCGCCTGCCCACGGGAACATTTCTTCAGGAACCCTGCCCGATGTCCGCTGCTTCCGCCGCCACCCCGCCCGCCCCCATCACCACCATGGCGAACGCCATCCGCGCGCTGTCCATGGACGCGGTGGAGGCCGCGAAGTCCGGCCACCCCGGCATGCCGATGGGCATGGCCGACGTGGCCACGGTGCTGTTCACGCGCTTCCTGAAGTTCAACCCGAAGCAGCCGGCCTGGGCCGACCGCGACCGCTTCATCCTGTCGGCCGGCCACGGCTCGATGCTGATCTACTCGCTGGGCTACCTGACCGGCTACGAGCGGATGACCATCGACGAGTTGAAGCGCTTCCGCCAGCTCGGCAGCCTGACGCCGGGCCACCCGGAGGTCGACCCCTCCCTGGGCATCGAGATGACCACCGGTCCGCTGGGCCAGGGCGTGTCCACCGCCGTCGGCTTCGCGCTGGCGGAGCGGATCACCAACGCCCGCTTCGGCGACGACCTGATCAACCATTACACCTACGTCATCGCCTCGGACGGCGACCTGATGGAGGGCGTCAGCCACGAGGCCTGCTCGCTGGCCGGCCATCTCGGGCTGAACCGCCTGATCGTGCTGTGGGACGACAACCACATTTCCATCGACGGCTCGACCGATCTCAGCTTCACCGACGACACGCCGGCCCGCTTCCGCTCCTACGGCTGGAACACCGCGACCGTCGACGGCCACGATCCCGAGGCCGTCGCCAAGGCCATCGAGGCCGCGCAGGACTCCGACAAGCCGACGCTGATCGCCTGCCGCACCATCATCGGCAAGGGCGCCCCGAACAAGGCCAACACCCACGGCTGCCACGGCTCGCCGCTGGGCGCCGACGAGGTGGCCGCCACCCGCGAGAATCTCGGCTGGCCGCACGAGGCCTTCGTCGTCCCGCAGGACGTGCTCGACGCCTGGCGCGCCGCCGGCACCCGCGCCGACGCCGCCTACGCCGACTGGGCGGAGCGCGTCGCGGCGATGGACCCCTCCGCCCGCAAGGCGTTCGAGGCGGCCATGGACCGCGGCGTCCCCGCCGGCCTCGACGAGCTGATCGGCGCCTTCAAGAAGAAGGTGTCCGAGGACAAGCCGAGCTGGGCGACCCGCGTCGCCTCGGGCAACGTGCTCGACATCCTGGTCCCGGCGGTGCCGGAGATGATCGGCGGCTCCGCCGACCTGACCCCGTCGAACAACACCAAGGCCAAGAACACCGCCGACGTGAAGGGCCGTGGTGAATTCAACGGCCGCTACGTCCGCTACGGCGTGCGCGAGCACGGCATGGCCACCGTCATGAACGGCATGGCGCTGCACGGCGGCGTCATTCCCTACGGCGGCACCTTCATGCAGTTCGCCGACTACTGCCGCCCGTCGATCCGTCTGGCCGCGCTGATGAAGCAGCGCTCGATCTTCGTGATGACCCACGACTCGATCGGCCTCGGCGAGGACGGCCCGACCCACCAGCCGGTGGAGCATCTGGCCGCGCTGCGCGCCATCCCGAACCTGCTGACCCTGCGCCCGGCCGACGCCGTCGAGACCGCGGAGTGCTGGCAGATCGCGCTGGAGCGGGTCAACGGCCCGTCCGTCCTGGCGCTGACCCGTCAGAACGTGCCGACCCTGCGCACCGAGCACGCGGCGGAGAACCGCTCCGCCCGCGGCGGCTACGTGATCCTGGAGGCCGAGGGCGAGCGCAAGGTGACGCTGCTCGCCACCGGCTCGGAAGTCTCGCTGGCCGCCGAGGCCCGCAAGGCGCTGCAGGCCGAGGGCATCGGCGCTGCCGTCGTGTCGATCCCGAGCTTCGAGCTGTTCGAGGCGCAGGACGACGCCTACAAGGCATCGGTTCTGGGCAGCGGCGTCCGCGTTGCGGTCGAGGCCGCCATCCGTCAAGGCTGGGACCGCTGGCTGGGTTATCCGGGCGCCACGGCCACCGCCTTCATCGGCATGAGGGGCTTCGGCGAGTCGGCCCCCTATCAGGAACTCTACAAGCACTTCGGCATCACCGCCGAGGCTGTCGTCGCCGCGGCGAAGGCGCGCTTGTAATCGAATTGCCGCCCCGGACTTTGGTCCGGGGCCGGGAGTGACCGCCCCAAGCCGTTCGGTTCGGGGTCGGGGAATGCCAGACTGGAGGAAAACAATGGCTGTTCGGGTAGCGATCAACGGTTTTGGCCGTATCGGCCGTCTGGTTCTGCGGGCCATCTACGAGAGCGGCCGCAACGACGTGGAGGTCGTGGCGATCAACGACCTGGCCGACCTCAAGGCCAACGC
>NZ_VITI01000007.1 GCF_007827795.1 Azospirillum brasilense
TCACACCCTTCTACGGCGCCCTCTTCGTCACCCTCCTCCTCGTCACCTACGTCCCGACCTTCTCCCTCTGGCTGCCCCATCTCCTCATGCGCTGACCGGGCGCCCTCACCGCACACAAAGGATACCGCGGGGCGCCCCAATCACCGGGCGCCCCGCTGCAATGGAGACCAATCATGCTGACCGCCGAACTCTGGCCGCAACTCGTCGCCTTCGGGCAGGTGGTGGCCATCGATCTGGTGCTGGCCGGCGACAACGCCATCGTGGTCGGCATGGCCGCCGCCGCCGTTCCCCAGGAGCAGCGACGCAAGGTCATCATGTGGGGCATCAGCGCCGCGATCGTCCTGCGCATCATCTTCGCGCTGATGACCACGCAGCTTCTCGCCATCATCGGCCTGACGCTGGCCGGCGGCGTGCTGTTGCTCTGGGTCTGCTGGAAGATGTTCCGCGAACTGCGCACCGGCGGGGCGGAGGAGATCACGCCGGAGGAGGCTCTCGACGCCCCCGACGTCCTGCCCGGAACCGCCTCCATCAACGACAACACGGCGGTCGCCGCCGTGGGGACGGCGGCCGTGGGCGCCGCCGTCTGGCAGATCGTGGTGGCCGATGTGTCGATGTCGCTTGACAATGTGCTGGCCGTGGCCGGTGCTGCCAAGGAGCATCCGACCGTGCTTGTGCTCGGCCTGCTGCTCTCGGTGGCGTTGATGGGTGCCGCCGCGAACGTAATTGCACGTGTTCTGCACAAACATCGCTGGATTGGTTGGATCGGTCTTGCGATCATCACTTATGTTGCGCTCGACATGGTCTGGCGGGGCTCGAACGAGGTTCTGGCCCACACGGCCTGGCTCGGCTGACGGGAAGTGAGGACAAGGCCTGCCGCGGACGGCGAGCGGCGGCGCCAAGAGAAGCAAGACCGCCGTTGGGGAAGGGATGACATGTCCAAACCGTTAGAGATTGCCCAGGATAAGGCGGTGCGCCCAAGCCGGCTGGGGGGCGTTCAGGGGCGCCTGTTCACCGGTGTCGGCGCCGTGATGTGCTGCACGCTTGTCGCCGTCGGGGTGGCGCTGACCGGATACGCCGGCTTCGGCCGGACGCTCCAGGTCATCACCGCGGAGGCCGTACCGTCCGCGCTCGGCGCCCTGCGGGCGGCCCAGCACGCGGGCCGCATCGACGCGCTGGCCCCCGCCTTCCGCTCCGTCTCCAGCAAGGAGGAGAAGGCGGATCTGGCGGCGCGCATCGCCATGGAGCGGCACGACTTCGAGCGCGAACTGCGCGATCTGGCCGAGCTGGAACAGAGCAGCGCCAACGCCGCGTCCCACGCCGGCGGACAGTCCGAAACCGCCGCCGCCAGCAGCGCCGCCCAGGCCCTGCTCGCCAACGTCACGCTGCTCGATCAGGCGGCGGACAAGCGGATCGGGCTGAGCGACCGCCGCGACGCGCTGCTGGAGCAGGTGACCATCGCCACGCGGCGCCTGTCGCAGCTCGTGGCGCCCTGGAAGTCGATCCACGGCAGCGGGGTGGACATGCAGCGCGCCGCCTTCCGGGACGACACCCGCCCGGCGGAGGAGCGGCTGCAGGCCGGCGAGGAGTATCTCAAGACCGAGGAACAGCTCGCCATCGTCCGCGGCATCGACGACGGCGCCAGCACCGTCCGCGGCCTGCTGACCGAAGCCGCCGCCAGCTTCGACGAAAACCGGCTGTCGATCATCGAGGCGCAGACGCGCATCCTCGTGACCACGATGACCGCCAACGCCGGACAGCTGCCCGACGCCTCGCGCGAGGCGATGGCCGAACCGCTGAAGGCGATCGAAACCCTCTCGATCGAGCCGAACGGGCTGCTTCCCACCCGTCTGGCCGAGCTGGAGATCCTGAAGGCGCAGCGGGACCTGCTGACCAACAACCTCAGCCTGTCCGAAACGCTGTCCATGGCCGTCGTGAACCTCGTGCACACGCAGGAGGGCGCCATCACCACCGCCGCCGAGGTCAGCGAGAAGGCCCTGTCCAACGGCACGATCCTTCAGATCGGAGTCGGCGTGGTCAGCCTGCTGCTGTCCGCGCTGGTCGCCCTGGTCTTCGTGCGCCGCATGGTGGTGCGCCGCCTGCTCACCCTCCAGGGCGGGATGGAGCGGATCGCCTCCGGCGATCTCGACGTGACGGTTCCGTCCGGCGGCCGCGACGAGATCTCCGCCATGGCCCGCACGGTGGAGGTCTTCCGCGAGAACGCCCTCGCCAAGCGCCGGCTGGAGGCCGAGCAGATCGAATCCGCCCGCCGCGCCGAGGAGGACCGCAAGCGCTCCCTGGAAGAGATCGCCAGCAGCTTCGAGGGGGCGGTCGGCAGCGTGGTCAGCCGCTTCGTGGCGGAATCCACCGAAATGGAGGAAAGCGCCCGCAGCATGTCGGCCACGGCGGAGGAGACCAACCGCCTCGCCACCAGCGTCGCCGCCGCGACCGAGCAGACCTCGGCCAACGTGGAGACGGTCGCCGCCGCGTCGGAGCAGCTCACCAGCTCCATCGAGGAGATCACCCGCCAGATCACCGAGTCCACCAACATCGTCCGCGAGGCGATGACGCTGGCCGAGCGCGCCAACGGGCAGATCGGCGGCCTGGCGGACTCCGTGCAAAGCATCGGGCGTGTGG
The DNA here is from genome assembly GCF_007827795.1 of Azospirillum brasilense. Lineage (GTDB taxonomy): Bacteria > Pseudomonadota > Alphaproteobacteria > Azospirillales > Azospirillaceae > Azospirillum > Azospirillum aestuarii. The sequence continues at coordinate 2,635 of NZ_VITI01000007.1, forward strand.
TCGATCTCATCAACGACATCGCCAGCCAGACCAACCTGCTGGCGCTGAACGCCACGATCGAGGCGGCGCGCGCCGGCGAGGCCGGCAAGGGCTTCGCCGTCGTCGCCAACGAGGTGAAGGCGCTGGCCGCCCAGACCGCCCGCGCCACCGGCGAGATCGCCGCCCAGGCCGCCGGCATCCAGAGCGCGACCGGCGAGGCCGTGCAGGAGATCCAGGCGGTCGTCCAGGTGGTCACCCGCGTCGGCACCATCGGCGCCACCGTCGCCGCGGCGGTGGAGCAGCAGAGCGCCGCCACCAAGGAGATCGCCCGCAATGTCCATCAGGCGGCGCTGGGCACCACCGAGGTGACGCAGACCATCGCCGGCGTCAACGCCGCCGCCGACCGCAGCGGCACCGCCGCCCGCACCCTCCTCGACAAGGCCCACGACCTCGCCGACGGCGCCAACGCGCTCAACCGCGAGCTGTCCGGCTTCCTCCAGCGCGTCCGCGCGAGCTGATGAAGACGCCCTTCCCCGCGGCGGTGCGCGGGGAAGGGCGTTCCTCCTTTACTCCGAAATCACGATCTGGCGTTCGCGCCCGCCCTTGCCGACGATCTTCAGCACGCGGCGGCCGCGCTCGTCGCGGCTGGATTCGTCCAGCACGACCCGCCCCAGCGCGGCCAGCAGGTGAAGAAGCTCACTGTTCGAGGCCACGCCGAAGCCCTGACGAAGCTCCGCCAGCAGAATCTCAGTCTCATCGCGCGTCGTCACGGGCATGGGCTCCGGTTATGGTTGCGGACATCAGCCTGCCGCAGGACGGGCGCCGCTGTCGAGTGGCCTGAAAGCGGAAGACAACGGCTTGACAGGCGGCTTGACAGGCGGCTTGACAGGCGGCTTGCCAGCGCGCCCTCCGGCCACTACGGTCACTGCCCATATCGTCGCCCCCGCGCCCAACGGCACCGGCGGGCCAGTCAGGAGAGGCAGCATGGCAAAGACAGGCAACGGGCGGAACGGCGCGGGCAAGCCGGCGTCCGGAACGTTCGCGGGCACGCCGGCGGACCGCCTGGTCCGCTATTGGCGCAACAGCGACCGCCGCTTCGACGAATTGCTCGACGAGACGCTGGACGCGGGTCGCCAAGCGGTCCTGGAAGCCGCGCTGGGCAAACTGCGCGAGGAAGAGCAGCCGGAATTCCTCGACGAGGTGGAAACCATCTCCGAGTCCGTCCGCCGCACCGACTCCCAGGGCGACGACATGATCGCAACCCTCTTCTGGCTGGCGGTCGAGGTGTCCGGCGACCTGTCGCAGCCGCCCGCCGTGGAGACCATCGAAGAGGCGCTGGATTCCACCGGCCTGCTGGAAACCGCCGCCGACACCCGTCTGCTGCCGGTCTGGCTGGAGCCGGAAGCGCTGGTCTATCTGGAGGCCGCCGACCGCCGCACCCTGCTGTTGCGCATGCTGGAGTCGACAGACGCGGCGCTGAACTTCGTCCGGGACGGCGATCTGCTGGCCGATCCGGCGGACGCCGGCCCCCGGCTGGTCGGCGTCGTCGGCCTGATCGAGGAGCAGGCGGAGGCCGTCGAGGCCGCCGGCGAGGACGCGGTTCCCGATTTCCTCGGTCTGGCCCGCGTCGGCGAGGATGGCGAACCCGAACTCGACCCCGCGGAGGAAACCCGCATCCGCGAGGCGCTGACCCGCTTCACGGCGGCCATCCAGGGAGCCGACCCGCGCGTCCAGCGCTGCGAGCCGGCCGGCGGGCTGAACGACCTTCTCGACCTGATCGCCGAGGCCGATTGGACGGACAACGGCGAGCTGGCGGAACTCGCCTCCTTCATCGACGTGGCGAGCGACGAGACGGCGGACGCCGTGGTGGACGTGGTGGTGACCAGCACCGCGCACGGCCTGTTCGTCCGCGCCTTCAACGCCGACGGGCGGCTGCTGGACGAGCGGGCCTTCACGCTGCAGGGCGACGAGGCCGCCCAGGCCGTCGCCCTGCTCCAGCAGCGCTGCCGGAGCGTCACGAAGGAGTAAAAAGAGGCGGTTCCCGCGCGTCTTGTGACGGGGCGCCCATTCGCCACCCTGTTGTTCGGCGCGGAAATCGGGTACACCCCTATTGGCAACCCGGTTTCCTGTCCCCACCCCAGTCTTGGAGCTTCTTCGATGCGCGACCAGTCACTCTCCATCGCCGAGGCGGCGGCCTGGCTGAAGTGCTCGGAAGCCGAGGTGGAGGAACATGTGCAGGCGGGCCGGCTGCGCGCCGACCGGCTGGAGCCGGCGATCGACCGGATCTCGCTCAACACCGTCATCGTCCTGGCGGAGAGCCTGCCGGTCGAACGCCGCATCTTCGAGGTGCGCGAGGCCGCCGGACGGATCGAATCCTCCGAATCCCGCGGCCACTACCCGTCCCGCTCCTCCGGCGGCATGGACCAGCGCCCGCCGGTCGTCGTGGAGCGCCGCCCCTCGCGGTCCTTTACCCCCCGCTGACGGCCCTCCCGCTGACGGCGTCAGCCGGGGTCCCGGTTTGAATCAGTCGCTGCCGGGCGGACAACCCGGCGGCGACTGATTCCCGTTGGCTCAGACCAGTTCGACGCGCAGCGCGGTCGGGCCGCCGTCGCTCGGCACGGCGACGAAACGCACGTCCTCGCCGTCGGCCACCACTTCCAGCCCGGACTGGCGCAGGATCGCCCGGTCGAAATAGACGCCGATGCCCGTCTCGTCGTCCCACGGGTCGATCAGGCCGGATTGGCTGTCCAGATTGTACCAGCGCACGGTTCCGTAGATCATCTCGCCTGTGGGCACCGGCATCAGGGCCGGGGCAGCCCGCTCGGCGCGCCGCGGCTTGGGTTCGCGAACGGCGGCCGGGGCCGGGCGGACGGCCTGGGGATCGCCGGCCTCCAGCTGGCGCTGCCGGCGCTGCTTCGGCGCGCGGGCCGGCTTGGCCTCCGCCGGGTCGGCGGGGGTGATGGAATGGATGGCCACGACCTGCGGCCCCTTCGGGGTTTCGGCGATGTCGCAGACGAGGCCGGTGCCCTCGGTCAGCGACACCTCGCCCAGCGAGGCGAGAACCCGGGAATGCAGAAACGCCTCCCCGCTTCCGTCGGCGAAGCGGACGAAGCCGAAGCCCTTGTCGGCCTTGTACCATTTGACGACCGCCGTAACCTGCTGCTTTTGCTCTTCGCTCACTCTGGACACTCGATGCATGGAGGACAACCGGTCCAACAGTGACCGGATTTGTCGATCCGCGCAATGCGGCATCCGTTCGCCGCCCCCGCAATCGCATTTCGCTTTCACCCTTCTCCTTTGGGAAAGAGAGGCGTGCCCGGCCGCCGGCCCAACGGACGGCCGCCGCAAAAGAGCGGAAAATTTTAAGTAAACGCCTGGAAACGCTCTTTAAATCCGCTTTAAAAGCCGCCCTGTACTCTCCCTTTCGAAGTCCATCGCGGAGAATCCCGTGGCTCGCTTCCGGCCCAACCGATTTAGGATGAGGATCTCCCGATGAGCCTGTTCAGCGCCATGCGGTCCGGTGTGAGCGGCATGTCCGCGCAAAGCTCGCGGATGGCCGCCATTTCGGACAACATCAGCAACTCCGCCACCATCGGCTACAAGCGCGCCGCGGTCGACTTCTCGACGCTGATGACCTCCTCCGGTGCCACGAGCAACTACGCCGCGGGCGGCGTGCGCTCCAACGTGCATTATCAGGTGTTGAAGGACGGGACCATCCAGGGCACCCAGTCCGCCACCGACATGGCCATCGAGGGGCGCGGCTTCTTCGTCGTCGCCGACAACGCCGGCAACACCGGAACCTCGCCCGGCTACGCGCTGACCCGCGCCGGCAGCTTCCTGCCCGACGACCAGGGCTTCCTGCGCAACAGCGCCGGCCAGTATCTCCAGGCCTGGAAGCTGGGACCGGACGGCAGCCTGCCCGCGGTGAACCGCAGCAGCTTCGACGGGCTGAGCGCCGTCTCCATCGCCGGGCTGGCCTATGGCGGCAGCAAGACGACGCAGATGAGCTTCGCCGGCAACCTGCCGGCGCAGGCCACGAACGGCACCAGCTTCGACACCTCCACCTCGCTCTACGACGGTCTCGGCAACCCGCTCGACGTCACGATGACCTGGACGAAGACGGCCAACCCGAACGAATGGACGCTGTCGGTCACGCCGCCCGCCGGCTACACCGCGACGCTGTCCACCAACACCGTCACCTTCGACACCACGGGCGCCAACGCCGGCCTGCCGGCGGGTGCCCTGCCGCAGATCACGCTGACCTCTCCGGCCAACCCGACGCCGGACACCGTCAACGTCACGGTCGGCAACCTGACCCAGCTCAACGGCGATTACGTGCCGCAGTTCATGGGCGACGGCGCGCGCGCGGGCCGCGTCAGCACCGTGGACGTCGACAAGGCGGGGACGCTGTGGGCCGTCTACGACAACGGCGCCCGCCAGCCGCTTTATCAGGTGCCGGTCGCCGACGTGGTCAACCCCGGCGGGCTGGTCCCCCAGGACGGCAACACCTACACGCTGGGCATCGACAGCGGCACGATGACGCTGAGCAACGGCAACAGCGGCACCGCCGGCTCGGTCGCCGGCTACGCGCTGGAGCAGTCGAACGTGGACATCGCGGAGGAGCTGGTGTCGCTGATCGAGACGCAGCGCGCCTATTCCTCCAACGCCACGCTGGTGCGCACCGCCGACGAGATGGTGGACGAGACCACCCGTCTGAAGCGCTGACGGAGGGGAAAGGGGATAGCCCGCCATGAGCCTCCAACTGGCCCTCAGCGCCGCCCTGTCCGGGCTGCGCGCGACCCAGCAGCAAGCCGCGCTGGTGTCGCACAACATCACCAACGCCACCACCGCGGGCTTCGTCCGCAAGGATCTGGCCGTCTCCACCGCGATCAGCGGCGGGCGCGGCCAGGGCGTGCGCGTCGACGGCGTGCTGCGCAGCGTGGACGAGTTCCTGATCCGCGACGCCCGGTTCGAGCAGAGCCGCTACAGCGCGCAGGAAACCCGCGCCTCGGCGTTGGCCGACTACGCCACGGCGCTGGGCCAGCCGCAGGACGAGCGGTCCGTCTCCACCGCGCTGGCCAAGCTCCAGCAGTCCTTCAGCCAGCTCCGCAACCAGGCGGACAACGAGGCGGCGCGCTCCGCCGTGGTGGACTCCGCGGAATCGCTGGTGCGCCGCCTGCACGACACCGCCACCGCGGCGATCACCGTGCAGAACGACGCCAAGGCGCGGCTCCAGTCCTCCGTCGACGAGGTCAACCGCTCGCTCGTCCGCATCGGGGAGCTGAACGGCGCCATCGCCACCCAGAAGGCCAAGGGCGCCGAGACCGGCGACCTGATGGACGAGCGCGACCGGCTGCTCGACCAGGTGTCGAACGAGATCGGCATCCGCACCCACACCCGCGAAAGCGGCGAGGTCGTGGTGATGACCCGCAACGGCCAGACGCTGCTCGACCGCGAGCTGCCGGCGGGCGCCCAGCCGCTTCAGCTCGTCGGCGGCGATCTGGTGGCCGGCGGCAAGATCATCTCCGACAACCCGGACCAGGACATCCAGAGCGGGCGCATCATGGGCTATGTCCAGACCGCCCACCAGGACATGCCGCGGGCGCTGGCCCAGCTCGACGAACTGGCGGCGGGCATCGTCCGGCAGTTCCAGGCGGCGGAGGCCGACCCCACCCAGCCCGGCCTGTTCACCGACGCCGGCGCCGCCTACGGCGCGACGGAAGGTCTGGCCTCGCGCATCGCCGTCAACGGCAGCGTGCGAAGCAACCCCTGGATGGTGCAGAGCGGCGTCCAGGCGGGCGCTCCGCTGCCGTCCGGCGACACCACGCAGATCGACCGCTTCCTGAACGCCTTCTCCGTCACCCGCAGCTTCGCCGCGGCGGACCTGCCCTCCTCGGCCACGCTGGGCGACTACGCCACCGGCATGGTCTCCACCCAGCAGGGCTACCGCACCACCGCCGAGTCCGAGATGAAGACCCGCAAGATCAGCGCCGACGCGCTGCAATCGGCGCGTCTCAACCGCGACGGCGTGAACGTCGACGACGAAATGCAGAAGCTGCTGCTGATCGAGCAGAGCTACGGCGCCAGCGCCCAGGTGCTCCAGGCCGCCGGGCGGATGCTCGACACGCTGCTCCAGATCCGGAACTGACGCCATGCTCTACAACGCCGTCTCCACCCTCGGCCTCAGCAAACGCCTCCAGACCGCCAACACCGAGCTTCAGCTCGAACGGCTGCGCAACAACGACGAGATCGCCAGCGGCAAGCATTTCGACGTCGCCAAGGCGCTGGGTGCGCGCACCGGGCAGGCCATCGCGCTGCGCAACCTGTATGACGAGACCGACCAGACCCTGAAATCAACCGCCCTGCTGCAGGGGCGGCTGGGCACCATGGACAGCGCGCTGACCAACATCCTGTCCGCGGGGCAGGACGTTCTGGCCGCCGCCTCGGTCGGGCTGGGCCAGCCCTCGCCCACCGGCAGCTCGCTCCAGGTGCGGGCGCGCGCCATGCTGGAGCAGGTGGTGGGGATGCTCAACGCCTCCTCCGGCAACGGTTACCTGTTCGGCGGGGTGGAGGTGAAGGCCGCCCCCATGCGCGCCGTGCAGGGCGACGAGTCCGGCCTGCCCTCCCCCATCCAGATCGTGCAGGACACCATCGCCGCGGCCACCGGGGGCACCTCGTCGCCGCAGACCCCGGCCGAGACCGCCGCCGCCGTGGCGGCTCTGGACGACCTGTTCGCCGCACCGTCGGCCGCGCCTCTCGGCTTCGAGGGTGGGTTCTATCTGGGCGCGCCCTCGACCGCGCCGCGCCTCAGCGCCCGGCTCGATCGCTCGACCGAGATTCCCTACGGCATCCAGGGCAACGACCCGGCCATGCGGGACCTGCTCCAGGGCCTCTACATGCTGGCCAGCGTCGACACCAGCCAGCTGCCGCTGGACGCCTACAAGCCCTACATGGAGGCCGCGGTCGCCAAGGTGTCGGGCGGCATCGAAGGGGTGCGCGACGCCACGGCGCAGCTGGGCATCCACCGCGCGCAGCTCGACGACATCGCGGCGATGAACACCACGCAGCTGCGCATCCTCAACGACCAGCTCGACGCGATGGAAAGCGTCGATCCGGCGGAGGCCAGCCTGCGCATGAACCAGCTCGAGGTGCAGATCGAGGCGACAGCGGCGGCCACCGCCCGCATCGCCCGGATGAGCCTCGCCAATTACCTGTAGGACGGCACGGCCTGCCTGCGGGACGATGAAAGACGGTCTGATGAAGCATGGTCCGATCCGCCGAGCCCTCCGCGTGGCAGCGCTGGCCGCGGCCTGCCTGCTGGGCGCCGCCGCCATGGCGGGCGATGGGCTGGCCCAGACGCGGGTGAAGGATCTCGTCACCTTCGACGGGGTGCGCCGCAACCAGCTCATCGGCTACGGCCTCGTGGTCGGGCTGAACGGCTCCGGCGACCGGCTGATCAACACGCCCTTCACCGAGCAGAGCCTGAAGGGCATGCTGGAGCGGCTGGGCATCAACACCCGCGACGAGGTGCTGCGCACCCGCAACGCCGCGGCGGTGATGGTCACGGCCTCGCTGCCGCCCTTCGCCCGCCAGGGAACGACCATCGACATCACCGTGTCGGCGCTGGGCGACGCCACCAGCCTGCTCGGCGGCACGCTGCTGGTCACGCCGCTGCTGGGCGCCGACGGGCAGGCCTACGCCGTGGCCCAGGGGTCGCTGTCGGTCAGCGGCTTCTCCGCCGGTGGGGTGGCCGCCAACGTGACCAAGGGCGTGCCGACGAGCGCCCGCATCGCCAACGGCGCCATCGTGGAACGGGAACTGAAATTCGCGCTGGACGAGACGACCGCGGTCCGCATGGCGCTGCGCAACCCCGACTTCACCACCGCCAACCGCATCGCCGACGCGGTGGCGGTGCGGCTGGGCAGCAGCGCCGTCCATGTGCTGGACGCGACCACCGTCGATGTGCGCATCCCGCCCCGCTACACCGGCGCGGTCGCCCGGCTGATCGGCGACATCGAGCAGCTCACCGTGCGCCCGGACGGTATCGCCCGTGTGGTGGTGGACGAGCGCAGCGGCACCGTGGTCATCGGCGACGACGTGCGCATCAGCCGCGTCGCCATCACCCAGGGCAATCTGACCGTCCGCGTCGTGGAGACGCCGCAGGTATCGCAGCCGCAGCCCTTCTCCGACGGGCAGACGGTGGTGGTGCCGCGCACCGACGTGCAGGTGCAGGAGGGCAACGGGCGCCAGTTCGTCACCATCGGCGGCAACGTCAGCCTGCAGCAGCTCGTCAACGGGTTGAACGCGCTGGGCGTCGGGCCGCGCGACATGGTCGCCATCCTCCAGGCGATCAAGGCGGCGGGTGCCCTGCACGCCGACCTGGAAATCATCTGACAACTCGGGCTGGACGACAAAGCGATGGACATCTCCTCCCTTTCCATGACCGCCCCCACCGCGAAATCCGCCACCCCAAACCGTACCGCCGAAAAGGCCGGGCAGGAGTTCGAGGCGCTGATGGTCGGGCAGATGCTGGAATCCATGTTCGCCGGCGTGGAGACCGGCAGCGCCTTCGGCGGCGGCCAGGGCGAGCGGACGTGGCGCAGCTTCATGCTCCAGGAGTACGGCAAGGCCATCGCCGAGGCCGGCACGCTGGGCATCGGCCGCATGGTCGAGGCCGACGTGGCCCGCCTCTACGGCCAGACAAGCGAAGGAACCAAGGGATGAGCCGCCGTTTCAAGGACCTGATCCGCGAATTCGCCCCCGACGCCAAGCCGGAGGCGGACGCCGCCCCCATCGCCACGCCGGAGCCCGAGATCCCAGCGCTGGCCGACGGGCCGACCGCCGTGGTGATGACGGAGTTCCTCGACACGGTGGCGGAACTCAGCGTCCTGCTGGACGAGGAGACGGCGGCGCTCGCCGCCGGCGATCTGGAGGGGCTGGAGGGCTACGCCCGGCGCAAGCAGGCGATGGCCGACCGTCTGGGCGGCATCATGACCCAGGCGCAGTCGGGCACGCTGCGGCTGAACGACGACCTGCGCGCGATGATCCTTGAGCGGGTGGAGCGGCTGGACCGCGCCATCAACGACAACGCGGCGGGGCTGGTCGCCATGCGCAAGGCCGTGCTGTCGATCAACCGCAGTCTTCTGGTGGCGCTGGAGAAGGCGGCCAGCGACGGCCTCTACGCCCCTTCCGGCCACGCGGTGCGCCCGGTCGAGCTGTCGGCGTCGGGCCTGAACGCGGAGCTGTAGGCCCAGCCCATCATAGCCCTCTCCCCTCCGGGGAGAGGTGGCCCGCAGGGCCGGTGAGGGGGATGCGCGTGGCTGTGGGTTCGGCAACAGCGCAACCCCCTCACCCTAACCCTCTCCCCAGAGGGGAGAGGGGATTGAAGGACAAGCGCCTTGCGGAGGGTTCCGCCGCCGGAGACGGGCCGCTATAGTCCGCCGTCCGCTTGGCCGCATCCTCCCGAGGCTTCCGCATGCCCGCAACCGACCGCGCCGGCTCCCCGTCGCTCGCCGTTTTCACCCATGGCGAGCTGATCGGCGACGCGCTCATCAAGATTCCCTTCGTGCGCGCCCTGCGGGGGCTGTTCCCGGATCACCGGATCACCTGGATCACAACCGAAGGCACCCATCTGGCGACCACGCTGCGCCCGATGATGGACGGGCTGATCGACGAGTTCCGCGCCGACACCGGCATCGGGCGGAGCCCGCTCGGCCTGCTGAAGCCGATGCCCATCCGCGAGCGCTTTTCCCTGGTGCTGGACACCCAGGCGCTGCCCTGGCGGACGTTGCTGGCGCGGCGGTTGAAGCACGACGTGTTCGTCTCGGCCTGCGCCGGCTACCGCCTGTCGGACCGCCGCCCGCCCCCCGGCTACAAAGAGCCGCGGCATGTGCTGGACCGCCTGTTCGACCTGCTGGAGGTCGCCGGCGGGCGGCGTCCGCCGCTGGACATGGCCGTGCCCATCCCGGCCGAGGCCGAGACCGAGGCGAGCGCCGTCCTGCCCGACGGGCCAAGCTACGTCGCCATCGCGCCGGGGGCGGGCAAGCGCGTGAAATGCTGGCCGCTGGACCGCTTCGTGGAGCTGGCCCGCGCCCAGGTCGCCGGTGGGCGGGTGCCGGTCTTCATCCTCGGCCCGGCGGAGCTGGACTGGCTGCCCGAGCTGCGCGCCGCGGTGCCGCAGGCGCTGTTCCCGCTCCAGGACGCCGAGTTGGCGGAGCCGCGCTACTCCCCGGTGCGCACCATCGCGCTGACCCGGCGCTGCGCGGCGGCGGTCGCCAACGACAGCGGGACCAGCCATCTGTTCGGCCTCGCCGATGTGCCGCTGCTGACCCTCTACGGCCCGACCATCGCGGAGAAGCTGCGCCCCAAGGTGACGCGGGGCACCGTGCTGACCGCCGCTGCCTTCGGCGGCCGCGAGATGGAACGCATTCCCGCCGACGCCGCGATCCGGGGGGTCGAGGCGCTGATCCGTTCGTGAACCGCTCTCGCCATTCGTTCGGCCACCCCGCTTCCCCCCGCAAACCTGCCGTTGGAGAATTCCGGCGCTAAAGCCCCCGCTCGCCTGTTATGGTTGCGGGAAGCCTCTCGCATCACGGGGTCCGGGCATGGAAGAAAAGCTGATCGCCTACATCGGCCGGTTGAAGGAGCAGATCGCCACCCTGCGCTCCGCCGATTTCACCACCCCGGAGGAACGGGTGTCGTGCGAGGCCGTGGCCGACAGTTTGGAACTGGTCGTGCGCGAGTTGACGGGCCTCATCGAAATCCGCTGACCCGCGCCGCGAAGATGTCCGTGGCGGCGCCTCACGCCGGCTCGTAGAAGCGCGCCAGCTCGGACGCCGGGACCGGGCGTCCGATCAGATAGCCCTGGAGCTGGTTGCAGGACTCGTTCTTCAGCAGGGTCCGCTGCTCCTCCGTCTCCACGCCCTCCGCCGTGACGGCGATGTCCAGGCTCTTGGCGAGCGCCAGGATGGTGCGGATGATCGACAGCGACTCGCGGTTCTCCGCCATCAGCTGGACGAAGGAGCGGTCGATCTTCAGCTTGTCGAAGGTGAATTTCTGAAGGTAGCTGAGGCTGGAATAGCCCGTGCCGAAATCGTCGAGCGCGATGCGCACCCCGGCGGCCTTCAGGGCGGTCAGCGCGGCCAGGGCGCGCTCGGTGTCGTCGATCATCACCCCCTCGGTCACCTCGATCTCCAGCCGGTGCGGCGGCATTCCCTCCTCTTCCAGGATGCCGAGGATGGTGGCCGGGAGGTCGGAATGGCGGAACTGGATCGGCGACAGATTCACCGCCACCTTGACCGGATCGGGCCAGCTCCGGGCGTCCCGGCAGGCGGTGCGCAGCACGAACTCGCCGAGTTGCATCACCAGCCCGCTCTCCTCGGCCAGCGGCACGAACTCCGACGGCGGGATCATGCCACGCTCCGGATGCTTCCAGCGCACCAGCGCCTCGAAGCCGAGGACGCGGTGCGTCCGGCAATCCTCCAGCGGCTGGTAATGGACGCTGAGCGCACCGTCGCTCAGCGCCTGGCGCAGGTCGCGCTCCAGGCCGCGGCGGGCCTGCAGCCGCTCGTCCATTTCCGCCTCGAAGAAGCGGAAGGTGCCCCGTCCTTCCGACTTGGCGCGGTAGAGGGCGGTGTCGGCGTGCTGGAGCAGAGCTTCCGCCGCGGTGCCGTCCTGCGGGAACAGGGCGATGCCGATGCTCGTCCCCACCACCATGCGCTGGCCGTCCAGCTCGGCCGGGGCGCCCAGCGCCCTCACCAGCCCGTCGGCCAGGGCCAACGCCTCGCCCGGCTGGGCGATGCGGTGCAGCACGGCGAACTCGTCGCCGCTCAGCCGCGCCACGGTGTCGTGGCTGGGCACCGCCTCCAGCATGCGGCGCGCCATCTCCTGCAGCAGCCGGTCGCCCGCCGGGTGGCCCAGCAGGTCGTTCACCGCCTTGAAGCGGTCGAGATCCAGGTAGAGCACCGCCACACCGGTGTGCGCCCGCCCCGCGCTGGTCAGCGCGCCGTTCAGCCGGTCGAGGAACAGGGAACGGTTGGGCAGGCCGGTCAGCAGGTCGTGGTTCGCCATGTGGCGGATGCGTTCCTCCGCCCGCTTGCGCTCGCGGATGTCGCGGACGGCGACGACGCGGGCGGGACGGCCCTCGTGCGTGATGTCCTGTCCGTGCGCCTCGACCATCACCAGCGTGCCGTCGTCGTGCAGCAGGTCCAGCTCCACCCGCTCGGAGGTCGGATGGGCCAGCTTGCGCTCGATGTCGGAGCGGCGGTTCTGCACCACGAAGCCCAGCATGGACTGGCCGATGAACGCGGCCGACGGCTTGCCCAGCAGCTCCGCCATGGCGCGGTTGACGTCGAGGACCACACCGTCGCGGTGAATGACGATGCCCTCCGTGGTGGCGTCGGCGAGCTGGCGGAACCGCTCCTCGCTGGCGCGCAGCCGGGCCGCCTCGTGCGCCGCCCTAGCGGCCAGCCGCTGGTCCACGATGGCCCCGGCGAGGCCCAGCGCCATCACCACCGTGGCCGTCACCGCGATGGCGACCGCCAGCAGGCCCGGCTCCATGATCTGGTCGGACAGGTCGTGCAGCGGGTCGGGGATCAGGGTGACGCCGGCCATGCCGGTGAAATGCAGCCCGCAGATGCCCAGCGCCAACAAAGCCGCGCCGGCCGCCAGCCCCTTCAGCGACCCGATCCGCAGGGCGGCGGTGAAGCCCGCCCCGCCCAGCAGGACGCCCAGGCCCAGCGCCACCGTGACGTAAACCGGGTCGTAATGCAGGTTTGCCGGCACCTGGAGCGCCGCCATGCCGGTGAAATGCATGGCGGTCGCCGCGGCCCCGGCGACGGCGCCGCCCAGCGGAGCGGCCAGCCGCCCGCCGCCGATGGCGTGGCGGATGCCCACCGCGGCGCCGCCGATGGCGATCAGGATCGACAGGACCGTCAGGCCGACGTCGTAGCCCATGGGCAGGCTGGTCCGGAAGGCCAGCATGGCGATGAAATGGGTCGCCCACACGCCGCCGCCGGTCGCCGTCGCCGCACCGGCCAGCCAGCCCCAGCGCGCCCGTCCTGCCGCCGCCGCCGCGCGGCGGGCGAGGTTCAGGGAAACCCAGGCACCGAAGCCACAGACCGCCGCGGCCAGCAGCACGAGCCACAGATCATGCTGCTGGGTTATGCAGGCATACACACGCATCATCCGGCGTTCATCCCGTTCCGGCGGCTTGGTGCCGCTTGCTCCGATTACCTTAATCTTTTGGTACGTTAATAATCCTTTTTCGGATCTGGCCGGAGCGCGGAATCGGCATGCGCAAGTTGCGCGGATGCTACAGTCGATAGCGGAGCGCATCGACCAGGGCGGCCAGGGCCGGCGGGATCTGCCGGCGGCTGGGGTAGTAGAGGTAATAGCCGGGGAAGGGTTTGCACCAGTCGTCCAGCACGCGGACCAGCCGCCCGGCGGCAATGTGCTCCGCCACCTCGTCCTCGAAGATGTAGGCCAGCCCCCGCCCGTCCAGGACAGCGGCCATGATGACGTCCATATCGTTGGACACCAGCGATCCGGTCACCCGGACGTTGACCGGATGGCCGTCCTCCTCGAACTCCCAGACATAGACGGCGCCGGACGAGGTGAATCGGTAGTTGATGCAGTCATGCCCGGCCAGATCCTGCGGGGCGCAGGGCACCGGACGCTTCGCGAAATAGGAGGGCGCGCCGACGATGGCCGCCCGGATGTCCGGGCCGATGCGCACGGCGATCATGTCCTTCTCGACCTGCTCGCCCAGCCGGACCCCGGCGTCGAAGCGGCTGGCCACGATGTCGGTCAGGCTGCTGTCGATGGACAGTTCGACCTGCACCTCCGGATAGTCGGCGAGGAAGCGCGACAGCACGGGCCAGAGCAGGCGCACGGCGGCGTGCTTGCCGGTGGTGATGCGCAGCGTGCCGGCGGGCTTCTCGCGCAGTTCCCCGACCGCCGCCAGCCCAGAGGCGATGTCGTCCAGCGCCGGCCGCAGCGTGCGGAGCAGCCGCTGCCCGGCCTCCGTCGTGGACACGCTGCGGGTGGTGCGGGCCAGCAGGCGCAGGCCCAGCCGGTCCTCCAGCGCCTTCATGGCGTGGCTGAGCGCGGATTGGGACATGCCCAGCCGGGCCGCCGCCCGCGTGAAGCTCCCCTCCTCCGCCACGACGGCGAAGGCCGCCAGATCGCCGAGGTCGTTCCGGTTCATTCATGCACCACATTCATAAGCCCAAGCGGATTGTACCGGCTATTCGGCTCGCGGCGAAGCGGTTAGGATGCTCGTGGTTACGCTTGCGGGCCGAACGAACGGATAGGGCGGGCGCTTCCGCGGAAGACCGACTCCCACACTGGGATGTTTGCCACGCCCGCCGAACGGGACCACACTGAACACGGTCTTTTCGAAGCTGGGATTCACGCAAGAATTGCCCGCCGAAGGCCCGCACCATAATACCCGACAGGCAGAGTCGAGAGACAGGGATCATCCGATGATTCGTTTGAACATCAACGGGCAGGACCGGGACGTCGACGTGCCCGGCGACATGCCGCTTCTGTGGGTCCTGCGGGACGAGCTGAACCTGACCGGCACCAAGTTCGGCTGCGGCATCGCCCAGTGCGGCGCCTGCACCGTCCATATGGACGGCACGCCGGTCCGCGCCTGCCAGACCCCGGCGGACTCCGCCGCCGGCACCAGGATCACCACCATCGAGGGCGTGTCCGGCACGGTCGCCCAGGCCGTCCAGGCCTCTTGGCAGAAGTTGGACGTGGTGCAGTGCGGCTACTGCCAGTCCGGCCAGATCATGAGCGCCGTGGCCCTGCTGACCGACAACCGCAACCCCACGGACGACGACATCGACGCGGCGATGGACGGCAACGTCTGCCGCTGCGCCACCTATCCGCGCATCCGCGCGGCCATCAAGGACGCCGCCAAGGCGATGGGGGCCTGAACCATGCTGAACCAGCTGATCAAGCAGGCGGCGGCGGACGTCGCCTCCCCCTCGCGCCGCGGCTTCCTCAAGGGGGCCGGCGGCGCCTTGGTTCTGGGCGCCATGCTCCCCCGGACCGGTTTCGCCAGCGAGGCCGCCGCCCCCAAGGTCGTCGGCCCGGCGGACCCGCGCCCGCAGGCCTTCATCCGCATCGCCGCCGACGACACGGTCACCGTGCTGGTCAAGCATCTGGACAAGGGCCAGGGCATCATGACCGGCCTGACCACCATCGTCGCGGAGGAGCTTGACGCCGACTGGGCGCAGATGCGCGGCGCCTTCGCCCCGGCGGACGGCGCGCTCTACGCCAACCATTTCTTCGGTATCCAGGGCACCGGCGGCTCCACCGCCGTCGCCAACAGCTGGGACGAGCTGCGCATGGCCGGCGCCGCCGCCCGCGCCATGCTGATCGCCACCGCCGCAGCGCGTTGGTCGGTCCCGGCCTCCGCCATCGCCGTGGAAAAGGGCGTCGTCCGCCACGCCGCCTCCAACCGCAGCGCCCGCTTCGGCGAGCTGGCGGAGGACGCGGCGAAGCTGCCCGTCCCGCAGAACGTCGCGCTGAAGGACGCCAAGGACTACACGCTGATCGGCAACCCGTCGCTGCACCGGCTGGACCATGTGTCCAAGACCGACGGCACGGCGATCTTCGCCATGGACATCCGCCGCCCCGGCCAGGTGACGGCGGTGATGGCCCGCTCCCCCCGCTTCGGCGGCACGGTGAAATCGGTGGACGCCGCCGCGGCGAAGCGGGTGCCGGGCGTTCTGGAGGTGCTGACCCTGCCGATGGGCGTCGCGGTCGTCGCCAGGAACACCTGGGCCGCCATGAAGGGCCGCGAGGCGCTGACGGTGGAGTGGGACGACGCCAAGGCGGAGATGCGCGGCACCGAGGAGATGCTCGCCGACTACCGCAAGCTGGCCGACCAGCCGGGCAACGTGGCCACCGACACCGGCGACGCGGCGAAGGCCCTGGCCGGGGCCGCCAAGGTGGTGGAGGCGGAGTTCGTCTTCCCCTACCTCGCCCACGCCCCGATGGAGCCGCTGAACGCGACCGTGGAGCTGACTCCGGATGGCGGCTGCACCATCTGGGCCGGCTCGCAGTTCCAGGGGGTGGAGCAGAAGGTCGCCGCCGGCATCCTCGGCTGCAAGCCGGAGCAGGTGGTCATCAACACCGTCTGGGCGGGAGGCAGCTTCGGCCGCCGCGCCACCCCGGATGCCGACTACATCGCGGAGGCGGTGACCATCGCCAAGGCCTATGGCGGCAAGGCGCCGGTCCATCTGGTGTGGACGCGCGAGGACGACATCCGCGGCGGCCGCTACCGCCCGCTGTTCCTGCACAAGGTGAAGGCCGGCCTGGACGCCTCCGGCACGCTGGTGGCGTGGCGGCAGAGCATCGTCGGGCAGAGCTTCATGATCGGCACCCTGTTCGAAGGCTTCATGGTCAAGAACGGCGTGGACGCGACGGCGGTCGAGGGCGCCTCGGACATGGCCTACGCCGTGCCGAACCTGCATGTCGATCTGCATTCCCCACCGTCGCCGGTCACCACCCTGTGGTGGCGCTCGGTCGGCCACACCCACACCGCCTACGCCAAGGAGGTGATGATCGACGAACTGGCCGCGGCGGCGGGCAAGGACCCGGTGGCTTTCCGGCTGGAGATGCTGAAGGGCCACCCGCGCCTCCAGGGCGTGCTGAAGCTGGCGGCCGAGAAGGCCGGCTGGGGCCAGCCGCTGCCCAAGGGCAAGGGCCGCGGCATCGCCGTGCATGAGAGCTTCAGCAGCTTCGTCGCCCACGTCGCCGAGGTCTCCGTGGACGAGCAGGGCCGCGTGACCATCGACCGCGTGGTCTGCGCGGTGGATTGCGGGCAGGTCGTGAATCCCAACATCGTCGAGGCTCAGGTCTCCGGCGGCACCGGCTGGGCCATCGGCCACGCGCTGCGCGACGAGATCACGCTGACCGGCGGGCTGGTGGACCAGAGCAACTTCGACGGCTACCAGCCGCTCCGCAACTCGGAGATGCCGCCGATCGAGGTGCACATCCTCCCCTCCACGGCCCGTCCGACCGGCGTCGGCGAGCCCGGCGTGCCGACCGCCGCCCCGGCGGTCGCCAACGCGGTCTTCGCCGCCACCGGCAAGCGGCTGCACCACCTGCCCTTCACCCGCTCCGGCATGGTGTGAGGACGGTGCCGGGCGGACAGGCCGGGGCGTTTCGCCCCCGGCCTGTCCGCCCCGTCCTGTCTGCCCTGCCTTGCCCGTATGACGTTTTTGCTGCAAATTCATGACGCCGGGCGTTAAGAGGGAACGGCCGAACCGACCGAGAGAACCGTTTCCATGCTGCTGCTGCGCGCCATCCGCTCCATGATGCCGAAGGAAGAGCGGGTCATTGAGCAATTCATCGAACAGGCCCGCCACATCGTCGACGCCGCCGCCGCCCTGGAATCCGTCATGCAGGCCGGGCCGGAGGAGCGGAGCGAGCGCACCGCCGCGCTGAAGCGGATCGAGAAGGACGCCGACCGCATCGCCAAGGACGCCGGGCGCGGGCTGCACCGCGCCTTCATCACCCCCTTCGACCGGTCGGAGATCCAGGCGCTGATCAACGCGCTGGACGACTGCATCGACCTGATGGACGAGGTGCCGGGCCTCGCCGCGCTCTACGGCATCGAGACCTTCGACGACCGGATGATGCGCATGGCGGCGATCGGCCGCCGCCAAGCGACCCTGCTGTCGGAGGTCATGCCGCTGCTGACCAAAATCTCCGTCAACGCCGACCGCATCCTGCACATCTGCGGCCAGATCTCCGATCTGGAGGACGAGGCCGACGAGATCCTGCGCGACGCCATGAAGTCCCTGATCGCCGAGCGTCCGGAGATGATCGACTTCCTCGGCCGCCGCGAACTCTACGAGCTGCTGGAGGCCGTCACCGACCGCTGCGACGACGTCGGCGACCTGATCGAAGGGATCACCCTGGATCAGGCGTGAGGGCGGACACGCTCCGGTTATGGTTAACGGTGCATAAACCAATTCACGGCTAATCTCGAAGCATCGCCGCTCCGATCCCGAGAGATTGCCGCCGTGAAGCTGCGCCTCGTCACCGCCGCCGCCCTTTGCGCCTTCCTCGCGATCCCGGGGGGCATGACCACCGGACGAAGCGCGCAGGCGGCAGGCGACTCCACCCCCTATGGGCACAGCACGGAGGCGGAGGAGGTCGACCGCTTCCTGCGGGCGCTGCGCACCATCCGCGCACAGTATGTCGAACCGCTGACCGACCGCGAGTTGGTGGACATCGCCATCAAGGCCATGGCGGGGCGGGACCGCTACTCCGCCTATCTGGACGACGGCGAATACCGGCAGTTGCAGGCGTCGAACGACGGCGCCTTCGCCGGGCTGGGCATCCGCTACGAGGCCCACGGCACCCGCGTCCGCATCGCCGAGACCGTTCCCGAATCCCCGGCGGAAGCCGCCGGGCTGCGCTCCGGCGACGTGATCCTGGCGGTGGACCAGCAGCCGGTGGGCGGGGCGGAACTGGCGACCGTCAAGCAGATGCTGAGCGGGCCGGAAGGGGCAGCGGTGTCGTTGACCGTCCTGCGCGCCGGGACGACGGACCCCTTCGAGGTCAGCGTGGTCCGCGGCAAACTGCGCATCCCCTCGGTCCGGCTGGCCGCCGTCGGGACGGTGGGCTACATCCGCATCGCCCGTTTCGACCGCCAGACCACCACCGGGGTCAGCATGGCCATCCGCTCGCTGCGCGACCGGATCGGAACGGACATCGGCGGCTTCATCATCGATGTGCGCGACAATCCCGGCGGGCTGGTGCAGGCGAGCGTCCGCGTGGCCGACGCCTTTCTGGACAAGGGAACCATCCTGACCGCCCGCGGCCCCGGACGCGGGGCGGACAAGACCTATGTCGCCACGCCGGGCGACGAGACGGACGGTCTGCCGCTGGTGGTGCTGGTGAACGCGAAATCCGCCTCCGCCGCGGAGATTTTGACCGGGGCGCTGAAGGACCACCGGCGCGCCACGGTGATCGGCACGACGACCTTCGGCAAGGGGATCATCCAGAGCGTCATCCCCTTCGACAGCGGGGCGCTGAAGCTGACCACGGCGCGCTATTACACGCCGTCGGGCCAATCCATTCACCAGATCGGCATCCAGCCCGACGAGACCATTGTGGAACCCGCCGCGGAGGACGGGCAATCCGCCCAGCCCTCCGGCGGCATTCCCGACGCGGCCAACGATCAGGCCTTCGCCCGCGCGCTGTCCATTCTCCGCTCCCGCTGATTGGGGCCTCGCTGCCTGGGGCCCCGCCGAGGGGTCAGAAGATCACCTCGCCAGCCAGCAGGGCGAGAACCAGGAAGACCAGAAAGATGATCAGCGCGATCCCGAAGAGAATCTTCGCGACTCCCGCGGTGGCCGACGACACGTTGGTGAAGCCGAGCGCGCCGGCGACCAGAGACACCACGAAAAAGATCAACGCCCATTTCAGCATGGACCGCTCCTGCGTTTCCCGAAACCCAACCGGCACGTCCGGCAGGGTAGGAACCTCGCCGACCGCCGCGGGTTCCCGCAACGGCCGGTCCGGCTCTCCCTATTCGTCCGGGTCCGGAATTCCGCGGGATGGCCGTGCCGTTGCGGGTTACCACCCGGTGCCGGAGCGGTTCGGCAGGGATTGGCGCGTCATGCCCTGGTCCATACCGGACTCGTTGGGCGACCGCGTGCGGCTTTGCGGCTCGCTCACCCCGGACCCGCTGTAGGGACCGGGGGTGGAACTGGTCGCGTTCGGATTGACGTTCGGTTCGTCCACGCCCTGGCTGCCGGACATGCCGCCACCCGTCAGGCCGCTGCCGGAGCCGCCGCTGTTCATCCCGCTGCTGCCCGTTCCGCCGCCGTCCATGCCCGAACAGGCGGCCAGAAGCACCGCGGCCGACGCCGCGATCATCAGATTGCGCATGTCGCACTCCCTACGCTGATGTCTTGAAGGCACAGCCCTTCTCAACTGCCCCCGTCCGGGAGGGTTCCGATTTGGGAAGCCCGGGCACCCATGGGCTCAGCGTCCGGCGGCTTGGCGACGCAGGGCCTTCAACTCGTCGAAGCGGGCGGTGACGTCGCGCATGACCGCCGCCATTCCCATCATCGTCCCGTCCGCGTCTTTCAGCGGCACAATGGTGAACTCCACCGAGATTCGGGTTCCGTCCTTGCGCGTCGCCGGCACCGACAGCAGATCGCCGCTGCCGTAGCGGCTCTCCCCCGTCTTCATCACCTGATCGTAGCCATCCCAATGCCGCTGGCGCTGACGATCCGGAATGATGATGTCCAGCGATTGCCCGAGCGCCTCGTCGGCGGTGAAGCCGAACACACGTTCGGCCCCCGCGTTCCAGAAGCGGATGAGACCCTCGCGGTCGGAATAGGCGATGGCCTCGGCCGGGCTGTTCAACAGCGCCAGCCCCAGCCGTTTCAGATCGTCCTCGGTCATGCGCTCCCCCTTGGCTTTCCGTTTCGACTTGTTTGAACTCAGATGTCCAGAACCAGGCGTGCGCTGCGGGCACGCGACACGCAGATCATCATCGTCTTTCCGGCGGCGCGTTCGGCGTCGGACAGGACGCTGTCGCGATGGTCGGGTTCCCCCTCCAGCACCGCCGTCTCGCAGGTGCCGCAGATGCCCTGCTCGCACGACGAGGCGACGGAAACGCCCGCGGCGTCGAGCGCCTCCAGCACGCTGATTCCCTCCTTGACGGCGACGGTCACGCCGGAGCGGGCGCAAACGACCTCGAAGCGATCGTCCGGCGCCGCGTCACGCCCCGCATCCGAGCGCGGCGTGAACCATTCGAAGCGCACGTCCTGAGACGGCCGCGCGGCGCTCGCGACGGCGTCCATCAAGCGCTGCGGGCCGCAGCAGTAGATCAGAGCATCGTCGGGCGTCGCCGCGAGCGGGTCGGCCACCGCCAGCCGTCGGCCTTCGTCCGCGGCGTGAACCACCACGTCGCCGTTGCCCAGCTCGCGAAGCTCGGCGAGGAACGGCGCCTCGGCCGCGCTGCGCACGCAATAATGCAGGACCCAATCGGCTCCCCGACGCGACGCCTCGTGGATCATCGGCAGCAGAGGCGTGATGCCGATGCCCCCGGCGATGAACAGATAGCGTGGGGCGGCGTCGAAGCGGAAATTGTTGCGGGGCGGACCGATGGTGACGGTGGTGCCGAGCCGCAGGTCCCCATGGATGAAGCGCGATCCCCGCCCACCCGGCAGGTTCAGGACGGCGATCCGGTAGGCGGAGCGGTCCGCCGGGTCACCGCACAACGAGTAGGAGCGCACCGCCCCGTCCGGCAGATGCACGTCGATGTGCGCGCCCGGCCCGTAGGACGGCAAGTCCTCGCCGTCCGGGTCGCGAAGCTCCACCAGCAGGACTTGCGGTGCGACCCGCTCCATATGTTGGACGCGCAACGGCCGCGTCGTCGAAGACGGCCGCGGCGCACTCTCCCTTTGAACGGTTGTCGTCATTCTTTCGCCCGCCAGGGTGGTTGTCCGATCCTGCACACCGGCCTGTTCTTGGACGCCCGGATTGGGCAGAGCGTCACTGGCATGCCAGATACATTAACGCCACTCTAGAACCTCAACTTAACTTGAGGTCAAGAGCCAATTACGTCCCGCATGTCGGGGAACCGTCCCGGCTTCGCTCGGTTGCCGAAGGGTTGAGCGACTTCATCACGACCGTTTGCGACGGAGACTCCCGCATGGCGAGCACGGCTTCCGACATCCTGGTGGATGTCCTGGTGGATTGGGGTGTGGACACGATCTTCGGCATGCCCGGCGATGGCATCAACGGCATCGTCGAGGCGCTGCGCCGCCGCCAGGACGAGATCCGCTTCATCCAGGTCCGGCACGAGGAGGCGGCGGCCTTCGCCGCCTGCGGCTACGCCAAGTTCACCGGGCGGCTGGGCGTGTGCATCGCCACCTCCGGACCCGGCGGGCTGCATCTGCTGAACGGCCTCTACGACGCCAAGCTCGACCACCAGCCGGTGCTGGCGATCACCGGGCTGCAATACCACGACCTCGTCGGCACCTACACCCAGCAGGACGTGGAACTGGACAAGGTGTTCCAGGACGTCGCGCTCTACAACCAGCGCATCATGGGGGCGGCGCACGTCCGCAACATCGCCAATCTGGCCTGCCGCACCGCGCTCGCCCATCGCGGCGTGTCGCACATCACCATCCCCGTGGATTTGCAGGAGCAGGGCATCGGCGCCGACATGCGGGCGCCGCGCAACGTCAAGGGCCACAACACCGCCCTGTTCGCCCCCCAGCTTCCCGTCCCGTCGGAGGCGCAGACCCGCCGCGCCGTGGAGATCCTCGACGCCGGCAAGCGCATCGTCATCCTGGCCGGCCAGGGCGCGCTGAAGGCGACCGACCAACTCGAACGGCTGGCCGACACGCTGGGGGCGGTGATCGTCAAGGCGCTGCTGGGCAAGGCCGCAGTGCCGGACGACAGCCCCTTCACGACGGGTCAGGTCGGGCTGCTCGGCACCGCTCCCTCGCAGGAGGCGCTGGAGACCTGCGACACGCTGCTGATCGCCGGCTCGACCTTCCCCTACATCGAGTATTACCCGAAGCCGGGGCAGGCCCGCGCCATCCAGATCGACATCGACGCGGCGCGCATTGGCCTGCGCTACCCGGTGGAGGCCGGGCTGGTCGGCGACTGCGGGCTGGCGCTGGACATCCTGACCGAGCGGGTGCGGCGGCACGAGGACCGCTCCTTCCTGAAGACGGCGCAGGTGGGCAAGGCGGAGTGGATGAAGCTGATGGAGGAGCGCGGCACCCGCCCCGACCTGCCGATGAAGCCGCAGGTCGTCGCGTGGGAGCTGGGCAAGCGCCTGTCGGACACGGCCATCGTCGCCTGCGACAGCGGGACCATCGCCACCTGGTGGGCGCGGCAGATTCCGGCGCGGCGCGGCCAGATGCATTCCCTGTCCGGCAACCTCGCCACCATGGCGCCGGGCGTTCCCTACGCCATCGCCGCACAGCTCGCCCATCCCGGACGGCAGGTGGTCGCCTATGTCGGGGACGGCGGCTTTTCCATGCTGATGGCCGACTTCGCCACGGCGGTGAAGTACAAGCTGCCGATCAAGGTCATCATCAACAACAACAATTCGCTCGGCCAGATCAAGTGGGAGCAGATCGCCATGCTGGGCAACCCCGAGTATGTCTGCGACCTCCAGCCCATCGATTTCGCCAAGGTGGCGGAGGCCTGCGGCGGCCGGGGCTTCACCATCACCGATCCGAAGGACTGCGGCGCCACGCTGGACGCCGCCCTCGCCCATCCCGGACCGGTGGTGGTGGATTGCCTCGTCGACACCAACGAGCCGCCAATGCCGCCGAAGATTCAGGCCAAGCAGGCCCTGCACTTCACCGAGGCGCTGGCCCGCGGCACCCCCGACGCCCTGAAGATCGCCGCCACCGTCTTCAAGGGCCGCGCCCGCGAGGTGATCTGAGGCGCGGCCCGGTGGGGTTGGTGAGGCACCCGCTCAGGCGGCGCGCCCCACCCCCTGCTGGGCACCCTGCTGGGGTGCCGCGTCGGTCATCGCATAGTTGCGCCCGAAGCGGTTGGCGATGAAGTCGGCGTAGCCCACCTCCTCCTGCTTCACGAAGCCCCGCTGCGGCAGCGTGCCGTCGGCCAGCAGGTCGAGCACGGCACACATGCCCGACGCGGTGGTGATCTGGATGCCGTTGTAGAAGGTGCCGCCGATCTCCCGCCCGTAGATCTTGTTGGCGTAGGTTTCCTGGAGCAGCCGTCCCCGTTTCGTCCCGGTCACCGTCACGAAGATCAGCACGACGTCCTGGAGGGTCGCCGGGATCGAGTGCTCCAGAATGTCCTTCAGCAGTTCCCGCCGGCTGCCCAGCCGCAGGTCGTGCAATAGCGCCTTCATCAGGTCGCGGTGCCCCGGATAGCGGACGGAGCGGTAATTCAGCGTCCGCACCTTCCCCGCCAGCGTCTCGCACAGCGTGCCCAGGCCGCCCGAAGTGTTGAACGCCTCGTACAGCACGCCGTCGAGGGAGAACTCCTCGCGCTCCTCCAGCGGCGGGACGGAGACGAGGCGGCCTTCGACGATGGCCTCGCAGGGCTCCAGATACTCGTTGATGACGCCCTCGGTGCTCCAGGTCAGGTTGTAGTTCAGGGCGTTGGACGGATACTTCGGCAGGGCGCCGACGCGCATCCGCACCGTGTCCAGCGTGTCGAAGCGCGAGGCCACGTCGTTGGCGACGATGGAGATGAAGCCCGGCGCCAACCCGCATTGCGGGATGAAGGCGCAAGGCGCGCCCTCCGCCAGTTCCTTGACGCGCCGTGTGCTCGCCACGTCCTCCGTCAGGTCGAGGTAATGGGTGCCGGCGTCCCGCGCCGCCTCCGCCACGCCGACCGTCAGGTGATAGGGCAGCGCGCTCAGCACCGCGAACTTGCCGCGCATCGCGTCGGCGAGATCGGCGGGGTCGGCGGCGTCCACCACGCGCGTCTCCATCCGCGGGTGCGTCGGCAGCCGCTCCAACGCATCCGCCGAACGGTCGGCGACGGTCACCCGGTAATCGCCCGTGGCCTTCAGGAAATCGCCGATGGTCTCGCCGATCTTGCCGCCGCCCATCAGAAGAATGTCGCGCATCGTCCCGTACCCCCTGTTCGTTGGCTTGCGTCGTTATGACGCAATCTTGACCGGACGGCCTGTCGATGTGCAGGGTGCAGGGTGCCGAAACGCCTGATATTGATCGGCGGATTGACGGAAAGGCCGGCGATATGATGGATGAGCTGGATCAGCATCTTCTCGACGCGCTTCAGGACAACGCGCGGGAGCCCACCGCCGCTCTGGCCCGCCGCCTGCGCGTGTCGCGCAGCACGGTGCAGAGCCGCATCCAGCGGCTGGAGGAGCGCGGGGTGATCGCCGGCTACACGGTGCGGCTGTCGGACGAGACGGCGCGCCGGATGATCCGCGCCCATGTCTCGATCAACCTGTCGCCCAAGCTGACCGCCGCGGTGGTCCAGGCGCTGAAGCGGATTCCGGAGGTGCGGGCGCTCCATGCCATCAGCGGCGCGCACGACCTGATCGCCGTGGTGCGGACCGGGACCATGGAGGAGATGGATGCGCTGATCGACCGCATCGGCGCCATCGACGGCATCGAGCGGACGACCTCGTCGATCATCATGGCGACGAAGTTCGAGCGGTGAGGGTTCGAACGGTGAAGAAAGGTGACAGCCGCCTGGCTGCCGCGATCAGCGCTTCACGGCGGGCGTGATCTCCCCCGCCTCTTCCAGCCGCCGCAGGCAGGCGACCAAAGCGCGCTGGAAGTTGCGGCCCTCGGAGGGCAGGTTCACCCCCTGGCCGGTCGTCCAGAACTCCACGAAGGCGCAATCGGCGGCGCGGTCCGCCGTCGGCCATTCGACGGCCACGCCCAGCCCGAGTTCCGCCGTGCGGCGGCGGCTGTCGGTGACCAGGATCTTCGCTTCCCAATGCATGCCGCCGCTGCCCGCCTCGGCGCGGCGGTGGCTCCACAGGCGCAGGTAGTCGCGGAAACTCTCGGACGAGCGGTCGTGCTGGAGGTAGCTGCCGCGGTCCACCACCGCAGGGGCGAGGCGCAGCGCGTAGCGGGCCTGGGCCAGCGCCTGGGTCACCTCCGCGATCAGCCGGTCCATCTCGGCGAAGCTGCGCCGCACGTTGTCGGCCAGCGCGGCGGCCAGCGCCTCCCCCTTCAGCGCGCCGGAGGCGGCGCGGTCGGAGCGGTACATCTCGAACAGGTCGTCGCTGTCACTCATTGCCGTGATGCGCCGCGGAAGGGGAGGAGTTCCTTCGTCTACCGCCAAACCCGTTGAGAAGACATTAAGCTGAATTCCCAACCATCCGGCCTCCGCCTCATCACGCCCGCCGCACTACGCCCGCTGCGCCGGCTGCGCGGCCCCACCGTTCTTCAGGCGCAGCACATACATCATCACCTCCGCCACCGCCTGGTAATGCTGGAGCGGGATCACCGCGTCGACCTCCGACGCGGCGTAAAGGGCGCGGGCCAGCGGCGGGTTCTCGATCACCGGCACGCCGTTCTCCTCGGCCACCGCGCGGATGCGCAGCGCCACGAGGTCGGCCCCCTTGGCGAGGCAGACCGGCGCCGGCATCTTGGCGCGGTCGTATTCCAGGGCCACCGCGAAATGGGTCGGGTTGGCGATGACCACTGTGGCGCGCGGCACGTTCGCCATCATGCGGCGCTTCGAGCGGTCGCGCCGGATCTCGCGCAGCTTCGCCTTCAGATGGGGATCGCCCTCGGTCTGCTTGAACTCGTCCTTCAGCTCCTGGAAGGTCATGCGCAGGCGGCGCCGCCATTCCAGCCGGTTCCACAGCACGTCCACGGCGGCCATCACCACCGTCGCCAGGAGGACGGCCAGCAGCAGCCGCAGGGTCAGATCCCGCAGCAGGTCGGGCAGCGCCGCAACGTCCATGCCCACGATCCCCTCCGTCCAATCGATGTAGGGCGCCACGGCGAACCAGACGGCGCAGGCGATGATCGCCAGTTTCACGAGACTCTTCACGAATTCGACCAGCGCGTGGCGCGCGAAGATGCGGCGCCAGCCGCTGAGCGGCGACAGGTGCGACAGCTTGGGCCGGATGCGGTCGCTCGCCGCCAGCAGCGGCCCCTGCCCCACCGCCGACACCACCGCCCCGCCGACCAGCAGGCCCAGCACCGGCAGCATCGCCACCGCCACCCCGCCGATCAGCCAGCGCAGGCTGTTCATCACGTCGTAGGGACCGCCGTCGAGCCGGATGTCGTTCGGATTCTCGATCAGCGGCAGCAGCACCTCGGCGATGCGGGAGGCGGCGAGCGGCCCGCCGGCCGCGGCGATCAGCCAGGCCGCCGCCATGGTGGCGGCCAGACCGACGTCGCGGGCGCGGGGGACGTCGCCCTTGTCCATCGCCTCGCGCAGCCGTTTCTCGGTCGGCTCCTCGGTTTTCTGTTCCTCGTCCTGACCGTCGGACATCGCCGTCCCCTCACCGTCCGCCGAGCCAGCCGGCCAGCGCCGCCAGCGTGGCGGTGACCATGGCGCCGGCCGTCACCAGGAAGACCAGCATCCCGCCGCCGACCATCGCCGGGGTGGCGACGAAATAGACGGGCATGGAGGGCATCACCCGGTTGACCAGGGCCAGCGCCATGTTGGCGATCATGCCGAAGACCAGGAAGGGTGCGGCCATCTGCACGCCCAGCCGGAAGGTGACGCCGACGAGCTGGGCGTAGCGCCCCGCCACCATGCCGGGATCGGGCAGTGTCGCCGCCGGCCAGCTTCCGTAGGAGCGCACCAGCGCGTCGATCATCAGGTAATGCAGGTCGAGCGCGAACAGCAGCGCCAGCCCGGCGATGACCAGCGTGCCGGACAGGATCGACCCGCTCTCGAACCCCGCCGCGTCGGTGCCGAAGGGGTTGGCGAGGCCCATCGCCTGGGCGGCGATGTTGCCGGCGACCTGGAGCGACGCCAGGAACAGCTTGGCCCCCAGCCCGAGGAAGGCGCCGGCCACCGTCTCCGCGAAGATCTGCTCCAGCATCACGGCGGCGTCGGGGGGCAACCGGTCGGGCAGGCCGGGCACGGTCGGGGTGAGGGCCAGCGCCACCGGGATCGCGATGCACAGCCGCACCCGCGGCGGCACCGCCAGCTCGCCGAAGCCCGGCAGCAGGCTGACCGCCGCGGCGACGCGGGCGAAGACCAGGAAGGCGCGGTAGACCTCCAGGCTGAGCAGGTCGGCGAGCGTGTCCATGGCCGTCCCTCCCGCTCAAACCTGGTCGATGGTCTTGACGGACACCTTGCGGTGCAGCTCGGCGTGGCTGATGACCGGCGTCATCGGGCTGACCCGCTCCAGCAGGGAACGGACGAAGGGCCGCACCTCCGCCCCGACCAGCAGCGCCGGCCAGACCTGCGGGGTGGCATGCTTCTGGATGGTGATGCGCAGCGCGGTCAGGAACTCCTGCACCTGGGTCGGCGGCATGGCGAAGCGGCGGTCCTCGCCATCGGCCACGACGCTCTGCTGGAGCGCCTGCTCCCAGCGCGGAGTCAGGACGATGACCGGAACGAAGCCGTCGGGTGCTGTCAGCGACTGGCAGATCTGCTGGCCGAGCCGCGCCCGCACATGCTCCGTCACCAGCGTGATGTTGCGCGTCCAGTTCACCGCCTCGGCGATGGCCTCGACGATGGCCGGCAGGTTGCGGATCGACACCCGCTCCGCCAGCAGCGCCTGGAGCACGCGCTGCACCACCACCAGCGTGATGCGCGACGGCACCATGTCGGCGATCAGCTTCTGGTACTCCCGCCCCAACCCGTCCAGCAGCTTCTGCATGGCGGCGAAGGTCAGCAGGGTCGAGAGATGGTCCTTGATGACCTCGGTCAGGTGGGTGGTGATGACGCTTTCCGGGTCGACCACCGTGTAGCCCTTGGCGATGGCCTCCTCATGGCGGGCCGGGTCGATCCAGCGGGCCTGGAGGTTGAAGGTCGGCTCCCGCGTCGCCTCGCCGGGCAGGTCGGGGGCCGCCCCGCCGGACGGGTCGATGGCGAGAAGCTGCTTGGGCCGCACCTCGCCGCTCGCCACCTCGACGCCCATCACGCTGACGACATAGCCCTTGGGCGGCAGGAAGCTGCTGTCCTTGATGCGCACCGACGGCAGGATGAAGCCGAACTCCTTGGCGAAGCGCTTGCGCAGCGTCTTCACCTTGCCGGTCAGCGGGCCGTTCTTGTTAAGGATCAGCGGGACGAGGTGATTGCCGACCTCCACCTTCACCTCGTCCACCTTCAGCATGTCCTCCACCGATTCCTCGGTGGGGGCCGTGGGAGCCTTGCGGCTCTCCTCCAGCCGGGCGAGTGCGGCGCGGCGCATCTTGCCGCGCATCGCGTACCAGCCCGCCGCGCCGAAGCCGCCACCAAGCAGGACGAAGGGCGCGGCCGGCAGGCCCGGCGTCACGCCCAGCGTGCAGAGCAGCCCGCCCGCCACCATCAGCGCCTTGGGATAGCCGCCGAGCTGGGCGAGCACCGCCTGATCGGCGGAGCCGACGTTGCCGCCCTTGGTCACCAGTAGGCCGGCGGCCAGCGAGACGACCAGCGCCGGGATCTGCGTCGCCAGACCGTCGCCCACCGTCAGGATGGTGTAGACCGACGCCGCGGATTCGAAGGACATGCCCTGCTGCGCCATGCCGATGGCCATGCCGCCCAGCACGTTGATGGCGGTAATGACCAGCCCGGCCACCGCGTCGCCGCGCACGAACTTCGACGCGCCGTCCATGGCGCCGAAGAAGGTGCTCTCGTCCTCCAGCTCCTTGCGGCGACGGCGGGCCTCGACGTCGTCGATCATGCCGGCGGACAGGTCGGCGTCGATGGCCATCTGCTTGCCGGGAATGGCGTCCAGCGTGAAACGCGCGCCGACCTCCGCGATGCGGGAGGCGCCCTTGGTGATGACCACGAAGTTGATGACGATCAGGATGGCGAAGATCACCACGCCGATCACGAAGTTGCCGCCCATGATGAACTGGCTGAAGCCCTCGATCACATGGCCGGCGGCGGACGGGCCGGTGTGGCCGTGGCTGAGGATCAGACGGGTCGAGGCGATGTTCAGCGCCAGCCGCAGCACCGTGACGACCAGCAGCACGGTCGGGAAGGAGGAGAAGTCCAGCGGCCGGGAAATCCACAGCGAGACCATCAGGATCAGCACGCTGACCGCCAGCGACAGCGCCAGCCCGAGGTCGAGGAACCAGGTCGGCACCGGCAGGAACAGCACGGCCAGCACCAGCACGATGGCCAGCGCGAACAGCACGTCGCGGTTCGCCAGCCCGGCATCGCCGAGGCTGGTCATCCGGTTCCGGAAGGTGTCCGTGAAAGCCATGCGGGAACTCCAGGGTGCGGCACCGTTGGTACGCTAGCGCCCCGCGGTAAAACCGGCTTTTACGTCTGTGCTACTCTGCCGCCGGCAGCAGGGGTCTCACCGCCGCGTTGGCGTAGAGGCTGGACAGGAAGGACAGCCGGCCCAGCTCCGCCTTGCCCCAGGCGGGCAGCGCGCCGGGAGCCGCTTGGGGGCCGGCGGTTTGGGGACCGGCGGCAAGCGCCTTCAGGTAATTCATGGCGCCGGCCACCCAGCGACGGTTGCCGCCGACCCGCTCGCGGTAGGCCGTCCCGCGCTCCGACTGGGCGGAGTGGTAGCGGGCGATGGCGGCGTCGAGCGATCCCTGCGCGCGGTGCAGGTCGCCCAGGAAGCGCGCGGCGTAGCGGGCGTTGGCGCGCGGGTCGAAGGCGGTCTCCAGGTCGGGGAAGGCGTCGGGGTGCCATTTCAAATTGACCTGAAGGCAGCCGACGTCGATGGAGCGCGTGCCCCGCGCCTGCGCGGCGCGCACGAAGGCGATGGCCTCCTCCCTCGTCGGGAAGTAGCGGGAGGCGCCTTCGGTGTTGACGGTCCAGGGCCAGACGGTGAACAGCCGGTCGGCGGTCATCCGCCCGGCCTCGGTGAAGCCCATGGCGAGCAGCATGTGGTCGGTCACCCCCGCCTCGCGCTCCGCCGCCAGGATGGCGTCGATGCAGGCGGCTTCCGGCGGCAGGCTGCTGCGCGCGGGCAGGACGCGCGGCGCGTAGAGGGCGGTGGACCAGGTGCCGATCTGGGACGCGGGCGGCTTCACGTCCGCGGCGGTCGCGGTTCCGGCCAGGAGCAGCGCCGCCAGTCCGGCCAGCCGGCGCATGTCACCGCACCGCGACGATCAAGCTGCCCAGCCGGTCGGCGTAGGTGGTCAGGGCGCCGTACATGAAGGGCAGTGCCAGCACGGTGGTGACCAGGATGGCGACGATCTTCGGCACGAAGGTCAGCGTCATCTCCTGCACCTGGGTCAGCGCCTGGATCAGCGAGATCGCCACGCCCACCAGGACCGCGATGACCAGCGGCGGCGCGGCGATCAGCAGCATCGTCCAGATGCCCGTGCGCAGGACTTCCAGCACGTCGGCTTCGTTCATGGGGTTCTCCTGGGGAGCGTTTGCCCCCACCCTAACCCTCCCCCGCTGGGCGGGGGAGGGAACTGCCGCCGCTTCGCAATAATCTCCCTCCCCCGCCCAGCGGGGGAGGGCCGGGGTGGGGGCAAGACTTCCGAGCGAAAGCGCTCAAATCGCCATCCGCATGACGTCCTGATACGCCTGCACCATGCGGTCGCGGATGGACACGACCGTCTGCACGGTCATCTCGGCGGCGAGCACGGAGCGCACGACCTCATGCGTGCCGGCCTTGCCCGCGACGGCGGCGACGGACATGCGCTCGCCCTCGTTCAGCGTCTCCACCGCCTGCGACACCTGCCGGTCGAGGAAGGCGCCAAAGCTGCTTTCCGCCGACGCCGCCGTCTCGGCGGACGGCGATGCCGCGCCAGCCGCGGCGGGCGGGGTGGCGAGCGAGGCGGCGGGCGCCGGCTGGGCCAGGGGTGCGCGGTGGAGGCCGTAGGCGGCGGCGGCGCGGCCGATGGGTTCGATCATGCTCTTGGGTCTCCTCAGCCGCGCAGAAGGTCGATCATGCGGCTCATCATGGTCCGCGACTGCTCGATGACGTTGACGCTCGCCTCGAAGGAGCGGCTGGCCTCACGCATGTCCATCATCTCGATCAGCGGCTGGACGTTCGGGCGCTTGACGTAGCCCTTCTCGTCGGCGGCGGGGTGCGAGGGCTCGTAGACGAGCTGGAAGTCGCTGCGGTCGCGCCCGATCTGCTTGACCTTCACGATCTCCGACCCGGCGGCACGGTCCATCGCGGTGGCGAAGGACACGGTCTTGCGGCGGTAGGGATCGCCGCCCGCCGTCATGGCGGTGGAATCGGAATTGGCGATGTTCTCGGCGACCACGCGCAGCCGGGTGCCCTGCGCCTGCAGGCCCGAACTGGCGATCCGCATCGTCGCAGCCAGAGGATCGGTGAGCATGGGAAGGACTCCGAATATCGTCAGCCGGCGCGCCAGGCGGCGCGCAGGATTTGCAGGTTGCGCTGGAACAGGCCGGCGGTCAGGGCGAAGGCGTCGCGCGTCTCGCTGCCCTTGGTCATCTCCTGCTCCAGCGACACGGCGTTGCCGTCCGGCGTGGTTTCCCACTGCTCGGGCTTGCGCGCTTCCTGCACCGCGCCGGACGGGTTGAAGCCGGTCAGGTGCATGGGCGAGGTGAGCGCCGGCGCCACCGTCTGCGGGCCGTCCATCAGCGCCGCGAAGGGCTTCAGGTCCTTCGGCTGATAGCCGGGCGTGTTCGCGTTCACGACGTTGGCGGCAATCAGCTTCTGCCGCTCCGCCAAGTAATCGAGGCGTGCTCCGCTCAGACGGAACACCGAAATATTGCTAAAATCCATTTGAACGGCCCTATCGCAAAGCCGGAAACCAAGGCAAGGCCAAGATGACCCCCGGCGTTTAAAACTGGATTTAAAATCCCTGTGCCAGGATCGCTCCGTTCCGACACGGCGGAGACGACCCGGTCATGCGCGTGCTTTCCAACCTCCTGTCCGAGATCGAGCGGATGCCGACCCGATCCTGGCGCGGCGAGATCCGCAGCGCCACCGGCATGACGCTGGAGGTGGAGGGGCTGCGCCGCGTCCTGGCGGTGGGCGACAAATGCTGGGCGGAGACGGCGCGCGGCCAGCGGCTGCTGTGCGAGACCATCGGCTTCCGCCAGGGCCGCACGCTGCTGATGGCCTTCGACAACCTCGACGGCGTGGCGGAGGGATGCGCCGCCGTCACCGACGACACCGCCTTCACGCTGCGCCCCGGCCCCGGCTGGCTGGGCCGCGTCGTCAACGCGCTGGGCGAACCGATCGACGGGCGCGGCCCCTTGCGCAACGGCCACCACGCCCGCCCGCTGCGCGCCGCCCCGCCGCCGGCCTACGCCCGCCGCCGGGTGGGGGCGAAGATGGACACCGGCGTGCGCGCCATCGACGTCTTCACGCCCATTTGCCGAGGCCAGCGCATGGGCGTCTTCGCCGGGTCGGGCGTCGGCAAATCGACGTTGCTGTCGATGGTCGCCCGCCACGCCGGGGCCGACGCCATCGTGATCGGGCTGGTCGGGGAGCGCGGGCGCGAGGTGCAGGAGTTCATCCAGGACGATCTCGGCGCGGACGGCCTCGCCCGCTCCGTCGTCGTGGTCGCCACCTCGGACGAGCCGCCGCTGATGCGCCGGCAGGCCGCCCATCTCTGCCTGACCGTGGCGGAGGAGTTGCGCGACCGCGGTATGCACGTCCTCTGCCTGATCGACAGCGTGACGCGCTTCGCCATGGCCCAGCGCGAGATCGGACTGGCCGCCGGGGAGCCGCCGACCGCCAAGAGCTACCCGCCCAGCGTCTTCGCCGAACTGCCCAAGCTGATGGAGCGCGCCGGGCCGGGGCAGGATGGCCAGGGCGACATCACCGGCATCTTCACCGTCCTGGTGGACGGCGACGACCACGACGAGCCGATCGCCGACGCGGTGCGCGGCATCCTCGACGGCCACATCGTGCTGGACCGCCGCATCGCCGAGCAGGGGCGCTACCCCGCCGTCAACGTGCTGCGCAGCGTGTCGCGCCTGCTGCCCGGCTGCCACACGGCGGAGCAGAACGCCCTGCTGCGCCGTGCGCGGAGCCTCGCCGCCACCTACGACAACATGCGGGAACTGGTGCGCATCGGCGCCTACAAGCAGGGCACCGACCCGGAGGTGGACGGCGCCGTCGCGCTGAACCCGGCGCTGGAGGAGTTCCTGCGCCAGGGCAAGGACGACGCCACGCCGTCCCTCGACTCCTTCCGTTTCCTCGACCGCATCCTCGCCGTTCCCGCCGGAGTTGTCCCATGACCAACGCCACCGCGCTCGCCGCCCGCGCGCTTGCCCCGACCACCGCCGCACGGGACGCCGTGAAGGCCCCGACCAAACAGGAGGCAGCGGATCTCAGCCTGGATTTCGGGGACCTGCTGGACGCGGTGAACCCGCTGCAGCATCTGCCGGGGGTGTCGCAGATCTACCGCCACGCCACCGGCGACGGGATCGGCCTGCCGGCGCGGCTGGCCGGGGGGTTCCTGTTCGGCGGCCCCGTTGGCCTGCTGGGCAGCGCCGCCATGGCCGCCTTCGAGGCGGTGACCGGCGACGATCCGCTGGGCCACCTCGTCACGCTGGCGGAGAGCGGGGCGGAGGAGACGAAGGCTCCGGCGAAGGACGCGCCGCCCAACGCCCCGCCCCTGCCCTTCCTCGCCGGCCCGGCGCATGAACAGCCGGCGGACCATCGCCCGTCCCCCGCCGTGCTGGCGGAGGCGCTCGCCCGCAAGACGCCTGGCAGCGATGCCGCGGCGGACGTACCCACGCCCAAGGCGGAGCAGCCCGCCCCGCAAATCCTGGCGAAGCTTTACGAGTTGCACGCCACCCAGCCGGCGGACCGCCCGGCCGTCCGGCTCTGACCCCGGTCAGCGCAGCGCCTTCCCCAGCGCGTCCATGAACAGCCGCAGCTTCGGCGGCACGAAGCGCGCCGAAGGGTGGACGCCCCAGACCGCCAGCGGCTCCAACGCCCCGTCGGACAGGGTGAGCGCCACCAGGGCGCCACGCGCCACCTCCTCCCGCACGTCCCACTCGGACAGGACGGCGATGCCGAGCCCGGCGAGGCAGATGTCCCGCAAGCCCTCGATGGAGTTGGCGGTGAAGCGGCCGCGCACCCGGATTCGCCGCTCCCGCCCGTCGC
This sequence comes from Azospirillum brasilense, assembly GCF_007827795.1. GTDB lineage: Bacteria > Pseudomonadota > Alphaproteobacteria > Azospirillales > Azospirillaceae > Azospirillum > Azospirillum aestuarii. The sequence goes on from NZ_VITI01000007.1 coordinate 37,268, forward strand.
CCGCGAAGCTCCAGTGGGTCGTGCCGGACAAGCACAGGCACTCGTGCTCCGCCAGATCGGCGACGGCGGCGGGCGTGCCGCGATCCGCCAGATAGCCGGGCGTGGCGTAGAGCCCCCGCGGGTTGTCGGCCAGCCGCCGCGCGATCAGCGCGCTGTCCTTCAGACGCGCGATGCGGATGGCGAGGTCGATCCCCTGCCCGACGATGTCCACCACCGTGTCGGTCAGCAGCAGATCGACCGAGACCTGCGGGTTGTCCTTCAGGAACTCCGCGACCACCGGCACCACGACCTTGCGCCCGAAGGCGGCGGAGGCGGTCAGCCGCAGCAGCCCGGACGCACCGGCGGAGGACGGGCGGACGCTGGCCCGCGCCGCCGCCTCGTTCTCCAACATCGCCTGGGCGAAGGGCAGCATCGCCTCCCCCTCCGGCGTCAGGGCGAGGGAGCGGGTGGTCCGCTGCATCAGCAGCACGCCCATGGCGTCCTCCAGCGCGGCCAGCCGCCGGGTCGCCATCAGCGGCGAGATGCCCAGCCGCCGCGCAGCCCCGGCAAGGCTGCCGGCCTGGGCGGCTTCCACCAGAACGGCGAGTCCGGCGAGGTCCATTGCTTCATATTCCGATATACAGGCCCTTCATTCTGCATGACTGATGCGGATTGTGAAAGTGCGATAGGGTCCGTTTCAGAGATCATCGCCTTGGGCTCAGTAGCCCTCTCCCCTCTGGGGAGAAGGGATGTTGCAAAAGGACCGCTGTCATGAGCATCACCGACACAATGCCCCACACATCAGCCCACACACCGGAACAGACCCGGCTCGGGCGCGGGCTGACCTTCGCGATGGCGACCGCCGCGGGGCTGGCCGTCGCGAACATCTACTACAACCAGCCCATGCTGGGCCTGATCGAAGGTGATCTGCCCGGCCAGCTGACCGGCATGATCCCGACCGCCACGCAGCTGGGCTACGCCGCCGGCCTGCTTCTGCTGGTGCCGCTGGGCGATCTGGTGGAGCGGCGTCGGCTGATCGTCGGGCAGTTCCTGCTGCTCGCCGCGGCGCTGGTCGCGACGGCGCTGGCGCAGGGTCCCGCCCTGCTGGTCGCCGCCTCGCTGCTGCTCGGCGTGTCGGCGACGGTGGCGCAGCAGATCGTCCCCTTCGCCGCCCATCTCGCCTCGCCGCAGCGGCGCGGGGCGGCGGTGGGAACCGTCATGTCGGGAGTGCTGACCGGCATCCTGCTCAGCCGCACGCTGGCCGGCTTCGTCGGGACGCACGAGGGGTGGCGGGCCATGTTCTGGCTGGCCGTGCCGTTGGCGCTGGCTGCGGCCGCGCTGATGGCCGTCATGCTGCCGCGCAGCCACCCGAACGCCACATCGCCCAACACCAGCATGTGCTACCCGGCGCTGATGCGCTCGCTGGTCCATCTGTGGCGGGAGTTCCCGGCCCTGCGGCTGGCCGCCGTCACCCAGGGGCTGCTGTTCGCCGCTTTCACGACCTTCTGGACCATCCTGGCGCTGCGTCTGGCCGAGCCGCGCTTCGGCCTGGGCGCCGATGCGGCGGGGCTGTTCGGCATCGTCGGCGCGGTCGGCATCCTGGCCGCCCCGCTGGCCGGTCGGATCGCCGACCGCAGCGGGCCGCACCGGGTGATCCTGCTGGGCACCGTGCTGACGCTCGCCTCCTGGCTGCTGTTCGGGCTGTGGACGTCGGTCGCTGGGCTGGTCGCCGGGGTGATCCTGCTCGACTTCGCGGTTCAGGCAGCGCTGGTGTCGAACCAGCACATCGTCTACGCCCTGCGGCCCGAAGCCCGCGCCCGGCTGAACACCCTCTTCATGGGCGGTATGTTCCTGGGCGGCGCGCTGGGGTCGAGTGCCGCGACGCTGGCCTGGAACGCTGGGGGCTGGACCGCCGTGACCGGTCTGGGCATCGCCGTCGCTGCGGCGGCCACCGCCCTCCAGCTCGCCGCGCGGCGCCGGTAGGAAGCCAGAAAATTGGGAGATTGGGGGGCCTTACCGCCCCCCGCTCCGCGCCGAGCGTTCCAGGGAGCGGATGTGGGACAGGCCCGGCAGGATTTCGGAGCGGATGAACTCCAAGCGGCGCACCGGGCCGCCGCCGCTGGAGAAACGGGCCTTCCACAAGGCCATCTTCACCGCCAGCCCGCACAGAACCCCGCCGATGGTGACGTGGTGGTTGGTGATCAGGTCGCGGATGCTGCGGAAGCTCTGGGCGTTGATGTTGCGCCAGAAATCCTTGGAGCGGTTGTCGAAGCTCTCGAACCGCCCGGTGATCGAGGCGGCGATCTCCGTCAGGTCGCGGCCCACCTCGTCGAGCATCCGGGCGTGGCGGGCGTCGCGGCGGACCTCGCTGAAGCCGCGCACCGCGTCCATCCAGGCCAGGAATGCCTGCACGTCGGGGACGATCTCGTCCAGGCACTGCTTGAAATAGGCCAGCGACAGGAAGATGTCGCCGTACTCCTCCAGGAAGGCCGGGATGTCGGCCATGGCGATGTCCAGCCGGTCGGCCATCATGGTGAGCCGGCGGCGCACCTCCGCCAGATCGGGCTCGGCGAACAGGCGGATCAGATCCTCGACATTCTGCACCTGCACGTCGTCGCTGCCGTAGACGCTTTCGATCAGCGGGCGGGTGAAGACGCGCATGTAGCGGGTCAGCTGCTCGCGGCGGCGCTGGGACAGGCGCAGGGCGGCGTGCTCGTCCACCGCGATCTTCAGGCGGCGCAGCTCGATGCGCAGGGAATAGACGTCGAAGCTGGCGGCCTGGGCGATCTGCCCGATCATCAGCAGGTCGCGGTCCAGCTCGGGCGAGCGGTTGCCGAAATGCAGCGGCAACTGGCTGGGCATCACCTGCCCGCTGCCGGCGTGGACGTCGTTGAACAGCTCCACCACCGTCTGGAGCCGGACGTTCTTGATCAACCGCGCCCGGCGCAGGCCCGGAGTCTCCAGCGGCAGGATCGTCATCGGCAGGATATGAAGGGAGTCGCGGGCGGTGTCCTCGTCCCGGTCGTCCGGGCCGGGCAGCAGGGCCACGACGTGCGGCCACGCGCCCGGCGGCCTGGCCTGTCGGCTCGGCTGCACAGCCAGTCTCCCGAAATTCCGTCCGCCGAAATTCCGCCGCTCAGAAGCGTGGGAAGTTCAGCAGCGACATGGTGATGGACGGGTCGATGGCGATGATCGAGGAGCGTCCGCGGCTGTTGATCGGCCCGATGTAGGGCAACGTGGCGGAGGCCTCGGCGGGCGCGCCGTTCTTCAGGTCGTACATGGCCGAGAAGCGGTCCAGGAACTTCCCGAGCTTGGCCGGGTCCTTGAAGTCGGCGATGTCGAAGCGCTTCTTCAGCTTGTCGACCAGCCGGTCGAGATCGCCCAGCGCCGACTGCTCGGGAATGTCGAGCGCGGTGAAGACCACCTTCTGCAGTGCGCGGTCGGCCATCACCTGATACCAATTGGTGATGCGCGACGCCTTGCGGTCGAAGTAGAGCGCCAGACGGACCGCGGGATTGCTCTCCTCCGCCTTCACCTCCAGCGACACGTCGACGTAGCGGTCGACGATGGCCTTGACGATCGCCGGCTCCTTCAGCGTGGCGCCGCCCGTCTCCTTGAAGGACAGGACGGTGGCCATCTCCTTGAACTTGGCGTCGTTCATGCGGTTGGCCAACGCCTCCGGGTCCTTCACCCCCTGGTCCAGCACCTTGCGGATCAGGGCGCGCGCGTAGGTCTGGCTTTCCAGGTCGAAGGCCACCATGACGAAGCGGTAGAGCTTGTCGTCCTTCAGCAGCTCCTCGGCGCTGGAGATCTTGCCGATGTTGGCCTCGAAATAGGCGATGTTGCGCTTCACGTCGGGCCGCGAGCGGATCATCGCGTCGTAGCGGTCCTGATTGCGGACGATCTGGCGATAATCCTGGAGCGTGCTCATGCCGTCACCTCCGGGGCCTTCGGCCGCCCGCGCTCCTCGGCCGCGTCCTCCGCCGGGTCGGCGTAGGAGGGCGGGATGCGCAGGATCACCTCGCCGGTGTGGGTGTCGAGCACCTCGGTGGACAGGCGGCCCGTGCCGGGGTCGAGGTTGACCCGGTAGGGCGGGATGGGGTCGGGCCGGCGGCCGTTGTCGGATTCCGCCGGCGCGCGGGTTTCCTCGACCACCTCGGTGGACTTGACGGCTTCGGCCTGGGCGGCGCGCAAGCGGTCGGCCTGGCGCTGGCGGGCTTCGGCGATCAGGTCGGCGCTGGCGGTGCCGCGCTCGCCGTTGACGCCGGACACGCCGCCGGTCAATCCCTGGATGGGTGCGGGCATGGCGGTCACGCCTCCACGCGAGTCTCGGGGGCGCGCTCGTCCCGCGGGGTGCGCTGCGCGTTCAGCAGCCCGTCCTCGTAGGCCATCACCGGCCGCAGGCAGGCCAGCGCCTTGTAGTAGTCGCGGTCGCTGACGTTGCGCATCCCCTGCATGATGCGGTCCTGCATCTCCGGATGCAGGAAGGCGGTGTAGAGCTTGGCCATCATGCCGGCGACGACGCCGCCGTACTGTTCCGCGGCCTGGGGGTCCAGCAGCATGCTCTGGATCACGAAATAGGCGCGGCGGACCGGGGTGTCGGCCTCGTCCTCCTGCATGATGTCGCTGCCGCGGATGATCTGGGCGAAGTTGCTGACGGTCAGCGTGTAGCGGCGGTTCTCGTTCTGCACGACGCAGCCGTTGATGACCACGCGCTCGCAGGGCTTGAGGCGGAGCTTAAGCGCCATAGGACGCCTCCATCGCGGCGGGGGCCTCCGTGCGGGCCACACCCTGCAGGCCGCGCATGACCGACCGGTTGATGTCGATCAGCACGCCCGCGTCGGCCTCGCCGCGCAACACCTGAGTGGTCTGGCGCGCCACCGAGAAGGACAGCGAGACCAGCCCGGCGCGCAGCGCCTCGGGCAGCGCGTTGCCGTCCTCCAGAAGGTCGGCGCGCAGCGTGTTCCAAAGTTCCAGGTTGCGCCACAGCGCGTCCTTCAGCGCCGCCGACCGCCAGCCGGCGTCGCGGTTGGCCTCCAGATCCAGGGTGATGCGGAGGAAGACCAGATATTCGATGCGGCGCGGGTCTTCGCACTCGGCCATCGTCTGCTGGTAGGCGGCGATGCTCATGGTCGCACCTTATGCAACGCGCACGGGGGCGCCGGAATGGGGCTTGGGCTGGAGACGAATGGAAAAAATGGCCGGCGCCCCGTCGGGAGCGGGACGCCGGCCGGACCGGGTTAGCGGAACAGCGAGAGAATGTTCTGCGGACCCTGGTTGGCGATCGACAGCGCCTGGGTGGCGAGCTGCTGCTGGACCTGGAGGGCCTGCAGGCGGCTCGATTCCTCGTTCATGTCGGCGTCCACCAGGGAGCCGATGCCCTTGTTCATCGAGTCGGTCAGCTTCGACACGAAGTCGTTCTGCACCGACACGCGGTTCTCAATGGAACCGATCACCGCAGCCTTGCCGATGGCCTTGTCGAGCAGGCCGTTGATGACCTCGAGCGACTTGGTGGCGTTGGAGGTCACGTCGATCTGCGTCAGGTCGGCCAGGCCGCCGAAGGCGTCGCTTTCCTTCGACCCGACCCACAGGCTGTCCACCTTGGCGGTGAAGTTGCCGTCGGTGTTCAGGTCCTGGTCGGTGAATTCCAGCTTGTCGCCGTTGAAGGCCACCTGGAAGTCGCCGCCGGCCGTGGTCAGGGCCGCGTTGACCGCGGTCTCGATCAGGCCCTGGGTGGTCGCCAGGTCCGTGGTGTAGTCGATGCCCGACAGGTCCACCGTCACGGCGGTCTTGGTGCCCGCCTCGTTGGTGACGTTCAGGGTCAGGTTGCCCAGGCCCAGGTTCTGGCCGTCGATGAAGGTGGTGTCCGGCGCACCGATGGCGATGCCGACGCTGGCCTTCAGGTCGTTGGTGGAGTCCACCTGCTGCTCGATCGTGGCCTTGCCAACGATCGAGGTGACCTGCATGTCCTGGCGCTGGAAGCTGATGTAGCTCGGATCGACGGTGCCGGCGCTGCGGCTCAGCGACGCCAGGATGTCGACGTTCTGGTCCTTGGCCGTGCCGTCGTTGGAGTAGGTGATGCGCAGCAGGTTGTCGCCGTTGAAGGAGGCGTCGGCGGCGGCGCCCTTCACCAGCTTGACGAGCTGGTCGATGTCGTTCTGGATCAGCGACTTGTCGACGCCGTTGGTCTGGCCGGCGATGACGCGGGCCTTCAGCGTCTGCAGGTTCTCGACGATGTTCTTGGACGCCACCGACGCGGTGTTGGTCGTGCCCGAACCCAGTTCCAGCGATTCCTTCACCGCCTTGAAGCCGGCGACGTCGGCGCGCATGGTCGTGGCGATGGACCAGTAGGCGGCGTTGTCCTTGGCGTTGTTGACCTTGAGACCGGTCGAGATGCGATCCTGGGTGGTCGCCAGATCGTCGGTCACGCGGCGCAGCGTCTGCAGCGCGGTCATCGCCGAGGTGTTGGTCATGATCGAGGCCATGTGTATCTCCATTCGCGAGATGCAGAGCGCCTTTCTGACGCTGGGGCCGGGCTGCGCGGGCCTTCCCACTTGGTGTTTATGGGCGCGCAACCGACCATTCGACTGTGACCGACCCCGTTTAAACCGGAGTAAAAAACCGCAGCATTTTCAGGGTGACGCATTCGTCTTTCAAAGATGGGCATCTTTTAAAAGTAATCGCGCATTTTATAAAAATGCGGCGACCGCGCAAAGCGGCTCAGCCGTCGTGCCCCGAAGGGCCGCGGCCATGGCGTCTTTCAAAGTGTTTGGGGCAAAATATCGGAAGCGGAGCGTAAGGCGGGATTCTGAAATAAGGCGCCGTCACTCGGCGGCGACGAGACAGCCGGGGTGCAGGCCGGACGCGGCGAAGGGGATGGCCGGGAAGCGGCGGGCGGCGGTGGCGGGTGCGGCGGCCGGAACGGCCTCTTCATGCTCGGGCGGGGCCTCGAACTTGTAGCCGCGTCCGTAGACGGTCTCGATGTAGCGGGAGCCGCCGGTGGCCTCGGCGATCTTCTTGCGCAGCTTGCAGATGTAGACGTCGATGACCTTGTCCAGCGGGTCGGCGCCGGACAGGCCATAGACCTCGTCGTAGATGTGCTCCTTGGACACCACGCGGCGATGGTGGGCGGCCAGGACGCCGAGGATGGCGTGCTCGCGCTGGCTCAGCCGCAGCCGCTCGCCGCCGACCTCCGGGTCGCGCCCGTCGAGGAACACCGTCAGCCGGCCCACCCGCACCGCGTTGCTCAGCAGGCCGCGCGAGCGCCGCCGCGCCACCTCGATGCGCGCCCGCACCTCGGCGCTGACCACCGGCTTGACCAGAACGTCGTCGGCCCCGGCGTGCAGCAGTTCCACCGTCGTCGTCACGCAGCGCCGGTCGAGCAGGCAGAGGATCGCCGCCCCGACCTGATGCGCGCGCAACGCCGCCACGCAGCGCGCCGGGTCGTCGACGCTGCCCAGGACGATGGCGTCATAGCCCAGCCCGTCCGCACCCTGCTCCTGCAGCAGTTCCTCCAGCCCCGCCCAATCCTGGCGGTCGTAGCGGATCTTCCCCATGCCGAGCTGACGGCCGAGCGCGTCGGCGATCAGGGGGTTCGGTTCAACCAGGACAGCGCGCATGGGATTCTCCGCAACAGGGGTTTCAACTAGAGAGCGGGAGGACAAGGCACTTAAAATTTTCCTTAATTCCGAGTGCTTTATTTTCTCACACCCTCAGGTAATAGCCTTCCTGTACCGCGAGTCAACCATTCGGCTTACCTCAAGGGATAATGTTACGGCCCGCTTTTATATGACTTTTAATATCCGTTAAGACGTAGATTCTTGGCTGCTCTTTGCCTCGAAATTCGAAGCATTTTCCTCCCGAGTTGCCCGCAACGCCGCACATCGGCGCACGCCACCCCACAGGCTTGAACCGGGCTTTAACCCGGTTGTATTTCACTGGTGGCGAGAGGATGCGAACGGGGGAGAGGAACCGATGCCGACCCGCAACCGACAGGCGATTGCCGGAACCGTCCTTGCGGGCGCCCTCCTGCTGGCGGGCGGCTGCGCGATGACCTCCCCGCCCCCCGACACCGCCTACCGACAGGCGCTGGAGGCGGCGGTGGAGGCCGGACGGTGCGAAGGGCCGACGGTCGAGGCGCTGTGGACCGCCTATGACCGCTGGTTCGCCGTGGCGGCCAGCCTTGTCTCCTACCATCGCGGGACGGAAGCCGGCGCCCTGCTGCGGCAAGGCGAGGCGTTCCGCATCCTGGGCTGCCCCGCCGCGGCGCGCGACACCTACGAGACGCTTCTGCAACGCTTCCCCGATCCCGATTACGAGTTGGAGCGCAACGCCGCCCGCCGCGGCCTGATGGATCTGCCGATCAACCCGCCGACGCCCCTGCTGCGCCCGGCGCCCGCTGTCACCTCGGCCCTGCGCGGCCCCGCCGCCATCGACCGCGGGGACGGCTGACCCACGGGCCCGTGTTGTGGATTCACGGGGCCGGGCCGTATGGCTGCCATGACGCTCCGCACCATTGTTCCCAGGCATGATATATCAGTAACCTGACGGTTAACCCGGCACTGGACCCGGGCCATCCTTCCGCTTGCTGCCCTCCTGCCTGGAAACACCCTCCGGCCATGCCCGACTGCTCCCGCCCCCCGGAAGGGGTGTCCGCTGCCCAGACCGTGCCGTCCTACGGGAGCGAACGCCGCGACGATCCCGTCCGCGGGATTCTGATGGTCGTCGCCGCGGTCTTCTTCTTCTCCTGCTCCGACGCGACGGCGAAGTATCTGTCCCAGACGCTGCCTTCCATAGAGATCGGCTGGATGCGCTACGTCGGCTTCACGACGCTGCTGCTGCCGCTGATGATCCGCGGCGGTCCGCCGGTGATGAAGACCGCCAGCCCCGGTCTGCAGGTGCTGCGCGCTCTGGGGATGCTGGGGTCGGCACTGTTCTTCATCATGGGCATGCGTTATCTGCCCTTGGCGGAAGCGGCGGCGACCAGCTACGTCTCGCCGGTCTTCGTCACGGTGCTGTCGATCCTGGTGCTGGGCGAGAAGATCGGGCCGCGCCGCTGGGCGGCGGTGCTGGTCGGGCTGCTCGGCGTGCTGATCGTCATCCGGCCCGGCGGGGCGGCCTTCCAGCCGGCAGCCATCTTCCCCATCCTGTCGGCGATGAGTTGGGCGACCGGCGTGGTCATCACCCGCAAGATGACCGGGCAGGAGCATCCCACCACCACCCTGATCTGGACCGCCCTGACGGGCCTTGCCGTGCTGACCGTTCTGCTGCCCTTCAACGTCGCGACGCCGACATGGACGGAGGTGGCGCTGGGCGCCCTGATCGGGCTGGTCTCCACCATGGGGCAATGGCTGATGGTCCAGGCCTACCGCTTCGGCGAGGCGTCGGTGCTCGCCCCCTGCTCCTATGTGCAGATCGTCTGGTCCACCCTGCTGGGCTTCCTGATCTTCGGGGCGCTGCCCGACCATTGGACCTTCCTGGGCGCCGGAATCATCATCGCCAGCGGCCTCTACACCGCCCACCGCGAGCGGCTGCGCAAGAAGCAGCAGCAAAACGCCGCAGCGTCCACTCCATGACCATCGTTTGGCATGACCGGCGCCCGAAAAGCCTTGCTTCCATCATTGATATATTAGTATACTTGACCCCAGGAGGCACGGGACTAAAAACCCGTGTTGTTCGAATTCTTTAGCAGGAAACGGCGGGCTTGTCCGCCGGACGGGGGATGGCGATGGGTGAGTCCGCGCGCCGGGTTGCGGCCCTTGGCGAATGCATGATCGAACTGGTGCGCCGTCCCGACGGGACCTTCACCATGGGCTTCGGCGGCGACACCCTCAACACCGCCGTCTACATGGCGCGGCTGGGCGTGGCAACGGATTACGTGACGGCGCTGGGCGACGACACCAACAGCGACGCCATGATCGCCACCTGGGAGGCCGAAGGGGTCGGCACCGGCCATGTGCTGCGCGTGGCCAACCGGGTTCCCGGCCTCTACATGATCGAGACGGACGACAGCGGCGAGCGGCGCTTCCTCTACTGGCGCGATTCCGCGCCGGCCCGCGACCTGTTCGTGCTGCCCGACAGCCCCGCGCTGGTCGCCGATCTGGAGGGCTACGACCTGCTCTACATGTCCGGCATCAGCCTGGCCATCTGGGGCGAGCGCGGGCGGGAGGTGCTGTTCCCCATGCTCGACCGCCTGCGCGAGCGCGGCGGCCGCGTCGCCTTCGACACCAACTGGCGCCCCCGCCTGTGGCCCGACCGCGAGACGGCGCAGCGCGCCTACGACGCGATGCTCGAACGCACAGACATCGCCCTGCCGGGCGTCGAGGACCTGCGCGGCCTCTACGGCGACGCTGACGCCGACACCGCCATGGCCCGCGTGCGCGGCGCCGGGGTGACGGAGATCGTTCTCAAGCTGGAGAAGCCGGGCTGCATCGTCTCCGCTCCCGGTGTCGAGGAGACCGTGCCGTCGGAAAAGGTCGCCAAGGTCGTGGACACCACCGCGGCGGGCGACAGCTTCAGCGCCGGCTATCTCAGCGCCCGCCTGAAGGGCCTCGGCCCGGTGGAGGCGGCGCGCTCCGCCCACCGCATCGCCGCCGTGGTCATCCAGCACCGCGGCGCCGTCATCCCGCGCGACGCCATGGCGTCCGTGCTGGACGGCTGATCCCCTGACGGAGGGACCCTCCATGCCACGAGACCAAGTCCTCGCGGGCCAAGCCACCATCGTTCCCGCCATCGCTCCCGGCGCCACCCCCGTCGCCGTCAAGCCGCCCCGCGCGTCGCAGCGCGGCACTACGGCGGCGGCGGCCATCTACCGCGACCTGCGGGCCGACATCGTGTCGCTGGCCCGCAAGCCGGGCGACCCGATCGTGGAGAAACTGGTGGCCGAAGCCTTCGGCGTCAGCCGCACCCCGGTGCGCGAGGCGGTCCTGCGGCTGGCCGACGAGGGTCTGGTGGAGGTCTTTCCGCAGTCGGGCACCTTCGTGGCGCGCATCCCGATCGCCGCCCTGCCGGAGGCCAACCTGATCCGCAAGACGCTGGAGCAGGCGACCGTCCGCTTCGCGGCGGAACGCGCGACGCGCAGCCAGGTCGCCGCTCTCCAGGCCAATCTGGAGCGCCAGCGCGAGGTGGACGCCTCGGGCTGCGCCGACGGCTTCCATCAGGCGGACGAGGCGTTCCATGCGCTGATCGCCGACATCGCCGGCTATCCCGGTTTCTGGCCGATCACCCAGCAGGTGAAGGTGCAGATCGACCGCTGCCGCCACATGACCCTTCCCTATCCCGGCCGCCTGGCGACCGTCATCGCCGAGCACGAGGCCATCGTCACCGCCATCGCGGACCATGACCCCGACCGCGCGGTGAAGGCGCTCGGCGACCACATCGACGGCCTGCTGCTGACCATCGACGACATGCGGCTCGCCACCCCACTCTACTTCTCTCCTGCCGAGGCCCTGACATGACCCACCCGCGTCTTGAACCCTCCCTGTCCGGCCCGCGCATCGTCCCGGTCCTCGTCCTCGACGAGCCGGACACCGCGGTCGCCCTGGCCGAGGCGCTGGTCGCCGGCGGCCTGACCACGCTGGAGGTGACGCTGCGCACCCCCGCCGCTCTGGCCTGCGCGGAGGCCATCGCCGCCCGCGTTCCGGGCGCCCTGGTCGGCCTCGGCACGCTGATCCGGCCGGAGCAGTTCGCCCAGGCCCGCGACGCCGGCGCCCGCTTCGTCGTCAGCCCCGGCCTGACCGACCGTCTGGCGGAGGCCGCCAAGACCGCCGGCCTGCCCTATCTGCCGGGCATCGCCACCGTGACCGAGGCGCTGATCGCCATGGAGCATGGCTTCCGCGAGCTGAAGTTCTTCCCGGCGATGCTGAACGGCGGCGCCCCGGCGCTGCGCGGCATGGCGCCGCTGATGCCGGAGATCCGCTTCTGCCCGACTGGCGGCCTCAAGGCGGAGCATGTGAAGGAGATCCTGTCGCTCCCCAACGTCTTCGCGCTCGGCGGCACCTGGCTGACCCCGGCCGACGCCGTGAAGGAGCGCCGCTGGTCCGAGATCGAGCGGCTGGCCCGCGAGGCCTCCGCCCTGGCCCAGAGCTGAACCGGATGCGGCGCCGCGTCGGCGTGATCGGGCTGGGCATGGCGGCGACGCCACACGCCCAGAGCCTGCTGGATCTGGCGGAGCGGGTGGAGGTGGCGGGCTGCTTCAGCCCGTCGGCCGAGCGCCGCACCGCCTTCGCGGCGCGCTTCGGTCTGCCGGCGGTGGACCGGGCGGAGGCGATCCTCGACGATCCCACCGTCTCCGCCGTCCTGCTGCTGACCCCGCCGGACACCCACGCCGACCTCGTCGCCCGCTGCGCCGCCGCCGGCAAGCATGTGCTGCTGGAAAAGCCGCTCGACGCCACGCCCGCCGGCTGCCGCGCCGTGGTGGAAAGCATGGAGCGCGCCGGGCTGACGCTCGGCGTCATGCTCCAGCACCGCTTCCGCGCCGCCGCCGAACGGCTGGCGGAGCTGCTGCGCAACGGGACGCTGGGCCGTCCGCTGTCGGCCTCCGTCGTGGTGCGCTGGTGGCGCGACGACGCCTATTACGCCCAGCCGGGGCGCGGCATGAAGGCGCGGGACGGCGGCGGGGTGCTGCTGACCCAGGCCATCCACACGCTGGACCTCTATGTCAGCCTGCTCGGCCTGCCGCGGGAAGTCGCCGCCTTCGCCAACACCAGCGGCCTGCGCCTCATCGACACCGAGGACGTGGTGTGCGCCGCCCTGCGCTACGACGGCGGGCTGCTCGCCACGGTGGACGCCACCACCGCGGCCTATCCCGGCTATCCGGAGCGCATCGAGATCGCCGGCACCGCCGGCTCCGCCCTGCTGACCGGCGACCGGCTGGAGGTGCAGCTGCGCTCCGGCGGGACGGTCCAGGCCGGGGAAACGGCGGGCACGCTGGGCGGCGGGGCCGATCCCATGGCCTTCTCCAACGCCCATCACCGCGCTGTCCTGGCCGACTTCCTCGACGCGCTCGACCGCGGTGGCCAGCCGCGCGTGTCCGGGCGGGAGGCGCTGAAGGTCCACCGGCTGATCGAGACGATCCTCAAATCCTCGGAAAGCGGCGCCGTCACGACGGTTCCGGAGGACTGACCTCACGTCACGCTCACGAACTCGTGTCCCGCGCTTGATTTGCCGGGAGCGGCGACCAAGGCTAGATGAGGGACGGGGGGCGCTGTCGCCTCCCGGCGGCTTTCCTGTGGAGAGTGTTCATGCTCATCAAAGTCCGGAGCGCGTCGCAAGCCAGCGAGAACGAGGTGACGCCCCGCGGCCTGTTCCTGTCCCGGCGCTCCATCATCGCCGGAGGCATCGCGGGTGGGGCGGCCCTGGCGCTCGGCGGCACGGGGGGGCTGCCGGGTCCGGCGCTGGCCGCGCCCTTCCAGGCCCCGCTGACGGTCAGCCCGAAGGACCCCAAGATGGACGCCCAGACTCCGATGAAGTCGGCGACCAGCTACAACAATTTCTACGAGTTCGGGACGGACAAGACCGACCCGTCCGAAAACGCCGGCACACTGCGCACCCGCCCGTGGGAGATCGCGGTGGACGGCGATGTCGGGAAGCCCACCACCTTCGGCATCGAGGATCTGTTGTCCTTCCCGCTGGAGGAGCGCGTCTACCGCCTGCGCTGCGTCGAGGGCTGGTCGATGGTCATCCCCTGGGTCGGCTTCCCGCTGGCCGAGCTGCTGAAGCGCGTGGACCCGACCGGCAACGCCAAATACGTCGCCTTCCAGACGCTGGCCGACCGCTCCCAGATGCCCGGCCTGAAGTATCCGGTGCTGCAATGGCCCTATGTCGAGGGGCTGCGCATGGACGAGGCCATGCACCCGCTGACCATCCTGGCGGTGGGCATGTACGGCGAGACGATGCCCAACCAGAACGGCGCGCCGGTGCGGCTGGTCGTGCCGTGGAAGTACGGCTTCAAGTCGATCAAGTCGATCGTCCGCATCACCCTGACGCAGGATCAGCCGCCAACCTCCTGGAACCGCTCGCAGCCGCGCGAGTACGGCTTCTATTCGAACGTGAACCCGGAGGTCGACCACCCGCGCTGGAGTCAGGCGACGGAGCGCCGCGTCGGCGAGTTCTCCCGCCGCAAGACGCTGCCCTTCAACGGCTATGGCGAGGAGGTGGCGTCGCTCTACGCCGGCATGGATCTGCGGAAGAACTACTGAGATGGCCGCCGTGTCGAAAGGACCGGTCGCGCTGGCGCTGTCCTCGCGCTGGGCGAAGCCAGTGGTGTTCGCGCTGGGGCTGGTCCCGCTCGGCTGGATGGTCTGGCTGGGCCTGAGCGGCGGGCTGGGGGTGGAGCCGGTGGCCGAAGCGGTGCGGCAGAGCGGGCTGTGGGCGCTGCGCCTGCTGCTGGTGGCGCTGGCCGTCACGCCGCTGCGCATCCTCACGGGTCAGGCGGGGCTGGCGCGCTTCCGCCGGATGATCGGGCTGTTCGCCTTCTTCTACGCGCTGCTCCACGTCTCCGTCTATGTGGGGGTGGACCAGTTCTTCGACTGGGCGGCGGTGTGGAAGGACATCGTGAAGCGGCCCTACATCACCGTGGGCATGGGCGCCCTGGTGATTTTGACGGCGCTGGCCGCGACCTCGACCAATGGCATGGTGCGGCGGCTTGGCGGCCGGCGCTGGAAGGCGCTGCACAAGGCGGTGTTCGTCGCCGGCGCGGCGGGCTGCGTCCACTACGTCATGCTGGTCAAGGGCTGGCAGTACCCGCCCTTCGTCTACGCCGCGATCTTCCTGGGGTTGGTCGCCCTGCGCTATGCGAAGGGACCGGTTGCAGGCTGGAGCGGGGGTTCCGTCCTGGCCTGGGTTTCACCACGAAGGCACGAAGGGCACTGAGAATTTCACAAAGGGCTGCTCAGAGAAGCGCCCTCCTGCGGTGCGGGCGCTCCTTTGCGCGTCTCCGTGTCCTTTTGTGTCTTTGCCGCTCTCCTCCAGCATGCATAACCGCATCCCCGCTCCGCCATGGCCTACTGCTCCCCCCCGCGAAGGTCACGCTTTGACCACGGGCGCCCTCCCCATCCGAACGGATAGGGTGCCGTGCTCCGCCCACCACCCCCGTGCCTTTCCATGACCGCATCCCCGCTCCGCCGTGTCCTCCTTCCCGCCGCCGCGCTTCTCGCGCTGTCCGGCTGCGCCGGGTTCGGCTCGGCGGTCACGGGGGTGACCACGGCGGGCGTGGCGGCGACCGTCGGATCGGCCACCGGCAACCCAGTGCTGGGCATCATCGCCGGCGCCGGGGCCAGCTACGGCATCGACCAGGGGGTGAAATACGCGGAGCGGCGGATCACCGACAACATCCACAACGCCGTCGCCCGCACCGCCGGCCCGCTCGCCGTCGGCCAGTCCGCCACCTGGGCGGTGGAGGAGACGCTGCCGCTGAGCGGCAAGACCGGCACGGTGCAGGTGGCCCGCGGCTTCGGCGAGGCGATCCCCTGCAAGGACGTGGTCTTCACGCTGGACGACGCGCCCGATCTCAACGTCACCACGGTCTGCCGGGCCAAGGACGGCCAGTGGCGCTGGGCGCTGGCCGAACCCTCCACCCGGCGCTGGGGCAGCCTGCAATAACGCATGCAGTCCGCCATGTACGCACGGCCCGCGTTGGGGTAAAGCTCCGCGGGCAGTTGCGTCACGGGTTTGCGTCACGGGAGTCCGCGCATGTTCACGGCCAAAATCCTTCTTCTCGGCTCGGGCGAACTCGGGAAGGAGTTCGTCATCGCCGCCAAGCGCCTCGGCTGCGAGGTCATCGCCTGCGACAGCTACGCCAACGCCCCGGCGATGCAGGTCGCCGACGCGGCGGAGGTCTTCTCCATGCTCGACGCGGACGCCCTGCGCGCGGCCATCGCCAAGCACAAGCCCGACTTCATCGTGCCGGAGGTCGAGGCCATCCGCACCGAGGTGCTGCACGAGTTCGAGGACGCCGGCCTGACCGTCGTCCCCTCCGCCCGTGCCGCCACCATGACGATGAACCGCGACCGCATCCGCGAGGTCGCCGCGGTGGAGTTGGGCCTGCGCACCTCCAAGTACCGCTACGCCGAAAGCCTGGAGGAGGTGATCGCCGGGGCGGAGCACACCGGCCTGCCCTGCGTCATCAAGCCGGTCATGTCCTCCTCCGGCAAGGGGCAGAGCACCGTCCAGACCGCCGAGGAACTGGAGGCCGCCTGGACCTACGCCGTCGCCAACATGCGCGGCGACCGCCGGAAGGTCATCGTCGAGGAGTTCGTGCCCTTCGAGTACGAGATCACCCTGCTGACCGTCCGCACCCGCGAAGGCATCCTGTTCTGCGAGCCGATCGGCCACCGGCAGGAGCGCGGCGACTACCAGGAATCCTGGCAGCCGGTGCCGATGCCCGCGGCGCTGCTGGACGACGCCAAGGTGATGGCGGCGAAGGTCGTGGACAATCTCGGCGGCTACGGCATCTTCGGCGTGGAGTTCTTCGTCACCAGGGACGAGGTGGTCTTCTCCGAGCTGTCGCCGCGCCCGCACGACACCGGCATGGTCACCCTGCTGTCGCAGAACCTGTCGGAGTTCGACCTGCACGCCCGCGCCATCCTGGGCCTGCCGATCCCAGCGATCCGCGTGCACGGCCCGTCGGCCTCCGCCGTCATCCTGGCCGACCGCGAGGCCGAGCGCTTCGCCATCGAGGGTCTGGCCGACGCCCTGCGCGTGGGCAGCGCGGCGCATGACGTGGATGTCCGCCTGTTCGGCAAGCCGACGACCCGCAAGAACCGCCGCATGGGCGTGGCGCTCGCCGCCGGCACCGACACCGACGACGCGCGCGAACGGGCGCTGAAGGCGGCCTCGGCGATCAGCATCCGCTACGAGTAAGGTCGCGGAGCCGGGCGCGATCGTCGATCTCCGACGGCGCGGCCCGGCGACGGGCGCGGACCGCCTCTCAGTGCAGAGCCGCGCCGATCATCGGATAGAAAACGTAAATCCCGAAAAGCGCCACCCCCAGCAGGGTGAGCAGAATCCGGAACGACACCCGCCAACCGCCGTCCGCGCGGTGAAGGTCCAGGTAATGGGTGAGAATCCGATCGGCCTTGACGGTGGCCGCGGCGAGGACGAGACCGATTCCGAGCGGCCCGAGACCGTCGGCGCTGTCGCCGTGCCCGGCCCACATCGAAACGGCGGTGAGGAGCATCAGAAGCATCCAGGTGCGTGTCAGGATTGTCATCATCTCACCTCAGCAGATAGACGATGGGGTAGAGCAGCACCCAGATCAGGTCCACCATGTGCCAGAAGGCGGCCCCGGTCTCCAGATTCTCCAGGCTGTCCCACCACGTGACGATGCCCAGGATGACGATGCCCGCGGCGACGTGCATCGCGTGGAAGCCGGTCAGCAAATAATAGAGCTGGAAGAAGCTGTTGGTCTCCAGCGTGAGGCCCCGGCCGATCTTGTCGCCGTACTCGACGGCCTTGACGGCGAGGAACACGCCGCCGAGGGCCATCGCGCCGAGCATCGCCACCCGGTGGGAGCGGCCCGAGACCCGGCGCCGCACGGCGATGGCGACCAGCCAGCCGCTCGTCACCAGAACCATGGTGTTCACGCCGCCGAGCAGACGGTCCAATTGCGCCTGCGAGGCATCGAAAGTCGCCGGGTCGAGGGCGCGAGTCACCGCGAAGCCGATGAACATGGCACCGAAGGCCGCCAGCTCCCCCAGGATGAGAATCCACATCATGGGGTTGCCGGGTAGGCTGGAGAGAGGCCCCCAATCGGCGGCCTCGCCATCCGCAGCGCCATCCGCAGCGACGACCGTCGTCGGCGCGGCAGTTTCCGTCATGTCCGCTGTCCTTCCGGAAGTGATGACCGGAAGGGACCATGACGCGGGACAGGGGCGCCGTCTTTGCCCAGGGGCAAACTCGCGGCCGGTTGCCGTTCAATTGGTGCCGATCAGGTGACGCCGGTCACTGATAGCCGCCCTTGTCCGCGCGCTCCCGCGCGGCGTCCTCCTGGGCCTTGGTCATCTCGTCCTTGGTGGCCGCCGGCTGGTCCTCGGGCTTGCCGGTCGCGCGGTCCTTCTCGGCTTGCGGTTGGGAGTCGGTGTTGCGGTTGTCGCCCATCGCGTCATCCTCCGGCATGAGGCGGGCCGATGCGGCCCGCCGTAAGCCTCACCAACACGCCCGCGCGCCGGTCGTCTCATTCCCGCGCGGTCAGGCGACGATGCCGGCGTCGTGCAGGCGGCCGATTTCGGCGGACGGCAGGCCGAGCAGGTCGGCCAGAATCGCGTCGGTGTCCTGCCCCAGCACGGGCGCTGGGCGGTGGTCGGTGCGCTCGCCCAGGCCGGGGAAGCCGAGGGGCGAGCCGGGAACCAGCAGCGGCCCGACCTCCGGCTGCTCGACCTCGCGGAACAGCGGGTTGGCGGTGGAGCAGCGCGCGTCCTCGGCCACCAGCTGGCCGAAATCCCGGTACGGCCCCCACAGCACCCCCGCCCCGGCGAAGGCGCTCTCCACCTCGGACAGGGTGCGGGCGGCGAACCAGGGGGCGAGCACGGCGGAGATGGCGTCGCGCGCCAGGAAGCGCCCGCCCTCGTCGTTCATGTCCACGTCCATCAGCGGGCCGATCATCGCCAGCCGCTCGGTCAGCCCGGTCGCCTTGCCCAGCGCCTTCCACTGGCGGTTGGAGATGGCGACGACCATCGCGCGCCGCCCATCGGCGGTGGCGAAATCGCGCCCGTAGGCGCCGTAGAGGTCGTTTCCCATCGGCGGCCGCACGGCGCCGTTCACCCGGACATCGGCGAGGTAGCCGAGGTTGCCGACGGTCGCCAGCATCACGTCGGCCAGCGCCACCGTCACCTCCTGCCCGCGCCCGGTGCGGCGGCGGTGCCGCTCCGCCGCCAGCAGGCCGGTCGCCAGATAGAGGCCGGCGGCGACGTCCCAGGCCGGCAGCACATGGTTCACCGGCTCGCCGCCGCGACCGGTCGCCATCGGGAAGCCGCTGGCGCAATTGACGGTGTAGTCGACCGCCGCGGAACCGTCCGGATTGCCGCTCAGCCGCAGCATGATCAGGTCGTCGCGCTTGGCCGACAGCGCCTCGTAGCCCATCCAGCCGCTGGCCGGCAGGTTGGTCAGCAGGAAGCCCGCGTTCTCGCCCGAGGCGGTGATGATCGCCTGGGCGATCTCGCGCCCCTCCGGCCGGTCGAGCGCCAGCGTCACCGATCGTTTCGCCTTGTTCAGCGCGGTCCAGTAGAGGCTGGTGCCGTTCGGCGCCACCGGCCAGCGCCGGTAATCGATGTTGCCGCCGATCGGGTCGATGCGGATCACCTCGGCGCCCAGCTGGGCCAGCGTCATGCCGCCCAGCGGCGCGGCGATGAAGGCCGACACCTCAACGACACGCAGATCGGAGAGAAGCGAGGACATGGGAGTCTCGATCCAGATGGAAACAACGTGGTGAACGGGTGCCCCCACCCTAACCCTCCCCCGCTCTCGCAGGGGAGGGGACTGCCGCCACTCCGCGTAAGGCACCCTCCCCAGCCCAGCGGGGGAGGGTCGGGGTGGGGGGGCAAAGGCCGATGCGATCCTTACACGCAGCGCCCGCCGTCGATCTCCAGCACCACGCCGGTCAGGAAGGCGGCCTCGTCCGACGCGAGGTAGAGGGCGGCGTTGGCGACGTCGGTCGGCTGGCCCAGGCGGCCCAGCGGCACGATGCCCATCATGCGCGCGCGCTTCTCCGGCGTATCGCCGCCCATGAAGGTGGCGAGCAGCGGCGTCTCGGTGGCGACCGGGGCCAGGGCGCAGACGCGGATGTTGTCGGGCGCCAGCTCCAGCGCCAGCGACTTGGTGATGTTGTGCACCGCGCCCTTGGTCGCGTTGTACCAGACCAGGCCCGGACGCGGCCGCAGGCCGGCGGTGGAGCCGAGATTCAGGATCACGCCGGACTTCTGCGCCCGCATGGTCGCGACGACCGCCTTGGAATAGAGGTAGATCGACTTGACGTTCAGCGCGAAGACGCGGTCGAACTCCTCCTCGGTCACGTTCTCGAACGGGCCGTTGGCGTGGGTGGAGCCGGCGTTGTTGACCAGAATGTCCAGCCGCCCGAACTTTTCGACGGTGGCGGCGATGGTCATCTCGACGTCGGCCATCTTGGTCACGTTGGCGGCGATGCCGATGGCGGATTCGCCCAGCCGTTCCGCGACCGCCTTGGCGGCGTCGCCGTTGATGTCGACGACCGCAACGCGGGCGCCCTCGCGCACGAAGGTCTCGGCCATCGCGAGGCCCAGCCCCTGCGCCGCACCGGTGATCAGGGCGACCTTGCCGTCCAGACGCTTCGTCATTCTTGTTTCCTCCCCAAGGGATTATGTGGTGATGGGGAGGCTATCCGCGCCGCACCGGCCGTGCTATGGACCATCCGTCATAGCTGCTATCAGCCCGCACAGCGGGTCATGACCATCGAGTCAGGGGGCGCTGTTCTCCCCGGCGCTGCCCGGGGCGACGACCTTGCCCTTCAGCACGCCGTTGGCGACGCATTTCGCCACCTCGGCGTGGATCAGCCGCAGCAGGGCGCGCGTCGCCTTTGACACCGGCTGGTGCAGCGGCGTCGCCGTGACGAGCATGGCGTGCATGTCCTTCGAGCTGATTTCGCGAGCGATCAGCCGGCCCTGCCGCACCTCGCGGTGCACGGCGCCGAAGGGCAGGATCGTCGAGCCCATGCCCTCCTCCACCAGCTGCTTGATGGCGGTGACGGAATCGATCTCCATGTCGACCTGAAGGTCGATGTCGGCCCGCCGCACCGCGGCGTCCACCACCCGGCGCAGGCCGTTCTCCAGCCCCGGCAGCACGAAGCGCAGGCCGCCCAGCGTCTCCACCTCGACCGGGCCGTCCTCGCCGGTCACCGCGTCCTTGGCGGATTGGACGAGCAGCAGATTCTCGACGAGCAGCGGCGAGGACAACATGCTGCGCCCGCGCCGGGCGTCGTAGAGCACGGCGAGGTCGAGCCGCCCGCCCTCGACCCATTCCAGCAGCGTGCCGCTGAATACTTCGTGGATGCGCAGCGTGGCGTCGGGGTAGTTCTCGTGGAAGCGGCGGGCCAGCGGCGCCCCCAGCGTGGCGCAGATCGACGGGGGAAGGCCCAGCGTGACCGACCCGGTCAGCCGTTCCGACTGGTCCTGGATCTCCTCCTTGATCTCCGACAGCGCACCCAGCAGATGGCGCACCACGTCATAGAGCTTGCGCCCCTGCTGGGTCAGCGAGACGCCGCGGCCATGGCGGTAGAACAGGCTGGTGCGCAGCTCGTGCTCCAGCTTCTGGACCTGCCGGCTGAGCGCCGGCTGGGTGATGCCAAGCTTGACCGACGCCTTGGAAAAACTGCCAAGGTCGGCCACCTGAACAAAGTAGCGCAGTTCCAGAAGTTCCATCGCGGGACAGGTCTCGTCGTTCGGCCTCCGGGTCGGATAGCGAATACGCCGGTATGACACAAGCGGAGTCCTGGCAGGTCAGTCCTGCCCGGTCCTCCGCCGTGTCTCGCGGTCAATTGCGCCGGGTGAGCAGGCCGCGCGCCACAACCTGGGCCTGGATTTCCGCCGCCCCTTCGAAAATATTCAGAATACGGGCGTCGCACAGCACACGGCTGATCGGATATTCCACCGCGTAGCCGTTGCCGCCATGGATCTGCACCGCGTTGTCGGCGTTCGACCAGGCGACGCGCGCGGCCAGCAGCTTCGCCATGCCGGCCTCGATGTCGCAGCGGCGGTCGCTGTCCTTCTCGCGCGCGGCAAAATAGGTCAACTGGCGGGCGATCATCGTCTCCACGGCCATCCAGGCGAGCTTGCCGGCGACGCGCGGGAAGGCGGCGAGCGGGCGGCCGAATTGGACGCGCTCCTGGGCGTAGCGCAGGCCAAGCTCCATCGCGTTCTGCGCCACGCCGACGGCGCGGGCGGCGGTCTGCACGCGGGCGGATTCGAAGGTCGCCATCAGCTGCTTGAAGCCCTGGCCCTCGACGCCGCCCAGCAGGTTTTCGCGCGGCACCGCGAAGCCGTCGAAGCCGATCTCGTACTCCTTCATGCCGCGATAGCCCAGCACCGGGATCTCGCCGCCGCTCATGCCCTCGGCCGGGAAGGGGTCCGCTTCGGTGCCGCGAGGCTTCTCGGCCAGCAGCATCGACAGGCCGCGGTAGCCGGGGGCGTCCGGATCGGTGCGCACCAGCAGCGTCATCAGATCGGAGCGGCTGCCGTGGGTGATCCAGGTCTTCGCCCCGGTGACGCGGTAGGTGTCGCCGTCCGGCACGGCGCGGGTGCGCAGGCTGCCCAGGTCGGAGCCGGTGTTGGGCTCGGTGAAGACGGCGGTCGGCAGGATCTCGCCGGAGGCGAGGCGCGGCAGCCAGCGCGCCCGCTGCTCGGCGGTGCCGCCCAGGCGGATCAGCTCGGCGGCGATCTCCGCGCGGGTGCCCAGCGAGCCGACGCCGATGTAGCCGCGTGACAGCTCCTCCGTCACCACGCACATGGCGAGCTTGCCCATGCCGAGCCCGCCGTCCTCCTCCGGCACGGTCAGGCCGAAGACGCCCATCCCGGCCATCTGTTCGACGACCGGCATCGGGATCAGCTCGTCCTTCAGATGCCACTCGTGGGCGTGCGGCTCCACCACGTCGGCGACGAAGCGGCGGAACTGCTCGCGCACCATGTCGAGCGCCTCGTCCTCCAGTGCCGCCTCGCCGAAGCCGCCCCCGTGCAGCGCGTCGGCCAGCAGCTCGGCGATGCGCAGCCGCAGGGCGGAGGCGTTGCCGGCGGCGATCAGCCGGCGCACCGCCTCGGTGCGGAAGGCCGCCCGCTCGGCGTCGTCCAGCCCGAAATCGGCGGGGCGGACGATCTCGCCCTGGCTCATCGCCAGACCGCCGTCGAGCTGCGCCAGATACTCGCCGAAGGCAGCCTGGAGCATGCAGGCCTCCAACTCGCCCAGCCGGCCGGCGCGGTCCAGCCGCTCCGCCCAGCCCTGCATCTGGCGCAGCGCCTCGGCGTAGGTCGCCACCCAGGCGAAGCCGTGCGCCGCCACCTGATGGCGGTCGAGTGCTGCCGCGTCGACGCGCCCGTCCGGCGCCACCAGCGCGGCGACGCCGCGCTCGGCGGCCTCGGCCAGCCGCGCCACCGCGTCGAGCGCCGCCGCCGTGGTGGACAGCAGGTCGGGCAGAATGCCGGAGAGCGGAAGCGGGCCGTTGGAGGTTGGGGTGGACGACATGGCGCGTTTCCTCGGTGCGTGTTGTTTTGGTGTTGTTCTGGTTCAGTCCGCCGCGATCGTCTCGCGGGGCGGAAGGGACGCGGCGATCCCGGCGAAGGCCTGCTCGACCAGCCGGCGCTGGTCGGCCTCGTGGTCGCCGTGGAAGCTGCCGGCGGGCGAGGCCGCCTCGTCGCGGGCCACGCAGGCGACGCGCGGTTCGGCGCAGCCGGCGGCCGCGCGCAGCGCCTCCAGACGGCGGTCCAGATAGGTCCAGGCGCCCAGGTTGCACGGCTCCTCCTGCACCCAGGCGCAGGACGCGCCCGGCCAGCGGCGGAAAAAGGCCGACAGCGCGGCGTCGGGCAGAGGGTACAGCATTTCCAGCCGGACCACCGCCACGGCCTCGGCCCCCCGCTCGGCCCGTTCGCGCTCCAGCTCGTAGGCCAGCTTGCCGCTGCACAGCAGGATGCGCTCGACCCGCGCCCCGGCGGTGGCGATCACCGGCTGGAAGGCGGTGCCCGGCGCGCAGTCGGCCAGGGTCGACACGGCGGCCGGCAGGCGCAGCAGCGTCTTCGGGCTCAGCACCACCAGCGCCTTGCGGTCGCGGCGCAGCATCTGCCGGCGCAGCAGGTGGAAGTAGTTGGCCGGGGTGGAGGGGTGGGCGACGCGGATGTTGTCGCGCGCCGCCATCTGGAGGAAGCGCTCCGGCCGGGCGGAGGAGTGTTCCGGCCCCTGCCCCTCCAGCCCGTGCGGCAGCAGGATGACGAGGCCGGAGGGCTGGCGCCACTTGTCCTCGGCGCTGACGATGAACTGGTCGATCATGATCTGCGCGCCGTTGGCGAAGTCGCCGAACTGCGCCTCCCAGATCACCAGCGCGTCGGGCCGCTCCAGGCTGTAGCCGTATTCGAAGCCCAGCACGGCGTATTCCGACAGCGGGCTGTTGACCACGTCGAACCGCGCCTGCTCCACACCCAGGTGATTCAGGCTGACATGGCGGCGCCCGGTGACGGTGTCGGTCAGCGCGAAATGGCGGTGCGAGAAGGCGCCGCGCACCACGTCCTGGCCGGTCAGCCGCACCGGCGTCCCCTCGGCCAGCAGCGTGGCGAAGGCCAGCGCCTCGCCGGTCGCCCAGTCCAGCGGCTCCTCGGCGCGGCGGCGGATGACGCGCTCCACCTTGCGGTCCACGGCCAGCCCGTCGGGAATGGCGGCCAGCGCCGCCAGCAGCCCGCGCAGCCGGTCGTCGGCGATGCCGGTGTCCGGTTCGGCGGGAAGCGCGCCGGCCGGGGCGAAGGGCGCCCAGCGCCCGCCGGGGAAGCCGTCGTGGTTCGGCCGGTGGTCGGAGGCCGCGGCCAGCGCCTCCTGGAAGCGGGTCTTGTGCCCGGTGGCCAGCGCCTCCGCCTCCTCGGGGCCGACCAGCCCATCGGCGGCCAGCCGCTGCGCGTAGAGGGCGCGGGCCGGCGGGTGGGCGTCGATCGCCTTGTAGTCGAGCGGCTGGGTGAAGCGCGGCTCGTCGATCTCGTTGTGCCCGTTGCGGCGGTAGCCGACGAGGTCGATCACCGCGTCGCGCCCGTGCGCCTGCCGGAAGGCCACGGCAAGGTCGGCGGCGCGCAGGGCGGCGTCGGGGTCGTCGGCGTTGACGTGCAGGATGGGGCTGTCCACCGCCTTCCACAGACCGGTGCAGTGGAGCGAGGTCCGCGCTTCCTCCCGCTCGGTGGTAAAGCCGATCTGGTTGTTGACGATGACGTGGATGGTGCCGGCGACGGTGAAGCCGGGAACACCGGACAGTTGCAGCGCCTCCGTCACGCTGCCCTGGCCGATCACGCTGGCGTCGGTGTGCAGCAGCACGCAGAGCACCCGCCTGGCGTCGCCCCCCTGCGCCCGCTCCAGGTCCTGGCGGGCCCGCGCGCGGCCCAGCGTGACCGGGTTGATGGCTTCCAGATGCGACGGGTTGGGCGACAGGGTCAGGGACAGCGACCGCTCGCCGAAGGACAGAGTGCTCTCCACCCCCATGTGATAAGGCACGTCGGCGGGAACCGGCGGGTCGGCCAGGAAGGGATGCATGCCCTTGATTCCGGCGAACAGCTCGACCAGCGGCTTGCCCAGCGCGTTGGCCATCAGGCTGAGCCGGCCGCGGTGCATGGTTCCGACCTGAACCTCGGTGACGCCCGCCGCCGCCGCCGCCGCAAGGATGCGGTCGAGCAGCGGGATCAGCGTCTCCATGCCCTCCGCCCCGAACCGCTTCTTGGTCGGGTAGCGGACGGCGAGCAGCCGTTCGAACTCCTCCGCGGCGGTCAGCAGCGCCAGCGCGCGGCGGCGCGCCTCGGCCGGCGGAGCGGTCTCCGCCCCCTCGTAGGCGTCGCGCAGCCAGGAGCGCAGGGCCGGATCGTCGATGTGCGCGGTCTCCAGCGTCAGCGTGCCCTGGTAGAGCCGGCGAAGGCGCGCGGTCCCGGCGTCCTCGGACGCGGCGACCAATGGAGCGGCGCGGCCCAGCGGGTCGAGGGCGGCGGCGGCGTGGCCGCGCTGGCGGATCTCTTCATGCCGCAGCGGAACCGTCGGATCGCCCGACAGCATCCCGGTGGGCACCCCGGCGGGAACGGCGCCCAGCTCATCCAGGATCTGGAAGACGGCGCGCCAGCTCACGTCCACCGACGCGGGGTCCTCGCGGAAGCGTTCCTGCAACGCTTCAAGATAGGCGGCTCCGGCGGCGTTGAGCGGGGAGGACGGCCTAGACATGGCGCACACCGTTCATGCGATTGAACATCCGTCGGTTTGATGGCGGTCGAAGACCAGTTGCCTCCAGCTTATCGACCCATCGCGCCGCGCGGAGCGCATGGCGTGCCTGTAACAGATATTCATTGCGGGCATAGCAAACCGTCCGCGCCCGCACCGGTCGGGGCGGGATCGCGCGGGTTTCGGGTGAAACCGTTCGTGTCGCTGATGGCTTGCCGCGCTTATGGCTGATATGCCGGCAAAACGCATTCCGCTGTGCGGCCGCCTGATCCACTGTCAGGGTCACCACACCCTCCCCGGCCACCGACCGGGGACCAAGCGCCTCGGACCGGCATCGCCTCGTCCGGGCAACAAAAATCTCGGGAGGAAGATCCACATGAAGCGCCGTCAATTCTTCAAGGGTGCCGCCGTCGTCGCCGGCGCCTCCACCCTCGCCGCCCCGGCCATTGCCCAGTCGGAGCCGACGATCCGCTGGCGCTGCGTGTCCAGCTTCCCGAAGAACATCGAGGTGCTCTATGGCAGCGCCGAGGTGCTGGCGAAGAACATCGCCGAGGCCACCGACGGCAAGTTCCAGATCCAGGTCTTCGCCGCCGGCGAGCTGGTCCCGGCGCTCCAGGCGCTCGACGCCGCCAGCAACGACACGGTGGAGATGGCCCACACCGCGTCCTACTACTATGTCGGCAAGGACCCGAGCTTCGCCTTCGGCTGCTGCCTGCCCTTCGGCCTGAACACCCGCCAGCAGAACGCCTGGTTCTACCATGGCGAGGGCGGCAAGCTGCTGGAGGAGTTCTACGCCGGCCACAATCTGAAGGCGCTCGCCGGCGGCAACACCGGTTCCCAGATGGGTGGCTGGTTCCGCAAGGAAATCAAGAGCGCGGAGGACCTCAAGGGTCTGAAGTTCCGCATCTCCGGCCTCGGCGGCCAGATCCTGTCCAAGCTGGGCGTCGTTCCCCAGCAGGTCAGCGGCGGCGACATCTACCCGGCCCTGGAGCGCGGCACCATCGACGCCGCCGAGTTCAACGGCCCCTATGACGACGAGAAGCTCGGCCTCTACAAGATCGCGCCGAACTACTATTACCCCGGCTGGTGGGACGGCACCTCGCTCCAGCATTTCTTCATCAACACCAACCGCTGGAACAGCCTGCCCAAGCATTACCAGGCGGCGCTGACCTCGGCGGCGGCGCTCGCCAACGTCGACAGCGTGGCGCGCTACGACGTGCTGAACCCGGCGGCGCTGAAGCGCGTGGTGGAGAAGGGCGCCAAGCTGCGCGCCTTCCCGCAGGACGTGCTGCAGGCCAGCCACAAGGCGGCCATGGAGCTCTACGACGAGTTGTCGGACAAGAACCCGACCTTCAAGAAGTTCTACGAGAGCTACCGCCGCTTCCAGACGGACTCGAACCTGTGGAACCAGGCGTCGGAATACGCCTACGACAGCGCCGTCCTCCGCCTCGCCCGGCGCTGATCCGGCACCTCGTCAACCATGACCGGGGAGCGGGGCCGCCGCTCCCCGGCCGTGGCATCGTCGCGTTCCGCGCGACCGGCTTTTCCCGGAGGGCCTGCCCACCATGCCGACCCCCAACGCTTCCCCCTTCATGACGGCCCTGGTCGGGGCCTGCCGGCTGGTCGACGCGGTCACCGCGCGGCTGGGCAAGGCGATATCCTGGCTGATCGTGCTGGCGATCCTGGTGTCGGCCGTCAACGCCGTCGTCCGCAAGACGTTCGATGTCAGCTCGAATTCGTGGCTGGAATTGCAATGGGTGCTGTTCGCCGCGGTGTTCCTGCTCTGCTCCCCCTGGACGCTGAAGGAGGACGAGCACATCCGCATCGACATCGTGAACGCGCAGCTCGGCAAGCGCGCCCGCGACACCATCGACCTGTTCGGCCATCTGACGTTCCTGCTGCCCTTCAGCTTCGTGATGATGGTCACCTCCTGGCCCTTCGCCATCGCCTCCTACGCGATCGAGGAACAGTCGATGAACGCCGGCGGCCTTCCGCAATGGCCGGCGAAAATGCTGATTCCATTCGGATTCACCGTGCTGTTCATCCAGGGCCTGTCCGAACTGGCCAAGCGCGCCGCGATCATGTCCGGCCACCTGGAGGACCCCAACCATCGGGCCGGCGGCCATCAGGCGGCGGCCGAAGCCGAGGCGGAACGGCTGCTGGCGGCCGAGCGCGAGCGCACCTCCCACCCCGATACCCTTCCCAGCCGGTGACCGCGCGATGAGCACGACCTCCCCCACCCCTTCGCCGCGCGCCGTCCGGCTGTCCGTCATCTCCCTGGTGCTGCTGGCGGTGGTCGCCGTGGCGCTCTACGTGCTGCCGGTGCCCGGCGCCGCGGCGCTCGCCGAGCAGGACGGCTGGCGCGGCTGGTTCGGCCACAACATGGCGCCGATCATGTTCGCCACGCTGGTCGGCATGCTGCTGCTGGGTTATCCGGTGGCCTTCGCGCTGGCCGCCAACGGGCTGCTGTTCGGTCTGATCGGCATCGAGATCGGGCTGTTCCGCCCCGACCTGTTCCAGGCGCTGCCGGAGCGCGTCTACGGCACGATGAACAACGACGTGCTGCTGGCCGTGCCCTTCTTCACCTTCATGGGTCTGGTGCTGGAGCGGTCCGGCATGGCCGAGGACCTGCTCGACACCATCGGGCAGCTGTTCGGCTCGATCCGCGGCGGCTTGGCCTACGCGGTGATCTTCGTCGGCGCGCTGCTCGCCGCGACGACCGGCGTGGTGGCCGCGTCGGTGATCTCCATGGGCCTGATCTCGCTGCCGATCATGCTGCGCTACGGCTACGACCGCCGCCTGGCGTCGGGCGTCATCGCGGCGTCGGGCACGCTGGCCCAGATCATTCCGCCGTCGCTGGTGCTGATCGTCATGGCCGACCAGCTCGGCCGCTCGGTCGGCGACATGTACGAGGCCGCCTTCGTCCCCGGCCTGCTGCTGTCGGGCCTCTACGCCCTCTACGTCTTCGTCGTCTCGATGATCTGGCCCAAGGCCGCCCCCGGCCTGCCGCCGGAGGCCATCGCCCACCGCGAGCCGAACGGGACGCGCGGCGTCTGGCAGCTCGGCCTGCTGGCCCTGTTCGCGGGCGCGGTGGCCACCTGGGTGATGGGCCGCACCGACGTGAAGTCCGGCGCCGACTACGTCGTGCTGCTGCTGTCGGTGGCGGTGCTGGTCGCCTTCCTGGCGGCCGCCTTCAACCGCGGCTTCGGCGCGCAGCGCCTCGTCCTGCAGACCGTCGCCACGGCGGCGCTGACGGCGGGGGCTGCGTGGCTGACGGTGAACGGGTGGACCACCCTGGCGCTGGTCGGCGATTCCGTCGCGGCGGGCGCGCTCTACGCCCTGGCCGTGGCGGTGGTGGAGCGGACGAGCGGCCGCCGCCTGATCTCGCGCATGGCCGAGCAGGCGACCTTCGTCATGGTGCCGCCGCTGGCGCTGATCTTCCTGGTGCTGGGCACCATCTTCGTCGGCCTCGCCACCCCGACCGAGGGCGGCGCCATGGGCGCCGTCGGCGCGCTGGCGCTGGCGGCCATGAAGAAGCGGCTGAACCTCGACATGGTGCGGCAGGCGACCTACGCGACGGCCAAGCTGGCGTCCTTCGTGCTGTTCATCCTGATCGGCGCGCGGGTGTTCTCGCTGACCTTCTACGGCGTCAACGGCCACATCTGGGTCGAGGAGCTGATGGTCTCCCTGCCCGGCGGCCAGATGGGCTTCCTGATCGCCGTCAGTGTGATGGTTTTCCTGCTGGCCTTCTTCCTCGACTTCTTCGAGCTGGCCTTCATCGTCATCCCGCTGCTGGCCCCCGCGGCGGATCGTCTGGGCATCGATCTGGTGTGGTTCGGCATCATCCTGGCGGTGAATATGCAGACCAGCTTCATGCACCCGCCCTTCGGCTTCTCGCTGTTCTTCCTGCGCTCGGTGGCGCCGAAGCTGCCCTACATCGACCGCATCACGAAGAAGGAGACGGCTCCCGTCCTGACCAGCCAGATCTACTGGGGTGCGGTGCCCTTCGTGGTCATCCAGCTCGTCATGGTGGCACTGGTGATCGCCTTCCCGCAGATGGTCATGCATTACAAGTCGACCGCCACCAAGCTCGACGACAAGCAGATCGAGGAACAGTTCAAGGGCCTCGGCGGCGACCTGAACGACGACCTGCCGCCGCTGGAATTCAAGTGATCGAGATCGAGACCAAGACCGAGAGAGGGAGAGCGACATGCGCATCGCCGTCGTAGGGGCCGGGGCCGTGGGCGGCGCGCTGGCCGGGTATCTCGCCGCCACGGGCCGGCACGAGCTGTCGCTGCTGGCCCGCGGCGCCCATCTCGCCGCGATCCGCGACGGCGGGCTGACCGTGCAGACGCCGAAGGGAACGCTGACCAGCCGGCCGCGGGCCAGCGACTCCGCCGCCGACCTCGGCCCGCAGGACGTGGTGATCGTCACGGTGAAGGGGCACGGGCTGCCGGCCCTGGCCGCGTCCTTCCCCGCCCTGTGCGGGCCGGACACGCTGGTGGTGGCGGCGCAGAACGGCATCCCCTGGTGGTACCTGTACGGCGCCGGGGACGACGTGACGCCGGAGCCGCTGGAGGTGGTCGATCCCGGCGGCGCCATCTGGTCGGCCATCGGGCCGGAGCGGGTCGCCGCCTGCGTGATGGAGGTGCTGCCCGCCCGCATCGTCGAGCCGGGAGTCGTCGCCCACACCGCCCTGCCGGTGCTGGCCTTCGGCGCCCCCCGGCCCGGCGACCACGCGGAAAAGCTGGCGGCCCTGGCCGA
Organism: Azospirillum brasilense; assembly: GCF_007827795.1. Lineage (GTDB taxonomy): Bacteria > Pseudomonadota > Alphaproteobacteria > Azospirillales > Azospirillaceae > Azospirillum > Azospirillum aestuarii. The sequence continues at coordinate 67,916 of NZ_VITI01000007.1, forward strand.
CTCCTTCAACGCGGCCGGTGCCACCGCCCGCCTGCCCGCCGACATCCGCGTGCCGCTGTGGAGCAAGCTGATGCTCAACATGGCGGTCGGCCCGACCAGCGTGCTGACCGGCGCCACCATGGGCGCCATGGAGCAGGCCCCCGGCATGGCCGCCGTCCAGGGCCGGCTGATGCGCGAATGCCTGAACGTCGCCCATGCCTGGGGCGTCGCCCTGCCCGACGACATCGACGAGCGGCTGAGCCGGGGCAGCGGCGTGCCCGGCCACAAGCCGTCGATGCTCCAGGATTTCGAGGCGGGGCGCAGCATGGAGATCGACCCCATCGTGACCACCGTCCTGGAGCTGGCCCGCCGCCGCGACGTGCCGGTGCCGACCATCGAAACACTGTGGGCGCTGACCGCCCTGAAGGAGCGGGTGGCGCGCGCCTGAGCGCACTTGCCCCCACCCTGGCCCTCCCGCCGCTTCGCGAAAATCCCCCTCCCCTGCGACAGCGGGGGAGGGTCGGGGTGGGGGCAAGGACCAGCGCCACCAAAGAACGTCCCCGGAGAAAAAACGACATGTCCCCCGCTTCCGATCGCATCACCAACTTCATCGCCGGCTCCTGGCGTCCGGGCCGCGACCGGCTCGACATCTTCAACCCGTCGGATCTCGACACGCTGGCCGGCTCCTACTCCCTGGCCGGCGCCGACGACGTGGCGGAGGCCGTGGCCGCGGCGCGCGGCGCCCAGCCGCAATGGCGCGCCGCCACGGTGGAGCAGCGCTCGCTGGTGCTCGACGCCATCTCCCGCGCGCTGTTCGACCGTAAGGACGAGTTGGCCCTCATCGCCGCGACCGAGGGCGGCAAGACCATCCCCGACGCGCTGGGCGAGATCACCCGCGCCGCCCACCTCGCCCGCTTCTTCGCCGCCGAGGCGCTGCGCGCGCCAGGCGAGACGCTGGGCTCGGTCCGGCCCGGCGTCGAGGTCGACGTGACGCGCGAGCCGGTCGGCGTCATCGGCCTCGTCACGCCCTGGAACTTCCCGGTCGCCACGCCGATGTGGAAGATCGCCCCAGCGCTGGCCTTCGGCAACGCGGTGATCTGGAAGCCGTCGGAAAAGACCCCCGGCATCTCCATCGCCGTCACCCGCCTCATCGCGGAGGCGCTGGAGGCCCACGGCATGCCCGCCGCGCTGTTCAATCTGGTGATCGGCGCCGGCCCGAACGTCGGCGCCGCCGTGGTCGACGCGGTGGACGCCGTGTCCTTCACCGGGTCGGTCAACACCGGGCGGCGCATCGCCGTGCGCTGCGCGGAGCGGATGATCCGCGTCCAGCTGGAGCTGGGCGGCCAGAACCCGCTGGTCGTGCTGGGCGACGCCAACCCGGAGCGCGCCGCCGAGATCGGCGTCAACAGCGCCTATTTCCACGCCGGCCAGCGCTGCACCGCCACCGGCCGCTTCATCGTCGAGGATTCCATCCACGACGCCTTCGTCGCCGCGATGACCGAACGGATGGCGGCGCTGCGCGTCGGCCATGCTTTGCAGCCGGAGACGCAGATCGGTCCGGTCATCGACGAGTTCCAGCTGACCAAGAACCTGCAGTACATCGACACCGGCCTGAAGGAAGGCGCCCGGCTGGCCTCTGGCGGCGGGCGGCTGGATCGGCCGACACGCGGCTGGTTCCTGGCGCCGACCCTGTTCACCGAGACCGGCAACGCCATGACCATCAACCGGGAGGAGGTGTTCGGCCCGGTCGCCAGCGTCATCCGCGTCAAGGATTACGAGGAGGCCCTGCATGTGGCGAACGACACCGACTACGGCCTGTCGTCGGGCATCATCACCAACTCGATGAAGCACGCCCGCCACTTCCAGGCCAACATCCAGGCCGGCATGACCATGCTGAACCTGCCGACCGCCGGCGTCGACTACCACGTCCCCTTCGGCGGCCGGAAGATGTCGAGCTACGGCCCGCGCGAGCAGGGACGCTCCGCCATCGAGTTCTACACCATCATCAAGACGGCCTATCGCGCGCTGTGACGCCGAACCGAAGCCCAGGGAGAGCCTTCTTGTCCAACGACACCCTGATCACCGGGCGGCCGGACTTCGCGACGGCCGTGCTCGCCCCCATCCACGCCATCGTCGGCGACCGCGGGCTGATCACCGATCCCGGCACCATGCAGCCCTTCATGGAATCCTGGCGCGACGGCTGGGTCGGCCGCTCGCCTGCCGTGGTGCTGCCCGACAGCACCGAGGCGCTGGCCGCCGTGGTGCGCATCTGCGCGGAAACGCGCACGCCCATCGTGCCCCAGGGCGGCAACACCGGTCTGACCGGGGCCAGCCAGCCGCACGCCGACGGGTCGGAGATCGTCATCTCCACCAACCGGCTGAACCGCATCCGCGAAATCGACATCGACAACGACACGATGACGGTGGAGGCCGGCTGCATCCTCGCCAACATCCAGAACGCGGCGCGCGACATCGGCCGGCTGTTCCCGATGAGCCTCGCCGCCGAGGGCTCCTGCCAGATCGGCGGCAACATCGCCACCAACGCCGGTGGCGTGCAGGTCGTGCGTTACGGCAACATGCGCAACCTCGTCGCCGGGCTGGAGGTGGTGCTGCCTGACGGGCGGATCTGGGACGGGCTGCGCGGGCTGCGCAAGGACAACGCCGGCTACGACATGAAGCAGATCTTCATCGGGTCGGAAGGCACGCTGGGCATCGTCACCGCCGCGGTGCTGAAGCTGTCGCCGCTGCCGCGCGCCACCGCCACGGCGCTGGTCGCGGTGTCGGCCCCCAGCGACGCCGTCGACCTGCTGACCCGCGCCAAGGGCGTGGCCGGCGACCGCATCATCACCTTCGAGCTGATCCAGCGCGACTGCATCGACGTGGCCCGCCGCCACGTGCCGGACGTGCCCGACCCCCTGCGCGACCGCTACCCCTGGTACGTGCTGGTCGAGCTGGCTGACCAGGACGGCGGCAACCGCCTGATGGAGATGCTGGAAGGCATCCTGGAAGCCGGAATGGAGGCCGGGGAGGTGCTGGACGGCGTCGTCGCCGCCTCCAAGGCCCAGGCCGATTCGCTGTGGCGCATCCGCGAGGGCATCCCGGAAGGCCAGAAGCGCGAGGGCGTGTCCTTCAAGCACGACGTCTCGGTGCCGATCTCCCGCGTGGCGCGCTTCCTCGACCGCGCCAACGCGGCGCTGGAGCGGGAATGTCCGGGCATCCGCCCCTTCGCCTTCGGCCATCTCGGCGACGGCAACATCCACTTCAACCCGATCCAGGCGGAGGGCGGCGACCCGGCCGAATGGAAGGCGAAGCTGGCGACGGTCAACGCCATCGTGCACGACATCGTGGTGGACCTCGGCGGCTCGATCTCCGCCGAGCACGGCATCGGACGGCTGCGCATCGACGAGATGCCGCGCTACAAGTCACCGGTCGAGCTGGACATGATGGCGACGCTGAAGCGCGCCTTCGATCCGCACAACATCATGAATCCGGGCAAGATCCTGCGCGCCTGAGCGCGGCCCGCGCCATATCCGACCATATAAGGACCGTTTCCGATGAAGATCCTCGTCCCGGTCAAGCGGGTGGTCGATTACAACGTCAAGATCCGCGTCAAGGCGGACGGTTCCGGCGTTGAGACCGCCAACGTGAAGATGAGCATGAACCCCTTCGACGAGATCGCCGTCGAGGAGGCCGTCCGCCTCAAGGAAGCCGGCAAGGCGACCGAGGTCATCGTGGTCACCGTCGGCCCGACGGCGGCGCAGGAGACGCTGCGCACCGCGCTCGCCATGGGCGCCGACCGCGGCATCCTGGTGCAGACCGACGCCGAGACGCAGCCGCTGGCCGTCGCCAAGGTGCTCAAGGCGCTGGTCGAGAAGGAAGGACCGACTCTGGTCATCCTGGGCAAGCAGGCGATCGACGACGACTGCAACCAGACCGGCCAGATGCTTGCCGCCTTGCTGGGCTGGCCGCAGGGCACCTTCGCCTCCAAGGTCGTGCCGGGCGAGGGCTCGCTCACCGTGACCCGCGAGATCGACGGCGGCCTGGAGACGGTGCAGCTGACGCTGCCGGCGGTGGTCACCGCCGACCTGCGCCTCAACGAGCCGCGCTATGCCTCGCTGCCCAACATCATGAAGGCCAAGAAGAAGCCCATCGAGACGCTGGCCCCCGACGCGCTGGGCGTCGACGTGGCGCCGCGCCTGACCACGCTCAAGGTCGCCGAGCCGGCCAAGCGCAAGGCCGGCGTCAAGGTCGCCGACGTGGCCGCCCTGGTCGACAAGCTGAAGAACGAAGCCCGCGCGATCTGATAGGGAAAGTGATCTGACATGTCCATTCTCGTCATCGCCGAACACGACAACGCCGCGCTGAAGGCCGCCACGCTGAACGCGGTCGGCGCCGCCGCCAAGATCGGCGGAGATATCCACGTTCTGGTCGCCGGCCAGGGCGCCCAGGCCGTCGCCGAGGCCGCCGCCAAGGTGGCCGGGGTGTCCAAGGTGCTGCTGGCCGACGACGCGGCCTACGCCCACCCGCTGCCGGAGAACGTCTCCCCGCTGGTCGTCAATCTCGCCAAGGGCTACGGCCATGTGCTGGCCGCCGCCTCGTCGGAGGGCAAGAACCTGCTGCCGCGGGTCGCCGCCCTGCTCGACGTCGCGGCGATCTCCGACATCACCGGGGTGGTCTCGCCCGACACCTTCGAGCGGCCGATCTACGCCGGCAACGCCATCGCCACGGTGAAGTCCGCCGACCCGATCAAGGTCGTCACGGTGCGCACCACCGCCTTCGAGGCGGCCGCCGCCACGGGCGGCTCGGCCACGGTCGAGACGATCGCCGGGACGGGGGAGACGGGTTCCGCCAAGTTCGTCGGCCAGGAGTTGACGAAGTCGGAGCGTCCGGAGCTGACCCAGGCCAAGATCGTCGTGTCGGGCGGGCGCGGCATGCAGTCGGGCGACAACTTCAAGCTGCTGGAAGCGCTCGCCGACACGCTGGGTGCGGCGGTCGGCGCCAGCCGCGCGGCGGTCGACGCCGGCTTCGTGCCGAACGACTATCAGGTCGGCCAGACCGGCAAGATCGTGGCGCCCGAGCTGTACATCGCGGTCGGCATCTCCGGTGCCATCCAGCACCTCGCCGGCATGAAGGACAGCAAGGTCATCGTCGCCATCAACAAGGACGAGGAGGCGCCGATCTTCCAGGTCGCCGACTACGGCCTCGTCGCCGACCTGTTCAAGGCGGTGCCGGAGCTGCAGCAGGCGCTGTGACGCCGGCGCGGCACAGATCCGCGAGCGCCCGGAACCCCGCGGCGAAGGTGTTCCGGCCGACCTGCTCGCGCAGCGTGGGCAGGTCCTCGGGCCGGCAGTCGAAGTCGGCCCACCATTCGCCGAAGGTGCGGTTTCCCTCCGTCACCTCGGTCAGGCGGAAGGTCGCGACGTAGTCGGTGAGCGGCAGCGGGGATTCGAGGATCGTGTAGGTGTAGGAACGCTCCCGGTCGCTGAAGGACACCAGCTGTTCGCGCAGCCGGCCGCCGGGCGTGAGCCCGAAATTGCGGACGCAGCCGACCGTGTCGCTGCGCAGCCCATCCTCGATGTGGCTGTCCGCGATGATGGGATGCCAGGCGTGGTGGCCGTTGAAATCCCGCGCCTTGTCCCAGACCTGCCCGACGGGCGCGTCGATGACGGCGCTGACATAGACCCGTGCCATGCGTTCCTCCCCTCAGCGTTGCTTGGTGATGGCCTTGAAACGGCGCGTCTGCTCGGTGAGCGCGGTTTCCGTGGGCAGGCGCTCCATGCTGGACGCCCCGTAGAAGCCGTGGCAGACAGCGCATGCGCCGAGGACGAAGGAGGCGTCCTCCGGCGTGGCGATCGGGCCGCCGTGGCACAGCACGATCACGTCCTTGCGCACCCGCAAAGCCGCTTCCGCCCAGGCGTCGATCTTCGGCACGCAATCCTTCAGCGACAGCGCCGTCTCCGCCCCGATGCTGCCGCCGGTGGTCAGGCCGAGGTGGCAGACGATGACGTCGGCCCCGGCTTCCGCCATCGCAACCGCCTCCCCTTCCGAGAAGACATAGGGCGTGGTCAGCAGATCCAGCTCATGGGCGGCGCGAATCATGTCCACCTCCAGACCGTAGCTCATGCCGGTCTCCTCCAGGTTGGCCCGGAAGACGCCGTCGATCAGCCCCACGGTCGGGAAGTTCTGCACGCCGGAGAAGCCCAGGTCGGCCAGCCGCCGCAGGAACTGGTCCTGGATCATGAAGGGATCGGTGCCGTTGACGCCGGCCAGCACCGGGGTGTGCCGGACCACCGGCAGCACCTCGCGCGCCATGTCGACGACGATCTCGTTGGCGTTGCCATAGGCGAGCAGCCCGGCCAGCGAGCCGCGCCCGGCCATCCGGTAGCGGCCGGAATTGTAGATGACGATCAGGTCGATCCCGCCCGCCTCCTCGCATTTGGCGGACAGCCCGGTTCCGGCGCCGCCGCCGACGATGGGTTCGCCGCGGGCCATCATGCCGCGGAACCGGTCGAGGATTTGTTGACGGGGAATGCGGGGCATCGTCGAAGGCTCCTTATGGCGTCGTGCCGTGGCCGGCCGCGGCGATGTCCCGGAAGGCCTGGACGAGCGCGGCGGCGAAGGCGGGGTCGTTGATGTTGTGGGGAAGGCGGATCAGCCGGCGCGCGTCCGTCTGCTCGACGGTGCGCTCCAGCGCGTCGAACAGCGCGGCGTCCGCCTCGGGATCGTGGAAGGGCTGGCCCGGCGCGTCGAGCACCGACACGCCCCCTTCGGGGATGAGGAAGCGCACCGGCCCGGTGAAGGCGTTCAGCTTGCGGCCGATCCAGGCACCCATCGCCCGGTTCTCCTCCGCCGTGGTGCGCATCAGCGTGACCTGCGGGTTGTGCACGTAGAACAGCCGGTCGCGGTAGCGGTCGGGCACGGTCTCACGCGGGCCGAAATTCACCATGTCCAGCGCGCCGCAGGACCCGACATAGGGGATGCCGGCCCGCGCGATGGCGTCCAGCCGCTCCTCTCCGGCGCTGAAGACGCCGCCCATCAGCAGGTCGCAGACCTCGGTGGTCGTCACGTCCAGCACACCCGACAGCAGGCCCGAGGCGACGAGCTTCTCCATCGCCCGCCCGCCGGTGCCGGTGGCGTGGAAGACCAGGCAATCGTAGGCGGGGTCGAGCGCCTGGGACACCTGCGTGACGCAGGGCGTCGTCACGCCGAACATGGTGAGGCCCAGCGCCGGCTTGGCGTCCGTCTCGGGGATCGCGCGCGCCACCATGCCGGCCATCGCGTGGGCGGCGTTGCCCAACACGCGGCGCGAAATCCGATTCAGCCCGGCGACGTCGGTGACCGAGGCCATCATGCAGAGGTCCGTCTCGCCGACGTAGGACGCGACGTTGCCCGACGCGACCGTGGACACGATCAGCTTGGGCGTTCCCACGGGAAGCGTCCGCATGCCCGGCGCGATGATGGCCGTGCCGCCGGAGCCGCCCAGCCCGATCATGCCGGCGACGTCGGGGCGCTGCTCGACGAAGCGGCGGAACGCGTCGGCCATGCGCGACACGGCCAGTCCGCGATCATCGGTGCCCAGCACGGCCTCCGCCCCGTCGGGGTGGCAGGACGCGACATCCCGCGCCGGGACGTCGGCGGGGACGGCCGGCTGACGGGTGCCCACATCGACCGTCACCGTGCGCAGCCCCTCCGCCGCGATCAGCCCCCGCACATAGTCCAACTCGACTCCCTTGGTGTCGTAACAGCCGACGACATAGACCGCCGCCGCGCCTTGCTCCGCATCCGCCATGGCCGGGCCTCCTCCCTTCGTCTTTTCCGGAAGTGTAGGCCGCCCGCCGGGGGCGCCAACCGGAGCGTTGCGGCGGAGCGGGTAATCTTGGGTATAATGGTTCGCATGACCGATGACCGCATGACCCAGGCTCTGATTGCCCATGACCGGACTCAGCTGCTGGACGATCTGCGACGGGCCTGCGCGGGCCGGCACACGCTGCTGGTCGGCGCCGCCATCGGCACCGGCCTCGCCGCCCGCGCGGCGGCGCGCGGCGGCGCCGACTTCCTGTTGGCGCTGGCCGCGGGGCGCTTCCGCACCATGGGGGCGTCGTCCATCGCCACCATGCTGGCGTTGCGGGACAGCAACGCCTTCGTCGCCGACTTCGCCTGCTCGGAGATCGTCCACGCCACGCCGATCCCGGTCTTCTTCGGGGCCAGCGCCTGGGGACTCGCGGAGGAGGAGTTTCCCGCCTTCATGGACCGGCTGCGCGCCTGGGGATTCGCCGGTGTGGTGAACTTCCCGACCGTGACGCATGTCGACGGACGCTTCCGCGAGGCGCTGGAGCGCACCGGCCTGGGCTTCGCGCGCGAGGTCCGCCTGCTGGAAGCGGCGCGGGCCGCCGGGCTGGCGACCATCGGTTATTTCCGTCGCCGGGAGGAGGCGCTGGCGCTCGCCCGGACGGGGATTGACCTCTACTGCTTCAACATCGGCTGGAACGCCGGCGGCGCCGTTGGCGTGCCCAGCGGGGAGTCGGTGCTGCAGGTCGGCAACCGCGCCCGCGGCCACATCAAGGCGATCCGCACCGCCGACCCCGGCGCGCTGTGCGTGATCGAGGGTGGGCCGATCACCACCCCGCAGGAGATGCACGAGGCCTGCCGCGAGGCGCGGGCCGACGGCTACATCGGCGGTTCGACCATCGACCGCCTGCCCTCGGAAAGCTCGATGGAGGAGATGACCGCCGCCTTCAAGCTCGTTTCGACGCTGCAACGGCGCATCGACCGGCTGGAGCGCCGCCTCGACCAGACCGGCCAGGGGATGGGGCTGGTCGGCCGCACCGACATGCTGGTGGAGGCGCGGGCGCGGCTGGAGCATCTCGGCGCAGACGGCGGGCCGGTGTGGGTCGCCGGGCCGGACGGCAGCGGGCGAACGCTGGTGGCGCGATTGCTGCACGGGCGCGGTCCCCAGCGCCAGCGTCCGCCGATGACCGTCGATGCCCGCCATCTGGACGGCGGGTGGCTGTTCGGGGCGGAACCGGCGGAGGGCGGACGGCGCCGCCTGGGCTGGGTCGAGGCCGCGAACGGAACGACGCTGGTGATCGAGAACGCGGAGATCCTGACGCCCGGCACGCAGGCGGAACTTGCCGCCTTCCTGGAGCGCGGCAGCTTCCGCCGCCAAGGCGGCCAGGACAGCCTGCGCTCCAACGCGCGGATCATCCTGATCGGAACGGCGGGTCTGGAGGCCGCGGCCGGCGCCGGAGCGCTCGTGCCGGACTTGGCCCGCCGCCTCGCCCGACGCGACATCGACCTGCCGCCGCTGAGCGAGCGGCTGGACGACATTCCGCTGCTGGTCGAGCATTTCGCGGCGGCGCTGCGCCCATCGGCGGGTCCCGTGCGCCTCTCGCCACGGGCGTTCCGGCTGCTCATCGCCCATGACTGGCCGGGCAACCTCCGCGAACTGCGCGCGGTGGTGGAGCAGGCGCTGGACGGCAGCGGCGACGTCATCGAGGCGGAGGCCCTGCCCTCCCTGGACGGCAAGCGCGCGAGCCGCCCACGCCCCGACGCGCCCGGGGACCGGTCGCCCAAACAGTCGGAACGGGACTGGATTCTCGACGGCCTGCGGCGGCACCGCTTCCGCCGGGGGGAGACCGCCCGCTTCCTCGGCCTGTCGCGCAAGACGCTCTACAACAAGATGCGGCACTACGGCCTGTTGGAATGACCGCCGCCGGGCGGGAGCACCAGCCCGTCGGCCGCCTGCCTCATAAGATCATGATGATTCTCGAAGCCGGTCGGCCGATAAAGGAGGACGGGGCCGCCGCCCTCTCCGCGCAGTTCGGCGACGACCGCGGCGGCGTTCGCGACCGCCTCGGCGTCGCGTGACGGATCGCCGGTCGCGGCGCCGGGATGCACGACGAGGCGCACGGCACCCGCCGCCCGCAGGCGCCGGCCGATCGCCGCGTCGGCGGCGAAGCCGGTGACGGCGAACCCGGCCTGGGCGGCCTGCTCCAGGAACGACACCTCCCGCTCCGCACCGAGCCCGACGCCGCGCAGCGTCTCGCCGGTTTCCCCGTCGAACAGCGCGGTGGTGGGGAAATTGGCGACCGCGCGCACCCCAAACTGGCGCAAAGTCTCCAGAAACGGCCCCACCGGCCGGAAGGGGTCCACGGCCAGCACGCCGACGCACACACCCTCCGGCACGCCATCCGGCAGGGCGGCCAAGGCGGCGAGCAGCCGCCCGTTGCTGTCCTGGACGGGAAGCAGGGCGAGATACTCGGCGCGGTCCGCCGGATGCCCGCCGAAGGCCGGACAGAACAACCGCTCCCCCGCCCCTTCCGCCCATCCGGCCGGGGGGTCGAGCGCCGAAACGATTTGTACGTCGAACCGACCGTTTTTCCCCATTTTACCCATGCCCCGGATCGCGCGCCGTTGTGGAATCGACCACGGGGCGGGACGGTATGGCAACGGGTTTCGGTGAAGGCTCGCCGGGACGACGCAAAACAGGGAGGAAGCGATGAAGCGTCAGTTGGGCACCGCGCTGCTGTCCGGGACCGCGCTGCTGCTCGCCGCCATGCTGCCGGCGGCGGCGCAGCAGGGTGCGAAGATCTCGAACGACGTCGTCCGGATCGGGGTCATCACCGACCTGTCCGGGGCCTTCTCCGACCAGAGCGGCCGCGGTTCCGTCGCCGCCGCCCAGATGGCGGTGGAGGATTTCGGTGGCACGGTGCTGGGCAAGCCCATCGAGGTGCTGACGGCCGACCACCAGAACAAGGTGGACGTCGGCTCGGCCATCGTGCGCGAGTGGATCGACGCGCAGAACGTCGATCTCATCCAGGACGTGGCGAACTCCGGTCTGGCGCTGGCGGTGGCGGACATCGTCCGCGACAAGAACCGCGTCGCCATCTTCAACGGCCCGTCCGTCACCCGGCTAACCGGCGACAAATGCACGCCCAACACCATCCACTACGCCTACGACGCCTACGCGCTGGCCAAGGGCACCGGGGCGCAGACGATCAAGCAGGGCGGCGACACCTGGTACTTCCTCACCGTCGATTTCGCCTTCGGCCACGGGCTGGAGGAGAACACGGCGAAGATCGTCCAGGAGAACGGCGGCAAGGTCCTGGGCGCGGTGCGCTTCCCGCTGAACAACCTGGATTTCGCGTCCTACGTGACGCAGGCGCAGGCGTCCGGGGCCAAGATCGTCGGCCTCGCCACCACCGGAATGGACGCGCGCAACGCCATCAAGGCCGCCTCCGAATTCGGCCTGACCCAGAGCGGCCAGCAGCTCGCCGGCCTCCTGCTGTTCGACACCGACGTCCACGCCCTGGGGCTGGAGGCGACGCAGGGGATGTACCTGACCACCGCCTTCTACTGGGACCGCGACGACGAGACCCGCGCCTTCTCCCGGCGCTTCCACGAGCGGGTGAAGATCATGCCGAACATGGGGCAGGCCGGCGTCTATTCCTCGACGCTCGCCTACCTGAAGGCCATCGAGGCCGCCGGCACCGACGAGGCCGGCCCGGTCATGGAAAAGCTGAAGAGCACGCGGATCAACGACGTGTTCGTGAAGGACGGCTGGGTGCGCGAGGACGGCCGCTTCATGCGCGAGATGTACCTGATGCAGGTGAAGAAGCCCTCGGAGTCCAAATACCCCTGGGACTACTACAGCCTGCGCGCCACGATCCCCGCGGAGGAGGCCTTCCGGCCGCTGTCGCAGAGCGATTGCCCCCTCGTGAAGAAGTGATGGGGGATCGTGTCTGAACCGCTGCCCCCGGTCGTCAGGCGCGACGGTCGGGGGCGTCCGGGAAACCGGCACGGCTCAGCGCGTCCACCACGGCCACCGCCTCGGCGTGGCAGGAGGGCGGGTGCCAGGCGAGGCCGCGCCCGACGATCCCGTCCTCCCCCGCCGCGTGCAGGGCGGCCAGACAGACCGGGGGAACCGGGCCGCCCAGCAGCACGGCGCGGGCATCCAGCCCGACGCGCCGCCCGTGGACGGGATGTTCGGCGCAGAGCAGCCGGTCCGCCGCCGCGATGGCCGTCTCGGCCGCCGCCCCCAGTTCCGCCCGCAGCAGCGGGGCGGCGTCGAGCGCCAGCGCACCGAAGCCCAGCGCGTCGATGACGGCGCTGTCCCCGATCGCCGGCAGGCGCGGGCGGGAAGCACCGCCGGGAGAGCCGATGTCCGGCCCCTGCGGGGCGGCCACCGGCGCGCTCGCCCAACCCTCGCCCATCATGCCCGACAGGCGCAGCCCGAAGCGCACCCCGTTGCCGCCCGCCGCCGTCACCAGCGCCGCCCCCGGCACCCCATCCGCGGCCAGCATCACCGCCTTGCAGGCGGCCATCCAGGGGTTCAGGAAGAACTGCCCGGCCTCCTTCAGGAAGGCGCAGACCTCGCCGGTCCCACCCAGCCGCGCCACCAGCGTTTCGGTCAGCAGTGCCGAGGCCACCCCGACGCGCCCGTGCAGTTCGTCCCCCTGCTCCATCGCCTCGCGGGCGATGCCGGACAGTTCCACCGGCCCGATCCCGGCCAGCGCCGGGCCGACCGCGCCGTGCAGCAGGCGCAGACGCTCCACCACCGCGCCGCTGACGATGCCAAAGCGCAGGGCGGGGCCGCCGCCTTCATTGAGCGGGCTGTAGGCGCGGGCACCGGAACCGCCAGCATCCTCCACCACATGCAGCCACATCGACCGCGACACGACGGCGGCGAGCGGGGTGACCACGCCGAAGTCCTGGGCGGGGCGCAGGGTCACGGCGCCGCTGCGCACCAGGGCGCGGGCCTCCTCCACGCCGTCGGCCATGCCTTCGAACAGCAGCGCCGCGGTGGCGGCGTTGAGGATCGGCGCGCAGATCTCCGCCGGATCGGCGAAGGGCGGCCCGGCGTGCAGCAGCGTGTGGCGGTCGAGCCCGATCCGCTCCACGGCGGTTCCGGTCTCCGTCCACACCGGATCGGCGGCCAGCATCCGCTCCACGGCCCGCGCGGTGGCGTCGTTCATCGCGTGTGTCCCCAACTCTTCAGGTTTTTCCGATGCCGTTACGGCAGATGCAGCGGGGCGCGGCCGTAGCCGTTGCTGGCGTCCACCAGATGCAGCAGGTAGCGCAGGAAAACCGCCCGGTCCTCCTTCGGCAGGGGCGCGATGGTGCGGTCGTGGGCGCGCTGGGCCTTCTTGTCCATGCGGCGCAGCAGCTTCCGGCCCTCTGCGGTGATGGCGGCCAGCTTCATGCGCTTGTCCACCGGGCTGGCCCGGCGCTGGATCAGCCCACGCTCGGCCAGCCGCGCCAGAACGCCGGCGGTGGTCGTGCGGTCGATGCCGATCTGGGCGCCCAGCGTCACCTGATCCAGGTCGGGACGGTCCACCAGGGCGGTCAGCACGCTGTACTGGACGGGGGTGATGTTGAACTCCGCGCACTCCTCCATGAACATGGCGACGTGGATCTGGTGCAGGCGGCGGATCAGGAATCCGGGACGCTCCGCCAGGACGCGGTACGCCTCTTCGATCAGGGGGTCGTCTAAGGTCATCGCGGGCGGTCCGTCGGAGCGGGTTCGGGAAAGCGGCTAACAAGAGAGGATGGCGGCAGGCCGGAAAATCGGCAACCGGCCGAAGGCTGTGACGTCTAGCCCATCAGCGACACATGCGCCGCGACGATCCGCCAGCCCTCGGGCATGCGGACCCATGTGTGGCTCTGCCGCCCGACGCGCTCGGTGGCGGGGCGCGTGAATTCGGTGTTGGCGGTCGCCATGTCGCGGCCATAGGTGGTGATGACGGTGTTGCGCAACACCCGGTCCAGCCCGGCCGCCGGGCGGCCCTGGCGGAAGGCGGCGATGGCCTTGTAGCCGTACAGGTTCTCGCCCACGCCGTAGCGCAGGGTTGCCGGGTGGTTCCAGAACAGCTCGTCCAGAACCGCCACGTCGTTGCCGGTCAGCGCGCGCTCATAGTGCTCGAAGGCGGCGGTGACCTCGGCCACCACTTCGGGGATGTTGATCTCAAGCGTCATGCGAAGAGGTCCTCGGCAATGGCCAGAAGGGTCGAATCGCCGCCGCGCGGGCCGATCAGCGACAGGCCAAGCGGGCAGCCCTGGAGCCGCGCCACGGGAATGGAGAGTTGCGGCAGACCGGCCAGACCGGCAGGGCACAGGATCGCCAGCGCCCGCCCGCGCTCCGCGTCCACCGCCGCCCCCGAGGAGCCGCGCAGCGGCGCGATGCCCGGCGCGCTGGGCAGGACAATCAGCCCGTCCGCTTCCAACAGCTTGTCCATCCGCCGGCGGATGCCCTGCCGCGTCTCCTCCGCCGCGCAGGCCAGGGCGGGGTCGAGCGTGGCCGCCGCCGCGAAACGGTCGCGCACGCCCGGCCCGAAGGTCGGTTTCGTCGCCGTGATCCAGGCGCCATGCGCCGCCCAGGCTTCGGCGGCCTGGAGCGTCTGGAAGACCGGCCGCCATTGGTCCAGCCCCTCCGGGGCCAGCGTCACGGCCTCCGCACCCCCGAACCGCTCGCGCAGCCGGTCCAAGGCCGGGGCGAGGGCGGCGCGCACCGCATCCCCCGCGATGGCGAAGGCGTCCTCGGCGACCAGCAGGCGGCGCAGGGCCAGATCGGGCGCCGGGGGCAGCAGCACCGCCCCGACGCGGCGGAGCAGCGCCGCCTCCCACGCGAACCAGCCCACCGTGTCGAAGCTCGGCGCCAGGGGTACGGAGCCGTCGAGCGGAACTGCCCCGTGGGTGGGCCGGATGCCGTAGAGGCCGCAATAGCTCGCCGGCAGGCGGACCGATCCGCCGGTGTCGGTCCCGATGGCGAAGTCCACCGCCCCGCCCGCCACCGCGGCGGCCGACCCGCTGGAGGAGCCGCCGGGGATGCGGCCCGGCGCCTTCGGGTTCTCCGGCGTGCCGTAATGGGCGTTCTCGCCGGCCAGGCTCCAGGCCAGCTCGTCGGTCAGTGTCTTTCCGGCGACGCGCGCCCCGGCGTCGAGCAATCGCTGCACGGCCGGCGCGGTGTCCCGCGGGACGTCATGGGTGCGCAGCCAGTCGGGGTTGCCGGCCCCGGTGGGCAGGCCAGCGATGTGGAACAGGTCCTTCACCGCGAAGCGCAGCCCGGCCAGCGGGCCACTTGCGGCTCCAGCGACCTCGGTCCGGCCGTAGGGGACGAAGGCGTTCAGAGGGTCGTTCGGCATGATGCGGGTTTGAGTCTCATCAGAATTCCAAATTCCCCCTCCCCTCCGCTCTCGCGCAAACGAAGTTTGCGCTGACGCGACAGGCGGACCTCTGGTCCGCCGAAAGCGGGGAGAGGGTCAGGGTGAGGGGGTTGCGCCTTTGCCGGACGCACCGCCACGCGCATCCCCCTCACCGGCCCTCCGGGCCACCCTCTCCCCAGAGGGGAGAGGGTTGGAAAAGAGCTTGCGCAGCCAATCCTTCAACATGCTCCACAGGAGATTGCCAGCGTTCAGTTCCTTGGCGGGCTCGGGGGGTGGGGCGGCCACTGCCTCCGCGAGCGGAGCCATCTCCACCACCTTCTCCGCCGGTGCCGTCGCCGCGAGCTTGGCTTCCAGGTTGCGGGCGAATTCGGCGGTCAGGCGGTTGGCGATCTCCTGCACGATGGCGCCGCGGCTGAACTGGGCCAGAACGCCGGTCAGGGTGAAATCGACGGTCAGGTCGATGCGCGTCCCCGGCCCCTCCTCCACGACGGCGAAGGTCACGTCGGCCTTGGCGCGGGAGTTGTTCTTGGGGTCGGTGCCCTGGCCGTGGATGACGCCGGTGTGGGTCGCCTCGTCCATCGTCAGCGTGCCCTCGCCGGCGAAGGCGGCGGCGATGGGGCCGAGCTTCACGCGCATCTGTCCGAAGATCCGGTCGCCCTCGCGCGGCTTGGTCAGCGAGGCGCCGGGCATGCAGGCGATCACCCGCTCCACATCGCTCAACAGCGGCCAGACGCGGGCGCGCGGGAAGTTGACGGCAAGGGTCTGGGTCATGGTCGGCATGGGCTTACCCCGCGTTCGTGTTGCGCGCGTCGATGACGCGGCGGATGGCGTTGACGATCCCGACATAGCCGGTGCAGCGGCACAGGTTGCCGCTCATCGCCGTGCGGATCGCCGGGTTGTCGGCGTCCGGGCGGCGCAGCACGACGTCGCGCGCCGCCACCAGCATCCCCGGCGTGCAGAAGCCGCACTGGAGCCCATGCTCGGCGGAGAAGGCCTCGCGCAGCTCCGTGGCGACGGGATCGTCGTCCAGCCCCTCCACCGTGGTGACGGACCGCCCGTCGCAGGCCACCGCGAAGGTGATGCAGGAGCGCGCCGGCTCGCCGTCGATCAGGATGGTGCAGGCGCCGCACACGCCGTGCTCGCAGCCCAGATGGGTGCCGGTCAGCAGCTCCCGCTCGCGCAGGAAGTCGCCCAGATGCTGGCGCGGCGGCACGCTGGCCTCGACCCGCGTGCCGTTGACGGTCAGGGAAATGGTTTTGGCATGGGCGCTCATGACATCACCTGCGCGATGGCGCGCTTCAGCGCGACGGTGTGGGTCTTAAGGGCGATGGGGTCGTCCGCGGCGGGGCTGCCGGCGAGATGAGCGGCCATCGCCGCCTCCGTGCAGCCGCCCTCGAACAGGGCCGGGCCGTCGATCACCACCGGCTTGCCGGAGGTCGCCCCGGCGACGCAGCGCTGGACGCCGCGGGCCGGGTCGATCAGCACCGCCCCGGTGGCGTGGGAGAACTCGCCGGTCTTGCGGCAGACCTTGTAGTAGCCCCAGCGCGCCCGGTCGGACAGGGCCGGCACATGGATTTCCGCGACGATCTCGCCCGGCTGCAGCGCCGTCTCGAAGACGCCCAGGATGAAGTCGGTCATCGGCACCGTGCGCCGCCCGCCCGTGCCGGCGATCACCACGTCGGCGCCGAGCGCGGTCAGGACGTTCACCCAATCCGCCGCCGGGTCGGCGTGGGCGAGGCTGCCGCCGATGGTGCCGCGGTTGCGCACCGCGCGGTAGGCGATCACCGCCGCCACGCTGGGAAGCACGCCGCGCGTCACGTCCGGGTAGTCGCCGTCCTCCAGCCGAGCGTGGGTGACGCAGGCTCCGATGGTCAGCCGGTCGCCGTCTAGGCGGATCGCCTGAAGCTCCGCGATGCGGGTGATGTCCACCAGCAGCTCCGGCTGGGCCAGCCGCAGGTTCAGCATGGGGCCGAGCGACTGCGACCCCGCGACGGGCCGCACCATCACGTCCTCGCGCGACAGAAGCTCCAGCGCCGCGTCCAGCGTGGCCGGCTGCGCATAGTCGAAATCGACCGCCTTCATGCCGCACCTCGCGTTTCGGCGATGGCACCAAGAATGACTTCCGGGGTCATCGGCGCGTTCGTCACGGTGACTCCCAGCGGCTTCAGCGCGTCGTTGATGGCGTTGCAAATCGCCGCCGGCGGGGCGATGGCGCCGCCCTCGCCGATGCCCTTCACGCCAAACTCGGTGTAGGGCGAGGGCGTCAGCATGTGGATGATCCTCACGTGCGGGACCTCGGTGAATCCGGGGACCAGATAGTCGGCGAAGGTGGAGGCGAGCGGCTGGCCCTCCGCGTCGTAGGGCATCCGCTCGTAGAGCGCGGTGCCGACGCCCTGGGCGACGCCGCCGTAGATCTGGCCGTCGACGACCATCGGGTTGACCATGGTCCCGGCGTCCTCGACCACCAAGTAATCGAGGATCTCGACCTGCCCGATCTCCGGGTCCACCGCCAACGCCACGGCGTGGGTGGCGTAGGAGAAGGTGCCGTGGTCGCTGCCCGGCTTGTAGCCGGCGGTGACCTCCAGCCCGCCCCGGTCCACGTCGGCGGGAAGGAGCTGCGGCGCGCGGTACCAGGTGTGCGCGATCTCGCGGATGGTCACCGCGGCGGGTCCGGCCCTCACCAACCCACCCTCCAGAACCACCCCGTCCGGCCCGGCCTGCATCAGATGCGCTCCGATCTTACGCAGGCGCTCGGCCAACGTGCGGCAGGCGGTGGCGACGGCGCCGCCGGCCATGACCATGCTGCGCGACCCCCAGGTGCCCGTCGAATAGGGCGTCAGGCCGGTGTCGCCGTGCACCAGCTTGATCTTCTCCAGCGGGATGCCGAGCACCTCGTGGGCGACCTGGGCGAAGGTGGTCTCCATGCTCTGGCCGTGCGACTGCACGCCGACGCGCAGTTCCAGCCCGCCGTCCGGGGTGATGCGGGCCTGCGCCTGTTCGTGCCCCGGCACCATCGGGATGCCCCAGCCGTGATAGACGGCGGTGCCGTGGGCCGACTGCTCGCAATAGGTGGCGAAGCCGACGCCGATCAGACGCCCATCCGGCTCCCCGCTTTTCTGGCGGGCGCGCCAGCCCTCAAGCTCGATAGCGGCGACGGCGCGGCGGACGGATTCGGGATAGTCGCCGCTGTCGAAATGCTTCTTCGTCACGTTGTCGAAGGGCATCTTCTCCGGCGGAACGAGGTTTTCCAGCCGGACCTGCCACGGCTCCCGCCCCACGGCGTCGGCGACGGCGTCGATCATCTGCTCCATGGCGAAGCACACGCCGGTGCGCGCCACCCCGCGGTAGGGAACGATGGGCGGCTTGTTGGTGCAGACGGAGAAGGTGCGGCAGCGGTAATGCGCGAAATCGTAGGGGCCGGGAAGGATGCTGCCGACCTGCGCGGCTTCCAGGCAGGCGGAGAAGGGGTAGACGGAGTAGGCCCCGGCATCGACCCAGGCGTCGGCCTCGATCCCCAGCAGCCGCCCACGTTCGTCGGCGTAGGCGGTGATCTCGTAATGGTGCTCGCGGGCGTTGGCGGCGGCGACCAGATGCTCCCGCCGGTCCTCGGTCCAGCGGACGGGGCGGTCGAGCCGCATGGCGATCCAGGCGGCCACGATCTCCTCGGGCTGAAGCAGGCCCTTCCAGCCGAAGCCGCCGCCGACGTCGGGCGCCACCACGCGGATCAGCCCCTGGTCGAGGTCCAGGCATTCCGACAGGCCGGCGCGCACGATGTGCGGCATCTGGGTCGAGGTGGTCAGGACGAGCTGCTCGACATGGCGGTCCCAATGGGCGACCACGCCCTTGCCCTCCAGCGGCACCATGCACTGGCGCGCCGTGCGGATGGTCCGCGACACCTTCACCGGGGCGGTGGCGGCGATCTCCGCGATGTTCCCGCCGACGTTGGTCTCCAGGAAGACGTTGTCCGGCCAGTGGTCGTGCACCTTCGGCGCGCCCGGCGTCACCGCCTCCAGCATGTCGGAATTCACCGGCAGCTCGGCGTAATCGACGAAGACGGAGGCGGCGATGTCCTCGGCCTCGGCGCGGGTGGCGGCGACGCAGACGGCCACCGGCTCGCCGACGAAGCGCACCTTGCCGTCGGCCAGCGCCGGCTGCTCCGACACCTTGAAGCCGGGCAGTCCCGACACGGCGCGGATCGGCTTCACGCCGCCCGCCGCCAGATCCGCCCAGGTGAAGACGGCGCCGCGGTGCTCCTCCGGGATCTCGATGCCGGTGATGGTGGCGTGGGCGACCGGGCTGCGCACGAAGGCCAGCTCCTTCATGCCGACCAGGGCGATGTCGCCGACGAAGCGGCCCCGCCCGCGCAGCAGCCGGTCGTCCTCCTTGCGGCGGACCCTGGCGCCCACACCGGAACCGGCGGTGCTAACCTCTCCCATTCCCTGACCCTCTCTTTTTTCTTAACCGCCCAGATAGGCGCGCTGGATGTGGTCGTTGGCGAGCATCGCCTGCCCGGTGCCCTGCTCCATCACCTGCCCGCTTTCCAGCAGGTAGGCGCGGTCGCACATGTCGAGCGCGGCGTAGGCGTTCTGCTCGACCATCAGCACGGTCGTCCCTTCCCGGCGGATGTCCGACACGATCTCGAAGGTGCGCTCCACGAGGTTGGGGGCGAGGCCGAGCGACGGCTCGTCGAACAGCACGATCTTCGGGCGCGACATCAGCGCCCGCGCGATGGCCAGCATCTGCTGCTCGCCGCCCGACATGGTGCCGGCGGGCTGGTTCAGCCGCTCCTTCAGACGGGGGAAGCGGTGGAACAGCCGCTCCATGTCCTGGCTCACCGCCTGATGGTCGCGGCGCAGATAGGCGCCCATCTCCAGATTCTCGCGCACGGTCAGGTGGGGGAAGACGCGCCTCCCCTCCGGACAGTGCGCCACGCCCAGCGCCAGCACCGTTCGCGGCGCGGCGTTGCCGATCTCCCGCCCCTCGAAGGTGATACGGCCCGAGGCCAGCGGCAGCAGGCCGCTGATGGCGCGCAGCGTGGTGGTCTTGCCGGCCCCGTTGGCGCCGATCAGGGTGACGAGCTCCCCCTCCTCCACCGTCAGCGAGACGTTGCGGAGCGCCGGGATCTGGCCGTAGCAGACGGTGATCCCCTCAACCTTTAGCATGTTTCACCCCCTGGCCCAGATAGGCCTGGATCACGTCCGGGTTGGCGCGGATGACCTCCGGCGGGCCTTCGGCGATGATGCGCCCGTGGTTCAGAACCACCACGCGGTCGGAGATGGTCATGACCATGCGCATGTCGTGCTCCACCAGCAGGATGGTCACGCCGCGGTCGCGGATGCGCTGGACGACGCCCATGAAGGCCTCCGTCTCCGACGGGTTCAGCCCGGCGGCGGGTTCGTCCAGCAGCAGCAGCTTCGGGTCGGCGGCCAGCGCGATGGCGATGCCGAGCAACCGCTGCTCGCCGTAGGCGAGGTTGCCGGCCAGCTCGTCGGCGCGGTGCGACAGCCCGACGAAGGCCAGGATCTCCGCCACCGCCGCCCGCATCCGCTCCGTCTCCGCCCGCACCGAGGCGAGCCGCAGCAAAGCGCCCCAGGTCTCCGCCCGGCCCTGCCGGTGCATCCCGGTCAGCACGTTGTCGAAGACGGTGCAGCCGGCGAAGATGCTGGTGCGCTGGAAGGTGCGCACGACGCCCAGCCCGGCGATGCGGTTGGAGGACAGGCGCGTCAGGTCGGTGCCGCGGAACAGCACCTTCCCGCCGGTCGGCTTCAGGAAACCGGTGATGACGTTGAAGGCCGTCGTCTTGCCAGCACCATTGGGGCCGATCAGGCTGACGATCTCCCCCTCCGGCACGGCGAAGCTCATCGAGGCGATGGCGATCAGGCCGCTGAAATGAACGGCGACCTCGCGCACCTCAAGGATCGGCGCGGCAGATTCGTCGAGGGCGAGGCTCATGCCGAGGTCTCCTTGCGCAGGCCCAGCGCCGTGGCGGCGACGCGCTTGCGGCGGCCGGCGAACCAGTTCTTGACCGCCGGGACCATGCCCTGCGGCAGGAAGAAGACGACCACGATCATGGCGACGCCGTAGATGATCCACTGCACCTCGGGCCGCGCCACCTCACGCAGCACCTCGGGCAGGATGCCGAAGGCGAGGCCGCCGACGATCGGTCCGGCCAGCGTGCCCTTGCCGCCCGTCACCACCATGATGACCATGGTCACCGTGTAGATGAACATGAAGACGTCCGGATCGACGATGCGGATGTAGTGGGTGTAGAGCCCGCCCGCGGCCCCGGCCATGCCCGCCGCGATCACCGTGGCGACGACCAGATAGCGCGTCACGTCGATGCCGACCGAGCGCGCCAGCGACTCGTTCTCGCGCAGCGCCACCAGCGCCCGGCCCACCCGCGACTGCACCAGCCGCTGGATCACCAGGAAGCAGACCACCGCGACCGCCAGCACCAGAAGGTAGTTGTATTCCTTCCTGTAGAGCGGGATCACCCCGTCCCACGGCAGCCAAACCGACAGCGGCGGGATGTTGTTCAGCGCCATCGGCCCCTCGGTCAGGTCCACCCAGTTCAGCGCGACCATGCGCATGACCTGGGCGAAGCTGATGGTGACGATGACGAAGTAGGCCCCGCGCACCCGGAAGGCGAGCTTGCCGATCAGGAAGCCGAACAGCGCCGCCACCAGGATGCCGCCGAGGAAGGCCACCCACACCGGCTGCGGCCCCAGCACGAAGGGTTCCGCCCCGCCGAGATCGAGGTCGAAGCCCAGCGACAGCAGCGCGCTGGTGTAGGCGCCGATCCCGAAGAAGGCGATGTGGCCGAGGCTGAGCTGCCCGGTGTATCCGAGCAGCAGGTTCAGGCTCATCGCCCCGATGATGAAGATGCCGGTCGAGGTCAGGACGTAGAGGATGTACTGGTCGCCCAGCCACAGCGGCCCGACCGCCATGACCAGCACGAACAGCCAGGGGAGGAGACGCGTCGTCATCCGATCCGCTCCTTCATGGCGAAGAGACCCTGGGGCCGCACGATCAGCACGGCGATGATCAGCAGGAAGCCCATGGCGTCGCGGTAGCCCGACGACAGGTAGCCGGCGCCGAACTCCTCGGCGAGCGCCAGGACGAAGCCGCCGATGGTGGCGCCGGGGATGTTCCCCAGCCCGCCCAGGATGACGATGGCGAAGGCCTTCAGCGCCACCAGATCGCCCATGGTCGGCGTGACCACGAAGATCGGGCCGAGCAGCGCCCCCGCCGTGGCGGCGAGGCCGGAGCCGAGCGCGAAGGTCAGCGTGTACATCAGCCCGCGGTTGACGCCCATCAGCGCCGCCGTGTCCGGGTCCTGGAAGGTGGCGCGCATGGCGACGCCCAGCTTGGTCCGGTTGATGAGCAGGTAGAAGCCGCCCAACAGCAGCAGCGCCACGCCCAGGACGAACAGCCGGTTCATGCCCACCGACACCGACCCCAGCACCACCGGCTCGGTCGGGAAGGGGCTGGGCACCGACTTCGCGACACCGCCCCAGACGAGCTGCTCGCCGGCCTGCATGGCGATGCCGGCGCCGATCATCACCAGCATGGTGGTGTCGATGTCGGCGCCCTTCAGCGGGCGCAGCAGCGTGAATTCGATCAGCGCGCCCAGCGCCATGCCCAGCACGGCGGCCATCGCCAGGGACATGAAGAAGTTCAGCCCCATCATCCCGGCCAGCATGTAGGCCATGTAGGCGCCGAAAGTGTAAAGCTCGCCATGGGTGAAGTTGACCACGCGCATGATGCCGAAGATCAGCGTCAGGCCGATTCCCAGCAGCGCGTAGGTCCCCCCCAGGACCACGGCGTTCAAAAGGTGCTGCAGATGCGCTTCCACCGCGTGTCTCCATCCCTCGGTTTTCCCCTCTCCCCTCCGCTCACGCGCAAACGACGTTTGCGCTGACGCGTCAGGCGGGCCCTCGGCCCGCCGAAAGCGGGGAGAGGGTCAGGGTGAGGGGGTTGCGCTTGTGCCGGACGCGCCGCCACGGACATCCCCCTCACCCTCCCCGCGCCTGCGGCGCGGGTCCCCTCCCTCTCCCCAGAGGGGAGAGGGCGTTTGAAAGGAGGGCCTTACGGCATCGTCACCTTGCCGTCCTTCACCTGGACGACGTAGACGTTGGCCTCGTTCTGGCCGCTCTCCTTGCCTTCCGGGCCGTCCTTCTTGAAGGCGATGTCGCCGTTCACGCCGTCCAGCTTGACGGTCCACAGCGCGTCGCGGATGGCCTGCGGCTCGGCCTTGCCGGCCTTCTTGATGGCCTCCACGATGGTCATGATGCCGTCATAGCCGCGGTAGCCCTCGGTCAGGCCGGCGAAGTCGTAGCCCTTCTTGTTCCAGCCATCGACGAAGGTCTTGGCGACCGTCGGGTGCACCGCCTTCTCCGGGAACCAGGGGGCGAAGAACAGCGTGAAGTAGCCGCCGTTCGCCGCCGCACCCGCCTGCGCGATGAGCTGATCGGGGGAGGAGGAGCCGCCGTTGGTGATGACCCGGTGCGGCAGGCGCAGCTCCGCCGCCTGCTTGAGGATCAGGGTGATCTGCTCGACGCCGGTGGTGACGAACAGCGTGTCGCCGCCCGACTGCTTGATGCTGGAGAGCTGGGCCGACAGGTCGGTGGCCTCCGGCGCCATCGTCTCGGTGACGCCGATCTTGACGCCCTTGGCCTGGAGCATCTTGCGGAACTCCTCCGCCGAGCCACGGCCGAAATCGTTGTTCACCGCCAGGAAATCGGCCTTCTGGATGGCCGGCTGGAAGTGGTCCAGCTTCTCCGCGAAGGACTTGGCCTCCATGGCGGAGGTCGGGGCGATGCGGAAGACCCACGGGTTGCCCGAGGTGGTGATCTTGGTCGAGGAGGAGGTCTCCACCACCATCGGCACGCCGTACTCCACCAGCTTCGGCATCACCGCCAGGGTGAAGGTGGAGCTCCAGGCGCCCATCAGCACCGGGACCTTGTCGCGCACGATCAGCTTCTCGGCGGAGGCGACGGCTTCCTTCGGGTTGCTCTTGTTGTCCTCGATGATCAGTTGGATCTTCTTGCCCAGCACGCCGCCGTTGGCGTTGACGACCTCCTCCGCCACCCGCGCGCCGTTGGCGACGTAGTTGCCCGACGCGGCGACCGCGCCGGTCAGCGGCTGGGTCACGCCGATCTTGATCGTCTCCTGCGCAAAGGCCACGCCCGGCGCCAGCAGTGCGGCGCTCAGCAGCAACGCCGTGGTCTTCATCGTCCGCATGTCGTCTAGCCCCCTCTTTTTGATTTGAACCGTCAGTAGGCGGTGGTCACCCAGTGGAATCACCAAGCGGCGACCGCGCCGTCGCTGCGGGGATCGGTCGCCCCCTCCAGCGTTCCATCGGCATGGCGGACGATGGCGCCCGCATGCCCCATGGTGCTCGTGAACGGATCGAGCAGCTCGACCTCGTGCCCGGCGTCGCGCAGGGCGGCGACCAGGGCGGGATCGAAGCGGTTTTCCAGCTTCAGCGTCACGCTGTCCTCGCCCCAGGTGCGGCCGAGCAGCCAGCGCGGCGCCGTGACGGCGGCCTGCAGGCCCTGCCCGAACATCGCGTAGCGGGAGAAGACGGCGGCCTGCGTCTGCGGCTGCCCCTCCCCGCCCATGGTGCCGTAGACCATGCCGCGCCCGTCATCGAAGCGGGCCATCGCGGGATTCAGCGTGTGGAAGGGCTTGCGCCCCGGCGCCAGCGCGTTCCAGCCGTCCTCCGCCAAGCGGAAGGAGGCGCCGCGGTTCTGCCAAGTGATTCCGGTCTCCGGCAGGACGAGGCCGGAGCCGAATTCGAAATAGACGCTCTGGATCATGCTGACGGCGCGGCCCTGCCCGTCGATCACGCCCAGCCACACCGTGTCGCCGGGTTTCGCCACATGCGGCCAGGGCAGCGCGCGGGCGCGGTCGATGTTCGCCGCCAGCCCGTCCAGCTCGGCGTCGTCAAGGAAGCTCTGCGCCTCCCGCCCCATGTAGGCCGGGTCGCCGACCTCGCGGTCGCGCACCAGGAAGGCCTGCTTGGTCGCCTCGATCAGCCCGTGGATGTGGTCGAAGCCCTCGCCCTCCGTCACGCCCAGCCGGTCGAACAGCGCGAGGATCATCAGCGAGGCCAGACCCTGCGTCGGCGGCGGGTGGTTGAACAGCCGCGCCCCGCGCACGCCGACCGACAGGGCCGGGCGGCGGTGCGCCGCGTGGGCCGCGAGATCCGCCGCATCCACCGGCGAGCCGGCACGCTGCAGATCCGCCGCGATGGATGCTGCGAGCGGCCCGCGGTAGAAGCTGTCCAGCCCCTCCGCCGCCAGCCGGCGCAGCGTAGCGGCCAGCGCCGGCTGCCTCAGCGTGGAGCCTTCCGGCGGCACGGCGCCGCCCGGCAGGAACGTATCGGCGAAGCCCGGCACGTCCTTCAGCTCGTGCAGCTTCTGGCGGGTCAGCCCTTCCTGGCTGGCGGTGACCGGGATGCCCTGCTCGGCGTGGGCGATGGCTTCGTCCAGGATGCGGGCGAGTGGCAGCGGGTCGGCCCAGCCGGCGCTGACGGCCAGCGCCTCGCGCCAGCCGTCGATGGTGCCGGCGACCGTGTTCGCCGCCAACGGCCCGCGCCAAGGCACGGTGGCGTGGCCGTGGCGCCGGTAGAGGTCGAGCGAGACGGCCTTGCCCGCCCCGCCGCAGGCGTCGATGGCGACGGGATCGCGCCCCGGCTCGGCGATCAGCCAGAAGCCGTCGCCGCCGATGCCGGTCATGTGCGGGTAGACGACGGCCAGCGCTGCGGCGACCGCGACCGCCGCCTCGACGGCGGTGCCGCCGTCGCGCAGGATCTGAAGACCGGCTTGGCTGGCGAGATGGTGCGGGGAGGTGACCATTCCCCGGCGGCTGCGCGGCGTGTTCAGCATGGGAACCTCACGGAAGAAGGCCGCGCATCACGAAGAAACCCTCTCATTTTTATGGATATCCGACTTTTTCCGTTGGTTTCCCATCCCTTTGCGAACACCGTGCCAACCGGCAGAACACTGCGCATTTCGGTTCGGCGGGAGGTCTGACACGGCCAAGCGTCAAGGCCGGAAACCGCCTTAATGTTGGGCAAACGGATTGAGGGGATGGCGGCGGAGAACCCGAAAGGATCGCTTTATCTCATTGATGATAATCGGGTAATTTGGAATTAAGAAGGCTTTGGCTTTCCGCTTCATTCGTGCGCAACCTCTGCCTGCCGCGCGGGCATTAATCAGCATGCTGATGATATTGCGGCACCCATGGAGTGCCCGGGCATACCCCGCTGCGGCGATGGCCGCTAAACGTTGAAGCGCTTCAAAACTCCCAATTTCCGCCTCGGCTTCTGCGTTCGTGCCCAAATTGGCAGCAGGGTCCCGCGCGTCACCGCCCGACCGTGAATCGTCAGTATACTGCGGAAAATGTTCCACCGGATGCCCGTGGGCGCATGCCGTGGTATGCCGTATTGTGCGTATTTTGACCACCAAATGCCCAACAGACGGTCATTCGTCAGTATGCTGAAGTTTTGTGCGCCCCGGCGACTCCGACCCTCCCTGGCATGACGCTTGCTGAAAGGACGGGCAGATAAAAATCAGCGCAAGAAGGTGGGTTATGTCAGAGACGCACACGTTCGACCTCGTGCTCCGCGGCGGACGGATTCTCGATCCGGCCAACGGTCTGGATCTGGTCGGCGATCTGGCGGTCGCGAAGGGCCGCATCGCGGCGGTGGCGGAACGGCTGCCCGACGATGCCGCCCACACCATCCTTGATGTCTCCGGAAAGCTCGTGACGCCGGGCCTGATCGACACCCACGCGCACGTCTTCGAAAAGGTCACCGGCCGCTTCGGGTTGAACCCGGACATGGTGGGTGTGCGCTCCGGCGTGTCGACGCTGGTCGATCAGGGCGGGCCGAGCCTGATGACCCTGCCCGCCTTCCGCCGCTTCATCGCCGAGCCGGCGCGCTCGCGCACGCTGTGCTTCCTGTCGGCCTATCTGGTCGGCGGGCTGGAGGGCCACTATTACCCGCAGCTCTACCGCCCGGATTGCGTCGATGTGGACGCCACCATCCGCGTCGGGCGCGAGAATCGCGACATCGTGAAGGGCATCAAGGCCCATGCCGAGGTCGGCGGCGCATCGCGCTGGGGTCTCGACGTCATCAAGCAGGCCAAGCGCATCGCGGACGGCATCGGCGTTCCGCTCTACGTCCATCTCGGCCAGCTCTGGCCGGAGGTGGAGGGCGGCGAGGCCGTCGATCCCGACATGCTGGTGGAGGAGCTGGTCCCGCTGCTCGATTCGCGCGACATCCTGGCCCACCCCTTCACACGGCACCCCGGCGGCTTCATCTCGACCCGCACCGGCGAGGTGCATCCGGTCATCTACAAGGCGCTGGAGCGCGGCCTGACCGTCGATGTCGGCCACGGCTCGCACTTCAGCTTCGAGATGGCGCGGCGGACTCTGGCGGCGGGCATCCTGCCCTACACGCTGGGCGCCGACCTGCACGGCTACAACGTGAAGGCCCCGGTCATGGGTGCCGGCGGCGACCGCGAGGCCAACCCCTTCTACGGCGTCGCCCCCTTCAGCCTGACCCACGCGATGACCGAGCTTCTGACTCTCGGCATGGCGCTGGGCGACGTGCTGAAGACGGTGACCAGCAACCCCGCCGCCATGCTGGGCATGGCCGACGAGATCGGCGCGCTGACACCGGGCATGGCCGCCGACGTGGCGGTGCTGGAGGTCAAGGCCGGCCGCTGGCAGCTCAGCGACAACAGCGGCGAGCGGGTGACCGCGCCGGAGATGATCGTCCCGGCCTTCTCGCTGCGCGACGGCGCGGTGCAGGAGGTGGACAGCCCGCTGCTGCCGAAGCCCATTCCGGTGGCGGCGTAACGCGGCGGGCTTGCCCCCACCCTAACCCTCCCCCGCTGGGCGGGGGAGGGGACGGTCTCCCTCCCCTGCGAAGCTCTCGCGCAAACCAAAGGTTTGCGCTGACGCGGCAGGCGGACCTTCGGTCCGCTGAGAGCGGGGGAGGGCCGGGGTGGGGGCAGCGTCGGCACCCGAACACCCCCCCATCCCACGAGGACTCCGCCCATGTCCGAAGCCGCGCTCGCCTTCTGGATGTTCGAGGTCCCAGCCCGCTGCCGCGACGCCGAGGGGCGGCGGCTGGGCAAGGCCCGCGCCCTGCTGCTCTCCCACCCGCAGCGCCAGCAGCGCATGATGCTGGAACTGGCGCACGACGCCCCGCTCGCCATGGGAAGCCGCATCGTCACAAGGCGCGCGGCCTTCCTGGTCGAGCGTTGCGAGGGCGAGTCCGGCTTCGGCTTCCGGCGCTACGCCGTGCGCTGCATCGGGACACGTCCGGCCTCGTGATAAAAACCGGGCGCGGCTGATCCACATCAAGGCGCCGGGCGCTCCGACGGCGAATATTAATCGAACGATTAATAACCCGCTTCGGAGACTCCCATGACCACCCCCGCCCCTGCGCCGCAAGAGGGCCTGTGCGCGAAACTCCTGCGCGGCTGGCGCGGTGCGCGGTCCCTGAACGCCCTCCAGGCGCTGGCCCCGCACGACCGCAGCCGCGTGCTGGCCGACGCCGGGCTGACCGACCTGAACGCGCCGTCCGTCCTGCGCGCCGGCCATGTCGGCGCGCTGCTGCCCGCCGCGATGGCGCTGCACGGCGTCGATGGCGCGGTGGTGGAGCAGGACCGCCCCGACCTGATGAACGACCTGCAACGGGTCTGCGCGCTCTGCCGCAGCGCCCGCACCTGCCGCCGCCTGCTGGCCGAGGGCTGCACGCAGCCGGAGCACGCCCGGCTCTGCCCCAACGCCGACACGCTCGACGCGCTCCGCTGAGGCGCGCGCCGACCGGGCGCAAAACATCTCCCCGAAAAATCCCCAACCGCCTTCGTCGGAAAAGCGATTGACAGCGCCGCGACGTGACCGTTAGCATCCCTGAATAATTAATTGGCCGTATAATAAAACACGGGAACGGTTGCCGCATCGGACGGCGCGCGTTCCCGAAACGGGCCGACGCGCCCACGCCGGGAACGGCGGGGCGCCGACAGGGAATCGTCATTCGCCGTCATCGCGACATCACCGTCGAACGCGGAGGGAGAGATGAGAAACGTGGTACTGGGCGGCCTGCTGTTGACCGGCATCGCCGCGTCGGTTCCGGCGCAGGCGCAGGACACGGTCAGGATCGGGCTGGTCCAGCCGCTGACCGGATCGGTCGCCTACAACGGCAAGTCCGTGGTGGAAGGCGCCCGGCTCGCCGTCGAGGAGATGAACGCCGCCGGAGGCGTCCTCGGCAAGAAGATCGAACTGATCGTCGAGGACGGCCAGTGTACGCCGGCCAACTCGGTCAACGCCGTCGAGAAGCTGGTGCAGAAGGACAAGGTCGTCACGCTGGTCGGCGCCTTCTGCAGTTCCGCCACCGCGGCGATCATGCCGGTGGCCCAGAAATACAAGCTTCCGCTGATCACCGGCGTGTCGTCGAAGGCCAGCCTGACGGAGCAGGGCAACCCCTACTTCTTCCGCGCCGCCGAGACGGACGCGCTGATGGCGGAGGCCTTCGCAAAGATCCTCGCCAACGACCTGAAGCTGACCAAGGTCGCCTACATCGGCGTCAACGACGATTGGGGCCGCGGCGGGGTGGAGGAATTCTCCCGTGACCTGACGGCGCTGGGCGTCAAGACGGTGCTGACCGAGTATTTCGACCACGGCGCCACCGACTTCTTCACGCTGCTGACCAAGCTGCGCGCCGCCAAGCCGGACGGCGTGTTCGTCGCCGCCGAGACCCAGGACGGCTCCATCCTGGTCAAGCAGATCCGCGAGATGGGGCTGGACACCAAGGTGTTCGGCGTCGGCTCCTGGGCCACCGCCGACTTCATCAACCTGACCGGCGAGGCCGCGGAGGGCATCCACGCCGCCGTCCCCTACGCCTCCAGCATGGACACCCCGCGCAACCAGACCTTCGTCCAGAAATACCAGGCGAAGTACGGCATCAAGCCCGGCAAGTACGGCGCCGCCGGCTACAACGCGCTGAACATCGCCGGGCAGGCCATCGCGCGGGCCGGCGGCACCGACGCCGAGGCCATCCGGGCGTCGCTCGCCAAGACCAGCTACGAGGCGCCGAACGGCGTCTACAAGTTCACCGACAAGGGCCAGGCCTACGGCTTCGACGCGGTGCTGGTGCGGATCGAAAAGGGCGAACCGAAGGTGATCGCCTCCACCCCGGTGGACGCGCCGCACTGACCGGCGGACGCGCCGCGGTGATGGTCCCAACGGCACCATCCCCGCGGCGCGCACCGATCCAACGCACCGTTTGTGCGGGCCTGCTTTTGCGAGAACGTCATGGATCTCTTTCCGCAGTTCCTGGCCAACGGGCTGGTGATGGGCGTGTTCTACGCGCTCTCCGCCCTCGGTCTGACGCTGATCTTCGGCCTGATGCGCGTGGTCAACTTCGCCCATGGCGAGTTCTACATGCTGGGCGGGGTCAGCGGCTGGTTCGTCACCAATTACCTGGGCCTCGACTTCTTCAGCGGCCTGATCGTGGTCGCCGTCTTCATGGCCGCCGTCGGCTGGCTGGTCGACCGTTTCCTGATCGAGCGGGTGCGCGGCCAGGGTGAGGAGCCGGGCATCCTGCTGACCATCGGCCTGTCGATCTTCCTGGTCAACGGGACGCTCCTGCTGGTCGGACCGGCGCCCATGAAGGTGGCCGGCGCGGTGGCCGAAGGGCCGCTGTTCTTCGGCCCCATCGCGGTGACCAAGCTGCGCCTGCTCGCCGTGGCGGTGGGCATCGCGCTGATCGTCGGCGCCCATCTGCTGATCCGCCGGACCCGGCTGGGAGCGGCGATGCGCGCCACCTTCCAGGACCCGATGGCGGCCAGCCTCGCCGGCATCCGCACCGGCCACGTCTACGCCGCCACTTTCGCGCTGGGCTGCACGCTGGCCGCGCTGTCGGGGATGCTGCTGGCCTCCATCTACTCCGCCCAGGCGTCGGTCGGCGGGCTGATCAGCCTGAAGAGCTTCGTCGTGGTGATCCTCGGCGGCATGGGCAGCTTCGCCGGCGCCATCGCCGGGGGCCTGCTGCTGGGCGTCGCCGAGGCGATGTGGGGCGGCTACGTCTCCATGGGCATGGTTGACGTGATCGGCTTCGTCCTGGTCATCCTGATCCTGCTGTTCCGGCCCCAGGGCCTGTTCTCGATCCGCACGGAAAGGGCCTGACATGACCCTGGAACGCAACATCCTCCTGGCCTTTCTGGCGGGGGCGGCGCTTCTGCCCTTCGCGGTGTCGGACCAGTACATCCTGCACCTCGCCATCATGGCGCTGTTCTACGCGGTGCTGGCGAGCAGCCTCAATCTGGTGGTCGGCTATGTCGGCGAATTCTCGCTGGGCCACACCGCCTTCCTCGGCACCGGGGCCTACACGGCGGCGCTGCTGTCCACGCAGGCGGGGATGCCGATGTGGGTGACGATCCCGCTGGCCGGGCTGGTCTCCGCCGTCTTCGGCTTCGCCATCGGGGCGATCACGCTGCGGCTGCAAGGCCCCTACTTCGTCATCGTCACCCTGTCCTTCGCCGAGGTGCTGCGCATCGTCGCCAACAACTGGATCGCGGTGACCAACGGCCCGATGGGTCTGGCGGGCGTCGGGCAAAATCTGTTCGGAGACGTGGCCGTCACCGACAAGGCCGGCTTCTTCCTGATCGTGCTGGGCATCGCCGCGGTGGCGCTCTACCTCTCCTACCGCTTCGTCTATTCAAACGCCGGCCGGGCGGCGGTGGCGGTGCGCGAGAACCGCTACGTGGCGCAGTCCATCGGCGTCGATCCCTTCGGCACGGCCATGCAGGCCTTCGTGCTGGGCGCCTTCCTGGCCGGCTTGGCCGGGGGCTTCTACGCCCACTACATCTCCTTCGTCGGGCCGGAGGTGTTCCGCTTCGCCTTCATGGCGACGATGATCATCATGGTGCTGCTGGGTGGCAAGGGCACGCTGATCGGTCCACTGGCCGGCGCGGTGATCGTGACGGTGCTGGAGGAGTATCTTCGCGAGATGCAGGAACTCCGCCTCACCCTGTTCGGCCTGATCGTCATGGCCATCGTCCTGTTCCTGCCCAACGGCCTGATGGGCTTCATCGCCCAGCGCCGCGAGCAGCAGGCCGCCCGGCCGCCCCTCAACGCCGCGAAGGAGCGCACCGTATGACGGCGACAACCGACCGGCAGCCGCTGCTGCGCGCCGACGACCTGACCATGACCTTCGGCGGCATCACCGCGGTGAAGGACTTCAGCTTCCACATCGAGCCCGGCGAGATCGTCGGCCTGATCGGCCCCAACGGCGCCGGCAAGACCACCTGCTTCAACATGCTGACCGGCTTCTACGCGCCGAGCAACGGGCGGGTGCGCTTCAAGGGGCAGGACATCACCAACCGCAAGCCCCACGCCATCGCCCGGCTCGGCCTCGTCCGCAGCTTCCAGAAGACCAACGTCATGAAGCGGCTGACGGTCTTCGAGAATGTGCTGACCGGCCATTACATGGCGAGCCGGCAATCCCTCCTCGCCACCTTCTTTCCCGGCGAGGCGGTGCGCCGCGCCGAGCGCGAGGCGCGGGAGAGCGCCGCCGCCATCGTCGAGACGATGGGTCTGGCCCAGCGCATGAACGCCCCGGCGCATCTGCTGTCCTGCGGCGAGCTGCGCCTGCTGGAGGTCGCGGTGGCGCTGGCCGCCAAGCCCAGCCTGCTGATGCTCGACGAGCCCGCCGCCGGGCTGAACAGCCACGAGGCCGGGACCTTCGGCGCGGTGCTGAAGACGCTGGTCGGGCGCAGCATCGACGCGCTGCTGATCGTGGAGCACAACATGGATCTGGTCATGTCGGTGTCGGACCGGATCGTCGTCCTCAACTTCGGCCGCAAGCTGGCCGAGGGCCGGCCCGCCGAGATCCTGGAGAACCGGCAGGTCGCCGAAGCCTATCTCGGAAAGGCCGCCGCATGACGCTGCTCTCCGAATCCCCCTCGCCCTCCGCCATCGCCGAGGCCGCAAACGCGCCGGTCCTCGCCGTCGACGGGCTGCACGTCACCTACGGCTCCACCGCCGCGCTGCATGGCGTGTCGCTGGACGTGCGGGCCGGTGAGACGGTCGCCCTGATCGGCGCCAACGGTGCCGGCAAGAGCACCATCCTGCGGGCCATCTCCGGTCTGCTGAAGGCGCGCTCCGGCACCATCGTCTGGAACGGCAAGTCCATCGCCAACCTGCCCGCCGACCGCATCGTCGCCGCCGGCATCGCCCATTGCCCGGAGGAACGGCACGTCTGGCCGAACATGACGGTGCAGGAGAACATCGCGCTCGGCGCCTATCTCTGCCGCTCGCGCGAGGAGGTGCAGCGGCGCATCGGCATGGCCTTCCACCGCTTCCCCCGGCTGCGCGAGCGGTCGCGCCAGATGGCCGGAACGCTCAGCGGCGGCGAACAGCAGATGCTCGCCATCGCCCGCGCGCTGATGTCGGAGCCGCGGCTGCTGATGCTGGACGAGCCCAGCCTCGGCCTCAGCCCGAAGATGGCCGACGAGGTGTTCGACGTGGTGCGCTCCGTCAACGCCCACGGCGTCACCGTCCTGTTGGTCGAGCAGAACATCCACAACGCGCTGGGCGTCGCCAGCCGCGCCTATGTGGTCAAGACGGGCCGCATCACCGCCAGCCGCCCCTCGGCGGAGCTGCGCGGCGATCCCGACCTGCTGCGCGCCTATCTGGGCGGCTGAAGGCCACAGCGACGGCGAAAGGCCGTGTCACGAATAATTGAACGAACGACCGAACAATTCTCGGTCGCCGTCCTTCAGGAGGCAAGAGTGCGAACCAACATGCGAATTGGCATCGTCGGCGGCGGCATCGGCGGCGTCGCGCTGGCCGGCAGCCTGCTCCAGCGCGGCTTCGAGGTCCGCCTGTTCGAGCGGGCGCCGGGCTTCGGCGAGATCGGCGCCGGCATCCAGATGACGCCGAACGCGGTGAAGGTCATCAAGTCGCTGGGTCTGCTGGACAAGATGCTGGCCGCCGGCTTCCTGCCGCAGTCGCTGGTCGGGCGCAACTGGCGCAGCGGGCGGGAGAGCTTCCGCACGCCGCTGATCGAGACCTGCCCGGTCCTCTACGACGCGCCCTTCATCCACATCCATCGCGCCGACCTGCACGCCATCCTGGCCTCGCTGGTCCCGGAGAGCGTCGCCAATTTCGGGGTGGGCTGCACCGGTGTCCGCCAGGACAAGAGCACGGCGGTCGCCAGCTTCAGCGACGGCAGCGAGTACGAGGCCGACCTGATCGTCGGCGCCGACGGCGTGCGCTCCGTCGTGCGCTCCGCCCTGTTCGGGCCGGAGGCGCCGCGCTTCACCGGCCACATGTGCTACCGCGCCGTGGTGCCGACCGGCGGGGTGGTGGACTACGTCAGCCCCGACGCCTCCTTCTGGTTCGGGCCGCACAGCCATGTCGTGACCTACTACGTGCGCGGCGGCAACGCCGTGAACATCGTGGCGGTCGCCGAGACCAAGGAGTGGGTCGAGGAGTCCTGGAACGCCCCCAGCAGCAAGGAGGAGATGCTCGGCGCCTTCCGAGGCTGGCACCGCAACGTGGAGACGCTCTTCAGCAAGGTGGATCAGGTCTACAAATGGGGCTTGTTCGACCGCGACCCGATGACGAGCTGGTCGAAGGGCCGCATCACGCTGATGGGCGACGCCGCGCACCCCATGCTGCCCTTCCTCTCGCAGGGAGCCGCGATGGCGATCGAGGACGCCTATGTGCTGGCCGAATCCCTGAAGGGGCATGGCGGCGACGTGGCCTCGGCGCTGCGCGACTACGAGGCGGAGCGGCTTCCCCGCACCAGCCGCGTCCAGCTGGAGGCGCGGGAGCGCGGGCGGACCTACCACCTGCCCTCCCCGCTGGCCCAGGCGAAGCGCGACTTCGTCTACTGGCTGCGCGGTCTGTTCAACCCACAGGCCACCGGCATCCAGGCCAACTGGGTCTACCAGTACGACGCCCGCGCCTTCCGCCCGAACCTCTCCGACAAGCCGCGCCTCGTCGCGTAATGCCCCCACCCTAACCCTCCCCCGCTGCGCAGGGGAGGGGACTCAACTCCCTCCCCTGCGTTAGCGGGGGAGGGCCGGGGTGGGGGCAAGGGCAGCAACGAGAGCCAGCCGCCGCAAGACATCTCCAAGGACCGACCATGACCAACAAGACCTATCGCATCGGCCAGATCGTCCCCAGTTCCAACACGACCATGGAGACGGAAATCCCGGCGATGCTGACCGCCCACGCGTTGGCGCACGGCACCCGCTTCACCTTCCATTCCAGCCGCATGCGCATGAAGACGGTGAAGAAGGAGGAACTCGCCGCCATGGACGCCGAGTCCGACCGCTGCGCGCTGGAGCTGTCGGACGCCCGCGTCGACGTGCTGGGCTACGCCTGCCTCGTCGCCATCATGAGCATGGGCAAGGGCTACCACCGCGTCTCGCAGGAGCGGCTGCACGGGCGCACCGCGGAGAACGGCGGGACGGCCCCGGTCATCACCAGCGCCGGCGCGCTCGTCGACGGGCTGCACGTGCTGGGCGCCAAGAGGATCGCCCTGGTCGCCCCCTACATGAAGCCGCTGGCCCAGCTCGTCGTCGATTACATCGAGCATGAGGGCGTGCAGGTCGCCGATTGGCGCGCACTGGAAATCCCCGACAATCTGGAGGTCGGACGCCACGACCCGTCCCGCCTGCCGGGGATCGTCGCAAGCATGGATACCGCCGGGGTGGACGCCATCGTGCTGTCGGCCTGCGTCCAGATGCCGTCGCTGCCCGCCATCGCGCAGGTCGAGGCGATGACCGGCAAGCCGGTGCTGAGCGCCGCCGTCGCCACCACCTACGCCAAGCTGAAGGCGCTGGGCCTGCCGACGCGCGTTCCGGGGGCCGGCGCCCTGCTCTCCGGCGCCTACTGAGCGGGGGTTATGCCATGACCAGCAGCACTTTCCGCTACGGCGCGAACGTCCGCGCCAACGGCATCCGCCAGCATTACCTGCGCTACGGCGGCGAGGGGAAAACCCGTCCCGTCGTCATCGTTCCGGGCATCACCAGCCCCGCCGTCACCTGGGGCTTCGTGGCGGAACGCTTCGGGCGCAACTTCGACACCTACGTGCTCGACGTGCGCGGGCGCGGCCTGTCGGAGGCGTCGGACGCGCTCGATTATGGGCTGGACGCCATGGCCGCCGACGTGACGGCCTTCGCCGAGGCCCTGAACCTGCGCGACTACGCGCTGGTCGGCCACTCCATGGGCGCGCGCATCAGCCTGCGCGCGGTCAGCCGCCATGGCGCCGCTCCGGCGCGGCTGGTCATGGTCGATCCGCCGGTCTCCGGACCGGGCCGCCGTCCCTACCCGGCGCAGTTGCCCTGGTACGTGGACTCCATCCGCCTCATGCGCGAGGGCGCCGACCTGGAGGCGATGCGGCCCTTCTGCCCGACCTGGACGGACGAGCAACTCCGCCTGCGCGCCGAATGGCTGCACACCTGCGACGAGCGGGCCATCGTCACCGCCTTCAACGACTTCCAGACCGACGACATCCACGCCGACTTCCCGCGCATCCCCTGCCCGGCCCTGCTGATCGCCGCCGGGCGCGGCGACGTGATCCGGCCCGAGGAGGAGGCGGAAATCCGCAAGCTTCAGCCCGAGCTGGCCGTCACCCGCGTCGAGGGGGCCGGCCACATGATCCCCTGGGACGACGAGGAGAGCTTCTACCGCGCCTTCGGCACCTTCCTCGGCACCGCCGTCTGACCGCCCATCCGGAAAGGGACACGCATCATGCCCGTCAGTGACGCCGATATGGTCCGCGCCTGGACCCATGTTCTGACCCTGTCGAAGCTGAAGCCGCAGGAGGTGGTCACCGTCCTGACCAGCGACGGCACCCACCCGCAGACCCTGCGCACCGCCCTGATCGCCGCCACCAATTTGGGGGCGCGGGTCAACCGGCTGGACCTGCCGCCGGTCAACGCGGAGCACGCCCACAGCCGCGACAGCCTCGCCTATCTCGGCACCACCCCGCTGACCGGCAACCGCGCCGCCATGGCCGCGCTGAAGGAAAGCGATCTGGTGCTGGACCTGATGACCCTCCTCTTCTCGCCGGAGCAGATGGAGATCCTGGAGAGCGGCACCAAGATCCTGCTCGCCGTCGAGCCGCCGGAGGTTCTCGTCCGCCTGCTGCCTAGCCTGGAGGACAAGGCGACCGTCGGCGAGGCGACGGCGCTGCTGAAGGCGGCCAAGGAGATGCACGTCACCTCGCGGGCCGGCACCGACCTGCGCCTGCCCATTGGGGAGTTCCCGACGGTGCAGGAATACGGCTTCGTCGACGAGCCGGGGCGCTGGGACCATTGGCCGAGCGGCTTCGGCTTCACCTTCCCCAACGAGGGGCAGGCGAGCGGGCGGATCGTCCTCGACAAGGGCGACATCCTGCTGCCGATGAAGTCCTACCTGACTTCGCAGATCGAGATGACGGTGGAGAGGGGCTACGTCACCGCCATCACCGGCGGGTTGGACGCCGACCTGCTGAACGACTACATGGACGCCTTCGCCGACCCGGAGGCCTACGCCATCTCCCACATCGGCTGGGGCACGCAGAAGCGGGCGCGCTGGTCGACGCTCGGCCTCTACGACCGGGAGCAGACGCTGGGCATGGACGCGCGGGCCTTCGCCGGAAACTTCCTCTTCTCGCTCGGCCCCAACAACGAGGCGGGCGGGTCGCGCACCACCGCCTGCCACATCGACATTCCCATGCGGAACTGCACCGTCCGCCTGGACGGGCGCGAGGTCGTCCGCGAGGGCAAGCTGCTGGCCGGAAAGGAACTGGCATGAGTGTTTCGGAACAGGCCGTCTACGAGCGGCAGGGCTTCGGCCAGTCGCTGGGCATCCAGGGCCAGATCGGCTTGCTGATCGTCGATTTCGTCAACGGCTTCGCCGACCCGGCGGTGTTCGGCGGCGGCAACATCGCGCCGGCCATCGCCCGCACGGCGCAGGTGCTGGCGAAGGCCCGGCAGCGCGGCTGGTTCGTCGCCCACAGCCGGATCGTCTACGCCGACGACGGGTCGGACGGGAACGTCTTCTCCATCAAGGTGCCGGGCATGCAGACCCTGACCGAGCACGCCGCCATCAGCGCCATCGTGCCGGAGCTGACTCCGGTGCCGGGGGAGCTTGTGGTGCGCAAGACGGTACCGTCGGCCTTTTTCGGGACCGGGCTGGCGCCGTGGTTGACACAGCGCGGCGTCGAGACTCTTTTGATCGCCGGAGCGACGACGAGCGGCTGCGTGCGGGCCAGCGTGGTGGACGCCATGTGCCACGGCTTCCGCCCGGTCGTCATGGCCGATTGCGTGGGCGACCGCGCCCTGGCGCCGCACGAGGCCAACCTGTTCGACATCGGCCAGAAATACGGCGACGTGGTTCCGGCGGAGCGCGTTCTCGCCTTGTGAGACGCGGCCAGGGTTGAAAAGAGGATCGGACGTTGCACCATGTTAGACTTTCCATCCGAAGAGTGCCGCCGGGATTGAGATGAGCCGACCGATGAGCAAAGTGCAGGACAGCGTGCCCGTCGCCGACACCGCGCCGGAGAGCGGCCCGGCGCGGGGCCGCCCCGCGCGCGGCCGCCGGGCCGGGCCGGGCCGTCCGGAGGGCACCAGCAACGTGCGCGACCAGATCCTGGACGCGGCGGAGCTGGAGTTCGCCAACCTCGGCTACGCCGGCACCAGCCTGCGCAACGTCGCCGACCGGGCCGAGGTGACCCAGGCCCTCATCAGCTATTACTTCGGGTCCAAGCACGGGCTGTTCGAGGAGGTCTTCCTGCGCCGCGGCCGGAAGATCGCCGACGAGCGCATGGAGCGGCTGGAGGCGCTGCGCCGTGGGCCTACGCCGCCGGCGGTGCGCGACATCGTCTACGCCTTCCTGATGCCGGCGCTGGCCATGCGCGAGACGGAGGGGGGCCGCACCTTCATGCGGCTCCAGGCCCGGCTGCACACCGAGCCGCCGGAGATTTCCTACAAGCTGCGCAACGAGGCCTACGACGCCTCGACCCGCATCTTCGCCGCCGCTCTGAAGCAGGCGTTGCCGCATCTGTCGGAGCGGGACGTTTACTGGCGGATGACGCTGATGATCGGCGCCTATCTCTACGCCTTCTCCGACACCCACCGTCTGGAGGAGCTGGCGCCGGGCATCTGCAACCCCGGCGACCCGGACGAGATCATCACGGAGATCAGCAGCTTCGTCAGCGCCGGGATGCTGGCCCCGGTGCCGGACCCCGTGCGGGCGCCGGGGAAGAGGAAGCGGGGGTAGGGTTTGTTGTTGGAGAGCGGTTGCCTTGGTGCCCCCCTCCCGACCTCCCCCCGCTTTGCAGGGGGAGGAGTTTAAGCCCTCCCCTGCGCAGCGGGGGAGGGTTGGGTGGGGGCCCAATTCAACCGCTCACCCCACCCGTCGATCCCCGCGCCACGCAGGTCCCCGACAGCACCACCTTGCGCGTCGCCCGCTCCGGGTCGTCGAGCCGCTCGAACAGCAGCGTCATCGCCGCCCGCCCGATCTCGTGGACCGGCTGTTCGATCACCGTCAGGCCGGGACCGACCAGCTCCGTCCAGGGCTCGTTGTCGAAACCGGCCACCGCCAGATCGCCGGGAATCGCCAGCCCCAGCGTCCGCGCCGCCTTCACCACCCCCATCAGCAACAGGCTGTTGCTGACCATCACCGCGTCCGGCATGGCGCCGGAGCGCCGCGCCTCCGCCAGCCAGCGGGCGATCTCCGCCTCCGCCGCCTCGGCGGTCGGCGGGACGAAGCGCGCCTCCGCGTGCAGCCCATGGGCGGCCAGCGCCGCCTGATAGCCGGCGTGGCGCTCCACCGCCGTGGTGCTGGTGTTGCCGAACAGGCCGGCGATGCGGCGGTAGCCCTGTCCATGCAGGTGATCAACCAGAAGGGCGGCGGCCTGCGGGTTGTCCAGCACCACCGAATCGAAGCGCCCGGCGGGCGCGCTGCGGTCGATCAGCACCACCGGGAAATCCAGGTCGGCCCGGTCGAGCTGGGCCAGCGTCGCGCGGGTCGGCGCGAAGATCAGGCCGGTCACCCGCTCCTCCTGCATCAGCCGCAGGTACATGGCCTCCCGCTCCGGGTTCTCGTCGGTGTTGCACAGGATCACCCGCATCCCGGCCTGGAAGGCGGCGTCCTCCACCGCGCGGCTGACCGCCGTGAAGAAAGGGTTGCGGATGTCCGAGACGATCAGCCCGATGGTCTGGGAATGTTGCGAGCGCAGCCGCCGCGCCGACAGGTTCGGGCGGTAGCCGGTGGCCCGCACCGCGTCCTCCACCCGCGCGCGCAGCGCGTCGCTGACCGGGCCGTTGCTCAGCACCCGCGACACCGTGGCGACCGAGACGCCGGCCTCGCGGGCGACGTCCTTGATTCCGATGGCTTTGACGCTGTCGCTCATGATGATCCGGTCACCGATCCGTCTTGAAACCGTTTTTGAAATCGTTTCCATCCCTTGGGACCGTTTCACCGCCCCATACGGCTCAGTCTGCCCGAAGGAGGCGGCGGATTCAATGTAAACTCCGTTGACAGAGCTTTATGTAATCGTTTTCAATAACAGCGCTGCAAGGACGACACCCAAGACCGCCCGGCGCCAAACCGAACGGAGGAGACGGACCCGCCATGCCCCCCGACGCCAACACCGCCATCATGCCCACCGGATTGCCTCCCGACCTGCTGCGGCCCGATCTGCTGCGGCTCAACGCCAGCCCCGCCGGCAAGGAGGAGGCGATCCGCGAGGCCGCCCAGCTCCTGATCGCGGCCGGCTGCATCGACCCGGCCTACGCCGCCAGCATGCTGCGCCGGGAAGCGGTGGCGAACACCTTCCTCGGCCACGGCGTCGCCATCCCCCACGGCATGGTGGAGGACCGTGGCATGGTCCGCCGCAACGGCATCGCCGTCCTCCAGGTGCCGGGCGGCGTCGCGTGGAATCCCGGCCAGACGGCCCATCTGGTGGTCGCCATCGCCGCCCAGTCCGACGCCCACATCGCCGTTCTGCGCCGGCTGACCCGGCTGATGCAGGACGAGGCGCGGCTGACCGGCCTGTTCACCGTCACCGATCCCGCCGCCCTCTCCGCCGCTCTCAGCGAGGACGCGCCCGTGACCGCCCCCACCACGCCGGGCGGCGATCTGGCGGAGCGATTCGACTGGGTGGTCGATTACCCCACCGGCCTGCACGCCCGCCCGGCCACCGCCTGGATGGAGACGGCGCGCGCCTCGGCCGCCCGCATCCAGGTCCGCCACGGCGATCTGGTGGCCGACGCCAAGGCGCTGGTGGCGCTGCTCCAGCTTGGCCTGCGTGCCGGCGACAGCGTGGTCGTCTCGGCGGAAGGCGACGACGCCGTGGCGGCGCTGGCCCGCATGAAGGCGACCATCACCCGGCTGACCGCGCGGGAGAAGGCGGACGCCGCCGCCGCGGCGCAGAAGGTCCGCGCGCCCGCGCGCGGCTGGACGCCGCCGAACCCGCTGCCCGCCGTGCCGGGGATCGCCGCCAGTCCCGGCCTCGCCATCGGCCCGGTGCATGTGCTGCCGCGCGCCGTCGTGTCCGTGCCCGATGAGCCGGTCCCGCTGATCGAGGGCGGCGACCGCCTGCACGAGGCACTGAGCCTGACCCGCCAGACCCTGAAGGCGCTGGCCGACGACACCGCCCGCCGCCTCGGGCCTTCCGAAGCGGCGATCTTCACCGCCCAGGCGGAGATCCTGAACGACACCGACCTCGTGACGCTGGCCTGCCAGCTGATGGTCGAGGGGCACGGCGTCGCCTGGTCCTGGCACCGGGCGGTGGAGCGCACCGCCGCCGGGCTGGCCGCGCTCGACAACCCCGTTCTGGCGGCCCGCGCCGCCGACCTGCGCGACGTCGGCCAGCGCGTGCTGGCGCGGATCGACCCGGCGCTGCGCACCGGCGGGGCGCCGGACCTGCCGGACACCCCCTGCATCCTGATCGCCGAGGACCTGTCGCCCTCCGACACGGCGGCGCTGGACATGGCGCGGGTGATCGGGCTGGCAACGGCGCAGGGCGGCCCGACCTCCCACACCGCCATTTTGGCGCGCACGCTGGGGCTTCCCGCCATGGTGGCGGGCGGGGCCGCGCTGATGGAGCTGGCGAACGGCACCCCGGCCATCCTCGA
This sequence comes from Azospirillum brasilense, assembly GCF_007827795.1. Classification (GTDB taxonomy): domain Bacteria; phylum Pseudomonadota; class Alphaproteobacteria; order Azospirillales; family Azospirillaceae; genus Azospirillum; species Azospirillum aestuarii. Next base: position 110,217 of record NZ_VITI01000007.1, read on the forward strand.
CGGGCAGACCGGGCGCCTGCACCTGTCCCCCGCCGAGGCCGACACCGCCGACGCCCGCGCCTGGATCGCGCGGGAGGAGGCCCGCAAGGCCGAGGAGGAGGCCCGGCGCGGCCTGCCCGCCCGCACCCGCGACGGCCACGAGGTGGAGATCGGCGCCAACGTCAACCGCCCCGACCAAGTGGCGGTCGCCCTGTCGCAGGGGGCGGAGAGCGTCGGGCTGATGCGCACCGAGTTCCTGTTCCTGGAGCGCGGCGACGCCCCCGGCGAGGACGAGCAGTACGAGACCTACCGCGGTATGCTGACCGCCCTGGAGGGCCGTCCGCTGATCGTCCGCGCGCTCGACATCGGCGGCGACAAGCAGGTGCCGCACCTTCAGCTTCCCCACGAGGAGAATCCCTTCCTCGGCGTGCGCGGCGCCCGCCTGCTGCTGCGCAGGCCCGACCTGCTGGAGACTCAGCTCCGCGCGCTCTACCGCGCCGCCAAGGACGGCGGGGCGCTGTCGATCATGTTCCCGATGATCACGGCGCTGGGCGAGGTGCAGGCCCTGCGCGCCGCCTGCGAGCGCGTCCGGGCGGAGCTGGACGCCCCCGCCGTGCCGCTGGGCATCATGGTCGAGGTTCCGGCGGCGGCCATCCAGGCCGACGTGCTGGCCCGCCATGTCGATTTCTTCTCCATCGGCACCAACGACCTGACCCAATACGCGCTGGCCATCGACCGCCAGCACCCCGAACTGGCGGCCGAGGCCGACAGCCTGCACCCCGCCGTGCTGAGGCTGATCCGCATGACGGTGGAGGGGGCGGAACGGCAGGGCCGCTGGGTCGGCGTCTGCGGCGGCATCGCCGGGGACCCGTTCGGCGCGGCGCTGCTGACCGGGCTCGGCGTGCGGGAACTGTCCATGACGCCGCGCGACATCCCCGCCGTGAAGGACCGGCTGCGCGGCAGCGACCTGTCCGCCCTGCAGGAATCCGCGCGGCGGGCGCTGGAGTGCGAGACCGCCGACGCGGTGCGCGCGCTCGACGGAGGCGAGGCATGAGCACGCTCGACGAAGACATCCGGCCCGTCGTCACCGTCACGCTGAACCCGGCCATCGACCAGACCATCACGGTGGAGGCGCTGCGCCCCGGCCATGTGCACCGGGCCGGCGCCGTGCGGCGCAACGCCGGGGGCAAGGGCGTGAACGTGGCGAGCTGCCTCGCCGACTGGGGGACGCCGGTCGTCGCCACCGGCCTGCTGGGCGCCGGCAACGCCGCAGCCTTCGAGGCGCTGTTCGCCGCCAAGGGCATCGCCGACCGCTTTGTCCGGCTGCCCGGCGAGACGCGGGTCAACGTGAAGATCGCCGACCTCGCCGCCGCCGACACCACCGACCTCAACCTGCCCGGCCTGACCGCCGACGCCGAGGCGCTGGACCGCGTGCGCCGCACCCTGCGCGAGCTGGTCCTGCCCAGCACGCCGGTCCTGCTGGCGGGAAGCCTGCCGGACGGGCTGCCGGCGGACAGCTACGCGACGCTGACGGCGGACCTGCGCGCCCAGGGCGCCCGCGTGGTTCTGGACAGCAGCGGCCCGCCGCTGGCGGCGGCGCTGGCCGCCCCGGACCTGCCCTTTTGCATCAAGCCGAACCGGCACGAGCTGGAAGCCTGGGCCGGCGCGCCCCTGCCCGCCACCGCCGACCTGCTGGAGGCGGCGCGCGGGCTGCACCGCAGCGGCGTGGCGGTCGTGGTGGTCTCGCTGGGGGCGGACGGCGCGCTGTTCGTGGCCGACGGCCCGGCGCTGCACGCCCGGCTGCCGGCGGTCAACGCGCTGAGCACGGTGGGGGCCGGCGACGCCATGGTGGCGGGGCTGATCGCCGCCTTCGGGGCGGATCGGACGCTGGAAGGTGTCGCCCGCCTGTCCGTGGCTTTCGCCACGGCGAAGCTCGGCTGCTTCGGACCCAACCTGCCGGGGGCGGACGCGGTCCGCGCGCTGGCCGAGCGGGTCGAACTCACAACGCTTCAATGAACGGGGAGCGGGCGACCGCTCGGGAGGAAACCATGGCGAACATGCTGGCCGTGATCGCGGCGGGCGATCTCAGCACCCAGGCCGTCCTAGCCGCCGAAGCGCTGCGCAAGGCCGCGGCGGCGCTCGGCCACACCATCCAGGTGGAGGTGCGCTCCAGCCTCGGCGTCCGCAACACGCTGCCCACCGGGGCGGCGCAGGGCGCGCAGGGGGTCATTCTCGTCGGCTCCGGCGATTTGGGCGAGGAGCGCTTCGCCGGGCTGAAGCGCAGCGCCGCGGCGCTCGACGCCGTGCTGCGCGACGCGCGGGCCGTGCTGGAACAGGCGCTCGCGTCCGCCCCGGCCCAAGCCCCGGCGCAAACGGGCACGAAGAAGATCGTCGCCATCACCTCCTGCCCCACCGGCATCGCCCACACCTTCATGGCGGCGGAGGGCATCCAACAGGCCGCCCAGGCGCTGGGCCACGCCGTGCGGGTCGAGACCCAGGGCTCTGTCGGCGCCCGCGACACGCTGACCGAGCAAGAGATCCGCGAGGCCGACGTGGTGCTGATCGCCGCCGACACGCAGGTGGACCTCGCCCGCTTCGCCGGCAAGCGCGTCTTCAAGAGCGGCACCAAGCCCGCCATCAACGACGGGCGCGCCCTGGTCGAACGCGCCCTGGCCGAGGCGCAGCCCCACGGCGCCGCCCCGGCGCCGGCCGACGGTGTTGCGGCGGGCAAGGCCGAGCGGGCGGCGGCGCAGCGCAGCGGCCCCTACAAGCATTTGATGACGGGCGTGTCCTTCATGCTGCCCTTCGTGGTGACCGGCGGCCTGCTGATCGCCATCGCCTTCGCGCTCGGCGGCATCTACGTGTTCGAGGACAGCCAGCAGGGCACGCTGGGCAACGCGCTGTTCCAGATCGGGGCCAAGGGCGCCTTCGCGCTGATGGTCCCGGCGCTGGCCGGCTACATCGCCTTCTCCATCGCCGACCGGCCGGGCATCACGCCGGGCATGGTCGGCGGCATCCTCGCCGCCAATCTCGGCGCCGGCTTCCTCGGCGGCATCGTCGCGGGCTTCATCGCCGGCTACGCCACCAGCTTCCTCAACCGCAACATCAAGCTGCACAAGAATCTGGAGGGGCTGAAGCCGGTGCTGATCCTGCCGCTGCTCGGCTCGCTGGTCACCGGCCTCGCCATGATCTACGTGGTCGGCGCCCCGGTGGCGGAGGCCCTGGCGGCGCTGAGCGCCTGGCTCAAGGGGATGCAGGGAAGCAGCGCGATCCTGCTCGGCCTGCTGATCGGCGCGATGATGGCCTTCGACATGGGCGGGCCGGTCAACAAGGCCGCCTACGCCTTCTCCACCGGCCTGATCGCGTCCCAGGTCTACACCCCGATGGCCGCCGCCATGGCCGCCGGCATGGTGCCGCCGCTGGGCCTGGCACTCGCCACCAAGCTGTTCGCCGACCGCTTCACCAGCGAGGAGCGGGAAGCCGGCAACGCCGCGGGCATCCTGGGCATCGCCTTCATCACCGAGGGCGCCATCCCCTTCGCCGCCCGCGACCCGCTGCGCGTCATCCCGGCGCTGGTGCTGGGCGCGGCGCTGACCGGCGCCATCTCCATGGGCATCGGGGCGGAGCTGAAGGTTCCGCACGGCGGCATCTTCGTGCTGCCCATCCCCAACGCCGTCACCCATCTGGTGGGTTACGTCGTGGCGCTGGTCGCCGGGACGGTCACCACGGCGATCGCATTGCGCTTCCTGAAGCGTCCGGTCAGTACCGCCGTGACAGCGTAACAGCGCTGCGAAAGCATTGTTGAGATGAAAACGTTTACATAGCCCCTGGACAGAACGCCTCGTCGGCCCTATCTTTCTTTTGCTGCCTCGGCAGCACGCTCTATAGGGCGTTTCCTCCCTAGACTCAGGCCACGCACGGTTCCCGTGCGTGGCTTTTTTTTCTGTCCGTTGTTCCATCCGGGGCCGGTCCCAAATCTCTCCCTTGCCCAGACCGGGCGAACCTGAGAAGCCGGAGGGGAAAAGCACGAGGACCCGAATGCCCCGCAACAGACCGATCATCGCAGCGCTGGCGGCCACCACGGCCCTGGCTGCCGGATGCACCGATGTGAAGGAAAGTCTTCCGTCCCGGACGGCCACCGAACAGCTCCTGATCTCCAGCGCCGCGGACAACGCCGCCAACCGCCTGCGGCTGGAGCTGCCGGCGGACAAGCGCGCCTTCCTCGACACCGGCAACTTCGACGGGACCGACGCCAAATACGCCGCCAGCGCGATCAAGGAATCGCTGCTGCGCCAGGGCATCCGCCTCGTCCCCGACCGGACCGCCGCCGACACGATCATCGAGATCCGGCTGGGCGCCCTGTCGGTGAACCAGAGCAAGACGGTGCTGGGCATTCCCCCCATCACCCTTCCTGGAACGATCACCCTGCCGGAGGCGTCGGTCTACAGCTCCACCGAGAACCAGGCGGTCGCGAAATTCTCCGCCTTCGCCTACGACAACCAGAGCGGCGTCCTGGTCGCCTCGACGGAGCCGGCCTACGGCCTCTCGGGGGAGCAGAGCTACCGGGCGATGACGCTGTTCTCCTGGCGCACCTCGCCCCCCTACCCCGAAGACGTCAACTGACGACACCAACCGGCGCGGGCATGTCCGTGCGAATTTTGCGTTCAACCAAAGCCATTGCCGCATTCTCTGGCGCGGCTGGGGGTGGACGCGTAACATGCCGTGGTCCCGCGGGGCGCGGCATCAGGCGCAAAGGCGACGGCACAGTGGACGATCATGGGGCGGAGCGGGACAGCGGCGGCGCCCGACGATCGGAACGGCTGCTGCTTGCCCAGAAGACCGCCCTGGAGCGGGCGATCGGCGGCGCCGGGCTGGACGAGGTGCTGGCCCTGCTGGTCCGGGCGGGCGCCGAACAGCTCGGCGCGCGGGCGGCCATCTTTCTGGTGGACGAGGGCGGTCTCAGCCTGCGCTTCGGCGTGGCGGCGGGCCTGCCGGACACCTACACGCGGGTGGTGGATGGGTTCGAGATCGGGCCGCAAGCCCCCTCCTGCGGTCTGGCCGCCCACAGCGGGGAACGGGTGGTGGTCGAGAATGTGGCGCTGGACCCGCGTTGGGCGCCCTACCACGCGCTGACGCGGGAGCATGGCATCGCCGCCTGCTGGTCCACCCCAATCCGCGCGGTCAATGGGACGGTGCTGGGCGCCTTCACCATCTACCACGCCACCCCCTGCGCGCCCGGCCCGCTGGACCTGGAGTCGGTGGATCTGCTGACCCATACCGCCGCCCTGCTGATCGAACGGGACCGGACGGAGCGGGAGCGCCAGTCCAGCGAAGCGCTGCTGTCCTCGGTTCTGGAGCATCTGCCGGTCGGCGTCGCCGTCTACGACACGCAGGGCCGCACCACCCGCAACAACCGGCTGATGCGCGACTACACCAACGGTTCCCTGCCCTCCGCCGACGACCGGGAGGCGGCGCGTTGGCGCGCCTTCCACCCCGACGGGCGGCCGGTCGAGCGCAAGGATTTCTCGGGCGCGCGCGCTTTGCGGGGCGAGATCGTGGTGCCCGGAATGGACTTCCTGCACCGCGCCGCCGACGGGACGGAGCATTGGACGCGCGTGTCGGCCGCCCCGTTGCGCGACGGCGACGGGCGGATCACCGGTGTGGTCGCCGTGGTCAGCGACATCGACGCGGAGAAGCGGGCGGCGCAGGGCTTGGCCGCGGCGCTGGACGAGGCCCGCCGCAGCGAGCTGGTGGCCCACGAGATGAGCCACCGCATCATGAACAGCTTCCAGCTTCTGCACGGGCTGGTCGCGATGCAGACCGCCACGGTCACCGACCCGGCGGCGCGCAAGGCGGTGGAACAGGCCTTCTCGCGAATCCAGGCGATGGCGCTGGTTCAGCGCCGCCTGTTCGAGGCGACGCGCAACGACCTCGCCACGCTCGACGCGGCCGACTATCTGCAACGGTTGGGGGAAAGCCTGACCGGCGCCTTCATCGATTCGGGCCGCTGCACCCTGGTCATCGACGCCACGCACGGAATCCCGATGCCCGCCGCGCAGGCCTCGTCCATGGGGCTGATCGTAACGGAACTGGTGCTGAACGCCCTGAAGCACGCCTTCGGCGCGCAGCAACACGGAACGGTGACGGTGCGGTTCGAAGCCTGCGGAGACGACCGCCGGCTGACGGTGACCGACGACGGGGCCGGTCTGCCGGACGGCGCGGGCACGGTGAAGCCCGCCGGGTCGGGGCAGGGCATGGGCATGACGCTGGTGCACGGACTGGTGCGCCAACTGGGCGGAACGCTGGAGATCGACCGCCCCGATCGGGGCGGCCGCCCCGGAACCCGCTTCGTTCTGACTTTTCCAGCCTGACGGCTTCGAAGCCACCGGATTCCGGGATGGCGCGGCGTCCCAATCTTTAGGCGACGGCTTCCATCGGCTTTTCCACCTTGCCGCCGAAGCCGTTCTCCAGCGCCCAGATCGCGGCCTGGGTGCGGTTGGAGGCGTTGATCTTGCGCAGCAGGCTCTTCAGGTGAACCTTCACCGTCGCTTCGGTGATGTTCAGATGATTGGCGATCATCTTGTTGCTGTCACCCTGCAGCAGACGCTCCAGGATCTGCGTCTCGCGCTGCGACAGGCCCTTGGCCGCGGTCGGGCCGTTGGCGCTGCTGTTGGCGCCGGCCTTGCCGGTGATGAGAAGGGCGGCGAGGTGGGTCGGGAAGACCTTTTCGCCGATCATCACCAGACGCAGCGACTGCGCCAGCGCGGCGGGGGAAATGTCCTTCATCAGGAAGGCGTCAGCCCCGGCCTGGATGGCGTTGGCCATTTCCTGGGCGTCGAGGTGGCTGGCCAGAAGGACGAGCCGCGCGGTCGGATACTGCTCCCGCAGGACGGTCACGGCCTGCACCGTGCCGTTGGCGGAAGCCGGGTCCATCATGATCAGTTCGGGCATGTCGCCCTCCATCATGCCCGGCGGCGGTACGTCGCTGAAACTGGCGGCCTCTTTCGTGATGCGGAACTCCCCTTCCGAGAAGAGGGCCTTCATGCCTTCGCGGAAAAGTTTGTTGGCGTCGATCAGAAAGATGGAGACCGATTGCATCGTCCAGTCACTCTCGAAGGTGATTGAGATGAGTCACCCTACCCTATCGTTGGCGGTCCGGCTACCCGTCCGTTAGTAGAATATTAACCAATGAAGTCCGAGGCACGTCCTCCCATCGGGCATATGCCCCTCCCCGGAAAGCCGGTCCAGGACGCTCCCGGATGCTTGGAAACCCAAAAAACCGTGCCTGAACAGGCCACTACCCACTTTGCGCAGGAATCGGACGCCGTCTCGTTAATATCACGGCAACCATAATCGGCCATTGGTACAGTCATCGTAATTCATCGCTTGGATGGGTGCCCGACATGCCGATGGTGTCCATGTGGACGAAGATCAGTCCGTGTCACTTCGTGATGCAGGACTGTCACCGCCAGATCGAAATCCGTTACCACGCCACCGGCTCGCAGAGCGGTTGGGGCGTCTACGCCGATGGAACTCTGGTGCAGCGGCGCGCGGCCTTCACCGAAGCGCGCGGCGTTGCCATGGGGCTGGCGACCGGTTCCTGAAACGGGTCTTGCCCGCCTGATGTCACAGCGTGGACGTCTGGCGGTTAACCGGCTCTTGAGACTGTTCCGCGCAGGATGGCCTTCGTCGCAGGAGGCCGTCATGACGTTCCGCCCACTTCCCCTTGCTTGGCGCCGGCTCGCGCTCTGCGCCCTTCTCGGCCTCATGGGGATCGCCTTCTGGGCCGCGCTGCAACCGCAGTTGGCGCCCAGTGGCCTCTACGGCTTCGACAAGCTTGCGCATGCCGGGGCCTTCGGGCTTCTGACCCTCCTCGGCATCCTGGCCAGCGCCAGCCGGCGCGCGGCCTTTCTGGCGGTGCTGGCCGTCTTCATGCTCGGCGGCACCATCGAAGTGGCGCAATCCTTCGTCCCGGGACGCGAGGCCAGCCTGTCCGATCTGGCCGGGGACGCCGTGGGAATCGCGCTGGGAATCACGACCGTCCGGCTGGGACATCGCGCCGCCGAACGCGCACGCCGCACACGCCATGGAATAGTCACGCAGCCCACGGCGTTCGCGTCCTTACCGGAGTGAGGAGACGCACGGTCCGGACCGGCAATCCCGAGCAACCTTCTCCGTTTTTTGGTTTTGTTCGCCTACCAAACCATGCTATGCCGAAAGGCAGAACATCTGGAGTAACGCTTATGGACTGGCATAACGAAAAGGCTAAGACCGGCGCGCGCGCCCTGGAATCCGCGTTCGGCGTGATGCTGACGGTCTGCGAGGCCACCGACGGCTGGTGGAACTGGCACGCGGAGCATGAGGGGCTGAGCTGGACTCCCGACGCCCGCTGGTTCGCCACCCGCCGCGAGGCGCAGGATGCGGCGGAGGAATGGGCCTCCACCCTGGCGCCGCAGCATCTGGGCTTCCTTCACCGCGCGGCCTGACGCCGCAAGCTTGTGCGATCGGGGCCAATGTGAACGGGGCGGTGCCGTTGACCCGCCCCGCGTCCGCTTCCACAATGGCCACCGTGCCAAGGCGACGGGAAGCGGCTGCGATCATCCCTTGGGACTGTCAATCAGGCCCATGGCGGTGATGAGATGCAGCACGAGACGCTCCCCCTTCCCGGACTTTCGCTTCAAAATGCCTTCCTGCCGCCCGAGGCAAAACTCGTGGCGGTCGGAAACGGTGCGGGGCGCTGGACGGACTCCGCCGCTGGCCGGGCATGCCTTGCCCTTCCCTCTTCCCGACCGACGCTCGACTCATGGTGCGGTCCGGTTGGGCCGCGCCACATCGACTGGCTGGTTCTGGACGGTTGCGGCGACGCCCTGGCGGTGCTGGACGGGGCCGCAGAGTTGCTGCGGCTGCGCCGCATCGACTTCCTCCAGTTCGAGGAGGCCGAGGCCGGCGGGCCGTTGGCCGCGCTTTACGAGCGCCTGCAAGCCAACGGCTATTCGCTGTTCCGCTTCGCCGACCGCAATCTGGAATTCCGCGGCACGCCGCCGGAGGACGGGCGCGGCGGCACGCATATGGCGGTCGCCCCCCGGCACTGGAACCGGCTGTTCGCGCGCAGCCAGGGCATGTTCCGCTACAAGGACCTGTTCCCCCGCCACGGAGTCGTGCCGCGCGGCATCATCCATGTCGGCGCCCATGAGGGGGAGGAATACACCAACTATCAGGAGGCCGGCGGTGCCCGCGTCCTGTTCGTCGAGGCGGACCCGGCGACCTTCGCCACGCTCCAGACCCGTTTCGCCGGCAACGGCGACGTCGTCTGCCTGAACGCGGCAGTCTCCGACACCGCCGGGCGGGCGCGCTTCTCCCGCATGTCGAGCCGCCAGTCCAGTTCCCTGCTGGAGCCGACCGGGCATCTGACCGTCTATCCCCACATCACCGTCGACGAGGTCATCGAGGTGGAGACCCGGACCCTGCCGGACCTGCTGGCGTCCAACGGCCTCGCGCCGGAGGATTTCAACGTGCTGGCGATCGACGCGCAGGGCTCGGAATGCCGGATTCTCAACGGCTGCGGCGATCTGCTGCCCCGGTTCGACGCGGTGATGACCGAGGTGAGCTACGCGGAGCTGTATAAGGGCTCCGGCCTCGCCGCCGATGTGGACGACATCCTGTTCGCCCACGGCTTCGCCCGCGTCGCCGAGACCAGCCCCTACCATCACAGCTGGGGCGACGCGCTCTACGTGCGCCGTCCCGGCTGATATCGCTCAGGGAAGCAGGACCGGCCCGTCCCAGGGATCGAAGGGCACCAGCCGCGCCCTTTCGCGGTCCGGACGCAGGGCGGCGCGCAGCGCCGGGTTCAGCATCGCCGCCGTCACCGAGAAGGAGCTGTTGGACACGGCGACCCGGTCGGCCCGCGACAGAATCCAGTGGTCGGTGAAGAACTCCGCCCCCGGCAGCGGCGTCCCCAGATCGCCGGCGAGGACCGGGCGGTAGCGGCTGAAGCGCTCCGCCAGTTCCGGCGCGTCGGTGGCGAGGTAGAGCACCGGCCGGTCCAGGCTGGGCCACACCCCGGCCAGCCAGTCGAGATACCAGCCCTCCGGCGCGATCCAGAACCGGTCGTTCAGGCCGAAATCGCCGCGACGCAGATGGATCGCCACTAGGGTCCGGCCGCGCGCCCGCAACCCGTCCAGCGCCGCCGCGGCCCGCTCCGCCACCGCATCGACCGGCGTGAAGAGAGTGCGAAACCGCTCGCGATGGGGGGCCAGCGGCGCGGTGTCACCGCAGAAATAGCCGACCACGTCGTGGCCGTCCGCGCCCACCAGCGCCCGCCCGTCCAGCAACGCGGGAACGCCGCAGTCCTCCTCGTGCAGGCTGGGCAGCGGCGGGCCGGGAAGCGGGTCGTCCAGGCCGTAGAGATGGCGCCCGATCCACTCCGGGGTTTCCAGCTCCATCCCGTTTTGCTCCGCGCAGACGCGCAGACAACCGTATTGCAGGAGCTGGTTGCCGAACCGCCCCGCATGGCCGAGCGAGGACACCGACAGGCGCCGCCTGCCCGACGCTTGGCGCGGCGGCGGGGCGTCGCCCACGGCCCGGCGCAGCAGCAGCATGGCCCGGCGGGAGAAGCCCGTGCCGATGCCCGGTGCGGCGGCGATCGTCCGGTCGTAAAGCGCCAGCGCTTCACCGTCGGCCCCCTGCGCCTCGCGGACTTCACCGGCCAGCAGCAGGGCTGCGGGCAGGCCGGGGGCGAGCCGCAGCGCCCGACGCGCGCAGCGGCCGGCCCACGCCGCATCGCCCCGTCGCAGCGCGGCGCGGCCGAGCGCCACCCAGGAATCCGCGTCGTCCGGACGCGCGGCCAGCGCCCGTTGCAGCAGCGTCGCCGCCCGCTCCGCCAAGCCGGCGCGCTCGCACAGCCGGCCACGCTCGGCCAATGCCGCCGCGTCGCCCGGATGCAGCCGGCCGGCGCGGTCCAGCACCCGCCCGGCTCCCTCCAGGGCGTGCAACGCATCGAGCGCCGTGCCGAGGGCGAGGTGCAGCTCCGCCGAGGCGGGGTCGAGCGACAGGCCGCGCCGCGCCGTCACCAGCGCCGCGCGCGGCTTCTCGGCGATCTGCTGGGCGGCGGCGAGTCGGACCAGCAGCCCTGTGTCGGCGGGAATGGCCAGCGCCGCGCGCCGCCCCGCCGTGACCGCCGTGCCGTGCTGCCCCAGGTCGTTGCGCAGCAGGCACAGGCTGGCCCAACACCCGCCTTGCGCCGGGTCCAGAGCCACCGCCGGGCGAAGCGCGGCGATGGTCCGCTCGGTCTGGCCGAGCGCCTGCCGTGCCTCCGCCTCGGCCATGCGGGCGCGCAACAGCGTCGGGTCGAGCCGGGCCGCGATCCCGGCCAGCCGGGCGGCCTCTTCCAGCCACCCAAGTCCCTTTGCGGCCATCGCCGCGTCGAAGGTGGCGGAGAGGTTTTGCGGATCGAGGGCCAGCGTTCGCGTGTAGAGCGCCAACGCGGAGGCCAGGGCGCCGGAATCGAATGCGGCATCGGCCAGCATGCGGAGCGCCGGGGCCAACCGCTCCGCCGCCTCCGCGTGATCCGGTTGCAGGCGCAGCGTGGCGAGCCAGCTCGCCGCCGCGTCCGCGGTCTGCCCGAGCGCGTCCTGAACCTTGCCGCGGTTGAGATGATAGACCGGCGACGCGGGATCGCCGGCCACGGCGGCGTCGAGATGGGCGAGCGCCGCCGCGACCCGCCCGGTCTGGGCGAGCAGCAGCCCCATCAGATGGCTGGCGTCGGGATGACCGGGGACCGCCTCCAGAATCCGGCCATAGAGGGTTTCCGCCTCCGCCACGCGCCCGGCGATGTGATGGTCGAGCGCGATGGACAGGGCTTCGGAGACGGTGGCCATGAGCCGGGGCAATCCGCGTGGGGCCGCTTCGGGACGGCGCCACAGTGGCCGGGCCATTCTGGACTGTCAACCGCCGGACGGCATCCCCTCTCCCGGGGCGGGAGAGGAATTGTCGCCCACCGTCAGCCCGTGCGGTCCAGCCGGCGCAGATGCAGCATGTAGAGCCGGGAGAAGCGCGTCACCAGATCGTGGAACGGCAACGGCTTGACCGGGGTGAAGGGCAAGGCCAGCTCCTGTGCGCCCGTCCCCGTGGCGTGGCGCGCCAGTTCGCGGCCCACGGCGGTGCCCAGCGCCATGCCGCGCCCGTTGTAGCCCACCGCCCCGGTCACGCCGGGCGCCAGCTCGTGGAAATGGGGCCGGAAATCGGCGGTCATCGCCAGATGCCCGCTCCAGTTCCGCGCGATGGCCGGGTCGCCGGCCTGGGGGAAGACGCGGCGGATGCGCTCGCGCGTGCGCTCCCGCGCCCGCCGCTCGGCGTCCGCCGACCGCACCAGCGTGCAGCCGGAGACCAGCCGGTTGTCGGCGGTCCAGCGGAAGAAATGCAGGTCGCCGCGGGTGTCGCTGCACGCCATGTCGGAGGGCAGCACGCTGGCGCGCAGGGCGGCGGGCAGCGGCTCCGTCACCATCTGGAAATTCAGCACCGGCACGATGGAGCGGCACAGCCCCGGCCACAGATCGTCGGTGTAGGCGTTGGTCGCCAGAACGACGCGGTCGGCGGTCACGCTGCCGCGCGGCGTGGTCAGCGTCCAGCCGGTGCCGGCGCGCCCGATGGACACCACCGGCGTGTCGCAGTGGAGGACGACGCCCAGCCCGAGGGCGGCCCGCGCCATCTCGCGGGCCAGCGACAGCGGGTTCACATGGCCGCCTGTCGGGGCGACCATGGCGCCGTGCCAGAAGCGCGTGCCCAGCGCCCGTTCCGTCTGCGCCGCGTCGAGCAGGGCGACCTCCGCCCCCAGCGCCCGCCACTGCGTGACCCGCTGCTCGGCCGCCGCCATGCGGCCCGGCCGGTGGGCCGGCTGGATCCAGCCCTTCTGCACGCCGTCGCAGCGCATCTGGTAGCGCTCGATCAGGTCGAAGACCAGCGCCGCCGAGCCGCCGACCATGCGGGCGAGCGCCGATCCCTTCGCCTCGCCGTAGGCCGCCGTCAGGTTGACGGGGTCGAGGCGCGACAGCGTCGGGATGATCTGGCCGTTGTTGCGGCCCGACCCGCCGAAGCCCGGCTCGCGCGCCTCCAGCACCGCCACGCGCACGCCCCGCTCGGCGAGATGGATCGCCGTGGACAGGCCGGTGACGCCCGCCCCGACCACCGCCACGTCCACCCGGATCGCCCCGTCCAGCGGACCGGTCTCCGGGCCGGAGACGGCGCTCGCCGCCCAGTGGGACTCCGGCAGCGGCGCATCCAGCAGCGGTTTGAGAAGCGCGCTCATCGCGTCTCCTCCTCCACCAGCAGCGTCTTCGCCAGCGCCACCCAATAGCTGGCGCCGATGGCCAGGTTGGCGTCGTTGAAGTCGTAGCCGGGGTTGTGCAGCAGGCAGCCGCCGTCGGTCGGCCCGTTGCCCAGCCAGACGTAGCAGCCGGGACGCTCCTTCAGCATGAAGGCGAAATCCTCCGCGCCCATGGAGGGCATCGGATCGTGGTCGATGTTCTCCTCCCCGACCAGCGTGGCGGCGACGCGGGCGCACAGCGCGGTCTCGGCGGCGCTGTTGACGGTCGCCGGGTAGCGCCGCTCGTAGCGCACGCTGGCGGTGCAGCCGAAGGCGGCGGCGGTGTGCTCGGCCAGCGCGCGCAGCCGCGCCTCGACCACGTCCTGCACCCCTTCCTTGAAGGCGCGGACGGTGCCGCGCAGCGTCACCTCCGCCGGGATGACGTTCCAGGTGTCGCCGCCGGTGATCCAGGTCGTGGAGACCACGGCGCTGTCCAGCGGGTGCAGGCTGCGCCCCGGAATGGTCTGCAGGGTGGTCAGCAGATGGCCGGCGGCGGTCATCGGGTCGTGGCCGAGATGCGGCATGGCGGCGTGGCTGCCCTTGCCGTGGACCGTCACCTCGAAGATGTCGTAGCTGCCCATCATCGGCCCCGGCCGCAGCGCGATCCGGCCCAGCGGCAGGCCCGGCCAGTTGTGCATGCCGTAGACGCCGTCCACCGGGAACCGCTCGAACAGCCCCTCGGCGATCATCTCGCGGGCGCCGCCCTCGTTCTCCTCCGCCGGCTGGAAGATGACGTGCAGCGTCCCGGCGAAGTCGGGATCGTCGGCCAGGACCTTGGTGGCCCCCAGCAGCATGGTGGTGTGGCCGTCGTGGCCGCAGGCGTGCATCCGCCCCGGATTGACCGAGCGGTGGGCGAAACCGTTGGTCTCATGGATGTGCAGGGCGTCCATGTCGGCGCGCAGCGCGATGGCCCGGCCGCCGGGGCGGCGGCCCTTCAGCGTGCCGACCACGCCGGTGCGCCCCAGCCCCGTCGCCACCTCCAGCCCGAAGGCGCGCAGCTTGTCCGCGACGAAGGCGGCGGTCTCGTGCTCCTCGAAGGCGGTTTCGGGATGGGCGTGCAGATGGTGCCGCCACTGCCGCATCTCCGGGGCCAGGGCCTCGGCGGCGGGATGCAGGCGGACGTTCGCGGGGATGGTCATTCCGGGGACTCCTGGGGTCCGCCCGCCGGCAGGCTGTAGCGGAAGTCGCAGTGGCTGGCGCCCTGCATGATGGTCTGGGTGCGGGTGAAGCGGACATCGGGGCGGTAGCCGCACATGAACTCGCCGTCCCGGTTGCAGGACAGGATGTCGCCGATCTCCTCCACGCCCATGGCGCGGTAGCTTTCGGCGTAGCGGCAGCGGGTGACGTTGAAGCCCAGCCGGTCGGGCGCGCTCTCGATCACCTCCAGCCGCAGGGCGTCGCCGGCGGTCCACAGGGCCAGCCGCTCATGGAAGGTGGCGAGGTCGGCGGTGCCGCGGGTGGCGCGGTCCTCCGCAGCCATGGCGGCGCCGGCCTCGCGGGCCATCACCTCGATGGCGCGAGCCAGCACGGCGCGCGCCCGTTCCCGCCCGATCTCGGGCAGGAGCTGGTCGTAGAGCGCCTTGGCGAAGGCCGCCTCGATTCGCCGGCGCTCCAGGATGGGGAGCGGGGCGGGGGTGTCGTTTCCGGTGGTCATCGCTGGGGTCCTTTCTCCGTCAGCCGCCAGGGTCAACCGCCGAGATAGGCCGCCCGCACGCGCGGGTCGGCGGCCAGATCGGCGGCGCTGCCCGAGAGTGTCACCCTTCCCGCCTCCATGACATAGGCGTGATCGGCGACGCGCAGCGCGGCGCGGGCGTTCTGCTCGACCAGCAGGATCGAGGTGCCCTCGCTCCGGATCTGGACCAGCAGGTCGAAGATCTGCTTCACCACCATCGGCGCGAGGCCGAGCGACGGCTCGTCCAGCAGCAGCAGGCGCGGCTTCGACATCAGGGCGCGGGCGATGCACAGCATCTGCTGCTCGCCGCCCGACAGCGATCCCGCCTTCTGGGTCAGCCGCTCGCGCAGGCGGGGGAACAGCTCCAGCATCCGCTCCATGCGGGCGGCACGGTCGTGGCGCAGCGTCCGCCCGCCCAGCAGCAGGTTCTCCCGCACCGTCATGGTGCCGAAGATCTGCCGCCCCTCCGGCGCCTGGGCGAGGCCGCGGCGCACCACCTCGTGGCTGGGGCTGTCGGTCATGTCCTCGCCGTCGAAGACGGTGGCGCCACCGCTGGTGCGGTAAATGCCCGACAAGGCGCGCATCAGCGTGGTCTTGCCGACGCCATTGGCGCCCAGCACGGCGACGATGGCCCCCTCCGCCACGTCGAGCGAGACGCCGCGCAGGATCTCCTGCGGCCCCATGCGCACCGTCAGGTCGCGGACCTCCAGAATGCGGCGGGTGGCGACGGCGGTGTTGCTGGCCTGTGCTCCGTCAAGCGGCATCGTCTTCCACTCCCAGATAGGCTTCGAGGACGGCGGGGTCGCGCTGCACCGCCTCCGGCGTGCCGTCGGCGATCTTGCGGCCGGACGCCAGGACGATGACGCGGCTGCAGCTTCCCATCACCAGCCCCATGTCGTGCTCGACCAGCAGCACGGTGACGCCGCCGGCGTGCAGGCGGCGGATGAAGTCGGCCAGTTCCGCCGTCTCGGTGTCGTTCAGGCCCGCCGCCGGCTCGTCGAGGATCAGCAGCCGGGGCGACGTCGCCAGGGCGCGGGCGATCTCCAGATACTTGCGCTTGCCGTAGGACAGGTTGGCGGCGATGTCCCCGGCCTGGGCGGTCAGGCCGACGCGCTCCAGCGCCTCCCAGCTCCGCTCGCTGACCGCGCGGCTGTGGGCGCCGCCGTTGACCAGCGCCCGCCAGGGCGACTGGCCGAAGGCGCCGACCGCCCCGACGGACACGTTGTCGAACACCGTCATGTTGGGGAAGACGCGCAGGTTCTGGAAGGTGCGGCCCATGCCCATGCGGGCGATCTGCCAGGGCTTGCGGCCCGTGACGTCCTGCCCGTCGAAGGTCACCGTGCCGTCCGACGGCGGGGTGAAGCCGGTGATCAGGTTGAACAGGGTGGTCTTGCCGGCGCCGTTGGGGCCGATCAGCCCGACCAGTTCGCCCTTGGCGATGGTCGCGCTGACGTCGCTGACCGCCAGCAGGCCGCCGAAGCGCCGGGTCAGCCCCTGGATGGAGAGAAGCGTGTTGCTCATGATCCGCCTCACTTCCAGCCGACGGGCGTGCCGCCGGCGATGGTGGCCCAGCCGCGGGAGAAGGAACGGCGGACGAAGCCCAGCGCGGTGCCTTCGGCCAGCATGCCCTTGGGCAGCAGCAGGATGGACAGGAACATGGTCGCCCCGACGGCGATCATGCGGTAATCGCCGATGTCGCGCAGCGCTTCCGGCAGGACGATCATGAACAGGGCGCCGACGACCGCGCCGGGAAGGCTGCCCAGCCCGCCGACCACCACCATCGCCAGGATCAGGATCGATTCCATGAAGCGGAAGTTGTCCGGCGCGATGTAGGCGGAGGTGTGGGCGAGCAGCGCCCCGGCGATGCCGGCGAAGAAGGTGGCGACGACGAAGGACTCGATCTTCAGCCGCTCCACGTTGATGCCCATGCTGTCGGCGCACTGGTCGTCCTCGCGCAGAGCCCGCAGCGCGTTGCCGTAGTAGGAGTGGGTCAGCCGGTGCAGCACCCAGACGCAGGCGACGGCGATGACCGCGACCGCCAAATAGCGGCTGAGCAGCGTGTCGGCCTGCCAGCCGAACAGCTCGATCGGCGGGATGCCGCGGATGCCCATCGGGCCGCGGGTGAAGTCCACCCAGTTCAGCAGGATCACGTAGATCATCTCGCCGATGCCGAGCGTGGCGACGGCGAAGTAGATGCTGACCAGCCGCATGGTCGGCAGCGCCACCAGGAAGCCGAACAGCGCGGCGATCAGCCCCGCCGCCGGCAGCGTGACGATGAAGGGCAGGCCGAGCTTGGTCGACAGCAGCGCCGCCGCGTAGGCGCCGATGCCATAGAAGGCGGCGTGACCGATGGACAGCAGCCCGGCGGTGCCCGTCACATGGTTCAGGCTGGCCGACAGGATGACGAAGATCATCGTCGTGATGGCGATCTGGGCGAGGTAGCTGGACCCGGTGCCGACGATCGCGGCGGGCACGGCGCCGAAGGCGACCGCCAGCAGAAGGAGGGTCCAGGCGAACCGCCGGCCTCGCCCGGAAAACGCGGCGGGCGGCGCGAGGGTGGCCGGCATCAGCCGGGCGTCAGGCACGTTCACGTCCATGTCCGAACAATCCTTGCGGGAAGAAGACCAGCGTGATGACCAGAAGGCTGTAGGTGATCAGGTCCTTCCAGCCGCTCGACAGGAACTCGGTCGCGATGCTTTCCGACACGCCGAGCAGCAGGGCGCAGGCGACCGCCCCCGGGATGCTCGACAGGCCGCCCATCACCATGGCGACGAAGGCCTTCACGCCCGGCGCGAAGCCCATGTGCGGCGAGATGGCGCCGTCGTAGAGGCCGACGAGGATTCCCGCCGTGGCGCCCAGCATCGAGCCGACCGCGAAGGTGGTGACGATGGTGCGGTCGGTGTTGATGCCGACGTAGCGGGCGCCCAGCTGGTTGTTGGACACCGCACGGATGCCGAGGCCCGTCTGGGTGCGGTAGAGCAGGAACTGCAGCGCGCCCAGCATGACGGCGGAGGTGGCGAAGATGACCAGGCTGCCGCTGGCGACCATGATCGGCCCGATGGCGACCGGCTGCTGCAGCAGGTAGCCGGACGGGATGCCCTGCATGTCGCCGCCGAAGATGTGCATCATGATCTCGCGCGTCACGATCGACACGGCGAGCGAGGAGAGCAGCGTCGCCTCGCGCATGGCGCGGGATTTCTGGCTGGCCTCGTCGGTGAAGCGGCGGAAGGGGCGGAAGGCGATGCGCTCCAGCCCGACGCCGGACACCGCACCCACCGCCAGAACCAGCGGCACCACCGCCAGCAGCGGCGGGGCCAGCGCGGTGATGACCATCAGACCGACGAAGGCGCCGATGGTGTAGACCTCGCCATGGGCGAAGTTGACGACGTTCAGGACGCCGAAGATCAGCGTGAAGCCGATCGCCATCAGGGCGTAGACGCACCCGATGGACAGGCCGTTGATGACCTGCTGAAGGAAGAAGACATCGAAGACCATGGCGTGCTCCAGGCTTCGGGGAGCGCGCCCGCCGGTCCCGGCGGAGCGCGCACCACGGCGTGTGTCCCGAAAAGCGGATCGTGTGGCGTGCGCCGGGAGCGGTCGTCCCGGCCCAAGCCCGTCAGGGGCCGGTCACGACCTGGAAGCGGCCGTCCTTCACCATCATCTTCGCCAGCGCCTTCGCCGGCTCGCGGGTGACGGGGTCGAAGCTGGTGGCGCCGGTCACGCCGGGATAGCCGGTGGTGGCGGCCAGCGCGTCGCGCAGGCTCTCGCGCGTCACCGACGGGCCGGCCTTGGCGACGGCGTCCAGCATGATGCCGACCGCGTCGTAGGCCTGGGCGGCGAACATGCCGGGCTCCGACTTGAAGCGCGCGGCGTATTCCTTCACGAAGGTCTGCACCGCCGGGTCGGGATTGTCGGGCGTGAAGGTGGTGGCGAGATGCAGCCCCTCCACCGATTCACGCCCCAGCTCGATCAGCTTGGGCGAGTAGAGGGAGCTGGTGCCGTAGAGCGGGATCTTGATGCCGAGTTGCTCGCGCTGCTGGGCGAAGGCGGCCCCCTCCTCATAGAACATGGCGAGGTAGATCACGTCGGGCTTCTGCCGGGCGACCTTGGTCAGGATGGAGCGGAAGTCGCGGTTGCCGGGGTTGAACGCCTCGGTGGCGGTGATCTTGCCACCCTTGGCCTTGAAGCCGCTGACGAAGCCGTCGAGCGCCGAGATGCCCCAGTCGTTCTGGATGTAGATCACCGCCGCCGTCTTCTTGCCCGCCGCGATGATCCAGTCGGCGTTGTACGGGCCTTCGAAGGCCTGGGTGGTGATGTTGCGGAACTGCCAGGGGCTGAGCTTGGTGAAATCGGGGTGCGAGGCGGTCTGGGAGAGCTGCGGCATCTTCTCCGCCGCGTAGATCTCGCCCGCCGCCATCGACACGGTGGAGGAGAAGTCGCCGATCACCCCGACGATCTTGGAGTTGTCGAGGAACTTGTGCGCGATGTTGCGCGCCTCCTTGGGGTCGTCCTTGCTGTCCTCGAAGGTGATGGCGACCTTGGCGCCGGCCAGCTTGCCCGAGGCGTTGAACTCCTCCAGCTTGATCTGGGCGGCGTTGCGGAACATCTCGCCATACTGGCTGCGGTCGCCGCTGAGCGGCGCCTGATAGCCGATGACGATCTCGCGGTCGGCGGCCTGGACGGCCGTGGTGGCCAGCATGGCGCCCAGAACGGCGCCGAGAATGGCGTTCTTCCTCATGATTCGGTTCCCCTGTCGGCGAGGCTGGACGGTCAATTCGCGGCAGCGGGCACGGCGGCGCCCGGCGTGATCGTCAGGTGGCAGCAGGTGCTGCGACCCGGCTTCCAGGTGTCGACCTCGATCTCGAAGCCGGCGGTTTCGAAGGTGCCCTTGTCGACCGCGCCGGCGAGTTCGCAGAGCGTCTCCACCGTCTCCGCCGGCAGGTTGGCCTCCAGCCAGGCTTCCTTTAGCGGACAGGTGTGGAAGCGGATCTCCAGCACCTCGTCGGTGCAGCGCACGACCTCCGGACCGAACTGGACCTCGGCGTCGGGGATGAATTTCAGGAAGGAGTCGCGCAGGCCGGCCAGATCGGCCGGGGCGTGCGGCGCGAAGTTGTGGGCGATGGCCGCACCCCGGCGATAGATGGTGCGCGCCATGATCTCCCGGGCCTTCTCCTCGCCGATCTCCTTGCGCATCTCGTCGAAGGCCGCCTCATAGACCATCGCGCGGCTCTTCATCGCGTTGCGCAGAAGTGTGCGAAACTCGTCCATCGGTGAATGCTCCTGTTTTTCTGCCAATTGTCTTGCGGTGGCGATTTTTGTTTTTTGAAAGCGCTGTTTTTCTGGTTCAGAGGGACGGGCCGCCCTGAAGGAAGGCCTCGATCCGCGCCTCGTCGGCGGCGGTGTCGAAACCGGCCCGCCCCATCCAGGCGTCGTCGTGGTAGGTGTTGCGGTAGCGCTCGCCGGAATCGCAGATCAGCGTCACCAGCGAACCGGCCCGCCCGGCGTCGCGCATCCGTCCGGCGATCCAGCACAGCCCGAAGAAGTTGGTCCCGGTGGACCCGCCGACCATCCGGCCCAGCCGCCGCGACAGCACCCGCATCGCCGCCAGCGAGGCCACGTCGGGCACCTTGATCATCTGGTCGACGACCTCGGGGATGAAGGACGGCTCGACGCGGGGCCGCCCGATGCCCTCGATGCGCGACCCGCGCTCGCAGGTCAGCGCGGCGTCGCGGTTGACGAAGCTCTCGTAGAAGACCGAATGCTCGGCGTCGGGAACGCACAGGCGGGTCGGCAGATGGCGGTAGCGGATGTGGCGCCCGATGGTGGCGGCGGTGCCGCCGGTGCCGGCGCTCATCACGATCCAGTCGGGCACCGGGTGGCGCTCGCTGCGCATCTGGCCGAAGATCGACTGGGCGATGTTGTCGGTGCGCCAGTCGGTCGCCCGCTCGGCGTAGGTAAACTGGTCGAGATAGACGCCGCCCAGCCGCACCGCCAGCGCCGCCGCCTCGGCGTAGATCGCCTTGGAGGATTCGACGAAATGGCAGCGCCCGCCGTGCAGTTCGATGGCGGCGACCTTCTCGTCCGAGGTGCCGCGCGGCATCACCGCGTGGAAGGGCAGGCCGAGCAGCCGGGCGAAATAGGCTTCCGACACCGCGGTGGACCCCGACGACGCCTCGATCACCGGCGTGCCCTCGCCGATCCGCCCGTTGCAGATGGCGAACAGCAGCAGCGACCGCGCGACGCGGTGCTTCAGGCTGCCGGTGGGATGGGTCGATTCGTCCTTCAGATAGACGTCGATCCCCGACAGCTCCGGAACGTCGAGCTTCAGCAGCGGCGTGTCGGGCGACCGCGCCGCCTCGGTCTCCAGCAGCTCGATCGCGCGCCGGGTCCAGTCGCGGCCGGTGGCCTCGGGCAGCGGGGTGTGTTCGAGGCGGAACGGCTGACGGATCGAACCGGCGTTGGGAGGAAACGGCACGGTCTGCGCGGAAGCGGTCATGTCACCCTCAAAGCGCGATGACGGCGTCGATCTCGACCGACGCGCCGAGCGGCAGCGCCGACACCTCGACGGTCGAGCGGGCGGGGAACGGCGCCTGGAAGAAGCCGGCATAGACCTCGTTCACCGCCTTGAACTGGGTGAGGTCGGTCACGTAGACGGTCATCTTCACCGCCTTCGCCAGGCTGGTTCCGGCGGCCTCGGCGATCGCCGCGATGTTGGTCAGGCTGCGCGCCGCCTGGGTCGGCGCGTCCGGGCCGGCGAAGGCCCCGGTGGCCGGGTCGATCGGCAGCTGGCCGGAGACGAACAGCAGCCCCCCGGCGACGCGGGCCTGGGCGTAGGGGCCGATGGCGGCCGGGGCTTTGTCCGTGGCGATGGTGTCGGTCATCATCCTGATCTTTCCTGTGTTGGCCCTGTTCTGGCCCTGTGGTGGCGACCGTCGCCCGTGCTCAAAGGCTGGGCGGTCTGCCCGCGGTGGCGGCATGCGGGTGCATGCAAATTCCTCAAAACGAAAAAGCTTTTCTCCAG
Source organism: Azospirillum brasilense (assembly GCF_007827795.1). Lineage (GTDB taxonomy): Bacteria > Pseudomonadota > Alphaproteobacteria > Azospirillales > Azospirillaceae > Azospirillum > Azospirillum aestuarii. Next base: position 132,249 of record NZ_VITI01000007.1, read on the forward strand.
ACCGGCCAAACGAGCAAAATCATCCGTCCCAACCGCGAAGGCCCCGAGCAACCCCAATGACCATCGACGCCACCGACCGGAAGATCCTGGCCGCCCTTCAGGCCGACGCGACCCTGTCGCTCGCCGACCTCGGCAAGCAGGTCGGCCTGTCCGCCACCCCCTGCTGGCGCCGCGTGCAACGCCTTGAACAGGAAGGTTATGTCCGCCGCCGCGTGGCGTTGCTGGACCGGGCCAAGCTGAACGTCGACGTGACCGTCTTCGTGGCCGTCCGAACCAGCAAACACTCGGCGGAATGGCTGGAGGAGTTCCGCCGGGTGGTGGCAGACATACCGGAGGTTGTCGATCTCTACCGTTTGAGCGGCGAAATCGACTATCTGCTGCGGGTGGTCATTCCGGACATCAAGGCCTACGACGCTTTCTATCGAAAGCTCATCGAGCGCATCGAGCTTCAGGATGTCTCGTCAATGTTCGCCATGGAGGAAATGAAGTCGACAACGGAAGTCCCTCTTTCTTACGTAAGAACCCAGACCAACTAGGGTTTTACTTGGTGTTTTTCTTTTTAGACTCACGCTTCGGCAATTTTTGCGAAGCCCCTGTAGTGATTCTCAATATCGCATGGTTCGTATGAGAATTTTTTACTTTTTTGGCCGGGAAGGTGCTTCACTGTAGAAAATATTTCCACGCTAAAAGCAGTTTATGAGAAATTAATTTCTCATGGCTGCCGGTGTGCGAATGGATCGGGCGTTTGGCCTCTATAACCCTCTCCCCCTGGGGAGAGGGTGGCCCGGAGGGCCGGTGAGGAGGATGTGCTTGGTGGTGGGTCCGGCAAAAGCACACCCCCCTCACCCTAACCCTCTCCCCAGAGGGGAGAGGGGACTTCAAATGCTGTCACCCCGCGCGCAACACCCGTTGCCTATTGCCTGCGCAAAGCGGCCGGTCTATATGCGTCACGTCTCACTCAATGAGACGCTGAAACCGCCAGGATAGGCGAACCTTGAAGACGCGCAGCACACAGACCTCCGACGCCGCCGCCAACGTCCCCGACAACGCGGCCAAGCCGAAGGCCGCCGCCACCGACCGGACCTTCGCCATCCTGGAACTGGTCGCGTCGGCCTCCGGTCCGCTGGCGGTCAAGACCATCGGGACGACGCTCGGCCTGCCCAAGCCGACCGCCCACCGCCTCGTCAACGGCCTGATCGAGAAAGGGCTTCTGGCGCGGGATCTGGAAACGCGCGACGTCATCATCGGCGTCGAGGCGGCGCGGCTGGCGGTCGGCATCCTGCGGGCCTCGCTGTCCCGCGCGCCGGTCCGCTCCGTGCTGCGCGCGGTCAGCGCCGAGCTGGGGGAAACCTGCAACGTCGGTGTCCTCGACGGCGGCGACGTCGTCTATCTCGACCGCGTGGAGGTCGAGCATTGGCCCCTGCGGCTTCAGTTCGGCGTGGGATCGCGTGTGCCGATGCACTGCACGGCCATGGGCAAGCTGTTCCTCGCCACCCTGCCGGACGGCATGCGGAGCCGCCTGCTGGCCTCCGGCCCCTTCTCCGCGCAGACCGCCAACACCCTCACCGATCCGGTAGCACTGGCCGCCGAGTTGGAGCGCATCGCCGCGCGCGGCTACTCGCTCGACGATGAGGAGTATGTGGTGGGCGTGTTCTGCGTGGCGGTGCCGATCCTGTCCTCCACGGGCCGGACGGTGGCGGCCATCGCCGTGCAGGCCCCGAAAGTCCGGCTGTCGCACGACCGCGTCGAACAGGTCCTGCCCATCCTCCGCCGCGGCGCCGCAGCCCTGTCCGCGCAGTTCGGATAGCCTCCCACCCCCTTCGCTCTTCAAAACCGGACGTTTCATCGCCCGAGCCGCGGGATGCCGCCGGGACATGCCCCCGTATGCGTGGATAATTGGGTACACGAACTTTTTGACTTGCGCGACCCAGGGTCCTGTGAGTTAATGATACAAATCGTATCGCTGAATGAGACTAACAGGCCGAGCGATACGCTTCCAGTCACGGGGAGGAACGATGACGCGGAAGATCGCCTTGGGCTCCGCTCCGTTGCGGGAGCCCCGCGAACCGACAACCGAAGACGCCGCCGACAACAGCTCCGGTGACCGCCGGCCGCTCGCCGACCGCGTCCTGGCGTTGCTGGACGCGGTGGCCGGGGCAGGGCAGCCGATGGCCGTCAAGGACATCGCCGAGAAGCTGGCCCTGCCGAAGCCGACCGCGCACCGGCTGATCGCCATGCTGGAGGAACGTGGCTTCCTCGCCCGCCCGTTCGACGGCCGGCTGGTGACCGTCGGCCCGAAACTGCGCACCCTGGCGCTCAACACGCTGCGCAGCTCCCTGGCCCAGGCGCCGTCGCACGCCCGGCTGCGGGCGCTCAGCCTGGAGTTGGGGGAGACCTGCAACATCGGCGTGCTGGAGGGCGGCGACGTCGTCTATCTCGACCGCGTCGAGGTGGAAGGCTGGCCGCTGCGGCTGGAATTCGGCGTCGGCTCGCGGGTGCCGCTGCACTGCACGGCGATGGGCAAGCTGTTCCTCGCCTTCCTGCCGGAATTGCCGCGGCGACGCCTGCTGGATTGCCTGCCGCTGCCCCGGATGTCCGCGGCGACGCTGTGCGACCCGGCGCTGTTCCGCGCCGAACTGGAGCGCATCGCCGCCTGCGGCCATTCCTTCGACGACGAGGAATACATGCCGGGCGTCTTCTGCGCGGCGGTGCCGATCCGCGACGGTGCGGGACGGATGATCGCCGCCCTGGCGGTGCAGGCCCCGAAGGTGCGGCTGTCGCGGGAATCGGTGGCCGACCGGCTGCCGGTCCTGCACCGCGCCGCAAGCGACATGGCCCACGCGCTGGGCATCGACGCCGCCCCGGCCGAGCCGGCCCTCTCACCTTAAGGAAGACGGACGCCATGGCAAGGACGCTTGAGACGACCACCGCCGGATGCCCGGCCCGGCTGATGGCGCGCAGCGCCGCCCTGGAGCCGGTTCCCACGGCGGTGGTCGCCGCGGGCTCGCCGGTCGCGCTGGAAAGCGCGCGGCGCGCCACCGCCCTCGGCCTCATCGAGCCGGTCCTGGTCGGCGATCCCGCGGCCATCGCCGACAGCGCCCGCCGCATCGGCTGGACGCTCCACGGCGCCTGCGTGGTTCCGGCCCGCGACGACGCGGCGGCGGCGCGGATCGCGGTGGCGCTCGCCCGCTCCGGCGACGTGGGCGCGCTGATGAAGGGACATATCCACACCGACACGCTGATGCTCGCGGCTCTCGACCCGAAAAGCGGGCTGCGCACCGGGCGCCGCTTCACCCACGCCTTCCACATGACGCTGCCCGGTTCGGGCCGCGAGCTGGTCATCACCGACGCGGCGATCAACGTGGCGCCGTCCCTGACGACCCAGTTGGACATCATCCGCAACGCCGTGGAGCTGTGGCGGCTGGTCGGCGGCGCCGATCCGCGCGTGGCGCTGCTGTCCTGCACCGAGGAGGTGACGGAGCGCGTGCCCTCCAGCATGGACGCCGACCGGCTGACCCGCCTGTGCCGGCAGGAGGTGCCGGGGGCGACGGTGTTCGGGCCGCTGGCGCTCGACCTCGCGGTGTCCGCCGAGGCGGCGCGGATCAAGAACCTGTCCCACCCCTGCGCCGGGGCCGCCGACATCCTGGTGGTGCCGAACATCGAGACCGGCAACGCCCTGTTCAAGGCGCTGGTGCATTTCCTGGACGCGGTCGCCGCGGGCATCGTGCTGGGTGCTGCGGTGCCGATCGTCCTCACCTCGCGCGCCGACCCGCCGGCGGCCCGAATCGCCGCCGCCGCCATCGCCCAGATCGTCGCCGGGCGCCGCCGCTCCGTCACGCCGGGCGCGCCCTACCCCACCACCGCAGCCAAGGGAGGCGCCGCACCCGGCCTGCACGCCTGACAGTCAAAAAAACAAACCCCGCCAAAAAATAAACCCTGGGAGGGAATGCAAATGCTCCGCAACGCCTTGACGCTCACCGCGGCGGTGGCCGCGCTGCTGACACCCGTCCTTTCATCCGCCCCCGCGCGCGCCGATGACTACCCGTCGCGCCCCATCGAGGTCATCGCGACCTTCGGGGCCGGCGGCGGCGCCGACCTGATGGCGCGCCAGTTCGCGCGCCTCGCCGAACCGCATCTCCGCGTCGCCATGCCCGTCGTGAACGTGTCCGGGGCATCGGGCAACGCCGGTCTGACGCGGGTCCTGACCAACCCGGCCGACGGCTACACGGTCGGCACGCTGATCGCGCTGTCCGTCTCCTCCTGGGCGTCGGGCCTGGGCACGGCGAAGCCGGACAATTTCGTCTATGTGGCGATGATGCAGAACTCGCCGTCGATGCTCTACGTCTCGAAGAACAGCCCCTTCAAGACCTACGAGGAGTTCGCCGCCCACGCCAAGGCCAACCCCGGCAAGCTGCGCGTCGCCACCTCCGGCTACGGCACGCAGGACGACATCACGCTGAAATATCTCGGGACCCAGGGCGTGCCGGTGACCAACGTCCCCTTCGCCCGCCCGTCGGAGCGCTACGCCTCGCCCATCGGCGGCCACACCGACGCGATCTACGAAGAGCCGGGCGACGTCGCCCAGTTCCTGAAGTCCGGCGACCTGCGCCCGATCGTCGTGTTCGACAAGCAGCGCCACCCCTCCTTCCCCGACGTGCCCGCTTCGGCGGAGCTGGGGCTGGACATCGGCGACCTGCCGAACTTCCGCACGCTGGCCGTACCCGCCAGCACGCCGCCCGAGCGCGTGCAGAAGCTCCACGAGGCTGCCGCCAAGGTGCTGGCGAGCCCGGAATGGAAGACCTTCTGCGCCGACACCTTCACCTGCGTCGACACGCTGGTGACGCCGGACCAGGCCAAGGAGGAGGTCAAGGCCTTCTACGAGACGGTGAGGGGCTATCTGGACCGCTTCGCGACCAAGACCGTCGGCCAGACACCGGGCTGAGTCCGGTTCCGAATTCGCCTTACCCGTTTCATCGTTCATCAGGGAGGGAACCGTGACTCCCCTGTCCCACGGTCTTCGCCGGCTGGCGACACCCGCGGCCCTGCTCGCCGGGTCGCTTCTTCTCTCGCAACACATCGTGCGCGACAGCACCATGATCGCCAGCCTGCCGGACCCGGTGGGACCGGCGGGATGGCCCCGGCTGATGCTGGGCGCGGTCGGGCTGTGCGCCCTGATCTGGATCGCCAAAGAACTCCTGGCGCTGCGGCGCGCGGCCCAACAGCACAAGCCGGTCGACGAGGAATACGAAGGCTACGCCTATGGCCGGGCCATGATCGGGCTGGGCTTGGTCGTCCTGTACGGCATCGCCCTGCCGCAGCTCGGCTTTCCCATCGCCACCCTGGCCTTCGTCGCCCTGTGGTGCGTCATCGGCGGCATCCGGCGCCCGCTCACGCTGGCGCTGGTCACCGGGATCGGCTGCGTCGTGCTGCTCTACGTCTTCGTCCTGCTCGCGCAGATGCCGCTGAGCCGCGGCCATGGCGTCTTCGACGACTTCACCGTCGCGCTCTACCGCCTGCTCGGCATCTACTGAGCCGGCCACCGGAAGGATCGTCCCATGGATATCCTCGCCAATCTGGCCGGTGGCTTCGCCGGCGCCCTCGACCCGTACAACTTCGTCCTCCTCGTGGCGGGCCTGATGATCGGGGTGGTGGCCGGCGCGCTGCCGGGCATCTCCTTCGTCAACGCCATGGCCATCGCCCTGCCCTTCACCTACCTGCTGCCGCCGGTCACGGCGATGTCCTTCCTCGGCGGCATCTATGTGGGTGGCGTGTTCGGCGGCTCGATCTCCTCGATCCTCATCAACATCCCCGGCACGCCGGCCTCGCTGCCGAGCTGCTGGGACGGCTATCCGATGACGCGCAAGGGCCTGTCCTCGCGGGCCTTGAGCATCGCCATCACCGCCTCGGCCTTTGGCGGGCTGGCCAGTGCCCTTCTGCTGACCTTCGGCGCCCCGCCCTTCGCCAGCTTCGCGCTGAAGTTCGACCAGCCGGAGTTCTTCGCGGCCACCATCCTCGGCCTCGTCAGCGTCATCGCGATCGCCAAGGACGCCCCGCTGATGAGCGCCGTCTCGATGTTCCTCGGCCTGCTGATCGGGACGGTCGGCGTCGATCCGATGTACGGCATGCCCCGCCTGACGCTGGGCGTCCCCGATCTGGAGAGCGGCATCAACTTCACCGTCGTGATGATCGGCCTGTTCGCCATCGGCGAGGTCGTGGACCTGATCTGCAAGCGGGCCGGCGGCGCCCGTTCCATCACCACGAAGCCCGGCAAGCAGATCGGCTTGGCGGATCTGTGGCGGATCAAGTCCTCCATTCTGCGCGGCACCGGCCTCGGCTGCACCATCGGCGTCATCCCCGGCGCCGGGGCCACGGTTGGGTCGGTCATCGCCTACAGCGTGGAGAAGCAGGCGTCGGGCAAGGGCGACCGCTTCGGCACCGGCGTGGAGGAGGGGCTGGCGGCCCCGGAGGCGGCCAAGAACGCCACCACCGGCACCGCGATGATCCCGCTGCTGACTCTGGGCATCCCCGGCAGCGCCGCCACGGCCATCATGCTGGCCGCCATGCTGATCCACGGGCTGAATCCCGGCCCGCTCCTGTTCACCTCGAACGCCTCGCTGGTCTACACGATCTTCGCCAGCATGCTGATCGCCAACCTGTTGATGATCGTCGCGGCGATGGGCGTGGCGCGGGTCTTCTCGACGCTGATGCGGGTGCCTCCGGCCATCCTCGGCGCCTTCATCATCGTGCTGAGCGTGGTCGGCGCCTACGGCGTGCGCAACAACCTCTTCGACGTCTACGTCTGCCTCGCCTTCGGCATCGCCGGCTACGTCATGAAGCGCACCGGCTTCCCGCCGGCCCCGCTGGTGGTCGGCGTGATCCTGGGGCCGCTGTGCGAGCGCTACTTCCTCACCTCGCTGGCCAACTACGACGGCAACATGGCGGTCTTCTTCACCCGCCCGATCAGCGGCACGATCCTGGCCCTGGCCGCCGCCTTCCTCGTCTGGTCGATGTGGCCGTCGGGCAAGCCGCTGCTCCGCCGGCCGCCCAAGGACCCGCCGCAACGGGTGCTCAAAGCCTGACCGTCCGAACCAACGAACGAACCTTCAGGGAGAGAGACAAGCACAATGGACAACATCATGCTCGACCGAACGCCGGCCAGCGCCGACCAGGAGGCCATCGCCGCCCTCGTCGCCCGCGCCCGCACCGCCCAGCGCGCCTTCGCCAACGCCACGCAGGAGCGGGTGGACGATGCCGTCGCCGCACTCGCCTGGGCGATCTACGAGCCGGGCCGCGCCCGCGCCCTGGCGGAGCTGGCGGTGGCCGACACCGGCCTCGGCAACGTCGCCGACAAGATCACCAAGAACCAGCGCAAGACCTTCGGCACGCTGCGCGACCTGATGCGGGTGCGCACCGTCGGCGTGATCGAGGAGGACACCGCCAAGGGCATCGTCAAGATCGCCAAGCCGCTGGGCGTCGTCGGCGCCGTCACCCCCTCCACCAACCCGGCGGCCACGCCGGTCAACAAGGCGATGATGGCCGTCAAGGGCCGCAACGCCATCATCATCGCCCCCTCCCCCATGGGCTCCGCCGCCACCGGCCGCACGGTCGAGCTGATGCGGGCCGAGCTGGCGCGCATCGGCGCGCCGGAGGATCTGGTGCAGATGATCCCCACCCCCATCACCAAGGGCCTGACCCAGGCGCTGATGGAGGCGGTCGACCTCGTCGTCGTCACCGGATCGCAGGACAACGTGCGCCGCGCCTATTCCAGCGGCACCCCGGCCATCGGCGTCGGGGCCGGCAACGTCCCGGTCATCGTGGACGAGAGCGCCGATTTGGCCGACGCGGCGCGCAAGATCCGCGCGTCCAAGACCTTCGACAACTCCACCTCCTGCTCGTCGGAGAACGCGCTGGTCGTTCTCGACTCCGTCTACGACGCGACCATCGCGGCGCTGGAGGAGACCGGTGCCTATCTCTGCACCGCGGAGGAGCGGGAGCGCGTGCAGTCCCGCCTGTGGGAGAACGGCAAGCTGAACCGCAAGCTGATCGCCAAGGACCCCGCCATCCTCGCCGAGGCGTTCGAGCTGTCGCCCAAGGCGCGCGAGGCCCGCTTCTTCCTGGTGGAGGAGACGGGCGTCGGCAAGGCGCACCCCTTCTCCGGCGAGAAGCTGTCGCTGGTGCTGGCGGTCTACCGGGTGCCGGACTTCGACGCGGCGGTCGATCAGGTTCGCAAGATCCTCGACCACCAGGGGCGCGGCCATTCCTGCGGCATCCACACGCGGGACGAGGCCCACGCCAAACGGCTGGCCGACGAGCTGGACGTGGTGCGCGTGCTGGTCAACTTCGCCCACACCTTCGGCAACGGCGGCGGCTTCGACAGCGGGCTGAACTTCACCCTCTCCATGGGCTGCGGGAGCTGGCAGAAGAACTCCATCTCCGAAAACCTGAACTGGAAGCATTTCGTCAACATCACCCACCTCGTCCGCCCGATCCCGGAGGACAAGCCGAGCGAAGAGGCCCTGTTCGGCCCCTTCTGGTCCCGCCACGGACGCTGACGGAGGCGACGATGAATTTCGAGGAACATGCCGGAAAATCCGTGCTCGCCCGCGCCGGGCTGAGCGTTCCGCAGGGTCGCCTCTGCGCCAGCGCGCAGGAGGCCGAAACCGCCGCCCGCGCCATCGGGCCGGTGGTGGTCAAGGCGCAGGTGCCGACCGGCAAGCGCGGCAAGTCGGGCGGCGTCAAGCTGGCCGCCACCCCGGAGGAGGCCGCCGCATCCGCACAGGCCATCCTGGGCATGGAGATCGGCGGCTTCCCGGTCGCCCGCGTCCTGGTCGAGGAGCAGGCGGCCATCGCCCGCGAATTCTACGCCGCGGTGCTGAACGACCCGGCCAGCCGCAGCCCGCTGGTGCTGTTCTCCACCGAGGGCGGCATGGACATCGAGGAGGTCGCGGCAACCCGGCCCGAATCCCTGCGCCGCATGGCGGTGGACATCCGCAAGGGCTTCGGCCCGGCGGACGCGCGCCGCCTTCTGCTGGGGCTGGACCTCGGCGAGGCCGCCGTGCCGGTGGCGGCGATGCTGGTCGATCTCTACCGCGTCTACCGCCAGCACGACGCCGAACTGCTGGAGATCAACCCGCTGGCCCTGCTCGCCGACGGCCGCGTCGTGCCGCTGGACTGCAAGCTGACGGTGGACGATTCCGCCCTCTACCGGCAGGCCGACATCGCCGGGCTGGGTGCGAAGGAACCGTTGTCGGCGCTGGAGGAGCGCGGGCGGGCGCTCGACCTCAAATACATCGAGCTCGAGGGCAACGTCGGCGTCCTGGCGAACGGCGCCGGGCTGACCATGACGACGATGGACGTGGTCAGCCACGCCGGCGGACGCCCGTCCAACTTCCTGGAGATCGGCGGCGAGGCCTACACCAAGGGGACGGAGGCGCTGGACCTCGTGCTGTCCAACCCCGGCGTCAAAAGCCTCGTCGTCAATTTCTGCGGCGCCTTCGCCCGCACCGACGTGATGGCCGGCGGCGTGATCCAGGCCTGGAAGACGCTGAACCCCACCGTCCCCGTCTTCTTCTCCATCCACGGCACCGGCGAGGACGAGGCCGTGCGCATGGTGCGGGAGGAGCTGGGGATCGAACCCTACGACCGGATGGAAGACGCCATCTCGGCAGCCGTGGAGGCCGCGCGATGATCGTACGCAAGAGCGACCGGGTCCTGGTGCAGGGCATCACCGGCAAGCAGGGCACCTTCTGGACCGAGCAGATGCAGGCCTACGGCACCACCGTGGTCGGCGGCGTGAACCCGAAGAAGGCCGGGCAGAGCCACTGCGGCGTGCCCATCTTCGCCACCGCGAAGGAGGCCATGGCGAACGGCGGCTTCAACGTGTCGGTGATGTTCATCCCGCCCGCCGCCGCCAAGGCCGCCGCCATCGACGCCATTGAGGCCGGGGCGAAGACCGTCGTCTGCCTGACCGAGCACATCCCCGCCCACGACGTGATGGAGATGCACGCCGCGGCGGCGGAGCACGGCACCCGCATCATCGGGCCGAACACCGCCGGCATCGTGACGCCGGGGGAATGCTTCGTCGGCATCATGCCCGCCTTCAACCCGCGCGTCTTCCAGCCGGGCCGGGTCGGCGTCATCTCGCGCAGCGGCAGCCTGGGCACGCTGGTCTGCCTGAACCTCGTGCGCGGCGGCCATGGGCAGTCGGCCTTTCTCGGCATCGGCGGCGACCCGATGATCGGCACGACGACCAAGGACGCTCTGGCCGCCCTGATCGACGATCCGGGCACCGACGCCATCGCGCTGGTCGGTGAGATCGGCGGCAGCATGGAGGAGGAAGCGGCGGAGCTGGTGGCGAAGACGGACAAGCCCGTCGTCTCCTTCATCGCCGGGCGCGCCTCCCCGCCGGGCAAGAAGATGGGCCATGCCGGGGCCATCGTGACCGGCGACCGCGGCAGCTACGCCTCCAAGCGCGGCGCGCTGGAACGCGCCGGGGCCGTCGTCGTCGATGTGCCCGGCGACCTGCCGGCGGCCCTCGACGCGCTGATGGCCGAGGCCGCGAAACGGTCGGGCGCGCAGCGGCTCGCGGACTGAACGAGCGGCGGCACTTTCGAAGAACGACACGGCAGCACCGCCCCCTCTCCCGGCCCCCCGCCGGGAGAGAACGGGGGAGGCATTCCGGAAGGGAACGGAACAGGATGGCGAAGATCGACGACGTCGGCGGCCAGCGCGCACGCGGGTTCGCCTTCACCCAGGGCCGGGGGTTCCAGCGAAGCACCGGGCCGGCGGCGCCCGAGGACGCGCGCGGCTGGCTCGCCCGCTACCAGTCGCCGCGCGAGGATCTCGACCCCTCGCCGACCGTCTCCGACACGGTCAAATACACCACCTGCTACATGTGCGCCTGCCGCTGCGGCATCAAAGTGCACATCAAGGACGGCCAGCTCCGCTTCATCGAAGGGAACAAGGACCATCCGGTGAACCACGGCGTGATCTGCGCCAAGGGGTCCGCCGGCATCATGACCCAGAACTCCCCAGCCAAGCTGCGCAAGCCCCTGCTGCGCACCGGGGAGCGCGGCACCGGCGAATTCCGCGAGATCGAGTGGGACGAGGCGCTGACCATCCTGACCGAGCGCCTGTCCAAGATCCGCGACAGCGATCCCAGCAAGCTCGCCTTCTTCACCGGGCGCGACCAGAGCCAGTCGCTAACCGGCTTCTGGGCGGCGCAGTTCGGCACGCCCAACTTCGCGGCGCATGGCGGCTTCTGCTCCGTCAACATGGCGGCGGCGGGCATGTACACGCTCGGCGGCAGCTTCTGGGAGTTCGGGGAGCCGGACTGGGACCACACCCGCTACCTTCTGCTGTTCGGGGTGGCCGAGGACCATGACAGCAACCCGATCAAGATCGGCCTGTCGAAGATGAAGGCGCGCGGCGCCAAGATCGTCTCCGTCAACCCGATCAAGACCGGCTATTCCGCCATCGCCGACGAATGGGTCGGCATCCGTCCGGGCAGCGACGGTCTCTTCGTCTTCGCCCTGATCCACGAGCTTCTGCGCGCCGACCGCATCGACGCCGAGTATCTGGTCCGCTACACCAACGCCCCCTGGCTGGTCATCCAGGCCCCCGGCGCCCCCGACGACGGCCTGTTCGCCCGCGACGCCGACGGCGCCCCGCTGGCCTGGGACGCGGTGGAGCAGCGCGCCGTTCCGGCCACCGCCGCCGATATCCGCCCGGCGCTGGTCGGCGCCGTCACCCTGCCGGACGGGCGGCGGGCCGTGCCCTCCTTCCATCTGCTGGCCGAACGCTACCTCGACCCGCAGCACGCGCCGGAGGCGGTGGCCGAGCGCTGCGGAGTCCCCGCCGACACCATCCGCCGCATCGCCGCGGAGATGGCCCACCTCGCCTTCCAGGAGACGCTGACCATCGAGCAGCCCTGGACCGACTGGGCGGGGCGGCGCCACGAGCGGATGGTCGGGCGGCCCATCGCCATGCACGCCATGCGCGGCATCTCCGCCCATTCCAACGGCTTCCACACCTGCCGGGCCATCCACATCCTGCAGGTCCTGCTGGGCACCATCGACGTGCCGGGCGGCTGGCGCTACAAGTCGCCCTACCCCCGCCCCGCCCCGCCGGGTCCCAAGCCAGCCGGCAAGCGCGGCGAGACCGGCCCCGGCAAAGCCATCGCCGGGATGCCGCTCGGCTATCCCATGGGGCCGGAAGACCTGCTGGTCGGCGAGGACGGGGAGCCGCTGCGCATCGACAAGGCCTTCAGCTGGGACGCGCCGCTGTCCGTGCACGGGCTGATGCACATGGTGGTCGCCAACGCCTGGGAGGGCGACCCGTACCGCGTCGACACGCTGTTCATGTACATGGCCAACATGGCCTGGAACTCGTCGATGAACACGTCCGAGACGATGCGGATGCTGTCCGACAAGGACCCGGACAGCGGCGAGTACCGCATCCCCTTCATCGTCTATTGCGACGCCTACGCCTCGGAGATGGTGGCCTACGCCGACCTCGTGCTGGCCGACACCACCTATCTGGAGCGGTGGGACTGCATCTCCCTGCTTGACCGCCCGATCGGCAGCGCGCATGGCCCCGGCGATTCCATCCGCCAGCCGGTGCTGACCCCCGACCGCGACGTGCGGCCCTTCCAGGACGTGCTGATCGAGCTGGGCGCCCGTCTCGGCCTGCCCGCCTTCGTGCGGGAGGACGGCAGCCCGCGCTACCCCGGCGGCTATCCCGACTACATGACCAACCACCAGCGCAAGCCCGGCATCGGCCCGCTGGCCGGCTGGCGCGGCGCCGACGGGAAGGAGGCCGGCAAGGGTGCGCCCAACCCGGACCAGCTCGACCGCTACGTCCGCAACGGCTGCTTCTGGCACTTCGAGCTGCCGCCGGAGCAGCACTATTTCAAACACGCCAACCAGGCCTATCTGGAAACCGCCACCCGCATGGGCTTCCTCGACAAGCCGGAGCCGGTGATCCTCCAGCTCTACGTCGAGCCGCTCCAGAAATTCCGCCTCGCCGCGCGCGGGCACGGCGCGGTGGTGCCGCCCCCCGACAAGCGGCAGCGGGTGGAGACCTACTTCGACCCCCTGCCCTTCTGGTACCCGCCGCTGGAGGAGGAGGGGCTGGACGAGGGCGCCTTCCCGCTGCACGCCGTCACCCAGCGCCCGATGCCCATGTACCATTCCTGGGGATCGCAGAACGCCTGGCTGCGGCAGATCCTGGCGCGCAACAGCCTCTATATCGCCCGCCCGACGGCGGAGGCGCTCGGCCTCGCCGACGGTGACTGGGCCTGGGTGACCAGCCCGACCGGGCGCATCCGGGTGCCGGTCCGTCTGATGGACGGGGTGGAGGCCGGGACGGTGTGGACCTGGAACGCCATCGGCAAGCGCTCCGGCGCTTGGAACCTGTCCACCGACGCGCCGGAGGGGACCAAGGGCTTCCTGCTCAACCACCTGATCTCGGAGCTGCTGCCGGAGCGCGACGGCTACCGCCACGCCAACGCCGATCCGGTGACCGGACAGGCCGCCTGGTACGACCTGCGCGTCCGCGTCGAGAAGGCGCCGCCGAAGGAGCGGGCCGAGACAATGCCGCGCTTCCCCGCCCAGGTCATGCCGCCGGGCGTCGAGCCGCCGCCGGCCATCCTGCGCACCGGCGCAGCCTTCCGTCCCACGTCTCGGGGAGTCCGGTCATGACGAGCCTCCCGAACCGCGAGCCCGGCGCCCCCCGGCTGGGGCTGGTCATCGACCTCGACACCTGCGTCGGCTGCCACGCCTGCGCGGTCGCCTGCAAGCAGTGGAACGCCGGCGGCCACATGGCGCCGCTGACCGATTACGACGCCTACGGCGCCGGTCCGGACGGGGTGTGGTTCAACCGCATCCACAGCTTCGAGGCGGGCACCGGTGACAGCGGCTGCGGGTCGCGCACCACCAATTTTCCGCGCTCCTGCCTGCATTGCGAACAGCCGGCCTGCGTGACCGTCTGCCCGACCGGCGCCTCCTACAAGCGCGCCGAGGACGGCATCGTGCTGGTCAACGAGGATCTGTGCATCGGCTGCAAGCTGTGCTCCTGGGCCTGCCCCTACGGCGCGCGGGAGTTCGACCAGGACGTCGGCGTGATGAAGAAATGCACGCTGTGCATCGACCGCATCCACAACGAGACGATCGCGGAGGCGGAGCGGGTGCCGGCCTGCGTCATGGTCTGCCCGACCTCCGCCCGGCATTTCGGCGACCTCGCCGACCCGTCCTCTGCTGTGTCGAAGCTGGTGGCGGAGCGCGGCGGCTACGACCTGATGCCGGAGCTTGGTTACGAACCGACCAACAAGTATCTGCCGCCCCGGCCCCGGCCCACCCTGGCGCTGGACGAGCGCGTCACCAAGGACAGCGCCAACGACGACCTGCCGCTCCACGGCCTGCTGAAATGGGCCGACCGCATCCTGGCGCGCTGAGGGAGGGATTCCATGCATCCGGCCTTCTCCATCATCTTCTTCACCAGCGCCGCGGGCGCCGGCTACGGTCTGCTCGCCCTGCTCGGCCTGCTGGCGCCCTTCGGCCTGCTGCCGGCGAGCCCGCTGTTCGGCCTCGCCGCCCTCGCCCTCGCCCTGGGGCTGGTGGTGGCCGGGCTGCTCTCCTCGCTGGCCCATCTCGGCCGTCCGGAGCGGGCGTGGCGGGCGCTGTCGCAGTGGCGCAGTTCCTGGCTGTCGCGCGAAGGCGTGGCCGCGGTCGCCACCTTCCTGCCGGCGGGCGTCTTCGCCATCGCCTGGGTCGTCCTGGCGACCGGCGCTGACGGCGGCGGGAGCGGCGTGGCGGGGGTCGCCGGCTGGATCACCGCGGCGATGGCGGCGGTCACCGTCTATTGCACGGCGATGATCTACGCCTCGCTGAAGCCGATCCGCCAGTGGGCCAACCCCTGGGTGCCGCGCAGCTATCTGGCGCTGTCGCTGATGACCGGGGCGTTGCTGCTGAACGCGCTGCTTGGCGTGGCGGGGCAGGCGTCGGCTTGGTCTTCCCTGCTGGCACTGGCGTCGGTGGCGCTGGCCTGGGCGGCGAAGGAAGGGCATTGGCGGCATTGCGCCACCACTCGCCCCGTCAGCACGGCGGAGACGGCGACCGGGCTGGGCCATATCGGGCGGGTCCACCTGCTCGACGCCCCGCACAGCGAGGACAACTACCTGCTCAAGGAAATGGGCTTCCGCGTCGGGCGCCGCCACGCCGTCCGCCTGCGCCTCATCACCCGCCTCGCCGCCTTCGCCCTGCCGGCGGCGCTGAGCCTCGGCGCGCTGGTCGCCGGCCCCGGCGCCCTCTCCGGCACCCTGGCGCTGCTGGCCGCCGCCGCCGCCGCTCTGGGGGTAATCGCCGAGCGTTGGCTCTTCTTCGCCGAGGCGAAGCACACCGTGACCCTCTTCTACGGCGCCGGGGAAGCCTAAGCCCGCCGCTTTCACCCACAGCAGGAAAGGAGCAGAGATGCCGCACGCAGACCAGCCGCATGGCCACGCTGATCACGGCTCCGCCCTGGCCTTCCTCATGACCCGCGCCAAGGCGATGGATGCCCGTAGCCTCTACATCTGCGGCTCGCCCTCCCGCCCCCGCGTGGGCTTCCGCTCCGGCTCCGGCGTCGTCTACGAGCCGCTGTCCGCCGGCCTCGCCGGTCGCCTGGTCGACCGCTTCGCGGTGGACGGCCACGGCCTGAGCCAAGGACTGCTCGTCTGGAGCGGGCGCCATTACCGCTGGTTCGCCATGCCGATGCCGGAGGGGGCCGACGGCTACGCCCCTCTGATCGCCGTGCACCGGCCCGCCATTTGTCCCGGCCCCGGCGAGCGGGCCATGCCGCGCGTGATCGCCGGCTGATCACCCCTGCCCGCCCTCCCCCCTTCATTCCACACCACCCATCCATGAAACGAGGATGCGCACCATGAAAATGACCACCGAGGAAGCGTTCGTGAAGGTCCTTCAGATGCACGGCATCCGGCACGCCTTCGGGATCATCGGATCGGCCATGATGCCGGTCTCCGACCTCTTCCCCAAGGCCGGCATCCGGTTCTGGGACTGCGCGCACGAGACCAACGCCGCCCTGATCTGCGACGGCTACAGCCGCGTCACCGGGGAGATGGCCATGGCCATCGCCCAGAACGGACCCGGCGTGACCGGCTTCGTGACCTCCATCAAGACCGCCTACTGGAACCACACGCCGATGCTGCTGGTGACGCCGCAGGCCGCCAACAAGACCATCGGCCAGGGCGGTTTCCAGGAGGTCGAGCAGATGGCCATGTTCAGGGAGATGGTCTGCTATCAGGAGGAGGTGCGCGATCCCAGCCGCATGGCCGAGGTGCTGAACCGCGTCATCGAAAAGGCGTGGCGCGGCTGCGCCCCGGCGCAGATCAACGTGCCGCGCGATTACTGGACCCAGGTGATCGACGTCGAGCTGCCGCAGATCGTCCGGCTGGAACGCTCGGCCGGCGGACGGCAGGCCATCGCCGAGGCGGCCCGCCTGCTGTCGGAGGCGAAGTTCCCGGTCATCCTCAACGGCGCCGGGGTGGTGATCGGCGGGGCCATTCCGGACAGCATCGCGCTGGCGGAGCGGCTGGACGCGCCGGTCTGCTGCGGCTACCAGCACAACGACGCCTTCCCCGGCAGCCACCCGCTGTCGGTCGGGCCGCTCGGCTACAACGGCTCCAAGGCGGCGATGGAACTGATCGCCAAGGCTGACGTCGTGCTGGCGCTCGGCACGCGGCTCAACCCCTTCTCCACCCTGCCCGGCTACGGCATCGACTATTGGCCGAAGGGCGCGCAGATCATCCAGGTGGACATCAACCCCGACCGCATCGGCCTGACCAAGAAGGTGTCGGTGGGCATCTGCGGCGACGCCAAGCAGGTGGCCCAGCAGATCCTGGCGCAGCTCGCCCCCGGCGCCGGGGACGCGGGCCGGCTGGAGCGCCGCGCGCTGATCCACCAGACCAAGTCGGCGTGGCTTCAGCTCCTGTCCTCGCTCGATCATGAGGAGGACGATCCCGGAACGAGCTGGAACGCCGAGGCGCGCGAGCGCGAGTCCGACCGCATGTCGCCGCGTCAGGCGTGGCGGGCCATCCAGGCCGCCTTGCCGGCGGACGCCATCCTCTCCACCGACATCGGCAACAACTGCGCCATCGGCAACGCCTACCCCACCTTCGAGGAGGGACGGAAGTATCTGGCGCCGGGCATGTTCGGCCCCTGCGGCTACGGCTTCCCGTCGATCGTCGGCGCGAAGATCGGCTGCCCGAGCACGCCGGTGGTCGGCTTCGCCGGTGACGGCGCCTTCGGCATCTCGATGAACGAGATGTCCTCCATCGGGCGCGAGGGATGGCCGGCGGTCACCATGGTGATCTTCCGGAACTTCCAATGGGGGGCGGAGAAGCGGAACACGACGCTGTGGTACGACAACAACTTCGTCGGCACGGAGCTGAACCCCAAGCTCAGCTACGCCAAGGTGGCCGAGGGTTGCGGCCTCAAGGGCGTCACCGCGCGCACCCAGGATGAAGTGACCGCCGCCCTGCGCCAGGCGATCGAGGACCAGGGGCGGGGCATCACCACCTTCGTGGAGGTGATCCTGAACCAGGAGTTGGGCGAGCCGTTCCGCCGCGACGCCATGAAGAAGCCGGTCGCGGTCGCCGGCATCGACCCCGCGGACATGCGCCCGCAGCAGTCCTTGTAAGGTTGGGTGTAGCGCCGTTCACGCGGTGCTTCTTTGTCGAGAATTGTCGGGGTTTTGCCCCCTCCCTAACCCTCCCCCGCTCACGCAGGGGAGGGAATTTTTTTGCCCCCTCCCCTGCGCAGCGGGGGAGGGTCGGGGTGGGGGCAAAGCCTCCGGAAATCGACGCCTTGGGGCATTCCGCGTTTCGACTTCGAAAGCCCTTATAGGTTGTTTAAAACCTGAGACACAACAACCAAAAGACGCTTTCGATTTCGAAACCCTTCACTCCCCCAGCAGATCGTCGATGCGCATCCGCAGGTCCCGCAGCAGCTCCCGATGCTCCTTCTGCATCGCGTTGCTGACCGCGTCGATGGCCTTCAGCTCCTTCTCGATACGGTTGATCGAGCGGCCGAGCACGCGCATCGGCTCCGCCGTGCCCGGCGCCTTGGACGCCCGCGCCGCGCGCACCGACTGCACCGTCAGCCCGC
This sequence comes from Azospirillum brasilense, assembly GCF_007827795.1. GTDB lineage: Bacteria > Pseudomonadota > Alphaproteobacteria > Azospirillales > Azospirillaceae > Azospirillum > Azospirillum aestuarii. The sequence goes on from NZ_VITI01000007.1 coordinate 150,407, forward strand.
CGGTGCGCGCCGACTGCCACAGCCGCCGCACCTCCCCTTCGTCGCCGACGAAGGCCAGCTCGACCAGGGCGGAACGGGACACCGCGTCGGGGTTCTCCCGGTACTCGCGGAGGATGTCGATGGGCAGGTCCAGCACCTTCAGCCGCTTCGACACCTCGGCCTCCGAACAGCCGAGCACCGCGGCGACCTCCGCCTGGGCGTAGCCGTGGCTGTCGATGAGCTGGCTCAGGCCGCGGGCCAGATCGATGGCGTCCAGGTCCACGCGCTGGACATTCTCGATCAGCGCGATCTCTTCTGCCTTGCCCTTGGTGATGATGGCGGCGATGGTCGGGCGGCCGAGCATCTGGTGGGCGCGCAGGCGGCGCTCCCCGGCCACGAGGCGGTAGACGCCCTTCTCCGCCGTCTCCTGCACCAGCACCGGCTGCTGAAGCCCGTGCCGCTCGATGGAAGCGGCCAGCGAGGCGAGCGCGGTCTCGTCGAAGACGGTGCGCGGCTGGTTGGGGTCGGTGCGGATGGCGGCGACGTCGGCCTCGATCAGCCGGGGCAGGGCACCGGTCAGCCCGAACAGCCGGTCGGTCTCCGGGGCCGGGGCGGTGCTCTTCGCTTGCAGGACCGTGGCGGCGGTCTGGCGGGTCAGCTTCTTAGGCGGCATCGGACGACTCCCGGATGCGTCCGGTGGCCTTCAGAAGGGCACCGGCGATGGCGGCGTAGCTTTCCACGCCCGGCGCGCCGATGTCGGCGTCGAGCGTGATGACGTTGGCTCCGGCGGCCTGCGCGTAGATGGTCGCGCGCGGCACCGGCGGGAAGACCCGGTAATCCTCGCCCCACAGCCGGCCGATGTCCTCCAGCGAGGAGCGGTCCTGCGTCTGGCGGGGGTTGAGCATGGTCGGCAGCACGCCCAGAATCCGCAGGTTCGGGTTCAGCCGCCGCTGGATCTTCGTCACGGTGTCCAGGAAGGCGTTGACTCCCAGGATGGCGTGCGGCTCCGCCTGGCAGGGGATCAGCACATAGTCCGCCGCGGTCAGCGCGTTGATGGTGACCGCCCCCAGGTTCGGCGCGCAGTCGATCAGGATGAAATCGTAATCGCCCCGCACCGCGTCCAGCATCTCCGCCATGGCGGTCTGGGCGTTGGTCAGGTTTCCGGGCAGCTCGGTGTCGGCGCTGGCGAGCGCGATGCTCGACGGCACGACGTCCAGCCCTTCGACGCTGGTCGGGCGGATGACCTCGGCCAGCTTCGCCTTGCCCATCAGCGCGTGGTAGAGCACCCTGCCCTGCTCGGTCAGCGCCACCACGTCGGTCTGCGGCACGCCGACATGCACCGTGGCGTTGCCCTGCGGATCGGCGTCCACCAGCAGCACGCGGTTGCCCGAACGGGCCAGCATGAAGGCGACGTTGATCGAGGTCGCCGTCTTGGCCGTGCCGCCTTTTTGCAGGCCGACGGCGATGGTCGTGCCGGCCCGCGGCGCCTCGGTCGCCGGCTGCTCCAGCGACAGCAGCAGCAGGCGGCCCAGCACATCGCGGGGCAGGGGTTCGCGCCCCGTCTCCCACTTGCTGAGCCGCTGCTTGTCGTAACGGCGGCCGGTCAGTTCGTTCACGAACGCGGCCATCTGCGTCTGGGTGAGGCCGCGCCTCTCGCGCAGCAGCTTCAAATCGTCGCCGGTCATTGCCCCCTCGTCGCCACATTTGCCGGAGTCGTCTGGGAAGCTATCAAGTCGTCCCAACCCCCGCAATGGGTGTCTACCCAAGCCCCCGGAACAGCCGGCACTGGCGGAACGGGGCCTCCCCGGTGCATAACTAGGCATGCGGGGCCGGCGGCGGCACCGGGGCTATGGGGTTGCACGAATGGCGGCGAACTGGTCGGTGCGGCAACTGGTGTGTCAGGCGCATGGCTGCGAACTGGCCGTGTCGTGGCGGACCGATGGACGCTGGACCTGGACCGTGTCGGTCGCCGGGGAACGCATCGCCGTTGGGATCGCGCAATCGCAGGAGGGCGCCCAGGACGCCGCCGCCAACGCGGCGGAGCGCCACGCCCGTGCGGACGGCATCATCCAATTGACCATGTTCTGACGGCCGACACCTGAAAACCCGCTCGACAGCGTCGAATTGGGCGTATTGCGCCGCAACATAACCGTCGATACGGGCGTAGCCCATACAATCCGCAGAAAAAGCGCTTAGCCACAGAGAATAATCCAGTGGGATTTTGCGCGAACCCATCAGGGTTTGTGTGATTTTCCCGTGCGTCTCCTATTGTTTGTGAACGATCGCAAAGACCGTAGGCCGCGCGTGATCTGCATAAGACCTTCCGCGGAGGTTCGACCTTTGACGATCCGACGGCTCTGGCCTCCGGCCAGGGATGCGGGACGGGCATTGATCGGCGCCCGACCCGGTTGCGCCCATTTGACCAACCACGCGAGAGGTTCGACGTGACTTCGCTGGGGAAACGCCAGATTCACACCGACGCATTTGGGGGCGATTGCCTGGACGCTTCACCGGCTGTCGAGATCGACCGTATGGACCGCGGCGGCTGGTACGCCGTCATGAACGGATTCGACGACGCCAACATCTTCCAGACCTGGGATTTCGGGCGCATTGCCCATCACAACCGCGACCTCAGCCATATCGTGCTGCGCCGGGACGGTCAACCGGTCGCCGCGGCGCAGCTGCTGGTCCGCCGGGTGCCGGGCATCGGCGGCATCGCGCTGGTCATGTGGGGACCGCTGTGGCGCCCCAAGGGCCGTCAGGCCGATCCGGCCGCCTTCCTGGCCATCATGGAGGCGATGAAGGCCGAATACAGCGTCCGGCGCGGGCTGTTCCTGCGCGTCCTGCCGCGTGTCGAGGACGGGGCGGGGGAGGGTGCTGCGGCGCTGTCCGCCATGGAGGCGCTGGGGATGCGGCACAGCGACGCCAAGGCCCCCTACCGCACCTTCATCATGGACCTGACCCGCGACGAGGCGACGATCCACAAGGACCTGTCCCGCCACTGGCGCCGCGGCCTCGCCAAGGCCGAAGGGGCAGGGCTGGAGATCGTCGAGGGCTCCTCGCCGGAGATCCTCGACGCGATCGACGACCTGTTCATTCAGACGCAGCGCCGCAAGGGCTTCCGCGCCTTCGACAGCCGCACCCTGACGAAGGTTCACCGCGCTCTGCCGGACGGCATGAAGATGCACGCCGTGATGGCCTCCCACAACGGCGAGCCGGTGGCCGGCGTGGTGGTGTCGCTGCTCGGCGACACGGCGCTGATGCAGAATTCGGCCACCGCTGAGGCCGGACTGCCGCTGAACGCCGCCTTCCTCGTCCACTGGAAGGCCATGCAATGGGTGAAGGCCAGCGGCGGGAAGCGCTACGACCTGCACGGCGTCAACGCCCAGGCCAACCCCGGCGTCCACCTGTTCAAACGCGGCTTCGCCGGCAAGGGGGAGGAGGAGCGGGTCTTCATCGGCACCTTCGAGGCGCCCGGCCCGATGCTCAGCCGGCTTCTCGTCGAAGGCGGCCAGACGGTGCGCACGCTGGCCGCGACCTGCACCGCGCAGGCGAGCCAGATGATGGCGATGGCGATGAACAAGGGACCGGCCGAACGCGCCGACGCCACCACCCCCTCCAACCCGGCGTAAGCGCCGGACATGCGAAACGCCCGGTCCAGACAGTGGACCGGGCGTCGCATTTGCGCGTTACCGGGTAAGCGTCACTGGGTGCGTGCGATCACCGGCACGCCGTCCAGATCCTTTGGAAGATCGTCGGGGATGCCCGACGCGAAATTGACCGCGATGGCGTAGTCGTCGGACAGCTTCGTGACTTCGGCGCGGGTCATACCGGGGTACCCGCTGAGGATCGCCAGATAACGGTCACGGGCGGCTTCGGCAGCCTCTTTCGGCACGGGCATACGGACCTCCCTTTCGTCATAGGATGCCATAATCATTTATGGATTGTTGGCCCCATAAACAATACCCCGATGCGACCTTTTACCGCAAATCCGCCGCTCAGAGTCGTTGAGCGAGCCCGTGCAGGTCGCCGACCACCGTAACGTCGGGCGGGAAGGGGTTCGGAAGCCCTTCCGACACCACCCCGACGAAGCCCGTGCCGGCCTTGCGGGCGGCCTCCAACTCGGTCAGGGAATCGCCGATGGCGAGCGCCCGCGCCGGGTCGTGCCCACCCTCCGCGACGATGCGCGCGAAGACCTCCGCCTTGACATTGGGGGAGCCGGTGATGCTGCGGAAATGCCGCTCCAGCCCCTTGGCGCGCACGGTGCCCATCAGAACCTCGTGGGGCGTGCCCGAGACGAGGTGGCAGGGCGTGCCGTCCAGCCGGTCCAGCACCGTCTCCGCGCCGGCGATCAGCGCGCAATCGGGAACGCGCGGATCGACGATCTCGGCATAGCGACGGGCCAGATCGTCGATCTCCGCCGGGCCAGGGTCACGCCCGAACATCTCGCGCTCCAGGATCGCCAGCATCTTGAACCGGCTGAGGCCGCCGTTGCGCCAGATCGTCTGGCGCATCCGCTCCTCCGTCGCCGCATCGTCGATGCCGTAGAGGATGGCGAAGCCGCCGTTCTTGGTGGGCACGGAGTCGATGATGACGCCGTCGAAATCGAAGATCACGACCTCCGGGTCCAGCCGGTCGGGTGTCTGAAGCATTGCGCCGTCTCGCATCGTTGTGGTGGCCCCGCACGGAACAAGGGCGGGTGCCGGAAAAGGCGTCGGGGGATCGTACAGGAAATCCCCCGTGCCTCAACGGTTTGGGCGGAAGAAAAGGCCATTCGGAAAAGCTGTCTCACAGTGTGGCGCAGGCCACAGCGGGGGAGGGCGGCGGGGCGTACTGTCCGGTCATCGAACAGGCCGGGCCCCGACGCAGACGGAACCGGCAGCCAACTCCCCCAGAAGCCAACTCCCCCAGACACCGGAAGGAAACCACACCATGCGCCGCACCACCCTGATCGCCGCCGCCGCCGTCCTGCTCTGCTCCGCCCCGGCCTTCGCCGGCGACCTGATGACCGGCGGCATCCCGCTCGGCAACGCCAGCAACCTGGGCGTCATCTCCAACACCGCCGCGGGCATCCAGAACAAGGCGCAGCAGCAGGTGATGGGCGTGCAGGCCGGTGGCGGTCTGGCCGGCCCCTTCGGCACCGCATCCAACCTGGGCAACGTCTCCAACCTCGCCGCCGGGGTCGGCAACAAGGCCAAGCAGCAGGTCTTCGGCGTCCAGACGGGCGGGATGGGCGGCGGGGTGAAGGCGCCCTTCGCTCTGGGCGGCTTCAACAGCAACGCCGGCACCGTCAGCAACAGCGCGGTCGGCATCGGCAACACCGCCCAGCAGCAGGTCAAGGCCATGCAGTTCGGCGCGCCGGGCGCCCTGTTCAACCAGAACCTCGGCACCGTCTCCAACCTCGCCGCCGGCATCGGCAACAAGGCCCAGCAGCAGGTCACCGGCATCCAGAAGTAAGGCTCCCCCGCTTCGCGTCCCTCCCTCCCCGAACCTCGCGGCCGGCAGAACCTCTGCCGGCCGTCTTTTTGCGTGGCGCAGGAAACGGGTGGCCCTCCGTCGCGGCATCCGCGACGATCCCGGCTTCAGGATCGGGAGGACGCCATGGACGAGGACGCGATGTGGAGTGCGGTGACGCGCCGGGAGCGGGATGGTGACGGGCGCTTCGTCTACGCGGTGCGCACCACCGGCGTCTATTGCCGGCCGTCCTGTCCGTCGCGACGGGCCAAGCGGGAGAACGTCTCCTTCCACCCGGACGCCGCGACAGCCCAGGCGGCGGGCTTCCGCCCCTGCAAGCGCTGCCACCCCGACGCTCCGTCCTCCACGCTCACATGATTCCCAGCAGGCGGATCAGACCCAGCCCGATGGCGCCCAGTGCGGCCAGCGACAGCACCACCGCCGCGGTGACGCGCAAGCCCGCCCGTGACAGCATCCGCACATCCACCCCCAGCCCCAAGGCGGCCATCGACAGCACCGTCAGGACGCCCGCCGCGGTCTGGCTGGCCGCCAGGGCGGCCTCCGGGATCAGCCCCGCCGCCCGCAGCCCGGCCAGCGCCAGGAAGCCGAGAATGAACCACGGCACCAGCCGGCGCAGCGGGGGACGAATCTTGGCGCCCCCTTCCCGAGCAGCCCCTTCCGGCTTCGCCATCAGGGCCAGCCCCACCACCACCGGCCCCAGCATCAGCACGCGCAGCAGCTTCACCAGCGTACCGACCTGGACACTCAGCGCGCCAACCGGCGCCGTCGCCGCCAGGATCTGCGGCACCGCGTAGACGGTCAGCCCGGCGAACACGCCATACTGCATGGGGGTGAGGCCGAGCAGCGGCACCAGCAACGGCAGACCCAACACCACCAGAACACCCAGCACCGCCGTGAAGGCGATGGCCGCGGCCACGTCGTCGCCGTGCGCCCCGATCACCGGCGCCGTCGCCGCGATGGCCGAGTTGCCGCAGATCGAGTTGCCGCAGGCGACCAGCACCGCCATGCGCGGCGGCAGCCCCAGCAGGCGCCCGATGCCGTAGCTGACCGCCAAGGCCAGACCGACCACCCCGGCGATCCCCGCCACCAGCCCCGGCCCGGCCGCCAAAATCGTCTCCGGATCGATGGAGGCGCCCAGCAGCATCACCGCGACCTCCAGCAGGGTCTTGGCGCTGAAATCCGTCCCCGCCTTCCAGCGCCGCCCCGGCGCCCAGACGCTGCGCAGGGCCACCCCGATCAGGATCGCCAGGACCAACGCCTCCAGCCAGACCTGCCCGAAGACCTGCACCTCCAGGCTTTGCAGGGCCAGCGCCGCGCCGCTCACGCCGGAGCAGAGCAGAATCCCCGGCAGCAGGGCGCCAAGGGTGGGGTGGGGCGATGAAAGAGCGTGGTTCGGCATGGCGTCCTCGATTTCCGATGCCGGGAAGCTGCGCCCTCTGGACCGTTCGCTCCAACGGAATATAGTGGATGAATCGTTCGATGAAATCGAACGTTTGAAGGGACAAGGGGCCGGATGACTCTCGAGCAGCTCCGCATCTTCGTGGCGGTGGCCACGCAGCAGCATGTGACGCGGGCCGCCGCCGCCCTGAACCTGACGCAGTCCGCGGTCAGCGCCGCCGTCTCCAGCCTGGAGGCGCGGCACGCCGTCCGCCTGTTCGACCGGGTGGGCCGCCGCATCGAGCTGACGGAGGCCGGGCGCCTGTTCCTGGGCGAAGCCGTCGCGGTGCTCGCCCGCGCCGAGGCGGCGGAGCGCATGCTGGCCGATCTGTCGGCGCTGAAGCGCGGGCGCATCGCCATCCACGCCAGCCAGACCATCACCGGCTATTGGCTGCCCGAACGGCTCGTGGCGTTCCACCAGCGCTATCCGGACGTCGACGTCGCGGTGAAGGCCGCCAACACCGCCCAGGTCGCCAAGGCGGTGTTGGACGGCGCCGCCGATCTGGGGTTGGTCGAAGGGGAGGTGACGGACCCGCTGCTCGACCAGGACCGGCTGCCAGGCGACCGCCTGCTGCTGCTGGTGGGCAACCATCACCCCTGGCGTGGGCGGGGCGATCTTCTGGCGGAGGAACTGCACCGCTCCCCCTGGGTTCTGCGGGAGGCAGGGTCGGGCACCCGCTCCGAATTCGAGGAGGCGTTGCGCGGGCAGGGCAGGGCGCCGGAGGAGTTGTCGGTGGCGCTGGAACTGCCGTCGAACGAAGCGGTGCTGTCGGCGGTCATGGCCGGGGCGGGGGCCACCGCCCTGTCGGATCTGGTGGCCCGCGGCGCGCTGGCGGCCGGCCACCTGCACCGCGTTCCCTTTCCGCTGCCCGAGCGTCCCTTCCGCCTGCTGCGCCACCGCGAGCGCGGGTTGAGCCACGCCGCCCGCACCCTCCGCGATCGGCTGCTCAATGAGTAGGGAAGGGGAGGGGGGTCAGACCACCTCGTCGAACTCGACCCTGGGAATGTCGATCCAGCTTTCCGGCTCGCCGGCGTCCTTGCGCCAGAAGATGACCGGCAGATCGGCGTTCAGCACGCGGGCGATGGTGGCGCCGCGCGCCGTCATCAGCTCCTTGTACTCCGCGGTTTCGACGATGCGCACGCCGTAGCCGGGGATGCGGTCGGCCTGGAGCACGGGGCCGAGCGCGTTCTTGAACTTGCGCAGGTCGTTGTCGGAGCCGACCCGCTTGCGCAGCGGCTCCAGCGCCATCCAGAAGGCGTTGCCATGGCCCAGATGGGCACGGGCGATCTCGTAGAGCCGCTTCTCGATGGGCTTCAGCGCGAAGTAGTCTTCCGAATAGGTCAGTAGGTTGTTGCCGAGCGCCGCGCGCACCACCCAGTTCGACAGGACCAGGGTGAGGCCGCGCACCTGCCGCTCGCCGTCCTTCTTGCCGCGGCGGTACAGCAGCTTGTAGTCCGAGATCCAGGAGAAGGCGCCGCTTTCGCCCTCGCCCCCGGCCTCCAGGTTGGTCTTGATCTGGGTGCCCTGGAGCCGCTCCAGCGCCCCTTCGATCTTGTCGTAGGCGCTGCCCCCGGCGGTCTTCCCGACGATGCGCTGAAGGTCGCTGGTGGTGAAGTGCAGCTTCCCCACCTCCGGCCCCATCTTGCCCTCCGCCATCTTCTCGCGCAGCAGCGAGACGGCGTAGATCAGCACCGACTTGTCCCAGATCGTCGCGACGCCGACGTCGCGCGGGGCGCGCACCTCGATCTTCACCTTGCCGTCGTCGTAGGTGGGAAGGCTTTCCACCTTGTCCTTGGACAGGCCGAACAGCGAATAGGCCATCAGGGCCCGGTCGTTGTTCACGTCGCCGCGCAACGGCGAATCCAGCCGCAGCGCCAGCTGGACCGGGCGGTCCAGCAGTTCGGCGTTTTCCTGGTCGGTCTTGTGGTCGTCCATGCACCCAATCTCCCCGGCCCCGCCGCTGGCGGTTACGGTATTGATTCCCGATACGCCCGGCATGTTCCACAGCGCAGGCGCAAACGTCGCCATTCTGCCGAAAGATTCCTCACCGGCCGGAAACGACGCTGTGACCGTGCGGACGAATGTCGCCGTTCTGCCAGTTTCCCCGGACGCTGTGCCCCGCCGGGGCGCTGCCCTGCCGAAAGCGTCCGCGTTCTGACGGTCCGGACTCCCGACAAGCCGGAAAATGGCGCTGAAAGGCTTGGATTCCCTGACTCTTTCCGGACTCTTGGGGGTCCGGAGGCCGCTGCGGAAGGAGCACATTGGCAGAACGGCGACACTCGGTTGCGCGAGTCGGAGTCCGATTCTCGGCCGATTCCCGGAGTCACCGAGGGGCCACAGCCCAGATTATTCGGCAGAACGGCGACATCCGGCGGACTCCGACGTCCCGGCGCGCCACCCCGTGCGCTGGAATCTTTCGGCAGAACGGCGACGTTTTCCACCCGGTTTCTCGGCAGAACGGCGACGCCCAGCCGGTCCCAGTCACCGCCCCGGGGGGCTCAAAGCCTTGATTCCACTGACTCCACGCCCCCGCATCGGCGCAACCGGAGCGATTCCGACGCACGCATTTGAATCGTGGACAGCCTGTTGGGGCCACGACAACATCTTGCGTAACGGGCTCACCGAAGCCCGAACCGGTAGCTTTTGGATCATGGTTTTCGGGCCATGGATTTGGCCTGCGGCTCCGAACAGCCGCGACACGCCGAAGAAGGCGACGATAAGGAGGCGACGATGACGTAACGGAGGACACGACCTCCGGAAACACAAAGGGCACAGGTTTGGCGACCTGTGCCCTCGTGCACACCGAAGTGTCGAAAACCGATGGAAGACCGGGAGAACCGGACCCCGCATCAGCGGTTTGGCGACTTCATGATGCCAGGGTAGGTCCGGAAAACCAAGTGGAATCGCGGATTCCACTGACGCTCCCGCTTTGTCTTCCGCCGGGATCGAAGCGCTGGATCATGGGAAGACAATGACTCCGTACACGACCTTGTACCGGCGATGGATCGCTGCGCCCGGCGTGGGAGCCGCGGAAATCGCGGTGCTCTCCGGCCTCTACGCGCGTGCGGATTCCGCCGGTGTCTGCGCCGGCCTGGTCCAGGACGAGCTGGCCGCCGAACTCGGCAGGAGCCGTCCCTGGCTGTCCGCCGTGCTGACGAAGCTGCAGGCGCCGGACCTCTCCCTGGTGGAAGCCCGCCGCGAACGCGGTTTCCGCGGGATGGTCTACGCCCTGGCGGGTGTGCAGGACACCGACTCTTCCGGTCGGCCGGCCGACTCCACCGGTCAGCCGGCTGACGGACTCCTAAGGACAGGGAATCCCCTGAATCCTGAATCTCAAAACTCCTCCTCCTTCCGGGCGGGGGGATCGGTTGGGCCTTCGGGCATCAGGAACCGGGACGCTCTCGCCGAAGACTGGCAGCCGGACGCCGCCGATCTGGCCTGGGCCGCGGACACCCGCCCGGAGGTCGATCCGGCCACGGTGACCCGCAAGTTCGTGTCCTGGTGCCGCAAGGCCAACATCCGCAACGGCTACAGCCCGGCCGACCCGTCCGGCGCCTGGCGCAAATGGGTGGCCCGCGAGCTGGTCGCCCCCGCAACGGCGCCAGCCGATGAAAAGCCCGAAGGCACCGTCGTCCCCTTTGAAACCGTTTCCCGCCGCCCCTCCAACCGGAGCGACCAGAATGACCGTCACAGCCCTGATCGCCAACCTTCCGAGCCTTCCCGTCAGCGCCGCCCCGCAGACGCCGGACACGGCGTGGCTGCCCGCAACGCCGGCGTCCTCTCTGCCCTGCGCGATCGCCTCGCTCGCCCGGCTTGAGCGCGCCGACCTGCGCTTCGAGATCGCCGACTGCGCGCCGGAGGAGATCGGCGCGCTGGCCGAGCGGGTGGAGGCCGCCCTTGAGACCGTCTGCCCGACGATCGGCGTCGAGAATGTGCTGACCGGCATCGAGAAGCTGGCGGCCCGCTTCGGCCTGGAGCTTCCGGACGCCGACATGCTGGAGGCCGACATTCTCGAAATGGCCGGCTGGCCCGCCGAGGACTGGATCGCCGGTTTCCGCGGCGTCTGGTCGTCCTTCCGCTCCGGCTACCGGCGCTTCCCCACGGTCGGCGACTTCCGCGCCGCTGTCGGGCCGGCATCGGCGACCGGCGGAACGGCGTCGCTGCGCCGGCTGGCCATGGCCCTGCGCCAGGAACAGCAGATCCGCGCCCGCGAGATCGCCCATCGCCGTCGCCAGAAGGAGAAGGAGGCGGAAACCGCTCGCCGTCAGCAGGCCGCCGCCCTGGCCGCTCCTCCCGTCGCCCCGGCGACGCCAGCGGTCCCGACGTGTCCGGCTCCGGTTTCCACCACGATCTCCGTCACGCCGGACGATCCGCAAGTGGACCTGGCTCGCGCGCAACCGTCGTCTCAGACGACACGGGCCATTCCCAAGAGCTTTAAAAGGGATCGGTCGGCCGGCGCTCCTCATACTAGGGTATGTGAAGGACAGGACTCCGCATTTTTCAGTAAGCGACCGCGCATGAAAAGTTCAATTCGAGAACCCAAGCGGTCCCATGACTGTGGATCGGGCCGAGCAGGTGGAGCGGAAGCTTGGCAGACCATTCATTATTCCGACAGGGTAATGCCGATATAATCAGGCTCATCCGATCGTTTCAGATTCCGGTGGCGAACCACGAAAGGGCGGAGTAAGATGCGATAATCTGTTTGTGACCCGAACCTTTCGGAATGTCCGTCCATGCCGCTGAAGACGGTGCCCCGTCAGCAACCGATGACTCTGCACGGGTACCTGCTGAGGCTTGTGCTCGTGACGCTGGTGCCGATGCTCCTGCTCGGCGGCATGCTCATCGGCTGGCTGGTGCAGCAACAGCGTGAGGCCGTCGAGAACAACATGTCCGACACGGCGGAGGCGCTGGCCCTGATCGTCGACCGGGAGTTGGAGGCGACCATCGAAGCGCTGCGGGCCTTGTCCCGCACGGACGCTCTGGCCGGCGACGATCCCGCCGGTTTCTATGAACGGGCGACGCTGGCGCTGACCCAGCATCCGTCCTGGACCAACATCGCGCTGATCGACCCGTCGGGGCGGCAGATCGTTAACACGGCGGTCAGGCTCGGCGTCCCATTGCCGGACGTGCCCCAGCGCGACGCGCTGCAGCGGCTGACCACGACCCGTCAGCCGGCGGTGTCCGATCTGGTGACCGCGACGGCGGCAGAGCGCCCGTCGATCGCCGTGATGGTGCCGGTGCAGCGCGACGGCAACCTGCGCTACGTCCTGTCTGCGGTGGTCGATCCGCAGACCTGGAGCACCCTGCTGGAGGGTTTCGAAACCCGGTCCGGCCTGATCGCCGCAATCATCGACGGCCGGAACCGGATCGCCGCGCGTTCGCGCGATCATGCGGAGTATCTGGGGCGGGCGGTGCCGGATTGGTTCCTGGCGGCGCGCGGCACGGCGGACACCGGCAACTACCGCGGGGCCACGCTGGACGGGGTGGAGATCATCGGCGCCTTCCACCGCACGCAGCGCGCCGACTGGACCCTGGTGGCGGCGACGCCCACGGAAGCCGTGCTCAACCCGCTGAACCGCACGGTGGTTCTGGCGCTGGGGCTGGGCTTGGTCCTGCTGGGCGTCTCGCTGGCGTCGGCGGCGGTCTTCGCGCGGCGGCTCGCCCACCCCGTCCGCGAACTGGCCGCCCATGGCGGCAGCCTGATGGAGGGGCGGCCGATCCGCTACGACGGCGGCGTGCCGGTGCGCGAGATCGACGACCTGCACCGCGTCCTGGCCGAGGCCAGCGCCGCGCTGGTCGGCGCCAGCGAATCCGCCGCCCATGCGGAGGCGCGCTACCGCGCCATCGTGGACACGGCGGTTGACGCCATCGTGGTCATCGACCGGGTCGGCACCCTGCACGGCTTCAACCGCGCCGCCGAGCGCATCTTCGGCTACGCCGCGGAGGAGGTGATGGGCCGCAACGTCAGCATGCTGATGCCCGATCCCGACCGCAGCGCGCACGACGGCTATCTGAAGCGCTATCACCGCACGGGGGAGCGCCGGATCATCGGCATCGGGCGCGAGGTGACGGGCCAGCGCAAGGACGGCTCGGTGTTTCCGCTGGAACTGTCGGTCGCCGAATGGAAGGCCGACGGCGAGGTGCGCTTCACCGGCATCGTGCGCGACATCACCGCCCGCAAGACGGCGGAGGAGGCGTTGCTCGCCGCCAAGGACGCGGCGGAGCAGGCGATGGAGCGCGCCCTGAGCGCCGCGGACGAGGCCCGGCGGGAAAAGACCCGCGCCGAGAAGGCGGAGCGGGCGAAGACCCAATTCCTGGCAGCGGCCAGCCACGATCTGCGCCAGCCCGTGCAGTCGCTCTATTTCTTCGCGCAGGTGCTGGGCGACAAGCTGCATGGCCATCCCAGCCACGAGCTGGTGACCAGCATGGGCCATTCGCTGGACGCGCTGAAGCTCCTGCTGGACGGTCTGCTGGACGTGTCGCGGCTCGACGCCGGGGCGGTGGAGCCCAGCGTCACCGAATGCGCGGTCGGTCCGCTGCTCGACCGTCTGGCCGCGGAATACGGGCCGCGGGCGGACGGGCAGGGGTTGCGGCTGCGGGTCGTGCCGACCTCGCTGTGGGCGCGCACCGACCCGATGCTGCTGGAGCGCATCCTGCGCAACCTGATCGAGAACGCGCTGCGCTACACCGAGCGGGGCGGCGTCGTGGTCGGCTGCCGGCGCCGCAACGGCGCGCTGCGCATCGAGGTGGCCGACAGCGGCATCGGCGTGCCGGAGGAGTTGCAGCAGGCCGTCTTCGAGGAGTTCTTCCAGATCGCCAACCAGGAGCGCGACCGCGCCAAGGGGTTGGGTCTCGGTCTCGCCATCGTGAAGCGGCTGGCCGGACTGCTCGGCCACACGGTCGCCCTGCGCTCCTGGCCCGGACGGGGCAGCGTCTTCTCGGTGGAGCTTCCCTCGGTGCGCGCCCGCGCCATCCTGCGCCGGGCCGGACCGGACCGGGCCAACGACGACGGGCAGGGGCTGGTGGTGGTCATCGACGACGAGGCCATCGTGCTGCTCAGCCTGCGCACCCTGCTGGAGCAGTGGGGCTACGAGGTGGTGGCCGCCGTGTCGGCGGAGGAGGCGGTGGACCTGCTGCACGGGCTGGGCCGGCTGCCGGACCTCATCATCGCCGATTACCGCCTGCGCGAGGGGCGGACGGGGGTGGAGGCGATCCGCGACATCCACGGCGTCTGCGGCGTGCGCATTCCCGCCGTGGTGCTGACCGGCGACACCGCGCCCGAGCGCATCACCGAAATCCGCGGCGCCGGCTTCCGCCTCGTCCACAAGCCGATCACCCCGCACATCCTGCGCGAACTGCTGAAGCCCGCGGCCTGATCCCGAAAGGCCCGAATGCGAAGGCTTGGTTCATCGAGGCCCGGTTTTTGACCCTGGCTGACCGCGGGCCGGGTCTTTAGCGTCTCCGCCTCGTTGGGGAAGACGGAGACGGGACATGAACTGGAGCAAGGGCCTGTGGCGGGGCTGGCTGGCCGCCGCCCTGCTGTGGGTGGCGGTGGTCGCCGCCTTCGCCGCCGCCGATCTGCAAGGGCGCCACCCTTTCGCCGGTCTGTACGCCTATTCGGACGCGAAGGACGCCTTCCTGCCGCAGCACTACGCCGCCGACGAGGCGGTGGTGGAGGACGGGGTGAAGCGGGGCGTCGTGGCGCGGACGGACTTCCCCGACGGCACCACCCTGGCCGCCCCGCCGGACCTCGGCGAGGAGCGCGTGCGGCAGATCGCCGACCGTTTCTGGGCGGAGCGCTGGGCGCGCCGGGCGGAGGTTCTGTGGCCCTGGGGCCTGCGCGCCGCCGTGCCGCCGCTGCTGATTCTGCTGTCCGGTGCGTTCGCCCTGTGGATCGTCCGCGGGTTCCGCAAGCCGGGCACCCTCGCGGAGACGGTTGCGGAGGAGAGGGTGGAGGAGGACACGCCGAAGGCGGCCTTCAACACGCGTTCCGCCGGCGGACTGCCGCCCTTCATCCGCTCGCTGGGTCCGGACCCCAAGCGCCGCCGCGTTTTGGGGGCGGGCCGGTAAGGGCGGCAAATTCCTTCCATGCATCGTTCGGACGGCGACCGTCCAACATCGCGGTACCCCGCGGTGGAGCGCAAGCGTCCCCGGCGGTCGGCATCCCGAAGGCAAAAAGGAACAGGAACACCGGCATTGGGTTGATGGTGGCGGAGCCGCTCCCGCGACGGGCGGGTGTTCTCCAGGCTGCGGCTTTGTCCGTCCGTTCGGGCGTTCGGGCCGTTCGCCATCACGGCGACGTGTGGGGCAAGGTGTTGCCAGCGGGCCAGACCAAGAGGAGACCTGGGTGTCGGAGCCGACCAAGACGGACAAGATCCTGACCGGAATTCCAGAATTCGACCTGATTCTACGGGGTGGCCTGCCCCGCGCGCGGCTTCATCTTCTGGAAGGCGCGCCGGGAACCGGCAAGACGACCATGGCTCTTCAGTTCCTGTTGAAGGGTCTGCGGGACGGCAGGCGCGGTCTTTACGTGACCTTGTCGGAAACCGAAACGGAGCTTCGCGCCTCGGCCGCCAGCCATGGCTGGTCGCTGGACGACATCGGGATCTTCGAACTCGTGCCGCTGGAAGCGCAGCTCGACCGCCAGCAGAGCATCCTTTATCCGTCCGAGGTGGAGCTGGGCGAAACCATGCGCCTGATCACCAAGCGGATCGAGGCCGACAAGCCGGACCTCGTGGTGATCGATTCCCTGTCCGAACTGCGCCTGCTCGCCCAGGACCAGCTTCGCTACCGGCGGCAGATCCTGGCGCTCAAGCAGTTCCTGCAGGGGCGCCACTGCACCACGCTGGCGCTGGACGACCTGACCAGCCAGACCGGCTCCATGGAACTGCACAGCCTGATGCACGGCGTGGTCAGCCTGGAGCAGATCGAGCGCTCCTACGGCGCGGCGCGGCGGCGCCTGCGGATCACCAAGATGCGCGGCTCGGAATACCAGAGCGGCTGGCACGATTTCGCCATCACGCCCGGCAATGTGCTGATCTTTCCGAGCCTGATCGCGGACGAGCACAAGACGGAGTTCGAGCCGACCGCCGTGTCGAGCAGCCTGAGCGAGCTGGACGAGCTGATGGGCGGCGGGCTGACGCGCGGCACGACGACGATGCTCGTCGGCCCCTCGGGCGTCGGCAAATCCTCCCTCGCCCTGCAATATGTCATGGCGGCGGTGCGCCGTGGCGAGCACGCCGCCTATTTCTCCTTCGACGAATCCTTCGAAACCCTGGCGTTGCGCAGCACCGCGCTCGGCATCGACATCGAGGAGGCGGTGCGCCAGGACGAACTGGGCTGGCAGCGCGCAAACCCGTCGCGCCTGTCGCCGGGCCAGTTCGTCTGGCAGGTCCGCCGCCAGGTGGAGGACCAGAAGGCGCGCGTCGTGGTCATCGACAGCCTGAATTCGTACCTCAGCACGATGCCGGAGGAAAAGGCGCTCATCCTGCAGATGCACGAGTTGCTGACCTATCTGAACAACCAGGGCGTCGTGACCATCCTCATCCTGGCCCAGCAGGGGATCGTTGGCGACATCCAGAATCCGGTGGACCTGTCCTTCATGAGCGACACCGTGGTTCTCCTGCGCTTCTTCGAGGCGGCGGGAGAGGTGCGCAAGGCGATCTCGGTGGTCAAGAAACGCACCGGCGTTCACGAACTGGCGATCCGCGAGTTCCGGCTGTTCCCCGATGGCATGCAGGTCGGCCCGCAGCTTCTGGAGTTCCAGGGTGTGCTCACCGGTGTGCCGAGCTATGACGGGGCGGTGGACCCGTTGTTGCGCGGGCGGAGCGGGACGGGCTGACGGCAGCGCATGGACGCCCCGATCCTCGTGCTCGCCCCGCATGGCCGGGACGCGGAGATCATCCGCCTCGTGCTGGGCGAGGTCGGCCTGACCGTGCAGCTCTGCGCCGATCTGCCGACCCTGTGCGACGGCCTGACGAGGGACGTCACGGCGCTGATCCTCTCGGAAGGCGCGTTGCCGGGGGCGGGGATGGAGCCTCTGATCGCCAGACTGGAGGCCCAGCCGCCCTGGTCGGATCTGCCCGTTCTGGTGCTCACCTCGCGGGGCAACCGGTCGGCCAGCAAGGCGCGTTGGGTCCAGTTCCAGCGGCTCGGCAACGTCACGTTGCTGGACCCGCCCCTGCACGCCGAGGCCCTGCAGAGCGCGGCGCAGTCAGCGGCGCGGACCCGCCTGCGCCAATACCGCACGCGAACGCTTCTGGCCGACATCGAGCGGGCCAACGACGCATTGGAAAGCCGGGTGGCGGAGCGGACCCGGTCCCTTCAGGCCGAAATGCAGGAGCGCCAGAAGGCCGAGGAGGCTTTGCAGCAGGCCCAGAAGATGGAGGCGGTTGGCCAACTCACCGGCGGGATTGCCCATGACTTCAACAACCTGCTTCAGGTCATGCTCGGCAACCTGCACATGCTGCGGGGCGCGCTGTCCGACGACGAGGCGCTGCTGCGGCACGTCGCCATGGCCATCACCGCGGGCGACCGCGCCGCGGCGCTCACCCGGCACCTTCTCGCCTTCGCCCGTCGCCAGCCGCTGACGCCCCGCAGCCTGGATATGAACACCCTGGTCGCGGCGATGAGCGGCCTGATCCAGCAATCCGTCGGCGAGTCGATCCAGGTGGAGACGGTGTCGGCCGACGGGCTCTGGCGCACCTGGGCGGACGCCAATCAGGTCGAAAGCGCCCTGCTCAACCTCGCCATCAACGCCCGCGACGCCATGCCGGACGGCGGGCGCCTGCGCATCGAGACGAGCAACGCCGTTCTGGACGAGACCATTTCCGACGCGCAGGGGGACATCCTTCCCGGCCGGTACGTCCTGCTTCGCATCACCGATACCGGAATCGGCATGCCGCCGGCCGTCCTGGAGCGGGCGTTCGAACCCTTCTTCACGACAAAGCCGATCGGCCAGGGCACCGGCCTCGGGCTGAGCCAGCTCTATGGCTTCGCCCGTCAATCGGGCGGGCACGCGGCCATTCGGTCGCAGCCCGGCCGCGGCACCACCGTCAGCCTGTACCTGCCGCAGCACGACGGTGAGGACGGCGCCGATACCGCAGTCCCCGCTGCGGAGGCGGTGCCGCAGGACCCGTCCCGCAACGATGAAACCATCCTGGTGGTCGAGGACGAGGCCCTCGTCCTGATGCTGTGGGTCGAGGCGCTGGAAGGGCAGGGATACCACGTCCTGCAAGCCGCCGAACCCGAGGCGGCGACCGCGATCCTGGAGTCGGACGCGGCGATCGACCTTCTGGTCACCGACGTCGGGCTGCCCGGAATGACCGGGCGGGATCTGGCGACCCTTGCGCGGGGCCTTCGCCCCGGGCTGAAGGTGCTGTTCGTGACCGGCTACGCGCATTACGCCGCTCTCGAAGCGGACAGCCTGGGAGCGGGCACGCGGATGCTCAGCAAGCCGGTCGGCGTGGACACCCTGCAGATCACGGTTCGCGGCCTGCTGGACGGGGATTCGGCCTGACGGTGCGGCGGCGGGCAAAGCAGGGAGGGTGAACGGCGGCAACTCGACAAGCTCCACGCACATCGCCTACAACCGCTCATCCGTCCTGTGGGTGGAATGGGAGCCGGTTTGAACGGGGCAACGTCAGCACGGCCATCGGCCTCCCCTCTCCGTTGCGGGGAGAGGGGAAGGGTGAGCGGGCATCGCGAGGAAGGCGCCGCGCTTGTGGCGCTTGCGACCCGCTGGCGATCCGGGCTGGCCGCGGCGCTGGCCGCCGTCCTTCTGCTGATGCTGGCCCAGGTGCCGGGGCAGGCGGTCGCCATGCTGTCCGCCGGGCTGGCCCAGTCCTTCTGGGCCGCGTCGATGTGCGGCCCGGATGGCGCATCGGACCGGATGCCCGCCGCGCCCGATCAGCCGAAGCACGATCTGGAACATTGCCTGGACTGCCAGCTCGGCTGCGCGCCGCCGGCGATGCTGACCCCGGCGGACGTCGCTGTTCCGCCGCCGCGCCTGACCGCTGCGCTGCGCCGGCGTCCTCCCCCGAACCGCAAGCGCCGCCGTCCGCGCGGCCTGCGCCCGAACGCCCGTGCCCCGCCGATGACGTGTCCTGCCCCGACCAACTGACCCTTCGATTCATCCATTCTCTTTGCAGGACATCGTCATCATGAAGAAGCACACCCTGGCGCTCGCCGCGCTGATCGCCCTGACCGCCGGCACCGCCCTGGCCCATGGTTTCAAGGCCGGGCCGGTCGACATCGAACATCCCTGGGCGCGCGCCACGGCGCCCTCGGCCCCGAACGGCTCGGCCTACATGGTGCTGAGCACCCACGGCCCGGACAGCGACCGCCTGCTGTCGGCCAGCACGCCCGTCGCCGACAAGGCGGAACTGCACACCCACCTGATGGACAACGGCGTCATGAAGATGCGCCAGGTCGACGCCATCGAGGTGGCGCCCGGCTCGCCGACCGCGCTGCAGCCCGGCGGCCTGCACGTCATGCTGTTCGGCCTCAAGCAGCCGCTCGCTCCGGGTAAGGCGTTCCCGCTGACCCTGACCTTCGAGAAGGCCGGGCCGGTGACCGTCCAGGTGGACGTGCAGAGCGCCGGGTCCGCCGCCCCGTCGCATGGCGGTGCCGGCGGGCCGCAGGCCGGCGGCACGCAGCACAAGCATTGACGGACACGCGCCGCGCCGGCCTCTTGCACAGAACCGGCGCGGCCGCAGCCTGAGGTCCATACTGATATACCAGCATCGCATTTGACCGTCCGGCCCCATGGGCGCAGGGTGTGGCGCGCCGGTTCGGGATAAGGGCCGGCGCGCCACAGGAAGAACCGCCCCGCCCATGAGCGCCGCCCGATGACCGCCACCGAAAAGGCTCTGTCCGCCAATTCCTCCGGGCGGGCCGGCATCGCCTGGATGCTGCTGACCACGCTTCTGTTCGTGACGCAGGACGCGACCTTGCGCGTCCTGGTGCAGACCTACCCCTTCGCGGAGGTCGCCTGGGCGCGCTTCGCGGTGCATCTGGCCATCGCCTTCGTCGTGGTGGCGGTGCGCTCCCCCAGCCACCTGATCGCCAAGCGTCCGGGGATTCAGATCCTCCGCTCCGCCCTGCTGGCGGTGCTGACGCTGCTGGTGGCGGTGTCCTACAAGACGCTGCCCTTCGTGGACGTGGCGGCCATCGCCAACGTGGCGCCGGTCCTGGTCACCGTTCTCTCCGTTCCGCTGCTCAAGGAGAAGGTCGGCTGGCGGCGCGGTATGGGCGTGCTGGGCTGCTTCATCGGGGCGATGATCATCATCGGCCCGGCCAGCATCGTCTTCCAATGGGCGATCCTGCTGCCGCTGGCCGCCGCGCTGTGCAACGCGCTGTACCAGATCGTCACCCGTTTGCTGCGCGGCGGCGATTCCACCCTGACGACCTTCTTCTACACCAGCATGGCCGGGACGGTGCTTTGCGGGCTGCTGCTGCCCCTCGGCTGGGTGACGCCGGACCTGACGGGGGCGGCGCTGATGATCATGCTCGGCGTGCTGGGGGCGTGCAGCCATTACTGTCTGATCCGCGCCTACACGGTGGCGGACGCGGCGACGGTGGCGCCCTTCGGCTACACGACGCTGATCTGGGCGGTGCTCTACGGCCTTCTGGTCTTCGGGGAGTCGCCCAGCGCCTCGACCCTCGCGGGCGGTCTGGTGATCGTCGCCAGCGGCATCTACATCTTCCACCGCGAGCAGGTGCGGGCGCGCGAGGCAGCGGCCAAGGGGGCCTGAATGGCCCCCGTTTTCCCTATGCCGGAGGCACGTACACAGGACGTTCAGGTACCCGAAATATCACGGGCCGTACGCGTCGAACTGTAACATGCTCCGCGTACCGTACGCCTGCCGGTGAGGGCCGGCGTTTTTTCAACCCACAAGCAACGAGAACAGCAATGAACGGACTGCCCAAGCAGACGTGGCGCTGCCGCGTTGCCGAACTGTTGAACGATCCCGTGGTCCAGGCCGTGTTGCGCCGGGACCGCCTGACCCACGAGCAGGTTCTGGCACAGCTCACCCCCATTGCCGAGCACCTGCGTCGCAACACCTCCCCCGATCGACCCGCAAGGCGGCTTCCGCGCGAAGCCTTCTGACCTTTCCAACGAGAAAAGGCCGCCCGGTGAACGGGCGGCCTTCTTCTTGTCAGCCGATTCCCTGCAAACCGGTTGAGGATCAGCCGGCGATCTCGAACTTGATGCCCTGGGCCAGCGGCAGGGAGCGGGAGTAGTTCACCGTCGCCGTCTGGCGGCGCATGTAGGCCTTCCAGGCGTCGGACCCGGACTCGCGCCCGCCGCCCGTCTCCTTCTCGCCGCCGAAGGCGCCGCCGATTTCCGCGCCCGACGGGCCGATGTTGACGTTGGCGATGCCGCAGTCGCTGCCGGACGCCGACAGGAAGCTCTCCGCCTCGCGGATGTCGGTGGTGAAGATGCAGGAGGACAGGCCCTGCGGCACCGCGTTCTGAAGCGCGATGGCCTCCTCCAGCGTCTCGTAGGTCAGGACGTAGAGGATCGGGGCGAAGGTCTCGTGGCGGACGATGTCGGTCTGGCCCGGCATCTCGACGATGGCCGGCTGCACGTACCAGGCGTCGGGATACTGATCCGCCAGGGCGCGGCCGCCGCCGGTCACCACGCCGCCGTCGGTCTTGGCCTGCTCCAGCGCGCGCTGCATGCCCTCATAGGCGCCCTTGTCGTTCAGCGGGCCGACCAGCACGCCGGACTCCAGCGGGTTGCCGATGGGAACGGAGGCGTAGGCGGCCTTCAGGCGCGGCAGCAGCGTGTCGCGCACGTCCTTGTGGACGATCAGGCGGCGCAGCGTGGTGCAGCGCTGGCCGCAGGTGCCCACCGCGGAGAAGACGATGGCGCGCACCGCCATGTCGAGGTCGGCCGACGGCGCCACGATCATGGCGTTGTTGCCGCCCAGCTCCAGGATCGGACGGGCGAAGCGCTCCGCCACCTTCAGCGCGACCTCGCGGCCCATGCGGGTCGAGCCGGTGGCCGACACGATGGGGACCAGCGGGCTGGCGACCAGCGCCTCGCCGACGTCGCGTCCGCCGTTGACGACCTGCAGCAGGTCCGCCGGGGCGTCGCCGAAGCGGGCCACCGCGCGCTCGAAGATGCGCTGGCAGGCGAGCGCGGTCAGCGGGGTCTTCTCCGACGGCTTCCAGATCACCGGGTCGCCGCAGACCAGCGCCAGGGCGGCGTTCCAGGCCCAGACCGCGACCGGGAAGTTGAAGGCGGAAATCACCGCGCAGGGACCCATCGGGTGCCAGGTCTCGCGCATCGCGTGGCCCGGACGCTCCGACGCGATGGTCAGGCCGTAGAGCTGGCGGGACAGGCCGACCGCGAAGTCGCAGATGTCGATCATCTCCTGGACCTCGCCCAGGCCCTCCTGGACGATCTTGCCCATCTCCAGCGTGACGAGACGGCCGAGATCCTCCTTGGCGTCGCGCAGCTCCTCGCCCAGAAGGCGGACCAGCTCGCCGCGGCGCGGCGCCGGGACGGAGCGCCACGCCTCGAAGGCGCGCTGGGCGCGGGCGGCCACCTCCGGAATCTCCGACGCCGGGGTGACCGGCGCCACGCCCAGCGCAGCGCCGTCGATGGGCGAGCGGACGGACAGGCCGGCCCCGTCGGCGGGAAGCTCAAGGCCGAGGCGGGAGAGAAGGTCGCGGTGCTGCATGGAAAAGGTCCTCGGTAAGGCAACCGGTGGAGGGGTGGCGCATGGCGGGAGGTCCGGCAAAAGCGCAACCCCCTCACCCTAACCCTCTCCCCAGAGGGGAGAGGGGACTTTTGGTTAGCGCTGGCGCCCGGCGGCGCGGATGTCGGACAGGCTGCGGTTCGGCGTCAGGGCCTCGGGGTCGAGCCTGACGTGCAGGAGGGCCGGCCGGCCGGCGGCGCGGGCGCGCTCGAAGGCCGGGGCGAACTCCTCCGTGCGCACCACCGTCTCGCCATGGCCGCCATAGGCGCGGGCGAGGGCGGCGAAGTCCGGGTTGGTCAGGGCGGTGGCGGACACGCGGCCCGGATACTCGCGCTCCTGGTGCATGCGGATGGTTCCGTACATGCCGTTGTCGATGACCAGCACGATGAGGTTGGCACCCTCCTGCACGGCGGTGCCGAACTCCAGCCCGGTCATCTGGAAGCAGCCGTCGCCGGCGAAGCAGACCACGTCCCGCTCCGGGTGGAGCAGCTTGGCCGCGACGGCGGCGGGCAAGCCGTAGCCCATCGAGCCGCAGACCGGCGCCGCCTGCGTGGCGAAGCGGCGGAAGCGCCAGAAGCGGTGAATCCAGGTGGCGTAGTTGCCGGCGCCGTTGGTCAGGATGGCGTCGTCGGGCAGGGTGTCGCGCAGCCAGGACATGACGGCGCCCATCTGGACGTCGCCGGGGATCGTGGCCGGCGGCTCGCTCCAGGCGGTGTAGGCGGCGTGCGCGGTCTCGGCCCGACCGGCCCAGGCGGGGGCGGTGGGCGCCTCCAGCCCGGCCACGGCGTCGAGGAAGCCCCCCGGCGTGGCGTTGATGGCGAGGTCGGGGTTGTAGACGCGGCCCAGCTCCTCCGGTCCCGGATGGACGTGGATCAGCGTCTTGCCGGTCTCCGGGATGCCGAGCAGCCCGTAGCTCTGCGACGGCACCTCGGAGAAGCGGCCGCCGAGCAGCAGGATCACGTCGGCGTCCTTCACCAGGGCGACCAGCTTCGGGTTGATGCCCAGCCCGATGTCGCCCGCGTAGTTCGGGTGCGTGTGGTCGAACAGCATCTGGCGGCGGAAGGTGACGGCCACCGGCAGCGCGAAGGTCTCGGCGAAAACGTGCAGCGAGGCCACCGCGTCCTCGGTCCAGCGGGACCCCCCGGCGATCACCAGCGGGCGCTTCGCCCCGGCGAGCAGACGCCCGGCCTCGGCGACCTGGGCGGGGGTGGGGGCGCTGTCCACCGGCTGGGCCGGGCGGGCGATGGCGACGTCCGCCGTCTCCACTAGCATGTCCTCCGGCAGCACCAGGACGACCGGGCCGGGACGGCCGGCGAGCGCGGTGTGGAAGGCGCGGCTGACCATCTCCGGCACGCGGTCGGCGCTGTCGATCTCCGCCACCCACTTGGCCATGCCGCCGAACATGAGGGTGTAGTCGACCTCCTGGAAGGCGTCGCGCCCGCGCATGCCGCGCTCGATCTGGCCGATGAACAGGATCATCGGGGTGGAGTCCTGCTGCGCCACATGGACGCCCGGCGCGGCGTTGGTGGCGCCGGGGCCGCGGGTGACGAAACAGATGCCCGGCCGGCCGGTCAGCTTGCCCTCGGCCTCCGCCATCATGGCGGCGCCGCTCTCATGGCGGGCGTTGATCGTGCGGATCGCGGAATCATGCAGTGCGTCCAGCACGGCGAGGTAGCTTTCGCCCGGCACGCAGAACACGCGCTCGACGCCCTGCGCCTCCAGCGCCTCGACGATCAACTGGCCTCCGGTCTTCATGGCGCGCTCGTTCCTCGGCTGGGCGTTCAAATCCTCCTCAATCTGGCGGCAGGCCCCGCCCCGCGCAACCGACTTTCTTTCCCCGGGTCATGAGCTATAGTCATGACCCATGGGTCTGCAACGCCGCCTTCTCCCCTCCATGAGCGCGCTCTCCGCCTTCGAGGCGGCGGCGCGCACCGGCAGCTTCACCGCCGCGGCGCAGGAGCTGGCGCTGACCCAGGGCGCCGTCAGCCGCCAGATCAAGGCGCTGGAGGACCAGCTCGGCGTCCCGCTGTTCGTGCGCCGCGACCAGCGCGTGACCCTGACCCCTGCCGGCGAATCCTACGCGGCGGAGGTGCGGGAGGCGCTGCACCGGGTGGGGGCGGCGACGCTCAGGGTCATGACCGCGCCGCAGGGGGGCGTGCTGAAGCTGGCCGTCCTGCCGACCTTCGGCACGCGCTGGCTGGTGCCGCGCCTGCCCGCCTTCCAGGCGGCGCACCCGCAAATCATCATCCATTTCATGACGAAGATGGAGCCCTTCGACTTCCGGTCGGAGGATCTGGACGCCGCCATCCATTTCGGCGCCGCCGACTGGCCGGGGGCGGTGTGCGAACGGCTGATGGAGGAGGAGGTTCTGCCGCTCTGCGCCCCGTCCTTCCTGGCCGCCCACCCGATCCGCGCGGCGGCGGACCTCGTGGCGCTGCCCCTGCTGCACACCACCAGCCGTCCGGAGGCATGGCGGGACTGGTTCGCCGCCCAGGGCATCGAGCGGCACGAGGGCGCCGGCATGTTCTTCGAGCAGTTCTCCACCACCGCCCAGGCGGCGATCACCGGGCTGGGGGTGGCGCTGCTGCCGACCCTGCTGGTTCAGGCGGAGATGCGGGACGGGGCGCTGGTCCCGGCGCTGGACCGCCCCTACCGGAACCCGGACCGCGCCTATCACCTCGTCCACCCCTCCTCACGGGCGCATCACCCGCCGCTGGTGGCGTTCCGGGAGTGGTTGCTGGGGGCGTGCGCGTCGGCTTCCGCCGGTCGCGGCCGCTGAAGGCCCATTTCAGGATCAGCGGCTTGTCCACCCGGCGGGAGCGTTCGATACTTGCGCCCCCGGTACGCTTCGCATCGTTGGGAGAAAGCCGCCTGTGATCGCCTTGCCATCCCTGCGCCGTTTCTTTGAAGCCGGCTCGTTCGAGCGGGGACAGCGCTACGAGCGGGAAGGCCGTGTCGTCACGCTCGACGCGGTTGCCCGCGGGAAGGGCATCGTGTCCCTCACCTCCAGCGTCCGGGGCTCGGAGCGCCGGCCCTACGGGCAGGACATCGACGTGACGATCAAGGGTGACGCCGTCCAGCGGGTGGATGGCGAATGCAACTGTCCGGTCGGTTACAATTGCAAGCACGTCGCCGCCGCCGTGATCGCCTGGGCGCAGCGGCAGGACGCGGTGGCCGGTACCGCCCGGCAGCCTCCCTCGCCCCCTCCGGCCGATCCCTCACCCTTCACTCCGCCGGGGTGGGCGCCCGGCCTGTCGGCCCCGATGCAAGCGCTGCTGTCCCGGCTGGACGAGGCGGCGGCGCGCGATGGCGGAGACCACTACCCCGAGACGGTGCGCAAGCGCCTGCTCTACGTGCTCGGGCTGGAGGAGGGCACGGACGGCGGGCGCCGGCTGACGCTGCGCGTCCTGTCGGTCTCGCTGCGCAAGGACGGCGGCTTCGCCAACGATGACAAGACCTACGACGGCCATCATTCGGGCAACAAGCCGGCGGCGAAGTTCGTCATGCCGTCGGACCACGCCATTCTGTCCGTCGCGATGCGAACCGGGTCCTATTCCTCCTCCGGCGGTTTTGCGCTGAACGTGGAGTGGGGGGCGTGGCTGGTGGAGCGGATGCTGCAGACCGGGCGCCTCTACTGGAACGACTTCCGGAGCAGCCGGCCCCTGGGCGCCGGAACGGTGCGGCCGGGGACCCCCCGTTGGGATCGAGACGCCGCCGGTCGGCAGCGCTTCACCATCACCCTGGATGCGCCTTCGGCCATCGCTCTGCCGACCGTGCCGCTCCTTTACCTCGACCCGGACAGCGGGGAGTGCGGTCCCATCGACACCGTGACGGCTCCGCATGTCGCGTCCACCTTGCTGGGCGCGCCGCCGCTGCCGCCACAGGAGATCGCCGCCTTTCGCGCGGCGGCGGAACGCCTTGGCGACCGGCTGCCGGTCCTGCCGGACCCGCCGACCCGCAAGGAAGAGCGGCGTGTGACGCCCCGGCCGCTGCTGCGTCTGCGGCTTGCCCGGATGCCGTACGGCTATGGGTATGGCTACGGCTACGGGACTGGCGCCCGTGGTTTGGTCATGGCGGACGGCATCCCCGTCGCCGAGCTGGCCTTCGATTACGCCGGCACGCGCGTCGCTTCGAACGGGCCGGCGGCGCCGCTGCAATGGCTGGAGGGCAGCGTTCTGTTCACGGCCGTCCGCCGGCCGAAGGACGAGGCGAAGGCGGCCCGGCGTCTGCGCGAGGCTGGGCTGCTCCCCAACACGGTGCCGCTCAGCGTCGGCGGGGGTCCGCCGGTGCAGAAGGCGCTGTTCGTGGCGTCCGGTGACGCGTTGGAGGAGCGATCCGTGTGGCTGGGCTTCTGCCATGCGGTGCTGCCGGGCCTGCGCGCCGAGGGGTGGGGCGTCGAGATCGACCCGGACTTCCCGGTCCAGGTTGTGGAGGCACCCACGGATTGGGCCTTCGAGATCAGCGACGGGACGGGGATCGACTGGTTCGGCCTGTCGCTGGGGGTCGAGGTCGGGGGTGAGCGCATCGACCTGCTGCCTGTGCTGCGGTCCGTCATCGAGGCGCTGGGCTGCTTCGATCCCGACGCATTCGCGGCCGAAGACCCGTTCTTCGACGATCCCGATTGGGACGGCGTCGACGGGGAGGCCGCCCCGCCGCGGGGGCTCGACGCGGTGCTTGAAATGATTGCTCCGGACGGGGTGCTGTTCGTTCCGGTGGACGGCACCCGCTTCCTGCCGCTGGAACTGGACCGTCTGCGTCCGCTGATCGGCGTTCTGATGGAGTTGTTCGGGCTGCAGCCGGACGCTGCGGGTTTGCGGATCGGACGCACGCACCTGGGCGACCTCGCCGCGCTGGAGGAGGCCGCCGGCGCCGCCGGCATCCCGCTGCTGGGTGCCGACGCGGTCCGCCGCATGGCCCAGGCCCTGCGCGCCTCCGGCGGCGTGCCCGCCACGGCGGTGCCGGAGGGTCTGAGGGCGGACTTGCGACCCTACCAGAAGGCCGGGCTGGACTGGCTGCAGTTCCTGGCTGCGCACGGCTTCGGCGGCGTTCTGGCCGACGACATGGGGCTGGGCAAGACGGTGCAGGCGCTGGCTCACCTGCTGGTCGAGAGGGAGGCCGGGCGGCTCGACCGGCCCTGCCTGCTGGTGGCGCCGACCAGCGTGCTGGGCAACTGGCGGGCCGAGGTGCGGCGCTTCGCGCCGGGGCTGCGCACGCTGGTGTTGCACGGGCCGCAGCGCAAGGCGGCGCATGGCGCGCTCGGCGACTTCGACCTGGTGGTGACCTCCTACGCGCTGCTGCCGCGCGACCGCGAGGCGCTGGAGGCGCAGCCCTGGCATCTGGCGATCTTCGACGAGGCGCAGTACCTGAAGAACCCCGCCGCGCAGGCGACCAAGGCGGCCCTGGCGCTGGAGGCGCGGCAGCGGCTGTGCCTGACCGGCACGCCGGTGGAGAACAACCTGGACGAACTGTGGTCGCTGTGCTCCGTCGCCGTCCAGCCGCTGCTGGGCGACCGCACCGGCTTCCGCCGCCAGTTCCGCACGCCCATCGAGAAGCACGGCGACGCCGACCGGCAGCGCGTGCTGGCCCGGCGGGTCCGCCCCTTCCTGCTGCGCCGGACCAAGGAGGAGGTGGCGTCCGAGCTGCCACCCAAGACAGAGATCCTGGAGGCGGTGGAGCCGCATGCGGCGCAGCGTGACCTGTACGAGACGATCCGCCTCGCCATGGACAAGCGGGTGCGGGAGGAGGTGGCCCGCAAGGGGCTGGCGCGCAGCCACATCACCCTCCTGGACGCGTTGCTGAAGCTGCGGCAGGTGTGCTGCGACCCGCGGCTGGTGAAGCTGGAGAGCGCGCGCAAGCGGGTGGCGAAGGGGGCGGCCTCGGCGAAGCTGGAGCGGCTGCTGGAGATGCTGCCGGCGTTGCTGGAGGACGGGCGGCGCATCCTGCTGTTCTCGCAGTTCACCTCCATGCTCGACCTGATCGAGCCGGAGCTGGAACGGCTGGCGATCCCCTTTGTCGCGCTGACCGGCGAGACGCGCGACCGCGAAACCCCGGTGCGGCGCTTCCAGGCCGGCGAGGTGCCGCTGTTCCTGATCAGCCTGAAAGCCGGCGGGACGGGGTTGAACCTGACGGCGGCCGACACGGTGATCCATTACGACCCCTGGTGGAACCCGGCGGTGGAGGCCCAGGCGACCGACCGCGCCCACCGCATCGGCCAGGACAAGCCGGTCTTCGTCTACAAGCTGGTGACCACGGGTACGGTGGAGGAGCGCATGGTCCAGCTGCAGGAACGCAAACGCCAGCTGGGCGAGGCCGTCTTCGACGAGGCGGGCGGCGCGGAACGCCTGCTCAGCGCCGAGGATGTGGACTTCCTGCTGGCGCCCATCGACGTCTGAGATGGCCTCCGTTTCCCGTCTTCCTGCGCTTTGCGTGGATTCGGATCGCCCTGGTCGGGCAGTCGGCGGGTGACCAGGCATCCGTGCCGGCACGGCCATGAGGCCAGGCCGCCGTCGCACCACGCAGTGCGCTTCAGCGGGCCGGCCTCACCCTTGGTCATCGTGGCGCATGGGAGAGCCTCGCTTTTCCCAGCGCGAACGTATCACAACTTGCGGTTCGCCAGGACGTAGACGACCTTGGCCGTTATCGTATTGTTGGCCAGCCAAGCATTGAACATGCCGCCCAAGTTATCGATCTTTGGCTTATAGGCATTGGGGCCGTTGTTGCACGAAGCATAGGTGCCGCTCGGGCCGAGGCCGTAAGTGCCACCGCCTTCCGCTTTGATTTGGCAGGGGTGGTCAACCGACCACTGCTTGAAAAGCCATCCTTCGCTGTCCGTGCCGAATTCGAACACAACGCCGGGTTCCGTATTGCTGATATATTGTGTCACGTAAGAAAATTTCGGTGCGATCCCAATAAAGGACTTTGGAGGTAGTCCAATTCTTGAGTAATTGCTGTTGATAAAGTCATTTGCCTGTTGCGTCGGCATGCCGCGATACCAGAATTTTGCGTTTCCGGCCTCAGCATCCGCGAAGGCTGCATAGTTTCTAACCATTTTCATGGCGTTATTGGTGGTGTTCTTGCTATCGAGAATCAGTAAGCCTTTTTCATACATTGGAATGAGAACCTCCATATTGTTCCTTTTCAGGGTGTTGACGATATCGTTGGAGGTCATGGTATCGGCGGCAGCGATGCTGGGCAGCAAAGCCAAGATGATGCAAAACAGGAACCTCTTCATGATCGATCATTCCTTTTTGAAGTCGCATGGTGGGGCCTCTCCGGACCCAGGCGCTTGATGCAAGAATTGACGCCTGGATTGCGGTCTTTGTGAACGGAGACCCGCTTGTTTACTCATGGCGATTTAGCCCACCGGCTTGTTCAGAAAGCGCAGGCGATCGATCGATTTTGGCGAGACGGTATCGATGGACTTGGTCCGCACGAAAGGCTTGGCGTCCGTGTTGCCGGCGCCAATGCCGCGGGTAATGGCGTCTTTCAGACCGTCAACGGATTGGAGGATGCCGCGTGCGGTGCGTCGCCTGCAGGGGCTCGCGCGGTTGTTCTCACTGTGCCGCGCTTGTGCTGGCACAGCGAAAATCGGCATCATGAAATGCCTGGATTTCAACGACTTGGTAAGGGAGGAAAGGTTTTCTTTGTGGCTGTGCCAAGTCTGTGCTGGCTAAGCCGGTTTCACCTGATCCGCCATCAACGGCTTGATCGGTAAAAGGAAAATGGTGCCCAGGGACGGAGTCGAACCGCCGACACGGGGATTTTCAGGCCCCAATTATCGTATTTACATCAATAACTTAGCCGCCACTATGGTGTCTAACTCCCAACGCAATTCCAAGGCAAACCATCAAAGTGTCTAACAACGACGAGGCGTTTATCACACCTCGACGCGTAATGAAATTACCGGAGTGAAGCTTGGTAGCAGCGGAGGGCTCTCATCCCTACAGTCCTATGATCGAGATCGACTGCTGAGGGTTCGGCATTGCGAGTCCGGACCGAGCACCAAGAGGTCAATCCTGGCGCCCGGCCGATTCCCACGGCGTGACCGCCCGGAGATGCTGGCACCGACTGGCCAACACTGGGCGCGCCCGGACAGGACCTACTAGGTGATTGTCACCACGCGAGCCCGAGCGTGATGCCGGCCTTCCGCGAACGGGCGTCGCCGGTGGTCACCGCCACCGCGACCCCGAGCTGGCGCAGTTCGGCCAGGGCCTCGGTGACCGCTTCGACTCCTTCCTCCTCCGCCGCCCAGCCGGCCTGCTCAGCCTCGAACGCCTCAGGGAGCGACTCCGCCCGGTAGGTTCTGATCTCGACCGCTCGGACTGCGTCGTGAAGACCTTGGACCGCCTGCATCAGATCCGCCGCCGCGGCCCGTGCCGGGCCGTCCAGGCGGCCGCTCGACCGCGGCGGCGGCATCCCCCACCGGTGGATTCGTTCGGCGATCCGGCGGGCGATAGCTTGATCCGCCGGGTCCGGCCGTTCTGGCCGACTCAGGTCCATGTCGATGACCGGCATTGCGATGACCTCCTTGCGTCGGGCCCGATCGCGGCTGCGGTCGGGGGCCGTCGCCGGTCTTACGACCGTACGGCTGGCCAAGGCGTCGGCGGTGGACCTGGCGCCCACCGCCACCGCTTTGGTCAGTTGGCGCGCTCCGCGGGCGCAGCGTATGCGCGCGATGGTGCCAACGGAAAGCCCAACGGCCTCGCCGATCCGCGCCACTGGCCGGCCCATCCGGGACAGGTTGATGTTCTCGGTGACGTCCGCCGGCGTGCTTCGCCGCCAGGGCCGGCGCATCGCCGCTGAAGCGGCAGCGTCGGGGAAGCGGAGGGCCGCGAGTGCGAGCGCGTCCATCGCCCGCACGAAGGTGGCACCGTCGAGACCTTCGCGCAGCAACCGCACCGACGCGCCTCGGTCGAGCATACGGCGGATCACCGAGACAACGTCATCGGCCGTGTCCCCGAGGGCGCTGATGGTCGGCACGAGCACCTCGTCGCCTTGTTGAAGCAGCTCGAGGAGGAGGTCCCGGCGGGCGGTCGTGGCGTCGCGCTCTAGGACCGCGTGCGCACCGTGGCCGCAGGCGGGGTCTTTGGGCAGAGTGGTGACGGGTGTTGCGGGAGAGCGGGCGTAGTACACGCGCATGAGCGGCTCCTGTGAGTCAGGACCACGCGCCGGCGGGGCGCCTGCATGGTCAAGAAGGCAGCTTCGCTCCGACAGATATATGGGATCGACCCGAGCCGACGGTTTCCGGAAAAAGCCCCTCTGAGCGGCTTCTTTGCGCTCCCCACGATCGGGTGCCTGCGGTCGCTGGCTTGTCCAACAGATGGAAATAGGAGCATTGAAACAGCATCAGATTCGGTATAAAAAACCGTGCGTGTGCAACCTGGGTTCGGGACAAATCCGATGGATATCAGCTTTCTTACTACACTCGACATGCCCAGTTTCACCACTGGGTGTATTGTAGGTGTCGTCGTGACGTTGGTGGTTAGGATCACAATCAGCAAGTCGATCTCAGGAAACCGCGTTACCCAGCGCAACATCACCACAAAAGGTGATGTAATTGGTGGCAACAAATCCAAATAACTTAGCAGAAGCGTGGCGCTATGCCATTGATGTCTGGTGTAACACAAAGAGAGATTAGCGCCCAAGGTCCTGTCGTTGGGGGAAGCTACCATCACCATGAAACGCACAATCACTATGCCTCACCCCATCAGACCA
Organism: Azospirillum brasilense; assembly: GCF_007827795.1. Taxonomy (GTDB): domain Bacteria; phylum Pseudomonadota; class Alphaproteobacteria; order Azospirillales; family Azospirillaceae; genus Azospirillum; species Azospirillum aestuarii. The sequence goes on from NZ_VITI01000007.1 coordinate 182,723, forward strand.
CCAACCCGATCCTTGTCTCTCTGTATCAGAAGTATGCAGAGGACCCCTGCCTAGTCGATCAAGCCACGGAAATTGTGGAAGAACTCTCCGCATATTTTACGAGCAATGACGTTCAGAAGACGTTTAAGGATCTTGCCGAGAAGCTGACGGATGGTAGCAGAGAGAGCTACATCAAGGAAGCAACGTGGCAGAAGCAGCTATTTCGTAGGAAAATTGAAAGATACCGCCATTCCCAGACTGCGCAATTGATATTTGCATATCTCTTAGGGCTTGCAAAGGCGTACTTCCAATCTAAGGTGCATCATAAACTTGGATCAGTAACAGATGAAGAAATTGATCAACTCCTATTGGAAGATATAGTGGAGAGGATTAGCAAACAAATTCCGGGGAGCGAGCCGCTCATAACACATGAGACTATATTTGGCATGCTGTATTTCCTTACGGGTAATTGCTTTCTGAAGTGGGTAAAATGATAGCACTGACCTACCACCCCCTGTACGATCCATATCATTGCGTCTTCAGAATGCTCTGCTTGTTTCGCTATAGCAGAGAGCAAATTTTCGAAAACGATCGACTAAGGATCATCGACTTCTATGTGTTGAATCCATTCTTGATAAAGTCAATGAAGCTGACTTCTGAGCTTCGAGATAGGCTGAACAAATCACGCCTAGACAAAATATGCAATCCTTACCAAGAATTGCCAAAGCCACGTATACTTTATAGACGCCTAGAAGGAGTTCAGACAATTTCAATTAGACACCTTGCTGGTCTTGGATTCATTAACAGAAAGGATCTAATTGAGGGTTCAATTAGGCCAAATATTAGCTCTGCTATTTCTCCTGGATTTGCTGATAAGATTGATGTGTACGTCAAGAAGCACGAAAGCGTGTTCAGCTTTTTAGTAAACGACCTCTCCGATATCCCACTGACCGGTGAGTATGGCCTTAAGCATAGAACAGAGCTAATGGAGCATAGATATGACGCGTCTTGACCCAAGTTTATACATTGAGAGGATTAAAGTTCACAAAAATGGAAAGGTTGCTTTAGATCTGTCCTTTCATGCTGGGTTAAATATTATCTATGGGCAGAACTCAAGCGGGAAGTCTACAATACTGGATTTTCTTTTCTATGTGATTGGGGGAGATACTCCAAGCTGGCAGCCTGAAGCTGAGAACTGCGACGAGGTTGTTTGCGCCATCGAATTAAATGGTGAGCCCGTTGTTCTGAGAAGGATCATAGCGAAAAAACAGACTGAGCGCCCGCCTATCGCAATCTTTTGGGGGACGCTAAGTGAGTCGGAACAATCTGGCCCATTAAAATGGCAGAAGTACCCGTATAGTAGGTCGCGCGACAAGGAAAGTTATTCCCAGGTTCTCTTCCGTGCTCTAGGAATACCCGATCTGCCACTCGATGACGGTAGCAATCTTACGTTCCATCAAATGCTTCGTTTAGTTTATTCGGACCAAATGACCCCCCCTGACGTAATTTTCAGGCAGGAATCCTTTGACCGGCAAATCACCAAAGAAGCTGTTGGAGAAATTGCGTGTGGCGTATTCATTCCTGAAAGCTATCGCACCGAGTTGCGCATACGTCAATTAGAGGCTGAATACCAAGAAGTATCGGAAGAGCTTAAAAATATATTTTCTGCTTTGGGGCACGTCAAGGACGGCGTTAATGTCATGTCTGTCCAAAGCGATATCAAAAAATACTCGGACGAGCTGAACGCTGTCTCTGAAAAGATCAAGTCTCTTGAGTCATCCGAGCCATCTAGCGACGTAACGATAGTGAATGATAATAGAGCATCTACAGGGAAGTCTCTAAAAAAACTGATCGAGAATGAATCCACAAAAAAAGTGGAGCTTGAGGCGCGGCGTGAATTTTTGCAATTTGATCTAAACGATATGAAAAGTTTCATTAGGACTATCGAAGCAAATTACGATGCACTACTTACATCTGACAACACCCAAGAAGAGCTGGGCGCAGTTGCATTTCTCTACTGTCCTGCTTGCCTAGCCCCTCTCTCGCAGGCACATTCTGCAGAATCCTGTTGCCTTTGTAAGAATCCCATTGAGGTGGATGGCCGACAAACTCACCGCCTTCGATTGCGCCGAGAGCTTGAAATGCAATTGGCTGAGTCGCGTAAGCTACTAAAGGAGCGTGAGAAAGATGTATACGAAGTAGAAGGGAAAATAAAAGATACTGAAAAACACCTCAGGAAGGCAAGAAAGGAGTACAACCAAATCGCTCTCAGTAGCGATAGTGCTCCTAACTTTGAAGTCAAGAAGGCTTATGAGCGAAGAGGCTACCTTGAGCGCACCATTGAGGAGCTGAACAGCCGATTGTTGCTAGCAAAGAAAATTACAGAGCTTTCACAAAAGAAAGCTAAGTATAAAGAGGAGCTATCGTCTCTACAAGATAAAAGGGAATCTTACAGGATACAAATGTTTGAACAGAGAGCCCGAGCTTCGACCGAGATCTCAAATATTGCTAAACACATGCTGAACGTGGATCTTGATCGCCAAGATACCTTCAGAACGGCTAAGCATGTTGGTTTTTCATTTTCGAAGGATTCTTTGTCGGTCGATGGTGTAAGCAGATTTTCTGCCAGCTCTACTGTTTATCTGAAAAATTCCTTTATGTACGCCCTCTTCGAGGCGTCTTTGAAGGATAAAAGATTTATGTTCCCGAGAATTATATTCCTCGACGGCATAGAGGACAAAGGCATGGAAGTGGAGCGAGTGCATCATTTTCAGAAACTCATATACGAACGCAGCCAATCATACGATGTAAGGCATCAAATAATTGTTACAGCGGAAAAACTGGCTCCTGATTTACAAAAAAGCGAGTTAATTGTTGGAAGATGGTTTAGTCATGAACGTCGCTCTCTGGATGTTTAAGAGAGTAGATAAGCGCTGAGCAGGAGGCCCGCGGTGTCGGCTTCCGTTCCCTGACGGAGGCGATCGACACCATTGCCCCCGGGGGCCGGCTCATCTTCCTCATCTTCGGCGCCCTCGGGCAGTTCGAGCGCGACCTCATTCGGGAGCGGACCCGCGCCGGCCTCGACGACGCCGCGGCCCGCGGCCGTCGGGGCGGGCGGCGGCCGGTGGTGACGGAGGAGAAGCTCCACCGGGCTAGAACGCCGATGGCCCAGGGTCTCACCGTTCGCGAAGTCGCGGCACGAATCAAGGTGGGCGCGACCGCCCTATACGCGGCACTCGGCGCAGGGGCCGAGAACGCTCCGGATTGCTCGACCTGAAGGATGCCGCCGACGCGGACAATCGGATCAGGTCCGTCTCGTGCCGCCACAGGAAAATCATCGTCCCTGGGCTGGGCGCCCCACATCCGCTTCCGTGAGCCGTCGGGAAAGGGAGGCTGAGGTGGAAGGCAAGACGAGGACGCGGGGGCGGTCGCCGCTGCCGGAGGAGGAGAGGCGGAAGCCGGCGGAACGATCGCGCCGGCGCAGCGTCGCGATGAAGGTCGCAGACCTGATCGACGCCAGGGCGATCGTCCGCGCGGCCGGCGTCGCGCTGCTCCGGCACGTTGCCGAACTCCTATCGCAAGGCGCGTTCAAGACCGTCCGGCTGGCGAAGCAGCTGCCCCGGGCGCCCGGGGCACCCGACCCGCGCCGGACGACCCTCGAGGAGGCGGTCACCCACGCCCGCCGCCGCGACGCCGGGCTGGTCTACTCGCTCTCCGGGGAGGGCGGCGCCACCGCCGGCGCGCCATGAATCGAGCGGCGTTGACGGCGCACCAGTTGGCCGCGCTGGCCGCAGCCGCGGCCGTCCAGCACACCGACCGGCCGGTGGGTGACCTGCTCCACCTCTACTTGGCCGGCGGAGCATACCACGACCTCAGCGGACTTGAGGAGATGGGCATGTTGCCTGGTGCGTGGGAACCCCTGGCACTGCGGCGTGATCCGGCGAACCCGTATGACCGCAACGCCGTGCAGGTTTGGTGGCCGGCGGGCCCGTGGATGCTGGGGCACATCCCCAGCGAGGACGCCGAGCACTTAGCGCCCCTGATGGACGCCGGCGTGGTGCCCCGCTGCTGGGCCTACGGCACCGATAGGGACGGCCGGGCGCTCTGGTGGCGGGATCGGCTGCTGATCGACCTGCCCACCGGCACTGTGCGTCCGTTCCGAAGTCGAGCCGAGTACCAGGAAGGCGCGCTTGAGGAGCTGTGGAAGAACTATCCGTCAGGCGAATGGCCGCAGTTCCCGCAGCCGTTGAACGCGGCGCTGAGCATCGAGGCCGAGCGAACGTTCACCCGCGCCAGGCGGCCGCGGACACGCCGGCGGGTCGTCCTCGAGCGCTATGCCCGGTGGTGGCAGTCCGCTCAGCCAAGGCCGCCCCAACGGGTTCGGTTGGGGAACTCCGTCCGCGACGACGCCGACTTTTGGAGCTGAATTGAGGTCGGCGCCAGTCATATGATGGCATCACCCGACGTCCGGGGCGGGAGGAGTATCCCCCTGACCGCGGCCGTCCCGACGCATGGTCCGGGCCGGCCGCCTTCACACGGACGTCACGCGCTCCCGACCGGACCACTGGCGGAGCCGAACGGCAGCGGCGGGTGGCTGTCCTCCGCGGCCATGGCAGCGTCGACGGCGTCGCCACCCCGCTCCTTGGCAGCGGCCGGCGCGGGCGGCCGAACCTTGCCGGCACCGCCCTTCCTAGACTTTGGAGCCGGGTCGCGGGCGGGCCGCTCCTTGGCGGCGGCCCGCATCTCGTTCAGCTCATCGGCGAGGCGGATGGCGTTGGCCTCGGCCAGGACGGCGCGGGACAGGCAGGCGCGGACCTCGGCCGTGACCTGCTCCAGATCAGCCGTACGCTGCTCGAAGCGACCCCGCAGTTCGGCGGCGTCGGCCTTGGCGCACAGCAGGTCCTTCTCCATCTGGTTCACCCGGCTGCGTTCGACGTCCAGCGAGGCGGTCAGTTCGTCGCGCAGGGCGTAGGCCCGATCGAGGGCGACCTCCATCTCCCGGCGTTCCGCATCCTTCGCCTCGAGGGCCTCCTGAAGGGCCTCCTGCTCGGCGCCGGCCTCCTCGAGGTGGCCCCGCATCTCGGCGCGCAACGCCAAAAGGGCATCGATCTCACCCTGCAGAGCCTTGGCGCGGGCTTCCCCGGCGGCGCGCTCGGATTCCAGAGCAGCCCGATGGACCTCCCGCTCGGCGTCCCGTTCCTGGCGGGCGCGCTCCCGTTCCTGGCGAATGGTCGCGGTCAGGGTATCGGCCAGGGACACCATCAGCGCGTCGGCCTGAGCCAGAACCACAGCCGGCAGTTCGGCGGGCGTATCGGCTGACGGGTCGATGATGGCCGGCGCGCCCACTTGGGGTTGGGACACGGCGCGACAGCGGTTCTCTTCGTTGATGTCGCTCAGTACGGCGTTGATCGTCGCCCGTGTTCCGCCAATCAACCCCTGGATCGCGGTCGCGGACACGCTGCGCCCCTGCGCCTTGAGCGCTAGGATCGCCTCATCGACCGCTTCCCGGGTAACCACTTTCCTGTTCGCCACGCTCGCCTCCTCGGTCTGTGTTCAGGATCGGAGTTGGGGCCGTTCCCGGAGCCGTCCACAACATTCCCAAAGCTGCCCGTCACATTCGTAATGTTGCGAATGTACGGAACATTGCGAATGTGACGGACAGCAGACCGTACCCGCCGAAAGCGGGCGCCGCCGGCTCGAGCCCCGGCGACCGAACCAGCCGAGCAATCGGTGCTTCGTCCCCGCACTCCGTCAGCGTGCCCGATCGTCGCGGCTGCGGCGGGGAAACGGGATGACCCTGGCGGGGCCGGGCGGCTCCGGAACGGTGAGCGCGCCGTTCCGGACGAGGTTGGAAAGCGCCCGCGCCCGCTGCCACTCCCGGCGCGTGAGCCAGTCCGGCCCCCGCCCGGTCAGTTCGCCGGCGGCCATGGCGGTGACGATCGCCCTGGCCTGCTCCGCCTCCTCGCGGCGCTTGACGAGGCGCTCCCACAGCCAGCGGGCGATGGTGGCGGCCCGCCGGCGCATCCGGCGCGCGCCCTCGGCCAGGCCCCGGCGGTAGGCGGCGCGCCGCACGGCGTCGATGATCTGGGCGACGCGGGCGGGAAGCGGGACCGAGTCCGGGATGCGGAGGCCTTCCCTGGCCTCGACGCCGGCCATCCGGGTGTCGATCTCGTCGAGGAGGCTCCGCGCGTGGGTCAGGCGCGCCTTGAGCCGCTCGCTTCGTTCCCGCTGGGACGCCTCCCGCCGCCGGGCGGCCGCCATGTCGGCGCGCGCGGCCTCGAGCCCCGCTTCCGCGGCGGTGGCGCGTGTCGTCGCCGCGGCTTCCCGGGCGGCGGCCGCGGCGCGGGCGGCGGCCTCGTCAGCGGCGCGGCTCTCGGCATCGGCACGGGCCTCCCGCTCGTCCTCGAGCGCACGGCGCAGCCGGCTGGCGGTGCGGCTCGCCTCCTCGGCCAACCGCCTGCGCTCCAGCGCCTCCGCCTCCCAGTCGTCGGCCCGCGCGGCCTCCCTGGTGGCGCAGGTGGTCGCCTTGGCGACCCGCTCGGCGGCCTTGGTCCCGGCCTTCCTGGCGCCGGCCGCGTAGGAGGCGCGGGCGGTCGCCAGCACCTTGGCGGCCAGCGGGTCGGCCGGCCGGAGGGGCGCCGCCACCGCCGTGGCGACCGGCGCGAGCGCCGCCTCGGTGTCGCGCAGGATCGCCTCCGCACGGGCGGCGCGCGCGGCCAGGGCGTCCTTGGCCGCCCGCTCCCGCTCGGCCCGGGCCTCGGCTTCGGCGCGGGATTGCCGCTCACGTTCCGCCGTGGTCTCGGCTGCGGCGGCACGGCGTTCGGCCTCCTGGATGGCGGCGGTCCGCGTCGCCTCCGCGGCGAGGACCGCGTTGGCGCGGGCGGCAAGGGCATTGGCGCGCATGGGTTCCATCCTCGGGTCGACGTGAATGATGTCGGCGGCGGCCGCGGGCCCTTCGGCCGCGTGGACCTTCGCGATGAGGGCGCGGCGCTTCGGCCCCTCATGGGCCGTCGGGAGGCGGGCGATCCCGCGCGCTTCCAGGCTGCGGCGGTCGATGCGCGCGGGCACGCCGAGGTCCTCGAGGAAGCGATTGGCGACCGCTTCCCAGGTTTCCCGGACGCGCTCCACGGCATCCTTCTCGGAGAGCCTGAAGACGTCGCGCTGCCTGACGCGCTGCGCTCCGGAGGCCTTCGCCCGCCGGCGCGCCGCGGCCTTCGGCTCCTTGCCGTCCATCAGGGCGAGGTGGGCGTGCGGGTTCGCCGGGTCGCCGTGGATGGCGGCAAAAGCGACCGCCTCACCGAGGCCGGCCACGGTGTTGACGCCGGCGAGCTCCAGGATGAAGGCGCGCAGCAGCTTGCCGCGGCGGGCTTCCGGGACCTCGTAGGGAATCGCGACGACGATCTTGTCGATGACGCGGGCGTTGCTCCGGCTGGCCGCCTTGCGGTCGATCTCCGCCTTGGCGAAGGCGCGCAACCGACCGACCGGCGCATCGTCCTCCGGGACCGCGCCGACGGCGACGATCTCCGTCAGCGCGGACGCGCGGGTGATGTAGTCGATGTGCGCCTTGGCGACACCGACGGCGGCGTCGCCGTGACCCTCCTTGCCGATGAAGGAGGCCGAGCAGGTGAAGGGCGCTTCGGCCCGCGGCTCGGTCATCCTTCCCCTCCCCCAACTGTGAGCGGCGCGGGCTGGGGCGGACGGGGGGATTAGGAGCCGGGCGCAGCACGGCGTCCCGCAGGGCCTAATCCCACAAGTGCGCCTTCCCCCCTCCGCCGCGGCCCGCTCTGGGTCGGGGAGATGGCGGCGGCCGATTCCTTCGCAACGGGCGAGGACGGGCGGACGTGGGAGTCGGTGTGTGAAGGTGGAACGCGGTGCCATTCCGGTCCCGGGACGGGACGGTCGAACCGGGCGCCGCGGCCGATCCGGAGCCGATCCGGAATGAGGCGGGGGGACACCCCCCGCCACCCCCCGGCCAGGAGCCGGGGTGACGGCGGCGGTCGCGGCGGGGCTCGAGACCGGCGGCGTGATCGCTCCGCGCCAAGCCCAGGCGCTGCCGGCGGGGGGCATCCAGAGCGTGGCGTCGGATCGGCGCCGGCCCCAACGCCAAGGGCATCCGGTCGATCACCCGTCGCCCCGCCGGCGAGGCGGAGCGATCGGCTGCCGACGGGAGTCCGATGGACGGCTACGCGGCGGAAATCCGCGGGCGGTGCCGGACGCCGCCGTTGGATCCAGCACCGGTGCGGCCGGCGCCGGCGTTGGCGTCCGGGAAGGGAACGACGATCCCGCCCACGGCGGGCGGATCGGCATCCGGCTCCGGCGCACCCGCCGGATCCTCCGGAACGGCCTTCACCGTGACCGGACGCTCCACCCGCAGGCCCGTGATCGCACCGCCGTGGAACCCCTCCAGCACCGCCGTGATCTCAGCGTCCGTCAGGCCGGCGAGGACCTTGGCGGCGCTCGGCAAGCCGCGCACCCCGGCCCGCCGGTAGGTCGCGTCCACCGCCAGTGTCTTCGCCGCGCCGCAATTGGGGGACAGAGCTCTCTGAATGAGCTTCCACAGGGGATTGTCCCCCAATTGGCCCGCTCGCTGGGCGTCCTTCTTGGCGGCGTCGGCGGTGGTCCAGAGATCCGGGAACGCGGCGGCGCGCAGTCCCGCGTTCGCCGGCAGAACGCCGAAGCGCACCAGGGCGGACACGGCGCGCGACGGCATCAGGTCGGACCATGGCAGGACGGCGTCGTACGTGACGTCCAGCGCGACGGAGGAGGCGACGATCACCAAGGCGCGGCGGTCCCGGTGAATCAGGCGGAGGCGGTCGAGCACCTGCTCCAACTCGCGCTCCCGGCACTGCTCGAGGACGGCCTGGATGCGGGAGTCGGGGTGGGCTTCGACCAGGGCCACGGAGTCGGAGCCGTCCCGCATGCGGCGCCGGCGCTCAACCTTCGGCAGACGGTTCGCCCCCAGGAAGTCCAGCGGCTTGCCGGCGTCGAAGAACAGGGCCCGGGCCATGGTTTCAACGGCGAGGACGGTCGGCTGCAGACGGCCGGCAACGATGACGGCGGCGTAATCGCGATAGGCATCCGAGCCGCGCAGGCCGCCCAGATGCCCGAGGGCGGAGCCCTTGGCGACGGCGCGGGCGACGGTGTCGGCGGTGTCCTCGTGGTCCCGGAGGGCGGGGAGGACGGCCTTGTACGTCGCCAACAGCGTCGGCCCGGCGGTCGCGCTGGCGACCTCGAACAGGGCGGCCAGGGCGCGCCGGTTGTTGCGGGCGAAGGTCCGGCCGGCCTCGGAGCCGCCGTCCTCGTCGGCGAGCTCCACCAGCGACGACCGGCCCAGCGCGCGGTCGGCCAGACCGACGACGCAGGCCTTGCGCTCGACATCGAGCCGGACGATGCGGATGGTCGGGAACCAGAGACGGACGATCCCCACGTCCAGCGAGGCGTCCAGCAGCAGGACCGGAGCCTCGGCCGGGACGCCGCGCAGGTCGGATCGCTTGCACCAGGCGATGACGGTCCGGCGGGCGTCGGCGGGACCGGCCTTGCCCAGGATCACGGAGTGGAGCGCGGGGCGGGCGGTCTCGATCTCCACGGCGAGGGCGCGCCACAGGCCGGCGAGGCGGAAGGCCGGCGTGGGGGTATGGGCCGCCAGGACGGCGCCGATGGCGGTGTCCGCCATGGCCGGGTCGATGGCCGGCGCGGCGCTCTCTCCCTCCAGCTGGGCGGCCCGCCGGCAGTCGTCGGCCGTCAGCCCCTGGGCGGGCCAGTCGGCCGGGGCCAGGCCGGCGAGCATGAGCTGGTGGGCGAGGCCGGCGCGCCTGACCAGCCAGGCACGGGCCGGTCCGAGGGCGACGTCGTCTTCGTCGACGGGAGCGTCGCCCAGCCAGGCCCGGTCGGCCAGCCAGTCCTCGAGGGTGATGCTGCGCTCCTTGATGGCGACCTGCCACCAGCTTTCGTCGATGATGACCGCGTCGGGCTTCCGCTGCCCGCTGGGCGCCGGCATCGTCAGGTAGGCGTGCGGCGCGAAGTACAGGCCCGGCCGGGCATCGTTCGACTGGTCGTAGTGAGCGCAGCGGTGCGCCATCGGGCAGCAGAGGGTGACCGGCGCCCCGTCCTGAACGGCAATGCGCTCGCACAGATTGCGGTAGGCCGACAGGCCCTTCGCGTGGAGCGCCTTGACGAGGGTGGCCCTACCGCAGACCGCCGCACCGGCGGCGTCGATCGCCTCCCGGCCGCGCAGAATGGCGACGGGCGGCAGGGGCGCCGGCGGCTCCCAGAACTCGAGGGGGTCGGACTCCCCACGCTCGGCCTCGGCGACGGCTTCGAGGTTGGCGAGGGTCTTCTCGGCCAGCTCGGTCCCGAGGTTGTGACGCGGGACGAAGAACGCCACCCGGAGGCCGGCGCGCAGCAGCGGCAGGACGGCCTCGAGCAGGGTCGTCGATTTGCCCAGGCCGGCGGCCCCCCGGATGCCGATCACGGTCCGGGCATTCCCGGACGGTCCGGCGAGAGCCGCGGCGGCCCAGACGGCGGCCTCCTGCCGCAGGATCGCCTGCGCCTCGGCCGGCAGCAGGGCGTCGACGGTGTAGTGCGGTGGGGGCGGCGCGCCGGCTCCGCGGCCGGATTCCTCGAGTTCAGCCATGCATCCCCGCCCGGACCGGGAACCGCGGCAACGCGGATCGTCCCATGTGCCCTCCTCGGGCCACTTCCGGGCTTGTCGACGACAGGCGCGGGCCTATCTCGTCGATTGGATCGTGCCGGACGTGGCGCAACACGTTTCGACCGATGGAGCGCCCGGGTCCGACCCCGGGCGCTTCGCATTTCGGCCCCGGCGACGCCGGAGCGCCCCCGAGATAGACACCGGCCCCCACCCCACAAGGCTCCGGTCAGGAAGCCTCGGCCGAGCGTCGATCACGACCTCCACCACTCCGGGGACGGCGCCTGTGCCGGCCCCGTCGTCCGGTGCACTCCACCTTGCCGCGTCGGCCCTACGGACCAGCCGCCCTTGGCAGGCCAGCGGCGACGAGAGCGAGACGCCAGAGGATGCCCGCCTTGTCCTGTGGGGGCAGGAGATTGAAGTCGGGGCTCCGGTGGGCCGCGCAGATGGCCGCGCACGCCTCCTCGCGCGTCGGTGGGCGGTCGAGCAACTCGCCGGAGTCGAAGAGCCCGTCCTTCGTGTAGCGGCTGACGATCACCACGCTGCGCTCGAGCGACACGGCGACCGTCTTCGGGGAGCGGGGGCCGTCGAGATGGATCAGGATGTGGCGGTTCGGCTTCATGGGCGTGCCTCCGGAAAGGGCATCAGTCGGCACTGCCCAGGCACTCGGCGAGGCTGGCGGTGGGCCGGAGCGCGGGCGCAGCCCGATGGTCGCGGCGGACGCGCATGACCGTGGCGACCGACAGCCCGACGGTCGCAGCGATCTTCCGAACCACGACGCCGGCCGCGGACAGAGCGAGGATCTCGGCGACGCTTTCCCGAGTCACGTGGCCGTGGGGACGACTCCCCGGACACGCCGCCCCGCAGCACGAAGACCCGAACCCCGGCCTCCGACGCGCGGCGCAACGACGCCAGCGCCGCGCGGGCGGTGGCTCCGAGATGGCCGAGGTCCGGGACCAGGAGATCGTCGCCATCCGCGAGGAGGGCCAGCAGGGTGCTGAGGCCGGCCCGGTCGACGCTGGTGTCCTGCACGATCCGGGCGTCGGCGATCGCGGCGGCATCCCCCTCCGTCAGGTCGGCGGTTGCGGAATGGATGTAGACGACTCGCATGGAAGGCCTCCTGTCGTGACGACGGCGGCCGATCGGCGGATCGGCGCGGTCAAGCAGGGGCTGACGATCATATGGGGGCGCACGCGTGGGATGGTTCCTTTCGTTCTTCGGAAGACATGACGGCTCCGGAACGCGCCGCCGCCGCGCGGCGGGGTGGCGATCCGCGGGGACGATCCGGCACAACAACGGCATCGGCGGTCACCCCGCCCTCCTTGCCCCGCCGCCGGCATCGTGCCGGCCGGAGGCCAGGAGACCGCCATGCTTCACTCCACCGCCCTCACCCCCACCGCCGCGCATGCTTCCGCCCGCCACCGGCGGGGGTCCCTCGTCGGCGACGCCCTGACCCTGCTGCGCGATCCGGGCATCCTCGGGATCTGGCTGCATGCCAACCGCCTCGCCGAGCTTCTGGCCAGCGCCCACGCCCCTCACCGCGCCGGAAAACGGACACAGCAGATCGCCAACGAGTTGCGCGCCAAACTGCTGCCGCCGGCCCGGTCGGGAGTCTATCCCGACCTCGAGGTGCGGCCCGGCTCGTTCATCCGCGCGGTCAGCCTCGCGGGCACCGGCGCGCCGGTGGCCGTTCCCGGCACTCCCCGTCCCCTGTCGCGGCATGAACGCCTTCAGGGGCTGCTGGCCGGCACCCACCTGCTGATGGGCGACGGCGTCTTCATCCCGGCGGGCGACCGCAACCGGCATCCCGACCTCCGGGACCGGCTGACCCTGACACTCCCCAGCCTCGGCGACGACGCGGCCGATCGGAGTCTCGCGCAGGTCGACGTCGTCGTCCTGCGCGACGGCCGGCTCCATCGGCTCTACGAGGTCGAGAGCAACGCCGGCAAGGCCGCCAAGGCTCTGCTCCGCCTCGGTGATGTCCTGGCGACAGCCGGAACGCCGCCGGAAATCGTCACCGCGGTCCCCGATGCGCAGGTCGACCGTCTCAAGCTCGAACTCGAGAGGCCGACCCTGCGCGCGTTGCGGGGTGTCTGCCGCATCCTGCCCTTCTCCGAGATCGAGGATCCCTTCGGTCCCTGACCGGTCGGGGATGGGGCCTGCTTCGTCGGATGGCTCAACCGGACGGACCCGCAGAGCGCGACGGGAGTTCCCCTCGTGGACCGGACATCCAACGGCACCGCCCCCGCCGGACACCGCGTCACTTCCGGGCGCCGAACGGGAAACCACTGGACCGTAGAAGGCTCATCACCAGCTTCCCGCACTTTTTTCTGCGATCCGGGGGACGTCAAAAAAACGCGGACCGAAATGGCCCGAGCCGAGGCAGCAGCCGGACATTCCGTCCGGCGATCCCCGGCTGAATGGGGGCAGGATGCTCGGACTGTGGGAGTTCGCCACCGACGGCGAGGCGGAAGGAGCCGGAGCGCTCTCATGCGCCGTCCTGCCGTCGCTCGCACGATCGAGAAGCGCCGTGAGCGGGGCATCTGTCCTGCTCCGATCCAATCGCACGATCAGCGGTCCCCGAGAGGCGGCCTGACCATGGCGTCCCCGAAACGAGCCCTCAACGAACTGCCGGGATGGCCCCGCCTGCTGCGCCCCGAACTGGCGGCGGCCTACATCGGCGTGTCGACGGGCACCCTTGACGCCCTCGATCTGCCGTCGGTTCGCGTCCGGTCGCTCCGGCTGTACGATCGCTCCTCCCTTGACCAATGGGTCGACTCTCTGGCTCGCACCGGAGTCCCGACCACCGCCGACGATTATCTCGCGAGGCTGGGCTGTGCGGATGCAACTCAAAAACGTTAAGGCCTACCGGTCCAAGGGGAAGGTCTACTACTACCACCGCCCGACGAGGACCCGGCTGCGGGCCGAGTTCGGCACACCCGAGTTCGTCCGCGAGGTGGAGGCGCTGAACCACAAGATGGCAGAGCGCGCGGACGTCTCGGTCCGCGGCACTCTGGGCGCTCTGATCGTTGCCTACCGCCGGTCACCAGAATGGGCAGAAAAGGCGATTGCAACCAAAGACGACTATCAGGCTGTGTTCGATTACCTCAAGATCATCGACGACATGCCTCTCGCGCTGCTCGACGGGCCGGCGGTGATCACGCTGCGTGACAAGGCGTTCGCAGCGCACAAGCGTCGCTTTGCCAACTATGTCGTGCAGGTTCTGTCGCTGGTCTTCAACTGGGGCAAATCTCGAGGATTCAGCGCCATCAACCCGGCCTCCGACGTGCCGAAGCTGAAACGGCCAAAGAGCCAAGCGGCCGCCAACCGGCCCTGGACCATCGACGAGTTCCGCATCGTCATGATGGCGCTGCCGCCGGAACTGCGCGTTCCGGTCGCGCTAGGCGCCTACGCCGGGCTGCGCGAAGGGGACGCCGTGAACGTGCTGTGGTCGACCTACGACGGAACGGCGATCGAGAGCCGGCAGTTGAAGACGGGCGATCCGTTGTGGGTTCCGGCACACCGCGATCTCCGAGACATTCTCGATGCTGAACGGACTCGCCGTTCGGTCACCCTGTTCGAGCGCAACGACACGATCGTGGTCGGCGCGCGCGGCAAGAAGCTGACCGAAGCAGGCTTCCGCTCGCGCTTCTTCAAGGTGATTCGCGAACTGGTGCGGGAAGAGTGGGTGCGGCCTGGCCTGACCTTCCAAGGGTTGCGCCACACTGCGGCGACGCTGCTCGCCGAGGCCGGCTGCGACGTCAAGGACATTCAGGCCATCACCGGCCACAAGACCGTGGCAATGGCCGAGCACTATGCGCGCCGGGCAAACCTGCGCAAGCGTGCTGTGGCGGCGGTCGATCGTCTGGAGGCGGCGTTCGAAATTCTGCCCACGGTGCAGGTCGTCGGCATTCGAGCCGAAGCCGCGCTGAAGCCGGTCAAGTTCAAAGTGAAAGTCGCTGCCGCACCGGTTGCGCCGCGCAATGGCAGCAGCTCGCCGAACGCGGTTTTGACCGAAGCGGACGTGCTGGCGATTCGGGCGAGCACGGAGTCGCAGCGCAAGCTGGCCGCGCTGTATGGGGTATCGCGGTCGTTGATCGAACAGATCAAGTCGGGGAAAGTCTGGCGGCACCTGCTACCGCAGGCTACCCAGGAGGTGCCCAGCGAACACACGCCGAACACCTGACTGTCTAACCTCTGTCTAACCGGTGTTTAGACCAGTTCCAGAAAGGTGTCTAAGTCATTGAAAAGGAATGGTGCCCAGGGACGGAGTCGAACCGCCGACACGGGGATTTTCAGTCCCCTGCTCTACCAACTGAGCTACCTGGGCGCCGCTGCGTGCGGGGGCGTCTTATAGGAAGAACCGGCGCGCTTGTCCAGCGCAATTCGTCACCCGTTCGAAAGAGATTTTCCAGGGCGGCCGGGTGGGTCGGGCTTGCGGATTAGGGTCGGCGCTACCTCGAAAGTGGTCATACCAATTTTGACCTGAGTCATGTCGCTCCACCCGCGATGGGGGGATAGTTCTCTCGCCGCGCGGACCAGGGAAAAGCGCCGCCCGGCCATGACCGATTTTCCGTGCGTGCCCTGGATGCTGTTCAGAGGGGCTTCAAGCCCGCATCCGGTTTCCAGGACCGGCCCGACGAGGCCGGCGGCGCGCCAACCGCAGAGGCGACACGATATGCCCGTCACCACGCTTGCAGAACTGAACGATCTCGTCCTTCGGGTCCGGGAGGCGCAGAGGATCTACGCCGGCTTCCCGCAGGAGACCGTGGACCGCATCTTCCGCAGTGCCGCCCTGGCCGCGGCCAACGCGCGCATCCCGCTGGCGAAGCTGGCGGTTGCCGAGACGCGCATGGGCGTGATGGAGGACAAGGTCGTCAAGAACCACTTCGCCTCCGAATACATCTACAACAAGTACAAGGACGAGAAGACCTGCGGCATCCTGGAGGAGGACCCGGAATACGGCATCATGACGATCGCCGAGCCGGTGGGCCTGATCTGCGCCATCGTGCCGACGACCAACCCGACCTCGACGGCCATCTTCAAGGCGCTGATCAGCCTGAAGACGCGCAACGGCATCGTCTTCTCGCCGCACCCCCGCGCCCGCAAGGCGACCTGCGAGGCCGCCCGCATCGTGCTCCAGGCCGCGGTGGAGGCCGGCGCGCCGCCGGACATCATCGGCTGGATCGACGAGCCCTCGGTGGAGCTGTCGAACGCGGTGATGCACCACCCCGACATCAACCTGATCCTGGCGACCGGCGGGCCGGGCATGGTCAAGGCGGCCTACTCCTCGGGCAAGCCGGCCATCGGCGTCGGCGCCGGCAACACCCCGGCGGTGATCGACGAGTTCGCCGACATCAAGCGGGCCGTCGCCTCCATCCTGATGTCCAAGACTTTCGACAACGGCGTGGTCTGCGCGTCGGAGCAGTCGGCCATCGTTGTGGACGCCGTCTATGACGCGGTGCGCGACCGCTTCGCCCATCATGGCGGCCACATCCTGTCGGCGACCGAGGTCGACGCGGTGCGCAAAGTGCTGCTGAAGAACGGCGCGCTCAACGCCGACATCGTCGGCCAGTCGGCCGGCGCCATCGCCGCCATGGCCGGGCTGAGCGTTCCCGCCCACACCAAGGTGCTGATCGCCGAGGTCGAGGCGGTGACCGAGGACGAGCCCTTCGCCCACGAGAAGCTGTCGCCGACCCTGGCGCTCTACCGCGCCCGCGACTTCATGGACGCCTGCGACAAGGCGGCGGCGCTGGTCGCGCTGGGCGGCATCGGCCACACCTCCGCCCTCTACACCGACCAGGACCAGCAGCCGGAGCGCATCCGCCATTTCGGGCAGGCGATGAAGACGGCGCGCATCCTGATCAACACGCCCTCCTCGCAGGGCGGCATCGGCGATCTCTACAATTTCCGGCTGGCGCCGTCGCTGACGCTCGGCTGCGGCTCCTGGGGCGGCAACTCGATCTCCGAGAATGTCGGGCCGCAGCACCTCATCAACCGCAAGACCGTGGCGAAGAGGGCCGAGAACATGCTGTGGCACAAGCTGCCGAAATCCATCTACTTCCGCCGCGGCTGCCTGCCCTTCGCGCTGGAGGAGCTGCGCGGCAAGAAGCGCTGCCTGATCGTCACCGACCGCTTCCTGTTCGAGAACGGCCACGTCGACGAGACCGTGCGCATCCTCAAGGGGCTGGGCCTCGCGGTGGAGACCTTCTTCGAGGTCGCCGCCGACCCCACCCTGGCGGTGGTGCGGCGCGGGCTGGCGCTCGCCAACGCCTTCCAGCCGGACGTCATCCTGGCGCTGGGCGGCGGCTCGCCGATGGACGCGGCCAAGATCATGTGGGTGATGTACGAGGCGCCGGACGTCGCCTTCGAGGACCTGGCCCTGCGCTTCATGGACATCCGCAAGCGCATCTACACCTTCCCCAAGCTGGGGGTGAAGGCGCAGTTCGTCGCCGTCCCGACCACGTCCGGCACCGGGTCGGAGGTGACGCCCTTCGCCGTGGTGACCGACGAGCGCACCGGCATCAAGTACCCCATCGCGGACTATGAATTGACGCCGAACATGGCGATCATCGACGCCAATCTGGTGATGGACATGCCGAAGGGCCTGACCGCCGCCGGGGGCATCGACGCGGTGACCCACGCGCTGGAGGCCTACGTCTCCGTCCTCGCCAACGAGTACACCGACGGGCAGGCGCTGCAGGCGCTGAAGCTGCTGAAGGAGCATCTGCCCTCCGCCTACGCCAACGGCGCCAAGGACCCCAAGGCGCGCGAGCAGGTGCACAGCGCCGCCACGCTGGCCGGCATCGCCTTCGCCAACGCTTTCCTCGGCGTCTGCCATTCGATGGCGCACAAGCTGGGGGCGGAGTTCCACCTGCCGCACGGCGTCGCCAACGCGCTGCTGATCGCCAACGTCATCCGCTACAACGCCGCCGACATCCCGACCAAGCAGACCGCCTTCAGCCAGTACGACCGGCCCAAGGGCGTTGCCCGCTACGCCGAGATCGCCCGGCATCTGGGTCTGGGCGGCAGCCGCGACCACGAGCGGGTGGAAACGTTGGTGGCCTGGGTGGAGGAGTTGAAGCGCACGCTGGACATCCCGGCCTCGATCCAGGCCGCCGGGGTGCCGGAGGCGGAGTTCCTGGCCCGGCTGGACGCCATCGCCGAAGCCGCCTTCGACGACCAGTGCACCGGCGCCAACCCGCGCTTCCCGCTGGTCGCGGAGATCCGGCAACTCCTGCTCGACAGCTATTACGGCCGCGCCTACGTCGAAGGGGCGGAGCGGGCGCCGGAGGCCGGGGCGGAGCGCAAGCCGGTGGCGCTGGTCCGTTCGCGGTGATGCCTTTCTGATGGGCCGCCCGGCGCCGGGACACCGGACGCCGGGCGGCCCATTCGTTTGTCCGGAAAAAAAGCCGGTCCGCCGAAGACTTCACGCCCTGACGCCATGAAGCGTCGATTGGCTGTGAACCCATTGTCTGAAACGGCGGCAGGTGATTCCGGTCATGATTCGATCCTATCAATCCGATTACCGTCATCGCGGCTCCGCGATGCATGCATTCGTCTTCAAGGTCCGGCGCTCGCGGAAGACGCGGCACGGCTTTACCAAGGAGGCGGTGCGATGACATTGCCGGTCTGTGGCACGCTGGACGAGATCCTGCACCCGGCCTCGGCCGATTTCCGCAGCCTGCCGGACCTGATCGGCGGGCTGATGGACCGGCTGGCCGACCGCGCGCCGCTGCGCGGCGGGGCGCTGTGGCTCCAGGACATGGGGACGCTGGTGCTCGCCCAGGACCGGGCGGGCGGCCGCCTGTGCTGGACGGCAGACGGCGACCCCAACGACGCCGCGGCCGATCCGGAGGCGGTGGTGGTGCCCATCACCTACGCCGACACGCCGGTCGGCGAGATGCGGCTGGTCCTGGACCACGCGCCGGACGGCGTCGCGCCTGAGGCGCCGATCCTGCACGACGTCGCCCGCCAGTGCGGCTATCTGGCCAAGCGCTACGAGGTGCGGCGCTGGGCGGAGCGGCGGTTCGGGCGGCCCCTGATGATGGTCGGCATGAGCCGTGCGCTGCGCGAACTGGACGCCTTCCTGGAGCAGGCGGCCCACAGCGCGCTGCCCGTTCTGCTGAGCGGGGAGTTCGGAACGGAGAAGGCGCCGTTCGCCGCGGCGATCCACGGCTGCGGGCCGCGGCGTGATGGCCCCTTCGTCCAAGTCAACGGGGCGGACCCGGCGGGGACGCCCGCCGACTGGTTCGCGCGGGCCGCCGGGGGCACCCTGTTCCTCAGCGGCGTGGACGAGATGACGCCGGCCCTGCAAGGGCAGATCGTCCAGCACATGCCGTCCCAGCTCGGCCAATGGCTCGACGCGCCGGGCGGCTGGACGCACTCCGCCAACGGGGCGGGCAACGGGGCGGCCAATGGGATTGGGGGCACGCGGGTCATCGCCTCGACCACCGCCGACCTGCGGCGGCTGGCGGAGGAAGGGCGCTTCTCCCGCCCGCTGCTGGCCGAGCTGGATTTCCTGTGCGCCACGGTGCCGCCGCTGCGCGACCGGCCGGCGGACATCGAGCCGCTGGTCCTCGCCGCCCTGGAGCGCCACGGCGGGCGGGCCGACGAAACGCGGACCGACGAGCTGATCGCCCTGTGCAAGGCCCACAGCTGGCCGGAGAACCTGTTCGAGCTGGAGCGGGTGATCGCCCGGCTGGCGGTGATGACCGGGGGCAGGCCGATCCGCCATGGCGACGTGCGGCGCCATGCCCCCTGGATGGTCGGCGGCGCCATGCCGGCGGAGCCGGAGTCCGCTGTCCATCCGAACGGCCATCCGAACGGCCATCTGGTTGGCCATCCGGAGGCCGCTCCGCTTTCCCCGCCGGCTCCGGCGCCCGCCGATCATTGGGTGCATTGCGCGCTGACCCGTGAGCAGGCCGCGCTGGCCCGGCTGCACGGTGGCCTGCGCAAGGCGCTGGTGTTCCTGGGCGAGCGCTTCGCCGACCCGATCACGCTGGACGCGCTGTCCCGGCAGGCCCATGTCAGCCCGTCCCACCTCAGCTACCTGTTCCGGACGGAGCTTCAGACCTCCTTCAAGGGGCTGCTCGGCCGCATCCGCATCCACAAGGCGCGGGAAATCCTGGCTGCTGACCGCCGCCTGCCCATCACCGAGGTGGCGATGAACGTCGGCTACGGCGACCTCAGCCATTTCGAGAAGAGCTTCCGCCGCATCGTCGGGCAGAGCCCTCGGGAATACCGGCGCAACCTGCCGGGAACCGCCGCGCGCGGCTGATCGGAGGAATCGTGGACGGCGGGCCCGTTGGGTTTTCTCCCAACGGGCCCGTTTCATACGTGCGTCGGTACGCGGGACCGTGCCTGTGAGCGGATCGTGTGCCGGGCGTCGGACGGAATCGACAGGCTTCCGGCGCGTTGTCGGGCGGCCACCCGTCACATCCGCATCAGATTTGCCAGGCGCGCCACCAGACCGGGCGTGATGTCGGTGTTGGCCTCGATCACGGCCATCAGCATTCTCACGTCGTCCGGGTGGTCCAGAACGATGCCTATGGCGTCGATCTTGGACCTGTCCAACGATTCCGGTTGGGCGCGGACAAGCTGTTTGATCGCGCGCCCGAAGTCCGTTTCCTTCAAATTCAACTCTTCCAGGGCGTGGTCGACCTGGCCTTCGAACGCGATCTGGACCCCGAAATTGAAATCCAATCTTTCGTAGATCGGGAAGAGCCCTTTTTCGATCGCCTCGGACAGCGAGAAATTGCCGGTCGCCAGGGTGAGCGGCATGGCCACCATTTGCAGCGCGTTCATGACCGGGGCCGGCACGCTGTCCGAGAAGACGACCGTGGAACTGGATTTGACTTTGGCCGGTAACGCCGTCAATTGACCGGTCTTCCCTTCGGAATTGGGAATGCGATCGTTGACGAAGATCGCGTCGCTTTGGTCCATCTGAAACGGATCGGCGATCTTGGTCGCGCCATAGACTCCGATGATCAGCGCCGGCCTGCCGATCCTGGCCGCATGCGCGCTGACCGCGGTGACCCAGCCCTGAACGCTGGGCGCCTTGTTGGCATAGCCGATGTAGATGTCGGGCTTTCCGCCGATGAGTTTGAGAATTTCTCGGGCGGTCCGGTTGGTCTCGGCGCCCGCCTTCAGCGCGGCGGGCAGATCGACCAGCCCGGATCGGCCTCCGGAATTGTAGAAGGCGCCGATTTCGCCGTGCCCCATGCCCATGAAGGCGTGATGCGGGTCGTTGGCGAAGTTGACCACGTTGGCCCTTCCGACCGGCGTGTTCTCACCGTCCTTTCCCAATTGCACCAATTGGCCGCCCCGGTAATCGATGGTTCCATATTCATAGAGCCGCAGATTGCGGACGTTCTCCAATTGCACATTGGTTTTGCGCATCGCATCCACCCGCGTGGGCAGCGACCCGTCTTTGAACGCAACCGGATCGGACAACGGCCCCTCGATCACGAAATCCCCGGCTTTGATCGCCTTCAGCATGGTTTCCGGAGTCATGAACCGGTTGGCGTTGAAGGAGGTGCCGGGGGAGAAGGCGCTTTTTTCCTCCTTCACTCCCGTCGCTCTCAAACCCAGCCCCTGGAGCAGACCGACCGTGCGCACGATGAAGGCGGTATCGCCCTGACCCATGGCGCTGAAACCCATCACATAGAACGTCGTGTCCGTGTCGGAGCGCAGAAGCGCCAGATTTTCCTCGTAGGATGGACCATTCGCGAGGCGTTCGTTCAAGGCCTGCGCCGTTTCCTTCGCCCCGGTCGTTTTGGTCGGCGGACGGTTTGGCAACAGCGCCGGCGGGCGGAACCTGCCCGGCTTGATCGCCTGGCGGAGTTTCGCCTCCAGCTTGGAGAACCCAAATTCCTCCCGGGCCTGGGTGGCGCTGTGCATGAACCCCTCCCACGCCCGGCCCGAGCCGGGACTCTGGCCGAGGTTCTCGACCCACCGAAGCGTCGCGTTGCCCTGACCGCGCCACAGTTCCGTCAGGGCTTCCCCGGCTTGCCGGTCGGCGGACGGCGCCGCGCGGCGGAGCATCCCTTCCAGCTTGCCGTCGAAGGTTTCGAAGGCGGCGTCGAGGCAAAGATCGCCGGTCCCGGCGTTGTACAGCGCGATCCTGGACGGGCAGCGCGACAGGCCGGGATCGAGGGCCAGAAGATGGGCCCAGCGGCTGCCGAGCCGGCTCCACAGATCATCCGTTTCCGAACCGGACATTTTCGATCTGAACAGGGGCAGGTCGGCCAGCGCCTCCGGGTCCAGGCCGATCCGCCAGACGGGATCGGTGAGAACCGCCATCACCCGGCTGCGCAGCCGGTTGCGCAGTTGCTCCAGGGCGTCCGTCGTCATCGCCCCGACCTCCGTCGGGAAATCCTTCAGCACGGCCTTGTCCGCGTCGGCGAAGTCGTTCCAGGGAAGGGGCGTGGTCCGCAGGGTCCGCAGCATGGTCTCGATGCGGTCGAGCGTCGCGTCGGGACTGCCGAGCGTCTCGCCGAGCGGCTTGAGGCAGCGCAGGAGCGACACCGCGTCCCGCCCGTCGGGATCACCGGTCAGGTAGCTGTTGATCTCCGTGTCCGTGGCGGTGAGGAAGCTCTTGAGATGGACGTGGCCGGTCATGCCGGTGGTCAGCCACCCGATCCGTCCGTCGATGGCCTTGTCGATGGATTTCGCGTCGTTGTCGGCGAGCGCCGGGCGGACCGCCTCCCACAGGCCGCGGTCCATGACGGGTTCGGTGCCGCCGTAAATGGTGCCGATGATCCGGCCGTTCGGGGCGCACAGCGGTGCGAAGGCCGGCATCGCCGCCACCGACATCGGATAGTCCAGAATGATGGTCCGGGCATCCAGCCCCGACTGCGTCAGCGGCAGCACGATGCTGCGGACCATCTCCTCCGTCGTCCACGGCCCCGGCGACAGGCGGTCGGCCCCGCCGCTTCCCTGGTTGACAACCAGCAGACTCAGGGTCCGGCCAGTGGCCCCCTTGGCGAGGCGGGAAAGCTGGAGCGCGATCTCCGCCGGATTGGCGCCCAGCGTGATCCTTGCGGCGTCGTCGGGATAATAGCTGCGCGGGTAATCGGCGTCGGCGCCCTGCGCCAGCTCCGCGCTGCTCAGCATCAGATGGCGGCAACGGCCCAGGCGCGGAGCCGCCAGCGCCGGATCGGCGCCTTCCGGCGTTCCGGCGCGCAGGCTTGCGTCGATCAAGGCGTTCAGCGTGCCGGCCAGCCGGTTGTGGACGGCGACATCGTCTGTCCGCACCACGCTGTCGCAGACCGACCGGATCGTGTCGGAGAGGGTGGCGACGGGCAGTCCGGCGATCAGCGAGAGGGGTGGCCCGCCTTGTGCGGCGACCGTCGCGGTGAGCGTGGCCCCGACCGGGGCGTAGCGGAAGGGGCCGAGATCCACCTCGGCGTTCCAGACGATGACTAGCCGCCCGCCGTCGCGCGTCAGCGCGAGGTTGCTGCCGTGGGTGACCAGCCAATCCTCGATCAGCGGGGCGGTGGCGGTGAGCAGCTCGTCCGGCTGGCGCCCGGTCTTGCCGTCCTGGAGCCGGATCGTGACGGGGGCCGCCGTCGCGGCGTTTTCCCGCCGCGGCCCGGAATGCTCCAGATGCAGCACCGCCGCCCACGGACCCTCGATCACCGGTTGGACGCCCGGACCTTTCAGCGTCGCCACCAGGGTGGGCAGCGTGTCGGGGTCGTCGAAGCGGGCGCGCAGGAAGGACGCGCGTTTTTCGATATGGTCTTCCATGACCGTCGACACCCACAGGCCGAAGCCCACGGCGCTCGCGGTGGTCGCGGCCCCGTCGTTCCAGGTCCCTTCGCTCTTGGCCCCTTCGCTCTTGGCCGCCCTGATCGCCTCGCAGACCGTCTCAGGCAGGGTGGCCAGCTCCGCATAGTCGGGAAGCCGGGCGGCGAACCAGCCGTCGAAGGCCGCCGCCAGCGCCTTGTCCGTGGCAAGGCCGTAGCCCTGGCAGACCTGCTCCAACATCACGACGAGCAGCCGCCGGACCGTGGTGTCGTCGAGTCCGTCGATGGCCTTCAGCGACAGGGGGACGACGCCCTCGCGGATGCGGGCCCGGATCGCCGCGATGCCGTCCGCCGTGGCCTGATCCTGGCCCGCCAGCAGGCCGTGAAGCCGCGTGATCAGCGCCGGAGCGGCGTTCCGTGGCGGGTGCGAGGATTGGCACAGCGCATTGACCGCCCGCAAGGCCGAGGTGATGCGGTAAGCCTGTCCGGGGCGGGGCAGGCCGTCCTCAAGCCGCACGTCTCCGGTGAAGCGCCGCCACTGCTGCTGCACGGCCAGCGTGCCGTGGCGCGGGATGGTCACGTCGACCAGCACGGCGGCGCAGCCGTTGCGCCCGTAGTCCGCGGCGCCCCGGCTTCCGGTGCCTGCCACCCCGCCGTCCAAGTCGTCCGTCGGGAGTTCCGTGGGCGTCGCGCCGGCCAGCCGGTGCAGCAGGCCGTACAGCTCCAGCTTGAGCGAGAACAGCGCCATGACGAGTATGTTGTGCAGTCGCTGGAACAGGGCGAACCAGGACGGCGCCGGCAGGCTGGGGTTGACGAGCAGCTGGGCGGTCCAGCCGTTCGCGCCTTTGCTGCCGTCCTCCAGGACGATGAACCGGCTGTTCCCGGACGGATCGGTTTCCGCCATCCGCTGCGCCAGCGTCCGCAAGCGGCTGCGCAGCCACCCCGCCAGTTGCGGATAGCCGCCGTTGAGAAGGCGGGTCATCGCGCGGTCGGCGGCGGCCAGACGGTCCGCGGGCAGCGGGAGGTCATGCCGGACCTTGAAGCGGATGGCGAGCCGGAGGCGGCAGGCGGCTTCGGCGGCGTAGGACAGACGAACGCCCCCGGCGGCCTGCGTCGCGTCGCCCAGAGCGTCGGTGATCCGGGCGAGACCCGCCACGATGGCCTCCACCGCCTCCCAGCTCTGTGCGGCCGCGATGTCCTGGTCGAGGCCGAGCAGCTGGCGCCGCTCCTCCGCAAAGGGGGGGGTGCCGCCGGCCTCCTCCGGCCCGGCCAAAGCCGCGATCAGCGGCATCAGGATGTCGCGCACGTCGCGCAGCCGGCGCGAAATGGCGTCGGCCCCGATGGGCTTGTCGGCCTTCGCCTCGCCGACGACGCGCAGCGCCTGCTTCAGCAGATCGAGGGCGCCGTTCAGCCGGTCGTCGGGAAGGGGATAGCGCCCACCTTCATAGACCGCTCCGGGCGCCACCCCCAGCAGTGCCGCGTTTCCGTCGTCCGCCACGAACAGCCGGTCCATGGCGGCGATCTGGGCAGCGGCCCGCTCGCCGGGTGCCTCGATCCCCAGGGAGGACTCCCGGACCATCCGCAGCCAGGCGGTCTGCAGTGGTTGAAGCGGGTGGACGGCGGCGGCGGTCCAGCCGCGCATGGCGTCGCGTTGGGACGCCGCCGCCACCGGCAGGCCCAGCGCCGTTGCGGCGGCGGCCACCGCGTCCATGCTCGCCTCCACCGGGGTGGAGGACGGAATGTCGGACGCGACAACGATCAATCTCCGGCGCGTGCGGGACGGCATGCGGGATGTCCTTCGGCTCGGTTGGAGGCGTGTTCGGAAATGGGCGGAAACGCGCCCGCCCCGCGCGCCCTGAAGGGGCCGCGCGGCGTCGCGGTCCCTCCGGGGCGGCGGATCGTCGGGGGGGCTTACAGGGCCGGGTCGCCCTTGCTGTTCATCGCCCGCGCGATCTGGGCGCTGGCCGCGGCCATGGCCTGCTGCGCCGCCTCGCTGGCCGCGGTGACGGCCTTCTGCTGCTGCTCGCTGGCCTGCTGCATCGCCTGACCGCCGGCGCCGGTTCCGCTGGCGGCCTGGAGCGCCTGCGACATCGCCTCGTTCGCCTGGGACATCGCGCCCTGTTCGTCGGCGTGGCCGCCGGGGTGCGCGGTCAGGCCGGGGATCGCCTCGACGGCGTGGCTGGCAAGCTGGATGGCCTGTTCGACGGCGGCCAGCGCCTGCTCGGCGGCGGCGTTCACGCTCTTCACCGCGTGGTCGAGCAGCGCGCTGGCGATTTCGGCGGGCGTCTTGGTGCTCACCTCGAACGGCGCCGTATCGGGAGGCGCATTCGCCACGGGCGCGGTCGGAGCCGACGTATCCGGCGCCGCCGGAGCGGCCGCCGGTTCAGGGTTCGGGCTGTTGGGGGGCTGGGAAACGCCCATCCTTCGATCTCCTTCGTCCGGTTCGGATTTGCGGTGCGCTGACTGCCACGGCGGTCGGGGTGGATGGCGCAGAGGGCGGTGCAGAGGGCGGTGCAGAGGGCGGTGCAGAGGGCGGTGCGGAAGGGGCCGCCCCGGTCGCAGCCAGCTGAAGCGAGTCAGGCGGCGGTGGCAGCAGTGGTGGTGGCGGCAGTGGTGGTGGAAGCCGCTGCGGGGGGATCGGGGCGAAAGCAGCGCAGCGAGATCACCCCCGCGGCCCCCATCTGGATTTCCGCCTGATTGCCCTTGCCGAAGACGGGAAAGAGACAGGACGCGCCGTCCTGGCCCATGATGCCGCGCTGCGGCGGCGTCGCCGACAGCAGGGCCTGCGCCCCGGCCAAATAACCCGCCACCAGCACCCGCACCGCGTCGCCGGTCTCGTCCCGGAAGGCCGTGTCGCGGACGATCTGCAAGGCCCCGTCCGACAGGCGGGCGAAGCCGATCGGCCGGCCGCGCTTCTGCCAGTCGGAGACGGCCCGTGCCACCTCCGCCGGAGCGGCCAGCGGGCCGACCTGCGGGCATTCCAGAAAGCCGAAGAGCTGCGGCAGGATGGTGTCCAGCGCGCCGCCGGCCCGCTTCTTCCGGTCGTCCGGCGTCGCGGTCAGGGAACCCAGCCGGTTCACGTAGATCAGGTAGAATTGATAGTAGTCCGCGAACTCCTGCACGGTGCGCGCCTGATCCACCGCGAAGGCGGCCGCTTCCCTCTGAAGCTCGGGGTTGGCCGTTCCTTGGCTCTCCTTGCGATAGAGCAGCTCCTGCACCGCCAGCTGCTCGTCGAAGCTCATGAACTGGAAGACCGGAGCCCCGGAGACGGCCAGCCCGGCGAGGAAGGAGGCGCCAGCGGCGAAGTCATCCTGGGTCAGAAGGTTGTGGTCGGCGAGGATGCGCTTGACCTGGGCCGACACCGTGGCGCTGGTGTCGCCGGATTCGGCGTCGGCCAGCGTGCGCAGGCTGTCCACCCCCAGCGTCATCAGCTTCACCGGGCTGACCATCAGCTTCAGATTGGGCAGCAGGGCCAGCCGCGTCGCGTGAAGACCCTGCTGGACCTGCTCCACGAGCGTGCTCTCGTCCGGGAAACCGTAGCGCGGGCCGGCGTTGCTGATGGCCCAGTCGAGCCACTCCGACCCGCCATCGATGAAGGCGAGCGCAAGCCGCCCCAGGTCGGTGAGCCCGGCGCGGTTCTGGATCATCTTGTTGGCGACAGAGACGGTCATGGTGGGGACACCTGCGTAAGGGTCAGCTCGACGGGAAGCTATTCAGGACCGTGGAGGCCGCGGTACCGATGCTCGTGAAGTCGTTGGCGGCGCTGGTCATCATTCCCTGGGCCTGGGTCAAGGCGGTGACGTATTTCGGGTCGCCCGTCGCCAGAAGCTGCGCCATCGCGACGCCGATCGCCGTGGTGGCGATGGTCGAAACGTTGCGCAGCGTGTCCGTCGCGTCCTGCACGGCCATGGCCGTGGACTGGGCGACCGCCTGATAGGCTTTCCCCGCGCCGCTGGTGGTGACGACCTGCGGGCTCATGGTCGCCGTCTGCGTCTGGTTTATGACGTCAATGATCTGCGCATTGACCTTCGTGGGCTCCGACATGAAGGCTCCTTGCTCGTTGTGGCCTGGAAGGCCGGCCGCTGGGGGATGGGCGCGGGGTCAATCACGACCCGCCGGCGACGGTGCTGTTCCCGGCTCCGCCGGCGACGGTGCTGTTCCCGGCTCCGCCGGTGACGGTGCTGTTTCCGGTTCCGCCGCTGACGGTGCCGTTGCCGGTGCCGCCGGCGACGGTGCTGTTCCCGGCGCCGCCAGTGACCGTGGAGGGTAGGGTGGTGAGCGAGGTCGTCAGCAGCGGGGTCAGCGGCTGCAGCGGCGACGCGTTGCCCCCGGAGGTGGGCGAGCCCGAGGGCGGCGGCGGGGGCGTGGTGGGGAAGGGCACGGACAGCATCTTGGCGCAGGCGGCGGTGACCGCGGCGGAGTTGACCATGCCGGCGTTCTGCTGGCGGTGCACGGCGTTGTGCATCGCCATGCCGAGCGTCTCGACCATCACGGCGTCGAGCATGGCGAACGACTGCGCGGGGGACTGTCCCGTCAGAAGCGTGACGATGTCCGACGTCGCGTCGATCACCTGGGTGTTCACGGTGCCTTCGTCGCTCATGATTTTGCGGTTCCCTTGGTGATGATCAGCGTGAGGACCTGGGCGAGCGCGGCCTCGGTGATGACCTGGGCGCGCTGCTGGTTGGCGACGGCGTTCTGCATGGCCAGGCCGAGGCTGTCGGCCATGGCGACGTAGGTCATGTCCATCGCCAGGGATGGGGTCAGGCCAAGCGGTATCGCCGTGTTCGCCGCGACCGATCCGGCAAGACTGGCGGAGCTTCCATCCGGCATTCACACACTCCAGCCTTCAGACTCCCGCCACAGGCTCCTGCGGACACGGACTCATGCGCGACCGGGCGCTTCAACCTGCGGCGGAGGCCGCCCCCGGTATCCCGAGGGCGGCCCGCCGGCTCTCCTTAGGAGAGGCCCAGGATCTGGGTGGTGACGACGCCGGTCGAGGCCGTGTCGACCGAGTACAGGGTCGACAGGCCCTGCGTGGTGGCCGCCTGCATCACCACGTAGGACTGCTGCTGGTTGTTCGTGGCGTTGTGGGCCGCGTTCGACAGCGCCTGGCTGGTGGCGACGAACAGGTTGCCCATCGCAATGGCCGGGGCGTCGCCCAGGACCTTGGTGTTGACCTGGGAGACCGAGTCCGTGATCTGGTTGTTCAGGGCGGTCGGGAAAGCCATCGTGTTTGCTCCTTACATCGGATGTTGCGTTGGTTTGAGGCCAAAGCGCCGGCGGCGGTCCGGCGGACGGCGGCGGGTGCCGCGTCCGCCGTCCGGTCAGCCGAGGAGCTTCGACGTGGCGGCGCCGGTGGTCGCGGTGTCGATCGAGTAGAGCATCGCGACGCCCGTCGTCGTCGCGGCCTGCGCCGTGACGTACATCTGCTGCTGCGCCAGGGTCGCGTTGTGGGCCGCGTTGGCCAGCGCCTGGGCGGTGGCCTGATACAGGTTGCCCATGGCGATCGCCGGCGAGCTGCCAACGACCTGGACGTTGCTCTGGGCTACGGAATCGGTGATCTGGCTGTTGACTGCCGTCGGGAAAGCCATCTGACGTTATTCCTTGGCGAATGGTTCGGGTTGGACGGCCGGCGGCCTGTTCCGGGCGCCTGCCGGCCCCCGGTCCGGGCCGGTCGGCTCATCAGGCGCCCAGGATGCTCTTCGTGGCGACGCCGGTGGAGGCGGTGTCGATCGAGTAGAGCGTGGCGACGCCCATGGTGGTGGCCGCCTGCATGGTCACGTAGGACTGCTGCTGGTTGTTGGTCGCGTTGTGGGCCGCGTTGGCCAGCGCCTGGGCGGTGGCCTGGAACAGGTTGCCCATGGCGATCGCCGGGGCGTCGCCCAGGACCTTGGTGTTGGCCTGGGTGACGGAATCGGTGATCTGGTCGTTCACGGCGGTCGGGAAAGCCATTTGTTCGTCCTCTTCGGTTGCCTGTCGCCCACCCGCCGCCCGTCATGGAAGGCGGGGTGGCGCAGATGGTGTGAAACGTCGATGGTGGCGTGGGTCCGGCTTACGAGCCGAGGCCCTTGACGCCGGTGCTGAGGATGCTCTTCGTCGCCACGCCGGTGGTGGCGGTGTCGATCGAATAGAGCGTGGCCACGCCCTGGGTGGTGGCGGCCTGCGCGGTCACGTAGGACTGCTGCTGGGCGTTGGTGGCGTTGTGGGCCGCGTTGGCCAGCGCCTGAGCCGTGGCCTGGAACAGGTTGCCCATGGCGATCGCCGGAGCGTCGCCCAGGACCTTGGTGTTGGCCTGGGTGACGGAATCGGTGATCTGGTCGTTCACGGCGGTCGGAAATGCCATTGTCTTTCCTCACTGGTGGGGCCGGTTTCAAAGGCGGCCGCTGGTGGCGTCGAACATTCACGCAAGCCGCATGCGACCACGGGATGCGTGAACAGCGGACGATGCGACTGTAGCGAGGTGCCTTGCCGCGCGATTGGTCTATCCGGCGAAAAAATCCGGCGGACCGCGCGAATTTTGTGCGCTTGGGTTGCGCTTTGGCGAGCGATGCGGGGAAAGCGTGTGACGTCGGCGCGATCGATTCTTACGCGGCAAGCGCAACGATGGACGCAAGACCGTGCAATTCCGCGTCCCACCACCCACGCCCCCCGGTGCGAAAAACCGGCGCCATCCGGAGGAATCGACGGCGAGGGGAGGGACGACGGGACGCGAAGCGGCATCGCCCCACGGATTGCGGGAACGGCAAACGAACTCACGCCGCTCTATTCTTGGTCTGGTCTTTGATGATACTGTTGATGTGGAATGAAGTCTGGAAGGTGCCCAGCGTGCTCAAGAAAAATGCAGTATCCGTAGCCGTCAACACTGCCGCTGCAACAAATGAAGCCAAAAGGGCCTCGCACAGCGCATTTGATAATGCGCAGGGGCAGCTGTTCGGCATCATCATGACCGCGTTCGGAATTTCCATACTGCATGCCGCCGGATTGATCACCGGGCAGGCGGCGGGGCTGTCCTTCGTCATCGCCTACGCCACGGGACTGGATTTCGGCCCGGTGTTCTTCGTGGTGAACCTGCCCTTCTACGCGCTGGCGCTGGCGCGTATCGGCTGGCGCTTCACCGCAAAGTCGCTTCTGGCGGTCACCAGCATCTCGGTGCTGACCACTCTGGCGCCGCAAGCGATCCGCTATGACGCGCTGCACCCCTATGTGGCGGCGGTGCTGGCGGGCTTCTGCATCGGCATCGGGGTCATCGGCCTGTTCCGCCACGGCTCCAGCGGCGGCGGGGTGGGCATCCTCGCCTTCTACATCCAGGAGAAGACGGGCTTCCGCGCCGGCTGGTTGCAGGCCATGTTCGACGTGGTGATCTTCTCCATGGCGGTCTTCGTGATCGACGGGAAGGCGGTGCTGGCCTCGATGCTGGGGGCGGCCGTGCTGAACGCCTTCGTCGCCTTCAACCACCGGACGGACTGGTACGTGGCCCGCTGACGGGCCGGGGTGAACCGGCCCATCCCGGCGGGCGCTATTCCCCCGTCGCGGCCTTCAGCAGGGTGATGCTGATCCGCCGGTTCTGCGGGGCCAGCGGGTTGGCGGCGTCGAGATGGTCGAGGTCGGCGCGGCCCTCCACCCGGACGATCCGCCGGGCCGGCACGCCGGCGGCGATCAGTTCGCGGCGGGCGGCGTTGGCGCGGTCGCTGGACAGTTCCCAGTTGCCGTACTTCGCCCCGTCCGCATAGCCCAGCGCGTCGGTGTGGCCGGTGATGCTGAGGCGGTTGGGCGACGACGCGACGGCGCCGGCGACCAGCCGCATCAGCCGGCGCCCCTGCTCGTTCATCTGGGCGGAGCCGACGTTGTACATCGACACCTTCGCCTGATCGGTGAGCTGCACGCGCAGGCCCACGGACGTCTGCTCGATGACCACGCTCGCGGTGAGCGCCCCCAGCTCCGGCATCGTCTCCAGCGCCGTGCGCAGGTCGCGTTCGGCCTTCTCCAAGCCCTGTTGTTCGCTCAGCGCCGCGGTCTGGCGGTCGAGCAGGGCCTCCAGCTCCGCCCGCGCGTCGCGGTCCGTCTGGCTCCGTCCGCCGGGCGGGTTGGGCATGGGGTCCTTGCGCCCGGCGGGCTCGCGGTCGCTCTCGCCCAGCGAGGCGACGACGGGCGGCGCGGCCACCGGCACGCTGTGCTCCCCCGGCGCGTTGGGGGTGGACAACGCCCCCGTCCTGTCCACCGCCCGCCCGGCGAGCATCCCGTCGGCGCCCGAGTTGGACTGGGACAGGGCCACCGGGTTGAAATAGTCGGCGATGCCCTTGCGCTGCTCCACCGTGGTGATGTTCATCAGCCACATGATCAGGAAGAAGGTCATCATCGCCGTCACGAAGTCGGCGTAGGCCAGCTTCCAGGCGCTGTTGTGCTCCTCCTCCTCCTCGCCGTAGCGGCGCTTGATGATAATCGTCGGCTCGATGCGCTTGCGGGGCATGGCGGGGCCTCAGGCGGTCTGGCTCGCCTCGCGGGCCTTTGCCTGCGAGGAGAGGGTGGTGGCGACCTCGACCTCGGCGAGGCTCGGCTGCGTGTCGGCGAACAGCACCTTGCGGGCGAACTCCGCGCAGACCTGCGGAGGGCTGCCGCGCAGATAGGCGCCCAGCCCCGCGCGCACGCAGATGAACAGCGTCAGCTCCGACTCGCGGCGATGGCGGGCGGCGGCGGCAATCGGGCCGACCAGCCCGTAGGACAGCAGCACGCCCAGGAAGGTGCCGGTCAGCGCCCCGCCGATCATGTGGCCCAGCACCTCCGGCGGCTCGCTGATCGCGCTCATGGCGTTGATGACGCCCAGCACGGCGGCGACGATGCCCAGCGCCGGCAGCGCGTCGGCTAGATTCTGCAACGCCTTCGGCACCTGGTTCAGCTCGCGCCCGATGGTCTCGATCTCCTCGTTCATCAGGGCTTCCAGGTCGTGCGGGTTGTCCTGGCCCAGCGCGATCAGGCGCATGTAGTCGCACAGGAAGGTGACGCAGCGCGGCTGGCGGAAGACCGAGGGATACTGGGCGAAGATCGGGCTGTCCTCCGGCTTGTCGATGTCGCTCTCGATGTTCGACACGCCCTTGGACTTCGCCTGCCGCAGCAGGGCGTAGAGCAGCGAGATCAGGTCCAGATACTCGTCCTTGCTGGTGTGCCGCCCGCGCGCCACCGCGCCGATGGTGCGCATGGTGGCGCGCAGCACCGCCATCGAGTTGGCGATGACGTAGCCGCCGATGCCGGCGCCGACGATGATGACGATCTCCACGGGCTGCCACAGCACGCCCATCCGCCCGCCCATGGCGGCGAAGCCGCCCAGCACGCTCAGGAAGACCGCGACGATTCCGAACAGCAAACGCATGATGTGAGTCCTCCGGCTCGGCCGAAAAGGGGGATCGGGCTCAGGGAGCCGTCGTGTAAGGCGGGAGCGTTCAGGGTGTCTTCCACCGGCGCAACATGCCGGCCAGCGCGTCGGCGGCGGCAAGCTGGCCGTTGACCGTGGCGCTGGACAGCGGCTTGCCCGCCGGGTCGGGCGGGATGGCCAGGGCGTCGAGCAGACCGGCCCAGCGGGTGCCGGCCAGCGCCTTGCCGTGGCGCTCCGAGGCGGCGGTGACCGCAGCGTCGTCGCCCGCCCGGAAGGCGGCCAGCGCGTGGAAGGCGATGTCGTCCGCCAGGGGCGTGTCCGGTCCACCGATCGGTTTGGCGATCAACTCGGCGTAGGCGGCGCGGGCCGCCGGCCACTCGCCGGCCCGGAACAGGCTGTCCGCCCGGATGCGCGCCGCCTCGGGGCCGGTCAGGCCGCGCAGCGCGTCGAAGGCGCGCATCGCCTCGCCCTCGGCGGCGAAGGCCTCGGCGCGCAGCAGGGCGCGGCGTTCGGCTGCGGCGGCGTCCGGCGCGGGGCCGGCGGTGTGGTCCAGCACGGCCAACGCCTCCGTTCCGCGCCCGGCGTCCAGCAGCACGCGGGCCAGTTCCAGCCCGACCGCCGCGCGCTCGGCGCCGCGCGCGGTCTCGGCGACGGTGTGGAGCAGGCGCGCGGCCTCCAGCGTGAAGCCGCCACGGGCCAGCAGCCGGGCGAGCCGACGCTGCCGCGTTCCGGCATCGTCATCGGTCAGCGCCACCGTGCGGCCGTAGCGCACCTGGAGGGACAGCGCATCGAGCACGCTGCCCGGGGTCGTCTCCAGATGGCCGATCACCGCGTCGAGAAGCCCGCGCCCGGTGGTCAGCGCCGCCCGCCCGCGCGCCGTCGCGCCGAAACGGCGGCCGAGCAGGCCGAAGATGTCGAGCGCAGCGTCGATCCGTCCGGCGCGGGTGTAGGCGGCGCCGAGGGCGGCCAGCGCGTCCGTCTCGACGTCGCCGCCGCGCCAGGCGTAGCGCAGGCTTTCCAGCTCCGCGATGGCGCCGGGATCGTCCAGCGCGCCGCTGGCCAGCCGCAGTTCGATGGAGCGGACCTGGGCGCGGTGGCCGTAGAGGTTGGGCAGGGCGGCGGCCCGCTTGTAGTGGGTCAGCGCCTCCGCCGTCTCGTTGTGCAGCTCCGCCAGACGCCCGCGGAAGAAGTCGAGCCGCCCGTCGGTGGAGCCGATGCCGTCCAGCGTGATCATCTCCAGCACGATCAGGTTCAGCGCCGCGCCGTCCGCCGCCTCACCCGCCGATTCGGCCAGCAGGGTCAGCAGCCGGCCGCGCAGATCGACGGGGTAGGACAGCAGCCGCTTCAACGCGATGGGCAGGCTCGACTTGGCGGCGGTCCAGCGGCTGGGGGCCAGGGTGGCGCTGCGCCAGACATGGTGGTCGGCGGCGGCGGGGGTGGGCTGGGCGCGGACGAACTGGCTGTCGTCGGGATCGGCGGTGCCGTCCAGCGCCCGGAAGGCGTCGCGCAGCAGGCGCAGCTCGTAGCGCTGGTCCGGCCCCGGCGTCAGGCTCTCCGCGGCGTCCAGCGCGGCGCGGCCCTCCTCCGGCAGGGCGCGGGCCAGTGTGAAGCGGGCCATGGCGAGCAGCGCGTCCACCCGCGCGCGGCCCTGGCTCTCGGCGATGCGTTGCTCCAGATGCTGCTTGCGCGCGGGGTAGTCGTCGCCGGCCCAGGCGTCCAGGTCGAAGGCTCGGATCGGCGGTTCGGTCTGGACGGCGGGGGCGGGGGCTACGGCCTGAGGCACGGCCGGCGGCGGCACGGCTGACGGTGACACGGCGGCCACCGTCTTGGCGGCCACCGTCTTGGCGGGCTCCGGCTTCGGCGTCGGGGCGGGGGGCGGGGCCTTGGCGACCAGCGGCGCTTGTACGACTGGCTGCGCCTGGGCGCTGGCGACCGGGTTCAGCCGCTCGGCGAGGCTGATGGGCGCTGCTTGGGCGGGCGCTGTCGGGGCGGGCGCCGGTTCGGGAGCCGGCGGTGGCGCGATCACCGGAAACACCGACGCGCCCGGCGCCTCGGCCAGCAGGCTGGCTTCAGTTGGGACCGCCGTGCCGGGCTTGCGCGCCGGGCGCGGCGGGTCGGCCACGTCGATGAAGGTGATCCGCCGCTCGCGGCGCACGGTGACGCGGGCGCCGCAGGGCCAGTCCACCGTCAGGCTGCGCCCCTCCTCTCCGGTCTGGAAGCCGGTTAGCCGCCGCGAATAGGTGCCGTTCAGCGCCTCCAGCGGCCAGGGGACCGTCTGCGAGAAGGCGATGCGCCCGCCGCAGCTTCCCACATCGACCGCCGGGGCGCCCTGCGCGTTGACCAGGGCCAGCCGCGAGAAGTCGGCATGGTCGCCCGTCTGCACGGTGATCGGCGCCGGCTCCTCTGCCGCGGCGGGAGGCGCCGTCAGGGCGGTGGTGACCGACAGCAGGGCCAGGGAGATGGACAGAGTCCGGCAGGGATGCATCGCGACTGCCCCAAATTTTATCTAAATCGGAATCAAATCCCCCAAGACACCGGTCAGTTCCCGTCGCGGTGCCTCAGGTTGAAACCCGGCTTTAAACTGCATCACCTAGGTTAAGGCGGCGTTCAAACCGAAGGTGTCCGGCGATGGAGAATCCCCTTTACATTGGATTGTCGCGGCAAGTGGCGTTGCGTCGGCAGCTCGATGTCGTGGCGAACAACGTCGCCAACATGAACACTGCGGGGTTCCGCGGTGAACGCATGCTGTTCGAAGCGGCGATGGAGCGCGGCGGCATGAAGCCGTCCGACAAGATCGCCTTCACCATCGACCGCGCCACCTACACCGACTTCACCGCCGGCAGCCTGAAGCCGACCGACAACCCCTACGACGTGGCGCTGGACGGCGACGGCTGGCTCCAGGTGCAGACGCCGGACGGCCCGCGCTACACCCGCGACGGGCGGATGCGGCGCGATGTCGACGGGCAGCTCGTGAACGCCGGCGGCTTCCCCTATCTGGACGACAACCAGCAGCCCATCGTCATCCCGGCCGACCGCAGCCGGATGGAGATCGGCAGCGACGGGCTGGTCTCCGCCGACAACGAGATGATCGCCCGGCTGCGCGTCGTCCGCTTCGAAAGCCCGCAGGCGCTCGCCCAGACCGGCGACGTGCTGTTCGACGCCATGGACGCCCAGCCCCTGCCGGCCCCCGACACCCGGATCATCCAGGGCAAGGTGGAGCAGTCCAACGTCCAGGCCATCGCCGAGATGTCGCGGATGATGGAGCTGACGCGCGACTACCAGTCGGTCACCCGCATGATGGACGACGGGCAGGACCTGCTGCGCTCCGCCATCAACCGCCTCGGCAAATCCGCTTAAATCAGGAGATTGCGTCCATGCGCGTGCTCAGCATCGCTTCGACCGGCATGATGGCCCAGCAGTTGAACGTCGAGGTCATCTCCAACAACATCGCCAACATCAACACCACCGCCTTCAAGCGCGGGCGCGCCGAGTTCCAGGACCTGATGTACCAGTCGGAGCGGCGCCAGGGCAGCCAGTCCACCGACGCCGGCACCATCATCCCGACCGGCATCGAGGTCGGCCTCGGCGTGCGTCCGGGGGCGGTCAACCGCATCAACACGACCGGCAACCTGACCTCCACCGGGAACGAGCTGGACCTCGCCATCGAGGGGCGCGGCTACTTCAACATCCGCATGCCGGCGGGCGAGACCGCCTATTCCCGCGCCGGGGGCTTCAAGCTGTCGCCGGAGGGCACCATCGTGACCAGCGACGGCCATCCGGTGCTGCCGGAGGTCACCGTGCCGCAGGGCACGCGGGAGATCGCCGTGAATGCGTCGGGCGAGGTGCAGGCCTTCGTCGACGGGCAGACCCGCCCGCGCGTGCTGGGTCAGCTCGTGATGACCGTGTTCGTCAACGAATCCGGGTTGGAGGCGATGGGCGACAACCTCTACCGCGCCACCCCCGCCTCGGGCGAGCCGCAGGACGGCACCGGCGGGCAGGCGGGCTTCGGCACCATCCGGCAGAAGTATCTGGAATCCTCCAATGTCAACGTCGTCCAGGAGATCACCGAACTCATCTCCGCCCAGCGCGCCTACGAGATGAACGCGAAGGTGGTCGAGGCCGGCGACCAGATGGCCTCCACGCTCTCCAACATGCGGTGACCGCTATGCGGCGTTCCGTTCGGCGTCTCACCGGCCTCGCGCTGGCCCTGCATCTGCTCTGCGCGCCCGCCCAGGCGGCTTACCTGTCCGACGGCGAGGGCGCCGTGGAAGCCCTGCTGGCGCAGGAGCTGGCGGCCTCGCTCGGCCCGGCGGTGCCGCCGGACGCTCGGGTGTCGGTGGTGCTGACCGTGCCCTTCTCCGGCACGGTGGAGGCGGTGCGCGACCTGTCCTACGACCCGCGCGGCGGGCTGATCCGCGCGCTGGTCAGCAGCGACGGCCGCATCGTCGAGGTGAAGGCCAAGGCCGACATCATGGTCGAGGTGCCGGTGCCGACGCGCCGCATCCTGCCCGGCGAGGTGATCGCCGACAGCGACCTGACCACCATCCCGATGCCGCTGGAGCGGCTGAACGGCGCCGTCGTCACCTCCCGCGACGCTCTGGCCGGGCTGGCCAGCCGCCGCCAGCTGTCCGCCGGGCGGCTGATCCAGACCTCCGCGGTCGGCGCCCCGCTGGTGGTCCAGCGCAACAAGCCGGTCAGCCTCGTCTACGAGGACGGGCCGCTGCAGCTGATGGCGCGCGGCCGCGCCCTGCAGGACGGCGGGGTGGGGGAGCTGGTGCGGGTGATGAACGTCGCCAGCAACATCGTCGTCACCGGCACCATCACCGGTCCGCAGACCGTCACCGTCAGCGGGCCGCCGGACGCCATGCCGCCCTCTGCGGCTTCCGCGAAATTCTGAGTCCAATCAAGGACACGCCCATGCGCACGCTCCCGCCCCGCCTCCTGTTTCCGTTCCTCGCCCTGACGGTGGCGCTCGCCGGCTGTGGACGGCTGGCCGACGTGGGGCAGGCGCCGCGCCTGTCGGAGATCTCAAACCCGGCCATGGCGCCGGAGGCGCGCGTCATCTCCATGCCGATGCCGCGCCCCAACACCAACGAGCAGGTGCCGAGTTCGCTGTGGCGCACCGGGTCCCGCGACTTCTTCCGCGACCCGCGGGCCAAGCAGGTGGGCGACCTGCTGACCGTCATCATCAACATCGCCGATCAGGCGCAGTTGCAGAACCAGACGCAGCGCCAGCGCTCCAACGCCGAATCGGCGGCCGTGCCGAACTTCTTCGGGCTGGAGTCGCGGCTGCCGGCGGTGCTGCCCGACGCGGTGAACCCGTCCAGCCTCGTCGACATGGACAGCTCCTCCTCCTCCTCCGGCACCGGGACCATCCAGCGCAACGAGCGCATCGCCATGCGCGCCGCGGCGGTGGTGACCGAGGTGCTGCCCAACGGCAATTTCGTGATCGCCGGCCGGCAGGAGGTGCGGGTGAACTACGAGCTGCGCGAGATGCGCATCGCCGGGGTCATCCGGCCCGAGGACATCACCAACGTGAACACCATCGACTACGACAAGATCGCCGAGGCGCGGATCACCTACGGCGGGCGCGGCCAGATCACCGACGTGCAGCAGCCGCGCTACGGTCAGCAGGTCTTCGACATCATCATGCCCTTCTGAGCCAAGAGCCATGCCGTCACGCCCCGGACCCAGCCGTTACTCCGTGTTCGTGCTCTGCGCCGCCCTGGCGGCCGCGACCGGGTACGGCATCGGGCGCCTGCAGCTGACGCTCGGTGCCGAGGAGAAAACCGCGGAGCAGCAGGCCGGCGTCGGGCCGGACCTGCCCACCGACGGCCCCGGCCCCTTCTATGTCGAGGTCGGGCAATTGATGGTGCCGGTGCTGGTGGAGGGCCGCACCAACGCCTTCATCCTGACCCAGATCACCTTGCAGACGGGCAGCACCGATCAGGCCAACCTCTTGCGCCGCCATCTGCCCCACGCGCGCAACGCCCTGCTGCAGGCCCTGTTCGGCATGGCGGGGGCGGGCGCCTTCGACGGCCCGTCGGTCGATCCCGCCGCCGTCGCCAAATCCCTGAAGCAGGCCGCCGCCGAACAGCTCGGCCCCGACCTGGTGCGCGGCGTGCTGATCGACCGCCTGATGCGCCAGGAGAACACCCGGCTGTAAGCCGTTCAATCCCGGTTCGCTTCCTCAACCCCTCCCCCGCACCCGACGAGGGAGGGGTTTTGCGTTGACGTGCGGCAAAACGTCCAGAACGACAAAAGTACCGGTACTTAAGGACGGAGTAGGTGCCGGCACTTGACCTCGGTCAAGCCGCTCATGATGCGAAAGGATGAAGCTCCGCCGTGACACCGCAAGGTGATCGCATTTGCCCTTCATAGCCCTCTTCCCCCTGGGGAGAGGGAATCTCAAGTGCGAAAGCCGTGCGCGATACCGTTCGATCAATTTATGGGATCGCCATGAACGCGCCCGCCCGCACCGCCGACACCGCCGCTCCGACCCGCCGCTTCGAAGGGCTGGTCTTCTTCGTCCTGTCCATCCTGATCTGGCCGTTCCTGGCGATCGGCATGGTCGGAGCCTACGGCTTCTCCGTCTGGATGTACCAGATCCTCTCCCACTCCGGCGGGATGTGAGGCGGCCATGCCCGAACTGCACATTTCCAGCCTCGTCATCCAGCACGCGCCGGACCGCACCGCCGCCCTGAAGGAGGTGGTCCTGGCGCTCGCCGGCGCCGACTGGCACGCGTCGGAGAACGGCAAGGCCATCGTCACGCTGGAAACGGCGTCCGAGGCCGAGGTTCTGGACCGCATCGCCGACATCAACGCGATGGCGGGCGTCCACACCACCACGCTGGTCTATCACCACTACGAGGACGCCGAGCGCTGCGCGGAGCCGATGCCCGCCGACACCGCCCTCGTCCCGCACACCCATTGACGCCCGTCCAAGAAAAGACGACCGCCCCAGGAGGCACCCCCCTATGTCCCTGACCCGCCGTGATTATCTGAAGGTCCAAGCCGCCGTGACCGCGGCGGCGGCGGCCGGCGTGAGCCTGCCGGCCGCCCTTCAGCCCGCCGAGGCCGGCACCTTGCCGGCCGGCGCCGACGCCAAGCTCACCTGGTCCAAGGCCCCCTGCCGCTTCTGCGGCACCGGCTGCGGCGTCATGGTCGGCGTGAAGGAGGGGCGTATCGTCGCCACCCACGGCGACGTGAAGGCCGAGGTCAACCGCGGCCTGAACTGCGTGAAGGGTTATTTCCTGTCCAAGATCATGTACGGCGAGGACCGGCTGACCCAGCCGCTGCTGCGCATGAAGGACGGCCAGTTCCACAAGGAAGGCGAATTCACCCCGATCAGCTGGGACCAGGCCTTCGACATCATGGCCACCAAGTGGAAGGAGACCCTGAAGAAGAAGGGTCCGACCGCGGTGGGCATGTTCGGCTCCGGCCAGTGGACGATCATGGAAGGCTACGCCGCCTCCAAGTTCATGAAGGCGGGCCTGCGCTCCAACAACCTGGACCCCAACGCCCGCCACTGCATGGCGTCGGCGGTGGTCGGCTTCATGCGCACCTTCGGCATGGACGAGCCGATGGGCTGCTACGACGACATGGAGCAGGCCGACGCCTTCGTGCTGTGGGGCTCCAACATGGCGGAGATGCACCCCATCCTGTGGACCCGCGTCACCGACCGCCGGCTGACCCACGAGGGCTGCAAGGTCGCCGTCCTGTCCACCTACGAGCACCGCAGCTTCGACCTCGCCGACATCGGTCTGGTGTTCACGCCGCAGTCCGATCTGGCGATCCTCAACTACATCGCCAACCACATCATCAAGACGGGCCGCGTGAACCAGGAGTTCATCGCCAAGCACGTCAACTTCAAGCGCGGCCGCGACGACATCGGCTACGGCCTGCGGCCCGAGCATCCGCTGGAGCAGAAGGCGAAGAACGTCGCCAAGGCCAACGAGTCCGACCCGATCTCCTTCGAGGAGTTCGCGAAGTTCGTCGAGCCCTACACCCTGGATAAGGCGCACGAGCTGTCGGGCGTTCCGAAGAACCGGCTGGAGGCGCTGGCCGAGCTGTACGCCGATCCGAAGGTGAAGGTCATGTCCTTCTGGACCATGGGCTTCAACCAGCACACCCGCGGCGTCTGGGCCAACAACCTCGTCTACAACATCCATCTGCTGACCGGGAAGATCAGCCAGCCGGGCTGCGGCCCCTTCTCGCTGACCGGCCAGCCGTCGGCCTGCGGGACGGCGCGCGAGGTCGGCACCTTCGCCCACCGCCTGCCCGCCGACATGGTGGTCACCAACCCGGAACACCGCAAGCACGCCGAGGAGATCTGGAAGCTGCCGGAGGGCACGATCCCGGACAAGGTCGGCTATCACGCCGTGCTCCAGGACCGCATGCTGAAGGACGGCAAGCTCAACGCCTACTGGGTCCAGTGCAACAACAACATGCAGACGGCGCCGAACACGGCGAACGAGACCTACCTGGGCTACCGGAATCCTGAGAACTTCATCGTCGTGTCGGATGCCTATCCCACGGTGACGGCGCTCGCCGCCGACCTGATCCTGCCGACCGCCATGTGGGTGGAGAAGGAAGGCGGCTACGGCAACGCGGAACGCCGCACCCAGGTCTGGCACCAGCTCGTCGGCGCGCCCGGCGAGGCGCGCTCCGACCTCTGGCAGATCATCGAGTTCTCCAAGCGCTTCAAGATCGAGGAGGTGTGGCCGGAGGAGCTGATCGCCAAGAAGCCCGACGTGCGCGGCAAGACCCTGTACGACGTGCTGTACTGCAACGGTCAGGTCAACGCCTTCCCGCTGTCGGACTGCGACCCCGCCTATGAGAACCGGGAATCGCAAGCGTTCGGCTTCTACGTCCATAAGGGCCTGTTCGAGGAATACGCCGCCTTCGGGCGCGGCCACGGCCACGACCTCGCCCCCTACGACATGTACCACCAGGAGCGCGGCCTGCGCTGGCCGGTGGTGAACGGCAAGGAGACGAAGTGGCGCTACCGCGAGGGCTTCGACCCCTACGTTCCGGCGGGCGAGGGCGTGCGCTTCTACGGCAACAAGGACGGCAAGGCGAACATCTTCGCGCTGCCCTATGAGCCGGCGGCGGAATCGCCGGACAAGGACTACCCGTTCTGGCTCTGCACCGGCCGCGTGGTCGAGCATTGGCACTCCGGCTCCATGACGCTGCGTGTTCCGGAGCTGCGCAAGGCCTTCCCCAACGCCGTCGTCTTCATCCATCCCGACGATGCCAAGGACCTGAACCTGCGGCGCGGGCAGGAGGTGCGCATCGCTTCCCGCCGCGGCGAGGTGCGGGTGCGGGTCGAGACGCGGGGCCGCAACAAGCCGCCGCGGGGCCTCGTCTTCGTGCCCTTCTTCGACCACACGGTGCTCATCAACAAGGTGACGCTGGACGCCACCGACCCGCTGAGCAAGCAGACCGACTTCAAGAAATGCGCGGTCAAGATCATTCCTGTCGCGTGAGGAGCCCGTCCATGAAGACCCGCATCACCTTTGCCGCCCTCGCGCTGGCCGCGGCCATGCCGCTCCTGGTGTCCGGCGTGTTCGCCGCGGACGGGGCCGCCCCCGCGAAGGTTTCCTCCGGCCCGCACCCGATCACCCAGGAGATCCCCGCCGACCCGATGGCGAAGGAGATCACCGACGATCACAAGCGGGCGCGGAACTACGCCGACCAGCCGCCGCTGATCCCGCACGCGATCCGCGACTACCAGATCGACCTGAACATCAACAAGTGCATGACCTGCCATGACCGCAAGAACACCGAGGGCTCGCAGGCCCCGATGGTCTCGGTCACCCACTTCCAGGACCGCGACGGCCAGACGCTGGGCGCGGTCAGCCCGCGGCGCTACTTCTGCACCCAGTGCCACGTGCCGCAGACCGACGCCCAGCCGATCACCGGCAACCGCTTCCGCGACATCGACAGCATCCTGGCGGGCGGAAAGGAAGGCGCCAAATGAAGGGCCTTCTGAGCCTCGCCGGACGCTTCTGGCGCGTTTTCTCGCGGCCCAGCGTGCATTTCAGCCTGGGCTTCCTGACGCTGGGCGGCTTCCTGGCCGGCGTGATGTTCTGGGGCGGCTTCAACACCGCCCTGGAGGTCACCAACAAGGAAGCCTTCTGCATCTCCTGCCACGAGATGAAGAACAACCCCTACGAGGAATTGAAGCAAACCATCCACTTCACCAACCGCTCCGGCGTGCGCGCCACCTGTCCGGACTGCCACGTCCCGCATGACTGGACGCAGAAGATCGGACGCAAGATGCAGGCCTCGAAGGAGGTCTGGGGCAAGATCTTCGGCACCATCGACACCCGCGAGAAGTTCCTCGACAAGCGGCTGGAACTCGCCACCCACGAATGGGACCGGCTGAAATCCAACAACTCCCTGGAATGCCGCAACTGCCACAGCGCGGAATCCATGGACATCACCCGCCAGAACCCGCGGGCCGCCAAGATGCACGAGACCTACCTGTTCACCGGCGAGCGGACCTGCATCGACTGCCACAAGGGCATCGCCCACCGGCTTCCCGACATGAAGGGCGTCGAGCCCGGCTGGACCGGAACCGTATCGGCGAAGTGAACCACTAAGGGTTGATCTTTGGCTCCGGCCTCTCCGTCTCGCGGCGGAGGGGCCGGAGTCGTTTTGAAAATTATCTATTTTGATAACATATCTGGAGTTCCTGTTCGACTTCAGGAGCAATTTCCGCGTTATGATGTATTCTGTAAGTTGTTTTCCTTGGTCACCGGTTGCTCATAAGAAGAAGTACCATGATCGGCATGGGAGGCCCTTTCTCATGGCATTGTGGCGCTATCTCTAAGGTCCTGTTTTTACGGGAATTTGCATGCGGCATGTTGCCGCATAAGATGTTTTCATGGGATTAAACGCAGTTTCTGGTTTTTGCGGATGCATGCCATGTTTCTTAATCGCGTAATTCGCAGCATAGATGACACCTGAAAAATACACAGAATTAAACATTTTTAATTTTAAGATGATTTAAGGATCATAGAAAAAACTAGAAGTTGATATGACATTCGCACAAAGGTAGGAGGAAAGTAGAAGAAATTTCTTTCCAACGGGGTATTCGATGTCCGAGCTGACTGGCACTTCGGGAAGCGACACGCTGACGGGCGGTAACGGCGACGACACGCTGGACGGTTACGGCGGCTACGACGTCCTGACCGGCGGTGCGGGCAACGATACCTTCCGCTTCTCCAGCCTGAGTGACATCGGCTATGACCGGATCACCGATCTCGCGCCGGGTGACCGCATTGACCTGTCGGCGTTCAACCTGACCTTCATCGGCGACGGGGCCTTCACCGGGTCCCCGCAGAACAAAGGGCCGGCGCAAGTCCGCACGCGCACCGACTTCACCGGCCCGATCTTAGAGATCGACAGCGACGGCGACGGTTTCCCCGATCGGTTCATCACCGTCAGCGGCTCTGTCGTCCTTCGGCAGGTCGACGGCGTGCCCGGCGTGCTGGAGGCCACGCCCGGCCAGTCGCTCACCGGCACAAGCGCGGCGGATATATTGGAAGGCGACGGCGGCCCGGACACCATCAGCGGCGGCGACGGCAACGACACGCTGCGCGGTTTCGCCGGCAACGACAGCCTGAGCGGTGGCGACGGCGACGACACGCTGGACGGCGGCACCGGAAATGACACGCTGACCGGCGGCCTGGGAAACGACACCTTCCTGATCTCCAAGCCCGCCACCATGGGCTACAACGAGGTGCGGATCACCGACCTCGCGCCGGGGGAACGCATCGATCTGTCTGCCTGGAACGCCAC
This sequence comes from Azospirillum brasilense, assembly GCF_007827795.1. Classification (GTDB taxonomy): domain Bacteria; phylum Pseudomonadota; class Alphaproteobacteria; order Azospirillales; family Azospirillaceae; genus Azospirillum; species Azospirillum aestuarii. The sequence continues at coordinate 227,274 of NZ_VITI01000007.1, forward strand.
CTTCATTGGCGAAGGGGCCTTTACCGGGACGAACGCCGCCCATGGGCCGGCTCAGGTGCGCGTGCGCACCGACATGGCCAACACCACGCTGGAGATCGACAGCAACGGTGACGGCTACAACGATTGCTCCATCTACATCGCCGGTTCTCCCGGATTGCAGGCGGTGGCCGGTTCCCCCGGCGTGTTCGAGCGGGCCCCGGACCAGTCGATCACCGGCACCGCGGCGGGCGAGACGCTGGAGGGCGCCGCCGGGCGCGACACCATCAGCGGCGGCGGCGGCAACGACCTGCTGCGCGGCCTGGGCGGCCATGACAGCCTGTCCGGCGGTGACGGCGACGACACGCTGGACGGTGGCACCGGCAACGACACGCTGACCGGCGGGGCCGGCAACGACATCTTCGTGATTTCCAAGCCGGCCACCGTGAGCTACGGCGAAGTTCGCATCACCGACTTCGCCCAGGGCGACCGTATCGACCTGTCGGCCTGGAACGCCACCTTCATCGGCGAAGAGGCGTTCACCGGGAAAGATTCGGCCCGTGGTTCGGCGCAGGTGCGTGTGCGCACCGACATGTCCGACACCATGCTGGAAATCGACAGCAACGGCGACGGCTGGAACGATTATTCCATCCGGATCGCCGGATCACCCGGATTGCAGCCGGTGGACGGCTCGTCCGGCCTGGTCAAGCGGGCGCCGGACCAAGCGGTCACCGGCACGGCGGACGGCGAAACGCTGGAGGGCGGCCCCGGGCGCGACACCATCGACGGCGGTGCCGGCAACGATCTGCTGCGCGGCCTGGGCGGCAACGACAGCCTGATTGGCGGTTCGGGCGACGACACGCTGTCCGGCGGCTCCGGCAACGACACGCTGGCCGGCGGGGCGGGCAACGATACCTTCCTGATCTCCAAGCCAAGCACGACGGGTTACAGCGAAAAGCGCATTATCGATTTCGCGCAGGGCGACCGCATCGACCTGTCGGCCTGGAACGCCGCCTTCATCGGTGAGGGACCCTTCACCGGCTTCTACAAGTGGGATGGGACGACCGCTTCCTACGGGCCGCCGCAGATGCGCGTTCGCGTGGATTCCACTTCCACCGTGCTGGAGATCGACAGCGACGGCGACGGCATGGCCAATAACTACCTTTACTTGACCGGCGCGCATATGCTGCAGGAGGAGACGGCGGGTTCGGGCGTGTTGGTGCGCATCCCCGACCAGACGCTGACCGGCACGGCGGAAGCCGAGACGCTGGAGGGTGGCGGCGGTCGTGACATCATCAGCGGCGGCGGCGGCAACGACCTGCTGCGCGGTCTGGGAGGCAACGACAGCCTGTCCGGCGGTTCGGGCAACGACACGCTGGACGGTGGGGCCGGCGGCGATACGTTGACCGGCGGCCTCGGCAGCGACGCCTTCCTCTTCGCCAGCGCGGCCGAGATCAACGGAGACACGATCACCGACTTCGCCCAGGGCGACCGTATCGACCTGTCGGTCTTGAACGCCGCCTTCATTGGCGAGAAGTCCTTCAATGGAGTCTCCATCGTCGGTGGAGGGGCGGCGGAGATCCGTCTCAACCAGAACTATTACGGTTCCACCGCGCTGGAGATTGACAGCAACGGCGACGGCATGGCCGATCGCTACATCTATCTGACCGGCGCGCCTTCCCTGCAGGAGGAGACGGCGGGTTCGGGCGTGTTGGTGCGCATCCCCGACCAGACGCTGACCGGCACGGCGGAAGCCGAGACGCTGGAGGGCGGGGTCGGGCGCGACACCATCGACGGCGGAGCCGGCAACGACCTGCTGCGCGGTGTGGGAGGCAACGACAGCCTGATCGGCGGTTCGGGCGACGACACGCTGGATGGCGGGGCCGGCGGCGACACGCTGACCGGCGGCCTCGGCAGCGACACCTTCCTCTTCGCCAGCGCGGCCGAGATCAACGGAGACACGATCACCGATTTCGGCCAAGGGGACCGCATCGACCTGTCGGCCTTGAACGCCGCCTTCATCGGCGAGGGACCCTTCACCGGTTCCTACAAGTGGGATGGGACGACCGCTTCCTACGGGCCGCCGCAGATGCGTGTTCGCGCGGATTCCGCTTCCACCGTGCTGGAGATCGACAGCAACGGCGACGGTATGGCCGATCGCTACCTTTACCTAACCGGCGGGCAAGCGCTGCAGGAGGAGACAGCGGGTTCGGGCGTGCTGGTGCGCATCCCCGACCAGATGCTCGCCGGCACGGCGGAAGCCGAGACGCTGGAGGGTGGTGCAGGTCGCGACACCATCAGCGGCGGCGGCGGCAACGACCTGCTGCGCGGCCTGGGAGGCAACGACAACCTGTCCGGTGGCGAGGGCGACGACACGCTGGATGGCGGGGCCGGCGGCGACACGCTGACCGGCGGGGTCGGCAACGACACCTTCCGATTCGCCAGCCTGAGCGACGTCAACGGCGACGTTATCGAAGACTTCGTCCTGGGCGACCGTCTCGACCTGTCTGCCCTGGGCGCCACCTTCATCGGTGATGGGGCTTTCACCGGCTCCTTCATGAACACCGGTCCGAAGCAGATCCGCGTCCGCATGTACGGTGGGCAGACGTCTTTGGAAATCGACAGCGACGGCAACGGCTACGCCGACCGCTACATCTATCTGAACGGCGCACCTTCACTGCAGCAGGTGACCGGTTTGCCCGGCGTCTTCGAGCGCATTCCCGACCAGACGCTGACCGGAACGGCTGAGGCCGAGACGCTGGAGGGCGCCGCCGGGCGCGATACCATCAACGGCGGCGGCGGCAACGACCTGCTGCAGGGACTGTCCGGCAACGACAGTCTGACGGGTGGCGAGGGCGACGACACGCTCGAAGGCGGCGCCGGAGCCGACACGCTGACCGGCGGGCTCGGCAACGACGTCTACCGGTTCGCTCTCACCGACATCGACAGTGACGTCATCACCGACTTCGCCCCCGGCGACCGGTTGGAGATCACCGGGTTGAACGCCACCTTCATCGGCGAATCCCCCTTTACCGGCAACTATTCCAGCAACGGTCCGGCGCAGATCCGCGTCCGTGCCGACGCCACCGCGACGGTCCTGGAGATCGACAGCAACGGCGACGGCTATTCCGACCGTACCATCACCCTGTTCGGCGCACCTTCACTGCAGCCGGTGGCCGGTTCCCCCGGCGTCTTCGAGCGCATTCCCGACCAGACGCTGACCGGCACGGAGGAGGCCGACACGCTGACCGGAGGACTCGGGCGCGATACCATCAACGGCGGCAACGGAAACGACCTGTTGCAGGGCCTGGGCGGCAACGACAGCCTGTCCGGCGGCTTCGGCGACGACACGCTGGACGGCGGGCCCGGCGGCGACAGCCTGACGGGTGGGGCGGGCAACGATATCTTCCGCTTCTCCAACCCGACCGACGCCGGCGGGGACATCATCACCGACTTCGCGAACGGCGACCGCATCGACCTGATGGGGTTGGATGCTGTCTTCATCGGCGAAGGCAACTTCACCGGCACCAGCATGGGCAACGGACCTGCGCAGGTGCGGGTCCGCCAGGACTACGGCACCACCGTCCTGGAGATCGACAGCAACGGCGACGGCTATTCCGACCGCAGCATTTCCCTGACCGGTCAACATGCGCTGCGGGAGGCGGCCGGTTCGCCCGGCGTGCTGGAGCGTGTTCCCGACCAGACCCTGACCGGCACGGCGGATGCCGATATCCTGACCGGCGGCGCCGGCATGGACACCATCAGCGGCGGCGGCGGCAACGATCTGCTGCAGGGTCTGTCCGGCAGCGACAGCCTGTCCGGCGGCGACGGCGACGACACGCTGGAGGGTGGCGAGGGCAACGACACGCTGACCGGCGGCAACGGCGCGGACACCTTCCGCTTCGTCGCGGGGCCGGTCAACAACGGCTTCACCACCTACAGCTATGATGTCATCACCGACTTCGCGGTGGGCGACCGCATCGATCTGACCGGTCTGAACGCCACCTACATCGGCAACGGCGCCTTCACCGGCAGTTACAGCAACAAGGGGCCGGCGCAGGTGCGCCTGCGCCAGGACAGCACCAGCGCCACGCTGGAGATCGACGCCAACGGCGACGGCAGCGTCGACCGCAACATCCAGTTGCCCAACGGGGCGGCGCTCGAGGAACTGGCGAACGCGCCTGGCATCCTGGTTCGCGTGCCCGACCGGACGCTGACCGGCACGGCTGGCGACGACGTCCTGGACGGTGCGGCGGGCCGCGACACGCTGTCCGGCGGCACCGGCAACGACACGCTGCGTGGCTTCGCCGGCAACGACAGCCTGTCCGGCGGTGGCGGCGACGACCTTCTGGAAGACGGCATCGGCTTCGACACGCTGTCCGGCGGCGCCGGCAACGACACCTTCCGCATCGCCGCGGCACCGGCCGGAACCGCTTTCAGCTATTCCGTCTATTCCGGCACCTACATCAGCGATTTCGCGCAGGGCGACCGCATCGACCTGTCGGCACTGAACGCTGTCTTCGTGGGTGAGAACGGCTTCCCGGGGAACGGCACCACGGCGGTCCGCCTCCGCACGGATCTCAGCAACGGCACGGTGCTGGAGATCGACAGCAACGGCGACGGCATCACCGACCGCCAGATCCAACTGGCCGGCATCCATGCCCTGGAGGAACTGACGGACTCGCCGGGCATCCTGGTGCGCGTGCCCGACCGGACGCTGAGCGGCACGGCGGGCGACGACGAGCTGAATGGCGGCGCCGGGCTCGACACCGTCAACGGCGGGGCGGGCGACGACCTGCTGCGCGGCATGGGCGGCGCCGACAGCCTGAACGGCGGCGATGGCGACGACACGCTGGACGGCGGCACCGGGCGCGACATCCTGACCGGCGGGGCGGGCAACGACGACTTCCGGTTCGATGGGATCGGCGACGTCGGCAGCGACGTCATCACCGACTTCGGTCCGGGCGACCGCATCGACCTGTCCGAGATGGACGTCCAGTTCATCGGCGAACGGGCCTTCACCGGCAGCTATCCCAACTATGGCCCGGCGCAAGTGCGCTACCGCACGGACGTCGGCAGCACGGCGCTGGAGTTCGACAGCAACGGCGACGGCGTCGCCGACCACAGGATCATTCTGACTGGCGCCCACGCGCTGGAGGAGCTTGCGGACGAGCCCGGCGTGCTGGTGCGGGTCGCCGACCGCTCCCTCGTCGGGACCGAGGCGGCGGACACGCTGACCGGCGGTCCGGGCTTCGACAGCCTGTGGGGCGGCGACGGCAACGACCTGCTGAACGGGCTGGGCAGCGGCGATGTGCTGGACGGCGGGGCCGGCGACGACACGCTGGTCGGCGGGGACGGCGCGGATCTGCTGATCGGCGGCGAGGGCAACGACACCTTCCGCTTCACCGAGGCCAGCCAGCTTGCCGGCGACCGCATCGCGGACTTCTCCGCCGGCGACCGCATCGACCTGTCCGCCCTGAACGTCACCTACATCGGCGAACAGCCCTTCACCGGCAACTTCCAGCAGAAAGGAGCGCCGCAGGTCCGCCTGACCATGTCGGGCGACGACACGCAGCTCGACTTCGACCTGACCGGCGACGGCACCGTCGACGGCCGGATCATCCTGTCGGGCTCGCATGCCCTGATCGTCGATCCGGGCACGCCGGGCGTGCTGATCCGGGCTCCGGAGACAGTCCGGACCGGAACCGGCGGCAACGACACGCTGGAAGGCGGGGCGGGCAGCGACACGCTGTCCGGCGGGGCCGGAGACGACACGCTGTCCGGCCTTGGCGGCGCCGACAGCCTGGACGGCGGCACTGGAAACGACCTGCTCCTCGGCGGGGCGGGTGCGGACCTGCTGCGCGGCGGTGCGGGCGACGACACGCTCGATGGTGGGGCCGGGGCGGACCAGCTCTTCGGCGGCGAAGGCAACGACACCTTCCGCTTCACCAACTCCGCTGACATTGTGGGCGACCGCATCGCCGACTTCACGGATGGCGACCGCATCGACCTGTCGGCCCTGAACGCGATCTTCATCGGCTCCGCCGCTTTCACCTACTACCCCAACGGCGGCCCGATCCAGGTGCGCTCCGTCATCTCCGACGGCGTGACCCGCGTGGAGGTCTCCTCCAACTACGGCTTCATCAGCAACATTCTCATGCTGGTCGGCGAGCATGACCTCCAGGCCGATCCGAACGCGCCGGGCGTGCTCGTCTGCGTTCCGACCCAGGCGCTGACCGGCACCGATCGGAACGACAGCCTGACGGGCGGTCCCAGCCGCGACACGCTGTCGGGCGGTGCGGGCAACGACACGCTGGTGGGCTTGGGCGGCAACGACCTGCTCCAAGGCGGCACCGGCGACGACGCGCTGATCGGCGGCGATGGGGCCGACACGCTGGAAGGCGGTACCGGCGACGATGTGCTGACCGGGGGCGATGGGGCCGACATACTGGAAGGCGGCACCGGAAACGACCGCTTCGTCTTCGGCTCTGCGTCGGAGATGAATTACGACCGCATCCTCGATTTCGGCCCCGGCGATCAACTCGACCTGTCGGCGCTGAACGCGCATTTCCTCGGGGAGGGAGCGTTCACCGGCAGCGTGTCCAATCCGGGCCGCGCCGAACTGCGCGTCTACTACAGCGCGGACACCACAACGGTCGTCCTCGACTCCAACGGCGACGGCGTGGCCGACGTCGGCATGTGGCTCAACGGCGTGGTGCCTCTGGTCGAGATGGCGGGGACCCCCGGCGTCCTCATCACGGAATACGGCCAGTCCCTGACCGGCACGGCCGGCGACGACAGCCTGACCGGCGCCTCCGGTCCGGACACGCTGATCGGCGGGGACGGCAACGACACGCTGAGCGGCGATTACGGCAACGACCTGATCGTCGGCGGGGCCGGCAACGACACCCTCATCGGCGGCGACGGGATCGACACGCTGGAAGGCGGCGACGGCGACGACACGCTGAACGGCGGTCCGGGCGGCGACCTGATGACCGGCGGGGCCGGGCGGGACAGCTTCCGCTTCAACCGGGCCGGCCACATCGACGGCGACCGCATCACCGATTTCGGTCCCAACGACCGCATCGACCTGCGCGACATGAACGTCACCTTCATCGGCACCGCCGCCTTCACCGGCAGCGTCGCGCAGCCCGGCCCGGCCCAGGTCAACGCCGTCATCGTCGGCAGCGGCCCGCTGGCCGAAACCCGGCTGGTCTTCGACATGAACGGTGACGGTCTGGGCGAGCGGATGCTCATCCTGTCCGGTGCGCACACGCTGATGGCGAGGCCCGACAACGCCGCCATCCTGATCCGCGTCGACGACCTCGTCCTGACAGGGACGGACGCCGACGAGACGCTGGAGGGCGGCGCCGGTCGCGACAGCCTGTCCGGCGGCGGCGGCAACGACAGCCTGACCGGCGGTGTCGGCAACGACACGCTGTCCGGCGATGCCGGTGACGACACGTTGGTCGGCGGGGCGGGCACCGACCGCCTGACCGGCGGTGCCGGCCACGACAGCTTCGTCTTCGCCGCGGACGACATCGCGGGCGATCGCATCACCGACTTCGCGGACGGGGACCGCATCGACCTGTCGGCGTTGAACGCCGCCTTCATTGGCACCTCCGCCTTCAGCGCCACGGGGAGCGCGGAGATCCGCATGTCCGCGGTGGGCGAGCCGGGCTTCCGCAACACGCTGCTCGACATCGACCTGAACGGCGACGGCGTGACCGACCGCAGCATCGAGATCACCGGGGAGCACATCCTCCAAGTCGATCCGCAGGCGCCGGGCGTCCTGGTTCGCGCCGCCGGCCAGCGCTTGGAGGGCACGGACGCCGCCGATACGCTGACCGGCGGTGCCGGCGACGACACGCTGACCGGTGGGGCTGGAATCGACAGCCTGACCGGTGGGGCGGGCCGTGACCGGCTCGACGGCGGCGATGGCGACGACACGCTGCTGGGCGGCGACGGGGCCGACACGCTGACCGGCGGTGCCGGCGACGACACCTTCCGCGTGCTGACCGTGGGCGACGCCGCGGGTGACCGCATCCAGGACTTCGCGGATGGCGACCGTCTCGACCTGTCGGCGCTGGGCGCCGTCTTCATCGGCGGCGGTGCCTTCACCGGCTCGTCCGTCAATCTTGGCCCGGCCCAGATCCGCGTCGCGGTGACCGGCGTGGAGGGCCAGCAGCGCACCCTCGTGGAGATCGACAGCAACGGCGACGGCATCGCGGACTCCGTGATCGAACTGGCCGGCGCCCACGCCCTGCGGGAGGACGGCACGGGCATCCTGGTCCGTGTCTCCAACAAGACCCTGACGGGCACGGCCGCCGCCGAGACGTTGACCGGTGGCGACGGCGCCGACAGCCTGTCCGGCCTGGGCGGCGACGACCGGCTGGAGGGGCTTGGCGGCGACGACCGGCTGGACGGTGGCGACGGCAACGACACTCTGGATGGTGGCGAGGGCAGCGACACGCTGACCGGCGGGGCCGGCAACGACAGCCTGACCGGTGGGGTCGGCAGCGACACGCTGAGCGGCGGCGACGGTGACGACACGCTGGTGGGGTCGGAAGGCCGCGACGAGCTGACCGGCGGTGCCGGCAACGACACCTTCGTCTTCGCCCGCGCCACCGACATCGACGGCGACCTGATCACCGACTTCGCCACGGGCGACCGCATCGACATTTCCGGCCTGTCGGCCAGCTTCCTCGGCACCACACCGCTGTCCCAGCGCTTTGGTTCCGGCGTGGCGGTGAATTACGTCAACTCCGGCACGGGTGCCTTCGCCACCACCGATCTCCAGTTCGATGTGGACGGCGACGGGGTGGCGGACCGCGTCATACATCTGGCCGGCACCCACGCGCTGGCCGCCGATCCGTCCAACAGCGGCGTCCTGGTCCGCGTCACCGCCATCTCCGCCACCGGCGGCGACGGAGCGGACACGCTGACCGGCGGCGCGGCGTCCGACACGCTGACCGGCGGGGCCGGCGACGACCGGCTGGACGGCCTCGGCGGGGCGGACTTCCTCTATGGCGGTGCCGGCGACGACACGCTGGCCGGCGGAGCCGGCGAGGATGTGCTGAGCGGCGGCGAAGGCAACGACACCTTCCGCTACGCCAGCGTGGCGGAGGCGAACGGCGACCGCATCACCGACTTCGCGGCGGGCGACCGTATCGATCTGTCCGGCATTCCCTTCACCTTCGTCGGCAGCGGTCCCTTCACCGGCACCGTGGCCCAGCCGGGCGGCGCGCAGGTCGGCTTCCGCTTCGTCACCTCCGGCGGCGCCATCACGCAGCTGCTGTTCGACACGAACGGCGACGGCGTGGCCGACGCCACCCTGACGCTGGCCGGCTTCCACGAGCTTCAGGAGGCGGAGGGCAGCGCCGGCGTTCTGGTCCGGGCCAACGGCCTGACCCTGACCGGCACCGCCGACGCCGACACGCTGACCGGCGGCGACACGCCCGACCGGCTGATGGGCCAGGCCGGCGACGACCGGCTGTTCGGCAACGGTGGCAACGACAGCCTGTCCGGCGGTCAGGGCAACGACAGCCTGAGCGGCGGCGACGGGGCCGACCTGCTGTCCGGCGACGCCGGCGACGACACGCTGAACGGCGGGGCCGGCGACGACACGCTGAACGGCGGTGACGGCAACGACCTGTTCCAGGCCAGCAGTGGCACCGACGACATCAACGGCGGCGCCGGCCTCGACGCGGTGGTCTTCACCGACGCGAAGGCGAACTACGACATCGTCAACAACGGCGGGACGATCACCGTCACCCACGCCCGCGGCACCAAGGCGGACGGCGTCGCCCGCATCACCGCGGTGGAGGAGCTGCGCTTCACCGACCAGACGATGGACCTGACGCCGGCCACGGCCATCGGGGCGCGGCTGCTCGGCGGCCTGGGCGGCACGGCTGGCTTCGGCGAGAACGAGCTGGACCGCAGCAACGACGGGTCGAGCGCCTTCATCGACATCCGGTCGGTCTTCGCCGACGGCATCAACGTCTTCGGCAAGGTCTATACCGGTTTCTACATCAACACGAACGGCAGCATCTCCTTCGACGCGCCGCTGCCCGCCGGTCTGACGGCCGAAGCGCTGTCGGCGTCGGCCCCGGCGATGATCGCGCCCTTCCTGTCCGACGTGGACACGCGGAGCGGCACCGGCTCGGCGACTCCGGGCGGCACCTCGCAGGGCACCAACCGCGTCTACTACGACCTCGACCCGGTCACTGGGACCATCGTCATCACCTGGGACGACGTGGCGGCCAACGGCGGCACGGACGGCGCGCGCAACGCCTTCCAGCTCGTCCTGACCAACGCCGCCGGCGCCTCCGGGCGCAAGGCCGGGGACTTCGACGCGGAGTTCCGCTACGAGTCGGTCAACTGGGCGCAGACCGGCGGAAACACGGTCGCGCGGGCCGGCTACACCGCCGGCAACGGCGATGCGTCGGGCCTGTTCATCCTGCCGCAGTCGGGCGGCGAGGCGGGGATGCTCGCCCTCGACACCACGGCGGGCAACACGGGCGTGAACGGACTGTGGCGCTTCGAGATGACCGGTGGCGCGGCGACCAACGCCCTGCCGGCGGTCGTCGCCATCGAGCCGGGCCAGCTGTCGAAGGCGGAAGGCAACAGCGGCACCACCCGCTTCACCTTCACGGTCACCCGCTCCGGCGACACGACCAGCGCGGTATCGGTCGGCTACACGGTGGCCGGCACGGGCAGCAACCCGGTCGGCGGCGGGGATCTGGCGGGCGGTTTCCTGCCCTATGACGGCACGGTCACCTTCGCGGCGGGCGAGACCAGCAAGACCATCTCGGTGGACGTGCTGGGCGACACCGTGGCCGAGGCGAACGAAACCTTCGCGGTGACGCTGGCGAACCCGGCGGACGGGTCCAACATCAAGCTGGGCAACCGTCAGGCGACCGGCACCGTCCTGAACGACGACAACCAGGCGCCGCCGCTGCCGCCGGGCTTCCGTCCGGGCGCCAACTGGGGCGACCCGCATCTGGTGACCTTCGACGGCTTCTACTACAGCTTCCAGGCGGTCGGCGAGTTCACCTACGTCAACGCCAAGTCGGGCGACGAGCGGATCGTGCAGCTCCGCACCGCGGCGCTGGGCGACGCGGTGTCGATCAACACGGCGGTGGCGACGAAGATCGGTTCGGTCCGGGTGTCCATCAACGCGAAGGACGCCGCCCACCCGCTGCGCATCGACGGGGAGGCGACCGACATTCCGGACGCCGCCGGGTCGCTCGCCGTCGGCGACGGGCACATCTTCCGGTCCGGCAACGTCTACACCATCGTCTATTCGAACCAGGAGCAGCTCATCGTCACGGTCGAGGCCGACCGCGTCGACCTTCAGCTCTACCTGTCGCCGAGCCGTGCGGCGGGGTCGATCGAGGGCCTGATGGGCAACCTCGACGGCGACGCCTCCAACGATCTGGCGCTGGCCGACGGCACGGTGCTGTCGCAGCCCATCGACTATGCGGTCCTCTACGGCAGCTACGCGGACGGTTGGCGGGTGTCGCAGCAGACCTCGCTGTTCGACTATGGCCAGGGCGAGACGACGGCGAGCTACACCGACCGCAGCTTCCCGCGGCAGGTGCTGTCGGTCGACTCCCTGCCCGCGGCGCTGCGCGAGCGGGCGGAGGCTCTGCTGGACGCCGCCGGCATCACCGACCCGGCGCTGCGGCAGGCGGCCCTGCTCGACGTGGCGCTGACCGGTGACGCCAGCTTCCTGAAGGGAGCAACGCAGACCAACGCTCCGACGCAGCAGTCCAACACGTCGAACGCCCCGGCTGCCGCTCCGGTCATCACCATCGCGGCCCGCACCGCCACGGTGACGGAGCGCAACAGCGGCAGCACGAACGTCGTCTTCGACGTCTACCGGACGGGCGACTCCAGCGCCGATCTGGTGCTTGACTTCGCCGTGACGGGCTTCGGCACCTGGGCGGCGGATGCCGCGGACTTCGGCGGGCAGCTCCCCGGCGGGACGGTGACCCTGGCCGCCGGCCAGACTTCCGCGACGATCACCGTCGCGGTGGCCGGCGACGCGGTGGCGGAGGCCGACGAGACGTTCGCCGTCACTCTGTCGCAACAGGCCGGAGCCGCCACCCAGGCGGTGATCGCGGCACCGCGGGCGACCGTGACGATCGAGAACGACGACGGCGCGTTGACTCCCCGCCTGGACATCGCGGCGGCCTCGGCCATCGTGCAGGAAGGGGCGAACGCCAAGGCGACCTTCACCATCACCCGCAGCGACAACGCCCTCGACCCGGTCAGCGTCACCTACACGGTGGCCGGCAGCGGACCCAGCTCGGCCTCCGCGGCGGACTTCGCGGGCAACGCCTTCCCGACCGGAGTCATCAGCCTCGCGGCGGGTGAAACGACGAAGACGGTCGAGATCGCCATCGCGACGGATGCCCTGAACGAGGCGGACGAGACCTTCACGATCACGCTGTCCAACCCGAACGGCGCCACCCTCGGCACCGCGGTGGCGACGGGGGTCATCAAGAACACGGCTCCGCCGCCGCCGTCACTGTCCATCGCGGCGGAAAACGGCAGCGCCGTGGAGGGCAACGACGGTACGACGGCGCTGACCTTCCTGGTGACCCGCACGGGCGACACGTCCGGTTCCACCACCGTGTCCTACGCGGTGGCGGGCAGCAGCAGCGCCCCGACGTCCGCCGGTGATTTCGTCGGTTACACCCTGCCGCACGGCACGGTCACCTTCGCGGCGGGCGAGCAGACCGCCCGGATCACCGTCAACGTCCAGGGCGACCGGGACGTCGAGGCCGACGAAACCTTCACGGTCACGCTGTCGAACGCCAGCGGCGGCACGATCGGGACGGCCTCGGCGACCGGCACCATCCGCAACGACGACGCGGCGACCGGCGGCAACAACGCGGGCGGTGGTTCCAAGCCGGTCGGCGACGAGACGGTGAACGGCGTCGTGGTTCAGACCCGGACGGGCAGTGCCCCGGAGGGTGTCAATGTCGCCTTCGTCGAGACCGGCCTCGCCCAGGCGGTGCCGGAGGGCAACCGGGACGGCGTGACCGTCGCGCTGATGCAGGACGCGGGCAACGCCCCGCTCCTTCAGGCCAATGTGGCGGCGGGCGGCGGGCTCTCCGCCTATGGCCCGCAGTCCACGGTGGAGAGCGGCCAGATGGCCGGCGTCTTCGCCGGCATGCTCGCCGCCCTGCTGCCGGACAGCCGGACCACGGCGATCCGGAACGAGGTGGCGACCTTCGCCGCCGCCGCTGCCGGTGCGATGACGCTGCGCACGCTCACTCCGACGGGTACGGGACCGGTCACCGTCACCGGCACCGCCACCGCCGGGGCGCCGCGCGAGGCGCTCATCATCAACATGGGCGGCAATCCCCGCGGTTCGGTCATCCTCAACCAGGTGGACTTCGCGGTGCTGGTCGGCCAGGGCACCTTCACCGGCGGGGAGGGCAACAGCCTGACCATCGGTGACGACAGCGCCCAGACCATCAACCTCGGTCCGGGGGACGACACCACCCGCGGCGGCGGCGGCAACGACGTGGTGGCCAGCACCACCGGCCGCGACCTGCTGGCCGGCGACGCGGGCAACGACACCCTCCACGGCGGCGACGACGACGACACCCTGCTGGGCGGCGACGACGACGACGTGGTCGGCGGCGGCAACGGCAACGACCTGCTCAGCGGCGATGCCGGCAACGACTGGCTGATGGGCGAGGACGGCAACGACACCGCCATCGGCGGCGACGGCAACGACGTTCTGTTCGGCATGAACGGCAACGACCTGCTGACCGGCGACGCGGGCAACGACACCATCGTGGGCGGGGACGGCAAGGACTCCATGCTCGGCGGTGTGGGCGACGATCTGATCGGCGGCGGTGCGGGCGACGACCTGATCGACGGCGGCGACGGCAACGACGCCCTGGTCGGCGAGGACGGCAACGACACGCTGTTCGGCGGGGCCGGTGACGACGTGCTGTGGGGCTTCGGCGGTGACGACTGGCTGATCGGCGGTGCGGGGAAGGACATCTTCGCCTTCACGCTCGGCGGCGGGAACGACTATGTGTTCGAGTTCAACCCGGACGAGGACATCCTCGGCTTCGCGATCGCCGGCATCAGCATCGCGGACATCAAGGCGAGCGCCCAGACCGTCGGCAAGAACACCGTCTTCACCCTGTCCGACAAGAGCACCATCACCGTGGTCGGTCTGACCGGCGTCACCGACTCCTGGTTCTCGTAAAAAGGCGACGGGCCGGCGGGGGAACAGCCTTCCCCCGCCGGCCCGCGTGCCGTTTCCACCGTTGCAAGGATCAGGACGCGGACAGGATGTCCGTGCCCTTCACCGTGGCTCCGCCCTTCAGGACGAACTGCGTCTCGCCGTTGACGCTGCGCACCTCCGCCACCGTGTCGGTCGTCACGGTGGCGGTGGTCAGCGACGCGCCGGCCTTGTCCTTCGCCGTCACGCGCACGAGGTAGGTGCCGTCCGCGGCGGCCGTGCCGTCGCTGCGCTTGCCGTCCCAGGTGAAGGTCTGCCGGCCCGTCTTCGGGCTGCCGGGGGCGCTGTAAATCACCTGCCCGGCGTCGTTCACCACCTCGATCTTCACCGACGCGGCGGCTCCGTCGATGGCGTAGGCCATCTCCGCCTTGCCCTCCGACAGGCTGATGCGGTCCGACGCGGCCTCCACCTTGCGGCCCAGATAGGCCATGTCCAGCCGCATGCCGCTGTTCTTCAGCGTGTCCAGCACCTGCCCCAGCGTCTCGTTCGTCCGCACGCCCTGCTCCACGGTGGAGAGTTGGGCGAGCTGCGTCATGAACTGAGTGGCGTCCATGGGTGACAGCGGGTCCTGGTTGCGGAGCTGCGCGGTCAGCAGCTTCAGGAACGCCTCGTAATCCACCGTCTGCTTCTTCGCGGCGGCGGAGGGGGGTGTGGTGGCCGTGTTGGTGGCCGCGGTCGTGGTCATGGCGGGTCCTTGCGGCTAGACGGAGATGTCGACGAGGCCGTCGATGGGGCGGGCGGCGCGTTCGGGGGGCAGGGCGGCGGGATCGACGGGACGGAAGGCCCGTCCGGGGCCGTCCTGGCGCCCTCCCGTCCCGTCGCCCTGGCCGGAGAAGGCGAAGCCGCGCGGCTCGCCGTCGCCGCGCAGCGAGAAGTTCAGGGTGCCGCCGTCCAGCTCGAACCCGGCGTCGGACAGGGCGCGCTCCAGGTGATGTATGTCCCGGCGCAGCAGGGCCAGCGTTTCCGGGCTTTCGGCCTGGACATGCAGTGCGACGCGGGCGCCGCTCAGCTCGGCGACGACGCGGACTGGGCCAAGCTCCTCCGGCTTCAGGTCGATGTGGAATTCGCCGCCGCCCGCCTCGACGACGCGCACCAGCTGGCCGGCCACCTGGGCGGCGGGCAGCCGCGCCGCGGCGCTCTCACCGGGATGCGCCGCGTAGTGGGCCGCCGCGTGGGCCGCCGGCGGGGCGATGGCTGAAGGCAGCGGCGCCGCGCCGACGGGGTCCGCCGGGGAGGACAGCGCTGACAAGGCTTCCGGTCCGCCGGGCGGGGTGCCGCGGCCTTGCCCCTGGCCCGGATTCTGGCCGGTGCCGCCGTTGGACGCGGCGTTGCCGCCCGCCTGGGCCATCGCCTGTTGAAGCTGGGGGGAGGGAGCCTGCGTCGCGTCGCCCTTGGCGGGCGTCGCGGGGTCCTTGGCTTGGAACAGCGGGGCCGAGTCCGGTTTGGCCCCGGAAGCCGGCAGGGGAACGGACGGGGTGGCGGGTGCGGCTGAGTCGGTCGTGGCCTCCGGCGTCGTCCCGTCCGGCCCGGCGTCCGGTCTGGCGTTCGGCGGCGCCGCGGCGGTGGGCACCATGGGAAGCGACGCGGCCGGTTGCGGCGGACCGGGTTGGGCCGGAGCCGGCGGCTGGGGCGTCGCGGCGGTCTCCGCCAGGGGAGCCGTGACGGGTGGCACCACCGGCAGGGCGCCGGTCGAAGGCACGGAGTCCGGCAAAGCTGCGGCGTCCGCGATGCCCGGCGCCGTGGCGGGCGGCGGGGCGGTCAGCAGCGGCAGGAGCGCGGCCAGGGCGGCGTCGGCGCCGGCCGGCGCGCCGCCGGTCTGGGCGGAGGAGTCCGCCGGGTCGCCGTCCGCATCGGCGCCGCCGCGCCCCGCCGCGTCGTCCAGCAGGTCGGCGAAGGGCGTGCCGGACGCCTCGCGCTCACTCGGCGCGCCGGGGGACGGCGCCGCGGTTCCCTCCGCGGAACGGGCGGGGCGGGGCGGCGGAGCGGCGATGACGTCGGGAAGGCTGGGCATGATGTCTCTTGGTGAGAGAACCGCGACCGGGTTCAATTCGTCGGCGTCTGCATCAGGCGGACGGGCAGCGGGGCGGGCGGCGGTGGGCGGTCGCCGGGCAGGGCGCGCCGTTGCAGGACGAGGCGGGTGACCTCGCGCGCCTTGCCATCCTCCAGCTCCGCGATGATCGGGGCGGAGCGGCGCTCGGCCATGCGGTCCAGGACGTCGATGATGATGTCGGTTTCCAGGTCGTTGAAGATGCGCGCGGCGTCGCGCGGCTTCATCGTCTCGTAGATCGTCACCATGCGCTTCAGATCCTCCTGCTGGAGGTTGGAGCGCTGCTGCATCAGCGCCTCTACGTCGCGCTTGATGGCGCTGAGCTTCTGGATCTGGGCGGTGGCGCGGGTTTCGGCGGCGGCCAGCACCGCTTCGGCCTCGCCGAGATGGCGGGTGCGGGCGGTCACGTCGGCCTTCTGCTCCACGATGGCGGCGCGCAGGGCCGGGTCGGTGCAGCTCGCCGCGGGCAGGGCGGCGTCCGCGGGCGAAGCCGCCGCGGTCATCGGCAGCGCGGCCAGAGCGGGGGCCGGCGCTGGCGGGGCGTCCAGGGAGGAGGACTCCGCGTCGCCCTTCAGGTCCTTGGCCCAGGGGCGCTCATGCTTGCCGAACTCGCGGTCGAACTGCTGGGCAACCACCGGCAATCCTTCCATCAGCGAGCCGAGCTTGAGCGGCAGCACCATCAGGATCGCCACCAGCGTGATGGGAAGTACGCGCAGCATGGCTCAGCGCTCCGGTCCGATGGCCCGCAGCCGGGCGTAGAAGGCGTTGGCGGCCTGCTGCCGCGCGCCGCCGGTGTCCACGATGGATTCGGCGGTCTCAGTGGTGGTCTGCGGGACGGGCGGCGGTTCCTCCGCCGGGCGGGTGGCGGCTCCGGCCAGGGCGGCGACGCGCATCGGGCGGAAGCCGTCCTCGTCCTCCGGCGCGTCGCCGTCCAGCGCGGGAGCGGCGTTCGCGGGGGCGGGCACCGGTTCCGTGACGGTGGCGGGGACGGCCGCGGACGGCGGGACCGGGCGGGGTCGCGGGCGCGGCGCCGGGCCGTCCTCCAGCCGGCGGACCAGGGCGCGGGCCTCCTGCACGGACGCCTCGATGCGCTTGGACGCCCGCTCGCAGGAGCCGAGAACCAGCGCTGCCTCCTCGGTCACGCCCTTGGCGCGGTCGAGCCCGTCGGACAGCTTGGCCGAGGCCTCCGTCGCGGCGGCGACCAGCCGCTGCACCGAGGCCTCCGTCTCGTCGATGGTCTTGGAGAAGGTGCCGATCAGCGCGCCGATCTCGGCCTGGCTGGAGCGCATCACCTTCAGCCGCTTGTTGACGATCACCAGGAACACCGTGGCGGTGACGAGCATGACCGCCAGAACGGCGTCAATGAGGAATGAGACCATCGATCAGCTCCTGCTTGGTCTCCAGGTCGGTGTCGATCTTGACGGAGATGTTGCCGTTGCGCTGGCCCATGTGGCCGGCGAAGAGGGGGGTAGTCTTGCTTTGCAGCACCACCGGCGCGTCGGGGTCGATGCGCAGCTTCAGCGAGGTGCCCTTTTCCCAGTTCAGCACCTCGCCCAGCGAGACCTGCGTCTGCTGCAGCACGGCGACGAGGTCCAGCTTGGCCCGCATCAGCTCGGCCTTCAGGTGGCTTTCCCACACCGTGTCGTGGCCGAACTTCTCGCCCATGAAGGTCTGCACCAGCTTGCCGCGCACCGGCTCCAGCGTGGCGTAGGGGATGACCACCTCGGCATGGCCGACGCGGCGCTCCACCTCCACCGCAATGCGCACGCGGATCACCGCGTTGGTGGCGCGGGTGATGGTGGCGAATTGCGGGTTCGTCTCCAGCCGGTCGAAGGTGAAGTCGATGGGCGTGATCGGGTCGAAGGACTGGCTGAGATCCTGGAGGATGACCCGGATCAGCCGCTCGGTGATCTTGCGCTCGATGGAGGTGTAGGTGCGCCCGTCGATGCGCCGGGCGCGGCTGCGCCGTCCGCCCAGCAGCACGTCCATCATGCAGTAGATCAGCGCGCTGTCGACCGACACGACGATGTGGTTGTCCCACTGCTCCGCCCGCGCGACACCGACCAGGGCCGGAAGCTCGATGGTGTCGAGGAACTCGTTGTAGCGCAGCCAGTCGATGCGCAGCAGGCTGGCCTCCACGCTGGTCGAGGAGAACTGGCGCAGCGACGTGTTCAGCAGCCGGACCATGCGGTCGAAGACCACGTCCAGCATCGGCAGACGGTCCTTGTTGACCGTCGTGGTGCTGATCAGCCGTTCGATGGCACGGGTCTGCCCGACGGATTCCGTCTGCGGCCCGACGGCGAAGTTCAGCAGGCGGTCGATCTCCTCCTGGCTCAGCTCCTTGGTGTCGGCCATCAGGGTGGCGGCCTCGGACTCACCGGTGCTGCTGTCCAGGCCCCAGTCCAGATCGTCCCCGGTGCCGCCGTTTTCGCCGCCGCCGTCGTTGTCGATGGGAGTGCTCATCCGTTCCTCTGGGTCGGCTATTGGGTGAGAAGGCTGCGCAGCAGGACGTCGGACACCGTGTCCGGGCCGAGGATCAGGTTGAAGCGGCGGCGCAGCTCCTCGCGCAGCCGCAGCAGACCGGCGGAGCCGCGCAGGTCGTGCTGGTCGATGTTGCGCAGGAACTCCTGCTGGGCGTTGACGAGATGGGGCATCGCCTGCTCCACCCGGCCGCGGTCCTTGGGCGCCAGCGCCAGCGTCACCCCGATCTTCATGAAGCGCGACGGTGTGTCGGGGCGCAGGTTCACCAGCAGCTCCGGCATGTCGAGCGTCGCCTGGGCCGGTTCGGCGATGGGCGTGCCCTCGAACAGCCGCGCCACCCCGTCCGGCCCGACGGCCATCCAGTAGCCGCCGAACCCGGCCGCGGCGACGCCGCACAGGGCGGCCGCCCCCAGCGCCAGCCGGGCCAGCGGCAGCACGATGACGTACATCCGCTGCCGGCCCGGCGTTCCCGTCCTTGCCTTTCCAGCATCTGTATTCATCGCGGCCGGCGCCTCCAAAATACCGAAAATTTGAGCGACTGTTTTAAACGATCAAGTTTTAGCGACTTCCTTCCGGTCTATCTTCGCGGCTTTTACTCCGCTTAAAAGTCATCCCGGTAGGTTGTGAAGGCTCACGGGGTGAACATTACGGTCCCCGCTTTTCGGAAACTTTAAAGGTGCGGGTGTCGTGACGGGACTGATCGACAATCTGCGGACGCTTGGGCGCACGCGCCTTCTGGTGCTGGCCGGCACGGGTGTCGGCATCGTCCTGGCGGTCGCCACCATGGCGGTTCTGCTGTCGCGGCCGCACATGACGCCACTCTACACCGGGCTGGAACCGGCGGAGGCCGGGCGCATCGTCAAGGCGGTGGAGGCCATGGGAGTGCCGGTGTCCGCCGCCTTCGACGGCACCGCCGTCCAGGTGCCGGAGGCCGAGGTGCCGCGGCTGCGCATGCTGCTGGCCGAGAAGGGCCTGCCGTCGCGCGGCGGCATCGGCTACGAGCTGTTCGACACCGACAAGCCGCTGGGCATCACCAGCTTCATGCAGCGGATGAACCGGCTGCGCGCCATGGAAGGCGAACTGGCCCGCACCATCGAGACGCTGTCCGGCATCGAGGCGGCGCGCGTCCACATCGTGCTCCCCGACCGCGAGGAGTTCTCGCGCGCCGCCCCCACCCCGACCGCCTCCATCGTGGTGCGCATGCGGGGCCGGGCACCGCTGGAGCGGCGGCAGGCGCTGTCCATCCGCCACCTCGTCTCCGCCGCCGTGCCAAACCTGAAGCCGAGCGCCGTCACCGTGCTCGACGCCTCCGGCGAGGTGCTGCTGACCGAGGAGGACGGCGACGCCCGGTCCTCGGCGAAGGTCGACGGGCTGCGCGCCGGCCACGAGACGCGCATCTCCCGCGCCATCGAGC
Source organism: Azospirillum brasilense (assembly GCF_007827795.1). Taxonomy (GTDB): domain Bacteria; phylum Pseudomonadota; class Alphaproteobacteria; order Azospirillales; family Azospirillaceae; genus Azospirillum; species Azospirillum aestuarii. Next base: position 247,467 of record NZ_VITI01000007.1, read on the forward strand.
AGATGCTGGTGGCGCGGCTGGGGCAGGGGAATGTTCGCGTTCAGGTTGCTGTCGATGTCGAAACCAAGCGCGAGGTCGTGCGCAGCCAGAGCTTCGACCCGAACAGCCAGGTCGTCCGCTCCACCCAGACGGTGCAGGAGCAGGACCGCAGCCTGGACAGCACGGGCGAGCCGCCGGTCACCGCCGAGCAGAACCTGCCGCAGCGCGAGGTCCGCGCCCAGGCCCAGAACAACCGCTCCTCCTCCGACTCCAAGCGCCAGGAGGAGACGGTCAATTACGAGATTTCCAACGTCGCCCGCGAAACCGTGATCGAGCCGGGCGACATCCGCCGGGTCAGCGTCGCCGTGCTGGTCAACGGCACCTGGGCGACCGCGCAGGACGGCACGCGCAGCTACGAGGCGCGCTCGCCCGAGGAGCTGCAGCGCATCACCGAGCTGGTGCGCTCCGCCATGGGCTTCAGCGAGGCGCGCGGCGACCGGGTGACCGTCGACAACCTGGAGTTCGTCAACCTCGCCCCCGAGCTGGGCGCCCGCGAGCCGATGGCGGAGATCGTCGACACGCTCAGCCGCAACGTGATGACGCTGATCCAGTGGGTGATCCTGCTGGTGCTCTGCGGGCTGCTGATCGTGCTCGGGCTGCGCCCGCTGATCCGCCGCGTCTTCCCGGCGCCGGAGCCGGTGGCGGCGGAAGCGGCTGCCCCGGCGCTGGCCGCCGGAGCGGCGATGCCGCAGCTCACCGGTCCGGCCATGGGCAGCGATCCCGCCATGCAGGCGGCCCAGCTCACCGACGCGGGCGAGCAGGCAACCGCGGCCCTGCCGGGCATCGAGGAGACGATGGACCAGCTCATCGAGCTGCGCACGGTGGAGGGTCGGGTGCGCGCCTCCTCCATCCGCCGGCTGGGCGACATCGTGGACCAGTACCCGGATGAGGCGATCGATATCCTGCGCTCCTGGCTCTACGAGGAGGCGGTCTGATGGGCTACCCGCGCTACCGCTTCGACCTGCGCTTCGACAGCACGGCCCAGGCCGCGGCGCAGGCGGCGGCGGAGTTCGGCGTTGCTCCCGAACCGGACCCCATCGACCCGCTCGACGAGATCGTCCATTCCGAACGCCACCTCCAGGCCGCCGTCTACGGCGCCGAAGTCCGCGCCTTTGCCGAGGGGGTGGAGCAGGGCCGGCGCGAAGGGGCGGCGGAGGCCGCGGCGCGCACCGACGCCGCGCTGGCGCAGGCGCTCTCCCATCTCGACGAGCAATTGGCTGCCCTGGACGACCGTTTCACCGACGCCCTGCGCGGGGTGGAGGCGCAAGGGTCGGCGGTGATGCTGGCGCTCGTCCGTCGTCTCGCCCCGGCGCTGCTGGAGCGCATCGGCGCGGCGGAGACCGAACGGCTCGCCACGGATGCCCTGCGTCTGGCCGGCGGGTCGCCGCGGCTGCGGCTGCGCGTCCATCCCGATCTGGCGGAGCCCGTTCGCGCCAAGCTGGCCGACCCGGACTCCCTTGGCTTCAAAGGCTCGCTGGAGGTCGTCGCCGACGCATCCCTGCCGCCCGGCGGGCTCGACGCCGCCTGGGAGGCCGGGGGCCTGCGCTACGACCCGGCAGCGGTGGAGCGCGCCGTCGACGGCCTGTGCGACCGCGCGCTGGCTGCCCTGTCCACCGAACATGACCTCTTCACCGACACGGAAAGCACCGCATCATGGCCCCACTGAACCTCGACGTTCTGGAAGACGACGCCAAGCCCGCCGAGAAGGACGCCGCCGGCATCCCCGCCGCGGCGGTCGCCGGAGGCTCGATGAACGCCATCTACAACGTCCCGGTGGACGTGCAGGTGGTGCTCGGCCGCACCAGCATGCTGGTGGCGCAGCTCCTGAAGCTCGGCCGCGGCGCCGTGGTGGAGCTGGAGCGCAAGGTGGACGAGCCGGTGGAGGTCCTGGTGAACCACCGTCTGGTCGCCCGTGGCGAGGTGGTGATCGTCGAGGACCAGCGGCTGGGCGTCACGTTGACCGAGATCGTGCGCACCGATCTGGCGATCGATTGACACCCCCGGCACCGCATCCACGGGTTCCCGCCATGATCCGACGCCTGTCCTTGTACGGCCTTCCCGCCGCGCTCGCCGTTCTGCTTCCCGCGGCGGCCTGGGCGCAGAGCGGCGGGCTGGACCTGTCCTCCATCGGCAGCGCCCTCGGCGGCGCCACGGGGGAGAGCGGGTCGCTGTCCGGGCGCGTCATCCAGGGCATCGTCCTGCTGACGGTGCTCAGCGTGGCGCCGGGCCTGCTGGTCATGGCGACCTCCTTCACCCGGATCATCGTCGTGCTGTCGCTGCTGCGCTCGGCGCTCGGGCTTCAGCAGTCGCCGCCGAACATGGTGCTGATCAGCCTCGCCATGTTCCTGACCTTCCACATCATGGGGCCGGTCTTCGACACGGCGTGGCAGGACGGGCTGCGCCCGATGCTGAACGAGCAGGTGACCCAGGAGCAGGGGCTGGAGCGGATGGTCGAGCCCTTCCGCAACTTCATGGCCTCCCAGGTGCGGGACAAGGACCTGTCGGCCTTCGCCGGCTTCTCCGGCAAGCCGGAGGCCGAGCAGCCGAAGACGGCGGCCACCGCCGACCTGCGCGTGCTGGTTCCGGCCTTCCTGCTGTCGGAGCTGCGCCGCGCCTTCGAGATCGGGTTCCTGATCTTCCTGCCCTTCCTGGTGATCGACATGGTGGTGGCGGCGGTGCTGATGGCGATGGGCATGATGATGCTGCCGCCGGTGATGATCGCACTGCCCTTCAAGATCATCTTCTTCGTGCTGACCGACGGCTGGTTCCTGATCGCCAACAGCCTGATCCGCTCCTATGGGGGAACCTGACGCGATGACCGAGCCCCGGCTGCTGCCCGCCGTTCCCTCCGCCGGTCTGTCGGCGCCGCCCGCCGCACCCCCCGCCGGGGCGTCGGGGATGGCCGACAGCGTGACCGCCTTTGCCAGACGGCGGGGCGTCACGGTGGACGACGAGACGGCCGTCATTACCCTTCTGAACGCGCTCGACCCGAACCCGCTGGTGCCGCACCGCATGGTGCTGGTCGCCGGCAGCGTCCTGGCGAACGCCTTCCGTCACGACCGCCTGCAGGGCGACCGCCCCCTGGAGCGGGATGACGACTCCGACCACTCCACCCTGACCGCCGACCGCTTCTTCTGAGGTGCCAGCATGGGCATGCCGATCAAGATCCGAGACAATTTCAAGAGCCTGAGCGGGTCGGAGAGGACCGCGGTGATCTTCCTGGCGCTGGGCGAGGAACGCGGCTCCCGCCTGATGGAGAAGCTGGACGACGACGAGATCCGCATGGTCAGCCGCGCCATGGCCAGCCTGGGCAACGTCACCTCCAACCTCGTCGAGGCGCTGCTGCGCAGCTTCACGGAGCGCTTCGCCAACACCGGCTCCGTCGTCGGCTCCTACGACAGCACGGAGCGCATGCTCTCCCGCTTCCTGCCCGACGACCGCGTGTCGGAGATCATGGGGGAGATCCGCGGCCCGGCCGGCCGCACCATGTGGGAGAAGATGTCCAACGTGAACGAGGCCGTGCTCGCCACCTATCTGGCGGGCGAGTACCCGCAGACGGCGGCGGTCATCCTGTCGCGCATGCGCAGCGACCACGCCGCCAAGGTGCTGCCGCTGCTGGCCCCGGCGCTGCGGCTGGAGGTGATCGAGCGGATGATCCAGATCGAATCCGTGCAGCGCGAGGTGCTGCTGGACATCGAATCCATCCTGCACAACGAGTTCATGGCGAACTACGCGCGCACCCACGGCGCCGACACGCACGAGCGGATGGCCGACATCTTCAACCGTATCGACCGCGACACCATGGCGGACATCTTCACCGACCTGGACGCGGTGATGCCGGATTCGACCCACCGCATCCGCCAGCTCATGTTCACCTTCGAGGATCTGCTGCGGCTCGACCGCGTGTCGCTGCAGGCGGTGATCCGGCGCTGCGACACCGGCCAGCTCGCCATCGCGCTGAAGGGGGCGGAGGCGCTGCAGCGCGACCATTTCCTGTCCGTCCTGTCCGAGCGCGCCCGCATGATCCTCCAGGACGAGATCGAGAACATGGGGCCGGTGCGCATGCGCGACGTCAACGAGGCGCAGGCGGAGATCGTGCAGGTCGCCAAGGCCATGGCCGACGACGGGGCGATCGTCCTTCCGCAATCGGACGAAGCGGACGCCGTCGTTTACTGATGGCCGTCGTTTACTGATGGGTGTGCTCATGCCGGACGCGGTCGCCGAGGTCGGCCATCTGCTGGCGGTGGTGGAGGCGCTGGACCCGCGGGCGGCGCAGGAACTGCGCGGCGGGCTGCCGCGCTGCGATTCCACCTTCGGCCTCGGGCTGGCCTTCTTCCTGGCGGCGACCGCCAACGGCGCGCGGGCGTGGCTGGGGCCGAAGCGCTGCCGGTTGCTGGAGCAGCTCGACGGCGGCGCCCTGCTGGACGATCTCGACCTGGCGCTGGCCCCGCGCCACCGCCGGACCGCCGACGGGCGGGAGTGGCGGGTGATGAGCATCCCGGTGATGGACGGCACGGTGGCGGGCGGTTGCCGCGGCCTGCTCTGCGCCATTTCCGACGGGGTGGATCTTCAGACGGGGAGCGCGCTGGTCCTGCAGATGCGTTTGCCGGCGCTGGGGGCGGTGCAACTCGTCGCGGCGGGGGAGGGGCGGCGGTTCGACGTGACGCTGCAGACCGGCGGCGGTCTGTCCTCCGCCGCGCTGGCCGACATGCAGGACGGCTTCGCCGGCGCCATGGGCGACGCGGGTTTGGGCGGCGACCTGACGGTGGGACCGCTGGCCGGGGCGTGGCTGGATCTGGAGGAGGAGGCTCTCAGCGCGGACTGGTCGGGGTGAGGGCTCGACGCGACCACTTCCCCCTCACCCCGCCAGCCGTGCCTCGCCAACCCCGCGCCCGAACGCCGCGTAGCCCGGCAAGACCCGGCGCGTCGGCAGTGCCGGGGCAGGGTCCTCATGCTCGGGCGGAGCTTCGAACTTGTAGCCGCGTCCGTAGACGGTCTCGATGTAGCGGGCGCCGCCGGTGGCCTCGGCGATCTTCTTGCGCAGCTTGCAGATGTATACATCAATGACCTTGTCCAGCGGGTCGGCGCCGGACAGGCCATAGACCTCGTCGTAGATGTGCTCCTTGGACACCACGCGGCGGTGATGGGCGGCCAGGACGCCGAGGATGGCGTGCTCGCGCTGGCTCAGCCGCAGCCGCTCGCCGCCGACCTCCGGGTCGCGCCCGTCGAGGAACACCGTCAGCCGGCCCACCCGCACCGCGTTGCTCAGCAGGCCGCGCGAGCGCCGCCGCGCCACCTCGATGCGCGCCCGCACCTCGGCGCTGACCACCGGCTTGACCAGCACGTCGTCGGCTCCGGCGTGCAGCAGCTCCACCGTCGTCGCCACGCAGCGCCGGTCGAGCAGGCAGAGGATCGCCGCCCCGACCTGATGCGCGCGCAACGCCGCCACGCAGCGCGCCGGGTCGTCGACGCTGCCCAGAACGATGGCGTCGTAGCCCAGCCCGTCCGCCCCCTGTTGTTGCAAAAGTTCCTCCAGCCCCGCCCAATCCTGGCGGTCGTAGCGGATCTTCCCCATGCCGAGCTGACGGCCGAGGGCGTCGGCGATCAGGGGATTCGGTTCAACCAGGACAGCACGCATGGGGTTCTCCGCAGAATCGGATCGGCCAGGGCGATTGATTTGCTTTTTAGGAAAAGTCTTTTTTCGCGCCTGCAAACGTCATTCAAAAAACCAATCGAATTCCGTACTGTCAATCGTTGGTGTTAATACCTTGGCGGGAGCCGGGAGTCGGCGTTAAAGCGGTTTTAAAACCCGTTAACAAACATGATTTTGCAAAATTTGCCGACGAAAACAGTGAAAATACAGGACGAATTCTCGGCTCCGCTTTCTCCGGGCTGTCACCGGCCCTGGCCTATGGAAAAAAGGTTCCTGTGCGGGGCGCGCGGGACGCGCTACTGTGGCGGTGCAGGCCCGACTGTCAGGATAAGCCGCGATGACCGAGATGATGCCGCTCTCCAACGCCGAGGATACGCCGCCTCCGCCCGCGGCACCGGCCAAGCGCGCCACGCGGCAGCGCACGGCGAAGGCGCCGTTGGAGGAAACCACGCAACTCCTGCGCGTCTATGGGGATCAGGTCGCCACGCTGGGCGAACAGATCGCCAAGGCCGAGGCCGCGGCGGACAGCGAACGGGCGGAACGGCTGCGGGTGATCGCCGAGCACGCCTCCGAACGCGACCGCTGGCGCGAGGCCATCGGGCAGGTGGAGCGGGCACGCTCCGGGGAGATCGGGACCCTCCAGGGCGACCGCGAGGCGGAGCGCGAGCGGATCAACCAGCTGGTCGAGACGCTGATCGCCGAGACCTCGGCGCGCGAGCAGGGCATGGCCCGCGCGCTGCAGGACGCGGAGGACCGGCTGTCCGCCGTGAACGCGGAGATCGCCGCCCTGCGCCTGTCCCACGCGGTGGCGCTGGACCGGTTCCAGGCCGACCGGGAGGCGGAGCGCAAGCGCATCGGTGATCTCGTGGAACGGCTGATCGCCGACGCGGAGGCGCGGGAGCGCGGCTTCCGTCAGCGCATCGAAGCGGCGGAGCGCCGCAGCGAGGAGGCGCAGACGGCCTTGGAGCGGGAGCGCCGGACCGGCGTGGAACTGGAGAAACGGCTGGAGCGGTTGACCGGCACGCTGGACGGCCTGCGCCGCGACCGCGAGGCCGAGGTCGCCGCCTACGAGGCGATGCGCGACCAGTGCCGCGTCCTGGTGACCGAACTGGCTCGGCGGCAGCGTCCCTGGTGGCGCCGCATGTTCCGTCGCTGAGCTTTACTCGTCATCTTTGTCGTCGCCGCCCCGGAAGGGCGCGGTCGCCACATGGGCCGTGGCCGACACCACGTCGCCGGCGACGCTGACCGCGGAGCCGGCGACGCTGGCCGCCGTGTCCACCGTGGCGACCACCACGCCGCAACCGGCCAGAAGCAAGGCCGCCGGGAGGACCAGGGCGGCGGCAAACAAGCTGGAGCGGGGCAGGCCGGAGCGCGACAGGGCGGGGCGGGGCATGGTCTTCGACCTTTGAATGGAGTGACGCCGCTCCACTATGCCCCGGACGCGCGACGGCGCGCCTGTGACCAAACGGCGGCGCTCATGCTGGCACGCCGCCGTATCGCTGCCAAGCGGGTCGTGCTTAGGGCAGCTTCTTGAAGACCACGCGCCGCATCGGCTGGTCGAATTCGGTCATCCCCTCCGCGTCGGTCCGCCCGTTGGCGGCGAAGCGGCGGCGGACCTCGGCCTCGACCGGAGGCAGACGTTCGCGCCGCGCCGGGTCCACGGCGGTGACGTGGCTCAGGTAATGATCGGCGTCGCGGTAGCGCACCACCGTGCCGTAGACCGTCTCGTCCACCGCCTGCAGCGACAGCGGCGGGTGCTTCAGCGTGTCGTAGGCGGCGGCGCGCACCTCGGTCTCGTCCTCGATGGGCAGGATGACCTCGAAATAGGCCCCGTCGGCGATCGGCTCCACCACCACCAGCGTGCCGCCGGGCTTCAGCACCCGCGCCGCCTCGGCCATCGCGTCGGCCATGACCGCGAGCGGCAGGTGGTGGAAGCTGTTGGAGTAGACGACGGCGTCCACCGACGCGTCCTCCAGGGGCAGCGCCTCTCCTTTGCCGACGCGGTAGTCGGCGCCGGACACCGGCTCCGCCTTGCGGGCGCGGGCGAGCTGGCCCTCGCTGATCTCGATGCCGATGGCCCGCGCGCCGAGCCCCGCGAAATGGCGGGTCAGCGCCCCGTCGCCGCAGCCGACATCCACCACGGTCCGGTCCCGTGGGTCCAGAACCTCGGCCAGGGCTTCCTTCAAGGTCATCGTCGTCATGGTGCGTTTCCGTTTTTCTTGGTGGTTGGCAGGTGTTGAGGGCGTTCCGGCCACGGTGGGTCAGGGCGCGGCGTTCAGCGTCCGCCGGAAGTAATCGAGGACCTCATCGTTCAGCCGCGCGTGGAAGCCGGCGCGGTCGAAGCCCGGCGGGTCCTGCACCGTCGCGCCGAAGCGGGCGGCGGCGCTGGCCGGAACCGGCGTCAGGAAGGCGTAGTGGCCGGCGCCGGGAACGAGGTCGTATTCCGGTTGCCGGGGCAGCAGGCCGCGCACCCGCGCCACCTGGAGGGCGCCGCTCTCGTCGCCCTTCTCCGCCTCGTACAGCCGGACCGGGACGGTGACGCGGGAGAGGGCGCCGTCCCCGAACAGCGCGCCGACCGGGTCCATCAGCAGCAGCGACCGGATGCGGGGATCGGTGGCGGCTTCCAGCCGCTTCGGCGAGGTCGCGGCGGTGGTCTTGGCGCCCGCCGGGCAGAGGCTGCGGTTGTCCGGATGGTTGACGCAGATCTGGGCCAGCCGCCCCGGATCGGCGATCCCGCCCGCCGCCGCCAGCGCCGCATGGCCTCCGGCCGCATAGCCGAGAACGCCGATGCGCTGCCGGTCCACCCGGAAGCCCATGGGCGAGGAGTCCAGGACGGCGTCCAGCGCCGCGCGGAGCTGCAGCGGCAATTCCGGCCACAGCGGGACGGTGCCGATCCGGTCGCCCTTGCCGGCCCTGGGGTCCGCGTCCGGTTCCATGCCGCCGAGATGGGTCACGATGGCGGTCATCATCCCGCGGCGCGCCAGGAACAGGGCGACGCTGACCATCGCCAGACCATTGCGCGCCGGTCCCTGGGTCATCATCACCAGCGGCACGGAATCCAGCGCCGGCCCGCCCTCCGGGGCGACGTTCAGATGATAGGGTCCCCGGCGGATCGGCTGGACGGGATCGCGCGTCGGGTAGAGCAGCAGGATCGGCACCGTCTTTCCGGTGCCCGGATCGGCGTAGGCGATCTGCGACACCGCCGCCCGGAACTGGGCCGGCGTTTCCGCCCGCGCGGACAGGACCGGAAGCAGCCCGGTCATCACAAGAGCAAGAACCCACCGCCGTGTTCGCGGACCCATCGCAGCCCCTCCGGCATCACGTCTCGAAGCCTTCCCCGCCGGGGGGAGTGTGGCCGTCTTGCCGGCCGAACGGCAAGCACGACGTTTCCTGCCTGAACAATGGGGTCCGCGAATCATAGCGCCTTGCCAAGGAACGGACCGCGCTGTACCACGGCGGTGAGCCCAGCGAACCGCCAAGGCACAGGCCGGCCCGTCCCATGTTCGACAGCTTCCTTCTCGCCTTCACGGCGCTGTTCTCGATCGTCAACCCCATCGCCATGGCGCTGATCTTCAGCCAGGTGACGGCGGAGCGCAACCACGGCGAGCGGGTGCAACTCGCCACGCTGGTCGCCGTCTATTCGGCCATCGTCATGCTGACGGCTTTGTGGGCAGGGTCCTATGTGCTGAATTTCTTCGGCATTTCGCTGGCGGCGCTGCGGATCGCCGGCGGCTTCGTGGTGGCGGAGCGTGCCTGGGCGCTGTTGAGCGCGCCGGAAGCCCACGAGGCCCGCAAGCAGGAGCAGGCCGCCCCGGCGGAGGATGCCGGGGAATCCGATGTCGGGGAGTCGGCCTTCTTTCCCCTGACCATCCCCTTCACCACCGGTCCGGGCACCATCTCCGTCGCCATCGCGCTGGGCGCCACCCGCCCCAGGGGCACAGAAGGGCTCACCGAATTCTTCATCGGCGTGTCGGCGGCGGCGCTGGCCATCGCGCTGTTGATCTGGTTGTCCTACCGCTCCGCCGACCGGCTGGTGGCGCTGCTCGGCCACACCCGCGCCCGCGTGCTGACGCGGCTGTTCGCCTTCTTGCTGTTCTGCGTCGGCGTCCAGATCCTGCTGACCGGCATCCTGGACGCCTTCCCCGCGCTGGCCTCGGGGCGCTGACCAGCCCAAATCAGCGCGCGCGGCCCACGCGCTGGCGGGCCATGCGGTCGGCCACGGCGGCGGTCGGCTTGCGCTCCATGTCGGCGCGGGCGAAGATCTCGGTCAGCGTGTCGGCGATCCGCTCGATGTGGCTCATCACGCGACCGTGGTCGTAGCCGGCGCGCTCGTAATGGACGTCGATCACCCCGCCGGCGTTGATGACGTAATCGGGGGCGTAGAGGATGCCGCGGTCGGCCAGCGCCTGCCCGTGCCGGGCCTCGGCGAGCTGGTTGTTGGCCGCCCCGGCGACGACCGGGCAGGTCAGCCGCGGGATCGTGCCGTCGTTGAGGACGGCGCCCAGCGCGCAGGGGGCGAAGACGTCCACCTCCAGATCGAAGATGGCGTCGGCGGACACCGGCGTGGCGCCGACGCGGTCGGCCACGCGGCGGGCCTGCGCCTCGTCGATGTCGGCGACCCACAGCCGCGCCCCGGCCTCGGCCAGATAGCGGGCGAGATGCCCGCCGACGCTGCCCACGCCCTGGATGGCGACGGTCAGACCCTCCAGGTCGGTGCGGTGCAGGCGATGGAGCACCGCCGCGCGGAGCCCGACGAAGACGCCGTAGGCGGTGGAGGGGGAGGGGTCGCCGCTGCGCGTGCCGCCGCCCGTGGTCGCCTTCTCGACCACGCCGGAGACGTGGGCGGTCTCCAGCGCCATGGTCTTGATGTCGGGCACCCCGGTGCCGGAATCCTCGGCGACGATGTAGCGTCCGCCCAGCCGTTCGACGTGGCGCCCCATGGCGCGCAGCAGTGCCTCGCTCTTGTCCGTGCGCGGGTTGCCGATGATGACCGACTTGCCGCCGCCCAGCGGCAGGCCGGCCAGGGCCGACTTGTAGGTCATGCCGCGCGACAGGCGCAGCACGTCGCGCAGGGCCTCCTCGTCGCTGGTGTAGGGCCACATGCGGCAACCGCCCAGCGCCGGGCCGAGCGCGGTGTCGTGAACGGCGACGATGGCGCGCAGGCCGGACGCGGCGTCGGAGCAGAAGACCACCTGCTCATGGTCGTCGAAATCGGGATGGTCGAACAGCTGCACGGTTTCCTCCTAATTTTTTCTTTTTGAAAAGCGGGGATCACCGTGACGCAAAGCTCGGGCGTTGCACGCGGAAGAGTTCCGCGCGCCGTGCGGTGGTACGGCGTGTCCGCTTTTCCTTGCCCTGTGCTTCACCCCTGCATGGTCGGGCGGGGAAGCGACGGGATGTTCTCTTGAAGGAAACTAGATGCGCCTGAAAATGCTGGCAAGACGGACGGTTGGCCGGCCTGCAAAAAGCAAGGAGATGAGCGCCGGGGCGGTCCGGCGGCGGGAAAGTGTCGCGGACGGGACCGCGAACGATAATTTCCGGTCCGCTCTCAAAAGGGGGAAGGAGGCCGGGAACCGGCCGGGCGGTGGGGGGAGGCCGCCCGGCCGGTTCCCGCGGGGATCAGAATTCCTCCTCGTCCCCGCCGAAGCCGCCCCACGAATCCTCTTCGCTGGGGATCTCCTCGGCCACCTGATCGACGGCGCCCTGGGCCTCCTGGGCGATGGCCTCGCCGCCGCCGGAGAAGGCGCTGGACAGCGCGCTGCCGATCAGCATGCCGCCGGCCACGCCCATGGCGGTCTGCATGGCGCCGGCCATGAAGCCGCCGCCGGCCCGCTGCGGCTGCTGGGCATAGGCCGCGACGCGCGGGTCGCCATAGGCCGGGGCGGCGCCGGGCGCCTGACCCCAGGGCGAGCCGCCGGGGCGCTGCTGCGGGGCCGGGGCGGGCTTGGAGGCGCCACCGCCACCGAACAGGCCGCCGAAGATGCCACCGCCACCGGCCGCCGCGGCCGGGCGCTCCTGAAGCTGGCGCTCTAGCTCCTGGTTCTGGTTCTGCGAGGCGGCCAGCGCCTGCTCCAGCATGACGATGGCCTGGGCCATCAGGTAGGGCGCCGCCGGCTGGCGGGCGATGGTGTCGCGGATGTGGGCTTCGGCCTGCGGGTCGCGCGGGCCGGACTGGGCCTCGGCCTGACGCAGCTTGGCGAAGAGGTCGTCAATGATCTGGCGTTCGGTCTGGTCCATGGCGGTGCTCGTGCTCTCGGTGGTTTGCGGGATGGTCCGGGCGTGCCCCGGCGCGTCGTCCGTGGGGCGGGCGGCGGCGTCCGGAGGGGGCCGGGAGGGTATGGGGAGTGTGGGAGAGGTCTGGGGATCGCGGGTCCATGGGAGCATTCAGTCCCTCCAAGTGCGGTCACGCCCGTCGGCGCAAGAGCAGGTGAAGAGATCCGACATCGCGACCACGTCTAAGTCGCCAGAGGGGCCCGGATCACAGGTCCCGGAGACGTGGGGAGGGCCGGGAAACCTGTCAAGAGAGGGGGGCGCCAGAAAAATAACGGAAAACAGCGCTGCGTTATTCCGGCCGGGTGCGCGCCTCGAAGCGGCGGCGGTCGCTCTTGTCGCTCAGCACGAAGGCGAAGGGGCGCAGCGCGTCGATGTGGCTGAGCGCGATGGCGATCAGGACGGTCATCGGCACCGCCAGCACGGTCCCGGCCGCCCCCCACAGCCAGCTCCACAGCAGCAGCGAACTGACGATCACCAGCGGGGAGATGGCGAGCTGCTTGCCCTCCAGCCGGGGGCCGATGAAGTTGCCCATCACCTGCTCGATCACCAGCAGCCCGCCGGCGACCATCAGGGCGGTGGATGAGCCACCCTGGGCCAGCGCCATCAGCACGGGCAGCGTGGCCGCTCCCACCGACCCGATCACCGGGATGTAGTTCAGCAGGAAGGCCAGGAAGCCCCACAGGAACAGGAAGTCGATCCCGAACAGCGACAGCCAGCCGATGTAGAGCGCCCCGGTGATCAGGCCCAGCGTCGTGCTGACCAGCAGGAAGCGGCGGAACTGCTGGGCGATGGCGGTGACCGCGGTGACGGTGGTGGCGCAGCGCTCCGGCCCCAGCGTCTTCACGATCTTCTCGCGCCAGACCGGCGCCTCGACCAGCATCAGCAGGGCGAGGAACAGCACGATGACCATCGTCGAGACGGCCTCCCGCGCCGCCGTCAGCACCGCCGCGACGAGTCCGGACAGCGCCTCCGCCCCGCCTCCGCCCCCGTCGCTGCCGGAGCCGCCGCCTGAATCGCCGCCTGAATCGCCGAGGAACTGTTCGCGCAGCCCGTCGATCCAGCCGTTCGCCTGCCCCCACAGCCGTTGCAGCTCCTCGGCATGGCGCGGCACCTCGCCGGCCACGCGCTGGCCGATGAACCACAGGCCGCCGGCGAAGACGGCGAGCACCAGCAGCACCGTCAGCATCGCGGCGAGCGGGCCGAGCAGGGCCAGCCGCGGCGGCACCCGGTCGCGCACCCAGCGCCCGACTGGCGCCACGGCGACCGCCACGAAGAAGGCCCCGGCCAGCGGGATGAGCACCGGCGAGGCGGCGCCGAGGCCCCACAGGACGGCCAAGGCGGCCAGCAGGCCGACCAGCCAGAGGCCGAGCGTGATCCGGTCGATGGACCAGCGCCGATTGCCGTCCGTGTCCTCTCGCTGTGCCAAGGTGTCCGCTCCCCGCCGTTGCGCCCGTCGTTGCAATCCGCCGCCCGAGGGGCAGCATGAGCTTGACGCGGAACCGGCCGCGATGTTCCGCCGCGCCCCGTTCCCGGCGGGGGCGCAGAATTGCCGCCGGGGGGACGTTGCGGCGCAGCAGGCCCGGCACCAACTCACTGGGGCCGGCTCCGCCGGAGCGGGATTCAGCCTTGGGGACACACGCCATGGACCGCATCAACACGGCTTTCCTGTTCGACCTCGACGGCACGCTGATCGACAGCGTCTACCAGCATGTGCTGGCCTGGCAGGAGGCGCTGGACCATGAGGGGATCGAGCTGTCGGTCTGGCGCATCCACCGCAAGATCGGCATGAGCGGCGGCCTGTTCGCCAACATGCTGTTGCGCGAAACCGGCCTCGCCATCAGCCCGGAGCTTCTGGAAAGGCTGCGCCGCCGCCACGCCGAGGCGTTCCGCGGGCTTGCCGGGCGCGTCCGCCCGCTGCCCGGCGCGCAGGAGCTGCTGTCCCACCTGACGGCGGCGGGCATCCCCTGGGCCATCGCCACCAGCGGGCGGATCGAGACGGCGCGCTCTGGGCTGGAGGCTCTGGGCGTGGACCCGGACCGGGTGCCGGTGGTCACGCGCGATCAGGTGAAATACGCCAAGCCCGACCCCGACCTGTTCCTGGCGGCGGCGGAGCGGCTTGGCGTCCCCATCGAGTCGGCCATCGTGGTCGGCGACAGCGTGTGGGACATCCTGGCCGCGCGGCGCGCCCGCGCGCTCAGCATCGGGCTGCTGTCCGGCGGCTACGGGCAGGACGAGCTGGAGCGGGCCGGCGCCTTCCGCGTCTATGAGGACCCGGCCAGCCTGCTGGAGCATCTGGACGAGGTGGGAGGCCGACGCTGAGCGCCGACCGACGCCGCGCGCTGCTGATCGTCAATGGGAAGGCCCGCCAGGGGCAGCGCGCGCTCGACGACATCCGGGAGGAGGCCGCGAAGGCGGGCGTCACCCTGATCCGCGCCGAGTGCCGCGAGCGGGAGGACATCGCCGAGGCGATCCGCGACCATGCCGACTCGGTGGACATGGTCATCATCGGGGGCGGTGACGGCACGCTGAACGCCGCCGCCCCGGCGCTGGCCGACACCGGCCTGCCGCTCGCCATCCTGCCCATGGGCACGGCGAACGATCTGGCGCGCACGCTGGGAATCCCGCTGGATGTGCGGGAGGCGGCGAAGCTGGCCGTCAGCGGGCCGATTCGCCGGATCGATCTGGGCGAGGTCAACGGCGTGGCCTTCTTCAACGTCGCCAGCATCGGTCTCAGCGTCGAGCTGGCCCGCGAACTGACGCGCGAGATGAAGCGGCGCTGGGGCGTGTTCGGCTACGCCGTGGCGGCCTTCCGCGTGGCGCGGCGCATGGCGCCCTTCCGCGCCGAGATCCGCATCAACGGAAAGCGGCACCGGGTCAAGTCGGTGCAGATCGGCGTCGGCAACGGGCGTCATTACGGCGGCGGCATGACCGTGCAGGAGAACGCCGCCCCCGACGACGGGCAGCTGGACGTCTACAGCATCGACCTGCGCGGCTGGTGGGAGTGGCCCCTCCTCTACCCGGACTTCCGGCGCGGGCGGCATGGGCACTGGAAGAACGTTCATGCCTGGTACGGGCAGGAGGTGGAGATCACCACCCGCCACCGCCGCCCGGTGAACACCGACGGTGACATCACCACCCACACCCCGGCGCGCTTCCGCGTGCGGCCGGGAGCCGTCGCGGTCATCGCGCCGCCGCGGTGAGGCTTGCCCCCACCCCGGCCCTCCCCCGCTATCGCAGGGGAGGGAGCCTTTTGCAAAACGGCGGCAGTTCCCTCCCCTGCGCAGCGGGGGAGGGTTAGGGTGGGGGCTCGTCTTCGTTCAGATTTTCGCAATTCCGCCCCGCAACCCCGGCGCGACATTCCCCTCCATTCCAAGTGCGTTCGTGAAACAGTTCGCTGAGCGAACATAATCGCTTGCGGGCTAGTGGTATCTGGTATACCGTATCACCAATCCAAGCCGCTTCCCTTCTCCGGGGCAACGAAACCGCGGCCCAGACCCCTTCAGCCGGGGGCCCTCCCACGCGAGGGGAAAGAAGAGTCAGGGACGGGAACAGCCATGCAGACGATGAGTTTCTCGGTCGCACCCCTGGATCAGGGGATGAGCTTCAAGGCCAAGGCCTACCAGTCGCTGCGCCAGGCCATCACCCAGATGGACATCTATGGCGGACCGAGCGAGATCCGCCTCGACGAGCGCCAGCTCTGCGAGGCGCTGGGCGTCAGCCGCACCCCGGTGCGCGAGGCCATGGCGCTGCTGGAGCAGGAGGGCTTCATCCGCTCGATGCCCCGGCGCGGCATCTTCGTGGTGCGCAAGACCAAGGCGGAGATCATCGAGATGATCACCGTCTGCGCGGCGCTCGAAGGCATGGCCGCCCGCCTCTTCGTCGAGCGCGCCGACGAGCGCGGCATGGCCGACCTGCACGAGACCTTCGACCGCTTCGCCGAAGGCGAGCTGGCCGACCACGTGCTGGAATATTCCGACGCCAACGTCGCCTTCCACCAGTCGATCATCCAGGCCTCGGGCTGCACGCTCATCGCCGACCTGACCGACCGCTTCTTCATCCACATGCGGGCCATCCGCCGCGTCACCATGCGCCGCGGCGGCCGGGCCGAGACGTCCATCGTCGAGCACCGCGACATCATCGACGCCCTGACCCGGCGCGACGCCGA
>NZ_VITI01000008.1 GCF_007827795.1 Azospirillum brasilense
GGCCGTGACGCGATCCTCAAGCTGATGGCCGAGGTCGACCAGTACATCCCGCAGCCGGAGCGTCCGAAGGACCGTCCGTTCCTGATGCCGATCGAAGACGTGTTCTCGATCTCGGGCCGTGGCACCGTGGTGACCGGCCGCGTCGAGCGCGGCATCGTCAAGGTCGGCGAGGAAGTCGAGATCGTCGGTCTGAAGACCACGGTCAAGACCACCGTGACCGGCGTCGAGATGTTCCGCAAGCTGCTCGACTCGGGTGAGGCGGGCGACAACATCGGCGCGCTGCTGCGCGGCACGAAGCGTGAGGACGTCGAGCGCGGCCAGGTTCTGGCCAAGCCGGGCAGCATCACGCCGCACACCACCTTCAAGGCCGAGGCCTACATCCTGACGAAGGAAGAGGGTGGCCGTCACACGCCGTTCTTCACCAACTACCGTCCGCAGTTCTACTTCCGCACGACCGACGTGACGGGCATGGTGAAGCTGCCGGAAGGCACCGAGATGGTGATGCCGGGCGACAACATCTCCATGGAAGTCGAGCTGATCGCTCCGATCGCCATGGACGAGGGCCTGCGCTTCGCCATCCGTGAGGGTGGTCGTACGGTCGGCGCCGGCGTCGTCGCCTCGATCATCAAGTAAGGTTCCTTTCTGTGAAAGGGGGCCGGCCCGCGGGCCGGCCCCTTTTTGCATGGCCGATCCGCGATAATGCGGCGTGACGCGCCGAACCGGACCGATCCCGTCATCCTCCTGTCACAAGGGGGAAAATGTGGGTTGACACCGGGGCGCCTAGGGCATACACGTTACGCCCTCTGGAATTTGGGTTGGTAGTAGGCACGTCCGGCCTAGACGCAGCCCGATCACGAACGGCACCGCAAGCTCTACTTGCACCGGTTGCTGCCAGGAACATCCATCCGCATTGCGATGCGGGGGATGTTCTTTTTCGTATCGGCCGTCAGATCGGACAGACGAACCGCCGCCCACCGCTTCGGTGAGCCGGCGCAGGTTCGCCTGCCGCCGCGGGTCCCCGGGGGACAGTTTTTGGGTGCCGGTGGCGCAGTCGCGCCACCGAAACGAGGTGCAAGGGACGTTTGGACATGGACAGCCAGAACATCCGCATCCGCTTGAAGGCGTTCGATCATCGCGTGCTCGACCAGTCGACCAGCGAGATCGTCAACACCGCCAAGCGGACCGGTGCTCGGGTGCGGGGCCCGATCCCGCTGCCGACGCAGATCGAGAAGTTTACGGTGAACCGCTCGCCGCACGTCGACAAGAAGTCGCGCGAGCAGTTCGAAATCCGCACCCACAAGCGTCTGCTCGACATCGTCGATCCGACGCCGCAGACGGTGGACGCGCTGATGAAGCTCGACCTCGCTGCCGGTGTGGACGTCGAGATCAAGCTCTAATTCGTTGCTGTTGAGGGACCTCTCCCTCTGAGGATGTCCCTGGTCAGGAGATAAAGAACAATGCGATCCGGTTTGATCGCGCAGAAAGTCGGCATGACCCGCGTCTTCACGGACGACGGGCAGCACGTGCCGGTGACTGTGCTGAAAGTCGACAGCTGCCAGGTCGTCGCCGTCCGCACCGAGGACAAGGATGGCTACACCGCCGTCCAGCTCGGCGCAGGCGCCATCAAGGTGAAGAACGTCACGAAGCCGCAGCGCGGGCATTTCGCCAAGGCGCGCGTCGAGCCCAAGCGCAAGCTGGTCGAGTTCCGCGTCGATGCCGACGCGCTGATCGAGGTCGGCGCCGAGCTCTCGGCTGCGCATTTCCTCCCGGGCCAGTTCGTCGACGTCACCGGCACTTCCATCGGCAAGGGCTTCGCCGGTGCGATGAAGCGCTGGAACTTCGGTGGTCTGCGCGCGACGCACGGCGTGTCGGTGTCGCACCGCTCGCACGGTTCGACGGGTAACCGCCAGGACCCCGGCAAGGTCTTCAAGAACAAGAAGATGGCCGGTCATCTCGGCGACGAGAAGGTCACGGTTCTGAACCTGAAGGTCGTGTCGGTCGATGAGGACCGCGGTCTGATCTTCCTCAAGGGTGCCGTTCCGGGCGCCGAGGGGGCTTGGCTCCGCATCCGCGACGCGGTGAAGAAGAAGGCTCCGGAAGGTCTGCCGTTCCCCGCCGGGATCAAGGCTGCGCCGGCCGCCGAAGCCGCCGCCGAGCCGCAGGAGTGATGGCCATGAAGGCGACCATTAAGAACCTCAACAACGAGACCGTCGGCGAGATCGAGCTGGCCGACGAGATCTTCGGCCTTCCGTCCCGCACGGACATCCTGGCCCGCATGGTCAACTGGCAGCTGGCCAAGCGCCGCGCCGGTAACCACAAGACCAAGACGGTCAGCGAGATTTCCGGCACCGGCAAGAAGCCGTACCGCCAGAAGGGCACCGGCCGCGCCCGTCAGGGCTCCATGCGCTCCGCCCAGTTCCGTGGCGGTGCGACCATCTTCGGCCCGGTCGTCCGCTCGCACGAGCACGACCTGACCAAGAAGGTCCGCAAGCTGGCCCTGAAGACCGCGCTGTCCACCAAGGCCGCGGAAGGCAAGCTCCTGGTCCTCGACGCCGCTTCGGCCGAGAGCCACAAGACCAAGGAACTGGCTGTCCGTCTCGCTTCGCTCGGCCTGACCTCGGCTCTGATCATCGATGGCGCCAACCTGAACGAGAACTTCGCTCGGGCCTCGCGCAACATCCCGCTGATCGACGTGCTGCCGGAGCAGGGCGCCAACGTCTACGACATTCTTCGCCGCGATACGCTGGTCCTGACCCGCAACGCGGTCGAGCAGCTGGAGGCTCGCCTGAAATGAGCAAGCAGTCGAAACCTGCGGTGAGCCAGGAGCGGATGTACGACCTCATCCTGGCTCCGGTGATCACCGAGAAGTCGACGATGGCGTCGGAGCACAATCAGGTGACGTTCCGCGTGCCGCTGTCGGCGACCAAGCCGGAGATCAAGTCGGCGGTCGAGGGGCTGTTCAACGTGAAGGTGACGGCGGTCAACACCCTGGTTTCCAAGGGTAAGACCAAGCGCTTCCGCGGCACCATCGGCCGTCGCTCGGACTTCAAGAAGGCCGTCGTGACCCTCGCCGAGGGGAACAAGATCGACGTGACCACGGGCATCTGAGCGGGAGTGTGATCCGATGGCTCTGAAGCAATATCGCCCAATTACGCCGTCGCTCCGCCAGCTGGTCATCGTCGACCGCTCGGAGCTGTGGAAGGGCAAGCCGGTCAAGACCCTCACCGAGGGCCTGACCAAGTCCGGCGGCCGCAACAACACCGGCCGCATCACCGCGCGCCGGATGGGTGGCGGTCACAAGCGCGTCTACCGTCTGGTGGACTTCAAGCGCCGCAAGTTCAACGTCCCGGCGGTCGTCGAGCGCCTGGAGTACGATCCGAACCGTACGGCCTTCATCGCCCTCATCAAGTATGAGGACGGCACCCTCTCCTACATTCTGGCGCCGCAGCGCTTGAAGGTGGGCGACACGGTGGTGGCCGGCGAGAAGGTGGATGTGAAGCCCGGCAACGCCATGCCGCTGAAGAACATCCCGGTCGGTTCGGTGCTGCACAACGTCGAGCTGAAGCCCGGCAAGGGTGGTCAGCTGGCCCGTTCGGCCGGCACCTACCTGCAGCTGGTCGGCCGCGACGGTGGCTACGCCCAGCTGAAGCTGCCCTCGGGCGAGCTTCGCGTGGTCCGCGGCGACTGCATGGCCACCCTGGGTGCCGTGTCGAACCCGGACAACATGAACACCAACAAGGGCAAGGCCGGTCGCAGCCGTTGGCTGGGCATCCGTCCGTCCGTCCGTGGTGTCGCCATGAACCCGATCGACCACCCGCACGGTGGTGGTGAAGGCCGCACCTCGGGTGGCCGTCATCCGGTCACGCCGTGGGGCAAGCCGACCAAGGGCAAGAAGACTCGTCACAACAAGAAGACGGATGGCCTGATCCTGCGCCGCCGTCATTCGAAGTAAGGAGGGCGGACGATGGCACGCTCCGTTTGGAAGGGCCCGTTCGTCGACGGCTACCTGCTCAAGAAGGCGGACAAGTCGCGGGCTTCGGGCCGCAACGAGATCATCAAGATCTGGTCGCGTCGCTCGACGATCCTGCCGCAGTTCGTGGGTCTCACGTTCGGCGTGTACAATGGCCACAAGTTCCTGCCGGTTCTGGTGACCGAGAACATGATCGGCCACAAGTTCGGTGAGTTCGCTCCGACGCGCACCTTCTACGGGCACGCGGCGGACAAGAAGGCGAAGAGGAAGTAAGCCATGGGCAAGCCCTCCAACCCCAGCCGTATCGCGGAGAACGAGGCGATCGCCTCCAATCCGATGATCCGCACCAGCCCGCGCAAGCTGAACCTCGTCGCCCAGCTCATCCGGAACAAGGATGCCAGCAGCGCCGTGGCCGAGCTGACCTTCTCCAAGCGCCGCATCGCCGGCGAGGTGAAGAAGGTCCTCCAGGCCGCGATCGCCAACGCCGAGAACAACCATCAGCTCGATGTGGACCGCCTGTACGTCTCCTCGGCGACGGTCGGCCGCGCCCTGGTGATGAAGCGCTTCCACGCCCGTGCCCGTGGGCGCGGCGCGCGGGTCGAGAAGCTGTTCTCCAACCTGACGATCATCGTGCGTGAGCGCGACGCCGCCGCTGCCGAAGGGGCCGAGTAAGATGGGTCAGAAAGTCAATCCGATCGGGCTGCGCCTCGGCATCAACCGGACCTGGGACAGCCGTTGGTTCGCCAAGCGCGACTACGCCAACCTGCTGCACCAGGATCTGAAGCTGCGTGGCTATCTGCAGGGCCGCCTGCAGCAGGCCGGCTGTTCGCGCGTCATCATCGAGCGTCCGGCCAAGAAGGCCCGCGTCACCATTCACTCGGCCCGTCCGGGCGTGGTGATCGGCAAGAAGGGCGCGGACATCGAGAAGCTGCGCACCGAGCTGTCGAAGATGGCCGGCGGCGAGGTGAGCCTGAACATCATCGAGATCCGCAAGCCGGAGATCGATGCCAAGCTCATCGCCGAGAACATCTCCAACCAGCTCGAGCGCCGCGTGGCCTTCCGTCGCGCCATGAAGCGCGCCGTGCAGTCGGCCATGCGTCTGGGCGCCCAGGGCATCCGGATCAACTGCTCCGGTCGTCTCGGCGGTGCCGAGATCGCCCGCCTGGAGTGGTACCGCGAGGGTCGCGTTCCGCTGCACACCCTGCGTGCGGACATCGACTATGGCACCGCGACCGCGAAGACCACCTACGGCACCTGCGGTGTCAAGGTGTGGGTCTTCAAGGGCGAGATCATGGCGCACGACCCGATGGCCCAGGACAAGCGCATGGGCACCGAGCCGGTGTCGACCGATGGCGAGCCGCGTCGCGAGCGTCGCGAGCGTGGTGACCGTGAGGAGCGTGGGGGCCGCGGTCGCGGCGACCGTGACCGCTCCGAGCGGGCTGACCGCTAGTAAGGGGCACGAGCGATGCTTTCTCCGAAGCGTACCAAGTACCGCAAGGCCCACAAGGGCCGCATCCACGGCAACGCGAAGGGCGGCACCCAGCTGAACTTCGGCTCCTTCGGCCTCAAGGCCCTGGAGCCGGAGCGCATCACGGCCCGTCAGATCGAGGCGGCCCGCCGCGCGATCACCCGCGCCATGAAGCGTCAGGGCCGCGTGTGGATCCGCGTGTTCCCGGACCTGCCGGTCTCCACCAAGCCTGCCGAAGTCCGCATGGGTTCCGGTAAGGGCACGCCCGAGTACTGGGCGGCCCGCGTTCATCCCGGCCGTATTCTGTTTGAGCTGGACGGCGTGCCCGCGGATGTGGCAAAGCAGGCGTTCGCCCTGGCGGCCGCCAAGCTGCCGATCAAGACAAAGCTGGTGACCCGCCTCGGCGGCGGTGAGGAGGTGGCGGCATGAAGCCCGTCGACGTTCGTGCGAAGAGCAACGAGGAGCTGAACGATCAGCTCCTCCAGCTCAAGAAGGAACAGTTCAACCTGCGCTTCCAGCGGGCCTCCGGCCAGCTGGAGAACACCGCGCGGGTGCAGGTGGTGCGTCGCGACATCGCGCGCATCAAGACGATCCTCGGCGAGCGTTCGCGCTCAGCCGAAGCCGGCAAGTAAGGAGGGCTACCTATGCCTCGCCGCGTTCTGCAGGGCACGGTGGTCAGCGACAAGGGCGACAAGACGGTTATCGTCCTGGTCGAGCGCCGCGTCATGCACCCCGTGTACAAGAAGTTCATTCGTCAGTCGAAGAAGTACGCCGCCCACGACGAGGGCAACCAGTTCAAGGTCGGCGATACCGTTTCGATCATCGAATGCCGCCCGATCTCCAAGCGCAAGCGCTGGACGGTCGTGCTTGAGTCCGCCGCCGTTAGCGGCGCCGCGTAAACGGAAGGGTACAAACCATGATCCAGATGCAAACCAACCTGGAAGTCGCCGACAATAGCGGGGCGCGCCGGGTGCAGTGCATCAAGGTGCTTGGCGGGTCCAAGCGGAAGGTGGCCACCGTCGGCGACGTCATCGTCGTCTCGGTCAAGGAGGCCATTCCGAAGGGCCGCGTCAAGAAGGGCGACGTGCATCGCGCCGTCATCGTCCGCACCGCGAAGGAACTGCGCCGGGAGGACGGGTCCGCGATCCGTTTCGACCGCAATGCCGCCGTGCTGATCAACAAGCAGGGCGAGCCGATCGGCACGCGTATCTTCGGGCCGGTCACTCGTGAGCTTCGCGGCAAGAAGTTCATGAAGATCATCTCGCTGGCGCCGGAGGTGCTGTGATGGCCGCGAAGATCAAGACCAAGGACAAGGTCGTCATCCTTGCCGGCAAGGACAAGGGCAAGACCGGCGAGGTCCTCAAGGTCATCCCGGCGGAAAACCGTGTCGTCGTGCAGGGCGTGAACGTGGTGAAGAAGCACCAGCGTCCGAGCGCCACGTCGCAGGGCGGTATCGTTGAGTTCGAGGCGCCCATCAACGTCTCGAACGTTGCTCATGTCGACCCCAAGGACGGCAAGCCGACCCGCGTCGGTTTCAAGATCCTTGAGGATGGCCGCAAGGTGCGTGTCGCCAAGCGGTCCGGCGAAGTCATCGACGTGTGAGGACCGGACCAATGGCTGCACGTTTGAAGGAAGTGTACGACTCCAAGATCCGCGCCGCGCTCAAGGCTGAGTTCGGCTATGCGAACGACATGGAAGTTCCGCGGATCGAGAAGATCGTCATCAACATGGGTGTCGGCGAGGCTGTCGGCGACTCCAAGAAGATCCAGAATGCGGTGAGCGAACTGACGGCGATCAGCGGCCAGAAGCCGATCGTCACGAAGTCCCGCAAGTCGATCGCGCAGTTCAAGCTGCGTGAGGGCATGGCGATCGGGTGCAAGGTCACGCTCCGCCGTGACCGCATGTACGAGTTCCTGGATCGCCTGGTCACGATCGCGTTGCCGCGTGTCCGCGACTTCCGCGGCATCCCCGGCAACAGCTTCGACGGCCGTGGCAACTATGCCATGGGCGTGAAGGAGCAGATCATTTTCCCGGAGATCGACTACGACAAGATCGATCAGATCCGCGGCATGGACATCATTTTCGTCACCTCGGCGAAGACCGACAAGGAGGCCAAGGCTCTCCTGAAGGCCTTCGACATGCCGTTTGTGGCCTGATTGGCTGGAGCACGACCCCATGGCTAAGACCAGTGCCATCGAGAAGAACAAGCGTCGCACCAAGCTGGTGAAGCAATTCGCCAACAAGCGTGCCCGCCTGAAGGCCATCGCCTCCGATCGCTCCCTCCCGCCGGAAGAGCAGTTCGCCGCCCGCCTCAAGCTGGCTGAGCTGCCGCGCAACTCGTCGAAGGTGCGCATCCGCAACCGCTGCGAAATGACCGGCCGTCCGCGGGCGTTCTATCGCAAGTTCAAGCTGTCGCGCGTCGCGCTCCGCGATCTGGCCTCGACTGGTCAGATTCCGGGCATGACGAAGTCGAGCTGGTAAGGAGGGTCGGAGAATGTCTTTGAGCGATCCGCTCGGCGATATGCTGACCCGTATTCGCAACGGTCAGCACGCCCGTATGTCTGTTGTGCAGAGCCCGGCGTCGAAGCTGCGCAGCAACGTGCTTGAGGTTCTCAAGCGCGAGGGTTACATCCGCGGTTACTCCGAGGAGGAACTGCGCCCCGGCATCAAGAACCTGAAGATCGAGCTGAAGTATCACGAAGGCGAGCCTGTGATTAAGCAGATCGCCCGTGTGTCGAAGCCCGGCCGCCGCGTCTATTCGAAGATCACCGATCTGCCCCGCGTCTTCAACGGCCTCGGCATCGCGATCCTCTCCACGCCGCGCGGCGTGATGTCGGACAATGAGGCCCGCGCCGCCAACGTCGGCGGTGAAGTCCTCTGCCGCGTGTTCTAAGGGGGACCCTTCGATGTCGCGCATTGGAAAGCATCCCGTGCCGGTTCCGGCTGGTGTTGACGTCTCCGTCAACGGCCAGCAGGTGTCGGCCAAGGGCAAGCTGGGTTCGCTCAGCCTGACCCTCATCGACGACATCACGGCCAAGCTGGAAGACGGCAAGGTCGTGGTGGCCCCGGCGAACGACAGCAAGCGCGCCCGCGTCATGTGGGCAACCTCGCGCACCCTGATCAACAACATGGTCACGGGCGTCAACCAGGGCTTCACCATCAACCTCGAGATCAACGGCGTCGGTTACCGTGCCGCCGTGCAGGGCAAGGAGCTGGTCATGCAGCTCGGCTACTCGCACGACGTCAAGTACCCGATCCCGGAGGGCATCACCATCAAGTGTGATAAGCCCACCGCGATCTCGGTGTCGGGCTTCGACAAGCAAAAGGTCGGTCAAGTCGCCGCGGAGATCCGCGGTTGGAAGAAGCCGGAGCCCTACAAGGGCAAGGGCATCAAGTACGAGACCGAGACGCTCATCCGCAAGGAAGGCAAGAAGAAGTAAGGTCCGCCATGCTCAAGCCAAAGCAACTCCACGAGCGCCGCAAGCAGCGCGTGCGCGCGCAGATTGCCAAGAAGGCCGGCGGGCGGGCTCGCCTCTCGGTTTTCCGGTCCAATCTGCACATCTACGCCCAGATCATCGACGACGAGAACGGCCGCACGGTCGCCTCGGCCTCGTCCGTGGAGAAAGAGCTGCGCGAGCAGCTCAAGCACGGTGGGAACGTCGAAGCCGCCCAGAAGATCGGTGCGCTCATCGCTGAGCGCGCCAAGGCGGCTGGCGTCACCGAGGTCGTGTTCGACCGTGGTGGCTACATTTACCACGGCCGGGTCAAGGCCCTGGCTGACGCCGCCCGCGAGGGCGGGCTGTCGTTCTAAGGAGGCTCCGAAATGGCACGTGAAAGAGGCGAGCGGAGCGACCGTGATCGGCAGCCGCGCGATCGCGACCGGGAAGAGAGCGAGCTGATCGAAAAGCTCGTCGGCATCAACCGCGTCGCCAAGGTTGTGAAGGGCGGCCGTCGCTTCGGCTTCGCCGCCCTGGTGGTGGTCGGTGACGGCAAGGGCCGCGTCGGCGTCGGATCGGGCAAGGCCCGTGAGGTGCCGGAGGCGATCCGCAAGGCGACCGACCAGGCGAAGCGCGGCATGATCCGCGTTCCGCTCCGCGAAGGCCGCACGCTGCACCACGACTCCAACGGTCACTTCGGTGCCGGCAAGGTCGTGCTGCGCACCGCTCCGGCCGGTACCGGCATCATCGCCGGCGGTCCGATGCGCGCGATCTTCGAGGCCCTGGGTGTGCAGGATGTGGTGACGAAGTCCATCGGCACCTCCAACCCGCACAACATGATCAAGGCGACCTTCGACGCGCTGTCGCAGGTTTCCAGCCCGCGCAGCGTCGCCGCCCGCCGCGGCCGTCGCGTGAGCGACATCCTCGGCAAGCGTGAAACCGGCGCCGCCGGTGCGCAGGAGGCTTGATCATGGCCGAGAAGAAGACCGTCATCGTCACCCAGACCGGCAGCCCGATCGGTCGTAAGCACGACCAGCGCGAGACGCTGGTCGGTCTGGGTCTCAACAAGCTGCACCGGACCCGCGAGCTGGAGGACACTCCGGCCGTGCGGGGCATGATCGCCAAGGTCGCGCACCTGGTCCGCGTCGAGAACGAGGGCTGAACCCATGACGAAGCTGAACGATCTCCGGGACAACCCCGGTGCCCGTAAGGAGCGCATGCGCGTCGGCCGCGGTATCGGTTCGGGCAAGGGCAAGACCGGCGGCCGTGGCGTCAAGGGTCAGACCTCGCGCACCGGCGTGGCCATCAACGGCTTTGAAGGCGGCCAGATGCCCCTTCACCGCCGCCTTCCGAAGCGCGGTTTCCGCAACATCTTCGCGAAGGAATACTCGGTCGTGAACCTGGGCCTGGTCCAGAAGTTCATCGACGCCGGCAAGCTCGACGCCAGCCAGACCATCGATGCGGTGGCCCTGGAAGCGGCGGGCGTCACCGGCAAGGTGAAGAAGGATGGCATCCGTCTGCTGGGCAAGGGCGCCCTGACGACGAAGGCCAGCTTCACCGTGGCCGGCGCCTCCAAGTCGGCTGTGGAAGCGGTCGAGAAGGCGGGTGGCAGCGTCACGCTGACCGCGTCCGCCGCCGAAGCCGCCGAGTGATCGGAAGCCCGCGCTTGCGCGCGGGCATCTTCCGGCACTAAATGAAGCGAAGTTGCGAGGGGCGGCCTGCATCCTGCAGGACCGCCCCGTTCGTGCATTAGGGACAGGGATACGACCCATGGCATCAGCGGCCGAGCAGCTTGCCGCGAACATTAATTTCGGGGCCTTCTCCAAGGCGACCGAGCTGAAGAAGCGGATCTGGTTCACCCTTGGTGCCTTGATCATCTACCGCCTGGGCACCTACATCCCGATTCCGGGCGTCAACCCGCAGATCCTGGCCGATATTTTCCGGCAGCAGGGCGGGGGCATCCTCGGCATGTTCGACATGCTGGCCGGCGGCGCGCTGCACCGCATGACGATCTTCGCGCTCAACATCATGCCGTACATTTCGGCCTCCATCATCGTGCAGCTTCTGACCGCGGTGTCGCCGCAGATGGAAGCGCTGAAGAAGGAGGGCGAGTCGGGCCGCAAGAAGCTGAACCAGTACACCCGATACGGCACGGTGCTGCTGGCGACCGTGCAGGCCTGGGGCTTGGCGGTGGGGCTTGAGGCGATGACCGGCGCATCCGGCGCCGCGGTTCCCGAGCCGGGGCTGTTCTTCAAGATCGCGACGGTCATCACGCTGGTCGGCGGCACGATGTTCCTGATGTGGCTGGGCGAGCAGATCACCGCCCGCGGCATCGGCAACGGCATCTCCCTCATCATCTTCGCCGGCATTGTCGCCGAGCTGCCGCGCGCTCTCGTCAGCACGTTGGAGCTGGGCCGCACCGGCGCTCTGTCCACGCTGTTCATCGTCTTCCTGCTGCTGATGGCGGTGGGCGTCGTGTTCTTCATCGTGTTCATGGAGCGCGCGCAGCGCCGGCTGCTGATCCAGTATCCGAAGCGGCAGATGGGCAACCGCGTGTTCGGCGGCGAAGCGTCGCACCTGCCGCTGAAGCTGAACACCTCGGGCGTCATCCCGCCGATCTTCGCGTCGTCGCTGCTGCTGCTGCCGCTGACCGCGGTCGGCTTCGCGGGCGGCGAGGGTCCGGAGTGGCTGCAGGCCGTCTCGCGCTATTTGGCGCACGGTACGCCGCTCTACATGATCCTGTATTCGGCGCTGATCATCTTCTTCTGCTTCTTCTACACGGCCATCGTCTTCAACCCCGCGGACACGGCCGAGAACCTGCGTAAGTATGGCGGTTTCATTCCCGGCATCCGTCCGGGCAAGAACACCGCGGACTACATCGACTACGTGCTGACCCGGTTGACGGTGATCGGTTCGGCCTACCTTGTGGCGGTTTGTCTCCTCCCCGAAATCCTGATTTCCCAGCATTCGGTTCCGTTCTATTTTGGCGGCACCAGCCTGCTGATCGTGGTCACGGTGACGATGGACACGGTCGCGCAGATTCATTCCCATCTGCTGGCCCACCAGTATGAGGGGCTGATTAAAAAAGCGAAGCTTCGGGGGAGAAAGTAATGAATCTCATTCTGCTCGGACCGCCGGGCGCCGGGAAGGGGACCCAGGCGCGGCGGCTCGAAGACACGCGCGGACTCGTCCAGCTTTCCACGGGCGACATGCTTCGCGCGATGGTCGCCGAGGGTGGTCCGCTTGGGCAGCAGGCGAAGGACATCATGTCCGCCGGCAAATTGATGCCGGACGAGCTGATGGTCAAAATCATCGCTGAGCGCATTTCCAAGCCGGATGTCGCCAACGGCTTCATCCTCGATGGTTTCCCGCGCACGGTCGCCCAGGCCGCGTCGCTGGACACCATGCTGTCGGACAAGGGGCTGAAGCTCGATCACGTGATCGAGATGAAGGTCGTGGATGACATCCTGGTGGAGCGCATCACCGGTCGTTACACCTGCGCCAAGTGCGGCAAGGGCTACCACGACGTCTTCGAGAAGCCGAAGGTCGATGGCGTCTGCGATGTCTGCGGCAGCACGGAGTTCAAGCGCCGGGCCGACGACAACGCGGACACGGTGAAGACCCGCCTCGCCCAGTATCACGAGCAGACCGCGCCGATCCTTCCCTACTATCAGAGCCGCGGCGTTCTGAAGACGGTGGACGGCATGGCCGAGATCGACGACGTGACCAAGCAGATCGAAGGTATCCTGGCGGCCTGACCGGGCCGCATGACCGGGATTGCCGCGATCGGCGGAAAAGGAAAAGCCGCGGGTGTCTTCGGACCCCGCGGCTTTTTCCATGCCCTGATGGCGGAGCGGGGAGGGCGGTCCTCTCCGGTGGCGCCGCCCGGTGTTACGGAGCGGCGTCGGTGTCCGGGCGGGAGAGGTCTTCCGCCTTCCGGCTCAAGTCGTTGTAGCGGTCGAGCACCCAGCCGAGGTGATCGGTGGCCGCAACGGCGGCGGCATCGGCATCGCGGCGCCTGATGGCGTCGTAGATGGCACGGTGATGGTCGATCATCAGCGCCTCGCGGCCCAACGCGAAGGGCTCGGTGTGATGGTACTCCATCATCTGGCCGAGGATGTCGCGGATGGTCGCCAGCAGGTGCAGGTAGACCGGGCTTCCCGCCGCCTGGGCGACGGCGAGATGGAAGTCCATGTCGTCGGCGGCCTGCTTGCCGTCGCGGCCGGTCTCGCCCATCGCGGCGAGGACCCGCCCGATGTGGTCGATCTGCTCCTGGGTCGCGCGTTCGGTGGCGCGCCGGGCCGCCCAGCTTTCCAGGGCCTGCCGGATCTCCACGAGGTCGCAGAGATTGGCGTGCTTCACGCGGACCATCTCGGTCAGTGCACCGTCCATGGCGCCCGCGGAGGACACCACGCGCGTGCCGCCGCCCTGGACGGCGGTCAGGAAGCCCTGCGTCTTCAGCTTTTGCAGAGCCGCGCGCACCGAGACCCGGCTGACGTGGAGCTGCTCCGCAAGCTGGCGCTCGCCGGGCAGGCGCTCTCCCGGAACGAGTTCGCCGCGGGCGATCCGTTCGAGAATCCGCTCCGCCACCCATTCGGAAATGCGCTGGGAGGAGGCCGGTACGTGGTGGGGTTCTTCGGTGTCGGACACGGTGGCATGCCCTTTCATCAGCAATCGGTGATAGGTCGTACCCGAGTCGGGCAAATCACGTCAACTCGCATCCGGACGGAGGCGTATGGCCCGCATCGTCGGAGGCGCCTCATCGGCTCCCGCGGCGGGCCATCAGGATGCCGGCCAGGACCACAGCGCCCCCGATCGCCTGGAACGCGCCGAGCGGCTCGGCCAGCAGCGCCCAGGCCAGCACCGCCGCCGCCGCCGGCTGGAGCAGCAGGCTGACGGAGGAGAAGGCGGCGGGCAGATGGGCCAGCGCGTAGGTGATCAGGCTCTGGCCGCCGGCATGGCTGACCAAGGCGAGCCCCAGCAGCACGGCCCAGCCACCGAGCGATCCGGCGATCAGGCTTTCCCCCGACAGCAGGGCGATGGGCAGCAGGGCGAGACCGGTGACGACTCCGCTCCAGGTCATGATGGTGGCGGTGGAGAACTCCGCCCGCAGCCGGCCCACCGCGAGGATATAGCCGCCGTAGAAGACCGCGGTCAGCAGGCCGAGGGCATCGCCAAACAAATGGTCCGGGCTCAGCTTCAGGCTCTGCCCCATCAGCACGACGGCCCCGCACAGCGCCAGCGCGAGCCCCATCAGGAAGGTCCGGCTGAACCGCTCCTTGAACACCAGCCAGGACACCAACGTCACGAAGATCGGCGCGAAGTTCGCGAGCAGCGTGGAGTTTGCGACGGAGGTGTAGCGGATCGACCAGTGCCAGATGGCGAGGTCGCCGGCGAAGAACAGGCCCGCCGCGGTCAGCCGGGCGTAGTCGGCCAGTGAGGAAGGCTTGCGCGACCGCGCGCCCCCCTTCGGCTCCACCGCCATCCAGACCCACAGGGCCGGGATCGCGAAGGCGAGCCGCCAGAAGGCGGTGGCGCTCGGCCCCAGTTCGGACAGGCGCACGAAGATCGGAGCGAAGGCGATTCCCAGCGCACCGGTCAGAAGGGCGATCAGCGCGATCCGCTGCGCCGAGTCGGCGCGCGCGGCGGGGGCGAGTGTGCTGGCGTCCGGCATGGCGTCCGTTATAACGGACGCAACCTGCACGCGCCACGGCCGCCGGCCGCATGGCTCACCTGCGGAAGGCCCGTATTGTGAGACAACGCCGCTCCGCCGGGATCATCCGCGCCGCCGGACCGTTGCCTTGGGGACCAGCCGGCGGGAACTTCCGCTGCGACCGAGACCCTGCAATACTGTGCCATCATGACGCAGCGATCCCCCTGCAAGCCCGCCGAACACCCCCGCCCGGTGACGATGCCCTCGCCGCCGCGCGCGGCGCCCGCCGCGCCGTTGCTGGGTCCCGACGATCCGCCGCCGGTCGCCGTGTTGCGCCCGGAGTCGGACAGCCCGGTCCTGCTGCTGTGCGACCACGCCGCGCGCGCCATTCCGAAGGCTTTGGGGACGCTGGGGCTGGACGAGGCGAACCTGTGCCGGCACATCGCCTACGACATCGGCGCGGCGGAGGTGACGCGGCGGCTGTCGGAGCGGTTCGGCGCGGCGGCGGTGCTGTCCGGCTATTCACGGCTGGTGATCGACCCGAACCGTGCGCTGGACGATCCCACGGCGATCCCGGTGGTCAGCGACGATGTGGTGATCCCCGGCAACCGGGCCTTGGACCGGGCGGAGGAGGAGCGCCGGGTCGACGCCATCTTCCGGCCCTATCACGCGGCGGTCGCCGCCGAGGTCGCCCGGCGGCGGGAGCGCGGGCAGGTGCCGGTGCTGCTGTCGATCCACAGCTTCACGCCCGCGATGCGCGGCGTCGCCCGGCCCTGGCACGTCGGCATCCTGTGGGACCACGACCCGCGCATCCCGATTCCGATGATCGCGCGGCTGCGCGCCGACGGGCGCTGGTGCGTCGGCGACAACGAGCCCTATTCGGGCCGGACCACCCTGGGCGGCACGGTGGAGGCCCATGCGACTCCCGCCGGGCTGCCCAACGTCCTGGTCGAGGTGCGCCAGGACCTGATCGCCACGGCGGAGGGGGCGGAGCTGTGGGCGACGGTGCTGGGCGATGCGCTGGAGCCCATCCTGGCCGACCCCGGCCTCTACCAGATCAAACTGTTCCCGCGGGAGTGAGCGTTCATGGAGCCGGCCTTCACGCTGGGGCTTGAGGAAGAGTATCTGCTGGTGGACCGCAGCTCGCGGGACATCGCGCGCAACCCACCGGACGAAATGCTGGAGGCCTGCCAGGAGCAGGCGCCGGGCCAGATCCATCCGGAATTCCTGCGCTGCCAGATCGAGGTCGGCACGCCGGTCTGCACCACCCTGACGGAGGCGCGGGCCGAACTGGCGCGGCTGCGCGCGACAGTGGCCGGGGTGGCCCGCGCCCACAATCTGGCGCCCATCGCGGCCTCCACCCATCCCTTCGCCGCGTGGGAGCCGCAGAAGCACACCAACCGCGACCGCTACAACATGCTGGCCCGCGACCTGGGCGCGCCGGCGCGGCGTCTGATGATCTGCGGCATGCACGTCCATGTCGGGATCGAGGACGACGACCTGCGCATCGACCTGATGAATCAGGTCCGCTATTTCCTGCCGCATCTGCTGGCGCTGTCCACCTCCTCGCCCTTCTGGCGGGGGCAGGACATGCAGCGGAAATCCTACCGGCTGGCGGTGTGGAACGAGCTGCCGCGCACCGGCATGCCCGACAGCTTCCAGAGCTTCGGCGAGTACCAGCAGCAGGTGAACGTCCTGGTCAACGCCGGCATCATCGAGGACGCGAGCAAGCTGTGGTGGGACATCCGGCCGTCCCAGCGCTTCCCGACGCTGGAGATGCGGATCACCGACGTCTGCACCCGGCTGGACGACGCGGTGACGGTGGCGGCGCTGTTCCGCTGCCTGCTGCGGATGCTGTGGCGGCTGCGGCTGACGAACGTGACGTGGCGGCCCTACAAGAATCTGCTGATCGGCGAGAACCGCTGGCGCGCCCAGCGCTACGGCCTCGACGAGGGGCTGGTCGATTTCGGGCGCGGCACCATCGTTCCCTACGCCGACCTGATGGAGGAGCTGATCGAGCTGACCCGCGAGGACGCGGAGCGCTTCGACTGCGTGGCAGAGGTCGCCAACGCCCGCGACATCATCCGCCGCGGCACCAGCGCCCACCGTCAGGTGGCCATCTACCGCGAGGCGCTGGAGCAGGGCGCCACCGGCTGGGAAGCCCTGGCCCAGGTGGTGGACTGGCTGGCCGAGGAGACGATGGTCGGGGTGGAGTAAATTGCTTCAAAATCCGAGGCAACTTTCGGAAAGCCACTACTTGACCTTTGCGTCATCCAGCCATACCCTCGCCGCAAATCAGCTCACCGAGTTGAGCAGGGCAGGCAATAAAAACGAAGCAGCAGAGGGCCGCTCGCACCACGGGCGGCCCTTACCTTTTCAGGGGGAAAGGGAATGGCCGACGCCAAGTTCCTCAAGTTCGACACGCTGAGCCTGCACGCCGGCCAGCGGCCCGACCCGGCCACCGGGGCGCGGGCGGTGCCGATCTATCAATCCACGTCCTACGTCTTCGACGACACCGACCACGCCGCCTCTCTGTTCAACCTGGAACGGCCGGGCCACATCTATTCCCGCATCTCCAACCCTACGGTGGCGGTGCTGGAGGAGCGGCTGGCGGCTCTGGATGGCGGTGTCGGCGCGGTCTGCACGGCCAGCGGCCAGGCGGCGCTGACGCTCGCCATCATGACGCTGATGGACGCGGGCGGGCACATCGTCGCCTCCTCCTCGATCTACGGCGGCAGCCGCAACCTGCTGGCCTACACGCTGCCGCGATTCGGCATCACCACGACCTTCGTGAATCCGCGCGACCTCGACGGCTTCCGCGCGGCCATCCGGCCGGAGACGCGGCTGCTGTTCGGCGAGGTGCTGGGCAATCCGGGGCTGGAGGTGCTCGACATCCCCAGCCTGTCCGCCGTCGCGCATGAGGCCGGGCTGCCGCTGATGGTCGATGCGACCTTCGTCACGCCCTATCTGTGCAAGCCGCTGAATTTCGGCGCCGATCTGGTCATGCATTCCTGCACCAAATGGCTGGCCGGGCACGGCGTCGCCATCGGCGGGGTGGTGATCGACGGCGGCACCTTCGACTGGGAAGCGTCCGGCAAGTTCCCGACCCTGACCGAGCCCTACGCCGGCTATCACGGCATCGACTTCGCCGAGGAGTACGGGCCGGCGGCCTTTGTCATGCGCGCCCGCGCGGAGGGCCTGCGCGACTTCGGCGCCTGCATGAGCCCGATGAACGCCTTCCAGATTCTCCAGGGTGTGGAAACCCTGCCGCTGCGGATGAAGGGCCACGTCCACAACACCCGCAAAGTGCTGGGCTTCCTCGAATCGGAGGCTTACGCGGAGAACGGCAGCGTCGCCTGGGTCACCCATCCCGAATTGCCCGACCACCCCGACCACCGGCTGCGCGCCCAGCTCCTGCCGCACGGCGCCGGCTCCATCATCTCCTTCGGGATCAAAGGCGGGCGGGAGGCCGGGCGGCGCTTCATCGAGAAGCTGGCGCTGTTCTCCCACCTCGCCAACGTCGGCGACGCCAAGTCGCTGGTCATCCACCCCGCCAGCACCACCCACGCCCAGCTCGACGCCGAGGCGCTCGCCGCCGCCGGTGTGGGGGAGGACATGATCCGCCTGTCCATCGGGCTGGAGGATTGCGACGACCTGATCGACGATCTGCGCCAGGCGCTGCGCGCCGCGACGAAAGCGTGAGGAGGCTGCCATGGACCTGACCGTCAACGGCCAAGCCGTCTACGCCCACACCGGCGGGCGGCCTTTCGACCCGGCCCGGCCGGCGCTGGTGCTGATCCACGGCGCCGGTATGGACCACACGGTGTGGAGCCTGCAAAGCCGCTACCTCGCCCATCACGGGCGGTCAGTCCTGGCGGTGGACCTGCCGGGCCATGGCCGGTCCGGCGGGGCGCCGCTCCCCTCCATCGAGAAACTGGCGGACTGGATCGCGGCGCTTCTGGACGCGGCGGGTTTGGCCAAGGCGGCGCTCGCCGGCCATTCGATGGGCGCCCTGGTGGCTTTGGAAACCGCGGCGCGGCATGGCGACCGTGTTGAGTCGCTGGCCCTGCTGGGCGTGGCGGAGACGATGCCGGTGCATCCGGATCTGCTGGCCGCGGCGGCGCTGAACGATCCGTCCGCGATCGAGCTGGTCGTCGGCTGGGGGCATGGACCGCGCGGGCATGTCGGCGGCGCGTCGGCTCCGGGCCTGTCGCTGGTGCCCGGCGGGCGGCGACTGATGCAGCGGGCCCGCCCCGGCGTGCTTGGCGTCGATCTGGGCGCCTGCAACGCCTATGTCCGCGGCGGCGAGGCGGCGGCGGCGGTGTCCTGCCCGGCGCTGTTCCTGCTGGGCGGAGTCGATCGTATGACCCCGGCGAAATCCGGTAAGGCGCTTGCCGCCAAAGTCGGTGGTTCTGAAGTCATCCAGCTGTCCGGCATAGGCCATATGGTTATGACAGAAGCTCCAGACGCAACCACAGATGCCTTTGCGGCTCGATTCTCTGCGCGCTAAGCCTGTTGTTCCTTCGTTGACTACAATGGCGTCATGAATCGTTAACGGATTGGCGTCTTACTGTTCTGCATTGGAGCGGCAATGTGGAATGGTGTTCTGTGCGGAGTCTTGAGCGGTATGTTCATGCCCTGATGGCCAACGCCAGCGACATCGTCGCCGTGTTGTCGCCGGAGGGTCGGTTCATCGATGTGGGAAGCGCGTGCCTTCGG
Organism: Azospirillum brasilense; assembly: GCF_007827795.1. Lineage (GTDB taxonomy): Bacteria > Pseudomonadota > Alphaproteobacteria > Azospirillales > Azospirillaceae > Azospirillum > Azospirillum aestuarii. The sequence goes on from NZ_VITI01000008.1 coordinate 19,248, forward strand.
GTGCTGGGCACCCCGCCGGAGGCGCTGATGGGGACGCCCGCCCTGGATTGCTTGCATCCGGACGACCGGGAGGAGGCCGCCCGGCGTCTCGCCCGCTGCGGCCGCGGGACGAGCACCGAGGCCGACGGCCCGTTCCTCTGCCGGGTGCGCCACGCGGCGGGCGGGTGGCGCCAGGTGGAGACGACGGCGCAAAGCCGGCTGGACGACCCCGACGTCCGGGGGATCATCGTCAACGCCCGTGACGTGACCGACCGGGTGGAGGCCGAACAGCGGCTGCGGGCGAGCGAAACGCTCTACCAGACGCTGGCCCGCTCCGCCCCGGTCGGCATTTTCCAGACGGATCGGGACGGTGGCATCGTCTCTGCCAACCCGCGCTTTGCCGCCATCGCCGGCCTGTCTCCCGATGCCCTGTCCGGCCATGCCTGGCGCGCGTCGCTTCATCCGGACGACCGATCCCGACTGGAGGCGGAGTGGGCGCAGGCCATGACGTCGGGCCTGCCGGTTCTGCTGAATCTCCGGTTCTGCGGGGCCGATGGCACGGTCACCTTCGCCCTGTGCCAGGGTTCGCCGCTGACCGGCGCGGACGGGCGGGTGCAGGGCTGCGTCGGCACGCTGACCGACATGACCGAATATGTGCGGACCGCCGACGCCCTGCTGATGGCGGAGGCCCGGACCAACGCCATCGTCGACGCCGCCGCCGACGCCATCGTCACCATGGACGGGGAGGGCATCGTCCACAGCTTCAACCCGGCGGCGGAGGTGATGTTCGGCATTCCGGCGGCGGACATGCTGTGGAGCCGGATCGATCGGCTGATCCCGGACATCGTCGGGCTGCTTCAGGATGGTGGGCTGGCCGTTTACCAGCCGGGCGGCGAGGCCCACGGGGCCGGGGCCGTGCGGGAGGCCGTGGCGGTGCGGTGCGGTGACGGCGGCCGCTTCCCCATCGAGTTGTCGGTCAGCGCGGTCGAAACGGGTGGGCGCCGCGTCTTCACCGGCATCATCCGCGACATCACCGCGCGCAAGCGGACCGAAGGCGACCTGATCGCCGCGAAGGAAGCCGCCGAATCGGCGGATCGCGCCAAGTCGACCTTCCTCCAGATCATGAGCCATGAGCTGCGGACCCCGCTGAACGCGGTCATCGGTTTCGCCCAGGTGATCGAGATGCGGCTGCTCGGCGCCGGAGAGGTGGACCGCTACATCGACTACGCCGGCTCGATCCGCCAGTCGGGCGAGCATCTTCTGGCGATCATCGACGACATCCTGGACATCACGACCATCGAGGCCGGTGGGCTGCGGCTGAACGAAACTCCCGTCGCCCCGTCCGACTTGGTGGGGGAGGCGCTGAACCTCGTCGCCATCCAGGCGGGCAAGCGCGGCGTGCCGATCCGCATCGAGCTGGAGGATGGTCTGCCGGTGCTGTCCGGCGATGCGCTGCGCCTGCGGCAGGTGCTGGTGAACCTGTTGTCGAACGCCGTGAAATTCTCCAATCCCGGCGAAGCCGCCCTTGTCCGCGCGCACCGCGGCGGCGACGGTGGGCTGGAACTGTCGGTGACGGACACCGGCATCGGCATCGCGGCGGAGGATCTGCCGAAGGCAATGACCCCCTTCGTGCAGGTCGATCAGTCGATGACGCGGCGCTACGAGGGAATGGGGCTCGGCTTGTCCATTTCCAAACGGCTGGTCGAGGCGCATGGCGGCACGCTGCGCATCGACAGCGCGCCGGGGCAGGGAACCACGGTGACCGTGGCCTTGCCGCCGGGCCGGGTCATGGGAGGCGCGTGACAGGAGCGGCCCATGACAGGGGCGGCAAGGATTCGCTACGAACGCAAAAACGGCGCCCCGGTTTCCCGGGGCGCCCCGTGGACGCATGACGCGCCGTGCCTTGCGGTTACGCGGCCTGCTGGGTCAGCGCGGGCTTCGCCGTGCCGTTGGAGCCGATCTGAATGGTCCGCGGCTTCATCGTTTCCGGCACCTCGCGCACCAGATCGATGTGGAGCAGCCCGTTCAGCAGGTTGGCGTTGCCCACCTTGATGAAGTCGGCAAGCTGAAAGCGGCGCTCGAAAGCGCGGCCGGCAATACCCCGGTAGAGGAATTGGCCGGTCTCCTGTTCCTTCTTAGCTTTCCCTGTGACCACCAAAGAGTTCTGCTGAGCGGTGATCTCCAGGTCCTCCGGGCCAAAGCCGGCGACGGCCATGGTGATCCGGTAAGCGTCGTCGCCCGTCTTCTCGATGTTGTAGGGCGGGTAGGACGCGGCGGCCTCGTCGCCGGTCATCGCGTTCTCCAAGAGACGCGAGAGGCGGTCGAACCCGACGGTCGAACGGAACAGGGGCGAAAGGTCGTAGGAGCGCATGACATATCCTCCAAATGAGCGATACAGCGATCGGAGACCACGATCATCGTCGGTCCCCCGGCTTGCGGTTCCGGCGAACCCCAACTGGGCGTCCGCCGACACCGCGACAGATAAGCGAGTGCCCTCAGCGTTCAAGAGGGCGCTTTTCGAAAATCGCCGGGCCGCGCCGCCACCGTCCATAGGGCGGACGACGGGGGTCCATAACCACTCATCGATTGTTAATCAGTTGCGCCGAGGCTCGGAATCGGGCCATCCGGCCGCGGGAGGGGTACGGCCGTGATGGAAACACCGACCTTCTTCAACGGGACTTATGATGAGACGATGGCGCTGCTGATCGAGGCGCGCAACTACATCGCCTATCATGACGCCGCCAGCCATCGGGCGCTGCCGCCCCATGTCCGGCTTCAGATCTCGTACGAATCGATGCGGGTGACCAGCCGCCTGACCCAGGTCATGGCCTGGTTGCTGGCGCAGAAAGCCGTCCATGCCGGGGAAATGACCCGCGAGCAGGCGGCGAGCGACGATTTCGCCCTGTCGGGCGGAGACATCTGCACCGATCCCTCCGGCCCCGACAACGAGCAGCTTCCGGACGGTCTGCGCAGCCTTCTGGAGCGCAGCCACCGGCTCTACATGCGCGTCGCCCGGCTGGACGAGCGCGCCCGCGACGCGGTGGCGATGGCCGGCTGACGACCGGCCTCCTCAAAAGCCGCAAACGCGAAAAGGGCGCCCGGCGAACCGGACGCCCCTTTTCGTTTTGCGGACGAAGAAGATTACTTCTTCAGGCCGAAGTTCGCGAAGCGCTTGTTGAACTTGGCGATCTGGCCGCCCGTGTCCAGCAGCTTCTGCACGCCGGTCCAAGCCGGGTGCGACTTCGGGTCGATGTCGAGGCGCAGCGTATCGCCCGGCTTGCCCATCGTGGAGCGGGTCTTGAACGTGCTGCCGTCGGTCATCACCACGTTGATCTCGTGGTAGTCGGGATGGATATCAGTCTTCATGGCCGGGGTTCCTGCAAAGCGAGCGCGGTCTATAGCAAAGCATGCGGCATGATGCAACCGCGTTCCTGCGCCCGAAAAGCGGGTGGTTCCGAACCCCCGCCGCTTCGGTGTGCCGCCGCATTATCCACCATGGAGACACAAAGGGACAGAGGATTGGAGCGGTTTTGGAACGGGGCGCCGCCTGCCGGATCTCCGTGTCTCCATGCCTCTGCGGTTCAATCCGGCGGTCACACCATACCTTGTTCATAGGCCCCCCCCTTGCTATATGCCGGGTTTGCCCCCGTGCACCATCCGCACATCGTCCCGCCGCCCGTCCTGACCGCTGGGGAGCCCCGGTGTCCCGTCATTCCTTGAAGTCCGATCCGGTGTCCGAAGGGACGCCTTCCGCCGCGCCGCGCCGCCGCAACCTGTCGCCGCTGCGCCGGCTGTTTCCCTTCCTGTGGCCGTACCGGCTGCAAGTCATGGGCGCCGTCCTGGCCCTGACCGTGGCCGCCGGGACCGTTCTGGGGCTGGGGCAGGGGATGCGGGTCCTGGTGGACCAGGGTTTCGTCGCGGGCGATTCGGCGCTGCTCGACCGGGCGCTCCTGGTTCTGCTGCTGGTCATCGTGCTGATGGCCGCCTCGACCTTCGGGCGCTTCTATCTGGTGAGCTGGATCGGCGAGCGGGTGGTGGCCGACATCCGCCGCGCCGTCTACAACCACGTTGTGAAACTCTCCCCCGGCTTCTTCGAGACCACCAAGACCGGCGAGATCCTGACGCGCCTGACCACCGACACCGAGGTGCTTCAGGTCGTGGTCGGCTCCTCCGTCTCGATCGCGCTGCGCAACACGCTGATGTTCGTGGGCGGCACGGCGATGCTGCTGGTGACCTCGCCGAAGCTGGCCGGGCTGGTGTTCCTGGGCGTGCCGGTGGTCATCCTGCCGATCATCATCCTGGGGCGACGGGTGCGCACCCTGTCGCGGGCCAGCCAGGACAAGATCGCCAACCTCGGCTCCTTCGTCGAGGAGACGTTGGGCGCCATCCGCACGATGCAGGCCTACACGCACGAGACCATCGACCGCAGCCTGTTCGGGGCGCGGGTGGAGGACGCCTTCGCCACCGCCCGGCGGCGGGTGACGGTGCGGGCCATCATGACGATGATCGTCATCGTGCTGGTGTTCGGCTCGGTCGGCCTGATCCTGTGGATCGGCGGGCACGACGTGCTGGCCGGCCGGCTGACGGTGGGCCAGCTCTCGGCCTTCGTCATCTATTCGGTGGTCGTCGCCGGCTCGGTCGGGGCGATCAGCGAGGTGGCCGGCGACCTCCAGCGCGCCGCCGGCGCCACGGAGCGGCTGTTCGACCTGCTGGACACCGAACCGGAAATCCGCGCCCCGGCCAACCCGCGCGCCCTGCCGGAACCGGCGCAGGGGGCGCTGTCCTTCCGCGACGTGCGCTTCCACTACCCGTCCCGCCCGGACTGGGCGGCGCTCAAGGATTTCTCGCTGGAGATCGAGCCGGGGGAGACGGTGGCCCTGGTCGGCCCGTCGGGCTCCGGCAAATCGACGGTGTTCCAGCTTCTGCTGCGCTTCTACGACCCGCAGGCCGGGGCGGTCACCCTGGACGGAGTGGACGTCCGCGACGCCGACCCGGTGGAGCTGCGGCGGCGGCTCGGCCTCGTGGCGCAGGACCCGGTGGTCTTCTCCGCCAACGCCTGGGAGAACATCCGCTACGGGCGCCCGGACGCCAGCGACGACGAGGTGCTCGCCGCCGCCGAGGCCGCCCACGCGCTGGAGTTCCTGCAGGCGCTGCCCGAGGGGCTGGACACCTTCCTGGGCGAGAAGGGCGTGCGGCTGTCCGGCGGTCAGCGCCAGCGCCTGTCCATCGCACGGGCCATCCTGCGCGACCCGCCGGTGCTGCTGCTCGACGAGGCGACCAGCGCTCTCGACGCGGAGAGCGAGCGCATGGTGCAGGATGCCCTGGACAAGCTGATGACCCGGCGCACCACGATCATCATCGCCCACCGGCTGGCGACCGTCCTGAACGCCGACCGGATCGTGGTGATGGAGCAGGGGCGCGTCGTCGCCACCGGGCGTCACGCCGAACTGGTCCGCGAGGGCGGCCTCTACGCCCGCCTCGCGGCGCTCCAGTTCGACCGCGCGGCGGACGAGGCCGGGCTGGTCGGCGGCTGAGGAGCCCTCCGCCGTTCGGACGCCGAATCGGGAACCCGTCCGCGCGTGCGGCGGTTGTCGGGCCATGTCCACCGACGCGGCGCATTCTCACTCACCGGCACGGGCGGCAGCGGGGCTTCCCTGGGCGGGATACCTGCTGGGTTTCGCGCTGGGCGGCTTCTTCGACGGAATCCTGCTGCATCAGGTGCTGCAATGGCACCATCTGCTGTCGGCGGTCGAGTCCTCCGCCGTTCGCGACATCCGCGTCCAGATTCTGGCGGACGGCCTGTTCCACGCGGCGATGTACGTCGTCGCGGCGTGCGGCCTGTGGCTGCTGTGGCGGAGCCGGCGCCGTTTCGCCGAACCGGGCGCGGACCGCCTGATGTTCGCCAACGCGCTGATCGGCTTCGGCGTCTGGCACTTTCTCGACGGCATCCTGTCCCACTGGATTCTCGGCATCCACCGCATCCGCATGGACTCGGCGAACCCGCTGCTCTGGGACCTGCTGTGGTTCGTCGTCTTCGGCGTCGCCGTCGTCGCAGCGGGCTGGCGGCTGCGGAGCGGTGGGGGAACGGGCGGTGACCAAACGGGTGGCGGCCGCCGCGCCGCGCCGGTCGCCCTGACGCTGGCGGTGTTGATCGCCGGGCCGATCGCCGCCCTGCCGCCGCCGGGCGTGACCACGGTGATGGTGTTGTTCAAGCCCGGCACGACGGCGCCGGACGTCTTCGCCGCCGTGGCGGCGGTGGACGGGCGGACGGTCTGGCAAGACCCCTCCGGCCAGCTTTGGGCGAGAGGGGCAGTCCAACGGCGCTGTACCGGCACGGCGCCCTGCTGGTCAGCAACACGCTGCTGCCGACCGGCTGCCTCGACTGGTTCCGGACCTGACGCGCCGCTTGTCCGTCACGCCACGCCGAGGCGGCGCAGGGTGGGCAGCCTCAACCGGGTGAAGCGGTCGAACCGGGCGCGCAACTCCGCCACATTCGCTTCCTCCCCGTCGAGCCGCGCGCCGTCGCGTGACAGGGTGAGCCCGTCCGCCGACAGCGTCTCCCAGGCGGTCGCAGTGGGGTCGGCGCCGTTGCGTCGGGCCAGCAGGAACAGCGCCTCCAGCCGCGACAAGGCGACGCCGGAGCCGAGGACGGGCGACGCCAGCGTGTCCAGCGTGTCGTCGCGGCGGTTGCGCTCCAGGATGGCGGCGTTGAAGCGGTCGGCCTGGAGCGCGCGCGCCGCCTGACCGGCCTCGGGCAAGGCGGGCGCCACCAGCGCCAGGCTGGTCAGGATCATCAGCGCGCGCAGCACCGCTTCCTCGCCATGGCGCGCCAGGGCGGGGAGGGCGGCCAGCTCGGCCAGCGTGGGCGTGCCGGCGGCCAGCGCCTCGGCCAGCGGGCCGTGCAGGTCCTGCGGCAGGGGGACGCGCCCGACCGGGGCCAGCACGACCTCCGGCAGATCGTCGGGCGACACCAGAAGGGTGAAGCGGGTGGCGCGCAGCCGGTCCCGCCGCTCCGCCGCGGTCAGCCGCTCCGCCCCCTTGACGAACAGGTCGCGGCGGAAGGCGCGGTTGGTCAGGAGGTCGCGCAGCGTCTCGCGGTAGGCCGGGTCGCGCGCCTCGGCCAGCAGGGGCAGGGCGTCCGGCGGCAGGGACAGCTCGTCCATCTGCTCCATCGGGACGGCAGGACCAGCGAAGTCCAGCTTGGCCGCGGCCAGCTCCCGCGCCACGTCGGCGTGGTAGAAGGCCGTCCAGTCGCGGTTCAGATATTCGTGGGCGATGTAGTTGGGCGACTTGCGCTTCAGCGAGTCCAGCCGCGCCGGCAGCGCGTCGGCCTGGGCGAACCAGCCGGCGTTGAGGGCGGTCAGGCGGCTGGCGAAGGCCACGGCCTCCTCGATCCGCTCCGGCAGCGGGCCGGTGCGGTCGGCGCAGTGCTCGACCAGGACGCGGCGCAGCGGCATGTAGGCGAGCGTGCCGGGCAGGGCGTTGTAGCTGACGAAGACCAGCCCGCCGGGCTTCAGCCGCCGCTTCAGCAGATCCACCAGGATCGCCCGGTTCTCCGCGCTGACCCAGGACCAGACGCCGTGCAGCGTCACGATGTCCAGGTCCTTGGCTCCGCCTTGGGCGTAATTGGCGAAGCTCTCCTCCAGGAAGGCGGCGTTGCCCAGCCCGGCCTCGGCGGCGAGGCGCTGGGCGCCGGCGATGTGGCCGGGGTTGAAGTCCACCGCCTCGAACCGGGCGTCGGGATGGCAACCGGCCAGGACGGCGCTGCTCACCCCGTGGCCGCAGCCGATCTCCGCGCAGGCGAAGGGCCCGGAGAGGTCCATCGGGGGCCGCCAGCCGCGCAGGGTCAGCGCGAAGGACAGCAGCGCCGGCGACAGTTCCCGATAGAAGGCGTGGATGTAGCCGATCCCGCCCACATAGCCCTCGGTCCAGCCCTGCATGATCCCCTATCCCTTCGTCTTCCGCTGGGAAAGGGTGATAGCGCCGGGCTTGGCCGACTGTCAAAGAGGGCGGCCAAGAAGGGTGTATGCGGAGCCGGAACGAGCCCCGCAAAAAAATGCGACCCTATCCATTTTGGTATCGACAAGCCCCGGACCCTTCGCTATAAACCGCGCCACACCGGCCGGGACGACGGCTTGGCCGGACAGGAACCCTAGTCGATGCGGTCAGGCATCCCCTGACGTAAAGACGAAGGCGCCAGTGCCGGTGTGACCGGGAAGTGATGGGCGCATAGCTCAGTTGGTAGAGCAGCTGACTCTTAATCAGCGGGTCCAAGGTTCGAGTCCTTGTGCGCCCACCATCACTTGCCGAACCGAAAGGGGGCGTTCCCAGGAACCCTTTCATGCCGCCGGGCGTTCCGATGCCCGGATGGGAATGGGCGCATAGCTCAGTTGGTAGAGCAGCTGACTCTTAATCAGCGGGTCCAAGGTTCGAGTCCTTGTGCGCCCACCATTCCCTCAAAACGGCGAGACAGAGATGCACACAAAAGGGCTGCCCTCGGGCGGCCCTTTGTGCGTTGTGGGCTCCGCGCGCGTCGTCACTCCAGTACGGCGCCGGGGCGGCGGGGGACGAGCAGGTTCGCGGTCATTTGCTGCACGATCGCGCCGTCCTGGTTGAGGGTGGTGGTGCGCACGCGGGCGATGCCGCGGTCGGGGCGCTTGGCCGACGCGCGGACCTCCAGGATCTCGCTCTCGATGCGCAGCACGTCGCCGGGGCGGGTGGGCTTGGGCCATCGGATGTCCTCCACCCCCATCCCGACGAAGCCGCCGGCCAGCGCGCCGTCCCCCGTGACGATCATCCGCATGGTCAGCCCGGCGGTGTGCCAGCCGCTGGCCGCCAACCCTCCGAAGACGCTGTCCTGCGCCGCCTCGGGGTCGAGATGGAAAGGCTGCGGGTCGAACTGCCGCGCGAAGGCGACGATGTCCTCCGCCGTCACGGTCACCGGCCCACCGGTGAAGCGGTCGCCAGGGGTCAGATCGTCGAGATAGCGCATCGGTCGGTGGGCTCCCGCGACTGGTGATCTCGTCGCCTTGCGTTAACCTTTGCAGGTCCGGAACAAAAGCGATACCTGCCACGTAAAAATTGCAAGGCCGCCGGGACACAAAACAACGACGCCGCAGGGCGGGCCTGCGGCGGTCTGGTCTGGTCAGACAGCGAGCGAGAGTCGCTTATTCGGCGGCGGTGCTGGCCATCCGGCTGCGCACGGACGGGGGCGGCTGGTTGCCGCGATAGTCCTGCAGCCGCGTGGCGCGCAGGCCCCGCATGCCGTGGCTGTCGATCAGCCGCTGCCAGGATAGGAACTCTTCCACGGACAGGGTGTAGCGGCGGCACGCCTCCTCGAGGCTGATCAGCCCCGAGCGCACGCCGGCCACGACCTCCGCCTTGCGCCGCATGACCCAGCGCTTGGTGTCCGGAGGGGGAAGATCATTTTCTGTCATCGGCCGTCCTGCTGGACCGATGACCGACGCTCCACTGGAGCCATCGTCGCTCATTTCAAGCTCGCGAGATGACATGCGCGGACGCTCCACCATCAGCAGTGTATTCCACGATTTGGTGGTAACCTACCCCTTCTCCGCTTAACAAAAGCCTAAACGATAGGGTTAATGTTTTAAGCATAAAAGGCATGGCGCACAGGCCCATCCGGACCCATGCCCATGCCTTTGACCAAGCCTTCGAAGGACGCCTGTGCGGGTGGGGAGGCCGCCCTCAATAAACCTTGGTGAGTTTCGACAGCGGGACCTCGGTGCTGCCCACGGAGACCACCGTTTCACCGTCCTTGTTGGAGCCGATGCCGTTGACCGTGCCGAAGGTGAAGGGGGTTGCCTTGATGATGTCGTCCTTCTTCTCGGACACCGGGGCGATGTTCAGGCGGTACTGGCCCGGCTGGACGGCGTTGCCGCCGTCGTCCTTGAAGTCCCAGTTCACGACATGCTTGGTGCCGGCGGTGGTTTCGCCGGTCATCGACCGGACGACGCGGTTCTTGCTGTCCAGGATGTCCACGCGCACCGACTTGGCGGACTTTTCCAACTCGTAGGCCAGCGGGGCCGCCGTCATGCCCTGGGTGTAATCGAAGCCGTCGCCCTCGAAGGTGACCGTGCGGCCCAGATAGGCGAGGTTGGTCGAGTTGGTCGAGGCGTTCTGCAGCTTCAGCAGCTTGTCCAGGCGGCTGTTGGTCCCGATGTTCTGCTCCACGTTCGCGAAATCGACCAGCTGCTTGGTCATGTCGTTCGTGTCCATGGGCTTCAGCGGGTCCTGGTTCTGCATCTGCGTGGTCAGCAGCTTCAGGAAATGCTCGAAATTGTCACCCAGCCCCTTCACCGCGGTGTCGAGCTTCTGCTCGTCCGCAGTCTTGGTGGTCTTGGTGGAAGTATCGGTCTTCGTCTTGGTCTGGTTCGTGTTCCAGCTGCTGCCGTAGTCGGTGTTGGTGGTGGCCATGGTGGTCGTCCTTCGCTGGAATGGCTGCAGCTGGTCTGAATCAGGCTTGGATGTCGACGCGGCCCGGGGCCAGCGTCAGGGTGTAGGCGGCCTGGGCATCCTCCACTTCGCCGGCGCCGCCGCCGAGGCCGCGGCCCCGCCGGCCCGAACCGCCCTGCCGTCCCGAGTCCTGGAACGACTGGCCGCCCTCGCCGCGCAGGCTGAAGTTGAGGCTGTTGCTGTCCGCCTTCAGTCCAGCGTCTTGCAAGGCGCGTTCCAGATTGCGGCTGTCGCGCTGCAGCAGTTCGAGGGTCTGCGCCTTCTCCACGGCGACCGACGCGGTGACCCGCCCGTCCTGGCCGATCTCCAGCTTGATGTCGATGCGGCCCAACTCGGCGGGGCGCAGGTTGATGGTGAACTGGTCGTTGCCGTCCGACACGTTCTTGCTGATGTGGACGGCCACTTGGTCCTGGACGCCCATCGGCAGGCCGGCGGACCCGCGGGACGGGCGAAGCTGGGCGGTGGTCAGCCCCGCCTCCACGCCGCTCGCCGTGTGAACGCCCTCGATCCCGGCGAAGACCGGATGCGTGGGTGTGTTGGGGTGGGGCGCGCCATCGGTCGGCGGGGCGGCGTCCGTGGCGGCCGCCGCAGCGGCGGCTGCGGTCAGGAACGCGCTTTGCCCGGCAGGCTTTGCCGGGTCGGCAACCGGTGCCTGGGGCGCCGGCGGCTGCGTCAGGGCGGCGTTGCCGCTCGGGTCCTGGTTGCCGCGGTTGCCGGCGTTGGCTCCGGCATCGCCGTCCGCTCCGGTCCGGGTCGCGCCCTTGGCCTTGGCCGCGGCGAGATCGGTCAGGGATTGTGGCAGCGGCGCGCTGTCGTCGTTCGGCAGGTCGGCGAGGGGAAGGGTGCCGGAGGACAAGGCGTCGGCGGCCGTCGCCGGCTTGTCCTTGGCCGCAGCGTCCCCGGCTTCGGCGTGGGGCGCGGCCAGCTCGGTCTGCGGACCGCCCGCCGGGACGACCGGCGCCGGCACGGCGTCCGCCATCGTCGGAAGCGCTTCCGCGACGGGCTTGGTCGCGGCTGCGGCCTGCACGGACTCGTCGGAGGCGGGCTTGGCCTTGCCATCCGGATGAGGGGGGGCGGTGGTTGCCAGGGCGGCGGCCAAAGCCGCTTCGGCGGCGGGGTCACCGGCCGAAGGAGCCTCCGCGCCGTCCGGAGCCGGAGCGCCGGGCGGCGTGGTTTCGACCGGGGCCGCCGCCTCGACCGCCCCGTCTTCCGTCGTCTTGTCGGCCTCTCCGTCATCCGGCGTGCCGATGGCCACCGGGGCGACGGCCAGCGACAGCGCGGCCTCCAGGTCGGTCAGGGTGGCGGATCGATCGGCGGTGACCAACGCCACGGTGGTCTCGGTCACGGTGACGGCCAGGTCGAGGATCACCGCCTCGCCGGTGCCGTCCTGCGCGGCCTGATCGCCGGCACCGTCCTGCGCGGCGCCATCGCCCGTCGCGCCATCGGTCCGGTCCGGCGGAAGCTCCTCCGTCGTGTCGGTCAGGGCAGCGGCATCGGTGGGCGCCGGCTTGGCGGCGGCATCGTCCTGCACCGCTTTGGCGCTGGCGGCCTTCGCGTCCTTTGCCGCGGCGTGGTTCATGGTGGCGGCCTCCCGCCGTTCGGTGCGCACCGCGTGCGCGTCGTCGCCGGCCCTGGCCGCGTCGGATGTGCGGGCGTCCTTCCGCTCGGCGGTGCGCTGGCCCTCGTCCTTGCGGGCGGCGCGGGCTTCGGCCTGGGTGGCGGTATCGGAGGCTTGGCGCGGCTTGGCGGGTTCCGCGCGGATCGGTTCGGGGCGCGACGGCGGGCCGCGCTCCGCGGCCTTGCGATCGGCGGCCCGGTTGGCGGCGGCCTGATCGGCGGCACCCGCCGCGGCGTTGCGCCGGTCCTGGGCCGCGGTTTCCGCCTGGGCCTGATCGCGCTTGCGGGTGGAGGCCTCGCTGATCAGCCGGTCCATCATGGAGGCGAACTTGTCGCTTCGCGGGGCCGTGTTCTGGCTGGAGGAGGTCTGGCCCCTGACCAGGCTTTCGAACGCGGAGGGCGCGGTGTTCGTTAGGATGGCCATGGAACGGATTCCCCGAAGCGGACAGGTGCACCCCATCCGAAAGCAACTAACGGGCCAGTTTCAGGCCGGTGCCGGCGCGTCCGCCCGCGATCCCGCGCCCGGCAGTTCCGTCCGCCGGGCGGCAATTTCCGCCGGGTGACCGGCGCTTCTTGCCGGACCCGGCAACGCCGAAGGGCCGCCCGGTCGGACGGCCCTTGCTGCGGATGGCGGCTCCGGCGGAGTCGTCAGAGGCGGGTGTTCAGGGTGGCGGAGGTGGACGGCCCGTGGCTCGGCGTGACGTAGGTCGCGCGGGGCGGAATCGGGGCGGTGCCGTAGGCGGGGGTGGTGGTCTGCCGGGCACGGTTGATCGCGCCGACCACCGTGTCCACCAGGATCTTCTGCGCCGCGCCGTTGCGGCGGAGCGCGTCGGCGTTGGCGGCGGACGCCTCGTACAGGCCGCGCGTGGCCTCGCGCAGCGCGGCCTTGGCCTCGTCGGGCAGGGCGGCCATGCCATCGCGGTCCACGCGCAGCAGGCGCGACACCTCCTCGTAGACCAGCATCATCGGCTGCTTCTCGCGCCCCAGCCGGGCCAGCTCGGCGCTGGTGCAGTGGCGCCTCACGGCCTCGGTCTCGCGCGCCAGATGGGCGCTCAGCCGGTTCATCAGCTCGACCAGGGCGGCGGCGCGCTCCTCCGCGTTCTTGGGCAGATTGGCGGCGGGAGCCTTGGACGGCTGCGGGAAACGGACGTCGACCTTATCCATGGTTGCCCTCCTGTGCGCGCAGAAGCTCGCGGTAAACCTGATCGGCGATGCCGAACCCGCCGCTGCGGGACACTTGCTTGCCGTATTCGTTGGTCAGCATGGAGCGGAACATCTCCTCGGCATGGCCGCCGCCGAAGGTCTGGTCCACTTCGATCCCGTCGAGCATGTGGCCCAGCATCTGGGAGACGAAGACGCTCTCGAACTCGTTCGCGGACTGGCGGAGCTTGGCGCGGATCGCCGGGTCCACCTTGCTTTCCGCGCTTTTGGGATCGACCAGATCGGTCCGCACCGCCGTCCGGACGCCCGCCTGGGCGCCGAACTGCGCACCGTTCTGGGCGCGCTCGGCGGCCGCGGGCAGGCGCGGGGGCGGAAGGCCGGGAAGAGAAAGCGTCGTATCCATCAGATCACCTCGATCTCCGCCTGCAGGGCTCCGGCGGCCTTGATCGACTGAAGGATGGCGATCATGTCCCGGGGACCCACGCCAAGCGCATTCAAGGATTGTACCAACTCCTGGAGCGTCACCCCGGAATTCATCACGGCCAGCCGGTTGTTGGACTGGTCGTCCACCTGGATGTCGGTGCGCGGCACCACGGCGGTCTCGCCCTGGCTGAAGGGGCCGGGCTGGCTGACCTGCGGCGTCTCGGTGACGCGGATCGTCAGGTTGCCCTGGGCGATGGCGACGGTGGAGATGCGGACGTTCTCGCCCATCACGATCACGCCGGACTTCTCGTCCACCACCACGCGGGCGACCTGATCGGGGGTGACGCGGAGCTGCTCGATCTCGGTGATCAGGCCGACGATGTCGCCGCGCCGGGCCTCCGGCACGCTCAGCAGGACCGAGGAGGGGTCGGTGGCCTGCGCCCGATTGCCGCGAAGCTGGATGTTGATGGCGGTGGCCACGCGCTGGGCGGTGGTGAAGTCCGGGTTGCGCAGCGACAGGCGCAGCACCGGCAGTTCGGCCAGCGAGAACTGGATTTCGCGCTCGACGATGGCGCCTGAGGAGATGCGGCCCGAGGTGGGGACGCCGCGCGTCACGCTGGCCCCCTGGCCCTGGGCGGAGAAGCCGGACACCGCGATCGGCCCCTGGGCCACGGCATAGACCTCGCCGTCGGCGCCCAGCAGCGGGGTGACCAGCAGCGTGCCGCCGAGCAGGCTCTTCGAATCGCCCATCGCCGACACGGTGGCGTCGATGCGCGTGCCCTGGGCGGAGTAGGGCGGCAGGGTCGCCGTCACCATCACCGCCGCCACGTTCTTGGTGCGCAGGTTGGTGCCGCGGGTGTTGACGCCCATCCGCTCCAGCATGCCGACCAGGCTCTGCTCGGTGAAGGGCGAGTTGTTGAGGCTGTCGCCCGTGCCGTTCAGGCCGACCACCAGCCCGTAGCCGATCAGCATGTTGTCGCGCACGCCCTCGACATCCACCACGTCCTTGATCCGCGCCGACGAGGCCGAGGCCGGCGCCGACAGCGCGAGCAACGCCGCGGCCAGGGCGGCCAGCATCGCGACCGCGCGCAGCAGGACGGCAGTGCGGGGCAGTGCGGTGCGGCACAGTGCGGCACGGGTCAGTGCGGTGGCGGTCATGGCGGGGACACTCCTCAACGGCTGTCCCTTCCTATACAAACGGCGTGCCAGAGCCGCGAACGGCAGGCAAAGGGCGGGATCGGCAAGGGGACGCGGCGGCGGCGGATGAAAAGGCCGGAAATTGGCACCGCCTCCAACCGCTTTATGTCACGGAAGCAGGGCAATTTTTGCCCGATTGCGGCAAACCTTGACCGGATGTTAAGGTGCTTCCATCTAGAGTATCGCGCTTTTCCGAAACCGGTTGCACGGAACATGAAAGTCGAAGGCCCCGGAAAACTTCGCGGCAGCAGCTCGGTCCGGCGCACGGGGAAGGCCGAAGGCTCGTCCGGTGCGTCCTTTTCCAAGCAGCTCGTCGGCGAGACCAACACCGCGCAGGGCGTCCATGCCGCGGCACCGCTGGCCGGCATCGCCAGCGTGCTGGCGTTGCAGGAGGTGGACGACGCCACGGCCCGCGCGTCGCGCGGCAAGATGCGCGCCGAGGAGATGCTCGACAAGCTGGAGGAGATCCAGCACGGGCTTCTCGCTGGCACGCTTCCGGCGCAGAAGCTGATGGACCTCGTGAAGGTGGTGCAGTCGCGCCGCGTCCATGTGGACGACCCGCGGCTGGCCGAAATTCTTGACCAGATCGACCTGCGCGCCCAGGTCGAGCTGGCGAAGCTCACCCCCTGAGCGCCTTTTCCGGCTCCGCCGCCCGCGGCCCCGGCCGTAGGACCGGCTTTTCGGCATCGGCCGTACGGCCATCGCCGAACGTTTCACAAAACTTTGCTTCTCCAAGGGCTTGTTCGCGCTTCGATAGGCGAAGCGCGGGGTTGCGGTTGCCGGTGCGCCTACCTATACTCCGCGCCGCCCGGATCACCCTTTTGCGTTGGATGCTCTCGGATGTCGTCTCCGCTTCTGCCTAAGAACTACACCCCGTCGGAAGACGAGGAGTTCATGAATCCCGTGATGCGGGAATATTTCCGCCAGAAGCTGCTGCGCTGGCGCGCGGAGCTGCTGGCTGAATCCAGCGAGACCCTGAGCAGCCTTCAGGAAGGCGGCATCCAGGAACCGGACATCGCCGACCGCGCGTCGGCCGAGACCGACCGGGCGCTGGAACTCCGCACCCGCGACCGCGAGCGCAAGCTGATCTCCAAGATCGATGCGGCGCTGGAGCGGTTGCAGGACGGGTCCTACGGCTACTGCGAGGAAACGGGGGAGCCCATCTCCGTCCGCCGCCTCGACGCCCGCCCCATCGCGACGCTGAGCCTGGAAGCCCAGGAGCGGCACGAGCGCATGGAGCGCACCCAGCGCGACGACTGACGCGGCGGATATCGTCGCTGTCTCGGACAAGCCCCACCGATCCCGGCGGGGGCTTGTCCGTCAGGAGCTGCCGTCGCGGCGGTGGATCACCGCCAGACCGGCCATGCGCTCCGCCCCGACCAATTCGCTGAGGCTGTCGTACAGCTCCACGCGGGCCATCGCCGATTCGAGGGCGCGGCGATCCCCCGCAGCGATGTGCGGGCTGTCGATCCGACCGTTCTCCATGAACCCGCGCAGGACATCGAGCGTGAGCCGGTCCTCCGGGCGCTCGACGTCCGGGGGCTGCCAGTTCAGATCCTCGATGACGTAGACCCCGCCGGGTCGCAGCCGTCCGAACAGGGCGGCCAGGGTCATCTGCTGATGGCGCGAGGCGTGGGAGCCGTCGTCGATGATGATGTCGAAGGGACCGTCCTCCTCGGCCAGACGCCGCAGCCCGTCGGGGTCGCCCTGGTCGACGCGCCGGGTCGTCACCCGCCCGCCGTCGAAGGCCGAGAAATCCTCGATGTCCGCGCCGACGACGACGGCGTTCGGGAAATAGCGCTCCCACATGCGCAGGCTCGGCACGTCGTCCTGCTTCCAGCCCTCGACCCGGCCGCGGCACAGGCCGATCTCCAGGATGCGCAAGGCCTCGAACCGCCGCGGTGCGAACAGCGCGTCGTAGACCCGTGTGTAATGATGTCCCAGACGCTCGGTGCCCAGGCGGGGCCCCTTGTCGGAATGAAAGCGCATGGCGAGGGCCGACAGGGTGCCGTTCGGATCGTGCAGAGCGGCCAGCCGGCCCAACACCGACTCCGCGTCGGCGTCCTCCACCGGCGGGCCGGCGGGACCCCACATGCCGTTCCACAAATGCACGCCGGCGACCCGCTCGTCCGCCAGCAGGGACAGCGCCGGCCCATCGCTCTCGGCCAGCCAGGAATGCTCCGTCCAGTCGACGGCGTTGAAGACCGTCGGCGGCAGCACGCGGTCCAGCAGATCCCGGCCCGGCCCGGTCAGCACGTAGCGGCTGAGCAGCAGCGGGCCGACCGCGCCGAAGCGGCGGTCGCTGCCGCTCGTCAGGATGCGCATCGACTCCTCGAACAGCCGGCGCATGTGGACCGAGCCCCGCGGCGCGCGGATGGCGTCGCCGACGAGCGCGTGGCCGGCGTCCAGGCCGTGCCATTGCGAGCAGAACAGGTGGCCGGGGCCGAAGCTCAGCGGCTTCAGCAGGACGACGTCGGTGTCCAGCCACCAGCCGCCGAAGGCGTGCAGGGCGGCGTAGCGGAAGATGTCGCTGAAGTAGCGGATCTCGGCGCTGCGGACGCACAGGTCGTAGACATGGTGCGGCACCACCGTTCCGGCGTCCTCCACCCGCACGCCGTCCGCCACCCGGCCCAGCAGCGCGGGATCGCCATAGCTGTAGAGATGCACCGGGTGCCCCTGCGCCACCATGGAGCGCAGCGCCAACCGCGCCCCGGCGTTCAGCGGCGCTCCCGACCAGAAGGTGGTGATGCGGTCGCGGGTCTCGGTGTCGTGGTGGCGGACGCGCAGATGCGGGTTGAAGCCCCGCGCCGCCGCGTTCCGGCGCTCGGGATGGGAGGCTTCGGCCAGGAAGGGCATGGCCTCGGCGGTCGCCCGGATCAGCGAGTCGAGGTCATCGTCGCCGGCCGGCGCGGAGCCGTTCGCCAAGCGGCGCATCCGGCGGTGCAGAAGGCCGGCGGCGAACGGGTCGCCCCGCCGGCTCCTGAGGACCGACAGGGTGGCGAGCGCCCCCTCGGCCGCGGGGTCGAGCGCGAGAGCGCGCCGTCCGTCGGTTTCGGCCGACTCCGTGCCACCGGCGTCCATCCGGCAGACCGCCCGCGCGCTCCAGCCCGCGGAGTCGGTGGGAGCGCGCTCCAGATGGGCGGTGTAGAGCGCGTCGGCCTCCGCAAGGCGCCCTTGGCGCAGGCGGGTGGCGGCGAGGTTGCACAGCGGCTCGGGACGCTGCGGTTCGAGCGCCCGCGCCCAGCCCAGCCGCCGGGCCGCCTCGTCGGAATCGTCCCCGCTGTCCGGCGCGCGGGCCAGGATGCCGAAGAAGGCCGGCGCCAGCGCCAGGGCGCGGCGCCGCGCCGCTTCGGCCCCGCGGACGTTTCCGGACCGTGCACGGGCATCCGCCAGATGGTACCAGGATTCCAGCGCGGTGCCGTCGGTCCGGACCGCGCCTTCCAGGATGGCCGCCGCTTCCGCCGCGTCGCCGCCGGCCAGCAGCAACCGGCCGAGATGGGTGGCGGCGCGGACGTCGCCACCGTCGGATGTGCCATTCGAGATCAGCGCGGTCCGGTAGGCCTCCCGCGCCTCCGCGTGTCGTCCAAGCCGCTCCAGCAGGATTCCGGCGTTGAGCGCGGCGTCGGTCAGCGCGGGGTTCAGCCGCGCCGCTTCCCGGTAATCGGCGACCGCGCCCTCCAGGTCGCCGGTCTCCTGCCGGGCCATGGCGCGGTGCCGGTGCAGGTCGGGTCCCGGCGCGCGGGCCAGCGCCTCGCCGAGCAGCGCCGCGGCTTCCCTGAAGAGTCCGGCTTGCGCGTGAATGATGCCCAGCAAGTGCCAAGCGGCGGCTTGATCCGGGTCGGCGTCGAGAATGCGCCGGCACAGAATCTCCGCCTCCGCCGGGCGTCCGGCTTGGTGGTGGTCGAGCGCGATGGTCAGCGCTTCTTGAATGGTTGCCATGGCGCCAGTGGTCTTCAACCGGATGGCCATGTCAACAGGAGAGTGCCGGGGACGGAGGGGGACCCGGAGTCGGCACGATCCTGGCCGTGGGAAGAGAAAGGGGCGGCCCGCCCCTCTGTCGGAGCTTGGTTCGCTCGGGCCGGCCGCGAGCCCGCTGCAAGGAGCCGTCAACCTACCGGCCCCGGCCGGTTCCGGCCAGCCGGGAAATCGGGCTGCCACTCCCTGTCGCTCTCCCTATCGAATGAAGGACGTCTTCCGATGGCCGCCTCGCCCTTCGGCGTGGCGCTTTCGCGCGATTCGCCGCGCAGCCGTATCGGCCGCCCGCTCGCCCCGTTGGTGCGGGTTGCCAGGTCGGCCTGTTGAGGGTGAGATGGAACTCCTGAAGCGGATCGAGACATTGCAGGCCCTGGTCCGTGAGACGCAGACACGAAGGAAGCGTCTGCTGGACCGGTCCAACGAACGTCTGCGCTCTGCCGAGAAGGCGTTGGAAGGGTCACACCGCCTGCTGAAAGGGAGGCCCGATGACGCAGGCACATCACCCGCTGAACCGCGCTGGGGCGCAGGACGCTGATGCGGAGGATTGGCGGCGGCGCAACGAGGCGCGGCGCAGCAGGGCCGAAGACGCCCGTGCCGGAGCGGAACGGATGCGCGAGGAGGCCGAAGAGGAACGATCCTCAAACTTCCAGCACCATGTCGAGGCGGAAGGCGCACGACTCATAGCGGAAGAAGGGCGGATCACCGGCGAGGCGCAGCGGCGGGACGCCGAGGAAACGCGCATTCCGGATGAAGAGCATCGCCGGTCCGCCGAGACGGCCGGACTTGCGGCGGACGAGGCGCGGCGCGGCGAGGAACAGGCGCGGCTGCTCCATGAGGCCACCCGGCGTTTCGCCGAGAAGGCCCGGCTTCATGCCGAGCATGCGCGTGCCGATGCGGAGAGCGCGCGGGCGGCGAACGAGGAGCAGCGCCAGATCCTGGAGGAGATGCGGGACACCCTCCGGCGTTACGAGTCGCTTCTGGCTCGGATCGGGTGACGGGGCGCCGAGGGACGGCAGGAAGGGCACGGCAGATCCAGCCGGGCGGCAGAAACTTCCCGTCCAACCGCGGCCGGCCCGAAGGGGGCCGGTGCCCCCTTCTGTCTTGGTTGCTGGTGCATTTCCGCCCTGCGTTCCCGGAACGTCCTCAGAAGGGCATGATGATGTCGAACAGCTGCTGGCCGTAGCGGGGCTGCTGCACGTCGGTGATCTGGCCGCGTCCGCCATAGGAGATGCGGGCCTCGGCCACCTTTTCGTAGCTGATGGTGTTCTGCGCCGTGATGTCCTCGGGCCGGATCACGCCGGTGATGATCAGGTCGCGCACCTCGTAGTTCACCCGGACCTCCTGCCGGCCCTGGATCACCATGTTGCCGTTGGGCAGGGACTGCGTGACCAGCGCGGCCACCTTCAGGGTGATCTGCTCCTTGCGGTTGATGGCGCCCTTGCCGTCGTTGGAGGTCGAGCTGGAAAGGTCCAGCAGGCTGTCGGCGCTCACCCCGTCGGGCAGCGCGCGTTGCAGGGCCTTGCCCTCGAAGCCGAAGAAGCTCGGCATGCCGGCCTT
This sequence comes from Azospirillum brasilense, assembly GCF_007827795.1. GTDB lineage: Bacteria > Pseudomonadota > Alphaproteobacteria > Azospirillales > Azospirillaceae > Azospirillum > Azospirillum aestuarii. The sequence goes on from NZ_VITI01000008.1 coordinate 39,630, forward strand.
CTCGGAGTTGCCGCGGGTGCGGGTGGTCTGGTTGTTGAGCTGGGCCTGATCGTTGATCTGGATGTCGACGGTCAGCAGGTCGCCGACCTTGGCCGCGCGCTGGTCCTTGAAGAAGGCCTTGGCGCCGGTCCGCCACAGGGAGTTCGGGTTGCGCTCCGTCGGCAGGGGGGTGGGCATCGGCAGGCTGACCGGCTGGTAGCCGGGCTGGGCCTGCGGGTCCTTGATCTTGGTGAGTTCCGGAGCGGAGCCGATGTCCGCCACGCGCGACATGGCGTTGCAGGCGGGAAGGCCGGCGGCGACGGCGACGAGCAGAGCGAAGCGGAACGCCGTGCGAGCGGTGTTCGTGGCGGCGGACATCCTGAGGGCGGACATGGAGCTTTCTCCTTACTTCGCGGTGAGGCCGGGCTTTGCCACGGCGACGATGCTGGGGCCGGCGACGGTCGCTTCGAGAATGCGGTTCGACTGGGTGTTGACGACGCGGATCACATCGCCCCGGCCGCCGTCCTGCAGGGCCTTGCCCTGGACCGACAGGGTCAGGTTCTCGGTGGCCAGCGTGATGGTGACCAGCGAGCCTTTGTCCACGACCCGCGGCGACTGGAGGTCGCGCAGCCGCACCGGCTGGTTCACGGGGACCCCGCGCCGCGGCGTCAGGCCGATGAGCTGGGCGTCGGTGGCGGCGATGTCGCTGCCGGCGAAGTCGGCGCGCACGTCCTGCCAATCCACGTCGCCGGGCCCGATCACGTCGCCGGGCGCGATGCGCCGCGACAGCACCGGCACCTGCACCACGCCATAGGCGCGGCCCGACACCGGAAGGCGCACGACCGGACGGGTGTCGGCCACGATCACCTCCGCGGCGAAGCGGCCCTGCACCGGGTTGTAGTAGAGGTTCTCCACCGTCAGGCTGCCGGCGCCCGCCGGGGCGCGCAGCTCCACCGCGCGGTTGTCCAGCTCCATCTGCAGCCGGCCCGTGGTGATCTGGCGGGACAGCGCGTCGGACAGCACCGCTTCGACATGGGCCGGGCTGTAGACCACCACTGCTGCCGCCGCCGAGGCGCCGCCGTCCATCGTCTGGGCGAGGGCCGCCGGGCCGCTGACAATCGCGGTGGCGAGAAGGGCGGCGCCGAGGATGTGGAGGGCGGGGCGGAGCATGGCGGAATGTCCTTGCTGGAACGGGCCTTAAGGCGGTGCGGGGATCAGCGGAGCTGCGAGGCCTGCTGCATCATCTCGTCGGTGGTCTTGATGACCTTGGAGTTCATCTCGTAGGCGCGCTGGGCGGAGATCAGGGTGGTGATCTCCTGCACGATGTTGACGTTGGAGGTTTCCAGCGCGCCCTGCACCACGCGGCCGAAGCCGGGAGCGCCGGGGTTGCCGCCGACCGCCTCGCCGGACGCGCCGGTCTGCAGGAACAGGTTGTCGCCGACGGCTTCCAGGCCCGCCGCGTTGGCGAAGGTGGCCAGCTGGATCTGCCCGACATTCTGCTGGGCGACCTGGCCGTCCAGCTTCACCATCACCTCGCCCGAGGCGTTGATGGCGACGTCGACGGCTTCCGCCGGGATGGTGATCGCCGGCTGCACCGGATAGCCGTCGGCGGTGACGATGATGCCCTCCGGCGACAGCTTGAAATTGCCGGCGCGGGTGTAGGCCGTGTCGCCGCTGGGGAGTTGCACCTGGAAATAGCCGGAGCCGTTGATGGCGACGTCCAGCTTGTTGTCGGTGACGGTCAGGTTGCCCTGCTCCAGCACGCGGGCCACCGCGGCGACGCGCACGCCGGCACCCACCTGCACGCCGGTCGGCACGATGGTGCCGGCGTCCGACGAGGTGGAACCGATGCGGCGGAAGTTCTGATACAGCAGGTCCTGGAACTCGGCCCGCTGCTTCTTGAAGCCGGTCGTCGTCGCGTTGGCGATGTTGTTCGAGATGGTCTCGACGTTCAACTGCTGGGCGATCATGCCGGTGGCGCCGATGGCGAGGCTGCGCATGGTTCCTTACTCCTTGTACGCGGTCGATCAGGCCGTGCGGCCCAGCTTCTGGACGGCGCTGCGGATGCGCTCGTGCTCGCTCTCGATCAGCTTCTGGTTGGACTGGTATTGGCGCTGGATCTCGATCAGCGCCGTCATCTCCACCACCGGCTTCACGTTGGAATTCTCAAGCATTCCCTGTGCCACCTTCGTGTCGGCCGGGGCCGCCTGAGGCTCCTCGTCGCTGACGTACAGGCCGGCGCCGACCTCGGTCATCAGCTGCTCGTTGCGGAAGGTGACGATGTTCAGCCGGCCCACCGGACCCAGCTCGGTGGAGACGGTGCCGTCGCCGGACACCATGATGTCCCTGGTGCCGTTCGGGATCGTGAGGGGCTGGCCGTTGTCGCCCATGACCGGCAGGCCGCCGCCGTCCACGATCTGGCGCTGGTCGTTCAGGCGGAAGTTGCCGGCGCGGGTGTAGCGGGGGCCGTTCGCCGTATCGACGGTGAAGTAGCCATGGCCGGTCAGCGCCAGGTCCAGCGAATTGCCCGTCTGCATCATCCCGCCGGCCGAGAGGTCGCGCACCACGGCGCGGTCCTGCACGAAGCTGACCTGCTCGTGCATGCCCGGACGCTCCAGGAACTCCGTGAACAGCATGCGCTGCTGCTTGAAGCCCGTGGTGTTCATGTTCGCGATGTTGTTCGAAATCACGTCCAGCTGGCGGCGCAGGGTGAGCTGGCGCGACAGGGACACGTAGATCGGGTTTTCCATCGGCGGCCTCTTTTCCATTCGGGCCGGGGGAGCGTTCCGACCGGCGCAAAAGGCAATGCACGGTGCGTGCCAGAGCTGAAAACGGCCGGAAAGACAAGCATGGCGGCGGACGCCGCCGCCGGGGAAGCGCCTGCCGGGCAAGAAATGCCGGTGGGATGGCAAGGGCTGCCGCCCGCCGCCGGGCAAAACCGTCCCGTTGCCGCGGCGCGGGCGGCGCGCGGATCACAAGGCGGCTCCATCCGCCGGAAGCGGGCGGACGGGTGGCGGGCGGGGGCGGGGCAGGATGGTGGGGAAGGGGATGGCGGGCGTGGCTCGGGCGTTCGCTCCTCGGTTGACGGGGATCTCCGGCGATGCCCCAATCAAGAACCGTGCCGCCGTCTGTGGTTGCGCTTCTGTCACAGCCGCGGACCGTGCCTGAAAGGCTTTGTTAACTATCCGAAAGATAGGGTTGCTGCGCTGGTAAGGCCACGCTCCGCCACCGCTCGCGCTTAGGATTCCATGACCGCGCACGCTGAAGACGACGTTCCGACCGATGGCCTGCCGCGCAAGAAATTCAGCGGCAAGAAGCTGGTCCTGTTCGTCATCCTGCCGCTGGTGCTGCTGATCGGCGCCGGTGCGGGCGTGTACTTCAGCGGCCTGCTCGATTCGCTGCTCGGCAAGAAGGAGGAGCATGCGGAGGTGCCGGCGGAACCGGCGCAGCCCGATCCGCACGCCGCACCGGTCTTCTACGACCTGCCGGACATGCTGGTGAACCTGAACAGCAGCGGCAAGCGTCCGGCCTTCCTGAAGATCAAGATTTCGATCCAGCTTGCGAAGGGCGAGGACATACCGGCGATCGAGCATGTGCTGCCGCGCATCATCGACAATTTCCAGGTCTATCTGCGCGAACTGCGGCTGGAGGATCTGAAGGGGTCGGCGGGCATGTACCGCCTGCGCCAGGAGCTGCTGATGCGGATCACCGCGTCCGCCCACCCGGTGAAGGTCAAGGACGTGCTGTTCAAGGAAATGCTGGTCCAGTAGGGACGGCGGAAACGGGCCATGAGCAACACCGAGGAACTGAGCGAAGAAGAACGCCTTGCCGCCGAATGGGCCGCCCTCGCCGAAGACGGCGGCGACATGGGCGACATGGCGGACATGGGCGGCGGCGGCTCGACCCGCGTCCTCAACCAGGACGAGATCGACAGCCTGCTCGGCTTCGACCAGGGCGGCGCCGGGGACGGCGACAACTCCGGCATCATGGCGCTGGTCAACTCGGCGCTGGTCAACTACGAACGCCTGCCCATGCTGGAGGTGGTCTTCGACCGCCTCGTCCGCATGATGTCCACGTCCTTGCGCAACTTCACGTCCGACAACGTCGAGGTCAGCCTCGACCAGATCTCCTCGGTGCGCTTCGGCGACTATCTGAACTCCATCCCGCTGCCGGCGATGCTGTCCGTCTTCAAGGCGGAGGAGTGGGACAACTACGGCCTGATGGTCGTGGACTCAGCGCTGATCTACTCCATCGTGGACGTGTTGCTGGGCGGGCGGCGCGGCACGGCGGCGATGCGCATCGAAGGCCGCCCCTACACGACCATCGAGCGCAACCTCGTGGAGCGCATGGTCCATGTGGTGCTGTCCGACCTGTCCGCCGCCTTCGACCCGCTGTCGCCCGTCACCTTCCGCTTCGACCGGCTGGAGACCAACCCGCGCTTCGCCACCATCGCGCGCCCGGCCAACGCGGCGGTGCTGGTCAAGCTGCGCATCGACATGGAGGATCGCGGCGGCCGCCTGGAACTGATGATCCCCTACGCGACCCTGGAGCCGGTGCGCGAGCTTCTGCTCCAGATGTTCATGGGTGAGAAGTTCGGCCGCGACTCGATCTGGGAAACCCACCTCGCCTCGGAACTGCTGGTCACCGACGTGGACATCTCCGCGGTGCTGGACGAGGTGACGATGACCCTGCACGACGTGCTGAACTGGCGCGTCGGCACGCGAATTCTTCTGAACGCCACGCCGGACGGCACCATCGAGCTGCGCTGCGGCGACGTTTCCATGTTCCAAGGCCGCATGGGCCGCAAGGGCGGGCACATCGCCGTGCGGATCGAGCGGGAGCTGCCCAAGCAGGAGGTCATGCGGCTATGAGCCCGACCCTCACGCTCGTCCTCGATCTGGTGATGGTGGGGCTGCTGGCCGCGACCATCGCCTACGCGATCATCCTCAATCGGCAGATCATCAAGCTGCGCGAGAGCCGCGGCGAGATGGCCGAACTGGTGCGCGGCCTGAACGAGGCCATGTCGCGCGCCGAAACCGGCGTGCGCGGTCTGAAGAAGACGGCCCACGAGACCGGCGAAGACCTTCAGCGCACGGTCGCCAAGGCGCAGACCCTGCGCGACGAGCTGGAATTCATGATCGAGGCCGCCGACGCCATGGCCAACCGGCTGGGCAACGTCGGCGGGGAGCGCCCGAAGCCGGCTTCCGCCGCCCGCCCGGCGGCACGCCCCGGCCTGTCCGCCCGTCCCCCCGTCGCCTCGCGCCCGATCGCCGCGCCGCGCCCGATCGTCGAGGACGATCACGGTCACGACGACCACGATCACGACGACCACGATCTTCACGACGATGGTCACATCGACCACGACGATCACGACGATCTGCCGCCGCTGCGCTCCGCCGCCTTCCGGAACGAGCCGCTGCGCGCCGATCCCTTGGCGCGCCGCCCGGCGCCGGCGTCCGATCCCATCCTGCGCGAGGGCGAAAGCCTGTCCCGCGCCGAACGTGAACTTCTGCAAGCCATCGAGAACGCCGGCAAGGGGGTCGGATGAGCGACGCCACCACCACAAAGGGCGCGTCCGCCGCCGTCGGCGGCGGGGAGCCAAAGGTCGTGATCCGGCCGGCCGGGGCCACCCCGACCGGGGTCCGCATCAGCCCGAGCGTGGCTGGTCAGCCACCGGCGCAAGCGCCCGTTCAAGCCGCCACCAAAGCGAAGCCGAAGGCCAAGCTGAAGGCAAAAGCCAAGCGCAAGCCCGCCGTTCCGCGCCGCCCGCTGTCGGAGCGGATGCGCGAGAAGATGAAGGCGTGGCGGTTCCGCATCCTGCCGCTGACCATCTTCGTCGCCGTTCTCATGCTGGGGGTGCGTGTCGGCGACCTGTGGCGGATCACCACGCGCGACGCCCGCCTGCCGGAATTTCCGGCGACCCTGGCGCAGGGACAAAGCGCCCTTCCGGCACCGCCGATGCAGCTTGCCGCCAACGGCGCCAAACCCTCGCCCGAACCGGCTCCGGCCCAGGGCGGGGCCAGCAACGGCGCGCCGCCCAACCCGACGCCGCCGGACAACGCCGCCCTCGGACCGGTGAAGAACGAGGAACTGCTCCAGCACTTCGCCGAGCGCCGCGCCGAGATCGAGCGCCGCACCAAGGAGCTGGAGCAGCGCGAGGCCCTTCTGACCGCCGCCGAGAAGCGCATCGACCAGAAGGTGCAGGAGATGGACAAGGTCCGCACCGACATCCAGAAGCTGATGCGCCAGGGCGACGAGAAGCAGACCGCACAGCTCGAAAGCCTCGTGAAGATCTACGAGACGATGAAGCCCAAGGAAGCCGCCCGCATCTTCGAGGAGCTGGACATGCCCGTTCTGCTGGGGGTGGTGGAAAAGATGAAGGAAACCAAGACGGCGCCGATCCTGGCCGCGATGGACCCGCTGAAGGCCAAGGAGCTGACATCCGCCCTCATCGAACGGCGCGGACTGCCCGCCGCACCGAAGAACTGAATACGTCCTTTGATTGCGATGATGGGCGATCGGGTATGACCGAGCGTTTGGTCATACCCGAAACCAGCGGCGCACCTACTGAATATACGTACACGTACTGTCAGGATGGTAGAAGGCCCGCAACGGTCGGCTTCGGTTCATGTTGGCTCCGGCGTGTTCGGGCAACGTAAGTTTGCCCAACAGCAAGAGGAAGGAGACAAGATGAACGACCAGAACCAGGGCCGTAGCTCGGGCGGTCAGCATTCCGGCGGCAACTTCAAGAACAATCCGGAACGTGCGGCGGATGCCGGCCACAAGGGCGGTCAGGTTTCCGGCGGCAACTTCAAGAACGACCCGGAGCGCGCCTCCGAAGCCGGTCACAAGGGTGGCCAGGCGTCCGGCGGCAACTTCAAGAACGACCCGGAGCGTGCGTCGGAAGCCGGCCACAAAGGCGGGCAGGCGTCCGGCGGCAACTTCAAGAACGATCCGGAGCGTGCATCGGAAGCGGGCCGCAAGGGCGGCGAACACAGCCATGGTGGCGGGCGGAGCAGCGGGAGCTGACCGCCGGGACGGTTTCACCGTAACGGCTTCACCCAGGACTGTTTCGCCGGCGCACTAGCCTGACCGAACAGTCGCTCCGTGCAACGGTGAAGAAGGGCCGCTTTCCAGGCGGCCCTTTGTCCGTTTGCGGCCTCCAATTGAAACAAATTGCCGCATCCCTCTTTAAAGTTCGACAATGGCGAGCCCTGTGCGAAGGCGCGCGGGCGCAGAACAACGCTTCCGCTTTCCTTCCGGCTGGGCGATTCCGTCCCATCTTTGCGTTGCGACGTTTCAGGCGCTTAACGGCGTGTTAACCGAGCGAAATTAGGGTTGGAAAGGCTGACGAGGCTCCGAGTCGGCGGCGGCCGTGCAAGGACGCGAGGTTGGGTCGAACCCGCTTCCGGCGTCTGCGTCCGGGCAGGCCGACGCACCCGATCGCACGCAGGCCGGACAAGACCACGGAACGCTCACATCGGAACGCACATGGCCCCGCCCGTTTCCTCCTCGCTCGCCGACCAGAAACTCCTGCGCCAGCAGCTCGACGCCGCCCACGCCGAGGCGGCCCAGCCGCTGAGCCGCGAGGAGGTGACGGACATCGTCCGCTCCATCCTCGGCAGCATGGACGGCGACATCTCCGCCACCGACCTTCGCCTCTACAAGGAGGTGGTGGACCTCGCCCGCTTCATCGAGAGCGCCAAGCACGAGCTGGCGGCGCTCCAGCCCGCGGAAATCCGCGACCAGCACATCCCCAACGCCACGGATGAACTGGACGCCGTCGTGGGCGCCACGGAACAGGCCACCTTCGCCATCTTCGACGCCTGCGACGTCATCACCGGCGTTTCCGGTCAGATCGATCCGGAGAATTCCGCGAAGCTGACCGAGCAGGTGACCAAGATCTTCGAGGCCTGCAACTTCCAGGACATCACCGGCCAGCGCATTTCCAAGGTCGTGCGCACGCTGAAGCACATCGAATCGAAGGTGGACATGATCGTCGCGGCCTTCGGCGACGAGGTGCGGCAGAACCACACCCGCCCCGCCGCCGCGGTCGCCGCGGCCGAGGTCCACACCGACTCGTCGCCGAACTTCGCCACCGACCGTCCGGCGGACGATCCGGAGGCCGGGCTGCTGCACGGGCCGCAGATGACCAGCGCCGCCATGGACCAGGACGAGATCGACCGTCTGCTGGCGAGCTTCGACTAATCCCATGGCTGCGCCCGGCCACAGGAAGCCGGACCTGTCGGGCGGCCGGCCGAACCCGAACAACGGAAGCATCGTGCTTCTGCTGTCGCTGTTCCTGCTGCTGCTCGTCTTCTTCATCGTTCTGAACGCCCAGTCCGTGCAGACCGCCCAGCGGGTGCGTACGGTCCTGGTGTCGCTGGAGCGCAGCTTCCCCGCCTTCTACATCGACCCCCGCCTGCGCGAGCCGGCCGACCCGCTGGCCTCGCGCGCCGGCACCGTCTTCGCCGTGCAGCGGCTGGACGGCCTGGGCAACCTGTTCGCCACAGCCATCGCCGTGGCGAAGGTGGACAGCGTCACGCCGGGCCGCCTGCTGGAAGTGCGCCTCCCCGCCGACGAGCTGTTCCTGCCCGGTACGGCGGACCTGCGCCCGGACCGCATCGGCCTGATCGACCGGGTGGCCGACGCGCTCCTGCAGAACCGCCCCGGCGAGCGGATCGAACTGGACGCGCTTTTGTCCATCGGCCCGGCGGGCGGCCCCAGTCAGGCGCCCGGCCCGGTGGTGCGGGCCGGGGCGCTGGCCCGGCTGCTGATCGCCGACGGGACGCCCCCGGACGCCGTGACGGTGGGCATCGAGCGCGGCGCGCCGGGTGCCGTCCGCCTGCTGTTCAGCCTGCGCGCCACGGACGACCTGCCGGGGGGAGGGCGCCGATGATCCGCCTCCCCAAACTCCCCAAGGCCGAGGACAAGAGCGGCGGCCACAACCGGACGATCTGGCTGATCAGCTTCACCGACCTGATGTCGCTTCTGCTCGCCTTCTTCGTGCTGATGTATTCGATGAGCGAGCCGGAGGCCCAGCGCTGGACCGGGCTGGTCAAGTCGCTGTCGTCGGCCCGCTCCACCGCGGTCACCCCCTCCGCGACGCCGCCCGAGCCGAAGGCCGCCTTCAACGCCGCCACGGTGGAGTCGTATTCGGCGATCAACCTGGATTATCTCAGCGCCCTGCTTCGTACCCAGACCGCGGCCAACGAGGATCTGGCGGCGGTGGAGGTGCGGCGGGAGGACGACCGCGTGGTGATCGGGCTGCCGGCTCATGTGATGTTCGACCCGACCGGCGGCAGCTTCACCGACCAGGGGCGGCGGGTGCTGTATCTGCTGGGCGCCGCGGTGGGCCGGATCGGCAACCGGATCGAGGTCGTCGGCCATGCCGAGCGGGAGGACCAGTCCGCGGGGCTGGCCTGGGAACGCGCCCTGACGCGCGCCGTCGCCGTCGCGGCGCTGCTGCGCGAAACGGGCTACAAGCGCGACCTTGTGGCGCGCAGCCTGATGAGCGAGCCCGCCGGCATCGACCCGGTGCCGGGCGGGGCGCGGGTGGATGTGGTGGTGCGTGAGGAGACGGTGGGCCCGCCGGTGTCCGGAGCGGCCACCGATGCGGAGCCGGAGGAGTGAGTCGGATGGGGCGGGGCGGGGCATACCGGCGCTGGCTGAGCGGCTTCGTGGCCGCCACGGCTCTGCTTGCCGCCCAGGTCGCCGTCATGCCGGTTGCCTGGGCGGTCGACGTCCCGGTGCGCGCCGCCACCCACAAGGCCTTCGGGCGCATGGTCTTCGACTGGCCGCGCCAGACCGGCTACAGCGCGTCGGTGGACGGCAGCACGCTGGTCGTCCGCTTCGACGAGCCGATCAACGCTGCCTTGGACCGGACGGTGTCGGCCTTGCCCGGCTATCTGTCCGGAGTGAAGATCAGCGGCGACGGCAAGACGGTGACCTTCGACCTGAAGCGCCCGGTGACGCTGAAGAGCTTCCGCAACGGCAACGCCGTGGCGCTGGACCTTACCCCCGCCGCCGAGGCGCCGGCCCAGGCCCAGGCCCAGGCCCAGGCCCAGGCCCAGAGCCAGACGCCGACGCAAGCCCCGGCGCGCTCCGCGGGGCGGGTGACGGTCAGCGCGGCCGACACGCCGGAGCAGAGCCGCCTGTCCTTCACCTGGCCGGAAGGCGCCAACTACACGCTGCGCCGCGACGGTGCGTCGGCCACGCTGCTGTTCGACCGCAACGGCACCGCCGATCTCGCGCCGGTGGCCAAGGCGACGCTGCGCAACATCCAGAATGTGGAGCAGTTCCGGCAGGCCAACGGCGCGCTGGCCGTCACCTTCGCCGTTCCGCAGGACGCCGAGGTCAAGGACAGCAAGTCCGGCCGTTCCGTGGTGATCGACGTGCAGAATCCGGGAACGCGCGCCGGTCTGCCGACGAGCGATGCCGCGAACGCGGTGCCGCCGCGCGGCGCAACCGCGACCACGACCACGGTGCGTCCACCCGCCGCTGACGCCGCAGCGCCACCGCCCGCGACGCTTCCCCCGGCCGCCGCCAAGCCGGTTGCGTCGCCCCCACCGGCGAAGGAGGTGGCGGCGGCTCCCGCGCCCGCCAAACCCGAAGCCGCCAAACCCGATCCGGCGAAAGCCGAGCCGCAGGGGCCGACCCTGGTCTTCGACGCGGGCGGTCCGGCGTCCATCGCCGTCTACCCGCGCGCCGGCCATCTCTACATCGTGTTCGACAAGCCCCTGCCCATCGGCGCCGGCAAGGCCATCGGCCCTGCGTCCGGGACGGTCGGCGCCATCGAGCCGGTGCCGGCCACCGGAGGCAGCGCCTTCCGCACCAGGATCGGGCCGCTGGTTTGGCCGAAGATCGAACGGCAGGGGACGAGCTGGAAGATCACGCCGACCAGCCGCCTGACCGGCACGCCGCCCTTCGAGCTGAAGATCGACCCGGAGCCGGATTTCCTGCTGGGCGCCCGTCTGCTGGTGCGCGCCGCGGATGCGGCGACCGTGGTGACGCTGTCCGATCCCGACGTCGGCGACCGGCTCCAGGTCGTGCCGCTGCCGGTTCCCGGCAACGCCATCCCCGAATCCCACCGCTACGCCGACCTGGAGCTGCTGCCCAGCTACCAGGGCGTCGTCGTTCGGCCGATCGCCGACGCCATCACCGTGCGTCCGGTCAAGGAGGGGGTGGAGGTGACCGCGGCCGGGGGCCTGCATTTGTCGCCCATGGCCGATGCCGGAAGCCGCCCGGCCGCGGCGCAGACGGCGTCGCTTCCGCCGAAGCCGTCCCCCGGCGGCGCCTCCAACACGCTGACTCCGCCCACCGATCCGAAGCCGGTGCCCTCCGGGCGCCGCCTGTTCGACCTGCCGGCCTGGAAGAAGGGCGACCTCGACCATTACACCGAGGCGCGGCAGAACCTGCAGCTCAACATCGTCAACGCGCCCGACTCCGAACGGCCGCGCGCCCAGCTCGACCTCGCCCGTTTCTATCTGGCGAACGGCTTCGGGCAGGAGGCCATCGGCATGATGGATGTGCTGCAGGAGGCGCAGCCCGATCTGGAAGGTTGGCCGGAATTCCGCGCCCTGCGCGGGGCCGCGCGTTTCCTGGCGGGAAACACCGACGCCGCGGCGGAGGATTTCGCCCATCCGAACCTCGCCAACAACGGCGAGGCCGCGCTGTGGCGCGCCGCCATCGCGGCGGACCGCAACGACTGGCCGGCGGCCCAGGCCGGCTTCAAGGCGGCGGCGCCGATCCTGAACTCCTACCCCGACCCGATCCTGACCAAGCTGGCGACCCGCGCCGCCGAGGCCGCGCTGAAGACCGGCGACGCGCCCTTCGCCAAGCGGCTGCTCGACCGCATCGTCGAACGCGGCGGCACGGACGCCGAGGAACGGCCCGACGTCCAGTATCTCCGCGGCCTCTATTTCGCCCAGACCAACGAGCCGGAGCGGGCGCTGGAGCAGTTGACGGCCTCCTACAACAGCCTCGACCGCTATTACCGGGCCAAGGCCGGGCTGGCGCTGGTGAATCTGCAACTGGCGGAAGGCCGCATGTCGCCCCCCGCCGCCGCGGAGCGGCTGGCCGGGCTGACCTTCACTTGGCGCGGCGACGAGCTGGAGATGCAGATCCGCCAGCGCATGGGCGAGGTGCTGATTGCCGCCGGCCAGTACGCCGACGGCTTCAACGCCATGAAGGAAACCGCCGCCCTGGTCCCCGACACGCCGCGGGCGGAGGAAATCACCCGTGAGATGTCGCGCATCTTCGCCGACCTCTACAAGGACGGGGCGCAGAAACTGCCGACCATCGAGGCGCTCCAGCTCTACGACCAGTTCCGTGAACTGACCCCGGTGGGGGAGGCGGGCGACGAGGTGATCCGGCAGCTCGCCGAGCGGCTGATCTCGGTGGACCTGCTGAACCGCGCCGCCGACCTGCTGCAGCATCAGGTGGAATACCGCCTGTCCGGCGAGGACAAGGCGAGCGTCGGCACCCGGCTCGCTTCCGTCCGCCTGCTCGACAACAAGCCCGAGGATGCCCTGCGCGCGCTGGAACTGTCCAACGTGCCGAACCTGCCGGCGGATCTTGTCGGCGAGCGCCGCCTGATGCAGGCCAAGGCGCTGGCCGAACTGGGCCGCGGCGACGAGGCGCTGCTGCTGCTCTCCGAGGACGACAGCAAGCCCGCCAACTCGCTGCGGGTGGACATCGCGTGGCGCGCCCAGAAGTGGGAGGCTGCGGCCTTCGCCCTGAACAAGCTGATCGGTCCGCCACCGCCACCGACCCAGCCGATCAACCCGGCGACCTCGCAGCTCGTCCTGAACCGCGCGGTGGCGCTGGCGTTGGCTGGGGACGGCACGAACCTGAACCTGCTGCGCAAGGAGTTCGGCTCGGTCATGACCAACGGACCCGACGCCGACGCCTTCCGCGTGCTGACCCGGCCGGAGCAGGCGCTGGGCCTGATCGACGTCAACACCGTCCGCTCCCGCGTCGCCGAGGTGGACGTGTTCCAGAAGTTCCTGAAGAACTACCGCGGCAAGCAGAGCGCGGCGATCAACTGAACCCCGTCTTCGGACACGCTTCCTCTCAACGAAAAAGCCCCTCTCCGATGGACAGGGGCTTTTTCGTTGGCGTGGCGGCGGACCGTCAGAGCTGAACCTGGGTGCCCAGCTCGACCACGCGGTTCGGCGGGATCTTGAAGAAGTCGGTGGCGCTGACGGCGGTGCGCGACATCACGACGAACAGCTTCTCCCGCCACTGGGCCATCTGCGGGTTGATGCGGGGAATCAGCGTCTCGCGGCCGAGGAAGAAGGAGGTCGTCATCACGTCGAACTCCAGCCCGAACGCCTTGCACAGCCGCAGCGCCTTGGGGATGTTCGGCTCCTGCGAGAAGCCGTAGCGCACCGTCAGGCGGTAGAAGCCGTCGGCCAGCCCTTCCAGGACGACGCGCTCCTTGGCCGGAACGCGGGGCACGTCCTCGACCATCACGGTCAGGAAGACGATGCGCTCGTGCATCACCTGATTGTGCTTCAGGTTGTGCAGCAGGGCGATGGGCACTGTGTCGGCGCTGGAGGTCAGGAAGATCGCCGTGCCCTTCACCCGCTGAATGTCGGAGGACTTGGCGTGCCGCTTGATGAAGCTGTCCAGCGGCAGGGAATCCTCGGCCAGACGGCGGTTCAGGACGGCGCGGCCGCGGCGCCACGTCGACATCAGCCCGAGAGTCACCGCGGCGATGACCAGCGGGACCCAGCCGCCGTGCGGAATCTTCACCGCGTTGGCGAGGAACAGCGCCAGATCGACGCTCAGGAACAGGGCGCCCAGCGCCAGACAGGCGGGCAGGCTCCAGTTCCAGCGGCGGTGCGCCACGACCAGCGCCAGGATGGTGGTGATGACCATGTCGCCGGTCACCGCGATGCCGTAGGCGGTCGCCAGCCGGCTGGAGGACTCGAACCACAGAACCAGCCCGATGACCGCGAACAGCAGGCCCCAGTTGGCGCGCGGGATGTAGATTTGCCCGCCTTCCTCCTGCGAGGTGTGGCGGATGTCCAGCCGCGGGCACAGGCCGAGTTGCACCGCCTGCCGGGTCAGCGAGAAGACGCCGGAGATCACCGCCTGGCTGGCGATCACCGCCGCGCAGGTCGACAGCAGGACCATCGGATAGAGGCCCCACTCCGGCACCAGCAGATAGAAGGGGCTGCGCACCGCCGTGGGATCGCTCAGCAGCAGGGCGCATTGGCCGAGATAGTTCAGCAGCAGCGCGGGCAGCACCACGGCCAGCCACGCCACCTTGATCGGGCGGCGGCCGAAATGGCCCATGTCGGCGTAGAGCGCCTCGCCCCCGGTGACGGCCAGCACGACGGCGCCCAGCACCAGGAAGCCGATCCAGCCGTTCGAGGCGAAGAAACGCACGGCGTGGCGCGGGTCGAGCGCGGCCAGGACCTGCGGCTCCTTGACCAGCTCGATCAGGCCGAGCAGGCCCAGCGTGGCGAACCACGCGACCATGATCGGGCCGAACAGCCGCCCGACCTTCTCGGTGCCGCGGCTCTGGATCGCGAAAAGGGCGATCAGGATGCCCACGGTCACCGGCACGACGACCCGCTCCAGCGCCGGCTGCGCCACCTCCAGCCCCTCCACCGCGGAGAGGACGGAGATGGCCGGGGTGATCATGCCGTCGCCGTAGAACAGGGCGGCGCCGAACAGGCCCATCGCCATCAGGCCGGACAGCCGCCCGGTGGAGTCGGGCCGGCTGTTGGTCGCCAGCGCCAGCAGGGCCAGGATGCCGCCTTCGCCCTTGTTGTCGGCCCGCATGACGAACAGCACGTACTTCACCGTGACCACGAGCACCAGGGCCCAGAAGACCATGGACATGATGCCGAGGATGTTCTCCGGGGTCAGGGCGAGCCCATGCTCCGGCGAGAAGCATTCGCGCAGCGTGTAGAGCGGGCTGGTGCCGATGTCGCCGTAAACGACGCCAAGCGCACCGAGGGTGAGCGCGGCCAGCCTGCCCTTGTCGGGTACCGCGGCTTTCAGGGTCGTGTCTGACATGTGGGACGTGGAGGAGGTCCGTTGGGAGTGCGAGCGGGGACGAAGAAGCCACAAGCTGCGGGTATGGCGGCGGTCGGTGCGCTCGCGCGGGCCGATCCTCTTACGCTCTTTCCTGATCCGATACTAGCGCAAGCCGGTACGCCCGTCCGCAGGCCGTTTCACCTGCGACGATCTGTGCCGGACGCCGTGGCCGCCCTGTTCAGAGCGTGCCGAAGCTGCGGGCCAGCGACCCGGCGATC
Organism: Azospirillum brasilense; assembly: GCF_007827795.1. Classification (GTDB taxonomy): domain Bacteria; phylum Pseudomonadota; class Alphaproteobacteria; order Azospirillales; family Azospirillaceae; genus Azospirillum; species Azospirillum aestuarii. The sequence continues at coordinate 54,881 of NZ_VITI01000008.1, forward strand.
AGGTACCAGCCGTCCACCAGCACGAAGAAGATGATCTTGAACGGAATCGCCACCATGGTCGGCGGCAGCATCATCATGCCCATCGACATCAGGATCGACGACACCACCATGTCGATGATCAGGAAGGGCAGGAACAGCAGGAAGCCGATCTCGAAGGCCCGCTTGATCTCCGAGATCATGAAGGCGGGAACCAGCACGTGCAGCGGGGTCTGCTCGGCGTCCGTCACGTTCTCGATGCGCGCCATGTCCATGAACAGGCGCAGGTCCTTCTCGCTGGTGTGCTTCAGCATGAACTCGCGCAGGGGGGCGACCGTGCGGCGGAACGCCTCCGTCTCGTCGATGTCCTGGTTGATCAGCGGCTGGATGCCCTGGTTGTAGGACCGCTCGAACACCGGGGCCATGACGAAGAAGGTCAGGAAGACCGCCAGCGACATCAGCACCGTGTTCGGCGGCACCTGCTGGATGCCGAGCGCCGAGCGCAGGAAGGACAACACGATGACGATGCGGGTGAAGGCCGTCATCATGATGAGGATGGACGGCGCCAGCGACAGCACCGTGATGAGCGCGACCATCTGGACGATGCGTCCGGTGGTCGATCCCCCGGCGTCGCCCAGGTCGAAGGTCATGCTCTGGGCGAGCGCCGGCCCGGTGGCCAGCGCCCCGGCGACTCCGATCGCCAAGGCCAGCAGGCCGGCGAACGCCAGCCGTCCCGTCCCGCCGGTGCCGACCTTCATGACCGTTCCCCCGCGGGCGGCGGGGCGGAAACCTCGGCCATCGCGCCCTGGAAGCCGCCGCGCGGCGTCTGGTCGACCACTTGGTCGCCGAAGGCGCTCAGCAGCAGCAGGTGCTCGCGGTCGTCGCGGCGGACCAGCACCAGCCGGCGCTTGCCGTCGAGCGGCAGCACCTCGACAACGCCCAACCGGCGCTGGCGCCCCGACGTGGCGGTCATGCCGCCGAAACCGATGCGGCGCATCACCCAGGCCACCAGCACGATCAGCGCGATGACGAAGGCGAGGGCGAGAACGAATTGGATGTACTGGTCGAGGCCCATGGATCAGGTCAGCTCTGTCGGGACGGCGTGGCCGGCGGGTCGGACGGGAGGTCGGCGGGGGCGCTGCGGCCGTAAGCGGCGCTGGCGCGCTGGCGCGCCGAATGGGGGTCGTGGCGTCCTTCGGCGGCGGCGGCCAGCGTTTCCCTCTGGCGGGTCAGCGCCGCGGCGACGGTGTCGAGCGCCGGGAGCAGGCGTTCCAGGGCGGCGGCCAGCTCGGCGTCGCCGCCGGCGGACCGCGCCTCGGCGCACAGCGCGGCGATACGGGTGTCGAGCCCGGTGAGGTCCGCCGCCAGTCCGGCCTCCATCTGGGCGTGGGTCTCCTCCAGCGCGGCGGCCAGAGCCTGGATGTCGCGGCGGAGCGTCGCGGCGTCTGTCACGGAGCCTCTCCGGTGGCCGGCTCCGCAGAAGGCGGCAGCGTGCCGTTGGCGCGGTAGACGTAGGCGAGGATCTCGGCCACGGCGGCGATGGCCTCGATGGGGATTTCCGAGTCGATGTCCACCGCCGACAGGATCTGCACGAGGTCGGCATCCTCGCGCACCTTCACGCCGTTGGCGAAGGCCAGCTCCAGGATCTGTTCGGCCACATGGCCCTTGCCGGTGGCGACCACGCGGGGCAGGGACTGGTCGCCCAGCTCATACTTCAGCGCGACCGCGACGGGGCGGTTGGGAAGAGGGCGGTGGTTGGGAGTCGGCTCGGACAAGGGGCTCCTGCCGGATGGCCTGTGTCGATCGGCGTATCCTGGCGGAACATGCTTAACGAAGCATGAAGCTCAAGCGTGACAGGGAGGGGCAGAGCGATGCCGTGGGTGGGATTCATCTTTGATTAACTGAAACGGCGGAAGATCGGAATGCTGTGATGCATCCCGCCCGCCTTGCTGCGCGCCTTCGCGCGTCCGGGCGGCAGGCCCTCAGACCGGAACCCGGCGATGAATCTCGAAAATCTCGGCCTTTTCAAGCTGATGTCGCGCAAGATGGGCTGGCTGACCGAACGCCAGAACGTGATCGCGGCGAACATCGCGAACGCCGACACGCCGGATTACAAGGGCCGGGACCTGAAGCCCTTCACCTTCCGCGACGCCCTGTCCGACAGCCGGCGCCTTCAGCCCTCCGCGACCAACGCCTCGCACCTCCAGGGGACGCGGGGCACGGGCGGCCTGAACCAGGAGCAGCGCCAGCGCAATCCCTACGAGACGGCGCCGGACGGCAACAACGTGGTCCTGGAAGAGCAGATGCTGAAGCAGGGCCAGACCGGCATGGACTACCAGACGATCACGAACCTCTACAAGAAGCAGGTCAACCTGATCCGGTCCTCCATCCGCAGCGGCGGCTAAGGGGCGGCGGGGTTCAGGGCTAAGGAGGCGGAACATGGATCTCTACACGTCGATGGCGGTGTCCGCGTCCGGCATGAAGGCGCAGGGCACACGCCTGAAGACCATCGCGGAAAACCTGGCCAACGCCAACACCACGGCGGAAACGCCGGGCGATCTGCCCTACCGGCGCAAGGTCGTGATGTTCCAGAACGCTCTGGACCGCCAGATGGGGGTCGATCTCGTCCGCGTCGCCAAGATCGACGTGGACAAGAAGGATTTCGAGCGGCGCTACGACCCCTCGCACCCCTCCGCGGACGCCGACGGCTACGTGCTGCTGCCCAACGTCAATTCGGTGGTCGAGGCGATGGACATGCGCGAGGCGCAGCGCTCCTACGAGGCCAACCTGTCGGCGGTCGACAGCGCCCGCCAGATGCTGATGCGCACCATCGATATCCTCCGCACCTGATGCCGCGACGATTTTTCTAAAGGAAGGACGCACGTCCCATGGTCAATCCGATCAACGCCGCCGCGGCCTACGCGAACACGGCCGCCTCCACGACCGGGCCGGGCATGGCCCCGCGCAACGGCGTCAGCTTCGGCGACGTTCTGGAGCAGACCGCCAAGGAGGTCATCGGCGACCTGAAGCAGGGCGAGACGATGACCGCCAAGGCCGCCGTCGGGCAGGCCGACCTGACCGACGTGGTCCAGGCCGTCACCAACGCCGAGGTGACGCTGCAGACCGTCACCGCCGTGCGCGACAAGGTGCTGTCGGCCTATCAGGAAATCCTGCGCATGCCGATCTGACGGCGGCTTGCGGACCCTGAGCAAAAGCGTCCTGAGCGAAGCATCATGAGCGAAACCGACGTCATCGAGATCTGCCGCACCTCCATCGTCACGCTGGTGCTCGTGGTGGCACCGGTGCTGGTCGCCATGATGGTGGTCGGCACGATCATCTCGGTGTTCCAGGCGGTCACCCAGATCAGCGAGCAGACACTGGCCATGGTGCCGAAGGTCCTGCTGGTCTTCGGCCTGTCGATCCTGCTGATGCCATTCATGCTGGGCGAGTTGCGCTCCTTCTTCGAGCATGAGGTCGCCGACCGCATCGTCGCCATCGGCACCGGCGTCAACAGCGTCCCCAACGCCGGAAACCTGCCCGGCGGCGGCGGATGAACCTGCTCCAGCAGTTTCTGGGCGACCAGATCTTCGTCTGGTTGCTGGTCTTCGCGCGCGTCGGGACGGCCTTCAGCATCATGCCGACCATCGGCGACGCCTTCGTCTCCACCCGCACGCGCCTTCTCTTTTCCGTCGCGGTCAGCGTTCTGGTGGCGCCGGTCCTGGGCGACCGCATGCCGCCGATCCCAGACAACATCTTCCGTCTGTTCGTCCTGATCGCCGGGGAGGTGACCATCGGCATCTTCATGGGCACCGTCGCCCGCCTGCTGATGGGCGCGCTGGAGGTGGCCGGGACGATCATCGCGCTTCAGTCCGGCCTGTCGAACGCCCAGATGTTCAACCCGGCCATGGCGTCCCAGGGATCATTGCCCGGCGCCCTGATGGGGTGGCTGGGGCTGTTGCTGATCTTCATCACGAACCTGCACCATCTGCTGATCATGGCGGTGGTGGACAGCTACTCCACCTTCGTGCCGGGGGCGGCGATCCCCATCGACGACATGGCGAACGTGGTCGGGCAGTTGGTCGGCAAGTCCTTCATGCTGGGCGTGCAGATGGCGGCGCCGTTCCTGATCTCCGGCATGCTGTTCGCGCTGGCGCTGGGTTTGCTGAACAAGTTGGCGCCGCAGATCCAGGTGTTCTTCCTGTTCACCTCGCTTCAGGTCGCGCTGGGGCTGTTCATGTTCGCCCTGACGCTGGCCGCGATGATGATGTTCTGGCTGACCCATTTCGAGGCCGCCTTCGTCGATTTCCTGAGACCGGGCTGAGCGGGGAGAGATCCGGTGTCCGAAGACGCGGATGAATCATCCAAAACAGAAGACCCTACGCAAAAGAAGCTCGACGAGGCCCACAAGCAGGGCCAGTACGCGATGACGCAGGAAATCGGCAACTGGCTGATGATCGCCGCGGCGCTGGTGATCCTGGTCACGATCCTGCCCGGAACGCTGAAGGGCATGGTGCCCCGCCTGAACTTCTTCTTCGAGAACCTGGACCAGATCCCCATGGACCAGGGCGGGGTCGGCACGGTGCTGATGCAGGTGATGAAGGACATCCTGTGGGCGCTGTGGCTGCCCATCCTGTTCCTGCTGTTCGCCGGGGTGATCGGCACCATCGGGCAGAAGGGCTTCAACGTCTCCTGGGAGCTGATCGCGCCGAAATTCAACAAGCTGAACCCGATTTCCGGCATCGCCAACCTGTTCAGCGCCCAGAAGGGCGTCGATCTTCTGAAGAGCCTGGCGAAGGTCGCGGTGGTCGGCGTCGTCGCCTACATCGCGCTCCAGCCGATGATGCTCACCATCGGGCATTTCATCGGCATCGACATGATGCTGCTACTCCGCGAGATGGACGGCCTGACCTTCCGGTTGCTCGCCGGCGTTCTGGCCATCCTGACTCTGATCGCCGGGGCCGACCTGTTCTGGCAGCGCCACAGCTTCGACAAGAAGATGCGCATGACCAAGCAGGAGGTGAAGGACGAGCACAAGCAGGCCGAAGGCGACCCGCATGTGAAGGGCCGCATCCGTCAGTTGCGGTTCGAGCGGGCGCGCAAGCGCATGATGGCGGCGGTGCCCGGCGCCGACGTGGTGGTGACCAACCCGACCCACTTCGCCGTCGCGCTGAAATACGACTCCACCACAATGGGTGCCCCGATGGTGGTGGCGAAGGGCGCCGACGCCGTCGCCTTCAAGATCCGCGAGATCGCCGAGGAGAACGGCGTGCCGGTGATGGAGAATCCGCCCCTCGCCCGAGCGCTCTATGCCGCATGCGATATCGACGAGGAGGTTCCGTCCGAGCACTATCGTGCCGTGGCGGAAGTCATTACCTATGTCTTCAAGCTGAAAGGACGCATGGTGCGGAACTGAGGACCGTTCCCGGACCTTTCCTTGCGGCGAACGGCTGACCTGGAGTTCCGGTGGACGACACGACCTCTTCCTTTGCCGACAGCGCTCCCGCCGGCCGCCGCACCAATGGTGTCCTGGGGGTGGGAGACCGGCCCGGCGGCACATTCGCCACCGGGGTTCTGACGGTCCTTCTTCTGGCTGGGCTGGTTGCGGCGGGGGCGGGGGTGGTTCTGGACCGCGACCCGCTGGCCTGGGCCGGGCTGACCGCCGCGGGCGCAGGAGCCCTGGCCCTGGCGATCCGCATGGTCCGCGCGCGGCGGCGGGTGGCCCGCGTCGGCTCCCTGCTGGGCAGCGCGCTGGAGGGGCTGCCGTCCGGTCAGCTGGTCTGCGACGGGGCCGGGCATGTGGTCTTCGTCAACAGCACCTTCCGCACGCTGACCGGGTGGAGCGAGGGGGAGCCGCCGCTGAGCGCACTCGAACGCCAGTTCGCCGACGATCCGGACAGCGCCGACGCCTTCCGCCGCCTGTGCGAGCGGGTGAAGGGCGGTTATTCCGGCTCCATCGAGTTGGCGGTCCGCCAGCAGGGGCGCGCCGCCGAGTGGCGCCGCATCCAGGGCCAGCCCATCGACGGGCACGCCGGGGCGGTGATGTGGCGCGTCGAGGACATCACCGCGCGGCGCGAGCTGGAGCAGGTGACCCGGCGCGAGCAGACCCAGCTCGTGGATTTCATGGACCACGCACCGGTCGGCTTCTTCTCGGTGGACCAGGACGGGCATTTCCAGTTCGTGAACGCGACCCTGGCGAAATGGCTGGGCGGCGCGCCGGAGGATCTGGTCGAGGGCGGGCGCCGCCTTCACGACGTTGTGGCCCATCCGCCCACCGGCTCCGCTCCCTACGACCTTCTGGATGGCGGGGGGATGGAGCAGCGCGGCGAGATCGCCATGCACGGCCTCCAGGGCCGCCGTTTCCAGGCCTATGTCGCGCAGAGCGTGGTGAGGGGCGAGGACGGGCGGGTCTCGCACACGCGCTCCGTCGTGCGCGACCTGACGCCGGAACGCGAGTGGCAGGAGGCCCTGCGCCTGTCCGAGCAGCGCTTCCAGCGCTTTTTCGAGGACGCGCCCATCGGCATCGCGCTGGTGGACGAGGGCGGACGGCTGGCCGAATGCAATCAGGCCTTCCTGGCGCTGATCGGCAGCGAGGCCGGCAACGTCCTCGGGCGGACGATGGCCGACCTGATCGTCCCGGCGGAACGCGCCATGGTGACCGAGCGGCTGACCGCCGTGCAGGGCGGCGCCGACCCCGCCGCCCCGCTGGAGGTGCGGTTGACCGGCGGGCGCGAGCTGGTGGCCCAGCTCTACGCGCGGCGGCTGGGCGGGGTGGGGCCGGAAGGGGCGGCGGGGCTGATCCTGCATTTCATCGACATGACCGAGCGCAAGGGGCTGGAGGCCCAGTTCGCCCAGTCGCAGAAGATGCAGGCGGTCGGCCAGCTGGCCGGCGGCGTCGCCCACGACTTCAACAACCTGCTGACCGCGATGATCGGCTTCTGCGATCTGCTGCTGCTGCGCCACAAGCCGGGCGACCAGTCCTTCAGCGACATCATGCAGATCAAGCAGAACGCCAACCGCGCGGCCAACCTCGTGCGGCAGCTCCTGGCCTTCTCGCGCCAGCAGACGCTTCAGCCGCGCATCCTGAGCGTGACCGACGTCCTGGCCGAGCTTGGCAACCTGATGCGCCGGCTGATCGGCGAGAACATCGAGCTGAAGATGCTCCACGGGCGGGACATCGGCTATGTGAAGGTGGACCAGAACCAGCTGGAACAGGTCATCATCAACCTCGTGGTCAACGCGCGCGACGCCATGGCCGGGGGCGGGCGTCTGACCATCGTCACCTCCAACCATGTGGTCGAGCAGGCGCAGCGCCGCGAGCACGAGACCATTCCCCCCGGCGACTATGTGTCCATCGAGGTGATCGACACCGGCTGCGGCATCCCCAAGGAAAATCTCCAGCGCATCTTCGAGCCCTTCTTCACGACCAAGGGCGTGGGGTCGGGCACCGGGCTGGGGCTGTCCACCGTATACGGCATCGTCCGCCAGACCGGCGGCTTCGTGCTGGTCGAGTCGGAGAAGGGGGAGGGGACGACCTTCACCATCCTGCTGCCCCGCCACAAGGGCGAGGCCCGTCCCGACCAGGGCGAGCCGCGCGAGCGGCGCGGCAGCGACCTGACCGGCTCCGGCACCATCATGCTGGTGGAGGACGAGGACGCCGTGCGCGTCTTCTCCGCCCGCGCGCTCCGCAACAAGGGCTATCAGGTGCTGGAGGCCAAGAACGGCGAGGCGGCGCTGCAGCAGATCGGCACGGACGGCAACCGCATCGACCTGCTGATCACCGACGTGGTGATGCCGCAGATGGACGGCCCGACCCTGGCCCGCCATGTCCGGCGGATGAGGCCCGACATGCGGGTGATCTTCATCTCCGGCTATGCCGAGGACCGGCTGGGCGAGATCGACGGGGTGGAGGTCGCCCATTTCCTGCCCAAGCCCTTCTCCCTGAAGCAGCTGGCTTCCAAGGTGAAGGAGGTCATCCGGGACGGCAAATAGCCGATCGGAACACCGCTGCGGCGCCTATCCGACGCGCCAGCCGTGATAGGCCCAGCGTTCCGTCCCCGGCACATCGACAGCCTCCCACCCGCGACGCCCGGCGCCGATCGGGCGGTCCGAGAGGACGAGCGCGCCCGGCGCCAGGAAGGGTTCGATCAGCCCGCCGATCCAGTGGCGGATGCCCTCCTCGTCGTCCTCCCGTGCGCTGCCGATGTCGGCATGGGCCAGCCGCACCGCACCGCCGAACCGTTCCGCGGCGGCGGGCAGCGTGTCCCGGAAATCCCCCAGGAACAGCCGGTCCTCGTCCGGACGCAGGGAAGCGGGAACGCGCGCCCACATGTCGAACACCAGGATGTCGCGCGGTGGAAACAGGGTACGCAGATGGTCGTAGGTGCGGCCCTTCCCCAGACCGATCTCCATCACCGGACCGGGGGTCCCCGCGACGCAGCCGGCGGCCCAGCCGAGCGCCACACGCTGGGTCGTGAGGCGGTCGATCATACGGTCGAGCGTGGAATGGGCGATCGTCATGTCAGGCCTTTCGGGGCGTTGTCGGTGGGGCATCTCCTCTTGAACGCCGCCGTTGGACTTCCGTTGCGCGGCGCCGGATCGTTCCTAAATTCCGACCTGTGCATCGATGAGAACATTCGCGGAACTTAGGGCTTTGCGCAGAGGAACAAAGCTGGTACATTCCCTCTCACCGAATGACCGTTGGTGAGATCGTTGGCCCTGGGGCCGCGGATGTGATCTAACAAGGGGAGACGGGCATGTCGTCCGCACAGCTTCGTTTGGTCGAGAAGGATTCCATGGATAAGCAGAAGGCCCTGGATGCCGCTCTGGCGCAGATCGAGCGCGCCTTTGGCAAGGGCTCGATCATGAAGCTCGGCGCCCGCGAGAACACGGTCGAGACGGAGGTCGTCTCCACCGGCTCTCTCGGCCTCGACATCGCGCTGGGCATCGGCGGCCTGCCGCGCGGCCGCATCGTCGAGATTTACGGGCCGGAAAGCTCGGGCAAGACGACGCTGGCGCTGCACGCCATCGCCCAGGCCCAGAAGAACGGCGGCACCTGCGCCTTCGTGGACGCGGAGCACGCCCTGGACCCGGCCTATGCCCGCAAGCTGGGCGTGAATGTGGACGAGTTGCTGATCTCCCAGCCCGACGCCGGCGAGCAGGCGCTGGAGATCGCCGACACGCTGGTGCGTTCCGGCGCCGTCGACGTGCTGGTGGTCGACTCCGTCGCCGCCCTGGTGCCGCGCGCCGAGTTGGAAGGCGAGATGGGCGACAGCCACGTCGGCCTGCACGCCCGCCTGATGAGCCAGGCGCTGCGCAAGCTGACCGGCTCCATCTCCAAGTCGAACTGCCTGGTGATCTTCATCAACCAGATCCGCCTGAAGATCGGCGTGATGTTCGGCAACCCGGAGACGACCACCGGCGGCAACGCGCTGAAGTTCTACGCCTCCGTCCGCCTGGACATCCGCCGCATCGGCGCGATCAAGGACCGCGAGACGGTGGTGGGCAACCAGACCCGCGTGAAGGTGGTGAAGAACAAGATGGCCCCGCCGTTCCGCGTGGTCGAGTTCGACATCATGTACGGCGAGGGCGTGTCGAAGGTGGGCGAACTTCTCGACCTCGGCATCCAGGCCGGCGTGGTGGAGAAGTCGGGCGCGTGGTTCAGCTACGACGGCACCCGCATCGGCCAGGGCCGCGAGAACGCCAAGAACTACCTGCGCAACAATCCGGCGGCGGCCGACTCCATCGAGGCGAAGATCCGCGGCAACGCCGGCCTCGTCGCCGACGCGATGATGGGCACCCCGGAGGCCGACGGCGAGGCTGCGACCCCGGAGTGATCCCGGGCGGGTAAATGGGTTTCGATGTGCAAAAGCCCCTCTCCGGTTCGCCGGAGAGGGGCTTTTCGTTCCATCGGGGCGTGTGGCGCTGCCAGTCAGCCGGTATGACTCTCTCGATCAATGCTAATTCATTGATCTGCCGCGATTCACGGCTGGAAGATGATGAAGTGATCATTTTCCCAACTGTATCAGTGATCGGAAGGGTTCTTTTGCATGATGTTTGCCGAGCGGACGTCGAGCCCAGGCCAATGCGCAAGAAAGGATGTCCATCTGATTCCTTTGGGAAGGGAAGCGGTGGAATGATTCAGCATAATTGATATCTTCGAGTGCTGTTGTTGATGGTTGGAATGTATTTGGTCATTGCGTTAGGATGTATTCTAGTGATCATCCTTTCGAAACGGGAATGGTTAAAATAAGGAGGTAATATGACCGCCTCTGAGAGCTTATTACACTTTGGGTCTCTGCCCGTAAAGGGAAGAAACAACCTTTTGGATCGGGTTTTCTACGATGTTTCCGGTTTGAACGTGGATGAACAAGCGGAGCTCTCGCCTTTGACCGATCGTGAAGGCACCGTTCTTCTTGTCTATCCCACGAAAGCGCGAAAAAAATTCGATCATTTCCGCAACGCCTTGCAACTCTATTTGCACAAGCGAAATGAAGTTGAGGGTATTGCCGTCGCCGGTGTGGGCAGTTCGGTTCTTGGTACGGCGGCGCTGGCCAGGAACGTTGCCGACGCCATCGACGCGCCCGTTGCGGGGATCGTCTCCGGTTACGGCGTGAGCGATCTGATGGCCGAGGCTCTCGGTGGCTGGTTCTTCTTCGGTGCCATCGACCGCAACAAATACAAGGCCGAATCCCTGATGGCGGCGCTGTCGCGTGGAGGGTCCGCTGCCGCCGCCGATTCAACAGGCGAAACGATGAAGTGGAGCAACGCCAAGCTCGACGGGCTCCCGTTGCAATCGGACACGACGGCTCTTCTCGATCTGTTGGAGGCGGGGCTACCCAACCTGAACTGGCTCGTCGGGCACAGCAAGGGCTGTCTCCTGATCGACTTCGTGCTGGAGCGTTACGCACGCGAGCGGGCCGACCAACCCGACCCGCTCTATGACCGGCTGAATGTGGTCACGTTGGGGGCGGTCGTGGACTTGCCGAACAAATTCAAGAAAGTCACCCAGGTCATCGGCGCGATCGACAGCTTCGGCAAGCTCAACTCTTCGCTTTCGGTGCGCCATCGTGAGGTTCCGGGCGCATGGCATCATCTGAACCGGGACATGCCGGCCCACCTGGATGCCGTGGATGTCGTTTCCTCGGTCAAGAACGGCAAGCCGATCGGCGCGAGCGCTTCCCAGGCAAGCTGGCCTCTGCCGCGCTTTTAGATTTCCGTCGTGATCTCTTATAGACGGAGTGATGAGGTCGGAGCATGATGAACACGTTTATCATGCTCCGACTGTGAAGCCCGGCGGATCGATGATTTGCCATGAAGCGCGAGGGGCATGCCGGCGGCACCTCCAAGCGCTGCCGGCATGACGCCAAGTTCCCATGAAGCCGCTTCGTCGGGACGTCTTCCCGCAGCGGCCCACATGTTCCGGTAAGAGCACGGTGATCCGATGCGGGCGGTTCCGAAGTCCGAAGACTGCAGGTCGTCTTCGTGCTATTCTGTTTGTGACCGGTCGCATGGCGCCATTCACCCGCTTGCATATGACCGATGCCTGGGGCCGACGTGGTTTGCCGCCGTTTCGGCGGTTGGCGTGGGCACTCTGTGGACAGCCACACCAACTCACGTTAAAAGCACGGTTCGGCCGCGACAAGGCCGCGCCGCCGACTGTAGCCGACCGTAGCCGGAGCCTGGACAGCTTATGAAGACCGCCAACGACATCCGCCGCACGTTCCTGGACTTTTTCGCGAAGAACGGCCACCAGATCGTGGAGTCGTCGCCGCTGGTTCCGCGCAACGACCCGACTCTGATGTTCACGAACGCCGGCATGGTGCAGTTCAAGAACGTCTTCACCGGGGCGGAGCAGCGGCCCTATTCACGCGCGACCACCTCGCAGAAATGCGTGCGCGCGGGCGGCAAGCACAACGACCTCGACAACGTCGGATACACGGCGCGGCACCACACCTTCTTCGAGATGCTGGGCAACTTCTCGTTCGGCGACTACTTCAAGGACGACGCGATCGCCTTCGCCTGGAACCTCGTGACGAAGGAGTTCGGGCTGCCGGCGGACAAGCTGCTGGTTACCGTCCACAGCTCCGACGAGGACGCGGCGGGCATCTGGCGCAAGGTCGCCGGCCTGTCGGACGACCGCATCATCCGCATCCCGACCGACGACAATTTCTGGCGGATGGGCGACACCGGCCCCTGCGGTCCCTGCTCGGAGATCTTCTTCGACCACGGCCCGCACATCGCCGGCGGTCCTCCGGGCTCGCCCGACCAGGACGGCGACCGCTTCATCGAGATCTGGAACCTCGTGTTCATGCAGTATGAGCAGCGCGGTCCCGACGATCTGGTCGCCCTGCCGAAGCCGTCCATCGACACCGGCATGGGGCTGGAGCGTCTGGCGGCCGTGCTCCAGGGCAAGCACGACAACTACGACATCGACCTGATGCGGGCGCTGATCGTGGCCTCCGCCGAGGCGACGAAGACCGCGCCGGACGGCGCGCACGCCGTTTCGCACCGCGTCATCGCCGACCATCTGCGCTCCTGTTGCTTCCTGATCGCCGACGGCGTGCTGCCGTCGAACGAGGGGCGCGGCTATGTGCTGCGCCGCATCATGCGCCGCGCCATGCGCCACGCCCACATGATCGGCGCGCGTGAGCCGCTGATGCACCGTCTCGTCCCGGCGCTGATCCAGCAGATGGGCGACGCCTATCCGGAGCTGAACCGCGCCCGCGCCCTGATCGTCGAGACGCTGAAGCTGGAGGAGACCCGCTTCAAGCAGACGCTGGAGCGCGGCCTGCGCCTGCTGGAGGACGAGGTCGGCCGCCTGGGCGAGGGGCAGCCGCTTCCCGGCGACGTCGCCTTCAAGCTGTACGACACCTACGGCTTCCCGCTGGACCTGACCCAGGACGTGCTGCGCACCCAGGGCCGCCCGGTGGACGAGAGCGGCTTCAAGGCCGCCATGGACGAGCAGCGCCGCAAGGCCCGCGAATCCTGGGCCGGCTCGGGCGAGGCGACGACCGAGAAGCTGTGGTACGAGCTGAAGGACGAGCTGGGCGCCACGGAGTTCTTCGGCTACGACACCGAGGTCGCCGAGGGCAAGGTGACCGCCATCGTCAAGGGCGACGCCCGCGTCGAGCAGGCTGCCGCCGGGGACGAGGTTCTGGTGATCGTGAACCAGACGCCCTTCTACGGCGAGTCGGGCGGTCAGGTCGGCGACGCCGGCGTGATCTTCTCCGCCGAGGGCACCGAGGTCGCCGTCTCCGACACCCATAAGAAGCTGGGCGCCGTCTGGGCCCATGTCGGTACGGTCACCAAGGGCACGCTGAAGGTCGGCGATGTGGTGGAGCTGCGGGTGGACACGGAGCGCCGCTCGGCCATCCGCGCCAACCACTCGGCCACCCATCTGCTGCACGAGGCGTTGCGCCGCCGCCTGGGCGAGCATGTCACCCAGAAGGGCTCGCTGGTCGCCCAGGAGCGTCTGCGCTTCGACATCAGCCAGCCGACCGGCCTGACCCCGGCGGACATCGCCGCGGTCGAGGACGAGGTGAACCGCCGCATTCTCGGCAACAGCGAGGTCGTCACCCGTCTGATGTCCCCGGACGAGGCCCGCGCCTCCGGCGCCATGGCCCTGTTCGGCGAGAAGTACGGTGACGAGGTGCGCGTCGTCTCCATGGGCGGCCCGCACGGCGAGCTGGACCGCGACTACTCGATCGAGCTGTGCGGCGGCACCCATGTCCGACGCACCGGCGACATCGGCCTGTTCACGATCGTCGCCGAGGGCGCCGTCGCCGCCGGCGTGCGCCGCATCGAGGCGCTGACAGGCACTGGCGCCAAGGCATGGCTGTCGGAGCGCGATCATCTGCTGACCGAGGCCGCGTCCGTCCTGAAGGTCCGTCCGGAGGACGTCCCGTCGCGTCTCGCCGCGCTGGTCGACGAGCGCAGGAAGATGGAGCGCGAACTGGCCGAACTTCGCCGTCAGGTGGCGATGGGGGGTGGTGCGAAGGCGGACGGCGGAAACGAGGCCAAGGACATCGCGGGTGTGAAGTTCGCCGCCCGCGTGGTCGAGGGCCTGCCGGCCAAGGACCTGAAGCCGATGGCCGATGAGCTGAAGAAGCAGGTCGGTTCCGGCGTCGTCGTTCTGATCGCCTCGAACGAGGGCAAAGCGTCCATCGTCGTCGGCGTCACCGACGACCTGACGGCCAAGATCAGCGCCGTCGATCTGGTGCGCGTCGGTGCGGAGGCTCTGGGCGGGAAGGGCGGCGGCGGCCGTCCGGACATGGCCCAAGCCGGCGGTCCGGACGCCGCGCTGGCGCCCGCCGCCGTCGAGGCCATCGAGAAGGCGGTGGCGGCGAAAGCCGCCTCCTAACCAACCACCGGCGAAAGCCGCCTCCTAACTGCCGCGCGTTCCGTCCGGCGCTGCTCGCTCCAACGCGGGCGCGTCCGGCGGGTGCCGGCGGATCACCATGCCGGGGCGGTCGGGGATGCCGTAACGCCGGTATTCCCGCGCCAGCTGGCCGGTCAACGCCAGCCCGGCCATGCGGACGTCCGCGGCCAGCGAGGCCAGCGGCGCGTCCAGCGTCTTGGGCCGGTTGCGCTCCACCAGGAAATGACCCAGCCACGCCGCGCCGTAGCCGACCAGCGGCGCCGCCACGAGCGCCCGCCAGTCGCGGCGGGCCAGTCCCACCCCAAGCAGGGCCGCCGCCGACAGTGTGCCGGCGACGTGCAGCGCCCGGTTCGTCGGGTCGCGGTGCTGTTCCAGATATTCGGGCCAGAAATTTGGATCGGTCGCCATGGCGGACTCCTTCCGTGGGAGAACGCCGGGCGGCCCGCGGCGGTTCCGTCTTGCATGACGCCCGCCGTGCTGGAAGGATGCGCGGGTCAACGAACGATATTGCGGAACCGACTGGCATGCGCTTCACCGGCACCGATTCCTATGTCGCCACCGACGACCTGATGGTGGCCGTCAACGCGGCCATCACGCTTGAGCGCCCGCTGCTGGTGAAGGGAGAGCCGGGAACCGGCAAGACCGTGCTGGCCCAGGAGGTCGCCCGCGCCCTGAACAAGCCGCTGCTCGCTTGGCACATCAAGTCCACCACCAAGGCGCAGCAGGGCCTCTACGAGTACGACGCGGTCAGCCGCCTGCGCGACAGCCAGCTCGGCGAGGAGCGGGTGCACGACATCGGCAACTACATCGTGCGCGGCAAGCTGTGGGAGGCGTTCGAAGCGCCAGAGCCCCCCGTGCTGCTGATCGACGAGATCGACAAGGCCGACATCGAGTTCCCCAACGACCTGCTGCTCGAACTCGACCGCATGGAGTTCCACGTCTACGAGACGCGGCAGACGGTCAAGGCGGCGCGGCGCCCCCTCGTCATCATCACCTCCAACAACGAGAAGGAACTGCCGGACGCCTTCCTGCGCCGCTGCTTCTTCCACTACATCCGCTTCCCCGACCGCGACACCATGGAGCGGATCGTGGACGTCCATTATCCGGGCCTGAAGCAGGACCTGCTGCGCGAGGCGATGACGCTGTTCTACAGCCTGCGCGAGGTGCCGGGCCTGAAGAAGAAGCCCTCCACCTCGGAGCTTCTCGATTGGATCAAGCTGCTGATGGTCGAGGACGTGGACCCCGAGACCCTGCGCGCCAAGGACGCCCGCAGCCTGATCCCGCCGCTGTGTGGCGCGCTCCTGAAGAACGAGCAGGACGTGCATCTGCTGGAACGGCTGGCTTTTCTCGCCAAGCGGGAAGGGCGCTAGGAAGCGCTTGACCGCGGCCGTCCTTCTGGGGCAGCCTGAACCCATGCAAGCGACCCCGCACCTGAACCGAATGCGAATTACCGCCCCGGCGCTCTGACAGAGAGCGCCGGACCGCGAGCGTTCGTTTTCGCAATCTGGTGTGGAGTGTGGCGTGTCCGTGCGCCCTGGGTCTTCCGGAACCCGCAATCCGGTTCATCACGATCCCCTGACCTGTTCCTTCGTGCGTCCGTTGCGCCTTCCGGCGGAGCGAATGCGGGGCTCTGCGCGAATTATCGTCCCGGTCCGCTGACGCGGGCCGGGTTTCGTGCCTTCCTTCTCCGCCCCCCGTTCGTTCCCTCCGCCCGAGGACTTCCGCGATGCCGTCCGCGCACGCCACCCGTCTGCCTTCCGTTTCCTTTCGCCGCGACACCGAAGACCGTCTGCCGTCCTGGCTCCCCCTCTCCGCCATCGAGGACGCCGCCGAGCGTTTGAACGGGCGGATCGTCCGCACGCCGCTGCTGCACGCTCCGACGCTGGGGCGTGACGTCTGGCTGAAGGCGGAGACTTTTCAGGCGACCGGCGCCTTCAAGGAGCGCGGTGCCCTGAACCGACTGCTGCGCCTGACGGCGCTGGAGCGCGCGGCGGGTGTCGTCGCCATGTCGGCGGGCAACCATGCCGCCGGTCTGGCGCTGCACGCCCAGCGTCTGGGGGTGGCGGCGACCATCGTCATGCCGGTCACCGCGCCGCGCTGCAAGGTGGAGCGGACGGAGGCGCTGGGCGCCGAGGTCGTGCTGTCCGGTTCCAATGTGGGGGAGGCGAAGGCCCGCGCGCTGCAACTGGCGGCGGAGCGGCGGCTGACTTTCGTGCATCCCTACGACGATCCGGACGTGATCGCAGGGCAGGGCACGGTGGGGCTGGAGGTGCTGGCCGACCGCCCGGACCTCGACACGCTGGTGGTGCCGGTGGGCGGCGGCGGCTTGCTGGCCGGCATGGCGGCGGCGGTGAAGGCGCGCAAGCCCTCCGTCACCGTGGTCGGGGTGCGGCTGGCGCGGCGGCGGGGGCCGACTCTCGCGGATGGGATCGCGGTGGACGCGCTGGGCAAGCTTCCGCAAGCGCTGCTGGCCGGCTTCGTGGACGCTCTGGTCGAGGTGGAGGAGGGCGAGGTCGCGGCGGCGATGCGGACCCTGCACGGCTCCTTCGGCATGGTGGCGGAAGGCGCCGGGGCGGCCGCGGTGGCGGCCCTGCTGGCTGGGAAGGTGCCGGCGGAGGGTCGGACCGTCGCCGTGCTGTCCGGCCGCAACGTGGATTCCGACACGCTGGTGCGGACGCTCGCCGCCGCTTGATCGACATCAACGACCGCAGGGTCGGGACGGGGCCAGGATCAGCCTGCGGGCCCACCGTCCGGAAGACGGTGGGCCCGCAGGCAAAGGCCGGTTGTCCCCCGTGACTCGTCTGGTGTCCCTCCTCGCGCTTGTGGTTTTGGCCGTCGGGCTTCTCGGCGGTGCCGCACCCATGCGCATACCGGACCTCTCGGCACCGCACTGCGAGTCCGCCGCGGTGCCGGATGCTGCGGACTGCGACATCCACCATCCGACGGACAGCCCGGTTTCGGGAAATATCCACGCGCACGGCACCGCCGGGTGCCTCTGCTTGAGCGGGGCCTGCGATGTGACCGGCCTGCCGGCTCGGGTCGGCGTGCCTTTTGGTCATCGCCTCGCGACCCTGCTTCCCGGCGTGGACACCGAGCCCGCCGCCACCGCCCACGCGCCGCCTCTGCCGCCGCCGCGCGCCTGACTCCCGCCGTTCCGTCGCCTTTTTCCCGACCTGCGGACGTGTCCGGTCTTACGACTATCGCGGCACCGGCGCGCCCGCCGAACACGCGCGAGTCATCCCATGAACATGACCCACTATATGGAACTTCTGGCCGTCAACCAGCCCTGGAACCTGCTGATCTTCATGGCGGTTCCCGTCATCCTGGCCGAGACGGTGGCGATCAGCGAACTGTACCTGCTCTACACCCGCGACTATGACGGCCCGGTGCGGCGGCTGAACCGCTGGGCCGGCATCACCGTCGGCGTCTATTTCACGGGCGTCTTCGTGTATCTGATGCAGAACGCGGTCGTTCCGCTGACCGCGTCCGGCGGCTGGCGCGGGCCGGCGGACGTGCTGGCGGTGGGCTTCTACCTTGCCGGCATCGTCCCGCTCGGCGGCATCGCGCTCCTGGACCTCGGGCTGATCGGCCGGGGCCGCGGCGAGCATGGCCGCATGGCGATCCACGCGGCTTTGGTCGGCCTGTTCCTGATTGTCGCGCACATCGCCATGATCTTCGGGATGCTGGACCCGACGCTCCTCACGGGTGCGACGGCGGCCGGCGGTCACGGCATGCACTGAGCGGATGCATCCCCTCGCCCGTCTCCAGGCGGGCGAGGGGCATTTTCTGTCAGGGCGCCATGAACACGCTGCGGTGCTGACCAATCTCGCCGCTGGTCAGGTCGCGCGCCAGCACCGTCACGTCGGTGGACCCCGGCTTCGCGGCGTCCTGCGGCACGCGCACGAAGATGCGGTAGGTCGCCACCGAATCCGCCTCCGCGGTCAAGGTCAGCGACCTCCCCGACTGGGCGTCCACGCTGGCCACCGACAGGTCGGCATTCGCCAAACCCTCCACCGACAGGCGGTAGGTCCGCGCCTCGTGGGTCTTGTTGAGGATCTTGATGGTGTAGGCGTTCTGCACGTCGCCGTTCGACTGCTGCACATAGAGCGGGGCGCGGTCGCGCAGCACGCTGACGTCCAGTGTCGGGCGCATCGCCAGGGAGATCGCCATGGCGCCGGCCACCACCAGGATGATGAGGGCGTAGATCACCGTGCGCGGGCGCAGCAGCCGCACCGGGGCGGCCTGACCGTCGGCCTTGGCGACCTGGTTGGAGCGGTTGTCGAACAGGATCAGATCGCCGGGGCGCCCGACCTGGGCCATCACCTCGTTGCAGGCGTCCACGCACAGGCCGCAGCCGATGCAGGAGATCTGCTGTCCCTTGCGGATGTCGGTGCCGGTCGGGCAGACATGGATGCACAGCTTGCAATCGATGCAGTCGCCCAGCCCCTCCGCCGTCCGCTCGTCCCAGCTCTGCGACTTGCGCAGCGGCGCGCGCCCTTCGCCGCGCCAGTCCTGGTAGGTGACGACGTAGGTGTCCTCGTCCACCATCGCCGCCTGGAAGCTGCGCCACGGGCAGACGTAGATGCAGATCTGCTCACGCGCCCAGCCGGCGAAGAAATAGGTGGTGCCGGCGAACAGCCCGGCGAAGGCCAGCACCTTCCACGACACCTCGCCGGTCACGATCTCGCGCAGCAGGGTCGGGGCGTCGTTGAAGTAGAAGATCCAGGCGCCGCCGGTGACCAGGGAGATCGCCAGCCAGATGGCGTGCTTCGACGCCTTCAGCCCCAGCTTGCGCGCCGACAGCGGCGCCTTGTCCAGCCGGATGCGCTCGGTGCGCGGGCCTTCCAGCTTGCGCTCCACCCACATGAACAGGTCGGTCCAGACCGTCTGCGGACAGGCGTAGCCGCACCAGATGCGGCCGAGCAGGGTGGTGGCGAAGAAGATGCCGAAGGCGCCGATGATGAGAAGGCCGGTCAGGTAATAGACCTCCTGCGGCCAGATCTCGATCCAGAAGAAGTAGGCGCGCCGGCCCACCATATCGACCAGCACCGCCTGATCGGGAATGCCCGGCCCGCGCTCCCAGCGCAGCCAGGGCGTGACGTAATAGACGCCGAGCAGGACCGCCAGCGCCAGCCATTTCAGGCGGCGGAAGCGGCCGTGGACATCGGCGGCGTAGACCTTGGGGCGATGCACGAACCAGCGCTCGCGCGGCTGGTCGGCGTCATGGGCGGTGGGGGCATGAGAGTGGAGGGACATGGTGTGCGACCTTGCTTTGACGCGGCGGTCAACCTAGTCCCTCTTTTATAAGGCTTCCGTGATGTAGTCACACTGCGGCAGATCAACCAGCCGGGCGGATAAGGCTCAGACCGTGTCGCCGCGCAGTTCGGCAAGCCCGTCCTCATAGGCGCGGTCGAACAGCGATTCCAGCCGTGTGTCGGTGCCGCGCAGGCCGGCGACGACCGCGTGCGCCCATTCGAAATACTCGATCTTCCGTTCCAGCGGCCAGTCGGCGGGCGGGCTGTGCGCCATCGAGCGCAGGTTGGACACCTTGTCGGCCAGCTTCACCAGCTTGGCGCGGGAGGAGGCGGTGGGGGCGGCGTCGATCTGGCGCTGCTTGCGCTCCGCCTTGCGAAGCCGCTTGTCGTCGGTGGTCTCGGCAACGACGCCGGCGACCTCCGCCCCGAAATGCTGCTCGATCTCCTCGTATGAGGCGTCGGTGTCCTCCAGCGTGTCGTGCAGCAATGCGGCGATGACCACGACCGGGTCATTGCCCGCCGTCGCCTCGGCGCACAGGAACGCCACCTCCGACAGGTGGTTGAGGTAGGGCTCGGCGCGCACGCCCTTGCGGCGCTGGTCGATGTGCTTGTGCGCGGCGAACTCCAGCGCGCGGGCGAAGTCGAGAAGGGCTGTCATGGCGTTCCTGGCGGGTCGGCGCTACGATG
Source organism: Azospirillum brasilense (assembly GCF_007827795.1). Taxonomy (GTDB): domain Bacteria; phylum Pseudomonadota; class Alphaproteobacteria; order Azospirillales; family Azospirillaceae; genus Azospirillum; species Azospirillum aestuarii. The sequence continues at coordinate 75,176 of NZ_VITI01000008.1, forward strand.
AGGGCGGATGGGGACGGAACCCCACGGGGGGAGCGGCATGTTCACGGGTTTCTTCTTCGAACTGCGCAAGGCGGGCGTGCCGGTCTCGCTGAACGAGTACCTGACGCTCATGGAGGCCATGAAGCGCGGCGTCGCCGCCTTCCGCGTCGAAGACTTCTATTACCTCAGCCGGGCCTGTCTGGTGAAGGACGAGCGCAATCTCGACCGCTTCGACCGCGTGTTCGGGCAGGTCTTCAAGGGGCTGGAAGGGGCGGAGGGCGCCGAGGGCGACGAGATCCCCATGGTCGACCTGCCGGAGGAGTGGCTGCGCAAACTGGCCGAACGCTTCCTGACCGAGGAGGAGAAGGCGCAGATCCATGCGCTGGGCGGCTGGCAGAAACTCATGGAGACGCTGGCGGAGCGGCTGGCCGAACAGAAGGGGCGGCACCAGGGCGGCTCCAAATGGATCGGCACCGCCGGAACCTCGCCCTTCGGCGCCTACGGCTACAACCCGGAGGGCGTGCGCATCGGCCAGCAGGAATCCCGGCACCGCCGCGCCGTGAAGGTGTGGGACAAGCGGGAGTTCCGGAATCTGGACGATCAGGTCGAGATCGGCACCCGCAACATCAAGGTGGCGCTGCGCCGCCTGCGCAAGTTCGCCCGCACCGGGGCGGCCAGCGAGCTGGACCTGCCCGGCACCATCCGCGCCACCGCCAGCAACGCCGGCTGGCTGGACCTGAAGATGGTGCCCGAGCGGCACAACACGGTGAAGGTGCTGCTGTTCCTCGACATCGGCGGCTCGATGGACGACCACATCCGGCTGGTCGAGGAGCTGTTCTCCGCCGCGCGGGGCGAGTTCAAGCATCTGGAGCACTTCTACTTCCACAACTGCGTCTATGAGAGTGTGTGGCGCGACAACAAGCGCCGCCACGACGAGCGCACCCCGACCTGGGACGTGCTGCACACCTATCCCGCCGACTACAAGCTGGTCTTCGTCGGCGACGCGGCGATGAGCCCCTACGAGATCGTCTATGCCGGCGGCAGCGTCGAGCATTGGAACGAGGAGCCGGGGCAGGTCTGGCTGCAGCGCATGCTGTCCGTCTACAGCCGCGCCGTCTGGCTCAACCCCACGCTGGAATCGCGCTGGGGCTACACCGAGAGCACCCGCATGCTGCAACGGCTTTTGGGCGGGCGCATGTACCCTCTGACCTTGCAGGGACTGGACGCCGCAATGCGCGAGCTGGTGCGGTAACGGCGCCGTCCGGCCACAGCCCTCGACGGTCAATTGGTTCGTGTGAAAACGGATGGCGCGGCGTGGCGTCAGCCGGCGCGATGGGGCACACCTGTAATGGCCGCGTCGAGCAGAACGCCGAGTGGCGTGGCAGCGGACCGCCCGTGGTTGGTTCTCAATTTTTGGCTGAGAAAATACTGGGAAATGCGCGTCCTCGCGTCGCGCTGTCCCAGTATTTGAACGAATCTCGGGCCATTCTCAAAAGAAAAATGCACGAGTCTCAAAGTTAAGTATCTGAACAATCCTCGCCACTGTATCTCTATGCGATGAAACTCCGGCTAGGTTTTCGTTTGTTTTAAACATTGATCGTCATTTTTGCGGCTTCGCTGCAACATTGAGCGTCAAACATTTATTGAGAATCGTTCTTCCTTGAACGCATACGAGTGTATTACGGAGCATGCGGGCTCTTGTTCACAGCATGCAGTCGATGAGGGTGAGGGGAAATGGAGGGTGTTCTTGCGCGCATCAGCATCAGCGGCAAAATCTACAGCGTTGTCGCGATTCTGGGGGTTGTTGCCGCAATCATCGGTAGCGTTGGCTCCATTGGAATGCAGGCCTACGACGATAAATTCGACCAGATTCAGAACTGGTCCCGGCGGGCGCTGATCAACGAGCAGATCAACGGTCTGATTTACAAGGTCGTCATGGACAGCCGCGGCATTTACGCCGCGGATGGGCCGGCCGACGCCACGCCCTACGCCAAGAACATTCTCGGCGCCACCAGCGAGCTGGAAAAGCTCATGGGGAACCTGGAGGCTCTGCTGCCGCCGCAAAGCAAGGCTGCGTTCGGTGAGGCGCAGCAGATGGCGCGCGCGTTCGTCCTGCACCGCAACGAGGTTGCCCGCCTTGGGATGGAGGCCAGTCCGGATAAGGCGCGCGAACACGGCGATACCACCGAGGGTCGCGCAATCCGCAGCAAGCTGGGCCAGTTCATGGAGAAGGCCTCCGAACGCAACATGCAGGGCATCGACAAAGCCAACGAAGAGTTGAGCGCTCTGAACAGCCTGATGACGACGCTGATGCTGGCCGTCGGCATCGGTGGCGGCCTCGGCGCGCTGGCGTTGAGCGTCCTGGTCGCGCGCATCGGCATCTCCCGCCCGATTGCCGGGATCACCGACGTCATGGCCCGTCTGGCGACCGGCGACACCTCGGTGACGGTTCCGGGCCTCGGCCGTGGCGACGAGATCGGCGGCATGGCCAAGGCCGTGGCGGTCTTCAAGGACAACGCCGTGGACCGCGAGCGCATGAGAGTCGCCGAAGAGGCGGAGCGCCAAGCCAAGGAGCGGCGCACCCATGCCGTCGAGGATCTGGTGCGGTCCTTCGACCGGAACGTCTCCGGCATCCTGCGCACCGTCGCGTCCGCCGCCACCGAGCTGGAGGCCACGGCGCAGAGCATGCAAACGACCGCCGAGCAGACCAAGGGGCAGGCGGCCAGCACGGCCGCCGCGGCCGAGCAGGCGTCGGTCAACGTGCAGACCGTCGCCGCGGCGACCAACGAGCTGAGCGCGTCGATCAACGAGATCAGCGGTCAGGTGACGCGCTCCACCAGCATCGCCAGCCACGCGGTGGGCGAGGCGCAGCAGACCAACGAGCGCGTCCAGGGCCTCGTCGCGCAGGCGCAGCGGATCGGCGACGTGGTGAAGCTGATCACCGACATCGCCAGCCAGACCAACCTGTTGGCGCTGAACGCCACGATCGAGGCGGCCCGCGCCGGGGAGGCCGGCAAGGGCTTCGCCGTGGTGGCGTCCGAGGTGAAGAACCTCGCCAACCAGACCGCCAAGGCGACCGAGGAGATCGCCGCCCAGATCGCCTCCATGCAGGCGGCCACCGGCGGGGCGGCGGCGGCCATCAACGGGATCGGCGACACCATCGGCACCATCAGCGAGATCGCCACGATCATCGCCTCGGCCGTCGAAGAGCAGGGATCGGCCACCGGCGAGATCGCCCGCAACGTGCAGCAGGCCGCGCAGGGCACTCATCTGGTGACCACCAACATCACGGAGGTCAGCAACGGCGCCACACAGACCGGCTCCGCCGCCACCCAGGTTCAGGACGCCGCCGGCGAACTGTCGCGCCAGTCGGAGAGTCTGCGCACGGAGGTGGAGCGCTTCCTGGCGGGCATCCGCGCCGCGTAAAAAGTCTGGGGGTTGTGCGACGGTGCACGCCCCCGCCCATTACCTCCTGAACGGACCGAACGGCGTTTGCCGGACCAAAATCCTGTTTTTATCGTCACGGCCAACCAGCGTTCGAAGGGAGAGGGCCGTGGCGAAATCCTATCTGGAATCTTGGAAGAAGGCGAAGGACCGCTTCGAGAAGGCGACGGGCAAGAAGAAGCCCGATCCCAAGAGCCGCTTCGGCAAGCTGTTCAGCAAGATAAGCTCGACCGGCTTGGAAAGCGCTCTGAAGAGCTACGACGCTGCCAAGACGGTGAAGGACGCGCAGAAGCACGCTCGCGCCTTCAAGACCGCGGCAAGCAGCTACATCCCCACGCTTGACACGGCAGGCAAGGCCGCCAAGCAGGACGGTGATGCGGTCTACGCCGAGGCCTGCGCCGACATGGTGGCGTCGCTGAACAAGATCGCCGGCAACGTCACGATGGATCTGGAGCGGTTCGACGACCTGCCGAAGGATCTGGACGGCTTCTTCAAGTCGCCCTACTGGTTCAAGCTCCTGCAGAAGCAGGCCAAGAAGGAATATTCGCTGGAGAACATCGAGCTGTACGACATGATTCTGAAGCGTAAGCTTTCAAAGGAGGATGCGTCCGAGAAGGCGTACAAGGATTATGTCGAGCTGAAGTCGCCCAAGGAAGTGAACATCAAGTCGGCGACCCGCAAGTCGTGCAAGCAGATCGCCGATCAGGGCAAGTGGAAGGCGATGCCCTGGGATGACGTGGCGTTCGATCTGGCCGAAAACCTGTGCGACACCGTCGTGCGTCTGCAGGAGGCCATCGCCACCGGCGAGGCGTGATCGCCCAGGCGTAATGGATAGGGCCGGTTGACGGGGCGGGCCTCCGCCGTCACCTTGAGGATCAGCCCTTCAGGGGCGGCCCTTCAAAAATGGTCTCGGGAGGCTCCGCCATGTACATCGCCATGAACCGCTTCCGCGTGCGTCCGGACTCGGAACGGGACTTCGAGGAGGTCTGGCTGAACCGCGAGGTCCATCTGAACACGGTCCCCGGCTTCGTGAAGTTCCACATGCTGCGCGGCCCGCGTTACGAGGACCATCGTCTCTATTCCTCCCACACCGTCTGGGAGTCGGAAGCGCATTTCCAGGACTGGACCCGTTCGGAGGCGTTCCGCGCCGCCCATCGCGGGGCGGGCGACCGCAAGCCGCTTTACCTCGGCCCGCCCCAGTTCGAGGGCTTCGAGGTGATCCAGACCGTGGGGCGCGAGGGCTGAAGCGGCGACGCTGCGCCCGGTCAGCCTTTCAGCGCGTCCTCGTCGCCGATCAGCCGATGGGCGATGGCGACGGTGATCAGGCCGGCGAGCAGAAGGCCGTACTGCCACAGGCTGGACCAGTCGCCCGTCTGCACGTCGCCCGCCACCGCCTGGACCGGCCGCACGATCAGCTGCCGCAGCAGCGTGATCATCGCCACCTCCAGGAAGACCCGCAGGTGGAAGCGGTTGGTCCGCACGTAATCGACCTCCGCGGAGATCAGGGCGGACAGGGTCCAGACGATTAACAGCACGCCGAGCGCGTGCAGGAAGCCGTGCGCCAGCTGGTCCCGCTGAAAGGCCGCCCAGGCTTCCACGAAGAATTCCCAGACCACCATGGCGCTCGCCGCGACCAGGGCGATGGCCAGGACGACGTGCAGCAGCCCGTTGAAGGACTTCAGGGCGCGGATCAGTCCCTGTTCGAGAAGGGAATTGGACGGGGCGCGGGGGAGCGATTGCAGCATCGGGGCGGGTCGCAAGGTCGAGGGGTGCGGGAAGATAGAAGCCCAACCCACCGGACGCCCCCGCCGTTTTGCCATTGCCGCCATGGGGAAAACGCAAGCATTGCAGATCAGCGTCAAGTCGCCGCATCAATGGTCCCGGCTTTGCAGGTGGAAAAAGGCACCGGCCATTGAACTCCGGCCCTGATTTCGTCTAGGGTCGCCGCGGTCCCTCCGGCTTCGTTCCTTCGAGGGTTTCCCCAGGAGTGAATGGATGCGCGAAACCACCCCCATCACGGTCGCCCGCGGCGACGGCATCGGTCCGGAGATCACCGACGCGGTGCTTCACGTGATGGAGGCCGCCGGCGCCCGCCTGAAGGTGGAGGAGGTGCCGGCGGGCGAGCAGGTCTACCGCCGCGGCCATCTGGGCGGGCTGGACGCCGCCGGCTGGGGGTCGATCCGCCGCACCCGCGTCTTCTTGAAGGGGCCGATCACCACGCCCCAGGGCTACGGCAACAAGTCGCTGAACGTCACCGCGCGCACCACGCTCGGGCTGTTCGCCAACGTGCGGCCCTGCGTGTCGCACCATCCCTATGTCCGCACGCGGCACCCGCGCATGGATGTGGTCATCATCCGCGAGAACGAGGAGGACCTCTACGCCGGGATCGAGCACCGCCAGACCGACGAGGTGATCCAGTCGGTCAAGCTGATCTCCCGGCCGGGGTCGGAGCGCATCGTGCGCTACGCCTTCGACTACGCCCGCGCCAATCACCGGCGCAAGGTGACGGCCTTCGTCAAGGACAACGTCATGAAGATGACGGACGGGCTGTTCCTGAAAATCTTCAACGAGATCGCCGCCGAATTTCCGGAGATCAAGGCCGATCACCTGATCGTCGACATCGGCGCCGCCCGTCTGGCCGACCAGCCGGAACGCTTCGACGTGATCGTGACGCTGAACCTCTACGGCGACATCGTGTCGGACATCGCCGCCCAGATCACTGGCTCGGTCGGGCTGGCCGGCTCCGCCAACATCGGCGATGCCTGCGCCATGTTCGAAGCGATCCACGGCTCGGCGCCCATGATCGCGGGGCAGGGGATCGCCAACCCGTCGGGCCTGCTGATGGCCGCGGTGATGATGCTGGTCCACATCGGGCAGGGCGACGTGGCGGCGCGCATCCACAACGCCTGGCTCAAGACCATCGAGGACGGCGTCCACACCGTGGACATCTTCAACCGCGGAGTCAGCCGCCAGCGCGTCGGCACCCACGCCTTCGCCGACGCGGTGGTGGAGCGGCTGGGCCAGATGCCGGTGACTCTGCCGACCGTCGGCTACGCCGTCACCGCGCGGCCCGCCTATGAATCCGGGGTGCGGCTGTCGCCCCGCCGCAAGGCGGTGAAGGAGCTGGTGGGGGTGGACGTGTTCCTGCACTGGCCGGGCGGCAACCCGGACGAACTGGCCGGGCTGGTCCTGCCGGTGGGCACGCCGGCGCTGCGGCTGTCCAGCATCTCCAACCGTTCGCAGAAGGTCTGGCCGGAGGGCAACATCGGCGTCTTCTGCACCGACCATTGGCGCTGCCGCTTCCTGGCGCCGGAGGGCGTGGCGGTCGGCCACCCCGACATCGTCGAGCTTCTGTCGGGACTCGCCCGCGCTGGGCTGGACTTCACCCAGACCGAGAACCTGTGCAACTTCGACGGCAAGTCCGGCTTCTCGGCCACCTGAACTGCGAAGCGGTGGACGAGACGGGGCCGCGACGCGGTGGAATAATCCGCCTCCGCCGGGCGTCCAGACGGGCAGGATATCCTTCCAAGGGGAGCGCCGCCGCATGCCTCCACCAAAGCCGCCCCCCGACCTTTCTTCAGGGAACGGCCCCCCAGCCAATGGGCCGGTGGACGAGCGGGCCATCGCCGCGCAGGTGCCGCGGTTGCGCCGCTACGCCGCAGCACTGGCCGGCAACCTGTCCGACGCCGACGACCTCGTGCAGGACTGCATCGAGAAGGCGCTGGTCAACCGGCACACGCTGCGGGACGTCACCCGGCTCGGCGGCTGGCTGCTGTCGATCCTGCACAACCTGCACGTTTCCGGCCTGCGCTGGCGCCGCCGCCGCGGGCCGGAGGTGCCGGTGGAGGATCTGGCCAACGATCTGGCGCTCAGCGCCGCCCCCGCCGACCGGGCGGAGGTGCGGGATTTCGTGCGTGCCTTCAACCAGCTGTCGGAGGAACACCGGGCCGTGCTGCTGCTGACCGGGCTGGAGGGGCTGTCCTACCGCGAGGCGGCGGAGGTGTTGGGGGTTCCGGTGGGAACCGTCATGTCGCGGCTGGCCCGGGCGCGGGAACGACTGCGCGTCCTGCTGGACGGCGGGACGGAACAGGCGGTGAGGAGGATCAAGTGATGGACACCGAACCGGACGCTCCGGTGACCGAAGCCGACCTTCACGCCTGGATGGACGGCGAATTGCCGGAGGAACGGCGCGGCGAGGTCGAGCGCCATCTCGCGGGCAACCCCGATCTGGCTCGCCGCTTCGAACGCTACCGTGCCCAGCGGACGATGCTCAAGGGAACCTTCGGCCCGTTGATCGACCGTCCGTTGCCGGCGGCCCTGGTGCCGCCCTACGACCGCGCGGCGGTCCGGCCGGCGGTGCGCCCGCGCCGATGGCTTCCGGCGCTGGCCGCCGCGGCGGTCGTGCTGGTCTTCGTCGCCGGTGGGGCGGGCGGCTGGTGGCTGCGCGGCTGGACCGGCGGCGCGGCCGGCGGCGGCGCGGCCTTCGTCGCCGACGCGGTGGCCGCGCACCGCGTCTTCGCGGTGGAGGTCCGCCATCCCGTGGAGGTCGGCGCCGACCAGGAGGCGCATCTGGTGGGCTGGCTGTCCAAGCGCCTGGGAAAGCCCCTGCAGGCGCCGCGGCTGGCCGGCAAGGGCTATGATCTGGTGGGCGGCCGGCTGCTGTCCGACGCGCGGGGACCGGCGGCCCAGCTCATGTACCAGGATGCGGCCGGTCGCCGCATCACCCTCTACATCCGCTCGGCCTCCGACGCGCCGGACACGTCCTTCCGGTTTGCCCAGGACGGCAACGTCCAGGCTTTCTACTGGCGGGACAACGGTTTGGCGTGGGCGGTAACGGGTGACCTCGACCGAGTGACCCTTTCGGCCATAGCCGAGGAGGTGTACGGCGCGTTGAACTCATAACACCCACAGACTTATGCACAGGAATGTTGCGCAAGCCCCCTATCCCTCTATCCGGCCATCTGGTAGGTTGGCCGGCGTTGGGCACAAAATATTGCGCCTTATGGAAAACGGCCGTCTGGTCGGAAGGTATATTGGTTAACCAAGTCACCGGTTACCGGACCACGGGAGACAGGGGATGAGTTGGACGGACGAACGGGTTCAGCAGCTTAAGGACCTCTGGGCCCAGGGGCTGAGCGCGAGTGAAATCGCGGACATCCTGGGCGACATCACCCGCAACGCGGTGATCGGGAAGGCGCACCGGCTCGGCTTGTCGGGACGGCCGTCGCCGATCAAGAAGAAGCCGACCCGCGGCGCGACGATCCTGGCTTTGACCGAGCGCATGTGCAAGTGGCCGGTCGGCGATCCGAAGCACCAGGACTTCCATTTCTGCGGCAAGCCCTCGCTGCCCGGCCTGCCTTACTGCGCCGAGCACGCGGCGGTGGCCTACCAGCCGGCCTCCTCCGGCAAGAAGCGCGACGAGGAGCGCAACACCGGCGCGCGCAACGTCGGCGCCGCATAAAATCCGCCGGATTTCCGGATTTCGGGCGCTCTTCGGGCGGGCGCCCGCCCGACGCGACCACCTCTCCATCGGCGCCGATCAAATGGGTGCCGAGGTGATCGCCCACCAGCTTCCGGCGACCAGCATCGCCGAGACACCCGCCGCCGCCACGCCCAGACCCAGACCGGCGGCGACCGCAAGACCGTCCTTCACGATCAACCCCAGCGCGATCATCAGCACCGCCAGACCGGGCAGGGTGTTGCCGAACGGGATGGGCAGGGCGATCAGAACACCCATCGCCAGCACGAAGATGCCCAGCGGCCGCATCACCCCTTGATGGGTCAGGGACGGCCAGCGCGTGCGCAGCCGGGCCTCCAGCCGCTCGACCAGTGGCGTTCCCTTCTCCACGATCTTTTCAAGCGTGGTGCGCGCCACGCGGCGGCGCCCGATCCAGCCCGGCACCTCCAGCCGGTCGCGGCCCACGATCATCTGAATCGCCACCAGCGCCAGCACCGTGCCGAAGATCATTCCCGCCGGCAGCCCCGGCGTCGGAACCACGGCGGGAATCGCCAGCGCCAGCAGCAGGAAGCCCGGCGCGCGGTCGCCGAGATGGCCCAGGACCGCCCCCAGCGACGGCTTGTCGCCGGTCATGCGTCCGTGCAGCCGTTTGAGCAGCGCGGACGCCCGAGCCGGGTCCTTCGTGTCCATGACCTGTTCCAACCCCCTGTTCCATCATCGTCGCGTGGATGTGGTGGCGCGTGCGCTCGCAGGAAAGGGGGGGGCGGGGCAAGGCGGGGATCAGTACTCCTCGACCTCGTGCTTCAACTGCACCAGACGGCCGCTCAACAGCGAGAGCATCAGCTGCACCACCATCTCGTGGACGATCAGCGTGTGGGTGTTGCCGCTGTCCTGCATGTGCTGGCGCAGCGCCTCGCGCACCTTCGGCACGCCGGTCACGTCGATCAGCACGTCCACCGCCTCGCCGAGGCGGGCGAGGTCCATGAAGTCGGTCGTGGTGGCAACGCCCCGCTCGCGGGCGAGCCGCATGCCGGGCGCCTCGGCGTCCAGGTCGGCGACGCCGAGAATCTCGACGAAGGAAGCGTCCAGAAGCTGCGTCAGCAGGGGCGTTCCGGTTTCGCCGGCGCCGATCACGGCGATGCGGAAGATGTCCTTGGCCATGGGAAAGTCTCGAATTCCGGTTTGTCAGCTCCGCGCCGGCGTCACGCCGCGCGGGCAAGAAAAAAGCGGGGAGTCGAAACTCCCCGCCGCAACCTTACATCGACCGGGCGTCCCGTTTGACCGGGACGCGTCGTCGCACCTGACGCGGAATGCGCGTTACGCCCAGGCAGCCATCTTCTTCTGCAGGTTCTCGTCCAGCTTGTCGAGGAACTGCTTGGTGGTCAGCCAGGGCTGATCCGGACCGATGAGGATCGCCAGATCCTTGGTCATGAAGCCCGACTCGACGGTCTCGACGCAGACGCGCTCCAGCGTCTCGGCGAACTTCACGACGTCCGGCGTGTTGTCGAACTTGCCGCGGTAGGCCAGGCCCTGCGTCCAGGCATAGATCGAGGCGATCGGGTTGGTGGAGGTTTCCTTGCCCTTCTGGTGCTCGCGGTAATGGCGGGTCACCGTGCCGTGAGCGGCCTCCGCCTCGACGGTCTTGCCGTCCGGCGTGATCAGCACCGAGGTCATCAGGCCCAGCGAGCCGAAGCCCTGCGCCACGATGTCCGACTGCACGTCGCCGTCGTAGTTCTTGCAGGCCCACACGAAGCCGCCTTCCCACTTCAGGGCCGATGCCACCATGTCGTCGATCAGGCGGTGCTCGTAGACGAGGCCCTTGGCCTTGAACTGGGCGGCGTAATGCTCGTCGAACACCTTCTGGAAGATGTCCTTGAAGCGCCCGTCATAGGCCTTGAGGATCGTGTTCTTGGTGGACAGATAGACCGGATAGCCGCGCTCCAGGCCATACATGAAGCTGGAGTGGGCGAAGCCCTCGATCGACTCGTCCAGGTTGTACATGCCCATGGCGACGCCGGAGGCGGGGAAATCATACACCTCGTGCTCGATCGGCTCGCCGCCGCCTTCCGGCACCCACTTGATCGTCAGCTTGCCCTTGCCGGGGACGACGAAGTCGGTGGCCTTGTACTGATCGCCGAAGGCGTGGCGGCCAATGATGATCGGCTTGGTCCAGCCCGGCACATAGCGCGGAACGTTGGAGCAGACGATCGGCTCGCGGAAGACGGTGCCGCCCAGGATGTTGCGGATCGTGCCATTCGGCGACTTCCACATCTTCTTGAGGCTGAACTCCGTCACCCGCGCTTCGTCCGGGGTGATGGTCGCGCACTTGACGCCGACGCCGTACTGCTTGATCGCGTTGGCCGACTCGACCGTCACCCGGTCGTCGGTCTTGTCGCGGTTCTCGATGCCGAGATCGTAGTATTTCAGGTCGATGTCGAGGTACGGCAGGATCAACTTGTCCTTGATGAACTGCCAGATGATGCGCGTCATCTCGTCGCCGTCGAGTTCGACGACCGGATTGGCTACCTTGATCTTCGTCATGGGTGCGAGTTCTCCCCGAACGGGTAGGGGTTGTCTTATGCTTGGACGCCGGGCGCGCTGTGCGAGGGCACGGGCCGGGACGTCCATCCGAAGACGGGCCCCGGTTCCCCGGACGGAAACGGATGGCGGTTATATAGCACCGGGGCACCGCCGAAAGAAAGGACCGCGGGGCATCAAAACAGACGATATCGCGCTGAAAACGGCGCGATTTACGCGATCTGGTCCTACCACTTGGATTTTTTAGAGCTTTTGTGTGGGAATCTTCAACGCGGGCTCCGGTTCATGGGCCAGTGCGGCGAACACGTCGTCCACGTCATCGACAATGGTGAACAGCGCGCGGTGCGCCGGCTGGGTGAAACCCTGCGCCACCGTATGGTCGATCAGGCCGAACAGCGGACGCCAATAGCCGTCCACGTCCACGATCACCACCGGCTTGTCGTGCAGGCCCAGCTGCTTCCAGGTCAGGATCTCGAACGCCTCGTCCAGCGTGCCGAGACCGCCCGGCAGCACTATGAAGGCGTCGGCCCGGTCCACCATCATGCGTTTGCGGGTGTGCATGCTGTCGACGACGAGCAGCTCGGCCAAGCCGGTGTGCTCGATCTCGGCGGACTGGATGTGCTCCGGGATGATGCCGACGACCTGGCCCCCGGCGGCGAGTGCCGCGTCGGCGGCGATGCCCATCAGCCCGACGCGCCCGCCGCCGTAGATCAGCTGGATGCCGCGCCGCGCCAGCCCGTCGCCCAACATATGGGCGGCCTCCTTGTGGACAGCGGCGACGCGGCTGGATGAGCCGCAATAGACGCAGACGGAATTCGGGGCTTTCATCGCTCACCCTTTCTCGTCGAATGGGTACACGTTCCGGTGACTGTTCCGGTGCGCCCGGCGGGGTCACCTAAAGCAAGGGAATAGCAAAGCCGGGGCGGCGTCTACCCGGACATCGGACTTCAGCCCATCGGGAGGAATCATTATGGACCCGCGCGTCGTCAACGCCCTGGCCGCCATCTCGGTGGCCACGTTCCTGTTTCTCGGCTTCGGCGGCGGGATCGGCTTTCTGACCGTAGGGGGCAAGGCGAACGCGGGCGGCGCCACGACGATTCAGGCGTCGGAAACCAGCCTTTCCTCGGCCGACCTGTCCTCCAGCCGCCATTCCGAGACGGTCGCCAAGTTGGAGAAGTGAGCCTGGAGACGTGAGCGTGGAAACCTGCCGCCCGGCGGCGCGAAGGCGGTGCGCCGGTCCCGATGCGGCTATGCGTCTGCTCCATCGGCGGTGTTCAGTTCCACCGCCGCAATCTGCTATCCTGCCGCAAGCCGGCGTGTCCGCCGGCAATGATGCGGCGGTGCTCCGGTGAAGCAAGCTCTCCTGTTCGGCGGTGCGGCGACGGTCGCCGCTGCCGCCGTTGTCGCGTATCTGGCCTTCGATCCGGCGTCCGCGCCGGGCTCCCGCACCGGAACGGCCGGTTCCGGAACAACCGTCGCGCTGGGCAGCGTGTCCCCGGCCAAGCCGCCCGCGCCCGCCCCGGCAAAGGCCGCGGAAGACCCTGCCGGGCCGCGTTTCGACATCGTGCGCGTCGCCCCGGATGGCGCCACCGTGATGGCGGGCCGGGCCACGCCGGGCTCGTCGGTGACCGTCCACGACGGGGAGCGCTCGCTCGGCTCCGTCAACGCCGACGCGCGCGGCGAGTGGGTCCTCCTTCCCGATCAGCCGCTGGCCCCCGGCGCCCGTGAGCTGAGCCTGTCGGAGAAGGCGACTCCCGCCGCCGAGCCGACGCCGTCGGAGCGCGTCGTGGTGGTCGTGGTGCCCGACTCGCCGCCCGCCACCGGCGGTGCCTCGTCGGAAGCGCCCACAGGTCCGCTGGCCGTCGCCATGCCGCGCGGCGGGCTGGGAGACGGGCAGGGCGGCAGCACGGTCCTGCAGGCGCCGAAGGGTCCCGCCGCCCCCGCGACCCGCGGCGTAGCGGCCCCGCCGCCGCCGGGTGGCGTGTCTCTGGAAAGCATGGACTACGACGCTTCTGGGCAGGTTGCCATGGGCGGCCGGGCGCAGCCGGGAAGCGCCGTGCAGCTCTATCTCGACAATCTGCTGGTCGGGAGCGCCCACACCGACCCGAACGGCCAGTGGCGGCTGCGTCCGGAGCGCGCCGTGCCGCCGGGCGTCTACACGCTGCGCGCCGATCAGGTGACCGACTCGGGAAAGGTCACCGCCCGCGTCGAACTGCCGGTTCAGGTGTCGGAGGTTCCGGCCAACCTGCCGGATGGTCGATCGATGGTCGTCCAGCCCGGCAACAGCCTGTGGCGGATCGCCCGCTCCACCTACGGGCACGGCGTGCAGTACACGCTGATCTACGAGGCCAACCGCGGGCAGATCCGCGACCCGGACCTGATCTATCCCGGCCAGATCTTCGCTCTGCCGGTCTCGAACTGAAGTTTTTTCGAACTGAGCTTACAGATAGGGTGCGAGCAGGCGCAGGAAGGGACGCGCCTGCTGGAGCGCGACCACGGTCTGGTGGATCAGATCCTCCGGAGTCGCCTGTCCCTCGAACTCCGCTTCGGAAAACAGCAGGATCTTCTGGGCTTCCTGGACGAGGAAGCGCGTTCCCCGCCGGTCCTGGATGCCGCGCAGGATCGCCAGAAGCTGCCGCCGCCGCTCCGGTGACTGGGCGGTGTAGGGGATGTGGCCGATCTCCGCCCACACCTGGGAGCGCGATTTCTCCCCGTCGAAGCCGACGGCGATGCTGAAGGGGAGCCCGTCGGCCATGAAGTGCAGCCGCGCCGGGCGCGGCGGCTGGGCGATGCCCAGGACGCCTTCGGGGGTCATCACGAAGGTGTCGGGGCTGAAGGGCAGGGCGGTCTGCGAGACCTGCGCGAGCGACGGCATGGCCTGAAGGCGGGCGGCGGGAACTGACACGGTGGCTCGCTCATTCCTGTGGTGTCGGTGGCGTCACTCTCCACCTTCCCTGCTAAAATTCTGTAAAGGGCGGGGGATGCTGTCTAGAATGCGCCGCTCCAACGATCCGAGGCTGAAGTAACCGGCGATGTCCGCCCTCAATACCGTAGTCGTTCCGATCCACCGCGCCGGCTGGCCCTTCATCGCCGCCTTCGCCGTGGTCTCCCTGATTCTCGGGCTTGCCGTGGCGAAGCCGCTGGGCTGGCTGGGTCTCGTGCTCACCCTGTGGTGCGTGTATTTCTTCCGCGATCCCGATCGCGTGACGCCGACGCGCCCCGGCCTGCTGGTCAGCCCCGCCGACGGGCGCGTGACCATGATCGTTCCCGCGGTTCCGCCGCCGGAGCTGGGCATGGGCGACAAGCCGCTGACCCGCGTCAGCATCTTCCTCAACGTCTTCAACGTGCACGTCAACCGCGTGCCGGCGGACGGCACGGTGGTGGCGGCGGAGTATCACAAGGGCACCTTCGTGAACGCCGCGCTGGACAAGGCCAGCGAGGAGAACGAGCGCGCCGCCTTCCGCCACCGTCTTCCCGACGGGCGTGAGATTGCCTATGTGCAGATCGCCGGCCTCGTCGCCCGCCGCATCCTCTACTGGGTGAAGGCCGGCCAGGAGGTCAAGGCGGGCGAGCGGTTCGGCCTGATCCGATTCGGCAGCCGCACCGACGTCTATCTGCCGGACGGCGTGGCCCCGCTGGTCTGCGTCGGGCAGACGGCGATCGGCGGCGAAACCGTGCTGGCCGACCTGAACGCCACCGAACCGCAACGGCAGGGGGATGTCCGCCGATGAAGCGACCGGTCTTCAAGCCGGCAGTGTTCCGCAAGCGCCGGGCGCGCCGTCCGCATCCGCGGCTGAAGGGGTTGTCGATCAACCATCTTCTGCCCAACGTGCTGACGGTGCTGGCGCTGTGCTCCGGCCTGACGGCCATCCGCTTCGCCATGCACGAGCGGTGGGAGCAGGCGGTCGTCTGCATCGTCATCGCGGCGATCCTCGACGCGCTGGACGGGCGGATCGCCCGCCTGCTGAACGGGCAGAGCAAGTTCGGCGCGGAGCTGGACAGCCTGTCCGACGTCATCAGCTTCGGCGTGGCCCCCGCCTTCCTGATGTATCTGTGGGCGCTGAACGGCGCCGGCAGCCTGGGCTGGATCGCCGCCATGGCCTACGCGGTCTGCGCGGCGCTGCGGCTGGCCCGTTTCAACTCCCGCCTGGACGTCGACCTGCCGCCCTGGGCCTTCAACTACTTCACCGGGGTTCCCGCCCCGGCGGGCGCCGGTCTGGCCGTCCTTCCGATGGTCATCGGCTTCGAGGCCGGTCCGGACATCGCCGGCCATCCGGCCGTCGTGGTGCCCTGGACGCTGGCGATGGGCGGGTTGATGGTCAGCACGCTGCCGACCTTCTCCTTCAAGGGCATGCGGGTGCCGACCCAGTATGTGGTGCCGGGTCTGGTCGGGGTCGGCCTGCTCGCCGCCTCGCTGGTCAGCCAGCCCTGGTGGACGCTGGCCTTCCTCGGGCTGGCCTATCTGGCGAGCCTGCCCTTCTCGGTGGCGCAGTTCCGCAAGCTGCAGCAGGCCGCCCAACTGATGCAGGAAACGGTGGAGACGCCGACGGAGGAGGCTGTGGCTTCCGCGCTGGAAACGCCGTCTTCGCAGGAAACCACGAAGACGGCCAACGACTGAACGGCGTGCCCGCCGTCGCCGTCGCCGTCACCGTCACTCGGCGGCGGCGGGCAGGTCCAGCGGCACGGTCCGTTCGGTCACGGCGACCGTGAGCACCATCGGGATCTGGCGCAGGCAATTGCCGACATGGCTCGATTCCGCAGCCACCATGCCGGTCATTTCGACCTCCACGGTCAGCGTCTCGCCCAGCAGGCGGCTGTTCAGCGACAGGGGGACGAGACCGCGCTTGGCGAACAGCTCCAGCACGCGGGGCAGGGTGCCGGGATCGGCGTCGGCCTGCACGGCGAAGCGGACGAGACGGTTCGGATCGGTCGGACGGGATTCGGCGGCGGGCGCCGCCAGCGTGACGGTGGACATGGATCGCTCTTACCTTGGTCTTGAGTCGATGAGTGCAGGTCAGACCTGCAGACGTGCGAAAACCCCGGCTCTCACGCGAGAACCGGGCTGCTAATTCGCAGACCCAGGGTAAGGTAACGGTCCAACATGGCAGCCAGGATAGGGCGATGGGCGGCCACGGTCAATGGAGTCGGGGAGTGAAGCTCATTAACCCTCTCCCCTCTGGGGAGAGGGTGGCCCGAAGGGCCGGTGAGGGGGATGTGCTTGGGCCGAACGTAACGACACGCGCAACCCCCTCACCCTAGCCCTCTCCCCAGAGGGGAGAGGGGATGTAGGCGGCGGCAACCATTATATTCCATCCGACAGGAAACGCGGGTCATGAACGACAACGGCATCCACATCCGCCCAGCCGAGCCGGACGACGCGCCGGAGCTGGCGCGGCTGATCGACATGGCCGGGGGCGGCGTCTACGAATTCCTGCTCGACGGGCTGGTGCCCGGCCAGACGGCGGCGGAGATGCTGGTGCCGGGGCTGGCGGGCTCCTCGGGGTCCTTCTCCCACCGCCACTCGGGCGTGGCGGAGGTGGCGGGGCGGATCGTCGGGGTTGCCCACGCCTATCCCGTGGACTGGATCAAGACCCAGGACTACACCGGACTGCCCCTTGACCGGCTGGCCCATATGGAGGATTTCAGCCGGGTGCACGACTGGGGCAGCTACTTCCTGTCGGCGCTGGCCGTCGATCCGGCGTGGCGCCGCCGCGGCATCGCCGCCCAGCTTCTCGCCTGGGTCTACGAACGGGCGCGCAGCGGCCGCTTCGACCGGGTGACGCTGCATGTCTGGGCCGACAACGCCGACGCGCGCCGCCTCTACGCCCGGGAGGGCTTTGCCGAGATCGGGCGCGCCGACATCCCCTGGCACGAGCGGCTGCCGCACCAGGGGGGAAGCGTGCTGCTCCGGCGCCCGGTCTAGTCAGCGGTCCAGTTACTTCGCCGCCTTCAGCTGGTCGCGGGTCAGCCAGAAGACCTCGCCGAAGCTGTTGGCGGTCTCCACCCAGAAGAAGTCCAGGTCCGGATACTCGGCCTCCAGGATCTCGCGGCCGGTGCCGAACTCGCAGAGCAGGCCGCCTTCCGGCGTCAGGTGCTTGGGCGCCTCCTTCAGGATGCGGCGCACGATGTCCAGCCCGTCCTCGCCCGACGCCAGGGCCATTTCCGGCTCGTGGCGGAATTCCGGCGGCAGGGCGGCCATCGCCTCGGCGTCCACATAGGGCGGGTTGGTGATGATGACGTCGTACTTGCGGTTCTTCAGCGGCGCGAACAGGTCGCCGTGGTGCAGCGCGATGCGGTCCCCGAACCCGCTGTCGGCGACGTTGCGCTTGGCCACCTCCAGCGCGTCGGCGGACAGGTCCACCGCGTCCACCTGGGCCTCCGGGAAGATCTGCGCGGCCAGGATGGCGAGGCAGCCGGAGCCGGTGCAGAGGTCGAGAACCCGCTCGACCTCCGTCGGGTCCTCCACCAGCGTGAAGTCGTCGCCGCCGATCAGGTCGGAGAACAGGATCTCCCCGATGTAGGAGCGCGGGACGATCACCCGCTCGTCCACATAGAAGGGGATGCCCTGGATGTAGGCCTTGTTCAGCAGGTAGGAGGCCGGCTTGCGCGTCTCCACGCGGGCGTGCAGCAGGTCGGCGACCTTGCGGCGCTCCGCCAGGGTCAGCCGGGCGTCCACATAGGGATCGAGCTGGTCGATGGGCAGGCTCAGCCCTTCCAGCACCATGAACACCGCCTCGTCATGGGCGTTGGTGGTGCCGTGGCCGTAGTCCAGATCGGCCTCGTTGAAGCGGCTGACGCCGTAGCGGATCAGGTCGCGGACGGTGCGCAGCTCGATCGCCGCGTCGGCGGGGGTGAGGTCCAGGGAGGGGTTGGTCACTTACAGGATCTCCAGAACGCTTTCCGGCGGACGGCCCACGCGGGCCTTGTCGCCCGAGACGACGATGGGCCGCTCGATGGCGGCGGGGTTGGCGGACAATGCGTCGATCAGGGCGTCGCCGTCGAGATCCTTGGCGATCCCGGCCTCCGCCGCCTCTTTGGCGCGCAGGATGTCGCGCGGACCCTTGCCCAGCTTGCCCAGGATGGCCTTCAGCTCCGCCGGGCCGGGCGGAGCCTTCAGATACTCCACGACGGTGGGCTCGATGCCCCTGGACCTCAGAAGCTCCAGCGTCTGGCGCGACTTGGTGCAGCGCGGGTTGTGGTAGATGGTGACGTCGCTCATCCCGGTGTTTCCCTCGCTCTTCCCAGCCATGGCTTTGTCGGTGGCAGGAATACACCCGCCCCGCGCGCCGCGCCAACCCGCCATGCGGAATGGCGGCGGCAGCGCAACATCCCTCGCGTGACAAGGCCGGCGCTTGGCATTACCTTGCGCGCTCGCATTATTGGCGGCCCGCCGCGTGCGGGGCCATTCATTTCGACGGATGCCGGCCGTGACGAAGCTCTCGCTCTCCAAGGACAAGATCAACATCCTGCTGCTCGAAGGCGTTCACGACAACGCCATCAACGAGCTGGCGCATGGCGGCTACGCCACCGTGGAGCGTCTGCCGCACGCGCTGGACGAGGCGGAACTGCTGGAGCGCATCGGGTCCGTCCACATGCTGGGCATCCGCTCGCGCACCCAACTGACCGCCAGGGTGCTGGAGGCGGCGCAGCGGCTGTTCAGCGTCGGCTGCTTCTGCATCGGCACGAATCAGGTCGATCTGAAGGCCGCCCGCCGACTCGGCATCCCGGTCTTCAACGCGCCCTATTCGAACACCCGGTCGGTGGCGGAGCTGGTGATCGGCGAGGTCATCATGCTGATGCGCGGCATCTTCTCGAAGTCGAACCTCGTGCATGGCGGCGGCTGGATGAAGTCGGCCAAGGACTCGTACGAGATCCGCGGCAAGACGCTGGGCATCGTCGGCTACGGCCACATCGGCACGCAGGTGTCGATCATGGCCGAATCGATGGGCATGAAGGTCCGCTACTACGACGTCGTGAACAAGCTGGCGCTCGGCAACGCGCAGCCCTGCCACTCGCTGGAGGAGCTGCTGGCGGTGTCCGACGTGGTGACGCTGCACGTCCCCGACACGCCGCAGACCCGCGACATGATCGGCGAGGCGCAGATCCGCGCCATGAAGAAGGGCGCCCACCTGATCAACGCCGCCCGCGGCAAGGTCGTGGTGATCGAGGCGCTGGCCGCCGCACTGAAGGACAAGCACGTGCTGGGTGCCGCCATTGACGTGTTCCCGAAGGAACCGGGCGGCGACAAGGAGGTGTTCGAGAGCGCGCTGCGCGGGCTCGACAACGTCATCCTGACCCCGCACATCGGCGGCTCGACGATGGAGGCGCAGGCCAACATCGGCACCGAGGTGTCGCAGAAGCTGATCGAGTATTCGGACAACGGCTCGACCATGGGGGCGGTGAACTTCCCGCAGGTCGGCCTGCCGGTCGTCCACGCCGGCTGCACCCGCTTCCTGCACGTCCACGAGAACCGTCCGGGCGTGCTGCGCAAGATCAACGAGGTCTTCTCGGGCCGCAACCTCAACATCGCCGCGCAGTATCTCCAGACCGATCCGGAGCTGGGCTACGTCGTGGTGGATGTCGACGGCGACGTGGAGGAGAACGAGGTGGCGAGCGACCTGCGCGCCATCGAGGGCACGCTGAAGGCCCGCTTCCTCTATCCGGGCAAGCGCTGAGGTCCGGCGTTGCGGCCCTTGCCGTCGGCGGGGGCCGCACCGACATAGGCGGAATGATCCTCCGCCCGTTCCGACCGCGCCTGCGTGCCGGCCTTCTGACGCTCCTGTGCCTGGGTGGGGGAGGGCTTGGCTTTTCAGCGCCCGCGGCCGCGCAAACCGCGACGGCCCAGGGCGGAGTCGCCGCCTGTCCGGACTTCGCGCCGGCCCGCGTGGTCCTCGATCTGCAAATCGCCCCGCTGCGCACCGATTACAGCCAGTCCATCCGGCAACTGGCCCAGAAGCCGGGGCGGCGGCCCATCGCGGGGCGGACCGCCAATTCCCACACGCTGGGACTGGCGGCCATCCAATACAATCAGCAATGGCAGGCTGGCGTCATGACGGCGTCGCTGGGGCAGGGCCGCTACTGTGGCGCGGCGCAGACCCTGACCGTCACCTTCGGCTACGACGAGCGCACCGTCTATGTCGCCCGTGAGTTGCCGCAGGGCAGTTGCATCCATGGCGAGGTCCTGGCCCACGAGATGAGCCACGTCACGGTGGATGAGCAGCTTCTGCGCGAGTATGTGCCGGTTCTGAAGCGCCGGCTGGAGGATGTGGTCGGCCGCGCCCGCCCGGCCCAGGGGCGCTCCGAGCGGCAGGTCATGGCGGCGATCGAGCAGCCGATCAAGGCGGCGATGCGCCAGCTGATGGAGGAGTTCGGACGCGAACGCAACGCGCGTCAGGCCCGCATCGACACCCCCGCCGAATACGAGCGCATCAGCCGGTCCTGCAACGGCGAGATCAACCGCTACCTCGGGCGCGTCTGACCCATCGAGCGGCGCGTCACCGCCGGCGCCCGCGTCCGGAGGCGTGGCGGTCGATGAACTCCGGCGGCTTGCGGGACACCCAGCGCAGGAAGGCGGCGATGTCCGGGTGGGCGCGCAGGCTGCCGATGGTGTGGTAGTGGTCGCGCAGGTCCGCCTCGCTCAGCACCGCGTGGATCTTGGCGTGGCAGACGCGGTGCATGGTCACCGTGTCCCGTCCGCCGTAGGTGCGCGGAATCAGGTGGTGCTCGTTCAGGCTGGGGCCGGGCACCATCGGGCGACCGCAGAGCGGGCAAGGCGGATGGAACGAGGGCGGATGGAACGGGGCGGGCGGCGGCATGAAGCCTCCGGGCGGGCGGCGGCCGTCAGCCGGGCGGAGTCGCGGGCAGGGCGGCGCGGATGCGGGCGACCAGCTCGTCGGCCTGATAGGGCTTCTGGAGGATGGGCAGCCCGTCCAGCGCCGAGGCGCGCTGGATCTCCGCATAGCCGGTGACCATCAGGACCGGCAGGCCGGGGCGGCGGGCGCGCAACTCCTGCACCAGCTCCAACCCCGTCATGCCGGGCATCGCGTAATCGGTCAGCACGAGGTCCACCTCCGGTTCGCGGGCGAAGACGTCCAGCGCATCGGGGCCGCTGGACGCCTCCATGATGCGGAAACCGGCATGCTCCAGAACCGTCGCGGTCGCCATGCGGACCAGCGCCTCGTCCTCCACCAGCAGGATGGTGGCGGGGCGGGGCGGGGATGGCACGGCGGCGGGCGGTTCGGCGTCCTGGCCCGCATCCTCCTCGGCGTCGGCCCGCGGCAGATAGAGCGTCACCGTCGTGCCGGTGCCCAGCCGGGTCGTGAGCACCACCGTTCCGCCGGACTGCGCGGCCAGCCCGTGCACCATCGACAGACCCAGGCCGGTGCCGTGCCCGACGCCCTTCGTCGTGAAAAAGGGCTCGAAGGCGCGGGCCGCCGTCTCCTCGCTCATCCCGCTGCCGGTGTCGGCGACGGCGATGGACACGCAGTCCCCGGCGGCGAGGTCGAGCGGACGGCCTTCCACGTCGTCCGGGCAATTGCCGGTGCGGATGGTCAGGGTGCCGCCCGCCGCCATCGCGTCCCGCGCGTTGATGGCGAGGTTGAGAATGGCCATTTCGAGCTGGTTCGGGTCGACCCGCGCCGGCCACAGGCTGGGGTCCGTCTCGGTCACGATGCGGGTGGTGCCGCCCAGCGTGCGTTCCAGCAGCCCGCCCATGCCCGTCACCAGGGCGCCGACGTCGACCGTCTTCGGCTCCAGGCGCTGCCGGCGGGAGAAGGCCAGGAGATGCTGGGTCAGGGTGGCGCCGCGCTCCACCGCCTTTTCCGCCATGTCCAGGGCCTGGGGGTGGGCGGCCCCACCCCCTTCGCCGGCGGCGCGCAGCAGGTAGAGCGAGGTGCCGATGGCCTGCAGCAGGTTGTTGAAGTCGTGGGCGATGCCGCCGGTGAGCTGACCGATGGCCTCCATCTTGCGGGCCTGGTGCAGCGTCTCCTCGATCTCGCGCAGGGCCTGGCCCGTGCGCTCCCGTTCCTCGACGTCGCGGGCGACGTGATAGGCGCCGATGCGCCGCCCGCTGGAATCCAGGATGGTGCCGAAGGCCAGCTCGTAGCGCTTGCGCTGCAGGGTGGGGTCGCCCAGCTCCTCCACGATGGTGAAGCGTTCCCCGCCGAGCGCGCGGCTCCACAGGGATTCCGCAGTGACCTGCGCGGTGGGCAGATGCTCCATCATCTCCAGCAGGCGCTGGCCGATGGCCGGGCGATGGCCGTACAGCGCCTCGACCTCCCGCTGGTAGGCGCCGTTGAAGAGAATGTAACGACATTCCTGGTCCACCGCGACGATCAGGTCGGTGGAGCTTTCGATGATCGCGGCGAACAGCCGGCGGTCGGAGGCGTGGCGGTCCACCAGTTCGCCCAGCTGCATCTCGTGGGCGCGCCGCCGCTCCGTCACATCCTCCAGGATGCCGACGGCGCGGGTGGTGCCGTCCGGGTCGGTCAGGCAGGAGCCGCGCATGGCCAGCCAGCGCACCTGCCCGTCGGGCGAGCCCACGGGGAACTCCGCCTCCAGCTCGCCCTTCGGCGGATCGTCGCGGAAGAGGGCGGCGCGGATGGCGTTGCGGTGGTCCGCCGCGACGTTGCGAATCCAGGACTCGACCGAGGCGCCGTCGAGCACCGGGACGCCCAGGAGCGCGGCGGTGCGGTCCGACCCGTAGAAGCGGCGGCTGCGCATGTCGAAGCGCCAGACGCCCAGCCCGACGACCTCCATGACCAGCCGCTGCTGCGCCTCGCTGTCGCGCAGGCGGCGGGCCGCCCGGTTCAACGCTCCGGCCACCGCGTTGACCTCGCGGATCGGTGCGGGGGCGGTCATCACCAGCGAGGCGTGCGGGCCGTCGCGTCCCAGCGCCAGGGCGGAGCCGGCCAGCGCCGCGACCGGATCGGCGATGCGCCGCCCGACCGCCAGCGCCATCGCCAGACTGATCAGCAGCAGGATGCCGCCGCCGCACAACACCAGCGTGACCGAGCGGCGCATGGGCTCGGCGATCAGCGTCTGCGGGACGCCGACGGCGACGGTCCAGCCCGACAGCTCCGACCGGGCGAAGGCGTTGAACAGCGGCGTGCCGTCCCGCGCCATGGCGGTGAAGGTCCCGGAACTCGCCGAGGCGGTCCGGCGGAACACCTCCGCTGAAATCGGCGTGCCGGTGAAGGTGTCGGAGGCCGCGGTCCGGGTGATGACGACCCCTTGCCGGTCCCATAGGGCGGCGATCCATCCCTCAGGAAGGCTCTGCTGGCGCAGCACCTCGATGAACATCTCGGTCGGGATGCTCATGGCAAGCACATGCTCCGAGGGTCCATTCCGCGTGATCGGCAAGGCGACGGCGACCAGGGGACGTTGGGCGACGACGCCCGTGAAGATCTCGGAGATCTGGGTCTGACCGCTGTCCGCCGTCCTCCGGACGAGGCCCGTCACCGCGGTGCGGGGGAGCGGCTCCCCGAACGGCCGGCGCGTGTTGATCAGCTGCTGGCCTTGGGCGTTGCTCAGCACGATGTGGACGCCCTCGCGCCGGGAGCCCTTGTGCCGAAGCACCTCGGTCGCCTGCCGGTGGAAGGCGGCGAGATCGCCCTTCGCCAAGTGGGGAGAGGTCGTCAGAACCTGGAGCGTCGTCTCCATCGCCATGAGTTCGCGGTCGATGGCGACGGCCAGCGTCCGGGCCAGATCCTGGCCGGATCGCTCGATCGCGGCGCTCTGCGTCTCGGCCATGCGGAAGACCGTCCAGCCGGCGAATCCCAGCATCGGCAACAGCGCCGCCATGACCAGCAGCACCAGCCCGGTGCGGAGCGACAGCCCGCCGGTCCGGGACTGATCGTCGCCCGCCACGCTTTCGTTGGCGGCAGGGGTATCGTCATCCTGAGCGTGCACAGGCACGAGATGTCATGCTCCGGTATGCATGGCAAGGGTGGTGTCCGTAACCATCGCAGAGTCCGGCAGCAAAGGACACACCTTTGACGGGGCAGGGTTTTTATCGAAAGGGGTGGGAATACCGCTAACTCATTCGATCGAATGGAGCCGGCGGAGAAGGCGAAGAGCGCGAAGACACGGCGTGCGTGAAAAGAAAAAGGAGCCGCAAGCGGCTCCTTTCCCGTCATCGGCCGGGGTGTTGGCCGGGGGTCAGGCCGACGGCTTGCCGTCCATCAGCGCCACGAAGCGGTCGAACAGATAGTGGCTGTCCTGCGGGCCGGGCGAGGCTTCCGGGTGGTACTGCACCGAGAAGACCGGCTTGTTCTTCAGCCGGATGCCCTCGTTGGAGCCGTCGAACAGGCTGACATGGGTCACCTCGGCGTCGGCGGGCAGGGTCTCCTCCATCACCACGAAGCCGTGGTTCTGGCTGGTGATCTCGACCCGGCCGGAGGCCAGGTCCTTCACCGGATGGTTGGCGCCGCGATGGCCCAGCGACATCTTCTTCGTCTTGGCGCCGAGCGCCAGCGAGAGCATCTGGTGGCCCAGGCAGATGCCGAACATCGGCAGGCCGGTGTCCAGCAGGCCCTTGATCGTCGGCACGGCGTACTCGCCGGTGGCCGCGGGGTCGCCGGGGCCGTTGGACAGGAAGACGCCGTCCGGCTTGTGGCGCATCACCTCCTCGACGGTGGCGGTGCCCGGAACCACGGTAACCTTGCAGCCGGCCGCCGCGAGGCAGCGCAGGATGTTGCGCTTGGCGCCGAAATCGATCGCCACGACGTGGAAGCGCGGGTTCTCCTGCGTGGCGTAGCCGGCGCCGAGCGTCCAGGCGCCCTCATCCCAGCCGTAGGTCTGGCGGCAGGAGACCTCCTTGGCGAGGTCCATGCCCTCCAGCCCCGGCCAGCCCTTGGCCTTGGCGACCAGCGCGTCGAGGTCGAATCGGCCGTCCGGCGCGTGGGCGACGACGCCGTTCGGCGCGCCCAGGTCGCGGATGCGGCGGGTCAGGCGGCGGGTGTCCACCCCGGCCAGACCGACCAGACCGTAGCTCTTCAGCCAGTCGTCGAGATGGCGGGTGGCGCGCCAGTTCGACGGGTCGGTGATGTCGGCGCGCAGGATCAGGCCGCGCGCGGCGGGGGTCACCGTCTCGATGTCCTCCGGGTTGGCGCCGGTGTTGCCGATGTGGGGGAAGGTGAAGGTGATGATCTGCCCGGCGTAGCTGGGGTCGGTCAGGATTTCCTGATAGCCGGTCATCGAGGTGTTGAAGCACACCTCGCCCACCGAATCCCCCACCGCACCGATGCCTCGGCCCTTGAAGACGGTGCCGTCGGCCAGAACCAGGACACCGGTGTAAGCGCCGGCATCGCCCGCCGGGAGAGTCGATTGAGCCATCCTTCAGACCTTATCAAGAGCCGCCGCGGGCCACATATTCCTGCTTCGCGGAACGTCGGCGCCGCGTCCCGCCCCGCTGGGCGCACGCGTCGTCGTCGGTCCGTGCCCCGCCATCCCGGTTCCTTGCGGCCGGGTGTCTGAGCCTGGATCGATTAGTCGGGACGGGTGAGCCGGTCAACCGTATATGACGATTGGTACCCCGATTTCCAGCGGCGCGTTTGCATATTCGCCGTGCTTCACCGGTGGGGCTCGGCTGTTGAAGGGGGGTGAGCCGCCTCTTCGGAATTGACGTGGCAATCCGGCGCAAATTTAGGAATATTACCGGTTCGCGCCGCATCTCCCGCGCATTCCCACGGACGGCCGGGCGGCGGCACGGGTGCTTCCGATCCGCCGTTGATCGTTTCGACCTGACGACACCCTGACGATACAAGGACACACGCAATGCTGCGCACGCGCCTGAACGAGGCTTTGAAGCAGGCGATGCTCGCCAAGAACCAGCGCGCCGTCTCGACCGTGCGCCTGATCCTGGCCGCGCTGAAGGACCGGGACATCGCGGCGCGCTCGCGCGGCGTCACCGACGGCATCGACGAGGCCGAGATCCTCTCCATGCTGCAGACGATGATCAAGCAGCGCGGCGAGTCGATCAAGCTGTACGAGCAGGGCGGCCGCCTGGAGCTGGCCGAGCAGGAGCGCGAGGAGATCACCATCATCGAGGGCTTCCTGCCCAAGCAGATGTCGGAGGAGGAGGTGGCCGCCGCCGTCAAGACGGTGGTGGACGAGATCGGCGCCACCTGCATCAAGGACATGGGCAAGGTGATGGCGGAGCTGAAGACCCGCTACGCCGGCCAGATGGACTTCTCCAAGGTCAGCGGCACCGTGAAGCAGCAACTGTCGGCCTGCTGAGCGTGCGGTTGCCGATCTAGCACGGGTGCCGCCCGCCCATGGCCTTCCCGCCCCAATTCCTGGAAGAGCTCCGCACCCGTCTCGCCCTGTCGGACGTGGTGGGCAAGCGCCTGCGCCTGATCCGCGCCGGCCGCGAGTACAAGGCGCCGTGCCCCTTCCACAACGAGAAGTCGCCTTCCTTTTACGTCAACGACCAGAAGGGCTTTTTCCATTGCTTCGGTTGCGGGGCGCACGGCGACATCATCGGTTTCGTGATGCGCCACGACAACCTCGCCTTCCCGGAGGCGGTGGAAGCGCTGGCCGGCGAGGCGGGAATGCCCGTCCCTCGCGCCACCGAGGAGGACAAGCAGCGCTACGAGCGGCGCAAGACGCTGCACGATCTGGTCGAGCAGGCCGCCCGCTGGTTCGAGCAGCAGCTCTACGCTCCCGCGGGCCGCGCCGGGCTGGAGTATTTCCAGCGCCGCGGGCTGGACACCGACGGCATGGCGCGCTTCCGCCTGGGCTTCGCCCCCGGTGACTCCGGCGCGCTGCGCGGCCAGCTGCTGAAGCAGGGCTTCTCCGAAGAGGACATGGTGACCGCCGGACTGCTGAAGCGGCCGGAGGACGGGCGCACGCCCTACAGCTTCTTCCGCAACCGGGTGATCTTCCCGGTGACCGACCGGCGCGGCCGGGTGGTCGCCTTCGGCGGGCGCATCCTGGAGGGCGACGGCCCGAAATACGTCAACACCGCCGATACGCCGCTGTTCCACAAGGGCACGCTGTTGTACGGCCTGTCGCGGGCGCGGCAGGCGGCGGCGGACGGCAAGCCGGTGATCGTCGCCGAAGGCTACATGGACGTCATCGCACTGGTCCGCGCCGGGTTCGAGGGTGCCGTGGCGCCGCTCGGCACCGCCCTGACCGAGACGCAGATCCAGGAGCTGTGGAAGCTGATTCCCGACGCGGAGAAGGTGCCGTTCCTCTGCTTCGACGGCGACAACGCCGGGCGGCGGGCGGCGTGGCGGGCGGTGGAACGCATCCTGCCGCACCTCGCCCCCGGCCATTCCGCCCGTGTCGCCTTCCTGCCGGAGGGGGAGGACCCCGACAGCCTGATCCGTCTGCACGGCCCCCGCGCCATGCAGGAGGTGCTCGGCGAGGCCATCCCGCTGTCCGAGGCGGTGTGGCGGATGGAGACCGAGGGCAAACCCACCGGCACCCCGGAATCAAAGGCGGCGGTGAAGGCGGCGCTGGACTCGCGGGTGGGGCAGATCGCCGACCGCGACGTGCAGTCCTTCTACCGCACGGAGATGCGCCGCCGCGTCGACGAGGCCTTCGCCCCGCCGCCGCGCCAGCGCAACGACCGCGGCCCCTGGGTCCCGGGCGGTTCCTGGCAGGGCGGGGGGCAGGGGGGGCGTTTCGGCCAGCAGACGCGCCGTCACACGCCGGGCCTGCCGGGCCTGCGCACCGCGCCGCCGCCCGGCCACCGCCGCCGCAACCCCGGCAATCTCGCCGCCGCGCGGGAGCGCGTTCTGCTCGCCGTGATCATCAATCACCCCGAGTTGTTTGATGAGTTGGGCGAATCGTTGGGCATGCTGCCTTTTCCCGACCGGGAATTGGAGGAATTGCGCCAAGCGGTCATTGGATTGCTTGCCGAACGGCGGGAAAACGACTCGGGACTTGACGCCGCATCGCTTTGTCGCCACTTGTCTTCCGCCGGCTATGATACCATTGTCCGCTCTCTGCTCAGCGAGTCGACCTATGTCCATGCCGGCTTTGCACGCCCGGATGCGTCCTCCCTGGACGCGAAGCGGGGGTGGTGGCCGACATGGCATCACCTTCATCATAGGCAGGTGATGGCCGATTTGAGAGAAGCGGAGGCGGCTTTGGCCCGTGACAACAGCGAGGCGAACTTCGCGCGGGTCGTGGCCCTTCAACAGGAGGTCATCAGGTCCGGAATGGGTATGACGGATGACGAGGATCTCGACGATGCCTAGCGGCCGGCGCCGCCGGGCGTGGTGCGGAAGGGAAGGGCCGGAGGGAATGAGACCCGGAGGGGTCTGTCCGGACAAGGTCCGGAACGGTTCACAACCGGTTTAAGCAGGTGCGGATCGACAGCGGGGGGCCGCTGCGGTGCGTGCTATGGGTTTTTATAATGGGGTAATGCGGGGGCATCGATCGCATGGCCACGAAAGCTGCGAACAGCGTTGAAGTTTCCGAAGCCCGGGACGAGGCCGGCGACGGCCCGCTCATGGACGGCATGGGTCTTGCCGTCAAGAAGATGATCGCCCGCGGCAAGGAGCGTGGCTACGTCACCTATGACGAGCTGAACGCTGCCCTGCCGCAGGATACATCGTCTT
Organism: Azospirillum brasilense; assembly: GCF_007827795.1. Taxonomy (GTDB): domain Bacteria; phylum Pseudomonadota; class Alphaproteobacteria; order Azospirillales; family Azospirillaceae; genus Azospirillum; species Azospirillum aestuarii. The sequence continues at coordinate 104,165 of NZ_VITI01000008.1, forward strand.
CCGAGCAGATCGAAGACACGATGGCCATGCTCTCCGAGATGGGCATCAACATCGTCGAATCGGAAGAGCAGGACTCGGAAGGCAACGCCAACGCCGACGGCGAGGGCGAAGGCCGGTCCGCCGGCAATCTGGACGACGACGACATCGGCCGCACCGACGACCCCGTGCGCATGTATCTGCGCGAGATGGGTTCGGTCGAGCTGCTGTCCCGCGAGGGCGAGATCGCCATCGCCAAGCGCATCGAGGCCGGGCGCGAGATGATGATCGGGGCGATCTGCGAATCGCCGCTGACCATCCGCGCCATCCTCGAGTGGCATGACGCCCTCATGGAAGGGAAGATGCTGCTGCGCGACATCATCGATCTGGACGCCACCTACGGTGGCGGCCCGGACGGTGAGGAGATCCCCGAAGGTCTGGCCGAGCCGGTGGAAGCCGCTCCGGAGGCGACCGAGGAGGAGCGTCCGCCGCGCCCCGAGGGCGAAAGCGAGGAGGAAGGCGACGAGGATGGCGACAACAGCCTGTCCCTGTCGGCCATGGAAGCCGCGCTGAAGCCGCAGGTCATCGAGACCTTCGAGAAGATCAAGACCACCTACGACAAGCTGCACAAGCTGCACGAGGGCCGCATCGCGGCCATCCAGCGCGGCGAGGATGTGGCCAAGCAGTCGGACAAGAAGTACGACAAGCTCAAGACCGAGATGGTCGAGCTGATGAACACGGTGCGCCTGAACAACCAGCGCATCGAGCAGCTTGTCGAGCAGCTCTACGCCCTGAACCGCAAGCTGACCGGCTTCGAAGGCAAGCTTCTGCGCATGGCGACCGACTGCCGCGTGAAGCGCGAGGACTTCCTCAACCACTATTTCGGGCACGAGCTCGACCCGAACTGGCTGGAGCGCATCCGCGGCCTGAACCCCAAGACCTGGGGCAAGTTCTACGACAAATACGAGGCCGACATCCGCAAGACGCGCGACGGCGTGTCGAGCATCTCGGATGAGGCCAAGCTGCCGATCAGCGAGTTCCGCCGCATCGTCTCCACCGTCCAGAAGGGCGAGAAGGAGGCGAGCCGCGCGAAGAAGGAGATGGTCGAGGCCAACCTGCGCCTCGTGATCTCCATCGCGAAGAAGTACACGAACCGCGGCCTGCAGTTCCTGGATCTGATCCAGGAGGGCAACATCGGCCTGATGAAGGCGGTGGATAAGTTCGAGTACCGGCGCGGCTACAAGTTCTCGACCTACGCGACGTGGTGGATTCGTCAGGCGATCACCCGCTCGATCGCCGACCAGGCGCGGACCATCCGCATCCCGGTCCACATGATCGAGACGATCAACAAGCTGGTCCGCACCAGCCGCCAGATGCTGCACGAGATCGGCCGCGAGCCGACCCCGGAGGAGCTGGCGGAGCGTCTGATGATGCCGCTGGAGAAGGTCCGCAAGGTCCTGAAGATCGCCAAAGAGCCGATCTCCCTCGAAACGCCGATCGGCGACGAGGAGGATTCGCATCTCGGCGATTTCATCGAGGACAAGAACGCGGTCCTGCCGCTTGACGCCGCCATCCAGGCGAACCTGCGCGAGACGACGACCCGCGTCCTGGCCTCGCTGACCCCGCGCGAGGAGCGTGTCCTGCGCATGCGCTTCGGCATCGGCATGAACACCGACCACACGCTGGAAGAGGTCGGCCAGCAGTTCAACGTGACGCGCGAGCGCATCCGTCAGATCGAGGCGAAGGCCCTGCGCAAGCTGAAGCACCCGTCGCGGTCGCGCAAGCTGCGCAGCTTCCTCGACACCTGAGGGTTCCTTGGGGCGGAAGCTCCGCACGGAATGCTGTCGTATGGAAAGCGGGGGGCCTTCGGGCCAGCCCCTCGGACTAGGTGTTGACGCTCGCACCCCTTTCGGTTTTTCTACCGATTGGGGGCGGGCGTTGACTCTGGGACGGCGAAATGGCGGATTCCGAGGGGACGGGGCACGACAGCGGGTTCGGGAATACTTCCGGTCAAGCTAGCCATTCCATGCCGGGGATTTCTCCGGCAAGTCGTCCGAGGAATATCCCTGCTCCAGAAGGCGGTATTCAAGTAAACCACTGCCGGACACCAGGATGCAGCAACTTCGGGGTCTGGCCAGCGCTCGTCAGCTCAGGTGCTGGGCGAGGCTTTCGCCGCGGGGACAAGTACACGGTCGTCGGCAGCGGTGGAGTTGCCGCCATCAGATGCGCCGATTGTGGGTCTGGCGCGAACCTCAAAAGCAACAGTGCGGTCAAGGCGGAGTTCGAGCGCCTACGACGTTATCTCGCTCCGTTGTCTCCTGTCCGGTGTAGCACGCCCAGTTGCAAGAACGCCACCGAGGTCTTCGCAACACACGAGGTCGAAGCCAGATTCCAGCGCTTCGGCAGGACGGCGTCCGGTTCTCACCGGTGGCGGTGCCGGGCCTGCAAAGCTACGGTGTCCGTCGGTGGCCCCAACCGTCGCCAGAAACGGCATCACCTCAACATCAGCGCGTTCCGTTTGCTCATGAACGCGACCGGACCGAGCCGAATGGCCGAAATTCTCGGCTGCGGCGACGGGACCGTCTACGACAAAATCGACTTCATTCACCGGCAATGCCGCCTATTCGTCGCCGAGAGGGAACGTCGGCTTCCGGAGATGACGTTCGACCGACTCGACATCTGCACCGATCAGCAGACTTACCTCGTGAACTGGCCGACCCGGCGGGTCCGCAAGCAGGTGCTCATCAACGGCACCGCCAGTGTCGAATGCCAGAGCAGGTATCTCTTCGGTCCGTCGCTGGGGCACGACCCGGAGATGACAATATCGGAGGTCGAGGAATTGCGCGCCGCGGCCGGCGACGATGCGAAGCCCGAACATATGCAGACCTACGCTCATTACTGGACCGAGGCCCGCTATCTGCGGGAAGCCGGGCAAGCGGGCAGCGGTCTGACGGTGGACGACCAGTTGCCCGCCCAGGGCGTTCTCATCGCCGGGCAGTATGACCTGCACGGCCATTTTCATTTCCTGCGCTATCTGCTGGGCGGAGCCGCCCATCTCAACTTCTTCATGGACGAAGACGGCAGTATGCCGGTTGCCTGTTTGGGCGCCTTCGCTGACCGGGTTACGACCCGAACCGCTGACATCTTCCAGGTGTCGATCGCGAAGGACCTTACGATCGATCAGCGCCGAGCGAAGCAACACGACGCGGAACAGCGGTTCGCCGTGGACAAGGCCGCCCATCCGGGGTTGGCCGACTGGGAGGTCCGCCGGGCTGTTGCGGAAACACGGGTTGCCACGGCCCGGGCGACAAGCCCGCTACCCCACAGGAAACTGCAGGACGTCGTGATAGACCTGCTGTTCCCGGATTTCGCTGAACCGGACAAGAAGGTCCGTTTCACGACGGATATGGATGATTACGACGATGCCAAGGTCGCTCGGCGGCTTCTGCGCGCCACGTTGTGGCCCGTTGATTCGGTCTTCGCTCAGATGCGGCGACGCCTGCGTCTGGTTGAGCGCGGCATCAGTTCACCTCGCCGGGGGCGTGCCATCTGGCACATCAACGCGCCCTACAATCCGATAATGCTCGCCAAGGTTTTGTTCATCTTCTCCGTGTGGCACAACTACGTCGGGCCTCGTGGCACAAAGGAAACGCCAGCCATGCGACTCGGTCTCGCAAAGGGACCGGTCCGGATGGAAGACATCCTCTACTTCGACGTGCGCGACGGCCTCCGTCCTGCCCTGTAGCCCAGCCCTCACACGGCAAGGGCGGCCCTGAAAAACAGAGCCGCCCAAGTATCAACACCTAGTCCGAGGGGCTGGGGCCTTCGGGTCCCCCTTTTCATTTTTGGGCGCCTTCATTTTGGTTGCGGCCCCTCTCGAACGGGGTTGCATAAACTCCCGGTTCTGGGCACATTCGGCATCCCTTGGTGGGGGCCTGTAGTTCAGCGGTTAGAACGCGCCGCTCATAACGGTGTTGTCGTCGGTTCGAATCCGGCCGGGCCCACCAATCTTCAACGGGTTGGCTGAACGAGATCGCGGCGCAGACAGACGGCGCTGGCAGGGCAGAGGCCGGCGAACTGCGCACTGGCGCGGATACCCGGCGGCGCCTCGCTCCGCTCCGCCCATTCGAAGCCGATGCGCTCGAAGAGGCCGGCGGCGTCTGTGGTCAGCAGCCACAACCGGTTCAGGCCGAGCATCACGGCCTCGTGGCAAATCGCCTCCGCCACCATACGCCCATTGCCCTTGCGGCGCCGCTCCGGCAGGACGACGACCGAGCGGAGAAGTCCGTCGCGTTCGTAGACCTCCAGGCCGCCATAGCCCACAAGCCCGTCGGGACCGTCCAGGCGCCAGAAACACCGCCCTGCGGTGGCGATGTCCTCGTTCGGCAACCCTGCGGAGGCGAGAAGGGCGGCGAGCGCCGGCAACCCATCCATCGTCAGCGGCGTGGCCGCAAGTGGTCCCGTCATGACGGCTCCCTCCGGTTCAGCGCACACGCTGGAAACAGCGAAAACGCCGTCGGATCGATTGATCCAACCGCGTGCATCAGAATATTATGGAGAGGATTTTGCAAGCTTTGCAAAGAAAGGAGAGTGGCGCGCCCGAAGAGATTCGAACTCCTGACCCCCAGATTCGTAGTCTGGTGCTCTATCCAGCTGAGCTACGGGCGCTTCTCTCTGCCGCGGCGCCGGCGGGGCCGTCGTCTGCGGTGGCGCGGTTTTTAATCGCGGCGTGACCGGAAGGCAACCAAAATCGTCCGGCTCGTGAAATTTTTCCGGCAAGGGGATGTCAGCCCTTTGACGGACTACAGAATGGCGGCGGTTGGGCTTACCTTGGCGTGGAGAACGATTAGCCAGAAGGGCATTTGAGAACAGCTATGGGCATGACGTTTCTAAGCCGCGCCGTTATCGGGCCGGTGGGGTTGCTGATGGCACTTTCCGTGACGGCAACGATCGGGGCGGCGCAGGCGGCGGACGACCGGGCCGGCGCCGCGGTGCTGGTGTCCGCGGCCATCGGCAACGAGGTCGTCCAGATGGTCGAGCTCGGTCCGAAGGTCATCCAGGTGACCGTCAACGACCGCGTCGTCTATGAGGACCGCGAGGGGCGCACCCTGTCCTTCGTGAACGCCTACAACATGGAAGGGCGCTGGCTGGTGCTGCTGCAGGAGAGCGTGGATGGCAAATGCGCCGCGCGCTTCCGCGTGCTCGACCTCGGCGGAACCAAGCCCTCCGTCTCGCTGCCGTTCGGAACCTGCAGCGACGCACCGAAGGTGGAGCAGGCCGACCGCACGCTGACCGTCTCGCTGCCCGCTTCCGATGGAAAGAGCACGGCGGCCTGGAACTACCGCGACGGGATGCTCGTTCGCATGCGCTGAACGGAAAGGGAGCGGCGAGGACCGTGGGACATCTGAACCTCTGGCACGTCAACAAGGCGATCTCGCTTCTCGGCAGCACGTCCTTCGTGCTGCCGGTGGCGGGCATCCTGATCGTGATGCTGTGGCGGCGCCATTCGGCGGTCTCGGCGGCGCGCTGGCTGGCCGTGCTGGCCATGCTGATGGGCTCGGTGGCGCTTCTGAAGATCCTGGGCCACGCCTGCGGCATCCGCCTGTTCGACGACCGGCTGACCAGCCCCAGCGGTCACGCCGCCCTCGCCGCCGCCGTCTACGGGGCGGTCGGGGTGATGGCGGCGCGCTCGCTGGACGGCTGGCGGCGTGGCGTGGTGGTCCTGGGCGCCCTTGGCCTGGTCGTGGGCGTGGCGGCCTCGCGCATCCTGCTGCGCTACCATTCGGTGACGGAGGTGGTGGTCGGCCTCGTCCTCGGCGGGCTGGCGGTGGCGGCCTTCGCGCAGAGCTTCAACCGGCTGACCCCGTCCCGCCTGAACCTCAGCCCGTTGGTCCTGGCGCTGGTCGTGCTGTTCGGCGTCGCCACCTACGCGCTCGGCGACCGCACCAACGCGGAGCCGATGCTGAAGCATTTCGCCTATCTGCTGCGTGAGGAATCTCCGGTCTGCGGCCCGATGCCGCCGCTGAACAGTTTCCTCGAACGGCTCTAGCGGGTGTTTTCCTTGCCGGATGGCGCCGTTGTCCACGGCTGGTCTTCCCTGGACTTGGCAACCGGAATGTTTGCCTTGCGGTGCCGGTTCAGGGTTGAGAGCGGGCTTGCGACGGGGCATGGTGTGGGCTTATACCGACGCCCCCGTTCCTGACCCGTTCTGCTTTTTCGGTATCCCTTCCGCCCCATGTCGCTGTTCGGCCCCCTTCCACGCGCCGCCGCCACCGCCAGCGCGACGGTTTCCTTTTCGCAGGAGGATCTGGCGCGCGTCTTCGATGCGAAGACGCTGCAGCGCGGGCGCACGCTCATCCTGACCGGGGCGGTGACGCTGCTGGAGGCGGAGGGGCGGATCGCCGCCACGGTGACCGATCTCGGCCGGACTCTGTCGGTGACGGTTGTCCCGGTGCGCGGGCGCAGCCGGGTGGTCTTCGACAAGAGCTGCACTTGCGGGCGGAATGCCTGCGCCCACATGGCCGCGGCGGCGCTGATGACGCTGGACGCCCGGCCGGAAGGGCGGCAGATGTCCCTGTTCGACGCGCCGCCGGCCGCGTCGCAACCCGTGCTCCAGGCGGTGTCCGACCCGGCCCCCGCGCCGCCGCCGATTGCTGAACCGGCGCCTTTGCCTCCCTCACCGCCACCTCCCCCCGATCCGGTGCTCAGCGTCCGCTGGACCCTGGAGCCGGGCAAGGACGACGCGGCCATGTTCGTCTCCGCCGTGATCGCGGTGGAGGGGGCGGGGGAAGGCGACGACGTGTCCACCCCGGCCAGCCCGCGCGACGTGCTGGCCCGCGCGCCGCGCAGCCTGGACGGCGACGTGGACCGCGCCATCGCCCGGATGCTGGGCGGCGGCGGGGTGGTGCGCACGCCGGTCGCCAAGAGCCGCGGCGACGTGGTGGACCGCATCCTGCGCCGGCTGCTCGGCTGCGGGCGGCTGCGCTGGCGCGGCGGCACGGTGCTGGTGGAGGGGGCGGCGCTGACCATCCGCGCCTTCCGCGACCCGGCCACCCGCAAGCTGCGCCCGACCGGCCTGCCGCCCGGCGCCGCGCTGATCAAGGGGCTGGGCTACTGGTGCGTCGATCCGAAGGCCGGCACCGTCTTTCCCGTCGAGTTGCAGGTCGTCGAGGTGCCGAAGCCCAAGGCCGCGGTCGCTCCGTCCACCGCGAAGACGGCGCCCACGAAGGCGGTGCCCCTGAAGGCCTCCGCCCGGCCCGCGCCGGCGCGATCGGCGCCCGAGCGTCCGGACTTCCCGGCGGCCTCCGCCTTCGCCGCGGGCATGCCCGGCGGCGTGCGCATGGGCTCCGACCCCGCCGCGACCATCGTGGAGCGCGACCCGCGCGTCGTCGCCCGGCTGGGTCGGGTGGTGTCGCCCGACGGCGGACTGGTGGACGTGCTGCGGCTGGCCTTCGATTATGGCGAGGACGATTCGCCCTCGGAGATCGAGCCCGACGACCAGCGTCAGTTCGCCCGCGTCGAGGAGCCCGCCGGGGCGGTCTTCGTCCGCCGTGACAAATCGCTGGAGCAGGGGGCGCTGGACCGTCTCGCCGCCTTCGGCTTCGCCCAGGCGCGGATCGAGCCGCCCAAGGGCCAGTTGAACGCCCGCGGCACCCGCGTCCACTGGCTGACCGGCAAGGACGCCGACGAGCGCTGGTCGGCCTTCCTGACCACCGAGGTGCCGGCCCTGCGCAAGGATGGCTGGACCGTCGAGATCGGCGCCGACTTCGGAACCCGCGTCGTCGAGGCGAACGAGGAGGTGGCGGTCGCCGTGCGCGATTCCGGCGACGGCTGGTTCGATCTCGACGTCGGCGTGGAGATCGACGGGGAGCGCCGCGCCCTGCTGCCCATCCTGGCGACCTTGATCGAGCGCGGCGGCATGGACGCGACCCGCGTCATCGACGGGCGCGCCCATCTGGTGCTGGACGACGGCAACGTCCTGGCCCTGCCGGCGGAGCGGGTCGAGCGGCTGATGAGCGTCCTGGAGTCCATGCTGGAGAGCGGGCGGCGGCTGGACGACACGCTGAAGGTGCCGCTGACCGAGGCTGACGGGCTTCTGGACATCGACGACCTGATCGCCCGGCGCACCGAGGACACCGGCCAGATCGACCGCTACCTGCGCACCATCCAGGAGCAGGAGATGCCGGCGGAGATGGACCCGCCGCCGGGCTTCCAGGGGACGCTGCGCGACTACCAGCGCGTCGGCCTCGCCTGGATGCAGGGGCTGCGGGCCAACCGGGTGGCCGGCATCCTGGCCGACGACATGGGGCTGGGCAAGACCGTCCAGACGCTGGCCCACATCGCCATGGAGGAGGAGGAGGGCCGGCTGACCGACCCTTGTCTCGTCGTCGTGCCGACCAGCCTCGTCCCCAACTGGGTGGCCGAGGCGCAACGCTTCACGCCGCGCCTGCGGGTGGTCGTCCTGCACGGGCTGGACCGGCACGAGAAGCTGGGCGACCTCGACCGCGCCCACATCGTGGTGACCACCTACGGTGTGGTGGGCCGCGACGTCGAGATGCTGAAGCGCCGGACGTGGCACCTGCTGATCCTGGACGAGGCGCAGGCCATCAAGAACCCCGACAGCAAGGCGACCCGCGCCGTCTGCGCGCTGAACGCCCGCAACCGGCTCTGCCTGTCCGGCACGCCGGTGGAGAACAATCTCGGCGAGCTGTGGAGCCAGTTCGCCTTCCTGATGCCCGGCCTGCTCGGCGACCGCAAGGAGTTCGGGCGCCGCTACCGCACGCCCATCGAGAAGCGCGCCGACGGCACCCGTGCCAAGCAGCTGATGCGCCGCATCCGCCCCTTCCTGCTGCGCCGCACCAAGGAAGCCGTGGCGAAGGAGTTGCCGCCGAAGACCGAGGTGGTGGTGCGCATCGACCTGGAGCCGGCGCAGCGCGACCTCTACGAGACCATCCGCCTGTCGGTGAACGAGACGGTGCGGGCGGCGCTGGCGGTCAGCGGCGTGTCGCGCAACGCCATCACCATCATCGACGCGCTCCTGAAGCTGCGTCAGGTCTGCTGCGATCCGCGTCTGGTGAAGATCCCCGCCGCCGGCAAGGTGAAGGAGACGGCCAAGCTCGACGCGCTGACCGACATGGTGCTGGAGATGGTGCCGGAAGGCCGCCGCATCCTGATCTTCTCGCAGTTCACCTCCATGCTCGACCTCATCAAGTTGCGGCTGGAGGAGGCGAAGATCGGCTATGTCGAGCTGACCGGGCGCACGCTGGACCGCGCGGAGCCGGTCAACCGCTTCCAGAACCGCGAGGTGCCGGTCTTCCTCATCAGCCTGAAGGCGGGCGGCCGCGGCCTGAACCTGACGGCGGCGGACACGGTGATCCACTACGATCCCTGGTGGAACCCGGCGGCGGAGGATCAGGCGACCGACCGCGCTTACCGAATCGGGCAGGACAAGCCGGTCTTCGTCTACAAGCTGATCGCCGCCGACACGGTGGAGGAACGCATCCTCGACTTGCAACGGCGCAAAGGCAACCTGTCCGACGCAACCATCGAGGGCACCGGTCTCATCAGCGCACTTGAAGGCGGGGACATCGACTATCTGCTGGGTAGGGCGGCGGACTGACCGTACCCTCGGGGTTACCGCCCTTCCCGGTCTGGCCTTCGCCGGTCCATGGCATAGATCCTTGACGACGAAAGCACTGCGTTCGTTTCCCTTGCAGCGGGGAGGGCCATGGCATCGACGAAGCGGGACACCGCACCCGATCCGGAACGGCTCATCGGCGCGTGGCGTGACGCCGCCGCGGACGCCCGCCGTTGGCGTGACGATCCGGACCGCGTGGCCGCCCTGAGGGCGGCGCGCACCCGCCTGCACCAGCCGCCACCACCGCCGCCGCGCCCGCCCCAGCGGGTGCTGGCCGACGAGTTGCACGCCGCCCGCGCCGCCTGGGAAGAAGGGCAGGGGCTGGACGGCACCGCCCGCGCCCTGGCCTACGCCAACCTGAAGCGCTGGGAGCCGGGCTTGTTCGGCTACAGCGAGACGCAGCGTTCCACCGCCGGCAAGATCGCCGCGTCGGAAGCGGCGGAGTCGCGGCGCGATGCGCAGGAGCGGGCGGAGGCCCAGGCCCTGATCCGCGCCTTCCGCCGGGTCCAGGACCGCGCCCGCAGCACCGCCCGCGCTGTTCAGGCCGACCCCCGCGCCCGCGCCATGGCGGCCGACGAGGGGCTGATGCTTCCGGATGGCGGCCGGTCCCGTGGTGTGACGGCGCCGTGAGGCGCCGCCTCAAGACCAGCGACGACCAGGCGTCCTTCACGCTGTCGCCCACGGCCTTGCCCGATGAGAAATTGCTGGAGATCCACCGCCGGCTCTGCCTGATTTTCGGCTGCCCGATCGCCTATTTCCGCGCGCTCGACCCGCTCAGCGAGCTGGTGTCCTCGCTGCTGTCGCACCGCACGCGCAACGCGGCGTCCGGAGCGGCCTTCCGCGCCTTGCGGGCGCGCTGGGGGGAGGATTGGGCCGCCGTCCGCGACGCCGACCCGGCGGAAGTCGAGGCGGTCATTGCTGGCGTCACGTGGCCGGAACAGAAGGCGCCGCGCATCCAGGCGATCCTTCGGCGGATCACGGAGTTGCGCGGCGAACTCTCCCTGGATTTCCTGGCGGAGATGACGGTGCCGGAGGCGCGGGTCTGGCTGCAGGCGCTTCCCGGCGTCGGTCCGAAGACCAGCGCCGCGGTGATGAGCTTCAGCAGCCTGCGCCGTCCCGCTTTGCCGGTGGACAGCCACCATCACCGCGTCGCGGTGCGCACCGGGCTGATTCCGCCCAGCGTGGCGGTCGGCCCGTCGCACACCATCCTGGAGGCGCGGCTTCCCCCGGAGTGGACGGCCCAGCAGATCTACGACCATCACGAGGTGATGATGCTGCACGGGCAGCGGGTCTGCTTCTACCGCAACCCGGCCTGTGAGCGGTGTGTCCTGCTGGATGTGTGTCCAGAGGGGCAGGGGCGGTTGGCGGGTGGGTCCGTCGGCTGAGGGGGCGTAGCCGATTATTGCCCCCACCTAACCCTCCCCCGCTCACGCAGGGGAGGGAACTGCCGTCACTTCGCGGAAGGCACTCTCCCCTGCGGCAGCTCTCGCGCAAACCAAAGGTTTGCGCTGACGCGGCAGGCGGACCTTTGGTCCGCCGGGAGCGGGGGAGGGCCGGGGTGGGGGCGCGTTTCCAGGGTGTTCAATTCACCAGCGGCGGGCGGCGCATGCCCGGCAGGGGCGAGGGGGTGCTTCGTTGCTGTGGGCGTTCACCCGTGGCGGCCTGTTCGGCGGCGTCGAGCATGGCTTCGGCCTGCTTCTGCACGGCGGCGGCGCGGGCCTGGTCCATGGGATCGGTGCTTTCCTTCCGGACATAGCTAGCGGCCTGCTCGGCGAGGTCGAGGGTTTCGACCACCTCGTCCATCGTTTCCTCCAGCGCGGTCACATCGACCTTTTTGCCGGTCATGTCGTCGTCTCCCGTCGTTGCGGTTGGTGAAGCCAACAGGAGCGGAGCGGTCGCCGTTCCCGATTTGGTAACCCTGGCGGTGGACGGAGAAAAAAATCGACGCGGGCGCGGGAATAGTTTTTTGCAGCGCACGTTCGTCAGTGTGTCCGGTGGCGCCCGCCACCCATCTCACCCAGGCTTGCGAAATCCCCACATGAGCAACCCGAAGCGTTCGATCCGGTCTGCGGCCTTGGCCGCGGCGATGCTCGCCGTGACTGCCGGCCACGCGTCCTTCTGGTCCTGGCGCAACGCGCCCACTCCTGTGGACGCCGTGCCGGGTCGCATCGAATCCGTCTCCTACTCCCCCTCGGGCCGCAGCTACGACCCGAACCACCAGCCGGTGGTCGATGCGGTGGAACTGGACCGGGACATGACCGCCATCGCCGGCTTCGCCGACGGTGTGCGCACCTATTCCACGCTCGGCTCCCAGGGCGACGTCCCGGCCATCGCGGCCAAGCACGGCCTGGACGTCACGCTGGGCGTCTGGCTGAGCGACGACAAGGCCCGTAACGAGCGCGAGGTCGCCCGCGCCATCGTGCTGTCCCGCACCGTGCGCGGCATCGAGCGCGTGGTGGTCGGCAACGAGACGCTGCTGCGCGCCGAGCTGACCGACGCGGAGCTGGCCTCCTACATCCGCCGCGTCCGCGCCGGCGTGCCGAAGCACATCAAGGTCGGCACCGCCGACGTGTGGTCGGAGATCGTCAAGGCCAAGGAAACCATCGCGGCGTCCGACTACATGGGCGTCCACGTCCTGCCCTACTGGGAAGGCGTGCCCGTGGAGAACGCGCTGACCTGGATTCGCGACCGGCTGGACACCGTGCGCAAGGCGCATCCGGGCAAGCCGCTGTTCGTCGGCGAGGTGGGCTGGCCGTCGGGCGGCGAGAACTTCCACGACGCCTACCCGACGCCGCAGGCCCAGGCCTTCGTCGTCCGCAACTTCGCCGCCGAGGCGGGGATGCTGGGCATCGACTACAACGTGGTCGAGGCGTTCGACGGCGTGTGGAAGTCCAGCATCGAAGGCTCGCCCGGCCCGACCTGGGGCGTGCTCGACGCCGACCGTGCGCCGAAATGGCCGCTGGCCGGCGACGTCCCGGCGCCCTGGGGCGACCGTGCGGGCGCCGCCGTGGCGCTGGCCCTCGGCCTCGCCCTGTCGGCCTTCGCCGCCTTCCGCCGCCGCACCAACATGACCTACGCGCTGGCCGCGTCGGTGGGTGCCAACATCGTCGGCTTCGGCGTCGGCTCGGCCGTCGCCGGCGCCTACGCCGAATACTTCACCTTCGGCGCCGCGACCACCTGGGGCTCCGCCTTCCTGCTGGGCGCTCTGATGATGTCGGTGGCCTTCGCCGACCTGACCGAGGTCGCCCGCCGCCTGTTCACCGGCCGCGCCCCGGCCCTCCTGCCGCGGGTTCCCGCGGTGCCGGAGCACAAGCCGATGGTGTCCGTGCACATCGCCGCCTGCCGCGAGCAGCCGGACGTGCTGGCCGCCACGCTGACCTCGCTGGCCCGAGTCGACTACCCGGACTACGAGGTCGTCGTCCTCATCAACAACACCGAGGACGAGGCGCTGGTCCGCCCGGTCGAGGAGCTGTGCGCCGAGCTGGGTCCGAAGTTCAAGTTCCAGTGGTACAAGCAGATTTCCGGCTTCAAGGCCGGCGCGCTGAACGCCGCGCTGCGCCACACCGACCCGCGCGCCGAGATCGTCGCCGTGCTTGACGCCGACTACACGGTGGAGCCGGACTGGCTGAACAAGCTGGCCCCGACCTTCGCCGACCCGCGCGTCGGCATCGTCCAGGCGCCGCAGGAGCACCGCGACGGCCATGAGACGCCGCTTAAGGCCGCCATGACCGCCGAGTACCGCCCCTTCTTCGACGTCGGCATGCAGGAGGGTCTGACCTCCCAGGCCTTCGTCTGCCACGGCACGATGATCATGCTGCGCCGCTCCGCCATGGAACAGGTCGGCGGCTGGTCGGAAGAGGGCATCTGCGAGGATACGGAGCTGGGCATCCGCATCCTGTCGGCCGGCTACCGCGCCGCCTACACGGACGAGCGTCTGGGCCAGGGCCTCGCCCCCGACAACTTCATGCAGTTCCGCAAGCAGCGCGACCGCTGGGTCTTCGGCTCCACCCAGATCCTGCGCGCCCACTGGCGGAAGTTCCTGCCCGGCGCCACGGAGCTGACGCTCGGCCAGAAGATCGGCTACCTGACCAACTGGGCGCGCTGGTGGTCCGACGCGGTGGGCGTGCTGGCCGCCGGTGCGGCGGTCACCTGGACCTTCGCCTCGCTGGTCCTGCCGCTGCACCTGCCGCCGGTCCAGGCCACCGCCGCAGTGCTGGGCGCCCTGGTCCTGCGCGCCGGGTCGAGCCTGCTGGCCTCGCGCTACGCCTCCGGCAACTCCTGGAAGGAGAGCGTCGGGGCCTGCGCCGTCGGCATGGCGCTGTCCACCACGGTGGCGCTCGCCGCCCTGCGCGGCGTGGTCCGCAAGCGCGACGCCTTCCGCGTCACCGCCAAGGGCGGCAAGCGGACCCAGGGGGCCTTCTGCGCCAAGCCGGAAGCCTGGCTGTCGGGTGCGCTGCTGATCTCCGCCGTCACCGCGTGGTTCGCCAACCCGCTGGGCACCCTGTCGCTGGAGCTGTGGGCGATCCTGCTGACCGCGATGGCCGTGCCGAACCTGATGGCCGTGGGCCTCGCGATCGGCGACATGCTGCCCGCCGGCACCCCGCGCCCGGCGCCGCTGCCCGCCCCGCAGGGTGTGGTCCAGCCCGCCGCCACCCCGGCCAAGGCCGCCAACGAGCCGGTCGCCGCGTAACCTCTCGACTTTGAACGGGAAAAAAGCCCCCTTGCCGCCCGCAAGGGGGTTTTTCTTTTCCAGCGTCTCAGCGCTTGCCCTTCTTGCCCTGGATGCTGGTGATCTGTTGGGTGGCGAGGTTGCCCTGACCGATGGCGGCGTTGAAGGCGCTGCCGACGTTGTTGAACTGGATGCCGCCGCTGGCCAAAGCCGCGGGCAGATGCGGCAGCGGGCCGAAGTTGCTCATCACCGGGTCGAAGAAGCCCTCGGGCGGCGGGCCGCCGTTGCCGGTGGTCACGCCCGGCTGCGGTTTGGGTGGGGGGGCTTTGGCCTGCACCGGGGCGGGCGTCTGGCCAGCGGGGGCCGGCGTGGCGGCCTGTTCCGCGGCTCCGCCGCCGTCATTGCCGCCAGCGACGCCACCGCCGGAGCCGTCCGCGCCCTGGAAGATGAACTGTTCCGTCACGTTGCTGTCGCCGAAGGACAGGGCCAGCGAACTGTCGAAGTTGTTCACGATGAAGGGCGCATCGATGAAGGTGAAGTTCGGCACGATGGGCTCCGGCGGCGGCTGGCGGCTGGCGGCCAGCGCCTGACCCTTGTTGAAGCCGCCCAGGAAGCCGGCGTCGCCGCGGATCTTGGCGATGGCCTGCTGGTGTTTGGCCTGCCGGCTGACGTTGGGGTTGGTCACCGTCGCCCCCGGAGGCGCGCCGCGCTGGGCGGCGTTGACGAAGACGGGCTGACGCGGCAGCAGCGGCGGCATCCCCATGCCCATGCCCATCGACATGCCGACCGCCGCGCCCAACTGCGGGTTCACGGAGAAGCCGCCCGCGTCCTGGGCGGCGGCGGTTCCGCCCAGCAGCGCCAGGGTGGCGAGGCCGGACAGCAGCGGCGCGAAGCGGCGGATGCGGATCATGGCGAAGGCTCCTCTGTTCGGCGGTGTGCGCTGATCCTAAGGCGGCCGACCGGGGAGCCGCTGTGAGGCGGGCCACAGGTGCCGTGTTTTATGCCGCCGGGCTTTACGCCTCTTCCTCAAAAGGGAAGTTTTTGCCGAAGGGATGGTCCGGCATCGGCGCGGCCTGCGGGGGCATCGGCGGCATGGGCATCGGCTTCAAGTCGGGCTGCGACGGGCCGCGCCGGCAGGCGGTGTGGCCATTGATGGTTTCGCAGGTCAGCGCGCCCGGCCCGGTCACGCAGGTCGTCCGGTCGTTGACCGTCTGGCACGACAGCGAGCCCGAGCCGCGGCTGCACACCGTTTTTCCATTGACCGTCTGACAGGCGAGATTCTCGGCGGCGGCGGTCTGCGGGGTTCCGGCCAGGACCAGGATGGCGGCGAGCGTACCGAAGACCGGCAGGGCGAAGCGGAGCATGACGGCAGTCCTCCAATGAGGAATCCGAAAGGGGCGCCGCCGGATGGATCGGCGGCGCCGGATGGGGCGGATCACTGGGCCTTAAAACCGAACAGATTCTGCCCGGCGGTGTTGCCGATGCCGGCGCCGACGTTGGTCGTCACCCCGACGTTGGTGTCGAGCAGGCCGCCCTTGCCGAAGCCGAAGGTGACGCCGGTGACGTTCTGCTTGGCCTTGTTGCCGATGCCGGCGGCGACGTTGGTGGCGACGCCGACGTTGGTGTTCACCAGCGACCCGCCGGTGCCCTGCTGCATGGTGAAGACGTTCTGCTTGGCCTTGTTGCCGATCCCCGCCGCGAGGTTCGTCGCGACGCCGACGTTGGTATTGGAGAGGGAGGGCGCCGCGGCGAAGGGGCTGCCGAAGCCCGGCTGCATCATCATCGGGTTGACCGGCATGCCGCCGGTCTTGAGGTCGTTGGCGAAGGCGTGGGGGGCAGCGAGCAGCGTGGCGGCAGCGGCGGCGATCAGGGTCAGGCGGCGCATGGGCTGGGTCTCCTCCGGGGTGTGGGGCCGTGTGTGGCTCGATGTCCGTGGAGGAGAGGGTAGGCCGGACGCCGACCCCGCCGCTGTGGCCTGGGCCACAGTCGGGGCGTGATTCGGAGATGCTCGGAAACGGTGGTCCCATCCCTAACTCTCCCCCGCTGGCGCAGGGGAGGGGACTGCCGCCGCTTCGCAGAAAACTCCCTCCCCTGCGAGAGCGCGGGAGGGCCGGGGTGGGGGGCGAGTCGGCGCTCAGCGCGCGTGCTGGTCCAGGAACTGACGGCAGGAATCGAAGTCCTGGAGCACCGTGTCCGACAGCTCGACGCCCTTGCGGTCGGCGAGGCTGCGGGCGAAGGCGACCATCTTGTCCGTCGGTGCCTTGCGCCGTGCCCCACTCGACGGTGCGGCGGGCGGCGGCGGGGCGGCGGCGGCGACCGGAGCGATCGAGTCGAGAACCTCCGGCGCGGCCTTCGCCTTGCTGCTGCGGCGGGGCTTCTTCGGCGCTTCGCCGTCCACACCGGCCGCGGTCTTGCGCGTGCGCGGCGCCGTTCCAGCGGCGCGCGGGCTGGCGGAGCGGCGGCGCCCGGCGCCCCGTCCGGCGCGGATCGGACCGCCGCGCACGCCGAGATCCACCGCCGGCCC
This sequence comes from Azospirillum brasilense, assembly GCF_007827795.1. GTDB lineage: Bacteria > Pseudomonadota > Alphaproteobacteria > Azospirillales > Azospirillaceae > Azospirillum > Azospirillum aestuarii. The sequence continues at coordinate 120,971 of NZ_VITI01000008.1, forward strand.
CCGGTTGCCGACCAGCACGCCGATCAGCCGCCCGGCCTCGTCGGCGATGCCGTCGATGACGGTGCGGAAGTCGGCGCGTCCGACGACCACCTCGTCCAGCCGCATCTCCCACAGGGCGGTGGTGCCGGGATCGACCAGCGTGGGAGCGGCGCCGCGCAGGGTCTCGAACAGCTGCAACCCGGCGGGGGTGGGAACCAGCCATTTTCCGTCGGCGCCCAGCAGGTTCTGCCGCCGCAGGCCCTTGATGATCTCGGCGCGGGTGGCCGGGGTGCCAATGCCCTTGGCCTCCTTCAGGCGGTCGCGCAGCGCCGGGTCCTCGACGAAGCGCCAGGCGTTCTGCATGGCGTCGACCAGCGTGCCTTCGTTGTAGCGCGGCGGCGCCTGGGTCCGCTTGGCCTCCACCCTGGGCTCGGACAGGCGGGCCGGTTCGCCGTCGGTCAGCAGGGGCAGGGTCTGCTCCTCCTCCTTCTCGTCGGGCTTGCCGTCCGTCTCGGCGGAGCCGAATGCCGCCTTCCAGCCGAGCTTCAGGGGGATGCGCCCGACCGCCCGGAAGACCACCGGTTTTCCCTCGACGGGCACATTCATCAGCACCGTGGTCTGCCGATACTCGTAGTCAGGCATGACGGCGGCGAGGTAGGAGCGGCAGATCAGCGCATAAAGCCGCTTCTCGTCGTCGGTCAGACGGTTCAGCCGGCTTTCCAGATCGTCCAGCACGTTGACGTTGGGCACGATGGCGTGGTGCGACACGCCCTCCAGCGCCTTGTCGCAGAAATGGCCGGACTTGCCGCGGCGGATCACCGGGCGGGAAATATCCAGATGGGCGAAGCCGCGCAGCCGGGTCAGCGCCCCGGTGATCGCCGGAACGTCGGCGATCTGGTTCTCCGACAGGTGGCGCGCCTCGGCGCGCGGGTAGGTGATGAGCTTCTTGCCCTCGCCGTCGTAAAGCTCCTGCGCGACTTCCAGCGTGCGATCGGCGGTCCAGCCCCAGCGCTGGCCGCAGGTCTTCTGCAGCGCGGGCAGGTCGTAGAGCTTCGGCGGGGCCTGCCGCCGGTCCTCGACCGTCACCGACAGCGGGCCGCCATGGCCGTCGGCGGCGCGGGCGATGGCCTCGGCGCGGGCGCGGTCCTTGATGCGGTCCTTCGGCGGCGGGGCGTGGCGCATCAGGAAGGAGCCGCCCGCGGCGGTGGCCGTCGCCACGACCTCGAAATAATCCTCCGGCTTGAAGTTGCGGATCTCCAACTCGCGCAGGCAGACGATGGACAGCGTCGGTGTCTTCACCCTCCCGATGCCGATCACCCCTCGGGTTCCCGGCGCCAGCAGCGTCTTGGTCGCCGTGCGGGTCAGCGACAGGTTGAAGATCTGGTCGGCTTGCTGGCGCGCCACCGCCGCCTCGTAGAGCGGGCGAAGCTCGTTGTTCGGCTTCAGCTTGGCGAAGGCATCGCGGATCGTCTTGGGGTCCTGGGCGGTGAACAGGGCGCGCTGCACCCGCCCGCGGAAGCCCAGATGCTCCAGGATCTCCTGCCCGATCAGCTGCCCCTCGCGGTCGCAATCGGTGGCGAGGATGACCTGATCGCACCCCTTCAGCGCCGCCTTGATCGCCGCCAGCTTCGCCGTTTTGTTACCGCCGCCGTCGGGCCGCGTCGGGTAGAGTCCGTCCGGCTTCAGCAGGGTGGGCGACCAGCGCTTCCAATCCGGGTTCACCTCGTCCGGTTCGGCCAGCCGAAGCAGGTGCCCCTCGGCCGGCAGGATGCGTCCGTAGCGGTCGCCCAGCGCGGCGCGCAGGTCCTTTGCCTGGCTTGATTTTTCCGTGATGATGAGCGTGGCCATGGCCGCCATGGTAAGACGAATATGAAAACGTATCAAGAACACTCGATGGCCGTCCTGCGTGGATTTCTTGTTGCAGCGACGCTTCTCCTGGCCGCGCTTCCGGCGACGGCGCAGAACCCGCTGCTGCCGGGGATCGGGGCGAAGGACCGGCGCGTGGTGGTGGACGCCACGCACGCGCCGTGGAGCAGCCTCGTCAAGGTGCAGAGCAATCTGGGCGCGCGCTGCACCGGCGTTCTGGTGGCGCCGCGCCGGGTGGTCACCGCCGCCCACTGCCTGCTCAACCGGGCGCAGCGCTTTCTCCCGGCCTCGTCGCTGCACGTGCTGTTCGGCTACGAGCGCGGGGAGTACCGGCAGCACCGCGCCGTCGCCACGCTGGAAACCGGCGGCCCTTACGACACGGAGCGGCGGCTCGATGGACTTGTCGGCGACTGGGCGGTGCTGACGCTGGACGGCGACGCGCCGGAGGGGATGCCGCCGCTGCCGCTCGCCCGAGTCCCGCCGGAAGCCGGCACACCGCTGATGCTGGGCGGCTACAGCCAGGACCGGGCGCACCTCGTCACCGCCGACACCGGCTGCGCGGCGCGCGGCATCAACGACACCGACCGCGGGCCGCTGCTGGTCCACGACTGCGACGGGACGCGCGGGGTGAGCGGGGCGGCGCTGCTGGTGCGCGTGCCCGGCGCGGACGGGGCGGGGGAGGGCTGGGCGGTGGCCGGCATCGCGGTGGCCGCAGTCAGCGGTGCCAATCCCCGCAACATCGCCGTGCCGAGCGCCGCTTTCGTGGCCGCGGTGGAGGGAAATACGCCTTCTTTGCGGTGATGCGCGGGCGCGGGGCAGCTTTGAGCGGTGGCGCCTCATTTTTTGCTAGGCCGTTGGACGTGAATCGCATAGACGTACGCGCGTTCAAGACCCCGTAACCGGAGCCGTACCGATGTCGATCCAGCGCTTCCATTCTGGACCGCGCATGAGCCAGATGGTCATCCACAAGGACACGGTCTATCTGGCCGGCCAGGTGGCCAACGATCCGACTCCGGACGTGGAGACGCAGACCCGCCAGATCCTGGGCCAGATCGACGCCCTGCTGGCCGAGGGCGGCTCGGACAAGAGCAAGCTGCTGTCCGCCACCATCTATCTGACGGACATGTCCACCTTCGGCGCGATGAACAAGGCGTGGGAATCCTGGGTCGATACGGCCAACCCGCCCGCCCGCGCCACCGTGGAAGCGAAGCTCGCCGCGCCGGAGTACCTCGTTGAAATTCAGGTGACGGCGGCCAAATAAGCTGCGTAACGGGGCGACCCGGCTCCCTCGGTTGGGGTTTGCCGGCGTGGCCCACCAGACTGTGAGGGCCGCGTGCTTCGAAAAAATCCGGAAGGCTTGACCTTCCGGATTTACAGAACGTTAATCACGCCTTAACAGATCATCCGTAAAACCCCGACCAACCTCTGCCGCCGGAGCGGACGACCGTCGTTGCGCTTCGATAGCTGCGTTACAGTAATGGATTCGCAACATGCCGCGCCAAACGCCTCTTTCTGACATCCGGAACATCGGCATCATCGCCCACGTCGATGCCGGCAAGACGACGACCACCGAGCGCATCCTGTACTACACCGGTCGTAAGCACACGATCATCGACGTGCACGAGACGAAGGACCTGAAGTCCTCGACCACGACCGACTACATGGAGCAGGAGCAGAAGCGCGGCATCACGATTCAGTCGGCTGCCGTCTCGACCTTCTGGCGCGGCAAGAAGATCAACGTCATCGACACCCCGGGCCACGTGGACTTCACCATCGAGGTGAACCGCTCGCTCCGCGTGCTCGACGGCGCGGTCGTGGTGTTCGACGGCGTGGCCGGCGTGGAGCCGCAGTCCGAGACCAACTGGCGCCTCGCGGACAACTACAACGTTCCGCGCATCTGCTACGTCAACAAGATGGATCGTTCGGGTGCGAACTTCCAGCGTTGCGTCAGCATGATCAAGAGCCGCCTGAACGCCCGCCCGGTCTGCATCCAGGTTCCGCTGGGCTCGGAAGACAACTTCCGCGGCATGGTCGACCTGATCGAGATGAAGGCGTACGTCTGGTTCTCGGACGACAAGGACGCCAAGTGGGAGATCTGGGACGTCACCGACGATCTGGCGAGCAAGCTGAACCTGACCGTCAAGGAAGACCTCGACAACATCGAACTCATCCCGGCGCTGCGCACCGAACTGGTGGACACCGCGCTGGAGATGGACGAGGTGGCGATGGAAGCCTACCTGGAGTCGGGTGAGGAGCCGTCGCCGGACGTGCTGCGCGCCTGCCTGCGCAAGGGCACCATCACCAGCACCTTCACCCCGGTCCTCTGCGGCTCGTCCTACAAGAACAAGGGCGTCTGCCAGGTTCTGGACGCGGTCGTCGACCTGCTGCCGGCCCCGACCGACGTCGAGGCCATCAAGACGGTGGACGAGGACGGCAACCCGAACGGCGAGCGTCTCAGCTCCGACGACGCGCCCTTCGCGGCGCTGGCCTTCAAGGTGCTGAACGACACTTACGGCTCGCTGACCTTCGTGCGCGTCTATTCGGGCGTGCTGACCAAGGGCATGTCGGTCCTGAACACGACCCGCGGCAAGCGCGAGAAGATCGGCCGCATGGTCGAGATGTTCGCCGCCCAGGCCAACCCGATCGAGGAAGCCCGCGCCGGCGACATCATCGCGCTCGTCTCCCTGCAGGAGACGGACACCGGTGACACGCTGTGCGACGCCGCCCACCCGGTGATCCTGGAGCGCATGCGCTTCCCCGACCCCGTCATCAGCGTCTCGGTCGAGCCGAAGACCAAGGGCGAGCAGGAGAAGTTCTCCATCGCGCTGGGCAAGATGGTTCGCGCGGACCCGTCGCTGCGTCTGGAGACCGACCGCGAAACCGGCCAGACCATCCTGCGCGGCATGGGCGAGCTGCACCTGGAAGTGACGCTGGACCGTCTGCGCACGGAGTTCGGCGTGGAAGGCAACATGGGCAAGCCCCAGGTCGCCTACCGCGAGACGATCACCAAGCCGGTCGAGTACACCTACACCCACAAGAAGCAGACCGGCGGTTCGGGCCAGTTCGCCGAAGTCAAGATCGTGTTCGAGCCGCTGGAGCGTGGCGAGGGCTTCGTGTTCAAGGACGAGACGGTCGGCGGCACGGTGCCGCGCGAATACGTCCCGTCGGTCGCGAAGGGCCTGGAAATGCAGAAGGAAGAGGGCGTGCTCGCCTCCTATCCGACTGTGGACTTCCGCGCCCGTCTGGTGGACGGCAAGTACCACGACGTCGACTCGAACGCCCTGACGTTCGAAATCGCCGCCAAGGCCTGCTTCCGTGAAGCCCTCAAGCAGGCCGGCCCGATCCTGCTGGAGCCGGTCATGAAGGTCGAGGTCGTCACCCCGGACGATTACCTGGGCGACGTCATCGGCGACGTGAACCGCCGCCGCGGCACGGTGCTGGGCCAGCTCGAGCGTGGCACCAACATCGCCGTGGAGGCCCACGTGCCGCTGAACGAGATGTTCGGCTACATCGGCCAGCTGCGTGGCATGACCTCGGGCCGCGCGTCCTACTCGATGGAGTTCAGCCACTACGAGCCGGTGCCGCGCAACGTCACCGAGGAAATCGTGGCGGGCCGCAGCAACAAGGCCGCCTGATAGCTGGCTGCTGCATTCGGAAAATGGGCCGGCGGAGCGATCCGCCGGCCTTTTTCTTTGTCCGGCGGGAACCTTGTGGCGGCCACCCCGTGGGGATGAGGGATTCTTCTTGCGGCGATTCGCCTTTCGGATCAGTGTTGCTTGTAAGTGACGCATCCCAGTTTTTGGGAATGACCCAGAGAATCTTCTTGCTCGTGGCCTTCCTGGCCCTTCTGCTCCTCGGCGCTTCCGGCCCCGGTTCGCGGGCTTGGGCAGGGCAGGAGGATGCGCGACTCGGTGGGCTATTCCAGGATCTGCGGACCGCCGGCGATGCGGTCGCGGCGGAGGCGGTCGAGGACCGCATCTGGGACGTCTGGCTGGAGCATCCCAACGACGACCTGATCGTGCTGATGCACCACGGCGTGCAGAGCCTGAACGCCGACCGCTATGGCGACGCGCTGGCTGCCTTCGATCAGGTGGTCGCCGCCGACCCGACCTACGCCGAGGGTTGGAACAAGCGGGCCAACGCCGAATACATGCTGGGGGATTACGACGCCGCGGTGCGCGACATCCGCCGCGTGCTGGCGCTGGAACCGCGGCATTTCGGAGCGCTGGCCGGTCTGGGCCTCGTTTACCTCGCCATCGATCAGCCGGCGGGCGCGCTGCGCGCCTTCGACGCCGCCCTGGCCATCAACCCGCATCTCGACCGCGTCCGCCAGCAGGCCGCGACCATCCGCCTGCGCACGGCCCGATCGGCGCTGTAAGCGGCGCGGATTTATAGTCCCTCCCTGAAAAACTTTTAATCCGCCTGCAAGCCCCCCGTGACTCGGCGCCCGCTACTTTGAGGGCAACGAACAACGCATGCCAGTCACGGAGAGCAACCGATGTCCACCCCCGCCAACGCCGGACGCGCCCCGCGGTCAAGCCGGGTGCGGCGTACCATCGCCGCCGTCCTCCTCGGCACCACGATACTGACCGGTCCATTCCTGATCGCCAACCAGTCCACCGCCACGGCCGCCGAAAGCGTCCTGACGCAAAACATGTTGTCCCAAAACGCACCGGGCAGCTTCGCCGATCTGGCGGCCAAGGTGTCGCCCGCCGTGGTGAACGTCTCCACCACCCAGCAGGCCAAGGCCGAGCGCGGCAACCCGCGCATGCCCGGCTTCCCGCCGGGGTCGCCCTTCGAGGAGTTCTTCCGCCAGTTCCAGGACCAGTTCGGCCAAAATGGCGGCCCCGGCGGCGGCCCCGGCGGCGGTTCGGACGATGAGTCCGAAGGCCAGCCGCGCGGCAAGGTCGGCTCGCTCGGCTCCGGCTTCATCATCGACGCGGCCGGCTATGTGGTGACCAACAACCACGTCATCGACGGCGCCGACGAGATCAAGGTCACGCTCCAGGACGGGACGGAGCTGCCCGCGACGCTGGTCGGTCGCGACGCCAAGACCGACATCGCGCTTCTGAAGGTGAAGTCCGACAAGGCGCTGCCCGCGCTGGACTGGGGCGACAGCGACGCCGCCCGCGTCGGCGACTGGGTAATGGCCGTCGGCAACCCCTTCGGTCTGGGCGGCACGGTGACCAAGGGCATCATCTCGGCCCGCGGACGCGACATCCACAGCGGCCCCTACGACGACTATCTCCAGCTCGACGCCGCCATCAACCGCGGCAACTCGGGCGGTCCGACCTTCACCCTGGACGGGCGGGTGATCGGCATCAACACCGCCATCTATTCGCCCAACGGCGGCTCGGTCGGTATCGGCTTCGCCATTCCCTCCAACATCGCCAAGCAGGTCGTCGCCCAGTTGAAGGAGAACGGCCATGTCGAGCGCGGCTGGCTGGGCGTGAAGATCCAGGAGATGTCGCCGGAGATCGCCGAGTCGGTCGGCCTCTCCCAGCCCAAGGGCGCCCTGGTCGCCGAGGTGACCCCGGACAGCCCGGCCGCCAAGGCCGGCGTCCGCCAGGGCGACGTCATCCTGGCCTATGGCGGCAAGCCGGTGAACACGCTGCGCGACCTGACCCGCCGGGTGGCCGACACCAAGGCCGGCGACACGGTGGACATGACCGTGGTCCGCAAGGGCAAGGAAACCACGCTGACCGCTCACATCGCGCCGCTGCCGGCCGAGCAGCGCATGGCCGCCGCCGAGGGGACCGGTCCCGCCGCCGACAGCGCGGTGGAGACCGTCAAGGGGCTGAAGCTGGCCCCGCTGGACGGTGTGGCCCGCAGCCGCCTCGGTCTGGGCGAGGGCGTGAAGGGCGTGGTCGTCACCTCGGTGTCGCCGCAGGCCGGTGATCTGGCCGTCCGTCCAGGCGATGTGATCGTCAAGGTCGGCGACCACACGGTGACGTCTCCCGCGGAGGTGACCAGGAGCCTGCACGAGGCCGAGAAGGATGGCCGCAAGGCGGTCCTGCTGCTGGTCAACCGCGGCGGCAACGAGAGTTTCGTCCCGCTGAAGCTCGGCAAGGCGTGACGCTGGAAAACACCGGCGATCCTCCCGTCGTTGGTGTGACGGGGTGGAGGATGTCCGCGGTGCGAGCCCCCGCCGCGCGGACATCCTCCCCCTTCGTTTCGTTTGGCCCTTTCCCCTCGCCGGAGGGGCGAGGGCATTCATCTTTTGACCGTCGGAAGGATGCGGTAGTCTCATGCTCATGAAAGTCCTCGTCATCGAAGACGACCAGCAGGCCGCCTCCTACCTCGCCAAGGGGCTGAAGGAGGCCGGGCATGTCGTGGACGCCGCCAACGACGGCAAGGAGGGGCTGTTCCTGGCCGGCTCCGAGCATTACGACGTCATGATCGTGGACCGCATGCTGCCGGGCCGCGACGGGCTGTCGCTGGTCGAGATCCTGCGCGCCACCGGCAACGACACGCCGGTGCTGTTCCTCTCCGCGCTCGGCAGCGTCGATGACCGGGTGAAGGGGCTGAAGGCCGGCGGCGACGATTACCTGACCAAGCCTTTCGCCTTTTCCGAGCTGCTTGCCCGGATCGAGGTGCTAGTGCGCCGCCGCAGCGCCGCCCAGCCGCAGACCCGCCTTTCGGTCGCCGACCTGGAACTGGATCTGCTGTCGCGCAACGTCCGGCGGGCCGGCAAGTCGATCGACCTGCTGCCGCGGGAGTTCGCCCTGCTGGAATATCTGATGCGCAACGCCGGCAGCGTGGTGACCCGCACCATGATGCTGGAGAATGTGTGGGATTATCACTTCGACCCGCAGACCAACGTCATCGACGTGCACATCGCCCGCCTGCGCCAGAAGATCGACAAGGATTTCCCGACGCCGCTGATCCACACGGTGCGCGGCGCCGGCTACAGCCTGCGGGCGCCGCAATGATGGTGGCGGCCATGGTGGCCAGCGGGGGAGCGTGAAGGCGGCGATTCCCACCCTGCGGCTTCTGCGCACGACGCCGTTCCGGCTGGCCCTGCTGTATCTGGGCCTGTTCATCATCTCGGTCGGGGTGATCCTGGGGGTCGTCTACCGCTCCACCGCGGGATTCCTGGAGGAGGAGATCGGCGCTACCATCGCGCTGGAGGTCGCCGGGCTTCAGGACCAGTACCGCAGCGCCGGCCTGCGCGGGCTGGTCGACTCCGTGCGCGAGCGCAGCGGCTATTCGCACACCAACTCCATCTATCTGCTGACCACGCCGGGTGGCGTCATCCTGGCCGGCAACCTGTCGGGCTGGCCCGACGCGACGCCGGAGCCGGGCGGCTGGACCCATTTCAAGATTTCCGACTATGGCGGGGTGAACAACCGGCCCTCCACCGCGATGGCGGTCAGCTTCGTCCTGCCCGGCCAGTTCCGCCTCCTGGTGGGCCGCGACATGAGCGAACTGGACCAGCTCCGCGGGCGCATGGTCGTGTCGCTGCGCTGGGTCTTCCTGGTGACGGTGGTGCTGGGGCTGGGCGGCGGCCTGCTGCTGGCGCGCGGCGCCATGCACCGGATCGAGGCGATCAACCGCACCACCCACCGCATCATGGCCGGCGACCTGTCGGGCCGGGTGCCGCGCGGCGGCGGCGGCGACGAGATCGACCGGTTGGCCGGCAACCTCAACGCCATGCTGGACCAGATCGAACGGCTGATGACCGGCATGCGGCAGGTGACCGAGAGCGTGGCGCACGACCTGCGCACGCCGTTGTCGCGCCTGCGCTCCCGCGTCGAGCTGGCGCTGATCCGCGAGACCGACGACCCGGAGGTCTACCGCGCCGTGCTGCAGGACACGATCCTGGAGGCCGACCGGCTGCTCGCCACCTTCACCGCGCTGCTGTCCATCGCTGAGGCCGAATCCGGCGCCAACCGCAAGGCGCTGGAACCGGTGCGGCTGGCCGACGTGGTCCGGCTGGCCGCCGACCTCTATGAACCGGTGGCGGAGGAGAAGGGTCTGATCCTGGTCACCGACATCCGGGCTGAGCCGACCGTGCGCGGGAACGAGCAGCTGCTCGCCCAGGCGGTGTCGAACCTGCTGGACAACGCCATCAAATACACGCCGGAGGGCGGACGCATCACGCTGCTGCTGGAGGGGACTGCGCCGGGGCAGTCCGCCCGCATCACCGTGGCGGACAACGGTCCCGGCATCCCCGCCGACATGCGGGAAAAGGTGCTGGAGCGCTTCGTCCGGCTCGATACCGCGCGGGCCTCGCCGGGGAACGGGCTGGGGCTCAGCCTCGTGGAGGCGGTGGCCCGGCTGCACGACGCGTCGCTGCGGCTGGAGGACAACGAACCGGGGCTGAGGGTCGGCATCGTCTTCCCGCCGGATGCCGGTTGAAGCCCACCACAAGAAAAGAGCCCGCCGTTGCCGGCGGGCTTTTGAGGTGACATCAGCGAGAATGACTCCTTGGCGTCAGACATGATATGGGGTGCCAACCGTCCGCGCGCATTCGGATAAGCGTATTAGCACGAAGGTGCTAGCGGGGTGGCGGTGCAACACTTTCCTGCGGGCGGCGTTTGTCCATCGGACCGGCATGCCGGTGGCAACACGGCGGGAAGAATCGATGGACGCGACCAGACAGGCCCCCATTCAGGCCGGGCAGCCGGCGACCGCCGGGCGGAACACCGCGACCGAACTGAAGCTGTTCACTTGGAAGATGCTGATCGCCGCCGGCGTGTTGGGGACGCTGTTCCTGGCCTGGCAGGTGGCGGACGCGCTGCTGCTGGTCTTCGCCGGCGTGCTTCTGGCGATCCTGTTCCAGCGCATCGCCGGGCTGGTGCGGCGCTTCACCGGGTTGCCGCAGGGCTGGGCGCTCGGCGTCGTGCTGTTGCTGCTGGCGGTGCTTCTGATCGGCGGCGGCGTCCTGATGGGCCAATCGGTGGTGAGCCAGTTCGACCAGTTCTCCCAGCAGATCTCCGGTGCGGTGCAGCAGCTTCCCGGTTCGCTGCGCGACCAGATCATGAAGCAGGGACAGGACGCCTCCTCCTGGCTGAACCGGCTGCAGACGGTCGCCTCCAGCGTGATGTTCTTCCTGGGCGATCTGGTGGTGGTGATGTTCACGGCCATCTACCTCGCGGCCTCGCCCGGCGTCTACCGGCGCGGCGTCATCCTGCTGGTGCCGCCGCGCGGCCACGAGCGGGCGCGGGAGGTGATGGACGTGATGGGCGACTCGCTGTGGAAGTGGCTGATCGGGCAGCTTTCGGCCATGGCCATCGTCGGCGTTCTGACCACCGCGGGCCTGCTGCTGCTGGGCATCCCGAGCGCCCCGGCGCTGGGCCTGCTGGCGGCGCTCCTGGAGTTCGTTCCGCTGATCGGCCCCTTCCTGGCGGCGGTCCCGGCGATCCTCATCGCCTTCGCCCAATCGCCGCAGGACGCGCTGTGGGTGGCGCTGCTCTACCTGGCGATCCAGCAGGTCGAGGGCAACGTCGTCATGCCGCTGATGCAGAAGAAGGTGGTGGACCTGCCCCCCGTCATCACCATTGCGGCCATCGCGGCGGGGGGCGTGCTGTTCGGGCTGATGGGCATGTTCCTGGCCACGCCCTTCGCGGTCGTGATGCTGGTTCTGGTCAACATGCTCTACATCGAGGACAAGCTGGGGGAGGGCCGGCACTTCCCCAGCGAGGACAAGGCGTAGGGCGGTCCCGGTCCTCAGGCAACCTCCGCCCCGGCCTTGGTGGCGTCGGCGGCGGAGCGCAGGGGAAGCTCCTTCAGGAACAGGGTCAGCACGAAGGACACCACCGCCAGCCCGGCGGCCAGCAGGAATAGCGTCGAGAAGCCGTGTTCGAACACCGACTGGGCGGCGTCGCGGGCGGCGGGGGGCAGGCTGGACAGGGCGGACGGGCCGCGCTCCATCACCTCGCGCCCGCTGATGCCGGGCAGGCCGGCGGCGTTCAGCCGGGCCTCGACGTCGGCGGCGAAGACCGCGCCGAACACCGCCACCCCGACCGACCCGCCGAGCGAGCGGAAGAAGCCGACCGACGCCGTGGCCGCACCCAGGTCGCGCCGGTCCACCGCATTCTGCACGGCGACCGTCATCACCGGCATGACCAACCCCAGCCCGATGCCCAGCGGAACCAGGATCAGCGTGGACCACAGCCCGCTTTCCGACACCGTCGGCGACAGGCCGAGCGCCAGATACATCGCCGCCGCCAGCGCCAGCCCGGCCAGCGGGAAGACCTTGTAGCGGCCGGACTTGGAGATCAGCCGACCGCCGCCCCCGGCCCCCAGCACCATGCCCAGCACCATCGGCAGCAGCAGGAAGCCCGACGTCGTGGCGCTGGTTCCGGCGACGAGCTGCGAGCGCAGGGGCAGATAGACGATGCCGGCGAACAGCACCATGGCCGAGACCGCCACCACCGGGTTGGCGACCGCCACCACCGGTACCCGGAACAGGTGGAGCGGCAGGATCGGTTCCTCCACCCGTCGCTCGTGCCACAGGAAGACCGCGAGCATCGCGAGGCCCAGCGCGCACAGGCCGAGGATCGTCGGGGAGGTCCAGGGAAGGGCGACCCCGGCGCGCGACACCACGAACAGCAGCGAGGTCACCGTGCCCATCAGCAGCGCCGCCCCCAGATAGTCGATGGTCGGCTTCGCCCGCCCCGCCGGCAAACGGTCCAGCGCCCGGCTGGTCATCAGCAGTGCCGCCGCGCCCAGCGGCAGGTTGATGAGGAAGATCCAGTGCCAGCTCAACTGTTCCGTGAAGACGCCGCCCAGCAGCGGCCCGGCCACGCTGGACAGGGCGAAGATGCCACCGATGTAGCCCTGGTAGCGCCCGCGTTCCCGCGGGGCAACCACGTCGCCGATGATGGTGAAGGCCAGCGCCATCAGGCCGCCGCCGCCCAGCCCCTGGATGCCGCGGAACAGGATGAGCTGTCCCATGCTCTGCGCCAGCGCGCACAGCACCGACCCGATCAGGAACAGGAAGATCGCCACCTGGAGCACCCGCTTGCGCCCGTAGAGGTCGCTCAGCTTGCCGTAGATCGGCGTGGTCGAGGTCGAGGCCAGCAGATAGGCGGTGACCACCCAGGGCAGGTTTTCCAGGCTTCCCAGGTCGTGGGCCATGGTCGGCAGGGCTGTCGCGACGATGGTCTGGTCCATCGCCGCCATCAGCATGGCGAGCGCCACCCCGCTGAACACCCGCATGATTTCGCGGTGGGTGAAGACGGCGTGGTCGTTGGAGGCGTCGGTCATGGTCTCGGTTCAGGCCGGAATGAACGGTGGAGCGTACCATAGCCCCCGGAACAGTCCGCGCAAGGACTCCGCCATGAATGGCTGCTAATCTCCCCTTTCACCGCGGACGGTCCGGTGACGGAGGGGTGGGAGCGACGCTGCTGCCTCTCGCGACGGAGGCAAGCGTAAGGAACCCTGACGGGCTCCACGCCGTTGAACCCGTTTGGCATCCACCAACGGCGGCGGGGGAGCGGGTCATGGCGCACATCGTGGAAATCCGGAGCGGTGCGATCGTAGGCAACGACGAGCCCACGGACGAGTATCTGCCCGTCGGAACCCACCTCGCCCAGGCCGACGGATTTTATGTGAGCTTCGGCATGGATGTGGAAGGTCCCTACGCCCGCAACGAGGCCGAGGAGCGGCTGAGCCACCTGAAGCGTGCCACCCAGGCCGATCTTGAGCGTCCGTAGTGCGGGCGTTGCCTTCTCCCCAACGATCCCCCTTTCCGAGGGAGAGCGCCGGGGAGGGGGCAAAGGCCGCTGTTAGGTCGGCTCCGTCTCGGCATCGCGGTGCTCCAGGCTGGCGCGCACGGTGCGGCGCAGGTCGTCGGGCTGGATCGGCTTGTGCAGCAGGGCGCATTGCGCGCCGGCGGCCTCGCGCAGCCGGTCGGACGAGGTGTCGCCCGTCAGCAGAACCCCCGGCAGGTCGGGACCGAAGCGGCGGCGCAGCGTGTCCATCAGCATCAGCCCGGTGTCGCCGTCCGGCAGGCGGTAGTCGGTCAGCACGAGGTCGGGCGCCAGCGCGCCGTCCACCAGTTCCAGCGCCTCCGCGACCGAGCCGGCCTCGGTCACCCGGTAGCCCCAGCCGTCCAGCATCAGCGCCAGCGCCATGCGGATCACCGCGTCGTCCTCGACCAGCAGGATGGAGGCGTCGCCGTCCGCCTCGCCGCTTGCCGAGGTGGAGTCGTCCGGCGAGTCGCCGCAGTGCCGCTGGTCGAGAATGGCGCCCCGCGGCAGCGTGACGGCGAAGCAGGAGCCCTTGCCCGGCGCCGAGGTCACCTCGATGGTGCCGCCCAGCATGTGGACGAGGCGCCGCGCGATGCTGAGCCCCATGCCCAGCCCCTCCCGCCGGTCGCGAGCGGCGTTGCCGATCTGGTAGAAGTCCTGGAAGATCCGGTCGAGCTGGTTGTCCGGAATGCCGATGCCGGTGTCCCACACTTCGAACCGCAGGATGCCGTCGCGCCGCCGCGCCCCGAACAGCACGCGGCCCTGCCGCGTGTAGCGGATGGCGTTGGTCAGCAGGTTGCGCAGCACCCGCTCCAGCAGCCCGCCGTCGGTGCAGGCGCTCAGCCGCACCGGCACGGTGCGCAGCGTCAGCCCGGAGGAGGCGGCGACCGCCCGGAACTCCCCGTGCAGCCGATCCATGATCGACCCCACCTCCACCGGCGCGCTGTGGGGGGTGACGAGACCGGCCTCCAGCTTGGAAATGTCCAGCAGGCAGTCCAGCAGCCCGCCGAGCGAAGCGACGGTGTCGCGGAGCTGGGTGGCGATGCGCCGCGCGTCTTCCGGGATCGGCTCCTTCAGCAGCAGGCCGGACAGCAGGGTCAGTGCCTGGGCCGGCTGGCGCAGGTCGTGGCTGGCCGCCGCCATGAAACGTTCCTTCGCGTCGAGCGCCACGTTCAGGTCGCGCTCCATCGACTTGATGGCGGAGATGTCGGTGACGCTGGACACCACCGCCTCGGGTCGTCCATCGGCGCCCGGCACCGGGTGGCTCGACACGCGCAGCCAGCGCGTCGGGGCCGCCGCCCCGTCACCCTCGGCGATGCCGACGATCTGCTCGACCACCGGTTTCCCGCTGTCCACCGCCTTGGCGGCGGGCGGCAGTCCGGTCAGCCGGGAGCCGTCGGCGCCGATGAAGCGCCGCCGGGCCGCGCGGCCCGTCCGGTCACCCGGCTTGCGGCTTTCGAGGGGGCGGGCAAGGGGGTCGAGCAGCACGTCCGCCGGCCCGGCCATCAGCCGCTCGGCCATGGCGTTGGCGACCATCACCGTGCCGTCCCCAGACCGCATGACCAGCCCTTCGGACAGAGATTGGACGAGCGTGCGGTGGCGCCGCTCGCTCTCCGCCAGCGCCTGTTCCGCGGCGCGGCGGGCGGTCACGTCGCGGAAGGCCACCACCGCCCCGGTGATCGTCCCGTTCTGGAGAATCGGGGAGATGGTCAGCTCCGCCACGAAAGCCTCACCACCCTGGCGCCGCAGGCGCCCGTTCGCCACCTGCCGGACCAGTCCGTCGGCCAGCGACAGCGTCAGGGCGCGCCGGCTTTCCTCCTCCGCGCCGCCGCCGATCAGGGTCGCGAAGGCGCGGCCGACCAGCTCGCTGGCGCCGAAGTCGGTCATCGACTGGGCCGCGGCGTTCACGAAGGTGACGGCGCCGCGCGCGTCAAGCCCGCAGATGCCGTCAGCCACCGCCTGCAGGATGTGATGGTAGGCGGCGCGGGTGCGTTCCGCCTCGTCGCGGGCGCCCTGAAGCTCGCCGACCCAGGCGTTGCGCTCCGTCACGTCGGTGATGGTCAGCAGGACGTCGCCCTTGTCGACGCCGTCCGGCCCGAGCTCCAGTTCGACGAGCCGGGCGTCGGTCAGCCCGTCGATGGCGCTGTGGGCGCCGACGAACGTGTATTCCTGGCGCGTCCATTGCCCGGAGTCGCGCAGCCGGGCCAGCGCCGTGAACAGGCGGCCGTGGTCCAGCGACTCCACCATCAGGGTCAGCGGGCGGCCCTTCAGCCGGCGGAGCGGCAGGCCGAACTGCCGCTCCGCGGCGACGTTGGCCTCGCAGATGATGCCCGCGGCGTTGACGGTGAAACAGGCCAGCGGCACCGACTGGAACAGCTGGAGATACTGGATGCGCGAGGCTTCCAGCGCCTGCTGAGCGGTGCGCAGCTCCTCGTTCTGGATCTCCAGTTCGGCCTGATGCACGTACAGCTCGTGCAAGACCTCCTTGAGCGTGGTCGCGGAGACTTCCGCCCCTTCGAAGCCGCCCGAGTTGAGGGCCTGTTCCGCGCGCTTGCGAAGGCGTTCGTTGCGAAATCCGTTCACGCCCCGCCCCCGGCCGCCGTGTCCTTGGCGGTTGGGCCGCCTTGCTGGCGTTGACCCTGCCGACGTCCGCTCGCGCTCAGCTCCATCCGTTTCCGGTTGGTGATGTCGATGTGGCTGACCACCGCTCCCCCCGACAAACCGGCCAGCCGGCAGGCGTGCATCATGAACCAGCGCTCCTCCCTGTCGGAATGACAAGGGTATTCGATGGTGAACTGCTCGATGTCGCCGGACAGAATCCGGCGCAACCCGTCGTTCACGGCACGGGCGATGTCTTCGCCTTCGGTTCCTTCCTCGGCGCTGCAGACATCAAGATAATTGGTGCCCGGACCGCAGCGTTCCAGCGCCGGCGCGCCGTTCTTCTCGCCGAACACGCGCCAGGCGTGGTTGACCATGGTGATGGCGCCATCGGAGTCGATGACCGCGACATGCTCCGGCAGGCTGTCCAGCACGGTCTGGAGCCGGTGTTCCGCCGCCTTGGTCTCGGTGACGTCCACGAAGGTGACGACCACCCCGGCGACATGGTTCTTCTCGGTCAGGTAGGGAAGGATGCGTGTCTGAATCCAGCGGTCGCCGCGCACCGGGACGTGGCGTTCCACAGGGTTGTGGTCGTGGAAGACCCGTTCGATGTCCTTGAGGAAATCCGGGTAGTCGATGTTGGTCGACAGGTGCGAGATCGACCGCCCGACGTCGCGCGGGATGATGTTGATGAAGCGGGCGGCCGCCGGGGTGAACCGCCGGATCACCATGCCGCTGTCCAGGAAGACCGTGCCGATCTCGGTCGAGCGCAGCAGGTTGTCCAGATCGTTGGTGACCTCCGTCAGCTCCTCCACCTTCGCCTGATACTCGGCGTTGACGGAATACAGCTCCTCGTTGACGGACTGCAGCTCCTCGTTGGTGCTCTGCAATTCTTCGTTGGAGGCGAGAAGCTCCTCGTTGGTCGCCTGCAGCTCCTCGTTGGTCGCCTGCAGCTCCTCGTTGGCGGTCTCCAGCTCCTCGATCGTGGCCTGGAGATTCTCGCCGCGGGAGACCAGTTCCTGCTCCAGCCCGCGGATGCGCTCCGCGGTGTCGGTGTCGAAGTCGAAGTCGCTGTCCGGCAGGGCCAGCGCCGGGGCGCTGGGGTCGAGCACGATCAGCGCGAAGCGCCGGCCGGTCTTGCGCGCGACGAAGGGCTTCACGCGCAGGCTGACGGCGGGCAGCCCCTCGCGGTCCTTGACCGGGATGTTGGACAGGGCGAATTCCTCGCCGGAGCGGAAGGCCCGCGTCAGCGCGGTCCCCACCACCATGGAGACCGAGGAGGGCAGGAGCTTCAGCGCGTTCAGCGTGGCCTCGCCCGGTGGCACCTTCAGGATGGCCGACGCCTCGCCGAACACATGCATGATGTTCATCTGTTCGTTGACCAGCAGGCTGGGCGGCACATAGGCCCGCATCAGGGTCGAGATCGCCTCGTCGATGGCGGCGCCTTCCTCCTGCGCCTGCGACAGGATCTCGTCGCCGTGACGGTGGACCGGGGCGGCGACGGTGGGGACGAGCAGCCGCGGCAGCCGGTGGGTCCCGGTGCGCAGGCTTTGGAACAGCTTGTTCCGGCTGTCCAGGACGTGGAACTCCGCCGACAGGTCGCCCAGCGTCTCGCTGGTGCCGAGGAACAGGAAGCCGCTCTGCCGCAGCGCGTACTGGAACAGGCTGAGCACCTTCCGCTGAAGTGGCGAGTCCATGTAGATCAGCAGGTTCCGGCAGCTCACCAGATCGATCTTGGTGAAGGGCGGATCGCGCATGATGTTGTGGGCGGCGAAGACCACCATGCGGCGGATGTCGCGCGACACCAGATAACGATCGCCGCGGGCGGAGAAGTAGCGGGTCAGTCGGTCGTGCGAGACGTCTTCCGCGATGGAGCGCGGGTATTCGCCCAAGCTGGCGGTTTCGATGCTGTCCTGGTCGATGTCGGTGGCGAAGATCTTGACGTCGAAGGACCGCCCCATCCGTTCCTGCGCCTCGGCGAACAGGATGGCGATGGAGTAGGCTTCTTCGCCGGTGGCGCAGCCGCAGACCCACACGCGCACCATGTCGGTGGGGCTGCGCTTGGCCAGCAGGGTGGGGATCACCTTGTCGGCCAGGGAGGCGAAGGCGCCCTCGTCGCGGAAGAAGCGGGTGACGCCGATCAGCATTTCCTTGTAGAGGCTGACCGTCTCGGCGCTGTTGCGGCGGAGCAGGGCGGCGTAGTCGTTCATCGAGTCGAGGCCGGCGGTGTGCATCCGCCGCTCGATCCGGCGCAACAGGGTCGCCAGCTTGTAATGCGAGAAGTCCACGCCGGTGACGGAGCGGATGGCCGCGACGATCTGCGCCAGCGGATCGTTGTCGCGGTCCTGCTGTCGGGCCGGTGCGGGAAGGTTGCGGGACTGCACACGGCCGGCATGCTCGATCAGGCAGCCCGGCAGCTTGTCCGGCGTTTTCACGGCGTCCACCTGTCCGGTGGCGATCACACTGCGCGGCATGCCGTCGAACTGCGCCGATTCGGGGTCCTGCGCCGCGGCGAACCCGCCCGCCGACTTGATCGCCAGCAGCCCGCGCGTCCCGTCGGACCCGGTGCCGGACAGCACCACGCCCATCGCCCGCGGCCCCTGGTCCTTGGCCAAAGCGGTGAAGAAGATGTCGATGGGCAGGCTCATGCCGCCGGCGGTCTCCTTGGGGGTGAGGATCAGACGCCCGTCCTCGATGGCCAAGTGTTTGGCGGGGGGCAGCAGATAGACCGTGTTGCGCTCCACCGGCATGCCGTCCGCGGCCTGCACCACCGACATGGCGGTGTGCTTGGCCAGAAGATCGACCATCAGGCTCTTGTGGACCGGCGACAGATGCTGGACCACCACATAGGCAAGGTCGCTCTCCCCCGGCACGTTGTCGAAGAAGCGCTGGAGCGCTTCCAACCCGCCGGCGGAGGCGCCGATGCCGACGATGCAGCAGACCCGATCCCGGCTTTCCGGATAGGGACCATAGACGGAAACCGTGTCCTCACCCTCGTCGGGCGGCGTGGGGGCTTCGGTGATGGGGTGATCGTTGTCTTCTGATTCCACGGAGCACTTCGGGTCTGCGGGAGTAAAGGACGGCCTACTGAATTATTTGCCGTCCGACCGTGACATTCAAACCCTCCCTCGCGCGGCGCCTTTCCTTCTCCGTGTGCGCCGGCGGTTTTGAAACGGCGAAGGGTCCAGCGGCTATATAGGAAGCGTTCCTGCCAGTCAATCCGGACAATCCGTCTCTCGAAGGACCGCGCCGCGCTGGCTTTCCAAAGATCAGGCGTGTGGCGTGTTGCGCGCTGTCTTTGACATTGCGCATATGACCAATGGATTTTTGATGACGCATTTAACGATGGTCAGTTTCGGCTTTTAGGGATCGCCGAGCCGAGACTTTCGAATGTGTGGTGATTTTTCATATGCATTTCCTTTCAATGTCCTGAGCTTGATTGCGTGAATTCATGGCGCGACGGTGCATCCTTCCTTTTCCTCGACGCTGCCTATCGTGATGGAGTTGAAAGATAAAAATCGATGGGATTTGCCACCAGCGCACAGCTTACCCAGAACGTATGATGTGATACGGGCACAACACTGTGCAGGATCTGTTGCCTCGTTCGCTTATGTCGCTTTACGCGATTGGCGCTTTGCGCAATCTTTAATCCGTAGCCACTAATCATGAGAAACGTAGGAAAGGAGTGCGCCAGATGGAGCGCGAGGACGAATGTGCTCTCGACCGATATATCGCGGCGATTCCGCTTAACCTGAGAGTAGTGGCCAGGGCTGCTTACGAGGAGCTGTCGAACAATCCCTTCCTGCCGGTCTTTTCAAAGGACGAAATCGCACGGTTGGTCTGCTCGCCGGGATTTCAGAGTTACTTGGAAAGTGAAAACAGAACCAACGCCGGTCCGCTGATGATGCTCTGTTCGGCGGAGTTTGCGACGCGCCATTGACGGCGGGCCATTGACGGCGTCCGGCCTTTGACGACGCCCTGTTGACGAGGTGCCATCGTCACGACGCAACGCAGCCACTCTTCTGCAGGCCGGCGGCCGTCCCGCCGGCCTGATCTTTGTCACCTGCTCCTTGTCCGTGGGGCTTACCGTTCGAGGCCCAACGGCGGCATCCGCGCCTCCACCGCACCGCTGCGGGCCGCCTTGACCAGCGCCGCCAGTTCGGCCAGCGCCGGGCGCAACCCGGCCAGCACCGCCACGGCTTCCACCAGATCCCCCTTGCCCGAGGCGAGGTCGAGGATTTCCCGGAACAGCGGCTTCGGACGGGGATAGCCGGTCACGGTGACCGGATCGTCGGGCGCCAGCTTCGCCGCCTGCTTGGCGAGCATCAGCGCGGTGGCGACTCCGCCCAGCTCGTCGATCAGCCCGAGAGTCTTGGCCTGGGCGCCGGTCCACACGCGGCCCTTGGCGGCGTCCCGCGCCTGTTCGGGGGTGAGGTGCCGGGCCTCCGCCACGCGGGACAGGAAGGTGGAATAGCTGCTGTCGATGATCGCGTTCAGCCGCTCCTCCCCGGCGGGGCCGAAGGGGCGGAAGGGCGACCACAGTCCGGCGTTGGGGGCGGTGTCGAGGACGCCCCAATGCACGCCCAGCCGCTCCGACAGGCCGGCGACCGACATCTTTCCGGCAACCACGCCGATGGAGCCGGTCACGGTGGCCGGGGAGGCGACGATGCGGTCGGCGGCCAGCGCGATCCAATAGCCGCCGGACGCCGCCGTCCCGCCCATGCTGGCGATCACCGGTTTGCCCGACTGGCGGGCCTTGACCAGCGCGCGGCGGATCGTTTCGGAGGCGGTCACGCTGCCGCCGCCGCTGTCGATGCGGAACAGGATGGCCTTGACGTCGGGATCGTCCACCGCGTCCTCGATGGCCTCCACGATCGTCTCGGACCCGGCGGTGATCTCGCCCAGGCCGGGCTTGCCGCTGTCGCCGCCGGTGATGGTGCCGGTGGCGTGGATCAGCGCGATGGTCGGGCCGTTGCGGTTGGGCGGGCCGGCGATGCCCAGATAGTCCGCCGCCTCCATGGTGTCGGCGTCGGGCGCGGCCCCGGCGCGGCGCAGCGCCTCCTCCCGCGCTTCGTCGGCGTAGCCCAGCCGGTCGACCAGCTTGGCGTCCACCGCCTCGCCGTCGATCAGGGGCGCGCGGTCCATCGCCGCCTTCACGGCGGCGGGGGGCAGGCGGCGGCTCACCGCCACCCCGTCGACGATCTGGTTGGTCAAGTCGCCGAGCAGCGACTCCATCATCTCGCGGTGGGCGGGCGTGAAGTCCGTCCGCATGACGCTGTCGGCGAGGCTCTTGTACTCCTCCCGCTGGAACACCTGCGGCTGGATGTCCAGCTTGTCCAGCGCGCCGCGGGCGAAGGGGATCTGGGCGGACAGGCCGGTCAGGCCGAGCAGCCCCAGCGGCTGCATCCACACCTCGTCGAAGGCGCTGGCCAGCAGGTAGGAGCGGTTGCCGGCCCCGGTGTCGCCGTAGGATTCGGCGAAGGCGATGGCGAAGCGCCCCGACGCGCGGAACCGCTCCACCGCCGCCCGCAGCTCCTGCACCTGGGCGAAGCTGGCGCCGTCGCCGCCGAAGCGGGCGAGAACGCCCTTCACCCGCGGGTCGGTGCGTCCCCGCTCCAGCGCGTCGAGCACCTCCTGGAAGGTCGTCTCGTGGCCGAGTACGCTGCCCAGCCGGTCCACGCTCCCCTCCGCCAGCGGGTCGCGGAGATCCAGCTCCAGCACGACGGTGTCGGGCAGGGAGGGCTCATGCCGGATCGCCAGGACGACCCCGGTGACCACGGCGGCCACCACGAGGAAACCGATGAGGGCGAACAGGCGGACAAAGAACCTCAGCATCCGGGGGGGCTCCGGTGGTTGCGCGGCGTCAGCGGTCCTGCTTGTGGTAGTCGCGGTTCGGCATCATGTCCACCGCCGAGGCGACGCGGTTCGACATGTTGTAGAAGGCGGCGGTGTCGGCGACGTCGAAGATCTCCTCGTCGCCGAAGCCGGCGTCGCGCAGCGCCTGCCGGTCCGGCTCGCCCATGGTCCAGGGCTCCTTGGTCAGCTTCCACGCGAAATCGAGCATGGCGCGCTGGCGCGGCTCCAGCTTGGCGGCGCGGTAGTTGAAGGCGAGCATCTCGCCGAGTTCCGGATCGCCGGACAGCTTGCGCACCGCCTGCCCATGGGCGACGAGGCAGTAGTAGCAATGGTTGGCGGAGGACACGACCACGGCGATCATCTCGCGCTCCAACTTGGACAGGCCGCTCTCGCCGACCATCAGCTCGTTGTAGAGCTGGGCGAAGGTGCGCAGCTTCTTCGGGCGCAGGCTGTAGGCGCGCAGCACGTTGGGGACGAAGCCCAGCTTTTCCTCGCACTTGGCGAAGAGGGCGGCCATGTCCGGGTCGAGGTCGGGCGTCTCGGGAACGGGCAGGGCCATGACGTGATCGGGCTGGGGCATCGCGGCGGTCTCCTCCGGTGTGTTGGTTTCGTTGCGGTGTACGCTGTTTTGGCCGACAGGGTAGCCGGGCGGCGGCGCTTCGCAAAGCCCCACCTCCGGTCAGGCCCATTCACCAGGGGTTGCAACCCTGCCTTTCGTACGTTGTCTCTCGCCAAGCCGTCGCCGTCCGTGCGAAGACTGCGCTCCGTCGCAACGCAGTGGCTCGACCGATGAACGATCCGGGCGGCAAGGGCGCGCCCAAGCTCGGCCTCCTCTCGGTTCTGGTGGTCGAGGACAGCGCCTTCATCCGCAACGTGCTGACCGCGACCCTGCGCACCATCGGGGTCGGCGCGGTGCATGCCGAGGCCGGCGGCGCGGAAGCCATCCGCTTCCTGGAGGAGCGGCGGGCCGCCCTGCCGCCCGGCACGGCGCCGGTGGACGTGATCATCACCGATCTGGTGATGCCGGAGGTGGACGGGCTGATGCTGCTGCGCTGGCTGCGCTGCAGCCCGAAATCGCCGGACCGCTTTCTGCCCGTGCTGATGCTGTCCGGCGCCGCCGACCGCCATTACGTGGAGCAGGCGCGCGACCTGGGCGCCACCGACTTCATCGCCAAGCCCTTTTCCGCCGCGACCATCGCCAGCCGCCTGCTGGCCGCGATGGCCCGGCCGCGGCGCTTCGTGCTCGCCAAGGGGTATTTCGGGCCGGACCGGCGGCGGACGCAGCGGCCGGTGGCGATGGATTGCCGAATGACCGGCCCCAGGGAAATCCTGGTGGTGCACAGCGCGTCCAGGGCGGTGGGCATCGACCGCTTTCCGGTCGTGCATTTCGATCTGCCCAACCGGCTGGGCGCCAAGATGGGCATCGCGCCGAAGGACCCGGTGCCGAGCCTGCCCGACGAGGTTCTGGCGGCGGCGGAGGCGGAGATCCAGAACCGGGCCGGCGATTACGCCACCTGGATCGCCGGGGAGGTGGACGAGTTGGCCCGCCGCGTCGACCGGCTGGGCGCGGACGCCGCCGCGGTTCCGGCGCTGATGGCGCAGATCAACCGCTCCGCCCACGAGATGCGCGGGCAAGGCGGTATCTTCGGCTATCCGCTGATCACCCGCATCGCCAAGTCGCTCTACGAGGCGACGCACGGCGGCTTTCCCGCCGTCACCGGCAACGAGCGCCTGCTGCTGAAAGCCCATGTGGACGCGATCAAAGCGGTGATGAACGGGCGGATCAGCGGCGACGGCGGAGCGACCGGCCAGCAGCTTCTGGCCTCGCTCGACCTCGCCAAGAAGAAATACGCCAAGCCGGACGGCGAGGGCGATCCGGCCTGAGCGCCGCCGCTATTTCCAGCGGATTCCTGCCTCGCGGCGGATCTCCTCCATGCGCTCCAGCGCCGGCTTGAAGCCGGTCAGGGAGAAGCGCACCTCCGCCTTGCCGCCCGCCGGAGCCGAGCCGACGGCGGAAACCTCCTTGGCCGGCGTCAGACGCTCGACCAGCTTGGCGTTGGTCTCCGGATCGACCACCGCGCAGGTGTTGGTCTCCCATTCGAACCGTTCGCACGGATATTCGGGGCGAAACAGCGCCCGGTCCACCCAGACGCGGACGATCTTCGACAGGTCCATCGTTTGCTCGTCCAGCCGGAAGCGCAGCCCTTCCAGCCAGCGCTCGCTGGAGCGCAGCCAGACGAGGCGCGACCGCCGGTCGCTGCCGGGGCGGGACAGCAGTTCGCATTCGACGCGGCTCGGCTCGCTCCAGACCTGGCAGTAGAGGCGCCAGTCCTTGAAGCTCTCCGAATGCTCGCGGTAGGCCGGAGACTGGGATTGGGCCTGGATTGGGGCGGCGGGAAAGGCGGCGACCAGCAGAAACCCCGCGATCACGCCGCCGCGCCACGCACCCGTCCTGCGTCCCGTTTCCCGCATCGGCCTCAGCCCCGCGCGTAGGCGCGGTGGCGCAGCAGATGGTCGGCCAGAACGCAGGCCATCATCGCCTCGCCGACCGGAACGGCGCGGATGCCGACGCAGGGGTCGTGGCGGCCCTTGGTCAGGATGTCGGTGTCCTTGCCCTGCAGATCGACCGTCTGGCGCGGGGTGAGGATGGAACTGGTCGGCTTCACCGCGAAGCGCACCACGATGTCCTGCCCGGTGGAAATGCCGCCGAGGATGCCGCCGGCGAGGTTGGAGCGGAATTCCGGTTCGCCGTCGGGTCCGGCGCGCATCTCGTCGGCGTTCTGCTCGCCGGTCAGGGTGGCGGCCTCGAAGCCGTTGCCGATCTCCACGCCCTTGACGGCGTTGATCGTCATCATGGCGCGGGCGAGATCGCCGTCCAGCTTGTCGTAGAGCGGGTCGCCCAACCCGGCGGGCAGGCCGGAGGCCACCACCTCCACCACCGCGCCGATGGACGAACCGCTCTTGCGGATGCCGTCCAGATAGTCCGCCCATTCGGCGGCGGCCTGCGGGTCGGGGCAGAAGAAGGGGTTGTTGTCCACCTCCGCCCAATCCCAGCGGCTGCGGTCCACCTTGTGCGGGCCGATCTGCACCAGCGCGCCGCGGACGGTCACGCCGTTGCCCAGCACCTTGCGCGCCACCGCGCCCGCCGCCACGCGGCAGGCCGTCTCGCGCGCCGAGGAGCGGCCGCCGCCGCGGTGGTCGCGGATGCCGTACTTCTTCCAGTAGGTGTAGTCGGCGTGGCCGGGCCGGAATTTGGCGGCGATCTCGCTGTAGTCCTTGGAGCGCTGGTCGGTGTTCTCGATCATCAGCGAGACCGGCGTGCCGGTGGTCTGCCCTTCGAACACGCCGGACAGGATCTTGACCTGATCGGGCTCCTGCCGCTGCGTGGTGTAGCGCGACTGGCCGGGCCGGCGCTTGTCGAGCCAGGGCTGGATGTCCGCCTCGGTCAGGGAGAGCAGCGACGGGCAGCCGTCCACCACCACGCCGATCGCCGGCCCATGGCTCTCGCCCCAGGTGGTGAAACGGAAAAGCGTACCGAAGCTGTTGCCGGCCATGGCGAGGACTCCCGATGCGACACGATCTGTCCGCACGACGTGCGGTGGAGCGCGTTTCTTGCGGCGTTTCGGCCAGCGCGTCAAGCGCAAGGGAACTTAAAACGCACCCTTCTGCTCACGCCGGCGGTCGAGCGCGACCTCGAACTGGCGCAGCAGCTTGTGCGTGGCTTCGAAGTAGAGCTTGCGCTGCGGGTTGTTCTTCATGCAGCGGGCGTCCAGGTGGGACACGCTGGTCAAGGCGGAGACGCAGTAGCCGAGCAGCCAGTAATGGGAGCGGATCTTGCGCAGATAGTCGCGGAAGGGTTCCGGCTGGCCGGCCATGAAGGCGGAGAAGCTCGCCTCGTAGTCGGCGAGGATCTGCCGGATGTCCATCAGCGTGGTTTCCAGCAGCTTGCCCACCTTTTCGATGTGCATCAGAAGCTGGGTTTCATAGGGCTTGTGCATGCGGATATCGACCGGGATGCATTCCCGCGACTTCAGCCAGTTCAGGATGATCCGCGCCCGCGGCGCGATGCGGCGGAGCTGGTACTCGTAGAAGGTCGTGCCCTTCCAGGCGCTGAAGATCTGGTCCGCTTCGCTGCGGTCGATGCCGAAGGCCGAGACGAACAGGCCGGCTTCTTCGAGTTCGGGATTCCAGATCGCCTCCAGGAAGCGCTCGATGCTCTGGGCGCCGTTGCCGCCGCCGTCGATGGCCTTGCGCACGATGGGTTCGATGCGCGCCCGGATCAGGCGGCGGAGCTGCTGGTCCTCGGCGTCGCTGATCGCCCAGTGACGCTTGTCCACCGGGACCTTCTCGCCTTCGAAACACGCCTTCAACAGGAAGGCGTCCAGCGACGGCACGCTGTCGATCAGGGTGAGGGTGCGCAGGTCCGCGGCCGCGGCCTCGCTGTTGGCCTCGCCGATGCCGAATTGCTCCGCCAGAAGAATGCTGCTGTTGCGGGCGCGTAGGTAGATGGCGAGCCCGCCCGCTTCGGTGTGTTCGACGCTGTGCGGAATGTAAATGCCGGTCTCGACCGGCCGCGATCCGACGTCGCCATCCTCATCCTCGTCGACGATGGGATTGGCATAGTCGTCGGCGTCTTCGTCGAAATTCGGATACTTGAAGAGAATGGCCTTGTTCAATCCGCGAGCGCGGAACAGGCGATTTTCTTCAGGGATTTCGCGGGTGATGGTGATCAAGTTCATCGAGACGCTGGAGCCGCCGTAGAGAATTTGCTCCAGAATCGGGGACACCGAATCCGATTGCCGCCGTGCACGCATCCGACTGTCACCTTCCGCAACCTTCCGTAAGCGTGAAGAATAGCGGTCTGCTGCGGTGCGCAAAAGTAGGTAATACGACGATCGGTGAAAAATACCTCAAACCGGGTAAGGGCGTTTCCGGCGGGCGTTCCGGAACGAACCGGACGCGCCCGCCGTCGCCCGAGGCTCGGGATCAGGCGGGCTTGGCCGCGCCGCCCAGCGATCCCAGGAGCTGCGACACCTCGGCCGCCGCGTCCACCGCGACCATGCCGACGGTGTGGTAGCCGGAGTCGACGTGCATCACCTCACCGGTCACGCCGGTGCCGAGGTCGCTCAGCAGGAACAGGCCGGCGCCGCCGACCTCGCCGATGGTGACGTTGCGCTTCAGCGGGGCGTTCAGCTCGTTCCACTTCAGAATGTAGCGGAAGTCGCCGATGCCGCTGGCGGCCAGCGTCTTGATCGGGCCGGCGGAGATGGCATTGACGCGGATGTCCCGACCGCCCAAATCGACGGCCAGGTAACGCACGCTCGCCTCCAGCGCGGCCTTGGCGACGCCCATCACATTGTAGTGGGGCATCACGCGCTCGGCGCCGTAATAGGAGAGGGTGAGCAGGCTGCCGCCGTCCTTCATCAGCGGAACGGCGCGCTGCGCCACCGCGGTGAAGGAGTAGCAGGAGATGTCCATCGTGCGCAGGAAGTTGGCCCGCGTCGTGTCGAGATAGAGGCCGTCCAGCTCGTTCTTGTCGGAAAAAGCGATCGCATGAACCAGGAAGTCCAGCTTGCCCCATTCCTTTTCGATGGCGGCGAAGGTTGCGTCGACGCTGGCCTCGTCGGTGACGTCGCAGGGCAGCAGCAGCGGGGCCTTGACCTGATCGGCCAGCGGCTTCACGCGCTTCAGCAGCGCGTCACCCTGATAGGTGAAGGCCAGCTCGGCGCCGTGCTGCGCCAGCGTGGAGGCAATTCCCCAGGCGATCGAACGATCGTTCGCCACGCCCATGATCAGGCCACGCTTGCCGTCCATGAGCGGCTTCGGGTTGGACATCCGTACCTCGTGCATCCAGAGTATGCTTTGAAAAGTGGGCCGCATCCTACACGAAAGACCGGCCCGGTCAAACCAAGGCGGGAGGCGTCCTGTGGCTGAAACCGAAGGCACTTCGAAAGGGGCGTGGAACCCCTTTGTGCGCGTTCGGGAAATCGGCGGCTTCATCGCCTATTCCTCCATGCGCTTCTACAACGACAACTGCTTCCAGACCGCGGCGTCGCTGACCTACACCTCGCTGCTGGCGCTGGTGCCGCTGATGACCATCGGCTTCGCGATCTTTTCCGCCTTTCCCGCCTTCAATGCCTTGCAATCGCGCATCCAGACGTTGCTGTTCAAGAATCTCGTGCCGGAGAACAGCGACGCCATCCTGCAATATCTGGCGGCCTTCATGGCCAACGCCGGGCAGATGCCGGTGTTCGGCATCGTCGGGCTGGCGATGTCCGCGGTCCTGCTGATCTGGACCATCGAGGGGTCATTCGCCACCGTCTGGCGGGTGCGGGAACCGCGCTCCTACGTCACCCGCATCCTGTCCTTCTGGGCGGTGGTGTCGCTGAGCCCGCTGTTCGCCGGCGCCAGCCTGTCGCTGTCCAGCACCCTGTGGGCGGTGCTCCAGTTCGCCCATCTGGAGGGCTTCGCCGACCCGCTGGTGGGGATCGGGGCGATCCTGCCCTTCATGCTGCAGCTGGTCGGCTGCACGCTGCTCTACGTCATCATCCCGAACCGGGACGTCGGGTGGATGGACGCCGCCTGCGGCGGGGCGGTCGCCTCGCTGTTGCTGGAGACGTCCAAGGCGGGCTTCGCCATGTACATGAAGGAGTTCCCCGCCTACCAGACCATCTACGGCGCGCTGGCGACCGTGCCGATCTTCCTGTTCTGGCTCTACATCGCCTGGTCCACCGTGCTGTTCGGCGCGGTCATCACCGCCTCGCTGCCGGAATGGCGGGCCGGCAAGATCACCCGCGGCGGGCCGGAGGGGCTGTTGCCGGCCCAGCGGCTGGGGCTGGCCCTGGCCGTCCTGCACGAGCTTCTGGAGGGCACGCGGCTCGGCGTGGGCTTGCGGCGGCGGACGCTGGTCGGGCGCGTGCCGGTCGGGACGGTGCTGATCGACGGCATCCTGGAGCAGCTTCGCGACGCCCATTGGGTGGCCCACACCACGCACAACGCCTGGGTCGTCACCCGCGACCTGAGCGAGGCCACGCTGTTCGACCTGATGAAGGCGCTGGGCATCGGCCTGCGCGGCTCCGTCCGGGGGCTGGGCGGGCTGGAGCTGCCCTGGCAGGACCGCACGGCCCATCTGCTGGAGCAGGCGGAGCGGAGCCAGGAGGAAATCCTCGGCGTGCCGATCAAGACCCTGCTGTCCGACCGGCCCCTGGAGGCGGGAGCGCTCGAAACGGGAACTCAGGAACCGGACTCACAGGAAGCCGGGACGCCGGCGGGGGAGGGTTCCGGCGCCGTCCCGCTGCGGGCGAAGCGCTGGCCCTGAACGCGGGCCTTGCAGGCGGCCTTGGATTTTGGCGGCGCTTAAGCCCGGTACTTGGCGACGAGGTCCGCGGCGAAGCCATCCAGGTTGTTGTCGGCGGGCAGGGTCTGGACGTAGGAGCAGCCGCGGCAGGCTTCGATCTCGTCGCGCCGGCCCTCCAGGTGCTTCAGCCGGAAATCGCGCAGCCGCTCGCCGTTCCAGATGTCGCGCAGCGATTCCTCGGCGACGTTGCCGACGATGGTGCCCATGCGCCAGTCGGCGCAGCAGACCGATACCTCGCCGTTGAAGTTGATGGCCAGCTTCAGGAAGGGCTCGGAGCAGACCTTGCGGGCCGTGTCGGGGGCGGCGGCGAAGGCGCTCTCCTCGGCCAGCGCCTCGCCGTGCAGCGGATGGACGAACAGGCTGTCGGCGATCGGCGTGAAGGTGTCGATGAAGCTCTGCCGCTCCTCCTCGGTCAACTCCACGTTGATGATCTTGCAGTGGAGGTGGAAATCACGGCCCAGCTCCGTCTTGCGCCGGTAAAGATAGGCCACATTGTCCACGACGGTCTGGAAGCGGTCGAAGCGCCGGGTGACGCGCTTGTACATGGCGTCGCTGGCGCCGTAGACGGAGACGCGCATGGCGTCCAGCCCGGCGGCCAGCAGCGCGTCCGCACGCTCCGGCGTCAGCAGGGAACCATTGCTGGTCATCTCGACATGGCGGGCCAGGCCGCGCGCCTTCAGAAGATGGACCATATGCTCGATCCGGGTGTTCACCAGCGGCTCGCCGTCCTTGTAGAGGTGGACGGATTTGATCGGCGCGTCGAATTCGGCGATGTCGTCGGCGATCTTGCGGAACAGGTCGAATTTCATGGCGCCGCGCGGGCGGCCGATCTCCTTCAGCAGCTCAGGGTTGCCGGTGGCGCAGAAGACGCAGCGGAAGTTGCAGCCGTTCGACGGGTCGATCAGCAGCGAGAAGGGCGTGGTCAGCGGCAGCACCTGCGACAGGTCGTTGCGGTCGCGGTGGCGGCCGTAGGGAATGTTCGCGGTGGTGGCCGCTTCGGTTCTCACTTCGGTCATGACCTTCGCCGGGCAGGGCTGCGGAAAGCGGTGTGACTAGCAAGGGATCACGCGCACCGTAAAGAAATCCTTCATTTCGGCCACCGGACATTGATGGGATGCCCCCCTGCGGGGCGGGGTCAAGGCGGGTTTCAGGGTCATGCTCGACAGTCTTTCGCATCGCGTCGTCTACAGCGACCGGCGCTTCTACGCGTCCTTCCCGTCCGCGGCCACGCTGGCCGACGGGCGGGTGCTGGTGGCCTTCCGGCGCGCCCGCGACCACCGCTGGCTGCACGGGGAACCGGCGGACGGCAATGGCGATTTCACCAGCGTCGACCATGTGGATTCGCGCTCCCACCTCGTGATCCAGCGCTTCACCCCGGATTTCGAGCCGGAAGGCGCGCCGCAGCCCCTGCCCACCGACCCGGAGGCGGGCGACCAGGACCCCAGCCTGCTGGTCCTGCGCTCGGGGCGGATCGTCCTGGGCAGCTTCGGCTGGTACCCGATGTCGGCTCGCCACGGCCTGCGGCTGCGAGAGAAGGGCGTCCACCTGCTGGGCAACGCCGGGACGTCGGGCACCTTCTTCCTGTTCTGGGGCGGCAGCACCCGCGTCAGCGACGACGGCGGGCGGCACTGGTCGGCGCACCGCTACCTGCCGGAGCTGCCGGACCGGGGGCCGATCCTGCCCGGCCTGCGCCCCATGCTGGGCGGTGCGGTGCGCGGGCGGGCGGTGGAGGCGCCGGACGGCACGCTGCTGATGGCGACCTACACGGGCGGCCCTTACAGCAGCTACCTGTTCGCCTCCCGCGACCGCGGGGAAAGCTGGGCTCTGCGCAGCACCATCGCGCGCGACCCGGCGGGGCGGGCCGGCTTCTGCGAGACCGCCCTGCACCTGACCGCCGACGGGCAACTGGTCGCCTTCCACCGCACCACCGGGCTGGGCGACCGCCTCGCCACCTCGGTCTCCCATGATCTGGGGGAAAGCTGGGCGCCCTGGATCGAGAACGCGGTCATCGGCCATCCCTACGACGCCTGCCCGCTGCCGGACGGGCGGCTGCTCATCGTCTATGGCTACCGCCACGAGCCCTACGGCGTGCGTGCCCGCGTCTGGGACAGCCGGCGGGAAACTCTGGAGAGCGCGCCGGAGGTCGTCATCCGTGACGACGCGCCGTCGCCCGACGTCGGCTATCCCTGGGCGACCGTGCTGGCGGACGGGCGGGTGGCGGTCTGCTACTACTTCTGCGACGCGGCGGGCATCCGCCACATCCAGGCGACGCTGCTGCGCGTGAGCGGCTGATTGACGGGCTCCGACGCAACTCCTATCGTCCCCGGCCATACCGCAATCCCGAGTTTTGGGGAGTAGACCGTCCATGAAGCCCGCCCGCCGGCCGTCGAACCCGCTGTTTTCCTCCGGCCCCTGCGCCAAGCGGCCCGGCTGGTCGCTGGACGCCCTGGACGGCGCGCTGCTCGGCCGCTCCCACCGCTCGAAGCCGGGCAAGGCGAAGCTGAAGGAAGTCATCGACCTGACCCGCGCCGTCCTGGCGATCCCCGGCGACTACCGCATCGGCATCGTCCCGGCCTCCGACACCGGGGCGGTGGAAATGGCGCTGTGGAACCTGCTGGGTGAGCGCGGCGTCGACATGATGGCCTGGGAGAGCTTCGGCAAGGAGTGGGTGACCGACGTCACCAAGCAGCTCCGCCTGTCCGACGTGCGGACCATCCAGGCCCCCTACGGCGAACTGCCGGACCTGTCGCAGGCCGATTTCAGCCGCGATGTGGTGTTCACCTGGAACGGCACGACGTCGGGCGTGCGGGTGCCGGACGGCGACTGGATTCCGGCGGACCGCGAGGGTCTGTCGATCTGCGACGCGACCTCCGCCGCCTTCGCCATGGACATCCCGTGGAGCAAGATCGACGTCGCCACCTGGTCCTGGCAGAAGGTGCTGGGCGGCGAGGCCGCGCACGGCATGCTGGTGCTCAGCCCGCGCGCCGTGGCGCGGCTGGAGAGTTTCCAGCCTGACCGCCCGCTGCCCAAGATCTTCCGTTTGACCAGTGGTGGCAAGCTGATCGAGGGCATCTTCGTCGGCGACACCATCAACACGCCATCCATGCTCTGCGTGGAGGACGCCATCGACGGGCTGCGCTGGTCGCTGTCGGTCGGCGGCCTGACGCAACTCATCCGTCGGTCGGAGCAGAACCTGCGCATCGTCTCGGAGTGGGTGGCGGCCTCGACCTGGGCCGGCTTCCTGGGAGACGATCCGGCGACGCGCTCCTGCACCTCGATCTGCCTGCGCTTCACCGACCCCGAGGTGACCGCCCTGACGCCGGAGGCCCAGGCCGACTTCGCCAAGAAGCTCGCCACGCTGCTGGAGAAGGAGGAGGCCGCCTTCGACGCCGGCTCCTACCGCGACGCCCCTCCCGGCCTGCGCCTGTGGGGCGGCGCCACGGTGGAGAACGAGGACATGGAGGCGGTCCTGCCCTGGCTCGACTGGGCCTTCGCCACGGTCAAGGCGGAGACCTTCGGGCGCTGAGCCGCTGATGTTGAGTGAAATAGGCCGCGCCACTCCGGTGCGGCCTTTTTCGTGGCCCGCTCAATCCCGCCAGAAGCTCGGCAGGATCAGCACCAGCACGGTGAAGACCTCCAGCCGGCCCAGCAGCATGGCGAAGCTCAGCACCCATTTCGCGGCGTCGGGCAAGGGGGCCATGGTGCCCGACGGGCCGACCACCGGCCCCAGCCCCGGTCCGGCGTTGGCGAGCGCGGAGGCGACGGCGCTGGCCGCGCTCAGGTAGTCCACGCCCATCGCGGCGACCAGCAGCGACAGGATGCCGAAGGCCGCCATGAAGGCGAAGGCAAGGTTGATGACCGAACCGACCACATCCTCGTCCAGCACCTTGCCCTGGTAGAGCGGGACCAGCACGCGGTTCGGCTTCAGCATCCGCTGCATCTGGTTCAGCATCGACAGGGCCAGCACCTGCCAACGGAAGACCTTGATCGATCCCGTCGTCGATCCGGTGCAGCCGCCGATGAAGTAGAAGAAGAAAAAGGCGACCACGGCGAAGCTGCCCCAGGTCGAAAAGTCGGTGGAGACGAAGCCGGTCCCGGTGATGATCGAGGTGACGTTCACCACCGAATGGCTGAGCGCGTCCCGGAAGGGTAGGCCGACCACGGCGAAGGCCCACAGGGTCATGGCGACGCCGGCCACCAGCAGGATCGCCAGCAGCGCGTTTACCTGGCTGTCGCCGAAGACCGGCGCGTTGCGCTGGCCGCGCAGCAGGCGGATGTACCAGGTCAGCGGCAAGGCCCCGCAGATCATCGAGACGGTCGCCACCCACAGCACCGCGTGGGAATCGAACCAGCCGAGCGAGGCGTCCTTGGTCGAGAAGCCGCCCGTGGCGATGGAGGCCATGGCGTGGTTGATCGCGTCGAACCACGTCATGCCGGCCAGATGGTAGGCCGCCGCCGACAGGATGGTCAGCGCCAGATAGGTCATGGCGATGGCGCCCGCCGTGTCTTGCACCGTGGCGAAGGGCTTGTCGCCCTTGTCGGACGACTCGGTGCGGAAGAGCTGCATGCCGCCGACCCGCAGGATGGGCAGCACGGCGATCGCCATGACGATGATGCCGACCCCGCCGAACCAGTTCAGCAGCGACCGCCACAGCAGGACCCCCGGCGGGGCGCCGTCCAGCCCGACGATGACCGTGCCGCCGGTGGTGGAGAGGCCGGACATCGCCTCGTAATAGGCGTCGGTGAAGGACAGGCGGGCGGCGGAAATCATGAAGGGCAGGGCGCCGAAGGCGGCCAGGACGCACCAGGACAGCGTGGTCAGCAGGAAATGCTGCTTCACGGTGAAGCGCGCGTGCTCCCTGCTCGACGTCGCGAGGACCATGCCCCCGCTGACCGCCAGCGTCGCCGCGCTGGAACCGACGAAGGCCGTCCAGTCCTGGTTGCCCACGGCGGCGTCGGCCAGCGCCGGCACCAGCATGCCCAGCCCCAGGATGGTCAGAAGAATGCCGATGATGTGGAAGACCGGTCCCAGCGCGATTCCATTGCCCAAGGCTATGCCCTTCGCCGCCGCGGGGGCCGGTGGCGACGCCCCGTTCTTCCCCGTTGTTATGCTCCGTTGTCCTGCGCTGATTATCCAAAGTGGCCGGTGCTGTCCATCCGCATCGGGGTTGTGTCGCGTCCGCGGGTCAGACGAATCCGGCTTCTCCCAACATGCGGTAGAACTCCCGCAAGGCGCGCTGCTGCGCCACCGCGTCAGGCAAATCCTCCACGTACTTCCGGTCGAACTGCGGTTGGCGGAGATGCTCGACGACGCGGCGCCGAACCATCTCCAGCGCCCGCCGGCTGCGCAGGATGCCCGGCGCGCAGACCTGCAGCAGACGGTTCGCGCGCAGCCGCAGCGCGTCGCCGGGATCGTCCAGCCGCTCCACCACCCGCTCCCCGGTGATGTAGGCCACCAGAAGCGCGTCGAGGTCGCCGGTCAGCCGGGTCCGCGCCTCCTCCGGCAGCGCCGAGTCGGCGGCTTGGCAGTAGAGCAGGGTCAGCGCTTCCAGATTGTCGCGGGGCGGCAGGCGGGGATGGACGAAGCGGCCATAGCCCGCCGGGTTGCCGGTCAGCGCGTGCAACAGCCGGGCGATGTCCCCGGCGTGCCCATGGCCGAGGTCGGAATCGGCCAGCGCCAGCAGGAAGCGCACCCGGTCCCGCGCGTCGGGGATGCGGCCGGCCACCTCGGCGATGGCCTGCTTGCGTCCCGGCGCCCCGCCGCCCTCCAAAAAGCGCAGGTAGCGTAGGACCAGCGCCTCCGCCATCGGGCCGCCCCCGGCCGGTCCGTCGGGGCCGAGCGTGCGCTTCAGGATCTCCTGAAAGGCGTCCATCTCCAGCGACGGGTCGGAACGGTAGAGCGGCTGCGTGCCCTTCAACTGCCGCCTCACCAGATCCAGGATGACCAGCCGCGTCTGGTCGAGGTCGTGGAAGGCCAAAAGCTCGTTCAGCTGGACGGCGCGGTCGCCCTCCGCCCGCTTGGCCGGGGAGAGGCGGCCCCGCGACAGGTCGATCAGGTTGCACAGCGCCTCCGCCAGACTGCCCTGGGCGCCCAGAAGCTCCTGCGCGACGGAGGGGGCGCCCAGGACGTCGGCGATCACGCCATCGAGCAGCACCAGCGGGCGGTCGGCCGCTCCCCCGTCCTCCCGTGCCAGCTCCCCCAGGAAATCCAGCTTGGCCAGCCAGTTGCGCATCTGCACCAGTTCGCGCGACAGCACCACGCGGGCGAGGAAATCGCGCTCCTCCGCCGGCAGGCTCGAATCCAGCCGGTCGAACATGGGGCGGAAGCCGGTGGCGGCGATGGCCGGCAGGTCCTTGCGCGCGGCGGCGACGCGCGCCCGGTCGGTCAATTCGTGCATCAGCAGGTTCAGCGCGTCGCGTCGCCCGCGCCCGTCCGTCCCGGCCCTGTCCGCCTGGAGCGCGGCGACCCGCCCGACCGCGGTGGGCACGAGGCTGTCGGTGTTGAGAAGCCGGGCCAGCTCCGCATGGTTGTGCAGGACCTCGGTCGGGGTGACCACCGCGCGCTCCACGTAGTTGCGCAGCACCCGATTCATCGTCATGCGGCTCTGCACGCCGTAGCAATGGTCGAGCGTGAGGCAGAGCGCCGGCGCCTCGTCGATGGGGGAGGCGGCCACCGCGCGGGAGACCTGGCGGAACTCCACATGGACTTCTGTCTCGACATGGCGGCCGTCCGGGCGCCGCCAGTCGCGCACCACCCGTATGCCCTCGATCCTGCCGCCGGACAGCGCCTTGCGGCCGAAGACCAGCGCCTCCGCCTCGGTGTCGAAGCGGCCTTCCAGAACCCAGTGGTCCTGGACGTAGATCTGCACTTCGTAGCTGGCGGACGCGCGTGCCATGGTGCCATTGCCCCGCTGCTGCCGGCACGGTTCGTACACAGGATGCCGGAGATTTCGCATCAAACTCAACAAAGATTCGATTGGAATGCATCCATGTTTCGGACCTTTCCGGACGGCCGCCTGTTGTCGGCGCAGGGGAGACGGGCACGGGTCGCGGGGCTTTTCCGTTTGCATGAGGAAGGGGGGTGGGGTATTGACCCGCTCCGTATGCCCGAGCACCGCATGCCCACCGGACGTGCGGGCTCTCGCCATGCCGACGGTTTGCCACTTATTCGACGAGACGACGCAGGCCATGCCCGCTGATTCCCTGAGCTCCGCCCTGTTGCCCGCCGGCCTGCACGACGTGCTGCCGCCCGAAGCGGCGCACGAAGCGGCGGCGGTGGCGCGCCTGCTGGCGGACTTCACCGCCCACGGCTATGAGCGCGTCGAGCCGCCGCTGGTCGAGTTCGAGGACAATCTGCTGTCCGGCTCCGGCGCCGCCATGGCGAAGCAGACCTTCCGGCTGATGGACCCGCTGTCGCAGCGCATGATGGCCGTGCGCGCCGACATCACCCCGCAGATCGTGCGCATCGCCACCACCCGCCTGAAGAACGGCGCCCGCCCGGTGCGGCTGTGCTACGCCGGGCCGGTGCTGCGCGTGAAGGGGTCGCAGCTGCGTCCCGAGCGGCAGATCACTCAGGTCGGCGTCGAGCTGATCGGCCCGCTGGAGGCCGAGGCGGACGCCGAGGTGATCCTGCTCGCCGCCCACGCCCTGGAAGGGGTGGGGGTGCGGCACCTGTCGGTGGACCTCTGCGTTCCGACCATGGTGGCGCGGGTCTGCCGCGGCCTGGGTCTGGGCGAGGAGGAGACGGCCCGGCTGCGCGAGGCGCTGGACAAGAAGGATGCGGCGGCGGTGACGGCGGTCGGCGGTCCGGCGGCCACGCTGCTGCACACGCTGATGACCGCCTCCGGTCCGGCGGAGCGCGCCATGGAGGTGCTGTCGGCGCTGCCGCTGCCGGAAACGGCGGAGAAGGACCGGCGCCGCCTGACCGACGCCCTGGGCCTGTTGCGCGCCGCGCGCCCCGATCTGACGATCACCGTCGATCTTGTGGAGCATCGCGGCTTCGAATACCAGACCGGCCTCAGCTTCACCCTGTTCGCGCGCGACGTGCGCGGCGAGCTGGGGGCGGGGGGCCGCTACCGCGCCGGCGTGCGTCCGGGCGTGGAGGAGGAGGGCGAGCCGGGGACCGGCTTCACCCTCTACATGGACACGCTCCTGCGCGCCGTTCCGGCGCCGGAGCCGGCCAAGCGCGTTTTTGTGCCGCATGGCACCTCCTGGGCCGCGGCGGGCAAGCTGCGCGCCGAGGGCTGGGTCACCGTGGCGGGGCTGGCCCCCGTGGCGGACGCAGCGGCGGAGGCCCGGCGGCTGGACTGCGGCCACCGTCTGGACGGCGGCACGGTCACGCCGCTGACTTGAGACTTCACGATGGGGCTTCCCCCGCAAGGTCGGGGGACGCCTCTGCATGGGCAACGTTTTCTTTCTGCCTTCTTTTTTTGCGGAGACACACATGGCCAACGTGGCGGTGGTCGGCGCCCAGTGGGGCGACGAGGGCAAGGGCAAGATCGTCGACTGGCTGTCCAGCCGGGCCGACGTGGTGGTGCGCTTCCAGGGCGGTCACAACGCCGGCCACACGCTGGTGATCAACGGCGTGACTTACAAGCTGAGCCTGCTGCCTTCGGGCGTGGTTCGCTCCAACAAGCTGTCGATCATCGGCAACGGCGTCGTCTTCGACCCCTGGGCCTTCATCCGCGAAGTGACGGCGATCAAGAGCCAGGGCGTGGACGTGTCCCCCGCCACGCTCCAGGTCGCCGAGAACGTTCCGCTGATCCTTCCGGTCCACAGCGCGCTCGACAAGGCGCGCGAGGAGGCCCGCGGCGCCGGCAAGATCGGCACGACGGGCCGCGGCATCGGCCCGGCCTATGAGGACAAGGTGGCCCGTCGGGCCATCCGCCTGTGCGACCTCGGCGACGAGGCGGTGCTGAAGGAGAAGGTGGACGCCCTGCTGGCCCACCACAACCTGCTGCTCCGCGGCCTGGGCGCGCCGGAGATGACCCCGGCCGACATCCTGGACCCGCTGCGCGAGATCACCCCGCAGGTGCTCCCCTACGCATCGGTCGTCTGGAAGACGCTGGACGAGCTGCGCCGCGCCGGCAAGCGCATCCTGTTCGAAGGCGCCCAGGGCTCGATGCTCGACATCGACCATGGCACCTATCCGTTCGTCACATCCTCCAACACGGTGGCCGGCAACGCCGCCGCCGGCAGCGGCATGGGTCCGCGCGCCGTCGGCTACGTGCTGGGCATCTGCAAGGCCTACACGACCCGTGTCGGCTCCGGCCCGTTCCCGACCGAGCTGTTCGACGACGTCGGCGAGCTGATCGGCCAGCGCGGCAAGGAGTTCGGCGTGGTCACCGGCCGCAAGCGCCGTTGCGGCTGGTTCGACGCCGTGATGGTGCGCCAGGCGGTGAAGACCGGCGGCATCGACGGCATCGCCATGACCAAGCTGGACGTGCTGGACGGCTTCGACGAGATCAAGGTGTGCGTCGGCTACCGTCTGGACGGGCAGGAGCTGGATTACCTGCCGGCCAACGCCGCCGCCCAGGCCCGCGTCGAGCCGATCTACGAGACCTTCGAGGGTTGGAAGGACAGCACCCAGGGCGCCCGCTCCTGGGCCGAGCTGCCGGCCCAGGCGGTGAAGTACGTCCGTCATGTGGAAGAGCTGATCCAGGCCCCGGTGGCCCTGCTGTCCACCAGCCCGGAGCGCGACGACACCATCCTGATGAACGACCCGTTCCAGGATTGAACCTGAAACACGGTTGACGAGTGGTTGATACGGGCCCCCCACCCGAACCTCCCCCCGCTTTGCAGGGGGAGGTTCGGGTGGGGGCCCGAGGCAACCACTTGCCCCCGCGTTAACAGTTTGTTTGCCCTTTTCGAGCGACTAAGGCTGGCACACGCTCGCAGGCTCCGGGGATTCGAACGCCATGCCATCCGATGCCATGACCGCAGCCGCCGCGGATCGGATGATGGCGAACGCCGAGCCGGTCAAGCTGGCCGAGCGGTACGAAATCCACCCCAACGCGCCGCTCGCCGCTCTCAACGCCATCGGCGGCAACGCCTACACGGCCAAGCCGCTGCGTGACAAGCGGTCCGAAGCCTTCGCCATCATCGGCCACGGCGCCACGCTGGCGCGCACCGACATCGCCGCCACCGTCGCCAGCCTCGACAACCAGGCCCACATGCGCCTGCTCGACTGGGGCATGGTGGACTGGCCGGCGAGCCAGGGGCGCCGCCTCTGCATGATCTTCGAGCGTCCGGCGGGCAAACGGCTGATGAACAGCCTGACCGAGACCACGGACCCGATCCCCGAAGACCATCTGACCCGCCAGATCATCCATCCGCTGGTAGCGGCGCTGAAGGAGCTGTCGAGCCGCGGCGTGGTCCATGGCGCGATCCGCCCGACCAACCTCTATTACCGCGACTTGGCCTCCAGCAGCCTGATGCTGGGCGAATGCCTCTCCACCCCGCCCGGCTACGGCCAGACGGTCCTGCTGGAGACGGTGGAGCGCGGCATGGCCTCGCCGGCCGGGCGCGGCACCGGCACCATGGCCGACGACCTCTATTCGCTGGGCGTCACGCTGCTCCTGCTGCTGCTGGGGCGCAACCCGGTGGGTGCGGCGGAGGACGAGGCGATCCTCCAGGCCAAGATCGAGCGCGGGTCCTACCCGGCGCTGGTCGGCCAGATGCGCCTGCCGCTGGCGATCAGCGAGGTGATCCGCGGGCTGCTGGTGGACGATCCCAAGCAGCGCTGGACGCTTCAGGACCTCGACCTCTGGGTCGCCGGGCGCCGCCTCAGCCCGAAGCAGCCGCAGGTGCCGCGCCGGGCCGCCCGTCCGCTGGAGTTCCAGGGGCAGGACTACTGGCATTGCCGGACGCTGGCCCGCGCCTTCGCCCGCCATGTGGCGCCCGCCGCCACGGTCATCGAGGGCGGCGAGCTGGACAAATGGCTGCGCCGCTCCATGGGCGACGATGCGCGGGCGGAGGCGGTGGCGAACGCGGTGCAGACCGCCTCGACCACCGGCAAGGGCGGCAGCATGGCCGAACGGCTGGTCGCGCGCGTCTGCATGGCGCTGGACCCCGGCGCGCCCATCCGCTACCGCGGCAAGGCGATGATGCCCGACGGCATCGGCACCATGCTGGCCGAGGCCTTCCTGCGCGGCGAGTCGCCGCAGCCGTCGGCCGAGGTCCTGGCCAATCAGCTTCCCATGTTCTGGGTGAGCGTGCAGAGCGACTTCAAGCCCGAGTTCGTGCCGATGGTGCAGAATTTCGACCAGGTCCGCGGTCTGCTGGACCGCACGGGCCACGGGCTGGGGGTGGAGCGCGTCCTGTACGAGATGAACCCCACCATGCCCTGCATCAGCCCGCTGGTGGCCAAGCAGATGCCGACCACCCCGGCGGAGCTGCTGCGCGCGCTCGACTGGATGGGGGCGGGGAGCGAGCGGCACAAGGACCCCATCGACCGCCACGTCGCCGCCTTCCTGGCGGTGCGGCACCGGCGGACCGACGAGATGCTCTACACCCAGCTCGGTTCCAGCATCGAGCCGATGCGCCGGGTGATCGCGATGCTGACCATCCTGTCCGACGTGCAGGCGCGCACCGGCACCGACTCCCTGTCGCATCTCGCCGCCTGGGTGGTATCGCTGCTCGATCCGGCCTTCCGCCGTTTCCACAGCCGGCCGCACCAGGACAACGTGCGCAAGCTGGCCGACTCCGCCGCCCACAACGGGCGCCTTGGCGACTTGCTGAAGATCGTCGACGATCCGGAGGCGCTGCGCCGCGACAAGCTGGAGTTCGAGGCCGGCCAGATCGCCTACCGCGAGGCCGACGCCGAGATCAACAAGCTGCGGCAGAGCATCGGCGACCGGAACAGCATCATCGAATCGTCCGGCCGGCAGGTGGCGGCCATCGTGTCGAGCCTGCTGTCGACCCTTCTGGTCGGCGGCATCATCCTCTTCTTCGCCTTCTGACGGCGGCCTTCAAACCAAGGATCGGGTGGCACCCATGGCGCGCGGCGGCAAGAGCGGCGGAAAGAAGAAGAAGCGCAAGGGCAGCATGCTGACGCTGATCCTGCTGATCATCCCGGCGGGTCTGGTGGTGCTGCCCACGTCGATCCTGTTCGGCATCGGCATGATTCCGACCATCGTCGCCTACGTCACCGACCGCGACCCCGAGAAATCGGCGCCGATCACCGTCGGCGGGCTGAATTTCTGCGGCTGCATGCCCTACGCCATCGAGCTGTGGAAGCACAACCACACGATCGGCGCCGC
The DNA here is from genome assembly GCF_007827795.1 of Azospirillum brasilense. GTDB lineage: Bacteria > Pseudomonadota > Alphaproteobacteria > Azospirillales > Azospirillaceae > Azospirillum > Azospirillum aestuarii. Next base: position 162,586 of record NZ_VITI01000008.1, read on the forward strand.
CGGCAAGATCTTCATGGACCCGCTGGCCTGGCTGGTGATGTACGGGTCGGCGGCGATCGGCTGGGCGCTCTATTTCGGGATTCCGCCGATGGTGGCGAATTTCGAGGTGATGCGCGCCGAAAAGCGGGTCAGCGCGCTGAAGGACGTGAAGGTCGGTCTGGTCCAGGAATGGGGACCGGAGGTAGCCGGCGACCTGTTCGACGAGGCCGGTGGCCTCTCGCCGGACGAGCAGGACCAGATGGCCGAACCCGCGGGGGCGTGAGGGAGTTCCCTCTCCCCTCCGCTCACGCGCAAACAAAGTTTGCGCTGACGCGACAGGCGGACCTTCGGTCCGCCGAAAGCAGGGAGAGGGCTAAGATCAGCCGGCCAGCTTCTGCTCCACCGCGGCGTTGCGGATGGCCTTCTGGAGCTTCTCGAAGGCGCGCACCTCGATCTGGCGGACGCGCTCGCGGCTGATGCCGTACTTCTGCGACAGATCCTCCAGCGTGGTGGGGTTGTCGCGCAGGCGGCGCTCCTCCAGGATGTCGCGCTCGCGCTCGTTCAGGTTCTCCATGGCGGCGGTCAGCAGCTTGCGCCGCTTGCCCAGCTCCTCGTTCTCGGCCAGGGAGATTTCCTGGTTCGCCGTCTCGTCCACCAGCCAATCCTGCCACTCGCCCTCACTGTCGGCGCGCAGCGGCGCGTTCAGCGAATGGTCGGGGGCGCTGAGGCGGCGGTTCATGTTGACGACGTCCTGCTCCGGCACGTCGAGGGTCGTGGCGACGTGGCGCACCTGCTCGGGCGACATGTCGCCCTCCTCGATGGCCTGCATCTGGCCCTTGAGGCGGCGCAGGTTGAAGAACAGCTTCTTTTGGGCCGCCGTGGTGCCCATCTTCACCAGCGACCAGCTGTGCAGGATGTATTCCTGGATGGCGGCGCGAATCCACCACATGGCGTAGGTCGCCAGCCGGAAGCCGCGGTCGGGGTCGAAGCGCTTCACCGCCTGCATCATGCCCACGTTGCCCTCGGAGATCAGCTCCGACAGCGGCAGGCCGTAGCCGCGGTAGCCCATGGCGATCTTCGCCACGAGCCGCAGATGGCTGGTCACCAGCTTGTGCGCGGCGTCCGAATCCTCGATCTCCTGCCAGCGCTTGGCCAGCATGTACTCCTCCTCCGCCGCGAGCATGGGGAACTTGCGGATTTCCTGGAGGTAGCGCGAGAGGTTGCTTTCGGAACTGATGACCGGAACGCTGGATGTCGTCGCCATGTTGGACCCTCTCCGACGGCTGTTCTTCGTGCCTTCTCACGGGCACACGGCCGTTCACTGTTCTGCGCCGCCTCGCCGTCCGCTTGCCCGTTCGATCCGCCGGGGATGGTCCCGGATGCAAGCGTGAGCGTTGGTGGCTGTTGACGCGAAGAATAACCGACTTCTGCGCGCGGGTATAGTGGATTACAGGGATTCTAAGAAATCTGACAAATCTTTAATATCCGTGGGAAGCGGCGCCTGGAAGTGGACCGTCTCCCCCGTTGCGGGGTGCCGGAAGGTCAGCCCGACGGCGTGCAGTGCCTGCCGTGGAAAGCCAACAAACCGGTCGCGATGGGGTTCCAGCAGGGCTGAGGCGTGCTTGCCGCCGGCGCGTCCGGCACGCCCCTTGCCATAGAGCGGGTCGCCCACGATGGGATGGCCGATGTGCGCCATGTGCACGCGGATCTGGTGGGTCCGCCCGGTCTCCAGCGTGCATTCGACCAGCGCCAGCGCGGTGCCGAAGGAGCGGACGACGCGGTAGCGGGTGGCCGCGTGCTTGCCGCCGCCGGTGACCACGGCCATCTTCTTGCGGTCGCTGCTGCTGCGCCCGATGTTGCCCTCGATCCGCCCCTCGCGGGGGGAGGGGACGCCCCAGACGAGCGCCTGGTAGGTGCGGCTGAGCGTGCGGCCGGAGAACTGCTCCGTCAGCGCGTGATGAGCGCGGTCGTTCTTGGCGACGACCATCAGGCCGCTGGTGTCCTTGTCGAGCCGGTGGACGATGCCCGGACGCCGCACGCCGCCGATGCCCGACAGGCTGTCGCCGCAATGGGCGAGCAGGGCGTTGACCAGCGTGCCGTCCGGATTGCCGGCGGCGGGGTGGACCACCATGCCCGCGGGCTTGTCGATCACCAACACGTCCTCATCCTCATAGACCACGTCCAGGGGGATGTCCTGGGCTTCGGGCTGTGCAGGTTCAGCTTCGGGGATGAAAACGTCGAAAGTTTGTCCGGGCTTGACCTTCATCGAAAGGTCCGTGACCGTCCGTCCGTTGCCGTCCTGCACGCAGCCCTTCTCCAGCAGCGCCTGCACGCGCGACCGCGACAGGCCGGGGAGCCCCGCCGCCAGGGCCTTGTCGAGCCGCTGTCCGGAAGCCTCGTCCGGAACGCTCCAGCGGTGCCGCGCGCCATCGCCGGTTTCGCCGTCCTGCGTTCCGGTGTATTCGTCCTCATCGTCGTCGATTTCGGTGCGTTCGGGCATCGTTCGGCAAAACTCCTCACATTCGCGCGAGAGTGGACCCCAAACCGTGCAGTTCCTCAAGGCACTCATCGTCATCATGGGCGTGATGATCATCGCCGGCTTCGCGTTCCTCGGCGTCGAACTCTACAAGCGCATCAGCGATCCGGAGCGCCGGGCCGCCGTCGACACCGAGCGCGCCGCCGCTCCCGCGGGCCGGACGGAGGAGGTCACGCTGGGCCTGCCGGCGGGCGCGCGCCTGGGCGACCCGGTGGCGGTCGGCAACCGCGTCGTCTTCCGCGTCACCATACCGGACGCCGCGGACCGCCTGTATGTGATGGACCCGCGCACCGGCGCCATCGTCGTGACCGTCGCCGCCGGAGCCGCCGCGCCATGACCAATCCGTCGGTTTATGACTTCCGCAGCGACAATGTGGCCGGCGCGGCGCCGGAGGTGGTCAACGCCCTGGCCGCGGCCGCGGTCGGGTCCGCCGATCCCTATGGGCAGGACCCGCTGACCGCCAGCGTCACCCGCCGCCTGTCCGCCCTTTTCGAGGCGGAGGTGACGGTGTTCCCGGTCGCCACCGGGACGGCGGCCAACGCGCTGGCCCTGTCGGCCCTGGTCCCACCCTACGGCGCGGTCTACTGCCACCAGGAAAGCCACATCCACGTCGACGAGTGCGGCGCGCCGGAGATGGCCACCGGCGGGGCCAAGCTGGTGCCGCTGGCCGGGGAGGGCGGCAAGCTGACCCCCGCCGCGCTGACCGCGGCGCTCGGCGGTGCGGGGATCGGCGTGGTCCACCGGGTGCAGCCCGCCGCCCTCAGCCTGACCCAGGCGACGGAGGCCGGCACGGTCTACCGCCCGCAGGAGGTGGCGGCCCTGACCGACGTCGCGCACGCCCACGGCATGGCCGTGCACATGGACGGCGCCCGCTTCGCCAACGCGGTGGCCCGGCTGGGCTGCGCCCCGGCGGATGTGACCTGGAAGGCCGGGGTGGACGTGCTGTCGCTGGGCGGCACCAAGGGCGGCTGCCTCGCCGCGGAGGCGGTGGTGTTCTTCAACCCGGCGCTGGCCGAGGATTTCGGCTTCCGCCGCAAGCGGGCGGGGCATCTGGTGTCCAAGGGCCGCTTCCTGTCGGCGCAGCTCGACGCCTGGCTGGCCGACGATCTGTGGCTGCGGCTGGCCCGCCACGCCAACGCCATGGCCGACCGGCTGTCGCAGGGCCTCGCCGCGCTGCCGGGTGCGGAGCTGGCCCATCCGGTGGAGGCCAACGAGATCTTCGTGCGCCTGCCCGCGGCGGTGGCCGACGGGCTGGAGGCCGCGGGCTACCGCTTCTACCGCTGGGAGGGCGATCTGCTGCGTCTGGTCACCGCCTTCGACACGCCGCAGGCCGTCGTGAACTCTTTTCTGAAAATCGCCAAAGGTCTGTCAGAAAAGGCTTGATCGGGCCGGGTGGGTTCGCTAAAAACCCGCCACGCCGACGACGCCACGTCGTCAGACGACGAAAGACTGTCCCCTTCGTCTAGAGGCCTAGGACACCGCCCTCTCACGGCGGTAACAGGGGTTCGAATCCCCTAGGGGACGCCACTTTCGTTCGGCTGGCAACCGAGCATCGCCCGATGAAGGTCCCCTTCGTCTAGAGGCCTAGGACACCGCCCTCTCACGGCGGTAACAGGGGTTCGAATCCCCTAGGGGACGCCATCCTTTCCGGCACCAACGATCCACGGCCCGCCAATCGGCGGGCCGTCGTCGTTTCCGCACCATGCACCGGCGCCATCCAGCCGTGTCCCCCTCAGGTCTTGCGGATCAGGAAGGACATGGAGTCCGCGGTCTCGTAGAGCGCAACGCCGCAGCGGCAGCGCATCGCCGCGTAATCGTAATCACTGGAACCGCATTTGTAGCAGTGCAGGGGCAGGCGGGTGCGCCGGTACAGCTCGATCCCGGCGATGTCCGCGTGCAGCGCCTTCACCTCCTCCGCCGTGAAGAAATCCTTCGACGCCAAGCCAGCGGCCATCGCGTCGGTGAAGGGAATCCCCGCCGCTCGGATGTGCTGAAGGGCGAGGAGCAGCTGGAGGCTGGTGGCCGGGGGCTGGGCGTAATCGGCGCAATAGGCCTGGTAGAGGCTGTGGTCCGGGTGGGAGGTGTGAACGTCCTCCAGAATATATAGGCCGCCGCTGCGCAGGTGGGGCAGGGACTGGGTCAGGCACCACGCCTGATGCTGGGGGATGTGGCTGCCGTCTTCGATGATGAGGTCGAAGAGGATGCCGTTGGCCCGCAGGCTGCGCCCGATGTGCTCGGGATCGTTCTGGTCGAACCGCACATACTGGATGCGGTCGTCCTGCGGCCATTCCGGCTGCGGCTCCAGGATATCGGCGCCGATGATGAAGGCGTCCGGAAACTGGGAGCGCAGCCAACGGATCGAATCGCCCCGGAACACCCCGTATTCCAGGATGATCCGCACCGGGCCCAGCGTCTGGAAAGCCTGACGGTAGGTGTCGATGTACTGGTGCCAGTAATGCTTGTCGGAACCCGTCCCGTCCACGTTGCCCATCCGCAATCCCCATCGCCGACTTTTCCCGCATGATACGGGAAAAGCCGGCGGGAGCGCTTCACCGTTTTGTGGAAGCGCCCGGGCGGGAGACGTTCAATTCGGCGACCTCCTCCTGCTTGGCGGCGGGCAGGCCGGCGGAACGGACCACGCCGGGATCGTGGGGATGGACGCGGCGCGGGTAGACGCTGTGGACCTTCACCACATAGTCCTGCGTCTCGCGGTAGGGCGGGACGCCCTTGTACTGGAGCACGGCCCCTTCGCCCGCGTTGTAGCCGGCCAGCGCCAGCGTCACGTTGCCGTCGAAATAGGCCAGCAGCCAGCGCAGATACTTCATGCCGCCGCGCAGGTTCTGCTCGGGATCGAAGGGCTTGGTGACGCCGAAGCGCTCCGCCGTCTCGGGGATCAGCTGCATCAGCCCCATGGCGTTCTTTTCCGACACCACATCCACGCGGTAACCGGATTCCACGGCGATCACCGCCAGCACCAGATCCGGGTCGAGCCCGTAGCTGGGGGCCATCTTGGTGACCATGGCGCGGATTTCCTTGGGCGGCATGCGGATCACGCCCCAGCGCACGCTCGGCGGTTCGCAGCGGTCGGGCGCCTTGCCTGCCGCGCTCTTGCCAGAGGCGCCCTTGCTGGTGGCATTGACCGGCTTGACCATCTGCGCCGCGTCCTCATTGCCCAGCTGGGCGGCGCGGCGCAGCCAGGAGCGGCCGAGATCCTCGTCCTTCGACACCGCGCCGCGCCCGGCCATGTGCATGCGCCCGGCGCGGTAGGCCGCCTCGGCGTAGTCCTGGCGGGCCGCCCGGCAATAAAGGGAGAGGGCCATCCGCTCGTCCCGGTTCACGCCCTTGCCGACCTCGTAGCGCATGGCCAGTTCGTACTGGGCGCGGGCGCTGCCCTTGCCGGCGAGCGCCTCCAAGGCGCGGATCGTGCGCTCGCCCGTGCTCTGGAAAGCGGATGGTTGCGCTGCGGCCGTCTGGGCTGACGTCTCCTGTGCCACGGCCGGAAGCACCGTCAGAAAGGATGCAACCAGTCCGCCGGCCGCCAGCGTTGCCGCTGTTTTCACCGCCTTGAAGCGGCTTTCGACGATTGGTGAAGTCGGCCGGTCTTTCGGCGTATGCGGGAAGATCAGCGCACTAGCGCCAACGTCCGGCTGTCCACGAAAGACGTAATGCGATATGGTTCGGGCCAACAGAGGAAGCGGAGCACAATGAAATAAGACTTCCGCTAAGGGACGGAAACGCCGCCTATACAGAGAAGAAGAACCGCTGGCAGCGGACCTGCGGAAGGATGAATGAGCGAATTCATCGTTGGCCATAGACATGGCTATCCCGCAAAGGAGATTTGAGGTCGGTTGGTGAAAGCCATCCGGCCTTTTCCTTTTGAGCAAAGTCATGAAGCCTCCCGTATGTCCGGAGACGATACCTCATCCCTGACCGAATGCTACGGGAGCAATCGGACGATCCATGGCATTTAGGGGTAATCTCGCCAAATTGTTAAGGGGCTTAGCCTTTTTCCCAACTGGCAGCCCCCGTGGTGCGCCATTACGTACTGATGGACCGACGATTGTCGTTGGAGAATCCGGTTACGCCCCGCGCGCATTCGGCGCAAGGCGGGGGCCGGAGCGATGGTTCGGGCGTTTTCAGACGCGCCCGACATGATCGGGACATCTTTCGGTACACAGGGAGGCAGCGTTCCACCGATGGCGAACCACGTCGCGAGTTCCTTGCGCCGTCCGGCAAGCAGCCCCGCGCCGCTTGACCCCGTCGCCCTCAAGCCGGTGATGGCAAGCCGCCGTGCGGACGAGGACGAGTTGAACGTTGCGGTCGAAGCCGAGGAGGGCGTCGAAATCGACGATCCGGCCGCCGAGGACGCGGCTCAAACACCCTCGGCACCGCTGGCGCCCCCCGATCCGGCGATCATCGCGCAGATCGAGGCGGAGATTCCCCGCCTGCGCCGCTTCGCCCGCGCCATGGTGCGGGACGCCACGCTGGCCGACGACCTCGTTCAGGAATGCCTGGAGCGCGCCCTGTCGCGCCTGCATCTCTGGCGGCCCGGCAGCAATCTGCGCGCCTGGCTCTTCACCATCCTGCGCAACCTGCACATCAACGGCATCCGTCGTCGGCAGGCGGTCGTGGACATCGACGGGGAAGGGCAGGCGGCGATCGGCGCCGCCCATGGCGGGCAGTTCGTCCGGCTGGAACTGCGCGACCTGAAGCGCGCGCTCGGCCTGCTGCCGACCGAACAGCGGGAGGTGGTCCTGCTGATCGGGCTTGAGGGCATTTCCTATGGCGAGGCCGCCGATATCCTGGGCATCTCGATCGGCACCGTGAAGTCGCGCCTGTCGCGCGGCCGCCGTGCCCTGCGCCAGCTCATGGAAGGGCACAGCCCGACCGACGACGATTGACCTGTCCGCATTTCAGGCCGCGTTCCGCATCCGCTCACGGCTGACCGCACAGAGAAACCGGCAACGCTCCGAATGGGGCGTTGCCGGTCAGGTGCGAGGCTAACATCGAGAGGCTTTGGGGGTAATCGCGAGCCTGACCTTCCGAGACGTGAAAGGCCGGGCAAGGGCGCGCTGCGGGAAACGCCTGCCCGGACGGTTCCGGGCGGGTGCTGGGTCTAGCGGCGCCTGACCAGGCCCAGAATCAAACTCGCCGCGAACAGGATCAGGAAGAGGAAGAACAGGATTTGCGCAATGCCCGAAGAGGCTGACGCAATTCCTCCGAAACCGAGTGCGCCGGCGATCAGCGCGATCACGAAGAAAACAAGTGCCCAATAGAGCATCCTAACCTCCCTCGCTCGGTCCGAAGCGCATTACGGCTCGTCCGGCGCGCAGTCTGTTGAACGTCCTACTCTGTGAAGAGCGTGTCAGTATTGTGCAGAACACGCCTTCGCTCTGAAAGGTTCCCGGACCCCGCTCCAGTAAAGAGCTTTTTTTGGGTAGGGTCGGTCCCAAAAGGAGGAGGGGCATCCCGATAACGCTGGCTTGACCGCAACAACGGTCGACGAGCGCTGTTGTCGGGTCGCCAGCCTGCTCGGTTCCGGCCGGGCGGGCGAAAAGGCGCAGCGCCGCTGCCGCGGTGCGAGACGCCGTATCGAGAGAAGAGGATGCCATGAACGCCAAACTGTCCCTCGCCGTTCTCGCCGCGACCCTTGCGGCCGCTCCCGCCGCGATGGCCCAGACCTATCAGAACAACGCGCCGCAGGTTCCCTACGAGCGCTCCAGCCCCTCGGGCCTGCCGACCACCAGCCCGCAGGTGGAAAGCCTGCCCGGCGAGCGGGCCGACCCGTGGAGCGACCGGACCCAGAACCGGATGCCGGACGGCCGCATGCCCGACCGTGTGACCAGCGGCACCGCCGAGTCCACCGTTGGGTCCGGCGCCGCAGGCACCTACGGCAGCACCGGCACCTATGGGGCGCCCGGCACCTATGGTTCGACCGGGAACATGAACAACAGCATGCCGAACAGCGGCGCCATGGGGACCACCGGCTCGGCCACCGGCACCATGCCCAACACCATGCAGGGCAACCGGCAGGTCATCATGAACGTCGATCCCAACACCACCCAGCGCGCCGAGCGCGGCCAGAACCGCAAGGAGCTGATGCAGACCTCGCTGCTGAATTACTTCAGCGCCGCCGGCTTCACCTCGGTCCGCGACTTCCGCAAGCAGGGTGAGAACTACGTGGCGGAGGCTCAGTCGGCCAACGGCACCTGGAGCACCGTGCTGCTCGATGCCAAGACCGGCACGATCTCCGAAATCCGCTGATCATCGGTCCGCCGCGGCTCACTCCATCAGCCTCGGCCATGATCCGGTCAGGTGGCCGTAACCCGCCGTGACCGACGCGTCGTACAGGGGCAATGGCTGGCGCAGCCGTTGCCCCGCGTCGCGGCCGAGGGTGCGCACCGCGGTCCCCAGCCGTCCGTCCGGCGGCCAGGAGCCGCCGGGATTCAAGGGCATCGTCAGCGCGATGCCTTGATCCAGCCGCCCACCGTAGCGGCTTTGCGCGCCCTCCGGCCCCTCGGTCCAGGTGATCTGGGCGGACAGGCGGATGCCGCCGTCGAAGGCGCGCATCAGCTCGACCGTGCCGCCCCAATCGCCGCCGAGATAGCGGCCCAGCCGCAGCACACCTGTGGTGGCGGCCCCCGGTGCTTCCCAATAGAGGCTGGCGTGGCCGGTGTTCCGCCCGCTTTCCGGGGCAAGGCGCAGCACGTCGTCGGGCGGACGCTTCCAGACGCGGTTGAGGTCGAGCCCGAGCACCCAGCGCGCCGTCAGGGGGCGGTACAGCGCCTCCGCTCCCACACCACCGAACATCTCCTCGAAATGGCCGACGGACAGGCGCGTGCTCCAACTCGCGGAGGGCGCGGCCAGCCACGCGGCGTACAGCCGCTCGACCGCGGCAATGCGGTCGGCGTAGCGCGGCAGGTCGCTGCGCACCGGCTCCGCCGCCGGGATGGCGTTGGTGTCGAGGAGGTGGAGGTTGTGGCTGACGTTCAACCGCAGCCCGCCGCTGAGAACCAGCCCGCGCAGCGGTTCCCCCGTCAGCACCGCGTCGCCATAGGTCCGCTGCACCAGCGGCGCGCTCTGTTCGAACAGACTGGCTTCGACGGTTGGAACGACGGTCAGGGTCAAGGGCGCCGACCAGTCCGGCGGAGGGCCGGCAGAGCGGTCCACGCGGGCTGTTCGCCAGATCTCCTCGGGACTGCCGCGCTTGCCGGCCGCCCGCTCCACGGCGCGGCGCGTCAGGGTGACGGCGGTGCCGTCCAGCCCGGCGCTGCCGGTGACGACGGTCAGCCATTCGACCTCCGGCGGCGCCCCGTCGGCCAGCAGGCGCGCGGCGCGCCCAACCTCCCGCGCCAGCGGAGCGGTCCCGGCGCCCGCCGGGTCCAGCCAAAGGGTGGCGTGGTCACCGTCGATCAGCGCGGCGCGGGCGGGCAGCCGGTGAAGCCGGGCCAAGGCCGCGATGTCCGGTGCGGGTAGGGCGGCGTCCGGCGAGGCGGGACGGGCGCCGACCGCGGGTGGCGGCGTGCGTGGTCTGATGTCGGCCACGTCCCGCGGGTCGAAGCGGGCGGCGAGGCGCAGCATGGCGCGCGATCCCTGTTCGACGCCGGCACCCAGCTCCAGCCAGTTCCAGGGTCGGTAGGCCAGGCCGGCGTTCAGCGGCAGGCCGGGCCGGAAGCTCGGGTCGTCCTGCTGCTGGGCGCGGAAACTGTCGGCGCTGTACTCCAGCTTGACGCTGAGCCCGTCCAGCGGCGTGTGCCACTCGACGCCGCCGAACAGGGCGGCGCGCTCTCCCGTGAACCACGCCTCCGGCCCGCGGGACGACTCCTTCGCCGGGTCGCGGTCGCGCTTGAAGCGCCCGCCGAGGAAGCGCAGCGGGTTGCGGATATGCCCGTAGTCGCCGAGCCCGCCCCAGCCGATCCCCAGGCTGACATCGACGTCCCACCAGCGGCGCGAGGCGACCAGATACTCCCCCGCGAAGCGGCCCTTGCCCGGCAGGTCCAGCCCGCCGCCGGTGACGTCCCGCCCGCCGACCGCCAGCGCCGGCCACCACGGCCCCTCGCGCAGCAGGCGCAACTTGGCGTCCACCCCCGGCTCGCTGAGACCGTGCCAGCTCGGGTAGCTGCTGTCGCGCAGCGTGACTTCCAGGCTCGGCAGAAGCTGAGCCCCGGCGAAGACGTGACGGTGCAGGCCACCGAGAGCGGTCAGTCCGGCGGTGACGGTGCCGTCGGGCAGGGCGCGTGCCGTCGGCGTCTGAATCAGCCCGGCGGTCCCCCAGTCGGATAGGGTCGCCTCAAGCCCCTCCGCCCGAGCGGGCAGGGCGGCAAAGGACAGCGCCAGGACAAGGAGAACGCGGTTCACGCCATGGTGGTGATGGTCGGGGAAAGTTCCCGATCCATGGCATTTTCATGCGTATGAATGCAACCCCTATCCCTCGCCCCTTCGGGGAGAGGGGAGACGCGGGGTGAGCGAATGGACCGTTACAGCGGTTCGGCGGTGCAGGTCAGCCCCATTGTTTCCGCGGTGTTGGCAATGGCGGACAGGCAGGTGCCGGCGCGCTCCGGCGGGATCGAAACGGCGAAGCGGATGGTGTAATGACCTCCCTCCCGCTCCGGCAGGGTCTGGGCGTCCAGACGGACGATGTTCGCCTCGAACTGCGTGAAGATCTCCGACAGGCGCGCGATCAGGCCGGGCTGATCGCCGCCCGACACCTCAACGCGGTGGGTGATGCGGGCCAGCGGGCCGGGGTTGGGGTCGAAGTCGAAGGGCGTAACCTTGATCTGCGCGCCCGCCAACTCCGGAAGGCTGGCCAGCCCTTCCTGCACCTCCCCGACGGGGACACCGTCCGGCAGTTCGCAGACCGCCGAGAACTCCGCCCCGGACCCCATCACCGCGAAGGTCGCGTCGCGCAGGTTGGCGCCCAGCCCGAACAGATGGCCGGTGACCGCCGAGACGAGGCCGACGCGGTCGGGGCAGAAGGTCGAAACCAGCGCGAGGGACGACACGGCGAGAACCTCCGAATTGCAGCAACGGGAAACGGCGGCGGCGATCAGGCCGCCGTGCCGCCCACGGTCAGGCCGTCTAGGCGCAGGGTCGGCTGGCCGACGCCCACGGGCACGCCCTGGCCGTCCTTGCCGCAGGTGCCGACGCCGGGGTCCAGCTTGGTGTCGTTGCCGATCATCGACACACGGGTCAGGCTGTCCGGGCCGTTGCCGATCAGGGTGGCGCCCTTCACCGCCGGACCGAGCTTGCCGTCTTCGATCAGATAGGCCTCGTTGGCGGAGAAGACGAACTTGCCGCTGGTGATGTCAACCTGACCGCCGCCGAAGTTCTTGGCGTAGAGGCCTTTCTTGACCGACTTGATGATCTCCTCCGGCTCGTAGGCGCCGGGGCGCATCACGGTGTTGGTCATGCGCGGCATGGGATGGCAGGCGAAGCTCTGACGGCGTCCGTTGCCAGTCGGGCGCATCCCCATCAGCCGGGCGTTCATGCGGTCCTGCATGTAACCGACCAGGATGCCGTCCTCGATCAGCGTGGTGCACTGGCCGGGGGTGCCCTCGTCGTCCACGGTGATCGAGCCGCGGCTGTTCTCGATGGTACCGTCATCCACGATGGTCACGCCGGGAGCGGCGATGCGCTGGCCCATCAGCCCGGCGAAGGCCGAGGTCTTCTTGCGGTTGAAGTCGCCCTCCAGCCCGTGGCCGATGGCCTCGTGCAGCAGGATGCCCGGCCAGCCGTTGCCGAGCACGACGGTCATCTCGCCAGCCGGGGCCGGGACGGAGGACAGGTTGACGAGCGCCGAGCGCAGCGCCTCGTCCACGAAGGCCCGCCACGTCTCCGGCTGCATGTAGTGGTCGTAGGTGACGCGCCCGCCGCCGCCGTAGCCGCCCGTTTCCATGCGGTCGCCCTCGGCCACCACGACGGAGACGTTCAGCCGGACCAGCGGCCGCAGGTCGGCCACGCGCACGCCGTCGGCGCGGATGATCTGCACCGCCTGCCATTCGCCGCTGATCGAGCAGGAAACCTGCCGCACCCGCGGGTCCTTGGCGCGGGCGTAGGCATCGATCTCCGCCAGCAGTTTCACCTTCGCCTCGAAGGGGACCAGGGGCAGGGGGTTGTCCGGGATGTAGAGCGCGCGGTTGGTGCCGGCGGGCGGCTCGGCGAAGGTGCCGGCGTGCCCGGCCTGGACGGCGCGCACCGTCGCGGCGGCGCGGCGGATGGCGTCCTCCGACAGGCTGGAGGCGTGGGCGAAGCCGGTCGCCTCGTCGGCGATGGCGCGCAGGCCGAATCCCTGGGTGGTGTCGAAGCTGGCCGCCTTCAGCTTGCCGTCGTCCCAGCCCAGCGATTCGCTCTGCGCATATTCCAGATACAGTTCGCCGTCGTCCGCCCCCCGCAGCGCGTCGGCCACCACCCCCTCGACACGGGAACGGTCCAGGCCGGCGCGGTTGAAGAACAAATCGTCGGTGACGGCAAGCGCGCTCATGGGGACTCCGGGCTATCGGTCTATCGTAGGACAACGATGCGGCACCGGCGCTCTCGCACCCGCAACCGCGATGTGGTCTAAGATCAGACATATAGTGTGGCGACGGGCGGCCCATCCGGCAAGGCTCGTCGTCTTTGGGCGGAAGGGGCTTGGAAGGGGAATGGCCGCGATGACCGACGACGCGCTGGCGATGGGCCGCACCGGCAACGGAGACGCGCGCTCCCTCGCCTATCCCCTGAAGAACCACGCCCTGCGCGTGACGCTGACCAACGAGGTGCACACCCGTCCGCCGGAGGTGCTGTCCACCCCGGTGCGCGCCACCATGCTGGCGATGCTGTCGGGGGAGGGCGCGTCGGAGGCCGACCGGCTGCATCTGGAGAAGCTGTGCGACTGGGCCGGCGTGCCGCGCCCGCCCGCCGGGGCCACCCATTACAGCGGCTCCTTCGGCAGCTTCCGCCTGAAGTGGGAGCGGCACACCGAATTCTCCACCTGGACCGTCTTCCGTCCCGGCGCCGCGTCCCCGGCGGGCGTGCTGGTCGATCCCTTCCTGGAACCGGCGCTGAACGCGGTGCCCAAGGAGTGGCTGGCCGGGTTGCCGGGCGAATTGATGGTCGGCGTGCATGTTGCCGTGCTCGACGCCGAATCGCCGGAGCCCTCGGCCAACATGCTGGCGGCGATGTTCGGCGCGCCGAGCTACATCGGGACGCGAATCTCCGGGCGGGCGGCGACGGCCTGGACCGACTTCCGCATCCATGGCGACGGCTTCTCGCGCATCCTGATCGCCGACCACGCGATGACCGCCAACCAGGCCGGCCGCGTCGTGCAGCGCCTGCTGGAGATCGAGACCTACCGGGTGATGGCGCTGCTGGCCTTGCCGGTGGCGCGCGGCGTGCTGCCGCGCATCGGCCCGATCGAGGCCGATCTGGCCGACCTGACCACCCGCATCGCCACCCTGCGCGGCCTGGACGACGAACGGGAACTGCTGGACCGGCTGACCCTGCTGGCCGCCCAGACCGAGCAGATCGCGGCGGAAACCGCCTACCGCTTCGGCGCGGCGCGCGCTTACTACAACCTCGTGGAAAAGCGCATCGTCGAGCTGCGCGAGATCCGCATCGAGGGCCTGCCCACGGTGGGCGAGTTCATGGACCGGCGCCTCGCCCCGGCGATCCGCACCTGCGAGGCGGTGGAATCGCGCCTGCAGGCGCTGTCCCAGCGCGTGGCCCGCGCCAGCGACCTGCTGCGCACCCGCGTGGAGATCGCCGTGGAGGGGCAGAATGCCGAGCTTCTCCTCTCCATGGACAAGCGGGCGCAGTTGCAGCTCCGCCTGCAGGAGACGGTGGAGGGGCTGTCGGTGGTGGCGATCAGCTATTACCTCGTCGGCATCGTCGGCTACGCGGCCAAGGGCGTGAAGGGACTCGGCATGAAGGTCGATCCCGACCTGCTCGTCGGGCTGATGATTCCCATCGTCATCGCCTTCGTCTGGTCCGGCGTGCGCCGAATCCGCAAGGTCATCACCAGCGGGCACTGACGGCCGCGGAGCTTTTCGGATCTAACACGGTGGAGGGATACCGCAGCGCGGACGGCGACCGGACGGCGCCGCCTGCGGAAGGTCCCTTGCGTCCCGCGTCCCAGGCGTGCAAGCCTAAAAACTTGATTTTCCGAGACAATTCGCTGTACGATCAAACTGCGACAGCTTGTCGCAGTGCGAAGCCGATACGGAAGCTCAACTTCTGTTCTGCTGTGGGCTTGAAACCGGCATTGCGCCTATGTCCTTCGTGTAGGGACGCCTGACTTGTACCCAAGCGCAGTGCAGGGTTAAGCTCGCGCTGCGGGGACCGTGCCACCCACGAACGGCACGATCCCTGCATAGACCGGCACCGTCGCAACGCCCGGACGCGCAACCGCCCGACAGGGGTGGAACGCACCAGGGAAACAGGGGCGAAGGCGGGTCCGGCGGGAAGGGACGACCGCCGTCCGCGACCGTGGGCGGCGGGCAACGAAGAGGGTGGGGATGAAGACGCAGACCCTGAACGCTGCCATTCTGGCGGCGCTGACATCTTTGTGTGGATTTGCCGCGACCGGTTCCGCCGCCGAACCCCACCCCTGGCAATTGGGGCTTCAGGAGGCGGCCACCCCGGTCAAGCACGCCATGGACTCCTTCCACGACCTGCTGACGGTGATCATCGTCGCCATCGTCATTTTCGTGGCGGGGTTGCTGGCCTGGGTGGCGCTGCGCTTCAACGCCAAGAAGAACGCCGTGCCGTCCACGACCTCGCATCACACGGTGCTGGAGATCGCCTGGACGGTCATCCCGGTCATCATCCTGATCGTCATCGCGGTGCCCTCCTTCAAGCTGCTCTATCAGGCGGAGCGGGTGCCGGAGGCGGAGATGACCATCAAGGTCACCGGGCGGCAGTGGTACTGGGACTACGAGTATCCGGACCACGGCAACATCGCCTTCTCCAGCTACATGATCCAGGAATCGGAGCTGAAGCCCGGCCAGAAGCGCCTGCTGGAGGTCGACAACCGCGTCATCCTGCCGGTCGGCACGACCGTGCGCGTGCTGGTCACCGCGGGCGACGTCATCCATTCCTGGGCGGTGCCGAGCTTCGGCGTGAAGAAGGACGCCGTGCCGGGCCGGGCCAACGAGACCTGGCTGCGGATCGAGAAGGAAGGCGTCTATTACGGCCAGTGTTCCGAGATCTGCGGCGTCAACCACGCCTTCATGCCGATCGCGGTCGAGGCCGTGTCGAAGGAGGCCTTCAACCAGTGGGTCGAGAAGGCCAAGACCGCTTACGGGACCCCCGACACCAAGCGCGACGTTGCCGAGGCGCAGTCCTCAGAGGTGGCGTCCTCCGGGGCCGTCCAGTAAGAATCACGCTTTGGATGCAGCGGCACCTCAAAGAAAAATCATTCCGCCGACGCGAGGGTTAGAGACATGGCAAACGCCAATCCGGGGGAAGCGCAGGGACACGGCCACGGGCATGACCACGACCACCACATGCCGGGCTTCGTCGAGCGTTGGTTCTTCTCCACGAACCACAAGGACATCGGAACGCTCTACCTGATCTTCTCGGTGATCGCCGGGCTGATCGGCGGTTTGTTCTCGGTCATCATGCGGCTGGAGCTTCAGTCGCCGGGTCTGCAGTTCGTCAGCGACGGGCAGGTCTGGAACGTGCTGATCACCGCGCACGGCCTGATCATGGTGTTCTTCGTGGTGATGCCGGCGCTGATCGGCGGCTTCGGCAACTGGTTCGTGCCGTTGATGATCGGCGCGCCCGACATGGCCTTTCCGCGGCTGAACAACATCAGCTTCTGGCTGATCGTCCCGGCCTTCCTGCTGCTGCTGGGCTCCGCCTTCGTGGGGCAGGGTGCGGGCACCGGCTGGACGATCTATCCGCCGCTGTCCTCGACGCTGGGCCAGAACGGGCCGTCGGTGGACATGGCGATCTTCGCCCTTCACCTCGCGGGCGCCTCGTCGATCCTGGGTGCGGTGAACTTCATCACCACCATCTTCAACATGCGCGCGCCGGGCATGACGCTGCACAAGATGCCGCTGTTCGTCTGGGCGATGTTAGTGACCGCCTTCCTGCTGCTGCTGGCCGTGCCGGTTCTGGGCGGCGCCATCACCATGCTGCTGACCGACCGCAACTTCGGCACTAGCTTCTTCAACCCGGAGGGCGGCGGCGACCCGATCCTGTTCCAGCACCTGTTCTGGTTCTTCGGCCACCCCGAAGTCTACATCATGATCCTGCCGGCCTTCGGCATCATCAGCCACATCGTCTCGACCTTCTCGCACAAGCCGGTGTTCGGCTACCTGGGCATGGCCTACGCGATGGTCGCCATCGGCGTGGTCGGCTTCGTGGTGTGGGCGCACCACATGTACACGGTGGGCCTGGATGTCGACACCAAGGCCTACTTCACCGCCGCCACGATGATCATCGCGGTGCCGACGGGGGTGAAGATCTTCTCCTGGATCGCCACGATGTGGGGCGGGTCGATCGAGTTCCGGGTGCCGATGCTGTGGGCGCTCGGCTTCATCTTCCTGTTCACGGTCGGCGGCGTGACCGGCGTGGTGCTGGCCAACGGCGGCATGGACATCGTGCTGCACGACACCTACTACGTCGTCGCGCACTTCCACTACGTGCTGTCGCTGGGCGCGGTCTTCTCGATCTTCGCCGGCTGGTACTACTGGATCGGCAAGATGTCGGGGCGCCAGTATCCGGAGTTCTGGGGCAAGGTTCACTTCTGGACGACCTTCATCGGCGTGAACCTGGTCTTCTTCCCGCAGCATTTCCTGGGTCTGGCCGGCATGCCGCGCCGCATCCCGGACTATCCGGACGCCTACTGGGGCTGGAACATGGTCTCCTCGTTCGGCGCCTACCTCTCCTTTGCGTCCACGCTTCTCTTCGTGTGGATCGCGTACAAGACCCTGCGCAGCGGCGAGAAGGTCGAGGCGGCCTACTGGGGACCGCAGGCGGGCACGCTGGAGTGGACCGTGAGTTCGCCCCCGCCGTTCCACGCCTTCGAGACGCTGCCGCAGGTGAAGTGAACGATCGTTCGTGACCATGACGCCGGGGGAGCCGGGAAGCTCCCTCCGGCCAGAGAGCCGAAAAGCCAGAGGATAGTGCAGAATGACGGACCTGAGCATTGAACGGGTCTCGACAGGTCCGGTCTCCGGATCGACGCCGGGTGACTACATCGAGCTGCTGAAGCCGCGGGTGATGTCGCTCGTGGTCTTCACCGGGCTGGCCGGCATCGTGCTGGCGCCCGGCCACATCCATCCCGTGCTGGCGGCGGTGGCGGTGCTGTGCATCGCGGTCGGGGCCGGGGCCTCGGGCGCCATCAACATGTGGTACGACCGCGACATCGACGCGGTGATGACGCGCACCGTCCGCCGCCCGATCCCGTCGGGCCGGGTGGAACCGGACAACGCGCTGGCCTTCGGGGTGATCCTGGCCGCGGCGTCGGTCGTGGTGATGGGGCTGGCGGTCAATTGGGCGGCCTCGGCGCTGCTGGCGATGACCATCGGCTTCTACGTCTTCGTCTACACGATGTGGCTGAAGCGGCGGACGCCGCAGAACATCGTGATCGGCGGGGCCGCCGGCGCCTTCCCGCCGATGATCGGCTGGGCGGCGGTGACGGGCGGGGTGGAGTTGCCCTCCATCCTGCTGTTCCTGCTGATCTTCCTGTGGACGCCACCGCATTTCTGGGCGCTGGCGCTGTTCCGCAACGGCGACTACACGCGCGCCGGAGTGCCGATGATGCCGGTGGTCGCCGGGCCGGACTCCACCAAGCGGCAGATGCTGGCCTACACGCTGGTCCTGCTGCCGGTGGCGGTGGCGCCGTACTTCCTGGGCATCGGCGGCCTCACCTATCTGATCGGGTCGAGCCTGCTGGGCACCTACTTCGTGCTGTGCGCGGTCCGCGTGCTGCGCGCCACCGACGACAAGCCGGCCAAGCGGATGTTCGGCTTTTCGATCCTCTACCTGTTCCTGCTGTTCGCCCTGCTGATGGGCGAGCATCTGGTGAGCGGAATCCTGACGACCGGAGGCGGGGCATGACGATCATGGACGAATCCCACGAGGAACGCCGCAAGCGGCTGCGCGGGCGCAACTACGCGGTCCTGGCCGCGCTGATCGGGCTGGTGGTGATGTTCTACGTCATCACGCTGGTGCGGATGGGCGGACACTGACCACCACGACCGGATCAACGCAAGGGGAGGGAGCGGCACCATGAACGACCGGCCTGAAGGCGACAGGGGGTTGCGGCGGAAGAACCGCCTGTTCATGGCGGGGCTGTTCGGCCTCGTCTTCGGGATGGTCGGGCTCGCCTACGCCTCGGTGCCGCTCTACGCGCTGTTCTGTCAGGTGACCGGCTTCGGCGGCACCACCCAGCGGGCCGACGCGGTACCGGCGCGGCAGGTCGACCGCGTCATCAAGGTCCGCTTCAACGCCGACGTGAACCAGTCGCTGCCCTGGCGCTTCAAGCCGGAGCAGAAGGAACTGACGGTGAAGCTGGGCGAGATGGGGCTGGCCGCCTATCAGGCCGCCAACCGGACCGACCGGGCCACCGTGGGGACCGCGCTCTACAACGTCACGCCGGACAAGGCCGGCAAGTATTTCAACAAGATCGAGTGCTTCTGCTTCACCGAGCAGGTGCTGGAGCCCGGTCAGTCGGTGGACATGCCGGTGGCCTTCTTCGTCGATCCGTCGCTGGCCGACGATCCGGCGATGGAGGATGTGACCACCATCACCCTGTCCTACACCTTCTTCCGCGCCAAGGACGAAACGCAGGTGCTGGCGCAGCACGCGACGCAGGCCGCGGGTGCGAAAGGCACCGGGACCGCGGCGAACTGAGAACGCTGTAAAAAAGAGACAGTCTGAACGAAGAAATCGGGCGAAACAAACCGGGGTTGGAAAGAGACGATGGCCGACATCACGCACGCGCACATGCCGCATCCCCCAGCCTCCGCGCACGGCGCGGGCGAGGGCTCCGGCATCCCGCATCCCTACCATCTGGTGAAGCCGAGCCCCTGGCCCCTGCTTGGCGCCTTCGCGGCCGGGCTGTTCGCGACGGGCATGGTCATCTACATGCACGGCGGCGGCTGGCTGCTGGCGGCCCTCGGCTTCGCGTCCATCCTGGGCGTGATGTTCGGCTGGTGGCGCGACATCATCAAGGAGGCGGTGCGCGAGAAGGCACACACCCCGGTGGTGAAGATCGGCCTGCGCTACGGCATGGCGCTGTTCATCGCCTCGGAGGTGATGTTCTTCGCCGCCTTCTTCTGGGCCTTCTACGACGCGGCGCTCTACCCGAAGGTGTTCGCCGAGAACCCGCAGGGCGTCTGGCCGCCGCCGAACATCACGGTGCTGGAAACCTTCCACCTGCCGCTGATGATGACGCTGATCCTGCTGCTGTCGGGCGTCACCGTCACCTGGGCGCACCACGCCATCCTCGAGGGCCGCAACAAGGAGGCCTCGCGCGCGCTGGGGCTGACCGTCCTGCTGGGGGTGATGTTCACCTTCTTCCAAGGCTGGGAATACGCCCACGCCGCCTTCGGTTTCACCCAGGGCATCTACCCGTCGACCTTCTACATGGCCACCGGCTTCCACGGCTTCCATGTCATCGTCGGCACCATCTTCCTGGCGGTCTGCTGGTTCCGCACCATGAAAGGCCACTTCACCCCGCAGAGCCATTTCGGCTTCGAGGCGGCGGCCTGGTACTGGCACTTCGTGGACGTGGTCTGGCTGTTCCTGTTCGTGTCGATCTACTGGTGGGGGTCGCTGGGCGCCGCCAGCGGCCACTGATCGATCCCCCCTGTCGCCTTGCGAAGCCCTTCTCCTCCACCGGGGGAGAGGGGCTTACCATTTCCTGGAAGGAGGCGGGTCATTTGAGCGCCTATTATACCAGCCCGTCGCCGCTGACCGCCGGCCTGCGCTGCGCCTGCCCGCGCTGCGGACGGGGCAAGCTGTTCGACGGCTACCTGACGGTCAACGAGCGCTGTTCGGTGTGCAATCTGAACCTCGCCCGGCAGGACAGCGGCGACGGGCCGGCGGTGTTCCTGATCTTCATCCTGGGCTTCCTGGTCGTGCCGGTGGCGCTGTGGGTGTCGATAACGGTGGACTGGCCACTGTGGCTGCACGCCATCGTCTGGAGCATCGTCGTGCTCGGGCTGGCGCTCGGCATGCTGCGCCCGGCCAAGGCCTATGTCGTGGCGCTCCAGTATCGTCACCGCCGCAACGAGCTGGAGGACCCGGACGAGTGACCATGACCGCCGCCGCCGAACCCCGCCGCTTCCGCCCCTCGCTGTGGGCGACGCTGATCACCGTGCCCGCCGTTCTGGTCATGCTGGGGCTGGGCACGTGGCAGATGCAGCGGCTGGAGTGGAAGGAGGATCTGGTCCGCCGGGTGGAGGAGCGGTTGCACGCCGCTCCGATCCCGCTGCCCTCCGCCATCGCCGATCCGGAGGCGCTGGAGTTCCGTCCGGTGACCGTCACCGGGCGCTTCCTGACCGACAAGGAACTGCTGCTGGTGGCCCGGCCCCGGCAGGGGCAGGCGGGTTACGAGCTGCTGACTCCGTTGCAGCGCCCGGCGGCGGACGGCGGCGGGGTGGTGCTGGTCAACCGCGGCTTCTTGCCCATGGACAAGCGCGACGCGGCCAGCCGCCCGGAGAGCCGGGTGGAGGGGCCGGTGACCGTCACCGGTCTGGTCCGTCTGCCGCAGCCCGCCGGCTGGCTCCAGCCGGGCAACCGGCCGGGGGCGGAGTCCTGGATGCGGCTGGACCCGCCGGCCATGGCCGCGGTCGCCAGGTTGGAAAACCTCGCCCCGCTGGCGGTCGAGATGACTCCCGATCCGGCGCGCGGCAACGCGCCGCTGAATGGGATTCAGCCCCTGGTCGAGCTGCCCAACAACCATAGGCAATACGCCTTCACCTGGTATAGCCTCGCCGCGACGCTGGTCGTCGTCTATGTGCTGTCCCAACGCCGGAGGACCGGTCCGGCATCCTAGGAGTTGCGCCTCATGACAGCCGCCTATCGGGAGTTGGAACGCCGTTTCGCCCGCATCGCCGCCATCGGCGACGCTCTGGGCATCCTGAGCTGGGACAGCCAGACCATGATGCCCGACGGCTCCAGCGACGGGCGGGCGGAGCAGACCGCCACCCTGACCGTGCTGGCCCACGAGCTGCAAACCGACCCCCGCGTGGCCGACTGGCTGGCGGAGGCGGAGGGGACGGGCGGGCTGGATGCGTGGCAGGCGGCCAACCTGCGGGAGATGCGGCGCACCCACCGCCACGCCACCGCCGTTCCCGGCGACCTGATCGAGGCGACCAGCAAGGCGATCTCGGCCTGCGAGATGACGTGGCGCACCGCGCGGGCGGAGAGCGACTTCGCCATGCTGCTGCCCAGCCTGTCGGAGGTGCTGCGCCGCGTGCGGGAATGCGGGGAGGCCAAGGCGGCGGCCATGGGGCTGTCGCCCTACGACGCCATGCTGGACGAGCACGACCCCGGCGCCCGGTCGGAGCGGATCGACACCCTGTTCGCCGGGCTGGCCGGCTTCCTGCCGGAGTTGATCGGGCGCGTCCTCGACCGTCAGGCCGTGGAACCGGCGCCGCTGCGGCCCGTGGGGCCCTTCGCCGTCGCCAACCAGAAGGCGCTGGGCGAGCGGCTGATGCGCGCGGCGGGCTTCGACTTCACCCGCGGTCGGCTGGACGTATCGCTGCACCCGTTCTGCGGCGGGGCCACCGGCGACGTGCGCATCACCACCCGCTACGACGAGGACGACTTCACCAAGGCTCTGATGGGGGTGATGCACGAGACGGGGCACGCCCTTTATGAGCAGGGCCGCCCGCGCGACTGGCTGCGCCAGCCGGTCGGGCTGGCCCGCGGCATGGCGGTGCATGAGAGCCAATCGCTGATCGTGGAGATGCAGGCTTGCCGCTCGCCGGAGTTCCTGTGCTGGCTGGCCCCGGTTGCGCAGGAGGCGTTCGGCGGCTCCGGCCCGGCCTGGGAGCCGGACAACCTGCGCCGCCTCTACAGCCGGGTGGAGCGCGGCTTCATCCGCGTGGACGCCGACGAGGTGACCTACCCGGCGCACATAATCCTGCGCTACCGGCTGGAGAAGGCGTTGATCGCCGGGGATTTGGCGTTGGCCGACCTGCCGGGCGCCTGGAACGACGGCATGAAGGAACTGGTCGGGGTGGTGCCGCCGAACGACCGGCTGGGCTGCCTTCAGGACATTCACTGGCCGTCCGGCGCCTGGGGCTACTTCCCTAGCTACACGCTGGGCGCCATGACCGCCGCCCAGTTGTTCGAGGCTGCGGCGAAGGCCGATCCGGGCATCCGCCCGGCGCTGGCGCGCGGCGACCTCGGGCCGCTGGTGGCGTGGCTGGGCGTGAACGTGCACGGCAAGGGCTGCCTCTATGCCTCCGGCGACGAGTTGCTGACGGCGGCCACCGGGCGCCCGCTCGACGCGGCGGTGTTCCGACGGCATCTGGAACGCCGGTATCTCGGCGCTTGGGCGGAGTCTTTGCCCCCTCTCTAATCCTCCTCCGCTTCGCAGGGGAGGGAACCGTTCTCCCTCCCCCGCGTCAGCGGGGGAGGGCCGGGGTGGGGGCAAGTGTTTTGCCGCGACGCGTTCGCTGGTGCGGAAGAATCTGCAAAATCCACCGCACGCAAAAGGCTGGCCGATAACCCTCCTTCGTTTCCGAACACGGCTGCACGCCACTCGGCAATCGATCGGAAAAACAGCCTCAAGGCGGCGCAAGCACTCGACGCGTCTTCATTGTCTTAAATGTCTTCAAAATCCGCTCTTCCGGACATGGTCACACATGCCTTGGATTGCCGGAATTAAGCGATATTCCTGGCAATATTTCGTTAACCATAAACCTCCAGCTTCCGGCCCAACGCGAATGGCAACGAGGGCTGAGAACAATGGGCATCGCCAAGGGCTTCCTGCACACGGACGGCAACCAGATCGTCGACTCGTCGGGTCAGAACGTCAAGCTGACCGGCGTCAACTGGTTCGGCGGTGAGGGCTTCGTCTTCAACCCCAACGGCATGGACATGCGCGGGTACTGGGGGATGATGGAGCAGATGAAGGAGATGGGCTTCAACACCATCCGCCTGCCGTGGAGCGACGCGGCGCTGGACGCCGACCGGGCGACGGGCATCGACACCTCCAAGAATCCCGACCTCGCGAACAAGTCGCCGCTTGAGGTCATGGACAAGGTGATCGACTACGCCGGGCGCATCGGCATGAAGGTCATCCTCGACCACCACCGCTCCAGCGACGGTGCGTCGGCCAACGAGAACGGCCTGTGGTACGACGACAAGTACCCGGAGTCGAAGATGATCGAAAACTGGAAGATGCTGGCCGAGCGCTACAAGGGCAACGACACCGTCGTCGGCGCCGACCTGCACAACGAGCCGCACGGGCAAGCGACCTGGGGCGGCGGTGACAAGGCCACCGACTGGGCCTGGGCCGCGGAGCGCATCGGCAACGAGATCCAGTCGGTGAACAAGGATTGGCTGCTGCTGGTCGAGGGCGTCGAGATCCACGAGAACCAGTGGGAGTGGTGGGGCGGCAACCTGCGCGGTGCCAAGGACCGCCCGATCGAGTTCGACAATCCGGGCAAGCTGGTCTACTCGGTCCACTCCTACGGCCCGTCCATCCATGAGATGGAGTGGTTCAAGGCAAGCGACTATCCGAACAACCTGCCGGGCCAGTACACCGACAATTGGGGCTGGCTGTTGAAGGACGACAAAGCCCCCGTGCTGGTCGGCGAGTTCGGCGGCAAGCTGGAGACCGACCAGGACAAGGCCTACATGGCCAAGCTGATCGACTACATGAACGGCGACCTGGACGGCAACGGCACCAATGACTTGGGCGCCGGCAAGGAAGGGGCGAGCTGGACCTACTGGTCGTGGAACCCGAACTCGGGCGACACCGGCGGCATCCTGAAGGACGATTGGCAGACGGTCGACCAGACCAAGTACAACGCCATCAAGGAAGGCCTGTTCGACGGCGGCGGCAGCCCGGCCAAGGCCGCCTGGGCTCCGGCGAAGGCGCAAGCTTTGGCCCTGGATGGGGGAGAGGGCGACATCAACGTCCTGTCCCACACGGTGACCCAGCCGCAGCCGGTGGACCACAGCACCGCCGCGTCGGTGGACGCCGCGCTCGCCGCCCAGACGGTGGAGCTTCCGCCGGTCGATGCCGCGCACGATCCGTCGGCGCTGCACCACGACCCGCTGGACGTCCACACCGGCGCCTGACCGGCGGGCAGCAATCCCCTCTCCCGTGCCGGGGGAGGGGGTTCCGTTTGCAACGCACCCGGAACCCGCCGCTTGCACGGCGTGTGGGAGGGCGCTAACTATGCCCGTTCCACAAGAGTCGCCGGCCCGCCACAGCGTCGGCCACCTTCAGGCGTCGGAGAGTGTGCGTTGAAGTACGTCAGCACGCGGGGCCAGGCCCCGGTCCTGGGTTTCGAGGAAGTCCTTCTGGCCGGTCTCGCGCGTGACGGCGGCCTCTATGTTCCGGAAAGCTGGCCGCAGTTCTCGGCCGACGAGATCCGGGCGATGCGCGGCCTTCCCTACAGCGAGATCGCCGTGCGCGTCATGCTGCCCTTCCTGGGCGGCGCCATCGCCGAGGACGACTTCCGCGCCATCGTCAAGGACGCCTACGCCAGCTTCGACCACGCCGCGGTGGTGCCGCTGGTGCAGCTCGACCAGCGCACCTGGGTGATGGAGCTGTTCCACGGCCCGACGCTGGCCTTCAAGGACGTGGCGCTGCAACTGCTCGGCCGCCTGTTCGACCATGTGCTGGCCAAGCGCGGCGCGCGGGTGACCATCGTCGGCGCCACCTCGGGCGACACCGGCTCCGCCGCCATCGAGGCGTGCCGTGACCGCCGGAACGTGGACATCTTCATCCTGCATCCGAAGGGCCGCACGTCGGAGGTGCAGCGCCGCCAGATGACCAGCGTCCTGTCGGACAACGTGCACAACATCGCGCTGCACGGCACCTTCGACGACTGCCAGGATCTGGTGAAGGCGCTGTTCAACGACATGGCCTTCCGCGACAAGATGGGTCTGTCGGCGGTGAACTCGATCAACTGGGCGCGCATCATGGCCCAGATCGTCTATTACTTCGCCGCCGCGGTGGCGCTGGGCGCGCCGGACCGCAAGGTGGCCTTCACCGTGCCCACCGGCAATTTCGGCAACGTCTACGCCGCCTACGGCGCGCGGGCGATGGGCCTGCCGGTGGAGCGGCTGATCGTGGGCTCCAACGCCAACGACATCCTGGCCCGCTTTTTTGCCAGCGGCACCATGTCGGCGGCTCCGGTCGTGCCCACATTGAGTCCCAGCATGGACATCCAGATCTCCTCCAACTTCGAGCGGCTGCTGTTCGACCTGCTGGGCCGCGACGGCGCCGCCGTGCAGGCCGCCATGGACGGCTTCCGCGCGGACGGCAAATTCGCCGTCACCGACGCGCAACTGGCCGAGGCGCACGCGATCTTCGCCGCGGGCCGCGCCGACGACGCCCGGACCATGGACGTCATCAAGGAGGTCTGGGAGAAGACCGGCGGCTATCAGGTCGATCCGCACACCGCCGTCGGCATTCATTCGGCGGCGACCGCCCCGGTCGATCCGTCGGTGCCGGTGGTCGTGATGGCGACCGCCCATCCGGCCAAGTTCCCCGACGCGGTGGAGACGGCGACGGGCCGGCGCCCGGTCCTGCCGCCGCGCCTGTCCGACCTCTACGAGCGGGAGGAGCGGCTGTCCGAACTGCCCAACGACATGGCGGCGGTCCAGGAGTTCGTCGTCGCCCGCGCCCGCGCCGCCAAGGAGGCCGCATGAGCATCCGCGTGACCACGCTGCCGAACGGGCTGCGCGTCGCCACCGACACGATGCCCGGCGTGCAGTCGGTCTCGCTCGGCTGCTGGGTTGGGGTCGGCACGCGCAACGAGTCCGCGAGCGTCAACGGCGTGGCGCATCTCGTCGAGCACATGCTGTTCAAGGGCACCGAGCGGCGCTCCGCCTTCCGCATCTCCGAGGAGATCGAGAATGTCGGCGGCCAGCTCAACGCCTACACGACGCGCGAGCAGACCGCCTATTACGCCAAGGTCCTGCACGAGGACGCGGCGCTGGCGCTCGACCTCATCGCCGACATGCTCCAGAACTCCGTCCTCGACAGCGAGGAGCTGGTGCGGGAGCGCACGGTGGTGCTCCAGGAAATCGGCCAGTCCGCCGACACCCCCGACGACATCATCTTCGACCATTTCCAGTCCACCGCCTATCCGGGGCAGGCGCTTGGCCGGCCCGTTCTGGGATCGGCGGAGATCGTCGGCGCTCTGTCGCGCCCGGCGCTGGTCGATTACATCGACGGCCATTACGGCGCTCCGGGCATCGTCCTGGCCGCCGCCGGGCGACTGGAGCACGACCGGCTGGTCGACATGGCCCTGTCGGCCTTCGATGGGCTGTCCTCCCGTCCGGCGCCGGAATCCGAGAACGCGCACTACGCCGGGGGCGACTTCCGCGAGGCGCGGGACCTGGAGCAGATGCACCTCGTCCTCGGTTTCGACGGGGTGGGGGTGCACGACCCGGACTATTACGCCCATTCGGTGATGTCCACGCTGCTCGGCGGCGGCATGTCCTCCCGCCTCTTCCAGGAGGTGCGGGAGAAGCGCGGGCTGGTCTATTCCATCTACACCTTCTCCGGCGCCTACCGCGACGGCGGGCTGTTCGGCGTTTACGCCGGCACGGGCGAGGACGAGGTGGCGGAGCTGGTCCCGGTCGTCTGCGACGAGCTGATGCGGGTGACCGAGGACGTGACCGAGGAGGAGGTGGCCCGCGCCGCGGCCCAGCTGCGGGCCGGGACGCTGATGGCGCTGGAAAGCTCGATGTCGCGCTGCGAGCAGCTGGGGCAGCAGCTTCTGGTCTACGGGCGTCCGGTGCCGGTCGAGGAGATCGTGGAAAAGATCGGCGCGGTCGACCGCGAGTCCATCGTCCGCGTCGCCCGTCGCCTGCGCGAGAGCCGCCCGACCGTGGCCGCGCTCGGCCCCATCGGCCGGCTCGAGGAGTATGACCGCATCGCCGCGCGGCTCCGCTAAGGGGCGCGCCAGGGTGGGAGGGGCAGCATGATCCGCCTGCTCGGCAGTGGTCTCATCAGCCCGCCGGCGGTCCGGCTCGACGGGCCGATCTGCTACATCCGCCCGCCGCTGCCGCGGGACTGGCGGGAGTGGGCCGACCTGCGGGCGGACTCCCGCGCCTTCCTGACGCCCTGGGAGCCGACCTGGCCAGCGGATGCCCTGACCCGCGCCGCCTTCGGGCGGCGGCTGCGGCGGCAGGCGCAGGAGTGGCGCGACGACCAGGGCTACAGTTTTCTCGTCTATGACCGGGTGACCGACCGGCTGGTCGGCGGGTTGGGCCTGACCAACCTGCGGCGCGGCGTGGCGCAGATGGCCACGCTCGGTTATTGGGTGGGGCAGCCCTACGCGCGCAACGGCTACATGTCCGGCGCGACGCGGCTGGTTCTGGAATTCGCCTTCGGGCAATTGGGGCTTCACCGGGTCGAGGCGGCCTGCCTGCCGACCAACGCACCCAGCCGCGGCCTGCTGGAAAAGGTCGGCTTCACCCACGAAGGCTACGCGCGCGGCTATCTGCGCATCGACGGGGTGTGGCGCGACCATGTCCTCTACGCCATCCTGCGCGAGGAATGGCGGGGATAGCCCGTCCGGTCGGGGGGCGCGTCTCCCTATTCCCTGGGCTTTGTTCCGGTCGGCTTAACCCGCGGTTAAGGGACCGGGCGCAGGCTGACGGCATGTCCTTCCCATCGCGTGAGGCGGATATGTCGTTGAACCCTACTTGGACGAAAGAAGATTCCCTGACCTACGCCGTTGAGCTGGACGGGCGCCGCGTCGATCTGCGCTATGAGGCGTCGGGCTTCCAGAGCGGCTGGGCGGTCTACACCGGGGACGAGCTGGTCGAACGGTGCAGCGAATTGATGCAGGCCCGCGGCCTTGCCTTGGCGATCGCCAGCAAGGGTCAGTGAATCAAAAGTTCTGACATGAAGTCCCGCCGCTTGCGGCGCGGCGGGTGTGTGGTCTGGTCAGGAAGCAACCTTGGACGCCGTCAGGCGTGCCCGGCTTCCGCCGACAGCATGGACAGGCTGACGCCGAGCTTGGCGATGGAGCGTTCCCACTTGGTGTCCAGTTCGGGATCGAACAGGAGCGACTCGTCACAGGGCACGTTCAGCCAGCCGTTCGCCTGGAATTCCGCGTCCAGTTGCCCAGGTCCCCAGCCGGCGTAGCCGAGCAGAAGGAGGTTGCGGCGCGGGCCGCGGTCCTCGGAAATCGCGCGCAGGATGTCGATGGTCGCGGTCAGCGCCACCTCGTCGTCCACCACCAGCGTACCATCCCGCACATAGTCGGTCGAATGCAGGACGAATCCACGCCCGGATTCCACAGGGCCGCCATAATGGACGGGCATGTTGGCGACCGGCTCCTGGATCTCGATCTCGAGCTGTTCCAGCAAATCCTCAAAGGTGACCGACCCGAACAGGCGATTGACGACGAGGCCCATGGCACCGTCGTCGTTGTGGGCGCACATGTAGATCACGGTCCGCTGAAAACGCGGGTCCGTCATGCCCGGCATGGCGATCAGCAACTGGCCGGTCAGATAGTCCGAGGACTTGGTCAGGTGCGGCATGGGCGCTATCCTTAGTGTCGGGGGACGGGCGGACCGTTGGTCGGCCGCCCGCAGCCGTCTTCGCCCGAGTGTGACAGCACGGGCCAAGCTTTGTCATCCATATACAGCC
This sequence comes from Azospirillum brasilense, assembly GCF_007827795.1. Lineage (GTDB taxonomy): Bacteria > Pseudomonadota > Alphaproteobacteria > Azospirillales > Azospirillaceae > Azospirillum > Azospirillum aestuarii. The sequence continues at coordinate 191,892 of NZ_VITI01000008.1, forward strand.
ACGGCCGATGGGCGGCCCGCTGCGTCTTGATATGAGAACAGTCGGTGCGATGAAAAGGTTTGTTCCGTTCCTGATCGCCATCCTGGCCTTGGCCGTCCCCGGAATGGGGAGGGCGGAGACCGGCGCCTGGGTCAAATCCGGCCCGGTCGAGGCGCGGCTCGTCGCGTCGGTTCAGGGGGTGGGCGATCTCGCCAGGATTCCTCTGGGTCTGGAGGTCCGGCTGGAGCCCGGCTGGAAGACCTATTGGCGCACGCCCGGCGATGCCGGATTCGCGCCGCGGCTGGACTGGTCGGAGTCGCAGAACCTCAAGGCGACGGAGCTGGCCTACCCGGCGCCGCACCGCTTCACCGTCCTGGGCTTCGAGACGGCGGGCTACGACGCGGAGGTGCTGTTCCCCATCGCCGCCACCCCGGCGGAGCCGGGCAAGCCGCTCGACCTCGCGCTGAAGGCGGAGCTGCTGGTCTGCTCGACCATCTGCGTGCCGGAGATGGTGGCGCTGTCCCTGTCCATCCCCGAGGGGCCGGCAACGCCGGGACCGTCCGCCAACGACATCGCCCGCGCCCAATCCCTGGTGCCCGGCGACGGGCGGGCGTCCGGCCTGACCGTCACGGCGGTGCGCGGCCAAGGCGCCGCGCTGGAGGTCGAGGTGACGGCCCGCGAGCCGATGGTCGCCCCCGACGTGTTCGTGGAAACCGACCCGCCGCTGACCTTCGCCGCGCCCAAGAGCCGGTTCCTCGACGGCGACCGGCGCGCGATTCTGCGGATGGACGCGACGGACCCGCAGCCCGGCCTCGACCTCGCCGGGCGGGCGATGATGCTGACGGTGGTGGACGGCAACCGCTCCGTGGAGGCTCCGGCGACCGCCGTGGCTGGGCTGGGCGGTCGTAGTGCCGGGGCGGCTCCGGCGGGGCTGCTGACCATGCTGGGTGTCGCCCTGCTGGGCGGACTGATCCTGAACCTGATGCCCTGCGTGCTGCCGGTGCTGTCGCTGAAGCTGCTGTCCATCGTCCAGCATGGCGGTCGTGCGCCCGCGACGGTGCGCGCCGGCTTCCTGGCCTCGGCGGCGGGCATCGTGACCTCCTTCCTGATCCTCGCCGGGGCGCTGGTCGCGGTGAAGGCGGCGGGCGGTGCCGTGGGCTGGGGCATCCAGTTCCAGCAGCCGTTGTTCCTCGTCTTCATGGTCGTGCTGGTGACGCTGTTCGCCGCCAATCTCTGGGGCCTGTTCGAGCTTCCTCTACCGCGTGCCGTCGCCGACCGGCTGGGCGGGCCGGAGGGGCAGGGGCTGGGCGGCCAGTTCGCCACCGGCGCCTTCGCCACGCTGCTCGCCACGCCCTGCTCCGCGCCCTTCCTGGGGACGGCGGTGGGCTTCGCGCTGGCCCGCGGGGCGCTGGAGGTGTTCGCCATCTTCGCCGCGCTCGGCGTCGGGCTGGCGCTTCCCTATCTGCTGATCGCCGCCTTTCCGCGCGCCGCGCGCCTGCTGCCGCGTCCGGGGCGCTGGATGGTGGCGCTGCGCCGGGTGCTGGGCGGGGCGCTGGCCCTGACCGCGCTCTGGCTGCTGTCGGTGCTGGTGGTCCAGGTGGGCGAGGTGCCGGCGCTGGCCGTCGCCGTGCTGATGGGCGGGCTGGTCGCCGCCCTGTGGCTGGGCCGCCGGCTGGCGGAGTCGGCGCGCTGGGCCGGGGCGGCTCTGGCTGGGCTGCTGGCCGTGGTGGCCTTCGCCGTTCCCGCCGTTTTCGGCCCCTCCGCCGGGGCGGCACCGGTGGCGGAGAGCGCGGCGGCGCGCTGGACCGTCTTCGACGAGGCGGCGATCCGCGAGCAGGTGGCCGCCGGGCGCACCGTCTTCGTGGATGTGACCGCCGACTGGTGCATCACCTGCCAGGCAAACAAGAAGCTGGTGCTGAACCGCGGCACCGTCGCGCAGCGGCTGGAGGATGCCGGGGCGGTGACCGCCATGCGCGCCGACTGGACCCGCCCGGACGAGAGCATCGCCCGCTATCTCGCCCGCCACGGTCGCTATGGCATTCCCTTCAACATCGTCTATGGTCCGGGGGCTCCGGAAGGCATCGCGCTTCCGGAATTGCTGACCGAGGGCGCCGTTCTCGACGCGCTCGACCGGGCATCCGGCAAGATCAAAAGCTGAAACACAAAAAGTTGGGAGTTCAGGAGACATGACCATTCAAGTGGGCGACGCCATCCCGTCCGTCACGCTGAAGCATCTGACCGACAACGGGATGCAGGACATCACCACCGACGCGCTGTTCAACGGCAAGACGGTGGTGCTGTTCTCCGTGCCGGGCGCCTTCACCCCGACCTGCTCCGCCAAGCATCTGCCGGGCTTCGTCCAGAAGGCCGAGGACCTGAAGGCCAAGGGCGTGGACGACATCGTCTGCCTCGCCGTCAACGACCCCTTCGTGATGCGCGCCTGGGGCGACAAGAACGGGGTCGGCGGCAAGGTCACCATGCTGCCGGACGGCAACGCCGCGCTGACCCAGGCGCTGGGCCTGACGATGGACGGCACGGGCTACGGCCTCGGCCTGCGCGGCCAGCGCTTCGCCCTGGTCGCCAAGGACGGCAAGGTCACCCACCTCGCCGTCGAGAAGCCGGGCCAGTTCGAGGTGTCCTCGGCCGAAGCGGTGCTGGGGGCGCTGTAAGGGCGGTTTTAGCCCTCTCTCCTCCGCTCACGCGCAAACGAAGTTTGCGCTGACGCGACAGGCGGACCTTCGGTCCGCCGAAAGCGGGGAGAGGGTGCCCGGAAGCGGGCGGGTGAGGGGGGGGCGCTGGTGCCGGACATACCGCCACGCGCAACCCCCTCACCCTGACCCTCTCCCCAGAGGGGAGAGGGAATTGTGCATAGGTTTTCGTTCAAGTCACCTTCGTGCGGTCCCAGGTGGTGTCGGCGACGCCGCGTTCGCGCAGCTTGGCCTTCTGCACCTTGGCGGTCGGCGTCTTGGGGAAGGCGTCCACGATGTCGATGTAGCGGGGCTGGGCGTAGCGCGGCAGTTCGCGCTCGGCGAAGGCCGCCACGGCCTCCGGCGTCAGGGCGGTGCCGGGTGCCGCGACCAGAGCGACCATGATCTCGTCCTCCGCCCCCGGAATGCCCGCCGGTACGGCGTAGGCGGCAACCTCCGCGACGCCCTCCAGCCGCGACAGCACCGTCTCCACCTCGTAGGACGAGACGTTCTCGCCGCGGCGGCGGATGCAGTCCTTGATGCGGTCCACGAAGGTGACGTAGCCCTCCGCGTCCATCACCGCGGCGTCGCCGGTGTGGAACCACAGGTTCCGCCACGCCTCCACCGTCTTGTCGGGCATCCGGTGATAGCCGGACAGGAAGCCGAAGGCGGCTTTCGGACGCACCATGACCTCGCCGACCTGACCGCGCGGCACCGGGATGTCAGTCTGCGGGTCGCGGATCTCCACCTCGAAGTAGCGGTCGTAGACCTTGCCGCAGGTGCCGGGGCGCGGCTTGCCCATCTCGGCGTAGAGCGGGATGTTCACTTCGGTCATGCCGTAGAGGCTGATGACGTCGCGGACGCCGAAGCGCTCGCGCAGCACCCGTTCGGTGTCCGCCGGGTTGGGGGCGGCCCCGACGAGGCGCAGGGGATGGTCCCGGTCGTCGGGGCGCGGCGGCTGGGCCACCACGAAGGCGGTGACGGCGCCCAGCGAGTTGGTCACCGTGCAGCCGTGGCGCCGGATGTCGTCGAGCCAGGCCGACGCGCTGAACCGCTCGCGCAGCACCGCCGACCCGCCGGAGATCATCGCGGCGTAGAGCTGCATGTAGAGCCCGTTGGCGTGGAACAGCGGCAGGCAGATGTAGAAGCGGTCCTCCTCCGTCAGCGCGAAATTGTCGATGGAGCCCAGCCCGAACAGGAAGCCGTGGCCGTGCGGCATCAGCACGCCCTTCGACAGGCCGGTGGTGCCCGACGTGTACATGATGCAGGCGTCGTCGCCCGCGCGGGGCAGGGGGCCGTCGTAGGGGGTGGCGTCGCGCCAGCCCTCCAGGGCCGTGTGCGGCGACCCCTCCGTCGGTCCCGGGACCACCAGACGGCGCAGGGCGGTCAGGCGTGGTGCTATGTCGGTGATGCGGTCGGCCAGTCCGGCATCGACCACCGCCAGGGCCGCCCCGGCGTTCTCCAACTGGTGCTCCAGGAAGCCGCCCTTCAGCTCCGTGTTCAGCGCGACCATGACGGCGCCCAGCCGCCCCAGCCCCAGCCACACGCGCACGAAGTCCAGCCCGTTCGGCAGCATCACCGCCACTTTGTCGCCCGGCTTCACGCCCAGCCCGGCGAAGAAGCCGGCCACGCGGGCGGCCTGCTCCTGCGCCTCGGCGTAGCTCAAGGATTCGCCGCCGATCATTGTGACGAAGGTCTTGCCGCCGCGTTCGGCGGCCTGATGGGCCAGCACCTCGGGCAGCACCCAGCGGGCTTCGTTCCGCAAATGCGGATACATCTCGGTCTCCTCCCAACGATCTTTCGTCGTCCGTTATCGGAGGGAGCCTAGCGGGACGGCGGGTCCGCCGTCCAGAAGCCCTTGAGGATGGTGGTTGTTTGGCGCGCGGGATCAGCCCCGCGCGGCCTGCCGGACATCGGCGACGCCCTGGCGGGCCAGCGCGTCGGCCCGTTCGTTCTCCGGATGGCCGGCGTGGCCGCGGACCCAGTGGAATTCGATGCGATGCTGCCGCTTCGCCTCGTCCAGGCGGCGCCACAAATCCTCGTTCTTCACCGGCTTCTTGTCGGCGGTCTTCCAGCCACGGGCCTTCCAGCCGTGAATCCACTGGGTGATGCCGTTCTTCACATACTCGCTGTCGGTGTAGAGCCGCACCTCCATGGGCCGCTTCAGCGCCTCCAGCGCCTGGATGGCGGCCATCAGCTCCATGCGGTTGTTGGTGGTGGCCAGCTCGCCGCCGTACAACTCCTTCTCCACCCCGTTGTAGCGCAGGATGGCGCCCCAGCCGCCGGGGCCGGGGTTGCCGCTGCACGCGCCGTCGGTGAAGATGTCGACGATCTTCGGCGCGCCCTTGTCGCCGCCGTCGCCGCTGTTCGCTGCGTCCGTCATGTCATCAGACCTGATAGCTGCCGCCGTCGTCGAGCGCGTAGTCGCCGAGCCCGCGGACGGTCTGGTGGAAGCGCAGCTTGCGCAGATATTCCAGCGGGTCCTTCGGGCGCACGAAGGCTCCCGGCGGGTGGTGCAGCCAGTCGTAGAGGCGCGTCAGCAGGAAGCGCAGGGCGCTGCCGCGGCACAGCCAGGGCAGGGCGGCCAGCTCCGCCGGCGACAGGGGGCGGACCTTCTGGTAGCTGGTCAGCAGCATCCGCGCCTTGGTGGCGTTGAACGACCCGTCGGCCTCGAAGCACCAGGCGTTCATGCAGATCGCGATGTCGTAGGCCAGGAAGTCGTTGCAGGCGAAGTAGAAGTCGATCAGGCCGGACAGACCGTCGCCGCGGAAGAACACGTTGTCGGGAAACAGGTCGGCGTGGATGACCCCGGACGGCAGGCCGGCGGGCCAGTTGGCCTCCAGCGCCGCAAGCTCCGCCTCCAGCGTGGCGCGCAAATCACGGGCGACCTCGTCGGCGCGCGGCGCGCATTTCCCGGCGAGGTCCTTCCAACCGTCCAGCGACAGGGCGTTGGGACGTTCCATCCGGAAGTCGGCGACGGCCAGATGCAAACGGGCGAGCGCCGTCCCCAGTTCCGCGCAGTGATGCGGCGTGATGCGGCGCGGCCACATGCCGGCCAGGAAGGTGACGATCACCGCCGGGCGCCCGGACAGTTCGCGCAGGGCCTGCCCGTCCGTTCCCTGGACCGGCAGCGGACAGGCGATGCCCTTGTCGGCAAGATGCTCCATCAGGCCCAGGAAGAAGGGCAGGTCCTCCCGCCGGGTGCGCTTCTCATAGAGCGTCAGGATGTAGGGGCCGCTCTCCGTCACCAGGAGGAAGTTGGAATTCTCCACCCCCTCCGCGATGCCCTTGCAGGACAGGACGGCGCCCAGATCGTACTGGGCGATGAAAGCGTTCAGCTCTTCGTCGGTGACTTCGGTGTAAACGGCCATGCCAGCGCCTTACCGGGATTCGGGGCGCCGGTCAATGCCGCCGCGACCGTTCACAGCGCGATGCCGTCGTAAAGCGCCGCCAGGGGAAGCTCCGCTCCGATGGAGGCCAGCGGCAAGGTGGCGTCGTCGGTGAAATCCTCGACGATCCAGCGCCGCCCGTCGCGGCGCCACAACTGCGCCCGGACGGCGCGGCTGTCCACCAGCAGCACCTCCTGCACCGAGGGGATCTGCATATAGTCGGGCACTTTGGTGCCGCGGTCGTGGCTGGCCGTGCTCTCCGATAGGATCTCGACCACCAGCACCGGATTCGGCGTCGAGCGCTGGCCGGGCTGGTGGGGCGAGCAAGTGACGGCGATGTCGGCCTCGTAGAAGCGGTCGGCGCGGTCCTCACGCTCGATCGCTGTTTCCGTCAGCACGAAGCACGGTGGGCGCAGGCGCCGCCGAATCTCGAAGGCGATGTTGCCCGAAAGACGGCTGTGCGCCTGGCTGCAAGGACTCATCGCCCGCGGCTGCCCGCCGACCAGCTCGTAGCGTGTGTCCGGCTCCTGCCGGTCCGCCCAGGCGAGGAATTCGTCGATGTCCATCTTCTGGATGGCCGGGGCGCCCATGAACGTCTCCTTCGCGAAGGCCGGTCCCTGGATTATGCGTCCGCCGGGACCGGTCGGGAAGGGGCGCCGCCGTCCAGCAGCGGCTTCGGCAGTTTGAAGGTGATGTCCTCGAAGGCGGTACGCAGTTCCTCCACCGTCACGGTGTAGCGGGCGCGGGCGGCCTCCATGACCTCCTCCACCAGCACCTCGGGGGCCGACGCGCCGGCGGTGATGCCCAGCGTGGCGACTCCGTCCAACGCCGACCAGTCGATGTCCGCCGCGCGCTGGACGAGCTGGGCGCGCTGGCAGCCGTGGATCTTCGCCACCTCGACCAGCCGCTTGGAGTTGGAGGAGTTCGGCGCGCCCAGCACCAGCAGGGCGTCCACCTTCGGTGCGATGGCCTTCACCGCCTGCTGGCGGTTGGTGGTGGCGTAGCAGATATCTTCCTTCTTCGGCCCGCCGATGGACGGGAAGCGGGCCTGGAGAGCCGCGACGATGCTGGCCGTCTCGTCCACCGACAGGGTGGTCTGGGTGGCGTAGGCGAGGTTGTTCGGATCGTCCACCTGGACGGTCGCCACGTCCTCCACCGTTTCCACCAGCACGACGGCGCCCTGGGGCAGCTGGCCCATCGTGCCGATCACTTCCGGGTGGCCGGCGTGGCCGATCAGCACGATCTGGCGCCCCTCATTATAGTGGCGTTCGGCCTCGCGGTGCACTTTGCTGACCAGGGGGCAGGTGGCGTCGAGGTAGAACAGGCCGCGCTGCTCCGCCGCCGCTGGAACCGATTTCGGCACGCCGTGGGCGGAGAAGACCACCGGCACGCCGTCGGGCACCTGATCCAGCTCGTCCACGAAGATGGCGCCCTTGGCCTCCAGGCTCTGCACCACGAATCGGTTGTGGACGATCTCGTGCCGGACATAGACGGGGGCGCCGAACCGCTCCAGCGCCACCTCCACGATCTGGATCGCGCGGTCCACGCCGGCGCAGAAGCCACGGGGGGCCGCGAGCAGGATGGTCAGGGGCGTCTGGGTCATGCGCGTCGTTCCGGTGTCTCGAAAAAGGGGCGTATGGGTTCGTACGTCGGAGCGGCGGCGTGGCCTTGTGCCGGCCCCACCGCTTCTCTAAAGTCGTGGCAGAACACACCCTTCCAACCGTTAGGTCAGACCGATGGACCGCCGCCGCGACCGTAATATAGGAACCCCCGCCCGGAAAAGCCCGCGGGCGCTTGCATTCGCGAGTCTGGGTGTTCTGGCGCTCACCGGCTGCTCCGGACTCGGGGGCGGATCGAACACGGCGGCGGACGCAGCGCTGGCTTGCCCGAAGGTGTCCATCGTCCGCGATCTGGCGGAGGTCACCCAGTTCCGCACCGGCGGCGGGCGCGACCTGACGGACGTGACCTCCCGCGCGGCGCTGGCCGACTATTCCGGCAACTGCGACTACACCAGCGACGGCGTCACGGTGAACGTGAACGTCTTTCTGATCGCGGAGCGCGGGCCGGCCATGCAAGGCAACACGGCGAACTACCGCTATTTCGTCGCCGTCGCCAAACCGGGCGAGGAGACGCCGACCACCAAGACGGAGTTCGACACCTCCGTTACCTTCGATGCCGGCAAGCTCCGCTCCGGCAGCCGCGAGGAGCTGGCGCCGAAGATCCCGCTGCCCAAGGACGCCAATGGCAAGGATTGGAAAATTTTCCTGGGCTTCCAGTTGACGCCGGAGCAGCTGGCTTTCAATCGGGCGCAGATGAAGCAGTAACGCCGAAGGGATGGCGGCAACGCCCGCGCCGGGGCGGGCGTTGCCTGTCTTACTCACTTCAAATGTATTTCGCCTTGGTCGTTTGACGAATCCGGCTTTGCCGACTAAGAGCTAGTGACTGTTTCGTTGTACTTTCAGTCCAACAAGGACGCGACCAGAAACGTTGCGTTCTTGTTTCCATAGAACGTGGTCGCGGCGTTGCTGTTGACGGCATACATTTCGACGTAGTCGGTGCTGCCATTCAGATAGAGAACGTCTTCGACCGCTGCCGTATGACCAGTTTGCATAGAAGCGGATGCACCCCAATATGCCCCACCTACTCCGTTTTTATAGATCATGACGCCATAGTTGTGTCCGGAGGTAATCGCCACATTTGTTTGTGCGCGGATACGGTAATAACCGGAAATCGACGGTTTGAACCATTTGTTGGCTACATCGAACCCATTGCCAACATTGAAGTCGATAGTGGAAAGATTGACTTTGGTCCAGCTGTTGGCTGCGATGCCGGTCTGGTCGGTGCCGCCCAGATGCGCGCGGCAATATACCTTGGGGTGCTCGTGCATCTGGTCGAACAGGGCGCGTTCGTCCGTGATGGCTTCGTTGCTGATGGTCTCGGTGGTGCTGTCCAGGAATACGCGCGTAATGGGAAGCTTGCCGAAGGGGATGGCCGGCGGGGTCAGGCTGTTGGCGGTGCCAACCACGACGCTGGCGGTGCCGGTGGCACGGTCCACCACCACGCGGTCGATCCGAAAGCCCGACGCCGGCGGTGCGAAGGGGCCGACGACCTGCGCCTTCACCTCGGTCAGGGTGGTGCCGTTTAGCAGATAGCCGGGGTCGAGGGCGATGGTCAGATCGGGCGACACTTGGGCGTGCGGGGCGAAGGGGCCGACGATGCGCTGGGCGACGGCCCAGTTGGCGGTGCTCTGCGACAGATCGGTTGGGTTGAAGGTCTGGACGGACATGGAACGCTCCTTGAAACATTGGCGATGCAGCGAGGGACCATCAGGCAAAGGGCCTCGCGGCGGGTGGATTTAGGACTATCATCCTTGAGTTGAGCCATAAAGACTACATTACTTGCTTTCAAAGATTAAAATCCTTGACGTATTGCGCCTGTCGCTGCGACTTTCCGCGCCCGATTCGTGCGAAAGTGGGCTGGCAAGCGACGGAAACGATGCCGTTCAAAGGACGCTTGCCTTGAGGCTGGGGTCGGTTAGCCTTCGATGGTCCGCACTGGAATTCAGCGATCGAACAAAGGACAAGACTCATGACCAGCGCACCGGTCGTCGCGACCAAGGAACCCATCATCATCGGACTGGAAGCCGGCAAGACCTACTGGTGGTGCCGCTGCGGGCGCAGCGCCAAGCAGCCGCTGTGCGACGGCAGCCATGCCGGCACCGGGCTGGAGCCGATGAAGTTCGCTCCCGCCACCTCCATGAAGGCGCGTTTCTGCGGCTGCAAGGCGACCAGGAAGCCGCCTTTCTGCGACGGCAGCCATCTGGACCTGAAGTGAGCGTTGCCGGGACCCCAGCGAACCCCGATTGACATTCGCAAAGGTCCCGGTAGGTTAAACGGCACAAGCCGACGATCCCTCGCGGGAGAGATCACGGTCCGGCCACCGGAAAACCGGATGCCGGACAGTGGCGCCGAAGGAGCAACCGCCCCGGAAACTCTCAGGCAAAAGGACCGCAAGGGGGATAAGGCAACTCTGGAAAGCAGCCCGGCCTGCGCATCGCAGGCACGGCTCACCGAAGGAGTAAACCGGTCGTTGAGGGTTGGACCCCGCCGGTGAATCTCTCAGGTCCAGGACAGAGGGGGCAGGACTCGCGCCAATCCCGGCGCGGGTTGTGCGACCCTATGTCGGAGGACCCGCGTGACCGAGGCTTCTGAGTCCCTCAAGACAACGCCGCTGCACAGCCTCCATCTGGAGCTGAAGGGCAAGATGGTGCCCTTCGCCGGCTACGATATGCCGGTGCAGTACCCGCTCGGCATCCTCAAGGAACACCAGCACACCCGCGCCAAGGCCGGGCTGTTCGACGTGTCACACATGGGGCAGGTGCGCCTGACCGGCGAGGACCCGGCAGCCGCGCTGGAGTCGCTGGTCCCCGGCGACATCAAGGGGCTGGCCCGCGGGCGTATGCGCTACACGCTGTTCCTGAACGAGCAGGGCGGCATCCTCGACGACCTGATGGTCACCAACGCCGGCGACCACCTGTTCCTGGTCGTCAACGCCGCCCGCAAGGACCACGACGTCGCCCACATGCGCGAGCGTCTGAAGGGCAAGGCTGAGGTGGAACTGCTGGATGACCTCGCTTTGATGGCCTTTCAGGGGCCGGAGGCCGCGGCGGTGCTCGGGCGCTTCATTCCCGAAGCCGCCACCATGAAGTTCATGAGCTACCTGCCGGCCACCTTCAACGGCATCCCGGCCATCATCACCCGCTCCGGCTACACGGGCGAGGACGGCTACGAGATCTCCTGCGACAAATCCGACGCGGAGACCATCGCGCGCGCCCTGCTGGCCGAGGACGAGGTCGAGGCCATCGGGCTGGGCGCGCGCGATTCGCTGCGCCTGGAGGCCGGGCTCTGCCTCTACGGCCACGACATCGACGAGACGACGACTCCGGTCGAGGCCGGCTTGGAATGGGCGCTGTCCAAGCGCCGCCGGGAGGAGGGCGGCTTCCCCGGCCACGCCATCATCAAGGACCAGCTCGCCAACGGCGCCCCGCGCCGCCGCGTCGGCCTCCAGCCGGACGGCCGCCAGCCGGCCCGCGAGCACACCGACGTCTGCGACGCGGATGGACACAAGATCGGTGAGGTGACCAGCGGCGGCTTCGGCCCCACCGCCTCCGCCCCGGTCGCCATGGGCTATGTGGACCGCGCCCACGCCGCCGTGGGCACGCCGGTCCAGCTCATGGTCCGCGGCAAGCCGCTGGCCGCCAAGGTCGCCGCCATGCCCTTCGTGCCGCAGCGCTACTACCGCGGCTGATCAAACAAACACCGAGCGAACAGGGGACAACCATGACCATCAAGTACACCAAGGACCATGAGTGGGTCCGCGTCGAGGGCGACATCGGCACCGTCGGCGTCAGCGACCACGCCCAGCACCAGCTCGGCGACGTCGTGTTCGTCGAACTGCCGGACGTCGGCCGCCAACTCGCCCAGGGCAAGGAAGCCGCCGTCGTGGAGTCGGTGAAGGCCGCCAGCGACGTGTTCGCCCCGGTCTCCGGCGAGGTGATCGAGGCCAACGCCGATCTGGAGAACGACCCGTCGCTGGTCAACGCCGGGGCCGAGACCACCGGCTGGTTCTTCAAGCTGCGCCTCAGCAACCCGTCGGAGCTGGACGGGCTGATGGACGAAGCCGCCTACAAGGCCTTCGTGGAAGGGCAAGCCTGAGATGCGTTACCTGCCCCTGACCGAGGCCGACCGGCGCTCCATGCTGGAGGCCATCGGCGTGCCGTCGGTGGACGAGCTGTTCCGCGACGTGCCCGAGGCGGCCCGCCTCTCCGGCCCGATCGAGGGGCTGTCCAACCATATGGGCGAGCTTGAGGTCGATCGCGCCCTGTCGGCGATGGCGGGGAAGAACCTGCCCGCCGGCAGCGTGCCGAGCTTCCTCGGCGCCGGTGCCTACCGCCACCACATCCCGGCGACGGTGGACCATCTGGTGCAGCGGGGCGAGTTCCTGACCGCCTACACCCCGTACCAGCCGGAGGTGAGCCAGGGCACGCTGCAGGTCCTGTTCGAGTTCCAGACCCAGGTCTCGCTGCTGACCGGCATGGACGTCGCCAACGCCTCCATGTACGACGGCGCGACCGCCTGCGCGGAAGCCGTGATGATGGCGAACCGCGTCACCCGCCGGAAGAAGGCCGTGCTGTCCGGCGGCCTGCACCCGCATTACCGCGACACCACCACGACCGACGCCCGCTTCATCGGCTTCGAGACGGTCGTCATGCCCCCGGCCCCGACCGGCGGCGAGGACCTTCTGGCCGAGGTCGACGGCGACACCTCCTGCGTCGTCGTGCAGAACCCGGACGTCTTCGGCCATGTCCGCGACTACACCGAGCTGGGCCGGGCCTGCCAGGCCAAGGGCGCCCTGCTGATCGTCGTGGTGACGGAGGCCGTGTCGCTCGGCCTGCTGACCCCGCCGGGCGAGATGGGCGCCGACATCGTGGCGGCGGAAGGCCAGTCGCTGGGCAACGCGCTGAACTTCGGCGGCCCCTACGTCGGGCTGTTCGCGGTGAAGGAGAAGCTGGTCCGCCAGATGCCGGGCCGCCTCTGCGGCCAGACGGTGGACGCCGACGGGCGGCGCGGTTTCGTGCTGACGCTCTCCACCCGCGAGCAGCACATCCGCCGCGAGAAGGCGACCTCGAACATCTGCACCAACTCCGGCCTGTGCGCGCTGGCCTTCTCCATCCACCTCAGCCTGTTGGGGGAGGAGGGCTTCGCCCGGCTCGCCGAGCTCAACCACGCCAAGGCCGTGCAGCTGGCCGACAAGCTGGCCGCGGTGAGGGGCGTGGAGATCGTCAACGGCAGCTTCTTCAACGAATTCACCGTGAAGCTGCCGAAGCCTGCCGCCGATGTGGTCGAAGCGCTGGCGCAGCGCGGCATCCTGGGCGGCGTTCCGGCTTCCCGCCTGTTCGGCGGCGGGCTCGACGATCTGCTGATCGTGGCCGCCACCGAGACGAACACCGAGTCCGACATGGACGCCTTCGCCACCGCCCTCGCCGAGGTTCTGTGATGAGCATGAACAACCAGGGTCGCCCGACCGGTATCCAGAATTCGGACAGCGCCGTTCCGGAGACCGTCACCGGCAACCGCGGCCTGCAGATCGAGGAGCCGCTGATCTTCGAACAGGACAGCGCCGGGCGTTGCGGCGTCGACCTGCCGGAGGTCCCCGCGGTGGGCTCGCGCCTGGGTGCGGTGAAGCCGCGCGGCCGGATCGGCCTGCCGGGCCTCGCCGAGCCGCAGGTGGTCCGCCACTACACCCGCCTGTCGCAGAAGAACTACGCCATCGACAGCGGCCTGTACCCGCTCGGCTCCTGCACGATGAAGCACAACCCGCGCCTGAACGAGAAGATGGCGCGCTTGCCGGGCTTCGCCGACGTGCACCCGCTCCAGCCCGAAAGCACGGTGCAGGGCGCGCTGGAGCTGATGGCGGAGCTGGGCCGCTGGCTCGCCACGCTGACCGGCATGGCGGCGGTGACGCTGGCCCCGGCGGCGGGCGCGCACGGCGAGATGTGCGGCATCATGGCGATCCGCTCCGCCCACGACGCCAAGGGGGATAAAGGTCGCACCAAGATCCTCGTCCCGGAAAGCGCCCACGGCACCAACCCGGCGACCGCCGCTGCCTGCGGCTACGCGGTCGAGGCGATCCCGGCCACCGAGGACGGGCGCGTCGATCTGGCGGCGCTGAAGGCCAAGCTCGGCCCCGACGTGGCCGGGCTGATGCTGACCAACCCGAACACCTGCGGCCTTTTCGAGCGCGACATCATCACCATCGCCGAGGCGGTGCACGCGGCGGGCGCCTATTTCTACTGCGACGGCGCCAACTTCAACGCCATCGTCGGGCGGGTGCGCCCGGCGGACCTCGGCATCGACGTGATGCACATCAACCTGCACAAGACCTTCTCCACGCCGCACGGCGGCGGCGGTCCGGGTTCCGGCCCGGTGGTCTTCGCGGAGTCGCTGGCCCCCTTCGTCCCGGTGCCCTACGTGGTGCAGGACAAGGACGGCGCCTTCCGTCTGGTGGAGCAGGCCGGCGACGGCCCGGCCTTTGGACGGATGAAGGCGTTCCACGGCCAGATGGGCATGTTCGTCCGCGCGCTCGCCTACATGATGAGCCACGGTGCCGATGGGCTGCGGCAGGTGGCGAACGATGCGGTGCTGAACGCGAACTACCTGCTGGCCCGCCTTCAGGACGTGATGACGCCTTCCTTCGAGGGGCCGTGCATGCACGAATGCCTGTTCGACGACCGCTTCCTGAAGGGCACGGGGGTGACCACGCTCGACATCGCTAAGGCGCTGATCGACGAGGGCTTCCACCCGATGACCATGTACTTCCCGCTGGTCGTGCATGGCGCCCTGCTGATCGAGCCGACCGAGACCGAGTCGAAGGCCAGCCTGGACCAGTTCGTCACCGCTTTGCGCGCGCTGGCGGAACGGGCCAAGTCCGGCGACGTGGCCTATTTCCAGGGCGCCCCGCGCCTGACCCCGCGTCGCCGCCTGGACGAGACCGCCGCGGCGCGCAAGCCGGTGCTGCGCTGGACGCCGGCGGTGGAGCCGGAGAAGGTCGCGGCGGAGTAGGGCGTACTTGCCCCCACCCTCCCACTTCGTGGGTCCCTCCCTCCCCCGCTGCGCAGGGGAGGGATTGATTGCGGAGGCGGCGGAGTTCCCTCCCCTGCGCAGCGGGGGAGGGTTAGGGTGGGGGCAAGCCCCTCACCGCTGATCCAGCTTCACCTCGATACGCCGGTTGCGGGCCAGCGCCTCGTCGCTGGTGCCGGGGTCGAGCGGCTGATACTCGCCGAAACCGGCGGCGGCCAGACGGTCCGCCGGAATTCCCTGGTCTATCAGATACTTCACCACCGAGATCGCGCGCGCCGCCGACAGCTCCCAGTTCGAGGCGAACTGGATGCGCACCGGGCGCGCGTCGGTGTGGCCGTCCACGCGCAGCACCCAGTTGATGTCCGGCGGGATGGTCCGGCCGATCTCGATCAGCGTGCGCGCCAGCTCCGCCAGCCGCTGCTTGCCGGCCTCCTCCAGAGTCGCGGAGCCGGAGGGGAACAGCAGCTCCGACTGGAAGACGAAGCGGTCGCCGACGATGCGCACGTCCTGCCGGTTGCCCAAAGCCTCGCGCACCCGCCCGAAGAACTCCGAGCGGTAGCGGGCGAGGTCCTGCACCTTGGCGGCCAGCGCCTGATTGAGCCGCGAGCCGAGTTCGGCGATCTGGACCTGCTGCTCCTCCGCCTTCTTCTCCGAGATCTCCAGCACGGCGCCGATGCGGGCGAGCTGCTCGCGCAGGGCGGCCATCTGCCGGTTCAGCAGGTCGACCTGCTCGTTCGCCTTGCCGGTCGCGCCCTGCTCGGCGGACAGCGAGGCCATCAGTTCGGTGATTCGGATGTCGCGCTTTTCGATGTCCTTCTGCGCGAGCATCGTCTTCTCGTCGGCGCTGGCGAGCCGTGTTTCCAGCGCCTTGGACCGGTCGCGCTCCCCGCCCAGCTCGGCCAGCAGGGCCAGGCGCTGCTCCTCGGTCAGGCGCTGCTGCGCGGCGGCGGCGGCGAGTTCGCCTTCCAGCCTGGTCCGGGCCTCGCGCAGCGCCTTCAGGTCGGCTTGTAGGCTGGCGGCCTCGGCCAGCTTCAGCTCGATGGTTTCCTTGTCGGCGCGGATCGTGCGCTGCAATTCCTCCGCCGCGCGGGCGGCGTGGTCGAGGTCGCCCTGGAGCGTGGCGATGCGGCTGGTCATGGTGTCCCGCGCCACCACGGAGCCCTGAAGCTCCGCCGACAGCTGGGCGACGTTGATGCGCAGGTCGGCGTTGGCGTCCCGCTCCAGCGCCAGCAGGTCGTTCAGTTCCGCCACCTTGCGGTTCAGGCTGCCGAGCTGCTCGTCGCGCCCGGTCAGGGCGGTCGCCATGTAGAACTGGGCGACGACGAAGATCATCAGCAGGAAGATGACCACCATGACGAGGGACGACAGCGCGTCCACCCATCCGGGCCATGCGCTGGCCTCGCGATGGCCGTTGCGGCGGCTGATGCTGGGCATGGCGGGGTGTCCCTCCGGACGGACAGGGGGAAGGCGTCAGCGCTGTTCCGATCAGCGCTGTTCCGATTCTTCGGCCAGGGCGGCGATGGTGCGGGCCAGCAGCTTGATCTCGCTGCGGATCTCCTGCACCGCCTGGACCCGGCCCGTGGAGGATTCCTCGACCATGCGGGCGAGGTAGATGTCCATGTTGCGCAGATGCTGGCGCGAGGCGTCGTCGAAGCCGCCGATGGCAGCGTCCGACAGCCGGTCGAGCAGCCCCTTCATCTCCAGCTGGCTCTCGCCCAGCCGCAGGAGAAGTTGCTGTTCGGCGCGCATCTGGTCGGTCAGCGTGCTCAGCCGCTCGGTCAGGGCCATCAGGTTGGCGTTGGCCGACCGGCGGCCCTCCTCGGCGGTGGCGACGGTGCGCTGGAGCGAGTCGAGGTTCTCCGCCGTCTGCTCCAGGAGCGCCGTCAGATAGGCCGGCATCGACTGGTCGCCGGTCTCCAGGCTGCCGCCCGCCCCGCTGGAGAGGCGGGTGGCGCCGGACAGCCAGTCTTCGACATCCTGGAAGAAGCGGTTGTGCGCCTGGCTGGCCTGAAGCTCCAGGAAACCCAGAACCAGGGACCCCGCCAGACCGAACAGCGAGGAGCTGAAGGCCGTGCCCATGCCGGTCAGCGGCGCTTCGAGCCCGTGCTGGAGGTTGCTGAACATCGCCCCCACGTCGCCGCCCTGCACCGACAGCCCGCCGATGACCGAGCCGACCGACTGCACGGTGTGCAGCAGGCCCCAGAAGGTGCCGAGCAGGCCGAGGAAGATCAGCAGACCGATCAGGTAGCGCGACAGCTCCCGCGACTCGTCCAGCCGCGAGGCGATGCCGTCGAGCAGCGAGCGCATCGACAGCGCCGACAGGGTCAGCCGGCCGCGCCGTTCCCGCAGCATGCGCGCCATCGGGGCGAGCAGCACCGGCTCCGGCGCGGCTACGGCGGGGTTGCCGGACTGGAAATGCTCCAGCCACGCCACCTCGGGCCGCAGCATCAGCACCTGGCGGAAGATGAACAGGATGCCGGCGAGCAGCGTACCGAGGATCAGCCCGTTCAGCGCCGGGTTGTTCATGAAGGCGGCGCGCAGGGCCGGGAACAGCAACGCCGTCACGCTTCCCACGACCACCAGGAAGAGGATCATCCGTGTCAGGAAGCGCTCCGGGCGCGTCATCGGGGAAGGCTCCTCAAGAGGGTGGGACGACGGGGCGATGGCGGCCATGGGCACTCTCGTCCAGGGGAAGGGGCAGGCGGTACGGGTTACAGAGGGCAGCTCACTGGTTCAGAAACTCCACGTCCAGCCGGTCCGGCGCGCCGCCGGCCGCCTCCATGCCCATGGCGCGGATGTCCACACGGGTGCTGGCGATGCCGGCGGTGCCGAGGCGTTCGCGGACGGCCAGGGCACGGGCCAGCGACAATTGCCGCGCCTCGCGCGCCGTCTCCGGCGTACCGCTGGCGTAGGAGCGGATCTGCAGGCGAAGCTGCGGGTTGGCGTTCAGGCGCTCCGCGATGGCGTCCAGACGCGTCCGGGCCGGTTCGGGCAAAGCGGTGGCGGTGCCGTCGAACAGCACGGTCAACGGCTCCATCCGGGGCAGGGCGGGCGCCGAGGGCGCTTTCGGAGTCGGCGGCGGCAGTGCGGCGGTCTGCGTCCGGTCGGGCGGCGGAGGTGCCGCCGGCCGGTTGGAGGCCGGGACCGGCGGTGCGCCTTCCGGCATGGCCGGCGGGGGCGGCGTGGGACCGATCGCAATCTGCGGCAGATCCGGCGCCGTCATCAGGGTCGGGGCCTTGAAAACGGGCGGGGCCGGAGGGGCCGGCGGCGGGAAGAGATCGGGTCGCGGCGGGATCGGCAGCGGCTGCGCGTTCTCCAGCGTCAGCCCGCCTGTGGCCGCGGTTACGGGCGGGGCCGGAGCGGAAGCGCTGGTCTGGGGCGGCGCGGTGCCGGGCGAGGAGCAGGCGGTCACGGCCAGGGACAGCGCCACGGCCACGGCGGCGGAGAGGACGCGCGGGGGTAGCGACCGCCCGGCGGGCGCGTTCGGAGAACGGCTCATGCGTCCGACAATCCTCATGGTGACCAGCGCGTTGTTCCCAATGACACGGAAATGCGTTGGTACCATAGCCCTTCGATCGGCGTAGGGACAACGCCCTTTGGGCCGCGCGGCGTGTTTCCCCACCAAAGCGCGGCCCTTGCTACCCCAACGTCATGAAGGGCTTATGGCTCGGCCGGAGGTCAGCCCTGACCGGCGTCCGCCGCCCCAGCCGCTCCGGCGGGAGCGGAGCGCACCTTGCGATCCGTCGCACCGCGCAGGATCTTGGCGATCGGCAGGTGGAAGTGGGCGTTGGCCGCCAGAATCGTGCCGCCGAACACCGGGTTGCGCCCGCCGCCGATCTCACCGACGAAGCCACCGGCCTCGGTCACCAGAAGCTGGCCGGCGGCGGCGTCCCAGGGGGCGAGCCCGCGCTCCCAATAGCCGTCGTAGCGGCCCGCCGCGACGTAGGCGAGGTCGAGCGAGGCGGCGCCGAAGCGGCGGATGCCCGCGACCTCCTTCATCAGCGCCTCGGCCTCCACCAGGAAGCCGGCATGGTCGCCGCGGCCCTTGAAGGGGATGCCGGTGGCGATCACCGCGTCGGCGAGGTTGCGGCGCTCCGACACACGCAGGCGCTGGTGGTTGAGGAAGGCGCCCTGGCCCTTCTCGGCCCAGAACATCTGGTCGTGCACCGGCTCGTACACGACGCCGGCGACGATCTCGCCGTTCTTCTCCGCGGCGATCGAGATCGCCCAGTGCGGGATGCCGTGCAGGAAGTTGGTGGTGCCGTCCAGCGGATCGACGATCCAGCGGGCGGTCGGGTCGCTGCCCTTGCTGGCGCCCGTCTCCTCCATGAGGAAGCCGAAATCCGGGCGGGCCTTCTGCAGCTCTTCGCGCAGCAGCTTTTCCGCCTTCATGTCGGCGGCGGACACGAAGTCCGCCGGGCCCTTGCGCGACACCTGGAGGTGCTCGACCTCGCCGAAGTCGCGGACAAGGCCGCGGGCCGCCTTTTCGGCGGCGCGGACCATCACGTTGATAAGGGCGGAGCGGGTGGCCATGGGCGTGCTTTATCTCGTGCGGAACCGGAAAAAGAATACACCGGCCCCTGCCTTAAGCGAGAGCCGGTGCGCAGAAATTCAGTCAGGACGGTCAGTCCTTGGCGCGCTCGACATACTCGCCGGTCTGGGTGTCGACGACGACGCGGGTGCCCGACTCGATGTGCGGCGGCACCAGGATCGACACGCCGTTCTCCAGCTTCGCCGGCTTGTAGGAGGAGGAGGCCGTCTGGCCCTTCACCACCGGGTCGGCCTCGGTGATCTGCAGGGTGACCTTGCCGGGGATCTCGACGCCGAGCGGCGCGCCTTCGAAGGACTGCACGGTGACTTCCATGCCGTCCTGCAGGAACACCTTCTGGTCGCCGATGATCTCGCCGGGGATGGCGGTCTGCTCGTAGCTTTCCTTGTCCATGAAGGTGTAGCTGTCGCCTTCGGCAAACAGGAAGGTCATCTCGTGCTCGTCCAGGCGGGCGCGCTCGACCGTCTCCTGGGTGCGGAAGCGCTCGATCGACTTGTTGCCGGTGCGAACATCCTTCATTTCAAGCTGGATGAAGGCGCCACCCTTGCCGGGCTGGACGATAGCGGTCTTCGTAATGACCCAGAGCTTACCGTTATGCTCCAGCACATGGCCGGGACGCATCGTGTTGGCGTTGACCTTCATGACATACTCGTGATTTCCAGGAGACAGGCGGCGCGGAACCTAGCAGCTTGCCGGGCCGGTGGCAACGCCGGGTGGGGCTCAATCGGCGTTCTGCGCCTTCTTTGTCCGTTTTCGTCGCCGTTCCCACTCTGCTAAGCAGCGTCATCGCTCCGTCAGTGAAGGCCATTATGTCCCCCGTCACGCCCGCCTGGGCTCCCGAGAGCTTCGCCCGCCGCCGCCCCCATCTGGCTGTGCGCGGCCGCGTGCTGGGCGCCGTCCGCCGCTTCTTCGAGGAGAACGCCTTCCTGGAGGTGGACACCCCGGCGCTCCAGGTCTCGCCGGGGATGGAGCCGCATCTCCAGGCCTTCGCGACGGAGCTGGTCGGGCCGCACCCCGATGACCGGCTGCGGCTGCACCTGCACACCAGCCCAGAATTCGCCATGAAGAAGCTGCTGGTGGCGGGGCTGCCGCGCATCTACCAGATCGCCCACGTCTTCCGGAACGGCGAGCGGTCGGCCACCCACGCGCCGGAATTCTCCATGCTCGAATGGTACCGGGCGGGGGAGGGCTACCGGACGCTGATCCGCGATTGCGAGGATCTGGTGCGCGAGGCCGCCGTCGCCGCCGGGCGGACGCGATTCGACTTCCGCGGCATGACCTGCGACCCCTTCAAGGAGTGGCGGGTGCTGACCGTGCAGGACGCCTTCCGGGAGTTTGCCGGGATCGACCTGCTGGAGACCTTCGACGGCAGCCACGACCCCGATCCGGCCCCGCTGGCCGCCATGGCGCGGGCCATCGGCATCCCGCCGCATGACGGCGACCGTTGGGAGGACATCGTCTTCCGCATCATGTTCGAGCGGATCGAGCCGCATCTGGGCGCGGGCGTGCCCTGCGTGCTGACCGACTATCCCGTCTGCATGGCCGCCCTGTCGCGCCCCAAGCCGGAGGACCCGCGGCTGGCCGAGCGGTTCGAGCTGTACGCCTGCGGCCTGGAACTCGCCAACGCCTTCGGCGAACTGACCGACGCCCGTGCCCAGCGCGTACGCTTCGAGGCCGACATGGATTTGAAGGAACGGATCTACGGCGACCGCTTCCCGGTGGACGAGGATTTCCTCGCCGCGCTGGAGCAGGGCATGCCGGAGAGCAGCGGCATCGCGCTGGGCTTCGACCGGCTGGTCATGCTGTGCAGCGGGGCGGAGAGCATCGACGAGGTGCTGTGGCTGCCGGTGGCGGGGGGATAACCCTCACGCCACCGACATCGGCGTCATCAGGCGGTGACGTCGATCACCACGCGGCCGCGCACCTGCCCGGCGAGGATCTGGCCGGCCAGCTCGGGCAGCTTCGACATCGGCTCCACCCTGTACATCGCCTTCAGGTGGTCCTTGTCGAGGTCGCGGGCCAGCCGCGCCCAGGCGCGCTCGCGCCGCGCCGCCGGGGCGGCGACCGAATCGACACCGATCAGCGCGACGCTGCGCAGGATGTGCGGCAGCACCGTTCCGGGCAGGTCGGCGCTGCCCGCCAGCCCGCAGGCGGCGATGGCGCCGCCCCAGACGGTTTGCGACAGGGCGTTGACCAGCGTGATTCCGCCCACCGAATCGACGCCGCCGGCCCAGCGCTCCTTCTGGAGCGGCGGGCCCTTCTCCTGCAAGGCGGCGCGGTCGATGAAGCCGGTGGCGCCCAGGCCGGACAGATACTCGTGGGTTTCGGGCCGCCCTGTGGAGGCGGTGACCGGATAGCCGGCCTTGGCGAGCAGGGCGACCGCGACGGAACCGACGCCGCCGGCCGCCCCGGTGACCAGAACCTCCTTCCCGCCGGGCTGGATCGTCCCCCAGCTCTCCAGGGCATCCACGCAGAGGGCGGCGGTGTAGCCGGCGGTGCCGATGCCCATCGCCTCCTCCGGCGAGAAGGCGTCGGGCAGGCGGGTCAGCCATTCCGGCTTCACGCGCTGGAACCGGCTGTAGCCACCCCACTGGGTTTCCGACAGGCCCCAGCCGTTGACGATGACCTTGTCCCCGGCCTTCCAATCGGCGGAGCGCGACTCCACGACCGTGCCGGCGAGGTCGATGCCGGCGACCATCGGCAGCTTGCGGGCGATTCGCCCCTTGCCGGAGACGGCGAGGCCGTCCTTGTAGTTCAGTGTGGAGAAGGCGACCTCGACCAGAACGTCGTGGTCGGGCAGGTCGGTCAGGCTGAGCGGCTTGAAGCCCCCCTTGGGCTTGCCGTCGGCGTCCTCGATGACGAAGGCGGTGAAGGTGTCGGCCATGCGGATTCCTCTCCCGGATCGTGTTCTTGATTGAGGGAAAGCCTAGCACGGACGCCGGGAAGGGCAAGGCGCGGGGACGGTGGAGTGTCCTTCAAGTCCCCTCTCCCCGGAGGGGAGAGGGTTACGGCATCCGGATCAGAAGGTGATCCTGGTCTGGAGCGCGATCACGTCCACATGGGCCTTGTAGTCGGCGGACAGGTTGCCGCGGAAGGCGTCGCTGCCCGTCAGATTGTCGCGCAGGTCCATCTTGGCCTTGTTGGCGAAGATGTGGCTGTAGCCAATGTCGGTCCGGATGCTGTCGGTGACTTGGTAGCCGGCGCCGATCGACACCCAGTAGCGATCCTCGTCCGGGATGCGCGGTGTGCGGTACTGGTCGCTGACCGGGGTCTGGTCGTAGGCCACGCCGAAGCGCAGGGTCAGCTTCTCGTTCCACTTGTAGGCCGCACCCAGCGCGAAGAACCAGGAGTCGTCCCAGTTCTCGTCGGTCACCGTGTCGGTGCGCAGCGGGTTGCGGTAGCGGATGCGCAACTCCTTGAAGCGCGACCAGTTGGTCCATTGCGCGTCGGCCATCACGGCGATGGAACTGGTCAGCTCGTGATAGGCGCCGAAGGAGATGATGTCCGGCGTGGCGACCTTCGCCCGCACCGGCGAGCCGGCGAAGCTGGCCTGGAGTGCCGGGGTGGCGGGGACGCCCTCGAACTTCGAATCGCCGTCCAGCTCGTGGAAGACGGAGGAACGGTAGGAGACGCCGAAGCGGGTGCCCTTGGCCGGCTCGTACAGCATGCCGGCGGTGAAGCCGACGCCCCAGTCGTCGCCCTTGACCTCGCCCACGCCGTCGCGCGAGCCCGGCGCGATGGGAACGCCGGTGGCCGCCAGGATGGAGCCGAAATCCACGGCCTGGCTCAGCCGCGCCTTGGCGTACTGGAACTGCAGGCCGCCGGCGATGGTCAGGTCCGGCATCAGCCGGTAGGACACGGTCGGGGAGATGTTGATCGTCAGCAGGCTGGAGTGGATGCCGTGGTAGCGGCCGGTCCAGCTTTCCGGATAGTCGGTGGACAGGCCCCAGGGCGCGGTGATGGCGAGGCCCAGCTTCACGTCCGGCGACACCGTGTAGGCGAGATAGCCCGACGGAATCACCGCGTCCATGCCGATGTCGCCGGGGTCGGATGTGCCCAGGATGGTGCTGCCGCCCAGCCGCGTGGCGCGGGTGCCGCGGGCGTTGCTGGTCTTCGAGGTCGGGAACACGCCGCTCAGCACGCCGACCGCCTGGTTCCCCTCGATGGCGCCCAGCGCCGCGGGGTTGAAGAACAGGCCGGTGGCGTCGCCCATGCCGTTGGCGGTGGCGCCCGCGAAGGAGGTGCCCTGACCGGAGGCGCTCTGTTCCTTCAGCAGATAACCGGCGGCACCGGCCGGCAGCGGCGCCGCGACGGCAATGACCGCGGCGGCGAGCAGGTTCCCCTTCAGTGACCAATTGGACATGCGTTTCTCCCCAATTTCGTTATTTGACGCAATGATACACACATTGACGTTAACGTAAAGTGGACCCGCTGAAAAAATGTTGGACCAACAAACCATGCGTCCGGAGATACGCTTTGGACAGGGAAATGCCCGCCACGGTCGATTCGCCGCGGGCTGGAAATGTGGGATTCAGAAGGTGCTCAGCCCAGCCAACCGGCGACCATGGCCATGCCCGCGCCGATCACGTTCTGGGCGTCCGTCCAGATCAGCTTCGCCGTGATGGCGATGGAGGCGACGACGAGCATCGGCCGCACGATGGCGGCGCCGTTGCGGATGACCATATGCGCGCCGATCTGCGCGCCGATCATCTGGCCCACCCCCATCAGCAGCCCGGCCAGCCAGGCGATCTGCCCGCCGGCCAGGAAGAACAGCAACGCGGCGATGTTGCTGGTGAAGTTCAGCACCTTCGTGTGGGCGGTCGCCTTGCGCAGGTTGAAGCCGAGCAGCGAGACGAAGGCGATAGCAAAGAACGTGCCAGTGCCCGGCCCGAAGAAGCCGTCGTAAAAGCCGATTCCCGTCCCGGCGAGCAAAGCGAATCCGCGTTCGCCGATGCGCTGCTGCGCGTCAATCTCGCCGGCCTTCGGTGAGACGAGCAGCCAGATGGCGATGCCGATCAGCAGCACCGGGATGACGTTGCGCAGGAATCCCGGATCGATCATCTGGACAATGATGGCGCCCGCCGCGGAACCGGCGAAGGTGCAGGCGATCATCACCGCCATGTCGCGCGGCCTCACCTCTCCGCCTCGGGTGAACTTCACCGCGGCGGAGAGAGACCCGAAGCTGGATTGCAGCTTGTTCGTCGCCAGCGCCTGCGCGGGCGACAGACCGGCCCAGAGCAGGGCGGGGAGGGTGAGAAGCCCGCCGCCCCCGGCGATGGCGTCGACGAAGCCCGCGACAAGGCCGACCGCGAACAGCGCGGTCAGCGTCTCGATGGAAAGGAGGTCCATGATTCGGCGGCGGCCTTCGTCACCCTTCAGCCGCGGCGATGGCGGCGTTGAACGCCCTCACGGCGGCGCCCGGCCCATCGGGATGGTTCCACACGGCACCGACCACGGCCAGGAAATCAGCCCCGGCGCTCACCAGCGGACCGCAATTCTCCTGGGTGATCCCGCCGATGGCGACGCAGGGGACCTCCATCAGTTCCGACCACCACCGGAGCAGCTCCGGCTCCGCCTTGAACGCGGCGTCCTTGGTGGTGGTCGGGAAGAAGGCGCCGAAGGCGACGTAATCGGCCCCGGCCTCGCCTGCTTCCATGGCGAGATGGCGGCTGTCGTGGCAGGTCACCCCGACGATGGCGTCGTTGCCGACGATCCGCCGCGCCTGGGCGTAGGACGTGTCCTGCTGCCCGACATGCACGCCGTCGCAGCCGGTCTCGCGGGCCAGTTCGGGATGATCGTTCAGGATGAAGGCGACCCCGCGCTCCTGGGCGATCGGGCGCAGGGCGTCGCAGGCCCGGCGAACGGCGTCGTCGGAGCAGTCCTTCAAACGCAACTGGACGCAGGCGACATCGCCCGCGTCCAGCGCTTCGGTCAGTTTCGGCGCGAACGCCGCCGGCTCCAGGGCCGGCGGCGTCACGAGGTAGAGCCGACAGGCGGTTTCGGTCAACCGAGGCGATCCTTACTCTTTGCCCTGGTAGATCTTCATGATCCGGTCGAGCAGCTTCAAAGCTTCGTCGCGCGGGCGCTGGAAGGCGTTGCGGCCGATGATCGAGCCGTTGCCGCCGCCGTCGCGGATCGCGCGGGCATCCTCGAACACCGCGTCCTCGCCCTTGGTGGCGCCGCCCGAGAAGACCACGATGCGGCGGCCGTTGAAGGCGCACTGCATGATGTGGCGCACGCGGTCGGCCTGGGTGGCGATCGGGATGTTCTTGGACTCGTAGACCTTCCTGGCCTCCGCCTGCTCCAGATGGGCCGACGGCAGCTTCACCTTGATGATGTGGGCGCCGAGCAGGGCGGCCATGTGGGCGGCGTAGCCGATCACGTCGATGGCCAGTTCACCCTCCTTGGAGACGGTGCCGCCGCGCGGGTAGGACCACAGCACGGTGGGCAGGCCGACCGACTTGGCCTCCTTCGACAGCTCGCGGATCTCCTCGTACTGGTCGTACATGGCGTCCGAGCCGGGGTAGATCGTGAAGCCGATCGCCGAGCAGCCGAGGCGCAGCGCGTCCTGCACCGAGGCGGTCACCGCCTGATCGGCGTCCTCCTTCTGGCGCGACAGGCTGTTGGCGCTGTTCATCTTGAGGATCAGCGGGATCGAGCCGGCGAAGGTCGAGGCGCCGGCCTCCAGCGAGCCCAGCGGGGCGGCGTAGGCGTTGCAGCCGGCGTCGATGGCGAGCTGGTAATGGTAATGCGGGTCGTAGCCCGGCTCGTTCGGTGCGAAGCTGCGCGCCGGGCCGTGCTCGAAGCCCTGGTCGACGGGGAGGATCACCAGCTTGCCGGTGCCGCCCAGCTTGCCTTCCATAAGAATGCGGGCAAGGTTGGCCTTGACGCCCGGGGTGTCGCTTTCGTAGTTCGCAAGAATTTCCTTAACACGACGAGTGAGCTTCATCTGGCTCTTCCCCTTGGGGTTTCTGTCGGAAATGCGGCCCTCATAGCCCAGCGCGGGACTCTTTGCAACGTCGGCAGGGGTGTAATGCGACCATCCTCGGCGGCAAAAGGGCCTATCCGAGAGGTCGGATTCGGGAATCGCCGAAGGGTGAGGCGGACCTCACCGCCCAGCCGATTTATGTCACAGCACGGACTGGACGATGACGTAGAGGCCGTAGCCGGCGCCCACCGCCACGACCCAGGCCCCGGCGGCCAAACCGGCCCAGACGGCGAGCAACCGGGTGCCGCGGATCTTTTCCACATGCGGCGCGGGGAAGCGCGACCCGCGCGGAAGCCCGTCCGGCCTCTCCGGCTGGAGCAGGGCCGGCTCCGTACCCTTCAGCGGCGCAGCGTCCGCCTGGGGCCGCAAAGGCGTGGTCGTGGTCATGGGGGTGGTACCGCATCGTGATGATGGAAAACACAATACACCACTTTTGATCGCGCGGATTTGGGGAAAAAGCGGTATCGCCTTGTGACTATTCCGTGACATGGCCATCGACTTGCCCGCTCAGCCAGTCCTGGCAGGCGCGCCGGGGGTCGCGGACGCCGCGCAGGTCGAGCGCCTGGGGAAGCGCCGTCAACAGGCGGGTGCCGCGCTGCGCGGCGATGTCGGCCAGCCGCTCCGCGACGTCCGCCCGGCCGGTGAACAGGACCGTATCCAATCCAGCGGACAGCGCGCCCAGGGCGTCGCCGGGCCGGTCGGCACAGTCGAGCACCGCCGTCATCGCAACCGACGGGTGCCGGGCGGTGGCGTTGGCGACAACCTCGCGAAACCAGCCGGCCCCGGCCGAGGCAGCCGCACCGGGTGCGCTGACCAGCAGAAGGGGAACGCCGAGGTCCGTCGCAACGGCGCAGGCGGCGTCGGCGTCGTTCAGGCCGTGGATGCGGATGGGGCGGCTGTGCGCGGGCACGGCGGTCATGACGGGAAAATCCGAGTGGGCATTTCCCCATCCCCATGCCGGGAATTGAGGCAGGTCAAACCGCCGGGGCGGAGGCGAGGCTATCCTTCCACCCCACGCATCCCTGGGGTCGCCGCCGATGATGGACTATAAGGGCTACAAGGCCCAGATCGATTTCGACGACGATGCCGGCATCTTCGTCGGCGCCGTCATCAACACGCGCGACGGCATCACCTTCACCGGCCGCTCGGTCGATGAACTGCGCCGGGCCTTCCGCGACGCCGTGGACGATTATTTGGCGATGGCTTGCGACATGGCGGGCAACACCGAGCAGCCTTATTCGGGCAAGCTCGCCATCCGCGTCAATCCGATGCTCCACCGCGCCATCGCCACCTGTGCGGAACGCGAAGGCAAGAGCGTCGCCGCCTGGGTCGCCGACCAGCTGGCGCAAGCCACGGGCATCAACGCCGTCAAGGCGGGGTGACCGCGTTCCGGCGGGAAATACACCGGCGAACTGAATGACGGACATGAAAAAGGGCGCCCCGTTCCGGGCGCCCTTCCTCTTTGGCAGCAAGCCGCAGGTGGCTTACTTGGCGTTCGCCATGGCAATGGCGGTGTCGCTCATGCGGTTGGAGAAGCCCCACTCGTTGTCGTACCAGGTCATGATGCGGACGAAGTTGCCGTCGATGACCTTGGTCTCGTTCAGCGCGAAGATCGAGCTGTGCGGGTCGTGGTTGAAGTCGGTGGAGACCAGATCCTCGGTGTAGGCGCCCAGGATGCCCTTGAGCGGGCCGTCGGCGGCCTCGCTGATCGCCTTGGTGATCTCCTCCACCGAGGTGGCGCGCTTGGCGGTGAACTTGAAATCGACCACCGAGACGTTCGGGGTCGGCACGCGCATGGCGGTGCCGTCCAGCTTGCCCTTCAGCTCCGGCAGCACCTTGCCCACCGCCTTGGCCGCACCGGTCGAGGTCGGGATCATGTTCAGCGCCGCGGCGCGGGCGCGGTGCAGGTCCTTGTGGTTGGTGTCGACGATGCGCTGATCCCCCGTGTAGGAGTGGATCGTCGTCATGAAGCCCTTCTCGATGCCGATCAGGTTGTGCAGCACGAAGGCCACCGGGGCCAGGCAGTTCGTGGTGCA
>NZ_VITI01000009.1 GCF_007827795.1 Azospirillum brasilense
GCCGAGCGGCGGGTGCGCGAGCACACGCTGGGGCTGGCCCGCCATGTCGAACAGCACTGCGATTTTCTCGATTGACCGATCGTGAACCGAATAAGAGTCGGGGAGGAGTAACCCTTATGTCAGCCGTCACAGTCCTCAACAACCAAGCCACGGCCGCCACCGATGCGGAACCGGCGCTGACGGATGGTTTCCAGCTCGTCATCGATGCCCTCAAGCTCAACGGCATCGAGAACCTCTACGTCGTGCCGGGCATCCCGATTTCCGACCTGCTGCGCATGGCCCAGGGCGAGGGGCTGCGGGTCATCTCCTTCCGCCACGAGCAGAACGCCGGCAACGCCGCCGCGATCGCCGGCTTCCTGACCAAGAAGCCGGGCGTGTGCATGACCGTCTCGGCGCCGGGCTTCCTCAACGGCCTGACCGCGCTGGCCAACGCCACCACCAACTGCTTCCCGATGATCCTGATCTCCGGCTCGTCGGAGCGCGAGATCGTCGACCTCCAGCAGGGCGACTACGAGGAGATGGACCAGCTGGCCATCGCCAAGCCGCTGTGCAAGGCGGCCTTCCGCGTGCTGCACGCCCAGGACATCGGCATCGCGGTGGCCCGCGCGATCCGCGCCGCGGTGTCGGGCCGTCCGGGCGGCGTCTACCTCGACCTGCCGGCCAAGCTGTTCTCGCAGGTGATGGACGCCGCCGAGGGCGCGCGCTCGCTGGTCAAGGTGGTCGACGCCGCCCCGGCGCAGCTGCCCTCGCCGGACTCGGTGTCGCGCGCTCTGGAGGTGCTGAAGGGCGCCAAGCGGCCGCTGATCATCCTCGGCAAGGGCGCCGCCTACGCGCAGGCCGACGAGGCGGTGCGCGAGCTGGTCGAGAAGAGCGGCATCCCCTTCCTGCCGATGAGCATGGCCAAGGGGCTGCTGCCCGACACCCACCCGCAGTCGGCGGGGGCGGCGCGCTCGATGGTGCTGAAGGACGCCGACGTGGTGGTCCTGGTCGGCGCGCGTCTGAACTGGCTGCTGTCGCACGGCAAGGGCAAGACCTGGGGCGAGCCGGGGTCGAAGACCTTCATCCAGATCGACATCGAGCCGCGCGAGATGGACAGCAACGTGGCGATCGTGGCGCCGCTGGTCGGCGACATCGGGTCGTGCGTGTCGGCCCTGACCGCCGGGATGGCGAAGGGTTGGACGCCGCCGCCGGCGGAGTGGACGGGGGCCGTGGCGGCGCGCAAGGAGGCGAACATCGCCAAGATGGCGCCCCGGCTGATGAGCAACGCCTCGCCGATGAACTTCCACGGGGCACTGGGCGCGCTGCGCCGGGTGATCCAGGAGCGCCCCGAGGCTCTGCTGGTGAACGAGGGGGCGAACACGCTGGACCTAGCGCGCGGGATCATCGACATGCACCAGCCGCGCAAGCGCCTGGACGTCGGGACCTGGGGCGTGATGGGCATCGGGATGGGCTTCGCGGTGGCGGCTGCGGTGGAGTCGGGCAAGCCGGTGCTGGCGGTCGAGGGCGACAGCGCCTTCGGCTTCTCGGGCATGGAGGTTGAGACGATCTGCCGGTACAAGCTGCCGGTGTGCATCGTGGTGTTCAACAACAACGGCATCTACAAGGGGACGGACGTGAACCCGACGGGCGGGTCGGACCCGTCGCCGATGGTCTTCGTTCCGGACTCGCGCTACGACAAGATGATGGAGGCCTTCGGCGGCGAGGGCGTCAACGTGACGACGCCGGACGAGCTGTACCGGGCGGTCAGCGCGGCGATGGACAGCGGCCGGCCGACGCTGATCAACGCGGTGATCGACCCCAACGCCGGGTCGGAGAGCGGCAACATCGGCAGCCTCAACCCCACCAGCGCCGTCCGCAAGGGTCCAAAGACGTAACGGTCAAGCGTTACCAAGGACGCCGGTTCTCCGGTTCCAGGCCGGGCGGCCCTGCCAGCGAGGGGCGGGGCCGCCCTTTTCAGACACAGAGCACCACCGGGAGGAACGACGATGGGAAAAGCTCTTGAAGGCGTGCGGGTTCTGGACTTTACCCATGTTCAGTCGGGTCCGACCTGCACGCAGCTTCTGGCGTGGTTCGGCGCCGACGTCATCAAGGTCGAGCGTCCAGGCGAGGGCGACATCACGCGCGGTCAGCTGCGCGACGTGCCCGAGGCCGACAGCCTCTACTTCACCATGCTGAACCACAACAAGCGGTCCATCACGCTGGACACCAAGAATCCGGACGGCAAGCGCGTCCTGGAGGATCTGGTGCGCATCTGCGACGTGATGGTCGAGAATTTCGCCCCCGGCGTGCTCGACCGCATGGGCCTGACCTGGGAGCGCATCCAGGAACTGAACCCCCGCATCATCGTCGCCTCGGTCAAGGGCTTCGGCCCCGGTCCCTACGAGGACTGCAAGGTCTATGAGAACGTCGCGCAGTGCGCCGGCGGCTCGGCCTCGACGACCGGCTTCGACGACGGCCCGCCGATGGTCACCGGCGCCCAGATCGGCGACAGCGGCACCGGCCTGCATCTGGCGCTGGGCATCGTGACGGCGCTCTACCAGCGCACCCAGACCGGGCGCGGCCAGAAGGTGCTGGCGGCCATGCAGGACGCCGTGCTGAACCTCTGCCGCGTCAAGCTGCGCGACCAACAGCGGCTGGAGCGTGGCCCGCTGAAAGAGTACCCGCAGTACCCGAACGGCGAGTTCGGCGACACCGTGCCGCGCGCCGGCAACGCCTCGGGCGGTGGCCAGCCGGGCTGGATCTTGAAATGCAAGGGGTGGGAGACCGATCCCAACGCCTACATCTACTTCATCACCCAGGCGCCGGTCTGGGCGAAGATCTGCGACGTCATCGGCAAGCCGGAGTGGGTCACCGATCCGGATTACGCGACGCCCGCCGCGCGCCTGCCGCGCCTGAAGGACATCTTCGCGACCGTCGAGGAATGGACCATGACCAAGACGAAGTTCGAGGTCATGGAGATCCTGAACACGTACGACATCCCCTGCGGCCCCATCCTGTCGATGAAGGAGCTGGCGGAGGATCAGTCGCTGCGCGAGACCGGCACCATCGTCGAGGTCGATCACCCGACGCGCGGCAAGTACCTGACGGTCGGCAACCCGATCAAGCTGTCGGACAGCCCGACCGAGGTCACGCGCTCGCCGCTGTTGGGCGAGCACACCGACGAGATCCTGCGCGAGGTGCTCGGCTTCGACGAGCGGCGCATCGGCGAGGTCCGCGACAGCGGCGCGCTGGGGCTGGTCGTTCCCCGCATGGCCGCCGAGTAAAGACAGCCGTGGCGAGGGCGTACCGTCAGGACGCCCGCTCCATGCAGCACGGATAGCAGGCGCACGCCGTCCCGAAGAGCGGGGGCGTGATCGCGGCCATCCGGCGAGCCATCGGCTCACCCGCGTATTTCTCCGCATATTCAGCACAGGACGCAGGGTGCCGGCGCAGGACGCGTCAGCGCCGATGGCGGCCTGCGCCCCGCACCCTTCCATTTTAAACACCCGAAGACAGCCATGAACATCCATGAGTATCAGGCCAAGGGCCTGCTGAAGACGTACGGCGTCGCGGTGCCCCGCGGCGGCGTCGCCTACACCCCGCAGGAAGCCGAGACCGTCGCCCGCGAGTTGGGCGGCCCGGTGTGGGTCGTGAAGTCGCAGATCCACGCGGGCGGCCGCGGCGCAGGACGCTTCAAGGACAACCCCGAGGGCAAGGGCGGCGTCCGCGTCGTCAAGTCCATCGAGGAGGTCGGCAAGAACGCCGGCGAGATGCTCAACCACGTGCTGGTCACCAAGCAGACCGGGGCGGAAGGCCGCGAGGTCAAGCGCCTCTACGTCGAGGAAGGCGCCGACATCAAGCGCGAGCTCTACCTCGGCATGCTGGTCGACCGCGCCACCGGCCGTGTCACCATCATGGCGTCCACCGAAGGCGGCATGGAGATCGAGGAGGTCGCCCACAACACGCCGGAGAAGATCGTCAAGGTCGCCATCGACCCGGCCACCGGCATCCAGGGCTATCACACCCGCAAGGTCGCCTTCGCGCTGGGCCTCGAAGGCAAGCAGGTCGGTGCGGCGGCGAAGTTCCTGACCGCCATGTACCGCGCCTTCACCGAGCTGGACTGCGCGATCGTCGAGATCAACCCGCTGATCGTCACCGGCTCGGGCGAGATCCTGGCGCTCGACGCCAAGATGGCCTTCGACGACAACGCCCTGTTCCGCCACAAGAATGTGGCCGAGCTGCGCGACGTCGCCGAAGAGGACCCGGCCGAGGTCGAAGCCGCCAAGCACGACCTGAACTACGTCAAGCTGGACGGAAACATCGGCTGCATGGTCAACGGCGCCGGTCTGGCAATGGGCACCATGGACATCATCAAGCTGTACGGCGGCGAGCCGGCCAACTTCCTCGATGTCGGCGGCGGTGCCACCAAGGAGCGCGTCACCGTGGCCTTCAAGCTGATCCTCTCCGACCCCAATGTGAGCGGAATCCTGGTCAACATCTTCGGCGGCATCATGCGCTGCGACGTCATCGCCGAAGGCGTCGTCACGGCCGCCCGTGAGGTGCACCTGCACGTTCCGCTGGTCGTCCGCCTGGAAGGCACGAACGTCGAGCTGGGCAAGAAGATCCTTGCTGAGTCCGGTTTGCCGATCCTGTCGGCCGACAACCTCGCCGACGCCGCCGAGAAGGTGGTCAAGGCCGTGAAGGAGGCCGCGTAAGATGGCTGTTCTCGTCGATAAGAACACGAAGGTGCTCTGCCAGGGCTTCACCGGAGCCCAGGGCACCTTCCATTCCGAGCAGGCGATCGCCTACGGCACCAAGATGGTCGGCGGCGTCACCCCGGGCAAGGGCGGCACCAAGCACCTCGACCTGCCGGTCTTCGACACGGTGGCCGACGCGGTCGAGAAGACCGGTGCCAACGCCAGCGTCATCTACGTGCCGCCGCCCTTCGCGGCGGATGCCATCCTGGAGGCGATCGACGCTGAGATCCCGCTGGTGGTGTGCATCACCGAGGGCATCCCGGTGCTCGACATGGTGCGCGTCAAGCGGGCGCTGGGCAACTCCAAGACCCGGCTGATCGGGCCGAACTGCCCGGGCATCATCACGCCCGACGAGTGCAAGATCGGCATCATGCCCGGCCACATCCACAAGCGCGGCAAGATCGGCATCGTCTCGCGCTCGGGCACGCTGACCTACGAGGCGGTGGCGCAGACCACCGCGGCGGGTCTGGGCCAGACGACCTGCATCGGCATCGGCGGCGATCCGGTCAACGGGACGAACTTCGTGGACAGCCTGGAGCTGTTCCTGAAGGACCCGGAGACCGAGGGCATTATCATGATCGGTGAGATCGGCGGCGACGCCGAGGTCAAGGGCGCGGAGTTCATCCGCGACTCCGGGACCAAGAAGCCGGTCGTCGGCTTCATCGCCGGCCGCACCGCGCCTCCGGGCCGCCGCATGGGCCATGCCGGCGCGGTGATCTCCGGCGGCAACGATACCGCCGACTTCAAGATCGACTTCATGAAATCGGTCGGCATCGCCGTCGCCGACAGCCCCGCCAGCCTGGGTTCCACCATGCTGAAGGTCTTCAAGGGCTGATCCGTTTTCGTCGCTGTGGTGTTTTCCCCGAAGTGACTGGCCGCGCCGGCAACGGCGCGGTCTTCTTTGTTGTGTATATGGCAGGGCTGGGTGCTGTTTCCGTAATGTGGAAAGCCGTCGAAGAAGCGTTGCGGCGAATGGTCTGACCAGTCATCTTTGTCTTGCACAGGGTGCTTCACCCTTTGTATCGGGCGGGTTGTTGCTCTGCATTTATGCGAGCCTCTCGAAATCACTGGCCGTGCTGGCGACAGCACGGCCATTTTTCGTTCCTTACCTATTGTTCCGTTGTCCGTGCGAGCGCCAGGAAGCCGGCAATGTAGTCCACGCACTCCTCGCCGCGGCGGACGCCAAGATGAATGCTCTTGCCGATCCCCTCGCTTCCCAACCGCACACTGCGGATGGGCAGACCGGCGCCGCCCTCCCGCACCAGCCAGTCCGGCAGGACGGTGACCCCGCGCCGGGCGGCGACGAGCTGGAGCATCAGGTCGGTCGACTCCGCGGTCTTGTGGCGGAGCGGACGGCAATGGGCGGGGACGAGGAAGCGGGTGTAGACGTCCAGCCGTTCCAGGCTGACCGGGACGGTGACCAACTCCTCCGCGCGAAGGTCTTCGGGTTGCGCCACGCCCCGCGTGGCGAGCGGATGCGCCTCATGCACCACGAGGACGAGTTCGTAGTCGAAGACCGGCGTGAATAGGACATCGGCGGTCTCGATGGGATCGGGCGTGACGAGCAGGTCGATCTCGTTGTCGAGCAGTGCCGCCAAGCCATCGAAGCGGAAGGCGGTGCGGACCTCGAAATCCACGTCCGGCCATTGGGTGAGATAGCGGGCGGTCATCCGCATCAGCCAAGCTTGGCAGGGATGGCATTCCATGCCCACCCGGAACGCCCCGCGGCGGCCCGACGCGAAATCGTCGAGAACCCGTTCGGCGTGCTCGAACTGCGGCAGCAGGCGCTGCGCCAGCGCCAGAAGATGCCGGCCGGCCTGGGTGAAGCGGAGGCTGCGCCCCTTCTTCGTCCAGATTTCGACCCCGCAGCGCTCCTCGAACTTGCGCATCGTGTGGCTCAGCGCCGATTGGCTGAGATTCAGGCGTTCGGCGGCGGCGGTGACGCTGCCCGCCCGATCCACCTCCCGCAGAATCGCGAGAATCTGGCGGTCAAGCATCCATGACTCCGGCTCATCCAATCATGAGAATATACCACTTCTATTCATGATGGCGGGTCGGTAAGCCTGGGGCAACCGCCACAGAGCCAGTCCCGAGGACCGTCATGAGCCAAGCCGACACCAACTCTCTCGCGCATGGCCCTTACGCGCATGGGACGGGGAATGTTTTGCGGCTGTCGGCCGCGCAGGCGCTGGCCGGTGCCAACGCGGTGGTCGTCTACGCGACGGGGGGCATCGTCGGGCACACGCTGGCGCCCAGCCCGGCGTTCGCCACGCTGCCGCTCTCCGTCTTCGTCGTGGGAATGGCGGTCTGCACCATACCCGCCGGGGCCATCGCCCGGCGGCACGGGCGGCGTGCCGCCTTCCTGGCGGGGACGGGGTGCGGCGTGCTCGTCGGGCTGCTGTCCGCCCTGGCGGTGATTCTGGGGAGTTTCTGGCTGTTCTGCGCGGCGATGATCCCCGGCGGCGCCTACGCCGCCGTGGTCCTGTCCTTCCGTTTCGCCGCGACGGATTGCGTCGAACCGGAACGGCGCCCGCGGGCCATGTCGGCCGTGATGGCGGGCGGGGTGTTCGCCGGAGTCATCGGACCGCAGCTCGTCACCATCACGATGGATGTCTGGCCGCCGCACTTGTTCCTGGCGACCTTTGTCGCCCAGGCCGCCGTGGCGGCGCTGTCCGCCCTGGTGCTGGTCGGTGTGCGGCTGCCGATGCCGACCGCGGCGGAGGCCGCCGGTGGGAGGCCGCTCGGCGTCATCGCGCGCCAGCCGCGATTCGTCACCGCCGTGCTGTGCGGAGTCGTCTCCTACCTTCTGATGAACTTCATCATGACGGCGGCCCCGCTGGCGATGCGGCTGTGCGGCCTGTCGCAGGAGGTGTCCAACCTCGGCCTGCAATGGCACGTCATCGCCATGTACGCCCCAAGCTTCGTCACCGGACGGCTGGTCGAGCGGTTCGGCGCGTCCCGCATCGTGTTCGCCGGCCTGGGGCTGATCGCCGCCGCCGCCGTGGTCGGGCTGGGGGGTGTCGACGTGGCGCATTTCTGGGTGAGCCTGATCCTGTTGGGCGTCGGCTGGAACTTCGGCTTCCTCGGGGCCTCCGCGCTCGTTCTGGAATGCCACCGTCCGGAGGAGAAGACGCAGGTGCAGTCGCTCAACGACTTCATCGTGTTCGGGACGATGGCGCTGGGGTCCTTCGCGTCCGGAGGGCTGCTGGCGGCGTTCGGCTGGGACACGGTGCTTTGGGTGTCCTTCGTGCCTTTGGCGGCGGCCATCGCAGCACTCGCCGTCACGGCCTCGTCCCGCGCCGCGTCGGCGGCCGCCTGAAGCCGCTCGGCGCCTCGTCCGTTCGATTGCGAGGACACCATCAAGTCCCGCCCTCAGGGCGGGCTGACCCTCCCGGCCGTCCGGTTTTCGGAGGCCGGAAAAATTATTGGATGAAAAGCGCGGCGCGTCAAAAGTTCGTGTTGCCAACAATCGTCTCGCTGGCATACCATATGCCGTATCTGGAGCGCCACGAACGCAGGGACAGCGTGACCGGTTCTCCAGCACACCATTGAACCATGACTCACATCGGCACGGAACAAGGCCGCCCATGACGCGGCGATGCGGACGCTCGCTCGGACGCCGCCTCGCCCGCCCAAGGGGACCCTCATGCCCGGTATCAAAGCGTCGCAATCCCACGGGAGGGAATGATGGTTGGATCGACAGAATCCCAGAGGCCAGCTTTTAACAGTTCCGGCGGCTCGAAGGCGCCCATCTCCGAAGGCGCGCGTTGGATGCAGATCGTCGTCGGCATCGTCTGCATGGTGGCCGCGGCCAACATCCAGTATGCCTGGACGCTGTTCGTGCCGGAAATCCAGGCCACCCATGGCTGGACCCGCGCCTCGATCCAGACCGCCTTCACCGTCTTCGTCGTCGTCCAGACCTGGCTGACCCCCATCGAAGGCTACTTCATCGACCGTTACGGCCCCCGCGTCATCGTCGCCTTCGGCGGCGTGATGACCGGCCTGTCCTGGATCGTCGACAGCTACGCCGGCTCGCTCGGCATGCTCTATGTCGGTTCGGCCATCGGCGGCATCGGCGTCGGCTGCGTCTACGCCACCTGCGTCAACAGCGCCCTCAAGTGGTTCCCGGACAAGCGCGGCCTCGCCGTCGGCCTGACCGCGGGCGGTTACGGCGCCGGCTCGGCCCTGACCATCCTGCCGATCGCCAACATGATCCACTCGTCGGGCTATCAGTCGGCCTTCTTCTGGTTCGGCCTGGTGCAGGGCACGATTATCTTCTGCGCCGCCTTCTTCCTGCGCGCTCCGCAAAAGGATCAGGTCAAGGCCTCGACCAAGGTCCTGCAGTCCCGCCGCGACTACACGCTGAAGGAAGCGCTGCAGACGCCGGTCTTCTGGGTCATGATGCTCATGTTCATCTGCACCGTGTCGGGCGGTCTGATGGCGGTGGCCCAGCTCGGCGTGATCGCCCACGATCTGGGCGTGAAGGAAGCCCCGATCAGCCTGTTCGGCATCACCATGGCGGCTCTGCCCTTCGCGCTGATGCTCGACCGCGTGATGAACGGCATCTCCCGTCCGCTGTTCGGCTTCATCTCCGACCACATCGGCCGTGAAGCGACGATGTTCATCGCCTTCACCTTCGAAGGCATCGGCATCCTGATGCTCAGCCGCTTCGGCCACGACCCGATCATGTTCCTGATCCTGTCGGGCATGGTGTTCCTGGCCTGGGGCGAAGTGTACAGCCTGTTCAGCGCGACCTCGGCGGACACCTTCGGCACCAAGCACGCGGCGAAGATCTATGGCGTGCTGTACTGCGCCAAGGGCGTCGCGGCGCTGCTGGTCCCGCTGGGCAACCTGCTGATGGAAGCCACCGGCACCTGGGCGACCGTGCTCTACATCTGCGCCACCATGGACCTCATCGCGGCCTTCTGCGCCATCGCGGTCCTACGGCCAATGCTGCGCCGGCACCATGCCCGAAACGCCGAACTCGCCGCCCAGCAGGGTACGGGGGGGCTGGCGGTGCAGACCGGCCACTGATCGGTCCGCACACTTTCGGTTCCATGCCTCGGATAAAGGCCGCCGCGCGCACCCCGCGCGGCGGCCTTTCTTCATTCCAGGAAGAAGGGGCGGTTGTGGCCTTCGCCGGACTGGTTGAAGCGGTCCGACGACCAGAGGCCGTCCGGCTGCTCGTCCTGCGGATCGGAATTCCACTCGTCGTCCTCCCGCATCAGCAGGGTCAGGCCGTGGCCCATAAGGCCGGCCAGGGCGACGAAGGCGATCATCTGGGATTCGAGCATGGGACGGGCTCCGGGCACTCGGGAGGGGCTTTGTTTCTTGTTGTGGTGCAGCATAGTGTGCCGGCTCAGGCTGCGCAATAGGATTTTGTATACCAGATAATGGATACCAGAATCGCGTCAATTGCATTGATGAGGCGGGATTCGCCGCGAATGGGCGTTGACGCGGGTGGGGCGGATCGTTCAGCATGGCGACGTTCCAAGGGGAGCCCCATAGCACGGGGCTGAGATGATGCCGTAAGGCGCCGAACCCTTTGAACCTGATCCGGGTCGTACCGGCGTAGGGACAGGAACAAATGGACCACGGTCACGCGCATCCCCATTGCGCACCCCTATTATGGGGACCGCTCCGGTCGTCCGTTCTGCCGCTCCGTCACACCCGGATCTCCAACGATCCTATGTGCGATGGAGATCCAAGCAGATGCCCGACTCTCTTCCCCCCGCCCCAAAGGACGCCACGCCGTCCGACCCTTTCACCGTGACGACCGGCCCGCTGCCGTCGTCCAGCAAGGTCCATGTGGCGGGGGAGCGCTTCCCCGATCTGCGCGTGGCCATGCGCGATATCCATGTCGGCGGCGGTGAGCCGCCGGTGCGCGTCTACGACACCTCCGGCCCTTACAGCGACCCCGCCGTGCAGACCGACATCCGCCGCGGTCTGGCGGAGCTGCGCCGTTCCTGGATCGAGGCGCGCGGCGACGTGGAGGTCTACGAGGGCCGCGAGGTCCGTCCGGAGGACGACGGGCTGCGCGTCGGCGAGGCGCGCGCCGTGCCCGTCTTCGACCGCGCCGGGCGCCGTCCGCTGCGCGGCAAGCCGGGCCGGGCGGTCACACAGATGGCCTATGCCCGCGCCGGCATCGTCACGCCGGAGATGGAGTACATCGCCGTCCGCGAGAATCTGGGCCGCCAGCGGCTGGCCGAGGCGGCGGCGAGGGACGGTGACGATTTCGGCGCCTCCATCCCCGATCACGTGACGCCGGAGTTCGTCCGCGACGAGGTGGCGCGCGGGCGGGCGATCATCCCGGCCAACATCAACCACCCCGAATCGGAGCCGATGATCATCGGCCGCAACTTCCTCACCAAGATCAACGCGAACATCGGCAACTCCGCCGTCGCCTCCTCGGTGGGGGAGGAGGTCGACAAGATGGTCTGGTCGATCCGCTGGGGGGCGGACACCGTGATGGACCTGTCCACCGGCCGCAACATCCACACCACGCGCGAGTGGATTCTGCGCAACAGCCCGGTCCCCATCGGCACCGTGCCGATCTATCAGGCGCTGGAGAAGGTCGGCGGCAAGGCCGAGGACCTGACCTGGGAGATCTTCCGCGACACGCTGATCGAGCAGGCGGAGCAGGGGGTGGACTATTTCACCATCCACGCCGGCATCCGTCTGGCGCACATCCCGCTGACCGCCAAGCGCACCACCGGCATCGTGTCGCGCGGCGGCTCGATCATGGCGAAATGGTGCCTGTCCCACCACCGCGAGAGCTTCCTCTACGAGCGGTTCGAGGACATCTGCGAGATCATGAAGGCGTACGACGTCGCCTTCTCGCTGGGCGACGGGCTGCGGCCGGGCTCCATCGCCGACGCCAATGACGCCGCCCAGTTCGCCGAGCTGGAGACGCTGGGCGAGCTGACCAAGATCGCCTGGAAGCACGACGTGCAGGTGATGATCGAGGGGCCGGGCCATGTGCCCATGCACAAGATCAAGGCCAACGTCGACAAGCAGCTGGCGCTGTGCGGCGAGGCGCCCTTCTACACGCTCGGGCCGCTGACCACGGACATCGCGCCGGGCTACGACCACATCACCAGCGCCATCGGCGCCGCCATGATCGGCTGGTTCGGCACGGCGATGCTCTGCTACGTCACGCCGAAGGAACATCTGGGGCTGCCGGACCGCGACGACGTGAAGGTGGGCGTGGTCACCTACAAGATCGCCGCCCACGCCGCCGACCTCGCCAAGGGTCACCCCGGCGCGCAGGAGCGGGACGACGCCCTGTCGCGCGCCCGCTTCGAGTTCCGCTGGCGCGACCAGTTCCACCTGTCGCTCGACCCGGAGACGGCGGAGCGCTTCCACGACCAGACCCTGCCGGCGGAGGGGGCGAAGGTCGCGCATTTCTGTTCGATGTGCGGGCCGAAGTTCTGCTCGATGAAGATCACGCAGGAGGTGCGGGAATACGCCAACTCCGGCATGGCCGAGATGTCGGAGAGCTTCCGCGCCAAGGGCGGAGAGATCTATCTGGAGGAGGGACAGGCGGCGGAGTAGCGGCTGAGTCGAAAAGGGGACGCCCTCGCGGGCGTCCCCTCGCTTCGGCTCCTTCCCCAGGCGGGGGAGGGGAAGAGAGCGTCAGGACGTGGCCGTTACGCTTCGGCCGTCACGCTCCGGCCGCTGTGCGTGCCCAGCGACTCCGCCGCCATGCGGTTGCGCATCGGGCGCAGGACGAACAGCGCCAGCACGGCGGCCAGCGCGTTGACCCCGGCGGCCAGCAGGAAGACCGCGTGCCAGCTTCCCGTCGCGTCGGCGATGATGTTGGCGAAGGGGATCAGCAGCGCCGCCGTGCCCTTGGCGGTGTAGAGCAGCCCGGCGTTGCTCGCCGCGAACTTCGATCCGAAGGTGTCGGCGCAGCAGGCCGGGAACAGGCTGTAGATCTCGCCCCAGGCGAAGAAGACCAGACCGGTCAGCAGCACGAACGCCACCGGGTCGCGGCCGTAGAGGCTGAGCGCGACGATGCCCACCGCCTCGATGGCGAAAGCGATGAACATGGTGTTCTCGCGCCCGATGTGGTCGGACACCCAGCCGAAGAAAGGGCGCGTCAGCCCGTTCAGCACCCGGTCGATGGACAGGGCGAAGGTCAGGGCGGGCAGGGTCAGGCCGAGGATGCTGACCGGCGCATGGGCCAGCCCGAAATCCTGGGCGATCGGGCCGAGTTGCGCCGTCGCCATCAGCCCGCCGCCGGCCACCATCACGAACATGGCGTACATGACCCAGAAGACCGGGGTGCGGACCATCTGGCTCGGCGTGTACTGCCGCTGCGCGGGCGGGGCGGCGTATCCGCCGCGGGTGAGGGGAGCGGAGGGCGGCGCCACCAGCAGCCAAGCGAGCGCGAAGACGACCAGACCCTGGCCCAGCCCGAAAGCCATGAAGGTGGCCTCGTAGCCCGAGGTCTCGATCATCGTGGCGATGGGCACCACCGTCAGGGCGGAGCCGGCGCCGAAGCCCGCCGCGGTGATCCCGGCGGCCAGACCGCGACGGTCGGGAAACCACTTCAGCGCGTTGCCGACGCAGGTGCCGTAGACCGCGCCCGCCCCGATGCCGCCGATGGCCGCCGCGACGTAGAGCAGCAGCAACGAATCGGCCACCGCGTTCAACGCCCAGGAGGCGGCGCAAAGCACCGAGCCGAACAGCACGACGATCCGCGGGCCGAAGCGGTCCACGAACCAGCCCTCGACGGGCACCAGCCATGTTTCGGTGACGATGAAGATGGTGAAGGCCACCTGGATGGCCGCACGGCCCCAGCCATGCTTGTCGTCGATGGGTTCGACGAAGAGGGTCCACCCGTACTGGAGATTGGCGATCATCGACATGCAGATGACGCCGGCAAGCAACTGCATCCAACGCCCGCCGACAGGCAGGGCGCTTTGCGCACCGGTTTGGCGCATATGGTTCCTCCCGGATGGTCCGCGATCTCGTTCTTGTCCTGGCGCGCGCGGGGTGCGTTCGGTGCCCGACCGCTTCGCTTTATCCTTCGAACGGGGCAGCCCGGCTGCATGCTGTTGGCATGCCAGACGCCGTATTCGTGATGCCTTGACGGTGAGTGTGGCGGATAATCCGTGGAGTCATCAACAAATTTTCGTGAGCGAGCGCCGCCCTGGCCATAAGTGATATATTAAATCGGCTGGCGGCGCCCCGCCGATTACACGACCAGAACGGCCCGGAAGTCGTTGACGTTGGTCAGGGTCGGCCCGGTCACCAGCAGGTCGCCAAGCGCGCTGAAGAAGCTGTAGCCGTCGTTGTCGGCCAGCCTCTCCTTGGCGTTGACGCCGGCCTCGGCGGCGCGGGCCAGCGTGTCGGGGCCGAGCAGGGCGCCGGCGTTGTCCTCCGTCCCGTCGATGCCGTCGGTGTCGGCGGCCAGCGCGTGGACGCCCTTCATGCCATCCAGCGCCACGGTCAGCGCCAGCAGGAACTCGGCGTTGCGCCCGCCGCGGCCCTTGCCGCGCACGGTCACCGTGGTCTCGCCGCCGGACAGCAGGACGCAGGGCTTGGCGGCGGGCTGGTCGTGCTCGACGATCTGGCGGGCGATGCCGGCATGGACCAGCGCGACTTCGCGCGACTCACCCTCCAGGGCGTTGCCGAGGATGACCGGGGTGACGCCGGCCTTGCGGGCGACCTCCGCCGCGCGCTCCAACGCCATCTGCGGGGTGGCGACGAGGATGGTGCTGACACGCTCCAGCCGCGGGTCGCCGGGCTTCGGGCTCTCGTCGCTCCCGGCCAGCAGATGGTCCATGACCGGCTGCGGCGGGGTGATGCCGTACTTCTCCAGCACGGCCAGCGCATCGGCGTAGCTGGTCGGATCGGGCACGGTGGGGCCGGAGGCGATCACCGACAGGTCGTCGCCCGGCACATCGGAGATGACCAGGGAAACCACCCGCGCCTTGGTCGCCGCGGCCAGCCGCCCGCCCTTGATGGCGGACAGGTGCTTGCGCACGCAGTTCATCTCGGTGATGTTCGCGCCGGAGCGGAGCAGCGCCTTGGACACCGCCTGCTTGTCGGCCATCGAGATGCCTGGTGCTGGCAGGGCCAGCAGGGCGGAACCGCCGCCGGAGATCAAGCAGAGCATCAGATCGTCGGGGCCGAGCGAGGCAGCGATGTCGAGGATGCGCTTTGCCGCCTGCTGGCCGGCCTCGTCGGGCACGGGGTGCGACGCTTCGACCACCTCGATCCGCTCGCACGGCACGTTGTGGCCGTAGCGGGTGACGACCAGACCGGACAGCGGACCCTTCCAGTGTTCCTCCACCGCCTTCGCCATGGAGGCCGCGGCCTTGCCGGCACCGACGACGACCGTGCGGCCCTTCGGCGGTTCCGGAAGATGCGGCGGCACGCACAGCGCCGGCTGCGCCGAGGCGACGGCGGCGCGGAACATGTCGGTCAGGAGCGCGCGGGGATCGGTGGTCGTCATGGTCTGGTTCTGTCCCTTCCCTGAGCCGCGCCGTTCACCGGCGCCGGTCCTCATGTGCTGGGAATGCTAACGGATTTGGCGCGGGGGGCAATGGGGTGGGAGCGCTTTGTAAACCCTCTTCCCTCCGGGGAGAGGGGAGGGTGAGGGGGATGTGCGTGGCGGCACGTTCGGCAAAAGCGCAACCCCCTCACCCCAACCCTCTCCCCAGAGGGGAGAGGGGGTTATCACTCCAACCTCACTCCGCGGGTTCGGTCACGCGGTGGTTCTGGCCGATCTCATGGTTGGCAAGCAGCTCCAGCGCGCGGACCATGCCGGAGTGGTCCCACGCCTTGCCGCCCTGGGCGGCGCAGGCGTTGAACAGCTCCTGGCAGGTCGCCGTGTTGGGCAGCGACACGCCGAGCGCGCGGGCGCCGGACAGGGCCAGGTTCAGGTCCTTCTGGTGCAGCTCGATGCGGAAACCCGGATCGAAGGTGCGCTTCACCATGCGCTCGCCATGCACCTCCAGGATGCGCGAGGAGGCGAAGCCGCCCATCAGGGCCTGACGGACCTTCGCCGGGTCGGCGCCGGCCTTGGACGCGAACAGCAAGGCCTCGCCCACCGCCTCGATGGTCAGGGCGACAACGATCTGGTTGGCCACCTTCGTCGTCTGGCCGTCGCCGTTGCCGCCGACCAGCGTGATGTTCTTGCCCATTTTCTCGAACAGCGGCTTCACCGTCTCGAAGGCCTTGTCCGGACCGCCGACCATGATGGTCAGCGAGGCGGCCTTGGCGCCGACCTCACCGCCGGACACCGGGGCGTCGAGATAGTCGCAGCCCAGCTCATTGATGCGCTGGGCGAAGGCCTTCGTCTCGATCGGGGAGATCGAGGACATGTCCACGATGATCTTACCGGCGGACAGACCCTCGGCGACGCCGTTCGGGCCGAACAGGGCGGCCTGCACATGGGGAGTGTCGGGCACCATCGTGAAGACGATGTCGGCCTTCTGCGCCACCTCGCGGCTGGAGCCGCAGGCGGTGGCGCCCTTGGCGAGCAGGTCTTCCGGGGCCGGGTTGATGTCGTAGACGAACAGGGTGTGGCCGGCGTCGGCCAGATGACCGGCCATGGGGCGGCCCATGATGCCGAGACCGATGAATCCAATGTTCATGGCTGTGTCCTCAAATCTTCTGTGTTCGGGCGGTCGAAGGGGATGGCGATCAGGCGGCGGCCATCAGGCGGCGACGGTCTCGCCGGGCGTGGCGGCGCGCATCCAGCCCAGCCCTTCGCTGGTCCCCTTGGCCGGCTTGTACTCGCAGCCGACCCAGCCGTCGTAGCCGATCCGGTCGAGCGCCGCGAAGACGAAGGGGTAGT
The DNA here is from genome assembly GCF_007827795.1 of Azospirillum brasilense. GTDB lineage: Bacteria > Pseudomonadota > Alphaproteobacteria > Azospirillales > Azospirillaceae > Azospirillum > Azospirillum aestuarii. Next base: position 16,549 of record NZ_VITI01000009.1, read on the forward strand.
TGATCTCGCCGGTGCCCGGCTCGTTGCGGCCCGGATTGTCGGCGATCTGGACATGCGCGATCTTCGGCAGCAGGCGCTGGATGGTCGGGACGAGATCGCCCTCCATGATCTGCATGTGATAGACGTCGTATTGGATGAAGAGGTTGTCGGAGCCGACGGCCTCCAGAATCCGTTCCGCCTGCGCGGTGTTGGTCAGGTAGAAGCCCGGAATGTCGCGGGTGTTGATCGGCTCGATCAGGAAGCGGATGCCGGCCTGCTTCAGCGCCTTGGAGGCGAAGGACAGGTTGTCGACGAAGGTGCGCTCCAGCGCGTCCGCCGCCACACCCGCCGGGGTCTTGCCGGCGAGGCAGTTGATCTGCTTGCAGCGCAGCGCCGTGGCGTATTCGATGGCGCGGCCCACCCCGTCCTGGAACTCACCCACGCGGTCCGGCAGGACGGCGATGCCGCGCTCGCCCGCGTCCCAGTCGCCCGCCGGCAGGTTGTGCAGGACCTGGGTCAGCCGGTTGGCGGCCAGCCGCTCGGCCAGCGCCTCCTTTTCGAAGGCATAGGGGAACAGATACTCGACGCCGGTGAAGCCGTCCTTCGCCGCCGCGGCGAAGCGGTCGAGGAAGGGCAGCTCGTTGTAGAGCATCGTCAGGTTGGCGGCGAACTTGGGCATGTCTCTCTCCCGGATGTTCGTTACAGGCTTGGCCGGTTGGCGGTCAGGATCGAAGGGCGATGACGGAGGCGTCAACGTGGCGGTCGCCTTTTTTTCACCCTGCGGAACTGTGGATCTGGGGAAGCCGCTTGCCCCCACCCTGACCCTCCTCCGCTGGGCGGGGGAGGGAAGGGGCCCATGCGCAGCATGGGAAGGGGGGCAACCGGCTGCCGATCAGACCCGCACCAGCTCCGGCTCGTCCGCGGGCACGTCCAGCACGTCCTCGAACTCGGTGATGTTGTTGATCTCCGTGCCCATGGCGATGTTGGTGACCCGCTCCAGGATGACCTCGACGACCACCGGAACCTGGAACTCGTCCATCCACTGCTGCGCTTGCGCGAAGGCGGATTGCAGGTTGTCCGGATCGGTGACGCGGATGGCCTTGCAGCCGAGACCCTCGGCCACCGCGACGTGGTCGACGCCGTAGACGCCGATTTCCGGGGCGTTGATGTTCTCGAAGGAGAGCTGGACCTGGAAGTCCATCTGGAAGGCGCGCTGCGCCTGCCGGATCAGCCCGAGATAGCTGTTGTTCACCAGGACGTGGATGTAGGGCAGCTTGAACTGGGCGCCCACCGCCAGCTCCTCGATCAGGAACTGGAAGTCGTAGTCGCCGGACAGAGCGACGATCTTGCGCTTCGGATCGGCCACCCGCACGCCGAGCGCCGCCGGCAGGGTCCAGCCGAGCGGACCGGCCTGACCGCAATTGATCCAATGGCGCGGCTTGTAGACGTGCAGGAACTGCGCGCCGGCGATCTGCGACAGGCCGATGGTCGAGACGTAGCAGACGTCCTCGCCAAAGGCGCTGTTCATCTCCTGATAGACGCGCTGCGGCTTGATCGGCACGTTGGCGAAGTCGGACTTGCGCAGCATGGAGCGCTTGCGGACCTGGCAGGTCTTCACCCACTCCGACCAGTCGCGCAGCTTGCCGGCGGCCTTCCACTCCTTCGCCACCTCGATGAAGAGGTCGAGGGCGGCTCCGGCGTCCGACACGATGCCCAGGTCCGGCGCGAAGACGCGGCCGATCTGGGTCGGCTCGATGTCCACATGCACGAACTTGCGGCCCTTGGTGTAGACGTCGACCGAACCGGTGTGGCGGTTGGCCCAGCGGTTGCCGATGCCCAGAACCACGTCGGACGCCAGCATGGCGGCGTTGCCATAGCGGTGGGCGGTCTGCAGACCGACCATGCCGGCCATCAGCGGGTGATCGTCCGGAATGGCGCCCCAGGCCATCAGGGTCGGGATGACCGGCAGGCCGGCGATCTCGGCGAATTCGACCAGACGGTCGCTGGCGTCGGCGTTGATGATGCCGCCGCCGGCCACCAGCAGCGGCCGCTCCGCCGCGTTCAGCATTTCCAGCGCCTTCTCGACCTGGGCGCGGGTCGCCGCCGGCTTGTAGGTGGGCAGCGGCTGGTAGGTGTCGGGATCGAACTCGATCTCGGCCATCTGCACGTCGATCGGCAGGTCGAGCAGCACCGGGCCGGGCCGGCCGGAGCGCATCAGGTGGAAGGCCTGCTGGAAGGCGTAGGGGACCTGCCCCGGCTCCAGCACGGTGACGGCCCACTTGGCGACCGGCTTGGCGATGGACGGGATGTCCACGGCCTGGAAATCCTCCTTGTGCAGGCGGGCGCGCGGCGCCTGGCCGGTGATGCACAGGATCGGAATGGAGTCGGCGGAGGCCGAATAGAGGCCCGTGATCATGTCGGTGCCGGCGGGGCCGGAGGTACCGATGCAGACGCCGATGTTGCCGGCCTTGGCGCGCGTGTAGCCTTCGGCCATGTGCGACGCGCCTTCGACATGGCGCGCAAGAACGTGGCCGATGCGGCCGTTGCGTTGCAGCGCCGCGTAGAACGGATTGATGGCCGCTCCGGGGACGCCAAAGCAAACGGACACGCCTTCTTTTTCCAGGACATGCACCGCCGCTTCAATCGCCATCATCCTAGCCATGGCTTGGTCTCCTCCCTCGCGTAACGGGTCGCTGTTGCGTTGGATTGAGCTTTCATCAACGGGGCGGCTATTGGCAAAGTGTTGGCGAATCCTTTCCGCGTGATGGAAATCACGCCGAACGGGGCAGTCCTTCACGGCGCGCCGGACAATTATGCTGCACTTGCACAGTCCCGATGGCGCTGTCATCGTGATCGGATGATGGCGATCCCGAGTCCCCGCCTTTTGGCGATCACGGACCGGCGGCAGGCGGCGCAGCCCTTGCCGGATCTGGCGGCGCGCCTGTTCGCCGGGGGCTTGCGCTGGCTGTCGCTGCGCGAAAAGGATCTGGACGAATCCCGGCAGGTCGCCCTGGCCCACGCGCTGGTGCAACGGGCGCGGCCCTGGGGGGCGCTGGTCACGCTGCACGGTGATCCCGATCTCGCGCTGGCCGCCGGGACGGACGGGGTTCACCTGCCGGAGGGGGCCGACGTGGCGGCGGCTCGGCGGCGGCTCGGCCCCGGCGCCCTGGTCGGGCTTTCCGCCCATGACGCGGACGGGATTCGCCGCGCCGCGGCGGGTGGGGCGGACTACGTCACGCTGTCACCCATCTTTCCGTCGCCGAGCAAGCCGGGCTACGGCCCGCCGGTCGGGACGGAGGGGTTGAGACGCTTGGCCGCGGATGCTTCCCTTCCCATCATCGCGCTCGGCGGCGTGGAGTCGGGCAATATCGGAGAGTGTCTGGCCGCGGGGGCCGTCGGAGTGGCGGTCATGGGCGCGTTGATGCGGACGCCGGACCGCCTGCCCGACCTGCTCAAGGCCTTGAAAGGCGGACAACCGTAGGGAAGAGCAGCGAACGGAAACGCTCTTTCCTTATCGTGGTCCTGGACTTTTCAGCCCGAAGTGTGCATCTGGTATCTCATATACGAAAACGATGCGATGCCTTTCGCACGACCGGGCCGGCGCACACTGGGGTGCTTCCGGACGGCCAGCATTGAGGAACGGTGCCGACCATGAACCCTCCGCCGATCAACGTCCAGCCGCTCGACACCGGATCGACCTTCCGCGCTCAAGCGTATCATGCGTTGAAGCAAGCCATCTCGCAAATGGACATCTACGACCATAACGACGAGATCCGGCTTGAGGAGCGGCAGCTCAGCGAGTTGCTGGGAGTCAGCCGGACGCCGATCCGCGAGGCGCTGACCCTGCTGGAGCAGGAGGGGTTCATCCGGCTCCAGCCGCGCCGGGGCATCTTCGTCATCCGCAAGACCAAGGCCGAGATCGTCGAGATGATCCAGGTCTGGGCGGCGCTGGAGAGCATGGCCGGGCGGATGGTCGCGACGCAGGCCACCGACGAGGACATCCGCACCCTGTGGGATCTGTTCCGCAACTTCGAGATGCGGAACCCCAAGGAGCATGTCAACGAATACTCCGACGCCAACATCGCCTTCCACAAGAGCATCATCCGGCTCAGCGGGTCCAAGCTGATCCAGGAAATGACCGACAACCTGTTCATCCACATCCGCGCCATCCGCAAGCTGACCATCGGCCAGGCCAACCGGGTGGAGCGGTCGATCAACGACCACAAGGAAATCATCAAGGCCCTGGAACGCCGCGACGTCGATCAGGCCGAACACCTGATCCGCGAGCACACGCTGGGTCTGGCGGCGCATGTCGAGAAGCATTGCGACTTCCTGGAGTGATCCTGACGTGACGGCGCCCCGCCCCCGGTGAGGGGGAAAGGGCGCCCACGGGGTTACGCCGGTTCCTGTATCCTGGTCTCGGCCGCGCTGTTCAGCCCGTTCGCGGTGATGGTGACCACGCGCAGGCTGTTGGTGGTGCCGGGCGTTCCGAAGGGGACGCCCGCCGTCACGATAAGCGATTGGCCGGGGGCGCCGATGCCCTCCTGGGCGGCGACGAGGCTGGCCCGCTCGACCATTTCGGCGAAGTTCTGCACGTCGGCGGTCCAGACCGGGTGCACGCCCCAGGCCAGCGAGAGCAGGCGGGCGGTCCCGCGTTCGGCGCTGAGGCCGAGGATCGGCACGGTCGGCCGCTCGCGCGAGGCGCGCCGCGCGGTGGAGCCGGTGCTGGTGAAGGTGGCGATGCCGGCGGCCGAGATGGTCTCGGCGATCTGGCGCGCCGCGGCGGACAGGGCGTCCGGGGTGGTGGCCTCCGGGCTCGGGTGTTCGGAGTCCATGATGCGGCGGTAGAGGGGATCGCGCTCCACCCGGCGGATGATGCGGTCCATCATCGCCACGGCCTCCACCGGATGCTTGCCCGACGCCGATTCCGCCGACAGCATCACGGCGTCCGACCCGTCATAGACGGCGGTCGCCACGTCCGACGCCTCGGCGCGCGTCGGCGTCGGCTCGGTGATCATGGATTCCAGCATCTGGGTGGCGACGATGACCGGCTTGCCGGCGGCGCGGCTCAGGCGGATCATCCGCTTCTGCAGGCCGGGCACGTCCTCCGGCGGCAGTTCCACGCCGAGGTCGCCGCGGGCCACCATCACGGCGTCCGACAGGGCGATGATCTCCTCCAGACGGGGCAGGGCGGCGGGCTTCTCCACCTTGGTCATGATGTGGGCGCGGTCGCCGATCAGGGCGCGCGCCTCCAGGATGTCCTCGGGCCGCTGCACGAAGCTGAGGCCGATCCAGTCCACGCCCAGCGTCAGGCCGAACTGCAGGTCGCTGCGGTCCTTCTCCGACAGGGCGCTGAGGGCCAGCGTGGTGCCGGGGACGTTCATGCCCTTGCGGTCGGACAGGGTGCCACCGACCACGACCTCGGTCTCGGCGTGGTCGGGGCCGCAGCTCAGCACGCGCAGGCGCATCCGCCCGTCGTTCAGCAGAAGCTCGTGGCCCGGCTCCAGGCTGGCGAAGATCTCCGGATGGGGGACGCAAACGCGGCTGCGGTCGCCGGGGGTCGGGTCGAGGTCGAGGCGGAAGCGGTCGCCGCCGGCCAGGATCACCGCCACCTCTTTGAAGGTGCCGACGCGCAGCTTCGGACCCTGAAGATCGAGAAGCACGCCGATGGGGCGCCCGACCGTCTCCTCGACCGCACGGATCTGGCGGTAGCGTTCGGCGTGGTCGCGCTGCGTGCCGTGGCTGGCGTTCAGGCGGAAGACATCCACGCCGGCCTCGGCGAGGGCGAAAATCTGGCTGTAGGTCGAGCTGGCCGGCCCCAGAGTGGCGACGATCTTGGTGCTGCGGTTGCGCTGCATGGCGCGGGCCTCCTGAGAGGGCGATGACTTGACAATGACTGGGTGGTGCTTTGGGTGATGCTGCGGCCGGGGCGGGGCGTGGGTCAAACCGCCGCTATGGCTTTTCCACATAGCGGGAAGTCACACGGTTGGTTTGACCAAGAGTGAGCCCTGGGCGGACACTGGACGCCCGCGATCAGCCAGGACGATGCCATGAACACGCCTGTCGAGCCGCTTTCCGCCGCCAGCCTGATCCTTCTGCGCGACAGCGTGGACGGGCTTGAGGTCTTCATGATCCAGCGCCACCGCGACCTTCGTTTCGCACCCGGCGCCACGGTGTTTCCCGGCGGGCGGCTGGACGCGGAGGACAGCGAGTTGCCCTGGCGGGAGCTGTCGCTGCCGCTGACCGACGACATGCCGCAGCGGATGGCCGCGATCCGCGAGGCGTTCGAGGAGTGCGGCCTGCTGCTGGCCGGCGGCGCGGTGGATTCCGCCCTTCTCGACGGGCTGCGGACCGTGTCGGGCGGAACCTTCCTGGACCGGCTGCTGGCCGCGGGGCTGGAGCCGGACGTGGCGGCGCTGGTTCCCTTCGCCCGCTGGCTCACGCCGGAGAGCGTGTGGCGGCGCTACGACACCCTGTTCTTCCTCGCCAAGGCGCCGGCGCGCCAGACCGCCGTGGTCGACGGGGTGGAGGCGGTCGCCGGATTCTGGGGCACGCCGCGGGCCATCCTGGCCGAGGCGGAGGCGGAGCGTTTGTCGCTGGTCTTCGCCACCCGCATGAACCTGCTGCGTCTGGCCGGCTGCCGCACGGTCCGCCACGCGATGGAGGAGGCCGCGCGCTTCCACCCGCTGACGCCCATCCTGCCCCGTCCCGCCGACACCCCCGAGGGGCCGGCGTTGTGCATCCCGGACGGGCTCGGCTACCCCCTGACCCGTGTTCCTTTGGAGCTGGCACGGTTGGGTTGAGCGCGTCGCGCTATTCCGAATTTCTCCGCCACAATTCGCCTAAAATTCCGCTATGCGGAATTTCCCGTGCCTATTTTCACCGCCGAAGCGTTATCGTCGCAAATGCGACTATTTGTGCATTGCACTCAGTTCGCAAAGTGGCATTATGATGAAATAAGATATCGGTTTGATCGGAGAAACTTTCCGTTCATGTCCACACGGTGCCTGAACACCACGCCGACGCGAGGATAGGTCCATGCTCCACCAGTCCATCATCCAAGGCTCCACCGACACCAGCGGCGCCCTCGCCGTCGGTGCCGCCGTGGTTGCCGGGCACGCGGCGCTGCCGGCGGCCAATGGACAGGCGGCCGGTGGGCAGCGGTGGGTCTACGCCTTCGGCTGCGGCGGTGCGGAGGGGCACGGCGGCATGCTGGCGGAGCTGGGCGGCAAGGGCGCCGGGCTGGCCGAGATGGCGCGGCTGGGCGTCCCGGTGCCGCCGGGCTTCACCATCGTGGCGGAGGCCAGCCGCCGGCACCGCGCCGGGCAGGGCGGCTTCCCCACGGGCCTGACGGCCCAGGTCGAGGAGGCGCTGACCCGGCTGGAAAGCGTCGCGGGCGCGCGCTTCGGCGGGTCGGAGAACCCGCTGCTGGTGTCCGTGCGGTCGGGGGCGCGGGCGTCGATGCCCGGCATGATGGACACCATCCTGAACCTCGGCCTGACCGACGCGACGGTGAAGGGGCTGGCGGCGCGCAGCGGCGACGCCCGCTTCGCTTACGACTGCTACCGCCGTCTGATCCAGACCTACGGCGCGGTGGTGCAGGGGGTGGGCGCCCACGTCTTCGACGCGGCGCTGGACGCCTACAAGGAGGGGCGCGGGCTGACCCGCGACGCCGACCTGAACGCCGCCGACTGGCGCGCCGTGGCCGCCGCCTACCGCGCGGTGATCGAGCGCGAGGCGGGCGAGCCCTTCCCGCAGGACGCGCGGACCCAGCTCTTCGCCGCCATCGGGGCGATCTTCCGCTCCTGGAGCAACGCCCGCGCGGTGGCCTTCCGGGCGGTGCACGGCATTCCCGACGATTGGGGAACCGCGGCGACCGTGCAGGCGATGGTGTTCGGCAACCGCGGCGGCGCCTCGGGCACCGGCGTCGCCTACAGCCGCGACCCGTCCACTGGCGAGGCCGTGCTGTGCGGCGAGTTCCTGGCCGACGCCCAGGGCGAGGACATCGTGTCCGGTCTGCGCACGCCGGGGCCGCTGGCCGGCGCCGAGGCCTCCCTGGAGGCGGTCGCTCCCGAGGCCTTCGCCGAGCTGGGCCGCATCGCCGACCGGCTGGAGCGCCATTTCGGCGACATGCAGGAAATCGAGTTCACCGTTCAGCAGGGCCGTCTGTTCATCCTCCAGTCGCGCGCCGGCAAGCGGACGCCGGAGGCCGGGGTGCGCATCGCCACGGAGATGGCGCAGGCCGGCATCATCACGCGGGCCGAGGCGGTGCGGCGCGCCGATCTGCCGGCGCTGGCGGACAGCCTGCGCCCCATCCCCGATCCGGACGCCCCCCGCGAGGTGATCGCCCGCGGCCTGCCAGCCTCCTCCGGCGCTGCCACGGGTGCCGCGGTCTTCACGTCGGACGAGGCGGTCCGGCTGGCGGCGGAGGGCGTGGCGGTGGTGCTGTGCCGCCCGGAAACCTCTCCCCACGACGTGCACGGCATGCAGGTGGCCTGCGCCGTGGTGACCGCCCGCGGCGGAGCGACCAGCCACGCCGCCACCGTCGCCCGCGCCATGGGGCTGCCCTGCGTCACCGGAGCGCGCATGCTGCGCGTCGATCCGGCGGCTGGCGTGATGACCGTGGGCGACCTGACCGTCCGGGCGGGTGAGATCATCACCGTGGACGGCGGGGCGGGCCATGTGATCCTGGGCAGCGTGCCGATGATCCGCCCCGAGCTGCCGGAAGCCGTGGCGCTGCTGCTGCGCTGGGCCGAGGGCGTCGGCGAGTGATGGTTTGAAGCCATGAAAGAGGCCCGCCGTCCGAGGGGACGACGGGCCTTTTGGCTGGGGCCTTTTCGCTTCCGCCGGGTTCGCTTCCGCCGGGTTTGCGGTCAGTGGGCGTAGACCGGGGTTTCCTGTGCCGGCAGCTGGGTGTGGGCGACCATCTCGGTGAGCTGGAGCTTGGTGAAGTCGCGGGCGCTGACGACACCGACCAGCGTGGAACCGTCGAGCACCGGCAGATGGCGGATGTGGTGGCGGTCCATCAGCTCCAGCGCGTGGACAAGGCTGTCGTCGGGCGAGCAGGTCTGCGGCGCGCGCGACATCAGCATGAAGACCGGCGTCTTCAGGACCGAGGCGCCGCGTTCCAGCAGCGCGTAGACGACGTCGCGTTCCGACAGCATGCCGGCCACGGCGTTGCCTTCCGTCCGGCAGACGTCCTTGACCACCAGGGCGCTGATGTTCTCCGACCGCATCAGTCGGATCGCCTCCTCGATGGTTTCGCCGGAACGGACGGTGACGACGCGGGATTCCTTGGTCCGAAGAATGTCGGCGACTTTCATGGCGAGCCCTCCACCAGACAGCGGGTTGCGTAAGCGCGCCCTGCACGGAAACCCCCGCGGGGGGACCGGAGCTTGACCGGTGGAGCCGCATCGGGCCGGTCGAAGGCCGTCGGCGGCACCTGGGCATCGGGCAGTGGCAGGCGATGGATATTTGGTATACCAGATGCCACGGCTCGTCAATAGCTAACATGGCAAACAATCAGTGAGATTGCATTTTTGTGCCGGGGCTTCGCCGGCCTTCGTCGTCGTCCCTATGGCGATCGTCAGGGTGCCCACAACGATAGCTGGCATGCCAAATACTCAGACTGACTGAGTGTGGGGGTGCGATGGTTGCCATGATGCTGCTGATGCTCGCGGCGTTCGCGTCGGGCGTTCTCAACGCCGTCGCCGGGGGAGGGGCCTTCATCACGTTTCCGGCGCTGCTGTTCGCCGGGGTGCCGCCGGTCAGCGCCAACGTGTCGAGCACCGTCGCCCTGTTCCCCGGCCAGATGGCCAGCGCCTGGGCCTACCGCAACGAGATCCGGGGCGTGACGGAGGTCAGCGTCACCGCCTTCTCCGTGGTCAGCCTCATCGGCGGCGTGGTCGGGGCCATCCTGCTTCTGACCACGCCGGACCGCGCCTTCGCCGGGCTGGTGCCGTGGCTTCTGCTGTTCGCGACGGCGGTCTTCGCGGTGGGCAGCTTCATGCCTGCGCTGGCAGCCCGCCTGCGGCTGGGGGGGCGCTCCGTTCTGGTCGTGCAGTTCGTCATCGCCATCTATGGCGGCTATTTCGGCGGCGGGATCGGCTTCCTGATGCTGGCGGCGCTGACCCTGTTCGGCCTGCGCGACATCCACGCCATGAACGGTCTGCGCATTCTGCTGGCCGCGCTGATGAACGGCGCGGCGGTCGCGGCCTTCTGCCTGTCCGACGCGGTGTCCTGGCCGGAAACCGCCGTCATGGCGGTGTCGGCCATCGTCGGCGGCTATGTCGGCGCGCACGCGGCGAAGCGGGTCAGCCGCGACGTGATGAAGTGGGTGGTGGTGTCGATCGGCGTGGGGCTGACCCTGTATTTCTTCATCAAGGGCGCCGGAGCCTGAGGGCCGCCCCACGCCGGCTCCGGTCAGGGCTGGCCGGGAACGGCGATGGGACGCAGCCCCTTGGCGTAGCTCTTCCACCGCTCCCGGTAGACGGCGGCGGGGGCGCGCATCCGCTCCACATCCTCGTCCGACAGCGTGCGCACCACCTTGCCCGGCGCGCCGAGCACCAGCGAGCGGTCGGGGATTTCCTTGCCCTCCGCGATGAAGGCATGGGCGCCGATCAGGCAGTCACGTCCGATGCGGGCTCCGTTCAGGACGGTGGCGCCGATGCCGATCAGGCTGCCGTCGCCGACGGTGCAGCCGTGCACCATCGCCAGATGGCCGATGGTCACGTTGCGTCCGATGAGCAGCGGGAATCCCGGATCGACGTGGAGGACGGCGTTGTCCTGGACGTTGCTGCCGGCGCCGATGTGGATGCGCTCCTCCTCGGCGCGCATGACCGCGCCCCACCAGACGGACACGTCCTCCTCCAGAAGGATGTCGCCGACCACGGTGGCGCTGGGGGCCACCCAGCAGTTTGGCGACAGCTGCGGGACCTTGTCGTTGAAGGCGTAGATCACCCGTTCCTCCTTTATTCTTCGTGTGGGCATCCTACCGCGGAACGGATCGGCGGCGTGAGAATGCTGCACTGCGCTATACCCATAAGAAAATTGCGTGATATGATGGGTGCGCTTGGTTCCCGACCCGTGTGAGGACTCCCATGCCGCTCTATTCCTACCACTGCACCGCCTGCGACCACGATTTCGAAGCGCTGGTGCGCTCGTCGGACACGCCCGTCTGCGCCTCCTGCGGGTCGGCGGCGCTGGAGCGGAAGGTGGCGCGCATCGCGCCGGACACCAAGGCCGACAAGTTCCTGAACACGGCCCGCCGCGCCGCCGCCGCGGAGGGCCATTTCAGCAACTACAGCAAGGCGGAACGCTCGCGCATTTAGCGCGGCGCTCACGTCCCGTCCGGTATCCCATACTTGCGCAGCTTGTTCGCGATCATCGTGTGCGAGGTGTGGAGCCGGGCGGCCAGCTTGCGGCTGGAGGGGTAGCGCGGGTAGAGGCGGCGGAGCAGGCCGCGCTCGAACGCCGCCGCCGCCTCGTCCCAGTTGGACGGCTCGGCGGGCTCGCCGCCGGTTTCGGCGTCCATGCGCGCCCCGGCCAACTCCAGGTCGGCGGCGTCGAGATAGGCGCCGTCGCTCATCGTCACGGCGCGGAAGATGACGTTCTCCAGCTGGCGGACGTTGCCCGGCCAGGGGTTGGCGAGCAGGGCGGCGCTCGCCGCGACGGTCAGACGGCAGGGCGGGCGGCGGGCCTGGGCGCAGGCGCGGGCGATGAAGTGCCGGGCCAGCAGAAGGATGTCGTCGCCGCGCTCGCGCAGCGCCGGGACCTGGAGCGACAGCACGTTCAGCCGGTAGAACAGGTCCTCGCGGAAGCTGTGCTCGGCGACCATGGCATCGAGGTCGCGGTGGGTGGCGCTGACCACGCGGACATCCACCGTCTGCTCGCGGTCGCCGCCGACGCGGCGGAAGCGCCCGTCGTTCAGGAAGCGCAGCAGCTTGGCCTGGAGGTAGGGCGACATCTCCCCGATCTCGTCGAGGAAAACCGTGCCGCCATGGGCCAGTTCCAGCAGGCCCGGCTTGCCGCCGCGCTGCGCTCCGGTGAAGGAGCCGGGGGCGTAGCCGAACAGCTCGCTCTCCGCCAGATTCTCCGGCACGGCGGCGCAGTTGAGCGCCAGGAACGGCTTGTCGCGTCGCGGGCTGGCGCGGTGGCAGGCGTGGGCGATCAACTCCTTGCCGGTGCCCGTCTCGCCCAGGATCAGCAGCGGCGCGTCCACCGCCGCGACCCGCGCAGCCCGCGCCTTCAGCGAGCGGACCGGGGCGGACTCGCCGAGGATGCGGTCGAAGCCGCCCTCGTCGAAGTTCTGCAGCGCGTTCAGCCGTTCGCCCAGCCGGCTCGGCGCGAAGAGGGTGACGACGCCACCGGCCGGACGCCCGTCCTCAACGATGGGGGTGGCGTCGAGCAGGAAGGGCTGCCCGTTCAGCGTGACCTCCTGCCCGGCGGCAAGGCGGAAGCCGTTGTCCACCAGCAGGTCGGACAGCTCCGCATCGCCGAACAGCCGCCCGAAATCGGCGCCGGTCAGGGCGGCCTCGCTGCGTCCGGCGACCGTCGCGGCGGCGGCGTTCGCGACCACGATGCGGCCCGCGCGGTCCACCGCCAGAACCGGGTCGGGCAGCGCCTGGAGAAGCGCGTCCAGATGCAGCCGCCGCCGTGTACCTGGCAGAATGTCGATGGGAGTGACGGACTCCACGCCTGGCACGGCGCGCAGGGCGGCGTCGAGCGCGCCGAAGCCCGGCACGTCCAGTTCCGGCGCGTCGATGTGGATGTGCGGCGGGTCCACCTCCACCGCCACGACGTTCAGGCGCCGCTTGGCGAGCACGGCCAGGATCTCATGGGCGATGCCGACCCGGTCGGCGAACAGGACGTCGATGCGCATGGCTTCCCCCGGTGGAGTGGGCGAGAGTACCACGACGGGCGCATCTGTAAACATCCGTGTACGCCGTAACGATTTCTGTACGGGTACTGCAACTCGCTGTTTTATCGGTGTTTAACTGGGAAACAGGAGATGTGTTTCGAGTGACGCGTAACGATTGGTGTACGGTCTCATCCGGAGCTCAACCGTCCGCGCCAGTGATTCCGCGGCTTCCGGCACTTGGCATCCCGTTTGCGAATGGGATGCGGACAAATCCGTGATCTCGGGAGCCTTCACATGCGCGTCATCGTCCTCGGCAGCGGCGTCATCGGCGTTTCCACCGCCTATTTTCTGGCGAAGGCCGGACACGAGGTCACGGTGGTGGACCGGCAGCACGGCCCGGCGCTGGAGACCAGCTACGCCAACGCGGGCGAGGTTTCGCCGGGTTACTCCGCCCCATGGGCAGCGCCGGGCCTGATGGCGAAGGCCGTGAAGTGGATGCTGATGAAGCATTCCCCCCTGGTGATCCGGCCCAAGTTGGACCCGGCGATGTGGTCCTGGTGCCTGAAGCTGCTGGCGAACGCCAACGAGCGCTCCTACGAGATCAACAAGGGCCGCATGGTCCGGCTGGCCGAATACAGCCGCGACTGCCTGCGCGCTCTGCGCGACGAGACCGGCATCCGTTACGACGAGCGCGCCAAGGGCACGCTCCAGGTCTTCCGCACCCAGAAGCAGGTGGACGCCGCCGCCACCGACATGGCCGTCCTGGACCGCTTCAAGGTGCCCTACAGCCTGCTGGATGTGGAGGGCTGCGCGGCCGTCGAGCCGGCGCTGCGGCTGGTCAAGGAGAAGATCGTCGGCGGCCTGCTGTTGCCCGGTGACGAGACGGGCGACTGCTTCCGCTTCACCAACGCGCTGGCCGCGATGGCGACGGAGCTGGGCGTGGAGTTCCGCTACAACACCGGCATCCGCAAGCTGGAGAGCGACGGGCGCCGGGTCACCGGCGTGGTCACCGACGCCGGCACGCTGACCGCCGACTCCTACGTCGTCGCCATGGGGAGCTACTCCCCGATGTTGGTGAAGCCGTTCGGGCTGGACCTGCCGGTCTATCCGGTGAAGGGCTATTCGTTGACGCTGCCCATCGTCGATCCGGCGGGTGCTCCGGAATCCACGGTGATGGACGAAACGCACAAGATCGCGGTGACCCGCCTCGGTGACCGCATCCGCGTCGGCGGCACGGCGGAGTTGACCGGCTTCGACCTCACCCTGCGTCCGGGCCGCCGCGGCCCGCTCGACCATGTGGTGAGTGACCTGTTCCCGACGGGCGGCGACCTGTCGAAGGCGGAGTTCTGGACCGGCCTGCGGCCCAACACCCCGGATGGCACCCCCATCGTCGGCGCGACCCCGGTGCGCAACCTGTTCCTGAACACCGGCCACGGCACGCTCGGCTGGACGATGGCCGCCGGTTCGGGCCGGGTGGTCGCCGACGTGGTCGGCGGGCGCCAGACGGAGATCGACATGGATGGGCTGACGGTCGCCCGCTACGGCCGCTCCGCCTCTGCCGCGTCCAGCCGCCCCACGGTCGGCGGCGTGGCCCGCCCGGCGGCCTGACGAGCCTTAATCCTACGGGCCTTACTCCCCCGTCGGGGTCTATTCCCGACGGGCCTGCGCGCCCTGGTTCAGGCGCGCGGTGTTGAATTCCTTCATGCGCGCCGCGTCGAACGAGCCGAGCGCCTTCACCTGCTCCGGCGTCGCCTGCAATGTGACGGAGGTCAGGCCCGGCTCCAGCGCCGCCGCTTTCCAGGCGACGGCGTAAGGGCCTTCGCCCTCAGGCTCCGGCGTGACCACGACGGCCTTGAGAGCGCCGTTGCGGTCGAACACCAGATCCTCCACCGTGCCGAAGAAGCCGGCCTCCGTCGCTCCGCCTTCCGTGTTGGCCGGCTGGCCGAGCAGGGCGGAGACGCGCCAGTCGCCGGGACGGCTGGCCGCCTGCTGCTGGCGGCGGATCAGGTCCGGCGTGTCGGGGCCGGTGACCGGATAGGCCAGGACGCCGTCCACCGATCCGGGCATGAGCTGGTGCCAGGGTACGGTGAAGCGCGCCTCGCCGACATCCAGCATGCCGCTGGCCTCGATCACCGCGCTTTCCAGCCGCCCGTCCGGGCCGACGACGAGATCCACCACCTGCCCAAGCTCCTCGCCGAGCAGCCCCTCGACCTCCGTCCCGACGATCACGCCGGCCCGCCAGCCCTGGTAGAGCCGGGGATAGGACGTTTCGGCGGTCCGCCCCGTTTCGGCGGTCCGCCCCGTTTCGGCGGACTGGGACGGTTGAGCCTGGACGGGTTGAGGAACGCCCAAGGTCAGGGACGTGGCGAAGGCGAACGCGGCGAGGATGCCCGCCGAAGTGCCGCTGTAACGCATGGGTCTGTGCTCCCGATTGTGACGCGCGGTCCGTCAAAGGGAACATGGGGGGTGCGCGGCGGTTCCCGAGGGAACTCCCCAGAGGTACGCCGGTTGCTGACCGGACAGGCCAACCGAGGAGGTGATCCCATGGCAGGAAAGCTGGAGAAGAAGACCGTCGCCGTTCTGGCGACCGACGGCTTCGAGCAGGTCGAACTGACCGAACCGGTGAAGGCGCTGCGCAACGAAGGCGCCGAGGTGCGGATCGTGGCGCCCCAGGGCGGGCAGATCCAGGGTTGGAACCACCACGACAAGGCCGACCGGGTGGACGTGGACGTCACGCTCGATCAGGCGGACCCCGGCACCTTCGACGCGCTGGTGCTGCCGGGCGGCGTCATCAATCCCGACGCGCTGCGGCTGGAGCCCAAGGCGATCGACTTCGTGCGCAGCTTCGTCCAGTCGGGCAAGCCCATCGCCGCAATTTGTCACGGCCCCTGGACGCTGATCGACGCGGGCGGCGCCAAGGGCAAGCGCATGACCTCCTGGCCGTCGCTGAAGGCCGATCTCGGCAATGCCGGGGCGAATTGGGAGGACAGCGAGGTCGTCGCCGACCAGGGCTTGGTGACCTCGCGCAAGCCGGACGATCTGCCGGCCTTCTGCCGCAAAATGGTGGAGGAGTTCGCCGAGGGTCGCCACGGCGCCCACCGCACCGCGGCGGAGTGATAGTGATGATGCACCGTCCCCTCTCCCCGGCGCTGGGAGAGGGGACAAACTCTCTAGACGGACGCCAGCGGCGACAGGCCGTTCTGGATCGCCCACACCGCCGCTTGCGTGCGGTTCTGGGCGTTGATCTTCCGCATCACGTTCTTGAAATGCATCTTCACGGTCGATTCCGTGATGTGCAGGTTGCGCGCGATGGCTTTGTTCGACTGTCCGGCGAGCAGGCAGCGCAGAATCTGAACCTCGCGCTTCGACAGTTCGTTGCTGGCGGGCTGGGCGCGCTCCGGCTGCGGGCGCTCGCTGTTGGCGTTGGCGATCAGCAGGCTTGCGACGTGGGTGGGATAGACCACCTCACCCAGCATGACCAGTTGAAGGGCGCGCAGAAGGGACTCGCTCGACATCGACTTGTTCAGATAGGCGTCGGCGCCCGCCTTCAGCGACAGCGACAGCGTGCGGTCGGCGATGGCGTCGGCCAGCACGGCGATGCGGGCGCTGGTGGCGGCGCGCAGGCGCTTTACCCCGCCGGCCTCGTCGTTCGTCGCCTCCCCCAGGGCCACCACGATCAGGTCGGGCAGCATCCCCTGCGCGATGGCCGCCTCGGCGTCCTCCACCGTCGCGGCGTGATGGCAGACGCGGAAGGGGCCACCGCTGATGAGCGTTCCCAGCGCCGCCGAAAACAGCCGATCATGGTCCACGAGCATGACGTTCCAGGTTTTCATCGAAACTCCTCCGTGACGCCACCCGTGACGAGCAGCGCACAACGCCAATCGTTGTCCGTTTCGCCTGGGAAAAGGGAAAAAAGCCGACTTTATTGTATCGAAAAAGCGTGCTTTACGCTGGTTGTCCCGATGATTTATACGGATGGTCTGGGAGCGGTGCAAGATGCTTGGAAGAAGCTCGATATGAATGAATCATAAATGGCTTCAAAAAGTCAGGAATTCGCATAGCGCTGCTTCTGCAAAGTCCAAAAGAGGTATCTTTATACTTTTCCGCTGGACAGAAAGCTGGGCTGGTTTGGGACGTCTTTGTTTTCCAAATCGGCTTTCGGCGGCTTGATGGGGTAGCAAAGAAATGGAAGTTCAGCTGCAGACGCGCGGCAAGGAGCGGTCGGTGGCCGGCAGGGCGCAAACGTTTCTGGTGGTGGACGACCACCCCTTGGTGCGGCACGGCTTCGCCCTCTCGGTGGGGGAGATCCACCCGGACGCGCAGGTGCTGGAGGCTGGCTCGCTGGACGAGGCGATGGTCATCGCCGACCGCACGCCGGATCTGACACTGGTCCTGTTCGACCTCAATCTGGGCGACCGCAGCGGGCGCGACGGGGTGCGTCGCATGGTCGAGGTTCTGGGAAACCGCCCGTTGCTGGTCATCTCCGGGTCGGACGAGGTGGCGGACATCGTGGACAGCGTGCGGCTGGGGGCCAGGGGCTACATCCTGAAGACCAGCTCCACGGCGGTCCTGGAGCATGCGATCTCCCTGGCGCTGACCGGGGAAACCTTCCTGCCGCTGCCGCGCGCCGTCCTGTCCGGCAACGTCGCGACGGAGGTCGCGCGCCCCTCGGGCCAGATCCTCGATCGGCTGACCGACCGGCAGCGCGACGTGTTCCAGCTTTTGCTGGCCGGCCACTCGAACAAGGAGATCGCGCGGGAGCTGGGCGTGCTGGAAGGCACCGTGAAGGTCCATGTGCGGGCCATCATGCAGAAGCTGGGCGTGCGCAACCGCACCCAGGTTGCCGTCGTGGCCGCCCGCAGCGGCTGCTTCCCGGAGGACGCCTGACGCCCTCACGCGCCGTTTATCCATCCGAACCATGCCTTTATGGCTAGACGGCCGGCCCGCCATTGCGGCCTGCGGAGACTTTCCGGCACTATGACGGAAACGCCCGACAGGAGGGACAATGACGGGCTCTGTGCGTTTCGTGCTCGGTGGACGGGTGGTGGAGGTGCGGGACGTCGATCCCACCACCACGGTGCTGAACTGGCTGCGCGCCAACGGCCGCCCCGGTTCCAAGGAGGGCTGCGCCGAGGGGGATTGCGGCGCCTGCACGGTGGTGCTGGGCGATCTCACCCCAGATGGGCGCCTGCGTTACCGCGCCGTCAACGCCTGCATCCTCTTCCTGCCGATGATCGACGGCAAGCTGCTCCTGACCGTCGAGGATCTGGCCGGCGAAGACGGGGAACTGCACCCCGTTCAGGCGGCGATGGTCGACAAGCACGCCTCGCAATGCGGCTTCTGCACCCCCGGATTCGTGATGGCGCTGTTCGCGCTCCACCATGACGGACGCGCTGCCGATGGCGTCCTGAACGATGGGGCGATCCATGACGCGCTGGCCGGCAACCTGTGCCGCTGCACCGGCTACCGCCCGATCCTCGACGCTGCTCGCGCTGTGATGGCGGAGCGGGCCGAAGACCGTTTTGACCGGGCGGAGGAGGGCATCGCCACGGTGCTGCGCTCCATCCGGCGCGACGGCTCCCTGACCGTGACTCATGGCCCCGCCAGCTTCCACGCGCCGCGGAGCGTCGATGAACTGGCCGCCCTGTTCGTCGCGCATCCGAACGCCACGCTGGTCGCCGGGGCGACCGACGTCGGGCTGTGGGTGACCAAACAGGGGCGCAGCCTGCCCACGCTGATCCACCTCGCCCAGGTGCGGGAGCTTCACCGGATCGACGAGGGGACCGAGGCGCTGGAGATCGGCGCGGCGGTGACCTACACCGACCTGCTGCCGGTTCTGGAGCGCCGCCTGCCCGAGCTGGCCGCCCTGGTCACCCGCATCGGGGCGGCGCAGGTGCGCAATTCCGGCACGCTGGGCGGCAACGTCGCCAACGGCTCACCGATCGGGGACAGCATGCCGGCCCTGCTGGCGCTGGGCACCTCGCTGGTGCTGAACCGGGGCGGGGTGCGGCGGGAGCTGCCGCTGGACGGCTTCTATCACGGCTACCGCAGGAACGACCTGAAGCCGGGCGAGTTCGTCGAGCGCATCCGCATCCCGCTGCCGCGCGAGGGCCAGCGCTTCGCCACCTGGAAGGTGTCCAAGCGGCGGGATCAGGACATCTCCGCCGTCTGCGCCGCCTTCCTGCTGACCCTGGACGGGGAGGGGCGGGTGGCGGATCTGCGCGCCGGCTACGGCGGCATGGCGGCGACCCCGGCCCGCGCCCCGGCGCTGGAGGCGGCGATGGCCGGGCAGCCCTGGACGGCGGACGCCGTGGCGGCGGCCTTGCCGGCGCTCGACGGCGACTTCCGGCCCATGACCGACATGCGGGCCAGCGACCGCTACCGGGCGCTGGTGGCGAAGAACCTGCTGATGCGCTTCCTTCTTCACACGACTGGGGCCGAATTGCCCTCCCTGGAGGCCGTGCATGGCTGACGGCGGCACCATCCAACCGATCCGCGGTGGCGTCCACCGGGGCATCGAGCATGAAAGCGCCCGCAAGCATGTGATGGGCGCCGCGGCCTACACCGACGACATTCCGGAACTGCCCGGCACGCTGCACGTCGCGGTGCGGTTGTCCGAGCGGGCGCACGCGCGCATCCTGGGCATGGATCTGTCGCGGGCGAAGCAGGCGCCGGGCGTGCACGCGGTCCTGAGCTACGCCGATGTTCCGGGGGACGGCGACATCGGCACCGTCCAGCGCGGCGACCCGATCCTGGCCGACGAGTTGGTGACCTATGCCGGGCAGGCGGTGGTCGCCGTGGCGGCGGAGACGCTGTCGCAGGCCCGCGCCGCCGCCCGGCTGGTCGAGATCTATTACGAGGATTTGCCGGCGGTGCTGACCGCCGAGGCGGCGCTGGAAACGGGCAGCTTCGTCTCCCCGCCGCTGACCTTCCGGCGCGGCGACGCGGCGGCGGAGGTCGCCGGGGCGCCGCACCGGCTGACCGGCACGCTGGAGGTCGGCGGGCAGGACCATTTCTACCTGGAAGGCCACATCGCCTACGCCATCCCCAAGGAAGACGGCGACCTTCTGGTCCATTCCTCGACCCAGCACCCGGCGGAGGTCCAGCACGCCGTCGCCCAGGTGCTGGGACGGCCGATGCACGGGATCTCCGTGGAGTGTCGGCGCATGGGCGGCGGCTTCGGCGGCAAGGAAAGCCAGCCGGCGCAGATCGCCGCCATCGCCGGCCTGCTGGCGAACGCGACGAAGCGGCCCGTGAAGTTCCGCCTGGACCGCGACGACGACATGCTGATGACCGGCAAGCGCCACGACTTCTTCGTGCGCTACGACGTCGGCTTCGACGGCGAGGGGCGCATCCAGGGTCTGGAGATGGACCTTGCCGGGCGCTGCGGCATGTCGCTGGACCTGTCCAACGGCGTGGTCGACCGCGCGATGTTCCACGCCGACAACGCCTACTATCTGCCGGCGGCGCGGGTGACCGGACATCGCTGCAAGACGAACACGGTGTCCAACACCGCCTTCCGTGGCTTCGGCGGGCCGCAGGGCGTCATCGCCATCGAGCATGTGGTGGACGAGATCGCCCGCTCCCTCGGCAAGGACCCGCTCGACGTGCGCCGCGCCAACCTCTATGGCGGGCCGGGCCGCGACACCACCCACTACGGGATGCCGGTGGAGGAGCCGGAGATCCTGGCCGAGCTGATGGACCGGATCGAGCGGGACGGCGACTACCGCCGCCGCCGCGAGGAGATCGACGCCTTCAACGCCCGCAGCCCGGTGCTGAAGAAGGGGCTGGCGGTGACCCCGGTGAAGTTCGGCATTTCCTTCACCGTCAAGCACCTGAACCAGGCGGCGGCGCTGGTCCATGTCTACACCGACGGCTCCATCCAGGTGAACCACGGTGGGACGGAGATGGGGCAGGGCATCCACACCAAGATGGCCCAGATCGCCGCCCAGGAGTTCCAGATCGACGTGGACCGGGTGCGGGTCACCGCCAGCGCCACCGACAAGGTGCCGAACGCGCCGCCCACCGCCGCGTCGGCCGGCACCGACCTGAACGGCATGGCGGTGCGCATCGCCGTGGGGACCATCCGCGACCGGCTGGTGGCGTTCCTCGCCCAGCACTGCCACACCACGCCCGACAAGGTGGAGTTCCGCGACAACGCCGTCTTCGCCGGCAACCATGCCATGACCTTCGCGGAGGTGGCGAAGCTCGCCTACCTGAACCGGGTGTCGCTGTCCTCCACCGGCCATTACGCCACGCCGAAGATCTGGTGGGACCGCGAGAAATGCGAGGGGCGGCCCTTCTTCTACTTCTCCTGCGGCGTCGCGGTGACGGAGGCGCTGATCGACACGCTGACCGGCGAGTACAGCTTCCCCCGCGCCGACGTGCTGCACGACTGCTCCGGCAGCATCAATCCGGCCATCGACCTGGGGCAGGTGGAGGGCGCCTTCGTCCAGGGGCTGGGCTGGGTCACCTCGGAGGAGCTGTGGTGGGACGGCGAGGGACGCTTGCGCACCCACGCGCCCAGCACCTACAAGATCCCGACCTCGCGCTCGCTGCCGGAGGATTTCCGGGTGGCGCTCTACACCGATCGCCCCAACCGGGAGGACACGGTGTTCCGCTCCAAGGCAATCGGGGAGCCGCCGCTGATGCTCGGCATCTCGGCGTGGCTGGCGCTGAAGGACGCCGTCGCGGCGGTGGGCGGCCACCGGCTGCCGGTGCGCCTCGACGCGCCGGCGACGCCGGAGCGCGTGCTGCTGGCGGTTGAGGATGTGAAGGCCCAGGAATTGAAGGCAAGGATGGGTTTCAGCGGTGGCTGACGCGTTGATGAAGAAGGTCGCCGTCCACGGCGCGGCGACCGTGCGGTTCGAGCATCGCCATGGGGCCACGCGCCTCGCCACGCTCTATCACCACGATCCGCTGCGGGTGCTGCTGCCCGACCCGCGGGCGGAGGATCTGTCCATCGCGGTGCTGGTCACCACCTCCGGCGGGCTGGTCGGCGGCGACCGGCTGGACGTCGCCCTGTCGGCGGGGCCGGGGGCGGCGGCGCTGGTGACGACCCAGGCGGCGGAGAAGGTCTACCGCTCCGCCGGGCCGGACTGCCGCATCGACACCCGCGTGACCGTCGAGGCCGGCGGCTGGCTGGAATGGATGCCGCAGGAGGCCATCGTCTTCGAGGGCTCCCGCCTGCGCCGCCTGACCCGGCTGGAGCTGGAGGGCGACGCCCGCCTGATCGCCGGGGAGATGCTGGTCTTCGGGCGCGCCGCCTTCGGCGAGACGGTCACCCGCGGCCTCGTCCGCGACGCCTGGGAGGTGGTGCGCGACGGCCGCCTCGCCTGGGCCGATGCTCTGCACATGGACGGCGACCTTGCCGAGACGCTGGCCCACCCGGCGGGCTTCGGCGGGGCTGGGGCCTGCGCCACGCTGCTCTACGCCGCACCCGACGCCGCGACCCGGCTGGAGGCGCTGCGTGCGGCGGCGGAGGGGCTGGAGGGCGTGCGGGTCGGCGCCACGGCCTTTGACGGGCTGCTGGTCGTCCGCATCCTGGGCGGCGAGGCGCGGTCGGTGCGCGGCGCCTACGCGGCGCTGTGGTCGCATCTGCGCTCCGCGGCGGCGGGCCTGCCGACGCGCTTGCCGCGACTGTGGGAAGTCTGACCCGATCGAAAGCGCACAGCGCCTGTCGAAACGGGATTGGCGCACCGCAGCGACGTGGCATAATCCCGCCAATCCAATGGGAAGGCGGAGAGACAGCCCCATGAACCTGACACCGCGCGAGAAGGACAAGCTTCTCGTGGCCATGGCCGCCATGGTGGCGCGCCGCCGGCTGGAGCGTGGCGTGAAGCTGAACCATCCCGAGGCGGTGGCCCTCATCACCGACTATGTGGTGGAAGGCGCCCGCGACGGACGCACCGTGGCCGAGCTGATGCGCGACGGCGCGACGGTGATAACCCGCGATCAGGTGATGGACGGCATCCCGGAGATGATCCACGAGATCCAGGTCGAGGCCACCTTCCCGGACGGCACCAAGCTCGTCACCGTCCACCAGCCGATTCGCTAAGGGGAAACCTCGATGAAACCCGGTGAAATCATCCCCGCCGCGGGCGAGATCGAACTCAACGCCGGCCGCGACACGGTGGAGCTGGACATCGCCAACGCCGGCGACCGCCCGATCCAGGTCGGCTCGCACTATCACTTCGCCGAGACCAACGAAGCACTGACCTTCGACCGCGAGAAGGCGCGCGGCTTCCGGCTGGACATCCCCGCCGGGACGGCGGTGCGTTTCGAGCCGGGGCAGACGCGGCGCGTGCGGCTGGTGGCCTATGCCGGCAACCGCGTGGTCATCGGTTTCAACGGCAAGGTCAACGGCAGCCTGTAAAGGGCGCCAGCGGAGGGGCATCAGACAATGGCGCATCGCATCGACCGGGCCGAATACGCGGCTCTCTACGGCCCCACCGTGGGCGACCGTGTCCGGCTGGCCGACACCGACCTGATCGTGGAGGTCGAGAAGGACCACACCGTCTATGGCGAGGAGGTCAAGTTCGGCGGCGGCAAGGTGATCCGCGACGGCATGGGGCAGGCCCAGACCTCGCGCCAGGGCGGCGCGGTGGACACGGTCATCACCAACGCGCTGATCATCGACCATTGGGGCATCGTCAAGGCCGACATCAGCATCATCGGCGGGCGCATCGCCGGCATCGGCAAGGCCGGCAACCCGGACGTCCAGCCGGGCGTGACCATCGTCGTCGGGCCGGGCACCGAGGTCATCGCGGGCGAGGGCAAGATCGTCACCGCCGGCGGCATCGACGCCCACATCCACTTCATCTGCCCGCAGCAGGTGGACGAGGCGCTGAACAGCGGCGTCACCACCATGCTGGGCGGCGGCACCGGCCCGGCGGCGGGCACGTCGGCCACCACCTGCACGCCGGGGCCGTGGCACATGGCCCGGATGCTTCAGGCGGCGGAGGGGCTGCCGATCAACCTCGGCTTCTTCGGCAAGGGCAACGCCAGCCGCCCGGACGCGCTGCTGGAACAGATCGCCGCCGGCGCCTGCGGCATGAAGCTTCATGAGGACTGGGGCACCACCCCCGCCGCCATCGACACCTGCCTGACGGTGGCGGAGGAGACGGACATCCAGGTGGCGATCCACACCGACACGCTGAACGAGTCGGGCTTCGTGGAGAACACCATCGCCGCCTTCAAGGGCCGCAACATCCACGCCTTCCACACCGAAGGGGCGGGCGGCGGCCACGCGCCGGACATCATCAAGGTGGCGGGTCTGCCCAACGTGCTGCCCAGCTCCACCAACCCGACGCGGCCCTTCACGGTGAACACGGTGGACGAGCATCTCGACATGCTCATGGTCTGCCACCACCTGTCGCCCCGCATTCCGGAGGACGTGGCCTTCGCCGAAAGCCGCATCCGGCGCGAGACCATCGCGGCGGAGGACATCCTGCACGACCTCGGCGTCTTCTCGATGCTGAGTTCGGACAGCCAGGCCATGGGCCGGGTCGGCGAGGTGATCATCCGCACCTGGCAGACCGCGCACAAGATGAAGGTCCAGCGCGGGCGTCTGGCCGAGGAGACGGGCGAGAACGACAACTTCCGCGTGAAGCGCTACGTCGCCAAATACACGATCAACCCGGCGCTGTCGCACGGCATCGCCCATGTCGTCGGCTCGGTCGAGGTCGGCAAGCTGGCCGATCTGGTCGTCTGGTCGCCGGCCTTCTTCGGCGTGAAGCCGGACATGGTGCTGAAGGCCGGGACCATCGCGGCGGCCCTGATGGGCGACCCCAACGCCTCCATCCCGACGCCGCAGCCGGTGCATTACCGCCCGATGTTCGGCGCCTACGGCCGGGCGATGCAGGCCAGCTCCCTGACCTTCGTCAGCAAGCTGTCGCTGGAGAACGAGGCGCTGCGCTTGCTCGGCCTGCGGCGCGAGCTGGTCGCGGTGACGGGGGTGCGGGCCATCGGCAAGAAGCAGATGATCCACAACGATTCCACACCCCACATCGAGGTCGATCCGGAAACCTACGAGGTGCGCGCCGACGGCCAGCTCCTGACCTGCGAGCCGGCGGACGTGCTGCCCATGGCGCAGCGGTACTTCCTGTTCTGAGTGTGGGGTGACGGGTTCGTGATTGGAGTCTTCGATTCCGGGCATGGCGGTCTGACGGTGCTGCGCGCGCTGGTGGCCGCCGCTCCCGGGCGTCCCTTCGTCTATCTCGGCGACCATGCCGCCGCTCCCTATGGTCCGCGCAGCGAGGAGGACATCTACCGCCTGACGGTCCAGGGGGTGGAGCGGCTGTTCGCCCAGGGCTGCGGGCTGGTCGTCCTGGCCTGCAACACAGCGGCGGCGGTGGCCCTGCGGCGGATGCAGCGGACGTGGCTGCCCGTGGCCCATCCGGGCCGCAACGTGCTGGGCGTCCTGGTGCCGATGGTCGAGGCGATCACCCGCGTGCCCTGGATGCAGGACGGCCCCGCCGCCGACTGGCGTCCGGAGCCGCGGACCGTCGGCGTCTTCGCCACCCCGGCCACCGTCGCGTCGGGCTCCTTCCCGCGCGAGATCGGCAAGCGGGCGCCCGACGTGCGGGTGGTGCAGCAGGCCTGCCCGGACCTCGTCCCGCTGATCGAGAGGGGGGCGGGCGACGCGGAGCTGGCTCCGGCGGTGCGCGGCTATGTGCGGGCGCTGCTGGAGCAGCTCGATGGCCGGCCGCTGGACGCGGCGGTGCTCGGCTGCACCCATTACCCGCTGGTGGCGCATCTGTTCACGGAGGCGCTGCCGCCGGGGGTGGAGGTGCTGTGCCAGCCCAGCCTGGTCGCCCGGTCGCTGGACAATTACCTGGAGCGCCACCCCGAATACGCCCCGGCCCCAGTCCCGTCCGCTGGCGAGGCGCCGGGCGTCCTTCGTTTCTTCACCACGGGAGCGGCGGAACCGGTCGGCGCCCTCGCGGGACGTTTCTTCGGCCGGCCCACACCCTTCGAACGGCTTTCTCCATGACCGACACGCTCCGCCGCGCCATCCGAGTCCACGCCTGCGGCCATTGGCCCGCCGAGCGCGAGGCCGGCACGGTGACCCTCGCCTTCGACGACCGCCACCGGCGCCGCATGGTGATGAGGGACGATGCGGGGACCGATTTCCTGCTGGACCTGCCGCGCGCGGTCGCGCTCGACCACGAAGACGGGCTTGAACTGGGCGACGGCGCCTTCCTGCGCGTGGTCGCCGCCGACGAGGAGCTGATGGAGGTGCGCTGCGGCGGCGGGACGGAAGGCTTCGCCCGCATCGCCTGGCACCTCGGCAACCGCCACCTGCCGGTGCAGATCGTCGGCGAGACGATCCGTCTGCGCCGCGACCATGTGATCGAGGACATGCTGAAGGGGCTGGGGGCCAGCGTCACGGCCATCCACGCGCCCTTCGCGCCGGAGGGCGGGGCCTATTCGGGGCAGGGGCATTCGCATGGGCACGGGCACGGGCACGGCCATGATCATGGGCATGACCATGACCACGATCATGGTCATTCGCATTCCCACAGCCATAGCCACAGCCACTCCCATTCTCATGGGCATTCCCACGGTCATTCGCATGACTGAGGGCGCTTGCCCCCTCCCTAACCCTCCCCCGCTTCGCGAGGGAGGGGACTTGGCCCTCCCCTGCGCAGCGGGGGAGGGAGGGACCCGCCCAGCGGGGGGGTGGGGGCCCGTCTCGGCCACCCACCTCACCAAGCTCCTTGCCTGGCTGTCGCCGTCCTTCCCGGTCGGCGGCTTCTCCTACAGCCACGGCATCGAGGCGGCGGTGGAACAGGGCCTCGTCCGCGACCGCGACACGCTGACGCGCTGGATGGACGGCATCCTCCGCCACGGCGCCGGGCGCACTGACGGCATGCTGTTCGCCGCCGCCCACCGCGCCGTGCTGGCGGGCGACGAGGCGGGTTTCGCCTGGGCGGTCGAACGCGCCGACGCCATGCGCGCCTCTTCCGAGACCGCGCTGGAGAGCCGCGCGCAGGGGCAGGCCTTCCTGATCGCCGTGCGCGCCGCTTGGCCGCTGGAGGGGATGGAGCGCTGGGACCGGGTGATCGCCGACACCGGCCGCCCGGTTGCCTACGCCCTCGCCGTGGCGCTGGCCGCCGCGCTGATCGGCGTGCCGGAGGGGCCCGCCCTGTCGGCCTATCTGCACGCCTTCGCCGCCAACCTCGTCTCGGCCGGGGTGCGGCTGGTGCCGCTGGGGCAGACGGACGGGCAGAAGGCCCTGGCGGCGCTCGATTCCGTGGTGCACTCTGCGGCGGAGGCCGCGCTGGCCGCCCCGCTCGACGATCTGGGCAGCCGTGCCATGGCCGTCGATTGGACCTCCATGATCCACGAAACCCAATACACGAGGTTGTTCCGCTCATGACCGCCCCGATTTCCAAGAGCCATGGTGGCCCCCTGCGCGTGGGCATCGGTGGGCCGGTCGGCTCCGGCAAGACGGCGCTGACCGACGCGCTGTGCAAGCGCATGCGCGACGACTGGGAGGTCGCGGCGATCACCAACGATATCTACACCAAGGAGGACGCCGAGTTCCTCACCCGCTCCGGCGCGCTGAAGCCGGACCGGATCATGGGGGTGGAGACCGGCGGCTGCCCGCACACGGCGATCCGCGAGGATGCCTCGATCAACCTCGCCGCCGTCGACGAGATGAACCGCAAATTCCCGAACCTCGACCTGATCTTCGTGGAATCGGGCGGCGACAATCTGGCGGCCACCTTCTCGCCGGAACTGGCCGACCTGACCATCTACGTCATCGACGTATCGGCGGGCGACAAGATCCCGCGCAAGGGCGGGCCGGGCATCACCCGGTCGGACCTGCTGGTCATCAACAAGATCGACCTCGCCCCGCTGGTCGGCGCCAGCCTGGAGGTGATGGACCGCGACGCCAAGAAGATGCGCGGCGACCGGCCCTTCGTCTTCACCAACATCAAGACGGGGCAGGGGGTGGACGCGGTCCAGTCCTTCATCGTTCAGCGGGGCGGGTTGCCGCTTCCGGGCTGATCACTTCGCAGAAGAAGCATTCGCGGAACCTCCGTCTTGGCCGTGCTGTTTTCCCCGCGTGAGACGCACACGCACGGAAACCAAGCCGGAGGCACCCACGATGAAACGCCTGCTCCTCAGCGCCGCCATGATCGCGGGGGCGCTCGGGCCTTGGCCGGCACTCGCCGAGACCTGCCCGGAGGGGGTGAACCGGCTGGGCCAGCGCATCGGCGCGCTGGAGGCCGCCGGCAACCAGACTCCCGCCTCCATCAGCCCACAGGAGATCGGCCAGCTCCGCGCCCTGCGCCAGACCGCCGAACGCGCCGGCCAGCGCGGCGGCGAGCCGGCCTGCCAGACCATCCTGAGTGAGGCCGACGCCCTGCTGCGCACGGTCGAGCACCCGCGCGTGGTCGCCGCCGACGACCTGTCCAAGGCCAAGCTGCACAACGCCAGCGGCGAGGAGATGGGCTCCATCTCGGAGCTGGTGGTCGATCCGAACACCGGGCGCGTCGCCTACGCCGTGGTCGAGGCCGGTGGCTTCCTCGGGCTGGGCGAGCGCAACTTCCCGGTTCCCTGGGCGCTGATCCAGCCGGCGCAGGCCGGCGACGGCTATGTCCTGAACGTGACCAAGGACCGGCTGACCGCGGCGCCGCAATTCACCCGCTCCAACCGTCCGGACATGTCGGACCGGCAATGGGCGGTGGCGTTGCACACCTACTACGGCGTCCAGCCCTATTGGATGCGTGACGGTGCCGCGCTCGCCGCGGTTGGTATGCCGGAGGGCGGTGCGGCGGGGACGCCGCAGCTCCAGTCGGAGGTGCAGCGCCTGTCGCAGGAGGTGGATCGGCTGAACCGCGAACTGTCGCAGGCCCGTACGCTGGCCGATACGGCCCGCAAGCCCGATGGAACGGCGCAGCCGGGCTCGTCCGGTTCGACCGGCGGGGCGCCGGCCCCAGACCAGGGCGGGCACCAGGGCGGGTCCACGCCGCCTACCCCGCAGCAGTGACCATAGAAAGAGATCGAGGAGAGCAGCGATGGCGATGACGAGCCAACAGGGCATGGGCAGCCGCGACGCGGCCCTGCCGGACGATCTCGAACGCATGATCAACGTTGGGCATACCGAGCGCTTGGTGTCGCTGGTCGGGGGCGGGCTTCTCGCCGTGCTCGGGCTGCGCCGCCCGACGGTCGCCGGGGCGGCGCTGGCGTTGGCCGGCGGCGCTCTGGTCGCCCGCGGGCTGACCGGCTATTGCCCGGCCAAGGCGATGATGGAGGATCTGGGCGGCCACGACGGAGCGGGCATCCCCGCCGCGGATGTGGAACCGGGCGTCCATCGTTACTCCCGCCATCCCGGCGACATCTACGACGATGCCGACGAAAAGGAGAAGGTGGACGAGGCGTCGATGGAATCCTTCCCGGCCAGCGATCCGCCGTCCTTCACGCCCGGCGCCGTTTGATCGTTTCTGGTCCCATAAATTCCGGTCCTATCAAAAGGCCCCTCCGGAAGGTGGGGCCTTTGTTTTTATTGCGGTCCTCTTCATGAATACGCAAGAAAGAGGTATGGATTGCCGCGGCGGCCTTCGCGTCTTCGCTGTGTGAAGGCTGTGTTACGGATAAACAAAGCGATAATGTCGGTTATATTGCGACTTTAACAAGTTGCCTATGACCTTCGATTGCACTATGGTGCGTTGCACAATTCGAGTGATCCGATCTGGCGCACTCTGAATCCGGCCACCTTGCAATCCGGGAAAGCCAGCCTATGACCACGATCATCCCCGCCGCCGCCACCCTTGAAGGCAAGAAGGGCCTCGTGCTCGGCATCGCCAACGATCAGTCGATCGCGTGGGGCTGCGCCCGCGCCTTCCGCGCTCTGGGCGCGGATCTCGCGGTCAGCTACCTGAACGACAAGGCGAAGCGCTTCGTCGAGCCGCTGGCCCAGCAGCTCGAAGCGGAGATCTTCGAACCGGTGGACGTCACCGGCGAGGGTGAGCTGAAGGCCATCTTCGAGAAGATCGAGCAGAAGTGGGGCAAGCTGGACTTCGCGCTGCACTCCATCGCCTTCGCCCCGAAGGACGATCTGCACGGCCGCGTCGTCGATTGCTCGCGCGAGGGATTCCAGATGGCGATGGACGTGTCCTGCCATTCCTTCATCCGCATGGCCCGCTACGCGGAACCGCTGATGAAGGACGGCGGTTCGCTGTTCACCATGTCCTATTTCGGCGCCAACCGCGTGATCGACAATTACGGCGTCATGGGTCCGGTGAAGGCCGCCCTGGAGGCCAGCGTGCGCTATCTTGCGTCCGAACTGGGTCCGAAGGGCATCCGCGTGCACGCCATCTCCCCCGGCCCGATCAAGACCCGCGCCGCCTCCGGCATCGCCCATTTCGACGAGCTGATGGAGAAGGCCGCGGAACGCGCGCCGGAGCAGCGTCTCGTCACCATCGAAGAGGTCGGCTACACCACGGCCTTCCTGGCGACGGACGGTGCCAAGGGCATCACCGGCAGCACCACCTATGTGGATTGCGGTTATTCGATCGTCGGCTGACCGGGCAGTGGTTCACCGATAAGTTGGGGCGGCTGATCGTCGCCTCATCTTCATAAAGTCGATGTGAAGGCAGGCGGAAACATGACGTTTCGCCTGCCTTTCCGCGTCTTTGTTTCGGTGCGGCAAAATGCCATGTGACAATCGTATGCGTTCGTTTTGTAAAAAATGCGCCCATAATGCAGGCAAAGGCCGCCGGTTGTGGAGTCGGCGGTAACAGGGGTCGCGGCGTCTGGTATTTACGGTTTTTTGACGGATTGCGCACCTTCATCTTCAGTTGCGCAGGTACGGCGCGCTTCCCTTCAATGCGGTGGCTTTCGGCGGAATTGCCCGGTGGCCGCGGAAGACAGGGTGCGGAGGGTTCATGGGTGTCATTACGTGGAGGCGGCAGCTCAGCGTCGGCCAGCCGTCCATCGATGAAGATCACAAGCACCTGATCGAGTATCTGAACGAACTGGACGCCGCGCTGAACTCGCGCAGCTTCATGCCCGTGCGTGTCGCCAAGATCCTCATGAAGCTGCTGGAATACACTCAGCAGCACTTCGCTCGCGAAGAAAAGATCATGCAGGCCGTGCATTACCCGAAGTTCGAGGAGCATGTCCGCCAGCATCACGAGGCGGTGCGGACCTTGAGCGAACTGTCCGCGGTCTTCACGCGGGACCCGACGCATCAGAACGCCGAGCGGATCTACACCTTCACCGCGAACTGGCTGGTCCACCACATCATCATGCAGGACACGCAGCTGACGCCCTATGTGCGGGGCGTCTGGGTCTGATACCGAAGGCGCATGGCGTAGCCATGTGCGAAAGGGTCATACGGCCGGCCGATCATGGAACTGTTCATGCGCCGGCCGTATGAGGGCAGGGCAGAGCGTTACAGAAAGGCGCTGCGCCGCCGGCCGGTGGCGTTCTCCCATGCCCATTCGACGACGAGGCTCAGCAGCCGCTCCAGCGTCGGGCGCACCTGACGCGCCGACTCCTCGCGGAAGCCGAAGGGTGCCTCTTCGTCCATGTAGGTGAGTTGCGACAGTTCGAGCTGCACCGAGTGGATGTTGTCGGCGGGATTGCCGTAGCGGCGGGTGATGAAGCCACCCTTGAAGCGGCCATTCTGCACGGAGGAAAAACGCCCGGTCGCGGTGAGCACGTTCATCACCCGGCCGACCAGCGCCGGCGAGGCGCTGGTCCCCTCCGCCGTGCCCAGGCTGAAGTCCTGAATCTGCCCGTCGAAGAAGCGCGGCACGCGCGATCGGATGGAATGGGCGTCGAACAGCACGGCCACGCCGAAGCGGTCCTTCAGCGCCTGAAGCTCGCCGTTGAGCTGATCGTGATAGGGGCGCCAATAGGCACCGATCCGCCGCTGCACCTCCGCCGCGTCCGGTTCCTGTCCCGGGTGGTACACCGGCTGGTGATCGAATGTGGTGAGCGGACAGAGTTCGGTGCTGCCGGCGCCGGGAGTGGAGCAGGCGTCCTCGGGATCGCGGTTCAGGTCGATCACGTAGCGCGAGAGAATGGGCTTCAGGAAGCCGACGCCCAGCGCCGGAGCGAAATGATAGAGGCGGTCGAGATGCCAATCCGTGTCCGGCACCGCCAGGGCGGAGTCGGTCATGGTGGCCGCGATGTCCGGCGGCACGACGGTGCCGACATGCGGGATGCTGAGCAGGACGGGGGTTTCCCCCGGCTGGAAGCGGAACGTCTCCATGCCAACACCCCTGGTTTCCTGGCCCGATTCGTCAAGCCATTCGTGCAACAACGGTTTGGTGCGCCGCAGCATAATCGGAACTATGCGGCGCAACCGGCATGGCGGTCAAATCCTATTGCGTATTTGTTATAAAGGCTTCAGCGGGTTGTGGCGGACGGGTCCGCCGCAACCGCCTTACGCCTCCAGATCCCCTTCGCTTTCCTCCGCCACATGGTCGACCATGTCCGACAGGACGCGTCGGATGTGCTCGTCGGTGATCAGGTAGAAGACGCGGTTGCCGCGCCGTTCCGCCTGGATCAGCCGCCCCGCCCGCAGCAGGCGGAGGTGATGGCTGACCAGGGATGGCGACAGGCCCAGAGCCGCCGCCATGTCGCCGACCGAGGTCGACGTGTCCAGGCAGGCCAGGATGATGCGCAGCCGGCTGGGGTCGCTCATCAGGCGGAACATGTCGGCCAGTTCGGTGGTCTGGTCTTCGGACAGGCGGAGATGCGCCGGCTTGTCCTTCGGTGCTGACCCTTTTTGCATGCCGCGTTGATTCCCGCTCGTAAGGTTTTTATCGGTGGTTGACGCTCTTACAAAGTATAGGCCGGAAGCCGCGTCAATCCCATAGGTCGGCCAAACGATGTCCGAAGTCGATTGGCGGTGGCCTCTTACGTATGGCCTATCGCTCGCCTGTTGACCTTGGACAAAGGCTCGGGAACAATTCGGCCACAAGCACGACGGTCTGGGACAAGGCCGCACAGGATGCCTTCAACGATCGAATGAACGGGATCGAATGAACGGTCGAACGAACGACCGAAACGGGCAGGATCGAGGGGGAGGACCGTCATGACGTCGCGCCGACAGGTTTTGCTGCCGCTCGCGCTGGCCCCGGTGGCCGGCTGGGCGATCTGGGCCGCCAACGCCAGCGAGCCCACGCATCCCGCCGGGCCGTTCCATCTGCCATTGGACGACACCACGGCCCTGTGGCGGGATCTGGTGCAGGTCCGTATGGAGGGACCAGCCGCCAACCCGGTCTTTCCGACCCGAGTCAAGGCGTTGGAGGGAACGCTGGTGACGGTGCGCGGTTTCATGGTGCCGCTGAGCGATGCGCCGTCCCACAACCGCTTCATCCTCGCCGCCAATCCCATTTCCTGCCCAGCCTGCCATCGGCCAAGCCCCTCCACGATGCTGCACGTCCACAGCCAGATCCCGGTCCGAGAATCGCAGGCCCCGGTGCTGATGACCGGCACGTTGCGGCTGAATCCTTTGGAGGGATTGTTCTATCGTCTCGACCGCGCTGAGCTGCGTTACGCCTGACCGTTGCGGATTGGATCGGTCATTCCTTTTTCCGGCGAGTCGTGAAATCCTGCCGCCTGTTCGAGTCGGGCGGGTGGCGGGGAACGCGTGGCCGGAAAGGGAGTGGCTCTGTGGCGGGCCGCCGGGTTGTTCGTGGCGCTCGTTCTCTATGGCCTGCTGAGCGCGCCGGCACCGGCGGAGATCCGCCCGGCGGAGGCGGTCATCGGTGCCCTGCTGGTGCTGGGTGTCGGGCTGCTGCGCCCCCTGTGCGTGGCGACGGGCCAGACGTTGCTGGAGCGTGGTTCGCCACCGTGGGAGATGCCCGCGGTGCTGGCGCTGGCGGTGCTGTTGTGGTGTCCCCTGATGCGCGGCGTATGGCTGGACTGGGCGCCGGGCGACATGGTGCGCGACGTGGTGCCGCTCCTTTACCTGTTCCTTCCCGTGCTTCTGGTGCCGTTGCTGCGCGCTGCCCCCGACCGGGCGGTGGGGCTGCTGGCCGGTGGTCTGGCGGTGGCCGGTGTGGGGTTCGCGCTGCGCTGGTGGAAGCAGGCGGAATGGGGGTTCGGCGCCGTCGGTGTCCGTGCGATGGCGGACGGCGGCGTCTATCTGCTGAACGCGCCGTCGGTCCTGTTCGCCGCCATCGCGCTGCCGGCCTTCGGAGTCGGGATGCTGACGCGCGGCGGGTGGCTGCGGCGCGCCGCCGGTGTGGCCGCGGTTCTGGGTGGCTTGCTGTGTCTGGTGGCGTTGGCCGGGGCAGTGCACCGGATGGCGCTCGGGCTTGCCGCGATTGCCTTCGCCGCCTTGGGGCTGTTGTGGCTGCGCCGGGCGCCGCTGGCCGTGCTGGGGGCGGGTGGGATAGCGCTGCTGTTGGCGACGCTTTTTCCAGAGGCGCTGTTCGGCGCCTTGGGGCAGGTGGCCGAGAAAACCCGGCTGGCCGGAGCGAACACCCGGTGGGAGGAGGCGGAAGCCGCGCTCGGGCAGGCGCTGTCCTCCCCGGCCGCCTTCCTGTTCGGGCAGGGTTGGGGGGCGCTTCTCGCCAATCCCGCGGTGGGCGGGTGGCGCGTGTCCTACACCCACACGCTCGTGACCTACGCTCTCGCCAAAACCGGTGTGGTCGGTCTGTGCGCCCTGATCGCCTATCTCGGCGGTCTTGCTCCGCGTGTGCTGGCGCTCCTGCGGTCCGATCCGGTGCTCGGCTGGGCGGTGTCGGGTCCGCTGCTGATGGCGCTTGGGGCGCACACCAGCTTCAAGTACCTCGACACCGGACTTCTCCTCACTCTGGCGGTGCTGGCGGCGGAGCGTGGGAAGCGGTTGCCGCCGCGCTGAAGGATATGCATACTTATGCGTGTCAAACCATTTTGGCGATTCTTCTTCCGTGGATTCACCGTCCATCCTGTTCGTCAACCGTGTGTTTCCTCCGGATAAGGGGGCGACCGGGCGTTGCGTGTTCGACGTGGCGGGGCGGATGGCGGCGATGGGCTGGCGGGTCACCGTTGTCGCGGACGGGTGCGGACCCAGCGATGCGCCGCCCGGCGTCGCCGTCCGCCGCACCGGCGGGGATGCTCCACTTGATGCAGGGGCGGTGAGCAGGGACCCGCGGCTGACCGCCCGCGGCTATCTCGCCGCCGCGGTTCGGCTGATTCAACGGGCGTTGCGCCTGCCGCGGCACGACGTCGTGGTGACCATGACCGACCCGCCGCTGCTGGCCTGTGCCGGACCGCTGATCGCCGCCCGCCATGGCGCGGCGTCCATTCATTGGAGCCAGGATGTGTTTCCGGCGTTGCTGCCGGTGCTCGGCATCCGCATGCCGGAACCGCTGACGCGGATGACGGAGCGGGCGAGTGTTCGGGCGCTTCGCCGCCATGACGCGGTGGTCGCCATCGGGCGCTGCATGGCCGGGCGGCTGGCGGCGGCGGGGGTGTCGGCGGAACGGATCACCGTCCTGCCGAACTGGCCCGATCCGCGCATCCGGCCGGTGCCGCGCGCGGACAACCCGTTCCGGCGGGAGCATGGGCTGGGCGGCCGTTTCACCGTGGCCTATTCGGGAAACATGGGGCTCGCCCACCCGATGGACGCCCTGCTGGAGGCGGCGACTCTGCTGGCGCGCAGCGATCCCGCCCTTGCGATTCTGTTGATCGGGGAGGGGCGGCGGCGGGCCGCCATTGCGGAGGCGGTGGAGCGGCGCGGGCTGACGAACGTCCGGATGCTGCCGCTCCAGCCGCCGGACCGGCTGGCTGAAAGCCTGTCCGCCGCCGATCTGCATCTGGCGACCATGGACCCGCGGGCTGAAGGGCTGCTGGTGCCCAGCAAGGTGGCCGGCGCGCTGGCGGCCGGCCGGCCTTGCCTGTTCCTGGGGCCGGCGGGCAGCGATGCGGCGGCCATGGTGGAGGGCTGCGGGCAAAGGCTGGCACCGGACGACGCGGCGGGTCTGGCCGCTGCGATTCGCATCTACGCCCGTGATCCGGCACTGCGCGCGGCGCATGGGGCAAGGGCGCTGACCGTTGCATCGGCTTGGGACGCCGCCGCCGCGGCCCGGCGGTTCACGGCGCTGGCCGAGACGCTGCACCAGGAGAGGCTGCGCGGCGCATCCGTTCCGACCGGGCGGAGCCTGCCCCATGCCTGACGGAATGCCGCTGCGCCGCTCCCCGGTGGAGGTCGAGGCGGTGGAAACGGGGCTGCGGTTGCGCCGATTCCTCCGGACGATGCGGGAGGGGTGGCCGATCCTGTTCATCGGCACGGCGCTGGGCGTGGTGGCGTCCGTGACCGCCTTGCGGCTGGTGGTTCCCCAATACACCGCGGTGATGGTGATCGGGCCGACCGCCCGCGTCGGTGCGGCGGCCATGGGGGCGCGGCTGCCCGTTCTGATCGGCCGGGAGGCCGCCGCCGCCGCGTCGGAACCCGGTCCGGGGGACGAGATCCTTTCGGATTTCGCGCGTTACCTCCAGCTGTTCACCTCCATCCCGGTGGCGG
The DNA here is from genome assembly GCF_007827795.1 of Azospirillum brasilense. Taxonomy (GTDB): domain Bacteria; phylum Pseudomonadota; class Alphaproteobacteria; order Azospirillales; family Azospirillaceae; genus Azospirillum; species Azospirillum aestuarii. The sequence goes on from NZ_VITI01000009.1 coordinate 52,869, forward strand.
AGCGGCTGATGGCCGATCCGCTGCTGCTGCGCGGCCTGTTCCCTGACCGTTGGGACGGGGAGGCGGGGGCTTGGCGCCCCGCGCCCGGTCCCATGGCGTCCGCCAAGCGGACGTTCCTCGCGCTCGTCGGCCGGTCGGACTGGGTGGAACCCGACGCGGAGCGGGTGGCGAGCGCCCTTCAGGACCGGCTCACCGTCGACATGGTGGGCAGCGGGCCGATGCGGCGGCTGCGCCTTCGCCACGCCGACCGTGCCATGGCGCTGCGGATTCTGTCCGCCGCCGCCCAGGCGACCGACGCCCATCTGCGGGCGGAAGCGTCCCGGCGAAGCGCCGCCCAGATCGCCCACGCCCGTGCCCGTCTGGCCGGGATCACCGTGGCGGAGCACCGCCAAGCCCTTGCCGACCTGCTGTCGGAGCAGGAACGGATCGCCATGATGATCGAGGTCGATCTGCCGCTGGCGGCGGACGCCATCGAACCCCCCGCCGCGGCGCAGCGCCCGGATTGGCCGAATCCCCTGCGCGTGGTTCCCATGGCGGCGTTGGTGGGGCTAATGGCCGGGGCGCTCGCCGTTGGCCTGCGGCGCCTGTGGCGGGCCGGCGGCGAGGCAACACCGTGATTCCCGTGTCGGTCGTGGTGATGACCCGCAACGAGGCGGCCAACCTTCCCCACTGTCTGTCCGCCCTGGGACGTTTCGCCGAGCGCTTCGTGGTGGACAGCGGCAGCACCGACGGAACGCCGGCCATCGCCGAGGCGGCGGGCGCGCGGGTCGTGCCCTTCCGGTGGGACGGGCGATATCCCAAGAAGAAGCAATGGTGCCTGGACCAACTGCCGTTCCGCCAGGATTGGGTCCTGTTCGTCGATGCCGATGAGCGGCTCGGCGGCGCGCTGGTGAAGGAGATCGCCGCGCTGATGAGCGCGGGGCCGCGGCATGCCGGCTACTTCATCGATGGCCATCCGGTGTTTCTCGGCCGGCGCCTGCGCTTCGGCGCGCGCAACCGGAAACTCGTCCTGTTTGACCGCCGAAAGGCGCACTTCCCGACCGTGCCCGACCTCGACGTGGCCACCATGTGGGAGGTCGAGGGCCATTATCAGCCGGTGATCGCCGGCACCGTCGGACGGCTGCGCCACAGCCTGACCCATGCCGACGACAAACCGATCGCGGCGTGGTTCGAGCGGCACGCCCGTTACGCCGATTGGGAGGCGGCGTTGCGGTCGGATGGACGGATGGCGGATCTGATCGGGCGGGAATCCGGCGCGCGCCGTTGGCTGAAGGCTTGCTTGGGCATGATCCCGGCCCGTCCGCTCCTGGTCTTTCTGTATGGGTATGTCTGGCGTTTGGGGTTCCTGGACGGCGGTCCGGGGTTCCAACACGCGCTGGCGCGGGCGTTTTACTATTGGCAGATCGGCCTGAAGATCGCGGACGCGAGGCGGCGTGCCGAACCTCCCGCGCCCACCGATGACTGAGGGTCGAACGAGGGTGCCGTGACTTACACCGCCTCGTCCAGGGCGCGCTCGCCGCCCAGCGCCTTGAGAAGGTCGAAGGTGCGCTTGCGCACCGAGGAGTCTTCGATGCGGTAATAGGCCCGGACCAGTTCGAGGGTCTCGCGGCGGGCCATCGACTCGAACTCTTCCGTTTCGGACGGCGGAAGGTCGGGCGACGGGGTGGCGATGTGCTCCGGCGAGGGCATGTCTTCGAAGAAGTAGCTGACCGGGACGCCCAGAACCTGTGACAGATTGAACAGGCGGCTGGCGCTGATGCGGTTGGACCCGCGCTCGTACTTCTGGAGCTGCTGGAAGGTGATGCCCACCGCCTCGCCCAGCTTCTCCTGGCTCAGACCGAGCAGGGTCCGGCGCAGCCGCAGCCGGGCGCCGACATGGATGTCGATGGGGTTGGGACCCTCGCCACGGCGTGACAGCGTGTGGGCGGGCGATAGCTTGGATTTCGTGGCACTCATAATAGACCCTCAGTATGGAGGTGGTCGGCGCCACCAGGGAAATTGGTTAGGTCAGAAAGTAAATTCTATGCAACTTTTCGTGCGCATCAACAGCTAGATGCGTTAAACAGTCGTCAAAGCTTATGAAAGAAACGATCGTTCATTTGGTGAGAAACGATATTTCGCGTAAAGCCATGGAATTGTTTGGCGCAAGGTAAGGGCAAGCCATTGTAATCCCCATAATGTTGCGTTGGCCGATCGGCCCAGCCCAAGCAGCTCGCGACGGATGATCGCCTGCTCCCGCCGGCCGCGCGCCGGGTCCCCTTGCTTGAGGACCGTCACGGTGAACGCATAATCGGCGGCCAGCGTGTGGCGCAGATCGAATCGGACGTTGGACAGGGCGGCCAACCGGTAGACCATGGCTTGGTGATGCGTGAACATGCCCAGCAGGGCGCGGTGGTGCGACCGTGCCGGCTTCACGACCAGACGTCCGCCGGGAAGCTCCTCCACCGCATCCCCGTAGAACAGGCCGGTATCCGGACTTGCGGTCAGGATGGGATAAAGCCGCTCCAGAACCCGATCGTCGGCCAGCCGGTCGCCGGCGTTGAGAAACAGGACATGGCTGCAAGAGGGCCCGCAGGAGGGCGACCGTTCGGCAATGGCGTCCAGCGCGGTGTTCATGGCATCGTACAGGCCGCGGTCGGGGGATGAGCGCCACCAGACGGCCTCGTTCCCATGGCGGGCCAGCCAGCGCGCCGTCCCGTCGGTGGACGCGCCGTCCGCCACGAACCAGTCGTAGGCCGCGATGGTCTGGGCGCGCAGGCTGGCGCGGGTGGCGAGCAGGCCGGGCAGGTCGTCGCGGACCACGGTGACCACGGCCAACCGGACCGTTCCCGTGTTACCCGTCACTCGGAGATCACCGCGATGGCCGCCGCCGAGATGGCGAGCTGGCCGAGGATGGTGCCCATGCTCTTGGAGAACTCCATCAGATCGAACGGCTTCGGATCGCGCGGCACCACGATGGACGAGCCGGGCGGGATCGCCGTGACGGTGTGGTTCCAGGAGGACAGGGACAGCGGCTGCGCCCTCCCATCCGGCAGAACCAGGAAGATGCGGGCGTCGTCGGCGTTGCGGCTCGCTCCGCCCGCCTCCCGCAGATAGGCTTCGGCGGTCTTGCCGCTGACGAACTGCGCGGCGGTCGGGTGCTGAACCTCCCCGGTCACGGTGACGGTGAGGGGACGTTTCGGAATCAGGATGCGGTCGTCGGGCTCCAGGAGCACGTCCAGTTCCGGCCGCTGGCGCAGCACCAGGGGGTCGGCCTCGACGACGATGCGGCCCAGCGGTTCCACGCCGCGCAGCTGGGTCGCCAGTTGCCGGGCCAGCCCGACCACGTCCGAGCGCGCGGCTTCGCCCTTCTCGACCTCCTGCACCATCCAGCGTTCCAGGTCGCGGGCCTGCTGGTCGAACCAGGCGCGCTCGCGCTTGCGCTCGCTGTCGCGCAGGAAGCTGGTTCCGGCGGGATAGGCTTCCTCCGTCAGGCCGCCGGCCCGGTCGATCAGCGATGACAGTGTCTCGCCGCGCGCGACGTCGTAAGTGCCGGGACGCCGCACCGCACCGGAAATGGTGACCGCACGCGCTTCCAGCGCCTGGGGCTTGGGGTTGACGCGCAGGCTGTCGCCCGGATGCAGCGCCGTCCGGGCCGACAAGCCCTCGCGGAGGTCCAGGCGTCGGCGCTGGCCGGTGGTGGTGGTGATTTCCAGGCTGGCGAGATCGGCGGTCGCGGCGGGGCCGCCGGCGGTCGCCAGAAGGGCGTCGACGGTCGCCGTCTCCGCCACGGGATAGGTGCCGGGGGCGCGCACGGCGCCACGCACCTGCACCCCGCGTTCCCGCACCAGCGCCGCCACGTCGTCGGGGAGCGGGGGGCCGGCGTCGGGTGGTCTGGCATCGGCTGGGGGCGTCTCGGGCTTGCCGTCCTTGTCCGATGGGCCGGTCAGCGCACGGACCTCGGCGAAGGAGAGCAGGCGCACCCGATCACCGTCGGCGAGCGCGCGGTTGGCCTGTCCGGAGGCCACCTCCTGCGGCGAAAAGGGAAGCAGTCGATGGGCGAGGGTGCGGCGGTCGAAGCGCTCGATGACGCCGAGCAGGGGATAGACGTCCCGCTTCAGCGCATCGCCGCCGGTCAAGGCGTCGCGCAGCGTGGCGCCCCCAGCCAGGGGACGGACGCCGGGTCGGCGGGCATGGCCGGTGAGCTCATAGACGGGCTCGTCCGGTTCCACAATGGAACCCGCCGCCACCGGACGGTGCTGCGATGCGCCGCCGACAGGGGGATCGTAAGCGCCGGACTCCGGTCCGCCCGCGGCAAGCGCCAGCTCCGCGGCGGCACCTCGTCCGGCGGAGGGGTAGAAGCCGGGGCGGGGAACGCCGCCCAACAGCAGGGTGGAGTGCTCCAGCGCGAAGACGAGCAGGTCGGGGACGGCTTCGAACAGGGGCGGGCAGGGGGTGCGTCCACCGGTCAGCCGTGCCGCCGCCCGCGCCTGCGGACCGTTGGCGAGCGGCCCGTCCGGCTGCGCCGTCAGGGCTCGGGCCAGGACCACCAGGCCGCGGCACCCGTCCGGGGCGGGCTCGCGCGCGCCGCGCAGCAGGTCCAGCACCGGTTCGGAGGTCAGGAAGTCCACATCGTCCGCCCCCAGCACATAAAGAACGTCGCTCTCGGCCAGGCGGCGGCGGTCGCGGCCGCTGAGCACCGCTCCCAGGTCGACCGGTTGCAGGACGCGCGCGCGATTGCCCGGATGAATGGAGGCGAGCACCGCGAAGGGAAGATAAGGCGCCGGCCCCAGATCGGCCGTCGAGACCAGCGCCCCGATGGTCGGGGTGCGCTCCAACGCACGTGCGCCGGGCCGCAGGACATGGCCATCCAGCCGCAGGTCGCCGCCCCGATCCTCGCGGCGGGGTGCCAGCAGCAGCAGGTCGCCGTCGCCCAGTTGAACGGCATCCGTGTCGGACAGCTCCTCCGCCCGCTCCTCGCCGTTCGGGCCGATGGCGTAGCGGAGCGCCCGATGCGCGCCGGGCCGCAGCAGGCCCCCGGCCATCTCCTTCGCGACGGCGATCGGCAGGCGGTCCTCGCCGGGGGGAAGCTCGTAGACGCCGGGGCGCTTCAGCGGGCCGGCCAGCGCCACCGTCGGGCCGAGCGGCGGCACGAAGACGCGGTCGCCGTCGCGCAACCGGATGCCCGCGTTCGCGCCGTCCCCGGTCATGAACAGGTCGTACAGGTCGATGGGCAACCCGGTCGAAGGGGTGCTTGCCGCGGCTTGCGCATGATACAGGCGGATGCGACGGAGCGAGCCGCCGCGGGTGACACCGCCGGCGGCGGTCAGCGCGTCGATCAGCGTAGCGAAGGCACCGATCTCCTGGCGGCCCGGACGGGCCACGGCGCCGGTCACTAGGACGCCGATCCGCCGGATTTCCGTTACCGAGACGTACACCTCGGTGTTTGGAAAGGACGCCGTCACGGCGTCGGCCAACTGGGCGCGGAGGTCCGCGAGGGTCAGGCCCTGGGCCACGACGGGCCGCACGTCGTCGACGGTCAGCAGCCCCGCCCCGTCGATGATGTGGCGCTTGCTGGAGGATTTCTGGCCGCGCAGGGACACCAGAAGCTCGTCGCCTGGCCCCAGCGTGTAGTCCGCCTGCACGCCGCCCGATCCGTCCCGACGCGGCGGGTCCTGGCCGAACTGGTCGTAGCCGAACTGGAGAAGGGCGGAGCCGGCCCGCTCGCTGTAGGCGGCCTCGATCGGTGACGGGACGTCCGGGCCGGGAGCGGGGCGGGTGGCGCCCGCGCGCGGTATCGGGAGGGCCTGGGAAGAGGGCGTTGCCGGGCGGGCGTGCGGCGCCGGCGAAGCCGGTTCGGTGGCCGATGCGGCGAGCGATGCGGCGGGCACCCAGACCATCAGCGCCGCCAGAGGCACCAATAGGGCGAAGATTCTGCGCACGGAGTCACACATCGATGGTGCTGGCACCGTTGTCCGTTTCCGTATTGGCCGTCAAGGCTGGATGCAGCGGTTACTAATGCGTGCATGTCGTGGAAAAGGCAACGGCCAAGCTGCGTTGCCGTGCCGTCGTGCCGCGTGTAGACTGAGGGCATCGCGTGGAACGCGCAGGAGCCGCGGCCCATGGTTGCCGGTGTGTCGTCGAGTGGCGTTTTCGGCTGGCCCTCCTTGCGGGCCGGCCTGTCGGCGCGCGACCGGAGCCCGGACGGTGCCCGGACCGCGGATCAGGACACCGCTCGGACGAGCGCGGACCAGGCCGGCGCGCTGACCGACGATCAGCAGCGACAGGTCCAGGAACTCAAACGCATCGACGCCAGCGTCCGCCAGCACGAGGCGGCGCATCAGGCGGCGGGCGGCCCTCATGCGGGCGGCGCCTCCTTCACCTTCACCCGCGGACCGGATGGCAAGAACTACGCGACCGCCGGCGAAGTGCAGGTGGATGTCGGCGCGGAGAGCGACCCCGAAGCCACCGTCCGCAAGATGGACACGGTCAAGGCGGCGGCCTTGGCGCCGTCCGACCCATCCGCCCAGGACCTTCGCGTCGCCCAGCAGGCCGATGCCGCGAAGATGCAGGCGCAGCAGGAGTTGCGGCGGAAGGGGTCCGGACCGGGCGTACGGAGCGGCGGTTCGCCCGACGGGCAGGACGGCGGAGTGGAAGTGGAGGGCGCGGCGCCCGGTGACACAGCCGCGCCGGCCCTGGCGGCGCGCGGCGCGGCGGCTTACGCGTCGGCCTTCGGCATCGGCCGGCGGACCGGGACCGCCGGCATCACGGTCTGACGCCGGGCGGTCCGGTTCCGAGTCTCAGCGGCGGACGGGGGACTCGCCGTCGAGGGTCAGCAGCGGGCCGTAAAGCTCCGGCCGGCGGTCACGGAAAATGCCCCAGGACGCGCGCTGGGCGGCGATGCGGTCAAGGTCGAAGCTGGCGGTCAGAACCGACTCGCTGTCGCGGTCGGCCTGCGCGACCAATTCCCCGGTCGGTCCGGCGATGAAGGACGAGCCGTAGAAGGTGATTCCGCAGGTGTCGCCCTCTTCCCGGCCGATGCGGTTGGAGGCGACCAGCGGCATCAGGTTGGCTCCGGCATGGCCTTGCATGACCCGCGTCCAGTGGGCCTGGCTGTCCAGCGCGCCGTCCTGGGGCTCGGACCCGATGGCGGTGGGGTAGAACAGGATCTCCGCACCCTTCAGCGCCATGGCGCGGGCCGATTCCGGGAACCACTGGTCCCAGCAGATCGCGCAGCCGACGGCGGCGTAACGGGTTTTGTAGACCTGGAAGCCGGTGTCGCCGGGGTTGAAATAGTATTTTTCCTGATAACCGGGTCCGTCCGGGATGTGGGACTTGCGGTAGACACCGAGGACCGTGCCGTCCGCGTCGATCATCGCCAGGGAATTGTAATAGGCGTTCCGCGCCCGTTCAAAGAAGCTGGTGGGGATGACCACGGACAGTTCGCGGGCCAGCGCGCTCATCCGCGCGATCACCGGGTGATCCTCGACCGGGTGGGCGAGGGCGAACAGATCCTGCTTCTGGTCCTTGCAGAAATAGGGCGTTTCAAACAATTCCTGCGGCAGGATGATCTGGGCGCCGCGCGCCGCCGCATCGCGCACAAGGCGTTCGACGCCGTTCACATTGGCGTCGCGGTCCCAACCGCAGGCCATCTGGGTCGCCGCGACGGTGACGGTGCGTCCGGTGTTGGGGCGCATAAGCTGGTGCTCCTGTGCTCTTGCGGGTGCTGTGCCGTGTTAATCGGCGGAAGGTCGGGCGCGCAACCCCATCTCCGCCCTGTCATAAACCTTTCAGATTCGTCCACATTTCAAGTCCGGCAGGCCTCTCCGCCCGGTCTCGGCGGGCAAACGGGTGCAGAACTCCAAAGTTGTATGCACAAAAACGAAAAGGACCCAATCAGGATTCGCGCCATGGCTATGCGACATATTATTGCATGCGTGGAAAATTTAAATTCGCAATTGCTTTGCGATTTTTCCGAGAGAATATATGATCGGGCAAGTTGATTTCGTCCGCTGCACCGCACCACGGCCTGACGGACGTCTGCCGAGAGATCGTCGTCATGGTTGGGCGTTTCAAGAGACAGGACCCCATCGTCGCGGAGCCGCACGGGGAGGACGCCGACCCGTTCCCGCCGTCCGGCATGACCTTGCCGCGGGCCGTGCGGGAGGTGCATCGCGCCATCGCACGTGCGCTGCAGATCCGCGTCGCCGACCATGGCGTCAGCATGGGGCAGTGGTATTTTCTTCGCGCCCTGTGGGAGGAGGACGGGCTGACCCAGCGCGAATTGAGCCAGCGGGTCGGTATGATGGAACCCACCACCGTGACCGCGCTGAACAACCTGGAGCGGTGCGATCTCGTGCAGCGGGTGCGCAACCCCCACGACCGCCGCAAGGTGAACATCTACCTGACGCCGAAGGGCAAGGCGCTGCGGGCCGATATCCTGCCCGGCGCGGAGGAGATCGAGGAAGCCGCCACCCAGGGCATTTCTCCACGCGAACTGGAACTGACCGTCAGCGTGCTGCGCCGGGTGTCCGCCAATCTCGGTGGATTGCCGCCCGTCGGTGGAGACGACGATCTGGGTTAGGGGCAGCGTGGCGACCGAAAGTGCCCAGCGCCGATCGTTCCGGTCAGTCGTCCGGATCGGGGGGCGGCGGCAAGCTGGCGCCGGTCAGGTTGGCGCCGGTGAAGCGCGCGTCGCGAATGTTCGCGTCGCTGAGAATCGCCCCGGTCAGGTCGGCGCCGGAGAAGTCGCAGCCGGCCAGATTCGCCCCGCGCATGTTGGTGCGGATGCAGGAGGCTCCGGTGAAGTTGCTGCCGGTCAGGTTGGCCGCCCACAGCCGCCCGGTCGGCCGCCCGTCCGGACCTTTGATATCGACCCAGCCGATGCCCGCCCCGTCGAACCGGGCGCCGGACAGGTTGGTGCCGCGAAGCGTCGCCCCATCGAGGATGGCGCCGCTGAAGTCGCTCTCGGTCAGGTCGGCGGCGGAGATGTCGCACATGATGAGCAGCGAATCGCGCATCTTGGCGCCGACCAGCCGCACGCCGCGCAGATTGGCGCCGGACAGATTCACGCCGTGAAGGTCGATGTGCGACAGGTCCGCTCCGCTGAGGTCGGCGCGCGATCCCATGGCGCCGTTGGTGTTGATCCAGGTGTAGTGATTGTGCAGCGCTTCCTGGATCTGGATCGAGAAATTCTCGGCCGAGCGCGCCATGTTGGCGCCGGTGGTGTCCGCCCCGGCAAGGTCGACCCCTTCCATTTTCGCGCCCTGGAGGTCGGCGTTGCGCAGATTGGCGCCGGCCAGGACCGCACCGTTCAGGTTGGCGTCGCGCAGGATGGCGCCCTGGAGGTTGACGCCGGACAGGTTGCAACCGCGCAGGTCGGCGCGGGCAAGGTTGCAGTTCTTCATGGTGGAGCGCATCAGAGTCGCCCCGGCCATCAGCGCGCCCTCGCAGTCCGCCCCGTTCATCGACACGTCGGTCAGGTCGGCGCCGGACAGGTTGGCGTTCGACATCATCGCGTCGTCCATGTCGCTGCCGGACAGGTCCGACCGCACGAAGTCCAGGCCCTTGCTGCCGTTGGCCCCATTCCCGCCGTAGAGCAGCGCGCCGCCACGCAGGTCGGCTTCCTTCAGGATCGCCCGCTTCAACTTGGCGCCGCGCATGTGGGCGCCGCGCAGATCCGCCCGGTAGAGGTTGCAGCCGGTCAGGTCCGCCTTGGTCAGATGGGCGGCGAACAGGTCGGCGTGGCTGAGATTGGCGTTGGACAGGTCGCAATGGGCCATGTTGGCCCCGGACAGCTTGCCCTGCGTCAGTTCCACCCCGGCGAGATTCGATCCCTCCAGGTTGGTCATGGTCAGGTTGGCACGATTGCCGCCCGACCGGTTCTTCAGCCAACGCTCGTGCTTTTCCAGCACGGCGACCAACTCATGTGGCGTCATGACCCCGTCCGACAATCGGCCCGTTCCCGGCGCGGTGCAGGGGGATGGGCGCGGTTACTCCAGCGCGTTAGCAGTGTCATAAGATAATCTGGTTTAATTGTTAACATGCTGTTCCGTTGCCGGGCGCGATGCGACGGCGGACCGGCGCGGTGTGGCGAAGAAACAAGGGAAAGAGGCTCGGAATGACCGGCGGACATACGGTGGCGGCCTTCGACGCCGAACTGGCGCGCCTGCACCAGATCATCGTGACCATGGGACGGCTCGTCGAGGGGCAGTTCGCCGCTGCGCTGGAAGCCATCGCGGAGCGGGACGCCGGCAAGGCGGCACGGGTGATCGAGGCCGACGCCGAGATCGACCGGCTGGAAACTGAACTGGAGGGGCTGAGCGTGCGGTTGCTGGCCCTGCGTCAGCCGATGGCGAAGGATCTCCGCGACATCGTGTCGGCGATCAAGATCGCCTCGAATCTGGAGCGCATGGGCGACTTCGCGGGCTCGGTCGCCAAGCGCGCGGTTACGTTGGCGGGCTTGCCGGTGGAACCGCCCGTCGCTTCGCTGTCCTGGATGGGCGAGACGGTGCTCGGCATGATCCGCGACGTGGTGACGGCCTATGACGGTCAGGATGCCGAGCGCGCGATGGCGGTCCGCAACCGCGATGGGCAGGTGGATGCGGCCTACACCAGCCTGTTCCGCGAGTTTTTGACCTACATGATGGAGTCGCCGGCACAAATCACCGGCTGCACCCATCTGCTGTTCGTGGCGAAGTCCATCGAGCGGGCCGGAGACCACGCCACGAACGTGGCTGAAAACATCTGCTACATCGTTCAGGGGCGTCTGCCGTCCGAGGAACGGGCCAAGGGCGATCTCAGCAGCTACACCGTGGTGGAGAAGGAATAACGCGCGCCCAGGGATGGCGAAGACCACCCCTTGGGCCGTGGTTCCTCAATGCTTTGGGCGCCAGCCGCTGCCGTCCGGTTCGTAACGCCGCCGCACCGCGGCCCAGGCGACCTTATGGGCCAGCAACTCGCGCTGCATGGCGTGGCGAGCCTCCGGCGACCGGCAGCCTTGCCAGGTGTGATTGAAGGCCGACCGGTAAATGTCCTGTGCGGGCGGCGGCAGGCATCGCTTCACCGATTCGGGCAGCTCGGCGTTTCTGCGGAAGGTCATGGGCGTTCCTCCGGCTTATGATTGCTTTGTTGCGATCATTATAGCCGCTATTCCACTGGAGGCCGTAGGGCTTTTTCCTGCGGCGTTGGAGGTAGGCGCCCCGGCGGACGGCTTAGACCGAAGGTCTGGAAACACGAAAAAGCCCTTCCCCGATCGGCGGGGAAGGGCTTTTTCGACAACCCAAGCAGTGTCGCGGGGACCCGTTCTGATGACCCTGACTTACGGCGTGCGGCGCGCTGTGCGATGCGCCGGGATCGGAATGGGCCGGAGCGCCTGCTCTTCGCGACGGCTGGCCGACATGTCGATCTCGATGCGAGCCAGGGCCTTGCGCAACTCGTGCACCGCTTCCGACAGGGTCTGGATCGACGCTTCGCCCGGCTGCTGGCGCCAGCCGCGGTAGGCGTTCAGGCAGCCGCGCGCGGTGTCGCGCAACCGCGCCTCGACGGCATCGACCGGCGGAGGGTTGGTGCCGGCGGGGCGGCTTCCATCCGCCGCGGCGGGCTGGGGAGCGGACTGGGCCGGTGCCGCCCCCGACTGGACCGGGGCCGGCTGGACCGGTGCCGACTGGGGCGCAGGCTGCGGCTCCGGACGGTTGAGGCGCAGCGTCTCGGTCTGAGCCGGAGCGGACGGCTGGGCCGGCGTGGGCTGGGGAGCAACAGCCGGAGTTGTCGTCGGAGCGACGGTCTGGGGAGCCTGTGCCGGGGCGGGGGCCGCGGCGCGGCGCACCGGCTTGACCAGCGCCGGAGCTTCCGGGGCAGCAACCGGAGCGGGCGACGGCTCCTCCGCCAGCGCGTCGCCGGCAGGCGCTTCCGCTGCGGCGTCTGCTGCGGCGTCGGCGGTGTCGGTGGCCGTACCTTCTTCAATCACCGGCGCATCCTTGTCGCCGGCCGCTTCGGCCTTGCGAATGATGTAGGAAATGGCGCTCGGCGTGCATTCGAATTCACGCGCGATTGCCGACAGGGTAGCGCCGGAACGGTAACGCTCAAGAATCTGCGGCCATGCCGACTGGGGGATTCGTCCGCGCTTCTTCGGAGCCTCCGGTTCGGACCCGGTTTCTGCGTTCATTATGTCGCTCGGTTGCCAAAGTGAATTTTGAGTCATGCGTACGCTGCTTGGGCCGTATCGCGCGCCTTCTGACGCCGCGGCACGCGGGCGCGTGCACGAGCATCACGTCAGGAGCCGTTTTTGCGTGCGATGTTGTCGGTACAGATGAATATCGGGAACTTGCTGGGAAAATGCCAGAAGAACTTTGCGCCGCATGGAAAAATTGCGCTTAGGCTGATTGCCGGAGCCTTAGTCCGAAGGCTGGATTGCCTTGTGGCGGCTGTTTGCGCGAATCGCATAGGAACATCCGCGGGCGAGAATTTTAAAAACTGTATTTCACGAATCGGTCGTGCAGGAAGCGGTTGCAAAGGGGTTTGAAAAACCACGGCGGTCCGGAATGCGTTGCGGAGCGTTCTGTTGACATGAAGCGCCCATCGCAAGGCGCGCGCTGTCCGACTGGCGGAGTTTCTTTCATGCCGCATTCCATCGATCGGTCCCGGCCCTTGTCCGGCTCCGTCCCGCGCCAAGCCGGATTGACGTCCGGATTGACGTTTTGTTCCGCATCACGATTGGCGGCGTCCGCCGCGCCCGCGGGTCTTGTCGCGGCCCTTCTCGTCTTGGCGGCTCCAGCGTTCGCGCAGGATGCGGGCGGAACGTCTCCGGCTCCGGCGGCACCGCCGTTGGCGTCCGTCCTGCCGCCCAACGCGCCGCCCACCTTCGCCGAGCTCGCGGAGAAGCAGTTGGACGCCGTGGTCTTCATATCCACCACGCAGGCGGCTCCGCAAGACGGTCCACAGGCGGGGCCGCGCGGGCCGGAGCGTCCCGGCTTTCCGCCAGGGTCGCCTTTTGAAGAATTCTTCCGCGAGTTTCGCGACCGCCAGCGCGGCCAGCCGCAACAGCAGCAAGCGCCACGCCCGACGGCGGCGTTGGGCTCCGGCTTCATCATCGACCCGGCGGGCTTCGTCGTCACCAACAGCCATGTGGTGTCCGAAGCGGCGGAGATTTCCGTCACCATGCACGACGGCACGAAACTGCCCGCGAAGCTCGTCGGCGTGGACGGGCCGACCGACCTTGCCGTGTTGAAGGTCGACAGCAGGAAGCCGCTGGTTTCCGCCCCCTGGGGCGACAGCGAGGCGCTGCGGGTCGGCGACTGGGTGGTCGCCATCGGCAACCCCTTCGGCCTCGGCGGATCGGTCACCGCGGGAATCCTCTCCGCGCGGCAGCGCGACATCCAGCAGGGACCGTACGACGATTATCTGCAGACCGACGCATCGATCAACCGCGGCAATTCCGGCGGACCGCTCTACAATCTCAACGGCGAGGTGATCGGCATCAACACGGCGATCTATTCGCCGACCGGCGGCTCGGTCGGCATCGGCTTCGCCATCCCGTCCTCCATCGCCCGCCCGGTGATCGAGCAGTTGCGCGATCATGGGCAGGTGCGCCGCGGCTGGCTGGGCGTCCAGGTGCAGAGCGTCACCTCGGACATCGCCGAAAGCCTGGGCATGCAGGAGCCGGCGGGTGCCCTGGTGACCAGCGTGTCTCCGGAAGGTCCGGCGGGGAAGGGCGGCGTCCGGCAGGGCGACGTCATCACCCGCTTCAACGGCGAATCCATCGAGCAGATGCGCGAACTGCCGCGCGTCGTCGCGGCGACGAAGATTGGGTCCGCCGTGCCGCTGGAACTGCTGCGCGAGGGCAAGGCAGAGACGCTGACCGTGACGGTGGGTGAACTGGAGCCGCAGGAGCAGGTCGCGCTGTCCGGGTCGAGTGGAGCGCCGCGACCGGAGACGACGGTCGACACCAAGCAGGTCCTCGGCCTCACCCTGTCGCAGCTGACCCCCGGCCTGCGCGACAGCTTCTCCATCAATCCCGACGTCGAGGGCGTGGTTGTGACCGAGGTCGGCGATGCCAGCGCCGCCAGCGAGCGCGGGATCGAGGCCGGCGACGTCATCGTGGAGGCCGGGCAGGAGCCGGTGAAAACGCCGGAGGATTTGAACCGTCTGGTCGACGACGCGCGCAGCCAGGGGCGCAAGACGGTGCTGATGCTGCTCAGCCGCGACGGCGACCTGCGCTACGTGCCGATGCCCATCGAAGACCGCAAGGGCTGAGGGCGGCCAGAGGCTGTCCCCAGGGGCTGTCCCAACCTTTTCCTCTACCGTTTGCCGGGCGGCGGGAGTAATTTGCCCGCCACTTGGCGAATGGGATTAATCCAGTGAGCGTAGATTCCGAGGGCCGTCCGCCCGTGCGGCTGTCGGTCGTGGTTCCGGTCTTCAATGAGGCCGAAAACGTCCTTCCCCTTCTCGAAGAGATCGAACGCGCGCTGTCGCCCGCCGCCGTGCTGGGCCGCGCCTTCGAAGTGATCTATGTGGACGACGGGTCCAGCGACGACACGCTGACGCGCCTTGCCCCGGTGGTCGCCGCGGGCCGTCTGCGGCTGATCCGCCATGTCCGCCGGTCCGGGCAGAGCGCGGCCGTGCGCACCGGGGTCAAGGCGGCGCGCGGGGAGTGGATCGCCACCCTCGACGGCGACGGCCAGAACGACCCCGCCGACATTCCCGCCCTGTTCGCGCTGGCCGCCAAGGGCGGTCCGGACGCGCCGATTCTGGTCGGCGGCCTGCGCAGGAAGCGGCAGGACACGCTGTCCAAGCGTCTGGCCTCGCGCTTCGCGAACGCGGTGCGGCAATCCTTCCTTCAGGATGGCTGCACCGACAGCGGCTGCGGGCTGAAGCTGTTCCGCCGCGACGCCTTCCTCGATCTGCCTTTCTTCGGGGCGATGCACCGCTTCCTGCCCGCCCTGTTCCGGTCGCACGGCCATCCGGTGGCCTATGTGCCGGTCAACCACCGCCCGCGGGAACGCGGCGTGTCCAAGTACAACAACTGGCGCCGCGGGCTGATCGGCGTGGTCGATCTGCTGGGCGTCTATTGGCTGAAGCGGCGCACCGCGCTGTCGCCCGCGGTCGAAGACCGCTAACCCTTCCTCCGTCCGGACCGGTCGCCGCCCGATGCTCGAACGCGCCATCGCCTGGTATCAGAGCCAAAGCACCGCCGACCTGATCTGGGTCGGCGTCGGCTTTTTTGCGCAAGCGCTCTTCATGATGCGCTTCGTCGTGCAATGGATCGCCAGCGAGCGCGCCCGGCGCAGCATCGTGCCGGACCTCTTCTGGTATTTCTCCATCGGCGGCGGGGTTCTTCTCTTGGCCTATTCGATCCAGCGGGGTGATCCGGTGTTCATGTTCGGGCAGGGGTTGGGCCTCATCATCTATTTCCGGAACCTCTACTTCGTTTTGAACAACCGCCGGAAGGGCGGAGCGGACGGCAGCGCGGCGGGCACGCCGTGAGCGGGGTGCCGAACGCCACGGCCAGCCGCCTGCCGGTCCTGGCCTATCTGGCCCTGGCGGTGCTCAGCGTCCTGCTGTTCCTGCCGGGCTTCTTCGACCTGCCGCCCTTCGACCGCGACGAGGCGCGCTTCGCCCAGGCGTCGCACCAGATGCTGGAAAGTGGCGATTATGTGGACATCCGCTTCCAGGACGAGGCGCGCCACAAGAAGCCGGTTGGCATCTACTGGCTGCAGACCGCGGCGACGCGGCTTGTGGACGGGCCAGGGGAGATGTCGAAGGAAATCTGGACCTTCCGCATCCCGTCGCTGATCGGGGCGGTGCTGGCGGTGCTGGCGACGGCCTGGACCGGGGCGCGGATGTTCGGCGGGACGGTCGGGTTCCTCGCCGGGCTGATGATGGCCTCCTGCGTCGTGCTGGGTGTCGAGGCCCGCATGGCGAAGACCGACGCGGTGCTTCTCTCGACCATCGTGATCGGGCAGGCGGCGCTGGCCAGCCTCTATCTGAACCGACATGCGGAGCGGTCCGGCTGGGCGGCGCCGCTCGCCTTCTGGATCGCCGCGGGGATCGGCATCCTCATCAAGGGACCGATCGTCCTCCTGGTGTCCGGCACCACGGCGCTGGTGCTGGCGGTGCTCGACCGCCGGGCCGGCTGGCTGAAGCGGCTGCGCCCGCTGGTCGGTCTCGCCATCGTGGTCGCCATCGCGGCACCTTGGCTGATCGCCATCACGGTGAAGACCAAGGGCGCCTTCTTCGCCGAGTCGGTCGGCCACGACATGATGGGTAAGGTGGTGAGCGGGCAGGAGGCGAAGGGCCTGCCGCCCGGCTACTACCTGGGCACCTTCTGGGTGACCTTCGCGCCATGGTCCTTCCTGGCGCTGCTGGCCGTTCCCTGGGCATGGCGCCACCGCAAGGGCACCGGGCCGACAGCGGACGCCGTGCGCTTCTGCGTCGCCTGGATCATTCCGAGCTGGCTGGTCTTCGAGGCGGTGCCGACCAAACTTCTGCACTACACGCTGCCGGTCTTCCCGGCCATCGCCATCCTGACCGCCGCCGCGGCGCGCGAGCATTTCCTGCGCCGTGCCGATGTGCCGCGGTGGGGTCTGTTCTCGGTTGCCACCATTTTCGGGGCCGTCGGCTTCGGCGCCCTGACGGTCGCGGTCGCAGTGATCCCCTATCTGGTGGACGGGCGCGTCGACCCGGTGGCCGTCGCCATGCTGCCGGTGGTCTTGGTGCTGTACGCGCTGGCCGTACGCCTGTTCGCCCAGCGCCGGGAAACGCACGGTTTCGCGGCGGGGTTGGCGGCGGCGGCGGTGCTGTACGCGGGCACTTACGGCGCCGTTCTGCCGGGGATCGACGGCGTATGGATCAGCCGGCAGGCCGCGCGGACTGTCGCGGCGGTGCGTCCCTGCGCCGACAGCGTGGTCGCCTCCGCCGGCTATTCGGAGCCGAGCCTCGTCTTTCTGCTGGGAACCGACACGCGCCTGACCCATGGGGCGGGCGCCGCCGCCCATCTGGCGGAAAGCCCGTCCTGCGGGCTGGCCCTGGTGACCGACCGGGAGGAGGCGGCGTTCCGCACCGCCCTGAAAGGGGCGGAGGCGGTGCCGCTCGGCCGCTTCACCGGCTTCAACTACAACACGGGCAAGCGGCTGACCCTGACGCTCTACGGCGCGGCACGACCCTGAACGAACCGGAATGGGGTGTGCACCGGATGGAGGCTGCGGGCTGAGTAACCCGCCTCCTCCCTGGACATGCGCGGCCGCATCCGGCGGAATCCGTCTTCCACACGCAAAAGGATGGAAGGCCGCCGTGTCATGCTTCGAACGATGACTGTAGCGACCCTCGCGGTGCTGGCCTTTGCCGCACCCGCCGAAGCGCAGAGGCAGGAATACCCCTCCTGGGTGTATGAGGAGATGGTCCCGACCGGGCCCCACATGCGCCGCATGGAAGAGGCCCAACCGATTCCCGGAGCGCGGCCGTCCCATTGGGGCGCCATGGGCAACGGTGAGCAGTTCCGCGCCGGTTCGCGCGGCTACGGCACCGATCCGGCGCGCGCCACCCCGTCCTACTCCCGAACCAACTCGCTGACGCCGCCGGTCCGCGACGGGCGCGGCGCAGCCACCGCGGCGCGGCGTGGCGGTGGTGGCGACAATGTGCCGGGCACCCCGCGCGAGGTGACGCTCAATCCGGAATACACCTTCGAGCGGTGACCGTGGCCTCCTCGGGCCGCCACAGCCAGGCGGCCCCGCGGACGCCGCTCGAATCGCCGTGGACGGCCCGGCGGACCGGCGTGTCCAGGCTGTCCGTGAAGGCCCAGCGGGCGATGGCCGGGGGAAGGGCGGCGTAGAGGAGATCCAGGTTCGACAGCCCGCCGCCCAGCACGATCACGTCCGGGTCCAGGACATTGACGATTCCCGCCAGCCCGCGCCCAAGCCGGTCCACCAGCCGGTCGAGGGTGGCGCGGGCCGTAGCGTCGCCGCGTTCCGCCAGCGCCGCGATGGACTCCGCCGACAGGTCCGCCCCGGTGGTCCGGCGGTGGTCGGCGGCAACCGCCGGTCCGGACACGAAGGTTTCCAGGCAGCCGGATTTGCCGCAATAGCAGGCCGGTCCGGGCCGCTCCTCGTCGGTGGGCCAGGGAAGGGGATTGTGCCCCCATTCGCCGCCGATCGCGTTGCGACCGCCCAGCGGACGGCCGTCCACGACAATTCCCGCCCCGCAGCCGGTGCCGAGGATTGCCGCGAAGACGACCCTACAGCCGGCTCCGGCGCCATCCGCCGCCTCCGACACGGCTAGGCAGTTGGCATCGTTCTCGATCCGCACCGGCCGCTTGAGCGCTTCGGCGAGGTCGCGGTCGAAAGCTTTGCCGATCAGCCAGGTCGAGTTGGCGTTCTTCACCAGCCCGGTCGCCGGGGAGATGGCGCCGGGAATGCCGATCCCCACTGTGGCGCCCGCCGACCCCGTCGCGCTCTCCAGCCGCGCCACCAGATCGGCGATGCTTCGCACCGTCGCGTCGTAATCGCCGCGCGGGGTGGGGACGCGGAAGCGGGCGCGCTCCCCGCCCGTTGCGTCGAGCGCGATCCCCTCCGTCTTCGTGCCGCCGAGGTCGATGCCGATGCGGATGGCCGAAGGGATGCCGTCGGTGCGCTTCATGGGGAAATGCCCTGGAAATGTGGCCTGCGTCACAGACGGACGCCAACGCTGTTGCAATACTGGGAAAGACCGGCAACCCGCAAGCCAAGCAACCACCGCGTGGTGGATCGTCCCTTCCCGTCGACACCCGTGCCACAGGCTGGGACAAATGGTCTTTGGACGGGCGATATGGGTTGACCGTCTGTCGGGATCTTGTAGAACCAGCGTAGGAAAGGGCGTGATCCGTCGGATTCCGCCCATCAATCAGGGCCACCGGAGCCGGACCAACGATGAATCGCCAGCGCGCCGCCCATCGCATTCCTTCCTTCACCTTGCGCAGCGCCGCCGCCGTCGGCCTCGCCGTGTTGTTTGCCGGCGCCGCGCTGCCGGCCGCCGCCAAGGAGGCGGCGAAGCCGGCCGCTGAAAAGGCGGCTGCGACGAAGGCCACCGCGAAGCCGGCCCCTGCCAAGAGCACCGCGGCCAAGAGCACCGCGACCAAGGCTGCGGCCACCAAGCCTGGCGCCTGCTACAGCCGTGCGGAGCACGCCGCGGAGCAGACCATCCGCATGCACACCGAAATGATGGTGGTCGGGCTGACCTGCCAGCAGGTGAATCCGGACAAGAAGCCGTTCAATCTGTACCAGGACTTCACCATCAAGAACCGTTCGCTGATCTCCAACTCGGAAGCGTCGATGATCGACCACTTCCGCAAGAAGGGTGGCGGCAACGCGACGCGGCAGTTCGACATGTTCCGCACCGAGTTGGCGAACGAGGTCAGCCGCCGCGCCGCGGTGATCGGCACCGGTCTCTATTGCGCCAACTTCGTGGACCGCTCCAAGGCGGCGATGGACCTCACGGCGGATGACATCCGCGTTCTGACCGGCGATGAAAAAAGCGCCGGCCTGATGCATTTGTCGTCAAAGCCGCTGTGCGATGTCCAGGTCGTCAGCAACCCGGACGTGAATTACGACGTCGCCCAGGCCCCGGCCTCGCGCAGCGGCAGTGCGGCCACCGCGTCCAAGTCCACCGGCAAGGCGACGGCCAAGGCCCCTGGAAAGCCCAAGGAACCGGCGAAGACCCAGGTGGTCTCCGCCAAGCGCTGACCGGCCAGTATCGATGGTGATGCCGGAGGTCATAGGCTGTCCGGCATCATGCATCGCAGCAGTGGCACAGTTGTTGCGAAGCCCTCTTCACCACAGTGAAGAGGGCTTTTTTCATGCGATGCATTCGCTATGGTAGAAGGCAAGCGCAAAGTTCACGGAACTGACATGAATCGATATTGCAAATTCTCGGAAAATTGGTATTACCGCAGATAGAGTGCGGGTTTGCCCTCTTGCTCTGTTGAGAGCCGCTGGGCTAACGTTCCGCTCACACAACAATCTTGGCCCCGCGCTCAAGAGCCCGGGTAAGCCAATTCGGGGAGTGGCACTTCACGTGACTGGTGTACGAGCGCGCTTGTCTCGCTCGCCGAAGCCTGCGCATCGCGCCGAGGCGAGGTAAGACAATGGAATACTTTCTTCAGCAGTTGATCAACGGCCTGTCGCTGGGCGCCATCTACGGCCTCATCGCGATCGGATACACGATGGTGTACGGCATCATCGGCATGATCAACTTCGCCCACGGCGAGATCTACATGATCGGCGCCTTCGTGGCCCTCATCACCTTCCTGGCCATCGGCAGCCTGGGGATCACCTGGGTTCCGCTGGCCCTTCTCGTCATGCTGGTCGCATCGATGCTGTTCACCGCCGTCTACGGATGGACGGTGGAGCGCATCGCCTATCGCCCGCTGCGCAGTTCGCCGCGTCTGGCGCCGCTGATCTCGGCGATCGGCATGTCGATCTTCCTGCAGAACTACGTCCAGATCCTGCAGGGCGCGCGCAGCAAGCCGCTGCAGCCGATCCTGCCGGGCAACCTGACCCTGATGGACGGGGCGGTGTCGGTCAGCTACGTGCGCCTGGCGACGATCATCATCACGATCGCGCTGATGTACGGCTTCACCCAGCTCATCACCCGCACCTCGCTCGGCCGCGCCCAGCGCGCCTGCGAGCAGGACAAGAAGATGGCCAGCCTGCTGGGCGTCAACGTCGACCGCGTCATCTCGCTGACCTTCGTCATGGGCGCCGCCCTGGCCGCGGTGGCGGGCATGATGGTTCTGCTGATCTACGGCGTGATCGACTTCTACATCGGCTTCCTGGCAGGCGTTAAGGCCTTCACCGCCGCGGTGCTCGGCGGCATCGGCTCGTTGCCGGGCGCGATGCTGGGCGGCGTGGTCATCGGACTGATCGAAGCCTTCTGGTCGGGCTACATGGGCAGCGAATGGAAAGACGTGGCGACCTTCACGATTCTCGTGCTCGTCCTGATCTTCCGTCCGACCGGCCTTCTGGGCCGTCCGGAAATCGAGAAGGTGTGAGGCCATGACCGCGATTTCCATGTCTTCGCCGCGGGCCATCGCCTGGCCCGCGATCCTGAAGGAGGCGGCGATGACCGCCTTCGTCGCCCTTCTCCTGACGATTCCGCTGGTCGGCCTGCGCACGGTGGACCGTCCCACCGGCCTCGGGCTGGAAACCCGCTGGAACGAGGTGGCCGCCGCCGTCGGACTGGTCTTCCTCGGGCGCCTCGGCCTCTGCCTGATCCGCGAGGGGCACGCGGTCACCGTCCTGGTCCTGGCCGCCGCCGCCACCGCGGCGGGCTTCTTCATCGCCATGCCGACGGAGGCCCTGCGGGTCATCCTGATCGCCGGCGGTGCCGTCATCGCGATCCGCGCCATCCTGGCGATCCGCACCGGCCGCTCCAAGCTGTCGCAGGCGGAGCGCGACAAGCGGATGGACCACATCGCCGCGCAGGTGCAGCACGCCTCCCGCTGGCTCGGTCCGATCGCCGTCGTCGTGGCGCTTGCCTTCCCGTTCACGCCGCTGGCCGACCGCCAGCTGCTGGACATCGGCATCCTGCTGCTGACCTACGTCATGCTGGGCTGGGGGCTGAACATCGTGGTCGGCCTCGCCGGCCTGCTCGACCTCGGCTACGTGGCCTTCTACGCGGTGGGCGCCTACTCCTACGCGCTGCTGGCCCATTATTTCGGCTTCAGCTTCTGGGTCTGCCTGCCGCTGGCCGGCTTCCTGGCGGCGATGTCGGGCGTGCTGCTGGGCTTCCCGGTCCTGCGTCTGCGCGGCGACTATTTCGCCATCGTGACGCTGGGCTTCGGCGAGATCATCCGCATCATCCTGATCAACTGGTACCAGTTCACCGGCGGTCCCAACGGCATCTCCGGCATTCCGCGTCCGAGCTTCTTCGGCCTCGCCGACTTCACGCGGACCCCCGCGGAGGGCACCGCGGCCTTCCACGAGATGTTCGGCCTGGAGTTCAGCCCGCTGCACCGGATCATCTTCCTCTATTACCTGATCCTGGCGCTGGCGCTCGTGGTGAACCTGTTCACCATGCGCGTCCGCAAGCTGCCGCTGGGCCGCGCCTGGGAAGCGCTGCGCGAGGACGACATCGCCTGCGCCTCGCTGGGCATCAACCGCACGAACATGAAGCTGGCGGCCTTCGCCATCGCGGCGATGTTCGGCGGCTTCGCCGGATCCTTCTTCGCCACGCGCCAGGGCTTCATCAGCCCGGAGAGCTTCACCTTCATCGAATCGGCGATCATTCTCGCCATCGTGGTGCTGGGCGGCATGGGCAGCCAGATCGGCGTCGTCGTGGCCGCCTTTCTGGTCATCGGCCTGCCGGAAGCCTTCCGTGAACTGGCCGACTACCGCATGCTGGCGTTCGGCATGGGCATGGTGCTGATCATGCTGTGGCGTCCGCGCGGCCTGCTGGCCCACCGCGACCCGACCATCCTCCTGCATGGCCGTCCCAAGGGCGGAAGCGGCGGCCCCGCCGCGGGCACCGCCGCCGCCGGCGGCCAGGGCATCGCCGGGGGGAGCGCGAAGTGATGACGACTCATTCCATGACCACCACGCCCCTGCTGACGGTCGAACACCTCACCATGCGCTTCGGCGGCCTGGTGGCGGTCAACGACGTCTCCTTCGCGGCCAACAACGGCGAGATCACCGCGATCATCGGCCCGAACGGCGCCGGCAAGACCACGCTGTTCAACTGCATCACCGGCTTCTACACCCCCACGGTGGGCCGGCTGACGCTGCGCCATTCCGACGGCAAGGAGTTCCTGCTGGAGCGGATGCCGGGCTACCGCATCTCGCAGAAGGCCAGCGTCGCCCGCACCTTCCAGAACATCCGCCTGTTCGGCGGCATGAGCGTCCTGGAGAACCTGATCGTCGCCCAGCACAACAAGCTGATCCGCGCCTCGGGCTTCTCCATCGCCGGCCTGCTCGGCCTGCCGTCCTACACCAAGACGGAGCGGGAGGCGGTCGATCTGGCCAAGTACTGGCTGGACCGCGTGCGCCTGCTGGAGTTCGCGGACTGGGAGGCGGGCAATCTGCCCTACGGCGCCCAGCGCCGGCTGGAGATCGCCCGCGCCATGTGCACCGAGCCGGTGATGCTCTGCCTGGATGAGCCGGCGGCGGGCCTCAACCCCCGCGAGTCGGGCGAACTGGCCGATCTGCTCACCTACATCCGCGACGCGCACAAGATCGGCGTCCTGCTGATCGAGCATGACATGAGCGTGGTGATGAGCATTTCCGATCATGTCGTGGTGCTGGATTACGGGCGGAAGATCTCCGACGGAGACCCGGCCTTCGTGAAGAACGATCCGGCGGTGATCCGCGCCTATCTCGGCGAGGAAGAGGACGAGGAGTTGCCGGTGGAGATCAAGGCCGATCTGCCGGAAGTCGCCAAGCGAGCCGAGGAGGGGGCCTGAGCCATGCTGAAGGTATCGGGCGTCCACACCTTCTACGGCGCCATCGAGGCGCTGAAGGGGGTCGACATCGAGATCGGGGCCGGCGAGATCGTCTCGCTGATCGGCGCCAACGGCGCCGGCAAGTCCACGCTTCTCATGACCATCTGCGGCAGTCCGCGCGCCCGCATGGGCCGGATCACGTTCGAGGGGCAGGACATCACGCAGATGCCCACCTACGAACTTGTCCGCTTGGGTATCGCCCAGTCGCCGGAAGGCCGCCGGATCTTCCCGCGCATGAGCGTGCTGGAGAACCTGCAGATGGGCTCCATCACCGCCAAGCCGGGCAGCTTCGCCAACGAGCTGGAGCGGGTCCTGACCCTGTTCCCGCGCCTGAAGGAGCGCATCAGCCAGCGCGCCGGCACCATGTCGGGCGGCGAGCAGCAGATGCTGGCCATCGGCCGCGCGCTGATGAGCCAGCCGCGCCTGCTGCTGCTCGACGAGCCCTCGCTGGGCCTCGCCCCGCTGGTGGTGAAGCAGATCTTCCAGGCGGTGAAGGACATCAACCGCGAACAGAAGATGACCGTGTTCATGGTCGAGCAAAACGCCTTCCACGCGCTGAAGCTCGCCCACCGCGGCTATGTGATGGTCAACGGCAAGGTCACCATGTCGGGGACCGGTGCCGAACTGCTGGCGAACGAGGAAGTTCGCTCGGCCTATCTGGAGGGAGGTCACTGATGGACGGCGTTCTCGGCTCCTCTCTGCCGGTGTTCCTTGGGCTGACGGTCCTGGTGTTCGGCGGCTGCGGCGTTCTCACCGGCCAGACCCTGGCCGAAGGCTGGAAGCCGCTGTCGAGCGCCATCGCCTATTCCGTCCTGCTGGGCTTGGGCGACCGGTTCCTGGTCTGGGGCCTGTTCGGCGGCCAGCTCCTGTCGGTGTATGGATTCGTGGTGCACACCCTGGTGATCGGCGCGATCACCCTGACCACGTACCGCATTTCGATGGCGCGCCGGATGGTGTCCCAGTATCCTTGGCTGTACGAGCGTTCGGGACCCTTCGGCTGGCGCGAGCGCGTCGGCGGAACGCTCGCCGAATGATTGCGAATTCCATGGGTCCGATCGCGACCAGGACGCGGGTGAAACTGTCGCACTTGGCGATGATCGGACTATAGTGGAACCTTGTCGGCACCGGCGCCCCCAGCTTAAGGGGGACCGGTGAAAAGGCCCCGGCGGGGCCGGCGTACGACTCATAACAGGGAGCCAACGAAACTATGAACTACAAGCTTTCCCTCCTCGTTGCGGTTGCGGCGACCGCTATGACCGCCTCGGTGGCGAAGGCCGACATCGCGGTGGCGACCGCCGGCCCGATCACCGGCCAGTACGCCACCTTCGGCGAGCAGATGAAGAAGGGCATGGAGCAGGCGGTTGCCGACATCAACGCCGCCGGCGGTGTCCTGGGCCAGAAGCTGAAGCTGGAAGTGGGCGACGACGCCTGCGACCCGAAGCAGGCCGTCGCCGTGGCGAACCAGCTCGCCAAGGCGGGCGTGAAGTTCGTCGCCGGCCACTTCTGCTCGGGCTCCTCGATCCCGGCCTCGCAGGTCTATGCCGAGGAAGGCGTCCTGCAGATCTCCCCGGCCTCGACCAACCCGAAGCTGACCGAGCAGGGCCTGAAGAACGTGCTGCGCGTCTGCGGCCGTGACGACCAGCAGGGCCAGATCGCCGGCAAGTATCTGCTGGACAACTACAAGGGCAAGAACGTCGCGATCCTGCACGACAAGTCGGCCTACGGTAAGGGGCTCGCCGACGAGACGCAGAAGGCGCTCAACGCCGGCGGCCAGAAGGAGAAGGTCTACGAAGCCTACACGGCGGGTGAGAAGGACTACTCGGCGCTGGTCTCGAAGCTGAAGCAGGAGGCCGTCGACGTCGTCTATGTCGGTGGTTACCACACCGAGGCCGGCCTGCTGGCCCGCCAGATGAAGGATCAGGGCCTGAACGCCCCGATCGTGTCGGGCGACGCCCTGGTGACCAACGAGTACTGGGCGATCACCGGCCCGGCCGGCGAGAACACCATGATGACCTTCGGCCCGGACCCGCGCGAGATGCCGGAAGCCAAGGAAGCCGTCGAGAAGTTCCGCAAGGCCGGCTATGAGCCGGAGGGCTACACCCTCTACACCTACGCCGCCTTGCAGATCTGGGCGGAGGCGGCCAAGCAGGCCAACTCGACCGACTCGGCCAAGATCGCCGATGTCCTGCGCAAGGGCAGCTACAACACGGTGATCGGCAAGATCGGTTTCGACGCCAAGGGTGACGTGACCTCTCCGGCCTACGTCTGGTACCGCTGGAACAACGGCCAGTACGCCCAGGTCAAGTAATCCGGGGCCAACGTCCCGGACGTGCGATCTGGTTTCCTCAGGGAAAAGAAGTCGTGCAAAGGCCCGGCGGGAAACCGCCGGGCCTTTTGCTTGGCGTGGTGTCTGCGGTGTGGTTCAGAGAGTAGCCGGCTGCGCCGACATGACGGACGCCACCGGGGGCGCCACTGGGGAAGACGTGGGAGGCGGCGCCAGGGCGGGGGAGCGCTCCGCCAGAAGCCTCTCCGAGGTGTGCATCACGTCCCGCCAGAAGGCGGCGGCGCGCAGGTTGTTCGCAGCCGTGAGTTCGACGAGGCGGACGCGGCTGATGCGGATGGCGGACTCGCCCAGTTCTTCCACGAGGCGGGTCGCGAACAGGAGCACGTCGTGATCGATTTTCATGACGGCATCAACACACCGGATCGACGGTTTGTTCCGCAAGTGCGAAGACGGTTGTTGCAGCACCGCTACATCCCGGCTCCGGTATGCGTGGCGCGCACAACGGACACTCGCCAACCGGGGGCGGTTTGGTGTTTGAATGGTCCGCCGTATCCGCAAGGTTGGCGGGTTTGACTTTTTTGGGTGTTGGAGATCGGATATGCGCAGAAAGCGCGAAGTCGTCGAAGGCCAGATGTTCCGCAAACTGGGCCCCGGCGGTGGCATCTGGCAGGTGATCGCCATCCGCAAGGATGGGCTGGGCACCCAGCACGCCCAACTTCAGCGGTCCGATGACCACAAGACCCTGAAAACCCTGGCGGTTTCCGCCCTGCTTGACCCCACCCAGTTCGAAGCGGTCGCCGAACCGCGGGATTGACCTGCCCGCCTGCGCGGCTTCCGTCTGACACCATCGCGGAAATCCATTGTGGAAATCCATCGCGGACGTGCTCCCTGCGAAAAGCGGGGTGCTTCCGCGCGTCTTATCTGCTGGGCTCACCCATAAATCCATCCCGAAAGTTATGGTTTGCATCCATTCGTATTATGAAGAACTCGCCGATCGAATGCTTTGAACTCGAAGGAATATAAAGAGAACGACGAACGTTCAGGTAATGCAGAAATGCAACATCTCTGTGCGTCTTATCACAGGCCACTTGTGGCGGTGGGTGGTTGCTGTTATCTCGAAGTCATGAGGTTTCAACCGCCGACGGAATGCGGCGGGCTCGCCCGATGAAGGCCGGCGTCCACAGATGCCACGCCTTCCGAACGGTTCGCTTCGACAGCCCCGGCAACGCCGTCTACAAGGGAAAGAATAAAATGACTCTGCGTGGGATTCTGCTCGGAACGGCGCTCGCGGCGATGCTGCCGACCGCCGCCATGGCCGCGACCGAAGGTTTCTACGTCGGCGCCGGCGCCGGCGTGAACTGGACGCGCGACGCCGATCTGCGCTTCGAGAACACCCCGACGGACGCCAGCACCAGCTTCAAGCTGGGCGGTATCGGCGACATCTCCGCCGGCTACGCCACGGCCGCCGGCCCGCGCGCCGAACTGGAGTTCGCGTGGCGCTGGCGCAACGCGATCGACAGCACCGACAGCTCCAACACGGCGGTGAACGGTCTGGGTGGCAAGGCCAGCTCGCTCGCCTTCATGGGCAACGTGCTGTACGACATCAACACCGGCACCGCCTTCACGCCCTACATCGGCGTCGGCGCCGGTATTGCCCAAGTCCGGCTGGATCTCGGCGGCTTCGATGACCGCGACTGGGTGTTCGCCTACCAGGGCATCGCTGGCGTGTCCTACGCCCTGAACCAGAACCTCGCCCTGACTTTGGACTATCGTTACTTCGCCACGCTCGATCCGAAGTTCGATCTGGGCGGCCCCGCCGGCCTCGCCTCCTCCACCGTGAAGGGCGAGTACCAGAACCACACCATCATGGCCGGCCTGCGCTACACCTTCGGTGCCCCGGCGGCGGCCCCCGCGGCGGCCCCCATCGCTCCGGCGGCGCCGGTGCAGGCGCAGCCGCAGTCGGAGTATCTGGTGTTCTTCGACTGGGACAAGGCCAACATCACTGCGGCGTCCGACAAGATCATCGGCGATGCCGCCGCCTCGGCCGGTCAGGTGCGGGCGGTCAGCATCCATGTGGTCGGCCACACCGATACCTCGGGCTCGCCAGCCTACAACCAGCGGCTCTCGCTGCGCCGCGCCGACGCGGTCAAGAACGCGCTGGTCGGCAAGGGCGTCGCCGCCAACCAGATCACTGTCGAGGGCAAGGGCGAGACCCAGCTCCTGGTGAACACCGGTGCGAACGTCCGCGAGCCATCGAACCGCCGCGCGCAGATCCTCATCCGCGTGCAATGATCCGGGCGGACCGCCGGTCTCGTTTGGGACCGGCCGGCGCGCTCAGGAACGAGAGAAGGGCGTCGCTGCCGCGGCGCCCTTTTCGCATCTGCGGCAGAAGCACGCGCGGCATTGCGGAATCATGCATCAATTGTGGCATGAAACCTCCCGTCGGCGTATGAGGTTCATACCGGAAGCCGCACTTTGGTTTGAGACGACCGAGTCCGGCCCGGTCCCAGCGGACCCTGTCCCATTGGGTCGTCCCCACCAGCCGCCTCCGCCGAAGCAGGGTTGTCATGCAGGTATTGATCGCCGACGATCACTCCATCGTTCGCAGTGGCCTGACCCATCTGGTCGGGGAGTTGGACGAACAGGCCGGCGTGGCGGCGGCGACCAGCTTCGGCCAGCTGACCCAGCTGCTGGACCAGGGACCCTACGACCTCGTCATCATGGATCTGCGCATGCCCGGCCTCGGCGGTCTGGACGATGTGGAGGCGGTGGTGAAGCGGGTGGCGCCGGTGCCGGTCGTCGTCTTCTCGATGATCGACTCGCCGGACGAGATGCGCGCCGTGCTGTCGCGGGGGGTGAGGGCCTTCATCCCGAAATCCACCGACGACGTGCTGGTCGTGAACATCCTGCGTCTGGTCATGGCCGGCGGGTCCTATGTGCCGCCGGTTCTCGGCATGCCTGGGATGGCCCAGACGCCGGCCGCCGCCAAGCCGCATGAGCCGAGCGTCTTCGACGGCATGACCCGCCGTCAGTTGGAGGTTCTGGATCTGTTGGCCCAAGGTCTGTCGAACCAGGAAATCGGGGAACGGCTGGGCCTGAACCTGTCCACCGTCAAGACCCATGTCACGGGCGTGCTGAAGGCGCTCGGGGTGGGCAGCCGGACCCAGGCGGTGCTGCTGGTCAAGGAATCAGGCCGCGACCGTCTCGTGTAGGCTGCGGACCAAGGGAACCCCCACGGCGAACACCGTTCCGCGTCCTTCGACCGAGCGGAGTTCCAGCGGGTGGCCAAGCAGCCGGGCCAGCCGGTCGACGATGGCCAACCCCAGCCCGATCCCCTCGCTGCGGTCGCGGTCGGGCCGGTCGAGCTGGACGAACTCCTCGAAAATGCGACGACGGTCGGCCTCGGCGATGCCGCGCCCGGTGTCGTAGACCTCGATCCACACGGTGTCGTCGCGGCGTCGGCAGCCGATCAGCACGCCCCCCTGTTCGGTGTAGCGCACCGCGTTGGTCAGAAGGTTGCGCAGGATGCGCTCCAGCAGGAACGGGTCCGTCCGCACGGAAAGGTCCGTCGGCACGACGCGCAGCCGCAGTCCCTTATCTTCGGCGATCCCGGTGAACTCCGCTTCGAGCTGGTCGAACAGAGCGGACAGGGCGACATCGGCGGGCTTCGGCTCGACCACGCCCGATTCCAGCTTTGAGATGTCCAGGATGGCGTTCAGCAGATCGTGCATCGACCGCTGGGCCAGCCGCAAATCCTTCACCAGCGCCAAGGCGCGGGGCTTGTCGAGCTGCCGTTCCAGCATGCCGGTGAACATGCTGATGGCTTGGAGGGGCTGCTTCAGGTCGTGCCCGGCGTGGGCGAGGAATCGCGACTTCGCCAAGTGGGCCTGCTCCGCCGCCACCTTCGCCGTGTGCAGCTCGGCGGTGCGGGCGCGCACCTGGGCCTCCAGCGTGACGTTCGTCTGCTCCAGCGCCTGCGTCATGCGGGTGATGTCCGCGAACTGCTGCTGCACCTGCCGGACCATTGGGCGGAAGATCACCAGAACTTCGGCGCACAGGGTCAGCAGAGTCAGGATCAGGGCGGCGAATCCCAAATTGTGCAGGGTGGCGAAGCCGCGCTCGCCCGCCTCCTGGTAGCGCGCCACCATGTCCTCCAGCCCCGCCAGCAGCGGGCCGAGCGCCTGATGGGTGACGAGGTCAGCCTCGGGCATGGCCGGGGGCAGGCCGGCGGGACCGGCGGCGATCACGGCGCGGAGCGCGGCGATGTGGCGGAGCACCAGATCGTTCAGCGGCTCCAGCCCATCGAAATAAAGGCGGCGCACGTCCTTGCCCATCGCCGGCCCCTCGTCGGCGCCGGTCAGACGCCGGTGGGCATTCTCGAACATGTCGGTCGCCTCGGCCAGGCGGGCGGTAAGCGCGCTCCGCTCGGCATCGCTTCGCGCGCTGCGGAGTTGCTCCACCAGCAGGGCGGTGCGCTGCGACAGCATGCGCTGACGGCCCGAGATGTTCACCACCTCCAGCATGTCGGCGTGCTGGTCGATGACGCGCTCGGTCATGACGAAGCCGGCCAGCGTGCACAGCGCGATCACCCCGAGCGCCAGCCCGTAGCGAAGCGTCATCCAGCGCGCCGTGGTGTTGCCGATGGGGACCATGCCGTCCGTCCTTCCGGTGCGGTGCGGACCTTGACGACGGTCAAGGCCGGGTGGTGCACGAGTGGTCAGTGTATCGTCATCGCCGATGCTCGGCATTCGCGAATGCAGCAAGGACGGCACGGCGGAATAGGAAGGGGAGGGCGGCCATCATGGCGGTCAGTCGCGCGGATCTTTTCCGAGGGCGCTTCCGGTCCGAACCGGCGACGCCCCAAACACCATCGACGGCACCGCAAGCGTTGGAGGCGCGCATCGGCGCGGCGTGCCTGTCCTACATCGGGACCGATTGCCGGATGTGCGGCGACCATTGCG
Organism: Azospirillum brasilense; assembly: GCF_007827795.1. GTDB lineage: Bacteria > Pseudomonadota > Alphaproteobacteria > Azospirillales > Azospirillaceae > Azospirillum > Azospirillum aestuarii. The sequence goes on from NZ_VITI01000009.1 coordinate 83,557, forward strand.
ACCGCGGCGCGATCCGCTTCCGCCCGCTGGGGCGCGGCCGCTGGCTGCCGATCATCGAGGAGGGGGGCTGCACCGGCTGCGGCGACTGCGTGGGCGTGTGCCCGGTCAAGGCCGTGACCATGGAGGCGGTGGCCGCCTAAGATTGCCGCCGGAATAAGGGAACGCTGCTTCCAAACCCTCTGTTGGTAAGGCGGATTCATCCCCTGTCTGCCAACGGAGAGACACATGTGGTGGCGTAACGTAACGCTGGTCTACGCCGCGGCCTTTACGGCCATCGGCATACTGGGCTTCATTCCGACCTTCCTGAGCCCGCCGCCGGAGGGCATGACCCTCGCGGTCGAATCCTTCCACGGCTATCTGCTCGGGCTGTTCCCGGTGAATCTCTTGCACAACATCGCGCATCTTCTGTTCGGCCTGTGGGGCTTCTTCGCCTACTTCTCCAGCCGTCTGGCCTCGCGCAGCTATCTGCGCAGCGTGGCCGTGGCCTACGCCGCCCTGACCGTCATGGGCCTGATTCCGGGCCTGAACACCCTGTTCGGGCTGATGCCGCTGCACGGCAACGACATCTGGCTGCACGCCGTCCTCGCCATCGTGGCCGGCTATGTCGGCTTCATGGTGCACGAGACGGAGGTCGGCACGGAGAAACGCGCCGAATGGCGGGCGTAACGGCCCGGCGGCCCAGCCGTCAGGCCGGGTCGTCTCCTGCGAAACCGCAGGCGGCGAGCGCCGCGCGCATGTGAGGCGGAACCGGCGCCACCGCGCCGACCGCCTCGCGGGAGGGGTAGAGGGGTAGCGAAATGGCCCGCGACTGCAAATGCAGCGGATGCCCCTCCGGACCACCATATTGCGGATCGCCCAGCAGCGGGCAACCCAGCGCCGTGGCGCAATGCACGCGGATCTGATGCGTGCGCCCAGTGTGAGGCTTCAACTCCAGCCACGTCATGCCGTCACCGCGGCCGAGGACCCGGTAATCGGTGACGGCGCTCTGCCCATCGTCGGCCACGACGATCCGCCAGCCGCCGGTGCGGTTGGTCACCTTCTTCAACGGCAGTTCGATCCGCCCCTGTTCCTCCGGCGGGGTGCCGGCGACAACCGCCCAATAGGTCTTGTCGACCTTACCATCCTGGAACAGCTTGCCCAGCTTGCGCAAGGCCTTCGGATGCCGCCCCAGGATCAGGCAGCCGGAGGTGTCGCGGTCCAACCGGTGGGCGAGGCCCGGCGGCTTCGGAAAGCCGAAGCGCAGGGCGTCGAAGTGGCGTTCCAGGTTCGGACCGCCGCCCGGCCCGGCGTGGACGGGCAGGCCGGCGGGCTTGTCGATGATGAGCATGAGCCCATCGCGGTAGAGCACGCGGGCCTGGATTTGTTCGGGTGTCATGCCGGGGGCAGCCTCAGGCGCGTGAAAGAAGAGATCAGCAAGTCACCCCTGCGCCGACACCACCTCGCCGTGGCGGGTGCAGGATGCCTCCGCCAGCGCCACAAAGGCCTCGGTCACGTCGTCCGGCTGCGCCAGTTTGGTCTGGTCCTCGCCGGGGAAGGCCTGCATGCGCAGCTTGGTCGCCACGATGCCGGGATCGACCAGGTTGACGCGCAGGTTCGACGCGGCGATTTCCATCGCGTAGGTCTTCACCATCATCTCCAGCGCCGCCTTGCTGGCCCCATAGGGGCTCCAGTAGGGGTAGGGCGCGTTCGCGGCGCCCGAGGTCACGAAGATGGCGCGCCCCGCGTCGGACGCGCGCAGCAGGCGGTCGAAGGAGCGGATCAGGCGGAAGTTGGCCGTGACGTTCACGTCCATCACGCGCTGCCACAGCTTCGGATCGTAATGGGCGACCGGACCCAGCGCCTCCAGGACGCCGGCGTTGCTGACCAGGATGTCGAGCTTCCCGAAGCGCTCGTAGATCGAGTGGCCGAGCTGGTCGATCTTGTCGAACTGCCGCAGGTCCAGCGGGACCAGCGTGGCGTTCCGGCCCGTGGCCTGGAAGATCGCGTCGTCGGTCTCCTCCAGACCGCCGACGGTGCGGGCGGCGAGGATGACATGGGCGCCTTCGGCGGCGAAGCGCTTGGCGACGGCGGCGCCGATGCCGCGCGAGGCGCCGGTGATGAGGGCGGTGCGGCCGGAAAGACGGGACATGGCGGCGACTCGACGATGTTCGGTAGCGGGATTGGCAAACGGGCCGGTCCGCTGGGTTGCGGCCGGCCCGTCGCGGCGGTGGTCAGGCGATCAGGCGCGGATGCGGACGTTCGCCTCGACCGGCGGGTGGTCCAGCGCATCGGTCAGCGCGATGGGGTAGTCGCCGGTGAAACAGGCGTCGCAGAAGGTCAGCTTCTGCGGGTCGCGCCGCTCGGCGCCCATGGCCCGGTAGAGGCCGTCCAGCGAGATGAAGGCGAGGCTGTCGGCCTGGATGAAGTCGCGCATCTCCTCCACCGACATGCGGTGTGCGAGCAGCTTGCTCTGCTCCGGCGTGTCGATGCCGTAGAAGCAGGGGTGCGAGGTCGGCGGGCTGGAGATGCGCATGTGCACCTCCTTCGCCCCGGCGGCGCGCACCATCTCGACGATTTTCTTGGAGGTCGTGCCGCGCACGATGCTGTCGTCCACCAACACCACCCGCTTGCCCTCGATCATGGCGCGGTTGGCGTTGTGCTTCAGCTTCACGCCCAGATGACGGATCTGGTCGGTCGGCTCGATGAAGGTGCGGCCGACATAATGGTTCCGGATGATGCCCAGCTCGAAGGGCACGCCGCTCTGCGTGGCGTAGCCGAGGGCCGCCGGAACGCCGCTGTCGGGCACCGGGACCACCACGTCGGCGTCGATCCCCGATTCGCGGGCCAGCTCGGCGCCGATCCGCTGGCGCGCGTTGTAGACCGAGGAGCCCTCCATCACGCTGTCGGGCCGCGCGAAGTAGATGTATTCGAAGATGCAGAAGCGGCGGCCTTGCGGCTGGAAGGGGCGCAGGCTCTGCACGCCCTGCTCGTTCAGCACGACCATCTCGCCCGGCTCGACATCGCGCACATAGTCGGCGCCGACGATGTCCAGGGCGCAGGTCTCGCTGGTCACGATGTAGGTGTCGCCCAGCTTGCCGAGAACCAGCGGGCGGACGCCCAGCGGGTCGCGCACGCCGATCACCTCGTTCGGGGTCAGCGCCACCAGGGAGAAGGCGCCCTCGACCTGCCGGACCGCCTCGATCAGCCGGTCCACCGGCGAGCCGCCGCGGGCGATGGCCATCAGATGGACGATGGTCTCGGTGTCGGTGGTGGACTGGAACAGGCAACCGCGGCGAACCAGCTGGCGGCGCAGCGTGTGCGCGTTGGTCAGGTTGCCGTTGTGGGCCAGCGCGAAGCCGCCGAACTCGAAGTCGGCGTAGAGCGGCTGGACGTTGCGGATCGTCGTGTCGCCCGTGGTGGCGTAGCGGACGTGGCCGATGGCCTGCGGGCCTTTCAGCTTGCCGATGATCGCTTCCGACGAGAAGTGATCGCCGACGAGGCCCAATGTGTGTTCCAGATGGAAGCGGTCGCCGTCGTGGCTGACGATGCCGCAGGCTTCCTGGCCGCGATGCTGCAGCGCATGCAGGCCGAGCGCGGTGATGGCTCCCGCCTGCGGATGGCTGTGGATGCCGAACACGCCGCACTCCTCGCGCAGCTTGTCGTCGTCGAACGGATGCGTCGTCAGCATCGAAAGATCCTCGTCATACACAGCATCACCAAAGGGCATTGCCCCGGCGGCCTCTTTGCCAGCGGGGCGTTACTCACAGGCACTCTGCACCATGCGGCGTTCAGCGTGCGTTCTGGATCAGTCGCTCAAGGTCGCCGCGGTCCCGGTCCTTATAACCGGTATCGGACGGCGAAGCACCACCGGTCTTCGGCGCGCCGGGAACCGGCGTGGACAGGCGGTCCAGCGCCTGCTTGGCCTCCACCGCCTGCCGCGCGCGCTCCCGCGCCATATCCATCTGGCCCAGCCCGTCCTTGCGCAGCGACTCCGGCATCACCTCGTAGATCATCGCGGCGCCGGACACCAGCATCGGCCTGGTCTTGGCGCTCTGCAGCCACGCCGGATGCTCCGCCGGGTTCGGGACCAGCCAAGCGAAGAAGAGATAGGCGACGGAGGCGAGGATTGCACCCTTCAGCAGGCCGAAGACGAAGCCCAGCGAGCGGTCGAGCGCCGAAAGACCGGAATTCTGCACCCCGCGTGACACGACGCGGCCCAGGATTGTCAAAACCACAAGGCTGACGACGAACAGCGCCACCGCCGACGCGGCGTAGGCGGCCATCTCGACGTGGATGTAGGTCTGCGCGATGGGCAGCACGTGGGGCAGGGCGTTCAGCGTGATCAGCGCCGCACCGACCCAGGCGGCGACCGACAGCACCTCGGCCACCATGCCGCGGGTGAAGGCCAGCAGGGCCGCCAGCAGAAGCACCACGATGACGGCCAGATCCGCCGGGTTGATCGGGAAGGTGTCCATAACGCCGCTACGCCTCGTGCGCTTTCGCTTCAGATGCTCGTGTCAAATCAGACGCTCTAATCCCGGCCACGCGGCGGTCGGGGTCCCGATCCGGCCTGGAACAGCGGCAGCAACTCGCTGAGCTGCTGCAACTCGACCGATTTCAGGCCGTTGTCGCCGCGCCCCGGCTTCTTGCCGTTCCGTCTAGCCGGAAAGATCGCTGTTGAAAACCCCAGCTTCGCGGCTTCCTTCAGCCGGGAGTCGCTCTGGCCCACGGCGCGCACCTCGCCCGACAGGCCGACCTCGCCGAAGACCACGGCGTCGGCGGGCACCGGCTCCCCGGTCAGCGAGGAGACGAGCGCCGCGGCGACCGCGAGGTCGGCCGCCGGTTCGGTGATGCGCAGGCCGCCGGCGACGTTCAGATAGACGTCGTTGGCGCCGATCTGCACGCCGCAGCGCGCCTCCAGCACCGCCAGCACCATGGCGAGCCGTGCCGAATCCCAGCCGACCACCGCGCGCCGCGGCGTGCCGAGCGGGGAAGGGGCAACCAGAGCCTGGACCTCCACCAGCACGGGGCGGGTGCCCTCCATGCCGGCGAAGACCGCGGCCCCCGAGACGTCGCCGCGCCGTTCCGCCAGGAACAGGGCGGAGGGGTTGGCGACCTCACCCAGCCCGGCGTCGGTCATCTCGAACACGCCGATCTCGTCCGTCGCGCCGAAGCGGTTCTTCACCGCGCGCAGGATGCGGAACTGGTGGCCGCGTTCGCCTTCGAAATAGAGAACCGTGTCCACCATGTGCTCCAGCACGCGGGGGCCGGCGATGGTGCCTTCCTTGGTGACGTGGCCGACCAGCAGCAGGACGCAGCCCCGCCGCTTGGCGACGCGGATCAGCTCCTGAGCGCTCGCCCGCACCTGGGCGACGGTGCCGGGGGCGCTGTCCAGATTGTCGACATACATGGTCTGGATCGAGTCGATCACGACCACCTCCGGCCCGTCCGTGCCGTCCAGCGAGGCGACGATGTCGCGCACGCTGGTCGCCGAGGCCAGTTGGACCGGAGCGGCGGCGCAACCCAGGCGGACGGCGCGCAGCCGGACCTGATCCACCGCCTCTTCGCCGGAGACGTAGGCGCAGCGGTGTTCCTGCGACAAGCGGGCCATGGCCTGGAGGAGGAGGGTGGATTTGCCAATGCCGGGGTCGCCGCCGATCAGGATCGCCGATCCGGGGACGAGGCCGCCGCCGCAGACGCGGTCGAACTCCTCGATGCGGGTCATGCGGCGCGGCGGCGCCTCGCTGGAGCCGGCCAACCCGACGAAATCAAGCCGTCGCCCGCGCGCCACGCCCAGTCCCTTGGGGGCGGCTTCCGGGGCGGCTTCCTCGACGAGGGTGTTCCATTCGCCGCAGGCGTCGCAGCGACCCGCCCACTTGGGGAAGGACGCGCCGCAAGCCTGGCAGACGTAGCGGGTGGTTGGCTTTGCCAAGGGTCCAGCGATGGGTTGGGCGATGGAATGGGGTAAGCGCCCCACATATAGCAAGCGGACGTTCTAAATCCTATGGCCGAGGTGATAAAAAGCTGGGGCTTTTCTCGGGCCGATCCGGTGGTAGGTTCTGCCCCGGACCCATGATGAACACGGATACGAGGTGATACGGTGGCGGACAAGGACGCGCGGAAGATCCCGCTGCACGGGCCGGAGGAGTTCGAGGGGATTCGCAAGGCCGGGCGGCTGGCCGCGGCGACGCTCGACCACATCACGCCCCATGTGGTGCCGGGGGTCAGCACGGGCCATCTGAACCGTCTGATCGAAAGCTTCATGCGGGACAACGGCGCGATTCCCGCGACCCTCGGCTATCACGGCTATCCGGCGGCGAGCTGCATCTCGCCAAACCATGTGGTGAATCACGGCATTCCATCCGACGACAAGAAACTGGTCGACGGCGACATCGTGAACGTCGACGTGACGGTGATCCTGGACGGCTGGTACGGCGACACGAGCCGCATGTTCTTCGTCGGCGACAAGATCGGGGTGAAGGCGCGCAAGCTGGTCGACATCACGTATCAGGCGATGATGGCGGGCATCGCGCAGGCCAAGCCGGGCAATCATCTGGGCGACATCGGCCACGCCATCCAGACCCTTGCCGAATCCCACCGCTACGGCGTGGTGCGCGACTTCGGCGGGCATGGCATCGGCCGGGTGTTCCACGACGCGCCTCACGTCGACCATTTCGGCAAGCGCGGCACCGGGGTTCTGCTGGTTCCGGGCATGGTCTTCACCATCGAGCCGATGCTCAACGCCGGAAAGGCGGACGTGAAGATCCTGTCGGACGGCTGGACCACCGTTACCCGCGACCGCTCCCTGTCCGCCCAGTTCGAGCATCAGGTTGGCATCACCGAGACGGGCTGCGAGATCTTCACCCTGTCCCCGGCGGGCTTCACCCAGCCGCCCTACGGGACCGTTGCCGGGGCCGTCGCGGCATGAGCGGGGAATTGAAGCCCTGGACGGTCCTGGAGCGCCGGACCCTGCTCGACGCCGGGCCTTTCCTGAAGGTGCATGCCGAGACCGTCGAGACGCCGGCCGGACGGCGGGTGGAGAATTTCTATCAGGTCGAGCAGATGGACTTCGTCCAGATGTTCGTCGAGGACGAGGGCGGGCGCGTCCTGATGCTGCGCACCTACAAGCATGGCCCGCGCCGCGTCAGCCAGACCTTTCCCGCCGGCGCACTGAATCCCGGTGAAGAGCCGCTGGGCGCGGCGAAGCGGGAGTTGCTGGAAGAAACCGGCTACGCCGCGGAGGATTGGACCGCGCTCGGCTCCTACGTGGTGCAGGGCAACCAGCGCGGCTGCGTCTGTCATATGTTCCACGCCCGCAACGCCCGGAAGGTGGCCGAGGCGGACTCCGGAGATCTGGAGGAGATGCGGTTGGAGTTGCTGACCCACGCGGAACTGATCGCCGCGGCGGCAGAGGGCGATTACGCCCTTCTGCCGGTCATCGCCATGCTGGGCGCCGTTCTGCTGCCGGAACTGCGCAATAACCTTGCGCGGTCGGCGGCGCGTCCGGCGCCGTAGCGATCACTTCCCGTCGGTTGGGCCGGCGAAGAAATGGGCGAGCGCGTCGGCCCCTTCGAGCGACAGCTGGTTGTCGTTCTTGAGGAGCTGCTCGTGGGCGTTCTTGATGGTCTGCACCGTCTCTTCGTTGGTCAGCAGACCTTTGGCCTGGAGCGTCTCCAGAATCTTGGCGCTCAGCATGAAGCTCGCGAAGGCCAGTCCGTTCGTGGTGATGTCCGCCATGCTCGTCTCTCCGATGGGAAACCGGCCCGTGGTGGCCGGCGTTCTTTCTGGCCGACCCTATCGGGCGACAGGTTAATTTTGCACGAACCCGTGGCGAAGCGCGTCAGAGCGCCCGCACCTGCATCTTGATCGGCCCTTCGCCCCGGCCATGGACGAACTGGTCCACATAGGGGTTTCCGGAGTGGTCGATGTCGTTGGCATGGCCGGTCCAGATGATCCGGCCCTGGTAGATCATCGCGACGCGGTCGGCGATCTTGCGGGCGGAGGCCATGTCGTGCGTGATCGTGACGGCGGTGGCGCCGAGATCCTTCACGCACTTCACGATCAGCTCGTTGATCACGTCGGCCATGATCGGGTCGAGGCCGGTCGTCGGTTCGTCGAAGAAGATGATCTCCGGCTCGTCGGCGATGGCTCGGGCGAGGCCGACGCGCTTCTGCATGCCGCCCGACAGCTCCGACGGGAACAGCTCGCCCACCTCCGGACCGAGGCCGACCGCGCCCATCTTGGCGATGGCGATGTCCTTGGCCTTGGCGCGCGGCATGTGCTCGCCCTGGATCAGGCCGAAGGCGACGTTCTCCCAGACCTTCAGGCTGTCGAACAGGGCGGCGCCCTGGAACAGCATGCCGAACTTGTGCAGCAGCTTCTCCCGCTCGCGCGGGCGAAGCCTCGTCGTCTCCTCGCCGTCGACGCGGATGGACCCGCTGTCCGGGGACAGCAGGCCGAGGATGCATTTCAGCATCACCGACTTGCCAGTGCCCGACCCGCCGATGACGACCAGCGATTCGCCGCGCCCGACCTCCAGGTCGATGCCGTTGAGCACGACCTTCTGACCGAAGGCCTTGTGCACGTCCTTCAGCAAAATCTTCGGCGGATGAGCGGGGGGAACCTGGGACATGGAGTCGCTCACTTCGTCGAGAAGAAGATGCCGGTGATGAGGTAGTTCCACACCAGGATCAGGATGGAGGCCGACACCACCGCGTTGGTCGTCGCCGCCCCCACGCCCTGGGCGCCGCCGCGCGAATGGTAGCCGTGGTAGCAGCCCATCAGCGACACCATGAAACCGAACACCGCCGCCTTGACGAGTCCGGAGATGACGTCGACCGGCTCCAGGAATTCCCAGGTCCGTCCGATGTAGGAGGCCGGGTTGAAGTCCAGCCGGTAGACGCCGACGAGGAAGCCGCCGAACACGCCGATGATGTCCGCCACCAGCACCAGCAGCGGCAGCATGGCCAGCCCGGCGATCAGGCGGGGCGCCACCAGATACTTGAAGGGGTTGGTGGACAGGGTCGACAGCGCGTCGATCTGCTCGGTCACGCGCATGGTGCCGATCTCGGCGGCCATGGCGGCGCCGATGCGTCCCGCGACCATCAGGCCGCCCAGCACCGGCCCCAGCTCCCGCGTCACCGACAGGGCGACCACCGTGGCGATGGCGCCCTCCGCCTGGAAGCGGGAAAAGCCGGAATAGCTCTGCAGCGCCAGCACCATGCCGGTGAACAGCGCGGTCAGCCCGACCACCGGCAGCGAGTAGTAGCCGATGTCGATCATCTGGCGCAGGATCTGCCGTGGGTAGAACGGCGGACGCACGCAGTGCGACAAGGCGGCGCCGGTGAACATGGCGAGCTTACCGGTGGCTTCCAGAAAGATCAGGAAGGCCCGTCCGGTGGCGGCAAGGAAACCCATCAAGCGACCTCAGGCGGCGGCGGGTCGCGGTAGACCCTGTGGTAACGCGCGCCCAGCGAGGTCAGGATCTCGTAGCCGATGGTTCCGCCCTCGCTCGCCACGGTGTCCACCGGGCGGTTCGGGCCGATCAGCTCCACCAGCCCGCCGGGCGTCACCGCCGCGTCGGGAAGGTGGCTGACATCCACCGTGACCAGATCCATCGAAACACGCCCAACCACCGGAGCGGCCACGCCGTTGACGAAGACATGACCGCGCCCGCTGAGCGAGCGCAGATATCCGTCGGCATAACCCACTGCGATGGTTGCGATTTTGCCTCTCGCCGCAACGCGGTGCGTGGCACCGTAGCCAACGGTCATAGGGCTGTCAACGTTGCGCACCTGAAGCAGCCGGGCGTCGAGCCGGATGGTGCCCCGCATCGGGTTCGCCGTGGCGGGCGTCGGGTTGACGCCGTAGAGCGCGCAGCCGGGCCGCACGAGGTCAAAATGAAAGGCCGTTCCGTGGAAAATCCCGGAGGAATTGGCGAAACTCGCCTTGGCCGCCGGCAGGCGCCCGACCGCCGAGCGGAAGCGCCCAAGCTGCTGGCTGTTCATCACCGTGTCTTCGTCGCCGCAGGCGAGGTGGGTCATCCACACCCGGACGTCCACCCCGTCCAGCCGGGAGAGATCGCCGACCAGCGTTTCCAGCTCGTCCGGGCCGAGCCCGAGTCGGTTCATGCCCGTGTCGATGTGGACGACGGCGGGCAGGGCCGTTCCCTGCGCCCTGGCGTGGGCCTGCCACGCGGCGATGTCGCCCAGATGGTTCAGCACCGGCAGGATGCTGTGGGCCGTGAAGTCCGGCGCGGTGCCGGCGGGGAGGCCGCCCAGCGACAGCACGCGGGCGTCCGGCGGCGCCACGGCGCGGACCGCCAGGGCCTCCTCGAACTGGGCGACGACGAAGGTCCGGCAGCCGGCGGCGGCGAGCGCCGGAACGACGCGCTGCACTCCCAGGCCATAGGCGTTCGCCTTGACCACGGCGGCGCACTCGGCGGGCGCCACCCGGTCGCGGAGCTGCGTCCAGTTGGCGACCACCGCACCGAGGTCGATGGTCAGAACGGCGCCGGCGCGGGCCAGCGGATCACTCAGTGGGGCCGAAGTCATGGGTCGTGTCGAGGTCGCCGAATCTGGTGAACTGGCCGTCGAAGAACATGCGGACGCTGCCGATCGGGCCGTGGCGCTGCTTGGCGATGATCGCCTCCGCGGTGTTGTGGACCTCGGCGGCGCGCCTCTGCCAGTTGGCGTAGCGGTCGTTGTACTTGTCTTCGGACTCTTCCGGCCGGCGGGCCGGCTCGGCGCGCTCAAGATAGTACTGTTCGCGGTAAACGAACATCACAACGTCGGCGTCCTGCTCGATAGAGCCCGATTCGCGCAGGTCGGCGAGCTGCGGCCGCTTGTCCTCGCGCATTTCCACGGCGCGGCTGAGCTGCGACAGCGCCAGCACCGGCACCTCCAGCTCCTTGGCGATGGCCTTCAGGCCGCGGGTGATCTCCGAAATTTCCTGCACACGGTTCTCGTTGCCCTTGGTGGAGCCGCCGCGCAGCAGCTGGAGATAGTCCACCACCACCATGCCCAGCCCGTGCGTGCGCTTCAACCGGCGGCAGCGGGTGCGCACCGCGGCGATGGTCAGGGCCGGCGTGTCGTCCACGAAGAAGGGAACGCGGCTGAGTTCCTGGCTGGCCGCCACGAACTTGGGGAAGTCGCTGTCCTTGATCTCGCCCCGGCGGATCTTGTCGCCCGACACCTCGGCCTCGCCGGCCAGGATACGGGTGGCGAGCTGCTCCGCCGACATTTCCAGCGAGAAGAAGCCGACCGGCGCGCCTTCACCCCCGTTGGTGCGCATGTGCGCCTTGGCGGCGTTGAAGGCGATGTTGGTGGCGAGCGCCGTCTTGCCCATGGAGGGGCGCCCGGCGAGGATGACGAGGTCCGACGGGTGCAGCCCGCCCAGCTTGCGGTCGAGGTCGCGCAGGCCGGTGGTGACTCCGGTGACATGGCTGGACCGATGGAAGGCCGTCTGCGCCGTGGCGATGGCCGCCTTCAGCGACTCGGAGAAGGCGACGAAGCCGCCGCGCACGTCGCCGGTCGAGGCGAGGTCGAACAGCTGCTTTTCCGCCGTCTCGATCTGGTCCATGGCGCCGATGTCGAGGTCGTGCTGGTACGCCTCGTTCACCATGTCCGTGCCGACCTCGATCAACTGCCGGCGCAGGAACAGGTCGTGGATCGTCTTGCCGTAGTCGCCTGCGTTGACCACCGTCACGACGTTGGCCGCGAGCTGCGCCAGATAGCCGGAACCGCCGTCCAGAACCAGCTCCGGATCGTTGTCGAAATAGGCTTTCAGCGTCACCGGGTTGGCGATCTGGCCGCGCTCCACCATCTTCGCGATGGCCGAGAAGATGCGTTGGTGCGCCGGGTCGTAGAAATGCTCGGCGCGCAGGAACTCGCCGACCTTCTCGTACGCCTTGTTGTTCACCAGGATGGCGCCGAGCAGCGCCTGTTCCGCCTCCTCGTTGTGCGGCGGCGTGCGGTATTCCGCCGTCGGCTTCGCGGCACCGGCACGGGACAGCCCGCCGTCGAGGGGGCGCGGCTCGAAAAGCTGGGTGGTCTTGTCATCCATGGCGGCACTTTAGCAAAGGGCGGGACGCAAAGCTGTGCGATCGGGGTAAGGATACCCACATTCCTGTGAGTAACTTTCATCCACAGCCGGTGAAAGTTGGGGGTAACAGAGAATTCCTTAGACTTAACAAGGCATTGCCCTTTGACAAAATCTGTGGGTCGATGTGGCGCGGGCACGCCGGGTCAAATGTTGTCGGCGCCGATGGTCCGGCCGGTTCGCAAGGGCGGCGGCACGGCGTCGGCCAAGGCCGTTTCGGTGCGATGCATGTAATCGCGGACGAGTGGAACGGCGCCCGGCGAGCGGGCCAACTGCATCTGAAAAACCATGTGCCCCTGGTAGCGGAAGCTAATCTCCGCCCCCGCCAGATAGAACTCCCACATCCGGCAGAAGCGTTCGTCGTACATCGCGCGCGCCCCCTCCCGCCGCGCCGCGAAGCGTTCCCGCCAGTGGCGCAGCGTTTCGGCGTAATGGAGGCGCAGGATCTCGACGTCGGTGTTCCAAAGCCCGGCCTTCTCCACCACCGGGATCACCTCCGACAGGGCGGGCGAATAGCCGCCGGGGAAGATGTATTTGCGGAACCACGGGTTGGTGGAACCCGGCCCCTCCGAGCGGCCGATGGAGTGCAGCACCGCCACCCCATCCTCGGCCAGCAGATCGCGCAGTTTGGCGAAGAAGGCCGGATAATGGGGAACACCAACATGCTCGAACATGCCGACCGAGACGATGCGGTCGAAGCGCCCCTGCATCTGGCGGTAGTCGCGCTGTTCGAAGCGAACCTGTCCGGCCAGCCCGGCATGGGCCGCCCGCTCCCGCGCCACGGCGAGTTGCTCGGCGGACAGGGTGATTCCCGTGACCTGGGCGCCGGTCATGCGGGCGAGATAGAGCGCCATGCCACCCCAGCCGCAGCCGATGTCCAGCACCCGCATGCCGGGCCGAAGCAGCAGCTTTGCCGCGATGTGCCGCTTCTTGGCCTCCTGCGCCTCGTCCAGCCCGATGCCGGGCGCGGTGAAATAGGCGCAGGAGTATTGCAGGTCGCGGTCGAGAAACAGCTCGAAGAAGGCCCGCGACAGGTCGTAATGATGGGCGACGTTGCGTCGTGACCGGCGCAGCGGATTGTTCTGCTGGACCAGCCGCAGAGCGGGGGAGAGGGCCTCCCGGAGATTGCCGAGAGCGCCCTGCACATTCTCCGGCCCGGCGCACAGCAGCGCCAGGAAATCGTAGACGGAGCCGCCCTCGATGGACAGACGGCCGTCCATGTAGGCTTCCCCGAATCGAAGCCGCGGATTCACCACGAGGTCGCGGTGCAACGCCCTGTCGTGCAGGCGCAACGTGAGGGACGGGGTGCCGACCCCCACCCGGTGCCTCCGCCCATCGGCGCCGACGATATCCAAGGCACCGGCGGTCAAGGCCGGGCTGAGTAGGCGGGCAAGCAGCATCGCGCGTCTCCGCATCCGTCGACCACGTCTCGGTCTGGTTCCTTCGCCGCGAGCGAATCACCGGCAATGAGAGTCGGGGGTCGGAGCCGAGGGAGGCAACCCGCCGGACGGGGCAGGGGGCGGCGCATCCGGACGGGGAGGGGCCGGTTTGGGAAAAGGTTCAAAACGCGGAAAAGCCGCCTCGCCTTTTCAGGGGCGGGCGGCTTCCGGACGAGCGGACTGGTCTCGTTGAGCGGGCGGTCAGCCCTCCTCGGAAACCTCGGCCTCGGCGGCCTCGGGGGCCTCCTCGATCTCGTCCTCGTCGTCGCGCAGGTCGGCCGCGGTGACCATGCCGCCGCGGGAACGCTGCAGTTCAGCCTCTTCCTGCGAGCGGGCGACGTTCACCGTGACGGAGACGCTCACCTCGGGGTGCAGGACGACACGCAGCTTGAACAGGCCCAGCGTCTTGATCGGGGTCTCGATCGACACCTGCTTGCGGTCGACCTTGTAGCCGGCGGCATCAAGAGCGTCCGCGACGTCGCGCGGGGTCACCGAACCGTACAGCACGCCGGTTTCGCCGGCCTGACGGATCACGACGACCGACACGTCGTTCATCTTGGTGGCCACCTGCTCGGCGTCCTTGCGGCGCTCCAGGTTCACAGCCTCAAGATGGATCTTCTGCTTTTCGAAGAACGCCAGGTTCGCCTTAGTGGCGCGCATGGCCTTCTTCTGCGGCAGCAGATAGTTGCGGGCGAAGCCGGGACGCACCTTCACGACCTGGCCCATCTGGCCGAGTTTCTCGACCCGCTCCAGCAGAATAACTTCCATCACTCGTCCTCCTGATCGGGGCCGGCGGGCCGGAGACGGCGACGCAGCCCAATCCATTGCTCGATCATGCCAAGACCGACCATCAGCACGATCGGCCAACCGAAAAGAAACAGGAACATGTAGAACCCGACGAGGATCGGCAGCTTGGCCGATCGGCTTCGGGCGAACACATGCACCACCGAAAGCCCGGCAAAGGCGAATGGCAAAGCCAGGACCAGCGCGGCGTTGACCGCGAGGAACCCGACCGGGTCCGGCGCCAGCGAGGCCGCCAGCATGGCCGCCAGGAACGCGGTGGCGAGCCACCGCGGCAGTTCCAGGTCGTCCAGCCGCATAGCGGGGCGCTTGTTGCGGCCGAACCGCATCAGGACACCCTGCGCCAGGGCTCCGTTGACGATCGTCATGACGAGCCATGAGATCACCGCGAAGCCCGGCAACACCTCGGCCATCCAGATGTCCTGCGGGTCCGGGGCCGGCTGGCCCTGCGCGGAGAACATCTGGTCGGCCATGCGGCCCAGCGTTTCCCGCACCGCGCCCTCCAGCCCGCCGGGCTGGTCGAGCGTCAGAACCGCGGCGCCCAGAAGGCCCGCCAGTCCCATTCCGGTCAGCGCCATCAGGAGCCGGCCCGGAGGATACCATTCCACACTCCCGTCGGGAGCCGCCCGCGCCAGCAGCGCCTGCCGCACCACCAGGATGACCGGGACAGCCGCAGTCACCAGATAGGCGAGAGACACCAGGACGCTGGACGACACCGCCAGGACCGCCACCGTCCCCGCCGCACCGGCGAGAAGGGAGGCGGTGGAGCCGAGCCACAGTCCCGCGAGGAACAGCGGCAGCGGCGCCAGATAGCCCAGGATCAGCGCTCCGAATCCGCCGAACAGAACGGCAAGATAGAGGAACGCGCTGACCACGCCGACACCGATGGCAGCCGCCAGAGGGGCGGCCAGGGGCGAGGCCATGGGATTGCCTTTGCCTGTTGTCCGCTTCGGGTCCTTACTTCACCACGTAGGGAAGCAGGGCCAGGAAGCGGGCGCGCTTGATGGCGCGGGCGAGTTCGCGCTGCTTCTTCGCGGAAACCGCGGTGATGCGGCTCGGCACGATCTTGCCACGCTCGGAGATGAAGCGGGACAGGAGCTTGACGTCCTTGTAGTCGATCGCCGGAGCGTTCGCGCCCGAGAACGGGCAGGTCTTGCGACGGCGGAAGAACGGACGGCGGGGACCGCCACCGGAGCGGGCCGGAGCGCCCGAGGTCTGCTTGTCGGACATTTAGGCGTTCTCCCCTTCGGCAACGGTGGGCTCCTGGCGGCGCGGCGGGCGCGGGCCACGATCCTCGAAGCGGCGCGGGCCGCGGTCGCCGCGATCACCGCGGTCGCCACGCTCGCCGCGGCTCTGCATCATCACCGACGGGTTGGCGTCCAGCGCATCGACGCGGACGGTCATGAAGCGCAGCACGTCCTCGTTGATGCCCATGTTGCGCTCCATCTCGAGGACGGCGGCGGCGGGGGCGTCAAGGTTGAACAGGGTGTAGTGACCCTTGCGGTTCTTCTTGATCTTGTAGGTGAGCGTCTTCAGACCCCAGTATTCGGTCTTGGCGACCTGGCCGCCGTTGTCGCGAATGATCTGGGCGAACTGCTCGCCGAGCTGCTCGGCCTGGGCGGCCGAGATGTCCTGGCGCGCGATCAGCACGCACTCGTAAAGAGCCATCGTACTCCCCATGGCTGTTCATGGTCCGGCGCTGCCCCCGTCCCCTATGGATGGGATCAGCCGCCCGGGCCTAGCCGACGGCACGCGGGCCACCGGCAAGGAGTTATGAAGCGGCGCAGTATGCACAAAAGCCCTACCGCGACAAGCGGAAACATGGGGCGGCCGGCGATTCCGTCGTCGTCGCCTTCGAAGTCCCTTGAGATGGCCCTTTTCTCCATTCACCTTTGCATCGCAGCAATGAAAAAACGTCGGAAAAGCAACAGAAAGGCACCAATTCCAGCCCTTCAACGTTGAGCATCGCTTGACTTGCCCGAAAGGCCGGGTATGACTGTCGCCGAATTCAACGGCGGCGCCGCGGGTGGCGCGCCTTTTTACTAGGGTTCCCAGATAGCATGACCAGGGCGTTCGTCTTTCCGGGCCAGGGCAGCCAAGCCGTCGGCATGGGCCGTGAGCTGGCCGAGGCGTTCGAGGTCGCGCGGCTCACCTTTGAAGAGGTGGACGACGCGCTGAACCAGCGCCTTTCGCGCCTGATGTTCGAAGGCCCCGAGGCCGACCTGACGCTGACCGAGAACGCCCAGTCGGCCCTGATGGCCGTCAGCGTCGCCGTTCTGCGGGTGCTGAAGGACCAGGGCGGACTCGACCTGACCAAGCATGCGGCCTTCGTCGCCGGTCACTCCCTCGGCGAGTACTCGGCCCTGTGCGCCGCCGGTGCCTTCACCCTGGCCGACACCGCGCGCCTGCTGAAGCTGCGCGGTCAGGCCATGCAGAAGGCCGTGCCGGTCGGGCAGGGCGCCATGGCCGCCCTGCTGGGCGCAGAACTGGAGCAGGCCCAGGCCATCGCCGCCGACGCCGCCAAGACCCCCGCGGGGCAAAACGAGGTCTGCACCGTCGCCAACGACAACTCGTCGGGTCAGGTGGTGATCTCAGGTCATGCCGAGGCCATCGAGCGCGCCATCGTGATCGCGGCGGAGCGTGGGCTGAAGCGCACCGTGCGCCTGCCGGTCAGCGCGCCGTTCCATTGCCCGCTGATGCAGCCCGCCGCCGACGCCATGGCCGAGGCACTGGCCAATGTGACGATTGGCGCGCCGGCGGTTCCGGTGGTCGCCAACGTGACGGCCTCCGCCGTGTCGGACCCCAACGAGATCCGTCGCCTTCTGATCGAGCAGGTGACCGGCATGGTTCGCTGGCGCGAGAGCGTGCTCTATATGAAGGAGCAGGGCGTCGACACGCTGGTCGAACTCGGCTCCGGCAAGGTGTTGTCGGGTCTCGCCAAGCGCATCGACAAGGAATTGGCCGGAACCTCCGTTCAGGGCCCGGCTGACGTCGAATCGTTCCTGAAGACCCTGTGAGGCATTCCATGTTCGACCTGACCGGAAAGAAGGCGCTGGTCACCGGCGCCTCGGGTGGCATCGGGGCGCAGATCGCCCGCGCGCTGCACGCGCAGGGCGCCACCGTCGCCCTGTCCGGCACCCGCGTCGCCCCGCTGGAGGCGCTCGCCGCCGAACTGGGCGAGCGCGCCCTGGTGGTGCCCGGCAATCTCGCCGACGCCGCCGGGACCGAGCAGCTCGCCAAGGACGCGGAGGCCGCTCTCGGCCAGATCGACATACTGGTGAACAACGCCGGCCTGACCCGCGACCAGCTGGCCATGCGCATGAAGGACGACGACTGGCAGTCGGTGCTGGACGTCAACCTGACCGCCGCCTTCCGTCTGTCGCGCGCCGTGCTGCGCGGCATGATGAAGCGCCGCTGGGGCCGCATCATCGGCATCACCTCGATCGTCGGCGTCACCGGCAACCCCGGTCAGGCCAACTACGCCGCCTCCAAGGCCGGTATGATCGGCATGTCGAAGTCGCTGGCTGCGGAGGTCGCGTCGCGCGGCATCACCGTGAACTGCGTCGCGCCGGGTTTCATCACCACGGCGATGACCGACGCCCTGAATTCCGAGCAGAAGGACAAGCTGCTCACCGCCATTCCTTCCGGCCGCATGGGCGAGCCGGGGGAAATCGCCGCCGGAGTCGTGTACTTGGCGAGCGATGAGGCCGCCTATGTCACCGGCCAGACGCTGCACATCAACGGCGGCATGGCCATGATCTGAGGCGGATTCGCTGCCTGAACCACAGGTTCGGACCGGCTCCCGCGGGCGCTGGTCAAGGCTGTAAAAATGTGTTATCGGACGGGGCTTTTTGTGGCAGGAAGGCACGCAGCCGCGTGTTGAGCCGGCCGAATTCGCCCGAGCGGTCTCAAGGATTGGAAGGTCTAAAAAAATGAGCGATGTCGCCGAGCGCGTTAAGAAGATCGTTGTGGACCACCTCGGGGTCGAGGAGTCGAAGGTGACGGAGAACGCCTCCTTCATCGACGATCTCGGCGCCGACAGCCTCGACACGGTCGAGCTGGTTATGGCTTTCGAGGAAGAGTTCGGCTGCGAGATTCCGGACGACGCCGCCGAGAAGATTCTGACGGTGAAGGACGCCATCGACTTCATCAAGGCGAACGCCGCCGCCTGATCAGGCGCTGGCGCAAGAGGGCCAGGCAGCTTTTCAAAGTGGCCTGGCCGTCGCTGAGTTTTCCGAGGAAAGGTCAAGGAATACCCCATGAGACGTGTCGTCGTTACCGGCCTTGGTCTGGTCACGCCGCTCGGTGTCGGCCACAAGCTCAACTGGGAGCGTTTGACCGCCAGCCAATCGGGCATCCGCACCATCACGGGTTTTGATGCCTCCGATCTGGCCTCGAAGGTTGCCGGGGAGGTCCCGCGCGGGGACGGAGACGGGTTGTTCAACCCGGATGTCTTCGTTCCGCCGAAGGACCAGCGGAAGATGGACGATTTCATCATCTTCGCCATCGCCGCCGCCCACGAAGCGATCAAGGATTCCGGCTGGGTTCCCCAGACCGAGGAAGAGCGCGAACTCACCGGCGTCATGGTGGGCTCGGGCATCGGCGGTCTGCCGGGCATCGCCGAGGGTGCCGTCACCCTGGCGGAGAAGGGGCCGCGCCGCATCTCCCCCTTCTTCATTCCGGCCTGCCTCATCAATCTGGCGTCCGGTCACATCTCCATCCAGCACGGCTTCAAGGGCCCGAACCACGCGGTGGTCACGGCCTGCTCGACCGGCGCGCACGCCATCGGCGACGCCTCGCGTCTGATCATGCTGGGTGATGCGGACGTGATGGTCGCCGGCGGCACGGAAGCGGCGGTCAGCCGCCTGGGCGTCGGCGGTTTCGCCGCCATGCGCGCCCTGTCCACGAATTTCAATGACACGCCGGAAAAGGCATCGCGTCCCTACGACAAGGATCGCGACGGCTTCGTGATCAGCGAGGGCGCCGGTGTCGTCGTTCTCGAAGAGCTTGAGCACGCTAAGAAGCGCGGCGCCCACATCTACGCCGAAGTGGTCGGCTATGGCATGTCGGGTGACGCCTACCACATCTCCGCTCCGGCGGAAGACGGCAACGGCGGCTTCCGCGCCATGCGCAACGCGCTGAAGCGGGCGGGGATGGACCCGTCGGACATCGACTACGTCAACGCGCACGGCACCTCGACGCCGCTCGGCGACGAGATCGAGCTGGGCGCGGTGAAGCGCCTGTTCGGCGCTGCGATGGACAACGTCGCGATGTCCTCCACCAAGTCGGCCATCGGGCACCTGCTGGGGGCCGCCGGCGCGGTCGAGGCCATCTACTCGATCAAGGCGATCAACCACAGCCTCGTGCCGCCGACCCTGAACCTTGAGAACCCCTCGGAGAGCTGCCTCGGCGTCAACCTCGTTCCGAAGGTTGCGCAGGAGCGCCGCGTGCGGGCCGCGTTGTCGAACTCCTTCGGCTTCGGCGGCACCAACGCCTCCCTGGTCTTCAAGGAATTCGCCTGAGCGGCGACGCATTGCGGAGACCGCCGATGGGCTGGGGCCTCCGAATCGCGGCGGGGGCGTTGACCGTCCTCACCGCGGGCAGCGGGTTGGTGTTCTGGGGTGCCCTCCGCGTGACGGCCCCTGGACCGCTTGAGCACGCCGAGACGGTCGTCATTCCGCGCGGAAGCGGCCTGGAGGCGATTGCCTTGACCTTGGAAGACGCGGGAGTCGTCGAGTCCCCGATCCTCTTCCTGTTCGCCGCGAAGCTTCAGGGGCCGCTGAAAGCCGGAGAGTATGCATTCCCGGCGGGGATCAGCGTCGATGGCGTCCTGGAGATGCTCCGCCAGGGCAAGACCGTGGTCCGCCGCTTTACAGTGCCGGAAGGGCTGACTTCCGCCCAGGTGGTGGCGCTGCTCGATGCCGAGCCGGCGCTGACCGGCGAGTTGAAGGCGGTTCCGAAGAACGGAACCGTACTGCCTGAAACTTATCACTATTCCTACGGCGATGCGCGCTCGGCCCTGGTCGAGCGGATGCAGCACGCCATGACCCAGGCGCTGAACGACGCCTGGAAGAACCGCGGTCCGGACCTGCCTTACGAGTCTCCGCAGCAGGCGCTGACCATGGCGTCCATCGTGGAGAAGGAAACCGGCGTTGCGGCGGAGCGCGCCAAGGTGGCGGGCGTCTTCGTCAACCGCCTGGAGACCGGCATGAAGCTCCAGTCGGACCCGACCGTGATCTATGCGCTGACCGACGGCAGCGGGGAACTGGGGCGGGTCTTGACCCGCAACGACTGGAAGTTCGAATCGCCCTACAACACCTACGTCGCGGCGGGGCTTCCGCCGGGGCCGATCGCCAATCCAGGGCGGGCGTCCATCCAGGCGGCACTGCACCCGGAAAGGCATGACTTCCTGTATTTCGTCGCGGACGGCAGCGGCGGGCACGTCTTTGCAAAGACACTGCCCGATCACAACCGGAATGTCGCCAAATGGCGCGAGGTGCAGCGCCGGCAGTCCGGCGGTGCGGGCAACGGGGACTCGCCGCAGGATTAGCGGTCCCCTGTTCCCGGACGGAAGGCCCGCCGAACGGTAGGCCCGATGGTCAGGCGGCGTTCGACGCCACCATCTCCAAGGCGACGACACCGCCCAAGGCGCCGTAGCTCTTGCGGGCGGCCCGCATCTTCTCCAGCGATTCCATGAGGCTTTCCTCGGCGAAACCAGGGGCGAGCTGCGCCAGTTCCTGTTCCGTCAAGGTGATGAAGGCGTCTAAAAGGCGCGCGTGGATGCGGCACGCCTGGCGGACTTCATCGGCGACCATCGGTGCTGGCATGGTAGGCTCCCAATCACGGAATAAAGAGAAACACGGTCCGTCCGTGCGTGGGAATTCTCTCGGGTTGTGGTTAATAGAGCATTAAATGCAATTCATCTTCCGGGTAGGAAGAAGAGTTACCTCTTCAGACGAAAGCGGCGAAAATTGGACGATTTCGATTTCGGTATGTGACAGAGATAAGCCGGCTTTTGAGACTTTCGAATATTCGTCTTTGATCATCACGGCGGTCCCTCGTCCGGCATGGGCGAAGGACCGCCGGGAATTCACCGACGAATTTCCTTGTCCAGGTTCAGCTCCGCCTTGGCGCCCTGGATGCGCGCTCGGTAGACCAGCATGGCTTCCATGACCCGCTGCACGTAGTTGCGGGTCTCGTAGATCGGGATCAGCTCCAGCCAGTCCACGGCGTCGATGGCTTCGCCGCGCGGGTCGCCGTAGGTGTCGATCCATTGACGCACGCGGGTCGGGCCGGCGTTGTAGGCGGCGATGGCCATGATGTAGGAGCCGTTGAAGCGGTCGATCATGTCCGCCAGATAGGTCGAGCCGAGCCGCACATTGTAGTCCGGGTCGCTGATCAGCTTCGCGTTGTCGTGCTTGACGCCCAGCTTGTTGGCGACCAGCTGCGCCGTTCCGGGCATGAGCTGCATCAGGCCGCGCGCGCCGGCCGACGACACCACACGGGTGTTGAAGGTGCTCTCCTGCCGGATGATGGCGTGCACCAGGGCGATTTCCGGAGCGGACGGGCGGCTCTCGATCATCGGGTAGCCGGCTTCCACCAGGAACACGTCGTTCTGCGCGGCGTCCTTCGCCGCGGCGACGGCGAGATCGCGGCGCCCGACCTCGCGGGCCAGTTTGGCGGCCAGCACGTAATCCGCCGGTTCCTTGGCGTCGAGGCTGATGCGGCGCAGGAAGGCGGTCACCCGCTCGTCGGTGTTGCCTTCGATCTCGGCCAACAGCTTGGTCACCCGCACGACCTCCCGACGCTCGAAGGCGGTGGCGTCGGCGTTCGACACCCGCGGCTCGGCGGGCAGGGCGATGCGCCCGTTCCCGGCGTGGCGGGCGGCGAGCTGACCGTAGAAGGTCGTGCCATACTGGGCGGCCTTGGCGTACCAGTCCTTGGCCTGAGCCGTCTGGCCCAGCGCCTCCGCCGCGCGTCCGCACCAGTAGGCGCCGCGCGCCTTGCTGATCGGCGCGCCGACCGAGCGGTAGAGCTTGTGGAAGTGGTTGAAGGCGCTCGACGGATCGTCGAGGAAGCGCAGCGCCAGGAAGCCGGCGAGGAACTCCGCCTCCGCCGCACCGCTGCCCTCGGTCTGCCCGTGCGCCGTGACCAGACGGTAGGCGAGGTTGTGGTCGCCGTTCACCATGGCGCGGCGGGCCAGGATGTGGCGCTCCGTCCACCAGGCCTGGGGGCGGCCCATATCCTTTGGCGCCTGCGCGATGATCTCCAGCGCCCCCGCGTCGTCGCCCTTGCGGCGGCGGTAGCGGGCGCGGTCGAACAGCAGGCCGGGGTCGTTGCGCAGGGACGCGGGGACGCGGGCCAGCGCCGCGTCGGCGTTCTTGGCGTCGCTGTCCAGCGCGATCCGCGCCTCGATCAGCAGGTCGTAGGCCTCATCGAAGAAGGGCAGCATGCGGCGCACCGCGGCTTCCTGCCGCTCCCACAGCAGGCGGTCGATGCGCGCCTTGTGCTCCGGCGGGCGCAGGTGCGAGCGGTAGCGGGCCAGGAACTGCTCCTCGTCCGCCGACGTGAAGTTCGCCTCCACCCAGCGGTCGCGCACCATCCGCACCGCCCGCTCGGTGTTGCCGGTCGCCAGCAGCGTGTCGGCATGGCGCATGAAGCCTTCGTTGGACAGGGGCGGGTACTGCTTGAACCAGGCCAGCACCCGGTCCTCGTCCAGGTCGATGGGCATCGCCTTTTCCGCCTGACGGCGGAGCTGCGCCTGGTTGGGCCAGTCGCCGTTCTCGCGGATGAAGGCGGCGATCTCGTCGAAGCTGCCGCCGCCGGGAGTCGCCAGGGCCATCCAGCGGATCACCTTGGCCGGCAGCTTGTTGGACGCCTGGGCGGCGATGCGCAGCGCCTCGTCGTGGCGGTCGTTGTCGGCGGCCTTGAAGGCCTGCCGGTAGACGGCGAGGTCCTGCGCCGTCAGGCTGGCCGCCCCGGCGGGCTGGGACAGCACGATCAGCCCCAGCAGGGCGGCGGCGATGGCGGAACGGGTGGCATGTCGGATGATCATCCGGGCGCTCTTGCTCGGGGGAACGGGTGCGGCTAAGGTGCGCGACACTTTTCTTGAAGTCCGTCGGAGGTGGCAGGCATGTTGTACGGTTCCATCGTCGCTCTTTTGACCCCGTTTAAAAACGGGAAAGTGGACGAGGCCGCCTTCCAGTCCTTCGTCGAGTGGCAGGTTGCGCAGGGCACCCACGGTCTCGTGCCTTGCGGCACCACGGGCGAGTCGCCCACCCTCTCCCACGAGGAGCACAATCGGGTCGTCGAGCTGTGCATCGAGGCCGCGGGCGGGAAGGTTCCGGTCGTCGCCGGCACCGGGTCGAACTCCACCGAGGAGGCGATCGCGCTGACCCAGCATGCGAAGAAGGCCGGCGCCACCGCGGCGCTGGTGGTCACGCCCTATTACAACAAGCCGACGCAAGAAGGTCTGTACCAGCATTTCAAAGCGATCCATGACGCGGCGGATTTGCCGATCGTTATCTACAACATTCCCGGCCGCAGTGTCGTGGATATGTCGGTGGCAACGATGGCCCGCCTCGCCAAGCTGCCGAACATCATCGGCGTGAAGGACGCCACGGCGGATCTGGCCCGCCCGGTCCGCCTGCTGCAGGAGGTCGGTCCCGACTTCATTCAGCTCTCGGGCGAGGATGCGACGGCGCTGGCCTTCAACGCGCAGGGCGGCGTCGGCTGCATCTCGGTGACGGCGAACATCGCGCCGGCCCAGTGCGCCGCGATGCAGGACGCCTGGCGGAAGGGCGATCTCGCCACCGCCTACAAATACCGCGACCTGCTGACCCCGCTGCACGATTCCATGTTCGTGGAGACGAGCCCGGCTCCGGTGAAGTACGCCGCCAGCCTGCTCGGCAAGTCCTCGGACGAGGTTCGCCTGCCGCTGGTCGCCGCGTCGGAGAGCACGCGGACCATCGTCCGCGACGCGATGAAGAAGGCCGGGGTGCTGTCCTAAGGGACGGCACCACCCCGCCCCAGGGAAGGAGGATACGTGGCCGCCCGCGAGCCCGAACCAAAGCGCATGGCGGCACAGAACCGCCGCGCACGCTTCGACTATTTCATCGAAGACACCCTGGAGGCCGGTCTGATCTTGACCGGCACCGAGGTGAAGTCGTTGCGCGGCGGCCGTGCCAGCATCAACGAGGCGTACGCCGGCCTCAAGAACGGGGAACTGTACCTGTTCAACGCCTACATCCCGGAATACGGGCTGGCGGGCCGCTGGCTTCAGCACGAGACGAAGCGCCCGCGCAAGCTGCTGGTGCATCGCCGCGAACTGAGCAAGCTCATGGGCGCGATCAAGCAGAAGGGAATCACGCTGATCCCGATGACCGTCTATTTCAATGACCGCGGCATCGCCAAGGTCGAGGTCGGCCTCGCCACTGGCAAGAAGAAGCACGACAAGCGCGAGTCCGAGAAGGAACGGTCGTGGCAGCGCGACAAGGCGCGCCTGATGCGCGACAAGGGTTGAGGAATCAGGGAATAAAGGGAAAGAGCCTGTGAGCCGATTGTCCAACCGCGCGACCGACCGCGATTCCACCGTGGCCGGTGTCGCCGCGGAGGCCCTGGCCGAGCGCCGCCCGCAGGGCCGCATCCTGGTGGCCGGCGACAGCGACGGCGCCATAGGAGAGGCCTTGGCCGACGGCGGGGCCGAGGTGGTGTCCTGGCACCGGCAGGCTTTCGACGGCAAGCCGGCCACGCCCTGGCCGGCCGACGGTGCCTTCGACGCCGCGGTCCTGCGTCTGCCGCGCGGCTGGGCCGCTTTTGAAATGGCCCTGCACGCCCTGGCCGCCCGTCTGCCGGCGGGAGCGCCGCTGTGGATCGCCGGCAGCAACGACGAGGGCATCACCTCCGCGCCGAAGCGCTTCGACGGGCTGGCGGAAGGCGTGGAGACGCTGACCATCAAGCGCCGCGCCCGTCTGCTGGAAACCCGCCGGACAAACGATTCGGCCAAGGGAAATCTGGAGGATTGGCGGGAATCCGTCGCGCTGCCGTTGCCGGGTCGTGACGAGGCGTTGGATCTCGTGTCCTACCCCGGCCTGTTCGCCCATGGACGGCTGGATACCGGCACGGAATGCCTGCTCCAGGTCCTACCGGAGATCGCGGCGGGCACCGCCGTCCTGGATTTCGGCTGTGGCGCCGGGGTGATCGCGCGGGCGGTGCGGGAGCGCACGCCGGACGCCCGGCTGACCCTGCTGGACATCGACGCGGTGGCTCTGCACGCCGCCCGTCAGAATGTGCCGGACGCGGAGTGCGTACTGAGCGACGGGTTGGCCGGACTCGGCGCGCGGGAGCGCTTCGGGCTGATCGTCTCGAACCCGCCGCTCCACCGCGGCAAGGACGAGGATTTCGGGATGCTGGAGGCCCTGGTCGCCGGCACCAAGCAGTATCTGAAGCTGCGCGGCTCGCTGGTCGCGGTGACCCAGCGGACGGCGGGGGTGGGGAAGCTGTTCAAGACGGCCTTCGGCCATGCCGATCTGCTGCTGGAAACGCCGCAGTTCCAGGTGTGGAAGGGCACGCCGAAGTGACGGACGGGGCGGGGCCGTGCCGCAGCGCAGCCCCGCGTGGAGGGATCAGCCCTCCTGCAGCCGCCGCGCCGCGTCCACGGCGCCGTAGGTCAGGATGGCGTCGCAGCCAGCGCGCTTGAAGCCGGTCAGGGTCTCCAGCAAGGCCTTGTCGTAATCCAGCCAGCCGTTCTGCGCGGCGGCGCGCAGCATCGCGTATTCGCCGGAGACGTGATAGGCGAAGGTCGGGACGGCGAAGGTGTCCTTCACCCGGCGGATGATGTCCAGATAGGGCAGGCCCGGCTTCACCATCACCATGTCCGCCCCTTCCTGGAGGTCGAGGGCGACCTCGTGCAGGGCTTCGTCGGTGTTGGCGGGGTTCATCTGGTAGGTCTTCTTGTCGCCCTTCAGGAAGCCGCCTGAATTCACCGCGTCGCGGAAGGGGCCGTAGAAGGCCGAGGCGTATTTGGCGGCGTAGGAGCACAGCCGCACCAGCTCATGCCCATGGCTGTCCAGCCGGTCGCGGATCAGGCCGATGCGCCCGTCCATCATGTCGGACGGAGCGACGATGTCCACGCCGGCGTCGGCCTGTGACAGCGCCTGCCGGGCCAGCATCTCGACTGTCTCGTCGTTCTGGATGTAGCCGTCGCGCATCAGCCCGTCGTGGCCGTGGGTGGTGTAGGGGTCCAGCGCCACGTCGCCCAGGATGCCGACATGCGGCACCGCGGCCTTCAGCGCGCGGATGGCGCGGTTCATCAGGTTGTCGGGGCGGTAGGCCTCCGCCGCGTCCTCCGACTTGCCTTCGGCGCCGACGACCGGGAACAGGGCGACGCAGGGGATGCCGAGGTCGCCGGCCGCGGCCACCGCCTCGGTCAGCAGGTCGATGGTCAGCCGCTCGACGCCGGGCATGGAGGCCACGGGGACCCGCTGGTTCTGCCCCTCGATGACGAAGACCGGCCAGATCAGGTCGTCCACGGTCAGGCGGTTTTCGGCGACGAGGCGGCGGGTCCATGCGTCGGCGCGGTTGCGGCGCAGCCGGGTGCGCGGGAAGGACGCCGGGGACCGGAAATGCGAAGTGGACATGCGAGGGACCTGATGTGCTCTTAAAACTTGCGGCGCGATCCTACGCCGCATGGCCGCCGTGACTCAAGCCGCACCGCTCACAGGTCTGAATCCCGAGTCCTGCATCTCCATGACCCAGCGGTGCCCGTCCTTGCGCCATTGGGAGACGAGGCCGCCCGTGAAGGCCGCTCCCTCCCAGGACCGCACCTCGAAGGTGACGCGCGGTGGCTCGATGGCGATGAGGTTGTAGGCGTTGGCCTCATTGCGCAGCCGCGTGGAGGTCGCGGTCGAGGCCTGGGCGACCAGGATGGAGCGCGCCACCTGGGTGTGGTGGGTCATGATGTCGCCGGAATAGGCGCGGTGCAGATGCCCGGCCAGCAGCAGGTCGACCCCGCAGCTTTCCAGCGCCGGCAGAGCCAGCCTGTGCCGCCCGACCAGCTTCGTCTTCGGCGCGTCGGGCGGCGGCAGGAAGGGGTGGTGGGTGAACAGCACCTTGAAGACGGTGTCCGGCACCTCGCAGAAGACCTCCCGCACGCGCTTGATCTGGGCCTTGTTCATGCGCCCTTCGGAAAAATCCGTGATGACCGAGCGCGCCGTGTTGATCCCCAGAACGGCGATTTCCGAATCGATGTGAAAGGGGCTGAGGTCGGCGGTGATGTATCGCTTGTAGTTGCCGAACGGGTCGAGGAAGCGGCGCACCACGTTGTAGACCGGGATGTCGTGGTTGCCCGGCACGACCAGATAGGGGAAGGGCAGCTTTTCCAGGAAAGCCCGCGCCTCCAGGAAATGGCGGGCCTTGGCGCGCTGGACCAGATCGCCGGAGATGACGATCAGGTCGGGCCGCGCCGCCGTCAGGTCGGCCAGCAGGCCGTCGACCACCAGCGGGTCGATCCGCCCGAAATGCAGGTCCGAGATGTGGGCGAGCTTCTTCACGACACCTCCCCGGCAGTCATTCCCGTCACGCGCCGTCCGCCGTGCCGTCGCTTTCAGGTGCCGCCTTGGGCAGCAGGATCTTCAGCGCCTTGTGGCGGATGCGGTAGTTCAGCGGCGGCTCCATCTGCAGGATTTCACCGTCGTTGACCATCTTCAGCCGCCGCCGCCGGCTGTGCACCGTCAGTTGCGTGGCCGTCAGCGTTTCCAACTCCTCATCCTGCTGCCAAGTTCCGAGCACGGTGCGCCCCATCAGCCGCAGCAGCCCCCAGGGGTCGCGCTGCCGCGCCACATAGACGCCGAGCTTTCCGGAATCGAGCCGGTCGCGACGCAGGAGCATGCTGCCCGCCTCGCCGTCGAAGGGGTTGTTGGAGACCACCAGAATCGGGGTGCGCACGCGGCGCGGCCCGTCGCCCCAGTCGATCCGAACGTCCAGCAGGGGCAGGCGGCGGAAGGTGCGGACCATGGCCAGCGCCATCGCCGGCCATTTCAGCAGACGGTGCCGCTTGCGCTTCTCCTCGCGCTCCTGAACAACCTGGGGGTAGAAGCCGAGGACGGAGCTGTTCAGGTAGATCTCGCCGTTCACCTCCGCCACGTCGATGCTGCTCACCTCGCCGGCGGCCAAGGCCTCGTACGCCTCGTCAAGGTCGAGCGGGGTCTTCAGGTCGCGCGCCAGCAGGTTCATGGTGCCGAGCGGCAGGATGCCCAGGATCTTGCCCGTGGGCAGGATCATGTTGACCGCGGTGTGGATGGTTCCGTCGCCGCCGCCCACGATGACCAGCTCCGCGTCGGAGTCGATGGCCTTGCGGATTTCCGAGGCGCAGTCGGACGGCTCCACCGCGGTCAGCGACACCTCCGCCCCGTGCCGCTCGAAGGCGCTGCGGATCGCCGCCACCGTGTCGTCGATCGGCTGTCCGGCCAGCGTTCCCGCGGACCGGTTGAGGATGATGGCCGTCTTGCGGCCCGGTCCCTCCTGACGTGACGCTTGCGCTGCTGAGGCTGCCATCATGGAACTGTCCCGCTCATGACTGTGGGTGCGGCAACGGCTGAGGCCGGGGCGGTGTTCCGCGACGCTGCGCTGCGAAACCGCGGTTTGACACGCCGCCCGCCGACCGTATCATCGCCTGAAACCAACAAATTCGCCCCACAAACGAACAAATGGAAACGACCGGAACCATGAGCGACTCCGCTGAGATTCAGTTCGCCGAGATCCTGTTCGAACGCCGCGGCTCCATCGGGCTGGTGACGCTGAACCGCCCGAAGGCGCTGAATGCCCTGACGCTGGGCATGATCCGCCTGTTCGATCCGCAGCTGCGCGCCTGGATAGCCGATCCGGACATCAAGGCCATCGTCGTGCAGAGCGCCGGGGAGAAGGCCTTCTGCGCCGGCGGCGACGTGGTGAACCTGTACGAGACGGGCAAGGCCGCCAAGGCGGGGCAGGGCGACGGTGCCGCCATCCGCGCCTTCTTCAGCGAGGAGTATGTCCTCAACCGCCTGATCCACACCTGCCCGAAGCCCTATGTGGCGCTGATCGACGGCATCAGCATGGGCGGCGGCGTCGGCCTGTCGGTGCACGGGTCGCATCGAATCGTGACGGAACGGACGATGTTTGCCATGCCGGAGACGGGCATCGGGCTCTATCCGGACGTCGGCGGCACCTACTTCCTTCCGCGCCTGCCCGGACAGGTCGGCGTCTGGCTGGGCCTGACCGGCGACCGTCTGAAGGCGGCCGACATGATCGAGGTCGGCGCCGCCGACGCCTTCGTCCCCAGCGCCAAGCTGGAGTTCCTGATCGCCGAACTGGCCGACGGCGTGCCGGCCGACGAGGTGGTCGCGCGCCATCGCGAGGAGGCCGGCGAACCCCCGGTCGCCGCCAACCGCGCGGCCATCGACCGCTGCTACGCCCACGACGGCGTGGAGGCCATCGTCGCCGCCCTGGAGGCCGAAGGAACGGAATGGGCCGCCGGCCAGCTCGCCACGCTGAATCGGGTGTCGCCGACCAGCCTGAAGGTCACGCTGGAAGCGCTGCGCCGCGGCGCCACGCTCGACTTCGACGGCTGCATGATCCAGGAGCTTCGCCTCAGCCTCGCCTTCCTCGCCCGCCACGATGTCTATGAAGGCATCCGCGCGGCGCTGGTGGACAAGGACCGAAATCCGCGCTGGTCGCCCGCCTCTCTCGCCGAGGTGACGGCTGAAGAGGTCGACGGTTACTTCGCCGAACCCGTTGGCGGGGATTTGCGCTTTACCGAATGAAGTGGCGCGTTCTCCTTTATTGCACTCAGGACGTGCAAGGATGCGGGCACATTCCGCGCGTTTCTGCGTTAGTATCGGGGAAATCCTTGCGGGACTTGTCTCAAACCTGACCGTTGTTAGGGAAGGTCGGATGGCATGGGTCGGCTTGCCGCCCGGTTCGCCGGGCGGAAACGCCGCCAGGATGCCCGGATTCCGGGCACATCCTGGCACGCAACGGGGCTTGGCACGGCAGGACGGGGGTATTCCGCAGGGCCAGGCTGTTCTACACCCCGGGCTGTGCTTTTGGGGCATTATTGAGGTGATTGCCGGACAATGATCGGTTAATCTCCCCTTAAGGACCCCGGAAAGGCCACAGGTCGGCCCATGTCCGGTACGAGCCAAAGGAGACCGCGGTGCGCAAACCCTATTATGAAAGCATCCTCTTGATCGAACGGCTTCACCGCCACTTTCTCGAGGTGCTGAAGACCGAGCTTGACCGGCTCGGTATCCAGGACATCAACAACGTCCAGAGCCTGATCCTCTACAACATCGGCGAAGACGAGATGACCGTCGGCGAGCTGACGGCGCGCGGCTACTATCTCGGCTCCAACGTGTCCTACAACGTGAAGAAGATGGTCGAGAACGGCTATCTCGGGCAGGAGCGCTCGCCGCACGACCGCCGGTCGGTGCGCGTCCGCCTGTCGGAGAAGGGCCTGGACCTTCGCGAGAAGATCAGCCGTATGTTCGAGCGCCACCTGACGGCGCTGGAGAAGGCCGGCTTCAGCGACGAGGAGCTGGTCAAGGCGAACGAGACCCTGCGCAAGCTCGAACGCTTCTGGTCCGCGTCGCTCGACTACAGCGGCTTTCCGCTGACCTCGGCGGCCTGATCCGGGGCCGCCTGAGTCGTATCGGTACCGCGGTTTCCGGCTCCTGCGTCGAAAGAGAAAGGCACGCCTCCAATCTGGAGGCGTGTCGCGAGTCGGTGTGCGGCCCTGCGTGGCCGCTTTTTTCATGCCCGCGTTGCGGCCTCCCCAAACCCCCTTTTTGCCGACGGACTCGCCGTCCGGCTACGCATTGTCACGCCATCGGTGCTTCCGGATGGACGGGATTAAGTTCTTTCCGTAAGCTGTACGTGTGACAGATTGCTGATAACCTGAACCAAACAACAGACGGTCCTTCGCAAGGGCCGCTGAAAAACAGGGAATGGGGAGGATATGGCAAGTGACGTCATTCTGGAGACGCGCGGACTGACCAAGGAATTCCGGGGCTTCGTCGCTGTCCGCGACGTCAGCCTGCGGGTGAACCGAGGGTCCATCCATGCGCTGATCGGTCCCAACGGGGCCGGAAAAACAACCGTTTTCAATCTGCTCACCAAGTTCCTTCAGCCCAGCAACGGGCACATCCTGTTCAACGGGCGCGACATCACCGCGGTGAAGCCGGCGGACGTGGCGCGCCTGGGCATCATCCGCTCCTTCCAGATTTCGGCGGTGTTCCCGCATTTGTCGGTTCTGGAGAATGTGCGGGTCGGGCTGCAACGGCCGCTCGGCAACTCCTTCCAGTTCTGGAAATCGGAATCGGTGCTCGACCGGCTGAACGGGCGGGCGATGGAGTTGCTGGAGGATGTCGGGCTGGCCGGCTACGCCCATCTGCCGGCGGCGGAGCTTCCCTACGGCCGCAAACGCGCGCTGGAAATCGCCACGACGCTGGCCCTGGAGCCGGAGATGCTGCTGCTGGACGAGCCGATGGCCGGCATGGGGCATGAGGACATCGACCGCATCGCGGCGCTGATCAAGCGGGTTTCGGCCAACCGCACGATCCTGATGGTGGAGCACAACCTGTCCGTGGTCGCCAATCTGTCGGACTGGATCACCGTCCTGGCCCGCGGCGAGGTTCTGGCCGAAGGCCCCTACGGCGAGGTATCGCGCCACCCGAAGGTCCGGGAAGCCTATATGGGGAGCGGTCATGCCTGACGGCGCTGCGGTGAAGGCCGCGATGCTGGAGGTCTCCGATCTCCACGCCTTCTACGGCGAAAGCCACGTCCTGCATGGGGTGAACCTGGAGGTCCGCCAGGGGGAGGTGGTGACCCTGCTGGGCCGCAACGGCGCCGGCAAGACGACCACCATGCGCTCGATCATGGGGATCGTCGGCAAGCGCACCGGCTCCATTCGATTCCAGGGGCAGGAACTGATCGGCATGGCGCAGCACAAGATCCCCCGCCTCGGCATCGGCTACGTGCCGGAGGAGCGCGGGATCTTCGCCTCGCTCAACGTCGACGAAAACCTGACGCTGCCGCCCGTCGTCAAGGAGGGCGGGATGACGGTCCAACAGATCCACGAGCTGTTTCCCAACCTGCAGGGCCGGGGCTCGACCCAGGGCACGCGCCTGTCGGGCGGCGAGCAGCAGATGCTGGCCATCGCGCGCATCCTGCGCACCGGCGCCACGATGATCCTGCTCGACGAGCCGACCGAGGGACTGGCGCCGGTGATCATCGAACAGATCGGAGTGGCCGTCCGCAAGCTGAAGCAGCGCGGCTTCACCATCCTGCTGGTGGAGCAGAACTTCCGCTTCGCCGCCACCATCGCCGACCGCCATTACATGATGGAGGAAGGTCGCGTGATGGACATGATCCCGAACAACCAGCTCGCCGCCAACATGGAGAAGCTGCACACGTATCTGGGTGTCTGAACCAAGCAAACAGAAACGTTCGAATTCGAACCGGGAGGAATGGAATGATTGCACGTCTGCTTGCCGGAGCGGCGCTCGCCGCGCTGGCCGTCGGTTCCGCGCAGGCCCAGCAGGGCAAGGTTTCGGGCGACGTCGTGAAGATCGGCGTCCTCAACGACCGCTCGGGCCTCTACGCCGACCTCGGCGGTGAAGGCTCCGCGGTCGCCGTCCGCATGGCGGTGGAGGAGGCGGGTGGGAAGGCTCTGGGCAAGCCCATCGAGGTCATCGCGGCCGACCACCAGAACAAGCCGGACATCGGGTCCAACCTGTCCCGCGAATGGATCGACCGCGACGGGGTGGACGTCATCGTCGACGTGCCGAATTCCGGCGTCGCCCTGGCGGTGCAGGAGGTGACGCGCGAGAAGAAGAAAATCTTCCTGATGCAGGGGCCGGCGACCTCGCGGCTGACCGGCGACGCCTGCTCCCCCACCGGCTTCCACTGGGCCTACGACACCCGCGCGCTGGCCGTCGGCACCGGGCAGGCCATCGTGAAGGAGGGCGGCAAGAGCTGGTTCTTCCTGACCGCCGACTACGCCTTCGGCCACCAGCTCGAAACCGACACGGCGGCGCAGGTGAAGAAGGCCGGCGGCACGGTCGTGGGCGCGGTGCGCGCGCCGCTGAACACGGCGGACTTCTCCTCCTTCCTGCTGCAGGCGCAGTCGTCGGGCGCGCAGGTCATCGGCCTCGCCAACGCCGGCGGCGACACCATCACCTCGATCAAGCAGGCGTCGGAATTCGGCCTGACGCAGAGCGGGCAGCAGAAGCTGGCCGGGCTGCTGATCTTCCTGTCGGACGTGCACGCGCTGGGGCTCCAGGTCGCGCAGGACCTCGTCCTGACCACCGGCTTCTACTGGGACATGGACGACGAGAAGCGCGCCTGGTCGGAGAAGTACAAGGCAAAGACCGGCAAGATGCCGACCATGGTGCAGGCCGGCAGCTACTCCTCGGTCAAGCACTACCTGAAGGCCGTCGAGGCGGCGGGCACCGACGACGGCCCGACCGTCGCCGCCAAGATGAAGGAGATGGCGGTCAACGACATGTTCGCCAAGAACGGCAAGATCCTGCCGAACGGGCGCATGGTCCACGACATGTATCTGGCCCGCGTGAAGAAGCCCAGCGAGTCCAAGGGGCCGTGGGATTATTACCAGATCATCCGCACCATCCCCGGCGACGAGGCCTTCGCCACCCTGGCGGAAAGCGGCTGCAAGCTGCCGGGCTGATCCCCGCCCGCCCCGGCCTTCCGTCCGCCGCCGCGTGCGGGGACGGAAGGCCGGGGCGATCACCCGCCGCGCAAAACGGTCGGAGAACGGCCGGAGGCGAACCACCATGTCCACCATCTTCGGCATCCCGCCCCAGGCGCTGTTCGGGCAGCTTCTTCTGGGGTTGATCAACGGGTCCTTCTACGCGCTGCTCAGCCTCGGGCTGGCGGTCATCTTCGGCATGTTGAACGTCATCAACTTCGCCCACGGCGCGCTCTACATGCTGGGGGCCTTCGTGGCATGGCTGCTTCTGACCACGGCGGGGATCGGCTACTGGTGGGCGCTTCTCCTGGCGCCGCTGGTTGTCGGCGCCTTTGGCGTTGTGCTGGAGAAGACGCTGCTCAGCCGCCTCTACAAGCTCGACCATCTCTACGGGCTGCTGCTGACCTTCGGCCTCGCGCTGATCGTGGAGGGGGCTTTCCGGCATTTCTACGGCGTGTCGGGCCAGCCTTACCCGATTCCCGACCTTCTGCGCGGCGGTCAGAACCTGGGCTTCATGTTCCTGCCCAACTACCGCGGCTGGGTCGTCGTGGCGTCTCTGGTCGTCTGTCTCGCCACCTGGTACGCCATCGAGCGGACGAAACTCGGCGCCTACCTGCGCGCCGCCACCGAGAACCCGGTGCTGGTCCAGGCCTTCGGCATCAATGTGCCGCTGATGATCACGGCAACCTACGGGTTCGGCGTGGCGCTGGCCGGGCTGGCCGGCGTGCTGGCCGCGCCGATCTATCAGGTGTCGCCGCTGATGGGCTCCAACCTCATCATCGTCGTCTTCGCCGTGGTGGTCATCGGCGGCATGGGGTCGATTCTGGGGGCGGTGCTGACCGGATACGGTCTCGGGCTGTTGGAAGGCCTGACGAAGGTGTTCTATCCGGAGGCGTCCAACATCGTCGTCTTCGTCATCATGGCCGTGGTGCTGCTGATCAAGCCCGCCGGCCTGTTCGGGCGGGAGAGGTGACCCATGGCGACCGAGATCCACGCCGTCCGCCGCGATACCGCGGCTCCCGCCACCGGACGACCGGCCATGCCGGGCTTGCTGGCCCTCGCCGTGCTGCTGCTGGTCCTGATCGCCGCGCCGTACGTGCTGTACCCCGTGTTCGTGATGAAGGTGCTGTGCTTCGCGCTGTTTGCCTGCGCCTTCAACCTGCTGATCGGCTTCGCCGGCCTCTTGAGCTTCGGCCACGCCGCCTTCTTCGGCGGGGCGGCCTACATCACCGCCCACACGGTGAAGGTCTGGGGGCTGCCGCCGGAACTCGGCATCCTGCTGGGCACCGCCTTTTCCGCGACGCTCGGGCTGGCCTTCGGCGCGCTGGCGATCCGGCGGCAGGGCATCTATTTCGCCATGATCACGCTGGCCCTGTCGCAGATGGTCTTCTTCATGGCGCTCCAGCTCAAGTTCACGGGCGGTGAGGACGGCATCCAGGCGGTGCCGCGCGGCCATCTGTTCGGGGTGATCGACCTCAACCAAACCATGTCGATGTATTACACGGTGCTGGCGGTGTTCCTGGTCGGCTTCGTGGTGATCTGGCGCACCGTGCATTCGCCCTTCGGGCAGGTCCTGAAGGCGATCCGCGAGAACGAGCCGCGCGCGATCTCGCTCGGCTACCGCACCGACCATTACAAGCTGATGGCCTTCGTCCTGTCCGCCGCCCTGGCCGGTCTGGCCGGAGGCACCAAGGCCATCGTCTTCCAACTCGCCACCCTGACCGACGTGCAGTGGCAGATGTCCGGCGCGGTGGTGCTGATGACTTTGCTGGGCGGCATCGGGACGCTGTTCGGGCCGGTGGTCGGGGCGGCGCTGGTGGTGGCGCTGGAGAATTATCTGGCGGCGAGCAATCTGCCGGTGCCGGTGGTCATCGGCGTGATCTTCGTTGCCTGCGTGCTGCTGTTCCGCCGCGGCATCGTCGGGGAGATCGCCGCACGGTTCGGCGGGAAACGCCCGTGAGCCAGGAGAGGATTGCTATTATACATTTGAGAGCACCGAATGGCTGAAACCATCCATCCTTTTTACGAAGCGCATCGCAGCGCGATGGAGGCCGCCATGCGCCATCGCCTCGATCTTGCCGAAGCGATGTTGCGCGAGCACGTTCATCCTTCCAGCCTCGATGGCATAAAGCAGGAGGTGATGGACGAGTTCGACATCGTGCTCGCTCAAATGCCCTATGTCGGGGGCGCGGACAGCCGCATGAGCGATTTCTTCATGCGTCTTCTGGGCTTCATGGCCATCAGCCGGGTGCTCCGGCGTCACGGCGTGTCGTTGGCCGTGATCGGCGACATCGAGCGGGACACCTACAAGGCCCAACTGCTCACCGCGCCCGAAGCGGAACGGCTCGCTTCGGGGCGTCAATTCATGTCGGCGGATAATCAGGCTTTTCTCCGTGAGCAGGCGGAGAAAAGCCTTCAGGAGCAGTTTCCGGACGATTTCGTCTACGATTTCGTCGAGCCGGGGCCGGGCGACACTTTTGAGTTCGGCATCAACTACAAGGCCTGCGGCTTCTGCAAGTTTGCGGCCCGCCATGGCGATAAGGACATTTTGCCAAACATCTGTGGCCTTGATTTTGATGCCTACGCAACACGTGGCATCCATCTGGAAAGGACGCAAACGTTGGCAGGCGGCGCGAGCCACTGTGATTTCCGGTTTTCGCGGCTCCAGTCGGGGGTTTGAAAACGGAATCTAAAGCCGGAGCGCTTCCTCCGCCGGCTGGTGGGCCAGCCCCTGCGCGTCGGCCACCGCCTTGCAGGTGACGACGCCGGCGTGGATGTTCAGCCCGGCCCGCAAATGCGGGTCGCGCGCCAGCGCCGCGCGGTAACCCTGGTCGGCCAGGGCCAGCGTGAAGGGCAGGGTGGCGTTGTTCAGCGCGAAGGTCGAGGTGCGGGCGACCGCCCCCGGCATGTTGGCAACGCAGTAATGGACCACCCCATCCACCAGATAGGTCGGCTCGGCGTGGGTGGTGGGGTGCGAGGTCTCGAAGCAGCCGCCCTGGTCGATGGCGACGTCCACCACCACGGCGCCCCGCCGCATCCGCTCCACCATGGCCTTGGTCACCAGCTTCGGCGCCTCGGCCCCCGGCACGAGGACCGCACCGATGACGAGGTCGGCGTCGTTCACATGCTCCTCGATCGTGTCGACGGTCGAATAGAGCGTCTGGAGCTTGGCGCCGAATTGCAGGTCCAGTTCCTTCAGGCGGGGCAGTGACTTGTCGATGACGACGACCTTCGCCTCCAGCCCCATGGCCATCCGGGCGGCGTTGGTGCCGACCACGCCGCCGCCCAGCACCACCACCTTGGCCGCCGGAACGCCGGGCACGCCGCCGAGCAGGACTCCGCGTCCTCCCTGCGCCTTTTCCAAGCAATGGGCGCCGGCCTGCACCGACATGCGGCCCGCCACCTCGCTCATCGGCGCCAGGAGCGGCAGGCCGCCGCGGGGATCGGTCACCGTCTCGTAGGCGATGGCGACGGCGCCGGAATCCAGCAGCAGCCTTGTCTGCTTCGGATCGGGGGCGAGGTGCAGATAGGTGAACAGGATCTGCCCCCGGCGCAGCATCGCGCACTCCTGCGGCTGGGGCTCCTTCACCTTCACCACCATCTCCGCACGGGCGAAGACGGTTGCGGCGTCCGGAACGATCTCGGCGCCAGCGGCCTCGTACCGATCGTCGTCCAGCCCGATGGCGGCGCCGGCCCCCGCCTGCACCAGCACGCTGTGTCCGTGATGAGCCAGTTCACGGACCGAGGCCGGGGTCAGCCCGACGCGGTATTCATGATTTTTGATTTCCGTCGGTACGCCGATGAGCATGGGCATCCTCCGCGGGTGGACCGGTGCCGGACCAAGGACAGGCAGCGCACCGGCTCAGGGTTGCTTACCTCAGAATTTGGGGAGTGCTCAGGCCGTCTGCATCTCTTTTGCGGCGGAGTTCAGCGGTTTTCTTTGGATCAATTAAAACAATTCATGGAATTTGATGAAAAATTCAACGCAATAAATCCTTGCGAAGGCTTCTTCGTATCCGCAAAAAAGTGGAGACGGGTAGTTTTTAGAGTTGTGGAACAACTCTTCGCCACCATGCTATAGGATTGCTTGTGTCGCACTGCACAAAACTAGCGACATCCAAGAAAAATGGGGGGAGCGTCCGATTCGGACGGAACGCAACCAGGAGCAAGGCAGATGGCTTCAGAGAAGGACGCGCAGACCATTGCGCGTGATACCGCCGCCAAGGGCCGGAATGTTGCCGAGGACACCACCCGTCGCATGGCGGAAACCGCCGCGGAAACGACCCAGCGCGGCGCCGATACGGCCAGCGACATGATGGGAAAGGCGACCCAGGTGGCCGGCCAAGTTGCCGGCCAGACCACCGATCAACTCAACCGCATGATGGGCCTGTCCGCGGAAGCCCAGGGCGAGGTCGCCCAGCAAGCCCGCGAGAACATGGACGTCATGGCGCAGTGCGGGTCCGTGCTGATGGACGGGATGCAGTCCATCATGCGCGAATGGATGGGCTTCGCCCAGGAGGCCATGGCCCGCAACGCGGAAGGCATCAACGCGATGATGCGCAGCCGGTCCGTCCAGGACTTCTATGCCGCGCAGAGCAGCATGGTCAAAGACGAGATGGAACTTCTGCTGAACCGCAGCGTCAAGGTGTCGGAGCTGTCGGCGAAAACCGCGAACGACGCGGTGCGGCGAATGAACGCGCGGGCCGAAGGGGCCGCACGCCACGTGCGCCGCAGCGCCTGACGCTTCATAAACGATCCATCCTGGCCTTGCGCCCCCGGACCGGCCGGTCCAGGGGCGTTCTTTTTTGTGTGCGCTCCGGTCACTTCGCGACGATGCGGCCTTCCACCTTCGGAGCGACCGTCTTCTTCGCCTCCACATAGTCCATGACCATCGTCGCCATCAGCACGGCGCCGGAGGCGTCCACCACCGTGCGGCCGCGGGTCAGCGCGGCGTAGCCGTCGCCGCCCTTCAGCATGTAGTCGTTGGTCGCCACGCGGTAGGTCCTGGCGGGGTCGAGCGGCTGGCCGCCCACCGTCACGCCGGTCACGCGGGTGCCGGACGGCAGCTTCGGGTCGTAGGTGAAGGTCAGGCCCGACACCTGCGGGAAGCGCCCGGCCTTGTCCTCCACCTTCGACACGCCATGCTCCAGCGCGGCCAGCAGGTCGGCGCCGGACAGCAGCGTCAGCACGGCGACGTTGCCGAAAGGCATCTCCGCGAAGAGGTCCTTGCGGGTCAGCGAACTGCCCGCCGGGTGCAGCGTGTCGGCGCGGATGCCGCCGCCGTTGGTGATGGCGACGTCGGCCTTCAGCCCGTCGCGCAGCGCGTCGGCGATCAGGTTGCCCATCGTCGTCTCCTGCGAACGGACGACGTCCTTGCGGCTGTCCAGGTCGGTCTCAGTCCGCCCGATCACCCCGGCCAATGTGGCGTCGAGCTGGTCGGTGTAGCGCTTGACCAAGGCCCCGACCTCAGCGTCCTGGGCCACCCCGGCGGTGGTGACGAAGCGCCAGCCGGCGGGCGCGACGGTGGTCGCCGGCCCCTTTTCCGTGGCTTTGGTGCTGACCGCCAGATCGATGACGCCGAGATAGTGGCCGTCCGCCCCGGCCTTCAGGATCAGGGTCGAGCCTTCGTAGACGCTGATCGGGTCGTGGTCGTGGCCGCCCAGCAGGAGGTCGATACCCTTCACCTTGACGGCCAGATCGCGGTCCTCCGTAATGGTCTGGTGGGTCAGTGCCACGACGACGTGCGCCCCCTCGTCGCGCAGCGCCTTCACCGCCAGAGCCGCGGCGGCCTGCACGTTGGTGAAGGTGGCCTCCGCCCCGCCGCTGGACAGATGCGCGGTTTCCGGGGTCAGGACCCCGAGGAAACCGACCTTGACGTCGCCGACCGTCTTCGTCCAGGTGGCGACCGAGCCGGGGAACGGCTGGCCATCCGGCCCGGCGATGTTGGTGCCGATCCAGGGGAACTTCGATTCGGCGATGCGGGCCTTCAGCACCTCCGTGCCGAAGTCGAATTCGTGATTGCCGAAGCCGACGACGTCCACGCCCATGGCGTTGAACAGGTCCGGCATCTGCGCCCCCCGCGTCGTTCCGGAGAGCAGGGAAGGGGATAGGAAATCGCCGCCGACCGTCGTCAGCGCCCCGGCGCTGCGCTCCCGCTCCGCCTTCAGCACCGTCATCAGGGGGGCGAAGCCGCCGCGGCCCTTCACCGGGGAAATCTCGTAGATGTCGTTGAAGTGCAGGAAGGTCACCGTGCCGTTCTGCGCGGCGACGGAGGTCGGGAACAGCAGGGTCGCGGGGAAAAGCAGGGTGCCGGCAAGGGCGGCTGCCCCCGCCAACGTGCGAATCCGGGTCAGCATCGATCTCGTCTCCCTGGGGAATTTGAAAGGCTTCCTTCGCGTTCTCGCACTGTACGCCGTCCCGCGGCGCGGCGCATAGCCGCCTTGCACCGCTTGAATTCGCTTTGATTTCGCTGCCCCCACCGCTCATGAACGGGGCATCCGCTCTCACCGACGTGGCCCCTCGATGCGCATCCTGGTCGTCCAGAACAACCGAAACGCCCCCGCCGGACTCGTCGGGGACGCGCTTGCCGCATTCGGCGCGACGCTGGTCACCATCGCCGCGGACGAGGGGGAAGCGCTCCCCGCTGCGCCGGAGGGCTATCACGGGCTGCTGGTTCTGGGCGGCCCGCAGGACGCCTGGAACGACGGGCAGGGGCCGCATTTCCCGCAGGTCATGAAGCTGATCCGCGCCTTCGCGGCGGAGGAGCGTCCGGTGATGGGCATCTGCCTGGGCGCGCAGTTGGCCGCCCGCGCCTTCGGCGCCCGCGTCTGCCGCCATTCGGTGGCGGAGATCGGCGTGGGCGCGGTCCGGCTGTTCAACGCCGCTTCGGACGATCCGCTGCTCGGTGGGCTGGCGCCGGAGCTGCACTTGGTGCAGTGGCACTACGACACCTTCGAGTTTCCCGAGGGTGCCGTGCCGCTGGC
Organism: Azospirillum brasilense; assembly: GCF_007827795.1. Lineage (GTDB taxonomy): Bacteria > Pseudomonadota > Alphaproteobacteria > Azospirillales > Azospirillaceae > Azospirillum > Azospirillum aestuarii. Next base: position 124,602 of record NZ_VITI01000009.1, read on the forward strand.
TTGGAGCGAAGCCTGCATGCGTCAGGCCTTCCGGCTCGGCCGCAACCTCTACGCCTTCCAGTTCCACCCGGAGGCCGACGCCGCCATCGTCCGCGGCTGGGCGGAAAAGTTCGGCGTCGACTCGCGGGAGCGCAACCGGGCCGTCCTCGACGGGCTGGACGCGGCGCTGGAGCTGCACCTTCCCGCCGCCGAGACGGTCGCCCGGACGATCTCCCGCCGCTGGCTGGATCTGGTGATCGAACGGGCGGCCTGAGCTTTACCCGCGAAGCTCCGCCAGCAGCTCCGGCGTGTCCACGTCGTAGAGGATGCCGCCGTCCTCCACCGGCACCTCCACCACCTGATCGGCGTGGGTGGCCAGCAGGGTCTTGGCTCCGGCGTCGCCGGTCAGCTTCGCCATCTCCGCGAAGAAGCCGCGGTCCCACAGGACGGGGTTGCCGCGCTTGCCATGGACGGTCGGAACACAGACGGTCCGGCCTTCCAGCGGGTTGTAGGCGGCGATCAGCCGGTCGACGGCCTGCGGCGTGACGCGCGGCATGTCGCCGAGGCACACCACCACACCGTCGACATCCGCCGGCAGGGCGGCCAGCCCGGCGCGCAACGAGGCGCTGAGCCCATCGGCAAAGGACGGGTTGTGGACGATGGTCAGCGGGCGCCCGGCCAGCGGCGCGGACACCGCCTCCGCCATGTGGCCGGTCACCACCACCACCGGCTTGGCCTGCGAGGCCAGCACCGATTCGACCGTGCGGACGACCAGCGGCTCCCCGCCGACATCGGCAAGCAGCTTGTTGCTGCCGCCCATCCGGCTCGACCGCCCGGCGGCCAGAACCAGCGCGGCGATGCGCGGCGCCCTCGGCGGTTCCACCGCGACCGTGCCGGCGCGGGGCAGGGGACGGCTGGGGATCTCGGCCAGCAGGCCGCCCACGCCCATGCGCATGACGTCGGCCCGCGTCACCGGAATGCCCGCGGCGATGCGCTGGAGCACCCAGTCGAACCCGTTCAGCTTGGGCGACCGCGCGCAGCCGGGCAGGCCGAGCACCGGAGTCTCCCCGATGCGGGCGAGCAGCAGCAGGTTGCCGGGATCGACCGGCATGCCGAAATGCTCGATGACGCCGCCCGCCCGCTCGATGCCTGCCGGCAGCACATCGCGCCGGTCGGTGATGGCCGAGGCCCCGGCGATCAGCAGCAGGTCGACGCGCCCCGCCGCCGCAATAGCGTCGGCGAGCGCCGCCTCGCCATGGTAGCAGCGCGAATCGCGGACAAGCCGCCCGTCCATCGCCTCCAGACGGCCCCGTGTCACGGTCACGGTCTTGTCGAGGACGCTGTCCTTCACGCCGGGCAGGCGGGTCTGGATCAGAGCGGCGGTCAGCGGTCGGAAGGGAGCGACGCGCAGCGCCGGCATCCCGGCGGACGCCTCGACCTCCGCCCCCTCCACAGCGCCGCGCGGAGCGGCGAAGGGGATGATCTTGACCGTGGCGACCATCTGACCGGGCTCGACCGGCGCGAAGGCGGGCAGGGTGGCGACCGTTACGCTTTCGTCGATGAGGTTCAGCGCGTTGATCCGTTCGACATCCGGAACGAACAGGCCGCGCGATTCGGCGAACAGGTTGACGCGGCCGGTGAAGGCGGCGCCGACGGTGATCTCCTGCCCTTTCAGGGCGGCGGCGATGCGGGCGGCGGCGGCGTCCTCGCCCACGTCGTCAGGACCGGGCTTGGCGGCAGCCACCGTCGTGAAGCCGGCGTCGCGCAGCGCCGTCACGTCCTCGGCGCTGAGGATGCGGCCCTTCTTGAAACTGACGGAGCCACGGCGGACCGAATGCGCCAGAATGGCGCCCTCCAGCTCCCGCAGGGGCAGCGGGCCGAAAAACATGGCGATGAACTCCTGTCAGGCCGCGCCGGCCTTGCGCCGCACGGCGGTGATCTGGGCCATGACCGACAGGGCGATTTCCGCCGGGGTCACGGCGCCGATGTCCAGCCCGACCGGGGCGTGGATGCGCGCCAGCTCCGCGTCGGTCACGCCCTGCTCCGTCAACCGCTCCAGCCGCTTGGCGTGGGTGCGCCGGCTGCCGAGCGACCCGACATAGAAGGCGGGGGAGCGCAGCGCCACCAGCAGGGCCGGGTCGTCCAGCTTGGGGTCGTGGGTCAGGGTCACCACGGCGGTGCGGTTGTCGATTTTCAATTCCGTCAATGCCTCGTCCGGCCAGGAATCGTGCAGGGAGACGCCGGGGAAACGCGATTCCGTGGCGAAGGAGCCCCGCGGGTCGATCACCGTGACGGCGTAGCCGGTCAGAGCGGCGAGGGGGGCCAGCGCCTGGGCGATGTGCACGGCACCGACCACCAGCAGGCGAAGCGGCGGGTTGTGGGTCTGAACGAACAGCTGGACGCCGTCCTCCTCCCCCTCCGGATCGGTGATGAGGCCGGAACGATCCTGGCGCAGCCGGTCCCGCACCTCCGCCAGACGGTCATCCTCCAGCCCGAAGCCGCCGTGGATGGCGTCCTCGTAGACCAGCGTCTGCAGGCCGGTGCCGAGGTCGGTGACCAGGGCCACGGGACGTCCGGCCTTGCGGGCGGCCAGCAGCCGTTCGGTGATGTCGCGCTTCATTCCACGGCCTCGACATAGACCTGCACCCGGCCGCCGCAGGCCAGCCCGACCTCCCAGGCCATTTCGTTGCTCACCCCGAAGGAGATCATCCGCGGCTCGCCATCCTCCATGGTCTTGCGCGCCTCGTGGACCACGGCCCCCTCGATGCAGCCGCCGGAGACCGAGCCGATCATCGAACCGGCGTCGTCCACCGCCATCTGGCTGCCCACCGGACGGGGGGAGGACCCCCAGGTGGCGACCACCGTCGCCAGGGCGACCTTGCGGCCCTCCGCGCGCCAGCCCGCGGCCTGCTCCAGAATATCGTCCCTCATGCGGCCTCCTTCAGCCACTTGCGCAGGCTTTCGGCCCGTCGCGGCCCGTCGCGGTTCAGCGCGTCGGCGAGCCCGGCCAGACTGTTCAGGTTATGGACCGGGCGGAAGTCGTCCACATGCGGCAACAGGGCCCGGATACCGCTGGATTTTGGTGCGAACCCCTCCCACCGCAAGAGCGGGTTCAGCCAGACCAGTCGGCGGCAGCTCTTGTGCAGCCGTTCGGCCTCCGCCGCAAGCCCCTCGCCGGCATCCCGGTCCAGCCCGTCGGTGATGAGCAGCACCACCGCCCCCTGGCCGAGGACCCGTCGCGCCCAGGTCCGGTTGAAGGCGTGGAGCGCCGTGCCGATGCGCGTCCCGCCCGACCAGTCCGCCACCGCCGCCGACACGGCGTCCAGCGCCACGTCCACGTCCTTGTGCCGCAGATAGCGGGTAATGTTGGTCAGGCGGGTGCCGAAGACGAAGCTGTGCACCCGGTCGCGGTCGTTGCTGACCGCGTGCATGAAATGCAGCAGCATCCGCGAGTAGCGGGTCATGGAGCCGGAGATGTCGCACAGCACCACCAACGGCGGCGGGCGCGTGCGGCGGCTGCGCCGCGCCAGATCGGCCAAGTCCCCGCCGGAGCGCAGCATCCGCCGCAGCGTCGCCCGCGGGTCCACCCGCGGCCCCTGCGGATCGGGACGGTGGCGGCGGGTCGTGACCTCGGCCACCGGCAGGGCGATGCGGGCCAGCATCCGCTTGGCCTCGGCCATCTCCGCCGCCGACATCGTCTCGAAATCCTTCTCCTGCAACCGTTCCTGGGCCGAAACGGTGAAGGCGGCGTCAATCTCGATCTCCGATTTTTCCGGCCCCTCGGCTTCCGGCGCGGTGCCGCGCAGGGCGTCGGCGACGCGGCGGGACAGCGGGTCCTGGGTGTCCGGCGACTCGGTGCGGATGGTCGGCAGCATCATGCCCATCATCCGCTTCAGGATGTCGGGGTTGCGCCAGAAGACGTGGAAGGCCTGATCGAAGACCTCGCGCTGGTCGCGCCGGTTCACGAAGACGGCGTGCAGCGCCCAATAGAAGTCCGCCCGGTTGCCGATCCCCACCGCCTCCACGGCCTCGACGGCCTGGAGCAGCTTGCCCGGCCCGACCGGCAGCCCCGCCGCCCGCAACGCACGGGCGAAATGCATCAGGTTGATGGCGAGGCCGCCCTGCATGGCCGCTCACCGCGCCGTGCTGGCGGCGAGTTCCGTCTTGACCTGGGCCAGGATGCGCGCGGCTTCGCTGCCCTGGATGCGGGCGATGTCATCCTGATACTTCAGCAGCGTGCCCAGCGTGTCGTTGATGACCGAGGGCTCCAGCTCCAGCTGGTTCAATTCCACCAGCGCCTGCGCCCAGTCCAGAGTCTCGGCCACGCCCGGCGCCTTGTAGAGGTCCATGCCGCGCAGGCTCTGCACGACGCCGACGACCTGGGCGGCCAGTCGGGCGTCGGCCTCCGGCGCCTTCACCGCCAGGATGGCGCGCTCGCGCTCGGCGTTGGGGTAATCGACCCAGTGGTAGAAGCAGCGCCGCTTCAGCGCGTCATGAATCTCGCGGGTGCGGTTGGAGGTCAGGATGACGATGGGCGGCTTCGGCGCCTTGACGGTGCCGAACTCCGGGATCGAGACCTGGAAGTCGGAGAGGATTTCGAGGAGATAGGCCTCGAACGGCTCGTCGGTGCGGTCCAGCTCGTCGATCAGCAGGACGGGAGGACCAGCCAAGTCGGGTTCCAGCGCCTGAAGCAGCGGGCGTTTGATGAGGAAGCGTTCGGAAAAGAGGTCGGCACCGAGCGCCTCCCGGTCACGGTCGCCCGACGCCTCGGCCAAGCGGATCTCCATCATCTGCCGGGCGTAGTTCCACTCATAGACCGCTGTGGCGACGTCCAGCCCCTCGTAGCATTGCAGCCGCAGCAGGCGCCGCCCCAGCGTGGCGGACAGCACCTTGGCGATCTCGGTCTTGCCGACCCCGGCCTCGCCCTCCAGGAACAGCGGGCGCCGCAGCTTCAGCGCGAGGTACAGCGCCGTCGCCAGCGAGCGGTCGCCGACGTAGTTCCCCCGCCGCAGCAGGTCCAGCGTGGCATCGACGGAGGCGGGGAGGGTGTTGGGCATGGTTGGCGGGATGCCTCGCTGGGTGCTGCGGTAACCCTCTCCCCTCCGGGGAAAGGGTGGCCCGGAGGGCCGGTGAGGGGGATGTGCTTGTGCCGAACGTAACGACACGCGCCCCCCCCCTCACCCTAACCCTCTCCCCGGAGGGGAGAGGGGACATTCAAGGTAATGGGACTTTCACCCGCACGCCTCCACCGCGCGCCGCGCCATCACCCGCACCAGATGGGCGCGGTAGTCGGCGCTGGCATGGATGTCGGCGTTCAGCCCGGCCGCCGACACGGAGGCACCGTTCAGGGCGTCCGCGCGGAAGTCCTGGGACAGCGCCGTCTCCATGTCGTCCGCCCGGAAGACGGACGGGCCGGCGCCGGTCACCGCCACGCGCACCTCGCTGCCGAACACCGCCACGAACACGCCGACGATGGCGTAGCGGCTGGCCGGATTGCGGAACTTGGCGTAGGCGGCCTTGTCGGGCTTCTGGAAATGCACAGCGGTGACGATCTCGCCGGGCTCCAGCGCCGTCTCGAACATGCCGGTGAAGAAGTCGTCGCCCGCGATCTCCCGCCGGTCGGTCCGCACCGTGGCCTTCAGCGCGACGACCGCGGCGGGGTAGTCGGCGGAGGGGTCGGCGTTGCAGATCGACCCGCCGAGCGTGCCCATGTTGCGCACCTGCCGGTCGCCAATGCCCTCGGCGAGGCTGGCCAGCGCCGGGATGACGCGCTTCACGACGTCGGAGTGGGCGACCTCGGCGTGGCGGGTGAAGGCGCCGACGGTCAGGCCGCCGGCCTCCTCCCGGATGCCCTGAAGCTCCGGGATCTGGCCGAGGTCGATCAGGTCGCTCGGCCGGGCGAGGCGCTGCTTGAGAGTCGGCAGGAGCGTCTGCCCGCCGCCCAGCAGCTTGGGGTCTTCGAACTGGCCGAGCAGGGACACGGCGTCGGCGACGCTCTTGGGGCGGTGATAGGTGAAGGCGTACATGATGTCTCCTCCCTCTTACTCGGCCGCCTGGGCGGGGGTGTGGCGCCGGATCGCCTGCCAGACCCGCTCCGGGGTCGCCGGCATGTCGAGATGGGTGACGCCGTACTCGGACAGGGCGTGCACCACCGCATTCATCACGGCGGCCGACGCGCCGATGGTCCCGGCCTCGCCGCAGCCCTTCACGCCCAGCGGGTTGTGGGTGCAGGGCTGGTCCTCGTGGTAGCGCACCGTGAAGGACGGCACGTCGTCCGCCCGCGGCATGCAATAGTCCATGTAGGAGCCGGTGATGAGCTGACCAGACTCCTCGTCGTAGACGCAGTTCTCGTAGAGCGCCTGCCCGATGCCCTGGACCAGCCCGCCATGGACCTGCCCCTCGACGATCAGCGGGTTGATGACCCGCCCGAAATCGTCCACGGCGGCGAAGCTGACCACCTGGACCACGCCGGTGTCGGGGTCGATCTCCACCTCGCAGACGTGGCAGCCGTTGGGGTAGGTGAAGTTTTTCGGGTCGTAGAAGGCCTGTTCGTCCAGCCCCGGCTCCAGCTCGTCGAGCGGGAAGTTGTGCGGGACGTAGGCCTGCAGGGCGATGTCGCCGATGGTCAGGGCCTTGTCGGTCCCGGCCACCACGAAACGCCCGTCCTTGGCTTCGATGTCGGCCTCCGCGGCCTCCAGCATGTGGGCGGCGATCTTCTTGGCCTTGCGCTCCACCTTGTCCATCGCCTTGACGATGGCCGACCCGCCGACCGCCAGCGAGCGGGAGCCGTAGGTGCCCATGCCGAAGGGGATCTTGCTGGTGTCGCCGTGGACGATCTCCACATTCTCGATGGGCACGCCGAAGCGTTCGGAGACGAGCTGAGCGAAGGTCGTCTCGTGCCCCTGCCCATGGCTGTGGGAGCCGGTGAAGACCGTCACGGAGCCGGTGGGGTGGAAACGCACCTCCGCCGATTCATACAGTCCGGCCCGCGCGCCGAGCGCACCCGCGACGTTGCTGGGGGCGATGCCGCAGGCCTCGATGTAGGTGGCGAAGCCGATGCCGCGCAGCTTGCCGCGCCGGGCGGACTCGGCCTTGCGCGCCGCGAAGCCGTCGTAATCGACGAGGGGCAGGGCGATGTCGAGATTCTTGGCGAAGTCGCCCGTGTCGTACTGCAGCGCCACCGGGGTCTGGTAGGGCATGGCGCTGGCTGGCACGAAGTTGCGGCGGCGCAGCTCCGTCTTGTCGATGCCCGTCTCGGCGGCGGCGACCTCGACCAGCCGCTCGATCAGGTAGCAGGCCTCGGGACGGCCGGCGCCGCGGTAGGCGTCCACCGGCACCGTGTTGGTGAAGACCGCCTTGACCTCGGCGTAGATCGCCGGGGTCTTGTACTGCCCGGCCAGCAGCGTGGCGTAGAGGTAGGTCGGGATCGACGGCGCGAAGGTGGACAGATAGGCGCCCATGTTGGCGACGGTGGAGACGCGCAGCGCCAGGAAGTTGCCGTCCCGGTCCATCGCCAGCTCGGCGTGGCTGACATGGTCGCGGCCATGGGCGTCGGTCAGAAAGCTCTCGGAGCGCTCGGCGGTCCATTTCACCGGGCGCCCGATCTTCTTCGCCGCCCAGGTGACGACGGCCTCCTCCCCGTAATGGAAGATCTTGGAGCCGAAGCCGCCGCCGACGTCCGGGGCGACGACGCGCAGCTTGTGCTCCGGGATGCCCAGAACGAAGGCGCCCATCAGCAGACGGATGACGTGAGGGTTCTGGCTGGTGGTGGTCAGCGTGTGCTCGCCGGTCGCCCGGTCGTACTCGCCGAGCGCCGCCCGCGGTTCCATCGCGTTGGGGATGAGCCGCTGGTTGATCAGGTCGATCTTCGCCACATGGGCCGCCTGAGAAAAGGCCGCGTCCACCGCCGCCGCGTCGCCAAGATGCCAGTCGAAGCACAGGTTGCCCCCGACGTCGTCATGCACCAGCGGCGCGCCGCCCTCCAGCGCCTTCAGCGAGGTCACCGCCGCCGGCAGCTCCTCGTAATTGACCATGACCAGCTCGGCGGCGTCCTTCGCCTGCTCGCGCGTCTCGGCGATCACCACGGCGACGGCGTCGCCGACGTAGCGGGCCCGGTCGCGGGCGATCGGGAAGTGGGGCGGCTCCTTCATCGGGGAACCGTCCTTGGAATGGATCTGCCAGCCGCAGGGCAGGCTGCCGACCTTGTCGGTCTCCATGTCGGCGCCGGTCAGCACGGCGACCACGCCGGGCGCCTGCATGGCCTCGGTAGCGTCGATCCCGGTGATGCGGGCGTGGGCGTAGGGGGACCGGACGAAGACCGCGTGGGTCTGGCCGGGCCGGTTGATGTCGTCGGTGTAGGTGCCGCGCCCGGTCAGAAAGCGCGCGTCCTCGCGCCGGCGTACGGGGGCGCCGATGCCGTTGGGGTTCGCCATCTTCGTGTTCCTCCCATGAGAGCCTTTGTCCGTTGTTTATTCGGCGGCGGCCTTCATCGTGCCGCCCTGCATGGCCTCCGCCCCGGCCATCACCGCTTTGACGATGTTGTGGTAGCCGGTGCAGCGACAGATGTTGCCCTCCAGCCCTTCGCGGACCTCGTGCTCGCTGGGGGAGGGGTTGGCCGTCACCAGATCGACGGCGCTCATCACCATGCCCGGCGTGCAGAAGCCGCATTGCAGGCCGTGATGCTCGCGGAAGGCCGCCTGCATCGGGTGCAGTGTGCCGTCCGCCGCCGCCAGACCCTCGATGGTGGTGACCGCGGCGCCGTCGGCCTGGGCCGCCAGCATGGTGCAGGACTTCACCGACCGCCCGTCCACATGGACGACGCAGGCGCCGCACTGGCTGGTGTCGCAGCTGACATGGGTGCCGGTCAGGCCGATCTGGTCACGGAGGAAGGTGACCAGCAGGGTCCGCTCCTCCACCTCGCGCGAGACCGCCTTTCCGTTGACGGTCATGGAAACGGTACACGGCATCCGCTGTCCTCCCATTGTTGGTGACGTTCTGTTGCCCCGACCTTCGCGACGCTTCTTTCGACGGTTCTTCCAACTCTGCGGGATAAAGTGTGGCGCAGGACCAACCGGAACAAGGATAGGGGGGCGTCGTCCCGTCCGGTCAAGACGCCGTTCGGCCTCATCCGAAGGGAGAGGGCTTGTGCCGAACCGCCACGCGACTATCGGTTCCTACGGACTGGCGGACCCACCGCCCACAAGTTAGGATAGCCAATAATCCGACGCAAACCAAAGCGTCTTACGAACGATCCGCACGGACAGTCTCTCGGGAGGATAGAAGAATGAAGCGTTTCCTGGCCGCGGTCGGCGTCTGCATGCTCACCGCGCTGCCGGCCCAGGCCGAGCAGTTCGTCACCGTCCTGACCGGCGGCACCAGCGGCGTCTATTACCCGCTGGGCGTGGCGCTGTCCGGCATCTACGGCAAGGCCATTCCGGGGGCCAAGGTCACGGTCCAGGCGACCAAGGCGTCGGTCGAGAACCTGAACCTCCTCCAGTCGGAGCGCGGCGAGATCGCCTTCTCGCTCGGCGATTCGCTGAGCGGCGCCTGGAAGGGCGACGAGGAGGCCGGCTTCAAGACCAAGCTGACCAAGCTGCGCACCGTCGCCGCCATCTACCCCAACTACATCCAGATCGTCGCTGCCAAGGATTCCGGCGTGAAGACGCTGGCCGACCTGAAGGGCAAGCGGGTGTCGGTCGGCGCGCCGAAGTCGGGGACGGAGCTGAACGCCCGCGCGATCTTCGCCGCCGCCGGGCTGGGCTACAAGGACTTCGCCAAGACCGAGTATCTGCCCTTTGCCGAATCGGTGGACCTGATCAAGAACCGGCAGCTCGACGCGACGCTGATCTCCGCGGGCCTCGGCGTGGCGGCGATCAAGGATCTGGCGACCTCGCAGGACATCACCATCGTGTCGATCCCGGCCGACGTGATCCAGAAGGTCGGCGACCCCGCCTACATCGCCGAGACCATCCCGGCCAACAGCTACAGCGGCCAGGGCGAGCCGGTGCCGACCGCGGCGGTGCGCAACCTGCTGGTCACCCACGCCGGCGTGTCGGACGACGCGGTCTATGCGATGACCAAGGCGATGTTCGAGAATCTCGACGCGATGGCCGCGGCCCACGCCGCCGCCAAGCAGATCAAGCTGGACGCGACCGCCATCCAGTCGCCGGTGCCGCTGCATCCGGGCGCCGAGAAGTTCTACAAGGAAAAGGGCCTGATGTAAGCGCGTCGCGTCGCCCCGGGAATCCCGTGCGATGAGCGCATCTCCTCAAGCGGCGGACAGCAAGATCCGCCAGGCGATCGACCGAGAGAATCCCTCCACGGTCGTGGCCTTCGAAGGCGTCGCCGGAAAGGCCGTCTTCGCCATCGCGGTGGCCTTCTCGGTGTTCCAGATCTGGACAGCGGCGTTCAACCCGCTGTCCAGTCTGGTCGTCCGGTCGGTCCATGTCGGCTTCCTGCTGCTGATGACCTTCACCCTGTTCGGCTTCCGCCAGGATGCGGAACGGCGCAGCGTGCCCTGGTATGATTGGCTGCTCGGCCTGGGCGCCTTCGCGCTGGGTCTCTACCATTACGTGTTCGAGGTCGACCTTATCCAGCGGTCGGGCGATCCGAGCATGACGGACCTCGTGGTCGGGGCCGTCACCGTCGCCCTGGTGTTCGAGGCCGCCCGGCGCATCATGGGGTGGGCGCTGCCGATCATCTGCGGCGTCTTCATTCCCTACGCGCTGTTCGGGCGGCATCTGCCTTTCGGGCTGGCCCACCGCGGCTACGACATCGATCAGGTCATCGACAACCTTTTCCTGTCGACCGAGGGCATCTACGGCACCCCCACCTTCGTGTCGTCGACCTTCATCTTCCTGTTCATCCTGTTCGGCGCCTTCCTGGAGCGCGCCGGCATGATCAAGCTGTTCAACGACGTGTCGCTGGGCCTCGTCGGGTCGGCCAAGGGCGGGCCGGCGAAGGTGGCGGTCGTCTCATCCGGCTTCATGGGGACGATCAACGGCTCGGGCGTGGCGAACGTGCTGACCACCGGCCAGTTCACCATCCCCCTGATGATGCGCTTCGGCTACCGCCCGGCCTTCGCCGGGGCGGTGGAGGCGACGGCCAGCATGGGCGGACAGCTCATGCCGCCGGTCATGGGCGCTGCGGCCTTCATCATGGCGGAGACCATCGGCGTCCCGTTCAGCGACATCGCCATCGCCGCGGCAATACCGGCGATCCTCTATTTCGGCAGCGCCTTCTGGATGGTCCATTTGGAGGCGGGCAAGCGCAACCTCGTCGGTTTGCCGAAGGACCAGTGCCCCAGCGTGTCCCGCGCGCTGGTCGAAGGCTGGTACCTGATCCTGCCGCTGGCGGCGCTGGTCTATCTGCTGTTCTCCGGCTTCACGCCGCTGTTCGCGGGGGTGATCGGCATCGCCTCCACCATCGCGCTGATCCTCGGCACCAAGATCGTCGGCTCCATCGGGCCGATGGCCCTGCGCGTCGCCTTCTGGGTCGTGCTGGGCCTCCTCGCCGCGGCGCTGTGGCGGATGGGCTGGCGGACGGAGCATCTGGCCTTCGCCATCGTCGGACTGCTGGTCATTCCCTGCCTGATCGTGAAGGGCGGGCGGGAGACTCTGGCCATGCTGGTGAACAGCCTCGCGGACGGCGCCAAGAACGCCGTTGGCGTGGGCGTGGCCTGCGCGCTGGTGGGGGTGCTGATCGGCATGCTGACGCTGACCGGCCTGGCCTCCAGCTTCGCCGGGACGATCGTCCAGCTTTCCGGCGGCAACCTGCTGGTCGCACTGATTCTCACCATGCTGGCCTGCATCCTGCTGGGCACCGGACTGCCGACGACGGCCAACTACATCGTCACCGCGGCCATCGCGGCGCCGGCCCTGCTGCAGATGGGCGTGCCGCTGATCGTGTCGCACATGTTCGTCTTCTACTTCGGCATCATGGCGGACCTGACGCCGCCGGTGGCGCTGGCGGCGCTGGCGGCCTCGTCGATCTGCCGGGCGGGACACATGCAGGTCGGCTGGATCGCCACGCGGATCGCCATGGCGGGCTATGTCGTGCCCTTCATGGCCGTCTATTCCCCCGCGCTGATGCTCCAGACCACCGACCCGCTGGCTGTGGCCTACGTCCTGATCAAGGCGCTGATCGCCATCGGGCTGTGGGGAGCGGCGACCATCGGCTTCTTCTGGACGCCTCTCAACCTGGCGGAGCGGGTGTTCGCGGCGGTGGCGGCCTTCCTGTTCGTCCTGGCCCTTCCGGTGACGGACGAGATCGGCTTCGCCATGACGGCGGCCTTCCTGCTGTGGCAGCGCCATCGCCTGCGCCGCCTGGGACGGAGCAGCGCCCCGGCATGAGTGCAGCGTTGTGCCTGTCGGCGCTCGGCGGGGCGGTTCTGGCCGCCCTGCCGGGTCCCGCCTTCACCCTGTCCTGGACCCATTCGGTGGAGAAGACCGAATGGCGGGAGGAGTGGCGCATCGCGGACGGACGTCTCGTCCTGACCGAAGCCCGCGTCAAGGGCAGCGGCGCCGGGATGGAGCCACCGGACGGCGCCCGTCTGGCCGATGGCTGGTGGGTCTGGACGCCGGCGGTTCCGCCGCTGGAACGGGTGGTCCTGGCTGCTTCCATCTTCACGCCGGACCACGAACTGTGCGCGGGCCAGGAGTGCCGCCCGCTTCACGGCTGGATCGGCGGACCGGTCCCGAGTCCCCTCGAACTGAAGCCTTGCGGCTAGAGCCACGTTATTCACGCACGGCGGTTAAGGGAATTCCGAAGGGGCGTTCCGGCTTGGCTTAGCCCTTTCGGGGACGCATACTTCGGTAACTGATATTACAGATGAATGCGTGTTATGACCGACGCCCGACCGACCCGACATCGCCTCACCCGTTCCCTGGCCGCCCCTTTGGCCGCGCTGGCGGGCCTCGCCGCCGCAGGACTGCCGGGGCTGGCCCTGGCGGCGGAGGGGGCGGGGGTTCCGCATCTGGACGGGCGCGACCTGAGCGTCCTCTGGGTGATTCCCTTCGCCGGAATTCTGCTGTCCATCGCGCTGATGCCGCTGCTGGCGCCGTCGTTCTGGCACCATCATTTCGGCAAGGTCGCCGCCGGCTGGGCCGTCGCGTTTCTGCTGCCCTTCGCGCTGACCTTCGGGGCCAGCCTCGCCACTTACGAGCTGCTGCACACCCTGCTTCTCGAATACATCCCCTTCATCGTTTTGCTGACCGCCCTGTTCACGGTGGCTGGCGGCGTGCGGATCTGCGGAACGCTGGTGGGAACGCCGCTGGCGAACACGCTGGGGTTGGGGCTGGGCACGCTGCTGGCGAGCCTGATGGGGACCACCGGCGCCTCGATGCTGCTGATCCGCCCGCTGATCCGCGCCAACGAGCACCGGCGGCACAAGGTGCACACCATCGTCTTCTTCATCTTCCTGGTGTCGAACGTCGGCGGGTCCCTGACTCCGCTGGGCGATCCGCCGCTGTTCCTGGGATTCCTGAAGGGGGTCGGCTTCTTCTGGCCGACCGTGCACCTGTTCTGGCCGATGATGCTGGTGGCCGGCTGCCTGCTGGCGATCTACTTCCTGCTTGACCTCTATCTGCACACCAAGGACCCCGGCAAGCACCCGCTGATCGAGGGCGTGCATGAGCGGGAGCCGGTGCGGATCGAAGGGGCGGTGAACCTGCTCCTGCTCGTCGCCATCGTCGGCGCGGTGCTGCTGAGCGGCGTCTGGCATCCGGGGGTGGGGGTGGAGATCTACCACATCCACGTGCCGCTGGAGACGATCGCCAGCAACCTGCTGCTTCTGGGAATCGCCGGCCTGTCGCTGAAGCTGACCAGCGCGCGCAGCCGCCGTCTGAACGCCTTCACCTGGGGTCCGATTCTTGAAGTGGCGAAGCTGTTCGCCGCGATCTTCCTGACCATCATTCCGGCCATCGCCATCCTGCGGGCGGGCACCGACGGGGCGCTGGGCGCCATCATCGCGGCGGTGAACCAGGACGGCCAGCCGGTTCCGGCGGCCTATTTCTGGGCGGCCGGCCTGCTGTCCAGCTTCCTCGACAACGCACCCACCTACCTGATCTTCTTCAACACCGCGGGCGGCGACGCGCAGGTGCTGATGACCGACCTCGCCGTGACCCTGGCGGCGATTTCGGCGGGTGCGGTGTTCATGGGCGCCAACACCTACATCGGCAACGCGCCGAACTTCATGGTCAAGGCCATCGCGGAGGAGCGCGGCGTGGCGATGCCGAGCTTCTTCGGCTACATGCTGTGGTCCTTCGGCATCCTGGTGCCGCTGTTCGTCCTGGTGACCTGGGTGTTCTTCGTCTAGGTCCCCCCCACAAGGCCGGCGGGCGGCAGCGAAGTGCCGCCCGCCGGCCTTGTGCGCCCTCAATGGGACATCAGGACCGGGGTGGTGAGGTTCGACAGCACCGTGCGCGTCGCCCCGCCCAGCACCAGCTCGCGCAGGCGGGAATGGCCGTAGGAGCCCATCACCAGCAGGTCCCCGCCCAGGCTGCGATGGCTGTCCAGAATGATCTCCCCGACGTCGCCGCCCTGGAAGATGCTGGCCTGATGCTGGCTGCGGACACCGTGGCGCTCCAGCCAGATCATCAGATCGCGGCCGCTGTCCAACGCATGGCCCGGCGGGTCGATGGTGACCACCGTAACCCGTTCCGCCGCCTTTAGGAATGGCATGGCGTTGCGCACGGCGCGCCCGGCTTCCCGCGTGTTCTTCCAGGCCACCACCACATGGCGGCCGATCTCCGTCCGGGGCGGGAAACTGAAGGGAAGCACGAGGGTCGGGCAAGAGCTGGTCAGCGGAAGACGGTCCGGCACCTGGAGCATCACCCGGTCGCCGAGGTCGTCCCCGTGGCTCTGGGTCACGATGGCCAGGTCGGCATAGGCGGCGCGGGCGGCCAGCAGCTCCACATGGTCCCCTTCGTCGACCGTCCAGGAATAGGAGCAATCCTTCAACGCCGACCGCACCTCCTGTTCGATCAGTCCGGCCTTCTCGTGGGCGATGGCCGTGGCCTCGGCGATGTAGGCGTAGGAGGCGGCGCGCCCGGTCACCGCGGGGGGCATCGACACCGGCGTGGCGACGAACAGCACCTCGACAAAGGCCGAGAAGCGCTTGGCGAGACCGACCGCGACCTCAAGCCGTTGGGTGTGGCGGTCGTCGTTCGACATGTGCAGCAGGATCGTCTTGATCGGCATGGTCTCGCTCGCAGGTTTCGAACCGGATGACCGGGACTCCATTGGTAACGTTTGCCGGGCCGGTCTGGCAACGGCGTGGCTAGCGGCTGGCGAGGCCGGTGCCTCCGTCCGTGCGGGGGGCGGGGGGCAGTCCGGAGATTTCCAGGAGCAGCTTGCTGAGAATGGCGTCGGCGAACGCTTCGAAGCTGACGGCGGGCACCAGGAAGGCGCCGGGTCCGCCGATCACATGCTCCTCGTAATAGCCGTCGAGGTTCGTCGGCGCCGCCCCGCCCCAGGGATTGGGTCGGTCGTTCAGGATCGGCAGGCCGTTGATGGTGATCCCCGCGGCGACGGCCTCGTCGCGCGCCCATTGCACCGGGCGGCCGCGGTTGTTGACCCCGTCCCCCGACACGTCGATCACCCGCCGCGTCCCCTCGAATCCATTGTCGTTGAACAGGCGGGCGCTGAAGTCGATGGCGGCGCTGATCGAGGTCCACTGCGCGCTGAGGGTTGGCGATTCGGCGATGGAGGATGAGAAGGCCTCGACGCTGCCCTGGTCGCCCAGCAGGGTCCAGGGCACGGAGATGCGCTGGAAACTGTCCCCGGCCCATTCGATGTAGGTGACGGCGATGCGCCCGAAGGGGCCGCCGCGGATGGCCGCCTGGACCTTCGGGTCGGTGAGGGCGGCGACGTAGCCTTCCCGCTGGAGGCGGCCTTCCTCCGCGTCCACGCTGCCGGACACGTCCACGGCCAGCACCAGTTCCAGATCGACCGGCGTGTCAGCCAGGGCCGACGCGCCCGCTCCACCGGCCACAAGAACCGCGACGGCCACCCCCGCCAGACGCCACGCACCGTCCATGCCGTGCCTCCTCCGCGGATGTCTTCGTCAAGACCCCTTTAGAAAAAAGTTCGCCACACGCCCACGACAAGGGGCCTCGTGCATGAGACGTTGACGGACGGGCGTCGCCGCTCCACCTCTCCACCCCATGCCGACCAAATCTCCGAACGAATGTCCCTCCCGCCCGCTCTTCCTGGGCAGCGAGATCTACCGGGGCTCCAGCTATGGCCCGAAGCACCCGCTGGCCATTCCGCGGGTGTCCACCGCCATCGACCTCAGCCGCGCCATGGGATGGCTGCCCGACGCGGCCTACGGCGACAGCCCCCTGGCGTCGCCGCAGGAACTGTGCCGCTTCCACACCCAGGACTATATCGCCGCCCTCCACCGCGCCGAGACGGACCAGCGCGTGGATGCCGAAACTGGGGAGCGCTACAACCTCGGCCGGCTGGAGAATCCCGTCTTTCCGGAGATGTACCGCCGTCCCGCCATCAGCGCCGGCGCCGCCATCCTGGCTGGGCGCCTTCTGGGGGACGCGCCCGCCGGCATCGTCTACAGCCCGGCCAGCGGCACCCACCACGCCCGTCCGGGGCGGGCCAGCGGCTTCTGCTACCTCAACGCCCCGGTGCTGGGCATTCTGGCTCTGCTCGATTCCGGCATCGAACGGGTGCTCTATGTGGATCTCGATGCCCATCACGGCGACGGGGTGGAGGACGCCTTCGCCGACGACGACCGTGTGCTGACCGTGTCGGTCCACGAGGACGGGCGTTGGCCCTTCACCGGCAAGGCGGAGGATCGGCCCGGAGCTCTGGCCGTCAACCTGCCGGTCCCTCCCGAGTTCAACGACACGGAGATGGATTGCCTTCTGGAGACGGCGATCCTGCCGCTGGGGCAGGCGTTCCGCCCCCAGGCGCTGGTCATTCAGACCGGGGCCGACGCGCTCGCCGAGGACCCGCTGAGCCGGCTGGAGCTGTCGAATGGCGCGCTGTGGCGGGCGGTAAGGGCGTTGATGGGGCTGGCGCCGCGCCTGATGGTGGTCGGCGGCGGGGGCTACAATCCCTGGTCCGTCGGGCGCTGCTGGGCCGGGATCTGGGCGGTGCTGAACGGCATCGACCCGGCGGTGCCGCCGACGCCGCAGGCGGAGGATGTGCTGCGGGCGCTGTCCTGGTCGCGCGCCGCCGGACGCCACCCGCCGGAGCATTGGTTCACCACGCTTGCCGACGCGCCGCGTCCCGGCCCGTTGCGCGACGACGTGCGTCGCGTTGCCGCTGCGGCAATAACGAAGATGGTCCGTACTGGATAATCTTTGGAATGTTTTTCATTCACGTATGTCATGCAGTTGACGTATTGGAACGAATCGGCCAGCCTGATTCGCGCGACTCGCGCTATGCGCTGGCCATTCCGTTGAATCTCGCCACGCTGGAAACCGGGAGCCGGAGAGGGAAGGGGCAGGCCGCCGATGTCCAACACCACCTTGCTCCTGCTGACCATCGCCGCGATGATGCTGGCCGCGGTGCCGGTCGCCATGATGCTGAAGCGCTTTCTTCCCGACTTTCTTCATCGCTCCGCGGGCATCGACCAGCTTGAGAACCGCATCTACGTCCTGCATTCGGAGATCCATGAGCTTCAGGACCGGGTGAACGGCAAGGTGCAGCGGCGCAACCAGGTGTCCGCCGAGAAGCACCGCGCCGAAACCGAGAACCGCAAGATGGAGCGGGCGATCGCGGAAATCGCCCTCCAGCCGCCGGTGTTCGTCCACGAGGTGGGCGACCCCCAGGCCGGCCTGTCGAAGTTCCTGGTGAATGTCGCCCAGGAGAAGGCCTCCGCCGGCGGCGACAAGGCCCAGGTCAATCCGATCTGGCGCTGCGCCAACGTTGCCGAGGTCTGGGCATCCGGTGCGGAGGAGGCCAAGCAACTCGTCGAGGTGGCGTTCCCCTTCAAAATGGGCTTCACCAAAAACTTCCAGAGGACCCAAGGCCGCCCCAACCCCGGACGGATCAAGGCACCCGCGTCATGATGATCAACTTCCTCATCATTTTAGGGATCATCGCCATCGGGGCATGGCTGGGCAATGTGCTGCTGGCGGTCGATTCGCAGGTCGCGCAGAGCCGCAGCCGGATGCGCGCCGCCAAGGACACGATCGGCAAGCTGGAGGCGACGATCCGCCGGCTCCAGCACGAGGACGAGCACATCGTCAAGGAGATCGAGGAGTGCATGGCCGACACGGTCGAGGCGCGCCGCAAGCAGTCGGACATCCAGCGGCGTCTGTCCGAGGCGCAGACCAAACAGCGGCCCCAACTCCTGATCCTGACCGACCGGCGCAACCCGAACGACAAGGAATGGCTGGTGACGGTCGTCAACACGCAGATCGGCGAGATCGACGCGCTGCACCCGCTGGCCGTCGAATGGGCGCGCGGGCGCGATTATCTCGTCTGGGCCGAGAGCGACCGGGAGGCCGGGGAACGGGCCGTCCGCCGCTTCAGCGCCCGCCCCGGCTACCAGATCAAGCAGGTCAAGCCACTGACCAAGGACATCTATACCACCGCCACCGACCGGACGGCGGCGTAACCCCGCCGGAGAAACGCGGCGGGTGAGACGCCGCTGGACAGGCGCGCGCCGCGGCGGCATCGTCCAAGCTCTGAACGTCAAGGGATGGGTTGTTCGCGATGATCGGACGGGCTGTGCGTGGCATTTTGGGCGGGCTTCTGATGGGGGTCGCGATTGTGCTGTCGGCCATCCCGGCGGCGGCATTGGAGAGTTTCACGCGCTCCTCTCTGACCGTCGAGACGGCGGGCGGCGGCAAGTACCGCTTCGACGTGGAAGTGGCGGAAACCCCGGCCCAGCAGGCGCAGGGCCTGATGTTCCGCGAGACGATGGCCGCCGATGCCGGCATGCTGTTCACCTACGCCCGCCCGCAACCGGCCAGCTTCTGGATGAAGAACACGCTGATCCCGCTCGACATGATCTTCATCGGGGCGGACGGCCGGATCGTCAACATCCACGCCAACGCCGTGCCGCAGTCGCTGGACGCCGTGAACTCGGCCGGTCCGGTGAAAGGCATTCTGGAGATCAACGGCGGCATGAGCGCGCGTCTGGGCATCCGTCAGGGCGACCGTGTGGTGCATTCGGCCTTCGGCACCGCCAAGTGATGGCGCTGCGGCGCTAACGAATCGCGCCGGGAAATCCGAAGGCGGCCAGGATGAGCCGGGCCGCTTCCTCTGGGTCACCGGCTCCGCTCACGGTAACAGCGGCGCGCGGATGCAGCCACCCCCGCAAGGCGCGCCGCAGGCCGGCGGAAGGCGGCATGTCCTCCAGCACCGCCGCGGGCGTGCCTTGCCGCGCCAGCCGGACGGCGCCAAGGGCCGCCAGCCCCGCGTCCGATCCCACCCCGATCAGCCCGGCCGGCCGCCGTTCCGCGACGATCCGCGCGAGAGCGAGGACGGAGGTGGCGGTGTGGCGCTTGGCAAGGTCGATCTGGCCGATGCCGGGGTGCAGCCCCGCCCGCAATGCCCCCCCGCCCATCGGTGCCACCACGTCGAGCCCGTATCCCCGCCGCCGCAGGGCATCGGCCAGAGCCAGGGCGGCCCGGCCGGCCGGCGTGTCGTCCAGCCCGGAAACGAAGACGGCGAGACGGGGATGGGGCGGGAAGGTGGGGTTCACGGAGTTGGTTTTCGGCGCGGTCGAAGCGGGGCGGCATCATACGTAAGGTCCACCCTGCGGGATAGATGCGGCTGCGTCTTGCCGTACGCGCGGGGTTCGTGTATTCCACTGCGCGACGTCGGGGCGTAGCGCAGTCTGGTCAGCGCGCCAGTTTTGGGTACTGGAGGCCCCCGGTTCGAATCCGGGCGCCCCGACCAATGAAATTCGAACGATGCACTACGCACGTATCAGAGGAGATGCCGCGTCATGAAGGTCCGGATCTACCAGCCGAGCAAAGCGGCCACTCAATCCGGGCGTGCCAAGACGCATCGTTGGCTTCTTGAGTACGAGATCGAAACCCCGCGCCGCCCGGAGCCGCTGATGGGCTGGATCAGCTCCGGCGACACGCTGAACCAGGTGCGCATCGGTTTCGAGACCTCGGAGGAGGCGGTCGCCTTCGCCCAGCGCAAGGGCTGGGACTACACGGTCCAGGACGCGCCGGTTCGTCGTGTCCGCCCGCGCAACTACGCCGACAACTTCCGCATGGACCGTCCGCGCTTCTGATCCGGACCGGGGCCCCATAGCTCAGTTGGATAGAGCAATCGCCTTCTAAGCGATAGGTCGCAGGTTCGAATCCTGCTGGGGTCGCCATCTTCCTTTGCAATGCCGTTCGTTCGTCATCGGCTTGGACCGTCCGCTGGTCACGTTCAGCGGGCCATCTTCTGATCCCCCGAAACGGTCAACACAGTTATCCCCATATTCCTTTTGTCGTAGACAATGGAATCGCAAAGCCTTTGGTTGCGGTACAACGCTGACGATTTGCAGTGTATCCAATGGTTTCGCCTCGCGATGACCATGCCCAATTTGGGGGCATAACGGCAAGGCATCGCCACTCCAACAGGCTTTGAGACTCATCCACAAAGTTATCCACAGAAAATGGGGATAACC
The DNA here is from genome assembly GCF_007827795.1 of Azospirillum brasilense. Lineage (GTDB taxonomy): Bacteria > Pseudomonadota > Alphaproteobacteria > Azospirillales > Azospirillaceae > Azospirillum > Azospirillum aestuarii. Next base: position 145,180 of record NZ_VITI01000009.1, read on the forward strand.
CGAAAGCGTCTGCGTGAGGCAGGGCTAAGGCGTTCTCATGCGCCAATGCCATCACCATCTAGCGCAAGGAACGGTCTCCGTGCCGGTGACGTTTCACGGAGCGCTTGATCAATCCCACGCCGTTCGGGGTCAGTACGAGGTGATGTCTTGGTGGGTTGGGTCGTCAGAACGCTTCTGTTGTGCTTCGTGGTCGGGCTGGTTCTGTCCTTCCTGGACATCAATCCGGCCAGCATCCTGACCAACAGTTGGGCCACCATCCAGGACATCGCCCGGCTCGCCGCGGACATGTTCCATTGGGCGCTGCCCTACATCCTGATCGGAGCGGTGATCGTCGTCCCGTTGTCCGTCATCGGAGCGGTCATGCGCTGGACCCGCACGCGCCACCGTCCATGACCGGGATGCGCCGATGACCGCACCCTCACAAGAAAAAAACCGGAGATTCGAAGGAATCTCCGGCTAAGTGAATACAGGGAGGGTTAGAGACAAGGACTGTTTATCTCCTTGGCACATCCGCTTCGTTGATCTGTATCAATCTGCGTTAATTTTATCGAATGCCTACAACTGGACGGGCTTTGTCTTTGGACAAAAAAATAGCCGGGGGTTCCATTGGAACCCCCGGCATAGGCGAATACAGGGAGGGTTAGAGACAAGAGCGTTCTACCTCTTCCCGCCTCGGGCTACGTTGACATAGATCAAACACTTTTCGCATTGCAGCGAAGGTTTAGCGTCTTACTTATGCGTGTGTCCGTAGAGAATCGACGGGTCGGTCTCGACATTCTGAACGATGTCCAGTTTTCCATCCCGCAGCGCCCGGTAGAAGCAACTGCGGCGTCCGGTGTGGCAGGCCACGCCGTCCTGCTCCACGATCACCAGCAGGGTGTCGCCGTCGCAATCGACGCGGAAATCCTTCAGCCGCTGCATCTGTCCGGAGGTTTCGCCCTTGCGCCACAGCCCCTTGCGGGACCGTGACCAGTAGCAGACACGGCCTGTCCGCAACGTTTCCAACACGGCCTCGCGGTTCATCCAGGCCATCATCAGGATCTCGCCGCTTCCCTCCGCCTGGGCGATGGCCGGGACCAGCCCGTCGGCGTTGAAGGCGATGGCGGCGATCACGTCCTCAAACGCAGGCTCAAACGGCGGCTCAAACGCGGTGGCGTCCGTCATGGTGTCCCATCCTTAGCGTTGGTGTATCGGGGGCCGCCCGTTACAGGGCGGCCCTCAGGCGGGAGAAGGCGCCATCCAGATCCCGGATGAGATCGTCCACATCCTCCAACCCGGCGTGCAGGCGCAACACAGTGCCGGGATCGGTCCAACGGGTCGCCGCGCGGACGGCGCCGGGACGCGCCGGCAGGATCAGGCTCTCGAACCCGCCCCAGCTGTAGCCCAGCCCGAAGAGTTCCAGTGAATTCAGCATCGCCGACAGGGCCGGCTTCGGCACTGTGTTCATGACGACGGAGAACAGGCCGGAGGAGCGCCCGATGTCGCGCTTCCAGAGGTCGTGTCCCGGACAGTCGGGGAAGGCCGGGTGCAGGATGCGCGTGACCTCGGGCTGCTTCGACAGCCAGCCGGCCAAGGCGAGCGCGCTTTGCTCGTGCTGCTTCAGGCGGACGGACAAGGTGCGCAGGCCGCGCAGCCCCAGAAAGATGTCGTCCGGACCGGCGCAGGTGCCGGTCCGCGTGGCGGCCTTCTTCACCGCCAGCCATTGCGCCTCGTTGGCGCAGGAGATCACGCCCAGCATCGCGTCGGCGTGACCGACGATGTATTTGGTGGCCGAATGGATGGAAACATCCACCCCGTGCCGCAATGGCTGGAAGAAGAGGGGGGTGGCCCAGGTGTTGTCGATCATCACCGTGGCGCCCGCCGCCTTGGCCGCGGCGGCGATCGCCGGGACGTCCTGCACCTCGAAGGTCAGGGAGCCCGGCGATTCGAGAAACACCACGCTGGTGTTCGGCTTCAGCAGAGCGGTGATGCCGGCGCCGATGGTGGGGTCGAAATACTCGACCTCCACGCCGTAGGGGACCAGCGTGTCGTTGGCGAATCGGCGTGTCGGGGCATAGGCGCTGTCGGTGATCAGCACATGGTCGCCCGTCTTGGTGAAGGCCAGAAGCGCCGTAGCGATGGCGTTCAGGCCGGACCCGGTGTTGACCGCGCGATAAGCGCCCTCTAGCTCGGCCATCGCCTGCTCGAAGGCCAGCGTGGTCGGAGTCCCGACGCGCCCGTAGTTGATGCTGTCGAAGGGCGCGCGGTCGCTCGCCTCCAATTCCTCCAGCGTCGGGAACAGCACCGTCGAGCAATGGTAGACCGGCGGATTCACGATTCCGTGATTGTCGCGCGGGCTGCGCCCGGCGTGTCCGAGGATCGTATCTTTTCGTGCGTCTTTCATGGGTCTTCCCGCAACAACAGTGATGGCGGCCGTTATCCCGACATTCCAAGTTGGACCCGACCGGCAAAGATTCTATTCCCTAAGCCTCTGTAAGGGATAACCAAGCCAAATGCACGGCTTAAGGATGATTCGACAAGCCCGATGCTGTTGGTGCACTCTTGTCACACGCGCGTGTCCGCCATGCGGGGCGCGCATTGCATGAACCTAAGCGTAAAAACGCAAGAACAGGGTGGAGCTTAATATGAAATCGGGAATCCTCGCCGCTGCTGCCGCGGCCGTGGTGTTCGGTGCCGTCACCGGCGCCCAGGCCGGTCCGACGCTCGACGCCGTCAAGGGCCGCGGCTTCGTCCAGTGCGGCGTGAACGCCGGCCTTCCGGGTTTCGGCAACCCCGACAGCTCGGGCAACTGGACCGGTCTCGATGTCGATTACTGCCGCGCGGTCGCGGTTGCGCTGTTCAACGACCCGAACAAGGTCAAGTTCACCCCGCTGTCGGCCCAGCAGCGCTTCCCCGCCATCCAGTCGGGCGAAGTCGATCTGCTGTCGCGCAACACCACCGTCACGCTGACCCGCGACACCTCGGTCGGCCTGAACTTCGCCCCGGTCACCTACTATGACGGCCAGGGCTTCATGGTGAACAAGAAGCTCGGCGTGAAGAGCGCCAAGGAGCTGAACGGCGCCACCGTCTGCGTCCAGGCCGGCACCACGACCGAACTGAATCTCGCGGACTATTTCCGCACCAACAACATGTCCTACAACCCGGTCGTCATCGAGTCGAACGACGAGGTGAACGCCGCCTACTTCGCCGGCCGCTGCGACGTGCTGACGACGGACGCCTCCGGCCTGGCCGGCACCCGCGCCGGCGTGGCGCCGGTTCCGGAAGACCATGTCATCCTGCCGGAGATCATCTCCAAAGAGCCGCTGGCCCCCGCCGTCCGCCACGGTGACGACCAGTGGTTCGATGTGGTGAAGTGGACCGTCTACGCCACCATCCAGGCGGAAGAGATGGGCATCACTTCCAAGAACGTCGACGAGTTCGTGAACAGCAAGAACCCGGAGATCCAGCGCATCCTCGGCACCTCGCCGGGCATGGGCAAGGCGCTGGGCCTGGACGAGAAGTGGGCCTACAACGTGATCAAGACCATGGGCAACTATGGTGAGATCTTCGAGCGCAACGTCGGCACGAAGACCCCGCTGAAGCTGGAGCGCGGCCTGAACGCGCTGTGGACCAACGGCGGTCTGCAATACGCGATGCCGATCCGCTAAGGACGGAAAGGGGGACCGCGGACCACAGGGAGGCCCGCGGTCCTTCCTTTTTTGACGACGGGCGGGGCGGCCGCAGGGCGACAAGAATCAATGCCCGTGCCGCAGGCCCGTTTGGGAGACGATATACGTGGCGCAAGTTGCGGCGGACGTTCGGGAGGCGGCCGACGCCCTTATGCCATGCTGGTGAGGGGAGAGAACCGTGGCCAGCAAGACCCGGGACACCGCGCGCCCAAGCGCGCCTGGCGGTGTTTCATTTTCCCTCAGCGACCCGACGGTCCGTGCCGTGTTCTACCAGATTCTGGTGGTCGGCATGGTCATCGCGGTCGGCTGGTTCCTTATTCACAACACGCTCGACAACCTGTCGAAGCGGTCCATCGCGACGGGATTCGGATTCCTGGAGCGCGAGGCCTCCTTCGGCATCGGTGAGAGCCTGATCGACTATCATCCGCGGGACAGCTACGGCCGGGCCTTCCTGGTCGGCGTGCTGAACACGCTGAAGGTGTCGATCATCGGCGTCGTCCTGGCGACCGTGCTGGGCACGCTGATCGGCGTCGCCCGCCTGTCCAGCAACTGGCTGATCGCCAAGCTGGCCTCCACCTACGTGGAGATCGTCCGCAACATCCCGCCGCTGCTCCAGCTCTTCTTCTGGTACGCGCTGGTCTCGGAAAGCATGCCGCCGGTGCGGCAGGCGCTGAACCCGATCCCCGGCGTGTTCCTGTCGCAGCGCGGCCTGTTCGTTCCGGTGCCCTCCGCCGACCCGGTGTGGGGCACGATGGCCTTCGCGCTCGCCATCGCGGTGATCGCCGTGATCTTCCTGCGGCGCTGGGCCAATTCCCGGCAGGAGCGGACGGGGCAGCCCTTCCCGATCGGATCGGCGACCCTGGGGCTGCTGATCGGCCTTCCGCTGATCGCCTACATCGCCGGCGGCGCGCCCACGGCGCTGGACGTGCCGAAACTTCAGGGCTTCAACTTCGTCGGCGGCGTGGTCCTCACTCCGGAGTTCTTCGCGATCCTGGTCGGGCTGGTCGTCTACACCGCCGCCTTCATCGCCGAGGTGGTGCGCAGCGGCATCCTGGCGGTCAACTGGGGCCAGACGGAAGCCTCGCGGGCGCTCGGCATCGACAGCGGCAAGACGCTGCGGCTCGTCGTTCTGCCGCAGGCCCTGCGGGTGATCGTGCCGCCGCTGACCAGCCAGTATCTGAACCTGACCAAGAACAGCTCGCTGGCGCTCGCCATCGGCTACCCGGATCTGGTGTCGATCGCCAACACGACGCTGAACCAGACCGGTCAGGCGATCGAGGGCGTGGCGATGATCATGGGCACCTATCTGGTCATCAGCCTGGGCATCTCGATCTTCATGAACTGGTACAACAAGCGCATCGCGCTGGTGGAGCGCTGACGGCCATGACAGACAACGTCCATACCGGCAACGTCCATACCGGAAGCATCCCCGACGAGCGTCCGCCGGCCAACACCGTCGGCCCCGTGGCATGGCTGCGCAACAACCTGTTCAACACCTGGTACAACGCGCTTCTGACGATCCTGATCGCCTGGCTGCTGTTCAAGGCGATCCCGCCGCTTCTCGACTGGCTGATCTTCAGCGCCAACAGCTTCGGCACGCCGCCCCAGGTGTGCCGGCAGGAGGGCGGCGCCTGCTGGACCTTCGTCAGCGAGAAGCTGCGCTTCGTCATGTTCGGCACCTTCCCGTACGATGAGCAGTGGCGGCCGCTGATCACCATCGTGATCATCATCGCGCTGGTGCTGGCGAGCTGCGACCGCCGATTCTGGAAGCCCTGGCTGGGCCTCCTGTGGATCGCCGGCCTGACCGCGGTCGGCGTGCTGATGTGGGGCGGCGTGCTGGGCCTGACCTATGTCGAGAACACGCTGTGGGGCGGCCTGCCGTTGACGCTGATGCTCTCGGTGGTCGGCCTGTCCGTGGCCTTCCCGGCGTCGGTCCTGCTGGCGCTCGGCCGGCGCTCGCAGCTTCCCGCCATCCGGGTGATCTCGGTGACCTACATCGAGCTGATCCGCGGCGTGCCGCTGATCAGCCTGCTGTTCATGGCCTCGGTGATGTTCCCGCTGTTCCTGCCGACCGGCGTGAACTTCGACAAGCTGCTGCGCGCGCAGATCGCCTTCATCATGTTCGCCGCCGCCTATATGGCGGAGGCGATCCGCGGCGGTCTCCAGGCCATCCCGAAGGGCCAGTACGAGGCCGCGGACGCGCTCGGCCTGAACTACTGGCAGGCGATGGGCAAGATCATCCTGCCGCAGGCGCTCGCCATCTCCATCCCGCCGCTGGTGAACACCTTCATCAGCTTCTTCAAGGACACGTCGCTGGTCATCATCATCGGCCTCTACGACCTGCTGGGAACCGCCAAGGCGGCGCTGTCCGACCCGGCGTGGCGCGGCTTCTACCGCGAGGCCTACCTGTTCATCGGCGTGATCTACTGGGTGTTCTGCTACTCGATGTCCAAATACAGCCAAAAGCTCGAACGCGACCTGCATCGCGGCCACCGTCGCTGAGGGAAAGGGAAAAGAGATGACCATGGCCCAAACCGCCGGCGCCGCGCGCACCTTCCCCCAGGGGGAGCCGATCATCCAGTGCCAGGGCGTGCACAAGTGGTACGGCGAGTTCCACGTCCTGAAGAACATCGACCTGTCGGTCGCCAAGGGGGAGCGGATCGTGATCTGCGGCCCCTCCGGCTCCGGCAAGTCGACCATGATCCGCTGCCTGAACCGGCTTGAGGAGCACCAGAAGGGTTCCATCATCGTCGATGGCATCGAGCTGACCGGCAACTTGAAGAACATCGAGCTGGTCCGCCGCGAAGTCGGCATGGTGTTCCAGCACTTCAACCTGTTCCCGCATCTGACCGTGCTGGAGAACTGCACGCTTGCCCCGATCTGGGTCCGCAAGAAGCCGAAGGCCGAGGCGGAGGAAATGGCGATGCGCTACCTGAAGCGGGTGCGCATCGCGGAGCAGGCGCTCAAGTACCCCGGCCAGCTCTCCGGCGGGCAGCAGCAGCGCGTCGCCATCGCCCGCTCGCTGTGCATGAGCCCGAAGGTCATGCTGTTCGACGAGCCGACCTCCGCGCTGGACCCCGAGATGGTGAAGGAGGTGCTGGACGTCATGATCGGTCTGGCCGAGGACGGCATGACCATGCTCTGCGTGACGCACGAGATGGGCTTCGCCAAGTCGGTCGCCGACCGCGTCATCTTCATGGACCGCGGCGAGATCGTCGAGCAGAACACGCCCAACGAGTTCTTCAACAGCCCGCAGTCGGAGCGGACGAAGCTGTTCCTCAGCCAGATCCTGAACCACTGATACCCGCCGACCGCGCCGGAATGGCTTGTTCCGGCGCGGTAAGCCAGCGCAACCCGCAACGAACGCTGGCGGGTTGTGCCGGTTTCGGGTTGAATGCAGTCCGTTCGTGCTGTTTGCCGCTATGCACAACGGAGCCTGCCTGATGGAGCTGCTGAGTCCCCGTCCCGGAATTGGCCAGATCAAGCCCTACCGTCCCGCCCGACCACCGGAGGACGGGGCCACCTGGGTCGATCTGTCGCTGACGGTCAATCCGCTGGGACCCGGCAAGAAGGCGCTCACCGCCTACCGCCATGTGGCGGCGCAAATCCACCGTTATCCCGACTGGTCGCAGGACCGCCTGCGCCACGCCATCGCCCGGCGCTACGATCTGGACGCCGGCCACATCACCTGCGCCAACGGCTCCGACGAGATGATCCACCTCGTCACCCAGGCCTTCGCCGGGCCGGGGGACGAGGTGCTGTGCCACGAGCACGGCTACCGCGGCTTCATGAAGGCGATCCGCGCCGCCGGGGCGACTCCGGTGATCGCCGCGGAACGCGATCTGGTCGTCGATGTCGAGGCGATGATCGACCGGGCGAACGAGAAGACGAAGCTCTGCTTCCTCGCCAACCCGAACAACCCGACCGGCACCTACATCCCGTCGGAAATGGTCCTGCGGCTGCGCGCCGGCCTGCCGTCGCACACGCTGCTGGTTCTGGACTCGGCTTACGCCGACTATTGCCGCCGCGACAACTACAGCAACGGGACGGAGATCGTCGAGTCTTCCGACAACGTCCTGATGGTGCGCACCTTCTCCAAGCTGCATGGGCTGGCCGGGCTGCGCGTCGGCTGGGCCTATGGCCCGGCGGGGGTGATCGAGGCAGTCAACCAGACGCGCGGCCCCTTCAACGTCGGGATCGCCGCGCAGGCCGCGGCGGAGGCCGCCATCGCCGACATCGAGCATGAGGAGGCGACCTTCGCCCACAACAGCGCGTGGCTGCCCTGGCTGAGCCACGAGCTGGAACAGCTCGGCGTGCGCGTCTATCCCAGCGTCTGCAACTTCATCCTGGCGCGCATCCCGACCGACCCGTCGCTCGGCGTCCAGGCGGTGCTGGACCATCTGGCGCGCCGCGGCATCCTGGTGAAGCCCACCCAGGACTACGGGCTGGCCGATTGCCTGCGCATCACGGTCGGGCGGGAGGACGAAAACCGGGCTCTGGTCGCGGCTCTGGGAGAGATTCTGAGCTGAAATCCGGCTCCTCTCCGGGAATTGGATCTGGCATCGGGTCCGGATGGCGGGTGTGCTCGCGGGCGAAGATGAACAGCCCGGAACCGACCACGATGACGATGCCGACCAGCGACAGCAGGTCAGGCCACTCGTCGAAGAAGACCGCCCCGATGACCAGCGCCCACAGGATCTGGCTGTACTGGGCCGCCCCCACCCGATCCGCCGGGGCGAAGGCGGCGGCCAGGGTGAACAGGGCCTGGGCGGCGAAGGTCGTGGTGGCGAATCCCACCGTCAGAATCCATTGCTCCCGCGTCGGCCACTCGAAGCCGGGGATCATCAGCAGGCCGGACGCGACGGCGGTCGACAGGAACACCGTCCCGATCAGGGTGAAGCGCTTCTCGGAATGCCCGATCATCCGCCCGGTGATGACCACGACGGCCGAGCTGAAGGCGCAGCCGAGCGCCGCGAAATGGCCGGGCAGCAGTTCGCGGAAGCCGGGGCGAGCGACGATCAGCACGCCGATGAAAGCCGCCCCGATGGCCAGCCGCCGACGCCAGCGCACCGGCTCCTTCAGCGCGAAAATCGACAGCAGCGTCACCAGGCTGGGCATCAGGAAGATCATCGCGAAGGCTTCCGCGAAGGGAAGGCTTCGGAACGACATGACGCTGAGCGGGGTGGAGGCCGCCACGAAGATCAGCCGAACCGACATCAGCCACGGCCGGTTCCAGCGCAGCAGGTCGCCGACCCGGTCGCCCTTGGTCATGAAGACGGGAGAGAGCAGCAGCGGCAGGATGTAGGCGAAGAAAGTGACCTCGAAGGGGTCCAGCCCATGCCCGATCGCCTTCACCAGCGCATCGCCCCAGGCGAAGAAGGCGAAAGCCAGGAACGCGAACAGAATGCCCTTCATCATGGCGTCGGTGTCCCGGCGTTCGGAGCGGCGTGGAGCGGACCCGGGCGGGGGGTCACTCGTTGATCGGAATGTGTGGGGCCGAGGTCCGCGGCAGCCAGCCGAGGAGACGGGGATCGCGGATTTCGCGGGTCACATGGCGGTAGGGCACGAACCCCATGGACTGATAGAGCGGCAGCGCCTTCGGATGGTCGAAGGTGCAGGTGTTGACGAGAAGGCGCGCCGTCCCGCCCTGCCAGGCCAGCCGGATCGCCGTGTCGAGCAGCCAGGGGCCGAGTTTCAGGCCGATGAAATCCGGGATCAGCCCAAAGTAGGCCAGGTCGGTGTCGTCCTCCCGCCGGTCGATCTCGGCGTAGCCGGCGGGCGTGCCGTTGACATAAAGAACCCAGATCTCGACCCGCGGATCGGTGACGACGCGCCCCAACTCCGGCATCGGCATGCGCCGCCGCTCGTGCCACAGCCAGGGCTCGCCCACGGTGTCGTAGAGATAGCGGTAGTAGGAGGCGGTCGGCGGGTTGGCCCGCACCAGCGCCACGTCACCCACCGGCCGGGGCAGGGGCGCGTGGGCCGGCGGGGCCGTCATCTCCAGATAGGTGACGATGACGGACAAGCAGCCGAGCGGCACCGGCGCCGCGATCCGGGAGGGCGACAGGGACGTCCGGGGAGGCGGAGTCAGGGAGAATCGGTCTTCAGCCATTTCTGCATCACGGTAACGGGACCGGTGGCATAGCCCAGCCGCTCATAGAACGCCACCACGGCGTGGTTCGTCGCGCGCACCATGAGTTGCGCCTTGGGCATGCCGGCCTCCACCAGCCAGCCCTCCGCCGCCCGGACCATCGCACGGCCATGGCCATTCCCGCGGCAGGCGGGATCGACCGCCAGATAGTAGAACCAGCCGCGGTGCCCGTCATGACCGACCATGACGGAGGCCACGGTCCGCTCTGCCGCGCGGCCGATCAGGATCGTGGCGTTCGGCTTCGACACGGCGAGCGCGATGTCGGCCACCGGGTCGTTCCACGGCACGACGAGGTTGCAGGCGGTCCACAGAGCCACCACGTCGTCGCGGTCCGCCGCCTCGTAATGACGGATGCTCATCGCGTCGCTCACCGAGTCACCGGTTCGGTTTTCTGGGGTCCAGTCTCCAGCGGCAGATCGCTGCGCAGCCCCCATTCCGCCCAGGACCCGTCATAAACGGCCACGTCCTCCTTGCCGGCCGCGGCCAGCCCGAGCGCCAGCACGCAGGCGGTCACGCCGCTGCCGCAGGAAGCGACGATGGGACGCTCCAGATCGAGTCCGGCGCCCTTCGCCCGTTCCGCGATGGACTCGGGCGGCAGCAGGGTCTTGCTCTCCGCGTCGATCAGCTCCGTGTAGGGCAGGTTCAGGCTGCCGGGAATGCGCCCGCTGCGGCGGCCCGGCCAGGGCTCGACGATGGCGCCTTCGTAGCGGTTGGCGCCACGGGCGTCCACCACCTGATCCGCCCGCGAGTCGATGTTGGCGAGGACATCGTCGGCCCGGCGCAGCAGACCGGGCCGCAGCGCTGCCGTGAACTCCGCCGGCGCCGGATCGGCCGGACCGGATTCCAGAGGCCGGCCCTCCGCGATCCATTTCGGCAGGCCTCCGTCCAGGACGGCGACGCGGCCATGCCCGAACAGGCGGAACATCCACCAGACACGCGCGGCGGCGGTGGCCATGCCGGCGCTGTCATAGACGATCACCGTGTCGCCGCTGCCGACGCCGAGCGCCCCGACCTTGGCGGCGAAGGTCGCCTCGTCCGGCACCATGTGCGGCAGGGGGTGGGTGTTCGGCTGCGCCACCTCGTCGATGTCGACGCGCACGGCGCCGGGAATGTGCCGCTCCAGGAACTCGGCGCGCGGGTCGCGGTCGGAGCCGGGCATGAACCAGGAAGCGTCGAGGACGCGCAGGCCCGGCTGGTGCAGCCGTTCCGCCAACCAGCCCGTCGGAACGATCGGGCCGGGGAGGGTGAGCGTGGTGTGCGACTCGGTCATGAAATATCTCCCCGTTCAATCACGCAGCGCGACGATCACGCGCCGGTTCTGCTTGCCCTTGTTCTCGATCTTCACGACGTCGAGCCCGCCGATCTCGCCCAGCCGCTTCACATGGGTGCCGCCGCAGGGCTGACGGTCCACCCCGGCGATGTCCACCAGCCGGACGCGGCCGTAGCCGCGTGGCGGCTTGACCGTCAGGGTGCGGATCAGGTCGGGGTTGGCGTCCAGCTCCGCGTCGGTGATCCACAGCGAGCCGACCGGCGTGTCCGCGGCGACCAGCCGGTTCAGGGCCGCCGCGATGGCCTCCTTGTCGAGCCCTTCGGTCGGCACGTTGAAATCGACCCGGCTGCGCTCCGCCCCGACCTGGGCGCCGGTGATCGAGGCGCCGGGAAGCACCGCGCAGACGAGATGCAGCGCCGTGTGCATCCGCATGTGGCGATGCCGGCGGTCCCAATCGATCTCCGCCTCCACCGGGGTGCCGGGGGCGGGCAGGGCCGCGCCGGGCTCGGGCACGTGGATGACGTCGTCCGGCCCGTCGCCCTTCACCGTGTCCACGATGCGCAGCGTGGCGCCGGCGACGCGCAGCAGCCCGGTGTCGCCGGGCTGGCCGCCGCCGTTGGGGTAGAAGACCGTCCGGTCCAATCGGATGCCCCGCTCGTCCGCGACGGTCACGGTGGCGGCGCAGGAGGTGGCGTAGGCGTCCTCGCGGAAGATCAGCTCCATGGAACCTCGGGTGCGTTTACGAATCCAGCCAATCGGGCACCGGCAAATTCTTCTCACGCAGGAAGGCCGGATTGAAGAGCTTCGATTGGTAGCGCTGCCCGCCGTCGCAGAGAATCGTCACGATGGTGTGGCCCGGCCCCATCTCCCTGGCGATGCGGATGGCCGCCGCCACGTTGATTCCGCTGGAACCGCCCAGAACGAGACCCTGCGACTTGATCAGGTCGAAGATGATCGGCAGGGCCTCCTCGTCGGTAATCTGCAGCGCCTGATCGACCGGAGCGCCCTCCAGGTTGGCGGTGATGCGGCCCTGACCGATGCCTTCGGTGATCGAACTGCCCTCGGCCTTCAGTGTCCCATGGGCGTAGTGATGGTAGAGGGAGGCACCCATCGGGTCGGCCAGAACGATGCGGACGTCCGGGTTGCGCCACTTCAGAGCCAGCCCGACGCCGGCCAGCGTGCCGCCGCTGCCCACCGCGCAGGTGAAGGCGTCGATCCGCCCCTCGGTCTGGGTCCAGATTTCCGGACCGGTGGTCAGGCGATGGCCTTCGCGGTTCGCCACATTGTCGAACTGGTTGGCCCAGACGGCGCCGTTCGGCTCGGTCTTCGCCAGTTCCTCGGCCAGACGGCCCGAGTAACGGACGTAGTTGTCGGGGTTGGAGTAGGGCACCGCCGGCACCAGACGAAGGTCCGCGCCGACCAGGCGCAGCATGTCCTTCTTCTCCTGGCTCTGCGTCTCCGGCATCACGATCACGGTGCGGTAGCCGAGCGCGTTGCCGACCAGCGCCAGCCCGATGCCGGTGTTGCCCGCCGTGCCCTCCACAATGGTGCCGCCGGGGCGCAGCAGGCCCCGGCGCTCGGCGTCGCGGACGATGGCGAGCGCCGCGCGGTCCTTCACCGAGCCGCCGGGGTTGAGGAACTCCGCCTTGCCCAGGATCTCGCATCCCGTGGCCTTCGACGGCCCTTCCAGCCGAATCAGCGGCGTGTTGCCGATGGAGCCGATGAAGCCGGTGCGGATGTCCACGGACTGTCTCCCGAATCGAATGATGAGCCGGGCAACACTATCGGATTGCGCACCAGGGAATTCAAGGTCGGCTTGTGAAATGCAGCATTGAACGAAGTTTCTTCGTTCTTTCCGGTTTCCGATCCCCTCTATTTTCCATCCCATTTGGCGCGCAGCCGGTCGCGGTTCCGCGCGAACCAGCCGAGCGCGATGATGGCGATGGAGTTGTTCAGTCGGTTCTCGTCGAGCAGCCGGATCGCCTCGTCCGCCGGGACGACCATGATGCGGATGTCCTCGTGCTCATCCGCGCAGCCGCCCGTCGCGGCGAGGCCCCGGCTGTCCACCCGCCCGCAAAAGACGGTGACATGCTCGTCGTAGGCACCCGGGCTGGGGTAGTAGTCGCAGATCATCTCGATGTCCTGGACGGTGCAGCCGGCCTCCTCCATGGCCTCGCGCCGCGCCACCTGTTCCGGCGTCTCGCCTTCGTCCAGAAGGCCGGCGACGATTTCCGTGAGCCACCCCCGCCCGCCGGCCGAAGCCGAGCCGACCCGGAACTGTTCGATCAGCACCACGCTGTCCCGCTCCGCATCGTAGAGCAGCACGCCAACGGCTTCGCCGCGCACGCAAACCTCCCGCGGCGGCAGGACGCCGGTCCAGGAACCGTCGAACTTCTTGTGGCGCAGGCGGTAGACGTCGACCTTGAGATAGCCGTTGTAGGCCCTCTTCTTCTCTTGGACCTCGATGTCCGGATGATCCACGGGCGGGACTCCTTGGCTTGCGATGCGTTCACGGTCCAAGGATGTAGCGCATCCGCCCGTCCGGAGCGAGGCGACCGGGGAACTCCCTCAGAAGGTCGGGTTCAGTTTCAGCGTGCTGTAGCGGTCGGCGGACGGGACGGCGACCGGTTCCAGCTTGGGGCCGCGCAGCAGTTCCAGCGGCACGGTGACGCCGGCGGGACCGAGATCCCAGACCTTGCGGTAGAAGTCCGCCAATCCCTTCGGCCGCTGGCCGGCGACCCCGACGATCATGTCGCCCGGTCGGATTCCCACGGTCGCCGCGGGGCTCTGCGGGGTGACCCGCTCGACCATCAGGCGGCCCTGCTCCTCGCGCAGCGTGACGCCCAGCCATGGCCGCGCCGGCTCCTGTCGTCGCCCGAACGCCAGCAGATCGGCCAGGATCGGCTTCAGTGCGGAGACCGGAACGAACATGTTGCCGGGAATCCCGCCATGGGCCGGCACCGCGTCACGCACGATCAGCGAGCCGATCCCGACCAGCTCGCCCTTACGGTCGATCAGGGCGGCGCCGTTGAAGCCCATGATCGGCGGCGTGGTGAAGATCGCTTCGTCCAGCAGATACTCCCAATAGCCGGCGAACTCGCGTTTCGCGGCGATCAGCACCGGCTGCACCCCGGTGGACCCCTGCCGGGTGAGCACCATGGCGCGCTCCCCCTCCTTGATCGCGTCGGAGTCGCCAAGCCGGACGGGGGCGGCGCTGAAACCCATGCCGGCGCGCAGCAGCCCGAATCCGCTGGCCTGATCGTACGCCACGAATTCCGCGGGATAGCCGCGCCCCTCGCCGGTGGTGACCTGAAGCTGGGACGCCTCCAGAATCGTGTAGCCGATGGTGAGGATCAGTCCGGACCCGTCGATGACGACGCCGGTTCCCTCGCGCTCCGTGCCAAGCGAGCGGGCGCTCTGGCTGTCGGGCAGAATGGTGGCGGAGATCCGGACCAGGGCACCCGCCAGCTTCGCCGCGTCGAGCTGGTCCGCCCGCGCGGCGTGGGCGGGAAGGATCACGGAAAGGAAGGCTGCAAGGCAGGTCGTTGAGAGGGTCAACGTCCAGGAGATGCGGCGCCAGCGACCCGTCATGCTTCCCTCCCTTGCCGGAGTCGAGTCGGGCGGGACGCCGGATTGCTCGATCCCCGAATTAAACATGAGCGTCAGGGCGCTTGCATCAAGGGGTTCTCTGATTCGACGGAGGCGCACCTGTCCGGTGCGTGAAACCTCCACCCGCCGACAAACGTTACCCGCGTCAACGACACCACGAAGGACGGCGCCGATGCCCATCAACAACGAACATGAACTCGAACAGGCGGTGGCGGAGTTCCAACGTCTCGCCGACGAGCCCGCCGGTTCGTCCGGCGAGCGCCGGAAGCTCGAACTGGATGCGGAGATCAAGGCCTTCTACGCCCAGCACTCCGACGACATGCGCAAAGGCAAGCCGCGGCACGAGTGACGCACCGCCGCCGACACCGGCGCGCATTTCTTCATCGACGCGGAGGGGGCGGCTGGCCGACACTGCCGCCGCTCCCGGAACGGATTGCCGTTCCGGGGCGCCGTCGTTGAAGGAAGGAGCGCGTCCCCACGATGAAGCGAATCGACAATTGCTACACTTGCCTGTTCTGGGAAGGGCAGGGCATCCGCCAGAGGGGACCGAAGGGACTGTGCCGCCGCTTTCCGCCGCAGGTGACCCCGCGCGACACGGAAGGGCGCTTTCCGATCACCCTGTCCACCGACTGGTGCGGCGAATGGAAACGCGACATTGGCGACCCTGCCGGCGAGGCCGCAGACAACCGCCTGATCTACGACGACCCACAATCTCGATAGACATCCGCATTGGATGGCCCGCCCGGTCATCGGGCTATCAGGCATCCGATTCAGCCGGGCATTTTAGCGGGGCATCGGTGTGACCACCATGGACCGCTGGTTTTCCGGCAGCACGGCCTCGCCGCGGACCAGCATCCGGTGCCAATCGACGCCCAGCAGGGCGATGGCCACCACCATGGCCAGGGCGACGATCGCCACCGCGGCGACCCAGCCACCGTCTTCCTGCCGGCCATCGGGCCGAGGGGGCACACCCTTGGGCGTGAAGGGTCGAAAACTGAGGGGGAGAATGGACATGGGTCGCCTCCACCGCTGAACAGGCGCAATCCCGACTCGGATGGGTGTACCGTGGAATTGTAACGCCGGAAGTGCTGCGGCGGCATCAAGCCTTCGGTCGGAACGCTCGTTCCTTCGGATGATGCCGGAAGCGGTGGCGGTGAAAGGATACTACGAATGACCGCTATGAGAAAAGGCCGAGCCCGCGAGGACTCGGCCTTTTCATCGAAGTGGCTCCCGGTGCTGGACTCGAACCAGCGACACGCGGATTAACAGTCCGCTGCTCTACCGACTGAGCTAACCGGGATCAGTCTGACCGGCCTTTGCGAGGCGCAACGTCCGGCGTGGGCGGCTATATAGCGGACCCTCTGACGCTTGCCAAGTCTTTTGATGGCAAAAAATCGACGGCTGGGGCAGGGCGGATGGCGGCGCCGACGCGACGCGAAAACGCGAAAACGCACCGGCCTGTAGTGGCGCGATGCTCATCGAACGCTTTGATTTTTCTGATGTCTCAGCCGTATCAAGGATGGAGGCACGGGCGGGAATCGAACCCACGTACACGGATTTGCAGTCCGCTGCATCACCACTCTGCCACCGCGCCATCCTTGCGTCCGGCACCCCCTAGCGGGAGCGCCGCGGCGTGGGAGCGGACGTATACTGCTGTTCACTGGGGTGGTCAAGCGCCTTCGTGGCGTATTTCGATCATCCGGTGCGGCGTTGTGTTCGTGAGACTTTGAAGATATATACGCGACGAGGCAGCGAGGCCGCGTACCACGGCTTGGCGCCGCGCTCCGTCCACCAGATTGTAAGCGACCGCCATGTCCGAATACGCCGCCGCCCGTCTCAACATGGTCGAAGGGCAGATCCGACCGAACAAGGTGACCGACCAGCGTCTGGTCGATGCCATGCTCGACATTCCTCGTGAACAGTTCGTGCCGAAGGCGGCGCGCGGCTTCGCCTATGTGGACGAGGATCTCGCCATCGGCAATGGCCGCTATCTGATGGAGCCGATGGTCTTCGCCCGCATGCTTCAGGAAGTGGGCATCGATGAGACCGACGTCGTGCTCGACATCGGCAGCGGCTCCGGCTATTCGACCGCCGTTCTGGCCCGCCTCGCGGCGACCGTCGTCGGCATCGAGTCCGACGCCGAGTTGGCCCGGCAGGCCACGGAATCGCTGAGCGCGGTCGGCGTTGACAACGCCGTCGTCATCGCCGCTCCGCTGACCGAAGGCTATCCCCAGCAGGCCCCCTACGACGTGATCGTCATCGAAGGCCTCGTGTCGGAGGTGCCGGAGGGCATCCTGGCCCAAATGACCGAGGGCGGGCGGCTGGTCGCCGCCGTTCTGGGCGACCGCAGGGTCGGTGAAGTGAAGCTGTTTCAGCGCAGCGGCGGAGTCACCTCGGCCCGCACGCTGTTCGAAGCGCATCCGCACCCGTTGCCGGGTTTCGAAGCCAAGCCGAAATTTGTATTCTGATCTCAGAAAGACTGACCCCAGGGGCTTCGGCCCCTTTCGACCTGTCCCCCAGCCTGTCACCTTGCCTTTCACCGGCCGCGGTCCTGCGGCCCGCAGCGGAGAATCAAGGCATGCCGGCGCCGTTTGACATGGACGTCGAGGATCTGGACCGCATCCGGACATCGGGTGGCGATCCGCTGGTGCTCGACGTCCGGGAACCGGGGGAGGTGGCCATCTGCGCCCTTCCCGACAGCCTCCACATTCCGATGGGGGCGCTGCCCGCCCGCGTCGGGGAGTTGCCGCGGGACCGCGACATCGTGGTCGTCTGCCACCACGGCGGGCGCAGTGCGCAGGTGACCATGTGGTTGCGTTCCCAGGGATTTTCCCGCGCCACCAATCTGAATGGCGGGGTGGATGCCTGGGCGCGCCGAATCGACCCGAACATGAAGGTCTATTGAACATGACTGTGCGAAGCCGTTTCGCGCGCCATTTGATGGCGACCGCCCTCACGCTGGGGGTTGCCATCGTCGGGGGCATCGACACCGCATCGGCCCAATCCCTCGAAGACGCGCTAGCGCAGGCCTATTCCAACAACCCGGCGCTCGCCGCGCAGCGCGCCCGCCAGCGCGCCGTGGACGAAAGCGTCCCGCAGGCCCTGTCCGGCTACCGTCCGACGGTGCGGGCGACGGCGGACATCACCCGAAACGCCACCAACAGCACCTTTCAGGGCGGCGAAACCGGTTCCGAGAACAACGCCAAGAGCGTCGGCGTCACCGCCACCCAGCCGCTCTACGACGCGACCGTAGGTCCGGCCGTCCGCCGTGCCGAGCGCACCGTCGAAGCCCAGCGCGCCACCGTGCTCGCCAACGAACAGCAGATCCTGCTGAACGCCGCGGCAGCCTATCTGGACGTCGTGCAGAACCAGGCGGTTCTGGAACTTCAGGCGAACAACGAGCAGGTGCTGCGCCGTCAGCTCGACGCCGCCCGCGACCGCTTCCGCGTCGGCGAATACACCCGAACCGACGTCAGCCAGTCCGAATCGCGCCTTGCCGCCTCCATCGCCGCCCGCATCTCCGCCGAAGGCACGCTCCAGGCGTCGCGAGCGACCTACGAGCGCGTCGTCGGCTCGATGCCGGGCAAGCTGAAAGCGCCGAAGCCGAAGTTCAAGCTGCCGGGAACGCTGGACGAAGTCGTCGAGATGGCGCGCTCCAACAACCCGTCGGTGCTGTCGGCCACCTATACGGAGGCGGCGCAGCGCGAGGCGGTGGATCAGCAGTTCGGCCGCCTGCTCCCGTCGGCCAACCTGTCGGCCCAGGCGAACCGCACCATCGACGCGGGCCGCTCGTCGGGCATCGACATCAAGCGGCAGGACGGCGCCCAACTCACCGCCCAGATCACCATTCCGCTCTACCAGGCCGGCCTGCCGGAAGCGCTGACCCGCGAGGCGAAGCACACGGCGAATCAGGCCCGCCTGCAGATCGACGACACGCGCCGTCAGGCGGTCGAGGCGGCGATCAGCGCATGGCAGGGCCTGCAGGCCGCGCGGGCGAGCATCGAGTCCTACAACTCCCAGATCCGGGCCGCCGAGATCGCGCTGGAAGGCGTGCGGCAGGAAGCCCAGGTCGGCTCGCGGACCGTCCTCGACGTGCTGAACCAGGAGCAGGAACTGCTCAACGCCCGCGTCAACCTCGTCCGCGCCCAGCGGACCGAAATGGTGCAGGCCTTCACGGTCCTCGGCGCGATCGGCCAGTTGACGGCGCGGCAGCTCAACCTGCCGGTCCAGTATTACGATGCCGACACGCACTACAAGCAGGTGCGCAACAAGTGGATCGGTACCGGCGTTCCGGAGTGATCGCACTTGAACATCCCGTCCTGGGTGATCGTTCCCGGATGATCGAAACGGCCCGCCTCGGCGGGCCGTTTTTGTCTGGTGGCTTTTTACCCAGTCCTGCCCTAGTGTCCGCGTCAGGATGACGTCCCCGGGTTTGCCACGATGAGCGATAAAGGCCAGCAAGAACCGTCGATGGAGGAGATCCTCGCCTCCATCCGCCGCATCATCTCGGAGGATGGCGAACCCGCGAAGGCGGAAGCGGCGCCCCCTCCGCCGCCCCCACCTCCTCCACCGCCACCACCGCCTCCTCCTCCGCCGCCGCCGCCTCCCATGGACGACGACGATGACGATGACGTTCTGGAACTCACCCAGATGCTCCAGGACGAGGGGAGGGACGAGCCCGACGAGCCGGAGCCCGATCCGTGGCGCGACGAGCCATCCTTCGGCGGCATGGCCGACCCGGAGCCGGCGTATCATGCGCCGGACCCCGAACCGCCGCCCCCGCCGCCGCGGCCGGCCGCGAAACGTCCGGCGCCGGCCTTCGACGATTTCGACGACGACGAGCCGCCCCCGCCGCGGCCGCGTGTCCGTGCGTCGGGTCTCGACGACGGGCTGATCTCCCGCCGGGTGGCCGAGGAATCGTCCCACCATTTCACGCATCTGGCGCGCCAGCTCGGCGACGACCTGTCCATCGGCCCGATGCCCGTCGGCGTCCGCACCGTGGAGGAGGTCGTCCGCGAGCTGTTGAAGCCGCTGCTGAAGGAGTGGCTGGACGAGAATCTGCCGACCATCGTCGAGCGGCTGGTCCAGCAGGAAATCGACCGGATGATCCGGCGCTCCCAGAAATTCTGAGCGGCGTCACGCCCGCCACGCATTCCGTTTGAATTCGTAAGCGAAAGTTCCTGGTGATGTTGGAAAAGACGTACCGGCCCGCCGAGGTCGAGGAAAAGCACTACCGGCTGTGGGAAGAGTCGGGCGCGTTCGCGGCGAAGACCGAGTCGAACGGCAAGCCCTACACCATCATGATGCCGCCGCCGAACGTGACCGGCAGCCTGCACATGGGCCATGCGCTGACCTTCACGCTCCAGGACGTTCTGACCCGCTACAACCGGATGCGCGGGCGCGACGCGCTGTGGCAGCCGGGTACCGATCACGCCGGCATCGCGACCCAGATGGTCGTGGAACGGAACCTCGCCAAGGACGGCAAGACGCGCCATGACTTCGGCCGCGACGCCTTCATCGACAAGGTGTGGGAGTGGAAGGCCGAATCGGGCGGAACCATCACCCGCCAGCTCCGCCGGCTGGGCGCCTCGCCCGACTGGCCGCGCGAGCGCTTCACCATGGACGAGGGGCTGAGCCGCGCCGTCCGCAAGGTGTTCGTGGAACTGCACAAGCAGGGCCTGATCTACAAGGATAAGCGGCTGGTCAACTGGGACCCCAAGCTGCACACCGCCATCTCCGACCTCGAGGTCGAGCAGAAGGAGATCAAGGGCAACCTCTGGCACTTCCGCTACCCGATCGAAGGGGAGGCGGATCGCTTCATCGTGGTCGCCACCACGCGCCCCGAGACGATGCTCGGCGACACCGGCGTCGCCGTGCATCCGGAGGACGAGCGCTACAAAGACTTGATCGGCAAGAATGTCGTCCTGCCACTGGTCGGCCGTCGGATTCCCATCGTCGGTGACGAGTACGCCGATCCGGAAACCGGCTCGGGTGCCGTGAAGATCACCCCGGCCCACGACTTCAACGACTTTGAGGTCGGGCGGCGCAACAACCTTGCGGCCATCAACATCATGGACCGCGACGCCCGCATCACCGGCGACGAGGTTCCGGAGGCCTACCGCGGGCTCGACCGCTACGAGGCGCGCAAGAAGGTCGTGGCCGAGTTGGAGGCGCTGGGGCTCCTGGAGACGATCGAGCCGCACACCCACATGGTGCCGCACGGCGACCGCTCCGGCGTCGCCATCGAGCCTTGGCTGACCGACCAGTGGTACGTCGACGCCGCCACGCTCGCCAAACCGGCCATCGAGGCGGTGGAGACCGGCAAGACCGTGTTCGTCCCCAAGCAGTGGGAGAACACCTATTTCGAATGGATGCGCAACATCCAGCCCTGGTGCATCAGCCGCCAGATCTGGTGGGGCCATCAAATTCCCGCTTGGTACGGTCCGGACGGCCATTTCTTCGTCGAGGAGACCGAAGAGGCGGCCATCGCCGCGGCCAAGGTCCACTACGGCAAGGACGTGGAGCTGACCCGCGACCAGGATGTGCTGGACACCTGGTTCTCGTCGGCCCTGTGGCCCTTCTCCACGCTGGGCTGGCCGGATGAGACTCCGGAACTGGCGCGCTATTACCCGACCGACGTGCTGGTGACGGGCTTCGACATCATCTTCTTCTGGGTCGCCCGGATGATGATGATGGGCCTGCACTTCATGAAGGACGTGCCCTTCCGGACGGTCTACATCCACGCCCTGGTCCGCGACGAAAAGGGCCAGAAGATGTCGAAGTCCAAGGGCAACGTGATCGACCCGCTGGACCTGATCGACCAGTACGGCACCGACGCCCTGCGCTTCACCCTGACGGCCATGGCCGCCCAGGGCCGCGACATCAAGCTGGCGGTCAGCCGCGTCGAGGGCTACCGCAACTTCGCGACGAAGCTGTGGAACGCGGCGCGCTACACCCAGATGAACGGGGTGGCCCCGATCCCCGGCTTCAAGCCGGTCGGACTGACCCAGACGGTGAACCGCTGGATCGTCGGCGCCCTGGCGGAGGCGGCGAAGAAAGTCGGCGAGTCCATCGAGGCGTACAAGTTCAACGAGGCCGCCAACACCGCCTACGCTTTCACCTGGGGCACCTTCTGCGACTGGTACCTGGAGTTCACCAAGCCGATCCTGAACGGCGCGGACGAGGCGGCCATCGCCGAGACGCGGGCGACCACCGCCTGGGTACTGGACGAGATCCTGCACATGCTGCATCCGCTGATGCCCTTCATCACGGAGGAGCTGTGGGAGCAGCTTTCGGGCGACCGGGCGAACCGCCTGATCTCCGCCCATTGGCCGGAGCACGGCGCGGAGCTGATCGACCCCGCCGCCCGCGACGAGATGGACTGGGTGGTTCGGACGATCTCCTCGGTCCGCTCCATGCGGTCGGAGATGAACGTCCCGCCCGCGGCACAGATCGAGCTGAAGCTGAAGGACGCCGGTCCGGAGAGCCTGAAGCGGCTGGACACCCACCGCGACCTGATCCTGCGCATGGGCCGTCTGGCCAGTGCCGAGCCGCTGTCCGGCCCGGTGCCGAAGAGCGCCGTCCAGGCCGTGCTGGACGAGGCCACGCTGATCCTGCCGCTGGAGGGCATCGTCGACCTCGACAAGGAGCGGGCGCGCCTGACCAAGGAGATCGAGAAGCTGTCCGGCGAGATCAAGAAGATCGACGCCAAGCTGTCGAACGAGCAGTTCGTCGCCAAGGCGCCGGAAGAGGTGATCGAGGAGCAGCGCGACCGCCGCGACACCGCGGAGCAGGCCCGCGACAAGCTGCAGAAGGCGCTGGAGATGCTGGCCGCGTAAGGCCGGTCATCCACGCCCCGAAAACGAGAAAGGGCAGGGGCTTCGGCTCCTGCCCTTTCTCTTTGTCTGAAGAATGCCTGACGGCCTGATGCCTCAAATCTTGATGGAGGACACGAACCGTTCGGCGTCGGCTTCGAGCTGCCGGAGCTCGTCCGCCAGCTGCGCGGCGGAGTAGATCATCTCGATGGCCGACTTGCCGGTTTCCGCGGCGGTGATCGCCATGGTGCTGACGCTCTCGGTCACCTCGTGGGTGTTGTCGTTGGCCCGGCCCACCGCGCCGACGATCTCCTCGGTCTGCTCAAGCTGGTCGCGCACGGCGGCGGACACGTCTTCCGACAGGTGGGCGACCTCTTCCACGGTGGTGCGGATGGCCCGGATCGCCTCGACGACGGAGCCGGTGGCCTCCTGGATGGCGCCGACCTGACCGGCGATGTCCTCGGTGGCCTTGGCGGTCTGGTTGGCCAGCACCTTCACCTCCGACGCGACGACGGCGAAGCCCTTGCCGGCCTCTCCCGCGCGGGCGGCCTCGATGGTGGCGTTCAGGGCCAACAGGTTTGTCTGCCCGGCGATGTCGTTGATCAACCGGACGATCTCGCCGATACGCTGCGAGCTGTCGGCCAGCGCGGCCACCGCCGAGTCGCTCTGCCGGGCGTGATCCACGGCGCGACGGATGGCCGTGCTGGAGGTGGTCACCCGCCCGCCGATCTCACCGATGGAGGCGGAGAGGGTGCGCGACACGTTGTTGACGATGCCGACGACCTCGGAGGTCTGCTCCGCCTTCTCCGACGTGTCGAGCGCCTGCTCCTTCATCTTCTCCGCGGTGTCGCGCAGGATGTGCGCGCCGTTGCGGATCTGGTCGGCGGCGTGGCTGACCGTGTGCAGCACGCGCCCGAAAGCCGAATCGAAGTCATGGGCAATGGCGCGGAGTGCGTTTTCCCGCTCCTCCTCCGCCCGCCGTTCGGCCCGGCGGGACTCCTGCTCCAGCTCATGCGTGCGCTGAAGATTCTCCTTGAACACGCTGACGGCGCGGGCCATCGCGCCGATCTCGTCGCGCCGCCCGGTCTCCGGCACGGTGGCCGTCCGGTCGCCGCCTGCCAACCGCTCCATCACGCCCTCGATGAGCCGCAGGGGCCGGGTGATGCTGCGGGCGACGAGCAGACTGATGATCGCGAAGCCGACCAGCAGGACGGAGCCGACCTGAAGCACGTTGGCGATCACCTCGCCGCGCACCCGGTTCTGCGTCTCCACCGCCCCGGCCATGCCGGCGTTGGCCGACTCCAGAAGGGCCTCGAAACGCGGCACCATCGCCTGGAAGGCATCGTTGAAGGTCTGCACCTCGGCCCGGAAGGCCTTGGTGGCGTCGACGAAGCGGCCGAGGTCGGTGCGATAGGTGCGGGCCTGCTTCTCCAGCTTGGTCTGGGTGGCCGTGTCCAGGCCCGAATCGGCCAGAAAGAAGGTGAATTCGTTGAAGGCCTTGCGGTGGCCGGACAGCAGCGATTCGTCGCTGTAGATGATGAAGTCCTTCTCCATCTTCCGCATGGACTCCATGCGGCCGGTCAGCTTGTCGGCGTTCGGCCACTGCTTCAGCTCGTCCTCGATGGCGCGGGCCGAGGCGCGCAACACTCCACGCAGGCCGCTGTCGTCGGACAGCCCCAGTTCCTTCGCTCGTGCGACGACCGACGAGAACCGCTCCTTCAGCGTGCCGATGCCCTGCGACAGGTGGTCCAACTCCTCCTGGGGCAGGCGTTCGGCACCGCGCTCCTTGATATTGTCCAGCAGGCGCGAGGCATCCTCCGCATTCTTCGCGAAGGCCTCGGCCGCCGCCGCGTCCCGGTCGGCCACGAAGCGCAGCGCCTGGAAGCGCAGGCGGCTGGCCCGGCGCTCGATGGCGGCGGTGTGCTCGTAGGCGTCGCGGAACTGGTCCAACTCCGCGGTCGCCTCGAACATGCGCTGTGCGCCGACGGTGACCGTCCCGCCCAGAAGGCCCAAGGTGACCACGGACGCGGCGACCAGCAGCGCGATTCGCGTGCCGATGGAAATGTTCGACAGCATATGCGGGAAATCCTTGGTTGCGCCGCGGACCTTACCCGCCGCCGAAGACGCCGCTGTTACGGATTGATGGCGGATTCGTTACCGTGCCGTCGCCCCCTGGGCATCGCGGGTGAGCGTCCGTATCTACAAACCGCTGAAAATCGAAAGGGGAGGTCGGCTGTTGTCCTTCGTGCTGTCGAAGCTGCTGTGGCTCCTGGTTTCGCCGGGCAATCTGCTCGTGCTGATCCTCTCCGCCGGAACGGCGCTGCTGTTCACCCGCCGTCTGGCCCACTGGGGGCGGCGGCTGGTCGTGGCGGTGACCGTGGGCTTCGTGGTCGTCATGGTCACGCCGATCGCCTCGTGGGTCGCGCTGCCGCTGGAAGAGCGTTTTCCCCGCCCCGAGTTGCCGGAGCGGGTGGACGGCATCATCATGCTGGGCGGGGCGGTGAACCCACCGATCACCCGCGATCGCGGCGAGCCGTCCGTCAACGACGCGGCGGAGCGTGTCCTGGGCTTTGCCGAGCTGATCCGCCGCTATCCCCAGGCCCATGCGGTCTTCACCGGCGGCTCGGGGCGTCTGGCCGGGCAGGACGCCCTGGAACTGCGCGAGGACATCGCGGTGCGCAGCGCCCTACGGCAGGTCGGAATCGACCCGGACCGCGTCACCTACGAGAACGAGTCCCGCAACACCTGGGAGAACGCCCTGTTCAGCCAGCGGCTGGTCCGGCCGAAGCCGGGGGAGACCTGGGTCCTCGTGACCTCGGCGATGCACATGCCGCGGTCGGTTGGCATCTTCCGGCAGGTTGGTTGGGACGTCATTCCCTATCCGGTCGATTACCGCACGCGCTTCGGCGGACGGCCTTTCGTCCGGTTCGAGTTCGACAAGCAGATCGACGCGCTCCAGGACCCGGTCCGCGAATGGGTCGGCCTCGTCGCCTACCGCCTGATGGGGCGGACCGATTCGCTGTTTCCGGGGCCCGCCCATGACCGCGTTGCAGCGCAGGCGGGCTCCTGACGGGTGTTGCGCGGTTGGCGCGGAGAGGTAACTCGGCTAGAGTGGCGCCACCAGATTTAGCGGGGTGGGGCCATGCGACGCGCGCATATGCTGAGGGGGGCGGTCGTGCTCGCAGGGGCGCTGACGCTCGCCGCCTGCGCGTCCGCGCCGCCCGCGCCATCCTCCTCCGGACTGCCGCGCAGCGGCGTCTACAAGGTCGGCAAGCCTTATCAGGTCAACGGCGTCTGGTATTACCCCGCCGAGGATTACTCCTACAGTGAAACCGGGATCGCCTCCTGGTATGGGCCGGGATTCCACCAAAAGGTCACCGCCAACGGCGAGGTTTACGACCAAAATGAGCTGACGGCCGCGCACAAGACCTTGCCCATGCCAAGCCTCGTGCGCGTCACCAATCTCGACAACGGCCGGTCGCTGGTTGTTCGCATCAACGACCGCGGCCCCTACGCCAACGGGCGAATCATCGACATGTCGCGGCGCGGCGCGCAATTGCTGGGGTTCGAAGGCACGGGCACGGCCAAGGTGCGCGTGCAGATTCTGGCCGAGGAAAGCCGCGCGGTCGCCGCCGCGGCCCGCCAGGGCACGCCGGCGCCGATGCTGGCGGAACTGGACGGCCCGCCGCCGAAGGCCGCCCCGCGCGGTTCGGTGGAGGTCGGCGGCGTCGCCCGTCCGACTCCCGCCGCGGTCACCCGCGCCCCGGTGCCGCCGCCCACGACGGTGGCCGGCGACATGGTCAACGGTCGCTTCGTTCCGGCCCCGGTGGTCGCCGAGCTTCCGGTGAAGCCCTATGAGCAGATCTACGTCCAGGTCGGCGCCTTCGGCAGCCAGGACAACGTCACCCGCGTGCGCGCCCGTCTGGCCTCGCTCGGCCAACAGGCGCAGGTCACCCAGACGGTCGCGGGGCGGCAGCGTCTTCAGCGGGTGAGGGTGGGGCCGCTGGCCAGCGTGGAGTCCGCCGACGCCGTGTTGAACCAGATCCTCCAAGCCGGCCTTACCGACGCCAAAATCGTGGTTGATTGATCACCCGCGAGCGAGCCCAGTCCAAGCTTGGCCCGGCACCGGGCCTCGTTCCGTTTCACGTCTTGTCCAGTCCGCGTTTCGAAGGGAGTTGTCATGGTCGCTGTCGTCCGCACCCGCGTTGCCCGCACCCGTTTCGCCATGGGCCTTGCGGTCGCGCTGTTCGCGGCGGGGGTGGGGCCGGTGGCTCACGCCGCCAGCATCGAAACCATCGCCAAGCAGGCGATCCTGGTCGATATCACCTCGAACACCGTGCTGTTCGAGAAGAGCCCGGATCAGCGCATGGCGCCGTCCTCGATGAGCAAGATCATGACGATGTACATGGTCTTCGACGCGATCAAGGAAGGCCGTCTGACGCTGGACAGCACGCTGCCGGTGTCGGAACGCGCGTGGCGGATGCAGGGCTCCAAGATGTTCGTGGAGCTGCACAACAACATCAAGGTGGACGACCTCATCAAGGGCGTGATTGTGCAGTCGGGCAACGACGCCTGCATCGTCTTCGCCGAAGGTCTCGCCGGCTCCGAATCGGCCTTCGCCGAGCGCATGAACAAGCGCGCCCGTGATTTGGGGCTGAAGGACACCAACCTGACCAACGCGACGGGCTGGCCAGACCCGAATCACTACATGACCGCCCGCGATCTCGCGATCCTGGCCGAGCATCTGATCAAGGATTTCCCGGAATACTACCACTATTACTCGATCCGGGAGTTCAAGTACCACGGCATCAACCAAGGCAACCGCAACCCGCTGCTCTATCGCGGCATGGACGTGGACGGCATGAAGACGGGCCACACCGAGGCCGGCGGCTACGGCCTGACCGCCTCGGCGGAGCGGGAAGGGCGCCGTCTCATCCTGGTGGTCAACGGCCTGCCGAGCATGCAGGCCCGCGCCGACGAATCGGCCCGGCTGATCGAATGGGGCTTCCGCGAATTCGCCACCTACGCCCTGTTCAAGGCGGGCGAGACGGTGGATCAGGTGCCGCTCTGGCTGGGCGCGCAGGACACCGTTCCGGTCACCGTGCCGGAGGACATGAAGGTCACCATGGCCCGCGCCGACCGCGGCGGCATGAAGGTGTCGCTGGTCAGCAACGCCCCGGTCGCCGCACCGGTGAAGAAGGGCGATGTGGTCGGCAAGGTGGTGGTCTCCGCGCCGGGCTTCCCGGGCAAGGAGTTCCCGGTGGTCGCCGCCCAGGACGTGGAGAAGCTGGGCTTCGTCGGCCGCGCCCTGGCAGCGGCGAAGTTCCTCATTTTCGGGGCGAGCTGATTGGTGTAAGCCGGCCCGTCACCGCCGGAAATCCGGAACGCGGCGGGCCTCATCACCATCGGGAGCAGACCATGACGCGCGGGCGGTTCATCACGCTGGAGGGCGGCGAGGGGGCGGGCAAGACCACCCAGATCCGCCTGCTCGCCGACGCGCTCGTCAAATGGGAGAAGCGGGTCGTGGTGACCCGCGAGCCCGGCGGCTCGCCGGGCGCCGAGGAGATCCGCGGCCTTCTGGTGTCCGGAGAGACCGGGCGCTGGGGTCCGGTGACCGAGGCGCTGCTGCACACCGCCGCCCGCCGCGACCATCTGGAGCGCACGGTCTGGCCGGCGCTGGAAGCCGGTCACTGGGTGATCTGCGACCGCTTCTTCGACAGCACGATGGCCTATCAGGGCTATGGGCTGGGGCTGGGGCGCGAGCTGGTCGCCACGCTCCAAACTGCGGCCCTGGGCGACTTTCGGCCCGACCTGACGCTGATCCTCGACTTGCCGGTGGCGGACGGGCTGGCCCGCGCCGCTGCCCGCCGCGGCGGGGAGGACCGCTATGAGCGCATGGACGTCGCCTTCCACCACCGCCTGCGCGACGGATTCCTCGACATCGCCGCACGGGAGCCGGGCCGCTGCGTGGTCATCGACGCCGCTCACCCCGTGGAAACGGTCCAGGCGGCCATTCTCGACCATGTGACCCGCCGCCTGGGAGCCTCCTGAGGTGAGCCGCGCCCGCGCGCCCGAACCGGTCGCGGAGGAGGACGCCCTCGCCCCGCGCCGCAATCCCCAGCTGACCGGTCATGAGGACGCCGAGCGTTTGCTGCTCGACGCCTGGAATTCCGGACGGCTGCCGCACGCCTGGCTGATCGGCGGCCCGCCGGGGATCGGCAAGGCGACGCTGGCCTTCCGCTTCGCCCGCTTCGTCCTATCCCAAGGGCACGAGCCGCCGGACACCGGCCTGTTCGGCGCCCCGCCACCGCCCGCCTCTTTGGCGCTGTCTCCGGACGTCCCGGTTTTCCGGCGCGTGGCCTCGGGCGGTCATGCCGACCTGCTGACCGTGGAACGCCAGCGCGACGAGAAGCGCGACCGGCTGAAGCGCGACATCGCTGTGGACGACGTGCGCAAGATCGGCCCCTTCCTGCGCAAGACCGCCGCCGAAGGCGGTTGGCGCGTCGCCGTGATCGACGGCGCTGACCGTATGAATCTCAGCGGCTTGAACGCTATTCTTAAGATTTTGGAGGAGCCGCCAACCGGCGCTCTGCTGCTGCTTGTCAGCGACAACCCCGGCGGCATGCTGCCCACCATCCGCTCGCGCTGCCGCAAGCTGACGCTTCAACCACTTCCTGAGGAAACGGTTCTCAACCTGTTGGCCCAGCATCGTCCGGACCTCGGTGGCGAGGACCAGGCGGCGCTCGCCCGGCTGGCGGAGGGCAGCATCGGGCGGGCCATCGGGCTGGCCGAGGCCGGCGGGCTCGACCTGTACCGGGAACTGATCGGGTTGCTCGGCACCTTGCCGCGGCTGGACATCACGGCCGCCCACGCCTTCGGCGACAAGCTGACCCGCAAGCAGGACGACGGGCTCTACGAGACGGCCACCGACCTGCTCGTATGGTGGCTGGCCCGCTTCGTCCGGTCGCTGGCGCGTGGCGCGTGGCCGGCCGAGGTTGTGGCCGGGGAGGCCGCCTTGATGACCCGTCTGGCCAACGCCCGCGGCCTTGAACGTTGGGTGGAGGTGTGGGAAAAGGTCCAACGCCACTTCGCCCGTGCGGAATCCGCCAATCTCGACCGCAAGCAGGTGGTCCTGAACGCCTTGGCGACGCTGGAAGCGGCTGCTAATTAACACGGACGACACACCACGCCCACCCGGGCCGGCGACACGCCGGGCCGGCGCATTCTCGGGAGAGCCTCTGCCATGACCGGGTCGAAGACCTTCTACCTGACGACTCCGATCTACTACGTGAACGACGTGCCCCACATCGGGCATGCGTACACCACGCTCGCCTGCGACGTGCTGGCCCGCTTCATGCGGCTGGACGGCTATGACGTGAAGTTCCTCACCGGCACCGACGAGCACGGCCAGAAGGTGGAGAAATCCGCCATGAACGCCGGCATCGCGCCGCAGGAGTTCACCGACCGCGTGTCGAAGAACTTCCGCGACCTCGTCTCGCTGATGAACTTCTCCAACGACGACTTCATCCGCACGACCGAGCCGCGGCACATCGCGTCGGTGCAGGAGCTGTGGCGCCGTCTGGAATCGGCCGGCGAGATCTATCTCGGCAGCTACGCCGGCTGGTACTCGGTGCGCGACGAGGCCTTCTACGGCGAGGACGAGCTGACGACCTCGCCCGCTGGCAAGAAGATCGCCCCGACCGGTGCCGAGTGCGAATGGGTGGAGGAGCCGTCCTACTTCTTCCGCCTCTCGGCCTGGCAGGACCGTCTGCTGGAGTTCTACGAGCAGAACCCGGATTTCATTGCCCCGGCCGGCAAGCGCAACGAGGTCGTCGCCTTCGTGAAGTCGGGACTGAAGGACCTGTCGGTCAGCCGCACCACCTTCAAGTGGGGCATCCCGGTTCCCGGCAACCCTGACCACATCATGTATGTCTGGCTGGACGCCCTGGCCAACTACATCACCGCGGTCGGCTTCCCTGACGAGAGCGGCGAGTACGCCAAATACTGGCCGGCCAACCTGCACATGGTCGGTAAGGACATCCTGCGCTTCCACGCCGTCTACTGGCCGGCCTTCCTGATGGCCGCCAAGCTGGCCCCGCCGAAGCGCGTCTTCGCGCATGGCTGGTGGACCATCGAAGGCCAGAAGATGTCCAAGTCGCTGGGCAACGTCATCGCGCCGGAGACGCTGGTCAACACCTACGGCCTGGACCAGACCCGCTACTTCTTGCTGCGCGAAGTTCCCTTCGGCAACGACGGCGACTTCTCGCACAAGCAGATGGTGCAGCGGATCAACGGCAACCTCGCCAACGATTACGGGAACCTCGTCCAGCGCTCCCTGTCGATGATCGGCAAGAATTGCGGGGCCGCCGTGCCGCAGCCGGGCGCCTTCACGGAGGCCGACAACGCGCTGCTCGGCGCCGCCCGCAACCTGCTGCCGATCGTCCGTGCGGAAATCCAGTCGCAGTCCTTCCACAAGGCGCTGGACGCCATCTGGGCGGTGATCGGCGACGGCAACCGCTATGTGGACGAACAGGCCCCCTGGGCGCTGAAGAAGACCGATCCGGCGCGCATGGCCACGGTGCTGTACGTGCTGGCCGAGACCATCCGCCACCTCGCCATCCTGACCCAGCCGATCATGCCGGAAGCCTCGGCCAAAATCCTGGACCAGCTGGCGCAGGGGCCGGACGCCCGCGGGTTCGACCGGCTGGGGGCGGGCGGGGCGCTGGTTCCCGGCACGCCGCTGCCCACGCCGCAGGGCGTGTTCCCGCGCTATGTGGACGAAGCGAAGAGCTGACGAACGATGCTGGTCGATAGCCACTGCCATCTCGACTTTCCCGATTTCGCCGAGGAACTGGACGCGGTCGTCGACCGCGCCCGGCAGGCGGGGGTGGGGCGGATGGTGACCATCTGCACCTACCTGTCGCGCTTCGACCGCATCCTGGCGGTCGCCGAGCGCTACGACGATGTCCTGTGCTCGCTCGGCGTCCATCCGCATCAGGCGGCGGAGGAGATCGCCGGGGTGACCGTCGAACGCCTTGTCGCGCTGTCGAAGCACCCGAAGGTGATCGGGCTGGGCGAGACCGGGCTCGATTACTTCTACGACAAGAGCCCGCGCGACGTTCAGCAGGAGTGTTTCCGCCGGCACATCCGCGCCAGCCTGGAGACCGGCCTGCCGCTGATCGTGCACACCCGCGACGCCGACGACGACACCATGCGGATCATCCGCGATGAGTCCGCTGGCCAGCCGGTCAACGGGTTGCTTCACTGCTTCAGCTCCGGGCGGCAACTCGCTGAAGACGCTCTTGATTTTGGCTTTTACATCTCCTTGTCCGGGATCGTCACCTTCAAGAAGTCGGAAGACCTCCGTGCCATCGTGAAGGACGTCCCGCTGGACCGGATTCTGGTGGAGACGGACGCGCCATATCTGGCGCCGGTGCCGTTCCGCGGCAAGCGCAACGAGCCGTCCTACGTCGCCCACACTGCCGCCTGTGTCGCCGAGGTCAAGGGCGTGGACGCGGCGGACATGGCCCGGATCTCCACCGAGAATTTCTTCCGCCTGTTCCCACGCGCCGGAACGCCCCGACAGGCGGCCGCATGAGCGGTCAACGGGTTACGATCCTCGGCTGCGGCGGATCACGGGGCGTTCCTGTGATCGGTCTCGGCTGGGGCTTCTGTGATCCGGCGAACCCCAAAAACCAGCGGATGCGCCCGTCCATCCTGGTGGAATGGGAGCAAGGGCAGGAGTCGAAGCAAGCTGGGGCCGGGCAGGGCAGTGGCGTCAGCGTCCTGGTCGACACTTCGCCGGACCTGCGCCAGCAGCTTCTCAACGCGGATGTGCGGCGGCTTGACGCCGTCCTGTGGACGCACCAGCACGCCGACCATGCCCACGGCATCGACGAGTTGCGGGAACTGTGCCGGGCCATGCAAGCGCCCATCGACACCTACGGCCGCGCCGATGATCTGGCCGAGCTGGAGCGGCGTTTCGGCTATTGCTTCGAGCCCCTGCGCCCCGGCGATCCCTTCTACCGCCCGGTGCTGACGCCTCGCGCCGTGGAAGGTCCGTTCGAGGTGCGCGGTCACCGGATCGTGCCGTTCGAGCAGGATCACGGCTATCTGAAAACTCTCGGCTATCGCTTTGACAAATTTGCCTATTCGACCGATGTCGTGAGGTTGGATGAAGACGCCTTCGCGGCGTTGGAAGGTGTTGAGGTGTGGGTGGTCGACTGCGCCCGGATCGAGCCGCCACATCCGGTCCATGCCCACCTAGCCCTGACGCTGGAATGGATCGCGCGGGTGCGTCCCAAGCGAGCCTTCCTGACTCACATGGACCAGACCATGGATTACGACACGCTCCGCCGGCTGCTTCCCGCCGGTGTCGAGCCCGCCTATGACGGGCTCGTCATCGAGCTTTGAAGTTCAGGCGATGGCGGGATGGGGCAGGGCGGCGGTCACTCGTCTGGCATGATGAGGCCCAGCCGCCCGGCGATGAAACGGTCCGCAGCCGCCTTGGCCGCCTGATCCGCCGTTTGGGGATTCAGCTTGAACTTCTCTCTGTAAAGCTTTGATGTTGCAGTGATGGCCGCAGGAAGGGTGTGCATCGCCGCGCGGTACTCCTTCTCCGGCCAAGCGTCGAAATCGCCCCAGGATCGAAAAGCGGCCACGGCCCGCCCGCGCTGCTCGGCCATCTTCTTGGCTTCGGCGGACATGGGTGCTTCGAGAAGCGTGCTGGGCACCAGCGACGCCTGAAGGTCGTCCACCTCGAACTGGCGTTCATAGCCATGGCGGATGCTCCCACGCTCCACCAGGGCCGGCTCGATGGCTGGGTCCATGTGGGTGGAGACGGCTTTCCATTCCGGCAGATCGAACAGGGAGGACGGTGGGTTGCACAGCCCGGGCGTCTCGTCGCGCGCGTTGCCCCAGAAGGCGCCAAAGGCTTCGAAGGCGGGTTGTCCATGCTTGGTGAACAGGAAGCAGGGCGCGTCCATCTCCGTGGTCGACAGGACGTGGCGCAGGAACAGCAGCGACGTGCCCAGCGGCGCGCTTGGAATGTCACCGAGATTCGCCATCTCCTCAAGGAGATAGGGATCTTTCGGAAGACCTTGGTTCACGATCTCGTCTACCAGCCTGCGCACCGTGGCGTCCTTGTCGGGCACCGCCACCGCACCGCTTTGGTAGAGATAGACCAGCCATGCCTTTGCCGGCGCACCGTTGTAGCGCTGAAGGGCCATGGCGGCGGCCTTGGCGTCTTTTGGAATCCCGGCGACGACCGCGGCCAGCTTCTTTTGGGCCGTCGAGTTTTGGGCGGCGAGGTCGGCGGTGCGTGTCTCATACAGAGCTCGGCAGGCCGTGATGGTGGACTTGTCGGCGCAGGTGCCGTCACGTTCGGTCAGGAACGCCTTCTGCGCGCGCGCAATGGTGTCCCGGTCGTCAGCGGGGGTGTTTCCCAACGTGTCGCGCAGGAGCGTGGCCAACTCCTCGGCGGCGACTTTCAGATCGACGCTGGCGCAGATGGTCCGGTCGGCCCGTCCGACTGGCTTGGCGCAATCGGGTGGCGTTTGGGCGATCGCGGCGAACGGGATCAGACAGAGCGACAGCGCGGGGCCGAAAAGCCACGAGGAGCGAGGCATAAAGCGCAACCCTCATCGAAGGGAACGAATGCGGGAACGAGCCGTGACGATAGTCCATCGGTCGGAACGCCGGAAGGGACGGATTGATGCCCTGCTCGCTTCTTCCCGATATTATTTTCCATAATACAGATTATATGATCGATGTTCTGCGGCAGGAGCCATCCCTCCACCCTTGGCGATGCCCACAATGCACGCTACATAAATCGCAGTTTATAGCCAACGGCCAGGTTCCGGTGAAGGACGCCCACACGCCGATGACATGGCTGATGAGATGGCGGCACCGATGCGCCACGGCGCTGCTTGCCGCCGTTGTCGGGGTCGTTATGGCCGCCTGGGCGGGCCATGCCGGCGCGGCGTCCGGTGATGGCTCGACGGACAGCGAGACTGTCTCCGCACAGCCGCCTTCCGAGCCGGACGCCCCACCGGTTCCCACCGTGCCCGACCTGTCGGCGCTGCGGACGGCCTTGTCGGAGTTTCATTGCGCCGAACTGGATGTCGCCATCGGCAAGGATCAGCGGGTTGCGATCTCCGGGCTCACGGCAGGCGATACCGATCCGGACAGTCTTGCGCTGCTCGCCCAGGACTTTCTTACCGGCCAGCGGGCTGCTGTCGAGGTCGAGCGCGCGTCCCCTGCCCTGTGCGAACCCCTGACCCTGATCGGCCCGCTCCGGACCGCCAACGCCGGCTCTGCGGCACCCTTGTCGATCCGCTTCACGGAAGCCGCCGGAACGCCGTTCAAGGGCGGCCAGGACTTGATGTTCGATATTGCAGCCCCTGATTTTCCTGCGCATCTGCAGGTGGATTACTTCACATCGGACGGCGACGTGATCCACCTGTTGCCCAATCCGTTGGAGGTCAGTGGCCGCGTGGAGGCCGGCGCGGTTCGTCGATTGGGTGAACGCGGCGCCGGTGGACGATTCTGGAGCGTCGGGCCGCCATACGGTCACGAATTGATCGTCGTGATCGCCAGCCCCACACCGCTGTTCCCGTCTCCTCGCCCCGAAGCCGAGGCGGCTTCATCCTATCTTCCCGCCTTGAAGCAGGCGCTGGATTCCGCCGCACCGACCACCGTCGCCACCGCGCGTTTCCTGAAAACCAAGGCGCCCTGACACATTCGGCAATGCCGTCTGTTGGTCAGGCCGGAAGAAGGACGAAACGGGCGAGAATGATGGTGATGTTGTCCGGTCCGCCCGCCCCGTTGGCAAGGCCGATCAGCCGGGCGCAGGCGTCTTCGGCGGTGGGGGGCGGCTGTTGGGTGAGAAATCGCTGGATCAACCCCTCCGGCACGATCCCGGTCAACCCATCCGAACACAGAAGGTAAAGGTCATCGGGCTGCAGATCGTGGACAGCGATGTCCGGCTCCACCTGCTCACCGGTGCCCAGCGCGCGAACGATGATGTTGCGGTGGGGAGCCTGCCCGCGGCGCCCGTTGTCGAGCCAGACTTGATAAAGACTGTGATCGCGCGTCAGTGGACGCAACTCCCCATCGCGCAGACGATACAGCCGGCTGTCTCCGGCGTGGAACACCACCACGCGCCCCGTTCCCGGCACCCGCCAGAGCCCCACCAGCGTGGTTCCCATGCCGCGCCCTTCGGCATAGCCGCGCTGACGGTTCATGGTGTTGATCCGCCGGTTGGCGGCGACCACCGCGGAGCGGACTGTAGACACGGCGTCCACTGCCGCTCTTTCCTCCTCCGCCGGGGATGGCGTTCGGCCGTCATCGGCACAGCCGTGGCCGGCGATCACAGCGGCCGTTACTTCCACTGCGGTGCGGCTTGCGATGTCGCCTCCGGCGTGTCCCCCCATGCCATCGCAGATCACCGCCAAGCCGAGCGCCGGATCGAGGTGGAACGCATCCTCGTTGCGCGATCGGACACGGCCGACATCCGTTTGTCCGGAAGCGATCATCTCCATCAGGGCGGAATGCATCACGCGAATGGCTCCAGCGCGTTACAGCCGAACCAGCTTCCTGGAGACAGCCTTCGGCAACGCGAAAAACCGCCTCGGCTTTGTGTAGGATAATGGCGGAGAGTGCGCGAATTGAACAGCGGGAAAGGGCGCGTAAAAACGCCTCAGACGCTGACGTCCAGGAGCGTACCGCGCTGCTTGCCGCGATAGCCGGTGCCGTTCGTCCGTGCCTGGACGGCCGCCGTCTGCGGGTCGATCGCCTGCCCCGACTGGGTCGCGTTGCGCGTTTCCCGCGTCTGGTCCATCTTGCCGACCGCCTGGGTCGCCTGGACCGTCTGGGTGCGGACGGTGGGAGTGGTCTGCTGCGCCGCCTGAACCGCCGGAGACATGGCCATCTGCATCGCCGGTGTGATCGGCGGCTGCGGCTTTGCCATCGGTGGCATATTGAGCGGGCTTAACTGCATGTTAAGAAGATGCGCCCGCGCTCCAACCGTTTCAAGGTCCGAATCGACGCACCGACCGATTCAAAAGCGAAGGCCGGAAGAGCCTTCGCTTTTTCGCAAACAGAAAGACTTCGGATCAGACCGCCGGCTGTTGCTGGGTGATGCAGTGGATGCCTCCGCCGCCGCGCACGATGTCCAAGGCTGGAACCTGCACCACCTCGCGATCCGGAAAGGCCCGGCGCACGATGCGAAAGGCCTCGTCGTCCGCCGAATCCTCGAAGGCCGGCATGACGATTCCGCCGTTGGCAATGTAGAGATTCGTGTAGGACAGGGTCAGCCGCACGCCGTTCTCGTCACGCCGCGCCGGCTGGCGGACCGGAATAACCTCCAACTCCCGTCCCTGGGCGTCGCGGGCGCGCTTCAGCCGGTCCAGATTGTCCTGGAACGCCTTGAAATTGCCGTCACCGGGATCGTCGGTGGTGATCGCCATGACGACGCCGGGCTTCACGAAGAGGGCGATCTCGTCGATGTGACCGTCCGTCTCGTCGTCCTGATAGCCCTCGCCCAGCCAGATCACCGTGGAGATGCCGAGATGCTCCTTCAGAAGCGCCTCGATCTCCGCCTTGCCGAGATTCGGGTTGCGGTTCGGATTCAGCAGGCACTGCTCGGTCGTCAGCAGCGTCCCCTCCCCGTCCACATGGAAGGAGCCGCCCTCCATGATCAGGGGCGCTTCGAAGCGGCGCAGGCCGAGATGGTCGAGCATCAGGCGCCCGACCTGCTGGTCCTTGGCGCTGTCCGGATAATTGCCGCCCCAGGCGTTGAAGCCCCAATGGACGCCGGCCACCTGCCCTTTCCCATCGGTGACGAAGCTCGGTCCGGTGTCGCGAATCCAGGAGTCGCTGATCGGCAAGGGCAGGATCTCGACACCCGGCCCGCAGGCCAGGGAGGCGTCGGCGACGTCGGCGGGGTCGCAGACCATGGTCACCGGCTCGAACCGGCTGATGGCGCGCGCGACGTCGGTGTAGGCGGCAGCAGCGGCGTCGAAAGCCCCCTCGGGCCAAGTCTCGGGCCGGCACGGCCACGCCATCCAGCAGCGGGTGTGCCGAGCCCATTCGCCCGGCATGGTGAAGCCTTCCGCCGCCGGTGTCGTCATCTTTGAATCTCCTGCCAAATCCCTGAATGGCCCGGCTCTTGTGCATGGCCGGAGCGGGTCGTCACGGCGTCACCCGTGACCCACGGTCACCCTAACCACGGAGCGGAGGATTTGGCAACGGCCAGCAAAAGGGCCACCGGAATGCCCGGAAGGGCAGCGCGCTCGACCGCTCAGCGGCGGGAGGGCGGACGATCCGAATAACGGCGCTTCGGCGCCGAGAAAGGCATCGAAAAACCAAGACGAAGCATCGGGAACCATAAGAGCGCACGCATGATACGGCCTCATTCGCTGTTGCAGATGCCCACACAATAGCAAATGCAACGGCAAACGGCCACCCCCGCCGCCTGCGGCCGAACGGCATAGCGCCTATGAGGCGATATTTGGGAGTAACGGGGGGGGCTTGTCAGCCCCCCTGCACCGCCATCTGCTCGTCCCGCTTCCTCTGCCGGTCCTGCCGCGCCATCACCAGACTGGCGATGAAGATGCCGGTGGCGACCACCACCACCATCAGCGTCGCCAGCGCGTTGATCTGCGGGCTGATGCCGAACTTCACGCTGGAGAAGATGACCATCGGCAGCGTGGTGGAGCCCGGGCCCGACACGAAGCTGGCGACCACCACGTCGTCGAGCGACAGGGTGAAGGCCAGCAGCCAACCCGACACGATGGCCGGGGCGATGATCGGCAACGTGATGACGAAGAAGACCTTGGCCGGACGGGCGCCGAGGTCCATCGCCGCCTCCTCCAGGCTCTCGTCCAGGCTGACGAGGCGCGACTGGATGATGACCGCGACATAGGCCATGGTGAAGGTGGTGTGGGCGATGGTGATCGTCGTCATGCCGCGCCCATCCGGCCAGCCGATGGCCTGCTCCAGCGCCACGAACAGCAGAAGCAGCGACAGGCCGGTGATGACCTCCGGCATGACCAGCGGCGCGGTGATCATGCCGCCGAACAGCGTCCTTCCGCGGAATCGCCCGAAACGGGCCAGCGCCAGACCGGCGACAGTGCCCAGCACCACCGAGGCGGTGGCCGACATCGCCGCCACCTTGAGCGACAGCCAGGCCGCCCCGAGAAGCTGGTCGTTCTGCAGCAGCTCCGCGTACCATTTGGTGGAGAAGCCGCCCCACACCGTGACCAGCCGCGATTCGTTGAAGGAGTAGAAGATCAGCAGCGCGATCGGCACGTAGAGGAAGGCGTAGCCGAACCACAGCGCCCAGGCCAGTTTTCCCATCTGCTTCATCGACCGGCCTCCGTCTGGCGCCCCTGGACATGCTGGAAGACCATGATCGGCACCACCAGGAACAGCAGGAGCGCGATGGCCACCGCCGAGGCGACCGGCCAGTCGCGGTTGGCGAAGAACTCATTCCACAGCACGCGGCCGATCATCAGCGTGTCCGGGCCGCCCAGCAGCTCCGGAGTCACGAACTCGCCGACCGAGGGGATGAAGACCAGCAGCGACCCGGCGATGATGCCCGGCAGCGACAGCGGCAGCGTCACCGTCAGGAACGCCTTCCAGGGACGGCAGCCGAGGTCCGCCGCCGCCTCCAGCAGAGTCGGGTCGAGCTTCTCCAGAGTCGCGTAGAGCGGCAGCACCATGAAGGGCAGATAGCAGTAGGTCATGCCGATGTAGACCGCCCAATCGGAATAGAGCAGTTCGAACGGCTCCGTCGTCAGGCCGGTCCATTGCAGCAGGTTGTCCACCACCCCGTTGGCCTTCAGGATGCCGATCCAGGCGTAGATGCGGATCAGGAAGCTGGTCCAGAAGGGCAGGATGACCAGCATCATCAGCGGCCCGCGCCTGGACGGCTCCGCCCTGGCGATGGCGTAGGCCATGGGATAGCCCAGCAGCAGGCAGCAGACGGTGGTGACCAGCGCAATCTTCACCGAGTTCAGATAGGCCAGGATGTAGAGGTCGTCGCCGCCCAGCCGCAGATAGTTGGACAGGTTCAGCAGGATCTGGAGCTTGGTCGTTTCCGCGTCCTCGTCCACCAGCCAGTCGATCAGCGGCGCGTAGGGCGGCTGCGCCAGCATCGCCTCCGACAGGCTGATGCCGAACACGATCAGGAAGGGCACCAGGAAGAACAGCAGAAGCCACAGGTAGGGGATGGCGACCACCACCCCCCGCCCCCACAGGCCGATCCGGCGCAGAAGGTCGATCATTGCGTCAGCACCACCCCGGCGAAGGGACGCCAGCTCAGATGCACCTCGTCGTCCCAGGTGATCGGCATCTCGGTGCGCCGCACCACGTTGGGCGCGGTGACGCGCACGGTCTTGC
Source organism: Azospirillum brasilense (assembly GCF_007827795.1). Lineage (GTDB taxonomy): Bacteria > Pseudomonadota > Alphaproteobacteria > Azospirillales > Azospirillaceae > Azospirillum > Azospirillum aestuarii. Next base: position 185,095 of record NZ_VITI01000009.1, read on the forward strand.
CCGTCCTCAGCTCGACCAGATAGATCGACACGTCGCCGAGATAGGCGATCTCGCGCACGATCCCGCTGGTGACGTTGCGCCCATCGGCGTTGGTCGCGGCATTGGCCGGCGGCTCCTTGCTCAGCGCGATCTTCTCCGGACGGACGGCGACGCCCACCGTGGCGCCGGCGGGGACCGCCACCGCGTGGTTGATGTAGAGGTCGCAGCCGGCGTCCTCCGAGCGGATCAGCACGTGGTCGGCCTGATCCTCCACCACCCTGCCCTCGAACATGTTCACCGAACCGATGAATTCGGCGACGAAGCGGGACTGCGGATACTCGTAGATTTCGGTCGGCGTGCCGGTCTGGGCGATCACGCCGTGGTTCATCACGGCGATCCGCGAGGACATGGTCATCGCCTCCTCCTGGTCGTGGGTGACCACGATGAAGGTGACGCCCAGCTTCTCCTGGATGTTGACCAGCTCGAACTGCGTCCGCTCGCGCAGCCGCTTGTCCAACGCGCCCAGCGGCTCGTCGAGCAGCAGCAGCTTGGGCCGCTTGACCAGCGAGCGGGCCAGCGCCACGCGCTGCCGCTGACCGCCGGACAGCTGGTGCGGCTTGCGCTTGCCGAACTGGCCGAGCTGGACGAGGTCGAGCATCGCCCCCACCCGCTCCTTGATCTCCGCCTTCGCGACTCCGTCCTGCTTCAGGCCGAAGGCGACGTTCTGCTCCACCGACATGTGCGGGAACAGGGCGTAGGACTGGAACATCATGTTGACCGGCCGCTCGTACGGCGGAATGCCGGCCATATCGACGCCGTCGATGAAGATCTTGCCCTCGGTCGGCGTCTCGAACCCGGCCAACATGCGCAGCAAAGTGATCTTTCCGGACCCGGAGCCGCCCAACAGGGCAAAGAACTCCCCCCGGTAGATCGACAGGCTGACTTCGTCCACGGCGACGAAATCGCCGAAGGTCTTGGTCACCTTTTCGATTCGCACATAGGGCTTCTGTCCCGGGTCCTGCCAGGGCTCCAGGCGCGTGGGCTTGCGGATCGGCTGGACGGCCATGCGGCTCCTCTCGGCGTCCTCTTCTCAAGGGAACGCCCCGGCCGTTCCCGACAGGGAGCGACCGGGGCGCGTGTCGTTCATGCCGGCTTGCGCGGCGCGCTTACTTGCCGGTCTTCACCTTGGTCCAGACGCGGGTGCGGGCCCGGTCGGTGGCCTGCTTGATCGACTTCAGGGCGAACAGCTTGACGGTGCTGTTCTCCGGCAGGAAGACGGCGGGGTTGGTCTTCACCGCTTCGTCGACCGACGCCAGCGAGGCCGGAACGGCGTTGGCGTAGCTGACCGTGTTGGAGATCGCGGCGGTGTTCGCCGGGTCCAGGATGAAGTTGATGTAGGCGTGCGCGCCCTCCTTGTTCGGCGCGTCGGCCGGAACGGCCAGCGTGTCCCACCACACCTGCACGCCTTCCTTCGGCGTGATGTACTCGACCTTCACGCCGTTCTTGGCTTCCTCGGCGCGGGCGGCACCCTGGATGGCATCGCCGTTGTAGGCCATGACGACGCAGGCGTCGCCGCCCGCCAGGATGTTGATGTTCTGGCCGGTGACGAACTGCTTGATGTAGGGGCGGACCGCCAGCAGCGTCTTCTCGACCTTGTCCAGATCCTCCTTCTTCTCGGAGTTCGGATCGAGGCCGAGGTAGTTCAGCACCGACGGGATCACGTCGATGGCCGAATCCATCACGGTGATGCCGCAGGCCGCGACCTTCTTCGCCACCTCCGGCTTGAAGATCAGGTCCCAGCTGTCGAGCGGGACGTCGGGGGCGACGGCCTTGATCTTCTCCGGGATGATGGCGATGCCGACCGTGCCGCCCAGATAGGGCACGGCGAACTTGTTGCCGGGGTCCGAGTTCTCGAGGAGCTTCAGAACCTTCGGATCGACGTTCTTCAGGTTCGGGATCTTCGCCTTGTCGAGCGGCGCCACGACCTTCGCCTGGATCATGCGCGACAGGGTCGGCTCGGCGGTCGGGACGATCACGTCGTAGCCCGACTTGCCGACCAGCACCTTCTGCTCCAGCAGCTCAAGGCTGTCGTACAGATCCACCTTGGTGTCATAGCCGGTGGCCTTGGTGAAGTCCGCCAGCGTCGATTCGCCCAGATAGTCGTTCCAGATGTAGATGTTGACCGGCTTCTTGGCCTGGGCCAGCGCCGGGCCGGCGATGGCGATCGCCGCGACGGCGCCGATGACGCTGAGAGCGAAACGTTTCATGCAGAAAGCCCCCGAATTCTGGATCGTTCGTCAGTTCGTGACTGGTCGACTTTTTTCCATTCGACGTGGGAGGCGGCGTGCGTCGCACGGCGTCCCCGGCGCGAGCGCTATTGCACTCACGGGGAGGTTGGTTGTCAACGGTTTGCGGGGGAACTGCGGGGTTTTGCGGAACGGAAACGCCCCCTTCCGCGGCGGCGGCGGAAGGGGGCGGAAAAATGCTCAAACGTTCAGCAGAAGATTCTCGCGTTCCCAGGAGCTGATCACCCGGTGATAGGCCTCGTACTCCGCCTCCTTCACGCAGGTCACCGCGTCCAGGAACTTCTCGCCGAGCACTTCCTTGAGCGGCTTGCAGGCGTTGAACTTCTGGAGCGCGTCGCCCTGGTGGCGCGGCAGGGTGAAGGCCAGCCGATAGGCGGACCCCTTCACCGGGTCCGTCGGCTCCAGCCCCTGGGCCATGCCGAGATAGCCGCAGGCCAGCGAGGCGGCGATGGCAAGGTACGGATTCGCGTCGGCGCCGGCCACCCGGTTCTCCACCCGGCGCGAATCGGCGGGCGAGACGGGAACGCGCAGGCCGGTGGTCCGGTTGTCGCGGCCCCAATGCACGTTGATCGGCGCGTCGGAGTTCGGAACCAGCCGCCTGTAGGAGTTCACGTTCGGCGCCAGCAGCGGCATCGCGTGGGGCAGATACTTCTGCAGCCCGGCGATGTGGGACATGAACAGCGGCGTGTCCGCCCCGTTGGCGTCGGAGAACAGGTTGCGCCCGGAATCCGCATCGACCACCGACTGGTGGATGTGCATCGCGCTGCCCGGCTCGTTCTGCATCGGCTTGGCCATGAAGGTGGCGTAGACCTGATGGCGCAGCGCCGCCTCGCGCGCCGTGCGCTTGAACAGGAAGGCCTGGTCGGCCAGTTCCAGCGCGTCGCCGTGGTTGAAGTTGATCTCGATCTGCGCCGCCCCGGCCTCGTGGGTCAGGGTGTCGATGTCGATGTCCTGCGCCTCGCAGAAGTCGTAGACCATCTCGAAGATCGGATCGAACTCGTTCACCGCGTCGATGCCGAAGGCCTGCCGCCCGCTTTCCACGCGCCCGTTGCGGCCGACCGGCGGCACCAGCGGGTAGTCGGGGTCCTTGTTGACCTGGACGAGGAAGAACTCCAGCTCCGGCGCCACCATCGGCTTCCAGCCGCGCTCCTCGTAGAGCGACAGCACCCGCTTCAGGACATGGCGGGGGGAGAAGTTCACCGGGCTGCCGTCGGCGTAGACGCAGTCGGTGATGACCTGGGCGGTCGGCTCCTCGTACCAGGGGACGAAGCGGATCGTGCGCTCGTCCGGGATCATGTAGATGTCGGAATTCTCGTCCGAGGTGACGTTGTCGTCCTCCGGATACTCCCCGGTGACTGTCTGGACGAAGATCGCCTCGGGCAGCCGCAGACCGCGGTCGCGCAGGATGCGCAGGAACTTCTCGGCGGGCACGATCTTGCCGCGCGCGATGCCCGACATGTCGGGCACGAGGCATTCCACTTCGGTGATGCGGTTCTTCTTGATGAAGTCTTCCATGAAACCCATGAACGTATGGACCGCACCGGACGGTGGGCAGCCCCTCCCTGCTGTGAACGACCGCCTTACTATGATCCCGCACCCCCTCTTCGCGCCAGAGGGGAACAAAGATCCTGCCCATATGACCGCTGGAATCATTGACGTGGCGGGGGTCCCTCCCCTAACTCGGCGGTCATGCCCACACCATCCCACATCCGCTCGTGGTACGCCGACACCGCGACTCCGCATCCGCAGCACCCGGTGCTGGAGGACTCGCTGTCCTGCGACGTCTGCGTGGTCGGCGGCGGCTACACCGGGCTGATGACCGCACTGGAACTGGCCGAGCAGGGCTACGACGTCGTTCTGCTGGAGGCCAACCGCGTCGGCTGGGGAGCGTCGGGCCGCAACGGCGGGCAGATCATCACCGGCTACAACAAGTCGATGAGCACCATCGAGCGCTGGGTCGGGGCGGAGGACGCCCGGCGCCTGTGGGACCTCGGCGAGGAGTCCAAGGCGCTGATCGCCGAGCGGGTGGCGAAGCACGCCATTCCCTGCGACCTCACCTGGGGCTTCGCCCACGCGGCGGTGAAGCCGCGCCACATGGACGACGTGGCGGCGATGGAGCGCGAGATGCGCGACCGCTACGGCTATGGGAAGGTCCGCGCGCTCGACCGCGAGGCCATACGGGCGGTGGTGCGCAGCGACGCCTATGTCGGCGGGCTGGCCGACGACGGAAGCGGGCACCTGCACCCGCTGAACTACGCGCTGGGCCTCGCCGACGCCGCCGCGCGGGCCGGCGTGCGCATCTTCGAGGACAGCCGCGTCACCGCCATCGACACCGGGGACCGCCCCGGCGCCACCACGGCGCGGGGGCGGGTGACGGCGCGCTTCCTCGTACTGGCCGGCAACGCCTATCTGGGGGCGCTGGCGCCGCGCCTGTCGGCCGTGGTGATGCCGGTCGCCACCTACATGATCGCCACCGAGCCGCTGGGCAAGGCGACCGCGGCCTCCCTGCTGCCGACCAACCTGGCGGTCAGCGACATGAACTTCGTGCTGAACTACTTCCGCCGCTCCGCCGACCACCGGCTGCTGTTCGGCGGCGGCGTCAGCTATTCCGGCCTGGACGCGCCGGGACTGAAGATCGCCATGCGGTCCAAGATGCTGGCGGTCTTCCCGCAGCTCCGTGGCGCCGCGGTCGATCATTTCTGGGGCGGCCACGTCGCCATCACCATGAACCGTATGCCGCAGGTCGGGCGGCTGACGCCGACCGTCTATTTCGCCCACGGCTATTCGGGCCACGGGGTGGCGCTGGCCGGGGAAGGGCCGGTCGGGTCATGGCGGAGGCGATCCGCGGCGCGGCGGAGCGGTTCGACGTGTTCGCCCGCGTGCCCCACCGGCCCTTCCCCGGCGGGCGGCGATTCCGCACACCCGCCCTTGTCCTCGCGATGCTCTGGTTCCGGCTGCGCGATCTGCTGTAACCTGCCCGTCCCATTCCCGCTTCCGGTCCCCGCCCATGTCCGATGTCCCCGATCCCGAAACCGGAAGCACGGAAGCCGATACCGAGGCGACGCCCGCGGCTCCGATGCGGGACACGCATTTCGACTTCGAACACAAGGTGTTCAGCCTTTCCGGGGCCTTCTTCTGCATCGACCCCTCGTCCAAGCAGCCGGTGCTCAACATCCTTCTGGGCGATCTGAAGGCCGCCCTGCCCTTCAACACGCTGATGGAATCCTTCGACATCAAGGAGGACAGCCGCGACTCCAAACTCCTGGACGTGGTGGAGAAGGGCTTGGCCTATGTGAAGCAGATCCGCCCCGGCGAGCAGATTCCGGGGGAGCTGCTGGACGGCCGCGCCTCGTGGTCGGTGGAGGAAAAGCACCGGAACATCGCGCGGGGCCGTCTGACCGTCCAACTCGTCTCCTCGATCTCCGGAACCGAGATGATCGTGGTGAAGGCCGACGAGCTGGAACAGATCGTCGAGGACCCACAGACCAAGCAGCGCGTCAAGGCCGCCTTCAAGGACATCGCGGCGAAGCTCGGCCTGAAGGACAATTACGAGCAGTATCTGACCGACCGCATCGAGGATCTGACCCAGGAGTTGTCCTACATCGAGGCGTTGCGCGACCGCTTCAACGCGATCCGCGCCATCAGCGGCAAGCTGAACCGGCTGACCCAGATCTACCGGACCGACCGCACTTTGTGCAACGAGGTCGCGCGCATGCAAGGGCTGCTGACCAAGCCGCTGAAGGACTATGACGCCGTCTTCGAGCAGGCGGACGCCCAGACCGGCGAGATCTTCGGCGCGCTGAAGTCCTTCGACACCACCGTGACCTTCATCCGCACAATCCGCGACGATCTGAGGGCCCGGCTTTTGGAGTGGGAGGACATCCTTCAGGCCTGGGACTCCACGCCGGTGGAGAAGTCCACCGCCATAGAGCAGTTGCAGAAGCAGACTTACCGCTTCCTCGCCAACCGCTTCATGGAAACAAAGGTCTGGATTCGCAAGTAACCGGTTTCCTCGACATCCCCCTCCGTTGTCGTAGCCAGCCATTGGAATGGCTGCGATGATTCAAATCGTCTCGTCACCGGAAGGGGAAATCGCGAAACGTCCCTCCATCCGCACCTTGACGGTGGCCGTCACGGAGGATGTAGCCATGAAAGCAATCAAGCTGTCTTTATGGGGTATTTTAGCGCTTTTGACGGTTTTGTGGCTTGCCGCCGAGCCGAGTGTGTTTCTGGCAAGCAGCTTTTTCGGCCTTCGCGCCCAACTGGTTCAATACAGCGGCATCATCGCCATCGGATGTATGGGCGTGGCCATGATCCTGGCGCTGCGGCCGCGCTGGCCGGAGCCGTGGTTCGGTGGCCTCGACAAGATGTATCGCCTGCACAAGTGGCTGGGCATCGCCGCGCTCGTTGGTGCGATCATCCATTGGCTGTGGGCCCAGGGGCCGAAATGGGCGGTCGGCTGGGGGTGGCTGGCCCGGCCGCAACGGGGACCGCGCGCCATTCCCGACAGTTCCCTTGAACAGTCGCTCCGGAGCCTGCGGGGCACCGCCGAATGGCTGGGCGAATGGGCCTTCTACGCGGTCGTGCTGCTCATCGCGCTGGCGCTGTTCAAGCGCCTTCCCTACCGCCTGTTCTTCAAGACGCACCGCCTGCTGGCTATTGCCTACCTCGTGCTGGTGTTCCACACCGTCGTGCTGACCGACTTCGACTATTGGAGTTCGCCGATCGGCTGGGTGATGGCGCTGCTGCTCGCCGCCAGCGTCTGGGCCGCCGCCGTCGTGCTTCTCGGCCGTGTCGCCGCCGACCGGCGGGTTCCGGGTGCGATCAGCGCCCTCCATTACTTTCCAGGCGTGCACACACTGGAGGTCGCGATCGACGTTCCACAGGGTTGGCCGGGCCACAAGGCGGGCCAATTCGCCTTCGCCACGTCGGACAGGGCGGAGGGTGCCCATCCCTACACCATCGCCTCGGCCTGGAACGACGCCGACCACCGCATCACCTTCGTGGTCAAGGAGTTGGGCGACCACACCCGGCGCCTGCGGGAGCGGCTGACGGTCGGTCAGGCGGTGACGGTGGAGGGGCCTTACGGGTGCTTCACCTTCGACGATTCCTGTCCGTACCAGATCTGGGTGGGCGGCGGCATCGGAGTCACGCCCTTCATCGCCCGTATGAAGTTCCTGGCGGCGAGCCCTGAACGACCACCGCAAACCGTCGACTTCTTCCACACCACCAGCGAATACGACGAGGAAGCGATTGCGAAGCTCACCGCCGACGCGGCGGCGGCGGGAGTTCGCCTCCACGTCCTGATGGACAAGCGCGACGGCCGCCTGGACGGCGGGCGCATCCGTGCGCTGGTGCCGGGCTGGCGTGACGCCAGCGTCTGGTTCTGCGGCCCGACGGGCTTCGGTCAGGCGCTGCGGCACGACTTCGCCGCCCACGGCCTGCCGGTGGAGCAGCGCTTCCACCAGGAACTCTTCGCGATGCGCTGACTCCAGGAGCCTTACGCTTCCGGCTCGCGCAGCAGGGCGCCCTGGCGCAGCAGCTCGCGCTGGATGGCGCCGACCGGGATGTCGCGGGTGCGCTCGCCGCGCCGCGCCGCCATCGACGCGCAGACCCCGGCGGCCTGCCCCGTCGCCATGCAGGTGGGGGTCACCCGGTAGGAGGAATGGGCCTCGTGGCTGCCGGAGATGCAGCGTCCGGCCACCAGCAGCTTTTCCATCCCCTTGGGCAGCAGGGCGCGCATCGGCACCTCGTACCATTCGCCGGAGGGCACGCGCTTCAGAACCGTGCCGCGGCCGGTCGGGCTGTGGATGTCCACCGGGTAGGTGCCGCGCGCGATGGCGTCCCTGAATTTCGCCGCTCCCAGCACGTCGTCGGCGGTCATGGCGTAGTCGCCGACGATGCGCCGCGTCTCGCGGATGCCGATGCCGGTGCCGGTCTGGCAGTTGTAGGCGTCGGCGAATCCGGGGGCGTACTTTCGCAGGAAATTCGCGATCTGCGCGGCCTGCCGGTGGCTTTCCCACTCCGCGCGGGTCAGGTCGAAGACGTTGGTGCCCAGCGCGCCGGTGACCCGCGTGCAGTTCAGGGCGATCTCTCCGGGATGGGTGGTGGCGAAGAACAGGATATCCTCGCGCGCCAGATCGAGGTCGCCGTTGGCGGTGGCCTTGGACACGAGATCCCACAGGCCGTGCACGCCGCGCCATTGCGTCGGGTGCTCCCGCACATAGCCGCTGAAGGCGTCGTGGTCGAATCCGACCATGCGGAACATCAGCGTCATGGGCTGGGTCAGCCCGTCCTCCTCCCGCCCGACCTCGTAATCGCAGCCGGCCAGGGCTGCAATGTCGCCGTCCCCGGTGCAATCCACGATCACGTCGGCCTCGATCACCACCGGGCCGGATTTCGTCTCGAACACCACGGCATCGGGCTTCCCGGGCTCGCCGAGGACGGTGGAGGCGAAGGCGTGCAGCAGCACCTTCACGCCGGCTTCGTCCAGGATCTGCTGCGCGGTGACCTTGAGCACCTCCGGGTCGAAGGGGACGGTGAATCCGGTGTCCGGCGAGGGCGGAACAGCACCCTGGTTGGTGTAGAGGCGCCCCAGGAAGACGGCCAGCGCCCCGCCCACCACCGGTTCGCCGGGGCCGTGGTCCTGCGGCATCAGGCGCGTATTGTCGACCACCGCCACCGAACCGCGCTGGGTGTAGAAGCTCATCCAGGGCATGACGAGCGCCGCCGTGGCGTTGCCGCCGAGGAAGCCGTAGCGCTCCACCAGGATGGTGTCGGCCCCCGACTGGGCCGCTCCGATGGCCGCCCCCATGCCGGCCGGGCCGCCGCCGACGACGAGCACATGGCAGCGCGCCACCTTCATGGCGCGGCGCGGCGGCAGGGTGACCGATTCAGGGTTCGGGGGACAGGGCAGGACAGGCAAGACTGTCTCCTTTCGTCATTCCGCGGCTTCGGCGCGCGGGGTCACCGTTTGCAGGGCCAGCGGTGCCGTCTCGCGGGCGCGCTCCATCAACACGGGAATCCGGTCGCGCAGCAGTCCCTTCTGCTCCGCGCGGTGGTCCCACAGCCGGTCGAGGTCCGCGAGGAAGGTCCCGGCGGTGGTGTGGGACACGGTCGCCCGCGGCTCCAGCCCCACCGAGGATAGGAAGTCCGACACCTTGGAGGCGTAGGGCAGCGCGATCAGCGGCGTGCCGGTGATCGCGGCGAAGATCAGGAAATGCAGCCGCATCCCCACCGCCATTTCGAAGTGATCCATCAGCCCGATGATCTGGCGCGGCGTGTAGCGGTATTGCAGCAGATGGGCGCGCTCCGAAACGGCCATGCGGCCCATCACCCGGTGCGCCTCCCGCACGTCGGCGCGTTCCATCGGGACGAACACCACATCGGCGCCGAAACGCTGCACGATGTAGTCCGCCGCCTCGGCCAGAAGCTGGTGGTAAGCCGCGTCGCTGAGTTCGGGAGCGGCGGCCCCCTGCTCGCGCACCGACAAGCCGACCAGAGGGCGCCCGCGCGGGATACCGGCCTCGGCCAGCATGTCCTCCGTGAAGGGCTCCGGCTTCAGCAGCAGCGCCGGATCGGCGGTGACCGTCACGGGGACCTGCACGCCGATCTCCTCGATCAGCCGCTTGGCGCTCGGTTCGCGGACGGTGATTCCGGTCATGCGGTCCAGCCCCTCGCGCACCGCGTCGCGCTCCACCCGGTCCTTCAGGGGGCCGACGCCGATCGCGAAGGTGTGGGTCGGCACCCCCAGCCTCTGCGCGATGGTGACCTCGCGCAGGTAGGTCTGCGCCTCGCTGTCATAGAGGATGCCACCGCCGCCCAGGAGGAGCAGGTCGAGCCGCTCGACCTCCGGCGTGATCTCATCCTTCATGGCTTCCCGCGGGTTCAGAACGCGGTCCACCGCGTGGTTCTCGCGGGTGTGGGCGGCGTTGCGCGAGAAGACGACCACCTCCACCCCCGGCACGGTGGCGCGCAACTGCTCGATGGCCGAGGTGAGGATCGCTTCGTCACCAAGATTGAGGCCGCCGTAAGACCCTGAAATGCCTATGACCGTCATCCATACCCCCTGCCGCACCGAAGCCGTGCGCCTATGCCTTCGGGTGCAACCCGACCGACTGGCGAAGGTTCCGTGCGACCGGTATTCTTCCGTCGCGTTCGCCAGGCGTTCGACGGCAAGACAAGGACGACGATGCAAAAATCCAGGCTGTTCCTCGATCTCGACGGCGTTCTGGCCGATTTCGACCGCGGCGTGAAGGTGATCACCGGCAAACGCCCGGAGGAGATCCCGATGAAGGTCATGTGGCGGGAGCTGTCCCGCCACCCCGACTTCTTCGGGACGCTGGAGTTCATGCACGACGCGCAGGATCTCTGGCGATTCTGCGAACCCCACGCGCCGACCATCCTGACCGGCCTGCCGCTCGGCTCCTGGGCGCCGGAGCAGAAGCGGCGCTGGGTCGCCCACATGCTGGGCCCCCATGTGCACGTCATCACCTGCATGGCCCGCGACAAGCACCGGCATGGCGGGCCGGGCACGGTTCTGGTGGACGACCGCGAGAAGGCCCGCGATCCCTGGACGCAGGCGGGCGGCGACTTCATCCTTCACACCAGCGCGAAGGAGAGCATCGCCGCCCTGAAACGCCTGGGCTTCACCGGCTGACCGGCATCACTCCGCCGGCAGCCGCTTGCCCTCGCTGCGCGTCTTGAGAAGCGAGACGACCACGCCGCCCGCGATCAGGGTCAGCGTCACGCCCAGCGAGAGCAGCGGGTCCGGCTTGCCGAAGATCTGCGTGTAGAAGATCTTGCCGCCGATGAAGACCAGCACCAGAGCCAGCGCGTATTTCAGGTAACGGAAGCGGTGGACCATCGCCGCCAGCGCGAAGTAGAGCGCGCGCAGGCCGAGGATGGCGAAGATGTTGCTGGTGTAGATGATGTAGGGATCGGTGGTGATGGCGAAGATGGCCGGCACGCTGTCCACCGCGAAGATCAGGTCGGCGAACTCGACCATCATCAACGCCAGGAACAGCGGCGTGGCGTAGAGGGCGGTCCGCCCGTCCGGACCCGTCTCCCGCACGAAGAAGTTCTGGCCGCGGAAGCCGTCGGTGATCCGCAGATGCCGGTTCAGGAAGCGCAGCGCCGGGTTGTTGGCGAGGTCCGGCTCCTTGTCCACGGCGAACAGCATCTTCACGCCGGTGATCAGCAGGAAGGCGCCGAAGACATAGAGCACCCAGTGGAACTCGCTGACCAGGGCGGCGCCCGCGGCGATCATCAGACCGCGCATCACGATCACGCCCAGGATGCCCCAGAACAGCACGCGGTGCTGGCAGGCCCGCGGGACCGCGAAGTAGGTGAAGATCAGCGATATGACGAAGACGTTGTCGAGCGACAGGCTCTTTTCGATGAAGAAGCCGGTGTAGTACTGGGCCGCCGCCGCATCGCCCATCGACCACCAGACCCAGCCGCCGAACAGAAGTGCGACGGTGATGTAGAAGGCGGAAAGGCGAAGGCTTTCCCTCACGCCGATCTCGCGGTCGCGGCGGTTGAGGATGCCGAGGTCGAAGGCCAGCAAGGCCAGAACGATGCCGATGAAGGTCAACCAGACCCACACCGGCTTTCCCATGAAATCGAGAAGGACGGGAGCGATAAGGGAATCCATTAACAGGCCCACTTGATTGCGCTGCGTCTGCAGTGAATTCAAGCGGTATCCGACATCACGGCCGACGCCTCAGCCGTCAGAGGGGCCCGGACCCGAACGCCACGCAAGTGGTGTTGCTGTTTTTCCGTTCAAGACCCGTGTCCGGCGAGTCGATCAACTATCGACGGAAATCATCCTCCCTTTGTCGTCCGTACAGCACCGTTGTGCCGCGGCGGGCGGTCGCTTTGATGCATCCGGGCCACAGGGGATGCAAGAACTCATCATTGGCAAAACACTTATGGTTGCCTTTCCGGCCATCGCTCTTGTGCCAATGGATTCAATCTGCCAAGAACACGGAAAAATCCACACGCGCACACGCACCAGGAGTTTCGCATGAACCAGGCCGAGCTCATCGAGACCGTCGCAACCAACGCCGGCATCCGCAAGTCCGATGCGGCGAAGGTCGTCCAGTCGGTGTTCGAAGGCATTTCCTCGGCGCTCGGTCGTGGCGAGGATGTGCGCCTTGCCGGGTTCGGCATTTTCGAGGTCGCCGAGCGCGCCGCCCGCGACGGGCGCAACCCGCGCACCGGCGAGGTGGTGCAGATCGCCGCGTCCAAGGCGCCGCGGTTCAAGCCGGCCAAGCAGTTGCGCGACGTGGTGAACGTCTGATCGACATCGCCCAAATCCAAGGCTGTTCCAAACGGCTGATCCACAGGGGAACGGAGCTGAACGCGGCCATGACCATCGAAGCATCGGAATTGCAGGCCCTGACCGCCAAGGTCGTTGCGGCCTATGTCGGCAACAACACGGTGCCGGTCGCCGACCTGCCGGCGCTCATCCTCAACGTGCAGGCGGCCTTCAACGGCCTCGGCGAAGAAAAGTCCGTGCCGGCCAAGGCCGAGCTGGTCCCCGCGGTGCCGATCAAGAAGTCGGTCACCCCGGAACACATCATCTGCCTGGAGGACGGGAAGAAGCTGAAGATGCTGAAACGGCATCTGAAGACCGTCTACGGCATGTCCCCGGACGATTACCGCGCCAAGTGGAGCCTGCCGGCGGAGTATCCGATGGTGGCCCCGAACTACGCCAAGGCCCGCTCGGAGATGGCCACCAAGCTCGGCCTGGGCCGCAAGCGGGTGGTCCAGGACTGATCCCCTGCCCCACGCAATGCATTCAATGTCGGGCGCATCCCAGGGATGCGCCCGTTGTTGCTTTCAGCGGTCGTGGATCGATGCCACGGATGCGGTCAAGACGCTCCCGCGAGACAAGGCCACGTGCGCCGCGACATACAGAATCCAGCACACGCATCTGATGGGTTTCTCCTCTGACCTCTGGCCGTTGAACGACGCAACGGCCCGGTTGCCCGGCTCTCCCATCATTCAGGCCGTGACGCATCCCCGTTGCCGAGCGGGCGCTGCATCAGGACACTGTCCACCCAGCGCCCGAACTTGAATCCCACCGCCCTCAGCAGACCCGCCGGCTCGAAGCCCAGGCTGCGATGAAGACCGATGGACGAGGCGTTCGCGCTGTCACCGATCACCGCGATCATCTGGCGGCAACCGGCCTCCTCGCAGCGGTCGATCACCACCGAGAGCAATGCCCGGCCAGCACCGCGCCCCATGCACTCCGGATCGAGATAAATCGAATCCTCGACGCTGTAGCGGTAGGCGGTGCGCAGCCGGTAAGGACCGGCATAGGCATACCCTATGACTCTCCCGTCCATCTCCGCAACGACATAGGGCATGCCCCTGGCCAGCACCTCGTCGCGGCGGCGGGCGATTTCTTCCAGGCTGGGCGGGACTTCCTCGAAGCTGGCCGCGCCGGTCAGGACATGGTGAGCGTAGATCGCCTGGATGCGCGCCAGATCGTCCGGTCGGCTGCTGCGAATGTTCATGGAGAGCCTCTCACCTTGCGTCTTCCTCGGATTCCTCCCGGAATAGCACGCCCGCAAGCCGGTGGAACACAAGCGTCGCCGCGGGCCGCGTCCGTACCGCCCCTGAACCTCTGAGAAAGGTCCTATGCCGAGAGGCTGATCCGGTTAGCCCGTATGGCCATGGCTTATGAAAAGGATACCCATCTGCGGCCGAGTGATGACAAAGCGGAGAGCGCCGCATCTGCCTTCACTCCAAACGAAAGTCGTCATATTTTCGCCAATCTCCCAAAAGTTCTCCCGATGTTTTTGGCATTCATAAGGACCGAATAGTCCGGATATACGCCAAAAAATATTGCTGCACCGCCGTTTCAAGGCTTGATCCAACTTGGTGGTGGCGGCACAGTATCAGTGTCTGATTGACGTGTTCCTGGATAATTTCGGCAAATGTCCACAATAAGAATGCCGAAACGATGGGCGTCCGCGAACGGCCATCGAAAGGGTTCAGCGGCAAGAGACGGTGGAGCGTTGGAGAGAGGAGGCCGGTGTGCTCAAGAAACTCCTGACTGGTGAAAATGCCAGCCTGACCCGTTACGTCGAGGAGTCGAAGCGGTTCCCCATCCTGGCCCCCGACGAAGAGCGCGAGCTGGCCGTCGCTTGGCGCGACCGCGGGAACGGCCATGCGCTGGAGCGTCTGGTGGGCAGCCATCTGCGGCTGGTCATCAAGATCGCCCGCGGTTTCGGCGGCTACGGCCTGCCGCTGGTCGACCTCGTCGCCGAAGGCAATGTGGGTCTGATGCAGGCCGCTCAGAAATTCGATCCGGGACGCGGTTTCCGTTTCGCAACCTACGCCACCTGGTGGATACGCGCGGCCATCCAGGAATACATCCTGCACAGCTGGTCCCTGGTGAAGATGGGCACGACCGCCGCGCAGAAGAAGCTGTTCTTCAACCTGCGCCGCCTGAAGAGCCAGATGCAGGAACTGGAGCAGGGCGACCTGTCCCCATCCACCGTCACCGCCATCGCGACCGAGTTGGACGTGCCGGAGCAGGAGGTGATCGAGATGAACCGCCGGCTCTCGTCCAACGACAGTTCGCTCGACGCCGCCATGTCCAGCGATGGCGAAACCAACTGGCTGGAGCTTCTGGCCGACGACCGCCCGACCCAGGAGAGCGTGATCGCCGATGCCGACGAGTTGGCGCTGCGCCGCCGGCTGGTTGGACAGGCCTTGGAGCGGCTGGACGATCGTGAACGCCGCATCCTGTTCGAGCGCCGACTGAAGGAGGACCCGTCCACCCTGGAGTCGTTGAGCCAGCAGTTCTGCGTATCGCGCGAGCGGGTGCGCCAGATCGAGGTGCGGGCCTTCGAAAAGCTGCAGAAGGCCGTGCTCAGCGCCGCTCAAGCGTTGCGCCGCGCACCGGCCCACATGGCAGCATGATGTAGACGAACAGACATCTCCACGAGGGTTCACAACATACCGGCGGATGCCAAACGGCTCCGCCGGTTTTCTATTTCATTAGACTCCGATGATTTGTTGGGCCTGCGACAACGCTGCCGGTTTTCACACCGATCGTAACCCTCCATAGTGCCGCCCGCAGGTTGGTTACTTTGCATTAAAAAACAAATTGCGCTAATCTGATGCGGTCCTATTTTCGCGGGGAAGTCGATCCATGTCGCATTCTGCCCAGACACAATCCATTCTCGACCGAATCTCCTTCTTGCGAATCGACGAACCCACGAAGGCAGTCCTTCGGGAATTCCAACCCCATCTCGCCCAACGCATCGATCAGATCCTTGAGGACTTCTACGTTTATCTGCGCTCTGTCCCGCAGGTAGCGACCCTCCTCGCCAATCCCACGGTGGTCAGCCGGGCGCGCGACATGCAGAAGCAGCACTGGCTGAAGAATGTCTTCACCGGCACCTTCGACGACGCTTACATGGCCCAGGTGCTGAAGATCGGGCAGGCGCACCAGCGCATCGGTCTGGAGCCGCGCTGGTACACGGGCGCCTATTGCTACACGCTGAACAAGCTGATCGATCTCGCCTACCAAGTCTACCGCAAGAAGCCGGAGAAGCTCGCCCAGCTGATGCAGGCGATCAACAAGGCGGTCTTCCTGGACATGGATCTGGCGACCTCCGTCTATGTCGACCTGAACACCGCCGCGATCATCTCGCGTGAGCTGGGAACCACCGCCGACTCGTTCGAACGCGAGGTGAAGAGCGTGGTCCAGGCCGTGGCCTCCGCCGCGCAGCAGCTCCAGGGCACCGCCCAGAACATGAGCCGCACCGCCGAGGAAACCAGCGCGCAGTCCACCCAGGTGGCTGCGGCGGCCGAGGAGGCCTCCGTCAACATTCAGACGGTCGCCGCGGCGGCCGAGGAGCTGACCGCCTCCATCGGCGAAATCAGCCATCAGGTGACCCAGTCGGCGGCCATCGCCGGTGAGGCCATGTCACAGGCGGAGCGCACCAACACCACCGTGCAGGGCTTGGCCGACGCCGCCAGCCGCATCGGTCAGGTGGTCAAGCTGATCCACGACATCGCCAGCCAGACCAACCTCCTCGCGTTGAACGCCACCATCGAGGCGGCCCGCGCCGGCGAGGCCGGCAAGGGCTTCGCCGTCGTGGCGTCGGAGGTGAAGAGCCTCGCCAACCAGACCGCCAAGGCGACGGAGGAGATCAACTCCCAGATCGGTGCGGTTCAGGGGGCGACCCAAGACGCGGTGCTCGCCATCCGCTCGATTTCCACGACCATCGCGCGGATCAACGACATTTCGACCTCCATCGCGTCGGCCATGGAGGAACAGGGCGCTGCCACCACCGAGATCGCCCGCAACGTCCAGCAGGCGTCGATCGGCACCCGCGAGGTCAGTGAGACCATCGTGCGCGTCAACTCCTCGGCGTCGGACACGGGGTCGGAAGCGCGCGGCGTTCTGTCGGCGACGAACGAGTTGTCCGTTCAATCGCACAATCTGCGGGCCGAGGTCGATCGCTTCCTGGCGCGGGTCCGGGCCGGCTGATCGTTCCAACGGCCTGTGGCCGGCGGCCCCGATCAGTGCCGCCGGCTCACCAAATCGACTGGCCCGCTGTCCTGCGGGCGACGCGGGCGTTGCCGTCAGAGAACGGTGCGGAGAACCGTATCGCTGACCTTGATCTTCGCCGCGTTCGCCGCCGAACGGACATCATCGAGCGAGCGCCAATGGCTGCGGCCACCGATGGTGGTCAAAGCGCCGTTCTGCATCACCACGAAAAGGCCAGTGCGTCCCAGGTTGACAATCTTGATCATCGCACGGTCCTCCCTCTCTCCGGGCGTTCTCTGTCGGCTTGAGAGTCGCCTCTCGTCACCGATCATCGTTTTCTTCGCCCCAATTCGTATAGAGACTTATCAAGAGTCCGCGCAAGTCGTCAACAAGGCTGATCGTCATATTCTCTGGGTTGCAGAGCGCGCAAGATATCAATGATATTTGAGCAATTTTTCTAAATTTTCTTCTTCGCCCTGCGGCTCGGAGGCCGTCCTTGCCCGGTAAGACTTTCATTGGGCGCGGGGAACGCGACGCAGCGCAGGCTCGTTCATTCCGTCAGTTGGTTTGAAGTCCGGAGGAGGAATGGACGCCGCCACCGCGTCGCAGGATGTGATCAGCCTGCCCGTCACAATTCGCCCAGCCTGCCGGACCGACCTGCCGGATCTCGAATGGTTCGGCCTGCACACGCCGCATCGGGAAATCCTCGCCACGGCGTTCCGTGCCCAGGAACGCGGCTGTGGCGCGCTCCTGGTGGCGGAGGTCAATGGTTTTCCCGCCGGCCAGATTTGCATCGACTTCCAGCGCAAGCGGCATCTGCGCCGTGCCACACTGTGGGCGTTGCGGGTGTTCCAGCCCTTTCGCAATCGCGGCATCGCCACACGTCTGATGGCCGCCGCCGAGGGCGCCGCGCTCGACCACGGCTATTCGGAATCGGAGCTGGGCGTGGATCGGGACAACGCCGGGGTCCTCGTCTTCTACGAGCGGCTGGGCTACGAGCTGCGCGGGACCGAACGGGGGCGCTATTCCTACCGCACCCCGGCCGGCGAGTTGGTCCAGGTACCCATCGATCAGTGGATCATGCGCAAGCCGCTGTTCAGGCCGGTGGCATGGCAGACCGGTGCCGGCTTCGCACCGGCTATTCCGCCGCCAACGCTATGAGCCGGGCCGGACGGCGTCGCGGCAGACGGATGCGCGCGCCGTCCAGGATGTCCGCCAACTCCCGTGCGGAATCGGCAGCCATGGTCAGCGCGACCAGCGGAAGCCAGCGGTCGAACACTTGAGTCGTCACGTCACCCTCCCCGGCCTGCATGGCGGCCAGCGCGTCCAGCACCGCCATCTCGTCCATCCCGACCCGCGAGCAGGAGGGGCAGCGGAACGCCGGCCGGCCGGCGTTGGTCACGGCGAAGGTTCCCAGAAGGGCGAACAGTGGCAACAGAGCCGACGACGGCACGCCGGCCACGCCGAAGCTGGCCCGCATGGCGGCCATCGCGCCGGCGGTGCCGTGACGGAACCACTGCCGGAAGCCGGTCAGAAGCGCGCGCTCCGCCGTCGTCAGATCGGACACCGTCCAGGGAGACAGACGCCCCTCGCCCACCGAATCGCACATCTTGACCCCTCCCGACTGAAGTGACGCAGCCGACCTTAGACGATCCACGCCAGAAATGCGAGTCATTCGCATTTGCATCTTATGGACCTTCTGACGCAGGGCGCTGATCGTGGGGCGCTGTGACAACGCTCCGTGACAAAAGCCGGAGCGTCCTGGTGGAAAGGTCGGGTTAACCATATTCATGGACCCTTCCCACGCCCGCAGACAGGAGCGTGGAAGGATGAAGCGGACAGTCGGACAGGCCTTGCTCGGACTGGTGGCAGCGGTGTTGGCGATGCTGGGAACGGCGCCGATGGCGGCCGCCCAGATTCACTTGAATCCCGCCTATGGCGACGGCGCCCTGCTCGGCCCGACCATGGCCCGAGGCGCGGTGGTGTGGAGCCACGGCCGGTCGGTGGATGTGGAGGACTCCAACGCCCCCACCCCCCTTTACATGAAGACCATGAGGGACGCGGGGTGGGACGTGTTCCGGCTGGACCGCATGCGGGTCAGCGACACGCTGCCGAACAGCTCCCGCGCGCTGGCGGGCTACGCCGACCAGTTGAAGGACCGCGGCTACCGCAAGGTCGTGCTGACCGGCCAGTCCTTCGGCGCCTTCCTCTCGCTGATGGCCGCCGGTCAGAGCGACCGGGTGGACGCCGTCGTCGGCACCGCCCCCGCGGCCTTCGGCAACTTCGCCGACTCCTACGACAGCTTCCGCGACAACGCGGCGCAGCTCTGGCCGATCCTCCGCGGCATCCACAATGCGCGGGTGATGCTGTTCTTCTTCCACGGCGACGACTTCGACCCCGGCGGGCGCGGGGAGTCGGCGCGCGGAATCCTGTCCTCGCGCGGGTTGGAACACATCGTGGTGGATCAGCCGGCGCTGCTGACCGGCCATGGCGCCGCGACGACCGGAATGTTCGTCCGGCGTTTCGGCTCCTGCATCCTGCGTTTCGCGGAAGCTCCACCGCGCCGGGGCGACCCGTCCTGCGACGAGTCCTGGGGCCGCACGCCGAGCGCGGAGTTGATGCGCGCCGCGGCGCCGGAACCGCGCACCGGCAGCGGCACCTCCTCTCCGGCGGGCACCGGTGCCCGCTCCTTCCTTGGCGTGTGGTACGGCGCATACATCAACGGGCGGGAGATCGCTCTGGCCGTGGACCGGGTCGAAGGTGACGCCGTCTATGCCGACTATGTGCTGGGGCCGGGCATGGAGGCCGACCAGCCGATGGAGCGCGCCCAGCGCAAGGGCCGCATCGAGAACGACGAGCTGGTGTTCGACGAGAAGGGGCGCAACGTGCTGCGCTACAGCATCCGGACCGACGGGCGCCTGTCCGCAACGTGGCTGGACCGCTCCGGCAAGGGCCGTCTGGAGACGACCCTCCGCCGGATGGATTGAATGATCACAGCCGGCGGGCGAGCGCCAGCAGCCCGCCGGCGCCGATCATCAGGCCGCCGGTCAGGCGGTTGAGGGTCCGGGCCGCGGACCCACTGGTCAGGCGGGCGCCGATGCTGTTGCCCCCGGTGGCGTAGGCCATGATCCAGCCGAACTCGATCACCACCATGATCGCCACCAGCGCCACGAGCTGCGGCATCAGCGGGGCTGCCGGGTCGATGAACTGCGGAAACAGGGCGGCCATGAAGACCAGCGCCTTCGGGTTGCTGAAGGCGACCAGCAGCCCGCGCAGGAACAGGCGATGGGCCGGAGCCTCTTCCGCCGCCGCGGCGCCGCTGACGCGCGGCGAGCCGTCCGGCACCGGCGCCCGCCACGCGGCGATGCCGAGCCAGGTCAGATAGGCCACGCCCGCCCACTTCACCGCCTGGAAGGCCGGTTCCGACGCCGCCAGCAGGGCACCGAGGCCCAGCACCGACAGGGTGGCCATCGTCGTCAGCGCCACGCACATGCCCAGCCCGCCCCAGGCCGCCCGGCGGACGCCGTAGCGCAGGCCGAGGCTCATCGCCAGCAGCATGTTGGGGCCGGGAGTCATCGACAGCACGAAGGCCGTCGCGAAGAAGAATCCGAGGGTCTGCCAGTTCATCGCCGTCTTCCGAAGGGGTCCAGGATGTCACCACGGCGCGGCGCGTCTGGCAAACGCCGCCTGTGCAAAGCTGGTCAACGCCCGTCCGGGTTGGGCCGATCCGGGTCGGGCCTCTCTGGATTGCGGTAGTCCCATGGCGGCGTGCGCAGCCACTCCTCAAGGCTGCCCGGCGCGGCCGGTCCTTTCATAACCGGCCGCTCGGCCGACCGGAAGGGTTCGGGAGGCTTCGCGCCGAGAAGCGTGCCGGGCCACACCCGACCGTCCCGGTCAACCCGCGCACGGTACCGCAACCCCATGGAGGCGATGAACTCCCCCTGCCCGGTCGGACGCCCGAAGGCGAATTCACCGACATAGCGGTGACCATCCGGAAGGGTCAACGTCCCCAGGCCGGTGGCGAGGCCATGCCGGAAACGGCCCTGGAAGATCGTCCCATCCTCGCGCCCGGCGCGTCCCGGCCCTTCGGCCCGGCCATCGACGAAGACCGCCTCGATCCAGTCCGCCGGTTCTGCGCCTTCGAATGTTTCGAGAACGCCAGCACCGTGAGCGAAGCCGTTGCGGCAGGGTCCGCTCCATCGGACGGACCTCCCACGGCCCAAGTCATGGTCGCGGACGCGGCAGCCGCTGACCGGGTCGGTCAGAACCCACTCAACCAGTCGCCTCTCCTTCCCTTGGATGGGGCACGACAGGAGCGCCCCCAGCAGCACGGCCAATCCGGTGAGCAAAAACCGGGTTCGCATGATCGGACACTCTGCATGCGCGCACAGCCTTGCGCGGGAGCGAATCCAATCACCGTGAGGAGGGCACCGTCTGTGTCCTGCCTCTCACCTCACGCCGGTTTCGTCCAGCGGGCTGCCGCCTTGTCGTCGGAGTCCTTAGCCTCGACCCAGCGCTCGCCGTCCGGCGTGGCTTCCATCTTCCAGAAGGGCGCCTTGGTCTTCAGCCAGTCGATCAGGAAATGGCAGCTTTCGAAGGCTGCCTCGCGGTGGGCGCTGGCGGTGGCGACCAGCACGATCCGGTCGCCCGGCTCCAGCCGCCCATAGCGATGGATGATCAGCGCGTCGTCCAGCGGCCAGCGCTCCCGCGCCTCCGCCTCGATGGCCTCCAACTGCCGCTCGGTCATGCCGGGATAATGCTCCAGCGTCATGGCGCTGACGGATTCGCCGCCGGCCATGTCGCGCACCAGCCCGACGAACAGGGTCACCCCGCCGATGCCGGTCTTGCCGCCGGTCATCGCGGCCAACTCCGCACCGACGTCGAAGTCCTCGCTCTGCACCTTCACCGTCACGGCAAGGTTTCCTTTCTCAGCCGCCGGTCACGGGCGGGAACAGGGCCACCTCGTCGCCGGGACCGACCGGGTGGTCGTAGGGCACGTGCTCCTGGTTCACCGCGACCTTCACCACCGTGCTGTTGGCGAGCGCGTCGGCGTGCTTCGGGCTGCGGGTCTTCAGCCACTCCACCAGGGTCCCGACGTCCCGGACCTCCGCCGGCAGGTCCACCGTCTCGGTCGCCACGCCGATCTTGCTGCGCAGCCAGGCGAAATAGAGGATCTTCATCACCGAACCTCACTGAAAGGCAGGAAATCCACGATCATCCCCGGCTCGACGCGGGTGATCTCTTCCGGCAGTTCGACGAGCCCATCGGACTCGACCATCGACGACAGGATGCCCGCCCCGTCGCGCGGATGCTTGACCGCGGTCAAAACCCCATCGGCGGCGCGGGCGAGCGTGGCCCGCACATACTCGCGCCGCCCTACCTTCTTCTTGTAGGTAAAGCCCGCGCGCAGCGGGAACAAGGCGGGCGCTTCATCCGCCGCCCCCATCAGCCGGAGCAGGATCGGGCGCGCGATGCGCAGGAAGGTGACCATGACCGCCACCGGATTTCCCGGCAGGCCGATAAAGACCGCGCTCTTGGCCGTCGCATTGACCGTGCCCAGCGCCACCGGCCTCCCCGGCTTGATCGCCAGCCGCCAGAAATGCAGCCCGCCCAACGCTTCCACCGCCGCCTTGACGTGGTCCTCCTCCCCGGTGGACATGCCGCCCGAGGTGATGAGGACGTCATGCGTCCCAGCCGCCTCCGCCAAAGCGCCGCGAACGGCGTCGAGCCGGTCGGGAAGGATGCCCAGATCGGTCACGTTGCAGCCGAGCTGGCGCAGCGAAGCGATCAGGGCGAAGCGGTTGGCGTCGTAGATGCAGCCGGGCTCCAGCGGCACACCCGGCTCCCGCACCTCGTCCCCGGTGGAGAAGACGGCGACGCGCAGGACCGTGCGCACCGTCACCTCCCGCCGCCCGAGCGAGGCGAGCAGACCGATGTCCTCCGCCCGCAGCCGGCGGCCGGCGGTCAGGACGGTGCTGCCCTGCGCCATATCCTCCCCCGCGCGGCGGCGGTTGGCGCCGCGGCGGATGCCTGGGGGAATGGCGACGGTGTCCTCCTCCGCCCTGCAATCCTCCTGCATGAGCACCGTGTCGAAGCCCTCGGGCATCGGGGCGCCGGTGAAGATGCGCACCGCCTCCCCGCGCCGCCCCGGACGGTCCAGCGCATGGCCTGCGGCGACGCGCGCGGTGACCGGCAGCCGCGTGGCCGCGTCGGGCGTCAGGTCGTCGAAGAAGACCGCGTAGCCGTCCACCGCCGAATTGTCGTGGGGCGGCACGTTGAACGGAGCGACGACATCCTCGGCCAGCACATGGCCTAGCGCGTCGGCAAGGCCGATCCGGCGAGCCTCCGTGACGGGGTGGAGGCGGCCGGAGAGAAGCTCCAGCGCCCTGTCCACCGCCATCATCTCCCCGCCGAAGGCGAAGCAATCGTCGCTAAGCTGAGCCATCGCCCCACTCCACCCTGCACACCGCTGCCCGACGGTCTTGTTTCAGACTGCCTTTTTCAGGCCGCCTTCTTCAGACTGCCCGGCGCCTCAGACAGCCTGCCCCGTTGCGCCGCACCGGTCCAGCGCGCAACGCTCGATGATGAAGGACGCGATGGCCTCCTCGTCGTTCAGGTCGAAGACGGGCACCCCGGCGTCCGGCACCGGCCCGTCGCTGGCGATTGCGACGATGCTCGGGTCGTCGCGCGCGATCAGCGACTTGCCCACCGAGGCGCGCCACACCTCGATCTTTTCGTGCGGCTCGCGCTTGAATCCCTCGATCAGCAGCAGATCGACCGGCGACAGCTTCGGCAGCAGTTCGGTCAGGGACAGTTCCGGCTCGTCCTTCCGGATCTCGTGCATCAGCGCCCAGCGGCGGGGCGAGCTGACCAGGACCTCGGTGGCGCCGGCCTCGCGATGGTTGTGGCTGTCCTTGCCGGGGTGATCGATGTCGAAGCCCTTGTGCGCGTGCTTCATGGTCGAAACGGTCAGGCCACGCCGGATCAGCGCCGGGATCAGGCGAACGATCAGCGTCGTCTTGCCGCTGCCGCTCCACCCCGTCAGGCCGAACATCTTCATGGAAGCCCCTATCCTCCGCCTTGCCGCCCATCGCTTCGCGGGCGTTCCCCGGTCACATAGCAGAAACACACGGGCGTGCGAACGGACAAACCGGATTTGTGGTGCGCTCTGCCGCCAGCCGGAAAGCCGTTTGCGATAAAAAGCGCCTCGCCCCCGGAAGGCGGCTCAGCCCGGCGTGCGGGCCGGGTTGCCCGGCGCGCCCTTCCGGGGCTTGGCCGGCTGGTGGGCCATCATGTGCTTCAGCCCGGCGCGCATGTAATCCCAGCCGGTGACGAAGGTGAGGATGGCCGCCACCCACAGGCCCAGCGTGCCGATCAGCGTGACCGGGAGATGGACCGGGCCGTAATCGCCGACGATCAGGAAGCCGATCGCCACCATCTGGATCGTCGTCTTCCACTTGGCCATCCAGGTGACGGGCACCCCGACGTTCAGCCCGGCCAGATACTCGCGAAGGCCGGACACCAGAACCTCGCGCAGCAGGATGACCACGGCCGCCAGCACCGACAGCCCGGACAGCCGGGCGAAGGCGACCAGCATGATCAGTGTCGCGGCGACCAGCAGCTTGTCCGCGATGGGGTCGAGGAACTTGCCGATGACGCTTTCCTGCTCCCAGGCGCGGGCCAGATAGCCGTCGAACCAGTCGGTGATGCAGGCCGCGGCGAACAGGGCGCAGGCCGTGTAGGCGGCCCACGCCTCCGGCACGTAGAACAGCCCGACCACGACGGGAATCACCGCGATGCGCGACAGGGTGAGCAGGTTCGGCAGGCTGGTCAGCATCGGTCGCAACTCTGGAGTCGGGGGAAACGCGCGTCGGGTGACGTCATTCTAACCGTCTGAATGGAAATGATCGTATATCTTTTTCGCCACCGTTTTGCTGATCCCTTCGACCGACTCCAAATCCGCCAGACCGGCGCGGGAGACGGCGACGGCGCTGCCGAAATGGTGCAGCAGGGCCTTCTTTCGGCCGGGTCCGATTCCGGGAATCTCGTCGATCATCGATTTTCCCAACGCCTTGGTGCGCTTCGCACGGTGGGTGCCGATGGCGAAGCGGTGCGCCTCGTCCCGCAGCCGTTGCAGGAAATAGAGCACCGGGTCGCGCATTTCCAGCTGGAACGGCGCGCGATCCGGCATGAAGAAGCGCTCCCGCCCGGCGTCGCGGTCCGGCCCCTTGGCGATGCCGACCAGCGTCACGTCATCGATTCCCAGATCGGCCAGCACGCCCAGCGCCATGTTGAGCTGCCCGATGCCGCCGTCGATCAGCACCAGATCGGGCCAAGTGCCCTGCGTCCGCTCCGGGTCCTCCTTGACCGCCCGTCCGAACCGGCGGGCCATGACCTCGCGCATCATCGCGAAGTCGTCGCCGGCGGCGCCCTCGGTCTTGATGTTGAACTTGCGGTAGGCGTTCTTGATGAAGCCCTCCGGCCCGGCGACGATCATGGCGCCGATGGCATGGGCGCCCTGGACGTGCGAGTTGTCGTAGACCTCGATGCGTTGCGGCGGGCCGCCCAGCCCGAAGACCGTCGCCACCCCGTCGAGCAGCCGCGCCTGGGACGAGCTTTCGGCCAGCCGCCGTCCATGGGCCTCCCGCGCGTTGGTCAGGGCGTGCTCGACGATGCGACGCTTGTCGCCCCGCTTGGGCGCGGCCAGTTCCACCCGGTGGCCGGCGCGCAGCGCCAGGGCCTCGGTCAGCAGCTCCTCTTCCGGCAGGTCGTGGCTGGCCAGGACGAGGCCGGGGGCCGCCTTGTTCTCGTAGAACTGGGCGATGAAGGCGGCCAGCACCTCCGGGGTCTCGGCGCTCTTGTCGTGGCTGGGGAAATAGGCGCGGTTGCCGTAATTGCGCCCGCCGCGGAAGAAGAACACCTGCACGCAGGTCATCCCGCCCTCCGCATAGGCGGCGATCACATCGGCGTCCTCGATCACCCCTTCCACGTTGATGTCCTGATGCGCCTGCACCGCGGTCAGCGCGCGGATACGGTCGCGGTAGCGGGCGGCGGTCTCGTAGTCGAGATTCTCCGCCGCCTCGGTCATCTTGGCGACGAACTCCGTCTGGATGTCCCTGCTCTTGCCGGACAGGAAGGCGCGGGCCTGATCGACCTGCGCCTGATACTCCGCCGGGCTGACCCGCTCCACGCAGGGCGCGGTGCAGCGCTTGATCTGGTACTGCAGGCAGGGCCGCGTGCGCGCGGCGAACACCGTGTCGGCGCAGTTGCGCAGCAGGAAGGCGCGCTGGAGCGCCGTGATCGTCCGGTTGACCGCCCCCGCCGAGGCGAAGGGGCCGAAATAATCGGCTTCGCGCGACCGCGCGCCCCGGTGCTTGGTCAGCTGCGGATAGTCATGGTCCTTGGTGATCATGATGTGCGGGAAGGTCTTGTCATCCCGCAGCAGCACGTTGTAGCGCGGCATCAACCGCTTGATCAGATTCGATTCGAGGAGCAGCGCCTCGACCTCGGTGTGGGTCGTGACGAACTCCATGGTCTCCGTCTCCGACACCATGCGCTGGAGGCGCACGGGCAGGCGGTTGACCTGGGTGTAGTTGAACACCCGCCGCTTCAGGTTCTTGGCCTTGCCGACATAGAGCACGGCCCCGTCACCCGCCAGCATGCGGTAGACGCCGGGCGTCTGCGGCAGGGTCTTCAGATGGTCGCGGATCACCTCCGCCCCGCGCGCGAGATCGGCGGGGCGACGCCGTGGTCGTGGCGTGGCGTCCGCGCCTTGAGCATCCGCGCCTGGAGCGTCGGCATCCAGATCGTCCGCGCTGTCCGTCTCCGGGAGAATGAGGTCCGTGGGGGTGTCTGCGGTATCGGCCATGTTTCGAATGTCGTCGGCTTCGGGGAATGGGTCAACCACCCCCCGTCCTGAATGGTTAAGACGAACGACTCACCTCGTCGGCGATCACTCGTCGGGATATCCACGACTCCTGTGGATAAGTGTGTCAATAACCCAAGAGTTACCCCAAGGGAAGCAAGGCGGCCCAAGGGATTCGAAAGCTATGCGCAAAATTTAGGCATTTATCCTAAGTTATTGTTTTTATTGAAGTCACCTTGAGTCAAGTCGGCACTTTGGCGCTGTGCCGCTAAAATTCCTGGTCACGCAAACAGCCCCTTGCGCCAACAGGGCCGGATGTGTACAACGCGCGGTCCTCTTGCCGGGTTGCCCGACCGATCAGGGCGCCGACCACTGAACGGCAAGGCGTATCCCGGCCGACCCGCCTATTCCGTCGGCACGAACCCCAGGGACGGCTGCGCCCATCCCAGATGCTCACCGCCATCCAACGCCACCATCTGTCCGGTGACCGACCGCGCTTCGATCAGGAAGCGCAGGGCCGCGCAGATCTCCTCGGGCGAAGGGCCGCGCCTGAGCGGGGTCGCGTCACGTTGCGCGGCGAACTCCTCTTCCGTCTGCCGGACATTCTTCAGCGTCGGGCCCGGTCCGATCGCGTTGACCCGGATGCGGGGGGCAAGCGCCATGGCGAGCGTCTGGGTCAGGGTCCACAGGCCGGCCTTCGACAGGGTGTAGGAGATGAAATGCGGGGTGAGGTTCCACACCCGCTGATCGATCATGTTGACGATCAGCCCCTCCGCGTCGCACGGCACCTGCTTCGCAAAGGCTTGGCTCAACACGAACGGGGCGCGGAGGTTCGCCTCCATGTGGCGGTCCCACGACTCGCGGGTCACGTCCTCCACTTCGTCCCGCTCGAAGCAGGAGGCGTTGTTGACCAGCAGCGACAGCGTGCCCAGCCGCTCCACGGCTTCGGGCACCAGCGCCTGCGCGTCCAGTTCCCGTTCCAGGTCCGCCTGAAGCGCGACGGCGACGCCGCCCTGCCCGACGATCTGAGCCACCACCGCATCAGCCTCGCCGCGGGAATGCCCGAAATGGACTCCCACCCGCCAGCCACGCGCCGCGAGATCGAGCGCGATGGCGCGTCCGATCCGCTTCCCCGCCCCGGTAACCAGGGCCGCTTTCCTCTTGATCTCCACCATGCCGCCATAGGTACCCTGCCACCCGTTCCGGTCAAGGGGTTCCCTTCGGGTCAAGGACCGGACCGGTGAAAGACGCGCGGAGCGGGACGCGGCCATGCTGAGGGAAGCCTTCGAGTATCTGACCACGCCCTGCCCGCCATTGGCCCGCCGTTACGGTTACCTGGCGGAAGCGGTGGCCCTCGGCGCCCGCCACCGGCGCCAGCGGCGGGCCTGGGCTCCCCACGTCGACGCCTGCCGCCGCTTCGTCCAGGAAGCCGCCGAGCGGGCGCCGCGGGGCGGGCGGGCGCTGGTGGCGGGGTCCGGCCTGCTGATCGAGGTTCCGCTCGCGGCGCTGGCCGAGCGATTTGGCGAAGTGGTGCTGATCGACATGGTGCACACCCGCACCACTCGCCGGCAGGCGCGGCGCCATCCAAACGTCCGCCTGCTCGCCCTCGACGTCACCGGGGCGCTGGCGACCCTGGACGCAGCCCTCTCCGGGGGGGTACCGCTTCCCTCGCCGACGCCGCCCGACCTGCCGGGGGAGCGGTTCGCCTTCGCCCTGTCCTGCAATCTCCTGTCGCAACTCCCCCTTCTGCCCCTGGACGCCATCGATCGCAAGGCACCGAACACGCCGGAGGCGGAGAGGGAGCGCTTTGCCCGAACCCTGGCGGGCAGCCATCGCTCCTGGCTTGCCCGTGTCGCCGAACAGGCCACGCTCTTCACTGACACGGAAAGTCTCTGGTTGGAGAATGGCACGATCGAGGAGCGCGAGGATTCCCTCTGGGGGCTCGATCTTCCTCCTCCCGACCGCGCCTGGGATTGGGACATCGCCCCGGCCCCGGAGGAGGACCGCCGGCGCAGCCTGCGTCACCGGGTTGGCGCCTGGTTCAATCTCGCAGCCCCAGCTGGGACCTGACAGTGTGACAGGCGTCGCTTCCGGCCGTGAACTCACGGCACACCAGCGGACGGTGCTCATAGACGCTGCAGAAGACGGACTCGCCAAGGGTTCCCATCAGAGCGGCGCAGCGATTCCCGTTGCACCGCATGCGGCCGTCCTCCTTCAGATGCTCCATGATGCCGTCGCCATCCCAATCACCGATGAAGGTCGGCCATTCCCAGGAATAGGCACAACAGGCCCCGCAGCTCTCGCAATCCGGTACGCCATCCTCAGTCATCATCGCATTTCCCGTTCTTTCTCATTGGTCCAGGACACGACGAAAAGCCGGCGCTTCCCGTTGGGGAAAGCGCCGGCTTTGTCGTTCATGAAGCCGATTGTCAAGCGATGCTGAAACCTTGTCCAAGCCGCGTCGGGCTGGCTTGGCGTGTGCCGTGGTGACCTGGCGGCGACCTACTCTCCCACGTCTTAAGACGCAGTACCATCGGCGCTGAGGCGTTTCACGGCCGAGTTCGGA
>NZ_VITI01000010.1 GCF_007827795.1 Azospirillum brasilense
CGCCAGCGGGCATCCGATCACCAGACTCGATGAACTGCTGCCCTGGAGTTACGCCCAGTAGGCAGAACACACCGTGGCCTGAGAACACCGCTTACAGTCTATCTGTGGCCCGACAACCTCATGTCAGGCCACAGATAGACTGACCCTATTAACGTGCTGAAAAGGCTGAGTTTTCCCGAACTGGCGTGACCCCGCTTCCACAATAAGACTGACCTGATTCCGGCACTTCTACAATAAAACTGACCCGACTCACGTATTCGCCTTATGCGCCAACGTCTTAGTGAGGTCAGTTGGACGATCAGGCGGCCATGGGGGACGGCTGGGCCCGGTGTTCGAAGCGGCGTCGCTTTTCGGTACGCAGCGCTTCGACCACGGCGAGGTCGGGGTGCGTCTGAAGCAGCCGGTCCAGCGCGCGCATGGGCGTGCGGGCCGGGTCGAAGCGCGGACCCGGCATCCTCTCTCGGAAGGCCGCTCCGGAACGGATGCGGTGCGCTTGGTTGTGGCACTCCACCATGCGCTCGGCACACTCCGCTCGGGTCAGAGAGTGGAAGGGTCCGTGATGCAGGTGGGCATTGTTGTACCGGGACCGGTCGAACAGGTCGGCCGCCTCCTCCAGTGTCTCGACATCGAGGCACGCGCGAATGTTGGCGATGGTCAGCGATCGGCAAAGCCTTTCGCGACGGGCGTGTTCGCGCGACCTGGCGCGGATCGGGCCGCAGACCGCGTACACGAGCGCCAACCAGTCCCGCATGGTGGTCCAGGACAGCGCGGTGCCGGGGATTTTGCGGAGCATAGGGTTGCCTCCTCTTCTGGTCTTCTGCGCGACAAGCCCCTACCGTGGGGGCGGGTAAGGGGCTGTCCAGGGGGAGCGGAAGGGTGCCAAACCGGCGGTTTCTGGAAAGGCGGAAGGGTGTCAGCTGTTGCTCCAGGGGTTGAGCAACGGAACGCCCATCGGCTCGAAATCACGCACGTTGCGGGTCACCACGGTCAAGCGATGAACCAGCGCGGTGGCCGCGATCAGGCTGTCGCCCTGTGGCCGTGGGTCAGGAACGTGGAGCGTCGCGCAGCGCTGCGCCACTTCTGCATCCACCGGCAGGATGCGGCCTCTAAAGGCCGGCATTACCTGGGTGTCGATCCAACTGCGCAGCACCGCCCCTTGCGCGGCATCCCTGCGGCCGACCTGGCCGGCACCCAGCTCGATCTCGAACAAGGTGATGGCGGAGATGAACAGGTCGGCCGGCGGCACGCCGCCCGCCCAGGCGAGAAGGCCAGGGTTGGTCCGCGCCGGCCGCCGCAGTTCGGAAATGGCGTTGGTGTCGAGCAGGAACATCAGTCCAGCACCGCCGGCCGGGCGATGTCGCCGATGCGCGGCGGCTCGAAGTCGAAATCGGCCCCGGCGTCGTCCTGGCGCAGCATCTCGACGATGGAGCCACCCTGTTCACCCGACAAGCGCTGATAGGTGTCGTAACGCAGAAGTACGAAGGCCGGTTCGCCGCGATCCGTGACGATCACCGGGCCATCTTCGGCTGCTCGCTTCGCTTCGCTTGGGTTTTGGTTGAACTCTCTGCTGGACATCATTCGGCCCATGCTATGCACCCCATCCACTACGATGATGGTACAATACTACATAAAGACGACTCGCGCTACACGAGATGTAGGCACAAGCCTACAATGAGCTGGTCCCCGTTTCCCGGACAGATTTGCGGTTGGAATAAGCTTGGTTCAGGTTCGTGTCATGCCGCCAATCTGATCCGGTCCGATGTGCCCTGGTAGGCCTCGTCCGGGGTTCTGCCGCCGAGCGCCGAGTGCGGGCGGTCGGCGTTGTAGTAATCGATCCAGCGGCCGATCCCGGCCCTGGCCTCGCTGCCCGTTTCGAAGGCGTGGAGGTAGACGCACTCGTATTTCATCGATCGCCACAGCCGTTCGATGAAGACGTTGTCCATCCACCGGCCGCGCCCGTCCATCGACACCCGAATGCCGGCCGCGGTCAAGAGCCCGGTGAAGCGTGGGCTGGTGAACTGGCTGCCCTGATCGGTGTTGAAGATGTCCGGCCGTCCGTGCCGTGCCATCGCCTCCTCCACGGCCTCGATGCGGAACTCGACGTCCATGGTATTCGACAACCGCCATGCCAGAACGCGGCGGGATGCCCAGTCCATGACGGCGACCAGGTACAGGAAGCCGCGGCGCATGGGAATGTACGTGATATCACTGCACCACACCTGGTCGGGGCGGTCGATGGTCAGGTCGCGCAGCAGGTATGGCCAGATCTTGTGCTCGGGATGCGGCACGCTCGTCTTCGGGCGCTGGTAGACCGCCTGCAAGCCCATCCGTGTCATCAGGCGGCGAACCCGCTTGCGATTGACCTCGTGGCCGTGCCGGCGGAGATGCCGGGTCGTCTGCCGGTTGCCGTACCAGGGCGTTTCCAGGAACTGCTCGTCGATCAGCCGCATCAGCTCCAGGTTCGCGGCCGGCTCGCCTTTGGCCGGCCCGTAGTAGCTGGAGCGGCTGATGGAAACCAGCTTGCACTGCCGGGTGATCGACAACCGCGGATGCTCCGGCTCGATCAACTCCCGCCTCCGGCCGACGCTCATCGACCGGAGGCCTTGCGCAAAAAATCGCGTTCCACGACCAGTTGGCCGATCATCGCGTGCAGCTTTTCCACCTCGCCCTGATGGCTGGCTTCGGCGACTTCCGCCTTGGCGGAGAACACCCCGGCCATCCCCTCGATGGCCTGCTTCTTCCAGGCGTTGATCAGCGTCTGGTGCACCCCGTGCTTCGCGACAAGCTGCGAAACCGTCAGCTCGCCCCGGATCGCCTCCAGCGCCACCTTCGCCTTGAACTCCGCCGAATACCGTTTCCGTTTCCCCGTCATCGGGTCCGTCCTTCCTGATGGGCGAACCAAGCTTATCCGACTGTCCGGGAAACGGGGACCAGCTCACTCACCGTCGCCCGAACAGCCGTTCGATGTCGGACAGCTTCAGCTCCACATAGGTGGGGCGGCCGTGGTTGCACTGGCCGCTGTGGGGGGTGGCTTCCATCTGGCGCAGCAGGGCGTTCATCTCCTCCACACTGAGCGACCGCCCGGCGCGGACGGAGCCGTGGCAGGCCATGGTGCCGCACACGTCCTCCAGCCGCTCCTTCAACGACAGGGCGTCGCCCAACTCCGCCAACTCTTCGGCGAGGTCGCGGACGAGGCTCTTCACGTCGCTCTGCCCCAGCAGGGCCGGCACTTCGCGCACCAGGACACAGCCCGGACCGAAGCCCTCCACCGCCAGACCCAGTTCCGCCAGTTCGGCGGCGCGGCCCAGCAGGCGGTTGGCGGACGGCTCGTCCAACTCCACCAGCTCCGGGATCAGGAGGGCCTGCCGCTTGACGCCGCCCTCCAGGAGAGCGGTCTTCATCCGCTCATAGACCAGCCGCTCGTGGGCGGCGTGCTGGTCGACGATGACGATGCCCTCGGCGGTCTGGGCGACGATGTAGGTGTTGTGGACCTGTGCGCGGGCCGCGCCCAGCGGGTGGCTGTCCAGCGGTGGAGCGGCGGCGGCCTGCGCCGAGTAGTCCGGCGGGCGGGCGGCGGGCGCGGCCTGCCAGCCGGCGAGGCGGCCCTGCAAAGGGGGAAGCGGCGCCTGATGGGGCGCCTGGAAGGCGGTCGCCCGGTCGGCCAGCCCGCGCGGCACGACGGAGCCGTAGCTGCCGCCCCAGGACGGCGCCGGCTGGTGCGCCGGGTTGCGGTAGGGCAGGGGAGAAGGCGGTGGCATGGTTCCGTCCGCGTCCACCCCGCTCTCCGGGCGCAGCGCACCCAGCGTCGCCAGCCCCACGGTGGTCGAGGCGCGGTGCCCGGCCTCGGCCAGGGCGTGCTTGAGCGCCCCGACGATCAGCCCGCGCACCAACCCCTGGTCGCGGAAGCGCACCTCCGCCTTGGCGGGATGGACGTTCACGTCCACCTCCTGCGGATCGAGGTCGAGGAACAGCGCCAGCATGGGGTGGCGGTCGCGCGGCAGGAAATCGGCGTAGGCGGCCCGCACCGCGCCGACCATCAGCTTGTCCCGCACCGGGCGGCCATTGACGAACAGATGCTGGTGGCGGGCCGTGGGGCGGTGCAGGGTGGGCAGCCCGATCCAGCCGGCGAGAGCCACCCCCTCGCGCGCCGCCCGCACCGGCACGGCGTTGTCTTGGAAGTCGCGGCCCATCAGGGCGCCCAGCCGGGTCAGCCGGGCGTCCAGCAGGTCGCCCTGCGCCGCCGACAGGCGCAGCGCCGAACGGCCGTCGCCGTCCAGCGTGAAGGCCACGCCGGGATGGGCCATGGCCAGCCGTTCGATGCAGTCGCCGATGTGGTCAAACTCGGTCCGGGCGGCCTTCAGGAATTTCAGGCGGGCGGGCACGGCGGCGAACAGGTCGCGCACCTCCACCCGAGTGCCCTGGGCGAGCGCGGCGGGCTGCGGCGCGCCCTTCAGCCCGGCGTCCACGGTCAGCGCCCAGGCGCTGTCGGCGCCGCGCGGGCGGCTGGTCAGGGTCAGGCGGCTGACCGCCCCGATGGAGGGCAGCGCCTCCCCCCGGAAGCCCAGCGAGCGGATGTCCAGCAGGTCGTCGGACGGCAGCTTGGAGGTGGCGTGCCGCTCCACGGCGAGCGCCAGCTCGTCCGGCGCCATGCCGCAGCCGTCGTCGGTGATGGTGATGAGCGATTTGCCGCCGTCGCGCACCACCACGTCGATGCGGGTGGCCCCGGCGTCGATGGCGTTCTCCACCAGTTCCTTGACGGCGGCGGCGGGTCGCTCGATCACCTCGCCGGCGGCGATTCGGTTGACGAGCGTGTCGGGCAACATGCGGATCGGCATGGCCCAAATATAGTAGGCCGGCGTCGGGAATGCCACCATGTGCGGCGGGGCTTACGCCTTGGCGAACAGTTCCTTCAGGTTCTTCAGCAAACCCGTCGCCACCTCGCCGGCAACGTCGTCCATGCCCACGGAGCGGACCGAAGCGACCACGCGGGCGTTCGGGCCGCCGCCATCGGTCACCGCCCACAGGTTGGCGCCCTGGCCGGGCCGGGTGTCGGTGAAGCGCCCCAGCACGCCCTCCTTGATGGTGCCGAGCAGCGGGCCGCTGCGCTCGTTCTGGTCCGTCAGGGAAACCATCTTCAGCGAATCGGCCGCTTTGGCGGAGATGGAAGCGAGGTCGTGGCGGCTGAAGGCGATCTGCAGTTCGTTGCCACTGTTGGGCAGGCCGATCCCGATCACTCCAGCATCGGCGTCGGAATCGTCTTCGAACGGGTCCTTCTCCCCGGCGGCTCGCAGGATCTCCGGCATCTCGGGCTTGGTCAGGCCGTTCTTCTGCGCGATCTTGTCCAGAAGCGCATTGCCCGCCCCGCCCAGGAAGAACGGCCGGTCTTCGGGGAGGCCGAGCGTCTGGCGCAGCAGGCCAAACGCTTTCTCCATGTAGTCTCCATGCTTCTCCATATAGTCGATGCGGGCGAGCATGTAGTTCGGGTTGAGCTTCGCGGCGTCGATGCCGGACGGCAAGGCGGCCCCGGACGCGCCGCCTCCCTCCGGCGGGACGGTGATGGAGAAGGACCGGGCGTTCATGGCCTTGACCGCATCGGGAGACAGGCTGACCACATCCTCCCGGCTCCCGCGACCGGCGGTGGCCGCTCCCCGAGCAGAGGCATCGGGCGACTTTGCCGGAGCCGGCTTCGCGGAGCCCACGCCATAGGCGGCGGGGGTGGTGCCGGTGATGTCGGTGACGGACATGCGCGTTTCCCCTGATCGCCGATGGTTCGGCCCTCAAGTCACAGCCTGAGGTGGTGCAGAAGAATGCCTTGTCCGACGCTGGTTGGCCATGCGGCGAATGCGACCCGTCAAACCGTGCTGCCCGGTCCCGTCCACCGACGGACGGGGCAGATCACGCCGGGGTGGTCGCGTCCGCGGGGTGCCCATGGTCCTCCGCCTCCGGCTCGGCAGGAGCGGCGGGGCAGCTGGCGCGGGACGGGCCGGTGACGACGTCGAAATCGAAATCGGACATGATGGGACCTCCGGTTCGTAAGGGAGGCCGCCGTGACCGTCAGGGGGATTTTGCGTGCACCGCGTGCTGAAAACACAAAAGCCGCCTCGGGTCGGGCGGCTTCGGGTGCATCGTGGGTGTGCGATACCTAGGCCGCCGGTATGTACCAGCGGTACCAAAATCGCCCCAGAAGGGCGGGAGAGGTGAGGCGCACGGGGTTCATGGCCTGCACCCTACGCCGGATCGCCGCGCCGCACAAGGTTTTCCTGCTGGAGCGTCGCCCGGCGTCTCGGTCATGCCGACGTCAGGCGACCGCCTCGCTGATGTCGTCGTACAGCTCCTCCGCGGCCTGGGCGGCGCCCCAGGCGATCTCCACGATCTTGTCGGCCTGGGCGGACAGGTCGGTGAAGGAGAGGCCGAGATCGAGCAGGACGAGCGATTTGTCGAAAACCTTCAGCCAGCCCGGCTTGCCCTTCTCCAGCATCTCCAGCGCCTCGTCCATCCGGTTCGCCCACTCGCGGCCTTCGTTGATCATCTCCTGCTTGGCGACGATCTTGACGATCAGGTCGTTGATCTGCTCTTCCAGCTTGGGCAGCGCCGCGGCCAGCGCCTTGTTGTTCTTGGCGACGGTCTTCATGTCCTTCATCGCCCGGTCGAGCTTGGACATCACCTTGCCGAGCTCCCGCGAGATTTCGTGGGACTTGACGTCCACGCCGTCGAGCTTGCTTAGATACTGCTTGATGTCGCCGCGGCACTTCCCGATCGTGCCGAGTTCCGTCCCGAAGACCGCGTTGATGACCTCTTTCGCGGAGTCGGAGCTGTTGCGCGCCACCGACTTCTTCGCGTTGTAGGCCTTGACGAGCTTGGTGACCTGCCCGTTGATCGCCGTGCGGAACTTCTCGGCGGACAGCCAGAGCTTGACGAGGTCCTTGAACAGCCCGAGGCAGCTCTTGACCATGCCATAGATGCCGATGACCGCGGACACTCCGCCGGTCGCCACGGCCCCGCCGATCCCGGCGGCGGAGATCGCGACGCCGCCGATCTGGAGGCCGACATGGACGGCGGCCCGCCACTTGTACTTGCTGTAGTCCTTGTTGGTCTTGATGATCTGCGCCCACGCCTTCTTGACGTTGGCGTCCACCGCCGTGGTCAGGTTGGACGCCTTCATCTTGAGGCCGGCGTAGCAGACGTCCGCCGCCGCCTTCTGCATGGTGGGGTCGCCGACCAGGCGGCCGATCACCTTGTCCGTCTTGACGACTTCGGCGACCGCCTCGGCGATGAAGTCCTTGTAGGCCGAGGAGGCGGCGTCCTGGAGCTTCTGCCAGGACAGCGGATCGTCCTGGAGCTTCTCGATGAACTCCTTATCGAACTCGACGCCGATCCCGATGTTCAGCTTGCCGTTGCCGAAGGTGATGTTCTTGGGCTTGGCTTCCGCCAGGATGGCCTTGGCGGCGTTGACCTCGATGAATTTCAGGATGGGCATCAGCGTCTCCACACGCACGGGGGCTTCCGAGGCGGTCCGGAGAAGCGTGGCGGTGGAGGATTGATGGCGCTACAAGCGATTGCACCAAATTGGCGGACGGGTGGGGCCGGCGCCCGGATGGACGCCGCATTGTCCATCCAACCTGACCTCATCCGCCCCGCTGCGCTGACTCAGCCGCCGTTCCGCCGCATGATCTCAGCCAGGAAGGACGCCTGTTCCTTCACCATGCCCATCACGTCCTCTTCGGCCATGCTGCGGGCGGCTTCCGTGAAACTGGACAGCGAGACACCGGAGTCCTTCAACTTATTGCTTGCCGCTTCCTCTTCGCCGCTTTGGAGGAAGCGCGGATCGGCCAGATTCATGGTATAGGGCGACACGATCCGGGTCGAACGGGGAGGACCATTCACCGGCATGTCCCGGCGGCCCGAGCCGGATTCCGATCCGGAGAGAGCGCTCAGGATCGCGCTGTAATCGTCCGAACCGCCCTGGCCGTTCTTTTCCAGTTCGCCCAGCCGCGAAACCAGTTCCTTGCGCCGGGCCAGCGTGTTGTCCGTCGCCTTTAGCATCTCGTCTGCGGTGACGCTGTCGGCACGGGCGAAGAGGCCGGGATTCCGGGACTCGAACATCATGCTGCCGGTCGCGAAAGACGTGCGGCGTGCCTGCTTCAGGCTGCTCATCAGCGCGTTGTTCACGTCGTCCCCGGTGACCTTGCCACTGTCCACAAGGTCGCCGAGGAGGGTGCGTTCGTTCTGCTTCAGCTTGTTGAACAGGTCCAGCGAAGGCCCCTTGAGGCTTGCCGCCAGCGTGCTCAGGGACAGGGTGTCCTTGGTGCCCGCAGTGGCGGTAGCGGCTGTGCTGCCGATCTGATCGCCATCGGCGGCGCGTGACTGGGAGGTGGCTTTTGTGGAGGCGGCCGATGATATCGAATATGCACCGATCGAGGCTGACTGAACATCCATGGCCGCATCCTCCTGGGATCTCGATTCCTTCCATCGCTTATATGCTTTTTTTTTGATATCCGCAATAGGATCGAAATACAAGGCGGCTCTATATTACTTAGTTATCTAAGTAATACTATAGTATGCGCCCGTACAGCTGTATTTCATTTAAAATTATTTTGCCATTCACAAGAATCATGATAAATGAATAGCGTGCATTCATTGTATGTGCACGAACTTTAATTCATGGAGGAAAATTGTGACCTACTATAACTATGCGCTGTCCAATGGGAATGACTTGGCGCCGGGTGGATCATACCCGGGCTCTATCACGGATCAATTCTCAATCTACGGCTTGGGGGGCAACGATACGATCGCCGGCGGCTACTATGCCGATTACCTCGACGGCGGTGATGGCAACGACAACCTGTTCGGCCATGGCGGTTCCGATACGCTGCTGGGCGGCAACGGCGACGATGATCTGAACGGCGATACCGAGGCGGACCTGCTGCATGGTGGCAGTGGGTACGACGTGATCTACGGCGGAACGACCTCGGCGTCGGGGAACGACACGCTGATCGGGGGCGGTTCCTACTCGTGGGACGAGCTTTACGGTGGTGCCGGCGACGACACCTACTACCACGATCCCCTTCTGGGCGGAAACACCTACATTTTCGATTCGGCGAACAGCAATCCGGGTTCGGCGGACCGGCTGGTTTTCCTGAACGTGTCGCTGAGTGACCTGCAGGCGACCTGGGTCAACACCAATGACCTGTGGCTCTATACGATCGCTGACATCAATGACAACCAGCAGATCGACAACGGTGTTCTGATCGAGAATTTCCGGACCAACTCCAACACCGTCGGAATTTCGACGATCGAGCAGCTCCAGGTCGGCAGCACGGTCTACAACTTCCCAGCTCTGCTGGGTGTCGTTTGACGGGTTTCCCGCCGGTCGGCATAGGGCGATAGAAAGGCGGAAGAGCGGCAGGCTGCCGCTCTTCCGCTTGGCCATCTCTTTGCCGTATGGGTCCGCTCAGCGGTTCTTCCGGTACCAGCCGATCAGCCCATTGGTCGAGCCGTCATGCCCCAGAGCGCCGGTCGGGCCGCTTTGGAGTTCAGGCAGGATCTTCCCGGCAAGCTGCTTGCCCAGCTCCACGCCCCACTGGTCGAAGCTGTTGATGTTCCACACGATGCCCTGGACGAACACCTTGTGCTCGTACAGCGCGATCAGGGCGCCCAGCGTGTGCGGGTCCAGCTTCTTGAACAGGATGCTGTTGGACGGCTTGTTGCCCTCGAACACGCGGTGGGGGACCAGCGGCTCGATGGCCTCGGCCGGCTTGCCGGACTTGGTCATTTCGGCGCGCACCTCGTCGGCGGTCTTGCCGCGCATCAGGGCTTCCGGCTGGGCGAAGAAGTTCGACAGCAGGATGCGGTGATGATCGCCGATGGGGTTGTGGGTTTCCGCCGGGGCCAGGAAGTCGGCGGGCACCAGCTCCGTGCCCTGGTGGATCAGCTGGTAGAAGGCGTGCTGGCCGTTGGTGCCCGGCTCGCCGAAGACCACCGGGCCGGTGGCGTAGTCCACCCGCGCGCCCTGCCGGTCCACCGTCTTGCCGTTGCTCTCCATGTCCAACTGCTGGAGATAGGCGGGGAAGCGGTGCAGATACTGGTCGTAGGGCAGCACGGCGTGGGACTTCGCGCCCCAGAAATTCACGTACCAGACGCCGAGCATCGCCATCAGCACCGGCATGTTGCGCTCCAGCGGCGCGGTGCGGAAATGCTCGTCCATGTCGTGGGCGCCGGCCAGCAGCTCGGTGAAGCGGTCCATGCCGATGCCGAGCGCGATGGGCAGCCCGATCGCCGACCACAGGGAATAGCGCCCGCCGACCCAGTCCCAGAAGCCGAACATGTTGGCCGGGTCGATGCCGAACTTGCGCACCTCCGCCTCGTTGGTGGAGACGGCGACGAAATGCTTGGCGACATGGGCCGGGTCGCCGGCGCTCTCCAGGAACCAGCGCCGCGCGGTGTGGGCGTTGGTCAGCGTCTCCTGGGTAGTGAAGGTCTTGGACGCGATGACGAACAGCGTCGTCTCCGGGTCCAGCCATTCCAGCGTCTCGCTGATGTGCGTTCCGTCCACATTGGAGACGAAATGCACGCCGATCTGCGGGTGCAGATAAGGGGTCAGCGCCTCCGTCACCATCACCGGGCCGAGGTCGGACCCGCCGATGCCGATGTTGACGACGTCGGTGATCGGGTGGCCGGTGTAGCCGGTCCAGGCGCCGTCGCGGACCTGCCGGACGAAGCGCTCCATGCGGTGCAGGACGGCGTTCACCTCCGGCATCACGTCCTGGCCGTCCACCGTCACGGGGCGGTTGGAGCGGTTGCGCAGCGCGGTGTGCAGGACGGCGCGGTCCTCGGTGATGTTGATCCGCTCCCCGGCGAACATGCGGTCGCGCCAGCCCTCCACGTCCTGCTGGTGGGCGAGGTCGAGCAGAAGGGTCCGAGTCTCCTCGGTGATGCGATTCTTCGAATAATCGAACAGCAGGCCGCAGGCTTCCAGGGAGAAGCGGTTGAAGCGGTCGGCGTCGGCGGCGAACAGGTCGCGCATGTGGAGGGCCGAAACGTCCTGGCGGTGACGGGCCAGGGCTTCCCAGGCGGGCGAACGGGTGAGCGCTGACATTGGGATTTTGCCTCCTTCTCGCGTGCGCGGAGCCTAGCACCGTTCGGTGCGCGGCGGGTACGCGCCAAAGCGGCGCATCCAACGTGCACAAAGGTCTAGGGTGAGCGGACTATGCGGGGCGGACGATGAAACCGGCAACCGCTGCCCTGTGTTCTTTTCGGGACAGGAGGTGACGATGACCGATCCCAGCAAACCCGAACAGAATCCGCCGGTTCCGGCTGAGGAGGAACGCCGCGAGGACGAGCGGCCCGATCAGGTGGGCATCATCCCCGGCAAGGTGCCGGGCCGCCCCATCGATCCCAGCGATCCGCGCTTTCCGGGGAGCCAGCCGGACTTGGCGTGAGTGACGTGGTCGCGGCGGGGCCCCCCTCCCGACCTCCCCCCGCTTCGCA
The DNA here is from genome assembly GCF_007827795.1 of Azospirillum brasilense. GTDB lineage: Bacteria > Pseudomonadota > Alphaproteobacteria > Azospirillales > Azospirillaceae > Azospirillum > Azospirillum aestuarii. Next base: position 11,488 of record NZ_VITI01000010.1, read on the forward strand.
GGGGGAGGAGAAAAGCCCTCCCCTGCGTCAGCTCTCGCGCAAACCAGAGGTTTGCGCTGACGCGGCAGGCGGACCTTTGGTCCGCCGAGAGCGGGGGAGGGTTGGGTGGGGGCCCGTCGCAACAACGTTGCTCAGCTTCCCCCCTCGATCGTCCGCGTCGCCGTCACGCCTTCCGGACGGCCGACCAGCACGGTCAGCAGCCGGTTGGGGTCGAGCAGCCGCTTCGCCACGCGCTGCACGTCCGCCTGGGTGACGCCGTTGATGAAGGCGTCGCGGCGGTCCAGATAGTCGATGCCCAGCTGGTCGCGCTTGACCTGGAGCAGGATGCCCGCGATCGCCTGCGTGCTGCCGAGTTGCAGGGGGAAGCTGCCGGTCAGGTAGGTCTTGGCGTCGGCCAGCTCCTCCTCCGTCACGCCCTCGTCGGCCATGCGCTTCCACTCCTGGCGCATGATGTCCAGGGCCTCCCCGGCCTTGGCGTTCACCGTGTTGCCGCCGGCCATGACCAGCGCGGAATGGTCCATCGGGATCAGGTAGCTGTAGACGCCATAGCTGAGGCCGCGCTTCTCCCGAACCTCCTCCATCAGGCGGGAGCCGAAGCCGCCGCCGCCCAGGACGTAGTTCATCACGGTCGCCGCGTACCAGTCTGGATCGGCGCGCTTGAGCCCGGTCTGGCCCATCAGCATGACGGTCTGCGCCGTCGGGCGGGTGGCGACCAGCGTTTCGCCCAGCCCCTTCGGCTCGACGTCGGGAATGGCGGCGTTCGCTGACGTCGCCGGCAGGCCGCCGAACACATGGTCGAGCGCGCGGCCCAGATCCTCCGGGCTGATGTCGCCCGCCGCGGCGACGACCAGACGGTCGCGACCGAAGCCGTTCTTCACGAAGCCGCGCAGGTCGTCCGGCGTGATCGTCGGCAGCGACTCCAGCGTGCCGCGGATCTCGTCGCCGTAGGGATGGCCGGGGAAAGCGGTGGAGTAGAACAGCCGCCGCCCGACATAGTTGGGATCGGCCTGATCGCGGCGCAGGCTGGACAGCACGGCGGCGCGCATGCGCTCCACCGCTTCCGCGTCGAAGCGCGGCTCGGCCAGCGACAGGCGGGTCAGCTCGAACGCTTCGTCGCGGCGGTCGCTCAGCGTGCGCAGGCTGCCGCCGAAGCCGTCGCGCCCGGCGTCGTAGCCCAGCGCGATGGCGTTGTCCTGAAGCCGCGCGGCGAAGGCCTGGCTGTCATAGGGGCCGGCGCCCTCGTCCAGCGTGCGCGCCGCGAGATTGGCGAGGCCCTCCTTGCCCTTGGGGTCGGACGCGCCGGCCCCTTCGAAGGCCCATTCCAGGGCGATGATCGGGACCTTGTGGTCCTCGACCAGCCACGCCTCGATCCCGCCGGGGCTGACCACCCGCTTGATCTCGATGGCGGTTGCCGGAGTGGTGATGGCGAAGGCGAAAAGGAAAAGACAGGCGCCGAAGACGCGCTTGGACATGAGGTGCTTGGATAGGACGATCATCTCAGCTTCCCTTGTCCTGGAGCGGCAGCAGAAGGCCGGTGACGTGGTTGGTCTGGCCCAGAACGGCGCGGGCGGCGGCGTTGACCTGATCGGCGGTCACGGTGTCGATGCGCACCGGCCAGTTCTCCACATCGTCGATGCTCTGGCCGGTGGCGACGGCGGCGCCCAGCGTCTGGGCCGGGCCGGTCAGGCTGTCGCGGGCGTAGGCGGCCTCGGCCAGCATGCGCTTCTTGGCGGTGGCCACCTCCTCCTCCGTCACGCCCTTCTCGACGAGCGTCAGTATGTCGGCCTCCAGCGCCGCTTCCAGTTTCTCCATGGTCACGCCGGGGGCCGGCGAGGCGCCCGCCGCCAGCGAGGTCATGTCCCAGGCCGACGGGCTGTAGCCCAGCCAGGCCGAGGTGGCGATGCGCTGCTCGACGACGAGGCTGCGGTAGAGGCGGGAGGTCGGGCCGCCGCTCATGATCTCCGACAGCACCTGGAGCGGGTAGGCGTGACCCTCCTTGTCGGTGCGGTAGGAGGGGGCGAGCCAGTTGCGGCGGATGGAGGGCTGGCGCACCTCGTCGTCGCGCAGGATGACCCGGCGGGCGGCGCTGATCGGCGGCTCCTGCACGCGGACGCGCTCGGGCACCGGGCGGGCGGCGATGCCGCCGTAATACTTCTCGGCGAGCGGCTTCAGCTCCTCCGCCGTCACGTCGCCGGACACCACCAGCACGGCGTTGTTGGGCGCGTACCAGCTCTTGTAGAAGGACTCCGCCTCTTCCCGCGTCAGGGTGGCCATCTCCTGCGGCCAGCCGATGATCGGCGTGCCGTAGGGGTGGTGGACGTAGAGGGTGGCGTTGATCTGCTCGCCGATGCGGTCGGCGGGTTCGTTCTCGATGCGCTGGCGGCGCTCCTCGATGATGACGTCGCGCTCCGGGTAGACCAGTTGATCGGTGAGGCGAAGGTTCGACATGCGGTCGGCCTCCATCTTCATCACCAGCTCCAGCCGGTCACGTGCCACGTTCTGGAAATAGGCCGTGTAATCCCAGGAGGTGAAGGCGTTGTCGCGCCCGCCGTTCTTGGCGACGATGCGGGAGAAGGCGCCGGGAGGAACCTCCTCCGTCCCCTTGAACATCAGATGTTCCAGGAAATGGGCGATGCCCGACACGCCGCGCGGCTCGTCCGCCGCACCCACCTTGTACCAGACCATGTGGGTGACCACCGGCACGCGCTGGTTGGTCACCAGCACGACCTGCATCCCGTTGGACAGGGTGAAGGTCTCCGGGAAGAAGACGCCCTTCTCGGCGGCGAAGGCTGGGGCGGCGGCGGGGATGGCGCCGGCCAGGGCGAACGCCAGGACGCCCGCGGCGGCGAGCCGGCGCCAGGGCCGTTTCCAGGGTGGCGGGGCGGTGGGGCCGTTGGGGAGCATGGGCCTCTCGTTGGGAGCGAAGGGGACGGGAATGCAAAGGGGGCGTCCCCGTCTGGGAACGCCCCCTAGATACTGGTGCGGCGAAGCACCCGGAACAATGCCCTGAGTTGGGGCCCTGAATTGGGCTCCTGAAATCGGCTTAGAACAGCCCTTCCAGCGGCGCCCGGCGCTTGCGCTCGATGGTCGGGACGGTGCCGTCGTTCAGCGCCTTGCCGGTGGCCTGGGCCTCGCGCAGGCGCTGGTTCTCCTTCTTCGGATCGACGACCTCGTAGGGCTGCTCCTGCGTCTGCCAGAACAGCAGGGAGTCGATCCAGCTTTTGTCGGCGACGACGAGCTGGGTCGTCTCCTGATCGACCTTGTTGCGGATGCCCGGCTCGATGCCGCTCTTGGCGCCGGCCTGGGCGATCAATGCCGACTCGCCCGCCGTGTGTCCGGCGGTGGCAGCCGTGGCGCGCGAGGAGCCGCCGAAGACCGAGGCGGCGGCCACGGCGGCCGAGGTGGCGTCCTGCGGGCGCGCCGCTCCGGGGCGCGGCTCCGGCAGGCGGGCGAGGCTCGGCGGCATGGTCAGCGGCGCGCGGGACACGACCGTGAACTCATCCGGGCTCGTGCGGTCGAGGCCGATGGAGCGGCGGACGTCGGTGCATCCGGTGAGCGCCAGCGCGACGAGCGCCAAGCCCAGCAGCGGACCCCGCCCCAGGGAACGGGTGGAGCGCCGCGCGATGGAGGAGGCGAAGGAAAGCATGGTCACGTTCGAGTCCCGTCGTCTAGTCGTCAGGCCGCTTGTCGTCGGGCCGCGTCCCTTATAGCGGCTCCGTCGCGTGAACTATTACGACTTTTCGCGGCCCGCGAACAGCCCATCCAGCACGAGAAGCGCCACGCCGACGCTGATTCCGCTGTCCGCCACGTTGAAGGCCCAGAAATGCCACCCCCCGATGTGGAAATCGAGGAAATCGGCGACGGCCCCATAGAGGAACCGGTCGATCACATTGCCGATGGCCCCGCCGATGACCATCCCCAGCGCCAGCGCGAGGTAGCGCCGGTCGGCCTGCCTCAGCCAGAGCAGCAGCGCCACCACGATGGCGAAGGCCACCGCGGCCAGCACGTAGGGCATCCAGGCGTGGGAGCTGCCGAAGGTGCCGAAGCTGACCCCGGTGTTCCAGGCCAGCACGAGATTGAAGAAGGGCGTGACCTCGACAACCCGTGGATAGGGCTGCATGACCACGTCGAGAATCCACCATTTGGTGAGCTGGTCGAGGACCACCACCAGCGCGGCGACGGACAGGCCGAAGACCGTGTAGCTGCGGCTGCCGGACGTGGAGAGGCTGCTCATGGAGTGCTCCTGCTCCCTCTCCCCTCTGGGGAGAGGGTCGGGGTGAGGGGGTTGCGCGTTTGCCGGACGCGGCGAGGAGGCGGAACCCCCTCACCCTAACCCTCTCCCCAGAGGGGAGAGGGGATAAGGCGCAGGCTCCGGCAACGCGTATTAGAACGCCGGTTCAGCGTCCACGGCTTCGGCGCAACGGAGGCACAGCGTCGGGTGTGCGGCGTTCGTGCCGACCTCCGGAAGGATCTTCCAGCAGCGCTCGCACTTGCCCCCTTCGGCGAGTCCGGGCACCACCGCGATGCCGGCCACGTCGGGCAGGACGAACGCCCCCTCGGGGGCCGTGCCTTCCGCCACCGTGATCTGCGAGGTGATGCAGATCTCGGCGAAGTCCACGCCGTCGAGCAATGCCTTGGTCGCCGCGTCCACGAAGACGGTCGGGTTGGCCTGGAGCGACGAACCGATCTTCTTGTTGGCCCGCTCCAGCTCCAGCGCGCCGGTGACGGTGCGGCGGACGGTGCGGATGGACTCCCACTTGGCGGCGAGATCGTCGTTACGCCACTCCGCCGGGATGGCCGGGAAGACGCGCAGATGGACGCTTTCCTCGGTCCAGCCATCGACGCCGGTCAGGCCCGCGGGACGGGCGAGCCAAGCCTCCTCCGCGGTGAAGCAGAGGATCGGGGCCAGCCACGCGGTCAGGGTGGAGAGCAGATGCTCCATTACCGTGCGGACCGCGCGGCGGCGGACCGAGCCGGCCGCGTCGCAATAGAGGCTGTCCTTGCGGACGTCGAAGTAGAAGGCGGACAGCTCGACGGCGCAGAAATTGTGGATCGCAACCGACAGGTCGTGGAAGTCGTAGGCCTCGATCTTGGCGCGGATCAGCGCGTCCAGCTCCGACAGGCGGTGCAGGACCCAGCGCTCCAGCTCCGGCATCTCGGCGACGGCGATGCGCTCGGCCGGGGTGTAGTCGGCCAGCGCGCCGAGGATGTAGCGCAGCGTGTTGCGCAGGCGGCGGTAATGGTCGGCCTGGTACTTGATGATCTCCGGGCCGATGCGCTGGTCCTCGGTGTAGTCGGTGCTGACCACCCAGAGGCGCAGGATGTCGGCGCCGTACTTGTCGCAGACCTCCTGCGGGGCGACCACGTTGCCCAGCGACTTGGACATCTTGCGGCCCTGCTCGTCGAGCGTGAAGCCGTGCGTCAGCACCGCGTCGTAGGGCGCCCGGCCGCGCGTGCCGCAGCTTTCCAGCAGGGAGGAGTGGAACCAGCCGCGGTGCTGGTCGGAGCCTTCAAGGTACAGCGACGCCGGCCACTTCAACTCGGGCCGCTGCTCCAGCACGAAGGCGTGGGTCGAGCCGGACTCGAACCACACGTCCACGATGTCCTTGACCTGCTCGTAATCGTCGGCGCGGTAGGCGTTGCCGAGGAAGTCCTGCGCCGGGCGGGCGAACCACGCGTCGGAGCCTTCCTTCTCGAAGATGTCGGCGATGCGGTTGAACACCTCGGCGTCGCGCAGGATCGCGCCGTTGTCCTTGCGGACGAACAGGGCGATCGGCACGCCCCAGGCGCGCTGGCGGCTGATGCACCAGTCCGGGCGCTGCTCGATCATCGCGCGGATGCGATTCTCGCCCTGGGCGGGGAACCACGTCGTGTCGGCGATCGCCTGCAGCGCCGTCTTGCGCAGGTCGTTCGTCTCCATGGAGATGAACCACTGCGGCGTGGTGCGGAAGATCAGCGGGGCCTTGGAGCGCCAGCTGTGCGGGTAGCTGTGCTTAACGCGGCCCTTGGCGAGCAGCGCCCCGACCTCCTGGAAGGCCTTCAGCACGGCGCCGTTAGCCTCGCCCGGCTTGCCTTCGGCGGTGTAGACGCGCAGGCCGGCGAACAGCGGGACGTGGTCGTAATAACGCCCGTCCTCGCCGACCGTCTGCGGCACCTCGATGCCGTTGGCCTGACCGAGATGGAAGTCGTCCTCGCCGTGGCCGGGTGCTATGTGGACGAAGCCGGTGCCGGCGTCGGTCGTCACGAAGTCGCCGGCCAGCAACGGCACCTTGAAGTCGTAGCCGCTGCGGGTCAGCGGGTGGTGGCAGTAGCCGCCGGCCAGACGCGAGCCGGGGAAGCGGTGCAGCAGCCGCGCGTCGGCGATCTTGGTTTCCTTGAAGACGCTTTCGGCCAGCGCGGTGGCGATGACCAGCCGCTCGCCGACCTCGGCGAGGCTGCCCTCCTCGACCGCCAGTACCTTGTAGGTCGCGTATTCGATGTCGTCGCCGAAGGCGATGGCGCGGTTGCCCGGCAGGGTCCAGGGCGTGGTCGTCCAGATGACGATGTTGGCGTCGTCGACCTCCGGCGCCGGCGAGCCCCAGATGGCGAAGCGCGCGAAGACCGTCGTCGAGGTGTGGTCGTGGTACTCGATCTCCGCCTCGGCCAGCGCGGTCTTCTCCACCACCGACCACATGACCGGCTTGGCGCCCTTGTAGAGGCCGCCGTTCATGGCGAACTTGTGGATCTCGCGGACGATCTGCGCCTCGGCGGGCAGCGTCATGGTCAGGTACGGGTCGGCCCAGTTGCCCTCAACGCCCAGGCGGCGGAACTCGCCGGCCTGCACATCCACCCACTTCTGGGCGAACTGGCGGCACTCGGCGCGGAACTGGTTGAGCGGAACCTCGTCCTTGTCCTTGCCCTCGGCGCGGTACTTCTCCTCGATCTTCCACTCGATGGGCAGGCCGTGGCAGTCCCAGCCGGGGACGTAGTTGGCGTCGAAGCCCTGCATCTGGCGCGAGCGGACGATGACGTCCTTCAGCACCTTGTTGACGGCGTGGCCGATGTGGATGTTGCCGTTGGCGTAGGGCGGGCCGTCGTGCAGGACGAACTTCTCGCGGTCCTTCGCCGTCTCGCGCAGCCGCTGGAAGAGGCCCATGTCCTCCCAGCGCTTCAGCAGCTCCGGCTCCTTGGTGGGCAGGCCGCCGCGCATGGGGAAGTCGGTGCGGGGCAGGAAGACGGTGGACTTGTAGTCGCGGGTCATCGGGGATTCCTGGAAGACGAATTCTTCGGGCGGCAGCGGTCGGGCCGCCCGACGCACACACGGAATTGCCCGGCCCTCCTCAGAGAGCCGGGCCGGTAATTCGCGCCGGAGGCGCCGTGACCCGCCAATCGAGCTTCATGGCGCGGATATTAGCGGGGTGTGCGGTGCGGTCAAGGAGCAGGGCGAGCGGCTTTCCCTGCGAAGGGCCTCAGTCGAAGCTGGCCTTGCCACCATGGGCGGCGGACCAGCCGACCGGGTCGTTCAGGAACTTCTCGACCTCCGACAGGGTGTTCTCGTCGAAGTACTGGTTCTCGCGGGCGACCTTCAGCACGTCCCACCAGGTGCACAGCTCGTGCAGGCGGACGCCGATGCGGTCCATGTTGGTCTTCGACTGCGGGAAGATGCCGTAATGGAAGATCACGAAGCTGTCGGTCACCGTGGCCCCGCCGTTGCGCAGCGCGGTGACGAAGTTCTCCTTGCTCTTGCCGTCGGTGGCGAGGTCCTCGACCAGGATGACCCGCTGCCCCTCGGTCAGCACGCCCTCGATCTGGGCGTTGCGCCCGAAGCCCTTCGGCTTCTTGCGGACATACTGCATGGGCAGTTCCAGCCGTTCGGCGATCCAGGCGGCGAAGGGGATGCCCGCCGTCTCGCCGCCGGCCACCGCGTCGATGCTCTCGTAACCGATCTCGCGCTCGATGGTCTGGACGGCGAAGTCCATCAGGGCCTTGCGCGCGCGCGGGAAGGACACGATGCGCCGGCAGTCGGTGTAGACCGGGCTCGCCCAGCCGGAGGTGAAGATGAAGGGCGTCTCGGCGTTGAAATGCAGCGCCTTGATTTCCAGCAGGATCTTCGCGGCGGTGGCGGCAATCGTGGCCCGGTCACCATTGGTCGGGGCGGGCAGGGCGGCGGTGGTCATGGCCTAACGGCTCCCAGGGAGGCTCAAACTGCCCCGTGTGTAGCCCCCCGGCGTGCGAATCGCAATGGGGCGGGCTCGCCCTTCGCCGTCACTTCCCCGGCAGCGCCAGCGTGATGCAGCGGGTCAGCACCGGGTTGCCGGTTATCTCGCGGCGGGCCCGGACGGCGGCGGCTCGGCGGCCTTGCACGGTTCCATCGTCGCTCAGCCCTCTGCTCCGCCGGCCGGCTCCTTGGCCAGCACGGCGCGGGCGGCGGCGGCGTCCTGGACGATCTGGTCCTTCAGCTCGCCGAAGCTGCCGAACTTGCGCTCCGGCCGCAGGAACTCGATGAGTTGCACGCGCAAATGCTGGCCGTAGAGGTCGCCGTCGAAGTCCAGGATGTGGGTTTCCAGCCGCTCCACCGTTCCGCCCACGGTCGGGCGGCGGCCCAGGTTGGCGACGCCGTTGCGCCAGACCGTGCCCGCCCCCTGGTCCACCCCGGTGCGCACCGCGTAGACGCCGAAGGCGGGGCGCAGATAGTCGGCCAGTTCGACGTTGGCGGTGGGGAAGCCGATGGTGCGGCCCTTGTGGTCGCCATGCTCCACGCGCCCCTCGATCTCCCAGGGGGCGCCGAGCAGCCGGGCGGCCTCGCGCGGGTTGCCGGCGACCAGCGCGTCGCGCACGCGGGTGGAGGAATAGACGCCGTCCGCATCGTCGGCCACCGGCCCGACCTCGGTCACGCCGAAGCCGTAGGCCGCGCCGGCCTGACGCAGCAGGGCGGGGTCGCCGCCGCGGCCGTGGCCGAACAGGAAGTCGTAGCCGCAGACGACGTGCCGCACGCCCAGCCCGGCCACCAGATCCTCCCGGATGAAGGCGTCGGCGGTCTTGTGCAGGAAGCTCTCGTCGAAATGGCAGACGAACAGCAGGTCGACCCCCAGCGCCTCGATGTGGCGGGCCTTGACGCGGAAGGGCGACAGGCGGAAGGGGGCGTCGTCGGGGCGGAAGACCGAGCGGGGATGCGGCTCGAAGGTCATCACCGCCGAGGGCACGCCGCGATCACGGGCGATCCGCTGGGCGGTGGCGATCACCGCCTGATGACCGCGGTGCACCCCGTCGAAGTTGCCCAGGGCGACGACGGCCCCGCGGGCGTCCTCCGGCAGGTCGGCGGTGTGTCGGAACAATCGCATGCGTCACGCCCTGATGGTCTGCGGGCCGCGGACGGCCCCCGGAAACGATGGCGGCCCGCCGGGGCGGGCCATGCCATGGGCGTCTTATATAGACCGGAGCCGGCGCGTGGTCTACGCACCGGCGACCGGCAAGTCGTTTCACGTGTTAAAGGCTTGCCCGCTTTACAGGTTTGGCGGGATCAGCCGCGCGACGGGACCATCAGCAGGGCCTCGCCCTCGATCACCACCGTCTCGCCGACGGTGCAGACCGTGCGGACGACGGCGCGGCGCTTCTCCGGGATGATCTCGGTCACGGTGGCGCGGGCGGTCACCGTGTCGCCGGCGCGGACCGGCGCCTTGAAGCGCACGGTCTGGCTCATGTAGATGGCGCCCGGACCCGGCAGCTTGGTGCCCAGAACGGCGGAGATGAAGCTGACGCTCAGCATGCCGTGGGCGATGCGGCCCTGGAACATGGTGCCGCTGGCGTATTCCTGGTTCAGGTGGACCGGGTTGGTGTCGCCGGAGATGCCGGCGAACAGCACGATGTCCGCCTCGGTAACCGTCTTCGCGAAGGACGCCGTCATGCCGACGGTCAGATCCTCGATGCAGTGGCCCTCGTTGTCCTTCAGGACTTGGCGAACATCATCCATACCGCGGTTCCTTTTCATCAAGCACCGGCAGAGCGGTGCGGCAACACGTATGGTGCAATGCGATATATGCACTGCAACCACGTGATGGCAACACGACTCGCCTGAAAAAGTGAAAAAACCGCTAACCTCTTTCGAAAGAGGAGGCAGTCGAGGCCTTTCGCCTGCTTCCTCTGGCCCGGCGATTTCAGATCCGTGACAGTAAAAGTCCGGAGCGGCTCCAGTTAATATGTGTACTGACAATTCGGCGTGCTGCACCGCGGAATGCGCGGCGACTCGGGGGCGGACGTCTTGACATCCCGCCGTCGCGGCCAACCGTCACCTTTCATCCCTTCCCCGAACCGTGACGGAGTCCGACCCATGCTCCACCGCTTCGCGCTGGTCACCGGCGGCACCTCCGGCATCGGCGCCGGCTTCGCCCGCGCCCTGTCCGCCGACACCGGCCTTCTGCTGGCCGCCCGCAACGCCGAGGCACTGACCGCCCGCAAGGCTGAGCTGGAATCCGCCGGCCGCCGGGTGGAGGTGCTGTCCGCCGACCTGACCACCGACGAAGGGCGCAACGCCCTGATCCAGAAGGCGGAGACGCTGGAGATCGACCTGCTCATCAACAACGCCGGGTCCGGCGCCTTCGGGCCGGTGCTGGACAACGCGCCGGAGGCGGAGCGGGCGACGGTGGAGCTGAACGTGGTGGCGACCACGGTGCTGACCCGCGCGCTGCTGCCCGGCATGATCGAGCGGGCGGCGCGCGACGGGCGGCGGGCGGGGCTGATCCTGGTGTCGAGCACGGCGGCCTTCCAGCCGGTCCCGTTCCTCGCGACCTACTGCGCCAGCAAGAGCTTCATCCTGGCTTATGGCGAGGCGCTGGCGACGGAGCTGAAGCGCAAGCCGGTGGATGTGCTGGTCCTGTGCCCCGGCGCCACCCGCACCGCCTTCGGCAAGCGCGCCGGCTTCGCCCTGAACGCGCTGCCGGGGGCCGCCGATCCGCTGGACGTGGCGCGGGAGGGGTTGCAGGCTTTGGGGTGCCGCACGGTGCATGTGCACGGCTTCGGCGCCCGCAACATGCTGCGCCCCTTCCTGTGGTCGCGCCACGCGGCGTCCGGCGGGTTGGGCGCTCTGCTGGCCGCCTTCGACCGCGGCCAGCGCGCCGGCAGGACCGTCCGCCCGCCGCGGGCCTGACCCTAAAGCGAATTTTCATTCGCTTTAGATTCATACGGCCTCATTTGCCGGCCGGGCTTCGGCCGGGACCGCAGTCGCGGTCCAAAGCGGATTGAAATCCGCTTTAGCGGTCGGACCCCGACCCGCTCTGCTGATCGGCGCGGGACGAGCCGGACCGGGCGGCGCCGGTCCCTTTCTTGTCAGGCGAGGGCTGTTCGGCGACCTGAGTCTTGTCGGCCTTCTCGGCCTTGGCCTCGACCTTCTCCTTCACGGACTCGGTCGGCTGTTCGGACGGCTTGGCCTCGACGCGGACCGGGGCCACGCCGTCCTCGATCATGTCGAGCTGTTTGGCGGCCTTCTTCGACAGGTCGATGACCCGCCCGTCCACATAGGGGCCGCGGTCGTTGACGATGACGTCGACGCTCTTGCCGTTGTCCTGGTTGGTCACGGTGACCTTGCTGCCCAGCGGCAGCTCGCGCGAGGCGGCCGTCGGCTTGTTCTGGTCGAAACGCTCGCCGCTGGCCGTCTTCTTGCCGTGGAACGAGCCGCCGTAGAAGGACGCCTCGCCCTCATGGACGATCACCGGCTCGCCCTCGTCCGTACGCTCCACGGCGATCGGCGGCACCGACGCGTCCTTGGGGCTTTGCGATTTGGATGAGGGCTGGGCCTGGGCGGCGGCCATGGGGGATAGGGACAGGGACAGGGCGCAGAGCGCCATGGACAGTGTACGCGCCATGTGCATTCGAATGTACCTCCCATCGGACCTGGACAACATCCGGGGTAGGGTGGGGGTTCCACCGAATGGCGGGCGAATGGCGGGCGAATGGCGGGCGAATGGCGGGCGAATGGCGGGCGAATGGCGGGCGAATGGCGGGCGAATGGCCGGCCCCGCCGCCGGACGCTGGACCCGCCCGGCCCGATGATGCTTCAATCGTCCCGTCAACGATGGAGAGCGCGGGAATGGCCGTCAGCGTGGCGGATCTGGGTGTGGAGCCACGATTCGGCTGGGTGACGATGGGGGACGGGACCCGGCTGCGCACGGCCCATTGGACGGCCACCGCCACCCCGCCGCGCGGCACCGCGCTGCTGCTGACCGGCCGGGCCGAGTTCATCGAGAAATACGCCGAGACGGCGGGGGAGCTGCTCGCCCGCGGCTTCGACGTCTTCGCCTTCGACTGGCGCAACCAGGGCCTGTCCGACCGGCCCCTGCCCAACCGCCAGATCCATCACCTGGACAGCTTCGACACGCTGGCCGGCGATCTCGACGAGGTTGTGGAGCAGCTGGTGAGGCCGCGGCGGCACGGGCCGCTGCTGCTGGTCGCCCACAGCATGGGCGGGCTGGTCGCCCTGATGGCCCTGCTGCGCAACCCGGCCCTGTGCGACGCGGCGGTGCTGACGGCGCCGATGTTCGACATCTTCACCGGTCCGGTGCCGCGCCGCATGGCGGTCTGGCTGGCCGAGCGCCTTTGCGCCCGCGGGCGGGCCGCCGAATACGCCTTCGGGCAGCACGATTACGACCCGGTGGAGGGGCTGTTCACCCCGGTCAACCCGATCACCGCCGACCCCCGCCGCTACGCCACCTACCACGACGCCTTCCGCGACCGGCCCGAGCTGCGGGTGGGCGGGGTCAGCTTCGGCTGGGTGCGGGCGGCCCTGCGCGCCGCCGACCACATCCGCTTCACCGCAGCGTTGGAGCGGGTGACGACGCCCATCCTGCTGCTGAGCGCGCCCGCCGACGCCGTCGTCCGCTCGGAGTCGCACCGGCTGGCCGCCGCCCGGCTGGGCAACGCCGTGCTGAAGGAGCATCCCGATGCCAAGCACGAGCTGCTGATGGAGCGTGACGACATCCGTGACCGGGTGTGGGCGGACATCGACGCCTTCCTGGCCGCCCTACATCTGTAAGCCGGGCATCTGTAGGCCGGGCTGTGCTAGGTCCTTGGCGCCGACGGTCACGCGCCCACATGATGGACGTTTTGCCACCGGCTTTACGCCCGTCTTTACGCTCAAGGGTCTGCCTTCCATGTCCGATTTCTGGAAAGAGTCCGGTTTCCATCTGCTGACGCGCGACGCCGACGGCTGGCTGGCGGTCACGCCGGACTTCCTGCGCGCCTATCTGATGCGGCCGGAGATGCGCCCGCCCGAGGACGCCTGCGAGACCGAGCACACGCTGTTCGCCGGCCTGCTCGACGATCCCGCCCGCCCCGTGCCGCCGGGCATGGTGGAGGCGCTGGCCGACGCGGACGCGCGGGAGAACTGGGCGGTCTGGCTGGGCTTCCGCGACCGGCTGCTCGCCGCCGGCACGGTCGAGGGCTGCTACCTCCGCCTGTTCCGCGAGGGGGCGCGGGGCGTGCCGGGTCTGTTCATCGACCAGATGGCCCATGTGATCCTGCGCAACATCCTGGACGGCACGCCGTCGGGCCTGCGGGCGCGGGCGGGGGAGCTGTTCTTTCGGCCCCAGACGGTGTCGGTGGACGACGGGCGGGTCCGGCTGGCCGACAGCGAGACGGTGGAGATGCTGGCCGCGACCGGCGGCTTCGGCAGCCTGGGCCGGCTGGTGGTGGAGGCCGGGACCGCCCCGCGCTCTGTCGATCTCGACATCCTCGACGAGACCAACCACCCCCGCTACTGGGAGCGCGATTCGCGGCACGACACCGTGCTGGACGTGACCTTCGCCGCGACCGGGCTGGACGCGCTGTGCCGCGTCCTGGAAGGCTGGGTACGGCATTTCCTGGGGGTGGCGGTGTCGATCCAGCCGGTGCAGCGGATCAGCGACGAGCGCTGGGTCTGGCATGTCGGGCTGGACGGGGAGGCCACGGCGATCCTCAACGACCTCTACAACGGGGCCGAGGTGGGAGAGGAGCGGCTGGCCCGCATCCTGTCGCTGTTCCGGCTGGAGTTCGCCGACCCCGCGGCCATGCGCGCCGACATCGCCGGGCGGCCCGTCTATCTGGCCCTGGCGATGACCGCCGACCGCAAGCTGCGCCTCAAGCCGCAGAACCTGCTGGTCAACCTGCCGCTGACACAGATGAACTGATCAGCAATCCCATAACCATACTGTAAGTGTGACTATCTGCCGCCCCGGCGGCGGGCGGGCGGCGGCTTATAAGGATGTTTCCTGAAGGGGGAAACGTCATGCAATTAAACAATACGCAGCCGAAGACGATGAAGCCGAACCTTGCCGACCCGCGTTGGGCGACGATGGCGTGGCAGGACGGCTTCGGCGTCGGAAACGCCGTGATCGACGCCGACCACAAGCGCCTGTTCGAGTTGTTCAACGAGTTCGTCACCGCGGTGAACGAATTCCGCGCCGACAGCGAGATCCAGGATGTGCTGAGGGAACTGCTCGACTACACCGACACGCATTTCGACCGGGAAGAAACGCTGATGCGCGAGCACGGCTATCCCGACTACACCGCCCACAAGGCGCTGCACGACAGCTTCGTCCGCCAGCTTCACGACGTGAACAGCGCGCTGGACGCGGGGGGCGAGAAGGGCGCCTTCGTGCTGGGCTTCCTCGCCAAATGGCTGTCCGGCCACATCCTGGGCGTGGACACGAAACTGGGCGCCTACCTGCGCGATCGCGGGGTGGAGTCGTAAAGGGCAAAACCCCTCTCCCCTCCGCTTACGCGCAAACGACGTTTGCGCTGACGCGACAGGCGGCCCTTCGGTCCGCCGGAAGCGGGGAGAGGGTGGCCCGAAGGCCGGGTGAGGGGGATGTGCTGGTGCCGGACGTACCGCCACGCGCAACCCCCTCACCCTAACCCTCTCCCCCGAGAGGAGAGGGGAAATATTGATGTTCAGCGCGTCACTGCTTGTTCGGCTCGCCGCTGTTCTTCGGGCCACGGTTCAGCGAGGTCATGCTGTCGTTGTACTCGAACTCCGGCATGTCGCGCACGCTCGCCTGGGTGACGTCGCGCAGCGTGATCGGGCCGTTGCCCGGAAGCACGTCGGCCAACGCGATGTCCGCGGCGATCTCCTTGCCGCCGATGCCGAGGAAGCCCCCGCTCTGGATCACCAGGAGCTGCGCGTTGCCGTCCGGTCCGAGGATCACGTCGGACACCTTGCCGACCTTCTCGCCGTCCGCGCCGATCACCGTGCGGCTCATCAGATGCTCGACGCTGGCGCCGCCCGTGACGTTGCTTGTGGGGCCGGCCGGGCGGGCGCTCTGGCCCTGGTCCATGATGACCGAGTTCGGGGCCTGGGCGCCCGGGGTTTGGGCCGAACCGCCGGTGCCGGTCTGGGCCACCGCGGCGCCGGTCATCAGCGCCAGGGCGGACAAGGTCGCGATCACCGTCTTGTGCATGGAAGGTCTCCTCGTTGCACGAAACCGCCCCTTCCAACCGGAGGGAGCGGGAAAGGTCGCGCGGGGCCGCCTGTGACATCGTTGGGCGACTCGGGCACCGTTGGAGCGGCCCTGCCGCAGGGCTGGTCCAGCGGGAAAACGTGGCGCTGCGGGTGAGGGGATCGGAAGAAGGGCTTACCGCCGATTCGCCCCCTGTGACTCCTGCGTTCGGGTGGTCCCGGCAACCCCGCGAAAATGACGGATTCCTTACAGAAACCGGGCGCTGGAGGCTCCCTGCGCGGGACTAGATGTGGGGGGTGGGTGGATTTTTTCCGGGAACCCGCGGCGGCTTGGCCCGTTGACCGGAAGCGCCATATCTAGGAGGTGGGCCCGCGTCAAGCACACAATATCTTGGGCCGGCTCTTGCTTGGCCCAAAGCTTGAGGCTAGGATGCGCACCAACATACAGGGTGTTGCGTTCGTCAGCCAGCGCGAGCTGCGCCGCACGGAGCGCGACACCTTTGTTCGCCAGCCAGAGGGAGCACGAGTCACATGCGGGTCCAGCGTCGTTTCACGAAAGAGGGTCAGGATGCTTACGCCGCTCTCGGCTTCCGCCGCACGACGAGCGAGATCCGCAACCCTGACGGCTCTGTGGTCTTCCAGCAGACGGACATCGAGGTTCCCGACAATTACAGCCAGGTCGCCAGCGACATCCTGGCCCAGAAGTACTTCCGCAAGGCCGGCGTTCCGGTCGCCCTGAAGGCGGTCGAGGAGAACACCGTCCCGTCCTGGCTGTGGCGCAAGACCGCTGATGAATCGGCGCTGGCCGCCCTCCCGAAGGAGAAGCGCTACGCCGGTGAGAAGTCGGCCAAGCAGGTCTTCGACCGTCTGGCCGGCACCTGGACCTATTGGGGCTGGAAGGGCGGCTATTTCGACACCGAGGCCGACGCCCGCGCCTTCTTCGACGAGATGCGCTTCATGCTGGCCGCCCAGATGGCGGCCCCGAACAGCCCGCAGTGGTTCAACACCGGCCTGCACTGGGCCTACGGCATCGACGGCCCGAGCCAGGGCCACTTCTACGTCGATTTCAAGACCGGCCTGCTGACCTCCTCGGCGTCGGCCTACGAGCACCCGCAGCCGCACGCCTGCTTCATCCAGTCCGTCGCCGACGATCTGGTGAACGAGGGCGGCATCATGGACCTGTGGGTCCGCGAGGCGCGCCTGTTCAAGTACGGCTCGGGCACCGGCTCCAACTTCTCCCGCCTGCGCGGCGAGGGTGAGAAGCTGGCCGGCGGCGGCAAGTCGTCGGGCCTGATGAGCTTCCTGAAGATCGGCGACCGCGCGGCGGGCGCCATCAAGTCGGGCGGCACCACCCGCCGCGCGGCCAAGATGGTCACGGTGGACATGGACCACCCGGACATCGAGGCCTACATCGACTGGAAGGTGACCGAGGAGCAGAAGGTCGCCGCCCTCGTCACCGGTTCCAAGATCTGCCGCGAGCACCTGACCGCCATCATGGCCGCCGCCCAGGACGGCCAGGACCCGAAGGTCAACAAGGAGCTGAAGAAGGCCGTCGTCGCCGCCCGCAAGGCGCAGGTGCCGGAGAACTACGTCCAGCGCGTGATCCAGTTCGCCGGCCAGGGCTTCACCAGCATCGAGTTCAAGACCTACAACACCGATTGGGACTCGGACGCCTACCTGACGGTGGCCGGCCAGAACTCCAACAACTCGGTGCGCATCTCCGACGACTTCATCCAGGCCGTCCTGAACGACGACGAATGGAGCCTGATCCGCCGCACCGACGGCACGGTCCACCGCAAGCTCCGCGCCCGCGACCTGTGGGACAAGGTCGGCTACGCCGCCTGGGCCTGCGCCGATCCGGGCGTGCAGTTCGACACGACGATCAATGACTGGCACACCTGCCCGGCCTCGGGGCGCATCAACGCCTCGAACCCGTGCTCGGAGTACATGTTCCTCGACGACACGGCCTGCAACCTCGCCTCGCTGAACCTGATGTCGTTCCGTCTGAAGGACGGCTCCTTCGACGTCGAGGCGTTCGAGCACGCCTGCCGCCTGTGGACCATGGTGCTGGAAATCTCCGTGCTGATGGCGCAGTTCCCGTCCAAGGAGATCGCCCAGCTGTCCTACGAGTTCCGCACGCTGGGCCTGGGCTTCGCCAACCTCGGCGGCCTGCTGATGGCGTCGGGCCTGTCCTACGACTCGGCGGAAGGCCGCGCCTACTGCGCCGCCATCTCGGCGGTGATGACCGGCGTCGCCTACGCCACCTCCGCCGAGATGGCGCAGGAGCTGGGCGCCTTCCCGGCCTATGAGCAGAACCGCGACCACATGCTGCGGGTCATCCGCAACCACCGCCGCGCCGCCTGCGGCGAGATGGAGGGCTACGAGGGCCTGTCGGTCAAGCCGGTGCCCTTCGTCGCCGACGAGTGCCCGGAGCAGGAACTGGCGATGGCCGCCGTCCGCGCCTGGGACATGGCGCTGGAACTGGGCGAGCAGCACGGCTTCCGCAACGCCCAGGCCACGGTGGTCGCCCCGACCGGCACCATCGGCCTGGTCATGGATTGCGACACCACGGGCATCGAGCCGGACTTCGCGCTGGTGAAGTTCAAGAAGCTGGCCGGCGGCGGCTACTTCAAGATCGTCAACCGTCTGGTGCCGGAGGCCCTGCGCACGCTCGGCTACACCGCCGACCAGATCGCCGCGATCGAGCGCTACGCGGTCGGCCACGGCACGCTGAAGGGCGCGCCGGGCGTCAACCACGAAACGCTGACGGCCAAGGGCTTCCCGGCCGAGGTGCTGGAGAAGCTGGAGGGCAACCTCGCCACCGCCTTCGACATCAAGTTCGCCTTCAACCGCTGGACGGTCGGCGCCGACGTCATCGTCGACACGCTGGGCATCCCCGCCGAGCAGATGGACGCGCCGGGCTTCGACCTGCTGACCGCGCTGGGCTTCACCAAGGCCGAGCTCGAGGCGGCGAACACCTTCTGCTGCGGCGCCATGACGCTGGAGGGCGCGCCCTTCCTCAAGGACGAGCATCTGCCGGTGTTCGACTGCGCCAACCCCTGCGGCCGCATCGGCAAGCGCTTCCTGTCCTGGGAATCGCACATCACCATGATGGCCGCCTCGCAGCCCTTCATCTCCGGCGCCATCTCCAAGACCATCAACATGCCGAACACGGCGACGGTGGAGGAGTGCAAGGACGCCTACCTGCTGTCCTGGCGCCTGGGCATCAAGGCCAACGCGCTGTACCGCGACGGCTCCAAGCTGAGCCAGCCGCTCTCCGCCGCCCTGCTGGACGACGAGGAGGACGCGGTCGAGGAGATCGTCGAGGCGGCGAACGCCACCCGCACCCAGATGGTCTCCGAGCGCATCGTCGAGAAGGTCGTGGAGCGCATCATCGAGCGCAAGCGCACCGAGCGCGAGCGCCTGCCGCACCGCCGCAAGGGCTACACCCAGAAGGCGACCGTCGGCGGTCACAAGATCTACCTGCGCACCGGCGAGTATGAGGACGGCCGCATCGGCGAGATCTTCATCGACATGCACAAGGAGGGCGCCGCCTTCCGCTCGCTGATGAACAACTTCGCCATTGCGGTGTCGATCGGCCTGCAGTACGGCGTGCCGCTGGAAGAGTTCGTGGAGGCCTTCACCTTCACCCGCTTCGAGCCGTCGGGCATGGTCACCGGCAACGACACCATCAAGATGGCGACCTCGGTCATCGACTACATCTTCCGCGAGATCGCCATCTCCTACCTGGGCCGCACCGATCTGGCGCACGCCACGCCGGAGGATCTGGTGCCCTTCACGGTGGGCAGCGGCGACAAGCAGGGCGACCTGCCGGAGACCGGCGCGGTTCAGCCCTCGGACATCGTCCGCAAGGTCGCGTCCACCGGCTATGTCCGCAACAACCTGCGCGTCCTCAACGGCGGGCAGACCCAGCGGGCCTCGGCCGCGGCGGCCCTGGCCGCCACCGGCGCCGCGGTCCAGGCCACGGCGTCCGCCGCCCACGCGGCGGTGGCCTCCAGCCCGGCGGTCGGCGCCGCGGTGGTCCATGCCGGCGGCACGGCCCCGGTCGGCGGCACCACCGGCACGGCCTACGGCGGCAGCAACGGCGACCAGCGCTACGACCGCATCCGCGAGGCGCGCGCCCGCGGCTACGAGGGGGATCAGTGCGGGGAGTGCGGCAACATGACGCTTGTCCGCAACGGCACCTGCCTGAAGTGCGACACCTGCGGCTCCACCACGGGCTGCAGCTGAGGCCAGCCGGCTCCATCCCCGGCATGGCGTGGAAAAGGGGAGGTCCTCGGACCTCCCCTTTTTTTCATGCGCGCTCCGGTGCGGGCGTGGAACGGGATCAGACGGGGATGTTGGGGAAGACGCGGCCGGACAGCTGGGCGTCGGCCAACTCCGCCGGGATCGCGTCACGCTCCTTCAGCCAGCGGGCGAACTGGCGGTCCGCGGAGTTGATGTGCAGCATCAGCCATTGCGGCAGGAAGGTCGCCAGATATTCGGCGATGTTCTCCTCCGGCACGTTTCCGGTGGTGAAGGCGTGCAACTGCTCCCACGCCAGGGAATGCTGGACGAGATGATCGGCCAGGAAGGGATAACCGGCCTCTTCCATCACCTTCTGCTCGCTGGCGAAATGAATTTCCGTATAAACCACGGCGTCGGCCAGCGTGCGATAGACCTCCTCGCGGGAACGGCCTTCGGCGACGGCGACATGGAACGCCTGGACCAGTTCGATCCAATGCTTGTGCTGCTCGTCGATGTCGTCGATGCCCAACGAAAGATCGTCGCTCCAGACGAGATCCTGGAAATTCTCGGCGGGCATGTCCATGATCGGGGTGACTCGGCTTAAAGTGGTAACGATTTGGTCATCATAGTCAGGGTCGTATGTGCATCAACGGTTTGAATTGAGATAAATTGTCGCGGTTTTGGCGGCGAACCGTGGCGCTGGCGGAGTGCTTGTGTCCTTGCCGGACGCCGGGCGCGGGTCAATATGCGGGCCTGTGACGACACAGCCGACGGGATGCGCCATGCGACGTGCCATGAACCGCCGCCTCCGCCTATTGCCGCTGCTCGCCCTGCTGGCGCTGCCGCCGCTTCAGGCCGCGAACGCCCAGGACGGACCGCTCCCAAACGCACCGGCCCGGAATGAGCAGGCCCAGAACGAGCAGACCCGGAGCGCGCCGAAACCGGCGGAGCGGGCCGGCGGCGGGTTCGACGCCCAGCGCAGCGAGACCAGGCACCAGCTGCCATTGCCCGCCGGGCCGCTCGCCTACACGGCGGTGGCGGAGTTCCTGCCCCTGCGCGACGGCCCGCGCGAGGAGGTGGCGGCCCGCGTCTTCACCGTCACCTACACACAGGACGGAGCGCCGCGCGGCCAGCGGCCGGTCGCCTTCGTGTTCAACGGCGGGCCGGGAGCGTCCTCGGCCTATCTGCATCTGGGAGCCTTGGGACCGACGGTGGTCGGCTTCAACGAGGACGGGTCGCTGGCCCGCCCGCCGGCTCCGCTGCTGGACAACCCGGACAGCTGGCTGGCCTTCGCCGATCTGGTCTTCATCGATCCGGTCGGCACCGGCTACAGCCGCGGCGTACGGCGTGACGGCGGAAAGGAGGAGGGCGCGCGGCGGGACGAGGACCCCGGCAAGCGCTTCTGGTCGGTCGATGCCGACAGCCGGGCCATGGCGGAGATCGTCCGGCTCTGGCTGACCCGCAACGGGCGCTGGGAGTCGCCGAAGTTCCTGGTGGGGGAAAGCTATGGCGGCTTCCGCATCGCCAAGATGGCCAACCGGCTGATCGACGACACCGGCATCGCGGTCAACGGTCTGATCATGGTGTCGCCGGTGGTCGATTTCGCCACCATCCGCGGCGGCGGCGGGCTTCTGGTGCCGGCGCTGCGGCTGCCCTCCTACGCCGCTTCGGCCGCCGCCAACGGTCTGGTTGCCGGGACCCCGGAGCAGGCGGCCGCGGCGGCGGAGCGCTACGCCTTCACCGGCTATCTCACCGGGCTGGCCGGTCTGGATTACCGCCGGCCCGACGCGGCGCAGGGCTTCTTCGCCGAGGTGGCGCGGACCACCGGCCTGCCGGAGGACTTGGTGACCCGCTTCCGCGGCGAGATCCCCACGGACATCTTCGCCCGCGAACTGCTGCGCGGGCGCGGGCGGGTCGCCAGCGTCTATGACGGCACCTTCACCGCCGCTGACCCCGACCCGTCGGCGGCCCGCCTCTCCTTCGACCCCTTCCTGAAGGGCACGGTGCCGACCTACACCACCGCCTTCGCCGCCTACGCCCACGAGCGGCTGGGCGTGCGGACGGAGGTGCCGTTCGACCTGCTCAGCGACCGGGTGAACCGGGGCTGGGAATGGCCGCGCTCCGGCCAGCCCAGCGCGGTGGACGACCTCCAGGCCGCCCTGACCCTGCAACCCGCGCTGCGGGTGCTGATCGCCCATGGGCGCACCGACCTCATCACCCCCTATATGGCGTCGCGCTGGGTGGCGTCCCGCCTGGAACTGCCGGACGGGCAGGCCGACCGGGTCGCCGTGACGGTCTATGAGGGCGGCCACATGATGTACACGCGGGCGCCGGAGCGCGCGAAGCTGGCCGCCGACGCGCGCGCCCTGATCGAGGCCGCCCTGCGGTAGGGTGGCCGGTGCGCCAAAAGGAAACAGGCGCCCCGGTTGGGGCGCCTGCTGCGCAATGCCTTGCCTCGGCCTGTGGTCGCCGGCTGGACCTTGCCGGTTAGAACAGACGCAGGATCGACTGCTGCGACTGGTTGGCCAGCGAGAGGGCGATGGTGCCGAGCTGCTGACGGGTCTGCAGCATCAGCAGGCTGGCGCCTTCCTCGTTCTGGTCGGCCAGGGTCAGCTTGTTGGCGCCTTCGACCAGCACGTCGCTGAACTCCTTGGTGAAGGTTTCGCGGGTCGTGATGATGTTCAGGTTGGTCGACAGCGTCTGCGATGCCGACCGCAGGTTCTGCTTCGCGTAGTCGATGCTGGCGACCGCCTTGTCGATGTCGGCGCGGTCGGTCCAGTCGTTCTGCGCGTAGTCGATGCGCAGGCCCTGGCCGCTGGTGCTCAGGTTCTGCGACTTCACCGTGATCGCGTTGGTGTTGCGCTCGTTGAGCTGCACCGTCAGGTCGTTCGAGGTGTTGGCGTCGGTCACCTGCACCGAGACCAGGTTGGCCGCGGAGTTGGCCGCCGCCGCCTGCTTGATGCTCTTCTGATCGACGTTGAAGCGCACCGTGCCGGTGTCGAACGCGAAGGCGTTCTCACCTTCCGACAGCTTGCCTTCGCCGCGCTTGGACATGCCGTCGCGGGTCACCGTGGCGCCGCTCAGGTTGCTGACCTGGATCTGGATGTCGACCTTCTTCTCGATGGTCGAGATGCCGTTGCCCGCGTTGGCGGCCTGCTCCAGCAGCTTGCGGTCGACCGTGAAGGACACGATGGTGCCCGACGCGAAGCTCTCGGAGATGCGCTTGGTCAGGGCGTTCTCGGCGGTCGCCTTGACCGTCATCTCGCGGGCGGCGTTGGTCGTCGTCGCGCCGGACAGCGTGATCGTGCCCGACGAGCCGGTCGTGACGGTCTGGACGTCCTTGCCGCTGAGACGGCCGTTGGCGCCCAGCGCGCTGTTGATCGACGCCTTCAGCTGGTTGGCGATGTTGTTGCGCGCGGTCTGACCCGTCGCCACGTCGCCGGCGGTGGCGGTGTAGGTGAAGGTCTGGTCTTCGACGGTGATGGTGAAGCTGTCGCCGGCTTCGATCGTGCCGCCCAGCGTCACGTTGGTAATCTGCGCGGTGCCCGTCTTGGCCGCCGTCGTCGTGTTGGCAGCCATGGTCTGGCTGTTGTCGAAGTAGGTGATCGTGCGGGACTCGTTGCCGTCCGTGATGATGAACGACCGCTCGCGGCCCGATGCGCCGCGGACCTCGATCTGCACGTCGGAGAAGCTGCCGAGCGTGGTGGCCATCGTGCCGGACAGCTTCAGGCCGACCAGGCCGTGGGCCATTTCGGCGCTGTTGATCTCGCCGGCCGCGCCTTCGATGGAGCCGTCGCCCTTGATGCGCACCGTGTAGGTGTCGGTCGACACCACGTTGGTGACGCGGGCGTTCTCGATGCCCTGGATGGTGTTGACGGCGCGGCGCGATTCGCTGGTGGAGTCCAGCCGCAGGCCGTTGCCGGCCAGCAGGTTCTTGCCGGCATAGCCGCTGTCGCCGGCCAGCTTGTCGATCTGCTCCTTCAGCGCGTTGAACTGGGCGGACAGCGTCTTGCGCGTGGCGACGGAGCCGGCGTCGGTGCCGAGCGCGGAATAGGCGGCGGTGGTCAGGCCGCGCGCCTGCTCGATCATGCTTTCGATCGCGGTCACGCCCTTGTCGGCGGCCTTGATGGTGCTGATCGACTGACCCATGGCGTCCTTCAACGACGACAGGTCACCGGCGCGCTGGTTCAGGCTCTTCGCTGCGAAGAACGAAGTCGGGCCGTCGAGCGCCGAGTTGATCTTGTTGCCGGTCGAGAGGATGTTCTGCTTGACACCGATCTTGTCGTTCACGCTCTGCAGTTGCAGCAGATTCGTGCGCATTGACGCGGTGAGGGTGACGTCGTTGATGGCCATGGTTCCAAGTCTCCTTCTGAGGCTCGCCCCGCGGCTGGTGCTTGAAACCGAAGCGAGGCAACGTGCATTTGCGCGGTCCTCCTCTATCAAGTCCCGTGCCAGTTCTGAAAAATCTCAATAAGATGCTGTTTTGAAATGATATTTGCTGACCTTGCGCGGCGTTCCGGCTTTGGCCGGCGGGACGGTCCTTCCCATGGCGGTGGAAAGTTTTGCCGGGCAGAAAGGGTGTTGCGCCCCGGACTCCGGGACAAAACTACCCAGTTGGGGGGTGCCGGTAAGCTCTTGGTGTCGGCCGAGGAGGGGGCTATCGTCGGGGTGACGCACCCATCGGGCGCTCCCCATCGGGCGCGCGGGCGCCCGCAACAAAGACGGAGGGATGAGCATGGCCGGACGCATCGAGGCGCGGCTTAAGGAGTTGGGGATCGAGCTGCCGCAGGCGGCGGCCCCGGTGGCGGCCTATGTGCCCTACACCCGGTCGGGCAACACGCTCTATGTGTCGGGGCAGGTCACCGTGTGGAACGGCGAGCGCCGCTTCATCGGCAAGCTGGGCCAGGACTTCACGGTGGAGCAGGGGCAGCAGGCGGCGCGGCTGTGCGCCCTCAACATCATCGCCCAGGCGAAGGCGGCCTGCGACGGCGATCTCGACCGGGTGGTGCGCGTGCTGCGGCTGGGCGGCTTCGTCAACGGCACTCCGGACTTTCACGACCAGCCGCTGGTCATCAACGGCGCGTCGGAGCTGATGATGCAGGTGTTCGGCGACGCCGGGAAGCACGCCCGCGCCGCCGTCGGCGCCCCGTCGCTTCCCGGCAACGTGGCCGTCGAGGTGGACGCCATCCTCGAACTGGCCTGATCCGGGCTTCGGATCGGGGGAGGGGCGGGCCTCTTGCCGCGGCGCGGGACAGCGCCCACCTCCCTCGGCGTGCCCGCGAAGGAGCCCGCGAAGGAGAAAGCATGCCCGATGGCAAGGACACCGGCCCCAGCTCCGACCCCGGCGCCGGGGAGGCCATCACCGTCAAGGTCCTGACCGGCATCGGCCTGGCCGACCCGAAGGAGTGGGATGCCTGCGCCGGGCCGGACAACCCGTTTCTCAGCCACGCCTTCCTTCTGGCGCTGGAGGAATCGGGATCGACCGTCGGCCGCACCGGCTGGCAGCCCAGCCACCTCGCCGCTCTCGACGGGGCGGGGCGGATCATGGGGGCGGTGCCGCTCTATTTGAAGAACCATTCCTACGGCGAGTATGTCTTCGACCACGCCTGGGCGCATGCCTATGAGCGGGCGGGCGGGCAGTATTATCCGAAGCTGCAATGCGCCGTGCCCTTCACCCCGGTGCCGGGGCCGCGCCTTCTCGTCCGGCCCGGCGCCTCGATCCAGGGGATGGAGGCGGTCGCCGGCGCCTTGATCCAGGGGATGGAGGAGGTGGCGCGGCGCTACGGCGTCTCCTCCGTCCACGTCACCTTCCCGGAAGAGGGCGACTGGCGCCGCCTCGGCGAGGCCGGCTGGCTGCTCCGCGAGGGCGTGCAGTACCACTGGGAGAACCGCGGCTACGCCCGCTTCGACGACTTCTTGGAAACGTTGAACAGCCGCAAGCGCAAGGCCATCCGCAAGGAACGGCGCGAGGTGGCGGAAAGCAGCGTCCGCCTGCACAGCCTGACCGGCGCCGACCTGAAGCCGGAGCATTGGGACGCCTTCCACCGCTTCTATCTGGAAACCGCCGACCGCAAATGGGGCGGCGGCTATCTGAACCGCGCCTTCTTCCGTTTGCTGGGCGAGACCATGGCCGACCGGGTCATGCTGGTGATGTGCGAGGACGGCGGGGAGTGGGTGGCCGGCGCCCTGAACCTGATCGGGACCGATGCCCTCTACGGCCGCAACTGGGGCTCCGACGGGAGCTACCGCTTCCTGCATTTCGAGGCGTGCTATTACCGCGCGCTGGACTTCGCCATCGAGCGCGGACTCGGCCGGGTCGAGGCCGGCGCCCAGGGGGAGCACAAGATCCAGCGCGGCTATCTGCCGGTGCCGACCTACAGCGCCCACTGGGTGGCCGACCCCGGCTTCCGCCGCGCCATCGCGGATTACCTGCGCCGCGAGCGGCCCGGCGTGGCGGCGGAGCGGGAAGCGCTGAT
The DNA here is from genome assembly GCF_007827795.1 of Azospirillum brasilense. Lineage (GTDB taxonomy): Bacteria > Pseudomonadota > Alphaproteobacteria > Azospirillales > Azospirillaceae > Azospirillum > Azospirillum aestuarii. The sequence continues at coordinate 37,615 of NZ_VITI01000010.1, forward strand.
GGAGTTGTCACCCTACCGCCGGGATGGCCATTTGGATCAGTAGGGAACACGGTCGGGCCGGGCGGCCCATTCGTCGAAGACGGCGCGCGCCTCGTCGGCCAGAAGACGCTGCATGGGGATCGCCCGCTGCTCCAGCGGCAGGGCGATCTCGGTGTAGAGGAAGGCGTCGTCGAATCCGATGGCCGCCGCGTCGTCGCGCCCGTTGGCGTAGACGATGCGCTCGATCCGCGCCCAGTAGATGGCCGACAGGCACATCGGGCAGGGCTCGCAGCTGGTGTAAACGGTCGCCCCGGCGAGGCTGAAGCTGCCGAGGTCGCGGCAGGCGTTGCGGATCGCGACGACCTCGGCGTGCGCCGTCGGGTCGTTGGTGGAGGTCACGCAGTTCCAGCCCTCGCCGATGATCCGGCCGTCCCGCGCGATGACTGCGCCGAAGGGGCCGCCGGCGTTGCCCTGCATGTGTGTGCGGCTGAGCGCGATGGCGCGGCGCAGGCAATCCGTGTCGAAACTCGTCATGCTTTCCCTCTCCCAACCCTAACCGCGTTGTCGATCAATCGTTTAGTGACTGCTCCGCAGCCCAGGCCCGGCATGCGCCCGCGGCATTGCAGGGGCGGCGGACGATTGGGGATTTCCCCTTTACTGACCATACACAAGGCGTAGTGTGGGCGGGAACAGCCGACCGACGGACCCGCCCGATGACCGACCGCACCATGGATTTCCTGAAGCAGGTGCGGGATCATCTATTCTATCTCAAACTGAAGCCGGGCGGTGTGCGGCTTCAGGCGAAGGGCGTCGACCTATCGAGGCTGCGGCTGAAGGGCTTCAACCTGCAAACGGCTATCCTCACCCAGGGCAACTTCTCCGATGCCCAGCTCGAGGAGGTCAGCTTCGCCATGTCCGACCTGTTCGGGGCGAATTTCAGCCGGGCGAAGCTGGTGGGCTCCTCCTTCGCGCGGGCGGACCTGCGCGGGACGAACTTCCTGAAGGCCGACCTGACCCGCACCGACTTCGAGGGGGCCGACCTGCGCCCCGGCCAGATCATGGTCCACCGCGCCGGGCGCGAGGACGAGGAGGAGCGGCGGCCCGCCAACCTGACGGACGCGCGGATGGACGGCGTCAGCTTCAAGGGCGCCGACCTCAGCCATGCCGAACTGGCCAACGCCTCGACGGCCGGCGGCGATTTCAGCAACGCCAACCTGTTCGCCGCCAATCTGGCCGGGGCCGATCTGACCGAGGCGAACTTCAGCGGGGCCAAGATGAAGCGCGCGGTGCTGAACGGCGCCAACCTGACCCGCGCCATCCTGCGCAACGCCGACCTGCGCGAGGCGACCCTGCGCAACGTCGACCTGACCGTGGCGGACACGCAGGGCGCCAACCTGAGCGGCGCCGTTTACATGAGGAACGCCGACGCCCTGCCGATGCCGGTGCGCAGCGTGCTGGACGCCCATATCCTATGGATCAACAGCGGCGGCGGGGCCGGGCTACGGGCGGATTTCACCGGGATGGACCTGCGCGGATTGGACCTGACCGCCTGCGACCTGTCGGGCGGGGTGTTCCGCGACGCCAATCTGGACGAGGCCCGCCTGTCCAACGCCTCGCTCTCGCTGGCCGATTTTGGCGGAGCCAGCCTGCGCCGAGCGCGGCTGGACCAGGCGGTTCTGACCGGGGCGAACCTGAGCGGGGCCGACCTGACCGGGGCGGACCTCCACGGTGGCGACCTCGGCATGGTGGACCTGCGCAACCCGGACGGCACCCCGACCGGGCGGAGCTGGCCCGCCAACCTGACGAACGCCACGCTGGCCGCTGCCGACCTGCGCGGCGCCCGCCTGACCGGGGCCAAGCTGGCCGGCGCCAGCTTCGAGATGGCCAACCTCGCCTCCGCCGACCTGCGCGGCTGCGACGACGCGGCGGCGAACCTGTCGAAGGCCAGCCTGATGGGCACCCGCCGCGGCCCTCTGGATGCGCGGCCGCCGCGCGACGGCGGCGGGCCGCTCATCGCCCTGTAACCTTCACCTCCAGGCGTCGAGCACCGCAGCGGCGGTGGATTCGCGCAATGGGGCTCGCTCGGGCGGATTGCCGCCATCGACGCGCAGGCCCATCAGCGTTTCCACCAGCGGCTCCGGCCCCGGCGTGACGCGGATCTGGCCGCGGGCAGCGATGTGCGGGTGGTCCGGCATCTCCGCCAGCGTCGGCAGTGCCTCGAAGCAGCAGTCCACCGGGTCGAGCAACGCCTTCCAGTCGGCGAGGCTGCGGCTGGCGAACAAGGCATCCACCTCCGCGATCAGGGCGGCCTGGGGAAGCGGGTCGGCCTGCCGGGTGATCCAGTCGGGGCGCCCCACCGCCTCGCAGAAGCCTTGCCAGAACTTGGCCTCCAGCGCCGACAGGGTGGCGAAACGGCCGTCGGCGGTGCGGTAGATGCGGTAGCAGGCGGCCCCGCCGGACAGCAGCGCCTCGCCGCGGTCCGGAACCTCCCCGCGGGCGTCGGCGGTCAGGTTGAAGCCCTGCCAGCCCAGCACCGTCTCCATGATCGACAGGTCGAGAAAGCAGCCCTCGCCGCTGCGCTGGCGCCCGAACAGGGCGGCGACCACCGCCAGCGCCGCCTGCTGCGCCGACGCGAAGTCGGCGACCGGCGGGTGGCTGATCGAGGGGCGGTCCCGCGTGCCCGAGGAGTCCAGCCCGCCGCCGACCGCCATGTAGTTCAGGTCATGCCCGGCCCGCCGGGCGTAGGGGCCGCTGCTGCCCCAGCCGGACAGGCTGGCGTGGACCAGCCGCGGGTTCAGCGCGCGCAGCCGGGCGTGGCCGACCCCCAGCTTGTCCAGCACGCCCGGGCGGTAGCTTTCCACCAGGGCGTCGGCCCCGGCGATCAGCGTCTCGAAGGCGGCGCGGTCGCCGTCGTCCTTCAGGTTCAGGCGGATGACGGTCTTGCCGGCGTTCAGCAGCTTGTAGGCGGCGGTCGTGCCGTCGGCGTCGGTGGGACCCATCCGGCGCAGCGGATCGCCGCTCGGCGGCTCCACCTTGACGACCTCGGCGCCGAGGTCGGCCAGCATCTGGGCGGCATAGGGACCCGGCAGATACTGGCCGAGGTCGATGACGCGCAGTCCGCTCAGGAAGGGCAGGGGCATGGTGCGTTTCCTCATTCTTCGTTTTCGGAAGGGCGCCGCTGTGGAGTGTCCGCGATGCGGCGTCGGGAATGCAACCGTCCGCCCTTCACATTCGTGCCGCCACAGCCGTCCGTAACAGACCAACGACGAGGAGGAAAACATGTCCGCGGGCAAGGCGTCCAAGTACAAGGTCTACAAGGATCACCGCAACGAATGGCGCTGGACCTTCCACGCCGCCAACGGCGAAACCATCGCCGTCAGCAGCGAGGGTTACACGGCCGAGCGCGACTGCCTGCACGGCATCGCCCTGATGAAGGGTTCCAACGACGCGGTTGTCCTGGTCGAGGAATGAGCGCCGGCAGGCTTTTCCGAATGCCGCACAAAAAGAAGGGGGCCTTGCGGCCCCCTTTTTCGCGTTCCGTGCGACGCGGCGTCATTCCGCCAGTTCGTGCACGACCTCGTCCTCGTCCTCGTCGCCGGAGCGCCGCTTGCGCGACCCTTCGGTGTAGTCGAAGGCGGGCTTGTCGTCCTTCACCGTGACCTTGACCAGACCGCCCTTGGCGAGCTTGCCGAACAGCAGCTCCTCCGCCAGCGGCTTCTTCAGGTGCTCCTGGATCACCCGGCCCAGCGGACGCGCGCCGTAGAGCGGGTCGTAGCCCTTCTTGCCCAGCCACTCGCGGGCCTGATCGTCGAGTTCGATCGTGACGCCACGGTCCTCGAGCTGAGCCTCCATCTGCATGATGAACTTGTCCACCACGCGGTTGATGACCTCCTGGGTCAGCGGCGCGAAGGGAATGATCGCATCCAGACGGTTGCGGAACTCCGGCGTGAACAGCTTCTCCACCGCTTCCATGTCCTCGCCGACCCGACGCTCGCGCTCGAAGCCGATGGCCGGCTTGGCCATGTCCGCGGCGCCCGCGTTGGAGGTCATGATGAGGATGACGTTGCGGAAGTCCACCGTCTTGCCGTTGTGGTCGGTCAGCTTGCCGTGATCCATGATCTGCAACAGGATGTTGAACAGATCCGGATGCGCCTTCTCGATCTCGTCGAGCAGCAGCACGCAATGCGGATGCTGGTCGATGGCGTCGGTCAGCAGACCGCCCTGGTCGAACCCGACATAGCCCGGAGGGGCGCCGATCAGGCGGGAGACGGTGTGCCGCTCCATATACTCCGACATGTCGAAGCGGGTCAGCTCGATGCCCAGCGTGAGGGAGAGCTGGCGGGCCACCTCGGTCTTGCCGACGCCGGTCGGGCCGGTGAACAGGTAGTTGCCGATCGGCTTCTCCGGTTCACGCAGGCCGGCACGGGCCAGCTTGATGGCGGAGACCAGCGCGTCGATGGCCTTGTTCTGGCCGAAGACCATGGTCTTCAGGTCGCGCTCCAGGTTGAGGAGCGTCTCCTTGTCGTCGCGGCTGACCGACTTCGGCGGGATGCGGGCGATCTTGGCGACCACCGCCTCCACGTCCTTGACGGAGATCTTCTTCTTCCGCTTGTTCTCCGGCAGCAGCATCTGCGCGGCCCCGACCTCGTCGATGATGTCGATGGCCTTATCGGGCAACTTGCGGTCGCCGATGTACTTCGCGGACAACTCCACCGCCGAACGGATCGCGTCGTTGGTGTAGCTCACCCGGTGATGCTTTTCGTAGTAGGTCTTGATCCCCTGGAGGATCTTGATCGCATCCTCGACCGTCGGCTCGTTGACGTCGATCTTCTGGAAGCGCCGGACGAGCGCCCGGTCCTTCTCGAAATAGTTCCGGTACTCCTTGTAGGTCGTCGAACCGATGCAACGCAGCGAGCCGGAGGCGAGGGCCGGCTTCAGCAGGTTCGAGGCGTCCATCGCACCGCCCGAGGTCGCACCGGCGCCGATGACCGTGTGGATCTCGTCGATGAAGAGGACGGCACCTTCCGTGGCCTCCAGTTCGGAGACGACGGCCTTGAGGCGCTCTTCGAAGTCGCCGCGGTACCGCGTACCGGCGAGCAGGGAGCCCATGTCGAGCGCGAAGATGGTGGCGCCCTTCAGCACCTCCGGAACCTCGCCATGGACGATGCGGCGGGCCAGCCCCTCGGCGATGGCGGTCTTGCCGACACCGGGGTCACCGACATACAGCGGGTTGTTCTTCGACCGCCGGCACAGGATCTGGATGGTCCGTTCGACCTCCTGCTCCCGTCCGATCAGCGGATCGATCTTCCCGCTGGCCGCCTTCTTGTTCAGGTTGACGCAATAAGCCTCTAGGGCTTCGCTGCCTTTCTTCACGACCTTCTCCGCCGCCGCGTCCTCGTCGGCTCCGGTAACGCGCTTCGCTTCCGAGCGGCCCGGGGCCTTCGCGATTCCGTGAGAGATGTAGTTCACCGCGTCGAAACGGGTCATCTCCTGCTCCTGCAGGAAATAGACCGCGTGGCTTTCGCGTTCAGAGAACAGGGCGACGAGCACATTTGCTCCCGTCACCTCTTCACGCCCCGACGACTGGACGTGGATGGCCGCGCGTTGCAGCACCCGCTGGAAGCCAGCCGTCGGCTTCGCATCATCGGGCCTGTTCGTGATCAGGTTCGCAAGCTCGTTGTCGAGGTAATCCGAGAGTTCGGCGCGCAGGCGGTCCAGATCGACCCCACAAGCGCGCAAGACGGCCATTGCATCGGCATCCTCGGTCAATGCGAGCAGCAAGTGTTCGAGCGTCGCGTATTCGTGCCTGCGCTCGTTCGCATGGGCCAGGGCTCGGTGCAGCGTCTGTTCCAAGTTACGCGACAGCATCTGTGGCCTTAATCCTTTTCTAGCGTACATTGCAGCGGGTGCTGGTTCTGGCGTGCAAAGTCCATAACCTGCGTGACTTTCGTCTCCGCCACTTCGTAGGTGAACACACCGCACAAGCCCACACCCCGCCGGTGCACATGCAGCATGATCCGTGTCGCCTCCTCGCGCGACTTGGCAAAGAAGCGCTCCAAGACATGAACGACGAATTCCATAGGTGTGTAGTCGTCGTTCAACATCAAGACCTTATACATCGAGGGCTTTTTAGTCTTAGGCTTGGTTTTGATGACCACGCCCGTGGTGGTGCCCTCGTCGCCGTGCTTGTCGTTTTCGGCCATGGTCTCAACAGGTCAGCATCGCGATGTACGTCGCATGAATGATATGAGAACTCCGGGCGCGGTGGGAAGGGGCCGTTTTCGGTGAGTCCCCATTTGGGAGAGGCCCATTCGGAACAAGACCTGCCCGGCTACCCCGGAATTGGTGGAAGGCATTTGATATTGCGGCAGAACTGCCGCACAGGCGTGCCAAAAATAGCACGGCCGGCACCCTGTACATGTCCACCGCGCCCAAAAGAAACAAGCCCGGCGGTTTGCACCGCCGGGCTTTCCCGGAACTTCACAATGCCGTGAGGCGGCAGGATTTAAAGCGGTACCGCCTTGCGCCGTCCGCACCCCCGGACGATAGCGTCCCGGGGGCGGCGGAGGTGGGAGCCGCCCCGGCCTCGCGGCCGGGTCTGTGGAATTGCTGGCTCCGGGACATTTCGTCTCAGGCTGGTCTGGGGCCGGCGCTGTTAGGCGGCCTTCGCCGCGACCGGCTTGGACAGCGTCTCGACCGTGACCTGGAGGCGGTCGTTGATCGGCGCGAAGGCGTCCTTGGCGGTCTTCAGCGACAGCTCCTGCAGCTTGGCGCTCTCCTTGACGAAGGTCTCGAAGCTCGCCTTGGCGAAGCTGCTCTGCAGCTCGACCAGCTCCTGGATGGTCTTGACGGCCAGCAGGGCCTTGCCGGTGGCGGCGCTCTTCTCCAGCGAGGACTGAGTGAAGGAGGCGACCTGCTTGCCAGCTTCCTCGGCGCCCTTGGCGACGATGGTGCCCGACTTCACGACGGCGTCGACGTTGCCCTTGGTCAGGGCGGTCAGCTCGTCGAAGCCCTTCAGGATCTGGGCCGAGGCCTTCTCGAACTGCACCTGCTGGGACTTGACCAGACCGTCCACGTTGAGCTTGGCGGCGGACACGGCGTCTTCGAAGGTCTTGGTGGCGGCGGCGAACTTGTCGGTCATGGAACGGCTCCTCGAATTTCATCGGGTTGACCCGCGCCGGACCCACCGATTGGCGACCGCGCGGATGATCCGACCAGCGACCCCGTGGCTTCGGGCGTCGGGTCGATGCTGCAATGCAGCATGACTAAACTTAGGGCAGGTCCCGGCGCCTGTCAACGGGATTTTGTGCGGTGCACAAAAACTTTGGCGCGTCCCGGCCGGCCCCTTCACGCGCGAAGCCCGGCCGTCGTGGAACGGCCGGGCTTCGTTGTCCTGGCTTGCCGCCGCGTCAGGCCGCGATCGGCTTGGACAGGGTGCTGACGGTGACCGACACGCGATCCTTCAGCGGGGTCAGGGCCGCGGTGGCGACGCGGGTGCCGATGCCCTGGAGGCGGGTGGACTCGGCGACGAAGGCGTCGAAGCTGGCCTTCACATACTCGCTCTGGAGATCGACGACCTCCTTCAGCGACTTGGCGGTCAGCAGGGCCTTGCCGGTGGTGACCGACTTGTCGAAGGAGGACTGGGCGTAGGCGGTCACCTCGCGGGTCAGCTCCTCGGCGCCCTGGGTGGCGATGCTGCCGCTCTGGATCAGCGCTTCCACGTTGGCCTTGTTCAGGGCCTGAAGCTCGGCGGAGATCTTCAGGAGCTGGGCGGACAGCTTCTCGACCTGCTCCTTGGTGGCGGAGGCGGTCTGCTCGAAGGTCTTCGCAGCCTGCTCCTGGCCGGCCTTGACGAAGCCCTCGACCTGCTCCTTGGCCTGGGCGGCGGCGGCCTGAATGGCGGCGCTCTCGAACGCCTGGGTGGGGGCGGGGGCCGGCTTGGCCTTCGTCACGGTCGTCATGTCTTGCGTTCCTTCCTTCGTCGAAGCCCGGCGCGCAAAACCCGCACCGGCGGACTGTCCGCCTGCGGGGCGCAGACCGGCTGCGTTGGGGAAGCCCGGACGGTTCCGGGCCCGAAATTGCTGCAGTGCAGCAATGGCTAAACTATGGGCAGTAGTCCGTGGAGTCAACAAAAAATCTTGTGCGTCGCACAATATATCAGTTGAGCCTGTTCCCTTTGCTTGACGGTACGGCGCAAGCCTCACCATTCCGCCAAAGGGGAAAACCGATCCACTTCGGTTCGACTGGACGGAGCTTTTACGAAAGCTTTACCGCCGATCGTGCCCAATCCTACCCTGCCCGCCGAAGGGACGCGCTTCGGCCAAAGGTCAGACCAACCGCGGCGGAACGTCGCAGCCTTCAGTTCGGGAACGTTCTTTCATGACCTATTGCCTCGGCATCAAGACCCGCGACGGCCTGATCGGCCTGTCGGATGGGCGCATCACCAGCGGCTCGCAGCTGTCGTCCGCGCGCAAGGTGACCATGGTGGGCGGCGGCGGCGACCGCTTCTTCATCCTGAATTCCGGCCTGCGCAGCGTGCGCGACAAGACGCTGGCCTACCTGCGCCGCGACATGTCCCGGCGCCGCGGCGAGACCTACCCGACCATGCTCGACGCGCTGTCGGCCTTCACGGCCTGCCTGCGCCAGGTGGCGGTCGAGGACAAGGAGGCGCTGGAGGCGTCCAAGCTGGCCTTCAACCTGCACGCCATCATCGGCGGCCAGCTCGCCGAGGATCGCGAGCCGTACATGTTCCTGGTCTATCCGGAGGGCAACTGGATCGAGGTGGACGAGCGCACGCCCTATCTGTCGATCGGCGCCACCGCCTACGGCAAGCCGATCCTGGACCGCGCGCTGTCCTACAACACCGACATGCAGACGGCGCTCAAGATCGCCTACCTGTCCTTCGACAGCACGCGCTTCTCGTCGAACGACGTCGGCTTCCCCATCGACATGGTGACCTTCAACGCCGAGGAGCGGCTGTGGCGCCAGTCGAACTTCGACTACGACGATCTGGTCGAGCAGCGCCTGTGGTGGAACCGGAACATCACCGAACTGGCCCGCCGCATGCCGGACGGCCCGTGGGTGGACACGCTCCTGTCCGCGGGGGTGCGGGCGGCGGTCACCGAGGAAGAGGTGGTTTGATCCCTTCCCCGCTCCAACCCTCCCCCGCTGGGCGCTACGGCGTGCGCACATTCCGGTGGAGGAAATGGAGTGCGGAGGTTTGACCCGGCATGGCCGCGCGTCTCGAACGCAAGGTGCGTTTGGGAAGCGTGTGCCTGCGCCGGCGGTCGGAAGGCCATACAACCGCCCCGCTCCCTGGCCTGGGCCGGCCTGGGCGTCGCGTGGGTCTGGAGGATGGGCCGGCTGCCCATCCTCCAGACCCCCTGGTCCCATAACCTTCGAAAACGGCCTCGACGCCCTCAGAACCATGGCCGCAGGATGGACCCTGCGAGGTCTGTGCACACCGCAGCTGCACAGCGGGGGAGGGATGGGGTAGGGCCCGGTGCGAAGGCTTTTATGTCCCTGTTAACAGAACTCCACTCACTGGGTGACTTCGCGCAGGCGTTCGGACGGGGGCGGGACCGGTTCCCCGGCGCGGCGGGCGTTCTCGATCCACGCGGCGATGGCATCGAGCGCCGCCGTGCTGGCGTCGGCGGGGGTGGCGCCGCCCGCGGTGCAGCCCGGCAGGTCGGGCACCTCGGCCACATAGCCGACGCCCTGTTCCGGGGGAAGGGGGCGGACGATGACCGGATAGGCGCTGGCGTTCATGACGTTGCGTCTCCTCTGCGCACGGTTTTCACCCATTAGGTGCCGCTTCCGCTGCGGACGACAAGGATTCTTTGCGCTCGACGGACGCTTCTTTCGATGTTCGATCGATTTTCGACGGGTCGATCTTTTGGGGTGAAGGCCCCCCTTGACCGCGGCACCCCGCAGGCCCTAATCCTCCCCCATGTTCAGTCTTTCCAAGATCCTGTTCCTGATCCTGGTGATCGGCGCCGTGTGGTTCGGCTGGCGCTGGTACAACCGCGTCGGCGCGGTCGGGCGCGAGCGCCTGCGCGAGCGGGAGCGTCGCGGCTCCGGAAAGCCCACCTCCACCAGCGGTGGCGGCTCGCCCCAGGTGGCCGCGGAGGACATGGAGAAGTGCCCGGAATGCGGCGCCTACGTCGCCCCGCGCTCCGCCGTGGCCTGCGGCCGGCCGGTCTGCCCCTACGGGCGCTGAACCGCAACCTCTGGCGGGCGCTTGATTGGTGGGCGCGCTTGATTCCGGGGATACCGCCGCGTATCGTGCGGCGCGTTTTTCCACACCAATCATAAGTGACCGCCGATGGCCTCCCCGAGCGGGTCTTCCCAAGACAGCCGCGGCCTGTCCTTTCAGGCCCTGATCCTCAAGCTCCACCAGTTCTGGTCGGAGCAGGGCTGCGTGATCCTCCAGCCCTACGACATGGAGGTGGGTGCGGGCACCTTCCACCCGGCGACGACGCTGCGCGCCCTCGGCCCGCAGCCGTGGAAGGCGGCCTACGTGCAGCCCTCGCGCCGCCCGAAGGATGGCCGCTACGGCGAGAACCCGAACCGGCTCCAGCATTATTACCAGTATCAGGTGATCCTGAAGCCCTCGCCGGCCAACCCGCAGGAGCTGTATCTGGAAAGCCTGAAGGTGCTGGGCATCGACCCCGGCTTGCACGACATCCGCTTCGTCGAGGACGACTGGGAAAGCCCGACGCTGGGCGCCTGGGGCCTCGGCTGGGAGGTCTGGTGCGACGGCATGGAGGTCACCCAGTACACTTACTTCCAGCAGGTCGGCGGCATCGAGTGCGACCCGGTCGCGGTCGAACTGACCTACGGGCTGGAGCGTCTGGCCATGTATGTGCAGGGCGTGGAGAACGTCTACGACCTGGACTTCAACGGGCAGGGTGTCAAATACGGCGACGTGTTCAAGCGCGCCGAGGTCGAGTATTCGGCCCACAACTTCGAGCACGCCAACACCGACATGCTGCTCCAGCATTTCAAGGACGCCGAGGCGGAGTGCCAGTCGCTGATCGCCAAGGGCGTCGCGCTGCCGGCCTACGACCAGTGCATCAAGGCGTCGCACCTCTTCAACCTGCTGGACGCGCGCGGCGTCATCAGCGTCGTGGAGCGCGCCGCCTACATCGGCCGCGTTCGCGCGCTGGCGAAAGCCTGCTGTGAGGCGTGGACCGCCGGGGGGGCCAAGTAACATGTCGGTCAACATGCCCGAACTCCTGATCGAGTTCTTCTCCGAGGAAATCCCGGCCCGCATGCAGGCGCGCGCGGCGGACGACCTCAAGCGCCTCGTCACCGAGAAGCTGGCCGCCAACGGTCTGACCTTCGCTTCGGCCGAGGCCCATTCCACCCCCCGCCGCCTCGCGCTGGTGATCGACGGCCTGCCCGAGCGCACCGCCGACGTCCGCGAGGAGAAGAAGGGGCCGCGCGTCGGGTCGCCCGAGCAGGCGGTCGCCGGCTTCCTGAAGTCCGCCGGCCTGACCAGCCTCGACCAATGCGAGCAGCGCGACACCGGCAAGGGCGTCTTCTACTTCGCCGTGGCGGAGAAGAAGGGCCGCGCCACCGCGGAGGTTCTGGCCGAGATCATCCCGGCGGTCATGGGCGATTTCCCCTGGCCGAAGTCGATGCGCTGGGGCACCGGCACGGTGCGCTGGGTGCGCCCGCTGCACTCGATCATCGCCCTGTTCGGCGGCGCCGTGCTGGAGGGCTCGTTCGACCTGGGCGGCGCTCAGGGCAAGCTGGTGTTCGGCAACAGCACCCGCGGCCACCGCTTCCTGTCGCCGGACGCCTTCACGGTCACCGACTTCGCCGACTACAAGGCCAAGCTGCGCGACGCCCACGTCGTGCTCGACCGCGCCGAGCGCAAGGCCAAGATCAAGGCCGACGCCGAAGCGCTGGCCGCGACGGAGGGGCTGACCCTCTCCCCCGACGACGGGCTGCTGGAGGAGGTCGCCGGCCTCGTCGAATGGCCGGTCGCGCTGGTCGGCACCATCGACGAAAAGTTCATGGACGTGCCGTCGGAGGTCCTCATCACCTCCATGCGCACGCACCAGAAGTATTTCGCTCTGCTGGACAAGGCCGGCAAGATGGCCCCGCGCTTCGTCGTGGTCGCCAACACGGTGACGGCGGACGGCGGCAAGGCGATCGTCGCCGGCAACGAGCGCGTTCTGCGCGCCCGTCTGTCCGACGCCAAGTTCTTCTGGGACCAGGACCGCAAGACGAAGCTGGAAGACCGCGTGTCCAAGCTGGGTGCCATCACCTTCCACGCCAAGCTCGGCACGGTGGCGGAGAAGGTCACCCGCGTCCAGGTCCTGGCCGCCGAGATCGCCCGCGCCATCGGCGCCGACGCGGACGCGGCGACCCGCGCCGCCCTGCTGTCCAAGGCGGACCTCGTGACCGAGGTGGTCGGCGAGTTCCCCGAGGTCCAGGGCATCATGGGCCGCTACTACGCGCTGGGCGAAGGCGAGAACCCGGCGGTCGCCGAGGCCATCGCCGAGCATTACAAGCCGCTCGGCCCGTCCGACAGCTGCCCGACGGCTCCGGTGTCGGTCTCCGTGGCGCTGGCCGACAAGCTGGACACGCTGGTCGGCTTCTTCGCCATCGACGAGAAGCCCACGGGCTCGAAGGACCCCTACGCGCTGCGCCGCGCTGCGCTGGGCATCATCCGGCTGATCCTGGAGAACGGGCTGCGGCTGAACCTGACGCAACTCTTCAAGGCCGCGCACGGCGCTTATACGGTCAGTGGTTTCGCCGCTGCCGATGGCGTCGCCACCGACCTGATGGCCTTCTTCGCCGACCGCCTGAAGGTCACGCTGCGCGACCAGGGCGTGCGGCACGACCTCGTGGACGCCGTGTTCGCGCTGGGCGGCGAGGACGATCTCGTCCGTTTGCTGGCCCGCGTCAAGGCGCTCCAGACCTTCGTCGGGTCGGAGGAGGGGGCGAACCTGCTCGCCGCCTACAAGCGCGCCAGCAACATCGTCCGCATCGAGGAGAAGAAGGACGGCAAGGCCTACGACCAGCCGGTCGATCCGGCCCTACTGACGCTGACGGAGGAAAAGGACCTCTACGGCGCCCTGTCCGGCGCCGGCGAGACGGCCCGGCCGCTGCTGGCGAAGGAGGACTTCACCGGCACCATGGCGGCGCTGGCCCGCCTGCGCGGCCCGGTGGACGCCTTCTTCGACAAGGTGACGGTGAACGCCGAGCAGGCCGACCTGCGCGCCAACCGCCTGCGGCTGCTCAGCCAGATCCGGGCGACGCTGAACGCGGTGGCGGACTTCTCGCGCATCGAGGGGTGATGGGGCAGGGGGGCGTCGTGGTGCCCCCACCCTCCCACGCTTGCGCGTGGGTCCCTCCCTCCCCCGCTGCGCAGGGGAGGGCCAAGTTTCCCTCCCCCGCACAGCGGGGGAGGGTCAGGGTGGGGGCCCGTCCCGGACACTCCCCACCATCCCAACAAAAAAGGGGTGCCCCACCGGGCGCCCCTTTTTTCTTTCCTCCAACCCCTTACCGCACAGCGCGGTTCGCGGCGCTGACCAGGGCGCGCAGCGAGGCGGTCACGATGTCCGCGTCCATGCCGACGCCGAACAGGGTGCGCTCGTCCTTGGTCTTCACCTCGACATAGGCGCAGGCCTGGGCGTCCTCGCCCTCGCCGACGGCGTGCTCGCGGTAGTCCACCACATGCAGGTCGATGCCCGCACCCTGGCGCAGCGCGTCCAGGAAGGCGTCGATCGGACCCTTGCCCGAGCCCTTCAGCGTGCTGATCACGCCGTCGCGCGACACCACCACGTTCAGCACACGGGCGCCGGAGTTCGGGCCGCGCGGCTCGGTCGAATGCTCGATCAGGGCCAGCGGGGCGTCGATGTCCAGATACTCGGCCTTGAAGGCGTTGTGGATGTCGGTGGGGGCCAGCTCCTTGCCGGTCTCGTCGGCGATGCGCTGCACCGTCTTGGAGAACTCGATCTGCAGGCGGCGCGGGATCTGGATGCCGTAATCCTTCTCCAGCACATAGGCGATGCCGCCCTTGCCCGACTGGCTGTTGATGCGGATCACCGCCTCGTAGCTGCGGCCCAGGTCCTGCGGGTCGATGGGCAGGTACGGGACCTCCCACGTGCCGTGGTTGGACTTGGCCAGCGCCTTCAGGCCCTTGTTGATGGCGTCCTGGTGCGAGCCGGAGAAGGCCGTGAAGACCAGCTCGCCGGCGTAGGGGTGGCGCGGATGGACGGGCAGCTGCGTGCAGTATTCGGCGACGCGGACGATCTCGTTGATGTCGTCGATGCGCAGTTCCGGATCGACGCCCTGGGTCAGCAGGTTCAGCGCCAGCGTGATCACGTCCACGTTGCCGGTGCGCTCGCCGTTGCCGAACAGGGTGCCTTCCACGCGGTCGGCGCCAGCCAGCATGCCCAGCTCCGCCGCCGCGACGCCGGTGCCGCGGTCGTTGTGCGGGTGCAGGGAGATGATCGCCGCGTCGCGGTTCTTCATGTTGCGGCAGAACCACTCGATCTGGTCGGCGTGGATGTTCGGGGTGGACATCTCCACCGTCGCCGGCAGGTTCAGGATGACCTTGTTGCCGGCGTCGGCGCCCCAGGTCTCCATCACCGCCTCGCAGATCTCCAGGGCAAACTCCAGCTCGGTCCCGGTGAAGCTCTCCGGCGAGTATTGCAGGACGATCTCGGTCTCCGGATGCTCGGCGGCCAGCTGCTTGATCAGCTTGGTGCCGGCGACGGCGATGTCGACGATGCCCTGGCGATCCAGCCCGAAGACGACGCGGCGCTGCAACTCGGAGGTCGAGTTGTAGAGGTGGACGATGGCGCGCTTGGCGCCCTTGATGCCCTCGAAGGTGCGGCGGATCAGCTCCTCACGGGCCTGCGTCAGCACCTGGATGGTGACGCCGTCAGGGATCTTGCCGCCCTCGATGATCTCGCGGCAGAAGTCGAAGTCGGTCTGCGAGGCGGCGGGGAAGCCGATCTCGATCTCCTTGAAGTTCATCTTCAGCAGCGCGTCGAACATGGCGCGCTTGCGGTCCGGACCCATCGGCTCGATCAGCGCCTGGTTGCCGTCGCGCAGGTCCACCGAGCACCAGACCGGGGCCTTCTCGATGGTCCGGTTCGGCCACTGGCGGTCGGTCAGCTTCACCGGGGCGAAGGGGACGTACTTCTCGTGCTTGGCGGCAGAGGTCGCAGACGTGGTGGCGGCGGCGGGGGTGGCGATGTGGTTCATGACGCTTCGTGATCCCTTGGGAGCCCCGGTTCTTGCTGCGGGGCGTTGTCTCGTGTCGTGTGGGGACCGGCGGGACTACGGTCGCCGAGCTGCCGGGCGGCTCAGCGACCGTTCCTAAGTCGCAGCCCCGGCCCCAGCCGGGAGACACGCCTCACCCCGCAAGGGCGCGTGCCGAAATGGCGCAAACTGTGGGTGCTCATGGGAAAACAGACACTTCGACCAGGAAACAGGGCAGACGAACGCAGACGACCCGGACGCTCAAAGCGCCGGGGTGATAAGTCGCAGAAGGGCGTTCGTGTGGTCGATGCGGATCATGGGACACACTGTGCGCAGGCAGGCTTGCTCTGTCAAGCCGCGATTCCATGAAATCTTCTTTCGCGGAGCAGGGCTTCACGTGAAGAACAGGCGGTAGAGGACCGGCAGGAGAATTGCCGTCACCAGCCCGTTCAGCCCCATCCCCAACCCGGCGAAGGCCCCCGCCACCTCGTTCACCTGGAGCGCGCGGGCGGTGCCGATGCCGTGGGCGGCCACCCCCAGGCCGAAGCCGCGCGCCCGCCAGTCCGTCACCCGGACGAGGTTCAGCACCCAGCTGCCGAAGGAGGCGGCGATGATCCCGGTCAGGATCACGAAGACCGCGGTGAGGGAGGGCAGGCCGCCGATCTGCTCCGACACGCCCATGGCGATGGGGGAGGTCACCGACTTCGGCGCCAGCGACAGCATGGTCCGCTCCGACGCGCCCAGCGCCCAGGCGATGGCGACCGCGCTCAGCGCCGACGCGGCGGAACCGGTCAGCAGGGCGACCAGCAGCGCCACGGCGGAGCGGCGGACCTGCTGGAACTGGCGGTAGAGCGGGACCGCCAGCGCGACCGTGGCGGGACCGAGCAGGAAATGCACGAACTGCGCGCCGTCGAAATAGGTGCGGTAGTCGATCCCCGCCACCATCAGCGTCGCGGCGATCAACAGCACCGCGATCATCACCGGGTTCAGCGCGGGCCGCCGCCCGAACCGTTCGAACACCCACATCCCCGCCTGATAGGCGACCAGCGTCAGGGTCAGGCCGGCGAGGGGGCTGGCCGACAGATAGACCCAGATCTCGTGGAAATCCGGGCTCATGGCACGTCCTCCCCATTGCCGGATTCGGCGTCCGGGCTGCGGCGGCTCAGGATACTCATCACCCAGGCGGTCAGCGCGACGCCGATCAGCGTGCTGCCCAGCAGGGCGGCGGCGATGGGCAGGGCCTCCGCCTCCAGCCGGTTCAGGTGGGCCATGACCCCGACGCCCGCCGGAACGAAGAGAAGCGACAGGTGCCGCAGGATGCCGCCCGCCGTTTCCTGCAACGGCTCCGGCACGCCGCCGCGGACCAGCAGGCCGACGAACAGCAGTACCATGCCCAGCACCGGCCCCGGTACGGGCAGATGCAGCAGGCGGGCGGTCAGTTCCCCCGCCAGCTGGCAGGAGAGAAGAAGGGTCAGGGTGCCGAGCATCGGCAGGCTCCGGGCTTTTCGGGGAGGTGGCCGCAGCCTAATCCCGGAGCCTGCCGTGGGGGAGAGGATATGCCCTACCGCGCCAGCAGTTGAGCCTTGAGCCAGTCGCGCAGCTCGCGGCAGACGGCCTCGGCGGTCTCGTCCAGACAATGACCGGCTCCGGGCATCAGGACCAGCTTCTTCGGCTCGCGCGCCATGCGGTGGACATGGATGGAGCACATCGGCGTCAGCACCTCGTCGGCCTCGCCATGGACCAGCAGCACCGGGCAACTCAGGTCCGCCACCGCGTCGGTGCCCAGCCCCTGGGTCGCCAGCGCCACCACCGTGCAGACCGCGCCGCGGTTGGAGGCCGCGGCCTGGATCGCCACCGCTCCGCCGAAGGAATGGCCGACCAAGGCGACGTGATGGATGCCCATCCGGCCGAGGAAGGTCAGGCCGCACAGCGCGTCGTAGACCGCCTCGTCCAGCGCGTGGGGGTTGCGGTAGCGGATGCGCAGCGAGGCGATGCCGTGCGCCGTGAGATCCTTCGCCAGCCGCGGATAAAGCCCGTGGGCCGGCGAGTCGAAGCCGCCGCCGACGCCGCCCAGCCAGATGACGCCCAGCGTTCCCGCCGCCTTGTGGCCATCGGGGGCGGCGTAGAGGCGGGCGTCCACGGTGCCGCGGTCGGTGTCCAGACGCACGGGGGCGAACCCCTCGTCCACGGTGTCACCGATCTGCGCCGACAGGAGCGGCATGGGTGTTCTCCGGCTTGCCAAGGTCTTGCGGGAGTTAACAAGCCACCGGGCATCTCTGTTGCTCCGGCGTGTTGGTTCGGAACCTCGCCGCGCCGTCTCCGGTTGTGCCGAGAGGCGGTCCGCGACACGGGCCGTAGTCCGACGCCCCCGCAGCCCGGCTGTTGGCGTCGGGCAAAGCCGTGCAACTGAAAAGAAGTGCGACACATGCTCAAACAGATTTCGGTCGATACCGTGAAGCAGGCCGCCGACCTCGCCTACGAGGCCGTGGCCGACCGCCAGCGTTTCCTCGCGGGAATGCGCAACATCGACCTTGGGGAACAGACCAGCGAACGCGGTTCGCGGAACCCGACCGATCTCGACGCCCTCAGCATCCTGTCCTCCGACGCCAGCGGCGCGTTGAGCCAGTTGAACCGGATGCTGGAGGACCTGACGCCCGAACAACGCATGGAGCTGCGCGCCGTCATGTTCGTGGGGCGCGGCGATTTCGCCGGAAACCAGTGGGACCGCGCGCTGGACGAGGCCGGGCGGGCGCCCGACGCCACCCACTACACCGACATCGCGGAGCGCATCGACCTGCACCGCGACCTGATGAAGGGGCTGTACGAGCTGGACCTCCTGAAGAAGAAGGACGGGCAATGACCAGCGGCCGGGACGGCGGGCGGCGCCCGGAGGGCTCCGCCGGGACGCTCGAACGCTGGGCCGCCATCCTCGGCGGCACGGCGCTGGGCTTCGCCGGGGCACGGCGGGGAAGCTGGGCACTGTCTGCGCTTGGCGGCGGGCTGTTCCTCGCCGGGGCGGCGGGGGTTCCGCTGTCCAGTCCGCTGCGGCAGGCCGCGCTGCCGGCGCTGCGCCGGGAGCCGACGACCACCCAGGCGAACGTCACCATCGCGGTCCCGGCCGACAAGCTGTTCCGCCACTGGCGCAACGTCCGCCATCTGGCGGCGCTGTTCCCCCACCTCGACGCCGTGGAAATCCTGTCCGACACGGAAAGCCGCTGGAAGGCCCATGGCCCCGGCGGCGTTCCGGTGGTCTGGAACAGCCGGCTCGACAAGGTCCGGGAGAACGAACTGATCACCTGGCACACGCTGGAGGGGGCGGACCTGCCGCACCGCGGCACCGTCCTGTTCCGTCAGGCACCGGGCGGGCGCGGGACGGAGGTCAGCCTGACGCTGGCCTACCACCCGCCGGGCGGCGCCGGCGGCGACGCCGTGTCCCGCCTGTTCGGCGTCGCTCCGGAGCAGCAGGCGCGCGAGGCGCTGCGCCGCCTGAAGCGGATCATGGAGGTCGGGGAGCTTCCCACCATCGACGGCCAGCCGAGCGGGCGGGCCGAGCGGGGCGGGTCGCGGTCGCGAATGCAGGAGGTGACGGGATGAGGGCGCTCTGCTGGAACGGCGTGAACGACCTGCGGGTGGAGCGGGTGCCGGACCCGACGATCCTCGGCCCGCAGGACGCGATCATCAAGGTCGGCCTGTCCTCGGTCTGCGGGTCGGACCTCCATCTGATCGGCGGCCATGTCCCCACCATGCGGGCCGGCGACATCATCGGCCATGAGTTCCTGGGCGAGGTGGTCGAGAAGGGGCCGGAGGTGACGCGGCTGAACCGCGGCGACCGGGTGATCACCGTGTCGATCATCGGCTGCGGCAAATGCTGGCACTGCCGGCACGAGGAATTCTCGCTCTGCGACAACTCCAACCCGCAACCGGCCTTCGAGGAGGCGGCCTACGGGCACTGCACCGCCGGCATCTTCGGCTACAGCCACGCCTTCGGCGGCTACGCCGGAAGCCACGCCGAATACATCCGTGTCCCGTTCGCCGACACCAATTGCTTCCGCGTGCCGGAGGGGGTGACGGACGAGCAGGCGGTCTTCGTTTCCGACGCCGTGCCGACCGGCTACATGGCCGCCGACATGGGCAGCATCAAGCCGGGCGACGTGGTGGCCGTCTGGGGCTGCGGCGGCGTCGGCCAGATGGCGATGAAGAGCTCCTTCCTGATGGGGGCGGAGCGGGTGATCGGCATCGACCGCGTTCCCGACCGGCTGCGCGCCGCCCAGATGAAGGCGGGGGCGGAGACGCTGGATTACAGCCGCGTGGACATCTACGACGCCCTGCTGGCGATGACCGGCGGGCGCGGGCCGGACGTCTGCATCGACGCGGTGGGCATGGAGGCGGACAGCGGCGCCCCGTCCACCAAGGGTCTGGCCATTGAAGACCTTTATGACCGCGGCAAGCAGGCCCTGCGGCTCGAGAGCGACCGGCCCGCCGTCCTGCGCCAGATGATCCAGTGCTGCCGCAAGGGCGGCACCCTGTCCATCGTCGGCGTCTATGGCGGTCTCATCGACAAGTTCCCGATGGGTGCGGCGATGAACAAGGCGCTGACCTTCCGCATGGGCCAGCAGCACGGCCAGCGCTACGTCAAGCGCCTGTTCGAGCACATCGAGAAGGGCGACCTCGATCCCGCCTACCTGTTGACCCACAAATGGGCGTTGGACGACGCGCCCCAGGGCTACCGCATGTTCAAGGAGAAGGCCGACGACTGCATGCGGGTCGTCTTCGCGCCGTGACGGCGGGCCGGAATGAGGGGTGGAAGGCCATGAAGATCGTCTATGCCTACCCGGCGGAGAAGGGGCGCGGCGTCGAGGCGGAGATCGTCGGGGGCTTGCGCGACCGCTGCGGCCACGTCGTCCAGACCGGACGCGAGGAGCGCGACGCGGAGCGCGGCGGCGCCGTCGATGTGATCGTCACGCTGGAATTGGACGATTCCCAGCGGAACACCGCCCTCAACAGCCTGCGCGCCCATCCCGCGGTGATCGACGCCGCGGCGGAGAGCTTTGGGGAACGGGTGTGAGCCTCGTGCAACGTCACGTGGCGCTCCCATTTGATGACGTCGGCAATGTCCGCCATCACCCTGTCGCTCTTGGGACGAAGGAGGCCGGCGCCTGTTGGGGGCGGTGGTCGAAACAGTGCGGTGAGAACGTCCCGTGTCGAGTCCTCCCGATGCAGCGCACGCCGGCGGTTCGGCCTTCACCGTCCGCCGCTGTCCCATAGGCGTCGAACCCGCGCCCGGCGATCGCGCACTGGCACGGGTCTGGGCGCCGGCCTGCCGCAGCATCCGGCTGCTGGTCGGGCCGGAGGAGCGCGCGGTGACGCTGGACGCGGAAGGCAACGGCTATTTCTCCGCGACGGTGGAGGGGGTGCCGGTGGGCAGCCTCTACCGGTTCCGGTTGGACGACGGCCCGGCCTTCCCCGACCCGGCCTCCCGCTTCCAGCCCGAAGGGCCGGAGGGGCCGTCGCAGGTCGTGGATGCGTCCGCCTTCGCCTGGACCGATGCCGGCTGGACGGGCTGCGGCCTGCGCGGGCAGGTGGTCTACGAGATGCATATCGGCACCTTCACGCCGGAAGGCACCTGGGCGGCGGCGGAGCGCGAACTGCCGCGTCTGGCGGAGCTGGGGGTGACGGTCCTGGAACTGATGCCGGTGGCGGAGTTTCCGGGGCGCTTCGGCTGGGGCTACGACGGCGTGGATTTGTTCGCCCCGACCCGGCTCTACGGCGGGCCGGACGACATGCGGCGCTTCGTGGACCGCGCCCACGCGCTGGGCCTCGCGGTGATCCTGGATGTGGTCTACAATCATTTCGGCCCCAGCGGGAATTTCCTGTCCCGCTTCGCCCCGGACTACTTCACCACCCGCTACAGGAACGAGTGGGGGGACGCGCTCAATTTCGACGGCCCGAACTGCGGCCCGGTGCGGGAGTTCTTCCGGGCGAACGCCGCCTTCTGGATTGACGAATACCATCTCGACGGGCTGCGGCTGGACGCCACCCAGCAGATCTTCGACCGCTCCGCTCCGCACATCATCCAGGAGATCGGGCAGGCCGTCCGCCAGACGGCGCGCGGGCGCGGCACGCTGCTGATCGGGGAGAACGAATCCCAGGAGGCCGCCATGGCGACTCCGGTTGAACGGGGCGGCTGCGGGCTGGACGCCCTGTGGAACGACGATTTCCATCATACGGCCCTGGTCGCGCTGACCGGGCGGAACGAGGCCTATTACACCGACTACCGCGGCACGCCGCAGGAGTTGCTGTCGGCCGTCAAGCACGGCTTTCTCTACCAGGGGCAATGGTACCGCTGGCAGGGCAAGCGGCGGGGAACGCCGGCCCATGGGCTGCCGAAACCGGCCTTCGTCACTTTCCTCCAGAACCACGATCAGATCGCCAATTCCGGTCGCGGCCTGCGGGTCCACGTCCTGACGACGCCGGGGCGCTTCCGGGCGCTGACCGCGCTGACCCTGCTGGGTCCCGGCACGCCGATGCTGTTCCAGGGGCAGGAGTTCGCGGCCAGCGCGCCCTTCCACTATTTCGCCGACCACGAACCGGATCTCGCCGCCAAGGTGGAGGAGGGGCGGGCGGAGTTCCTCTCCCAGTTCCGCAGCCTCGCCGACCCGGCCATGCGCGCCCACCTGAAACGCCCGCAGGACGAGGACACCTTCCGCCGCTCCAAGCTCGACCACGCGGAACGGGAGACTCACGCGGACGTCTGGGCGCTGCACCGCGACCTTCTGCGCCTGCGCCGGGAGGACCCGGTGTTCCGCGCGCAGGGGGACGGTGGGCTGGACGGCGCCGTGCTGGGGGAGGAGGCGTTCGTCCTGCGCTTCTTCGGAGCGGGGGACGGCGGGGACGACCGGCTGCTGCTGGTCAATCTCGGCCGCGACCTGCGGCTGGACATCCTGCCGGAACCGCTGCTGGCGCCGCCGGTTGGCAGGGATTGGACGCCCCTTTGGTCCAGCGAGGACGCCCGCTACGGCGGCTGCGGCATCGCTCCGCTGGAGTCGCCGGACGGCGCTTGGCGGCTTCCCGGCCATGCGGCGGTCGTCCTGACCATCAAGGACGCTGTTCCGGACGAAGAACCGGGCGAAGGCAACGGCGAAAGCGCTCAGGAGACCCATGGCTGATTACGTCCGCAAGATCACGCGCGACCTCCTGCGATCGACGCCGGACGCCGCGCTTTCCAGCGAATGGCTGGTCGCCAACGGGCTGGGCGGCTACGCCTCCTCCTCCCTGTCGGGGGCGGTGACGCGGCGGTACCACGGGCTGCTCGTGGCGGCGCTGCCGACCCCGCTGGGCCGCGTGGTGATGCTGAGCCAGCTCAACGACGTGCTGATCCAGCCGGACGGCACCGAACGGCGGCTGACCAGCCACAACCCGCAGGCGGACCAGTGGCCCGACCCGAACTACCCGTCGGACGCCGCCCCCTCCGGTCTTGCCGAATTCCGCATGGAGTCCGGGCTGCCGGTCTGGCGCTACGAATTCGGCGACGTGGTGATCGAGAAGCAGATCGTGCTGCCGCACCTGCAGAACATCGTCCACGTCACCTACCGGGTGGTCAAGGCACCGCAGCCGATCTTCCTGCGCCTGCGCCCGGTGATGGCCTTCCGCAAGCTGGAATCGGCGGTGGACGAACCGCTGGCCCGCGACTACCGCGTCACCGCCCGCGGGCACGAATACGAGATCTGGGCCGGGCCGGAACTGCCGGTGCTGCGCATGACCATCGAGGGGGCGGAGCTTCCCCTGACCCTGGACGGCGGGGCGCGGCGCGACATCGTCTATCCGGTGGAGGCGGAGCGCGGCTACGAATCACGCGGCTCGCTGTGGACGCCCGGCTATTTCAGCGGCCCGCTCAGCCAGGGCCAGACGCTGAGCTTCGTCGCTGCCACCGAACCCTGGCAACGGCTGTGGGCGCTGCCGCCCGCCGACGTCCTGCGTTTCGAGAAGGAGCGGCGCCGCCGCATCGTCGGGACGGCCCATCCGTCGCTGCGCGAGGGGGCGATGGCGGAGCTGGTGCTGTCGGCGGACAGCTTCCTGTTCGTGCCGGCGGGCCGCGTCGCCGACCAGATGCGCGCCCGCGCCGAGGGCGACGAGGTGCGCACGGTGATCGCCGGCTACCACTGGTTCACCGACTGGGGCCGCGACACCATGATCAGCCTGGAAGGGCTGACCCTGACCACCGGGCGCCACCTGGAGGCCGGCTGGATTCTGCGCACCTTCGCCCATTACATCCGCGACGGGCTGATCCCCAACATGTTCCCCGACGGCAAGGACGAGGGGCTGTACCACACCGCCGACGCCACGCTGTGGTTCTTCCACGCGCTGAATCGCTATGTCCGCGCGACCGGCGACCGCCACACGCTGCAACTGTTGCTGCCCCGGCTGGTCGAGGTGATCGACCATCACCGGCGCGGCACCCGCTTCGGCATCGCGGTGGACCTCGGCGACGGGTTGCTGCGCCAGGGACGGGAGGGCTACCAGCTCACCTGGATGGATGCGAAGGTCGAGGACTGGGTGGTCACGCCGCGCCGGGGCAAGGCGGTGGAGATCAACGCGCTCTGGTACAACGCGCTGTGCCTGACCGCCGGATGGCTGACGGAGGAGGGGGACATCCAGGCCGCCCGCCCCTTGGAGGAGCTGGCGGAACGGGCCCGAGCCTCCTTCAACGCGCGCTTCTGGTGTGCCCACGCCGGGCACCTCTACGACGTGGTGGACGGGGAGCGGGGCGACGACGACGCCTGCCGGCCCAACCAGATCTTCGCCGTCTCGCTCGACAACCCGGTGCTCGACCGCGCCCGCTGGGAGCCGGTGGTGGAGACGGTGCGGCAACGGCTGTTGACCCCGGTCGGTCTGCGGTCGCTGGCGCCGGGGCACCGCGACTACAAACCGAAATACTTTGGCGACCTGCGCGCCCGCGACGCCGCCTATCACCAGGGCACGGTGTGGGGGTGGCTGATCGGCCCCTACGTCGATGCGTGGCTGAAGCTGCATCCGGAGGACAAGGCCGGGGCGCGGGAGCTGCTCCAGGGCTTCCTGCCGCATCTGGACCAGACGGGGATCGGCACCATCTCCGAGATCTTCGACGCCGAGCCGCCCTTCAGCCCGCGCGGTTGCATCTCGCAGGCCTGGAGCGTGGCGGAGGTCCTGCGCTGCTGGGCGGCGACCGCCGAGGATCAATGATCCTAGCGTTCTTGTCGTTCCGCCTATGAAAAGCGTCATAAGAAGTTAAGGCCAGATGTTGGAAAGCGTGCTTGGTTACTGAAAAGAAAGCCGCGACTCGGGAAAGGTGCGAATCGATGACGGCGCTATAACATCCGTGAAACCCACATTCTGTTGAAGGTTTCTGCCGCCCGTGCCTATCATCGGTGGCGGGTCGGAAAGAAAATTCACGAACACACAGCCGTGTGACTGGCCCGCGCAGGATGATGACGGGAGGGGTCATGCTGGCACTGCTGTCGAAGCCCACACGCCCGGTGGTCGATTGGGACCGCTTGAGCCGGCGGATCATGGACCAGAGCGCGCAGGCCTGTTGGGTGGTCGATCGCGAACTGGTCACCGTCGGCGTGAATCCGGCGCTCTGCGCGTTGCTCGGCTACCGGGCGGGGGAACTGGTCGGAAGCCATCTTCTGGCCTATGTGGCCGAGGACAGCCGGAGCGTCCTGGAGCGGCAGGCGGCCATCCGTGATCTGACCCCGCACCGCAGCTACGACGTCACCCTGATCCGCTCCGACGGGACACGGCTCCGCGCGATCTTCAACGATTCCCGGCTGGACGGCGATCCCGACCCGGACGGCAGACCGGCGCCGGGCTTCTGCATCTTCGTCACCGACATCACCCGCCGCAGCGAGGAGGAGATGCAACGCGCCTTGCGGGTGGACCAGCTGGCGGACGCGGTCGCGCGCATGAACCGCTTCCTGGGGCAGATCTGCCAGGAGTTAAAGGACCCGCTGAGCGCCATTCTGGGCGCCACCCAGATGATCTCCTCCGACGTGGCGTCGCCCGATCCGGCGGGCGCCAGCCCCGCGCCGGGGACCGCGCATCTGGGGGCCTACGCGGCGCTGTGCAGCGACGCCGGGCGGCAGATGATGCGGACCATCGAGAATTTGTCGCTGTGGTCCCGTCTGCAGCTGAATCAGGTGCCGATGGACCTGCGGGTCTATGAGTTGGGCGGCCTGCTCCAGGACGTGCTGGAGGAGTTGGAGCCGCGCGCCCGTTCCCGCGACATCCTCATCGTCAACCGCATCGTCGCCACTCCGGTGCTGGGCGACCTGTCCGCGCTGAACACCGTGCTGAAGCATCTGATCGAGAACGCGGTGCGCTTCTCGCCCTCGGGAAGCATCGTCATGCTGTCCGCCGCCCTGGCGGACGGGCGGGTGACCGTTCGGGTCCAGGACAACGGGTTGGGAATTCCGGAGGAGCGTCAGCCCCATCTGTTCCGCATCGACCCGCACCACGCCGCGCCCGGTGCCGACGGCGAGGTGGGGAGCGGCCTCGGCCTGCTGATCTGCAAGGCGCTGGTCGAGCGCATGGGCGGCGGCATCCGGGTCCTCAGCAAGCCGGGCGGTGGAACCGCGGTCACGGTGGCCCTGACATCGGGAGGAAACGGCTGATTGTAACACTGGCGAACGGATGGCTGGGCGAACCGTTTCCGCCGGTGGGGGGAGGGGCGGCGGGAACGGGGTGCCTCATGCGGGGGATTCGGACAATCAGTTGTCAACAGGGCACAGACCCGCGCGAAATCGCCGCGCCGGGAGTCCGGCATCAGAATCCAATTGACAGGCGTGAGCGCTGCAACACTCCCTGAAATCTGGAAAGGCAATGCATTTCAATGGTTTGTGTGACATGCCCAAAATTTGGGCAAATCGCGCTATGGCCTTGTCGCGCTTGACTCGAATCGGGAAAAGCCGGGCCTTGTCAACACAGTTATCCACAGACTCTGTGGAGAGCCTACGCGGGAGGTGAGGGAGCCTGTCCCCGGCCCATAACCTTTGGCGGGAGGGCCGTCCAATCAGAATAAGTACTTCAGATTTTAGGCTCCGCGCATTTTTGCCGCTATAGTGGTCGCGCCTCATCCCGCCGTATTGCTCCAAATCAACCGGCGCCGGGTGAGTGATGACGGGAGGGGTGCCCATGCTGGATGTCTATGGGACGTCTTGCCCGGCGGCGCGTCCGCGATGGTCGTGGCGCGCGGAGACCGGTGAGCCACGGTGCCGGCGCGTGCAAGGATTTGCCGGTCCGGCGTTGGCGGCGGCGATGCTGTCCGCGTTGATCCTCCATCTGCTGCTGACCTTCGCCACCCATCTGGGCGGAGCCGACATGGCGGGGGTGCTGACGGTAGCGGTTGGCATGGCGGCGGTGCTGGTGGTTCTGCTTCCCTTCGCCCTGCTGTGCATCCGGAGGGCGCAGGATGCGCTGGCCGCCGGATCGGAACGGCGCGGGAGAACGGCTTCGCCACAGGGTTGAAGCGCCGCCGGCCGGGGAAATCACGGTTGCCCCATTTGCAAGTCCGCGCATAAAGTGATGACGCCGTGGCGATGGACGGCGCTGTTCGGCGGGGGCTGTGCATGGGGTTGTTCGATTTTCTGAAGGTGACCGTCAAGGACGAGAAGAGGGCGGCGCCGCGCCGGCCCAACGCGTCCGCCGGCCCGTCGAACGTGATCGAGTTCGACGGCAAGAGCTTTCCCTTGGCCGGGGTCAGCCACAAGGGCTTCGTGGCGACCGGCTTCGACGGGTCCCTGATCCCCAGCCAGACCGCGCGCATCACCGTGCGGGTCGACGACGCCTGCGGCAAGTTCAGCTTCGCCGCCACCGTGACCATCGAGGAGGTCAAGGGTGGATCGGTGTCCGGCGCCTGGAACATGCTGCCGCCGGAGGTCGAGGCGACCATCCGCAAATATCTGCAGATCCGCAAGCAGAAGACCGGAAAGTAAGGACCTGACCCGGCTTCGGCGGCCCGCGCCGCTCAGTTGGCGGCGCGGAGAGGCGTGTCGACGGTCTTTGCCCCAGCCTTCACCAGAGTGGGGACCATCGCCGTGGCCGGCGTGGCGATCTGGTGCATCCGCTCGATCCACTCCGACAGGGTGACGAACTCGCAGCCCTTCGCGCGCATCGCGGCGATCACGCGGGGCAGGGCGTTGAGGGTGGACGGATAGGTGGAGTGCAGCAGAAGCACGCTGCCGGTCCCCGCCTCGGTCTTCACATGCTGCACGATGCGGTCGGGGTCGCGGACCTGCCAGTCGCGGGTGTCCACGGTCCACAGGACCGGACTCATGCTCTCCTCGCGGGCGATGGCCAGCAGATCCGGCGTGTAGCGTCCATAGGGTGGGCGGAACAGCACCGGGTTGGCGCCGAACCCACGCAGGATGCGGTTGGCCTCGGCGATCTCGTGCCGCTGCGCCTCGGGGTCCATGGCGCGCAGGTCGGCGTGGGTCAGGCTGTGGTTGCCGATCTCGTGCCCGGCGGCGATGAAGTCGCGGATCACCTCGCCCTGGTTCTCGGCGACGCTGGCGACCGGAAAATAGGTCGCGGGGATCTTCTCGCGGTTCAGCACGTCCAGGATCTGGCGGGTGACCACCCGGTGCGGCCCGTCGTCGAAGGTGAGGGCGCAGAGGTTCCAGCCCTCCTCCTTCAGCGTCGCCGGCATGACGTCCAGCGCCGTATCGGGGATCACCGCGCCCAGCCGGCCCTTGCGGCGCCCTGTTTTCTCGATGGCGGCCATGCTCCGGGCGGCTTCCGGCGGGTAGGTGATGGCGACGTCCGGCTTGGCCTCGTTGCCGGGGCGCGGCGGGGCGAGTCGCGCGCTGTCGGAGTGCGGCTTGATCTCCGGCGCCTGGGCCGGTGCCTGGGGCGCTGATTGGGCCGGCGAGGGCGGGGGCGGCGCATCGAGGACGAGGCAGCCGAACCCGGCGCCGAGCATGCGGCGGCACAGCGACGCCACGTCGAGCCCCGTCGGTGCGGTGGCCCGCAGGGCGACGCCCTCGCCCTGGCGCCGCGCGTCGAGCGGAACGACCGCCGGGCTGAGCCCATCCGCCAGATCGGGCGAGCGGCGGCGCAGGCTGTCCCACGCCCACCAGGCATCCCCCTCCTTCTGGAAAAGGCCGAGTTGCAGCAGCGACGGTCCATCGGCGGCGCGGGCGGCGGTGTCGGGGAGAGCCGCCAGCGCTCCCACGGCCAGCGGCAGCGCAAGCAGGGAGGAGCGGAAGCGGCGCATGCCCGTGAAGAGGCAGGACGTGAGGGAGCGTCCGTGGTCAGGCCGGTTCACACGTGTCTCCTCCGGATCGTCGCCCGCGTCGAATACCACCCCTTCGGGATTAATTCAAACGGCGCGGCTCCCGTCGGTGTCGCCGCTCCGGCCATCCCTTGGCCCATCCCTTGGCCCATCCCTTGGCGAGGAACCTTCGGTGTTCCGGCGCGGTTGACGGGAAGCGCGCCCGGTCTGACGCCTCATCCCGCGGGAGGGCATGGCGGGCGCGGAACGAGAACCGAATGGAGGCAGCCCGGATGGCGGATGATTTGGAAAGCCGGATCAGAGCGCGCGCTCACCAGATCTGGGAGCGCGAAGGCCGTCCGGAGGATCGCGCCGCGGATCATTGGACGTTGGCCCGCGAGGAAATCGCCATCGAGGACAATTACCGGGACACCTTGCGCCCGAACCCGGCCCGTGGCCCCGACGACACCGCCGAGCGGACCGAGCCGGTCGAACCCGTGCTGAGCATGGAAAACCAGGGCGAGATGCCGGGCATCGCCGATCAGGGCGAGGAGTTCCGCATTCCCGGTCGATCCCGCGACTCCTGAACGCGGCCCGCGCCACGCCGCTTTGCTCATGCCGTGCTTGAAGAGGACCCCCATGGACACGAACCTGGAAATCGCCTTCCACAACATGGACTCCCAGCCGGAGTTGGAGGCCTACATCCGCGAACGGGCGGAGAAGACGGAAAAGCTGTTCGACCGTCTGGTCGGCATGCGGGTCGCCGTGGAAGCCCAGCACCGCCAGCACAAGACCGGCAACGTCTTCGACGTCCACATCGAGCTGATGGTGCCGGGCCAGGACATCGTGGTCAGCCGCAAGCCGAACAAGGCGAAGGAGCGCTACGCCAACCCCGACGCCCGCACGTCGATCCGCGACGCCTTCGAAGCCGCGGAGCGGCAGCTGAAGGAATACAAGGAGAAGATGCGCCGCGACGTGAAGGTCCATGATCCGGAGCAACCCGGCCGTGTGTCGCAGCTCAACCCGAACGAGGACCACGGCTTCATCACGACCAACACCGGGACGCAGCTCTATTTCCACCGGAACAGCTGTCTGAACGTCGATATGGACCAGCTCAAGGCCGGCGACCCGGTGAAGTATGTGGAAGCCACGGGCGACACCGGCCCGACCGCCTCCAAGGTCTGGCGCGCCTCCGGGTCCGACACCGAGTTGCGGGCCACCTGATGACGAAGCCCCCGCCGATCGGCGGGGGCTTTTTCTTTGAGCGGTTTCTCTTGGGTTCAGGCCCTCTGGGCCGGGGGCATCGGGTCGGCCGAGGTTGGGCCGGTCGGGTCCGGCGCGGCCGTGGGGACGGGGTCCTCGTTCAGGTCGTAGATGTCGGGATGCAGGCGGACGGCGTCGCGGTCGTCCACCGTCGCGGTCCAGTAGACGAAGCGGACCGGCACCGGCTGGGTCAACCTGACCCACTGCGGCTCCTGCCGGTCCAGCATGCGGTCGAGCCGCGCCGTGGAAACATGCTCGGTCGCCAGCAGCGCCTCGGCCATGCCGCGCGCGTCCTCCAGTCGGACGCAACCGGAACTGACGGTGCGGATCTCGCGGTCGAACAGCCGCGGCTCGTTGGTGCCGTGCAGGTAGATGTTGTAGGGGTTGGTCATGTTGAAACGGTAGCGGCCCAGCGCGTTGTGGTCGCCGGGCTGCTGGACGATCCGCACGCGGCGCGGCGAGACGTTGCGCCAGTCCACGATCGCCGGCTCAACCGGGGTACCATCCAGATAGACCACCGCGTTCGCGATGCCCGGCGTGCCCTTGGCCCGCAGCAGGGGAAGCTTGTCCTCCCTCAGGACGGTGGGGGGCACGGTCCAGGTCGGGTTGACGATCACGTGGGTGATCTGGTCCTGGAGCAGCGGAGTCTCGCGCGACGGGCGCCCGACGATGGAGCGCATGGTCAGCGCCTCCTCCCCGTCGCGGACCAGCGTGGTGGTCTGGCTGGGCAGGTTCACCAGAATCACAGTGTCCGGCGCGGTGTCGCGGAAGGCGCGCATGGACAGCGCGCTGCGCCTCATCTGGGCGGCCGCCTCCTGCGGGCTGCGGTCCAGCGCCACCCGCGTGCCGCCGCCGACCAGCCCGTCCACCTTCATGCGCTGGCTGAACTGGAAGGCCCGTACCGCGGTGTCCACCCCCTCATCGAACAATTCGCCTTGGCGCGCCCGGTCGAGGAAGCCCAGCTCGGCCAAACGCAACGTCAACCGCTCCACGCGCTCGCCGCTGCTGCCTTTCTTGAGAAGCGGCCCGGACCCGATGCGGGTGACGGGGCGCTCCGCCTCCGCCTCCAGCAGCGTGGCGGCGGCGTCCAGCCGGTCGGCCCAGCCGGTCAGCGTGTCGTGATAGGAGGCCGCCTCGGCGGTGGTCCGGGTGGCGGCCGTGCCGGCGATCACGGACAGCGCCAGCGTCAGCGCGGCCAGGACCGGCGCCGGGCAGCGTCGTTGGTCGGTAAGCGTCTGGGGTGTGTGCATGATCCGTCCTCGGCTGGCAGGTGGTCCGCTGGCAGGTGGTCCGATGCCCCGTCCTTGCTATCGAATGTAGTACGTCAACCCCCGTCCGGCGAGGCGGGGACGCGCGTCCGCAGGCTCGGGAAATCGGCGTACGGCCTCCGGCCAAGGGACGACCGTTCGGCAGGGCCGGTGCCGGTCGCGGTGCGGGGCCGATTTGTGACGGAATCGGGCCATTTTCGGGTTGATCCCGGTCAAGCCCTAGCCTATAGGAAATAGTCGTTCGCTATGACCGCAATATTTTGGTCCTAGCCGAACAATCCATAGGGGGTCGTCCGGCGCTGGAACGGTGCGGCCCGATCACCAAAATGCATAGGGAGTGATGCTTTTGGGGAATGACGACCGTGCCGCGCCGATGAATGGGCGCGAGACCGGCCGCCGTGGGTTTCTGACCTTCGCCGCCGCGACCCTGACCGCCTTGGCCGTTCCGGCCCTGGTGCCCGCCGCACCGGCCCTTGCGGCCCCCTTGGCCGGCGGCCTCCGCCGCCTGTCCCTGCACAACATCAACACCAACGAACAGTTCAGCGGCGTCTATTGGGCCGATGGCGCCTATCGTCCGGACGCGCTGAAGAAGCTGGACGTGCTGCTGCGCGATCATCGCGCCAAGCAGGTCGGCCGCTACGACCCGCGCCTGTTCGACGTGCTGGCCCGCCTGCACCAGACGCTGGACAGCGACGAGCCCTTCCGGGTCATTTGCGGCTACCGGTCGCGCCGCACCAACGCCATGGCCCGCCGCCGCTCGCGCGGGGTCGCGAAGGAAAGCTACCACACCCGTGGCATGGCCATCGACGTGATGCTGCCGGATGTCGAACTGAAGGCCATCGCCACCGCGGCCCGCGGCATGGAGGCCGGCGGCGTCGGCTACTATCCGCGCAGCGGCTTCGTGCACATCGACACCGGGCCGGTCCGCGCCTGGTGACGTTCGCCCTGTCGTGGGCCGAGGTCCGCGTCGCGGGCGTCATAGGCTGACTTGCCGTACGCCCTGTTCCGGGCGCCTGCCCAGTCGGTAGGCACCCCGGAACCATGGCCCGACGTGCCGGTTGCTCCTATCGGAATTCCCCGAACGAGCAACACGGAGGGCGACGAAGGCGATGTTCTGCAAACACGATCTGGAACGGCTCCTGACCGTCGATGCCGCCCCGGCGGTGTCCATCTTCCTGCCCACCCACATCGCCGGGCGCGACATCCGCCAAGACGTGATCCGGCTGCGCAACCTGCTCGCCAAAGCCCAGGACCAGCTGTGCGAGAAACACGGCCTGCGCCGGCCCGACGCCGAGGCGTTCCTCAAGCCGGCCTCCGACCTGCTGGAGCAGAGCGAGTTCTGGCGCCACATGGACCGCGGTCTGGCCATCTTCCTGGCCAAAGGGGTGTCGGCCATCCACCGCGTGCCCGTCGAGTTGCCGGAGGAGGTGGCCGTCAACTCCCGCTTCACGCTGCGGCCGCTGCTGCCGCTGCTGGCGGACGATGGGGCCTTCATGATCCTGGCCGTCACCGCCGGACGGACCCGCCTGTTCTGTGCGACCCGCCACGGCATCGCGGAGGAGGACGCCGACCTGCCGCAGGGTGTCGCGGAAATCCACGCCGAAACCAATTACGAGAACAACCTGCATTCCGCCCCGCCGGCCCGCCATGCCGACCGCACGGACCGCGGCGGCGTGTCTATGGTCAAGACGCACAACTTCGGCGAGGACCCCGAGGGGCTGCGCAAGGCCCATCTCATCGAGTATCTCGGGCGGGTCGCCGGCCGCGTGCGCGATCACCTGAAACCGTTCAGCGGTCCGCTGGTTCTGGTGGCCGACGAGGAGATCCAGGGGCATCTCCGCAAGGACGCGCATCTTCGGGGGGTGTTGGAGGAGGGGGTCGTGACGAACCCCGACGCCCTGGAGATCGAAGACCTGCACCGCCGCGCGTACGCGGTGGTCCGGCCGATGTTCGAATCGACCCGGCGGACGGCGGTGGAACGGTTCAACGCCCTCTACGGAGACCGCAACACGGCGGAGCGGACGACGACGCGGGCCGAGGACGTGATGGTTGCGGCGCGCGAGGGGCGGGTCGGGGTTCTTCTGGTGGCCGAGAACGGCAAGGTCTGGGGCCACTTCCGGGAGGACTATCACCGGGCCTTCCCGTTGCACCACGAGACAGACGGCGCCATCGACCTCGTCGAGGAGGCCGCCACGGAAACGCTCCTGCGCGGCGGCGAGGTGCATGTGGTGACCAAAGAGGAATTGCCGTCCGGGGCCTCGACCGCGGCGATCCTGCGCTTCTGATCCAGGGCTTTTTTTGCAATCCACCGCTAGGCGGGGTGGCGTCCGATGGCGCCGCCCCGTCGTCGTTTCACCGTCAGGGGGGCGCCTTGCTGGGTTTGCCGGTGGGCGCCTTCCCAGCGCGGTAAATGTCCGCCGGGTCCCAGACGGCACCGTGACGCCGCCGCTTGCCGCCGGTTGCCGTCTCGGCCTTGGCACGGGGCTTGACGGCGGTCTTCAGAACCGACTTTCCGACTGGCAGAACCGCCTTGCCGACTGGCGCCGCGGGGACGGCCTTCGACGCTGCCGGGACCGTCAGGACGATCCCCTCCCGCGGGAAAGCCTTCGTTGGCGCGGCGGTCGAGGAGACGATGTCCGTTGACCCGCCACCCTCGTCATCCCGTGTGTCATGCAGGTGGGGCGACAGGGAACTCAGGAGCGACAGAAGCTCGTCGCCCACCCCCTCCGGTGCCGCCCGCCACAAGCGAAGCATGCGCGCCTCGCGGCGGCTGATCGAGCTGTCGCTGATCCGGGCGTTGTCCGCTGCGGTCGCCTTTGCGGCGGGGGCCTGCGGGTCGTCGTAGCAATCGAAGAAAAAGCTGACGGGAACGTCAAGTACCTGTCCCAGGCGATATAGCGTTCCGGCGGAAATACGGTTGGAGCCTCGCTCGTACTTCTGGACCTGTTGAAAGGTCAGGCCGATGGCTTCGCCCAGCCTCTCTTGGCTCATGCCCAGTAAGGTGCGGCGCATGCGTACGCGCTGTCCGACATGAGCGTCGACCGACCAGGACTCGGGTGATCCGCGTCGCCCTCTTTTGCGTACCGCAGGTTCGCTCATGGACCCGGGACTCCAATGCTTGCGAATAAATATGTAGGATTTGAGAATGTCGGTAGGATTGTTCACACAGAACTATCCGACAGGCAAGCGGAATCTGTGAAATTACTGCGCCGGTGCCATGACTTGGACAGGCATAATGGCATATGGAGTCTCTGGCGCCCTTGTCACACCGGGATGCTGAAAACGCTGATTGCGGTGTTCTTTCGGCAGCGCGCGTGCCGGTTGCGTGGCCGGTGCCCGCGGCGGCAGGGAAACAAACGGGGGGAATGGCGGCGGCGAACGTACCGAATATGTCGAATTATGGGGATTCTGAGTCCGCGGGTTGGTGTGGAAACACTTTGATAATCAAATTCGGATAGGTCGCATGGGATAGAGTTCGCGCCACGGGCAGCGCCGGGCCGGCAGCATCGGGCCGGCGGGGCCGGTAGGCGGCGATGATCGGCGGCGACGCTCCCCTGCGCCGCCGGATCGCAATCAAAGGATCAGGTCGATGCAGACAAGCAGTCTGGCGGGGCGCTTCAAGGTCGGAACCCGCATTTACTTCGGTTTCCTGGTGGTTCTGCTGCTGCTGGCGGTGGTCGTCGCCATCGGCGTGCGGGGGCTCGGGGTGGCGCGCGACGGCTTCGAATCCTACGCATCGGTGAGCAATCACTCGATCCAGGTCAGCGCCATCGACGCGCAGGTCGCCCAGATGCGCCGCCTCGCCTTGACCTTCAACACGTTCGGCGACCCGAAGGTGGCGGACCAGGTGCGCGCCGTCCAGGCGACCCTCGTGAAGGACCTGCGGGGCGCGCTCGACGGAACGACCGGTGAGCGTCGCGCCCTGCTGGAGCGGATGAACCAGATTTTCGCCAGCTACGTGGCCGACTTCAACACGCTGGCGGAGCTTCGCCTGCGCCGCGACCGCCTCTACGCCGAGCAGCTCGTCCCGGCGGGCGAGAAGGCGCGGGAGACGGTGTCGCAACTCGTCTCCGCCCTGATCGCCGACGGCGAGCACGAGGCGGCGGCCAACGCCGCCCTTGCCCAGGAACAGTTCCTGATGGCGCGGCTGGCCGCGTCGCGCTTCTTCACCAGCCCGAACGAGTCGATCATCGCGGAGGTGTCGGCCCGCGACGACGCCTTCGGCGAGGCCATTCGCCGGGCGACCGAGCGGCTGAGCAACCCGGCGCGCCGGGCCGCGGCGCAGGCCGCCGACCAGCTCGCCGACCGCTACGTCTCCCTGTTCCGCGAGACCGCCACCGTCATGCTGGAGAACACCCGGCTGGTCGACGTGATGGGCGCCCGCGGCGTCGAGTTCGCCGACCTTTCCGACCGCACCGTCGCGATCGAGGGCAAGGAGCGTGACGCCGTGCTGGCCGACACCACCGGCGGCATGGACCGCACCCTGTCGGCCAACATGACGATCGCGGCCGGCGCCTTCCTGTTCGGCCTGCTTCTGGCCTGGGCGGTGGCGCGGTCCATCGTGAAGCCGGTCGTGTCGATGACCGAGACGATGACGAACCTCGCCGACGGCGACCTGACGGTGACCATCCCGGCGCTTGCCAACCGCGACGAGATCGGGCGGATGGCCCAGGCGGTGCAGGTGTTCAAGGACAACGCCATCCAGAAGAAGGCAATGGACGAGGCCGAGCGCGAGCGCCTGGAGGCCGAACGCCGCGCCGACGAGGCGCAGCGCGCCCGCGAGACGGCGATCGGCGAGGAGATCGCCGCGTTGATCGACGGCGTGTCGAAGGGCGACCTGTCGCGCCGTCTCGATCTGACCGGCAAGGACGGCTTCTACCGGACGATGTCGGCGGGCATCAACCGCCTGACCGACACGGTGGAGGCGGTCATCGCCGACCTCGGCGCGGTGCTCAGCGCGCTCGCCCAGGGCGACCTCAACAAGCGGGTGGAGCGCGACTATCAGGGCGCCTTCCAGACGTTGAAGACCGACGTCAACACCACCTCCGCCAAGCTGTCGGAGATCGTCGGCCAGATCCTGCGCGCCACCGACGCGATTTCCGGCGCGGCGTCCGAGGTCTCGCTGGGGTCGAGCGACCTCGCCGAGCGGACGGAACAGCAGGCATCGTCGCTGGAGGAGACGGCGGCGAGCATGGAGGAACTGGGCGCCACCGTGCGTTCCAACGCCGACAACGCCCAGCGCGCCAACGGCATGGCCGCCGACGCCCGCACCGCCGCGGAGTCCGGCGGGACGGTGGCGGACTCGGCGATCGACGCGATGAAGCGCATCGAGGCGTCGAGCCGCAAGATCACCGACATTATCGGGGTGATCGACGAGATCGCCTTCCAGACCAACCTGCTGGCGCTGAACGCGGCGGTCGAGGCGGCGCGGGCCGGCGACGCCGGGCGCGGCTTCGCCGTGGTGGCGCAGGAGGTGCGCAACCTCGCCCAGCGCTCCGCCCAGGCGTCCAAGGAGATCAAGGGCCTGATCCTCGACAGCGACAGCCAAGTGAAGGACGGGGTGGAGCTGGTCAAGAGGGCCGGCGACGCGCTGGAAGGCATCGTGTCGGGCGTCCAGCAGGTCGCCGGGCTGATCGCCGAGATGGCCTCGGCGTCGAGCGAGCAGGCGGCGGCGCTCGACGAGATCAACGCCACCGTCTCGCAGATGGACGAGATGACCCAGAAGAACGCCGCGCTGGTCGAGGAGACCACCGCGGCCGCGCAGTCGCTCGCCAATCAGGCGACGGACCTGCGGTCGCTGGTCAGCTTCTTCAAGCTGGACGCCGCGGCCTTCATGGCGGCTCCCGCCGGTCATCAGGGCGGCGGGGCTCCGGCTCTGCGGCGCAGCATCGCCCCGACCAAGCCGGCGCCGGTCAAGCCGGCCGCCCGCAAGGCGGCGCCTCCGGCCCGTCCGGCGGCGGGCAAGGCGGCCTCGGCGACCCTCCAGCGCGCTTCCGCCGACGAGGACGATTGGAAGGAGTTCTGACCGGTCCTTTCTGAAAAAAGGCGTGCGATGGAAAGGGCGGCGCGGACGTTTGTCAGGGTAGGCCATCACACCAACCGGGAGTGACGAACCCATGACCGCGCGCCGCCTCAACTCCGTGAAATTCATGGTGCCCCTGGTCCTTGCCGGCGCCCTGTGGGCTGGGCCGGGTGGGGCCGCCGACACGCCGCCCCCACCCGGCGCCGCACCGCCTCCTCCCGGCGCGCCCTCCACGCCGGGCGAGCAGGCCCGCCAGGGGGTGGAGCTTCTGATGAAGGCTTTGGAGGGGTGGGTGCGGCAGGTGCCGCTGTTCGCTCCCCCCGAAGTCACGCCGGAGGGCGACATTGTCATCCGCCGGCTCGACCGTTCCCGTCCGGCACCACTCAATCCGGCACCGGCCGAACCCCCGAAGTCCGAACCCCCGGTGCCGAACGCGCCGACCGACCTGTAAGGCGGTGGCTAAGCCCGATACAGCCGGTCACGCAGCGCGGCGATGTGGTTTCCGATGCCCGGCGGAGCCTTCGAAAAGGCTTAACGGCGCCTTAATTCATGGTTAATAACGAGTTAACAGCCGTTCGCGAGCCGAACAGAGGCCGCATCGGCCTGTCTGCGTGACCGGCTGTATCGGCCTTGCCGCTCCGCCGGTCAGCCGGCGTGCCAGGGGCCGCCGGGACGGGCAAATCCTTCGACCTGATCACGCAGCTTCTGGATCTGCGACGGGGTAAGGGCGAGGCCGAGCCTCGCGGCGAAGGCGGCGGCGAGGGCGCCCCGCGTCGGGCGCTCCCCCCGGTCCGACAGGGCGCGGTACAGCTCGAACGCCGCGGCGTAGCGCCGCAAGGCTTCCGGACGGCGGCGCAGTTGGGCCGCCTGCGGGGTGGCGGCGGCGTCCAGATGGGCTTCCAGACGGCGCAGGGCGTCCGCCGCCGACAGGGCGGGCAGGGGAACGGGCGGGTCCGGTTCCCGTTCGGGCTGGCCGATGGCCGCCTTGGCGCGGTGCCGACGCTGGCGCAAGCGATCCTCGTTGCGCAGCCGCTCCGCATAGGCGGGATCGTTGCGGCGCCGTTCGGTGCGGGTCCGGTTGGCGCGGGCGTTGCGTTCCTCCCGGTCCGCGCGGCTCTGCGGATCGCTGAGAAGGAAGGCAAGCTCCTCCGCGGTCAGGCGCAAGGAGTCGGTGTCGTTTTCGGCTTCCATGCCGAAAGCAACGTCTCAGCCACCGACATCGATCCATGCAACCGAAGAAGGTCACAGACGGCGCATTCGTCGGATCGCGTGGTCGGCTCCTTGCCCTGTCGCGCGGCCGTTGCGGCGTTTCCGGCCACGGCGATTTCGCTGTCCATCGCAACGGCGCCTCGTGCTAGAGAATGCCCCCGACACGAGACGTCACCCATTTCACAGCAGACGGGACCCGGCCGGCCATGACCCCCAGGCAAGCCCTCCAGCAGCGCCTCGCCGCCCTGGACGCGCATCTCCGCGCGGAAAACCCGAACCTTCTCCCGGTCATCCCGACCTTCCGCAATTTCGACCGGGTCCTGGTCCGGCTGGGCCTGCTGGGGCCGCACGAGTCGCTGACCACGCGCATCCCATGGTGGCCGATGATCGCGGTGCTGGGCACCTTCTCCGCGGGCAAGTCCACCTTCCTCAACGGCTATCTCGGCGCGCCGCTGCAGAGCACCGGCAACCAGGCGGTGGACGACAAATTCACGGTGATCTGCCACGGCCCGGAAACCCGGCGGGAGGCCCTGCCGGGCACCGCGCTGAACGCCGACCCGCGCTTTCCCTTCTACCGGATCGCCGACGAGATCGAGAAGGTCGCGGCGGGCGAGGGCAAGCGCATCGACAACTACCTGCAGCTCAAGACGCTGTCCGGCGACCGGGCGCGCGGCAAGATCTTCATCGACTCGCCGGGCTTCGACGCCGACGACCAGCGCCGCTCGGTGCTGCGGCTGGTCGACCACATCGTCGAGCTGTCCGATCTCGTGCTGGTCTTCTTCGACGGGCGCCACCCGGAGCCGGGGGCGATGCAGGACACGCTGAAGCATCTGGTGGCGAAGACGGTGGACCGCGCCGACGCCCGCAAGGTCTGCTACATCCTCAACCAGATCGACACCACGGCGAAGGAAGACAATCTGGAGGCGGTGTTCGGCGCGTGGCAGCGCGCCATCGCCCAGGCCGGTCTGGTGTCGGGCCGCTTCTACGCGCTCTACGACAGCACGTCGGCGGTCGCCATAGCCGACGACGCGGTGCGCGCCCGCTACGAGGCGCGGCGCGACGCCGACCTCGCCGAACTCCAGGTGCGCATCAACGAGGTGGAGGTCGCCCGCGCCTACCGCATCGTCGGCATGATCGACAGCCTCGTGAAGGAGCTGAAGGGCGAGATCGTCCCGCAGCTCGCCGCGGCGATGAAGCGCTGGCGCAAGCTGGTGCTGATCGGCGACGCGGTGTGGCTGGCCCTGCTGGCCGCGCTGTTCGGCGGGATCGCCAGCCTCGCCGGCGGGGACACGGTGTCGGC
The DNA here is from genome assembly GCF_007827795.1 of Azospirillum brasilense. GTDB lineage: Bacteria > Pseudomonadota > Alphaproteobacteria > Azospirillales > Azospirillaceae > Azospirillum > Azospirillum aestuarii. The sequence goes on from NZ_VITI01000010.1 coordinate 77,130, forward strand.
CTTCCTCACCTGGCTGACCCAGTCGCAGCCGGCCTGGGCCGGCGGCCTGCCGGTCGGGGTGCTGGTGGCGCTGGTGGTGTTGGCCGGCCTGTTCGGCGCCGGCCATTTCTGGCTGCGCTCCTTCATGGCCCGCCGGGTCGCCCGCAGCCTGCCGGAGCGTTACGGCGACGTGGACCTCAACCTCCAGCAGGGCTTCCTGCGCAACACCCGCTTCTTCCGCTCGATCTTCCGCAAGAAGCCGGTGGGCTGGAGCAGCGGTGCCGAAAAGCGCATCTTCTCCATCCGCGAGGCGGTGGCGGAGCATGTCCAGCGCATCAACGACCTGTTCACCGACCCCGCCGGGCGGCGCAACCGCGCCCCGGCGGAGTGAGCGGGCGTTCGCAGGAGAACATCGTGGGGCGGGCGATGGCGGGGCGGCGGTGTCTTCTGGCCCTGCTCCTCCTGCTGGCGGCGTTCGGACCCGTTCGGGCGGCCCCGCTCGACTCGGCCCTGGATCTGGTCACCGGCAACGATTTCGCCCCTTTCACCGGGGCGGATGTGCCGGAGGGCGGCCTGCTGACCGAGATCGTGCGCCGCGCCTTCGACGAGGTCGGGTTGCGTTACGGCGTGCGCTTCATGCCCTGGCGCCGCGGCTACGACGGCGTGCTGGCGGGCAGGTTCCTCGGCACCTTTCCCTATGCCCGCACGCCGGACCGCGCGATGGAGATGCTGTTCTCCGACCCGCTGCTGGAGGTGCGGCAGCTCGTCCATCTGTCCACCCACAGCGGCATGGTGTTCCGCTTCCCGGAGGATTTCCGCGGCCGCACGGCCTGCGCGCCGGGCGGCTACGCGCCGCCGCGGGAAAGCCCGGCGGATCTGGCGGCCTGCGTTCGGATGGTCGCTTCGGGCCGGATGGACGCCTTCGTCATCGACGAATTCACCGGGCGCAGCGCGGTGGCGAAGGCGATGGCCGGGGACGAGATCCGTGTCGCCTCCTTGCCCTACGCCCGCGCCGGGCAGCACCTGATTCTCTCCCGTTCGTTGCCGGAGGCGGCGGCGATCCTGGTCGCCTTCAACGCCGGATTGAGGAAATTGAAGGATGGCGGCGCCTTCGAGGAGATTCTGCGCCGCCATCTGTCCGCCGCGCCGTGAGGCGTTTGGCGTCGAAGGGGGCAGAACACGCCGAATGGGCGTAACGTTTGCGCCATGCGGCATTGCCAGCGCGACGCAAAGTGCTATAAACGCGCGGACTCGATCTTGGAAAAGGGGCGTGGCCCGTGGCCATCGACGCTTCCGTTCTGGTCCTGAACGGACCGAACCTGAACATGCTGGGCGTGCGCGAACCGCACATTTATGGCTCCATGACGCTTGACGACCTGGAAGGCGCGTGCCAGGAACGCGCCGAACAGCTCGGGCTGGCCATCGATTTCCGGCAGTCGAACCACGAGGGCGAACTCGTTTCCTGGATTCAGCAGGCGCGGACGGAGCATGACGGCATCGTCATCAACGCCGGCGCCTACAGCCACACCTCCGTCGCCATCATGGACGCGCTGATCCTGTCCGAGCTGCCGATCGTCGAGGTGCATCTCTCCAACATCTACAAGCGTGAGGCCATCCGCCACCATTCGCACATTTCCGCGGTGGCCAAGGGGATGATCTGCGGCTTCGGCCCTCACGGGTATCTGCTGGCGCTGGACGCCATGGCGAATATCCTCGAGCGCGACTAAGGAACACGGGAAAAACGAACACCATGGCAAGCTTCGACATCGACGGCGATCTGGTCCGCAAGCTCGCGGATCTCCTGCGTGAGACGGGCTTGAGCGAGATCGAGTTTGCCGAGGGCGAGAAGCGGATTCGCGTCACCCGCCCGACGGCCGCCCAGGCGGTGGCCGTCCACGCTCCGGTCGCCGCTCCCGCCCTCGCCACGGCCCCGGCCGCCGCCCCCGCGGGCAAGCCCGCCAGCCATCCGGGCGCGGTCACCTCGCCGATGGTCGGCACGGCCTACGCCGCGGCCGAGCCGGGCGGCACGCCCTTCGTGCGCGTCGGCGACACGGTGAAGGCCGGCCAGACCGTCCTCATCATCGAGGCGATGAAGGTCATGAACCCCATCAAGGCCCCGCGGGGCGGCACGGTCGTCGAGATCCTGATCTCCGACAGCCAGCCGGTGGAGTTCGGCGAAGTCCTTATGATCATCGAGTGAGCGGGGATCATCCCTTGGCGATGTTCGAGAAGGTCCTGATCGCGAACCGCGGTGAGATTGCTCTGCGCATCCACCGCGCCTGCCGCGAAATGGGCATCCAGACCGTGGCGGTGCATTCCACCGCCGACGCCGACGCCATGCATGTCCGCCTCGCGGACGAGAGCGTGTGCATCGGCCCCGCGTCGGCCCGCGAAAGCTACCTGAACATTCCGGCGATCCTGTCGGCGGCGTCGATCACCGGGGCGGACGCGATCCATCCCGGCATCGGCTTCCTGTCGGAGAACGCCCAGTTCGCGGAGATGGTGGAGGAGCACGGCTTCACCTTCATCGGCCCGACCGCGGAGCACATCCGCATCATGGGCGACAAGGTCACCGCGAAGAAGACGGTGATGGAGCAGGGGCTGCCGGTGGTTCCCGGCTCCGACGGCCCGGTGCCGACGCTGGAGGAGGCGGGGAAGATCGGCCGCGAGACCGGCTATCCGATCCTCATCAAGGCGGCGGCGGGCGGCGGCGGCAAGGGCATGAAGGTCGCCCGCAACCCCGACCAGCTCAAGGAAGCCTACCAGCTCGCCCGTGGCGAGGCGCGCGCCGCCTTCGGCAACGACGAGGTCTACATCGAGAAGTATCTCGGCAAGCCCCGGCACATCGAGATCCAGCTTCTCGGCGACGAGCACGGCAACTGCGTGCATTTCGGCGAGCGCGACTGCTCCGTGCAGCGCCGCCACCAGAAGGTCATCGAGGAAGCCCCGTCGCCGGCCCTGAACGCCGAGCAGCGCGCCTTCATCGGCGATCTGGCGGCCAGGACGGCGGCGGCCATCGGCTACCGCGGCGTCGGCACGATGGAGTTCCTGTTCGAGGACGGGCAGTTCTACTTCATCGAAATGAACACCCGCCTGCAGGTCGAGCACACGATCACCGAGATGATCACCGGCATCGATCTGGTGCGCGAGCAGATCCGCGTGGCGACCGGCGCCCCGCTCGGCTACGGCCAGGCGGACATCCGCTTCCAGGGCCATTCGATCGAGTGCCGCGTGAACGCGGAGCATCCGGAGACCTTCATCCCGTCGCCGGGGAAGATCGACGGCTACCACGCGCCGGGCGGCCTGGGCGTGCGTGTCGACTCGGCGCTCTACGACGGCTACCGCATTCCGCCGCATTACGACAGCCTGATCGCCAAGCTGGTCGTCCACGGCACCACCCGCAACGAGTGCCTGATGCGGCTGCGCCGGACCATCGAGGAATATGTGATCGGCGGCGTCGACACGACGCTGCCCCTGCACCAGCGCATCATCGCGCAGCAGGCTTTCATCGACGGCAACTACGACATCCACTGGCTCGAACAGCTGATGGGCATGAAGAAGTAAGCCGTCGAACGGTTCGCTGAGCGGTTCAACGAAAAGAGCCCTTCCTCCCCATCGGGAGGAAGGGCTCTTTTCGTTCGTGTGAGTGCGGGCTTCTCGGATGACAAGGTCTTCACGGATTTCACGGATTCTTATATCCGTGAAATCCGTGAAGACCCTGTTGCCCGCAAGAATCCTCCCCCGTCACGGCGCCGCGGTCAGCAGGGCGTCGCGGCGGCAGCGGTCCACCACCTTGGCGCCGCAGGGCATGAAGGTCAGATCCTTGTTCAGGCACAGCCGCACCTCGGCCACGTCGCGCTTGGCGCAGATCAGCGCCACCGACTCCGGCTCCAGACCCGGATTGGCCTGGACGAACAGGCGTTCCACCTGGGTCGCCGGGATCGACAGGTCGGACTTCGGGGCCTGCAGCGCCTCGGGGATCTTTACCTTGGCGAAGGCCTTGCGGACCTGCGCGAAGTAGTCGGTGACGGGCAGGCCGCTGCAGGTGCCGTGCTTCGTCCATTGATGCACGATCAGGCCGACGCTGGGCATGACCGGCATGGTGGCGTCCACCACGGCACGGGGCACCGTGCGGTCGCGGGTGCAGGTGGCCGGGTAGCCGCCGTTGCTGTATTGCGGCCACAGACCATGGACGATGAAGCCGAACTTGCGCTCCACCCCGCACTGGTCGGGGTCGGCGTCACCCTGATTCCTGGCGCAATGGGTGGGCGACCAGGATAGGCTGAGCACATAGTAGTCGAAGGTGCCGGGCTCCGCCTTGCGCTGCGCCCATGACGCGCCGGTCATCGAGAGAAACGCAACCACCGATACGATGATGGCTGACAGAACCGTCTTCATGTTGGAGCTCCTGCGATGAACACCTCTTTCCGTTGCATACCATGGTGGGAGCCACCTGTCGCGCGGAAGTGGTGCGCTGAGATAACGTTGCGGGGGTGAGGGGGCAAACGGCTATAGTGTCCGCGATGATCGAGCTGTCCGCATCGCTGCTTCTGCGCGCCTACGCCGCCGGCATTTTCCCGATGGCGGAGAACGCCGACTCCGAGGAGCTGTACTGGTTCGATCCGGAGCGGCGCGGTGTCCTGCCGCTGGAGGGCTTCCACGTCCCGCGCAAGCTGCGCAAGACGGTGCGGCGCGGCCCGTTCGAGTTGCGCTTCGACACGGCCTTCCGCGCGGTGATCGAGGCCTGCGCCGAACCGACGCCGGACCGCCCGAAGACCTGGATCAACGGCGACATCCTGCGGCTCTACACCGAATTGCACGAGCGTGGCTGCGCCCACAGCGTGGAATGCTGGAGCGGCGGCCAACTCGTCGGCGGCCTCTACGGCGTCGCGCTGGGCGGCGCCTTCTTCGGGGAAAGCATGTTCAGCCGCGTCACCGACGCCAGCAAGGTGGCGCTGGTGCATCTGGTCGCCCGGCTGCGGGCGGCGAGTTACACGCTGCTGGACGCGCAATTCGTGACGGAGCATCTGAGCCAGTTCGGCGCCATGGAGATCCCGCGCGCCGAGTACCGCCGCCGGCTGGCGGCCGCCCTGGCTGTGCCGACGGACTTCTGCGGCGTCGACCAGGAGGCGGCCATCACGGGGTTGTTCGGCGCGGAGGGCTGAGGGCGTCGCTCTCGCTTCGCCTCAGTCGCCCTCGCAGGACAGAACCCAGACATCGTAGATCGGGTGCTCCATCGCCGACAGGGCGGGGCTGGAGGCGAACATCCAGCCGCTGAACACCGGTTCGGCCTGCTCGCCGGGCTTGTTCTCGATCACTTCGAGGAAGGCGGCGGTTTCCGGCGTCTCGATCGGCGGGTTCTCCTTGCAGGCGCGCAAGGTGATGCGCAGGCTGCCGAGCGCCCTGGTCTCGCCGACCGCGATGGTGAAGGTCGAGGTGCGGGCGGTGATCTTGTCCAACCCCTGCAGCTTGGCGGCGGGGCGGCTGACCATATCCTCCGGCACCGGAGCGGCGGCGGCCGGGCTGGTCAGGCTCACGGCAGGAAGGCAGAGCAGCGCGGCCGCCAGGGCCGCGCCGCGAGCGCGTTTGCCAACGATCGGGCCGATGAGGCTTTTCGGAGTCGTCACTGGGATCGTCGTCACTGGGGATCGCTTCCGTGATGTCGAACGGCGTGGGCCGGAACCCGACAGCCTTCTATCCCGGAAGCGGCGCCCCGTCTACTCCGTGCCGGCTTTGTTGGGCCGGCTTTACTGGACCCGCTTTACTGGGTGATGCTGCCGCTGGGGCGGCTGCCGCCATAGGGGGCGTTGGTGGACGGGCCACTGGTGCCGTTCTTCTCCTCGACCTTCTGGGTGGCAGTGCCGGCCCCGGCCCCCGCGGCACCGCCGACCACCGCGCCGACCGGGCCGCCGATCACGGCGCCCGCCGCAGCCCCGCCCAGCGCGCCGCTGGCGGCCTTCTCCTCGGTGTTGACGCCGCAGGCGGCGGCGAGCAGGGCGAGGCCGAGAACCAGGAAACGGGCTTTCATCGCTGATCTCCTCTGTGATGGGTCTGGCGTGATGTGATGGGTCTGGCGTGATTTGTGCCGTGATGGGTCTGGGAGAGGAAACGGCAGCGTGGCCGCGGCTGTTCCGAAGGGGGGTGGGGAAAAGTGGGTGACCCAAACGAAAAAAGGGGCCGTGAGGCCCCTTCGTTCGTCGTGTCTTGTGCGCTTCGCTTACAGCTTGGGCGGTTCGCCGCCCTCCTGGCCGGGCTTGCTCATGTTCTGCAGCGAGAAGATGACCTGACCCAGAAGCTGCTCGATGCCGGGGGTGCTCTGCGTGTATTCGACGCGGCCGTCCGGCTTGAGCATGTCCTCTTCGCCGCCAGGCTCCAGCGACAGGAACTTGCCGCCCAGCAGGCTTTCCGAGGCGATGACCGCCGCGGTGTCCTTGGGCAGCTTGATGTCCGGGTGGATCGACATGTGCACGACCGCCTGATAGCTCTTCGGGTCGAGCGTCAGTTCGGTGACCGATCCCACCTTCACGCCGCTGATCCGCACGTCCGCCCCGCTCTGCAGGCCGGAGATGCTGGTGAAATTGGCGGTGAGGGCGTAGCCGCTCACCTTGCGCAAATCGGCGCTGGTGTAGGCGAAAGCCAGAAAAAAGCCGGCCACGGCGAGGACGACCCCGCCGAGCACGGTTTCAATCACATTGCGGCGCATGAGAAATTCCTAAGGGACCGCGCGGGCGTCTCAGCCCGGAGTCCAGGGTTCGTAATCGCCGGTGGCGCGCACGCGCTGCCCGCCCGCATACTGATGCCCGGGCGGCCGGTAGGCCTGGAGCGAGCCGGACAGGTTCGGCAGATGCTCCTTCTGCCACGGCTTGTGGAAGGCGCTGTTGCCTTCCGGCAGCGGCTCCTTGGTGGTGTGGTGGAGCCAGGAATGCCATTCCGGCGGCACCTTGGAGGCATCCGGTTCCCCGGCATAGATCACCCAGCGGCGTTCCTTGACGCCGGCGATCTTGCTCGGGCAGCGGTAATAGGTGTTGCCGAAGCGGTCGGTGCCGACCTTGTTGCCCCGGCGCCAGGTGACAAACCGGATGTGGATGTTCGCCATCCAGGTGATCAGGGAGATCTTCTCGCTCATCGTCGCTCGCGGTCGGTAAGCCATTCGGCCGGACGGGCTGGCCGGTTAAACGCGGGCGGCACTATGACACCCCCGGCCACGCTCGTCCACAGACTCTGCAACGTCTTTTCCCGCCTGACGGATTTGCCCTCAGGCGATGCGCCGGTCGGACAGCAGCAGGCGCAGCGCGAAACCCAGGAACAGCACCCCGGCGACGCCGTCCAGAACCGCGCGCACCCGCGCGCTGGACAGCGCGCGCCGCGCGGCACCGGCGCTGAGGGCCGCGACCCCCAGCAGGTAGAGGCCGCCGATCCCGCCGAGGATCGCGCCCAGCAGGAAGATCTGCAGCGCGACGTGGCCGAGCGCCGGTGCGACGAATTGCGGCACGAAGGCGAGATAGAACAGGATGACCTTCGGATTCAGCAGGTTGGTCAGCAACGCCTGGAGGAAGACGCGGTGCGCCGGGGCCGACTCGGGCTTGGCCGTGGCTTCCTCCGCGCGGCCGCCGCGGCCGAAGCCGCTCCGCAGGGCGCTCCACAGCGCCCGCCCTCCGATCCAGCCCAGATAGGCGCCGCCGGCGTAGCGCAGCACGTCGAACAGGGTCGGCGAGGCGGCGACCAGCGCCGAGATGCCGGCGGCGGCGAGCAGCGCGTGGATCAGGTTGCCCAGCGTGATGCCGGCGGTGGCGACCACCCCGGCGTTGCGCCCGTCCATCACGCTGCGCGACAGGACGAGCAGGGAATCCGGTCCCGGCGCCAGCGTCAGGACCAGCGCCGCGACGAGGTAGAGCTGAAGCAGGTGCGGGTCGAGCGGCAGGGACATGGGACTTTCTCCGTCAGTCGGGCCAGCGCCGGTGCAGCCAGAGCCATTCGGCCGGGCGCTCGCGAATCCATTGCTCCAACAGACCGTTCAGGCGCTCCATCAAAATGCGCACATCAGCGTTGCGGTCACCGGTGTTCGGCGGTTCCACCGGCGGCAGGACGGTGATGCGGAAGCGCGCGCCGTCCAGCCGTTCCGTCCGCGCCGGCACCAGCGGGATGCCCAGCCGCAGGGCGAGCTGCGCCGCCGCCGGGGCGGTCATGGCGTCGCGCCCGAAGAAGGGGACCGGCATGCCGTCGTTCATCTTCTGGTCGATCAGCATGCCGACATGCCCGCCCTTGGTCAGGGTGCGCAGAAGCGTGCGCGCCCCCTCCGGCCCTTTCGGAATGTGCGTGCCGCCGGCGGCCCCCCGCAATTCGGTCAGCAGCCTGCCGACATAGGGGTTGTTGGGCGCGCGGTAGACCACCGCCAGTTCCATTCCCATCTTGCGGGAGCAGACGGGCTTCACCTCCCAGTTGGCGAAATGGCCGGACACCAGGATGCCGGCCCGCCCGTCGTCGCGCAGGGCGTCGATGTGCTCGCTCCCGATCACCTCGGTCCGGCCGCCGGGGCCGTACTCGCCGATGGCGTCGAGATGCGGATACTCGGCGATGACACGGCCCAGATTGTCCCACATGCCAAGGACGATCGCGTCGATCTCCGCGCGGGATTTTTCCGGGAAGGCGCGCTCCAGGTTGCGGCGGGCGGTGCGGGTGCCGCGAAGGCGCGGGCCGACGGTCCGTCCGATCCAGCCGCCGAGCGCCGAGGCGCGGTCGAGCGGCAGGGCGCGGAACAGGCCGCAAAAGCCGTGGACGAGGACGGCCTCCAGCGGGTAGCCGACCCGGCGGGTCAGCCAGGACACCAGGGGGCCGCGCGGCTTAGCCATGGGGAACTCCAGTCGGAAGCGCGGTCAGGAGGGGGGTGAGCAGGCGGTCGAGGGCGGCGGGCTCCCGCCAGACGGCGCGCACCGGCACCGCCCGGACCAGGGCGCGCAGAGGGTCCGGCAGGCGGACGGCGTCCTTCACGGTGGTGACCGGCAGGGCGCCCAGCGCGTCGGCGCGGTCGACCAGCGCCATCACCTCTTCGGGGCGGTAGGGGTGATGGTCGGCGAAGGCGACGCGCTCGACCACGCGGGCGCCCAGCGCCTCCAGCGTGGCAAAGAACTTCTCGGGCCGCCCGATTCCGGCGAAGGCCAGGACCGTCCGACCGGCCAGGGCGCGGGCGTCCTCGGCCGGTTCCAGCCGGGCGTGCAGGACGGGCAGGGCGCCGGCCAGGCGGCGCTCCACCCCGGCGCGGTCCTCGCCCAGCACCACGACGGCCCCGGCGCGGGCCAGCCCTCGGGTCACCGGCTCGCGCAGCGGGCCGGCCGGGACGAGATGGCCGTTGCCGAAGCCCACCGCCCCGTCCACCACGATCAGCGACAGATCCTTGGCGAGGCCGGGATTCTGGAAGCCGTCGTCCATTACCAGGACGGAGGCACCTGCGGCGACCGCCGCCCGCGCCCCGGCGGCGCGGTCGCGCGCCACCCAGCAGGGACCATGGGCGGCCAGCAGCAGCGCCTCGTCGCCCACCGCGGCGGAGTCGTGGGTGCCGAGGTCGACGGCCAGCGGGCCGCGCTCCCGTCCGCCATGGCCGCGGGTGAGGAAGGCGGGGGCGACGCCGCGGGCGTGCAGGGACTCGGCCAGGGCGATGCAGATCGGCGTCTTGCCGGCCCCGCCCGCCACCAGATTGCCGACGCAGAGGACCGGGACGGCGGCCCGTTCCGGATTCCCCGACGCCATGCGCAGTTGCCCGGCCAGCCCGTAGAGCGCGCCCAGCGGGGCGAGCACCCAGCCCAGGGCCGCCCCGGCGATCCCGCCGGACCCGTACCAGAAGCCGGGAGTCCTCATGCCGCGGGCCGGACGCTGCCCACGCCCAGGACGGGGGAAAGCGCCGCCAGCGCGCGGTCCACGATCCGCCGGTTGCCCTCGGTCACCGCGGTCGCCCCGGCGGCGACGCGGGCGCGGGCGGATGCGTCGGTCAGCAGGCGGCCGACCGCGTCGGGCAGCGCCTCCGCTCCGGCCACCGGCAGGGCGCCCCCGGCGGCTTCGAGCTGGCGGGTGATCTCCGCGAAGTTCCACATGTGCGGGCCGTAGAGGACCGCGCAGCCGAGCAGGGCCGGCTCCACCGGGTTCTGGCCGCCGTGCGGCACGAAGGACCCACCCATGCACACCACCGGCGCCAACCGGTAAAAGAGCCCGACCTCGCCCATCGTGTCGGCGATGTGCACGGCATCGGTGGCGGCGGGCAGCGTGCCCTCGCCGCGGCGCGAGACCGTCAGGCCGCGTCCGCGCAAAAGCTCCGCAATGTCGGGGCCGCGATGGGCGTGGCGGGGAAGCAGCATGGTCAGCAGGCCGGGCAGGCGCGGGGCCAGTGCCTCGTGCACGGCGGCGGCCAGTTCGTCCTCGCCGGGGTGGGTGCTGGCGAGCAGCCAGACGGGGCGCCCGGCACAGGCCGCGCGCAGCGTTTCCAGCGCCGTGGGGTCGGCGGGCGGCGGCTCGGCGGAGAATTTCAGGTTGCCGACGCTGACGACGCCACGCGCGCCCAGCCGGCGCAGACGGTCGGCGTCGCCGTCCGACTGGGCCAGCGTGACCTGGAAGGTGGAAAGCAGCGGCGTGATCAGGCCCGACGCGCAGCGCCAGCGGGAGAAGGAGCGTTCCGACATGCGCGCGTTGACCAGGGCCGCCGGAATGCCCCGCGCCCGCACCGCGGCCAGCAGGTTGGGCCAGATCTCCGATTCCGTCCACAGCACCAGATCGGGTCGCCAATGGTCGAGGAAGCGGTCCACCGCGGCGGGCAAATCCACCGGCACATACTGATGAAAGGCGCGCTCCGGCAGGCGGCGGGCCATCAATTCCGCCGAGGTGACCGTGCCGGTGGTCATCAGGACCGTCAGGTCCGGCGTCTCGTCGAGCAGCCGGTCGATGAGGACGAGGACGGAGTTGGCCTCCCCGACGCTGGCCGCGTGAATCCAGGCGAGCCGTCCGGGCGGGCGCGGGCGCGCGGCCGTGCCGAACCGTTCCCCCCGGCGGGCGGAGTCCTCCTTGCCGGCGGCCAGCCGCCGCTCGAGATACAGACGAACCGCCGGCCCGGCGAGGGTCGTCAGGCCGCGGTAAAGTGACTGAAGCATGCGGGTCGAAACGCCATCCGACAAAACCAACGCGGCCCGGTTTCCCGGCCGCGGTCCCCTCCACGTTAGCACGGAGGGCGGTGGCAGAGGTAAGGCTTTGCGCTAACACTCAGCGGAAGGCTGATGGCCGTATGGGTGCGGCGCGCATACCAGGGTATGACGAATTTGAGACCCATTATGATAATTTTGAAGCAATCCGCTGCTATCCTGATGACGTAGAAACGTTGGCAGCTTCGAAGAAGGCGGGCAATGCGCCGGCCTTCAACATTTCAGGGTGATAATATCATGGCGGGCGTACAGGAACGTGGCGGCCAGGAAAACCGGCTCCGGGCCTTCAACATCACCGAAGCGGACATCGCGCGTCTGCGCGCCAACCGGGATTTCGCGCAGCACCGCCTGCCCGTTCTGCTGGAGCAATGGCACGGCGCTTTCGCGGCGTGGCCGGAAATCCGCGACGCCCTCACCTTGCCGGACGTGCACGCCGCGCGCGTGTCCCACTGGACCCGTGTGGTCTCGGGCGATCTCGGTCCGGGCTTCCTGGAGTCCGCCCATCGGCTGGCCAAGGCCTTCTACGACCACGGCGTGCCGGGCTACGCGGTCGCCATCTGCCATCACACGGTGTCCAGCGGCATCGTCCGCGAACTGGGTCTGGACGCGGCGGAGGGGCGCCGGTTGCTGTTCGGATCGCGAAAGGCGGCGGAGCGGGCGGCTCTGCGCGACACGCTGGGCCGCGTCACCTGGCTCGACCTCGAGGTGCTGCTGGAGACCTACGCGGCGGCCGAGCAGGAAAGCAAGCGCGCCATTCTGAACCAACTCGCCGACAGCCTGGAAAGCAGCGTCCGCGGCATCGCCGACAACACGGTGGCCGCGTCGGACGAGATGAAGGGCAACGCCCAGCGCATGGCGCAGATCGCCGCCGCCGCCAACCGCCAGTCGCTCGCCGTCGCCGTCGCCGCCGAGCAGGCGTCCGCCAACGTGCAGACGGTCGCCGCGGCGTCCGAGCAGCTCACCAGCTCCATCGGCGAAATCAGCCGGCAGGTCGCCCAGTCCTCGCAGATCGCCCGCGGCGCGGTGGCCGAGGCGGAGCGGACCAACGCCACGGTGAACGGGCTGGTCGACGCCGCGCAGAAGATCGGCGCGGTGCTGCAGCTCATCAACAGCATCGCCGGTCAGACCAACCTGCTGGCGCTGAACGCCACGATCGAGGCGGCCCGCGCCGGCGAGGCCGGCAAAGGCTTCGCCGTGGTGGCGCAGGAGGTCAAGAATCTCGCCAACCAGACGGCCAAGGCGACCGAGGACATCTCCGCCCAGATCACCGGCATCCAGGAGGTGGCGCGCGGCTCCGCCGAGGCGCTGAACGGCATCGGCGCCACCATCGGCAGCATCAACGACATCGTCATCACGGTCGCCGCGGCGGTGGAGCAGCAGACCAGCGCCACCCAGGAGATCGTCCGCAACGTCCAGGAGGCCGCCCGCGGAACCCGCAGCGTGACCGACACCATCGGGGCGGTGACCAGGGGGGCGTCGGAGACCGGCAGCCTTGCCGAGGAGGTGTTGGGGAGCGCCGGCAACCTGCACCGCGAGTCCGACCGCCTGCGTGAGAGCGTGGACCTGTTCATGCAGCGCATCCGCGCCGCGTGATCGCAGGGGGGACGGGCCGGCAGCGCGCCGGCCCGGCTTCCCTCCCCGTTCAGGCGAAGGGCCGAAGGTTCGCCAGGAACTGCTCGGCGGAGCGCCGCCAGGAGAAGTTCAGGGCATGGTCCCGGCAGTGTTCCGGCGGGATGGCCAGGGCGCGTTCGACCGCCCCCTTGAGATCCTCGTCCAGGCAGCCGACACCGGAGCCGTCGACCACGTCCAGGGGGCCGGGCACCGGGTAGGCAGCCACCGGCACGCCCGAGGCCAGCGCCTCCAGCAGCACCAGACCGAAGGTGTCGGTGCGCGACGGGAAGACGAAGACGTCCGCCGCCGCGTAATGCTGGGCCAGTTCCTCGCCATGGCGGGCACCGGCCCAATGGACCTCCGGATACCTGTGCTGAAGGTCGGCGCGGGCCGGGCCGTCGCCGACAACCACCTTGCTGCCCGGCAGGTCGAGCCTGAGGAAATCCTCCAGGTTCTTTTCCACCGCCACGCGCCCGACATAGAGGGCGATGGGGCGGGGCAGCGCCAGGAAGCTCTTGGTGCGGGGGCGGAACAGCTCGGTGTCCACGCCGCGGGTCCAGCGCCGGATGTTGGTGAAGCCGCGGGCGGCGAGGTCGCTCTCGATGGATGGCGTCGCCACCATCACCGCCGAGGACGGCTTGTGGAAACGGCGCACCACCGCGTAGCTGAGCGCCAGCGGCACCGGCGCCCGGTCACGCACATACTCGGGAAAGCGGGTATGGTAGGCGGTGGTGAAGGGCCGGCCGCGGCCGAGGCAGTAGCGCCGGGCGGCGAAACCCAGCGGCCCCTCGGTGGCGATGTGGATGCAGTCGGGGCGTAGCGCGTCGATCATCGCGTGCAACCGCCGCCCCGCGCCCAGCGCCAGCCGGATTTCCGGATAGGTGGGCATGGGCACGGTGCGGAAACGGTCGGGGCCGATCACCTCCACCCTGTGGCCCATGGCCTCCAGCTCCGCGCGGACGGTGCCGATGGTGCGCACCACGCCGTTGACCTGGGGCAGCCAGGCGTCGGAGACGATCAGGATGTTCACGCCGCCGCCTTCTCCTTCACATTCTCCGGCTTCTCCTTGGCCGGGATGCGGGCGGGCAGCGTCGTTGCGGCGCGCCGGCGGATGTCCGCCGCCCAATCGATGATCTCCAGCCGGCCGCAGGGATGCTCGACCAAGGCGGTGCAGGACTCGACCCAGTCGCCGTCGTTGCAATAGAGGATTCCTTCCATGTCGCGGATTTCCGCGGTGTGGATATGACCGCAGACGACCCCGTCCACCTTGCGGCGCCGGGCCTCGTCGCCGAGAGCGGTCTCGTAGTTGCCGATGAACTCCACCGCGGTCTTCGCCTTGTGCTTCAGGAAGGCGGACAGCGACCAGTAGGGGAAGCCCAGCTTGCGCCGGACCCAGTTGAACAGCGTGTTGGCCTGGAGCAGGACCACGTAGGCGTTGTCGCCGATGAAGGCCAGCCAGCGGGCGTATTTCACCACCACGTCGAAGCGGTCGCCGTGGGTGACCAGGAGTTGCCGCCCGTCGGCGGTGACGTGGATCATCTCCTCCACCACCTGGACGCCGCCGAACTGCAAGCCGGCGTAGTCGCGGGCGGCCTCGTCGTGGTTGCCGGGAATGTAATAGACCTGCACGCCCTTGCGCGCCCGGCGCAGGATCTTCTGCACCACGTCGTTGTGCGCTTGCGGCCAGTACCACGTCTTGCGCAGACGCCAGCCGTCCACGATGTCGCCGACGAGATAGAGGTGGTCGGACTCGTTGTGCTTCAGGAAATCGAGAAGATACTCCGCCTTGCATCCCCGCGTGCCCAGATGGACGTCGGAGATCCAGATGCTGCGGTATTGCTTGACGTCGCGTGATGCGCTCATGCCCCGCTCCATCGCCATGCCGGCAAGGGTTCGTTGAAACGTCTTCCGTATATCCGCGGGGCATTATCTTGACAATGATTTCGGCCACCCGCATCTGTTGGGGGTGATGATTTTGATGAGACTTCTTGATAGTGAAACAAAGGCGATAAATGACTTTATTAAAACTGAAACAGGATGGTCACATTGGGGGTGGCGTGACGGATAGGGGCGAATCGGTGCCTGAAACATCCGGGCCGGCCGCGGCGACCCGGCGGCGACTTCTGGTGATCCACAACCCGGTGGCCGGCGCCCGGCGGGCGCGCCGCCTGGGCGCGGTGCTGGAACTGCTGGAGCGGCGCCATGGGGCCGCGGTGACGCTTCGGGCCACCGGCGGGCGCGGCGACGCCGAGGCGATGGCCCGCGCGGTGGCGCCCGGCGCCTTCGACGCGGTGGTCGCCGCGGGTGGCGACGGCACCATCAACGAGGTGGTCAACGGGCTGGGAACGCGCGGCGGTGGAGGTGCGGCGATTCCCTTGGGCATCGTGCCGCTGGGAACCGCCAACGTGCTGGCCCATGAACTGGACCTGCCCCTGGATGCGGAGAGCGTGGCGCGGGTGCTGGCGGAGGGGCGGGCGACGCCGGTGCATCTGGGTGTGGCGAATGGCCGCGCCTTCGCCATGATGGCCGGCGCCGGACTGGACGCCCGCGTCGTGGAGGGGGTGGACACGCGGCTGAAGCGGCTGATCGGCAAGGGCGCCTATGCGGTGGAAACGCTGGCCCGGATCGCCGCGGGCGGCGGCGGCCCCTACCGGGTGGCGGTTGACGGTGCGGAGCCGATGGAGGTCGCCTCCGTCATCGTCGCCAAGGGGCATTTCTATGGGGGGCGCTTCGTCTGCGCGCCCGACGCCCGGCTGACCGACCCCCGGCTGCACGTCTGCCTGTTCCCGCGGGCGGGGCGGGGGAACGCCCTGCGCTACCTGTGGGGCGTCACCGCCGGGCGGTTGCCGCGTTTTCCCGATTACCGCATCCTGCCGGCCCGGCGGGTGATCATCGATGGGCCGGCGGGGGAACCCGTGCAGGGCGACGGCGACGTGATCGCCCGTCTCCCGGTGGAGATCGCGCTGGCGCCCTGGATCTTGCCGGTGCTGACGCGCTGATTACTGTTTTAAGAGTCCGTTAACGGGTCTCTTGAGAAAATTACTTTGGGAGCATTCAATAATTACTTCGGTCTCTAAGGATTAAGGCCCCGCGGCTCAGGCGGGACCGCAAGGGGGATGACATGTCCGCGTCGATCAACGCCCTATTCTCGGCCACGACGGCCAACGCCACCGCGACCGTTACTAAAATGAAGCCCGCCGGGGCTGCCGCCGAGGCGGAGGGAACCTGGAAGGCGGCCTCCGACGCCGGGTCCTCCACGGGTGCCGCGGCCCTGGCCGCCTTGAAGGGCGAGGACAGCGTGGAACTCAGCGGCTTGGCGAAGTCGCTGACCGGCGTGGCGGGAAAGGTCTTCGCATCCATCGGCTCCAAGGGCCGCGCTATGCTGGAGGACTTCGTCAAGACCGGCAAGATGACCGAGAAGGATGTGGCGCTGGGGCTGCGCCAAATGGCGACCAACGCCGTGAAGGACCGCTTCATCAAGGAGCGGCCCCAGGATGAGGAGGACAAGGAATGGGCGGAGAAGGTCGGGGCGGCTGAAAAGGCCTTCAAGACCAAGACGGAACGCATGGGCAAGGCCATGTCGGCCCTGAACGAGGCGCGGACCGCCGCTTACGACGCCTTCGGGAAGGATGAGGACACCGAGGCGTTCCAGGCGGCGATGGCTCCGGCCAATGCCCTCTTCCGCGCGGAGACGGCGGACATCGACCGCGAGATGATGGAAACCGTCGGTGGCGACCCGAACAAGATCAAGGGCAATGCCTTCAGGTATTTCGCGACGAAGGGAGAGGAGGCGTTCGAAAAATTGGATTTCGGCGCGGAAGCGGAGGGCAGCGAGGGTGGGCTGCTATCGCCGGACAATGAGAAGGGAAAGGCCGCCGCCAAGCTTATGTATGACCTGGGCTTCGAGGGGAAGCTTTACGCGAATGGTCTCGCGCAGTACGCCGCGGACGTGAACATTCCCGGCATCGGGCGTGGTGAAGTCGACAAGAGCTTCCCAGGGGGCAAAGGCTACGAGCCCTCCGCCAAGGAGGAGGCCGAGGCCGCCGGCCTGCCGCCGCCGCCCACCACGGTGCTGACCACCACCCAGACCCCGGGGCTCCAGGGCTTTGCGAAGGTCATCCAGGACGCCCGTGACTCGCTGGACGCCACCTACACGGCCATGGCGAAGGAAGGCAAGGGGGTGAACTACTCCGACCCGACCGGAAAGGACGTGGACCGGCTGTTCGGCGGCTTCGACCGGCGCAGCCTCCATGCCATCGCCAGCAACAAGGACGGGACCTTCTCCAAGAACGAGCAGGAGGCGGCGCAATCCATCATGGCCCGTCAGCAGAAGGAGGCGATGGACGCCGCCGACCCCCTCGGCACCGACAAGGCCGCCGCCTACCGCGCCGGGGTGAAGTTCCTCGACGAGGCCAGCAAGGAGGAGAAGGAGTCGGTCAACTGGTCCGTCCAGCGGGCGGCGCTCCAGTACAGCTACGAGAAAACGACGAAGGAAACCGGCGCGCCGATGGAGCGGCTGGGCTACGGCAGCGCCTTGGCCTCTGTCCTGAAGGACGCGCTGGAGGCCCAGGACGCGCAGACCGCCGACGTGATGAAGAGCATCGGTGGAAAGACGATGGGCGGGGATGGCACGGGCTACGTGTCCGACCTGAAGAGCCTGTCGCTGTTCCGGGACTTCCTGCCCAACCTGTCGGTGCGCGGCGCCGGCGGCCCGATGAGCGTGACGGTCTGATATCCCGTCCCGGCTGCAGGCCGGTGGGTTCGGACCCGGCGGGTCCGGACAAGGAGCGAGGCGCCGAAAGGCGCCTCACCTGTTGCGGTCACAGGCCGGCTACGGTCAGCCCGTCGATGCGGATGGTCGGAGCGTCCATGCCGAAGCGCAGTTCCAGGTCGCTGGCCGGCTCCAGGTTCAGGAACATCTCCTTGAGATTGCCGGCGATGGTCAGTTCGGTGACCGGGTAGGCGATCTGGCCGTTCTCGATCCAATAGCCGGCGGCACCCCGGCTGTAGTCGCCGGTCACCCCGTTGACGCCGGTGCCCATCAGCTCCGTCACGTAGAAGCCGTTGGGGATCTCGGCTAGCAGCTCGTCGCGGCTCTTGGCCCCCGGCGCCATGTAGACGTTGGCTGGGGCCGGACCCGGCGGGCCGGAGGTGCCGCGGGCGGCGTGGCCGGTCGTCGACAGGCCGAGCTGGCGGGCCGAGCGCAGGTCGAGCAGCCAAGTGGTCAGGTGCCCGTCCTCGATCAGGTTGCGGCGGGTGGTGGCGATGCCCTCCGCATCGAAGGGGCGGGAGCGCAGGCCGCGCTTCACATGCGGGTCGTCGACGATGGTGATGCCGGCGGCGAAGATGCGCTGGCCCATCTTGTCCTTGAGGAAGCTGGTGCCGCGCGCGATGCTCGGCCCGCTGATCGAGCCGGTCAGGTGGCCAAGCAGTCCGCGGGAAACGCGCGGGTCGAACACCACCGGGACCTTGCAGCTCTTGACCCGGCGCGGGTTCAGGCGGCGGATGGCGCGCTCCCCGGCCTCGCGCCCGATCGACGCCGGATCGCGCAGGTCGGAGCCGTAGACCTTGCTGTCATAGTCGTAGTCGCGCTCCATCCCCGTGCCCGTCCCGGCGAGCACTGAGGCCGAGAGGGACTGCCGCGACACGCCATAGCGGCCGGTGAATCCGTTGGACGCGGCGATGGCGATGGTGGAGCGGCTCCACCCGGCGTCGGCCCCTTCGGAGTTGGTGACGCCCTCGACCGCCAGCGCGGCCTCCTCGGCGATGCGGGCGCGTTCGATCAGCAGTTCCGCCGAGGGCTCCGACGGGTCGCACACATCGAGGTCGGGGAGGGTGGTGTAGATCTGCTCCGGGTCGGCGAGGCCGCAGAAGGGGTCCTCCGGCACCACGCGGGCCATGGCGACGGCGCGCTCCACCAGCTCGTCCAGCGCCTTGGCGCTGCGGTCGGTGGAAGAGACGATGGCCTGCCGCTTGCCGATGAAGACGCGCAGGCCCAGATCGCCCGACTCGGACCGCTCCAGCTTCTCCGTCTTGCCGAAACGCTGGCTCAGCGACAGGGAGGCGCTGTCGAACAGCACGGCGTCGGCGGCATCGGCCCCGGCACCCTTCGCCTTGCGGATCAAATCGTCCAGCAGGGTCAGCACGTCAGGTTGCGAGGTGGTCGAAACGGGCATTACGGTCTCCGCTAGGTCTCCGGCTTGTCTAGCAAATGGGAGCCCGGAGAAGAAGAGGAAGGGGCATATCGCCTCAGGTCGGGCACGGTCCGGGTGCAAACGCGGCGGCGCGCGGGGGCCTGGTGCCCACCCGCGCGCCGCTCGTCAGGTCTTGCTTTAGGGTCAGGCCAGCCGGTTCTGCAGGGTGCTGCGGCCGGCGGTCGGCAGCTTCAGGGCGAAGGCGCCGTCGCCCAGCAGGGCCTGCACGCCGAGCAGCACCGTCCAGAACACCGGGAACTCCCAGCCGCCGCCCTGGGCCGAGAAGACCCAGCCGTTGCCGGTGTGCTGGAGCGTCGCGCCGATCATGATCGGCAGCAGGGCCAGCGAAATCCAGCGGGTGAAGACACCGGCCACCAGCAGCAGGCCGCCGCCGATCTCGCCGAGGATCACCAGATAGGCGAAGAGGCCGGGATAGCCGAGGCTCTCGAAGTAGCCGACCGTGCCGGCGATGCCGAAGGTGAAGACCTTCAGGATCAATCCATGGGCGATGAACAGAAGGCCCAGGCTGACGCGCAGCAGGAAGGCGGCGTAGGGGGCGGTGCGGTTGTCGATGGCGGCGTTCATGGCTTGGTTTCCTTGTCTCAGCGTGGTGCCCCGCGCCGGGGCCGTTGTCGTCTGAGGCCAAGAATAGCGATATCCTCGGTTGGGATAATCCGCTTATTTATGCACTGATTGTTGCTTGATAGAGAACAAACCCTCACGCCCGGAAGGCGTTTGCCGGATCGTAGCGGGAGGGCAGGGTGAACAGGTCGGCGGTGGTCCCGGCGCCGTGAAGGCGGGCCTTGGACGGGCTGTCATAGACCACCAGAAGGGCGGGCGGAGCGCCGTCGCGGCGGACGCAGGCGATGCCCTCCGCGTGGTCGTCGCCCTTGCCGTACGGGAGGTTCAGCAGAGGAACCAGCCGGTCGCGCGGGATGACCGTCTCCTGGGTGACGGACAGGGCGTCGGTCCAGCGCCATACGGCGACGGGACCGTCCAGATCCATGGTCGGCCCGGCCAGGATGACCAGATCCTCCCCGTCGAAGGTCAGTTCGCGGATGCCCAGCCCGTCCAGATCGACGAAATGCTTGCGGTACTTCTCGCCGTTCGGCCCGACGGGGCGCAGCCGCAGGCGCTCCTCGTAATCCGGGTGATCCTCCACCGCCAATTCCAGGATGCAGGCCCAGCCGCGCAGCACCGGGCCGCGCAGCCCCAGCCAGACCCGGTCGCCATGGGCGGCCAGCCCCTCCACGTCGAAGCCGTTCTCCTTGGCGGGCACGGCGACGAAGCGGGCCAGATGCTCGTCCTCCGCCAGCGCTTTGGTCAGCGCGTTGCCGCCCTTGCGGAACTTCAGGCAACCGGCCGTCCGTTTCCCGTCGCGGCGGACCGGGGTGAGGCGCCCGTCCGCCTCGGTGATCAGCGGGATGCGGCCCAGCAGGAAGCGGTTGGGGTCGCAGCGCACCTCGGTCAGCCGCTCCAGCGCCTTCTCGGCGCTGTTCTCCTCGCGATCCGGCTTCTTGCGGGCCAGCGCGTGCGAGCCGGTGACCCACAGCCAGCCGTCGGCGATGGCCATGCCCTCGATGTCCGCCTCGTCCTTGCCCGGTTCGGTCTCCGGCAGGGCAAGGAAGTCCGCCAAGAAAAAGACGGCGTCCTGTCGGTAGACGGTGCCGCCCTCCTCGGCCGCCAAATGGACGACCTGAGCGCCCTCGTCCGACGCCACGAACAGGTTGCTTCCCGCCCGCTCGGCCACCGACAGGTCCCCGGCGGTTTCGCCGCCGTCGCTGAAGATCAGGCGGACGGTGGCGATGGGGCTGGCGATGGGATGGGCGGCGTCGCTGGGCATGGCGGGACTCCTTGGCGAAAGCGGACCGTCCCTTAACGCCTCACTTCCAGATCGGGGTCCCGCTGCCCGGAAGACCGTAGGACGCCCATTTGCGCGACACCTCGTCGACCACGCCCTGGTCCATGCGGATCTTCTGGCCCCATTCGCGCTTGGTCTCCGGCGGCCACTTGTTGGTGGCGTCCAGCCCGACCTTGCCGCCCAGGCCCGACTCGGGGCTGGCGAAGTCCAGATAGTCGATGGGGGTGCCCTCGATCACGGTGATGTCGCGGGCCGGGTCCATGCGGGTGCTCATCGCCCACATCACGTCCTTCCAGTTCCGCGCGTCGATGTCGTCGTCCACGACGATCACCCATTTCGTGTACATGAACTGGCGCAGGAAGGACCACACGCCCATCATCACGCGCTTGGCGTGGCCGGGATAGGCCTTCTTCATGCTGACCACCGCGATCCGGTAGGAGCAGCCTTCCGGCGGCAGCCAGAAATCCACGATCTCCGGGAATTGCTGGGTCAGCAGGGGGATGAAGACCTCGTTCAGCGCCTCGCCCAGCACCGACGGTTCGTCGGGCGGCCGGCCGGTGAAGGTGGAGAGGTAGATGGGGTTGCGCCGCATGGTCATCGCCGTGACGGTGAAGACCGGGAAGGGCTCGACCGAGTTGTAATAGCCGGTGTGGTCGCCGTAGGGGCCCTCGTCGGCGTATTCGTCCAGGCTGACATGGCCTTCCAGGATGATCTCGGCCTGGGCGGGCACCTTCAGCGGTACGGTCTTGCAGTCCACCAGTTCGACCTTCTTGCCGCGCAGCAGGCCTGCGAACTGGTATTCCGACAGCGTGTCCGGCACCGGCGTGACGGCGGCCAGGATGGTGCCGGGATCGGCGCCCAGGACCACCGCGCAGGGCAGCGGCTCTCGCTTGCCGCTGGCGGCCCAGCGATGATGATGCTGCGCGCCGCCGCGGTGCTTCAGCCAGCGCATGATCGTCTTGTTCTTCCCCAGCACCTGCATCCGGTAGATGCCGAGGTTGAAGTCGTCCTCGCGCTTGGCCGTGGGCCCCTTGGTGACGACCAGCGGCCAGGTGATCAGCGGCGCCGGCTCGCCCGGCCAGCAGCTCTGCACCGGCAGGCGACCGAGGTCGATCTGGTCGCCGGTCAGCACCACCTCCTGGCAGGGGGCGGAGCCGACGGTCTTCGGCTTCATCGACAGCACGGTCTTGGCGAGCGGGATCAACTCCATCGCCTCTCGGAAGCCGCCCGGCGGCTCCGGCTGCTTCAGGAAGGCCAGCGTCTCGCCGACGCCGCGCAACTCGTGCGGCTCGCGGTCCATGCCCCAGGCGACGCGCTCCACCGTGCCGAACAGGTTGACCAGCACCGGCATCTCCGAGCGGGTGCCGTCGGCCTTGATGACGTTCTCGAACAGCACCGCCGGGCCGCCTTCAGCGAGCAGGCGGGTCTGGATCTCGGTCATCTCCAGCGCCGTGGACACCGGCTCCCGGACCACCACCAGCCGCCCGGCCTTCTCCAGCCGGTCGATGAAGTCGCGCAACGAGGTGTAGGGCATGGTCGAAGGTCCGTTCGGATGCGATGGGGTCGGATCAAGAGAGGGCGCTTAGCATCGGCCTGGACGGCGCCGCGTCAAGGGGGGAGGTGCCGCCTCACGCGGGTTCCTTCACGCTGCGCAGGGCGCGGCGGACGATGCGGCGGGTGGCGTCCGGATCGGGACTGTCCGTTTCCCAGCGGGCGCAGAGGGCCTGCACCCAGCCGGGCTGGCTCTTCGCCGCGTCGTTCAGCCAGTTGGCGACCGAATCCTGGACGTAGCGCGCGCCGTCCACCCGCAGCGGGTCGAGCACCGGCAACCCGCGCGCCGGATCGGTCTTCAACATGCCGATGTGGCCGCACCAGACGCCGCGGGGGCGCGTGGCCTCGCTGGCGAAGCGGCGCAACCGTTCGGACGGCTCGGAGGTCCAGGGCGTGAGCAGAGCCAGCGCGTCGTCGATGGCGGTGGCGATGTGGGGGCGCAGGGCCAGCCACGCCCATTCGCGCACGCCGAAATGCGCGTCGTCGGCCAGCGGGCGGACGCGCTCCAGCCGCTCCGCCAGAGTCAGGCCGGGGGCCGCCGCCAGCGCGTAGCAGGCCCAGCCGCGCACCGTGTCGGACGGGTGTGCGGCCAGCCGCTCCACGGCCCCCAGGCCAAGGCGCTCGAAGGCCGCGCTCCCCGCCGTCGCCATGCGCCGGGTCACGCCGTCCTTCGGGTCGAAGGAAACGGCGCTCGGGGCCTCCGGAACCGCGGCGGCCAGCAGGGCGGCGAAGTCGATGGCGAGCGATTCGGCCAGCGTGGCGGTCTCGCGCCGGCCGGCGTTCAGGTCGGCCAGCACCTCCGGCGGGATGTCGGCCATCCGGGTGGCGCCCTTGCGCGGGGCGGTCGTGGTCATGACTCAGGCCTCCGGCAGCAGGCGCCAGATCACCGTTTCGCGCATTTCGCGGTCTTCCAACTCCAGGGAGGTCGGGACGCTGTACTGCGCGACCCGTTCAATTCCGCTGAGCGGGACATAGGCGCGGCCCGGATCGCCCAGCAGGACCAGCGTGCCGGTTGCGGCGATTGCGCGCAGCCAGGCGGTCACCCGGTCGGCCATCGGCTTCTCGTAGCAGACGTCGCCCGCCAGAACGACGTCGATGCCGGGCAGGGGGCGGTCCACCAGATCGGCGCTGACCGCCTTCACATCGACTCCGTTGGATTCGGCGTTCAGGGCAATGGCGGACAGGGCGAAGCGGTCGATGTCGCAGGATTGCACGCGCGCCGCCCCGGCCATCATCGCGGCGATGCCGACCAGCCCGGTGCCGGCGGCGAAATCCAGCACCGACTTGCCCGCCACCAGTTCCGGCCGGTCGAGGACGAGCCGCGCCACCGCCTGACCGCCCGGCCAAGCAAAGGCCCAATAGGGCGGCGGTACATTGGACTCTTTCAAAGAATCCTCCGTAGCTTCCCACAGCGGCGTGATTTCCGTCGCCAGATGCAGGGCGATTTCGGGCAGCAAAGGAGTCCGCGTTACGACCGTGTTGGAGCGGATGAAGTCGATTTGAGAAAAGTTGTTCATAACGGGACTCTCACCGGAGCTGCGCGGGTGTGGATGATCTATCCACAACCGGTTTTGGTTACATAATTCAAACGGAGTAGACACACCTGCTGTCCCGTGTTACCCGTTCGAAAGGAGAAAAACAAAGGTCATGGGGTCGATATGCGGTCGAAAGGGATTGCACTCTGCGCATCGTTCGCGGCGTTCATCGCTCTCAGCCCGTTTGTCATATCCAAAGCCCAGGCCCAGGACGGGGATTGCGTCCGCACGGTGCGCTCCATATCGGATTTCGACATCCGGGGCGATGCCTGGACGTGGTGGAACACCGCCGCCAACCAACAATATGAGCGCGACCAGCGTCCGACTCTCGGCTCCGTCCTCGTCTTCAAGCGGTCGCAGCGGCTGGGCCGCGGCCACGTCTCCCTGGTCAGCCACATCGTCGACCGCCGCACCATCGAGGTCGATCACTCCTGGCTCGACGGCCGTGGCCTGCGCCGCAACATGCGCGTGGTCGATGTGTCGCCGCGCAACGACTGGTCGGCCGTCCGCGTCTGGCACGAGCCGTCGGACCAGCTCGGCCTGCGCGTCTACACCACCTACGGCTTCATCCTGCCGGACGGCGAGGAAGCGGAAATCCGTCAGGCCGACTCCCGAGGTGCCGGCATCGGCAGCACCTTCGCCGTCGCCCCGCAGGGCCGCTCCGCGCCCAAGCCCGCCGCCGGGCCGCGCCTGATGGAAGCCTCCTTGAAAGGCCACGCCGTCGCCGTTCCGGGCCGCAAGCCGCAGGTGCTGACCGCATCCCTCACCCTCTCCGGCAAGGGCGCCGCCGCGAAGGCGGTTCCTCCGCTCCAGACCGCCGCCGTGCTGCCGGCCCGCAAGCCGACCCTGCCGGCCGCGCAAAAGGGCGTCGAGATGGTGGCCTCCACCGAGGGCATCCGCGCGGTCCTGCCGCCGCGCAAGCCGGGCTCCGCCGACAGCACCGTCGCCGAGCTGACGCGCTGAAATCTCCCTCCGCCTAGATCTTCCCGGCCAGGAAGGCCGCCAGAACCAGCCAGCCGAACCAGCGGTTCGACTTGAATTTCTTCAGGCAGTCCGTCTGATCGTCGGGGTTCCAGGTCGCGACCTGCCAGGACAATTGCAGCGCGGCCAGAGAGAGCAGCGGCAGGAACAGCCCGCCCAGCCCGGCCAGACGCCCGGCGATGCCGATCCCCACGAAGGTCAGCGTGTAGAAGCCGTAGATCCAGATCTTGCTCTGGTCGCCCAGCCGCAGAGCGGTGGACTTCACGCCGATTCGCGCGTCGTCCTCCTTGTCCTGGTGGGCGTAGATGGTGTCGTAGCCCAGCGTCCAGACGATCCCCGCGGCGTAGAGGGCCAGCGCCGGCCACTCCAGATCGCCGCGCACCGCGGTCCAGCCCATCAGGGCGCCCCAGTTGAAGGTCAGCCCCAGGAAGGCCTGCGGCCACCAGGTGATGCGCTTCATCAACGGGTAGGTGAAGACCAGCGCCAGCGACAGCACGCCAAGCCCGATGGTGAGCGGGTTGAATTGCACCAGCACCGCCAGCCCGATCAGGAGCTGGACGGCGAGGAAGGCCAGCGCCTGTTTCACCGACACCTGCCCGGAGGGGATCGGGCGGGTCCGCGTGCGCTCCACCATGGCGTCGAAGTCGCGGTCGAGGATGTCGTTGACCGTGCAGCCGGCCCCGCGCATCACCACCGCGCCGACCGCGAACAAGGCCATCAGCCAGAGGTCGGGCAGCGGTCCCGGTCCGGCCAGCGCGATGCTCCACCAGCCGGGAAACAGCAGCAGCCATGTGCCGATGGGACGGTCCAGCCGCGCCAGCCGCAGATAGGGACGAGTTGCCGCCGGGGCGAAGCGGTCGATCCAGTCGCCGCGCCGGATGTCGGTGAAGTCGCCGGGAGCGGGGGAGGCGGGGCTGGTCATGGCGGACTCGGGGATGGGGAGTGGAAGAAGCCGGGGGGCAAGGTAGCGGCGGGGGTGGGTCCTCGCAAGGCTGGGCCGTTTCCGCCCCGGACCGATATCGCTATAGTCGGCGCCGCACACCGGAGACCTTTGCGCCATGTCAGACCAACCGAAGACCCGCCTCTATGTGGACAGCCCCCTCGGCGAGGGGCAGGCGGTGGGGCTCGATCACGAGCGGGCGCATTTCCTGCGCCATGTCCTGCGGCTCGACAAGGGCGATGTCGTGGCCGTCTTCAACGGGCAGGACGGCGAATGGCTGGCCGCCATCGACGGCTTCGGCAAGGGCTGGTGCTCGCTCACCGTGACGGCACAGCGGCGTCTTCAGGCGGCCGGGCCCGACCTCTGGCTGCTGTTCGCCCCGATCAAGCGCGGGCGCATCGACTTCGTGGCGGAGAAGGCCAGCGAACTGGGCGTGTCGCGCCTGTGGCCGGTCTTCACCCGCCGCACCGACCCCAACCGCGTCAACACCGACCGCCTGCGCGCCAACGCCATCGAG
This sequence comes from Azospirillum brasilense, assembly GCF_007827795.1. GTDB lineage: Bacteria > Pseudomonadota > Alphaproteobacteria > Azospirillales > Azospirillaceae > Azospirillum > Azospirillum aestuarii. Next base: position 103,479 of record NZ_VITI01000010.1, read on the forward strand.
GCCGCCGAACAGTCGGAGCGGCTGACCGTGCCGGAGATGGCCGACCCGCTGCCGCTGGACAAGGCGCTGGCCGGCTGGCCTGCGGAGCGTACACTGTACCTGTGCGCCGAGGCCGGGAACGTACGCCCCATCGCGGAGGCCGTCCGCGCCCGTCCGCGCGGCCCCGCCGCCTTCCTGATCGGGCCGGAGGGCGGCTTTGCGCAGTCCGAACTTGACGAAATTTGCAAACTCCCCTTTGTTGTTCCCGTCGGTCTGGGGCCCCGCATTCTCCGGGCCGACACGGCGGTGGTCGCGGCGCTCGCCTGCTGGCAGGCCCTTGCGGGGGACTGGACGGCGGACGGGGGCGACACCCGACCGCCCTTCCGCGCGCCGGCCGACCCCACCGCTGGGGAGTAAGGGCCGCTCGACGCGCCGCTGTTCCGAGGCGGGCCGTTTGACTCGTTGGCCAGTTTAGACTTTTTGAAAGCGGGAGCTTCCATGTCCGCACCTCCGCAGACGCGTGGTGAACCGATCACCGACCGCCGCCAGCTGGCGGCCTATCTGGAATCCGGCAGCAAACCGACGGACCAGTGGCGCATCGGGACCGAACACGAAAAATTCGCCTACCGCGTCTCCGACCACCGGCCGCTGCCTTACGAGGGGCCGGATGGGATCGGCGAACTGCTGACCCGCCTGCAGCGCTTCGGCTGGGACCCGGTGGAGGAGAAGGGCAACCTCATCGCCCTGACCCAAGGCATGGCGAACATCACGCTGGAGCCGGGCGGGCAGGTCGAGCTGTCCGGCGCGCCGCTGGAGACCCTGCACCAGACCTGCGCCGAGGTGCACCGCCACCTCGAGCAGGTGAAGGAGATCGGGGGCGAGCTGGGCATCGCCATGATGGGCCTCGGTTTCCAGCCGAAATGGCGGCGCGACGAGATCCCCTGGATGCCCAAGGGCCGCTACAGGATCATGGGCGACTACATGCCCAAGCGCGGCAATCTCGGCCTGGACATGATGATGCGCACCTGCACCGTGCAGGTGAACCTGGACTTCGCGTCGGAAGCCGACATGGTGAAGAAGTTCCGGGTCAGCCTGGCGCTTCAGCCCATCGCCACGGCGCTGTTCGCCAACTCGCCCTTCACCGAGGGCAAGCCGAACGGCTTCCAGAGCTTCCGCAGCCACATCTGGACCGACACCGACCCCGACCGCACCGGCGACCTGCCCTTCGTGTTCGAGGACGGCTTCGGCTTCGAGCGGTACGTGGATTACCTGCTCGACGTGCCGATGTACTTCGTCTACCGCGACGGCGCGTACATCGACGCCTCCGGCCAGTCCTTCCGTGACTTCATGCAGGGCCGCCTGCCGGCTTTGCCGGGCGAGGTCCCGCTGATCACCGACTGGGCCGACCACATGACCACCTCCTTCCCCGAGGTGCGTCTGAAGAAGTATCTGGAGATGCGCGGCGCCGACGGCGGGCCGTGGCGCCGCCTGTGCGCCCTGCCGGCCCTGTGGGTCGGGCTGCTCTACGACAGCCAGGCGCTGGACGCCGCCTGGGACCTCGTGAAGGGCTGGACGACGGAGGAGCGCGCCCATCTGCGCGCCGAGGTGCCGCGCCACGCCCTGCGCACCCCCTTCCGCGGCCGCACGGTGCGGGAGGTCGCTCTTGAGGTGCTGGAGATCGCCCGCGGCGGTCTGGCGCGGCGCGCCCGCAACGACAACTGGGGCGACGACGAGGCGCATTTCCTGAACACGCTGCTCGACATCGCCGAGTCCGGCCAGACCCCGGCCGACGAGCTTCTGGCGAAGTTCAACGGCCCCTGGGGGGGCAGCGTGGACCCGGTGTTCAAGGAGTACGCGTACTGAGTTCCGCGCCGGCGGCGGCTTGGCAAAGTGGTCGCGTTGGGCCCCCACCCTAACCCTCCCCCGCTATCGCAGGGGAGGGGACTTCCGCCGCTTCGCAGAAGGCACCCTCCCTTGCGCAGCGGGGGAGGGTCGGGGTGGGGGCTCAGTGCGAGAGGACCGAAGGGCTATCCTACCTCTTCCAGGCGATCAGCCGCCGGGCCGCCTCGGCGATGGTCTCCTCCGAACCGGCGAAGCTGAAGCGCACGAAGCGGAGGCCGCGGGCCGGGTCGAAGTCGACGCCGGGGGTGCAGGCGATACCCGTCTCCGCCAGGATGCGCTTGCAGAAGGCCTCGCTGTCGTCGGTCATCTCCGTCACGTCGGCGTAGATGTAGAAGGCGCCGTCCGCCGGAGCCAGCTTGTCGAAGCCGGCCTTCGGCAGCTCCCTCAGCAGAAGCTCGCGGTTGCGGGCGTAGCGGGCGACATGGCCGTCCAGCTCGTCTGTACAGGCGAAGGCGGCGACCGCGGCGGCCTGCGACAGGCTGGGGGCGGAGATGAACAGGTTCTGGGCGAGGCATTCGACCGAACGGATCAGGTCGTCCGGCACGATCATCCAGCCGAGCCGCCAGCCGGTCATCGAGAAATATTTTGAGAAGCTGTTCACCACCAGCGCGCTCTCGCTGACCTCGGCGGCGGTGACGGCCTCCGGCCCGTAGGTCAGGCCGTGGTAGATCTCGTCGGAGACAAGGCGCACGCCCTTGGCGTCGCACCAGTTGGCGAGCGCGGTCAGCTCCTCGCGGCTCAGCATCGTGCCGGTCGGGTTGGCCGGGCTGGCGACGATCAGGCCCTGGATGGGCGGATCGAGCTGTTCCAGAAGCTCGATGGTCGGCTGGAAGCGGTGCTCCGGCCCGGTCGGCAGTTCCACCGGCTCGACTCCGATGGCGGTCAGCGTGTGGCGGTAGGCCGGGTAGCTGGGCGAGGCCATGGCCACCCGGTCGCCCGGATCGAAGGCCGCCAGGAAGCCGAGCTGGAAGGCCCCCGAGGAGCCGGTGGTGACCACCACGCGCCGCTCCGGCACGTCGATCCCGTAACGGTCGCGGTACCAGCCGGCGATGGCCGCCCGCAGCGCCGGAATGCCCAGCGCCCCGGTGTAGCCCAGCACGTCGGCGTCGAGCATGCGGTGGGCGGCCTCCAGCACGCCCTTCGGCGCCCCGGTCGAGGGCTGCCCGACCTCCATGTGCAGGACCTCAAGGCCGGCGGCCTCGCGCTCGGCGGCGGCGCGCATCACTTCCATGACGAAGAAGGGCGGGATGGCGCCCCGTTTGGAGACTTTGGGTGCTTTGCTCATGATTCCAGACTTTTGTGCGTCAACGCTCGGTTTCGACCAGCATGCCCAGGGCGTGGGCGCGCGGGTCGGCGGCGACCTGGCATTCCTTCCAGCCGCTCTCCATCGAGGTCTGGCAGGTGACGAAGGTGGTCCGGCCCGGCCCGTTCGTGGCGCGGCTGACCCGGATGGCGGCGCCCGGCTCCTTGTCGAGCGCGGCGGGCAGGGCGGCGGTCAGCAGCGCGGCGGGCGCGGCGGCGGGGCCGTCGTTGCCGGCGGCGCTGGCCGCCCCGGCGAACTGGGTGCGTCCGACAATGGCGTTGGTGAGCAGGGCGGGCGCGCCGAAGCCGGCGCCGTCCACCCCGCGGGCGGCCAGCAGGCCGGTGCCCGGCACCATGCGGCCGCTGCCGAAGGGCGCCCCCATGGTGAAGGAGCAGGCGACCCCGTTCTCCTCATGGTCGATCACGACGAGGCCGGCGCCGGGCGCGGAGGCGCCGCTGCCGGTGGCGCCCAGCGCCTGGGCCACGCGGGCCGCCCGCTGGTCGGACGGCAGGCCGGCGGCGGCGTTCCAGGCGGCGGTCAGCGCGGCGCCGTTGTCGGTCTCGGGAAGCTGGGCGAAATGCATCGACACGATGCCCAGCGGAATGGCCGCAGTGCCGGTCCAGCGCGGCTGGAAACCGCGGACGGTCGCCGGATCAATGGCGGCGGCCTGGGCCACCGCGCCGCCCAGCGGCCCGCCATACATCGCGGCGATGCCGCTGCGGCGCACCTGCGACAGGGTGGCGGCCAGCTCCGGCTGGCTCAGCGGCGCGCCCTCGGCCAGCGGCGCGCCGCTGGGCAGGAAGACGCGGCGCGCCTCCGGATCGGCGGCCAAGCGGGCGCCGGAGTCGGCGAGGTCGCGGGCCAGCGCCCGGCTGACCGGGGTGGAGCGGGCGAGCTGCTCCGCCAGGACCACGGTCTGCTCCCAGCGCATCGCCCCCGTTGCGGCCTGGAGCGCGTAGACGCCGCGCAGGAAGCCGGGCAGGGCGGCCCCACCGGTGCCGGCGGGTCGGGGCAGGAAGTCGAGCGTGCGGGTTTCCTTCCTCGCCGCGTCGAACACCACGCAGACGCCGCCGCCGGTCATCCCGACGCGCGACGGCAGGGTGACGGCCATCGCCATCGCCATGGCGGTGGCGGCGTCGCCGGCCTTGCCGCCCTGGGCGATGATGTCGCGCCCGATCTCCGCCGCGCGCGGCTCGTCCGCCGCGACGAAGCTCTGGGCCGGGGCGCCCGTGCGGTATTTCGTGTTGACGCAACCGCCCACCAGCGATGCGGCTATGGCAATCGCGCCCAACCCTTGCCAGATTCGGCGGGTGGAATGGGGCGCCCGGACCGGCATCTTGACCGGCTGCCCGGTGCCCCGGTGTGCGGAGGAAGAAACGGTGCGCAAGCCCAGCAGGCTGGTTTCGGTCATCGCCATGTTTGCCGTGATGGTTCTGTCGTGGTCGCCGCCCGCGGGCGCGCAGCGGCGCCAGGAGATGCAGTTCCTGAGCGACGCCGAGACGGAACATATCATCCGCGACATGGCGCGGCCAATCTTCCAGGCCGCCGGCATTGATCCGGACGTGGTGAACATCGTCCTGGTCAACGACAACACCATGAACGCCTTCGTCGCGGGCGGGCAGAACATCTTCCTGCACACCGGCCTATTGCTCGGGCTGGAGGACGCCGGCCAGCTGATCGGCGTAATCGCCCACGAGACCGGCCACATCGCCGGCGGCCATCTGGTCCGCGGGTCGGAGGCGATGGAGAACGCCTTCCTGTCCTCGCTGATCGGCATGGGCATCGGCATCGTCGGCGGCATCGCCGCGGGCAACGCCGGGGCCGGTGCCGCGGGTGTCATGCTGGGCCAGCATCTGGCGGAGCGCAACTTCCTGTCCTTCTCGCGCAGCCAGGAGTCCTCGGCCGACCAGGCGGGCCTGTCCTATATGGAGCAGTCCGGCATCTCGGCGGAGGGGCTGGTCACCTTCCTGGAGAAGCTGGGCGCCGCCGACGATCCGCTGCTGGTGGACCGCGACGCCGGCTACCGCCGCACCCACCCGCTGACCCGCGAGCGCATCGAGACGGTGCGCAATTTCGTGGAGCGGTCGCGCGCCGGCAAGAAGCCGGTGCCGGCGCAGTGGAACGAGGAGTTCCGCCGCATCCAGGCCAAGCTCTACGCCTATCTTGACCCCAACGGGGCGCTGCGCCGCTACAAGGCGGACGATCCGTCCTTCGTGGCGCGCTACGGCCGGGCCTACGCCTACTTCCGGCGCGGCGAGGTCCGGCAGGCCCTGCCGCTGGTCGACGGGCTGATCGCCCAGGAGCCGAGGAACGCCTTCCTCTATGAGATGAAGGGCGACCTGATGCTGCAGAACGGGCGGGCGGTGGACGCCGCCGCCCCCTACCGCAAGGCGATCGAGCTGGAGCCGGACGCCGGCAGCATCCGCGTCTCGCTGGCCCATTCGCTGATGGAGCAGAACGACGGCCGGCTGGCCGACGAGGCGCTGCGCAACCTTCAGGTGGCGTCCAAGACCCAGGCGCAGTCCGCCTTCCTGTGGCGGCTGATGGCCCAGGCCTGGAGCATGAAGGGCAACGCCGGCATGGTCGCCTACGCCACCGCCGAGGAGGCCTTCGCCCGCGGCGACAAGCCGATGGCCCGTTTCCAGGCGGAGCGGGCGGAGAAGCTGCTGCCCGCCGGTTCCCCCGGCTGGCTGCGCGCCCAGGACATCCGCGGGCAGGCGGGTGGCAAGTGAGCGTCCTCCGTTCGCGCGGCGCACAGCCGTCTTGCCTGACCCCGCCGTCCCGGTCCACAGTATCGCCCCGATTCGCGCCGTTTTGGCTCCCCACGAGAGAGTTTGTCATGACCCGCTTCCGCCCCGCCGCCCTGGCGCTCGCCGCCGCGCTGGCCCTTCCGACGGGGCTGCTGGCCCCCGCCCTCCAGGCGCAGAGCCCGATGGACGACGCGCAGCGCAAGGCCGTCGAGGAGGTGGTGCGCGACTACATCCTCAAGAATCCGGAAATCATCCTGGAGGCCGTGGACTCGCTCCAGAAGCGCCAGAAGATGGCCGAGGAGCAGAAGGCCAAGGCGGCGCTGGCCGACAACAAGGCAGCGCTGTTCCAGAACCCCGCCGATCCGGTCGCCGGCAACCCCAAGGGCGACGTGACGGTGGTCGAGTTCTTCGACTACCAGTGCGGATACTGCAAGGCCGTGCAGGCTGACACCGAGCGCCTGATCAAGGACGACGGCAAGCTGCGCTTCGTCTTCAAGGAGTTCCCGATCCTCAGCCCGGCCTCGCTGAGCGCGGCCAAGGCGGCCCTGGCGTCGCGCGGGCAGGGCAAGTATCTGGAATTCCACAACGCCCTGATGGCCCACCGCGGCCAGCTCGACGACGAGGTTATCCAGCGGCTGGCCAAGTCGGTCGGGCTCGACACCGACAAGCTGAAGAAGGACATGAACAGCCCCGAGGTGCTGAAGGTCATCGCGGCCAACCAGGCGCTGGCCGAGGAGCTGGGCATCCGCGGCACCCCGGCCTTCGTCATCGGCGACGAGCTGGTCCCCGGCGCCATCAAGCTGGACCAGATGAAGGAACTCGTCGCCGCGGCCCGCAAGGGCTGAGGCTGGCACGGGAATTGACGATGACCAAGCCGACCACCGTCGTCTTCGACATCGGCCAGGTGCTCATCGAATGGGACCCGCGGCATCTCTACCGCGAACTGTTCGACGGGTACGAGGACCTGATGGAGGACTTCCTCGACAACGTCTGCACACCCGCCTGGAACCTGGAGCAGGATCGCGGCCGCCCGTGGGACGAGGCGGTCGCCCTTCTGACCGCCGAGTTCCCCGATTGCCGCGAGCTGATCCGCGCCTATCACGAGCGGTGGGAGGAGATGGTGCCCGGCCCCGTCGCCGGAACTCCGGAGATCCTCACGGAGCTGAAGCAGCGCGGGACGCCGCTCTACTCCATCACCAATTTCTCATCGGACAAGCTGGCGCTGACCCGCCAGCGCTTCGATTTCCTGACCCTGTTCGACGGTGTGATCGTGTCCGGCGACGAGAGGCTGGTGAAGCCGGACCCGGCGATCTTCCAGCTTCTGCTGGATCGCTACGGTCTGCGGGCCGCGGACTGCTTTTTCATCGACGACAGCCCCGCCAACGTCGAGGCCGCCCGCGACCTCGGCATGACGGCGCATCGTTTCTCCGGCGCCGCCAGCCTGCGCACCGAACTGGAGGAGCTGGGGCTGCTGTAGCCCCAGCCTTCTTCAAGCCGCGTCGCCTGGATAGCGGATTGTGACGACCTCGATCTGCTCCAGCCCGGCGGGGGTGCGCAGGTCCACCACGTCGCCCTCCTGCGCCTTCAGCAAGGCGCGGGCGATGGGCGAAATCCAACTCACATGGGCGCGGTCCATGTCCACCTCGTCGGCGCCGACGATGGTGATGGTGTTCTCCGTCCCATCCTCCCGCGCGTAGGTGACGGTGGCGCCAAAGAACACGCGGTCGCGGTTCTTCTGGAGCCTGGAATCGACCACCTCCGCCGATTCCAGGCGCTTGGTCAGGAAGCGGATGCGCCGGTCGATCTCACGCAGGCGCTTCTTGCCGTAGATGTAATCACCGTTTTCCGAGCGGTCGCCGTTGCCGGCGGCCCAGGACACCACCTCGACCACCTTCGGGCGTTCGACGCGCAGCAGGGAGCGCAGCTCCTCCTGCATGCGCTGGAAGCCTTCGGGCGTCATGTAGTTCTTCACGCCCTTGGGCAAGGGTTTGGGATCGTCGGCCTCGTCGTCGTCGCCGGCGGAGTCGTTTTCCCGGGTGAAGGCCTTGCTCATGGTCGGGACCCTTCGCGGTTTCAGGAAAAGGAAAAGGCGCCTCGCGGCGCCTTCTCCAGTCTGCTCGGCGATGAAACGCGCTTAGCGGTTCCACCAGCCCCGGCGCGCCTTGGCCCCCGGAGCGGGGTTTGCGCTGGCCGGTTCAGCCGCCGGTTCGTTGACCGGGGCCGCGGGCGCCTCGTTGACCGGGGCCGCAGCCGGCGCCGCCTCGGCGGGGGCGTCCGCCGCGGTCTTGCGCTTGCGCGCCGGACGCTTCTTCGGCTCCTCGGCGACCGGGGCCGCAACCGGGGCCGGAGCGGGCGCCGCCTCGGCGGGAGCGTCCGCCGCGGTCTTGCGCTTGCGCGCCGGGCGCTTCTTCGGCTCCTCGGCGACCGGGGCCGCAGCAACCGGGGCCGGAGCGGCCTCGACAGCCTCGGCCTTCGCCTTGCGGCTGCGCGACGGCTTGGCCGGCGCCTGGGCGGCCGCTTCGTCCGAAGCTTTGGCCGCGACGGCCTGGGGGGCAGCCTTCGGGGTGGCCTTGGCGCTCTTCGCGGCGCGCTTCGGCTTGGCGGGGGCCGCTTCCGGCTCCGCCGTCACCGCCTCGGCAGCTTCCGCGGCGGTTGCCTTGGCGCGGCCACGACGCGGCTTGCGGGCCGGAGCCTCCTCCGCCACCGGGGCGACAGGCGCCGCGGACGGAATCTCCGCGGCGGTGTCCGCCGTGGTTTCCGGAGCGGACTCGGCGGCCACCGCGCTGGTCAGGACCCAGTCGAACTCGACCGGTTCCATGTCCGCCGGCAGTTCCGGCGGATTGACGGCGCGGCCGGCCTCGACGGCGGTCGGGAAGGGTTCGGCCTCCGCCTCGCCCTCGGCGCCGTCGGAGGGCATGCCCTCGCCGGCTTCCAGCCCCTCGCGCTGGCGGGACCGCCGGCGACCACCGCGCTTGCCGCGGCGGCGCTTCTTGCGCTCGCCATTGGCGTCACCGTTGGTCTCGAACCCGTCGGTGCCGTCTTCCGCCTCGGACGCCGCCAGATCGGCGTCCTCGTCCTCGTCGTCCCCGTCCTCGATGTGGGCGGGGCCGACATCGACGTCGTTGATGACGAACTCCGGAGCCTCGATCTGGGCGCGCTCGATCGCTTCCTCGTCGATCGCCGTCTCGTCGGCATCGGCGGCATCGGCTTCGAGTTCTTCACCCTCGGCCGCCTCGTCGGCCGCTTCGGCGGACTCGCCGAACGGCGCGCGGCCATCCTCGCGGTCACGCCCACGGCCGCGGCGGCGGCGGCGGCGGCGGCGGCGGTCGCCCTCGCTCTCCCCGGCGGCGTCGGCGCGTTCCGTCACCTCGGCCTCGACGGCCTCCACGACGGGCGCCTCCTCCTCGGCCTCCTCGGCTTCGGCGGCCAGGATGCGGTCGGTCTCGGCCAGGGCGCGCTCGGCGCTGACCAGCGGCACATCGTCTTCCGGGGTGCGGGCCTTCACGCGCTCAAGGCGCAGATCCGGCGCGATCAGCGTGTCGTCGGCCTGGACCATGACACGGAACCGGTAGCGGTCCTCGATCTTGGTCAGCTCGCCGCGCTTCTGGTTGAGGATGTAGAGCGCGATGCGTGTCGGCACGAAGACGGTGATCTCCGACGACCGCTTGCGGATGCCCTCCTCCTCGATGGCGCGCAGCACGTGCAGCGAGGCGGACTCCACCGAGCGGATGACGCCGGTGCCGGAGCAGTGCGGGCAGCGCTCGAAGTTGGTTTCCAGCAGCGACGGGCGCAGGCGCTGGCGCGACAGCTCCAGCAGGCCGAAGGCGGAGATGCGGCCGAGCTGGATGCGAGCCCGGTCGTTCTTCATCGCCTCCTTCAGGCGGCGCTCCACCGCAGCGTTGTTGCGGGGCTCCTCCATGTCGATGAAATCGATCACGATGAGGCCGGCGAGGTCGCGCAGGCGAAGCTGGCGCGCCACCTCGTCGGCGGCTTCGAGGTTGGTCTTGTAGGCCGTTTCCTCGATGTTGCGCTCGCGCGTCGACTTGCCCGAGTTGACGTCGATGGAAACCAGCGCCTCGGTCGGGTTGATGACGATGTAGCCGCCGGAGCGGAGCTGCACGACCGGGCTGTGGATCGCGTCGATCTGCGTTTCCACCTGATAGCGGTGGAACAGCGGGATCGTGTCGTCCTGGTACTGCATGACGCGCTTGGTGTGGCTCGGCATCATCATGCGCATGAAGTCGCGCGCGGTGTTGAAGCCGGCGCTGCCCTCCACCCAGATCTCGTCGATGTCGTCGGTGTAGAGATCGCGGATCGAGCGCTTGATGAGGTTCGCCTCCTCATAGATGAGGCAGGGCGCGGAGGACTTCAGCGTCTGGACGCGGATGTCGTCCCACAGGCGCAGCAGATATTCGAGGTCGCGCTTGATCTCCTGCTTGGAGCGCTCCAGCCCCGCGGTGCGCAGGATGACCGCCATGCCTTCCGGAATGTCGAGATCGGACAGGATCTCCTTCAGGCGCTTGCGGTCGGCGGGGTTGGTGATCTTGCGGGAGATCCCGCCGCCGCGGCCCGTGTTGGGCATCAGCACGCAGTAGCGGCCCGGCAGCGACAGGTAGGTGGTCAGCGCCGCGCCCTTGTTGCCGCGCTCCTCCTTGGTCACCTGGACCAGCATGACCTGCCGGCGCTTGATGACTTCCTGGATCTTGTAGCTGCGCAGCGGGCGGGCGCGGCGGCGGTGGGCCTCCTCGACCTCGTCCCCGCCGATGACGTCCGGGCTTTCGGCCTGGGCGGCGCCTTCCGGAGCCTCATCCGAATCCGCGGCCTCGTCCGAACCGCCATCCGAACCGGCGTCCGTGGCGAAGGCCGGGACGTCGCCCTCGAAACCGTCGCCCTCGGCCTCCGCGTAGGAGCCGGGCATGGGGGAGACTTCCTCCTCCACCTGCTCCGGGCGGATCGGCTCGGCCATCACGGCGCCGTCGGCGGCGGCCTCGGCGCGGGCCTCGGCCTGCTCCTCCAACCGGCGTTCCTCGGCCAGCAGGGCCTCACGGTCGGCGATCGGGATGCGGTAATAGTCGGGATGGATTTCCGAGAAGGCCAGGAAGCCGTGCCGGTTCCCGCCATATTCCACGAAGGCCGCCTGGAGCGACGGCTCGACCCGGGTCACCTTGGCAAGGTAGATGTTGCCCTTGAGTTGCTTCCGGGTGGCGATTTCGAAGTCGAGGTCTTCGAGTCTGTTCCCATTGACCACGGCAACCCGGGTTTCCTCCGGGTGCGTGGCGTCCACCAGCATGCGCTTGGCCATACAAAATCCCCATGACGCCCCAGGCCGCCCGCGCGACGGTCAAGCCGCCGGGGCGCGTCATCGTTGTGAGCGAAGCCTGCGGAACCGGCCCCTAACCCGTCGAACGGCGCTGACGAAGCAGCCAGGACGGGTCGGGCTTCGGCCTCCGGGTTACGGCCTTGCGGCCGGCACCAGCTTCGAGGTTTCGTCCCAATCCACCGGCAACCCAGAAGCGTCACGCCCCGGACCGCGCCCGATGATGTAAATTTCGGCCGTTGGGGTCCGCGGGCGACGCCCACAGTCACCCCGGAGAGAAACCTCTCGGAAGAGTGGGCTGGTGGGTCGCGGTATGTCGCAGAGCTACCATAGACAAGCACGAAACCATGCACAACGTGGAATTCGGCGAAAGTTGCGGTCCGCCGCATCCGGTTCGGCGGCATCTTGCGGGGGCAGGGCGGTGTTGCATGAACGGCACCCTCGCCGACAATTCCGCCACGCACCCGGACACCACCGTTGAGCGCCTTGATTTCGCTGCGCTATAGCTGACCACTGGCTTTGCCGGTTTGCGGTTTCTGGTGGAACGGATGCCCCGATTGCTCGCGATTGTCGCTGCGCTGGGCGCCCTTCTGGGGGCGGCCGTCCTGCCGTGCGCCCCGGCGCAGGCCCAGACCACCGCGGCGCTTCCCTTTCCGCCGCCGGTGCAGGAACGGGTGTCCGTCCTGAACGCGCGGCTGGGCCTGCATCCCGACAAGACGCGGCTGGTTCTGGAACTCACCGACTCGGTGCCCTTCACCGTGTCGGTGCACGGCTCGCCCTACCGCGTCGTGGTCGATCTGCCGGACGTGAGCTGGCCGGGCGGCAACACGGTGATGGCGGGCAAGGGCGTGGTCGCCCGCTACCGCTTCGAAGGGCGCGACGGCGGGGGACGCGACGGCGGGGCCTCCCGCCTGGTGGTGGAGACCGACGGGCCGGCGCGGGTGGTCGAGTCCTACCTCATCCCGCCGCGCGACGGCTTCAAGCCGCGCTTCGTCCTCGACATCGCCCGCACCACCCCGGCGCAGTTCGCCGCCTCCGCCCCGGTCGCCGTGACCACCGGGACCGCGTCGGTGAGCCGCGAGGCGGCCCGCCCGCCGGCGAAGAGGGACCCCATCGTGCCGGTCGCCGCGGCCCTGCCGCCGCCGGTCCCGCCGCGGGCGGCGCCGGTTCCGGAAAAGCCGATGATCGTCGTCGATCCCGGCCACGGCGGGGTCGATCCCGGCGCGGTCGGGGTCGGCGGGGTCTATGAGAAGGACATCACGCTGGCGATGGCGCGGGAGCTGAAGCGCCAGTTGGAAGGCTCGGGCCGCTACCGGGTGCGGCTGACCCGCGACAAGGACATGTTCATCCGCCTGCGCGACCGCGTCGCCATCGCGCGGGAGGTCAACGCCGACCTGTTCCTGTCGCTGCACGCCGACAGCATCGGCTCCGCCAACATGCGCGGCCTGTCCATCTACACCCTGTCGGACCGGGCGTCCGACCGCGAGGCGGAGATGCTGGCCGCCAAGGAGAACCGGGCCGACGCGCTGGCCGGCATGGACCTGTCCTCCGAGAACGATCTGGTGGCCTCGATCCTCATCGACCTCGCCCAGCGCGACACGATGAACCACTCCAAGCGCTTCGCCAACATGGCGCTGGAGCATCTCGGCCGCGAGGTCAAGCTGATCCCCAACAAGCCGCACCGGCAGGCCGGCTTCGCCGTCCTGACCGCGCCGGACATGCCGTCGGCGCTGGTCGAGATGGGTTATCTGTCGAGCCCCCAGGACGTGAGCCTGCTGAGCAAGTCGGCCCACCGGGAGAAGCTGGGCCGCGGCATGGTCCGCACCATCGACGCCTATTTCAAATGGCTGACCGGGGCGCAGAAGAGCTGAGGCTTGAAGCGTTGGGCACCACCGTCCGGTATCAGTCATGCGGGTGGAGGCTGGCGGGCATACGCATCGCCCGGTCACCACTTTCTTGCATGCGCCTTGTGGCCGTCACATTTTCCTGACATGGCTGCGAGGGAGTCGGACTGTCGCCCCTCGCGGTGTAGGATGCCGCCCATCGGACGGTTCTGCGTCTTCCCGGCCTCGGTTCCGGATGAAGGCGGCGGGGCCGCCGCCATGCCTGTCTGGGAACCGTCATGCGCTTTATTCTGTCCGCCCTGATGGCCGTCGTGATCCTCGCCCTGGCCGGGGCGGGGGGGCTGGTCTACATGCTGGACCATTACGATCACGAACTGCCGGACTACACCAAGCTCGCCAACTACGAACCGCCGGTGACCACCCGCGTCCATGCGGGCGACGGGCGCCTGCTGGCCGAGTTCGCGTCGGAAAAGCGCGTGTTCGTCCCCATCGACGCCATGCCGAAGCGCGTGACCAACGCCTTCCTGTCCGCCGAGGACAAGAATTTCTACGACCACAAGGGCATCGACCCGGTTGGCATCGCCCGCGCCATCCTGACCAACGTGGAGAATCTCGGCCGCGACCGCCGGCCGATGGGCGCCTCGACGATCACGCAGCAGGTCGCCAAGAACATGTTGCTGACCAACGAGGTGTCCTTCTCGCGCAAGATCAAGGAGGCGATCCTGGCGGTCCGCATCGAGCGGGCCTTCAGCAAGGACCGCATCCTCGAGCTGTACCTGAACGAGATCTTCCTGGGATACCGCTCCTACGGCGTGGCGGCGGCGGCGCTGAACTACTTCAACAAGGCGCTGGACGAGCTGGACATCGAGGAGGCGGCCTATCTGGCGGCCCTGCCCAAGGCGCCCAGCAACTACCACCCGGAACGCCAGCGCGACGCCGCCATGGCGCGGCGCAACTGGGTGATCGGGCGCATGGCCGAGGACGGGCACATCACCCCGGAAGAGGCCAGGATTGCCCAGTCCAAGCCCCTGGTCGTGCGCAAGCGCGAGGAGCAGGAGTATGTGACGTCGGAGTATTTCGCCGAGGAGGTCCGGCGCGAGCTGGTGAAGCTCTACGGCGAGCAGGCGCTCTACGAGGGCGGCCTCTCGGTCCGCGCCTCGATGGACCCGGTGCTCCAGCAGGCGGCGACCCGGGCGCTGCGCGCCGGGCTGGTCCAGTACGACCGCCGCCACGGTTACCGCGGGCCGGTCGGCAAGATGGAGAATTTCGACAACTGGGCGAAGAAGCTCGCCTCGATGGCGCCGCCCGCCGGGTCCGAGGGCTGGCATCTGGCGGTGGTGCTGAAGGACGACGAGGCGGCGGCGCTCGACATCGGCCTGCCGGACGGCTCGCGTGGCCGGGTGCCGCTGGCCGAGCTGCGCTGGGCGCGGGCGCAGCGCGACGACAACCGGCTCGGCCCGGAGATCCGCCGCCCCTCCGACGTCGCCAAGCTGGGCGACCTGATCCTGGTCGAGGCCGCCGGCAAGGACGACAAGGGCAAGGAACCGCCGGCGGGCACCTACGCGCTGCGTCAGGTCCCGGCGGTGCAGGGTGGTCTGGTCGCGCTCGACCCGCACACCGGCCGCGTGCTCGCCATGGTCGGCGGCTTTTCCCCGCAGATGAGTTCCTTCAACCGCGCCACCCAGGCGATGCGGCAGCCGGGCTCCTCCTTCAAGCCCTTCGTCTATCTCACGGCGCTGAACCAGGGCTTCACCCCGTCCTCGCTGGTGATGGACGCGCCGTTCGAGTATGACCCCGGCCATGGCCAGCCGATCTGGCGGCCGGAGAACTACAGCCACGAGTTCTATGGCCCGACGCCGCTGCGCGCCGGCATCGAGAAGTCGCGGAACGTCATGACCGTCCGTCTGGCCCAGGCCGTCGGCATGGACAAGGTGAAGGCGCTGTCCGAGAATTTCGGCATCACCGACAACCTCCAGCCCTATCTGCCGATGTCGCTCGGCGCGGGCGAGACGACGGTGCTGCGCCTCGCCACCGCCTACGCCATGCTGGCCAACGGCGGCAAGCGGGTCAGCCCCACCTTCATCGACCGGGTGCAGGACCGCAACGGCAAGACCGTCTTCCGTCACGACACGCGACCCTGCGCCTCCTGCAATCAGGTGGCCTGGAGCGATGGGCTGACCGTTCCCGCCGTCGCCGACACGCGGGAGCAGGTGAACGACCCGCGCACCGTCTATCAGATGGTGTCCATGCTGGAGGGCGTCGTGCAGCGCGGCACGGCGACGAAGCTGCTCTCGCTGGGCAAGCCGCTGGCCGGCAAGACCGGCACGACCAACGACAGCCACGACGCGTGGTTCATGGGCTTCTCGCCCGACCTCGTGGTCGGCACCTACATCGGCTTCGACCAGCCGCGCTCGCTGGGCGCCAAGGAGACCGGCGGCTCGGCGGCGGTGCCGGTGTTCAAGGACGTGATGGAGGTGGCGCTGAAGGACCATCCGGCCACGCCCTTCCGCGTGCCGCGCGGCCTGCGCCTGGTCCGCGTCAACCCGGAGAACGGGCGCCTCGCCCAGCCCGGTGAGCGCAAAGCGATCTGGGAGGCCTTCATCCCCGGCACGGAGCCGAACCCCGACCAGCCGCAGATGGTGCTGGACGGCTCGGCCCACGCCGCGGACGGCGGCTGGACCGGTGGGGTGCCCGGCGGCGACCCGGCGGCCCAGCAGCAGCCGAGCGGCTGGGGCGCTCCGGCGGCCCCGCCCTCCGCGGCGACGGTGGGGACCGGCGGCCTGTACTGACCGGACCTTCGACAAGGAAAAGCCCCGCTTCCCGGTTCGGGAGGCGGGGCTTTTCTTTTATGCGGAGTTTCAGGGCCGCGCGGCGGTGTGGGTGTCCGTGCGGAGCTGGGCGATGGCGTCTGCGGGCGCCGTATCGGTGGGGCAGTCGGCCAGCGGGCGCAGCCGGTCCTCCATCCGCGCCAGCATCAGCCGGACACCCTCCTGGTTGATGTGCAGGGCGTCCACGAAATGGGCCTCGTCCTCGACCTCGCGGCGGGTGTCGATCACCGGCACGTCGGGCGGCAGGCGGGTCTTCAGATCCTCGAAGAAGGCGTCGAAGTTGGTCACCTTCGCGATGTAGCCGGGGAAGAAGGGTGTGATGACCACGGCGACCCGCGTGCCCTTCTCCCGCGCCGTGCCGATGATGCGGTCCAGCGCGTTCCAGTTCGGCTGGAAGCCCTCCATCCGCTCCGTCGGCGCCTTTTCGAGCTGGGCCTTGAGGAAGGGCGACATGGTGCCGGTCAGCGTCCGGTCGCCGGTCGGGTGCAGCCCGTCGAAGGCCAGCCGGATCGTCTGGTTGTTGTTGAAGATCAGCGTGTTGAACAGCTTGTTCGAGGCCCACATGGTGGCGTCGACCTGCCGGATGAAGCCGTCCACCCGCTCCGAGTAGTAGGCCAGCAGCGGCAGGTCGGCGAGCGCCTTGGGATCGTCGACCACGCTCGTCGGCTCGACCAGCAGCAGGCGGGGGGCGCCGTGCCGGTCCAGGTAATCCTCCCACAGCAGGTCGCCCACCGTGGTGGGGGCGCCGCCCATGCCCAGGTTCAGCACCCGCCCGCAGGTCAGCGCCTGCACCTCCTCCACCGGGAAGTGGTTGTCGGCGCGGGAGTTGCCCAGGATCACCACGTCGGCGGGCGGCCCGTCGCGGTAGACGGTCATGAAGCGGTCCGACGACTGGAGGAGCGTGTCGCCCATCCAGGACGCCACCGCGCGGTCCATGGCGACCACCATGCCCAGGATCAGTCCGACGACGGCCAAAAGGCGGATCATGGTTCGGGCTCCCTCAGAACTGGAAATAGATGAAGGATCGGTTGGCGAAATTGCCGAAGAGCAGGAGCATCAGGATCAGCGTGGCGCAGCCGGCGGAGCGGACCACGACGTTGACCCCGGCGTAGCGGCGCCCGGCCCCGAACTCGATCATCGCGTCGATCATCAGCACGACGAGGCCGAACAGGGCGACGCGGACCAGATAGCTCATCTGCTGCATGCCGCGCGGCAGGCTGAAATCGCCCTCGGCGATGATGCCCAGGATGGTCCGCACCGTGTGCATGTCGTCGGCGCGGAAGGGCAGCCAGGTCAGCGTGATCAGAAGGAAGACCAGCCCGACGGTCAGCAGCTTCCCCACCATCAGCGGCGCGCCGCTCAGCCGCAGCGGGCTGCGCCTGGCCAGCCAGCGCACGCCGTCCTCCGCCGCCATCAGGGTGGCGTGCAGGGCGCCCCACAGGACGAAGGTCCAGGCGGCCCCGTGCCACAGGCCGGACACCAGCATCACGATGGTCAGGTTGCGGATGCGCAGCCAGTGGGTGCGTCCGCCGCCCATCGGGATGTAGACGTAGTCGCGGAACCATGTGGACAGCGAGATGTGCCAGCGCCGCCAGAAGTCCTTCATGCCCGTGGCGAAGTAGGGGCGGGCGAAGTTCTGGCAGAGCGTGTAGCCGAAGATCTGCGCCAGACCGATGGCGATCAGCGAGTAGCCGGCGAAGTCGCCGTAGATCTGGAGCGAGAAGCAGATCAGCCCGATGACGTGGTTCAGCGCGTTGAAGAATTCCGGCTGGGCGAAGCGCGCGTCGACCACGGCGGCGGCGTTGTCGGCCAGCCCGAGCTTGAGGAAATAGCCCCAGATGATCTTCTCCAGCCCGGCGAAGCGGAAGGCGAAGCTGACGTCGTGGCGGGGGCCGTTCTGGATTTGGGGCAGCAGGTCGCGCGCCCGGACGATCGGCCCGGCGACGAGCTGCGGGAAGAAGGCGACGAAGGTCGCGTAGCGCAGCAGCGACCGTTCCGGCTTCTCCAGATGGCCAAGATAGAGGTCCAGCGTGTAGCTGAGATTCTGGAATGTGTAGAAGGAAATGCCGACGGGCAGGATGATGGACAGCGTGCGGTGCCCGACGTCGAGGCCGAGCGAGGCCAGCGCCACCTGCGCGCTGTCGATGAAGAAGTTGAAGTATTTGAAAAAGAACAGGATCGCCAGATTGGTGACGAGGCTGAGCTGCATGAAGATGCGGGCGGTGGCCCGGTTCGGCGCGTCGGCGATGCGCAGGCCGCAATAGAAGTCGAGCAGCGTCGTGCCGGCAAGCAGCAGACAGAAGCGGTAATCCCAGAAGCCGTAGAAGACATAGCTGGACACCAGCAGCAGCGGCGTGAACAGCCGCGTCCGGGCGAGCATCATGAAGCCCGCCGTGAAGGCCGTGATGAACAGCAGGAACCCCAGGCTGGTGAAGTTCATCGGGGGGCCGCTCTTGTTGTTGAGAAAAGGGGCGTGTTGCTGGAGAACGGGGCGCCGACAGGCCGCGCCCGCCGGGTGACGGGCACGAACGTCGGTGACGCTATCACGAGGAACTGCCACCTATTCGCGCCGCGAAAGTGGTTTTGCGCCGCAAAAACGGTTTCATCCGAGTGGATTGGCGGGGTGTCCCGGTGACAGGGCCGCGCTCCGGCGGGTTACCGTTCCGGTCTGGTCCAGCGTCGCGGAAGCCGGTGAGGCTGTGGAATAAGAGGGTGCAACGCCGCGCCCAACCCGCTACATAAGGGCCAAGACACTGGTTCAACTCTGGCTGACGAGGAGGCACTGCGATGCGGGCCGAGATCGAAGCGGCCGCCGGCGAGATTAGAGAATCGCTGGCGCTGCTGAGGAGGCATCTTTGACTGGGATAACGCGCTGCGTCGTCTCGACGAACTGAACGCCCACGCCGAAGACCCCAAGCTGTGGGACGACCCGTCCCGCGCGCAGACCATCATGCGCGAGCGCACCCAGCTCGAAACCTCGGTGAACGGCTATCGCGCGCTGGAGCGCGACCTGTCCGACAGCCTGGAGCTGATCGAGATGGGCGAAACCGAGGGCGACGCGACCGTGGTCGCCGATGCCGAGGCTCAGCTCTACGCTCTGCGCGACCGCGCGGCCAAGCTGCAGATCGAGAGCCTGCTCTCGGGCGAGGCGGACGCCAACGACTGCTTCATCGAGGTGAACGCTGGCGCCGGCGGCACGGAGGCCCAGGACTGGGCGCTGATGCTGATGCGCATGTACCTCCGCTGGGCGGAGCAGCACGGCTACAAGACGCAGTGGCTCGAAGAAAGCCCCGGCGAAGAGGCCGGCATCAAGTCCGCCACCGCGCAGATCAGCGGCCACAACGCCTATGGCTGGCTGAAGACCGAGGCCGGGGTGCACCGTCTGGTGCGCATCAGCCCGTTCGACAGCCAAGCGCGCCGCCAGACCAGCTTCGCCGCCGTCTCGGTGTCTCCGGTGATCGACGACAAGATCAACATCGAGATCAACGAGAAGGACTGCCGCATCGATACCTTCCGGGCGTCGGGCGCCGGTGGCCAGCACGTCAACAAGACGGACTCGGCGATCCGCATCACCCACCTGCCCACGGGCATCGTGGTGGCCTGCCAGCAGGAGCGCTCGCAGCACAAGAACCGCGCCAAGGCGTGGGACATGCTGCGCGCCCGCATGTACGAGCGGGAACTGAAGATCCGCGAGGACGCCGCCGCCGCGCTGGAGGCGACCAAGAGCGACATCGGCTGGGGCCACCAGATCCGCTCTTACGTCCTGCATCCCTACCAGATGGTGAAGGACCTGCGGACCGAGGTGGAAACCTCGCAGAGCCAGGCGGTGCTGGACGGCGACCTGGACATGTTCCTGGAAGCGGCTCTGGCCGCTCGGCTTAAGGGGCAGAGCGACGACGCCGCGGCGTGAGTGCGGGTGGGGGCTGGGTCTTGCCCCCACCCCGGCCCTCCCCCGCTTCGCAGGGGAGGGTGCCTTCTGCGAAGCGGCGGCAGTTCCCTCCCCTGCGATAGCGGGGGAGGGTTAGGGTGGGGGCAAAGCACCCCCCTATTTTTATCCCTTGGGAAGAAACGCGGCCTCTGCGTTGTTGATCTCCGCAACAAGAAACGGAGAGAGACCATGAACCGCAGCCTGTTCGCCGCCTTCCTGGCCGCCACGGCCTTCGCGTCCCCGGCCTACGCCGCCTGTCCGACGGACAGCATGACGCCGGACATGTATTTCGCCTATGTGGAAGGCATCCAGAAGACCCTGACCGAGCAGGGCTTCCGTCCCGGTGTGATCGACGGGAAGATCGGCCCCAACACCCGTTCCGCCATCCGCGCCTACCAGAAGGCCGCGAAGCTCCCGGTGGACGGCTGTCCGACGCAGGAGCTTCTCGACCACATCAACTTTTCCCAGCCAAAGGTCTACGGGCTGGGCAAGCGGTAAGTCTCCCGCTCATTTCACGAAGGTCAGGTCCATCACGGACTTGGCGTCCAACGCCTTGTCCACCTGACCTTCGGACTGCCAGAACTTCACCTGATTGACGATGTCGTCGACCAGCAGCTTGCCCTTCGGCTCGACGTAGGGCAGGCCGGCGGCGACGACCTCGGGCTTCTGCTTGGTCGCTTCGGCGATGATCGCCAGCAGCTCGTCATAGCCGGGTCCCTTCACCACGGCGCCCGAAGCGTCCTTGGCGTTGAAGGCGGCATGATACTCGGCCAGCGCGGTCAGATAGGCGCCGACGAACTTCTCGGCCAGCGGGCGGCGCTGGGCGACGGTCTTCGGGCTGGTGAAGAGGGCGCCGAGCTGCCACGGCGTCTCGTCGCCGACCCAGCCCACGATGGTGCCCGAGCCTTCGGCGGCAAGCTGGCGGGCCACCGTCACCGGGGCGATCACCGCGTCCACCTGACCGCCCTTGAAGGCGGCGACCATCTTCGGCACGTCCTGCATTGCCACCATGGTCACGTCCTTGACCGTGAAGCCGTGCTTCTGGCCGAGCAGGCCGACCATGTAATGGAAGGTCGAGCCCACCGTGGTGATGGCGATGCGCTTGCCCTTGAGGTCGGCCGGCTTGGTCAGCCCGGCGTCGTGCGCCGCCTTGGTCGCCACATAGGCGCTGAGCTGGAAGCCCGGTTCGTCGCGGCTCTGCGCCGCGATCATCGTGACGGCACCCTTGGCCGCGAGGTTGTAGAAGCCCGCCGTCAGGCCGGTGACGCCAAAGTCCACGTCGCCCGAGGCCACCGCCACCGGCACCTGCTGGGCCGAGGTGAACATCTTCAGTTCGACGTCCAGCCCTTCCTTCTCGAAATAGCCCTTGGACTTGGCGATGAAGATCGGGCCGGAGGAGGCCAGCGCCAGCACGCCGATGGAGGTCTTCTCCAGCCCTTGCGCCTCGGCGGCGGGTGTCCCGGCCAGCGCCAGGGCCGCAGCACCCATTGCACCCAGAACCAAACGGCGGCTCCAACGCACGACGGTCATTCTCAGTCTCCCTTTCTCAATCATCATTTTTCTCACCGCCATTTCAGCAGGCGGCGTTCCAGGATGGACAGCACGGTTCCGATGCTCAGGCCGAGCAGCGACAGAACCAGCACGCCGGCCAGAAGCTGGTCGGTCAGCATCAGGTTGCCGGCGGTCAGGACGAAGGCGCCGATGCCGTATTCCGCCCCGATCATCTCCGCCGCGACCACCAGGATCAGCGCGATGGAGGCGGTGATGCGGAAGCCGGCGAGGATGCCGGGCAGGGCGCCGGGAAGCACGATCTTGCGCAGGATCGACGCCCAGGGCAGGCCGAAGCTCTGCGCCATGCGGATCAGGTTGCGCGGCACCGAATCGATGGCGCTGTAAGTGGCGATCACGGTCGGGAAGAAGACGCCGAAGCCGATGGTGGCGAACTTCGACGGCTCGCCGATGCCGAACCACAGGATGAACAGCGGCAGCAGGGCGATCTTCGGGATCGGGAAGAAGGCCGAGACCAGCGGCACGCCGACCGCCCGCGCGACCGAGCCGATGCCCATGGCGAAGCCCACGGCCATGCCCGCCACCGTGCCCATGACCCAGCCCACGCCGATGCGCATCAGCGACGCCTTCAGGTGCTGCCACAGCGACCCGTCCTGCGCCATGGCGGCCAGCGCCGAGGCGACCGCGCTCGGCGGCGGCAGGAACAGCTCGCTGACGAGGCCGAACCGGTTGGTGGATTCCCACACCGCGATCAGGACCACGAAGGCGAGCAGCGCCGCCCAGCGGTGCCCCTTGACCGTGAAGCCGCCGCCGCGGAAACGGACGGGTTGGGGCGGTGCAGCGGAACGTTCGGTCATCGGGAGACTGGTGTCAGGCATCGGCGATCTCCCGGTCGGCCAGTTGGGCCTCGGCGCGGATCAGGTGCCACAGCCGGTCGCGCACCTCCGCCAGATGGGCCTGGGCGGAGGGCTCCAGCCGCTGGTCGCGCGGCTCCTCGATGGTCACGATCTCGCGCAGGCGGCCGGGGCGGCGGCTGAGCACGACGACCCGGTCGGCCAGCCGCAGCGCCTCGTCCAGATTGTGGGTGACGTAGACGGCGGTCGTCCGCTCGCGCTGCCAGAGCGAGAGGAAGTCCTCCATCAGCAGCTCGCGCGTCTGGGCGTCGAGCGCCGACAGCGGCTCGTCCAGCAGCAGCATGGCCGGGCGCACGGCCAGCGCGCGGGCGATGCCGACGCGCTGGCGCATGCCGCCGGACAACTGCTTGGGCAGCGCCTTGCGGAAGTCCCACAGACCCATGCGGCGCAGGCCGGACTCGATGCGCTCCCGCCGCTCGGCCGCCGACAGCGGGTGGTGTTCGAGGACGAGCGACAGGTTGTCCTCGACGCTGCGCCAGGGCAGCAGGGCGAAGTCCTGGAAGATGAAGGTGATCGGGTTCAGGCAGCCGTCCGGCACCTCGCCGGCCACCGCGATGGTGCCGGAGGTCGGTGCAACGATGCCGCCGGCGATGCCGAGCAGGGTGGACTTGCCGCAGCCCGACGGACCGATGACGGCCAGAACCTCCCCCTCCTGCACCGTCAGGTCGATGCCGTCCAGCACGACGAGGTCGTCGTAACGGTGGCACAGGTCCTTGATGATAAGCCTCATTGTCCCTTTCCAGTGGCCTTTCCGGGATGTGCTCCCGCCCAGGCGATCAGCAGCTCGTCGCGCGAGGTCAGGCCCGCTTCCGGCAGCGCGTGGTTGACGACGGCCTTGGCGGCGCCGCCGGTCGCTTCCGGCAGGCGGTTCTCCCACATGGCCTGATGGAGCGTGGGCAGCTCGTCCCAGTTACCGAGGTATGTCGTTGGCACACGGACCGCCCCCGACGCAATGACGCGGTTCAGCCCTGCGATTTCCGCAGCGTTCGAAAGATGCGTACCGACGATGGACGCGGATGGCATCAGGATGCGGCGCTGGCGCATCCACACCTGCGGCGCGTAGAAGCTGTAGCGACGACCACTCATATCGCCGCAATAGACGACGCGGCCCGTGTGCGGCTTGACCAGCATGGTCGAGACGGCCAGCGTGTCGCGCCGTGCCCGCTCCACCACCACGTCGGGCATGCCGCGCGGGTTGTCGGCGGAGCGCAGGATGCGGCCCACCGCTTGGCCCAGCGGCTTGAAGGTGTCTTCGGTGAACAGGCGCACGGCCTCCTTGAAGGCGGCGGTCTCGCGCTGCGGGTCGGGCAGGTCCGGCATGGTCTCGGGCCAGTCGAAATGCGGCACGCGGCGCGCGATCTCGGCCAGCGATATGGCGCCGGCCAGCGCCTCGCCATAGCCCAGCGACAGCACGAAGTCGCGTTCGGAATCCCGGTCGGTGACGACGCAGACGCGGGCGCCGGACTCGCGGGCCGCCTCGATGGCCGAGAGCGCCATGTCGTCGCGCAGGCCCACCGCCCCGGCGCCGTAGAAGACCAGCACGGCCTCGCCGGGGCGCAGGCGGGCGCGGCGCAGCATCTCCGCGGGCTCGGCGGAACCGGGCTTGCCGAGGAAGGTCATGTGGTAGCCGCTGGACGCGCCGAAGAAGGTCAGCGCGCCGCCGTCCGCCAACGACTGGAAGGTGCGCGGGAAGGTCGTCTCCCCGGCGTGGCTGACCGCGTAGTCGACGAGGTGGCCGCCGTTGGCGGCGCGCAGCGCGTCGAGGTAGGGGCGTCCGGCCTCTTCCCACGCCGCCCATTGCGCCGGATCGGCGGGGATGCGGGTGAAGGCGGCCTCCGCAACGGAGCGGTCCACCGCTTCCGCCCCGCGGGCGCGGATGGCGGCGGCGCGGCGCTCCGACGACACCATGCCGGTCACCTTCATGCGCCGGGCCAGCGCCAGTTCCACCGTCCAGGCGCCGGTGCCGCCCGCGGCCCCCTCCACCAGCAGGCGCTTGCCGGGCTGCACGTCGAGTGCGGTGAACAGAGCGCGGTAGCCGGTCCCGGCGGCGAGCATGTAGCTTCCCGCCTCCTCCAGCGCGAGGCCGGGCGGCAGCGGGAAGAGCTGCGGCCCGTCGGCCAGCATGAATTGCTGGTGGCTGCCGTCCGGCGACTGGTAGCCCTGGATGTGGAAGTCGGTGAACATGGGGTCGGCCCCGGCCTCCGGGTTCAGCAGGTCGGAAACTCCGGAATAGACGGCGACGAGATCGCCGACCGCCAGCCGCCCCTGCGCCTGCAACGCCTCGCCCATCCGCACGACCATGCCGACGCCGCCGGAGCCGGTGACGTGCACGTCCTCGTCATGCTCGTCGAAGAGGGAAATTGGGATGCCGGTGAGCGCCCAGACGTCGTTGTAGTTGACCTCGGAGGCGAGGACGTAGACGAGCGCCTGGTTGGGGGCGGGCTCCGGAACGGGGATGACGACCTCGGCTTCGGCCTGTACCGGGTCGCCGTGGGCGGCGGCTCCCGTCTCCAGGTTGCGGACGACGGCCTGGGCGAGCTGCCAGCGGGGCAGGGGTGTGGCGCCGGGGACGAAGGGGCTGCCGATGGGCAGCACGCCGTCGTGGCTGTCGCGCCGTGGACGGGCGGGCAGGGGCGGGGACTTCTTTTCCAGGAACAGGGCGATGCCCTTCTTGGCGCCGTCCTCGGAATCCAGGAGGAAGCGGGCGAAGGCGGCGATTTCGGCTTTGGTGCCAGCGTCGAAGCCGTCGCGCAGGCCGGTGTCGACCAGTTGGACGATGGTGTCGGCGACGGGGCCGCGGCCGACGCTGTGGGCTTGTTTCAGCAGACGGGCGCATTGCCCCCACCCTCCCGCTTCGCGGGTCCCTCCCTCCCCCGCTGCGCAGGGGAGGGTTTTGTCGGCGGGCGGCGGAGTTCCCTCCCCTGCGAAGCGGGGGAGGGTTAGGGAGGGGGCAAGTGCGGCGTCGCGAGCCATCGCCTTCGCCAACGTCAGCGCGTCGTCCGCGCCGCGCGCCACCACATCGACCAGCCCATACTCAAGCGCGGTTTCCGCGTCGATCTGGCGCCCGGACAGCAGGATCTCCAGCGCCCGCCCGTACCCCCGCTCCGGGTCCTTGCGCAGCAGCAGGCGCGGCAGACGCTGCGTGCCGCCATAGCCCGGCGGCAGGAACAGGTTGATCTCCGGCTGGCCCAGCCGGGCGCGGGGGTCGGCCACCCGCACATGGCAGGCCATCGCCAGCTCGCAGCCGCCGCCGAGCGCCACGCCGCGGATGGCGGCATAGACCGGCTTGTCCAGCGCCGCGATGGCGCGGAAGACGGCGTGGGCCTTGGCGGGCAGGGCGCGGGCCTCGTCCTCGTCCCGCACCTCGTCGAGAAGCTGGCGGATGTCGGCGCCGGCCACGAAGTTGCGGCCCGTGCCGGTGATCACCACGGCGCGCACGTCCGCCCGTCGGGCGAGATGGGCGACCAGCGTGTCCAGTTCGTCGAGCAGCCGGTCGGACAGGGCGTTGACCGGCGGGTTGTCGATGGTCACGGTCGCCATGCGCACGCCGTCGGCCAGCCGGTCGTACTGGACGGACAGGAAGCGCTGCCGCTCGATGAGGGTCTGCTCCTCGGCCCGCTGCTGGCCGCGCTTCCAGGCGGCGATGCGCGCCTCCAGGTCGGTCAGGCACTCCGGGTTGCGCAGGGTGGAGGTGTCGCCCAGCGGCTCCCCGTTCATCATTGCCGTCAGGAAGCGGCGCATGTATTTGCCGGAGCGCGTCTCGGGAAAGGCCGGAACGGCGAGGATGTCGGAGGGCACGGCGACCGCACCCTTCTCCTGCCGGACCAGATCCTTCAGCCGGCGTTCGTCATCGGCGGTGATGTCGCGGCCCTTGGCGGGCAGGATGAAGGCGACGGGGGTCAGGCCCTTCTCGCGGTGGGGGGCGCCGACCACGATGACGTTGCCGACCGGGCTGTCGGGGTTGATCTGCTTGTCGCGTAGGATCGCGCCCTCGATCTCCTCCGTCCCCATGCGGTGGCCGGACACGTTGATCACGTCGTCGGACCGGCCGTGCAGGCTGAAGCTGCCGTCCTCGTAGCGCCGCGCGAAGTCGCCCTGCAGATAGGCCCAGACCGGCTGGCCATTCACGTCGCGGAAGCGCCCGAAATAGGTCGTCACGAAGCGGTCGAAATCGCCCTTCCAGCCCGGCTTGCCGACATTGTCGGCGTCGCCCCAGATGGTGCGGGTCAGGTAGGGATAGGGGGCGGTGACGACGATCTCCCCCTTCTCCTCCGGCTCGGCGGGGCGGAAGGCGACGCGGCCCGCGGCGTCCGGCTCGCTTTCAGTCACCCAGACGTCGCCGAGAACCCAGGGCAGCGGGTAGGTGTGGGCGTCGGCGCGCAACGGCTGGTCGGGGTTGCCGTAGGGGTGGGTCCAGACGATGCCGCCATGCTCCGTCGCCCAATAGCTGTTGATGTATTGCGGCGTCATCACCGCCATGCCGAAGGACTGGACGGCGGGGCTGGTCGGCTCCGCGCAGAAGGTGGCGACCCGCAGGGACGAGCGGTCGTAGCGCTCGACGTCGGCGCGGTTCTCCGGGTGGGTCATGACCGTCTTCAGGAAGGTCACGCCCGCCTTGAAGATGGTGACCTTGTGCCGCTCGATGATCGAGGCGAAGCGCCCGGCGTTGGGGAAGACGGGCGCTCCCTCCGTCACGATGCCGGGGATGCGGGCGGCGAGGCTGGCCGTGATCAGGTAGCTCTGCCCGGTGATCCAGCCGGGATCGGCGACGACGTAGATCGCGTCGCGGCCCGGCAGCGCGTCGAAGCTGACCTTCATGGTGTGGGCGAGTCCGGCGACGTAGCCGCCATGGACATGCACCACACCCTTCGGTTTCCCGGTGGAGCCGGAGGTGTAGATGATGAACAGCGGATACTCGGCGTCCACCGGCCGGCAGGGCACGGCCTTCGCCACGGCGGCGCAGAGCGCCCGGTCGTCCAGCGCGCGCAGCGCCTCCATGCCGGGCAGGCCGGCGGCGGCGCACAGCTCCGCCTCGGCCTTCGCCAGCAGGTCGTGCGCCCAGACGTCGCGTCCTTCGGTCCAGGGGATGTCGGGCAGGCCGGCGTGGCGGACGACAATCACCGCCTCGACCCGCGGCGGGGCGGCGGTCAGCGCCTCGGCGACGCTGGCGCGCAGGTCGGCCACGGTGGCGGCGTCGAGCGTCCCGGCGCGGTCCAGCGCCCGGCCCAGCTCGCGCATCACGTCGGCGGGGGCGACGGTGATCTCGCCCTCCAGCCCGTGGCGCACCGGTTCCATCAGGGCCGTGTCGCCCAGCTTGGCGCGCAGGACCTCCTCAGTGATGCTGAGTGCTACGGGCAGGGCGACGAAGCGGTCGAGCGCCGGGTCGCTGTAGGCCTCCTTGAAGGGGGCCATCTCGGCGTTGCGGCTGGCGCCGTCGGCGGTGATGACGACGCGGGCACCGGCGTTCTCGATACGGTCGGACAGCGTCTTGTCGGAGAATCCGCCGAAGACGGCGGTGTAGATGACGCCGAGGCGCTTCGCCCCCTCGGTCCAGACGATCTGGTCGAGGATGTTGGGCATGTTCAGCGCGATCCGGTCGCCCTGGCGGAGGCCGAGCCCTTGCAGAGCCAAGGCGGCAAGCGCGGAGCGGATCAGCAGCTCGCGCCGGGTCAGCGTGACATGATGGACCGGGCCGCCGCGCCCGCCGTTGGCGGCGGCGTCCCAGCGGTCACCCTCGTACCAGTAGGCGGTCTCCGCCCCATGGCCGGACAGGACGTGGCGGTCCACCTCGTTGAAAGCCGCGTTGGTCAGCCCGCCCGCGAACCAGCGGTAGAAGGGCGCTTCCGACCCATCGAAGGCCAGGGTCCAGGGCGTCCAGTCCGCCCGCTCCGCCGCCTCGCCCGTCGCGGCGCTCCAGCCTCGCCAGACGCCGTCGGCATCGCGCATCAGCCAGTTGACGCCGTCGAACCAATGGATTGTCTCCGCCGCGATGGTGCCGTGGAAGGCTCCCGGATCGGCCGCGCAGGCGGCGCGCTGGCTCTGCCAGTCCGCGGCGGAACGGATGGGGTTGACGGCGACGTCCTGCGGCAGCGGCGGCTGTCCGGCGGACTCCGCGACGGCGTGGTCCATGGTTTCCTCCCGATCGGGCATTTCTTCTTTGGCGGCCACGTCTTTTGCGCGGCGGGCATCACTATAGCGCGGCGCCCTGCATGGACCGCAATGGCGCCGTGCGCGGCGGGGGTATGCCGTATACGCGGCTTTCGGTCATACTCGGAGCAATCAATGACGATGGGAGGAAACGGCATGTCCAAAAACGACGCGCCCGCGAATGATTCAGTGACCTTCGCGGTCAGCCACCCCGATCCGGCGGACTTCAAGCGCGACGGGCTGCGGCCCTTCTTCGAATACCGCGACCTCGGCATCCGCGCCGCCACGGCGGGCAAGGCAAACGCCCACGTCATCCGCGCCCGCCCCGGCGAGCCGTCGCACGGCGGCTGGCACCGGCACGCGCTGGATTTCCAGATGGTCTATGTGCTGAAGGGCTGGGTGAAGTTCGCTTACGAAGGCGTGGGGGAGGTGCTGCTGCAGGCCGGCTCCTGCGTGCATCAGCCGCCGGGCATCCGGCATGCCGAGATCGCGCATTCGGACGATCTGGAGATGCTGGAAATCACCCTTCCCGCCGATTTCCCGACCGAAGTGGCCGAACCGCCGGCAAGCACCTGAGTCCAACGCATCCTGTGAAAAAGTGCCGGCCGCTGGATGCGGCCGGCCAGATGCTTTGGAGGAATCGCCGCCATGGCCACAGGGAACGGCGTGGTCACGGGACGCTTCGTTGCAAAGGAAAGCAATGCCCGTGCCAGCGCTTGGGCGGGTTTCCGGCGCCGGTTTTCCGCGCTTTCGGGGAAGGCGTCCGGACCTCACCTGTCTGGAAGACTGGACAGGTGCCCGGAACGCCGGACAGGCGGGCGGGAGCCGCTGTTCTGGCAAGTTGGGCGCGTCGAGGGTATTAGGGCGGTGTGCGGCGGCGTGAAGAGGATGCGGACGGGATGCCCGAGGTCGAGATCTCCCGTGAGGACAAGGGGCAGGCGACGGTGTTCGAGGCGTCGCCGTCCAGCGTGCCGCCCCAGCGCTACGCCCACCTGCTCTACGCCGCCCTGCTGCTGGCCGGTTTCGTCGTGGTGGGCGAACTGACGCTGGAGCCGACGGCCTCGATGCTGCGCTGGCTGGGAGTCCTGTGCGCGGTGCCGCTTCTGCTGATGTGGGTGATCACGCTGCTGCGGGCGGCGCGGCGCAGCGCCGTGCGTCTGGTCGTGGCGCCGGACGGATTGACCGCCCATGGACAGCTTGTCCCCCACAACACGATCCGCGGGGTGGCTCTCTATCCGCCGCAGGGAAAACGCCCGCTGTTCGTGGCCCGCATCCAGACGATGACTCCGCAGCAGCACCAAAAGGAACTGGCGCTGGCCGGTGGGGACGTGGATGCGGATGAGGACGGGAAACCGGGGAAGGGGCGTCGGCGGCGCGCCGGCTACCGGCTGCTTCTGCTGCGCCGCAACCATCTGCCGGCGCTGGTTCTGGTGCGCGGTCTCACCCTGTCGGGCGGAGAGACGCTGATGGCCGGGCTGGCCGCGGAGTTGCGCCGTCACAGCCGCCCGAATTGACCCGCGGCATTAATTTACTGACGCGCGCAGACGCCCCTCCCGCCGCGGGGCGGGAGAGGACCGCGCTGGAGAGACGCCTGAAAGACGTGGCTCAGCGACGGACCGTCGGGGCGGCCGGCAGGTCTTCTTCCAGGATGACGACGTGCAGGGCGTAGGAAACCTCACCCTCGTCCACATCGCGGTGCAGGGTGCCGACGAACTCGTCGCCCAGCATGACCTCCGCGGACTGGCCGGCCTTCTCGGGCGGCTGGATGATGATCTTGTCGTTGCCGAGCGTCTTGCGCAGATAGGTCTGCACGCGGGCGATTTCGGTTTCGGTCATCTTGGCGACCGTCGGCTTGGCGGGCGGCATGGCATGATCCCTGTGTTGTCGAAGGGGTCATATAGAAACCTTTCGGGCAAAGGGAAAGCACAACATCGCCCCGGATCGCGCATTCGCCGGTCCCGCCCTCCGGGCGCTCCGTCTTTCTTGCGGGGGACCATGCCCCCGCCTGTGGTGAGCCGTTAGCCGGATTTGTCCTCTTGTTCCGGGTTGCGCGGCCAAATACTGGACGGATTGGAATGTGGGAGCGTCCTCGCTCCGCCGTCCGGTGACCATGGCATGGGGTGACCATGGCTGCGCGCCTTCGCCGTTTCGTCTCGTGCCGCTTCGTTTTGGCGGTGACCGCCGGCCTTCTGCTGGCCGTGGCGGCGTGGGCGGTGCCCGGTCTGGCGGCCCCCGCGCCGGAGCAGCGCATCGCGCTGGTCATCGGCGTCGGCGCCTACCGTCACGCCACCGAACTGCCCAACCCGCGCAACGACGCCCGCGCCATGTCGGCGGCCCTGCGCAAGCTGGGCTTCGCGGTGGAGGAGCGTTACGACCTCGACAACCGCGGCATGGCGGAGGCGCTGCGCGGCTTCGGCATCCAGGCGGCGCAGGCCGACGTGGCGCTGCTCTACTTCGCTGGCCACGGCATGCAGGTGGGTGGCACCAACTTCCTCATCCCCGCCGACGCCCGGCTGGAGCGCGAGCGCGATCTGGTCTACGAGGCGCTGCCGCTCAACCTGCCGATGGGCGAGCTGGCCCAGGCGCGCAAGCTGGGCATCCTGATCCTGGACGCCTGCCGCAACAACCCCTTCGCCGACCGGCTGGTGCGGTCCGGGACCAAGCGGACGGAGGTGCATTCCGGCTTCGCCCGCGTCGATGACACGCCGACCGACACGCTGGTCGCCATGGCGACCCGCGCCGACGCGGTGGCCGAGGACGGGCAGGGCGACCACAGCCCCTACACCGCCTCCCTCCTGAAGAACTTCGACGTGCCGGGGCTGGAACTGAGCCTGTTCTTCCGCCGGGTGCGCGACGACGTGATGCAGATCACCCAGGGCCGGCAGGAGCCGTTCCTCTATGGCTCGCTGGGGGCCGCCCCCTTCTACTTCAACCCGCTGCCGGAGAACCGCCCGCCGCAGCTCGCCGCCTTCAAAACGCTGGAGGTGTTCGATCGCGGCGGGACGGAGGGGCTTGGCATCGCGCGGCCCAGCGATCCCGACAGCGACCAGCTCTTCGCCCAGGTGACCGGCCTGCCGCGCGGCGGCGGGGTGCGCATCGGCGACCGGGTGGTGCTGATCGGCGATTATCTGACGCTCGACCAACTCACCGCCGCGACCTTCCGGGCCGACGCCACCCATCAGGGCGACGCCGGCAGCTTCGAGTTCGCGGTGATGGACGGGCGCGGTGGCGTGGCGCGGGGTGCCGTTCCGATCCTCATCAAGCCGAGCAATCGCCCGCCGGTCGCCGTCGCGGAGCGCAGCGTGCGCGCCGTGGTCAACAGCCTGCGGCTGGAGGTGCCCACCGACCCGGACGGCGACCCGCTGACCTTCACGGTCAGCGCCGTGCCGGAGCGCGGCAAGGTCCGCGACGGCGCCACCCCGCTGAAGCCGGGCGACAAGCTGGCGCCGGAGCGGCTGACCGCCTTGACCTTCGACCCGGAACGGGCGCCGGCAGGCCGCGCCGGGGTGTTCAGCGTGCTGGTCGAGGACGGGCGCGGCGGGCGCACGACGATGAGCGCGCTGCTGGAGGTCGAGGAGGCCGGCGCCGCTCCGCCGCAGGCCGATCTGGAGGAGTCACTGTGGCGCCGTGTGCGCGACAGCCGCGACGCCGACGCGCTGGACGCCTTCCTGCGCCTGTTCGGCACCGGTCCCTTCGCCGCCCCGGCGCGTGACCGGTTGAACCGGCTGCGCGCCGAATCGGCGAAGATCGCGTCGGCCGCCCCGGCCGGAGGGGCGGGGAGCAGTGGGGCGGCGGGCAATGGGGCGGGCAGCGGGGCGTCCAACGGTAAAGCCACGCCGCCACCGGAACTCCAGCTCGACACGGCCGGGGAGGGGATGTATGTGGCCGTCGCCGACGCCGAGCTGCGCGCAGGGCCGGACGCGCGGTCGGAGCGGGTCGGCACCCTCGCCAAGGATGGTCCGGTGCGGGTGCTGGGCCGGGTGGCCGACGCCGATTGGTACCGGGTGGCCCTGGATGACGGCAGCCAAGGCGGCGTGCAGGGCTTCGTCCGTGGTCCCGCGCTGCGCCCCGCCGGGCCGGAGGATCGCCAGCGGTTGGCGCTCGCAGCACCGGCCCAGCCGGGGGGCTCGCAGGGGCGGGCGCAGGGCAACGGCAGCAGCTTCCAGGATTGCCCGGACTGCCCGCCGATGATGCGCATCCCCGCCGGCAGCTTCGTCATGGGCAGCGAGCGCGGCGACTCCAGCCAGCGCCCGCCCCGCCGCGTCACCTTCGCCCGGCCCTTCGCCATCGGCGTCTATGAGGTGACGGTCGCCAACTGGCGGGCCTGCGTGGAGGGGGGCGGCTGCACCGCCATGCCGCGGATGCGCAACCCCTCCGACGACACGCCGGTCCACAACATCCATGTCGAGGACGCGCTGGCCTACACCGAGTGGCTCAGCCGCAAGACCGGCCAGCGCTACCGCCTGCCGAGCGAGGCCGAATGGGAGTATGCGGCGCGCGGCGGCAGTGCGGCTCGCTTCGCCTGGGGCGACAGCCTGACGCCGGGGGCGCGGCTGGCCAACTGCCGCGATTGCGGCGGGGCCGCCGATCGCTCCTTGCCGGCGCCGGTGGGCGGTTTCCAGCCCAACGCCTTCGGCCTCTACGACACCGCCGGCGGCGTGGCGGAGTGGGTTGCCGACTGCTGGAACCCCGGCTACAAGGGCGCCCCGACGGACGGCAGCGCCTGGATGGAGGGCGATTGCCGCAAGCGGGTGTTGCGCGGCGGCTCCTGGCGGGACGGGCAGGACGCCATCGCCGTCACCGCCCGCATCGGCTACGACGCCGACGTGCGCTATTTCGCCGACGGGCTGCGGGTGGCCCGCGACCTGAACTGACTCCGCCCGCGTTCGTTGGTGGGACGCACCGTCTGCGGATGGGACCGCGCCGCCCCCGAAATTGCAGAAAAGGGCGTCGGACCGTTGCGCTAGACTTGACCGTTCAAAGGCTTGGCGATCCGTGAACCGGACCGTCCGATGATGAGGCCGGCGGTGGCTTCGACCAAAATCGTTACAGCCGGCACGCCTTAAGACTCCCTAAAGGGGTGGTCAAAGAGAAAATCAGGTGGAGGGTATCGACGTGTTGCGCTGGCCCCGGAGCGCCGTTTGGACTGTTGCGCTGGTTCTGGTGACGGCGAACGTTGCCTTTGCCCCCATGGCGTTCGCCGACGACAAGCGCGTCGCGCTGGTGATCGGTAACGCGCAGTACCAGGAGGGCGGCCCGGC
Organism: Azospirillum brasilense; assembly: GCF_007827795.1. Classification (GTDB taxonomy): domain Bacteria; phylum Pseudomonadota; class Alphaproteobacteria; order Azospirillales; family Azospirillaceae; genus Azospirillum; species Azospirillum aestuarii. The sequence continues at coordinate 137,161 of NZ_VITI01000010.1, forward strand.
CGCCGGGGTGGGCGCCAACACGGCGGTCGTCGCCGACGCGCTGCGCCGCGCCGGCTTCACCGTCACCGCCGCCGAGAACCTCGACCATCGCGGCATGGTCGCGGCGCTGAGCCGGTTCCAGGACGCGCTGGGGCAGGCCGACCTGGGCTTCCTCTATTACTCCGGCGTGGCGCTGAGCCTGTCGGCCAAGGGCTTCCTGGTCCCGGTGGACGCCAAGCCCGGCTCCGAATACGACGTGATCTTCGACACCATCGAGCTGGACTATGCGCTGAAGGAGATCCAGCGCAGCGGGCGCAAGGCCGTCGCCGTGTTCGACCCGGTGCCTGCCCACCCGCTGGCCGACAAGCTGGCGTCGGCGATGGGCGAGGAGGGGCGCTCCGTCAAGCCGGCGTTGGCGGCCCCGGCGGCGCTCGACAATCTGTTCGTCGTCTATTCGCACCGGCCCGGCACGCCGCCCGCCACGCCGTCCGGCAAGGGGGCCGACGCCTTCTCGACCGCCCTGGCGCAGGAGATGGTCAAGCCCGGCGTGCCGCTGCGCGACGCGCTGGCCGAGGTCGCCCGCACCGTCGTCGGACGCACCCGCGGAACGCAGCACCCCTGGCTCCAGGACAGGCTGGGCACCGATCTTGTGCTGGTGCCCGGCCCGCGCGCGCCGTCCGCTCCCGTCGTCGCCCGGACGGAGGAGGCGCCGCCCGCCGTGGAGGCGACGGCCCCCGAACCCAAGCCAATCGAACCCAAGTCAATCGAACCCAAGCCAATCGAACCCAAGCCGCTGCCGCAGAAGTTGGAGGAGAAGCCGGCGGCCCCGGCGGTCGCCGAGGTCGAGGTGGACCCGCTGAACGAGAAGCGGGTGGTAACGCGCGACACCAACCTGCGCGCCGGTCCCGACACCAAGGCGGCGGTCGTCGGCACGCTGCGCCACGACAGCGAGGTCACGGTCACCGGGCGGACCCGGCGGAACGGCGGCTGGCTGCGCGTCGAGCAGGACGGGAAGACCGGCTTCGCCTTCGCCAGCAACCTCGCCAAGCCGGAGGAGGTGCCGGTGGCCTCCGCCCAGCCGCCGACGCAGCCCCCGCAGCAGTCCCAGTTGGCTGCGCTGTCGCCCGGCGTCTATACGGTGGCGCGCGACGCCAATCTGTTCGCCCGTCCGGTGCTGGGCGCCCGCAGCCTGCGCGATCTGGAGCAGGGGCAGCGAGTGACGCTGCTCCAGGCCGCCCCCGACTCCGGCTGGGTGCTGGTGCGCGATTCGTCTGGGCAGGAGGGCTATGTCACCACCGGGACTCTGGCGGGCCGGCCGGGAGAGGCGGTGTCCATGGGCGGTGCGGCGGGCGGTGCGGCGCCCAGCGCCTACCCGCCGCCCACGGTGGTTCGCAACGACGTCGATCCGGTGGCCGGCGCGCTGTCCGGCACCACCGGCCCGACGCGGTTGGCCGCCCTTCCCGAGGGAGGTGGGGAGAGCGCCGCGGGGCGCACCGCCACCGGCACGGACCCGGTTCTCGCCGGGCTGGCCGAACCCTACCGCGACGCCGTGCAGGCGGGCCGCAACGCCGCCGCCCGTGCCGCCCGTTCGGCCACCGCCGGACGTGGGGCGGAGGCGAAGGCGCGCGAGGCCCAGGCCGCCGCCCGCCGCGCCGCCGGTCAGGCCCGCGGCGGGGAGTCGGGCTACGGGGTGCACCGCTTCCCCAACGGCGATGTCTACGAGGGGGCGTGGAACCGCGGGCTGGGCAACTTCTCCCTCCAGGGGACGATCAGCCGGAACGGCGTCGGCGTCTACCGCTTCGCCAACGGTCAGGTCTATGAGGGGGAGTGGAAGAACGACCAGATGTCCGGTTACGGCGTTCTGGGCTTCCCATCCGGCGACCGCTTCGAGGGGACTTTCGTGAACGCCGTGCCGAACGGGCCGGGCGTCTACCGCTTCGCCAACGGCGATTCCTACGCGGGCGAGGTGCGCCAGGGCCGCGTCGACGGTCACGGCGAACTGGCCTTCACCAACGGAGAGCGGTTCAACGGCGTGGTGGTGGACCGGCTTCCGGCGGGGCCGGGCGAACTGTCGATGCGCGGCGGCACCCGTCATGTCGGTCAGTTCCGCGGCGGCATCCAGGACGGTCCGGGCGCGGCCATCGACTCCGCCGGTGCGATGCAGCCCGGCATCTGGCGCGGCGCGACGCTGTTGAGTCGGTAACGCCGCTTCGTCTTTCCGTTTCGGCTGATATGCCCCACATTGGAACGCATTGCGGCTCGCCCTCCGGCCGCGCCAAGCGAGGACCGGCCTGGATGGACACGCTGACCGACCCGAAGAAGAGCCTTTCCGCAGCCAAGCCGGCCAAACCCGCAAAGGTCACCCGCGACCCGGAGGGCACCCGCGCGCGCATCCTCGCCGCCGCTACGGAGGAGTTCGCGCGCTACGGGCTGGGCGGCGCCCGCGTGGAGCGGATCGCCGAGGTCGCCGGCACCAACAAGCGCATGCTCTACTACCATGTCGGCAACAAGGAGAGCCTGTATCTGGCCGTGCTGGAGGGCGCCTATGCGCACATCCGCGCCACTGAACGCACGCTGAGCCTGGAAACGCTGGACCCGCCTGCCGCCATCGCCCGGCTGATCCACTTCACCTGGCAGTATTTCCTCGACCATCCCGAATTCATGGCGTTGCTGAACATCGAGAACCTGCACCGGGCGGAGCTGCTGAAGACCTCCGACAAGGTGCATGCCATGCATTCGCCCTTCGTGCAGATGATCGCCGACGTGCTGGCGCGTGGCGTCGCCACCGGGATCTTCCGGGCCGGGGTGGACCCGGTGCAGCTCTACATCTCCATCGCCGGGCAGTCCTACTTCTACCTGTCCAACGTCCACACCCTGTCGGTCATCTTCGGCCGCGACCTGCTGGCCGAGGAGGCCAAGGCGGAGCGGCTGGACCATATGGTGGAGCTGATCCTGTCGTCGCTGCGGGCGTGATCCGGCGGTTGGTTTCATCATGAATAATCCGCATACCTGACCATCTGCCCTACCCCTTTGGCAGGGTTGACCGCTTTGCCGCGCCGGGCTTACTTTTAACCAGCCGGTTAAAAGAGCGCCTCACGTCGGCGCCGCAACGACCGGGGGAGGAGGAGCGATGGCTGTCGATGCGGCGGCTCACGGGAATGCGTCCCGTGGCGGTCCCGCTTCGGGAACGGCGGCGCGACGGGGCGGGGCGGGTGCCACGCTGCTGCGTCTGCTCAATTCCGGCTGGTTCCGGCCGGTGCTGTTCCTGGTGGTCCTGACCGTCCTATGGGACCTGTCGGTGCGGATCTTCGCGATCCCGCCCTATCTGATACCGAAACCGGGCGACGTGGCCTTGGCGCTCGCCGCGGATTGGGACCAGCTCCTGGCGGCGTCGGTGCCGACCACGCTGGCGACCTTGGGCGGCTTCGCCCTGTCGGTGCTGTTCGGCATTCCCATCGCCATGCTGATCGCCGGGTCGAAGACGGTGGAATCCTACGTCTACCCGCTGCTGGTCTTCTCGCAGTCGATCCCGAAGGTCGCCATCGCGCCGCTGTTCGTGGTGTGGTTCGGCTTCGGGCTGCTGCCCAAGGTGATCTCGGCCTTCCTGCTGGCTTTCTTCCCCATCGTCGTGTCGGCGGTGCAGGGCTTCAAGTCGGTGGACAGCGACATGATGGACCTCGCCAAGTCCATGAAGGCGACGCGCCTTCAGACCTTCCGCATGGTCAGCCTGCCGCACGCCATGCCGGCCATCTTCGCCGGCCTGAAGGTGTCGATCACGCTGGCCGTGGTCGGCGCCGTGGTGGGTGAGTTCGTGGGTGCGAATTCCGGCATCGGCTTCGTCCTGCAACGCTCCATCGGCAATTTCGAACTTCCCCTGATGTTCGCGGCCCTGGTGGTGCTGGCGCTGATCGGGGTGGTGCTTTTCTGGGTCATCGACGTGATCGAACGGCTCGCCATCCCCTGGCACGCGAGCCAACGCCACAACTACATCCCGACGTCGTAACGCGGACAACAAAACCAACAGCGACGCCGGGCACCTTTCGGCCGGACTTTCTTTGGGAGGAGACGAGATGAAACGGACGCTCTTCGCGGCGCTCTGCGCCCTCACCGCCACGACGCTTCCGGCCCAGGCCGCGGACAAGGTCGTGCTGATGCTGAACTGGTACGTGTATGGCGAGCACGCCCCCTTCTACTACGGCAAGGACAAGGGCCTGTACGAGGCCGAGGGCATCGACCTGGAGATCCAGGAGGGCCGCGGGTCGGCGGTGACGACCCAGGCGGTGGCCGCGAAGACCGTCGATTTCGGCTATGTCGACGTGCCGACCATGATGAAGGCGGCGGTGAAGGGCGCCCCGGTCACCTCGCCCGGCGTGCTGCTCCAGACCAGCCCGATGTCGGCCATGGGCTTCACCGACAAGAACATCCGCAAGCCCGAGGACATCAAGGGCAAGACCGTCGCCATGACGCCGGGCGACAGCATGTCCCAGATCTGGCCGCTGTTCCTGAAGAAGACCGGCCTGAAGGAGAGCGATTTCCGCGTCGTGTCGGGCGACGCCCAGACCAAGCTGAACGCCGTCATCAACGGGCAGGCGGACCTGCTGTTGGGCTACGTGATGGACCAGAGCATGAAGATCAAGGACGCCACCGGCAAGTCGGTGACGCCGATCCGCTTCTCCGACTACGGCGTCAACATGGTCTCCTCCGGCATCATCGCCCACACCGAGACGCTGAAGGACAAGCCCGACCTCGTGAAGCGCTTCATGGCCGCGACGACCAAGGCGGTCGAAGGGGCGGAGAAGAACCCGAAGGAGGCCGTGGCCGCCATCCTCAAGGCCAACCCGAAGGGCGGCCAGGAAGCCACCCTGCTGGAAGGCTTCGAGCTGACCACGCCGCTCTACCGCACGGCGGAGACCAAGGGGCAGCGGCCCTTCCGCGTCACCGACGCCAACATGGCCGAGACCGTGGACCTGCTGGTCGAGTACGGCGGTCTGGACGCCGCGGCGAAGAAGAACCCGAAGGCCTTCTACACCCGCGACTTCCTCCCCGATCCCGCCGCGGCGGGCCAGTGAGGCCGAACGGACAGGAGAGCAGGGACATGGCTCAGCCCCAGTTGAAAGTCGTCGGATCGGCCGAAACGGCCCGCCTGTCGCAAAAGACCCTGATCCAGATCGACGGGGTGACCAAAACCTACCGCACCCGGGACGGGGAGGTGCCGTCCCTGCGCCCGATCACCTTCGACGTGCGGGACGGGGAGTTCCTGGTCGTCGTCGGCCCGTCCGGTTGCGGCAAGTCCACTCTGCTGAAGCTGGTCGCCGGCCTGCTGCCGGTCAGCGAGGGCGCCATCACCATCGAAGGCACCACGGTGACCGAGCCGCACGACGACGTGGGCATCGTGTTCCAAAGCCCGGTGCTGCTCGCCTGGCGGACGGTGCTGCGCAACATCATGATGCCGGTCGAGGTCCGCGGCCTGCCGCGCGACAAGTACCTGGAGCGCGCCCGCGCGCTGATCCGCATGACCGGGCTGGAGGGGTTCGAGAACAAGTACCCCTGGCAGCTTTCGGGCGGCATGCAGCAGCGCGCCTCGCTCTGCCGGGCGCTGGTCCACGACCCGAAGATCCTGCTGATGGACGAGCCGTTCGGCGCGCTCGACGCCATGACGCGGGAGAAGATGAACGTCGAGCTGCAGCGCATCCAGCACGAGACGGGCAAGACGGTGCTGCTGATCACCCACTCGATCCCCGAGGCGGTGTTCCTGGCCGACCGGGTGATGGTGATGTCGGAACGCCCCGGCGCCATCGCCGCGACCTACGAGGTGCCGCTGCCCCGCCCGAGGTCGCTGGACGTGATGGGCCACCCGGTCTTCATCGAGCTGACCCAGCGCATCCGGGCGCATTTCAACGCCCAAGGGCATCTGGACTGAGGGGGCGTGTGGTGATGGATGAGTCCTGCCCCCTCCCTGACCCTCCCCCGCTGCGCAGGGGAGGGGAATCAACGCCCTCCCCTGCGTCAGCGGGGGAGGGAAGGGGCCCGCGAAGCGGGAAGGGTGGGGGCACCGCACCCCTCATCACCATCCGCGCCATCGACCTCTATGAACGCCCCGTCCGCTTCGTGAAGCCCTTCCGCTTCGGCAGCGTGACGGTGGAGGCGGCCCCCCAGGCCTTCGTCCGCGCCCTGGTCCATGTGGACGGCGTCGGCGAGGCGTGGGGCGGCACCGCCGAGATGATGATGCCGAAGTGGTTCGACAAACGCCCGGAACGCAGCCCGGACGAGACGGTGGACGGCCTGCGCCGCTCCCTGCGCCTCGCCCGCGACGCCTATGGGACGGATCGGGCGGACACCGCCTTCGGCCATCACGCGGTGGCCTATGAGACGCAGCGGGCGGCCTGCCGCGCCGCCGGGCTGCCCGACCTGACCGCCGCCTACGGGCCGGCGCTGATCGACAAGGCGGTGCTGGACGGGCTGCTGCGGGTCCTGGGCATGGATGTCTTCACCGGCATGAGGGCGAATCTGGCCGGGATCGACGCGCGGCTGACGCCGGATCTGGCGGGCTTCGACCTGGACGGCTTCCTCGCCGGGCTGGAGCCGCGGCCGTCCGTGGCGCTCCGCCACACGGTCGGGCTGCTGGACGAGCCGGAGGCCCTGCGCGACCTGCTGGCGCGGGAGCGGCTGACGCGCTTCAAGATCAAGCTGGGCGGCGATCCGGTGGCCGATCTGGCGCGTCTGACCGAGATCGCCGGCGTGCTCGACGCGGCGGCGGGCGATTACCGCGCCACGCTGGACGGCAACGAACAATACGCGGGCGCCTTCGCGCTCGACGCCTTCGTGGCCGGGCTGGAGCGCGACCCGGCGCTGGCGGGGTTCCGCGGGCGCCTGCTCTACATCGAACAGCCGGTGGCGCGGGAGCGCGCGCTGGAGGCGCCGCTGGGCGCCGTGGCGGAGCGCATCCCCTTCATCATCGACGAGTCCGACGACGGCTACGACGCCTTTCCGCGCGCCCGTGCCGCCGGCTACCGCGGCGTGTCGTCCAAGTCCTGCAAGGGTCTCTACAAGGCCGTCCTCAACCGGGCGCGTTGCGAGGCCTGGGGCGCGCCGCATTTCGTCGCGGCGGAGGACCTGACCTGTCAGGCCGGGCTGGCGGTGCAGCAGGACACGGCGCTGGTCGCGCTGCTCGGCATCGCCGACGCGGAGCGCAACGGCCACCAGTACGGAAACGGCTTCGACGGAGCGCCGGAGGCCGACGCTTTCCTCGACGCGCATCCCGGCTTCTACACCCGGCGGGACGGCACCGTCCGCCTCGCCACGGCGGGCGGCAGCCTGCCCACCGAAACCCTGGCCGTCCCCGGCTTCGCCAGCGCGGCGCAGCCCCGGTGGGACCGCCTGTCCCCTCTGCAGAACGAATAATCCCCTAGGGAGTCCCAGACATGAGCACGAAGCGCCTTGGTATCATCATGCATGGCGTGACCGGCCGCATGGGCATGAACCAGCACCTGATCCGGTCGATCCTCGCCATCCGGGCGCAGGGCGGCGTCACTCTGTCCGACGGGGCCCGCGTCATGCCGGACCCCATCCTGGTCGGGCGCAACGCCGAGAAGATCCGTGAGTTGGCCCAGCGCCACGGCGTGGAGCGCTGGACCGACAATCTGGATGCGGCCCTGGCGAACCCGGACGACACGATCTTCTTCGACGCCGGCACCACCCAGATGCGCCCGACGCTGCTGGAGGCGGCGATCCGCGCCGGCAAGCACGTCTATTGCGAGAAGCCCATCGCCACCAACCTGGAGGAGGCGCTGCGCGTCGTCCGGCTGGCCGAGGAGGCCGGGGTGAAGAACGGCACCGTGCAGGACAAGCTGTTCCTGCCCGGCCTGCAGAAGCTGAAGATGCTGCGCGACAGCGGCTTCTTCGGAAAGATCCTCTCGGTTCGCGGCGAGTTCGGCTATTGGGTGTTCGAGGGCGACTGGCAGCCCGCGCAGCGCCCCTCCTGGAACTACCGGGAGGAGGACGGCGGCGGCATCATCCTCGACATGGTCTGCCACTGGCGCTACGTGCTCGACAACCTGTTCGGGCAGGTCAAGAGCGTCTCCTGCCTGGGCGCCATCCACATCCCGGAACGTTGGGACGAGCAGGGCAAGCGCTATCAGGCCACCGCTGACGACGCGGCTTACGCCACCTTCGAGCTGGAGGGCGGCGTCATCGCCCACATCAACTCCTCCTGGGCGACGCGGGTGTATCGCGACGATCTGGTGACCTTCCAGGTGGACGGGACGCACGGTTCGGCGGTTGCGGGCTTGAGCGATTGCGTGATCCAGCCGCGCCAGGGCACGCCGCGCCCGGTGTGGAACCCGGACCAGAAGCAGACCATGGACTTCTACGCGACGTGGCAGCCGGTGCCCGACAACCAGCCGACCGACAACGGCTTCAAGACGCAGTGGGAATCCTTCATCCGCCACGTCGTCGAGGACGCCCCCTTCGACCATGGCCTGATCGAGGGCGCCAAGGGCGTGCAGCTCGTCGAGGCCGCGCTGAAGAGCTGGAAGGAGCGCCGCTGGGTCGACGTTCCCTCTCTGACCGCCTGACCGGAGTTCGCACTCATGGCATTGACCATCAAGCTGCCGCGCGCCGACCGGTCGTTGGAGGCTTACGAAGTGGCCCCGGCGCGGGGCTTCCCCGCCCGCACCGACCGGCCCTTGAACCGTGTGGCCTACGCCGCCGCCCACATGGTGGCCGACCCGCTGGCCGACAACGACCCCTGGCTGGCCCCGGCCATCGACTGGGACCGCACCATCGCCTTCCGCGAGCATCTGTGGGACCTCGGCTTCGGCGTGGCCGAGGCGATGGACACCGCGCAGCGCGGCATGGGGCTGGACTGGAACGCCTCGCTGGAGCTGATCCGGCGCTCCCTGACCGCGGCGAAGGGGCGCGGCAACGCGCTGATCGCCTGTGGGGCCGGCACCGACCATCTGGCCCCGGAGGACGCCCGCTCCCTCGACGACGTGATCCGCGCCTACGAGACGCAGGTCGCCGCGGTCGAGGATCTCGGCGGGCGGGTGATCCTGATGGCGTCGCGCGCGCTGGCCCGCGTGGCCAAGGGGCCGGAGGACTATGTCCGCGTCTACAGCCGCATCCTCTCCCAGGTGCGCAGCCCGGTGATCATCCACTGGCTGGGCGACATGTTCGACCCGGCGTTGGCCGGCTATTGGGGGACCAACGACTTCCCGGTGGCGCTCGACACGGCGGTCGGCATCATCAACGACTTCGCGGCCAAGGTCGACGGGGTGAAGATCTCCCTGCTCGACAAGGACAAGGAAATCGTCATGCGCCGCCGGCTGGCCCCCGGCGTGCGCATGTACACCGGCGACGACTTCAACTACGCGGAGCTGATCGCCGGCGACGCGGAGGGCCATTCCGACGCGCTGCTGGGCATCTTCGACGCCATCGCCCCGGCGGCGGCGGCGGCCTTGGCCGAACTGGCGGCGGGCGAGGAGGGGCGCTTCCACGAGATCCTGGCGCCGACCGTCCCGCTGTCCCGCCACATCTTCAAGGCGCCGACCCGCTTCTACAAGACCGGAGTGGTCTTCATGGCCTACCTGAATGGCCACCAGGACCATTTCACGATGATCGGCGGGCAGGAGGGTACGCGCTCCACCCTGCATCTGGCGGAGATTTTCCGGCTGGCCGACAAGGCCGGGCTGCTGCGCGACCCGGAAGAGGCGGTGTGGCGCATGGCCGACGTCCTGGCCGTCCGCGGCATCGAAGCGGTGTGAGGGTAACTCCCTCTCCCCTCTGGGGAGAGGGTGGCGCCGAAGGCGCCAGGTGAGGGGGATGCGCGTGGCGGCAGGTTCGGCACAAGCGCAACCCCCTCACCCTGATCCTCTCCCCGGAGTGGAGAGGGACGAGATTGATAAGGGACTCCAAATCATGCGCGACTTCTCCGGCGATCATCGCTGGCTGTCCATCAACACGGCCACGGTGCGCAAGCAGGGCGACCTGCTGCAGATCTTCGACGCCTGCGCCCGCCACGGCATCCGCGCCGTCTCCCCCTGGCGGGATCAGGTAGCCGCGGTGGGGCTGGACCGCGCCGTCCGGGCGGTGAGTGAGTTGGGTCTGGAACTGTCCGGCTATTGCCGCGGCGGCATGTTCCCCGCCGATCCCGACCGCCGGGCCGAGGTGCGCGACGACAACCGCCGCGCGGTGGACGAGGCGGTGGCGCTGGGCGCCCCCTGCCTCGTGCTGGTGGTCGGCGGGCTGCCGCAATTCTCCCGCCCCGGCTCCCCGCCGTCCAAGGACATAGCGCTGGCCCGCGCCCAGGTGGAGGACGGCATCGCCGAGCTGCTGGAGCACGCCCGCGGCGCCGGGATGCCGCTCGCCATCGAGCCGCTGCACCCGATGTACGCCGCCGACCGCGCCTGCGTGAACACGATGCGCCATGCACTGGACCTTTGCGACCGGCTGGACCCGCAGGGAACCGGCGCGCTGGGCGTGGCGTTGGACGTCTACCACGTCTGGTGGGACCCGGAACTGGAGGCGCAGATCCGCCGGGCGGGCAAGAGCCGCCTCTGTGCCTTCCATGTGTGCGACTGGCTGGTGCCGACCGCCGATCTGCTGGAGGACCGCGGCATGATGGGCGACGGGGTGATCGACATTCCGATGATCCGCGGCCGGGTGGAAGCCAGCGGATTTCAAGGCTATTCCGAGGTCGAAATATTCTCGCGCCACTGGTGGACCCGACCTTTGGATGAGGTGTTGTCCGTCTGTATCGAACGGCATCGGTCTTCGGTGTGAGTGATCGCCTATTTTTCAGTCATTTCGGCATTTATGGCTAAAACCTGGGCGGATTGTGGCGGCGTGCATAATTCGTAAGCGAATGCTTGGCCGTGAGCCGCCGCGGAATCCCTGAGGCGGCGGCATCGCGCCGCGTCGTGGCATCACATTTGCGAAGGACACCCCCGGGCGCCTGAGGCGGGCGCCAGACCAAAGAACGGGGGGTATTCACAATGTTCAAGTCGGGGTTCACGTCGGGCTTCGGGACCGGTCGCACCCTTGCGGCGGCCGCCGGTCTTGCCGTCACGTTCGCCGCGGGCTTCGCCGCCCCGGCGTCAGCCCAGGACACCATCAAGGTCGGCATCCTCCATTCCCTGTCGGGCACCATGGCGATCAGCGAGACCACGCTGAAGGACGTCATGCTGATGCTCATCGAAGAGCAGAACAAGAAGGGCGGCGTTCTCGGCAAGAAGCTTGAGCCGGTCGTCGTCGATCCCGCCTCCAACTGGCCCCTGTTCGCCGAAAAGGCGCGCGAGCTGGTCAGCAAGGACAAGGTGGCCGCGGTGTTCGGCTGCTGGACCTCGGTCAGCCGCAAGTCCGTCCTCCCGGTGTTCGAGGAGCTGAACAGCATCCTGTTCTACCCGGTGCAGTACGAGGGCGAGGAGTCCTCGCGCAACGTCTTCTACACCGGCGCCGCCCCGAACCAGCAGGCGATCCCCGCCGTCGACTATCTGGCGGCGACGGAAGGCGTGCAGCGCTGGGTGCTGGCCGGCACCGACTACGTCTATCCGCGCACGACCAACAAGATCCTGGAAACCTACCTGAAGTCCAAGGGCGTGAAGTCCGAGGACATCATGATCAACTACACCCCCTTCGGCCATTCCGACTGGCAGAACATCGTCGCCGACATCAAGAAGTTCGGCTCCGCCGGCAAGAAGACCGCCGTCGTCTCGACCATCAACGGCGACGCCAACGTCCCCTTCTACAAGGAACTGGGCAACCAGGGCGTCAAGGCGCAGGATATCCCGGTCGTCGCCTTCTCCGTGGGTGAGGAGGAGCTGGCCGGCATCGACACCAAGCCGCTGGTCGGCCATCTCGCCGCCTGGAACTACTTCATGTCGGTGGACACGCCGGAGAACAGCGACTTCATCAAGAAGTGGCAGGCCTATACCAAGAACGATAAGCGCGTCACCAACGACCCGATGGAGGCCCACTACATCGGCTTCAACATGTGGGTGAAGGCGGTCGAGAAGGCCGGCACCACCGACAGCAACGCGGTGATCGACAGCCTCGTCGGCGTGTCCGTCCCGAACCTGACCGGCGGCTATTCGGCCATGCTGCCGAACCACCACATCACCAAGCCGGTGCTGATCGGCGAGGTGCAGGAGAACGGCCAGTTCGAGACCGTCTCCAAGACGCCGGGCCTTGTGGTCGGCGACGAGTGGTCGGACTTCCTGCCGGACAGCAAGGACCTGATCTCCGATTGGCGCGCCCCGATGTCCTGCGGCAACTTCAACGTGAAGACCGGCAAGTGCGGCGGCAAGGGGTCGTGAGGACCGTCTGAACGCCTCTTGGTGACTGGCTGCGTGGTGCCCCCTCCCTGACCCTCCCCCGCTCTCGGCGGACCAGAGGTCCGCCTGTCGCGTCAGCGCAAACCTTTGGTTTGCGCGAGAGCTTCGCAGGGGAGGGGATTGCTCCCTCTCCCGCCCAGCGGGGGAGGGAAGGGGCCCGCGAAGCGGGAAGGGTGGGGGCAGCACCTTCCCACGCAAAACGCCCCAACGACTTCCGACACATCACAGGAACCGCGATGCACCGCGCATTCTGCTGGCTGCTGGCCGCGTTTCTGGCGTTGGCCGCACCCACCGCCTTCGCCGCCGATCTGGCCCCGCTGGTCCGCGGCCTGGGCGCCGGCAACTACGCCGAGACCGAAAAGGCCATCGCCGGGCTGGCCGAGACGGGCGATCCCGCCGTCGTGCCGGTGATCGAGGCTCTCCAGGCCGGCGACCTGCATGTCCGCAAATCGGACGGCGCCGTGGTCGTCGCCAAGCGCGCCGGCAACGGCTACGCCCTGACCGACCCGCTGACCGGCGGGGCCATCGGCGAGGCGGACCGCAACGCGGTCGAGAAGATCCGCATCAACAACGCCCTGCGCCGCACGATCAGCGCGACGCTCGGCGCGCTCACCCTGATGAGCCCCGACGCCGGCACGCGCCGGCAGGCCGCCGAGGCGGTGTTCAAGAGCCGCGACGCCAACGCGCTGGACGCGCTCAACACGGCGCTGGCCAAGGAATCCGACGAGCGCGTGCGCCGCGCGATGACCCAGGCGCGGGCCTCCGTCCTGCTGGCCGGGGACGCGCCCGACGCCGACAAGGTCGCCGCCGTCGCGGTGCTTCAGGAGCGCGGCGACCAGGACGCGCGGGCCCTGCTGAACGGCGCCGCCAATACGGGAAGCGACGCGGTGAAGGACGCCGCGACGAAGGCCATCGCGTCGGTGGAGCAGCGGCTGGCCCTGTGGGGCGCGGCGCAGAATTTGTGGTACGGCCTGTCGCTCGGTTCGGTGCTGCTGCTGGCGGCGATCGGGCTGGCCGTCACCTTCGGCGTCATGGGCGTCATCAACATGGCGCACGGCGAGATGGTGATGATCGGCGCCTACGCCACTTTCCTGGTCCAGGAGGCCTTCCGCCAGTGGGCGCCGGGCCTGTTCGACCTCTCCATCCTGGTGGCGCTGCCGGTCGCCTTCCTGGTCTCCGGCGCGGTCGGCGTCGCCATCGAGCGCAGCGTGATCCGCTGGCTCTACGGGCGCCCGCTGGAAACGCTGCTGGCGACCTGGGGGCTGTCGCTGGCGCTCCAGCAGGCGGTGCGCTCCATCTTCGGGCCGACGAACCGCGAGGTCGGCGCACCGTCCTGGATGTCCGGAGCCTTCGAGCTGGGCGGGCTGACCATCACCTACGGGCGGCTGTGGATCGTCGTCTTCGCCTTCCTCGTCTTCGGCGCGCTGCTGGTGGCGCTGCGCAAGACGTGGTTCGGGCTGAGCATCCGCGCCGTCACCCAGAACCGCAGCATGGCGAACGCCATGGGCGTCCGCACGGCGCGGGTGGACGCGCTGACCTTCGGGCTCGGCTCCGGCATCGCCGGGCTGGCCGGAGTGGCGCTGAGCCAGATCGACAACGTCAGTCCCAACCTGGGCCAGGGCTACATCATCGACAGCTTCATGGTCGTGGTGTTCGGCGGCGTCGGCAACCTGTGGGGCACGCTGGTCGGCGCGCTGGCGCTCGGCGGCGTCAACAAGTTCCTGGAGCCCTACGCGGGCGCGGTGCTGGGCAAGATCCTGGTGCTGATCTTCATCATCCTGTTCATTCAACGGCGTCCGCGCGGCCTGTTCGCGCTGAAGGGCCGGGCGGTGGAGGCCTGATCCGATGCTGACCCGATTCTTCCTGATGGGCCTGGACAAGAAGGCCGGCGTGCTGCTGACCGTCCTGGCGGTGCTGGCCGTCGCGGTTCCGGTGATGGCGCTGGGCACCGCCCCGGATTCGCCCTGGCACCTGTCCACCCACACGGTGGCGCTGCTCGGCAAGTATCTGTGCTTCGCCCTGCTGGCGCTGTCGCTCGACCTCGTCTGGGGCTTCGTCGGCATCCTGTCGCTGGGCCACGCCGCCTTCTTCACGCTCGGCGGCTACGCCATGGGCATGTATCTGATGCGGCAGATCGGCTCGCGCGGGGTCTACGGCAACGCCGACCTGCCGGATTTCATGGTCTTCCTGAACTGGACGGAACTGCCCTGGTACTGGCACGGCTTCGACCAGTTCTGGTTCGCCGCGATCATGGTGATGCTGGTGCCGGGCCTGCTCGCCTTCGCCTTCGGCTGGTTCGCCTTCCGCTCCCGCGTCACCGGCGTCTATCTGTCGATCATCACGCAGGCGATGACCTTCGCGCTGATGCTGGCCTTCTTCCGCAACGACATGGGGCTGGGCGGCAACAACGGCCTGACCGACTTCAAGGAGATCCTGGGCTTCGACATCCAGGCCGCCTCGACCCGCGTCGGGCTGTTCGTCGCGACGGTGGTGGCGCTGGCGGCGGGCTACATCCTGGCGTCGGCCGTGGTGGCGTCCAAGCTGGGCAAGGTGCTGATCGCCGTGCGCGACGCGGAGAGCCGGGTGCGCTTCCTGGGTTATGAGACCGACCGCTACAAGCTGTTCGCCTGGACGCTGTCGGCCTGCATGGCCGGCGTGGCGGGCGCGCTCTACGTGCCGCAGGTCGGCATCATCAACCCGTCGGAATTCTCCCCCGCCAGCAGCATCGAGGCGGTGATCTGGGTCGCCGTCGGCGGGCGCGGCACGCTGGCCGGGCCGGTGCTGGGCGCGGTGCTGGTGAATTTCGGCAAGAGCTACTTCACGGCGGCGCTGCCGGAGCTGTGGCTGTTCGCGCTGGGCGGCCTGTTCGTCCTGGTCACCCTGTTTCTGCCCAAGGGCATTCTGGGTCTGGCGGCGCAGCTCCGCGACCGGCTGCCGGCGCGCGCCACGGTCACCGCCAAGCCGGCGGACCAGAAGGGAGTCTGAGAGACATGAGCACCGAAGACACCCTGCTGTATCTGGACGGCGTGTCGGTCAGCTTCGACGGGTTCCGGGCGCTGAACAGCCTGTCGCTGGTCATCGAGCCGGGCGAGATGCGGGCGATCATCGGGCCGAACGGCGCCGGCAAGACGACCATGATGGACGTCATCACCGGCAAGACCCGGCCCGATACCGGCACCATCCTGTTCGAGGGCCGCACCGACCTGACCAGCCTGCGCGAGCCGGCCATCGCCAACCTGGGCATCGGCCGCAAGTTCCAGCGCCCCACCGTGTTCGAGATGCACACGGTCTGGGACAATCTGGAACTGTCGCTGAAGGCGCCGCGCCGCCCGCTGAAGACGCTGACCTATTCGGCCACAAGGGAGGATCGGGCGCGGATCGAGGAGATCCTCGACATCACCCGCCTGTCGCCGCGGCGCGACCGCCCGGCGGGCAGCCTGTCGCACGGCGAGAAGCAGTGGCTGGAGATCGGCATGCTGCTGGCCCAGGACCCGAAGCTGCTGCTGGTCGACGAGCCGGTGGCCGGTATGACCGACGCGGAAACGGAACAGACCGCCCATCTGCTGAAGGACATCGCCGGCAAGCATTCGGTGATCGTCGTGGAGCACGACATGGTCTTCGTCCGCGAGCTGGGCGTGAAGGTCACGGTGCTGCACGAGGGTTCGGTGCTGGCCGAAGGCTCGCTCGACACGGTGAGCGCCAACAAGCAGGTCATCGACGTCTATCTCGGCCGGTGACCGAACCACATTCCCCTCTCCCCTCTGGGGAGAGGGTCAGGGTGAGGGGGCGCCCGAAGGGCGGAAACGCAGCCTCATTGCGGAGCTTTTCCGACCTGCGGCCGCCCCCCTCATCCTAGCCTTCTCCCCAGAGGGGAGAAGGGATTCAGGAGAAAGCAAGCATGCTCGACGTACGGTCTGTCGATCTCCATTACGGCGCAGCGCAGGCGCTGCGCGGCGTGTCGCTGACGGCGGAGGTGGGGAAGGTCACCTGCCTGCTGGGGCGCAACGGCGTCGGCAAGTCCTCGCTGCTGCGCGCCATCGTCGGGCTGAAGCCGATGACCGGCGGCACCATCGCCTGGGACGGCGGCGACATCACCAAGCTCGCCCCGTCGGAGCGGGCGCGGCGCGGCATCGCCTATGTCCCGCAGGGGCGCGAGATCTTCCCGTTGCTGACGGTGCGGGAAAACCTGCTGACCGGCTACGCGCCGCTGAAGCGCGCCGACCGCTCGATCCCCGACGAGGTGTTCGAGCTGTTCCCGGTGCTGAAATCCATGCTCGACCGGCGCGGCGGCGACCTGTCGGGCGGGCAGCAGCAGCAGCTCGCCATCGGGCGGGCGCTGGTGACGCGGCCCCGGCTGCTGGTGCTGGACGAGCCGACCGAGGGCATCCAGCCCAGCATCATCAAGGACATCGGGCGGGCCATTTCCTACCTGCGCGACAAGGGCACCATGGCGATCCTGCTGGTCGAGCAGTATTTCGAGTTCGCCCGCGATCTGGCCGACGACTGGGCGGTGATGGAACGCGGCGAGGTGATGCTGGCGGGCAGCCGCGACGGGCTGGAGGAGAGCGAGGTCCGGCGGTATCTCACCGTCTGATACGGTTGGAAAACGATCACTTCCATCGTTTTCCAACCGTCGGGCCCGGCAGATCAATGCGTCAGCATTGATTGAGAGGGTCATACCGGTGCCGCCGGTATGACGCGCCTGCGTCCGGGGGTATCCTCGCGAAGGCGGAGCCGCGGTTCCGCCATCCTGTGCTTCCCGTGGCGGGAGCCGGGAACGCCGCCTTCGCGAGGATGGCACCCCTGCGCTTTGTGGAGCTTGGCGCGGAACCGCGATGCGCTACCATCGGTGCCAGTCATTCACACCGAAGGCAGTTCCGAATGTCGAGCGTCCTGTCAGCCGACCCCGTTCTCCAGCAGGTTGACCGCGGTTTCGAAGACTCCCTGGGCCGCCTCTGCGACCTGCTGCGCATCCCCAGCGTCAGCACCGACCCGGCCTACAAGGGCGATGTGCGCCGTGCCGCGGACTGGCTGGTGCGCGAGTTGAGCGGGCTGGGCTTCGACGCCTCCGTGCGCGAGACGGCTGGCCATCCCGCGGTCGTCGCCCACCATCCGGGTCCGGGCGGCGCGGATGTGCCGCACATCCTCTATTACGGCCATTACGACGTGCAGCCGGCGGAGCCGCTGGAACTGTGGAACAGCCCGCCCTTCGAGCCGGCCATCGTCGAGGCCGAGCATGGCCGCCGCATCGTCGCCCGCGGCGCCGTGGACGACAAGGGCCAGGTGATGACCTTCATCGAGGCGTTCCGCGCCTGGCACGCCGTGCACGGCACCCTACCGATCCGCGTGACCGTCCTGCTGGAGGGCGAGGAGGAGACCGGCAGCCCGAACCTGCTGCCCTTCCTGAAGGCCAACGCGGAGGAGCTGAAGGCCGACGTCTGCGTCATCACCGACACCAATTCCTGGAACATCGACACGCCGGCCATCACCACCCGGCTGCGCGGCCTGCTCTATGTCGAGGCGACGCTGCATGGGCCGAGCCACGACCTGCATTCCGGCATGTTCGGCGGCGCGGTGCTGAACCCGATCAACTCGCTGACCCACATTCTCGGCCAGATCCACGACGAGGATGGGCGCGTCCGCTTCCCCGGCTTCTATGACGACGTGGCCGAGCCCACGGACGAGGAAAAGGCGATGTGGCGCGACCTCGGCTTCGACGAGAGCGCCTTCCTGGCCGGCGTCGGGCTGACGACCCCGGCGGGCGAGGCCGGGCGCAGCGCGCTGGAGCGGCTGTGGTCGCGCCCGACCTGCGACCTCAACGGCATCTGGGGCGGCTACACCGGCGAGGGCTCCAAGACGGTCATCGCCTCCAAGGCCTCGGCCAAGCTGTCCTGCCGCCTCGTGCCGGCCCAGGACCCGGAGAAGATCCTGGCTGGCATCCGCAGCTTCCTGGAGGAGCGGACGCCGGCGGACGGGCGGTGGGAGATCAAGGTGTTCGGCCGCTCGCCGGGCGTCCAGGTGCCGACCGACAGCCCCTATCTGCGCGCCGCCATGGCGGGCTTGGGCGACGTCTTCGCCAACAAGCCGGCGCTGGTCGGCAGCGGCGGGTCGATCCCGGTCGGCGGCTACATCCGGCAGGCGCTGGGCTTCGACTCGATCTTCGTCGGTTTCGGGCTGGAGGATGACCGCATCCATTCGCCCAACGAGAAGTTCGAGGTGAGGTGCCTGCACAACGGCATCCGCTCCCACGCCGCCATGCTGGCGCGCTTCGCGGCGCTGTAGGGCTGTGCGTCCCCCGCGCCCAGCCGGAGCGGGGGACGCATCTCAATGCGGCTTCAGCGCCTCGACCACCTGCATGTGGCCCTGCAGCGCGCCGAGGGTGAGGGCGGAGTTGCCGGCGGTGTCCATGCGGAACGGGTTGGCGCCGCGCTCCACCAGCGTCCGAGCCACGCGGTCGTGGCCGTTGTTGGCCGCGTACATCAGGGCCGACCAGCCATGGCTGGCAACCCGGTCCACCGACACGCCGCGGTCGACCAGGATCTTCACCACACCGTCATGGCCGCGGGCCGCGGCGGCCATCAGGGCGGTCTTGCCGTCGTCGTTGGTGGCGTCGAGTTCGGCCCCGGCGGCGGCCAGCGCGTGGATCACCGCCTCGTGCCCGCCCCAGGCGGCGTACATCACCGCGGTGGCGCCGTCGGCGGTGCGCAGCTCCGTCTTGGCCCGGCGGTCGATGAGCAGCCGCACCGCGTCGGTCAGCCCCTGTTCGGAGGCTAGCATCAGCAGGGTCTTGCCGTTGTCCACCCGCTTGTTCGGATCGGCGCCGCCGTCCAGCGCGCGCTTCAACTCGTCGGTGCGGCGCATCAGGGCGATGGCTCCGTCACGGCTGTCCAGGCCGGGCCGGACCTCGGCGGTGGCCGGCGGCGCCGGCGGGGTGCCGGGGGTCGCGGAGGCCGTGGGTGTGGCGGGCAGCACGCGCCCCTCGCCGGCCGCCTTGATGCGGTCGCGCAGATCGCCGGTGTTCGGGGCGACGATCAGGGCGCGCTCGTAGAAGCGCCGCGCCTCGTCCCAATTGCCGTCGCGCTCGGCCAGCGATGCCCAGCGGCGGTAGGTCTCCTCCATGGTCGTCAGGAGGTCCTGGATCTCCGGCGTCGCCGGGGCGATCTCGCGCAGCCGCGACACCGTCTCGTAGGCGTTGTTGTTCGGCGGTGTGGTCAGGAGCTTGGCGGCGATTTGCCGGCGGGCCTGATCGACCAGGGTGCGGACCCGCGGATTCAGGCCGTTGTCGCTGGTGGAGAAGGGCGTGGACGCCGTGGGAGCCGCGGGCTGGGGCATCGCCGGAGCCGCCATCTGGGGCGTCGGCTCATCGACCAGCGGCGGCAGGGTGGCGGAGCCGGTCGGGCCTTCGCTCTGCTCCGTGCGGTATTCCGTCGCCCGCGGCTTGGGCGGCTGGGTGTGCTCCGCGGCCAGCGGATCGGCCGCCGGCACCGGCGGTTTCGGCATCTGGACCGCCGGAGCGACGGGCGGCTGCTCCGGCTTCGCCAGCGGTGCCGGATCGAGTTTGGCGACGGTCGTTTGCGGAGGCGCCGTTGGGGCGGCCTCCTGGGCCGGAGGCGTCACGGTGCGGGCGGCGGGCGGCGGCGGGACGTCGGCCTTTGTCGGCGAAGGGCTCGCGACCGGCACGCCCGCCTCGGCGGGGAGGGAGGCGAGGTAGGGGTTCTGCGGCCGGGCGAGCGCCAACGTCGTGTCGGGGCCGCGGCTGCCCAGGCTGGGCTCGTCCGCAAAAGGATTGTGCACCCGCTCCGTCACGAAGGTTCGGATATCCTCCCAACCTTGCCGGGCGTAATCGAGCGCCCGTTCGGGCGTGGCGCCGGGAACCGTCAGGGTCACGCCGGCCCCGGCGGCACCCAGCAGGATCAGGGTGGTGATCGCCGCTCCGGCCAGCGCGGCGCGGCGGCGCGGGCGCCGCTTGACGGGCAGGTCGGCGACCGGGCCGCCGGTCTCCGGGATCGTCCAGCCGTCCGGTGCGTCCCAATCGTTGGCGGGCCAATCGTTGGCGTCGCGCTCCGCCGCGCGGCGCGGCGGCGGGGGAGCGGCGCGCGGCGGGACGGCTACCGGGCCGGTGGGGAGGCCGGCGGACGGGCCCGCGGACGGGATGGCGGCGGTGGGCGCGACGGACGGGCCGGCGCCGGGCGTCATGCGGTAGATCACGCCCAACTCGCGCACCGCCTCGGCCAATCCGGGACGGGCCAGGGTCCGCTCCATCTCCGGCGTGCCGCAGAGAAGAACCTGAAGGAAACGCCCGCTCGGCGTCTCGGAGCGGGTGAGATCGATCAGGTCGGCCAGAGTCGGGGCGGCCAGGACGCCCGCGTTCTCCACCGCCAGCAGTCCGGTGCCGGCGAGATCCAGCCGCTCCTCCAGCGCCTCGATCAGCGTGTCGAAATCGCGGTCGTCGTTGTCGGAGGGCAGAGCGGCGTCACCGGCGGCGGAGACCAGATCCTCGACCTGCGCCCCGGCGCTGGCGGCGACCGGAAGCACCAGCGCCCCGTCGGAGCCGACCTGCTCGACGAGCTGGTGGAAGACCGCCGCTCGTCCGGACCCGGCCTCGCCGACCAGCACCAGCAGCCGCTTGCGCGCCAACAGAGCCAGGAGAAGGCCGTCGAAGACCTCCGTCTGGTCGGGGCGCAGGCCGGCGGCCTGTGGTTGGGGCTTCGCCTTCGCCGCAGAGCGATTCGAGGATGGCGTGGCTTTCGGAGCGGAACGGTCCATGGGGGCGCGCGCAATCCAATTGATGAGACGTGACACTCCTGACTCTAGTGGTCCGCTGCCGTCCTGCGACGGTGCAAAGGGACGGGACCGCCACCTCTTATGGAGGAGGCGCGCGTCGGGATGGCTGATTCGGGCGGAGCGCTGCGCTATAGGGGGAGCTGCTTTTCCACCCCGTTCACTGTCCACCCGCGCTGGGAGTCCGTCATGGGCATGGGTCCGATGCGAATTGGCGTCGATCTGGGCGGCACGAAGATCGCCGCCACCCTCCTGGCTCCCGACGGGACGGAGCGGGCGCGGCACCGCGCCGACACGCCGCGCGGCTATGCGGAGACGCTGGAGGCGCTGGCCGGCGCCGTGGCGGCGCTGGAGGAGCGTGCGGGCTGCCGGGACGCCATGGTCGGCCTGTGCCTGCCCGGCATCGTCGACGCCGCCGCGGGCACCGTGCGCGCGGTCAACCTGCCCTGGCTGGACGGGCGGCCCTTCGCCGCGGACCTGTCGCGAACGCTGGGCCGTCCGGTCCGGATCGCCAACGACGCCAACGCCTTCGTCCTGTCGGAGGCGGTGGATGGCGCCGCCGCCGGGGCGCCGCTGGTCTTCGGGATCATCCTGGGCACCGGGGTCGGCGGCGGGATCGTCGCGGACCGGCGCATCCTGCCCGGCGCCAACGCCCTGGCCGGGGAGTGGGGACACAACCCGCTGCCCTGGCGTACGGCGGAGGATGGCCCGCCGCGGCCCTGCGGCTGCGGGCGGGAGGGCTGCATCGAGACTCTGCTGTGCGGCGCGGGTCTGGCCCGTCTGCATCATTGGCGCACGGGGGAAGCGCTGGCCCCGCCGGAGATCGCCGCGCGCGCCCGCTCCGGCGACGCGCAGGCGCGGGCGACGCTGGACCGCCATGCCGACGGGCTGGCCCGCGCGCTGGCCGCCGTCATCAATCTGCTCGACCCCGACGCGGTGGTGGTCGGCGGCGGTCTGTCGGACCTGCCGGGGCTGTACGAGGCGGTGCCGGCCCTGTGGGGGCGCTGGGCGCTGAGTCCGGCGCCGCGCACCCGCTTCCTCCGGGCGCGCCATGGCGCCGAAAGCGGTATGCGCGGCGCGGCATGGCTTTGGCCCATGCAGTGATGCCTTTGGCCGATGCCCGCGAGTTGGCGCGGCTTTTGCTCTATACCCTCCGACACGGAAGGGAGAAGGCCCATGTTCGGCTTCATATCGGGGTTTCAGAAGGGGCGGCGTGGGGCTTCGCTGCAAACTGCAAATCAAAATGCCTATCGCAATATGCAGAAGGCACCGTCGTCGGATTCTGCGGACGGCGTAATGGCCAAACGTCAGTTGGAGGAGGCCTGCGTCCTTCTTCAGGACGCCGCCGCCGACCTGGAATCGGTCCTGTCTGGCATGCCGATGCCCGCCGGGCGGGCCGACCTGAACGAGGCGATCGGAACGATCATGGAGACGTTGAGGCTCGTCGCCTCCGCCCATGCCCGGCTGGAACACCCGCCGATCCATGGCGGCGTGCTGGCCGACTGACGGTTCCGGCCGGCGGCCGAATTGACGGGCCGGAAACGCGAAAGGGCGGCTCCGCCGGGGAGCCGCCCTTTCGCTTGTCCGGATGCCCGGACCCCGATCACTCGGAAACGGTCTGCCAGAAGAAGAACACGACGGCCAGAACCATCAGGGCGATGTCCATGGGTAAGTCTCCTCGATGCTGCGTATGAGGGTCGAAATTCTGCGGCCTCTATACGACAGATTTTCGCGTGCGTGCAGGGGGTGTTTCACGAAACGGCCATTTTGCCGCTGATCCAGGTCGCCCGAACCCGCAGCCGCTCGTCGAGGTGCACGAGGTCGGCGGCCAGACCGGGCCGGATGCGGCCGCGCCGTCCCGCCATGCCCATGAAATCGGCCGGATAGGCGGAGGCCATGCGCAGCGCCTCGTCCAGCGGGATGCCGACCCGCTCCACGGCATTGCGAACCGCCGTCGCCATGTCCAGGGCGGAACCGGCCAGCGTGCCGTCGGCGGTGACGCAGCGCCCGTCCTCCACCCGGATGTCCTCGCCGTAGAGCTGGAAGCCGCCGGGTTGGGTGGCGCCGGGTTCGGTGGCGCCGGGTTGGGTCGCACCGACCGGGGGCATCGCGTCGGTCACCAGGAACAGCCGGCCGCGGGCCTTCGCCTTCCAGGCCAGACGGACGGAAGCGTCATGGACATGGTGCCCGTCGACAATGATGCCGCACCAGACCGCATCCTCCTCCAGTGCCGCCCCCACCATGCCGGGCTCGCGGGAGCCGAGCGGGCTCATGGCGTTGAACAGATGGGTGACCCCGGTGATGCCGGCGGCGAAGCCGGCCTTCGCCTGCGCCCAGGTCGCGGCGCTGTGGCCGGCGGCGATGCGCAGGCCGGCGGCGGCCAGCCGGCGGATCTGCTCCGGCGGGACCGCTTCCGGCGCCAGCGTGACCAGGGCCGGCAGGCCGGACAAGCCGCCGAGCAGGGCGAGGTCACCGGCGTCGGGGGGCGCGATGAAGCGCGCGTCATGGACGCCGCGGCGTTCCGGCGCGATGTGCGGGCCTTCCAGGTGGATGCCGAGCAGGCCGGGCATCCCCTGCGCCATTCCGGCGCGCACCGCGGCCACGGCGGCGGCGCGCGTCTCGGCCGAATCGGTGATGAGGGTGGGCAGCAGGCCGGTGGTGCCGAACCGGCGGTGCGCCTCGGCGATGCGGCGCAGCGTCGGCAGGTCGGGCGTGTCGTTGAACAGCGCGCCGCCGCCGCCATTCACCTGCAGGTCGATGAAGCCGGGGGCCAGGATGCCGCCGCCCAGATCCGTCACCTCGGCCTCCGGCGGAATCGCCTCGGGGGCGATGATGGCGGCGATGGCCGGGCCATCGAGCAGCAAGGCGGCGCCGGCCAGCACCGAGTCGCCGGTGTGGAGCGTGGCGTTGACGAGCGCCTTCAGCGGCCGGTCGGCGGCGGGGCTGTTTGCGTGGCTCAATTCGGCACCCGATGGGCTGCGGCGGAGGGGCGGCGGTGGGCCGACAGGAAAACCCGGCGGGGACTGTGGCGCAAGAGGCTGCCGCGTCGTCAAAACCCCTAATTATTTACGGATTATGACGCTGGAATTGTTGGGGTATGGAGTTCGTTAGGGATTGCCAGAGGGGACAGGTTTCTGGCAGAAAAAAGGCCGCTGACGAACAGCGGCCTGAGTTTAGGGAGGAAACGCCCAAGAAGGGCGAAGCAGCAATCTCTTGCTGCACTGCAAAATTAACAAAGATCTCAGGTGGGTGCAAACCCCGAAGCAATGGCCCCCAGGTGGGGCCGTTGCTTTTTCCGGGGTCGCTGTGACCAGAGAGTCACAATCGTATCGGGTGCGATAACATCGTTGGTTAACGCATCCGGCTCCGCACCCAGACCCCCATCCGGACCCTGGGGGGCGCTTTCCCGTTGTTCCGATCGTGCGCCGGCGCGACAGCGCCCACATACGATGCATCAGGACGATAAAGGAGAGCCGCCCGTGACCGACCAGCAGCCCCCCGCTTCCACCGAAGGCAAGCCGTCGGCGCTCGTCCGGTTCGACGCTTTCGCGGCGATGCTGGGCGACCGGCGGCCCGCCGTCTTCCTCGATTATGACGGGACGCTGACGCCCATCGTGGAGCGCCCCGACCTGGCGATCCTCGACGACTCCGTGCGCGCGGTGATCCGCCGGCTTGCCGGGTTGTGCCCGGTGGCGGTGGTCAGCGGGCGCGACCTGGACGACGTGGCCCGCCATGTCGGGATCGATGATCTGATCTATGCCGGCAGCCACGGCTTCGACATCCGTGGCCCCGGCCTGCGCACCCAGATCGGCGAGGAGTATCTGGGCGACCTCGACGCGGCGGAGGCGGACCTGCTGCACCGCCTGCATGGGGTCGAGGGCGCGTTGGTGGAGCGCAAACGCTTCGCCATCGCGATCCACACCCGCAGGGTCGCCCCGGACCGCAAGGCGTCGGTGGGCGACGCGGTGCAGGGTGTCGCGGCGGCCTTTCCGAAGCTGCGCGTCACCGGCGGCAAGGAGATTCACGAGCTGCGGCCCAACGTCCCCTGGGACAAGGGCAAGGCCGTGCTCTCGCTGCTCGATACCCTGGGGCTGGCGGGACCGGAGACGCTGCCGCTCTATCTCGGCGACGACGAGACGGACGAGGACGCCTTCCGTGCACTGGCGGCGCGTGGCGAGGGGCGGGGAGTCGGCATCCGCGTCATGGACCCGCCGGCCCCCAGCGCCGCTGGATGGAGCCTCAAGGACCCGGCGGAGGCCGGCGTCCTTCTCGACCGTCTGGCCGTCTGGCTGGCGGAGGGCTGAGCGAGCCGGCCCGTCCCCGTCGCTTTTCCCGCGCGGAAGGGGTAGGATGGGCGACCGGTCAATCGAGGGTTCCCACCATGGACATCAGCGCGCTCGGCGCACCGCGGATGCCGTCCCTGCCCGACGCCCAGGCCTCCGCCCTGGCGGGGCTGCAGGGCGCCCAGTCCCGCGCCGACGAGGCGGGCGCGCAGCTCGCCGCCGGCAACCTCGATCCGGCGGTGGTGGTCAGCCTGTCCTCGGCCCAGACCGACTTCGCCGCGAACGTCAAGGTGATGCAGGCCGCGCAGGACAACACCAAGCGTGTCCTCGACATGCTGGTGTGACCAGCCCTCATACCGCCAGCCTCACACCGCCAGATAGGCCCGGCGCACCGCCTCGTCCTCCAGCAGACTCCGCATCGGGCCTTCGAAGCGGATCTGTCCCATCTCGATGACGCTCGCCCGGTCGGCGACCGCGGCGGCGAAGGCCAAATTCTGTTCCGACACGAGGATCGACAGCCCCTCGGCCTTCAGGGCGCGCAGGGCGTCGGCCATCTGCTGCACGATGCGCGGCGCCAGCCCCTCCGACGGCTCGTCGAGCAGCAGGAGCGACGGGTTGCCCATCAGCGTGCGGGCGAGCGTCAGCATCTGCTGTTCCCCGCCGCTCATCCGCCCGCCGCGGCGGCCCCGCATCTCGGCGAGGTTGGGGAAAAGGGCGTAGAGCCGCTCCGGCGTCCAGTGCGGGGCGCCGTCGCGGGGCGGCTGGCGGCCGACCTCCAGATTCTCCTCCACCGTCAGGTCGGTAAAGACGCGCCGGTCCTCCGGCACGTAGCCGAGGCCGAGCCGCGCGACGCGGTGCGGCGGCAGGGCGGACACCTCGCGCCCGTCGAAAGCGACCGACCCGGCGCGCCGGTCGAGCAGACCCATGATCGCCTTCATCGTCGTGGTCTTGCCGGCGCCGTTGCGGCCCATCAGGGCGACCACCTCGCCCCGCTCCACCGCCAGATCGACGCCGGTCAGGATGTGCGCCCGCCCGTACCAGGCCTGGAGCCCGCGGATGCTCAAGAGAGGCTGGCCGGTCATGCCGCACCTCCCAGATAAACGGCCTGGACGCGCGGGTCGGCGCGCACGGCGTCGGGCGTGCCCTCGGCGATCAGCTGGCCGCGGTCGAGGACGATGATGCGGGTGGCGTGGCCGAATACGACGTCCATGTCATGCTCCGTGAACAGGACGGCGAGGCCGCGCTCGCGGACGAGGGAGGAGGTCAGGGCCATCAGCTCCTGCCGCTCGCCGGGGGCCATGCCAGCGGTGGGTTCGTCCATCAACAGGATTTTTGGATCGCCGGCCAGCGCCATGGCGAGTTCGACGCGCTTGAGGTCGCCATAGGCCAGCACGCCGCAGGGCCGCTCCGCCTGAGCGCCCATGCCGACGCGCTCCAGCAGGGCCATCGCCTCGTCCCGGAACCCGGAGGCCGCCAGGGTCCATAGCCCGAACAGCCGCCTGTGGACGGAAAGCAGGACCATCTGCACGTTCTCGCGCACCGTCATCGAGGCGAAGGTGGCGGTGATCTGGAAGGTGCGGCCGACCCCCAACCGCCAGATGCGGCGCGGCGGCAGGCCGACGATGTCCACCCCGTCGAGCCGCACCGTCCCCGCGTCGGGTTGAAGCTGGCCGTTCAGCAGGTTGAAGCAGGTCGTCTTGCCGGCCCCGTTCGGCCCGATCAGCGCCAGGATCTCCCCGGCGTCCAGAGCGAAGGACACGCCGCGCACGGCCTGCACGCCGCCGAAGGCGCGCTGGAGATTCTCCACGGCGAGACGGCGGCTCATGCGTCCCTCCCGCGGGTCCACAGGTCGCGGACGAAGCCGGCGACGCCCTTGGGAAAGGCCAGAACCAGCACCAGGATGATGGTGCCCAGGACCAGCCGCCACCAGTCGGTCCGGCTCATCGCCTCGGTTTCCAGAAGGTGGAACAGCGCAGCACCCACCACCGGGCCGCTCAGCGTCTGGATGCCGCCCATCAGCACCATGACCAGCGCGTCCACCGACACCGGCACTGCCATCAGGGTGGGGAAGACACTGCCCTTGGCGAAAGCATAAAGCCCGCCGGCCAGACCGGCGGCGGAACCGGCCAGGGCGAAGCTCAGCCACTGGTGGCGGCGCACGTCGATGCCCACCGATTCGGCGCGCAGCGCGGAATCGCGCCCGGCGCGCAGCGCGTAGCCGAAGGGCGCGAAGGCGGCGCGGCGCAGCAGCAGCAGCGCGCCGCCGGCCAGCGCCAGGGTCAGCCAGTAATAGGCCGCCTTGCCCGCCGCCCAATCCGGCGGCCAGACGCCGAGGATGCCGTTGTCGCCGCCGGTGACGCCGTACCATTGGAAGGTCACCGACCAGACGATCTGCGCGAAGGCCAGGGTGAGCATGGCGAAGTATAGGCCCGACCGCCGCACGCAGAACCAGCCCGTGGCCAGCGCCCCCAGCCCGGCGACCAGCGGCGCGGCGGCCAGCGCCAGCGGCATCGGTGCGGCCAGATGCTTGACCAGCAGGGCCGCGCCGTAAGCGCCCAGCCCGAAATAGGCGGCGTGCCCGAAGGAGACGAGGCCGCCCAGCCCGATCAGCAGATGCAGGCTGGCCGCCAGAAGCGCCAGGATCACCACCTCGGTCAGCACGATCAGCGCGTAGTCGCCGGCGACCAGCGGCACCGCCGCCAGCAGGGCGAGCAGCAGGGCGGGCGCCCAGCGCGCCGCGCCGGCCGCGGCGACCAGCGGCGGGCCGGGGCTGGCGGCGGTGGGCGGCGCGTCCTCCGCGCGGCCGAGCAGGCCGTAGGGGCGGATGACCAGAACCACCGCCATGAACAGGAAGACCAGGACCAGCGTGATCTGCGGGAAGACCAGGATGCCGAAGGCCTGCAACTGCCCGATCAGCAGCGAGGCGACGAAGGCGCCGGTCAGGCTGCCCATGCCGCCGACCACGACGACGACGAAGGCCTCCACGACGATGGCCATGTCCATGTGCAGGTTCACCGCCTCGCGCGGGACCTGGAGCGCGCCGCCCAGCCCGGCCAGAGCCGATCCCAGGAACAGCACCCCGGTGAACAGCCGAGCCGGATCGACGCCGAGCGCCGAGGCCATGTCGCGGTCCTGCGTCGCCGCGCGCACCAGCGTGCCCCAGCGCGTGCGGTTGAACAGCAGCCAGAGCAGGCCCAGCACCAGCGGCCCCAGCCCGATCAGCACGAGGTCGTAGAGGGGGAAGGGCTGGTCCAGTATGTCCACGGAGCCGCGCAGCCCCGGCGCCCGCCGGCCGAGCAGATCCTCCGATCCCCAGATCCAGGAGGCGGCGTCCTGCACCACCAGCACCACGCCGAAGGTGGCGAGAAGCTGGAACAGCTCCGGCGAGCGGTAGAGGCGGCGCAGCAGCCCGATCTCCATCAGCGCGCCGAGCAGCCCGACCGCCAGCGAGGCCGCGGCCACGGCACCCCAGAAGCCCAGGGGCGTGGTCCCCCAGCGCTCCACCAGCGTCCAGCCGAGATAGGCGCCCAGCATGTAGAAGGAACCGTGCGCGAAATTCACGATCCGCGTCACGCCGAACACGATGGTCAGCCCGGACGACACCAGGAACAGCGTAGCCGCCGTGGCGAGGCCGCTGAGGAATTGCACGAGGTAGAAGGACATCGGCTCTTTCGGCAGGGTCTGCGGAAGCGAGGTCTTGCCCCCTCCCTAACCCTCCCCCGCTTCGCAGGGGAGGGGAGTAGATTTCCCTCTCCTGCGGAGCGGGGGAAGGAAGGGGCCCGCGGCGCAGCCGTGGGAAGGGTGGGGGCAAGTAGGCCGGCCCCTCCGCCCCTTACTCCGGACGCATTTTGCGGACGGCCTCGTCGGACGGCAGATAGTCCGCGCCGTCGGCGTAACGCCAGCCGGTCATCACGCCCTGGCCGTCCTTCACCGTGGTCTTGCCGACATAGGCGCCCATCGTCGCCTGATGGTCGAGCGCGCGGAAGGTGATCGGGCCGAAGGGGCTGGACAGGGCCAAGCCGGACAGCGCGTCCACGAGCTTCTCCGGATCGGTGGAGCCGGCCTTCTCCACGGCGGCGGCGATGGCCTTGAATGTGGCGTAGCCGACGACCGAGCCCTGGCGCGGCGGCTCGTTGAAGCGCTTCACATAGGCGTCGCGGAAGGCCTTGTGCTCCGGCGTGTCGATCTGCTCCTGCGGGTAGCCGGTGACGATCCAGCCCTCCGGCGCCTCGTCCTTCATCGGATCGAGATATTCCGGCTCGCCGGTCAGCAGGCTGACCACGGTGCGGTTGCGGAACAGGCCGCGGCCCTCGCCCTCGCGCACGAACTTGGCGAGGTCGGCGCCGAAGGTGACGTTGAAGATCGCGTCCGGCTTCGCCGCGGCCAGCGCCTGCACGGTCGGCCCGGCCTCCAGCTTGCCCTGGGCCGGCCACTGCTCGGCGACGAACTCCACGTCCGGCCGCTTCTCCGAGAGGAGCTGGCGGAACCACTGCACCGCCGACTGGCCGTATTCGTAATTGGGCGCGACGGTGGCCCAGCGCTTGGCCGGCAGCCTCGCCGCCTCCTCCACCAGCATGGCCGCCTGCATGTAAGTGCTGGGGCGCAGGCGGAAGGTGTAGCGGTTGCCCTTGGTCCAGGTGATGGCGTCGGTCAGCGGCTCCGCCGCCACGAAGGGCAGCTTGTTGCGCGCGGCGAAGTCGGCCACGGCCAGCCCGACATGGGAGAAGTAGGTGCCGGCCAGCAGCTCGACCTTCTCGTTCGACAGCAATTCCTGCGCGACGCGCACGGCGTCGTCCGGCTTGCCGGCGTCGTCGCGGGAGACGACCTCCAGCTTGCGCCCGCCGAGCAGGCCGCCCGCCGCGTTCACCTCCTCCACCGCGAGCTGCCAGCCTTGGCGGTAGGGAATCGTGAAGGCCGGCAGGCCGGTGTAGCTGTTGATCTCGCCGACGCGAATTGGCTGGCCATCCGATTGGGCCGGGGCGGATTGCGCCTTGGCGACGGACATCGGCGCGGCGAAGCAAAGGGCGGCGAGGGCGGCTGCGCCCGGCGCAAGCAGGAGATGGCGGCGGTTCATGGTCGGCGGTATCCCGGCGCGGTTGGCGGCTGCGTGAACGCATGGAACGGCAGCGTGAACGCAATGTCTGCGTTCATAGCAAACCCACCGCAAAAGTCACCGTTCCGTTGCGCCGCACCATGCCGGTTTTCAACAGGCCTGTTTTCCGCCTGCCGGTGCCGGAAGCGCCGGCCTCACATCAGGCGGGAGAGGAGCATGAGAAAGGTCGCCTGCTCTTCCGGGGTCAGCGGGTCCAGCGTGCGGTGATGCGCCCGGGTGGCGTTCTCCAGCAGGGTGCTGACCAGCGATTGTCCGGCGCGGGTCAGGCTGACGCTGGTGCGCCGCCGGTCCTGCGGGTCGGGCTGACGCTCCACCAGTTGGCGCTCCACGAGGCGCAGGATCACGCCCTGGGTGGTCGCCGGGTCCATGAAGGTCAGCCGGCCGAGCTGATTCTGCGACAGCGATCCCTCGGCCCGCAACGTGACCAGGGCGCCCCATTGGGTGGGGGTGAGCTGGGAGTCGCCGATCATGTCCATGAAGATGGAGGACGCGCGCTGATGGGCCCGGCGAAGGCGATAGTGGACCTGCCCGGTCAGCAGGTAATCGTCGGTCGGAGAATGGGCAATCTGATCCATGGGCGCACACGAGCGTTGCGGAGCCGGACCGTTTCCGGTCGCGGCGGGTGTCGGCGAAACACCGTGCGACAGGTTCGGCGCCGATCCCGGGGAATGTTCCCGGGCTTGCGCCAAATGCAGCAGGCTTCGCTTTGAAGCCTAGGGATGGAAGTCGCGATAGGCAACGCTCGCCGCTGCGGCATAGGGCCACAGTCCAAAGGTGTTCACTATTTGGAATGCAAAGCACTCGCGAACGAAGATGAGCCGTGCGTTTCAAAAATCTTTCCCGAGGGACTAGGCTGCAATCTGCATATGCGGGTGTGTTTTGGTCATACCAGAAGGGAGCCCATATTTCGATTAAGGATTTTGTTTCGGTGGGTAGGTGTTCGGCGGCGGAGTCCTTTCGCGGTCGGACTTCGGAAGCTCGCCGTCCGGCGGTGGGACACTCCCGGGTGTGTAGGGCGGCATCACGACATCGTCGCCAGGATGGCGGGGCGATTTGGGTGGCGGGGGAGTGGTCAGGGGTCTGGTCATGTTCGGCGTTTCCTCATGATCCCGATTGCAGGCGGTTCCGGGCCGCCCTGGGTGAACGGTTGCCGCCGAAGGCTGGTTCCCGAGGAAGTGGCCGCCAGGGTTTGCGGTCGTATGACCTTAGCTCTAATGGTGCGGGCGCATGGCAATAGAGCGCCCGTCTGACGCAAGTCTTGTTGCGCCGACAACACAGGCGCGGGCAAAAACCACGGCTGAACGGCTTCACTGTTGCACGGACATCACGCCATGAGTTGTCTTTGCAGCGACTGTCCGCTTCTGCCGGAGCGGCGATTGCACATTCCGAGGCCATTCGGCCGCCCGATACGAGCCACTGATTTCAGCCTTGCGCGGTGACCCATGAAGCCCAGCTCCCTGTCCTTCCTCGCCCTCGCGCTCGCGTCCACCGTGCTGACGGCGCTGCCCGCGGCCACGCCGGTGAGCGCCCAGGAACTGCAGCCCGGTGAATCCGTGCTGGAGCGCCGCCGTCCGGAGGTCGAACAGCTCGGCATCCGCGCCGGATCGTTCCTGATCCTGCCGCGCATCGAGACCGGCCTGACCTATGAAAGCAACGTCTTCGCGACCGAGAACGACACCCGCGATGACTTCATCTGGGTCACCCAGCCGCGCGTCGACGTGCGTTCGGATTTCAACAACCACGCCCTGAACTTCTCGGCCTCCGGCAACATCGGGCGCTTCTTCGACTACTCGTCGGAGAACTACGCCGATTACCGGGCGCAGGTGGACGGCCGCTACGACATCACCCGCGACTCCTCGGTCAGCGGTCTGCTGTTCAGCCGCCGCGACCATGAAGGGCGATCCGACCCGAACTTCGACGTGTCGCTGGCCACCGGCACCGTCGTGCCGCGCTTCGCGGAGCCGGTGAACTACTTCACCCACGGAGGCGAGGCGTCCTTCAACCAGCGCTTCAACCGCGTCCGTGTCCGCCTGACCGGCGGCGCCCAGTACACCTCCTACCAGGACGCCGAACTGAGCAACGGGCAGACGGAGTCTCAGGAGGACCGCGACCGCTGGAGCTATACGGGCACCGCCCGCGTCGGCTACGAGTTCATCCAGGGCTACGAGGCCTTCGTCCAGGGCTCCTACAACTGGACTAATTACCGGCTGAGCCAGGACTTCGGCGGCGTCAACCGCGACTCGGAGGGCTACGAGGTCGTCGGCGGCCTGTCCACCGACCTGACCGGCCTGATCAACGGCGAGATCTATGCCGGCTATCTGAGCCGGACCTACGACGATCCGACGCTGAAGGATTTCGGTGGTCTGGCCGTGGGCGGTCGTCTGAACTGGTCGGTGACCCAGCTCACCTCGGTCACCGGTTCGCTCAGCCGTCAGGTCCGGGAATCGACCTACGCCCGCGGCAGCCAGATCGCGTCGAGCTACAACCGCACCGTGGCCGCTGTCGGCGTGGATCACGAGCTGCTGCGCACCCTGCTGCTGAACGCCCGCGTCCAGTGGCGCCAGGACGATTTCAACGGCGTGGACCGCACCGACGACGTCTACACGTTGGGAGCCGGCGCCAGCTATCAGCTCAGCCGCTATATCTTCGTGAATGGCGGTTATACTTACGAAAAGCGTAACTCGAACCTCAGTGGCTTCGATTACTCCGACAATCTGGTCTATCTGCGCGTCGGCGCTCAGATGTAATCAGATCGTCTGGAAAATGCACAGAGGGGCGTCCATCCGCCGATGGGCGCCCCTTTTGCATTTCCGCCTATACGGTGACGCGAATCCTTTTCCTCCGTTGGCGTTACTTCCTCTCCACTTTTTCCCAAGCGCGTGCGAGTTGCTAGTCTCCCTCCGTGACCGCTCAGGGTCCGGCCGCTCCGTCCGAGGGCGGCCGGACCCGATGTCCTCACGAGCCATGGAAGGGTAAGGGATGAATCGACGTAACGTGTTCCGCGCGCTCGGAATGACCGTGGTCGCCGCCGCGATGGTCGGCTGCGCCGGTGGCCAGGACGCCCCTCTCGAACCGCCGGGCGTCGCCCAGATGACGGATTACCGCCTGGGGGCCGGCGACGCGCTGCGCGTCATCGTCTTTGGCGAGGAGCAGCTGTCCGGCGAATTCCGCGTCGACGGTTCGGGAAAGGTCGCCATGCCTCTGATCGGCGAGGTGACGGCGCGCGGCCACACCCCGCGCGAGTTGGAGACCGACATTGCCAAGCGCCTGTCGCAGGGATACGTCCGCGACGCCAAGGTCAGCGTCGAGGTGCTGAACCACCGCCCCTTCTTCATCCTGGGCGAGGTCCGCAACCCCGGCCAGTACCAGTATGTGAACGGCATGACCGCCTTGTCCGCCGTGGCGATGGCCGGCGGCTACACCTACCGCGCCAAGGAGGACTACGTCCTCATCACCCGCGGGGCCGATCCCAAGAAGGAACTGCGCCGTGCCCCGATCACCACGCCGGTGATGCCGGACGACGTGCTGCGCGTGCCGGAGCGTTATTTCTGATCGGCGACCAATTCCGACGACGCGCCGGACGGTCCATCAGACG
Source organism: Azospirillum brasilense (assembly GCF_007827795.1). GTDB lineage: Bacteria > Pseudomonadota > Alphaproteobacteria > Azospirillales > Azospirillaceae > Azospirillum > Azospirillum aestuarii. Next base: position 171,241 of record NZ_VITI01000010.1, read on the forward strand.
GCCCATTTGTTTCGGAAAACTGGGGCAGGCGCCCCGCCACCATTCGACGCCATGACGATGTCCCTCTTCCCACCGGGAAGAGGGACATTTTTTTCGCACAGATTTTTCCGGCGGCGGCGGTCACCCGTCGTCGCGGGTGCCTTTGCCGAAGGGAAGATCGCCCTTGCGGAAGGCGTCGGCGCCCTTGGAGTGGCCCGATGGCGCGCGCGCTTCGGGAGGGGCTGGATCGTGAGCGCTGGCGGCGGGGGGAGGACGGGTGCCCGCGGCCTCGTCGTCGGTGCCCAGCGGCGCCGCAGCGGGGTCGGCGGCGGGGATCTTGTCGCCGGTCAAGCCCTTGTCGATGGCATCGCGCAGGCGCTGCGCCCCAGCGTTGGGGGTGTCGGATTTTTCCATGAAGGAACCTGGGTCGGTTGCGGGAAGGGATCGTTCCTCCTCCAACCGGAGCCCGGAGACGCGGTTCCCCGGAGAGGGGCGGCGCGGCCGCCTCAGGAGAGCAGGGCGTCCCGGTCGGCCTCGTCCAGGCCGTCGAGCCAATCGTCCATGGTGATCATCGGCGGCTCGTCGCCGGCGCGCCGGCCGGCCTCCACCAACTCCGTGTCGGCGGTGTTGGAATGGACGATGAACCACAGCATCAGCCGATTCGCATCGTCGACGGTCACCGGATCGCCACGCCCCGCGGTGTCCAGCAGAGCGTCGATGCCGGCGAGGTAGCTGCGGTGGGCATGCTCGTGCCGCTCCCGCCGGTCCGCGGTCAGGACGGCCATTTCCGCCGTTTCCGTGGCGAAATGTTCGGCCACCTCGTGCCGGAGCGCGGTCAACTCCGCCAGCCCGACCGGACCGCCCGCGGTCATCACCGACAGGAGGTCGAGAATGGCGCCGTGCTCCGCGTCGATGACGCCGGAACCGGTCGGGATCAGGGAGCGGCCGTCGGGGGCGGGCGTCATGGGGTGGGGCCGGGCGTCGGTCTGGCGAGAGGAAAAGGTGGTGCCGGTTGCAGGGCTCGAACCCGCAAGCCGGAAAGCTCTATTTTATCAAGGGCTTAGAGGGTGGCTGAGTCATCGTGTGGACTGTTGCCGTGGACCGTTGCAGATTTGCCATGATTGCCGATTCGCGGGGCTTACGCAACGTCGTTATGGGGAGGAGGCGGACCTCCTCCCCATCGCCACGCCCGGTCAGCACGGTGCGGAGATGACCGGACGCAGTCGGTGTGCGCCGTGTCGACGCCGTGTTCAGTAGCCAAAAGTCGCTCGATGGCACGCTGTCGTACAGCGTCGGCCCGCTTGCGATCCTCAGAGGGATGTGCATGAACTCTTTGCACAATCACGAGCCCTGATGCCAAAGTAATCTGTCGGTTGAACCAATGGGGTGAATGGGCGATGCGTGGCGTCTTTGGAGCCCTGGTTCTTGCGTGTGTGTTGGTGGGTTGTACGTCACCCAACCCCCGGTACCAGGCGTATCTGGCTGGGGAGCCTTACGTCATCCCGGTCCTGCAATCGGTCGACGGGCGCCCCGGCTTCCGTATGGAGGACGTGACGCGGTGCCGGATCGCCGCCACCCAGGCGGTGCCCTCCCGGCCGGTCGGCGTGCCGCTGCCGGAGTACACCTCGCCGACCCAGACGGCGTGCTACCGGCTGGGCGGGACGGTCTCCTGCAACACTACGGGCGGCGGCACGCTGGGCGGGGGGACAGCGGTGGTGGACGCCAACGAGGGCCTGCGCGGAGACGCGGTGCGGCTGTGCCTGGCCGATCTCGGCTACCGGGACTTCCCGGTGCCGGCCTGCCCGCCAGGCGCTGATTTCAGCCAGAAGCTGGCGGTCGGTTCACGGACGCTGTGCTACGCCGCCGCTCCGTCCGGTGATGTGACCTTCGGCTCGTTCTGGCCACCGGGCACCTGGTAAAAAAGGAAAGCCCCTCCAAGACATCTTGGAGGGGCTTTCCGTGTGCTCGATCCCGGGAGGACAGATGAGGAGTTGACCGGGCGCTTCAGGTTGGCGAAGAGCGAGCGGACCGGCGACGATGACGGCCTCGGCCTTAGCGGCGCTGATGATCTGCCGGGACGCCGCGTCGAGCGCAAACCGGGTGAGGTCGAGCTTCAATCTGGTCTGCATCACGCGGCCTTCCTGATGGCCGCCAGCGCTTCGGGGTGGTGCTGCGCGTGCTGGAGGAGACTGGCGATCAGCGCTTCGGCGGTGCGCCCCGGCGGGGCGCCGAGACGCACGGCCAGCGCTCGCAGGCCGGCGGCGCCGCGGGCGCTGGCGACGATCTGGAGCCCGACGCGCAGCGCCTCCAGGTCGTCCGCCTGGAGGGCCGGGGCGGGCTCGTCCTGGTCGTCGATCGGTTCCGGCACCTCCAGGTCGTCGGGGTCGGCCTCCTCCTGGTCGAGCGCGTCCTGGTAGGCATCGGCCTCGGCCTTCGACATGATGTTGATGTCGAAGCTCTCTAGGTTCTCCGTGCCGTCGGTGTCGAGGAAGCCAAGGCGGGCCAGCACGTCGAGCGAACCGGCGACCGCGGAAGCGGCGGCCTTAAGTGCCGAGGCGCCGAGGTGCGACGTCTGGCCCCGCGAGAGCTTCTCGGCCTCGACCAATACGCCCAAGACCGCGTTGGCGGCGGTGATCCGGGCGTGCTGGGCGAGAGCTTCGGCCTGCTCCTCAAAGGGAACCATCGCCAGGGCCGGCTGGAGGGCCGTGGGTGCGTTCTGCGAGTCGGCGGGTGCCGAGGTGGCCGGCGAGGGTTCCGACGCACCACGGCGAATCCCGCGGCGGCGGAGCGCGGCGGAAACGGCTTGCTTCGAAACGTCCGCGACCGAGGCGAGGTCGTCGAGCGTCTTGCGCCCGTCGCGGTACGCCTCGATGTCGTCAGCCGGGATGTCCGCGAACGCCATTGTCGGCCCCTACGTGCGGCGCTGGGCGCGCTGGAGGGCGAGCGCGATGCGGTCCACCCCGCGCACGCCGTCGCGCTTCTGGCGCTGCTCCGCGGCGGCGATGATGCCGGCGCGCTCCTTGGCGCGCAGCTCGCCGAGGGTGTCGATCTCGGCATCGGAAAGCACGTCGTCGCCCCCGGCCAGCGCGCGGTCGAGCTTGGCTTTGAGGGTGTCGAGCTGCTCCTGGTCGGCTTTCGAGAGCGTCATCATCCCCACTCCTGCATCCGGGTCTTGAGGGTGGCCTCCAGCTCGGCCATTGCACGGTCCATCTCCGGGCTCGGCTCGGGGCGGGGCAGGAGCCGAACGAGCACGTCGGCGGCCTCCTGCTCGATCAGGCGGGACATGCGGCGCCACTCCGCCGGGGAGTGCTTCTTGCCGGTGTCCATGTCGAAGGCGAGACGCAACAGGTCGTCTTGCAGCTCGGCGCCCGCGCCGGGCGTGATGCCGGCGCGGGCGGTCAGGTTGTGAATCTGCTGGCGGGTGCGCCGGAAGGCGAATGCCAACAGGCCCACGGGGACGATGCCGCACTCCGCCCTGATGTAGCGCAGGGTCGCGCGGGCCAGCGGCGACAGATAGCGGGGCGCCGTCATTGGGCCAGCGCCTTCAACTTCAGGCCGGCGGCCTGCATACGGGCCAGGGCGGTCGCCGCGGCGGCCTCGGCCTCGATGAGCTCTTGAATCACCGGCAAGACGCGCGACAGGTCACGCTGGAGCTTCATCCCGGCGAGGCGCGCGAGGGTTTCGGGTGAGTCCAGCTTGTCCAGCGCGGCCTGGAGGTCGGCGAGCGCCTTCTCGGCCTGCGCGCGGGTCTTGCCGATGGTGGTGAGCGCCTTCTCGTGCGCGTCGAGCGCGGCCAGGATCGGGGTGCGGTCCAGGCCCTCGCAGCGGTCCTGCCAGCGCTGGAGCGCGTCGGCGTCCTTCAGGGCACGAGAGGCCGGCGGCTGCTCGGCGGCCAGCGCGGCGGCCTGCCCGATGTAGGCTTCGATCACGCCGCGGTCGTTCGCCAGATCGACAGGGCACTCGGCCAGCTTCACCGCGTCGGTGACGAGCGCCTTCAAGTCGCCGACGCGCTGGCGGTAGCCGTCGCCGAAGGTTGTCAGCTCGGCGACGGCCTCGCTCACCAGGCCGGAGAGCTGGTCGGCGGCCTCGGTCGCCGTCAGCGCCTCGCAGCCGACGCGCGCGGTCCAGGCCGCGATCTGCGAGGAGGTGGTGGGCTGCAAGGAGATGCCGTTGATGAACGGCACGCCCTCGAAGAAGTGGTGGGCGCTCGTCGTGCCGATGATGGGCGACTTGGCGAAGTTCATGATCCGCTCCAGGGTGGTGTTCCTGTAGCGGATGTTAGGTGACGACTTGTCGGAAGTCAAATCGTCGACTGAGAATTGTGCTATCAATACTGCGAACTAACCAGCGTTAATTCGGTAATTAGTAATTGATGTCGGGAAAAGCTCTTGGTGTTTTGCCTTTTTGATCTTGCCGCTTAACAAGGGCTACTGTGTCCATCACAATGGGGATGGTCGTCCTCCGGCGCTCCCTGTGGTTCCTGGTCGGGGGCGAGGTCGAGCATCGCCATGAGCCGGCGGCGCAGGTCGTCCTCGGGGGACGGGACCGGGGATGTCGGCGCGCGTGCGGCGATTTCCGGGGCCGTGGATTCGGTCTGAGCTTCGGGGGTGGGGGATGGGGCCTGGATGTCCTGGGTGCGCTCCTGCGAGTCCTGACGGGCCGCCTGATACTCGGTCATCTGCCGGTCGATCTCGACCATGAACTGCTTCCGCAACTCGGCCTCGGTCATGCCGGCGTAGGGGCCGGTCGCGATGATCCGCGAGCCGGGGTCGACGGGAGGCGTGATGTCGACGGTGCCGTTGCGGATCAGTCGGCGGAAGTCCTGCGAGCGGTGAGTGGTGCCGCCGTCCTCGACCTGGTTGCGGACGTGATAGCCGAACTGGCCCTTGATCCCACCGGGAGAGCCGTTGTGATCGCCGAGGTCGGTGACGTAGCCGCGCTTGTTCAGCCGGGCACGGGTGGCGTCCATGATGCCGCGGTCGGGTAGGGCGACGCTGATGTGCGCGTGCTCGCGGACGCTGGTCCGGGCGCTGGCCGGCACGCTGGTCCACTCGGCGTAGAAGGGCTTGCCGGGGTAGGCGCGTTTGAAGGCTGTCCGGATCGTGTTCACGAGCTTGTCGTGCTCGGAGATCGGGTAGCCGCGGACATCCAGCTTGAACCAGGTCAGGCGGTGCTCAGCCGCAACAACTTCGGCGGCTTGGACCACTTCGACCGGGGCGTCATGCCATTTCTTCTTCCGCTTCTTCTTCCAGGCATCCCGGTTAGTGCCGGCGGAGCCGGCACTCGTGTTGCTGGTCTGGGGGGTGGTGGGAGAGGAGACGGAATGGTGGCTTTTCGGCGAAATCTTCCTCTGGGCCTTGCGCCGCGTGGGTTTCTGGCCGGTCGAAAAAGAGCGTTTGTGTGAAGTTGAGACAGGCGCCGTGACCGGGACACTGAGGGTCTTCTTAGGCATGGCTATACGCTCTCCGCGGTTAGGGGGAGCGCAGGGGACTTGTGCGACAACAGTCCAGGCGGTAGAATCCGCGATAACATCATCTCGGTGGTGTCGCAGCGTGGCACCGCTGCGCGGACGATGGCGGCCCGGCAAGGTCGCCATTTCCATTTGCACCCTATCGCATTCGAGCCGAATCCGGCAAGCGCCCGGTGCAGCGCCGCGCCACCGGCCAGCGCGCACTGGCGCGTTGACCTATTCCAGGCGCCGCACAATGAGACGAAGGGAACCGCCCGCGGCAGGGTCCGCTTTTTTTCTTGGTCCTGTTCGTCAGGCCGAAGACTAAGTAAGTGCTCGCTTCAATAAGTAAGCGCTTAGTCAACTAAAAAGAGCGCAATTGCGCTAATTTTCCCTTGATGAGACTGAATCGAAAGAAGCACCTCTTTGGCGCAACATTGCGACGAGGAGTCCTATAACCATGGCTGAATACGTGATCCGGGTGCGTGACGAGAGCCTTGATGATCTGAGCCTTACCGAGCGCGTCGAGTTCTTCACGCTGCGGCTCCAGGAAGGCGTTCAGCCGATGACCGGCGCGGAGCTGGTCGCCGTTGATAGCGTGGCCGTCGAGGGGTTGACGGCGCCTTAGGTCAACGGGGCGGTCAACCTGGTGATGATGAGGGGCGCGGTCGGTCTGGCCGCGCCCTTCGTTGTTCTGGGAATAGCAAGGAACCTGTGGATTAACCGGCTCGTAGCATCGTCCGATCTTCTGTCCGTCCAAGGGTTGCGTTAAGGTGTTCTCCGCATCCAAGGAGTTCAGCCATGAGTGAACAGGTCGCTCGCCGGTTTGTCGTCGTTACGAAGCAGCGTATTTCACCGCGCACGGAACACGATGTAGGTGGTTTCGCTACGCGGACTGCCGTGTTCGAGGGCAACGTGACAATCGCCGAGATCGTCGATTGGGCGATTCCATACAGTTTCAGCGCCGGAACCCAAATCGAAGTGTTTGAGGATGAGATGACCCAGGTTAAGCGGAAGGGAGCAACTGAATCCCTAATGGATGACATTATGGCTGGGCTGTCCGATGAAGATCGAAGCCTCTGAGGTTCAAAGATGCAATGAGGGGCTCCCGTCGAGGCGCCTCTCGTCTGTTCAGCCTTCGAGCATGTTCTTGATGCTGGTCGCCGCATAGGGCTTGCCATTGACGTTTAAGAAGCCGAGGGCAGCAAGCTCCTCGCTGATCTGGCGGAGGGAGCGGGCCTTGCCGGTCTTGGGGCTCTTCCGCGCTAGACGCTTCGCCTCCTTCACCAGCTTCGGGTTCTGCTCGGCGTGGCTCTTGCGGCCTTCACACTTCCCGCTCTTCGCCTTCGCCTGCTCCCTACCGTGCTTGAGCTTCTGGACGAGCTTCGCCTTCTCGTACTGGGAGAAAGCGCCAGCGATCTGGCGCATCATCACCTTGCTCGGGTCGGACTCGTCAGTGAGGTCTTGTCCGGATGCCGTCACCACGCGAATGCCGCGCTTGACCAGCAGCATCACGCCCATCTCCTGGGCGATCATCCCGCGGGCGAACCGGCTGGCATCCTCAACGATGATGAGGCCGATGCCGTCCTGGACGGCCTGCTCCAGCATCGCAGCGAAGCCGTCGCGGGTTTCAATCGGGTCGGCGCCGCTCACCGCCGCGTCCCAGTAGCACGCCACCACGTTGATGCCGGTGCGCGAGGCATAGCCCATCACCGCATCGTTCTGGCGGAAGGCGCTATCGCCCTCGACGTTCGCCGCGCTGGAGGTTCGGAGATACGCAAGGGCGTTGGCGGTCATTTGGGTCTCTGTCGACTGGCGTTCTATGGGCCTCATTATGAGACGCAGAGCGGCTTCCGTCCAGCTTTCCGTATAGATTTCTTGAGAAAAATATACAGATGAAGCGGCATGAGCATGAGGTCTAGCGCTTCGCGATGAGCGCCGCGTCGATGCCGGCGTACTGGATGCTGTCGATGGCGGCCTTGAGGTCGGGCAGGTCGGCGCCCTTGCTGTAGCGCCCGCGCTCGCCGGGCACCTCATGGCCCGACAGTGCGCTGATGATGTCGGGGTGGACCTTCGCCCGGACCAGCGCCGTGATGGCGTTGTGCCGAAAGGCGTGGAAGTCCACGCCGTCGAGGCCCACGGCCTTCCGATAGCGCCCGAACCGCTTAGAATAGGCGAAGCCGTACCGCCGGGCGATGCCGCCCGGCTCCAACTCGGGCCATAGCATCACGTCGCCCTTGCGCCGCCGCTCGGCGACGTACTCCTTGAACCTCAGCTCCAGGGCGACATGATGCACCGGCACCTTGCGTACCGCGGCCAGCGACTTGAGCCGGCGGCCAGGCGCCTTCCCGTCGTCGTCGTCGGTGTCGTCGGCGCGGATGTCGAAGAACATGGTGCCGTCCTCCTCCTTCACGTCCTCGACGCGGAGCTGGGCCAACTCCTCCAGACGGCAGGGATGGAAGAGGCCGAGCACAGGGAGCCACCAATCGGCATCGCGCACGATGAAGGCGCCCGGCTCGCTGCGCCTGGCCGTGCTCTTGGAGCCGGCGTAGATCGGGCTGGAGAACAGCGTGCGGAGCTGTTCGGCGCTCCAGGCGTCGCGCTCGGCGTTGCGGCGGACGGTGCGCTTGGGCGCCTTGTAGACGGCGCTGGCGATGTTCTCGGTGACGAACCCCTGCGCAACAGCCCAGCCGAAGAAGCTGGACACCAAGTTCGCATATTTCTTCACCGTCTTGGCCGCGAGCGTCTCCAGCGACGGGTCGGCCTTCGTCATCGCCACCAAGTCAGCGAGCGTCTTCCCTTTGAAGGCGGGCTTCTTGCTGCGATGGGCGGGGAGGGCCTGGAGCATCGCGACGAACGCGGACACGTCCTGCCTGGCGTAGCGGTCCAGCCGCCGGTCGCCGGCTGATTCGGAGAACAGGGCGAGCGCCTGCTCGGCGTCGTGCGCCATAGACGGTCGCCATGCGCTGGCCTTGATCCTCTCCGCGGAGAAGCGCGCCCATGCCTCGGTGAGCTTCGGCGCTTGCTTGCCGCTGGAGGCCGCCACCGATCGGAATGCTTCATCAGCGGGAGCGAAGCCAAAATCACCCGCCGCACGCGCGCCAAGCGTTTCCGCTGCGGCTACAGCGCCGCGCAGCACAAGCCGGCGGAAGGTCTGACCTACCTCGGACGATGGATCAGCAACGATGCCGTGTTGATCTAGAAGGCGGTAGGCCAGTGCGTCCGCCATGCTGGTGTCATTGCTGGCAAGAGCAAGGCGGATCTTCTCAACCGTTCCTTTGTTCGATTCGATGCGGGCGAGCGCCTCCTCACGAGTCTTCTTGACGGACCCAAGGGAGCGCTCACCATCAGCCACGGTATCGGCGACCCACTCTTGAACGATGCGGATGGCGTCGGCGGCGGTTAGGTCGCGGTTGGTGCGCATTTGCGAGAACAGTTCATCGGACGTGACGGCGAGCGCGCGGGCCTTCTGAATAGCCTGGTCGTGCGGCAGCGAGCCGAGAGATTGCACCAGCTCGCGCTGGCCGCCAAAGCGATCAATGAGGTCCAGAGGGATTCGGCGACGGAAAATCCGGCGGCCAGCGCGGACGCGCAGGAAGCGATTCGACATGGCACACTCTATGGTGTGTCCGTCCGGCTACATTCCTCGCGTGGACTCGCCGCGTGGACCTTCGGCATGGACAACCCCGCCTGGGGCTAGTGCCGCGCCCAGAAACCGCTAAGCTATTGAAAGACTTGGGAAAAGGGTGGTGCCGGTTGCAGGGCTCGAACCCGCGACCTTCGGTTTACAAATCAGGTGATCCGGTGTTGACGGGGGTAGGGCGGCGTCGACTTTTTCGAGGAATTCCGCCATTTTTGGCCCCGCCTTGTTGATGATTGCTGGTGATTGTTGCGCCCCGGTGATTGCTGTAGGATTGCTGAAAGCCAGCAGCAATCACCGGAGCCCTCATGCCCGAGAAGATCACCAAGCGCCTTGTGGACGCGACGAAGCCGGGCGCGAAGGACGTGTTCGTCTGGGACAGCGAGGTTAAGGGGTTCGGGCTGAAGGTCACGCCAGCGGGTTCCCGAGTTTATATCGTCCAGTACCGGGTGGAGGGCGGGCGTACCACCGCCCCAAAACGCTTCACCATTGGCAAGCACGGCAGCCCATGGACTGCCGATAAGGCCCGTGATGAGGCGATTCGAATTCTCGGTCAAGTGAAGGCCGGGAATGACCCGCAGGCGCAGAAGGTCGCAGGGCGTGAAGCGGCCAACGCCAAGGGCGACACCTTCGCGGACATCGCCGACCTGTTCATCGATCGGCATGCCAAGGTGAATACCCGTGGGTGGAAGGAGACGAAGCGGCTCCTCGACAAGCACGTCACCCCGCACTGGGGTGACCGGCCAATTACCGAGATCACCCGCCGGGACGTGAACAAGCGCCTGGATGAGATTGTCGACTCGGGCACTGCTGTAACGGCCAATCGCGTCCTCGCCGTGGTCCGCAAGCTGTTCGGTTGGGCGGCGTCGAAGGACTACGTGCAGACCACCCCCTGCGTTGGCGTTCAGCCGCCGGCGGAGGAGGAGAGCCGGGATCGCGTGCTGACCGACGACGAACTGCGCGAGGTGTGGCTCGCCGCGGGCGGGCTGGGCGATCCGTTTGGGCCATTCGTCCGCCTGCTGATCCTGACCGCCCAACGCCGGGATGAGGTGGCCGGCATGCGCTGGTCAGAGGTGGACCTTCCCGGCAAGACCTGGATCATCCCGAAGGAGCGGGCGAAGAACGGCAAGGCGCACGTCGTGCCGCTGTCCGAGAAGGCTGTCGATATCCTGAAGGCGGTGCCCCGGATCACGCTGGAGGACGGCAAGCCATCGGAGTTTGTGTTCACGACGACGGGGCTGGCGCCGGTGTCGGGCTTCTCCAGGGCGAAAACGAACCTCGACCGCTTGGTGCTGAAGGCCCGCCAGGAGGCCGCAGGGGAGGGAGAGGAGGCGGCACCCATGCCGGGCTGGTGGTTCCATGACCTCCGCCGAACGACGACGACAGGTCTTGCCCGTATGGGCATCCCGCCGCAAGTCGCAGACCGCATTCTGAACCACGTCAGCGGCACCATTCGAGGCGTGGCCGCAACCTACAACCGGTTCGAATACCTGGACGAGCGCCGGGCCGCCCTCGACGCCTGGGCGCGGCTGGTTGACCAGCTCGTCACCGGCAAGCCCGACAACGTGGTCGAACTGCGCCCGGCGGTGGCCTGATCCGAAAGGCCCGTAGGAAGCCCGCTGATGCGTTCGGCGGGCTTTCTGCTACATGGGTAGCGGCCTACCCCGTTCGAACGCGCCACGCCTCATCTGCGAGGCGTCTGGCGCGGGTTAGTGGCCCGGTGTGTGCCGGCAATTCCAGGCGACGTTTTTGGGGCAAACTCGTGAGTGGGTGGCCCTCCGCTATCGGTCGAGGCCGTTTTTCCGGGGGTGGGGGTCTGGCGGGCGCGGGCGAAGGGTACCCCCCTTCTGCCCAGGCGCGGGCGCCTGCCTTCCATAGCCTGGGCGTCGGGTGATTGCTGCCCGATTGCTGTCTGCATGGGTGCCCCGACAAGTATCTGATATTGCTTCAGTAATTGGCCCGGCCCTCTGATTGAGGATCAGGTGCTCATGTCGGGGCGCCTGTACGTGCGGCCAGCCAGCGGGGGCGTACAGCCGGCCCAGCGGAGATTTTCCGGCCTCGCTTGAGCGGTGTGGACCATCCCCGTGACCCATCACCCATCCTCACCTCCAGCACCTCCGCGGCCTTGCTCTCCTCCTGCCCAATCACCCCCGTGACGATTCACCCTTCTGAACGTCACGGTTTCGTGCGGGTTCGGCGTGCGAATGCCTCAGAAGTTCCGCCACGCTGGATTGGTCTTCGGATCGGCTTGGTTCGATCCTTGGACCTCGGTGGGGGTGTCGAAGAACAGCGGGATTTCGTTCAGCGTGGACGCTTGCCGGTTGCCGGTCCTCTGGGAACCTTGGAGAAGGCCGTCATCAAGCCAGCGCTGTCCGTTGAGCCATGTGGCCGGGTTCGGCGTGTACTTGGCGTCCTTCCCGGCAACCGCTCTGGCATAGGCTTCAGCTGCACGCAACAGCGTGTCGGCATCGACCGCCTTCCTGGCGGTCCGGTACGCCTTCTCCGCCTGTCCCTTCGCGACCCTCTTCGGGTAGGCCCGGTACCAGCGATCGAATTCAGCCTCGACGTTCGATCCCCCATCGGGGGATTGGGGGAGACTCTTGGTTTGTGGTTTATGGTTTGTGGTTAGCTTCCGGTCGCCGGAAGCGTCCGCTTCAATTAAGTTGCTGTTATCATTAGAAACACGCCCGCGCTTTTGACGGGAAATTGCGGAGTTCTGCCCGCCAGTTGTCCCGGTTTTCCGCGCCGTTGTGGTGCGGTTCAGGGCCTTTTCCAGCTCGATTTCGCAGCGGCCATTGGTCAGCAGGCCGTCGACCAAACGCAATTTCCCCTTGGCGAGCAGGATCCCGCGGATGCGTGCCCACCTCTCCTGAGTGATGTTGCAGAGCTTGGCAAGATCGCGCGCGTCATCCCGGATCGGCCCGCCGTTGCTGTAGATGAGGGCGCACACCGTGATGTAGCAGCCGCGCTCGTCTGCCTTGAGCACAGAAGCGCCGACGAGCCACTCGTCCGGGTGGAAATTGACGTGCCGAATCTTGCCCATTCTATGACTTCTTCCGTCTCGATGAATGAGGCCGATCGGCAGAGGCATCAGCCGACCGCATCAATCGGCCCCTCGGTCATAGACCAGCCGGGGCCGCAGCGCCGGGGCCGGCTTCACGGCAAGGCGAATGACACCGCCCTTCACCGTCAGCCTGGGCAGCCCGAAGACCACAACGCCGCCGGGGAGGTCGGTGGACAGCTTGCCGACGGAGGCCGGCGGGTTCATCAGGCGTTCCAGGTCCGCAAGGTCGCCGCCCTGGAGGGCAGCGGTCAGCACCTGTGCAACCGCGTTGTTCCCGCGGCGACGCGCCCATCGAGCGACCTGGAGCAGCCGCTCGTCGTCGTTGGCGGGGAGGGTCTGCATGGATCAGGCCTCCCTCTCACGCAGCCACGCCTGGGCGGTTTCCTCCAGGATCAGCCGGCGCCGACCGATGCGAATGGTCTTCGGCGCCTCGCCCCGGTCATCGAGTCGGAAAAAGGTCCGCTCGGAAATGCCGTAGCGCTGGCAAAACTCGCGAATGGAAATCCCGCGTCGGTCGGTTGGTGTCATGATTGGCGACGACATGGCGTTTTCCTGCCTCTTGGTGACGGGAAATGTCTGGCACTGTCCGGCGCTGGCACCCAACGCACGGCGTGCGGGCGGCGCCTTCAGGCGCTGGCCGGGGCTTCTTCGCCGCAGAGGGTGAGCCATTCGGCGGGCGGGTCTCCGTCCATCCACATGCCGCTTTCACCGGCGATGTGTTCGCACCATTCGTCGGCGTCATCCTCAGGGAAGCCGCGCTGCATCAGGTCACGCTTGATCGGGTCGAGGTGCAGTTCCATCGCCGCATCAACGTCGGCTTCCGGAACGCCGCGCAGCGCCTTGCCCAGCTTTTCGCCATGCTCCCGCACCGGGTAGAAATCCCACGGCGCGCCGCCGGCCCGGCTGAACAGGGTGTAGAGCCGGAAGATTTCGTCCTCCCTCCGCTTGGCAAGAGTGGTAGCGATTTCCGGCGCGACCCCGGCTTCGGAGCAGCCCTTGGCGAGAACGCGCTCAATCGAAACGCGGGCGCGACGCGCCCAGAAGCGGGCCTGATCCGGAGGCACCCCTTCCCGGTACATTGTCCATGCGATGTCGTTGATTTGGCCGAGCTCGGAGAGCGTGATGTCGGTGCTCATCGGGCGGCCCCCGTCTCGCTGGTGCTGCCGCGCCGCTCGCTGCCGATCCAGGCGTCGAGGTCCGCCACGTCGTAAAGGACGATGCGGTTTCTCTTGATAAAGCGAGGCCCTCCACCCTTCACGCGGTAGGTTCGGAACGATGCTTCAGCATATCCACAGTATTGTGCGGCTGCCTTGGAGCGAAGATATCGGGCGGTGACTTGTTGTGCGGACATCAACTTGTATCCTTCGTTGGCCAACAACGAGAGGATTGCTGGTCCACATGTCGGAATCTACTCCGTTTAATTCGGATTTATTCTGAAATATTCGGGACTGAAATTCTCTGAAATTCTCTGAAGGCGCCCAAGAGGCGCTTGGCCTTGCTGTTCAGCATGCCGCCTCCAGCGGCCTTTTCAGCCAGTTCCAAGGCTGCCGCCCAGGGTGTTCTTCCGGTCTTCACCATGCTCATCATCTCGGGCATCAGCTTACGGTCCGCCTCGCTGAAGCCGGTTCCGGTGGGGCGGCCTGGGCCAGCGGTTCCAACGTCATGGCCGTAGCCCCCAGGCGCTGGGAGCGGCTGGCCGGTTGTGCCGTCCGCCAGCATCCGGTTATTCTGGTTGTTGGCGGGCTTGAGCGGCGGTGGTGCTATTCGGTCGATCTCATATCGGGGAATCTGGATACGAACCCACTCGTCACGGATGGCGTCACGTTGGAATATCCTCAGGTGGACGGCCTGCCGGACGAAGCACATCACTGGAGTTTCGCCCTTTCTTCCAAAAAGAAGTTCAACGCGGGCGCCTTCCACAATGGTTTCCTTCTCTACCAATCTCCGAACAAGAAAGCCTATCTGATTTCTGGCAAGCATCGATGGAATGCCGCGCTCCATTAACATGAAGGCTGCTTCTTTTATGAAAAGAAAGGCGAATTCTTGGGGAGAGGTCATAGCACCTTCCGCGTGGCGCTGGTCCGCTGAGGAAGCGGCGGGAAGCCGGGGCGGATACCCGGCTTGTCGGTCGGCCAACCTATCCCGCCACGATCAAAGGTACTGCATCCTGCCGAGTCGCCGTCAACCGCCGAGCGAAGCCCCGGCGCTGGGCCGGGGCTTCTCCTGGGCGGCACTCAGGCGCCGTTGCCTACGAGTCGCTCCATGTCCTCCAGCGCACACAGGAAAATCCGGGCCATCCAGTCCAGCTGGTCGGGATCGTCGCAGAACGTGTCTTCGTCCTTCTCCCGATAGAAGCGCATCTTCTCCAGCGCCCCGACCAAGGTGTGGGGTTGATACTCCATGATCTGGTCTTCCAGATCGTCGCGCACCGAGTAGGCATCTTCGAGGCGCTGGGCGGCAGCCTCTGCGCCGCTGGTGCGGTTGACTTCCTCATAGGCCGCTTCCTTGGCGTCGTAGAGCGCCCGCCGGGCCGCGCACCGGTTATGCCGCGCCTCAACCTCTTCCTCAGTTACTGTGCGGCTGGTGACCCTGAAGGTTTGCACCAGCGTCACCCCGTCATCCTGCTCATCGAATTCTCGGATGGCCCGGCGCGGCGAATCCCAGAGGTCGTTCTGCTCAATTTCCTTCAGTGAAACGTACCGCGTCCGGTCCGCATTGTTCAGAATGCGGTGGGCCTTCATCTCCTCCGGCGTCCACGCCCTGGACGGCACAAGCCTGTGCAGCGCGATGCGCTCATCGCTCAGCCGGGCAATCACCGGCTCCATCTCCCGCCAGCGGCGGCAGAGGTCGAGCAGCGGAGCGTCGTCACCGGTCGCCGGGCAGGCAACAGCCGCGGGTGCGGCCAGGGCACCGGCAGCGCCGGCCAGGACGGAGCGACGGGAGATCTTACCCATGGCGCGCCTCCACCGGCTGGCGCCGGGCGAACAGGTTGGAGGAGCGCTCCAGCGCGGCAGACAGGTGGTGATTCGGCTGAAGGGAGTCCTCGTCCCACTCCGGCTCGCGGTCGCAGAGGTCAAGCTCCCGGTCGCCGCTGTCCTCCGCATCGTCGGGATCACCGGGGCCTTCGGCGCGCGGCGAGGCCCACAGCTCGCGCATGTCCTCGAACTCGTCGCCCCCCTCGTCCTGCGGCTCCAGGTCGGGATCGCCGTCCATGTGGTCGAGGATGGTGAGCAATGCCTCGACGGTGCGCTCGATCGCGCGGCGGCGGTAGGCCGGGGCAGCCGCGAAGGTGGACACGGCGTCGAGGGCTTCGGCCAAGGCGGGGGACGGCGCCCGGCTGCGCTCAATGGTGCGGAGGGACGGGGTTGCTTTCTTGCCGACGCGGCGAACGGCTCTTGCGTTCCGCGATTGCGTCGGTACACTCTGGGCATGAGAAGGCATTTGCCGACAGCTCCCTTATAGCTGGGCGGTAATCCAAGGGCCGGTTGGGTGTTGCGAGCACCCGCCGGCCCGTCTCGTTTTAGGCACGTCGATTCGATCAGGTCTGGCCCATCTGGTGCCTCCTGTAGCTCGGTCGCGAAGCGTTAACGTTATTCCATATAGCGTATTCGCGTCTATTCATAACGTTTAGGGGCGAACTTGTGACGCCGCGCATTCGGGTGGTACCGTCCGGGCAGATCACGGACAGGCGACGAATGCTTACCAGGGAGCAAGTCAGGGCGGCGCGGGCGGTGCGTGGATGGACCGCGAAGGATTTGGCCGAGGCGGTTCGAACGGACGGCGCTGGCCCGTTGTCGCCAATCACGATCAGCCGGTTTGAGAACGGGGCGGACAGCCGTGGTGAGACCCTTCGCCGAATTCAGACTGCGCTGGAGCGTGAAGGCTTCGAATTCTTGAACAGCAGCTTGCCGGGCATTCGATGGAGCGCCGACGCGCTGGAACGCTGGGCAAAGGGGCAGGAATGACCCGACTCCCGGCCATTGCAGCAGCGTTCCTGATCGGCGCTATTGCAGGCGCGGTGATTATAGGTCACTGGCAACCGGTCGGGCGGTTCGTAACTGTTCCTGTTTTGAACAGCCCGTATCTGGTCCAGATGGACACCGCGACGGGCGCGGGTTGGATCGTGCAGCTGCACTCCACAAAAGACGAACCGCCTCGCCTGTGGCGCCATGGACTACTCGAGTCGGGGTTGCCTGCCGTCATTGACTGACCAAGCTATTCGCGGCGGTCAGGGCGTGCGGCTTCGGCGGCTTCGCAAGGCTGGCTGATCAGGCATCTGCTCGGGATGCCACCCATGCAGGCCGAGTAGCAAGTTTCCGTGACGCTGTTGTGGCGCTAAAGGGGGAAGGCAGAAACATCTCCTCCTTTACAAGTTCTTTGAGGGAATCGTCTCTTATGGTCACCTCGACGGGAGGGGTAAAGTGGCATGGCGCGCCAATTTACTTCTAATCATATATACCAGCTCTTATGTCTTCTATCTCGTCAAATACATCTATCATTTTTACCCTTATTTTTTCCCTATAATCATTGAGATCTGACAGCAATTTTACGATACAATCTTCTATATTATGATCGCCGGTGTTTTTTAGGCCTTCTATTTGTTCAATAGCCAAGTCAATAGTCTTTATTTCGTATCTCAGTTCGTCCATGTTTCTTTGTAAAGAATTTATATCTTTATTTCTTCCATTGCTGTTTCTATTTGGCAAGATTTCTGCATGATTTCCTTCCCTAATAAGACCGGTGGATGGATGGTAGATTTTATTACCAATTCGCAATATAGCTTTGTCAAAAGCAGTTTTTCTGTAAGCTATGGCATCGTTTTGATGAGTGACCAGATTGCCAAAAGTGGTTGTGAGTTGTTCATCCATTTGCGCGGACTTTGCTTCTTCGCGTATCTCCTTCGTGCTTTCCGGCTTAATTGGAGCATTCAAGTGCTTAGCCGCCCACTCGGCGAACTGATCTACGCGGTACAGCTGAAAAAGCTGCCCAACTTCAGTTGAGAATTCCTTGCGCAGAGCCGGAAGTGGACCAATAGTGCGCCCATCAGCTGTGCGTTCCCACCAATCTCTTTTTTGATCTTCTGTGACAAGTATAATCCCTTTTCCGTTCTGACGGGCGTAGCGCAAAGTTTCCTTCCAGATTAGGAGATCGCCGTAAAGTTCGCGAGATGTCTTGTCCTTTTTCTCTTTCGCATCTTTAAAACCTGGAGGGACTTCATTTTCGTATCTAATTTTTCCGTCTATATAGATTTTCTCAAGATCTTCTTCTGAAAAGCCCTCCCCAACCTTTCCCTCGTAAATTTCGGTTATTTTGTCAAGTAAGCGCCCATAATGAGCATGTGGAGGATTTGCCTCATATTTTCCCTCAACCTCGCTGATTAGCGTAGATAACTGATCCCTCATCGCTGAAACAGGGTTCTCAAGATCAACAACAGGGTGAAGCCCAAGTCCCTTAAAAGCTTCCAGAGAAATCTTAATTGTTTCGGAAGATTTTTTCAGAGTTTCAATAACATCCTTATATGCCTTCCTGCCTTCATCAATTTTTGTCAGTCGCCGACGATGAAACTCCCACGCTACTTGGTTGGGTATCCAGAGCTGATCCTTCAGCTTTTCGAGAGTGGCAAGGAGGTCATTGGCAGTTTGTTCTTTGTAGCGGAACAAGCGGAGAAGGACGTTAGTATCAAGTACAATAATTCCCTCACGCCAAAGGGCTTTGTACTCGCTGTCGGTAAGAGGGTAAAATTCCTTAAAAAGTGATTTCACGATTGGCTCCGCTGGTCTGCATGAGACATCATAGGGCATACGCTGACCAGTACGGGGGCGCAAGAGTGATCTAACCCAGTCAGCACGACATAAATCGGCACGGGTAAATGATAAAGGCCGCTTCGCAGAGCGGCCTTTGGTGTTATCAGGCTTGTCTCACAGTGTTACCGCCCATAGAGCGCGCGCTCGCGCTCCTTCGCCTGGATCACCGCCATGAGGTCCGGCTCCTCCTGTAGCAGCACCTGCTTGGCGGCCTGCTTGTAGGTGGTGAAGACCTTCGCCAGAACACCCTGCTTTCCGGTGAACCCGAATTCCGCGCCGCCCTCGCCCCGGGGCAGGCCCTGGTATTCCTGCTGGTCGCCCAGCCACGCCACGTAATCCGGGAAGGTTCGCCCATCGATGGCCGGCAGGGTGTTCATGAGGTGGACGAATCGGTTGTACTGGTGCGCCGACAGGGCCACGCCGTCCATCTTCCGCGGCGGCATCTTCAGCGGCATGCCCGCATCGATCAGCACCTGATCCGCCGGCGCCGGCTTGCCCCGGCTGATCTTCAGCGGGAGGATCATCTCCCACGGCTGTCCGTCGCCCTGGTCACGCACCCGCCCGAACAGGTCGAGGGACGGCTCCAGATCATCGGACAGGCCGGGCGTGCGGGCCTTGAACCGCTGGAGCGCCTGGTACCAGCCCCGCACCGCTGGCGAGAGCTGCGGGTCGAAGTCCTCCACCATCGTGTTGGAGGCGTCGGGGTTCATGTACCGCTCGATGGTGCCGCGCAGGGAGCTGTAGGGCAGCATGCCGTCGAGGAGCACGCTGCCGTAGGTGTCCGTCAGGCCCTGCATCAGCGCGCCGAACCGCTCCTCCGGCTCGTCGTACATGCTCTGGAAGACGCGGGCGATCTTGGCGAAGCCGGTGAAGAACGGCTGGTCGCCCATATAGCCGTAGAAGGCCAGAGCGGCGCCGGCTGCCAGCTCGTCCACCCCGGCTCCGTCCTCCGCGGTGAGGGCGTGCCCGGTCATGTCGGCGGCCATCGCCAGAAGCGGCGACAGCGGGTCGAACCGCTCGTAGGAGACATAGACCTTCTCGGGCGTGACCTTCACCGCGCCGACCTTGGAAAGCTGGGCGATCGACTCGGGCGTCAACTCCCCGGCGTTGAACATGAAGCTGTAGGGCTGCCAGCCCTGCCGCTCCAGCGCCTGCCGCAGTTCGGGCCGGCTCGGGCCGCTGCCAGTGATCCGGCCATCCAGGGCGTAGCTGGAGGCCGCCGCCATGGCGAGGCTGCCCAGGGTGAACTTGGCAATCGCCAGATCGCGCCGCGCACCGCCGGCCATGAAATCCTCTCGGGCCTGGGCGGACAGCGGCGCCAGGGGCGAGCGCTGGATCACCTCCAGCATGATGTTCATCGGCGTGCGGAAGAACGGGAAGATGACCTTCGTTGCCGGGGACATCGCCAGCGTCTGCTGAACGGCGGCCAGCGGCGGCGACTCCAGATCGCGCTGGAAGGTCATGGTGCGGGCGAAGGACGCGGCGTCCGCCTTCACCGACGGGGGCGGGCTCTCGATGAAGGTCGCCACGAAGTCCGCGACCTGCCGGCGGGCCGTGGCCGGGTCCGTGCCCTGTTCGATCAGGTCATCGAACATCGCGCCGCCCTGCCGGTAAGCCTGGGCGTGCAACTCCATCCGGTAGCCCACGGCCTTGAAGAACTCGTCCTCCGTCAGCATGGCCCGACTCGGGAGCGTGACCGCCTTGCCATAGAGGTTCACCGCCTGACCGACGGGGCCGGTCAGGTTGAACACCTCCGCGCTGATCGGGTTCAGCCGGTCGCCGCGGGCGATTTCGACGCGGGACGCGATGTCCTGGATGGGCATGTTCTCCCGCCACGCCCGGCGGGCGATGGACCAGCCATCGAGGAAGCCGCGCAGGGCGCCCGTGGTCATCGCCAACGCCTCGCCCATGGCGGCCCGCTCCGGGTCGGCTCCGGGTAGACGGGCGCGGCCCGCTCCGATCACCGCGGCGAGCTGGCGCTCCAGGATCTGCATGCCGCCGAACACGCCATTGCTGGCGACGTTGACGAGGTGCGTCTTCGGGCTGGAGAGCAAGCCGTTGATGAACTGCGCCAGGAAGGCGTCCGACAGCTTCGCCAGCATGCCGGCCTCG
Organism: Azospirillum brasilense; assembly: GCF_007827795.1. Classification (GTDB taxonomy): domain Bacteria; phylum Pseudomonadota; class Alphaproteobacteria; order Azospirillales; family Azospirillaceae; genus Azospirillum; species Azospirillum aestuarii. The sequence continues at coordinate 191,289 of NZ_VITI01000010.1, forward strand.
GCCAGCTTGTTGCGGGCGCCCTGGGTGGACAGGCTGAGATACTTCGTCGCCAGATCGCGCACCGACGCCTCGCCGCCGTATTCGTCCAGCACCCGGCGCACCGCCTCCCCGGCGGCCACGTCGCCCGCGTCGCGCGGGATGCGGAACACCGCCAGCGTGCGCGCCACGTCGGATTGGATGCCCTTCACAGACTTCGCCAGGGCGCCATGGAAGGCCAGTTGCTGGCGAAACTTCAGCTTGTCGAGGTCGGTGGCCGTGGGCAACACCACAGCCTTCGCCAGCCGGTCGAGTTCCCCGCCGCTGGTCGTCAGCAGGCGCAGCGCGTTCAGCATGTCCTTCCCGTTCAGCAACTCGCCGCCCTCGCCACGGTTCAACACGCGGGCAACGAACTTCTCATCGATCCCCGCCGCCTGGGCCTGCTGCTGGATTTCGGTGAAGGTGATCTTCTGCGGGGTGGTGAACAGTTGCCCGGCCCGGTCGATGGCCGCCTTCATGTCGTCGGGGCCGGCGATTCGATCCAGGTTGAAGGTCAGGGCCGGCGGCTTGCCGACGGTGCTGCCGGTGCTGTGCTGGAACGCCAGCGTTTCCGCTTCGGTGGCCTCCCGCACGGCAACGTAATCGCCCGCCGGCCCGGACAGCTTGCCGCCGTCGAGGATCGGCTCGTCCACCCGGCGGGCGGTGTTGCCCATCCGGCGCAGCATGGCGCCCGCGGGGCCGCTGCTGACGGTGGCGCCCGCGTCCTCCACCCCGGTGACCAGTCGGGCCGCCGCCGCGGCGCCGGTGGCCGCTCCCTTCAGCGGGTCCATGAAGGCGGCGCCGACCACGCGCCCGGCGTCCGCGAGCGCATCCTCCGCCGTCTGGGCGCCGTCCCGCTGGTCGAGGGGCTTGGGCCGCACGAAGGGCTTCAACTGGCCGTCCGCCGGGTCGCGCTGGATCGCATACAGCAGCTCGTTCGGGTTCACGCGGGCTTCTTCCCAGAGGGCCTGGGCATGATCGGGCGCGAGCTGCTGACCTTCGGCAGCATCAGCCGGGGCGCGCTGCCCCGAGAGGGCGAGGCCCAGGTCTTCGGCCATCCGGCGCGCGGTGCCGCCCAGGGCGTCGATGAACGAGGTGCCGGCGGAGGGTGGCGCAGCGTCCCCACCGTCGCCCGGCGCTGGAGTCTTGTCGCCGGCCTGGGCCAGCGCCGGCGCGTTCTCCGCCGGGCCGCGATAGACCAGCGTCGTGAAGCCCGGCCCGTTGCCGTACCGCAGGATATGGCCGGGGTTCTGCCTGTCGGGAATGTCCTCGAAGCTCTCAAAGCCACCGGACGTGTCCGGCTTGGTCTCCGGGGGCGGCGCCGGTTCCAGGCGAACGCGGGCACCGATGCGGGATTCGATGAAGGCGTCGTCAATGGTGCTCATGGTCATTCCCCGTGAACCTGCTGGATGGCGGTGCGCAGTTGCGTCAGCTCGCGCTCGTTGAAGAGGTCGCGCTTGAACACGCCGAAGACGCCCGACTTCGGATCGGACAGCCGCCGGGCCGCCTCCAGGTCATCGACGCTGTTGAAATCGAGGGCGATGACGTTGCCCTGCGCGTCGCGAAGACCAGCCGCCCGCACCTTGTCGGCGGCGGCCTTCAGCTCCGCCCGGTACTGCTGAACGAGCGGGCTGGCGTCGCGCGTCTGCTGTTGCGCGCGGTCGCCGTCGATCACCCGCTTTGCGACCTCAACCGGATCGAAGGGAGTGCCGGCCTGCCGCGCGGTGTCGACGGCATCATCGAAGGCGATGCGCATGCGCGAAGCGGCCTTCGCCTCCGCGCTGTTGGCCTGGAACAACCCGCCTTCGACAAGGCCCGCCGCGGCGCGGATGCGGGCGAGGCCGGTCTTGTACCGGTCGTCACCCACGCGGTTGAGCTTGTCGAGGAGGCGCCGCCCGGTGTCGTAGGACAGGCCGCGCCCCATGAAGGTGGTGAGAGCTTCGCCGTTGCTGATCACGCCGCGCTCGATCTGGCCCTCGAGGACGAACAGCAGCTCGGGATTGTCGGGGCCGGCGTTGCGGCTCTGCTCATTCAGCTTCGCGAAGGCTTCGGGATTGACCACGCCCAGGGCGCGCACCTGTCCAATGAGGTCGCCACGCCGCGCCAGATAGTCGGGCGTGGCCGGATCGAGCGAGGCCAGCTCGTACAGCGCCCTGTTGGAGCTGGCGGTTCGCCGCTTCTCGTCAAGCCGCTCCTCACGATCCGCGAGGCCCGCGGCGCCGCTGGCAGCGGACAGAAGCTCTTTGCGCAGCGCCATCTTGCCTTCGCCCGACAGCAGCCGATAAGCCTCACTGGCCTTGGGATCGGCTTGGCCGGACATCAGCATGCCGTAGGCGCTCAGCGGGTCCTCCCCGGCGGCCCATTGCAGCACGACGCCCGACGCCTGTTGCTCGAGGTCGCGGATCAGGCCGGTCATTCCCTTCTTCAGCCGGTCGCGCAGCTCCGGGGTCAGGCCGTAATCCTGCCCGGGCGGCGTGGCGCCTTCGTCCATCTTGCCGTTGGCCCAGGCGCGCAGGTCGCCAGCGGTCCAATCCGCGAAGCCCTTGCCGCCGCGCCGCATGTTGGCGTTGGCGGCGACGGCATCGGCGCCCAGCAGCTTGCGCACCGGCGTGTTCGGGTCCGCCTGCAGGACGGCCAGAGCGCCAGCGGGGCCGGCGAAGTGGGCGAGGTACTTTTCGGCGTCCCCGACCTTCTCCACGCCGTTCGCCTTGAGGAAGGTCTCGTTCGCGTTGCCGTAGCCGTCCACCATGCGGACATGCAGTGTGCGGCGCTCCTGCGGCGTGCCGCTGTCGCGCAGCGCCAGCACCTGTTCATCCGTCCTGCCCGCGGCCAGTTCGGGCGCGTGCTTGCGCAGCGTGGATACCCACGTGCTGTTGCGGAATTGGCCCGGCCCGGCGGCTGTGCTGTTCGGGTTCTTGTCCGGCCCGGTCGGCGACCACTCCGCGCCGATCACCTTGGCCGCGTAGGGCACCACCACATGATCGAGCAGCCCGCGCGCGGCGTCGGCGCCATCGCTCCAGAAGGTGCCGCGGACAGCGTTCGTGACGAGTTCCTGCCGGGCGCGGCCTTCGAGGTTGCTGTAGAGCAGGGCGCCACGCTCGGGCGCGAGAAGGCCGGAACTCGCGCCGGCCTCGATGATGGCGCGATAGGTGCCCAGCGCGGTTACGAACCGCCCATCGTCACCGGACGCCGCCGCGGTGAGGACATCGGCCTCGCCCATTTCCAGCCGCGCCGCGATGGCCTGATCCGCGAGCTTCTCGTCCTTTGCATGGCGCGCGTTCAGCACCACCCCCAGGCCCCGGTTCCCCTCCTCGCGCAGCATGAGGTCGATCTGCTGGGCGAAGGGGCCGGGCGACGCCTTGATGACGCCCTTTCGGTAGGAGTCCCACTCGTTGCGGAAGGCGTCGGGGTTCTCCCGGTGCTTGTCCTGAAGCTCCAGAAGCTTTGTCCGCGCGTCCACCTCCGTGTTGCCGAGAAAGGTGACGTACCGCCGCTTCTGCTCCTGCAACCCGAATTGCGTCGCCGTGTCGGTGATCTGGTTGCCGACTTGGCCCAGCGTGGCCCACAGGTCCATCGTCATTCCCGGTTCCTATCGCCGTCGGTCAGAAGCGCCCGGTGCGCGGCGCGTGCCGCAAGCTGTTCGATCAGGTGCGGGCTGTCGCGTAGCCCGGAAGCGGCGAGGAAGTCGTGAACCGCCGGCCAGCGCCGGGCCGCCCTCTCGATCATCCCCACCGCCTGCCCGATCATTTCGTCGGCGGCGGCGCCGTGCGTCTCGCGCAGGCGCGCCACCGTCTGTTCGGACACGGTGCCCATGAAGGGTTACCGGTCGTTGGCTTCGGCGTGGCCGCGCGCCTCAGCGAACTTCCGAATGCAACCGGCCACCGCCGTTTCGATTGTCGGGGCGGCGTGCGGGTGCGCAGCGCAGACATAGGTCGGAACGATCTTGTGATCCGGGCCGCCCGCATTGCGCAGCGCAAGGGCGAACAGTTCGGCCAGCTCCAGGCACCGTCCCAAGTCGGCCATTGCATATCGGTGTTGTGCGGGGACATGCTGGCAGCCCAGCGATACGGCCCGTTCGATCAGATTGCTCAGCTCCGAGTATTTGGAGCCGGCGTTCTCCAGTGCGGCCTGAGCCGCCCGCGCCACCTCACCGGCCTGCTTCAGCAGCGCTTCGGCCTCTTCCCAGTCCGCCTTGGCCTGGGCGGCGGCCTCTTCCGTCAGCGTCCGCTCCAGCAATTCGCGGGCGCCGTCGATGCCGGTGCGCAGCTCGGTCTGGCGCGCCTGCACCAAGGCGATTTCCTCGGCCACTTCCTTCTGGCGGCCAGCTTTGGCGCCCTCCAGCAGCCCCAGAGTGGCGAGGGCGGCGAGCTTGCGCTGTTCGGCCTGAAGGTCATCCATCAGGGTCGTCAGCGTCTCCAGGTTGCCTTCGGCTTTGGCAATGGCGGCTTGGATGCTCTTCGAGTCCATCGATTTCGTCTGGTCGGTCATGTGGGTTCTCCAATCAGGACGCGACCGGATGCGCGAACCACGCATTCGAGCTGGTGTTGACCAGGCCGCCCTGGGCCAGCTTACGGGCGTGTTCCAGGAGCGCCTGCTCCTCCGCCAGTTCCGAGAGCAGCGCCAGATCCTCGGCGGTGCGTGAGGGGCTTTCGCGCCCGATTTCCTGCGTCTTCGCGGTCAGCGCCACGATATGGGGGTCGAGGGCACTCACGCGGTTCAGCAGGAAGACCTGAGAGGGCATCCCCTCCGGGCAAACCGCCTGCTCAGCGGCGAGGCGCGCTTCGCGGGCGCGGTGGAGAACGAACCGCGCCAACCCGAGTATGGCCTGCCGTTCCGCGGCGCTTTCCTCTCCCTCCACTTCGGCGCGGGTGCGGGACTCGTCCAACGCAAGCTGGCGATCCTGCTCCTCCAGCGTCGCCACGCGCGCGTCCATCAGGTCGTGACGGCGCTGCGCTTCGGCGCGCTCGCCATCAAGGGCGGGGTCGGCCTTTGCCAAGGCAGTGAGCTGGCGGGCCTGGGCGGCGAGGCCGGGAAGGATGGTGCGGGCTTCGGCCAGATCCAGAGCCAGCTCGTTGCGGCTGGCGAGGATTTCCGAAAGGCGCTGCTTCGCGTCGGCGTCGAGGCCGGCGTCGGGTGAGGGGGGAGCGGCGGGCTTGATCATGATCCGGGTCCGATCTGAGGCGCACACGGCGCGGTGGATCAACCCTGCCTGCTGTGCGTTGGCCCGACCAACGCACGCCGTTCAGGCTGGCCTCGTCATTGCACGGAGGCGGACGTGAGCGACAATCAACAGCAACGGCAGCTCGGTTTCCAACGGTCCTGGGGAAAAATCCCATGGGCCTATCACGCGATTTGCCGAGAGGTCCGGCGGCACCTGAAGCGGCGCGGCTGGGCGCTCTGGGAACTCGATGACGCGGCGGGATGGAACGACGGCTATGCGGGGAAGGCCCTTAGCCCTGCGACCCCCTCGGGGCGGATGGCCGGGTACGACATGCTCGACCTCGCGTTCACCGCGTTGGCTGGCCGCGGATACCGCGTTCTCGTCATCCCGGACGACTTCGACATCACCGACCCCGCGGCAGTTCAGGCGCTGCTGGAGGAGCAGGACAATGCCGAAGCGGAGCGCATCGCCCGGCTGATCGATGAAGCCGCCTACACGAAGAGGATTCCGAAAATTGTGCAAATCTGACCTTCCCGCGCCGCCGAAGGGCGACACCTCGCCGGCCAAGCCCCGCCAGATCACCAAGAAGGTGCGCACCGCCATCGATGCGCTGATCGCGGGTAAAGCCCGAACCCATGAGGAGGCGGCGGCCATCGCCGGCTGTGCCCGTGAGTCGGTCTCCCGCGCGCTCAAGCGGCCTGAAGTGCTGGAGGAAATCCGGCTCCAGGTCGAACGGCAGCTCAAGGGCAAGACGCTGGCCCGGGCCGCCGGCAAGCTCGATCAGCTCATCGACGCGAACAGCGAGAACGTCGCCTTCCGCGCAACCGAGCTGGCCCTTGGGCTGAATGGCTACCGGCCTCCCCAGCAGGGCACCACGGTCCAGGCCAACGTGAACGTCGGCTGGGTGATCGACCTGCGCACCAACGCCGACGGCGCCGGCCAGATCCTGGGTGATAGCACGGTCGGTGGCACGATCATCGACGCCGAACCGGTCGAACAGGGCGGCGGGCCAGCGTGATTGCTATGGGATTGCTGAAACGAGCGAGGCCGCCCGAAGGCGGCCTCTAACCCCTTGAATTTGTTGGTGCCGGTTGCAGGGCTCGAACCCGCGACCTTCGGTTTACAAAACCGCTGCTCTACCAACTGAGCTAAACCGGCGTGCCGCCCGGCCAGACCGCGGCGGGCGCTTACACTAGCGTCCTCCGCGGTCCGCAGCAAGCCTCACCTGTGCGGCGCGTTCAGCGGCGCGTCAGCGCAGTCGGGCGACTTCGTAGAGGGCGACGGCGGCGGCGTTGGAGACGTTCAGGCTGCCCACGGGGCCCTGGGTCGGCAGGCGGGCGACGATGTCGCAGCGCTCCATGGTCAGGCGGCGCAGCCCGGCGCCCTCCGCCCCCAGCACCAGCGCGGTGCGGCCCGTCAGATTGCACTGGGCGAGCGTGCTCTGCCCCGACTCGGCGAGGCCGACGGTCCAGAAGCCGGCCTGCTGGAGATCGGCCAGCGCGCGGGCGAGGTTGGTGACGCGCACCAGCGGCACCGACTCCAGGGCTCCCGAAGCGCTCTTGGCGAGGACGCCGGTGGTCTCCGGCGCGTTGCGCTCCGTCACCACAACCGCCTTGGCGCCGAAAGCCGAGGCGGAGCGCAGGATGGCGCCGACATTGTGCGGGTCGGTCACCTGGTCGAGGACGACGATGAGCGCCGACGGGTCCGAGTCGGCCTCCACGCAGAGGTCGTCGATCCCGACCTCGTCCAGGGGAGCGACGTCCACCGCAACGCCCTGGTGCACGGCGCCCGGCGGCAGCATGCGGTCCAGGTCGTTGCGGTCGGCCGGCATCAGGACGGGCCGCTGCAGCCCGCGGGCCTTGGCCTGGGCCAGCACCGGCTCCAGCGCGGCGCGGCCCGCCTCCGTGGCGATCAGGCGGTGGATGCGCCGCTCCGGGTTCAGCCAGGCCGCCGACACCGGGTGCAGGCCGTAGAGCAGGACGCCCTGCGCGCCCCGCCCGGAGGAGGAGCGGTCGCCACGCGACTCGCGGTGGGACGGGGCGTGGCCCCTCGGTGGGGCGGAGGCCGGGGCAGGGGGCTGGCCGTGTGGCGCGGATGGCTTCTTCGAACGGGTCATGGTGTCCGGCTGGAGGGGGCAGGCCTAAGCCCGCCGCGGTTATTCACAGTTTTCTGGTTTGGACTGCTTCAGACGTGTTGACAAGGCCTGAAAAATTCTCATAGTGCCGAACTCCGCGGCGGGCATGTCCCGCAGCGGGCCTGAGGAAGGGTGGCCGAGTGGTTAAAGGCAGCAGACTGTAAATCTGCCCGCGTATGCGTACGCTGGTTCGAATCCAGCCCCTTCCACCACTACATTCCACGGCTTGTCCGTGATCGCAGTTCCCGGTCGATAGCGCCGGGCGGGGCGTGGCAGGCGGGTGTAGCTCAATGGTAGAGCAGAAGCCTTCCAAGCTTACGACGGGGGTTCGATTCCCCTCACCCGCTCCAATCCCCCCGCGCTAAGGGAAATGTCGGTCTCGGCCGGGCCATTGTGTGCGTCCGGAACGTCGGGAACGAAAGACCAAAGCGATGGCGAAGGCAAAGTTTGAGCGGAACAAGCCGCACTGCAACATTGGCACGATCGGCCACGTCGACCACGGCAAGACGTCGCTGACGGCGGCGATCACGAAGGTGCTGGCCGAGAGCGGCGGCGCGACCTTCACCGCCTA
>NZ_VITI01000011.1 GCF_007827795.1 Azospirillum brasilense
ACACGCCAAGCCAGCCCGACGCGGCTTGGACAAGGTTTCAGCATCGCTTGACAATCGGCTTCATGAACGACAAAGCCGGCGCTTTCCCCAACGGGGAGCGCCGGTTTTTCGTCGTGTCCGGGTATCGCCACGGCCCCCCTCTCTAACCGTCCCCCGCCGAAGGCGGGGGAGGGGATTGGGTGCCGGAGCGATGGTCGAGTTGGGTCAGGATCGTTTGAGCCTCGGTCAGCAGGGCGTCGCGGACGCGGATGTATTGGTCGAGGGAGGTTCCGGATCGTTGCCGCGCTTGCAAGGCGGCGATCTGGATGTCGAGCGCGTCGAGATCGCGATCAATGCATTTCAGCGCATCGCGCGCCTGTTGCTCTTCTTGCGCGTTCATGGCCACTCCTCCCGTGTCTGGTCTGGATTTCCGGCGAATCGCATCCGAACGAGGTACGGCTTTTTGTTCTGAACTCCCTGGCATTGCTTTTGCTGAACGAGTTTCCGTTCACGAGCGTCCGCTCGGCAAGCTGAGAGGGAGACTACGATGGCATCACGCGGAATCAATGCCGGTTTGGTGATTACGGTCGCTCAGAGTGCCATCGATGTCTTGTGGTCGCATTGGGACGGATCGTCGAAGACCGTCCGCTCGGCGCTGATGGCATCGGAATTCTGGACGCTGCAAGCCTATGGCCGGCATGGACAGTGGGTCCAATCGGTCACCCGCGATGCATTGGTCGAGTTTCTTGGCAACTACATCGACCGACGCCTGGAGGTTGGCGACAGCGAGGACCGGGCGGTCGCCACCGCGGTCTATCGCCTGACCGGAAAGACGGTGGGCGTCGCTTGAGCGCAGGCCGCGGCTGGGGCTGCCTGCTTTTTGTCCGGATGCCCATGGGGTGAGCAATGTCGCCCATGGGCGTTCGGAGACAAGGTGTTACTCGGGATCGGACCACAGCTTGCCGCCGCTGGCCCAATCACTCTTCTTCACGTCGTGGAAGATGACATCGACCGCCTCCGGGCTGCAGCCGAGCACCGCGACGGAGGCGTCGGTGAGTGCCTTGGCGTAGGCGCGCTTCTGCTCCGGCGTGCGGCCTTCGAAAAGCTGAACGTTGATCAGCGGCATCGTTTATCCATCCCCTCTGTTGCGGACCGCGGTCCGGAAAGCTCAGGTCCTGTAGTCCGGGCACCGCCGGTCCAGGCGTCGCAGCAGCGCCGGCCATTCCAGTTCGCCTTCCGGCTCCGGGTCGGCGGTGAGCTGCCGGTAGGTTTTTTCGCACAGCTCCGGCGCCGGCGACACCAATTCCGCGCCGGCCGCCTGCGCGGCCAGTTGCATCCGGCAGGCCTTGTCCAGCATGTCCATCAGGCAGAAGGCCTCCGCCACCGTGCGCCCGGTCACCAGACTGCCGTGGTTGTGAAGCAGCATCGCCCGGCAAGAGCCGAGATTGGCGACCAGGCGGACCTTCTCGCTGTCGGTCAGAGCCAACCCCTCGTACCGGTGATAGGCGAGGTCGCGGTAGAAGCGCAGGGCGTGCTGGGACAGCGGGAGGAGCCCGTTCTTCTGCATCGACACCGACACCGCCGCTTCGTTGTGGAGGTGCATGACGCAGCGCGCGTCCTCGCGCGCCGCATGGACCGCCCCATGGATGACGAACCCGGTGGCGTTCACCGCGTAAGGGCTGTCGCCGATGATGGCGCCATGGATGTCGATCTTCACGAGATTGGAGGCGGTCACCTCGTCGAAGGTCAGGCCGAAGGGGTTGATGAGGAAGCGCCCCGGTTCTCCCGGCACGGCGAGCGAGATGTGGGTGTAGATCAGGTCGTCCCAGCCGCGCCCGGCCACCAGACGGTAGGCGGCGGCGAGATCGACCCGCGCCTGCCACTCGGCGTTGCTGATGCCGGTGCCGGCGATGCGCGGTCCGGCATGGACGAATGATCCGCTGGTGTCCGTCACGATCGGCTCCCGGTCTGTGCGATGAGCGGGTGAGAGTTGCACGGCGCAGGTCGCCTGCCCAAGCATCGCGCTGAGACTATTCCGGATTTTGGAAATCGATGACCATGGGCGCGCCGGTTCCCTTCCCGACCGACCGCAGCGCGCCGGGCGCGGCTCCGGGACGGACGTTCATGCGGAGAAGACGGCTTACCCGCCTTGGCCCTTTTCCTCGCCTTCGCGCAGCCGCTCGAGAACCTGCCGCAGGTCGCCGGGGTGGAGGGGCTTGTGAAGGAAGGAGCAGCCGCGGCGCTGGCCTTCCAGAAGGGCGCTCTGGGCCGTCTCGCCGCTGAGCACCACGGCGGGGATCTCGTGCCCGTACAGACGGCGCACCCGGTCGATCACGTCGAAGCCGGACACCTTTCCAGGCAGCCGCAGGTCGGTCAGGATGACCGACGGCGGGTCCGGCAGGGCATCCAGCACCGCGAAGACCTCGCGCATGTCACCCGCGGCGGCGACGGTGCAGCCCCAGCTTTCCAGGATCATCTGCAGGCCGGTCAGCACCATCGCCTCATCGTCTACGGCCAGCACGGTCATCCCGGTCAGGGGCGGCGCCGCGGCCGTGGAGGGCGGCGGCGCCGCTTGGCTGCACGGCGGTTCGGCCAGCGGACTCGCCGCTTCCAGAGAGACCGAGAAGACGGTCCCCCGCCCGATGCGCGACCGCACCTCCACCTGAAGGCCGAGAAGCTCCGCCAGCCGGCGCACGATGGCGAGGCCGAGGCCCAGCCCGCGGGTGGGGTCGCGGTTGGGATTCTGGAGCTGGTGGAACTCGTCGAAGATGGCGGTCAGCTGCTCCTCGGGGATGCCGAAGCCGGTGTCCCACACATCGACCCGCCACCGGTCGCCGCGCCGCCGCATGGCGAGCAGGAGGCCGCCGTGCCGGGTGTAGCGGATGGCGTTGGTCAGCAGGTTGCGCATCACCCGCCCGAACAGCACCGGGTCGGTCTTCACCGTGCCGGGGCACAGGCGGGCGCGCAGGCGCAGGCCCTTCTCCTCGCTCTGCGGACGGAACTCCTCCACGAGCTGGCCGAGAAGCTCGTTCAGGGAAACCGTCTGCGGGTCCGGCGTCACCGTGCCGGCGTCCAGCGTGGAAATATCGAGCAGCGCGTTCAGCAGCCGCTCGCCCGCCGTCATGGCGTTGCCCAGCATCTCCGCCGTGCTCAGCGCCTTCTCGTCGCTGATCTGGCTGCACAGCGCGTCGAGGAACAGGCGCATCGCCTGGAAGGGCTGGCGCAGGTCGTGGCTGGCCGAGGCCAGGAAGCGGGAGCGCGCGGCGGTGGTCCGTTCGATCTCCGCGCGCATCGCCCGCTCCATGCGGGCGACGACCCGGTCGTCGGGCGCCGCCTGGGTGGCCAGGGCCAGCATGCCGACCGTTCGTCCGTCCTGAGTCAGCGGCACGCCCTCGAACGCCGCGGGGTCGGCGTCGCCCACGGGCAGAAGCTCGATGCCGACCGGCTCCTCGGTGTCGCCGGAAAACAGCGGATCGACGGCGCCCAGCACCGCCGGCCAGACCGGTCCGAACCAGGCCGGGGCCGACTGCCCGCCCGCCGCCGGCTCCTTGCCGAGCAGGGTGCACAGCGCGTCGTTGGCGAAGAGGGTGGCGGCGTGCGGCGGTCCGGTCAGGACGAAGGCCGGCAGCGCGGCGGCGCGGCAGATGCGCAGCGCGTTCTCCACGCACTCCGTCTCCGCTGGCGCGGCGTCGATGCTGGTCCTGTTCCTGTGCCGAGGCGTCACGTCGGTCTCTCTAACCGCTGGAGCTGAAGGTGTAGCACCTTAACCTTTGGTGTGCTGGGGATGAAAGCACCTGAAAGCCCTATCCGCTCCTATGCGGAAGGCATTGGGGCCGAAGGCATTGGCGGGGACAGGCGGGCGAGTTGGTCCTCCACCATGTATTTCCGGCGGAGCAGGGCCATCAGGCGGATCTTCAGGATGTCCATCGGCTGCGACTTTCCGACGAAATCGTCGGCGCCGGCGGTCAGGCTGGCGGTCAACCGATCGTCACCCTCCTGACTGGTCAGGATGACGATATGGAAGAACAGGCCGCGGCGCCGGCGGAAGCGGTCGAACCGCTCACACAGCTGGGTGCCGCTGGTGCCCGGCATCACGAGGTCGAGGATCACGCAGTCCAGCCCGCCGTCTTCCAGCGCCGCCACCGCCTCGTCGGCGTTGCGCGCGGCGACGACATGACAACCGTCCTCCTCCAACTCGGCGCGCAGGAATTCGCGGTAGGTCGCGCTGTCGTCCACCACCAGGATGCGCGCCCGCCGCAGGATGTCGGACACGGTCGGCGGCGCGTTGCGCCGGTCGAGCAGCGCCATGGCCTGCTGCACCACGCCCTGGGTATCGGCGGAGTCCACCCAATGCACGTCGGCGGGAACGCCGGCTTCCGCCGCCCGTTCCGCCGAACCCAGCAGCATGGCGGGGGCCGGGCAGCGCCGCCGCAGCTCCGTCAGGGTGCGGGCGGCCTCGCCGTCGGCCTCCACCATCAGCAGGTCGAAGGGACGGCGCGACAGCTCCGCGACGGCGGGTTCCACCGTGTCGACGCAGCTCGCCTCGATGCCCTGCTCCTCCAGCATCAGCTTCAGGAGAAGTCCCTGCGTTTGCGAGGCGATGACGATCAGCGCCCGGGGTCCACTCATGAGGGCTCCACTCCCGTCGAAACCAGTTCCAGCAAACGGGCCGCCACCTTGTCGATGGGCAGCTCCTCGGTAACGCCTCCCAGCCGGACCGCGGTCCCCGGCATGCTGTGGATGACCGCGGTGGAGGCGTGCTCCGCGATGGTGTAGGCGCCCGCCCGGTGCATGGCGGTGAGGCCGCGCGCCCCGTCCTCCCCCATGCCGGTCAGCAGCACGCCGATGGCGGCGGCGCCGAAGGCCGAGGCCAGAGAGGAGAACAGCACGTCCCCGGACGGCCTCTGGCCGCAGACCGGATCGCCGTGGATCAGCCGCATCCCGCCGGGGTCGGCGGTCAGATGAAGCTCGCCGGGGGCGACATAGACGTGGCCCGGCCGGTGCGGCGCGTCGGAGGCCAGCGCCACCGGCAGCGGCGTGACCGACCCCAGCCAGGAGGAGAAACCGGCCACGAAGGGCGCGCCGATGTGCTGCACGACGAAGACGGGCAGGGGGAAATTGGTTGGCAGCCCGCGCAGCAGCTTGACCAGCGCCGCCGGACCACCCGTCGAGGCGGTGATCCCCAGCGCGCGGAATTGCCGCTTCGCCATTGACGGCGGCAAGGGCGTCGTCGTTGGGACGGCGGCGCCCCTGCGGCGGTCGGTGGGGCCGCCCGGCTCCTCGTCGCCGTTCCGCGGGCGCCCGCGCTGCCGGATCACCTTCACCTGGCTCATGATGGTGAGTTGGGTGCAGAGATGCCGGGCGACGGTCTGATAGTCGGCGCGGGCCATGCTGCCCGGCTTCTCGACCACCGCCAGCGCCCCGGCCTGGAGCGCCCGCATGGGGATGTCCAGGTCGCGCACGTCGGAGGCGACGACGACGATCGGCACGGGATGGTCGCGCATCAGCCGCTGGGTCACGGCGAAGCCGTCGATCCCCGGCAGGCGGATGTCGAGCGACACCACGTCCGGCTTCAGCGACTCGACCATGCGCAGCGCCTGTTCGCCCGACGCGGCGATGCCGGCCAGCTCCAGCCGCGGGTCCTCGCCGATGACGTGGGCGAGCAACTGCTGGACGACCGGCGAGTCCTCCACCACCAGGACGCGGATCTTGCGGGAGCCGGTCACAGCAGCCGCCGGATGCCGGCCAGAAGCTCGTTCTGGTCGAAACGGGTCTTGACGATGTAGGCGTCGGCGCCGAGGTCCAGCCCGCGCTCGCGGTCCTCGTCGCTGGCGCGCGAGGTGACCAGGATCACCGGCAGGTCGGAGGTCATGGGGTTGCCCTTGACGGCCTGGAGCAGGGTGAACCCGTCCATCCTCGGCATCTCCACGTCGCTGATGATCAGGTTCACATCCTCCAGTTCGCCAAGCGTTTCGACCGCCTCGCGCCCATCCACGCACAGCGTGACCCGGTAACCATGGGCTTCCAGGATGCTCTTTTCCAGGGTTCGCGTGGTGATGGAATCGTCCACCACCAGAATATGCGGGCGCCGCCGCGCCGTCTCGTCCACCGGGCGGACCAGCGGGGGCAGGGCCATGCCGGGGCGCGGCGACAGGGCGGCGGGATTAAGCACCAGGGCCGGCGATCCATCGTCCATCAGCACGGTGCCGAGGAAGCGGGCGGCGTCGATTCCCACCTCCTCCGCCGGGGTGACCACGGAGTCGCGGGTGGCCATCAGCGCGTCCACGACCAGCGCGATCCGCCGCCCGGCGGTGCGCAGGATGACGAGCGCCAGCGGCGCGCCGTTGCCCTGCGGCATGGCGCCGTCATAGCCGAGCAAGGCGGCCAGCGGCGTCACCGGAACGTCCTCCTCCTCCAGCCGGATGGTCGGGGCGGCGAGGTCGGTGAACAGCGTGTCCGCCGGGACGCGCAGCACGCGCGCCACGTCGTTGCTGGGGATCGCCAGGATGTCGTCCTGAACCGCCACGAAGACCAGCCGCTGGCTGAGCAGGCTGAGCGGCACCTCCACCGTGACGACGGTTCCGCCGCCCTCGCGCGCGGCCAGCGTCACCGAGCCCTGGAGCCGGGTGACCTCCCGCCGCACGATGGCGAGGCCCATGCCGCGCCCGGCATACTCGTTCGCGGTGGGGGCGGTGGAGAAGCCCGGCTCGAAGATCAGGTCGAGGAGCCGCTCCTCCGGTGCCGTGTCGGCCTCCTCGGCGCCCAACAGACCGCGCTCGACGGCGTGGCGGGCGATGGCCGCGCGGTTCGGGCCGCGCCCGTCGTCCTCGATGCGCAGGACGAGGCGGCGGCCGACCACCGAGGCTTCGAAACGGACGGTGGCGGCGGCGCGCTTGCCCGCCGCCACCCGCTCCTGAGGGGTTTCGACGCCGTGGCTGACGGCGTTGCGGGCGATGTGCAGCACCGGGTCCTTCAGCCGTTGCAGGACCACCCGGTCGGCCTGGGTTTCCAGCCCGCGGATGTCCGCCTCGACCTCCTTGCCCTGGGCGCGGCTGATGTCGCGGATCATGCGGCCGAGGTTGCTGAACTGCGATTCCGCCGGCAGCATGCGGAGCTGCCGAACCTCGTCCTGGAACCCGCTGCCCCAGCGGCGCAGCGACCAGAGATGGCGGTCATGGGCGCGGTGCGCCGCGTCCAGCGAGGCGCCGAGCGCGCGGAACCGCCGCTCGAAGGAGGACAGGCGCAGGGCCGTCTCGTCGCCGGCGAAGCTGGTGGCGCCGGCCCCCGAGACATCGTGGGAGCCGCGGAGCAGGCGGGGCCTCATGGCGTGCCAGCTCCGTTCCAGTGCGCGCCATTCGCCGCGCAGCTCGCGCAGCTCGGCAACCAGGGCGGACTGGTTCTCGATCTCCGGCAGGAGGCCGGCGGCGGCGGTGAACAGCCGTTCCAGCCCGGTGGCGCGGATGCGGACCAGGGCCGCGCTCTCGGCGGGACCGGGGGAGCGGACCGGGGGCGACGCCCCGGCCGGAGGGGTGGCCGGAGGAGCGGCTCCCGCCTCCGCTGCGGCGGGGCGGCGCTGGACCGGCTCCGGCCCGCCGCCTTCGCCGCCCATGCGGGTCAGTTCGGCCAGAATCTCGGCGATGTCCACCGCGCCGCCGCCGCGGGTCGCCCAGGCGACCACGTCCTCGATGGCGTCGAGCGCGCGGCGCACCACGTCGCGGGCCGCCGCGTCGAAGGGCACCGTGCCGCGCTGGATGGCCAGGAAGGCGGCCTCCAGCCAGTGGGACAGCCGCTCGACCTCCGGCAGGTCGACGGCGCGTGCGGCACCCTTCAGGCTGTGGGCGCGGCGGTGGATCTCCACCAGATCGGGGAGGTGCGCCGGGTCCTTCTCCACCGCGCGCAGGGCCTCGCGGATGGCCGCGAGATGCTCCTTGTGCTCCAGGTCGAAGGCGGCGAGCAGGCGCGTGCGGATGTCGTTCATGGCGCCCGCGCCTTCCGTGCGTCCTTGTCCGTGCCCTCGCCGCCGCGTGCCGTCGCCATGGTCACACGCGGTAGTTCCGCACGGCCTCGACCAGACCCTGGCCGAGATCGTTGAGGTTGGTGGCGGCCCCTTCGAGCTGGCGGGTGCCGGCGGCGGTCTGGCTGCTCGCCTCGCGGATGTTCTGCAGCGCCTGGATCACCTGCTCCAGGCCGATCTGCTGCTGGTTGGTGCCGGCGACGATCTGCTGGAAGGCGAGCACGCTCTCCTGCACGCTCTCGGCGAGGTCGCGGATGGTCGACTGGGTGGCGTCGGTCTGCCGCTTGCCGGCGCCGACGCGCTTCACCGCCTCCTCCGTCAGCATGACCGAGGCGTTGATGCCGTGCTGGATCTCGCTGAGGTTGGAACGGACCTGGGCGGTGGCCTCCTTCGACTGGTCGGCGAGGCTCTTGATCTCGCTCGCCACGACGGCGAAGGTCCGGCCGTGCTCCCCGGCGGCGGCGGCCTCGATGGCGGCGTTCAGGGCCAGCAGATGGCAGC
Source organism: Azospirillum brasilense (assembly GCF_007827795.1). Lineage (GTDB taxonomy): Bacteria > Pseudomonadota > Alphaproteobacteria > Azospirillales > Azospirillaceae > Azospirillum > Azospirillum aestuarii. The sequence continues at coordinate 8,495 of NZ_VITI01000011.1, forward strand.
GCTCGGCGATGTCGTTGACGGTCAGGATGATCTCGCCGATCGCCTGGGTGCGCTCCGACAGGATGACGATGTTCTCGGCGACCGCCTCCGCCTGTTCGCGGATGGCGTCCATCGCCTGGTTGGTGTCCTCCACCGCCTTCAGGCCGGTCTCGGAATTGGACGCGGCGACCTGGGCGTTCTGCGCCACGTCCTGGGCGCGGCGGTTGATCTGCGCGCCGGATTCGGTGATCTCGCTGAGCGTCGCCGTCGTCTCCTCGACCGCGGCGAGCTGCTGGGCGACGCTGGCCGCCTGCTGCTGGGTCGAGGCGCGGATCTGCGCGGTCGCGGCGTGCATGCTCTCCGCCGTGGCGCGGGTGGTCCTGGCCATGCTGCGCAGGTTGCCGGTCATCTCGTTCAGATGCGTGCCGAGTTCGGCCAGCTCGTCGTCACCCGGCACGACCACCGTCTTGGTCAGGTCGCCGCTGCCCACCTGGGTGACGTAGCCGATGGCGGTGCCGAGCCGCTTGGTGACCGAGCTGCCGATCAGGATGGCGATGGCGACGGCCAGGGCCACCACGATGACCAGCGCCAGGATCGAGGAGCGCACGGCGTCGTCGTAGAGCGAGCGGATGTTCTGGCGCCCGGCCTCCGACAGGCGGCTGATGTCGCTGTGCAGGCTGGCGAGCTGGCCCGCCATGGCCACCCGCATCTCCTCCACACGGGTCAGACGCGCCAATGACTCCGGCTCGTTCCCGGCGGCCACCCGCTCCATCAGCGTGTTGGCTTCCTCCAGCATGCGACGCGAATGCTGGTCGAAGCTGTTGATCTGGGCGACCAGCTCGCCCCAGATGCGGCGGCGGTCCTCCGTGGTGCCGTCCTCGGCCCGCGCGCCGGCGATCCTCTTGAGCTTGTCGATCTGCTCGAACATCACCGCCGAACCGTCACGATAGCGCTGGCGCAGCTGCGTGATGTCCGGCGCCGCCGCGCCTTGGACCTGGGCCAGCGCCGCGGCGTGGGTCGCCGCCTCGCGGTAGCTGCGCAGGTTGCTTTCGGTCACCTCGATCTCGCGCACCGCCTCCGACACCTGGATGTCGTAGGTGGCGATGCCCATCATGACCTTCATGCCGTCCGCGAAGCGCATCATCTGGAACGCCGCCAGCAGCCCGGTCAACAGGCAGACGACCCCGAAGCTGAGCATCAGCTTGTGCTTGACCTTCAGTTTCATTCTTCTTTCATGCTCCTCAGCGTCTCCAGGATCGCCGGTGCGTCCAGCACGGCGACGCGGCTCCGGGTGATGGCGGTGACGAAGGACCCGGCCTCCGGTGGAGCCTTCATGTCGGTTCCATCCAGCTCCATCACCGTGTCCACGGTGCGCAGGCGCAGCGCCACCGGACGCTCTCCGCCGCGCAGCACGACGGCGAAGCCGCCGCCGGCGGGAACAGCGTTGCGTCCGCACAGCCGGTCCACGTCGAACAGGCGCATCACCCGCCCGTCGATGGCGATCAGCCCCAGCAGTTCCGGCGGCGCGTGGGGCACGCGCGCCACCCGCGGCAGCGGAACGATGCGGGACAGGTGGCGCAGGTCCAGCCCGTACGACCCGTCCGCGCCGCGTCCGACCAGCAGGGTGACCGGCGCCTCCGCCTGCGCCGCGGCGTCGGCCTCGTCGGCGGAGGGGACAAGCGCCAGATCCTCGGCGCGGCTGCGCAGCAGCGCATCGGCCCAGGCGCCGCCCGGCGACGCGGCCGCTTCCAACTCCCCGCCCTGGCGGGCCAGACGCGCACGCACGGCGTCCCAGTCGATGCCGGCTGTCTCCCTGGCCGTGTCCTTGGCCGATCCTCCGGTTCCGGTCCGGCTGTCCATCACGGCTCCTCACCCGAGAACCAGAGGTCGATCATGCTGCGCAGCTCGGCCACGGTCAGGCCGCCGCCCTCGGCCACCAGCTCCGTCGCGTCGTGGGCGGCGACGGTGGCGCGGGCGTTGCGGAAATGGCGCTGCGCCGGAGCCAGCTTGCCGCGCCGCCAGTAAGCCAGGGCGAGATGATAGTCGGCCAGCGCGAAGTCGGAATCCAGATAGAGCGCCCGCTTGAAGGCGGCGATCGGGTCGCCGACCCCCAGCTCCTCCTCCAGCAGGCCCAGCCGGAAATGGACCACGGGGTCGAGTCGGTTGCGCTCCGCCAGGGCGATGCAGGCGTCCAGCGCCGCTGCCCGGTCGCCGTCGGAGGTGGCCATGGGGGCGGCCGCTGCGGAGCTGGCCGGGGATGGTGTCGGCTGCTGCGGCTGCGGGGAGGGCGCCGGCTTCGCCGCGGTGGCGCGCAGCCGCGCCACGGGGGGCGTCGCCGTGCTCCGCTTCTTCGCGGGCTTCGGCTCGGCGGCGGGGAGTGGTTCGACGGCGATGGTCGGCGTGAAAACGGGCGGGGCCGCCGCGGGGGCGCTGCCGGGCCGTGGCTTGCGGTAGATCGTGGCGCCCGGCACCGGGACGGGGGTGAACAGGCTGTTGACCTGCTGCCCCGTCTCGGCATGGCCGACCACCAGCCAGCCGTTGGGCACCAGCACCTCGTACAGGTTGTCCAGCAGACGGGTGCGCGTCGGCTCGTCGAAGTAAATCATGACGTTGCGGCACAGCACGACGTCCAGCGCGCCCAGGCCCCGCGGATAGTTGGGCAAAGGCCCGTCCACGAGGTTGAAGACCGAGAAGCTCGTCCATTCGCGAAAGCGCGGCTTCACCGCCCACAGGTCGCCCTGCCGGTCGAAGCATTCCGCCAGGACCGCGGGGTCGAGCCCGCGCACCGCCCAGTTCCCGTAGACGCCGCGCCGCGCCGTTTCGATGAAGCTGGCGTTCAGGTCGGTGCCGACGATGCTGACCTGCCAGTCGCGCAGCTGGTCGGCGAAATGCCGCTTCAGCAGGATCTCCAGCGTGTAGGCCTCCGGCCCGATCGAGCAGCCGGCGCTCCAGATGCGCAGCAGTCGGCTTTCCCGGTTGCGGCGCAGGCATTCCGGGATGGCGACGGCGCACAGCGCCTCGAACTGCTCGGCGTAGCGGAAGAAGAAGGTCTCGCCGACCGTCAGCTCGTTGATGAGCGCCTGATACTCCGGCCCGGTGGGGCCCTCCCCGGCGAGCTGCGCCAGATAGGCGGCGAGGCCGAGGGTCGGCTTGTCCGACAGGCGGCGGTTGATGCGCTCCGCCAGGGCGGCGTCCTTGTCGGCGTAGTAGGCCAGCCCGGTCGCTCCGATGACGGCGGCCTTGATCCGGGGAAAGACGGGGTCGCGCAGGATGGCGTCGATGCGGTTCATCGGGCCGCCTCCCCGGTCTTGGAATCGGGGGCGCCGAGCCGGGCCAGACGCTCGTCGGCCATGGCCTGGAAGGCGGCGAGCAGCCGGCCCTCGGCCCCGGTCAGCAGGCGGGACGGGTCGATCACCGTGGCCGTGCCGGCGCCGTGGGGGATGGTCGCCACGGCGCAGCCGTTGAAGGTCAGGCCGGGGTCGGCCGCCGTCCGCTCCGCGTCGGGGATCGGCAGGATGTTGAACACCCGCTCGGCCAGCAGGGCGAGCGGACGGCCGTCCCAGTCGGTCAGGAACAGCGGGGCGTACAGCTCCGGCGGCGCGGCGTCGAAGCCGAACAGAAGGTCGAGGCGCAGGACCGGGACGGCGCGGCCCTGGTAGCGGAACAGGCCGGCGACCACGGCGGGCGCCGCCGGCGGGCGGTCGAGCCGGGGCAGCGGCAGGAACCGGCGCACGGCGTCCGCCGGCAGGGCCAGTGTCCTGCCGGAAACGGAAAAGATCACGTACCGTGTCGCGGATGCCGTCGCAGCCATCGCGGGCGCACACCTTCCTATGTCGTCAGTCCGTTGCCGGGTCCGGGAAGCGCAGCCGGGCCCCGGACCCTATATCATCGGGTGGCGCCGGGGGCATGAAACCGGCGCAGAACATGCCGCATCGCACCTGGGATGGAAATACCACCAAAGGCAAAAGCCCCAGCCCAAGGTAGCGGTATGACGCCGGTCATACGGTGGGCGCCGGAACGCTTGCTGTTTTCGCAATTGCGGTTACAAACATCCCCCGGCCGCCGTCCGGCCCGCGGCCACCGACCGGAGGGGCTTCATGATCAAGGTTGTTCGAGCGAAACTGCACTGCCTGCGCGTCACCGACGCCAACCTGAACTATCAGGGGTCGATCACGCTCGATCCGGAGCATTGCGAGGCGGTCGGGATCTACCCGCTGGAGTTCGTGGAGATCTGGAACAAGAACTCCGGGGCGCGGATCAGCACCTACGTGATCTATGGCGAGCGCGGCTCGCGCTGTTGCGTGCTGAACGGCTCGGCGGCGCGGAGCTGCCAGCCGGGGGACGAGGTCATCATCGCCGCTTCCTGGTACTGCCAGCCGACGGAGCTGGCGACTCTGCGGCCGCGCGTGCTGACCTTCAACGCCGACAACAGCGTCGACCGCTCGCTGACCTACGACGTGACGGCGCTGGACGGCGGGCGCTTCGATTTCGCGATTCGCGAGGGTGCCTTCCTGGAACCGGAACCGGCCTGACCCGTCGGCACCGACGTCCCGCAAACAAAGGAAGCGGTGTTGGGCGAGTCCACGCGCAAAGCGAGCGCATCGGTGACTTGCGCGTGTCTTGCGAGGGATAGGCGGTGAGTCCCACTTGAACGCGCGGCAATTTTTGCCTACTCTACCTGGGTGGGAGTGCGGACAGCGATGGAGTGCGTGTCATGGGCGTCAGCGGCATAGGGGGCTATCAACAACAGCCTTTCACGACACCGTTAAGCAGCGGGCCGGCGGCCCTGCAGCAGACACGGGGAACCGACGCGAACCAGCAGGCCCAGAAGGCCGAAGAGGATCGCCGTCAGCAGGTCCAGGCCCAGGACCAGCAGGCGCAGCAGAGCCAGCAGGCCCTGGCGTCGGGCGGCAACACCACCCCGACCCGCGGACAGAACCTCAACATCACGGTCTGATCGCGCGTCGTCCAATCGGGGCCCGCCCGGCTGGTCCGGGGCCGGGCCCGCAGGGGAAAGGCGGCCAGCCATGGACATCCGAAGCGTTTCCGGCATCCAGGCGAACCGGCCGACTCCGGCCTCGGCGGTCCCGACGCCGCAATCCGTGGCCGATGCCACGGCACAGACTTCCCAAACCGCCTCCAGTGTTGCGGACCAATCCGCTTCGGCGGCGTCTCCGTCCGACCCGGTGGTGGTGGCCGGCGGCTACATCAGCCCGGTCCTGCGCTACGACCAGGGCGCCCGGCTGGCCGTCATCCATTTCCGCGACCGATCCTCCGGCGAAACCCAGAACCAGATCCCGGCACAACAGGTGGTGGAGGAATACCGCCGCACCGCCAGCCGTCTGAGCGGCGCGACTGCGGAAGGTCCCGGCACGGGTAAAGGGGGCGTCGCATCCAGCGGCACCACCACGCCGGACGGAGCGCTGGTCCGGGATTCGGTCCCCCCACGTCGAGCGGCGCCCCGTCCACCGGAACGCCGCCCGCGACGGGCGCCGGTCCGACGGGAACCACCTCCACCGCCGTTCCCGGTGTCGCGGGGTCCTACGGCGCCGGTTCGCCGGGCGCCATCGTCTCCGTGACCGTCTGATCCGGCAGCTCGAAGCGGGCGACCAGCGGCGCGTGGTAGCTTTCCGGGGAATGGCTGACCGTGGCGTGGGCGACCAGCTCGTCGCCCAGCGCCTCGTTGTGGATTTCGGCGGAGCGGAACCAGCCCAGCAGGGCGCGCGACACCAGCAGATGGTCCAGCATCACCGCGTCGCCGCCGTGCAGCACGGTGAAGCGCCGCTCCTCTGGGACGGAGCGCTCCAGCGGCACCAGCGACCGCCCGGCGAGATGCCCGTTGCCGGTCTCGTCGAGGTCGGCGCGGATGATGCGGACAGGGGTCTGCTCGATCTCGGCGTTGAGGTCGCCGGCGACCAGGATCAGCGCCTGCGGGTCGGCGTCGAACACCCGCTCCACCGCCAGCCGGGCCTCCAGCGCCTGCCCGGCCCGCTTGATCGAGGCCAGATAGAAGCCCTCCGCCCAGCCGCCGACGCTCTTCCAGGTGGAGGCGTTCTTCTTCTGCCCCGGCACCGGCGCGGCGATCGGCGCGCGCAGATGCAGGTTGAAGACGTGCAGGCGGCGTCCGCCGGGCAGCTCGATCTCGCCATGCAGCACGGGGCGGTCCCAGGTCACGGCGTCGCCGCCGGGCTGGGCGGGGTCGGCGGTGATCATGCGGACCTGCGGGGACGGCACCAGATCGTGCCGGTACTGCCGCGCCGCCAGGATGGGCCAGCGGCTCACCAGCACGAGGTTGTGGCGGTCGGCCAGCTTGGTCCCCTCGCCGCCGGAGGTCCGGTGGAAAGCGGCGTAGGGTCCGCCCTCCAGCAGCCGGGCCAGCGCGCGCAGGGTCCTCGGTTCCCCCTTCGCCGCGCGCTGGCCGTTGACTTCCTGAAGGCACAGGATGTCGGCGTCCAGCCGCTCCAGCTGCGGGCGCAGCACGGCGGCGCGCTCCTCGAAGGACAGGTCGCCGGTGTCGTCCAGGCTTTCCAGGTTGAAGGTGGCGATGCGGATGCTGCGGCTCATGACCCCTCCCCGGACGCCCGGCCCGCCGCGGCGCGCGGGCGCGCCAGGAACAGGTGGTTGCGGTTGATGCGCCGCCGCCGCCGCCGGTGCGCGCTCAGCATCGCCGTGGAGGCGACGAGCGTGGCGTCCAGCCCGGCCTCGGCCATGCGCTGGGGGGTATCCGTACCATAAATCCGGTAGTGATAGGGATGGCCGAAGGCGGCCAGCCGCTTGGCCGGCGTGTCCATCGCCGGGTCCTCCCGCGTCGGCCCCTTGGGATCGTAGGGGAACAGCAGGACGGCGCGGCCCGAGGGTTTCAGAACGCGGGCAATCTCGCGCAGCGCGGCGCGGTCGTCGGGGACATGCTCCAGCACGTGGCTGGACAGCACGAGGTCGAAACGGCCGTCCGGGAAGGGCAGGTCGGTCAGGTCGGCCTGCACGTCGGCGGCTGGGTTGAAGCGGTCCAGCGTGACGTAGCGCCGGCCGTGCCGTGCCCGCAGCAGCGGTTCCAGGCAGGGTTCCGGGGCGGTGTGCAGGATGCGCAGCGACCGCCGCAGCACGTCCGTCCGCTCCGCCAGGAAGCTCCACAGGAAGCGGTGGCGCTCCAGCGACCCGCAGTCCGGGCAGCGGGCGTTGCGCCGGCCGCCCAGCCCGAAAGGCAGGAAGCGCGCGGCCTCCCGCCCGCAGAGCGGGCAGAGCAGAGGGCCGGCGGCGGGGATCAGGCCGCCGGCGCCCTCGTAGCGCGGACGCTCGTACAGCGACTCCCGCCGGTAGACGGCGGCCTCGTCGAGATTCTGGTCCGCGATGGCGGGCAGCAGGCGGGACAATCCATGGAGCATGGGGATCAGAACAGCTCCACGTCGCCATCGATCCCGGTCTTGCGCAGCCGGTCCATGAAGGAGGTCTCGGACCGCGCGATGTCCCGCACCGTCTCCTCCCCGATCAGGCGGCGCTGGGTGCGGCCCGAGGTGGGGTAGAAGCGCACCGCGCGGGCCGCCGTGCCGCCGACGTCCCAGCTCATCGTCGGGATGCCTTCGGCCGCCAGATACTCCATGACGAACTCGACGTTGCGCTGGCCGATGCCGGCGCTGCGCGGGGCGCCGTTCACGCTGGCGCCGCCGAAGATCTTGGCGCGCAGCCGGTCGCGCCGCCCGGTCGCCGCCAGCAGCCGGTTGATGAGCTGCTCCATGGCCGCACTGCCGTATCGGGAGGAGATGGACAGCCGGTCGCCATTGTGGTCGGGCAGCAGGAAGTGGTTCATCCCGCCGATCGCCGCGACGGGGTCGAACAGGCAGGCGGCGATGCAGGAGCCCAGCGTGGTGGTGATGACGACGTTTGCGTCGTCGCTGACCACGCAGCCGCCGACCACGATGTTGACCACCTCCGCGCCCAACTGCCGGTCATGGTAGCGGTTGGCCGCGATGTCCGGCGTGTCGGAACCCTGCTGATATCGGCGCGCGCGCGGGCTGATCGGCATCCAGAACCTCGGTGGGACATTCGGTCGCAGTGTACAACCGTCCCTCGCCCTCCGCCAAGCGTTGTGGTTGCGGACCCCTGCAATCGGCGGCCTTTACAAGCCGGCAATCCACACCTCAAGCAGATCGGCCTGGAGCTTGCGGGCGCGGGCCAGCCAGGCGCGGGCCTCCGCCGGGATCTCGGCGATGCGGCGGTCCATCGTCCGGTCCATGGCGGCGCGCTGCGGCTCGTCGGTGACGAAGAAGGCGAAGCCGAGCGTGCGCCCGCTCGCCGTGGTCAGCGTTCCGGCCAGCGCCTTGGCGTAGGCCAGCGTGCCCGATTTGGCGCGCACGCCGGGGGGCAGGGCCTTGCCCTCGTCCTCGCCGGGGAGAAGGGCCAGCACCGCCGGGCCGGCGCCGCGGATCAGCGCCATGGTCTGGGCCGGGGTGATCCGCGACGCGGTGCTGAGGCCGGAATGGTTGAGCAGCCGCAGCCCCGTCCAGTCGGTGCGCGGGGCCGCCAGCATGGCCGGCGCCGTCAGCACCGCCGCCGACTCCGGCAGCGTCCGCACCGCCGGGTCCAGCCGCCGTGCGGCGGTCAGCCCGATCAGCTCCGCCGACAGGTTGTTGGAGTAGCGCAGGACCTGCCGGGCCAGGACCTCCAGCGGCTCGCTGCGGTGCAGGGCGGCGAGCGTGGCGGTCGGCGGCGCCGCGCCGGGGACCGGGGTGGGCAGGGCGATCCCCGCCTCCGCCGCCAGCCGGCGGAAGACGTGCGCCGTCGCCAGACCGGGCCGGGTGACCGGAAGCCACAGGCTGGCCGCCATGCCCGGCTGCGGGGCGAAGCGCCAGCGCTCGCCCTCCGGTTCTCCGTTGGCCGGTTGCCCGTCCGCGGCGACAAGCGGGGTGAAGGCGGCTCCGGCCCCGGCGCCCAGTTGCACCGTCACGCTGTCCAGCGGCACGCGCCCGGTGTCGGACACCGACCAGGCGCTGACCCGCACCGGCTGTCCGGCGGCGGGGCGCGCCCAGTCGAAGCGGAAGCGGTTGAAGTTCAGCGAGAGCGCCCCGACCCCGGTGTTGTAGCCGGCGGTCCAGGGCTGTCCGGCGTCGATCTCCGGCATCTCGGGCAGGGCGGAGGTGTCGTAGAGGAAGCGCCCGGTCACCCGCGTGACGCCCAGCGCGCCGAGGTCGCGCAGCAGCTCCGTCAGCCCTTCGCTGGACAGCGACGGGTCGCCGCCGCCCTTCAGGATCAGGTCGCCGTCCAGGACCCCATCCCCCAGCCGGCCGGTGCCCAGCCGTCCAGTGACGTGCAGCGTGGTCTCGAAGCGGTGGTCCGGCCCTAGCACCGCCAGGGCGGCGGCCATCGCCGGCAGTTTGGCGACCGAGGCCGGGGCGAAGGGCTTGGCCGGCTGCCGCTCCGCCAGCACGGCACCGCTGCCCGGATCGAACAGCACATAGCCGACGTCGTCGGGGGAGAAGCCGCTGCGGGCGATCGCCGCCCGGTCGTCCGGACCGGTGGCGGCGCTGGGGGACGCGCAGGCCGACACCGCGGTGACGCAGGCCAGCAGGAGCAGGATGGAGAAGGTCGGAAGCCGCATGATGCACAGTCTAGCGCAAAGCCCCCCGGCCGCATCTGCGTCAATCCGGGGATGGGCAGGAATCTTGATGCGCGGACAGTCCGCTTCCCCTACCATAATGTCCGGAAACGACGCCAAACCCTTGGGAAAGAGCCGTAAAACCCATGATGTCAGGGCGCCGGAGCGTCACGTTCGAAGTGGTTGTCGAACAGGGCGGAAAACCCAACATCGACGGCGTCTTTCCCGACGAGGCCGCGGCCCGGGAACGCGCGGCGTATCTGCTTCGTCTTGCAAAATTTCCGGTTGTCCGAATTCTAAAGGTGAATCAGGCGGGCAAGGAAGAGGTCATCTTCCAGAAGTCCACCTCCGGCGGCGGGAAGCCGACCACCATCTCCACGATCGACGAGACCGACGTCGGCCCCGCCAATCTCTGCACCGACGCGCTCCAGCTCTTTTCCTACGAGAGCCGGATGCTGCTGCTGCGCCTGCTGCGCGGCTATTGGGACGATCAGGCGGTGATCCCGGCCGAGCAGCTCCACCGCTATTACCCGCTGCGCTATTTCGAGCGGGAAGCGCTGCTGTTCAACCCGGCGGTCAGCCGGCTCGCCACCCTTCAGGCGCCGCTGCTGGGCGTGAAGCCGTTCGACCGGCACGACCAGCTCCTGCGGATGTTCACCCGGCTGAAGGAGATGGCGCAGGCGTCGGACACGCTGGCGCCCTTCGATGCGGCTCTGGCCCGCGGCGGGGTGGGCGGCCTTCTGGCGGCGGCGGCGGAGCGCCCGCCGGAGGAACGCGACCGGCTGGTCACCCACGCCTTCGCCGCGGTGCTGGAGCCCTGCCGCGATTGGCCCGGCAAGGTCAAGGCGCTGCTGCGCTTCCACCGCGAGGATGGGGAGGAGGAGGCGAACCGCCGCCTGCTCGACCAGATGCTGGCGGAAACGGTGGACGGGCGGGAGCCGGTGCGCGCGCTGATCGGCTACGCGCCCGACCTGGGGGCGGCGCTGCACAGCCTGATCGCGGCGGTGCACGGCGACCTCGACGACCGGCTGCCCCACACGGATGAGTTGCTGGCCCTGTCCAACGCGCTGGGCGGCGGCGGCTTCGACGAGACGCGCAAGGCCCTGCTGCGCCGCGTCCAGGGCGGTCTGGCCGGCCTGACCCCGCTCACCCGTACCGGCACCGCCGCGGAGGGCAAGGCCTTCGGCCTCATCGTCGATCGGCTGACCAACTTCGACGGCTTCCTGGGCGGCGCCGGCATGGCCGAGGCGCTGACCCGGCGCGCCAAGACGGTGTGGAGTTCGGGCGGGCAGGATGCATCCTTCGACACGGCGGTGCAGCGTCTGGCCACCCGCCTGCCGGCGCCGGCCCAGCGCATCGGCTATCTGCTGGACCTCGCCACCAGCCCCTTCGGGCGCAACAAGCTCAGCGTCCTGATCCGGCAGGTCGCCACCGAGTTCGAGAGTATCACCTCGGCCCGCGAATTGGTCGCCCCCGGCGTCAGCACGGAGGACGTGCGCAGCGGCCTGGGCCGCCGCCTGCGCGCCGCCGGCATCCCCCGCGCGCTGGCCGAGGGGCTGATCGCGAAGATCGCCGCGATTCCGGACGGCGAGCGGTCGCTCGGCATCCCCTTGCTGGCCGCTCCGAGTGGGGGGACCGTGACGCGGGCGACCCAGGAGACGATTCTGATCGACGTCCCGAAGGTGGCGGCGGAGCGGCTGGTGCTGTTCTGGCGTGGCCAGACGCGGGCGATTCCGGAGGACGGGACCCAGCTCGTCATTGGGCGCTCGTCGCAATGCCAGTTCGTCCTGGACATCGCCTCGGCCTCGCGCCGGCACGCGGCTGTGTCCCGTCAGAACGGAGTCTTCCTGGTGGAGGATCTCAGCCGCAACGGCACTTACCTTGCAGTGCCTGGGGTGGCGGAGCCGCGGCGGCTCAAGTCGGGCGAACCGCTGCCGCTGCCGCCGAGGGGCGAGATCGTCATCGGCTCCGCGGAGCTGGGCGAGGAGCCGGCGCGCATCGCCTGGGAAATCGTCAAGCGCTGAAGACTTCGTCCAGCGGACGGAACACGGGGCGCCAGCCGTCGCCGCGCACCGCCAGCGCGCCGACCAGCCCCGGCGCCGGGCGCAGGTCGAACAGCGACCAGTCCGTGGCGTTCCCGGCCTTCAGCCCGCCGTCCAGGCTGAGCAGGCGGGCGGGGCGGCCCGGCGTCAGTTCCACCGCGAAGCGGTCGAGCGGCGTCGACAGGCCCTGGCCGGTCGCCTTGATGAAGGCCTCCTTGCGGGTCCAGCCGTTCAGGAACGCCTCGTCCCGCAGCGCGTCGGGCAGGGCGGCGAAGGCGTCGCGCTCCTCCGGCGCGAAGAAGCGCTCGGCGATCCCGGCGGCGTCCGGTAGACGGCGCAGCCGTTCGATGTCCACGCCCAACTCCACCGTTTCAAGGGGAGCGATGGCGATCAGCACATGATCCTTGCAGTCGGCGAGGTTGAAGGCCGGGCCGCCGGGAAGGAAGGGCTTGCCCATCGGCCCGTAGGCGAAGACCAGGGTCGCCGGGTCGCGGCCCAACACCCGCCCGAGGCGATGGCGCAGCAGCCCGCGCCGCAGGACGCAGCGGGTGCGCAGCTCCTCCGTCGCGAAACGGGCGGCCCGCGCCGTCTCGTCGGGGGAGAGCAGGGCGCGGAACGCCTCCAGCCGGTGCGCCAGCCCGCGCAGGTCGGCATAACAGAGTTGAATTTCTTCCGTTTCCCGCATCGGATGTCCCCATTCCCCGGATTCGGGACTATAACCGCGCTGGCCCCGCGCGGCGATTGCGCTATCATGCGCCTCCCTTTTGCCGGATCTGGAACCATGGTCGATACCGCTCAGCTTGCTCCGCATCTGTCCAACGTCGTCAAGGACGCCGCCATTCCCGAGCTGCCCAACCACTACCGGGGCAAGGTGCGCGAGAATTACGACCTTCCTGACGGGCGGCGCGTCATCATCGCCACCGACCGGCTGTCGGCCTTCGACATCATCCTGACCGCCATCCCCTTCAAGGGGCAGGTGCTGACCCAGATCGCCCGCTACTGGTTCGAGGCGACCAAGGACCTCTGCCCGAACCACGTCCTGGAATACCCGGACCCCAACGTGGTGGTCGCCAAGCGGCTGACCATCATGCCGGTGGAGATCGTGGTCCGCGACTATCTGGCCGGCACCACCGGCACCTCGCTGTGGACGATGTACAAGAAGGGCCGGCGCGAGATGTACGGCCACGTCTTCCCCGACGGGCTGCGCGAGAACCAGAAGCTGCCGGACACCATCATCACCCCGACGACCAAGGCGTTCGACGCCGGCCATGACGAGGAGCTGACCGCCGCCCAGATCGTGGAGCGCGGGCTGCTGACCCAGGCCCAGTGGGACGAGGTGACGGAGAAGGCGCTGGCCCTGTTCGCCCGCGGGCGCGAGATCGCGGCGGCGCGCGGCCTGATCCTGGTCGATACCAAGTACGAGTTCGGCTTCGACGAGGCCGGCAACATCATCCTGGCCGACGAGATCCACACGCCGGACAGCAGCCGCTACTGGTTCGCCGCCAGCTATCCGGAGCGGTACGAGGCCGGGCAGCGTCCGGAGAGCTTCGACAAGGACTTCGTGCGGAGCTGGGTGACCCAGCGCTGCGACCCCTACAAGGACGCCATCCCGGAAATCCCGGCGGAGGTCGTGCTTGAGGCCGCCCGCATCTACATCGAGGCGTTCGAGACCATCACCGGCCAGACCTTCCAGGTCCCGGCAGAGGTCACGCCGGCGTTGGAGCGCATCCGGGCCAATCTGGCGCCCTATTTCGCGAAGCCGTGATGAAGATCGCCATCCTCGACGATTACCAGAACGTCGCGCGCGATCTGGCGGAATGGCATCGCCTGCCCAACGGCAGCGCGCTGACGGTGTTCGAACGGCCGATCCCGGCGGCGGAGGTGGCGGGCACGCTCGCCCCCTACAGCGTCCTGGTGATCATGCGGGAACGCACGCCGTTCCCCGCGTCGCTGATCGACGCGCTGCCGAACCTGCGGCTTCTGGTCACCACGGGGGGCCGAAACAACGCCATCGACCTGGAGGCCTGCAAGGCCCGCGGCATCACCGTCTGCGGGACCGGCATGGTCGGCACCCCGACGGCGGAACTGACCTGGGGCCTGATCCTGGCGCTGACCAAGCGCATCCCGCAGGAGGAGCGCGGCCTGCGCGCCGGACGCTGGCAGGCCGGCCTGACGCAGGGGCTGGCCGGCAAGCGCCTCGGCCTCGTCGGGCTGGGCCGGCTGGGCACCCAGGTGGCGCGGGTCGGTCAGGCCTTCGGGATGGAGGTCGCGGCCTGGAGCCCCAACCTGACCGACGAGCGGGCGGCGGCGGCCGGCGTCACCCGGCTGGACAAGCGCGACCTGTTCGCCACCTCCGACATCGTCAGCGTCCATCTGGTGCTGGGCGAGCGGACGCGGGGCGTGGTCGGGGCGGACGACATCGACGCGATGAAGCCCTCCGCCTTCTTCGTGAACACCTCGCGCGCCGGTCTGGTGGATGGGGACGCCCTGCTGGCGGCCCTGCATGAACACCGCATCGCGGGCGCCGGGCTGGACGTCTTCCCCGTGGAGCCGCTGCCGGTGGACAGCCCCTGGCTGGAGGCGCCGAACACGGTGCTGACCCCGCATCTGGGCTATGTCACCCGCGAGAACTACGACGTCTTCTACCGCGACGCGCTGGACGACATCCTCGCGTGGCACGCGGGCGAGCCGGTGCGCATGCTCGCCTAGGAACCGGAGGGAGCCGCCCCGCCCTCGACCCATGGCATTGGGCGGGGCGGGCGTCCCGAATGGCCTCAAACCCCTGAAAGTTTTCAGGCTTCCACGCCTTGTCCGCATCGGCCTTCGGTGCGGCGGCGGGCTGGTTTCGCCCCGCATCGCCCGTCCGTTTTTTCGCCCCCGCAACATGGATTGTGGGATTACAGCCGCGGCCAAGACGTAGATGGAAGGCGACCCCGCCACTTGCGGGGCACGATTCCATTCCCAAAATGGGTGTGGAGCCTGCGGCGGGGGCTGAGAGGAACGAGGTGTGTTGGGAGGCGCGGGCCTTACCGGGGCTGCGTGTCCGTGGGGTGGGGCGGCCACCGGTCCCGGCGGCGATTGGCGCTGTGGACAAGGCGTGCCGAATTTGATTGGGCGAATTTGATTGGAAGTCTGTTTGGTTCACGGCCATCCCGGTACGGAACGCGGACGGCCGGGACAGGAGACGGAAGGTTTGCCACCCATGGAGACAGGAATGAACATCTCGGACCTCTTGTCCGCACACAACGTCATTCTCGATGCCGGGCCGGCCAACAAGGAAACCCTGCTCGACCTTCTGGCCGGCGAGGCGTCCAGCCGCATCGGGGCTTCCAAGGAGGACATTCTCAAGGCCCTGCAGGCGCGGGAGCACATCGGCTCCACGGCGCTGGGCAAGGGCGTGGCGCTTCCCCACACGGAGCTGCGCGGGACCGAGAACCCGCTGGTTCTGTTCGCGCGGCTCCGCAAACCCATCGATTTCGAGGCCCGCGACGACGAGCCGGTGGACCTGTTCTTTCTCGTCCTCTGGCCGACCGCGACCCGCAAGGGCCTGCTGCCCGTCATGGGCGAGATCTGTAAGGCCCTGCGCGACCCGCAATCCCTGCGCAAGCTGCGTCAGGCGGAGACGCCCGACGCGGTGGTCCAACTCGTCCGGCAGGCGCTTCCCCCCAACGCCGAACGGGAGCCTGACGACGAGGATTTCTGACCGGACGACGTCCGGCTGGCGCGGCGAGGGACCTCCATCCTTCCTATATTCGTAAAGCCGACAGTTCTCAGCATTTTGGCCCCTCCGATTGCCCGAGACCCCCTTGTCACAGACCATGTCCGACGCCCTGTTGCTCCTGGCCGCCACCGGCCTTCCGTTCGTCGGCGCGATTGTCGCCGGGATGCTGCCGACGCACGCGCGCAACACCGCGGCGTGGCTGGCCGGTGCGATCGCGATCATCGGCCTGGGTCTGGTGTGGGCCGCCTACCCGACGGTTGCGGCGGGCGGGGTGATCCGCCATTCGATGGCCTGGATGCCGTCGCTCGGCCTCGATCTCGTGCTGCGGATGGACGGCTTCGCGTGGCTGTTCGCCGGGCTGGTGTTCGGGGTCGGCGCGCTCGTCGTGCTGTACGCGCGCTATTACATGTCGGCGGACGATCCGGTCCCGCGCTTCTTCGCGTTCCTGCTGGCCTTCATGGGATCGATGACAGGGGTGGTGCTCTCCGGCAATCTGATCCAGCTCGCCTTCTTCTGGGAACTGACCAGCCTCTTCTCCTTCCTGCTGATCGGCTACTGGCACCACACGGCGGCGGCGCGCGACGGCGCGCGCATGGCGCTGACCATCACCGCGACGGGCGGGCTGTGCCTGTTCGCGGGCGTGCTGTTGCTCGGCCACATCGTCGGCAGCTACAACCTCGACGTCGTTCTGGCCTCGGGCGACAAGATTCGCGGGCACGCGCTCTACCTGCCGGCGCTCGTCCTCATCCTGATGGGCGCCCTGACCAAGAGCGCGCAGTTCCCGTTCCATTTCTGGCTGCCGCACGCCATGGCGGCGCCCACCCCCGTCTCGGCCTATCTGCATTCGGCGACCCTGGTGAAGGCCGGCGTCTTCCTGATGGCCCGCCTGTGGCCGGTGCTGGCGGGGACGGAGGCGTGGTTCTGGATCGTCGGCAGCGCCGGTCTGGCCACCCTGCTGATCGGCGCCTATGTGGCGATCTTCCAGAACGACCTGAAAGGACTTCTGGCCTATTCGACCATCAGCCATCTCGGGCTGATCACGCTGCTGCTCGGCCTCAACAGCGAACTCGCCATGGTCGCGGCGATCTTCCACATCCTCAACCACGCCGCCTTCAAGGCGTCGCTGTTCATGGCCGCCGGCATCATCGACCATGAGACGGGAACCCGCGACCTCCGGCGCCTGTCCGGCCTGAACCGCTTCATGCCCTTCACGACCCGGCTGGCGATGGTGGCTGCCGCCGCTATGGCGGGCGTGCCGCTGATGAACGGCTTCATCTCGAAGGAGATGTTCTTCGCCGAGACGCTGACGGCCCAGGGGTCCGTGACCTTCCTGCTCGACATCCTGCCCTTCGCCGCGATGGTGGCGAGCGCCTTCGCCGTGGCCTATTCGCTGCGCTTCATCCATGGCGCCTTCT
The DNA here is from genome assembly GCF_007827795.1 of Azospirillum brasilense. GTDB lineage: Bacteria > Pseudomonadota > Alphaproteobacteria > Azospirillales > Azospirillaceae > Azospirillum > Azospirillum aestuarii. The sequence goes on from NZ_VITI01000011.1 coordinate 25,241, forward strand.
TCGGTCCCGACCCGGTCGACCTGCCGCACCTGCCGCACGAGCCGCCGGCCTGGATGCGCCTTCCCGTCGAGATCCTGGCGCTGGCCTGCATCATCATCGGCCTGCTGCCCGCGGCCACCGTGGGGCCGTATCTGAACATGGCGGCCCACGCCGCGCTCGGCGCCGCGACCCCGGAATACAGCCTGGCGGTCTGGCACGGCTTCAACACGCCGCTGGTGATGAGCTTGCTCGCCCTGGCGGCCGGCGTGACGCTCTACTTCCTGCTGCAGCCACTGTTCCGCCGGAACATCGAAGGCCCGCCCTTCATCAGCCGCCTGGAAGGCCGCCGCATGTTCGAGCGCAGCATGGTCTTCCTGTCCTGGCGGCTCGCTCGGACGCTGGAAGGGCTGCTGGGCACCCGGCGCCTGCAGCCCCAGCTCCGTCTGGTCGTCTGCGTCGCCATCCTGGCCGCGGGCTGGGCGGTCTACCGGCGCGGGCTCGGCCCCGGCAATCTGGTGCCGCAGGGCATCGACCCCGTGCTCGCCCTGATCTGGGCGATCGGCGCGGCCTGCGCCCTGGGGGCGGCGTGGCAGGCCAAATTCCACCGTCTCGCCGCGCTGATCCTGCTCGGCGGCACCGGTCTGGTCACCTGCGTCACCTTCGTCTGGTTCTCCGCCCCCGACCTCGCGCTGACCCAGCTTCTGGTCGAGATCGTCACCACCATCCTGCTGCTGCTCGGCCTGCGCTGGCTGCCCAAGCGGCTTCCCGGCACCGGCACGTCCGAAGTGATGCGGGCGGGGCGCCGCCTGCGCGACCTCGCCATCGCCATCACCGCCGGGCTCGGCATGGCGGGGCTGGCCTTTGGCGTGATGACCCGCTTCCCACCGGAAATCCTGGCGCAGCATTTCCTGGAGCGCGCCTACACCGAGGGCGGCGGCACCAACGTCGTCAACGTGATCCTGGTCGACTTCCGCGGCTTCGACACGCTGGGCGAGATCGCCGTTCTGGGCGTGGTGGCGCTGACCGCCTACGCGCTGCTGCGCCGCTTCCGCCCGGCCCCCGACAGCGTGGATGTGCCGGAGCAGCAGCGCGACCAGAGCGCCTACGACATCGCGCGGCCGGAGCGTCGGGAGGGCGACACGGTGGCCGACTGGCTGCTGATCCCGTCGGTGATCGCGCGCCTGCTGTTCCCGGTGGTCGGGATGGTCGCGCTGTTCCTGCTGCTGCGCGGCCACGACCTGCCCGGCGGCGGCTTCGCCGCGGGGCTGATGGGCTCGATCGCCATGATCCTGCAATACATGCTGGGCGGGACGCAGTGGGTGGAGGCGCGGCTGCGCGTGCTGCCGCTGCGCTGGATGGGTCTCGGGCTTCTGCTGGCCGCCGGCACGGGCCTGGGCGCCCTGCTGTTCGGGCGGCCCTTCCTGACCACCTATTTCGCCTACGCGGACCTGCCGCTCATCGGAGAGATTCCGACGGCCAGCGCGCTGCTGTTCGACATCGGCGTGTTTGCGCTGGTCGTCGGCGCCACGATGCTGACCCTGATCGCGCTGGCCCGCCAGTCGGTCCGCGGCCACCGCGCCGCGGCGCCGCGCGCCACGGCGGCGAGCGCCCCCGCGGCGCCCGTCCCGGTCCCAGCCGCCGCCTCGGCCGCCACTCCGACCGCCGCAACCGGAGACGATTGATGGAACTTATCCTCGCCCTCGGGATCGGGGTGCTGACAGGCTCCGGTGTCTGGCTGCTGCTGCGACCCCGCACCTTCCAGGTCATCATCGGCCTGTCGCTGCTCTCCTACGCCGTCAACCTCTTCATCTTCTCGACCGGCGGCCTGCGCACGGGGGCGGCGCCGGTGCTGGAGCGCGGCATGGCCGGCAGCCTCGCCACCCACGCCGACCCGGTGCCGCAGGCCCTGGTCCTCACGGCCATCGTCATCAGCTTCGCGACGACGGCGCTGTTCCTCGTCCTGCTCCTCGCCGCGCGGGGCCTGACGGGAACCGACCATGTGGACGGTAAGGAGAAGTCCCGGTGAACGGGTGGATGGATCATTTGGTGATCGCGCCGATCGTCATCCCGCTGCTGGTCGGCGCGCTGTTGATGCTGATCGACGAGCGGCGGCGGGCGCTGAAGGCCACGCTGGGGGTGGCGTCGGCGTCCGCGCTGCTGGCGCTGGCGGTGCTGCTGCTCTATCTGACGGACCACACCGCCACCGGGGCGGACGCCACCGTGCGCGTCTACCGGCTGGGCGACTGGCCGTCGCTGTTCGGCATCGTCCTGGTGCTCGACCGGCTGTCGGCGATGATGCTGGTGCTGACCGGCATCCTGGGCCTGTCCGCCCTGGTCTTCGCGCTGGCGCGCTGGCACAAGGCGGGGGCGCATTTCCATTCGCTGTTCCAGTTCCAGCTGATGGGGCTGAACGGCGCCTTCCTGACCGGCGACCTGTTCAACCTGTTCGTCTTCTTCGAGATCATGCTGGCCGCCTCCTACGGGCTGGCCCTGCACGGCTCCGGCCTCGCCCGCGTCCGCGCCGGGCTGCACTACATCGCCATCAATCTGGCGGCGTCCCTGCTCTTCCTGATCGGGGTGAGCATGATCTACGGCGTGTCCGGCACGCTGAACATGGCCGAACTGGCCGTGCGCATCGCCGGGATCGCGCCGGAGGACCGCGGGCTGCTGGAGGCCGGGGCGGCGATCCTCGGCGTCGCCTTCCTGATCAAGGCGGGCATGTGGCCGCTGGGCTTCTGGCTGCCCAACACCTACACCACGGTCGGGGCGCCCTCCGCCGCGATCATCTCGATCCTCAGCAAGGTCGGCATCTACGCCATCATCCGGATCTGGCTGCTGGTCTTCGGCGACAGCGCCGGGACCTCGGCGGGGTTCGGCGGGCACTGGCTGCTGATCGGCGGGGTGCTGACCATCGCCTTCGGCTCCATCGCGGTTCTGGCGACGCAGAATCTGGCGCGGCTGGCCGGGGCCAGCGTGCTGGTGTCCTCCGGCACGCTGCTGGCCGCCGTCGGCGCCGGACAGGCGGCGGTGACCGGCGGGGCGCTGTTCTACATGACCAGCTCCGTCCTGGCGATCGCCGGGCTGTTCCTGCTGATTGAACTGGTCGAGCGCGGGCGCATGGTCGGCGCCGACGTGCTGGCCGTGACGCGCGAGGCCTTCGGCGAAGGCGAGGACGAGGAGTCGGACGACGACGACGCCATCGGCGTGTCGATCCCGGCGATCATGGCGATCCTCGGCATCGCCTTCATGGCCTGCGCGCTGCTGCTCGCCGGTCTGCCGCCGCTGTCCGGCTTCCTCGCCAAGTTCGCCATCCTGGCGCCGATGCTCGCCCAAGGAGCGGACGGGCTTCCCTTCACCACCTGGGCGCTGATGGCGGCGCTGATCCTGTCCGGCCTGGCGACGGTGGTCGCGATGAGCCGCACCGGCATCGACGTCTTCTGGGCGTCGCCCGCGGGCGACCTGCCGCGCGTGCGCCTCGTGGAACTCGGTCCGGTGATGCTGCTGCTGGCGCTCTGCGTGGCGCTGACCGTCCAGGCCGGACCGGTGATGCGCTACATGGAGGACACCGCCCGGTCCCTTCACGGGTCGCAACGCTACATCCAGGGGGTGATGGCGCCCGCGGCGCCGGGCACCGGCAAGGGGGTCGCGCCATGAAACGCTGGCTGCCCTCTCCGCTGCTGACCGCCGCGCTCGTGGCGATGTGGCTGCTGCTGACCGAGAGCGTGGCGCTCGGCTCCATCCTGATGGGGGCCATTCTGGCGACCGTCACGGTCTGGGGCTTCAAGGCGCTCGACCCGCCGGGCGGACGTCTGAAGCGGCCGCGCGCCGCCTTCGCCCTCGCTGCGCTGGTGTTCGCCGACATCGCGCGTTCCAACCTCGCGGTCGTCAAGATCATCCTCAACCCGCGGAAGACGGAGCGGGTGTCCGGCTTCCTGCACATTCCGCTGGACATGCGCGCCCCCTATGGTCTGGCGACGCTGGCCTGCATCATCACGGGAACGCCGGGGACGATCTGGGTGGAGTACAATTCCGCCAACAACACCATCCTTCTCCACATCCTCGATCTGGTCGATGAGAGCACCTGGATCGACACCATCAAGGGACGGTACGAGAAGCGCCTGATGGAGATCTTCGAATGACCGCCACGCTGCTGCTCTGGTCGATCTTCCTGGCGCAGATCCTGCTGGTCGCCGCGATGGCCTGCGCGACCTATCGCGTGCTGCGCGGGCCGCGGGCGCAGGACCGGGTGCTCGGGCTCGACACGCTGTACGTCAACGCCACGATGCTGCTGCTGACCTTCGGCATCCGCACCGGCAGCACGCTGTATTTCGAGGCGGCGCTGATCATCGCGCTGCTCGGCTTCGTCGCGACGGCGGCGCTGGCGAAGTTCCTCATGCGCGGAGAGGTGATCGAATGACGCATCTGGCCGACCTGCCGGTCTGGGCGGCGATCCCGGTGGCGCTGTTCCTGCTGCTCGGCTCGGCGCTGGCGCTGATCGGGTCCATCGGATTCGTGCGGCTCCGCAGCTTCTACGAGCGCGTCCACGCCCCGACGCTGGGCACCAGCATGGGCATCGGCTTCGTCCTGCTGGCCTCGATGCTGTGCTTCACCGTGCTGCAGTCGCGGCTGGTGCTGCACGAGATCCTGATCGCGGTCTCCATGCTCGTGACCACGCCGATCACGCTGATGCTGCTCGCCCGCGCCGCTCTCTACCGCGACCGCAGCGAGGGCAGCGACGACGTGCCGGCGGCCCCGCCGGTCCACACCGCTGCGCCGCCGGCCCAGGATTCCGCTCCGCCGGTGTAAGGTTTCCGGCGGCGCCGTCGCGTCAGGTCGCCTCGACCTTTGGCAATCAGGTCGCCTCGACCTGGGCGAACATGCCGGACTCGCTGGTGAAGCTCTTGAACTCCAGCCCGTTGCCGGAGGGGTCGAGGATGAAGAAGGTTCCCTGCTCCGACGGCTTGCCGGGGTAGCGGATCTGCGGCTCCAGAAGGAAGGTCGCGCCGGCGGCCTCCAGCCGCGCCCTCAGCGCGTCCCACTCCGGGCGCGGCAGCACCGCCCCGAAATGGTGCAGCGGCACCGCCTTGCCATCGACCATGCTGGTCTCGGTCGAGCGCGGCTCGGACGAGCGATGGGCGGATATCTGGTTGCCGAAGAAGTCGAAATCGATCCACCGCTCGGTGGAACGCCCTTCGCGGCAGCCCAGGACATCGACGTAGAAACGGCGGGTTTCCTCGATGTCCCTGATGGGAAAGGCGAGATGAAACGCGAACACCGGCGCACCCTTTTGACGTTGGTTCGGGTGGTCAGGGTAGACCGCGATCCGCGGCGCCAACAAACGATTTAAGCGTGGGCCACGCGCGCAAAAACGCTGCGGCCCCGGTCCGGAACGCGAACCGGGGCCGCAGTGATCAGCGTGGTCAGAAGGCCAGACGGGTGTCGAGCATCAGGATGTGCGCGCGGTCCTTCAGGTCGCCGCCGTCGGGACGGCCCGCCTGCAGGGTGGATTGCACGTAATCGTATTCCAGCCCGGTGGTGAAGCCGGGGGCGACGGTCCAGGTGACGCCGCCCTGCCAGATGTCCGCCTTGCTCGGCGTGGACATGGTCGCGCTGTCGTTGCCCAGAGCCCGCAGGTAGTTGGCGGCGAACAGCATCGGCCCGGCGGTGTACTGCGCGCCGAAGATCCAGTTCTGCTGCGCCCGCGTCTGGGCGAGGCCTTCGGCGTAGCCGCTGTCGCCGCTGTAGGCGTAGCTGGCGCCGACCTTCACCGGGCCGTAGCCGACGTTGGCCCCGACATGGACGGAGTTCAGATCCTCGAAGGACTGGCTGACGACCCCGTCGGTCTGACGCACCGCTTGGCCGGTCGCGTAGAAGGCGCTGCCCTCGATGCTGACGTCGCCGACCGCGGTCTGGAAGGCGGCGCCGGCCTCGACCACGTCGCGAAAGGACAGCAGGTCGCCCAGCGTGTCGGTCGTGCGGCGGTTGACCGACGTGTTGGAGTCGCCGCTGCGCGGCATGTAGGACACCGCCGCCGACAGGCCGCCGAAGCTCGGCGTGATGTAGACGAACTTGGTCCCTGTGTCGTAGGCGATTAGCGTGCGCATGCTGGTGGCGGCCAGCGGCAGGGCGGCGAAGGTGGTCGAGCCGTTCAGGAACAGGATGCCGTTGCTGTCCGGGCTGCCGGCCACCCCCTCGACGTTCGGGCCGATCATCCCGTACTCGTCCGACAAGCCGTTGATGACGCCGGCCTGGATCGTGCCGAAAGCGCCGTTGGCGAAGAGGAAGGCGCGGTCGTTCTCGATGTTGCGGGTTGAGACGGTCGGGTCGCCGTTGCCCGCCACGATGCGCAGCCGCGCGCCGTAGGTCAGGCCGTTGTCGGCGGTGGCCGTCGGGGTGACGACCAGACGGTAGCGGTTGGCGAACTCGCGCGAGCGCAGGCCGTCGTCCTGCTGCTGGCGGATGTAGGCGCCCTGGAAATAGGCGTCGCCGCCGAGGATCAGGTCGAAACTCGGCTCGGCCAGGGCCGGAGCCGACGTCAGGGCGGCGAAGGCGGTGCCGGCGAGGGCGGCGGCGCGAAGGGAGAAGGCGTTCATGGGCGTCGTCATTCCAGGGTCGAGGCTTGCGGGGGCGATGTTTTGGTATCCCCTCTCCCCTCCGGGGAGAGGGTTAGGGTGAGGGGGTTGCGCGTGGCGCTGTGTCCGGCAAAAGCGCAACCCCCTCACCCGCCCGCTTCGCGGGCACCCTCTCCCCGGAGGGGAGAGGGATGTTAGGAAACCAGCGGCGGCCGAAGGCGGTGAGGTTGTCGTCCTCCAACCGGGCGAGGCAGAGGATTTCCACGCTGTCGGCCCAGCGCGGGTTGATGCGGCGGAACTGGGCGACCGCCGGGCTGTCCAGCTTGGCCTCGCTGATGGCGCGGGCCTCCTCGGTCAGGCCGTAGCCCTGCCACTGCCAGTCCACGGTGCCGGTCTCGGCGTCGTAGTACTGGGCGAAGCACTCCCGCCCGATGTGGTCGCGGAACGCCCGGTCCAAATCATCCGGGGGCAGGTCCGGATGGGGCGTGTGGCGGACGAACAGCATCGGCATGTAGCGGTAGGAGCGGTAGCCGACCGCGCTGTAGCTCCAGTACCACAGCCGTCCCGAACGGTCGGCGCGGGCGCGGGCGACCATTTCGGCGACCATCGAGCGCACCAGCTCGTTCGACCCCCAGAAGCGGCGCTCCAGGATGCAATGGGCGGTGTGGAAGGCGCCGACGGCGGTGCCGCCGATCTCCGTCGCCTGCCGGTAGACGGTGGCGAAGCCGACCAGTTCCCCGGTCCCGGCGTCCTCCTGCAGCACGCAGTGGTCGAGGTCTTCCAGCTCCTCGTTGAAATAATCCTCGCCGTAGCCTTCGAACCATACGCTGAGCAGGGCGAACATCGCCGCCCGGCGCTCCGGCGTCAGGGCCGCCGGCTCGACGAAGCTTGTCCGCAGGGGAGGGCGCGCCGCGGGCGTGGTCATTCCCCCGCTCCGGCCCCGGCCCCGGTCAAATAGAGCGCCGCCCCGGCCTCGCGCACGTCGGCGCAGATGTCCTCATAGTTGCAGGTGATCTCCTCCCCGGCGGCGATGTCGCGGCGGGCGACGAAGCGCCGCCAGTCGCCGGGATCGGCCCGCCCGATGGACGGGCCATCGGCGTGGTTGAGGAACCGGGCGTCGTCCCCCGGCAGAAGGACGCCGACCCCCTCGATCACGCAGCCGTGGAAGTCGATCAGCCGGGCGACCTGCGGAAAGTCGGTCAGCACGGCGGCGTCGGGCTCCAGCAGGCGGTCGATGCGGGCGTCGAACGCCCACACCGGCGTGCCGGCGGCGACCGCCTCCTCGGCGAAGAGCCCCAGCCCGTGGATCGGGCTGGAGGCGAGGCGGGTGGCGATGAGGAGCGGCATGGCGTCCTTCTCCGGCGATGGGGCTTAGGCGGCGGCGGTGGCCGGCGACCCGGCCGGGGCCAGCGACTCGTCGAACTCGAAGCTGGCGGCGTCGTCGACGAACTGCTCGGCGATGGTCGTGCCGGGATTCGTCAGGCAGACGCCGATGTAGTCGGCGAACCGCGGCGGCGGGGCGAAGCCCTCGGCCAGCAGGCGGCTGTTGTCGAAGGCGATGTCCTGCGCGGTGAAGCGGTGGTACTTGCGCCCGCCGGCCATCATCGTGCGGTGCAGGATGTCGCGCTGCGGGAAGGCCAGCCGGAAGGCCCGGTCGAAGGGCTTCCAGCCTTCCGGCCCCTTCGGGTCGAAGAAGCTGTAGGGGCGGGTGCCCTCATGACCGTGGGCGGCGAAGGCGGCCTGGAAGTCGCTCCACATCGTCCGGCTGCCGAGGCCGGCGGAGATGTGGTAGAGGCTGTGCTTCAGCTCGGGCTTGCGCAGCAGGTCGTGCAGCCGGGCCGAGGCCCAGTCCACCGGCACGATGTCGATGAAGCCGTCCGGCGAGCAGGGCAGGACGCCGGTGCGGTCGACCAGACGGAAGAACCAGAAGATGCTGGCGCTCGGGCGCACGCCCATCGCGGTGTGGCCGACGACGATGGACGGGCGGCAGACGACGATCGGCAGGTCGGGGAAGCCGGCGGCCAGGGCGCGCTCCGCCGCGGCCTTGCTGCGGGTGTATTCGACGATGTGCGGCGTGTCGTGGCCGGGGGCCGGGGCCTCCGCGACCATCTCCAGCCACGGCGTCTCGCCGCAGCAGAAGGCGGTGCCGATGTGCAGGAAGCGCTGGAGGTGCTTCATGCGCCGGGCGCGGGCGGCCAGCGCCAGCGTGCCGTCGACGTTGATCTGCCAGACCGAATGGCGGCTGTCGAAGGAGGTGTCGGCGGCGACGTGGACGATGTGGGTCACCGCGTCCAGCCGCGGGTCGGTGCTGGTCGCCAGCGACTGCAGGTCGCCCGGAATGATCTGGCAGAGGTCGGCGTAGGCCTGGGCCGTGGCGCGGTCGACGCAACGCATGAGGTTGGTGGCGAGACGGGCGCGGCAGGCGGCCTCGTCGGCGCCACGGATCAGCAGCAGGCAATCCGCCGCGGTCCCGTTCCTGACGGCGTCGAGGTAGAAGGAACCACCGAGAAAGCCGGTGCCGCCGGTGAGAAGGATCATGGTGTGCCTCGGTCTCGCGTCTGGGGGAGGGGAGGGTTCGGTTGGTGGCTCCGATCCGCTGGCCCCGATCCGCTGGTCTGGATCAGGCGGGCAGCAGGTCGGGGGCGGGAAGGGCGGGGGTGTCGAGCCGGCGGATACCGCCCTGCTCGACCTGGATCTGCACGTCGGCGGCGTCGAAATACGCGTCGTCGTGGGTCACGGCGATCACGGTGATGCCGCGCGCCTTCATCCAGGGAATGATCTCGCGGTAGAATTTCCGCCGGAAATAGGGGGACTGGTCGGCCGCCCATTCGTCGAGCACCAGCACGGGCTTGCGCTCCAGCAGGGCGGCGGCCAGCGCGAGGCGCTTCTTCTGCCCCTGCGACAGGTCCACCGTCGTGAAGGCGCGGTCCTCGACCGCCACCTTGTCGGACATCTCCAGCAGGTCGAGCAGCTCGTCGGCGAAGCCGTCTTCCAGCGACACCGCGCCGTAGAGCTGGCGGGTGACGTGGTTGTCGGAAAAGACGACGGAGAACAAGTCGCGGTAGGAGCCCAGCGTGTCCGCCGTCACCACCGTGCCGTCCACCGTCAGGCTGCCGCGCTGCGCCGGGTAGAGGCCAAGCAGCATGTGGATCAGCGTGCTCTTGCCGGCGCCGTTGTGGCCGGTGACGAAGACGACGTCGCCGCGCTCCACCGTCAGGTTGATGGGGCCGACGGTGAAGGAGCCGGTGCCGTCGCGCCCGGCGTGGCGGTACGACGCGCCGTCGAGCGCGATGGTGGCGAAGTCGGCGAAGCCGGTCGGCGGGGCGTCCTTGGCCCGGCGCTGCGCGGGGCGGGGCGGCGCCTTCAGCTCCGCCTCGACCGCCAGATAGGAGCGGGCGGCGGTCTCGGCGCTGATGTAGGAGGGGTAGGAGGCGACGATGGTGATGACCGGGTAGGCGATGAAGGCGGCGGCGTGGCCGGCCAGCACGACGGTCGCGATGTCGGTGCTCGTCACCGCCGGCAGCAGGAAGATGATTCCGGCCAGCGCCGCGTAGTAGGTCAGCTCGCTCAGCGTGAAGTAGTGGCTGTACTCGGCACCGAAGCGGTGGCGCTCCGTCCGCAGCGCCTCGGCGCAGGTGGTGGCGTCGGACAGCGCGTTGGCGGCGCGGCGGCGGTTCAGCTTGCACTCGCGCAGGGTCTGCAGGATGTGGTCCGACCGTTCGGACAGGGCGCCCTCGGCCTCGTGGATCGTCTCCGACAGCCGTTCCAGCCGCAGGACGGAGCGGGCGATCAGAATGCCGCCGACCGTCAGGAAGCCCAGTACGATCAGCACCGCGGCGTTCGACAGGGTGGCGAGGTAGAGCAGGCAGAGGATGATCGCCGCGACCGACTGGAAGCTGATGACCAGCGTCGGCACCGCCTGGGCGAGAAGCTGAAGCTCCGGCCCGGCGACCTGGGCGAGGCGGGCGGAGCCGACCGCCATGGCGTCCGGCAGGTCGGCGGCCACCGCGCGGCGCAGCAGGTCGACGCGCAGGATCGCCAGCGCCGCCTGCATCCGCTTGGACGCCGCGTTCATCATCCAGCCCTGGGCGAACCGCCAGGAGAAGGCGGACAGCAGGAAGATGAACAGCAGACGCTGCAGCCCCTCCGGATCGTCCATGATGACCAGCGCGCTGTTCAGCGAGGTCAGCAGGGCGAGGTTGAGGGCCGCCGCCAGCACCGCCAGCAGCAGTAGCGGCTGCATGTTGCGCAGGGCGTCGCGTCTCAGGATGCGCCAGAGATCCATCGCCGGCTCACTTGGACTGGATGAGGTCGAGCAGGCGGGACGGCGACATGGTCGACAGGATGGGGGCCGCGGCCGCCTTGCCGTCCTTGGCCGGTCCGCTGGCGGCCCCCGCCGGCTCGGGCTTGACGCCGGGAACCGGCGCGGTCGGCGAGCGGTGGGCAGCGGGTTCGGCCCCGGCGGTGTTCAGGCTGGGCATCTGGGCGACCGGCACCTGTCCGGGCGTGCCGTCGCCGCTCAGCGAGGGAAGCTGCGAGGCAGGCGGGACCGGCAGGCTGCTGGGCGGCAGGCTGCTCTGCGGCAGGGTCACGGTACCCGGCGCACCCGCGTGCGGCGCGCCGGGGGCGGGGGGGGCCGGCATCGGAAGGGTGGCGCCCTGGCCCGAGGCGGCGTCGAGGATCAGCGGCAGCCCGCCGCTGGCGGCGTTGCCGATGACGACGATCTTGGCGTTGGGCGAATGGGCCAGCTCCAGCGTCGCCTCGATGCCCCGCCAGCGCAGGTAGTTCTCGGTCAGGTTGGCCTGTACCGTCTCCTGGAAGGCGCGGATGCCCTGGCCTTCGAGCTGCTTGCGCTGGCTCTCGAACAGCTCGCGCTGCAGGCGGAACTGGTATTCCTGGGCGGCCTGGTCCTGCTGGATCTTGCGCTCGATCGACACCATGATCGCTTCGGGCAGCGAGACGTTGCGGATCAGGATGTCCTGGATCAGGACATAGCCGGTCTTGGTCCGCCCGTCCGGCTTCGGCGTGTCCTCGGCCCCGATGATCTGGGCGTACATCACGCGGTCGGCGACCTGCTCGAAGGTCTCGGTCTGAACGCGCAGGCGGCGGTGGGCGTAGAGTTCGTCGGCCTTGAAGCGCGACACGATCTCGCGCGACACCGACCCGACCTCCGGCACCAGCAGCACTTCCAGGTAGTTCGGCCCGACGTTCTTGTGCAGGGCGGCCAGCATCTCCGCGTAGGGGCGGTAGCGCACCGTGATCTCGATGCTGACGTTCAGGCCGTCGTTGGCGATGGCGGAGTAGGAGCGGGTATCCTCCTGCAGGCGCAGGTCGTAGACCTCGATCTTGTCCCAGGGGAAGATGACGTGCACGCCCTCGGCCAGGGCCGGAGCCATCTGGGTGCCCTGGTGGAAGCGCTTCCACAGCACGCCGCCGTGGCCGGCCGGGATGAAGACGACGATGGACGGGGCGAAGTAGAGGAAGATCAGGACACCGACCAGCAGCGTGCACAGCAGCGACCGGCGGTGCTCCTCGTACCAGTTGCCAAGCAGCGCGCGCAGGCGCGACTTCGGCTGCGGCGTCGCGTCGGCGTCGTCGTAGGTGAAGGCCTGGTCAGCCATGTCACGCGGTCTCCTGGAGCAAAGCCGTGGCGGGGCGCGGGGCGTCCGTCCGCTCATCGGTCATTTGGCTGTTGGTCATCTGGCCGTTGGTCATGTGAATGGTCACGTCGCAGACCGACGAGGCGTTGCCGTCGTGCGATACGAAGATCACGGTGCGGCCCAGCGACCGCAGCTTGCCGATGATCTCGTTGGTGAAGCGGGTGCGGAACTCGGCGTCCTGGTCGGACGTCCATTCGTCGAGAATGATGATCGGACGCCCCTCCGCGACCGCGACGGCCAGGGCGACGCGGCGGCGCTGGCCCTTGGAGAGGTCGCGGTTCAGCAGGCCGTCGCCGGTCTCCGGAACCAGATGGTCGATCTTCAGATAGGCCAGCATCTCGCGGAACAGCTCGGCGTCGAAGGTCGGCCCCTGCGGCAGGCGGGTGAACAAGTGGTGGTCCTGGAACACCGCGCAGAACAGGTCGCGGTAGGATTCCAGCCGGTCGCCCTCCACTTCCTGCCCGTCGAGCAGGACCTGCCCCTCGTCCGGGCGGAACAGCAGCGGGATGACGCGCAGCAGGGTGGACTTGCCCGACCCGTTGGCCCCGACGATGCCGACGACGCCGCCCGCCGGGATGGTCATGTCGATGGGGCCGATCACGAAGGGCTCGGGCCGCAGCCCGGCGCGGTAGGCGAAGCGCACGCCGCGCAGTTCGATGGCGGAGAAGCGGCGCGGCGCGCGGGCCAGCTTCGACGGCGCGTACTCCGCCGCCGGCATGGTGGCGAGGAGGGTGGTGAGCTGGTTCGCCGCATCCTCCGCCGCGATGTAGTCGGGAACGGCGTTGAGGAACTTCGACAGCGGCCGGGCGAGGAACAGGATGACCGAGGTCACCAGCGGAAGCTCCGCCGCCGACAGCGCGCCCATGCGCGGGAAGATGAAGACGAAGACCGCGGAGAAGCCGATGACGATGGTGGCGATCCAGGAGAACAGCTCCCCCAGATTGCGTCCGTGGCGCCGCTTCAGATCCTCCCAGCGGGCGACGTCGGCCTCGACCGCCTGGGTCAGCTCGTCGCGCCGCGCCTTGCCCAGCTTGATCTCGGCGTTGCCGCCGACGATCTCGGAGAAGCCCTGGAGCATCCGCACCTCGGACTCCTTGGCTTGGCCCAGCAGGGCGCGGGTCCGCTGCGCCTCGCGCACGTACCAGCCGCCGATCATCGCGCCGGCCACCAGGAGCAGCGTGGCGCCCACCGTGGTCAGCGTCCACAGGTAGAGGTAGGCCACGACCGCCACCAGCATCATGTTGGCGGCGATCGACAGGTTGGGCAGCAGCGCCGCGATGCGCTCCAGATGGTGGTTGCCCAGATCGAAGGAGCGCCGGGCCTGCATGTCGAGGATGTCGGCGTGGTTGCCCAGCGTGACGGTTTGCAGGAAGCGCCGCCGCACGCCGGCCAGCGCGCTGAAGGCGGTGGTCAGCACCAGACCGACGAAGCGCTTGCTGAAGGCGTAGGAGACCAGCAGCGACAGGCAGAAGATCAGGAAGGGCGTGTCCAGCACCTCGCCGCGCATCCAGCCGTTCAGCTCCGCGCTGAGGCTCATCAGGCTGATGAGGTTGGCGGCCGCGGCGACGCAGCCGGTGACCACCAGCCGGGTCAGGATCTCACGGTCGGCCAGCCCGATCAGGGGCAGCAGGGCCGAGACCGGCCGGCTGGGGGCGACGCGCTTGCTTGTCTTGCTTTTGCTCATCGGTCCGCCTCACTCCGCCAGCCAGGAGTCGAGGATGCGGGTGATCGTGCCGTTGTCGCGCAGCTTGACGAAGGCGGCCTGCAACCGTTCCGCCTTCTCCTTGCGCGCCTTGGGCATGGCGATGTAGCGGGGGATCAGGCCCAGCGGCTTGGGCAGGACGCGCACGTCCTTCAGGCGCCCGTCCTGCTTGGCCATGTGGTTCAGCACATGCAGGTCGCCGACGATCACGTCCACCCGGCCCAGGATCAGGCGGCGGAAATTGACCACGTTGCTGCTCGACGGGACCTTTTCCAGATAGGTCGCGGCGTCGAAGTCCGGCGCGTAGGCGAAGCCGTCGACCACGCCGATGCGGTAGGGGGTCAGATCCTCCAGCCGCTCGAAGGCGATGGGGGAGTCCTTGCGCACCATGAAGACGGTCGTGCCGGTGCGGAACGGCCCGATCATGTTGTACTGCGCGAAACGGGCGGGCGAGGCGATGAACTGGAACCCGACGTCGGCGGTGTTCTCGTCCATCGACCGGACGACCTCGGTCCAGGACAGCGGCCGGTGGACCGGGGTGATGCTCAGCTCCTTCAGCAGGGCGACGACGATCTCGGTGTCGATCCCCGTGCGGGTGCCGTTGAAGGAGTAGTTGTAGGGCGGAAAATGGTCTTCCGACGCGATGGTCCAGTATTCGGCGCGCGCCGGAAGAGTTGCGGCGCACAGCGCCAGCAGGACCGGCAGCAGGAGCCGCAGGACCGGACGGAGGATGGACGCCGTCGCCGCCGTCATGCCTTCGCCCGCTTCTTGCTGCGGGTGGTCAGCAGGATCATCACGAGAAGGGCGCCCGGCGGCGTTAGAACCACCGCCAGGAAGGCGTAAAGCAGGAAGCCGCCGCGGCGGCCGATCCCCAGAAACCCGACCAGCAGGCAGAGACCGATGTAGATCAGCTCGAACACGGCGATGCTTCCCTTGTTGCCCGGCGCCCCGGCGTCGTGCCCTTAGCCGGCCTTCTGGACCGGCTGCTCTTCCATCTGCGGCGCCGCGGCGGGAGCCTCGCCAGCGTCGCCCTTGGCGGCCTCGAACTCCTTGCGGAAATGCTCGCGCATCGTCTCGACGTCGAAGTCCAGCAGCGTGCCGCCAGTCTCGAAATGCTGCGCGAACACGCGGCCGAGCGCCTGGGTGGCGGCCAGCGACAGGGCCGGCATGACGGCGACGCCCAGCGCCGTGCCGATGAACGGAACGGCCTTCACGGCGGAGCCGAGCACGCTGGAGCTGAGGGCGCCGGGCATGACGCCGCCCATCAGCGCGCCGACGATGGCGCGGGTGCGCTCCTGAGCGAACTCGATCTCATAGAGCTTGGCGAGCTTATGGATCAGGTTGAGCTGGGCCACGCTGACCGCGGCGACGTCCGCGCCGGGAACGGGGATGAGTCCGAAGGCGCCCGAGGCGTAGCTGTGATACTTGATCAGTTCCTGGGCGCGCTTCTTGCGGTCTACCATGATCCGAAACCTTTCGAGGGTCAGGTGAGGTTGATTTCAGGTGGAAACGGGGAGCTTTGACACACGTCAGAGGACGTTATTCGTCGCAAATTTGGCATTCCGAAAGAAACAAAGCATCGCCAATCAACCGCTGCCTAAGCGATTGGTAAAAGAATGCCCCTATTGTCGCTGGTAAATTACGCGGTGGTCTTCAGGACTGGCGTCGAGCAGAGAATGACTGCCTAACGATCCAATATGCCCCAACGACTTGATACATTTTCAGTACTTAACAACGCATTAAATGCCTATGACCGTCGTCAGTGTTTTTGTCGGAACGTGCGTCATCTTTCTGCGAATTGTAACAAAGTTCATCATGAGCTTTTCTTTGTGTATTGAACGCCGCTACCTTTGCGGGAAGCGCGCCGGCAGGTCGAGGGCGCGCGCCGGAAGCTCGTTGCGCGCCCCGGCGCTGACCGCCGCGCCCAGCACCAGGACGGTGTCGCGCACGGGTTCCCCGTCGATGGTCTGCGTGGGCAGGGCGACGCGCAGCAGCAGGCCGTCCCGCGACGACGACGGGGCGTGGCCTTTCAGCAGGCGCAGCAGCGCCCACGGCCCGCGCTCGGCCAGGGTGATGGTGTCGCCGGTCGCCGCGGCGGTTCCGCCCGCCGGTGCACCCTTCGGACGGAAGGGCGACCCGGCGGCCCAGCGGGCGCTCAGCAGGACCGGCTGGCCCGGCGTCCAGGCGAGAGTCCCGCCGTTGGCCGTCGCCCCCACCGCGCTGGCGCCGGAGCGCACCGACCAGTCGATGATGTGCTCCGCCCCGACCTCCTGCGCGCGGTTGGCGCCGTAGGTGAGGCGGACGCTGACGGGGGCCGGGCGCGCGATGGCCTCCAGCAGGGGGCGGGCGGCCTCCATCCGCTCCATGAAGGCGGCGACCTCGGGGGTCGCGGTCCGCATCACCGCCGCGCGGTGCTCGTCGAGCTGTCGGAAGAAGCGGCGGACGTCCTGCGGGTCGGCGTCCGGCGCGCCGCGCGCCTGTTCGGAGCCGACGAAGGGGAAGCGCCCGGCAAGGGTCTGCGCGAAGGCGCTGGACAGCTTCGACAGGGCGGCGTCGCTGTCCGGGACCGGGGCCTCCACCGGCATTCTGGGCAGGATCGGCAGATGCGCGACGACGGCAGGCGCTTCCACGACGGCGGGCGGCGGAGCCGCGGGTTCCGGCGACGGGGCCGGGCGCGGGGGAGGCGGGGGGGTTGCCGCGACCGACTTGGCCGGCTCTGGTTTTGGCGGCTCCGGCTTTGGCTCGGCGGGTTTTGCCTCGGTCGACTTGGCGGCCTCGGCGGGCGGAGCGTCCGGAACCGGCGCGAGCAGGGCGGCGGCCAGGGCGTCCGGCAGCGCGGTCACCGCCGGGTTGAGAACCAACGCTCCGCCGTCACCCACCGCGAACAGGGCGCCGGTCTGCGGCGCGTCCAGCGCCAGGACGGCTGCGCGGGCGCCGGTCGCGGCGGTGGACAGGGCCTCGGTGATGCGGTCGGTGGTGTCGCGCCCCGGCAGATCGGCGATGGCCGCCTTCTGAAGCATCACCCGGATCGCGTCGGGCAGGCCGCGGGCGGGGTCCTGCAGGGCGCCGGCGATCGGCCAGGCGACGGCTTCGGCGACCGCTCTGGTCAGGCGGCGGACGTCCTCGACATCCTCGGCGGTCGGCGTCTCCGACAGGCCGCGCAGCCGCTCGGCCAGGGCTTCGGCGCGCTGACGCAGCGGGTTGCGGCCGTACAGCTCCTCGGCCAGCGGGGCGGCGAGCTGCACCGATTCCGCACGCACCGCCGCGGCGATGGTCCGGGCGTCCAGGTTGGGCAGGTCGGCGCCCGCGGCGATGCGCGTGATGTAGCCGTCCGTCGCCGTCATCGGTGACTTGGGAACGGCGCCGTAGACGCTTTCGGCCAGCGCGTTCAGCTCGTCGAAACCACTGTTGCGGCGGAAGCGGTCGTAGCGTTCCAGCGCGTCGCGCCGCCCGCCGATGCGGTCGAGCTGCTCGGCGAGCCGGCGGAAGGCCGGAAGATCCTCCACGCGCTGCGGGTTGGCGACCGGCGGCAGGTCGGCCATGGTGGCGCTGGGCAGCAGGGCGTCGCGGATCGGCCGAAGCACCGAGCGGCGCAGCGTGACCGAGGCGAGCCGCTTCTTGTCCTCGTCGAAGCCGCTGAACAGCGAGGTCGGCAGCAGCGGCGTGGCGAGGGGACTGCGCTCCATCACCGCCGTGGCGGCGATCACCCGACCGGCCAGAGCCCCGTCGGTGACGGCGTCGCGCGCCAGCAACGCCCGGCGCAGGTCGGCGGTGGCGGCGGCGACCGGCGGGCTGCCGGCGGACACGCTGGAGACACCCTGCCAAGCGGCGACCGACAGGCCGGCGACCGAGGCGGCGAGCGCGGCCTGGGCCATCCGGCGGCGCTTGTGGGCCTGCTGATAGGCGGCGTCGGACGGCCGCCCGTAGCCGGCCTCGGCGAAGGCCCGGCCCGGCAGCAGGTTGCGGGCGAAGACCGGGCGGCGCCCGCCGGTGGCCGGGGCGTAGGCGCCGGTCAGGGCGATGCCGCGCAGCGGGAAGGGCTCGCTCTGGTCATCTCCTCCCAGGGCGCCGTCGAGGAACAGCGCCAGCGGATGGCGCAGCGTGTCCAGGACCGAGGGAAGCAGCGGCAGGCGCACCCCGGCGGTGCCGGCGGCGAAGGCGTCGGCCTCCAGCATGGCGATATCGGCGGCGATGGCCTCGAACGCCTCGTCGATGCGGCGCGGCTCGAAGGGCTTGGCCCAATCCTGGGGGTTGGTCCATCCCAGCACGCCGTCCAGCAGGGCGGAGGGCATGGCGGCGCAGAGATCGGTGAATCCGTCCAGGGCCTCGGCGCGGACCACGACCACATGCACCGGGCCGACCACGCCGAGATCGTCGCGCAGCGTCCGCAGACGCTCCCGCAGGGCGGCGCCCCGCTTGGCCAGCGCGTCGCGCGGTCCGGGGCGTTCGGCGGCGGCGCGCAGCTCGTCGGCGCCGACCATCAGCAGGATGCCGTCCAGCGGGCGGCGCATCGGCCGCTTGCGCATCGCCGCGACCAGCGCCGGCCAGGACGCGCCCAGCCGGGAGCCGTCGGCGGAGTCGGCGCCGGCGTGCAGGATCGCCGCCCCTTCGCAGAACCACCAGCAACCGTTCTCGCCGTTGCCGTTCTCGGGCCAGCGGACATGGGTCGGGTCGGTGGCGAGCAGGGCCGGGCCGCCGACGCCGAAAGCGAGGAACCAGGGAATGTCGCCGCGGCGCAGGGGGCCGCGCATCTGCCGCGTCAGGATGTCCAGCCCCTCGCCATAGATGCGGGCGTTGGGCGGCGTGTTGGCGGCGGCTTTCGTGGGCGGAGGCACCTCGGCGCGGACGCGCAGCGGCGCCGGCGGGGCGGCCCGGCGCGCGGGCGCCTTCCGGCCGGCGGCGGCCTTGACGGCGGGCTTGCGCCGCCAGCCGCGCAGCGTCGGCCAGACCATCCGGCCGAGGCGGTAGAAGATGTAGAGCGGCAGCGCCAGCAGCGCGTAGGGCGCCAGCGTCACGGCGAAGGACAGCAGGTAGACGATGGCGGAGCCGATGGTGGAGAGCACCAGCTCCAGCGTGAGCATCAGTAGGACCATGACAGCCCCATGTCCTCGACCGCGGCGCGGGCGCCACTCAGATCGCGTTGAATGCCGCCGACGGCGCCGGCCCACAGCAGGTGCGAAACCACGAGGAACAGCACCGCGGTCCCGCCGACCGCCCACCACCAGCGCCGCCCGGACGGCGCGAGGTAGCCGGGCACGGCGCCGTCTGGCGGTTCGCAGGCGCGCGGGCTGGGATGGCTGGCCGCGGCGCGCTCGCCGACGACGATGCGGTGCAGGGCCGGGCGGCGGGCGGTCGCCTGGGCGTCGTCGGGAAAGCCCAGCGCCAGCGCCGCGAGATAGACGGCGGCCAGCCCGCGGTCGGCCTTCGCGCCCTGACGGATCAGGTCGTCGGCCTGGACGAACAGGGTCTGCAGCGTGGCGTTCGCGCCGAACAGGCGGCTGGAGACCACGGCGTCGGCGGGCCGCGTCTGGGCCAGCGCGCGGTCGGCCAGCATGGCCATGGCGAAGACCGCCTTGACCACGGTGCCGTGCGCCCCCGGCCCCTGCGAGACGGCGCCGCCGCTCATCCCATGGAGCGTGGCGGTCAGACGGTCGGCAACCGTCCCTGCCGGGGCCTGCGTGTCGGCGCAGCCGGCGAGCAGATCCTCCTGGAAGGCGCGGAACAGGGTCAACGTGCCGGCGGGCTTGGCTCCCGAAGACGCGGGCTTCGGCGCCGGTGCGGATTGGGCCGCAGCGGGTTGGGCGGTCACGGCGTTCCCTCCGTCAGCGGGGCCACGGTGAAGGTCTCCCGTCCCAGCCGCACATCCAGGGCGCCGGCGCCGTCCAGCGTCTGCCGGTGGGTGCCGGGCGCGCCGTACAGCGCGTAGACGAGGGTCCGGGTCGGGGTGCCAGGAGATGGGGCGAAGGGGGGAAGGCTGTGCAGGAGCACGCTCTGGCCCGGCACCATCTCCCAGGAGGCGATGGCGATGCGGTTCCCGGCCTCGGCGCTCAGCGCCTCGCGGTCGCGGAACCAGCCCGCGGCGTCGAGCCCGGCCAGCCGTCCGGCCACCGCCGGATCGGCGACCCGCACCACGTCGACCGCCACCGGGCGGCGCCCGTTTGCGTCGGGCTCGGCGACGATGCGGAGCACCGGCGCGTCGGCGCGTCCCGCGCCGGGGGCGGGCGTGCCCGCGGCGCAGCCGGCCAGCGTCAGGGCGAGGAGCATGGCGAAGCGCTTCATCTCAGCCACCCGTGCCGGGCGCCGATTGGCCGACGCAGACGTAGCCCGCCGGGGTGTGGCGGTACCAGTTGCCGGTCGCCTCGGCGCAGGGGGCGAGCACGCGGTCGTTGCGCTGGGGCGCCGCCACCGGTGCCGGGGCGGTGTCCACCTCGCGGGCACCGGCGGGACGGTTGGTCACGACGAAGCCGTCCTCGTCCTCCTCGACGATCATCACGTAGCGGGCGCGCTTGGCGGGGTAGCGGATGCCGACGTCGTAGTCGCCGTCGGCCACCTTCTCCAGGATCGCGCCGGGGCGGTCGCTGCCGAGCGGCGCGCAGCCTGTTCCGGCGAGCAGAACCGGCAGCAGCGCCGCCGCGGCGATCAAGGGTCGCATCATCGGAATGTTCCTGCTCATGCCGGGATCGCCTTGCGCTGGGCGTTGACCGCGGCGGCGGGGCCGGCGGCCTCCATCAGGTCGGGCGGGGTCGGCTCGATGCCGGCCTCGGCCAGCGTGCGGTAGACGGACCGCCAGACCAGCTCCGGCACGACGAAGCTGGCGTCGTAGTCCTCGACCCAGAAGAACAGGTTGTATTTGCACAGCCATTGGCCGTTGACGCCGCGGATGCCGTCGTAGCGGACGAAGGCCGGGGCGCCGGTGGCGCTGGGCAGCACCTTGTCGGCGTTTTGCAGGGCGGTGGTCAGCAGGCCGCCCATCCGGCCGGGGTCGTGGCGGGCGTCGGCGTAGTATTCCAGCTTCATCGACACCCGGTCGACCGCGCTGAAATTGACGACGGTCGCCTCCGACACCTTGGCGTTGGGCATGGCGACGATGAAGCCGGCGACGTTGCGTATGCGCACCGTGCGCCACGTCATGTCCACCACGACGCCGCGCACCAGATCGGTGATCTGGATGCTGTCGCCGATCTGGAACGGCCGCTCGATGTTCAGGACGATGCCGGAGAAGACGTTGGCGATGTTGGCCTGGATGGCGAGGCCGATGACCATGCCGACGAGGCCGGAGGCGGCGAGCAGGCTGGTGATCGGCTGCTTCAGCACGAAGGCGATGATGCCGCAGCCGGCGAAGCCGAAGACGATCAGGGTGGAGAAGCGGCGGACGATGCCGGGGATCTTGCGCTGGGTGCGGATCTCCAGCGGGGTCCAGACGAAGCGCTCCAGCGTGCGGTCGACCAGGATGGCCGGCACGATCCACCACAGCACGTTGACGCCGTTCACCACCATGGCGATCCCGCTCGGCGGCAGCGTCGCCACTGCCTGATCCAGCACGATGTTGCCGGCGGACATCAGCAGCAGCGGCCAGGACAGGATGCGCATGAACAGCGTCTGGATCTTCCAGAACTGGCCACGGTCGCGGCGGTCCATAAAGGCGGCGAAGACCGCCAGAACGGCGCTGAAGATGGCGATGTAGACGAAGAAGTCGCGGTGGATGAAGTCGCGCGCCGCCGGGGAATCCGCTGCCGCGACCACGCCGAAGTCGACGCGCGAGAAGTCCGGCTGCGGACGGCCGAAACCGACATAGTTGGGATCGCCTTCGCTGCCGACCGAGGCGACGTCCTGCGAGATCCAGGCGCGCGACAGGCGCCAGCCGGGCGACGGCGCCAGCACCCGCTTGGCGCGGAGCTGGTCGAGCAGGGTGGAGCTTTCGCTCTCGCCCTCCAGCGCCCGGCGGAAACGGTCGGCGAGGCCGGGATCGGCGGCGGACGCGGTCTCCGCCGCGGCCATCGCCTTCAGCTTCTCCACGAAGTCGTTGGTGTCGACCAGCGACATGCCGAGCACGTCGGTGACGAACATCACCGTGTTGCGGTTCTGCGTCCGGTGGCGGAAGCTGACGCCGACCGTCTGGCTGCCGTAGGGCGGGCGCTGGTCGAAGACGTTCAGGGCGAAGCGCCCCTCGATCCGGTAGGCGACGTAGGTGGTGACCTCGCCGCGCTCCTCGCGGTAGGGCTTGCCCAGCTCGACCGGCTTGACCGCGTTGGTGAAGACGACGTCCGCCGGGTTGAAGGCGCCGCGGTAGCGGAACCAGATCGTCAGGTTCAGCGTCGCCTCGTTGGCGTCCGGATTGAGGTCGCGGATTTCATGGAGCTGGACGCCGGTGTAGATGACGTCCGTCTTGTACATGAAGCGGTCGTTGACGTAGAGCGCCCGGCCCTTGGTGACCTCCTCCAGGAAGTTGGAGACGCCGGCCTCGCGGATCGGCTGGAGCTGGGTCAGCGCCGCCACCGGGTTCAGGCCGTTGTAGGAGGCCATCATCACCGGCAGGGTCGCTTGGCCCCGCGCGTCGAAGGTCCAGGTGCCGACCGTGCCCTGGAAGGCGGTCTCGGCGCGGTCGTGGTCGGCGATGGCGCGGCGCAGGGCCTCGCCGTCCGGCTTGCCGGTGGCGGTGTCCGTCCTGGCGATGGCTCCGGCGATGAGGTCCACGCCGTCGGCGCCCAGCGCCGCCGCCCAGTCGGGCACCGCGTTGAAGCGCTTCACATACTGGCCGTAGAAGCGCTGCGCCCGCTCGTTCGCGGTGTCGAACAGCACGGGCGAGGACACCAGCAGGCCGTGGCCGTAGGCTTCCGGGGTCAGCGCCTTGGGGTTGGCCTGCGCCTGGGCGACGATCTCGGTGCGGAAGGCCGAGCTGGCCATCTCCGAGCTGCCGGCGATCAGGTTGCGCACCCCGGCGTCGCGCAGCGCCACCACCGCCCGCGCGCTGTCCACCGCCGACCCGATGACGACGACGGCGCCGGTCGGCATCTTCTCCTTCACCGCCTGGGCCAGCGCCGGCAGGGTGGAAGCGCCGCTGCGGCCCGGCGCGAAGGTCCATTGGCCGACCAGCCTGGTGCCGAAGCGCTGGAGGATCGCGTCGAACTGCCCGGCCTGGGAGGCCGCCTGCTCGCTGTCCTCGCGGACGATGGCGACGGTCGGCTCGCCCACCACGTTGCGCACGTAGTTGGCGAGGAAGCGCGTCTCGTGCGTGCGGTCCAGCGTGATGCTGAACAGCCAGGGGCTGGGGGCGGCGTCGGCCGGGCGGACCAGCGGGCGCGGCGCGATCAGCGGGATCTGCCGCTGGGCGTAGATCGCCGTCGCGCTGTCGGTGGCGTCCGGCGTGTGGCCGATCACCGCGAGGATGGAGGGATCGTTGGAGACGCGCCGGGCGATCTCCAGCGACTTGCCCTTGTCGCCCTCGTCGTCGAAGGGCTTGACCACCACGGGACGTCCGGCGATGCCGCCCGCCGCGTTGATCGTGTCGGCGCGCAGCGCCGCCCCCTTGCGCAGCGCCAGCCCGAGCGCCGCGTCCGGCCCGCTGAGCGGACCGACGACGGCGACGGTCAGCGGCTCGCGCGCGCTGTCGCCGAGGAAGCCGGCGCGGACGACCAGGGAGACCAGCACGGTGACGAGCATCGCCGCCGCCAGGATCAGCGCGAAGCGCGCCTTCTTGGTCAGGTGCGACCAGCGCAGCGGCGGCCGGGAGCGGGGCTGGAGCGAGCTCAGCATGGGGTGGGCCTCGAGCGGTCCGTGTCGGGGTGAAGCAGGGCGAGGGGGATGTAACCCTCTCCCCTCTGGGGAGAGGGTGCCCGCGAAGCGGGTGGGTGAGGGGGATGTGCGTGGCGGTTCGTTCGGCACACGCCCACCCTCCTCACCCCAACCCTCTCCCCAGAGGGGAGAGGGAGAAAAGCAATCGGGCCGGCCATCCTCATTGCTCCTGCATCGCGTGCTGGAGGCCGTTGAGGACCGGCGAGAACACATAGTCGAGGATGGTGCGCCGCCCGGTCAGGATGCTGCAGGTCACGCGCACGCCGGGGAACAGCTCGTAGGTCTTGCCGCCGTAGTCGAAGCGGGTCACCGGCAGCTCGACGCGGACCTTGTAGTAGGACTGTTTGTTGGCATCGAGCAGCGTGTCGGGGCTGATCGTCCGCACCCGCCCCTCGATGTGGCCGAAGCGCGAGGCGTCGCCGCCGGCGAGCGTCACCACCACCGGCTGGTCGGGGCGGACATAGCCGATGTCCTGCACCGGCAGGCGGGCGTCCACCACCAGCTTGCCGTCGCGCGGCACCAGTTCCACCACCGTCTCGCCGGCCTTGACCACGGCGCCCTTGGTGGAGACGGCCAGCGTCTTGACGATGCCGTCCATCGGCGCCCGCAGGCTGCTGCGGTCCAGGCTGTCCTGATAGCGGGTCAGCCGCTGCGACAGCTCGTCGTGGTTGCGGCGGGCCTCGTCGAGGGCGTTGCGGCTCTCTTCCTCGTATTTGCGGCCGATCCACACCAGCTTGCTGCGTGCCTCGGCCAGCGCCGCCTCGGCCTGGGCGAGCGTGGCGCGGTCCTCGGCGATGGCGCTGCTCACGCGGGCGTCGTCGCGCAGCAGCTCCAGATGCTTCATGCGGTTGGTGATCTCGCGCTTCAGCAGGGTCTCGCTGATGGAGAGCTGCTCGCGGATCAGGCCCTGCGCCACCTGGGAGCCGCCGATGCGCGCCCGAACGGCGGCCACCTGCTGCTCACGCTGGGCGATGTCCTGGCGCTGGATGTCGAGGTCGGAGGCCAGCCGGTCGCGCCGGGCGCGGAACAGGTCGCGGGTCTGCGTCGCCAGATCGGGCCGCTCGCGCAGCAGCCGCTCGGGGAAGGCGATGGCCTCGCGGCGCCCGACCTCCGCCTCCAGCCGCGCGGTGTCGGCGGACAGCGAGCCGAGGCGCAGCTTCAGCTCCTCCAGGTCGGCGCGGATCTTGGTCTGGTCAAGCTCGACCAGCGCTTGGTCGGCGGTGACCGAATCGCCTTCCTGCACCAGGATGTCGCGGACGATGCCGCCCTCGAAATGCTGGACCGACTGGTTGTAGGACAGCGGCACCACGTCGCCGGGCGCGCTGCTGGAGACGTTCAGCTCGGCGATGGCCGCCCAGCCGAGTGCGGCGAGGAAGGCGGCGATGCTGACCGCGAACAGGCCGTCGCCGAAGCGGCTTTCCGTGTCCGTGGGCTGCGAACCTGTCAGAGAGGCCGGGAGGACGGCCGGGATGCCTGTCGGAATGGCGGGCGGCACGGCCGCGGCGGGTGCGGCGGTGGGCTTGCGGGTCAGCAGGGGAAGCGGCTTCATGGCGTCACCAGCCCCGCCGGGTCGCGGACCATGGCCGCGCCGTTCGGCACCGCGCCGTTCGGTTGGTCGAGGTCGAGCACCAGCGAGGCGCCCTGGAGGATGCGCGGGTCGTGGGAGGCGATGATCACCGTGTGGCCGCTCCGCGCCAGCTCGATCAGCGTCCGGTAGACGGTGGCGGTGCCCTCGGAGTCCAGCCCGTCGGTCGGCTCGTCGAGCAGGATCAGCCGACCGCCGACCGCCAGGGCGCGGGCCAGCGCCAGCCGGCGGCGATGGCCGGTCGGCAGCTCGTGGCCGAAGTTGCGCAGCGGCGTGTCGAGGCCCTGGGCGCAGTCGGCCACCGTGCGGTCGGCCCCGGCGCGGTGCAGGACGGCGTGAAGCTCCGTCTCCGACAGGCGCGGGTTGGCGAGCAGCAGGTTCTCGCGGATCGTCCGGTTGAGGAACACCGGCTCCTGCGGCAGCAGCCCGATCTGCTGGCGCCACCAGGAGGGGGCGAATTTGCGGATGTCCACCCCGTCGGCCAGCACGGCGCCCTCCTGCGGGTCGGCCAGCCCGGCGATCAGGCGGATCAACGTCGATTTGCCCGAGCCGTTGCGGCCCTTCAGCACCAGGATGTTGCCGGCGGGCACCGACAGGTTCAGCCGGCGCAGCAGCGGCGTGACGCCGCCCGGCGGGGTGAAGGTCAGGTCGCGCAGCTCCAGCGTGCCGGCGTAGCGGGGCAGGCTGGTGCCGCCGGTCGGCTCGACCGCGGTGCGGGCGAACTGCTCCAGCCGGACCTGCGCCTGCCGGGCCATCGCCAGGGACTCGCCGATCTGGGCCAGCCGGGTGAAGGGCGCCAGCGCGCGGCCGACCAGCAGGTTGATGCCGATCAGCGACCCGACGTCCAGCTCGCCGCGCACCACAAGAACGGCGCCGGTGGCGATCACCGCCACGCCCTGGAGCGCCTGGAGGCTCTGCGCCGCCGACTGGGCGCGGCCCTGGCGCATCGACATGCGCTCGCGGACCACGCGCAGGGCCTTGGCCGCGCGCTGCCAGTCGCCAAGGAGCGGCTTGGCGCCGCCGAACAGCGCCACCGCGTCGCGCCCGACGATGGCGGTGGTGACCAGCCCCTGGGCGTCGGCGCCGGCCTGGGCGAGGTCGCGCCCGACCGCCCGCATGTCCGCCTGGGCCAGCAGCCCGGCGGCGATGGCCAGCAGCGTGAAGACGAGGCAGATCGCCGCCAGCGGCCAGGAGATCAGCGCCACCACGAGGATGAAGCCGAGCGCGAAGGGCAGGTCGAACAGAGTCGCGAGGTTGGCGGAGCCGAGCGCGGAATCGATCTGCTCCGGCGCCCGCAGCGCCTCGCGCCGCGCGGCGTCGCCCTCCGCCGAACCGGCACCGCTGCGCGCGGTCATCAGGATGCCGAAGGCCCCGGTGGTCAGCCGCTCGTGCTCGGCGCGTCCGATGCGCCCGGCGATGCCCAGCCGGACGTGGCGGAACAGATGCTCGAAGGCGATGGAGAGGACGACGCCGACGGTCAGCGCCGCCAGCGTGGAGTCGACGCCGTGCGTCACGTACCGGTTCAGCACCAGCATCGTGTAGAAGGACGAGGCCAGCCCGAGCAGGTTCGCCGCCAGCGACGCCGCGAAGACGCGGGCGGTCAGCCGCAGGTTGGCGCGCAGCCGTTGGATCAGCATCCCGATGGCGCCGCCGCTCATCGCTGGTCTCCCGTGCCGCGTCGGCCTGGATCGCGCCCACCCTGATCGCGGAAGGCGCCGCGGCCCATCGGGGCCAGCTTCGGCATCGACTTGGTCTGGATGTCAGTCGCGTTCAGCCGGCCCATGGCGGCGAGCAGGCGGTAGCCGGCCAGCACCAGCTCCGTCTCCGCCGCGGCGGCGTCGCTGCGCGCGTTGATCAGCGTCGTCTCGCCCGACAGGATATCGATCAGCGACCGCGTGCCCAGCTCGCGCTCAGACCGCGCCACGTCGAGGAAGCCGGCGGCGAGGCTCGCCTGATCGTTCAGCAACTGTACCTGGGCGCGGGCGCTTTCCAGGCGGTTCCAGCTGTTGCGGACGGTCTCCAGCACCGTGCGCTCCTGGTCGGCCCAGGTGGCGTCGGCGGCCCGCAGGTCGGCCTCGGCCAGCCGGATGCTGTTGAGCGCGGTCAGGCCGGTGTTCAGCGAGAAGGTGACCTGGAGCTTGAACAGAAGCTCGTTCTGCCGCCCGGACTGGCCGGCGACGTCGCGCTTGACGTTGCGCTCCACGAAGCCGTCGATCCGCGGGTAAAGGGTGCGGCCACGGATGGACGCCACCGACTCCTGCGCCGCCGCGGTGGTCAGGGCCAATTCCTGGAGACGCGGGTTGTGGCGGCGCGCCTCCTCCACCGCCGCATCCATCGAGACGGGCAGGCCGGCGCGCGTCATCGCCAGGACCTGGGCGTTGCTGACCTGGAAGGGGACATGGCCGAAGAAGGCCTGGAAGCGGCTCTGCGCGTTCTGCGTCGCCTCCTCCGCCGCGACGCGGCGCGCCTGGGCGCCGGCCAGCTGGCTCTTGGCCTGGAGAACGTCGGTGGAGAAGCCGAAGCCCTCCTGAAGCCGCACCTCCTCCAGCCCGGTCTGGCGGCGGATGTTGTCCTCGGACTGGCGCGCGAAGGCGAGGAGCTGGTGGGCGCGGACGAGGCCGGCGTAGGCGGTGAGTCCCTCCACCAGCAGCTCCTGCCGGGTGCGCTCGACCGCGATGTCGGCGCGGACCAGCGTCACCTGGGCGCGCCGGATGTCGGCGTTGGTCGCGTCGAAGTCCCAGATCAGCTGCGTCGCCCGCGCCGAAAACTGCGAGGCGTTCATGTCCGTGTTGGGCAGGCCGGCCGGCTTGGTCGTGCTCTCGCGCCCGCCGTTGGCCGACAGGCTCAGCGTCGGGTACCAGCCGCCATGGCTGACGCGCAGGGCGTTGCGCGCCCCGTCGGCAGCGGCCTCCGCCCCGCGCAGGCGGTCGTGGGTCTCCGTCGCCTTGCCGATCAGCGCCACCACCTCGTCGCGCGGTGATGCAATCGAAGGTTGTGGCGCTCCGGTCAGGAGCGGAAGCGCAACCGTGGCGATAAGACAAAACTTGTGCATGAGGGTCCTGGAGATCGCCGCATGTTTAGGCCGTTCGACCTACAGCGATGATGATCTTAGTCGAGAACTCTCATATTCATTTAGGACAAAACAGTATCCAAATACCTAAAAATGCGTCGAATTCTGTCGGTCGATCATGAATTTTCTGCGCCCGGCACAATCGTCGATGCATGGGTTGTGACGTGGTGTGTGTCGGCGGTGTGGGCGGTCATGGCCCAATCGCCGCTGTGCGCATCCAGGCTGTTTTGCACAACCGGAACGGTGTCCGGCAGGCCCAGGCCGGAGGAGAGAAGCGCCGCGTAGTCGAAGCGCCCGTGATCGGCCTGAGACGACGGAAATGGCGACGGAGATGGCGACGCGGCCAGCGGCTGGCTGTGCAGCTGCCCCGCGGCGGTGGCCTGCGCGTCGAAGGCGACGCCGGCCACCAGGCGGCTGCTGCCGTCGGCCATGGTCATGCTGGTGGTGCCGAGGACGTGGTTGCCGGCCAGCGTCGTGTCGGTCGGGGTGGCCGTGGTGGCGATGGACAGGATTCCGGCCTCGGACAGCGTGCGCAGTTCGCCCTGCTGGCTCACCCCGTCGCCGTCGGCGTCCTGCCAGACCTGGAGCGTGGCGAAGCTCTCGTCCGCGGCGTCCAACCGCCCGTCGTGGTTGCTGTCGAGCGAGGCGAGCGCCTCCAGGCTGCTGTTGAAGCCCTTTCCGAAATGCTCCGACACCAGCTCGCGCCCGTCGTCGATCTGCCCGTTGTGATTGTCGTCCCGCACCAGCAGCGCGTTGCCCTTGCCGACCCAGCCGGTCCGGTCGGCCACGCCGTCGCCGCTGACGTCGAACAGGACGCCGTCGGTCAGCGCCCGCAGGGCCAGCCCGTCGCCGGCCATGTCCAGCACGATGGGGTCGCTGGCGACGGTGGTCAGCTTGATGTTGTCGACGCGCAGGATCGGGTTGACGCTGTTGTCGCTGGTGTCGGAGGTGCCGAAGCCCAGCGACAGGGTGCTGTTGGCCGCGATCACCACGCTGAACTTGCCGCTGGCGCTCGCGTCCTTGGCGAGCAGGGTCACCACGCCGTTGACGCTGACGAAGGCGAAGTCGTGATAGCCGGGGTCGGAGAAGATGAAGGTCCAGTCGAAGGTCAGGATCGTGTCCTTCGTCACCGTGACGGTGCTGGCCAGCTTCATCGCGTTGCCGAAGGACGGGATGGTCCCGGTCGCCGTGGCGATGGAGCCGTGGGCGAGGCCGAGGAAATCCTCGAGCTGCGTCGGCGTCCGGCCGCCCGCGGAGGTCAGGGTTCCCTCATGCCCGTCGCCGGTCGCGCCCACCGTGGCGCCGCCGGTGTAGCTCCAGCCGGTCAATCCCTTGTCGAAGGAGCCGTTGGGGATCAGCACGCCGGGATGAAGGGTGACGGTGTCGGTGGCGGCGGAGAAGGCGCTGCCGGCGCCGAGGGTGACGGCGGCCTTGGAACCGGCGCTGCCCGTGGTCTGGTCCCAGGCGCGGATGGTCAGGGCGCCGTTGACGGTGGCCGGCACCGCGGCGTCGGGCTGGAAGTACAGCCGGTCTGTGGCGCGCAGCAGAAGGGCGGAATCGCTGTCGTTGACCGCGCCGACGAGGCTCCAGCTGGCGCCGTTGTCGGTGGAGAACCACCAGCGGCCATAGCTCTCGCTGGTGCCGGTCAGGGCGATGCCGGTGAGGGCGCCCGCGTCGGCGTCGGTGACGTTCGCCGGGCCGCTGCCGTTCAGCCCGACCAGCTTGGACACCGCGAAGCCCACCGTGCCCGCGGTGGGGGCAGCCAGGGCCTCCGCCGCCACGGTCACGTCGAGGTTGGTGTCGATCAGGACGGGCGAGGCGTTCGGCGGCGCCACGGTGACGCCGATGGTCGCGGTGGCGGTCAGCGGCCCGCCGGCCCCGCCGTTGCCCAGGTCGTTCACGACGATCCGGATGGCGTCGGCCCCGGTGTAGGCGCTTGCCGTGTAGACGAGCCCGTTGGCGGCGCCGAGCAGCCCGTTGATGGTGGCGAGCGTCGCGCGGATGGTGACGCTGTCCGTTCCGTTGCCGGTGATGACGGCGTCCCACCCGGCGTCGGCCAGAGTCAGCGTGCCGTGGCCGGCGCTCAGCGTAACCAGCATCGGCAGCGCGCCGGCGTCGACGTCGGACACCGACAGGCCGGTGACCGCCACGGCCACGCCCTTCACCGTCGCCAGCGCCGCCGTGCCGGCGGTGATCTGCGGCGCGTCGTTGACGGGGGTGACGGTTCCGGTCAGGGCGATGGTGTCGGCGCTGTAGACGGTGCTGCCGCCGACGCCAGCCGTCAGGTCCACGCGGCCGCCGGTGACGACGGGGGCGCCGCCGTCCTCGATCAGCCGGACGGTCAGGGCCGGGGTGGTGCCGTTCCAGTCGGCGGCGGGAACGAAGCGCAGCAGCGCGCTGGCCGCGACGACCAGCGCCGCCCCCTCCGCCACCGCGCCTACGGTGATCCAGGCGGAGCCGGACCAGTATTGCCAGACGCCCTGCGCGGCGGTCGCCGCGTTGCCGACGATGGCGACGCCGGCGAAGCCGTTGGCGGCGGACCCGCCGCTCACCGCGTCCGCTGGGTCGGAGAACAGATGGCCGAACAGGGCGGTGACGGTGGTTCCCGCGGGGTTGGCGGTGTCCTCGGCGATGGTCGGCAAAGTGGCCGTCGTGCTCGTCGCCACCGGGGCGTCGTTGACGGAGGTGATGGTTCCGGTCAGGGCGATGGTCCCGGCGCTGTAGCGGCTGTCGCCGCCGACGCTCGTCGCGTCGATCCGCTCGCCGCTGGCGATCGGGCCTTGCGACGTGTCGACCAGCCGGACGGTCAGGGCCGGGGTGGTGCCGTTCCAGTTGGCGGCGGGAACGAAGCGCAGCGCGGTGTTGGCGGAGAGCAGCAGGCCGCTGCCGCCGCTGACCGCGCCGATGTCGGCCCAGGCCGTTCCGGTCCAGTACTGCCACGCCCCCTGCGCCGCGGCGGCGTTGCCGACCACCACCACGCCGGCCAGCGTGTCGGCGGCCGACCCGCCGCCCACCGCGTCGGCGGCGTCGGAGAACAGGTGGCCGAACAGGCTGGAGACGGTGGCGCCCGCCGGGTTGGCGGTGTCCTCCGCGATGGTCGGCAGGACGGCCGCCGTGCCGGTGGCGACGGGGGCGTCGTTGACCGCGCCGACCATGGTGGTCAGGGCGACGGTGCCGGCGCTGTAGCGGCTGTCGCCGCCCACGCTCGCCAGGACGGCCCGCCCGCCGCTGGTCACGACCCCTTGCGAGTCGTCGATCAGCCGGACGGTCAGGGCCGGCGTCGTGCCGTTCCAGTTGGCGGCGGGAACGAAGCGCAGCATCGCGCTGGCGGCCAGCAGCAGGGCGTTGCCGTCAGAGGCCGCCCCCACGGCGGTCCAGGCCGTGCCGGTCCAGTATTGCCAGACGCCCTGCGCGGTGGTCGCCGCGTTGCCGACAATGGCGACGCCCGCGAAGCCGTTCGCGGCGGACCCGCCACTCACGGTGTCCGTCGCGTCGGAGAACAGGTGGGCGAACAGGGCGGTGATGCTGGCACCGGCCGGGTTGGTGGTGTCCTCCGCGATCGCCGGCAGGACGGCGGTCGCTCCGGTGGCGACCGGTGCGTCGTTGACCGGGGTGACGGTTCCGGTCAGGGCGATGGTCCCGGCGCTGTAGACGGTGCTGCCGCCGACGCCATCGGTCAGGTCAACCCGCCCGCCGGTGACCAGCGGCGCACCGCCATCCTCGACCAGCCGGACCGTCAGGGCCGGGGTGGTGCCGTTCCAGTTGGCGGCGGGAACGAAGCGCAACGCGGTATTCGCCGCCAGCAGCAGCCCGTTGGCGTCGCTCGCCGCGCCGATGCCGGCCCAGGCGGTGCCCGTCCAATACTGCCACGCGCCTTGCGTCGCGGTGGCGGCGTTGCCGACCACCACCACGCCGGCCAGCGTGTTGGCGGCCGACCCGCCGCTCACCGCGTCGGCGGCGTCGGAGAAGAGGTGGCCGAACAGGCTGGAGACGGTGGCGCCGGACGGGTTGACGGTGTCCTCCGCGATGGTCGGTAAGGTGGCGGTCGTGCCGGTGGCGATGGGGGCATCGTTGAGCGCGCCGACCGCAGTGGTCAGGACGATGGTGCCGAGGCTGTAACGGCTGTCGCCGCCCGCGCCCGTCACGTCCGCCCGCCCGCCGCTGGTCACGGCCCCTTGCGAATCGTCGATCAGGCGAACCGTCAGGCTCGGCGGCACGCCGTTCCAATCGGCGGCGGGAACGAAGCGCAGCTTGGCGTCGGCGGACAGCAGCAGGGCATCGCCGTCCGAGGCCGCCCCTACGGCGGTCCAGCTCGTGCCGGTCCAGTATTGCCAGACGCCTTGCGAGGTCGCCGCGTTGCCGATGATGGCGATCCCGGCGAAGCCGTCCGCGACGGAACCGTCTGTCACGGCGTCCGCCGGGTCGGAGAACAGGTGGCCGAACAGGGTGGTGATCGTGGCACCGGACGGATCGGTGGCGTCTTCCGCAACCGCCGGCAGGAGCGCGCTCGTTCCGGTGGCGACCGGCGCGTCGTTGACTGGCGCGACGGTTCCGGTCAGGGCGATGGTCCCGGCGCTGTAGATGGTGCTGCCGCCGACGCCGGTCGTCAGGTCCACGCGGCTTCCAGTGACCAGAGACACGCCGCCATCCTCGACCAGCCGCACGGTCAGGGCCGGGGTGATGCCGTTCCAGTTGGCGGCGGGCAGGAAGCGCAGCGCCGTGTTCGCCGCCAGCATCAGCCCGTTGGCGTCGCTCGCCGCGCCGATGCCGGCCCAGGCCGTACCGGTCCAATACTGCCACGTCCCTTGTGCCGCGGTGGCGGCGTTGCCGACCACCACCACGCCGGCCAGCGTGTTGGCCGCCGAGCCGCCGCCCACCGCGTCGGCGGCGTCGGAAAAGAGATGACCGAACAGGCTGGAGACGGTGCTTCCCGCCGGGTTGACGGTGTCCTCCGCGATGGTCGGCAAAGTGGCCGCTGTGCCCGTTGCCACTGGGGCGTCGTTGACCGCGCTGACCGACGTGTTCAGGGCGATGGTGCCGAGGCTGTAGCGGCTGTCCCCTCCCGCGCCCGTCACGTCCGCCCGCTCGCCGCTGACAACCGGTCCTTGCGAATCGTCGATCAGGCGCGCCGTCAGGCTTGGCGGCACACCGTTCCAGTCGGCGGCGGGAACGAAGCGCAGCTTGGCGTCGGCGGCCAGCAGCAGGGCGTTGCCGTCCGACACCGCTCCCACGGCAGTCCAGGCCGTGCCGGTCCAATACTGCCATTGCCCCTGGGTGGCGTCCGCGGCGTTGTCGACCAGCGCCACGCCGGCGAAGCCGTTGCCGGCGGAGCCGAACAGCGCGTCGGTCGGGTCGGAGAACAGCCCGCCGAACAGCGACGCCACGCTGGCGCCCGCCGGGTCGGCGCTGTCCTCCGCGATGGTCGCCAGGACCGCCTGCGGGCCGGTCGCCACCGGGGCGCCGTTCACCGGGGTCACCTCCAGCGCCAACGGGGCGACGTCCGCCGACAGCGGGGTGGTGCCGCCGACGCCGGTCAGCGTGAACAGCCGGTGTTCGGCGCCGCTGAAGCCCTCGGCCCATTCGCTGTTCACCGCCCGCAGCCCGAGCGACGGCGCGGTGCCATTCCAGTTGGCGGCCGGCAGGAAGCGCAGCAGGGCGCTGCCCGGAAGAACGAGGGCCGCCCCGTCGCCGACCGTGCCCACCGCCAGCCACGCGCCGCCGTCCACGCTGTACTGCCAGACGCCGAACGGGGAGTCCGGATTCGCCACCACGGCGACGCCGGTCACGCCGCTGCCGGCCTCGCCGGGCCGGAACATCGCCTCGATCAGGGAGAAGACGGCGAAGCCGGCCGGGGCCGCGGTGCCCTCGGCGATCGCCAGGGCCTTCGCGAAGGCCGCCGCGTCGAAGCCGGCCGCGAGGGTGGGGGCCGCCACCGGCGGCACCGTCGCGGGCAGGGCGTTGGCCGCGCTCTCGATGGCACGGACCACCTGCTGCTGGATTTGCGCCGCGACGGCGAAGGGATCGCTGGTCAGCGACTTGGTGACCGGCGGGGCGGCGGCGGGCGCGGTGCTGGTGGATGGCGCGGGAGCCGTGGCGCTCGGCGTGGCGGTGTCGGCGCTCTTGGCGGTTCCGGCCGCATCGAAGCTGATCGGCTTCAGCGCGGGTTCGCTTCCCATGCTGGATTTGGCCGCGGCCGGAGACGCCTCACCCTCCGCCGAGGACGTGTCGGCGGTGACCTTGTCGCCGGCTTCGCCCTTTGCCTCCTCCTTGGCTCCATCCTCCTTGGCGCCTTCCTCTTTGGCGTCGTCCTTCTCGCTGCCCTCCTCCTTGCCCTCGGCCGGGGCTTCGGCGACCTGCTCAGCGGCCTTCTCCCCGCCGCCCTTGTCGCCGTCTTCCTTGGCGCCGTCCTTGGCCGCCTCTCCCGCGGGCGGCGGGTTGGCGAGATCGGCCAGCGCCTTGTTCTCGGCGGAAACCGGAACCTCGCTGCCCTGGGCGTTCTGCTGCACGGTCTCCGCGGTCTGACGGGCGGCGGCGAGCGCCGATCCGGGGGCGCGCCCGTCCGCCAGCGCCTGACCCAGGGCGGCGTTGAAGGCGGCGCCGGACCCGCCCAGCGCCTGGACCGCCTGCTGCACGTTCTGCCCGCTGGCGAGCGCCGCGATCAGCCCGTCGCTCTTCACGCCCTTCGTCGTTTCCGCCGACAGGGCCATCGCGGTGGACACGTTCTGCTGCGCCGACCCCAGCGCGCCGGACATCTCCTGCCCGGTGGACAGGGCGCGCCCCAAGGCGTCGCCGAAGCCGCCGGACGCCGCGCCGTCGAGCCCAGCGGCGGCGGCGAAGGTCTTGACGGTGGCCGCCACATTCTGGCCCGACGACAGCGAGGCGACCAGCGCGTCCGCCGGCTTCGCCGGAACTGTGGCGGCCTCCTGGCGGGCCGCCATGTCCGTCTGCGCCCGGGCTGAGGCGCCGAGCGCCGCGTCGGGCGGTGCGCCCTGCGCCAGCGCGTCGTTCAGGACGCTGGTGAAGGCTGGGTTGCCGGCCAGCGCGCCGCTTGCGCCGTCCGTCTTTCCGGCGGCGAGGGCGCCGAGCAGGCGCGCGCCGTCGGTCTGCTCGACCGCGACGGAATTGGTCTGGACCGCGCTGGCGGCGCTCTGTGCCTGTGCCTCGGCAATGGCGCCGGCGGCGTCGGCGCCGCTGGACAGGGCGTGTTCCAGCGCTTCGGCGAAGTGACCGCCCGGAGCGGGGCCGAGCGCCGTCACCGCATCCTGCACCCCGACGCCCGAGGCGAGCGCCGCGGCGAGCTTGTCGGACGGCGAGACGGGAACGGTGTCCGCTACCGCCGGTGCGGTGGGGGGAGCGGTCAAGGCCTGCGACAGGGCGGCGATCGGATCGGCGGCCCCCGCCGGGCGGGCCGCCGGGTCCATCACCCCGCTGAACAACGCCGCCGACAGGTCGGACGCCGCCTTGGGATCGTTCGCGCCAGCCGGCCCCAATCCCTGCCCTTGGGCCAGGGCGACGGCCAGGCGCTGCTCGCCGGTCAGCGCCGCGGTTTCCTGCGCGGCTTCCGCCATGCGCGCCGCGGTGCCGGCGGCGATCCGGCTCGCCTGCGCGATGGCGTCGTCGGGCGAGGCGCTGGCGCCGACCCCCACCGCGACGTCGCGCATCCAGCCGTCCGCCACGCTGCCCGCGGCGCCTTCCGGCAGGCCCTGTCCGGTCAGCGCCGCCGCCAGCTTCTCCTGCACGGCTTTCAGCGCGCCGGGATCGCCGCCCAGCAGCACCGCCGCCGCTTCGGACGCCACGGCATCGGGGATGGTCAGGAGCGGGGCGGTGGCGTCCAGGGTGTCCGGCATGTTGGCCCTCTCGCCATCGCGGCGGTCGCGTATCGGGAAGGCCAATAACAAAGGGATTTATTAAAGAAATTCTGAACGCTGCCGATCTTTTGGCTGATCGGCATTTAATTCTGCTGGGATCGGCGGTCATGCATCAACAAAATCCCCGCAGGATGGGGATGGTTACTGCATGAATTTTGGCTTATGCGGTAGCAAATTGTCGATTATTGACACATTTGAGACTTTGGTTGTGAAAGAGGCAGGCTTGGCTTTCTGAAAAGTAGTGTTCGGGAACGGCGCCACACCTGCCCACCCGATCTGGAATGGAGGCGCGGCGCCGTCGGTTTTGGTGGCGTCAGGACGCCGTGCGGATGGTGCCGACGCGTCCGCCGGCCAGGAAGTCCTCGGCGGCCCGCCCGCCGACGCGGACGCCGCTGTCCTTCTCGAACAGGGAGAAGTCCTTCAGCAGGCAGTCGATCCCGACCGCCTCGCCGACGCGCAGCTCGCTGTAGCCGGGGACGGACACCATCACCTCGTCGGTCAGGCCGCCGTCGTCGTCATGGGCGGTGTGGACGCCGGACAGCTTGACGGAGATCAGCGATTCCGCCCCCACATGCTCGACCAGGGTGACCGTGCCCGGCAGGCTTTTGCCCTGGCCCGGCGGCACGATGGCGAGCGCGCCGGGGCGCAGCCCCAGCCAGACCTTCATCCGGCTGTTGCCGCCCGGCCTCTCGGCCTTGTCGGGCAGCGGCAGGACGCTGGAGCCGATGCGAACGGTCATGCCCTCGACCTCGGCGTCGATCAGGTTCATCGGCGGCGTGCCGATGAAGCGGGCGACGTAGGTGTTGGCCGGCTTCTCGTAGATCTCGCGCGGGGTGCCGTATTGCTGGAGATGCCCGTCGCGCATCAGCGCGATGCGGGTGCCCATGGTCATCGCCTCGATCTGGTCGTGGGTGACGTAGACGAAGTTGCCGCCGACCCGCTGGTGGAGCTGGGTGATCTCCGCCCGCATGGCGGTGCGCAGCTTGGCGTCGAGGTTCGACAGCGGCTCGTCCATCAGGAAGGCCGACGGTTCGCGCACCATGGCGCGGCCGAGCGCCACGCGCTGGCGCTGGCCGCCCGACAGCGTGCGGGGGTGGCGGTCCAGCACCTTGGTCAGGGCCAGCGTGTCGGCGGTGCGCTCCACCAGACCGCGCACCTCCGGCGAATTCTCGATGCGGCGCTTGAAATAGTCGCCGATGAAGGGGACGTGGAACCACCAGCGGAACTGCCGCATGATCAGCGGGAAGGCGATGTTCCGGCGCACCGTCATGTGCGGGTAGAGCGCGTAGGACTGGAACACGAAGGCCATGTCGCGGTCGCTGGGCGGCAGCTGGTCCACCCGCTTGCCGCCGAGATGGATCTCGCCGCTGGTCACCGTCTCAAGCCCCGCGATCATGCGCAGGATGGTGGACTTGCCGCAGCCCGACGGGCCGAGCAGCACCAGGAACTCGTCGTCGCCGGCCTCCAGGCTCACGTTGTCGATCACGGTCAGCTGACCGAAGGACTTCGTGACGTTCTGCAGTTTGATAGCCATGGGCTTTTCCCTTTTATCTCTCGGGCGTGTCGTTGCAAGGGGGGCGGGATCGGCCCACGGTCAGCCCTTGACGCCGCCGGTCGTCATGCCGGCGACCACGTAGCGTTGGACGAACAGGTAGAAGACGACCGCCGGCAGCGTGTAGATGAAGCCGACCGCCATGACCGTGTGCACCGGCGTGCTCAGCTCGCCCACGAAGCTGGCGAGGCCGACCGAGGCGGTGCGCAGGGCGTCGTCGCTGATGAAGGTCTGGGCGAAGACATACTCGTTCCAGCCGTGGAAGAAGGCGATCACCGCCGCCGCCGCCAGCGTCGGCGCGATCAGCGGAACCACCACCGCCAGCACGATGCCGAGGCGGGAGCAGCCGTCCACCCGCGCGGCCTCCTCGATCTCCGACGGCACGCCGTCGATGGCGCCCTTCAGTATCCAGGTCACCACCGGCACCGTGAAGGCCGTGTTGGCCAGGATCAGGCCGAGCAGCGTGTTGAGCAGCGACAGCTTGGTGAAGATGTCGTAGAGCGGCACCACCAGCATCGCTTCCGGCAGCATCTGCGTCATGAACAGCGCGAAGCCGAGCAGCAGCTTGCCGTTGAAGGTCAGCCGCGACAGCGCGTAGGCCGGCAGAACCGACAGCAGGATGCTCAGCACCGTCGTGCCGACCGCGACGATCAGGCTGTTGATCAACCATTGGCGCAGCGAGGTCTCGGTGAAGGCGGCGGCGTAGGTGCCGATCTGCGACAGCGTCGGCAGCAGGTTCGGCGTGGCGTCGAACAGCCGCTCCGACGGGGTGAGCGAGGTCACCAGCATCCAGTAGAGCGGGAAGGCCGCCACCCCGAGGAGGACCAGGACGGCGAGCGTGCGGGCCGTGGAATTGTGCTTCATGGGATCACCGCTTTCCGGCGGCCTTTTCCGCCCGCGTCGACAGCCAGAAATAGACCAGCGTCACCAGGATCGCGACGACCAGCCCGATGATGCCGACCGCCGCCGCCCGGCCGAGGTCGAGATAGACGAAGGCGCGGCGGTAGAGGTCGATGACCAGTGTGTTGGTCTCGCCCAGCGGGCCGCCCTGGGTCATCAGCCAGATCACGTCGAAGCGGCGCAGCGACCACACGGTGATGAGCAGGGTCAGCAGGGCCACCGAAGGGCGGATGGTCGGCCAGGTGACGGCGCGGAAGATGCTCAGCCGGTCGGCTCCGTCGATCACCGCCGCCTCGCGCAGCTCCGACGGCACGCCCTGGAGGGCGGCCAGGATGACCACGGAGGAGAAGGGGAAGATCTGCCAGATCGTGGTGATGAGGATGGCCGGCAGGGCGAAGGACGGCTCGTCCAGCCAGTTCACCCCGCCCTCGGCGAAGCCCAGGAACTGGGCGAGGTGGCTGAACAGTCCGTACTGCGCGTTGAACATCCACACGAAGATCAGCGCCGCGGCGACCGGCGGGGCGGCCCACGGAATGGTGACCAACGCGCGGGCGATGCCGCGCCCCCGGAAGGTGCCGTCGAGCAGCAGCGCCGCCAGCAGGCCGAGCCCGATGGAGGCGACCACGCAGACCAGCGTGTAGACCGCGGTGACGCGCAGGACCTGATGGAACTCCGGGTCGAAGACAAGCTCGCGGTAATTGTCCAGCCCGACGTAGGTCTGCTGGCCGGGCGAGAGCAGCGAGGTAGAGGTGACGCTGAGCAGAAATTCCTGCACCAGCGGGTAGCCTTGGAAGACCAGGAGATAGAGCGCCACCGGGGCGACGAAGAGTGCGGGGACCCAGCGGCCATGGTCGATCGGCGCGCGCCGCGCGGCGGCCCTGGGCTGGCTCACGGTCCTGCTCATCATGATGCGGTATCCGGAGTTGGGACCACGGCGATGGCATTCGTTATCCCCTCTCCCCCTGGGGAGAGGGTTAGGGTGAGGGGGTTGCGCTTGTGCCGGACGTACCGGAAACGCGGGACCCCCTCACCGGCCCTGCGGGCCACCCTCTCCCCAGAGGGGAGAGGGTTAAGGATGTCGAATGCGATCGCCCTGGAGTTGTTTGGGCGTTATTTCTGGGCGAGCACGCGGGCGGTGATCTGGCGCTGCGCCTCGTCCATGGCGGTCTGCGGGGCGACGCCGCCCTGGAGCACCTTGAGGAGCTGCTGGACGATGATCTGCTGGATCTCCGGCGCCTTGGTCTCAAGCCCCTGCGGCAGGGCGGGGACGCTGTTCGGGGTCTGCGCGTCGTAGACCTTCAGCCAGGGCATGGCCTGAAGCTCCTCCGGCGTGCGCTCCACCGTCGTGGCGACGTTGGCGGCACCCAGCAGGGTCTGGAGTTCCTGCTGCTGCTGGGGCTGGAGCGCCCATTGCAGGAACTTGCCGGCGGCGTCCTTCACCTTGGTGTTGGCGTTGATGGTCACCGGAGCCAGGATCATGCCCTGCTCCTTGTGCGGGAAGGGCGACGGGGCGGCGGCGATGGGGTGCGCCTTGCCCTGCGAGGTCAGGATGGTGGCGACGCCGCCGTTGTCGATCTCCATGGCGACTTTGCCTTCCCAGAACATCCGCCGGTAGGTGGCGGCGTCGGTGCCCTTGGGGATCATGCCGGCGTCGTAGACGGTCTTGTAGGCGGCGACACCCGCCACGACCTCCGGGCTGTTGAAGGTCGGGGTGCCGTCCGGCTTGGACCAGCGCCCACCGAAGCCGTAGACGAAGTTGGTCAGGTCGTACCAGACGCCGCCGCGCTCGGCCATCGTGGCGCGGAAGGCGAAGCCGTAGTTGCCGTCCTTCGTCGCCTCCTTGCCGAGCTTCACGAACTCCTCGAAGGTCTTGGGCGGCGTGCCGTTGGGCAGCAGCGCGGCGTTGTAGACCATCGCGTAGTTGGCGGTGTCGAAGGCGAAGCCGTAGCGCTTGCCCTCGACCTTCATGTACTGGTCGGCGGCGGTGAATTTGTGGGCGCCGTCCTTCACGATGTCGTCGATCGGCAGGACCGACTTGGCGGCCACCGCGGCGTAGAACTCCGGCAGGTCGAAGCGGATCACGTCGGGGCCGCCGTTGCCGCCCATCTGCGTGAAGATGGTGGTGGCGAAGGAGGAGAAGGGGATGGTGACCGGCTTCACCTCGATGTCCGCTTGGGACTGGTTGAACTTCTCCACCCAGGCCTTCAGCCGGTCGCCGCGGCCGACCTCGGCGAAGTGGGACGCAGCGAAGGTCACCACCGTCTTTCCGGATGACTGGGCCAGGGCGACCGACGCGGTGCCCAGCGCCAGGGCGGCGGCCAGCCCGCCGGCCAGGATGGGGGTGATGCCCGTGATTGCGCTCAGAAACGGCTTCATGCTGCGTCCTCCTCTGAATTTGTTCGTTTACTGTCTTTTTTGGTTGGTTTGGCCCGCAATCCCGGAACCATACCAGAGTATGCGGCCCGGTGGTCGGGGTTCAGTGCCGGCCCAACGCTCCGTCGACCCGGCGCCACAGCCCCAGCGGGTTGCCGTCGCGCAGGGATTCCGGCAGCAGGCCGGCCGGGATGTCCTGGTAGCAGACGGGCCGCAGGAACCGCTCGATGGCCGCCGTGCCGACCGAGGTCGTGCGGCTGTCGGATGTGGCCGGGAAGGGGCCGCCATGCACCATGGCGTGGCAGACCTCGACGCCCGTCGGCCAGCCGTTCGCCAGGATGCGGCCGGCCTTGCGCTCCAGCGTCGGCAGCAGCGCCGCCGCCGCTCCGGCGTCGGCCGCGTCCATCTGCAGGGTCGCGGTGAGCTGGCCGTCCAGCCGCTCCGCCACGGCGCGCAAGGACTCCAGATCCGGGCAGCGGATGAGCAGCGAGGCGGAGCCGAACACCTCCTCCCGCAGGGACGGGTC
The DNA here is from genome assembly GCF_007827795.1 of Azospirillum brasilense. Classification (GTDB taxonomy): domain Bacteria; phylum Pseudomonadota; class Alphaproteobacteria; order Azospirillales; family Azospirillaceae; genus Azospirillum; species Azospirillum aestuarii. The sequence goes on from NZ_VITI01000011.1 coordinate 66,820, forward strand.
GTCGAGGAAGGCGTCGGCGGTCGTGGCGAACAGGGCCGCCCGGCATTGGTTGGGGCCGTCGCCGTCCAGCCCGCGGGCCAGCGTCACCACGAGGGCGTTGTCGGCCAGGGCCGCCACCCCGGCGTCGAAGGCGGCATGGATGCCCGGCGTCAGCATGGTCGGCGCCGCGCTGCCGCCCAGCGCCTCAACGGCGGCCGCGACGAAGCGGTCGAGGTCCGGCCCGTCCACCGCCAGCAGGATTCCGGGGTTGGTGCAGAACTGCCCGGCGCCCAGCGTCAGCGAGGCGACGAAGCCCCGGCCCAGCGCCTCCGCCCGCGCGGCGAGCGCCGCCGGCAGCAGGAAAACCGGGTTGATGCTGCTCATCTCCGCGTAGACGGGGATCGGTTCCGGGCGCTTGGCCGCCACCTCCATCAGCGCCACGCCGCCGCGGCGCGAGCCGGTGAAGCCGACCGCCTTGATGCGCGGGTCGGCGACCAGCGCCGTGCCCACCGACGTGCCGGCGCCGAAGATCAGCGAGAAGACGCCCTCCGGCAGGCCGCATTCCGCGACGGCGGCCTGGACGGCGCGGCCGACCAGCTCCGAAGTGCCGGGATGGGCGGAGTGGGCCTTGACCACCACCGGGCAGCCGGCGGCGAAGGCGGACGCGGTGTCTCCCCCGGCCACCGAGAAGGCCAGCGGGAAGTTGCTGGCGCCGAACACCGCGACGGGGCCGAGCGGGATGCGGCGCTGGCGCAGGTCGGGGCGGGGCAGGGGAGCCCGCTCCGGCAGGGCCGGGTCGATGCGGGCGCCGATCCAGCTTCCCTCTCGCACCACCGCGGCGAAGAGGCGGAGCTGGCCGACGGTGCGGCCCCGCTCGCCTTCCAGCCGGGCGCGCGGCAGTCCGCTTTCGGCCACGGCGCGGACGATCAGCTCGTCGCCGAGGTCGAGGATGTTGCGGGCGACCGCCTCCAGGAAGACGGCGCGGTCCTCCGGTGCGGTCTCGCGGAAGCGGTCGAAGGCGTCCCAGGCGAGCTGGCAGGCGCGGTCGACCTCCGCCGCCCCGCCGCCGCCGAAGGCGGGGTCCAGGGCCGCCCCGGTGGACGGGTCGATGGCGCGGATCTCGCCGTTGCGGCCGCGGTGGCTCTCGGCGCCGATCAGCATCATGCCGGTGAGGGTCACGGGCGGGTCCTTTCTTGTTCTCGGTGCGGCATCAGCCGAGCAGGCCGCGGCCCGCGAGGTTCCGCATCAGCGCGGCGGCGCCGAAGTCCCAGGGGGCGCAGTCGGCGCAATGGCGGACCCGGTTGGTCAGGCTGCCCAGCGCCGGGGCGGTGATGGTCACCACGTCGTCCAACTGGTGGGTGAAGCCCTCGCCCGGACGGTCGCGGTCCTCGACGGGCGCGAACATGGTGCCGAGCAGCAGCACGAAGCCGTCCGGATACTGGTGGTTCTCGCCGATGGTGGCCTCCACCAACTCCACCGGGTCGCGGCTGATCTGCGACATGGAGCTGGAGCCCTCCAGCCGGAAGCCGTCGCTGCCCTCGACCACCAGCCCAAGCTCGGCGCTGCGCACGCCGTCCAGCGTGAAGCGGTCGTCGAACAGGCGGATGAAGGGGCCGATGGAGCCGCTGGCGTTGTTGTCCTTGGCCTTGCCGAGCAGCAGGGCCGAGCGCCCCTCGACGTCGCGCAGGTTCATGTCGTTGCCGAGCGTGGCGCCGACGATGTCCCCGCGGCTGGAGGCCAGGACGGCGATTTCCGGCTCCGGGTTGTTCCACACCGAGCTGGGCGGGATGCCGACATGGGCGCCGGTGCCGACCGCCGACATCGGCTGCCCCTTGGTGAAGATCTCGGCGTCGGGGCCGATGCCGACCTCAAGATACTGCGACCACACCCCGCGGGCGATCAGCGCCTTCTTGACCTCCATGGCCTCCGGCGAGCCGGGCTTCAGGCTGGACAGGTCGCGCCCGATCAGCGAGTCGATGTCGGCGCGGATCGCCAGCGCCTTTTCCGGGGCGCCGCGCGCCTGCTCCTCGATGACGCGCTCCAGCAGGCTGACCACAAAGGTCACGCCGGACGCCTTCACCGCCTGAAGGTCGATGGGGGCCAGCAGCCAGGGCCGCTCCGGGTCGCGCCGGTCCTCGTCGGAGTTGGCGAGGATGGCGGCGGCGGTGCCGATCCACTCACCGGGGATGTCGCGGGCGAGATCCGCGGCGGCGCCGGTCTCCACCAGATCGCGCACGGTGGGGGCGTCGCGGCTGGTGATGTCGAAGACGTCCCGGCCGCGCACGGCGATGACCGAGGGGCCGACGCCGGGCCGCCAGGCGCGCCCGACCAGAAGCGCGCCCTCGTCCGCCGGCAGGGCGGCGGCGGGGTCGAGGGGAAGGGGTCGCTTGCTCATGGTTTCCGCTCCTCGCTGTTACTTGCGCCGGAAGACCGGGCTGCGCTTTTCCTTGAAGGCGGCGCGCCCTTCGGCGGCGTCCGCCGTGGCGAAGCAGATGGTCTGCAGGTCGCGCTCGTACTCGATGGCCTTCTCCACCGGCATGGTGTGGGCGGCCTTCAGGTTCAGCTTCGCCGTCTCCGCCGCGATGGGCGCGCGGCTGGCGACGATGGCGGCGATCTCCTGCGCGCGGGCGAGCAGCCGGTCGGCGGGCACCACCTCGCTGACGAGACCCCAGGCCAGCGCCTTGTCCGCCGGGATCGGGTCGCCGGTCAGGATCATCATCGCGGCGTTGGAGGTGCCGATGGAGTGCGAGAGGAAGGCCGCCACGCCGCCGCCGCCGATCCAGCCGAGCTTGATCTCCGGCGCGCCGAACTGCGCGTTCTCCGACGCGATGCGGATGTCGCAGCTCATCGCCGTCTCCAGCCCGCCGCCGAAGGCGTAGCCGTTGACCGCGGCGATGCTGGGCTTGCGCAAGGCCCGGATGGCGTCGCAATAGTCCTCGCGGTTGCGGAAGTTCCAGGCGGTGTCGTAGCGGTCCAGCTCGCGGATGTCGGAACCGCAGCAGAAGGCGCGCGGCCCGGCGCCGGTCAGCACGACGCAGCGGATGTCGTCGTCGGCGTTGCAGCGGGCCACGGCGGCGACCAGCTCCGCGGCCATCTCCGGGGTCACCGCGTTCAGCTTCTGCGGGCGGTCGAGCGTGATGGTGGCGACGAAGCCGTCCACCGTGACGGTGACCGCGCCGAGCGCCGGATCGGGGGTGTTGAGCGAGTCCATGGGATGGGCCTTATCGTTCGGCGCCGGCAACCGGGCGGCTGGCGGCGTAGCGGTGTTGCAGACGGTCGAGCAAGGCGGCGTGCGGCGTGCCGCCGGCCAGTGCGTCGCGGATCATCGCGGCGGCTTCGGCCTGGAAGGCGATGTAGCCGGCGTGGCGCGGACGGACATAGGCGGCCTCCAGCGTCGCGGCGGTGTTGCGGTAGAAGCCGCCCCAGCGGGCGTTCACCGCCTCGTCCTCCCAGGCGTCGCGGCGGCTCGGCTGGCCGTCGTGGGCTGGGATGAAGCTCCGCTGCGCCTCGGCGCCGAGCAGCCAGCGCAGATGGTCGAGCAGGGCGGGCGTCACCTCGCAGCGCACGGAGACGCCGATGCCGGTGCCGCCCAGCGTCGAGCCGGGACGCCCATCCGCTGTGGCGCGTGGCGCGTCGGCGAAGGTGACTGGCTTGTCCCCCGCCACCGTCGGGGCGGCGTAGTTGACGTAACCGTAGACCAGCGGGCAGAGCGCCACGTCATCGGTGCGGGCCATGTGGCCGAGCAGCCCGATGGGGTTCAGCCCGCGCACCGCCGCCGGCATCCGCCCGGCCAGAGTCGCCATGAGGTCGAGCACCTGCGTCCCCACCTCGGCCGAGACCAGCCGTTCGGGATCGGCCACCGCGGGCGGATCGCCGAAGGCCGCCGCCATCGACAGGAAGGTCAGGCAGGCGTGCGGTCCGGCCAGCGACAGGGCGACCGGCGTCCGCTCGGACAGACTCGCCACCTCCGCCCAGGTGACGGGGATCGGCCCGTCCAGAAGGTCGGCGCGGCAGGCCGTGACCTGCGTCGCCGCGTCGAGCGGCAGGGCCCAATGCCGGTCGGCGAAGCGGTAGCTGGCGAAGCTCGGCCCGATGCTGTCGCGCTGCCAGCCGGCGAGGTCCTCGGCGGTGAACAGGTCCTCCAGCGGGATCAGGCCGCGGTCCGCGACGGCTTCCCCGACATGGGGATGGTCGAGGACGATCAGGTCGTAGCGGGCGCAGAGGTCGCCGATTGGATGGGCCTCGAAGCCTTCGAGCGGCTGCTTGTCCCAGTCGATCGCAAGCCCGTCGCGCCCCTCGTCCAGCCCGGCCGCCGCCGCGGCCAAGGCGTTGTAGCCGCGCGGGTGGTCCCAGGTCAGCGCGCGGTAGCGCATGCCCGAACCTCCTCTTCCTCCGCCTCCGGCTCGGTGGCGGCGACGACGCCGGCGGCCAGCAGGCGGTCGATGGCCTCGGCGGTGAAGCCGGCGGCCTCCAGCACCTCGCGGGTGTGCTCGCCGGTCAGGGGGGCGCCGCGCTCGACCTCCGACGGGGTCTTGGAGAAGCGGATGGGGAAGCCCGGCGTCTTGACGCGGCCCTCGGTCGGGTGGTCGTACTCGACGAAGGTGCCGTTGTGCTTGATCTGCGGGTCGTTCACGAGGTCGGCGTAGCCGTAGACCGGCCCGGCCCAGACGCCGGCGGCGTTGAACAGCTCCAGCCATTCCGCGGAGGTCCGGGCGGTCAGCCGGGCGCGGGTCTTGGCGAAGATCTCGTCGCGGCGCGACCAACTGTCGGTCTCGTCCTCCATGTCGAGGAAGGACGGCTCGCCGATCAGTTCGCCCAGCAGCTTCAGCGGCGGGAAGGCCACGATGATGAAGCCGTCACTGGTCGCGAAGGCGCCGTAGGGGGCGCGGATGTAAACGTGGGCGTGCGGCTCGGCGGAGCGGGTCTGCGGCTTGCCGCCGACCGTGAAGACCGACAGTTCCTGCATCTGGATCGTCGTGATGGCGTCCAGCATGTTGACCTGGACGAGCTGGCCCTCGCCGGTGCGCTCGCGGTGGAGCAGGGCGGCCAGCACGCCTTCGAAGGCGGTGTAGCCGGTGATCGCGTCCACCAGATACTGGCCGGCGGGGGTCGGGGCCTCGCCCTCGCGGCCCGCCGACAGCATGGCGCCGGACATGCCCTGCAGCAGCAGGTCCTGGCCCGGACGCTGGACGTAGGGGCCGGTCTCGCCATAGCCGGAGATCGACAGGTAGATCAGGCGCGGGTTGATCGCGGAGAGCGATTCATAGTCCACGCCCAGCCGCTTGGCGACGCCGGGCCGGTAGTTCTGGAGGAACACGTCGGCGGTCTTGACCAGCTCCATGAGCAGGGCCTTGCCCTCGGCGTTCTTCAGGTCGACGGCGAGCGAGCGCTTGTTCCGGTTCAGCGACAGGAAGGAGACGTTCACCTTGTTGCCGGTAATGCCGCCCGCTGCGGTGTGGCGCTGCCACTCGCCGGTCACCGGCTCCACCTTCACCACGTCGGCGCCGAGGTCGCCCAGGCGCTGCGCCGCCAGCGGGCCGGCCATGGCGATGGAGCAGTCGAGCACACGGTAACCGCTGAGGATGTTGCGTTTCTTGTCCATGATGTCCGGGTCTTGTTGCCGTGGGTCCGCCGGCCATGGCGGAAGGATGGATTCGGTCAGCCGTTGGTCGCCGGAGCTTCGGTGAAGAAGGCGCGGTTCCAGACGGGGCTGATGAGGATTTCGTTGACGCAGACGTGGGGCGGCATCTCGGCCACGAAGCGGATGGTGCGGCCCAGATCCTCGGGCTGGAGCAGGCGCTCCATCTCCTCCGCCGGGGGCGGGGAGGGGCGCTGGCCCAGCAGGTCGGTCGCCACCTCGCCCGGCATGACCACGCAGGAGCGCAGGCCGTTGCGCCATTCCTCCATGTTCAGGCTGTGGCTCAGCGTGACCAGCGCCTGCTTCGTCGCGTTGTAGCCGGGGCCGCCGAGGACGAGCGCGTGCCGCCCGACCCAGGAGGACACGATGATGACAGTGCCGGACCGGCGCTCCCGCATCGCGGGCAGCACCGCCTGGATGGCGTGCATGGTGCCGTTGAGGTTGACGTCGACCAGCCGCCGCCAGCCCTCCGCCCCGACCGTGCTGAAACTGCGGTTGGGCAGGTTCATCCCGGCGCTGGCGACCAGCGTGTCGATTCGCCCGTGGCGGTCGAGGATTGCCGCCGCCACGCGCCGCGCCGCCGCCTCGTCGGCCACGTCGAGGACCGCGGTCTCGGCCCTGCCGCCGGCGTCGCGGATGGACTCCGCCACGCGGTGGAGCGCGTCTTCGCGCCGTCCGGACAGGACGACGGTGGCGCCGCCCTGCGCCAGCGCCCGCGCGCCGGCCTCCCCGATTCCGCTGCCGCCGCCGGTGATCCAGGCGACGCTGTCCGCAAGAACGCTCATGTCTTGCCCGCTTCGTTGCTTGTCTTCGTTGCTTGCCCGCCGGCGGCCGTCGGGCCGCCGCGCTGTTCCTCCCCGTGTCCCCCGGATCGTCCGCCTTCACGTCCGTTTCGAGTGACCGCTAACGTGACCGGTAACATGATTGGTTGGGGCAATCAAGCATCTTTCGTGAGCGTTAGCGTTATCGCTCACGTGACCGCTAACATGAAAAGCGCTATGGTTTCGGAAACGGCGCCGCGCCCGGCTTGCAACGGAGGGCGCGGCCATGCACAAGAAGGCGGCCGGTTCGTGTCCGAAGGCGGACCGGCGGAGGCAGGAAAGAGGTCATCCCAGGTGTCGGACGAAGGACAGCTTTCGCTCAGGAAGGCGGATTCACGGCGGCGCTCCGCGACCCGCGCGGTGACGATGGCCGATGTGGCGCAGGCCGCCGGAGTCTCGACGCAGACGGTGTCGCGCGCGCTCCGCGATCCCCGCAGCGTCGGCCCCGACACGCTCGCCCGCATCGAGGAGGCGGTGCGCGAGACCCGCTACGTGCAGAATTTCGCGGCGAGCCACCTCGCTTCCAACCGCAGCATGACGGTGGCGGCGATCATCCCGACCATTTCCGCCTCGATCTTCGCGGAGACCATCCAGGGCCTGACCGACGTCCTGTTGCCGGAGGGCTATCAGGTCTTCCTCGGCCACACCGACTACATGGCCGGGCGGGAGGAGTCGCTGGTCCGCAGCTTCAGCGGGCGGCGCCCCGACGGCTTCTTCATCATCGGCACCCGCCACACCCAGGAAACCACGGCCCTCCTGAAGCGCACCGGGGTGCCGGTGGTCGAAAGCTGGAGTTGGACGAACCGCCCCGTCGACATGCTGGTCGGCTTCTCCAACCACGCCGCCCTGATGAGCGTGGTCGATCATCTGGTGGGGCGCGGTTACCGCCGGCTGGCCTTCACGGGCGTCATGAAGCCGGGCGACCACCGCGCCAAGGAGCGTCTGAAGGGCTTCCAGGACGCCCACGAGCGTCATTTCCCGGGCGTGACGCCGCGCGTCGTCACCGTTACCAGCGGACCGATGGTGATGGCGACCGGCGTAGAGCTGCTGAAGCTGGTTCGGGAGCAGCATCCCGACACCGACGCGGTGGTGTTCGTCAGCGACGTGCTGGCCTCCGGCGCCCTGCTGGCCTGCGCCGGCATGGGAATCTCGGTGCCGAAGGATCTGGCCATCACCGGCTTCGGCAACTACGACATCGCCGGGCAACTGACGCCGGGCCTGACCACCATCGCCATCGCCAGCCGCAGGATCGGCACGGAATCCGCCAACCTCCTGCTTCGGCGGATGCAGGGCGGCGATGTGGAGAACCGCACCCAGGATGTGGGGTTCGAGCTTCTGGTGCGGGGCAGCGCCTGAGCCTGTCGGCGCGGCGGTCAATCCTTCTCCCGCCTCTCACGCCCGCATGCGGGCGCTGACGTCGCCAGTGAAATTCCCCTAGAGAAATCACGGACATAAAGACGCGAACGATCACCGGGACGGTGACGTTGCCCCCTTGCGCAATCCGCCGCCCGGTGCTTAGAATGAAAATCATTCGCATTCAGGCGATCAGCTCAGATGTTCGGCTTTTTTGAAACGGACAGGGTGCCGGTCGCTGACGCTACACCACATATACACCCTTTGGTAGAGGAACTGGCTCAATGTCTCAATCTTGCGGCAAGGACGCTCTGCGCCTGACCGTCCGCCGCCGCGGCGCCGCGCATGACGTCGTCGCACCGGGTCTGCGCCCGGTCGCCATGGCCGTTTGCTTTGCCAGCGCCGTCCTCGCGGGTGGCCTTCCCTTCGCCCCGGCCGCGCAGGCCCAGACGGCGGCGGCCCGTACGGTTGACGCCAACGTGCCGCCGGGCCCTCTGGACGCCGCGCTGCGCAACTTCGCCGCCCAGGCCGGGGTGAGCGTCGCCATCGACCCGGCGCAGGTCCGGGGCAAGACCTCGCAGGGGCTGCGCGGAACGACGACGGTCGAGGACGGCTTCCGCCGCCTGCTGGACGGCAGCGGTTATCAGATCGCGGGCACGTCCTCGGGGTACGGTCTCGTCGCGCAAGGGTCGACGCCGGTCGTGAGCGCCCCGGCCGGGGCGACGGTGCTGCCCTCCGTTCAGGTTTCCGCCAGCGCCGGCGCGCTGCCGGGCGAACCGCCGCCGCCCTACGCCGGCGGTCAGGTGGCGCGCGGCGGGACGCTGGGCCTGCTGGGCACCAGGAACACGCTGGACACGCCGTTCAGCACGACCAACTACACCTCCGAGCTGATCGAGAACCAGCAGGCGCGCACCGCGGCCGACACGCTGATCAACGATTCGTCGGTGCGCACGACCACCGGCGGCAACGGCTTCGACGACACTTTCCAGATCCGCGGCTTCGCCATTCCGTCCGGCGACGTCGGCTTCAACGGCATGTATGGGCTGGTGTCCTCCAACCGCGTGCCCTCGCAGATCATCGAGCGGATCGAGCTGCTGAAGGGGCCGGGCGCGCTGATGAACGGCATCGCCCCCGGCGGCAGCATCGGCGGCGGCATCAACATCCTCAGCAAGCGGGCCGGCGACCAGCCGCTGACCCGCGTGACCGGGCTCTACCAGAGTGATGCCAATTTCGGCGTCCATGTCGACACCGGGCGCCGCTTCGGCGAGAACAACGCCTGGGGCGTGCGCTTCAACGGCCTGCTGCGCGGCGGCGAAGCCTCGATCGAGGACGGCGACGTGAAGACCGGCCTCGGCTCGCTGGCGGTGGATTACCGGGGCGAGCGGCTGCGCTGGTCGCTCGACGGCATCATCCAGCGTGACGACACCGACAATTTCCGCCCGCAGATCAGCATCCTGTCCACGACGACGGCCATCCCGTCGCCGCCCGACGCGCGGAGCAACTGGTACCCGAACACGACGCTGGTCCAGAAGGACAAGACCATCGCCTCGAACATCGAGTTCGACGTGACGGACTGGCTGACCGCCTACGCCGGCATCGGCTACCGGGACGGCACGAACGATCAGGTGTTCCCGCAGTCCAACCCCGCCGTGAACGCGTTCGGCAACTTCACGGTCCGCAACTCCTACTACGACTCCTACAGCGAGACGGTCAGCGGCACGGCCGGTGCGCGCCTGCGCTTCGAGACGGGTCCCGTCCGCCATCAGGTCAACATCGGCTACACCGGCTTCCAGCGGGAGGAGGGCAACGCCTACATCCAGGCCGCCGGCTCGGCCCCGTCAAACATCTACAACCCGGCGCCGCTGCCCGTCATCACCGCGCCGCGCACCGACCCGCGCAAGTCGGCCGAGACGACGCTGAGCAGCATCGCCATCGCCGACACGCTGTCCTTCGTCAATGACCGCGTCCTGCTGACGCTCGGCGTGCGCGACCAGACGGTGAAGGTGAAGGGCTACAGCACCACGACCGGCGCGCAGACCAGCAACTACGACGCCAGCGCCACGACGCCGCTCGCCGGTCTGGTCGTGAAGCCGCTGGAGAACGTCGCGGTCTACGGCAACTACGCCGAGGGACTGTCGCGCGGCACCATCGTCGGCGCCGGCTACGCCAACACCGGCGCGGTGCTCGAACCCTACAAGTCGAAGCAGCTCGAGGGCGGCGTCAAGGTCGATTGGGGGACCATCACCACGACCGCCGCGGTCTTCCAGATCACCCGCCCCAGCTCGATCCGCACCGCGTCCAACGAGCTGGCCTATGACGGCGAGCAGCGCAACCGCGGCCTGGAGCTGTCCGCCTACGGCGAGATCCTGCCCGGCTTGCGCGCCATGGCCAGCGCGACTTTCCTGAAGCCGGAGCTGACGAAGACCGCCGTCGCCTCGGAAGAGGGCAACGACGCCGCCGGCGTGCCGGACAAGAGCTTCTCCGCCAGCCTGGATTGGGACACCCCGTGGGTCGAGGGTCTCGCCCTCAACGGGCGCGTGATCCACACGTCCGGCTCCTACCTGACCAACGCCAACACGCTGCGTTTCGACGGCTGGACCCGCTTCGACATCGGTGCCCGCTACAACACCGACGTGTCGGGCAAGCCGGTCGTGCTGCGCGCCAGCGTCGAGAACCTCTTCGACAAGGAGTACTGGCTGACCACTGGCACCTACGTGACCGTCGGTTCGCCGCGCACCGTGCTGCTGTCCGCCACCGTCGACTTCTGATCCCTCACGCCCCTTTTGGATTTCGTCATGAACAAACTGTCGCTTGCCCTCATCGCCGCGCTGGGCTTCTCCATGCCTGCCCAGGCCCACCAGATCTGGATCGAGCAGTCCGAGCAGGGCAACGCCACGATCCGCTTCGGGGAGTTCGGCGAGAACCTGCGCGAGGTCTCGCCCGGCCTGCTCGACAAGTTCGGCAAGCCGGCCGGCACCCTCCTCTCCGCCAAGGGCGAGCGGAAGGCCGAGGCCGCCAAGACCGCGGACGGCTTCGCGCTGCCCTTCAAGGCCGCCAACGGCGAGAGCATCGTCGCCGAGGACACGCTCTACCCGCTCTACAGCTGGAAGCAGGGCGACAAGGAAACCACCAACTGGTTCCACCCCGCCGCGCGCCTGATCACCGGCTTCGCCGAGCAGGCGCCGAAGCTGACGCTGGATCTGGTGCCCACCGGCAAGCCCGGTCAGTTCAAGCTGGTCTTCCAGGGCCAGCCCAAGGCCAAGACCAAGGTGATGCTGGTCACCCAGTCCGGCTGGGCCAAGGAGGAGCACAGCGACGAGCAGGGTCTGGTCACCTTCGACCTGCCGTGGAAGGGCACCTACGTGGCCGAGGTCAGCCTGAACGAGCGCACCCCCGGCGAGCGCCAGGGCGCCAACGGCGCCGAGAAGTATGACGGCGTCAGCTACGTCACCACGGTGACCTACGTCCACCCCGACGGTTTGGCGCCGGTCCCCGCCGGCCCGGCGGCGACGCCCAACAAATGACCTCCGTGGCCGGACGGGTCCGTTCCGTTGGACCGCTTGTCTCGCGCATAGCCGCCGCCCTGTTCGGCGGCTATGCGCTGGCCGCGCTCGCCAGCGTGGCGGTGCTGGCGCTTCCCATGAGCACGCCGCAGGCGGTGCTCACCGGCCAGTTGACGAGCTTCGTCATCTACGCCGCCGCCGTGATCTGGGTCTTCGCGGTCCGCAGCGCGCTGCGCGCCTGGGCGGGCCTTCTTGTCGTGGCCGCGCCGCTGCTTCTGTCGGCGTGGTCGGTCTGGTGATGGGGAGCCGAGCGTGAAGACGGATCAGCAAGCGCGCCCCGACGGCCGCGGCCTCCGCCAGAGCATGTCCGACCTGCACACGTGGGTCGGGCTGCTTCTCGGCTGGGTGCTCTACGCGATGTTCCTCACCGGGACGGTGTCCTATTTCAAGGACGAGCTGTCGCAATGGATGCGTCCCGAACTGCCGGCGCAGAGCGGGGTGCCGGATCAGGCCGTAGTCGCCCAGCGGGTGGCCGACGAACTCGTCACCCTGGTGCCGGGCAGCCCGCAATGGAGCCTGCGCCTGCCGGACGCCCGCAACAACAGCGTCTACGCCTTCTGGCGCACCGCCGGGGCGGCTCCCGGCCAGCGCGGCTTCGGCGAGGGCAATTTCGACCCGGCGACCGGGCAGACGGTGTCGTCGCGCGCGACGCTGGGCGGCGACTTCTTCTACCGCTTCCATTTCCAGTTCCATTACATGCCGGTGGTGTGGGGGCGCTGGATCGCCGGCATCGCGGCCATGTTCATGCTGGTGGCCATCGTCAGCGGGGTCATCACCCACAAGAAGATCTTCGTCGATTTCTTCACCTTCCGCTGGGGCAAGGGGCAGCGCTCCTGGCTCGACGCGCACAACGCGCTGTCGGTGTTCGGGCTGCCGTTCCACGCCATGATCACCTACACGGGGCTGGTGACGCTGATGGCGCTCTACATGCCCTGGGGCCAGCAGGCGGGGATCAAGACCGCGGCGGACCGCCAGCAGCTCAACGCCGAACTCAGCGCCTTCATCCAGCCGGGCAAGCCCAGCGGCGAGGCGGCCCCGCTTGCCTCGATCGAGGAGATGGTGCGCCACGCCCAGGAGCGCTGGGGCCGCGACGGCGTCGGGCGGGTCACCGCCACCCATCCGGGCGACGCGGCGGCGCGGGTGGCGGTGGCGCGCGGCGACGGCGGGCGCGTCTCCATGAGCCCGCAGTATCTGGAATTCGAAGGCACCACCGGCAAGCTGCTGGCCGTCCATGAAGGGGTGGGGGCGGCGGCGGAGACGCGCGGCGTGCTCTACGCCCTGCATCTGGGGCGCTTCAGCGACTCGGTGACGCGCTGGCTCTACTTCCTCGTCAGCCTCGCCGGCACCGCCATGGTGGGCACCGGTCTGGTGATGTGGACGGTGAAGCGCCGGCAGAAGCTGCCCGATCCGGCCCGGCCCCACATCGGCTTCCACGTCGTGGAGCGGCTGAACATCGCCAGCATCGCTGGCCTGTCGGTCGCCATGGCAGCCTTCCTGTGGGCCAACCGCCTGCTGCCGGAGACCCTGGCGGACCGCGCCAACTGGGAGATCCACAGCTTCTTCATCGTCTGGGCGCTGACGCTGTTGCACGGCGTGCTGCGTCCCGCGAAGAAAGCCTGGGTCGAGCAGCTGTGGCTGGCCGCGGCGCTGCTGGCGCTGCTGCCCGTGCTCAACGCCGCGACCACGCACCGGCCGTTCTGGCGCAGCCTGGCCGAAGGGGACTGGGTGTTCATCGGCATGGACCTGATGTGCTGGGCACTGGCGGCGCTTCACGCCGTGCTGGCTGTCCGCACGCTCCGCCACCAGCCCAAGACTCGGGCCGCCCGCAAGCCGGCCCGCGAAACCGTCAATAAGCCGGCCGGCGGCGCCGTCCTGCGCGAGGGATGAGCATGATCCATCTGTCGTCTTTCATCCTGTGCCTGACGGGCTTCGCCGCGCTGGCCTTCGCGATGGACCGTCCGCAGCACGACCTGTTCGGACGGTCCCTGCCAGCCCCCGCGACGGTTGCTTTGCGCGTCGGCGGGGCGGCTTCCCTGCTGGGGGCGCTTGGCCTCCTCGTGACGTGGCAGGGCTGGGGACTCGGCCTCGTCATGTTCAGCGGCCACACCAGCCTGGGCGCCGGCCTCGTCCATGGCGCCTTGATCGTCCAAGGGCGGCGGGCTGCCCGCCCAAATTGAGGCTACGCCTTATTTTTGACCCATTTTGTCGCGACCGGCCAGTTTGCTCTTTCCGTGCGGGCGCGTTGGGAGGATGATTCTCCACCGTATTCATCAGGTTCATCGTGCTTTTCGACGATTGCGCATCGTTTGGGAGGAGTACGCATGCCCCGCATCCTCAATCATGCACCGTGGTTGGTTCTCGCCGTGTTGGGAGCGTTCGCGCTCGGCACCGTCGCCCTGGCGCGCGGCGAGACCATCAACGCCCTCTGGCTGGTCGTGGCCGCCGTCTGCACCTATTTGGTGTCCTACCGCTACTACAGCCTGTTCATCGCCACCCGCGTCATGCGGCTGGACCCGGCGCGCCCGACGCCGGCGATGCGCCACAACGACGGGTTGGACTATGTCCCGACCAACCAATACGTCCTGTTCGGCCATCATTTCGCGGCCATCGCCGGCGCCGGCCCGCTGGTCGGCCCGGTGCTGGCGGCCCAGATGGGCTATCTGCCGGGCATGCTGTGGATTCTCGCCGGCGTGGTGGTCGCCGGGGCGGTCCAGGACTTCATGATCCTGTTCATCTCGATGCGCCGCGACGGGCGGTCGCTCGGTGAGCTGATCAAGGCCGAGCTGGGGGACATCCCCGGCGTCATCGCGCTGTTCGGCACCTTCATGATCATGGTCATCATCCTGGCAGTGCTGGCCCTGGTCGTGGTCAAGGCGCTGACCAACAGCCCGTGGGGCTTCTTCACGGTCGCCGCGACCGTGCCGATCGCCCTGTTCATGGGCGTCTACATGCGCTTCCTCCGCCCCGGCCGGATCGGCGAGATCTCCATCATCGGCTTCTTCCTGCTGATCGCCGCCATCCTGCTCGGCGGGCAGGTGGCGCAGAGCGAGACCCTGGCGCCGATGTTCACGCTGACCGGGGTGCAGATCACCTGGATTCTGATCGGCTACGGCTTCGTGGCGTCGGTGCTGCCGGTGTGGCTGCTGCTGGCGCCGCGCGACTATCTGTCGACCTTCCTCAAGGTCGGCACCATCGTGATGCTGGCGCTGTGCATCCTGCTGGTGGCGCCGCCGATGAAGATGCCCAGCGTCACCCGCTTCGTCGACGGCACCGGCCCGGTGTGGTCGGGCAGCCTGTTCCCGTTCCTGTTCATCACCATCGCCTGTGGCGCGGTGTCGGGATTCCACGCCCTGATCTCCTCCGGCACCACGCCGAAGATGGTGGAGAACGAACTCCACACCCGCTTCATCGGCTACGGCGGCATGCTGACCGAGTCCTTCGTCGCCATCATGGCGCTGGTCGCCGCCTCCTGCATCGAGCCCGGCATCTACTTCGCGATGAACAGCCCGCCCGCGCTGCTCGGCACCACGGCGGAGTCGGCGGCCCAGGTCATCAACAACTGGGGCTTCGTCATCACGCCGGAGATGATCACCCAGACGGCGCAGGACGTCGGCGAGGTGAGCATCCTGTCACGGGCCGGCGGCGCGCCGACGCTGGCGGTCGGCATGGCGCAGATCTTCTCCGAGCTGTTCGGCGGCAAGGCGATGATGGCCTTCTGGTACCATTTCGCCATTCTGTTCGAGGCGCTGTTCATCCTGACCGCCGTTGACGCCGGCACCCGCGCCGGGCGGTTCATGCTCCAGGACCTGCTGGGCGTCTTCTTCAAGCCGTTGCAGCGCACGGCGTCCTGGGCCGGCAACCTGATCGCCACCGGCCTGTGCGTCGCCGCCTGGGGTTACATCCTCTATCAGGGCGTGATCGATCCGCTGGGCGGCATCAACACTTTCTGGCCGCTGTTCGGCATCTCCAACCAGATGCTGGCGGGGATCGCGCTGATCCTGGCGACGGTGGTGCTGTTCCGGATGAAGCGCGAACGCTATGCCTGGGTGACCATGGTGCCGGCGGCGTGGCTGCTGATCTGCACCCTGACCGCGGGCGTGCAGAAGGTCTTCCACAGCAACCCGGCGATCGGCTTCCTCGCCCACGCCGAGCGTTTCAGCACCGCCGCCAACGAGGGCCGGCTGCTCGCCCCGGCGACCTCGATGGAGCAGATGCGGCAGGTGATCTTCAACGATTACCTGGACGCGGCGCTGGCGTCGCTGTTCGTTCTGGTCGTTCTGGCGGTGCTGGTCTTCGGCATCCTGTCCTGCCTGAAGGCGCTGCGCAGCGACCGCCCGACCACTCGGGAAATCCCGACGGGCGGCGCCACCGCGCGCGCCGGGGATTGAGTAGGGGCACACCGTTCCGTCACCCCCTCGGGGATGAGGGAGCGGCATTTTGGAAAAGGACGACCGATGAGCGGCTTGAAAAGCAACCTCAGCCGGTTCCGCGGTTACTTCGAGCAGACGGCCAAGCTCATGATCGGGGTGCCGGATTACGACACCTACCTGGAGCACATGCGGACCCGGCATCCCGACCAGCCGGCGATGACCTACACCGAGTTCCTCGACAATCGTCTGCAGGCCCGTTACGGCGCTGGGAAGGCGGGGTGTTGCTGATGGGAGGCGTTGTCCCCTCTCCCCTCCGGGGAGAGGGTTAGGGTGAGGGGGGTGCGCATGGCGGTACGTCCGGCAAAAGCGCAACCCCCTCACCGGCCCTCCGGGCCACCCTCTCCCCAGAGGGGAGAGGGTTATAAGCGCTAATTCGCCCCCACGGGTTCGAAGCGCAGGATGTCCGGGGTCCGCATGTCGGCGGGGATCGGGGCGTCCTTGGCGGCGCCGCGCATGGCGGTGGGCGGACGCGGCAGGCCGCTGCGGTCGCTGTAGTCGGGGGGCGGAGTCCAGGCCGCCGCTTCCTCCCGGTGCAGCATCGCCGTGCACAGCACGTCGAGCGCCGTCACCGCGGCGACCGTGCCCAGCGCCGTGGCGA
This sequence comes from Azospirillum brasilense, assembly GCF_007827795.1. Classification (GTDB taxonomy): domain Bacteria; phylum Pseudomonadota; class Alphaproteobacteria; order Azospirillales; family Azospirillaceae; genus Azospirillum; species Azospirillum aestuarii. The sequence continues at coordinate 83,202 of NZ_VITI01000011.1, forward strand.
CGTTCTCCCGGCGCGGGTTGCCGTCGTGATGCGCCGCCGCCAGAGTGGCGATGTCCAGCGCGTCCCCGGCGATCCGTCCCCACATCCAGGGGCGGGCGTCGCCCATCGCCAGCAGGCCGACGCCGGTCGCCACCTCGCGCGCGCCGTAGGCGCGGATCAGGCCGGCCTGATCCTCCATCCCCATCCAGCGGGCGAGGCGCCGGGCGGCCACCAGTTCGGCGACTCCCAACCCGATGCTGAACCAGCCCAAGCCGCGCGCCATCCGGTCCGCGGACGAATTCCTGCGGTAATACGCCATGGTGCGCCTCCCTGTTACGGCTTGAGCACGACCTTGATGCAGCCGTCCCGCTTGTCGCGGAAGGTCTCGTACATGCCCGGCCCCTCGGCCAGCCCCACGCTGTGGGTGATGACGAAGGACGGGTCGATCTGGCCCTCTTGGATGCGGCGCAGCAGGCCGTCGGTCCAGCGGTTGACGTGGGTCTGGCCCATGCGCCAGGTCAGGCCCTTGTTCATCGACATGCCGAAGGGGACCTTGTCGATCAGCCCGCCATAGACGCCGGGGATCGACAGCGTGCCCGCCGGGCGGCAGACATACATCATCTCGCGCAGCACATGCGCGCGGTCGGATTCCAGCATCAGCGCCTGCTTGGCGCGGTCGTAGATGGAATCGAGCGTGGCGGTGGCGTGCGCCTCCATGCCGACGGCGTCGATGCACTTCTCCGGACCCTTGCCGCCGGTCAGCTCGTTCAGCCGCTCGACGACGCTTTCCTCTTCGAAATTGATGGTGATGGCGCCGCCGGCCTTGGCCATGGACAAGCGCTCGGGCACACGGTCGATGGCGATGACCTGCTTGGCGCCCAGCAGGACGGCGCTGCGGATCGTCATCTGCCCGACCGGGCCGCAGCCCCAGATCGCCACGGTATCGGTCGGCTGGATGTCGCACTGGGCCGCGGCCTGCCAGCCGGTGGGGAAGATGTCGCCGAGGAACAGCACCTGCTCGTCGCTCAGCCCGTCCGGGATCTTCACATGGGTGCGGTCGGCGAAGGGGACGCGCACGTACTCCGCCTGCCCGCCCGCATAGCCGCCGGTCAGGTGGGTGTAGCCGAACAGCCCGGCGGTGGCATGGCCGAACAGCTTGTCGGCCATCGCCTTGTTGCGGTTGGAGCGCTCGCAGACCGAATAGTTGCCGCGGCGGCACTGGTCGCACTCGCCGCACCAGATGGTGAAGGGAACGACGACGCGGTCGCCGACCTTCAGGGCGCTCTTCGCCTCGGCCCCGACATCGACGACCTCGCCCATGAACTCGTGGCCCATGATGTCGCCCTTCTCCATGCCGGGCATGACGTGGTCGTAGAGATGCAGATCCGAACCGCAGATGGCGCAGGACGTCACCTTGACGATGGCGTCGCGGGGCTGCTCGATCTCGGGATCGGGGACGGTGTCGTAACGGATGTCCGCGGTGCCGTGCCAGACCAGGGCTTTCATGGGGGTGCTCCGTGGCGGGGTGGGGAGGGGAGTAGCCGGCACGTCCTGTCGATGGCGGTGCCGGCAGGCCCGAACCGTGCCTGCCGGCACCGCCGTTTTCTGAAGAAGTGGGATATCCCAAGTCCAACTGGATCTGACGGCCGAAGGTTCCGCCGTTCCAGCCGCCGCCATTTCTGCCGCCGCCCCGGCCGCGCAGCGGAACCGCAGCGGAGCGGTGCCGCAATTTCATGCATAAGGTTTAATCAGGTCGGGGTGCTGCCTGCTCTTTGATCAATTGTGGAGCGGCTGCCCAGCGTTTCCGCGCCGTTCCGGCTGGCACGCCTCTTGCTCAACAGTCTTGTATACAAGATTGGTGCGGCAGCCTGATGACCCAGCTTCCCGACAGCATCGAAGACAGCGTGATCTCTGCCATCCTGGGCGGCCGGCTGCGGCCCGGCACCCGGCTGGGCGAGGCGAAGCTGGCCGAGGTCTACGGCGTCTCCCGCACACGCGTGCGCGAGGCGATGATGCGGCTGGAGACGCGCGGCATCGTCCATGTCAGCGCCCGGCGCGGCTGGTTCGTCGTCGAGCCCTCGGCGACGGAGGCGCGGGCCGCCTTCCAGGCGCGGCGGGTGATCGAGACCGGGATGCTGCGCGACCTGCACACGCTGCCCGGCGACGCCGTCGCCCACCTGCGCGCCCACGTCGAGGAGGAGCGCGAGGCGCTGCACACCGGCCATGTCGGGTCGCGCACCTGCCTGCTCGGCGACTTCCACATCCACCTCGCCCACGCCTTCGGCAACGCCTTCCTGACCGACATCCTGCGCGACCTGACCGCGCGCACGACGCTGGTCTCGATGCTCTACCAGTCCGACCAGGACGCCGCGGCGTCCAGCGACGACCACGCCGGCATCGTGACGCTGCTGGCCGACGGCGATTTCGCCGGCGCGGCGCGGCTGATGGACGAGCACATCCGGCGCGTCGAGGACGGCCTCGACCTTGCCGCCGCCCCCGATCCCCTGGCCGGCCTGCGCGAGATCCTCTCGCCCGGCGCCCCCGCCTGAACCCTTTCAAGTAACCCATTCCATCCAGAACCGGAGGAGTTAGAGACATGAAGCGCAGGACCCTGCTCGCCCTGGCCGTCGCCGCCGTCGCCGGCCTTTCCATCGCCCAGGCCCCGGCCGCGCGGGCCGACGCCCTTCAGGACATCACCACGCGCGGCACGCTGCGCGTCGCCGTCCCGCAGGACTTCCCGCCCTTCGGCTCGGTCGGCCCAGACATGGCCCCGCTCGGCTACGACATCGACGTGGCGAAGCTGATCGGCGCCAAGATGGGCGTGAAGGTGGAGCTGGTGCCGGTGACCAGCGCCAACCGCATCCCCTTCCTGCAGACCAACAAGGTCGATCTGGTCATCTCCAGCCTCGGCAAGAACGCGGAGCGCGAGAAGGTCATCGACTTCACCGACGCCTACGCGCCCTTCTTCAACGGCGTCTTCGCCCCGGCCGGCGTCACCGCCTCGAAGCCGGAGGAGCTGGCCGGCAAGACGATCGGCGTGACCCGCGGCGCCATCGAGGATCTGGAGCTGACCAAGATCGCCCCGGCCGACGCGGTCATCAAGCGCTACGAGGACAACAACGGCACCATCTCCGCCTTCCTGTCCGGTCAGGTCGAGGTGGTGGCGACCGGCAACGTCGTGGCGGCGGCGATCCTCGCCCGCAACCCGCCGAAGCGGCCGGAGCTGAAGTTCCTCATCAAGAACTCCCCCTGCTACATCGGCCTGAGCAAGGAGCAGCCGGCCCTGCTGGAGAAGCTGAACGGCATCCTGGCGGCGGCCAAGGCCGACGGCTCGCTGAACGCCATCGCGCAGAAGTGGCTGTCCGCCGACCTGCCGAAGGACCTCTGACGACGACAAGGGCCGGGGCGCCGCGGGTGGCTTCGGCCCCCACGGCGTCCCGGCGTACGGGGGGCTGACCGGAGGGCCGCATGACCTACCGCTTCGATTATTCGTGGATCGCCGAATACTGGCCCGTCGTCCTGAAGGGGCTGGTGACGACGGTTGAACTGACCCTGATCGGCACGCTGTTCGGGGTGGCGCTGGGCATCGCCTGCGCCTGGACGCGGTCGCTCGGGCCGCGCTGGCTGCGCCCGCCGGTCGTCGCCTATGTCGAGCTGATCCGCAACACGCCCTTCCTGATCCAGCTGTTCTTCATCTTCTTCGGCCTGCCGTCGCTCGGCGTGCAGATGACCGAGTTCCAGGCGGCGGTTCTGGCGATGGTCATCAACCTCGGCGCCTACAGCGGCGAGATCATCCGCGCCGGCATCGAGGCCACCCCGCGCGGCCAGTTCGAGGCCGGGGCCAGCCTCGCCATGACCCGCTTCGAGACCTTCCGCCACGTCGTGCTGATCCCGGCGCTGCAACGGATCTGGCCGGCGCTGTCGTCGCAGATCGTCATCGTCATGCTCGGCTCGGCGGTGGTGTCGCAGATCGCGGCGGAGGACATCACCTTCGCCGCCAACTTCATCCAGTCGCGGACCTTCCGCGCCTTCGAGAGCTATTTCCTGACCACCGGCCTCTACCTGCTGCTGGCGCTGGCCCTGCGGCAGGCGCTGCGCGGCGTCGGAAAAATGCTGTTTCCGCGGAGGGCCGCGCGATGATGACCTTCACCCTGTGGGACATCCTGCGCAACCTGCTGCTGGCGGCGCGCTGGACGGTGGTCCTCTCGCTCGTCTCCTTCATCGGCGGCGGTCTGCTGGGTATGGCGCTGCTCTATCTGCGCATTGGCAAGGCGCGGGCCGGACGGATGTTCGTCCTGGGCTATGTCGAGCTGTTCCAGGGCACGCCGCTGCTGATGCAGCTCTTCCTCGCCTTCTTCGGGCTCGGCCTGTTCGGCATCGACGTTCCGGCCTGGCTGGCCGCCGGGCTGGCGCTGATCCTGTGGACGGCGGCCTTCCTGGTGGAGATCTGGCGCGGTTGCGTGGAATCGGTCGCCCGCGGCCAGTGGGAGGCGTCGGCCAGCCTCGGCATGGGCTATGTCCAGCAGATGCGCTACGTGATCCTGCCCCAGGCGGTGCGGGTCGCCGTCCCGCCCACCGTCGGCTTTTCCGTGCAGGTGGTGAAGGGCACGGCGCTGACCTCGATCATCGGCTTCGTGGAGCTGTCCAAGGCCGGCACGGTCGTCACCAACGCGACCTTTGAACCCTTCACCGTCTACGGGCTGGTCGCCCTGATCTACTTCGCGCTGTGCTGGCCCCTGTCCAAGAGCAGCCAGATTCTGGAAAGGAAGCTCAATGTCGCTCATCGCAATCACTGAGGTGAAGAAGCGCTTCGGCGACGTCGAAGTCCTGAAGGGGATCAACCTGGACGTCGAGCGCGGCGAGGTCGTCGCCATCATCGGCAAGAGCGGTTCGGGCAAGAGCACGCTTCTGCGCTGCGTCAACGGGCTGGAGATGATCGACGACGGCTCGATCATGGTGGCCGGCGCCCAGCTCATCAACGACGACCTCCACCTGAAGGCGCTGCGGCTGAAGGTCGGCATGATCTTCCAGCAGTTCAACCTGTTCCCGCACCTGTCGGCGGGGCGCAACGTCATGCTGTCGCAGATGGTCGTCAAGAAGACGCCGGCGGGCGAGGCGGAGGCGATGGCCCGCCGCATGCTGGAGCGGGTCGGGCTGGGCCACAAGTTCGACGCTTACCCCGACCAGCTGTCCGGCGGGCAGCAGCAGCGCGTCGCCATCGCGCGGGCGCTGTCGATGCAGCCGATGGCCCTGCTGTGCGACGAGATCACCTCGGCCCTCGACCCGGAGCTGGTGAACGAGGTGCTGGCCGTGGTGAAGGAGCTGGCCGCCGACGGCATGACGCTGATGATGGTGACCCACGAGATGCGCTTCGCCCGCGAGGTCTGCGACCGGGTGGTCTTCATGCACCAGGGCCGCGTGCACGAGATCGGGCCGCCCGAGGAGGTCTTCGGCAACCCCCGCACCCCGGAACTCCGGCAGTTCCTGGGGGCGCAACTGGTCGTCTGACTGGGGAACGATATCCCCTCTCCCGCCCCGGGAGAGGGACTATCGGATAGTCTCAGCGCGCCGCGGTCTTCTCGCTCACCACCCGCGGGGTGTCGATCATGTCGGCGACGAACTCCGCCAGACAGCGGTAGCTGAGGTCCTTCAGGTGGAGGCCGTCGGTGCTCAGCACCTGATCGGCGGCGAAGTGCCGGCTTTCCAGCCACCAGGCCATGATGCGGTAGCGATCAAGCACCGGCACGTCGAGTTCGCGGCCCAGCGCGACCACGGTGGACGCGTAGGCGGCGTAGGAGTCAACCTTGACTTCGCCGGGGAAGGACTGCGGGTTCATCAGGATGACGTCGGCGCCGGTCTTGCGGATTTGGGCGATGCCGTCGCGCAGGGTGGCGGCGAAGGCGTCGAGCGGTACCTTCTGGAAGCTGTCGTTGGTCCCGACCTGCCAGACCACGAGGTCCGGCTTGGCGGCCAGCACGTCCTTGCCGAAGCGGACGAGGTTGGCCCCCGCCGTTTCGCCGCCGACGCCCTTGTTCAGGACCTGGATGGCCGACGTGGCGTGACGCTGCTCCAGAATGGCGTCGAGCTGGGCGGGGTAGGTGGCGGTGATGGTGGTGGCCCCGACGCCTTCCGTGCTGGACGATCCCATCGCCACGACGGTCAGCGGCTGTCCGGCGGCCAGGGCGGCCCGGCTGTGCGTCAGTCCGGCGGCGGCTGAATTCGCACCGGGCGGGACCGGGCAAAGGGCTGACGCGGCCGCGGCACCGCTCCACAAGACCCAAGCGGCCAACACTCCGCCAAGCACCCGTCCCGTCATGAGCCACGCTCCCCTGGTTCGCCTCGTCGAGGCGTTCTGTCTGGGAGCCATGGTCCGGTGATCATGGTTAATGCATCGCTAAGCGAGGGGGCGGCTAACCCCATTTCGGTCCTCGTCAAAAGGGATGCTTTGCCGGGTTCGTCTGTATTCGGAATACGGACGAATGGGTGGGGCGCTGGCCATTCTGGTCACGTGGCTGCTGTCCGCCAACGTCGGGGCGTGGGGAGGTCCGGCGCGCGATCACCTGACAACGCAATCGCGAAACCAAGCCGCCGTTGTGCTGTTCAACAGGACGGATGCGGGTGCTTCAGCTGATCCAGCCCTCTCCCCAAGGGGGGAGAGGGGATGCCGATCGCGTCCGCTCGTCCATCCCGTCGCTTCGCGTGGTTGAAGGCATGCAACTGGCTGATCTGTTCGTTGCGCTGCGGCACCAACTGGATCGAGACCCGAAAGAGACCGAACGCGCCGCACAGCGCCTGGAATTCGCGCCGGACGATGCGGGCAGTGTGCTGCGTCGTCTGGCAGAGTTGTTGGAGGCTGACGACGGCGCCGATGCGCTCAAGTCTTGGGTCGACACGTCCGACGAGGGGATGCCGCTGGACCGGCGCGTGCTGGCGGCCCAGGCCATCGACCAATGGTTCGCGCCGCTGGCCTCGCGCTACCTGTCGCGACGCGCGCTGTCCGATGGTCATCTGCGGGCGCGGCAATGGTACAAGCGGCATGGGCGCCTCAACGGCGACGCCGCCGACGGCCAGCTCATCCTGCGGCCCGGCCTGTTCGACCGCTCGGTGAACATCCGGGAGGTCACGCCCCTGCGTGAAACCTTCGACGTGGCCGATCTGTTCCACACCCTGTTTCTGGTGCCGCCGACCCTCGCGGCGGAGTGCCCCCATGGGGAGGACGGCGAGCGGCCCGTCTCGCTGGCCTTCCATCGAATCGCCGAGGTCGCCGACCAGTGCCCCAGCGATCCCGACTGGGCGCCCGTCGTCGGCGTCGTCCCGCTCGCCCTCGCCGAGGACGACCTCGCCCTGCGGACCTTTTTCAAGGATGGCGCGGACTGGTACGCCGCCGTTCCCGGCGACCTCGGCGCCCGCGCGGCGGCGGCCATCGACGCCTTGGCTGCCGAAGGCGCAACCATCGTCGTCTTTCCCGAAGTGACCGCTGATCCCGCGACGCTCGACGCCATCAAGGCGGCGGTGCGGCGGCAGGCCGTGGACGGGCCGATCCGTTATGTCCTCGTCGGCGTCCGCCAGGACGGGGAGACGGATGCTAAGCCGCGCAGCATGGCGGTCCTGCTCGACCGGACGGGAGCCGAGATTTTCCGCCAGACCAAGCTGCACTGCTGGGACCTCGACTCCGACCAGTGCCGCTCCTACGATGTGTGCGGCCCGGACGGGCGGCTGCTCGACGAAGCGAAGGAGTTCATCGCGCCGGGGGATGGCGTCACCATCGTCGAGTTGCCCAACATGGGCCGGCTGGCGGTGATGATCTGCGAGGATCTCGGGCGCGAGCGGCCGGCGGCGTGGCTGTGCCGGGCCAAGCTGCTGGACTGGATCGTCACCCCCGTCATGGACGCCGGCCTGACGGAGGAGCGGTGGCAGGCCCAGGCCGGCGACGAGTCCTCCCGCACCGGGTCCTGCCGGGTGGTGGTGGCGAACAGCATGTCCTTCTCGCACCGCTTCAACCGCGTCTGTGACGCCGACGGGGAAGAGGACAAGCGCATCACCGATTGCGGGGTGGCACTGTTCTTCCAGCCGCGCGCCGACCCGGCGCAATCCTCGCGCATCCGCCGGCTGTCGCTTCCCATCGACGCGCCGGAGCCCGGCTGCGTCGCGGCGCGCTGGGAACCGCAAAGCTGGCCGGAACTGAACACGGAGGGCTGTCCATGAGCGGGGAGGCGTATCGGTCACTGGCCGATGGAATCCGGGACGCCGTCGAGGCCGGCCGCTGGGACGAGGCCGACGCGGACCTGGACACCCTGGCGGAAGAGGCGGCGCTGTGCCTCGTGCAGGATCGCACCGCCGACCTCGCCGCCCTGGCGCGGGAGGTTGCCCGTTGCCACACGGCGCTGGCCCTGCGCGAGGACCGCAGCCCCGAGGCAATGCATCGGCTGGGGCAACTCCGCGCCATCGCCGCGATGGTTGCCGCCGGCCGGGCAAATCGGCCCGCCCGCAGCGAGGCGGCACTCGCCCAGGCCGGAACGCCGACCGCGGCGGTGCTGCGCGCCCTGGCGGACGGAGCGAAATCGGGACCGGCGCTCGTCGAGGCGACGGGCCTGTCGCACGATACGGTGGCCCGCGCCCTGCCGGAACTGCGCGCCGCCGGGCTGGTCCGCTCCTGGCCGGCCGGGCGGCTGGTGATGAACGAGCGGACCGGCGCGGCGGGGTAGCGGTTACTCCTTCGGCACCTCGCGCTCCAGCTCCTCGAGCCAGATGCGGGCGTTGCCGTCGGACGGGGCGCGCCAGTCACCGCGCGGCGACAGGGAGCCGCCCGCCGTCACCTTCGGCCCGTTGGGCATGGCCGAACGCTTGAACTGGCTGAAGCCGAAGAAGCGCTGGATGAAGACGCGCAGCCAGGAATGGATTTCGGCCAGCGTGTAGGCGTTGCGCTTCTCCACCGGATAGCCCGCCGGCCAGTCGCCGCGCGCCGGATCGGACCAGGCGTGCAGGGCGAGGAAGGCGATCTTCGACGGGCGCAGGCCGTAGCGCAGCGTGTGGAACAGATGGAAATCCTGAAGCTCGTAGGGGCCGACGACGGCCTCCGAACTCTGCAGGGCGCGGTCGCTGTCGGCGGGGACCAGTTCGGGGGAAATCTCGGTCGCCAGGATGTCGCCCAGCGTATCCAGCACCTCGTCCTGGAACTGGCGGGAGCCGATCACCCAGCGGATCAGATGCTGGATCAGCGACTTCGGGACGCCCGAATTGACGTTGTAATGGGCCATCTGGTCGCCGACGCCGTAGGTGCACCAGCCCAGCGCCAGCTCGGACAGGTCGCCTGTGCCCAGCACGATGCCGCCCCGCTGGTTGGCGAGGCGGAACAGGTAGTCGGTGCGCAGACCCGCCTGGACGTTCTCGAAGGTCACGTCGTACACCGCCTCGCCGCGGGCGTAGGGGTGGTCCATGTCCTTGAGCATCTGGTTGGCGGCGGGCCGGATGTCGAGTTCATGGTGCGACACGCCGAGCGCGCTCATCAGGCGGAGCGCGTTGCCCTTGGTCTTGTCGCTGGTGCCGAAGCCCGGCATCGTGAAGGCGAGGATGTCGGTGCGCGGCCGGTCGAGCAGGTCCATGGCGCGGGCGGCGACGATCAGGGCGTGGGTGGAATCCAGCCCGCCCGACACGCCGATCACGATGCGCGGCATGCCGGTCGCCCGCAGCCGCTGGACCAGCCCGGCGACCTGGATGTTGTAGGCCTCGTAGCAGTCGAGTTCCAGCCGCTCCCGGGCCGCCGGGACGAAGGGGAAGCGGGGTACGTTGCGGCGCAGCCCCAGGTCCCCGCCGGGCGGATCGACGCGGAAGGCGATCCGCCGGAAAGCCGTGCCGTGCAGGCGGCGGTTGTCGTCGAAGGTGCCCATGCGCAGCCGTTCCTGGCGCAGCACGTCGAGGTCGACGTCGGTGACGGCCATCTGGGCGCCCTTGGGGAAGCGTTCGGTCTCGACCAGCGTCTCGCCGTTCTCGAAGATCGACGCCTGCCCGTCCCAAGCCAGATCGGTGGTCGATTCCCCGGCGCCGGCGGAGGAGTAGAGATAGGCGGCGATGCAGCGCGCCGACTGCGATTTGCAGAGCAGGCGGCGGGTTTCCGCCTTGCCGATGGTGATGTTGCTGGCCGACAGGTTCGCCAGCACCGTCGCCCCGGCCAGCGCCGCCTCGGAGCTGGGCGGGACGGCGACCCAGAGGTCCTCGCAGATCTCGGCATGGACCACCAGCCCGTCCAGATCCTCCGCTTCGAACAGCAGGTCGGGGCCGAAGGGGGCGCTGAGGGCGCCGATGCGGATCGTCCCGCCCTCGGTGCCGGCGCCGGACGCGAAATGGCGGCGCTCGTAGAATTCCCGGTAATTGGGGAGATGGACCTTCGGCACCACCCCGAGCAGACGGCCGCGATGCACGGCGACCGCGGTGTTGTAGACGCGGCCGGCGTGGCGCAGCGGCGCGCCGACGAGGATCAGCGGCATCAGGTCGCGCGACCGCTCCACGAGGTGGACGACGGCGTTCTCCACCGCGTCGAGCAGGCAGTCCTGAAGGAACAGGTCGTCGATGGCGTAGCCGGACAGGGCCAGCTCGGGGAACAGAGCGACGGCGACGGCCTGTTCGTCGCACTCCCGCACGCTGTCCAGAACCGCCGCGGCGTTCGCCATGGGGTCGGCGATCGTGCAGGGCGTCGTGCAGGCGGCGACCCGGGCCATCCCATGGCGATAGAGTGATCCAAAGCTCAGGGTCCGAGCCGCGCCGTCAACCGTCATCGTGATCCTCTCCCAACCGGTCCTGCGGTAAAGCCCACAGGAGGGAAACCGGCGGAGGCCGCCGGTTGTCTCGCCCGTCGCATTCTGGCGGTTGCCGGCGCGGTGCTCAACCCATTGATCAGGGCCGATTGATCATGGCCGATGGATTGAGGAAGGGATCAGGCCGTCTTCACCTCGGCGATGAAGGCGTCGACGCTGCCCTTGAGGGCCACGGCGCGGCCGGCCACCTCGCGGGCGGATTGCAGAACCTGCGCCGATCCGGCGGCGGTCGATTCGGAGGCGACGCGCAGCGTGCCGATGGTCCCGGTCACCTCCGCCGTGCCCTGCGCCGCCTGGACGGCGTTGCGCCCGATCTCGGCGGTGGCGGCACCCTGCTGCTCGACCGCGGCGGCGACGGCGGTGGCCATCTCGTTCAGGCGGAAGATGACCGTGGCGATCGTCTGGATGGCCGACACCGCGCCGCCGATGGTCTCCTGCATGGAGCCGACCTGGCTGCGGATCTCGTCGGTCGCCTGCGCCGTCTGGTTGGCGAGCTGCTTGACCTCGCTCGCCACCACGGCGAAGCCCTTGCCGGCCTCCCCGGCGCGGGCCGCCTCGATGGTCGCGTTCAGCGCCAGCAGGTTGGTCTGGCTGGCGATGCCCTGGATGAGGTCGATCACCTCGTTGATGCGCTGGCCGGATTCGGTCAGGGCGCCGACCCGCTCCTGGGCCTGCTGGGCCTGCCGAGTCGCCTCGTCGGCGAAGCCGCGCGCCTCGTTCATCTGGCGCGACACCTCCTGCACGGTGGCGGTCATCTCCTCCGTCGCGGCGGCGACCGTCTGGACGTTGGCGGCGGTCTGCTCGGCGGCCGCACCGACGACGGTCATCCGTTCCGACGCCTGCTCGGCTCCGGCGGACAGGGAGTTGGCGGTGGCCTCCAGCGCGGTGGCGGCGTCCTTCATCACGTGCAGGGCCTCGCCGACCTCGCGGTCGAAGCGCAGGATCGTCGCGCCGACCGCCTCGGCGCGGTCGAGCTTGTGCCGGGCCTCGGCCTCCTGCTCCGCCTGGATGCGCTGGCGGTCGAGCGCGTTGTCCTTGAAGACGGCGAGCGCCCGCGCGATGTCGCCGACCTCGTCGCGGCGGTCGGCGCCGGTGATGACCACCGTCAGGTCGCCGCCGGACAGACGGCGCAGGCAGGACACCGCCTCCACGATGGGGCCGACGATGCCGCGCGCCGACAGCCAACGCCCGATCAGCCCGCTGGCGAGGATGCCGAGCAGGGCGACCGCGGCGATCAGCCACGTGGTCCGGTCGGCCAGAGCCTCCGCCTCCTCGGAGATCCGCGCCGTCTTGGCGACGGTGAGGCCGTTGTAGTCCTGGACGGCCCGGATCAGCGCCTCGACCTGCTCCTGGCTGCCGGAGACGTTGTTCAGCACCTCGCGCCGGGCGTAGGTGATGCCCATGTCGGCGTGCTTCTTCGCCGCCGCCACCGTGGCGTCCAGGCTGCCGACATAGGCGGCGTATTTGCTTTCGATGCCGTCCAGCAGCGGACGCTGCTGCGCGTCGGCGGCGGCGCGGGCGTGCTCCAGATGGGCGCGGACCTCGGCCTTGCGGTCGGCGACGACGGCCTCGATGGTGGCGACGCTGGCCGGGTTGGCGCCCATCTGATACTCGGCGCGGCTCAGCTCGACCAGATAGCGGTTCAGCCGGGCGCCCTGCGTCGCCTCGCGGCCCGCCTCCTCGACCCGGTTCAACTCCCCGCCGAGCGTGGCGAGGCCGTAGCCGCTGACCAGGGCGGTGGACACCGAAACGGTGCCCAGCACCACCACGATGCCGAGAATCTTCCCGGCGATGCGCACATTCTTCAACTGCATGTCGGCCTCGGGCGGCGCCCTGTTTGGGTGTTAACGCGCTAAATCGATGCGGTGGATGGTGGAGCCGGCCTGGGTACCGGCGTCGCTGTCTGCGGCGCGGACGGCCCAGGCGGCGATCGCCAGATCCTGGATGCCCATGCCGGTGGAATCGAAGACGGTGATCTCGTCCGCGCTGGCGCGGCGGGGCGCCTTGCCCTCCAGCACGTCGCACAGCGTGCCGCGGATGGACTCGCGGGTCAGGCCGTGCGCGACGGCGTGCTGGCATTCGCCGAGTGCGGCGGCCTGCGCCCAGTCGTCCACCCAGACGGCGGCGTTGAGGAGGATCGCCGGGTCCAGCTCCTGCTTGCCGGCGGTGTCGGCGCCCATGGCGCAAATGTGCATGCCGGGGCGGACCCAGCCGGCCTGGACCACCGGCTCCCGCGCCGTCGTCAGGGTGACGAGCACGTCGGCGTTGCGCGCCGCGGTCTCGGCGTCCACGACCTCGACGGGCAGCGGTCCGGCGAAGGAGGCGGCCAGTTCCTCGGCCCGCGCGCGGTCGCGGTTGGCCACCAGGATGCGGTCGAAGTCGCGGACCAGAAGCGCCGCCTCCAGATGGTGCGCCGCCTGCCCGCCGGTGCCGATCAGGGCGAGCACCCGCGCGTCGGGCCGGGCCAGCTCGCGGATGCCGATGGCGCAGGCGGCGGCGGTGCGCAGCCCGGTCAGGTGGTTGGAGCTGACCAGCGCCGTCGGGCAGCCGGTCTCCGGGTCGGTCAGCACGGTGGTGGACTGGTGGTTGGTCAGGCCGCGGGCGCGGTTGCCCGTCCAGTAGCCGCCGATCTTCAGCCCGAGCAGCCCGATGGCGAGGTCGCCGCCGGCCTTGATGCCGTAGACGTCCGGCCCCGGCAGCAGCCGCTCGCGCACCACTGGGAAATTGCGGGCCTGCCCGCGGGACACCTCGCGGAAGGCCATGTCCATGGCCTCGATCGCGTCGGCGGGGGACACCAGACGGCGGGCGGCGGTTTCATCGATGACGATCATGCTTGCACTCCAGCCGCATCCAGCACCAGACGCGCCAGCGCGTCGTCCGGCGTTTCCATCCGTGCCATAATCGAGAAGTGATCCTCCCCGGCCAGCGTGTGATAGGCGCAGCGCGACCCGCGGCCCCGGCACAGCGTGGCGAAGTCGCGCGACTGGGCGATCCAGGCGGGCGTCTCCGCCGAACCGACGACGACCGTCAGGGCCGTGGCGGTGAGCGGCGGGTGGCGCATCGGGCTGACCCCGTCGACCATTTCCGGGCGCAGCCCGATGGTCTCGTTGACGGTGATGTCCAGCACCGGCGCCAGCTCGTAGATGCCGCTGATCAGGACGGCGGCCTTGATGGCGCCGTCCTCCAGCCGGTTGGCCCCGGCGTCGTCGGCCAGCGCCATGGCGATCAGATGCGCCCCGGCGGAATGGCCCGACACGGTGAGGCGGTCGGGGTCGCCGCCGAGCGACGCCGCGTTGCGGTGAATCCAGCGCAGCCCCTCGCGGGTGCGCCGCGCGATCTCCGGCAGGGTCGCCGCCGGGCACAGGTCGTAGTTCATGACCACGGTCGTGACGCCGCGCGGCACCAGCGCGTCGGCGACGTAGCTGTAGTCGGCCTTGTCCCGCCCGCGCCAGTAGCCGCCGTGCAGGAAGACGTGCAGCGGGGCGCCGGGCGCGGCCGCCGGAAACACGTCGAGCGTGGACAGCGGGCTGTCGCCATAGGCGATGTCGTACCGCGCGGCGCGGCGCTCGCGGGCGGCGCGGCTCAGCGCGGCGGCGCGCTCGGCGTGGCGCGCGAAGTCGGGGACGGAATGGCGGGGGTTGTACTGCCACTCGTGATCGTCACGGACGACTGACACGATGGGACCTCCTGGGTTCCGGAGAAGGGGGATGCTCAGACCAGATCCATCAGCTGGGTCCACAGCTGGTGCCGCTTGGCGACGTATTCCGGCGTGTCGCGCAGCGCCTCGCCCAGGCTGGCGCGCGGGCGCGGGATGTCGATCGGTACGATCTCGCGGATGCGGCCGGGGCGGGGCGACATGACCACCACCCGGTCGGCGAGGCAGACGGCCTCGTCCACGCTGTGGGTGACGAAGAGGATCGTCTTGCCCATGCGCTCGGTCAGGCCGAGCATCTCGTTCTGCAAAATCTCGCGGGTCAGCGCGTCGAGCGCGCCGAACGGCTCGTCCAGCAGCATGATCTCCGGCTCGATCGCCAGGGCGCGGGCGATGCCGACGCGCTGCTGCATCCCGCCGGAGAGCTGGTGCGGGAAGCGGTCGCCGAAGCCCTTCAGCCCGACGGTGGCGAGCACGCGCTCCGTGGTCTCGCCCTGGCGGTTCGGGGGGATGCCCTTGGCCTCCAGCGCGAAGCCGATGTTCTGGGCGGCGGTCAGCCAGGGCAGCAGGCCGTACTGCTGGAAGACGAAGCCGCGGTCGTGGCCGGGGCCGGTGACCGGCTTGCCGTCGATGAGGATCTCGCCGCTGGTCGCCGTCTCCAAACCTTGGATGATGCGCAGCAGAGTGGTCTTGCCGCAGCCGCTGGGCCCGACGAAGGCGACGAACTCGCCCTCCTCCACGTCCAGGTCGACGCCGTCGAGCGCCGTCATCGACGGCCCTCCGGACACCGGGAAACGCTTGGTCAGGTTGCGGACGGACAGCTTGGGCATGGGACGGCACCGGGTCTTGAAGCGGGACGGCGGGCGGAATGTGGGAGGAAGCGGTCGGGGCTATCGCATTTGGCCTTGATAGCCCTCTCCCCGCAGGGGAGAGGGAACTCCAAATGCGATAGCCTTGGGAGGATTACGGCTGCTTGTAGGTGCCGATTTCCGCCAGCACTTCCTGGACGATGCTGGTGTCCAGCACCTTCTCGGCCGGGTGGACGGCCTTCTGCAGGCCGCCTTCGACGTTCAGCTCCTGCATGTACTTGGCCTGATCGGCGGTGACGGTGCCGTTCGGGTTCCAGATGCCGCCGACCTTGTAGAACTCGTAGAACTCGGCGAGCTGCTCGTCGTTGTAGTCGAAGTGCTTCTTCGCGACGTCCAGCGCGCCCTTCTCGTTGTCGAAGATCCAGCGGGTCGCCTCCAGCTCCGCCTTGACGAAGCGCTTCAGCACGTCGCGCTTCTTGGCGATGGTCTGGTCGTTCACGTCCCAGGGGGTCATCACGTAGTTGGGCAGCTTCTTGGAGACGACGAACAGCACCTTGGCGTTCTTGTCGTGCGCGGCCTTCGGGTCGTAGTTGGAGACGGTCGCGTCGATGGTGCCGGTCAGGATGCCGTTGATGCGGGCCGAGGAGCCCTTCAGCGAAACCCACTGGACCGACTTGATCTGCTCCTCGGTCATGCCGGCCTGGCGCATCAGGGCGGTGATGACGACGTGCGGCAGCGAGCCGGGGGAGGAGATGCCGACCTTCTTGCCCGGCAGGTCGGTGACGTCCTTCACGCCTGACGCGGCGTTGGCGTAGAAGGCGTAATGCAGGCCGGTGTGGACGCCGCCGATGGTCTTCAGCGTGCCGCCCTTGTCGGCCGCCGCCAGCGTCTCCGACATGCCGGCCTGGCTGATGTCCAGCTCCCCGGCGATCAGCGAGCGCACGGGGATGGAGCTGTCGGCGATGTGCACCAGCTCCACCGTCAGGCCGTTCTTCTCGTAGAAGCCCTGGTCCTGCGCGACGAACTCGACGAGGTTCAGGAACATCTTGGCCGGCATGCCGATCTTCAGCGCGTCGGCGGCGAGCGCGGCGGTGCTCATCGCCACGGAGAAGGCACCCGCCAGCAGGGCGGCCTTCAGCGAACGGGACATCATGCTCATGATCCCTCTTCCTTCTTCAATCCGGTGTGGTGTTGGGGAGGCGGGCCGCTCAGCGGCGGCGCCAGCGGCCGAAACGCTCTTCGACCTTCTGAACCAGGATGGTCAGCGCGTTGGCGAGCAGGGCCACCACCAGGACCGGGGCGAAGGCCTTGGCCGTCTCGAACGCGTTGGTGTAGTTGATGATCAGGCCGCCGAGGCCGGAGATGGAGGTCAGGAACTCCGCCACGATCATCGCGATGATGCCGCGGCCGAGCGCGATGCGCAGGCCGCTCGCCACGTAGGGAAGGGCGTAGGGCGCGATGATCTTGCGGTAGACCATGAGCCGCGAGGCCATGAAGGCCTTGCCGATGTCCAGGTAGTGACGGTCGACGTTCTTCACGCCGGTGACCGTGTTGATGATCACCGGGAAGACCGCGAACAGGATGATGATCGTGATCTTCGCCAGGAAGCCGATGCCCACCCACAGCATCAGGATGGGGATCAGCGCCACCAGCGGCATGGCGTAGAGCGCGTTGATGTAGGGATCGAGAATCACCTCCACCGTGCGGTTCGTGCCCATCGCGAAGCCGATCACGATGCCGATGACCGAGGCGATGATGAAGCCCAGAACGAAGGTCGACATGCTGTCGATGGTCGCCGAGAAAAGCTCGCCGTTCAGCAGCAGTTCCCAGGTCGCCACGGCGATGTCGCTGGGCACCGCGACCAGCAGCTTGTTGGCGTCGCGCGCCGCGAATTCCCAGACGGCGAGCAGCAGGACCAGCGTGCCGAGTTGAAGCAGCCGTTCGCGGCGCCTCTGCCGGTTGGGGTCGGACGCCGCCGCAGGCTCGTCGGCGCTTTTTGAAACGGCGCTCGCTTGTGCACTCTGCTGCACGCCTGCCTCCTGTGTGCGAGGTGATGGTATGGTGTGGTGAGTGTGGCGTTTGCCGCCATGGGCCGCCGCTATGGGCCACCGTTGATACGTATGCTAATCGAAGGTGGTATTGTAGCGCAAGCAGATCGTCATACTGTCTGACAAGAAGAGAAATTTTATGTCAAATTTGCCGATAAATATCGTCCGCGTCGCCGCTCCCCTGCGCCAGCAGGTGATCGACCTGTTGCGCGCGGCCATCGCCGACGGGCGCTATTCCCCCGGCGACCGGCTGGTCGAGCGCGAGCTGTGCGAGACGCTGCAGGTCAGCCGCCCGATCCTGCGGGAGGCCCTGCGCCAGCTGGAGGCGGAGGGGCTGGTCCACAACATTCCCCAGCGCGGGCTGGAGGTGGTGACCCTGACGGTGGAGGATGTCCGGCAGATCTATCAGGTGCGTGGCGCGCTGGAGAGCCTCGCGGCGGCGGAGTTCATCGCGCAGGCCAGCCCGGAGCAATGGGCGATCCTCGCCGACGCCATGGCGGCCTTCGAGGCGGCGGCGGCGGAAGGAGTGCCGTCGCGCATCCGCACGGCGAAGACCATGGTCTATGACACGCTGATCGCCGGCTGCGGCAATCCGACGATGGCGCAGATCCTGAAGGCGCTGCACAACCGCATCCAGCTGCTGCGTGGGGTGTCGCTGGCCGAGCCGGGGCGGCTGCCCAACACGATCCGCGAGATCCGCGAGATCTACGAGGCGATGACCGCCCGCGACACCGCCCGCACGCGCCAGCTCTACGACGAGCACATCGCCAGCGCCGCCCGCGTCACCATGCAGGCTTTAACCGCCGGACGCTGATTGGACGGCGCCGATGGCGATCAGGCGCCGCCGATGCCCTCGGTGAAGGTTTCGCCGGTCCTGGGGTCGATGTCCTCGCCGGTTCCCGGCGTGCCGGGCGCGGCCTCGTCGCGCTCACCGACTGGCTTCCGGCTGTTCGGGTCGTAGCTGCGCGGGGGATGGATGCCGGTGTCGTCCGGCTTCTTCGGGTCGCTCATGCGCCACCTCTGCGAAAGGGATTGCAACCTTCCCGTCAACAAGGGCGGCGGCGTATCCTCACGCAAGCCGGCGACGCGCCGACAGGGAAGGGACACACCATGACGACCGCCAAAAACACCATCTGCCTCTGGTACGACAAGGACGCGGAGGCCGCGGCCCGCTTCTACGCCACGGTCTTTCCCGACAGCGCGGTGGGGGCCGTTCACCGTGCGCCCGGCGATTACCCGTCCGGCAAGGCGGGCGACGTGCTGACGGTGCAGTTTACGGTCGCCGGCATTCCCTGCCTCGGCCTCAACGGCGGGCCGACGTTCAAGCACAACGAAGCCTTCTCGTTCCAGATCGCCACCGACGATCAGGAGGAGACCGACCGTTACTGGAACGCCATCGTCGGCAATGGCGGCCAGGAAAGCGCCTGCGGCTGGTGCAAGGACCGCTGGGGCGTTTCCTGGCAGATCACCCCGCGCGTGTTGACCGAGGCGTTGGCGGCCGGCGGCGGCGAAGCCAGGCGCGCCTTCGAAGCGATGATGGGCATGACGAAGATCGACGTCGCCGCGATCGAGGCCGCGCGGCGCGGCTGACGATCCCCGAAGAGAAGGATCACCGTCCCGAAGCCGGCGCCTCCACGGCCTCCGCCGCGCCGCTCGCGGGAACGCGCAGCAGGCTGGTCAGGCCGCCCGCCAAAGTGAGGGCGGCGGCCACGGCGAGGCCGAGGCGCGGCGCGGCTTCCGGGCCGGACAGCAGCGAGAACAGCACGGTCATGAGCACCGCGCCGGCGGTCTGCCCGACCAGACGCGCGGTGCCCTGCATCCCTCCGGCGGCGCCGCTGCGCGCCTTGGGCACGGTCAGCAGCATGTTGCGGTTGTTGGGCGTCTGGAACAGCCCGAAGCCGAAACCGCACATCACCATGAAGGCCAGCAGCGGCCGCGGGTCATCCCCGAGCGGCCAGACCGCCGCCAGGGCGAGGCCGGCGGCGAGGAGCAGGCCGCCCACGGCACACAGCCAGCCCGTCCCCACGCGGTCGGACAGCCGGCCCGCGATGGGTGCGGCGACGGCGGTCGCCAGCGGCCACGGCACCAGGAACAGCCCCGCCGTGACGATGTCCTGCCCGAGCCCGTGCTGCAGGTGGAAGGGCAGGGCCACGGCAGCGGCCATCTGGCCGGTGAAGCAGAGGACGGAGGCAACCACCGACAGGCGGAATGAGCGCACCCGCAACAGATCGAGCGGCACCAGCGGGGCCTCGCGTTCCTTTTCGCGCCGGACCAATCCGGCGAGGCAGAGCGCCGCGGCCAGCAGCAGTGCGCCGCCGCGCAGGGGCTGCGCCGCGACGGTCTCGGCCCCCATCACCAGGGCGGCGAAGAATCCGGCGTTGAGGGCGACGCTGGCGGGATCGAGGCGGCGCCTGGTTCCCGCGACGGCGGGCAGCGCGCGGGCGGTCACCAGAACGACGAGACCGACCGGGATATTGACCGCGAACAGGAACGGCCAGGGGGCGACGGCGAGGATGCCCGCCCCGATCGTCGGCCCCGCCGCCGAGGCCAGCGCGATGGCCAGCGCGTTCCAGCCGATGGCGGCGCCGAGCAACCGCTGCGGATAGACGAAGCGCAGCAGCGCGACGCCCAGCGCCATCACCGCCGCGCCGCCGAGCCCCTGCACGAAGCGCGCGGCGATCAGCCAGGGCAGCGTCGGCGCCAGGGCACAGCCGGCGGAGGCCGCGGAGAACAGCAGCACCCCGCCGGTGAACACCCGGCGGTGCCCGAGACTCTCGCCGAGGGCGCCGATGGGCAAGAGTGCGATCACCAGCGCCAGCTGGTAGGCGGTGATGATCCAGACGGTGTCGGCGGGCGGAACCCCGAGGGTGCCGGCGACGGTCGGCAAGGCGATGTTGGCGATGGCGCCGTCGAGCACGACGAGCACGATCGCGGCGATGACGGACGCGGCGGCCACGGCGCGGCGGGGCATCGGCAGCCCGTCCGGATTTGGGCCATCCGGATGCGGGGTATCTGGTGTTCGGGCGATGGCGGAACGGGGCATCGGCGTCTCCAACGGTGGTTGGATCAACTATGCCCGCCGCTGGAGATGGCGGAAGACGCCGCCTATGCAGGTTATTCCTGCATGGAACGCCATGTGTTAGCCTTGGCGCCGATGGCCGATCCCGATCTCAACCTTCTCATCGCGCTCGACGCGCTGTTGGCGGAGGGCAGCGTCGTCAAGGCGGCGCGTCGGCTCGGCCTCAGCGATTCCGCGATGAGCCGCACCCTGGCGCGCCTGCGCGAGGTCACCGGGGACCCGCTGCTCGTCCGGGCCGGGCGCGGCCTCGTCCCGACGCCGCGGGCCATCCAGTTGCGGGAGCGGGTGCCCGGCCTCGCCGAGGAGGTCCGCGCGGTTCTGCGTCCGGCGGAAGCCATCGACATCGCCCGGCTGGAGCGCAGCTTCACCCTGCGCGCCAGCGAGAGCTTCATCGAGGTCTACGCCGCCCGGCTGGTCGGCCGCGTCGCCGCCGAAGCCCCCGGCGTCCTGCTGCGCTTCGCGCCGCGGGGGAACCGCGACGCGCAGGCGTTGCGCGACGGTCTGATCGACCTCGACATCGGGGTGCATTCGGAAACCACGCCGGAGCTGAAGGTGCAGAGCCTGCTGCGCGACCGGCTGGTCGCCGCCGTGCGGGAGGGCCATCCGCTGACCCGGCTGGAGACGGTGACGCCGGAACAGTACGCCGCCTGCGGCCATGTGCTGACCTCGCGGCGCGGGCTGGTGCGGGACCGGGTGGACGAGGCGCTGGCCGCCCTCGGCCTCGCCCGCAAGGTGGTGGCCGTGGTGCCGAGCTTCCCGGCGGCCCTGGCGATTGTCCGCGCCTCCGACCTGACCGCCCTGGTGTCCGAGCGTCAGCTCGCCGCGGGCGTGGCCGGGGTCCGCACCCTGCCGCTTCCCATCGCCCTGGCCATCGTCTTGGATGAGGTCGTGGTGACGCAGATGTGGCACCCCCGGCAGGACGCCGACCCGGCCCACCGCTGGCTGCGCGGGGTGGTGCTTGGCGCCTGTCGTGAGGCGGCGGGCGCGGCCTGATTTGACAAGCGTGAACTGGGTGGCAGGAGGCGACAGGGGAGGGTGCCGGCTTTCTGCAAAGCGCCATCACCGGCCCCCAGGGCGCACCCATAATCTTGCGTTTTGACGCCCTGACCCACGCCTCGGCGCCTTCTGCCGGTCAGTCTACACATTACCCAGCCGTCCACCCACCACCACACTTCGCCCGCATGGCATGGAAGCAAGTAAGAATGCGACTTGTTCGCAATTACATTTTGCCCTATAGGTCGGCCGCTCGGGGGAGGATTCCGGGGGTCTGTTCAATCCGGTGGCTGGGAGGCCGATCCATGCCGTTCCATCCCAGAATGCAAAGCAGCACGGAAGGGTTCACCATCCTCGGGGACCTTCAGTGGCGCGCCTGGAACGGGATGATCGCCGATATCTGGAACGTCGCCTGCGATCGGAACGGCCAGGGCGAGTATGTGTCCGAAGCCCCGCGGCTGGTGGTGGTCCTCGATCAGGTGGGGGAGGGCGGGCTGCACGTCACCGCCTCGCCCGGCCGCGGCGAGGCCGGCCGGCTCAGCCGGCGCGAGCCGCTGAGCTATGTGCCCGCCGGCCTGCGGGTGTGGTCGCGCACGGTGAACGTCCGCCGGCTCACCCATCTCGACCTCCATTTCGACATGTCCGTGCTGGGGGGCCGCCTCGTGGACGGGCTGGATGTCCGGGGCATGGAGCGGCCGCGGCTGAATTTCGCGGATGACCGGCTGTTCGCGCTGGCCCGCCTGATCGCGGCGGAATGCCGGACGTCGGGGAACCTGCACGACCTCTATGGCGAGAGCCTGATGGCCGCGCTGTTCGTCGGCCTCGCGCAGGCGGAGCCCGTCGCCGACCGCAAGCGGGGGCAACTGCCGCCGCGCCAGTTGAAGCGCGTCACCGACTACATCGAGGAGCATTGCGGCCGTCCCATCCGCCTGCAGGAACTGGCCGAACTGACCGGCCTGTCCACCACCCATTTCTGCACCGCCTTCAAAGCTTCGACCGGCCTGCCGCCCCACAAATGGCAGATGCGGGTCCGCGTCGAACGGGCCAAGAGCCTGCTGACCGGATCGGACATGACGCTGGCCGCCGCCGCAGTGATGGCGGGCTTCTCCGATCAGGCGCACCTGACTCGCGTTTTCCGCCAGATCGTCGGCACCACACCCGCCGCGTGGCTGCGCAACCAGTGCGGCTGAGGCGGGGCATCGCCCGACGCACCGCCCGACGTGCCCTGGGACCGACGAATGCCGGAAGATCGTCCAACCCGTCCAAAGACCGTTCAATCGCGCCGCTTCATGCACATGCTAATCATTCGCAACAACGAGGGCGCTTCGGGACCCGCCGGTCCGAAGGCGTTTCGCGGATGCCGCATACAGTCCGAGGCCGATTGCGATGAGTGATATTTCCAACAAGCGACTGACCCGCTTCCTTTTGAACGGCACGGCGCTCGCCGCCCTGCTGGTGCCGGCGCTCGCCCAGGCGCAGGGAACGACCGCTCCGGCGGTTCTGGCTCCGGTGACCGTCGAGGGCGACCGGTCCGCCGACACCGCGACCAGCCCGGTCCGCGGCTACGTTCCCGGCCGCTCGGCCACGGGGTCCAAGACCGACATTCCGCTGGAGGCGGTCCCGCAATCCGTCTCGGTGATCGGGCGCGAGGAGATGGACGACCGCGGCGCGCAGAAGGTGGACGAGGCGCTGCGCTACACCCCCGGCGTCTTCAGCCAGCCCTTCGGCCCGGACAGCGACACCAACTGGATCTTCATCCGCGGCTTCCAGGCGACGCAGACCGGCATCTACCAGGACGGGCTCCAGCTCTACAGCTACGGCTTCGGCGGCCAGTTCGTGGACAGCTACACGCTGGAGCGGATCGAGGTGCTGCGCGGCGCCTCGTCCGTGCTCTATGGCGGCAGCAACCCCGGCGGTCTGGTGAATTACGTCTCCAGGCGGCCCGGCGACACGCCGGTGCGCTCGGTCGAGGCGGGGATCAACCAGCACGGCACCGCCCATCTCGGCCTGGACGTCGGCGGCGCCATCGACCCGACGCTGAGCTACCGGCTGACCGGGCGCATCGCCGGCGGCGACAGCTACACCGACTTCGCGGACGGCTTCCGCGGCACCATTTCGCCGAGTTTCAAGTGGTCGCCGAACGAGCGCAGCACGCTGACGGTGCTGACCAACTACACCGACATCGACGAGACGCACAACGGCGGCGCCTTCCTGCCCTATGTCGGCACGGTGAAGCCGGCCCCCTTCGGGCGGATCGACCGCAAGGCCAACTTCACCGAGCCGGACATCGACACCTACCGGCGCCGTCAGGCCTCCATCGGCTACGAGTTCGAGCACCGCTTTGACAACGACCTGACCTTCCGCCAGAACGCCCGCTACGGCTACAGCCGGGTCCACGAGGTCACGGTCTATCCCTTCGGCTACAACGGCTTCTCGGCGGTGCCGACCGATCCGAACAACCTGCTGTCGCGCATCAATTTCGAGCACACGACCAAGGTCAACACCTTCCTGATCGACAACCAGCTCGAATCCAAGTGGCAGACCGGTCCGGTCGCCCACACGGCGCTGGTCGGCGTCGATTACAAGTATTTCAAGATGGATCAGGTGCAGGCTTCGGGCTCGGCCACGCCGATCAGCGCCACCAACCCGGTCTACGGCGCCGCGCAGGGCCAGCGCTTCTCCTACATCGACCAGGAGCTGACGATGGGTCAGCTTGGCGTCTACCTCCAGGACCAGATGCGCTTCGGCCAGGGCTTCCTGGTGACGCTGAACGGGCGCTACGACATCGCCTCGACCGACGCCGACGGCACGCCCGCCTACGACGGCAAGGACGGCAAGTTCAGCGGGCGCGCCGGTCTGGCCTACGAGTTCGCCAACGGCGTGACGCCCTATGTCAGCGCCTCCACCTTCTTCAACCCGGTGCTGGGATCGTCGGCGGTGGCCGGCGTGTTCAAGCCGGAAACCGGCCAGCAGTACGAGGTCGGCGTCAAGTACCGCCCGGCCTGGATGGACGCCATCTTCACCGCGGCCCTGTTCGACCTGACGCGCACCAACGTGGTGACCGGCGCCTTCAACGCCGAGACGCAGCTGGGCGAGGTCAATTCGCGGGGCATCGAGCTTGAGGCCAAGGCCAACATCACGCCGAACCTGAAGGCGGTCGCCTCCTTCACCGCGCTCGACCTCGACATCAAGAAGGACGCCAACCCGGCGCTGATCGGCAAGACCCCCTACATCGTGCCGCAGATCCAGGGCTCGGCATTCCTCGACTACACCTTCCGGGAAAATGCGCTGGACGGCGTGTCGGTGGGCGGCGGCGTGCGCTACGTCGGCTCGTCCTGGGCCGACAACGAGAACACGCTGAAGGTCCCCGCCGCCACTGTCTTCGACGCGCGGATCGGCTACAAGCCCGCCGCCTGGGGCGTGAATCTCGCCGTCACCAACCTGTTCGACAAGGAGTATGTGGCGAGCTGCCAGACCCAGTTCTCCTGCGGCTACGCCGAGGGCCGGACCGCTCTGCTGACCGTCAACATGACGTGGTGACCAGGTTAATCCCCTCTCCCCTCTGCTCACGCGCAAACACAGTTTGCGCTGACGCGACAGGCGGACCTTTGGTCCGCCGAAAGCGGGGAGAGGGTTAGGGTGAGGGGGTTGCGCTTTTGCCGAACGTGCCGCCACGGACATCCCCCTCACCCTCCCCACGCCTGCGGCGCGGGTCCCCTCCCTCTCCCCGGAGGGGCGAGGGATATAGAGGTGAAGACCGATGAGCCCGGACCAGACCCACCCCCTCTACGAGCTTGAAAGCGTGAGCTTCTCCGTTGCCGGACGGGCGATCCTGTCGGGACTGTCGCTCCGGCTGGAGCAGGGGCGGATCTATGGGCTGGTCGGCCCCAACGGGTCGGGCAAGAGCACGTTGATCCGCCTGCTGGCCCGCCAGCAGCCGCCGGGCGGTGGCACCATCCGCTGCCTGGGAACGGACCTCGCGCGGATCGGCGACCGCGACTTCGCGCGCACCGTCGCCTACATGCCGCAATTCACCCCGCCTGCCGAGGGCATGACGGTGCGGGAGCTGGTGGCGCTCGGCCGCTTTCCCTGGCACGGCGCGCTCGGCCGCTTCGGGGCGGAGGACGCCGCGAAGGTGGCGGAGGCCATCGCCGAAACCCACCTGGACGCCTTCACCGACCGGCTGGTCGACAGCCTGTCGGGCGGCGAGCGGCAGCGCGTCTGGCTGGCGATGATGCTGGCGCAGGACACGCGCTGCCTGCTGCTGGACGAGCCGACCTCGGCGCTGGACATCGCCAGCCAAGTGGAACTGCTGGGGCTGGTGCGCCGGCTGAGCCGGGCGCGCGGCATCGGCGCGGTGATCGTGCTTCACGACATCAATATGGCGGCCAGCGTCTGCGACGAGATCCTGGCGATGCGCAACGGCGCACTGATCGCCCAGGGGACGCCCGACGCCATCATGACCGGCGAGACGCTGGGGGCCATCTACCGCCTCGCCATGACGACCGTCCCGCATCCGGTGACCGGCAAGCCGATCGGTTGCGTGCTGTGACGGCGCGCGCCACGATCACCCGCCGCCACGCGCTGGGCCTCGCCGCCGGAGCGGTGCTGCTGCCGTGCCTCGGGCACGCCGCGTCCGGGCGGCGGGTCGCCGTCATCGACTGGGCGGGGCTGGAGACGGCGCTGGCGCTGGGCATTGTGCCGGTGGCCGCAACCGAGCTGATCCAGTTCCGCAAGGTCGTCGTCGAGCCGGAGGTCCCGGACTCGGTGATCGACCTCGGCCTGCGCGGCACGCCCAATTACGAGGCGCTGACGCTGGCCGAGCCGGACCTCATCCTCACCTCCAACTACTATGAGGGGCAGCGGGCCAGCCTGCAGCGGGTGGCGGAAACCCTGTCGCTGCCGATCTACCAGCCGGGTGTACCGCCTTACACGCCGGCGGAGGACGCCGCGTTGGCCCTCGGCCGGGCGCTGGGCCGGGAAGCGGAGGCCCGCGCCTTCGTCGCCGGGGCGGAGGCGGAGATCGCCCGGCTGGGCGACTCCTTGCGCGGCGTCGTCCGCCGTCCGGTTCTGGCGATCAACTTCGGCGATGCCCGCCATGTCCGCGCCTTCGGCGACGACAGCATGTTCGGCACGGTGCTCCAGCGGCTGGGGCTGCACAACGCCTGGGCCTCGCAATCGAGCTACAGCGCCGCGGCGCCGCTAGGGATCGAGGCGCTGGCGCGGATGCCGGACGCCATCACCGTCGTCGTTCCGCCGCTGCCGCCCGATGTGGTGCGCGGGCTGGACGACAGCGCCCTGTGGCAGGCTCTGCCGATGGTGCGGGAGAAGCGGGTGAGCGTGATCGGGCCGGTCAACCATTTCGGCGGGCTTCCGGCCGCCCTGCGTTTCGCCCGCCTCGTCACCGCCGCCCTGCTGCGGCCGGAGACCGCCCGCCATGGCTGAGCGCGTGGCCGTCAACCGCATCCTGCTGTGGAGTGGGCTGGCGCTGGCCGCCGCCGCGCTGTCCATCCGGCAGATCGCCGGGCACGCCGCGGCGCCATCCATTCCCTTGCCGCCGGACGCCGCGTGGCTGGACGGCGTCATCCTCTATCACAGCGTGCTGCCGCGCATCGCGGTGGCGCTGGTCGCCGGGGCGGCGCTCGGCCTGTCGGGGCTGCTGCTCCAGCGCGTGTTGCGCAACCCGCTGGCCGAGCCGTCGACGCTCGGCGTGTCGGCGGGCGCCCAGCTCGCCCTGACGCTGGGGATGCTCTACGCCCCGGCCTTGATGAATCACGCGCGGGAGGGGGTGGCGCTGGCCGGCGGGCTGGCCGCGGTCGGGCTGATCCTCGCCATGACGTGGCGGCGCGGGCTGGAGCCGGTGGCCGTCGTGCTGGCCGGGATGATGGTCGCCCTGACCGCGACCATGGGCAGCGCCGCGCTGATCCTCGCCAACGGCGAATACCTCTTCTCCATCTTCCTCTGGGGCGGCGGGGCGCTGGCCCAGCAGAGCTGGGGGCCGACGATGACCATCGCCGTCCGGCTGCTGATCGGCGTCGGCGCCGCCTTCCTGCTGATGCGCCCGCTGGCCATCCTCGGGCTGGACGACGCCAGCGCCCGCAGCCTGGGCGTCGCCCTCAACGCCACGCGCTTCGGCGTCATCGGGGTCGCGGTCTGGCTGGCGGCCAGCGTGACGGCGGAGGTCGGGGTGATCGGCTTCGTCGGTCTGGCCGCCCCGGCGCTGGCGCATCTGAGCGGCGCGCGCACCCAGGGCCAGAGGCTGGTCGCCGCCCCCCTGATCGGCGCGCTCCTGCTCTGGCTGACCGACGGGCTGGTGCAACTCCTGGCCGGGGTGGACGGGGAGCGTGTGCCGACCGGTGCCGCGACGGCGCTGCTCGGCGGCCCGCTGCTGCTCTGGCTGCTGCCGCGCCTGCGCATGTTCGAATGGCCGTCGCTGAACAGCCGTCCCGCGCCGTCGCGCCGCAGCGCGCGCCCTTACCGGCTGATCGCCCTGTTCGCCATCCTCGGCGCCGTCGCCGTGGGCCTCGCGCTCACGGTCGGCTACGGGCCGGGCGGTTGGACGCTGTCCACCGGCCCGCTGCTCGACACGCTGCTGGGCTGGCGCGGCCCCCGCGTGACGGTCGCGGCGGCGGCGGGCGCGATGCTGGCCGCCGCCGGAATGCTTTTGCAGCGGGTGACCGCCAACCCGCTGGCCAGCCCGGAAATCCTCGGCGTCGGCACAGGGGCCGGCGTCGGGCTGACCGCCGCGCTGTTCCTCGTCGCGGCACCGGGCTTCGGCGTGCAGCTTGCCGCGTCGGCGGCGGGGGCGGTGCTGACGCTGGCCGCCATGCTGGCCCTGTCGCTGCGCGCCGGCTTCGGACCGGAGCGGCTTCTGCTGGCCGGCATCGCCATGAGCGCCCTGTGCAGCGCCGTGCTGACCGCCGTCATCGCCACCGGCACGCCGCAAGCCTTCGCCCTGCTGCGCTGGCTGAGCGGTTCGACCAACGAGGCCGGTCCGGGCGACTCCTGGTTCTGCGCCGGTGTGGCGGCGCTTCTGCTGGCAACCCTGCCGCTGACCGCCAAGTGGCTGGAGATCCTGCCGCTGGGGGACGTGACGGCGCGCTCCATCGGGTTGCCGGTGCGGCGCTGCCGCGTCCTGCTGGTGCTGCTGGCCGGGCTGCTGACCGCGGCGGCGGCGCTGTTCGTCGGACCGCTGAGCTTCATCGGCCTGATCGCGCCGCATCTCGCCCGGCTGGCCGGGCTGGGCCGTCCGCTTCAGCAGGGGATCGGGGCCGTCCTGATCGGTGGCGGGCTGATGGTGGTGTCGGACTGGCTGGCCCGCACCGTCGCCTTCCCCTATCAATTGCCGCTCGGCCTGTTCGCCGCTCTGCTCGCCGGCCCCTATCTGATCTGGCTGCTCGGCCGCTCCGACGCCCGCAGCCATTGACCACGCCTGACCCTTTCCGCCGTTCCGCAATGAGAAGAGCCATGCTTCGCCGCTTCCTCTCCTACTACCGTCCCTTCACCGGCCTGCTGGTCCTCGACATCGTCTGCGCCGTCCTGTCGGGGCTGCTGGAACTGGGGTTCCCGATGGCCGTGCGCGCCTTCGTGGACCAGCTCCTGCCGACCCAGGACTGGCCGCTGATCGTCGCCGCCACCGTGGCGCTGCTGGCGATCTACATGGCGAACGGCGGTCTGATGGCCATCGTGACCTATTGGGGCCACATGCTTGGCGTGAACATCGAGACGGAGATGCGCCGCAAGAGCTTCGACCATCTGCAGAAGCTCTCCTTCAGCTTCTACGACAACAACAAGACGGGCCATCTCGTCGGGCGGGTCACCCGCGACCTGGACGAGATCGGCGAGGTGGCGCACCACGGTCCCGAGGACCTGCTGATCGCGGTGATGACCTTCGTCGGAGCCTTCATTCTGATGGCCGTGGTGCATCTGCCGTTGGCCCTCATCACTGCGGCCATCGTTCCGGTGATCGCCTTCGTGACCAGCCGCTACGGCGGGCGGATGACGAAGAACTGGCAGACGCTCTATTCCCGCGTCGGCGACTTCAACGTCCGCATCGAGGAGAATGTTGGCGGCATGCGGGTGGTCCAGGCATTCACCAACGAGGACCACGAGCGCAAGCTGTTCGCCGAGGACAACGCCCGCTACCGCAAGACCAAGCTCGCCGCCTACAAGATCATGGCGGCCTCGACGACGCTCAGCTACATGAGCATGCGGCTGATCCTGATCGTCGTCATGCTGACCGGCGCCCATTTCGTGCTGGTGGGCGAGCTGACCCAGGGCGGCTTCTTCGCCTTCCTACTGCTGGTCAACACCTTCTTCCGCCCGATCGAGAAGATCAACGCAGTCATCGAGACCTACCCCCGCGGCATCGCCGGCTTCCGCCGCTACACCCAACTGCTCGACACCCAGCCGGACATCGCCGATGCGCCCGACGCCGTCGCGGCCCCGGCGCTGAAGGGCGACATCCGCTACGAGGGCGTGTCCTTCGGCTACGACCCGGCGCGTCCGGTGCTGAAGGGCGTCGATCTGTCGATCAAGGCCGGCTCCACCGTCGCCTTCGTCGGGCCGTCGGGCGCCGGCAAGACGACGATCTGCTCGCTGTTGCCGCGCTTCTACGAGGTCATGGCGGGGCGCATCACCATCGACGGCCTGGACATCCGCGCCATGACGCTGGCCTCGTTGCGCCGGCAGATCGGCATCGTCCAGCAGGATGTCTTCCTGTTCGGCGGCACGATCCGCGAGAACATCGCCTACGGCCGTCTCGGCGCCGGCGACGCGGAGATCATGGAGGCGGCGCGCCGGGCGCATCTCGATGGGCTAATCGCCGCGCTGCCGGAGGGGCTCGACACCATCATCGGGGAGCGCGGCGTGAAGCTGTCCGGCGGGCAGAAGCAGCGCCTGACCATCGCCCGCATGTTCCTGAAGAACCCGCCGATCCTGATCCTCGACGAGGCGACCTCCGCGCTCGACACCCAGACCGAGCGGGAAATCCAGAAGTCGCTGATGGAGCTGGCGGAGGGGCGGACCACCCTGGTCATCGCCCACCGTCTGGCGACCATCCGCAACGCCGACGAGGTCTATGTCGTCGGCACCGACGGCGGGCTTCAGCGCATCACGCATGAAGAGCTTGCGGCGCGCGGCTGATCGCGCCGCGCCTCGGGGGGCAGAAACGCTCCTCGGCGCGGCACCATCGCTCTGTCGGCCTGTTTGTGGACGTGAGTCACAGGCAGGAGGGCGACATGGCATCGCGCGCCGAGCGCACCGACCCCCGTTTGTGGGAGACGGTGAAGGCAAGCATCTTGAAAGGCGGCAAGGGCGGCGAGCCCGGCCAGTGGTCCGCCCGCAAGGCTCAGATGGCCGTTCAGGAATACAAGCGGTGCGGCGGCTACGCGGGGCCAAAAAGTGCGGACAACAGCCTGAGCCAGTGGACCGACGAGGAATGGGGCACGCGCTCCGGCAAGCCGAGCGGGGAAACGGGGGAACGTTACCTCCCCCGGCAGGCCCGCGAGCACCTGTCCAAAGCGGACTACCGGCGCACCAGCGACAAGAAGCGCGCCGACTCGGAGAAGGGCAGGCAATTCTCCAAGCAGCCGGACGACGTTGCCCGGAAGACGGCGCCGTTCCGGCACCATGCCGACGAGAACGCGACCCGCGCGGCCCTCTACGAGAAGGCAAAGCAGCGGAACCTGTCCGGCCGGTCCCACATGAGCAAGGAGGAGCTGCAAAATGCGCTCTCCTGACCCGTCACGAGATCGGCGCTCTCCCGGCTTGGAGAGGACCGTGCACAGGTTACTTGCGCATCAGCGTCGGCAGGTCCATGGCGACGCGGCCGATGTCCTCGCGGCGCAGGTCACGCGCGGCCAGCTCCGCCCTGCTCAAGGCCGACAGCTCACAATAGACGGTATAGGCGGCGGATGCCTCGAACCAAGCGCTCACGAACTCGCGAACGCCCCTCGCGATACCCGACAGAAGACCGTCATGATCGGTGTGCGAAGCGGTGGTGTAAGCCATGGTGCATCTCCCTCATGTCTGATGAGGATGACTGTACACTGGCATACCAAATACCAGATGCGCTGAGTGCGCAACGCAGCGAGGCAAGAAAATTACAGCTATGTCAAGCGTTTTGTAGGTGAATTGTCAAAGATGCCAATAGTTCGGATATCCTCATAAATGCCTGATGTATGGGCATGACAAGTACCGATACGCCCGGCTTGCCGGACGCCGTTGTCAGAAGGTCTTCCTCATGGCGCAACGCTGTGCGGTCGGGAGCCCAGATTGTTCCTCAGCGTCCAAAACAGCGCTCAGCCGGGGGCCTAGGTTTTCACCATCCAGCGTGATGAACCCAAGTCTTCGATAATAAGGTTCGTTCCACGGCACGTCCCTGAAGGTGGTCAAGGTCAGAGAATGGACGCCGTGATCGGCGGCATGGTGCTGAGCCGCTTCCATCAGCATCCGCCTGATGCCGCGCCGGTGCTGATCCCGATGGACGGCCACTTGCCAAATGTGAAGGGCGTCGGGCGTTGCCTCCCCATTCAGGAACGCGGCAATTCCACACCCTTCCAGGTCGGCGACAAGCGCAATGCCATGGGCGATCAGAGCGCGATGCCGTTCCTCCGATTGGACATCGTCGTCAGCGATCCACTCCAGCCCCGTCCATTGCCGAAAGGCCTCGCCGGCACTGCGCTCGATCTCTGGCAGAAGGGGGGCGTCGCAAGCGCGCGCAGGTCTTATCCGTATCATTTGCGCGGTCGACGGCCTGTCGGTCCATAAGCTGATCTCGGGCTCGTCATAAGGCCCCACTCTCGAGAAATGGGGGCCGCACATGAAGTAGGCGGAGCCTTGCAGCCCCGCCCAGCCTCACGTCAAGCGCCGATATGCTCAGGTTATGCGCAAACCTGCACGGCTTCTTAGACGTCCAGGTTGGCGACCTTCAGGGCATTCTCCTGGATGAACTCGCGGCGCGGCTCGACGATGTCGCCCATCAGGGTGGAGAAGACCTCTTCCGCCTGATCGGCGTGGTTGACCTTCACCTGCAACAGCGAGCGCTTGGTCGGGTCCAGCGTGGTTTCCCAGAGCTGATCGGGGTTCATCTCGCCCAGGCCCTTGTAGCGCTGGATCGTCACGCCGCGGCGGCCCAGCTCCATCACCGTGTCGAACAAGGCGACGGGTCCGGTCAGGCTGCGACTCTCCTTCTGCTTCTCGAAGGCGCGGCCCGGCTCGGCGTAGACACGCTTCAGGTCCGCCGCGATGGCGTCGAGTTTGCGGGCCTCGGCGCTCTTCAGCAGGTCGGCGTCGAGATGGTGGCGGTGGGTCACGCCGCGGCGCGTCCGCACCAGCGCATAGCCGCCCTGGAGCAGGCTCTCGCCGCGCCAGCCGCCTTCCACGTCCAGCGCGTTCAGCCGGGCGGCCACCGTCTCGGCCGCCTGCTGCGCCTGG
This sequence comes from Azospirillum brasilense, assembly GCF_007827795.1. Classification (GTDB taxonomy): domain Bacteria; phylum Pseudomonadota; class Alphaproteobacteria; order Azospirillales; family Azospirillaceae; genus Azospirillum; species Azospirillum aestuarii. The sequence continues at coordinate 116,009 of NZ_VITI01000011.1, forward strand.
GCGGTGTCCTGCGACAGAGCGACCGACAGGGCGCCGCTCACCGCCGCCGATTCCACAACCAGGAGATTGCCGGCCTTGCGGGCCAGCGTCTCGATGTGCAGGCGGGCGCCGCGGGCCTGTTCGACCATCTCCCGCAGCGGGGCGCCGTTCAGCAGGGAGCCGTCGGCGGGGCGCACGGACAGGTCGCCCAGCGCCGCCTCGATCAGATACTCCTCCAGCGCCCGGTCGTCCTTCAGGTACCGTTCCTTCGCGTTGCCGCGCTTGATGCGGTAGAGCGGCGGCTGGGCGATGTAGAGATAGCCGCGGTCGATCAGCTCTGGCATCTGCCGGAAGAAGAAGGTCAGCAGGAGCGTGCGGATGTGGCTGCCGTCCACGTCCGCGTCGGTCATGATGATGATCTTGTGGTAGCGCGTCTTGTCCGGGTTGAACTCGTCGCGCCCGATGCCGGTGCCCAGCGCCGCGATCAGCGTGCCGATCTCCGCCGAGGACAGCATCTTGTCGAAGCGCGCCCGCTCGACGTTCAGGATCTTGCCGCGCAGCGGCAGGATGGCCTGGAACTGGCGCGACCGGCCCTGCTTGGCCGAACCGCCCGCCGAATCGCCCTCCACGATGAAAAGTTCGGACAGCGCCGGGTCGCGCTCCTGGCAGTCGGCCAGCTTGCCGGGCAGGGAGGCGATGTCGAGCGCACCCTTGCGCCGGGTCAGCTCGCGCGCCTTGCGGGCGGCCTCGCGGGCGGCGGCGGCCTCGACCACCTTCTGGACGACGCGCCGGGCGTCCGCCGGATGCTCCTCGAAATATTGGGCGAGGCATTCGCCCACCACCGCCTCGACCACCGGGCGGACTTCCGACGAGACCAGCTTGTCCTTGGTCTGGCTGGAGAATTTCGGGTCGGGCACCTTCACCGACAGCACGCAGGTCAGGCCCTCGCGCGCGTCGTCGCCGGAGAGGTTGACCTTCTCCTTCTTCGCGATGCCCGATTCGTTGGCGTAGTTGTTGACCGCCCGCGTCAGCGCCGCGCGGAAGCCGGCGAGGTGGGTGCCGCCGTCCTTCTGCGGGATGTTGTTGGTGAAGCAGAGAGTCGTCTCGTGGTAGCTGTCGTTCCACTGGAGCGAGCATTCCACGCTGACCAACCCGCCATGCTCGGTCGGGCGCTCCGCCCTGATGGAGATCGCCGGCTTGTGCAGCGGCACCTTGGAACGGTCGAGCCAGTTCACGAAGGCTTCCAGCCCGCCTTCGTAATGCAGGTCCTGCACCCTCGGCTCCACCCCGCGGGCGTCGGTCAGCACCAGCCGCACGCCGGAGTTCAGGAAGGCCAGCTCGCGCAGCCGGTGTTCCAGCGTCGCGAAATCGAATTCGGTGTTGGTGAAGGTGTCCTTGGACGGCAGGAAGGTGACCTCGGTCCCGGAGAGCGGCTTCTGCCCGCCGTTGCCGTCGTCCACCATCGGGGCCGGGCCGACGTCGGCCAGACGGGCATCGGCGACGCCGTGGCGGAAAAGCATGAACCATTCGCGGCCGTTGCGCCAGATGCGCAACTCCAGCGTCTCCGACAGGGCGTTCACCACCGACACGCCCACGCCGTGCAGGCCGCCCGACACCTTGTAGGAGTTCTGGTTGAACTTGCCGCCGGCGTGGAGCTGGGTCATCACGACCTCCGCCGCCGACACGCCCTCTTCGGAGTGGATGTCGGTGGGGATGCCGCGGCCATTGTCGCGCACCGTGACCGACCCGTCGGCGTTGAGCTGCACCACGACCGCGTCGCAGTAGCCGGCCAGCGCCTCGTCGATCGCGTTGTCCACGACTTCGTAGACCATATGATGCAGTCCGGAGCCGTCATCGGTGTCGCCGATGTACATGCCCGGACGCTTGCGCACGGCGTCCAGCCCGCGCAAGACGGTGATCGATTCCGCGCCGTAATCCTGCTGCGGGAGGTCGTTCTTAAGTGCTTCCTGTGCCATGGTGCGACTATAGCAGACTGCGTTGGGTTTCGGCGGAATACCGTACTTCGGTCGGTGATTTTCTGGGCTTTTGAGCCCTTTTTCGAGCGCTAGGCCGGGGTCACGGTCGCATCCTCGATGTGAAAGCGTTTGGCCGCACCGCCCAGCGGCCCGAAGACCGAATCGTCGGTGCCGGTCATCCAGGCCTGGGCGCCCAGCGCCAGGATCTCGTCGAACAGCGCCTCGCGTCGCTGCGGGTCCAGATGGGCGGCCACCTCGTCCAGAAGCAGCAGCGGGGCGGCCCCGCGCTCCGCCGCCAGAAGGCGGGCGTTGGCCAGCATGATGGCGATCAGCAGCGCCTTCTGCTCTCCGGTGGAGCAGAGCGCCGCCGGCATGTCCTTCTGGGCGTGGCGCACCGCGAGGTCGCTCTTGTGCGGTCCCAGCGTGGCGCCGCCGCCGTCCGAATCGGCCCGCCGGCTGTCGCGCAGCGAGCGGCGCAGCGCGTCCTCGGCGGCCAGAGCGGGGCCGTCGTCGAGCCAGCGCTCCACCGTGCCCTGCACCGTCAGGTCGGCGCCGGGGAAGGGGCCGACGGCCCGCCCGCAGGCGGCGCGCAGCCGCTGCACAACCTCGCGGCGGGCGGCGGCCACGGCGACTCCGGTCGTCGCCATCTGGTCCTCCAGCCCGCTCAGCCAGCCCTCGTCGCCGTTCCAGCCGCGATGCCCCTCGCGCAGCAGGCGGGCGCGCTCGCGCAGGGCGTGCTCGTAACGGCTGAGCCGCCCGGCGTGGGCGGGGTCGAAACCGAAGACGAGGCGGTCGAGGAAGCGGCGGCGCCCGCTGGAGCCTTCCAGGAACAGCCGGTCCATCTGCGGGGTCAGCCAGACGACGGCGACATGCTCGGCCAGAACCGTCTGGCCCTTGGCGGGGTGGCCGTCCACCCGGACGACGCGGCGGTCGCGCTCGGCGCCCGACGCCGTTGGGGCGCCGATCTCGCGGCCCGTGCCGATGTCCACCGGGCCGGTGGGGGTATCCAGCACGGCGGCGACGGCCCAGCCGGCGCCTGCGCCGGAGCCGATCCGCTCCACCTCCGACAGCTTGGCGCCGCGCAGGCCGCGGCCGGGGGCGAGGAAGCTGACGGCTTCGAGCAGGTTGGTCTTGCCGGCGCCATTCGGCCCGGTCAGCACCACCGGGCGGTGGTCGGGCTCCAGGCGTGCGCTGTCATAGCCGCGGAAGCGGGTCAGGGTCAGGCGCGTCACCGCCAAAGCGGCAGGAGTGTCCATCACGGGGACGGGATAGGGCGAAGTCTGTCTGGCGTCGAGCAAAGTGTCCGATCCGGGATGCGGGGACCGGGCCGCCGCACCCCGTCAAACACGGGGTCCGGAGCGCACCGGCCCGAAAAGCGCCGATCCGTCCGGACCGGTCACACACGCATCGGCATCAACACGTAAAGGGCCGTGGGGTCGGCGACGTCGCGCACGATGGTCGGCGAGGCGGCGTCGGCCAGCGAGAAGCGCGCGCCCTCGCCCTCGATCTGCTGCGTGATATCAAGCAGATAGCGAGAGTTGAAGCCGATTTCCAGGGGGCCTTCCTGGTAATTGACCTCCAGCTCCTCGGTGGCGCTGCCGGCTTCGGGGCTGGTGGCGGAGAGGGTCAGCGTGCCGCGGGTCAGCGACAGCTTCACCGCCCGGCTCTTCTCGGTGGAGATGGTGGCGACGCGGTCCACGGCGGCGGCGAACAGCTTGGCGTCCACCTCCATCGTCTTGTCGTTGCCGACCGGGATCACCCGCTCGTAGTCCGGGAAGGTGCCGTCGATCAGCTTGGAGGTGACGACCACCGAATCGAAGGCGAAGCGGATTTTGTTGTCCGACAGCGACAGCTCGATGCGGTCGGCGGCCTCGTCGATCAGCTTGCGGATCTCGTTCACGGTCTTGCGCGGAACGATGACGCCGGGGATGCCGGCGGCCCCCTCCGGCAGCGGCATCTCGACCCGCGCCAGACGGTGGCCGTCGGTCGCCACGGCGCGCAGCACCGGCAGCTCGGACCCGCCGGCCTTGGCCTTGGCGGCGTGCAGATAGATGCCGTTGAGGTAGTAGCGCGTCTCTTCGGTCGAGATGGCGAAGCGGGTGCGGTCGACCAGCGCCCGCAGATCGCCCGCCGTCAGGTCGAAGCGGTGCGGCAGGTCGCCGCCGGACAGCTGCGGGAAATCGTCGATCGGCAGGCAGGACAGCTTGAACTGCGACCGGCCCGCGCGCAGCGTCAGGATCGTGCCGTCGCCGCCGATGTCCAGCTCCACCTGGCTGCCGTCGGGCAGCTTTCGCACGATGTCGTACAGCGTGTGGGCCGGGGCGGTGGTGCCGCCCGCGCGGGTCACCGTGGCCGGGACCGTTTCGACGATCTCCAGATCCATGTCGGTGGCGGCCAGCGACAGCTCGCCGTCGCTCGCCCGCAGCAGCACGTTGGACAGAATGGGGATGGTGTTCCTGCGCTCAACCACGCTCTGCACATGACCAAGGGACCGGAGAAGGGCGGCGCGTTCGATGATGATGTTCATGCTGGTCGTCGTCTCGGCAGGTCGTGTTTTTTGCGATTCGCAGGTGTACCTATGCCGGTCCGGCCACAGTCCAGCGGGCCGGAACGGGGGCGCATGATACCACAACGTCGGTTTTGCCGAACCAAATTCGTTCGGCGCGGTCGGGCGGTCGCCGGAAACGCTGATTCCAGCCCATCCGGAGGCCCGTGACGCCCCCGCGGGGTGCCGCCGTAGGGGGGGAATGCGGCCGGGGCGGGAGGGCGCGCGATTCGCGCCGGCGCGACTCTAGCGCCCGCCTTCCGCCGCGAATTGCGCGTCCAGCCCGGCGCGGTAATCCGGGTAGGTCAGCTCCACGCCGAGCTGGCGCTTGATGCGGTCGTTCTTCACACGCCGGCAGTCGGCGTAGAAGCTGGCGGCCATCGGCGACAGCCCGGCCTCCGCGAAGGGAACCAGCGGCGGTGGCTCCACCCCCAACAGGCCGCAGGCGTAGCTCACCACCTCGTGGGAGGGGGAGGGCAGGTCGTCGGCGACGTTGTAGACCGCGCCCAGCGTCGGCTTGTCCATCGAGGCGCGGAGCGTCGCCGCGATGTCCTCGACATGGATGCGGCTGAACACCTGTCCGGGCTTGTCCACCCGCCGGGCGGTGCCGTCGCGCACGTTGTCCAGCGCGCTGCGCCCCGGCCCGTAGATGCCGGCCAGCCGGAAGAGATGCAGCGGCACGCCGTACTGCCGGTACAGGTTCAGCCAGCCGCGCTCCGCCTCGACGCGGCGCTTCTGCCGCTCGCCGGTCGGGCGCAGCCACGCCGCCTCGCCCACCCAGTCGCCCTTGGTGTCGCCGTAGACTCCGGTGGTGGAGAGGTAGCCGGCCCAGTCGAGCGTCCGCAGGTCCGCCAGATCCATGGCGTGCTGGTCGAGCACCGGGTCGCCCCGCTCGTCGGGCGGCACGCTGACCAGCAGATGGGTGGTGCCGGCGAGTGCGGCGCGGGCGTCCTCCAGCGGGCGTCCCCGGTCGAACAGGAACGCCTCGATGCCCTGCGCCTCCAGGGCGGCGCGCTTGTCCTCGCCGCGGCAGGTGGCGGCGATCCGCCAGCCTTCGGCCTTCAGCCGGTCGGCGAACACGCGGGCGGTGAAGCCCAGGCCGAAGACGAACAGACGGGGTGAAGCCATGTCTTGCGGGGTCCTTGCGTCGGAAGCGGCAATGGCGGAGTGTAAGGCCGCCATGAACCGACGCAACGCTTACCTCATCACGGCCGCGCTGGCGCTCTTCTCCGTCAGCCCCGCCTTGGCCGCTCCCGCCGTCGATCACAACCGGGAGTTCCAGGCCTGCCTGACGCTCGCCGAAAAGCGCCCGGCCGAAGCGCTGGAGAGCGCGCAGACCTGGCTGAACCGCGGCGGCGGCGACCATGCCCGGCTGTGCCAGGCGCTGGCGCTGTTCCACAAGGGTGACTTCACCACCGCCGGGGCGCGGCTGGAGGAGCTGGCCCCCGTGCTGGGCAAGGACGATCCGAAGGCCGGGGCCTCGATCCTCGGGCGGGCCGGCTGGGCGTGGCTGCGCGCCGGTGACAATGTGCGGGCGGAGCGGGCCTACAGCCGCGCCCTGGCGCTCCAGCCGGACGACGTGGACCTGCTGATCGACCGGGCCATCGCGCGGGCCGAGACGGAGCGCTTCTGGGACGCCGTGGCCGACCTGGACGCGGCGCTGGCCAAGGACCCGCGGCGGCCCGAGGCCTATCTCTACCGCGCCGCCGCCCACAAGGCGCTGGCCAACGACCGGCAGGCCATGGCCGATATCGACCGCGCGCTGGAACTGCGCCCCGGCGACCCCGACGCCCTGTTGCTGCGCGCCAACATCAAGGCGCAGGCCGGCAATCTGCCGGGTGCGCGGGAGGATTGGAGCCAGATCGTCCGCAACACGCCGAACAGCGCGGCGGCGAAAACGGCGCAGGCCAACCTCGACCGTTCCGCCAAGGCGCCGGCTCCCGCCGCCAAAGGCGACGCGAAGGGCGCGGCGGCCCCCGCAAAGCCCTAATCGCGGTAGGGTCGCTACGCTCATTTTACAAGGCTCCTGCGACATTTAGCCGGCTGGACGGATGCGAACGCTTCGCAGGATCATCCGCGGCGAAGAGGGGCGGACACGGACGCGCCCCCCACCTCCCGGTGCGATCAGGTGCAGCCATGAACGGTCATCCCACCCCCGAAACGGGCCAGTCGCCCGGCGGACGGCATTTGGGCGAGTTGAAGAAGGGCGAGCGCGCCCGCGTGACCGGCGTCGATGAGCGGGGGGTCGTCACCACCCTTCCCGAAGGGGAGCTGGAGCGGCGCATGATCGAGATGGGGCTGGTCGAGGGCTCCCACGTCGAGGTCCTGCACGAAGCCTTTCCGGGCCGCGACCCCATCGCCATCCGCGTGAACGAGCACACGCTGGCGCTCCGCCGCGCCGAGGCGCGCGCCGTGCTGGTGGCGCCCGCCGCCTGACGCGCGGCGCCGCTACTCCTTTTCAAAGCGACCTCCTGCAAGGACATCCGGCCATGTCGGTCCTGGACTCCGCCCTGCCGCCGCGCATCGCGCTGGTCGGCAACCCGAACTGCGGCAAGACCGCCCTGTTCAACGCGCTCACCGGTTCCCGCCAGAAGGTGGCGAACTACCCCGGCGTCACCGTGGAACGGAAGATCGGGCATTTCGTCAGCCCGCTCGGCCGCCGCGTGCAGGTGATCGACCTGCCGGGCACCTACAGCCTGCGCGCCCGCTCCCCCGACGAGGAGGTGACCCGCGACGTCGTGCTGGGCCGCTTCTCGCACGAGGACAGCCCCGACCTGCTGGTCTGCGTCGCCGACGCCACCAACCTGCGCCTGAATCTGCGGCTGGTGGTGGAGATGAAGCGGCTGGGCCGCCCGATCATCCTGGCGCTGAACATGATGGACGCGGCGGAGAAGCGCGGCTGCCGCATCGACGCGGCGGCCCTGTCCGCAGCACTCGGCGTGCCGGTGGTGCCGACCGTCGCCATCCGCCGCGGCGGCGTCCAGCCACTGCTGGAGCAGATCGACGGGGCCATGGCGATGGCCACGGACGCTGCCGAAACCCCGGCTTCCTGCGGCTGGAGCGAGCCCTCCTCGCGCGACCTGCGGGCCTATCACCAGGAGGTCGAAGGGCTTCTGGCCGGCTGCGTGGCCGACGCCGGCCTGCCGCCGCTGGCGACCCGGCGGGTGGACGCCGTGCTGCTGCACCCGGTGTTCGGGCTGGCCTTCCTGTTCCTCGTGCTGTTCCTGATGTTCCAGGCGGTGTTCGCCTGGGCCGAGGCGCCGATGAACCTGATCGACGGCGCGGTCAGCGGGCTCAAGGACTGGGTGGCCGCCACCCTGCCGGACGGCGCGTTGCGCAGCCTGCTGACCGACGGGATCATCGCCGGGGTGGGCAGCGTGGTCATCTTCCTGCCGCAGATCCTCGTGCTGTTCTTCTTCATCCTGGTGCTGGAGGCGACCGGCTATCTCGCCCGCGCCGCCTTCCTGCTGGACCGGCTGATGGGCGGGGTTGGGCTGCACGGGCGGGCCTTCATCCCGCTGCTGTCCAGCTTCGCCTGCGCGGTGCCCGGCGTCATGGCGGCGCGCACCATCGAGAACCGGGCCGACCGGCTGGCGACCATCATGATCGCCCCGCTGATGACCTGCTCCGCCCGGCTGCCGGTCTACACGCTGCTGATCGCGGCCTTCGTGCCCGACCGTCCGCTGCTGGGCGGGCTGGTCGGGCTGCCGGGGCTGGTGATGTTCGCGCTCTACGCCGCCGGCATCCTGTCGGCGCTGGCCGTCGCCTTCGTGCTCAAGAAGACCGTCTTCAAAGGTGAGCGCGAGCCGTTGCTGATGGAGCTTCCGGCCTACCGCCTGCCCAACCCGCGCGACATCGCGCTGGGCCTGTTCGAGCGGGCCAAGGTCTTCCTGGCGCGGGCCGGGACGACGATCTTCGCGCTGATGATCGTCATGTGGTTCCTGGCGAGCTTCCCCGGCGCGCCGGAGGGGGCGACCGAGCCGGCCATCCAGTATTCCATCGCCGGCATGATCGGCCACGCGCTGGAACCGCTGCTGGCGCCGATCGGCTTCACCTGGCAGATCGCCGTGGCGCTGGTGCCGGGCATCGCGGCGCGCGAGGTGGCGGTCGGCGTGCTGGGCACCATCTACGCGCTGAGCGACAGCGGCGACGCGCTGCAATCCTCGTTGGCCGGCGCGCTGGCCGCCTCCTGGAGCCTGCCGACCGCCCTGTCGCTGCTCGCCTGGTACGTCTTCGCCCCGCAATGCGTCGCCACCCTGTCGGTGGTGAAGCGGGAGACCAACGGCTGGTTCTGGCCGGTGGTGATGTTCGTCTACATGATCACGCTGGCCTATGGGGCGAGCTTCATCACCTACCGCGTCGCGTCTGCGCTGCTGTAAGGGGAGGGCATAGCCATGTGGCAGAATCTGCTGGTTGCGGTGGTTGTGGCGGTGGCCGCGGCGTGGACGGTGTGGCGCGTGATCCTTCCGGCCGGGCTGCGCGCCCGCCTGCTGGGCCGCGCCGTGCCGAAGGGGCCTGGCTGCGGCGGCGGGTGCACGGGCTGCGGCCCCTCCGGCGGCGGTTCGGGCTGTCACTGAGCGGAAGCGCCTACAGGGCCGGGACCCGCGCGGCGCCCCTCTTGACCGCGTACATGGCCTGATCGGCGTGGACGATGAGCTGCTGGGAATCGCGCCCGTCCTGCGGGTAGACGGCAACGCCGATCGACAGGGCGAGCGGCAGCCGCAGCCCGTCGATCAGGATGGGCTCCTCCAGCGCCGCCCGGCACTTGTCGGCGACCGTTTCCGCCCCGGCGCGGGTGACCTCCACCTCCAGGATGATGGCGAACTCGTCGCCGCCGATGCGGGCGATCAGGTCGGATCGGCGCAGCAGGCCGGACAGGCGACGCGCCACCACGCGCAGGACCTCGTCGCCGCGGCTGTGGCCGTGGGTGTCGTTGATCGGCTTGAAACCGTCCAGATCGATGTAGAGCAAGGCGAACAGCATGCCGCCGCGCTCCGCCCGGTCGATGGCCTGTTGCAGCCGCTGGAGGAACATGGCGCGGTTGGGCAGGCCGGTGAGCGCGTCGTGATGGGCCATATGGGCCATCCGCGCCTCGCTCGCCCGCAGGGCGGCCTCCTGCTCCCGCAGCTTGCCCAGCAGATAGTTGAAGCCCTGCGCCAGCTCTCCGACCTCGTCCATGCGGTGGACCGGCAGGGGCGACAGCTCGACATGCCCGTCGGCCATCTGGTGCATCCGCCGCGCCGCCTCGGTCAGCGGGCGGAAGAAACGGCGCATGCCGAAGAACAGCACGGTCACGGCGAAGGCGGCGATCATCAGGCTGTTGGTGGCGATGAAGGTCTGCAGGTCCCGCACCCCTTCGAACGCCTCCGCCGTGGGCAGCCGGGCGACCAGGAACCAGCCTGCCGTCGGGACCGCCGCGATGGCAGACAACTCCTCCACCCCCGCCGCGTTGACGGTGATGCCGGTGCCGCGGTAGCCGGCCATGGCCCGGTCGTGCAGCGGGTTCACCCCCTCCGGCGGGGTCGCGGTCAGGATCATGCCGTGATCGCTGGCCGACACGAACAGCTTGTCGCGGGGGGAGACCAGCAGGAAGCCGCCGCTGCGCCCGATGCGGTTTCCCTGCACCAGATTGAGGAAGCCGGGCGACGACAGGGCGGTGGCGCCGGCCAGGACCGCGACCGGGGTTCCGGCCGCGTCGGTGACCGCCGTCGCCATGACCACCATCGGCTCATCATCGATGGCGGAGCGGGCGGGCCTCCCGATCACCGGTTCGCGGGTGTCCAGCGCCGACCGGAACCAGTCGCGATCCGAAACGTCGAAATCGGGCGATCGGTGCCGTTCCGGGTAATCGGCGAAGACTCCGTGCCCGTCCGGCCGGACGACCATCAGCCCGCGCGAGAACAGGGGCGCGATCTCGTGATGCGTCTTCAGCCAATCCCGCAGGGCTGCGGGATCGTCGAGGCTCGCCAATGGCAGGCTTCCGGCAGCCCGGCGCAGGAGGTCGAGCCGGGCCTTGATCTTCTCGTCGATGTCGTGGGCGACGTAGGACGCGGCCGATTGCTGTTGGGACGAGGTCAGGTTGTCGATCTTGTCCTCCAAGAAGGAGGACAGGACCCAGATGCGCGCGCAAGCGCCAACGAAGACCAAGACTAGTCCAAACAGCATAAGACGTACGATGATGCTGCGGCTCTGTCGGCGCAGTTCATCGGCCACGGCGACAAGCATCCGCAAGCTCTGCTCCTCCAAGAAGCCGTTTGCTTATTTCCCAGTTGGATAGGCTTCGTGCCCACCGCTGTCCGAAGATAAACGATGCAGGGCCGGTCCGGAAGACGCAAAGGGAGCTAAATCTCCATCAAAAGCACCGGAACTGATTGAAAAAACGAAATATTTCCACCGCTGGGCGAACAGCGGCGGTGCCGGTTCGCGTGTCTTCCCGTTCTCTTCCCCCCTTGCCGCGATCCAGCGGCGCCGTCCTCCACCGGCTTGCCATACGCACGGGCGGCCCACCGATACCTCCGTATAGTTTCCAGGCCGGGCCGCTTTCGGCACTGTTGTGACGCCGACGTCGTCCCGCGTTGCCCATGGAAAGGCCGGTGTCCGCCTTCCCCCGCGCCGCGGAACTTTCGAGCGCCCAAAAAAATGGAGGGGGTTTTGAGCACGATCTCGACCAAGGACGGCACCCGCATCTTCTACAAGGACTGGGGCAGCGGACAGCCGGTGGTCTTCTCGCACGGTTGGCCGCTCAGCGCCGACGCCTGGGACGGGCAGATGCTGTTCTTCGGCCAGCAGGGCTACCGGGTCATCGCCCACGACCGGCGCAGCCATGGCCGGTCCGACCAGACCTGGGCCGGCAACCACATGGACCAGTATGCCGACGATCTGGCCGAGCTGCTCGACGCGCTGGACGTGCGCGACGCGGTGATGATCGGCCATTCGACCGGCGGCGGCGAGGTCGCCCGCTACATCGGGCGCCACGGCACCGGGCGAGTTGCCAAGGCCGTGCTGGTCGGGGCGGTGCCGCCGATCATGCTGAAGACCGCGGCCAACCCCGGCGGCCTGCCGATGGACGTCTTCGACGGCATCCGCAAGGGCACCTACGACGACCGGTCGCAGTTCTTCCTGGACCTGACCATGCCCTTCTACGGCTTCAACCGTGACGGGGCGAAGGTGTCGGAGGGGCTGCGGCAATCCTTCTGGCTGCAGGGCATGATGGCCGGGATCAAGGGCGCCTACGACTGCATCCAGCAATTCTCGGAAACCGACTTCACCGAGGATCTGAAGAAGATGGCGCTCCCGACGCTGTTCATCCACGGCGACGACGACCAGATCGTGCCCATCGACGCGGCGGCGCGCCGCGCCGTGGAGATCGCGCCGCAGGCGACGCTGACGGTCTACGAGGGGGCGCCGCACGGCCTGACGGCCACCCACCAAGACCGCTTCAACGCCGACGTGCTGGCCTTCATCAAGGGGTCGTAAGCAAGGACCGGTCAGGCGTCGCCGGCAGGGGTCACCTTGTCGGCGATGCGCACCAGATCGGGCAGGGACCGCGCCTGCATCTTGCGCATCACGCTGGCACGGTGGACCTTCACGGTGATCTCGCTGAGCTGCAACTCGGCGGCGATCTGCTTGTTGAGCTGCCCGGCGGCGACGAGCCGCATCACCTCCCGCTCGCGCGGGGTCAGGCTGCGGAAGCGTTCCTGAAGATCGGACAGGGCGTCGACGGCGCGGCGGCGGTCGCGGTCGCGCTCGATGCCGGTGTGGACGGCGTCGATCAGGTCCTGATCGCGGAAGGGCTTGGCCAGGAACTCGACGGCGCCGGCCTTCATCGCCGTCACCGACATGGGAATGTCGCCGTGGCCGGTGATGAAGACGACCGGCAGATGGATGCCCGCCCCGGTCAGTTCGCGCTGGAACTCCAGCCCGCTTTGGCCGGGCAGCCGCACGTCCAGTACCAGGCAGCCCGGCGCGTCGGGCCAGCGGTGCTGCAGGAAGTCCTGCGCCGAGGCGAAGGGCAGGGCGGTCAGCCCGACGGAGCGCAGCAGGCTGACCAGCGATTCCCGGATCGACGGATCGTCGTCGATGATGGCGACGAAGGGCGTTTCCATGGCGGTGGCGGGCCGGTCGGAGACGGTTCGGTCGGTCATCGCGTCCTCTCCAGGGCGGCGCCGGCCTCCGGCCGCTCCGGCTCGTCGTCGGCGGGCAGGGTGAAGCGGAAGACGGCGCCGTGGGGCTGGTTGGCGGCCATCCACAGCCGACCGCCATGGGCCTCCACGATCGACTGGCAGATGGTCAGCCCCATGCCGATTCCATGCTCCTTGGTGGTGAAGAAGGGTTCGAATAGCCGCTCCTTTTGGGTCGCCTGCAACCCGGTGCCGGTGTCCTCCACCGACACGAGGACATCGGCGAGGCCGCGGCGGCGCGAGCGGATGCTCAGCACGCGCGGACGGTCGGCGACCGCGCCCATCGCGTCGTCGGCGTTGGCGATCAGGTTCAGGAGCACCTGTTCGAGCTGCACCGGGCTGCCGTTGACCGGCGGCAGGCTCTGCTGCAGATCGGTGCGCACGGCGATCCGGTTCAGGCGGCGCTCGCCCTCCGTGCGGTCCAGCGCGCTCCGGATCACGCCGTTGATGTCCAGCCGGCGGCGCTGGGGCGGCGCCTTGCGGAAGGAATCGCGAATGCAGGCGATCACCCGCGCGGCGCGGTGGCCGTCGTCGGAGATCCGCCTCAGCGCCGCCCGCACCTCCACCAGATTGGGCGACGGGCGGTCGAGCCAGCGCAGCCCGGCGCCCGCGTTGGTGACCATGCTCGCCAGCGGCTGGTTGACCTCGTGCGCGATGGAGGCGGAGAGCGCCTCCAGGCTGGCCAGCCGCGCGTCGCGCACCCGCCGTTCCGCCGCCACCGAGCGGACCAGCCGCCCGTAAAGCGTCGTCATCTCCGCCAGCAGGATCAGCAGGACGACGCTGGAGGCGGCCAGCCCGAACAGCCGCCCCGACCACCAGCCGGCGCTGAAGCGCCCGCCGCTGATGAAGCTCAGCAGGCAGGTCTCGATGGCCCAGGCGGCCAGGACGACCATCAGCCAGAGGTCCAGGACGGAGCGCCGTTGCCGCCACAGGACGGCCAGTGCGGCGGCGCAGAGCGCCAACGCCGTCACCGGCACGATCCGCCACAACGGCGTTTCCCGCATGGTGTCGACCATCAGCCGGGGAAGAACGGCGTCGTTGGCCAGCGCGAAGGCCGTCAGGCCCCCGGCCAGCGCCGCCGCCAGCGCCACGCCGCCCGCGATGGCGGGGAGGGCCGGGCGGTGCGCCTCGCGCGGCCCGGCCTCCACGGCCTTCAGCAGCGCGTAGGCCAGGATGAACAGCGGCAGCCCGATGCGGCGCCCGGCGGCCACAATGGCCGTGCTCTGCAGGCCGGCGCCGAGCAGCCCGGTCGGCGCGAAGACTCCGGGGAAGGTCAGCGCCCAGGGAACGATCAGCAGCGCCGTGACCAGATAGCCGGCGGCCAGGGCCAGCAGGGCCGGCGAGCGTTGCGTGGCGTAGAGCGCGAACAGCAGGACGGCGGTCATCAGCTCGGTCAGCAGGACCGCGGTGGCGTAGGCGGGCAGCAGAACTGCCGTGCCGTCCAGCGTCAGGCGGGCGAAGGGGGTCGCGATCGCAAGGGCGACCAGAAGCCCCGCCACCGTGCCGATGGCCAGCCGCGTCTGCCCTGCCCCCGGGGGCAGGGTCGCCAGAAGAAACCGCTGGTCTCCGGGGACATCCCTCGTGCGCATCACCGTCGCTCGCCTGGCCGTCGGGTCACGTCTTTCCTCAACCCTGTCCCTTTGCCCTGTCCCTTTACCCTGACCGGCACCGGCGGCGAGCGGCGCCTTGGCCTGATATACCAAGGTATAGGGCCGGCAAACGCAAGTTCAATGTCGCCGTCCTCCGTCCCTGGCCGATGCTTCGACGCACCGCCGGGCCACGGGCTTCGCCCATAGGCCCCGTCTGGAGCACCGGCGCCAAGAACAAAGGGATAGAGACATGACCATCACCGCCACCGCGACTCCCGGCAAGCTGCTCGTATCGCCGAAGGACCACGCGCTGATCATGATCGATCATCAGTCGCAGATGGCCTTCGCGACCCATTCGATCGACGCCACGACGCTGCGCACCAACACCGCGCTGGTCGCCCACGCCGCCGCCGGCTTCGGCGTCTCGACGATCCTGACCACGGTCGCGGAGAAGAGCTTCTCCGGCCCGATCTTCTCCGAGATCAGGGAAGCCTTCCCGGAGGCGGAGGTCACCGACCGCACCTCCATGAACACCTGGGAGGACGCCAACGTCATCAAGCGGGTGAACGGCCTGGGCAAGACCCGGCTGGTCTTCTGCGGCCTGTGGACCTCGGTCTGCATCGTCGGCCCGACCCTGTCGGCGCTGGACCAGGGCTTCGAGGTCTACGTCATCGCCGACGCCTGCGGCGACGTCTCGGTCGAGGCGCACCAGCGCGCCATGGACCGCATGGTCCAGGCCGGCGTCCGCCCGATGACCTCGCTCCAGTACATGCTGGAACTGCAGCGCGACTGGGCGCGCACCGAGACCTACGAGATGACCACCGGCATCGCCAAGAAGTACGGCGGCGCCTATGGCCTGGGCATCATCTACGCCAAGACGATGTTCGGCGCGTCGGAAGGCGGCCACAGCGCCGCCGCCTGATCGCGGCCCTTGCTTTGCGGCGCCTGACGCCCTGCGCCGCGGCGGACCGGTCCCGACCCTTCCCGGGGCCGGTCCGCCTCTTTCCGCCCTTCCGGACGAAGAACAGGCACGCCATGATGCCCTATCTGCTTTCCCTCGGCGCCGGCATCCTGGTCGGCGTCCTCTACGCGTTGCTCGGTGTCCGCTCCCCGGCACCGCCCACCATCGCCCTGATCGGCCTGCTCGGCATGCTGGTCGGCGAGCAGGCGGTGCCGGTGGTCAAGCGGCTGATCGCCGGGCAGCCGGTCCTCGCCTTCATCCAGAACGACTGCGCCCGTCACATCCTGGGGCCGCAGGCCGGCAGCGCCGCCGCTCCCGATGCCGCGAACCCGCCGGTCCCGGCCGCGGACGCACCCCCGCGGGGCCGGGCATGACCGGCCGTACCGGTATCGGCCGCACCGGCATCGGTCGTCGCGGCGCCATCGCCGGAAGCGCCGCCGCCACCCTGCTCGCCTCACCCCTGTTCACCCGCCTTGGGAATGCCGCCATGCCGTCTTCCGACCTTCTGATCGTCAACGCCCGGATCACGACGCTCGACCGCGCCAACCCGCAGGCCGACGCCGTGGCGATCCGCGACGGGCGCTTCCTCGCCGTGGGGCGGGAGGCCGAGGTGCGCGCCGCATCATCTCCCGACGCCACGGTGATCGACGCCAAGGGACGCCGCCTGATCCCCGGCCTGATCGACAGCCACATCCACGTCATCCGCGGCGGCCTGAACTACAACATGGAGCTGCGCTGGGACGGCGTGCCGACGCTGGCCGACGCCATGGCGATGCTGCGCGCCCAGGTGGCCCGCACCCCCGCCCCGCAGTGGGTCCGCGTCGTCGGCGGCTTCACCGAGCACCAGTTCGCCGAGAAGCGCCTGCCGACGCTGGAGGAACTCAACGCCGCCGCCCCCGACACGCCGGTCTTCATCCTGCACCTATACGACCGCGCGCTGCTGAACGGGGCGGCGCTGCGGGCGGTGGGCTACGGCAAGGACACGCCCAACCCGCCGGGCGGCGAGATCCAGCGCGATGCCGCGGGCAACCCGACCGGCCTGCTGCTCGCCCTGCCCAACGCGATGATCCTGTACTCCACCCTCGCCAAGGGACCGAAGCTGCCGGAGGAGTATCAGGTCAACTCCACCCGCCATTTCATGCGGGAGTTGAACGGGCTGGGCGTGACCAGCGTGATCGACGCCGGCGGCGGCTTCCAAAACTACCCCGACGACTACGCGATCATTGAGAAGTTGCACGCCGACGGCGAGATGACGCTGCGCATCGCCTACAACCTGTTTACCCAGAAGCCGAAGGAGGAGTTGCAGGACTTCGCCAACTGGTCGGACAAGGTCAAGCCGGGCGACGGCGACGACCGCTACCGCCTGAACGGGGCGGGGGAGATGCTGGTCTATTCGGCTGCCGACTTCGAGGACTTCCGGGTCGCCCGGCCCGAGATGCCGCCCAACATGGAGACGGACCTGGAGCCGGTGGTGCGCCTGCTGGCCGAGCGGCGCTGGCCGTGGCGGTTGCACGCCACCTACGACGAGACCATCGGGCGGGCGCTTGACGTCTTCGAGAAGGTCAACCGCGACATCCCGCTGCAGGGGCTGAACTGGTTCTTCGACCACGCCGAGACGATCAGCGAGCGCAACATCGATCGCATCGCGGCGCTTGGCGGCGGCATCGCCGTGCAGCACCGCATGGCCTATCAGGGCGAGTATTTCGTGGAGCGCTACGGCGCCAAGGCTGCCGAGGCCACGCCGCCCATCGCCAGGATGATGGCCGCCGGGGTGCCGGTGGGCGCCGGGACGGACGCCACCCGCGTGGCGAGCTACAACCCCTGGGTCTCGCTGTCCTGGCTGGTCACCGGCAAGACGGTGGGCGGGCTGTCGCTCTACCCGATGGCCAACCGTCTGGACCGCGAGACGGCGCTGCGCCTGTGGACGGAGGCCAACACCTGGTTCTCCAACGAGCAGGGCAAGAAGGGCCGGATCGAGGCCGGGCAACTCGCCGACGCGGCGCTGCTCAGCGACGACTACATGGCCGTGCCGGAGGACCGCATCCCCCACATCCGCTCCGTCCTGACCCTGCTGGGTGGTGCCGTGGTGCATGGCGAGGGCGATTACGACACGCTCGCCCCGCCGCTGCCCAAGCCGATGCCCGACTGGTCGCCGGTCGCCACGGTCGGCGGCTATTACCGCGACCCCAAGACGGTGCAGAGGCAGGCGGCGGAGTGCGGCTGCCACTCCGGCTGCGCGGTGCACGGCCACGACCACGCGGCGGCTCTGGGCGCCGACGTGCCCTCGGCGGACGCGCGCAGCTTCTGGGGCGTGTTCGGCTGCGGCTGCTGGGCGGTGTGAGGGGGAGCGGGACGATGGCCGACACCCTTTGCACGCGCAAGGACGCCGCCGGTGCGCCGGTCGCCGCGCTGCTCGACTGGCCGGGGACCGCCTGGCTCGCCCGCCTCGCGCTGGCGGCGCCCTTCCTGGTCAGCGGGCTGGTCAAGCTGACGGACTTCAACGGTGCGGTGGCCGAGGCGGCGGGGCTGGGTCTCGGCCTGCCGGTCCTCGTCGCGGCGGCGGTGATCGTCACCCAGCTCGGCGGGTCGGCGCTGTTTTTGACACGGCGCTGGTGCTGGCTCGGCGCCGGGCTGCTCGCCGGCTTCACGGTGGTCGCCACGCTGCTCGCCCACGCCTTCTGGACTTATGAGGGGCCGGACCGCGCCCGCCAGACCGCCACATTCCTGGAGCATCTGGCCATCGTCGGCGGCTTCGCGGCGGCGGCGGTGCTCACCCACCGCAACGCCCACCGCCGGGGAGGGTCCGCATGACCGCCGAAACCGTTCCCTCCCCTGGAACCAAGCCGGCCGGGGCCTTCGCGCCGCTGCGCAACCGGCTGTTCGCCGTGCTGTGGGTGGCGGCCGTGCTGGGCAACGTCGGCACCTTCATGCGCGACGTGGCGAGCGCGTGGCTGGTGCTTGACCTGTCGGGATCGCCGTCCACCGTCGCGCTGATCCAGGCGGCGGGCTCGCTGCCGATCTTCCTGCTGGCGATCCCGGCGGGCGTGCTGTCGGACATCATGGATCGGCGGCGGATGCTGATCGTCATCCAGTGCCTGCTCGCCTGCGTCAGCGCCGCGCTGATGGTCCAGGCGTGGCTGGGCGTCGCCAGCGTGGCCTCCATCGCCGGGCTGACCTTCCTCGGCGGAGTCGGGGCGGCGCTGATGGCGCCGGTCTGGCAATCCATCGTGCCGGAGCTGGTGCCGCGCGGCGAGCTGAAGGGCGCGGTGGCGCTGAACAGCCTGGGCATCAACATCGCCCGCGCCATCGGCCCGGCGGCGGGCGGCGCGATCCTGGCCGCCGCCGGGGCCGCCGCCACCTACGCGGTGGATGTGAGTTCCTACATCATCGTCATCGCCGCCCTGCTGTGGTGGCGGCGCACCCCCGACGCCCGCGACGATCTGTCGGAGCAGTTCGGCGGCGCGTTGCGCGCCGGGCTGCGCTACGCCCGCGCCAGCAAGGAGTTGCACCGCGTCTTCCTGCGCGCCGGCCTGTTCTTCGCCTGCGCCAGCGCCCTCTGGGCCTTGCTGCCCATCGTCGCCGGGCCGATGCTGGGTGGCGGGCCGGGCTTCTACGGCCTGCTGCTCGGCGCCGTGGGGGCGGGTGCCATCGGCGGGGCGACCGTCCTGCCGCGCCTGCGCGAGCGTCTGGGGGCGGACGGCCTCATGCTGGCGGCGGCGCTGGTCACCGCCGTCGTGATGGGCATTCTGGCCCTGGCCCCGCCGCGCTGGCTGGCGCTGCCGGTCCTGCTGGGCGCCGGGGCGGCCTGGATCGCCGTGCTGACGACGCTGAGCGCCACGACCCAGGCGATCCTGCCTAATTGGGTACGCGGGCGTGGTCTGGCGCTGTACCTGACGGTGTTCAATGGCGCACTGACGGCGGGCAGCCTTGGCTGGGGGGCTCTGGCCGAAGGGATCGGCGTGCCCGCCACCCTGTGGGTCAGCGCCGCCGGGCTGCTGGCCGTGGCGGTGCTGTCCCGCGCGGTGCCGCTGCCGGAGGGCGAGGCCGACCTCACCCCCTCCAACCACTGGCCGGAGCCGTTGACCGCCGAGCCGGTGCGCAACGACCGCGGCCCGGTGCTGATCACCATCGAGTACCGGGTGGCCGCCGCCGACCAGCACGCCTTCCACGCCGCGCTGCGCCGCCTGTCGGAGGCGCGGCGGCGGGACGGCGCCTACGCCTGGGGCGTCAGCCAGGATTCCGGCGATCCGGAACGGGTGCTGGAGTGGTTCTTCGTGGAGTCCTGGGCGGAGCACCAGCGCCAGCACCGCCGGGTGTCCAACGCCGACGCGGACGTGCAGAGGGAGGCGCTGGCCTTCCACCGCGGCGACGGTCCGCCGCGGGTGTCGCATTTCCTGGCGCTGGAGCACGGCTCGGGAAAGGCGTCGTGAGGCGATGGCGCGGGGCGCTGGTCGCGGCTCTGCTGCTCCAGTCCGCCCCGGCCCCTGCGGAAACTCCTGTGGAGACGCCGCCCCCACCCCTGACCAACAGCCGCTACGACGAGGACTACCGCTACCTCCTCGACCCCGCGGCGGGGAGCGGCGCCTTCTGGGAGCGGTTCAAGGCGATCCCGCTCACCCCCGGC
The DNA here is from genome assembly GCF_007827795.1 of Azospirillum brasilense. Taxonomy (GTDB): domain Bacteria; phylum Pseudomonadota; class Alphaproteobacteria; order Azospirillales; family Azospirillaceae; genus Azospirillum; species Azospirillum aestuarii. The sequence goes on from NZ_VITI01000011.1 coordinate 135,863, forward strand.
GGCACGGTCTCCCTATCCACCGGGCTGGAGGCGCGGCTGCGCGGCGAGGCGGTGCGCAACAGCGGCTGGGGACAGGATGAGCCCAGGAGCGACGCCTACGGCCTGTGGCGGCTGCTGCCTTACGCCGACCTGCGCGTCGGCCCGGCCCTGCGCGTCTTCGGTCAGCTGATCATGGCCGACACGGCGGGCAAGCTCGGGCTGGAGGGGGCGCCGGACGTCGACCGAGCCGACCTGCTGCAGGGTTTCGCCGACCTGTCCGTCCCGCTGGGGAGCGCGCAGGGCACGCTGCGGGCGGGGCGCCAGATGCTCGCCTACGGGTCGGAGCGGCTGATCAGCCTGCGCTACGGTGCCAACGTGCCCCGCGCCTTCGACGCGGTGACGGGCATCGTGCAATCCGGTCCCTGGCGGGTGGACGGCTTCCTCGGCCGCCCGGTCCGCGCCGCGCCCGACCTGTTCGACGACCGGCGCGACGGCGGGCGCTCCGCCTGGGGGCTGTACGCCACGCGCGGCGCCGGTGCGGGCTGGGGCACGGGGCTGGACGCCTACTACATCGGCTACGGCAACCGGGCGGCGTCCTTCGAGGGCGGGCAGGGGCGGGAGGAGCGGCACACGCTGGGCACTCGCCTGTTCGGAAAGGCCGACGGCTGGGACTGGAACTGGGAGGCCATGCTCCAGACCGGGCGCATTGATGGCGACACCATCGCCGCATGGTCGGTCGCCAGCGACACCGGCCACCGCTGGGACGGCGTCCCGCTGCGCCCGCGGCTCGGGCTCAAGGCGAACATCGCCAGCGGCGACCGTGATCCCGGCGACGGGCGGCTGGGCACCTTCAACCCCCTGTTCCCCCGCGCGAAGTATTTCGGGGAGCTGACCCCGGTCGGGCCGCTGAACCTGATGAACCTTCATCCGTCCCTGGATCTGGCGCTGTCGGATGAGTTCAGCCTGTCCGCCTCGGCCATCGCCTATTGGCGGATGAGCCTGGGGGACGGCGTCTACGACCTGTCCGGGAACCTGCTCCGCGACGGCGCCGGTTCGCGGTCGCGTTACATCGGCACGCAGGGGGAGCTTGTGCTGTCCTACGCCGCGGGGCGCACGGTCGAGGGGCTGCTGTCCTACTCGCTGTTCCGGCCCGGCTCCTTCCTTCAGGACACCGGCCCCGCGAAGACGATCCACTTCGTCGGGGTGGAGGCGGTGTTTAAATTCTGATCCTTCCGGGTGACCGCTCCCCCCACATCCGACGAATCGAGGGATCGGGCCGTCCGGGCCAGCCTGCCGGGCTTACGGTAACTTACGCCGGTTACCTCTCAGGCATGCGGAACGTCCGTGCAAGCGTGCCGTTCCACTGACCCGAACCGGACGACCTGAACCGGACATCGGCCCACGACGGCCCACGAGCGGGTCCAAGAACAGACGGAGACGATCCATGAAACGCCCCATGAGCCACCGTACCCAGGCCGTCCTCGCGGTGTTCCTGACCGGTGCGGTTCTGGCCGGTTGCTCACCGGCCTCCGAAACCGCGGGGCCGTCCGCCGCCATGGCGCCGGCGAGCGTGGAGTCCACGCCGCGGCTGTCCATGGTCGAGAACGTCCGCTCCGCCGCCAAGGTCCGCGGTATCGACAAGGCGGCCCGGACGGTGATCCTGCAATTCCCGGACGGGCGGGAGGAGGCTGTGACCGCCGGAAGCGAGGTGCGGAACTTCGACCGCATCAAGGTGGGCGACACCGTGCAGATCGAGTACTCCCGCCTGACCAACATCGTCACTCAGCCGCCGGGCGGCGGGCCCGGCGCCATCCAAAGGAGCAGCACGGACCGCGCCGCGGTCGGCGAGATGCCGCGCGCGTCGGCGGTCACCACCACCCAGGTGACGGAGGTCGTCGAGGCCATCGACCTCGGCCGGCGGACGGTTACGCTGCGCGGGCCGCAGGGACGCACGCGCACGGTTCCGGTGCCGCCGGAGGTGCAGGGGCTGGAGACGGTGAAGCCCGGCGACGAGGTGGTGATCAGCCGGACGGAGGCTGCCACGGTCACCGTGATGCGATGAGAGGGACGAAGGAGAAGGCCACCGATGAGGGAAGGTGGCGCGAGTGACGGGACTTGAACCCGCGGCCTCCGGCGTGACAGGCCGGCGCTCTAACCAACTGAGCTACACCCGCAATATGGCTCCGGATGCTGGACTCGAACCAGCGACACGCGGATTAACAGTCCGCTGCTCTACCGACTGAGCTAATCCGGAACGGAGGCCGGCTTATAAGCCCCTTTCCGGAGGCTGGCAAGGGGAAAACGACCCGCCGACGGGATTTTCTATCCAGCACCCGCGGTGGCGATGCAGGGCCGTGACAATGGGGCCGAAATGTGGCGAAGGCCTCGCGCATCGGTTGACAGGGGGCGCGGCTTTCGCTTCCTTCCGGCCCCGGTTCCCGTCCCTGTCCCCTGCCGCTGGTCCCCGTTCCCCATGTCCAAGGTCGTTCCCTTCGCCCAGGCGCGCGAAGCCCTCCTCGCCCGCCTCACCGAACAGCTTCCCCCCTCCACCGAGTGGGCCGGGCGGCTGATGCTGATGCCGGACGGCAACCGGGTGGAGCCGATGCCCGCGACCGACGCGGTCGAGGTGCTGCGCGCCTTCCGCGCCGGGCTGGGCGAGGCCATCGGCGCCGCCCCCTGCTCGGTTGGCGGCATGTGGGTGTCGCGGGAGGACTGTCTGGACTGGGACGGGCTGCTGGCCCCGCTGGCGGTGGCCGCTGGCTATGTGGTGGCCGGGGCGACCGGCGGCGCCGGCCTGTCGGTGGAGCTGTTCCGCTGCAAGACGGCGCTGGCCGGCTGGGGCGTGCGCGGATTGCGCGGAGAGCCGGCGGTGGCCCGCTCCGCCGGCTACGCCGTGGTGATGGTCAGCCGCCGTCCGGACGATCAGGAGATCGTCCTGGACCGCGTTATGGACACCTTCGGCTTCGTCATGCGCAGCCAGGGCGAGCCGGTGGTGGAAACCGGCGACCTGAACGCCCGGCTGGCCCGCCGGGCCTGCCCGCTGCGGCGGTAACCGGGCGGTTACCGGTTCGGCGCGTTGGCCTGGACGATGCGGGCGACGGTCTGCAGACGCTGCACGTCGCGCACTTCCAGAACGATGCCCAGGTTCAGCGCGGCGAGCGTGTCGGCCAGGGACCGCATGCTGTCCCGCACCCGCTCCAGCGCGTCGGGGCCATGGTCCGATTCGCTGCCGAGGGAACTGACGAAGGCACTGATTTCCAACTGCATTTACGCCCGGCTCCGCCTGTGTGATGGGTGCTGTCCCTCAAGGCGTTACTCCGATCCACGCACTCGCGTCCATGACGCTTGCGCCATAGGCCGCTGGGCGAATCCCCTCGTCCACCCGGCCGAACATCAGGCCGAGCACTAGGCCGGGCGGCGACGGAAGCGCATCGGTTCGCCGAAGCCGGGGACAGCGAAATGGCCGGGATCGACCGCCTGTTCGGCCAGGGCGTGGTGCAGAGCCCGGATGGGAGCGTCGATGCCCTCCGCGGTCAGCTGGAAGGTTCCGAAATGCATGGCGACGCTGTGTCGTGCCCCCAGGTCGCGGTGAGCCCGCACAGCGTCGGCCGGGTTCATGTGCTGGGCGGCCATGAACCAGCGCGGCTCGTAGGCGCCGATCGGCAGCAGGGCGACGTCGATGGCGCCGAACCGCCGCCCGATCTCCCGGAAGTGCGGGCAATAGCCGCTGTCGCCCGCGAAATAGACGGCGGCCTCCGGCGTCTCGACCACGAAGCCGCCCCACAGCGTCCGGCGCCGGTCGAAGGGGGTGCGGGAGGACCAGTGCTGCGCCGGGACGAAGGTGATCCGGGTGCCGTGCGGGCCGGGCAGGCTGTCCCACCAATCCAGCTCGTGCACCGCGTCGAAGCCGGCCCGGCGCATCATCGGGCCGTTGCCCAGCCCCGTCATCACCTGCGGCACGCCGCGCCGCCGCGCCAGATGGCGGAGCGTCGGGGCGTCGAGGTGATCGTAGTGGTTGTGACTGAGCAGCACCGCGTCGATGACCGGCAAATCCGCCATGCGCACCGCGGGCGGGCGCACCCGCTTCGGTCCCAGACGCCCGAAGGGGCCGGCATGGTCGGAATAGACGGGGTCGGTCAGGAAGGCCGCACCACCGATCTGGATCAGGAAGGTCGCCTGTCCGATGAAGGTCACCGCGACCTCGCCCCGCGCCGGGGTGATGGGGCGGAAGGGGCTGGGCGGTTCCGGGTCAGGCGGCGTCCAGCGCGGGCCGCGCGCCTTGTAAAGCCGCCACAGCTCGCGCGGGCTCTTGTCCGTGTCGGCGTGCGGGTTGAAGAAACGGCGCCCGTCCCAGTGGTCGGACGGGACGGCGGGAAAGCGGGGCTGGCTGTCGTCGCGCGGCATGACACGAGAAGTGGGGTGGTGCGGCGGCATTGACTAGGCCACCGCCTTCCGCGATGCGGCAAGAATTCCATGCTCGCGACACGGACAGTCCGCAAAACTGAATGCTCTATTGATAAAGCATTGAAAGCGTTGCGTTTTTTGGGGTCTGCCCTGCAAGAAGCGCGCGTGTGGTATCGGGTATACCAGGGCATATTGGTTTCAACGAACAACGCCCCCGATAACGCCTCCCAACGATTGGAGACCATCATGAACAGCTCGACCTACACCCACATCGGCAGCGACCGCGCCCCGTCCTCCGCCCTCCAGGCCGTCCGCGAGTTCCTCGCCGCCTGGCTGCGCGCGACCCCGGCCTACATCGTCTACCGCGCCATCAACGAGCGCTGATTTACGAGCGCGGATTGTCAAACGGGGGCGGCCCAACGGTCGCCCCCGTGTTGTATGAAGAAGCCCTTGGGCGTTCGGCTCAGGGTGCTTCGGTGAAGTTCCGGCGCCAGACCGGTGCCAGGTTCGGCAGGGCAAGCACCCGCCCCGCCACGCTCGAAAGTTTCGGGCAATGTTCCGCGAACCAGTCGCGGCGAGGCCGCCAGTGCACCATGGCCCCGATGTAGATGTCGAGCGCGCTGAAGCGCTCCCCCAGCACCCACGGGCCATCGCCCAACTGTGTTTCCAGCCAGAGCCACAGCGTCTTGCGGTGTTCCACCATCGCCGCGCCGAGAGCCTCCGGAGTTTCCGTCACCCAGCGCTCCGGATAATCGCCGTAGGTGAAGGTCGGGTAGACGTTCGCCACCAGCCAAACCAGCAGCCGCAGGAAGGCGGCGCGCTCCGGTGCGTCCGGCGGCGGCGCCAGTCCGGCGTACGGGTGCCGTTCGGCCAGCAGCAGCGCGATGGCCGCGCTCTCCGTCATCACCGTTCCGTCCGGCAGGACCAGGGTTGGAATCTGCCCCAGCGGGTTCAGAGCGATCAGCCTTTGTCGCTCTTCTCCCTGCGCGTCGAAGCCCTCGACGTTCTCGAAGACGAAGGGAACGCCGCATTGGACCAGCATCGCTTCGGTCAGGACGGACCCCCAGCCGGGCACTCCATAAAGCCTGTAATCCACTCCGCTCATTCCGGTGCCCTCCCATCCTGGATCGCCTGTTCCGCCGCCAGCGTCCAGAAAGCCTCCGCCGCCGGGCTCTGGCGCGCGCGCGGGCGGTAGAGACGCACCTCCACCGGGATTTCCCAGCCCGCCCCGCCGGCCCGCACCAACCGTCCCTGCGCCAGATCCTCGGCGATCAGGCTGTCCGGCAGCCACGCTACGCCGCGCCCGTCGCGGGCCAGCGTGCGCAGCACCGCGGCGAGGTGCGAGGTGAAGACGGTGTCGAGCGCCAGCGCAGCCGGAAAGCCGCCGCGCGCCGCCGTGACGATGCGTCCCATGCCGGATTCCGGGCTGTAGGCGAGATGGGGCAGGGCGGCCCCGCCACCGGACAGCCCGCCCCCGGACAGGGCGTGCCGCGGCGCGCCCGCCTCGTCCGGGGCGGAAACCGGCACCAGACGGTCACCGCCCACCGCGGCCGAGCGGAAGGCCCCGGCCTCCAGCCGGGAGAGGGCGGCCGCATGGGTGTGGCACAGCAGGAACTGCGCCTGTCCTTGCGTCATCACCTGCTCGCAGGCCTGCATGCTGTCGGACAGCAGATGGATGGCGCCCAGCCGCGCCTGCCCCTCCAGCCGGCTCAGCCAAGCCGGAAAGAAGGTCAGCGACAGCGCGTGGGTCGCCGCGAAGCGCAGCGCCGTCGCCGCCGCGCCGCCGGCCAGCCGCGCCTCCTCCCGCCCTTGCAGAAGGCGGCGCACCGTCTCGTCGGCGAATGGGCGCAAGCGGCGCCCGGCCTCGGTCAGCCCGACCGGCTGGGTGCTGCGGTCGAACAGCGGCGTGCCGGTCCAGTCCTCCAGCGCGCGGATGCGGCGGCTGAAGGCCGGCTGGGTCAGGTTGCGCCGCTGCGCCGCGCGGGAGAAGTTGCCGCACTCCGCCAGGGCGAGGAAATCCTCAAGCCAATCCAGTTCCATCGGTAACTCATCAGCCCATGCCGGACGCGCATCATGCGATTTGAAACTGGCATTGGCTCGGCGCTCCCGTCCATCCCTATCCTGCGGCCCAGGGCAGAGGAACAAGCCAAAGGGAAGCAGCGCCATGCGCATCGTGGAGATCCGGGAAAAGACCGTCGGCATCAAGTCCGACATCGCCAACGCCTACATCGACTTCAGCCAGATGACCTGCTCCACCGTGGCGGTCATCACCGACGTGGTGCGCGACGGCAAGCTGGTGATCGGCTACGGCTTCAACTCCAACGGACGCTACGGCGCCGGCGGCCTGATGCGGGAGCGCTTCATCCCCCGCCTGACGTCGGCCCCCCCCGACAGCTTGATCGACGAGGCGAGCGGCAACCTGGACCCGTTCAGGATCTGGGCACGGCTGATGAGCAACGAGAAGCCGGGCGGCCACGGCGAACGCTCCGTCGCGGTGGGCACCATCGACATGGCGGTGTGGGACGCCGTGGCGAAGATCGCCGGCAAGCCGCTCTACCGCCTGCTGGCCGACCGCTACCGCGGCGGCGTGGCCGACGAGTCGGTCTGGGTCTACGCCGCGGGTGGCTACTACTACCCCGGCAAGGGGGTGGAGGCGCTCCAGGACGAGATGCGCAGCTACCGCGACCGCGGCTACAAGGTCGTGAAGATGAAGATCGGCGCCACCTCGCTGGACGACGACCTGCGCCGCATCGAGGCGGTGCTGGAGGTGGTCGGCAACGGCCGGAACCTCTGCGTCGACGCCAACGGCCGTTTCGACCTGAAGACCGCCATCGCCTACGCCGAGGCGCTGAAGCCCTACGGCCTGTTCTGGTACGAGGAGGCCGGCGATCCGCTGGACTACGCGCTCCAGGCCGAACTGGCGAACCACTATGACGGTCCCATGGCGACGGGCGAGAACCTGTTCAGCCACCAGGACGCCCGCAACCTGATCCGCCACGGAGGCATGCGGCCGGACCGCGACTGGCTGCAGTTCGACTGCGCGCTCAGCTACGGCCTCGTCGAGTACATGCGCACCCTGGACATGCTGGCGGAGAACGGCTGGTCGAGCCGGCGCGTGGTGCCGCACGGTGGCCACCAGATGTCGCTGAACATCGCCGCCGGCCTGCATCTGGGCGGCAACGAGTCCTATCCGGACGTGTTCAAGCCCTTCTGCGGCTTCGCCGACAGCATCGCCGTGGAGGACGGGCGCGTCCGCTTGCCGGACCAGCCGGGCATCGGCTTCGAGGACAAGGCGGAGCTGTTCCGTACCATGCGTGAGGCGCTGGAGACGGCGTCCTGATCCCCGCCGCCCGATTCGGCCGCACCCTGTACGGGCGGTATAGGGCGTTGACTCGCGCCGGATCATCCTCACATGCTGTTGCGGTGTTCAACAGTTTTGAAAGGAGGTGATCCAATGTCTCATGGAGCCAAGCCGGTAGCCGTTCTGTTCGGTCTCGCCGCCCTCCTGACGGCGGGGGTCGCCAGCGCGGACTGCTCGTCCAGCCACAGCGCCAGCGCCGGCACGCAGAAGCCGGTCAGCGATACGGTCGCCACCGGCGACCGGGCTTCGGGCAGCACCCGCGGCTGATATCAGCAGCGAAACACTGGCAAGCACCATGCCGAACGGGCCGTTTCCCAGATGGGAAACGGCCCGTTTCCTTTTGGCGTGAGCGCTTCCATCCGTCGCCTTTATCATTCGTATGCGAAATAGTCGGTTGAGCGCGCTCCTCCCATTTGGTAAACGCAAAGGTAAGGATGCGGCCGGCGAGGTAGCGGGACACCGCTGTCGAGACTATGACGGCGTGCATCGGACCCGGGGCGCCGTCCGGTCCTTGGGAAGTGCAGGGTTGTGCCGTCCCTTTCCGCCGTGCTTTTCCCGGGCCACCGATGAGCATTCTCACACGCCTTGTCCTGCTCGTTCTCCTCGCCGGTCTGCCGGCCATCGGCATCCTGGCCCACAACAGCCTGACCGCCATCGAGGCGGGCGAACGCCAGGCCGAGGCGGAGGCCCGCCGCCTGCTGACGCTGATCCAGGACGAGCAGCAGCGGGTCGTTGAGGGCATGCGCGGCGTGCTGGTGACGGTGGCCGAATTGGCGCCGCGGCTGGCCGTCGACCCGCAGCAATGCTCGACGACATTGAACCGCCTGCGCGGCCGGCTGCCGCGGGTGAAGGGCATCGCACTGACCGATCTCGACGGCTCGGTCCGCTGCGCCAGCGACGCCAAGCTGAACGGCCTGATGGTGGCGGCGCTGCCGCACATCCGCATGGCGCTGTACGGGCAGAGCTTCGTCGTCGGCGACTATGCGGTGCGGCGCTCCGACGGGCGCCCCGTACTGCCCTTCGCGGCACCCTACACCGACGGGGCGGGCCGCATGGCGGGGGTGGTGTCCATCGCGCTCGACGCCGGATGGCTGCGCGAGTATCTGGCGGAGAAGCCGTTGCCGCCGAACGCCATGCTGGTGCTGGCCGATCGCAACGGCACCGTTCTGGGCCGCTTCCCCGGCAGCGACGACCAGCGGGTGGGCAAGCCGCTGCCCGAACCGCTGATGGCCTTGCTGCGCGCGCCCTCCGAAGGTGTTGCCGAATTGCCCGGCCTCGACGGGGAGCCGCGGATACTGGCCTTCGCTCCGGTGGATCAGAAGGTCCGCGACCTGTTCCTGGCGGTCGGGCTGGATCGGACGGAGGCGCTGCGCCCCGTCACCGCCGCGGCCGAGCGGAGCGCCTTCCTGCTGGCGCTGGCGGCGGCGCTGTCCCTGGCCGCGGCCTGGATCGGAGCGCGCCTGTTCGTGCTGCGCCCCGTGGCCCGGCTGAAGCGGGTGGTGGAGCGTTGGAGCGCCGGGGACCGGGACGCGCGGATCGGGCGGCCGGGCGACAGCTCGGAGATCGGCGCGCTGGGTCTCGCCTTCGATTCCATGGCGCAGGAGCTTCAGGCGCGGGAACAGGCCCGCGACGCCGCCCATGCCGCCGAACACCGCATGGCCGCGATCCTCGCCGCCTCCACCGACGCGGTGGTGGAACTGGACCATGAGGGCCGGGTGACCTTTGCCAACGAAAAGGCGGTGCGTCTGTTCGGCGACGGCGGGGATCTCCTGGGGCATGTCTTCGTCGCCCTGCTGCCGCCCGCTGTGGTCGAACCCTTCGCCGCGCGCCTGCGCGACGCGCTGGACCGGCGCGAGCCGGAGGAGTTCGAAATCCGGCTGGCCGGCGGTGACGACCGGAGCGGTGGCGACTGGTATGCCCTGCGCCTGTTCGCCACCGGCGACCGGCTGGCCGTCTATGCCCAGGACGTGACCCGCCGCAAGGAGGACGAACGGGCGATCCGGCGGGCCGTGGAGCGCCACCGCTCCCTCTTGGAAACCGCCGCCGACGCGATCCTTCTGGTGGACGCCAATGGCACGGTGCACACCTACAACCGCGGCGCGGAGCGCATCTTCGGCCATTGCCCCGCCGACGCGGTTGGGGCCGACGTGCGCCGGTTGATCCCAAGCGGCTTCGTTCCGGAAACCCTCAGCCCGGACAAGCTGGCCGACGGCGTCGCGCGGGAAGTGGAGGGGCGGCGTCGCGACGGGTTGGCGGTGCCGCTGGAATTGTCGCTGTCGGCCTGGAGCGACGGCGGCGACCGCTTCTTCACCGCCATCCTGCGCGACATCACCGAGCGCAAGCGCACCGAATCGGCGCTGCGCCGCGCCAAGGAGCAGGCGGAGCGGGCCAACCGGGCGAAGTCGCGCTTCCTCGCCGCGGCCAGCCACGACCTGCGCCAGCCGGTGCAGTCGCTGTTCTTCCTCACCTCCGCGCTCAGCGAGCAGACGCAGGGCACCCCAGGCCACGGCACGCTGAAGACCATGCAGCAGGCGCTGGAGGCGCTGAAGCGCCTGCTCGACGGGTTGCTGGACATCTCCAAGCTCGACGCCGGGGTGGTCGAGCCGGTGACCTCCACCGTGGCGATCCAGCCCCTGTTCGAGCGCCTCGCCGCCGAATACGCGCCGGAGGCGGCGCGGCGCGGCCTGACCCTGCGCGTCGTTCCGACCACGCTCCACGCGCGCAGTGATCCCATGCTGCTGGAGCGGGTCGTCCGCAATCTGCTGGACAACGCGCTGCGCTACACCGGGCGGGGCGGGGTGCTGCTGGGCGTGCGGCGGTCGCGCCGCCGCTTCCACATCGCCGTGTGCGACAGCGGCGCCGGCATCCCGCCGGACCGCCAGGAGGACATCTTCGAGGAGTTCACCCAGCTCGGCAACCCGGAGCGCGACCGCGAGAAGGGGCTGGGTCTCGGCCTCGCCATCGTGCGGCGGCTGTGCGCGCTGCTCGGCCATTCCGTCGCCCTGCGATCGCGGCCGGGCAGCGGATCGACCTTCCTGGTCACCGTTCCCGCCGCCGAGCCGCCCCGGCCCGCGGTGGCGGTTCCCGCCGTCGGCCGGACGGAGGGCGGCGGGAGCCGGCTCGTCCTGATCATCGACGACGAGGTGATCATCCTGATGGGGCTGCGCGCCATGCTGGAGGGCTGGGGCTACGAGGTCATCGCCGCCACCGCCGGGGACGAGGCGATCCGCCTGCTCGACGAGGCCGGGCGGCGGCCGGACGTGATCCTGGCCGACTACCGGCTGCGCAACGGCAAGACCGGGCCGGAGGCGTTGCGCGCCATCCACGCCCATTGCCGGGCGTCGATTCCCAGCATCATCCTGACCGGCGACACCGCCCCCGAACGCATCGTCGAGGCCCAGCGCAGCGGCTTCGCCATCCTGCACAAGCCGGTGTCGTCCCATCACCTGAAGCAGGTGGTGGCCGAGGCCGGGGGGCGTTGAGGACGCCCGGCTCCGGCCTTGTTCACCGAACCCGCAGCAGCGCGTGGCGCTTGCGGCCGGCGGACAGGCGGATGAGTCCCTCGCCGTCGAGGTCCGCCGGGGTCAGCAGCGCCGCCTCGTCGGTGACCGGGGTGCCGTTGACCCGCGCCCCGCCGTCGCGGATCAGCCGCCGCGCCGCGCCCTTGGACTCGGCCAGCCCGGCGGCGGCCAGCAGGTCGGCCAGCCGGACGCCGGCGGCGAGGTCGGCGCGGGCGGCCTCCACCGTCGGCAGGCCGCCGCCGGCCCCGGCCTCCTCGAAGACCCGGCGGGCGGTCTCTCCGGCCTCGGCCGCCGCGGCCGCGCCGTGGCAGAGGGCGGTGGCCTCATGGGCGAGGATCTTCTTGGCCTCGTTGATCTCCGATCCCCGGAGCGCCTCCAGCCGGGCGATCTCGTCCAGCGGCAGCTCGGTGAACAGGCGCAGGAAACGGCCGACGTCCGCATCCTCGGTGTTGCGCCAGAACTGCCAGAAGTCGTGCGGGCTGCGCCGGTCGGCGTTCAGCCACACCGCTCCCGCCGCCGTCTTGCCCATCTTGGCGCCCGACGCGGTGGTCAGCAGCGGCGTGGTCAGGCCGAACAGCTCCGTCCCGTCGACGCGGCGGGCCAGCTCGATCCCGTTGACGATGTTGCCCCACTGGTCCGACCCGCCCATCTGCAGCCGGCAGCCGTGGCGGCGCGACAGCTCCAGGAAGTCGAAGGCCTGGAGGATCATGTAGTTGAACTCCAGGAAGGTCAGCGGCTGCTCGCGGTCGAGCCGCAGCTTGACGGAGTCGAAGCTCAGCATCCGGTTGACGGTGAAATGGCGCCCGATGTCGCGCAGCATCGGGATGTAGCGCAACTCGTCCAGCCAGTCGGCGTTGTCGACCATCACCGCGCCGTTCGGCCCATTCTCCAAGGGGCCGTCGCCGAAAGACAGGTACTGGGCGAAGGCCCGGCCGATGCCGGCCATGTTGGCGGCGATCTGCGCGTCGTCCAGCATGGGGCGGCTGGTGTCGCGGAAGCTGGGGTCGCCGATGCGTGTGGTGCCGCCGCCGATCAGCACGACGGGCCGGTTGCCGGTCTTCTGGAACCAGCGCAACACCATGATCGAGACGAGATGCCCGACATGCAGGCTGTCCGCCGTGGCGTCGAAGCCGATGTAGGCGCCGACCGGCCCCTGGCGCAGCAGGGCGTCGAGGCCCGACAGGTCGCTGCCCTGATGCAGAAAGCCGCGCTCGTCGAGCACGCGCAGGAAGTCGGACTGGAAGGGACTGGAAGCGACGGGGGTCGCCATGGTGCTGATCTCCGGAAGGGAAGGGCCGCGTCCCGGAGATCATCTGTCAAAGCACATGCCGCCGGTTCGCGGCGGCATGGTTCATATGGTCAAGACCGAACGCGCCGCCCTATGGGAGCAGCGTATAATAGCGGCTGAAATGGTGCGTGCGCGTCGTCATGACCGGGAAGCTAGGCGCGCGGGAGCGGGTCGTCAAGGGCGATCCGCCTGTTCCTCCCGTTCGAAACAACGGATAATTGTTCACTTTACGTTCCGTTTTGGCGCCGCTATCCTTCTCCCATGGACGAGATCCCGCGACAGGCCCTGAAAGGACGGGGGGCGATCAGCAACCTGACCTCCCGTTACGAGCGGGAGACGCGGGTGCTGGCCGACGACGGCTGGGGCGAGAACGAAGCGGTGACGGAAACCGTCCCGACCCAGGTCTTCGACGACACGGCCCGTTCGGTCCTGTCGAAAAACACGTCGCCCGATGTGATCTTCGAACGGTCGGTGAACCCTTATCGGGGGTGTGAGCACGCCTGCATCTACTGCTTCGCCCGCCCGACCCACGCCTATCTCGGCCTGTCGCCGGGGCTGGATTTCGAGACGAAGATCTTCCGCAAGGCCAGGGCGGCGGAGCTTCTGGCAGTGGAGCTTCGCGCCAAGTCCTACAGTTGCCAGCCGCTGGCGCTCGGCGCCAACACCGATCCCTACCAGCCCATCGAGCGGGAGCAGCGCATCACCCGCGCGGTGCTGGAGGTCTGCCGCGACTTCAACCAGCCGGTGATGATCATCACCAAATCGGCGCTGGTCCTGCGCGACCTCGACATCCTGGCGCCGATGGCGGCGAAAGGGCTGGTCAACGTCGCGCTGTCGGTCACCACGCTCGACCGCGACCTTGCCCGCCGCATGGAGCCGCGGGCCAGCACGCCGCAGCGGCGCCTCGCCGCCATGCGTGAGCTGACGGCGGCCGGCGTGCCGGTGGCCGTGCTGGCCAGCCCGATGATCCCGGGACTCAACGACCATGAACTGGAAGCCATCCTGACGGCGGCGGCCGAGGCCGGGGCGACGCAGGCCAATTACATCCTCCTGCGCCTGCCGCTGGAAATCGCCGATCTGTTCGAGGAATGGCTGCGCAAGCACGCGCCCAACCGCGCCGACCGTGTGCTCAGCCTGATCCGGCAGTGCCGCGAGGGGGAGTTGTACCAGTCGCGGTTCGGCAGCCGCATGAAAGGTTCCGGCCCGGTGGCGGAGCTGCTGTCGAGGCGGTTCAAGCTGGCCTGCCGGCGCCTCGGCCTCAACGCCCGCGACGCCGCTCTCAACTGCGCCGACTTCAAGCCCCCTCCGGCCCGTGGCGATCAGTTGACGATGTTTTGACCGTTCCGTCTTGCACGGGAACGAGCCGCCCCGCTCCGAGTTGATCGGTCGGCCATCGCTGGGCTACCTTCGGCCGCCCGGACACAGGTCTGAAATCCGGGTTGCAGTTCGAAGGTCTAGGGGGACAGGGTGATGGCCACGATCGGTGAAGTCCTGGCCATCGCGTTTGCCGATCATTGCGCCGGCCGCGTACCCGAGGCGGCCGCCCTCTACCGCCGGGTGCTGGAAGCCGACCCGGCCAACCCCAACGCCTTGTATTTGCTCGGCATGACCGAGTGGCAGGGCGGCCGGCCGGCCGCGGGCTTGTCCCTGATCGGGCGGGCGCTCCGGCTCAGTCCCGGCTGGATCGAGGCGCGCGTCAACCGGGCCATCATCATGGACAAGGCCGGCCATCCCACGGAGGCCGCCGCCGACTGGCGACGGCTGACCCTCTTCGATCCGGGCCATCCGCGGGCATGGCGCAATCTCGGCGACGCCTTCCAAGCCCAGGGCGATGCCGGGGCGCCGCAGGCCATCGATGCGCTGCAACGCGCCGTCCGCCTCGATCCCAATCTGGCCGAGGTGCATCACGACCTGGGGGTGGTGCTCCGCCGCGCCGGCCGGCTCGACGGGGCGGTGGACAGCCTGCTCCGCGCCATCGCGGTCAAGGCCGATCTGGCGCCCGCCCACATGAACCTGGGCAACACCCTGCTCGAACGCGGTGATGACGACGCGGCCCAGGACAGCCTGCGGCGCGCGCTGGCACTCGGCCCGGCCAGCCCGGAAAACTGGTACAATTTCGGCAACGCCCTGTACGCCCATGGCGATCCCCTACGGGCTCTGCACGCCTACCGGCGGTCGGCGTGGCTGGGGCTCGCCCTCGCCCGTCTGCGGGTGGCGACGGTGCTGAGCGATCTGGGCCGCTTGGCCGAGGCCGAGGCCGAACTGATCGAAAGCCTGCCGATCCCCGGAGTCGAGGTGTCCCTCAGCATCGAGTTGCTGAGCAACGTCTTCCTGCGAGGCGACCGGCTGGCGGAGGGGCGGGCGTTCTTCACCCGGCTGGCCTCGACGCCGCTTGGCGGCGTGGCCTATCGCGGGGAATGCCTGACGGCGCTCGCCGCGCTTGATCTGCGGGACGGCGCGCCACGGGCCGCCCGCGACCGGCTGGCGGCGGTCCGCGGGGACAACGGCTGGTTCTTCACCGTGAAGTCGCTCGCCGCCTTGCGCGCGACCCTGGCCGATCAGGGGCTCCAGCTGGTCCGCCCCGCCGCCATGGAGGCGGACGGCGGGCACCGGCCCCCGCGCGTGACCTCGTCGTCGCTGGCCACCCGGGGCCGCTTCGCCCACACCGTCCTGGAATACATCCTGGTCCGGCTCTACGCCGAGAAGCATGGCTTCGTGCTGGAGACTCCCGACTGGGTGGGCGGCGCCTTCTTCGCGCTGAACGATCCGCCGCAGAGCGGTCCGCTGCCGCCGCTGCTGTTTTCCCGCCGCATCCTCAACGATCTGGTCAGCGGCACGGCGGAGCGGGCGCCGATCGCCGACCGCGACATCCTCTCCCCCCTGTTCCTGTTCGAGCACAGGCGGGAATACCGGCAGCGGGTCCAGTCCTGGCTGACGCCGCGCCGGGTCTGGGCGCCGCACCTCGCCCCGGCTATGGAACGGTTGCGGGCGGCGGGGAACACGGTGATCGCGCTCCACATCCGGCGCGGCGACTTCGTGACCTCCAACTATCCGATCACCGAGACCGCCTGGTACGTCGACTGGCTGCGCGACTGGTGGCCGCGTCTCGACCGGCCGGTGCTCTATGTGGCCAGCGACGACGTCGCGGCGGTCCGCCACGCCTTCGCGGAGTTCCATCCGCTGACACGGGCCGACGTCGTGGAGGAATGGGCGGGGTTGGACTTCCTTCAGGATTTCCACGTGCTGATGAACGCCGACGTGGTCGGCACCAGCGCCGCCAGCGGCTTCAGCGTCCTGGCCGCCCGCCTCAACACACGCGCCCGCCTGTTCGTCGAGCCGGACGTCGCCGCCCGCCGCATCCGGCCCTTCGAGCCCTGGACGCCATGAACTTTACGCGACGGGCCACGGGCGGGGCCGGGCAAGGGCTTGCAGAGCGGCGCGGACACGGCCGACGACGGGCGCCCACGCGCCGCGCCGGTCCTGGCGGAACAGGCGCATGGTCGGGTACCACGGCGTGCACATCCCCTGGTCCAGCCAGCGCCAGTCGGGGGCGAAGGGCAGCACCGTCCAGACCGGGCGGCCGAGCGCCCCGGCCAGATGGGCCGGCGCCGTGCAGGAGCTGATGACGAGGTCGAGGTTCTGCATGATCGCCGCGGTGTCGGCGAAGTCCGTGATCTCCGCGCCGAGGTCGGTGAAGGACGGCGGCAGCGGCCCGCAGGTTTCCAGGTCCTGCCGTCCCGCCCCCTTCTGCAGGCCGAAGACCGTGACGCCTGGAACGTCCAGCAGCGGAAGAAACGCCTTCAGGCGGGGCGAACGGATGTGGTCGGCCTTGAATTCGGGGTTGCCGGCCCACACCAGCCCCACCCTCAGCCCCGTCCACGGACCGGGCGGCGGCCCCAGGCGCGTCGCCCAGCGTGTCACCAGTTCCGGCTCGGCGCGCAGATAAGGGGCGTCGGCGGGGATCGTGTAGAGCATGGTGCCGAGGCGGTGCGGCAGGCTGGCCAGGGCGACGTGCGCGTCGTGCGGCGGCGGCGGGTCGAAGCGGCCGACCACGCCCTCGATGCCCGGCATGGCGGAGAGCAGGCGGACGGCCTGACCGTTGCACTCGATGAAGACGCGCACGCCCCGCGCCTGAAGCTGCGGGGCGAAGCGGGCGAACATGATCGTGTCGCCCACCCCCTGCTCGTCATGGACCAGCAGGGTCCGGCCGGTGAGGTCGGAGCCGTCCCAGACGGGGGAGGAGAAGCTGCGCCGGGGCGACGGAAAGTCGGCCATGCGCGAGCGCCATTCATACTCGGCGAACCCCTCCTCCAACTCGCCCTTGAGCAGCAGCCCGAAGCCCAGAGCGGTATGAGCCTCCGCCAGGGACGGGTCGAGCCGGACGGCGGCCCGCGTCAGGGCGATCATCTCGTCAACCCGCATCAGGTCGCGGGCCGCCAGACCGAGGTTGAGGTGGGTGTGCCCCGCACCCGGCTGCATCGCGATGGACCTCCGGAAGCAGGCCACCGCCTCGTCGAGCCGCCCGAGATCCTGAAGCGTGACGCCCAGGTTGTTGAGGACGCCGGGATCGCCCGGCGCGAAGCCGAGCGCGCAGCGGTAGTAGCGGACCGCCTCGTCGGCCCGGCCGAGACGGCGGTGCGCCATGCCCAGGTTGGCGTAGGCGGCGACCGAAGACGGCGTCATGCCGAGAAGCACCAACAGCTCCTCGATCGCCTCCTCGGCGCGGCCGGCCAGGATGAGCGCCTGCGCGAGCAGCAGCCGCTGTTCGGTCAGCAGCGGCTTGAGGCGCAGCAGCCGGCGCAGCGCGGTCGCGGCGTCGCCGTGCCGGCCCTGATCCGTCAGCACGTTCGCTAAGTTGTTGAGCGCGTCGGCGGAGCCGGCGTCCAGCGCCAGGGCGCGCCGGCAGCAGGCCACGGCCTCGTCGCGCCGGCCGAGCCGCCGCAGCGCGCTGGCGAGGTTGGAGAAGCAGGCCACGTTGTCCGGGGCGGAGCGGACGGCCTGGGTCATCCAGTCCACGGCCTCCGCCGGCCGCCCGCCCTGGAGCGCCAGCGCGCCCAGGAGATGCAGGGCGTCCGGGTGACGGGGGTGGTCGGCGAGAACGCGCCGGTACGCGCTCTCCGCCTCGGCCAGCCGGCCGGCCCCGTGATGGGCGAGGCCCGCCGCGACGAGCGCCGCGGGGTCGGGTCGATCCAGGGTGGCTTTGCTGGGGAAGGCCATGCGTGCGTGCTTTCGAATCGTCGATCAGATCAGAACCGGGGATGCCCAGGGATCGTAGGGGACCAGGGCCCGGCGCGTCGGGTCCGGCCGATGGAACCCGTCGGCGTTGCGGTTCAGCATGGTGGCGACGAAGGAGAAGGAGCTGTTGGAAATGGCGACCCGGTCGGCGTGGCAGAGCACATGGAAATCGGTGAAGAACTCCGCGCCCGCGATCGGCTCGGCGAGATCGCGGCCGGTGACGGGGCGGTAGGCGGCGAACTCCCGCAGCTGGGCGGGATCATCGGTCGCGATGAACAGGAGCGGATGGTCGAGCGTCGACCAGACGGTCTCCAGCCAGTGCCGGTACCAGGACGCCGGGGCGATCCAGAACCGTCCCCAGCCGAAATCCCCGCGCCGGAGGTGCAGCGCCACGACGGTGCGGCCGGCGTTGCGCAGACGGCCGAGCACCGCATCCGCGTAAGGTTGGAGGTTGCGCCCCGGCGTGAACAGCGCGCGGAACTCCTCCCTGAACGGTGCCAGGGGGGTCGTGTCACCACAGAAATAGCCGGACACGTCGCGGTCCGCCAGCACGGCGGAGTGCTCCCCGCGGAGGGAGGCGGTCAGGGCGGCTTCCCCGTCCGCTTCCGCCACGCGCGGCAACGCCGGGCCGGGCAGGGGATCGGCGTGATCGTACAGGTGGCGGCCGAGCCATGGCGGAACCTCCAGGGTGAGGCCATGCCTTGCGGCGTAGAGGCGCAAGGCGCCGTACTGGAGAAGCTGGTTGCCGAACCGTCCGTTCAGCCCGAGGACGGTCGAGGCGAGGCGGCGGCCCGGCCCGCCCGCCGGGGCGGGAACCGGCGGCGGCCCCCACCGGCGCGTCAGCAGGGACAGCGCGCGGCGCGTGAAGGCCTCGCCGAAACCGGGGTTGCAGCGGATCGCCCGTTCCCAGGCCGTCAGCGCCTCGTCGGGGCGGCCAAGCGATTCCAACGCTCCGGCCAGCGCCGCGTGGCCGCCGTAAAGCGCGGGGCTGAACCGCAGCGCCCGGCGGGCATGCTCCACCGCCGTCACCCCGTCGCCGAGGGCCAAAGTGGCTTCTGCGCAGTCCACGTTGAGGTCGGACGGCATGGGGTCCAGCCGGAGCGCCCGACCCAGCTCCCGCCGCGCCTGTTCGGTATGCCCGAGCCGCCGGTTCGCGCGGCCCAACAGCCATTGGGCGTTGGGATGGCCCGGCTGGAGCGCCAGCGCGCGGCGCAGCCGGAGGACGGCCTGGGCATGGGCGTCGGTATCGAACAGCAGGGAGCCGAGATTGCACCATGCGGCGGCCGCGCCGGGATGAAGGCACGCCACCGCCCGGAAGGCCGTCAGCGCAAGCCGGTTGCGTTGAAGCCGGTGCGCGAGCAATCCCAACTCGAACCAGGCTTCGGTGCGACCAGGGTCCTCGGCGGCGGCGCGGGTCAGCGCGGCGGTGGCGCGGTCGAGCTGTCCGGCCTGGATGGCGTCCTTTCCCAGCGCGACGAGGTCGATGGCGCGCGGGGCGTCCGCGGGGAGCGTGGGCGATGTGGGCGGAGGCCACCCAAGCCACCCCTGCGCCGTGAGGAACGGCGGTCCGCTCCAGCCGCCGTCGCGCAGAAGCGCGGATCGCTTGGCTTTCAGCGCGTGGATGCGGCGCTGGGTCAGGATCTCGATCGCGACGAAGCGGGAATCGGGCGGCGCCGCTTCCCCCGGCTTGGCGCCGCTGGTCATCGTCTGGCGTTGCCGCGCCAGGGCGTTGTCCGCCCGCATCGTGTAGTGGACCGTCTTCTCCGCGATCCGGATTCCGCCGAACATGCTGTGGAGCGCCCGGCCGTAGGCCACGTCGTCGGCCACGGCCGGGTGGAACGGCGCCTCCTCCGGAAAGCCGCCGATCATGTCGTGGCAGACGCGCCGTACGCAGAGGTTGCAGGGGTAGCTCAGCTCCGACGCCTCGCGCCACGCGGGGGTGATCTCCTCGTCGATGGTGTCGAAGTGCATCCCGGTGCGGACGAACCCGGCGTTGGGTGTGTGATCCAGTACCGTCGCCGTCAGCACGAAATGCCGCTCGAAGAAGTAATCGTCGGCGTCGAGGAACCACAGGTAACGGCCCAGCCCGGCGGCGGCGCCGATGTTGCGCGACCGGCCCGCTCCCTGGTTGCGGTTGTTCGCGATCAGCGCGACGCTCTGCTCCGGATGTTCCCGCGCCCAGCGCAGGACCCGCGACGCCGTCTCGTCGGGGGAGGCGTCGTCGACGACGCAGACATGGACCTGTGCCCGTGGGTCCCGCACCGTCTCGCGGTAGAATCGGGCCGCCGCGGCGACGCTGTCGAGCGCCCGTCCGATGGTGTCCTCCATCCGATGCGCGGGGATCACCACGGTGCCGAGACAGTCGGTGTCGACCTTGTGGCGCGCGATCCCCCGCAGGGCGACTCCCAACCCGCAATCCTCGAAGCCGGCGGCGGCGTGCAGCCGCTCGGCCTCCGCGTCGCGCCCCTGGACCAAGCGGACGATGCCCAGGGCGCGGGCCAGGTCACCCTGTGGCGGCATGAGGCACGCCAACGGTTCCAGCAACGCCGCCGCCTCGTCGGCCGCCCCGTCCTGCAGGCGCGCCAAGGCCCGGCCGGCGGCGCGGCCCAGGGGCTCCCCGATCTGCCGGCCGAGCGCCTCATGGTCGCCGTGCAGGCGGGCGGCCCGGACGAACAGCCCGATCGCCCGCAGGCCGTCGCCCGCTGTGCGGGCGGCGTGCGCCGCGTGCTGCCACGCGACCGCATCCGCCGGATCGATCGCGAGCACCCGTCGGTGTGACGGGGCGCCGTCGGAGGCCTTCGCATCCCGTGTCATCCCCGGACCACCGCCGCCACGAAGGTCTCGGCGAAGGCGCGCCAGGTCCGCTCGCCGCGCAGGAAGGCCCGCGCCTTGTCGGCGCGGGCGCGGGCGGCGGCGCGGTCGGTGTAGAGGGTTTCGAGATGGGCAACGACCTCCTCGACGGAGGATTCCCCCCAGCCGCGGCGCCGGCCAGCCGGATCGGCCACCGGGTCCTGCCGGCTCAACGGCAGACAGGCGCCGTCGCGGATCAGGTCGAGGTGGCCGGTGTTGGCCGACAGGATGACCGGCACGCCGCAGGCCATCGCCTCCATGGCGACGAGGTTGGTCGCCCCTTCGCAGCGGTTGGGAAAGATGGCGGCGTGGCATTCCGCCAGGATCGCCGGGATCTGGCCGCGCCCGAGGAAGCCCATGTCGACGAAGCCCTCCGGCGGCACGCCGCAGTCCATCGCCCATTCCACGATGCGCAGCTTGCCGTTGTCGCCCACGGCGGGGGCGGCGGGCACGAGCGGGGACTCCGCGATGTCGGCGGAGGTGTGCGGCCAGGGGTTGTGCCACGCGGTGACCAGCAGCGCGTCGGGATGGCGCTCATGGAACCGCCGGAAGGCGGCGAGCACGATGTCCTGCCCTTTGCGGAACTCCACCTTCCCGCCCGAGAAGACGACGAAACGGTCGCCGAAGCGCCGGGCCGGCGGGACCGGCGCCAGTTCGTCCGGGTCCACGCCCTGGAAGGCGCAGCCGACGTTGGCGAAGCCTTGTTCGGCCAGCAGCGCCCTGTTGTACTCGGAATGGACCACGAGCGTGTCATAGCTCCGCGCGCGGCGCAGCGTGTCCTGGTCGAACAGGGTATCCTCGTAGGCGATGACCCCGACGTTGCGGCTGCCGCGGAACCGGGCGGAGAGCGGCCCCGCGACGAAACCGTTGCCGAGCGCGTGCAGGACGGTGCAGTCGTTGAGGCCCAGCATCCGGTTCCCCGACCGGTCGGCGATCGCCGTGATCTGCTGATAACCGTTCACCAGGACGTCCAGCTTGTCCCGGTTCTCCGGCCGCATCGTGGACAGAAGCGGCTTTTCCAGCAGGAGCGGTGGCCGTCCCCGGTCGATCAGATGCAGCGCCGTGTGGACGCCGACCAGACCCCAGCCGTGGATCTCCGAAAGCTGCCACGTCAGCGCCAGGTTCTGTTCCACGCACGGCTTTCCGACGCCCACCGCTGCCAACTCCGTCACGCGCCGCACATCCTTTCATGCCATGGCCTTCATGCTCATCGCCTTGGATGGTAGGATAGCAGAACGCGGACGCCGATACACAGCGTGAGCCGCCGTCCAGTGCGAGCCATCCAGCCCGAGCCAGCATGACCGTCAAGATCGCCTTTCTCGACCCGGCGGGTGGGGACTACACGCCGGACACGCCACGTCTGCACCCACTCGGCGGTTCGCAATCGGCCCTGTGCTACCTCGCGGAGGCACTGGCCGCCGCCGGGCTTGAGGTCACGCTGGTCAACGGCACCCGGACGCCCGGCATGGTGCGCGGGGTGCGCTGCCTTCCCGCCGGCGCGGTGCCCTGGGAGGGCATGCGCGCCTTTGACGTCGTGGTGCTGCTCAACGGCTGCCCGACGGAGGCGCTGACCCGGCTGCGCGCGACCCTCGACGGCGGCCGGAAGCTGATCCTGTGGATGCAGCACGCTGTCGACCAGCCCGCCGCGCAGTGCGTCGCGGAGCCGCAGGCGCGCGCCTGCTGGGACGCCTTCGCCTTCGTCAGCCGCTGGCAGATGGACGGCTACCTGAAGGAGTTCGACCTCGACCGCCGGCTCTGCCGCATCCTGCGCAACGGAATCGCCCCGGCCTTCTCCGGCCTGTTTCCGGCGGGGGCCGACATCATGGCGGGGAAGCCGTGGCCACCGGTCCTGGCCTACACCAGCACGCCCTTCCGCGGCCTCGACGTGCTGCTCGACAGCGTTCCCCGCCTGCGGGCGGCGATCCCCGGAACCACCGTCCGGGTGTTCTCCAGCCTGGAAGGCTATCAGGTCCCCGCCGACCAGGACCCCTACGCCGCCCTCTACCAGCGCTGCCGCGACACCGAGGGCGTGGATTATGTGGGGGCGGTCTCCCAAGGCGCCCTGGCGGAGGCGTTGCGCGGCGCGACCGGCTTCGCCTACCCGAACCGCTTCGCCGAGACGTCCTGCATCGCCGTCATGGAGGCGCTGGCCGCCGGCTGCCTCGTCGTGTCCAGCGCGCTGGGGGCGCTGCCGGAGACCACGGCCGGCTTCGCCCGGCTGATCCCGGTCCCGGAGGACCCGGCGGAGCACGCCGTCCGCTTCGCCGACGCCGCCGGCGCAGCCCTCGTCCAGTGGCGCGACGATCGCGCGGCCGCCGGCCGCCGGCTTCGCGAACAGGTGGATCACGTCACCGCCGGGATGAACTGGGCCGGACGGGCCGGGGACTGGTTGGCATGGCTCGATGAGCTGAGAGGCGATCACAGGAAAGGCGCCGCACCGGGCGAGGCGGTGGCGGCCGTCACCGCCGATCTGGCCGAAGCGCAGCAGCGCCTGCTGGATGCGTTGGGCGGCCACCTGAACGCCCGCCCGCAGGACGGGGACGATCACGCCTGGCGGGCGGAGGCGCGCGCGCTGATCGCGCTGATCGAGCGCTCCTTGCGGCTCGACCACAACACGGAGGAGAACCGCTCGGCCGTCTGGACGACGCTGCGCGGGTTCGACGCATGGTTCGCCTATGTCACGACGCTGTCGGACGCGCCGCCGCCAGCGGCACCGCCCGCCGGCGGGCGGCGGATCTACGATTGCTTCCAGTTCTACAACGAGCTGGACCTCCTGGAGGTGCGGCTGGCCGAGCTGGACGCGGTGGTCGACCGCTTCGTCCTGGTCGAGGCGACCTTCACCCACGCCGGCGATCCCAAACCCCTCCATTACGCGGAAAACCGCGCGCGCTTCGCGGCCTACGCCGACAAGATCATCCACGTCGTCGTCGACGATGACCCCGGCGGCTTCGCGTGGCAGCGCGAGGCCCACCAGCGCGACGCGATCACCCGCGGCCTCGACGGCTGCGACCCGACGGACATGATCGTCGTCTCGGACGCCGACGAAATCCTCCGCCCCTGGGTGATGGAGCGGCTGCGCCGGGAGCCGGACGACGGACGCTCGCTGTTCGCGCCCCACCTCGACATCTTCCTCTATTTCCTCGACCTCAAATCGCCCGACCCCTGGGTGTCGGTGGCCGCCGCCCCGTGGGAGCTGATCCGCCGGATCGGCGCCAACCGCGCCCGCTACCTGACCAAGTTGGGGCATGGGCGGGTCGTCCCGGACGCCGGCTGGCACTTCACCTGGATGGGCGGGATCGAGCGCTTCCGCGCCAAGCTGCGGGCCTTCGCGCACCGCGAGATGATCGCGGCGTTCGAACGGGACCCGGCGGCGAACCGGGAACGGCTGGACCGCTTCTACGCCACCGGGCGCTTCGACGGCGGTGCCGTTCCCGGCATGTGGACGTCCCCCGCGCCCGTCCCCATCGACGCTAGCTTTCCCCGGCCGATCCGCGAGCGGATCGACCATTTCCGCGCCCTCGGCTGGATCTCGCCGGATGCCAGCCCCCCGGTGTCAGAGGAGCCGGCGGAGGAAGCCGGGGCGGAGCACCGCCGTGCCCTGGTCCTCGATCCCGCGTCCATCGACGCCTTCCATGTCCTGGCGATGGAGCGGCTCGGCCGCAACGCGCCGGAGGCGGCGGTCGGGCCGCTGCGCCGCTGCGCCGTCCTCGATCCCTTCGGCACCTTCCACCGCTTCCATCTCGCCCATGCGCTGCTGACGCGCCAGCGTTACGGCGAGGCGGCGGGCGTGCTGCGGGAGCTGATCCGCCTCGCCCCCGACGACCATCGCGCCCGCGCCAACCTGGGCATCGCGCTCAAGAATCTGGGGCGCCACGACGAGGCGGTCGACATCGGCCGCTTGGCGCTGGCGCTCGCCCCCGCCGAACCCGGTGTGCTCAGCAACCTGGGGCTCGCGCTCTCCCTGCTGACCGGGGGGGACGAGGCGGCGGCGCGCGTCCTGCGCCGGGCGGTGGCGATCGACCCGGACTTCACGTCGGCCCGGCTGAACCTCGGGCTGGTGCTCAGCAAGCTGCGGCGGATCGGGGAGGCGGAGGCTCAGTGCCGGCGCGTCCTCGACCGCGATCCGAACCACGCCGAGGCGCACACCCTGCTGGGCACCTGTCTGCTGCTCCGCGGCGAGTTGGAGGCGGGGTTCCGGGAATACGAGTGGCGCACCCGTCTGGTCGACCGTCAGGTCACGCCGCGCGGCCTGCCGACACCGGTCTGGGAGGGCGGGAATCCGGACGGACTGACGATCCTGCTGCACGACGAGCAGGGGCTCGGCGACGGCATCCAGTTCGTCCGTTACGCGCCCTTGCTGCGCCGCCGGGGTGCCCGCGTGATCGTCGAGTGCAACGACCGGCTCGTCCGCCTCTTCGCCACGCTCTCCGGCGTGGACGCGGTCGTCGGACGTTCCGACTCGCCGCCGCCGCACGACGCCCACGCCGCGCTGCTCAGCCTGCCGCACCGGCTTGGCACCACGCTGGCGACCGTCCCGGCCGAGATTCCCTACCTGCGCGCCGAACCGGCGCTGGCGGCGGCCTGGGCGAGGCGCCTGGGGCCGCCGCCCAATCCGCGGACGGGGCTGCGGGTGGGGCTGGTGTGGGCCGGCAACCCCGAATTCAAGGACGACCGCCGGCGCTCGCCGGGGCTGGACGCCCTGCGGCCGTTGCTCGACGTTCCGGGCGTCGCGGTCTTCGGCTTGCAGAAGGGGGCGGGACGGCGGGACCTCGACCGTTGCGGACCGCTGCCGCCGTCCTTCACCGACCTCGGCGCGGAGATCGCCGACTTCGCCGACACCGCGGCGATCATGCAGAACCTCGACCTCGTCATCAGCTCCTGCACGGCGCCGGCCCATCTGGCCGGGGCGCTCGGCCGCCCGGTCTGGACGCTGCTGCCGGACATCGCCGACTGGCGCTGGCTGGAGCGCGGCGACACCACCCCCTGGTACCCGACCATGCGCCTGTTCCGGCAGGCGAAGCCGGGCGACTGGGCGTCCGTCGTCGCCGACGTGCGGGCGGCTCTGGCGCGGGCCGTGGCTACAGGGACGGCACCGTGAAGGACGCGGGCGGCAGGCCGGCGGCGTGGCGGTCCCACATCGTCCGGTAGGCGCGTTCCAGGTGACGGGTGAAGCGGGGGCTGTCGAACAGCGGGGCCGTCGTCCGGGCGGCCTCCAGGCGGCGGCGGTAAGCGGCGAGCGTCGCCGGATCGCCGGCCAGCTGCGCCGCCAGCGCCTCGTAGCCGTCGAAGCTGGTGGTGACCGTCTCGGGAAGGCCGGCGGCGTTCAGCAGGCCGGCGGCGACGCGCGACGCGAAGGTTCCGCCGATCCGCGTCACCACCGGCACGCCCATCCACAAGGCGTCGGAGACGGTGGTGTGGCCGGTGTAGGGAAAGCTGTCGAGAAACAGGTCGGCCAGACGGTAGCGGGCGAGGTGCTCGGCCTGAGGCCGGTGGGGGGCGAAGACCAGACGGTCGGGATCGACCCCGCGCCGCGCCGCCTCGCGCCGCAGGTTGTCCGCACCGTCCCGGCCGGGCTGCTGCAGCCACAGCACGCTCCCCGGCACCCGTGCCAGCATGCGCATCCACAGCCCGAACAGCGACGGGGTGATCTTGAACGGCGCGTTGAACGCGCAGAAGACGAAACCGTCCGGCGGCAGGCCGCAGGCGGCGCGGTCCGGGGCGGGCGCGTCCAGGGGCCGGCGCCGGTCGTTGACCTGATAGGAGTGCGGCATGATGACTAGCCGCTCCCGGTAATGGGGCTTATGCTCCGGCGGCGTGACGAAGCGGTCGCCGATGACGTAGTCCATGGCATCGCCGCCCATCGTCCCCGGATAGCCGAGATAGGCAACCTGGACCGGCGCCAGCCGACGTGCCAGGAGATCGAAGCGGACGTGCCGCGTGTAGCCCTTCAGATCGACCAGGATGTGGACGCCCTCGGCCACGAGCATCGCCCGCACCTGCTCCGCATCGCAACCGCGGATGTCGTGGAAGGCGTCGAAGGCGGCCTCCAGGCGGCGGCGCGTCGGACTGCTGTCGTCGGGGCCGTAGGAACAGGCGACGACGCGGAAGCGGTCGCGGTCATGCAGTTCGAACAGCTCGGCCGCCAGATAGGCGGTGGCGTGCTCGTGGAAGTCGGCGGAGAGATAGGCGACGGTGAGCCGGCCGCCATCACCGGAGGGGGCGCCGAGGGCTGCCGTCGCTGGAACCGCCGCGGCGGCTTGCGGGATGGCCGCCGGCTTCACCACCGCGCTGTGGAAGTGGCGGGCGGCACGGTCCTGCTGCGCCGGGCTGGTATCGATCAGCAGGGTGAGGAGGGGCAGGGCGATTCCCCGGCCGCTGTCGATGACCGACAGAACCTCCCGGCACAGAGCGTCATACGCGCTCCAGTCGCACTGCGAGAGGGAGGCATGGAGCCGGTCACCGAGGGATTCGGTGCGGCTGGGGTCGAGCCGATATGCACGATCGTAGGCCACGGCCGCCGCGCCCGGTGCGCCGCCGTCGCGCAGCGCATGGCCGGATTCGCGCCACGCCTCGGCGTCATCCGGCGCCTGCGCGACCGCCCGGCGAAGGACGGCGCGCGCCGCCGCGATCCGGCCCAGCTCGCGGAACATCCCGCCCAGAGTGGTGATCGGCCCGGCATCGGTTTGGCCTGGGACCAGCCGGAGTGCCCGCCCCTGGAGCGCCGCCGCCTCGGCAAGGCGGCCCCGGCGGCGCAGCAGAAGCGCCAGATTGAAGGAGGCGTCGGCCAGATCCGGCTTCAGCACGATGGTAACGGCGAGGTGGTGCTGTGCGTCCTCGATCTGTCCCAGCGTGAAGGCGGCGACGCCCAGAAGGAACGAGGCGTCATGGTGATCGGGCTTGATGGCGAGGATCGCACGGCACACCGCGCCGCACTCGGCGGGCCGGCCGTTCTGATACAGCGTCAAGGCGTAGCCCAGCGCTTCGGCAGGGGACGCAAAGTGCCGGGCCGTACTCATGCTCCCACCTCGGTGCCGCCGCCCCTACCTGTGCCGCCCTCGGGCGAGGGGCGTCCGTGGAGGCTTGCGGAGCGTGAATTCATCGGGAAAATGGTTACCATCGGGCGCGGCAATTCCAAACCCATTTGCCGGGTCGACCAAGTGGATGGAGACGGTGGGTGATCGAGGGGACGTTCGACGGGGCCGGAGACGCGTTCGGCCGATGCTTCGGCTCCGGCCTGCGTCACGTCGAATCCGAATCGCTGGAGGCGGCAGCGCGCTCCTTCCGAACGGCGGTGGCGATCCGGCCGGAGCATCCGGTGGCCTGGTTCGTGCTGGGGCTGGTGCAGCGCGGCCTGGGGCGCCTGGACGGCGCGACGGTCGCTCTGCGGGCCGCCCTTCGCCTTCGGCCGGACGACGCCGACACGCTGTTCCAGTGGGCGTCTCTGCTCATCGAGCGCCGTCTGCCCGGCGAGGCGGTGGCGTCGCTTCTCCGTCTCGTGGCGTCGCGGCCCGGCCACCCGGACGCGGCGTTCAGCCTCGGCAACGCGCTGATGGCCGTGGACGAGCCTGAACGGGCCGAAACCGCCTACCGGCTGGCCGTGCTGCTGGAACCGGGCGCGGCGGCGGCCAACAACAACCTCGGAGCGGCGTTCCTGTCCCAAGGACGGCCGGAGGCGGCCGCCGTGAGCTACCGGCGGGCCGTCCGGCTTGAGCCAGGGTCCGCCGAACACCACAAGAATCTCGGCGTCAGCCTGCTCACCGCCGGGAACTTCGCGGAGGGCACGCCCGAGTACGAATGGCGAAGCCGACAAGCCGTCTGGCAGTGGAACCGGGACTGTCCGGGCACCCCGCTGTGGGACGGCGGCTCGTTGGACGGAAAGACCATCCTGGTCCATTTCGAGCAGGGGCTCGGCGACACCGTGCAGTTCATCCGCTACATGGCGGTGCTCAAGGCGATGGGCGCCCGCACCGTCTTCGAATGCCAGCCCCCGCTCAAGCGCCTCCTCGCCACGGTTCCGGGCATCGATGCGCTGGTGGCGCACGGCGAACCGGTGCCTGAGGCCGACTGCTTTCTACCCCTGATGAGCCTGCCCCACCGCTGCCGGACGACGGCGGCGACGATTCCCGGCGGCGTTCCGTACCTGCGGGCCGATCCGGACCGGTCGGCGTTCTGGAACCGGCAAATCGCCGAGGCGGGGTGGCGGAACGAGTTCCGGGTGGGCATCCAGTGGCGCGCCGCGGGGGCCGACCGCTCGATTCCGCTGGAACGCTTCGCACGCTTGTCGCACCTTTCCGGAGTGCGGCTGTACAGCCTGCAAAAGGCGGACGGACCCGGCCAATGGGAGCGGCCCGACGACCGGCTGGGGATCGTCTCGCTGCCGGGCAGGGACGGGAGTGGTGAGGATGAAGGGTTTGTCGATACGGCCGCGATCATCGAGGGCATGGACCTGATCGTCGCCTGCGATTCCGTGGTCGGCCACATCGCGGGCGCGATGGGGCGCCCGGTGTTCCTGGCCCTGCCGTGGCTGGGGGACTGGCGTTGGATGCGCCTCCCCGACCGCACGCCCTGGTACCCGGCGACCCGGCTGTTCCGCATGACGCGCCGGAACGACTGGGACGGGGTGATGGCCCGGATCGCCGCCGAAATCGCCGCCAGGGTCGCCCGACGCGCCGCGGGGACGCCGTGACGGCTGCCGTGATGGCCAACGTCGAGGCGGCGTCCCGGCTTTATCGCGCCGGGCGGCTGGCGGAGGCCATCGACGCCTGCCGGGCCGTGCTGGCGGCGGAGCCGGGGCGATTCGATGCGCTCAACCTGCTCGGCGCCGCGCTGTTCTCGGCTGGCCAGGACGGCGCGGCCAGAGAGGCCCTGTGCGATGCGGTTCGCATCGAACCGGGGCATGCCGCCGCGCTGACCAACCTCGGCATCGTCCTGCAACACCGCCGGGAGTGGCCGGCCGCCGCGCGCGCCCTGCGCACGCTGGCGGCGATGCAACCGGAGTCCGCGGCCGTCTGCAGCCGTTTGGGCACGGTGTCGCAGGAAACGGGGGACCTGGACGGCGCCGTCCGGTTCCTGCTGCGCGCCGCGCGCCTCGATCCCGGCCCGGCCGTGCAATGGTACAATCTCGGTCTGGTCAGGATGCTCGCCGGCGACCTGGCGATGTCTTCCAAGGATCTGCGCCGGGCCATCGCCGTCGCACCCGAGGGGGGCCTCGCTTATGTCCAGCTTGGCGAAACGCTGTTGCGGCTCGGTCGGCTGAACGAGGCCGCCGGGGTTTTCCGCCGCGCGCTCCGGCTCGTCCCGACCACCTCCGAGGCAGTCAACGGCTTGGCGCGCTGCGGACGGTACCGGGCCGCCGCCGCGCACGCCTTCGGATCGGGGCCGGGAACGCAGAAGGGATTGGCCGTCCGCGGCGCCTTCGAAAGCGCCACGGGCTACGGCCATTTCTGCCAGCGCTTCATCCGGACGCTGCGCAAGCAAGCCGTGACCCTGCAGACGATCGGAATCTTCGGTCGGGAATCCTGGCGGGAGGAGGATCTCGACCCGCCGGTTCCCGCCAAGGCCCTGGTGAACTTCCTCATCCCGCTGGCGGTCGAGCGGGTGCCCGGCCTGGCCACGGTGACCTTCACGATGTTCGAGGGAACCCGGATACCGCCGGCATGGCGGCGCCTGAGCGAGCACAGCGACCTCATCATCGTGCCCAGTGAATCGTCCCGGATGGCCTGGGCGGCGCAGGGCTATCCGGAGGATCGCCTGCGGGTCTGCCCCTTGGGCATCGATCCGGAGGACACCGCCGGCGGCGGCCCCGTGCCGACCCTGGTCGATCCGCGCGGGAGGCTCGTCTCCAGCTATCGGCACCGCTTCCTCAACGTCTCGGATTTCATTCCCCGCAAGAACATCGACGGGCTGCTGCGGGTCTGGCTGCGGAGCACGGCGCGCACCGACGACGCGGTGCTCATCCTGAAGCTGGGCAAGGGAAACAACCCGGCGTTCGGCGCGGAACTCGGCGAGCTGGTCCGACGGACGGAGATCGCCGTCGGGAAACGGATGGCCGACGCGGCGCCCGTCGTGCTGATCGACCAACTCCTGTCGAATGCCGACATGACGGGGCTGCTGCGGGCGGCGACCCATTACTGGAGCATGTCGCATGGCGAGGGCTGGGACCTTCCCCTCTCCAAGGCCGGAGCCATGGGGCTGAGCCTGATCGCGCCGCGCCATTCGGCCTATGTGGATTATCTCGACGACCGGGTGGCCCGCCTGATCCCGGCCACCGTCCGTCCCGCGCGCCTGCCCTACAGCGAGCAGCCCTATCCACCGTTCCACGGGCTCGACTGGTGGGACCCGGA
This sequence comes from Azospirillum brasilense, assembly GCF_007827795.1. GTDB lineage: Bacteria > Pseudomonadota > Alphaproteobacteria > Azospirillales > Azospirillaceae > Azospirillum > Azospirillum aestuarii. Next base: position 166,844 of record NZ_VITI01000011.1, read on the forward strand.
CGAGGACGCCGCAGCGGACATCCTGACCGCCATCATCCGCGGCGGCGACACCGGCCACCCGTCGGCCCGCGACCATCTGGTGCAAGGTTTCACCTGGACCCGCGCGGCGGATCGGCTGCTCGCCATCCTCGACGACGCGGGGCTGCGATGATGGGAGACGCGGCGGGAACGGCGGCGGTGCAACGCTTCGCCGCCGCCCTGGAGCATCATCGGGCGGGCCGGCACGACGCCGCCGAGGCCGGCTACCGGGCGATCCTGCGCGACGATCCCGGACACGCCCACGCCAACAACAATCTGGCCATCCTGCTGCGCGGCACGGGGCGGTGGGAGGAGGCCGTCGCCTGCTACCGCCGGGCCGTCGCGGCGCTGCCGGACGACGCGCCGATCCGCAGCAACCTCTCCTGCGCGCTGGCCGACATCGGCCGGCCGGCGGAGGCGCTGGCGATGGTGCGGGTGGCGCTGTCCCTGTGCCCGGACTACGCCGACGCCTGGTTCAACGCCGGCAACCTCCTGAAGACGGAGCGGCAGCCCGACCGGGCGATCACCGCCTACCGCCGGGCGGTGCGGCTGAAGCCCGGCATGGGCGGCGCCCACAGCAACATGGGCGACGTCTACCGGGACCTCGGGGAATCGAGCCGCGCCGTTGACTGCTATCATGCCGCAATCCAGGCGCAGCCCGACCTGCCGCAACCCGTCGTCAACCTCGGCGAAGCGCTGAAGGAGCAAGGGCGGATCACCGAGGCCATCGCGGTCTTCCAAAGCGGGATCGAACGCCACCCCGATCTGGCCCTGCTGCACTCCAACCTGCTGTTCGCCCTGCATTACACGCCCTGGGTTCCGCCCGAGGTCATCGCCCGCGCCCACACGCACTGGAACGAGCGGCACGCCCGGCCGCTGATGCCGCGGAACCGGCAATTCTCAAATGACCGGACCCCCGGCCGGCGGCTGCGGGTGGGCTATGTCTCGCCCGACTTCCGCGCCCACGCCTGCGCCCATTTCATCGAGCCCCTGCTGCGCGAGCACGACCGCGCTACGGTCGAGGTGTTCTGCTACGCCACCTCGGACCATCACGACGCGATCACCGAACGCATGAGGAGTCTGGCCGACGGGTGGCGGTCGTTGACCAACCTGGACGATGCGGTGGCCGCCGCGCTGGTCGAGCGCGACCGCATCGACATTCTGGTCGATCTGGCCGGCCACACGGCGCACAGCCGGCCGCTGCTGTTCGCCCGCAAGCCGGCCCCGGTCCAGGTCGCCTGGCTGGGCTATCCCGACACCACCGGCATGCCGGCGATCGACCACCGCCTGACCGATGCGGTCGCCGACCCGCCGGGTCTCACCGACGACTGGCACGCCGAGCGGCTGGTCCGCCTGCCCAACGGGTTTCTCGCCTTCCAGCCGTTGCGCTTCGTCACAGCGCGCGAGGAGCCGCCGGCGCTGGCCAATGGCTTCGTGACGTTCGGGTCCTTCAACAACGCCGCCAAGGTGACGCCGGAGGTCGTGCGGGTCTGGTCGGCCATCCTGGCGCGCGTGCCGACCGCCCGCCTGATCCTCAAGAGCCGCGCCTTCGGCGACCCGCCGACTAGGGCGCGCTGTCTCCAGCGGTTCGCGGGCAACGGCGTGGAGCCCGGCCGTGTCGATCTGCTTCCCCCGATGGATGTGATCGATCACCATCTGCGGGCCTACGACCGGATCGACATCGGCCTCGACCCGTTCCCCTACAACGGCACCACCACCACCTGCGAAGCGCTGTGGATGGGGGTGCCGGTGGTCACGCTCGCCGGCCGCCACCACGTCGCGCGGGTGGGCGCCAGCCTGCTGTCCCAATGCGGGCTGGCCGAGTTCATCGCGACGGACGAGGCCGGCTATGTCGAGACGGCCGCCGCCCTGGCTGCGGACACAGGGCGACTGGCCGCGCTGCGCCGCGGCATGAGGGAACGGATGGAACGCTCGGCCCTCAACGACCATCGCGGCTTCGCGACGGCGGTCGAGGAGGCCTACCGCGACATGTGGCGGTCCTGGCTCGGGTGTGAGCGGGAGGAAACAGCGGCGGACCGCTGAACGCCGGGCATTCTATTGCCCGGCGCGACGACGGACCTCCTCGCGCAGGGCGTCCGCCGCCCTTGCGAACACCGGTTCCCAGTCCTGGTCGGGGCCTTGGCGGAACAGGCGCATCGTCGGGTACCACGGCGTGCAGTCGCCGGAAAATCCGTAGATCCAGTAGGGGACGTGCTGCACGAGGTTCCAGACCGGCTTGCCGAGGGACCCGGCGAGATGCGCCACCGAACTGTCGGTCATGATGACGAGGTCAAGCTGTTCCAGCATCGCCGCCGTGTCGGCGAAATCGTCGAGGTCGGGGCCGAGCGGCGTTACCAAATGGCCGGCGACGCCGCTGTCCGCGAGTTCGGCCTCGGGCGGTCCCTTCTGGAGGCTGTAGAGCCGTACGCCCGGCACTTCGGCGAAGCGCAGGAACCGGGGGAGGCTGGTGGCGCGCCGGCCGTTGTCGGCGAAGGTCACCCGCCCCGACCAGACGATCCCGACGCGCAGCGTGCCCGGCTCCCGCGCGCCGAGCCGACGGGCGGCCTTCTCACGGGACGAGTCCGGAATGGTCAGGGTCACCGGCGGCGGGACCGAGGCCAGCGTGGTGCCGAACAGGCCCGGAAGGCTCATCTGCGACGCCTCGACGTCGAAGGCCGGCGGCGGGCTCCCTGGTTGCAGGACGGAATCGACGCCCAGCCCTGACAGCACCCGGCGCAGCTCCGGATGGCATTCGTACAGCACCCGGCCGCCCCGCTCCCTGACCAGCGGCATGTAGCGCGCGGCCAGGATGGCGTCGCCGAATCCCTGCTCGGTGAACAGGAACAGGGTGCGCCCGTCCAGCGGGCCGCCGTTCCAGGTCCGTTCCGATGGCGGCCGCCCATGGTAGGAGGCAAGCCCGCGCCGGGCCTCGTAATCCGTGAAGCCGTGGACGTAGTCGCCGATCTGGAGCCGCGCGAGGGCCCGCTCCCAGCGCAGTTCGGGGGTGGCGCCTCCGCCCGCCGTCGCCCGCCCGATCATCGCGAGCGTCTCCTTGAAGCGTCCCGATTTGCGCAAGGCCACGGCGTTGTTGAAGAGGAAGGCCGGGCTGTGCGGTTCGAGCCGCAGCGCCTCCGCATGCGCGGCCAACGCCTCGTCGAACCGGCCGGCGTCCACCAGGGCGTTGCCCAGATTGCTCCAGATGCTGGCGTTCTCCGGCGCGACCTCCAGGCCCCGCCGGTGGCAGGCGATGGCCCCGTCCAGCTTTCCCGCACGGCGCAGGAGATGGCCGAGCATGCTCCAGGCGCCATCGTCACGGGGATTGGCCGCGAGGACAGCCTCCAGCGTGGTCGTGGCCTGTGCGTGGTCCATCCTCGTCCCCCTGGCTCGCCGTGGCCGAACCGCAAGACCACGCTGCGACCATAGACTCGTTCGATCGCACGGTTGTCAACCACCCGCCCCCGAGGGTGATGCCGCAACCGCGCATGCATGCGATTTCTTGATGATTTTCTCTACTTTTTGTAGCCGACGGTGGTTTTTGCGAGGCCGGCATCATGAAGTAATTTGCAGCAACTCGCTGTATTTAACAACCGACGCGCGATAAGGCGAGGCGTCAAAAAACAATCCACCGCCATCAGCGCAACTCAATCTCGCAAAGGCGAAAATGTATAATCCATGCGGCACTTTGATTTTCTGCGGCAGTGCGGTGGTTGGCTCCAGCGATTCGAGGGATGGCAGGTAGCGTAGATAAATTTTTAACTTCACTTATCCACTATTGCGAGGTGGTGGCCAATCGTATGAGAGCCACGACGCTCCTGCCGCCATGGCGGCAGAGCCTTAAGAACGCCGATGCAAGAGGGATGAGATGGCTGCTGGTGGAACACTGACGCTCTCGGGCGGCTCGGACTACGTGTTCGCCTCGACGGAGATCTGGTCGGGGATCGTTGGCAACGGCAGCACCCAGGGCGCGCGGCTCAACACCCAGGGCCAGACCCTGACCGTCTCCAACCTCGACCACCTCATCGGCGGCACATCGGCCCAAAGGAAGGACGTCGTCACGCTGGCCGGCACGGCCGGCAACACCATCACGGTCCAGGCCCTCGAAACTCTGATCGGCAGCTCCGGCAACGACCGGGTTCAGCTGACCTCCACCGGCACCACCATGGTGGTGGAATCGCTCGAGACGATCATCGGCGCGTCCACCGGCACCACCCTCATCACGCTGGCCGGCACCACCGGCAACACGATGTCGGTGGCGTATCTGAAATCGATGATCGGCAGCGCCGGCAAAGACGTCATCAGGATGAATGCCGCCGGCTCCAGCGGCAGCACCATGGCGGTGACCATGATGGAGACGCTGATCGGGACCGATGGCTGGGACCTCGTCGCCACCATCGGCGGCGGCAGCAACACGATGTTGCTGCAAGGCGTCGAGATCGTCCTCGGAAACGGGAGCGGTGCCGGCGACACGGTCATTCTGGCCAGCGGCGGCAACACGATCGGCGTGTCCTTCCTGGAAACCCTCATCGGCGGCAGCGGCAACGATGTCGTGACGATGGGCTACAAGACCGGCACGATCAGCTTCCAGACCGGCGGCGGCACCGTTTCCATGTCGTCGATCGAAACGATCGTCGGCGGAACCGGCAGCAGAACCACGGCCATCCTCCTCGACGTCGGCAACACCGTCACGGTGGCAAGCCTCACCACTCTGATCGGCGGCGGCGGCAACGATGTCGTCAACGTCACGCTCCGGGACGGGACGGCAATCGTCGGCGACGGGCCGATCGCCTGGAACACCGTCGGTAGCACGATGCTGGTGTCGCTGATCGAAACGATGATCGGCAGTTCCGGCGATGACGTGGTCGTCGCGTTGAACAACAACGGCATGACCCTCTCGGTTTCGGCGATCGAATCCGTGATCGGAAAGGCCGGCAACGACGTCGTCCACCTCGGCACCGGTGGAAACACGATCCAGGTGGAGGCGCTGGAAACCCTGGTCGGCGGTTCCGGCATGGATGTGGTGACGATGAGCACCACACGGGGCGCCACCATGACGGTGTCGGCCGTCGAATCCGTCGTCGGCAATGGGGGCACCGACGTCGTCTATCTCGGCGCCGGTGGCAACACGGTCCAGGTCCAGGCGCTAGAAACCCTGATCGGCGGCACCGGCAACGATGTGGTGACCGTCACCGACACCGCCGGCACCATCTTCGTGTCCGGTGTCGAAACCATCTACACACCCTATGAGACACTGACGCTGAGCGGTGTGGACACCTACGTTTCCTTGCCGCCGGTTGTCGCCGACACGACGCCGCCGTCGATCACCACGGTGACGATCCCGGACGCGGTGATGAAGATCGGCGACACGGTGACGGTGACGATCACCGTGGCGTCGGACAGCGACACCTACACGCTGGGCGCCGGCAGCACCGTCGGCGGCTTCGCGCTCGGCAACCTGACCAAGGTCGACGCGACGACCTACACCGCCACCTTCACGGTGACCAGCGGCGGCACCGACGTGACGGCGGGCTCGGATGTGCCGGTCAACATCGTGCTGACCGACAGCGCCAGCAACTCCAACGCCCCCTACACCACGGCGATCAGCCAGAGCGCCGACCGCATCGACGCGAACCGGCCGACCATCGCCTCGGCGGCGGTGAACGGCACGACCCTGACGGTCACCTTCGCCGAAGCCATGTCGGCGACCAGCGCCGCCGGCTTGACCGTCACGGTCGCCGGCCAGAGCCGTGCCGCGACCTACGCCAGCGGTTCGGGCACCGCCACGCTGACCTTCACGCTGGCCTCGGCGGTCGCCCAGGGCGAGACGGTGACGCTCGACTACAACCCGGGCACCGGCAACCTGACCGACACCGCGAGCAATGCTCCGGCCACCGTCACCAACCAGTCCGTGACGAACAGCACCCCGGACACGACGCCGCCGTCGATCACCACCGTCACCATTCCCAACCAGTCGGCCAAGGTCGGCGACACGGTGACGGTGACGATCACCGTGGCGTCGGACAGCGACACCTACACGCTGGGCAGCGGCAGCACGGTCGACGGCTTCGCGCTCGGCAACCTGACCAAGGTCAACGCGACCACCTACACCGCCACCTTCACGGTCACCGCCGACGGCCAGCGCACCGGCGACCTTGCGGCCAACCAGGACATCCCGGTCAACATCGTCCTGGTCGACAGCGCCAGCAACGCCAACGCCCCCTACACCACCGCGATCAGCCAGAACAACGACCGCATCGACACCAACGCCCCGCCGGTCCTGGCCGTCCCGACCACCCCGGCGACACTGGTCGACACCGCCGCCGCCGACACCTTCCCGCTGGTCGCCGGACAGCTCTCCGCGACCGATCTGGAAGGCGACACGCTGACCTACTCCATCGCCGGGTCGCAGTCCTCCCCGGTCCAGTCCGGCAGCGTCACGCTGAGCAACGGCGTCACCTACGACACCTGGTCCACCGGGCCGGGCGGCACCTCCTACGTCAACAGCCAGACCGGCCACTACGCCTACGTGTTCGACGCCGCCTTCCTCAACGGCGTGCCCGCCGGGCCGATGCAGGGCACCAGCACCTTCACCGTCTCCGACGGCAACCGCACCGTCGACCAGCAGCTCACCCTCAACTTCACCGGCGCCAACGACAGCCCGATCCTGTCCGGCGACGTCCGCAGCCTGACCGCCATCGACCAGGGCATCGCCGACGCCGCCAACACCGGCACCACCGTCACCGCCCTGCTGGCCTCCGCCGGCACCGCCACCGACGCGGAGTACGACAGCCCGGTCCCGATGGTCACCGTCGTCCCGCTGGGCATCGCCGTCACCGGCGTGACCAACACCAACGGCACCTGGCAGTACAAGGTCGGCAACGGCGCCTGGACGGACATTCCCACCGGCTCGTCCAACGGCGCGGCGCTGCTGCTCGCCGGGTCGGACCGCGTGCGCTTCGTGCCCAGCGGGTCGGGCTTCACCAACACCGACACCGGCGGCCTGACCTTCAAGGCGTGGGATCTGACCAGCGGCACGGCGGGCGGCACCGCCGACACCAGCGCCGACGCCTACAGCGTGGGCAGCGCCACCGCGACGATCGCCGTCGACGCCGTGCCGACCCTGACCGCGACCGGCGGAGCCAAGACCTTCGGCGTCGGGGTGGACAGCGCGACCAGCCTGTTCAGCGGCGTGGCGGCCTCCACGGTGGAGGCGGGGCAGAGCTTCCGCGGCGTGGTGTTCACCGTCAGCGGGGTGAGCGACGCCAGCGAGGTCCTGACCATCGGCGGCACCGACGTCGCCCTGACCAACGGCGCCACCGCCACCCTGACCGGGCTGGGCGCCGCGGGCGGCGCCGCCGGCGTGACCGTGTCGGTGGTCGGCGGCGTCGCCACGGTGACCGTCACCGGGCTGGAGCGCAGCGACGCGCAGATGAGCGCGCTTCTGGGCGGCGTCGCCTACAAGAACACCAGCGGGACGGCGACGCTGGGCAACCGCACGGTGGCCATCGCCAGCCTGACCGACAGCGGCGGCGCCACCGGCAGCGCGACCATCTCCGGGGTCAGCACGGTGGTGAGCGTGGCCGACGTCACGCCGCCGGCGGTTCCCGTCATCACCAGCGCGGCGCTGACCAACAGCGCCACCCCGACCCTGGCCGGCACGGCGGAGGCCGGCAGCACGGTGACCGTCACGGTGGGCGGCGCGACCTACAGCACGACGGCGACGGGCGGGACCTGGAGCATCGACCTCGCCACCGCGACGCCGACCGCCGGTTCGCTCAGCCTGAACGCCAACGGGTCCAACCCGGTGTCGGTCACCGCCAAGGACGCGTCCAACAACACGTCCAACCCCGGCACGCAGACGCTGACCATCGACACCACCAACCCCAACGCTCCGGTGGTGACCAGCGCCGCGCTGACCAACAGCACGACGCCCACCGTCACCGGCACGGCGGAAGCGGGCAGCACGGTGACGGTCACGGTGGGGGGGGCGACCTACACCACCATCGCGACGGGCGGGACGTGGAGCGTCAATCTTGCGACGGCGACCCCGGTCACCGGTTCGCTCAGCCTGAACGCCAACGGTGCCAACCCGGTCTCGGCCACCGCGACCGACGCGGCGGGCAACGTGTCGGCAGCGGGGACGCAGTCGCTGACCATCGACACCACCAACCCCAACGCTCCTGTGGTGACCAGCGCCGCGCTGACCAACAGCACGACGCCGACCGTCACCGGCACGGCGGAAGCGGGCAGCACCGTCACCGTCACGGTGGGTGGGGCGACCTACACTACCACCGCCACCGGCGGGACCTGGAGCCTCAATCTTGCGACGGCGACACCGACCTCCGGTTCGCTCAGCCTGAACGCCAACGGCGCCAACCCGGTCTCTGCCACCGCGACGGATGCCGCTGGAAACACGTCCTCGCCTGGCAGCCAATCGCTGACCATCGACACCACCAACCCCAACGCTCCGGTGGTGACCAGCGCCGCGCTGAGCAACAGCACGACGCCGACCGTCACCGGCACGGCGGAGGCTGGCAGCACGGTGACCGTCACGGTGGGTGGCGCCACCTATACCACCACCGCCACCGGCGGGACCTGGAGCATCGACCTTGCCACCGCGACCCCGGTCACCGGTTCGCTCAGCCTGAACGCCAACGGTGCCAACCC
>NZ_VITI01000012.1 GCF_007827795.1 Azospirillum brasilense
CAGGTCCTCGCCTCGGCGACCGTCGTCATGCTCGGCATCCTCTTCGCAGAACGCCAACTCAACAGACGCAACAACCGATGATCCCGGCTGTAGTACTAGGCGGAACGCCGTCGATGCGCCGTGACGCTTGAAACGCGGCATACAAAAAGGCCCGGCGGAAAAACCCGCCGGGCCTTTTCGATTGCGTCGAAGGCGGCGCTCCGGATCAGCCCAGCGCGAGCAGCGCCACGCCGGCCAGACCGACCACGGCGCCGGTGCCGCGAAGCGCCAAGGCGCCCTTGCGGCCTTCCACCAGACGACGCAGCGACAGGGCGGCGCCGATGCCCGCCCCGTGCAGCAGCGCGGTGGACAGGGCGAAGCCCAGGCCGTAGAGCAGCGGCTCCGCCGCCTCCGGCATCTCGGCGCCGTGGGCGTGGCCGTGGAACACGGCGAACAGGGCGACCACACCGGCGGAGGCCAGCAGCGGCAGCCGGGACTGCAGGGCGATCAGGGCGCCCAGGGCGACCACGGACAGGACGATGCCAAGCTCGACCTGCGGCAGGTCGATGCCGGCCACCCCCAGCAGGCCGCCGCCGATCATCGCGCCGACGAAGGCCACCGGCAGCGCCCACAGGGCCTTGCCGCCGCGCTGCGCGGCCCACAGGCCGACGGCGACCATCGCCAGCAGGTGATCCCAGCCACCGACCGGGTGCATGAACCCATGGACGAACCCGGCATCGTGGGCGCCGAAGGTGTGGGCGAGCGCCGCGTTGGGCAGCGTGGCCAGGGCCGCCGCCGCGGTGACCGACGCGAGAGCGATGCGTTTCATTCGTGAAAACCCCTGCTGTATCGTTGAGCGGCGCACGACCGACCCCTACCCCATCGCGCGCGAAGCGGTCGCCACTTTAGCAGAACCGTTCCGATTGGAAATGGCGGAGCGCCATGAAATTGCGTCGGACCGCATGTTTGACGCACATCAATGTGCGGATTCAACCCCCGGTCAAGATGCCGCGGTTACGTCGCCAGTGTCACGACGACCGGCTTCCCCGCGTGAGGACGCGCGCATGTGTCTCGGCATCCCGATGCAGGTCCTGGAAACCGATGGCTTCACCGCGCGCTGCACCGGCCGCGGCGAGGAGCGGCGCGTCAACGTCATGCTGATCGAGGAGGTGCCGGAAGGCGGCTGGGTCCTGGTCCATCTCGACCGCGCCGTCCGCCCGCTGGAGGTCGAAGAGGTGGAGCCGCTGAACCGCGCGCTGGACGCCATCCTGCTGGCCGCGAAGGGGGAAAACGTGGACCATCTGTTCGCCGACCTCATGGAAACGGAAAAGGCAACGGCATGACCCCCGGCGGCCCCGAGGCGGGCTTCGCCGCCGACGCGCGTCCCGCCTGTGGGGCCTGTGGCGCGGTATACGACCCCACGGCGGGCGATCCGGGGCGCGAGGTGCCGCCGGGAACGCCCTTCGGCGGTCTGCCCGACTATTGGCGCTGCCCGGGTTGCGGCGGCCCTCAGCATGGCTTCACCGTCGCGGCCCCGCCGGGAGGCGATCCCTTGGACGCGCGCGTCGCCGCCCTGATCGCCAGCTACCGCCTGATCGCGGAGCGCGACATGGCCGGCGTTCCCATCTGCAATGCCGACCTGGCGGTGGAGGCGCTGGGGTTCCGCCCCCACGGGCCGGGCTGGATCGGCTGCGTCATCGCCCCCTGGTTCCTGAACGCCGTGCTGATCCCGTGCGATCCAGCCTTGTGGGCGGAGCGGCGCGACGGCGACAAGATGGAGATCGCCCTGCCCTCCGGCGCCTACCGCTTCAACGCGGCGCGGGTGGGCGTTCTGGGAACGCTGGCGGTTATCCCGCTCGCCTCGGCCATGAACGTGTTCACCGATCAGGAGGACGCCCGCGCCGCCGCGGTCCTGGCGCTCGGCCATCTGATGCGGGAGCCGCAGCAACTGGCGCCACAGACCGAGCCGTCGCCGGCAAGCGATGCGGAGGCGGCGAAGCCCGCCCTGTCCCGCCGCTCCCTGTTCGGGGGTGGACGCCGATGAGCGGGACGGGCGCCGGGCTGGAGGGCAGCGTGTCGGTACGGCTTGGCACCGCCGCCGGGCGTGTGCGCGCCGTGTCGGTGCAGGTCCGCCGCCCCGCCGCCGCCCACGCCCTGTGCGGACGCACGCCCGACGAGGCGATGCGCCTCGTGCCGCTGCTGTTCAGCCTGTGCGGCACCGCCCAGTCGCTGGCGGCGGTCGAGGCCCTGGAGGCTGCGCTCGGCCTCGACGCCCGACCGCACACCGCCGCCCGCGCCCTGCTGGCCGACGCGGAATCCGTGACAAACCATGCGTGGCAAGTTTTGATGGACTGGCCGGCACGGCTCGGCGAAGCCCTGCAGCCCAAGGAGGTGGCGGGCCTGCGCGCCGCGGTCACGGCGATCCATCCCGCGCTCTACCCGGCCCGTGACGGGCTGCGTCCCGGCGGCGGCTCGCTGCGGCCCGACCGCGCCGCCCTGACCGCCGCCATCGCGACTCTGCGCGAGGGGGTGGAGCGCGCCGTCTTCGCCGGCCCGGCTCCCACCGACGGGACGGCGTTGGAGCGCTGGGCCGGTGCCGGTGCGACGCCGGCGGCCCGTCTGACGCACCGCGTCCTGACGCCGGTCATGGCGGGTTTCGGCGCCTGCGACGTGCCGGCGCTGGAACCGCATCCCGCATTCTGGTTCGGAGAGCGGCTGTCCGCCGACGCCGCGTTTTCCGAGGTTCCCCGGCAGGACGGTGCGCCGGCCCACACCGGCCCGCTGGCCCGCCAGAGCGCGCATCCGCTGGTCGCCGGCTTGCTGGCCCGGCACGGTACCGGCCTCGCCGCTCACACCGCCGCCCGGCTGGTGGAGCTGGCGGGACTGGCGGAGCGCCTGACGACCTGGGCAGAGCGCCTCGACGACGCCGAACCGGCTCCGGACACGGGCACTGCGCGGCGCGGCGCGGGAAGCGGTGTCGTCGAAACGGCCCGCGGGCGCCTCGCCCACTGGCTGCGGCTTGAGGATGGCCGCATCGCCGATTGCCGCATCGTGGCACCGACCGAATGGAACTTCGCCACCGACGGACCGCTGGCCCAGGGCTTGGCCGGCGCTTCGGCCAACGGCGCTCTGGCCGAGCGCACGGGCCTTCTGGTGGCCGCGCTCGACCCCTGCGTGGCCTCCGTCATCACGATCCAGGACGAGGACTGACCCATGCACGAGCTGGCGCTCAGCCAGGGCATCATCGATGTGATCCGCGATCAGGCCGCGGCCCAGGGCTTCACGACGGTGAAGACGGTGCGGCTGGTCATTGGCACCCTGTCACACGTCGAACCGCAGGCCATCGCCTTCGGCTTCGACGCGGTCAGCCGCGGCACCATCGCGGAAGGCGCCGTCCTGGACATCGAACGCCCGCCGGGTCGGGCCTTCTGCCTGTCCTGCGAGAAGCCGGTCCCGCTGCCCGAGCGGTCGGCCCCCTGCCCGGACTGCGGCGGCCACCAACTGATGGTGACCGGCGGCGAGGAAATGCGCGTCAAGGAACTGGAGGTGGAGTGATGTGCACGGTCTGCGGCTGCGCCGAAGGCGAAACGAAAATCGAAGCCGGCCATGCGCATGGCCATCACCACCACGGTCACGACCATCATCATGATCATGACCACAGCCACGAGCATGTCGGCCCGGACGGCAAGGTCTACCGGCACACGCACGGCGACGACCATGGCCATGATCATGGGCACGACCACGGCACCATCGACCTCGGCCGCGGGCCGGCGGGGACGGAGGTGCCGGGAATGTCGCAGACCCGTCTGGTCGCCATCGAACAGGACATCCTCGCCAAAAACGACAGCTTCGCCGCGGTGAACCGCCAGCTGTTCGCGGCGAAGGGCGTGTTCGTGCTGAACCTGATGTCCAGCCCCGGTTCGGGCAAGACGACCCTGCTGACCCGCACGCTGACCGACCTGAAGGGCCGCTTCCCGATGGCGGTGATCGAGGGCGACCAGCAGACCTCCTTCGACGCCGACCGCATCCGCGCCACCGGCACGCCGGCCATCCAGGTCAACACCGGCAAGGGCTGCCACCTCGACGCCCAGATGGTCACCCAGGCGGTGGGGCGCCTGCCGGTGGAGGCGGGCAGCGTCCTCTTCATCGAGAATGTCGGCAACCTCGTCTGCCCGGCCGGCTTCGACCTCGGCGAGGCGCACAAGGTCGTCGTGCTCTCGGTGACGGAAGGGGAGGACAAACCCCTGAAATACCCGGCGATGTTCGCCGGCGCCGATCTGCTGCTGGTCAACAAGGTCGATCTGCTGCCGCATCTGACCTTCGATGTGGCGCGCATGATCGCCTACGCCCGCCAGTTGAAGCCGAACCTGCGCGTGATCGAGGTGTCCGCGACCGCCGGCCAGGGGCTCGATGACTGGTACGGCTGGATCGAGGAGGGGCTTGCGAGAGCGGTGGCGGGACGCGGCGCATGAGCCCCGCCGATTTCCTTCTGATGGCCGGGGCCTGCCTGTACTTCATGGCCACCCCCGGACCCGGCATCTTCGCCGTGGTCGCCCGCTCCCTCGCCCTGGGCTGGCGGCGCAATCTGGGCTTCCTCGCCGGAATGGTGGTGGGCGACCTCGTGCTGCTGGCGCTCGCCCTCGGTGGGTTGGCCGCCGTCGCCCACGCCTTCGAGGAGCTGTTCACCCTGCTGCGCTTCGCCGCCGCCGGTTACCTGATCTGGCTGGGCGTCCGCACGTGGCGCGCGCCCGTCACCCTCGGTGGAGACCCGCCGGAGGCCGAAGGCGCGCAGTTGCGGGGCTTCGCAAGCGGGTTGGCCCTGACCCTTTCCAACCCGAAGACCATCCTGTTCTACATGGCCTTTCTCCCGGCGTTCGTGGATCTGACCCGCGTCTCCGCCACCGACGCCGTGCTGATGGCCGGCATCGTGGTGGGCGTGTTGAGCGCCGTCCTGCTGGCCTACGCCATGGCGGCGTCGCGCGCCCGTCATCTCTTCCGCAGCGAGCGGGCCATGAAGGCGCTGAACCAGGGCGCCGGCACGTTGATGATCGGCGCGGGCGTGGCGGTCGCCGCGCGGTGAAACGGCTTCGCCTCCGGGTCCGCGGGCAGGTGCAGGGGGTCGGCTTCCGGCCCTTCCTGCATGGGCTGGCGCACCGCCTCGCCCTGACCGGCTGGGTGCTGAACGACGGGGCCGGGGTGCTGGCGGAGGTGCAGGGCGAAGCCCTTCAACGGCTTCTCACGGCGCTGGTGAAGGAAGCGCCTCCGCTGGCGCGGATCGACGCGGTCGAAACGGCAGAATGTCCCGTCCGTCCCGATGAGGCGGGGTTTGCGATTCTGGCTTCGCACGGCGGAGCGGTCACGACCGGCGTCGCCCCCGACGCCGCGGTCTGTCCGGCCTGTCTGGCGGAATTGTTCGATCCCGAGGACCGGCGCTACCGCTATCCGTTCCTGAACTGCACCCATTGCGGGCCGCGCTTCACCATCACGCGCGGCCTGCCCTACGACCGGCCCTGGACCGCGATGGCGGCTTTTCCCCTCTGCCAGGAGTGCGCCGCCGAATACGCCGACCCCACCGACCGTCGTTTCCACGCCCAGCCGACCGCCTGCCCGGCCTGCGGCCCACGCCTGTCCCACGCCATCGAAGAGGTGCTGGCCGCGCTGCGCGGCGGACGGATCGTCGCGATCAAGGGTCTGGGCGGCTTCCACCTCGCCTGCGACGCGTTCGACGCGGCGGCGGTGGAACGGCTGCGCGCACGCAAGCAGCGCAACGGCAAGCCCTTCGCCCTGATGGTCGCCAACGCCGTGTCCGCGGAGCGGTTCGTGGAGGTCCGAGCGGCGGAGAGGGCGTTGCTGGAGGGGGTGGCGCGGCCGGTGGTGCTGTTGCGGCGGCGTGAGACCCCAACCCTTCCCGCTTCGCGGGCCCCTTCCCTCCCCCGCTGCGCAGGGGAGGGACTCGAATCCCCTCCCCTGCGCAGCGGGGGAGGGTTAGGGAGGGGGCCAGTGCGGACCCTTCCCGACGCCATCGCCCCCGGTCTCGACTGGCTGGGCGTCATACTGCCCTACACGCCGATCCATCATCTGCTGTTCCACGAGGACGCTGGCCGTCCCGACGGCATGGCGTGGCTGGAGCGGCCGCAGGACCTCGCCCTGGTCATGACCTCCGCCAACCCCGGCGGCGAGCCGCTCGCCATCGGCAACGACGAGGCGCGGCGGAGGTTGGACGGCATCGCCGACATGATCGTCGATCATGACCGCGACATCCTGATCCGCGCCGACGACAGCGTGATGCGGGTGGTGGCGGGCGCACCGGTTTTCCTGCGGCGGGGGCGCGGCCATGCGCCGGCGCCCATCCGCCTGCCATGCGCCGGGCCGCCGGTGCTGGCGGTCGGCGGGCACCTGAAGGCCACCGTCTGCCTGACCCGCGGCGACGAAGCCTTCCTCAGCCAGCACATCGGCGACCTCGACAACGCGGCGACCCTGGCGTTCCTTGAGGAGAGCGTCGCCCATCTGCGCCGCATCCTGGCGGTGGAGCCGGTAGCCGTCGCCCACGACCTTCACCCCGACTTCCAGAGCACCCGCTTCGCCGAATCGCTCGGCCTACCGACGTTGCCGGTGCAGCATCACCACGCCCACATCGCCGCGGTGCTGGCCGAACACGGCGTGAACGGCCCGGCGCTGGGGCTGGCGCTGGACGGGTTTGGGCTTGGGGCGGACGGCGGGTCCTGGGGTGGCGAGATGCTGCTGGTGGAGAGTACCCGCTTCACGCGCCTCGGCCATCTGGCGCCACTGGCCCAGCCGGGCGGTGACGTGGCGGCGCGCCAGCCCTGGCGGATGGCGGCGGCAGCACTGGCCCGCATGGGGCGCGGCGCGGAGATCGCCCAGCGCTTCGCCGCCTGCGGCCCGGCGGAGGGCGTGCGGCGGATGATCGAGGCGGGCGTCAACGCGCCGCCCACCAGCTCCTGCGGGCGCTGGTTCGACGCCGCCTGCGGCCTGCTGGGAGTCCGTGCGGTCGCCGGCTTCGAAGGCGAGGCGCCGATGGCCCTGGAATCGCTGGTCCGCCGCCCCACGGTGCTGGAAGGCGGCTGGCGGATCGACGGCGGCGTGCTTGACCTCACCCCCCTGCTGGAAAGTTTGTTGCAGATCAATGCGCAGGAGGGGGCCGAACGGTTCCATGGCACCCTGGCCGCGGCGCTGGTCGATTGGGCCATGCCGGAACTGGCGGCGCGCGGCCTCGACCGCATCGCCCTGTCGGGCGGCTGCCTGATGAACGCCGTTCTGGCGGAGGGGCTGAGCGCAGGCTTCGCGGCGCGCGGGGTCACCGCGCTGCTGCCGCGCCAGGCACCGGCCAATGACGGCGGGCTCAGCCTGGGACAGGCCTGGATCGCCATGCAGAGTTTGCTTCAGGAAGGACCACTCCCATGTGCCTCGCCGTTCCCGCCCGCGTGATCGAGCTTCTGGAGGACGACCGCGCCACCGTCAGCCTGGGCGGGGTGAAGGTCGCCTGCTCCCTGGCGCTGGTCGAGGGGGTGACGGTGGGCGACTATGTGATCGTCCATGTCGGCTACGCCCTGTCCAAGCTCGACCCGGAGGAGGCGGAGCGCACGCTCGCCCTGCTCGCCGAAACCGGCACTGGCATCGGTACCTTGCCGCCCGCCTCGGATGCCGCCTGACTTTGTGGACCCCGCCATGACCGACCGCCGCCTCTTCACCCGCAAGCTCGACCTCGCCCGCGGCACCGTGGACATGAGCCATGGATCGGGCGGCAAGGCCATGGCCCAGCTCGTCCGGGAGCTGTTCGCCGCCGCCTTCGCCAACCCGCTGCTCGACCAGGGCAACGACCAGGCGGCCTTCGACCCGCCCACCGGGCGCATGGTGATGACGACCGACGGCTTCGTCGTCTCGCCCCTGTTCTTTCCCGGCGGCGACATCGGCTCGCTGGCCGTGCACGGCACGGTGAACGACGTCGCCATGGCCGGGGCGGTGCCGCTCTACCTGACCGCCGGCTTCATCCTGGAGGAAGGCTTCCCGCTGGCCGACCTGAAGCGGCTGGTGGACAGCATGGCCCACGCCGCGCGTGAGGCCGGCGTGTCCATCGTGACCGGCGACACCAAGGTGGTGGAGCGCGGCAAGGGCGACGGTGTCTTCATCACCACCACCGGCATCGGCGTGGTGCCGCCCGGCGTCGCCCCGTCCGGCGAGCGGGCGCGGCCCGGCGACGCGATCCTGGTCAGCGGCACCCTGGGCGACCACGGCGTCGCCATCATGTCCACCCGCGAGAATCTGAGTTTCGAGACGGACATCCGGTCGGACAGCGCCGCGCTGCACGGGCTGGTCGCCGGCATGGTCGCGGCGGTGCCGGACGTGCATGTCCTGCGCGACCCGACCCGCGGCGGGTTGGCAACGACGCTGAACGAGATCGCCCACCAGTCGGGAGTCGGCATGCTGCTGCGCGAGGCCGACATCCCGCTGAAGACTGAGGTCGCAGCCGCCTGCGAACTCCTGGGTCTCGATCCGCTCTACGTCGCCAACGAAGGCAAGCTGATCGCCATCTGCGCAGCCGAGGACACCGAACGCCTTCTGTCGGCCATGCACGCCCATCCGCTGGGGGTCGATGCCGCGGTCGTCGGCACGGTGGTCGAGGACTCCCTCCGCTTCGTGCAGATGGAGACGCGCTTCGGCGGCAAGCGCATCGTCGATTGGCTGTCCGGCGAGCAGCTTCCCCGCATCTGCTGAGCCTCCGCTTGCGCCGAAAGGGGCACCCCTTCGGCTTCGCTCACGCCACCCGGCGTACCGCAATGGAACTGCGGCGGATCGGCCCAGCCGGGGGACCCCGGACGCGCCTCACGCGTTGCCTCCCCCGGAAGGCGGTCGTGTTTCCGCCAGCCGAATTGTGAGTACGGGGGATCGATGGGTATTCCGCAGTCCATCCAGTTGGGTGCTGCACCGCTGGAGCCGGCCACGCTTGCCGGCACAGCGTCCGCCGCGGAACTGGTCGCGCGCTTGCCGGCCACGCCACCGCTGCACCTCAACCGGGTGAAACGGGCCTTCGACCTCGTGGGGGCGGTCGGGCTGATCCTGTTCTTCGGGCCGCTGATGCTGATCGTCGGTCTTCTCATCACGCTGGACGGCGGACCCGCGGTGTTCGGCCACCGGCGCATCGGGACGGAGGGCCGGGACTTCACCTGCTGGAAGTTCCGCTCCATGGTGGTCAACGCGCCGGAGGTCTTCGAAAAGCTGATCGAATCCGACGCCGAAGCCCGCGCCGAGTGGGAGGCCACGCGCAAGCTGCGCAACGATCCCCGCATCACCTGGATCGGCCGCTTCCTGCGCCGCACCAGCCTGGACGAGCTGCCGCAGCTCTTCAACGTTCTGTCCGGCGACATGAGTCTGGTCGGCCCGCGCCCCATCGTGCAGGAGGAAGTGGCGCGCTATCACGTCTGCTTCCCCTTCTACATGCGATGCCGCCCCGGACTGACCGGGCTGTGGCAGGTCAGCGGCCGCAACGACGTGGATTACGGCCGGCGCGTCCAACTCGACACCGCCTATCTGCTGGGCTGGAGTCTGTGGGGCGACATCCGCATCCTGCTGCGCACGGTCGGCGTGATGCTCAGCGGAAAAGGTGCCTATTAAGGCGTAGAATCACCGCGCTGCAGCCCTCCCCCGCCCGGAGAGTGGCGGTGCGGGGGGCGGAGACACATATCCTATCCTGGGCGATGCGACGGGTCCCACGGCACCAGGGGGCAGGATTTGAGATTGCCCGGTCAACGTGCTAGGTTGCGGATGGACGAACGGCGGGACCGGCCGAAAGGCCATGTTCCGCCGTACGAAAGCACAGACGCACCGGCCTTGGGCGTCCGGCAGGCGAAACCCCTGGTACAATAAGGCTTGCAGTCGCGTTGATGGCTTTGATTCCGCCGGCCGGGCCGGCCAGTCAAGAGGGGCGCAGGATGGCGAAACTGCTGGCGGCGCTGTTGCTGCTGATGGTGGCGATGGGACCGGCCTGCGCGGTGGTGCCCGCCTCCCGCGCGGACACCAGCATCGCGCTGGACCATTACCGGCAGGAATTCGCGAAAACCAAGGGCACCTCCAGCCTCCCCTCCCCGGCGGACCGCAACTATCTCCTCTTCTCCGACGTCCTGCGCCGCGTGCTGGCCGAGCATGTGAAGCCGGGCACGCCGCAGATCCTGGTCGACAAGGCGGTCGCCGGACTCCAGAAAAAGAAGAAGGAGGAGCCGGGAGCCACTGACCGGGTGCTGACCGAAGCGGCGCTGGATGCGATGCTCACCTCCCTCGACCCCTACTCGGCCTTCCTCGACTCGGAGCATTTCCGCTACATGCGGGAGCAGACCCAGGGCGAGTTCGGCGGGCTGGGCATCGAGGTGACGATGGACGAGGACAGCGGCCTGATCCGCGTCGTGTCCCCCATCGACGGCTCTCCCGCCGCCCGCGCCGGCTTGCGCACCGGCGACCTGATCGCCCGGATTGACGAGGCGCAGGTCAAGGGCATGAATCTGCGCGACGCGGTGGCGCGCATGCGCGGCCCGGTCGGCACCTCCGTCGCCCTGACCATGCGCCGCAACGGCGGCAACAACGCCGCCAACAGCGGCCCCGACGCCCCGTTCCGGGTGTCGCTGACCCGCGCCATCGTGAAGATCCAGCCCGTCCGCTACCGGCTGGAGGGCGACGTCGCCTACATCCGCATCGCCGCCTTCAACCAGCAGACCTCACACGCGCTGGACGAGGCGGTGGAGGACATGCGCCGGCAGGCCCATGGCCGGCTGGCCGGGGCGGTGCTGGACCTGCGCAACAACCCCGGCGGCCTGCTCGACCAGGCGGTCAACGTCGCCGACCGCTTCCTGGAGGCGGTGGACATCGTGTCGGTGCGCGGCCGCGACCCGGACGAGAACCGCCGCTACACCGGCACGCCGGGCGATCTGCTGGCCGGGCTGCCCATCGTCCTGCTGGTCAACAGCGGATCGGCCTCGGCGTCGGAGATCGTGGCCGGCGCCCTTCAGGACCACAGCCGGGCGCTTTTGTTCGGCACGCGCAGCTATGGCAAGGGGTCGGTGCAGACCATCTCGTCGCTGTCCGGCGACATCGGCATTCGGCTGACCACCGCGCGCTATTTCCGCCCGTCCGGCGGGCTGGTCGACTGCTTCGGCGTGTCGCCGAACCTGGAGATCAAGCCGGCCAACGACAACAGCGAGGAAACCCACCCCGACCCAGCGACCTGCGACCCGCACGCCACCCCGCCGCCGCCGCCGCGCGCCTGGCGGATCGAGGACCTGTGCCCGGACGTGGCCGCCGCCCCGTCGAAGCCGGACGCCGACCGCCCGCTGGACTGCGCCGTCGCCGCCATCCGCACCCGCCTGATGGGCACGCTGATCGGGCGGCCGTAAGCCCCTCCCTCGGCGCGGCCCAACAAAAAAGCCCTCCGTTCCACTGGAACGGAGGGCTTTTTCTTTGTGCCCCACTCACCGTCTCGAACCCTGTTGGCGGATCGCGACGGCAGGGGAAATGGTGCTGCTTCCGCGACCGGACGTGAGGGGATGGGTCCGCCCCGCCCCCTCAGACCCGGCTGTTCGACGTCAGACCACTTCGACGCGCTGCGCTTCCGGACCCTTGACGCCCTGGCGGACGGTCACCCGCACCTGCTCGCCGTCGGCGAGCACGTCCAGGCCCGAACGCTCCAGAGCGCGGATGTGGATGAAAATGTCCTTGCCGCCGGTGGACGGGGCAATGAAGCCGAAGCCCTTGGACACGTTGAACCACTTCACGGTGCCGTCGACCGTCTCTTCGGCGCCGCCGGCGCCGCCGCCGTAGCTGCTGCCGCCGCCGTAGCTGCCGCCACCGCCGTAACCGCCGCCGTAGCTGTCGCCGCGGGGAGCACGCGCCGCCGGGCGCGGGGACTCACTGGCGGTCGAGGTGTCGACGTCGTGGATGGTGGCGACCTGCGGGCCCTTCGGGCCGCGGGACAGGTCACAGGTGATGGTGGCACCCTCGGGCAGGCTGTCGTGTCCGCAGAACTGCAGAACCGTGGAATGCAGGAAGGCATCCGGCGAGCCGTCTTCGGGCGTGACGAAGCCGAAGCCCTTCGTCGCGTTGAACCACTTGACGGTGGCGCGGATGTTGCGCTGGGTGATCTCGGGAGCGCGGAAGCTGTTGCGCTGCGGACGGTCGAACATACGTGGTCTCATCTGTCGTGATAGGCCATGCCCCAACAGGCGGAACATGGCCCCCCGAAGATGATCCGTTCCGCCGCGCTTTTCAATTGAGATCGCGCGCGTTGGAAAGAAAGATTCGGCAAAACCCGACCGAAGGCCGCCCGGCGGTGTCCGGGCGACCAAAAATATCGCAATTGCTGCGATAATCGGCGCAATGCCGGTCAAGTCTGGACGGTCAGGCCGCCCCGCAGCACTTCTTGTACTTCTTGCCGCTGCCGCAGGGGCAGGGATCGTTCCGCCCGACCTTGGGACCGCTGCGCGGGCGGGCGCCCAGCGTGCCGTCCACATAGTACCAGCGGCCGTCCCGCTTGGTGAAGCGGCTGGTCTCGTGGTGCTTCTGCGGCCTGCCGTTCATGGTGAAGTGGGCGACGAACTCGACCACGCCGTCCTCGTCCTCCGCCCCGCCGGCTTCGGCGCTGCGGACTTCAAGGCCGGTCCACAGGCTGTTGGCGGCCCAGGTTTCGATCTCCTTGCGGTCGAAGTCCTCGCGGGTTTCCGGGAGCAGCGTCTCCTGCAGATAGTCGATCCTCCCGCAGGCGAAGGCCGAATAGCGAGACCGCATCAGCGCTTCGGCGGTCGGCGCCGACGCGGTACCGTCCAGATAGGGGCCGCAGCAGGCGTCCAGGGGCTTGCCGGAACGGCAGGGGCATTCGGTGGTGGCGGTGGTGGTCATGACTTCCGGCCTCTCGATTTGAGGGCGCCATGCATAGCGCAGCCGGCGTCCCCCGCCAAGCGTCACCGCCACCACAGTATTGGTCGCGGGAAATTCGCCTGAACCGGATCGCTATTCGCGCTAACCTGTACGGAACACGGGCGGCAGGCCCGGACTGATGGAACCGGCGATGACGAGACGCGGACCCGACCTTCCCACGCGGCGCATCGCCGCCGACACCGTGCTGATCCGCCAGGGCGAGGCCGGGGATTGCGCCTGGCTGATCCAGTCCGGGGAGCTGGAGGTTCTGCTGGACGGCCCGGACGGCCCCCGCCGCCTGGGCACCGTCGGCGCCAACGCCATCGTCGGGGAGATGGCATTGCTGGACGACGGGCTGCGCAGCGCCACGGTGCGCGCCCTGACCACCGTCGAAACGGTGGAACTGTCGCGCGAAACCTTCCGCGCGCTGCGCGGGCGCTGCCCGCCGCTGGCCTCCTATCTGCTGGAGAGCCTCGTCGCCGCGATCCGCCGCAACTATGGCTTGTCCCAGCCCGAACGGCAGGAGGGAGGCTCCGCGATCCGCTCCACCGACTCCTTCGCCACGGTGGCCGACCGCCGCATGTTCCGCCGCGGCCACAGCTTCTTCCGCCAGGGGGACGCCGGAACGGCGGCCTATCTGATCCAATCCGGCTCGGTCGGCGTGCAGCGCGACGGGGCCGACCTCGGCGTGCTGGGACCGGGGCGGATCTTCGGGGAACTGGCCCTTCTCGCCAACCGCCCCCGCGCCGCCACCGTCGTTGCGCTGGAGGCCACGGTCTGCGAAATCATCCGCAAGGACCAGTTCGCCAAGACCATCGAGACGATGCCGCCCATCCTGCGCTCGCTGACACGCATCTACATCGAACAGCTGTCCGGCGGACGGCTCCTGCCCCTCCATGCCGAACCCGCAAGAACCGACTCCCCATGACTTCCAAGGCAACCACCAAAGCCGTCCGCGTCAAAGTTCCCCGCCCGCAACCCGACCTGTCCTTCGAAACCGCGCTGGGCCAGGGGCGGCTGGTCTGCGGCATCGACGAGGTGGGGCGCGGCCCGCTCGCCGGCCCGGTGGTCACCGCCGCCGTGGTGCTGCCGGCGGGCGGCCTGCCCGACGCGCTGGCCCGCGCCATCAACGACAGCAAGGCGCTGAGCCTGCGCGCCCGCGAGGCGCTGGAGCCGGAGATCCGCGCCCACGCCCTGGCCGTCGCGCTGGCCGAGGCGTCCGCGGCGGAGATCGATGACCTCAACATCCACAAGGCCACTCTGCTGGCCATGAAGCGCGCCTACGAGGCGCTGCCCGGCGAGCCGCCCGCCGTCGCGCTGATCGACGGGAAGTTCAAGCCGGACCTGTCCTGCCTGATGGAGGCCATCGTCAAGGGCGACGGGCGCAGCCAGTCGATCGCCGCCGCCTCGATCGTCGCCAAGGTGGCCCGCGACCGCGAAATGATGCGGCTGGCGGAGCTTCACCCGCGGTATGGCTGGGACCGCAACGCCGGCTACCCGACGCCGGAGCATCTGGAGGCGCTGCGCCGCCACGGCGTGACGCCCCATCACCGAGTCACTTTTGCACCAGTCCGCGCCCAAATCGAACGGGCCGGCTGACCGCCGCGATTCCGGGATAAGAAATCAGTTGACGGCGACTCGGCGGCGAATCATTGTCCCAACGACTGATTCGCTGTTTTGGTTTCGTCAATGCTCCCCCTGAACAAAATTCTCGTGGGCGATTGCATCGCCCTCATGAATGAAATGCCGGCTGAATCGGTAGACCTTGTCTTTGCCGATCCGCCTTATAACCTCCAACTGGGGGGCGAACTCTTGCGCCCGAACCACTCCCGTGTCGAAGGAGTGGAGGAGGACTGGGACAAGTTCGAGGATTTCGAGACCTACGACCGCTTCACGCGGGACTGGCTCGCCGCGGCCCGCCGCATCCTGAAGCCCGAGGGATCGTTGTGGGTGATCGGCAGCTACCACAACATCTTCCGTGTCGGCGCCACGCTGCAGAATCTGGGCTTCTGGATTCTGAACGACATCGTGTGGCGCAAGACCAACCCGATGCCGAACTTCCGCGGCACGCGCTTCGCCAACGCGCATGAGACCATGATCTGGGCCTCGCGCGAGAAGGACGCCCGCTACCGCTTCAACTACGACGCCATGAAGGCGCTGAACGACGACCTGCAGATGCGCAGCGACTGGCTGCTGCCGATCTGCAACGGCGCGGAGCGCCTGCGCGACGAGGACGGCCGCAAGGCCCACCCGACGCAGAAGCCGGAATCGCTTCTCTACCGCGTCATCCTGTCCTCCTCCCGCCCCGGCGACACGGTGCTGGACCCCTTCTTCGGCACCGGCACCACGGGCGCCGTGGCGAAGCGGCTGGGCCGCAACTGGATCGGGCTGGAGCGCGACCCGACCTACGCCAAGGCGGCCACCGCCCGCATCGAGGCGGTGGAGGAAGCGCCCGACGCCGCCGTCCTGGACACGCCGCCGAAGCGGTCCGCCCCGCGCATTCCCTTCGGCTGGGTGGTGGAGCGTGGCCTGCTGCGCCCCGGCACGTCGCTGTTCGACCTGCGCCGCCGCGTGGTCGCCCGCGTGCGCGCCGACGGCACCTTGATCGGGGCCGGCCCGCGCGGCGAACATCGCGGGTCGATCCATCAGGTGGGGGCCGCCATGGCCGGGCTGCCGGCCTGCAACGGCTGGACCTTCTGGCACTATGAGGACGGCGGCGACCTGCGTCCCATCGACGTGCTGCGCGAGCGCATCCGCTCCGAAGCCTCCGCCTGATTCCCGGCGCCGGACTCGAAGCGGGGAGGCCGTTCACGCCGCCCCGCTCCCGCAAGTTCGGCATTGGAGCCCCTCATCGAGCGCCGCCCGCATGCCTTGGCAGGACGGGGACGGCGTGATAGGCGTGTGCGCCATGAACAAGCTCTTCGCCACCGTCACCGCTCCGGCGCCCCGTTCGGCCCCGGCGGCGCTTTCCACCCGTTGCTTCGTGCGCGATCTGGTCATGGACGCGCTGATCGGCGTCTATGCCCACGAGCGGATCAAGCCGCAGCGCATCCGCCTGAGTCTCGATCTGGACGTCGTCGCCCCCGGCGTCACCGGCGAGGACATGGCGGCGGTGGTGAAGGGGTTGGTCAGCCAGGGGCACGTCACCCTGATCGAAACGCTGGCCGAACGGATCGCCGAGCGCTGCCTGTCCGACGAGCGCATCGCCAGCGCCAAGGTGCGGGTGGAGAAGCTGGACGTGTTCCCGGACGCCGCGAGCGTCGGCGTCGAGATCGAGCGCGCCCGGGCCTGACGTTCGGAAAGAATGCCGCGCCTTTCGGCAGCGGTGCCCGGAACCATCGCCGTCCCGGTCCAAGGGGGCGGGCTGCCGGCGCGCACGGCGCTCGGTGCACGGCCCAGCCTCTTCAGGACACTCCGCCCAACGGTCGGGCAAACCGACGGGACAGCGCTTCGGTTTCATCCAAGCACGCGTGGGCAATGCAGACCGATCCGGCTTCATTCCCCCAAAAGACTTTCCAAATCTTGGACCGGCCGAGCCGCTCACTCAAAGTCAGCCACAGCAACAACCGAGCGCGGCTCCCGAACCTCGGCGATTTCCTGGATGAGTTTTTGCCGAAGCGCCTCGACGAAGCTGCTGCGGTCCATCGCCGTCTTCACGAATCCGTTCATGCCGCCGACGACATTTTCCTGATAGTACTCCTCCAGCCACGGAAACTCGTCGAGGATGGCCAGGGCGTTGATGGTGATCCCCTGCCGCTCCACCCGGTCGCGGACGCCCGCGGGGTCCGGGCCGCTGTTGGAAAAGCCGTTCGACACGATGTCGATGACCTTGCGCTCGGCGTCGAATCCGTTGCCGGCGAACAGCTTCGCCGACTCCTCGATGGCGCTGCCCAGCGCCGTCGAATCCCCCTGGAAGCCACGCGGCGCCTTGTCGATCCGGCTTGCGAAGGCGGCCACCTCCTCCGCGCTGGTCAGGGGCGTCCAAGGCACCAGGACGCGCAGGCTGTGCGGACCGGAGAAGACCACCAGGGTCGCCGCGGCTCCGCCCGCGGTCACCGCGTCGCTGACATCCGGATCGCGGAAGGCCGCGGCGTGGCCCTGCAACTGGAACTCCAGATCCCCATCGGTGATCGAGGCCGACCCGTCCACGGCCAGCACCAGCTCCAGGGCGACGCGACGCCCGCCTGGGGCCGGAGCCTTCTTCGCCTTAGGCTCTGCCCGCAGGGGTCCGGCAAGCCACACTCCGGCCAGGAAAGCCGGCAAGGCCAGGATCGTTCGCCGCCTCATGTCGCTCCGTACACCTTCCGTTTATGCATGCGCCAGCGCGTGACGCACCACCTTCATCATGACAGAGGGAAGAGCCTGCCCGCCCAGCCGGTCCACCGGAACCCACAACCCCTCGGCCATCCGCCAGCCATCGCCGGCCTTGGCCGCGACGATCTCAAGTTCGAGGTGAAAATGGCTGAAAGTATGGCGGACCACGCCCGGCAGGCGGCGCCAGGACAAATCCAGCGGGGCCGCCGCCGCGATCTCCGCATCGCTCGGCGCGTGACCGGCCCAGGGGGTGGAGGGCACCTCGGTCATGCCGCCCAGCAGCCCCTCCTCCGCCCGGCGGCGCAACAGCACGGCGCCCTCCGGGTTCAGCAGCCAGAAGGCGACGCCGCGCCGGGTCGGCTTGTCCGCCTTGGCGGCCTTGCGGGGAAGCTGCTCCTGGACGCCGGCGGCGCGGGCGGCGCACCAGTCCGACCAGGGGCAGAGCATGCATTTCGGCTTGCGCGGCGTGCAGACCGTGGCGCCCAGATCCATCATCGCCTGGGCGTAGTCGCCGGGCCGCTCGTCCGGCGTCAGCAGGGCGGCCAGCGCGCGCAGCTTGGGCTTCACGCCGGGAAGCGGCTCCTCCACCGCGAACACGCGGGAGATTACCCGCTCCACATTGCCGTCCACCACCGTCGCCTTGCGGCCGAAGGCGATGGCGGTGATCGCCGCCGCGGTGTAGGCGCCGATGCCCGGCAGCTCCAGCAGGGCCACCTCCTTGTCGGGGAAGCGCCCTGCCCGCTCCGCCGCCACCACCTGCGCGCATTTGTGCAGGTTGCGCGCCCGCGCGTAGTAGCCGAGCCCCGCCCAGGCCACCAGCACGTCGTCCAGCGGGGCCGCCGCCAGATCGCGCACCGTCGGCCAGCGCTCGGTGAAGGCGCGGAAATAGGGCGCCGCGGCGGGCACCGTGGTCTGCTGCAGCATGATCTCCGACAGCCAGACCCGGTAGGGGTCGGCGACTTCGCCCGGCTTGGCGCGCCAGGGCAGGTCGCGGCGGTTGTGATCGTACCAGGAGAGCAGCCGTGGGGCGGCATCCCTAGGGGCGTTCTTGGGGGCGTTGTGGGGAGGCGTCGTCATGGCGGCAAGACATAGGGCGAACCCGGACGCCGATAAAGGGCTGCCGATAAAGGGGCACCCGCGGGGGCGCTGGCGAAGTCCCGTCCGCTTGCGCTAGGGTGCGCGGATCATCACCAGGAAGCCCTGACATGAACGGACCGCGGCGAATCGGCCAGACCGTCCCCGAGGTGGCCGGCAAGGCGCTGGGCAAGCGCGGGCTGGCCTTCGGCTCGCTCATCAACGACTGGCCGTCCATCGTCGGCCACCAGTTGAGCCTGCGCACCGCCCCCGACAAGCTGAGCTTTCCGCGCGGCAAGCGGGAGGACGCCGTCCTGCACATCCGCGCCATGGGCGCCATCGCGCTGGAGCTTCAGCATCTGGAGCCGCAGATCGTGGAGCGGATCAACAGTTTCTTCGGCTACCGCGCGGTGGCGAAGATCAAGCTGATCCACGCCGCCCCGCTGTCCATGCCGAAACCGGTGGCGCGTCCGCGCGACCTGACCATGGACGAGGAGTTGTCGGTGATGACCACCGCCGCGACGGTGGAGGATGAGGAATTGCGGGCCACGCTGGAGCGCTTCGGGCGGTCGCTGCTGGCCCGCCCGCGTCCGGCACCGCGCCGCCGTTGAAGATCATGCGATGCCCCTGGGGACGGGAGCCGGCTCGGGCTGGGCCATACTCTTGCCGCAAAAGGGGAGTTTCGATTATACCATCAACATCTGGTAGGGATGAGGCCAAAGTGAACCGCAACCTTTTGGGCATCGTTGCTCTGATCGCGGTCGGCATGACGCTGATCATCGGGCTCGCCGTCGCCGGCTCCCGGCCGTCGAACGGGCAGACTCTGCCGGTTCAGACGGGGCCGGCGCAGCCGCCCATGCAGACCGCACAGGCTCCCGCCGCTTCGACCGCCGATCTGCTGGCCGACCGGGTGCTCGGCAACCCCAACGCGCCGGTGACGATCCTCGACTATTCGTCGATGACCTGCCCGCACTGCGCCACCTTCCACACCGAGACGCTGCCGAAGATCAAGGAAGCCTACATCGACACCGGCAAGGCGAAGCTGATCTTCCGCGACTTCCCCTTCGATCAGGCGGCGCTGCGCGCCTCCATGCTGGCCCGCTGCGCCCCGGCGGAGCGCTACTACCCGCTGCTCGACGTGCTGTTCAAGAGCCAGGGCCAGTGGAGCCGCGCCGCCGACCCGGTCAAGGCGCTGGCCCAGTACGGCAAGCTCGCCGGCATGAGCGAGCAGGTCATCAACGCCTGCATGGCCAACCAGGCGCTGGCCGACGGCATCCTGCAGAGCCGTCTGGTCGGCCAGGACAAGTACAAGGTGGAGGCCACCCCGACCTTCGTCCTCAACGAGGGCGCGGCCACCATCAGCGGCGCTCAGTCCTTCGAGACCTTCGCCGCCGCCATCGACAAGCTGGTGAAGTAAGGACCGGGCAGAAGGCTTCGATCCCGTGCACTTCACGCGCCTCCGCCTGTCCGGCTTCAAGTCGTTCGTCGACGCCACCGATCTGGTGATCGAGCCGGGCATGACCGGCATCGTCGGCCCCAACGGCTGCGGCAAGTCGAATCTGGTGGAGGCGCTGCGCTGGGTGATGGGGGAAACCTCCGCCAAGCGCATGCGCGGCGACGACATGGACGACGTCATCTTCGGCGGCACGGCCAATCGTCCGGCGCGCAATCTGGGCGAGGTCGCCCTCCTCATCGACAACCGCAAGCGCACCGCCCCCGCCGGCTTCAACGAGCACGACGAGCTGGAGGTCACGCGGCGGATCGAGCGGGGCAACGGCTCCGACTACCGCATCAACGGCAAGCTGGTGCGCGCCCGCGACGTCCAGCTCCTCTTCGCCGACAACGCCTCGGGCGCCGGCTCCCCGGCGCTGGTCAGCCAGGGCAAGGTCGGCCAGATCATCAACGCCAAGCCGCAGGACCGCCGCATGCTGCTGGAGGAGGCGGCGGGCATCACCGGCCTGCACTCCCGCCGGCACGAGGCGGAGCTGCGGCTGCGGGCGGCCGAAGCCAACCTCATGCGCCTCGACGACGTGATCGGGGCCATGGACACCCAGCTTCAGAGCCTGAAGAAGCAGGCCCGGCAGGCCGCCCGCTACCGCAACCTCTCCGAACAGATCCGCAAGGCGGAAGCGGTGCTCTGGCACCTGCGCTGGATCGCCCATGAAGGTGAGCTGGCCCGCGCCCGCGGCGCCTTCGCCAAGGCCGAGGGCGCGGTGCGGGAATTGATGCTGGCGGTCACCCGGCTCACCACCCGCCGCACCGACGACGCCGCCGGGTTACCGGAAAAGCGCCAAGCCGAAGCGGCGGCGGCGGCGGCCCTGCAACGGCTGGTCATCGCCAAGGAACAGCTCGACGCCGAGGAGAAGCGGGTCGCCGAACAGCAGCGCGCCCTGCTCTCCCGCCTGCAGCAGATCGCCGGCGACCTCGGCCGCGAGGAGGCGCTGGCCGCCGACGCCGGAGACGCCCTGTCCAGGCTGGAGGCCGAGCGCGACCGCCTGCTCGAAGCCCAGGCCGACGAGGAGATGCTGGAGGAGGCCGCGCGCGAGGCGCTGGCCGACGCGCGGGAGGCGGTGGACGCGCTCGACCGCGAGCTGACCCGCCTGACCGAGCAGACCGCCGCCGACGAGGCCCGCCGCGCCGCCACCCAGCGGCAGGTCGCTGATTTTGAAACACGGGCCTCCGGGCTCGCCAGGCGCCTCGCCGAGCAGCAGGTCCAGCGCGAGACTCTGGAGCGCGAGATCGCCGCCCGCGCTGACGTGGCCGAGTCCGAACTGGCGGTCGAACTGGCCGAGCAGCGTCTGGAGGAGGCGCGCGAGGCCGCCGAGCGGGCCGAGCGGGCAAAGTCCGACGCCGAACCCGCCCAAGCCCGCGCCCGCGAGGCCCTGCAAACCGCCGAGTCCGCCCGCGCCAAGCTGAAGGCGGAGGAAAGGGCATTGGCCGAGCTGCTGTCCGCCGGGGCGGGCGACCTGTTCCCGCCGCTGGTGGATGCGGTGACCGTCGCTCCCGGCTATGAGGGCGCCCTGGCCGCGGCGCTGGGCGACGCGCTGACCGCCCCGCTGGACGAGGCCGCTCCGGTCCACTGGCGCCACCTGCCGCCCTACCCCAACGCCGCTCCCTTGCCTGCCGGGGCCGAACCGCTGGCCGCCCGCGTCCAGGGACCGGAGGCCGCCGCCCGCGCCCTGTCGCACATCGGCGTGGTGGCCGACAACGCGGCGGGTGCCGCTCTGGCCGCCGGCCTCGCCCCCGGCCAGACCCTGGTCAGCCGCGACGGCGGGGCGTGGCGCTGGGACGGGCTGACCGTTCAGGCCGGCGCGCCGACCGCCGCCGCCGTCCGCCTGAAGCAGCGCAACCGCCTGAACGAGCTGCGCGGCGAGCTGGACCTCGCCGACGAGCGGCTGGACGTCGCCCGTGACGCCCTGGACGAGGCCAAGCGCGCCGTCGAGGAGGCCGCGCAGGCCGACCGCCGCGCCCGCGACGCGGTGCGCGAGGCCTTCGCCGGGGTGACCGCCGCCCGCGACCGTCACGCCAAGCTGGCCCGCGAGGCCGACGCCGCCGCGTCGAAGCTGGCGGCGGTGGTCGAAGGCATCGCACGGCTGGAGATCGACCGGCAGGAGGCCGAGGCCGCTCTGGAGGAAGCGCGGGAGCTGCTGGACGCCCTGCCCGACCCGCGCGAGGGCCGCGACGCCGTCAACGACCGCCGCGCCACGCTCGCCGAGCACCGCGCCGTCCTGGCCGAGAAGCAGAACGCGCTGGACCGCCTGACCCGCGAGGCGCAGTCCCGCCGCCAGCGTCTGGCCGCCATCCAGCAGGATGTCGCCTCCTGGGGCACCCGCTCCGCCGGGGCGGGCGGGCGCGTGGCCGAGTTGAAGGAGCGCGCCGCCGCCGCCGAAGCCGACCTCGCCCAGCTGCAAAGCCGCCCGGCGGCGATCGAGGCCGACCGGCAGGCCCTGCTCGGCCGGATCAGCGAGGCCGAGCGCGCCCGCAAGCGCGCCGCCGACGCCTTGGCCGAGGCGGAGAACCGGTTGGCCGAGACCGAGAAGCTGCTGAAGCAGGCCGAATCCGGTCTGGCCGACGCCCGCGAGGCCCGCGCCCACGCCGAGGCCGCCGTCTCCGCCGCTCTGCAGAACGGCCAGTCCCTGACCGAGCGGATCGCCGAGCGGCTGAATTGCCGCCCCGAGCAGACCCGCGCCGCCGCCGACCTCCCTCCCGACGAGGCGATGCCCGACGTGACAGTCGTGGAGTCGCGCCTCGACAAGCTGACCCGCGAGCGGGAGAACATGGGTCCGGTGAATCTGCGCGCCGAGATCGAGGCCGCCGAGCTGGAAACGCAGATCGGTACGCTGCAGACCGAGCGCGAGGATCTGGTCAGCGCCATCGCCCGCCTGCGCCAGGGCATCGCCAGCCTGAACCGCGAGGCGCGGGAGCGTCTGGTCGCCTCCTTCGACACGGTGAACCGCAATTTCCAGGAGCTGTTCATCCGCCTGTTCGGCGGCGGCAAGGCGCATCTGGAACTGGTCAACGCCGAGGACCCGCTGCAGGCCGGGTTGGAAATCTATGCCAGCCCGCCGGGCAAGAAGCTTCAGGTGCTGTCGCTGCTGTCCGGCGGCGAGCAGGCCTTGACGGCGCTGTCGCTGCTGTTCGCCGTCTTCCGCTCCAACCCCGCCCCGATCTGCGTGCTGGACGAGGTCGACGCCCCGCTGGACGAGGCCAATGTCGGCCGCTTCTGCGATCTGGTCGAGGACATCGCGCGGGAGGGCAACACCCGCTTCCTGATCATCACCCACCACCGGCTGACGATGGCCCGCGTGGACCGGCTGTTCGGCGTGACCATGGTGGAGCGGGGCGTGTCGCAACTGGTCAGCGTGGACCTGCAGAAGGCCGAGGAACTGCGCGGGGCGGCGTAACGGGCCCCAATCCCCCATCCGCAGGCTTTCACGGCTTCATTCCGCTCTCCCGGACGCATAAGATAAGGCGGATGAACGACCGGCCCGGTCGCCGGAATGGGAGAGGCAAAGTGGAACGGGTGGATTTCCTGATCGTCGGCGGCGGCATGGCCGGCGCCTCGGCGGCCTATGAGCTGGCGGCGCACGGCAGCGTTGCCGTGCTGGAGCGGGAGAGCCAGCCCGGCTACCACTCCACCGGCCGGTCGGCGGCGCTCTACACCCAGACCTACGGACACCCGGTGGTCCGCGCGCTGACGGTGGCGAGTTGGGATTTCTACATCAACCCGCCGGAGGGCTTTTCGGAGCACCCGCTGCTGACTCCACGCGGCGTCCTGCTGATCGGGCGGGCCGACCAGAGCGCCGCGCTTGACCGCGACTTCGCCGAGGGGCGCCGGCTGACCCCGACCGTCGAGCGCCTCGACCGCGCCCAGGCGCTCGCCCGCGCCCCCTTCCTCAAGAGCGATTACGTGGATGGCGCGGTGTGGGAGCCGACGGCCATGGACATGGACGTTCACGCCATCCACGGCGGTTATCTGCGCGGGCTGAAGGCGCGGGGCGGGCGGCTGGTGACCGACGCCGGGGTGACGGCGCTGGAGCGGCGCGACGGGCTGTGGATCGCCACCACCCCGGCGAGCGATTTCGCCGCCCCGGTGCTGGTCAACGCGGCGGGCGCCTGGGCCGACGTTCTGGCGGGGATGGCCGGGGCGCGCCCCGTCGGTCTGGTGCCGAAGCGCCGCACCGCCATCACGTTCGATCCGGTGTTCGCCGACCCGGCGGACGCGACGGGACTCGCCGGCTGGCCGATGACCATCGATGTGGACGAGCGGTTCTACATGAAGCCGGAATCGGGCCGGCTGCTGCTTTCCCCCGCCGACGAGACGCCGGTGGAGCCCTGCGACGTGCAACCGGAGGAGTTGGACGTCGCCGTCGCCATCGACCGCATGGAACAGGCGGTGCGCTTCTCCGTTCGACGTATCACGCACAAATGGGCGGGCCTGCGCAGCTTCGTCGCCGACAAGGTGATGGTGGTGGGCTACGACGAATCCGCGGACGGCTTCTTCTGGCTCGCCGGCCAGGGCGGCTATGGCATCCAGACGGCGCCGGCCATGGGCCGCACCGCGGCGGCCCTGGTCACCGGAAGCGGCTTGCCGGCGGAGGTTGCGGCGCTTGGCGTGCGTGCGGAGGATCTGGCGCCGGCCCGGCTGCGGCGCCCCTGACGGGAGACACGGCGATGCGCGGGACGATGACGAGGATCGGTTTCGGTGCGGCTCTTCTGGCCGCCGGCCTTCTGGGCGGCTGCGCCAATCCGGCCGCCGATCAGGCAATGGTCGCGCAGAACGCGCTGGTCGGCATGCCGAAGCAAACCCTGCTGTCCTGCGCCGGGGTTCCGGAACGGCAGGCCACTGCCGGTGACCTGGAATTCTTCACCTACCGCAGCAACCGTCTGATCTCCTACCCGTCCTGGGGCGGTTACGGCGGCTACTGGGGCTATCCCTACGGTGGCTGGGGCGGTTACGGCTATGATGTGACCAGCGTCGATTGCGAGGCGACCTTCACCCTACGCAACGGCGCGGTGGAGCGCATCGTCTATGGCGGGTCGTCCAGCGGCGGAAGCCGACTCGGCCAATGCTACGCGATCGTACAGAACTGTCTGGCGCAAGTCCCTTCACAGTCCCCACAACCCTCCATGGCCCCAGCGCGGTAAGAGTTCCAGTCCATGCGACAACTCGTCGCTGTTGCAAAGCCGCCTCACTATGACGTTTTGGTTGAGGCGGCATAGCAACCCTAAAAAAACTCTGGTAATACATCTCCAGGCTTTAAGCCAAAAAAACGACATCAGCTAATTCTGCCCTGGAGCGAATCCCATGACTTTCCTGAAGCGCGCCGCCGCCGCCCTGCTGGCGACCACGGCTCTCGCCGCCGTTTCCTCCCCGTCGCTGGCCCAGGATTTCAAGGGCAAGTCCGCCGGTGACATCCTGGTGCGCGCGCGCGCCCTGGCCGTGATCCCGCAGGAAAATGGTGACCTGATCGGCGGCGGCCCGTTCGGCGGCAGCAACATCGGCAGCGTGGACATCGAGAACGACTACATCCCCGAACTCGACGTCTCCTACTTCATCACCGACAACATCGCTCTGGAGCTGATCGCCGGCACCACCCGTCACAAGGTTTCCGGTTCGCTGATCACCGGCAACGACATCGACGTGGGCAAGGTGTCGCTGCTGCCGCCGACCCTGACGGCCCAGTACCACTTCTTCACGAAGGAGCGTGTCAGCCCCTACGTCGGCGCCGGCATCAACTACACCTGGTTCTACGACGAGACCGCCGCCCGGAGCACCAACGCGGACGGCTTCACGACCAACACCGTCGACTACAAGAACCGCTTCGGCTGGGCGCTTCAGGCTGGTGTCGACGTTGCCCTGACCGGCAACTGGTCGCTGAACCTCGACGTCAAGAAGATCTTCCTGAAGACTGACGTTACCGCCAACGTCAGCGGCGTCCCGGTCACCTCGGACGTCAAGATCGATCCGTGGCTGATCGGCATCGGCGTCGGCTACCGTTTCTAATCGGCATTTCCGGAGCCTCTCACGGGAGGCTTCGCGAAGCCGCTGGATTCAGGCCGGTTACTCCGAAAGGAGTAGCCGGCCTGTTCCTTTTTGCGACTTCCTACAGCGGCAACTGTGGGTGAGCATACCCTTTCGTGAATCCGCGCGGGAGGAAGCGCAACCATGCACATTGCCGCCGTCTTGAAAAGGAAGGGCACGGGGATTATCACCGCCAGTCCGGAGGACCGGATCGACGCGGTCGCCCGCAAGCTCGCCCATCACAAAATCGGCGCCGTCCTGGTGATGAGGGATGACGGCCGGCCCGCTGGAATCCTGTCCGAACGCGACATTGTCCGCGCCGTGGCCGCGGACGGGGCCGCCGCCCTGGAAAGGCCCGTCGGTGACCTGATGACACGCGACCTCGTCACCGGAAGCCCGTCTGACACGGTGTCCCAGATCATGGGCGTCATGACGCAGCGCCGCATCCGCCATCTGCCGATCCTGAAGGACGGCGAACTCGTTGGATTGGTCAGCATCGGCGACATCGTGAAGGCGCGGCTGGACGACGCGGAACTGGAGGTCGAGTCGCTGCGCGGCTACGTCGCCGGGATGGGATAAGGCGCCACCGCCGGCTCAAAACCGAAAACGCCCGCGGGAGATCCCGCGGGCGTTTTCAATGGTGGAACTGCCGGACGGTTGGTCTGGGCAGTCGGTCCAGACGGTCAGGCGGAGTGCGACTGTGGAAAGGCCATGGCGGCCTGGGTGCGGTTGCGCACACCCAGCGATTTGAAGATCGCCGTCATGTGGATCTTCACCGTGCCCTCCGACAGGCCCAGCTCATGAGCGATCTGCTTGTTGGACTTGCCTTCGCGCAGGCGGTCCAGAACCTCGCGTTGCCGCTGGGTCAGCAGATGGTCGAGCTGCGGATCGCTGGGCGGGATGGCGCCAACGCGCACCTCGGCCTCCCCGGACTCGCGCAGCACGGTCGGCGGCACATAGACGCCACCGGAGAAGATGAGGTCCAGCGCGCTCAGCATGATCTTCACGCTGGAGGATTTCGGGATGTAGCCTGCGGCGCCATGCTCCAGCGCGTCGCGCACATCGTGATGCGCCTCGGACGCAGACACGACCACGACCTTGGAGTCGGGCTGCTTTCCCCGCAGGTCTTGGATGCCGGAGAAGCCGGGCCAACCGGGCATGCGCAGATCGGTCAGGACGAGGTCGTAGGTCTCGCCCTTGCCAGCCTTTTCCAGAAGCTCATCAAAGTTGCTGGCTTCCTCAAAGCTGGCACCCTCCTTCAGCTGCTCGAGCAGCCTGCGCAATCCCTCCCGGAAAAGCACATGGTCGTCTCCGATCAGGATTTTCATCTGGTGGTGCCCCCGTACTCAGTGCTTTCAATGGTCCGAACGTACAGCCCTGACACAAGGCCAGTGTTCCAACCCTCAGTTTCGGAAAAAATGCAGGTCATTTTCAAGCATCATATGACCCAATTCCAAAAGGTATAGAAAGTCCTTATGCAGAGTAATGTCACATCAGATGTACCACGTTTCGGTGGGGGTGGACAACCCGAATTTAACCTTTGTCACATTGCAAGCTCTGAGCAATGGCATTGCTGCGCGACAGCAATATCCATTTCACGCGACATCCCCCCATGACGAAAGTGAGCACGAATGTATCAAACCATAGGGTTGCTCATGACAAAGAACCGTTGTTTTCATACTTTCTATCTTTCGCATCTCTCGAAGCGAAAAGGCCGGAACGGGTGAAGCATACACCGATCCCGGCCCAAAGGCATAGACCCCGTATGGCTGATCCTCAGAAGGCGTTCTCCTCCATCTCCATCAGAGGCTTGGACCCGGCCATGATGGTGATGAACAGGGCGTTCGTCTGCGGCAGCAGTTTCGTCATGTAGAATCGGGCCGTCCTGATCTTGGCCTCGAGGAAGGTCGCATTGCCCTCCCCCGCCGCCAGTTTCGCCTGCGCGACCTTGACCATCCTCAGCCACATCCAGCCGAGCGCCACCAGTCCGAACAGCCGCAGGTAGTCAGTGGCGGCGGCCCCCGCCTCCTCCGGGTCCTTCAGCCCCTTCTGCGCGATGATGGCGGTCGCCTGCTGGAGCTTGGCGAAGGCCTTGGCGAGCGGCAGGACAAACTCGGCCAACTCCTCCTTTTCCATGTCGGCCTCGATCTCGGCGCCGACGGGGTGGAAGAAGCGGCGCAGCAGCCGGCCCATGTCCTGCGGCAGCTTGCGCCCCACGAGGTCCAGCGCCTGGATGCCGTTGGTGCCCTCGTAGATCTGGCAGATCCGGGCGTCGCGGACATACTGCTCCACGCCGGTTTCCCAGATGAAACCATGCCCGCCATGCACCTGCACCGCGATGTTGGCCGACTCGAAGCCGATGTCGGTGAACAGCGCCTTGACGATCGGCGTCATCAACTGGACGAACTCGTCCGCCTCCCTGCGCGTCTTTTCGTCCGCGTGCTTCTCCGCCACGTCCAGCTTGTAGCCGACCAGCGCGCCGAGCGCGCGGGCACCCTCGGTGTAGGCGCGGGCGGTCAGCAGGTTCCGCCGCACGTCGGGATGCACGATGATCGGGTCGGCGGGTTTGTCGGGATGCGCAGTGCCCTTCAGGGAGCGGCCCTGGAGCCGTTCCCTGGCGTAGGCCACGGCATTCTGGTAGCTGACCTCGGCCACCCCCAGCCCCTGGATGCCTACGGCGAGGCGGGCCGCGTTCATCATCACGAACATCGCCCGCATGCCCTTGTGCGGCTCGCCGACCAGCCAGCCGGTGGCGTCCTCGAAGTTCATGACGCAGGTCGCCGACGCCTTGATGCCCATCTTGTGCTCGATGGAGCCGCAGGCGACGCCGTTGCGCGGACCGACGGTGCCGTCCTCGTTGGGCAGGAACTTCGGCACCAGGAACAGGCTGATGCCGCGCGTTCCGGCCGGCGCGTCGGGCAGGCGCGCCAGCACCAGATGCAGGATGTTCTCGGTCAGGTCATGCTCGCCGGCGGAGATGAAGATCTTCGTGCCGGTGATCCTGTTGCTGCCGTCCTCCTGCGGAACCGCCTTGGTGCGGATCAGCCCCAGGTCGGTGCCGCAATGCGGCTCCGTCAGGCACATGGTGCCGGCCCAGGTGCCGTCGACCAGCCGGCCGAGGAAGCGCTGCTTCAGCGGGTCCGATCCGTACATGGACAGGGCGTTGTAGGCCCCCAGCGACAGGCCGGGATACATGCCGAAGCTGAGGTTGGCGGAGCAGATGAACTCCTCCAGCATGGTGTTGACCAGCTTCGGCAGCCCCTGCCCGCCATAGGCCGGGTCGCAGGACAGCCCCTGCCAGCCCGCCTCGATGTAGGTGGCGTAGGCCTCCTTGAAGCCCTTGGGCGTGCGCACCACGCCGTTCTCGAAGGTGCAGCCCTCGCCATCGCCGGGCTGGTTCAGCGGGAACAGCACCTCCTCGCACAGCTTGGCGCCTTCCTCCAGGACCTGGGCGATCAGGTCGGGGGTGGCGTCCTCGTAACCCGGCAGTTCGGCCAGCTTGCCCGCGCCGACGATCTCGTCGAGGACGAAGCGGACATCCTCCAGCGGAGCCTTGTAGATCGGCATTGCTCAGTCCTCCCCCATCAGTTCCGCAGCGGCTTGCCGGTGGTCAGCATATGCTCCACCCGGTCGATGGTGCCTTCGGTCCGCACCAGCTCCATGAAGGCCCGGCGCTCCAGCGCCAGCATCTGGTCCTCGGTCACCGGCTGGGTGACGTCGGCCTTCGGCCCGCCGGTCAGGATTCCGGCCAGCTTGCCGCAGACCACCATGTCGTGGGGCGTCGCCTTGCCCTGGAGCGCGAAGCCTTCGAGGAACAGCTCCAGCGCCGCCCGCCCGTTGGGGCCGGGAAGCGTGTAGGTGACCTTCTCGGGCGGGGTGTAGTTTGCGGCCAGCTCCAGCGCCTTGGCCTTGGCGTCGGCCAGCAGGCGGTCGCGGTTCATGGTGATGCCGTCGCCGGGGCGCAGGTACAGCAGGTCCTTGGCCTCCGCCGCCGACTTGGCGACCTTGGCGAGGCTGATGGTTTCGAAGGCCCCGGCGATGGGCGGCATCGGCCCCTTGGGGGTCCGCGGGTTGGCGGCGTGGCGGGCCAGCATCTCGGTGCAGCCGCCCCAGCCGGGGATCAGCCCGACGCCGACCTCGACCAGCCCCACATACGTCTCGGCATGGGCCTGCACATGGTCGGAATGCAGCAGGATCTCGCAGCCGCCGCCGAGCGCCATGCCGCTGGGCGCAGACACCACCGGGAAGGGGGCGTATTTCAGGGCGCGGTAGGCGCGCTGCCCGCCCTCCACCAGCTCCTCGATCTGCGGCCACAGCCCGACGTTCAGGGCGAACAGGGCGAGGCCCAGATTGGCGCCGACCGAGAAATTGTCGGACTCGTTGTGGATGACCAGGGCCTTCCAGTCCCCTTTCCCGTCCCCGATCAGCTTCATCGCCTTGCCGTAGGCGGCCATGACGTCGCCGTCCAGAGCGTTCATCTTGCTGGTGAACTCGACACACAGCACGCCGTCGCCGATGTCCCACAGGCTGGCCGAACCGTTCTTCCACACCGGTTTCGACGCCCGCTTGATGTCGGACAGCAGCAGAACGCCGTCCGGCCGCACCACCGTGTCGTAGAGTCCGGCAACGGTCAGGTGTTGGAGCTTGCCATCCTCCACCCGGTAGAAGGGCCGCCCGGCGGCCTGTTCGACCAGCGGCGGGACGGGGATGCCCTCGCTGCGGCAGAGGTCGGCGAACCAGGCGGTGCCCAGCCGGTCGATCAGCTCGAAGGGACCCTGCTTCCAGTTGTAGCCGAGCCGCATCCCCTCATCGACCGCGACGATGCTGTCGGCGATCTCCGGCACCAGCGACGCGGCGTAGGACAGCGTGTGGGCCAACACCCGGCGGGCGTACTGCCCGGTCTTGTCGGGGAACTCGGCCAGCGCCCGCAGGTCGCGCCCGACGGTGGACACGCTCTCCAGCCGCGGCTTGTCGGAGCGGCGGTAGGCGCCGGTGGACAGGTCGATGGCCTCCTTGACCTTCACCCCGCCGTCCCGGTTCAGGCGGTAGAATCCGCCCTTGCCCTTGCGGCCCGTGTAGCCCTCCGCGATCATCCGGGTGATGACGGGGTGCTCGCGGAAGGCGGCGCGGTAGGGATCGTTGCCGGGCAGGGTCGCCAGCAGGCTCTTCGCGATGTGCGGCATCAGGTCGAGACCGACGAGATCGACCAGACCGAACACGCCGGTCTTCGGGATGCCCATCGGGCGGCCCGCGATGGCGTCGGCCTCCTCCACCGTCAGGCCGAGATCGACGGCCGCGTTGATCGCCGTTTGAATCCAGTAGACGCCGATGCGGTTGGCGATGAAGCCCGGCGTGTCCTTGCAACGGACCACCCCCTTGCCCAGCGCGCGGTCGCCGACCTCGGCGACGGCGGCCAGAGCGTCGGGCCGGGTGGCCTCGCCCCCCACGATCTCCAGCAGCCGCATGTAGCGCGGCGGGTTGAAGAAGTGGGTGATCAGGAAGTCGCGCTTGAAGGCGTCCGACTGCCCCTCGACCAGCACGCCCAGCGGGATGGTCGAGGTGTTGGACGACACCACGGAGCCGTCCTTGCGCACTGGGTCGATGCGCCGGTAGAGGTCGGCCTTGACCGCCGGATTCTCGACGATCGCCTCGACGATCCAGTCGACGTCGGCCAGCAGGGCGAGGTCGTCCTCCAGATTGCCCGGAGTCACCAGCCGGGCGTTCTTCGGGTGCATGAAGGGCGCGGGGTCAGTCTTCAGAAGCCTCTGGATGGCCCCCTTGGCGATGGCGCTGCGGTCGTCACCCTCCTTGGCGGGGATGTCGAGCAGGACGACGGGGATGCCGGCGTTCGCGAAATGGGCGGCGATGCCGCTGCCCATCACGCCGGAGCCGATCACGGCGGCGCGTTTGATTTCCATGGTCGTTGCCTCCCTGTCCCGCCGCCGTCAGACCGCTTCCAGGATGGTGGCGATGCCCTGGCCGCCGCCGATGCACTGGGTGGCGAGAGCGAATTGCTTGCCCTCGCGCTTCAGAAGGGCCGCGGCCTTGCCGGTGATGCGGGCGCCGGTGGCGCCCAGCGGGTGGCCGAGCGCGATGGCGCCGCCGTCCAGGTTCACCTTGGCCGGGTCGATGTCGAGGTCGCGCATGCAGGCGATGGCCTGGGCGGCGAAGGCCTCGTTCAGCTCGATCACGTCGATGTCCCGGATGGACAGGCCGGCGCGCGCCAGCGCCTTCTGCGCCGCCGGGACAGGACCCAGCCCCATCACCTCCGGCGCGCAGCCGGCCACCGCAACGGAGCGGATGCGGGCGAGGATCGGCAGGCCGTTGGCCTTGGCGTAGGCCTCCGTCGTGACCAGCACCGCCGAGGCGCCGTCCGTCAGGGGGGAGGAGGTGCCGGCGGTGACCGAGCCGTCGGCCAGGAAGGCGGGCTTCAGGCCGCTCAGCGTCTCGCCGCTGGTGCCGGGGCGGATGCAGCCGTCGCGCTCCACGAGGCCGGCCGCGGTCTGGATGGCGACGATCTCGTCGGCGAGGCGCTCGGCCTGCTGCGCCGCGGCGGCCTTGGCGTGGGACTCGGCGGCCATCGCCTCCTGGTCCGCGCGGGAGATCTCGTAACGGCGGGCGACATTCTCCGCCGTGACGCCCATCGAGCAGTAGGCTTCCGGATAATGGTCCTTCAGGCCCGGATGGGGCAGCGGGTTGTAGCCCATCATCGGGACGCGGCTCATCGACTCGATGCCGCCGCACAGGAAGACCTCGCCCGCCCCCATCTGGATGGCCCCCGCCGCCTGATGGATCGCCTGCATGGAAGACCCGCAATAGCGGTTGATCGTGGTGGCCCCGGCGGTCAGCGGCAGCTTCGCCAGGAACGACACGGTGCGGGCGATGTTCATGCCCTGCTCGCCCTCGGGGAAGGCGCAGCCGACGACGACGTCCTCGATGTCCTGCGGGTTGACGCCCGTGCGCTCGACCAGCGCCGCGACGACGTGGGCCAGCAGGTCGTCAGGACGGACCTTCGCCAGTTCGCCCTTGTTGGCGAAGGCGAAGGGGGAGCGGGCGTAGCCGGCGATGACGACCGGATTGGCGGGCGTGGTCAAAGGCGCCAGGGTCATGGTTGCGTGTCCTCCGTGGTCGGCGTCTCCGTGATTCCGTTCTTGCGGAAATGGTCGGAGATCTGGGTGTCGATGATGCGCAGCTCGCCCAGCGTCTGCTGGACGTCCTGGAGTTGCCGTTCCAGGTCGGCGATGCGGCGGCGGGCGATGCGCTGCATGAAGCGCATCTGTTCCTTCTGGATCTCGTCCGCGTCGTAGAGGGTGAGGAATTCCTTGATCTCGGCGAGGCTGAAACCCAGCCGCTTGCCCCGGCAGATCAGCGCGAGTCGCGCGCGGTCGCGGTGGCCGTAGACGCGGGCGGTGCCGTCGCGCTCCGGCGCCAGCAGCCCTTCGTCCTCGTAATGGCGGATGGTGCGGTGGGTCAGCCCGAACTCGTCGGCCAGTTCCCCGATGGCGAAGGAGCGCCCGGCACCTTCCGCGTCGGGCTCCGGCCCGGCATCGTCGCGCGCGCCCAGCCCCATCAACCTTGCGGGTTGCGACATCCTCCCACCCTTCCCTTGATCGTCATTGCCCTTTATCGTCACGGGTTGACGTTTACGTAAAGGTAAGGCGCTTGCCATTTGCTGTCAAGCGGGCAGCCCGCTCCCATTCCGGTGCCCATCGGGGTGCGGCGCGGGCGCGCTGTGACAGCATGCCACGGGCGATGGGCCTCCCCAGCTATGGCAGGCTCGGGTCATTCAACAACAAGCCGCCGGCGAACCCGGGCCATGAATGGCCGGACGCAACGGCCGGTCACAGGGCAGGACAAACCGGAGTCACGGCAAACAGGGTTGGGACAGCCGATGTCGTCGCGCGCCATCGTTTCGCTGGGCGTCTGGATACTCGCCATGGTGCTGATCGGCACTATGACGGTCGGGGTCGCGTTGCTGTTCTATGTGGCGCTGACCGCCTTCTGCGCGGTCGTGGTGGCCATCCTGATGCTCATCACCCGGCAGCGCGACGACGACCACAAGACGATCGTCTGACACCGGCGCGGGCCGGAAAGGCCAGTCCGGAAAAGGCAAAAGCCCCACCGCCCGCGCGCGGCGGACGATGGGGCTTTTCCGTTCGGTCCGCTTACTCCGGCAGGACGCGCAGGCGCGACGCGGCGGTGCGGGCCGACTGGTGCGGGCGGTAGAGATCCTCGACCACGGCGCCGGGCTGGGCGTAGTCGCCGGGCGTCACCGCGCGCACCAGATAGACCAGCCGGAAGCGCGGCGCCTGCTTCGTCATGTCAAGCGCGGCGACGAAACGGTCGTCGCGGTAATCGACGGCGCGCGGCGTGGTCAGCTCGCCCAGCCAGGACAGGTCGCCCAGCGGCGCCCCACCCCCGGCGAAGCGGGCGGCCTCGATCTCGAAGCCGGCGGGCAGCGGATCGGACACCAGAACCTGCCGGTCCACCGGATCGGCGGCGCTGCCCTCCAGGATCACCACCAGCCGGTCGTTCGGGCGGACGGCGCCCGGATCGGCGGGCCGCCCGGTCATGTCGAACAGGCTGCGGGTGACGGTCATGCCCTGCTCCTCCGCGCCCGGCGCCGCGTCGGCGATGCCGGACACCGACAGGATCTGGCGCAGCGGTTCGCCCCCGGCGTTGCGGATGGCCGGCGGGGCCGCCGGATCGATCCGCTGGAACAGCGGCTTGGCGCCTTCGGTGACCTGATCGTTCCCCTGCTGATCCTTCCGGGCGATCTTCATCGGCGGCGCCCGGTCGATCAGCGCCCTGGCGGCCTGGAGAAGCCACGCCTGCTCCTGCACGCCGGTCGTGCGGACGGCGGCGTAGGTCTTGGACAGGCGCTCGGTCGCCTGGGTCAGACGATCGCGCTCGACCACGCCGCTTTCGGCCATCAGCGCCACCACGCCGGCCTCGTCGCGCAGCGACGAGCCGTAGTCGCGCAGGCTGGCCGACACGACGCGGGCGCCGGACAGCCGCCCGAAGGCTTCCGCCGCGCGGTCCTTGTCGCCCAAAGCGGCGATGGCCGTGGCGACCTGGGCGCGGGCGAAGTCGGTCTGCAGCTTGT
This sequence comes from Azospirillum brasilense, assembly GCF_007827795.1. Lineage (GTDB taxonomy): Bacteria > Pseudomonadota > Alphaproteobacteria > Azospirillales > Azospirillaceae > Azospirillum > Azospirillum aestuarii. Next base: position 34,914 of record NZ_VITI01000012.1, read on the forward strand.
CCCAGAAGGTTTCCTGGAAGTAGCGGACCGCGCCGGCATCGACCATCTTGGCGCGGGCCAGCACATAGAGCGCATAGGCGCGGGCCGGCTGCTCGTCGGCCTCCACCCAGGCGTTGTCGAGCGCCCCGCGCAGCCCGTCCAGCCCCTTGCGGTAAGGTCCTTCCGGCACGCGGTAGCCGGCGGCCTTGGCTCGGCCGAGGAAGTCCAGCGCGTAGGCGGTCAGCCAGGAATCGGCCTCTCCCTTCGGCGACCAGGCGGCGAAGGCGCCGTCCATCCGCTGGAAGGTCAGCACGCGGTCCACCGACCGCTGCACCCGCGCCTTCACCCGCTCGTCCGAGGCGACGCCCAGCGCGACCGCCTCGTCGCCCAGCGACAGCAGGGGCAGCGCGCGGCTGGCCGTCATCTCCAGCCCGCCGGGGCCGCCGCGCTCCAGCGCGGTCAGCAGGCCGGGCAGGTCGAGGTCCGGCAGGTTGCCGAGCGACAGGGCCGCCGTCGCGGTCTCCGGGCGCAGGCCGTTCAGCAGGTCGGCGGGAAGCTCGACGCTGCGCTCCGGAGCCAGCATGGAGGCGGTGCGGCGGGTGACCAGCGGCGAAGCCGGGCGCACCGGGATCTCCCACTGGCGCGTGATGCGCAGGCCGTCCGGCCCGGTCACGTCCAGCGCGATGTGCCCCGTGCCGACGCCGTTGGCGGTCAGCACCCGCCCGGCGGTGGCCCGCTTGCCCCGGCCCAGCTCGGGCACGGCGATGGTCCCCTCGCTGAGCGACACGGCGCCGCTGGCGATCAGCGAGACGCTGTAGGCGCCCGCCGGCCCGCCGACGTTGTCGAGCGTCATCGGAACCACCGCCCGGTCCCCCGGCGCCAGGAAGCGCGGCAGGCCCAGGTCGGCCAGCACCGGATCGGCGACCAGCATGGAGGATTCGGAGCGGCCCAGCTTGTCCCCGCTCCAGGCCACGGCCATCAGGCGCAGCCGGCCCTGGAAGTCGGGGATGTCCAGCGGCACCACTACCTTGCCCTCTGGCCCCACGGTCAGCACGCCGGAGAACAGGGAGACGACGCGTTCCGACTTCTGCGGGACGGTGACGCCGACCTGACGCAGCCGCGGAGCGGCACCGGGGCGCGTGCGGGTGGCATCCAGGACCGCCGGGTCGATCAGCCGCCCGAAGGAATCGCGCAGTTCCACGCCCAAGCGGCGCTTGCCCAGATAGTGGTCGATGGGATTCGGCGAATGCTGGTCGGTGAGCTGGAGCACGGCGTCGTCCACCGCGGCCACCGTCACATAGGCGGGCTGGCCTTCCGGCGCGCCCGCCACCACCACCTCCGCGGTGACGGCGCGGCGGGGCTCGGTCTGCGCCGGGGCGGCGACGCGCACGTCCAGCGCCCGCTCGTCCCCGTCCACCGCCAGCCAGGACAGGCCGACGGCGCGGCGCGCCACGCCCTTCGACGGGCCGCCCGCGGCGTCCGGCGCGCCGAAGGCGGTCGCCAGCACATAGACGCCGCCGGTCCAGGTCGGATCGACGGGGATTTCCAGGAACGCGCCCTCCGGTCCGATGCGTCGGGTGGAGGCGTGACGGATCTTGCGGTCGGCGACGGCGATCAGCACCTCGCTGTCGTAGGGCGGCTTGATGTAGATCCAGGCCGTCTCGCCGCCCTTGTAGGCGGGCAGCATGACGGTGACGTCGACTTGGTCGGGACGTTCGCCGGCGGTCGGGGTCATCCACCAGCCGGCGGCGAAGCGCAGGCTGCTCGCCACGCCGGTCTTGGGGTCGAAGACCTCCAGCCGGTAGCGCCCGGCGGTCACCGGGGCTTCCACGGAACCCGGCTTGGCCGCCTGGGCGGCGAGCGTGCCGCCGGTCACCCGCTGGTCGCGCACCGTGACCTTGTAGTCCCAGCGCCCGTTGGCCTCGAACCAGGCGTAGTCGTACTCCTCCTCGAACAGCTCGTAGGAGAGATCCTCCTTGTCCATCGGCTGGCCGTCCGGCCCGACCGCCACCACGTCGAAGCCGGCGGTGGCGCCCTCCGGCACCCCGTCGCCCTCGAAGCGCGGGCGGATGCCGACGGCATAGGGCTGGTGGCGCACCGGCAGGACCAGATCGCGGCTGACCGAGCGGCCCCCGATGTCGAGCAGGGTGGCGCGGACGACCGCTTCCAGCGGCTTGGTGCTCTCCGGCGCCTTGGGCAGCGCGAGGTCGGCCTTGGCCTGCCCGTTGCGGTTGGTGGTGAAGCCCGGCATGTCCGCCCGCAGCGGCTTCACCTCTTCCTGGGCAAGGCCGAAGCGGTAGCCGGGCAGGTTCGGGTAGGGATTGCCCGCGGCGCGCAGCGTCACCGCCAGCTCGCCCGGCAGGCCCGCCGCCGGGGCGCCGTAGAGGAAATGCCCGTCGACGGTCAGGGTCGTCTTGCCGTCCGCCGGAAGCTCCGCCGCCTCGGCGGTCAGGGCGACCTCAAGCCGCGGCGGCACGAAGTCCTCGACCAGGAACTCGGCGCGGCCCAGCACCGGACCCATCGTGTTCGGCCCCGTCGTGCTTGATTGCGCGCCGGCCTCCGGCTCGCCGTGGGCGGTGACGGCCCAGGTGCCGGTCATGGCGTTGGCCGGGATCTCGACACGGGCGGCGAAGCTGCCGCCGCCGGATTCGGCGAGCGGGCGGCGGTCCACCTCGAAGCCGTCCGGGCGTTGGATCTTCAGCGTGACGGGACGGCCGGTGACCGGCTTGGCGTCGGCGTCGCGCAGCAGCATCGCCAGATGGACCGTCTCGCCGGGGCGGTAGATGCCGCGCTCGGTGTAGAGGAAGGCGTCGGGCTGGCCGGGAACCGGGCGCGCCGGGACCACCGCCGCGACACCACCCGGCGCCGCGTTCGGCGCCCCGCTCGCCGGAGGCGCGTTGGCCAGAGTCGGCGTCACGAGGTCGAGGAAGCCGAAGTCCCCCGCCCCGCGGTAGGCGAACAGCGCCTGCACCGGTTCCCGCCCGGCGGCGCGCAGGGCGGCGAGGTCGAATCGCGCCAGCCCGTCCGCTCCGGTCAGCGCCTTGCCGAGTTCCTCGTTGTTGCGGGCGAGCAGGCGCAGTTCCACGCCGGCTTCCGGGGTCGCGCCCTTCACGGAGCGGGCGAAGACGACCAGCGCGTCCTCGCCGGTGATGGCGTTCAGGCCGAGGCCGGAGACGACGAACCACTGGGTCGCCTTGTGGTCCCAGCCGCCGGGCTTGATGTCCTCGGTGCTGGCCACGGCGATGTAGACGCCGGGCTCCAGCCGGCCCAGGACGGCGTCGATCGGAAAGGGCGTCACCACCGCCTGGTTGCGGCTGTTGCTGATCGCCATCTCGCCGCGCCACACCTCCTGGCCGGAGCGGTCGAGGATCTCGCCGACCTCGTGGTCGGACATCTGTTGGCCGATGCGGCCGAAATAGATCTTCTCGACCAGGCTGCGGTCGTTGATCCGCAGCACCTGGAGCTTCGCCCGGTCGAGATTGATGGAGCGCAGCGGCAACCCGTCGGCGCCGATGCGCGGCAGGATGTAGCCCGCCCCGCGGAAGGCCAGCGCCGGCTTGCGGTTCGGCACCTCGATGTCGCGCGCGTCGGGGTTCGGCAGGCGTTTCCCGTCGCTGCCCGGCAAGCCGTCGCGCAGGGTGACGCGGTAGCTCTGCCCGTGCTTCAGCCCCTCGACGCAGAGCGTGCGGTCGCGGGCGACGGCGGTCCCGTCGAAGGCCGCCCCGCCACCGCCCCCCCCATTGCCGGCGGGCGTCACCTCCACATAATCGCGGTAATTCACCGCCCGCGACTTCTCCAGCCGGTCGGTGAAGGTGAAGCAGGCCTGCGGCACGTCGCGCTCCGCCACCACCTCGGCGGAGGAGACGCCGAAGGGCACCGGCTCGGGCGGCGCGTCGGCGGCGATGACGGGGGTTGAGGACGCGACGAGGACGGCACAGACACGCGCCACTGCACGCAACATTCGATCTTCCCTGGACCAGCCGCCCGGCGCGGCGCGCGCGGGCCTATGCGAATACGTCGGGCCTGCGAAAACGCCGTTTTCGGCAAACCGGCGCGGAGTATGCCGAAGCGCCCCTGGTTTCGCCACGGCTTTGCGGCCCCGCCCGGAAAATCCCGCAAGGTGGACGGGGTTCGGAGCGGGCGGGGATCAGGCGGCGAATTCCAGCGTGAACTGGCTGCCCTCGCCGGGCCGGCTGTCAATGCGCATGCGCCCGCCATGGGCCTCCATCAGGGACTTGACGATGGACAGCCCCAGCCCGCCGCCCTGCCCCGGAAGCGCCACGTGCACCGCGGGCTGACCGAAGGGCTCCGCGGCTTGGTGGAGCTGTTCCGGCGTCATGCCGATGCCATTGTCCGTCACCCGCACGCGGCATCCGCCGTCCGCTCCGCCCCCGACCGTCACCAGGATGCGCCCGCCCTCCGGCGTGAAGGTGACGGCGTTGGCCAGCAGGTTCAGGAGCATTTGCTTCAGGGCGCGCTCGTCCGCCGAGACGCTGTGGTGCCCCGGCTCGACATGCATGTCCAACCGGATGCCCTTGGCGTCGGCCTGCGGCGCCACCATGCGGAACGCCCACTCGACGACCGGGGCGACGTCAAGATCCTCCGGATGCAGGGTCAGCGTCCCCGCCTGGAGCCGCGACAGATCCATGATGTCGTTGATCAACCCCAGCAGGTGCCGCCCCGATTCATGAATGTCGCGGGCGTAGTCGGCGTAACGCCCGCCGGCCTGCGGCCCCAGCATCTGATCGCGGATGATCTCCGAAAAGCCGAGGATGGCGTTCAGCGGCGTGCGCAACTCGTGGCTGACGCGGGCCAGGAAGTTACGGTTCAGCGCCAGCGCGGCGCGCAGCCGCTCCGCGGTGCGGTGCTGCACCAGAAGGAACAGCGTCACCAGCAGGATGCATGCGGTCAGGATCGCCGCCAGCAGGAACAGCGTGTTGCGCAGGTCGGCCACCCCCGCCTCGATGTCCACCTGCGCGACGCCGACGGTGGCGACCAGCGGATAGCTCTCCACCACGCGATAGGCGAAGGCGCGCAGGACGCCGTCGGTCTGCGACTCCTGCCAGTAGACACCGGCGAGCGACCGGCCCAGCTCTCCCCACAGACGGGACTGGGGGATGGCGAGGCCGACCGCCTCGACACCGCGCGAGGCGCCGCGGGCGCGGATCATCGTATCCATCCCGATCAGGGTCACCGCCCCCTGCGGCCCCAGATTGGCCTGCTGGTAGAATTCCGCCAGGATGTCGGGGTCGATGTTGGCGATCACGATGCCCGCGAAGCCGCCATCCCCGTCGGTCAACCGCCGGCTGAGGCGCAGCAGGGGGCCGCCGCCGGTTGTTCCGGGAAAGGGCGTTCCGATGTGCATCAGGTCGCGGCCGGTGCCCTGGTGGAAGGCGAAGGCCGTCTCGTCCCGCTCGTTCGTCCGCCCGCCCGGCCCTTCGCTGCGCAACAGCACGGTCCCGTCGGCGTCAAGCACGGTGAAGTGATGGATCAGCGTCGGATCGTAGAGCGTCTGGTCGAGGAAGTTGCGGATGCCGGGCAGCCCGCTCTCGCCGAATTCCAGCGACAGGGAACGCAGCGTGATGTCCACCTCGTGCACCGCGCGGTGGGTGCTTTTGGCGAAGGCCCGGACCATGACCTCGGCCTTCGCCACCGCTTCCCGCGTCTGGGTATCCAGCAGCTCGCGCACCACCTGCGCGTAGGCGCCCCAGACCACCGTGATCGCAACGGCGGCGATGGCGAACACGCACCAGCGGAACGAGATCGGCAGACGCATCCCGGCCTTTCCACAGGCGGCCCACCGGGGCGGGTCCGGACGCTGATCCGTTCCGGCCCGGTATCGACCCTATATTGCAAGGGTTATCACGCCGTCGAAGGTTCCGGCAAGCCTCTCCATCCCGCGTTGACGGCGGACGCCCTCATATCATTTCCGCGAGAAATACGATCCAAGTCGCTCAACCGCGCCGTCGAGGATCTCGTCCCTCTTGGAGAAGCAGAAGCGGATGAAGCTCCGCGGCGCATCCTGGACGAAGAAGGCTCCGACGGGGATGGCCGTCACCCCGGCCTCGACGGTCAGGCGGCGGCAGAAATCCTCGTCGTTCCCGTCGAAGCCGAAGGGCGACACGTCGGCGACCACGAAATAGGTGCCGGCGGACGGCAGCACCTCGAACCCCACGGCACGCAGCCCATCGGCCAGCCGGTCGCGCTTGGCCTGGAGCCCGCCGGCCAACCCGGCAAAATAGGCGTCGTCCTTGCCCAGCCCATAGGCGACCGCCGCCTGGAGGTTGGGCGGCGTGGTGAAGGTGATGTACTGGTGCGCCTTGGCGACGGGCTGGAGAAGGTGCGGCGCGCCGGTGACGTAGCCGACCTTCCAGCCGGTCAGCGAGAAGGTCTTGCCCGCGGAACCGATCTTCAGGCAGCGGTCGCGCATGCCGGGCAGCGTCATCAGCGGAATGTGCTGACGCCCATCGAAGACGATGTGCTCGTACACCTCGTCGCAGACGGCGAAGGCGTCGAATCGCTGGACGAACTCCGCCAGCAATTCCAGTTCGGCTCGGGTGAAGACCTTGGCGGCGGGATTCAGCGGGTCGTTGATGAGGACCAGCTTGGTCTTCGGCGAGAAGGCCGCCTCCAGGTCCGCCCGTGTGAAGCTCCAGTCCGGGGCCTTCAGGCTGACGAAGCGCGGCACGCCGCCGGCCAGCCGGACGATCGGCAGGTAGCTGTCATACATGGGCTGGAACAGCACCACCTCGTCACCCGGCTCGATGAGGCCGAGCAGGCTGGCGGTCAGCGCCTCCGTGGCGCCGGAGGTCACCAGCACCTCGGTCCTCCAATCGATGTCCAGCCCGTAGAACCGCTTGCCGTGGGCGGCCAGCGCCTGCCGCAGGTCCGGCGTCCCCATCATCGGCGGGTATTGGTTCCACCCTTCGAGGATGGCCCTTGCCGCCACGTCCAGCACGTCGGCGGGGCCGCGCTCATCGGGAAAGCCCTGACCGAGATTGATCGCCTTGTGCTCGTCCGACAGACGGGACATCACCTCGAAAATGGTTACCGGGAGGTCAAGCTCCCGCCGACCAAGGAAGCCTGTCTTCGGTTCTCCGGAATTTTGCATCGAACACCGTCGGTGTGGTTTGGTGAGGTCCGTGGTGACTGGTTGGTGACCGGCCAGACCGAGACGGCGCCACCCGTCACGGATCGCGGATCGCACGGGCGGATTCCGGCGGTCGTCGCAACAGCCTTGTTCCGGCCTGCCTTATCGACGGATTGCGGCCGTTCGTCCAGCGCCACGGCGGAAGTTTCCCGACCGGGGGGCTTGCGCGGCTTCATGCTGCAGGCGAATGCGACGACCACCGGGGAGTTTGCGGGACCGGCCGGACACGATGGGCTTCAGCAAAGTCCCCGCCCGCTCGCCTTGGGTTCCGTCATCGAGCGCCGACGTTAACGGCCGACGCGAACCCATTCGAATCAACAGCTTCCAATCAACAGCGCGCGCGCCCGACCGCCTCACGGGGGGCCGAGGCGGCAAGGCGGCGCGAACCGACGCGGCCCAGCAATGAAGCCGGGGCCGCTCCTTCCTACGAAACCGGGCGGGTGAACCGCGCGGGGCCGGGCCCCCACGGCTGCGCCGCCCGCTTCCTCACGCCTGCCCAACGCTGTGGCCGGTGCTGCGCCCGCGGCGCCCGCGGACGGCGGACGGGTCGATCACCTCCGCACCCTCGTCGAGGGCCGCTCCGCCGACGCCGTCGGTCTGGTCGGCGCAGCGCTCCGCCAACTCGCGGATCGCCCCGCGGATCTGCGGGTCGCGGATGTTCTGGAAGTAACGGGCGAGCATCAGCGCCTCGCGGGACCGCAGAGTGCCCTCCGACTCCTCCGTCTGCGGGCTGGCGATTCCCGCCGCCTGTGCGGCGTGGCGTTCCTCCAGCCCCTCGAAGAAGACGGACACCGGCACCCGGAAGAACTGGGCCAGCTTGAACAGCCGGCTGGCCGAAACCCGATTGAAGCCGCGCTCGTATTTCTGAAGCTGCTGGAACGTCAGCCCCAGAGCCGACGCGACGTCGCTCTGACTCAGGCCGGCGAGCATGCGCAGTTCGCGCAGGCGCTGCCCAACAAAGACATCGACCTCGTTGAGGCCTTCCTTCTTCTCACGTCCACGTTTTTTCACAACATTCCCCCATCAGGAAAAGTGGCAAAGCCCCATGTTGCGCGAAGCAACATTCGGTTTTGCGTTGGAAAGATTCCAACGCGCTTGTGCCACGATCTTTTTGGTATCGGACCAGCGACCATTGCAACTCAGCTATGACGTCGGCGGTGCAAAGTCAACCACCGTTGCGGCATTTACTACCTACGTCCCAACAAACCACAGAAATAGAAGGGTTATGCACGCGCGCATTATTCCTTCTTTCGAGGTAATTTTAAATTGCTCGCGCCAACAACAATCCGCAAAACGCTCCTTCGCAGAGAATCAATCCTTCCATCCTCGCACACAGATGGGCGAAAGAGTGTGGCAGGCGCGCATCGATAGGCACATTTTGCCGGGCACTGGGCAATTTCTGCCCATGAATTAACGCTCTCTTCATCAAGACAGCCCAGCATGCGCGCCTAAGACAAGGACCGGCGCGGTTTTTGCAAATTCCATATTTTGCGTCTGCGAAATCAAGAACTTCCCGGAGATCCACCGGGGCATCCGATCGGGGACTGGCGCGTGAACAACCTTCTGCAGACCTTGCGCAACCTGGGTCCCGCGCGCCTGGCCGCCATCGGCGGCGTCGGCCTGCTCCTGATCGGATTCTTCGTCTATCTGATGACGCGCCTCTCCACCCCGGAGATGGAGCTTCTCTACGCCGAACTCCAGCCCACCGAAGCCGCGGCCATCGCCAAGAAGCTGGAGGAGGCGAAGGTCCCCTTCACCGTGGACAAGACCGGCACGAAGATCATGGTCTCCGCCGAGCAGGTGGGGCCGACCCGCATGCGGATGGCCGCCGCCGGCCTGCCGTCGGGCGGCTCCATCGGCTACGAGCTGTTCGACAAGGGCGAAGGCTTCGGCGCCACCAGCTTCATGCAGAACATCAACCACCTGCGCGCCCTGGAAGGCGAGATGGCCCGCACGGTGCAGACGCTGAACGGGGTGCAGAGCGCCCGCGTCCATCTGGTGCTGCCCAAGCGCGAGCTGTTCGCCCGCCAGCAGAACCCGGCGACGGCCAGCATCTTCATAAAGTTGCGCCCCGGCGCCCAGCTGTCGCGCGAGAACATCCAGGCGATCCAGCACCTGATCGCCGCCTCGGTGCCGAACCTCGACCCCAGCCGCATCTCCATCGTCGACGACAAGGGCACCCTGCTCGCCCGCGGCACCGGCAACGACAGCGCGGACGCCATGCTCGCCTCGGCGGAGGAGAAGAAGGTCGCCTACGAGAGCCGCGTCGCCCGCATCATCGAGGATCTGCTGGGCCGCACCGTCGGCTACGGCAAGGTGCGGGCGGAGGTTTCGGCCGATCTCGACTTCGACCGCATCACCACCCAGTCGGAAATCTTCGATCCGGAAAGCCAGGTCGTCCGCTCCACCCAGACGGTGACGGAGGCGAACGAGAGCCAAGACCGCGACCCGCTGTCGCCGGTCACCGTGGACCAGAACCTGCCGACCGCGCAGTCGGGCAACAGCGCCGGGCCGATCTCCCAGAACAAGCAGAACCGCAGCGAAGAGACGATCAACTACGAGATCAGCCGGACCACCAAGAACCACGTCCGCGAATCCGGGCAGGTCCGCCGCCTGTCGGTCGCCGTGCTGGTCGACGGCACCTACAGCCTGCCCAAGGACGGCAACCCGGCAGCCTACCAGCCGCGGCCGGAGCAGGAGCTGGAGAGCATCAAGGCGCTTGTCCGCTCCGCCGTCGGCCTCGACGCCGTGCGCGGCGACACGCTGGAAGTCATCAACATGCGCTTCTGGTCGCCGGAAGACGACGTCCAGAAGCCGGAGGAGCTGTTCCTCGGCATGACCAAGGACGACCTGTTCCGCATCGCGGAGATGGTCGTGCTGGGCATCGTCGCCGTCCTCATCATCCTGCTGGTCATCCGCCCGCTGATCACCCGCGCCTTCGAGAAGGCCGACCAGCAGGAAGAGGACGACATGGACCGCCTGCTGGCCGACCAGAGCGGCATGCCCGCCGCCCTGGCCGCGCCGACCGGCGCGCTGGCCCAGGATCTCGCCCTGGAAGCCGCCCAGGCCGACGAGGAGCTGGAGCAGATGATCGACATCAACCGCGTCGAAGGCCGCGTCCGCGCCTCCTCGCTGCGCAAGGTGGGCGAGATCGTGGAGAAGCATCCGGAGGAAGCGGTGTCGATCCTGCGCAACTGGCTGTATCAGGAGAGCTGACGCGATGAGTTCGGTCCGCAAATTCCTGTTCGACGAGTCCTTCGACGTGGACGCGCCGCCGCGCCGGCAACTCCAGGCCGACGACGACTATTTCGACAACATCCCCCTGCCGGAGCCGGAGCCCGAACCGGAGCCGGAGCTGCCGCCCGAGCCGCCGCCGCCTGTGTTCGGCGAGGCCGATCTGGCCGCCGCCCGCGCCGCCGGCTTCGCGGAGGGCGAGACCGCCGGCAAGTCGACGGGCTACGGCAAGGGCTTCGTGGACGGCAACAACGCCGGCCGCAAGGACGGCTACGAACAGGCCCGCGTCGAGATCGAGGCGACGGTGCAGGCGCGGATCGCCAACGCGCTGGAAACCGTCGGCAACGGCGTGCAGCATCTGCTGAACGAGCATTACGCCACCAGCGCCCAGCGGGCCGACCAGCCCGTGCACATCGCGATGGCCATCGTGCGCAAGCTGATGCCCGAACTGGCGCGGCGCGGCGGGCTGATGGAGGTGGAGGGGCTGGTGCGCGCCTGCCTGACCGACCTGATCGACGAGCCGCGTCTGGTGGTGCGCGTCACCGACGGCATGGTGGACGCCGTGCGCGAGCATCTGGATCAGGTGATCGCGGCCCGCGGCTTCGGCGCGAAGCTGATGGTGGTGGGCGATTCCGGCCTCGCGCCGGGAAGCTGCCGGATCGAATGGGCGGAAGGCGGGGTGGAGCGCGACACCGCCGGCCTGCTCGCCCAGATCGAACGGCGGATGGCCGGCCTGCTGGAGGCGCCGCCGGGCTGACACCCCTGCGGGTTGGACAGCGGACAGGATTTTTTAAAGGTTCCAAGGGCTTCTGGAGACTTCGATGGCCAAGGACAGCTTCTCCCTCGACGAGTTGGACGGCGGCGGCCGCAGCGACATTGCGGAGTATGAGACCGGCCTGGGTCCGGCCAAGGATCTGGAAGCGGTCTACGACATCCCCGTCCAGATCTCCGCCGTGCTCGGCAAATCGACCATGCAGGTCAGCCAGTTGCTCAAGCTCGGGCGCGGCGCGGTGGTGGAACTGGACCGCAAGGTCGGCGAGGCCATCGACATCTACGTGAACAACCGTCTGGTCGCCCGCGGCGAAGTCGTGGTGGTGGAAGACCGGCTGGGCATCACCATGACCGAAATCATCAAGTCGGACCGCGGATGAGCCTCACACGAGACAGCGCCGAATCGTCCCGCCGGGGTGGGCGTTCCGCCCGGCCGCGCGGCGGGCTGGACATGGCGACACTGGTCGGCCTGGCCGCCGCCGCCGTGGTCATCTTCGTCGCCATGGCGTCGGGCGGCAGTTTGCGCGCCTTCGTCGATCCGCCGTCGCTGATCATCGTGCTGGGCGGCACGCTGGCGGTCACCACCGCCTCCTTCTCGCTGCCCGACGTGGCCATCGCGTGGCGCGACGCCGGGGCGGTGCTGATCCACCGCACCAGCGACCCGCGCGGCGTGGCCCGGCAGGTGCTGCTGCTGGCCGAGGCGGCGCGCCGCGCGCCGGAAACGCTGCGCAACGTCCTGCCGGAGTTGAAGCACGAGTCCTTCCTGCACCGCTCGGTCACGCTGGTGGCCGAGGGGCTGCCGCCCGACGACATCGAGCGGATGCTGATCGGCGAGGTCGAGGCGTCGGGCGCCGGCAAGGTCAAGAGCGCCGGCGTGCTGCGCCGCGCGTCGGAGGTGGCGCCGGCCATGGGTCTGATCGGCACGCTGGTCGGCCTCGTCCAGATGCTGGGCAGCCTGAACGACCCGTCGAGCATCGGCCCGGCCATGGCCCTGGCCCTGCTGACCACCTTCTACGGGGCGGTGCTCGGCAACGTCGCGCTCGCCCCGCTGGCCGCCAAGGTGGAGCGGACGGCGGAGGAAGACGCGCTCGTCAAGACTCTCTACACCATCGGCGCGGTATCCATCGCGCGTCAGGAAAATCCGCGGCGTCTGGAGATGCTCCTGAACGCCGTTCTTCCGCCTGGAAAGCGGATTCAGTACTTCGACCGGGACTCCGACCGGGGTTCTCCGAGGGGAGCGTAAGATGCGTCTGCTGATCGTTGGAACGTTGGAAGGGTACATCACCGCCGCTGGCAAGATCGCCATGCAGCGCGGGGCGAAGGTGTCCCACACCGACAGCATCGAGGGCGCCCTGAACGCCCTGCGCGCGGCGGCGGGGGCGGACCTCGTGATGATCGACGTCAAACTCGACATCGCGACCTTCATCGAAAGCCTGAAGGCGGAACGGATCACCATCCCGGTGGTGGCCTGCGGCATCGGCACCGACGCGGCGGCGGCGGTGAAGGCGATCCGCGCGGGTGCCAAGGAATACATCCCCCTGCCCCCCGACGCGGAGCTGATCGCCGCCGTGCTGGAAGCGGTGGCGGAGGAGAGCCACGCCATCGTCTGCCAGGACCCGGCCATGCTGGCGACCCTGCGCCTGGCGGATCAGGTGGCGCCCAGCGACGCCTCGGTCCTGATCACCGGCGAGAGCGGCACCGGCAAGGAACTGATGGCCCGCTACATCCACCGCAAGAGCCGTCGCTCCGACGCGCCCTTCGTCGCGGTGAATTGCGCGGCCATCCCGGAAAACCTTCTGGAATCGGAGCTGTTCGGCCATGAGAAGGGCGCCTTCACCGGCGCCGTCGCCCGCCGGCTGGGCCGCTTCGAGGAGGCCAACGGCGGCACCCTGCTGCTGGACGAGCTGTCGGAGATGCACCCGCGGCTCCAGGCCAAGCTGCTGCGCGCCATCCAGGAGAGGGAGATCGACCGCATCGGCTCGTCCCAGCCGGTGAAGATCAACGTCCGCCTGATCGCCACCTCCAACCGCAACCTGGAAAACGAGGTCCGCGCCGGCAATTTCCGCGAGGACCTGTATTTCCGCCTGAACGTCTTCAGCGTCGCCATTCCGTCCCTGCGCGAACGGCCGGCCGACATCCCGATGATCGCCGACCATTTCCTCAAGAAATACGCGCAGGCCAACGGTCTGGGCGAGAAGCGGCTGTCGGACGACGCGCTGCTGATGCTGCGTGCCCATCACTGGCGCGGCAACGTGCGCGAGCTGGAAAACACCATGCACCGCGCCGTCCTGCTCTCCAAGTCGGAGACGGTCGGGCCGGACGCGATCATGCTGACCAGCCAGTTGCTCGCCCCGGAAGGCTCGGCGCAGGCGTCGATCCCGACCAACTCGCCGGTCGCCAACCCCTTCGCCGGGCCGGGCGGCACGGTGCCGCAAGCGCCGCGCGGCTATGGGCAGCCGACTCCCGGCTATCCCACATCCTACGCGCCGCCGCAGGGCCACGCCGCGGGAGCCGCGGCTTACGGCAACGCCGGAGCGGCGTCCTATGGCAACGCCGGAGCGGCGTCCGGCGCCCCCGCCGTCCAGGGCCTCGTCGGGCGCACGGTGGCGGAGGTCGAACGAGACCTGATCATCGGCACGCTGTCGCATTGCCTGGGCAACCGCACCCACGCGGCGAACATCCTGGGCATTTCGATCCGCACGCTGCGCAACAAGCTGAAGCAGTACAGCGAAGAGGGGGTGCCGGTGCCGCCGCCGGGCAGCGAGGAACGGGCGGCCTATTGATCCGCTGATCGGAGGAAAGGCGGAGGAGCGGCGGCATGGCACTGACCGAACACAATCCCGGAGCGCGAACAGGCGGCGGCAACATGTCCGCGCTGACCGACATGGTGACCGTCGCCAAGGGCGCGCTGAAGCGCGGCGACCTCATCATGGCGGCCGGCATCATGCTGATCGTCGTCGGCTTGATTCTGCCGCTGCCGCCGATGCTGCTCGACATGATGCTCGGGCTGAACGTCACCATCTCGATCCTGATCCTGATGGTGGTGCTGTTCATCGAAAAGCCGCTGGAGCTGTCGTCCTACCCGACGATCCTGCTGATCACGACGCTGCTGCGCCTGTCGCTGAACATGGCGTCTACCCGCCTGATCCTAACCCAAGGGCATGAGGGGACGTCCGCTGCGGGCCATGTCATCGAGGCCTTCGCCGGCTTCGTCATGGGCGGCGACTTCATCATCGGCGTGATCGTCTACGCGATCCTGACGATCGTGAACTTCAAGGTCATCACCGCCGGTTCGGGCCGCATCGCCGAAGTGGCGGCGCGCTTCACCCTGGACGCCATGCCCGGCAAGCAGATGGCCATCGACGCCGACCTGTCCGCCGGCATGATCGACGAGACCACCGCCCGCGCCAAGCGCAAGGAGCTGGAGGACGAAAGCGCCTTCTTCGGCTCCATGGACGGTGCATCGAAGTTCGTGAAGGGCGACGCCGTCGCCGGCCTGATGATCATGTTCATCAACATCATCGGCGGCGTGTCCCTGGCGGTCCTGCGCTACGACATGCCGATCCTGCAGGCGCTGGACACCTTCACCAAGCTGACCATCGGCGATGGCCTCGTCTCGCAGATCCCGGCGCTGGTCATCTCCATTTCCGCCGGCTTCCTGGTGTCGAAGGCCGGCACCGGCGGCTCCACCGACAAGGCCGTCGTCGGGCAGCTCACCAACCACATCAGCGCGCTGGGGCTGGCCGCGGGCGCCATCACCCTGCTGGCGCTGATGCCGGGCATGCCGGTGCTGCCCTTCCTGCCGGTGATCGCCATCGTCGGTGCCGCCGCCTGGTATCTGCCGAGGATGCGCGCCAAGAAGGAGGCGGAAGAGGCGGAGGCCGCCGCCGCGGAGGCCGCGGGCATGGGCGGACCGGGCGGCGGGGCCGCCCCGGTGGCCGACGAGCCGATCGCCACGGCGCTGGCCATCGACCTGATCCGGCTGGAGCTGGGCTACGGCCTGCTGTCGCTGATCAACCAGCCGCAGGCGGGCAGCCATCGGCTGACCGACCAGATCAAGGGGCTGCGCCGCCAGATCGCCGGCGAGGTCGGATTCGTCATGCCGGCGGTGCGCATCCAGGACAACCTCCAGCTTCCGCCCAACTCCTACATCATCCGCGTCAAGGAGATCGAGGCGGGGCGCGGCGACATCCGCCCGAACATGCTGCTGGTCATGGACCCGCGCGGCGAGGCGATGAGCCTGCCCGGCGAGCAGACGGTGGAGCCGACCTTCGGCCTGCCGGCGATCTGGATCGAACCGGGCTACCGCGAGGAGGCGCTGTTCAAGGGCTACACGGTGGTCGATCCGTCGACGGTCATCACCACGCACCTGACCGAGCTGATCAAGGACAACATGCCCGAGCTTCTGTCCTTCACCGAGACGCAGAAGCTGCTGGACGAGTTGGATAAGGAACACCAGAAGCTGATCGCCGACGTGGTGCCGGCGCAGATCACTGTGGGCGGATTGCAACGGGTGTTGCAGAACCTGCTTGCAGAACGGGTTTCGGTACGCGATCTTGCCACCATTCTGGAGGGCGTGTCCGAAGCGGCAAGCCAAACCCGCAGCATCACGCAGATCACCGAGCATGTGCGCACGCGCCTGGCGCGGCAGATCTGCGACGCGAACATCAACGAGATGGGAGTCATCCCGCTCGTCACCCTGTCCCCCGAGTGGGAGCAGGCGTTCGCGGAATCGCTGGTGGGCGACGGCGACGACCGGCAACTGACGATGGCGCCGAGCCGGCTTCAGCAATTCATCACTTCGGTCCGCCAAACCTTCGAGCGACACGCCATGATGGGCGAGACCCCCGTCCTGTTGACCAGCCCTCTGATCCGTCCCTTCGTCCGCTCGATCGTCGAGCGGTTCCGGCCGGCCACCGTGGTGATGTCGCAGAACGAGATCCACCCCAAGGCGCGGATCAAGACCCTGGGGCAGATCTGATGCAGGCCATGACGAACCAGTGTGACGGGCGGGGAGCGAGCCGATGCGGCTGAAGTCGTTCCACGCCAAGTCCATGTCCGAAGCCATGCGCATGGTCCGCCAGACGCTGGGCGACGATGCCATCATCGTCGCCACGCGCGAGGAGGAAGGCGGCGGCGTTCGCGTGACCGCGGCGGTGGAGGACGACGATCTGCTGATGGCGCAGGCGCGCACGGCCCAGCCCGCCAGGACCGCCCGCCCCATGGTGGTGGTCGAGGAGGAGCCGGAGATCGACGTGGGCGAGGTGGTGGCCGACGTGCTGCACCGCCACGGCGTTCCCGCCGCGCTGGCCGAGCAGCTGATCGACGCCGCCGCCGGGCTGGACACCGACGACCCCGCGCTGGCGCTGGGCGCCGCGCTCGACTCCATGTTCACCTTCAGCCCGCTGCAGGACCGGCGCGGCGGCAACAAGCCGCTGATCCTGGTCGGCCCGCCGGGCAGCGGCAAGACGCTGATCGTCGCCAAGCTGGCCGCCCAGGCGGTGTTCCGCAAACGCTCGGTCGGCGTGATCACCACCGACACGGTTCGCGCCGGCGGCATGGAACAGTTGGCCGCCTTCACACGTCTGATGAAAATCAAATTGGCGACGGTGGAAGACCCCGACGCGCTTGCGGGCGCGTTCGAGGTCAGCCGCGGCGCCGACGTCGTCCTGGTGGATACCGCCGGACGCAACCCCTACAACCGGGAAGACATGGCCGACCTCAAGGCCCTGCTGTCCGCCGGGGTGGCCGAGCCGATCCTCGTGCTGCCCGCCGGGCTGGACGCCATGGAAGCCGCCGACATCGCCCAATCCTTCAAGGCGCTGGGCGTGCGGCGGATGCTGATCACCCGGCTCGACATGGCGCGTCGGCTGGGCAGTCTCCTGGGCACCGCGCACCGCGCGCGGATGGCCTTCTGCAACGCCAGCGTTTCCTCCAAGGTGGCCGAGGGGCTGACACCGTTGAACCCGGTGGCCTTCGCCCGCCTGATGATGCCCGCCGAGGACAAGGCGGCGCGCAACCGGCCCAAACCGGCGGCCGCCACCAAGACCAAAGCCGTTCGTTCTTCGTCGAGGACCATCCCATGACCGATCCGGTGTTTCCGGCCGCCCTCAAGAACGTTCACCCGCTGCGCGGTGCCAACGTCATCGCCGTGGCCAGCGGAAAGGGCGGCGTCGGCAAGACGTGGTTCTCGATCACGCTCGCCCACGCGCTGACCAAGATGGGCAAGAATTCGCTGCTGTTCGACGGCGACCTCGGCCTTGCCAACGTCGACATCCAGCTCGGCTTCCAGCCCAAGAACGATCTCGGCGCGGTGATCAACGGCGACGTGACGCTGGGCCGCGCGGCCCAGCGCTACACCGAGGGCGGCTTCGACATCATCGCCGGCCGCTCCGGCTCCGGGACGCTCGCCCAGTTGCCGAGCCAGCGCCTGTCCGGCCTGCGCAACGACCTGATGGAACTGGCGCGGCGCTACGACTGCGTCATTATGGACATGGGCGCCGGCGTGGACCGCACGGTGCGCACCCTGTCCGGCCCGGCCGGGACGACGCTGGTGGTGACGACGGACGAGCCGACGTCGCTGACCGACGCCTACGCCTTCATCAAGCTGACCCACGCCACCAACCCCACCGCCGACCTGCGCGTCGTGGTCAACATGGCGCAGAGCGTGAAGGACGGGGAGCGCACCTACGGCACGATTCTGAAAGCCTGCCAGAACTTCCTGAAATACAAGCCCGCCCTGGCCGGCATCATCCGCCGCGACCTGAAGGTGCGCGACGCCATCCGCAACCAGTCGCCGCTGCTGACCCGCTCCCCGAGCTCCGACGCCGCGCGGGACGTGCTGGCCATCGCCCAGCGGCTTCTGAACGGCCAGTAAGTCGGGGATGGGGGGCGCCCTTCCACCCCCGGCCGGCGGCACGCCCGCCGCCCCCGTGGCGGCCACCCCCGCGCCCGCGCCGGTGGCGGTCGCGGAGGGCACGGTCAAGGCCCTGCCGGAGCGCTTGCAGGACATCGTCCGCCCGGTGGTGCTGACCGGCACCGTCGTCGGCACCACGCCGGAGGGCGTGACCCGCGTGCGCACCCAGGCCGGCGAGGTGCTTGTGCAAACGCCGACGCCGCTGCCCGCCGACAAGCCGGTGACGCTCAAGATCACCCCGGCGCAGGTGTTGCTGGAACAGGCCGCATCGACCGATCCAGCCGCGGCGTCCCCCAGCCAGAGCCTCGCGGCGAAGGTGCTGGTGCTGACCCAGGGCACTCAGACCGCCCCCTCGACCACCGCGCCGAACGTTTCGACGCCACCGCCGACGAGCGGACCGGCGCAGACCATCCCCGGCCAGACCGGTGCGGCGCGGCCTCAGGGCTCGGCGACGCCGGTCGTGATCCTGCCCACCCCGACGCCCGCCACGCCGACGGTGGGACCGGCGGGCCAGCCGCTTCCCCTGCTGCTGCCGGGCACCATCGTTCCCGCGCTGGTCATCGCCGCGGCGCCGAAGCCCCCGGCTCCGCCCGGTGCGGCCCCGGCCCTGCCCGGCCAGGCCACCACCTCCCCGGCAACTCCACCACCCCATTCCATCATGGACGGCGGCACCAGCCCAGCACCGTCACCGACCAGTCAACCAAGCGCCGCCCCCGCTCCTCCGCAGGCACCCCCCACCCCGTCGGGAACGATGCCGCCTCTCCCCGGCAAGCCGATGCTCGACGCCACGGTGGAACTCGGCGGCGACGCGGCGCATCCCGGTGGGGAACTTCCTGAGCCCGCACCCTCTTCGAAGCCGGCCTCTTTGAAGCCAGCCGGGGAGCCGGTCCTGACCCAGGGCGGCACCGTCGCGCTAAAGATCCTGACCGTCACCCCACCGCCGGACCAGCCGCAGGCCGCCCCGCCGGACGACGGGTCTCTCCCACCGGACGGCCAGAACGCCGGCAACCCGCCCCGCAAGGACGGTGCTCCACCCCAACCCGCTTCCGCGCCCCCCACCCCACCGCGCGGCGCCGCAGCCCCGACCGCAACGCTCACGATGCCCAGTGTGGACCCCGGCGCCTCCCCGGCGACTCCGGAGACGCCCGACGGGCCGGTTCTGAAGGGCATGGTGGCCGGCAGCACGCCGCAGGGGCAGCCGATCCTCGCCACGCCGCAGGGCATGCTGGCGCTGAACGTCCAGGCGAGCCTGCCGCCGGGCAGCGCCGTCACCGTCGCCCTGACCGACCCGGCCAGAGCCCTCCAGACCGCTCCGCCCCCGCTCACCGCGGAACCGGGGCCGCTGAGCGAGCGGGACTGGCCCGCCATGCGCCAGCTCCTTACCGCCCTGGCCGGGGTGGACCGCTCCGCCGCGCAGGCGCTGATCGGCACGGTGATGCCGCAGCCGAACCGCAAGCTTGGCGCTGCGATGAGTTTCTTTCTCTCGGCGATCCGCGGCGGCGACGCCCGCGGCTGGTTGGGGGAGGACGCCGCCTCCGCCCTGGAAAGATCCGGCCAGGGAAGCCTGCTGTCCCAGCTGGAGCGCGAGTTCCGCAGCCTCCAGCAGCAGGCCGGCGATCCCCTCCCCGGCGACTGGCGCCCCTACACCCTGCCGATGATGGACGCCAACGGGTTGCTGCCGATCAAGCTGCATATCCACCCCATCCATTCCGACGAGGACGGCAAGAAGCGCGGCAAGGCCGGCGAAACGGGCAGCCGCTTCCTGCTCGACCTGGACCTCAGCCGCCTCGGTCCCATGCAGCTCGACGGGCTTGTGCAGCCCAACCGGTTCGACCTGATCCTGCGCAGCCACACCCCGCTGACCCCGGCAATCCGTCTGGACCTGATCCAGATTTTCGCGGACAGCATCCGCGCCGTCGGCTACATCGGCGGCCTGTCCTTCCAGTCCGGCGCCAAGTGCTGGGTCAAGCTGACCCGGACCGGGGCCGGCGGCAGCAGCTACACCGCCTGACGAGCCTGGACGCCATGCACCGCCGCGAGCTTCTGACCACCGCCGCCAACCCGGACGCCCGCCACGACTATCTGGTGGAGCTGCACGGGGAACCGGCGCCCGGCACCCGCCTGACCCTGCGCTACGTCCCCGACCGCGCGGTCGCCACGCCGGACGGCGTCGCCGCCTATCTCGGCGCCCTGTCCGGCACCGCGGGAACCGCCGGTCCGGAAGCGCTGGCCATCGCCGTGCTCGACGACCTGAACAACGAGCTGATCCCCCGCTGGGTGGAGGTCACGGTGGAGCGGACCCTGCCCGTCCCCCAGCGTGTGGTCATCGAGGACCGCCAGCCCGGTTGGGACAACCCGCATCTTTTCGCCCGGATGCGGCGCGTCTGATCCCCCGATCCCCGCCTCACCACCCGTCGAGCATGGCTGCACCGCGCCGCGCCACAGCGTTCACCGCTTGATTTCCTCAACCCGCATGAGAATAAAGCGGGTCGGTCGGTGCGTGGATGAGTCCGTTGAAACGTGCACGAATATTGAGGCGTGCCCAAACCCTGTGGGCGCGCGTTGGGCTTCGCGCACGCCTCGAAGCCTTCATCCTGCTCGCCCTTCTTCCGATGGTGGGTCTGGTCGTCGTGCTTTTGCTTCAAGAGCGCAGCCAGGACATCGAGCGGGCGCGGGAGGCCACCCGCCTGCTGGCCGACCGCGGGGCGCAGCAGCAGGCGCAGATCGTGCAGCAGGCCCGCAGCGTCCTCCAGCTTCTCACCCTCGTTCCCGACATCCGGGAGGCGAGCCCCAGACGTTGTGCGACCTTGTTGAAGCAGGCGACCGACCTCTATCCCTGGGCCTCCGGTTTCGGAGTGTTCAATCCCGACGGGAGGCTGCTGTGCAGCAGCAACGACAACCGGCCGGCAAATCTCGCCGAGCGTGACTATTTCCAGAAGGCTCTGGCGACGCGCGACTTCACGGTCAGCAACTTCCTGATCGGCCAGAACAGCAAACAGCCCCGCGTGGTCGCCGCCCTGCCGATTCTCGGCGATGACGGGTCGGTCATCCGCGTGCTGGTGGGCGGGGTGGATCTGAGCTGGCTTGCGGAACTGTCCGCCGAGATTGCCCGCGAGTCCGGCGGGATCGTCTCGCTGTTCGATTCCCAGGGGACGACCCTCGCGCGCGTGCCGGACCCGCAGGGGATTGTCGGGCGATCAATGGCCGATCATCCGATGATCGGCAAGATCCTGCGGGAAGAGGCGGGAATCATCGAAGACGACGGGCTGGACGGCGTTCCCCGGATCAGCGGTTTCTCGACCCTGGAGGAAACCGGTGCCAAGATCGTCGTCGCCGTCGCACGCGACGACATCCTGGCCGCGGCCGACCGGAATTTGCTGCTGGGAACCGGCGTCATGACCGGTGTGGTGCTCCTCATCGTCGGAGGGGTCTGGGTGTTGATGGAGGTGATGGTCCTGCGCGGCTTGCGCGACCTCAAGGCGTCGGCGGCGTTCCTGTCATCGGACCTCTTCGATCCCCATGCCCCCTGCAGCCCGGCACCGGTCCACCCGTCCGAGTTCAGCCAGGTTGCCCAGGCGATGCGGACGATGGGGCGGACGCTGAGCGCGATCGCCTTCGAGGATCGCTTGACCGGCCTCGCCAACCGGCGCTTCTTCGAGGCGCATGTGGAGCGCCTCAACGAGCAGCCGGCGGAAGATCAGAACGCGATCGCCATCCTCTACATCGACCTCGACGGGTTCAAGCCGATCAACGACCAGCACGGCCACCATGCCGGCGACTTGGTGTTGAAGGAGATCGGCGCCCGGTTGGCGCGTTGCGTGCGTCAAGGGGATTTCGCCGCGCGCCTCGGCGGCGATGAATTCGCGGTGCTGCTCTCCCTGGCGGACGGCCATCAGGCGCAGTACGCCATGGACGTTGCCAGACGGATCATCAGCGGCCTCTCCGCCCCGATAACGGCCGACGGGCTCGATGTCCGGATCGGATGCAGCATCGGTGTCGCGCTCTGGCCAACGGATGCCGTGGACCTGTCCGTGGCGCTCCAACACGCCGACCGGGCACTGTACGCCGCCAAACGCGCCGGCCGTGCGCGCGTGGTGTCCTATTCGAATCTTCCCACTTCGGATCTTCCCACCGGCAACGCCATGGCGACCTGAACCGGCTGACGGAAGCAGGCCGGCCCGTCAGGATTCGACGCCGCTCTCCTCCTGCTGGCGGCGGCGGAAGCCGACCAGCGCGGTCTCGTCCAGCATGTTGGCCTCCTTGCGCTTCAGCTTCTCCTTCTCGCGCTTCAGCCGTTCCTCCTCGGCCAGTTCGTAGCGCTTCAACTCCTGGAAGGCTTCGGCCATCTCGTCGGTGGCGACGGCGATCTGTGCCTCCACCTGCCCCATGGACTGGGTCAGGCGCTTGCCGCGCTCCATCGCCGCCTGGATGTAGTTGCTGTATGTGAAGGCGTATTCGACGTTGCCGCGGGCGGTATCACGCTCCGCGGCGATCTCTTCCTTCAGCCGCTCGATCTCGGCCTGGAGTCGGTCGGCAAGGCTCTGGAGTTCCGCCAGCGCCCGGCGCTTCTCGTCGAGTTTCCATTTCTGGAGGCGGATGATGGTCTTCAGACTGCTCATTCTTGCGGCGGCCACTGTTCAATGCCGAAAATGGCGGCAAGCTGGGCATAGCTGTTGTCGAGGTCGGTCGCCTCGCGCTTGCCCTGCTTCAGGAAGGCCTCCAAGGCCGGCTGGAAATGGATGGCCTCGTCCACCTGCGGGTCGGTGCCCTTGCGGTAGGCGCCAAGGCGGATCATCTCCGCCATGTTGTCGTACGACGACATCAGCCGCCGCGCGTGGTTCACCAGCTCATTCTCCATGGGGGAGTTGCAGCCGGGCATGGTGCGCGACACGCTGCGCAGGATGTTGATGGCCGGGTAGCGCCCGCGCTCTCCGATCTGGCGCTCCAGGACGATGTGGCCGTCCAGGATGCCGCGCACGGCATCGGCGATGGGTTCGTTGTGGTCGTCGCCCTCGACCAGCACGGTGAACAGGCCGGTGATGGAGCCCGACCCGCTCAGGCCCGGCCCGGCGCGCTCCAGCAGGCGCGGCAGCTCGGCGAAGACGGTCGGGGGATAGCCCTTGGTCGTCGGCGGCTCGCCGGCCGACAGGCCGATCTCGCGCTGGGCCATGGCGAAGCGGGTCACGCTGTCCATCATGCACAGCACGTTGCAGCCGGCGTCGCGGAAGGCCTCCGCCACGGCCAGCGTCATGTAGGCGGCCTGGCGGCGCATCAGCGGCGCCTCGTCGGAGGTGGCGCAGACCACGACGCTGCGCGACAGCCCCTCCTCCCCCAGATCCTCGGTGATGAATTCCTGAAGCTCGCGCCCGCGTTCGCCGATCAGCCCGATCACCGCGACCTCCGCGGCGGAGAAGCGCGCGAGCATCGACATCACCGACGACTTTCCGACACCGGAGCCGGCGAAGATGCCCATGCGCTGGCCGCGGCAGCAGGTGAGGAAGGCGTTGATGGCGCGGATGCCCAGGTCCAGCTTCTCGCCCACGCGGGCGCGGGAATGGGCGGGCGGCGGGTTGTTGCGGATGGGAACGCCGTGGGTCCCCTTGGGCAGCGGTCCCTTGCCGTCCACCGGCTCGCCCAGCGCGTTGATGACGCGGCCGAGCCACGCCTCCGTCGGGAAGACCATGGGCTGGCTGTCCGACACCAGCGCGCGGCAGCCCAGCCCGACCCCGTCGATGGAGCCGAAGGGCATCAGCAGCGCGCGGCCCTGGCGGAAGCCCACCACCTCGCAGGGGACCTGCCGACCGTCGCGGGATTCAACGATGCAGCGGCCGCCCACCGACAACTCCTTCTCGATCCCCCCGACCTCGACCAGCAGGCCGAGCACGGCGGTGACCCGCCCGAACCGGCTGCAACCGGACACGGACTCGATTTCCTGAAGGATGCGGGCGACGTCGGCGGGCACGGTCTTGCGGATCAGCGTACGGAAATGGGACGGGTGAGCCGGGCGCGGGCGGCGCAATTTGCGGTGGGCCGAAAGCTCGCCGCCATGCCGCCCGCGTCATGCTCGTCCAAAAACATTAACGTTAAATGAAGTGCTATGCCTCTGGCGTTAAGCTGAATCGTCTGTTAACCTGTGTAAACAGACGAGCGGATCTGTTAAGGGAATTGGTTAAGGAACTGCGGGACAGCAACGCCGCTTCGGAAGCCAGAAACGCGCCATCAAACATCGGGATATCGCCATGAGGGTTCTGCTGGTCGAAGACGACTCCTCCACGGCCAAAAGCATCGAACTGATGCTCCAGTCGGAAGGCTACATCGTCGACTCTACCGACCTCGGTGAGGATGGACTCGAAATCGGCAAGCTGTACGATTACGACATCATCATCCTCGACCTGATGCTGCCGGACATCGACGGCTACGAGGTGCTGCGCCGCCTGCGCGCCGCCCGTGTGACCACGCCGATCCTCATTCTTTCCGGCCTGTCGGAGCTTGACCATAAGATCAAGGGTCTGGGCTTCGGCGCCGACGACTACCTGACCAAGCCCTTCGACAAGCGCGAGTTGATCGCCCGCATCCAGGCCATCGTCCGCCGCTCCAAGGGCCATTCCGACAGCATCATACGCACCGGCCGCCTGACCGTGAACCTAGACACCCGCACGGTGGAGGTGGACAACCAGCCGCTTCACCTGACCGGCAAGGAATACGGCATCCTGGAGCTGCTGTCCCTGCGCAAGGGCACCACCCTGACCAAGGAGATGTTCCTGAACCATCTCTACGGCGGAATGGACGAGCCGGAGCTGAAGATCATCGACGTCTTCGTCTGCAAGCTGCGCAAGAAGCTGGCCGCCGCCACCCAGGGCGACAACTATATCGAGACGGTGTGGGGCCGCGGCTACGTGCTGCGCGACCCGCACGAGGAAGCGTCCCCGCTCCCGCGCGTCCCGCACCAGCAGGCCCAGGCGGCCGGCTGACCGCCGGCTGCCCAGAAAAGCCATTTTTCATACCGGCAGGCGGCGGGCTCAGGCCCGCCGCCTGCCGCGGTCATTCCTGCCAGAACGCCTTGTCGGATTCGCGGCGGGCTTCGGTGCGGCTCAACCCGACATCGCGCAGCAGATGGTCGTCCAGCGCCGCCAGGGAGCGGCGCTGCCGGTGGCGCTCGATCATCCCCAGCATCTCCCCGAACGCCCGCGCCACGAACCGCCACGCGCCGCCGGGGGACGTCATGTCCCGGTCTGCGGAAACGACGCCCAGCGCTCTCCTGCCCATGATCCGACACTCCGCTTGATGAATTCCGTCCCCTAGAAATGCACCCGGAAGCGGCTTGTCCGCAAAGGATGCTTTCTCTAACCTGCATGAGAGAATTTCATGCGGCCGGGCAACAATCCGGCGGATGCGGACCCATGCAGATCCCTCCCCTCAACGGCCTGCGCGCCTTCGAAGCGGCGGCGCGCCATCTCAGCTTCACCCGCGCGGCGGAGGAGCTGAACGTTACCCAGAGTGCGATCAGCCACCAGATCCGCACGCTGGAGGATCGGCTGGGCATCCGGCTGTTCCGCCGGCTGAATCAGGCGCTGGTTCTGACCGATGCCGGCCAGCTCCTGCTGCCCAGCGTGCGCGACGCCTTCGCACGGCTGGCCACCGGTCTGGAGCGGGTGATGGAGCATGAGCGCTCCGGCGTGCTGACGATGAGCGTTTCGCCCTCCTTCGCCAGCCGCTGGCTGATGAGCCGCATCGGCCGCTTCCGCGCCCGCCACCCGGAAATCCATCTGCGGATCAGCGTCAGCCAGCACGAGATCGATTTCGAGCGCGAAGCCGACATCGACATCGGGCTTCGCCATGGCCTCGGCCGGTGGGAGGGGTTGCGGGCCGACCGCTTCCTCGACGACGCGGTGTTCCCGGTGTGCAGCCCGGCCTTGCTGCAGGGACCGACGCCGCTGCGGCAACCCGCCGACCTGCGCCATCATGTTTTGGTCGAGGAAACCGGCCACAGCTATTGGGCGACGTGGCTGGCCATGGCCGGGTTGGGTGATCTGAAGCCAAGCTCCGAGATGGTCTTCGACGAGATCGGCATCGCCATCGAAGCCGCGGAAAATGGTCAGGGCATCGCCATGGCACGCGGCACCCTGGTGTTGGAGGAGTTGGCGAGTGGGCGGCTGACCCGGCTGTTCGACCTCGCCCTGCCGGGAGACTTCGGTTACTACCTCGTCTGCCCGGAGGTGACCGCCGACCGGCCCAAGATCGCCGCTTTCCGCCGTTGGATCATGGAGGAAGGCGCCGCCGACCGCCTCACCATCACACCGCCGCCTTGAGCCCGCTCGGCACCTGGAAACCGCCTAGGCTGTAGAGGCCGCGCTGGCCTTCCACCGGCTTGAAGCGGTCGGTGATGCCCAGCACGGTTTCCGCACCGCCCAGATAGAGCACGCCGTCCTGCGGCATCTGACGGGCGATCGCCTCCAGAACCTTGGTCTTGGTCGGCTGGTCGAAATAGATCAGCACGTTGCGGCAGAACACGATGTCGAACTGCCCCAGCCCCGACAGGTCGCCCAACAGGTTGAATTCGCGGAAGGAGGCCATCTGGCGAAGCTGCTGGCTGATCTGCCATTTGTCGCCCTGCTGTTTGAAATGCTTCACCAGCATTTGAATCGGCAGGCCGCGCTGCACCTCGAACTGGGTGTAGATGCCCGACTTGGAGCGTTCCACCATCTCCGCGGAGATGTCGGTGCCGACGATCTCGATCCGCCAGCCGGCCAGCTTCGCCGAATCATCGTTCAGCAGCATGGCCAGCGAATAGGCCTCCTGCCCCGACGAGCAGGCCGCCGACCAGATGCGGATCGACCGCTTCGCCGACCGTGCCTCGAGCAGCCGCGGCAGGACGATCTGCTTGAACTGGTCGAAGGGCTTCTGGTCGCGGAAGAAGGACGACTCGTTGGTCGTCATCGCCTCCGTGATGTCGCGCAGCAGGGCTTCGTCCTTGCGCGTCCGCACGGTGGAAGCCAGTTCCTCCAGCCCCTTCATGTTCCACTTGCGCGCCACCGGCATCAGCCGGGATTCGAGCAGGTAGGCCTTGTCGCGGGTCAGGACCAGGCCGGAACGCTGCTTGAGCAGCGTGGAGAACATGTCGAAATCTTCGACTCTCATGCTGCCCTCGATGCGAACTTGCGGATGTAGGGACCGATTTCCTTGAGCGGCAGCACCGCGGAACAGATGCCGGCCTGGGCGACGGCGCCCGGCATGCCCCACACGACGCTGGACGCCTCGTCCTGCGCGATCAGGGTGCCGCCGGCGTTCACCACCTCGGTGCAGCCCTTCAGCCCGTCCTGCCCCATGCCCGTCAGGATGCAGGCGAGAACCTTGCGCCCACCGAAGGCGCGGAGGATCGTCCGCATCATCGGGTCAACCGCCGGACGGCAGAAATTCTCCGGCGGGTCCTTGGTCAGCGAAATCACGTTGGCGCCCGCGCGCTGGGTCACCAGCATGTGGAAGTCGCCCGGCGCGATGTAGCAGCGCCCCGACACGATCGGCTCGCCGTCCTTCGCCTCCTGGGCGTTCAACCCGCATTGGCGGGTGATGTGCTCGGCCAGGATGGTGGTGAAGGTCGCCGGCATGTGCTGGGTGATCAGGATCGGCTGCGTGACGCCGGCCTTCAGATGGGCCAGCACCTCGAACAGCGCCTGCGGGCCGCCGGTGGAACTGCCGATCGCGATCACGTCCGGCTTGACCTGCCCGGCGGAGCCGACGGCGGGGGCCGGGCGCAGCGTGACGGGCGGCGTCTCGCGCTTGAGAAAGGCGGCGGGCATCGGGGTCAACGGGCGCAGCTCGCCGCGGGTGCGGGACCCGGCGCGCCGCGCGGCGGCGCCCAGCGCCTTGACCTTCGACACCAGCTCGCGCTTGAAGGCGTCCGCCCCGCCGATTTCGCGGGTGGAGGTCGGCTTGGGGATGTAGTCGGCGGCCCCTGCGGACAGGCAGCGCATGGAGATATCGGCCCCGCGCAGCGTCAGCGTCGAGGCCATGATGATCTTCACCTGCGGCGCCACCGCCAACAGCTTCGGGATGGCGGTCAGCCCGTCCATCACCGGCATCTCGATGTCGAGGACGATGACGTCGAGCGAGTTGCGCTGCAGGGCGTTGACCGCCATCTGGCCGTCGCCGACCGACGCGACCACGCGGATTTCGGTATCGCCTTCCAGCGCGCGGGTCAGAAGGCCACGAATGACGGCGGAATCGTCGACCACCATCACCCGGACGGGGTCGCCACCGGCCGCACCGGTCGGATGCCCCGCCGGTGCGGGGGGAGGAGGTCTGCCGAAACGATCGGACATAACGCAATCAGCCTTTCAGGGTCGGAACGGTGCGCGGCGCGGTGGTCCCGCCGGTCACAGCAGCCCGACCTGCTGGAACTTGGTCTGGATGATGTCGCTGTCGAACGGCTTCATGATGTACTCGTTCGCCCCGGCGGACAGCGCCTCCTGGATGTGTGCGAGGTCGTTCTCCGTCGTGCAGAACACGACCTTGGGAAAATCCCCGCCGCTCATCTTGCGCAGACGGCGCAGAAACTCGATGCCGTTCATCACCGGCATGTTCCAGTCCAACAGGATGGCGTCCGGCATCTTATGCGCGCAGGCCTCCATGGCCTGTTTGCCGTCCTCCGCTTCGGTGCAGGCGAAGTGCAGCTCTTCCAGGATCTTCCGCGCGACCTTGCGGACCACGCGGCTGTCGTCGACGACCAGGCAAACTTTCATGGTGAACGGGCCTCAGGCTTCGCTTTGCACACCGACCGGGGTTTCGCCTCAGGCCGCTTCCATCGTGGTGAAGTTCAGCAGACGCGGCACGTCCAGAACCACCATGAGCTGACCGTTCAGGCGATAGATGCCCGTGGACACCTCGCGCCAGCGCGGGTCGAGGGTGGCCGGGTTGCGCTCGAAGTCATCATTGGAGAGGCTCAGCACCTCCCCCACCGAATCGACCATCAGGCTGTAGAGTTCGCCGCGCAGGTCCACCACGATGGACATGCCCGGCTTGTCCTTCGGGCGCGACGTCAGGCCGAGCCGCAGGCGCACGTCGATGGCGGTGACGATGCGCCCGCGCAGGTTCAGCGAGCCGGCGACCTCTGGCGGGGCCAGCGGGATGCGGGTGATCCTCTGGTGCCCCAGCACGTCCTGGACCTGCAGGACCGGGATGCCGAACAGCTGGTCGGCGATCGTCATGGTCACGTAGTCCTGGCTGCCACCGGAGGTGATCTCGTCGCCCTTGGACTTCTTGGTGGTGGCGGGCAGCTTGGCGTTGCTCATGCGGCACCTTTCTGCTCGGACAGGGTCTGCTGCAGCGCGTACAGCAGCGCGTCACGGTCGAACTTGGCGACATAGTCGGTGAACCCGGCCTGACGGCCGCGGTCGAGGTCGCGCGGGGAGGCGTGGCTGGACAGGGCGACCATCGGCGTGCCGCTCCAGCGGGTGCCGCCCTGGCGGACCGCCTCGGCGAAGTCGAAGCCGCTCATCCCCGGCATCTCGATGTCGGAGACGATGACGTCGAAGTCCTCGCCCGCCTCGCAGAGCGCCAGCGCCTCGTTGGCGTTCTCCACGGCGGTGACGTCGTAGCCGGCGACCGACAGCAGCGGGGTCAGTAGGTTGCGGAAGAAGGGGCTGTCGTCGACCAGCAGAACGCGCTGCAGCGCCCTCTCCTCCTCGTACGCATCGGTCGAGGACGAGCCGAACCAATCCTTGTAGGCCTGGGTCAGGAAGAAGCCCGCGTCGAGCACGTCCGTCGCCTTGCCGGCGATGATCGCCGAGCCCATCAGGCCCGGACGGTCGGCGGTAAGCTGCACCACCAGACGCTCCTCCACGATGTCGACGATCTCGTCGACGATCAGCCCCATCGAGCGGTCGCCGTCGGCGAAGACCAGAACCGGCTGGCGGCCTTCCTGGCCGATCATGAAGCCCGGATCGATCGGCACCAGCGGCATCAGCTTGCCGCGGTACTGGACCACCGGCATGCCGTTGGACGATTCGACGCTGGCGAGGTCCACATCCTCCAGGCGGGCGACCAGCGACAGCGGCACCGCCTTCGGCGCGCCGGCCCCGGCGCGGAACAGCAGGAGCGCCATCTTGTCCTCCTGGCGGGTCGCCTGGACGGAGGTCGCCTCCTTCGACGCGGTCTCGCCCATGGCCATCTCGCCGGTCGCCGACGCGATGCCGTTCGGGTCGAGGATCATGATGACCGAGCCGTCGCCGAGGATGGTGTTGCCCGAGAACATCTCGATGTGGCGCAGGATCGGCGCCACCGGCTTCACCACGATTTCCTCGGTGTCGAACACGCGGTCGACCATGATGCCGAAGGTGTAGGTGCCGACCTGCGTGACCACGATGAAGGTCTCGTCGGTCTTCTTCTCCCCGCCCTCCTGGTCGTCCAGCCGCAGCAGCTCCTGCAACGAGACCAGCGGCAGCAGGCGGTTGCGCAGGCGCAGGACCGGCGTGCCCTTCAGCCGCTCGATGGTGTGCTCGCTGTCGGCGGCGGCGCGCACCAGCTCGACCACGCTGATCTGCGGGATGGCGAAGCGCTCGCCGGCGCACTCCACGATCAGGGCGGAGACGATGGCCAGCGTCAGCGGGATCTTGATGACGAAGGTCGAGCCCTTGCCCTGCTGGGACTTGATCTCGATCGTGCCGCCGATCTTCTCGATGTTGGTCTTGACCACGTCCATGCCGACGCCGCGGCCCGACACGTTGGTGACCTTCGCCGCGGTCGAGAAGCCGGGCTTCATGATGAACTGGATGATCTGCTGATCGGACATCGCCGCCAGCTCGCCTTCCGAGGCCATCCCGTTCTGGATCGCCTTCTGCTTGATCCGGTCGATCGCCAGGCCTTTGCCGTCGTCCTGGATCTCGATGATGATGTGGCCGCCCTCGTGGTAGGCGTTCAGCGTGATCCGCCCGGTCTCCGACTTGCCCGAGCGCACCCGGTCGGCGGGCACCTCCAGGCCGTGGTCGGCGGAGTTGCGCACCATGTGCGTCAGCGGGTCCTTGATCAGCTCCAGCACCTGACGGTCCAGCTCGGTGTCGGCGCCGAGCATCTGGAGGTCGATCTTCTTGCCCAGTTCGTGCGACAGGTCGCGCACCAGGCGTGGCAGCTTGGCCCAGGCGTTGCCGATGGGCTGCATGCGCGTCTTCATGACGCCTTCCTGCAGCTCCGACGTCACGTGGTTCAGACGCTGCAGCGGGGCGGCGAACTCGCTCTCCTTCTGCGACCGCAGGATCTGGAGCAGCTGGTTGCGGGTCAGCACCAGCTCCGACACCATGGTCATCAGGTTTTCGAGCAGGTCCACGTTGACGCGGATGGTCTGCGCGGCGACCGCCGATTCCTTCGTCGCGGCCTCGCCGCCCGCACCGGCGCCGGACGCGGCGTCCGCGGCGGGAGCGGGCATCTTGGCGGCGGCGGGGACCGGATCGGGGTCCGGCACCACCAGATCGTGCGAGGGGGCGGGCTCTTCCGCCGGTTCCGCGGCGACCGGGGCCAGCGCGGTGCTGGTCGGGCCGGGCGTGGAATTCCAGATCGCCTCAAGCTCGTCCAGCGTGAGGTTGCCCGAGGAGGCCGGGGCCACCTCCGCCGCCGCGACCGCGGGGGCCGGCGGGGGCTCCGGGGCCGGGGCGGGCTTGGCCGGGGCGGCGCCGGAGCCCAGCTTGCCTTCGGCGCACAGGTTCAGCCGCTCGATCAGCGGCAGATCGTCGCCCGGCGGCTCCGCCTCCGTCGCCTCCAGCACCGCCAGCAGGCTCTTGATGGTGTCCAGCGCCTGAAGGATCAGCGAGACCGCTTCCGGGTTGATGGTCAGTTCACCGTCGCGGAACTTGCCCAACACGTTTTCCGAGGCGTGCGCGACCTTTTCCAGGCGCGGCAGGCCGAGGAAGCCGCAGGTGCCCTTGATGGTGTGCACAAGACGGAAGATGTTCGACAGAAGTTCCGGATTGTTGGGATTCTGCTCCAGACGGACCAGTTCCACGTCGAGAACCGACAGGTTCTCGTTGGTTTCCGTCAGGAATTCGGAGAGCAGATCATCCATGTCGCGATCCCCACGCCCGCAATTGTATCCGTTTCCGGCCGGGCCGTCCGGAGGGCGGCGTGCGCGACGCCGCCGGTACGGGCCTTTCCAGCTATGGTGGGAGCCTGTCAAACACTGATTAAGAGAACCTTACCTCCTTCGATACCACTCTCGGGGCTCCGCCGTCTTGCCAAGCCAGCCGGCACAAGGTCACAGCCCGCAAGGCCGCTGCCGCGGCAGCGGCTTATGGCCGCCCGGCACGCGGTGCGCGAACACGACCAAGCGCCGCGCACCGGACCGGCGGCGGTTTGAAACACGTCGTCAATGCGCGGGTTGCGCCCCCGGCAGGGGCCGCGTCACCACTCCACGGTGAAGACCAGCCGGTCCGGTCCGGCCGGGGTGGCGGCGACGCGGTAGCCGTCGTCCTCCGCGAATCGCCCGGTCATATAGGCGTGGATGCTGCGCGGGGTCAGGTCGGCGGCGGCCACCGTGCCGGCCAGCGCCGCCGCGGACTCGTCCTTCAGGGCGCCGGGCCGCCCGGCGGCGGTGATGATGAAGCGGCCCACCTGCTCGTCCCCCTCCGCAGCGACGGTGATGGTGCCACCGTGGGTCAGCGCCTCGTCGGCCAGGATGATGACGTTGAGCAACACCTTCGACGCACCGCGCTTGAAGGCGAGTTGATCGTTCGGCACCCCCGCCGGCCAGTCCAGCGAGGTGCGCCCGCCCTCCAGCAGCCCCTGCGCGGAGGAGCGGGTGTCGCCGAAGCCCTTCTGCTCCCGTCCGGCGAGGCCGTAGGCCAGCCGGAAGACGCGCAGCCGCCGGTCGGCCTGCCCGGAGGAATGCTCGATCAGCTTCACCGCCTCGCCCATAAAGCCCCCGGCGGGCTCGTCCTCCATCTCCTCGATCAGTTCCAGCCCGTTGCGGATCGCTCCCACCGGGCTCACGAGGTC
The DNA here is from genome assembly GCF_007827795.1 of Azospirillum brasilense. Taxonomy (GTDB): domain Bacteria; phylum Pseudomonadota; class Alphaproteobacteria; order Azospirillales; family Azospirillaceae; genus Azospirillum; species Azospirillum aestuarii. Next base: position 67,943 of record NZ_VITI01000012.1, read on the forward strand.
GTGGCAGATGCGGGAAGCGACAAGCTCGATCACGCGGATGTCCAGCGGCACGGGTGGTCTCCAGATCGTTGATGGCCGATGGTCGGCGAAGCGGCCGTCGGCCAAGGCCCGGACATGGGAACTTCCCCCGGCCGGGCGGCATTCTGTAGCATGCCGGTGCCCCATGGGGATGGCCGGCGACGTCGTTCGTTTGTATCATTCCAGGGGCGCGGATGCCGCCGCTTTTCCGCGGTCATCCCGCGAAAGCGATAACCGATTCCGGGGGATGGAGGAGACGCGGCATGGACGATTCACTGGTTCCCGGTGCCTGGGTGCGCCACCCTGCCCGCCCCGACTGGGGTCTTGGACAGGTGCAGTCGGCCATCGGCGACCGCGTCACCGTGAACTTCGAGAATGCCGGGAAGCTGCTCATCAACACGTCGGTGGTCTCCCTGACCGTCACCGATCCGGACGACGCGCCGTGAATGGAAGGTGGCCGCTGGCCGTCCTTCTCCTGCTGGCCGCCGGCAGCCCCGCGCTGGGCGACGACGCGCCCGATCCGGAGCGCGGCAAGACTTTGTTCCGCGCCTGCGCCTTCTGCCACACGCTGACGCCGGACGGCGGCAACCGCGCCGGCCCGACGCTATGGGGTCTGTTCGGGCGCCCCGCCGGTGCGGTGGAGGGCTACCACTACTCCCCGGCGCTGAAGGGCAGCGGCATCGTCTGGGACGAGGCGGCGGTGGCCCGGCTGTTCGAGATCGGCCCTGACGTGATGACCCCCGGCAGCAAGATGCCGATGCAGACCATCGCCAGCGCGTCCGACCGCCGGGATCTGGTCGCATACCTTAGGGAAGCCACGGCGCCGTAAATCCGGATTGCGAGGCCTGCAAGCGGAATTGAGGAGCATGGCCCCGGACGAACCCCATCCCCATCTCTGTCTGTCGAACCCCCTTTCCGAGCCCCCTTTCCGAGCCCCCTTTCCCAGCACTGGCCCCCGATGATTCCCCGCGCCGTCCGCAAGCCCCTGGCCATCCTGGTCGCCGTTCTCGCCCTGGTGGTCGTGGTGCCGGTGCTGGGAGCGGGCGGAGTCCTGCTGTGGCTTCGCCAGCAGACCCCAGACTACGAGGGCGCGGCCACCGTTCCGGGGCTGGAAGGCCCGGTAGAGATCCTGCGCGACCGCAACGCCATCCCGCACATCTTCGCCGCCACCGAGCGGGATGCCTATTTCGCGCTCGGCTACGTCCACGCGCAGGACCGGCTGTGGCAGATGGAGACGATGCGGCGCAGCGCCGCCGGGCGGCTCGCCGAGCTGGTCGGCACGCGCTTCGGCGACTGGGCGCTGCGGCTCGACCGCTCCATGCGCACGCTGGGCGTCCACCGCCGGGCCGAGGAGGCCTATGAGGAGCTGTCGCCGGAAGCCCGCCTGGCCTTCGACGCCTACGCCGCCGGGGTGAACGCCTGGATGGAGACGCGCCCCGAAGCGCTGCCCATCGAGTTCCAGCTCCTGCGCCACACGCCGGAGCCCTGGCGGCCCGCCGACAGCCTCGTCTGGGGCAAGCTGATGGCGCTCCAGCTCTCCGGCGATTCGCGGGACGAGCTGTTCCGCGCCAGCGCCCTGAAAAGCCTGACGCCGGAGCAGATGCGCGATCTGTTTCCGGACTCGGACCCCACCGCCCCGGTGACCCTGGCGGCGGCGCTCGACGGCATGGACCTGCAAGGCGCGCTGGCCGCCTTGCCCGACCTCGGCTTCGACACCGCGTCCAATGAATGGGCGCTGACCGGGGCGCGCAGCGCGACCGGCAAGCCGATCATCGCCAACGATCCCCATCTCGGGCTGGAGGCGCCGATCCTGTGGTATCTGGCGCGCATCGTGACGCCGGAACACCGCATCTCCGGAGCGACCATCCCCGGCGTGCCGCTTCACATCCTGGGGCACAACGGGCGCGTCGCCTGGGGCTTCACCACCACCCACAGCGACACCCAGGACCTGTTCATCGAGAAGCTCGACCCGCAGGACCCCGGCCGCTACCTGACGCCAGACGGCAGCGCGGCCTTCGGGACGCGCCGGGAGACGATCCGCATCGCCGGCCAGCCGGACGAGACGCTGACGGTGCGCGAGACGCGGCATGGCCCGGTGCTGACCACGCCGGACGCCGCCGACGCCGCGCCGGAGGGCCATGTGCTGGCGCTGGCCTTCCCCGGCCTGACCGCCGCCGACACCACGGCGGAGGCGCTGTACCGCCTCAACCACGCCACCGACGCCGCGGCGGTGCGCGAGGCGCTGTTCCTCCACGTCGCGCCGCAGCAGAACGTCGTCTATGCCGACACGGCGGGAACGCTGGGCTTCCTGTCGCCGGCACTGGTCCCCGTGCGGCGCGGCGGCGACGGGCGCGTTCCGGTGCCGGGCTGGACCGGCGAATACGACTGGATCGGCTACATCCCCTTCGACGCGCTGCCCCAGGCGGTCGATCCGCCGTCGGGCCAGTTCGTCAACGCCAACAACGCGGTGGTCGGCCCCGGCTACCCCTACGCCCTGGCGACCGAATGGCCGGACCCCGCCCGCGCGGAGCGGATCGTGCAGATGCTGGGCGACGGCCCGCACACGGTGGAGGAAGTCGCCGCCCAGCAGATGGACGAGCTGTCCCTGCCGGCGCGCGCCCTGCTGCCCCTGATGCTGGAGCCGCTGCGCACCGTGCCCGACCTCGACGGACAGGCCCGCGCCGCGCTGGACCGTCTGGCCGGCTGGGACGGGCGGATGGACCGCGACCGGGCCGAGGCGCTGATCTTCTCCTGGTGGGAGCGGGAGTTGGTGCGCAGCGTCTTCGCCGACGAGCTGGGGCCTCTGTTCCAGAGCTATTGGGACCTGCGCCCCCGCGCCCTGCACCGCGTGCTGACCCAGGCGCCGCAGTGGTGCGACGACCGCACGACGCCGGCCCCCGAGGACTGCACCGCCATGCTGGCCGGGGCCTTGAAATCGGCGCTGGTGGAGATCGAGCGGCGCCACGGAACGGACATGAACGGCTGGCGCTGGGGGGCGGAGCACAAGGCCGCCCTGAACCACCGGCTTCTCGGCCGCGTGCCGCTGCTCGGCGAAATGTTCGACCTGTCCATCCCGACCGGCGGCGGCGCCTTCACCGTCAACCGCGGCACCACCCGCGTGCGCGACCCGCAGGGCCCCTTCTCCCACGTCCACGGTCCGGGACTGCGCGCGGTCTATGATCTGGCGGATCTCGGCAACTCCCGCTTCTCCATCGCCACCGGCCAGTCGGGCAACCCGCTGTCGCCCCATTGGGGGGATCTGGTGCGGGGCTGGCGCGACGGCGTCGGCCTGCGGCTGACCGGCGACCGCGGCACGCTGGCCCGCGACGGCGCCACGCTGCTGACGCTTTCCCCCAGCCGTCCAGGGAGTTCCCAATGACTGAAGACGTCCCTGAACTGCCCCTGACTCTGGACGACGTCCGCGCCGCCGCCGCGCGGATCGGGAACCGCCTGCCGGTCACCCCCACCGAAGCCTCGCCCCGCCTGTCGGAGATCACCGGCTGTTCGGTGGTCCTGAAGCTGGAGAACCAGCACCTCACCGGCTCCTTCAAGGAGCGCGGGGCCCTCAACAAGCTGCTGTCGCTGGGCGAGGCGGAGCGGCAGGCCGGGGTGATCGCCATGTCGGCGGGCAACCACGCCCAGGCGGTGGCCTGCCACGCCACGCGGCTGGGCATCCGCTCGGTCATCGTGATGCCGTCCTTTACCCCCTTCACCAAGGTGGAGCGCACGGAAAGCCTCGGTGCGCGGGTCGAACTGCACGGCGAGACGCTGAGCGACGCCGCGGCCTATGCCCAGGAACTTGCGGCGCGCGAGGGGCTGGTCTTCGTGCACCCCTACGACGACCCGCTGATCGCCGCCGGCCAGGGCACCGCCGCCCTGGAACTGCTCGACGCCGCGCCGGACCTGGAGATGCTGGTGGTGCCGGTCGGCGGCGGCGGGCTGATCGGCGGCATGGCGGTGGCGGCCAAGGCGCTGAAACCGGACATCGCGGTGATCGGGGTGGAATGCGCCATGTTCCCGTCGATGCGCCAGGCGCTGGCCGGGCAGCCCATCACCTGCGGCGGCGCCACCATCGCCGACGGCATCGCGGTCAAGGCCCCCGGCGCCGTCACCCTGCCGCTGGTCCGCCGGCATGTGGACGCGGTGGTCGAGGTGGGCGAGCCACGGCTGGAGGAGGCCGTCTACCGCCTCGCCACGGTGCAGAAGCTGGTCGCCGAGGGGGCCGGGGCGGCGGGGCTGGCCGCGGTGCTGGACGATCCGGAGCGCTTCCGCGGCAAACGGGTGGGCATCGTCGTGTCCGGCGGCAACATCGACGCGCGCATCCTGGCGCAGGTCCTGACGCGCGGGCTGGTCTACGAGGGGCGCATGGTGCGGCTGCGCATCGGCATCACCGACGCCCCCGGCGCGCTCGCCCGGGTGGCCCGCCTGCTCGGCGAGGCCGGGGCCAACATCGTGGAAGTGCACCACCAGCGCCTGTTCCACGACGTGCCGGTGCGCATGGCCGAGATCGACGTGGTGCTGGAAACCCGCGGGCGCAGCCACGTCCAGCGCCTCGTCGCCCACATGGAGGAGGCGGGCTTTCCGACGGAGCTGATGACGGATATTTCCTGACCCGGACCCGGCTCAGGGAAGCTGCGAATAGACGCCGCGGAAATAAAGCAGCGGCTTTCCGTCCTCGCTGCCGGACAGGCGGCGGACGCGGCCCACGATGATCACGTGGTCGCCGCCGTCATAGACATGCTCCCGGTCGCACTCCAGGCTGGCGAGACAGCCGGTGAGGATCGGCACGCCGCTGTCCCAGCGCTCGACACCCACCCCGTCCCAGCGCTCCTGCAGGTCGCGGCGCGAGAAGCGGTTGGACAGTTCCGCCTGCCCTTCGGCCAGGATGTTCACCGCGAAGGACGGCGCGGTGGTGAAGGCCTCGAACGACATGGCCGCGCGGCCCAGACAGAACTGCACCAGCGGCGGGTCGAGCGACACCGACGAGAAGGAGTTGACGGTCACGCCGATCGGCTCGCCGTCCGGGGCGACGGTGGTGACCACGGCGATGCCGGTGGCGAAGCATCCGAGGGCATTGCGGAAGGCCCGAGAGTCGATGGTCATGGCGGCCTGTGTGGGCTCGTCGGTTATTGGGGCGAGGGTGCGACGGCGAAACAGCGGGATTATCCCAGCCGGACCCTCGGTGCAAGCCGCATCTGCCCCGGACCGTCCGGAAGCGGCCGCCTGCCGCGTTGGCCGGAAGCCGCCATCCGCCGCATTAAACGGATCTTAAGGATGATGGCCCACCCTTCGGGAGTCCGCACTGGCCGCGAATTCCCGACCTCAAGGCCCCATACAGCCAAGGCTTCATGTCAGCGAACCCGTCCGGCGGCGAACGGCCGATCATCATCAAGAAGAAGAAGGGCGGCCACGGCGGCCACCATGGCGGCGCCTGGAAAGTCGCCTACGCCGACTTCGTGACGGCGATGATGGCCTTCTTCCTGCTGCTGTGGCTGCTCAACGTCACCACGTCGGACCAGCGCAAGGGCATCGCGGACTATTTCTCGCCCACCTCGGTCAGCCGCGAAAGCTCCGGGTCCGGCGGCATGCTGGGCGGGCGCACCATCACCGCGCCGGGCGCCCAGATCTCCCCCTCCTCCCCGATGTCCGCCGACGTTCCGGTCTCCGGCCCGCCCGGCCATTCGACCCAGGAGGACGAGGAGGCCAACGATCCCACCGACGCCGCCCCGCCCCCCTCTTCACCCCCGGCCTCGCCCGCCGAGCAGAAATCCAGCGAGTCGCGCCTCGACTACCAGAAACGGCTGGAGGAGCAGGCCAAGCAGCTCGGCATCCCCGGTCAGAAGCCGGGGGAACGGCTGTCCGATTTCGCGGAACGGGTGAAGGAAGGCGGCGAGAAGCTGCAGGATGCCCAGAAGGAGGCCCGCCAGTTCCAGCAGGCCGCCACCGAGATCCGCCAAGCCATCCAATCCGTGCCGGAACTGGAGCCGCTGGCCCAGAACCTGATGATCGACCAGACGCCCGAGGGTTTGCGAATCCAGATCGTGGACCAGGACCGCGTCTCGATGTTCCCCGGCGGATCGGGCCAGATGTACCCGCAGACCCGCCAGCTCGTCATGCAGGTGGCCAAGGCGCTCGCCAAGCTGCCCAACAAGCTGTCGATCAGCGGCCACACCGACGGCATCCCCTTCACCTCCGGGGCCGGGCGCGACAACTGGGACCTCTCCACCGAACGGGCCAACGCCACCCGCCGCGCCCTGATCGCCGGCGGCATCCCGGAAGAGCGCGTCCAAGACGTGATCGGCCGCGCCGATCGCGATCTGCTGGTGCCCGACCAGCCGGGCAGCCCGCGCAACCGGCGCATCAGCATGGTTCTGCTGCGCGAAAGCAAGACCCCAGCCGCTCCCGCCGCCACGAACTGATACCAAAGCCGATGCGGCGCTGGTACCAAGGCGTTAGTTCCTTGCCTTTGAACGTGCCCCTTCTTGTTTTGTCGATGCGCCGCACAACGCGGGGAATGTTTGCCCTGTTCAAATGGCGAAGCGATGGTTCATACTTCGCGGCAGACACCATTGCCACATGGCATCGGTCAATCAAGGGCGTTAGCTGCGGGGGAGTCTGTGAGCGTACCCGAAGGCAAGGCGACTGACCTTTTGACGAACTACGATCCCGGCCTTTACTACGACGAATTGTTCGGAGGCCGTGATTATCCAGCCGAGCACTCGGCACTGATCCGGCAGAGACTGGCCGGTCTGAACTTCGGGGATCTGTTGCGGCGGTCGCAGGACGCCGAACGAGAACTGTACAATCTGGGCATCACCTTCCTCGTTTACTCGAACAAGGATGCGGTGGACCGGATTCTTCCCTTCGACATCATTCCACGGGTCATTTCGGCCAAGGAATGGGCGCATCTGGAGGCGGGGATCACTCAGCGCGTCACGGCGCTGAACCTGTTCCTCCACGACATCTATCACGACCAGAAGATCCTGAAGGACGGGGTGATCCCCACCGACCTCGTGCTGGGCAACGGCTGCTTCCGGCCGCAGATGGTCGGGCTGGACGTGCCGTTCGACACCTACATCCACATCATGGGCACGGATCTGGTCCGCGACCGCGAGGGGACCTTCCGCGTGCTGGAGGACAACGGGCGCGTGCCGTCCGGCGTGTCCTACGTGGTCGAAAACCGCCACATGATGCAGCGCGTGTTCCCCGACCTGATGCAGGACATCGGCATCCGCCCGGTGGACAATTACGGGCACAAGCTGCTCGACGCGATGATGGAGATCGCGCCGCAGGACGTGGCCGACCCACAGGTCGTGCTGCTGTCGCCCGGCTCCTACAACTCCGCCTATTTCGAGCACATCTTCCTGGCGCGCGAGATGGGCGTGCCGCTGGTCGAGGGCCGCGATCTGGTGGTGGAGAACGACCGCGTCTACATGAAGACCACCAACGGTCTGGCGCGCGTCGATTCGATCTACCGCCGCATCGACGACGCCTTCATCGATCCCAAGGCCTTCAACCCGGACAGCATGCTGGGCGTGCCGGGCCTGCTGGAGGCCTACCGCAAGGGCAACGTGGCGCTGGCCAACGCCATCGGCACCGGCGTGGCGGACGACAAGGCGATCTACTGCTACGTCCCGCGGATGATCAAATACTACCTGGACCAGGAGGCGATCATCCCCAACGTGGACACGCGCATCTGCCGCGAGGCCGACGCGCTGCGCTACACGCTGGACAACCTGGACAAGCTGGTGGTGAAGCCGGTCGGCGAGGCCGGCGGCTACGGCATCACCATCGGCCCGCGCGCCAGCAAGGAGGAGTTGGCGGATTGCCGGGCCAAGCTGCTGGCCGATCCGTCCAACTACATCAGCCAGCCGGTGGTCGACCTGTCGGTCTGCCCCACCGTGACCGACGACGGCATCGATCCCCGCCACGTCGATCTGCGCCCCTTCGCCATCACGGGAAAGAACACCTGGGTGCTGCCCGGCGGCCTGACCCGCGTGGCGCTGAAGAAGGGCACGCTGATCGTCAACTCGTCACAGGGCGGCGGGTCCAAGGACACCTGGGTTCTCCAGGATGGCGCACAGGAAGGGAGCGCGTCGTGAATCTGCTGGCCCGTTACGCCGAATGCATTTTCTGGATGGCGCGTTACATGGAGCGCGCCGAGAATCTCGCCCGAATCCTGGACGTGCATGAGACCTTCGCGCGCGACACGCGGGGGATGACCAATTGGTTCTCCATCGTCCAGCTCAATGCCGACGAGAAGGACTTCTTCAGCCGCCACGACCGCCCCACGGCGGAGGCGGTGGTCCATTACTACATGTTCGACACCCAGCACACGAACTCGCTGGTTTCCATGCTGCGCATGGCGCGGGAGAACGCCCGCGTCCTGCGCCCCTGGATCTCCACCGAGATGTGGACGCAGATCAACGTGTTCCACAACAAGCTGGTGGAGATGAACGGCAAGGACGTCGCCCTGTCCAACCTGTCCAAGGTCTGCACCTGGATCAAGGAGGAGTGCCAGACCCACACCGGCATCACCGAGGGCACCTTCTACCGCGACCAGGGCTGGTACTTCTACCAGCTCGGCAAGTACATCGAGCGGGCGGACCAGACCACCCGCCTGCTCGACATCAAGTACCACACGCTGCTGCCCTCCCCCGTGGTGGTCGGCTCCACGCTGGACATGAGCCAGTGGACGACGGTGCTGCGCTCCGCCGCCGGGTACCACGCCTTCCGGCGCGTCTACCCGCGCGGCATGTCGCCCACCACGGTCGCCGGCTTCATGATGTTCAACGAGGGATTCCCGCGATCCGTTGTGATGTGTGTGCGACAGATCGACGGCCTCTTGACCCGCCTGAAGTCCCGTTACACCCTGCGCAACGGCAGTGATGCGATGGAGAAGGTGGACGAGTTGCTCGGCGCGCTTCTGGCACGCCCGATCGAGGAGGTGATCCAGCTCGGTCTGCACGAGTATCTGGACGGCGTGCAGGCCCAGCTCTGCGGCATCACCACCGAGATCGGACGCGCCTTTTTCGGCCAGGACACCGTCACCATGACCCAGAGCCAGTCCCAGTAACTTCCGTTAAGGCAACCTCCGTTCAGCACCTCTCCAGCCGCCGAACCCCAACAGCCGGCCCCGGGCCGGTGATTCAGAAGTCAGCCAGCCGATGTCGGTCATCCAGCCGCAACTCCGCCCGCTCCAGCAGTTCTTCCGGTCCGGGCCGATGCCCTGCCCCTATCTGCCGGGCCGGGTGGAGCGCAAGCTGTTCACCCGGCTGTTGGGCCCCCATTCGGCGGAGGTCAATTCCACCCTGTCGCGGGCCGGCTTCCGGCGCAGCCACGACATCGTATACCGGCCCGTCTGCCCGAACTGCCAGGCCTGCGTCCCGGTCCGCATCCCGGTGGCCTCCTTCGCCCCCACCCGGTCGCAGAAGCGCGTCCTCCGGGCCAACGGCGACCTGACCCTGGCGGAGGCCCCCGCCGCCGCCACGACGGAGCAGTACCGGCTGTTCTCGCTCTACCAGAACTCCCGCCACGGCGAATCCGACATGGCGCGCATGGCGATGGCCGATTTCGCCGCCATGATCGACGAGGGGCGGGCCGACACCAGCCTGTTCGAAGCCCGCGACGCCGAGGGGCGGCTGGTCGGCTGCATGCTGACCGACCGGCTGACCGACGGCTATTCCGCGGTCTACAGCTTCTACGACCCCCGCCAGGACCGCCGCAGCCTGGGCAGCTTCCTGATCCTCAGCCTGCTGGAGCGCGCCCGGGCGGACGGGCTGCCCTACGTCTATCTCGGCTATTGGATCGCGCAGAGCCGCAAGATGGCCTACAAGGCCAAGTTCCGCCCGCTGGAGGCGCTGGGCCGCGACGGCTGGTTCCGCCTGCCGAACGGTTCGACCGACTGACTGAACGCCTTTCGGATTGCCCATCACTGGGGAATATTGGGGCAATCACGTATAAGGGCCTTCAAGCCCTTGCATAGCGGGGCCGCCTGCGGAATATTGCCGCAGAATACACACCCTTGGTGTTACCATAAAAGATTGAACCGGCGCCCAGCGCCACCGTTCACAGGGCAACAAAAGGAACGGACGGGGTATACCCGTTCCAAACCAACAGGGAGGCTCTCCGTTGAGGTTCCTGCTCCGAATCAGCGGGCTGATCGATGCTGTCAACAACGGCATCGGCAAACTCGTTTATTGGCTGGTGCTGGTCGCCGTGATTGTCAGCGCCGGCAACGCGGTCATCCGCTACAGCCTCCATTACAGCTCCAACGCCTGGCTTGAGCTGCAATGGTATTTGTTCTCCGCGATTTTCCTGTTGTGCTCGGGCTACACGTTCCTGCGCAACGAACACATCCGGATCGACATCGTGCTCGGTCGCTTCTCCAGACGCGTCCAGTGCATGGTGGACATCTTCGGGATCGTCGTCTTCCTGTTCCCGATGGCCATCCTGATCATGTGGCTTTCCTGGCCGATGTTCTGGGACAGCTTCATCACCAAGGAGATGTCGAGCGACGCCGGCGGCCTGATCCGCTGGCCTGCCAAGATCCTGGTTCCCGCCGGTTTCTTCCTGCTGACCATGCAGGCGGTGTCCGAGCTGATCAAGCGCATCGCCTTTCTGGCCGGTCTCATTGACGAGCCCGGCGAGAAGATGCACAGCCACTCCTAAGAGACCGGGGACCACACACGATGGCCGCCTTCCTCATTGAGAACATGGCGCCGCTGATGTTCGCGGCGCTTGTTCTTTTCCTATTGATGGGTTTCCCGGTCGCCTTCGCGCTCGCCGCGAACGGCCTCCTCTTCGGTCTGATCGGCATCGAGTTGGGTCTGCTGACCCCGGCGCTGTTCCAGGCGTTGCCGGAGCGCGTCTTCGGCATCATGCGCAACGACACGCTGCTGGCCATTCCCTTCTTCACCTTCATGGGCCTGATCCTCGAACGATCCGGCATGGCCGAGGATCTGCTCGACACGGTCGGGCAGCTCTTCGGCCCGCTGCGCGGCGGTCTGGCCTACGCCGTGATCTTTGTCGGCGCGCTGCTCGCCGCCACGACGGGCGTGGTTGCCGCGTCGGTGATCTCGATGGGCCTGATCTCGCTGCCGATCATGCTGCGCTACGGCTATGACCGGCGGGTCGCCACCGGCGTCATCGCGGCGTCGGGCACGCTGGCTCAGATCATCCCGCCGTCGCTGGTGCTGATCATCCTGGCCGACCAGCTCGGCCGTTCGGTCGGCGACATGTACGCCGGCGCCCTGGTCCCCGGCCTGGTGCTGACGGGTCTCTACACCGGCTACATCCTGATCACCAGCATCGTCCGCCCCGAGTACACCCCGGCCCTGCCGCTGGAGGCGCGGAGCCTGCGCGGCTTCCAGCTCCTGTTCCGGGTGCTGACCTCGCTGGTGCCGCCGCTGGTCCTGATCTTCCTGGTGCTGGGCACCATCTTCCTCGGCATCGCGACGCCGACGGAAGGCGGCGCCATGGGCGCCACGGGCGCCATGATCCTGGCGCTCATCAAGCGGCAGCTGAGCTGGTCGCTGATGCGTCAGGCGATGGACACGACGGCGAAACTGTCCTCCTTCGTTATCTTCATCCTGATCGGCTCGACGGTCTTCGGTCTGGTGTTCCGCGCCGTGAACGGCGACCTGTGGGTGGAGCATCTGCTGACCGGCCTGCCGGGCGGCGAACTGGGCTTCCTGATCGTCGTCAACATCATGGTCTTCCTGCTCGCCTTCTTCCTCGACTTCTTCGAGCTGGCCTTCATCATCGTGCCACTGCTCGCCCCGGTCGCGGAAAAGCTGGGCATCGACCTGATCTGGTTCGGCGTCCTGCTGGGCGTCAACATGCAAACCTCCTTCATGCATCCGCCCTTCGGTTTCGCCCTGTTCTTCCTGCGAAGCGTCGCTCCACGGGAGGATTACAAGGACAAGATCACCGGAAAGATCATCAAGAAGATTACCACCGGCCAGATCTACTGGGGCGCCGTGCCGTTCGTCTGCATCCAGCTGATCATGGTGGCGCTGGTCATCATATTCCCGGAGATGGTCTTCTCCGGACTGGACCGTGGCGAGCCGATCGACATCGACAACATCCAGATCGAGATCCCGGCCTTCGATTCGGGCGAACCGCCGCCGCCCTTCGGCGCGCCGGAACAGCCCGCCGAGGACCCCAACGCCGACCTCATGCGGCAGTTGCAGGGCAAGTAACCGGCCTACCTCTCCCTCCTCTCCCGCCCTGCGGGGGAGGACCCGGGAGCGGAAAGCCAACCGGGTCATCGGCACAAAAAAAGCCCCGCTTTCGCGGGGCTTTTTCGTGTCCGGCTTTGTCAGGACTTCTTTTTCGGCGTCGGGGCCGAGTAGACGAAGTTGTCGAAGGTATTCTCGGCGACGCGGAACCACAGATATTCCTCGTCGCGGAACTTGCGCCACTGCTCGTAGACCTTGCGGAACTTCTCGTTCTTCGCGGCCTCCTCCTCGTAGACGTCGAAGGTCGCCTGATAGCAGGCCTGCAGGATGTCGCGCGGGTAGGGCTTCAGCACCGTGCCGGCGCCGACCAGACGCTTCAGCGCGTGCATGTTCACCACGTCGTACTTGCCGACCATGTCGGCGGTCGCGTCGGCGCAGGCCGCTTCCAGAACCGCCTGATAATGCTTGGGAAGCTGCTCCCATTGCGGCAGGCTGACGAGGAAGGAGACCTGCGGACCGCCTTCCCACCAGCCGGGATAGTAGTAGTATTTGGCGACCTTGTTGAAGCCCAGCTTTTCATCGTCGTAGGGGCCGACCCACTCCGCCGCGTCGATGGTCCCCTTCTCCAGCGCCGGATAGATGTCGCCGCCGGCGATCTGCTGCGGCACGACGCCCAGGCGTTGCAGGATGGTGCCGGCGTAGCCGCCGATGCGGAACTTCAGGCCCTTGAGGTCCTCAACGGACTTCAACTCGTTGCGGAACCAGCCGCCCATCTGGGTGCCGGTGTTGCCCGCCGCGAACTGGATGATGTTGTAGCCCTTGAAGAACTCGCGCATCAGGTCCATGCCGCCGCCGTGGGTCATCCAGGCGTTCTGCTGGCGGGCATTCAGGCCGAAGGGCATCGCCGCGTCGAAGGCGAAGGTCGGGTCCTTGCCGACGTAATAATAGGAGACGGTGTGGCCGCACTCCACGGTGCCGTCCTTCACGGCGTCCAGCACCTGCAGGCCGGGAACGATCTCGCCGCTGGCGAAGGTGCGGATCTGGAACTTGCCCTCGGTCATCTCGGCGACCCGCTTGGCCACCCGCTCGGCACCACCGTAGATGGTGTCCAGGCTCTTGGGAAAGCTCGAGGCGCAGCGCCACTTGATCTCGGGGTTGCTCTGCGCGATGGCGGGGGCGGCCAGCGTGCTGGCGGCGACACCGACACCGGCGCTGGTGATGAAGGTACGGCGTTTCATGGCGGTCTCCTTGGGTCCTCTCGTCCCGGCGCGGGTGCACGCCGCCGTTCCGGCCCCCGGTAAGGGAGCGCGGCGTGCGAACCGAAAGGCTGTTGTTTGTTGGAAGTTATCTGGCAACGCCGGATCGACGTCACCGTGCGGGTCACGGACCGGGACTGCCGGAGCCGATGGGACCCCGTGCCACCGCTGTGCCTTCACACGGATCTGTGGTGACCATGCGCGTGCCTCCCCTGTCGCCCGGTGTTCCTTCGGCCCTGATGCCCCCCGTTCGGGGCACCGTTTCGGCCGACGGCACCGAGTTCCTTTTGATACGATGACTATGCCGGAATCGCGGGTCAGAGTTCAAGTCCGAGCATGGCTCAACCCTACCAATTCGGGAACTTTCCGTCGGGAATTCCGCCAAAAGTGAAACGGGGAGCCAAAAGCCCCCCGTTTGCGTGCAACGTTAGGTCATCCAGGTCAGATGAAGCGCCAAACCGCGCGAACCGCCAAATTACGTAAAGCGGTTGACCTTGGGGAAGCCGTTGGGCGGCATCTTGCCCACGCCCGCGCGGTTGCCCAGCCAGCCGGTCAGGTTGGTGACGTTGAACTGCCGCTCGCCGTGCTTCCAGCTCAGCCCCTCGGCGATGGTGAAGACCTTGAGGTCGGACAGGCTGCCGTCCTTGTACTTCTGAAGCTGAACGCCCTTGCCGCGGGCCATCACCGGCACCTGATCCAGCGGGAAGACCAGCAGCAGGCGGTTGTTGCCGATGACGGCGACATGATCGCCCTCCGCCGGGATGCAGATCTTGGCGTCCTTGTTGTCGTCGGGGTTGAGGATCTGCTTGCCGGATCGGGTCTGGGCGACGACCTCGTTCTCTTCGACCTGGAAGCCGCGCCCGTCCTCCGACGCGATCAGCAGGCGCCGGTCGGGCTGGTGCTTGAACAGGGTGATGATGTCCGCCTCGTTGCCGAGGTCGATCATCAGCCGCACCGGCTCGCCGAAGCCGCGCCCGCGCGGCAGCTTGTCGGCGGACAGCGTGTAGAACTTGCCGTTGGTGCCGAAGACGAGGAGCTTGTCGGTGGTCTCGCAATGGACCCAGAAACCTTCCTTGTCGCCTTCCTTGTACTTCACGTCGAGGCGCTCGGCGTCGGTCAGATGGCCGCGCACCGCGCGAATCCAGCCCTTCTGCGAGCACAGGACGGTCAGCGGCTCGCGCTCCACCATGGCGTCGACGGGGATGTCGATAATCGCCGTCGCGACGGCCACCTGCGTCCGGCGATCCTCGCCGAAACGCTTGCGCGTGTCCTCCGTCTCCTTGCCGATCCGTTCCCAGCGCAGGACCGTGTCGGAAAGAAGCTCCGTCAACCCGGCCCTCTCGGCGCTCAGCGCGTCGTTCTCGCGCTGGATCTCCATCTCCTCCAGCTTGCGCAGGTTGCGCAGCCGCATGTTCAGGATGGCCTCGGCCTGCACCTCGGTCAGGGAGAAGGCGCGCATCAGCTCCTGCTTCGGCTCGTCCTCCTCGCGGATGATGCGGATCACCTCGTCCAGGTTCAGATAGGCGATGAGATAACCGCCCAGCACCTCCAGCCGGTGGTCGATCTTGGCCAGCCGGTGACGGGAGCGGCGCTCCAGCACCTCCATCCGATGGTCGAGGAAGGCGTCCAGCACCTCGAACAGGTTCATGACGCGCGGGGCGTTGTCCTTGCCCAGCACGTTCATGTTCATGGCGAAGCGGATTTCCAGATCGGTCGTCTGGAACAGCGAGGCCATCAGGACCTCGGGGTCGACGTTGCGGCTCTTCGGCACCAGGACGAGACGCACGTCCTCCGCCGACTCGTCACGCACGTCCTCCAGCAGCAGCAGCTTGCGGTTGGTCAGAAGCTCCGCGATCTTCTCGACCAGACGGGCCTTCTGCACCTGATACGGGACCTCGGTGACGACGACCTGCCAGGTGCCCTGCCCCAGCTTTTCCACTTCCCACTTGGCGCGCAGGCGGAAGGAGCCGCGCCCGGTCCGGTAGGCCTCCACCACGTTGGCGCGCGGCTCCACCAGCACGCCGCCGGTCGGGAAGTCGGGGCCGGAGATCAGGGTGACCAGATCCTCGATCGACGGAGGGGGCGGCGCTTCCTTCTCGGCCAGGAGCGCCTTCTCGCAGCGCTGCCGGTACTTCACGATCAGCCGCAGGGCGGAGCAGAGCTGGGCGGCGTTGTGCGGCGGGATGTTGGTCGCCATGCCGACCGCGATGCCGCTGGAGCCGTTGGCGAGCAGGTTGGGGAAGTTCGCGGGCAGGACCGCCGGCTCGTCCCCGTCGCCGTCGTAGGTCGGGCGGAAATCGACCGCGTCCTCGTCGATGCCCTCCAGCAGGGCCTTGGCGACGTCGGTCAGGCGCGCCTCGGTGTAGCGCATGGCCGCGGCGTTGTCGCCGTCGATGTTGCCGAAGTTCCCCTGCCCGTCCACCAGCGGGTAGCGCACCGCGAAGTCCTGCGCCAGACGGACCAGCGCGTCGTAGACCGAGGTGTCGCCGTGCGGGTGGAACTTGCCGATCACGTCGCCGACCACGCGGGCCGACTTCTTCGGCGGCGTCGAGGGGTCGAGCCGCAGCTGGCTCATGGCGTAGAGCAGCCGCCGGTGCACCGGCTTCAGCCCATCGCGCACGTCGGGCAGCGACCGCGCCATGATGGTGGACAGCGCGTAGCTCAGATACCGCTCGCTCAGCGCGTCGCGGAGCGGCTTCTCCTGGATGTCGAGGACGGGGTCTTGGGACGTCATGGCGAGTGGATACCAAATCTAGCGGCCACGCGCCACAGTGTTCTCGTAACGTTCTCTTAATCGTTGCCTTGCGGGCGGCAACGGGCCGTTGAGCAGATGACGTTCCAGGAAATGGCCGGTCAGGCGCAGCCCTTCCTCCACCGCCTGCGGCCCGCCGCCGCCCAGCCCGATCAGGAATCCGGGCAGCGGCAGCAGCCGGTCGCGGTAGGGTTCCCCGGCCGACGCCGACACCGCGCGACCGGTGCGCGGGCTGACATAAGCAAGATAGTCGTTCGCCCCGGTGACCGCGCAACGGTCGAGATCCAGCCCGAATCCGAGATCCGCCAGCAACCCGACCTCCCACCGCACGTAGGATTCGGCCCAGGCGTCACCGCCCAGCAGGCCGAAGAGCGCCAGAAGGCCGTCGAACAGCGCCGGGTGCGGCTGATGTTCCGGCAGGGCGGCCTCGGTCAGCGCGCAGGCCGCGGTCAAGGTCGCGAGTCGCAACGGGTCATCCAGGAAGGCCGCGGCGTAGCCCTGCACCACCTCCAGCGTCAGCGTGCCCAGATGCTCCGGCAAACGCCCGCGCCAGCGCGCCGACACCAGCGTGCCGGGCTCCAACGCAGCGCGCGTGCGGCTGGACCGCCCGCCCATCACCATGCCGGCGTGCCGCCCATGGTCCCGCGTCAGCAGGGTGACCACCGCCGAGGTCTCGCCATGCGGACGGGCCGACAGCACAACCCCCTGATCGGACCACTCCATGGGCCTGCTTCCTTACGTTGACGGGCCACGACCTGTTCGCCCATGGCGCCCCGGCGTGCCGCAGGGCGCCCGCAAGGCGGGTTCGGTCAATTTTTTCGCCAGCATGGCGTAAATCCTTTGCGACGGGGCTTCATTTCTCATTCACCATTCGGGCACTATGTTGCGAGTCACGGAATGCGGGCGTGCCGCGGCGGTGAGGGGGCTTTGAGCAGCACGATCGAGCGATATCTGCTGGCCGAGAAGGCTGGCTCCGAGGGCGTCTGGGACTGGGACCTTCGCAACGATACGATGTTCCTGTCTCCCCGCTTCAAGGAGTTTCTCGGCCTGCCGCCGGGCGAGATCAATCGCCCGGAAGATTGGCTCGACAATGTCCACCCCGACGACATCGACTGGCTCTACGCCTCCTTCGAAGGCCAGATGGTCGGCGTCTCGCTTCCTTTCCAGATCGAACACCGCGTCCGCCGCGTCGGAGCCGGGGTGTCTCCGGACACTATCGACTCCAACCGGGTCGACTCCAACTGGCGCTGGCTGGTCTGCCGCGGCATGGCGGTGCCCGACGAGTCGGGCGATCCGGTCCGTCTCGTCGGGTCGGTCGCCGACATCACCGATCGCAAGCACGCCGAACGCCAGCTGCGCAGGAGCGAGGAACGCTACGCTCTCGCCGCCGCGGCCAGCAACGATGGGTTGTGGGATTGGGACCTCGACGCCGGAACCGCCTATTATTCACCGCGCTGGCTGTCGCTCCTCGGGCTGGCGGAGGGCAGCATCGGCACCAGCCCGGACGAATGGATGGAGCGCGTCCATCCCGACGACCGCCGCTCGTTGCGCGAGGCGCTCGACGCCCTGGGCGGCGACAACACCGTGTTCCAAATCGAATACCGCGTGCACCATGCCGATGGCGGCATCCGCTGGATGGCCTGCCGCGGCATCGCGGTGCTGGACACCCAAGGCCGCCCGGTGCGGCTGGTCGGCAGCCAGGCCGACGTCACCGACCGCAAAACCGCCGAGCAACGCCTGCTGCAGAGCGAGGAGCGCTACGCGCTGGCCGCTGCCGGAGCCAACGATGGGCTGTGGGACTGGCGGCTGGACACGGACGAGGTCTACTACTCCCCGCGCTGGGCGGCGATGCTCGGCTTTGCCGTGGACAGCCTGTCCAACCGCATCGGCGAATGGTTCGACCGCGTGCATCCCGACGATCTGGCCGGGCTGCGCACAGCCTTCGACCTGCATCTGACGGGCGAGCGGGAGCATCTCCAGCACGTATTCCGCATCCGCGCCGCCGACGAGGACGAGTTGTGGATGCTGGTCCGCGGCCTTGCCGTGCGCGACGGGTCGGGCCGGTCGGTGCGGATCGCCGGCTCGATGACCGACATCACCGCCCAGAAGCGGGCGGAGCAGCAGCTTCTGTTCGACGCCTTCCACGACGGCATGACCGGCCTGCCCAACCGCACCCTGCTGCTGGACCGCATCGGCCAGGCGCTGGACCGCAACCGGCGGGCCGGCGGCAAGGCTTTCGCCGTCATCTTCATCGATCTCGACCGCTTCAAGTCGATCAACGACGCGCTGGGGTCCGGCGTTGGCGACCGGCTGCTGAAGACCATCGCCGAGCGGCTGGACGAAACCCGCCGCATGGGCGACACGCTGGCCCGCCTGTCGGCGGACGAGTTCGCCGTGCTGCTGGACGGCATCGACGACGTGGGCGACGCCCTGTCCGCGGCGGAACGCATGGGCGAGGCCGTCGCGCGGCCGCTGGCGCTGGACGGGCACGAATTCGTCCTGTCCGCCTCCATCGGCATCGCGCTCAGCGTCTCCGGCTACGACCGGGCGGAGGAGATGCTGCGCGACGCCAGCCTCGCCATGTACCGGGCCAAGTCGGGCGGGCGGGCGCGCATCGATGTCTTCGACAGCAACCTGCGCCGTCAGGCGATGGCCCAGATGCGCACGGAAACCGACCTGCGCACGGCGTTGGAGCAGAACCAGCTGGTCCTCTATTACCAGCCGATCGTCGCCCTGTCCTCGGGCCACATCGCCGGCTTCGAGGCGCTGATGCGCTGGCAACACCCGCAGCGCGGGCTGGTCCCGCCGGGTGAGTTCATCCCGCTGGCCGAGGAGTCGGGCCTGATCGTCCCGATGGGCCGCTGGGCGCTGCGCGAGGCGGCGCGCCAGCTCGGCCGGTGGCAGACCCGTTTCCCGCGCTCCACCCCGCTGTTCATGAGCGTGAACGTCTCCTCCCGCCAGTTCAGCGACGACGACCTGATCGGGCTGGTGAGCGAGGTGCTGCAGGAAAGCCGGGTCCCGCCGTCCAGCCTGAAGCTGGAGATCACGGAAAGCCTGCTGATGAAGGACCCCGCCAAATGCCGGGTGCTGATGCAGGGCATCCGCGACATGGACGTGCGCCTGTCCATCGACGATTTCGGCACCGGCTATTCGTCGCTGTCCTACCTGCACAAGTTTCCGGCGGACACGCTGAAGATCGACCGCAGCTTCGTCCAGGCCATCTCGTCGGGCGAGGGCAACGCCGCCATCGTGCAGGTGATCGCCACGCTGGCCGCCATCCTGGGCATGGAGGCGGTCGCCGAAGGCGTGGAAACCGAGATGGAGTCGGAGTTCCTGCGCGACATCATGTGCAAGTACGCGCAGGGCTACCTCTACGCCCGACCGGCCCCCGCCGACGCCATCGAGGCGCTGCTGGCCCGCGAGGCGGAGAAACCGCTGGCCGTTCCCAGCCTGGCGTAGCCTCCGCATCCCCCATCCCGGCCCCATCCAACGGACACTTTCCCCGGCACCGTTCTTTGTGCGAGTGTCCGCGCTCTTTCATTGGGACAGATCAGGATCTCGCGTTATGGCCGACCGCAACTGCGGAGAATGCACGCTGTGCTGCAAGCTGATGGGCGTGCCCGAACTGAAGAAGCCTTCGGCCAAATGGTGCGTGTCCTGCGATCAGGGCAAGGGCTGCACCGTCTATGAGGAGCGCCCGCAATCCTGCCGGAACTTCCAGTGCTTCTGGCTGATGGACGAGAATTTCCCCGATGAGTTCAGGCCCGACCGCATCCACGCCCTGGCCGCCTTCAACGACGTGAAGGACAGCTGCGTCCTCCACGTCGATCCGGCCAAGCCGCGGGCCATGTCCAGCCCGAAGGTCAACGCCCTGATCGACGCGCTTCTCAAGAGCTACGCCAAGGTGTTCGTGCTGTCCGGCAAGGAAAGCGCGCTGATCCAGCGATGACCGCCTGCGGTCACCCCCCGCGGAAGTTGAGCAGGCTCGGCGCCTTGTCGATGATCTCCTCCAGGATCAGGGAGGCGGTTTCCAGATCGCGCTCCAGGTCCGTGCCCAGCTTGCCGGCGTAGTTGGGGCGCTGCAGCTTCTCGTGGGCGTCGTGCAGGCTGCGCAGTTCCGCCACGAATATCTCGCGGGCGCCCATCGGCAGGATCGGGTTGGCCGACAGCACGAAGAAGAAGCGCATGCTGGCCCGCACCAGGAGGGCCAGCATCACCGTGTCCAAGCGCTCGAACTGATCGCGCAGATCGTCGGACCGGGTATCAACGAGGTTGCGAAGCCGCTGCTCGATCAGGATGACGAGCGCCTGGAACTCGCCCACCTTGTCGCGGAACTCGCGGTAGGCGCCGAAGCTGTGCTTGCTCGCCTCGTGCTCGGCCAGCTGGGCGAGCTTCGACGCCTCCCGGCACTGGCGCTCCAGCGCGGACAGCAGTTCCTTGACCTCGGCGCGGGTGTATTGGCGCTTGCTCATGACGGTGGAGAAACCCTTCGACGCGACGGCCTGCCCTATAGCACGAAGACAAGCGCCGGTCACCGGGACGCTTCACCGGCGCACAGGAAAGGCAGCCGTCCTCAGTGATCCGCCGCCGCCGGCTTGCCGCCCGGACGCCGCACCAGCGGCATCAGCAGGAGCCCGGCGAAGAACACGCCGGCCATCAGCAGCAGGCAGTCGTTGAAGGTCAGCACCATCGCCTCCCGCTCCACCATGCGGGCCAGCGTCTTCATGGCGGCGGCCTGCGGATCGGCGACCAGCCCGTCGAACTTGGTGGCCAGCCCGTCCAGCGTCTCCTGCACCAGCGGGCGGGCGAGGTTCAGATTGTCGCCCAGCCGGTTCATGTGCAGGGCCGCCCGCTCCAGCAGCACGGTGTTGATCGCCGCCAGACCGATGGCGCCGCCCAGGTTGCGCATCAGGTTGTAGAGGCCCGACGCGTTCTTGAGCTGCTCCGGCGGCAGGGTGCCCAGCGCGATGGTGTTCACCGGGATGAAGCACAGCATCAGCGACAGGCCGCGCACCGCCTGCGGAAGGAACAGCTCCCAGAAGCCGGACTGGTTGGTCAGGTGGGCGTTCAGCCAGACGCCGGTGCCGAACAGGCACAGCCCCAGCGCCAGCATCACCCGCAGGTCGAGCTTCTTCGACAGCACCCCGGCGATCGGCGCGGACAGGAACTGGAAGGCGCCGGTCACGAACATGATCGTGCCGATCTGCAGGCTGTTCAGCCCGCGCACCCGCGCCAGGAACAGCGGCTGCAGATAGACCGCCCCGTAAAGCCCGATGCCGATGATGAAGCTGTAGAGCGAGCCGATGGCGAAGTTGCGGTCCAGGAAGGCGCGCAGTTCGACGATCGGGTTGCGGTAGGTCAGAACCCGCCAGAAGAAGCCGACGGCGGACACCGCGGCGACCACCGCGAAGATCGCCACATACTCGTCCTGGAACCAGTCCTGGCGCGGACCTTCCTCCACCACGAACTCCAGGCTGCCGAGGAAGGCGGCCATCAGCCCCAGACCGATGAAGTCGAAGCCCTTGCGCAGCGCCGGGTTGGGCTTGTCCACGTCGACCAGCGTCCACACCAGCGAGGTCACGGCGATGCCCGGCAGCACGTTGGCCAGGAACAGCCAGTGCCAGGAGAAGCTCTGGGTCAGCCAGCCGCCCAGCGTCGGCCCGAGCGTCGGCGCCATGGTGGCGACCAGACCGATCATCACCGACACGCCCGCCCGCCTTTCCGGCGGGAACAGGGAGAAGCTGGTGGCGAAGACGGTCGGGATCATCGCGCCGCCGATGAAGCCCTGCAACGCCCGCCACACGATCATCGATTCGATGCTGGAGGTGAAGGCGCAGGCGACGCTGGTCAGGGTGAAACCGGCGGCGGCGATGGTGAACAGCACGCGGGTGGACAGAATCCGCGCCAGCATGCCGGACAGCGGGATCATCACCACCTCGGCGATGAGGTAGGAGGTCTGCACCCACGAGATCTCGTCGGCGCTGGCCGCGAGGCCCGCCTGGATCTCCGACAGGGAGCTGGAGACGATCTGGATGTCCAGGATCGCCATGAACATGCCGACGACCATGGACAGGAAGCCCAGCCAGTCGCGCGTCGTCACCGGACGCGGTCCCGCCGTGGGCGGGGAAGAGGGAGCCGCCGCGCCCCGGCCCGCGGGGGGCGGGGGAGTTTGGAGCCGGGACGCGGCGGTCGCGCCGCCCGCATCCGCCGGGGGATTGGCGTCGCGGGCGGTGGGCGTGTCGTCGCTGGTGATGGCGGTCATGGTCGCCCTCTCCAGGACGAAAGAGATTGGAACGAAAGCGGTTGTCGTCTCACGCTAAGGCGCGGTTACTTCGACGCGACCGTCCGGCCGGGGACCAGCGCGCCCATGACGGTGCCCGCGTGGTGCGGCTGGTCCTCGGCGCCGCGGGTGTCCACCTCGGCGACCACCGACAGGCCGGGGCGCAGCAGGCCGGACAGCGCGCTGTCGCGCGGCAGGGCGATGCGCACCGGCACGCGCTGGACGATCTTGGTGAAGTTGCCGGTCGCGTTCTCCGGCGGCAGCAGGCTGAACTGCGAGCCCGACGCAGGGGCGAAGCTCTCGACCCGACCCAACAGGTGCTTGTCCGGATAGGCGTCCACCTCCACCGTCACCGGCTGGCCGGGGCGCATGCGGGCGAGCTGCGTCTCCTTGAAGTTGGCGACCACATAGACGTCGGGCAGCGGCACCAGCGAGAGAAGCTGCACGCCCGGACGCGCGTACTGGCCGACCTGGACGCCGCGGTTGCCGACCACCCCGTCCACCGGGGCGCGGATGACCGTGTTGTTCAGATCGTTGCGCGCGGTCTGCAGGGCGGCCTCGACCTGGCGCAGCCGGGCGTCGGTCTCGCTGCGGCTGGCGTTCAGCACGCCGACCTGGTCCTGTTCCGCCACCAGCGCCGCACGGGCGCGGGCGGTTTCAGCCACCGCCTTGCGCAGATCGGCGTCCGCCGTCTCGAACTTCTGGCGGCTGGCCCAGCTGTCGTTGGCCAGCGCGCGGGTGCGGTCGAAATCCTGCTGGGCGCGGCGCTGCTCCGCCTCGGCGCTGGTCACCGAGGCGGCGGCCTGATCGATGATCGCCTTCTGGAGCTGCAGCTTGCTGTCGATGGTACCGAGAGCCGCCCTCTGCGCGGCGACGTTGGCCTCAGCCTCCGCGACCTTGGCGCGGAAGTCCTGATCGTCCAGAACCGCCAGGACGTCGCCGGCGGCGACCTGCTGGTTCTCGGCCACCCGGACGTCCCGCACATAGGCGGACACCTTGGGGCTCACCACCGTGATGTCGCTGTGCACATAGGCGTTGTCGGTCGACTCGAAGAAGCGACCCTCGGTCCACCAGCCCCAGCCGGCGTAGCCGCCACCGGCCAGCGCCGCCACCGCCACACCCGACAGAACGATCTTCCGCACGGCCTTGACCATCGTCTTCCAACCCACCCGTTTCGGTTCTTCGCCCGTCACGGGCCGGCTTGCCGCCGCCCCACCGGAACTGAACCGTTCAGTTTAGTCTTGCGGAAAAATGATCGAGGCCCTACCTGTTGTCAAGAGTGAACTGAACGGTCTAGTTTTAACGTTTGGGATTGTGGTTGAATGCGGAACGCGCTACGGCAGCGGGGACTCGGCGCACGAAGTCCCGCAAGCACCGCCGGCACCGTGGCCGGCACCGTGGTAGAACAGGACGCAGGGTCGGTTGCAGGACACCCGGTTGCAGCACACCCGGTTTCAGGATACGAGGAACGCATGAGCACGCTGGTCGCCCCCACACCGGAGGCAGGATCGAAGCCCGCGCAGATCCTGGAGGCCGCCGGAAAGCTGTTCCTGGACCATGGTTATGGCGCCGTCAGCATGGACGCCATCGCCAAGACGGCCAACGTGTCCAAGGCGACGCTCTATGCCCATTTCGGCAGCAAGGACGAGCTGTTCCGCGTCATGGTCGCCCGCGAATGCAAGGGGCAGGCGATGGCCGCCGTGTGCGACGAGGCACGCGCGCTCGACATGGCCGACGGGCTGCGCCTGATCGCCCGCCATTTCGTCACGCTGATCCTGTCGCCGCAGGCGCTGGCCGGCTACCGCGTGGTGGTCGGCGAGGCGCACCGCTTCCCCGAGCTGGCGAGCGCCTTCTACGAAGCCGGCCCGGCCCGCACCATGGAACACATCAGCGCCTTCATGACCGACCTCGACCGTCGCGGCCAGCTGCGCATCCCCGACCCGCTGCTGGCGGCGGAGCAGTTCGTCGGCCTCGTCAAGTCGCACACGCATCTGCGTTTCATGCTGTGCCTGTCCGAACGCCCGACGGAGGAGCAGCTGACCCGGATCGTCGACGGCGCGGTCTCCCTGATCATCCGGGGCTACGCGCCATAACAGAACTGGGCTCAGCGTCCCCCGTCGAAGGTGATCATGACCTCCTGCACACCGGCGGCGTCCGCCTGGACATCGCGGAAGGTGGCGATCTCACCGGGAAGGATCTGCGGCGGCACCGGTTCGACGGTCCAGTTCCTCAACGGCTGACGGTCGGCGCCCAGCGCGGTGACCCGCAGCGTCGGCACCATGCGCGCCGTCTCGGAGACGTTGAGAATCTGCCCTTCCACCAACAGAGCCGTCTTGCCATCCTCGGCCTTCTGTTCCGAGCGGACGTTCTGAAGCTGGAGGCCGCTGCCCGGCGGTTCCACAGGCAGGCCGACCGTCTCGTAGAACAGGGCGGCCGGAGGCCACAGCCGCACCACGGTGGCACGGCCGAAATAGCCGGCGGCGCCGATGACCACCAGCACCGCCACGAAGGCCCCCCAGCCGACCAGCGCCCGGCGCCGCGCTCCCGCCGCCGCCGCGGACTTGGCAGGCGCCTTCTTCTTGGAGGATGGCGTTTTGGAGGATGGCGGCGGGACCGGGTGGAACTCGGTCACCTCGTCCGGATGGAAGACGGAGTCGTCCTGCGGCGACTGCCACCACATGTGGCCGCATTGGGCGCAACGCACCTTCCGGCCCTGCGGACCGACCGCCGAATCGGCAAGAGTGTACCGTGTGTCGCAGGCCGGGCAGGTGATGATCATAGATGCCGATCGTTGTCACCGAATTTGCAGACTGTCCTTATAGGTAGTCATGAGGTGTGAAGCAAGGAACGCACGGGCGCCACGCGCGGCCGTCCCAAACCGGATGATCGGTGCCGCAGGACGGACAGCGGTGGACGCGCCGGCCCCTGCCGGTGCATTGTCCATCCGCGCACCCGGCGGGACGCCGCCGGGGCCTTCCGTTGCGCCTTTGGTGGGACCGTGATCCGTTTCGAGAATGTGGGACTGCGCTATGGCACCGGACCGGAGGTGCTGCGCGACATCAGCTTCACCCTGCCGCCCGGCTCGTTCCACTTCATGACGGGGGCGAGCGGGGCCGGCAAGTCGTCGCTGCTCAAGCTGATGTATCTGGCGCTCCGCCCGTCGCGCGGGCTGGTCACCCTGTTCGGCAAGGACATGGCACGGGTCAAGCGCACCGACCTGCCGGCGCTGCGCCGCCAGATCGGGGTGGTGTTCCAGGATTTCGCCCTGCTCGACCATCTTTCGGCGCTCGACAACGTGGCCCTGCCGCTGCGCATGGGCGGTGCCCGCGAATCGGACGTGGTGGAGCACTGCACGGAGATCCTGCGCTGGGTCGGCCTGGGCAACCATCTCAATTCCCTGCCCTCCACCCTGTCGGGCGGGCAGCAGCAGCGCGTCGCCATCGCCCGCGCGGTCATCAACCGCCCGCGCCTGCTGCTGGCCGACGAGCCGACCGGCAACGTCGACGACGGCATCGGCATGCGCCTCCTCTATCTGTTCGAGGAGCTTCACAAGCTGGGCACCACCGTGGTCATCGCCTCCCACAACGAGGCGCTGATCCGCCGTTTCGAGCACCCGCGCCTGATGCTGGAGAACGGGCGTCTGCACGTCCTGCCGGCGCACGCCTCGCGCTGGGCCTGAAGCGGAGGAAAGGAGACACGTCATGGCCCTGCCGCCGCTGACACGCCGAAACTCCGACCTGCCACTGGCGAAGGACCCGACCTCGCGCTTCCTCATGGGGCTGACCGCGCTGATGGTCTATCTGGCGGCGCTGGCGCTGGCCGGGGCCCTGCTCGTCTCCGACATGACCAGTCGCTGGGACAGCGGCTTGGCCGGCGGGCTGACGGTGCAGATCATGCCCTTGCCCGACAGCGCCCAGGCCGACCCGCTGGAAGAGCGGACGGAGGCCGCGCTGACCGTCCTGCGCTCCACCCCCGGCATCGCGACTGCCAGCGTGCTGTCCAGCGGCGACGTCGGCCGGCTTCTCGAACCCTGGCTGGGCAAGGAGGCCGCCGACCCGCTGCTGCCGATGCCCCGGCTGATCGACGTGATGACCAACGGGCCGGTGGACACGGCGGCGCTGTCGTCGCGCCTGACGTCCGCCGCCCCCGGCGCGACGCTGGACGACCATGCGGTGTGGCTGGCCGATCTGCGCCGCTTTGCCGGGGCGATGCATCTGGCGGCGCTGGGCATCGTGGCGCTGATCGGCGGAGCCGGCGTGATGGCGGTGATCTTCGCCGTGCGCTCCGGCCTCGCCATCCACCGCCATGTGGTGGAGTTGTTGCACCTGATGGGGGCCACCGATCGCTATGTGGCGCGACAGTTCGAATCGCACGTCATCGGCCTGACCCTGCGCGGCGGGCTGACCGGGCTGCTGCTGGCCGCCGGCACGCTGGGCGGGATCGGTCACGCCGCCGCCGGGCTTCACGCCAGCCTGCTGCCGGACCTCGCCACCTCGCCCTGGTGGGCCGTCGCCGCGCTGGCCGCCGTGCCGCTGGCCGCCTGCCTGCTGGCCGCCCTGACCGCGCGCTGGACGGTGCTGCGCACGCTGGAGTCGATGCCGTGACCGCGCTCCCGCTCCGTCCGTCCGGAGGCTGAGGGATGGCGACCCACACGCGGCGCGCCCGGGTCCTGCGGGCTTTGCGACGGCTGCTGCTGCTGGCGATGCTGGGCGGGCTGGCGTGGCTCGGCGGGCTGTTCTGGTTCGCCGCGTCGATCCCCCGCACCCCGCCGCTGCCGGGCAGCGCCGAGGCCACCCGCAACACCGACGCCATCGTCGTGCTGACCGGCGGCAGCGGGCGGCTGAGCACGGGATTGGAGCTGCTGGCCGACGGGCGGGCGCACCGGCTGTTCGTCTCCGGCGTCTACGAAGGGCTGGAGGTGCAGGAGCTTCTGAAACGCTCCCGCCAGTTCCCCGGCGAGATGGAATGCTGCATCACGCTTGGCTATTCGGCGGACAGCACGGTCGGCAACGCCTACGAGACGGCGGACTGGCTGCGCGCCCAGGGCTTCACCTCGATGCGGCTGGTCACCGCCAACTACCACATGATGCGCAGCCTCCTGGAGTTCCGCATGGTGATCCCGGAGGTCGAGGTGGTGCCCCACCCCGTCGCCTCCCCCAACGTCCATCTGAACGACTGGTGGCTGTGGCCGGGCACCGCGAATCTGCTGATGACGGAATACAACAAATACATTGTGACCTACGCGCGGTCCTTGCTGGCGTCCGTCATCGACAGCCGGTGAGGCCTTCCCTTCACGTGAACCACGCGTCCGAGATGCCGGTGCGCCCGATCACCGTGAGGGTGCTGCCGTCGGACAGGGAGAACACGGTGCTGCCGCCCGAGATTCTGGCTCCCGCAATCAGTTGGGTGACGGTGGCGTCGCCGAAGCTCAATGTGTCCTCCTCCGGGTTGAAATCGAACACGAGGTCGTGACCATCGCCGAGGCCAAACGAGAAGACGTCCCGTCCGGCTCCGCCAACCAGCCAATCGTCACCGGCGAAACCACGCAGGAGGTCGTCACCGCCCCCACCGAACAGCGTGTCGTTCCCGGCGTCCCCAATCACCGTGTCGTTGCCGGCGCCGCCATCGATCAGATCGTTGCCGCCGCCGCCCAGCAGATCGTCGCCGTCGCCACCCAGGATCGAATCGGCTCCGTCACCGCCGACAATGGTGTCCGCGCCCTCGTCACCGGTCAGCAAATCATCGCCGGCCATTCCGAAGATGAGATCGGCACCCCAACCGCCGATCACGGTGTCGGTTCCGTCCTCCCCAATCAGCGTGTCGTCACCGTCGTCGCCGCTGATGAGATCGGCGCCGTCGCCGCCCCCGATGAGATCGTTTCCGCCGCCTCCCAACAGCGTGTCGTCGCCGCTGCCGCCGGAAAGGGCGTCGTTTTCCCCTCCTCCGGAAACAAAGCGGTGGTTGCCAGACGGACCGCCATTGCCAGGCGGGTTCTCCGGAGGCGGTTGGTAGCCTGGCAACACCAGGACGCCCGGCGCTCCGGGCAGCTGGTTCAGGACCAGCCCCTTGTCCAGAATGATGGTGCGGTCCATCATGCCGTCACCGTCCCGATCGATCTCGATCAGTGTGGATTTGGCAGTGGTCCGGTAATAAATGAATCCCCGACCCCGATAGCCGTCCGGCACGCCGGGATACGGCAGCTCCCCGAGAAAGGGCATGCCCAGGGCTGACAGGTCGATACGGTCGTCCTTGCTGAAATCGGTGATCTGGACGGGGTCATGTCGGTCCGTAGGCAGGATGCGGAAGACATCATGCCCGGCCCCGCCGGTCATGACGATGTGCCCGCCACCACTCACCAGCGTGTCGTTCCCATCTCCGCCGGCCAACGTATCCGCACCACCCCCGCCGATGAGACTGTCGTCACCGTCACCACCGTCCAAGCTGTCGTTGCCTCCAAACCCGCGCAAAGTGTCGTTCCCGGCACCGCCCGTCAGGGTGTCATGGCCGCCTCCACCATCCAGCAAGTCGTTTCCGCCGGTGCCGCCGACCGCACGGTCCTGCACGCGAACCAGAACGCCCGAGGAACCGGCAAGCTCCTCAAGGGCATGCCGCCCCTCCAGCGTGATGGTCCGGCTCAACATGCCGTCGCCATTGTTGTCGATGACGATCTGGGTGTTGCCCGCCACGACGCTGTAGCGAATGTGCCCTATCCCGTGGTACCCGGCGGGCATTCCCGCAATCGGTGCTTCTCCAATGAAGGGCAGGTTCAACGCCGCCAGATCGATACGGTCGCCGTCACTGAAATCCTTGATGATGGCGTAGGGATAGCCCGTTTCCGGAGCGAACCGGAACACGTCGTTCCCAAGGCCGCCAAACAAGGTGTCGGCACCCGCCCCGCCATACAGCGTATCGTCACCGTCACCGCCCACCAGATGATCGTCACCCGCCTCACCGAGAATATAAGCCACGACAGCAACCTCGAAGAAGTATTTATGGATTTTCCATCTACCATTTCGCGAAATTTTCTTCAACCCATGATGATTTCAGGCCGATGCAGGCTGCTATTTTAACCAAAAGGCGCATCGCGCGCTTGCGTCTCGGGCTTGGAGCGCCGACCGGCGCCATCATGGGCAGCACCGTGTCCGGACCGTGCTCCGAGCTTGAGAAGCGGAGCGAATCCTGACAAGTTCTCGGCCATGATCTTCCTGCGCTCCCTCGCCTTCAACGTCGCCTTCTACGTGTGGACGGCGGTCATCTGCGTCGGCATCCTATGGACGCTGCTCCTGCCGCGGCGGAGCATGATCCGCGTGATCACGTGGTATTTCGGCACCGTCTCGTGGCTGGAGCGCACGCTCGCCGGCATCCGTTACGAGGTACGCGGGCGGGAGCACGTCCCCAAAAGCGGGTCGTTCCTCCTGGCCGCCAAGCACCAGTCGGCATGGGAGACGATGAAGCTGCACTTCCTCGTCAACGACCCGGCGATCATCCTGAAGCGCGAGCTTCTGTGGATTCCCATCTGGGGCTGGTACGCCGCCAAATCCCGGATGATCGCCGTGGACCGCGGCGCCAAGGGCCGCGCCGTCGCCTCGATGGTCCGGAACGCCCGCCCGGTGCGGGACGAGGGGCGGCCCATCGTGATCTTCCCGCAGGGGACGCGGGTCGCCGTCGGCGCCTATCGCCCCTACCGGATCGGCGTGGGCGTGCTCTACGACCATCTCAAAATCCCCATCGTGCCGATGGCGCTGAACGCCGGCCTCTATTGGGCGCGCAACAGCTTCATCAAGCGGCCGGGCACCATCATCGTGGAATTCCTGCCCCCCATCCCGCCGGGCCTGGGCCGCGCCAAGGCCATGCAGGAGTTGGAGGAGCGGCTGGAGGCGGCCACCGACCGGCTGGTCGTCGCCGCGGGCGGACCGGCGACCTTGCGGCCCAAGACGGCGGAACCGGTCACCGCCGACGTGGCCGAAACCGCGTCCTGATGCGCCGCGGCGCGGCCTTCGCCATCCTCGCGGGGCTCACCCTGGCGATGGCAACGGACGCGCAAGCCCAGTCGAAGCCGAGCGCGGACCGCTTTTCCAACGCCGCGGTGACCAAGGGCGTCACCATCACCCGCAAGGCCTGCGCCGCGTTGGAGGCGCAGGAAACCGCCGCCTGGGTCGAGGTGGACGGGCGTGGGGAATGCCTGCGCTACTACGCGGCGGGCCTGCGCTCCGCCCCCGGTCCCAACCCCATCGCCGCGGCCTGGATGCACGGCGACATCATGGGGACCAAACCGACCTCCGTCGGCCATCAGGAGGGGTTGGGCGTCGCCGCCATGATCGACCAGGAACGGGCCTTGTCGGAGCGGTTCGGCATTCCCTTCCTGTTCCTCGCCCGGCCCGGCGCCTACGGCAGTTCCGGCCGCTTCTGGACGACGCGCCACACGCCGCGCGAGGCGGCCTTGATGAACGCCCTGCTCGACGTCCTGAAAGCCCGCTACGGCGTGACGGAATGGGCGCTGGGCGGGCACAGCGCCGGGGGCACGCTGACCGCGGAGTTCCTGGCCCGCCGCGATGACCTGCGCTGCGCGGTCATCTCCTCCGGCGCGCCGGCCTACCGGGCCTATCTGGAGGCTCGGGGGCTGCGGACGCTGCTAGCCCGCCCGCAGGGCTGGTTCGACCCCGCTGACTCGCTGGACCGCATCCCGCCCGATCCCAAACGCCGCGTCTTCATCATCGGCGACCCGCGCGAGACCAACATCCCGTTCCACACCCAGCGCGGCTATTTCGACGCCCTGGTGGTGCTCGGGCACGCGGCGTGGCTGATGCCGCTGGAGCGGGCGCCCGCCCCGCGCCACCACAGCCTGGTGGACTTCGGCGAAACCGCTCTCGGCCTGTGCGGGTCCGGCGCCGACAGCGGACAGATCCTGGCGACGCTCAAGGCCATGCCGGACCAGCGGGAGCGGATCAGCAACTGACAGCCGGAACGCATGAGGAACGGGCGGGTTGACCCCGGCAAGGGCGCCCCCTACTCTTCGGGCACCGCTGTCGGCGGGCCGGCGCTGCGGACCGGCCGCCCGCGCGAAGGGAGGACGCATGACGGGGATCGCCGCCATATCCCAGCGGATCTGGGACATGAAATACCGCTTCAAGTCCGCCGCGGGCGACCCCATCGACCAGACCGTCGCCGACACCTGGCACCGCGTCGCCATGGCGCTCGCCGCGCCGGAAGCCGACCCGCCGGTCTGGGCGCCGCGCTTCGAGCGGGCGTTGTCCCGTTTCGAGTTCCTGCCCGCCGGGCGCATCCTGGCCGGGGCCGGCACCGGGCGGACGGTGACGCTGTTCAACTGCTTCGTCATGGGGCGGATCGAGGACGACCTCGGCGCCATCTTCGCCCACCTTCGCGAAGCCGCGCTGACCATGCAGCAGGGCGGCGGCATCGGCTACGACTTCTCCACCCTGCGGCCCAAGGGCGCGCTCGTGAAGGGCGTCGGCGCCGACGCCTCCGGCCCGCTGTCCTTCATGGACGTGTGGGACAGCATGTGCCGCACCATCATGTCGGCGGGCGCCCGGCGCGGCGCGATGATGGCGACCCTGCGCTGCGACCATCCCGACATCGAGGATTTCATCGACGCCAAGCGCGAGCCCGGCCGGCTGCGCATGTTCAACCTGTCGGTCCTGGTCACCGACGCCTTCATGAACGCGGTGCGCGAGGACCGGCCCTGGCCGCTGGTCTTCGACGGGCAGGTCCACCGCGACGTGCGGGCCCGCGGCCTGTGGGACCGCATCATGCAGGCCACCTACGCCTATGCGGAGCCGGGCGTCATCTTCATCGACCGGGTGAACGGGCAGAACAACCTGAATTATTGCGAGTCCATCTCCGCCACCAACCCCTGCGGCGAGCAGCCGCTGCCCCCCTACGGCGCCTGCCTGCTCGGCTCGATCAACCTCGCCGCCCTGGTGCTCGACCCGTTCGAGGAGACGGCCCGGCTCGACACCGACCGGCTGAAGGAGCTGACGGCGCTCGCGGTCCGGATGATGGACAATGTGGTGGACGCCTCGCGCTTCCCGCTGGAACCGCAGGCGCGGGAGGCCCACGCCAAGCGCCGCATCGGGCTGGGCGTCACCGGGCTGGCCGACGCGCTGATCCTCTGCCGCGCCCGTTACGGCGGCGAGGCGGCGGTGGCGCTGACCGACTCCTGGCTGAAGACGATCCGCAACGAGGCCTACCGCGCATCCGCCCGGCTGGCGGGGGAGAAGGGAGCCTTCCCGCTCTACGACCGCGACGCCTATCGGAACGCCCCGATGGTGCGGGGACTGGACGAGGACGTGCGCGGCCTGATCGCCGAGCACGGCATTCGCAACGCGCTTCTGACCTCCATCGCGCCGACGGGCACGATCTCGCTGTTCGCCGACAACGTGTCGTCGGGGATCGAGCCGGTCTTCTCCTACAGCTACGAGCGCACCGTCCTGATGCCCGACGGCACCCGTCGCACGGAGGAGGTGAGCGACCACGCCTACCGCCTGTTCCGCGCACGGTTCGGAACCGAACAGCCCCTGCCCGATTATTTCGTGGACGCGCAGTCCCTGACCCCGGCGGAGCATGTGGTGATGCAGGCGGCCGCCCAGCGCCATGTGGACAGCTCCATCTCCAAGACCATCAACTGTCCGGAGGACCTGCCCTTCGACGCCTTCAAGGACGTCTATTGGCAAGCCTATGAACTCGGCTGCAAGGGCTGCACCACCTACCGGCCGAACGCGGTTACCGGCTCCGTCCTGTCGGTGAAGAAGGAGGGCACAGCATCGCCTCCCGTTCCGATGGCCAAGCCGCCCGATCGTCCGGAAACCCTGCCGGGCGAAACCTACAAGGTGCGCTGGCCGGACAGCGACCACGCCATGTACATCACCATCAACGACATCGTGGAGGACGGCCGCCGCCGGCCCTTCGAAGTCTTCATCAACTCCAAGAACATGGAGCATTACGCCTGGACCGTGGCGCTGACGCGGATGATCTCCGCGGTGTTCCGCCGCGGCGGCGAGGTCGGCTTCGTCGTGGAGGAGTTGAAGGCGGTCTTCGATCCACGCGGCGGCGCTTGGATGCAGGGCCGCTACGTCCCCTCCCTGCTGGCGGCCATCGGGGACGTGATCGAACGGCATCTGAAGGCCATCGACATGCTGCCGGACGACGGGGCGCTGAGCGCGCCGCCGTCCGCCGATTTCGAACCCGCTTCCGCGGCCGCAGTCAGCGGAACCGAGCCGGCCAATCTCCGGCAATGCCCGAAATGCGGCCAGCCCGGCCTGATCCGGCAGGAGGGCTGCGACACCTGCCTGAGCTGCGGCTACTCCAAATGCGGTCCGTGAGGGGGATCAGCAGCGGGACGGCTGGCCGGAAATCGGTGGTGCCAACACGCAGGGCCTATCGCCTCCATTCCGAGACGCGGCAGGCGTCGCCGTGGCGCCGGACAGGAGTTCGTCGATTCCGACTCCCTTCGCGATGGCGAAGCCGGGCGTCATCATCAAAGGCACCCAGATCACCGCGGACAACAGGTTGGCGGTCTGGAAGCTGTGGTGAGGCATCGCCATCATTCCGGCGGTGATCGGCACCACCGGCCGCAGCGGCCCGAGGAAGCGGGCAAAGAAGACGCTCTTGCCGCCGTGGCGCAGGAAGAAGCGGCTGCCCCGCTCCAGGAGTTCCGGCCGCTGGCGAAAAGGCCAAACAGCCGGGACACGATCACCGAACACCCGGCCGAGCCAATAGGACACGGCGTCGCCCAGCACCGCGCCCAGCGCGATGGCGGCGTAGACCTGCCAGAAGCCGAGAGCGCCGGAGGCGACCAGCGCGCCCCCCGTGGCGATCAGCACCACACCCGGCACCACGAGCCCCACGAAGGCCAGGGACTCCGCGAAGGCGCACAGGAAGAGAATCACCTCCGCCCAGGATGCATTCGCTTCGATGAAGGCCCCCCAACGCTCCATGCCGTCGATCAGCACGTTCCTTGCTGCGTCGTTCATTCAAGTTCCCTGTGAGGCGGCTCGTTGGAGCGGACTGTGCCACAGATCGGCGCCACAGATCGGCAGCGTCGTGCAGATCAGTGAAAATCCCATCCCGCCTCGCCGCACAGGGTCAGGCCACACCCTGAAGCCACTCGGCCAGCATCCTTTGCCCGGCCTCGCGCAACTCCGGACCGATCCGCGCCGCTTGGCCGCGCAGCACGCGCGGGTCGATGCCGGCCCCGGCCAACTCGGCGGCATGCCCCGTCAGCCATCGCTCGATGCCGGCGGCCACATCGACCTCCGGATGGAATTGCAGGGCCAGCGCATGGCGGCCGAGCGCGAATCCCTGGGTTGCGCAGAGCGGCGTCGACGCCAGGTTCTCCGCCCCGGCGGGGATCTGGAAGGCGTCCCCATGCCAGTGCAGCACCGGAACGCCCTCCAGATGGCGAAGCGGTCCAGCCCGTCCGGCATCACTGAGCGTGAGCGGGCCGAATCCGATTTCCTTGTGGCCCATGGGGCGCACCGCCGCGCCGAGCGCCTTGGCGATCTGCTGCGCGCCCAGGCAGATGCCGAGCGTCGGTCGCTCCGCGGCCAGCCTGTCCGCCAGGAGGGAGGTTTCCTCGGCGAGATACGGATAGGCGTCGCTTTCGTAGACCCCGACGGGACCGCCGAGGACGATCAGCAGATCCGGCTCCAGCGGGTCGATCGTCGCGAAAGGGGCCGCGTCGAGATCGTGATAACGCACCGTGTAGCCGGCCTCCGACAGCACCGCGCCGAAGATGCCGAGGTCTTCAAAATGGACGTGCCGGATCGCCAGCGCCGTTTTGTGCATGGGTCGCCTTCCCTTTCCAAATGGGAATCATCAAGGATTGGTCGGCTTTCCGATAGCAGGAAAATGGCACGCCATACCCAGCCATTCCCAAACACCCAACCAGACCAATTCATCCGATGCCGCGCGCCCGCGCCATGCTATGGCTTCGTTGCCGCGCGAAACGCCTTCTCCAGCGTCCTGACCGCCGTCTCGATCTCAAAGGGCGTGTAGGCCGCGAAGCCCATCAGGAAGCCGGCCTTGCCGTCATTGGCGGCGTGCAGTGCCGACAGGCCGAGGAGTTCGATCCCGGCCCGTCGCGCCGCGTCGACGGCGGTGCGCTCCGCAAGGCCGCAGGTCAACAGGCAGGGCATCTGCAGCCCGCCGATGGGAACCTGCGGCTCGACGAAATCCGACAGGTGCTTGCCGACGAGGCCCGCCAACACGTCGAGGCGTTCGGCGTAGACGCCGCGCATGGCGCGGACATGCGCCCCGAAATGCCCACCCTCCATGAAGCGGGCCAGCGTGAGTTGCGCCATGGGGGCCGTGTGCCCATCCAGCAACGTGCGCGCTGCGGTCATCGGCTTCACGAGCGGGGGCGGCAGCACGGCGTAGCCGATCCGCAGTCCGGGAAAGAGCGATTTGGTGAAGGTGCCGATGTAGATGGTGCGGCCATGAGGATCGAGCCCCTGCACGCAGGCCGTCGGCTTGCCCGCGTAGCGGAACTCGCTGTCATAATCGTCCTCGATGATCCAGGACTGATGCCGGGCCGCCCATTCGATCAGGGCCAAGCGGCGGTCCAGTGCCAACGTCGCGCCGGTTGGGAACTGATGGGACGGCGTCAGGAAGACCGCCTTCGCCCTGCGCGGCTCGGCCAGTATCTGATCGACGACGATGCCGTGCCAGTCGACGCGGATCGGAACGCAGTCCAGGCCCGCCGCCTCGAACGCCTTGCGCGCGCCGTAATAGGCCGGGTCCTCCAGGAAGATCCCGTCGCCGGGGTCGAACAGCATGCTCGCGCAGAGCGCCATGGCCTGTTGCGAGCTGGTCAGCACCAGGACGCGGTCGGCGGTGGCGCGCGCGCCGCGTTCGAGGTTCACATAGTCGGCGATGGCGCGGCGAAGCGGCTCGGTCCCCTGCGGATCGCCGTGGAACAGGCTTTGCGCGCCGACCTCCTTGCGAACCTGCCGTTCCAGGCGCTCCCAGAGCGCAAGCGGAAAGGTCCGGGTTTCCGGAACGCCGTGAGCGAAGGGCCGCGGCACCGGCATCTCTCGCACGCCGCCACCGCTGAACACGGCGGCCCCGCGCCTGCTGAGAGCCGGTGCCTGATCGCTCGGGAACGTGTCACGCCGGGGCAGGCGTCGGCCGGGGGTGAACTCGGTGATCTCCGCGACGAAGCTGCCGCTGCCCACGCGCCGGTCGATGAATCCTTCGGCGTGAAGCTGGGCGTAGGCC
Source organism: Azospirillum brasilense (assembly GCF_007827795.1). GTDB lineage: Bacteria > Pseudomonadota > Alphaproteobacteria > Azospirillales > Azospirillaceae > Azospirillum > Azospirillum aestuarii. The sequence goes on from NZ_VITI01000012.1 coordinate 104,666, forward strand.
GCCTCGATCGTGTCGCGCGACACCCCCAGCGATACGGCGAGCGCGCGCGAGGCGGGCAGCGGCTTGCCCGGCCCAAGCGCGCCGTCGACGATCAGTTGCCGGACAGCCCGCTGAATCCGCGCGTGGAGCGGCATCGCCGCGTGGGCGGGGTTGGCGATCCACGCCTTCACGGACTCAAGCTGGGAATGCCGGAACAAATGGTCTGGCCTTCTTTGGGAAAGCGGATGGGCACATCAGGCCATTGGTTGGGTAGTTGTCAAGGCCGCTCATCGCCCTTGCGGCTCACAACCGTCCGGAGGTCCCGCTCAACCATGCCACCCAAGTCGACTCCCATCCGCCTCAACGATCTCACCCACCCCGTCGTGGCGGGCCTGATTTCCGTCATCGTCAATTATGGCGGCACCTTCATCCTGGTCTTCCAGGCGGCGAAGGTCGCGGGCCTCGGCCCCCACCTCACCGCCTCCTGGGTCTGGTCGGTCTCCATCGGCGTCGGATTGACCGGGCTGTTCCTGAGCTGGCGCCATCGCGAGCCGATCATCACCGCTTGGTCCACCCCGGCCGCGGCGTTCCTCGTCACCGCGCTGGCGACGACGCCCTATGCCGAGGCGGTCGGCGCCTACATGATTTCGGCGGCGGCCTTCGTCGCGCTCGGCCTGTCGGGCTGCTTCGAGAAGGTCATCCGGCTGATCCCGCCCGGCATCGCCTCCGGCCTTCTCGCCGGCATCCTGCTCCCCTTCGGCATCGGGGCGTTCGGCGGGGCCAGCGTCGATCCGCTGCTGGTCGGCCTGCTGATCGTCGCCTATGTCGCGCTGAAGCGGCTCTCCGCCCGCTACGCCGTGGTCGGCATCCTCGTCCTCGGGCTGGCCTTCCTGCTGACGCAGGGCCGCGTCGATCTGTCGGGGTTGTCGCTGGAGTTCGCCGCCCCGGTCTTCACCGCGCCGGACTTCTCGCTGAACGCGCTGCTGTCGGTCGCGCTGCCGCTGTTCCTCATCACGCTGTCCGGCCAGTACATGCCGGGAATGCTGGTTCTGCGGAACGACGGCTTCACGACGAGCGCCAACCCCATCGTGACCGTGACCGGCCTCGGCTCGCTGCTCATGGCCCCGCTCGGCTCCCACGCCTTCAACATCGCCGCCATCACCGCCGCCATCGCCACCGGCAAGGAGGCGCATGAGGACCCGGCCAAGCGCTGGATCGCCGGGATCGCCGCGGGTGTCTTCTACGTGCTCGTCGGCGTGTTCGGGGTGACGCTGGCCGCCGTCTTCATGGCGTTTCCCGCGACCTTCATCACCGCGCTCGCCGGTCTGGCGCTGCTTGGCACCATCGGCGGCAGCTTGGCCGGGGCGATGGCCGACCCGGCGTCCCGCGAGGCGGCGCTGATCACCTTCCTGGCGTCCGCCGCGAACATCAAGTTGCTCGGCATCGGCGGGGCCTTCTGGGGCCTGCTGATCGGCCTCGTCGCCCACCTCGTCCTCAACGGGCGCCTGCCGCGCCGCAGCTTGGCGGTGACCGAGGGGGCGACCCCGTAACGGACCGCCAAGGCCCTGTGATCGGCTATCCCCGGGACGACCGCCCGATCCCGGGGATGGTCGCGACCGTTTCCGCCAGGAACTCCACCAGCAGCCGGACCCGCGCGATGCCGGCCCGCTCCGGCACGATCAGCAGGTTGAGCGGCACGGCGGGCGGCGCGTGGTCCGGCAGGAGAACCTCCAGGCGGCCGTCGGCCAGCAAATCATCCACCAGCCAGACATGGGCCGGGCCGATGCCGCGCCCGGCAAGGTAGGCCTCGCGCGCGGCCAACCCGTGATCGACCCGCAGCCGTCCCCCGAGGGACACGGCGTGAAGAGCGCCGTCCGGCCCTTCGAGCGTCAGCCGGTCGCTCCCCGCGATGTTCGACATGCGGACGCCGTCGAACCCCGCGAGGTCGTCCGGCGTCGTCGGCCGGCCCTGCCGCTCCAGACAGGCCGGCGACCCGACGAGGACGCGCCGGCTCAGCCCGAGCGCCCGCCGCTTCAGGGAGCTGTCGGCGAGGGGACCGAGGCGGATGGCGATGTCCACGCCGTCGCGCACGAGGTCGATGCGCTCGTCGGTCAGGCCGAAATCGACGGCGATGTCCGGATGACGGTCCTGAAAGGCGAAGATCAGCCGGCTGATATGCCGGACACCGAGCGCCGCCGTGCAGGACACCCGCACCGTTCCGGCCGAGGCGCGGCCGGTGTCGCGCGCCTCGTCGCCCGCCTGTTCGACGAGGCGCAGGATCTGGACGGCGTTGGCGTAGTAGCGCTCGCCCTCCGCGGTCAACGCGACGCGCCGGGTGGTCCGGCTGAACAGGGCGACGCCGAGCGCCTCCTCCAGTTCGCGGATGTGCCGGGTGACGCTCGATTGCCCGATGGCCATCTCGCGCGCCACCGCCGACAGGCTTCCCCGTTCGGCGACGCGGATGAAGCTGCGCATGCGGTCCAGCGTGACGTTCGATTGATCCATTTTACGGCAGAGTTCTATTCAGTCACCCCATCTACCGGATCAATTTCCACCCGCATAGCTTGAGGCGCAAGCGTTTCAAGCGAACAGGTGCCTGTGATGAACGTGCTGATCGTATTCGCCCATCCCGATCCCCGCTCCCTCAACGCCGCCCTGCGCGATGCCGCCGTCGCGGAACTGGAGGCGCAGGGCCATACGGTGCGGGTCTCCGACCTATACGCCATGAGCTGGAAGGCCACGGTGGACCACGCCGACTTCCCCAGCCTCGGCGAGGGGGAGCGCCTGAAGGTGGCCGCCGCCTCCGGCGCCGCCTTCGCCGCCGACGCGCTGACCGACGATGTGAAGGCCGAGCAGGAAAAGCTGCTGTGGGCCGACGCGCTGATCCTGCAATTCCCGCTCTGGTGGTTCACCATGCCGGCGATACTCAAGGGCTGGGTCGACCGAGTCTACGCTTACGGCCTCGCCTATGGCGTCGGCGAGCACAGCGACCGGCGGTGGGGCGACCGCTACGGCGAGGGCCGCTTCGCCGGCAAGCGCGCCATGCTGGTGGTGACGACGGGCGGCTGGGCCGAGCACTACGCGCCGCGCGGCATCAACGGCCCGATCGACGACCTGCTGTTTCCGATCAACCACGGCATCCTGCATTACCCCGGCTACGACGTGTTGCCGCCCTTCGTCGCCTACCGGGTGGACCGCTTCGACGAGGCCGGCTTCGCGCAGGCGGCGGAAAGCTTGCGGGAGCGGATGCGGACGCTGGAGACGGCGCCGCCGATCCCTTTCCGCCGCCAGAACGGCGGCGACTATGCGATCCCCAGCCTCGAACTCCGCCCGGAGTTGGAAGCCCCCGGCGCGTCCGGCTTCGCCCTGCACCGGAGTCTTTGAGCGCGCTACAGCCGGATCAGGACGACGCCGAGGATCAGGGAGGCGGCGCCGGCCAGCCGGGTCGGGCTCACCGGCTGCTGCGGCAGGCCGAGCAGACCGACATGGTCGAAGGCGAGGGAGCCGAGCATCTGGCCGACCACGATCAGCGCCAGCACCGTCGCCGCCCCCAGGCGGGGCACCATCAGGATCGCGGTGCCGATGAACAGCGCGCCGAACAGCCCGCCGGTCCAGGTGACCCATGATCCGGCCCCGCTCACCGCGTCGGCAAGGCGGGGGCCGGGTGCGAGGAGCGCGACCGCCAGCATCGCCAGCATCCCGACGACGTAGCTGACGAAACCCGCCCACCAGGGCGAGCCGAGATCGGCCCGCAGATTGGCGTTCAGGACCTGTTGCAACGCGACGCTGACCCCGGCGCCGACCACCAGGAGGTACGAGACGGCTGACAAAGCGACGGACATGCCATGCTCCCAAGATTGCCTGTGGGCGCGCCGCCGGATCGTGTCCGTGCGGCGCACTCGGGCGGATGGGTAGCAGGTGGACCGGCAGCGGTCTGGTACGGATGTGACCTATCCGGCGCGGTAGCGGCCCGGCGTCACGCCGAAGGCGCGGCGGAAGCAGCGGCCCAGATGGCTCTGGTCGGCGAAGCCGGTGTCCGCCGCGACCGCCGCGATGGGCTCACCGGCGCGGAGCAGGAGCCGCGCGTCGTTCAACCGCTCCTGAAGCTGGAAGGCGTGCGGCGGCACGCCGTGCTGCTTGCGGAAGCGACGGGAAAAGCCCTCGCGGCTCATCCCGGCGCGGCGCGCCGCCGCGCCGACGGTGTCCCACGGTTCGTCCCCCGTCAGTTCCACCAAGGGCTCCACCCCAGTCCCGATGGCGAGCCGGTGGTCCTCGGCGATCCGCGTCAGGTCGGCCCATTCCAGCCCGCCCGTCCTGCGACAGTGCCGGGCCAGCGCGGCAACCATCTCCGGCGCGGCGTGGAGGCCGGGCGGCGTGTAGAGGTTGATGCAGACGACCTCGTCCAGCCCGCACAGGGAGCGATGAGGCGTTCCCGCGGGGATATGTACCCCCTCGCCGGGACCGGCCTCGCACAGTTCGCCCGCGATGACAAAGCGCCGCCGCCCCGCCAGGACGAAGGTCAGCTGATCCTCGCGATGGAAATGCACCGGCAAGGCCACGTCGACGCCGCGCACCGTCCCCAGCTCGACGATGCCGCTGCCGATGGGGCGCCAATAGTCCCAAACCTGCGGCGGACGCCCCATGACGGCGATCCTTCCCATGACACTGTTCTCGGATTGCGATTTTCGCATGGCACCGATCAGGACTCCATCGCACCGCGCATCCTGTGGCATAAGAGCCCCCGCCACGCCATGGGAACAACGCCGCAGGAACGCAACCGCACATGATCCGCTTCGACAACATCAGCAAGCAGAATGGTCACCGAATCCTCTTCCTCGAAGCATCGGCGGCGTTGAACCGGGGCGAAAAGATCGGGCTGGTCGGTCCCAACGGGGCGGGCAAGACGACACTGTTCCGCATGATCACCGGCGAGGATTTGCCGGACACCGGTCAGGTGGCGATCGAGAAGCAGGCGACCATCGGCTACTTCAACCAGGACGTCGGCGAGATGTCCGGCCGCTCCGCCGTCGCCGAGGTGATGGACGGCGCCGGCCCGGTCAGCACCGTCGCCGCGGAGCTGGCCGAGCTGGAGGCCGCCATGGCCGACCCCGACCGCGCCGACGAGATGGACGCCATCATCGAGCGCTACGGCGAGGTCCAGGCCCGCTTCGACGAGCTGGGCGGCTACGAGCTGGAGGGCAAGGCGCGCGAGGTGCTCGCCGGCCTCAGCTTCAGCCAGGAGATGATGGACATGGACGTCGGCATGCTGTCCGGCGGCTGGAAGATGCGCGTGGCGCTGGCCCGCATCCTGCTGATGCGGCCCGAGGTCATGCTGCTCGACGAACCGAGCAACCATCTGGACATCGAAAGCCTGATCTGGCTGGAGGGCTTCCTCAAGGGCTTCGAGGGCGCCCTGCTGATGACCTCGCACGACCGCGAGTTCATGAACCGCATCGTCAACAAGATCATCGAGATCGACAGCGGGTCGCTGACCAGCTACTCCGGCGACTACGGCTTCTACGAGCGCCAGCGGGCGCTGCGCGAGAAGCAGCAGGAGGCGCAGTTCGAACGCCAGCAGGCCATGCTGGCCAAGGAGCTGAAGTTCATCGAGCGCTTCAAGGCCCGCGCCTCGCACGCCAGCCAGGTCCAGAGCCGGGTGAAGAAGCTCGACAAGATCGAGCGCTTCGAGCCGCCCAAGCGCCGCCAGATCGTGACCTTCGACTTCCCGCCGGCCCCACGCTCCGGCGACGACGTCGCGGTGCTGAAGAACGTGCACAAGGGCTACGGCAGCCGGACCATCTACGAGGGGCTGGACCTGACGATCCGCCGCAAGGAGCGCTGGTGCGTCATGGGCGTCAACGGCGCCGGCAAATCGACGCTGCTGAAGCTGGTAGCGGGTGCCACCGAGCCGGACAGCGGCACCGTCGCGGTCGGCGGCAGCGTGCGGATGGGCTATTTCTCCCAGCACGCCATGGACCTGCTCGACGGCGACAAGACCATCTTCGAATCGCTGGAGGCGTCCTTCCCGCAGGCGAGCCAGGGGTCGCTGCGCGCGCTGGCCGGCTGCTTCGGCTTCTCCGGCGACGATGTCGAGAAGAAATGCCGGGTCCTGTCCGGCGGCGAGAAGGCCCGGATGGTCATGGCGACCATGCTGTTCAACCCGCCCAACTTCCTGGTGCTGGACGAGCCGACCAACCACCTCGACCTCGATACCAAGCAGATGCTGATCTCGGCGCTGGGCGCCTATGAAGGCACCATGCTGTTCGTCTCGCACGACCGCCATTTCCTGGCCGCCCTGTCGAACCGGGTGCTGGAGCTGACGCCGGAGGGCATCCACCAATACGGCGGCGGCTACACCGAGTATGTGGCGAGCACCGGGCAGGAAGCGCCGGGCATCCACTGACGCCGGCCGGTCAAAGCGGGGATGCGTGCGCCGCAACAAGCGGCTTGCGCAACCCGTGGCCTCCATGGAAACTCGTCCCCGTGTCGTTCGGGCTGGGTTGCGCAACCATGGAGATTTTGGAATGGCTGGGTACGACAACGCCGACGGCCCCGCGGGGCTGGTCATCCGCCTGATCGACACCGCGGTGAAGGCCTTGAACGAGATGTCCGACGCCGCGGGCGAGATCGCGCCGGACGTCGGCAATCTGACGGACACGCTGGTGGCTGCCCAGCGCGTCGCCGACCGCGCGTCGCAGGATCTGCAACGCCTGTCCCAGAAAGTATCGGCCCAGTAGCGGCCGAAACGGTGCGGCGCCGCGACGCGCCGCACCGACCCTCCCTTACCGGCCTTTGATCAACGACGTTGCCCGGCGGTGAAGGTGAAGTTGTCGAAGCTGTTCTCGGCAACGCGGAACCACAGATACTCCTCGTCGCGGAACTTCTTCCACGGCTCGTAGATCTTGGCGAACTTCGGGTTGTTCTTGGCCGTCTCGTCGTACAGTTCGTAGGCCGCCTTGTAGCAGGCCTCCATCACCTCCCGCGGGAAGGGACGGAGCTGGGCGCCCCCGGCGACCAGACGCTTCAGGGCGGCGGGGTTGTCGGAATCGTACTTGGCGTTCATGATGGCCAGCGCCTCGAAGCAGGCCGCTTCCAGCGCCGCCTGATAGGGCTTCGGCAGTTCTTCCCACTTCTGCTGGTTGACCAGAAGCGACACGTTCAGGCCGCCTTCCCACCAGCCGGGATAGTAGTAGTACTTGGCGACCTTGTTGAAGCCCAGCTTCTCGTCGTCGTAGGGGCCGATCCACTCGGCGGCGTCGATGGTGCCCTTTTCCAGCGACGGGTAGATGTCGCCGCCGGCGATCTGCTGCGGCACGACGCCCAGCTTGGTCAGCACCTGACCGGCGAAGCCGCCGATGCGGAACTTCAGGCCGCTCAGGTCCTGGACCGTCTTGATCTCCTTGCGGAACCAGCCGCCCATCTGGGTGCCGGTGTTGCCCGCCGGGAAGTTGACGACGTTGTAGCCCTTGAAGAAGTCGCGCAGCAGCTCCATGCCGCCGCCCTGGAGAATCCAGGCGTTCTGCTGGCGGGCGTTGAGGCCGAACGGGACCGTCGAATCGAAGGTGAAGGTCGGGTCCTTGCCGACATAATAATAGCTGGCGGTGTGGCCGCACTCGACCGTGCCGTTCTGCACGGCGTCGAGCACCTGGAGGCCGGGGACGATCTCACCGGCGGCAAAGGGGCGGATCGTGAACTTGTTGTCGGTGATGGCGGCGACGCGGCGTGAAATCACGTCGGCGGCGCCATAGATGGTGTCCAGGCTCTTCGGGAAGCTGGAGGCGAGGCGCCAATGCACCTCCGGGGTGCTCTGCGCGATGGCCGGAGCCGCCAGGGTGCTGGCCGCGACGCCGACACCGGCGCTGGCGAGGAATGAACGGCGTTTCATGCGGGAAGTCCCCTCCTGTTCTTTTGTTCGGGAACGAACCTATCAGCGTCCTCCGAACCCCCGCAAAAGGTTAGCCGTGCAAGGAGCGAATAGCTTCCCTGACGAAATATTTCGTGACAAACGGTTTGCCGCTGAAACCAACGGTCACGGCACCGCCGATCGGTGGTCGCGGAAACGCCCATAAGTGTAATGGGCGGCACAGCCCCCCTCCGCCGACACCATGCAGGAGCCCATCGGGTTCTCCGGCGTGCAGACCGTGCCGAACAGCTTGCAATCGCTGGGTCTCTTCACCCCGCGCAGGATGTCGCCGCACTCGCAGCCCTTGTGGTCGGGCACCGCGCGCCCCGGCACGGCGAAGCGCCGCTCCGCGTCGAAGGCGGCGAAGCCCTTCTTCAACCGCAAGCCGCTGTCGGGAAGCGACCCGAGGCCGCGCCATTCGAAGCTGGGACGCACGTCGAAGGTATCGGCGACGATCCGCTGGGCCTTCCGGTTGCCGTCCGGGGTCACGGCGCGGGTGAACTGGTTCTCCACCTCCGCCCGCCCCTCGTTCGCCTGCCGGATCAGCATCAGGATGGCCTGGAGCACGTCCAGCGGCTCGAACCCGGCGATCACCACCGGCTTGCCGTAACTTTCCGCCACGAACTCGTAGGGACGGCTGCCGATGACCACGGAGACGTGCGCCGGCCCGACGATGCCGTCGAGCGGCAGCGTGCCCATGCTGCGCACCTCCGGGCTGTCCATGATGCCCCGGATGGCCGCCGGGGTCAGGACGTGGTTGCAGAAGACGCTGAAATTCCGGAGGCCCTTGGCCTGGGCGGCATGAACGGCCACCGCGGTCGGCGGCGTGGTCGTCTCGAAGCCGATGGCGAGGAAGACGACCTCGCGGTCCGGGTTGTCCTCGGCGATGCGCAGGGCGTCCTGGGTGGACAGGACCATCCGCACGTCCGCCCCCTCGGCCTTCGCTTTCAGCAGGCTGACCCGCCCCGATCCCGGCACGCGCAGCACGTCGCCGTAGGTGCACAGGATCACGCCGGGCTGACGCGCAATGGCGATCGCGTCGTCGATCCGCCCGACCGGCAGGACGCAGACCGGACAGCCCGGCCCATGGATCATCCGCACGTTGTCCGGCAGCAGGTCGGGAATGCCGTAGCGGGACACCGCGTGGGTGTGGCCGCCGCAGAACTCCATCAGGTGATAGGTCCGCCCGCTCGCCGCCTCTCGCCCGATGGCGGCGGCGATGCCGCGGGCCAGCGCCGCGTCCCGGAATTCATCGACGTACTTCATCGCTTCCCGCCCCCTCCGCCTGCCACAGCGGCATTTGGACGGCGGCGGGGAGCGCTGGCGTTGATGCGGATCAAGAATGGGGCGCGGCGGGAGGCATCACGCCCTCCCCGCCGCGAAGCCCCTTTACTTCGAGGCGCCCATCATGGGCAGCGACAGCTCCGGCCCCCGCCCCGAATCCTCGATGGCGATCGCGGAGGAACCGGGGGAGCCCAGCGCCACGCTCACCGGACGCCCGTTGTTGTGGTTCTTCCACATCTCGTAGAGGGCCAGCGCCGCGTAGATCTTGGCCTCGCGGCTGGTGTTGTAGAGCCATTCCTGGGTCGGGATGACGCGCAGCGCGCCGTTGCCCGGCTGCTCCACCCGCTCCGCGAAGCGGTAGCCGAGCTGGTTGTTGATGCCCGCCAGCAGCCCGTCGAATCCCGAGGAGATCCGCCCGAACCCGGCGTCCGACGCCGCGGACGACGCGCCGCCCAGCGTGCTCGGCGTCTGCCGTTTCACGAGGTCGCCGAAGACCCAGCCCTCCTCGCCGGTGCGCATCGACCGCACGCCGATCCAGTTGCCCTCCTGCTTCAGCTCGATCACCTCGTCGCCGCGGGTGACCGTGGAGCGGACCGAGGCATTGTCGGAGGGGGCCGCGCGCAGGTTCACCTTCTCGCCGGTCACCGTGTGGATGTCACCGGGGGCCGCCGCCGCGGGCAGGGCCAGCGCCGCCGCCACGCCGAGACCGGCCAGGGTTCCGAGGAAAGTCTTCGTCATCCGAGACATGTGCATTCTCCCGCAGAACGCGCGCATCGCGCGCCGTTTCCCCTACAACAGGCAAAGGCGGGGTATGCTCCATGGACAGCTGCCGGGCGGTCGGGGCTACTCGAAAGACACACGCAACGGGCTGTCGCCGGCGGGCCAGACGCCGCGGTCCACGGCGCGGACGCCCTCGAAGACCAGCCAGCTCTGCCGCCCGTAATGGGGCAGCGGGCGCAACAACGCCTGGAGCGCCGCCGCGTCATCCGCCGCCACCACCAGCAATGGGCGGCCCTGCGGGGTTCTTGCGGTCCACACCCGCGCCGTGCCGCGCCCTTTGAGGCTGTCCGGCATCGGCGGCAGGCCGAGCCGGGCCAGCAACCGCTCGACCTCCCCCGCCGTCCCGATCACGGCGAGCGGGGCGGCGGGATCGGAACGCTCAGCGGCGGCAATGCGCGGTTTGCCATCGGCCAGACGCTCGGCCAGCGCGCGCGCAGGCGCTGCGGCCGGACCATCGGCGGCGATCACCGTGGTGGCCGCGTGGTCCAGCGTCACGTCGCGCAGGGTTGGCGGCGCCTCCCCCGGCGCGAGACGGCGGAACAGGCCGAAGCCGGGATCGACCGCGAGGGCCTGCGGCGCGCCGGCGGTCCGGATCGCCACAGTGGTCTCATTCCCGTCGAGACGGATGGTGTGGCGCTCCGTCCCCGCCGTGGTCCGCACCTCCACCGGCACGGTCAGGCCATAGGCCGGCTCGCCCTGGCGCAGGGTCAGCACCACCCCGTCGCCGTCACCCCTCGCCCCCACCAGTTCCAGTGCGGGCGCCCCGACGCGGGTCAGCCATTGGTCGAAGAAGTGTCCGAGCTCCCGGCCCGACGCCGCCGCGAAGGCGCGGCGCAGGTCGTCCCACCCCGCATCCTGAAAGCGCCTCTCCTCCCAGAAGCGGCGGATGCCCGCGTCGAAGGCCTCCGCCCCGATCTCGGCGCGCAGCATGTGGAACAGCATCGCTGCCTTGCCGTAGCCGACGATCTGGGCGGCGTCGTGGACCTTGGCGCGGAAGTCGGTCAGGGCGGAATCGCGCTCCGCCGGCAGGGCGGCGTAGTCGCGCAACCAGTCCAGGCGCATCGCCCGCGCCGCGTCCTCGCCGCGCGTCTCCGCCGCCGCGTAGTCGGCCATGAAGGTGGTCAGCCCTTCCGACCAATTGCCGGGCCAGTTTCCGCCCTCGCCGACGCGCACCCCATTGCCCCACCAGTTGTGCAGGATCTCGTGGGGCAGCGACTGGGCGCGGACGAAGGGCAGCGGCATCACCTGCCGCCCGATGTAGGTCAGGCCGGGAAAGCCCAGACCGACCGGCAGCGGCGCCGACAGGACGGCGAATCCGGCAAAGGGATAGGCGCCGATCCGCGCCGCCTGCGCGTCGATGGTCCGGGCGCTGAGGTCCAGATACTCCTCGGCCAGCGGGGCCTGCTCCGGATGGAAATAGGTGCGGAGACGAAGACCACCGTGCATCCGCTCCGTCACCCGCCACGGTCCGGCAAAAAGCGACGGTTCCTCGACGCTGCGGTCCTCGGCGAAGGTCGCGGCGTAGCCCGTCCCGTCGCGCGTCTCCTCCACCAGACGGCCCGTCGCCACCGCGACGAAGGGCGCCGGCACGCGGACGGACAGGCGCCAGGACGGCGGAGACTCCGCGTTCTCGGAGGTCGGAATCCAGCCGGTGCCGGCGGGCAGATAGGCGCCCTCCGCCCCTCCGCCCCCGCCGCGCGACTCCGGCGTCAGGGGCGGCAGGGTTCCGGCGTAGCGCAGGCGGAGTTCCCCGCCACCCTCCGGCACGGTCACCGGCAGGGCGTTGCCGCGCACCGCGACCGGCTTCCCGTCGAGCAGCGCTTCCCCCACCGCCAGCCCCGGCGCCAGCCGCAGCCGGTGCGGACCGGCGGGCAGGCCCAGACGGTCCTCCACCTCCAGCCGCCGCGCGGCGGGGTCCAGCGTGACGGTCAGATCATGGTGCACGCCGGCGGCCCAGCCGGGCGAGGCGGCGAGGATGCCGCATAGGGCGAGAAAGAGGGTGCGCATGGCCCAGGAATATAAGGCTTGGGCTGCGCCGCGCCAGCGGTGGTGTGGGTGTGGCGCTTGCCCCCACCCCGGCCCTCCCCCCGCTGCGCCGGGGAGGGAGAATCCCGCAAAGCGGCGGCAGTCCCCTCCCCTGCGATAGCGGGGGAGGGTTAGGGTGGGGGCAACACCGGAACCACCTCACCCCACCCGCGCGCGCACCGCGGTCAGCAGGCTGCACAGCCCGCGGTCGTGGATGCCGATGGCCTCCAGATGGGCGACCGTGTTGGCGAGGTAGTCCAGGTTCGGGCCGCGCTCGCCCCGGCATCCGGCGATGCGCTCGGCCATGGCGGTCTCGTCCATGCAGCCGCAATATTGCCGGTGGCGGCGGTCCACCACGAAGGTGCAGGCGGTGACCGGCGCCCCGCCGTCGCGCGGGCGCACCGGCAGCAGCTTGGGCCGGTAGACGCGGTTCAGCATCTCGCGGTCCCACAGGCAGTCCAGCGTCTCCGGCACCCGCTCCGCCGCCACCCGGAAGACGATGCCCCGGCAGGAGCCGCCGCGGTCCAGCCCGAGCACCAGACCGGGCCGCTCCGGCGTGCCGCGGTAGCGGTGGGAGGACACGCAGAAGCGGCGATGGTAGCCGCCCAGCACCGCCGGATGGCGCTCCAGGAAGGGGAACTCCGGGTTCCACATCAGCGAGCCGTAGGCGAAGACCCAAAGGTCGTCGCCGGGCGTCACGGCGATGTCGGCGGACCAGCAAGAGGCGGCGGTAGCCGTGCGCTGCGTCGGTGCGGTGACCGGAAGCTCGGCAACAGGCGATTGCGTATCGAGCAGCATGACCCTTAAGTAATGCAGCGTGCGCCGACTGGTGGCGACACGGTGAATGCTAGCACGGCCCCAGGCCGCCCGCTATAAGGTGGGTGCCACAAAACGGAAATGCCACAGATGCGCGTTCGGAAGATCTTGGGCTTCGCCGTTCTCGCCCTCGCCCTGCTGGCCGGCGCCTATTCGGTCTGGTGGTGGCAGGCCGCAGCGGCGGTGGAGCGCGGCGTGCTCGCCTGGATGGACGAGCAGCGGGCGGCCGGTGCGGTGGTAAACCATGGCGGGCTGAGCGTCGGCGGCTACCCCTTCACCATCCGCGCCGCGCTGGAGGCGCCGCAGTTCGCCACCCGCGACATGGAATGGCGGGGCACCCGGCTGGTGGCGGAGGCGCCTCCCTGGAACCACACGCGCATCGCCCTGACCCTGCCCGGCGAACAGCGGGTGACGGTGGTGCAGGCGAACCAGCCGCCCTTCACGCTGGTAGCCCGCGACGGCGGCCAAGGCCAAGTCGGCCTCACCCTGACCGGCCAGCCGGTCGAGGCGCGGCTCGCCTTCACCAACCTGGTGGCGCAGCCCGACGCCCTGCCCGTTCCGATCGCCGCCCTGGACCTGACCGCCACCCAGCCCGCCGCGCCGCCGGCCAGCCACACCGACACCGGCCTGTCCGTCACTCTGGAGGCGCGCGGCGCCACCCTTCCCGACGGCGCGCCGGACTCGCTGGGTCGCGAGGTGCAGCGGCTTCTGCTGACCGCCCGCATCCTCGGCCAGCCGCCGAAGCCGGAGCCGGTCAGCCTGTCGGCCTGGAGCCGCGACGGCGGCACGCTTCAGCTCGACGGGCTGAATGTGGATTGGGGGCCATTGAAGCTGGCGATGAACGGCACGCTGGCGCTCGACGCCGCCTTGCAGCCGCAAGCCGCGCTGACCGCGGAGGTGCGCGGGTATCAGGCGGTGCTGGACGCGCTCCAGGGTATGTTCCGGCCCAAGGAGCTGGCGATGGCCCGCACCATGCTGGGCTTGCTGGCCCGCCCCACCGGTCCGAACGGCGAGCCGGTGCTGACCGCCCCGGTCACCGTGCAGAACCGTGGGCTGTTCCTGGGTCCGCTGAAGGTCGCGGCGCTGCCGGTGGTGGTCTGGTAGAGGCGACGTATTGCCCCCACCCTAACCCTCCCCCGCTGGGCGGGGGAGGGAACGGAGGCTACGGCGCAATCATCTCCCTCCCCCGCTGGGCGGGGGAGGGCCGGGGTGGGGGCAAGCGTCGCTGCACAACAGCCTCACGCCGCCTTCAGCATCCCCTGCATGTCCTCGTAGGACGGCAGATGGTCCAGCTTGCCGACCGCGGACACGGCCATCGGGCCGGCGAAGACGCGGTTGGCCGCCACCGCCACATCCTCCGGGGTCACGGAGTCGATGCGCTCGAAAATCTGCTCGATGGTCCGCACCTCGCCGGTGCGCAGCAGGGTACGGGCGAAGCGGTCGGCGCGGCGCATCGTCGATTCCAGCGACTTGCCCACCGAGAAGCGCATCTGCTCCTTCGACCGCTCCAGCTCCACCGCGGTCACGCCGTCGCGGGCCTTGCGCAGCTCCTCGAAGAAGACCGGCACCAGCTCCGCCACCTCTTCCGGCCCGGTGCCGGCGTAGAAGCTGAGCGCACCGCCGTCCGCGTACTGGATGGGTGCCGCGTAGACCGAATAGACCAGCCCGCGCTTCTCGCGGATCTCCTGGAACAGGCGCGAGGTCATGCCGCCGCCCAGGATGTTGGCGAGGTGGCGCAGCGCGTAGCTCGCGGAATCCTCGGTGCCGACGCCGGGGAAGGCCGCCATGAAATGCACCTGCTCGGCGTCGCGCTTCAGCAGCGCCGCCCCGCCCTTGTTGACGACCGTCTCCTGGAACGGGTCGTCCTTGGCGGTCAGATGGCCGAACAGCCCCTCCGCCCGGCGCACCACGGTGCCGTGATCGACGTTGCCGGACACCACATAGACCATGCGGCGCGGGTCGTAATGGGACACATAGTCGAACAGATGCTCCCGCCCGAAGCCCGCGACGTTCTCCTTCGGGCCGAGGATCGGACGGCCCAGCGCCTGCCCGTCGAAGGCGGTGCGGCGCAACGCCTCGTAGACCACATCCTCCGGCTCGTCGGCGTAGCGGCCGATCTCCTGGATGACCACGCCGCGCTCCTTCTCCACCTCCTCCTCCGGGAAGACGGAGTTGAGGACGATGTCGCCGATGATCTCGCAGGAGACGTCGACGTGCTTGGCGGCCATCTGCGTGTAATAGGCGGTGACGTCGTAGTCCGTGTAGGCGTTGAACTCGCCACCGCGGTTCTCGATCTCCAGCGCGATGCCCAGCGCGTCGCGGCTTTCCGTTCCCTTGAAGATCATGTGCTCCAGGAAATGGGCGATGCCGTTCACCGCCGGCCGTTCGTTGCGCGCCCCGACGCCGACCCAGACGCCGCTGGTCACCGTGCCGAGATGCGGCAGATGGTCCGTCAGCACGCGGAATCCGTTGGCGAGGGTGGTCAGTTGGATCGTCACACAGGGTCTCCTGGTTGGGCACGGGATCGCCCGGAACATCGGGGGCGTTGCATTGACGTGGGGCGCCGTCCGCGCAGGAACAACGCCTCGCGGGCTGGGGTCAAGCCTGCCGTCAACCGCGCGGCGGCGCCAAAGCGGCGCTGAGGGCCCGGCGGTTGCGGTGGGCGCGCATCAGCAGCGGGGCCGGAACATGGCCCTGCACCAGCAGGCGCCCACCCGGCAGCAGCCGCACGCCGTGCCGTTCCAGTTCGTTCAACAGCTCCGCCATAGACCTGCGCATCGGTTCCTCCAGCGAGCAGACGTTCACCGCTGGCATCATGGCGGAGGAATCCGATAGGATCTATGCGGATCATCCTATTCGATCAATAGGATGATCCTATTGATCATACCCTTCAATGCCGGCCTTTCAGAGAGGCCAGACGGTCGGACAGGGTGCTGGGCGCCGGCTTCGCTCCCGAAGCCGCATCGAGCGCCGCCTTGATGTTGGGATCGTCCTCCTCGGGCTTGGACGGCTTCAGCAGACGGGCCTTGGCGCTGGACGCCTCCGCCTGGGCAAGGTCGCGGGCCGCCGCGTCCTGCATCGCCTTCAGCGCCGTGCCGAGGCTGGAGGTGGCGCCGCTCAGCCCCGCCGCCTGCCGGGCCGCCTCCGCCCGCTGCTCGGCCATGTCACGCTGCTGGGCGGCGCGGCCCATGTGCCGTTCGGCCCGCTGCAACGCGCTGCGGGCGGCCTTCAGCTTGCCGCCGGCCTCGGCGTAGGTCGTTTCCAGCATGGTCAGGAACTCGCGCGCGTCCACGGCGTCCTGCTCCTCCCGATCGATGTCCGGAGCCATCTGCTCCAGCATCCCCACCAGCGTTTCCAGGCTCGTTTCGAGCTGGGCCTTGCGACCGGCGTCGGTTTCCGCCTCCATCTGACGCTGAAGATGCTCGGCGGCGGCCATGCGCTGGCGGGAAAGTTGAAGGATGACCTCGGCCTCCTTCTGCTCCTTCTCATAGGCGGCGCGCGCCTGCGCGACCTGAAGGCCGAGACGGTCCAGATGCTCTTCCATCGTGCGCAGTTCGGCCTCCGTCGCGGCTTTCGGGTCCCAGCGGACCAGGGCTTCCACCGCCGACTGGACGGCCTGATCGGTCTTCACCCCGACGAGGTTGCGGATGAACGAGATCATGGTTGCGGTTCCTCTCTGTTTGGGCGGGTCTTCATCCCGCCATGACTCCGGCGTTCAGCAGCGCGACGGCGATCTGGAGCCCGGCCAGCGCCGTGCCCGCGGCGACGTTGCCGGATTCGATCATGGCGCGCAGGTCGCGGAACAGCCAAATGGCGATCAGGAAGGTAATCAACTGCAGCACCAGGGCAACCGACCCCCAGATCAGGATGTCCACCAGGACGAGGCTGGTCGCCAGCGTCGCCGCCAGCGGGATCGCCAGCGCCACCAGCGTGCCGCCCAGCACCACACCGGCGGCCTGGTTGCCGCTCGCCAGCAGGTCGCGCTCGTGCAGCGGCGTGACCGCGACGTAGACGGCCACCCCGATCAGAAACAGAGCCAGGGTCGCTCCGAAATGCAGAAGCAGCAGCGGCAGGCCGGATTCGAGGCCTTGCAGGATTTGCGCGACGCTGGTGTCCATGGTGTCTTCCATACGGGCTGGCGGGATCAGGCGAGAGAAAGTGAGGCGGGGTTGACGTCGATGCCGGCGCGGACCTCTACCCACGCCTCGCCGCCGTCCTCCACCGCCGCCGCCAGCACATATTCGGTCCGGGGCGCGGGGTCCGCGGCGCCGGTGGGGGCGGCGTAGAGCATGGCGGTCAGGCGGCGGGTGCGGCTGCCGCGGTGGTCGGTCAGCGTCTCGTCGAAGGTGATGGGAGCGATGCGGGACGCGCCGGGCGACCACAGCCGCCCGTACAGCTTGCCGTCCTTGGTCTGGAACTGCGGGTAGCCGATCATCCCGTCGCCAGGGTCCAGCCAGAAGCCCCATTCGTCGTTGTCGGTGGGGTGGACCTCGTCCAGAACGCTGAACCAGCGGCATTCGTCCGGCGCGCCCCCGGCTCCCAGATGAAGCTGGTAGAAGCCGCGCCCGCCCGGAAGATACAGCCGGTGCAGCGTCACGCCGCCTCCCGTCAGCGTGCCCACGGCCTCCACGCTGACCATCGTGCCGGCTCCCTCCGGCGCCACGGCCTTGATCGCGCCGCCGCCCAACAGGAAGGGCGTGGGATCGGGCGTCAGCGTCATGCCCACGCGGAACAGCGACGGTTCGTAGGAGGCGCCGGTGGCCTTGGCCTTGACGATGCCGGCGGCGGTACTCCAGGGCGAACGGGTCATGGCGGAACCTCCGGAGCGGGAGCCCGACGAGCGGCGGCGCAGCACGGTCACGGCCACCACCATCCCCCCGACGAGCAGAATCAGAAGGAGCAAGGTGCCCATGCCTCCCCCGGAATCACCCGAGGAAGACGGCGTCTCCGGCGCGGCCTGCGCGACGTCGCGCGGGATGTCCGGCGGCAGGTAGCCGGGATCGCGCGGACGGTCGTCCTGCGCGCGGAGGCGGGTGTCGAGATCGTCCAGGCGACGGCGCAGGTCGGGGTCGTCCTGCGCGCGCCGCTCCGCTTCCGCGCGCCATTCCGCGTAGCCGGGGTCGCCCTGGTGGTTGTGGAACCAGTCGGCGTAGCCGGGGCGCGACAGATTGTCGAGCAGGAACCACAGGAACAGCCCATTCCACAGGCCGAAGCTGGGACGGCTGCCATAGGCCCAGCCCGGCGGGCGCCAGCCGCCGTACCAGCCGCCCGGCCCATAGCCGCCGGTACGCCGCTGCCCCCAGCCCGAGCCGGAGTTGCCGCCGCCCTGCCACCCTCCCCCGCCCCAGCCGGTCCCGGAGCCAGAGCCGGAACGGGGAGGCGGCGCGGCGACCGGCGGGGTGCGTTCCCGCTGTTGCTGTTGCTGCTGCTGTTGCTGCTGCGCTCGGTAGCGGTCCAGCGCCTCGCCGCTCGACCGCCGCGACACGCCCAGATCGCCACCGCCGGACGGCGCCCCGCCTGGCAAGCCGTAGGACGGCCCGCTCTTGGGCCGGCTGTAGCCGCCGCTGCCGGTGGACGGCGCGCGCGACGGGGCGGAGCGGGTGGAGAAGGACGGGGTACGCACGGACGGGCGGCTGTATCCCCCGCTGGAACTGCGCCCCCCACCGGCCCGCGCCTCCGCCGCCTGCGGCCAAAGCAGCGCGGCGGTGGCCGCGGCCAGCCCGACGGGCACCGCCGCGGGGATGGCGGCGGGCAGCGGCTGGAGCGGAGCCAGCGCCAGAAGAAGGCTCAGGAACCGGGCGGCGATCCGGTTCCGAATGGGCATGGGGCCAGGGGACATGGAACCAGGGGGCGTGGAGCCAGAGGGCATGGGGCCTGCGCGGTGCCGTGGATGCACAGCCGGAACACCCTACATGCCCAATTGTTCGCCATCAACCTCTTCGCCGACGGGCTAGTCATGGTGATGCGACGGCCTGCGCAGAAACCCCGCCGGGGCGTTCATTGCAAAAACGATGAGGAATTCAGCAAATCGACACCCCTCCACAAGCCCGGCGGGAGCAAGTTGTAATACCACTTCTATGGCCGGCGCCTGAAAACGTGTCGCAGGCGGAGCGTTGACTTGACGACTCCCAAGGCGGCGACGTAAGACATCTCCGTTCCGCGGAAGTTCCTTCCGGAATGGAAGGACCGGCGGCGTGGGAAGACGCCGCAAGGGCAAAAAAGCCGGGTCCGCGAGCGCGCCCCTGGGTCGGGGAATCGGACGACTGTTGAGCAACCTTGGATGAGAGGATCGCACCGTGCTTGAAGCTTACCGCCAGCATGTCGCTGAGCGTGCCGCGCTCGGAATTCCCGCCCTGCCGCTTTCGGCCAAGCAGACCGAGGAGCTGGTCGACCTTCTCCTGAACCCGCCGCAGGGCGAGGAAGCCTTCCTGGTCGATCTCATCACGCACCGCGTTCCGGCGGGCGTCGACGACGCCGCCAAGGTCAAGGCCGCCTTCCTGGCCTCGCTCGCCAAGGGCAACGAGACCTCGCCGCTGATCTCCAAGGTCAAGGCGACGGAGCTGCTGGGCACCATGCTCGGCGGCTTCAACATCAAGCCGCTGATCGACCTGCTGGGCGACGCCGAGTGCGGCGAGGCCGCCGCCGCCGGCCTGAAGACCACGCTGCTGATGTTCGACTACTTCCACGACGTCAAGGAGCTGGCCGACAAGGGCAACGCCAACGCCAAGGCGGTGATCCAGTCCTGGGCCGACGCGGAGTGGTTCACCAGCCGCCCGGCCGTCCCGGAAAGCCTGACGCTGACCATCTTCAAGGTGTCGGGCGAGACCAACACCGACGACCTGTCGCCGGCCCCGGACGCCTGGTCGCGCCCGGACATCCCGCTGCACGCCCTGGCCATGCTGAAGAACCCGCGCCCCGGCATCGTGCCGGAGGAAGCCGGCGTTCGCGGCCCGATCAAGCAGCTTGAGGATCTGAAGGCCAAGGGCAACCTCGTCGCCTATGTCGGCGACGTGGTCGGCACCGGCTCCTCGCGCAAGTCGGCCACCAACTCCGTGCTGTGGTGGACGGGGGAGGACATTCCCTACGTCCCGAACAAGCGCTTCGGCGGCGTCTGCCTGGGCTCCAAGATCGCCCCGATCTTCTACAACACGATGGAAGACGCCGGCGCCCTGCCGATCGAGCTCGACGTCTCGCAGATGGAGACGGGCGACACGGTCGAGCTGCGCCCCTACGAGGGCAAGGCCCTGAAGAACGGCGCGGTGATCGCCGAGTTCACCGTCAAGTCCGACGTGATCTTCGACGAGGTGCGCGCCGGCGGCCGCATCCCGCTGATCATCGGCCGTGGCCTGACCGCCCGTGCGCGTGAGGCGCTGGGCCTCGCCCCGTCGACCCTGTTCCGTCTGCCGTCCTCCCCGGTGGACAGCGGCAAGGGCTTCACGCTCGCCCAGAAGATGGTCGGCCGCGCGGTCGGTCTGGCGGAAGGCCAGGGCGTGCGTCCGGGCACCTATTGCGAGCCGAAGATGACAACGGTCGGCTCGCAGGACACCACCGGCCCGATGACCCGCGACGAGCTGAAGGATCTGGCCTGCCTCGGCTTCTCCGCCGATCTGGTCATGCAGTCCTTCTGCCACACCGCGGCCTATCCGAAGCTGGTGGACGTCAAGACCCACCGTGAGCTGCCGAACTTCATCTCGACCCGCGGCGGCGTCGCCCTGCGTCCGGGCGACGGCGTGATCCACTCCTGGCTGAACCGCCTGCTGCTGCCGGACACGGTGGGCACCGGCGGCGACAGCCACACCCGCTTCCCCATCGGCATCAGCTTCCCCGCCGGCTCGGGCCTCGTCGCCTTCGCCGCCGCGACCGGCGTCATGCCGCTGGACATGCCGGAATCGGTGCTGGTCCGCTTCAAGGGCACGCTGCAGCCGGGCGTCACGCTGCGTGACCTCGTCAACGCGATCCCGCTCTACGCCATCCGCCAGGGCCTGCTGACGGTGGAGAAGAAGGGCAAGAAGAACATCTTCTCCGGCCGCATCCTGGAGATCGAGGGTCTGCCCGAGCTGAAGGTGGAACAGGCGTTCGAACTGTCCGACGCCTCCGCCGAGCGCTCCGCCGCCGCCTGCACCGTCCGGCTCAACAAGGAGCCGATCATCGAGTACATGCGCTCCAACATCACCCTGATGAAGTGGATGATCGCGAACGGGTACGAGGACGCCCGGACGCTCGGCCGCCGCATCAAGGCGATGGAGGACTGGATCGCCAACCCGTCGCTGCTGGAGCCGGACGCCGACGCCGAGTACGCCGCGGTGATCGAGATCGATCTGGCCGACATCAAGGAGCCGATCGTCGCTTGCCCGAACGACCCGGACGACGTGAAGCTGCTGTCGGAAGTTGCCGGCGACAAGATCGACGAGGTCTTCATCGGCTCCTGCATGACCAACATCGGCCACTTCCGCGCCGCCGGCAAGATCCTGGACGGGAAGACCGACATCCCGACCCGCCTGTGGATCGCCCCGCCGACCAAGATGGACGCCCAGATCCTGACCGAGGAAGGCTATTACGGCGTTCTCGGCAAGTCGGGGGCCCGCATGGAGATGCCCGGCTGTTCGCTGTGCATGGGCAACCAGGCGCAGATCCGCAAGGGCTCGACGGCCATCTCGACCTCGACCCGCAACTTCCCGAACCGCCTGGGCATCGACACCCGCGTCTATCTCGGCTCCGCCGAGCTGTCGGCCGTCGCCGCCCTGCTGGGCAAGCTGCCGACCCCGGCCGAGTATCTGGAGCAGGTGAGCGTCGTTAACCAGAAGGCCGGCGACATCTACCGCTACATGAACTTCGACCAGATCAAGGAGTTCCAGGACGTCGCCGACACGGTCGCCGCCTGATCCACTCTTCCCCTCCCCTCGCTCAAGCGGGGGGAGGCCGGGAGGGGATATCCACAAACGGTAGCCGGCCGGCGATCCCTGCGGTAGACTGTCTCCATGAGAACCACCATCGACCGCATTGAAGCCGGCCGCCTGCTTCCTCCGGACGACCTCAAGCGCCTCGGCCTGTCTCCGCGGCGTCTGCTGCGTGTTGTCCTTGAGACCGTCGACGATGAGGACGACATCTCGATCACCGAGATTAACGCGAAGGGCGGCGCCTTCAACTATCTTGCCGACGAACCCGACCTCTACTCCGACGCCGACCTCATTGAACGCAATGAAGATTTCGTTCGGTGACGTGCTGCTTGCACGCTTTCCTTACACCGACTTGACCGGCGACAAGCGTCGCCCGGTTCTGGTGCTCTCCGCCAACAACGACGGAGAAGACATCGTCGTCTGTGCCATCACGTCACGCCCACACGCCGGTCCCTACGACATTCCGGTTGCCCCGACCGCTGACAATGGCCTCAAAAGCCTGTCGCGCGTTCAATTCGACAAGGTTGCGACGCTCGAACGCAGCATTGTCGCCGGCCGCCTCGGCAAGCTTCCGGAAGCGTTCATGAACGACCACAAGCCCCTTTTCTTCACGCTGTTCGGCTTCCGATAAAGGTAAGCACCCTTCCGGTGCGGCATGGCCTCGGCCGCCCCCCCTCTTTCCAAACGCAACCGCTCTTTCCC
Organism: Azospirillum brasilense; assembly: GCF_007827795.1. GTDB lineage: Bacteria > Pseudomonadota > Alphaproteobacteria > Azospirillales > Azospirillaceae > Azospirillum > Azospirillum aestuarii. Next base: position 127,052 of record NZ_VITI01000012.1, read on the forward strand.
AGTCAACCAGCCCCCGCCAGATACGCCCTTGGTGACGCCCCCAATGTCCGCTTGAACATCGTCGTGAAGGCCGCCGGGTTGTCGTAGCCGAGGTCCAGCGCCACCGTCGTCACCGGAACCCCGGCGACCAGCCGCGGCAGGGCGGACACCAGACAGGCCTGCTGGCGCCATTCCACGAAGCTCAGCCCCGTCTCGCGCCGGAACAGCCGCGTGAAGTTGCGGCGGCTCATGCCCAGCCCGTCGCTCCACGCCTCGATCGTCACCTGGATCGTCGGCTCCTGCAGGAACCGCCGGCAGCGCTCCGCAAGGGCGGCGTGGGCAGGGAAGGGCAGCGACAGCGGCTCCACCGGAAGCCGCCGCATCTCGTGCAGAAGCAACGCCATCACCGCGCCGTCGTGGCCGTCCGGATCGTAGTCCACCGGCACATCGAGCGCCCGCGCGATCAGGCTGCGGAAGAAGGGCGACAGCGCCACCACCTCGCAACGGCCCGCCATGGTGTCAGCGAGCGCGGGGGCCAGATAGAGGCTCTGCGTCATGACCATCCCGATCATGCGGACCTCGTGCGGGACGCCCGGCGGAATCCACAGCCCGCAATGGGGCGGCATCACCCAGCGCCCCTGGGCGGTGGACAGCACCAGTGTTCCCGTCGCCCCGGACAGCAGTTGCCCCCGCCGGTGCGTGTGGGCGGCCAGCAAGGTGCCGTCCGCGTGATCCTGCCCCAGCGCGATCAGCGGGCTGGGCGACTCCTCGACCGTGTCGATGCGCAGGTTCCGGACCATGGCCCAGTCTCGTAAGAAATCGGCCTGACCGCGGTGGCAGGCCGCCACGGCTCACCATAGGCTGTTGCCCTACACCAAGCAACGCGCCGCCCGCCGGCCAAGCGCCAAACCCGGCCAAGCGCCAAAAAAGGCTTTCCTTCGTGACCGACACCACCCTGTCCCGGCCCAAGGCCGGGGGGACGGCGCTGCCCGTCCTGGGGACGATCAGCGTCTGCCATCTGCTGAACGACCTGATCCAGTCCCTGCTGCCCGCGATCTATCCGCTTCTGAAGGGCGGATTCGACCTCAGCTTCGCGCAGATCGGCCTGCTCACCCTGACCTACCAGATCACCGCCTCGCTGCTTCAGCCGATCATCGGTCTCGCCACCGACCGGCGGCCGGCTCCCTACTCCCTGACCATCGGAATGGGGGCGTCGTTGGTCGGGCTGGTCACGCTGGCCTTCGCGCCGAACTACGCGGCTCTGCTGATCGGGGCGACCCTGCTGGGCTTCGGCTCCTCCGTCTTCCACCCCGAGGCGTCGCGGATCGCCCGTCTGGCCTCCGGCGGGGCGCACGGACTGGCGCAGTCGCTGTTCCAGGTGGGCGGCAACGCCGGGTCGGCGCTGGGGCCGCTGCTGGCCGCCTACATCATCCTGCCGCGCGGGCAGGAAAGCCTGTCCTGGTTCGCGCTGGCCGCCCTGGGCGGCATGGCCCTGCTGACCGGCATCGGGCGCTGGTACGCCCGCAGCGACCACGCCCGCCCGGTCCGCCGCGGCGCCGCGGTCCGTCACCCCGGCCTGACCAGCGGGCAGGTGAACCGGGCGCTGGCCGTGCTGATGGTGCTGATCCTGTCCAAATACGTCTATCTGGCCAGCCTCACCAGCTACTACACCTTCTTCCTGATGGAGCGCTTCGCCCTGGCGCCGGATTCGGCGCAGCTCTGCCTGTTCGTCTTCCTGGCGGCGGTCGCGATGGGCACGATCATCGGCGGGCCGGTCGGCGACCGGATCGGGCGCAAGACGGTCATCTGGGTGTCCATCCTCGGCATCCTGCCCTTCACGCTGCTGCTGCCCCATGTCGGGCTGACGGCGACGGTCGTGCTCAGCGCGGTGATCGGGCTGGCGCTGGCCTCGGCCTTCCCCGCCATCATCGTCTACGCGCAGGAGCTGATGCCCGGCCGCGTCGGCATGGTCTCCGGCCTGTTCTTCGGTCTGGCCTTCGGCATCGGAGGCATGGCCGCCGCCGGGCTGGGCGTCCTGGCCGACTGGAAGGGCATCGGCTTCGTCTTCCAGGCCTGCTCGGTCGTCCCGCTGCTCGGCCTCGCCGCCGCCCTTCTGCCCAACGTTTCCCCGCACAAGGCTTCCTGAACCGTCGACGAGCCGCGCCGTACCCCTGGCGCGGTGCGTCCCTCGACAAATTCCCGCAATTTCCTCATGGTCATATTGCAAATGCGAATCATTCTTATTATCATTCTCCTCAGGCCGGACGTTCTCGCCTTTGCTTGCCGGCCCTGATCCGATTGCCCCACAGGATTGCCCAGAGAGAGACCATGAACGTCACGATCATCTATGGCTCCGACGGCGGCGCGACCAAGTCGGTCGCCTCGCGCATCGCGAAGAAGATTCAGGGGAAGACCGTCGACATCGCCCGCGCCTCCACCGCGGATTTCGAGAATTGCGACCTGCTGATCCTCGGCGCGCCGACCTACGGGGTGGGCGATCTGCAATGCGACTGGGAGGCCAATTTCGCCACGCTGAAGGCGGCCAACCTGAACGGCCGGAAGGTCGCCCTGTTCGGCACCGGCGATCAGGTGACCTACCCGGAGTCCTTCGTGGATGCCATGGGCACCCTCTACGATCAGGTGGTGGCGCAGGGCGGGGTCGTCGTCGGCTTCACCGACACCACCGGCTACGAGCATTCGGGCTCCACCGCCGAACGTGACGGGCGGTTCGTCGGGCTGGCGCTCGACCAGGACAACCAGTCCTCCCAAACCGACAAACGGATCACCGCATGGATCAGCCAACTGACGTGATTCCCAATGACGGGCCGGCCATGCCCGTTCATCTGCTCGGGCACCATCTGTACGAGTACAGCAAGGGCGTCCGGCCCATGGTCATGATGACGCTCAGCACGCGGGACGCCGACACGGTGACCCGCAAGCTGGCGGAGCAGTTCGTCGACTACCACGTCCAGACGGTGACGGAGGCCAAGGTCAACGTCTTCTTCGGCAACGCGGCCTGTGTCGCGATGGTGCGCAGCGTGGTGCGCAAGCCGCTGAACCAACTGACGCCGGAGGAGGATTTCATCCTCGGCACGCTGCTGGGCTACGACCGCGAACAGCAGTGTCGGCGCTTCCTGGCCATGACGCAGGCCGGGCGGAGCGGAGCGGCGGCCTGATCCATCCGTCAGGGCGCCGTCTCCACCATCCGGAAAAACTTCGTCGCGGTCTCGACAGACCGGGCCGCCGTCGTCAAATCTGATTCCCAAACAATCAAAGGGAGGCAGGGATGGCAGCGGCTCCGTCCGGGATGGTGTTCGAGAATCCGGAGAGCGGCCAGCGGGAGGCGGTGACCAACCGCGAGATCCTCTGGGCCTTTCTGCTCGGCCCCGTCTACTTCGCGAAAAAGGCCGAATGGCTGCACGCCGCGATTCATGCGGCGCTGATCCTCATCTCCATCCCACTGTGGCCGACCGGCGTTCTGATGACGTTGGGCGTCTGGGTCGGCTACGCCTGCGCGGCGCCGACGATCCTGGAGTACCGGTACCAAAAGATGGGATGGGAGAAGGTCGCGGGCTGAGGTGTGACAGGGCGCCGTCGTTGGTGCCCCCACCCAACCCTCCCCCGCGCGGCGGGAGAGGGCTTTCGAGCGGCCGGGTCAGGCGGTTGCGCCGAACTCCTCGGCAGTCAGCACCAGCACGCCATCCTCGTCGGCGAAGACCAGATCGCCGGGGGTGATGCGGATGCCGGCCAGAGTCACCGGCAGATCCTTCTGCCCCTCGCCATAGCGGACGGTCTTGCGCGGGATCGCCGCCAGCGCCTTGATGCCCAGGTCCAGCGTGGCGAGCACGGCGGCGTCGCGGACGCAGCCGTGGATGACCACGCCCTCCCAGCCGTTCTTCACCGCGTCCTTGGCGATCAGGTCGCCCATCAGGGCGGCGCGCAGGCCGCCGCCGCCATCCACCACCAGCACCTTGCCCCGACCCGGCGTGCCCAGCGTCTCCTTGACGCGGGAATTGTCCTCGAAGCACTTCACGGTCACCGCCACGCCGCTGAATTTGCAACGCCGGCCGAAATCGCGGAAGACGGGGTCGGCGACGCGGGCGGTCCTCTCGAACCGGTCGTAAAGGTCGCAGGTGCTGTCGAAGTCGGTCATGGGCGTTCGCTCCCCTTGTTTCGGTATTGGCGGCAGGATACCCCCAGAACGGCGATGGTCAATCCTCCGGGGAGGCGATGGCTCCCGTGCTGGTCCGCTCCAGGATGGCGCTGCGGCGGAAGCGGTAGAGTTCGGCGGGGCGCCCGCCGGTCTGGCTCTCATACTGGCCGGTCGGCTCCACCAGCCCGCCGGAGATCATCAGGCGCCGGAAATTCTGCTTGTGCAGCCGCTCGCCGGACAGCGCCTCCACCACCTGCTGAAGCTGGTGCAGGGTGAAGGTCGGGGGCAGCAGCTCGAACACGATGGGGCGGTATTTCAACTTGCCGCGCAGACGTTCCAGCGCCGTCGCCAGGACGCGGCGGCCGTCGCGGGCCATCGGGCGGCCCAGCGCGCGGGGCATCTCCAACCGTACCGTGCGCTCCTCCACCCCCGCCCGGCGGGCCAGGTCATGGTCACGGAACGCCTCCACCACCAGCCCGGCCTCGTAGAGAAGCTCATAGCGTTCCAGCACCCGTTCGGAATCCCAGTCCCCGCCGTCCAGGGCGAAGGCCATGCGGGCGCGCTCGCCGCGCCGGGCACGGGCGGGCTCGTCCGGCGCCGCGGCGACCCAGCGGGCCAGCGCCGGGCGGATCACCGAATCGAGCAGCGGAGGCGGCGCATCGCGCCAGTCCTCCCAGGGGAAGAACTCGTACAGGCCGCGCCACTCCGCCCCGTCAATGCGCAGCGGCGCCTCACGCAGCAAGGCCAGATAGCCGACCACCAGCGAGCGCGGGCCGCCGAACAGCTCGTGCGGGTCGCGGTAGCGGTCGCCGAAGCTGTAGAGCTGCTCCACATAGCGCAGGGTCAGCCCGGCCGCGTCCTCCGCCACCGCGCGCAGGCCGTCCTGAAGGGTGCGGAAGCGCTCGGGATCGAAGGGCGCGCCCGGCAGGGCGTCGCGGTGGGGCGGCGGCTCGTCGCCGCGGCGGTGCGATTCGGGGATCTCGAAGCCGCTGCGCACGGTCACCACGCGCGGCTCGGCGCCGTTCGCCGAGGACACGCCCACCGAAACGATGGCCGCCGTTAGCCCGATCTGGGTTTCCGTGCCGATCTGCGTTTCCCCTGCCACGCGCCACCCGCCTCCCCGCTGCCGATCCGTCGGCGGCAGGATAAGCGGCCCGCCGCGGCAAATCACCGGTCTTTCCGCCGGGCACCCCCGTGAAATCTCGCCGCAAGCCGGCCCAGCATGACACTTTTGTGACTCCCCATAAGCGCCGGGGATGTTACACCAGCCGCGATGCTGGGGCTCGCGCGCATCCGTGCGGGGTCCCCAGCACTGCAGGCCGGCGTAAGTTGGAGAACCACGCATGCTGAATTTGTTCCGGGCCCTGATGCCGCGCGAAGAACGGTTTTTCGACCTGTTCGCCGACCACGCCCGGACCGTCGCAACGGGCGCCGAGGCGCTGCGGGCGATGATGGCCAGCGGCCAGGACCTGGAGGAGCGGTTCCAGACCATCCGCCGGGTCGAGAGCGAGGCCGACGCCATCGAGAAGGACATCCAGCTCGCCGTCCACCGCAGTTTCATCGTGCCCTTCGACCGTTCGGACATCCAGGAACTCGGCAAGCGGATGGACGACGTCCTCAACCTCATCGAGGAGACCGCGCGTCACCTCGTCGAGGCGGGCTTCAACGACTACACGCCGGAAATGCACGCCCAGGCCGATGCCATCGTGCGCTGCACCAATCGGCTGAGCGCGGGCATCCCCCTGCTCCGCGACATTCCCAAACACGTCGAGCAACTCCACGCGATGACCGCCGAGGTCTCGCGGATCGAGAGCGAAGGCGACCGGCTCCTGCGCGAGGCCAACCATCGGCTGCGCGACGAGAGCGGCGGGCTCGACGCCCCCATCACCCATCGCCACGCCCTTCAACGCGAGATCATCGAGCTGCTGGAACGCGTGCTCGATGCGTGCGAGGACGTGGCCGACACCATCGACGGCATCATCGTCGAACAGGTCTGATCCCATGGAAGCCGCTACCCTCGCCCTGCCCATCCTCATCGGGCTGATCGGCGTCGCCCTCCTCTTCGATTTCCTCAACGGGCTGCACGACGCGGCCAACTCCATCGCAACGGTCGTCTCCACCCGCGTGCTGTCGCCGCGGACCGCCGTCGCGATGGCCGCCTTCTTCAACTTCATCGCCTTCCTGTTCTTCGGGCTGCATGTGGCGACCACCATCGGCACCGGCATTGTCGGGGCGGGGGTGGTGGACCCGCACGTCATCTTCGGCGCGCTGATGGGCGCCATCGTCTGGAACGTCTTCACCTGGTGGCTGGGCATCCCGTCCAGTTCCTCCCACGCGCTGATCGGCGGCCTCGTCGGGGCCGGCGTGGCGAAGGCCGGGCTGGACGCCGTGGTGGTGTCGGGTCTGGCGAAGACCGCCGCGGCCATCGTCGTCTCGCCGGTGGTCGGCTTCCTGCTGGCCAGCGTGATGATCGTGGCGGTGTCCTGGCTGTTCCGGCGCACCACCCCCTTCGCGGTCGACCGGCTGTTCCGCCACCTGCAGATCGGCTCCGCCGCGCTCTACAGCCTGGGGCACGGCGGCAACGACGCGCAGAAGACCATGGGCATCATCGCTGTCCTGCTCTTTTCCCAGGGGCTGCTGGGGCCGACCTTCCACGTGCCCTTCTGGGTGGTCATCACCTGTCAGGCCGCGATGGGGCTGGGCACGCTGTTCGGCGGCTGGCGCATCGTCAAGACCATGGGGTCGAAGCTGACCGACCTGAAGCCGGTCCAGGGCTCCTGCGCGGAGACGGGCGGCGCGATCACTTTGTTCGTCGCGACATGGCTCGGCGTTCCGGTCAGCACGACCCACACCATCACCGGCGCGATCATCGGCGTCGGCGCCGCCCGCCGTACCAGCGCGGTGCGCTGGGGTCTGGCGCAGGGCATCGTCATGGCCTGGGTCATCACCCTGCCGGCGACCGCCATCGTCGGCGCGCTTTTCTACGAGGTGTCGCGGGTGCTGTGGTAGCCGCGACGCCGGAGCGCGGCACGGCGGGCCGAAAAGGCCCGCCACCGACTTACGGACCGTACTCACGGCTTGGCAAAGAAACGCAAAACGCGAAAAGGGCGGCCCGAGGCCGCCCTTTTTCGTACCATCCGCGCTGTGTCATGGAGCGGGCGAAGGGATTCGAACCCTCGACCCCAACCTTGGCAAGGTTGTGCTCTACCCCTGAGCTACGCCCGCGCCGCTCCAGCGGAGGAGCGCCCGTATACGCCCCAGCGACGGCCAAGGCAAGTCTATTTTTTCACGCGACACCAACCCGTGCGTCGAAGGAGCCTCGGCACGGCAGGAATGCAGGCCGGTGGAAGCCGCCGCTTGCGGATTGCGCAATAAAACATACCAACATATGTTACGCTGCCTCGTTCAGAACGGAATTACCCAACCGTTGTTTTGAATGTCTGCGCATTCGAATTTGTTTCCTCTAACATGCCGATGACGCTCCGCAGGGGGGCTTCGATGGCCGGAACGGATATGGACCTGGGCGAATCGCGACCGATGCCCACGGCGGCGCCTCGGGAGGCGTTGTGCCGGCCCATGCCCGCGCCAGACGTCACGCGCGCCGCGGATTCAGCGGATGGCGGAGCGGCCCGGCGCAACAGCGCGGAACGCAAGGTCGTCACCGTCCTGTTCGCCGACATCGTCGAATCCTCCAGCATGGTGTCAGGCCGCGACCCGGAGGAGGCCGACCAGACCCTTCTCACCATCCTGCAAGTCCTCACCGACTCGGTGGATCGCTACGGCGGCACGGTGGCCCAGGTGCTGGGCGACGGCATCATGGCGGTGTTCGGCGCGCCCTCCGCGCAGGAGGACCACGCGCTGCGCGCCTGCCTCGCCGCGCAGGACATCGCCCGCTCGGCCATCGATTCGGACGAGTTCAAGATGCGGGTCGGCATCAGCTCCGGCGAGGTGGTGGCCCAGATCATCGAGACGGGGGTCTGGACCGACTACCGCACCGTGGGCGAAACCGTTCATATCGCCGCCAAGCTGCAGCAGCGGGCGCAGCCCAACAGCGTGCTGCTGAGCCGCGAGACGCTGGATCTGGTGCCCAAGGGCCTGACGGTCCGCCCGGCGGGAACCCTGCGCCTGTCCGCCACGGCGGAGCCGGTGACCGCCTTCGCGCTGGAAGCGGCGCGGGCGATGCGGCTCACGGCGATGGACCTGCTGTCGGCCGAAGGCACCCTGTTCGTCGGGCGCCAACCCGAACTGGCGGTGCTGACCGGAGCGCTGCGACGGGCCGAGCGGGGCCGCGGCGCCTGCGCCATCCTGATCGGAGAGGCCGGCATCGGCAAATCCCGGCTGACCGGCGAGCTGATGCGCAGCCCGGAAGCCGGGGCTTTCACCATCGCCATCTGGCCGCAATTCCCGATCCGCCGCCTGGGTGACCCCGACGACCTGGAGGCGGCGGCCTGTTGCCTCGCCCTGTCGGTCTGCGGGGTGGTGGACGGCTCGGCGGTGGCGCGGCTGACCGCCGCCGCGGCGCGCAACGGTGGCGAACTGGCCGGCGAGGCGATGCGGGAATTGCTTGGCCAGCTTTCCGTCCACCCGCTGTGGCAGGGGCTCGACCCGGCCCAGAAGGCCGATTTCAGCGTCGAGGGGCTGGTCGCGGCGATCCGCGAGCTGTCCGTGGAGCGCCCGCTGCTGATCCTCGTCGAGGATGCGCACTGGACGCGCGGGCTGACCAACCGCCTGCTGGACGCCCTCGCCGAAGGGGTGGAGGACGCCCGCGTCCTCGTCCTGGTCACGTCACGGCCGGACACGCCGGGCGGCTGGACCGCGCCGGACTCCGTTCACGCCCTCGCGCTCGAACCGCTGGAGCCGCTGCAGGCCGACGAGTTCCTGGACCATTGGCTGGGCCACAGCCCGTCGCTGGCCGACCTGAAGGCGCGCGTCGCGGCGCAAAGCCAGGGCGTGCCGCTCTATCTGGAGGAATCGCTGCGCACGCTGGAGACGACCGGGGCCATCGTCGGCAGTCCGGGCTGCTACAGCCTGGGCAAGGCGGACGCCCGGATGGCCCTGCCGGCCACGGTGCACGGCCTGCTCGCCTCGCGGATCGACGCGCTGGAGCCCGGCCCGCGGCGGGTGCTGATGCACGCGGCGGTGATCGGCACCTCGGTCGATCTGGGCCTGCTGCGCGCGGTGTCCCCGATTCCCGCCGCCGAACTGCCGTCGGCTCTGGCCCGGCTGGAGCAGAGCGGCTTCTTCGCGCGCTCCCGCCTGCTGCCGAACCTGGAGCTGACCTTCCGCCACGCGCTGGTCCAGGAAGTCGCCTACGCCACCCTGACCAAGCGGGAGCGCCAGCCGCTGCACGGGCGCGTCCTGCACGCCCTGCGGCGGCGGTCCGACCGCAACCTGCCGAACCGGGCGGAACTGATCGCCCATCACGCCTTCTACGCCGAGAATTGGCCGCTCGCCTGCGCCTATGGCCGCCGGGCCGGGCGCCGGGCGGAGATGCGCTGCAAGCATTTCGACGCCGGACGCTTCTACGAGCAGGCGCTGAAGGCCCTGGACCATCTGCCGGACACCCGCCGCAACACCCAGCGGCGGATCGACCTGTGGGTCGGCATCCCTCTCGTCCTGCTGCCGCAGGGGCGCCAATTGGCCGGCGACCCGCTGGAGGAGGCGCGGGACATGGCGCTGGGCATCGACGACCGCATCCGCTACGCCCGCGCGACCTCGCTCAAGGCGTCCTTCCAATGGGTCTACGGCGTGCTCGACGGAGCCATCGCGCTCAGCCGCAGCGCGCTCGACCATCTGGGCAACCAGGGGACGATGGAACTGCGCATCCAGGGGCTGATGCGGCTGGGCGGCATGCTGGTGGACAAGGGGCATTTCCCGGAAGCCCAGGAGAAGCTGGAGCAGGCGCGCAGCCTGGCGCTGGCCCATGCCCCACGCGCGCGGTTCGGCCTGACCGCGGTGGCGGTCGCCATCACCGCCGCCTACCAGGGCCGTTGCCTCGCCGAGTTGGGGCGCGACGAGGAGGCCGTCCAGGTGATGCTCCACGCGCTCGACATCGCGGAAGGGGTCGGGCACGCCTTCTCCGTGTCGTCGGTGAAGGTCCATTTGGCGCTGGTCCACATCATCGGCGAGCGCTTCGCCGAGGCGCTGCCGCTGCTGAAGGACGCCGTGACGATCACCGAGGCGACGCGCCTGCACATCTTCCAACCGATCACGCTGGGCGCGCTGGGCTACGCCATCGCCCGCACCGGCGGCTCTGCGGAGGGGGCGCGCCTGCTGAACGCCAGCCTGGAACAGGCGCACATCCTGAATCACTCGCTGCCCAGGCCGCGGATCTTGAACTGGATGTCGGACCTGGCCCTGGAAACGGCGCAGCACGACACCGCGATCGGCTGCGCCGCCAAGGCGCTGAGCATCGCGACGGACGCCGGACAGCTGTCCGAACAGGGCTGGTCGCACTTCGCCCTGGCTCAGGCCTTCACCGCCACCGGCCAGCGCCGGGAGGCCATGGAGCATCTGGCGGCTGCCGAGACGATGAGCCGCCAGCTGTCCATGATGCCGCTCTCCGACCGCTGCCGGGCCTTCCGCCGCTGCCTCGCCGCGTCCGACCTGACCCGGTGAACGCCCCGCCGGAGCGTCAGGCGACCAGCGTGGTGGTGCCGGCGGCGGTGCTGCGGAAATGGTTCAGCACATAGACCCGGACGCTGGTGGCGAAGGGGATTCCCTCCGTCCGGCTGTCGTGGATGTCGGCGCACAGCGCCTCCAGCGACTTGCCCTGGGACTTGGCGATGTCCTTCAGCCCATCCCAGATCGTCGCCTCCAGCCGCAGGCTGGCGCGGCGCCCCCCGATCGTCAGCGAGCGCGTCACCACGGCGGGCGGAGCCGCGAGCGAGCTGAGGTCGGCCATTTCGTCGAGGCTGCGGGGAATGCGGCGGTCCAACTTCATCGGTACGCTCCTGTCTCGGCTGGCCGGTTCTCGGCTTGGCGAATTTTTCCCGGGTCGCCGGAATTTTTCCGGGACTGAACATGCGTGTGTGCGCGTGTAAGCGATTTTTACCCGGTGCCGGGGCGTCCGGCATGTGAAGTTCTTCACAGTCCGGGCGGGTCATAGCGGCCAAGGTTTCGACATACCGCAGTATTCGCGGTTCCTCGAAACCCACGCCCAGGAGCTGTTCTCATGACCGCCATCATCGACCAGGCCGCCCTCATCCGTGGTGCCGACGGCCGTCTCTTCGCCGTGACCGCCCAGGGCGTGACCGAGGTTGCCGAGCAGGCCACCACCCTGACCGCCGCCGCCCGCATCGGCGACCGCCGCGCCTTCAACAGCGACGACCACGAGGCCGCCCGCCACGCGATCACCCCGGGCCTCTGACCGGCGGGGCGAACCCGCCAAAGCCCATCGTTCGGGCATTTTTCTTCGGGCCGTGGCGGCCGGCGTTTTCCCTGACCGGCCTGCCACGGTCCCCGCCCGCTCCCTCGTTCTTCGCCTGTTTCCATTCCGGTCCACAACGGGCATTCCACGGCGGAGACCCTCTCCCATGCCCCTCGATTTCGTCCGCGGCATCGCGCGGGACCCGGCCATGTCCGACCAGCCGCTGAAGGTCCACACCACCGGAACCCACCGGATCGCCACGCCGGACCAGACGCTGGCCCGCGTCGCCCCCTTCCTTCCCGTCATGGGCATCACGCGGGTGGCGAACGTCACGGGGCTGGACCATGTCGGCATCCCGGTGGTGATGGTGACCCGGCCGAATTCCCGCTCCATCTCCGTCGCCCAGGGCAAGGGCGTGACCCTGGCCGCCGCCAAGGCGTCGGGCGTCATGGAGGCGATCGAGAGCTACCACGCCGAACGCATCACCCTGCCGCTGAAATACGCCAGCTACGACGAGCTGCGCTGGACCCACCGGGTGGTGGACGTGTCCCGCCTGCCGCGGCTGTCGACCAGCGCCTTCACCCCCCACACCCCGATGCTGTGGATCGAGGGCGACGACCTGCTGGGCGGCGGGCGGACATGGGTGCCCTTCGAGACGGTGCATCTGAACTTCACGTTGCCGATGCCGCCGGGGTCCGGCTGCTTCCTGGCCGGGTCGAACGGGCTGGCCTCGGGCAACTGCCTCGCCGAGGCGACCGCGCACGCCATGACCGAGCTGGTCGAGCGCGACGCCGCCACCCTGTGGCGCCTGACCTCTGCGGAGGCCCAGGCCGCCACCCGCATCGATCCGGCCAGTGTCGCCGATCCCGTGTGCCGCTCCCTGCTCGACCGCTTCGACGACGCGGGAGTCGCGGTCGGCCTGTGGGACATCACCAGCGACATCGGCCTGCCCGCCATCCTCTGCCGCATCGCGACGCTGGACGACGCGCCGCAGCACAGCATCCGCCCGGCGATGGGCATGGGCTGCCACGCCGCGCCGGAGGTCGCGCTGTCCCGCGCGCTGACCGAAGCGGCGCAGAGCCGGCTGACCTTCATCGCCGGGGCGCGCGACGACATGCCCCGCTCCGAGTACGAACGCCACCTCGACCCGGCGCAGCACGCGCGCTGGAAGGCGCTGATCACCGAGGGCACCGGGGGCCGCGACGTCGCCGCCATCCCCAGCCTCGCCGGGCGCACCATCGAGGAGGACCTGGCCTGCCAGCTCGACCGGCTGCGCGCCGCCGGCATCGAGGAGGCCGTGGCGGTGGACCTGACCAAGCCGGAATTCGGCATCGCCGTGGTCCGCCTGGTCATTCCCGGCCTGGAGGGGCTGGACTCCTCCCCGGACTATGCGATGGGTGCGCGGGCGCGCGCCGTCGCCGGCCTCTGACACCGGCCCTCATGATCCGGCCCTTATGATAGAGAGAGCGAAGGCGGAGACTCCCATGCAGACGCCGGACGGCCTTTACGTCTTTCTTGGCCCCACCCTGCCCCGCGCCGAGGCCGCCCGGCGGCTCGACGCCACCTATCTGCCGCCGGTCGCCCAGGGCGACATCATCCGGCTGTGCGAACACAGACCGCGGGCGATCGGCATCGTGGACGGCTACTTCGAGAACATCCCCTCCGTCTGGCACAAGGAGATCCTGCACGCCATCCACCAGGGTGTGGCGGTGTTCGGGGCGTCCAGCATGGGCGCCCTGCGCGCCGCGGAGCTGCATCCCTTCGGCATGATCGGCGTCGGCGCCGTCTTCGAAGCCTTCCGCGACGGGCGGCTGGAGGACGACGACGAGGTGGCGGTGATCCACGGCCCGGCGGAACTCGGCTATCCCAGCCTGTCCGAGGCCATGGTGAACATCCGCCGCACCCTGGCCGACGCCGCGCAGGAGAGGGTCGTCCCCGCCGCCATGGCGCGGCGGCTGGAGGCCATCGCCAAGGCCCTGCCCTATCGCGAGCGCGGCTTTGGCCGGATGCTCCGCCTCGCCGCCGCCGAGGGGCTGCCGGAGGAGGAACTCGCCGATTTCCGCCATTGGCTGCCCACCGGACGGTGCGACCAGAAACGGGAGGACGCGCTGGACCTGCTCCAGGCCATGCGCCGCTGGGCGATGGGCGGCGGCCGGGCGCCCGAGGCGCGGTTCCATTTCGAGCACACCGCCCTGTGGGAGCGCGCCCTGCGGGACGGCGCGCATCGTCCCGCCCCGCATCCCCCGGCGGGGAATCCGCTGGACTGATCGTCCGCCGGGTGCCATCAACGGTCCGACGGCACTCAACCGGGACCGCGAACGCCATGGCCTTACTGAAGGACGTCGCCGGCATCCTGCGGCGCAACCGAATGTTGGGGGTTCTCGACGACGCCCGGATGCAGGAGTTGGTCGCGCTGGGCCGGGTGTCGCGGTTCAGTGAGAACCAGACCGTCTTCAGCAAGGGCGATCCCGGCGATTGCCTGTACGCCATCATGAAGGGGCAGATCGCCGTCTCGACCTCGTCCGAGGACGGCAAGACGATGCTGCTCAACATCCTGAACCCCGGCGACGTGCTGGGGGAAATCGCGCTGATCGACGGCAAGGACCGCACCGCCGGGGCCACCGCGCTGCGCCCGGCGGAACTGTTCCGCATCGACCGTCCGGAATTCATCTCCTTCCTGGAGCGGCATCCGTCCCTGTGCATCCGGATGATGGGCGTGCTGTGCGAACGGCTGCGCTGGGTATCGGAGAACATCGAGGATGCGGTTTTCCACGACGTGCCGCGCCGGCTGGCCCGGCGAATCCTGTTGCTCGGCGACACGTATGGGCAGAAGACTCCAACAGGCTTGCGAATCAACCAACCCGTGTCGCAGGAGGCCTTGGCAGCAATGTTGGGTGTTACCCGCGAGATGGTGAACAAAAGTCTGCGTGCACTGCGCAACTCCGGAGCTATTACCTATAACAAAGGTTTTATCGTCGTTACCAATCTGCACATGCTGAAGGATATGGCGGGAGAGTCGGGTGACGTGCCGTAAGGCCACCCTGCACGTCTGAGGAGTTTTATCGTCGCAAATTTTTTCAATCGCGCTATATTGGCTGCGTGACTTCAAACACGACTGACATTCAAGGAATACAGGGCTATGTCGGGTCAGGATTCGCAGGCGTCCAACGCGCCATCGCCGCTGAGCGCCATCCCGCTGGTGACGCGCACCGTCAAGCTGTTCGGACAACCGACGCCGCTTCGGCTGGAACCCTCCTACTGGGAAGCGTTGGACGACATCTGCCACCGGGAAGACCTGACCGTGGATGAGCTGTGCAGCGACCTCAAGGACCGCCTCGATTCGCAGTCCCGGCGGTCGCGCGGGGTTGCCGTGTCGCTGGCCAACGCGGTCCGCGTGTTCATCGTCGGCTATTACCGCAAGGCGGCGACCGAGAAGGGGCACGACCGCGCCGGCCATGGCCGCGGCGATCCCTTCGTCAGCACGCCCTTCGACCAGCCTCCGGCCCAGCCCGCCAAGGAAGGCTGAATTCTCTGGCGGCATCCCGCTGAGCCGCGCGTGTGCCGACAACAGGACGGTTTCAACCACTCGCCTGTGAGGAATCGCTGCGTCCGATTGAACGACGCAACGTCCGGCTTGCGCTGCGGCGGGATTTGGTGTGTTGATCGGTCCAGCGGCATCGCCACGGTCGGCTGATCGGGCCATCCGTGGGCCGCCCCTCCCGTCCACCGCGGAGCCGACCGTTCATGAGCGGGACCCAGCCGTCCGCCATCAGACCGACGTTCACCCGCTGGCTCCGGGACCGTTCCTTCCTGTCCGGCCTGACCGCCCTGCTGATCCTCATGGCGGTGCTGGGCACGGTGATGCGCCACAACTACCTGCTGTTCCATCTCTGCGTGGAGTTGTTCGCCGTCGCCATCTCCATGACGATCTTCACGATCGCCTGGAACACGCGCGACACGAACCAATCGCCCTTCCTCGCCTTCGTCGGCCTGTCCATGCCGGGCATCGCGCTGCTGGACCTGCTGCACGCCATCGCCTTTCCCGGCATGAACGTCATCGGCGGGGCCGGCGCCAACCAATCCACCCAGCTCTGGATCGCCGCCCGCGGCCTTCAGGTCGCGGTCTTCCTGGCCGCGCCGCTGCTGACCGAAAGGCGGCTGCGCGCGGGCGACGTGCTGCTGGTCCAGGCCGCGGTCGTGGCCTGCACCCTGCTGTCGATCTTCACCTTCGGCATCATGCCGGACAGCTTCGTTCCAGGCATCGGCTTGACCTCCTTCAAGGTGGGCGCCGAGTACATGTTCAGCGCCGCGGCGGTCGTCGCCTGCCTGCTGCTGTGCCGCAAGCGCCGGCAGTTCGAGCCCAGGGTGTTCGGCCTGACCTTCGCCGGCATCGCCCTGCTGGCTCCGCAGGAGTTGATCTTCACGCTCTACACCGATCCTCACGGGCCGATGAACGCGCTGGGTCATTTCATCAAGATCCTGTCCTTCTACCTGCTGTACCGGGCGATCATCGTCACCGCCCTGCAAAACCCCTACGACCTCGCCTTCTACCGGATGCGCCGCAGCGAGGAGGCCCTGCGCGACCATCTGAGCGGACTCGAATCGCTGATCGCCACCCGCACCGCCGAACTGCGCGAGAGCGAGGCGCGCTGGCGGGCGCTTCTGGAATGCTCCAACGACTGGTTCTGGGAGACCGACGAGCGCGGGCGCTTCACCGCCCTGTCGCCACGCGCCCAGGAATCCACCGGGCGCGGCGGGGCGGAGCTTCTGGGTTTCACCCACGCCGACCTCCTGGATCGCAACCGTCCGGAGGAGGATTTCCCCGCCCTGGCCGAGGCGCTGCACCGAAGGGAACCCTTCCGCCGCCTGTCCTTTCCGCTGGCCTCGCCGGGGGGGAGTGCGCGCTGGGTGATGGTCAGCGGCACGCCGCGCTATGACGGCAACGGCACCTTCCTCGGCTACCGCGGCACCACCAGCGACATCAGCGCGCGGCGCCAGTCGGCGGAAGCGGCGCGGCAGAAGCAGACCATGGCGGCGCTCGGCAGCCTCGTCGGCGGCCTTGCCCACGAGATCAACAACCTGTTGCAGCCGGTCATCAGCCTGTCCGATCTGGCGCGCGGTCGCGCCGGAGAGGACCGCAAGCTCCACGCCTATCTGAACGCCATCCACGACAGCGGGGTGAAAGCCCGCACGATCATGCGCGACGTCCTACAGTTCGCCCGCGTCGAGGTGGCCGAGTCTCCGCCGGGCAACCTCGAGGAGGCCGTGCATTCCGCCCTGGAACTCGCCGCGCCCTCGATGCCGGCGTTCATCGAAACGCGCACGCGGCTGGAATCCGGCCTGAACGCGGTGACGATCACCGCGACCGAACTGACCCAGGTGCTCCTGAACCTGATCCAGAACGCCCGCGATGCCATGCCGCAGGGCGGCACGCTGACCATCGGCGCCCATTCCTTGAGCCTGAAGGAGCGGGACGCATCCCGCCGCCAGCTCGGCGAAGGCGATTATGTGCGGCTGACCGTCGCCGACACCGGCACGGGAATGGACGAGGCGACCCGCCAGCGCGTGTTCGACCCCTTCTTCACCACCAAGCCGGTCGGCACCGGGACGGGGCTTGGGCTTTCGGTGGTATATGGTATCGTAAGGAACGGGGGCGGCGACATTCTGGTGGAGAGCGCCCTCGGACGCGGAACGTCCTTCATCATCGACCTGCCCACCGCCCCGCCCGGCGGACCGGGCCAAACGACACATGGGATGCTGGTTCATGGCGAAGGTGCTGGTCGTTGAGGATTCGGCCGCCGTGCGGCTGGCGGTCACCGAAGTGATCGAACAGGCCGGCCACGAGGTCGCGGAGGCAGAAAACGGCCGTGTCGCCATCGCCCTGCTGGACGGCGGCGCGGTCTTCGACCTGATCGTCACCGATGTGCTGATGCCCGAGGCCGACGGGGTGGAGGTCATCAAGGCCGCGCGCACCCGCAACCCCGGAGGTCGCGTGCTCGCCATGTCCGGCGGGGCGCCGAACCTGCCCGCGGGCTACGCCCTGAAGATGGCCGAGATGTTCGCGGCCGACGCCGTGCTCTACAAGCCCTTCCTGAACGAGGAGCTGCGCAAGGCCGTGGCCCGTCTGCTGTCGATGACGGGCGAATCCGAGGCCGGCTGACAGCGGGGCCATCTCTTCCGGATGTTGCTCAAAACACACGATGACACCCCTGTGACACCCTGGGGGCGCTCCGGCGGCCATCGCTCTCCTTGACCGAAGTTATCCACAAAATAGTGCATAAGATGGTGGATAAGGCTGTTGAACCCTCGGTCCCGCCTGCCCGCCGCGGGGGTGCCGGGAAACGCCCCTGAATCGGCGCCGATTCGGGATGCGACACCCCGAACGGCCAGGATCGGCGCACCCCTTGCGCCCTTCGCTACCCCTAAGATGGGCTGGTCCGCCCCGCCCCGCCTCGCCACTATGACACCATGCATTGCGAAGGTGGAAAGGACGGCGCATGGCCCATTTTCTCGTGACCGGCGGCTGCGGATTCATCGGATCGCATCTGGCCGACCGACTGATCGGCGACGGGCACCGCGTCACCATCCTGGACGACCTGAGCACCGGCCGGCTGGAGAACAAGCCGCTGCTGGCGAAGCTGGTGGTCGGCGACGTCGCCGACCCGGACGCGGTCCAGCAGGCGATTCAGGGGGTGGACGGCGTGTTCCATCTGGCCGCCGTCGCGTCCGTCCAGCGCTCGCGCGAACTGTGGGCGGAAACCCACCGCACCAACCTGTCGGGCACCGTCACCGTCTTCGAGGCGGCGCGCAGCGCCCGCAACGGCAACCCGGTGCCGGTGGTCTACGCCTCCTCCGCCGCGGTTTATGGCGACAACACGGCCACCCCGCTGCGCGAGGACGCCGCGACGCGCCCGCTGTCCGCCTACGGCGTGGACAAGCTGGGCTGCGAGTTGCACGCCAACGTCGCCTGGGCCATCCACGGGGTGCCGACGACGGGCTTCCGCTTCTTCAACGTCTACGGACCCCGGCAGGACCCGTCCTCGCCCTACTCCGGAGTGATCTCGATCTTCGCCCGCCGGGTGGCGCAGGGCGAGGACGTGACGATCTTCGGCGACGGCGAGCAGGTGCGCGACTTCGTGTTCGTCGGCGACGTCGTGCGCTTTCTCGTCAAGGCGATGGAGGTCAAGGCGATGGAGCGTCGCCCCGAAGGGGCCGAGGTCTTCAACCTGTGCACCGGCCGGCCGACCTCGCTCCTGATGCTGCTGGAGGTGTTGCAGGAGCTGTGCGCCAGCCGGGTGCGCCGCCAGCACCAGCCGGCGCGGGCGGGCGACATCCGGGTGTCCATCGGCGACCCGGCACGGCTGCGCGCCGCCTTCGGCGAGGGCTGCCGGTTCGGCCTGCTGCAGGGGCTGAGCGCCACCCTGACCGGGCAGATGCCACGGTAACGCCGCGCTTCCCCTTCCCTACACGTCGCGGCTTTCCAGCCGGGGCAGCCCGACCACCTTCAGGCGGCTTTCGCGGAGTTCCCCCACCTGATCAAGGATCGGCAGGGCGACCGCGGCGACGTGGGCGTTGATGCGCTTCAGGTCGCGCAGGATGTCCAGCACCAAGGCGCTGGTCTCGATGCTGGCGGCGTCGCCGCGGCGCACGCGGTCGAGGTGGCGGGCGGCGGCGGTGCGCTCCAGCGCCCGCACCGCGTCCTTCCCGGCGATGAGCTGCCGGGCCAGCCGCCGATCCTCCCCGATCAGGATGCCGAGCGCCGTGCGCAGATTCTCCACCGTGCGGCGGTGCAACTCCTCCACCTCCCGGAAATCCTCCGGCGCGAAATGCAGGTGGTGGCGGATGCGCTTGGCGGCGAGTTCCATCAGGCTCTTGTCGATGATGTCGCCGATGTGCTCCAGGTTGATGGCGAAGGCCATCAGGTCGTCGACCCGCCGGGTCTCCTCGGCGTCGAGGTGGCGGCGGCCGAGCTTGGCGAGGTAGAGCTTCAGCGCGGTGTGCAGCCGGTCCACCCGGTCGTCGGCGCGGCTGACCTCGGCGATCGGGCGCTCGTCGTTCTGGCGCAGGGCGGTCAGGCTGCGGCACAGCATGTCCTCCACCAGATCGCCCAGCCGCAGGGTCTCGCGCACCGCGCCGGCGATGGCGACGGAAGGGGTTTCCAGCGCCGACTCGTCGAGATGCCGCGGCGTCGCCGCGTCCTCGCCCGTGTCAGCCGGTTCGGGCAGCAGCCCTTCGGTCAGCCGGGCGAGCGGCGTCACCAGCGGCAGGAAGAGCAAGGCCAGCGCCGTGTTGAAGGCGACATGCGCGGTGACCACCGCCGTCAGCGGGCCCATCCCGGCCAGGAACGACGCCGCCATCGGCACCAGCGGCAGGGCCAGCAGCGACCCGGTCACCCGGACCAGCAGGTTGCCCAGCGGCACCCGCCGCGCCGCCGCCCCGTCCGCCGACGTGGCCAGCACCGCCGGCACGGCGCCGCCCAGATTGGCGCCCAGGACCAGGGCCACCGCCATCTCGGTCCCGATCACCCCCGCCCCGGCCAGGGACCCCGCCAGCATCACCGTGGCGAGGCTGGAATGCACCGCCGCGGTCAGCGCCGCCGCGACGATCAGGGCGAACAGCGGCTCGCCGCCCAGCGCCTCCAGCATCGCCTGGACCAGCGCCGACTCCCGGACCGGCAGAGTGGCGGCACCGAGCAGCTTCAGGGCCAGCAGCATCAGCCCGATGCCGACCAGGATGCGGGCCAGCGCCCGGCGCCCGCGATGCTCGCCGCCCAGCGCGTGCAGCGCCCCGCCGATCAGCAGCAGGCTGGGCGAGAGCCAGTGCAGGTCGACGGCGAGCAGCCGGGCGACGAGGCTCGTCCCGACGTCAGCGCCCAGCATCACCGCCAGCGCCATGGCGGTGGTCATGAAACCCTGCCCGGCCATCGAGGCGGTCATCAGGGCGGTGGCCGTGCTGCTCTGCACCGCGATGGTGGCGGCGACGCCGGCCAAAAAGGCGGCCAGCCGGTTGCGCGTGCCGTAACCGACCCAGCGGCGGACCGCCGCTCCGCCCCACCGGAAGACGCCCGTCCGCACCAGCCGTAGCGCCCACAGCAGCAGCGCCACGGCGCCAAGGATGTCGATCAGGACGAGGGTGGGCGAGACGGCGGCGGTCGTGATGGCGGGCCTCCCGGCGTGTGGGCCTCAACAACAGGACGATGGAGAGTGGGGCGTCATGAAAACGTAACAATCGCAGGGCGCAACCTGATCCCCCGCGAAAGGCGTATCCCCTTTGCCGGGACGCCGCACTCGGGCCTTCCGCTCACCCACGCGTGACCAGCCAAATGCCCAGGGCCACCGGCAGAATGCCCAACAGGTCCCAGGGCTGCACCGCCTCGCCCAGCAGCAGCCAGCCAAACAGCATGCCCAGGGGCGGCATCAGGAAGTGATAGGCGCTGGCCTCCGTGGCGCTCGTCCGCTGCAACAGGCGAAACCACAGCAGGTAGCCGCCGATCGACACCACCAGCGCCTGATAGACCAGCGACCCGGCGAAGCCGGCGGTCAGCCGGATCGACCCGGCGTCCTCCAGCAGCAGCCCGATGGGCAGCAGCGCCAACCCCGCCGCCAGCACCTGCACGCCGGTGCCGGCGAGCAGCCCCGTCTGCGGCGCCAGCCGCTTGAACAGCAGCGTCCCCGCCGACAGCGCCACCAGCGCGCCGACCGCCAGCGCCATGCCCAGCGGTGCATCCATTCCGCTGCCCAGCCGCCCGCGCACCACCAGCGCCACCCCGGCCACCCCCAGCGCCAGCCCCACCGCCTTGCGCCGGTTCATCGCCTCGCCCAGCAGCAGGGCGGCCAGCGCCGCGGTCAGCACCGGGTTGGCGCTGACGATCAGCGCCGTCAGGCCGGAGGACACGTAGGTCATGCCGCTGTAGCTCAGCCCCAGATAGAGCGCATGGTTGAGCAGGCCGAGCAGCGCCAGCAGGCCGAGCGTCCGTCCGGCCATCCCGCGATACTCGCCACGCCACACTGCGACGGCGGCCAGCAGAGCCCCGGCGATCAGGAAACGGAAGGCCAGCAGCAGCAGCGGAGGGCAGTCGGCCAGCCCGATCTTTCCCGCGGCGAAGGCCGAACTCCAGGCGAGGCAGAAGGGCACGACCAGGGCGAGCGGCGCCGCCCGCGGGTCGGTCAGGGGTAAGGGGTGCGTGGCGGCGTGCGTGGCGGCGTGCGTCATGGCCGATCCTCTCCCATAAGGAATGCTGTGCGTTGGGGAGAGGATGGCGCGGACTCTTGCCATTTGGAAATTGGATGATATCATCCATTGCATTCGAAACATGAATGGTCGGTCCGATGCGCGAGATGGATCTGGGCCTGCTGCGCACCTTCGTCTCGGTGGTGGACGCCGGCGGCTTCACGCGGGCCGGAGAGCGGGTGCACAAGACGCAATCGACGGTCAGCCAGCAGATCCGCCGCCTGGAGGAGCAGGTCGGCCTGCCGCTCCTCGACCGCAACAGCCGCGCCGTCGCGCTGACCGACGACGGGGAGCGGCTGCTCGGCTACGCCCGCCGGCTGCTGGCGCTGAACGACGAGGCGAACGCCGTGCTGTCCGGGCGCCCGGCGGCGGAGGTGGTGCGGCTGGGCGTACCGGAGGATTACGCGGTGGAGCGGTTGCCCCGCCTGCTCGCCGACTTCGCGCGGGCGAACCGGCGGCTGCGGCTGGACGTGCGCTGCGATCTGTCGGTGCGGCTGCGCGCGGACGTGGAGTGCGGCGACCTCGACATCGCCCTGGTCAAGCAGGAACCCGGACGCCCCGGCGCGCTGCGCGCGTGGCGGGAACCGCTCTGCTGGGTCGGCCCGGCGGTGGAGGATCTGCACCGCGATGACCCGCTGCCGCTGGTGCTGTTCCCCCAGGGCTGCGTCTACCGCAACCGCGCGGTGCATGAGCTGGAGCGCGCCGGGCGGCGCTGGCGGGTGGCCTATTCAAGCCCCAACCACGCCGGGGTGCGCGCCGCGGTGTCCGGCGGGCTGGGCGTCAGCGTGCTTCCCCACAGCGCCCTGCCTGCCGGCGCGCGCTTCCTGGGCGTGGCGGACGGATTGCCCGCGCTGCCGGAGACGGAACTGGCGCTGCTGACCGGAGGCGCGGCGCGGGGTGGCGGGGTGGAGCTGGTCACCGGCCTGCTGATGGAGAGCCTTCCGGAGCCGGTGTGGGCGTGACGGGGCTACCCGGCGCAACCACTCCTCTCGCACCGTTGCGCCACGTCCCCAAAGCGCCATAGAACAGGCCAGGAACCATATCCAGGTATGGCGAAGAACAGGGTTGAGGGACCAAGGGCATGGCGCGACGGAGAAGCGGAGCACCGCGAGGCGGCCGGAGGGGCCGTCCGCTGACGCTGGGCGGGCTGATCGCCGTTCTGCTGGCGCTGGCTGCGGTCTATGCGGCGGAGCGCTTCCACCTCGTCCCGCCCGGCACGCTGGATTCCATCTTCGGGGAGGAGAAGACACAGCGCCCCCGGCCCATTCCCCGTCCCGTCCCGGACGCCAGCATCGACTACGCCGCGGTCGCCGCCCAGCTCGACCGCATCCGGGTGGAGGAGGAGCGCCGCCGCGGCTATGTGCGGGACGAGTGGCCGCACTGGCTGACCCTCGACGCCAAATGCCTGAACACGCGCGAGCAGGTGCTGATCCGCGATTCCGCGAAGCCGGCGAAGCTGTCCGCCAACGGCTGTTCCGTGCAGTCCGGAGTCTGGAACGATCCCTACACCGGCGAAACCTTCACCGAGCCGAAACAGGTGGACATCGACCACCGCGTGCCGCTGGAGGAGGCCCATGCCAGCGGCGGCTACGACTGGCCGCGCGAGAAGCGCGCCGCTTATGCCAACGACCTGAGCGACCCGCTGACCCTCGTCACCGTCTCGGCGGCGGCCAACCGCGCCAAGGGGTCGAAGGGGCCGGAGGACTGGCTTCCCCCGCGGGAGGAGTACATCTGCGCTTATGTGGCGGGCTGGATCGCCGTGAAAGCGCGCTGGGAGCTGACCATGGACGAGCGGGAGCGCGTCACCGTCGGCAACATCCTGTCCGACTGCCGCCGCACCGCCGTGGGGACTCGGCCCGCTCGCTGACCCGCCTTCCCAACAAAATCATGCGCCGGTATGCACGGCCATCCCCTGATGTCACTTTTGAAACCTGGCCGAACTTGTTAGAACCTTCGTATGCGGTCTTCCTGACGGAACGGCGGCGGGGTGTCGAGGGGAGCGGCCGGACGTCATGGCGAGGGAACGCGGTCTGCGGACGACGGTGGCTCTGACCGGCGCCGTTCTGGTCCTTGGCGTCTCCGTCGTGCTGGCGGCACTGACCGGCCTGCGCTCCCGCGAGCGGATCGAAAGCGAGATCGGTCACTCGCTGGCGGAAGCCGCGCACAACATGGCCGACCGGCTGGACCGCTCCATGTGGTCGCGCGCCAGCGAGATCGGCATGCTGGCCAAGCTCGGCATCACGCCGGCCATGGACGATCCGGTCCGGCTGCGCTGGCTGCTGGAGCAGTTCCAGGAGTTCTTCCCGACCGTCTCCTGGATGGGCGTGACCGACACCAAGGGCAAGGTGCTGGCCGCCACCGGGGGCCTGCTGGACGGCGTTGACATTTCCCAGCGACCGGTCTTCCGCAACGGGCAGAAATCGCAGTTCGTCGGTGACGTGCACGACGCGGTGATGCTGGCCTTCCTGCTGCCGAACCCGACGGGCGAGGCCATGAAGTTCGTCGACATCTCCACCCCCGTGCACAACGACCGGGGCGAGGTCGTCGGTGTGCTGGCCACGCATCTGAGCTGGGAGTGGACGCGCGAGATCCGCCGCTCCCTGATGGACACCATGCGGGGCCGCTCCGAGTTGGAGCTGATCGTGGTCGCGGCGGACCGCACCGTGCTGCTCGGCCCCCGCGAAATGCTCGGCACCAGCCTGGACATCGCGGCGGTGCGGAGCGCGCAGAAGAACGAGAGCGGCTGGATCGTCGAACGCTGGCCGGACGGGCAGCGCTACCTGACCGGCTACGCCTATGGCAACGGCTATCTGAGTTACCCGGGCCTGGGCTGGAGCGTGGTGGCCCGCCAGCCGCTGGCCGTCGCCTACGCCCCGGCCACCGCCCAGATGGTCGAGACCGTGCTGGCCGGCGGCGCCATGGTGCTGCTGTTCAGCGTGCTCGGCTGGATGGCCGCCGGGCGGGTCACCCGGCCGCTGCGTCGCATCGCCCAAGCGGCGGAGCGCATCCGCAGCGGCGAACGCGGGGCGGAAATGCCGGTGCTGGGCGGCAGTGCGGAAATCACCTCGCTGTCGGCGACGCTGCGCGATCTGGTGGACGGGCTGACCCACCGCGACGCCGCCCTGGTCCGGCTGGAGGACATCGCCTATCAGGACCGGCTGACCGGCCTGCCGAACCGCCGCTACTTCGAGCAGTATGTGGAGGCCACGACCGCCGGCAACGGCTCCGCCGCCTTCCTCTACATTGATCTGGACGGCTTCAAACCGGTGAACGACCGGCTGGGCCACGATGCGGGCGACCTCGTGCTGCGTCAGGTGGGGGAACGTCTGGCCGCCTGCTTCCGCGGCGACGACGTGGTGGCCCGGCTGGGCGGCGACGAGTTCGCCGCGGTGCTGCCGCAACGCGCCGGGGTCGAGCCGCCGGACCTGGACGGGCTGGCCCGCCGCATCATCGAGGCGGTGAACGAACCCGTCGGCATCGACGGCGAGGCGGTGCGGGTCGGCTGCTCCATCGGCATCTCCCTGTGGCCCGAGGATTCGCCCGACGTGGCGGAAACCCTGCGCCGCGCCGATCAGGCGCTCTATCAGGCCAAGCGCGCGGGCCGCAACCGCGGCATCCGCTGGACGGCGGACCTGCCGCCCTCCCCCGCCGAGAGCCGGGGCATAGCCGCGGAGGCGACAAAGACCCCAGCGTCCTAGGCCCCGCGGCCAAGCCTCCGCCAAGCGGGGAACCGCGTCCGGCGGGGCGCCCGGCCAGCGGTGGGTAAGGCCGTTGCACGCTGGAGCCTTGGCCCTTTTCTGCCGTTTCATGTCCATCGGAGCACGATTCGGACGGCCATGGCGGGAGATTTGGAAGATGAGCCTTGACACCAAGGGACAGCGGGCCCGCATGCTGCGTCTGCTCGCCGTCGTCGAGCATTATGAGCGCAACAGCGCGGCCGGCGCGCAACTGATGCGGGGCACGCGCTACGAGCTGGCGGTGCAGGCCACCGACGTGAACGGCGACCGCTGCCTGTTTCCGGCCTGCAACTGCGCCCAGGCCGACTGCTCGCGCCAGCCGCCCGCCGGCCCGCAGCTCAGCTGGTGCGGTCCGCGCGGCGGCTGGAAGATGCGGTGACGATCCGCAAGGAATGATCAGTAATGGGGCGGGGGCGGCTCGTCCTGCGACGCGCGGGAAACCCCGGACTCCAGTTCCGCGATCCGGTCGCGCAGGCGACGCATCTGCGCCGTCATGAGGTCGATGGCCCGCCCCTGCTCGAACAGCACGGCGGACATCTCCTCGGCCATACGCTCGTGATGGGCGAGGCGGGATTCCAGCTCGGTCAGGCGGCTTTCGGCGTCGGCGTCCATAATGGCCCTGCGGTGTCGCGGTAGGGACAGAGCTTTAGAAGCGCTCCGCCGGCCAAGGCAAGATCAATGCACCATCAATGCAGCCGGTATCAATGCAGCCGGCCTTGTGCGATCACCCAGCGCTCAACGATCTGAAGCGCCTGCGGCACGTCCAGTTCCGGATGATGCCAGCGCAGCACCACCGTGGCGGCCTCCAGCGCGTGGCGGTCGGGGCGCCCGCAATCGACCAGTTCGCGGTAGGCCCGCTCCACCACCGGACGGCAGCCGCAGACCGCGGCCTCGCAGGCGGCGAAGCGCTCCGCCGGATCGCGCTCCGGCCCGGTTCTCCGCTCGGCCGCCATCAGGTCGTCTCCGGGCCTTTGCGCTGGACGCGGCGCCCGAAGATCTCCAGCCGCTGCCCGATCATGTCGAAGCCGAGATGCCGGGCGATCCGGGTGACGGCGGCCTCCAGTTCCGGGTCCTGGAACTCCACCACCTCGCCGGTTTCGATGTCGATCAGGTGATGGTGGTGGTCGCCCCGCGCCTCCTCGTAACGGGCCCGCCCATCACCGAAATCGTGGCGCTGGATGATCCCGATCTCCTCGAACAGCCGCATGGACCGGTAGACGGTCGCCAGACTGATTCCGGCGTCGATCGCCGCCGCGCGGCGGTAGACCTCCTCCACATCGGGGTGATCGGCGGCTTCCGACAGGACGCGGGCGATGATCCGGCGCTGGCCGGTCATCTTCAACCCCCGCTCGGCGCAGGCGCGTTCGAGCCGCGACGGCAGGGCTTCTTCGGGCGTGGTCACGGGGCCGGTCCTTTCCGATGCCTAACCCATGGACTCAAAGAGATGGAGAGGAATCCCGAAAAGGACAACGGTCATCCGCAAGACCTGGACAAATGGCCGGGGACGGATGGCCGGCCCTCCGACCCATGGCATCGGGCGAACGGCTTCCACGAGGCAGACGGACACCCCCATCTCGCAGTCGCATCACCACCCGATACCCCGGATGTCCCGGACGGGCTCCCCCACCGGGACACCGCAACCCACCTTCCGCCACCGCGTTTTTTGCCGCAGTCATCCGTACATGAAGCAGACGCCGGAACACAGGAAAGATCGGATGAAATCCAAGTTTTCGAGATGTCGATCCAATTCCATTTTTTGTACGTAGACATTCGAAGCCGCCCCTTCATCAACATCCCCCAGGGAAGACCGAGCCCATGGACATGAGGACTCTTGTTGAGGACGACGGCGACTCCATCGACATCACGCTGCACCCTCTGGATAATCCGCGAAAATTTGAGAAGATTTGGATTGATCTGGAACGGCGCGCCGACGGGTCCTTCTTCCTGAGCTGGCAGTGGATCGGCAATTGGCTGGCCTCCCTGCCCCCCGGCACGCGGCCCCACGCGCTGGTTGCCCGGCGCGGCGGACAGGTCGTCGGGTTGGCGCTCCTCTGCCCGCGCACGCAATGGCGTTTCGGTCTGCTGCGCACACGCTGCTGGCTGCTGCACGAGACCGGGGAGCGGACCTTCGACCGGCTCTTCGTGGAATACAACGGCATCCTGGCGGACCGGAGCTGCGCGGACGCCGTGCTGGCCGCCTGCTTCGACTGGCTGGGACGCCGCCTGACCAATTGGGACGAGCTGGTGCTGGGCGGGCTGGAGCCCGGGGCGGAAGCGGCGGTGCGGCTCGCCGCGGCGCGGCAGGGCCACGAGTTGCAGGTCCGGGTCGCCGACAGCTGCCAATGGGTCGATCTGGACGGCGTGCGCCGGCAGGGGGCCGGCTACCTCGCCAGCCTCGGCAAGAACACCCGCGCCGCGGTGCGCCGGGCCATGCGGCTCTACACGGAGCGCGGCCCCCTGACCTACCGCGTCGCCGCGACGGCGGACGAGGCGCTGGAGGATTTCCACGCCATGGAGATCCTGCATCAGGCGAGCTGGAACGCCCGCGGTCAGTCCGGCGCCTTCTCGAACCCGGCCTTCCGCCCCTTCCACGAGCGGCTGATCGCCGGCGGCGTGCCGGCGGGGACGGTGCGGCTGTGCCGGGTCAGCGCCGGGGACGCGGTCATCGGCTATCTCTACAACTTCGTCCATCGCGGGCGGGTGATGAACTACCAGGGCGGTTTCGCCTATGAGGCCGACAACCGGCTGAAGCCCGGTCTGGTCGCCCATGTCCTGGCCATCGAGGACACGCTGGCCCGCGGCGAGGACTGCTATGACTTCATGTCCACCCCGGCGGGGCACAAGCCGCTGCTGTCCAACACGGAGCAGCCGATGAACTGGATCGCGCTCGGCCCCGACCGGCTGAGCCGCCAGATCGACACCCGCCTGCGCCGAGTCAAGGCGGGTTTGGCCGACCGGATGAGGCGGCTGATCCGCAGCCCGCTGCCCCTGATGAACCGCTAGAGACGCAACCGCAGGGCCGCCGACCGGGCGGTTGGAGGATGCCGAGAATGAAGAACACCCCCGCCGCCATGAAGTCCGCCGCCATCAACCCCGCCTTGGCCTGCGTGATGGGCGACATGGACATGGTCCGCCCGCTGGGGCTGGCCGGGCTGCGCTGCGCCGTGGTCACCCATCCCGGCGCCCCCGCCCTGCACTCCCGCTTCACCAGGGACGCCATCCTGTGGGACGACCCTGCGCGCAACCCGGACGGGCTGGTCGAGGTGATGATGGCCTTCGCCAAGGACCAGCCGGAAAAGCCGGTCCTCTATTTCCAGGACGACACCCAGCTCCTGCTCGTCTCGCGCAACCGGGACCGTCTCGCGGAGGGGTTCCGCTTCGCCATCGCCGACGCCGAGCTGGTGGAGGATCTGGTCGACAAGGGCCGCTTCCAGGCGCTGGCCGAGCGGCTGGACCTGCCCGTCCCGGCGACCCGCCGCCTTTATCCGACCCGCGAGGCGGCACCCGACGTGGTGGACCTGCGCTTTCCCCTGATCGTCAAGCCGCTGACCCGCCGCCGGGTGTGGGACGAGGCGGACGGCTTCGCCAAGGCCATCCAGGTCGACTCCGCGGAGGAACTGCGCGCCCTGTGGCCGCGGCTGGCGGCGGTCGGGCTCGACCTGCTGGTGCAGGAGATGATCCCCGGCCCGGAAACCCGGATCGAGAGCTACCACGTCTATGTCGATGAGCGCGGCGGCGTGGCCGGGGAGTTCACGGGTGCAAAGATCCGCACCTACCCGCTCGCCTACGGGCACAGCACCGCCCTGACCATCACCGACGCGCCGGACGTGGCGGCGCTGGGCCGCTCGCTGACCGAACGGCTGGGCCTGCGCGGCGTCGCCAAGTTCGATTTCAAGCGCGCCCCGGACGGCTCGCTGCATCTGCTGGAGGTCAACCCGCGCTTTAACCTGTGGCACCATCTGGGGGCGGTGGCCGGGGTCAACCTGCCGGCGCTGGTCCACGCCGACCGGCTCGGCCTGCCGCGTCCGGCGGTGGGCAAGGCGCGGGCCGGGGCGCGCTGGTGCCACATCACCAAGGACCGGCTGGCAGCAAAGGACAGCGGCCTGTCGATGGCCACGTGGCTGCCCTGGGTGCTGGGCTGCGAGGCCAAGGCCATCGCGCTCGACGACCCCATGCCCTTCCTGCACAACCAGCTCGCCCGTTTCCTGCCGTCGCGTGCGCCTCACGACGCGCCCGGCGGCGCGATGACGGCGCAATGAGGGTGCCGCGGCGATGAGGATCGGCATCCTGTCGGACATCCACGCCAACCGCGAGGCGCTGGAGGCCACGCTCGCCGACATGCGCGGCGCCGGGGTGGAGCGCGTCGTCTGCCTGGGCGACGTGGTGGGCTACAACACCGACCCGTCGCCCTGCATCGCCCTGCTGCGCGAGGCCGGAGCGGTCTGCGTCGCCGGCAACCACGACCGCGCGGTGACCCGCCAGATCCCCACCGACGGCTTCAGCGTCCGGGCCATCCGGGCCATCGCCTGGACGCGCAAGCGCCTGCCGCCGGAGGACGTCGCGTGGCTGTCCGCCCTGCCGCTGAAGACCAGCGTCGGCGACCAGCTCGTCGCCGTTCACGGGGCCTTGCATGTGGACCGGGGCTGCGAACTGGTCCGGCTGAACAGCGATGATCGACTGCGGCGCACGGCGCAGGCCCTGCTCGGCCACCCCTCCGGCGCCCGTGTCTGCGCCTATGGTCACACGCACCGGCTCGGCATCCACGAATACCGCAACGGCGAACTGTCGGAGCACGATCCCGACAGCGAGGTCGCCCTGCGCGGCGGCTCCTGCTATCTGCTCAATCCCGGCACGGTGGGGGAGCCGCGGAGCGAGGAGCGGCGGGCGACCTGGATGCTTTTCGACACCGGCCGCAGGACGGTGAGCGTGCGGCGGGTCGCCTACGACGACCGCGCGGCCTTCGACAAGACGCGCCGGGCGGGGATCGAGCCGCGGCGCCTGCTGTCCATTCCGGCGCCGTTGCGCGCCGCCCTTCAGGGCGGGCTGCGGCGGATGGGGATTTACGAGATGGTGCGGCGGGTCATCAACTCGTGACCCGTTTCCTCATTGAACCGTCGCCAGCATCAGCAGCGACGCGCCGAGCGGCAACAGGGCGAGCAGCAGCTTGAGCATGGGTCCAGCCATCGGGGTCTCGCAAGGGGGCTTCAAACGCGCGCGACTTTAGCCGGACGGCGGGCAATTATCTGTGACAAATCCTTCAACCCAGCCATCCCCTCCCGCGTCCTGAAAAATTTTCCTTTTGATCCAATCTCTCGGCAAATCCGTATCAACTCTTTGGTGCTATCGTCGGTTCCGCCGCAGGACGGGCTATCGGCAACCGGCGGCATCCAACGAGTCTTCGACGACACGGACCGGCGGGAGTGTGGACAATGAATTGGTTCCGAAACGCCAAGGTCGGCCTTCGGCTGATGCTGAGCTTCTCCAGCATCCTGGTGCTGATGGTCGCCCTGGCGGCCATCGCCATCTACAAGGTCAACAGCATCAACGACAGCCTTTCCACCATCAACGACGTCAACAACGTCAAGCAGCGCTACGCCATCAACTTCCGCGGCAGCGTGCATGACCGGGCGATCAGCCTGCGCGACGTAACGCTCCTCTCCGACGACGCCGCGCTCAAGGCCGAACTCGCCACCATCGACCGGCTGGCCGCCGATTACGCGCGCTCGGCCGAGCAGTTGGACCGCATGTTCGCCGTCGGCACCCACATCAGCACCAAGGAGCGCGAGATCCTCGCCTCCATCAAACAGACCGAGGCCAAGACCCTGCCGCTGGCCCGCGGCGTCATCGAGGCGCGCCAAGCCGGCGACACCGCCCGCGCCGTCAAGATCCTGGTCGAGCAGGCCCGCCCCGGCTTCACCGAGTGGCTGGCCCGCATCAACGCCTTCATCGACCTTCAGGAAGCCGAGAGCCAAGCGGTGGCGAAGCACGCCCGGACGGTGTCCGAGAGCTTCCAGGTTCTGATGATCTCGCTGTGCGCGGTGACCGTCCTGCTCGGCGCCGGACTCGCCTGGTGGTCGATCCTGACGGTGCGGCCGCTGCGCCGCTTGACCGACACGACGCTGAAGCTGGCCGAGGGCGACCTGACCATCGAAGTGCCGCGGGCGACCAGCCGCGACGAGGTCGGCGAGATCATCCGCGCCGTCCAGGTCTTCAAGGACAACATGGTCCGCGCCCGCCGCATGGAGTCGGAGAAGGAGGAGACGGAACGCCGCGCCGAGGCCGAGAAGCGCGAGGCGATGAACGGGCTGGCCGACCAGTTCGAGCGCAGCGTCGGCTCCATCGTCGAGCTGGTGTCCCACGCCGCCGCCGAGCTGGAGGGCGCGGCCCAGACCCTGAACGCCACCATGGAACGCGCCAACGATCAGGCCGGCACCGTGGCCGCCGCGGCGACCCAGGCGACCGCCAACGTGGAATCGGTGGCGGCGGCCTGCGGGCAGCTCGCCGGGTCGGTCAGCAGCATCGGCCAGCAGGTCCGCCAGTCCGCCGACATCGCCAATCGCGCCGTCCGCAACGCCGAGGACACCCAGGCGACCGCCGAGGGTCTGGTCAGCACGTCGCAAAAGATCGGGGAGGTGGTGCAGCTCATCAACTCGATCGCCCAACAGACCAACCTGCTGGCGCTGAACGCGACCATCGAGGCCGCCCGTGCGGGCGAGGCCGGCAAGGGCTTCGCGGTGGTGGCGAGTGAGGTGAAGAATCTCGCCAACCAGACCGCCAAGGCGACGGAGGACATCACCGCCCAGATCGCCGGGGTTCAGGACGTGACCCTGCGCACCGTGCAGTCGATCCGGGAAATCGCCCAGGTCATCGGCGAGAGCAGCCAGATCGCCGACGACATCGCCCAGGCGGTGGAGCAGCAGGGCATCGCCACCCAGGAGATTGCCCGCAACGTCCAGCAGGCCTCGGCGGGCACCGCGGAGGTGTCGGGGGCCATCGTACAGGTCAGCGGCGCCGCCTCGCAGGGCGGGACCGCGGCTGGCCGCGTGCTGGGCAGCGCCCAGGAACTGAGCCGCTCCGCCGCGCGTCTGCGGACGGAGGTCAGCGGCTTCCTCGCGAAGGTCCGCACGGCTTAACGAGGCGATTTTTTCCCTCCCCCCTCCGGGGAGAGGGTTAGGGTGAGGGGGTTGCGCTTGGGCCGGACGTACCGCCATGCGCAACCCCCTCACCGGCTCTCAGCGGATGCCAGAGGCATCCGCCTGCCGCCGTCAGCGCTGGCCTTCGGCCAGCGCGAGAGGCCCTACGGGCCACCCTCTCCCCGGAGGGGAGAGGGCTAGAATGGGCCCAAGACAGGAAGCTCCCCCGGCCTCACGCCGGGGAGCGGTCCTTGTACTTCACGATGACGTACAGCGCGTGAATCATGCCCGGAATGTAGCCGAGCAGGGTCAGCAGCACGTTGATCCAAAACTGGGCGCCAAACCCCACCTGGAGGAAGACGCCGACGGGCGGCAGCAGAAGCGCCAGGATGATGCGTATGATGTCCATGCCGCGATAACGCTCCCGCCCCGCCCCCGGTTCCATCCACCCTTCGGTGATGCTCAGCCCAGCAGGCCGATCTGGTCGAAGGGCAGAGGATCGAACCCGTGCTGGTACACAGCCGAGCCCGCCACCGGCGCGAAGTTGTCGTGCGCGGCGTCGGTGAACTGCGGGTCGACGGTGAGGGACCCCTTATCATAGCCGGCGGCCTGCCACTGCGCCAGCGTGCCCGTGGCGCCGCTCGCCATCACCTGCGGCCAGGCCTGGAAGAGCGCCTCGTTGGGGTCGAGGTCGGCGTAGAAGTTGCCGGTGAAGGTACCCGCCGTCTTCGGCCCGTCGATGGCGACGGCGCGCCCGTCCCCGGCGTCCACGATGTTCTGGGTGATGGTGTTGTTCGCCATCGGCGTGCCCTTCCAGCCGCCCCAGCCGACGCTCTGCTGCAGGCCGATCTGGGTGCCCAGGTTGTCGGCCAGGATGTTGTCGGTGACCGTGTTGTTCCAGCCGCCGTGCAGGAAGATGCCGCCGACGTTGTCGTGGACGACGTTGCCCTTCACCGTGGTGCCGCTGGTCCAGTCGTCCAGATAGATGCCCCAGCTCACCAGCTTCGTCGGGTCGAGGAAGGTGGGGGAGACCTTGCCGTCCCAGGTCACGTTGCCGAAGGCGGTGGTGCCCGACACCTCGTTGTAGGCCACCGTGTGGCCGGCCAGATCCTGCTGGCGGTTGATCAGGTAGATGCCGCCGCCGTCGCTGGTCTCCTGGTTGGCGCCGACGATTTTGTTGTGGGTGATCGTCGCCCGGTAGGTGGCGTCACCCGATGCCTGGACGGAGCCGACCGCGATGGCCTTGCCCGGCGTGTCCTCGATCTGGTTGTGGGTGATGCTGACGTCGTTGCTGCCGTTCACCCACAGCGCGTCGCCGCCGTGGTCGACGGCGCTGGCGTGCTGGATCAGGTTGTCCGACACCTTGGTGAAGTTGGAACCCGCCTTGACGTAGACGGCCTCCCGCCCGGTCTCGGCGAAATGGTTGCCGGAGACGGTGCTGTTGGCGCTGCCCTCCACCGTGATGCCGTAGCCGGTGTTGGTGACGGTGTTGTTCTTGAAGGTCAGGCCGGCGGCGTTGTTGGCATAGACCGCGTGGCCGTCCGGCGTGCCGTCGGTCAGGGTCAGCCCCTCGATCGTCACGTTCTTGGCGCCGCCCAGCCCGATCAGCACGGGAAGCTGCGCCGCGACGACCTTGTGCCCGGCGACCGCCCCGCCCTCCGGCTTGAAAAGCACCTGGTTGGACGCCTTGTCGAAGAACCACTCCCGCGCGGTGTCGAGCTGATCCTTGCCGTTGAACAGGTAGAAGCGGCTGCCGGCGCCGAGCGCGTCGTAGGTGCCCTGGGCCAGCGTGATGGTGTTGCTGCCGTAGTCGATGCTCTTCACCGGCACGGTCATGTTGTCGTATCCGTGCTGGCTGAAGACGCTGACCATCAGCCCGTCGGTGCTCGAATAGGTCGGGATCGCCCCCGCCTTGAAGCCGAACTGGGTGGAGGCGTTGGCCCCGGCCTTGGTGGCGATCAGCCAGCCGCCGTCGATGGGGTGGCTGGGGTCGGCGTTGGGTGTGCGGGCCACCGTCTGCCGATCGCCGTCCATCGACAGGTCGAGCACCGCCTTGGACCCGCCGGGAAGCTGCGCGCTGTAGAGGCCGTTGCCGCGCGACACCCAGTTGTCGACCAGCGAGCCGCCGTGGAAGACCGGCTTCTCGCTGCCGTAGGCGGCGAAGCGGACCCCGCTGTCCTGGCCGTCCAGCCAGAGCATGTCCTTCATGTAGTAGTCGCCGCCGCGGACGTAGGTCACGTCGATGTTCGGGTCGGCGCGCATGGCGTCGCGAGCGGCGGTCAGAGTCGCCTTCGGCCCGTCGGTGCCGTTGGCGTTGGGAGCGGCCAGCTTGCCCGACCAGCTGTCCTTGCCGTTGGTCGCCACGAAGATCGCCGGCCCGGTCGGGGCGGGGGACGGCGTGGGGGTCGGCGTCGGCGTGGCCGTGCCGGTGGCGAAGAAGCTCTTGTCGGCGTCCACCACCAGCGTGCCGTTCCACCACATCCCGGACTGGCCCTTGACCACGTCCTTCCCGTCCAAGGCACCCTTGTCGTAGGTGACGATGCTGTCGGTGGCGGAGACGGACTTGCCGTTGATGGTGACCTTGTTGACGATCAGTGAGCGGTCCTGCCCGTTCACCACGGCGTCGTTATCATACTGGATCTGCACCTTGTGCGCTTGGTCCGGCGCGACGTTGGCGGTGAAGCTGTAGTCCTTGGCCGCGGTGCCGACCGTGCCCTCCCCCACCTTCTTGCCGTCGACCATCAGATTGAAATGCGCGTTGGCGCCGCCCGCCGCGATGCCCTGCGCGTTCACCACGAAGGTCGAGGTTCCGGCGACCGGCGCCGCCGGGGCGGCGGGGAAGTCGGAAGCCGGGGTGTCGACCACCAGCGTGCCGTTCCACCACATCCCGGACTGGCCCTTGACCACGTCCTTGCCGTCGAGCGCGCCCTTGTCGTAGGTGACGTTGGCGTCGGTCGGCTTGTGGGTCTTGCCGTTGATGGAGACCCCGCTGACGATCAGCGAGCGGTCCTGGCCGTTCACCACGGCGTCGTTGTCGTATTGGATCTGCAC
This sequence comes from Azospirillum brasilense, assembly GCF_007827795.1. Taxonomy (GTDB): domain Bacteria; phylum Pseudomonadota; class Alphaproteobacteria; order Azospirillales; family Azospirillaceae; genus Azospirillum; species Azospirillum aestuarii. Next base: position 162,704 of record NZ_VITI01000012.1, read on the forward strand.
CTTGTGCGCCTGCGCCGCGGTGACCGGCACCGTAAAGCTGTAGGCGGTCGGGCTGGTGGCGTTCACGGTTGCCTGGCCCACCTCGACGCCGTCGATCAACAGGCGGAAATGCGGCCAGATGCCTCCGGCGGACTGCCCATAGGCACTCACGACAATCTTGGCGTCGGTCTTGCCCGTGGTGGTCGAAGCCATTGGATGGTTCCCTCGCTCTTATGCTCAACGGCGGCGAGCATGGCGGGGCCGGCCAGACATTTGTGCGCCATTTTGATAACAGGCGACGGACACCGGGTCCGTGCTTCTATCCGCCGCCGCCTATGACGGGAGAGGCGGTTGAACGGGAGTGATACGCACCAAAGCGCAGGCTCCCCCGGATTAAAGCGAAGCCTTACGTGTTGATGGCTTATACGGAACCAAGAGGCAGAGACCCCATGAAGAAGATCGCTGTTACCGCCCTTGTCGCCCTGTCGCTGACCGCCTGTGCCCAAAGCGGCGGCGGCAGCGGCTTGGGGACCAAGCAGACGGTCGGCGCGCTTGGCGGCGCGGCGGCTGGCGGCGTGATCGGTTCGCAGTTCGGCGGCGGCACCGGCAAGCTCATCACCACCGGTGTGGGCACGCTGCTCGGCGCCTATCTCGGCAGCGAGCTTGGCCAGTCGCTCGACCGCGCGGACGAGGGCTACGCCCAGCGCGCCGCCACCCAGGCCTATGCGGCGCCGATGGGCTCGACCATCCAGTGGAACAACCCGGAATCGGGCAACCGCGGCACCATCACCCCGATCCGCGACGGCCGCGACAACTCCGGCAACTACTGCCGCGAGTACCAGCAGACCGTCTATGTCGGCGGCAAGGCCGAGCGGGCCAACGGCACCGCCTGCCAGCAGCCGGACGGCAGCTGGCGCATCGTGTCCTAACACCCGGCACGCCCCCTGCCCCGGCCGCCGTTCCTGCTCTCGCGCGGAAACGACGGCCGGGGCGGGAGCCCCGTCACGACACCGGAAGCGCGGTCAGCCGGATCGCCACTTGCTTGGTGTGCGGGCTGACGGCGATGATCTCCCATGCCGCACCAGACTCGGCGGCATATTCCATGAAGGCGCGGTACTCGTCCTCGCGCCAGGTCCGGTTCCCGATGAACTCGTCGAAGACCAGAACCGTCCCCGCCCGGAAGCGCGACGCCAGGGCGGTCAGCACCGTCCGCGCCGACGAGTAGATGTCGCTGTCCACATTGACGAAGCGCACCGCGCCGTCATGGGCCGTCAGGAAGGGCGGCAGCGTGTCCTCGAACCAGCCCGCGTGCAGCACCGCGTTGTCGCGCACCGGCGGCAGGCTCTTGCCCGTGCTGAGCACGCCGCGCGGCGCGTTCACCCAGCCCTCCGGCAGCCCTTCGAACGAATCGAAGCCGTGCACGGTCTGCCCGGCCACCGCGGCGATCTGGTTCAGCGACGTGCCGCGGCGCACGCCGAATTCCAGCACCAAACCGGGCACCCAGGCCCTCTCCAGCGCGAAACGCAGCAGGTCCGCCCCCACACCGAACAACCGCGCGTCCGGGGCGAGGTGCGGACGAATCGCCGTCACCGCCTCCACCAGGGCCAAGCGTTTCGGCTGACCGGCCAGCTTCTCGCCGTACAGCGCCTCGGCCTCCGCGTCGCGGCCCAGCAGCAGCAGATAGGCGCACAGGAAGCCCCAGTATTTGCCCGCCGCCCCCGGACAGTACGCGGCCCGGCGCAGGCGGCGCAGCGCGTCCTCCACCCCGTTCAGGCCCAGTGCCGCGGCATGGCTGCCGAACCACGCGGCGGCGTGTTCCGGATCGTCGGCCAGCCGCTCGTCGAAGACGGCCAGCGCGCCCGCCGCGTCGCCGAGATGGGCGAGACTGACCGCCCGCTCATAGAGGATGTCCGCCGACCGGTTTCCGGCGGTCAGCGCCTCTCCGGTCACCTCCAGCACTTCTTCATAGAGGGCGTCGCGGCGGTAGGCGCCGGCCAGCGCCTCGCGGAGGCCGGGATAGGCGGGATCGGCCGCCGCGACCCGCTCCAGCCACCGCACGGCCTGCAAGCGGTCTCCGCCAGCCAGCACGGCCTGGGCCATATGATAAAGGGTTTCCGAGTGCCCCGGCTCGCGCGTCAGGGCACGGCGCAGCGCGGCGGTGGCGGCGGTGGCGTCGCGCCGGCCGAGAGCGGCCATGCCGGTCAGCCGGTCGCGCTCGGCGGACCCGGCAGAGTCAGCCGCGGTGTCCCGCAGCAGGCGCACCGCCTGCCGGTAGTGCCGCGCCGCGATCAGGCGGCGCGCTTCGGTCAGAACCTCATCCACGGGGAAAACCTGTCGGTCGGGCATGGTCGGAATGGGGCACAGATGCCCCGCGTCGGCGGCGGGATGCAAGCGCCGCCTGCGGCCCTTGGCGGGGTGAAAAGAAAGAAATGCCTCCTTCGATATTTTTCCCTTTGACAGGGGGCCGCCTGGATTGCTATTCACCCGCTCCCGCCGGACGCTGCCGTAGCTCAGTGGTAGAGCACTCCCTTGGTAAGGGAGAGGTCGAGAGTTCAATCCTCTCTGGCAGCACCATGGGGCCGTAGCTCAGATGGGAGAGCGCCTCGTTCGCAATGAGGAGGTCAGGGGTTCGATCCCCCTCGGCTCCACCAACTTCTTCGGCGGTTGGTTGGTTGACTTGAGTAAGTTGGGTAAGGTTGAATTTAGTGCTTGCTTCGGCGGTCTTTGTTCTTTAGAAGGTCGCCTACGACGCGGGTGTAGCTCAGTTGGTTAGAGCGCCGGCCTGTCACGCCGGAGGCCGCGGGTTCAAGTCCCGTCACTCGCGCCACGTTTCTTGTGGTTAGGTTTAGGTATCTCGCGGTTTGGTCCTGTAGCTCAGCGGGAGAGCACTACGTTGACATCGTAGGGGTCACTGGTTCAATCCCAGTCGGGACCACCATTGGGGGATCGTCTAGCGGTAGGACTCCAGACTCTGACTCTGGCTACCTAGGTTCGAATCCTAGTCCCCCAACCACCTTCTCCAAACGGCCAGTACTTTCAGGAACTTACGGGCTGCGCGCACCCCGCAACGCCGGGCGTGTGCGAAACTGACTCGCAACGCTGTCGCACATCGCGCACCCCGGCCGGCCTGGAGTGACCGAGCGTGGCGAAGCTGGCCCACCTCTCCCTGCGTTCCAGTATCTGGTATTGGCGCCGACGCTGCCCGCGCGCTCTTCCCTGCGGTGATCATCGGACGACATACGAGATGTCGCTCAGGACGGGCGACCGGCGCACGGCCATCCGACGGGGGCTTGCGCTCGATCTCGCGTTGGAAGAGGTCATGCTTATGGAAGCGCCGCCGCCCGGTCTCACCATCCGCACGCTGCTGGTCAACCTGCGCAACGAGCTGGTGCTTGAGGGCGAGATGGAGCGTGCGTCGCGCCCGACGGCGCCCAGCGCGGCCTTCGGAACGCTTCCCGCGTCGAACCCGACGGGCTTGGCTGAATCCTCTCTGGCCGATCTGATGGCACACAGTGAAATGCCTTCGGTTCCAGATGAAGACCTGATCGAGGAGCATGCTCTTGGCCGACGCTCGCCTGGCGATGCGCTGGCCGCGGGCGCATCTACTGCAACGGAGAGCTATGCGGGAAAGTGGGTGACGGTCTGGTCAGGCGGCGTCCTGTGACGCGGTTTCCGTGACCTCGATGCCGTCACGGAATGTGACGCCCTGG
>NZ_VITI01000013.1 GCF_007827795.1 Azospirillum brasilense
GTAGAAGCCCATCTCCTCGAACAGCGTGCCCCCGGTGACCATGCCGCGGGCGTACTCCTCCGCCCGCCGCGCCGCCGTGCGCAACGGACGCGGCAGTTGCTCCGCGATGTCCTTGGCCAGATGGCGCAGGCTGAGATAGGGCTTCGACGAGATCAGCCGCGACAGATATGCGCTCATCGCGCCGACCGGCGGAGCGATGGACATGTCGTTGTCGTTCAGGATGACGATCAGCTTGCTGTTCGCCGAGCCGGCGTTGTTCATCGCCTCGTAGGCCATGCCGGCGCTCATCGCGCCGTCGCCGATCACGGCGATCACATGATTGTCGCGGCCCAGCTGGTCGCGCGCCACCGCCATGCCCAGCCCCGCGGAGATGGAGGTGGAGCTGTGGCCGGCGCCGAACGGATCGTACTCGCTCTCCGACCGGTTGGTGAAGCCCGACAGCCCCCCGCCCGTGCGCAGGGTGCGGATGCGGTCGCGGCGCCCGGTCAGGATCTTGTGCGGATAGCACTGGTGCCCGACGTCCCAGATCAGCCGGTCGGCCGGCGTCTGGAAGACGTAATGCAGGGCGACGGTCAGCTCGACCACCCCCAGCCCGGCGCCCAGATGACCGCCGGTCACCGACACCGCGCTGATGGTTTCCGTCCGCAGTTCATCGGCCACCTGCCGGAGCTGGTCGGGCTTGAGCGCGCGCAGGTCGGCGGGGGTGTGGACGAGGTCGAGAAGCGGCGTCTTGTCGTTGAGGGTCACGTTGGGAACGTCCTCCGTTCAGGTCCGCCGCGCGACGACGAAGTCGGCGACCGCTTTGAGGGTATCGGCACGCCCGTCGAAGATCTCCAGGTGCGCCTTGGCCTGGACGGCCAGCATCGCAGCCTGCGAGCGGGCCCGGTCCTGCCCGAGGATGGACACGAAGGTCGACTTTCCGGCCTCCGCGTCGCGCCCGACCGACTTGCCGGTCTCCGCTTCCGTCCCCTCGATGTCCAGCAGGTCGTCGACGATCTGGAAGGCCAGCCCGAGGTCGTGGGCGTAGGCGCGCAGCGCGTGGCGCTGCGGCGGCGGAGCCTTGCCCAGGATGCCGCCGGCCTCGCAGGAGAAGGCGATCATGTCGCCGGTCTTCATGCGCTGGAGCCGCGTCGTCGTGCCGAGGTCGAAGGTCTCATGCTCGGCGATCAGGTCGAGCATCTGGCCGCCGACCATGCCGTGCGGCCCGGCCGCCTTGGCGAGCGCCGCCACGAGCTGACAGCGCACGTGCGGGTCCTCATGGGTCGCCGGGTCGGCCAGCACCTCGAAGGCGTAGGTCAGCAGCCCGTCGCCGGCCAGGATCGCGGTCGCCTCGTCGAACTTGCGGTGCACGGTCGGCTGGCCGCGGCGCAGATCGCCGTCGTCCATCGCCGGCAGGTCGTCGTGAACCAGCGAATAGCTGTGGACGAACTCCACGGCCACGGCGACGCGCAGCGCGCAGTCCGGGTTGACGCCGAACAGCGCCGCGGACTGGCACACCAGGAAGGGGCGCAGCCGCTTGCCGCCGTTCAGGCAGCCGTAGCGCATCGCCTCCAGCACGCGCGATTCGGGGAGGTCGGTGGTCGGCAGGAGGTGCAGGATCGCACGCTCCACATCCGCCGCCATGTCGGCCATGGCTGTCTTGAGGTCGGTCTGCACGTCAGTCGATCCGGGCGGGTTCGGTGCCGAGGGTGCCGTCGGCGGCAACGGTGATGCGGTCGATCTTGGCCTGGGCCTCGCGCAGCTTCGCCTCGCAATGCCGCTTCAGCGCGGTGCCGCGCTCGTAGGAGGAGATCGCGTCGTCGAGCTTGCCGCGCCCGTCTTCGAGCTGGCGAACGATGCGCTCCAGTTCGGACAGCGCGTCCTCGAAGCTGAGGGCGGCGATGTCGGGGGGAATGTTAGCAAGGTCAGCCATGATCCATCCGGCCAATGATCCATACGATGGGGTGCCCGCGATGGGACCGAAACCCGAAATTATGGCTCAGCCCCCAAATGCGCAAGGCCCGCGGGGGGCGTATTACGCTCCCACCACGGGCCTAACCGGAAGAACCGCCGGAAGAGCCTGAGGACTCAGCAGTACATCAGTTCACGCACATGCGCCGCGGAGGCCGATGCCAGGGCGCGCAGATTGTAGCCGCCTTCCAGCACCGACACGATGCGCGCCCCGCAGTGGGTGCGGGCCAGGTCGCCCAGCTTGCGCGTGGCCCAGGCGAAGTCGTCGTCGGTCAGGTGCAGCCCGGCCAGCGGGTCGCGCGAATGGGCGTCGAATCCGGCGGAGATGATCAGCAGGTCCGGTTTGAAATGGTCGATGGCCGGCAGGATGATGTGGGTCATCGCGTGCCGGAACTCCGGCGAGCCGGACATGGCGGCGAGCGGTGCGTTGACGCAGTTGCCGTACTCGCCCTTCTCCCCCGCGTCGCCCGTGCCGGGATAGAGCGGCGACTGGTGGGTGGAGCAATAGAGCAGGTCCGGGTCGCGCTGGAAGATGTCCTGCGTGCCGTTGCCGTGATGAACGTCGAAATCCATCACCGCCACCCGCTGCAGCCCGTGCGCCGCCCGCGCGTGGTAGGCGCCGACCGCGGCGTTGTTGAACAGGCAGAAGCCCATGGCCTTTTCATGCTCGGCATGGTGCCCCGGCGGGCGCACGGCGCAGAAGGCGTTGCGCGAATGGCCCGACGCCACCGCGTCCACCGCCGCGACCACCGCCCCGGCGGCGCGCAGCGCGGCCTCGCCCGAACCGGGGGAGATCACCGTGTCGGCGTCGATGCCCGCGTGCTCCTGTTCCGGGACCAGGGCCAGGACGCGTTCGACATGCTCCCGCGGATGCGCCCGGGACAACTGCTCGATGGTGGCGAGCGGCGCCTCCTGCCGTTCGAGCATGTAGAATTCTTCGGTCTCAAGGGCCGCCAGCACCGAACGAAGCCGGTCGGCGCATTCCGGATGGCCCAGCCCTGTGTCGTGGTCCAGGCAGGCGGCGTGGGTGAACAGGGTGGTGAACATGCTTTTCTGTCTTTTTCGTTCGTGTTCGAGGCATTTCCCTGCACCCATTCTTCCCGGATCGCTAATGAAAGTACAGGATGATTGCGGGGCTTATCGTCACATCCCCCAACCGCCGCCCCCACCCCTTTTGCGCGGCGGACGTGCAAGCCGTCCCGTTTCGCGGCGCCGTCAGGCGCAGCGTTCGATCACGAAACGGTAGACGCCCCCCTCCTCCACGCTGGAGGCCAGCCGGTTGCCGGTGGCCTCGCAAAAGGCGGCGAAATCCTTGGGCGCGCCGGGGTCGGTCGCCTCGACGGTCAGCGTCGATCCGGGCGGCACCGTCTTCAGCGCCTTGCGCGCGCGCAGCACCGGCAGCGGGCATTGCAGCCCCTTGGCGTCGAGCGTCTGGTCGGCCATCGTTCCTTGCACTCCTTCGGACACCGCTGCAACACTTCCAGACGGCGAGTCTAGAACGGCGGCGCGCCCGCCTCAACCCGTTGAACCGTGATTTCACCAGCCGGGGCTTCGCGGAACGGGGAACATTCTTTCGACTACGGGACATCCACGGGTAGACAGCGCGGTACACTCTTCCATATGATTGAACACGAACGATAAACGGCGGTGCTGCGGCGCAGTGATTGGGCGCAACGGTTCGCTGTTGCCTGGCGCCGATGGAAACGGTCGTTTCATGAACATTGCCGATCTGCAGAGCAACGCACGGCGGGCCAGCACGCTGCTCAAAGCCATGAGCAACGAGCGCCGCCTGCTCATCCTGTGCTACCTGACCGAGGGCGAGAAGTCGGTCGGCGAGTTGGAGGAACTGGTCGACCTCAGCCAGTCGGCCCTGTCCCAGCATCTGGCCCGCCTGCGCCGTGACAAGCTGGTGCGGACGCGCCGCGCCGCCCAGAACATCTATTACTCGCTGAACGGGCACGAGGCGCAGACCATCATGGCGACCCTCCATGATCTGTTCTGCGCCCCCGTCGGCCGCAAGAAGGACGAAGAGTCCCCCGCCTCCGCCGAGGAGCCCAGCGGCGCTTCGGTCTGAGCGCCGCTCCCTCCTCGGCTCAGGCTTTTCCGAGGAATCGCCGTCCGAACAGAAGAACCGCCAGGGCCAGGACCAGCCAGCCCAGGATGAAGGCGCTGCCCCCGGTCGGGGCCGTCATGGCGAAGGAGAGCGGACCGCCGGTTGCCGTGGCGTAGAGCGTTCCGCTGAACAGCAGGATTCCGGCCACGAACAGCCACCCCGACAGACGCAGCGCCAGGCGCGCCGGGCCGTCGGCGGTGCGCAGCAGCGCGACCAGGGCGACCAGGGCCAGGGCGTGCCACATCTGGTATTGCCCGGCCAGCCGGAACAGTTCCTGCCCGCGCGGATCACCGGCAAGGCCGTGGCTGGCATAAGCGCCGGCCCCCACCGCGACTGCACCGTTCAGGGCCGCGAAGGCCACCCAGAGCCGATCAACCAATCCCATACGTCCTCTCCACACAGGCTTTCCCCCAAGCCTCCCATTGCGGGCGGCGGGAAAAGTTCGATCTCGTAACCAACTGGCCCACCCTTTGCTTGCCTCGGGCAGGCCGGCCATCTTAACCCCTCGGGAAACCGGGAGTCTTCGGCGGTCCGGCGCAAATTGATTTGCAAAATGCCAAAGGCTCGTCGTGAACCACACCATTCTGCACCGACAGCCGCAAGACGATTCCCACGCCGAGGCGGCGCCACCCGCCGCTCCGGCGTCCTCGGCCGTCACGCCGTCGCCCGCGGAGGACCAGCTGATCGCCTGGGCGACGGCACGCGGCGGACGACTTCTGGTGGTTGACGACAGCCCCACCAACCGGTTGCTGACCGCGGCGCTGATGCGCAAGGCGGGATTCACCGTGGACACCGCGGACGGCGGGGCGGAGGCCATCACCACCGTCACCATGGCTGAAACGCCGTACGACGCCGTGCTGATGGACGTCGCCATGCCGGAGGTGGATGGGATCGCCGCGACCCTGGCCATCCGGGCGATGACCGGCCCGCGCGCCGCGGTGCCGATCATCGCGGTCACCGCCCACGGCTTCGCCGAGGACCGCGACCGCTGCGTGTTCGCCGGCATGAACGACTACGTGCCCAAGCCGGTCCGCCGCCCCGAGCTGCTGGCCGCGCTGAAACGTTGGCTGGAGCCCGGTGGTTCGGACGGCGGGACCGTCAGAAGGACGATCCCGGTTCCTTGAGGAACTCCACCTCCTCCGGCGTCGTCTCGCGGCCGAGAATTGCGTTGCGGTGGGGGAAGCGGCCGAAGCGCGCGATGACCTCGCGATGGCGTTCAGCGTAGCGCACGACCTCCGGATCGCTCACCCGCTCCCGGAACAGGGTGCAGGACAGCTCCTGACAGTCCATGTCCTCCTGATGCTCGAACGGCAGGTAGAGGAAGATCCGCTCGTCCTCGCTGCACTCCAGATCATGGCCCTGCTCCACCACATGGCGGGCCACCGCCAGGGCCTTGCCGTCGGTCGCGAAGGCCTGCGGCGAGCCGCGGAAGACGTTGCGCGGCACCTGATCCAGCAGGACGCAAAGCGCCAGGCAGCCGTCCACATCCTCCAGCCAGTGATCGTACCGGCCCGCCGCCGCCGCTTCGTGATGGGGAAGCAGCGTGTCCCGCACCGTCCGGTCGAAGCTGTCGGACTGGCGGAACCAGTAGGGCTTCATCGCCTCGTCGAACCAGAAATCCACGATCTCGTCGATCAGCCTGTCGGTCATCTGCACCACCTTCGCCTGGGAATGGGTTCGTCGATCAATCAAGTCGATCAATGAACGGGGGCCACAAAAGAACAGGGCGCCCGAAGGCGCCCTGTCCAGTCTCAATCATCCTCACCGGGCCGTCGATGCGGCTCAGTGCAGGGTGCTCCACAGCTTGCGCTTGGTGGCGTACATCAGGCCGGCCAGCACGATCAGGAACAGGATCACCTTCACGCCCATCTGCTTGCGCGCATCCATGTGCGGCTCGGCGATGAAGGTCAGGAAGGTGCTGATGTCGTGGGCCTGCTGCTGCACCGTCGCCGGGGTGCCGTCGGCGTAGGTCACGCCGTCCGGCATCAGGATGTTGGGCATGCCCACCTGATGACCCGGGAAGTACTTGTTGTAGTTCATGCCCGGCATCAGGGTCACGCCTTCCGGCGGGTTCTCCTCGAAGCCGGTCAGGAAGGCGTAGAGATAATCCTCGCCGCCGACGCGGGCCTTCGCCATCAGCGACAGGTCCGGCGGCAGGGCGCCGTTGTTGGCGGCGCGGGCGGCGTTGTCGTTGGGGAACGGCGACGGGAAGCGGTCGGCCGGGATGCCCGGACGCATGAACATCTCGCCCGCGTCGTTCGGACCGGCCTGGACCTCATAGCCGGCGGCGATCGCCTTCAGCTCGTCCTCGTTGAAACCGATGCCCGCGAGGGTGCGGATCGGGACCAGCTTGGCCGAGTGGCAGGTGGCGCAGACTTCCTTGAAGATCTGGAAGCCGCGCTGGGCCGAGGCCTTGTCGATGGTGCCGAAGACGCCGCTGTGCGACCACTCCTGCTTGGGAATGTGCACCGCTTCCGACGCCTGCGCGGCGCCGGCCAGGCCCAGGGCGAAGGCCGCGGAGAGGATGGCAGACTTCAGAGAGCGCATTATGCCTTCTCCATGGGCTTGGCGTGGGCGCCGGCGGCAACGCGGCCACCGCCCTTCAGAACCGGTTCGCAGATGCTGGCGGGAAGCGGCAGAGGCCGCTCCAGCTTGCCCAGCAGCGGCAGCAGGATCAGGAAGTGGAAGAAGTAGTAGGCCGTGCCGATGCGGGCGACCAGCAGCCACACGCCTTCCGCGGGCATCGCGCCGGCGTAGCCCAGAACCAGGGCGTCGATGGCGAGAATCCAGAAGAACTGGCGGTAGATCGGACGGAACTTGCAGCTGCGCACCTTGGAGGTGTCGAGCCACGGCAGGGCCGCCAGCACCGCGATGGCGCCGAACATGGCGAGCACGCCGCCCAGCTTGTCCGGGATGGCGCGCAGGATCGCGTAGAACGGCAGGAAGTACCATTCCGGAACGATGTGCGCCGGCGTGACCAGCGGGTTCGCCGGGATGTAGTTGTCCGGGTGGCCGAGGTAGTTCGGGGCGAAGAAGACGAAGCCCGCGTAGAAGATCAGGAACACGACGACCGCGAAGCCGTCCTTGACCGTGACGTACGGATTGAACGGCACGGTGTCCTGCGGACCCTTGGCGTCGATGCCCAGCGGGTTGTTGGAGCCGGAGACGTGCAGGGCGGCGGTGTGGAGGACGACCAGACCCAGCAGCACGAACGGCAGCAGGAAGTGCAGCGCGAAGAAGCGGTTCAGCGTCGGGTTGTCGACCGAGAAGCCGCCCCACAGCCAGGTCACGATCGGGTCGCCGACCAGCGGGAAGGCCGAGAACAGGTTCGTGATGACGGTGGCGCCCCAGAAGCTCATCTGGCCCCACGGCAGCACGTAGCCCATGAAGGCGGTCGCCATCATGGCCAGCAGGATGAACACGCCGAGAATCCACAGGATCTCGCGCGGCGCCTTGTAGGAGCCGTAGTAGAGACCGCGGAACATATGGATATAGACGGCGATGAAGAACATCGACGCGCCGTTGGCGTGCACGTAGCGCAGCAGCCAGCCGTAGTTGACGTCGCGCATGATGCGCTCGACCGAATCGAAGGCGATGGTCGTGTGTGCGGCATACTGCATCGCCAGCACGAGGCCGGTGGCGATCATGATGACCAGCATGATGCCGGCGATGGCACCGAACGCCCACAGATAGTTGACGTTCCGGGGCATCGGATACTGGTTGTACTCATGGTCCAGCATCGTGAAGATCGGCAGGCGGCTGTCGATCCACTTAACGACGGGATTCTTGAACTGGGGGGCGTGAGCCTGAGCCATCTTGGGGTCTCCAGAACCTTAAGGGCCGCTTAGCCGAGCCGGACCGCGGTGTCGCTCGTGAAAGCGTACTGCGGAACGACGAGGTTGGCCGGGGCGGGACCCTTGCGGATGCGCCCTGCGGTGTCGTAGTGCGAGCCGTGGCACGGGCAGAACCAGCCGTCGAACTCACCGCGCGGATCGGTCGGCTTCTGCCCCAGGGGCACGCAGCCCAAGTGCGTACAGATGCCGACGACGATCAGCCATTCCGGCTTCTTGACGCGGGCGTCGTCGGCGGCCGGGTCGCGCAGGTCGCCGAGGTTGACGGTGCGGGCCTCCTCGATCTCCTTCGCCGTGCGGTGGCGGACGAAGACCGGCTTGCCGCGCCAGGTGACGGTGATCGCCTGGCCTTCCTGGACCGGGGCCAGATCCACGTCGATCGAAGCCAGCGCGAGGGTGTCGGCGGCCGGGTTCATGCTGTCGATGAACGGCCAGACAGCGGATGCGACACCAACGGCACCCACGGCCCCGGTCGCGAGGTAGAGAAAATCACGGCGGGAAGCCCCCTCGCCGCCGGGGGCCGCGTGGCCACCCGTCCCGGGCGGATGCGTGGTCTGAGCCATAAGCGTTAATCTCCTCAAGGCATACGCGGCGCGCCGAAGCGCCCTATGACACGTGGACCAGTGTTTATCACGACTTGACGGGCATGTCCGCTCACTGGGTGGGTGGGTGCGCGCCGCGTCGACCGGGGTTGTATCTCCCGGGTATCCGGGGTGCGGTATACAGTCGCGGCAACGCCTTGAAAAGGTTTTGTCATCGGGACAACTTGTCGCGCTTTGCAGTGCACCATTAGACGTCGCTGAACCAAAAGGGAATTCCATGCGCCTCGTACTCTTCGAACCGGACATTCCCCAGAACGCCGGGACGCTGATGCGTCTGGCGGCGGGACTCGGGATGCCGCTGGACCTGATCGAGCCCTGCGGCTTCGTTCTGGACGACCGCAAGCTGCGGCGGGCCGGGATGGACTACATCGACCAGCTGGCCCTGGTCCGGCACAGCTCCTGGACGGCCTACCGGGCGCTGCCGCAGGCCGGGCGGCTGGTGCTGCTGACCACCCGCGGCGCCGTTCCCTACACCGATTTCGCCTTCGCGCCGGACGACCGGATCATGGTCGGCCGCGAGAGCGCCGGGGTGCCCGACGACGTGCACGATGCGGCCGACGCCCGTCTGGTGATCCCCCTGACGCCGCCCGCCCGGTCGCTGAATGTTGCGCTGAGTGCCGCGATGGTGTTGGGTGAAGCCCTGCGGCAGACGGCCGCATTGTCGAGACCCTCGCCCCTTCCCTCGCCCTGACCGACGCCGGACGCCCGCCCATGACCACCTCCCCCACCGACGCCATGGACATCAGAACCGGCCGGCAGGCTCAAGCGAGCGCCTGGTTCGCCGAACTGCGCGACCGCATCTGCGCCGAGTTCGAACGGATCGAGGACGAACTGACCGGCACCCATTCCGACCTGCCGCCCGGCCGCTTCGAGCGCAAGCCCTGGCAGCGCCCCGACCATGGCGGCGGCGAGGGCGGCGGCGGCGTGATGTCGGTGATGCGCGGCCGCGTGTTCGAGAAGGTCGGGGTCAACGTCTCCACGGTGCACGGCACCTTCAGCCCCGAATTCCGCGCCAACATCCCCGGCGCCGCGGAGGACGGGCGGTTCTGGGCGTCGGGGATCAGCCTCGTCGCGCACATGCGCTCGCCGCTGGTGCCGGCCACCCACATGAACACGCGCCACATCGTGACCAGCATCGGCTGGTTCGGCGGCGGCGCCGATCTGACCCCGATGGTGCCCGACGAGCAGGACACCGCCGACTTCCACGCCGCCTTCCGCAGCGCCTGCGACCGCCACGACCCGACCTGCTACGCGCGCTACAAGGAATGGTGCGACCGCTACTTCTTCCTGCCGCACCGGGGCGAGGCGCGCGGCGTCGGCGGCATCTTCTACGACAACCTGGATTCCGTGAACTGGGAGGCTGACTTCGCCTTCACCCGCGACGTCGGGCTGGCCTTCCTGGATGTCTTCCCCGCCCTGGTCCGCCGCCACATGAACCGGCCCTGGACCCCGGAGCAGCGCGAGCACCAGCTGATCCGCCGCGGCCGCTACGTCGAGTTCAACCTGCTCTACGACCGCGGGACGACCTTCGGCCTGAAGACCGGCGGCAATACCGAGGCCATTCTGATGAGCATGCCGCCCGAAGTGAAGTGGCCGTAGACACGAACATTTCCCTTTCCCCTCTGGGGAGAGGGTCAGGGTGAGGGGGTTGTGCGTGTCAGTAGGTTCGGCACAAGCACATCCCCCTCACCCGCCCGCTGCGCGGGCACCCTCTCCCGGGGCGGGAGAGGGATTGTTCAAGCGCCGCCCCGCCTCCGCCAGACACTCGTCCCGTCCGGGCCGGAAGTCCTCGGCGATCCACCAAGCCTCGACCTGCTTCAGCAACGCACCCACCGCCGGGCCGCGCGGCATCCCCATGGCCAGCAGGTCGCGCCCGGCGATGGGAAGGACCAGGGACGGCAGATCGTCCGCGGTCGCCAGCGCCGACTTCACCGCGCCGAGCGCCACCGGTCCGGGGGCATCCACCGCCGCCAGCATCACGAGGTCGCGGTACAGCCCGGCATCGCCCAGCCGGTAGAGCGCCTGCCGCCGCTTCACCGGCCCGTCGGACGGCGATATAGCCATCGGCGGCTCGGTCAGGGCGGCGAGGCGGTCGCGGTCGGCGTTGGACAGGCGCAGCGTCTGGGCCACGGCCAGCGCCCCCGCCCGATCGGTGTCCAGCACGGCGGCGAAGCGGCGCACCGCCTCGGGCGGCTCGTCGAGATCGTGTTCCAGCCGGACCAGACCGTCCAGCCGGGCGGTGCGGACCGCGTCCGGCAGGAGATGAACCATGACGCCGAGCCGGATCATCAGGTTCCAGGCCGACGCCGGGTCGGGCGCCGCCAGCAGACGGGACAGCTCACCCCGCACCCGTTCCCCCGACAGGGTGGGCAGGCGCGGAGCCATCTCCGCGCAGGCGGCCAGCGCCGCCTCGTCCGGAGCGCCGCGCCCGTAATGGGCGTGGAAGCGGAAGAAGCGCAGCAGACGCAGCACATCCTCCTCGATGCGCTCGCGCGGGTCGCCGACGAAGCGCACCCGCCCGGCGGCCATGTCCGCCAGCCCCCCGAAGGGGTCGTAGACGCAGCCGTCCAGCGTGCAGCTCAGCGCGTTCATCGTCAGGTCGCGCCGGGCCGCGTCCTCCCGCCAGTCGTCGGTGAACTCCACGCGGGCGTGACGCCCGAAGGTCTCGACGTCGCGGCGCAGCGTGGTGATCTCGTAATGAGCCTTCCCGACCACGGCGGTGATGGTGCCGTGCTCGATTCCGGTGGGAATGGCGCCGATGCCCGCGGCCTTCAGCAGCGTCATCACCCGCTCTGGCGGGGCGTGGGTGGCGATGTCGATGTCCTTGACCTTGCGGCCCAGCCACGCGTCGCGCACGCAGCCGCCGACGAAGCGGGCGTCCGCCCCTCCGGCGGCGAGGGCGTCGAACACGGCGCGCGTCTCGGGCGCGGTCATCCAGGGCTGCAGAGCGATGCGGGCGTTGACGGTCATGGCGGCAGGCTAGCCCGCAAGACGCTCAATTGCCAGATGGCCCGCTACCAGAGGCCCCGCCACCGACCACCCGCCCGTCTTCGAGATGGGCGGGCGTGTAGGGTGTGTGCGGCGCCACCCCGCTGGTCAGGGCGACGGACCCCAGCGTCACCGCCATCGCCGCCACCCCGGCGAAGACCAGCCAGGGCCAGGGCGCGGTCGCCCACCAGGGGGCCGGTCTGTGCGCCTCCTCCGCCTCGCGGCGCCGCCGCTCGACGACGAACACGTACAGGGCATAGCCGACCGTGGGCAGGACCAGGGGCAGGATGACCGTCAGGAAGATCCGCAGCACCGCGCCGCCCGCCTTACGATGTTCCGCCGGCGGGCAGGTCGCCCAGGCGATCGGTTCCCAGGCCGTCACACCCCAGCCCCTCGGTGCGCAGGACGTCGCAGAGATTCACCAGCATCCCCGCCGTCGCGCCCCAGATGAAGCGTTGCTGGTAGGGGAAGGCGTAGAAATAGCGTTGCGCGCCCTGGAACTCGCGGCTGTGGCGCTGCGGGTTGGTCGGGTCGAGAATGGCGGCCAGAGGCACTTCGAACACCTCGGCCACTTCGGTCGGGTCGGGAGTCATCTGGAAGGGCGGGCGCACCAGCCCGACCACCGGGATCACCCGGAAGCCGGTGCGCGTCACGTAGGTGTCGAGCCGCCCCAGCACCTCGATCCGGTCGCGCGCCAGCCCGATCTCCTCCTCGGTCTCGCGCAGGGCGGTGTCTTCCGGGTCGCGGTCGTCGCTCTCCATCCGACCGCCGGGAAAGCTGATCTGCCCGGCATGGGCGGTCAGGTTGGCGGTCCGCTGGGTGAAGATGACCGTCGGTTCCTCCGGACGGTCGACCAGCGGCACCAGGACGGCGGCCTCCCGCAGCTTGCCGTGCGAGGGCTCGAAACCGGGATTCAGATCATGGTCGCCGCGCACCTTGACGGGGCGCAGGCCGGCGGCGGCGCTTCCCGGAAAGCGCTTGCGGACCTCGTCGAGACTCACTCGCCAGGCAGCCTGCCCAGCGCGAAGAAGACCTTCTTGCTCCATACCCCCACCTCAGCCTCACCATCATGGCCGCGCGTGTCGGCCCGGTCCACCATTTCGTAGTAGACCGGCCGGAGAATTCGCGCTTCGAGCCCGTTTCTTATGAGAATATAGGGCGTCGGTTCGCCATTTTCAGGATTGTGGACGACCCTGATCGGATGATCCGGCCCGCATTCGACCCATTCGTCTAAATTTGTACGGAATGACAGCGCCTGTTCGTCTCCGCTTCCGCTTGCGGCCATTTCCACGGCGACGAACGGGGTGTCCTCAACCACGATCCGCCCACGCTCGACCGGGGTGACCAGCCAGAAGTCGCCCGCCTCGTCGCGCCGCAGGACGGTGGCGAAGAGCTTCACCAGTTCGATCCGCCGGATCGGGTCGCCCTCATGGAACCAGGTGCCGTCGCGGGCGATGCGGATGTCGAACCGCTGGTCCCTTACGGTCAGGGGCAGGCTCTCGCCGCTCTCGTCACCTGGGCGCGTTTCATTTGGGCGCTTGTCATTCGCCCCGTCATTGCCGACCTTCATCGCTAGCCTTCTCGTGTTTTTCGGGCGTGAGGGGCGCAGAGGGAACTGGCCGCGCAACGTAATTTCGCCATACTCGTCACATAGGTCCGGACTGGCGGATTTGCCACGATGGCCGTTTCGACCTCAGCGGTCATGATTGGGCGGTCATGGTTGGGCGGTCATGATGCCCACCGAGTGCATGGTCATAAACGGGAGCAGAGACGTGAGCGCAACCGACGCCGTCAATCCGGGGGCCAATCCGGGCCAGAACTTTCCCGCCGGCGAGAACCCGCACCAGCTCATGGCGGAGATCGAGGCGCTGGGCGGACGGCTGACCCATGTGCGCGACCGCATCGGCCGTATCATCTTCGGCCAGCAGGAGGTCGTCGACCTCACCCTGATCACGCTCCTGGCGGGCGGCCATGTGCTGCTGATCGGCGTGCCGGGCCTCGCCAAGACGCGATTGGTCGAGACGCTGGGGACTGTGCTGGGTCTCGCGGAGAAGCGCATCCAGTGCACGCCCGACCTGATGCCCGCCGACATCCTGGGGTCGGAGGTGCTGGAGGAGAACGAGCAGGGCCGCCGCTCCTTCCGCTTCATTCCGGGGCCGGTGTTCAGCCAGCTCCTGATGGCCGACGAGATCAACCGCGCCAGCCCGCGCACCCAGTCCGCCCTGCTCCAGGCGATGCAGGAACGTCGCGTGTCGGTCGCCGGCCACTACCATGCCCTGCCCCAGCCCTTCCACGTGCTGGCCACCCAGAACCCGCTGGAGCAGGAGGGCACCTACCCGCTGCCGGAGGCCCAGCTCGACCGCTTCCTGATGCAGATCGACGTCGATTACCCCGACCGCGACGCCGAGCGGCGGATGATGATCGCCACCACCGGTTCGCTGGACGAGCAGGCGGTGACGGTGCTCTCCCCCGCCGACCTCCAGGTGGCGCAACGGCTGGTCCGCCGCGTGCCGGTCAGTGAAGGCGTCGTCGACGGCATCCTCGACCTCGTGCGGCGCGGCCGCCCGGAGGCGACCGATCTGCCCGAGGTGCAGCGCCACGTCGCCTGGGGTCCCGGCCCGCGCGCCAGCCAGGCGCTGATGCTCGCCGCCCGCGCCCGCGCGGTGCTGGACGGGCGGCTGGCGCCGTCGCTGGACGACGTGGTGGCCCTGGCGAAGCCCGTGCTGCGCCACCGCATGGCACTGAACTTCGCGGCGCGGGCGGACGGGATCACGCTGGACGACATCATCAACCGCCTCTGCGCCCCGCTGTCGTAAGGACCCGCCGATGGCCTCCCCCACTCTCGGCGCCACCACCCTGCGGGCGCAGCAGCGCGCGGAGGGGCTGGCCGCCACCCTGCCGCCGCTTCTGGTCGCGGCGGAGCGCGTCGCCTCCACGGTGGCGCAGGGCGTGCACGGACGGCGGCGCGTCGGGCTGGGCGAGACCTTCTGGCAGTTCCGCCGCTACCAGCCCGGCGACTCGCCGCAAATGATCGATTGGCGGCAGTCCGGCAAGACCCAGCCGGTCTATGTGCGTGAGAACGAGTGGGAGGCCGCCCAGACCGTCTGGCTGTGGCGCGACCGCTCGCCCTCCATGGACTACCGCTCGGTCAACGGCCTGCCGACCAAGCGGGAGCGCGCCGACCTGCTGACCCTCGCCATCGCGGTGCTGCTGGTGCGCGGCGGCGAACGGGTGGGCCTGCTGAACTCCGGCCAGCGCCCGGACCATGGCAAGTTCGCCCTGAACCGCATGGCCGGTCAGATGACCGACCCGCGCAACGCCCATTCCCCCGACGCGCTGCCGCAGCCCGAACCGCTGCCCCGCCACGCCCAGGTGGTCCTGGTCGGAGACCTGCTGTCGCCGCTGCCGGAGATCCACGCCACCGTGTCGGCGCTCACCGGGCGCGGCGTGCGCGGCCATCTGCTGCAGATCCTCGACCCGGCGGAAGAAACCTTGCCCTACGAGGGCCGTGTCGAGTTCGAAGGCTTCGAAGGCGAGGAGGAACTGCTGGTCCCGCGGGTGGAGGCGGTGCGCGAAACCTACCTGGAGCGGCTGCGCGCCCACCAGGACGGCTTGGACGCGCTCGCCCGCACCGCCGGCTGGACCTACGCCGTCCACCGCACCGACCGGCCGCCCCAGACCGCCCTGCTCGGGCTGTGGGGCGCCCTGGCGCGGGAGGCGGTGTAGGTGGGGCGGCGCGGGGCCCCCACCCTCCCCATGCTCCGCATGGGTCCCCTCCTTCCCCCGCTTCGCAGGGGAGGGCGAATACGCAAGATCCCCTCCCCTGCAAAGCGGGGGAGGGTTAGGGAGGGGGCAACGCCCAAGCACCCCATTCCCCACCCTCCAACAGCGTAGACGCCGATGCTGGGTTTCGGACCGATCGCCTTTGCCGTTCCGTGGGTGCTCGCCGCCCTGGCCGTCCTGCCGGTGCTGTGGTGGCTGCTGCGCGTCACGCCGCCGGCCCCACGGGTGGTGCGCTTCCCCGCCATCCGGCTGCTGCGCGACCTGACGGCGCGGGAGGAGACTCCCGCCCGCACCCCGCTGTGGCTGCTCATCCTGCGCCTGATCGTCGCTGCGCTGCTGATTCTGGCGCTGGCCGGGCCGCTGCTGAACCCGCGCGCCGCCCTGCCGGGCAGCGGGCCGCTGCTGCTTCTGGTGGACAACGGCTGGGCGTCGGGCCGCGACTGGACGAGCCGCCGCGCCGCCATGGAGGAGCTGGTGTCGCAGGCGGAGCGGCAGAACCGCCCGGTCGTCCTGCTGCCGACCGCCCGGCCCGCCGGGGGCGAGGCGGTGAAGGCCAGCCCGCCCCTGCCCGCCTCGGAAGCCCGCCGGCTGATCCAGGCGCTGGAGCCGCACCCCTGGCCGACCGACCGCGCCGGCGCGCTGGAGGCGGTGCGCGGCCTCGCCGCGCGCGGCTCCGCCCACACCGTCTGGCTGTCGGACGGCATCGGCGACCGCAGCGCCCGCGGCCTCGCCGAGACGCTGCAGCGCATGGGCTCCCTCGAAATCCTCGACGATTCCGCGGAGAAGCCGCCCCACCTGCTGCTTCCCCCGTCGTCGGAGGGCGCCGGTCTGACGGCCCGCGTGGTGCGCGCCGACGCCTCCCGTCCGGAAAGCGTCACCGTGCGCCTGTCCGGCGCCGACGGCCGCCTGCTGACCCGCCAGCCCGTCGCCTTCGACGCCGGGCAGCTCACCCGTGAGGTGCGCTTCGAGGTGCCGGCGGAGCTGCGCAACGACGCCGCCAGCCTGCGCGTGGAGAACGACACCACCGCCGGAGCCACCGTCCTGCTCGACGAGCGCTGGCGCCGCCGCCCGGTCGGGCTGGCCTCGGGCCGCGCCAACGGCGAGAACCAGCCGCTGCTGTCCGACCTGCACTATCTGGAACGGGCGCTGGCCCCCTACAACGAGGTGCGCCGCGGCGAGCCGGACGAGCTTCTCAAGCGCGACCTCGCCGTGCTGGTGCTGTCGGACATCGGCGCCCTGACCGGGCAGGAGGCCCAGACCATCGAGGACTGGGTGCGCAAGGGTGGTGTGCTGCTGCGCTTCGCCGGCCCGCGACTGGCCCAGAATCCCGACCGTCTGGTGCCGGTGCGGCTGCGGCTGGGCGACCGGGCGCTGGGCGGCGCCCTGTCCTGGTCGGAGCCGGCGAAGCTCCAGCCCTTTGATGGCCGCAGTCCCTTCGTCGGCCTGCACATCCCCGACGACGTCGCCGTCTCGCGGCAGGTGCTGGCCGAGCCGGCGCTGGACCTCGCCGACCGCACCTGGGCGCGGCTCCAGGACGGCACGCCCCTGGTCACCTCGGAAAAGCGCGGAGACGGCTACATCGTGCTCGTCCACACCACCGCCAGCCCGGAATGGTCCAACCTGCCGATGTCCGGCCTGTTCGTCGACATGCTGCGCCGTCTGGTGACGCTGAGCGGCGGCGTCGCCGGCGGCGCCCATGGCGGCACGCTGGAGCCGCTGGAGGTGCTGGACGGCTTCGGCCGGCTGGTGCCGCCGCCGGCCGCCGCCTTCCCCATCGCCGGGGACGCCGGCGCCGACGTGCTCGGCCCGCGCCACCCGCCCGGTTTCTACGGCACCGAGGAGGCCCGCCGCGCCCTCAACCTGACCGCCATGCTGACGCGGATCGAGCCGCTGGGCGCCATGCCCGGCGGGGTCGCCCGCGGTCCCTACGGCACGCGGGGCGAGGTGGCGTTGAAGCCGGCGCTGCTCGGCATCGCGCTGTCGCTCGCCATGATCGACCTGCTGATCGCCCTGATGCTGCGCGGCCTGCTCGGCGGCTGGCGGTTCGGCGGCAACAGGCGTCGCCGCGCCGGAGCCGCCGCCGCGCTCCTGCTGACTCTGGGCGCGGCGCTCCCCATGGCCGCGACGCCCTGGACGCCCGCACGCGCCGACGACGCGCAATCGACCAAGGTGACGGCAGAGACCTATCTCGCCTATGTGCGCACCGGGGACGGCACGGTGGACGACACCTCGCGCGCCGGGCTGGAAAGCCTCGTGGAGGTGCTGACCCGCCGCACCGCGGTGGAGGCCGCAGGGGCGGTCGGAGTCGATCCGGAAAGCGACGAGCTGGCCTTCTACCCTCTGCTCTACTGGCCGGTGTCCGGCGGTCAGCGCGCCCTGACCGACCATGCCCGCGCCCGGCTGAACGAGTACATGCGCAACGGCGGCACCATCCTGTTCGACACGCGCGACCAGTCGGCGGGGGCGGTCGGCGGCAACCAGGCGCTCCAGGGCATGGTGCAGGGGCTGGACATCCCGCCGCTGGCCCTGGTGCCGCCCGACCATGTGCTGACCAAGTCCTTCTACCTGCTGAATGATTTTCCCGGCCGCTACAACGGCGGCAATTTGTGGATCGAGGCGCGCGAGGGCCGCGCCAACGACGGCGTGTCGCCCGTGCTGATCGGCGGCAACGACTGGGCCGCCGCCTGGGCGGCGAACCGCAACGGCCAGCCGCTCTACGCCGTCGTCCCCGGCGGCGAGCGGCAGCGCGAGATGGCGTACCGCTTCGGGGTCAACCTCGTCATGTACGCGCTGACCGGCAACTACAAGGCCGATCAGGTCCATGTGCCCGCGATCCTTGAGAGGCTCGGCCAGTGACCCTGCTTGACGGAACCTCCATCGCTCTGGCGCCGCTGCTGCCCTGGGTCTTCCTGGTGCCGCTGTTCGTGGTGGCGCTGGCGATCCTGGCTCTGGCCGTCTTCCGCCGGGCGCGCGGCGTCTGGCTGCGCGTCCTGGCGGTGGCGGTGCTCGCGCTCGCGCTGATCAACCCGTCGCTGGTGCAGGAGAAGCGGGAGCCGATCAAGGACGTCGCGATCGTCGTGCTCGACGCCTCGCCCAGCCAGAACATCGGCGACCGCCGCGCCCGCGCCGAGGCCGAACTGGAGCGCCTGACCGAGCGGCTGAAGGCCTTCGATGACCTGGAGCTGCGGGTGGTCCGCGCCGGCGACGCGGAATCCGGTGCCTCCGCCATCAACGAGACGCACCTGTTCGACGCGCTGAACCGCGCCATGGCCGATGTGCCGCGCCGCCGCATGGCCGGGGCGGTGCTGATCACCGACGGGCAGGTCCACGACGTCCCGGAAAACCTTGCCCGGCTGTCCGAGATCGGCCCGGTGCACACGCTGCTGACCGGCAACCGCGACGAGGGCGACCGCCGTCTGGCCATCGTCCAGGCGCCGGCCTACGGCCTCGTCGGCAAACCGGTGGAACTGACCATCCGGGTGGACGACATGCCGCGCCGCCAGTCGGCCGACGCGGCGGTGACGCTGCGCCAGGACGGCGGGCCGCCGCGCACCATCCGCGTGCCCGTGGGCCAGGATTTCCACATGGAGCTGCCGGTCAACCATGGCGGCCAGAACGTGCTGGAGATGGAGGTCGAGGCGGCGCGGCAGGAGCTGACGCTCGCCAACAACCGCACCGCCGTGGTGGTGAACGGGGTGCGCGACCGGCTGCGCGTCCTGCTGGTGTCCGGCGAGCCGCACGCCGGCGAGCGGACGTGGCGCAACCTGCTGAAGGCCGACCCGTCGGTCGACCTCGTCCACTTCACCATCCTCCGCCCGCCGGAGAAGCAGGACGGCACCCCGATCCGCGAGCTGTCGCTGATCGCCTTCCCGATCCGCGAGCTGTTCGAGATCAAGCTGGACGAGTTCGACCTGATCATCTTCGACCGCTACCGCCGGCGCGGCGTGCTGCCGCAGATGTATCTGGAGAACATCGCCGAATACGTGCAGAAGGGCGGCGCCCTGCTGGAGGCGTCCGGCCAGGGCTACGCCACGCCGCTGTCGCTGTTCCGCACGCCGCTGGGCCAGGTGATGCCGGCGGAGCCGACCGGCCAAGCCATCGACCGCCCCTTCAAGCCGACCGTGACGGAGGTCGGCCGCCGCCACCCGGTGACCGCCGGTCTGCCCGGCGACCGCCCGGACGGCGAGCCGAACTGGGGCCGCTGGTTCCATCAGGTGGAGGTCGTGCCGGGCAACGGCGCGGTGGTGATGAACGGGGCCGACGACCGCCCGCTGCTGATCCTCGACCGCGTCGGCAAGGGCCGGGTGGCGCAGCTGGCATCGGATCAGATGTGGCTGTGGAGCCGCGGCTTCGAGGGCGGCGGCCCCCAGGCCGAGCTTCTCCGCCGCCTCGCCCATTGGCTGATGAAGGAACCGGAGCTGGAGGAGAACGATCTGCGCGCCCATGTGGACGGCAACCGTATCACGGTGGAGCGCCGCTCCCTCGAACCCGACCCGCGCAGCATTACCCTCACCACGCCCTCCGACGAGACCCGGACGCTGGAGATGACCGAGGACCGCACGGGCCGCGCCAGCACCACCGTGGTCGCCGGCGAGCCGGGCATCTACCGCATCACCGACGGCGAGCGCACGGCCCTGGCCGTGGTGGGCGCCGTCAACCCGCCGGAGCTGGCCGACGTGCGCTCCACCGGCGACCGCTTGTCGGGCGTCGCCGACGAGACCGGCGGCGGGGTGCATTGGATTTCCGATACGGAGGGCGGTGTGCGCCCCGGCATCGACGTGCGCCGCACCCAGCCCGACCGGACGCAGAGCGGCGACGACTGGATCGGGCTGCGCGCGAACGGCGATTTCACGGTAACGGGCGTGTCGGAAGTGCCGTTGCTGCCGGTGGGCGCGGTGCTGGCGCTGGCGTTGGGCGCGCTGCTGATGGCGTGGCGGCGCGAGGGGCGGTAAGGGTCAACGAAGCTGTTGCAATCGGGTTGGGTTTCCGATTATGGTCCCGACCCTTCCGGCGCTGATTGCGCCGTTCGGTTGGGGCGTCGCCAAGCGGTAAGGCAGCGGTTTTTGGTACCGCCATTCCCAGGTTCGAATCCTGGCGCCCCAGCCACCTTAACCCGATGATTTTGTTCTCGTTCTTGGGTTGGTTGGGGGTCCTTTTCCGTGTGCACCAGACTGTGCACAGATGGTTATACGAACCCCGTGAGAATCTTCACTTTCCCATTTTTTTGAAAATTCCCTGTGCATACCTTGTGCACACCGAGCAGCCCCGTTTTGGTTCAATGGGGGCCTGAGGAGCAACGTTGAGCGAATCGAGCGCCCAACCACGCTGCAGCCGAATCATCCCCCATCGCCAGCGACGACGTTCACGATCCGGCCCCAGCCAGCCAACAGGTGCCGGTGCGATTGGATCAGCTTGCGCACGATGCGGATATCCGGGAGTCCGTGCTGGACCGCGAGCCGCTGATCGGTTCAGGTTGCGCGGCCGTACTGTGACGCATGGTCCGGCACCGGGTTGGGGGCGACCAAAAGCCCCAGGCACCAGCCAAGATAAAAGCGAAGGTCCTCGTAGAACGCCTCCGGCGTATACAGCTGCAGGCCTGGGCTGTCGATCATTGCGGAGCCCGCCTGAATTCCCCAGGCCAGCAGCATCCAGCTCCCTGCCACCCACGCCGTGAGCTGGGCCAACGCCGGAATGGTGCTCGCATCCCAATGGCGAAGCACGATTCTGCTGCCAAGCAGCGCGATCAGAAAGCCCGGCACGACGCTCGTCATCACGATCGGCCACCCCCAACCATAAGAATGGCCGATGATGACAATCCAGACGCACGCGAAGCCCGTCGCCGGTAGAGCAAGCCGGCGAGACGTACCCACGACGAACCAAGCGGCCGTGATCGCTGCCGGAATCGAAGCCCACTCGCAGGCGCTGTCGATCGCTCTTGCCAAACTGGCTCGCTTGGCTTCGTCACCAGCGTGCTCAGCACCGAGATACGCAATCATCGCTTCATGGATGCATACGACGACAACCCCAAAGACCAGCGACACCAGAACGCCAAGCAGCATTCCACCGGACGGCGCGTGCGCCAAATTCCACCGCCCGGCCTTGAGCCGTTCCACCAGCGGTTCCACGAAAAAGGCGAAGAGCGTGCCGATGAACAGTGCGGAGAACAGCTCCGCGGCCCCGAAATGGCCGCGCATCAGCACAAGCCCCTGCCAGAGGAACTCTGGGGCGAAGGCACAAACCGAAACCCACAGCGTGTAGACCCCATAGGCCAAGGCACGAGTGAATGGCACGGATTGCCTCCCTCATCAAACGGCGACGCCGAGGTGATGCTGGTTCCCGTACAGTCTCGCCAGCCGCAAACACTCACTATGCGGACGGTGCCAAACTCACCAACGGGGCCGTGCGACGGCAGAAATCGGTCAGGTTGGGTTGTGCCGCGACAAACGCACGCAACGGCGTGTCGATCTCGTACCGGTAAATGTTGGGCAGGAAGCCCATCAGCGCCGTGTCGATGCTGTGTGGAGTGGCGCCGAACAGGAAAGGCCGGTCCGCCAAGGTGCCCGCGATGACCTCCAGGTCCGTGAGACCGCGGCTGTAGATTTGGCCGGTCTCGTAACGGCCGATGCCCTGGAAATGGTAGCGCTTCAGGTTGTACTGCCGTGCCGCCTCAAGCAGTGCCTCAGTGATGTCTGGATGCGTGTTGAGCAACTGGTCCCGAAACAAGGGCCAGAACCGCGGATCGGACCACCGTGAGTAGGACATCACCCAATACAGGTCGTCGAGTGTGCGCCGGATCATATGATCAATGCGTCGTTCGGCCTCACTGAGGTCACCGTCGATGGGCAGGCGATGCTGTCGGATCAGGTGCGCGATGATGAGGTCGCTGTCTCCGATCACAGTGCTGCCATCCAGGATATACGGCAACTGTCCGCGGGGGGCGTCATGGACGTCGATGATATGCTCTTGCCGATAGGACAATCCACACAGGCGCAGAAACGCCACGACCTTGAGGCCGTACGGATTGTTGTCCGCCAAGCCATAAAGGTAGGGGTAGGTGTACAGCGTGATCATAGCCGGCTCCGTCCACTTGCAGCCCGGCGGGGGCCTCGATCCGGAACCAAAGGGGACCGGCCACGACGACATCCCCTTCGGCCCGCTGCTCAGCTTGGCATGGCGCGGCAACTGTTGGATATCCGATCATTGGAACAGGGGCCGGCACCGACCGGCGCGAAATGAGGCGCAACCAGACGGGTGGCCGATGCAATATCCGACCCTGAAGTGGGGCGGAACAGCACCTCACTCCCTTCCGGCCGGCAAACTGCGTTGGCGACCGTCACAATGCAGGGGGCGGCGGCTGCCCAGCTGTGTCTTTGTGGCGCCGCGGCATGTCCCCGCGTTTTATGTGAAGTTCATCACATGTTTTTCGGCTCGGACTCCGCGACGCTTCACACATAAGAGTGCAACCTGTCGCGCAATGGTCCTGCCATGTCATCGAAGAAGCTCAGAAACGTCTATGTCGCCGGAAGGCGCACCAGCATGCGGCTGGAAGCCGCCTTCTGGGAGGGGTTGGATGAGATCGCGCAGAGGGAAAACCTGACCGTGGGCGAGTTGTGCAGCCGCTTCGCCGAGCAGGTGGGAGCCGTGGATGCCAGCAACCTGTCCAGCGCCGTACGGGTCTACGTGCTGGAGTATTTTAGGGCGGCGACGCCGAGGCGGCAGGATATCTCCTGCCACCCTCTGGCTGTTGCGGCGGAGTAATCACCCGGCGCCGGCCTGGCAACGCGAAGGCGGCCCCATCACGGCGCCGCCCCCCATGCCCGCGGGTCCCACCGCAACGCACAATCGCCTATCTGGCACCGTCGGCTTTGATGCGCCCCTCAATGGCCGGCTTGTCCGTTCCGTTCGCCCGCAGGAGAACCGACTCTCCGGACCCTGGAAAGACGCCGGTCAACGCGGTCACAACCACCTGATGCGTCACCAGCACGACCGGCGCACCATCGGCAGGCAGCACCGCCAGAAAGCTGCGCAACGAGGCAATCTGCGCATCCCTCCCCTCACGCCGCTCGAAGAAGGAGTTGAGAACCGGCAGGTCCTGCACCGGCCCGACCTCAAGAAGCCGGGCGGTTTCCCGGCATCGACACCATTGGCTCGAATATACAGTTGCCTCCCCAATAGCGAGGCTCCGCAGCCGATCACCGACCCGCCGCGCCTGTTCGCGGCCGGTCGCATCCAAGTTGCGCTGGGTCGCGCAGTCGCCGAGCTGGAAATTCGGCGGGTCCCCGACTCCGGGCGCCTCCGCGTGCCTCATGAGGACGATCAGCCCCCTCGGATCGATCTTGCCTGGATCTGCGGCCCGCCCCACCGAAGCGAAGCACGCGATCAAAACGGCAACAGCCAAGACGGCAAGCGAGCTGCGGCGGTATAACTTCAGCATTGGACCACCGCGGTTGATGGCGAACCGATGAGGCAAATATTGGTCGAGCGAACCGAAAGCCCAGGGCGCCCTGCAGCGTGCCATCCTGCAACCACGCCGCTGCGCCGTGCCTCGCTTCCGGGAGGCCCCACCCGTGGGCCAACCTTCTACGACACGTTTCCCGACAAGGCCCGCGACAGCGCGGCATGGCTGGCATAGCCGACCTCGCGCGCCGCCTGCTTCAGCGTCGCCCCCTCGTCCAGCCGGGCTCTCGCCAACTGAAGGCGCCAGCTCCGCAGATAAAGGCCCGGCGTCATGCCCACCACCTCGGCGAAGGTTTCGGCAAAGACGCTGCGCGACATGCCGGCCTCGTCCGCCATGCGCTCCAGGGTCCAGGCCGCCGACGGTTGCTCATGCAGCCGGACCAGCGTGCGGGACAGCGCAGGATGGGCCAGACCAGCCAGCAATCCCGTGCGGCCCTCCGCCCGGTCGATGGCATGGCGCAGCACATGGACGATGGCGACCTCCGCCAGCCGGTCCAGGACGACCTGACGGCCGCAGCCCTGCCCCTCCGCCTCGTCGAACAGCAACTCCAGCACCGCGGCCAGGGGCTGCGCCTGGTCGAGCGGAACGACCATGACGTCGGGCAATCCGTGCTCCAGCGGGTTGCGCATACCGCCAAGGTCGATGTCGGCGCAGACGAGGTCCACCGTGGCCGCCTCGCTCCGCCCGTCGACATCGGTGGTCAGGTGGTGGCGGTGTGCCCGCGGCAGGAGGATGGCCGCAGGCCCCATCACCTCAAGGGGGTGTCCCCGTCCGCTCTCCAGACCGAGACGCCCACCCCGCAGCAGGTGAAGGTGGCCCCCGGCGCGCTCGCCCAGCACGGCGCCCGTCCCGCAGAAGCCGCCAGCGTGAAACACCCGCGCGGCGATGCGCACACGCTGCAGGGCGGCGGCCAAACGGTCCGGCTGGTTCATGGCGCGCTCCTCGGACGATCTGCAAACAAAATCGGACGATCTGTTGCTGATCGTATGGCTACTCTCCGCCCATGTCGAGGCGGCATCGGGTCGCCTCACCGATCAAGGACAGACGTCCATGGCCCGCATCATTCCCGTCGACCGCAGCAACCCGCCCGCCGCCGTCGCCCCGCAACTCGCCGCCATCAAGGCGAAGATCGGCAAGGTGCCGAACGTGCTGGCCACCCTGGCCCAGTCCCCCGCGGCGCTCGGCAGCTATCTCGCCGTCACCGGCGCCCTGGCCGGAGGCGCCTTGTCCGCCAAGGATCGGGAGCGCATCGCGCTGGCCGTCGCGCAGGCGAACGGTTGCGACTACTGCCTGTCGGCCCACAGCCTGAGCGGCAAGGCCGTCGGGCTGAGCGAGACGGAGGTGCTGGCGGCGCGCGCCGGCCAGCCGGAGGAGCCGCGCACGAACGCCATCGTGACGCTGGCCCGGTCCATCGTGGACAACCGTGGGCGCGTCCCGACGGTGGTGCTCGAGGCCGTCCGGGCGGCCGGGCTCGACGACGCCACCATCCTGGAGGTGCTGGCCAACACCGTCGGCGGCATCCTGACCAACTACGCCAACAACCTGATCGAAACCGACCTCGACTTCCCCAAGGCGCCGGCCCTTCCGGCCTGATCGGCGGTGATGGAGGGCGGGGCATGATTTGCGGGTTCTTATGATATTTCCGCCATGCCCCGCTCCGGTCGTAGAGTCCCTGCAAGCGCGCCGACGGGGCACGCAAACGCGAAACAAGGACGGGCAAGCATGCAGATGACCGGCAACGCCATTTGACCCCATCCGGGCTGGCCGCTCGGCGTTCCGCTTCCCTTTTATAAAGGGTGATGGCCGCAGCTTTCGCGCGCTGGGGAACGCCGCCGATCCATGCAACCATCGATGTTCCGGCAGCGGGAGCGGGGGCGACCATGATGGTGGTGGGGATCAGCAGGGCCGCATCCTGGATGAAAGCCGGGCCGGCGATACTCCTTGCGGCCATCGGCGGCCTATGGGTGGCCGGTTCGTCCGGCTACGCCGCCGAGACCGCCCATAACGCTCCGCCGCCGGTGACGGTCAGCCCGCCGCTGCGCAAGGAGATCGTCGAATGGGACGAGTTCACCGGCCAGTTCCAGGCGGTGGACTTCGTGGAGATCCGGGCGCGGGTCAGCGGCTATCTCGACTCCATCGCCTTCCAGGACGGCCAACTCGTCAAGCAGGGCGATCCGCTGTTCGTCATCGACCCGCGCCCGTTCGAGGCGGCGCTGGCCTCGGCGCGGGCGGAGCAGCAGCAGGCGGAAGCCAAGCTGGACCTGTCGAACCGGCAGCTCGCCCGCGCGTCGGAGCTGCGGCGCAGCGACAACGTCGCGGCCAGCGTGTTCGACGAGCGCCAGCAGCAGGTCCGCGTCGACGCCGCCGGGGTCGAGGTGGCGAAGGCCGCCGTCCGGACGGCGGAGCTGAACCTGAACTTCACCCGCATCACCGCCCCGATCGCCGGCCGCATCAGCCGGCGCGAGGTCAGCGTCGGCAACCTCATCGTCGGCGGCGACACCAGCACGACGACCCTGTTGACCACCATCGTCTCGCTCGACCCGATCTACTTCAACTTCGATATGAGCGAGTCCGACTATCTCGCCTACCAGCGGGCGGCGGCGCGCGGCGCGCTGAAGTCGCAACGCGACGGCGGCATCGAGGTCGAAGGCCGCCTGTTCGACGAGCAGAGCTGGCCGCTGAAGGGCACGCTCAACTTCATCGACAATCAGGTCAGCCCCGGTGCCGGCACCATCCGCGCCCGCGCCGTCTTTCCCAACCCATCGCTGCTGCTGACGCCCGGCCAGTTCGGGCGGCTGCGCCTGCCGGGGTCCGACCGCTACACCGCCACGCTGATTCCCGATCAGGCCGTGGTCAGCGATCAGGCCAACAAGATCGTCCTGACGGTCGCCGACGACGGGACTGTGGTGCCGAAACCCGTGCGCCTCGGCCCCATCGAGGACGGGTTGCGCGTCGTGCGCTCCGGGCTGGAGGAGACGGACAAGGTCATCATCAACGGCCTCGTCCGGGCCCGGCCGGGCGCCAAGGTGACCCCGCAAGCCGGACGGATCGAGCCGCCGAAGCCGCCGGCCGGTTGAGCGGAGCCGGGGCCATGAACCTCTCGCACTTCTTCATCAACCGGCCGATCTTCGCGGCGGTCCTGTCCATCTTCATCACCCTGATCGGGATCTTCGCCTATCTGACCCTGCCGGTCGCGCAATATCCGGAGATCGCCCCGCCGACCATCGTGGTCAACGCGACCTACCCCGGCGCGTCGGCGCAGGTGGTCGCCGACACCGTGTCCGCCCCCATCGAGCAGGAGGTCAACGGCGTCGAGGACATGCTCTACATGGCCTCGCAGGCGACCAGCGACGGACGGCTCCAGCTCACCATCACCTTCAAGCTGGGCACCAACTTGGACACCGCGCAGGTGCTGGTGCAGAACCGCCTCGCCGTGGCCGAACCCCGCCTGCCGGAGGACGTGCGGCGCATCGGCGTGACGGTGCGCAAGAACTCGCCCGACATGCTGATGGTGATCCATCTGAACTCGCCGGACGGGACGCGCGACCAGCTCTACATGTCCAACTACGCGCTGCTGCAGATCAAGGACGTGCTGGCGCGCCTGGACGGGGTGGGCGACATCCAGGTGTTCGGCGCCCGCGACTACGCCATGCGCGTCTGGCTCGACCCCGACCGGGTGGCGGCGCGCGGCCTGACCGCCGGCGACGTGGTGCGGGCGATCCAGGCGCAGAACGTCCAGGTGTCGGGCGGCGTCATCAACCAGCCGCCGGTGCCGACCCCCGGCGCCTTCCAGCTCAACGTCGAGACGCTGGGCCGCCTGACCGACCCGCGCGAGTTCGGGAACATCATCGTCAAGACCGAGGGCTCCGCGGTCACCCGCCTGCGCGACGTGGCGCGCGTCGAGCTGGGGGCGCAGGACTACAATCTGAACGCCTATCTGGACCGCCAGCAGGCGGTGCCGCTGGTCATCTTCCAGAGGCCGGGCTCCAACGCGCTGGAAACCGCCGACCGCATCCTGGCGACCATGGCGGACCTGTCCAAGGGCTTCCCCAGCGGGATGCGCTACGACGTCGTCTACAACCCGACGGAGTTCATCGCGCAGTCGGTGGAGGAGGTCTACAAGACGATCTTCGAGGCCGTGGCGCTGGTCGTCGTCGTCGTCATCCTGTTCCTTCAGACGTGGCGCGCCTCCATCGTGCCGATCGCCGCGATTCCCGTCTCGCTGATCGGCACCTTCACGGTCCTGGCCGCGCTGGGCTATTCGCTGAACACGCTGTCGCTGTTCGGGCTGGTGCTGGCGATTGGCATCGTCGTGGACGACGCCATCGTCGTCGTGGAGAATGTGGAGCGCTTCATCCGCCAGGGCATGAAGCCCAAGGACGCCGCGCACGAGACGATGAACGAGGTCGGCGGCGCGCTGATCGCCATCGCCCTGGTGCTCACCGCCGTGTTCATCCCGGCGGCCCTGGTCAGCGGCATCTCCGGCCAGTTCTTCCGCCAGTTCGCGGTGACCATCGCGACCGCCACGGTGATTTCCTGCCTGGTGTCGCTGACCCTCAGCCCGGCGCTGTGCGCGCTGCTGTTCAAGCCGCACGAGGAGCACCCGCCCAAGCCTTCACCTCTGACGCGCCCGGTCCACGCCTTCTTCCGCGGCTTCAACCGGGGATTCGACCGGTTGTCGAACGGCTATGCCGGGCTGACCGGGCGGCTGGTGCGGCTGCCGGTGATCGTTCTGGCGGTCTATGGCGTGCTGCTCGCCCTGACGGCGTGGCAGTTCAGCCGGGCGCCGACGGGATTCATCCCGAATCAGGACCAGGGCTATCTCATCACGGTGGTGCAGTTGCCGCCCGGCTCGTCGCTGGCCCGCACGGACGAGGTGGTGCGCACCGCGGTGGACACGCTGCTGAAGACGCCGGGGGTGATCCACGCCGTGCCCTTCGCCGGCTTCGACGGGGCCACCTTCACCAACGCGCCGAACGCCGGGGCGATCTTCGTGACGCTCGCCCCGTTCGCCGACCGCATCCCGAAGGGCCAGACCGCCGAGTCCGTGCTGGGCGACCTGAGGACCCGGCTGGGCGCTATCGAGGACGCCTTCATCATCACCATCCCGCCGCCGCCGGTGCGTGGCATCGGCAATTCCGGCGGCTTCAAGATGATGGTCGAGGACAAGCGGGGCCGCGGCCTGCCCGCACTGGAGGAGGCGGTGAACGAACTGTCCGCCGCGGCGAACCGTATTCCGGGCCTCGTTGGCGTGTTCTCGCTGTTCAACACCAAGACGCCGAAGGTCTTCGCCGACATCGACCGCCAGCGCGCGGAGATGCTGGGCGTTACCGCCGATCAGGTGTTCGAGGCGTTGCAGATCTATGTCGGCTCCTCCTTCGTCAACGAGTTCAACCTGCTGGGCCGCACCTACCGGGTGACCGCGCAGGCCGACGGGCGGTTCCGCCAGACCCCGCGCGACATCGCCAACCTGAAGACCCGCAACGCGCAGGGCGACATGGTGCCGATCGGCGCGGTGGCGGAGTTCCGGGACATCACCGGCCCCTACCGCGTCGCCCGCTACAACCTGTATCCGGCGGCGGAGCTTCAGGGAAACACGCTGCCCGGCTTCTCCACCGGCTTCGCGCTGGCGGCGATGGAGAAGGCCGCGGCCGACACCTTGCCGGACGGCTTCGGCTTCGAATGGACCGAACTGGCCTATCAGGAGAAGGCGGCTGGCAACACCGGCCTGCTGGTGTTCGGGCTGTCCGTCGTCTTTGTCTTCCTGGTGCTGGCGGCGCAGTACGAGAGCTGGGCGATGCCGCTGTCGGTCATCCTGATCGTGCCGATGTGTCTCCTGGCGTCGGTGACCGGGCTGTTGATGCGCGGGCTGGCGGTGGACATCCTGGCGCAGGTGGGGTTCGTCGTGCTGGTCGGGCTGGCCGCCAAGAACGCCATCCTCATCGTCGAGTTCGCGCGCCAGAACGAGCTGTTCGAGGGGAAGGACCGCTTCGAGGCCGCGGTCGCGGCGGCGCGCACCCGGCTTCGCCCGATCCTGATGACGTCCTTCGCCTTCATCCTGGGCGTCGTGCCGCTGATGATCGCGCAAGGGGCGGGGGCGGAGATGCGCCAGTCGCTGGGCACCGCGGTGTTCATGGGGATGCTGGGGGTCACCCTGTTCGGCCTGATCTTCACTCCGGTGTTCTACACGGTGATCCGCGGCCTGTTCAGCGGGCCGCTGGCCGTCAACCAGCATCCTTCCCCAAGCACCGAAGAGCAGCCTGTCCATCCCCAATCCGGGACGGACACCAACCGGTCCGGAGGGTACCATCGGGCCAACGAGGAGGTTCCAGGGGCATCCGCTCCCGAGCGGTAAGCCCCGCCGGACGGGTTCAGTCCGGCGGAATGCCCAGCCGCAGCAGCATCTCCACGAGGCCGCTTTCCCCGACGGCCAGGGCGGCCTGGGACGGCGTCAGCCAACGGCGCTCGCGCTGGCCCTTCTCGGGCCACTCGTCCAGCACCTCGTCGACCTCCAACAGGAAGACGGTCACCGCGCACAGGACCGACTTGTTGACGCTCAGCCGTTTCATGTAGCGGAAATTGCCGAAGGGCCGGTGATCGACGGTGCCCCGCACGCCGGCTTCCTCGTAGGCCTCCCGCGCCGCCATGGCGCAGGGCTTCACGCCCTCCTCCGCCCACCCCTTGGGGATGATCCACCGCTTGGTTTCCCGTGACGTGACCAGCAGGATTTCCGGCCGGCCGTTGCGAAGGCGGAAAGGAAGGGCGGCGTATTGGGTGGCGGGAGTGCGGCTGCTCATCATGTCCAAGTGGGAAGGCCGGACCCGCGATCCAACTCGGCTGAATGGGATGGCGGGCGATCATTCATAGGACGATGGGCGGCTGTGCTTCGTGCCGCCCATCGGCACCATGATCATCCCCTATTAACGTTACTCAGTGGCAAATTCTTCCGTCAGACGGTCAATAATTTCGCCTACGCCAAACCGGATAGGATCGCTGGCCGGAAGGCCATGGGCCTTGGCCGCCGCCTCCAGACAGGCGCGCGCCTCGTCCTCGCCATAGGCCTTGGTGTTGATGGCGATTCCGACCGGGCGGATGGCCGGGTTGGTCAGTTGCCCGCAGCGGATGGTCAGGTCGATGACCTCCTGGATCGACGGCAGCGGGTGCTGCACGCCGCGCATGGTGGTCCGGGTCGGCTCGTGGCAGACGACGAAGGCGTCCGGCTGGGCGCCGTGCAGCAGCCCCAGCGACACGCCCGCGAAGGACGGGTGGTAGAGCGAGCCCTGCCCCTCGATCAGGTCCCAGTGGGCCGGATCGGCCGCCGGGGCGATCCACTCGACAGCACCGGAGATGAAGTCCGCCACCACCGCGTCGATGGCGACCCCGCGCCCGGAGATGAAGACGCCGGTCTGGCCGGTGGCGCGGAAATCCGCGTCCATGCCGCGGGCGCGCATTTCCTTCTCCAGCGCCAGCGCGGTGTATTTCTTGCCGACGGAGCAGTCGGTGCCCACGGTCAGCAGCCGCCGGCCCGGACGCTTGGTGCCCTTGCCGGTGGCGAAGCGCTCGTCGGAATGGCGCACGTTGAAGAGTTGGCGGCCATGACGCGCCGCCGCCTCGGCGATGGCGGGAATGCTCTCCAACCGGGTGTGCAGGCCGCTGGCCACGTCCATGCCGGCATCGATGGCCTGGACGATGACGCTCGTCCAATGCTCCGGCAGGACGCCGCCGGCGTTCACCACGCCGACCACCAGCGTGCGGGCGCCCTGCCCCGCCGCCTCCGCGATGGTCATGTCGGGAATGCCGAGGTCGGCCTTGCAGCCCTCCAGCCGGATCTGGCCGAGGCACCAGTCGCGCCGCCAGTCCACGATGCCCTGCGCCGTCTTGGCACCGAGCTGGTCCTGCACATCGCCCAGGAACATCAGGTAGGGATGGGGAATGTTCATGATCGGGTCCTCTCGAAGAGACCGGTTGTTCTTGTCAGGCGGCTTCGGGGCTCAGGCCGTTTCCGGCGTCAGGCGGCGGGCGGACATCTGGCGGAGCAGGACGGGCACGATCAGCGCCAGCCCCAGCAGCGACGAATACAGCTCCGGCGCGACCAGCAGGATGGCGGCAAACCCCAGCAGCACCCGTTCCCAGGTCCGCATGGTGGTCAGCAGCCAGCCGGTGAGCGTGGCGCCCAGGCAGACGATGCCGACGATGCAACCGAAGAAGGCGATGAGGAAGTCCGGCCAGGTGAAGCCCGGCGCCACCAGAAGGAGCGACGGCGAGAAGACGAAGACGAAGGGCACCAAAGCCTTCGCCAGACCCAGCCGGAAGGCGGTGTTGCCGGTCTTGAAGGGGTCCGCTCCCGCCATGCCCGCCGCCGCGTAGGCGGCCAGTGCGACCGGCGGCGTGATGTCCGCCAGCACGCCGTAATAGAAGACGAAGAAGTGCGCGACGATCGGCGCCACGCCCAGCAGCCCCAGCGCCGGCGCGGCGATGGTCGCCATGATGATGTAGTTGGCCGTCGTCGGGATGCCGCAACCCATCAGGATGCAGACGATGCCGGTCATGACGAGCGTGAACAGCAGCGTCAGCCCCTTCACGTCGGCCAGCCAGCCCGGCAGGAAGGCGCCGAGTACCCCGGCCATCTCGCCAGCGGTGGAGGTGACGATGTAGGAGATCTTGAAGCCGACCCCGGTCAGCGTGACCACGCCGACGATGATGCCCACGGATGCGGCCGCGGCGCCGACCGCCAGCGCGTATTTGGCGCCGTCGCGCAAGCCGTCCAGAACCTCCCGGATGGTCATGCGCTTGCGCGGGTTCAGCAGGCCGACCGCGATGCACAGGGTGATGCCCCAGAAGGCCGCCAGATAGGGGGTGTAGCCGGCGATCAGGATGCCGATCAGCACCACCAGCGGGATGACCGTCGGCCAGTCGCGGCGGAAGGCTTCCTTCAGGTCCGGCATCTCGTCCGGGCGCAGGCCGCGCAGGCCGTTGCGCTTGGCTTCCAGATGCACCTGAACCAGCACGCCGAAGAAATGCATGAAGGCCGGGACGATGGCCGCCAGGATGATCGTCGTGTAGGGCAGGCCCAGGAACTCGATCATCAGGAAGGCGGCGGCCCCCATGATCGGCGGGGTGATCTGCCCGCCGGTCGAGGCCGTCGATTCCACGGCGGCGGCGAAATGCGGCTTGTAGCCCAGCCGTTTCATCGCCGGAATGGTCAGCGAGCCCACCGTCACCGTGTTGGCGACCGATGAGCCGGAGATCATGCCGAACAGCGCCGATCCGAAGATGGCGACCTTGGCCGGGCCGCCCGCGTAGCGCCCGGCCACCCAGGCCGCGCAGTCGAGGAACAGCTGACCCAGCCCGATGCGCGTGGCGAAGACGCCGAACAGCACGAAATGGAAGACGTAGGTCGCCACCACGCCCAGCGCGATGCCGTAAATGCCCTGCGTCGTCAGGTACAGGTGGTCGACGAGCTGGGAGATCGTGGCGCCGGGATGCTTCAGCAGCCCCGGCATCTGCGGTCCCCAGATCGCGTAGAGCATGAAGATCGACGCGATGATCGGCAGCGGCCAGCCGACCGACCGGCGGGTCGCCTCCAGCAGCACGATGATCAGAATGGAGCCGAGGATCACGTCGGTGGTGGTCGGGTTTCCGACGCGGAAGGCCAGATCGTCGAGCGGAATCAGCGGGACGTGCATCACCGCGACCACCGCGCCGATGGCCAGCGCCCAATCCTGGAGGCCGATGCCGAGCGGGCGCAGCAGCGTGCCCGCCACCGGCTCGCCGTAGCCGCGCTTGGTGAAGGGGAAGACGAGGAAGACGAGGCCCAGCACGAAGGACAGATGGATGCCGCGGTGCTCCATCTCCGCCAGAAGGCCGAACCCCGCGGTGTAGTAGTGGAACAGCGACAGAATGATCAGCAGGCCGCCGACCAGCTGTCCCGCCAGCGGCGACAGCGGCCGGAAGCGGATTTCGGAGTCGAACTTCTCCTCCAGCTCCCGCGCCTTGGCCTCGTCGAGTTCCATGGACGCGGACTCCAGCCGGATGTCGGGCGGCGGGTCGCGATGGGTATCGGTCATGGATGCTCCAGAATGAATCGGGCGAGGCCGGGGGCTTGCTTCATGTCCCCTCAAACCCGAAAACCCTCCAACCCAAGATGGGAAGGAGGGAATGACCCCAGGAATGGGGATGGGAAAAGGCCGCGCCATGCCGGAACGGCCCCGCCCGGTGCATCGTGTTCAGAGGCGCCTTACTTCAGGACGCCCTGTTCCTTGTAGAACTTCTCCGCACCCGGATGCAGCGGGATGCCGAGGCCCGAGGTG
Organism: Azospirillum brasilense; assembly: GCF_007827795.1. Taxonomy (GTDB): domain Bacteria; phylum Pseudomonadota; class Alphaproteobacteria; order Azospirillales; family Azospirillaceae; genus Azospirillum; species Azospirillum aestuarii. The sequence goes on from NZ_VITI01000013.1 coordinate 34,056, forward strand.
GCGTTCTTCAGCGTGACGAGCTTGCCCTTGGCGTGGCCGGCGTCGAGCGCGGCGCGGCTCTTCTCGTTGTAGAGCGTCTTGACGATGTTGTAGACGAGGTCGTCCGGCTGCTTGGCGCTGGTCAGCCACTGGGCGTTGACGGAGATGGTCTGGGTCTCCGGAACGTCCTTGTAGGTGTTGGCCGGAACCGTGTCCTTGGCGAAGAACTGGTACTGGCCCAGCATCTTGTCGATTTCCGGTCCGGTGATCGGAACCAGCGAGATGCCCGACGAGGTCGCCAGTTCGGAAATGGCGCCGGTCGGGTAGCCGCCGACGAAGAAGTAGGCGTCCAGCGCACCGTCGCGCAGACGGTCGCCCGCCGGACCCGGCTTCAGATACTCCGCCTTCACGTCCTTCTCGGTCAGGCCGAAGGCGGCCAGCACAATGCGCGAGTCGACCAGCGTGCCCGATCCCGGCTCGTCCAGCGACACCCGCTTGCCCTTCAGGTCGGCGACCGACTTGATGTTGGCGTCCTTGCGGGCGACGAGATGGATGGTTTCCGGATAGAGCGTGGCGATGACGCGCAGGTCCTCCACCTTGCCCTTGCCCTCGAACAGGCCGGTGCCGGTGTGCGCCCAATAGGCGACATCGGACTGCGAGAAGCCCGACTCGGAGGAGCCGCCGTTGATCGCGTTGATGTTGGCGACGGAGCCGTTGGAGGCCACGGCGGTGGCCACCAGACCGGGCACGCCGCCGTTGGTGCCGGAGATGACGTTGGCGATCAGGCCGCCCACCGGATAGTAGGTGCCGGCGGTGCCGCCCGTGCCGATGCGGAAGAAAGCCGGGCTCTGCGCCACGGCGACGGTGGCGCCGATGGCGACCGCGCCCGCCACGGCGGCGAAGGCCAGACGGCGGGTCTTGGACATGAACTTCACGACAACCTCCCATTTATTTCGCGTCGTAACGAAATCATGCCTTTGGGTAGGAGGCTTGTCGATACGTATGGGTGTCCTGTCCCGTCATACGGCCCATTCCGGGAACGGTTGGGCCGTATGGCGGGACAAAACGCGTCAGTCCGCCAGCAGCGCCGCCGCATGGTGGCGCAGATGGTCGTCGATGAAACTGGCGATGAAGAAATAGCTGTGGTCGTAGCCCGGCTGCATCCGCAGGGTCAGCGGGTGGCCCGCCGCCTCCGCCGCCCGCTGCAGGTTTTCCGGCTTCAGCTGCTTCTCCAGGAAGCTGTCGGCGTCGCCCTGGTCCACCAGGATCGGCAGCTTCTCCGTGGCGCGGCCCAGCAGGGCGCAGCTGTCCCACTCCAGCCACGCCGCGTAGTCGGTGCCGAAGAAGCGCTCGAACGCCTTCTCGCCCCAGGGCACGCTCGCCGGATTGCCGATCGGCGCGAAGGCCGACACGGCGCGGTAGCGGCCCGGATGGCGCAACGCGCAGACCAGCGCGCCGTGCCCGCCCATGGAATGGCCGGAGATGGAGCGCCGGTCGGTCACCGGCAGTTCCGCCTCGACCAGTTCCGGCAACTCCCGCACCACATAGTCGTGCATGCGGTAGTGCTTGGCCCACGGCTCCCGCGTCGCGTTGACGTAGAAGCCGGCACCCAGCCCGAAGTCCCAGGCGCCGTCCGGGTCACCGGGCACGTCGGGGCCGCGCGGGCTGGTGTCCGGCGCGACGATGGCGATGCCGAGTTCCGCCGCCATCCGCATGGCGCCGGCCTTCTGCATGAAGTTCTCGTCCGTGCAGGTCAGGCCGGACAGCCAGTAGAACACCGGCACCTTGCCTGATTCGGCCTGCGGCGGCAGATAGACGGCGAACACCATGTCGCAGTCCAGCACCGCGGAGCGGTGCCGGAAGCGCTTGTGCCAGCCGCCGAAGCAGCGGTTCGCCGCGATCTGGGTCAGTTGCGAATCCATCCGGTCCTCACGGGTTGTAGAGGATGACGGAGCGGATGCTCTTGCCCTCGTGCATCAGGTCGAAGGCCTCGTTGATGTCCTCAAGCCCCATGGTGTGGGTGATGAAGGTGTCCAGCTCGAACTCGCCCTTCAGGTAGCGCTCCACGTAATCCGGCAGTTCCGACCGGCCGCGCACGCCGCCGAAGGCGGAGCCGCGCCAGACGCGCCCGGTGACCAGCTGGAACGGGCGGGTGCTGATCTCCTCCCCGGCCCCGGCGACGCCGATGATCACCGACTCGCCCCAGCCCTTGTGGCAGCATTCCAGCGCCGCCCGCATCACCTTGACGTTGCCGATGCACTCGAAGCTGTAATCAACGCCGCCGTCGGTCATCTCGACCAGAACCTCCTGGATGGGGCGGTCGTAGTCCTGCGGGTTCACCACGTCGGTGGCGCCGAGTTGCTTGGCGATCTCGAACTTGTCGGGGTTGATGTCGATGCCGATGATGCGCGACGCCTTCGCCATGACGGCGCCGATGATCGCCGACAGGCCGATGCCGCCCAGGCCGAAGACGGCCACCGTCGAGCCCGGCTCGACCTTCGCGGTGTTGCGCACGGCGCCCATGCCGGTGGTCACGCCGCAGCCGAGCAGGCAGACCTTCTCCAGCGGAGCCGCCTTGTTGATCTTGGCGACCGCGATCTCCGGCAACACCGTGTATTCGGAGAAGGTGGAGGTGCCCATGTAATGGAACACCGGCTGGCCCTTCACCGTGAAGCGGCTGGTGCCGTCCGGCATCAGGCCCTTGCCCTGGGTGGCGCGGATCGCCTGACAGAGGTTGGTCTTGCCGGACAGGCAGAATTTGCACTTGCCGCATTCCGGCGTGTAGAGCGGGATGACATGGTCGCCGACCTGGACGGAGGTGACGCCCGGCCCGACCTCTTCCACGATGCCGGCGCCCTCATGGCCCAGGATGGCCGGGAACACGCCCTCCGAATCCATGCCGGACAGGGTGTAGGCATCGGTGTGGCAGACGCCGGTGGCGACGATGCGCACCAGGACCTCGCCCTGCTTGGGCGCCGCGACCTCGACCTCTTCGATCTCCAGGGGGCGCTTCGCTTCCCAGGCCACCGCCGCGCGTGACTTCACCATCCCACCGTCTCCATGCGTTCGCGTTTCTTTGATGATCGACGTTAGCATCCCGCGCGCGTTGACAACGCTGCAATGTTGGAGAGGATTGTTGCCGTATGGGGATAATCGGCGCGGAAGGGGGACTGACGGGTGAGCCGCTGGGATGGCATCGACGAATTCGTGGCGGTGGCCGAGTGCGGCGGCTTCTCCCGCGCGGCGGAGCGGCTGCGCATCTCCTCCTCGCAGGTCAGCCGGCAGGTGGCGCGGCTGGAGGACCGGTTGCAAGCCCGCCTGTTCTACCGCACCACCCGCAGCGTGACCTTGACCGAGGCGGGCCGCTCCCTGCTCGCCCAGTGCCGCCGCCTGATCGAGGAGCGGGACGAGGCGCTGCTCGCCGTCAGCGACCTCCAGGCGGAGCCCAAGGGCCTGCTGCGGCTGACCTGCGCGGTGGCCTACGGCGAGCGGTTCGTCGTCCCGCTGGTCAATGATTTCCTGGAGCGCCACCCCCAGCTCCGCGTCGAGATCGAGCTGACGAACCGCCGGCTGGACTTGGTGCATGAGGGGGTGGATCTGGCGGTGCGGCTGGGGCGGCTGATGGACTCCAGCCTCGTCGCCACGCGGATCGCGCCGCGGGTCATGCATCTGTGCGCCGCTCCGTCCTATCTGGAGCGGCGCGGGACGCCGCGCCGGCTGGCCGACCTTGCCGAGCACGACTGCCTGACCGGCACGGCGGACGGCTGGACCTTCGACGCGGGATCGCTGGAGGATGGAGGCCCGGAGTGGCTGTTCCGGCCGCAGGGGCGCTGGCGCTGCAACAGCGGCACGGCGGTGCTGGACGCGGCGCTGCGCGGCTTCGGGCTGTGCCAGCTGCCCGACTACTATGTGATGGAGCATCTGACGGCCGGGCGGCTGGTCTCCCTTCTGGAAGCCCATCGCCCACCCAACACCGCCGTCTGGGCCGTCTACCCGCCGCAGCGCCACCTGTCGCCAAAGGTGCGGCTGCTGATCCAGCATCTGAAGGAAGGGCTGGCCCGGAGGCCGGAGTACCGCTGAGGTTTGGCGCCACCTGCCCCGCCCGCGCTCCGACGAAGGACGAACCGCATCTTTTTAGAGAGTTTTCATCGTCCTTTATCCTGATGCGGCAAGCTGCCACATCAAATGCAACGTGGAGAAGTGATCGCCGTCACAGGCTTCCGCCTTTCGTTGTTGCTAATTTTTATGTTGCGGCCGCAAGACGCGAAAACACAGCGGCACTCAATCGGGGGTCAGAAAATGGCGATCATTTCAGGAACATTGGAAGCCGATTATTTGGAGGGAACACTGGACAATGATTTGATCAGCGGAGAAGAAGGCGGCGACGTGCTGATCGGAGGTGATGGTGAGGACGGAATCTATGGTGGCGAAGGGAGCGACACACTAACCGGTGACAATGGTGCCGACTTTCTCAGAGGCGACCAAGGGAATGACGTTCTGAATGGGGGAAGTGGCGACGACACCCTGTTTGGCGGAGAAGGCAATGACATTCTGGACGGGGGCGATGGCGATGACAATCTGATTGGTGAAGAAGGTAACGATACGCTTTTCGGCGGCGCCGGCGCGGATTTTATACATGGCGGGGAAGGAGACGACACACTCTACGTTGATAGCTTTGATTATTTCTTTGCCGGAGGCGACGGGCACGACACCGTAATCGTATTGGGAAATGAAGGGATTACACTCAACCTTCACCTCGCGAATTTCGAAGTCGCCTATGGCAGCGGCGGCAATGACTCGATCAACGCCGACTATGGATCGGAAAATGTCGTCATTAACGGAGGGGGCGGCAACGACACGATTTGCGGCGGCTCTGCAAACGACACCTTGTCCGGCGACGACGGAGACGATCACCTGCAGGGCGGCTCCGGCGACGACTCGCTTTCCGGTGGCGCTGGAAACGACACGTTGCAGGCCGACGCGGGTGACGACTGGCTTGCTGGTGGAGAGGGGGACGATCTCCTGGAAGGTGGCATGGGCAACGACACCCTGATCGGTGGGGAGGGGGCCGACACGCTCTTGGGTGAAATGGGCGATGACTGTTTCTACATCAGCGGAAACGCGGCTGTCGTCATCGGCGGATCGGGGTTCGACACCGTCGTTATTCAACAAGACGACCCACGATACATCGACCTCGGCGCGTGGCAGGTTGAGCGCGTCTATGGCGGTGGTGGCGACGACGTGTTCGACGCCCACAATGTCTATAGCGCGACCGAGATCAACGGCGGCGCCGGGAATGACACGTTCGTGGGCGGGTTTGGAAGCGATGCGCTTGATGGCGGGGCCGGCATCGACACTGTGAGTTACAGCAGCAATCCGATGTGGTCGGGAGTGACCGTGAACCTTGCCACCGGAACCGGAAGCGGAGGTTATGCCGATGGCGATACGTTCAACGATATTGAGAACGTCATCGGAAGCAATCAAAGTGACACTCTGATTGGCAACGCCGCAGCGAACCGACTGAGCGGTGGGGACGAGACCGACTTTCTGTATGGTGGAGATGGTGACGACACTCTCATCGGGGGGCTGAACCCCGATCGGCTGAATGGCGGCGCTGGCGCCGACGCTTTCCGCCTGAGCATCGACCCCTGGTCAGGCGACACCATCGAGGATTTCCAGAGCGGAGAGGATCGCATCGAACTGGAAGCATCGACCTTTGGTCTTCCGGTTGGCACGCTGGATGCGAACATGTTCGCGCTGGACATGCCGGCCGATGCCGACGACCGCCTCATTTTCGATACGATGTTCCGTACCCTGTATTACGACGCTGACGGCATCGGCTCGGGCGCAGCGATCCAGATCGCCCGGTTCTACGTGGATACGCTGTCGGCCTCGGACATCGTAATCGTACCCTACGGCTCATAGCGTTTCCGGCCTGTGAAACCGATGAGCCGCCCCTTCGGTGGCTCACCGGCTTCTTTATTCACACTCCGCTCAGCAGGCGGTTGGACGTGGCGTGCGCTCGACCACCAGGCCGAAGTACGGGCGCAGGGCGGTGCCCAGGTAATTGCCGGCCAGCGCCGCGACGATCCACACCCAGCCGTGCAGGCTGCCCGACGCGATCCCGCTGAAATAGGCACCGATGTTGCAGCCGTAGGCGAGGCGCGAGCCGTAGCCGAGCAGAAGCCCGCCGACCACCGCCGCCACCAGCGACCGCAGCGGCAGCTTCCACACCGGGGCGAACTTGCCGGCCAGCCCGGCGGCGAGCAGCGCGCCCAGGATGATGCCGAAATCCATCACCGAGGTGACGTCGGCCAGCACGTTGTCCTGCAACGCCCTGGCTTGGGCCGGCGCCTGCCAGAAGGGCCAGGAGGCGACGTCCACGCCCAGCGCGGCCAGCCCCTTGCTGCCCCACAGCGCGAAGGCCGAGGTGATGCCCCACGGACGCCCGGCCAGCGCCAGCGTCGCGAAGTTCAGCACCGCCAGCGCCACCGCGCCCCAGACCAGCGGCCAGGGTCCGCGCAGGAAACGCCGCAGCCCCTCCGTCTTCGCCGGGGCGCCCTCGATCAGGCGGCCGTGGCGCCGCTTCTCCAGCGCGAGGGTGCCGGCATAGACCGCGGCGAAGATGGCGAGGTTGACCGCCAGCGCCACCGGCCATCCCCAGGCTGCGACCACCGACACCGGTGCGGCGGTCCATTGCCCCTGCCACCAGGGCAGGTGATAGGCGCCCAGCACCGAGCCGACGATGAAGAAGGCCAGCGTCACGACCATCCGCGTGCTGCCGCCGCCCACCGTGAACAGCGTGCCCGAGGCGCAGCCGCCGCCCAACTGCATGCCGATGCCGAACAGGAAGGCGCCGGCCACCACCGACAGGCCGACCGGCGACACCAGCCCCTTCACCGGCGTGCCGAACAGCGTCCCCGCCGCCAGCACCGGAAAGAACAGCGCGCAGGCCACGGCGAGCATGACCATCTGCGCCCGCAGCCCCGCCCCGCGCCGGTCCGCGATGAAGACGCGGAATGCGGAGGTGAAGCCGAACAGCGCGTGGTACAGCACGAGGCCCATCGCGCCACCCACCAGATAGAGCGCCGCCTGCCGCCCCGACACGGCGTCGCCGATCCACAGGCCGCCGCCCACCAGGGCGAGCAGCGCCACGGCGACCACCCGCCAATCGATGCCCGGCAGAAGCGTGGCCGAACCCGCCGCCCGGCCCAGAGTCGTGTCCGTCATCCCGACACTCCAAAACACTGAAATAATTTGTTGATAAAGGCGATTGCCTGATTGGTTTCAGTAGATAATGGGAGGATTTCCACAGGAAAGGCCATTCTGCGCATCCCTGTCCTGCGCGGGATTTCCCATCAGCCATCAGGAAAGAGGCGCCGCGCCAGCCGGCCGAGCGTCAGGCTCTGCACGATGATGGTGAAGGCGACCACGGCGTAGCAGGCGACCAGCAGCAGGTCGCGGTGCGGGTTGTCGGGCAGCGACAGGACCAGCGCCACCGCGATGCCGCCGCGCACCCCGCCCCAGGTCAGCACGGCGGTCGCCGCCGCCTTGCGCTGGCTGCGCAGATGGACGGCGACCACGGGCAGGATGCTGGCCAGCCGGGCCACCAGCGCCAGCAGAGGCGCCATGACCGCCGCGGCCATCACCGGCGCCTGCCAGGACAGCACCACCGCGGCCTCCAGCCCGACCAGCATGAACAGCACGGCGTTCAGGATCGCGTCCACCATCGACCAGAAGGCCTTCAGGATGAAGCCCGACCGCTCCGATGAGACATGGTGCTTCGCCGTGTTGCCGATCAGCAGCCCCGCCATCACCACCGCGATGGGTCCGGACAGGCCGAGCCGCTGGGCGAGGCTGTAGGTCGCCGCCGCCAGGGCGAGGGAGATGGCCAGCTCCACCGCCGGATCGTCCGCCCGGCTTTTCGCCCAGAAGGCCAGGGACCCGGTCGCCAGCCCGAGCAGGCCGCCGCCGCCCGCCTCCCTCACGATGTCCCAGGCGACGCCCAGAACCGTCACATCGGTGTCGGTCCCGGTGGCCAGCCCGAGCAGAAGGACGAACAGCACCACCCCCATGCCGTCGTTGAACAGACTCTCCCCGGCGATGGCGGTGCGCAGCCCCTCCGGCAGCGGCGCCTTGCGCAGCACGGCCAGCACCGCCACCGGGTCGGTCGGCGCCAGCGCCGCCCCCAGCACCAGACACCACAGCAGCGGCACCGGCTGGCCCATGGCGTCGAAGACCATCCACATGCCGGTGCCCATGACGGCGGTCGAGATCACGACGCCCAGCGTCGCCAGCAGCGCCACCGACCAGCGCCGCCGCCACAGCGTACCGCTGTCCTGCTCCACCGCCCCGGCGAACAGCAGGAAGGCCAGGACACCCTCCAGCAGCGCTTCGGGCAGGTGGGTGCTGGTCACCAGACGGTCCTCCCAGACGCGGATGTCGATGGCCGGGACCAGGGTCCCAACCACCGCGGTCGCGAAGGCGAAGCCGAAGGCCAGAAGGAACACCCCCGCCGTCGCCGGCAGGCCGAGCAGGCCGCGGCTGGCGAAGCTGAACAGCGCCGCCAGCGTCAGCAGGATGGACAGCAGCTCGAACGTGCCCATGAACCTCCGTCGGCAAAGGGACAAGCCATGCCAACAGGGCGTCCGCCGCGATCCTCTCGCGCTCAGTCCTCCGGAGCGTCCAGACCCTCCAGGATTGCCGGGGCGAAGGCGGCCCGCCAGCCCTCCCGGTGCCGGATGTCGCCGAAGGCGGGCAGCACCAGCTCCGCCCCCGTCGCGGCCACCAGCGCCGTCAACTGGCGCAGCGAGGGGTGGACGTTCCAGCGCAGGTATCGCGCGCGCCCCGCATCGACCAGGGTGCGCGACGGTGTGCCCGCGGCAAGGTAGCCGGTGAAGACGATGTCCGGCCCGCCCGCCTCCGTCCTGCTTGGCCCGGCCCAGCGCTCCACCAGTTCGGCGGCGGTGCCACTGGTGGCGTTGGGACCGGCGGCGAAGGTCACGTCGCGCGGGTCGCCCGGCGCCTTGGCGCGGTCGAGCAGCCGGCGCAGGCGCTCCTCCGCGCCGGGACGCAGGGCGGTGTCGGCCTCCGCCAGCAGATGGGCGATGGCGGCGCGGTGGGCGTCGTCGATGGCCGGGACGACGCCATGGTCCATCGCCCACAGGGCCATTTCCGGCCCGCGCCCGTCCGCCGCCACCGGGAACAGCGCGCCGCCCGCGTGCAGGAAGGGCTCCAGCGCGGCCAGCCGCTCCGCCTGCGGGGTGTCGTCCAGCCCGTAGGAGGCGTCGAGGATCACCCGCCGCGCCGGCGGCGGCGGGTCGAAGGGGAACAGGGCCGATTCGTCGGAATGGTCGCCCATGTAGAGCAGCCCGCCGTCCTGCGTGCCCAGGTGGATCCACACCCCGCCCGGCGCGTGGCCGGACCGCCCGGTGGTCACCGGCACGCCCTGGATCTCCACCGTCCCGCGGACCGGCAAGGGATGCGCCGCGACGGTGGGCGGCAGGAATCGGGCGGCGAGCGGCGTGGCGTAGACCGGCGGGCTGCCGACCCGGTGGCGCAGGCCGAGGGCGCCGGCATGGTCGCCGTGGGTGTGGGTGATCAGGATGGCGTCCACCCGCCCCGCCCCGCTCAACGGCGGCAGGCGCCCGGCGTCCGGCCCCTCGCCCAGGTCGAGCAGCAGCCGCGCCCCGCCGACCATCGCCAGGAAGCAGGCCGGTCCCTTGTCGCCCAGACCCGACAGGGCGCGCAGCCGGACCTTGCCCCCGCGCCCCGTCATCGCCCCCGTCATAGCAGCGTCACTTGACATCACGCCCCCGTTCCGCACTGTGCCTATCCCTCGCTGCCTTCCTGAATAGCGCGACTTCCGGTGCCATGACCATCCAGACTCCCGCACTTCTGATCGACGACGCCTCCCGCCACTATGCCGGGACGCCCGCCCCCGCGGTGGACGGCGTGACCATCGACGTGGCGGCGGGGGAGTTCCTCGCCCTGCTCGGCCCGTCGGGTTGCGGGAAAAGCACGCTGCTGCGCATGGTCGCCGGCTTCGAGCGGCTGGACGGCGGGCGCATCACGGTCGGCGGGCGCACCCTGTCCGGCCCCGGCACCCACGTCCCCCCGGAGGAGCGGCGGATCGGCCTCGTCTTCCAGTCCTACGCGCTGTGGCCGCACATGACGGTGGCCGGCAACGTCGCCTACCCGCTGGAGACTGCCCGCGTTCCCCGCGCGGAGCGGGAGCAGCGGGTGCGCTCCGCGCTCGACACGGTGGGGCTGTCGGGCTTCGACGCCCGCCACCCCGCCGAGCTGTCGGGCGGCCAGCGGCAGCGCGTGGCGCTGGCCCGCTGCCTCGTGATGAGCCCGGAGCTGGTGCTGCTGGACGAGCCGCTCGCCAACCTCGACGTGCATCTGCGCGCGGCGATGGAGGAGGAGTTCGCCGACTTCCACGCCAAGACCGGCGCCACCATGGTCTACGTCACCCACGATCAGGCCGAGGCGATGGCGCTGGCGACGCGCATCGCGGTGCTCGACCACGGGCGGCTCGCCCAGGTGGCGGCGCCCCGCACGCTCTACCGGGAACCGGCGACGCGCATGGTCGCCGGCTTCGTCGGCCAGGGCGCGGTGGTGGACGGTGTGGTGGCGGGTCCGGTCGCGGACGGCCGGGCGCGGGTGCGCCTGTTCGGGGCGGAGGCGCTCGTCCGCTGCCGCCCCGGCCAGCCGGCGGGGCCGGCGCTGGTCTGTTTGCGGCCCGAGGATCTGGAGCCGGCCCCGGACGGCCCCATCGCCGCGACCGTGGTGCGCGCCGCCTACAAGGGCGGCTTCGTGCTGGTGGAGGTCGAACCCCAGGCGGCACCGGGCGTGCGCCTGCTGCTGCGGGTGTCCGGCGACGCGCAGGTCGCGCCGGGCGAAGCGCTGCGCCTCGCGGTGCGCGATGGCTGGGTGGTGCCGGAGGGGGTGTGAGGGAGTTCGGGAACCGGGCCCCCACCCAACCCTCCCCCGCTCTCGCAGGGGAGGGCTTCATCTCCTCCGCTCGCGAAGCGGGGGGAGGTCGGGAGGGGGGCCCGTCTCAGGAACGTCTCACCCCCGCCAGGGAATGATCCCCGCCGGCAACCGCCGGCCCAGCCAGCCGACCGCCAGCAGCACCGTCACCACCACCGCGATGGTCACCACGCTCAGCGCCGCGGCGAGCGTCGGGCTGCCGCCCTCCTCCAGCGCGTAGACGACGACGCCCAGCGTCTCCCGCCCCTGCGACCACAGCAGGATCGACACGGTCAGTTCGTTGAAGGCCGTCAGGAACACCAGCACCCCGCCCGCCGCCGCCGCCGGCGCCACCAGCGGCGCCACGATGGTGCGCAGGCGGCGCAGCGGTCCGGCGCCGCAGGCGCGCGCCGCCTCCTCCATCGCCGGGTCCAGCGCGGCGCAGGCGGCCTGGGCTGGGCGCAAGGCCAGCGACAGGAAGCGCGCCAGATAGGCCGCCAGGATGATCCCCAGCGTACCGTAGAGGCTGACGCCCAGCAGCGGCAGCGGCTTCAGGAAGACCAGGATGCAGCCGATGGCCAACACCACGCCGGGCACCGCGTGCGGCAGCTCGATCAGCACACCGACGGCGCGGACCAGCCGCCCGCCCCGCCCCGGCCCGGCCATCGCGTGGGCCAGCGGGATCGCCAGCAGGATCAGCAGCAGCGCCGCCACCCCCGACAGGACGAACGAGTTGGTGAAGGCCCGCCCCACCTGATCGAGCCCCAGCACCGTCGCGTAGTGCGCCAGCGTCGCCGTCTCCGGCCCCAGCGGCAGGCCGTAGACGCGGATCAGGCTGGTCGAGGCCAGCGCCGCCAGCGGCGCCGCCAGGATCAGCGCCACCACGGTCCAGCAGAGGATTTCCAGCGGCCGCCGCGCCCGGCCCAGCCGCAGCACCGCCGCGGGCGCCGAACCGCCGATCACCCGCGCGTCCACCCGCGCTTGAAGGGCCATCTGCGCGGCGATGCCGACGCAGGCGATGGCGCCGATCAGCACGGCCAGCACCGCCACCTCCGGCAGGACGGACGGCCCGAAGCCCGCCAGCCGCCGGTAGATCAGCGTCGGCAGCACCGGAATTCCCGCAGGGATGCCGAGCAGAGCCGGAACCCCGAAATTGCCCAGCGCCGCAACGAAGGACAAGGCCAGCCCGGCGGCCAGCCCCGGCAGGCTGAGCGGCAGGACGATGGTGCGCAGCACCCGCCCGCGCCGGGCGCCCGCCGCCTGCGCCGCCTCGACCAGATCGCGCGGCACGGCGCGCAGAGCGGCGCGCAGCGCCAGGAAGACCAGCGGCGCGTGCTCGATCCCCATCACTAGGATCATCCCGGCGGAGGAATAGACGGGATTCGGCGTTCCCGGCGCCGGAGCGAGGCCCAGCGGCTTCAGCAGCGGGCTGCCCGACCCGGCGAGGTGAATCCACGACAGGGCGACGATCTGCGCCGGAATCATCAGCGGCAGGATCAGGCAGAAGGCCAGCGCCGTCTTGCCCCTGAGGTCGGTCATGCCGCAGAGCAGCGCGAAGGGCACGCCCAGCGTCGCCGCCACGACCGTGGCCCCCGCCGCGATGGCGACGCTGTTCCCGGTGGCGCGCCACGTCATCTTGGAGGTCAGCACGCGGGTCAGCGCCGTCAGGTCGCCCGCCGCCATCGGCCCGGCGACCTCCCACACCAGCCGCAGGATCGGCAGCAGGACGATCAGCCCGGCCAGCGCGAACAGCAGCGGCGCCCCGGAAACGGAAAAACGACCGGCGGCACGGAAAGGCCGCCGGTCGCTGAAAGTGGCAAGACTCATTATCAACCGCCGGATGGGCTTAGCCGCCGAACAGGTCGGCGAAGTCCTTCTTGTTGGCCTCGTCGTCCTTCAGCGCCTTGGCCGGGTCATAGGGCATCAGCGAGATGAAGGAGGTGTCCGGGAAGCCGGCCGGCGGCGCCACCCCCGGCAGCGCCGGCAGGAAGCCCTGGCGGGAGGCCAGCTCCTGCCCCTCCTTGCTCAGCAGGAAGGTGATGAAGGCCTTGGCGGCGTCGGGATTCTTGCTGGTGTTCAGGATGGCAACCGGCTCGGTCACCGCGCTGACGCCCTCCTTGGGGAAGACGAAGGCGACGGGGGCGCCCTTGGCCTGCTCGCGGATCGGCAGATAGTCGACGATGACTCCGTACAGCTTCTCGCCGCTGGCCACCGACTTCAGGATGCCGCCGTTGCCCTTGGCCGCGGTGGTGCCGTTGGCCTGGAGCTTCTCGTAGAAGGCCATGCCGAGGTCCGGCTGCTGCTTCACGGCGGCCATGTGGATGGCGGCGGCGCCGGAATAGAGGGGGCTGGGCATCACGGTGGTGCCCTTGGCCTCCGGCTTCAGCAGGTCGAGCCAGGAGGACGGCTTCATCGGCGCCGCCGTGTTGTAGGCGATGCCGGTGGTGATCAGCTTGGTGGCGAACCACGTGCCGTCCGGATCGTGGGTGCCGGGGCGGTAGCCCTGGACCGGGGCGTCCTTGTAGGCCAGCAGGCGCTTCTCCGCCTTCAGCGACTCCATGGTCACCGCGTCGGCAATCAGCAGCAGGTCGGCCTGCGGGCTGCCCGCGGCGATCTCGGCGCGGAGCTTGTTCATCAGCTCGGTCGTGCCGCTGCGGACCCATTCGACCTCGACGCCGGGATTCTTGGCCTTGAAGGCGTCCACCGTCTGCTTCGCGTCGGCTTCGAGCTGCGAGGTGTAGAGCACCAGCTTGCCGGCCGGCTTGTCGGTGGCGGCTTGGGCGGGCAAGGCCAGCAGAAGCGCGCCGGCGGCGGCGGCGATGGTCGTCCCGATGGCGGCGAACGCCGCGGCGAGGTGTGTGCGCTTGGCCTTCATGTCTCCCGTTTCCCTCTCTGGTCGCGTCTCCGCCGGTCCGAAGCCCCCACTGGATTGCCCCGGTATGCGGACGAAGGCCCTTGTTTACGCCAGAACCATGACAGCCGCGTGACGGCGGCCGTTCCGGACGGTCTTGAGCGTCATACCCGATTGAGGCGGCTCAGGGAAAGGGGACGCCCTGCGGAGGGAGGGTCGACGGGGGCGGATTCCTCCTTGCGGACGGCCAGCGCGTTGCGGGTGGCCTCCAGCCGGTCGGCGGAGCGCGCCACGGCGTTGGCGCTCTTGCGCAGGCGGTACAGGCTGCGCACCATGCTGTCCACCGCCGCACCGCGGAGTTGGGCGGCGCGGGCTGCGGGAGCGTTCTCTTCGCCAGGCACGGCGTGCAGGGGTGCCGGCTTCGTCACCAGCAGGGTGGAAACCTCAAGCCGCATGGCGTTGTCGCGGACCGCGTGCACGCGGTGGACGAGATCGGCCAGGGAGATGTCGCGGCACAGGCCACGGCACCACAGGGCACCGGGTTCCGACCGCATGCAGAAGCCGCAGCCCGTTTCCTCGTTCCACAAACGCTTGGCTGTGTGTACCGGCATGCTCCACCTCGTTGCCCCGGCTCCAGAAGAGCGCCGGAGGGGGCCGCGAGGCAAAGCGTCATTGGCAATACTGCTCTATGGGGAGGCCGCAATGCCCCTTCTTCGAACGGAGTCGCGCGAAGGGCTTGGAAGACAAGCCGTTCGGCAGCACCCTTACCGGCGACAGCCCAAGCGACAGGAGCAAGGACCGTGACCAGCGAAGCCCCAGCCCCCGACCGGCCCATCCTTCAAATCGAGTATTGCCGCCAGTGCCGCTGGATGCTGCGCGCCGCCTGGATGGCGCAGGAGTTGCTGACCACTTTCGAGGATGAGTTGGGCGGCATCACCTTGATGCCCGGCACCGGGGGCATCTTCGAGGTGCGGCACGGCGCGGCGGTGGTCTGGTCGCGCAAGGAGGAGGGCCGCTTCCCCGACATCACCGAGTTGAAGCAGCGGGTGCGCGACCACATCGCCCCCGACAAACCCCTGGGCCACGCCGACCGCAAGCGGCCGGCGGACCCCTGAGAGTTGTTTAGCGGATGGCCTTCACGTCGGTGACGGCCACCGTCTGCTTGGGCGGCGCGGCGCCGAAGCCCTGCTCCAGCAGTTCGGCGACCTCGCGGTCGCGGGCGGCGGCGGTGGTGCCGCCCAGCACGACGGCGACCAGCCGCTGGCCGTTGCGGCTGGCGCTGCCGGCGAGGTTGAAGCCGCTGAGGTTGATGAAGCCCGTCTTGATGCCGTCGTAGCCTTCGACCCGGCCAAGCAGCCGGTTGTGGCCGGGCACCACCGTGCCGTTCCAGTCGAAGCGGGTGCGCGAGAAGTAGGCGTATTCCCGCGCCGGGCGGGACACCACGGCGCGCGACAGGCGGGCCATGTCGCGGGCGGTGGTGCGCTGCTCCTTGTGCGGCAGGCCGGAGGCGTTGCGGAAGGTGGTGCTGGTCATGCCCAGCGCCTGCGCCTTGGCCGTCATCATCTCGGCGAACTGCTCCTCGCTGCCGCCCAGCGCTTCGGCGAGCACGACGGCCACGTCGTTGGCCGACTTCACCGTCAGGGCGAGGATCGCGTCCTCCACCCGGATGGTCGAGCCGACGGCGAGGTTGAGGCGAGACGGCTTCTGGTTGGTGGCGTGGCGCGACACCGGCAGTTCCTGGTCCAGCCGCAGCGTGCCCCGCTCCAGCGCCTCGAAGGTCAGGAGCAGGGTCATCATCTTGGTCAGCGACGCCGGATAGGTCAGCGTGTCGGCGTTCTCCGAATCGAGGACCCGGCCCGACTGCGCGTCCATCAGCACATAGGCATGGACCGGACGGAAGACGGCGGCGCCCGCCACGGTGCCGGCGGCGGCCCCGGCCGCGACGCGCCCCGCGCGGCGCGCCTTGCCCGTGCGATGGACGGCGGCCTTGCGGACGGCGGCCTTCTGGGTGGCCGATTTGTGGACGGCAGCCTTGTGCACGGTGCGGACGGCGGCGGGCTTCGCCGTCGTCCTGGACGCCGCGGCCTTCTGGGGCACCGTCTTGGCGGCCGTCTTGGCGGTGGGCTTGGGCGCTTGCTTGTGCACCGTCTCCTGGGCCGCCTTGGCGAGGGCCTCCGCAGGGTTGACGGCGACGGGCGTGGCAACGGCCAGGGACAGAAGCAGCGGCAGAACAAAACCGTACGGCGAACGCGGCATGATGGCGACCGGATGGAGAGATGGTCGCCTCCTCTACCCTGAAAGCGGTTAACAAAAAATGTGTCGAATCTTTGGAGTCTTGTGTGATTTTACGGTTCGCGTGGACCTGCGGCCATTTACCATTCGCTCGCCCACGGCTCCGCCAATGCCTGTGTCGCAGCGGCAACGCTGCTGTGCACATTGTGGCACAGAAGCATCATCCGGAGCGATGTCACTTGTGCCACGTCGCCGCGGGCGTCAGATGTCTTATGCCGAAAGGGCGCTGGTTCCCGCGTGTCGTCCGTGCGACCTCACGTAAGGACAGAGCCTTTCGTTAGCCGTCTGTTCATCGCCGCGTGGGATGCTTCGATTATGCTGACGACCATTCGCACCTGCGCCCGGCCCGCCCTCGGAGCGAGGGTCGCCGCGTGCCTCCTCGCCGGGCTGCTCGCCCTGCCCGCGCAGGCCGCGCCGTCCACCGCTACGGGCAACTCCACGGGCCGAGATGTCGTGGGAAACTGGATCGCGCGGATCGACCAGCGCGCCGCCGAACTGGAGGCCATGCCCCGCGTGCAGCAAACGCGCGTCGGCTATGGCTCCGTCCTGAAGAAGGGCGACGGCGGCATGGTCGACGTGGTCGCACCCGGCCCCATGCGCCCGTCGGACGTGCCGGAGGGCACCGCCCCCGCCGCCGGGGCGGTTCCGACGGTCGTCGTGACGCCGCCCGCCGAACCGATCCCGCAGGCCGATCCGTCGGCGACGCCCGGCAACGCGCTTGGCGGAACGGCGACGCCCGGCACGGTGGTGGAGGTGCTGCCCCCGCCCCCGGCCCTGACCATCCAGGTGCGGGCGCGCGCCGCCGACCGCGTCGGCCGCCTGTCCACCCGGCTGATCGAGCTGGGCTTCCTGAGCCAGGAGCAGTGGACCGAGACCTTCGACGACACGCTCGAGGTGGCGGTCCGCGCCTTCCAGCTGTCCGAAGGGCTGATGCAGGACGGCAAGGTCGGCGAGGTCACGCGCCAGGCGCTCGACCGCACGCCCAAGGAGGCCGCGAAGCTGATGCGCGGCGCCACCGCGTCGATGCGCGCCTTCCAGGCGTCGGTTCCGGACACGGTGATCCTGGTCAACCTGCCCAGCCAGACCGTGTCCTTCATCGAGCGCGGCAAGCTGAACTTCACCATGCGCGCCGTGGTCGGCCGCCCGTCGCGCCAGACCCCGCTGCTCCAGGACCGCGTCACCAGCGTGACGATCAACCCCACCTGGACCGTGCCGCCGACCGTGCTGGTCGAGGACAAGCTGCCGGTGCTGCGCAAGAAGGGCAACACCGGCATCAAGGACGCCATCGTCTATCTGGACGGGGTCGAGGTGGTGCCGGAGAGCATCAACTGGTGGCAGGTGACGCCGGAGCGCATCCGCATTGTCCAGAAGCCCGGCGACGACAACGCCCTCGGCCGCTTCCGCTTCAACCTGACCAACGGCGACGGAATCTTCCTGCACGGCACCAACGATCCGCGGCTGTTCGAGCGCGACCTGCGCGCCGCCAGCTCCGGCTGCGTGCGGCTGGCCGACGCGCGGATGGTCGCGGAAACCCTGCTGCGCCCCGCCAAGCTCGATTCCGCGGCGATCGAGCGGCAGCTCGACAGCGGCAAGACCAAGACGGTCTCCCTGCCCAACGCCGTGCCGGTCCGCTTCGTCTACTGGACCTCCAGCGTGGAGACCGACGGCACCGTGCGGGTGCATCCGGGCATCTACGACGACGTGCCGACCAGCTCGTCCGCTCCGTCGGCCAGCCAGGCTCCCGCCGCCGCGGGAACCGTCTCGGCCCCGCGCCGGGTGGAGCCGAAGCCCGTCCGCCCGACCCCGGCCGCCGCCCCGCAGCCGGCTCCGGCGCCCGCCCAATCCTCGTCCACGGCCACCCCGGCCCGCGCCGCCGACACGCGCAACGGGGCCGAGGCCGTCCGCACGGCGATGTGACGCCGTCGCGCAGGAGCAAGCTTCTGAGAACGTAGAAAAGGCGCCGTCTCGACGGCGCCTTTTTTCGTACCCATCTTTCTTATGGCGGCGCCCCATCCCGCGCCGCGGCGGAGGTGCGCCATGATCCCCTTCCCGGCTTCAGCGCGGCTGTGCGCCCTGCTCCTGCCCGCCCTTCTTATGATGCCGACCCCGGTGTTCGCCGGCGGCGGCTGGCACGGCGGCACCTTTTTCGGTTTCAGCGTCACGCTGCCTCTGGCCTTCGGCTTTCCACCCCCTGTCTACGTTCCGCCACCGCCCGCAATCTATCCGCCCATGGTCTATGTGCCGGTCCCCCAGCCGATGCCGGCGGCGCCGGTGGCCACCCGGACTTCCCCCACCTATCTCGGCCCCGGCGGACGCTATTGCCGCGATTTCCAGATGCCCGGCGTCGTCGGTGGACGCCCCGCGACGCTGGTCGGAACCGCCTGTCTGGACCCCGACGGGCAATGGCGGGTGATCGGCTGACGGGACGGGCAGCGGGTGGGCAACTCTATCCGCAATATCGGGATATCCCCAGAAGCTGTGGGTAACTCTGTGAGCGAATCCAGGGGCAACCTGTGAGCATGGCCGTGAATCCACGGCCCCGACCAAATTGCCTAAATTTTTGGCACTCTTGAAATGGCGGAATTGCCCGGCTTTTGCGGGTTTTAACCGTTTCAAACGGGTCTCGAAAAACAAAAAAGCAACATTCGCAGAGTCAAGGCCGCCGTTCAGGGGAATGTGCATAACTTGGGCTAACCCGGACCATCGGCCCCACCCACGTTTTCGGCCGCAGCACAGGCTTCATGCGCCCAGGCGGGCCAGCAGATCGGCCAGCCGGTGCCGTTCGTCCGCGGACAGGCGCCCGGTCAGTTCGGCCTCCGCCCGCGCGATGGCCGGTCCGGCCGCCTCCACCACCCGGCGCCCGCTGTCGGCCAGCCTGACGAGGTTGCGACGGCGGTCCAGACTGTCGGGACTGCGCAGGAGATAGCCGCGGTCGATGAGCCGCACCACCACGCCCTGCATCGTGGCGGGGTCCATCGCGATGCTGCGGCCCAGATCGATCTGCGACATCGGCCCATGCTGGTGCAGCGCCGCCAGCGCCGCCCATTGCGGCGCCGTCAGGTTGTAGGCGGTCAACGCATCGCTCAGCATCGCCGTAGCGCGCTGATGGACGCGGCGGATGCGGCTGTGGATGGATTCGGCGGGGACGGTGCAAAGGGCGACGTCGCAACCCTCCCTGCCGTCGGCACCATCGTTGCCGGCCATTTCGGTCGGGAAAGCCATGAACGCGGCGGCCTCGTGTCAATGAACGACACGTTGGCCTTTAGCACCGATCTGTGTCGGTTGTGTTTCAGGAGCGGCTTACTACGTTACCGTTTTGAAATATGGCGGACACTCGGGTCACTCCGCCGCCTGACGGATCGACACCGCCGCCCCGCCGCGGGCCTCCCGCCGCTCCAGATCGATGAGTTCGACCATCCGGCGCTCCACCGCGACCAGATACTCACGGGTTTCCAACCCGCGGCATTCCCGGCTGTGCCGGCGCAGCAGGGTGATGGCCTGATAGGAGGGAATGCGACTCCACGGCATGGTCGGCTCGCGCGGAAGGATGGTGGCGGGGCACCCATTACAATGGAGAAATATTACGCGAATGCGAGAGGCGCCATGAAAATTCTTCGTTGCGCACGGGACCCAGCTTTGCTCGGAGCGGTTACGCACGCCGGGGCCGCGACGCATCACGCGCAAGCCTGTTTGCCGGATCGGTTGCTTGTAGGAGAGGCGATGCGCATGGGCACATCCGTTGCGTTGATGGCGGCGAGCGCCCTCGTCCTTCTGGAGACGGTGACGTCCTATGGTCCGACGCACCCGTGCATCATCGTGATCGCGACGCGCTGCGCGCCGGCCGGCTTCCTTCCGGGACGCCGCTGAGGAGCGCTCCGGTTCCCAAGCAAAATAGAGTTACCTGTTCGTTAATCATTGCATCTCCGCCCCCATGTGGCATGAACGCCCTGTGGAGTTTGAAGAGCATCCACCGCCGACAGTCCTTGTCCAGCTGCCGCCCGCGCCGGCTCGGCCCGTCCGGGCGCAAAGGCGGCGGCCCTCCTTCATCAGATTTTCTTGGCGATGCCCCATTATCTGCGCCTGTTTCTCTTGCTCTTGGCCGCCGTGGTGCCGCTCGCGGCGCTCCAGTTCATGACGCAGCACAGCCTGCGGCAGGATCGGGAAAACGAGGTGCGGAACGACACCCTGCGCCTTCTCGACCTGCTGGATGCCGAGCAGGAACGCATCGCCGCGGAGGCACGCCAAGTGTTGGCGACGATTGTCGAATCCGGCGTGCCGCAGGCGGGACCGCCGGATTGCCAGCAGACCATGGACCGGCTGCGCGCCCGCTACCCCGCCTATCTGTCGGTGGAGGTGGCCGACCGGCAGGGCCGGGTATGGTGCGCGACCGATCCGATCTCCCTGGGCGTCGATCTCGGCGGCATCCGCACTTTCCAGAACGCGCTGGCCACCGGCGCCCTGACGACGGGTGAGTACGGCCTGCGCTACCCCAACCAGCGCCCCATCCTGCCCTTCCGGCTGGCCTACCCGGCGCCGGACGGCACGCCGGGCGGCGTGGTCACGGTGCTTCTCGACGCCCGCTGGCTTGCGGAGAATCTGGGGAGCCGCCCGCTTCCTCCGGGCATGGAGATGGTGATCGCCGACCGCCAGGGCCACGCGGTGGCACGCCTGCCGGAGATGCCCGACGCCATCGGGCAGCCCCTGCCCACCGCCATGCTCCAGGCCATGAATGCGGCGCGGGGAACACGGTCGGCGGCTGTCTTCGACGTCGGCGGGACGGAACGGATGGTGGTTTCCGCCCCCCTGGACACCGGCACCCGCGAATCGATGATCGCCATCGGGATCGACCGCGACGCGGCGATGCGCCCGGTCCGGGACGCCATGCTCTTTTCGCTGGCTCTGTTCGGCGGGGTGCTGCTGCTCACCTGCCTGGGTGCCGCCTGGGGCATGCGGCAGTTCCTGCGCGTGCGGGATCGGATGGCGGAGACCGTGGTCGAGAAGGCATCGGTCCTGGAGAGCACGACGGATGCCGTCGCCGAACTCGACCGGTCCTGGCGGGTCGTCTTCGTCAACGAACGGGCGCGGACCCTCTTGCCCGATTCCGGGGACGCCATCGGCCGGAACGGACGCCAGGCCTTCGCGGAGCTGATGGCCGGCGAGTCCGGGCGAACCCTGCAGCAGGCCATGGAGAGCCGCGAAGCGGTGGAGTTCGAGACGCGGGGGCCGCGCAGCGGCGTCTGGTTCGCCGTCCGCGCCTTCCCTTCGCGCAAGGGATTGGCCCTCTACTTTCGGGACGCCACGGACCGCCGGCGCTTGGAGGACGAGCGAACGCTCCTGACCCGGCAGCTCGAAGCGGAGCGCAGCCTGCTGACCGCCATTCTGGACCATCTGCCCTCGGGACTGCTGGTGGCGGAGGCGCCGAGCGGGCGGATCGTCAAGGTCAACGAGACGGCGCTTCGCCTGCTCGGTGGCCCGCCGCCGCCGGTCACCGGCTGCGGCTGCGGCGGCGCGCGGGCCTGCAACGGGGGCGCCTGCTTCGGCGAAGGTCGCTGCCCGCTGTCCCGCGCCCTGCGGCAGGGCGAGACGGTGGAGCAGGAGGATTTCCCCTACAGCCGGCCCGACGGCGCCGCCATGACCCTGTCGGTCAGCGCCACCCCGGTCCGTGCCCCCGACGGGCGGGTGACCCTGGCGATCTGCACGCTGCGCGACGTCGGCGAGCGCAAGGCGATGGAACTGGCGCTCCAGCGCGCCAAGGAGGAGGCCGACGAGGCCAACCGCGCCAAGTCGAAGTTCCTCGCCGCGGCCAGCCACGACCTGCGCCAGCCGATGCAGTCCATGTTCCTGTTCACCGGCATCCTGCACCGCTTCATCAGCGACGAACAGGGGCAGCGCAGCCTGGAAATGCTGGAGCGCGGCCTGGACACGCTGAAGGGGCTGCTGGACAGCCTGCTGGACGTCTCGCGGCTGGACGCCGGGGCGGTCGATCCGCGCGTGGAGCCTTTCGCCCTGAACAGCCTGCTGGACGAGATCGCCGCCTCCTACGCGCCGATCCTGGAAAGCAAGAAGCTGGCCTTCCGCATCGTGCAGGACCGCGCGGCGACGGTGCGCAGCGACCGCGTTCTGCTGGGCCGCATGGTGCGCAACCTGCTGGAGAACGCCGTCAAGTACACGGAGCGCGGGGCGGTGCAGATCGCCGTCCGGACCCTGGACGACACGGCACAGGGCGCTCTGGCGCGGATCGAGGTCAGCGACACCGGAATCGGCATCCCGCCCGACCAGCTGACCCGGATCTTCGCGGAGTTCCACCAGATCAACAACCCGGAGCGGGACCGGGCACGCGGGCTCGGGCTCGGGCTCGCCATCGTGCAGCGCCTGTCGGCGATCCTCGACCATCCGGTCGAGGTGAAATCCCAGCCGGGCCGCGGCTCGGTCTTCGCCATCACCGTCCCTGTGGCTGCCGTGGAGGCCCCGCTGCCGCCACCACCGACCACCTCCCTCTTCACCGGCGGCCGCGATGCCCCGCGCGCCCTGCTGGTGGATGACGACGCCATCGTCCTGCTTGGGCTGCGCGACATGTTCCGCGAATGGGGCTACGAGGTGCTGATCGCCGGCTCCGCCGACGAGGCCGTGGCGAAGGTCGAGGCGGACGGCCGCACGCCCGACGTGATGCTGGTCGACTACCGCTTACGTGAAGGGCGCGTCGGGACGGAGGCGGTGGTGCGCGTTCGCGCCATGGCCGGGTGGGACGTTCCCGCCATGATCCTGACCGGGGAAGCCGGTCCGGAATGCGAGACGGACGCCGCCGCGCATGGGCTGGAGGTGGTTCGCAAGCCGGTGACGCCGCGCCAGCTCCGCCGCGTCCTGGACCGCGCCATGGCGACGCAGTCCAAAAGGACGGCGGACAGCATGACCGGTGCCGAGGGCGAGCGGCTTCCGCTGTAGAGGCCTCCCGGCCGCCGGAAAAGAAAGCGGCCCGCCGTCCGGTTGAACGGCGGGCCCTTGAGGTGCAAAACAGGGAGGCACACGCCCTTGGGGCAAGGTCAGAGTAGCAGCGGCGCCCACCCCGCGCGAAAGGGGGAAAGTCGTAGCGCCCGGCGCGCCGGGGGTGCGCCGAAGGGGGTGGGCGCCCTTCCCCGAAAAAATGACGGCCTCGAAAGATTTCGCTTGAGCAGCGCCGCCCGCACGGCTATATCAGCGCTCCCGCGTCGCCCCAAGGGATGCGGGACAAAGAGCAGACGATGCGCTTGTGGCGGAATTGGTAGACGCGCTAGGTTCAGGTCCTAGTGGCTGAAAGGCCGTGGGGGTTCGAGTCCCTCCAAGCGCACCAACACTTCTTGTGTTGGTCTGATCGACAAGTGGGGCCATAGCTCAGCTGGGAGAGCGCTACAATGGCATTGTAGAGGTCAGGAGTTCGATCCTCCTTGGCTCCACCATCATGAAGCCGGCAACCTTGACGGGTTGCCGGCTTTTCCTTTTCCACGCCCCCTGCTTTCGCGCTGGTGCCGACAAGGCTTCACCGGGCATTTCGGGAACAGGCGCTCCGTCACCGCCATGGAAAGCATCGACGCCCTCTACCTCCCGTTCAGTTGACGGGACATCGGCTTGCGGCGGCGGCACAACGGGCCATTTTCAGTGTTTTAAAGCACAGATGCCGTCAGGAGCGTGCCTTCATGAATCCCCGGTTGCTCGCCGAGGTGTTGGAACCCGTGCTGAACGCCGCGGAGAAGGACGACGCGGCGATGCTCGACGCCGTGAACCTCTCGGCGGAGGCGCTGGCCGCGCTCGGTGCGGTCATCCTGGACCGCGACGGGCGCCCGGCCGACGGCGTGTCCGACGAACGCGCGGTGGTCGCCGCGCTCAACACCCACGCACACACGCTGATGCAGTGCGGGCGGCTCGACGACGTGGTCGAGGCGCTGCAACTGGCCGAACGGATCGGTCGGCTGGGCCGTATGCCCCACCATCCGCGCATGTCCGACGGCTAGCCACCTACGGTTAGGCGGGAGGAACACCGAACCGCCCCGGTTGTTGTGCGAGCCGTGCCGCCCAACAGGGAGACGTGTCTTGCCGACAGCGCCCAAATCGAACGCATTTTCCGGCCCCATCGAGGGCGAGGCCCTGTCCCTGCTTCAGGACGAACTGCTTCCCGGCTTCCTGACCGGACGGCGCTGGTACGCCGCCAAGGACGCCGGCACGCCCACCGTGCTCATCGTCGATGCGCTGCCTCTTCCGCTGGCCTCCGGCTCCGCCCAGCTCTGCCTGCTGCGGGTGGAGGCACCGGGGCGCGAGCCGCAGCTCTACCAGCTTCCCCTGGTGCTCAACCGCGGCGGCAAGGCCGACACCGCCGACCCCTTCTCCATCGCCGGCCCCGAGGCGCTCCCCTGGCCGGGCAGCCTGCGCGACGGCTACGGCGACGAGGAGGTGGTGCGCGCCCTGCTCGACGGCATCCGCAAGGGTGGGGAGAACGGCGGTCTGCGCTACGGCCGCAGCCGCGCCCTCGACGCCGTGAGGGACGCGTTGGGCAACGGCGCGCCGCTGCGCTGGACGGACGCGGAGCAATCCAACACCTCCGTCCGCGTCGGCGACGCGGCGATTCTGAAGGGGCTGCGCAAGCTGGAGTCCGGCACCCATCCCGAGCTGGAGGTTGGGCGCTTCCTGACCGAGGTCGCCAACTTCCGCAACACCCCCGCCCTGCTCGGCTGGGTGGAGCGCACGGGCGACGGCGAGGCCGCCACCCTGTGCATCCTGCAGGAACTGGTCCCCGACGCCCGCGACGCCTGGAGCCACGTCACCGCAGCCCTGGCGGAGCGCGTCGAACGCTTCGACGAGAAGGCGGACGACGTCGCCCTGATGACCTTCATGCGCCGGCTGGGCCGCCGCACGGCGGAGATGCACCGGGCGCTCGCAACCCCCGGCGGCGGCGACGCCTTCACGCCGGAGCCGGTGACTCCCGCCATGCTGACGGGCTGGGCGGACGGGGTGCGCAGCCTCGCCCGCCGCGTGCTGGGCCAGCTGCGCGAGGCCGCCCCGCGGCTGAACGCCGACGTCGCCCCTTACGCCGCCTCCCTGGCCGACAGCGAGGCCACGGTGATGCGCCAGATCGAAACGCTGACGCCGCCGCGCGGCGACTTCTGCGCCATGCGGCTGCACGGCGACTATCACCTGGGGCAGGTTCTGGCCGGCAAGGACGACCTGTTCATCGTCGATTTCGAGGGCGAGCCGATGCGCCCGCTGGCCGAACGGCGGGCCAAGCACTGCATCCTGCGCGACGTGGCGGGGATGCTGCGCTCCATCACCTACGCCGCCGCCGGGGCGCGGGCCGCCCTGCCCGACGACCTGGGCGAGTCGGCGCGCGGCGCCCGCATCGCCTGGCTGAACTGGTGGGAGGGGGAGGCGGCATCCGCCTTCGTCGCCGGCTACCGCGAAGCCATCGGCGATTGTCCGGGCTGGCCCGCCGACGCGGCGACCGCCACGCAGCTTTTGAAACTCTTTTTGTTGGAGAAGGCGCTCTACGAGATCGGGTATGAGCTGGCGAACCGGCCCGACTGGCTGGCCATCCCGCTGGCCGGAACCATCGGCATCCTAGGCGCCGACGCCGGGCCGGAGGTTGCCGACCGCGCGTCCGGCCCGGTCGGGCTGGCCGCTCCCGGCGCCACCCGCTTCGGCGAGGCGCGCGCCCACGCCATGCCCTTCGGCGCGCAGGTGCAGCCCGACGGCTCCGTCCGCTTCAGCCTGTGGGCGCCGGGCACGGAGCAGGTGTCGCTGTGGCTGGAGGACACCCACGCCCTGCTGCCCATGGTCCGGCGGCCCGACGGCTGGTTCGAATGGACCACCGCCCAGGCCCAGGCGGGCAGCCGCTACCAGTTCGAGCTCCCCGACGGTCTGCGCGTGCCCGACCCGGCCTCCCGCCACCAGCCGGAGGACGTGCACGGGCCGAGCGAGGTGATCGACCCTACCATCCACCGCTGGACCGACGCCGCCTGGACCGGCCGTCCCTGGCACGAGACGGTGCTGTACGAGCTTCACGTCGGCACCTTCACCGAGGAAGGCACCTTCCGCGCCGCCATCGACAAGCTCGACCACCTCGTGGAGCTGGGCGTCACCGCCATCGAGCTGCTTCCGGTGGCCGATTTTCCCGGCGCCCGCAACTGGGGCTATGACGGGGTGTTGCCTTACGCCCCGGACGCTGCCTATGGCCGCCCGGAGGATCTGAAGGCGCTGGTGGACGCCGCCCACGCCAAGGGGCTGATGGTCTTCCTGGATGTCGTCTACAACCATTTCGGGCCGGACGGGAACTACCTCCACGCCTACGCCAAGGCCTTCTTCACCGACCGGCACAAGACGCCCTGGGGCGACGCCATCAACGTGGACGGGCCGCGCAACGCCACCGTGCGCGACTACTTCATCCACAACGCGCTCTATTGGATCGAGGAATTCCACATGGACGGGCTGCGCTTCGACGCGGTCCACGCCATCCTCGACGACAGCGACAAGCTGTTCCTTCAGGAGCTGGCGGAGCGCGTGCAGGACGCCGTGCGGGGCCGCCGCCACGTCCATCTCGTTCTGGAGAACGACGAGAACGAAGCCCATCTGCTGGAGCGCCACCCGGAGGGCGACCCGCGCTGGCACACTGCGCAGTGGAACGACGACCTGCACCACTGCTTGCACGTCTGGGCGTCCGGCGAGGACAGCGGCTACTACACCGACTACGCGAGCGACGCGGCGAAGCTGGCCCGCGCCATGGCGGAGGGCTTCGCCTTCCAGGGACACGCCTCTTCCTACCGCGGCGGCGAGGCGCGCGGCGAGCCATCGGCGCATCTGCCGCCGACCGCCTTCGTCACCTTCATCCAGAACCACGACCAGATCGGCAACCGCGCCTTCGGGGAGCGAATCACCCGCTTCTCCCGGCCCGAGGCGGTGCGGGCGGCGACCTCGCTCTACCTGCTGGGGCCGGGCATCCCGATGCTGTTCATGGGCGAGGAATGGGCCTCCGACCGCCCCTTCCCCTTCTTCTGCGACTTCGCCGACGAATTGGCCGAGGCCGTCCGCAACGGCCGGCGGGCGGAGTTCGCCAAGTTCCCCGAATTCCAGGACCCGGCGGTGCGCGACCGCATCCCCGACCCGACCGCTCCGGAAACCTTCCAGTCGGCCAAGCTCGACTGGGATGACCGCGAGACGGGCGAGCACGGGGAGTGGCTGGACTGGTACCGCCGCATCTTGGCGGTGCGCCACAAGGAGATCGCGCCGCGGCTGGAGAACGCGCCCGGCGGAGCGTCCAGCCACGCGGTGATCGACGGGCGGGGCATCCGCGTTTCCTGGCGGCTGGGCGACGGCAGCCGCCTGCATCTGCTCGCCAACCTGTCCGACGCGCCGGTGACGGGCATGGGCGAGGCCGTGGGCCGCGTCCTGTGGACGGAGGGTGAGGGGCTCGATGCCGGAACGATGGCGCCGTTGTCCGTCCTATGGACCATCGAGGAGACGACGGCGCTCGACCGGCTCGGCGAGCGGATGGGGATCGAGACGCACTACACCGGCGCGTCGGGAGAGACCATCCAAGCGTCGGAGGGCACCATCCGCGCCCTGCTCGCCGCCATGGAGGTGGACGCCGACGACCCGGAGGAGGCGCTGGCGGCGCTGGAGCGGCGCGAGCTGGCCCGCCCCCTGCCCCCGGTGGCGGTGCTGCGCATCGACCGACCGCCCTTCGCCGTCACCGTCACCCTGCCGGAGGGCAGCGGGACGCTGCGCTGGACCCTGACGCTGGAGGACGGGGGCGACCGCACCGGCGAGGCCGATTTCGCCGACCTGCCGCTGGTCCGCAAGGCGGGCGCCGCGGGGCACGGCTTCGAGGTGCGGCGCCTCGATCTCGGCGCGGCCCCGGCGCCCGGCTATCACCGGCTGCGGCTGGACGTCGACGGCCTGCGGGCGGAGCATCCCGGCCTGGAGATGCCGGTGATCGCCGCCCCCGCCGCCTGCCACCTCCCCGCCCCGCTCCAGATGGGCGAGCGGATCTGGGGCCTTTCGGTGCAGCTCTACGCCCTGCGCTGCGCCGGGGATTGGGGGATCGGCGACTTCGGCGACCTCGTCAACGTCGCGGAGATGGCGGCGGCGCGCGGGGCAGGCATCGTCGGGCTGAACCCGCTGCACGCCCTGTTCCTCGACCAGCCCGATCAGGCCAGCCCCTACTCCCCGGCGAGCCGGCTGTTCCTCAACCCGCTCTACATCGACGTGCTGGCGGTTCCGGAGTTGATGGGCTGCGCCGAGACCCGCGACCTGATCGCGGATGAGAGCTTCCTCGGCGCGGTGCAGGCGGCGGGGGCCGCCCCGCTGGTCGATTACGCCGCCGTGGCGGCGCTGAAGCTGCCGGTCCTGGAACGGCTGTTCGCCCATTTCCAGAAGGAGGGCAGCGCGGAGCGGCGTCGGGCGCTCGCCGCCTTCCGGGCCGAGCTGGGCGAGGGGCTGGACCGCTTCTGCACCTTCCAGGCCCTGCGCGAGCGTTTCGCCAAGGACGGCACGCCCGACTGGCGCCGCTGGCCGGAAGAGTATCGGGACGCCACCTCCCCCGCCGTCGGCCGCTTCGCGGAGGAGCAGCGGGAGCGCATCGGCTTCTTCGTCTGGCTGCAATGGCTGGCCGACAGCCAGTTGCAGGCGGCGGCGGAGCGGACGCGGGAGCGCGGCATGGCCGTCGGCTTCTTCCGCGACCTCGCGGTCGGGGCGGACAGCGGCGGGGCGGAGACCTGGGCCGATCCGCATGTGGTGGTGGCGCGGGCTCATGTCGGCGCCCCGCCCGACCTGTTCAATCCGGCCGGGCAGGACTGGGGCCTGCCGCCCTTCCACCCCCACGCGCTGCGCGAGGGCGGCTACGCCCGCTTCATCGAGCTTCTGCGCGCCAACATGCGCCACGCCGGGGCGCTGCGCATCGACCACGCCATGGCGCTCCAGCACGTCTACTGGATACCGGAGGGGCACCCGCCCTCCGAAGGGGCCTATGTCGCCTACCCGATGGACGACCTCCTCGGAATCCTGGCCCTGGAGAGCCAGCGCAACCGTTGCCTCGTCGTCGGCGAGGACCTGGGCACGGTGCCCGAGGGGTTCCGGGAGCGCATGGCGGAGGCGGGTGTCCTGAGTTACCGGGTGATGTTCTTCGAATGGACCGAGGACGGCGGGTTCCGCGGTCCCGACGACTACCCCTACGCGGCGCTCGCCACGGTGGGCAGCCACGACCTCGCCACCCTGCGCGGCTGGTGGGAGGGGCACGACATCACGCTGAAGGAGGAACGCGGCCTGTACCCCGCCGAAGGCGAGGCGGAGCGCCAGCGCGACCGCCGCAAGGCCGAACGCGCCCGCCTGCTGGAGGCTTTGGCCGACGCCTTCCTGCCGCTGCCCGCCAGCTTCGGCCCCGACAGCCCCTACAGCGAGGCGCTCGGCCACGCGGTGCACGCCTTCCTCGCCCGCACCGGCTCGGCCATCGCCATGGTCCAGATGGACGACCTGACCGCCGAGCTGGAGCAGGTGAACCTGCCCGGCACGGTGGACCAGTACCCCAACTGGCGCCGCAAGCTGCGCCTCGCGCTGGAGGACATGGCCGACTGCCCGCAGGCCGGCGCCATCGCCGCCATCATGGCCGCCGCCCGGCCGGCCGCGGTGGCCGATGGGAGGCGCGACGTTAACCCCCTCTCCCCTCTGGGGAGAGGGTTGGGGTGAGGGGGGCCCGCAACTCCCGAACGTCCGGCACACGCGCAACCCCCTCACCCTCCCCTCCCCCCAGGGGGGAGAGGGCATATTTTCAGGAGACCACCCCATGGCGGCGGACGCCGATAAGCCGATCCCCCTGGCCACCTACCGCGTGCAGCTGCGCGCCGAGTTCGGCTTCGACCGCACCGCCGGAATCGCCGACTACATGGCGCGGCTGGGCGTCAGCCACCTCTACGCCTCGCCCTACATGAAGGCGCGGCCGGGCAGCACCCACGGCTACGACATCGTCGACCACAACGCCCTGAACCCGGAGCTGGGCGGCGAGGCGTCCTTCCACGCCATGGTGGAGGCGCTGAAGCGCAACGGGCTGGGCCAGATCCTCGACTTCGTGCCCAACCACATGGGCGTCGGCGGGTCGGACAACGGCTGGTGGCTGGACGTTCTGGAATGGGGGCCGGACAGCCCCTTCGCCGGCTATTTCGACATCGAGTGGGAGCCCGACCGCCGCTATCTCCACGGCAAGGTGCTGGTGCCGCTGCTGGGCGACCAGTTCGGCGCCGTTCTGGAATCCGGCGGGCTGGAACTGCGCTTCGACAAGGAGACGGGCGGCTTCGCCGTCTGGGCCTATGACACCCACAAGCTGCCCATCCGGCCCGCCGACT
Source organism: Azospirillum brasilense (assembly GCF_007827795.1). GTDB lineage: Bacteria > Pseudomonadota > Alphaproteobacteria > Azospirillales > Azospirillaceae > Azospirillum > Azospirillum aestuarii. Next base: position 64,506 of record NZ_VITI01000013.1, read on the forward strand.
ACGGCACGATCCTGGGCGACGACCATCCCGACCTGGAGCGCATCGGCGACGCCTTCCGCCATCTCGATCAGGTGCGCCCGCACCAGATCCGCCGCGCCAACGCCCTCAAAGCCGAACTGGCCGCTCTGGTCTCCGAGAAGGCGGACGTGGCCGAGGCCGTCGAGCGCCGGCTGAAGCGCTTCCGCGGCGAAGAGGGCGAGCCGGAGAGCTGGCGGCGCCTGACCGATCTGATCGCCGCCCAGAACTGGCGCGCCGCCTATTTCAAGGTGGCGGCGGACGACATCAACTACCGCCGCTTCTTCAACATCAACGAACTCGCCGGCCTGCGCATGGAGGAGCGGGAGTTGTTCGACGTCGCCCACCGGCTGGCTTTCAAGCTGGTCGACGACGGCACGCTGGACGGGCTGCGCATTGACCACATCGACGGCCTCTACGATCCCAAGGGCTATTGCGAGCGGCTGGCCGAGGCGACGGAGCGGCCCTTCTATCTGGTGGTCGAGAAGATCCTGGCCCGCCACGAGCGGCTGCGCGAGGACTGGCCGATCGACGGCACCACCGGCTACGAGTTCGCCAACCTGATGGGCGGGCTGTTCGTGGACCCGCGGGCGGAGGAGGCGTTCACCCGCCTCTACGCCGACTTCACCGGGCGTCGCGAGAGCTTCGACGAGGTGGTGCGGACGAGCAAGATCCGCATCATGGACAGCGAGATGTCCAGCGAACTGCATGTCCTGGCCCGGCAGGCCTCGCGCATCGCCCGCGCCAACCCTCGCACCGCCGACTTCACCGCCAACATCCTGCACCAGGCGCTGAAGGAGACCATCGCCCGCTTCCCCGTCTACCGCACCTATGTGGACTGGCGCGGCGTGAACGAGCTGGACCAGCGCAGCATCGACTGGGCGATCAACCAGGCGCGCAAGGCCGACCAGACCACCGACGGCTCCGCCTACGACTTCCTGCAAAGGCTGCTGACCACCGATCTGGTGGCCCGGCCGCGCAGCGGCTACAGCCGCCAGCAGGTGCTGCGCTTCGCCATGCGCTTCCAGCAGTACAGCGGCCCGGTGATGGCCAAGGGGCTGGAGGACACCGCCTTCTACCGCTACAACCGGCTGGCCGCGCTGAACGAGGTGGGCGGGCATCCCGAGCATTTCGGGGTCAGCACCGCCAGCTTCCACCACGCCAACGCGGAGCGCGCCGCCCGCTGGCCGAACGCCATGCTGGGCAGCACCACCCACGACACCAAACGCGGCGAGGACACCCGTGCCCGCCTCTACGCCCTGTCGGAAATGCCGGAGGAGTGGGAGCGGCAGATCCAGACCTGGAGCCGCCTGCTGCGCGCCCGCCGCGGCGACGTGGAGGGCACCGCCCCACCCGACCGCAACGACGAGTATCTCTTCTACCAGCTTCTGGTCGGCGCCTGGCCGGCGGAGTTGACCGGCGCGGACCCCGCCAGCCTGGACCCGCAGGCGATGACGGAGTTCGCGGAGCGCCTCGCCGGCGCCATGACCAAGTCGATGCGCGAGGCCAAGGTGCACACCACCTGGGCGTCGCCCAACGAGGCCTACGAAAGCGCCATGACCAGCTTCGTCCATGACGCGCTGGACGTGACGCGCAGCACCGCCTTCTTCGACGCCTTCCTGCCCTTCCAGGCGCGGCTCGCCCGCCTCGGCATGGTCAACGGGCTGACCCAGACCCTGCTGAAGCTGACCAGCCCCGGCGTGCCGGACATCTACCAGGGCTGCGAGCTGTGGAACTTCAGCCTCGTCGATCCCGACAACCGGCGCCCGGTGGATTACGACGCCCGCCGCCGCCTGCTCGACGAGGTGGAGGGGGCGGAGATCGGAAGCCTGCTGGGCCGCTGGCAGGACGGTGCCGTGAAGCTCTCCCTGACCCGGCGCGCCCTGGCCCTGCGGGCGGCCATGCCCGACCTGTTCGCCAAGGGCGAATACCTGCCGTTGGAGGCGACGGGCGAGCGGGCGGAGCATGTGGTGGCCTTCGCCCGGCGGCTGGGCGACGACACCGTCGTGGTCGCCGCCCCGCGGCTGGTGGGGGCGCTGGGCGATACCCCGGACTGGGGCGACACCTCCGTCCCGCTGCCGCGCGGGCAGCGCTGGCGCAACGCGCTGACCGACGGGACGCTGGAGGCCGCCGATGCGGTGACCGCCGCCGACCTCTTCCGCGACTTTCCCGTCGCCCTGCTGGTGCGGGAGGGGTGAGTTCCATGGACCGCAACCCGCCGCCGCGCCGCGCGCTCGTTCCCATCGACCAGCGCCTGATCGGGAGCGATCCCGGCAAGCCCGCCGTCTTCGGGACCGTGCTGTCCGGCGACCCTCGGGAAAGTTTCCTGAACCTCTACGACGGCGGCGGGGGGCGGTTCGCCTGCGGGGTCTGGCAATGCACGCCAGGCATCATCGCCATGACCGACTGGCCCTACGAGGAGTTCTGCGTGCTGCTGGCCGGGAGGGTGGTCATCACCCCCCGCGATGGCGCGCCGCAGGAGCACACGCAGGGCGACGCCTTCGTCATTCCCAGGGGCTTCACCGGCGTCTGGGAGGTGCGGGAAACGATCCGCAAATACTACGCGATCGAGAAGGCGCTCGGTCCCCGCGCCGCCGTGGGACGGATGCTGCGCGCCCCGCTGTCGCTGGCCCGGCGGCTGTTGCGGCGGGGCGCGCCGGCCCTTGCCCGCGAGGGCTTCTGAATAAGGCTGCCTCACAAAATATCCGATTTCTTCGGTCGGGATTGATCGAATCCCTTCGTCACGCGTTATTCAAAAGGACAGGCGCCCGAACCGAGCGACAAGAGGCGCACCTTCGGACTCATTCCTGCACCACGGGACGCGACCACAGACGGACGGGAGACAAGTCATGAGCGATCATCGCCAGTGGGTCGAACTGGACCCCAGCAACGGCTCCGAAAACACCGAGCCGCAGGACGGTCCGGCCGCCGCGGCCCCCGCGCAGAACTCCGCACAGCCGGCGGAAGCCCCCGCGCCGGGCGGTCCGGAAGAGACTCCGGACCGCTGACCAACGGTCATTGTCTAAGGGTACTGTTTAAAGCATGCGAAAATGGCAGGGCGGGGCCTCAGGGCCTCAGCCCTGCCGCCGCATTGGCTGTTGTGCGGGTTGGGGCGCCGTCTGCGGCGCCGGCTGCGGCGCGGCGGCGGACACGCGCTCGGGCCGCCCGAACAGTTCCAGCGCCGGGGGGATGGATGACGGGCGCAGTCCCGCCAGGATCTCGCCCACGGCCCCGACCGCATCGACCAGCGCGTCGGGCATCACCGGCTTGCGCAGCAGGCCGACCGCGAAATCGCGCGCCTCCTCGCCGCGATGGTCGAAGCCGGTGATCAGAAGGGAGGGGATGTTGTGCTCCTCCCACAATTTGCGGGCCAGGGTCAGCCCGTTCTCTCCGCCGGCCAGATAGACGTCCACCAGCGCGAGATCCGGCCGTTCCCGGACCCCCAGCCGCGTCGCCTTGGCGGCGTCGCGCAGAGGGCCGACGACCGTGTATCCGGCATTCTCCATCACAGCCTTGATGGCGGGCCCGATCAACGGGTCGTCTTCGACGACGAGCAACTTCACGGCATCTGTTCCTTGTTGGCGGACGGCTGCGGAACGACGTGGCCCGCAGCGCCCATGTTTGTCGATGCGGTGCATCAATCAAGGGGCTGATTGCGCGCAATGGAGCGAGCCGGCGGGGTACCGAACGGGCAGTGCCATCCGGAGAAGCGAACCCACCGCCCTGTTTGCGTGTTTGAGCCAGTCCAAGCCTGATGCAACCTCCGTGGGAGTCCTGCATGAAGTTCATCGAATTCACCGACCGCGCCGGGGCGCCGGTTCTGATCAACGCCGCGGGGGTCCTGTACCTGCGCGGCACCGAAGGGGAGCGGACCGAGATCACCTTTGCCGGGCGCTCCGAACCGCTGGTGGTCGCCGCCCCGTTGGACGAGGTGGCCCAGACGCTGGAAGACGCCACGCCGATACCACCCGACCCCACCCTGGCGCTCGTCTCATGACGGACTGCCGTCATACGTCGTAGATGGGACCCGGCGTGGATTTGTTGGCGCCGCCGCGCTTCTGCTCCTCCTTCTCGGTCAGTTCGGCTTCGCCGCCCTGGTCGGGCTTGACGGTGCCCTCCTGGGCCTCGTCGACCCGGTCGTCCTTGCGTTGGGGCTGGGTGGCGGGAGTCCGGTCGTCGCTCATGACGGTCCTCATGCTGATTGTCGGTTCACCCCATTCAACATTTCGGGGGCCGCGACGTTGCGCCCCGCGCCTGCCCCTTCCGGAGGGCTGATCCGCGCACGGCGCGGGTTGCCGGAAACCGCGCGCTCCATCACTTTTCGGGGCTGAGACAAACCGGAAGGACCGCCATGATCGACCTTCACTATTGGCCGACCCCCAACGGGCACAAGATCACCCTGTTCCTGGAGGAGGCCGGGCTGGACTACACCATCCATCCCGTGGACATCTCGGCCGGGGACCAGTTCAAGCCGGACTTCCTGGCGATGTCCCCGAACAACCGCATGCCGGCCATCGTGGACCAGGACCCGGCCGACGGCGGGGAGCCGGTGTCCGTCTTCGAATCGGGCGCGATCCTGACCTATCTGGCGGAGAAGACCGGCAAGTTCCTGCCCGCCGACACGCGGGGCCGCAAGACGGTCCTGGAGTGGCTGTTCTGGCAGGTGGGGGGCCTCGGCCCGATGGCCGGGCAGAACCACCATTTCGTGCAGTACGCGCCCGAACAGATCCCCTACGCCATCGACCGCTATGTGAAGGAGACCAACCGCCTCTACGGCGTCCTGAACAAGCGTCTGACGGGCCGCGCCTTCATCGCCGGGGACGCGCTGACCATCGCCGACATGGCCTGTTACCCGTGGATCGTCCCGCACGAGCGGCAGCGCCAGAACCTCGCTGATTTCCCGGAGCTGAAGCGCTGGTTCGAAGCGATCCAGTCCCGTCCGGCGACCGTCCGCGCCTATGAGAAGGGTGCGGAACTGGCCAAGCGCCCGTCGGTCACCGACGAGGGCAAGAAGATCCTCTTCGGCCAGACCGCCGCCAACATCCAGAAGTGATGATGAAACCCTCTCCCGCCCCCAGGCGGGAGAGGGCGACAAAGCCCTTACTGGGCGGTCCAGCCGCCATCCATCAGCAGGCTGGCGCCGGTCATCTGCGCCGCCGAGTCGGAGCACAGGAAGACCGCCAGCCCGCCCAGCTCGTCCGGCGTCACGAAGGCGCCGGAGGGCTGCTTGGCGCCGAGCAGCTCCGCCTTCGCCTGCGGCTCCGGGATGTTCTTGGTCGCGGCGATCGCGTCGATCTGCTTCTGCACCAGCGGGGTCAGCACCCAGCCCGGACAGATGGCGTTGCAGGTGACGCCGGTGCCCGCCGTCTCCAGAGCCACCGTCTTGGTCAGGCCGACCACGCCGTGCTTGGCCGCGACGTAGGCCGCCTTGTTGACCGACGCGACATGGCCGTGCACCGAGGCGATGTTGAGGATGCGTCCCCAGCCGCGCCGCTTCATGCCCGGCAACGCATGATGGGTGCCATGAAAGACGGCGGACAGGTTGAGCGCGATCACCGCGTCCCAGCGGTCGGCCGGGAAGTCCTCCACCGGGGCGACGTGCTGGATGCCGGCGTTGTTCACCAGCACGTCGACGGAACCGAACGTCTCCGTCGCGTGGCCGATCAGCGCGGCGATCTCCGCCGGCTTGGACAGGTCGGCGCCGTGATAGCCGACGCGCACGCCGAACTCCGCCGCCAGACCGGCGCGCAGCTCCTCGATGGCGGCCGCGTCGCCGAAACCGTTCAGCACCACGTCCGCCCCGGCTCCGGCCAGCGCCCGCGCGATGCCCAAGCCGATCCCGCTGGTCGAGCCGGTGACCACCGCGACCTTCTGAGTCAAGGTCATGGCTTATCCTCTGTTGTCTTGTTGGTTTGGGTGCCCTCCCCCGCTGGGGAGAGGGCTGGACGCCGGTCAGCCTTCCAGTTCCGGGCGCTCGCGGAACTCGTCGAGCGCCATGGGATTGGCCAGCGCCTCGGTGTTCTTGATCGGGCGGCCGTGCACCGCGTCGCGCACCGCCAGTTCGGTGATCTTGCCCGAGCGTGTGCGCGGGATGTCCTTGACCGCCACGATGCGCGCCGGGACGTGCCGCGGCGAGCAGTTCTCCTTGATGCGCTTGCGGATCGTGTCCTCCAGCGCCTTGTCGAGCACCAGCCCCTCGCGCAGCACCACGAACAGGATGACGCGCACGTCGCCGTCCCATTCCTGGCCGATGCACACCGCCTCCAGGATCTCCGGAAGCTGCTCCACCTGCCGGTAGATCTCCGCCGTCCCGATGCGCACCCCGCCGGGATTGAGCACCGCGTCCGAACGCCCGTAGATCACCCAGCCGCCATGCACGGTGCGCTCGATGAAGTCGCCGTGCGTCCACACGTTGGGGAAGCGCTCAAAATAGGCGGCCCGGTACTTCGCCCCGTCCGGGTCGGCCCAGAAGCCCACCGGCATGCACGGGAAGGGCCGCGTGCAGACCAACTCGCCCTTCTCGCCGCTGACCGCGTGGCCGGCGTCGTCGAAGGCCGCCACCGCCATACCGAGCCCCGCCGTCTGCAACTCGCCCGCCCACACCGGCGCCGTCGGGTTGCCCAGCACGAAGCAGGACACGATGTCCGTGCCGCCGCTGATCGAGGCCAGATGGAGGTCGGACTTGATCGCCCGGTAGACGTATTCGAAGTTCTCCGGCATCAGCGGCGAGCCGGTCGAGGCAAGCGCCCGCAGCGTGTCGAGCCGGTGCGTGCGCATCGGCTCCAGCCCCGACTTCTCGGCCTGCTGGATGAACTTGGCCGAGGTGCCGAGCAGCGTCATGCCCTCGGCATCGGCGTAGTCGAACAGGATGTTGCCGTCCGGCGCGAAGGGCGAGCCGTCGTAGAGCAGCAGCGTCGCCCCGGCGGCCAGCCCGGAGACCAGCCAGTTCCACATCATCCAGCCGCAGGTGGTGTAGTAGAACACCCGGTCGCCCGGCTTCACGTCGCTGTGCAGCCGGTGCTCCTTGACGTGCTGGAGCAGCGTGCCGCCGGTGCCGTGGACGATGCACTTGGGCTTGCCGGTGGTGCCCGACGAATAGAGGATGAACAGCGGGTGATTGAAGGCCACCCGCTCGAAGCTCGGTTCCGCCGCCGCGAAGGGGGCGATGAAGTCGCTCCAGGTGACGCCGCCGCGGATGGCCGAGACATCCGGCGTCTCGTTGACGTAGGGGATGATCACCGCGGCCTTGACGGTGGGCAGTTCGGTCAGCACCTGGGCGATCTTGGCGCGGACGTCGTGGCTCTTGCCGTTGTACCAGTAGGCGTCGGGGGCGAAGAGGACGGTCGGCTCGATCTGGCCGAAGCGGTCGGTGATGCCCTGGGCGCCGAAGTCGGGGGAGCAGGAGGACCAGATGGCCCCCAGGCTGGCCGTGGCGAGCATGGCGGCCAGCGTCTCGGGCATGTTGGGGACGACGGCGGCGACGCGGTCGCCCTTGCCGACGCCGGCAGCCTTGAGCGCCTGCTGGAGACGGGACACCTCGGCCTTCAGCTCGGCGCCGGACCAGCGGCGCTTGACCTTGTCCTCGGCCCAGAAGACGACGGCCTCGCCTTCCGGCGCGTTGGCGAGCATGTTCTCGGCGTAGTTCAGGCTGGCCTCGGGGAACCAGCGGGCGCCGGGCATCTTGTCGCCATCGGCCAGCGCCACGCCGCCGAGGTCGCCCTTGAGTCCGGCCCACTCCCACAGGAAGCGCCAGAAATCCTCCTTGCCGGCGACCGACCAGTCGTAGAGCGCGTCGTAATCGTCCAGCCGCAGCCCGAAGCGGGCGCTCGCGGCCTGCCGGAAGGCCGTCAGGTTGGAGGCGGCCACGCGCGCCTCCGACGGGGTCCACAGCGGCTGATCAGAAAGCGATTGACCAGGGGGCGGTTGATCCATCTTGCGGTTCCTGATTTTGGCTTTTTATGCCGTTCGGTTCTTGACGTTCAGCGACGGCCGAAGCGGGCCTGGAGCTCACCCACGATACCACGGCGGAAGACCAGCACGCAGACCACGAAGATCGCGCCGATCACCACCGGAACCGGCATGCTGGTGGCCGCCAGATAACTTTCCAGCGTGACGACGATGGCGGCACCCACCACCGGGCCGAGCAGCGTGCCCATGCCGCCGAGCAGCGTCATCAGCACCACCTCGCCCGACATCTGCCACGTCACGTCGGTCAGCGAGGCGAGCTGGAAGACCAGCGCCTTGGTCCCGCCGGCCAGCCCGGCGAGGCTCGCCGACAGCACGAAAGCCAGCAGCTTGTAGCGCTCCGTCCGGTAGCCGAGCGACACGGCGCGCGGCTCGTTCTCGCGGATCGCCTTCAGCACCTGGCCGAAGGGCGAGTGCACCGCGCGCCAGACGATCGCGAAGCCGACCAGGAAGACCGCCAGCACGAAATAGTACATGGACAGCGAGTTGTTCAGGTCGATCACGCCGAACAGATGCCCGCGCGGCACCGCCTGGATGCCGTCCTCGCCGCCCGTGAACTTGAGCTGCAGGGCCATGAAGAAGACCATCTGCGACAGCGCCAGCGTGATCATGGCGAAGTAGATGCCCTGACGGCGGATCGCCAGCGCGCCGAAGGCGAGGCCCAGCAGGGCGGAGAAGCCCATGCCGAGCAGGATGCTGACCTCCGGCCCCAGCCCCCAGACCTTGGCGGAATGGGCGGTGATGTAGGCGGCCCCGCCGAAGAAAGCGGCGTGGCCGAAGCTGAGGAGACCGGCGAAGCCGATCAGCAGGTTGAAGGCGCAGGCGAACAGCGCGAAGCACAGCACCTTCATCACGAAGACGGGGTACAGCACGAAGGGCGCCGCCAGCGCGATCAGCAGGCCGATGCCGAGGATGATGGCGTTCCGCGAGGTGTCCTGCCCCGGACGGCGCAGCGCGATGGTGGTCGTCTGGGTTTCGGCCGCCTTGAGGTTGCTCGTTTTGCTTTGGGTGGCCATGGCTCAGCGCTCCCGTCCGAAGAGGCCCGCGGGCTTGATGAGAAGGACGATCGCCATCACGACGAACACCACGATGTTGGAGGCTTCGGGGTAGAAGACCTTGGTCAGGCCCTCCAGCAGCCCCAGCCCCAGGCCGGTGACAATGGCGCCGAGGATGGAGCCCATGCCGCCGATCACCACCACCGCGAAGACGACGATGATCAGGTTGGTGCCCATCAGGGGCGACACCTGATAAATGGGTGCCGCCAGCACGCCGGCCAGCCCGGCCAGCGCCACGCCGAAGCCGTAGGTGGCGGTGATCATCACCGGCACGTTGATGCCGAAGGCCTGGACGAGCACCGGGTTTTCCGTGGCGGCGCGCAGGTAGGCGCCGAGCCGCGTCCGCTCGATGGCGAACCACGTTCCGAAGCAGACGATCAGGGAGGCGACGACGACCCAGCCGCGGTAGTTGGGCAGGAACATGAAGCCCAGGTTCTGGCCGCCCTTGAGCGCGTCCGGGATCGGATAGGGCTGGCCCGACACGCCGTAGAAATGGCGGAAGGCGCCTTCCATGATCAGGGCGAGGCCGAAGGTCAGCAGCAGGCCGTAGAGGTGGTCGAGCTTGTAGAGGCGCGACAGCATGGTCTTTTCCAGCACCACGCCGAGCAACCCGACGATGAGCGGCGACAGGCCCAGCGCCCACCAGTAGCCGAGGCCGAGCTTCGTCAGCAGCAGCCACGCCACGAAGGCGCCGATCATGTAGAGCGCGCCGTGGGCGAAGTTGATGACGTTCAGCATGCCGAAGATGACCGCCAGCCCAAGGCTGAGCAGCGCGTAGAAGGACCCGTTGATGAGGCCGAGCAGAAGCTGGCCGAACAGGACCTGGGGCGGCACCCCCAGCAAGTCGAACATGACCGTCCCTCCCTGTATCGAGTTTTTGATTTTTTGATTGGGTGCTTGGGGTGGGCCCCCACCCTAACCCTCCCCCGCTTCGCAGGGGAGGGGACTTAGCCCTCCCTCACCGAAGGTGGGGGAGGGTTGGGTGGGGGTCCGACGCGACAACCTTACTTCACCAGCGGACAACCGCTCTTGGCCGGGTCGAGGAACGCCTGCTCCCCGGGGATCGTCTTCACGATCTTGTAATAGTCCCAGGGGCCCTTAGACTCGGCCGGGGTCTTCACCTGGGCCAGATACATGTCGTGGAACATGCGGCCGTTCGCGGCGATCTTGCCGTTCTTGGTGAACATGTCGCTGACCGTGGTCTCGCGCATCTTGGCGGAAACCTTGTCCGCATCGTCGGAACCGACGGCCTCGACCGCCTTCAGATAGTGGCGGACGGCGGAGTAGACGCCGGCCTGGACCATGGTCGGCTTGCGGCCGGCCTTGGCCTCGAACTTCTTGGTCCACTCGCGGGTCTGCTCGTCGGTGTCCCAATAGAAGCCGGTGGTCAGCAGCAGGCCCTGGGCGGCCTGGAGGCCCAACGCGTTCACGTCGCTGATGAACAGCAGCAGGCCGGCGAGGCTCTGGCCCGACTGGGTGATGCCGAACTCCGACGCCTGCTTGACGGCGTTGGTGGCGTCGCCGCCCGCGTTGGCGAGGCCGATCACGTCCGCCTTCGAGCCCTGGGCCTGGAGCAGGTAGGACGAGAAGTCGGCGGTGCCCAGCGGATGGCGGACGTTGCCCGCGACCTTGCCGTCGAGCTGCTTGACCATCTTCGTGGTCTCATCCTCCAGCGAATGGCCGAAGGCGTAGTCCGCGGTGATGAAGAACCAGTTCTTCTTGCCCTGCTCGACCAGCGCGCGGGCGGTGCCGGCGGCCATGGCGTAGTTGTCGTAGGTCCAATGGAAGCCGTAGGGGCTGCAGGACTTGCCGCTGAGGTCGGTCGAACCCGGACCGGACATCAGGAAGATGCGCTTCTTGTCCTTGGTGATGCCCTGGACGGCCAGCGCGGCGGCGGAGTTCGGCACATCGGCGATGACGTCCACGTTGCCGGCGTCGATCCACTCGCGCGCCGTGTTGGCGGCGATGTCGGCCTTGTTCTGGTGATCGGCGACGACGATCTCGATCGGCGCGCCGGCGATCTTGCCGCCGAACTCCTCGGCCGCCAGACGGGCGGCGATGGCCGAGCCTTCGCCGGCGAGGTCGGCGTAGATGCCGGACCGGTCGTTCATCACGCCGATCTTGATCACGTTGTTGGAGACCTGGGCGTGCGCGGCCCCGGCGGTCAGCGCCAGCAATGCGGTCCCGCAAAGCAACGTCTTGAGCATTTCGAACTCCCTTCGATTGGCTTTGTTTTGAGTGTGTTCAGCAGAGGGGGTGTTGAACTCGTCAGACACCCAGATAGGTGTGCAGCTTGTCCATGTTCTGGGCGAGCTGGTCGTTCGGGATCATGTCCACGACATGGCCTTCCTCCATCACGTAGTGGCGGTCGGCGATGGTCGCGGCGAAGCGGAAATTCTGCTCCACCAGGACGATCGTGAAGCCGCGCTGCTTCAGCTTGCGCACCGCCACCCCGATCTGTTCGATGATGACCGGGGCGAGGCCCTCGGTCGGCTCGTCGAGCAGGATCAGGTCGGCGCCGGTGCGCAGGATGCGCGCGATGGCCAGCATCTGCTGCTCGCCCCCCGACAGGCGCGTGCCCTGCGTGGTGCCGCGGCCTTGCAGGTTGGGAAACAGCTCGTAAATCTGCGGGACGGTCATACCGCCCGCCTTCACCACCGGCGGCAGCATCAGGTTCTCGTCCACGCTGAGCGAGGCGAAGATGCCGCGCTCCTCCGGCACGTAGCCGATGCCGAGGCGGGGGATCTTGTGCTGCGCCATGCCGATCAGCTCCTTGCCCTGGAAGCGGATCGAGCCGTTGCGCTTGCCGACGATGCCCATGATCGAGCGCATGGTGGTCGTCTTGCCGGCGCCGTTGCGGCCCAGCAGGGTCACCACCTCGCCCTGGCGCACGTCGATGTTGACGCCGTGCAGCACGTGGCTTTCGCCGTAGAAAGCCTGGAGGTCGCGGATCTCCAGCATGGTGGTCTTCACGGTCGCGCCGTCAGGCATGGCCCACCTCACCCGTACCCATATAGGCTTCCATGACCTGCGGGTTGCGCGATACGACGTCGTATGCGCCCTCCGCCAGGATCTCGCCGCGGCGGAGCACGGTGATGGTGTCCGACAGATGGGCGACGACCGACAGATTGTGCTCGACCATCAGGATGGTGCGGTCGGCGGAGACGCGCTTGATCAGGGCGGCGGTGCCCTCGATGTCCTCGTGGCCCATGCCGGCCAGCGGTTCGTCGAGCAGCATCACCTCCGGGTCGAGCGCCAGCGTGGTGGCGATCTCCAGCGCGCGCTTGCGGCCGTAGGGCAGCTCGGCGGCGGTGTGGCCGGCCCAGGGGGTGAGGTTCACCGCCTCGATCAGCTCCTCGGCGCGGTCGTGCAGGTCGTGCAGGCTGGCCTCCGGCTTCCAGAAATGGAAGCTGGTGCCGCGCGGGCGCTGCAACGCAACGCGGACATTCTCCAGCACGCTGAGGTGCGGGAAGACGGCGGAAATCTGGAAGGAGCGCACCATGCCGAGCAGCGCCACGTCGGCGGGCTTCATGGCGGTGATGTCACGCCCCTTGTAAAGGATCTGGCCGCGCGTCGGCGTCAGGAACTTGGTCAGCAGGTTGAAAACCGTGCTCTTGCCGGCGCCGTTGGGGCCGATCAGCGCGTGGATCGTGCCGCGGCGAACCTGGAGGTTCACCTCCTTCACCGCGATGAAGCCCTTGAACTCCTTCGAGAGTCCGCGCGCTTCCAGAATGATGTCGTCGGCCATGGGTGCCGCTTTTCCCTCCCTGTTCGTCCGCGTCGTCTGCCGGTCCGCGTTTTTGGTTAGGCTGATATAAGCACAGGGCATGCCAATTGCGGGAAAATTCGTTAATTCATTGAAGTTATTGAATTCATGAAAGGCGGCGATGGGCGTCGCACGCGGTCCGGAGTGTCAGCTTTCCAGACAGACTGTACCGATCTTCCGACACACCAACGGCGGGATGGACGGAGCGTTCCGGGTTCGACGGCACGGTTTTCGGGCGCCAAATGGCCGCTTGCAAATCGGGGGTCCGCCTGCAATTCTGCGCCTCCGACGGTGCCCCGTCCGCCGTGAAGGCGCGGGGATAATAGGGAATGCGGTGCGGACCCCGATGGGTCCAAGGCCGCGGCTGCCCCCGCAACTGTATGCGGCGAGTCCGCCTCCGGAAATGCCACGGGCCGAAAGGCCGGGAAGGCGGGAGGCGCGGCGACGACCCGCGAGCCAGGAAACCTGCCGCCGGACCGACACTCATCCAATCCGCCGGGTGTGGCGGAGACAGGGAAACCAGATCATGACGCATCGCGCCGTCCTCAGTCCGTCCGCATTGCCGCTCCAGGCCGCCTCCCTGTCGCTGGCCGTGTCGCTGGCCGCCGGGCGCCCGCTCCGCTGACCGGCGGACCGACCCACCCCATCCCCTATATCCAATTTTAGGAGACGGCCGATGACCACCGGCCCGCTGACCGCCGGGAAGACCCCGGCCACCGTCATCACCGGCTTTCTCGGCGCCGGCAAGACGACGCTGATCCGCAGCCTGCTGGAGCAGGCCGGCGGCCGCCGTCTGGCGCTGATCATCAACGAGTTCGGCGATGTCGGCATCGACGGCGAGATCCTGCGCGCCTGCGGCGACCCGACCTGCACCGAGGACGACGTGATCGAGCTGGCCAACGGCTGCCTGTGCTGCACCGTCGCCGACGACTTCGTCCCGGCCATCGAGAAGCTGCTGGCCCGTCCCCAGCCGCCGGAGCACATCATCATCGAGACGAGCGGCCTCGCCCTGCCGAAGCCGCTCGTCCAGGCCTTCCACTGGCCGGCGATCAAGACACGGGTGACGGTGGACGGGGTGGTCGCGGTGGTCGACGCCGCCGCTGCCGCGGAGGGCCGCTTCGCCCCCGATCCGGCGGCGCTGGCCGCCCAGGCCGCCGAGGCCGGGCAGCTCGACCACGAGACCCCGGTCGAGGAGGTGTTCGAGGACCAGCTTCTCTGCGCCGACCTGATCGTGGTGAACAAGACCGATCTGGTCGATGCCGCCGATCTGGCGAAGGTCGAGGACCTGATCCGCGCCGCCATGGCGGAGGGCGGCACCGGGCGCGAGGCCAAGATCCTGCGCGCCAGCAACGGCAAGGTCGATCCGGTGGTTCTTCTCGGCGTAAGCGCCGGGGCCGAGGACGATCTCGCCAACCGCCCCAGCCATCATGACGAGGAGGAGGGCCACGATCATGACGACTTCACCAGCTTCGTCGTGGATCTCGGCCCGCAGCCCGACCCGGCGGCGCTGGCGAAGACGCTGGAGCGCGTCGCCGCCGCCCATGGCGTGCTGCGCCTGAAGGGCTTCATCGACGTGCCGGGCAAGCCGATGCGCCTTCTGGTGCAGGGCGTGGGGACGCGCATCCAGACCCATTTCGACCGCTTCTGGAAGCCCGACGAGCCGCGCCGCAGCCGTCTGGTGGTGATCGGCGAGACGGGACTGGACCGCGACGCCGTGACCGCGGCGCTGGGGTGATCTTTGGCATTCATAACCCTCCCCCCTCTGGGGAGAGGGTGGCCCGCAGGGCTGGTGAGGGGGTTGTCCGTGGCGCTACGTCCGGCACAAGCACAACCCCCTCACCCTAACCCTCTCCCCAGAGGGGAGAGGGGACTTCTTTTAAAGCTGTAGTCCATGCACCTACTCGCCGCCCGCCAGGAAGACCTCGACGCCGGCCCCCAGGCCGTGGACCTGGGGCAGAGCCCGGCGGACCTTGTCGTTCTGTCCTTCTCCGACAGCGACCTGACGGCGCTCGCCGCCTGTTGGAAGCGCCACCGCGACACGCTGCCGACGCTGCGGCTGGCGAATCTCGCGCGGCTGGGGCACCCGCTGTCGGTGGACCTCTACGTCGACTCCGTGATCCGCAAGGCGAAGCTGGTCGTGCTGCGGCTGCTCGGCGGGGCGGGCTACTGGCGCTATGGGCTGGACCATGTCGCCGCCGCCTGCCGGGAATCCGGGGTGGCGCTGGCCGTGCTGCCCGGTTGCGCCCAGCCGAACCCCGCCCTGGAGGGCTACGGCACCGTTCCGGCCGAGGCCGCGCAGCGGCTGTGGCGTTGTTTCACCGAGGGCGGACCGGACAACATGGCCAACCTGCTGGCCTACGCCGCAACGCTGGCCGGGCAGGAGCGCCCCTGGCGCGAGCCGGCGCCCGTGCCGCGCTTCGGCGTCTATGAAGGGTGGTCCGGCCACGTCACCGGCCCCTGCGCGCCGGTCGTCTTCTACCGCTCCCACCTGCTGGCCGGCGATCTGGAGCCGGTGCACGCGCTGTGCGACGCGCTGGCCGCGCGCGGCCTCGCCCCGCTGCCGCTGTTCGTGGCGAGCCTGAAGGAGCCGGACTGCGCCGCCTGGATGCGCGCCACCCTGACCGCCCGCGACGCCGCCATCGTGATGAACCTGACCGGCTTCTCGGCGGCGCGCGAGGACGGGTCGCCGCTGGAGGCCAACGGCACGCCAGTGTTGCAGGCCGTGCTGTCCACCACGCCCGAGGAGGGCTGGCGCGGTTCCGCCCGCGGCATGGGGCCGTCCGACCTCGCCATGAACGTGGTGCTGCCGGAGATGGACGGGCGCATCCTGACCCGCGCCATTGCCTTCAAGGCCGAAGGGGCGCTGGACTCCGATCTGGAGTTCGCCCCGACGCTGATCCGCCCGGTGCCAGACCGGGTGGCGTTCGCCGCCGATCTGGCCGCCGCCTGGGTGCGCCTGGGCGCCACCCCGCGCGCCGAACGGAAAGTCGCGCTGGTGCTGTCCGACTATCCGGGGCCGGGCGGCGGCATCGGCCACGCGGTCGGCCTCGACACCCCGGCGAGCGTCGTCGGCATCTTGGCGCGGCTGCGCGCCGAGGGCTACACGCTGGACAGGCTTCCCGCCGGTTCCGCAGCCCTGATGGAGGCGCTGACCGGCGGCACGACCGCCGCGCTGAGCCTGGAGGACTACCGCCGCCTCGCCCCCGCCGAGGCCCGCGCCCGCATCGCAGCATGTTGGGGCGACGAGGAGGCCGACCCGCGTTCCGACGGCGCGGCCTTCCGTTTCACGGTGCTGGCCTGCGGCAACGCCACCGTCGCCGTGCAGCCGAGCCGCGGCCACGGCCCGCTGACCACCACCCAGCACCACGACCCGGAAACGCCGCCCAGCCACGGCTACTATGCCTTCCACCTCTGGCTCCGCCACGTCCTGGGCATCCACGCGCTGGTGCAGGTGGGGGCGCACGGGACGCTGGAATGGCTGCCGGGCAAGGCCGTGGCCCTGTCCGCCGAGTGCTGGCCGGAGATCGTCGCCGGTCCCCTGCCCTGCCTCTACCCCTTCATCGTCAACAACCCCGGCGAGGGCGTGCAGGCGCGCCGCCGGCTGGGCGCCGTGCTGATCGGCCACCTGACCCCGCCGCCGGTCGAGGCCGGGCTGCACGGCGACCTCGCCGAGCTTGAAACGGCCATCGACGAATATTCGATGGCGACCGGGCTGGACCCGCGGCGGCTGGGCACGCTGCGGCAGACCATCCTGGACCTCGCCTGGAGTTCCGGCGTCGCCGCCGACTGCAACCTGCGGCCCGACGACGACCCCGACGCCATCCTCAGCCGCCTCGACGCCCATCTCTGCGACATCAAGGAGATGCAGATCCGCGACGGGCTGCACGTCTTCGGCACCACGCCGGAGCCGGAGCGCCGCGCCCGCCTGCTCGCCGCCGTCGCCCGCTTCGGCACGGCGGAGGACGTCGCCCCGGCACTGGACGCCTGCGGCGAGGCGGAGATGGCCGCCCTGCTCGACGGGCTGGACGGGCGGTTCGTGAAGCCCGGCCCCGGCGGTTCCCCGGCGCGGGGGCGGGCCGACACGCTGCCCACCGGACGGAATCTCTACGCGCTCGACCCGCGCGGCGTGCCGACGCCGACCGCCTGGACGCTGGGCTGGCAGGCGGCGGACGCGCTGATCACCCGCTATCTCCAGGACCACGGCGACTGGCCGAAGCGGCTGGTGGTGGATTGCTGGGGCACCCCCGCCATGCGCACCGGCGGCGACGAGCTGGCCCAGGCCATGGCGCTGCTCGGCGTGCGTCCGCTGTGGGAGAACGGCTCCGGCCGGGTCACCGGCTTCGAGCTGATGCCCGCCAGCGTGCTGGGCCGCCCGCGGGTGGACGTGACGCTGCGCATCTCCGGCCTGTTCCGCGACGTCTTCCCGCAGCAGATCGCCCTGTTCGATCAGGCCGTCCGCGCCGTGATGGCGGAGGACGAACCCGACAACTTGAATCCCGTCGCCGCGGCCCTCCGCGCCGACCGCGCCGAGTTGGAAACCACCGGCACCCCGGCGGCGGAGGCCGAGCGCTGGGCCAGCGCGCGGGTCTTCGGCGCGGCCCCCGGCGCCTACGGGACGGCGCTGCCCGGCATGATCGCGCGCGGTGACTGGGCCGCGCGGGCCGACTTCGGCGCCGCCTATCTGGAGGGAAGCTGCCACGCCTACGGCAAGGGGTTGGAGGGCGCTCCGCTGCCCAGCCTGTTCCGTCGCCGCATCGGCGGGGCCGACGCGCTCGTCCACCACCAGGACCAGCGGGAGCATGATGTCCTCTCCACCGACGGATTCATGCAGTATGAGGGCGGCTTCTCCGCCGCCGCCGCCTTGACCGACAACGACCCGGCGCTCTACCACCTCGACAGCTCCGAGCCGGAGAGCCTGACCGTCCGCACGCTGGGCGAGGAGATCGCCCGCGTGCTGCGCGGCCGGGCCGCCAACCCGCGCTGGATCGACGGCATGATGCGCCATGGCTACCGCGGCGCCGGGGAGCTGGCGGCGAGCGTGGACACGCTGTTCGCCTTCGCCGCGACCACCACGGCGGTGCGGCCCCACCATTTCGACCAGTTGTACGATGCCTATGTGGACGACCAGCGGGTGTGGGACTTCCTGGCGCAGTCCAATCCGGCCGCCGCCCGGCATATCCTGGACCGGTTGACCGAGGCCCTGGACCGCGGTCTCTGGCACCCACGCCGCAATTCGACGGGCGACGATCTGCGCCGCCGCAAGGAGATGTCCGCATGAGCGCGATCAACCAACTCCGCAATCCACCGCGCCGGCGCGGCATGTGCCCCGGCGTGCTGGCTCCCATGGAGGTCGGCGACGGGCTGCTGGTCCGCGTGCGCGTCCCCGCCGGGGTGCTTCCCGCCGCTTCGGCGAAGCGGATCGCGGAACTGGGGCGTCGTTACGGCAATGGTCTGGTCGATCTCAGCCACCGCGGCAATCTGCAACTGCGCGGCGTTGCCGCTGCGGACATGGCGGCGCTGATCGCGGAACTTCGCGCGCTCGGCTACGTCTCGGAGGACGCCGAGAGCGAGGCGGTGCGCAACGTGCTGACCTCCCCCACCGCCGGGCTGGACGGGACGGCGGTGCTGGACGTGCGCCCCAACGCCCTGGCGCTCGACGCCCGGCTGGCGGCCGACCGGGACCTCCACCGGCTGCCGCCGAAGTTCGGCTGGCTGATCGACGGCGGCGGGCAGGCCCCCCTGTTCGACAGCAGCACCGACGTGCGCTTCGACGCGGTGGACGGGCCGCTGTTCCGCGTCGGGCTGGGCGGGACGTTCGAGGGAGCCGCGGTGCTGGGCCACTGCCGCCCCGACGATCTGGTGGAGCTTGCGGCGGCGCTGGCGCTGGCCTTTCTGGAGCTTCGCCAGACGCTGGCCGAGCCACCGCGGCGTATGGCCGGGCTGGTCAAGGCGCTGGGGGTGGAGGTGCTGCGGGAGCGGGTGTCCGGGCTGCTGTCTTGCCCCGACCCTTCCCATACTGCGCATGGGCCCCTTCCCTCCCCCGCTGGGCAGGGGAGGGAGATTCCCCCCCCGCAAACCTCATCCCCTCCCCTGCGAAGCTCTCGCGCAAACCAAAGGTTTGCGCTGACGCGGCAGGCGGACCTTCGGTCCGCCGAGAGCGGGGGAGGGTCAGGGTGGGGGCAAACGCCACCCACGCGACACTTCCTCGGCCGCCAACCCTCCTGGCCCCCTGTTTCATGGCTGGGCGTCGCCTTCCCCTTCGGCCGCCTCGAAGTCGACCGACTGGAAGCGCTGGCCGCCCTCACCCACGAGATCCGCATCACCCCCTGGCGCGCCCTGCTGCTGGCCGCCCCGCAGGACGGCGCCGCGGAGAAAGCCACCGCCCTCGGCGGCATCCTCGACCACCATGACATCCGGCTGAAACTCACCGCCTGCAGCGGCGTCACCGGCTGCGACGTCGGCACCACCGACACCCACGCGGACGGCCTCGCCATCGCGGCGCGCGCGGCGGGCTTGCTGGAGGCGGTGCGGATGGTGCATGTCTCCGGTTGCGCGAAGGGCTGCGCCCATCCCGGCGCGGCAGATGTCACGCTGACCGCGCGGGAGGGCGTCTACGACGTCGCGCTGAACGCCGCCCCCGGCGGCGCGCCCTGGCGGTCCGGCCTGACGCCGTCCGAGGCTGTCACCGCCGTTGCCTCTTTGTCTGAGGCCGATCTGTCTGTTGAGGAGTTGTCCTGTGTCCGCTGAGCCGCTTTACGACTACATCCGCGATGGAGCGGCCATCTACCGCCAGTCCTTCGCCACCATCCGGGCGGAGGCAGACCTGTCGGCCATCCCCGACGACCTGAAGCCGGTGGCGGTGCGCGTCATCCACGCCTGCGGCATGGTGGACGCGGCCAAGGACCTGATGTTCTCCCCCGACGTGGGGACGGCGGCGCGGGCGGCTCTGCGCGGCGGGGCGGCGATCCTCTGCGACAGCGAGATGGTCGCCCACGGCATCACGCGGGCGCGCCTGCCGGCCGACAACCCCGTCGTCTGCACCCTGCGCGACCCGGCGGTGCCGGAGCTTGCCAAACAGGTCGAGAACACCCGTTCTGCCGCCGCGCTGGAGCTGTGGGTGCCTCGGCTGGCCGGTTCCGTCGTCGCCATCGGCAACGCGCCGACCGCCCTGTTCAAGCTGCTGGAGATGATCCGCGACGGTGCGCCGAAGCCGGCGGCGGTGCTCGGCTTCCCGGTGGGCTTCGTCGGTGCGGCGGAAAGCAAGGACGCGCTGGCCGAGGCGCCCTTCGGCCTGCCCTTCCTGGCGATCAAGGGCCGGCGCGGCGGCAGCGCCATGGCGGCGGCGGCGGTCAACGCCCTGGCGAGCGACGTGGAATGAGCAACAACACTCCCCCCACCGGCATCTCCACCGGCACCCTCTACGGCGTCAGCGTCGGCCCCGGCGATCCGGACCTGATGACCGTGCGCGCCATGCGCACCATCGGCGCCTGCCCGGTGGTCGCCTATTTCTGCAAGCGCGGCACCTCCGGTCAGGCCCGGCGCATCGCCGACGGCTGCATCACGGCGGAGCACATCGAGCTGCCGATGGTCTATCCGGTGACGGTTGAGTTGCCGCCCAGCCACCCCGACTACGGCCGCCAGATCGAAGCCTTCTTCGACGAGTCCGCCGAGCGGCTGGCCGAGCATCTCGCCGCCGGGCGCTCCATCGCCGCGCTGAACGAGGGCGACGCCTTCTTCTACGGCAGCTTCATGCACCTGTTCCTGCGGCTGGCCTCGCGCTTCCCGACGGAGGTGGTGCCGGGCGTGACCTCGATGATGTGCAGCGCCTCGCTGCTGCCGCGCCCGCTGACCCTGCGCGACGACGTGCTGGCGGTCATCCCCGGCACGCTGGGGGAGGAGGCGCTGCTGCACGCCCTGCGCAATGCCGACGCCGCCGTCATCATGAAGCTGGGCCAGAACCTGCCGAAGGTCCGCCGCGCCGTGGAGGCCGCCGGGCTGGCCGACCGCGCCTGGTACATCGAGCGGGCGAGCATGGCCGACCAGCGCGTGATGCCCTTCCGCGAGGCGCCGGAGACGGCCCCCTATTTTTCGCAGATCGTCATCCCCGGCGAGGGGCTGCGGCGATGACCGCCGATCCGCACGCCGGATGGTTGAAGGTGGTGGGTCTCGGCCCCGGCACCGAGGACTGGCTGACCCCGGAGGCCCGGCGCGATCTGGCGGAGGCGACCGACCTCGTCGGCTATTTCCCCTATGTGGACCGCGTGCCGCCGGGGGCGCAGGTGCGCCATGCCTCCGACAACCGGGTGGAGTTGGACCGCGCCCGCTACGCGCTGCAACTGGCGGCGGAGGGCCGCCGGGTGGCGGTGGTGTCGGGCGGCGACCCCGGAATCTTCGCCATGGCCGCCGCCGTGTTCGAGGCGCTGGACGATCCGGCCGCGCCCCCGGAATGGCACCGCGTGGCTCTGTCGGTCGATCCCGGCATTTCCGCGATGCAGGGGGCGGCGGCGCGGGCCGGCGCGCCGCTCGGCCATGATTTCTGCGCCATCTCGCTGTCCGACAATCTGAAGCCGTGGGAGGTGGTGCTGAAGCGCCTGCGTCTGGCGGCGGAGGCGGATTTCGTGATCGCGCTCTACAACCCGATCAGCCGCGCCCGCCCCTGGCAACTCGGCGCCGCCTTCGACGCGTTGCGCGACCTCCGCTCAGCCGAAACGCCGGTGATCCTGGCCCAAGCGGTCGGCCGCCCCGACGAGGCGCTGACGATCACGACGCTGGGTTCGGTCGACGCGGCGCAGGCCGACATGCGGACCTGCGTCATCATCGGCGCCTCGCACACCCGGCTGGTGCCGCGCGACGGTGCGCAGCCGTGGGTCTACACGCCGCGCAGCTATGCGGTGCGGGGGTGAGGGCGGTGTCGAAACGGGCCCCCACCCTAACCCTCCCCCGCTCCGCAGGGGAGGGAATCTGCTCCTCCCCCTGCGCAGCGGGGGGAGGTCGGGAGGGGGGCCCGACTCGACTGCCCCTCCAACCAGTCCAAAGCCGCCCCAGCACCATGCACCTCGGCCACACCATTGCCGGGCGGTCGCTCCACCATCACCACGGGAATGCCCCGGCGACGCGCCGCCTCCAGCTTCGCTTCCGTGGCACTTCCGCCGCTGTTCTTGCTGACGACGACATCCACCCGATGCTTTTCCAGCAGGGCGCACTCCCCTTCCAGGGTGAAGGGGCCACGGTCGAGAATCAGGCGATAATCCGACAGGTTCGGCGCCGGTTCCGGCGGATCGACGGCGCGGATCACATAGCGCTTGTCCGGCACCGCCTCGAACACCGCGACCTCCTGCCGGCCGATGGTCAGGAAGACGTTTTCACCGAGCGGGCGCAGCGCCTCGGCGGCGGCCTCCATGTCCGGCACGACGATCCAGCAATCGCCCTCCCCCGGCTCCCACGGCTTGCGGGTCAGCACCAGCAGCGGCACGCCTGCCCGCGCGCAGGCCGCCGCGGCGTTGGCGGAGATCTGGTCGGCGAAGGGATGCGTAGCGTCCACCACCGCGCCGATGCCGTTCTCCACGAGATGCGCGGCCAGCCCGTCCACGCCGCCGAAGCCGCCGATGCGGGTCGGCAAGGGCGGCAGGACCGGCTGCTTGGTGCGCCCGGCCAGCGACACCGCCGCGTCGATGCGCGGATGGCCGCTGAGCAAGCGGGCCAGCGCCGTGGCCTCGGTGGTGCCGCCCAGAATCAGCGCCTTCATGCATATCCTCCCTGGAGAGCGCCATGAATAGCACAGGACCGGGGCGCTGGCTGAGCGTCGTCGGCATCGGCGAGGACGGGTGGGACGGTCTGTCGCCCGCCGCCCGCGCGCTGGTCGAAGGCGCGGAGCTGCTGGCCGGCGGCGCCCGCCATCTGGCGCTGGTGCCCGAAGCCACCGGACAGGAGCGGC
Organism: Azospirillum brasilense; assembly: GCF_007827795.1. Lineage (GTDB taxonomy): Bacteria > Pseudomonadota > Alphaproteobacteria > Azospirillales > Azospirillaceae > Azospirillum > Azospirillum aestuarii. The sequence continues at coordinate 87,241 of NZ_VITI01000013.1, forward strand.
TGCGCTGGCCCTCCCCCCTGTCGGACGCCTACCCCACCCTGCTGGAGCGGCGCGGCCAACGGGTCTGCGTGCTGGCGAGCGGCGATCCGTCCTGGTACGGCATCGGCGCCACCCTGTCGAAACTCGTTCCGGTTGAGGAACTGTCGATCGTTCCGGCTCCGTCATCCTTCAGCCTCGCCGCCGCCCGCCTGGGCTGGCCGTTGCAGGACTGCGGCACGCTGACCGTGCATGGCCGCCCATTGGAACTGGTCGTTCCGCATCTCCAACCGGGCGCGCGGCTGCTGGTTCTGTGCTGGGACGGAACGACCCCGGCCAAGCTGGCGGCGCTGCTGACGGCGCGCGGCTTCGGACCGTCGCGCCTGACGGCTCTGGAATCCATGGGCGGCCCGCGCGAGCGCCGCATCGTTGCGACGGCGGAAGAGTGGTCGGCGGAGCGGGTGGCCGACCTGAACACGCTGGCGCTGGAGTGCGTCACTGCCCCCGGCGCCCGCCCCCTGCCCCGCACGCCGGGCCTGCCCGACGACTGGTTCGAGCATGACGGCCAGATCACCAAGCGGGAAATCCGCGCCGTCACCCTGTCCTGGCTGGCCCCGCGCCGCGGCGAGCTGCTGTGGGACATCGGCGCCGGCTCCGGCTCCATCGGCGTCGAATGGATGCTGAGCGACCCGGCCAACCGCGCCATCGCCGTGGAGCACAAGGCCGACCGCGCCGCCCGCATCCCGGCCAACGCCGCCGCCTTCGGCGTGCCGGGGCTGGAGCTGGTGCGCGGCAAGGCGCCGGAAGCGCTGGGCGGGCTGCCGCAGCCGGACGCCGTGTTCATCGGCGGCGGGCTGACCAACGACGGCGTGCTGGACGCCTGCTGGTCGGCGCTGAAGCCCGGCGGGCGGATCGTCGCCAACGCCGTCACTCTGGAGAGCGAGGCGATGCTGATCGCCACGCACAAGCGGCTGGGCGGGCAGTTGTCGCAGATCGCCGTCAGCCGCGCCGCCCCGATCGGCGGCTTCACCGGCTGGCGCCCACTGATGCCCGTGACGCTGTGGCTGGCGGAGAAGCCACTGTGACGGCGGCTCGAATCATCGCGGCGGGCATCGGTTGCCGGGCGGGCTGCCCCGGTGACGAGATCGCCGGGCTGCTCCGCGCCGCCTTCGATGAGGCCGCTCTGGACGACGACGCACGCCGCGCCGTGCAACTGGCGGCACCGATGCGCAAGCGCAACGAAGTCGGGGTGGCGGAGGCGGCGTGTCTGCTCGCCCTGCCGCTCCGGTTCGTTGACGATTCAGCGTTGGCCGCGGTTCAGGACCGGGTGCAAACCCGCTCGACCCGCGTCGAGGCCGCTGTGGGCGTCGCCTCGGTCGCCGAGGCCGCCGCTCTGGCCGCCGCCGGGCCGGGCTCCACCCTTCTGCTGCCGCGCCGTTCCACCCCGCGCGCCACCTGCGCGCTGGCGATTTCCAGGGATTGTTTCGCATGACCGTGCATTTCATAGGCGCCGGACCGGGCGCGCCCGACCTGCTGACCCTGCGCGGGCGCGACCTGATCGCGTCCTGCCCGGTCTGCCTCTACGCCGGGTCGCTGGTGCCCAAGGAGATCATCGCCCACGCTCCGCCGGGCGCCCGGATCGTCGACACCGCCCCGATGACGCTCGACCAGATCGTCGCCGAGTTCAAAACGGCGCATGAAGCCGGGCAGGACGTGGCCCGGCTGCATTCCGGCGACCTTTCGGTCTACAGCGCGCTCGGCGAGCAGACGCGGGCGCTGCGCGAACTGGGCATCCCCTACGACATCACGCCGGGCGTGCCGGCCTTCGCCGCGGCCTCGGCCGCGTTGGGGCGGGAACTGACCCTGCCGGAGGTCAGCCAGACGCTGATTTTGACACGGACGGAGGGCCGCGCCTCGGCCATGCCGGCGAACGAGACGCTGGAGGTGCTGGGACGCTCGGGCGCCACGCTGGCCATCCACCTGTCGATCCACGTCATCGACCGGGTGGTGGAGCGGCTGACCCCGCTCTACGGCGCGGAATGCCCGGCGGCGGTGGTCTACCGGGCGAGTTGGCCGGAGGAGCGGGTGCTGCGCGGCACGCTGGCGGACATCGCCGCCCAGGTGGCGGAGTCGCCGATGGAGCGCACCGCCCTGATCCTGGTCGGCCCGGCGCTGGGGGTGGAGGATTTCCGGTGCAGCGCGCTCTACGACGGGTCGCATGTGCGCCGCTATCGAGGGCTGGGGGAGTGAGAAGGCTCTTTTCTCCCTCTCCCCTCCGCTTACGCGCAAACAACGTTTGCGCTGACGCGACAGGCGGACCTTTGGTCCGCCGAAAGCGGGGAGAGGGGCGGGGTGAGGGGGTCCGGCGGTTGCCGAACGTTCCGGTCCCCCCTGAACCCCCTCACCCTAACCCTCTCCCCAGAGGGCAGAGGGGACTAAGGGGCGCTCCACCCGGACGTTCCGACGATGTTGCCCTGGCGGTCGGTGACCAGCACCTCGACCGCAACCGGGGCGCCGTCGAGCGTGTCCAGCGCCGTGCGCTGGGCCAGCGCCGCCACACGGTCGGCCAGCGGCAGGCCGGCCTCTTTGGCGATGGCCAGGACCTGCGCGGCGGTGTTGGCGGCGCGGGCCTCGGCCACGCTGTCCGGAGCGGCGCCCAGTTCGGCCATGCGGTCGGCCAGCCAGTCGAGATCGACGCTGCCGCGCTTGGAATGCAGGTCGAGCAGGCCGCGCGCCAGCTTGCCGAACTTGGCGAAGCCGCCGCACAAGGTCAGGCGCGGGATCGGGTGGCGGCGCAGGTACTTCAGCGTGCCCCCCGCGAAATCCCCCATGTCGAGCAGCGCGTGCTCCGGCAGGCCGTAGCGCGCGACGACCGCCTTTTCCGAGGTATCCCCGGTGCAGGCCGCGACGTGGCTCAGCCCCGCCGCCCGCGCCACGTCGACGCCGCGCTGGATCGAGGCGATCCAGGCCGCGCAGGAATAGGGCACGACGATCCCCGTCGTCCCCAGGATAGACAGGCCGCCGAGGATGCCCAGACGCGGGTTCATGGTGCGGCGGGCCAGCGCCTCCCCATTCTCGACCGACACTTCGACCACGATGTCGGGGGCCTCGGCGGCCAGCGCCGCGGCCTCCGCGACCGCTTGGCGGATCATCGCGCGGGGCACCGGGTTGATGGCGGGCTCGCCGACCGGGACCGGCAGGCCGGGGCGGGTCACCGTGCCCACCCCCTCCCCCGCGCGGAAGACGACGCCCTGGCCGGGCGCGGCGCGGCTGACGCGGGCGCGGATCAGCGCGCCGTGGGTGACGTCCGGGTCGTCGCCGGCGTCCTTGACCACGCCCGCCGCCGCCCAGCCATCGCCGCGCGCCGTCCAGGCGAGCGCGAAGGCTGGCGTCTGGCCGCCGGGCAGGGTTACCGTCACCGGATCGGGAAAGTCGCCGGAGAACAGCGCCCCGCAGGCCGCGCGCGCGGCGGCGGTGGCGCAGGTGCCCGTCGTCCAGCCCCGCCGCAGCGCCTTGCCGTCGCCGTTACCGTTTCCCTCGCCGTCCACACCGTTTTCCGTCGCTGAGTGCTCGTCCATGACCGCAGAGCCGTCGCCCGACTCCCTTTCTCTTCCTCTGGAACTGGCCGACTTCCGGCCCGGCAGCGTGTGGCTGGCGGGGGCCGGCCCCGGCGATCCCGGCCTGCTGACCCTGTTGGCCCTGCAAGGTCTAAGGCAAGCCGACGTGATCGTCCACGACGCGCTGGTCGGTGAACGGATCATGGCGCTGGCGGCGCCCTCGGCAAGGCTGGAGTTCGCCGGGAAACGCGGCGGCAAGCCCTCCGCCCATCAGGACGACATCACCAACCGCCTGATCGAGCTGGCGCGCGAGGGGCACCGCGTGCTGCGGCTGAAGGGCGGCGACCCCTTCGTGTTCGGGCGCGGCGGGGAGGAGGCGCAGGCGCTGGCCGAACAGGGCATCCCCTTCCGCATCATCCCCGGCATCACCGCGGGCATCGCCGGTCCGGCCTACGCCGGCATTCCGGCCACCCACCGCACGGCCAACCAGGCGGTGATCCTGGCAACCGGCCACAGCTGCGCGGGCGGACCGGACTGGAAGGCGCTGGCCGCGACGGGCGCGCCGCTGATCCTCTACATGGCCTGGAAGGGCCTGCCCGGCATCGCCGCCGCGCTGATGGAGGGCGGGCGGTCCGCCGACACGCCGGTCGGCGTGGTGACCGACGCGACGACCGAGCGGCAGCGCGTGCTGGTGACCTCGCTCGGCACCTGCGTCGCCGATCTGGAGGAGAGCGGACTGGAGCCCCCGGCCATCATCGTGATCGGCGAGGTGGTGCGGCTGCGCCCCGTGCTCGACTGGCTGCCCAAGGAGGCTCCCCATGGCTGAGGCCCCCATGTCTGAGGCTGCACCGCGCGGGCTGATCGTCGGAGCGCCGGCGTCGGGCACCGGCAAGACCACCGTCACGCTGGGGCTGCTGTTGGCCCTGAAGGCGCGCGGCCTGCGCGTCGGCGCGGTGAAGGCGGGGCCGGACTACATCGACCCGGCCTTCCATCAGGCGGCGACCGGACGGCCCAGCGTCAACCTCGACAACTGGGCGATGGGGCCGGACCTGCTGGACTCGTTGGCCCGCCGCGCCGGGGACGGAACCGACCTGCTGGTCTGCGAGGCCCTGATGGGCCTGTTCGACGGGGTGGCGGGCGTCGGGGCGACCGGCACCGGCGCCACCTCCGAACTGGCGGCGCGCACCGGCTGGCCGGTGATCCTGGTGGTCAACGCCAAGGGCCAGTCGCAATCCGCCGCCGCCCTGGTCAAGGGCTTCGCCAGCTATCGCGACGATGTGCGGATCGGCGGGGTGATCCTGAACAACATCGCCAGCCCGCGCCACCTCGCCTTGGCCGGCGGCGCCATCGAGGTGCTGGGCATCCCCGTCCTCGGTTCGCTGCCCCGCACCCCCGACGTGATTCTGCCCGAACGCCATCTCGGTCTGATCCAGGCGGAGGAGACGGCGGACCTTCAGGAGCGTCTGGCGGCGCTGGGCCGCTTCATCGCGCAGCATGTCGATCTCGACCGGGTGGCCGCACTGGCGGCCCCTTCCCGCGCGCCGGAAGGACGTTATGCGCCCGCCCTGCCACCGCTGGGCCAGCGCATCGCCATCGCGCGGGACGCCGCCTTCACCTTCGTCTACCCGCATCTGCTGGAGGGCTGGCGCGCGGCGGGCGCCGAGGTGACGCACTTCTCCCCCCTGGCCGACGAGGCGCCCCCCGACGACGCGGACGCCGTCTATCTGCCCGGCGGCTATCCGGAACTGCACGCCGAACGGCTCGCCGCCGCCGGACGCTTCCGCGCGGGCATGCACCGCACCGCGCAGGCCGGGCGCCCGATCTACGGCGAGTGCGGCGGCTACATGGCGCTGGGCGAGTCGCTGGAGGATGCGGCGGGCACCACCCACCCGATGCTCGGGCTGCTGGGGGTGCGGACCTCCTTCGCCAAGCGCAAGCTGCATCTGGGATACCGCCGCGCCGTCCTGCTGGGCGACACGCCGCTGGGCCGGGCGGGCACGGCGCTGCGCGGGCACGAGTTCCATTACGCCTCGATCCTCGACCGCGGAAGTGACGAGCCGCTGGTCACCGCCACGGCGGCGGACGGGTCGGACCTCGGGCCGCTCGGCGGTCGGCGCGGCAGCGTCTTCGCCAGCTTCTTCCACGTCATCGCGGCGGATCAGGATCGGAAAGGGTCATGAACGACCACGCCTTCGCACCAGAGGAGCGGGACGCGCTCTACAAGGCGATCTTCTCGCGCCGCGACGTGCGCGGGCAGTTCGCCCCCGACCCGGTGCCCGACGCGGTGCTGACCCGCGTGCTGACCGCCGCGCACCACGCGCCGTCCGTGGGCTTCATGCAGCCTTGGAACTTCATCGTCGTCCAGGACCCGGCGGTGAAGGCGCAAATCCACGCCGATTTCTCCCAGGCCAACGAGGAGGCCGCCGCCCTCTTCACCGGGGAGCGCAAGGCGCTCTACAGCCGCCTGAAGCTGGAAGGCATCCGCGAGGCGCCGGTCAACCTGTGCATCACCTGCGACCGTGAGCGCTCCGGCCCGGTGGTCCTGGGGCGCACGCACATCCCGACCATGGACCTCTACTCCTGCGTCTGCGCGGTGCAGAACCTCTGGCTGGCCGCGCGGGCGGAGGGGCTGGGCGTCGGCTGGGTCAGCATCCTGCACGAGGACAAGCTGCGCGAGGCGCTGGGCATCCCGGAGCGGATCGTCCCCGTGGCCTATCTCTGCCTCGGCTACGTCTCCCACTTCCACGAGACGCCGGAACTCGAGAAAGCCGGCTGGCGCAGCCGGCTCCCCCTTGAGGACCTCGTCTTCCGCGACCGCTGGGGCGAGACGACGTAGACGCCGCCGTCAGGCTCCGAAGCCGCCGTCGATGGTCTGGAACGTGCCGGTGATCATCGCGCCGTGCGGACCGGCGACGAAGGCGGTCAGTTCGGCAACCTCGCTGGCGTGAGCGTAACGCTTGATCGCCATGAAGCCACGCATGGCCTCGGCCATCGGACCGTCGGCCGGATTCATGTCGCTGTCGGTCGGCCCCGGCTGGATGGCGTTGACGGTGATCCCACGGTCCCCGAAATCGCGCGCCAGGCCGCGCACCATGCCCTGCACCGCCGATTTTGTGAGCGCGTAGGCCGCCCCGCCCGCGAAGGGCATGCGGTCGCCGTTGACCGACCCGATGACGATGATCCGCCCCGGCCCGGTCATGTGGCGCGCCGCCTCGACCGCGGCGTGGTAAGGCCCGCGCACGTTGATGTCGATCATGCGGTCCACCGCGTCGGGGTCGAAGGTCAGCGGATCGCCGATGACCGCGACCCCGGCGTTGACGACCAGCACGTCCAGCGCGCCCCGCCCGGCCACCGTGGCGACCAGCGCGTCGCGGTCGGCGCTGTCGGTGCGGATCGCCTCCGCCCCGGTCTCTGTCGCCAGCGCCGCCGCGGCCTCCGCCGAACCGGCGTAGGTGAAGGCGACGCGCCCGCCGCCCGCCGCGAAGCGCTCAACGATGGCCTTGCCGATGCCCCGGCTGCCGCCCAGCACCAGAATGCTCTTTCCCGCGAAGTCGCTCATGATCGGTTCCTTGAATTAATGTAGTGATCGCTATATAAAATCAGCGGACGGCATCGCGCAAGGATTTTTTATAGTGGTCGCTACAAAAAAATCGGAGCCGCGCGGACGGCGGCGTTCCTTCGATGTGGACGAGGCGGTGGAGACGGCGATGCGGCTGTTCCACGCCCGGGGATACGACGCGGTCGGCGTGGCCGAGCTGGGCGCCGAACTGGGCATCAAGCCGCCGAGCTTCTACGCCGCCTTTGGCAGCAAGGCCGGGCTGTTCGAACGGACCCTGCGGCGCTACGCGGCGGGCGAGGCCAACGTCTTCGCGCGGGCGCGGGCGGAGGGCGGCGACGTGGCGACGGTGATCGGGCGGACATTGGCGCTCGCCGCGGAGCTTTATCCCGGTCGGGTTTATCCCGGTCTGGGCGGAACGGCGGGGTGCCTCGTGCTCGACGGGGCGCGCAACAGCGCCGACCCGGAGGCGCAGGCTCTGGCGGATGCGGCCAAGCGGGAGGGCCGCGCCGCGGTCCGCGACTTCATCGCCACCGAAGCGCCGGACCGCGCCGACGCGCTGGCCGATCTGGTGGTGGTCGCGATGATGGGGATGTCGGCCGCCGCCCGCGACGGCGCGGACCGGGAAAAGCTGGAGCGGGTGGCCGCCATGATGGACCGCGCCTTCCGCCGGGAGCTGTCGGGCGCCTGATACGGGCGACCCTGCGCGGGATGGTACAGGATTTCCGTCAGGTCTTGGTCCTTACGACTGACCGGCGGGAGGCGCAGGATCAGCGGCAGCCGGGAACTTCCCGCATCTCCATTGAGGACCGACCGCCATGCCCCAGCGCCTCGACTACCACGCAACCGCCCCTGCCGGCATGAAGGCCCTCGCCGGCGCGCATGGCTACATCGGCCAGTGCGGCCTTCCGGTCACGCTGATCGATCTCGTGTATTTGCGTGTTTCGCAGATCAACGGTTGCGCCTATTGCATCGACCTGCACAGCCGCGACCTGCTGAAGAACGGCGTCACCATCGACAAGCTGGTGCTGGTTCCGGTCTGGCACGAGGCCGAAACGCTGTTCACCGACCGCGAGCGCGCCGCCCTTCGCTGGGCGGAGACGGTGACGCGGGTGGCCGAAACCGCCGTCCCGGATTCGGAGTTCCAGGCGGTGTCAGCCCAGTTCTCCAAGAAGGAAGTGGCCGACCTGACGATCGCCATCGGGCTGATGAACCTATACAACCGCCTCGCCATCAGCTTCCGCACGGTTCCCGCCGCGGCCCGCTGAGCGTGGTCCCCCGCGTCAGCCATGCCGGATCAGCCATGCTGATTCACCAGCTCGGCCAACCGGCGGCAGTCGTCGGACAGGCGCCGTTCCTGCAGGTTGGTGATGCCGAGAAGCAGACCACGGGGACGAGCGGCCTCCGGGCCATCGGCGTACCAGGGCGACAATGGCACCGGAGCGAGGCCGTCCGCCTGCGCCGCCGCGGCGATGTCGATGTCGCGACTGCCCGGTGGCAGGACCAGGAGGACCGACAGGCTCCCCGACGCTTCCACCGCCATCGGCGACTCCGCTCCCGCAGCGTCGCGCATTCCCGCCAGAAGCGCCTGCTGACGGACGGCGTAGAGCCGCTTCATCCGGCGCAGGTGCCGGAAATAATGCCCGCCCGCCAAGAAGTCCGCCACCGCCCGCTGCATTCCCGCGGCCGGAGCCGGAGACAGGCAGGCGGCAGCCTCGCCGAAGAGGCCGGCCAGCCCCGGCGGCACCATCAGGAAGCCGAGCCGCAGCGCCGGGCTGATCGTCTTGCTGAAGGTGCCGGCGTGCAGCACCCGTCCATGCCGGTCCAAGGAGGCCAGCGCCGGCGCGGCCCGGCCCTTCAGTTGCAGTTCACTGAGATAGTCGTCCTCGACGATCCATGCCCCGGTCCGCGACGCCCATTCCAGCAGGGCGAGGCGGCGCTGCAACGTCATCGTCACGCCGAGCGGCGCCTGCTGGCCGGGCGTCACCACGGCCAAACCCGCCGCGGGCGCCCGTGCGATTCCCGCATCCACATCGATCCCACCGCCGTCCGTCGGCACGGGCACCACGGTCATGCCGGCGAGGTGAAGGGCGCGGCGGGTCAGGGGAAAGCCGGGCTCCTCCATCCAGGCGGTGGCACCGTCCAACCGCAAGGCCCGAATCACCAGGCCGAGCGCGCCGGAATAGCCCGCCGTGATGAAAATCTGCTCCGGCGTGCAGCGGATGCCGCGGGCGATGGCCAGCACGGCGGCGATCTCGCGCCGCAATTCCGGATGGCCGCGAGGATCGGGATAGCCGACCGGAGCCGCCGCCGCGGCCCGCGCCGCCCGCCCGACGATCCGGGACCACAGCGTGAAGGGAAAGGCGTCCTGCGCCGGCACGCCCATCTGGAAGGGCAGCGGCGTCCGCTCGTAATTGGCAAACAATTCCAGGAAGGACGGAGGCTGGACCGGCCCGCCGGGGGACGGCCCCGCCATACCCCCCTCGGCCACCCGCGTCCCCGCGGCGCCCAGGCCGACCGCAAGCTGCTCGTCGATCAGCCGCTCATAGGCGTCGCGCACCGTCCCACGGGACACCCCGAGCTGCGCGGCCAGATCCCGCCAGGACGGCAATCGCGCCCCTCCGGCCAGCCGGCCATCGCGGATGGCATCGCGCAAGGCGGCGTGGATCTGTGCGGACAGCGGAACCTTCGCGGTCCGGCTGAGGGCGATGTCCAGAGTTTCCGGCGGTGGCAGGGCGGGCATGGGCCGAAGGATAGCGCAAGCTTGCCCGTCCGCAATCCACCACACGCTTTCCCGATTTCCCGCCGGTTGGCCCCGGCGTCCGGCGCGCCGTGGACGAAAAAAAGGCCGGAGCAACCGCTCCGGCCTTGAGTCTTGGGAGGAAACGCCCCGAGAATGGGCTGGCGGAGAATAGGGGCACCCCTTTCGAACTGGTATTACCAATGTGGAATGGGTGCGGTGCAGCATCCGCATAGGCCGATAATTCCATGTGAATAGTGTGGTTTTGGGTGTTTCCGTTTTCCCTTATGGCGTCCAGGTGCCGGCCCAGCGCGGAACGGGGCGATTTGTCATCCTCGGTACAGCTTCACCACCGCCGCGCGAACGCGCATAATCCGGCGCGGAACCGGGGGTGCGGCCCACGGCTGTGATGACCGCGCGGGCGCTGGATGGGGAACGACGGTATGGGATTCGGCAGGGGTGTCTGGCTGCGCCCGGTGTTCGCGCTGGTTCTCGGAATTTGGGCTTGCGGACCCGCGTGGGCGGACTCCACCCGCTTCACCATCCTTTACGCCCACAGCACGACCGAGCTGGAGGACGCGCAGGGACGCGGCGGCATCGCCCGGCTCGCCACGCTGGTCCGGCAGGAGCGGGCGGCGGGCGCCACCGTAGTGGTCCTGCATGGCGGGCAGGCCCTCGCCCCCTCGGTCCTGTCCTTCTACGACCAAGGGGCGCATGTCATCGACCTGCTGAACGGGGTCGGCATCGACGCCATGGCGGCGCTGAACCGGGAATTCCACCACGGCGACGACGTGCTGATGACCCGCGCCTTCGAAGCGAATTTCCCCATCGTCGTCTCCAACGCGGTGGACCGCCAGACCGGCAAGCCGCTGGACGGGCTGGAGGACCGGGCGATGCTCAACGCCGGCCCGCTGCGCGTCGGCGTGCTGGCCGCGACGCCGGCGCGGACGGGGGAGATCACCCGCTCGCCGCGCACCGACTTCCTGCCGCCGGGCCCGGTCCTGGAGCGGACGGCGAAGGAGCTGCGTAACGCCGGGGCCGATCTGGTGGTGGCGCTGACCGGCGATTCCGGCGGCACCCACCGCGACGTGATCGCCTCCGGCGCCGCCGACATCGTTCTCTACCAGGACCGCGGGCGGGTGGTCGCCGTGGAATATGACGGCAAGACCCTGAACGCGACGGTGGAGCCGCAGGCCGCCTGGGTGCTGGCCCTGGACATCACCGCCGAGAAGGTGACCAAGGGCGACGCCACGCGCACGGTGTGGAGCAGCGGCGTGCGCGCCATCGACACCGCCACCGTGGCGCCGGACCCGGCGCTGGACGCGCAGGCCAAGGCCTATCGCGCGCGGCTGGACAGCATGCTGGGCATGCAGGTGGGCCGGCTGGACGCCGCAATCGACACGCGGCGCGAGGCGGTGCGCGCCAGCGAGAACGCCTTCGCCAACACCGTCGCCGATTCGCTGCGCGAGGCGATGGAGGCCGACGTGGCGCTGATCAACGGCGGCTCCTTCCGCGGCGACCGCGCCTATGCGGCGGGCACGGTGTGGACGCGCCGGGACATCCAGACCGAGTTCCCTTTCCACGACACCGCCGTGCTGATCGAGGTCACCGGGCAGCAGCTGCGCGACGCGCTGGAGTTCGGCTTCTCCGGAATCGAGCAATTGCAGGGCCGTTTCCCGCACCTGTCCAACGCCCGCGTCACCGTCGACGCGTCGCGCCCGCCCGGCCAGCGGGTGGTGGCGCTGACGGTGGGCGGCAAGCCGGTGGAGCCGGCGGCCCGCTTCCGGCTGGCCACCGGCAGCTACCTCGCCAACGGCGGGGACGGCTATGCGATGCTGTCCACCGCTCCGCGGCTGGTGGACGACCGCGACGCCGATTTCGTCTCGACCATCCTGGCCGGCCGGATCGCCCGCACCGGCAGCTTCGCGCCGCGGCTCGACGGCCGCCTGACGGTCCAGCGGTAACCGCGGAATGGACGCGACCGCCACCAAGACGCCCACGCCGCCCACCGCCGACCGCGCCGATGACGCCGCCGCCGCACCCCGGCGGCGTCGCGCGCGCGCCGGCATCGTGCTGCGCATCTCCTTTGGCCTGACCATCATGACGATGCTGGTCCTGCTGATCGGCGTCGTGTCGCTGTCCTCCTTCCAGCTGTTCCGGGGGGAGGTCTCCGTCCTCTCCTCCACCACCCTGCCGAAGGTCATCACCAGCGCGGAGCTGCGCGGCTCGCTCCAGAAGCTGGTCGCCCGCCTGCCCGTCCTGGCCGGCGCGGCCACCACCCCGCAGCGCCGGGCCATCTATGACGAGCTGATCAGCGAACTGGAGTTCCTGCGGAAGCTGGTCGAGCGCATGCGGGACCTCCATCAGCAAGGCGAGCCGGGCGGCGACGGCGAAAGCGACGAGTTGCGGCTTCTGGAGCAGGCCCAGTCCACCCTGCTGATCCTGGCGGCGACGGTGGCCGACCTGAACGCGGAGGTCGGGCGGCAGATCGAGGCCGGCGCCCGCCAGGCCGAGGCGATCCGCGCGCTGGCCCAGCTCGCCGACGCGCTGGAACGGCTGCCGGGAGCGGAGCCCGGAACCGGCCCGGCCACGGCGGCGCCCGGCGGTGGTGGGATGCTGGGCGCCTGGGCGGTGCGGGCGGGCGCGCTGATGGCGCGGGCCGCCGGGGCGATTCAGACGGACCATCTGAATCGGCTGCGGGTCGAGCGCCGCAACGCGGAGCACACGCTGACCGAGCTGGGTCGTCTGGCCGCCGCCACGTCGGAACCGGAGGGCTCCGCCATGGAGCGCATCCGGGCCGACCTCGCCGCGATCCTGGTGGCGCCGGAGGGGCTGTTCGACAGCTCCGCCGAGCGGCTGCAGGCGCGCAACCGCGCCCAGGCGCTGTCCGGGCAGTCGCGCGTCCTGGTGGAGACGGTGGACCGCTTCACGCTGGCCCTGTTCGACGCCATCCACGACCAATCCACCGACCGCACCGGCGATCTGGCGGCGCTGATCCAGGAGCGCTCGCGCACGGTGATGGTGCTGGGCGGCGCCTCCATTCTGCTCGTCATCCTCGTCCATCTCTTCTTCCGGCGCTTCCTGACCTCGCGGCTGGTCGCGCTGAACGGCGCGGTGCTGGCCCGGCTGTCCGGCAGCGACGCGACGGTGCCGGTGGAGGGCAACGACGAGATCACCGACATCGCCGCATCCATCCGCTACTTCATCGACGAGATCGACCGGCGCCAGATCGATCTGGCCGACAACGAGCGGCGGTTCCGCGACCTCGTCGAAGGCTCCATCCAGGGCATCATCATCCACCGCGATTTCCGCCCGCTCTACGCCAACGAGGCCTTCCTGCAGATGCTGGGCAGCAGCCTGGACCGGGCGCTGCGGGTGCGGTCGGTGCTCGACTTCATCGCGGAGGACAGCCGGCCACTGGTCGAGGACAACTACCGGCACATCGTCGCCACCGGCCTGCCCAGCGAGCGGCGGCGGCTGCGCGCCCGCCGGCTCGACGGCTCGGAGCGCTGGATCGAGCTGACCAGCCGCCGCATCGACTGGAAGGGGGAGACCGCCGTCCAGTCCATCGTCGTGGACGTGACCCGCGAGGTCGAGGCGGAGGCGGCGCTGCGCCGGTCCCGCGACGCGGCGGAACAGGCGCTGCGCGAGTTGAAGGAGACCCAGGCCAGCCTGATCCAGGCGGAGAAGATGGCCTCGCTCGGCCAGCTCGTCGCCGGGGTGGCGCACGAGGTCAACACGCCCATCGGCATCACCATCACCGGTGCCTCGCAGCTTGCCGTGCAGTTCGAGGAGCTGACCCGCCAGCTCGCCGCCGGGGCGATCAAGAAGTCGGAGTTCCAGCGCTTCATGGCAGACGGCGGGGAAATGGCCCGGCTGATCCTGTCCAACAGCATGCGCGCCGCCGATCTGGTGCAGAGCTTCAAGATGGTCGCGGTGGACCAGTCGAGCGACGAGCGCCGCCGGTTCGAGCTGAAGGCCTACATCGGCGAGCTGCTGCGCAGCCTGCGCCCGGCCTACAAGGACGTGGCCGGCCTGGACATCGGCGTGGACAGCCCCGACGAGCTGGAGCTGGACGGCTATCCCGGCGCGCTGTCGCAGATCCTGACCAACCTCGTCCTCAACGCGCTGACCCACGCCTTCACGCCGCACCATCCGGGCCGGCTGACCATCGCCGCCCGCCTGCTGCCGCAGGATCAGGTGGAGCTGACGGTGGCCGACGACGGGCTGGGCATTCCCTCGGACATCCTGCCGAAGATCTTCGACCCCTTCTTCACCACCCGCCGCGGCAGCGGGGGCAGCGGGCTGGGGCTGCACATCGTCTACAACCTCGTCACCGGCACGCTGCGCGGCACCATCACGGTGCAGAGCATCCCCGGCGAAGGCACCCGCTTCACCCTGCGCTTCCCGCGCGTCACGCCGACGGCGGGGGCAAATGTGGGAAAGGCGGAGCTGGTGTGATCCGGCGTCGCTCCGGAGACGGCCGTCAGCGCACCTCGCCCTCGAACCAGTGGCGGCCCTTGCGGTCCTCGACCTCGATCACCCAGACATCGGGGTCGTAGCGGGTCTGGCGGGCGATGTAGGCGTCCGCCGTCGCCTCGTCCACCGGATCGGCGCCGGTGCCGCGCGACCAGCGCAGCCGCTCCTCGTCGCGCACCTGGACCAGCACGCTGAAGGTCCGGTCCAGCCGGTTCAGTTTCAGGATGACCGTGCCGCGGCTCGGGTCCCCCTTGCGAAGAACCATCATCGTGACGCCCTCGGCATCGGCGGCGCGGATGTGCGCCATCACCCAGAGGTGCGTCGGCAGACGGTCGTCCATGGAAATCCTCGCTCCGGGAAGGTCCGGGGGCTCGCCTTCGGCAAGGCCCCGGTGTAGACAACGGGCATGGCGACACTCCTGGACGTTCTCGACGCCGCCGTCAACCACCACATGGCCGGGCGCCTCGCCGAGGCGGCGCAGGATTACCGCGTCGTGCTGGCGGTGGAACCGGCGCAGCCCGACGCCCTGCATCTGCTGGGCGTGGCCGAGGCGCAGAGCGGCGCCCACGCGGCGGCGGCGGCGCTGATCGCCCGCTCGCTGCGGCTCCGCCCCGACGCGGCGGCGCCCTGGGGCAACCTCGGCGGCGCCCTGCGCGTGCTGGGCGCGGCGGAGCGGGCCGACGCCGTGCTGACCCGCGCCCTGGCCCTCGATCCGGCTTTGGCCGATGCCCTGACGAACCTGGGTTCGGTGCGCCACGCCCTGGCCGACCATCCGGCCGCGCTGGCGTGGCTGGAGCGCGCCGAGCGGCTGCGCCCCGGCCATCCGGACACCGCGCTCAACCGCGGCGTCGTGCTGCGCGACGCCCGCCGCTTCGCGGAATCCGACGCCTGCCTGGACGCCCTGCTGGCCTCCCGACCAGACCACGCCGACGCGCATCTGGCGCGCGCCGTCAGCCGGCTGGTGCGGGGCGACCTGCGCGCCGGATGGGACGAATTCGAGTGGCGCCCGCGCCGCCTGCCCGCCCCGCCCTGGGCCGGTGAGCCGCTGGAGGGCCGGCGCATCCTGCTGCACGCCGAGCAGGGATTCGGCGACACCATCCAGTTCGCCCGCTACGCCCCGCTGGTCGCGCGTGCCGGGGGCCGGGTGATCCTGGACGTGCATCCGTTGCAGTTCCGTCTGCTGCGCTCTCTGGGACCGGAGATCCAAGTGCTGGTGCGCGGCCCCGCCCCGGCGCCGCACGACCTCCACTGCCCGCTGATGAGCCTGCCGCGCGCCTTCGGCACCGATCTGACGAGCATCCCGGCTCCACCCGCCTACCTCGCCGCCGAGGCGGACGAGGTGGCGCGCTGGGGCCGCCGGATCGCCGAGGTTGATACGGGAACAAGGTCCGGACCGCGTGTCGGCCTCGTCTGGGCGGGCAACCCGAACCATCGCAACGACCGCAATCGCTCCATCCCCGTCGAGCGGCTGGCCCCGCTGCTCGACACGCCGGGCCTGCGCCTGTTCAGCCTCCAGACCGGCGACCCGCGAGCGGACCGGCCCGCCGCGTTGCCCGACCTGACCGCGGGCATCCGCGACTTCGCCGACAGCGCGGCGATCCTGGAAAATCTCGACCTCGTCATCGCGGTGGACACGGCAACCATCCATCTGGCGGGCGCGCTCGGCGTCCCGGCGTGGCTGCTGCTGCCTTACGCGCCGGACTGGCGCTGGCTGCTCGACCGTACGGACAGCCCCTGGTACCCGTCGCTGCGCCTGTTCCGCCAGCCCCACCCCGGCGACTGGGACAGCGTCCTGCGCGCCGTCGCCACGGAACTGGAGCGCTTCGCCGCCGATCAGTTGGCGCCGCAGAAGCAGTCGTAGGGATCGTCACCGCTCCAGGCCGGGCGAGAGTTTGCGACCGGCAGTGCCGGCATGTCCGCCGCCGGCAGGGTCGCATTGAAGGCGGCCACGTCGAAGGGCCGCGGGGCCGGAAGATCGAAGCGGAGCGGCGCGCCGCTCAGCGCGTGCCCCAGAAGGGCAGCCCCCAGCAACGGTATCAGAAGTTGCTCCACACGGTCCAAGCCGCCCTCCCCCGGCGGCCCCACCGCCGGCGTGTGTCCCGTTTCCTCTCCCCCTTCTACCGCAGCCTCCGCCTGGCCACGCCCTGTCCTTAGGTCATATCGGTTGGACCGCCCGATCGGACGGGAGCTTTCTTCCCTCCCCCGCACGGGCTGCTAGGCCAATTTTTCCCAGCGCGCGGCAAAAAGGGGGGCGGCACGGTCGCTCCAGAAGTTTGTTCATAAAAATCAACATATTAGATACAGACCGGAAGTTGGCACCGTCCTTGCTTACCCAAATGGCAACGATTTTTGCCCTTCCGTTTGGAGATCCCTGGCCATGAGCATCTTCGGTTCGATGACCACCGCCGTCCTCGGCCTGAGCGCGCAGTCGAAGGCCCTCGGTCACATCTCTGACAACATCGCCAACGCCTCGACGGTCGGCTACAAGCGGGTCAACACCGCCTTCGAGACGCTGGTGCTCCAATCCAACGAGCGGTTGCACGCGCCGGGCGGCGTGACGGCAGCGCCCGTCTTCATGAACAACATCCAGGGTAACCTGACCCAGGTGCAGAGCCCGACCAACGCCGCCATCCAGGGCCAGGGCTTCTTCAGCGTGTCCAAGCTCAGCCGCGGCCTGACCGGCCCCGGCCAGCAGGGCGAGACGGTGCAGACCCAGACCGGCACGTTGAACGCCGACAACGTCTATTACACCCGCGTCGGCGACTTCGAGCTGGACAAGAACCGCTATCTGGTGAACAGCGCCGGCTTCGCGCTGAACGGCTGGATCGTCGACGACGTGACCGGCCAGTTGAAGAAGGACGTGGTGCAGCCGCTCCAGGTCAACACCCTGACCGACAAGCCGCAGTCCACCAACAGCATCACGCTGGGCGCCAACCTGCCGGCCACCCCGACGCCGGGCGTGCCGATCCCGTCCTCCAGCATCCAGGTCTACGACACCCAGGGCAACGCCCGGACCATCCAGTTCAACTGGCGCCAGGACGCCGCCAACGCGTGGCGCCTGGGCATCGACGCGCCGGGCAGCTCGTCACAGCCGGTCGCCGGCTCCTTCACCGGCGGCGCCGCCTCCATGGCGGCGGGCAGCCAGGTGTCCGGCGTGACCCCGGTGGCCCAGGTCAGCCAAGTGCTGGTCAACGGCACGACCTCCTTCCCGTCCTCGTCGGTCACGGTCAGCGGCCGCACCAACTATTATCCGGACGGCACGTCGCAGGACAACATCCGGGTCGGCGACACCTACACCCTGAATATCAACGGCAGCCCGCCCGTCACGGTCACGGTGACCGCCGCGAACATCGCGAGCTTCTCGAACTTCACCGACGTGGCGAACGCGCTGGCCAGCGGGGTCAACGCGATGGTGCCGGCCCCCTACACCGCCGAGATCGACAGCAGCGACCCGCGCAAGGTCCTGGTGAAGAAGCTGGACGGCACGCCGGTTGAGGTCAGCGGCTCCTTCTCCAACACCAAGCCGCAGCTCAGCACGGTCAGCGGTCCCTCCACCAACCTGACCGGCTCGGTCAGCGGCGACCAGCGCAGCACCTTCACCTTCTCCACCGCTGCCATCGACGTGGGCGACGAGTTCCGCATCACCGTGGCGGGCAAGGAGTTCAAGACGCGGGTCACCTCGGCCAACATCGGCACGCTGGTGGACGTCAACGGCGTGGTCGCCAATCTGGCCAACCAGATCAACACTGCCGTGCCGTCGCTGAACGTCAACGCCCTGATCGGCACGGCCACGGTTCCGGCGGGCACGGCCAACCAGCTCGTGCTGGACGGCACCGTCGCGACGCCGACCTTCACGGCCACCTACGGCGTGACCAACGCCGACAGCCGCGACAACAACATCAGCGCCTCCACCCCCGTGGACTATCAGACGGCGACGGCGACCATCACGCAGGCCGCCACCGCCGCCCTGCCCGAGATCACCCATGTCGCCTTCCCCTCTACGGCGGCCCTGAAGGTGCCGGACCAATACGTCGTCAACGTGCTCGGCGTGGAGTTCAAGACCACGGTCACCTACTCGAACATCAACACGCTGAAGGACATGAACGGCGTGGTGGATGATCTGGTGACGCAGATCAACAGCCAGGGGTTGGCGGTGACCGCCATGCGCAACCCCGCCTCGGGCGCGCTGGTCCTGACGGGTACCCCCGGCGCTGCCCTGGGCGTCAGCGGCAGCAAGCTGGACATCACCGCCACCGACAACGTGCGGGTCGGCGACAGCTACACCGTGCGGGTGGACGGCGTGCCCTACGCGGTCTCGGTGACCGCCGACAACATCCTGACCATGGGGACCTACGGCGGCATCGCCAACGCGCTGGCCGCCCAGATCAACTCCGCCCGGCCACAGGCGCCGGTCATCGCGTCGGTGGTGAATTCGCAGTTGCAGGTCACCGCCCGCAACCCCGGCACGCCCTTCAAGATCGACCAGGAATACACATCGGGCGCGGCCTCCAACAATCAAGTGAACGGCCCGACGATCAGCGCGCCGACGGACTCGCGCGGCCAGCGCCAGGAATTCTCCTACCCGCAGACGCAGATCGACATCGGCGATGTCTATTCGGTGTCGATCGACGGCACGCCGATCTCGGTGAAGGTGGACAAGTCCAACTACGGCAACTTCCAGGACATCAACGGCGTCCTGCAAGAGCTGGCCAACCGCGTCAACGCCACCAACCTGAACGTCGTCGCCACCGCGACCGGCGGCCGGCTGACCCTTACCCACAACACCTCGACCACCGGCAAGTTCGAGGCGAAGGCCAGCATCCAGAACGCCACCGGCAGCTCCGGCACGCTGACCGCCTCGACCACCACCTCCAACGTGGCGGGGGTGCGGCAGTCGGAATCGGTGACGCTGACCGGCACGCCGGGCGACAAGGACGCCGAATACACGGTCATCGTCAACGGCTCGCCCATCACCTACCGGACGACGGGCGAGGAGACCTCGATGGAGACCATCGCGGCCAGCCTCGCCAATCTGGTGAACAAGAACACCTCCCTGCCGGTGACCGCCAGCGCCGAGGGCAGCGTGCTTAAGCTCGTCGCCAAATCGGCGAGCGGCACCGTGGCCGACCAGTTCACGCTGGAAACCGCCGCCCAGGCCGGCACCACCCCCGCGCACGTCCTGCTGAACTTCGGCACCGATCCCGGCAACGTCGGCACCATCACCAGCGTCAGCACGGCGAAGGTCGGCACCGGCACGGCGGTGACCTCCGCCAACCAGGGGCTGGGAGCGGACGCCAACGTGACCTTCACGGTGGACTACGGTTTCGGCCCGCAGCAGATCACGCTGAACCTCGGCCAGATCGGCAAGTCGGGCGGCGTCACCCAGTTCGCCGGCAGCGAGATCAACGTGCGCGAGCTGGTGCAGGACGGCGCCTCGCGCGGCCAGTACAAGGAGGTGGTCTACGGGGACAACGGCGACGTGATCGTGAACTACGACAACGGCCGCAGCCGCACCATCGGGCGCATTCCGGTGGTCACCTTCAACAGCCCCAACGCGCTGCAGCGCGAGGCGGGCGGCGTCTACATCGAGACGGACGAAGGCGGCCGGCCGAACTTCAACGACCCCGACACCAACGGCGCCGGCGCGGTGGTCGCGAACAGCGTGGAATCCTCCAACGTGGACATCGCGGACGAGTTCACCAAGCTGATCGTCACCCAGCGCACCTACTCCGCAAACACCAAGATCGTCACGACCTCCGACGAGATGCTTCAGGAAGTCCTCGGGCTGAAGCGCTAAGCGCGGTTCCGATCCGGCGGGCGGCCGCGTGATCCGCGGCCCCCCCGGCCAACAACAGACCGCCCTCCCCGCAGACGAAAGGTCCAACGACCATGTCCCTCTTCGGCGCCCTCGGCAGCGCGACGGCCGGCCTCCGTGCGGTCCAGGCCCAGGTGAAGCTGGTCTCGGACAACGTCGCCCGCGCCGACGACCCCACCCGCACCCGGCACACCGTGTCGAACGTGCTGGATTCCAACGGGTTCGTCCTCACCTCTCAATACCGCCGCGAGGTCGATTCCGCCCTGCTCAGCCAAGTGCAGGACCTGACCGCGCGCGAGGGCTCATCGGCCACCAAATCCTCCTACATGCAGCAGTTGGGCGACCTGCTGCGCACGACCAGCGGCAAGCCGCAGCTCAACGAATACGCCGAAGCCTTCCAGACCGCCTGGAAGGCGGTGGAGACCTCGCCGGAAAGCGAAGTCGCGCAGTACCAGCTCATCCAGGCCGCCGACACCTTCTCGCGCGAGATCGTGCGGGTGTCCCAGGGCGTGGAGGACATGGACCGGGAGATCCAGGGGGACCTGGGCAAGTCGGTCGGCGAGGTGAACCGGCTGCTGAAGGAAATCGAGAGCATCAACAACAACATCGTCTCGCTGCAGGGCTACGGCTCCGCCGGCAACGAGGTGGCCGACAAGCGTGACGGGCTGATCCGCGAACTGAGCACCTACGTCGGCGTGCGCACGATGACCCGCCCTGACGGCCGCGTCGCCGTCTTCACCCCCACGGGGCTGGCGCTGGTCGACAGCCAGGCGGCAAATCTTTCCTACGAGGGCGGCAATATCAACCTGACGGTGGGCAATCAAGTCACCAACGTCAACCAGCACCTGAAGGAAGGCAAGGTCGCCGCGCTGATGAACATGCGCGCCGACGGGTCCGCCGCGACCCCGCCGCAGCCCGCCAGCGCCGACCCGACCAACGAGGTGATCCGCAAGCTGCGCTCTCAGCTCGACGCCTACGCCCAGATGTTCACCGGCTCGACCAAGCCCGGCGAACCCACCAGCTTCCGCGACGCCTACGATCAGGCGAAGACGGTGCCGGGCGAGGAAGGCACGCAGTTCTTCATGGGCAACGACCGCTTCACCATCCACGTGAACGAGAACCTGCTGAACAACACGAAGAAACTGAAAAGCGCGGCCGTCAAGGACGTGGTCACCGCGCTCAGCGCCACCGGCCGCACCTTCCAGGCCGACGGGCTGAAGCTGGAAGGCGCTTCCTTCAGCTCGATCACCAGCAACATCACCGGCGGCTGGATGTCCGCGGCCAAGACCGCGCTGGACAAGACCTCGCTGGACAAGGACTCCCGCCAAATCCTGGAGGAGCGCTACCACGCGACGACCGGCGTCAACATCGACGAGGAAATCGCGAATCTGCAGCAGCTCCAGACCTCCTACGCCGCGTCGGCACGGGTCATGCAAGTGGCCAACACAATGTTTGACGCGCTGGAGGCGATCGTCCGATGAGCTCCATCACTCAAGTCAGCAGCTATGCCAAGTATCTCGGCTTGGTCCGCAATCTGACGAACGGCCAGAACCGGGTGGACACGCTCTCGGAGCAGCTGACCACCGGCAAGAAGTCCACCGACCTCAACGCCTACGGCGCCGAGACGCAGAAGCTGCTCGCCCTGCGCGCCGAGCTGACCCAGCGCGAGGCCTACGTCCAGAACATCAACACCGCGTCACCGCGCGTCAAGGCGACCGACACGGTGCTGAACAGCCTGGAAAAGCTGGCCACGGACTGGCAGAGCAGCAACCTGATGCCGTTCCAGCCGGGTCCGGCCAGCGTCACCTCCGCCTTCAACAGCAATCCCGACGCGCTGAAGCTGTCGGTCAACGCCGACAAGTCCACCTTCACCCAGAACGCCCGCTACACCGTGACCTCCATCCCCTCCAAGGACGGGGTCAACGGATCGTTCGACGTGACGGTGACCGACGGGCTGGGCGGCAAGACCACCCGCACCATCAATCTGAAGACCGTGCCCCCCAGCGACGGCGGCGGCTACAACTTCAAGATCGATGGCGGCCCCGGCGAAGGCGCGGTCCTGAACCTCAGCTTCGACCAGCTCACCGCGGCGTCGAGCAGCACCTTCAACGTGAGTTGGCCGCAGGCCAACGACATGCGCGACCGGGTCGAGGGCGCGCTGCGCGACATCCAGCAGCTTCTGAACGAGCAGTTCGGCGACCGCTACCTGTTCGCCGGCTCGCGCTACGGCACAGAGCCGGTCGGCGACCTGCTGTCCCAGCCGCAGTCCACCCGCGTGACGCTGAACGGGTCGATGGTCAACGCCGACGATTACTTCGAGGTGTCGATCGACGGCAAGCCCTTCGGCTATCAGGTCCAGCCGGGCGATCCGAAGACCGTCACCTTCGTCGCCAACACGCTGAACAGCCTGATCCAGTCGGCCAACCCGAAGCTGCCGATCATCGCGGCCGCGGCCAACGGCGTCATCTCGCTGATCAGCGAGGACCCGAGCCAGAAGTTCGACGTGAAGGCGCGCGTCCAGAACTCGATGAGCATCGACAATTCGATGACGGCGCCGACCACCACCCAGGCGGCCACCCTGCCGGCGCCCGCCGGCACCGGGCTGAAGCAGATCGACAGCTTCGCGCTTACCGGCGACGGCGTGGACATCGGCGACACCTACGAGATCAACGTCACCGTCGGCGACCCGGAGGACCCGTTCAACCGGAAATACTACTCGGAACATCCGGACGAGCCCGAGGACCTGCCGCCCTATCAGCAATACACGGTCCGCTACACGGTCACGGAGAAGGACTACAACAACGGCGTCACCGACGTGTCGAAGGTGGCCGACATGCTGCGCGCCGAGTTTGGGAAGACCAGCCCGGTGCCGCCGGTGACCATAGACGCCGCCGGCAACGGATCGACCGTCCAGTTGACCAGCAACAGCACGATGGACCCGAACCACCCGTCACGCGTGCAGCAGTTCACCACCTCGGTGCGGGCGGTCAACGGCCAGATCGACAACACGATCTCCGTCGCGACCCTGCCCTCGCAGGCCGACGCCCTGACCGATGTGCCCTATGTGGACCCTCCGGACCTGCCCTTCTACGATTCGGAATACATGTCGAACCGGAAGAACAGCAAGGCGTGGGACAAGGCCGCGGTCACCATCGACGATGGCCAGACGCTGACCTACGGCGTCACCAGCGACGACCGCGCCTTCCAGAAGCTGATCTCCGCCTTCCGCATGGCCCACGTCGCCGCGTCAAATCCCGGCAAGTACGAGGAGTACATCACCAAGTCGCGGGAGCTGATGGCCCAGGCCAAGGACGAGGTGCGGTCAGTCCACTCCAAGGTGGCGTCCGACCTCGCGACGCTGGAGGAGAAGAAGACCGCCCACACCACCGCGTCGGCCACGGTGGTCGAGCGCATCGCCGGCATCGAGGGCATCGACGAGACCGAGGTGGCGGCCCGCCTGCGCACCTCGATGAACGCCCTGGAGGCCGCCTACACGGTCGCCGGTCAGCGCCAGAAGCTGTCGCTGCTGAACTACATCGCCTGAAGCGGCAATGGCTCCCTCCCCTGCGACGAGGGGAGGGAACGGCCGCCACATAAAAAAACCGACGCCCCGAAGGGCGCCGGTTTTTTATTTGAAGCACTTGGATCTCAGATCGAGATCCGCAGCGACTGGCGCGGCGGCTGGCCGTCCGGAGCGGATACCGGCGGAGCCGTGGGGCCGCGCGCCGCCATCTGCGGAGCCGGCGCCGGCTGGCCCTGGGCGAGCGCGTCGGGACGGGCGGTCAGGCCGCTGGCCACCGAACGGTTGATGCTGATGAGCGTGTCCAGTTTCGACACGTCCAGGTCGATCAGCCGGGCCATCGTCTCGCGATCGACCAGCAGCGACAGGGCGGCGATGTTGGTGCGCACCTCGGCCGGATGGCCGCAATCGTCCTCGGTCATCGCGGCCTGGAAGATCGTCCACAGGCGCTGGTTCAATTGCAGGGCGGCGCAGAGCGCCTCCTCGTTCACGGGGCTGCGCCCGGCATCGATCAGGCGTCGCGACGCCTCCGCCAAAGCCCAGGCCTCGACATCACGGGGATTGTCGGAAGTCGGCTTGTTCGCGTATGTCGGTGTCGGCTTCATTCCAAACCCTCGGGACAGACCGCCGGACAGAGCAATGCTGAATCAGGTCCGGACCAAATGGATTGTCAGCGATCCTTCAATCCTTGTCAACTTTAGGGACCTGTCTCCGGTGATTTGCAAGGATTTGTCACGACTTCGCGGAGTTCCGGCATTAGAGGGCCCTGCGTTGCAGGCCCCAACAGTTCTCCCGCCGCCTGTTCGACCGCTTCCACGGAAATGCCGTTCATCAGACCGGTGGCCTGCGGATCGGCCTTCTGACGGGCCAGAAGCTCGGACCGCGGAACCCGGCTGATCACGGTGCGCGCCGCCACGCCCCAGGGGCCGTAGGTTTCCGGGAAGCCGGGACCGAACAGCCCGACGGTCGGCGTGCCGGCGGCGGCGGCGATGTGCATGAGTCCGGAATCGTTGCCGACATAGAGCGCCGCCCGACGAACGCAGGCCGCCGCGGCCATCGGGTCGGTGCGCCCGGTCAGGTCGATGGCCCGTTCGCCCAGCGCGTCCAGAACCGGCCGGGCACGCTCCCGCTCCGGCCCGGCGGCCAGGACGGCGACGCGCCGGCCGGACAGCCGGCCGCCGGGACCGGTCAGCCGCGCGGCAAGCGTGGCGAAGCGGTCCGCCGGCCATTCCTTGCCGGTCCAGTTCGCGGTCGGGCCGATCGCCAGGAACGGTTCCGCGCCACCGGGCAGCAGCCGGTCGGCCTCCGCCTCGGCCGCCGCGTCGATCCACAGGCGAGGGGACGGCGGCGGGGACAGGCCCAGCACCCGCCCGATCTCCTCCACCTTGTGGAGATGCGGGGCGCGGGCGTGGAAGAAACGCCGCTTCGCCAGGACGAGACGGCCGACCGCGGAGTTGCGCAGATCGACCACCAGATCCCAGCGCGTGCCGACGCAGGCCCGCCACAGGTCGACCCAATGCCGCGCCCAGGCCCGCTTCGGCATGGGAATCAGCCGCTCCAGCCCCGGCACGGAGCGGAACAGCGGTGCGGGCAGCGGGCCGCAGGCGATGGTCAGCGCGGCGTCCGGGTGAAGCGCCGTCAGATGGGCCAGCAGGCCGGTGGACAGGACCCCGTCGCCCAGACGGTTGGAGGTGATGAACAGGATGCGCAAAAGCCGGTCCGCCCCCTCAGCCCGCCGCCGCTTCGCCGCCGGGCGGCACACGCCGCCGCAGGTTGCGCGACAGGACCCAGGCCGCCGGCGCCAGAGCGGCCACCGGCAGCACATACATCAGCGGCACCAGCACGGTCACCTTGGCGGCGAGGCTGGACAAGCCGAGAACGGCCGCCTGGATCGCCATCACGACCAGCACCGCGGTGGTCACGCGCACCGACTGGCCACGGCGGTTGAACTCGCCCGACAGCAGGCAGGCCAGCGCCACCATGGTGTAGGCCAGGGCCAGCAGCGGCGAGGACAGGCGGTGGTGCAGTTCCGCCAGCAGATCGCGCATCATCTTCGGATCGCTGGCCAACTGGGGCGACGGGTGCAGCAGTTCGTCGGTGGAGCGCTCGCGGGCGTCCGGATAGCGTTCGCCGCTGGCGCTGCTCAGCACCTTCAGGTCCACCGCGTAGCGTTCGAAGAAGAGTTGGGACAGACGGTTGGTCTTGCGGTCCAGCTCCTGCCGGTTGCCGTTGTAGACCACGAAGCGCGCGCCCTCCGCCCCGGTCAGCATCACCGCCCGCTCACCCATGATCGTCACCGGCTTTTCCGGGACGCGCCCGTCATGGATGATCACGTTGTGCAGGTTGGCGTCGCTGTCGCGCTCGCGCACGAAGACGCTGAAGCGGTCGCCGACCTCGTTGAACACGCCTTCGCGCAGGAACAGCTGTGAATAGTCGCTGCGCACGGCGTATTCCATGCGCACCAGTTCCTGATGGGCGGCGGGGGTCAGCCAGAGGTTCAGCACATAGACCACCACCGTCACGCCGAAGGCCAGCAGCATCGCGGGCGCGGCCAGCGCGAAGGGGCCGACGCCGGCGGCGCGCATCACCACCAGTTCGCTGTCAGCCGCCAGCCGGTTGTAGGTGAACAGCACCGCCCCGACCAGCGCCAGCGGCAGCACGATGCCGAGGAAGGTCGGCACCGTCAGGATGAGAAGCCACAGGAACACCCGCATCGGCGCCCCGGCCTCCACCACCATCTCGATCAGCCGCAGAGACTGGCTCAGCCAGATCGTCAAGGTCAGGCCGGCCGTGGAATAGAGAAGGGCGATCAGAAGATTGCGGAAGAGATAGCGTTGCAGTCGGTTCATGTGCATGCGTCACGGGGAAGCCCGGCGAGAAGCTGACGGGCTCGGGCGTCCGG
Source organism: Azospirillum brasilense (assembly GCF_007827795.1). GTDB lineage: Bacteria > Pseudomonadota > Alphaproteobacteria > Azospirillales > Azospirillaceae > Azospirillum > Azospirillum aestuarii. Next base: position 113,786 of record NZ_VITI01000013.1, read on the forward strand.
GTCAAGTGCTGATCTGGAAACAGACCCGGCGCACCGAACTTTTGCGCCGCCCTTCTGCGGCGCCCCTCTGCGCACCCGGCCCACCGCATCAGGCCGTGCGCACCGCCGACAGGAACACCTCCACCTTGCTGCGCAGCCCGTCCGCCTGATCGGACAGCGATCCCGCGGCCTCCAGCACATTTCGGGCGGCGCTGCCGGTCTCGCTGGCCGCCCGGTTCACGTCGGCGATGTTGGACGTCACGTCCTGCGTGCCGACCGCCGCCTGCTGGATGTTGCGGGCGATCTCCCGCGTCGCCGCCTGCTGCTGCTCCACCGCCGCGGCGATGGTCGAGGCGACCTCGCTGATTCGCCCGATGGTGCCCATCACGTCGCCGATGGAGGCCACCGCCCCCTCCGTCTCGCTGCGGACGGAGACGATCTTCGCGGCGATCTCGTCGGTGGCGCGGGTGGTCTGGTCCGCCAGCGCCTTCACCTCCGCCGCCACGACGGCGAAACCCTTGCCCATCTCGCCGGCCCGCGCCGCCTCGATGGTGGCGTTCAACGCCAGCAACCGGGTCTGGGACGCCACCTGGGTGATGAGGTCGATCACCGCGACGATCTCCGCCGAGGCGCTGGCCAGGCTGCGCATGGCGTGGTCGGCGCGCTCGGCCTTGTGCACCGCCTCGTCGGCGATGGCGGTGCTGCTGGCGACCTGCCGCCCGATTTCCTGCACCGAGGCGGCCAGTTCCTCGGTCGCGGTGGCGACGGTCTGCACGTTGGCGCTGGCCTGCTCCGACGCGCCGGCCACCGTCACCGACTGGCGGGAGGTCTGCTCCGCGGTGGCGGCGAGCTGGCTGGCCGTCGCCTTCATCTGCACCGCGGCGGCGGAGACCGAGCCGAGCACGGCCGCCGCCTCGCGGTCGAAGCGGCCGGTCAGCTCCTCGATGGCGCGGGCGCGGCGGGCGCGGAGGTCCTGCTCGGCGTGCTCGCGCTCCGCCGCCTGCCGCGCCGCGATCATGTTGTCCTTGAAGACCAGCACGGCCTTGGCCATCTGCCCGATCTCGTCGCCCCGCCCGGTGGCCGGCACAGGGGTCGCGGAGTCGCCGTCGGCCAGCCGGCGCATCGCCTCCGTCATGGCGCCGAGCGGCCGCACGATGGAGCGCGAGGTCAGCAGAACCGCCGCCGCCGCAACCAGCAGCCCCAGGGTCAGCAGAACCGCCTGCACCATCACCAGACGGTCGGCGCCCTGGATCATCCCCGCCGTGTCGGCCTGCAGCAGGGCGCGCTGGCGCGGGATCAGGCCGCTGGCGTCGCTCGACCGGGCGTCGCCGACCAGGAGGCTCATCACCTGATTGGCGCGGGGGATCGCGTCGTCGTTCAGGGAGTTCAGCGCCCCCATCTGGTCGCCGATGGTGCCCAGCGATTCGGCCATGTCCTGATCGCGGCGCAGATGGTCGAGCAGCGGCTTCACCGCGTCCCAGGTGGCCCGCACCTGCGGGTCGGTCCAGCGCGACGACAGGCCGTCCATCTCCTGGCGCAGGGCGTCGATGCGGTCCCACGCGACGTTGCGTTCCTGCTTCAGATCCTCGCGGTTGGTCAGCAGGTAGCCCTGCATGGCCGCGTTGGTGGCGGTGACCGACGCGACGATGCCCTGCCCGGCCAGCGCCGTCGGCATGCGGACATCGGCCACCAGACGGCTGAGCGTCTTCCCGTTGTCGGTCAGGAGCAGGCCGGTGCCGACCGTCACCACCAGCACCGCGATCACCGCCGCGAAGCCGATGGACAGCCGTTGGCCAATCCGCAGATTGCCGAGTGCCTTCATTCGTTCCTCCCGTGCAGCACCCTTTTCGGACGCCTCTTTTTCGACCGGACGTTGCTGCTCCGGCCGCTGCCCTTAGCGTGGAACGAATGATGGCCCAACAAACATTAATGGAGTGTTTCCAGCGCCGAGGTCGTCCGATGCGAACGGCCGGTCAGAGATCCTCGGCGCCCAGGTACGATTCGATCACCTTGGGATTCGCCACAACCTCAGCAGGCAGGCCGTCGGCGATCTTCTCCCCATGATCCAGCACGACCACCCGGTCGGACAGGGCCATGACGGCGCGCATCACATGCTCGATCATCAGGATCGTCATGCCCTCCTGCCGGTTCAGGTCGCGCAGCACCTCGACCATGCGGTCGACCTCGGTCGGGCGCAGGCCGGCCAGCACCTCGTCCAGCAGCAGCAGGATCGGACGGGTGGCGAGCGCGCGGGCGACCTCCAGCCGCTTGCGGTCCGGCAGGGTCAGGCTGCGCGCCGGACGGGCGGCCTGGTCGGCCAGGCCCAGCCGGTCCAGCAGCCGCCGGGCGTGATCGCGCGCCGCCGCCACCGACCGCTCGCGGGCCAGCGCGCCGACCACCACGTTCTCCTCGACCGACAGCTGCCCGAACGGCTTGACGATCTGGAAGGTCCGGCCGATTCCCGCCGTGCAGATGCGGTTGGGTTTCAGCCCGGTGATCGGAGCGCCCTTCAGATGCACCCGCCCCTCGTCGGGCGGGAAGACCCCGGCGATCAGGTTGAAGGTGGTCGTCTTGCCGGCGCCGTTCGGCCCGATCAGCGCGACGATCCGGCCCTCCGGCACGGAGAAGCCGACGTTGGAGACGGCCTTCAGCCCGCGGAACCGCTTGGACAGGCCCTCGACCTCCAGAAGCTCCGCCATCACGCGTCCTCCCCGGGGCGGCGGACGAGGCCCAGCCGGTCGGCCAGCCACGGCCACACCCCGTCCGGGCGGTAGACGACGATCACCACCAGCGCCACCCCGTAGAACAGCTGCTTCAGGCCCGGCAGGTCGAAGCCGGTCGCCTCGATCAGGAAGGTCAGCAGCTCGCCCAGCGGGGTCAGGATGAAGGCCCCCAGGATCGGTCCGATCAGCGTGCCGATGCCGCCGACGATGGCCGGCAGGATGATCTCGATGGAGCGGCCCATGGAGAAGACCTGCTCCGGGAACAGGTTGTTGAAGTAGAAGGCCTGGAACACCCCGCCCAGCGCTGTCAGGGCGGAGGACACGGCCACCGCTGCGATGCGGGCGCGGAACAGGTCGACGCCGACCGCTTCCGCCGCCTCCGGCTCCTCGCGCACGGCCAGCCACTGGTAGCCGAGGCGGCTGTGCAGCAGCACCCGCGAGAGGGCCAGCGCCACCAGCACCAGCGCCAGGATCACGTAGTAGAACAGCTCCGGCGAGCCGCGCAGGTTCAGCAGATCGTTGCCCGCGTCGCCCGCCACCGGGATGAAGAAGCCGCCCGAGCCGCCGAACCATTGGAGATGGTCGAAGCCGATGCGCGCGACCTCGGCGAAGGCGATGGTCAGCAGCGCGAAATGCACGCCGCGCACGCCGAAGCGGAAGCCCAGGAAGCCGATGAAGCAACCCGCCGCCGTCGCCGCCAGCATGGCCACCCACATCCCCGCCCAGGGGCCGATCCCGAAATGCACGAACAGCGCCGCGCTGACGTAGGCCCCCAGCCCGACATAGAGCGCGTGGCCCAGCGACAGCAGGCCGGAGAAGCCCATCATCACGTTCCATGCCTGCCCGACATAGGCGAACCACAGCACCGTGGTCAGCACCGACAGGACGTAACGGTCGGCGATCATCGGCGCGGCCAGCAGCAGCACGCCGCACAGCGCCAGAAGAACGATCCCGCGCCCCGTCACGACCGTTTCCCCAGCAGGCCCTGCGGGCGCAGAAGCAACACCACGATCAGCACACCATAGCTGAAGAGGGATTTGAGCGAGGGGTCCAGCAGGAAGCCGGCCATCGCCTCCGAAAAGCCGATCAGCATGCCGCCCAGCAGGGCGCCCGGCAGGCTGCCAAGCCCGCCGACGATGACGATGATGAAGCTCAGCAGCGTGTATTCCGGCGCCAGTTGCGGGCGGGAATCGACCAGCAGCGTCATCAGCGCGCCGGCGATGCCGACCACCCCGGCGCCGATACCGAAGGTCAGCGCGTAGAGCCCGTCGATGTTCAGCCCGACGACGCGGGCGCCCAGCGGGTTGTCGGCGCAGGCGCGGATGGCCTTGCCGGTGCGGCTGAAACGGAAGAAGGCGAACAGAACCGCCGCCACCACGATCGCCCCGGCCCCGGCGCGCAGCCGCACCGCGTCGAGCAGCAGCGGCCCGACCTCCACCGTGTCGAAGCTGTAGGGCACCATGACGTTGCGCGAATCCGGTCCGAACAGCATCAGCATGGCGTTCAGGATGATCGTCGCGATGCCCAGCAGCAGGATGAACTGCATGTGCTCCGGCCGCTCCACGAAGCGGTTGACCAGCCCGCGCTGCAGCACCCAGCCGAAGGCGAACAGCACCGCCGCCACGACGGGCGCCGCCAGGATCGGGTCGAGCCCGAGCAGGCTGGCCAGCAGCACGGCGCCGTACATGCCGGCGACCATCATCTCGCCATGCGCGAAGTTGACGACGCGCACGACGCCGAAGATGACCGACAGGCCGAGCGCCGCCAGCCCGTAGACCAGCCCGGTCAGCAGGCCCGACGCGGCGATGTTCAGGTAATAGTCAAACGGCATGCATCATTCGCCCTTGGGAGAGCCCCGGATGGCCAAGCCTGAGCGGCGTAGCAGTCCTTCGTAGTCGTGACAAGTTTCCTGTGCGGATCAGGCGGCGCTCAGCGGCGCTTTGCCTCCTCCAGCCGGACGGTCAGGGCGTCGCTCAGGCAGGCCCGCGCCGCGGCGGCGACCGCCGGGTCATCCTCCATGCCGCGGCGCACCCAGCAGCGGGCGGTGATGCGGTCGTCGAAGCGGCGCTCGTCCTGGAGCAGCGCATAGGCCGCGGCGTCGCGGCGCTCCGCCGGCAGGGCGGCGAGGTGGCGTTGGTGCAGCCCGCGCGCCCGCCCGTCCAGCGCGGCCAGTTCCGGCACCGTGCAGATCATCCGGCGCAAGGGCGCGCCGGCCGTCGCGCAGCGCGGATCGGCCAGGATGGGAAGCGGCGGCGGTGCAACCTTCGCAAGGGGCGGCGGGGCTGGCGCTGGGAGCGGCGCCGCGACGGCAATCGCGACGGCGGGTTGCGGTGGCGGGAGGATTGCCGGCCCGGAGACGACTCGGACGGGCGCCCCCACCGGCACCGCTTCGAAGAGGGTGGCGATGTCGGCGGGCAGCATGCGGAAGCAGCCGCCGCTGGCCCGGCGCCCCACCGAATCCGGCTCGTTGGTGCCATGGATGGCGATGGCCGTCCAGCCGAGGTCGAGCGCGAATTTGCCCAACGGGTTGGACGGTCCCGGCGGCACCGACGCCGGCAACGCCGGGTTTTCCCGGCGCTGGTTGGCGGTGGGGTGCCAGGTCGGGTTGCGCCGCTTGCGCAGGACCTGGCTGTCCCCCAGCGGGATCGCCACGCCGGGCCGTCCGATGGCGACGGGGAAGGAGCGCGGCGGACGCCCGTCCTCCAGCAGGTGAAGCCGGCGTTCCGTCAGGCTGATGACGATTCGCGGTCGCGGCGCGGTTGCGGCGTCCGAGGCCGACGCCACCACCCGATCCTGCGCGCGGACGCCGCCGGGCGAAACGAGCGCGAGCGCAATCGCCAGGGTTGCCGTCGGGACGAGATGCCACAAGAATGTCGCGGTGCGCTGCATGGGAAAAGTTCAGCGCATCCGCCCTAAAAGCGCGTAAACATGCCGTCAGGGACCAAGCAGCAGGAACGCCGACCATGGACACCATCGAACAGACGCTGGCCGTTGCGACCGAACACCACCGCGCCGGCCGCACCACGGAGGCGGAACGCCTGTACCGGGAGGTGCTGGCGGCGTCGCCCGGCCATCCGGACGCGCTGCATCTGCTTGGTGTCATCGGGCTGCAGGGCGGCCGGCCGGCGGAGGCGGTGGACCTGATCGGACAGGCGGTGGCCGCCGACCCGACCTCGCCGCTGCTGCACGCCAACCTGGGCCACGCCCTGCACGCCACCGGCCAGACCCGCGACGCGGCGTTGAGCTTCGCCCGCGCCCTGACCCTGCTGACCAACGACGGCGAAGGCTGGGGCAACGTGAGCGCGTTGGCCGGGCTGATCCGCCGCTACGACGACGAGACCCGCCACGCCGCGGCCGCCGAGGTCGACGCGGCCTATGCCATGGGCGACGTGATGCGCCGCCATTCGCTGCTGTTCCTGCTCGACGGCGACATCGCCCATTACGAGGCGCTGACGGACGCCGTCCTGGAAGACCCGATGCGCTTCACCGTGCCGTCGATCCATTACGCCTTCTGGGGCATGGCGATGCAGCTCTTCCAGGGCGCGGCGCGGCGCGGCGATGCCGGCGCCTTCCACACCGCGAGTTTCACCGATTACTACCGCCTGATGGTGGACGAGACGGCGCTGCGCTACCACCTGCGCCGCCGCATGAAGCGCGCCACGCCGCGCGGCGAGGTGAAGCGGATCGCCCTGATCACCAACCAGATGCTGGGCGCCGGTCACCAGCCGACGGCGGACGCCTTCGACTTCGCCCGCCGCCTTCAGGACGAATTCGGGCGCGAGGTGGTCATCATCAACCCGAACGCCATGGCGATCACCGGCGAGAACGGCTTCGTCCCCGAATATTCCTACAACATCACCGAGGAGTATGACGGGGAGCAGGTCATCGCCGCCTTCGGCGCGCGGGTCCGCATGATGTCCTTCCCGCAGAAGCGCTTCGACGAGGAGAAGGTGAACGCCATCATCGACTACGTGGACGGCTTCGACCCCGACGTCATCGTCGCCTTCGGCGGGTCCAACGTGGTGGCCGACCTGTTCTCCGGCGCGCGCCCGGTCATCTGCCTGCCGACCTCCTCCGGCCTGCCGCTGTCGATGGCCCGGCTGGTGCTGGGCTATGGCGAGGCCGACACCACCCACGGCTGGCCGGCGGACATGGCGGAGCGTTTCCGCCCCTTCTCCTTTGGCTGGACCCTGCCGCCCACGGGGCCGGAGCGCGGCCGCGCCGATTTCGGCATTCCCGAAGCCGGGCCGGACGCCGGACCGGATGGGGGACCGCTCTTCCTCGTGGTCGGCAACCGCCTGGACCAGGAGGCCGGGCCGGACTTCCTAGCGCTGGTCGACTCGTTGCTCGACCGCCTGCCGGAGGCCCGCATCGCCGTCGCCGGCGGCGTGGAGTCGCTGCCGCAGCGGATCGCCGCCCTGCGCAACGCGGACCGGGTCCACACGCTGGGCGACGTGGAAGACGTCCGGGCGCTGCACCGGCTTGCCACCGCCTACCTGAACCCACGCCGCCAGGGCGGCGGCGGCAGCGCGGCCTTCGCGCTGGCCGACGGGGTTCCGGTGGTGACCGTCGCGGCGGGCGACGTGGCGACCGTGGCCGGGCCGGCCTTCACCGTGGCCGACGACGCGGCCTATCTGGAGCGCGCCGCCGCGTTGGCGAGCGACGCGGCCTTCCGCGACCGGCAGTCCGCCGAAGCCCGCGCCCGGTTCGCCGCGGCCGGCGACCGCCGCGCGTCGGTGGAACGGCTGCTGGCCTACGGGCTGGAAGCCCAGACGGCGTAAGGTCAAAGGGAAGGGACGCGGCCCCTCGTGACCGCGTCTCCTCCCGCCTCACACTCTCTCGATCAGGCGCGCTTGCCCCAGCCCGGCATCGGGAACACCGGGTCCATCTCTGCGGAGCCCTTGGGCAGGACCACGGTCGGGCGCAGGTTGCGGTTCTGCAGGCAGGCGGAGACGAGTTGGGTGTTCTGCCCCTTCTCGTCGAAGGTGATGGCCGGGCCGACCATCATCTTGTCCTTCAGGTTGGTCTGGCGCAGCGCCTCCAGCAAGGTGGCCGGCTCCGCGGTCCCGGCGCGCTTGAAGGCGTCGGCGGCGACCAGGATCGCCTCCAGCGTGAAGGCGACATTGAAGGCGTAGCCCTCGAACCGGTCGTTCGGATACTGCTTCTTGAAGGCCGCCTCGACGCGCTTGGTCAACTCCGCCTTTGGGTCGTACCAGGGCAGATTGGTGATGGCGTAGTCGGCGTACTTGCCCAGCACCTTGTAGAACTGCTCGTCATACAGGCCGGGCGAGCCGGGGGAGACGATGCCCTTCGGCTCCCACCGCTGCTTGACCATCTCGCGCACCAGCATGATGGCGTCGTTGGCGCGGGTGGTGACGATGGCGAGTTCGGCGCCCGTCGCCTTGGCCTTGGCCACCTCGACCGCGAGGTCCTGGGCCTTGGGGTCGTAGGAGATGCTGTCGACGATGCCGAAGGGCATGTCCAGCTTCGGGAACAGGGCGTCCATCGCCTGCTTGTTCGCCATGCCGAAGGTGTCGTTGGCGTGCAGGAACACCGCCGTCTTCGGGGTGACGCCGCTGACCGCGAACAGGTCCTTCATCAGCGCCAGCCCGTTGGTGACGAGCATGGTGGAGGTCGGAAAGTTGCGGAAAACGGTCTTGTAGCCCTGCTCGGTCAGGCGGTCGGCGGCGGCGATGTTCATCACCAGCGGGACGCCGCGCTGTTCGCAGACCTGGGCGGCGGCGGCGGTCTGGCCGCTGTCGAAGGCGCCGACGATGACGTTCGCGCCGTCGTTGATCAGCTTCTCGGCGCGCGAGCGGGCGACGTCGACGTTCGATTCGGTGTCGGCGGACAGGATCTCGACCTTGTAGCCGAGTTCGCCGAGGATGGCCGGCGCGATCTCGGCGCCGCGCTGGCAGGCCTGGCCCGCCTGGGCGAGCAGGCCGGAGCGGGGCAGCAGCACGCCCACCTTCAGCGCGGTGCCCTGCGCGAAGGCCGGCGCCCGGCCGAAGGCGGCGAGCGCGCCGGCCGAGAGGGCGACCGAGGCCGCGGCGGTGCCGAACTGACGGCGGGTGAGTCCTCCCATGGACCCATTCTTGCTGATGCGATGATCGTTCATTATCGGGTGTTTCCCTGAGGCATGGTCCCGGAGCGGATGATTTCCCCGCAATTGCCTTTGTGTCAAAGTGGAATCCACCGGAAGGCGACACACGGACGAGACGGACCCCACCGAATGGCGACCATCGAGGAGGCGCTGGGCATCGCGCTCGACCATCTGAAGGCCGGGCGTGCGGCGGAGGCGGGGGACCTGTACCGGCGAATCCTGGACGCCGATCCCGACAACCCGGAGGCTCTGCACCGGCTGGGCCTGCTCGCCGCGCTCGGCGGCGACCGGGAGCGCGGCATGGCGATGATCGCGCGTTCGGTGGATCGGGACGGCGGCGACGCCGACGCGCACTTCAACCTGGGCGCCCTGCTCCACGTCGCCCTGCGGACGGAGGAGGCGATCGCCGCCTACCGCCGTGCGCTGGCGCTGCGCCCCGACTTTCCCGACGCCGAGTATCACCTGAGCGAGGCCCTGCAGGCCATCGGCCGCATTGGCGAGGCGCTGGAGGTGCTGGACGCGCTTCTGGCCCGCCACCCGCATTTCGTCCCCGGCTGGCGGCAGAAGGGCGACATCGAGGCTGATCTCGGCCGCCCCGGCGCCGCCGTGTCCTTCTACGAAATGGCGCTCGCCATCGACCCGCATGACGAAGGGGCGCGGGAGCGGCTGGCGGCGCAGGCCGCGGCCTTCCGCGCCCGCCGGGCGGTCCTCGACGGGGCCGGGCCGGACGGGCGGCTGGACCTGCGCGACGTCACCGTCCTGGTCCCCTTCCGCGCCGACAGCGCCGACCGCAAGCGCAACCTGCGCTGGATCGTCTCCTTCCTCCTCAAGCACGCCGACACCACCGTCCTGATCGGCGAGGACAAGGCCGGGCCGAGCGACGTCGCCGACGCGCTGGGGCCGGAGCTGGCCGCCCGCTGCCGTCATCTGCATCTGACCGGCAACGACACGCCCTTCACCCACAAGGCCCACCTCCTCAACCGCATGGTCGAGGCGGCGGAGACCCCCATCGTCGCCCTGCACGACACCGACGTCGTGGTCGATCCCGTGCAGTACGCGCTGGCCCGCGACGCGGTGCGCGGCGGGGCGGCCATGGCCTTTCCCTACAACGGGCTGTTCTTCTGGATTCTGGGGCGGGAGGTGCACCGGTTCGGCCACACCCTGTCGGCGGCTCCGCTGAACGCGGTCTGCCCGCGCTTCCCGCTGATGCACCGCGACTCGCCGGGCGGCGGCGCCTTCTTCGACCGGACGGCGCTGCTGGCGGCCGGCGGCTACAACGAGCGCTTCGTCTCCTGGGGCTACGAGGACGACGAGATCGTCGAGCGGCTGCGCCGGCTGGGCCTGCGGGTCGAGCGGGTTTCCGGGCCGCTGTACCATCTGGAGCACGCGCGGCCCGAGAACTCCACCGATCGCAACCCCTTCATCGACGCCAACAAGGCGGAGTTGGAGCGCATCCAGGCCATGGACGCCGACGCGCTGCGCGCCGAGATCGCCGCCGGCCGCCTGCGCCGCCCGCTGTTCTCCAGCGCCGGATAGGGGCGGCCAGCGGGACGCCGGGGTCAGCCGGCCTTGTCCTCGTCCAATCGATTCCCGGCGAACTGGTCGAACGCCTCCGTCGCCATGGCGGCGTACATCACCGACGGGCCGGCGCCCATGTAGATCGCCATGCCCAGCGTCTCCATCACCTCCTCCCGGCTGGCGCCCTGCTGAACGGCGGCCTGGGCGTGGAAGGCGACGCAGGCGTCGCAGCGCGTCGCCACCCCGATGGCCAGCGCGATCAGCTCCTTCGTCTTGGTGTCCAGCGCCTTGGCCTCCAGCGCCGCCCTGGCGATGGCCGAGAAGCCCTTCATCACCTCCGGAGCGCCGCCGCGCAGCTCCCGCACCGCGCCGGACATGTCCTTCGCCATCTGCGGCCAGTCCTTCACCATGGCTTCGACTCTCTTCTAATTTAGTAATTACTAATATATAGAAATCGCGTTGTGTTGCAAAGGGGAATGGGGAGCAACCCTGCCCTGCCCGCTGTTTCGGTGTGGCTCCCTTCACCATGCCAGCGACCGACCATGCCTCTGCGCTCCGCGCCCCCTCTCGCCGACAAGGAACCCTTCGACATCGACGAGGCGTTCCGGCGCCTGCGCCAAGCCGTGGCCGGACGCCCGAAGGCCGCGATGTTCGCGCTGCGCGACCGCGGCTACGGCAGCCCCTTCGAGCAGCTGGTCGGCAGCCTGATCTCCGCCCGCACGCGCGACGAGACGACGATGGTGGTCTGCGAGCGGCTGTTCGCGGTGGCGCGTACGCCGCAACGGATGGTCGCCTTGACGCCGGAGGAGCTGACACGCTTGCTCGACGGCGCGACCTTTCCGGAGCCGAAGGCCCGCGACATCCGGGCTCTGTCCCGCCGGATCATCGCGGAGCATGGCGGGGTGGTGCCCGACACGCCGGACGCGCTGATGGCCTTCCACGGAGTCGGTCCGAAGATTGCCGCGCTGACGCTGGCGGTCGGATTCGGCATTCCGGCGGTGGCGGTGGACGTGCATGTGCACCGGATCGTCAACCGCTGGGGCTTCGTCGCCGCCCCGACGCCGGAGCGCACCATGGTCGCGCTGATGGAGCTGTTGCCCCGCCATTACTGGGTGGAGATCAACGAGCGGCTGGTGCCCTTCGGCAAGTGGATCTGCACCGGCGACCGCCCGCGCTGCTCGACCTGCGCCATGCTGTCCATGTGCCGGCAGGTGGGGGTGACGACCCATCGCTGAGGCGGCGCAGCCCCCAGCTGCCACACTTCGCCGCAGGTCGCGACAGCCGGTTGCGGTTCATCACTGTTTTTCTTCATTTTCGGCATACTGCCACAGATATGCAGCCAAAGTCTTTTCAAGACCACGGCATGGAGCGCACGCGATGATCGTGAGAAACTGTTTGCCGACGGTGGCCATCCTTCGCACCGCCCTGGCCGCCGCCGCGCTCCTCGCCCTGGTCGGCGGGGCCTCCGCGCAGGACAAGCCAGCGGCGCCGGGGCCGATCGTCAAGACCCTGCTTCAGGCCACGACCACCGCGGACGGCAAGGCCTTCGCCTACCCGGACGGGAAACCTCTGGTGACGGCGCGGCTGGTCGAACTGCCGCCCGGCGGTGAGATCATCCGCCACCGGCACGCCGTTTCGCCGTTCATCTACATCCTGGAGGGCGAGTTGACCATCGCCAGCGACAGCATGCCGACGCAGGTCTACAAGGCTGGCGATTCCTACATCGAGCAGGCGGCGTGGCACAGCGGCCGCAACCTGAGCGACAAGCCGGTGCGGCTGCTGTCGGTCTATCCCAGCGCGGAGGGCGTCGCCCTGTCCGAACGCCCGCAATAGACCCGTTCCCCAGGCCGGAGCGCGGCGGTTTGATTCACGTCATCGCGGGGAGCGGCGAAGCTCGGCCATGGTCGCCACCCCTCCGTTGTCCATTCCACCCAGGGACCCCGCGATGATCCTCTACGCCCTGCGCTGCGCCTGCGGCCATGAATTCGAACAATGGTTCAAGAACATGGCCGATTACGACACCCGCAAGGCCGATGGCCTGTCCTGCCCGTCCTGCGGCGGGACCGAGGTGTCGAAGGCGATCATGGCGCCGCGCGTCGGCGCGTCCAAGCCGGCACCGGCGCCGATGCCCGCCTGCAACCCGTCCGGATGCGGCAACACCATGTGCCCGATGTCGCAGATGGCCTGAGAAGACGGAGTCTTACCGCCGCCCGCGCCCACCGCTGCTGAGCGGCGGCAGGGCACCGGTGGTCAACTCCTCCCGACGGCGGCCGCTGCCGAAGCTCGGCTCGCGGCGCTGGTCGCGCGGGCCGTCGTTGCGCGGCGCCGGCCGCGGGGCGTTGGCCCGCCCGCTGCGCCACCACGCGAAGCCGATGCCGAGCACCGTCGCCCCGATCACCCCCATTACGCCGTAGCGGGCGCCGTTGGCGGCCCAGCCCGGCAGCATCGACCCGCTGTCCGCCGCCGGCTCGACCACCGGGACCGGCTGCCCCGACGGGGTGGTCGCGGTGACGCTGGCCCGCGGCGCGGCCTGCGGCACCGGCCCCTGCCCCTGAGAGGACCCCATCACGGAGGCCACGGGGGCCGACGAGGCGGGGGCGCCGGACGGGCCGCCCGACGAAGGGCTGCCGCTGGTCACGGGCGGGCCGGCGCTGAACTGCGCGCCGCCGCCGACGCTGCCCGTCCCGCTGTCGATCCGCTGGGTGGGGGCGGCGCGGGGCACCACCTCCCGCTGCGGTTCGCGCGGCGCCTGGCCGGGACCGCCGCCGCCGACCTTCTGCTGGGCGAGGTTCCCGACCGTCGCCGGGGCCTTGCCCTCCCGCTCGCCCATCATCTTGGCGATGGTCGCCTTGTCGAGCTGGTTGGTCACCGGCAGTCCGTGGGCGGCCTGATACTTGCCGAGCGCAGCCTTCGTCTCGGCGTGCATCTGGCCGTTGGCCCGCCCGCCGATGTTGTAGCCCTTGTCCTTCAGGATGGTCTGGGCCCATTGGATGTCCGCCGTCGATTGCGCCCGAACCGGAGCGCCCGCCAGCAGACCCGCAGCCAGAACCGGCACCACCACAGCCAACGCGACCGCGCGGCGCGCGCGGTGCGAACCACCCGTCATGACCATCCTCCGTCCGAGACACCAACCGACCATCGCCTGTCCACTATCGTGGATGCGCGACCGTGTTACCAGATTGCGGCGGATTTCCGGGCGCGATTTTTGTGCGCCTGCGTTGCGGCGGCATCAGGTCCACATCCCCCTTGGCGCCCTCGGAAGGACCGGCCAATTCTCCATCCGTTAACCAATGCGCGCGCAAAAACGTGGTATAGATCGCATGAGGCGTTTTGTGGGAGGCCGTGGCATGGCGACTCTGAGACACGCGATCCTGGCGGGCGGAACGCTGTTGCTGGCGGCCTGCGGCAGCACCCCGGCCTACCGGGAGTGGACGGCCACGGAGACCACGGCGACCGCCGCCTACGACGAGTGCATCGAGCAGGTGGACAACACCATGCGTCTGCGCGGCTATCCCTACCGCCCGCTGCCGGAAACGCCGCAATTCCGCTACCGCAAGGAAATCTTCGCCCTGTGCATGCGGCGCAAGGGCTACACGGCGGACGACTGAGCCGTCTTCACGATCCCGGCAGGCCGTAGCGCAGATACAGCACCCCGCCGATCAGCAGCCCGGCCAGCACCACCGCGGCATAGAATTTCAGGGGCAGCGGGACCTTCTCCCGCCGTCGCAGCCCCTTGCTCACGGTGGCGCGGGGCGCAGCCCTGGCCGGAGCGGACGGGCGGCCCATCCCGGCCGCTCCCCTCTGGTTGGGGTCGTGCAGTTCGATGAGCTTCCAGTTGAACTCCATCCCGTCGCCGCCGGCCCCGGCGTTGTGGTCGAGTTGGATCAGGCGGAAATAGGCGCGCGGATTCACCCGCACCATCAGGTTGAAGCGGGCACGCGCGTGGTCGAGGTCCTCTCCGACCTCCAGCGTCTTCCAGCCCTTGCCGCGCGCCTTCTGGATGGCGAAGCGCGTCGGCTGGGCGGCGGCAACAGGCGCCATGATCGCAGCACCATCCCCTTAAACCGCGCCCCTCACACCGAGGTCGGAACGCCCTTCCTCCGGATCACGTCGGCGTACCAATGGTAACTGGCCTTGGGACGGCGCTCCAGGGTCTGGCGGTCCACCTCGATCAGGCCAAAGCGGCGCTGATAGCCCTCGGCCCACTCGAAATTGTCCAGCAGGCTCCACACGAACCAGCCCCGCAGGTCGACTCCCTCCTCCAGCGCCTGATGACCGGCCAGCATGTGGCGGCGCAGGTAGCTGATGCGGTCGTTGTCCTGGACGAAGCCCTTCGGCCCGGTCTGATCGGGGTAGGCAGCGCCGTTCTCCATCACATAGACCGGCGGGTTGCCGTATTCCTGCTTCAGCTCGATGAGGAACTCGGCGATTCCGTCGGGCTCCACCGGCCAGCCCATCCCGGTCGTCGGCGTGCCCTCCGGCGGGGAGCCATAGCCGGTGCCGAACAGGCCCGCCGGGTCCGGCTGCTGGTGCATACGGCTGTAGTAGTTGATGCCCAGGAAGTCGATGGGCTGGCGGATCGCCTCCAGGTCGCCGGCCTTGACCAGCGGGGCGAAGCCGTCGCGCAGCAGCTCCGGATACTCGCCGCGCAGCAGCGGGTCGAGGCAGGCGCGGTTCCACACCGCGTCCCACATCAGCGAGGCCGCGTAATTGGCGTCCAGCCCGCCGACCGGCCACACCGGCTGGAGCGACAGCACGGTGCCGAGCTGCCAGTCCTTGCCGCCGCCCGCCGCCCGCAGCGCCTTCAGCGCCATCCCCTGGGCGAGATTCTGGTGGTGGATCGCCTTGAAGTAATTCCCCTTGCCGATCAGTCCCGGCGCGTGCCCACCCAGCCCGTGGCCGAAGATGGCGTGGACGGACGGCTCGTTCAGCATGGTCCAGTGCTTGGCCCGGTCGCCGATCCGCGCGGCGACGATCTGGGCGTAGTCGGTGAACCAGCCGGCGATGTCCCGGTTGGTCCAGCCGCCGCGGTCCTGAAGCGCCTGGGGCAGGTCCCAATGGTACAGGCAGGGCCAGGGCGCGATGCCCTTGGTCAGCAGCGCGTCGGTCAGCCGGTCGTAGAAGTCCAGCCCCTCGGCGTTGGCCGGGCCGGTGCCGGTCGGCTGGACGCGCGGCCAGGCGACGGAGAAGCGGTAGGCGTTCATCCCCGCCTTCGCCATCAGATCGACGTCCTCGGCGTAGCGGTTGTAATGGTCGCAGGCCACGTCGCCGGTGTCGCCGTTCGCCACCTTGCCGAAGGAATGGCTGAAGCTGTCCCAGACGCTGGGGCCGCGCCCGCCCGCGGTCACCGCCCCCTCGATCTGGTAGGAGGAGGTCGAGGCGCCCCAGACGAACTTGTCGGGGAATGCGGCCAGCACTTCCGACGGCTGGGCCACCGCGGCGCGGCGCGTGGTCAGAAAGGCCCCGGCCGAGGCCGCCAGACCAGTGGCCGCCGCCGCCTTCAGGAAACTCCGCCGCCGCATACCGAATTCCTCTCGCCGTCCGGGTCGTCCGCGACAATGTAAGAAGACCGGGCGTCAGCGCAACAGGCGCCTCGCATCGGAATGCCCGTGCGACCGGTTTGGCCGGTGTAGGCGTAACCTGGACCGTGAGGTATGATGGCGCCATGAACGGACTCTTCATGTTTCTGCTGATCGTGGCGCTCGGTCTCGTCGTGGCGTCGCTGTTCTCCGGGCTGTTTTTCATGGCGCGCGGTGGGCAGGGCGATTCGCGCAAATCGAACCGGGCGATGCGGATGCGCGTGGCGCTCCAGGGGGTGGCGCTCGTGCTGTTCCTGCTCGCCATCCTGACTCACGGCTGATTGAGGACACCCACAGGAATCATGGTCAAGCTGACCCGCATCTACACCCGCGGCGGGGACCGCGGCCAGACCTCGCTCGGCGACGGGCGCCGCGTGCCCAAGCATGACCCGCGCGTCGTCGCCTACGGCACGGTGGACGAGGCGAACGCCGTCATCGGGCTGGTCCGCCTCCACACCGCGGACCTGCCGGAGACCGACGCCATGTTGTCGCGAATCCAGAACGACCTGTTCGACCTGGGCGCCGACCTCTGCACGCCGGAGGCGGAGGACCCGGCCTACCCGCCGCTGCGCATCCTGGAGTCGCAGGTGGAGCGGCTGGAGGCGGAGATCGACGCGATGAACGCCGACCTCGCCCCGCTCAACTCCTTCATCCTGCCCGGCGGCTCGCCGGCGGCGGCCCATCTGCATCTGGCCCGTACGGTCGTGCGCCGGGCCGAGCGGCTGATGACCGAGCTGGCGGACACGGAACCGGTCAACCCGGCGGCGGTGAAATACGCCAACCGCCTGTCCGACCACCTGTTCGTGCTGAGCCGGAAACTGAACGCGAACGGAGCGGCCGACGTGCTGTGGGTTCCGGGCGCAAACCGTTGATGCAATTCCGCCTCCTTCGCGCTTGCGGCGTAGGCGGCGTTGACAGCCAAAACGTCAACTCCTATGGTCGCAGCGCTGTCACAAGCTGCCCGATTCGGCGCCAGCGGCGAAGGTGCGCCTGCATAATTCAAGAAAAGGGTGGGATATGAAGGTCCTCGTCCCGGTCAAGCGGGTGGTCGATTACAACGTCAAGATCCGCGTCAAGGCGGACGGTTCCGGCGTTGAGACCGCCAACGTGAAGATGAGCATGAACCCCTTCGACGAGATCGCCGTCGAAGAGGCCGTCCGCCTCAAGGAAGCCGGCAAGGCGACCGAGGTCATCGTGGTCACCGTCGGCCCGACGGCGGCGCAGGAGACGCTGCGCACCGCGCTCGCCATGGGCGCCGACCGCGGCATCCTGGTGCAGACCGACGCCGAGACGCAGCCGCTGGCCGTCGCCAAGGTGCTCAAGGCGCTGGTCGAGAAGGAAGGACCGACTCTGGTCATCCTGGGCAAGCAGGCGATCGACGACGACTGCAACCAGACCGGCCAGATGCTTGCCGCCTTGCTGGGCTGGCCGCAGGGCACCTTCGCCTCCAAGGTCGTGCCGGGCGAGGGCTCGCTCACCGTGACCCGCGAGATCGACGGCGGCCTGGAGACGGTGCAGCTGACGCTGCCGGCGGTGGTCACCGCCGACCTGCGCCTCAACGAGCCGCGCTACGCCTCGCTGCCCAACATCATGAAGGCCAAGAAGAAGCCCATCGAGACGCTGGCGCCGGATGCGCTGGGCGTCGACGTGGCGCCGCGCCTGACCACGCTCAAGGTCGCCGAGCCGGCCAAGCGCAAGGCCGGCGTCAAGGTCGCCGACGTGGCCGCCCTGGTCGACAAGCTGAAGAACGAAGCGCGGGTGATCTGACATGTCCATTCTCGTCATCGCCGAACACGACAACGCCGCGCTGAAGGCCGCCACGCTGAACGCGGTCGGCGCCGCCGCCAAGATCGGCGGAGATATCCATGTTCTGGTCGCCGGCCAGGGCGCCCAGGCCGTCGCCGAGGCCGCCGCCAAGGTGGCCGGCGTGTCCAAGGTGCTGCTGGCCGACGACGCGGCCTACGCCCACCCGCTGCCGGAGAACGTCTCCCCGCTGGTCGTCAATCTCGCCAAGGGCTATGGCCATGTGCTGGCCGCCGCCTCGTCGGAGGGCAAGAACCTGCTGCCGCGGGTCGCCGCCCTGCTCGACGTCGCGGCGATCTCCGACATCACCGGGGTGGTCTCGCCCGACACGTTCGAGCGGCCGATCTACGCCGGCAACGCCATCGCCACGGTGAAGTCCGCCGACCCGATCAAGGTCGTCACGGTGCGTACCACCGCCTTCGAGGCGGCCGCCGCCACGGGCGGCTCGGCCACGATCGAGACGATCGCCGGGACGGGGGAGACGGGTTCCGCCAAGTTCGTCGGCCAGGAGCTGACGAAGTCGGAGCGTCCGGAGCTGACCCAGGCCAAGATCGTCGTGTCGGGCGGGCGCGGCATGCAGTCGGGCGACAACTTCAAGCTGCTGGAAGCGCTCGCCGACACGCTGGGTGCGGCGGTCGGCGCCAGCCGCGCGGCGGTCGACGCCGGCTTCGTGCCGAACGACTATCAGGTCGGCCAGACCGGCAAGATCGTGGCGCCCGAGCTGTACATCGCGGTCGGCATCTCCGGTGCCATCCAGCACCTCGCCGGCATGAAGGACAGCAAGGTCATCGTCGCCATCAACAAGGACGAGGAGGCGCCGATCTTCCAGGTCGCCGACTACGGCCTCGTCGCCGACCTGTTCAAGGCGGTGCCGGAGCTGACGGCCGAGCTGGGCAAGGCGTAATCGGCCAGTCCTCTTCGGAAGACCAGCGGGCCAAAGACAAGCGGGAAAGCTCATATGTCCACGATCAAGAAGATTGGCATCATCGGTGCCGGCCAGATGGGCAGCGGCATCGCCCACGTCTGCGCGCAGGCGGGGTACGAGGTCGTCATCTCCGACATCAGCCCGGAGATTCTGCAGAAGTCGGTGGCCGCCATCTCCAAGAACATGGACCGTCAGGTTCAGAAGGGGAAGCTGACGGAGGCCGACAAGACGGCGGCCATCGCCCGCATCTCCACCGGTTCCGACCTGTCCGTGTTCCATGACGCCGATCTCGTGGTCGAGGCCGCGACGGAGAACGAAGCGCTCAAGCGCGAGATCTTCAAGAAGCTGGTCCCGAACCTGAAGCCCGAGGCGCTGATCGCGACGAACACCTCGTCGATCTCGATCACCCGCCTCGCCGCCTCGACGGACCGCCCGTCCAAGTTCATGGGCATGCATTTCATGAACCCGGTGCCGGTGATGCAGCTCGTCGAGCTGATCCGCGGCATCGCGACGGACGAGGCGACCTTCAACGCGATCAGCGAGCTGACGGCGAACATCGGCAAGACCGCGGCGGTGGCCGAGGACTTTCCGGCCTTCATCGTCAACCGCATCCTGCTGCCGATGATCAACGAGGCGGTCTACACCCTCTATGAGGGCGTGGGCGGCGTCCACGCCATCGACACGGCGCTGAAGCTGGGTGCCAACCACCCGATGGGCCCGCTGGAGCTGGCGGATTTCATCGGCCTGGACACCTGTCTGGCGGTCATGCAGGTCCTCTACGAGGGTCTGGCCGACAGCAAGTACCGCCCCTGCCCGCTGCTGGTGAAGTATGTCGAAGCCGGCTGGGTCGGCCGCAAGGTCGGCCGCGGCTTCTACGACTACTCCAAGAACCCGCCGGTCCCGACACGCTGACGCGGCGGGTAAGGACGGACGATGCAGCGAAGCCCGCTCCGGGAAACCGGGGCGGGTTTCGTGCTTGTACGGAACCGCTGCGCTTGCGCTCTGTTCGTCCCGCAGGGGCAGAGGGCGAACAGCGGAAAGGACGGGGGCGATGCGGCGCGGCTTCCTGACGGCGATGCTTGCGGCCTTCCTGTCCGGCCCGGTCCTGGCGCAGGCGCCGGGCTCCATCCCGGCCTCGCCCTCCACCCTGTCCCGGCAGGAGCGCAACTTCATCGCCGAGGCCCTGGCCGACGGCATAGCCGAACAGACGCTGGGCAAGCTGGCACAGGACCGGGCGGAGACGGAGCCGGTCCGCCGCTTCGCCCGCCGCATGGCCGACGATCACGGGCTGAAGACCGACCGGCTGGCCGGCATGGCGCTGCGCCACGGCATCCCCATCCCGCGCGAGCCGGGCCTGTCCGCCCGCGCCCACATGTCCAGCCTGCGCGACACGCCCGAGGGCGCCTTCGACCGCCGCTACATGGCTGCGGAGGAGGAAACCCACGCCCGCGCCATCAAGCTGTACGAGGCGCAGGCCGAACGCGGCGGCGAGACCGGCGACTTCGCCCGCGACGCCCTGCCCATGCTGCACAGCCATTTCGAGGAGGCGCGGGACATCATGGCCGACTTGGCCCGCCGCCCGGCCCCGCCGCAGACCCAGGCGCCGCCGGGGGATGCCCCACCGGGAACGTCGGGGTCGTCGCAATGAGGTCACCTTCCCAAATAGGCACCTGCGCTGACCATCGCCGGCAGTGTTTCCAAAAACGACAATACCGCCTTTTCACCACCGGAAGCCCACAGGCCGACATGACCAGCTCCCTCAAGCGCAACGAACCTCTTGGGAGCGCTGGCAGCCTCGAACAGATGCCTGGAGTGGTCTGTCGGTATCACACGGTCGAGGGTGCCATGGTAAATCAGCAGTGGGACTTTCACCTGACCAATTTTTGAAAAGCTGTCGAACGAGTGGCGGAGCATCGAGCGCACCGGCAAAAATGGCAGCAGTCCACCACCGATGTCCGCGATGCTGGTGTACGGGGCGGCAAGGATCACCGCCTCGACGCGCCGTTCAGCCGCAAGCTGCACGGCGACACCGCTGCCCAACGAATAGCCGTGCAGGACCACCCGTGCGCCCGATGCCTCTAGGAAATCCAAGGCCGCCCGCCCGTCCTCATACAGGCCCGCCTCGCTCGGCTTTCCCGGATTCCCGCCGTAGCCGCGGTACTCCGCCATGAACACACCGTAGCCGCCGTCGATCAGCGCACGGGCGATGTGGCCGTTCCAGGCCACCGTCTCGCCATTGCCGTGGAACAGCAGGAGCGTCGGCCGCCCCGACGCAGCCGGCGCCTTGTACCAGCCCAGCAGGTCCAGCCCGTCACCGGTGCGCACGGACACCACCGCCATGTCGCCCACGCCGACCTCATCCGGGGTCTGTGCGAGCGGAATGGCCGGAAAGATCAGGCGGTCCTGGGCAACATAAGCCAGCAGCAGGACGAGGGCGTAGAGCGTCGCCCCCAAGGCCAGGATCGCGATCAGGATCTTCATGCGGCTCCGGTGGGCTGAGGAGGAGACCGACGTGAGGCGCACAGTTTCACAAGGCCGGGTCTCACCCGCCCGTCCGCACAACGCCGCCACGGCTGTCGCGGTTCGGACCGCCGCCTTGCCCCATGTGCTTGCGCAGGAAGGCGATGACTTCCGGCGAATCCCATTCCACCGCCCCTTCGATGCGGCCAAGCTCGCGGCCCTCCTGGTCCACCAGCAGGGTCGTCGGCAGGCCACGCAGCTTCAGCGTCTGCATGGAGGCGCTCGACGGGTCGAGGTAGAGGGCGAGGTTCTTCACGCCGGTCCGCTGGTAGAAGGGCTGCACCTGATCCTTGCCGCCGCGGTCCACCGACAGCGCCACCACCTGGAAGCCCGGCCCGCCCAACTGCGCCTGGAGGCGGTCGAGCGCCGGCATCTCCTTCACGCAGGGCGCGCACCATGTCGCCCACAGGTTCAGCAGGACCAGACGGTCCTTGAACTCCGACAGGTCGACCCGGCGCCCTTCCCCGTCCAGGAAGGGCAGTTCCGGCACCGGCGTCAGCGGCTCCATGTAGCGGAACTTGTCCAGCCCCACCGTCGTCGCGCCGGGGGCGGGCTGGTCCAGCGTCAGCACGGCGGGGGGCGGCGGGGCCGCCGGTCCGGCCAGCGCGATCCACAGCCCGGCACCGCCCAGCGTCACACAAAAGATTGCGGTGGCCGCCAAAGTCCGCATACTCACGCTTCCCGTCCTCCCACCCGTATTGTGTCCGCCATGAGCGCCGAACAGCCCAAGCCGAACCCTCAAGACCGCACCTCCGCCCCGGCCGCCAGCCAGATGTGGGGCGGCCGCTTCGCCCGCGGTCCCGCCGCCATCATGGAGAGGATCAACGCCTCCATCGGCTTCGACAAACGGCTGGCCGACCAGGACATCGCCGGGTCGAAGGCCCACGCCGCCATGCTGGCGCGCCAGGGCATCATAACCCAGGCCGACGCCGATGCCATCCGCGAAGGGCTGGACCGGGTCAAGGAAGAGATCGACTCCGGAGCCTTCACCTTCAAGGTGGAGTTGGAGGACATCCACATGAACGTGGAGGCCCGGCTCGCCGAGCTGATCGGCGAACCGGCCAAACGCCTGCACACCGGGCGGTCGCGCAACGATCAGGTGGCGACCGACTTCAAGCTGTGGGTGCGCGACGCGCTCGACCGCGCCGACCAGGGGCTGAAGGCGCTCCAGGCCGCGCTGATCGATCTGGCGGAAAAGCACACCGACACGGTGATGCCGGGCTTCACCCACCTCCAGGCCGCCCAGCCGGTCAGCTTCGGCCACCATCTGCTGGCCTATGTGGAGATGTTCGGGCGCGACCGCGGCCGCCTGCGCGACGCCCGCGCGCGGCTGAACGAGTGCCCGCTGGGCTCCGCCGCGCTGGCCGGCACGCCCTACCCCATCGACCGCTTTATGACGGCGGAGGCGCTGGGCTTCGACCGGCCCACCGCCAACTCGCTGGACGCGGTGTCCGACCGCGACTTCGCGCTGGAGTATCTGGCCGCCGCCAGCATCTGCGGCATGCACCTCTCCCGCTTCGCGGAGGAGATCGTGCTGTGGTGCTCGGCCCAGTTCCGCTTCATCAGGCTGACGGACGCCTTCACCACCGGCTCCTCCATCATGCCGCAGAAGAAGAACCCGGACGCGGCGGAGCTGGTGCGCGCCAAGGCCGGGCGGGTCATCGGCAGCCTGAACAGCCTGCTGGTCGCCATGAAGGGCCTGCCGCTGGCCTATTCCAAGGACATGCAGGAGGACAAGGAGCCGGTCTTCGAGGCCGACGACACGCTGGCGCTGTGCATCGCCGCCATGGAGGGCATGGTGCGCGACATGCAGCCGAACGTGCCGGCGCTGCGCGAGGCGACCGACCGCGGTTTCCTCAACGCCACCGACCTCGCCGACTGGCTGGTGCGGGAGCTGGACATTCCCTTCCGCGAGGCGCACCACATCACCGGGCGCGCCGTGAAGGCGGCGGAGGACAAGCGCGTCGGGCTGACCGCCCTGACGCTGGAGGAGTTGCAGGCCATCGAGCCGCGCATCACCGAGTCCGTCTTCCCGGCGCTGAGCATCGAGGCGTCGCTGGACAGCCGGCGCAGCTTCGGCGGCGCCTCCCCCGTCCGCGTGCGCGAGGCCGTCGCGGCGGCGCGGGAGCGCTTCCTGTGAGGCGCCCGCTGCTGATCCTGGCGACCGCCGCCGTCGCGCTGACGCTGGCCGGCTGCGGCAAGAAGCCGAGCTTCGTCGATCCCCCGCAGGGCAAGGCCGCCGACAAGTTCCCCGGCACCTACCCGAACCCGAAGACCGACCCCAAGCCCGGTCAGCCGTCCTCCGGAGCCCGCTTCCCATGAGCGCCTTCGCCTACCGCAACGGCGTGATGCACGCCGAGTCCGTGCCGCTGTCCACCATCGCGGCGGAGGTCGGCACGCCCTTCTACTGCTACTCCACGGCAGCGCTGGAGGCGCATTACAGCGCCTATGCCGGGGCCTTCGCGGGGCAGGACGCCGACGTCTGCTACGCGGTGAAGGCCAACTCCAACCTCGCCGTCATCCGCGCCTTCGCCCGCTTGGGGGCCGGCGCCGACGTGGTGTCGGGGGGCGAGATGCGGCGCGCGCTGGCCGGCGGCATCCCGTCCGGCAAGATCATCTTCTCTGGTGTCGGCAAGACGCGCGAGGAGATGCGGGCCGCGCTGGAGGCCGGAATCCACCAGATCAACGTGGAATCCATCCCGGAGGTGGAGGCCCTGTCGGAGGTGGCGGTCAGCCTGGGCGTCACCGCCCCCATCGCCTTCCGCGTGAATCCGGACGTGGACGCCAAGACCCACGCCAAGATCGCGACGGGCAAGAAGGAGAACAAGTTCGGCGTCGATTACGACCACGCGCGGGAGGTCTACGCCCAGGCCGCCAAGCTGCCGGGCATCAAGCCGGTGGCCATCGCCGTCCACATCGGGTCGCAGCTGACCGACCTCGCCCCCTTCCGCGCCGCCTACGAGCGGGTGGCGGCGCTGCTCCACGTGTTGCGCGAGGACGGGCACGACATCACCCGCCTCGACCTCGGCGGCGGGCTGGGCATCGTCTACAAGCACGAGGCGCCGCCGGACATCGCCGACTACGCCGCCATGGTGAAGTCGATCACCGGCAACCTCGGCTGCCGCATCTCCCTGGAGCCGGGCCGCTCATTGGTCGGCAACGCCGGCATCCTGGTGTCGCGGGTGATCTACCTGAAGCAGGGGCTGCACCGCCGCTTCGTCATCATCGACGCGGCGATGAACGACCTGATCCGCCCCACGCTCTACGAGGCCTATCACGGCATCGTTCCGGTGACCGAGCCCGCCCACGGCACGGCCACCGAGCCTTACGACGTCGTCGGTCCGGTCTGCGAGAGCGGCGATACCTTCGCGCTCCAGCGCGCGCTGCCGGCCATGGCGCCGGACGAGCTGGTGGCGATCCTGTCGGCGGGGGCATATGGCGCGGTCATGTCCTCCACCTACAACACCCGCCCGCTGATCCCGGAGGTGCTGGTGAACGGCGACCAGTTCTCCGTCATCCGGCCGCGCGTGTCGGTGGAGGAGTTGCTGGCGCTGGACCGCGTGCCGGACTGGCTGAAGGACTGACCCACAACGGTTGCGGGCCTGCAATAACCGCTGCACAGAACCACCCATAAGGCGTATGATTCCCCGTTCGAGAAACGGGCGGGGAACATTATGGAGTGGGACGCGGCCTATGCCATCGGACAGAGCGCTGTGGACGGAGACCATCAGCGCCTGTTCCAGCTGTTCAACCAGTTCAGCGCGGCCATCGCCGCCGGGGAAACGCGGGAGTCCGCGAACCGCTTCCTGCGCGAGCTGGCCGATTATTCGGCCTATCATTTCCGCCGCGAGGAAGGGCTGATGCGTGCGGTCGGGTACCCCGACTACACCAAGCACAAGACGATGCACGACACCTTCGCCGACTTCGTCCGTCGGCAGTCCGACTCCGGGACGCGCGATCCGGAGGAGGTGCAGTTCCTCCAGAGCTACGTCGAGATGTGGCTGTGCGGCCATATCCTGGTCATGGACAAATGGTTCGGCGAATGGCTGGACGGGCGGAGCGGGAATCCCGGCGCGGCGGCCCCGACGGCCTGAGGGCCGGGCCGCGGAAGCCCGGCCATCAGAACCTCCGGACCGGGCGCCGTCTATTTCTTGTAGGGATTGGCCGCCCACGTCTTCAGATAGGACACGAGTTCGGCGTCCCCGTCATAGTACAGCCACTCGGTTTCTTCCTTCGACAGCGGCTTGGTCGGCGACGGCCGATAGAGCTTGTCGTAAGGCACCGAGAAAACCCCCAGATCGGGCGCCGTCTCGAGGATCTTCTTCACCCAGCCCTCGGCCCGGTCATAGAGGACCTCGTAATTCGTGGCGACGGACAGGAAGGGGTTGTCGTTCGAGTTCTCCGACTGGCTGCCGTACGAGCTTTGCTTGAGCGCCCAGTCGTTCAACACCGAATCGCTGGGTTTGGCGAAGCCGCCGCCAACGGTGTTCCGGCGGCGCGACCTCCAGTCGGTCGCTTTGGCCTTGTCGGCGAACCGATAGACAAGGACGTGGCCAGCCTTGGCGGGGTCGAGCGTGTATCGCTCCCCGGTGGCGTTCGCGGTCGAGAAAGTCTTAGGACTTGGCATGGGGCCGCTCCTGATCGGATTCCGTTGGACGGGCGTGATGCGCCTCGCCTTCTGGAGAACGACCCACCGTCCGCGGCCGTGAAATGGAAAGGGCATCGCACCCTGTGCCATCCATTGGCCCGCCATATTTTGGACATGGCCCGATGTTTCGGTAACGAACCGGCATGCCGGACCGCGACAGACGGCGCAGCCGAGCCTATATCCTGACGATGTTCCGGTGGCGGTTTCTCCTCCCGCCCGGTGCCTGACCTGACGGGAGAGCGGCATGAGCGACAGCAAGGACGGGTTTCGCTTCCCCCTGCGCAAGGAGGCGCCCCCCGCACCCGCCCCGCGGGAGCCCCGCCTCCGCATGGGGCAGGCCCGTGCCGCCCTGCTCTGGGAACGGCTGTGGCCGGCGCTCTGGGCGCCCATCACCATCGCCGGGGCCTTCCTCGCTTTGGCCCTGCTGAACGTCTTCCTGCTTCTGCCGGGCTGGCTGCATGCCCTGGCCCTGCTGCTGTTCGCCGCCGCCATCGGCTGGACGGGATGGCGCGGGCTGCGCGCCTTCCGCCTGCCGGACGAGGACGCCGCCCGCCGCCGGCTGGAGCGCGACAGCGGCCTGCCCCACCGCCCCCTCCACGCGCTGCGCGACACGCCTGCTGGCAACGACCCCGTCGCCGCGGAGTTGTGGCGCCTGCATCAGGAGCGGGTGCGCGCCGCCATGCGGCGGCTGCGCGTCGCCATGCCGCCGTCCGACGGCCTCGCCGCCCAGGACCGCTACGCCCTGCGCGCGTTGGTGGCGCTCGTGCTGATCGCCGCGGGCGGAGCGACCTGGGGCGACTGGAAGCCGCGTCTTGTCGCCGCCATCACCCCGCATTTCGGCGGAACCGCGACGGCGTCCGTCGCGACGCTCGATCTCTGGGTGACGCCGCCGGAATACACCGGCCTGCCGCCGGTCTTCCTGAAGTCGGCCAATCCCGCCCATACGCCGAGCATCGCCGATCCCGTGCCGGTCCCCAAGGGCAGCCTCGTGCTGGCCCGCGTCACCGGCGGCAGCGGCACACCGTCGCTGGAGGCCGGCAGCAAGACCACCGCTTTCGAGGCCGTGGACTCCTCGACTTTCCAGATCCAGCAGCCCATCGAGGACGGCGCCCGCATCGCCGTGACCCAGGGGTCCAGCGTGCTGGGTGGTTGGAACGTGCGGATCATCCCCGACAACCCGCCGACCATCGCCTACGCCAGCCCTCCGGCCAAGGGGGAGCGCGGCGCGCTGCGGCTGGACTACACCGCGCAGGACGACTACGGGCTGGCCGAGGCCAAGGCCGTCGTCCGGCTGGACCTGCCGGAGGGCGAGGCCCCGGCGCTCGACCGCAGCCCATTGGAGCTGCCGCTGGCCCTGCCCGGCGTCCGCCCGCGCGAGGCGCGCAACGCCGCCTTCCACGACCTGACCGCCCATCCCTGGGCCGGGCTGAACGTCACCATCCGTCTGACCGCGCTCGACGGTGCCGGCCAGACCGGCAGCACGGAGGACGTGGCGATGGTCCTGCCGGAGCGCGTCTTCAACCACCCGGTCGCCCGCGCCATCGTGGAGGAGCGCAAGAAGCTGACCCTGCGACCCCAGCAGCTCCGCATCGAGGTGGCCCGTGCCCTGGCCGAGATCTCCGCGCGCCCCAGCCAGTTCGGCGGCGATCTGGTGGCTTTCCTCGCCATGCGCACCGCGGTGAACCGCCTGCTGCTCGATGAAGAGGGGGCATCGGTCCCCGCCGTTCAGCAATTGCTGTGGGAAACCGCGCTGCGCATCGAGGACGGCGGCCTCTCGCTGGCCGAGCGCGACCTGCGCGACGCCGAGAGCCGTCTCGCCGAGGCGCTGGAGCGCGGCGCCGACGACCAGGAGCTGAAGAAGCTGATGGACGAGCTTCAGGCGGCGCTCGACAAGTTCCTCGACGCCATGGAGCAGCAGATGCGCGAGGCGCTGGAGCGCGGCGAGCAAATTCCCATGGTGCCGCCGGAAATGGCCGACCAGATGATGGACCGCCAGGACCTCCAGCGCATGATGGAGCAGATGCGGCAGATGGCCGAGACCGGCGCCCGCGACGCCGCGCGGCAGATGCTGTCGCAGTTGCAGCAGATGATGGAGAACATGCGCAACGGCGCCATGGCCCAGATGCAGCAGCAGGGCCAGAACGAGGCGGCGCAGATGATGCGCGAGCTTCAGGAGCTGACGCAGCGGCAGCAGCAGCTGCTCGACCAGACCTTCCGCCAGTCGCAGGAGCAGATGGGCCAGCAGGACGGGCAGCAGGGCCAGCAGCAGGGGCCGCGCAACCGCCAGGGCCGTCCGCAGCAGGGACAGCAGGGACAGTCCGGCAGCCCGCTGATGCAGCAGCAGGCCGAGCAGCAGGAGGCGTTGCGCCGCCAACTCGGCGAGCTGATGCGCCGCATGGGCGAACAGCAGGGCGGCGAGATCCCGCGCCCGCTCGGCCGTGCCGAACGGGCGATGCGCGACGCGGGACAGGCGCTCCAGCAGGGGCAGCCCGGCTCCGCCGTTCCGCCGCAGACCCAGGCGATGGACGAGTTGCAGCAGGGCATGCAGGCCATGGCCGAGCAGATGATGCAGCAGATGATGGGCCAGCAGGGTCCGGCGATGAGCGGGCAGCAGCCCGGACAGGCGCAGCAGCGCCAGGGCCAGGGCCGCAACCGCGATCCGCTGGGCCGCCGCCCCTCCGGCTTCGGCAACTACAACAACGAGGACGTGAAAATCCCCGAGGAAGCCGAACTCCAGCGCGCCCGCGAAATCCTGGACGAGCTGCGCCGCCGCTCCGGCCAATATGGCCGCCCGCAGATGGAGCGCGAGTACATCGACCGGCTGCTGAAGCAGTTCTGACCAGCTTCTGAAGCAGTTTTAAGGCGGCGGGACCGGGCGGCTTTACCGGAGGGCGGCGCTGGTGCAGTATCCGCCGCGCAAGGCGCCGCCGCTTGCCCTTCCGGCACGGACGCCCCCGGACACAACGAACGTTTCCTCATGGTCGCGGTCCTTTCGAACCACGGGTCGGGCGGGCTCGCCCCGCAGCGCCCGGAACTGACGCTCGGCAGCAAGTTCCGCATGATCAACTGGGGGCTGGTGCTCCTGGTCTGCATCATCACGTCGGTCGGGGTGGCCCTGCTCTATTCGGCCGCCGGCGGCAACTGGAAGCCCTGGGCGCAGCCGCAGCTCGTGCGCGCCATCCCCGGCCTCGTCCTGATGCTGATGATCGCTCTGGTCGACGTGCGGCATCTGATGAAATCGGCCTACGCCATCTTCCTGATCGTGCTCTGCCTGCTGGTCGCGGTGGAACTGATGGGCCGCATCGGCATGGGCGCGCAGCGCTGGATCGACCTGGGATTCTTCCAGCTCCAGCCGTCGGAATTGATGAAGCCGGCCCTGACCCTGGCGCTGGCCCGCTATTTCCACGGCATCTCGCTGGACCAGATCGGCCGCCCGCTGCTGCTGATCCCGCCCCTGCTGCTGGTCTTCATCCCGGTGGCCCTGGTGCTGATGCAGCCGAACCTGGGCACCTCGCTGCTGCTGATCATGGGCAGCGGCGCCGTCTTCTTCGCGGCGGGGGTGAGGATCTGGAAGTTCCTGCTGGTCATCGGCGGCGGCCTGTCGGCCATCCCCATCGCCTGGGAATTCCTGCATGATTACCAGAAGCAGCGCGTCTACACCTTCCTCGACCCTGAAACCGACCCGCTCGGCGCCGGCTACAACATCCTCCAGTCGAAGATCGCCCTGGGGTCGGGCGGGCTGTTCGGCAAGGGCTTCATGTCCGGTTCGCAGAGCCAGCTGATGTTCCTGCCGGAGAAGCACACCGACTTCATCTTCGTGGTGCTGGCGGAGGAGTTCGGGATGGTCGGCGCGCTGATCCTGCTGGCGCTGTACCTGATGCTGTTCATCTACGGCGTGGTCATCGCGCTGAGCTGCCGCAGCCAGTTCGCCCGGCTGGTGGCGGTCGGCATGACCGCGCAGTTCTTCCTCTACGTGATGGTCAACGTATCGATGGTCACCGGCCTGATCCCGGTGGTGGGCATTCCGCTGCCGCTGGTGTCCTACGGCGGGTCGGCGATGATGACGCTGATGGTCGGCGTGGGGTTGCTGCTCAGCATGTCGGTCCACCGCGAGGTCCGCATCCCGAAGAGCGGCGTCACCGAGCTGTGATACCGCTCTTCGGAGCGCTTCGTCAGCCCTCCGAGACCTCGCCGTTCTCCTGGATCATCACCTTGTCGATGCGCCGGCCGTCCATGTCGACGACCTCGAACCGCAGGCCGTTCCAGTGGAAATGCTCCGCGGCGGTGGGCACATGGCCCAGCCGGTCCAGCATGAAGCCGGCGATGGTGTGGTAGTCGCCCTCGCCCTTCAGCCCTTTCACGCCGACCAGCGACTCCACCTCCTCCACAGGGGTCATGCCGTCCACGAGCCAGGAACCGTCCTCGCGCTGGACCGCGAAACCGTCGCCTTCCTGCCCCTGTTCGGGCATCTCGCCGGCGATGGCCTCCATGATGTCGGTCACGGTGGCGATGCCCTCGACGCTGCCATACTCGTCCACCACAACGGCCATGTGGATGCTGGCCTGCTTGAACAGCTCCAGCAGCCGCAGGACGGGGGTGCCGTCATGGACGATCAGCGGCTCCACCATGGCCTCGCGCAGATCGAAGCTGCGGCCCTGGAGCGCCTGGTTGAGCAGCGCCTTGCTCGACACGATGCCCTGCACCTCGTCCACGTCGCCGCTGCAGACCAGGAAGCGGGAATAGCCGCTGGCCTGGATCTCCTTGGCGATGGCGTCGGGCGGGTCGTTGAGATCGATCCACACGAGGTCGGGGCGCGGCGTCATGATCGACCGCGCGGTGCGATCGGACAGGCGGAACACGCCCTCGATCATCTGCCGCTCGGCGGGCTCGAAGACGCCGGTCTGGGTGCCCTCCTTGATGAGGCTCTTGACCTCCTCCTCGGTGACGGTCTGCTCGCGCGCGGTCGGCAGGCGCAGCAGCTTCATCAGGCCCTCGGTCGAGACGCCGAGCAGCCAGACCAGCGGCATGGCGATGCGCGACAGGACGCTCATCGGGCCGGCCACGCCGGCGGCGATGCGCTCCGCGTTCACCAGCGCCATGCGCTTGGGCACCAGCTCGCCGACGATCAGCGACAGGTAGGTGATCGCGGCGACCACCAGCGCGAAGCCGACCTGCTGCCCGTAGGGGGCGATCCAGGAGACGTTGGCGTCCAGGACCGTGCCCAGCCGGTCGGCCAGGGTCGCGCCGCCATAGGCGCCGGCGATGATGCCGATCAGCGTGATACCGACCTGCACCGTTGAGAGGAAGTTGCCGGGGTCCTCCGACAGTTTCAGCGCGGCGCGGGCGCCCTTGCTGCGTGTTTCCTCGGCCATCTGCTGAAGCCGCGCGCGTCGCGACGACACCAGCGCCATTTCCGACATCGCGAAAAAGGCGTTCAGCAGGATCAGCAAAATGATGACCAGTACTTCCCAAATCATGGCGTCGAGCCCGCGGGCGCTCCCTTTTATGAAGACAGTTTGTCGAAGATCAGCATGCCAGCCTGTCCGAAACCGAACAGGACGGCGGCGATGATGACGATGGCGATCAGTCCGGCGACGAGGCCCGCGACGACGAAGGCCCCATCCTTCTCGATCAGCCCCAGCGCGATCAGCGCGATGGCCAGCGCCGGAGGCTGGTTGCCGAAGACGATGGGAAGAGCCAGGATTCCGGCCAGGATCATCACGGCCACGCCGAGCAGCCGTTCCGCCGTCGAGGCGGTCATCGCCGGCAGGCGCGGGCGCAGATGCCGCTCCAGCCGGTCGACGTGCGGCTTCGCCTTCGCGATCACCCGCAAAAAGGCGTCCCGGTCGAGGGTGAGGGCGGCCAGCCGGCGCGGCAGCCAGGGGCGGTCGCGCCCGGCGGCGATCTGGGCGCCGATCAGCAGCATCGGCAGGCCCGTCGCCGTGGACAGCCCCGGCACCGGCAGGATGTTCGGAATGGAGAGGATCAGAAGCAGGGCGCCAAAGGCTCGGTCGCCCAGGATTCCCACGAGGTCGCCCAGCGCGATCCGCGCGCCATGGTCGTGGTTCAGGAAATCGTCCAGCACCGCCGAAGCGGGGTTCACCGGCGGGAAGCCGGTGGGCGCGGCATCGCCGCGGTCGACGTCCTCCGGAGCCTGACGGTCCGGGGACGTGTCGGGAGGTCGGCCGTCGCTCACGGCGCTCCCCACGGAGGCCGCCCGAAACGGCGGAAGGGTAAACCCATGGACCTTTCGCGTCGCAACATCGTAAGGGCTCCTTTTACAGCATCGCCGGTCGGCGCGCCAGCCCATCTGTGGAATGCCCCGTTTCTCAAGGGGATGATGCCACCAGAGGCAGGTCCACGGTGAAGGTCGAGCCACGTCCCGGCGCCGAATCGGCGGTGATGCGCCCGCCATGCCCCTCCACGATGGATCGGCAGATGTACAGGCCGAGCCCGACCGTCCCCTCCCCTTCCGTGCCCAGCCGGCCCGTGCGGGCGAAGGGCTGGAAGAGCTGCGCCAGTTCCGCCGCTGGAATGCCCCGCCCATCGTCGGACACGCGGAGGCGCGCCCAGCCGACGCCTTCGCTCGGGGCCTCGCCCAGGGCGACGCCGACACGCCCGCCGCGGTCGGAGTATTTGATGGCGTTCGACAGGAGGTTGTTGAGAAGCTGATCCAGCTTGGCCGGGTCGATGTCGGCCATGGGCAACGGGTGTTCGGGCACGGACAGCTCGATGGTGATGGTCTTGCCTTCGGCCAACACGCGGTTCATCGAGACGTTCCGCCGGACCAGCGCCGCCAGATCGGACGGCCGCCGCGCCAAGCGGAGCCGCCCCGCCTGAAGCGCCGCCAGGGACAGCGCGTCCTCCACCATGTGGCGCATGGACAGGCTCGATTCGCGGATGCGCTCCAGGCAGGCGCGCTCCGTCGCCTCCAGCCGCCCATCCAGCCGCTGCTCCAGCATCTCAGCGAAGCCGACGACGACCTGGAGCGGCGTGCGCAGATCGTGGGCCAGCATGCCCATCAGCCGGTTCTTCTGCTCGTTGCTGGCGGCCAGCTCGGCGTTGGCCTTGGCGAGTGCCCGCTGGGCGTTGGCGAGTTCGTTGTTGAGAAGGGTCATCTCGTCGAACAGCGCGTCCGCGGTGGGCACCGCCGGTTCCGGCGCCGCCGACCGCAAAGGGGCGAGCCGCCGGGCCAGCCGAGGGTTCAGCGTCTCCAACGCCTCCATCACGGCGGGCAGCCCGCCGGGCACCCGCGCCACGGCCAGCACCAGCCCCTCCGCGTCGCTCAGTCCACTGGCGTACAGCATCCCCGCGGCGTCGAGTCGGCTGGGCACGGGATGGTCGATCGCCCGGCCGGACTTCCGCAGCCCGCTGAACAGGTCCAGCGCGCCCGCCATTGCGTCCGAACCGAACAGAAGCGGAAAGGGGGCGCCCGGCTTTCCCGTCACACCCGGCAGCCCGGCGCCCACCCGATGCAGGGCGCGCAGCCGCCCGTCGTGGTCGCAGGTCAGGACCAGCCCGTCCATGCCCTCTCCTTCAAGCCGCACGCATCACGGAACACGCATCACGCCACTCCGGCGGCACGGTCCGGGGCCGCCGGGCCGATCAGCCCCTCCGCGATGGCGACGGCCTCCTCCGCGCCGGGGGCGAAGGCGTCGGCACCGACCGTCCTCCACAAGTCCGGGACGAGGTTGAAGGGGTAGCCGCCGACGAGCACATGCGGCGGCTCTCCGGATTCGGCGCGCACCGCGGAGATGAGGGCCGCGACTCGCCCGACATGGGCCGTGATGGTGGCCGACACCGCCAGGACGCGGGCGCCCCGCTCCCGCACCGAGCGAACGACGCTGTCCACGGGCGCGTTGGCGCCGAGATAATGGCTGTCCCAACCGGCCATTTCGAAGAAGTCGGCGACCATGCGGATGCCAATCTCGTGCTGCTCCCCGCTGACGCAGGTGGCGACCATGGACAGGCCGCGCCGCTCGGCCGCGAAGATCGCCGGGTAAAGCTGGCCCATGATCGTCTGGGTGGCCGCGGTGGCGAAATGCTCGTGCGCCACGGTGATCGCCCGCGTCTGCCAGAGCCGTCCGATCTCGCGCAGGGTCGGCTGGAACACATGCAGGTACAGGTCGGGCACCGTCGCCCCGCCGGCCACCGCGTCCGTCACCAGCAGCGCCGCCCGCCGCCGGTCGCCGGACAACAGCGCATCCAGATAGGCGCGGGCGAGCGCCCCCAGCGGCGCGTCCGAGCGGACAAAGGGCGGCACCTCACGCGGCAGGGCGGGCAAGGCGGCCAGCCCCTCCCCCACGCAGGCGCGCACGCGCGTCGACGTGGCGGGATCGACCCGGACGGCCACCACGTCGCGGAGGATCTCCAGGCTTTCGCCCAGTTCCTCGTCGGGGATGCCGATCCCGGCGAAGAGGACCTTGACCCAGGCCACATACTCGCGGAACAGCGCCGGGCTGTCGGCGGCGACGGCCTCCGCCAGATAGAGAAGGTGGAAACCGACATCCTCGACGCAACGCTCCCGCCCGGCCTCGCCGTAACGGGCGTAGCGCGCGGGCCGGCGCTCGAACTGGATCGCCACGACGGCGCGCGCCAACTCGGAGCGACGGTCCGCAATGGGGTTGGAGGCGATCCGTATCGGGTCCAGGGAAGGCCGGACGGTCTCCGGCATGGCGCGGCGTCTCCGGTCGAGGGGGCGTTCGGATGAAAGGTGCGCCCTCACATCCGTTCCTGCAACGCCTGACTGCGCCGACCGGTCGAGATTTTGGCAACCACTTCCTATGGTTGCCAATCCCCTGATCAACGGTCTTGCTAACGGCCTTTCTGAAGAATGAAGGTCAGCCGTTTCACGAGGTCGGCCTTCGACACCGGCTTCACCAGATAGCCGGAAATGCCGTAGGCGATGGCCCGCTTGACCGTATCGGCCTCGCGATGGGCGGTGAGCACGATCACCGGAAGGTCGGCCAGCGGGTTGCCCGTGGCGGTGCGGAGGGCGTGCAGCAGGTCCAACCCGCTCATCCGCGGCATTTCCAGATCGCAGATGGCGAGGTCCACCTCCTCCGCATGGTCGCGCAGGATGCCCAGCGCGGCCATGCCGTCCGACGCCTCCCACACATGGCGGACCTTCAGGTCCTGAAGCAGGCGGCTCATCAGCCGGCGGGTAAAGTCGTCGTCTTCGATAAGCAGGACGCGCAGGTCGTTGATGCTGCGGTTCGGCAGCCCATCCTTCGCATTGTCAGTCAGCATCGGCGCGGCCACCCATATCCGTGTCGTTGCATTGGGCAAATGCAGGAACACGTTACATCGTCGGATCATGCCGGAAAAGCCGCTAAATGATCCCTGTCTTGCAATTTACTCAACCGAAAGAACGGCGAATCGAAGCCTTGTTGCGGTCGATGGGGGCGATGCGCCGGGGTCCGTTGTCCGCGGTGTCGGCGATCTGCTAAACCCACACCGATTGACGGTCGGGTCCGGCTCCTGAAAGCGGCACCGCGCCCGGCCCGTGGTTCTGGAACAGCGGCGATCCATGCAACTCGACCTTCTCAAGCGACCGGACGGACGCACGGCCATCCTGATGCCGTCCGGCTTCGTCCTCGATCTTCTGACGCCGGACGCCACCGGCATGCCGATCGAGGACATCGCCCAATGCCTGTCGTCCCAGCCGCGCTGGGGCGGCGCCGCCAAGCCCTGGTATTCGGTCGCCGAGCATTCGGTGATGGTTTCGCGTCTGGTGCCGCCGGCCCTGGCCTACTCGGCACTGATGCACGACTGCGAGGAGTTCCTCGGCGACTGGCCGTCGCCGGTGAAGGTCATGCTGGACCGCGACTACGTCAAGCAGCGGCTGCATCCGGTCAAGGACGCGCTGCGCCGCTGGTTCGGCTTCGATGACGAAGCGCCGGGCATCAAGCAGGCCGACCTCGTCTGCATGGCGACGGAACTGCGCGACCTCCTGCCCCCGGCCTGGCTGGACTGGGGGCATCTGCCGGCTCCCCACCCGGACAGGATCGTCCCGGTCGGCCCAGATCGGGCCTATGCGCTCTTTCTGAACCGGTACGAGGAGTTGAAGCACCTCGCCAAACCCCTGAAGGCCAAACCCCTGAACACCAAGCCCACGAAGGCCACACGGGGCAAGCGCAGGACGGAAACACAGTAAGCTTCCTATCCCAGCGTCGCGATCCGCCCGGTGTGGCTGCCCAGCGCCTGCAGGGCGGTGGCGACGATGTGGCGGGCGGCGAGACCGGCCTCCTCATACTGCCTGGCCGGGCTGTCATGGTCGAGGAAGCGGTCGGGCAGGACCATCGGGCGGATCTTCAGCCCGCCATCCAGCAGCCCGGTCATCGCGAGGTGTTGCAGCACGAAGCTGCCGAAGCCGCCGACCGAACCCTCCTCGATGGTGATCAGCACCTCGTGCTCCAGCGCCAGACGGCGCACCAGATCCTCGTCCAGCGGCTTGGCGAAGCGCGCGTCGGCCACCGTCGTCGACAGGCCGCGCGCCCCCAGCTCCGCCGCCGCCTTGCGCGCCTCGGCCAGCCGCGTGCCGTAGCTGAGGATCGCCACCTTGCTGCCTTCCTGAAGGATGCGCCCCTTGCCGATGGGCAGGACCGCGCCGCGCTCCGGCAATTCCAGCCCCACCCCCTCGCCGCGCGGGTAGCGCAGCGCCGAGGCGCGGTCGTCGATGGCGGCGCTGGTCGCCACCATGTGCATCAGCTCCAGCTCGTCCGCCGCCGCCATCAGCACGATGTCGGGCAGGCAGCCGAGATAGGCGACGTCGAAGGCCCCGGCGTGGGTCGCCCCGTCCGCCCCGACCAGACCGGCGCGGTCGAGCGCGAAGCGCACCGGCAGGCG
>NZ_VITI01000014.1 GCF_007827795.1 Azospirillum brasilense
GGGTAGAACCATATACTTTACCTGCGCTGCCCCCCCCCCCCCCCCCGCGCCCCGCGCCCCCCCCCCCCCCCCCGGCGGGGGGGGGGGGGGGGGGGGCGGGCCCATGTCGGGGGACGGAAAGCGCAGGCGATGCGGGGCCCCCTCACCCTAACCCTCTCCCCAGAGGGGAGAGGGGATTCAAAGGCGGGTGCTGCGACGGGGGAGAGGGACAACAAGGACGACGCCATGCATTTCGTGCTGCAACTCGTTTTCGCCGGCGTCTGCGTCGGCGCGGTCTACGCGCTCATCGCCATGGGGCTGTCGCTGACCTTCTGGACCACGCGCACGCTGAATTTCGGCCAGGGCTCGCTGCTGATGACCGCCTCGGTCGCGACGGTGGCGATGCTGGCGGCCGGGATGCCCGCGGCCCTCGCCGTGCCGCTGGGCATCCTGCTGGCCGGCGGGCTGATGGTGGTGGCGGAGCGGATCGCCATCCGCCCGCTGCTGAAATCCGGCGACAGCATGGGCTGGGTGGTGTCCACGCTGGGGCTCGGCATCTTCCTCCAGGGCTTCGTCTCCACCGTCTTCGGGTCGCAGGCCATCGCCTTCCCGTCGCTGGTCTTCGACAGCCTGGATTCGGTGGATGTCGCCGGGGTCCAGGTGTCGTCGCAGTATCTCGCCGTTCTCGGCCTGTCGCTCACCCTGATGGTGGCGATGGAACTGTTCCTGCGCCGCTCCGCCTGGGGCCGCGCGGTGCGGGCGGTGTCGCACGACGCCGACGCGGCGGCGCTGGCCGGCATCCCGGTGCGCCGGGTGATCGTGCTGTCCTTCGTCGCCAGCGGCGTGCTGGCCGGCATCGCCGGGGTGATGGTGGCGCAGATCACCGGCACCGTCGATCCCAGCTTCGGCTTCAACCTGATGGTGCTGGGCTTCGTCGCCGCGGTCTTCGGCGGCATGGGCAACACCGCGGGCGCCCTGGTCGGCGGCATCGCTCTCGGTGTCATCGAGAAGCTGGTCGGCGGCTACGTCTCCACCGCCGCCGAACACGGCATGGCCTTCGCCATCCTGATGGTGATCCTCGCCATCCGCCCGCAGGGCCTGTTCGGCCGCAAGGAATTCACGAAGGTGTAAGGGCCAGCGATGCGGAATTTCCTCTCCTTCCTCACCCGGACCCCGGTGGTCGCGGCCCTGCTGGTGGCGCTCGGCGTCGCGGCGGAGTTCGTCAGCGGCTCCACCGTGCAGATCTGGTCGTTCCTTCTCGTCAACGTCCTGCTGGCCCAGAGCATCAACCTGCTGACCGGCGTCGCCGGCCAGATCTCGCTGGGCCACGCCGGCTTTCTCGGCATCGGCGCCTACGGCTCGGCCCTGCTGATGAAGAACTTCGGGCTGCCGCTGCCGCTGACCCTGCTGGCCGGGGTGGCGATGGGGGCCGCGAGCGGCTGGCTGCTGTCCTTCGCCGCCGGGCGGGTGCGCGAGTTCTACCTCGCCATGATGACGCTCGGCTTCGGCATGATCTTCTACGAGGTGGTGCGCGAGTGGACCTCGGTCACCGGCGGCATGATGGGGCTGAGCGGCGTGCCGTCGCCCGGCCTGCGCACGCTGACCCTGTTCGGCTGGTCCGTCGGCCCGGTCGCCTATTTCCAGATCATGCTGGCGGTGGTCGCGGGGGTGGTGTGGCTGCTGCGGAACTTCGTCACCAGCCCCTTCGGCCGCGCCTTCTTCGCCATCCATGTCAGTGAGGTCGCCGCCGGCAGCATCGGCGTGCCGCGCGCCCGCACCAAGCGGAACGCCTACATGCTCAGCGCCGCGCTGGCCGGTCTGGCGGGGGGCTTCTACGCCCATCTCGTCGGCTATCTCGGGCCGGAGACCTTCGGCCTGCACCGCTCGGTGGAGGTGCTGGTGATGGCGGTGGTCGGCGGGCTGGGCACGCTGGCCGGGCCGGTGCTGGGCGCCGTCGTCTTCACCTACCTGCCGGAGAAGCTCCAGATCTTCGCCGAGTACCAGTTCATGGTCTACGGCCTGATCCTGCTGCTGTCCTTCGTGCTGCTGCCGCGCGGGCTGGCCGGGCTGCTGCTGCCGCGTCCGCGCTTCGCCAAGGACGTGGCGCCGTTGCCCGCCCCGCCGCCCGCTGCGCCGAAACCATCGGGGAGTGGACCGCTGCTGAGCGCGGAGGGGGTTTCCATCAGCTTCCTCGGGCTGCGGGCGCTCGACAACGCCTCGGTGACGCTGGGGGCGGGGGAGATCGTCGGCCTCGTCGGGCCGAACGGCTCGGGCAAGAGCACGCTCGTCAACATCATCAGCGGCATCTATCGCCCGAGCGACGGGCGCGTGACCTTCGACGGCGCCGCCATCACCGGCCTTCCCGACCACGCGGTGGCCCGGCGGGGCGCGCTACGCACCTTCCAGGACCCGCGGCTCGTCCCCGCCTTCACGGTGCGCGAGAACGTGCTGCTCGGCGGGCACCGGCTTTACCGGCAGAACCCGCTGGTGGCGGCGCTGAACCTGCCGGGTGCCCTGCGCGAGGACGCCGCGATGCTGGGCCGCGCCGACGCCATCATGGCCATGGCCGGCCTGTCGCATCTGGCCGACACGCCGGTGCGCGACCTGCCCTACGGCGACCAGCGGATGACCGAGCTGTCGCGCGTCATCCTCGCCGACCCGCGCCTCGTCATGCTCGACGAGCCGGCGGCGGGCCTGTCGGAGGTTGAACTGCAACGGCTGGGCGGGCTGGTCCGTCATCTGAAGGAGCGGGGTGTCGGCGTGATCCTGATCGAGCACCACATGGATTTCCTCAACGAACTGGTCGACCGCGTGGTCGTTCTGGACAGCGGGCGGGTCATCTACCAGGGCGGCATGGCCGGCATGTACCGCGACCCGGCGGTGGTCGCCGCCTATCTCGGCACCGAAACCCATCCGGGGGAGACGGTCCATGCCTGACGAGATCAATCTTGCGGGGGGTCTCGAAATCCACGGGCTGGAGGTCCGCTACGGACCGGTGGAGGCGGTGCGCGGCGTTTCGCTGCGGGCCGAACCGGGAACCATCACCGCCATCCTGGGCGCCAACGGAGCCGGCAAATCCTCGCTGATGAAGGCGGTGTCCGGGCTGGTCCCGGCGGCGGCGGGGCGCATCACGCTGGACGGCGACGACATCACGCGGCTTCCTCCGCACGAACGGGCGCGCCGCGGCCTGTCGCACGCGCTGGAGGGGCGCCGGCTGTTTCACCGCATGACGGTGGAGGAGAATCTGAAGGTCGCCTGGGACTTCCGCAACCGCGGCGGCAACTTCCGCGCGGTGGCCAACCGCGTCTACGAGCAGTTCCCGATGCTGGCGCCGCGGCGGCAGACCCCGGCGGGCATGCTGTCGGGCGGCCAGCAGCAGATGGTCATCCTGTCGGCGGCGCTGATCCACGAACCGCGCTACCTGCTGCTCGACGAGCCGTCGCTCGGGCTGGCCCCGGTGATCGTGCAGCAGATCTTCGGCTTCATCGAGTCCGTCTGCCGCGAGCGCGGCACCACCATCCTGCTGTGCGAGCAGGTGGCGGCCATCGCCCTGCGCGTCGCCCACTCCGGCTGCGTGCTGCGGCGCGGGCAGGTGGTGCGCGGCGGTCCGGCGGCGGAGCTGGCCGCCGACCCGGCGCTGTCGGCCGCCTATCTGGGTGGGTGAGTGGTTGCTGCGCTTGCCCCCACCCCGGCCCTCCCCCGCTGGGCGGGGGAGGGTGCCTTTTGCGAAGCGGCGGCAGTCCCCTCCCCCGCCCAGCGGGGGAGGGTTAGGGTGGGGGCAAGTATCCCCAATCAACGACGGGAGGAAACCACCATGCAATCAGGCGTCTACGAGTTCCTGGCGCAGGACCGCGTCATCTACGGCCGCCCGGCGGCGGAGGCGGTGGCGGAAACCGTCGCCAAGCTGGGCAGCAAGCGCCCGCTGATCGTGGCGAGCCGGTCGTTGAGCCGTGGGACCGGCGTCGTCGCCGCTATCCGCGCGGCGCTGGGCGATGCCTGCGCCGGAGTCTTCGATTCCTGCGTCGAGCATGTGCCGCGCGCCTCCGTCCTGGCGCTGGCCGAGGAGGTGCGGCGGCTGGAGCCGGACCTGATCGTCACCGTCGGCGGCGGCACGCCGATGGACACGGTGAAGGTGGCCCTGGTCGCCTTGGCCGAGGGCATCACCGACACCGCCGGCTTCGACTCTGTGCGCATCCGCGTCGCCGGGGACGGGACCCGCATCGTCCCGGCGGTGAAGGACCCGCCGCTGCGCCAGATCATCGTGCCGACCACCCTGTCGGGTGCCGAATTCTCCAACCTGGGCGGCGCCACCGACCCCGACCGCCGGGTCAAGGACCTTTACACCGGGCGGTACATTGGCGGGCAGGTGATCATCCTCGACCCCGCCGTGACCGTCCACACGCCAGAGCGGCTGTGGCTGTCCACCGGCATCCGCGCCGTCGACCACGCGGTGGAGACGGTCTGTTCGCGCAAGCCCCAACCCTTCACCGACGCGACCTGCCTGCACGGGCTGGCGATGCTGGCGCGCTCCCTCCCCGCCAACCGGGAGAGGCCGGACGACCTCGACGCACGGCTGGAAAGCCAACTCGGCGTCTGGCTGGCCTCGACCGGCCTGGGTCGGGTGGAGTGGGGGGCCAGCCACGGCATCGGCCATCAGCTCGGCGCCGTCGCCAACGTGCCGCACGGCCATTGCTCCTGCGTCATGCTGCCCAGCGTGCTGCGCTGGAACCACCCGGTGAACGCCGACCGTCAACGGCTGGTGGCGCAGGCCCTGGGGCGGCAGGACGGCGACGCGGCCGCGGCGGTCGCCGATCTGGTGCGCGCCCTGGGGCAGCCCGACAGCCTGCGGGCGGTCGGCGTGACGCGCGACCATTTCGCCGCCATCGCCGCCGGGGCCATGCAGAACATGATGGTCCGCAGCAACCCGCGCCCGATCACCGGGGAGGACGATGTCCGGGAGATCCTCGAACTGGCTTGGTGATCCGCAGGCGCCACCACCGTACGGCACGAACGGCCCCGCCCCTCCCGGCGGGGCCGTTTCGCGTTCGGGATGCGGAGGGGTGCAGCCGTGCAAAATGACTATGGGGGTATGCATTCCAAACAACGCAAAGAGCGGATAATTCGTTTGACCAACAATATTCGCGCACTCATAATCTTCATAGAAAATTGAATTCTCAATAGAGAACGGAGAGCGCGCCATGCTCACCGACGACCGGGACCGGGAGTCCTTCACCCTTTCGACGACGTTCAACGCCGGCAAGCCGGTCGGCGCGGTGGTCAGCGCCTTCGCGATCCTGCGTTATCTGGCGGCGCAGGACGGGGCGGTGTCGAGCGCGCAGGTCGCCCGCGCGCTCGGCCTCAACCCGAGCACCTGCTTCAACATCCTGAAGACTTTGGTCGCCGAGCGGGTGGTCCAGTTCGAGGAGGTCGGCAAGGCCTACCGGCTGGGCGCCGGGCTGCTGGATCTGGCGGGCAGCGCGCTCGATCAGGTCGGCTACACCCGGCTGCTCCATCCGGAGCTGGAACGGCTGGCCGCCGCGTGGCAGACGCCGATGACGGCGTGGCTGCGGGTCAGCGACCACCGCGTCATGCTGGTGGATCAGGCGGTGTCCAGTTCGGCTATCCAGATCCACATGCGGATCGGCCACCGGCTGCCGCTGCTGGTCGGCGCGCTCGGCCGCTGCATGGCGGCGCACGCCGGCCTGCCGGTGGAGGAAATGCGCCGCCAGTACGCCGCCGTCCGCCAGGACAACCCGCCGCCCTTCGAGCAATTCCTGGCCGAGGTGGAGGAGGCGCGGGCCGCCGGCTACGCGGTGGACCGCGACGGCTTCACGCGCGGCGTGACGACGGTGTCCAGCCCGATCCTCGACGCCGAGGGGCAGCCCTTCCTGGCGCTGTCGGCGGTCGGGCTGACCGCGCAGTTTTCCGACGAGCGCGCCGCGGCGATGGCCGCCGATCTGCGCGACACCACGCGGCGCATCGGACGGCTGCTCGCCGGGCCGGGCCGGGCCGCGGTTCCCCTTTCCCCACGGGAGAACACACGATGACCCCGGTGATCTCCGGCGTCGCCGACACCGCTGTCGGACGGCTGGACGGCAGCGGTTGCATGGCGCTCCACGCCGAAGCGGCCTCCGCAGCCCTGGCCGACGCGGGCCTGCGGGCCGACGAGGTGGACGGCGTGCTCTGCGCCTATTCGCTGGCCGAGCCGCATCTGATGCTGTCGTCGGTCTTCAACGAGTATTTCGGCATCTCGCCGTCCTACAGCGCCGCCGTCCAGGCCGGCGGAGCGACCGCCTGCGCGCTGGTGATGCAGGCGGCGGCGCTGGTGCGGGCGGGGATCTGCCGCAACGTCCTGGCCGTCTGCGCCGACAACCGCCTGACCGGGCTGGGGCGCAACGGTGCCGTCGCCGCGCTGGCCGAGGTCGGGCATCCGCAGTTCGAACGCCCCTACGGCATGTCGATCCCTGCGGCCTACGCGCTGGTCGCCCGGCGCTGCATGTTCGAGCGCGGCGTCACGGCGGAGCATCTCGCCGCCATCTCCGTCACCCAGCGCGGCCACGCGCGCCGCCACCCCAAGGCCCAGGCCCGCGACCCGCTGACCATGGAGCAGGCGCTGTCCGCCCGCATGATCGCCGATCCGCTGCGGCTGTTCGATTGCTGCCTCGTCTCGGACGGCGGGGCTGCCCTGGTGATCAGCGCCGCCGACGTGGCGGCCGACCGTACGGACCACGCGGTGTCGATCCTCGGCTACGGCCAGATGAACACGCACGAACACGCCTTCGCCA
Source organism: Azospirillum brasilense (assembly GCF_007827795.1). Taxonomy (GTDB): domain Bacteria; phylum Pseudomonadota; class Alphaproteobacteria; order Azospirillales; family Azospirillaceae; genus Azospirillum; species Azospirillum aestuarii. The sequence continues at coordinate 6,765 of NZ_VITI01000014.1, forward strand.
TGCCGTCGCTGACCGATTTCGGCTGCCGGCAATCGGCGGCGCAGGCCTTCGCCATGGCCGGGCTGACCCCGGCGGACATCGACGTCGCCGAGATCTACGACAGCTTCACCATCACCCTGCTGGCCGAGCTGGAATCCATCGGCTTTTTCCCGAAGGGGGAGGCCGGTCCGGCGATCCTCGACGGCGCGCTGGAACTGGACGGGGTTCTGCCCTGCAACACCCATGGCGGGCTGCTGTCCTACGGCCATTCGGGGGCGGCGGGCGGCATGTTCCACATCGTCGAGGCGGTGCGGCAACTGCGCGGCGAGGCCGAGGCCCGGCAGGTGGCGGGGGCGGAAACCGCCTTCGTCCACGGCGACGGCGGCATCCTGTCCGCCCATTGCTCGCTGATCCTGGGGAGGGCCTGACGATGTCCGCGACCGATCCATCCGCCAAAGATCCAATGGCCGCAAAGCCCGTTCCGCTGGTCACCGCCGACACCCGCGCCTTCTGGGACGCCTGCGCGGAGGGGGTGCTGACCTATCAGCGCTGCGCCGCCTGCGGCCACGTCCAGTTCCCGCCGCGGCCCTTCTGCACCGAGTGCCGGGCCGCAGGGCCGGTGACGGAGCGGTCCGCGGGGCTCGGCGCCATCCACAGCTTCACCATCGTTCACCGGGCGCCGACCCCGGCCTTCAAGGCGGACACGCCCTACGCGCTGGCGCTGGTCGATTTCGACGAGGGCTTCCGCCTGATGGTCAATCTGCGCGGTTGCCCGCCGTCGGACGCCCGCATCGGCCTGCGCGTCCGCGTCCTGTTCGAGCCGCTGGCCGGCGGCGGCGCGCTGCCGCAGGTCCGGCCCCTGGTGGAGTGAACCCAACCCTTCGGGAGGGACCATCCATGCATCTGTTCGACACGCTCCAGGAGGGCACCGCCTTCGGCGCCCAGGAGCTGCACCTGTCCGACGCGCTGATGCAGCGCTGGACCAGCCTCTACCCCGACGACCCGCCGGACGGGCGGATACCCGCCGGGATGATCGCGGTGGCCACCATGCGGGCCTATTCCGATCTGGTGGTGCCGCGCCCGCCGGGGAACATCCACGGGTCCCAGCGTTACGAGATGCTGCGCCGCCCGGCGGTCGGGGAGCGGTTGACCACCCGCATCGCCTGCGCCGGAAAGGAGCTGAAGCGCGACCGCCGCTGGGTCCATTTCGACACCGAGACGGTGGGGGAGGACGGGACCCCCTGTTTCCGCGGCCGTATGACCATCCTGTGGGCGGCCTGACCATGGCGGACGGGACGACCACCATCGACCGCCTGACCCCGGTCACCAAGCGGATCGACCGCGCGGCGATCCGGCTCTACGCCGAGCTGACCGACGACTTCAACCCGATCCACGTCGATCCAGACTTCGCGGCGACGACGCCGATGAAGGGCATCATCGCCCACGGTCTGCTGTCGGTGAACCTGCTCTGGCAGTCGGTCCGCCGCAGCCTGGGCGAGGCGGCGGTGTCCGACGCGACGCTCGACATCCGCTTCCTGCGCCCGGTGCGCGAGGACGACGTGGTGACCGCGGGCGGCCAGCGCCGCGTCGATGGCGACGGCTACGACGTCTGGATCGACAACCAGCATGGGGAAACGGTGATCGCCGGACGCATCCGGCACGGGGCGGGGAGGGCGGCGTCATGACCGAAACGCTTCTCCTCCGCGACGATGGCGATCTGCGGCGCATCACCCTGAACCGCCCCGCGAAGATCAACGCGCTCGACACCGCGACCTTGCGGGCGCTGGCCGAGGCTGTGGACGGCGCTCCCGCCGCCGGAATAGCGCTGGTGGCGATCGACGGCGCCGGGCCGCGCGGCTTCTGCGCCGGTGGCGACGTCGCCGAGATGAGCCGCGGTGCCGAGGCCTTCGCCGCCCAGGAGGAGGCGCTGCGGGCGGCGATGCAGGCGCTGCACGGCTCGGCGGTTCCGGTGATCAGCGTGGTCCATGGCCGGACGCTGGGAGCCGGCTGCATCGTGGCGTGCCTCAGCGACCTCGTGCTGGGGGCCGACGATGTGCAGTTCGGCTTTCCGGAGATGCGCTTCGGCCTCTATCCGGCCTTCGTCCACGCCGCCCTGACGGAACGGCTGCCGGCGGCGCTGGCCTTCCAGATCCTGGCGGGGGGCCGGATGATGGACGCGGCGGAGGCCTACGGCTTCGGATTCCTGACCGAGATCCTGCCCGCCGACGGCTTTGCCGAGGCGGCGGAGGCGCGCATCGCCTGGTACCGCGACCGGCTGGACGCCCTGGCGGCGGGCCGGCGCATCCTGCGGATGGAGAGCCGCCCGTCGATGGCGGAGAAGACCGCAAGGCTGGCCCCCCTGCTGACCGAGAACCACGCGGCGCCGTCCGTCCGGCGGCTGCTGTCCGGGCTGTCTTTTGCCCGCTGATTTCTTTCGAAACGGCAACGAGTCCCGCCAACGGGACCGCGTCACCCCCGAACAACGGATTCCTGGGAGGGAACGATGTCGAAACGCACCCTGTTCGCCGCGCTCGTGCTGAGCAGCGCCCTGTCCACAGCCGCACTGTCCACCACCGCCCTGGCCGCCGACCCGGCGGTCTACAAGATCGGCGGCATCTTCGCGATGACCGGCGCCTCGCCCCATTACGGCAAGGTGATGAGCGCCGGGGCGCAGCTCGCCGTGGACGAGATCAACGCCCAGGGGGGCATCGACGGCATCAAGCTGCAACTGGTCATCGAGGACCACAAGAGCGGCAGCGCCCAGGCCGCCGTCGCCGGCATGAACCGGCTGATCGACGTCGAGGGGGTGAAGGCGGTGCTGCCCTCCTTCTCCACGGTGACGCTGGCCACCATGCCCATCGGCGACCAGAAGAAGGTGATGATGATCAACGGCGGCGGGGTCAGCGCCCAGACGGTCGGCACCTCCCCCTACATGTTCAACATCCGCTCCATGGCGTCGGATCTGGCCGCCGGCATCGCCCACCGCGCGGCGGAGCAGGGAGCCAAGAAGCTCGCCCAGATCGCCATCAAGTCGGAGTTCGGCGACGCCACCATCGCCGCCACCACCAAGGCGTGGGAGGGCATGGGGCTGAAGATGGTCGCCGCCGAGCAGTTCCAGGCCGACGCCGCCAACATCGACACCCAGGTCGCCAAGCTGCGCGCCTCCCAGCCCGACGCCATCGCCAACTGGCCGACCACGCCGCAGGCCGGGCTGGCGGTGAAGCGCATGCGCGAGCTGGGCATGAAGCAGCCGGTCTACTGCATGGAATGGACCGCCGAGGACACCAAGGTCGCCGGCCGGCACGCCGAGGGGGTGGAGGTCGTCACCGATTACTTCGCCGCCACCGACGAGAATCCCTGGTCCAAGCGCTTCGCCGACGCCTACCGGGCCAAGTTCGGCGAGATGCCCGACTTCTACGCCGCCAACTACTACGAGGGCGTCTACGTCGTCGCCGAGCTGATCCGGCGGGCGAAGGCCAAGGGCGGCGATTACTACAGCGGCGAGCGTCTGGTCCAGGCGCTGTGGGAGAACCCGACCTTCGACAGCGTCTACGGCAAGACACTGACCTTCCGCAAGAACGGCGTGGCGCAGAAGCCGGTGGCGGTGTTCCGCCTGGAGAACGGCGAACAGAAATTCGTGAAGTTCACCACGGGCGAATGATCGCGGTTTCAATGCGTTAGCCCTCTCCCCTCCGCTCACGCGCAAACGAAGTTTGCGCTGACGCGACAGGCGGACCTTCGGTCCGCCGAAAGCGGGGAGAGGGGAGGGTGAGGGGGGTGCGCTTTTGCCGGACGCACCGCCACGCGCAACCCCCTCACCCCAACCCTCTCCCCGGAGGGGAGAGGGGGACATAGACAGGAGCGCCATTTCATGGATCTGCTCATCCAACTGACCCTGAACGGTCTGTTCAACGGCGCGCATTTCGCCCTGCTGGCGATGGGGTTCGCGTTGATCTTCGGAACGACCGGCGTCGTGCATTTCGCCTACGGGCCGGTCTACGCGGTCGGCGCCTACGCCATCTGGGCGCTGGCGGTGCTCGTCGGGCTGCCCTTCTGGGCGGCGGTGCTGCTGGGCGTCGCCTTGACCGCGGCGCTCGGCGTCGGCTGCTACCTGTTCATCTACCGCCCGTTCGAGATCAGCGGCAGCCCGCCCTTCGTCGTTCTGGTCGCCTCGCTCGGCCTGTTCATCGTCATGAAGAACCTGATCGGCATCGTCTTCGGCACCGGCGTCAAGACGGTGGACAGCGTCGCCTACGACGTGCATTTCGTCGGCAACGCCTTCTTCACCACGGTGCAGCTGGGGCAGGTGGCGGCGGCGCTGCTGGTCGGCTGCGGCATCGCGCTGTTCCTGCGGGCCAGCCGCTACGGCAAGGCCATCCGCGCCATGGCCGACAACCGCGAGATGGCCACCGTCATCGGCATCGACACCACGCGCCTGTCCATCCTGGTCTTCGCGCTGGGATCGGCGGTGTCGGCGGTGGCCGGGTCGCTGGTTCTGCTGCGCGACGGGCTGAACCCCAACATGGGCTTCGGCGCGGTGTTCGTCGCCTTCGTCGCGGTGATCGTCGGCGGGGTGGGGTCGCTGCGCGGGGCGGTCATCGCCGCCTTCCTGCTGGCCTTCGTGCAGAGCCTGGGCATGTGGCAGATCCCCACCGAGTGGCAGAACACCATCGTCTTCGTGGTGCTGTTCGGGTTCCTGCTCGCCCGCCCCTCCGGCATCGTCCGCCGGGCTTGAGGGAGAGGCACAGCCATGGAATATCTCGCTCACATCCTCGTCATGGTCTGCCTCTACGGCATCCTGGCGACCTCCTTCAACCTGCTGATCGGCTTCGGCGGCATCTTCGCGCTGGCGCACGCCACCTTCTACGCCAGCGGGGCCTACGCCGCCGGCATCCTGGCGACGAAGCTCGGCATCGGCTTTCCCCTCACCCTGCTGGCCGGCACGGTGGTCACCGCCGCCATCGGCCTGCTGGTCGCCTTTCCCGCCATGCGGGTGGGAAGCCACTATCTGGTCGTTATCACGCTGGCGTTGCAGGCCATCACCATCGATGTGCTGATGAACAGCAAGCCGCTGACCGGCGGGCCGGACGGCATCCCCGGCATCCCCCCGGTGTCGCTGTTCGGCACCGCGCTGACCAGCCCGGTCAGTTTCCTGCCGCTGGCCGCGGTGATGGCGGCGTTGTGCTGCGCCGTCGCCTGGAGGCTCGGCGCCTCGCCCTTCGGACGCTCCCTGCGCGCCATGCGGGAGAACGAGGCGGCGGCCCAGGCGGTCGGCAAGAACCTCGTCCGCATGAAGCTGGTGGTCTTCGCGATGTCGGCGGGGCTGGCCTCGGTCGCCGGCACGCTGGTCGCCCACTACATCGCCTTCGTGAACCCGGAATCCTTTACCATCGAGGAGACCATCCTCATCCTCGCCATGGTGATCCTGGGCGGCATGGGCAATTTGTGGGGCTCGCTGGCCGGGGCGGCGATCCTGGTGCTGCTGCCGGAAGGGCTGAAGTTCGTCCATGTGCCGGGCGACATCGCCGACATGGTGCGACAGGTGATCTACGGCGTCGTGCTGATCGTCATCCTGCGCCTGCGCCCTGAGGGGCTGTTCCCCGAGACGGTGTTCCGCACCTCGACCGGGGCCGCGCGGTCCAGCGTTCCCGCCAACGGCCCGCCGACGGGTGCGCTGGAGCGCGCAAGCGGCACGCCGGGGGAGGTGGTGGTCTCCGCGACCTCGCTGTCCAAGCATTTCGGCGGCATCCAGGCGGTCAAGGACCTGACCATCGACCTGAAGCGCGGCGAGATCGTCGGGTTGATCGGCCCCAACGGCGCCGGCAAGACGACGGCCTTCAACCTGCTGTCCGGCTTCCTGCGCCCGACCGGCGGCACCATCCTCTACCGGGGCCGCGACGTGACGAAACTGAAGCCGCACGAGGTGGTGGCCGCCGGGCTGGCCCGCTCCTTCCAGGACCTGAAGCTGTTCACCAAGCTGACGGTGGTGGAGAACATCCTGGTCTCGCTGCCCGCGCAGCCGGGCGACCGCCCGCTCGACGTCTATTTCCGCCCCGGCCTCGTCCGCCGGGCCGACCGCGAGAACGTCGCCCGCGCGCTGGAGATCGCCTCCTTCGTCGGGTTGCTCGCCAAGGCCGACGAGACCGCCGCCAACCTGTCCTACGCCGAGGAGAAGCTGCTGGTCATCGCCCGGCTGCTGGCGACCGGGGCCGACGTGCTGCTGCTCGACGAGCCGCTGTCCGGCCTCGACACCGTGACGGTGGAGCGCATCTGCGGGGTGATCCGCGACCTCGCCCGCGCCAACAAGGCCGTCTGCATCATCGAGCACAATCTGGAGGTCATCCGCGGCGTCTGCGACGAGATCGTCTTCATCGACGAGGGCCGCGTGCTGACCAAGGGACCGCCGGACACGCTGATGCGCGACCGCGAACTGGCCGAGAGGTATTTCGGATGACCGAGATTCACACCATGCCGATCGCCGAACCCGTCCTGGAGGTGCGCGGCCTCAGCGCCGGCTACGGCAAGCGGGCGGTGGTCCATGAGGTGGACCTGACGGTGCGGGCCGGCGAGATCCGTGTGCTGCTGGGCCACAACGGGGCCGGCAAGACGACGCTGGTGCGCACCGTCTTCGGGTTGCTGCGGCCGACATCCGGGACCGTCCGCTACCGGGGGGAGGACATCACCCGGCGGCGCTGCGCCGACAACGTGAAGGCGGGGATCGCGCTGGTTCCGCAGGGGCATGGCATCTTCCGCAGCCTGACCGTGCGCGAGAACCTGGAACTCGGCGCCTACACGGCGCAGGACCCGGCGGAGATCCGGGTGAACCGCGACGCGGTGATGGATCTCTTCCCGATCCTGCGCGAACGCGCCGGTCAGATCGCCGGCACCATGTCGGGCGGGCAGCAGCAAATGCTGGCGATGGGCATGGCGCTGATGCACCGGCCCGACGTGATGATCCTCGACGAGCCGTCGATCGGCCTCGCCCCCAACCTCGTCCAGCGCGTCATGGAGGCCATCGCCGAGGTCAACCGGACGCTGCGCATGGCCGTGCTGATGGTCGAGCAGAACGTCGTCCACGCCCTGCCCATCGCGCAGAGCGTCACCGTGCTGCGCACCGGCCGCAAGATTTACGAGGGCCCGCCCGAACCGCTGGGCGACCGCCAATACCTGATGACCCTTTTCTGAAGACTACCGCACAGAAGGATCGTGTTCATGGCCCGTCAGAAGATGCTGATCGTGGGTGCGCTGGGGACCGTCGGCCGCCCGATGCTGGAGCATTTCGAAGCCTCCCCGGAATGGGACGTTTGCGGCGTGTCGCGCCGCACCCCGGACTTCGAGACCGCCGCCGAATGGGCCGCCGTCGATCTGCGCGACCCCGACGACTGCCGCAAGCTGCGCGAGATCAAGGGCGTCACCAACATCTGCTACACCGCCGTCTACGAGAAGCCCGACGTGACGCGCGGCTGGTCGGAATGGGACCATGTCGAGACCAACCTCGCCATGCTGAAGAACGTGGTGGAGAATGTCGAGGCGGTGTCGCCCAACCTGCGCCACATCACACTGTTGCAGGGCACCAAGGCCTATGGCGGCCATCTCGGTCCCTTCCGCCAGCCGGCGCGCGAGAGCGATCCGCGCTACATGCGCCCCAACTTCTACTACGACCAACAGGACTGGATCAGCGAACGCCAGCAGGGCAAGGAATGGAGCTGGAGCGTGCTGCGCCCGCAGATCGTCTGCGGCCTTGCGGTCGGCAGCCCGCTGAACATCATCACCGCCATCGGCGTATTCGCCGCCGTGTCGCGCGAATACGGCCTGCCGCTGCGCTTCCCCGGCGGCGCGTCGCGCATCGGCGAGGCGACCGACGCCCGGCTGATCGCCAAGGCCGCCGAATGGGCCGGCACCAGCCCGCAATGCGCCAACCAAGTCTTCAACATCGCCAACGGCGACGTCTATGTCTGGGAGAACGTGTTCCCCAAGGTGGCGGAGCTGTTCCGCATGGAGCTGGAACCGGCGCAGCCCTTCTCGCTGGCCCGCATCATGCCGCAGAACGAGCCGATCTGGGACCGCGTCGTCGCGAAGCACGGTCTCAAGCCCTACAAGTACACCGAGGTGGTGCCGTCCTGGCAGTTCGCCGACTTCCTGTTCGGCTACGGCCAGCGCCCCAATCCGCACCACATGAGCACCATCAAGGCGCGCAAGCTGGGCTTCCACGACTGCGTGGACAGCGAGGAGATGTTCGTCGATCTCCTCCTGGAACTTCAGAAGCGCCGCATCCTGCCGGAATGAGAGAGGCCCGCCGCATGACCATCACGCGCAGCATCCACGGCGTTCCGGTGCAGTGGGAAACCCTGCCGGCGCTGGTCGCCGCCCGCGCGGCGCAGCACGGGGACACGCCCCGGCTGACCGTCGCCGGGCGGGCGATGAGCTACCGGGAGCTGGACGGGGAGTCCACCCGTGTCGCCGCCAACCTGCACCGGCTGGGGGTGCGCAAGGGGGACCGGGTCGCCTGCTTCCTGCGCAACGCGCCGGAGCATCTGCTGACCTGGATAGCCGCCGGCAAGCTGGGGGCGATCTGGGTGCCGCTGAACGCCGGTCTGGTGGGGGAGGATCTCGTCCACACCCTGACCAACGCCACGCCCGCCGTCCTGGTGGTGGACGGGGAACTGGCCGAGCGGGTGGAGGCGGTCGCGGACCGGCTGCCCCGCATGCGCGTCTACGTGGTGGACGACGGCGAGGGGAGGGGAGGCGGGCGCTTCCCGCCCTTCGCCGACCTGCTGGAGCCGGGGCATCCGCTGCCGGTGGTGGCGGTGTCCGGCGGCGATCCGGCGGTCATCATCTACACCGGCGGCACCACCGGCTTGCCCAAGGGCGCGCTTCTGCCGCATTTCGCCTGGATCGCGGCGGGGATGCGCTACGTTGAGGCGTTCGAGACGCGGCCGGACGACGTCCATTACTCGATCCTGACGCTGTTCCACGTCGGTGGCCTGATGCTGGGCGTGATGGGGCCGATGGTCGCCGACATACCCACGGTGATCGACCGCCGCTTCAGCGGCAGCAACTTCTGGGCGCGGGCGCGGGAGACCGGGGCGACCATCGTCGATCTGATCGGCACCATGATCACCGTGCTGACCGAGCAGCCGGAGAGCCCGGCGGATCGCGACCACCGGGTGCGCGTCTCGCTGGGGGTGACGGGGCAGATCCCGCCCGCCGTGTCGGACCGCTTCGTGGAGCGGTTCGGCATCGGCTTCGTCAACGTCTATTCGCTGACCGAGACCGGCGGCGTGCTGATCGTCAACAACCGGATGAACTCGCCGAAGCCGCGCGCCAACGGCCTGACCCATGGCTGGGCGGAGGTGACCATCCTCGATGACGACGACCAGCCGGTGCCGCCGGGTGTCACCGGCCAGATCGCCCTGCGCCCCCGCTACCCGCACATCTTCATGTCGGGCTATTTCAACGCGCCGGAACGCACGCTGGAATGCCTGTCGAACCTGTGGCTGCACACCGGCGACCTCGGCCATCTGGACGCGGACGGCTATCTGCACTTCACGGGGCGTCAGGCTCACTGGCTGCGCCGCCGCGGCGAGAACGTGTCGGCCTATGAGGTGGAAAGCGTGCTCAGCCAGTGTCCGGGCGTGCGCGAGGTCGTGGTGGTCGGCACGCCGTCCGAAAAGGGGGAGGAGGAGGTGAAGGCCTTCGTCATCCGCGAATCGGGCAGCGGCGTGGAGCCGGCTGCCATCGCCGCGTGGTGCGAGGGCCGCATGGCCGCCTTCAAGATTCCGCGCTTCATCGCCTTCGTGGAGAGCTTCCCCCGCTCCGTGACGAAGCGCGAAGTGGAGCGTCACAAGCTGCGCGCGCTGCCGAACGACGGAGTCTGGGACCGCGAGGCGGTGCCGTCGGGATCGTATCGCGTCGCCAAAGGGGCCATTGTGTTGCACGGAGGAGACGTTGTTTGAAGAGGGGTGGATTTTATCCTGGTTTCCTTACGCCGACCGGGCATCGGTCACGGATCGGTTGCGTGGACACCTGTCGGCTGTCGTAGGCCGCCGAGGCGCATAGACGAAATTCCTCGCGCCCCGGCGGCAGGGCGTGATCGATCTCTCCAGCGCCGCGGAGCGCGCCGAACTCCGCAGCGCCCTTCCGCTGGCCGGCGGGCGTTTCCGACACGGTCAGGCGCAGCCGGATTTGATCGGGACTCATCGCCCGAACCAGCGCCTCCTGCCGGCGTGGCGCGGCCGCCAGCGGTTCGATCAGGCGGGCGTCGTCAGAGGCCGTGCTGATCGAGCAGCAGTTGCCCGTCGCGCGCCACCTCGTCGCCATGGTCGAACAGGTTGCGCCAGGACGCGACGCCCGCGGTGATGTCCGGGTGCGAGACGGCGGAGGAGAAGGCTTCGACGCCGATCAGCCCCTGATAGTCGGCCGCCTTCAAACGGCGCAGCATCGGGGCGAAGTCGATGGCCCCCTCCGTCAGGCGGCCGCGGTGGTTCTGGTCGATCTCGAAATAGCCGAGATGGGGCATCGCCAGCTCAAGCGCGCCCAGAAGGTCGTTTTCCTCGATGTTCATGTGAAAGGTGTCGAGATGGACGCGGACGTTGTCGGCGCCGATCAGCTTGACCATCCGGACGGCCTGTTCCACCGTGTTGATCAGGTTGCTCTCGTACCGGTTGACCACTTCGAGTGCGAGCAGCATCCCGTAGGACGCGGCCCGTTCGGCGACGATCCGCAACCCGTCCGCCGCCGCCTGGAAGTTGGCGTCGCTCGGCACCTTCGACGCCTTGCCGAAGGCGCTGTAGAGGATGCCGCCCATGCGGTCCGCGCCCATGTCGCGCGCCAGGGCGAGCGCTGCGCAATGCCGCTCGATCCCGCGGCGGTGCACGTCCGGGTCGGTGCTCGAAATGTCGTTGTCGACCTGAAGCGGCGAGGTCGCGACGGGGCGGACTCCGGCCCGCTCGCACAGCGCGGCGATGGCCGCCGGTTCGATGCTGTCATGGTCGCGGATCGGCACGACGAGTTGGCCATAGCCGAAGGCCGCGGCGCGCTCTGCCGCGTAGGCGCCGTCCTTGGTGGACCACTTCGGAATCCAGGTGTAGCTGTGGATCGACCGTCTGTTCATCTCGTTTCCTCCTGATTGTACCCGCTTGCGGGGTCGTTGGTCTTGCCGTCGGTTCGCACAGGGCAAGCCGCCCCCTTTCCCACCGGTTGTCCGACCGGTCCGGGTCTGCGTCCGTCAGCGATGTCCGGATGAACCGCCCGGGAACGGGCTCCTCGGCGGAGCCCCGGACGGGCTCTACTCGAAGAGAATGTCGTGACGCTTGAGGATGTCGTCGCGCATCGCCTCGATCATCTTCAAATGGGCCAGCAGGAGCGATTGGGTCCCCGCGACATCGTTCGCCATGATCGAGCGCATCAGCTTGACGTGGTCGGCGATCGCGTCGTCCTCATGGTGGGCCTCCTGAAGTTCGAGGAAGCGCACCCGTGTCAGATGCGTCCTCACGTCGTTCAGCATCTCCAGCAGCATGGCGTTTCCCAGCACCCCGATGACGGTGTCGTGGAACGCCACGTCCAGTTCGGTGAAACCGACATAGTCCTTTTCCCGCACGACCTGTCTCTGCTGCTCGATCAGCGCCAGCGCCTTGGCTTGCGCTGCGCTGTGATCGGCGGTTTTGTTCCAGATGCGCGCCACCTCCCCGAACGCCGACACCTCCAGCGCTTCCCGGATGAACTGGGCCTCCTTCACCTTGGCCGCGGACAGGTGGGACACCTGCGCGCCGCGCTGCGGCAGGATGCTCAGCAGTCCCTCGTTCGCCAGCCGGAAGAAGGCCTGACGGACCGGTGTCCGGCTGACGCCGTATTCATCGGCGACGGCGTTTTCGTAGATCATCGAGCCGGGCTGGAACGACAGCGAAATGATCCTCTTCCGAAGTTCCTTGTAGATCACGCTGTCCAGTGTGTTGCGTTCCAACACCAGCCGTTCGTTCTTCACCGTATAACCCCCAGCCGCTGCGTCGGCGGACATCGCCATTCCCGAGTACGGAATCGCGATTATCGCCGGATCGGATTGGCCCACGCAAGGTCGCAGCGCCGCTGTACACAGTCCGGGACGCGGGTGGAACCGGACCGAAGTCTGGTGCCGCCGGACGAACACTTTGACATTATTGGTTGTGCCTCCCCTCCATCACGCCGCCCTTGTCCGACGCAATCCCGTCCGAACATGGATTTGATTGGACACCAATCAAATCGCCTTCTGGATGATCCGTACCATCTTGCATCCTTGGATACAAGTGTGCAAGATAACCGAACGTTGCGCTGGCTGAGCCGTTCGCCATCCGCGCATCGCCTGTCCGCTCCGCAGAAGTGGGCAGAAACGCATGACATAAGGGCTTTCTCAGGCTCCGCGCTCAAAGCAACGGGCGCCCTTGATCTCTGAACTCATAAGAAATTCTAGGGAGTAGGCAGTGACCAACATGTCCAAGCGCCTTGGCGCTTTTCTTGGAGCCACCGCGCTGACGCTGATCGCTGGCATGGGGATGGCCCAGGCCCAGACGCAGAAGCACATCCTGCGCATGAACCATGTCCACAGCCCGGTCGAAGCCTATCACTCGGCGTTCCAGGAATGGGCCAAGCGCGTCGAGGAGCGGACCAACGGCGGCCTGAAGATCGAGGTGTTCCACAGCGCCCAGCTCGGCAACGAAGAGGACATCATCGAGCAGATCCGCCAGGGCGCCAACATCGGCCAGAACACCGATGCGGCCCGCCTCGGCAACTATGTCCGTGAGATCGCGGTCCTGAACGGCCCGTACTTCATCGAGACGCTCGACGAGGCCTTCGCGCTGTCGAAGCTCGACATCGTCAAGAAATGGAAGACGGAGCTGGCGGACAAGCACGGCCTCCAGGTCGTCTGCTTCGACTTCGTGCAGGGCAAGCGCCACGTGTTCGCCAACAAGCCGGTCCGCAATCCGGGCGACCTGTCCGGTCTGCGCATCCGCACCCCGCCGGCCCCCATCTGGCAGGAATCGGTGCGCGCCATCGGCGCGGCCCCGACGGCGATGAGCTTCGGCGACATCTACCCCGGTCTTCAGCAGCGGGCCGTCGACGGCGCGGAACTGACCTACGCCAACATCCGTCCGGGCAATCTCCAGGAGGTCGTCCGGAACGTCAGCGAGACCGGCCACATCCTGCTGATCAACTTCGAGGTCGTGAGCGCCGCCTGGTTCAAGAAGCTGCCCGCCGACTACCAGACCGCGCTGGTCGAGGAATGCAGCGCCGCCGGCCAGAAGGTGTCGAAGGTGCTCGCCGACGCGGCCGAAGGTGAGAAGGCCGCGCTGGTCAAGGGCGGCATGAAGGTGACCGACAACGTCGATCTGGAGGCCTTCCGCAAGGCCGGCGACGCCGCGTACCAGAAGCTCGGTCTCACCGAGGTGCGCGCGGCCGTCTACAAGGAAATGGGTCGCTAAGTCATCCGAAGCCGGCGAGGCCTGCCTTTATGAAGACTCTCTACGACTATGTCCTGAAGCTGGAGGCGATCCTCGCCGGCTTGTTCCTGATGCTGATGGTGGGGTTGCTTCTGCTGGGCGGCGTGGCGCGGATGATGCAGCACCCGCTCAACTGGACCATCGATCTGGCGACCTGCTTCTTCGCCTGGGCGGTGTTCCTGTGCGCCGACATCGCCTGGCGCAAGGACATGCTGATGTCCCTCGATCTGGTGACCGCGAAGCTGTCCGAGCGGTACCAGCGGACCCTGCTGTTCGTGAACTACGCGGCGATCGCGCTGTTCCTCTGCTACGCCGTCTACGGCGGCACCCTGCTCGCCTGGACCAGCCGGTCCCGGACCTTCAACGGCATTCCCGGCGTCAGCTATTCCTGGGTCACTTCCAGCATCGCCGTCGGGGCGGCCCTGATGCTCATCACCACGATTCTCAAGATACGGGCCCTGATGCGGTCCGACGGCGTTCCGTGCGCCGCTGCCGCCAGCGGGGAGACCGCCTGACCATGCTGCTCGTCGCTCTCGCCTTCGCGGTCTTCCTTCTCATCGGCATGCCGGTCGCCTTCGCGATCGGCATCTCGGGGGTGCTCTTCTTCCTCCAGCACCCGGAGCTGCCCTTCACCATCCCGCTCCAGGTGACGGTGTCCCAGACCCAGAATTTCGCCCTGCTCGCCGTTCCCCTGTTCATCATGGCGGGCAACTACATGAACCGGTCCGGCATCACCGAAAGCCTGCTGAATCTGGCGTCGGTGGCCACCGGACACTTCAAGGGCGGCCTCGCCCAGATTTCGATCGTCCTGTCGGCGCTGATGGGCGGCGTGTCGGGATCGGCCATCGCGGACGCGGCGATGCAGTCGCGCATCCTTGGCGAGGAGATGACGAAACGGGGCATGTCGCGCGGCTTCACCGCCGGCGTGATCTCCTTCACCTCGCTTCTCACCCCGCTGATCCCGCCGGGCATCGGCATGATCCTGTACGGGACCATCGGCCAGGTGTCGATCGGACGGATGTTCGCGGCGGGCTTCGCCCCGGCGCTTCTGCTCGGCATCGCCATGAGCATCGCCGTCTGGTACACCTCCAACAAGCGCGGATACCCTCCGGAGCGGGCGAAACGGGCGTCCCTGTCGGAAGTCGGCAGTGCTCTGAAGGGCGGCGTCTGGGCTCTGCTGTTCCCGGTCATCCTGCTCGTCGGGTTGCGCATGGGCATCTTCACGCCCTCGGAGATCGGCGCCTTCGCGGTTCTGTACGCGCTGTTCATCGGCTTCGCAATCTACCGCCGGCTCAAGGCGAAGAGTTTCGTCGAGGCGCTGGAGGTCAGTCTCGCCGACGTCGGCTCCGCGATGTTCCTCATCAGCCTGTCGGCGATCTTCAGCTACGGCATCGTCTTCGAGCGCATCCCGGAAGTCATCGCCTCGTCCCTGACCAGCCTCACCGACAATGTCCAGCTGGTGATGGTCCTGATCGTCCTCCTGGTTCTGGTGGCGGGCCTGTTCATCGACGCGACGGTGATCATCATCATGATGACCCCGATCTTCCTGCCCGCCGTGCGGGCGATGGGCGGCGATCCGGTGCATTTCGGCATCGTCTTCATCGTCGCGGCGACGATCGGCAACTTCACGCCTCCGGTCGGGGCGGCGATGTTCACCGTCTGCTCGATCCTGAGGGTGTCGGTGGGTGCCTATGTGCGGGAGTCCCTGCCCCTGATGATCGCCATCGGGCTGACGACCCTGCTTCTGATCTTCGTGCCCGAGGTCATCCTCCTGATCCCGAACCTGCTCTTCGGATGATGGCGGCGGGCCGGGTGCGGCGGTGGAAACGCCGTCCTCCCGGTCCATACAGCGAATCCTTGCGTCCAATCCGGCGCCCCGTGCGGCGCCGACTGGTGGAGTTCCAAACACGATGACCGGCAGACTAGACGGAAAACGCGCCCTGGTGACCGGAGCGGGGCAGGGCATGGGACGGGCCATCGCGCTCGCCTTCGCCAGGGAGGGGGCCGACGTCGTCGCGGCCAGCCGCACGCTGTCCAAGATGGAGGACCTTCCCCGCATCGATCCCCGGATCACCCCGGTCGCGCTCGACGTGACCGACCCGGCGGCGGTCCGGCGCGTCGTCGCCGAGGCCGGGCCGCTCGACATCCTCGTCAACAACGCCGGGTGGGTCCACAACGGCACCATCCTGGACTGCAGCGACGAGGATTGGGCGCGCAGCCTGGACCAGAACGTCACCTCGATGTTCCACACCATCCGCGCGGCGCTTCCGGGCATGATCGAGCGGCGGCGGGGCTCCATCGTGAACGTCGCCTCGGTGGCGTCGAGCCTGACCGGCGTCGCCAACCGCACCGCCTACGGGACCAGCAAGGCGGCGGTGATCGGCCTGACCAAGGCCGTGGCCCGCGACTTCATTGGCGTCGGCGTCCGCTGCAACGCGCTGTGCCCCGGCACCACCCACTCGCCGTCGCTGGAGGAGCGCATCCAGTCGAGCGCCGATCCCGAGGGCATGCGGGCCCAGTTCGTCGCGCGCCAGCCGATGGGGCGCCTGGGCACCGTCGAGGAGATGGCCGCCGCCGCGGTCTATCTGGCCAGCGACGAGTCCGGCTTCATGACCGGAAGCCTGCTCGTCGCCGACGGAGGGCAGACGCTGTGACCGGACCGGCTCAGCCGACCGCGCGCTACGGCGCGGAAGCCCTGGATTCCTTCTGCCGCGCGGTGTTCCTGGCCGCGGGAGCGGACGAGGCAACGGCGGACGCGGCCACGCGCGCGATGATGCACGGCTCTCGGCTGGGGGTCGACAGCCACGGCGTTCGGCTGCTCGGCCACTATGTGACCACCATGACCCAGGGACGGGTGAACCTGCGTCCCGCTCCGCGCATCCTGTCCGAATTCGGGGCCGTCGCCACGCTGGACGCCGACCACGCCCACGGCGCGCTTGGCGCCTACCGCGCGCAGGAGAAGGCGGTCGAGCTGGCCGGCCGGTTCGGCATCGGGGCGGTCGCCATCCGCAACAACTCCCATTTCGGCCCGGCCGGCGCCTTCGCGCTCGCCGCGGCGGAGGCGGGCTGCATCGGCATGGCCGTCTGCAATTCCGACAGCTTCATGCGGCTGCACGACGGCGCCGAACGCTTCCACGGCACCAACCCGATCGCCATCGCCGTTCCGGTGAAGGACGGTGATCCGTGGCTGTTCGACATGGCCACCAGCGCCATCCCCTACAACCGCGTCCAGCTCTACCGCAGCCTCGGGCTCGCGCTTCCCGAGGCCACCGCGTCGGACCCCGAGGGACGCAACACCACCGATCCCGAGCGGGCCGAGATGCTGGCGCCGCTGGGCGGCGAGTTCGGCTTCAAGGGGGCCGGGCTGGCGGGCTTCGTTGAGATCCTCAGCGCTGTCCTGACCGGCATGAAGCTGAGCTTTGAGATCCTGCCGATGCCGGGACCGGACCTGAGCACGCCGCGCGGCATGGGCGCCTTCGTGATGGCGATCCGTCCGGACGCTTTCCTACCGCGGGAAAACTTCGAGGACAACATGGCGCGCTATCTGGCCGCCCTGCGCGGGTCCCAGGCCGTGCCGGGCCGAACGGTCATGGCGCCCGGCGACCGGGAGTGGGCGGAGGCGGAGCGCCGCAGGACCCTTGGCATTCCCATCGACCAGACGACCGTCGACAGCTTCAACCAACTCGCCCACGCCTATGGCATTCCCACTCCGGTCCCGGCGACCTCCCCACCATAAGGCCGGGTGGAGTGGACACCGCTCCGACGTTGCGGTTGGCCGATGCGCTTCGGGCTTGAACATGCCCCCAAGCCCATTCAGCGCAGGTTGGCGGAGACGATCCGCTTCCGCGCCCTGCTGATCGCCGCCGGGAACGCGGATGCCGACGACCACGACACCCTGCGCAGCGATCCCGCGGTCATCACCGCCCGGTTGGGACCGGCTGTCCTGCGCTTCGCACCAAGGTCGCGAAGTCCTGTTCGGCGTGGTAGGAGGAGCGGGTCAGCGGGCTTGCCGAAACCATCCGGAAGCCCTTGGCCCGCGCCACCCGTTCATATTCGGCGAACTCCCCCGGCGGGGCGTAGCGCGCCACCGGGTGGTGCCGCGGGGTGGGCCGCAGATACTGGCCGACGGTCAGGAAATCGACGCCCGCCACCCGCAGGTCGTCCATAACCTGAAGCACCTCGGCGCGCTCCTCGCCAAGGCCCAGCATGATGCCGGACTTGGTGAAGATCTCCGGGCGCCGGTTCCTCACTTGGTCGAGAAGGCGCAACGAGTGATAGTAGCGTGCCCCCGGCCGCACCGTCGCGTACAGGCGCGGCACGGTTTCCAGGTTGTGGTTGAAGACGTCCGGCCGGGCATCGGCGACGGTCTCGACGGCTCCCGTCTTGTTGCGGAAGTCGGGGGTCAGGATCTCGATCGTCGTCGCGGGCGAGACGGCGCGGACCCGCTCGATGCAACGCACGAACTGCCGGGCACCGCCATCCGGCAGGTCGTCGCGGTCCACCGAGGTGATGACCACATGGCGCAGGCCGAGTTCCAGAACCGCCTCGGCCAGTCGGTCCGGTTCTCGCGGATCGAGCGCGTCGGGCCGTCCGGTCGCCACGTTGCAGAAGGCGCAGGCCCGCGTGCATACGCTGCCCAGGATCATCACCGTTGCGTGCCGCTTGCTCCAGCATTCGCCGATGTTGGGACAGGCGGCCTCCTCGCAGACCGTGTGCAGGGCATGTCGGCGGACGAGGGCGCGGGTGTCCTCATTGGCACCGGTCGACGGCGCGCGGGCTCGAAGCCAAGCCGGCTTCTCGGCCTGATGAACAAGCGCAGTGGGTGACGCGGGCATGGCCGTTACTCCGCCGCGACGGCCGGGGCCGCCGGCTGCACGATGATCTTCACGTTCCGGTCCTTGTTGTGGACCAATTCGTGCAGGTCGGAGCCGCAGATCCCGCACCAATGCACCTTGATCCGCGCCCACCCGGCGGCCTTCATCGTGGTCATGGTCGTTTCCTCCAATTTTGTTGTTGCCAATTTTGTCGCTGAGATGATGCGCGTCAGCTCGAAATCGCCGGGCCGCGGTCAGGTGAAGACCATTCCGCCGTCGACAAGCAGGGATTGGCCGGTCATGAAGTCGGAATCGGACGAGGCGAGGAAGCGTGCCACCCCCACCAGATCCTCCGCCGTCGAAGGACGGCCCAGCACGGCGCCGGCCGCGAAATGGTTGAACGCCTCGTCCTCGGCCGTCGTCAGTCCGGTGTCACGGAAGCCCTTGTCGATGATCTTCCACATCTCCGTCGCGACGACGCCGGGGCAGATCGCGTTGGCGGTGATCTTCTCCTTGCCGAAGGCACGCGCCGCCGCCTGGGTCAAGGCAACCACCGCGAACTTGCTGGCCGAGTAATGGGCGAGCGGCTCGTATCCTTGCTTGCCGGCGATGGAGGCGGTGTTGATGATCTTCCCGCCCCCGCCTTGCGCGCGGAAGGTCTTGATCGCCTCCTGCATGCCGATCAGCACGCCCAATGCGTTGACGTCGGTGACGAAACGCCAGTCCTCCTCCGTGATGTCGAGAAATGGCTTGGTCTGGGCGACGCCCGCGTTGTTGAAGAGGACGTCGAGGCGTCCGAAGGACGAGACGGCCGTGTCGATCATGCGGCGGACCGCGGCGCGGTCGCGGACGTCCACCGTGACCGGGACGGCGTCGCCACCCTTCGCGCGGATGGACTCCGCGACCGCCTTCGCATCGTCCTCCGTGCGATCGGCGATGATCAGCCGCGCGCCGTCGGCCGCGAGCGCGCGGGCCATGGTGGCGCCGATCCCGCGGCCGGCACCGGTGACGATGATGCTCTTGTCCTTGAGGTTTGGCATGGTGCGTCTCCAAGGGCCGGCGCGGGGGAGAGCCCGCAAGCCGGCCGGACGGGTGGAAGGGTCAGAGGTTTTTCGTGACGTGGTCCTTGATGAGGGCGTTGACCTTCCCGGCCGCCTCCATCTGCACCATGTGACCGGCGTTTGGGACCACCTCGACCCGCGCGGCGGAGCCCAGCGCCGTGGCGTGGGCGGCGGGAATGACGCGATCCTCCGCGCCCCACACGACCAGCGTCGGCACGTTCGCGGCCCCGACCGCCGCGCCGAGAATGGCCCTCTGCGCCCCCTTCTCGAACATCGAGGACGCAATGGCCCGAAGGGCACCGTCCACGCCGTCCAGCCGCTTGTACTTCAGCAGCTCGTCGGTCATCTGGCGGCTGACGAGGCCGGCGTCGGCGAACAGGGTTTCCAGCACCGGCTTCAGGTCGCGGCGTGAGGTCGCGTCGATGAAGCCCGCGATGTAGTCCTGGTTGATCTCCGGCCCCAGACCGGCCGAGCAGATCAGCGACAGCGACGCCACCCGCTCCGGCGCGTCGAGCGCCGTGCGCATGGACACCGCACCGCCCATGGAATGGCCGACCAGATGCGCGGCCCCGATGCCCACCGCGTCCATGAAGTCCTGGACCGCTTTCGACAGGCCGGTCAGCGTCGGGTCGGGCAGCGTCTTGGCGGACTGGCCGTGCCCCGGCAGATCCAGCGCGTAGACCGTGGCGCCCTCCGCCAGGGCGTCGATGGTGAACAGCCAGTTGTCGAGGTCGCCGCCGAAGCCATGGACCAGCAGCACGGTCGTCGCCCCGTCGCCGCGCTTGGCGTAGCGGATGTTGCCCACCGCCGTCTCGGCGAACTCGTAGCGCGGGCCGGCATCCGCCCCGTCCTCCTCGCCGTCGGCGGCGGGGACGGCGTAGCCGGCGATGAAGGCGTCGATGTCGCTGTCCGGCACGTCGGGTTCGGCCAGCACGGCGATCAGCGCCTTCACCGGGTAGACGGTGCCGGGCTCGCCCAGCACCCGGCGCAGGACGCCGGTCTCGCCGGCCTCGACCACGTTGGTGATCTTGTCGGTCTCGACCTCCAGCAGGTCGTCGCCCAGGTTGACGGTGGCCCCCGGCTGCTTCAGCCAGCCGGTGACCTTGCCCTCCGACATGGACAGGCCCCACTTGGGCATGACGATGGGCTTGATGCGCTCGTTGAGAGTGGTCATGAAAAAGCGGCTCCGGGATCAGGCGGCGAGGGTGCTGCGGGGAGAGGGGGCCAGCGTGCGGCGGACGGCGGCGGCGACGGCCTCGGCGCTGGGGATGTAGAGGTCTTCCAGCGAGGGCGAGAAGGGCACCGGCGTGTGCGGCGGCGTCACCATCTGGATGCCGGCCTTCAGCGCGCCGAAGGCGTTCTGCGCCACGAAGGCCGAAATGTCGGTGGCGAGGTTGCAGCGCGGGTGCGCCTCGTCCACCACGACCAGCCGGCCGGTGCGCTCCACGCTGTCGATGATGGTGTCCCAGTCGATGGGCGACAGGGTGCGCAGGTCGATGACCTCCGCCTCCACCTTGTCCCTGGCGAGCGCGTCCGCCGCCTCCATGGCGCGGTGGACGGTCAGGCCGTAGCTGACGATGGTGACGTGATCGCCGTCGCGGAGCACGTTCGCCTCGCCGAAGGGGATGGCGTAGGACTCCGCCGGCACCTCGGTCTCATGACCGTAGAGGTTCTTGTGCTCGCAGAAGATGACCGGGTCGTTGTCGCGGATCGACTGGATCAGCAGGCCCTTGGCGTCGTAGGCGTTCGACGGGCAGACGACCTTCAGCCCCGGAATATGGGTGAACAGCGGGGTGAGCATCTGCGAATGCTGGGCCGCCGCGCGGAAGCCCGCGCCGACCATGCCGCGGATCACCACCGGCGTCTCCGCCTTGCCCCCGAACATGTAGCGGAACTTGGCCGCCTGGTTGAAGATCTGGTCGAAGCAGACGCCCATGAAGTCCATGAACATCAGCTCCGCGACCGGGCGCATGCCGCAGGCGGCGGCGCCGATGGCCGCACCGATGTAGGCGGATTCCGACAGGGGCGTGTCCAGCAGGCGGTCGCCGTGCTTGGCGAACAGGCCCTTGGTGACGCCCAGCACGCCGCCCCAGGCGTCGTCCTCGCCGGGCGCGCCGGTGCCGCCGACGATGTCCTCGCCCATGAGGATGACGGTCGGGTCGCGGCGCATTTCGAGGTCCAACGCCTCGTTGATCGCCGTCTTCATGCTGATTTTGCGGGACATGGTGTTTCCTCCGGTGAATGCCGATTTTTGGCGTGGGCCGCTCAGTAGGCGACGTAGACGTCTTTCAGCAGGTCGGCGGCGACGGGCGGCGGGGCCGCCTTGGCGCAGCGCACGGCGTCCTCGATCAGCGCGTTCACCTCGCGGTCGATGGCCTCCAGCTCGGCGGGGGCGACGGTGCCGGTTTCGGTCAGGCGCTGGGCGAGCAGCTTGATGCAGTCGCGGTTGGCGCGCAGGTTCTCCACCTCGCCCTTGGCGCGGTAGGTCTGGGCGTCGCCTTCGAAATGGCCGTAGAAGCGGACCATGTTGCATTCCAGCAGCGCCGGGCCGCCGCCTTCGCGGGCGCGCTTGACGATTTCGCCGGCCGCCTCGTACACCGCGAAGAAATCGGTGCCGTCCACAGTCACGCCGGGCAGGCCGAAGCCGGTGGCACGGTCGATGTAGCTGTCGCAGGAGACCGCCCATTCCATGGCGGTGGATTCGGCGTAGCCGTTGTTCTCCACCACGAAGATGACCGGCAGGTTCCACACCGCCGCGAGGTTCATGCTCTCCAGGAAGGTGCCCTGGTTGGACGCGCCGTCGCCGACGAAGGTAATGCCGACCCCACCGTCGCCCCGGAACTTGGCGGCCAGCGCCGCCCCACAGATCAGCGGCGCGCCGGCGCCCAGGATGCCGTTGGCGCCCATCATGCCCTTCGACAGGTCGGCGATGTGCATCGATCCGCCCTTGCCCCGGCAGGCGCCGGTGGAACGGCCGTAGATCTCCGCCATCATCTCGTGGACATCGACTCCCTTGGCGATGCAATGACCGTGGCCGCGATGGGTCGAGGCGATGCGGTCGTTGTCGTTCAGGTGCATCATGATGCCAGTGGCGCAGGCCTCCTCGCCGGCGTAGAGGTGCACGAAGCCCGGAATGTCGCCCTTGGCGAAGTCGATGTGCAGACGCTCCTCGAACTCGCGGATGGTCCGCATGGTCCGGTAGGCTTGCAGCAGGTCCGCTTTGTCGAGTGGATAAGGGGTGTTGGTCACTGACGTTTCTCCCTTGTCAGGTTTTTCAAAGGCAGGTTTTTCAAAGACGGGGTTTTCAAAGACGGGTTTTTTTAAGGCTCGGCCGTGACCGGCGCCGGGGCGCCGGTCAGCAGCCTGTTCTGGGCGGCGTACTGCATGCAGCCGCCCACGTTCACGGTGCGGAAGGCGTCGTCCCGGAGCGTCAGGGACACGCGGTCTTGCGCCGAGAATGCGATTTCCCGCTCGCCGTCGAGCGCGATGGAGCCGGCCTTCACCTCCGGCACGAAGGGCACGCCGGCCGGCATGCGGCGCCAATCAGCGACGCCGACCGAGGCCATCAGCCCAGGCGCGATGGGCGCGCGCAGCACCGTCATGCCGGACGCCGGTGTGCCGAGACGCACCATCAGCCCGCCGCTCTCCTCCCGCGTCACGGGCTCCAGCAGGCCGGCAATGGCCGACATGCCGATGACCTCCGGGTCGGCGAAGGTGACGAACAGCTCGCGGAAGCTTTCCGGCTTCCACAGGGCGCGGGCCCCGACGTAGCGCTCGGTCACCAGAGCGACATCGACCAGCGCGATCTCCTCCACCCGGCCGTTGAGCAACACGTCGATGCGCTTGTTCGCCGCGAAGGCGATGTCCGCGGGCACCTGCCCGGTCACGGCCAAGCCGGTCGCCAGCCCGGTGATGGTCGGCTCGCGGTGTTCGGGAAAGGCGTTGTTGGTGCCGGTGGAGATGCCGGCCACGGGCACCGCCCCACAGTGCGCCACCACGGCGCGGTGCGTGCCGTCGCCGCCCAGCACGACGATGGCGGCGACTCCCGCCCGGCGCATCTCGTCCGCCGCCCGATGGGTGTCGGCGACGGTGCCGGTGACCGGCATGGGCAGGGGGTGAATGGCGGGATAGGGCGCCTCGCCGTGCGCCGCCGCCCGCGACAGCCCGCGCGCCACATGGCGCCCGATGCCGCCATGCTCCGGCATCATCAGGACGTCGGTGATCCCGCAGGCGCGCAACGCGGCCAGCACCCGCAGGACGATGTTGGCGCGATCCGCGATCTGGAGGTTCGCCGCGTTCGCGACGACCCGGCGGATGTCGCGCGCGGATACTGGATTGGCAATGATGCCGATGGCCGGTGCCACGCGTCCCCCCTTCGCTTCGATGTTTTGAAGGGGTGTATGGCAAGAGCCGTGCCAAATGTGCGTGTGACTGACTATCGTGCTTCCGCAACGGTTTGCACGACGGGTGGCGGTGTTGCGATCACCTCACCTGTTGCATGACCTGTTGCAGGGGCGCTGCAACAGGTGTGGCATGCCTCAATCCAGCCGGTGCGGCGGGACGATGCCGAAACGGCGCATCTGGCGGTGGATGGTCGAGCGGTCCACGCCCGTTTCCCGCGCCGCCGCCGAGACGTTCCAGTGCAGGCGGCGCAGCACCTCGCGCAGGCGGATGGCGGGGTCGTCGCAGTCCGGGGCGGGCGTCGGAGCGCCCGCCGGCCACGCCTCGAACACGCCGCTGCGCTGCATGGGGTCGGGAATGTCCATCAGTTCGATTAGCCCGTCGGTGCAGACGGCGCAGGCGTAGTCGAGCGCGTTCACCAGCTCGCGCACGTTGCCGGGCCAGCCGTGGGCGCGCAGGGCCGCCAGCGCCGGAGCGGCGATGGTGTAGCCGATGCCGTCCCGCTCCGTCCGCTCGGCCAGCAGCCGGTCGATCAGCCAGTCGAGGTCGCCGCGCTGGCGCAGCGGCGGCACGGTGAACACCGCGCCGTTGAGACGGAAATACAAGTCGTCGCGGAACGTCCCGGCCTTGATCAGCTCGACCAGATCGCGGTGGGTCGCGGCAATGACGCGCACGTCCACCGACACCGCCTTGGTGCGGCCGATGGGGGTGACCTCCCGCTCCGCCAGGACGCGCAGCAGGCGTGTCTGCGAGGACAGCGGCATGTCGCCGATCTCGTCCAGGAACAGCGTGCCGCCGTCCGCCTCCAGGATCAGCCCCTTCTTGCCCCGTGACGTGGCCCCGGTGAAGGAGCCGGCCTCATAGCCGAACAACTCGCTCTCGATTAGCGCCTCCGGCAGCGCGGCGCAGTTCACGGCGACGAAGGGCTTGGCCGCGCGCACGCTCGACTGGTGCAGGGCCTTGGCGAGGTGTTCCTTGCCGGTGCCGGTCTCGCCGTGGATCAGCAGGCTCATCCGCGTGTTCACCAGCTTCGCCGCGCGCGTCAGCACCGCTTTCAGCGCCGGATCACCTCCGCACATCGCCTGGAGCGGTTTGGGCAGGCTTCCCTCGTTTCCTTTGCGTGGGCGCGGGACAGCGATGGCCGGAGGCGGCATCGCCTGCGCGAACAGGGGTGTCCCGCTGCGCCGCAGGCGGAGGGTGCGCTGGTCGGTGGGCAGGGAACGCACGAACCGCACCAAATCGTCCAACTGGCAGTCGAACAGGTCGGAGAAGGATCGTCCGATGGGATGCTCCCGGTCCTCGCCCTCACCGGCCAGCAGTTTCCACGCGCGGTGATTGAAGCCGATGATCCGCCCGGCGCCGTCCAGCGCGATCACGAAGTCCGGATCGACCTCCGCGAACTCCTGGGAGGCGGAGAGCTTGATCACCCACTCCCGGCGGAAATTGTTGTAGAGGTTGGCGTTTTCGATCTTGTGCGCGTAGGCATTGACCAGTTGGAGGGCCAGATACTGGCTGATCTTGGGCTCCGGCGAACGGAGCGCGGAGATGTCCAGCACCGCCGCAAGCCCGCCGCCGCTGTGGAACACCGGAGCCGCCGTGCAGGTGAGGGGAATGTGGGTCGTGTCGAAATGGTCCGTCTGGTGGACGGTCAACGCCTCGCCCGTGGCGATGCAGGTGCCGACCGCGCAGGTGCCGGCCCGTCCCTCGTTCCAGTCCGCGCCGAGATAGAGGCCGGTCCGGCGCAGGTCGTCGTCCGACGCCCGGTCGCCTATGAAATCGACGGTGACGCCGTTGCTGTCGGTCAGCAGCAGGGCGTAGCCCATGCCGGCCACCTGATGATACAGCGCCTCCAGCCCGAAGCGGGCCATGCGCAGGAACTCGTCCATTGCGTCGCGGTGCAGGCACAGACGCTCGTGCGGCAGGATGTAGGCCTCGCGCCGGACAGTCGGGTCCAGCTTGTGATCGGCCACGCACCGGCGCCAGGATGCGGTGATGATGGCGTCGCGCTTCGACGCGGTCCCTTCCGAGACGCGGACCAATTCGTTGATGTGCGCC
Organism: Azospirillum brasilense; assembly: GCF_007827795.1. GTDB lineage: Bacteria > Pseudomonadota > Alphaproteobacteria > Azospirillales > Azospirillaceae > Azospirillum > Azospirillum aestuarii. The sequence goes on from NZ_VITI01000014.1 coordinate 32,547, forward strand.
GCTTTGGCGTTCTCCATCAGCGTATCCTCCCTGGAGCACGATCGCTCTGATTTGGCCGGCCAAATCGGAGCAATATACCAAGCGCCCCGCCGCACGGGCAATTTGTGCAATAGTATTGCAGGGCACCTGTCCGCGGCCCGGAAAAGAGACACCCGGCTGGGCTTGTCCGGGCGGTCAAGGATGGCTTGGCCACGGGTGTCCGCTCTGCCCAGGGGGGGCGCTCCGTCGTGCTCCCGGGCTTACGCTCCTGTTCCTTGCTCATCTCAAAGACCGCCGGCCGCGCCCCAGTCAACGCCTGACACTCGACCCGCCGATTCTGCTCAGGGGGTGCTGGAACTGCAGCGCGGAGGGCTTCCGGGAGCCCTCCGCGCGCGGTCACGATGAGGAGCCGCCACATGCGTCACGTCAGGACGGGGCGCGCCTTGGCCGCGTCCACGAGCTTCAAGACGCCCGCCAGCGCCCAGGAGCCGAGGGTCGCCACCGCAAGGGCGATGGCGAGCGGACGGTCGAAGAACACGGACACCTCTCCGCCGCTCTTCAGCATGGACGTCATGAAGGTCTGCTCGATCACAGGCCCGAGAATCAGGCCGAGCACCGCCGGAGCCATGGGAATGTCGTTGGCTTCCATGAAATAGCCGAGCAAGCCGACAATGGCGATGATTCCGACCGCGAACAGCGTGTTTTCGACCGAGAAGGCCCCGACGATGCAGAAGAGCAGGATGATCGGCGTCAGATAGGTCCTCGGCACCTTCAGGATCAGGCCGAAGGTGCGGATGCACAGGATGCCCAGCGGGATCATCAGGATGTTCGCGACGAAGAAGATCGCGAAGATGGAGTAGATCGCCGTCGGGTTGTTGAGGAAGATGGTCGGGCCGGGGTTGAGGCCCTTGAGGAACATGACGCTGATCACGATGGCGGTGATCGCATCACCGGGGATTCCGAACACGGTCGCCGGGATGTAGGCTCCCCCCAGGCTGGCGTTGTTCGCGGCGCCGGCGGAAACGATGCGCTGGACTTTCTGCTCGACGGCGTTCGGGTCCTTGCCCTTCTGCGAGCGGCGGGTGACCGCATAGGCGATCCATGCGGCGATGTCCGCGCCGGCCCCCGGCAGAGCGCCGACGAGCGTTCCCAGCGTGCTTCCGCGCAGGACTTCGAAGCGGTGATGCCACATCAGGCGGCCCATCCCGGCGCTGATCGAGCCGACCGCCGGTCGCGCCTGCCGTTCGCCGGTTGCCGGAAGCGTCACGGTGCGCAGCAGTTCGGAGATCGCGAACACGCCGATGAGAAGCGGAATCAGGCCGAGACCGCCGAGCAGATTGGTGACGCCGAAGGTGAAGCGGGGAGTCCCGGAGACGGGGTCCATGCCGATGGTCGACAGCCCAAGCCCGAACAGCAGGGCCGCCACCCCCTTGAGAAGCGACGAGCCGCCGACGAAGGTCGCACAGCTGAGGCCCAGGACCGTTAGCCAGAAATATTCCACGCTGCTGAACTGAAGCGCCAGTTCGGCCAGGTTCGGAGCGGCCAGGGTCAGAACAAGGGCGCTCAGCAGGCCCCCCAGAACCGAGGAGAACAGGCCGGCTCCGAGGGACAGGCCGGCCTTGCCATCGCGCGTCAGGCTGTAGGCGTCGTCGGTGTAGGCGGCCGACGCGGGCGTGCCCGGCATGCGCATGAGCGCACCCGGGATGTCGCCGGCGAAGATGGCCATGGCGGAGGAGGTGATGATCGCCGCGATCGCCGGCACGGGTTCCATGAACATGACGACCGGCACCAGCAGGGCCGTGGCCATCAGCGCGGTAAGGCCGGGGATCGCCCCCAGCACCAGCCCGTAGATGGCCGAAGCGACGATCACCAGCAGCAGGTGGACGTCGAGCAGGACGCCGAGAACGTCCGTTAGGATCACCATAGCAGCCACCCCGAGATGTTCTGAAGCGGTCCCCACGGCAGGGGTACGTGGAGCACGGAGGCGAAGATCGCCGTCAGCACGACCGCGGTGACGGCTCCCGCCGGCACGCTGCGGCGCAGGGGCACACCGGATACGGCCAGCACGAGGACCATCACCAGGACGGCGGTGAGCAGGAAGCCGGCCGCGTCGACGATCAGCACGTAGAGGGCGATCGCGGCGGGGATGGAGCAGAACCGCACCCAGCCCTGCCTGGTCCGCGACCACTCCGGCCGGTGCCAGAGGGGTTCGGTGCGCAAGCTGCGGAGGCCGAGCAGCGCGATGACCCCTCCGACGATGATCAGCCCCGAGCCGATGAGCAGCGGGAAGAATCCAGGGCCGAACTTGAGGTGGCGCGGCGGCTTCAGCTCGGCCGCGTGGCCGATCATCAGGATGCCGATCACGATGAAGAACAGGCCGACGAGGACGTCTTGAACTTTCATGGCGGATAGCCTCCACCGTCAGAAGGAATGCATGGGTTGCCCGGCCCCCCGCCGATCACTTCCCGTAACCAAGGGCGTCCATGACGCGGGCGGTGTCCTTCTCGTGCCGCAGCATCAGCTCCTCGAGCTGCTTGCCGTTGAGGTATTTGACCCCGAAGTTCGCCTTCGCCATGGCGTCCTTGTACGCCGCGCTCGCCGTCGCCTTGGCGACCGCGGCGTCAAGCTTCGCGACGACGTCGCCCGGCAAGCCGGCCGGACCGCCGATGGCCCGCCACGTTCCGCCGTCGACGGCGACGCCGATGGTCTGCGTGGTCGTGGCCACGTTGGGGAATCCAGGCACCGGCTCGGGGCTCAGAACGGCCAGGGGACGCACGCGGCCGGCCGACATCAGGGCGGACGCCTCGGGCAGGGAGGCGGTCTGGAAATCCACGCCGCCCGCCGCGAGTTCGATGAGGCCGGGTGCGGCGCCCTGGCCCGGCACCCATTTGATCGCGGCAACGTCGATCCCATAGTCGAGCATCATGCCCGCCACCGGGATGTCCCACACGCTGCCGCAGCCGCCGCTGCAGTGAACCTTGAAGGACCCCGGGGAGGCCTTGATCGCCTCCAGGGCCGTCTTCAGGTCGTTGAAGCGGGACCCGGAACCGACCAGGAGGGAGGAGGAATCGCCGTTGAAGTTGGCGATCGGCGTGAAGTCCTTGGCCGAGAAGTCGGCTTGCCCCGTCGCCTTGTACCCCGCATACGGGAAGAGAAGCCCGACGGTGTAGCCGTCGGGCGTGGCGTTCTTGATCGCCGTCAGGCCGACCACGCCGCCCCCCTGGCCCTGGTTGACGATGGTGATCGGCTGCCCAAGGATCTCTTTCAGTTCCCGCGCCAGGATGCGGGTCGTCGTATCGCCGCCCCCGCCGGCCGCCGCCGGAACGATGATGGTGACCGGGCGCTCGGGGTATTCGGCCTGCGCCGCGCCGGCCAGCCCGGCGAAAGCCAACAGAACGGATGCAAGAACGCTGATACGCATAGGTTTTCCTCCCATTGCCGTCCGACGCGCGCACGCCATCGGATCGATATCTACTTGTTGTACCCGACGGCGTTGATCGCGCGTGCGGTCTCCTGCTCGTGCTGCTCCATGAAGGCCTTCAGCTCGGTCTGTCCAAGCCAGGCCGCCCCGAACCGGCGCGCCTTCATCTCGCGCTGGAAGCGGTCGCTCTCGAACGCATCCTTCACCGCGGATTCGATCCGCGCCACGAGCGAGGGGTCCATGCCGGGGGGGCCGGCCAGACCGCGCCAGGTGCCGCCGCTGTACGGCTTCCCGACCTGTTCGCCGACGGTGGCGACGTCCGGGTAGCCCTCGATGCGCGTCTCGCTCATCACCGCGATGCTGCGGACCCGGCCCGCGTCGCGCAGCGCGTCAACCTCGGGAAGCGAGCACAGGACGACATCGACGCCGCCGGAGGCCAGTTCCTGCAGTCCGGCCGCCGATCCGGCGGCGGGAATCAGATTGAGCCGTTTGGCATCGACGCCCTGGTCGAGAAGCAGGGAAATGAAGGGGATGTCCCAACTGGCGTTGCACGTGCCGCCGCACGAGATGCGGAGCGAGCCGGGGTCCGTCTTCAGCTTGGCCACGATGTCCGCCACGCTCTTCAGCGGGGAGTTCTGGGCAACGTGCACCGCCGCGGGATCGGCGTTGAACTGGGCGATCGGGGTGTAGCTCGCCGACGTGAAATCGGCCTGTCCCAGCAGCTTGTATTGGGCGAACGGGGCGATCTGGCCCAGCGTGTAGCCGTCGGGCTTGGCCGTCGTATAGGTCGTCATCCCGACGACGCCCGACGCCTGAGGCTGGTTCACGACATTGAAGGGGCGGCCGAGCTTGGCTTCGAGTTCCCGGGCGAGCAGGCGCATCGTGTAGTCGCTGCCGCCCCCGGCCCCGGCAATGACGATCAGCGTCACCGGCCGCTCGGGCCATTCGGCAAGAGCCGGAGCGGTCCCCGCAAGACACGTCAGCATGGCAACGGTGGCCGCCGTCCCGCGGCCGAGCCTGCCTGTGGGCAGTCCCATCATGAGCGTCTCCTCCAAGACATGCCGCAGGGCGGTTCGCTGCCCTGCCTTTCCTGCCGTATCCCACAATACGGGATGTTCTTCAAGCGAACATACCATTATATCCAGTCGGAATTAGGTGGGTTGCGCGTTGACAGGAGATAGGTGCTAAATGTAAATACCGCATTGTGGGACAAGCAAAGAGGAAACGTCCAAATGTCAACATCGCTGAGCGGCATCATCCCCCCCCTGGTCACACCCTTCACGGCCGACGGGGAGATCGATGAGGCGGCGTTCCGCGCCCAGGTGCGGTTCATGCTGCAAAAGGGCGTCCACGGCGTCTGCGTCGGCGGAAGCACCGGCGAGGGGCACACCCTCTCGACCGAGGAACTGACGCGCCTCGTCGCCATTTCCTGCGAGGAGGTCGACGGCGCCGTTCCGGTCGTTGCGGGCATCATCGTCAACAGCACCCGCGACGCCATCGCCAAGGCCAGGGCCCTGGAGCACCTGCCGGTGGCGGCCTTGCAGGTGACGCCCGTCCACTACGTCTTCAAACCCGACGAGGACGCGACGCTGGCGCATTTCCGCACGCTCGCCAGCGAGACGCGGATGCCGATCGTCATCTACAACGTGGTGCCTTGGAACTACCTGTCGCCGTCGCTCCTGGTCCGCATCATGAAGGAGATCGACAACGTCATCGGCGTCAAGCAGAGCGCGGGCGACCTCAAGCTGATGGCCGATCTGCTGAACGAGCAGGTGCCGGGCAAGCTCGTTTTCACGGCGGTCGACGCGCTTCTCTACCCGTCCTTCGCGCTGGGAGCCCACGGCACGATCGCGGCGAATCCGGCCGCGGTGCCCGGCGTGACCGTCGCGCTGTGGAATGCCGTGCAGGCCGGCGACCATCCGCGCGCGCTGGAAATCCACCGGAGTCTGCTGGCCTTCTGGAACACGATCAACGGCGACAACCTGCCGGGGTGCGTCAAGCATTCGCTCAGCCGGCAGGGCTGCGAGGTCGGCGTCCCGCGCCAGCCGATGCCCGCCGCCACCGAGGCTCAGAAGGCACGCATCGATGCCGCGCTGCGCGAGGTGCTTCGTTACGAGGCCTCGCCGACCGAGGCCGCGGCGGAATAGCCGCGTCAGCCGAAGCCACGGAATGCCGGCCGCCCTCGGAATTGCGTTTCCGAGGGTGGCGTGCCCTGGGAGGGACGATGAGCGCGTCGACACGACTTGACCCCGGAGGGCCGGTTGGCCGATCTTTGCTCCGCCCTGCGCCTGAAGCAGGCGGAACCGGGCTCCACGACCATGCCCGGTACGCCTGTCCGGCAGGTGAGCAGAAGGGACAGGCATTCTTGAAGACGAACAACATCAAGTCGGCTGGAAAGATGCTCAGCGTCCTTGAATGTTTTTCCACCGTCGACCGCAGGCTGTCGCTTGCCGATGTGGCGCGCCGGACCAAGCTTCCGCGCAGCACGGCACACCGCCTCATTCTCACGCTCAAGGAAATCGGGTTCCTGGAACAGGACCACAGCCGCGACGAGTACCGGCTCGGCATCAAGCTCTTCGAGCTGGGGTCGATCGTTCTGGCCAACATGGACGTGCACCGCGTGGCGAAGCCGTACGTGGATGCGCTCAGCACCCTGTCGCGGGAGACCGTCCATCTGTGCGTCTTCGACGGCATGAAGATGGTCTTCATCGAGCGGGGCGCAGGGGGGCGATCCGGCCCGAACAACGCGACGACCACGATGGAGGCGTCGCCCTGCCATTGCACCGGCGTCGGCAAGGCGACCCTGGCCTTCCAATCCGACCTCGTCATCGACCGCGTTCTTGGGATGGGGCTTCCGGCCTACACGCGCAACACCCTCACCGACCCCGACCGGCTGAGGGAGGACCTGGCATTGATCCGCAAGCGCGGATACGCCATCGACGACGGTGAGATCGACATCGGCGTGCGCTGCGTCGCCGCGCCGATCCGCAACACCAGCGGGCATGTCTTCGCCGCGGTGAGCGTGAGCGGCCCCGCCACGCGCATGACGCACGAACGGGTGCAGAGCCTCGCCCCGGTCGTCATGAGCCACGCGGAATCGATTTCACTCCAGCTGGGCTACAGCAACGGTGACGACGCCGCGGCGCCGGCGCCCAACACACCCATTACGTAACGGGCGGGACCGGGCCCCAGCGTCCGGCCCCAAGCCCCACAAGCCTGCATCCGACCAACAGACCCTTCCAGTCACCGACGCGCCGGAGCGCTGCGGGCGGAGGGCTGCCATGGCGCGCGGACGCGGCGCAACGGGAGGAATCCATCGTGAAGAAGCTGATCAACGATCCTGCGCACTATGTGGACGAGATGCTCGACGGGCTGTGCGCGGCTCATCCATCCCTCATGCGGGACGGACCGGCGGGGCGGGTGATCCGCCGCACCGAAGGCGCCCGGTCGGGCAAGGTCGGCATCGTGACCGGCGGCGGGTCCGGACACCTGCCCCTGTTCACCGGCTATGTCGGTCCGGGTCTGGTCGACGCCTGCTCGATCGGCAACGTCTTCGAAGGTCCGACCGTGGATTCCTGCATAGCCGCGATCAAGGCGGCGGACGGTGGGCGCGGTGTCCTGCGCCTGTACGGGAACTACGGTGGCGACCGCATGAATTTCGACATGGCGGGGGAGTTCCTTGAGGACGATGGCCTGGAACTGAGCACGGTGCTCGGCACCGACGATATCGCCAGCGCCGCTCCCGAAGAACGCAACAAGAGGCGCGGCGTCGCCGGCATCGTCTACGCCTACAAGATCGCCGGCGCCCGGGCCGACGAGGGCGCCTCGCTGGCCGAGGTGACCGCGGCGGCGGCGAAGGCCGTGGAGCGGACGCGGACCATCGGCTGCGCCCTCTCGTCCTGCCAGATCCCCGGTGCGGCGGAGCCGTCGTTCCGCATCGCCCAGGGCGACATGGAAATGGGCATCGGCATCCACGGCGAGCCCGGCATCTGGCGCGACACACTCAAGCCGGCGGATGCCGTTGCGGATGAGATGGTCGACCGCCTTCTGGCGGAACGTCCCGATGGAAGCGGAAACCGGGTGTCGGTTCTGGTCAACAGCCTCGGCGCCACCCCCCTGGAAGAGCTTTTCATCCTGTACCGGCGCCTTGCGGAACGGCTGGACAAGGCTGGGCTGGCGGTCGTCCAGCCGCTGGTCGGGCCTTATGTGACCTCGATGGAAATGGCCGGCGTGTCGCTCAGCCTTTGCTTCCTCGACGATGAGTTGGAACGGCTCCTTGCCGCTCCGGCGTCCTGCCCCTTCTGGAAGGTTGGTTGACCATGGGCCTGACCGTCACGCACATTGCCGCCGGCGTCGCCCTCGCGCACGCGCGCATGACGACCCTCGAACAGGAACTCAATGCAGCCGACTCCAGGCTCGGCGATGGGGACACTGGCGGCATGTTGCGCCGGGTGCTGGACCTCATGGCCGAGCAGCGGATGGATGGGATCGACGATGTGGGCGTGAGCTTGGGCATCCTTGCCAAGGCCGCGGCCGCCGCGACGGGATCGAGCCTCGGCACCCTGCTCGCGACCGGGCTCCTGACGATGTCGAAGAGGACGAAGGGGCGGACCGAAATCCCCTGGAGCGAACTGGCCCTCCTTCTCGAACAGGCGCGCGATGCCGTCATGGCGCGAGGCGGTGCGAAGCCTGGGGACAAGACCGTGGTCGATGCGCTCGATGCGGTTTCCTCAGCCCTGGCCGGTGCCGGGGATCAGGCGGCGATCCGCGCAAGAGCGGTCGCAGCCTGTGACGAGGCGCTCGTCCGCTTCCGGAATGAACCTTGCCGCATGGGCCGCGCCCGCATGTATGCCGATAAGAGCATCGGCATGGATGATCCCGGCATGCTGGCCTTCGCGCGTCTCACCGAGAGTATCTGTCGGCGTGGCTCGTGATGTTGGGGGCCGGGCCGCGAGGCGTTCCGTTCATAAGATGGCACTGGCCGCACTTTGAACCGGTCATGTCCTTCGTAAGCGTTGCATGACGACACCTCCGACGAGATCCCGCTTCATGAAACATTCCGCTGGTCGCGGATCGGCGGGGAAGAGAGTGTCGGGTCAGGATCTGGAGAGTTGTTGGCGCGGTCCGGTCGGTCCGGAACGACGAGGGGCCGCTTGTTGGACAAGCGGCCCCTGACGACACTGTCGTGCCCCGAAACTGGAGCGGGCGAAGGGATTCGAACCCTCGACCCCAACCTTGGCAAGGTTGTGCTCTACCCCTGAGCTACGCCCGCAATGTGGCGCGAGTGACGGGACTTGAACCCGCGGCCTCCGGCGTGACAGGCCGGCGCTCTAACCAACTGAGCTACACCCGCAATATGGCTCCGGATGCTGGACTCGAACCAGCGACACGCGGATTAACAGTCCGCTGCTCTACCGACTGAGCTAATCCGGAACGGAGGCCGGCTTATACGGGTCCCGGCGGCGGAGCGCAAGCAGGAACTTCACCGGGCGGGAATTTTTCTCGCGGTGCCGTTTCCGCTCCCGTCAGGCGACGCCGAGCAGGCTCTGCACCGCCCGGACGATGCTGTCCTCGGAGAAGGGCTTCTGGACGACGGAGAGCTGCCCCGGCTCCTCCTTGGGCAGGTTGTCGCTGTAGCCGGTGGTGACGAGGATGGGCAGCTCCGGGCGCTGCTCCTGCATGCGGGCGATCAGGCTGGTGCCGTCGAAATGCGGCATGCGCAGATCGGTGATCAGGATGTCGGCGGGATCGTTCTGGTCGATCTTGAAGGCATCGAACCCGTTGCGCCCGATGGTCACGCGGAAACCGCGCTCCTCCAGGGTTTCGGCAATGGTGACCGCGACGACCGGGTCGTCTTCGGCGACGATCACATGGAAGGTCTGGGGGAAGGTCTGGGACATGACGGGCGGGCCTCTTGTCTGCACGGTCCCGATTCCTGTAGCCCATCGGGAGGCGGCGGACCAATGCGCAATAGGTCATAAACCGCCGTCTCCGCCATACCGCCCCCGGCCAAGGTATCGGCCGTTCAGCGGCCCCCCGTTTAGCGGCCCCCCGTTCATCGGATGATCCGCAGGTTGCTGAGCTGGCCGGCGATGGTTCGGAACACCGTCTGCAGGTCCGCCGGCGTGGGGCTGTCGAAATAGTGGTTCGGGCCGGGCGAGGCGCAACTTTGGTAGAGCGTGCGGGTGGCGCTGCTGGCGCTGTCGCCGACGGTGATGGTGAACAGGGTGATTCCCGCCGCCTTCATGTTGCTGCACAGCGTCAGCATGCGGTTGTCGATCGCCGTCGTCACCTGGTTGGTGTTGGTGGTGCCCAGCAGCCCGTCGCTGAGGCGCTGGTAGCTGGTGTAGTCGCCCTGTGGCTTGTACTTGTACCACTCGTTGTTGCCGTCGGTCAGCAGGACAACCGCCTTGGACATGTCGGGGGTCCCGTAATCGAGCGGCAGCGTGTTCGGCGTCGTGCCGCCCCACAGGCCGCGCCATTTCGGGGACAGGGTGAACCACCCCGCCTGAAGCCCCTGGTTCGCCATGGTGCCGCCGCGGTTCACCGGCTTCAGCCCGGCGATCTTGGCGAGCAGCGCCGAGCGGTCGTTGGTCAGCGGCATGACCGGCGGCGGGCAGCCGAGATTCGGCCCGGCCATGTCGTTGGTCTGGCGGTAGGTGCCGTCGTCGGTGATGTTCGTGGGGGTCCAGGGGTTGTCGTTGTTGGAGCCGCTGTACTGGTTGTTCGGGTACCAGAAAGGCTTGAAGGGTGCTGAGGCCGGCGGGGTGTCGGTCTGGTCCTGCGGCTGCGTGCGGGCGAGGACGCAGCCGCGCCAGCCCTGCGAAGCCCATTTGGTGGCGTCGTAGCTGCCGGCCGCCAACCAGGTCGTCCGGGTCTTGCCGATGTTGACCTCCGCCGCGTAGGGGGCGATGGAGACCCACAGGTTCTTCGGCGGCGTGCTGCCCGGCCCGAACAGGATGTTGACGAGGTCGGTGGCGGCGCTGCGCAGCTCCCCGATGCGGTTGTTGGTCGCCATGGAACCGGTGACGTCGAGCACCAGCGCCAGCTCCAGCCCGGCGTTGGCGCGCTGCACCTGGTTGGTGACCGAGATGGTCAGATGGTTGACGCGCAGGACGCGCAGAAAGGTCGTCGGCAGGGTGGCGGTGACGGACACGCCGACGCGCTGGTTCGTCTGGTCCAGGGTCACCGCCGGAGTGCCGATGGCCGCCCCAAGGAAGCCCGGCGGCAGGTTGGCCGCGACGAACATGGCGATGTCCTTCTGGGCATCCGCCGAGGAGTTCAGCATCTTGCCGGCGGCCAGCGCCCCGGCGTCGATGGCGGTCTGAAGCCGCGACTGCACCAGGAAGGCCCGCCCGTAATCCACCGCCAGCCCGACCATGCCCAGCAACGGCACCGCGGCGGCGGCGAACATCAGCGCGGTGGCGCCCCGGCGGTCCCGCCGCACCGCGGCCAGGGAAGCGAGCAGGCGGGCCGCAGGCGTGAAGGCTGTCCTCATGGCCCGGTCTCCAGCGTGGTGAGCGTGCCGAGCCGGGGTTGGTAGACGGCGCTGGCGTAGAGCGTCGTGGAGGTTCCGGCGTTGCCGAGCCACGGCCAGCTCAGCAGATAGGGGGTGAAGCGGTAGAACAGCTCGGTGAAGATGGCGTTGTCGCCGGGCTGCTGGGTGAAGCCGGGCGGCAGCGTGGCGACCCCGCCGGCTGCGCCGAAATGGCTGGCGGCGGAGCCGGTGCCGGCCCGTTCCTGCCACATCACCCGCGACCCCTGGCCCATGTTGGCGACCGAGCTGACGATCACCTGTCCGCCGGCCATCAGGTCGAGCGGCTGGGCGACTTCAGTCGCGGCGAGGAACAGGACGCCGACCTCGTTCCCCTTCACCACCGTCATGCCGACGCGCAGCTTGTCGAACTGGGTGGCGATGTCGCTGACGTTGGCGGCGGTGCGGTTCAGCGTCAGGCTGATGCTGACGTAGCGCACCACGTCCACCGTCGCGGTGACCAGGAGCAGAAGGACCGGCGCCAGCAGCGCCATCTCCAGCGCCGCGACGCCGCGCCGGTCGCGCGGCAGGCGTGGGCGCCGGGTTTCTGGAGCAGATCCCGTCATGCCGGTCACTCCCCCACCATGAAGGGCTCGTTGCGCACGGCCAGCCGGGCCTCGTGGACCAGCTCCGTCCGGCCCAGCACGGTGGCACCGAGCCCGGTCAGCACCGGCTGGGTGTAGCGCAGGGCGTAGACGACGACCTGCCCGCTGCCGCCCAGCGCCGCCCCGGTCTGCTTGGCGTCCCAGTTGGTGGAGCCGCAATTCAGGTCGGTCAGCGAGGTGGAGGGCGGAACCCCGCCGTTGACCTGCCCCAGCGTGGTGAAGGAGGCATAGCTGTGGCTGCGCACCGACAGGCGGCTCTGGTCGAGCACCCGGTGGGTCAGCCGATGCACCGTGTCGCAGATTTGGGCGCGGCGGTCGGTGAAGCCGCTCGCCAACTCCCCGGTGAAGCCGCTGCGGGCGGCCGCGCGGGCGGCGTGGTTGAGCAGACCGTCCACGGTCAGCGAGTAGGACACCTCGGCCAGCGCGATCATGCCCGCGATCAGCGCCGGGGAGACGATCGCCAGCTCCAGCGTGGTCAGGCCCCGGCGGTCGCGCAGGGGACTGAGGAAGGGGCTGCGGTTGCGGCTAAGCATGGCCGCCTCACGGCTTGAAGGCGACGAACTGCCGTGCCGTCTCGTAGAAGGCCAGGTTCGAGCGCACGTTGGCGTCGTCGAGGTCGAGCCGGGCCACACGGGCCGCCGCCTCCAGATCACCCTTCAGCCCGTAGGCCAGCGCGAGGTTCTGGCGCACGCGGGGAGAGTCCACCCCGCCTTGGACCAGCCCTTCCAGGATCGCCACGCCCTCGGCGCTGCCGTTCAGCGCCAGCGATAGGCCGAGGTTGGCCATGGCCGTCGCGTTGTTCGGCTCGGCCTTCAGGACGTGACGGTACTCGGTCTGGGCCTCTGCGTGCCGCCCGGCGAGGTCGAGGGCGACGCCGCGGTTCAGGCGGGCGCGCAGGTCGTCGTCGTTGCGGCGGAGCAGGGCGTCGAAGCGGTTCAGCGCGTCGGCGGGACGGTTGGCGCGGACCAGCGCGCGGCCCAGCGCCGTCTGCACCTCCACATTGTCGGGAACTGCGGCGGCGGCCTTCTGAAGCTCGACCACCGCGTCGGCGGCGGAGCCGCTCTCCGACAGGGTCTCGCCCAGCCCGAGCAGGGCGCCGACATGGCCCGGCGCCTGATCCAGCACCGCGCGGTAGAAACGCACCGCGGAGCCGGTGTTGCCGGCCTCCTGCGCAGCGCGGGCGAGGCGGAGCTGCACGCGCGCCTTGTCGTCCAGCGTGGCGTTCGCCGTCGCGCCGCTCCTCGACCCCACCGGTCCGCCGCCCGGCGCGGAGGCGCAAGCGCTGACCGACAGCAGCAGAAGGGCGGCCGCCGCGGCGCGGCCCAGACCGGAGAGGCTCTGCTTGGACGAGAGGGAAGACGGGGTGGCGATCATGGCTGACCTCCCATGGTCTGGCTGTGGGGCGGGTTGGAAGCGGACTGGCTGGAATGGGTCTGTTGGCTGTTGCCGGCGCTGTCGAAGCTGCGCGAGACGTCGAGCATGGCGGGGCCGCCGACGACGATGAAGACGCAGGGCAGGATGAAGACCACCATGGGCAGGGTCAGCAGCACCGGCAGGCGGGCCGCCTTCTCCTCGAACCGGGCGAGGCGCTGGGCGCGCATCTCCCCGGCCAGGACGCGCAGCGCCTGGGCCAGCGGGGTGCCGTAGCGCATGGCCTGGATCAGCGTCGTCGCCATGCCGCGCACGCCCTCCATGTCCAGCCGGGCGGCCAGATTGTTGAGCGCGCCGCCGCGGTCGGACAGCACGCGCATCTCCGCCGCGGTGGCCGACAGCTCGGCGCTCAGCGCCGGGTAGGCGGTCGCCACCTCGCGGGCCACGCGGTCCACCGCCGCTTCCAGGCCGAGGCCGGCCTCGCCGCAGATCACCAGCAGGTCGAGCGCGTCGGGCAGGCCGTTGCGCACCTCCTCCAGACGGCGGTCGCGCATCCGGCCCAGCGCCAGATCGGGCAGCCGCCAGCCGAGCAGGGCGCCGGCCACCACCTGCGCCGCGGCACCGGGCGCGCCGATCAGCGAAGGCAGCAGATCGCCCGCCGCCGCCGGGACCAGCGCCATCCCGGCGCCGATGCACAGCAGCTTGATGCCGAGCAGGGAGTAGAGGTGGCCGGGTTGGTTGTAGCCGGCGGCGATCAGGCTCCGGCGCATCCGTTCCCGGTCGGCGGAGCCGACGAGCGGCGTGCGGGCCAGCGCGGCGCCGATCCGGCTCAGCAGGCTCCGGCGTTCCGTTTCGGTGGCGGCGGACGGCGCGGTTCCGCCGCGCAGGCGCTCCAGCCGGGCCAGGAGCCGCTCGCGCAGCACGCAGGAGCGCAGCCCGGCCACCCCGGTGAGGATCATCAGCACGCCGAAGCCGAGAAGGACCGGCTGCGGGATCAGGCCGCCCATCACGCCGCCGCTCATGACAGGGTCCTCCGGATGAGGAGCTGCATGGAGCCGACGCCGACCAGCAGCAGCCCGCCGGCCACCGCCAGCATCGTCTGGCCGCTCGGCTCGTCGATCAGCCGCATCGCGTAGTCGGGGTTCAGCATCGCCATGCCGCCGCCGGCCAGGAAGGGCAGGGCGGCCAGCACGGCGGCGGAGCTGCGCGCCTCCGACGTCAGGGCGCGGGTGCGCATCTGCACGCGGCGGCGCTGGCGGATCATGTCGGCCAGATTCTCCAGCGGCTCCGTCAGGTTGCCGCCGGTCTCCCGTTGCAAAAGCAAGGTGACGACGAAGAAGCGGAACTCCGGCAGGCGGACGTTGGCGGCGGCGCGGGCCAGCACGGTTTCCAGGTCGATGCCCATGGCCGTCTCGTCGACGATGCGGCGGAACAGCGGGGCGATCGGCTCGGACAGCTCGCTGCCGACCATGCGCAGGCTTTCCGAGACCGGGATGCCGGCGCGGGTGGCGCGGACCACGAGGCTGATCGCGTCGGGAAGCTGGTTCATCAGCGCCTCCAGCGTCTTGCGGCGGCTGGCGGCGAAGACGAGGCGCGGGGTGACCAGCAGTGCCACGGCGGCGGCGGTCGTGGCGCCCGCCTCGCCCACCACCGGCCCGCCCAGCCACCAGCACAGGCCGGCGGCGATCACGGCGGTGAGCAACGCCCGCCACAGCCGGATGCCCGGCGGCAGATAGACGGTCTGGCGCCGCGCGTAGAAGCGCGACATGCGCCGCTTCACCCGGTCGGCGAGGGTTAGGGAGCCGGCGCCGGTGATGTCGGGGCTCCCGTCCTCCACCACCGCCCGCGCCTCCGCCGACAGGGCGGCCAGCCGGCGGCGCAGCGCCGTGTGGCGGCGGAACGCGCGCAGGGTGGAGAGGGCGAAGAGCAGCGTTCCGACACCGAGGAGCAGGGTGGCGAGCTGAAGGGCCTGGATGCGGTCCATCGCGTATCCCCCCGTCTCAGAGGCCGGTGGTGGCGGCGTTCCAGGCCGCCTCCTGCCCGAAATAGGCCAGCCGCTCGGCGAAGCGCGGGCGCAGGCCGGTGGCGGCGTAGCGCCCTTCCAGGATGCCGTCGCGGTTCTCGCCGCGGAACTCGAAGGTGAAGAGGTCCTGGGTCAGGATCACGTCGCCCTCCATGCCGACCAGCTCGGTGACGTGGGTGATGCGGCGCACGCCGTCGCGCATGCGCTGGACCTGGATGATGACGTGCACCGCCCCGGCGATCTGCTGGCGGATGGCGCGGCTGGGCAGGTTCATCCCGGCCATCAGCACCATGTTCTCGACGCGGCTCAGCGCGTCGCGCGGGTTGTTGGCGTGGATGGTCGACATCGACCCGTCATGGCCGGTGTTCATGGCCTGGAGCATGTCGAAGGCCTCCGCCCCGCGCACCTCGCCGATGATGATGCGGTCGGGCCGCATGCGCAGCGCGTTGCGGACGAGGTCGCGCTGCGTCACCTGCCCCTGGCCCTCCAGGTTGGGCGGGCGGGTTTCCAGCCGGACGACGTGGGGCTGCTGGAGCTGGAGTTCGGCGGCGTCCTCGATGGTGATGACGCGCTCGGTCGCCTCGATGGGGCGGGACATGGCGTTGAGCAGCGTCGTCTTGCCCGAGCCGGTGCCGCCGGAGATGATGATGTTCAGCCGGCAGCGCCCGATGATCTCCAGCGCGCGGGCCATCGGCTCCGACAGGCTGCGGAACTCCACCAGCTCGCGGAAGCCGATGGTGCGGCGGGCGAACTTGCGGATGGAGATGCAGGCGCCGTCGAGCGCCAGCGGCGGCACCACGATGTTGACGCGGCTGCCGTCGGCCAGCCGGGCGTCGACCATCGGGCTGGACTCGTCCACCCGCCGCCCGACCGCCGAGGCGATGCGCTGCGCGATGTTCAGCAGGTGCCCGGCGTCGCGGAAGCGCACCGGCATCTCCACCAGCTTGCCGCGCTGCTCGGCGAAGGTGCGGGAGGGGCCGTTGACCATGATGTCGGTGATCGCGTCGTCGGCCAGCAGCGGCTCCAGCGGCCCCAGCCCGATCATGTCGTGGACCAGCTCCGTCGCCAGCGTGGCCTGCTCGCGCCCGTTCAACTGGCTGCGGCTGGTGGTGGCGATGTCGTCGATCAGCCGCTCGACCAGCGGGCGCAGCGTCTCCGCCGGCATGTCGGCGATGGTCGCCGGGTCGATGCGGGCCAGCACCTGCGACCGGATGTCGTTCAGCGAGCGGTTGACCGGGCGCGGCGCGGCCGGCGGCGGCGGGATGGGCGCCGCCACCGGGGCCGGGGCGGGCTTCGGCTCCTCGGGCGGCGGACTCGTCGCCACGGTCAGGGAAGTGGGGGCCGCCTTGCGGCCGAACAGGGTGCTCATCGCCGCACCCAGCGGCGG
This sequence comes from Azospirillum brasilense, assembly GCF_007827795.1. Taxonomy (GTDB): domain Bacteria; phylum Pseudomonadota; class Alphaproteobacteria; order Azospirillales; family Azospirillaceae; genus Azospirillum; species Azospirillum aestuarii. The sequence goes on from NZ_VITI01000014.1 coordinate 48,867, forward strand.
AACAGGCCGTCCTGCGCGGCGGGCTGGCCGGCGACGTCGGCGCCCAGCCGCTCCATCGCCTCGCGGAAGCGGCGGCAGTGGCGGAAGGCTGGCTCGCCGACGCCCGCGGCGACGGCCAGCGGCACCGGGCGGTAGGGCAGGGCGTGCTCCGGCGGCTCGCCCAGCGTGCGCATCAGGTCCGCCGCGGGCAGCTCGCCGGGGGCGCCGCGCCGGTTCAGGACGGTGACCAGCCGCCCGCCGCCGGACCGCCGCGCGATGGCGGCGCGCAGCCGCACCAGATCGCGCAGCCCCGCGACGCTGGCGTCGCCGACCAGGACCACGATGGAGGCCGCCTCCAGCGCGGCGCGGGCGGCCCCGCCCTGGGCGCGTCCCGCGTCCACGACCACGTAGTTGTGGCGGGCCTGGAGACGATTGAGCACCGACAGCGCGGCGGTGGGGGCGATGTCGATCACGTCCTCCACCGGCTCCTCCGCCGCCAGGACGGACAGGCGGTCGGAGGCGGCGACCATGGCGCGCTCCATGAACACGTCGTCCACCCGGTCGGGCGCCTCCACCGCCTCGCGCAGCGCCGGCTCGGGGCGCAGGTTGAGGGCCAGCGCCACCGTGCCGTTCTGCAGGTCGAGATCGACCAGCGCCGTGCGCCCGCGCGCCCCGTCGGCCAGCCAGCAACCGAGATGCACCGCGACCGTCGTGGTCCCCGCGCCGCCGCGCGCGCCGACCACCGCCACCAGCTTGCCCAGCCGTCCCGACGCCTCGTCCGCCGCGGTGCCGGCGCCGGCGGCGCGCAGCGCGCCCTCCAGCAGGTCGCGGGACAGCGGCTTGAACAAATAGTCGGTGACGCCGATCCGCCGCAGGTCGCGGTAGAGGCCGATGTCGTTGCTGTCGCCGACCGCGATGACCCGCACCGACGGATCGCAGACCCCGGCCAGGGACTCCATGGCGGCCAGTGGGTCGGCGACGCCGGACAGATCGACCAGCAGCAGGTCGGGCGAGCGCTGGCGCGCCAGGTCGCGGGCGGCGCTGCGGATATCGCCGGTCCGCACCTCGCAGGGCAGCAGGGACGCGGCCGCGCTGTTCAGCAGGGCGGCGCTGGCCGCGTCGGCGACGTAGGCGAGCAGGCGGGGACCGGAGCCGCGGGCGGCGTCGGCCTGCGACGGCGCGTCGCCGAGAAGGGTGGCGAGCAGGCTCATTGCTCCTCCTGGCTTCCGTTCAGGGCGGGGGCCAGCAGGAAGGCGCTGGACGTGTTCCCCTTCACGAAGGGCTTCACCTTGTCGGCGCGGTAGCGCTGGACGGCGCCGGCCATGCGCTGGCCGTCGGCGGGCACGGTCTCGCGGCCCTGCACGAGGTCGCGCGGGTCGGCCAGCATCAGAGCGAGGTTGCGTCGGTTGCTGCAGCCCAGCGCCTCGGTCGGGCTGTTCTGGTACCAGCCGTTGTAGATGTCGCTCCACGCCCCGCAGTCCGGGGCCAGCGCGACGTAGGTGGTCACCTGGAGCGCCGGGGCGCCGGTCTGGTCGGGGGCGAAGGTGATGTTCTCCGGCGGTACGCCGGCCGCGCCCAGCAGCGAGGCGACGGCGACCCGCGCCGGGGCGGCGAGCATCGGCCCAGTGACCGTCACGTGGGGGGTGGTGTCGCGGCCGAGCCCGGCCACCGTGCGGACCACCCGGGCGTGTTCCTCCGCCGTGACGGCGCCGCTGCGCGGGTCGATGGCGACGGGGACGGCGTTGCGGAAGGCTTTCACGGCGGGCGTCTGGGCGGCGGGCATCGGCGGGGGCGTCTGTGGCACGGCGCAGCCGCCCAGCAGACCCGTGAGGAGTGGCAGAAGCAGCATCGGCGTTCGCATGGCTTTGGGCATGGCGCTGTGCTCCGCGAAAGGGGTCATTGGAGGCTGAAGCCGGCGTCGCCGTGCAGGCGGGCGGCGCCCGGCCCGATGGCGAGCGGGGCGGCCGGAGCCGCGCTGCCGCCGCCCGGCGGGGGCTGGAGGCTCTGGGCGCGGTTCAGGAAGATGCGCTCCACGTCGGTCGCCGCGACGAAGCCGTCGGTCGGGGCGGACAGGGCGTTGGCGGCGGACACCGGACGGACGAGGTAGGGGGTCACGACGATGACCAGCTCCGTCTCGTTGCGGCGGAACTTGCTGGAGTGGAACAGCGCCCCCAGCACCGGCACGTCGCCCAGCCCCGGCACGGCGTCCAGCGTCGCCGTGGTGTTGTTCTGAAGCAGGCCGGCGATGGCGAAGCTCTGCCCGCTGGCCAGCTCGATGGTCGTCTCGGCACGCCGCACCGACAGGCCGGGGATGCGGATGGAGTCGACCACGACGGCGCCGTTGTTGGTCAGCTCGCTGACCTCCGGGCGGACGCGCATGCTGATCTGGCCGCCGCCCAGCACGGTCGGGGTGAAGTCCAGGCTGACGCCGTACTTCTTGAACTGGATGGTGGTGGTGCGGTCGTACTGGGCGACCGGGATGGGGAACTCGCCGCCGGCCAGGAAGCTGGCGGTTTCGCCGGACAGGGCGGTCAGGTTCGGCTCGGCCAGCACGGTGATCAGCCCGTCCTCGGCCAGCGCGTCCACCACCGTGTTGATGTCCACCCGCCCGTTGCTGGAGCGGTAGCTGCCGCCGATGGAGTTGGTTGGGGGGATGGCGCGGATCAGGTTGCCGGCGGCGTCCAGGATGGGCCGCCCGGTGGCGATCCCGAAGGCGAAGGAGCCGATGTTGAACATGCTCTCGAAATTGACGCCCAGTTCCTTGGTCACCTGACGCGACACCTCGGCGACGCGGACCCGCAGGTTGACCTGGGCGGGGGATGCGACGGTCAGGCGGTTGGTGACGGTCTGCCCCTGCCCGACGTAGCGCTCGGCCAGCTCGACCATCTGCCGCGCCGTGGCGGGGGAGGAGACGGTGCCGGTCAGCGTGATGCCGTTGCCGGTGCTCTGCACGTCGATGGCGGCGTTGGGCACCTGGGCGACCAGCTTGGACCGCAGGTCGCCGATGGGCATGGTGACGACGACGCTGAAGGAGGCGAGCGGCTTGTTGTCCGCCGACAGGGCGTAGACGCTGGCCCGCCCCGGCGTCTTGGCGACGATGAAGAAGGCCTGCGGGCCGGACGCCTGCACGTCGGCGATCTCCGGGGCGGAGGTGAAGACGCTGGCCGCCGGGGCGGACAGGTTGACCGGCTGCCCGCCGCCGACCTCCAGCATGATCTCGCGGGGGCGCTGCTGCGCCTGGGCCGGCGTGGCGGCCAGCGCCGCGAACAGTCCGGCCAGGAGGGCCGCCGCGGCGATCTTAATGGCTGCGGCCCGGCCCATGGTGGTTGTGGTGGTCATCGTCATGAGTTCGTCCCCCCTGGGTCGGCGCGCCGGTTCAGCGTTCGAGCGTTTCCGTCTTGGAGCCGCGGATGATGAGCAGAGCCGGGCGGCGGGCGGCGGGCGCCTCCGCGCTGTGGGCTGCGGGAAGCTGGCGCAGCGCGGGCGACACGTCCTCGGCCCAGGTGGGGGCCGAAGCGGGTTCCGATTCCCCGGCGGCGAGAACGGTCTCGTCAGCGAGCAGGCTGCGCAGCGCCAGCGAGAGCTTGCCCATGGTGGCGGCGACGGTGACCGTCTCGCTCTGACGGGCGGTGACCTCCAGCGTCACGGTGTGGGGGATGCGCCCGTCCGGCCCGTTCTTCGCCATGCCGGCCTCGCCGAGCTGCTGGTCGATGGCGATGACGCGCAGATTCTGGAGCACGGTCTCGCCGACCGCCCGGTTGCGCAGGTCGCGCCCCGCGTGGGATTCGAAATTCTGGGTCAGGATCAGGTCCACGCGGTCGCCAGGCCAGATCAGCCCGCCGGTCGCGCTGACCGCGTCCACCGCCACCGATACCGCGCGGCTGCCCGGCGACAGGACGGCGGCGAGGAAGCCGCGCTCCCCCGGCGCCACGATGTGGCCGGCCATGATCGGCTCGCCGGACGCGAAGGACCGGCGGGTGACGGCGCCGCTGTAGGCGCTTTCCGCCACGCGGCCCCGCACCATGTAGCCGTCGCCGAGGCGACCCGGCGGCCAGGGCTCCCAGCGCAGATCCTCGGCGCGCAGCAGCATGCCGGTGGAGATCGGGCGGGCGGCGACCAGCACGGAGTCCATGGGTGCCTGGGGCGCCGGGACCGCGACGGCGGCGGTCGGGGCCGGCAGCATCGAGAAGGACACGTAGCCCACCAGCGACAGCCCGACGAGCAGCAGGGACAGGAAAAGCACTCTCAGAACCATGCCGCTCCTCCGGTGGGGTTGGAGAGGGTGAGCAGCCCGCCGGCGGCCAGGGCGACGCCGTAGGGCACGGAATGGCGGGTGGCGATGCGGTGCGCCTCGGCTGCCATGACATGGGCGAGAAGGCGAACCGGCGTGGACCGTCCGCCGAAGCGGCGCAGCAGTCGGCGCGCCGGGCGCGTGTTGCGCAGGGCCAGCCACCCGGCGAGATAGAGAAGGGCGAGAACCCCGCCGGCCAGCGCGGTGGCGGTCACGAAGGGGGCGGCCCGCTCCACCCCGACCAGCAGCAGGATGGCCGAGGCCAGCTTCACATCCCCGCCGCCCAGCCAGCCCCGCCCGTGCAGGGCGCACAGGACGAGGAACAGCACGGCGGCGGCGGCAAGGCTGACCCACGGAAAGGGGGCGCCCTGCACCAGCGGAAGCGCGAGGCCGAGGGTGGCGAGCAGGACGGACACTGTGTCCGGAATGATGCGCCGGCACAGGTCGTCCACCGCCGCCCAGCCCAGCGCAAGCCCCGCCATGGGCGGTGCCAGGGAGAGGGGATCGAGGACCGCGATCGTATCCATGGCGGGGCTTTGCGTGGAGGGAGGAGTGGTGGCGCTTACTGTGGAATGGTCGTCGAGGTGGTGCCGACCGTGGTGCCGATCCCGGTGAACAGGGTGCTGACATTGGTGCCGAAGGTGCGGGCGCCGCCGATGATGACCAGCGCGACGAGCGCCGCCGCCAGACCGTATTCGAGGGCCGTGATGCCCTTGCGGTCCTTGGTCGCGGACTGGATTGGGGAAATTACGGCGCGGATGTTGGCGAACATGGTCATTGATTGTCTCCGTTGATAATTGTGACGAGAAGGGTTTTCGCTTCAATGCGGTGAAGCGAAGGGGTTCGATTACTGATTTTTAGGGAATGCACGGCGTCTGTGATTTGAAGGATGGCGAAGACCGGCATTTTAATAAACCTATCGATAGGGGTAGTCCGGCGGGCCGGTGCCGTTGTCTCCGTCATCCGAAACGCAACTTTTCGCACCGTCTTCAGGCAAAGCGCAGGCATCGCCATGTGCGGCGGCGTCGGATCAAAGAAACGGGAAGGAGTGCGCCGTGCGAGGACGTGAATGACGGTCGGATTGCTTTGAAAGGAAATGGTTGGAAATTGGAGTGATTATCGAGCTATGCCGCGATTGTGCCGGCACCGGGGCCGCCGCTCCCTTCGTGGCGTGCGGAGCATTTGGAGTCCCGACGGTGGTGGCGCCTCTCCCCGGAATGGTGGCAAGCCCGCCGGTTGGCGAAGCAGAGTCGGTAGCCGGGTCGGGGTACCCTTTTCCGTCAGGCCGAAGCGCCTGGACCGGATCGTCCGTCCGGGAACGGGGCCGGACGAACGGGGCGAGGAGTTAATCCCGTCGGTCCTACGACCAGTGGCAATAGGTCGCACCTTCGTGATAATGAGAATAACTATCATCCAGGCCAAAGGGCATGGATACTGACCGGCAGGCCCCGCCATGGATTGCGGCCATGGGCCACTGCCGTCAAGGAGCGAGAGTCAGGATGTCATTGTTCGGCAAATATGCCGCGCCGGCCGCGGCGCTGTCCGCCCTGTTGATCGCCGGTGGTTCCGGCATGGCCGCCGATCCGGCGGAGATGCAGAAGGCGAAGGCCGAACTGGGCAAGGCGCTGTTCTTCGACAACAACCTGTCCTCCACCCGCAGCCAGTCCTGCGCGACCTGCCACAACCCCGAATCCGGCTTCGCCGACCCGCGCGGCGCCGCGTCGCTGGGGGCCGACGGCAAGTCGCTGGGCGACCGCAACGCGCCGACCGCCGCCTACGCCCATCTCGCCCCGCGCTTCGGCTTCAAGGCCAGCGGGGTTCCCTTCGGCGGGCAGTTCCACGACGGCCGGGCCGCCACCCTCCAGGAGCAGGCCGGCGGCCCGCCGCTGAACCCCGCCGAGATGGCCATGGCCTCCAAGGCGGAGGTGCAGGGGCGGTTGAAGGAGAACGCCGACTACGCGCGGAGCTTCGTCGCCCTCTATGGCGCGGGGGTGCTGGACGACGCCGACCGCGCCTATGACGCGATGACCGACAGCATCGCCGCCTTCGAGACGACCGACGTCTTCTCGCCCTTCGATTCCAAGTACGACCGTTATCTGCGCGGCGAATACAAGATGACCGGCGAGGAGGAACTGGGGATGACCCTGTTCTTCTCGCAGCAGTTCACCAACTGCAACGTCTGCCACAAGCTGAACGCCATGCCGGCGGCGAAGAACGAGGTCTTCACCAACTACGAGTACCACAACATCGGCGTTCCGGTGAACGCGGAGCTGCGGGCGGCCAACGGGGTGGCGGCGACTCACATCGACCGCGGGCTGGCCGAGAATCCGGCGCTGAAGGGGCAGAAGGCGCATGAGGGGAAATTCAAGACGCCGACCCTGCGCAACGTCGCGGTGACCGGCCCCTACATGCACAACGGCGTCTTCAAGGACCTGGAGACCGTCGTCCGCTTCTACAACAAGTACAACAGCACCAAGCCGGCGGACCAGATCAACCCGGAGACCGGCAAGCCCTGGGCCAATCCGGAAATCGCCGCCACCGTCTCCATCAAGGAGTTGGAGGAGGGTCCGGCGCTCGACGACCGCCGAATCAAGGCGCTGGTCGCCTTCATGAAGACGCTGACCGACGCCCGCTACGAACCGCTGGTGAAGTGAGCGCGGGCAGGCGGGGCCGCCGCCATGGCCCCGCCGTCCGCCGCAAATTCGGCAATGCTCGCCCTGCTTGGCAATTGCATCTTGACAATGAGAGTGATTAGCGGCGCATGTTGAGAATGCTTCGCACTTTCATGGCTCTCACGCCAACGATCACCGACGCTTGAGGAGACCTTCATGTTCAAGCACGCCTCCGGCCTTGCCGCCGCGGCTCTCATCGCGCTGGCGCCGCTCGCCGCCGACGCCCAGACGTCCAAGCCCGCCTACAAGGACGTGGTGAAGACCTACGCCGACATCGCCCAGGCCAGCTACGAGGACTCCGCCAGCACCGCCAAGGCGCTGAAGAAGGCCGTCGACGCGCTGGTGGCCAACCCGTCGGAGGCGACGCTGGCCGCCGCCCGCACGGCGTGGCTGAACGCCCGCGTTCCCTACATGCAGACCGAGGCCTTCCGCTTCGGCAACCCGATCGTCGACGAGTGGGAGGGCAAGGTCAACGCCTGGCCGCTGGACGAGGGCCTGATCGACTATGTGGACGACGGCTACGCCGGGGGCGACAGCAACCCGTTCGCCAAGGCCAACGTCATCGCCAACCCGAAGATCAAGGCCGGCGACAAGACCATCGACGCCCGCAAGATCACCAAGGAGCTGCTGGCCGACAAGCTGCACGAGGCCGGCAAGGTCGAGGCCAACGTGGCGACCGGCTACCACGCCGTCGAGTTCCTGCTGTGGGGCCAGGACCTGAACGGCACGGGTCCGGGAGCCGGCGACCGTAAGGCGACCGACTACGCCAAGGGCAAGGACTGCACCAACGGCAACTGCGACCGCCGCGCCCAGTTCCTGACCGTCGCCACCCAGATGCTGGTCGAGGATCTGGAGGAGATGGCCAAGGCCTGGGGCGCCAAGGGCAAGGCCCGCGCCTCCGTCGCCAAGGCCAAGGAGTCGGAGGGCGTCGCCCGCATCCTGACCGGACTCGGCAGCCTCAGCTACGGCGAGCTGGCCGGCGAGCGCATGAAGCTCGGCCTCATGCTGCATGACCCGGAGGAGGAGCATGACTGCTTCTCCGACAACACCCACAACTCGCACTATTACGACCAGATCGGCATGGTCAACGTCTACAGCGGCCGCTACACCCGCGTGGACGGCAAGGTCGTGACCGGCCCGTCGCTGTCGCAGTATGTCGCCGCCACCGCGCCGGAGGCCGACGCCAAGGTGAAGGAGGCGATGACCGCCACCACCGCCGCGATGAAGGTCATGAAGGACACGGCCGACCTCGGCAAGATGGCCTACGACCAGATGATCGGCACCGACAACGCCGAAGGCAACGCGATCGTCTCGACCGCGGTGGACCGTCTGGTCGATCAGAAGAAGGCCCTGGAAGGCGTCGTCGCCGCCCTGGGCGTCTCGGTCGAGCTGGAAGGTTCGGACAGCCTCGACAACCCGTCGGCCGTCGGCAAGTAAGCCGGCGGACCACGGGTTGCGGCCCCTCCTTCCCGCGTGGGGCGGCGTTGTCCGCTCCCCGCCGACCGCCCGCGCGGGGGGAGGGGCCGCAGCCCGTCCTTTTGCCATTCTGGAATGGGGCCGCCCGCCCGACCGATGAAAGCCCGTTTCGCCTTTCTGCTCGCCCTGCTGCCGGCCCTGCCGGCGGTGGCGGGCGACCTCGACACCCGGATCGGCGAGAAGCTGTTCCGGCGGATGTGGGTCAGCGCCCCCACGGTGACGCACGCCAACGACGGGCTGGGTCCGCTCTACGACGCCCGCTCCTGCGCCGCCTGCCATCCGGCGGCCCGCCAGGGGCGACCGCCCGATCCCGCCGTTCCCGACGACCGCGGCGTCGGCTACGCGCTGAAGCTCAGCGGCGACCCGGTCTATGGGCGGCAGATCCAGACCAACGCGGTGCTCGGCTTTGCCATCGAGGGCCAGCCCGTCCTGACCTACCGCGAAGAGACGGTGCGCTTCCCCGACGGCGACACGGCGACGCTGCGCCGCCCGCTGCTGTCCGTCACCGACCTCAATTACGGCCCGCTGGCCGAGGCGACGGCGATCTCCGCCCGCATCGCTCCGTCCGTGCGCGGCATAGGCCTGCTGGAGCGCATCCCCGAAGCCGACATCCTGGCCGGCGCCGATCCGGAGGACCGCGACGGCGACGGCATCGCCGGGCGCCCCAACTGGGTGGCGCCGGAGGGCACGCGGCAGCTCGGCCGCTTCGGCTGGAAGGCCGTCCACCCGACGCTGCACCGCCAGAATTCGGAGGCATTCAGCCTCGACATCGGCATGTCCACCCCGGCCTATCCCGAGCCCTGGGGCGACTGCACCCCGGCGCAGACCGAATGCCGGAACGCCCCGCACGGCGACTCCCCGCAGTATGAGGGGCTGGAGATCCCCTCCACGGTGATCGGGCTGATCGACGGCTATCTGCGCACCCTGCCGCCCGACGGAGGGCTGGAGGCGCCGCGCGACACGGCGGGCAGCGCGCTGTTCGCCGCCACCGGCTGCGCGTCCTGCCACCGCCCCTCCTTCACCACGGCGGAGGACGCCGCGCATCCCGCGCTGTCCCGCCGCACGATCTTCCCCTACAGCGACCTGCTTCTCCACGACCTGGGCGAGGATCTGGCCGACGGCGTGGCGATGGGCGAGGCGCGGGGCCGTGACTGGCGCACGACGCCGCTGTGGGGGATGAGGCGGCTGGCGGAATCCGACGGCACGCTGGCCCTGCTCCACGACGGGCGGGCGCGCAGCGTGACCGAGGCCGTCCTGTGGCACGGCGGCGAGGCGGACAAGGCGCGCGGCGCCTTCATGACGCTGCCGCGCGGCGACCGGGAAAAGTTGGTGCGTTTCGTTCTGGGGCTCTAAAGTCCACACGGTTTGAATGGCATAGGTGATGAGAATGCAACGCCGCCGCGTGATCGGCCTGATGTCGGCCGCCGCCCTGTCGATCCTCCTGCCGGGCCGGCTCGCCCTGGCGGCGCGGGAGCCGGCGGGAGACGCCACCATGCTGGGCGGTCTGGTTCGAACCCATGCCCTGCCGCGCTTCGACGCGCTGGCCGGCGCCGCCGGCATCAACGCGGAACGGCTGGCGCAGTTCGCCGCGGCGCCGACGGCGGACGGGCTGGAGAGCTGCCGCGCCGCCCACCGCGCCCTCTACGACGCCTGGGCCGGTGTCCAGCATCTGCGCTCCGGACCGCTGGCGATGGAGCTGCGCGCCGACCGCATCGCCTTCTGGCCGGAGCGGGCCGGGGTGGTGCAGCGCCAGATCCTCGCCATGCTGAAGAACCGCGATCCGAAGCTGCTGGAGCCCGGCGGGCTGGCCCGCCAGAGCGCCGCGGTGCAGGGGCTGACCGCGCTGGAGCGGCTGCTGTTCGACGAAGGCGTCACCGCCTCCTCATTCCAGGGCGATGAAGCCGGGCGATTCCGCGGCGCATTGGCTGCCGCGGTGGCGCAGAACGTCCTCGCCATCACCCGCGAGGTCCGCGACGGCTGGAAGGCGCTGGAGGCGCCGCTGGCCGCCGGGGAGCAGACCGCGCTCGGTCCCGACGCCGGTTCCGCGGTCAACGTCCTCTTCTCCGGCGCGCTCACCGCCCTGCAGGTGGTGGCCGACCAGAAACTGCTGGCGCCGCTCGGCCCCAACGCCGGGGAGGCCAAGCCCGCGGTGGCCGAGGCGCTGCGCAGCGGCCAGTCGGCCCGCAACGTCCGCATCAACCTGGAGGCGCTGCGCGCCCTGATGCTGGGCGAGGGCGGCGGCCCCGGCCTGACCGCCCTGCTGCCCGCCGGCGATGCCGGGGCGCAGGCCCGCCGCGCGCTGGACGAGGGCTTCACCGCCGCGATCCGCGCCGCCGAGGCGATCCCCACCCCGATCAACGTCGCCGTCGCCGATCCGGCCAAGCGCAAGTCCGTGGAGACCACCCTGCAACGGGCCAAGGACGTGCGCAACCTGCTGACCGGCACGGTGGCGCCGCTGCTGGACATCAGCATCGGCTTCAACGAACTGGATGGAGACTGAGCGATGGACGCGACCCGCCGGGGCACCCTGCTTCTGATTGGCGGTGGTCTGCTCGGGGGCGGCCTGCTCGGCGCCCTCCTGGGGCCGGCGCGGGCGGAGACCGCCGGGGGGACGCTGTTCCTCAACGCCTACGCCACCGCGACGGCATCGCCGGAGTATGGCGTGGCGGCGCTGGACGGGGCGGGCGGCGTGCGCTTCACCACCCCGACTCCGGGCCGCGCCCATGGCATCGTTCCGCACCCGACGCGGGCCGAGGCCGTGGCCTTCGCCCGCCGTCCGGGGCGCTGGTTCATGCCGCTGTCGCTGGTCGATGGGCAATCGGGCGGGCGTCCGGGGCCGGTGGTCCGCGCGCCGGAGGACCGCCGCTTCACCGGGCACGGCGCCTTCTCCACGGATGGACGCCTGCTCTATGTGGCGGAGGACGACGTGCCGCGCGAGGCCGGGTCGATCGGCGTCTACGACGCGATGGACGGTTACCGCCGCGTCGGCGCGATGCCGACCCACGGGCTGGGGCCGCACGAGCTTCTGATGATCGCGGACGGCACGGTCCTGGCGGTCGCCAACGGCGGCGTCATCACCCACCCGGACACCGGCCGGGCCAAGCTGAACCTGGACGAGATGGACTCCTCGATCACCTATGTCGAGGTGGCGAGCGGAAAGCTGCTCGATCAGGTCCGCCTGCCGGAGGAGCACGCCAACCTCGGCATCCGTCACATCGCCGCCCTGGCCGACGGCGGGATCGCCTTCGGCGCGCAGGACGAGCGGCCCGTCGGCATGCTCCAGCCGCTGACCGGCACGCACCGTCCGGGCGGCGGCGCGGTGCGCCTGTTCGACACTCCGGACGACGCGCTGTCCCGGTTCGAGGGCTACATCGGCAGCGTCGCGGCCGACAAGGGCAAGGTCGCGGCCAGTTCGCCCAAGGGCGGCATCATCGGGCTGTGGGACGACGCCACCGGCGCGTGGCTGGGAGCGGCGGCGCTGCCCGACGGCTGCGGCATCGCCCCGGACGGCGACGGCTTCCTGGCGAGCAGCGGGCTTGGCAATCTCCGGACGGTCGGCGCGGCGCCGGACCTGCCGGGCGACGGCCTGCGGCTGGCCGACTTCCGCTGGGACAATCACATGACTCGTTTTGCCACATGACTCGTTTTGCCATATGACGCGCATTGCCGCATGACGCGCCGTCCGTAGGGCTCCCTAGGAAAAAGCGCCGGGCGGCGGCCTGCACGGTGGCCCGCCGCCTGCGGTGCTGGTAGGGTTGGGGACATTGCCGCCAAGACACTGCCGCCGGACGCCATGATCGTTGATGAATATCTGGGATTTCGCGCCGGGGACGAGGTTCTGGACCTTGCGGAGCTGACCGCCGGAACCGCGCGCATCAAGGAACTGCATCTCGTACCCAGCGACTGGGCGAACGGGCCGACCGTCATCGCCGTGATGGTCAACGGCGCCGAGCGCTACGTCATCCAGCTCAAGAAGGTGCAGATCCACGCCGCGAAGGAGCCGGAGGTCCGGAACCGCCGCGTCATTCCCCTGCGCCGCGACCCGCACTGACCCGTTCCCCGACCCGGAGGGCGCCCCGTCGTGATGCGTGACTTCTGCCGGCCCGGACGGTCGGCGCTGGTGGCGACGGAGGCCGCGGTGGCCACCTCGCACCCGCTGGCGAGCGCGGCGGCGCTGGAGATCCTGGCGGCGGGCGGCAACGCCGTGGACGCGGCCATCGCCGCCGTCGCGGCGCAATGCGTGGTCGAGCCGCACATGACCGGCATCGGCGGCGATGCATTCGCCCTCTACGCCCCGGCGAACGGGCCGGTGGTCGCCCTGAACGGCAGCGGGCGGGCGCCCGCCGCCGCGAGCGTGGAGCGTCTGGCCGGGCTGGGCGTCACCGGCGAGATTCCGCGCCACGGCGCCCACGCGGTCACCGTGCCGGGCGCCGTCGCCGCCTGGACGCGGCTGCACGCCGATCACGGGAGGCTGCCGCTCGACCGGCTGCTCCTCCGCGCCATCCGCTATGCCGAGGAGGGCTACGGCGTTTCCCCGCGGGTGGCCCAGGACTGGGCGGCGGCGGTCCCCCTGCTGGCGGCGGACGAGGGCTGCCGCGCCGTCTTCCTGCCCGGTGGCCGCGCGCCGCGCGCCGGGGAGCGCCACGCCCAGCCCTTGCTCGGCCAGCGGCTGCGCGACATCGCGGCGCACGGGGCGGCGGCCTTCTACACGGGGGCGACGGCGGAGTCGCTGGTCGGCTTCCTGCGCGCCCGCGGCGGGCTGCACACGCTCGACGACTTCGCGGCGGCGCAGGGCGGGGCGGAGTATGCGGCGCCGATCGCCACGGATTACCGCGGCTACGAGATTTTGGAATGCCCGCCGAACGGCCAGGGCCTCGCCGCGCTGATGATCCTGAACGCGCTGGGCGGCTTCGACCTGTCGCCGTCGGTCGGTGACGCCGACCGCCACCATCTGCAGGCCGAGGCGACCAAGCTCGCCTACCACCACCGCGATGCTCTGGTGGGGGAGGGCGCTCCGGACGCCGCCGCCGCGCTGCTCTCGGCGGAAGCGACGGCGGCGCTGCGCCGCCGCATCGACCCGGCGCGCGCCCAGCCCCCCGCGCTGTGGACGGAGGCGGAACACAAGGACACGGTCTGCCTCAGCGTGGTCGACCGCGACGGCAACGCCATCTCCTTCATCAACTCGATCTTCCACAGCTTCGGCAGTGTGCAGCTCGACCCGGCGACCGGCGTCCTCCTGCACAGCCGCGGCACCTCCTTCCGCTTGGCCGAGGGGCACCCCAACGCCCTGGCGCCGCGCCGCCGCCCGCTGCACACCATCATCCCCGGCCTGATCCGCAAGGACGGGCGCGCCGTCTGCCCCTTCGGCGTGATGGGCGGCCATTACCAGGCGGCGGGGCACGGCGCCTTCGTGTCGGCGGTGCTCGACCGTGGGCTGGACGTCCAGACCGCCATCGACCAGCCGCGCAGCTTCGCCTTCAACGGCGTCCTGGAGATCGAGCCCACCGTGGCGGAGGACACTGCGGCGGAACTGGCGCGGCGCGGCCACGCGGTGGTCCGCCGGAACGAGCCGATGGGCGGCGGGCAGGCGATCTGGATCGATCATGCGGCCGGCCTGCTGATCGCCGGCTCGGACCACCGCAAGGACGGCTGCGCCCTGGGATTCTGAGGGGGCTTCTGATGGGGGCGGGTGCGCCGCCCCCCTCGCGTCAGGCGCCCACCACCGGCTCCACCGCGGCGGCGATGGACAGCAGGCGGCGGTCGGCCCCCGCCGCGCCCACCAGCATCAGGCCGCTGGGCAGGTCGCCGGCCCGCTGCATCGGCAGGCTGATGGCGCAGCGGTCCAGGAAGTTGAACAGGGCGCAGTTGCGCAGCAGCAGCAGGTTCAGCCGCGTGAACTCCGAGTCCTCGGCGAAGGTGTCGATGCGCGGCGCCAGCAGCGGAACGGTCGGCATCAGCAGCGCGTCATAGTCCGCCGTGACCCGGTCGGTGCGGGCGATCAGGTCGGCGCGGCGCTGCGCCACCTCGATGTAATCAGCGGCGCTCATGGTCTGGCCGCGCTCGATGCGGACGCGGACGCGAGGGTCGTAAAGGTCGCCCTTCTCCGCCAGCAGGTCGCGGTGCCAATGGGCGGCCTCCGCCGCGGGCAGGCCGCCCTTGGCGTTGGCCGGGCCGATCTCCGCCAGCTCCGCCATGGGAATCTCGACGATGCGCGCCCCGGCCTCGGACAGGCGGCGGCAGGCGGCGTCGAAGGCGGCGGCCACCGCGTCCTCCATCCCGTCCAGGACCAACGTCTGCGGCACGGCGAAGCGCAGCCCGGCCAGCCCGACCGGTGGCGGCACCCATTCCGCGTCACCGGCCAGCACGGCGTCGGCGATGGCGCAGCATTCCACCGTCCGGGCGAGCGGCCCGATGGAATCGAGCGACCAGGACAGCGGCAGGGCGCCGCGCAGCGACACCCGGCGCTGCGTCGGCTTGAAACCGACGATGCCGCAGAGCGCCGCCGGAATGCGGACCGAACCGCCGGTGTCGGTGCCGAGCGCCAGCGGGACATGGCCCGCCGCCACCGACACCCCGGCGCCCGACGACGAGCCGCCGGGGATGCGCGCGGGATCGGCGGGGTTGCCGGGGGTTCCGTAATGCGGGTTGATGCCGACGCCGGAGAAGGCGAACTCCGTCATGTTGGTCCGCCCCACCACCACCGCCCCGGCGGCGCGCAGACGGGCCACCGCGTCGGCGTCGCGGGCGGCGGGAGCGGCGCCCTCCAGCGCCCGCGACCCGGCGCGCGTGGTGTGCCCGGCCTCGTCGAACAGGTCCTTGACCGAGATCGGCAAGCCGGCCAGCGGGGAGGGGCGCAGCCCGGCCCGGCGCAGCAGGTCCTGGGCATCCGCCGCCGCGCGGGCCGGATCGGCGTGCAGGGCGGTGTAGGTCTTGCGCGCCTCCTCGCCCCCGGCCGCGATGGCGGCGAGGGCGGAGTCGACAAGCTGGCGGCTGGTGGTGGCGCCCGTGTCGAGCTGGCGGGACAGGGTGGCGATGGTGGGCGTCGTCATGGCGGGAACCGACCGGATGTGAAGGCGGGAAGGGGGCTCAGGCGTCGCCGGCCAGGGCGCGCAGCTCGGCCAGCCGGGCGGGGGCCAGCGGGATGCCGTCGCGCAGGGTGCGGGCGCGGCGGGCGTAGCGGCGCTCGCCCGGCATGCGGTCCTGCCCCGCCTCCTTCACCTCTCCGATGAGGCCGGCGACGCGGTCGGCGAAGGCCCCGGTCCCGCCGCGCTCCGGGTCGATGACGATGAAGAGCTGGCCGGTGCAGGGCGTCTCGGCGCCGGGATGGGCCGACCAGTCCACCTCGCGCGAGTATTTGCCGCCGGTCAGCGCCGCCGCCAGCACCTCGATCATGAAGGCGATGGAACCGCCCTTGTGACCGCCGAAGGGCAGCAGGGCGCCGCCGTCGAGAACGGCCTTGGGGTCGGTGGTCGGCTTGCCGTCGCGGTCCACGCCGGAGCCGGCGGGGAGGACGTGCCCCTCGCGCGCCGCGATGCGCACGTCGCCGTTGGCCATCGAACTGGCCGCCTGATCGAACACCATCGGGTCGCCGCCGGCCACCGGGGTGGCGAAGGCCATCGGGTTGGTGCCGTAGACGGCGGCCTTGCCGCCCGGCGGCACGACGCAGGCGAAACTGTTGACGAAGGAGAGCGCCACCAGCCCCTCCCGCGCGAAGGGCTCGACGTCCGGCCACAGGGCGCTGAAATGGTGGGAGTTGCGGATCGCCATCACGGCGACGCCGTTGTCGCGCACCATCTCCAGGAAGCGGTCGCGGGCGGCCAGGAAGGCGGGCTGGGCGAAGCCGTTGGCGGCATCGACGCGCAGGAAGGCGGGACCAGCCTCCTCCACCGTTGGTTCGGCCCGCCCGTCCACCCAGCCGCTCTTCAGCGAGCCGACATAGCCGGGGATGCGGAACACGCCGTGGCTGGTGGAGCCGTCGCGCTCGCAGGACGCGCAGTTCTCCGCCAGGATCGCCGCCACCCGCTCCGACGTGCCGTGGCGCAGGAAGATGCGCTCCAGCAACGCCACCAGATCGGCGAAGGCGACCGGCGTTCCGGATTCCGCGGTCTGGGCGAAGGCCGCAGCGGCGCGGCGGCTGGGGGTCTCGTCACTCATGCTCGTCCCTTCCGGTTCTCGTGTTCTTCTTGCTGGCGCCCCGGACTCTTGCCGGTCCGCTGGTCGCCGGGCGCACCATAACGCGCGTCGGCGGCGCGGGCGAAAGGGAATGGCACCCGCGTGTCCACAATCGACCCGTTGGGCGTGGGATTGAGAGGTGGCCTTCGTTTGTAATCCTGAATGTGCGTAAGCCTAACCAGCTGACTTTGCTGGCGAATCGGACGAGGGTGGGGAACCATGACGTCGCCAAAGCCGTTGTCTGGGAGCCTGTTGGCCGGCGGTGCATCCGCCGGTCGTCACGATGCTCCGGCACGGAGGAGCGGCAAATTGCCGCGTTCATCGCCACGTGGGCGTGAAAGCGCGCGGAATCAGCCCTGCCATGCTTCCGGTGGGTGTTGACGGGCGGATGTTGCGGTGCACAATAAACAACGAACCGGACGAGTCCGTGAAGTGCTTGTCCTGGATCAACGTCACGGGCCTGCGTTCCTGTCAAACAGATGGGGACATTGCAGACGCCGGTTGCAGCGGTTGAGTGTTTTGTAGAGGGGCCACGATGCGCGATCATTCCAGCCGTCACGGTGAGTCCGGTTTCGATTCCGGAGTCCTCTGGGGAACCTCCATCGCTGGCATTGCGCTGTCCGGCCTCATGGCGGTCACCTGGAATCCCGCGGACGCCTCGTCGTCCGGGCCGGCCTCGGCCATCATCGACCGCGGCGCCCACCAGCTCGACCACGCCGCCTGCACGGAGGCGCTGTCCACCCTGCTGGCCCGCTTCCGCGACAACCCGGAGGTCCTGTGGGTCTGGGTGGAGCAGAGTGTTCCGTCGGGCCACGGGCTGGTTGTCCGCACCAAGGCCACCTCCGTGTCGCCCGACGCCCCGCGGCCCTACGCCTTCCGTCCCAACACCGCCGTGAATCCGGAACAGGCCTGCGGCTTCTCCAGCAATTCCGTTCATGCGCTGTCGATGGGTGGCGTCGCCCAGCCCTACGAGGTGAACGCTCCCGATCCCTGGAGCGCGGCCGCCGGTCCGTAAGGCTTGGAACGATCGTTGCGGAGGGCGTCAGGTTTGGGCGTCAGGCTCTGACCGCCCGCCGGATCTTCTTCTGGACATACATGGCGGCGTCGGCGGCGCGCAGCGCGTCGTCGGGCGTCGTGGCGCCGGGGTCGGCGCTGACCACCCCGACGCTCGCCCCCGGATAATCGAAGGCGCAGCCCTTCAAGCGGTACCCGCCGCGGATCAGCGGCGCCACCCGCTCGCGCAGCGCGTCGGCGGCGTCATCCCCCTCGGCGCCGGGCGTGGCGCCCATGCCGACGATGATGAACTCGTCGCCGCCCAGCCGGCCCAGCGTGTCGCCCGCCCGCAGCCCCGCACCGATGCGCCGCCCCACCTCGGTCAGGAATTCGTCGCCCGCCTCGTGCCCGTGGGTGTCGTTGATCGCCTTGAAGCCGTCCAGGTCGATGAAGCCGATCAGCACGCTCTGGCCGGCCCGTTCGGCCATGGCGAACAACCGGTGCAGTTCCGCGACCACGGCGCGCCGGTTCGGCAGGCCGGTCAGCGCGTCGGTGTAGGAATAGGATTCCAGGGCCGCGTTCAAGTCCCGGAACTGGGTCAGGAGCTGTTCGCGCTGGATATGAAGGGCGATCAGCGAGGCGAACAGGCGCAGCACCTGCTCACCCTTGGGCGTCAGCGGCTTGCGCTCCGAACTGGCGGCGCAGAGCGTGCCGAACAGGCTGCCGTCGTCGAGATGGACCGGCGTGCTGACGTAGGTCTGAATGCCCAGCGCCGCCGCCGCCTCGGAATCGCCCCAGCAACTGGGCACGTCGTCGGTGTAGAGCTTCCCTTCGTCGAGCGCCCGCTTGCACAGCGTGCCTTCCCACGGAACGGCCAGCCCTTCGGGAATGGTCAGGGTCTTGGTGTTGCGGGAGAAGAGAATGCGCTGGATGCCGTGTTCCAGCTCGATCCGGGTGAGGTAGGTGGCTTCCAGCTCCGTCACCAGCTCCAGGAGCGACAGCAGGGGCCGGGTCAGGTCTTCCACGGTCTTCGCCGACGAAAGGGTGTCGGTGAGTTGTGCAAACAGTTCGTCGGCCATGCGGTCAATCACTCTAAAAGCAGGAACGTCATCCCGAAAATGCGTGCAGGACCGCAGTTTCAGATCCAAAAAAGGGAATTTTATTAAACATCATACTAACGAATGGCCTATGGGTGGGCAACGGATCTATGTTCTCACGTTCGTGACGGTGCCGCCGGCCCCCGGTGGGAGTCCTGTGCCGAAAAATTCCGCATGGTGGCGTTTGACCGGGCAGGCCGTCGCGGAGTAACCCTTGGCCCGCAACCACCGATACGGGAACCGCAGTTCATGACAGCCCCGCGCGACCGGGTGCTGGACGTCCACGACCGTCCGCCCCCGGCCACCTTCCTCCTGCTCAGCCTCCAGCACCTGTTCGCCATGTTCGGCGCCAACGTGCTGGTGCCGATCCTCACCGGGCTCGACCCGTCGGTGGCGCTCGTCACCAGCGGCCTGGGCACCCTGATCTATCTGGCCTTCACCAAATGGCGGCTGCCCGCCTATCTGGGCTCCTCCTTCGCCTTCATCGGCCCGATCGTCGCCGCCACCCAGATCGGCGGCACCGGCGGCGCGCTGGTCGGGGCCTGCGCGGCGGGAGCCGTCTATGTGGCCGTCGCCCTGCTGATCCGCGCCTTCGGCGTGCGCTGGCTGCTGGCGATCCTGCCGCCCATCGTCGTCGGGCCGGTGATCGTGGTGATCGGCCTCGGCCTCGCCTCGGTCGCCGTGGGCATGGCGCAGAACACCGCGGGGGGCGGCGAGTACAGCCTGCCGCACTTCCTTCTGGCGCTGGCGACGCTGGGCAGCATCTTCCTCTACTCCATCGTGCTGCGCGGCTTCTTCACCGTGGTGCCGATCCTGCTGGGCATCGTGACCGGCTATGTCCTGGGCGTGGTCTTCGGCATGGTGGACTTCGGACCGGTCGCCGCGGCGCCCTTCCTGCGGATGCCCGACTTCCACCTGCTGTTCTCCGGCATGAAGGAGGGCGTCTCGGCCTGGGCGATGATCCTGCTGGTGGCGCCGGTGGCGCTGGTCACCATCGCCGAGCACATCGGCGGGCAGATCGTGCTGAGCCGCGTCGTGGGGCGCAACTTCATCGCCGATCCCGGCCTGCACCGCTCGGTGTTCGGCGATGGCGTGGCGACCATGGTGGCGGGCGCGCTGGGCGGTCCCCCGGCGACGACCTACGGCGAGAACATCGGCGTGCTGGCGGTGACCCGCGTGTTCAGCGTGTGGGTGATCGGCGGGGCGGCGACGCTCGCCATCATCCTCGGCTTCGTGGGCAAGCTGTCGGCCTTCCTGTCGAGCATCCCCACGGCGGTGATGGGCGGCGTGTCCATCGCCCTGTTCGGCGTCATCGCGTCCTCGGGCATCCGCACGCTGATCGAGGGCAAGGTGGATCTGGGCGACAAGCGCAACCTGCTGATCTCCTCCACCATCCTGGTGATCGGCATCGGCGGGGCGTCGCTGAAGTTCGGCGACGGCGGCTTCGTCGTCTCCTCGATGGCGCTGGCGGCGCTGATGGGCGTCGTCCTGAACGCGGTCCTGCCGGGCCGCGGCACCGGCGGCGACGCCGAGGCCATCCTGTCCTCCGACCACATCTGAGCAACCGGATCGCGGCCGGTCAAGGCGGAGTCCTCAGGAGTCCCCTGCGGGGCTCCGCCTTCTTTATTCCCCGATCTCCTTACTCCTCGACTTGGCCCATCAGGATCGCGTCGATCCGCCCGACCAGCTCGTCGATCCGGTAGGGCTTCGCCAGCACCAGGATGCCGGTCGCACGGGCGATGTCCTCGCTGTAGCCGGTCGCCAGGATGACCGGCAGGCCGGGCCGCCGCTCGCGGGCTTCGCGGGCCAGATCGATGCCGCTCATCCCGCCGGGCATGACCACGTCGCTCAGCAGCACATCGACCGCGTCGTCCGACAGGTGGGGCAGCGCCTCCTCGGCGTTGGCGGCGGACAGCACGGCGAACCCGGCGTCCTCCAGCGCTGTGCTGACCGTCATGGCGACGATGGGGTCGTCCTCCACGACCAGGACGCGGCCATGGCGCCGCGCACTGCCCGTCGGCGGCACACAGGCCGCGGGAAGGGCGGGCTCCTCGGCGGGGGCGACGCCGGAGCGGCGGAGCAGCAGATGCACCGTCGTGCCCCGGTCCGGCGCGCTGTCGATCCAGGCGGTGCCGCCGGCCTGCCGGGCGAGGCCGTAGACCTGGGCCAGACCCAGCCCCGTCCCCTTGTCGAGGTCCTTCGTGGTGAAGAACGGCTCGAAGGCGCGGGCGGCCACCGTGGCGGGCATGCCGCAGCCGGTGTCCGACACGGACAGGCGCAGGAACTCGCCTTCCACCCCCCGTGGATCGCCGGGGGAAAACACGGCGTTGACCGCCTCGACCGTCAGCCGCCCGCCGGCCGGCATGGCATCGCGCGCGTTGACGGCGAGGTTGATGACCGCCAGCTCGAATTGGGTCGGGTCCACCTCGACGGGCCAAAGATCGTCGCCGAGGCGCAGATCCAGCGCGATGTCGGCGCGCAGCGCCCGCTCCAGCAGGGCCGACATGGCGAGCACCCGGTCGCGCACGCCGATGGATTCCGGGCGCAGGCTGTCGCGCCGGGCGAAGGCCATAAGCTGCTGCACCAGCTTGGCCCCGCGTCCCACCGCCAGCTGCCCGGCATCGAGCAGGGCGTGGACCTGCGGCTCCTCCGTGCGGCGCGCGATCATCGACAGGCAGCCTTCCAGCGCCTGGAGCAGGTTGTTGAAGTCGTGGGCCACGCCGCCGGTCAACTGGCCGACCGCTTCCATCTTCTGGGACTGGCGAAGCTGGTCCTCGGTCTGCCGCAGGGCGGCGTCCGCCTCCTTCTGGGCGGTGATGTCGCGGCCCACGGCGTGGATGAAGCGCTCATCCGGCACGGCGACCCAGGACAGCCAGAGATAATGACCGTCCTTGTGGCGGTAGCGGTTCTCGAAGCGCGGCGTGGTGTGCCCGGCGCCCAGCCGCGCCGCCTCGGCCCGGGAGCGTTCCAGATCCTCCGGATGCACGAGGTCGAAGAAGCTGCGCCCGACCAGTTCCTCCTCCGTCCAGCCCAGCAGGCCGGTCCAGGCCGGATTGACCGCGCCGATGGTGCCGTCGAAATGGGCGACCAGCATGATGTCGGTGGACAGGCGCCATATGCGGTCGCGATCGGCGGTGCGTTCGGCGACGCGCTGTTCCAGCGTGGCGTTCAGGTCGCGAAGCGCGTCCTCGGCCCGTTTGGCCTCGGTGACGTCGCTGCCTTCGCAGAAGATCCCGGTCACCCGCCCGTCGGCGTCCTTGATCGGCTGGTAGATGAAGGTGATGAAGCGTTCCTCGACGGGCGCGCCGGGTTGGCGGACGACCCGCACCGGCAGTGCGTGCCCGACGAAGGGCTTCCCGCTGTCGTACACGCGGCCCAGAAGCTCGAAGAAGCCCTGGCCGATGATCTCCGGCATGGCCTCGTGCACCGGCTTGCCGATCAGGGCACGGTCGCCGACCAGCCGTCGGTAGGAGTCGTTGGCCAGCTCGAACACATGATCCGGACCGCGCAGCACGCACATGAAATTGGGTGATTGCCGGAACAGGGTGCGCATCTGCTCCCCCTCCGCGGCCAGACGGGCGTTGGCGCGGTGCAGCGATTCCTGCGCCTGCGCGCGCTCCAGCGCCGACCATGTGCGCTCCGCCACCTCCTCGACCAGACGGACCTCGTCCGGGTGCCAGTGCCGGGGCTTCCGGTCGTGGACGTAGAGGGTGGCGACCATCCGCCCGTTCTTCACCAGGCTGGTGGTGACGGTGGAGGCGAGGCTCAGCGCCGCCAAGGCGGCCTGCCGTTCCGGTGCCGCGCAGCGCGGGTCCGCCGCGCAGTCGTTGATGGTCAGCGTTCCGCCGAGGCGCAGCGTGTCCAGGAATTCCGGCCCGAAGCTCAGCAGGTCATGAGTGCCGGCCTGATGGTCGACGCTGCCGTCGGTCCAGCTCCGCTCCGTCGTGAAGAAGCGGGCGGTTTCGTCCACCACGCCGTAACCGACGCGGCTCGCCCCCAGGTGACGGCCCAGTGCCTCCTCAGCCGCCGCGGCCACCGCGAACGGGTCGGAGAGCTGGCGCAGCCGGGCCTCCAGCTTCAGATGAAAGTCGGTGCGCCGGGCGGCGAGCACTTGGGCCGTCGTCTCGATGGCGGCGCAGAACATGCCCGGAATGCGCCCGTCCTCGCCCCGCACAGGGTTGTAGGAGAAGGTGAACCAGGCGTCCTCGCGGAAGCCACGGCGCTCCATCGGGATCAGCAGATCCTCGTACCAGGACGCCTCGCCGGCCAGCGTGCGGTCGACCAGCGGCTTGATCTGCGGCCAGATGTCCCACCACACCTCGGCGAAGGGGCGGCCGAGCGCGTCCGGGTGCTTCGCTCCGAAGATCGGCACGTAGCCATCGTTGTAGAGGAAGGACAGCTCCGGCCCCCAGGCCACGAACATCGCCTGCCGGGAGGACAGGACGACGCTGACGATGGTGCGAAGGCTCTGCGGCCAGCCTTCCGGCGGGCCGAGCGCCGTGGACGCCCAGTCGTGGGAGCGCATCCGCTCTCCCATCTCGCCCCCGCCGGACAGGAAATCCAGGTTGCCGCCGATCACCGACAGGTCGGTCATGCGCCGACCCCACGGCTTCTGCACGGTATGGGGGTTCGGATCTTTAGATTGCTATCGTCGGTCGTGGCTTTCATCGAGCTTTCGGGCCGAGGCGAGGTTGCGTCTGGTGTCTTAACACACGACGCCCGGAAAGATAGCTCGTCGAAGGGCCGTTTTCCCTAACCGTTCCGGCTGATGCGGCCCCCGCGCCACGGTGCGGGGGGCGTCATCTATTCCGCCGCGAAGCCCTGTGCCTGGAGCTGCCACAGGGAGTTGAAAAGACCGCCGCGCCGCCGCAACTCCGTGGGGTGGCCGTCCTCCGCGATGCGGCCGTCCACCAGGACCAGCACGCGGTCGAAAGCCGACACCGTGGACAGGCGGTGCGCCACCGCGACCACCGTCCGCCCCTGGGCCAGATCGGCCAGCGCCGCCTGGATCTCCTGCTCCGACTGGGTGTCGAGGGCGGAGGTCGCCTCGTCGAGGATCAGGATCGGCGCGTTCTTCAGGAAGGCGCGGGCGATGCCCAGCCGCTGCCGCTGCCCCCCCGACAGCCGCACGCCGCGTTCGCCGACCAGCGTGCCGTAGCCTTCCGGCAATTGCCGGATGAAGCCGTCGCAGAAGGCGTGGCGGGCGGCTTCGAACACCTCCTCGTCGCTGGCGTCGGGGCGGCCGTAGCGGATGTTCTCCAGGATCGGGCGGTGGAACAGCGCGATGTCCTGCGGCACTACGGCGATCTTGGCCCGCAGGTCGTCCTGGGCGAGCGCGGTCAGCGGCTGGCCGTCGATGAGGATGTCGCCGCGCTGCACGTCGTCCAGGCGCTGGATCAGGCTGATGATGGTGGACTTGCCGGCCCCCGACGGGCCGACCAACCCGACCTTCTGCCCGGCCGGGATGGTCAGGCTGAAATCCTCCAGCACCTTGCGCCCTTCGGGATAGCGGTAGGAAACCCGCTCGAACGCGATGGCGCCGCCGCCGGGCGTGGCGGGCTGCGCCGGCACGGGGTCGAGCACGTCGTGCGGGCGGGCGATCACCCGCAAACTCTCGTCGATGGCGCTGACCTGCTGGGTGGCGGTGACCAGCGCGAAGGCGAGGTCGCGGGAACCGTGCAGGATGCGAAAGGTCAGGGCGCTGACGATCACCACGTCGCCGGTGGTGATCGTGCCGTCGCGCCACAGCAGCAGCGCCCACAGCAGCATCGACCCGGCCATCACCCACAGGCAGACGTCATGGACGACACGGGTGTTCTCCAGATGCATCCAGCTCCGGCGGTGCGCCCCGGCCTCCACCGTGAAGGCCTGCCGAAGCCGCTCCCGCTCCCGCGCGCGGGCGGAGAAGGCCTTCACCGTCCAGACGTTGGACACCACGTCGACCAGCTCGCCGTTGGTGCGGGCGGACTGCTCGGCGAAGGCGTGGTGCACCGTCCGCCCGCGCAGCCCCAGCCCGACGATGGCGACGGCGACCACCAGGGCGAACAGCACAAGCGCCGCCGCCATCCCCCAATGGATGGTCAGCAGCACCAGGACGGCCCCCAGGAAGTCGGTGACCGGCGGGACGATGCTCCAGGTCAGGGTGCGGAAGATGGTGGTCGCCGCGTTCTCGGTGGCGGCGATGCGGTTGCCCAGCGACCCGGCCAGATGCGTCGAGAAATAGCGCATCGAATGGCCGGTCAGGTGGCGGAACAGGTCCAGCCGCATGTCCACGCCGGTCGCCAGCACCGTCCGGCAGCCGAGCCAGCCGCCCAGCCGCCACAGCACGTTTTCCGCCGCGATGAAGCCCAGGAACAGGCCGAGCGGAGTCCAGACGTCCGCCGTCGCCCGGTCGGAGGAGGCCATGGCGTCGATCAGCAGCTTCATCCCGTACTGCACGGCGACCGCGCAGCCCGCCGCCGCCACGATCACCGTGAACAGCCCGCCGAAGGACCAGGGCCGCCGCCGGATGTAGCGCATCAGGAAGCGGCCGGGACGGTCCGGGATGGTGTCCGTGTTGGAACCGCTCATTGAGCCGCCTGGAGTTCCGGCCGGCCAAATCGCGGCTGACCGAGAAGCGCGCCGATGCGGGCCTGCGCGCGCTCCAGAGCGGCGGCCAGCGGTTGATTGACGCAGCGCTCACCTTGTTCGTCGCACAGGCCGTAGAGGCCGGTCTCGCAATGGCGGTCGTTGGCCCAGCCGGGATAGTCGAGGATCGGGTAGAGGCAGATCCCCTCCACCGGCACATCGGCGCGCAGGGCGGTCGTCACCTCCTCCGTCACATAATCGAGCCAGGGCGCGCGGACATCGCCCTCGGCTCCCGTCTCGGCCACCAGGACCGGACGGCCGTAACGCTGGTGGACCTCCGCCAGGATGTCGGCGAAGGGGCGGTAGCGCGGGTCGTCGCGTCCGATGGTGCCGCCCTTCAGGAACCACTGGTTGTCGGAGTAGTAGTTGACCCCGATCACGTCCAGATACTCCGGCTTGCCGCCCAGCCCCGGCCAGGCGTAGCCGCCGATCATGTCCCACGCCTCGTACTGGGCCAGCCGGGCGGCCTCCGCGGCCCCGGCGTCGCCCTTGCGGTCGGGGCGGGGCAGCACGTGGATGACCGGATCGACCTGGACGATGCGGGCGCGCGGGTCGGCGGCGCGGATCGCGTCGATGGCCGCGATGCTGGCGCGGACGAGCTGGTGCTTCAGTTCGAAGCCGCGGTGCTCGGCCATCGGGTTGAAGCGCTTCATGTCGCCGCCGGCCCAGGCCCAGAAGGAGATCTCGTTGACCGGGCAGTAGACGGGCGTCTCCACGCCCTCGTCGCGCAGCAGGGCCGCGGCGGCCCCGGCGAAGCGGGCGAAGCGCTCGACGAAGGCCGGGCGCCAGATGTCGACGTCGTCCGGCCAGCCGTAATGGCAGAGGTCCCAGATCACCTGGACCCCGGATTCCCGCGCCGCGCGGACCATGGGCAGCAGGCTGGACCAGTCGTAGCGGCCCGGCGTGGTCTCGATGAGGTGCCAGCGCACGCCGTCGCGCACGCTGCGCAGGCCATGGGCGGCCATGCGCTGGTAGTCCTCGGCGGCCAGCCGGTCGTGGCCGGTCGCCGCGATCAGGTCCAACCGGCGCCCGTCATGCCGCCGGTGCGTCGAGCATTCGAAGCCGCCGAGGAAGACGCTGTCGAACAGGGTGGGGGTGTGCATGGGGGACTCTTCGTAGAGGGCGGGGAGTCGGGGAGGCATTGCCCCCTCACCTAACCCTCCCCCGCTTCGCAGGGGAGGGGATAAAGAAGGCTCCCTCCCCCGCCCAGCTCTCGCGCAAACCATGGGTTTGCGCTGACGCGGCAGGCGGACCTTTGGTCCGCCGAGAGCGGGGGAGGGCTGGGGTGGGGGCAGGAGTGCGCCTAATCCCCCATCCCCGCGACCCGCACCTCGCGCTCCGCACCCAGCGAGCCGAAGGCCCGCGCGGCGGCGGCCAGACCGCGGCTCTGCTGCTCCTCCTTCTCCAGGCGGGCGTAGACCGCCAGCGCCTGCGCCACCACCTGATCCATGTTGTAGTAGCGGTAGGTGCCGAGCCGGCCCAGGAAGATCACGTCCGGGGTGCCGTCGGCCAGCGCCTGGTACTTGCGGAACAGCTCCTGGTTCTCCGGGCGGGGGATCGGGTAATAGGGATCGCCCTGCGCGGAGGGGTACTCGTAGGTGATGCTGGTCTTCGGGTGGCTTTGCCCGGTCAGGTGCTTGTACTCGGTGACGCGGGTGTAGGGCACCCCCTCCGACGGTTCGTTGACCACGGCGACGGGCTGGAACCATTCCTGATCCACCGTCTCGTGCCGGAAGGTCAGGGAACGGTAAGGCAGCTTGCCGAAACGGTGGCCGAAATACTCGTCGATCGGGCCGGTGAAGACGATGCGGTCATAGGCGATCTCGTCCCGCACGTCGTCGAAATCGGTGTTCAGCATCACCTTGATGTTCGGGTGATCGAGCATGCTCTCGAACATCCGCGTATAGCCGTTCAGCGGCATCGCTTGGAAGCTGTCGCCGAAATAACGGTCGTCGTCGTTGGTCCGCGTCGGCACGCGGGCGGTGACCGCCTTGTCGAGCTGCGACGGGTCGAGGCCCCACTGCTTGCGGGTGTAGCCGCGGAAGAATTTTTCGTACAACTCCCGCCCGACCGCGCCGACCACCACGTCCTCCGAGGTGCGGACGTCGGCGACCGGCTCCGCCCGGCTCTTCAGGAACTCCGCCACGCCGGCCTCGTCGAGGTCCAGCCCGTACAGCTGGTTGACCGTCGTCCGGTTGATCGGGATGGGGACGAGCCGCTCGTCCACCCGCGCCAGGACGTGGTGCTCGTAGGGGCGCCACTTGGTGAAGCGGGACAGGTAGTCGGCGACCGGTTTGGAATTGGTGTGGAAGATGTGCGGGCCGTAGCGGTGGATCAGCACGCCCGCGTCGTCGTAGTGATCGTAGGCGTTGCCGCCGATGTGCGGGCGCCGGTCGATCAACAGCACGCGCTTGTTCAGCCCCGTCGCCAGACGTTCCGCCAGCACGCTGCCGGCGAAGCCCGCCCCGACGATCAGGTAATCGAAGCCGGAGCGGCGGCCGGCGGCGCGCCCGTTGGCGTGCTTGGCCGGGTGCCCGACCGGATGGATCGCCGGCGCCGGGCGGTGGGCCGGCGGGGCGGCGCGTCCGCGCTGGCGGGCCTGCTCCATCAGCGTCTTCATGCGGCCCTGCGTCTTGTCCCAGGACATGTCGCGCAGGACGTGGTCGGCGGTGGCGCGCAGACGTTCCGGGTCGGCGGCGTCGGCCAGGGCGGCCGCGACGGCGGCGTCGGCCAGGGCGGCCGCGACGGCGGCGACGAAATCCTCCGGCGCGTCGGCGATGCGCACGACGCCGCTGTCGCCATAGCCGCGCACCACGTCGGTGATGGAGGTGGAGACGACCGGGCGCCCGGCGGCCAGATATTCCGGCGTCTTGGTCGGGCTGATGAAGCGGGTGGACTCGTTGCGCGCGAAGGGCATCAGGGCGACGTCCCAGCCCGCCAGATAATGCGGCAGGTCGTCGTAGCTCTTCGGGCCGAGATAGTGGATGTTCGGACGGTGGGGCAGGTCGGCCGGGTCGATCTTCACCACCGGGCCGACCAGGACGAACTGCCAGTCGGGCCGGGCGGCGGCGGCGGCGTCGAGCAGGGCGATGTCCAGCCGCTCGTCGATGACGCCGTAGAAACCGAGCCGCGGGTGCGGGATGGTCGCCTGATCGGCGGGTTCCTCCACGATGCCGCGGGCGGCGGCGAAATGGGCGACGTCGACGCTGCTGGGGAAGGGGTGGGCGTTGGGGTGCAGGTTGCGCTTGGCCTCGTAGAGGCTGACGCCGCCGGTGAACACCACGTCGGCCCGCGCCATCAGCTGCCGCTCGCGCTCGACCAGTTCCGGGGGCGCGCCATGGAAGGCCGACAGCTCGTCCATGCAGTCGTAGACCACCAGCGCCCCGCGCAGATGGCCGGACAGGCCGAGGCTCATCGGCGTGTAGTACCAGAGGATCGGGTCGGTCACCCCCTCCTCGGCCAGATAGCGGTCGAGCAGCTGCCGCTGGGCGGTGACGGCCGCCTCGCCGTCCAGGCCGGCGGGCAGGCGGGGCACCAGCACGAGGACGCCCTCGTCCTCGCGCACGTCCAGCCAGGGCTCGGGCGTGTCGTTGTGGATCGGCTCCTCGACGAACAGCACGCGGTGGTCACGCGCGAATCGCGACATAAGGTGTTGGGGGCGCTGATAAACGAAGCTCCAGCGCAGGTGAGAAAAGCAGATCAGGGTTTGCGAGGGTGGGGCGGTGACTTCGGAGTGTGGAGAGTCGGCGGTCGGACGTGTTCTTTTTCGGTTTCTGCCGATTGGGAACTGGTGTTGGCCGGCCCAACTCATGTTTCCATCCTCTCTTAAGTGACATATCGTCGGGGTGCCGCCGGGAATTCGCCACGAATACAGTGGATTTTTGCGGCGCAGCGGAATGACGTCGAAAACCGGAAACCAGTAACGGGGTCGGCTGGGGTGGGTTCCGTGACAGAAATGCGCTGCGGAAACGGTTCCCCAATTTTTCAACGCTCGTTCTTTTGCGCCGGGTTGGCTGAGGTAAGCGCATATTTCAGCGGGCGGGGGTGGTATCCGGGGAAGACTGCGCGTCTCCAGTGCTTTTCAATGCGCACGGATTTGATGATGTTCCCCTCTCTTCACTCGACCTGAGCGTGTTTCGGCTTCGGGAAATTAATGCGCATAACGGATTTTCCGTTCATAGTGCATTCAAGGGGTCGGGGAAGTTTGGAAGGAGACGAGGGATGTGCCGAATTTTTGCCGGTCAGGACCCGGAGCGCTTCCGCATGGTAACCCGGCGGGTCCGCCTCAGCGGTCATTCGACGAGCGTCTGTCTGGAGGCGGCCTTCTGGGACACGCTGGAGGACATCGCGGCGATGCAGGGCGTATCGCTTGGCCGTTTCTTGTCAAAGTTGCACGATGAAGTCTTGGCCCGCGGGGTGGAGCGGCGCAATTTCGCCGGCCTGCTGCGTTGCGCCTGCCTGACCTATGCCCAGGAGGTGAAGGGCCACCGCCCCTGCGTGGAGGAACTGGAGCGGGAGGCACGCACCGATTTTGCCGCGGTGGCCGCAGCCGCCCTTCCGGCAAGAATTCCGACCTCATTCACCGCCCCGAAAAAGGAACGCGAGACGGCCTGAGCGCAAAGGAGTGCCCCCCTCCTCCATCCGGAAGAGAGGGGCTGTAAACAGCGCGGGGTCCCGAATAATGGGACAGTGCAGGGTCAGATCGCGTTCTTGGCCATTTGGCCGGCGATGTAGTCGGCTTGCCGCAGCGCCAGCGCGACGATGGTCAGGGTCGGGTTCTCGGCGCCGCCGGTGGTGAACTGCGAGCCGTCGGAGACGAACAGGTTCGCCACGTCATGCGTCTGGCCCCATTTGTTCACCACGCCGTCGCGCGCCTTCTCGCTCATCCGGTTGGTGCCCAGATTGTGGGTGGACGGGTAGGGCGGCGTCGGGAAGCTGCGGGTCGCCCCGACCGATTCATACAGCGCCATGCCCTGCCGGTAGGCGTGCTGGCGCATGGCGACGTCGTTGGGGTGGTCGTCGAAATGGACGTTCGGGACGGGCATCCCGTACTTGTCCTTCTTGTCAGCGTGCAGGGTGATGCGGTTGCTCTCCTGCGGCATGTCCTCGCCGACCAGCCACATGCCGGCCATATGGTCGTAGCCGTCGAGCGCCGAGGTGAATTCCCGCCCCCAGGCGCCGGGGTCGAGGAAGGCGGCCATGAAGGGCAGGCCGAGCGACAGGGTCTCGATCTCGTACCCGCCGACGAAGCCGCGGTCGGGCTTGTTCTTCGCCTCGTCGCGGATGATGCCGGCCATGGTGGTGCCGCGGTGCATGCGCACCGGCTTTTCGAACACGCCGTAGACCGAGCCGGTCATGTGCCGCATGTAGTTCCGCCCCACCTGGCCCGAGGAGTTGGCGAGCCCGTCCGGGAACAGGGAGGACGCCGAGTTCAGCAGCAGCCGGGGGCTTTCGATGGAGTTGCCGGCCACCGCGACGATGCGGGCCTTCTGGCGCTGGATCGCCCCGTCCTTGTCGGCGTAGACGACGCCGGTCACCTTGCCCTTGGCGTCATGCTCGATCTTCAGCACCTGGGCGTTGGCGCGGACCTCCAGCTTTCCGGTTTCCTCGCCCTTGGGGATCTCCGCGATCAGGGTGGACCATTTCGCCCCGGACTTGCAGCCCTGGAAGCAAAAGCCGATCTGCTGGCAGGACCCGCGTCCGTCGCGGGGCTCCGAGTTGATGGCCATGTTGCCGGTGTGGCACTCCGTGTAGCCCATCTTGTCGGCCGCGGCCTTCAGGACCTTGAAGTTGTTGTTGCCGGGCAGGCCGGGGATGCCGTTGGTGCGGGTGACGCCCATGCGGTCCTCCGCCTTGGCGTACCAGGGCTCCAGCTCCTCCAGCGTGATCGGCCAGTCCAGCAGGTTGGCGCCGGCGACCTCGCCGTAGGTCGTGCGCGTCTTGAACTCGTGCGGCTGGAAGCGCAGCGCGGCCCCCGCCCAATGCACGGTGGAGCCGCCGACCGCCTTGACGATCCAGGCCGGCAGGCCGGGGAAGTCGCGCGACACCCGCCAGCTTCCCGAGGTGGTGCGCGGGTCGAGCCAGGAGATCTGGGCGAAGCTGGCCCATTCGTCGTTCTGGAAATCCTCCATGTTGTGGCGCCCGCCGGCTTCCAGGATCACCGTCCTGATGCCCTTCAGCGCCAGTTGGGTGCCGAGCGTGCCGCCTCCGGCCCCGGAGCCCACGATCACCACGACGCTGTCGTCGTTCAGGTCGAATTTCGCTGCCATGGCTGAAACATCCTTCCTGAGACGGTGGTCAGAGCCACTCGATGTCGTTGAATCCGCGGTCGATGTAGCCGCCCTTGGCCGCGCTCTCGCCCTCGTAGCCGAAGAGCGGCCAGACCTCCTGGTTGTTGTAGATCCCGGTGACCAGCCCGCCGCGCACCGTCTGGAAGAAGGGATCGGCCTCGATCTCGTGCAGCAGGCGGACCCGGTCGGCCTCCCAGCCGACCTCCGCGTAGGGCGCGTCGTGCTTGGCCTTGGCCAGCCGGTCGAGCTTCGCCATGCCGGACTCGTAAAGCTCCTTCAGGGCGGCGTCGGCGGCCGCCTTCTCGTCCTGCGCCTTCATGGCGATGGCGTAGAAGCGGTCGGCCAGCCGGTCGTGCGGGTAGATGTCCCGCGACACCCGGATCAGCGAGCGCATGGTGTCGGGCGCCAGCGCCTTGGTTTCATAGCCCCAGGCCTCGCGCGGGCAGAGGATCGCCCCGCCCGACACCAGGATGGCCGTCGCGGCGGCGGCGGTGGCCGAGGCCGCCAGGAAGGCGCGCCGGTGCATGGTGCGATTCGGGGCGGGTTGTGCTGTTGTGCTCGTCGGAGAACGCATCGCTTCCTCCCAAGACCGATTATGATTTTTGCTTCGAGGGGCCGCGCCTGTGTCAGCGGTAGCGGCCATAGCGCTGGAGGACCTCGATCTTGTAGCCGTCGGGGTCCTGGACGAAAAAGAAGCGGGCCATCAGCGCGCCGTCCCGCGCGAACTCCTTGATCGGGTTGGGGCTGTAGCCGAGCGCGGTGAAGCGCCGGTGTTCCCCGTCCAGATCCTCGACGCAGACGGCCAGATGGCCGTAACCGTCGCCATGGGCGTAGGGTTCGCTGCGCCCGTGGTTGATGGTCAGTTCGATCTCGAAGTCGTTTTCGGCGTTGCGCAGATAGACCAGGGTGAAGCCGTCGAAGGCGTAGCGGTCGGCGCATTCCAGGCCGAACGCGCGGGCGTAGAAATCCCGCGACCGCTCCTCGTCGAGGACCCGGATCATCATGTGGATGGCCTTGGCCATGGGGGCTGGCTCCGTTCCGGTTGGTGGCTCCAGCGTGAATGTTAGTGGTGCTGATTGTTGTCTTGGCAGTAAGTATCTACTACGGGCTCAACGCGAAGGGGGTAGCCTGGTCGGCGGTCGCCCATCCCTCCTTTCGGGAGGGCTTTCCGGCCGCGATGGCGTATCCTGACGACCCGGAAAAGGAGCATCCCATGCGACACAGGACGGGCCGACCCCTCGCCGCGGCGGGCTTCGCCGCGCTGCTGGTCATGGCCGCGCCGGCAGCCAACGCCGCATCGCCCGCATCGGAGTGGCGGGCGGAGTGGCGCGGCTGGCTGTCCGACGGCGCGGGCGGGCTGCGCGACGGGGCGGAGCGCGCGATCATCCTGGGTGGCGCCCTGCTCTACCAGAATCGGCACATGGTGGCGGGGCTGACGCTCGGCTGTCTGGCCGGCGGGGCGATGGGAGCGACGGGCGCCGTCGCGGCGGGTGCCGCGACCGGCGGGGCCGCCTTGCCGGCGACCGGCCCGGCCGCGGCGCTGGGCTGCGCCCTGGGGGCTGCGGCGGGTGGGGCGATGGGGCGCCCGCTCGATCAGCCGATGGATTAGGCCAGCCGATGGATTAGGCGGAGATCACCGCCTCCAGAACGGCTTGCCCATCTCCTCGCGCGCCGCCGCCTCGTCGAAGCCGAGATCGGCCCAGAGATGCGCGTCCATGCGGGCCAGGGCACGGCGCAGCGCCCGCCGCTCCCGCCAGCCGTTCAGGCGGTCGAGCCAGGGGCCGGCGGTGGGGCCGGCGGTCGTCCCGCCGCTCCGCTGGTCGTGCGCTCCGCTCATGCTCGTCATGCGGCCCTCCCGCCGGTCGGTCATTCCTCGAAGCCGGAAAATCGCGCGTCGGAGCGTGGACGACAAACCATGCTTTCTCATAAGATGGATGAGCGAGAGTCATCCATGGAGCGTCCCATGCGGCGTGCCCTGCCGCCCCTTCACGCCCTGCGCGCCTTCGAGGCGGCGGCCCGCCACGAGAGCTTTTCCAAGGCGGCGGACGAGCTGTGCGTGACGCAGGGCGCGGTCAGCCGGCAGATCATGGGGCTGGAGGAGTGGCTGGGCATGCCGCTGTTCCGGCGGCTGACCCGCCGGGTCGAGCTGACCGACGACGGGCGCGCCCTGCTGCCGGTGCTGTCGGAGTCCTTTGACCGCATCGCCGGGACGGCGGCCCGTCTGGCAGCGCGAGGGCGGGATTTGCGGATCAAGGTGGCCTTCTCCTTCGGCATCCGCTGGCTGATGCCGCGGCTGGTCCGCTTCCAGGCGCGGCACCCCGACGTTCAGGTGCGGGTGACCGTCGCCTGGAGCAGCGGGCTGGAGTTCGACCCGCAGGAATTCGACGCCGCCGTCACCTATTGCCGGGAGGTGCCGGCCGGCTTCTCCGCCGTGGAGGTGCTGCCGGAGCGGCTGACCGTCGTCTGCCCGCCGGCCCTGGCGGAGCGGCTGCGGGTCCCGATGGACCTCGGCGCCATTCCGCTGCTGCACGGCTGTTCGGAGGGGCAGGACTGGCGGGTCTGGCTGGCCGCGGCGGGGCTGCCCTTCTTCGAGGCGCTTCGCCAGGGCGCGGTGTTCGACGCCATGGACCCGGCGATGCAGGCCGCCGCCGCCGGGATGGGCGCCACCGTCGCCGACCGCATGCTGTGCGCCGAGGACGTGGCGGCGGGCCGCCTCGTCCTGCCCTTCCCGGAGATCGAGGCGTCGTCCGGCAGCTACTGGTTCGTTTGCCCGGAGGGCATGCAGGACCGCCCCGCCGTCGCCGCCTTCCGCGGCTGGCTGCTGCAGGAGGCGCGCGACGAGATGGCGCAACAAAGCGTGACGGCGGCTGTTTCCCCGGTTTGAGCCAAAGCCTTGACCGGGGGGAGCGCCGCCATGGGAGCGCAGGGGGAGCCGAGCAGGGAACTCGATGAGGACACCATCGCCTTCGCCGGGAAGCTGTTCCACTGGGCGCGGTCCGGCGGCACCGCCGAGCTGACGGAACTGCTGGAAATGGGCTTGCCGCCCAACCTGCGCAACGACAAGGGCGACAGCCTGCTGATGCTGGCGAGCTACCACGGCCATGCCGAGCTCGCCCGCAACCTGATGCGCCACGGCGCTGATCCGGAGCAGGCGAACGACCGCGGCCAGACACCGCTGGCCGCCGCCGCCTTCAAGGGGGACGGCGCGATGCTGCGCGTCCTGCTGGAGGAGGGCGCCGCGGTGGACGGCTGCGGGCCGGACGGGCGGACGGCGCTGATGACCGCCGCCATGTTCGACCGCGTCGCTATGGTGGATTTCCTGCTGGCCCGCGGCGCCGATCCCGACGCGCGGGACAACCGCGGCCTGACCGCCCGCGAGGCTGCGCTCGCCATGGGCGCCGCCAACGCCGCCGCCCGGCTGGCCCCCGGCGCGAAAGCGGTCTAGCGCGGCCTAACGGGGCGGCCCCATCTCCAGCAGCTTGCGGCGCCCCTCTGGCGACAGTTGGCCGAGCACCTCGATCACCCGGCTGTCCATCCGGCCGCGCAGGTCGGCCTCGGTCGCGTGGGCCTGTTCGAGCGCGCGCCGCAGGCCTTCCGGGTCGAAAGTGGGGGCTTTCATGCTGTCGCGAATCTGGCGTCGCATGGCCTCCATGTTCTCGCGCATGCGGTCGACCGTCGCGCGCTCCGCCTCGTAGCCGCGCCGCAGGATGGCCGCGTCAGCCGGGGACAGCCCGCGCTCGGCCCGCTCGACGAAGCGCGCGATCCCCTGGCCGGGATCGGGCGGCGGCGGGGGCATGAGATGCAGCGCCTGCGCGGCCAGGATGCCGCCCAGCAGCATGTTCATGGCGAGCGAGCCGACCAGAAGATACCAGGGCCAGCGGCGCGGGGTGGCGGGGCCGCCGATGGTCCGGCTCATTGGATCGCTCCCAGATAGCTGCTGTTCACCACGACCTCCGCGTAACCGTTCGCCTGGGGCGGCGACACTGGCAGGACACCTTGGGCGGCGGCGAGGAAACCCGCCATTCCCATGGCCGCGAGGAATCCCGCGGTCGGCCAGAAGCGCATGGGCGCGGCCGCCAGGGTCCAGGGGGTGGGGGCAGGCCTCACCGGCGCGTCCAGCCTTGCCGCGATGCCGTTCAGGACCCGCTGCACGCTGTCCTCGGTAACCGCCGGGGCGGCACGGTCGAGCAGGGCGTCCAGCGCCGCGGCGTCGGCCAGGATGGCGCGCGCCTCGGCGGAGTCTTCAAGAAGGGTCAGGGCATCGACGCCGTCCGTCGCGGGCCAGCGGTCGATGTCGCCGCCGTAGAGGTCGGCGAAGCGCTTGAACTCTTTGAGTGTCATTTCTCGTCGCCGTCCTTCTGACGGATCAGGGAGTTGAGACGGGTGCGGACCACACGCCGCGCCCGGACCAGCAGGCTTTCCATGGCCGAAACCGAGACGTGCAGGACCTCCGATGCTTCCGCGCAGCTCATCTCCTGGTAGTAGCACAGGCTGAGCGCCGCCCGCTGCCGTTCCGGCAAGGCGGCGATCGCCGCGTCCACCGCAGCACCCAGCTGACGCTCCTCCAGCATTCCCTCGGCGCCGATGGCCGGGTCTGCCAAGTCCACGGCGTCGTCCAGGGGCTGGAAGCTCCTGCGGCGGCGGTAGTCGATCGAGCGGTTGACAACGATGCGGTAGAGCCAGGTGGAGAACCGGGTTCCGTCGCCGCGCCAGCGGTCGGCGTGCGTCCAGATCTGCAGGAAGGCGTCCTGCACGACCTCCTCCGCGTCGCTCGCGTTGCCGACCACCCGGTGGGCGAGCGCGAGGCTGCGGCGCAGATGCCGACGGGTCAGCCGGTCGAAGGCCGCCCGGTTGCCGGCGACCGTTTCGGCCATCAGCGATTCGTCGTCATCCTCGTCGATCACCGCCACGCGGCCATCCTCTGCTCCTTCCCGGTTACCGAACCCCGTCCGGCGTCGGCGCCCCTTGTCGTCAGTGATACGCGGGCTGTCGGGAACTCCTGCGCGGTCTGGATCGGAAATTTTGCGGCCGCATGCTCCCGACGGCAGCAAGGCATTCGTACCCGTGGTCGCGCGGGCGCGCTACACTGCGCGCCCCGACGCCCTGTCCATGGGCCAGCCGAACGGACCGTCATGAGCGCCAGCCGCGATTCTTCCCCCGCCACGCTCCAGGAGACGCTGGCGCAGGCCGTCGTCCATCACCAGTACGGACGGCTGGCGGAGGCGCGGCCCCTCTACGAGCGGGTGCTGCGCCACGCGCCGGACCAGAGCGATGCGCTGCATCTGCTGGGCCTGCTGACGGCGCAGACCGGCGATGCGGAGTCGGGGATCGCGCTGATCCGCAAGGCCGTGGCGAAGGATGGGACTCAGCCGGTCTTCCGCCTCAATCTGGGGCGCGTGCTGGAAGCGGCGGGGCGCTGGGCGGAGGCCGCGGACGCTTATGGCCACGCCGCCCGCCTCGACCCGCTGACCCCCGATCATCACCGGCTGGAGGCCGCCGCCCACGCCAAGCTGGGCCGGGCGGAGGCCGCGGCGCGGGCCTTCCGCCGCCTGCTGGCCCTTTTGCCGGAGGATGGGGAGACCGCCAACGCGCTGGCCGATGCGCTGTACGATCTGGGGCGGCCCGGACCGGCGGCGGATTGGTACGGGCGGGCGTCGGCGCTCGGCCCCGCCGAGGTTCTGGCCGCCTACAACCAGGGTGCCGCGCTGCGTGACGCCGCGCGCCCGCGCGACGCGCTCGCCGCCTTCCGCCGCGCCGCCGCTCTGGCGCCGCTGTTGGTTCAGGCGCAGGAGCAGGTGACGGGCTTGTGCCACGCGCTGGGCGACATGGCCGGCGCGGCGGAGGCGGGACGCCGGCTGATGGCGCTGGAACCGGGCCACGGCGAAGGCGCGAAGATCCTGGGCGCGGCGCTGGCCGCGGCGGGACCCTGGCGCGAGGGGGCGGCGTGGCTGGAACGGGCGGCGGTGCTGGTCCCGGCCCCCGACGTCCTGCTGGTGCTCGGCAACCTGTGGCAGGAGCAAGGGCATCCCGCGGCGGCGCCGCGCTGCTACCGGCGCGCCCTGGCGCTGGCCCCGGGCTCCGCGACGGCGCTGACCGGGCTGGGCATGGCGCTGTCCGCCTTGGGACGGGTGGAGGAGGCTACGACGGCCGCCCGCCGCGCCGTCCGCACCGACCCGGAGGAGGCGGGCCACGCCCTCAACGCCGGGGCCGTCCAGCACCGGGCCAAGCGCCCCGAGGCCGCACGGGCGTGGTTCCGGCGCGCGCTGGCCTTGCAGCCCGACGGCGCCGCCGGCTGGACCAACCTCGGCTCCCACGCCATCGACGCGGGCGCCTTCGACGATGCGCTCACCTTGCTGCGGCGGGCGCTGGCCCTGCGCACGGCGGAACGGGAGGCGTTGGCCAGCTCCAACCTGGGAGTCGCGCTGATGGCGCTCGGGCGCCATGGCGAGGCGGTGACCGCTCTGCGCGCCGCGCTGGACCGCGCGCCGCAGGATGCGGAGGTGCGCTCCAATTTGCTGTTCTGCCTGTGCTTTGCCGAGGAGGCGGACCTCGGCGCGGTGTTCGGGGAGCACCGGCGGTTCGAGCGCGCCGTGATGCCGGTGCCGCCCGCTGTCCGGCGCTTCGACGCGGTGAACCGCGACCCCGAGCGCCGTCTGCGCGTTGGTTACCTGTCGCCGGATTTCCAGCGCTACCCGGGGCCGGGCTATCATTTTCTGCTACCGCTGATCGAGCGCCACGACCGGTCGGCGGTGGAGGTGACCTGCTATTACGCCGACCTTCCGAAGGACACCGCGACCACCCGCTTCGCCGCGCTGGCCGACCGTTGGCGCGACGTCGCGGCCCTGCCGGACGGCGAGCTGGAGCGCCTGATCCGGACGGACGGCATCGACGTGCTGGTGGATTGCGGCGGGCACATGTCGCGCAACCGCATGCCGCTGTTCATCCGCCGCCCGGCGCCGGTGCAGGTCAGTCTGCCGCTCTACCCGAACACGACGGGGCTGACGGCGATGGACTACCAGTTTTCCGACCACCGCTTCGCTGCGGCGAGCGCGGACGCCCTGCACACGGAGAGGCTGATCCGCCTACCGGGCAGCGTGCTGTGCTACCGCCCCGCGGAGTCCGCCGCGACACCGCCCGCCCGCCCGCCGGTGGAGACGGCGGGGGTGTTCACCTTCGGCTCCTTCAACAACCTGACGAAGCTGAACGCCTCCACCCTCGCGCTGTGGGGACGGGTGCTGGCGGCGGTGCCGGAGGCGCGGCTGATGCTGAAATGGCGGGGGCTGTCCGGCGGCGGGGTGGCGCGGCGGGTGCTGGACGCCTTCGCCGCCCATGGGGTTGAGGAGTCGCGGCTGCTGCTGCGCGGCACCGCCCCGGACCCCTACGAGGATTACCGGCTGCTCGATTGCGCTCTGGACCCCGTCTTCGCCAACGGCGGCACGACGACCTGCGACGCGCTGTGGATGGGGGTGCCGGTGCTGTCCATCGCGGGGGAGGCGATGATCTCGCGCTGGGGCGCCACCATGCTCGGCAGCGTCGGGCTGGACGCGCTGGTGGTGGAGCGCGAGGACGATTACGTGGCGCTCGCCGTCCGGCTGGCCAACGACCGCGCCTTCCTGGCGGCGCAACGTGCGGGCTTGCGCGAGCGGATGGCGCGCTCCCCCCTGATGGACGAGGCGGGCTACACCGCGGCGGTCGAGGCCGGCTACCGCATGGCGTGGCGGCGCTGGTGCGCCGGCCTGGCGCCCGCCCGCATCGACATGAGCGCGGCATGACGGACGCCGTCTTCGACCTTTCGTCCGCCTGGCGCATCCTGGTGGTGAAGCTGGACGAGGCTGGCGACTTCGTGCTCGCCACGCCCTTCCTGCGCGGGCTGCGGGCCTCGGCGCCACGGGCGCGCATCGTGCTGGCGGTGCGCCCCGCCGTGGCCGACCTCGCCGTGACCTGCCCGCATGTCGACGCGGTGGTGGCCCCCCATCCGCAGCCGGGCGGCGGCATCGACCTGCGCGGCGTCACGCCCGGCGGCGCCGCGGCCTTCGCGGAGGCGTTCCGCGCCGGCTTCGACCTGACGCTGGTCCCCCGCTACGATTTCGACCGCCACGGCGCCACGGCGCTCGCCGCGAGCAGCCGCGCCCGCGCTGTTGTGGGCTTCTCCGAGACCGTCACGCCCTGGAAGGCGTCGGGCAACGCCGGCTTCGACCGCGCCTACACCCACCGGCTGACGCCGCCGCCGGGCCGCCACGAGGTGGAGCAGAACCTCGCCTTGCTGCGCTTCGCCGGCGGGGTTCCGGACGGGGACGGGGTGGAGTTGCGTCTGACCGCGGAGGACCGGGCGGAGGCCGCCCGCCGGCTGACCGAAGCGGCGGGGGAGCGGATCATCGCCGTGGCGCCGGGGGCGGCGGCCGCGCGCCGCGAATACCCGCCGGACCGGCTGGCGGCGGTGGTCGCCGTGGTGGCGATCGCGCTCGGCGCGCGGGTGGCGGTTGTCGGCACGGAGCTGGAGCGGGCGACGGCGGAGCGGATCGCCGCGGCCCTGCCGGGGCGGGTGACCGACCTCACCGGACGGACCGGGCTGCGACAAGCGGCGGCGGTGATCGAGCGGACGGCGGGGCTGATCGCCATGGATTCCGGCCCGGCCCATCTGGGGGCCGCCGTGGGCGTGCCGGTCGCTGTCTTCTCCTGCCATC
Source organism: Azospirillum brasilense (assembly GCF_007827795.1). Classification (GTDB taxonomy): domain Bacteria; phylum Pseudomonadota; class Alphaproteobacteria; order Azospirillales; family Azospirillaceae; genus Azospirillum; species Azospirillum aestuarii. Next base: position 89,148 of record NZ_VITI01000014.1, read on the forward strand.
CGGTGGGCGGCGACCCCAACCACTTCCACGCGCCGGAACGCTTCCGTCCCTGGTGCGCGCGGGCGCTGGTGTTGCGGCCCGCGACGGCGCTTGCGCCCTGTCCGCCGGAAAGCTGCACGGCGGCGGAGGCGCATTGCATCGCGTCGATTCCGCCGGACTTGGCGGCGGCGCGCATCCTCGCCCTGTTCGGCGGGCGTGGTGGTGCATCGCCCTGAACCGCCCGTCCATCGGTCAGTGTGGCCGATGGGCAACCCGTGATGCCACCGGATCGGCGAAGCCCTTTCGGAGTGCCGCTTTCCGGCCTGTGGCGGCGCTGCATCACTCCCCGATATTTCGCGATACGGAAGCCACGCCCCTGGCACGAACGCCCCCGGAAACCGTATCTTATATGCATTGCAACATCAGCCGGTCCGTGAGGGATCATGAAGTCGTTCTTGTCCTCGCTTCAGCGGGATTGGGCGTCCTGGAGCCCGGTCGAGCGTTTCGTCGCCGTCGGCTTCGTCACGGTGGCCCCGGTCGCCTCGCTGGCTTTCCTGCTCGCCCACTGACCGGCCTTGAATCCGGCGCTGTCCTTATCGGCGCCCGAAGGCACGCGCACGCATCCCTTGGCCCCGTCCTGCGTCCGGTGCGATACAGGAGGAGAGCAGGAACGGACGAACCGTTCCGGCAGGAGAGGGATGACGAATCATGGGCGATAAGGTTGCCATCATCACCGCGGGCGGCAGCGGCATGGGTGCCGCGGCGGCGCGGCGTTTGGCGGCGGACGGGTTCAACATCGCGGTGCTGTCCTCCTCCGGCAAGGGGGAGGCTCTGGCGGAGGAGCTGGGCGGGATCGGCGTGACCGGTTCGAACCAGTCCGCCGAGGATCTGGAGCGTCTGGTGACCCGGACGATGGAGCGCTGGGGCCGCATAGACGCGCTGGTGAACAGCGCCGGCCACGGCCCGCGCAAGCCGCTGCTGGAGCTGACCGACGAGGACTGGCACAAGGGGATCGAGGTCTATTTCCTGAACGTCGTCCGCGCGGTCCGGCTGGTGACCCCGGTCATGGTGCGCCAGAAGGGCGGGGCGATCATCAACATCTCGACCGCCTGGGCCTTCGAGCCGAGCCCGATGTTCCCGACCTCCGCCGTCGCTCGGGCCGGGCTGGCGTCCTTCACCAAGCTGTTCGCCGACCAGTACGCCGCCGACAATGTGCGGATGAACAACGTGCTGCCCGGCTGGATCGACAGCCTTCCGGCGACGGAGGAGCGGCGCCAGGGCGTGCCGATGGCCCGCTACGGCAAGAGCGAGGAGATCGCGGCGACCGTCGCCTTCCTCGCCTCCGACGGGGCCGGTTACATCACCGGACAGAACATCCGGGTGGACGGCGGCCTGTCGCGGTCTGTGTAAGAGTCTCCATACAAAAAAATCGGTGCGGGTGGCGCCCCTTCCGGAACGCCGCCCGCACCGCGAGGTGAAGCGAGGGGGATCGCCTCAGCTCTTGTTGCCGACGATGGCCTGATACTGCTTCCAGATCTCAGGGTAGCGCCGGACATAGTCCTCGTTGACCTTGTTGGCGATCTCGCGGAACTTCGCCTGCTCGGCCTCGGGGGCCACGGCCAGCCGCCCGCCCTGGGCGATCATCTGGTCCATGGTCTTCTTGTCGGCGTCGATGGCGCGCTGCCACTGCTTGGCGATGATCTCGTTGGTGGTCGTCTCCACCACCTGGCGCAGGTCGTCGGGCAGGCCCTTCATCCACTTGTCGTCGACCAGGACGGAGTAGGTGAGCAGGCTCATGCCCGGCACCAGCGAGGCGACCTTGGCGGCGTTGGTGCCGACCATCTCCCAGCCACCGGCGGAGGTGTAGATGCCGTCGATGGCCCCCTGCATCAGCGCCGCCGCCATTTCGGAGGCGGGCATCGACACCGGGCTGGCCCCGAAGTCGCGCATCAGCAGCTGCAGGACGCGCCCGCCGGTCAGGCGGATCTTGCTGCCCTTCAGGTCGCCGACCGAGGCGACCTCCTTGTCCTTGAACAGGAAGATCAGGTCGGCCGTGCGCATCAGCCCCATGACGCGGATGCCCTTGTCGGACACCAGCCCGGACAGCAGCTTGGACACCTCCTGCGCGGTTTCCGGCTTGGACATCGCGGCGTCGGTGACCGCGAAGGGCAGGTTCACCACGCCATACTGCGGGGCGATGCTCTCAAGCTGCACGCTGACCGGCCAGACCATGTGCACGGCGCCCGACCCGAGGGCGGCGACGGCGTCCTTGTCCTTGTAGAGCGTGCCAGAATGGAAGACCTTCGGCTTGATGCGGCCCTTCGAGCGCTCCTCGATCAGGGCCGCATACTCGTCCATCATCTTGGCGGTCCAGTGGGACGTCGCGATCTCGTCCGTCATCACCATCTCGACCGGCGCCGCCTGCGCGCGGGCCTGGCCCGGCGTCCCGGCGGCCAGCCCGGCCACGGTCATTCCGACCAGCAGCGTCCTCGCCCAAAATGGCCTGAACAGTGACGGATTGAACATTGGCTTCCCTCCCATGGCTGCGTTCGGACGCTTCTGGCCCGCTTGTCCGAACGATCATAGGGGAAAACTGTGCGGTGTGCCAACATTATTGTACGGACAACTATACGCCATGGGCCGATCGCCGCCGCCCTTATGTCTTGCGGCGCGACCAGAACAGGACCGCCGCCGCCCCGGCCAGCGGGAAGGCCGTCATCAGCGCGAAGGTCTCGCCGTAGCTGCCGACCGTGTTGAACAGGGTGGCGAACAGCGCCGGCCCGACGACCACGCCGGAGAAGGTGAACATCAGGGCGCCGCCGGTCGCCGTGCTGGCCGTGCCCTTCGGGGCGACCCGCGCCACCTCCGCCAGGAACACGCCGTTCCAGCCGATGGCGGCGATGCCGAACACCGTCAGCACGCCGATCACCGCGGGCACCGGCCAGCTCGGTCCCAGGCCGGCGGTGGCCAGGGCCGAGGCGGCGGACAGCCCGCCGATGCCGCCCAGCACCGCCACGCCGGAGCGCAGCCGGTCGGCCAGCAGCCCCCAGCCGATGCGCGCCCCCGCCCCCGCCGCCTGCATCACCGACACGGCCAGCCCGGCGGACACGATGGACCAATGCAGGTCGTGCACCAGCATGTTGACCGTGAAGGCCATCAGCGACAGTTGGATCGCCGAGAAGAAGAAGCCCATCAGCGCGAAGCCGCGCAACGCCGGCACCCGCCAGACCAGCCGCGGCCCCTCCATCAGGTTGCCGCGGATCGGCAGGCCGGGGCTGCGGTCGTCGTCCCACACCCGGCGGCCCGGCGCGAAGAGGACCAGCAGCAGCGCGAACATGCCGGCCACCGCCAGCGCCGCCCCGCGCCAGCCGGCGATCTCGCCGATCCCCGGCAGGGTCAGCCCGGCCAGCACGCCGGCCAGCGGCACGCCGGTCTGCTTCAGCGAGAAGACCAGATTGCGCCGCGCCGGCGGGGTGAAGCGGTTCAACAGGTGGGAGGAGGAGGGGTTCACCAGCCCGTAGCCGATGCCGAGCAGCACCGACGCCAGCGCCGCGACCCACAAATAGCCGGTGGCGATGCCCAGGCAACCGACCAGCCCCAGAGCCAAGGCCAGGATGCCGACCGTCCCGGCGCCCCAGCGGCGGACCACCAGACCGGCGAAGGCCGACACCAGCGCGGCGGCGCTGTAGATGACGCTGATCTGGTAGCCGACCGCCTCCGACCCCACCCCCAGCGAGGCGGCGGCCAGCGGGGCGACCGTCGCCAGCGTCAGGACCGACAGGGTGGCGACGGTCTGGACGCTGGTCACCTCCGCCAGCAGCAGGGGAAAGGGGGCGGGCGGGGTTTCTTGCGTGGTCATGGGGGTCCGTACAAGTGGCGGTGGCGCGGTGCGCATGAACGGGCAATCCCTGGCTACAGCATTCCGGCGCGGCGGGCCAATGCCAGGATTCGATGGGACCCCAGCACCAGGGGCCGCTCGACCAGCTTGCCGTCGAGCACGCAGACCCCGCCGCCGGCGGCTTCGAAGGCGGACAGGACCCGCCCGGCGCGGAGCACCGCCTCCGGCGACGGGGTGTAGGCGTCGTGAATGGCGGCGATCTGCTTGGGATGGATGGCCGAGCGCGCGGTGAAGCCGTGCAGGACGCTGCGCGCCAGTTCCCGGCGGTAACCTTCCTCGTCGTCCAGCGCGATCCACGGCATGTCCAGCGCGTCCAGCCCGAAGCGGGCGGCCGCGTGCACGATTCGGGTGCGGGCCTGCACCAGCGGCTCCCAGGACAGCGGCACGCGCAGCTCCGCCGACAGGTCGGCCCCGCCGAACATCAGGAAGGACAAGCGGGGGGAGGCCGCGGCGATCGCCATGACGTTCTCCAACCCGTCGGCGCTCTCGATCAGCGCGCCGAGCGCGCCGGGCAGATTGCGCTCGTCGAGAAGCCCGGCGGCCAGCCGGACGTCCTCGGCCCCGTCCACCTTCGGCAGCAGGATGCCCGCCCAGCGCGGCGCGGCGCCGTCCGGAAGATCGGTCAAAGCGAGGATGTCGAGCAGGCCGGTGCGGCTGCGCACCGAATTGGTTCGAACGAAAACCGCCGGCCCGCCCGCGTCGGTGTGCTCCCGCAGGAAGGCGCAGACGGCGGCGCGGGCGCTGTCCTTGTCGCCGGGGGCCACCGCGTCCTCCAGATCGATGATGACCGCGTCGGCGCCGGCCCCCAGGGCCTTGGTGAAACGGTCGGGACGGGCGCCGGGAACGAACAGGTAGGAGCGGCGGACCGGCGATTCCGGCGCCGTTGCTGCGTTCTGCAGATTGTTGGGCATGAAAACGCTTTCCAAGGGTGAGGGGGCGTGTTATTTGTACGTACAACATGCTATCACACGCGCTGAACATGTCACCTTGAAATGATCGGCGCCCCGCAATCATCCCTCCGATCCGCAGACAAGAGACTCCCGCCCATGCCCGATGTTCAGGAACCGCGGACCATCGTCGCCGACCTTGGCCGCTACCTTGAGGATTTCACCGTCGGCGATGTCTACGAGCACCGCCCCGGCCGGACCATCACCGAAGCGGACAACATCCAGTTCAGCCTGCTGACGATGAACCGCCACCCCATGCACTGCGACCACGCCTTCGCCGAAAAGTCGGAGTTCGGCAAGCCGTTGGTCAACAGCGGCCTGACGCTGGCCATGGTGCTGGGCATGACGGTGGACGACGTCTCCTACAAGTCCGTCGCCAACCTCGGCTGGAAGGAGATCAAGCTGGTCGCTCCGGTCTTCCCCGGCGACACGATCTACGCGCGCTCCAAGGTGCTGGACGTGCGCGAATCCAAGAAGCGCCCGACCCAGGGCATCGTGACCACCTACACCGAGGGCTACAAGGCCGACGGCACGGTCTTCGTGACCTTCGAACGGGCCAGCCTCGTCCCCAAGCGGGGCCACGGCGTCGGCGACTGATCTGGGGCGACTGATCCGGGGCGACTGATCCGGACAATCCGACAGCCCCGTCCGACAGCACTGATGGCCCGAGAAGAACAAAAGGCCAGGGAAAACAAAAGGGAGGAACCATGCCCGCCACCGATCCCGCCACCAACTCGATCGCCGCCACGCTGGCGGCCTTCGTCGCCGACACGCCCGACGACGCCATCCCGGCGGAGGTCCGCACCCGCGCGCCGCACCATATGCTGGACGCCGTGGGCATCGCGCTGGCCTCGACGCGCTACGACTTCGCCCACAAGACGCTGACCGCCCTGCGCGGGCTGGCGGGGGAGGGGCCGGTGCCGGTGATCGGCATGCCCGCCTCGCTGCCCGCCCGCGACGCGGCGACGGTCAACGGGCTGCTCTGCCACGGCCTCGATTACGACGACACCCACATCGGCGGCGTCATCCACCCGACCGCCAGCGTGATGCCCGCCGTGCTGTCGGCGGCGGCGATGACCGGGGCGGACGGCCGTTCCGTGGTCAGCGCCTATGTGCTGGGCGTCGAGGTGGCGGCCCGGCTCGGCGCGGTGGCGCGCGGCGGCTTCCATCAGGTGGGCTTCCACCCGACGGGCATGATCGGCGTGTTCGGCTGCGCGCTGGCCGCCGGCCGGCTGCTCGGCCTGACCCGTGCGCAGCTGGCCGCCGCCCAGGGCATCGCCCTGTCGATGGCGAGCGGCAGCCTGGAGTTCCTGGAGGACGGTGCCTGGAACAAGCGCCTGCATCCCGGCTGGGCGGCGGCGGCGGGCATCACCGCGGCGGCGCTGGCCCGCGAGGGCTTCACCGGCGTCACCCGCCCCTATGAAGGCCGCTTCGGTCTGTTCAACGCCTATCTCGGCAAGGAGGCCGGGCGCGCCGAGCTGGGAATCGCCACCGCCGGCCTCGGCGGGACGTGGGAGCTGATGGCGACGGCGATCAAGCCCTATCCGGCCTGCCACTTCACCCACGCCTGCGTGGACGCCGCCCTGGAGCTGCGCCGCGACGGCCTCGACCTCGCGCGCATCCGCCGCATCGAGGCGCTGGTGCCCGAGCAGGTCGTCAAGACCGTCTGCGAGCCGGAGGCCAACAAGAAGCGCCCCTCCAACTCCTACGACGCGCAGTTCAGCGTGCCCTTCCTGGTCGCCGCCGCGCTGGTGCGCGGGCGCCTGACCCTGGCGGAGCTGGAGAACGACGCGCTGAGCGACGCGGCGATCCTCGACATCGCGTCGAAGGTGTCCTACCGCCACGACCCGGACTCGCCCTTCCCGAAGGCCTATTCGGGCGAGCTGGTCATCACGCTCGACGACGGGCGGGAACTCCGTCACCGCGAGCACATCAACCGCGGCGCCGCCGACCGTCCGCTGTCCAACGCCGAGATCGTGGACAAGTACCGCGGCAACGCCGCCATGGCCGTGAACGAGACCGCCGCGGCGCGCATCGCCGACGCCGTCCTCGGCCTCGACGCCAGCCCGTGCGCGGCGGACTCCCTGTCCGTGCTGTCGCCGTCCGTCCGCTGACCATCCAATCCGGGAAACACGCCATGAGCGAGACCACCACCATGAACGACGCGGAACGCGACGAGCAGGAACGCCTGATCCTCGACAGCGTGGACCGCTTCCTCGACCGCCACGTCCGGCCGGTCGCCCTGAAGCTGGAGCATGACGACACCTACCCCGACGAGATCGTCGAGCGGATGAAGGAGCTGGGCCTCTTCGGGGCGACGATCCCCGAGGAGTATGGCGGGCTCGGCCTGCGCCCCTCCACCTACGCCAAGATGATCGAGCGCATCTCGTCGGTTTGGATGTCGCTGACCGGCATCATGAACTCGCACCTCATCATGGCCTTCATCGTCACCAAGACGGGGACGGAGGAGCAGAAGGCCGCCTTCCTGCCGCGCTTCGCCACCGGCGAGCTGCGGGGCGGCCTTGCCCTGACCGAGCCGGACTGCGGCACCGACCTGCAGGCCATCCGCACGGTGGCCCGGCGCGACGGCGACGATTACGTCATCAACGGTTCGAAGACCTGGATCACCAACGGCATCCAGGGAAGCTGCTTCGCCCTTCTGGTCAAGACCGACCCGACGGCGCAGCCCCGCCACAAGGGCATGTCGATGGTCCTGGCCGAGAAGGGGCCGGGCTTCAAGGTCAGCCGCAAGCTGGAGAAGCTGGGCTACAAGGGCATCGATTCCGCCGAGCTGGTCTTCGAGGACTACCGCGTCCCGGCCGACCGGCTGATCGGCGGGGTCGAGGGCCGCGGCATGGCCTGCGCCATCTCCGGCCTGGAGCTGGGTCGCGTCAACGTGGCGGCGCGCGGCGTCGGCGTCGCCCAGGCGGCGCTGGACGAATCCGTGAAGTACAGCCAGCAGCGCAAGACCTTCGGCAAGCCGATCCACGAGCATCAGGCCGTGGCGATGAAGCTGGCCGACATGGCGACCCGCGTCTCCGCGGCGCGGCTTCTCGTGCAGCAGGCGGCCAACGCGCTCGACCGCGGTGAACGTTGCGACTACGAGGCCGGGATGGCGAAGCTCTTCGCCTCCGAAGCGGCGGTGGAGAACGCCATGGACGCCATGCGCATCCACGGCGGCTACGGCTATTCCAAGGAGTTCGTGGTGGAGCGGCTCTACCGCGACGCCCCCTTGCTGTGCATCGGCGAGGGCACCAACGAGATCCAGCGCCTCATCATCGCCAAGCGGCTGATCGAGCAGAATCCGGTGTGAGGGCGGGTGGTCGCCACGGGCCCCCACCCTAACCCTCCCCCGCTTCGCAGGGGAGGGGACTTCTCTCCTCCCCCTGCGAAAGCGGGGGGAGGCCGGGAGGGGGCAAGCGCAACCACTTCGCTCCACACCCCGCACACCCCCATCAGGGAGACACCGCGTGCTACCCCTCGAAGGCGTCACCGTCATCGCCGTGGAGCAATACGGCGCCGGCCCGTTCGGCACCATGCTGCTGGCCGATCTCGGGGCCGAAGTCATCAAGGTCGAGAATCCCGCCGAGGGCGGCGAGGTCGGCCGGCATGTCGGCCCCCATTTCTTCGGCCCCGGCAACAGCCACTTCTACCAGTCCTTCAACCGCAACAAGCGCAGCATCACACTCAACCTGAAGCACCCCGAGGGCATGGCGGTGCTGCACGAGCTGGTGCGCCACGCCGACGCTGTGCTGGACAACCTGCGCGGCGACCTGCCGGACAAGCTGGGCCTGACCTACGAGCATCTGAAGGCGGTCAACCCGAAGATCGTCTGCGCCCACCTGTCCGCCTACGGGCGCACGGGACCGCGGCGGGCTTGGCCGGGCTACGACTATCTGATGCAGGCGGAGGCCGGCTACCTGTCGGTCACCGGCGAGCCGGACGGCCCGCCCGCCCGCTTCGGCATGTCGGTGGTCGACATGATGACCGGCCTGATGACCGCCTTCGGCCTCGTCTCCGGCGTGGTCGGGGCGCGGGCCAGCGGCAAGGGCACGGACGTGGACGTCAGCCTGTTCGACACGGCGCTGCACAACATGACCTACCTCGCCACCTGGTACCTCAACGGCGGCCACAACCAGGGGCGGGAGCCGCGCTCCGCGCATCCGTCCCTCACCCCGTCGCAGCTCTACCGGACGCGCGACGGCTGGCTGTTCGTCATGTGCAACAAGGAGAAGTTCTGGCCGGTCTTCTGCGACAAGATCGGCAAGCCGGAATGGGGCGAGGACCCGCGCTTCCGCAGCTTCAAGGACCGGCTCGCCAACCGCGAGCAGCTCACCGTCCTGCTGGACGAGGTGCTCGGCCAGCGCGACACGGCGGAGTGGGTGGAGATCCTCGGCGGCGCGGTTCCCGCCGCCCCGGTCCTCGACATCGCCCAATCGCTGGAGAACCCCTTCGTCCGCGACAGCGACCGGGTGGCCGATTTCGCCTACCCGGACGGGTCGGCCCCGGACGGAAATGGTAAGGTGCGGATGCTGACCGGGCCGGTGCGCATCGGCGGCGAGACGTTGCCCACCCGCACCGCCCCGGCGCTGGGCGCCGACACCGAGGACGTGCTGGGCCGCATCGGCATCGGGCCGGAGCGGATCGCCGCCCTGCGCGAGCAGGGGGCGCTGTGAAGGCCGCCGTTCGCCCGGCCTCCGTCCGCCCGTCCGCCGCGGAGGGGCCGCGCTTCCAGGAGATCCTGGACGCGCTGCGCGCCGACATCGCGGGTGGGCGGGTCGGGGTCGGCGAACGGCTGCCGACCGAACAGGAGCTGTGCCTGCGTTTCTCCGCCAGCCGCTACACGGTGCGGGAGGCGCTGCGCCGGCTCCAGGATCTCGGCCTGATCGCGCGTCGCCAGGGCTCGGGGTCGGTGGTGACCGCCGCCCGCCCCGACGGGCGGTTCCACAACACGCTGTCCAGCCTCGCGGAGATCGGGCAGTACGCCTCCTCCACCCGGCTGGAGGTGCTGGCGGTGGAGAAGATCCTGGTGGAGGGGCGGACGGCGGAGCTTCTGCGCTCCCAGCCGGACACGCCCTGGGTCCGGGTCGTGGCGCTGCGCCGCCAGCCGGGGGAGCGGACGCCGCTCTGCTACACCGAGGTGTTCCTGCCGGCCGCCTTCGACGACGTGGCCCAGGCCATCGGCACCTTTCCGGTCGCCGTCTACGCGGTGCTGGAAAGCCGCTACGGCCTGCGCATCGAGGAGGTCGTGCAGTCGATCGAGGCCACCTCGGCGGACGCCAATCTGGCGTCCCGTCTGTCGGTGGAGGTTGGCACGCCGATCCTGGTGGTGATCCGCCATTATCTGGACGCCGAAGGAAACGCGCTGGAGGTTGCGGTCAGCAGCCACGCGGCCGGACGATACCGCTATGAAATGACGCTGCAACGATCCGGGTAAGGGGGCCATTAAGGCCCTGCCTGCGGCGAACGGCCGGAAGAGCCGCGCGGGGACAGCACCGGAAGGGAGGGAAGGAATGACGGAAAACCTCATCGGGGACGCCGCGGCTTGCGCACGGACCCTGGCCAGGATTCAGGGGGTGGCCCTGGACGATGCCGACGCCGCCCTGTGCGGGCGCCTGCTGGCCGCCGTGCCGGGAATGCTGGCGGCGGCGCATCCCGGCGGCTCGCTGTTCGACGTGCCGCTGGGCGCCCATACCGCGCTGGTGGCCGGAACCATTACCGGGGAGCGGGCATGACCGATCCCACATCGCTGACCCTGACGGACGCCGCAAGGGCGGTCCGCGACGGTGCGCTGCGGGCGGAAGCCCTGGTCGACGCCTGTCTGGACCGCATCGCCCGGCTGAATCCGACGCTCAACGCCTTCCTGTCGGTCGAGCCGGAGGAGGCGCTGTCCGCCGCCCGCGCCGCCGATGCGGAGGCGCGGGCCGGGCGGCTGCGCGGGCCGCTGCACGGCGTGCCGCTGGCCCACAAGGACATGTTCCACCGCGCCGACAAGCGCTGCACTTGCGGCTCCCCGACGATCCGCGGCGACTTCCGCCCGGAGCGGACGGCCACGGTGCTGGAACGGCTGGACGCGGCGGGGGCGGTGACGCTGGGCACGCTGCACATGGCGGAATTCGCCATGGGGCCGACCGGGCACAACGCCCATCTCGGGCGCTGCCGCAACCCCTGGGACCCCGACCGCATCACCGGCGGCTCCTCCTCCGGCTCCGGTGCGGCGGTGGCGGCACGGCTGGCCTTCGGGTCGCTGGGGTCGGACACCGGCGGGTCGGTGCGGCTTCCGGCGGCGCTGTGCGGCGTGGTCGGGCTGAAGCCGACGCAGGGGGCGACGCCGATGGACGGCGTGATGCCGCTGTCGGAAAGCCTGGACTGCGTCGGCCCGCTGGCGCGCAGCGCCGAGGACGCGGCGACGCTGTTCTCGGTCATCACCGGGCGGACGGACGCCGCAAACGCCATCGGCCAGGGGGTCGAGGGGCTGCGGCTGGGCATCCCGCGCCAGTTCTACTACGACGGGCTGGACCCCGCCGTGGCCGCCGCGCTGGAGCAGGCGCGGGCGGTGCTGGAGCGCGCCGGCGCCCGCGTCGTCGACGTGGACATTCCCGACCACGAGCCCTACGGCGACCTCGCCAACCTCGTCTTCACGCCGGAGGCGGCGGCCGTTCATGCGCCGTGGCTGCGCGAGCGCCCGCAGGACTACGGACCGCAGGTGCGCGCACGGCTTCTGCAGGGGCTGATGGTGCCGGCGGCCTCCTACCTCCAGGCGAAGCAGCTTCGCGCGCTTCATCTCCGGGCGATGATCGACGGCCCCTTCGCCCAATGCGACGCGTTGTTCGTTCCCGCCCTGCGCAGCCGCGTGCCGACCGCCGCGCAGACCGACGTGGGCGCCGGGCCGGCGATGGCCGCGGTGGTCGCCGGGGTGGCGGCGCTGACGCGACCGGTGTCCTACCTCGGCCTGCCGGCGCTCGTCACGCCCGCGGGCTTCGATCCGGACGGGATGCCCATCGCCATGCAACTCGTCGGGCGCCCGCAGGCGGAGGCCACGCTGCTGCGCATCGCCGACGCCTACGAGCGCGCCACCGGCTGGCTGCGCCGCGTCCCCCAGACACAGGTCTTCTCGTGAAGGGAGTTCCACCCATGCCGGGAACCGATACATTGACGTCCGCGGCGACTTCTGCGGCGACCTCCGCGACCCCACACACCGAGGCGGAAGACGCCGCCTCGTCGCCGGGCCGCGGCCTGCCGGGCTGGTGGAGCTTCATCGAGGACCGCATCCTCCTGAACGTCGCCACGATCCTGATGATGGCGGCCATCGGCTTCATGTTCTACGAGGCGTCCAGCCGCTCCCTCCTGTCGGAGAGCCACTGGTGGGCGGAGGAACTGGTCCGCTTCCTGGTGGTGTGGAGCGTCCTGCTGTCGCTGGGCGTCGGCACGCGGCATGGCCACTACATCCGCATGGACCTGCTGTTGAACATGATGCCGCACCGGGTGCGGCTGGCCTTCGCCTGGCTGAACAGCCTGATCGGGCTGGCCTTCAGCGTGCTGCTGGTGATCGCCGGCGTCCAGGAGGTCACGCATCTCCAGGCGATCGGCATGTTCACCGAATCCAACCTCGACCTGCCGCTGTGGACGGTCCGGCTGGTGCTGCCGCTGGGCGGGGTGCTCTACGGCTTCGCCTTCGTCGGCAACATCATCCTGCTGCTGCGCGGCCACGACCCCGATCCGCCCGTCGAGGGCGAGAATCTCTGAACGACGGCTGAAAAAGGGGAGGAAACACCATGACCACCATCGTTGCCGTCGTCAGCCTGCTGTTCTTCGTGGCCGCGGGCGTGCACATCGCCCTGGCGCTGGGCGTCATCGCGGTCGGCCTGCTGACCTTCAACTTCAACATCCCGGTCGTCCTGGTCGCGCAGATGGCCTGGGATTCCGTGGACAAATACGCGCTGGTCTGCATCCCGTTCTTCATCTTCGCCGGCAATCTGATGTCGCGCGGCAACCTCGCTCTGGTCATCCTGGAGCTGGTCGGGACGCTCATCCGCTACTTCCGCGGCGGCATCGCGCTGGCGCTGGCCATGTCCAGCGTGTTCTTCGCCGCGGTCAACGGCTCGTCCGTGGCCTGCGCCGTGGCGCTCGGCCCGGCGGCGGTGAAGCTGATGCCGAAGGAGGGCTATCCGCCCCGCTTCGCCGCCTCGCTGGTGGCGGTCTGCGGCACGCTGGGGCTGATGATCCCGCCGTCGCTGACCTTCATCCTGATCGGCTCCATCGTCGGCCTGCCGATCACCGACCTGTTCATCGCCGGCATCGTGCCCGGCCTGTTCGAGGCGTTCCTGCTCGGCATCACCACGCTGATCGTCAGCCGGCTCAAGGGCTACGGCCATGTCGGCGAGCGTCCGGATTGGAAGGGCTTCGGCCAGCGTCTGCCGGGTGCGGCCGGGGCGCTGATGATGCCGGTGCTCATCATCGGCACGATCTACATGGGCTGGTTCACCCCGACCGAGGTGTCGGCGCTGGCCGCCATCTACGCGGTGGTTCTGGTGACGCTGGTCTACCGCACGGCCAACCTCGTCGCGGTGTGGGAGACGGCGCGGGAGTCGGTGCTCCAGACCGTGATGATCTACGGCGTGCTGCTCGGCTCCGGTCTGCTGACCGCGGTGCTGACCCGCCTCGGCCTGTCCGCCGAGCTGACCGCGATGCTCAAGGAGGCGCAGGTTTCCCCCTTCGAGTTCCTGCTGGCGGTCAATCTGCTGCTGCTCGTCATCGGCATGTTCCTGGACGGCGTGTCGATGATCGTGCTGCTGGCGCCGATCCTGTTCCCGATGGCGCAGGCGGTGGGGGTGAACCCGATCCACTTCGCCGTCATCATGACCGCGCTGGTGGAGGTGGCGACCCTGACGCCGCCGGTCGGGCTGAACCTGTTCGTGATGAGCCGCATCACCAAGATGCCGCTTCATTCCATCGTGAAGGGGGTGCTGCCCTTCTATGGGATGCGGGTGGTCGCGCTGGTCGCCATCAACGCATTCCCGGCCCTGTCGCTGGTTCTGCTCACGTAATCCGCCCCGCGCGGAACATCCTCGTACGCCGGTTGCATCAGCGCCCCGGCTCGTCCATCTTCCGGCATCATGAGGGATGCGATGTCGGAAGAAGCGGACAGCCTGAAGGACAACAGCGGCGGGGCGGAGCGGGCGGAAACCCCGCTCTACCAGGAGATCGTCCGCACTTTGCTGGAGGAGATCGACGCCGGCGCCTACGCCGTCGGCGATCGCCTGCCGACCGAGCAGGAGCTGTGCAGCCGCTTCGCCGTCAGCCGCCACACGGTGCGCGAGGCGCTGCGCCGGCTTCAGGAGATGGGCTACATCCTGCGCCGCCAGGGATCGGGTTCGGTCCTGGCGGCGCGGCGCGCCGACGGGCGTTTCGTCAACTCCATCAGCTCCCTGGACGAGCTGGTGCAGTACGCCACCTCGACCCGGCTGGAAATCCTCTCGGTGGACCGCATCATCGTGGAGGAGGAACTGGCGGGCCGGCTGGGCTGCCGCCCCGAGACGCAATGGTTCCGCGTCAGCGCGCTGCGCCGCACCCGCGAGACGTCGGAGCCCTTCTCCTACGTCGAGGTTTACATCGACGCTGCCTTTTCCGATGTGGTGCGCAACCTGGAGGTGGTGCAGTACGCCATCTACACGGTTCTGGAGCAGCGCTACGGCGTCCGCATCGCCGAGGTGATGCAGGACATCGAGGCAGCGCCAGCCAGCCTGAACGTCGCCTCGCGCCTGCATGTCCCGCCGCAGTCGCCGATCCTCGTCATCACCCGGCGCTATTTCACCGACGACGGGCGTCTGGTGGAGATCGCCGTCAACACCCATCCGGGCGCCGGCTTCCGCTACACCATGTCCCTGCAGCGGCGCTGAGACGCGCGGCCGTTACGGACGGCGAAACGGTGCCCACCGCGGGTCGAGACCCTCGCGCAGACCCTCGGCCAGCAGGTTGACGGCCAGCGCGACGGCGGCGACGGTGATGGTCGTCGCGGCGATCAGATGGGGGGCGTCGCGCAGGTCGGCCAGCCCGTCGCGGATCAGCGTGCCCAGCGACACCGCCGGTTCCTGGATGCCCAGACCGAGACCGCTCAGCGTCGCCTCCGCCACCATGACCGGACCGATGGACAGGGCGGCGCGGATGGCGACCGGTCCGGCGACCGCCGGCAACAGATGGCGGCGGACCGTGTGCAGCGGTCCCGCGCCGAGGGCAGCGGAGGCCCGCACATGCTCGGCGGTCCGGTTGGACAGGGCCAGCGCCCGACACCAGCGGACCTGCGAGGGCCATGCCGCCAGGGCGAGCGTCAGCACCATGGCCTCGGTGCCCGGACCCAGCAGCGCGGCGGCGGCGATGGCGAGCGACAGCTCGGGAAAGCCGTGCAGCAGGTCGGCCAGCCGCAGGACCACGGCGTCCGTGCGCCCGCCGATCCAGCCCGCCACCCCGCCCGAGGCGACGCCCAGCCCCACCGCGAGGGTGAGCGCCAGCCCGGCGATGGCGGCGGAGGTTCCCGTCCCGGCGATCAGCCGGGCGGCGACGTCGCGGCCCAGCCCGTCGCACCCCAGCGGGTGGGCGGCGGATGGTCCCGCCCAGGCCTGCCCGAGATCCATGGCGAAGGGGTCGAGCGGCAGCAGAAGGGCGGCCAGGGCCAGAGGCACCGCCAGCGCCGCCGCGAGGAGCAGGCCGGCGCGTCCGGCGGAGGAGCGCGTGGCGATCACGGCGCCTCCGCATCGTCGCGCAACCCATCGTCGTGCAGCCGCGGATCGGCGAGGCCGATCAGCAGCTCGGCGGTCAGGCTGATGGCGATCTGCATCAGGACGAAGACCAGAACGGCGGCTCCGGCCACCGTGTGGTCGCGGGCCAGCACCGCCTGGACGGTCAGCCGCCCCACCCCCGGCAGGGCGAAGACGCTCTCCACCGCCGCCGTGGCGGTGAGGATCGTCCCGGCCACCGACCCGGCCGCCGCCGCTAGTGGTACCAGGGCGTTCGGCAGGGCGTGGCGCAGCAGTAGGGCGACCCGCCCCAGCCCCTTGGCCCGCGCGGTGCGGATGAAGTCACGTCCCAGCACCTCCATCACCTGGGTCCGCGTCAGGCGGGCGATCATCGCCGCCGCCGGCAGGGCCAGCGCCGCCATGGCCCATGGTGGCGTGCCGGACCCCGCCAGCATCAGCCACGTCGCCAGCGCCAGCGGCGGCGTCGACAGGGCCAGCACCGATCCGATGGTCAGGGCCGTGCCCGGCCATGCCCGCCGCACATCGGCGGCGGCGAGGCCCAGTGTGAGACCGAGGGGCAGGGCGAGCGCCGCGGCGCCCGCCATCAGCCCCAGCGTCACCGGCAAGGCTTCGGTCAGCAGCGCGGTCACCGGAACGCCGCCGTAGCGCAGCGATTGGCCGAGGTCGCCCCGCAGGACGGCCAGGGCGTAGGACAGGAATTGAACGGCCAGCGGCTGGTCCAGCCCAGCGTCTTCCCGCAGGCGCCGAATCATCTCCGGGTCGGCGGCCCGCCCATCGACCATCAGCATGACCGGGTCGCCGGGAAGCGCGTGGGAGGCCAGGAAACTCACCAGCACGGCGGCGCCGGTCAGGAGAAGAAGCGCCGGCAGGCGCCGGGCCAATCGCCAAGCCAATCGCCGGGATGAACCGCAGCGGTCGAGCCGGCGTCCCGTCATGGCAACCGGGCGGCGTGATAGTCCGTCGTGCCGTCGGGCCGGATGACCACGCCGGTCACGCCCGGCCGCACCAGCGCCACGAACTGCGGCGCCGGCAGCGGCAGCGCCACGGCCTGGTTCCGGAGCAGGGCCTCGGCGTCCCGGTAGAGCGTGTTGCGGACGGCGGGGTCGGCGAGGCCGCGCGCCCGCTCCATGAGCCGGTCGAAATCCGAGTTGTGCCAGCGGATGCGGTTGGTCGGGCTGGCGCTGTGCCACTGGGTGGCGAGCTGGTCCATGGGATCGGGGAAATCCGCCGTCCAGCCGTTGATGAACAGCGCCTCGCGGCCCTCGTTGATCGCCGCCACGAAGGCCGCGCGCTCCTGAATGCGCACGCCGACCGGAATCCCCAGCATCGCGGTGAGCTGGGCGGCGAAATAGGTCGCCTCCTCGCGCACGTTGGGGCCGCCGGCGATCTGGAGCGGCGGCAGCCCGCGCCCGCCGGGGTAGCCAGCCTCCGCCAGCAGCGCCTTGGCCCGGTCCGGATCGAATGGCGGCAGCGGCACCGCGTCGGGCTGGTAACCGCCCAGGCCGGGCGTGACGAAGCCGTTCGTCAGCGCTGCCCGCCCGGCATGGAGGCCATTCACCGTGGCGGCGCGGTCCAGCGCGAGGCCGACCGCCTCGCGCACGCGCCGGTCGCGGAAGGGCGGGTACAGATCCTGGTTGAGGGCGAGATAGCGCACCTGCGCGCGGGCGAAGGCCGCGATCTGCCCGTCGTAGCGCGGCTGGCGGACCACCGTGCGCACGGCGTTGTCGGGAAGCGGCGCGACGTCCAACTCTCCGGCGTCGTAGCGCGCCAGCAGCGTGTTGGTGTCGGGCAGCACCGCCAGGGACACCGCGTCCACGGTGGGGGCGCCGCCCCAATAATCGGCGTGGGCCTCCAGACGCACGGATTCGCCGCGCCGCCAGGACGCGAGGCGGAACGGCCCGGTGCCGCCGGACGCCCGCTCGTGCCACGCCGGTCCGAACTCGGCCTCCATCCCGCGGTCGACGAACAGGAACGGGTAGAGCGGGAACAGCGCGTCGGGTTCGGTCAGCCGGACGACGAGCGTGTGGGGGGCGGGAATCTCGACGCCGGCCAGCGACGCGGCGGTTCCCTGCTGCAGCGCCGCGGCCCCCTCGACGCCGCGCAGGTAGAAGGCGCTGTAGCCGGGCTGGGGCTTGCGCGTCAGATGGTGTTCCCAGGTCCACAGGACGTCGGCGGCGGTGAACGGGCGCCCCGAATGGAAGCGCACGTCCGGGCGCAGGGTGAAGCGCCAGGTCCGCCCGCCGTCCGGCGTCTCCCAGCGGGTGGCCAGCGCCGGAACGGCGTTGCCGGCGGCGTCGATCGCGGTGAAGCCCTCATAGACCTGCCGGAGAACACCGGAAGAAACCAGTCCGGGGAAGGCGAACGGGTCGATGGTCGTCAGATCGTCGGACAGGCTGGCCCGCAAGGTTCCCGCCATCGCCGTAAACGCGGGACCGGCAACGCCGGTCGCGATGGACAGAACGGTCAGAAGCAGGCGGATGGCGGCGGTCAGGGGCATGGTGCGGGGCGTTGCCGGGCGGTGGTCGGGGGTGGGAAAACCAGACGCCCCTGCCTCCTTCACGGCCTCCGGCCAGAGCGGAACCGGAATCGCACCGGACGTCCGCCATATGTATGCACAAGAGTGCGTTCATATCCAGGTATTCGCGCCGCTGGCGATGCGTCCAGCACCATACCCGGATTCGATCAGGCGCGCGACCCGAAATGCCAGCAGATCGTCGTCACCTGCCGCACGATTCCTGCCTGGTTGCGCAGCCCCGTCTTGCCCAGGATGGACGAGACCTGATTGTAAACGGTGCGCCGTTCCACCCCGCGGTCCTCGGCGATCTCGTCGACGCTCCGCCCGGAGCACAGGGCCAGCGCGATCTCGGCCTCCGATCCGGTGATCTGGAGAAGCTCGGCGACGGCGCGCGCCGACACAGCGGGCAGCACGTCCGGATCGACGAGGGTCAGGAGGAGGATGCCGGTCATCGGGCCACCGCTTCCGACGCTCTGGGCCGGCGGTTCCGACAGGGTGGCGAAATAGGGTGACGGCTGGTCCAGGCGCGAGACGCGCAGCGTGATCGGCGTGCGGGTGCGGCGGCGGAAGAAGCCGGCGGCCCGCTTCGACAGCTCCGCCTGTTCGGCCGGGGCGTCGGGGATGCACAGCCGGCCGCCGACCATGGTCAGCCCGTCCCCCCGCGCCACGATGGAGGCGAAGGACTGGTTGCCGTCGATGACCTGGCAGCGCGGCGTCAGAAGCGCCGCCGGGTAGGGCAGGGCGTCGAGCAGCCGCAAGACGAAGGAGGGCCGGCCCGACGACGGCAGGACACTGCCGCCGTTGAGGGAAATCAGGCTGTCGAAGCCACCCCGGACGCTTTCCTGGACGTTGCTGGTGACGTCGCGGCGGATCTGGTACCACCAGCCGTCCGTGTCATCCAACCGCTCATAGGTGATCTGGATGACCCGCCCGTCGGAATGGAGCGTGAAGGATTGCCAGAACCTGTTGAACCGGCGGAGATCCTCGGCGTAGCCGATCCATCGCGCCGGATCGGAATAGATGGTGTCCGAGCCGAACTTCTTATGCTTCACGCACTCCCACACGATGTCGCGGAACGTCACCGAGCGTGAGAAGTCGATGAAGGGATAGATCGTCTTCTGCTTGTCGTTGGTCGCCAGCAGCGTGTCGCTCTTGTCGAAGACGGTCAGCGCCGCGTTCATGTCCCGGGCGCGGCTGGAGAGGTCGTGGACCAGATCGGACATCAATCCTTCCTCCCTTTCGCGGCCGGAGGTGACGGGGTGCGCCCCTGACCGTGGCCTGGGCCGCCGGTCAGGAGAGCGTACGCGGAACGCGCTGCCATTTGAGCGAATTTAGCAGCAAAACCACCGCGTCATGCAACGGTCAATACGATGGGGTCAATACGATGGGATGACGCTCAGGCCGCCTCGACCGTGAGGTAGCAGCCGGCGAGTTCCTCCGTCCGCAGTTCCACGCCGAGCGTCGCCCGGAACGCGTCCTGGGTGTTGGCGACGGCCTTCTGCCACGCGGCGGCATCGGGAGCGTCCGGGTGATGGTGGACCCGGGCGCCGACCAGCCGCATCATGTCCGCCTCGTAGCGGTCCATGAACAGGATGTGCTCGTGCCACGCCGCGTCCGCCGCCTTCGTCGGGACCAGGATCAGGTTCGGCTTCGCCGCCACGACGACGAGGAACTGCCGGTAGGCCTCGACCGACGCCGCGGCCTGGTCCGACGTGTAGCCGGCCGTCTCGAGCCGCTTGCTGATGAAGGAGAGGTCGAGGTTCGCCGGCTGCACGGTCGAGCCACGTTCGCTGTTGTCGTTCATTCTCGATGGTCCTTTCAGAAGGGAATGAGGTTCACGTCGGTCCTCAAAGACCTCCGCTCGATGACGCCGGACCGCGCCCTGCGGGAAAACACTGCCCGCGGTGGCACCCGGCAGGATTCAGGCGGGAGGTGTCCTGACCGGCGGTGTCCCGCCGGCCGGTGCCTGTGCGTGGCACCGTTCGGCTTGATCCGGCGGACGCCGTGGGCAAGCCGCCAAGGCTGCGTTCGTGTGCGCCGCGCGTCCCGTACGCTCCTGCAACAGGCCCGCCATGCGCCCCTCCTGCATACCCGAGTGTATCATAGTGGCGGTTGTGCACACGCTCAAGAACTTATCGCGTATTTGTATTGAATCTGCGCATGACGGTTTCTCAGGGTGGAATACATACGCAATCATTTTTGTGTGGGTGATCACCGATTCTTGTGAAACATCTCACTTGATAGGATCGTTTTCGTTGCTATCCGCGGAAGAGTTGGTGTCTTCTGCACAAGGTCGCAAATCCATGCCAGCGCGATGGGGTTCCGGATGCAAGACCGGTGAGCACATCCCTTTTCTTCGCCATGGCTCAACGGACTGCTCGCAGAGGCTTTGCGGCGTCCGGTTCCCGACGGGGCCGTGGACGCTCTGATCCTTGCGGATCTTTTTGCCGCGCTCGCGCCGTCGGGTGGCTTCGACTCCGCGACGACGGTGCCGCTCGAGCTGGCGGCCCTGCGGGGTCATCGCCGCCTGGGGGCTGGAATGGGTGAGGCGTCACGCGGGGAAGCGGGTTGCGGACTCGTTTCAAGGCTCAGGGCAGCAGGATCGCCGACTGCCATTGCTGCAGGAACCGCTCCCGCTTCAGCCGGTCGAGGAACACCAGCAGGGCGGGGCTGAGGGCGATGGGGTGCAGCGGCGCCGCCGTGCTGGAGCGCAGGCCGGACGCCGACGCCTCCCGCTTGATCCCGGAGGAGATGGCGTACAGGGCGGAGCGGTCGGCCACCACCTCCTGCCCGCGCGGCGACAGCAGATAGTCGATGAACTGGCCGGCCAATTGCGGCCGGGGCGCCGTCCGGGGGATCACCGCGACGCGGGAGATGACCAGCGTGTAGTCCTCCGGCACCACGATGCCGATGGCCGCCCCCGCCGCCGCCCGCGCCCGTGCGTAGGAGCCGAGGACGTTGTAGGCGATCAGCACCTCCCCCCGCTCCACCATGTCGAGGATCTCGCCGGAGCAGCAGGCCAGCCGCGCCTGGGCGTTGCCCATCATCGCGACGAGCTGCCAGTACTGGCCGAACAGCAGGGCGTCGTGGGATGCCAGCAGATAGCCGATGCCGCTGGTGGCGGTGTCGTAGGTGGCGACGCGCCGGCTGAAGCGCGCCGGGTCGTCGCGCAGCAGCCGGATCAGCGCCGGGCGCGTCCGCGGCACCTCGGCGTCCGGCAGAAGGTCGCGGTTGTAGGCGATCACCGCCGGCTCGAAGGTGAAGCCGAACGCCTCGTCCCGCCAGTTCGCCCAATCCGGCAGCGCGTCCGTCAGGGCGGAGCGGTGGGGCTGGGTGTAGCCGTCGTTGGCCAGCTTCACCTGCAGGTCGGAGGCGGAGCTGATGAGCAGGTCGGGCGTCTCCGCCGCCGCCCCCTTGGCCGCAACCCCCTTGGCCGGCACGGCCACCGCCTCGGCGTAGAGGTCGGCGGTGTCCATGTCCTTGTATTCGATGGTGACGTCGGGGTGGAGCTGCTGGAAGTCGAGGACCAGCGGCTCGATGGCCTGCCGGTCGGTGGCCGAATGGATGCGCAGCCGCTCCCGCTCGCCGCCGGGGGCGGGGTAGGTGAGCAGTTGCGCCGCCTGCGCCCAGGGGGACCAGAGCAGGGCGCAGAGAAGCAGCAGGGGCAGCAGGGCCCGCCCGGCTCCTCCCCCCGCCGTGGCGCCGCCGTCCGCCGCCGGAAAGTCGATGCGCGCGATCAGCCCGCCGCCGGGGCGGTCGAGCAGAGCGAGGTCGGCCCCGTGCGCCTCCACCACCGAGGTGACGATGGCGAGGCCCAGCCCGCTGCCCGCCACCCCGGCGGCGGAGCTGCCGCGCCCGAACCGCTCCAGCACGCGGCGCTTTTCGGCGTCCGGCACGCCGGGGCCGCGGTCGGCGATCTCGACGCGCAGGCCGCGCCCGGCCGGCCGGGGCGTCAGCGACAGGTCGATGGGGCCGGACGGGCCGGCGTACTTCACCGCGTTGTCGAGCAGGTTGGTCAGAGCCTCCCGCAGGCTGATGGCGTCGCCGGGGACGGTGGCCGACTCCGCCGCGCGGTCGATGTCCAGGCGGATCGCCGTGTCGCCGGCCACCGCGCGGGCGCGCTGGAACACCTGCTCCAGCAGGGCGCCGAGATCGACGTCCTCCGGCTTCAGCGCCTCGCTGCGGTGGATCACCATGGCGTGGTTGAGGAGCTGGCTGGTCAGCTGGCTGGCCTCCACCGCGTTGCGGTGCACGCGCTGGGCGATGCGGTGCAGGGCGTCGGGATCGTCCTCGTCGATGGCGAGTTCGGCCTGCAGGCGCAGGCTGGCCAGCGGCGTGCGGATCTGGTGGGCGGCGTCGGCGAGGAAGGTCTGCATGGTGTCGAGGTTGGCCTTGAGCCGCGCCATGAGCTGGTTGATCGCCTGGACGAGCTGCGACACCTCCTGCGGCGGCGGCATGGCGATGGGGGAGAAGTCGTGGGGCTGCCGCTCGCGGATCATCCGCTCCAGCGAGCCCAGCGGGACCAGCGCCTGCCGCACCCCGAACCAGATCAGCCCGCCCGCCGCGACGACGGTGAAGGCGATGGGAAGGAAGGCGTTCGCCAGGATGTCGCGGGCCAGCGCCCCGCGCTCCTCCCGCGTCTGGGCGACGGCGATGGTGACCCAGCCGCCGAGGTCCGGCTGCGTGGCGAAGCGCTTCAGGACGGCGATGCGCACCGGCATGCCGCGGAAGCTGGCGTTCTCGAAACGGGTGGTGGAGTCGCTGCCGGCTGCGCCGGCGACCGCGGCCTTGGCGGGCGCTACCGGCAGGTCGTGGTAGCCGGTGACCAGCTCGCCGTCCGGCGCGGTGATCCGGTAGAACACGCGGTCGCGCCGGGCCTGGGCCAGGATGCCCAGCGAGGAATAGGGCAGGTCGACGGAAAAGCGTCCGTCCTCAACCCGCACCGTGTCGGAGATCGACAGGGCCGACGCCATCAGCAGCCGGTCGAAGGCGGCGTCGGCGGCGCGCTGGGCGTAGGCGCTGACGAACAGGAACAGGCCGGCGGTCAGGACGGCCAGCACGCCGAGCAGCCGGATGAACAGCCGCCGCCGCAGCGAGAATCCCTCAGCCTTCGGCACACACTTCCGCCACATAGCCCAGCCCCCGAACCGTCCGGATCTCCACCGACGCGCCTTCCAGCTTGCGCCGGAGGCGGGAGACATACAACTCGATGGCGTTCAGCGCGGTGGGCTGGTCGAGGCTGAACAGCCGGTCCATCAGGTCCTCCTTGGACAGGACGGTGTTCAGGTTGCTGAGAAACAGCTCCAGCAGCCGGAACTCGCGGCCGCCCAGATCGACGGGACGGGCGTCGATCAGAACTTTCTTGGCCGCGGCGTCGAAGACCAGATTGCCGAACTGCGTGCGCGAGGAGGCGAGCCCGTGCGAGCGGCGCAGCAGGGCGCGGCAGCGGGCCTCCAGCTCACGCAGGTCGAAGGGCTTCACGATGAAGTCGTCGGCGCCGAGGTCGAGCAGATCGACCCGCACGTTCACCTGCGAGCGGGCGGTCATCACCAGGACCGGCGTGACGTCCCGGCGCTGGCGCAGGCGGTTCAGCAGCGTCTGCCCATCCACCCCCGGCAGCATGATGTCGAGCAGGACGAGCTGATAGGCCTCCTGGCGCAGCAGCTCCTCCGCCTCGTCGCCGGTCGGCGCCCAGTCGACGGCGTAGCCCAGCTTGCGCAGCCGGTGGACGATGGCGTCGGCCAGATCCTCGGTATCCTCGACGACGAGTATGCGCATGGTCCGTCTCCCGGTGCCGGGGCACCGTAATGCACAAATCAGTGCGCCATGAAGATGGGAATGGCCGGCGGTTCGCGCAGTACATCGAGCGTAACGCCGCCCCACACCCGTTCGCGGACCCGGCTGTGGCCGTAGGCGCCCATCACCAGCAGGTCGCAGCCGGTCTCCGTCGCCGTCTCCTGCAAGGCCCGGCCGACCGCGCGGCCTGACGCCGTGACCTTGCGGATGGTCGCCGCGACGCCGTGCAGGGCGAGGTAGGCCGACAGGCGGTCGGGGTCGGCGGTGCGTCCGGGATCGGCGACCTCCGCCGACAGGATGACCGCCTTGCCGGCGCGTTGCAGCAGGGGCAATGCCGCCGCGACCGCCCGCGAGGCCGCGGCCCCGCCGTCCCAGGCCACGGCGACCGCGGACCCGACCGACGCCGGTTCGGCCGCCGGCGCCAGCAGCAGGGGGCGGCCCGAGCCGAACAGGGTGGCCTCGATGGCCGGCCCCATGGCGTTGGTCCTGTCGGATGTCTGGGCGATCACCACCAGATCGGCGAGCCGCGCCTCCTCCGCCAGGGTCTCGGCCAGCGGGCCGGTCGCCTGCTGCCAGGAGGCGGAGAGCCCGTCCGCCGCCTCGCCGCCGCCGGTCAGGCTGTCCGCCTCCGCGGCGCCGAAGCGGCTGCGGAATTCCTCGAACAGGTCGTGGGCGGAGTCGATCACCCGCGCCTGATCCTCCTGCCCGATACGGATGAGTTGCTCGACCAGCGCCTTGGGAATCGCGGCGCTTTCCACGGAGGTGCGGATTTCGACCTGCGGCATGACGCTCAACCCTTCCACATGGGCGCGGAAGCGGGTGGCGAGCAGGAAGGCCGTGGCGATGGCGCGGCGGTCCAGCGGCCGTCCGGTCAGGGGAACGAGTACCTTCTTGATCATCGGAAGCGCTCCGTCACGATAGCCGGGAGGTGTGCATGAGGACTTCGTTGCTGCCGCGCCAGATCATGTCGAGCGCCACATAGGTGATGATGACGAGACCGACCCAGCCGACCCAGCGATGCTTGTGCAGGACATGCGCGATCATGTTGGCCGCCGCCCCCATCAGGACGACGGACAGCAGCAGGCCGATGACCAGGATCGTCGGGTGGTCCTTGGCGGCGCCGGCCACGGCCAGCACGTTGTCGAGCGACATCGACACGTCGGCCACCACGATCTGCCAGATCGCCGCGCCCACCGTGACGCCGCCGACCGCGGCACCGGCGGCGGCGTTTCCGGACACGCCCGCCGGCGTGTCGGGGGCGTCCATCGCCTCGTCGGGCGCCACCTCGTCCGCCCCGTGGGAGCGCAGCTCGCGGAACATCTTCCAGCAGACCCACAGCAGCAGGATGCCGCCGGCCAGGGTCAGGCCGATGATGGCGAGAAGCTGGGTGGTGATCAGCGCGAAGAAGATGCGCAGCACGATGGCCGCGCCGATGCCCCAGACGATCACCTTGCGGCGCTGCGCCAGCGGCACCGCGGCGGCGGCCATGCCGACGACGATGGCGTTGTCGCCGGCCAGAACGAGGTCGATGGCGATGACCTGTCCCAAGGCGGCGAGCTGGGACCAGAGATCGACGCTTTCCATGGAGAAGTCCTTCGAGGAATGGCGGTCTTACGTCGCGGGATGGGTGTCGGACCGGGAGGCACTGTCGCCCTTGCCCGCCCCGTTGCTCCGGTAGCGCAGGACCATCGGGCCGATCACCAGCAGGACCGCGACGATCAGCAGGGCCGCCGAGATCGGGTGGGTCAGGAAGACCGACGGGTCGCCCTGGCTGATCGCCAGCGCCCGGCGGAACTGCTGTTCGGCCAGCGGCCCCAGGATCAGCCCGACCACGCAGGGCGCCACCGGCACGTTCAGCACGCGCATGCCGAAGCCGACCAGCCCGATCACCCACAGGATGACCAGATCGATGACGTTGTTGTTCAGCGTGTAGGCGCCCAGCGACGAGAAGACGAGGATGCCGGCGTACAGCCAGGGGCGCGGGATCAGCAGCAGCTTCACCCAGAAGCCGACCAGCGGCAGGTTCAGCACCAGCAGAAGCACGTTGCCGATGTAGAGGCTGGCGATCATGCCCCAGACCAGCTCCGGGTTGTTGTCGAACAGCGTCGGGCCGGGTTGCAGGCCGTACTGCTGGAAGGCGGCCAGCATGATGGCGGCGGTCGCCGAGGTCGGCAGGCCGAGCGACAGCAGCGGCGCCAGCACACCGGCGGCCGACGCGTTGTTGGCGGCCTCCGGACCGGCGACGGCCTCGATGGCGCCCTTGCCGAACTCCTCCGGCTTCTTCGCCAGACGCTTCTCGACCAGATAGGACAGGAAGGTCGGGATCTCGCTGCCGCCTGCCGGCAGGGTGCCGATGGGGAAGCCCAGCAGCGTGCCGCGCAGCCACGGCTTCCACGAGCGGCTCCAGTCCTCCCGGCTCATCCATTTGGAGCCCTTGAGCGCGTAGATCTCCTCCGTCTCGAAGCGGTGGCGGGAGGCGACGTAGAGCGTCTCGCCGACCGCGAACAGGCCGACCGCGACGACCACCGTGTCGATGCCGTCGAGCAGCTCCGGCACGCCGAAGGCCAGGCGCGCCTGACCGGTCTGCATGTCGATGCCGACCAGACCCAGCGCCAGACCGAGGAACAGGCTCGCCAGACCGCGGGCCAGCGAGCTTCCCAGCACCGCGGTGACGGTGGTCAGCGCCAGCACCATCAGCGCGAAATACTCGGCCGGGCCGAACAGCAGGGCCAGCTTGACCATCAGCGGGGCGACGAAGGTCAGCGCCGCGGTGGCGATGGTGCCGGCGATGAAGGAGCCGATGGCGGCGGTCGCCAGCGCCTGGGCGCCGCGCCCCTGGCGGGCCATGGCGTGGCCGTCGATGGCGGTGACGATGCTGCCGGATTCGCCCGGCGCGTTCAGGAGGATCGAGGTCGTCGAGCCGCCGTACATCGCGCCGTAATAGATGCCGGCGAACATGATGAAGGCGGAGGTCGGCTCCAGCCCGTAGGTGACCGGCAGCAGCAGGGCCACGGTCAGCGCCGGGCCGATGCCGGGCAGCACGCCGACCGCGGTGCCCACCGTCACGCCGATCGCCGACCACAGCAGGTTGTACGGCGTCAGCGCCACGAGGAAGCCGTGGCCCAGGGCGGCAAGGGTATCCATTGTGCAGTTTCCTTCCCGAAGCGGGGCCCCGAAGCGAGGCTTGTCCGGCGTTCCTACTCGGCGTCGGGGGACGTGAGCCGTTCGACGATGCTGCCCTCGGGCAGGTTCAGGCCGAGCCCGTAATTGAAGGCCACGAAGGTGAAGGCGGCGAGCGCCAGCCCGATGGCGAGATTGACCATCAGCCGCCGGCCGCCGAAGGCGCGGGCGACCGCGGCGAACAGGATGGTGGTGGAGGGTATCCAGCCCAGCGTGTCCAGCAGCAGGAACTGGACGGCCAGCCCCGCCGCGACCAGCGCCACGGCCCAGAGGTCCAGCTCCAGCCCCTCGGCGTGGGCGATGGCCCCGGCGAAGGCTTCGCGCAGCAGGGACAGGCCGACCAGAACGAGGCCGCCCGAGATCAGGTAGGGAAACAGGGCGGGGCCGACCACCGCCCGGCCGACGCTCGGGGTCAGCATGGTTTCGACCGCGATCAAGCCCCCAAGGGCGATCAGCCCGCCGCCCAGCACCGCCTCTCCGGCGCGCATGCTCCGACCGGTGGTCATCGCTTCATCCTTCCAGACTGTTTTTTGCGGACCGGTGGGCGCGGCGACCGCGCCCACCCGGTTCGGCCCTCACTTCACGAGGCCGATGTCCTTCAGCGTGCCTTCGATCTGCGCGCGCTCCTGCTTCAGGAAGGAGGCGAATTCGGCGGAGGGCTGGTAGAGGTCGATCCAGCCGCGCTGCTTCACGGCCTGCTTCCACTCGTCGCTGGCGACGGCCTTGGCGACGGCCTCCTGGAGTTCCTTCAGCTCGGCCGGCTTGGCGGAGGCCTGGGCGAAGACGCCGCGCCAGTTCACGAACTCCAGGTCGACGCCCTGCTCCTTGAGCGTCGGCGTGTCGGAGCCCGGCAGGCGCTGCGGAGCGGAGACGGCGATGGCGCGCAGCTTGCCCGCCTGGAACTGCGGCGCGAACTCGCTGTAGCCGCCCATGCCGAGCGTGACGTGGCCGCCGAGCGCCGAGGCCAGCAGCTCGCCGCCGCCCGCGGTGGCGACGTAGTTGACCTTGTTGGGATCGACGCCGACCGCCTTGGCGATCAGCCCGGCCAGGATCTGGTCGCTGCCGCCCGCCGAGCCGCCGCCCCAGGACACCGATCCGGGGTTCGCCTTGAACGTCTTGACCAGGTCGTCGAAGGTCTTGATGGGCGAATCCGGGGGAACGACGATGGCGGTGTATTCACCGGTCAGCCGGGCCAGCGGGGTCACCTGATCGAGCGTCACCGCCGACTTGTTGGTGACGATGGCGCCCAGCATGATCTGGCCGCCGACCAGCACCGTCGGCGTGCGCTTCTTGGCGGTGACGAACTGGGCGAGGCCGACCGTGCCGCCGGCGCCGGGGATGTTCACGACCTGAATGTTTGACGCCAGCTTCTGGTCCTGGAGAACCTGCTGCAGGGTACGGGCGTGCTGGTCCCAGCCGCCGCCGGGGCTGGCCGGGGCGATGATCTCCAGCCCCTTGATCTCGGCCAGCGACGGGGTGGCGGCGAGGGAGGCCGTGGCGAGAACGGCGGCGGTCAGGACGCCCTTCACGGCGCCCGGCATGCGGATGGTCATGACGCTTCGCTCCATGGCTGTGTCTTGTTTTGGGGGTGTGTTTTGTTTTGAAACCCGGCGGCCTGCCGCCGGCCAACCGTCACTTGACGAGGCCCAACTCGGTCAGGACGCCTTCGATCCGGGTCCGCTCGTCCTTCACGAAGGCGGCGAACTGGTCGGGCGGCAGGTAAAGGTCGATCCAGCCGCGCTCCGCGGCGATGCGCTTCCAGTCGTCGGTGCGGACCATGGCGCTGACCGCGTCGTCGAGAACCTGCTTTTCCGACGCCTTCAGGTTGCCCGGCGCCATCACGGCGCGCCAGTTCACCAGTTCGACATCCACGCCCTGTTCCTTGAAGGTCGGGACGTCGATGCCGGGAAGGCGTTGCGGGGCGGAGATCGCCAGCGCCCGCAGCTTTCCGGCCTGGAGCTGCGAGGCCATCTCGTTGTAGCCGCCGGTCGCCACGGTGATGTGCCCGCCGAGCACCGAGGCCATCATCTCGCCGCCCGCTCCGGCGGCGATGTAGTTCATCTTGGATACGTCGCCGCCGATCGCCTTGACCAGCAGGCCGTAGAGGATGTGGTCGGGGCTGCCCACCGCGAAGCCGCCCCAGGAGACGGAGCCGGGATCGGCCTTGAACTTCCTGACGAGGTCGTCGAGCGTCTTCAGCGGCGAATCCGCGGCGACGACGATGGGCTGGTACTCGCCGGTCAGGCGGGCCAGCGGGGTCACCTGATCGAGCGACACCGGCGACTTGTTGATCAGGATCGCCCCGATCATGCCCAGGCCGGAGATCATCAGGCCGGGGTTGCGCTTCTTGGCGGTGACGAACTGGCTGAGGCCGATGGTGCCGCCGGCTCCCGGAATGTTGACGACCTGGACGCTGGAGGCCAGCTTGTGGTCCTGCAGGACCTGCTGCATGGCGCGCGCATGCTGGTCATAGCCGCCGCCGGCGTTGGCGGGGGCGATGATCTCCAGGTTCTTGATCTCCGCCGACGCGGGAGCGGCGAACAGGGCGGCAGCGGCCAGCACGGCCGCCGCCAGCATCCCCTTGGCGGGGTTGCCGAGGCTCATGGTGTTTCCTCCGAGTGAACTTTTTGCTTTTTGGATGGCGCTTGGCGCGCCTTACGGTGCCTTGGCGTCGGGGCGCTGCGGACGCGCCTCGTAGAGGAGGACGGAGCCGCCGGCCCCCGCGCCGCAGGCGGCGCCATAAAAGAGCGGGGTGCGTTCGTCCGCCGATGCGGTCTTCGCCGTGGTTTCCGCCGGCTTCCTGGCTGCGGATTCGGTCGCCATGGTGGAGGTTCCGGGAACGGTGGTTGGTTGTTCCAACTGTTTAGCAGGCGAACCTGTCATGAACCTGTCAGCCACCAGCCGGGCACGCAAAATTTCGGCGCTCCACCCGGAAGAGGCGGAGACCGGTTCGTGGCGGTTTTCCCCCCGCCGGGGTGAAGGGGAGGAGCACTTTGCCCCCTCCCTAACCCTCCCCCGCTATCGCAGGGGAGGGGACAAAATCTCCCTCCCCTGCGAAGCGGGGGAGGGCCGGGGTGGGGGCAAGAACCCCCCGGAACCTACCCCACCACCAGCAGGAACAGCCCCTGGCCGAGATAGACGGTGCCGGTCAGGGCGACCAGACGCTGGCTCCAGCTGCGGAACTGGGCGTCGCTCATGGCGTCCAGCACGCGGCGCGACAGGTTCGTTCCCAGGACCGCCATGCCGATGCAGACGAGCGTCACCGTGATGTCCAGCGTCTCCACCTCCGACGCCGCGACGAGGGAGCCGAAATAGACCGTCTTGAACAGATGGCCGAAGACCTGCATCGTCGCCTTGGTCGCGACGACGCTCTGCCGCGACAGGCTGGACTTCACGAAGAACACATCGAGCAGCGGCCCCGAGATGCCGGCGATCAACTGCACGCCCATGCAGAGGAGGCCGGCCAGCGTGCTGTGGCCGCGCCGCGACACGTTCGGCGACCAGTGCGACGGAACCGCCATCGCCATGAAGGGCGACAGCCCCAGCACGATCAGCGCCTCCGCCTTGCCGGGCACATAGCGGATCAGGGTGAAAACGGCGACCGCCACCGCCCCGCCCAACAGGAACCGGGCGACGATTCCCCATTGCACGTGCCGCCGCCACAGCCACGCCCGCCAGCCGTTGGCGGTCATCTGCGTGATCCCGTGCAGCAGCATGGCGGAGGACACCGGCAGCAACACCAGCAGCAGCCCCATCAGCACCATGCCGCCGGCCATCCCGAACAGGCCCGACAGGAACGAGGTCACCAGCGCCGCAAGGCCGAGTCCGAGTGTCAGGGGAACCGTCAGCATCCCGCTCATCCGAAAGTTTTCTTTGGCTGTGGACGGCATGATGCCCCTGGCACGCTTGCGCCGCAAACGGGATTGTCTGATGCTGACCCCCAGGAAATGTTGGGGTCCATGGGGGAGGGGATCGGATGCGGCGCCTGCCATCGCTGAACGCCTTGCGGGCGTTCGAGGCCGCGGCCCGCCACGGCAGCTTCACCGGGGCGGCGGGCGAGCTGAACGTCTCGCAGGCCGCGGTGAGTCGCATGGTGCGCCTGCTGGAGGAGCGGATGGGCTTCCCGCTGTTCGAGCGGCGGGCCAACGCGCTGGAGCTGACCGGCCGCGGGCGGGCGCTGCAACCCGGCCTGACCGGCGCCTTCGACGCGATCGCGGACAGCGTGGAGCGGGTCGCCGCCATGCGCGACGGCCCGGTGCTCACGCTGGGGGTGGGCGCCACCTTCGCGGTGCGCTGGCTGATCCCGCGCCTGTCGGCCTTCCACGAGAGCCACCCCGACGTGGAGGTGCGCATCGCCACCGGCGGCGCCGGGGCGCCGATCCGCGAGGACTGGACCTGCGCCCTGCTGCTGGGCGACGGGCATTGGCCGGGCTACGAGGTGGAGGAGCTGTTCACCGCGGACATGCTGCCGGTCTGCGCGCCCGCCCTGGCGCGGACCCTGCGCCGTCCGGAGGATCTGCTGTCGGCGACGCTGCTCTCGGTGTCGCACTGGGCGGACGAGTGGCCGCACTGGTTCGCCTCGGCGGGGCTGGCGCCGCCGGCTTCAAAGGGACTGTCCTTCGGCAGCTACGCCATGGCCTTGCAGGCGGCGGCGGACGGGGTGGGGGTGGCGCTGGGGGCGCAGCTCTACATCGCCGACGATCTGGCGGCGGGCCGGCTGGTCACGCCCTTCGCGCTGGCGGTGCCGATGGGGCGGGCGTGGTATCTGGTCTCGCGGCCGGCGCGGCACCGGGAGCCGGGCTTCACCGTTTTCCGGGACTGGCTGCGCGCCGCCGTCGGATCGCCGGACCCCGAAAAGAAAAGACCGCCGGAGCGTGCCCCGGCGGTCTGAAGTCGCACTTTGGAGAAACGTCACTCGGCGGAACCACGCGCATGGCGCGGCCTGCCGACTGGGTTTCAAAGGATAACCGAACGAAAACACTTATACTAGTATATCACTCTGAGCGCAAGCTCTTTCGCTCACATGACGGCGCCCATCTGCCAGGGCGTGAACTCGTCGGAGCCGAAGCCCAGCTCCTCGCTCTTGGTCTTCCGGCCCGACGCGGTGTCGAGGATGAGCTGGAAGATCGCCCGCCCGACCTCCTCGATGGTGGCGTCGCCGGTGGCGATGGGGCCGCAGTCGATGTCCATGTCGTCGGGCATTTTCCGGAAAAGCGCCGTGTTGGTGGCGAGCTTCAGCGAGGGCGTCGGCTTGCAGCCGAAGACGGAGCCGCGGCCGGTGGTGAAGCACAGCACGTTGGCGCCGCCCGCCACCTGCCCGGTGGCCGACACCGGGTCGTAGCCCGGCGTGTCCATGAAGACGAGGCCCGGCCCGGTGATCGGCTCGGCGTAGCGCACCACCTCGACGAGGTTGGTCGTGCCGGCCTTGGCGACCGCGCCCAGCGACTTTTCCAGGATGGTGGTCAGGCCGCCCTTCTTGTTGCCGGGCGACGGGTTGTTGTTCATCTCGCCGCCGGTGCGGCTGGTGTAATCCTCCCACCAGCGGATGCGCTCGACCAGCGTCCCACCGACCGCCGGGCTGACGGCGCGGCGGGTCAGCAGATGCTCGGCGCCGTAGACCTCCGGCGTCTCGCTCAGCACCGCGG
Source organism: Azospirillum brasilense (assembly GCF_007827795.1). Lineage (GTDB taxonomy): Bacteria > Pseudomonadota > Alphaproteobacteria > Azospirillales > Azospirillaceae > Azospirillum > Azospirillum aestuarii. The sequence continues at coordinate 121,862 of NZ_VITI01000014.1, forward strand.
TGCCGCCGTTGCGGATCAGCAGATCGACGGCGTGGCCCAGCGCCGGGTTGGCGGTGATGCCCGAATAGCCGTCCGACCCGCCGCATTGCAGCGCCAGGATCAGGTGGCTGGCCGGCACGGTCTCGCGCTTCACGTCGTTGACGCGGGGCAGCAGCGCGCGGATGCGCTCCACGCTCGCCCGCACGGTGGCGGCGGTGCCGCCGCTGTCCTGGATCGCCAGCGTCTGCAGGGTGTCGCCGACGGTCAACCCCTCGACCTCGACCAGCTTGTCGATCTGGTTCACTTCGCAGCCGAGGCCGAGCACGAGCACGGCGGCGAAGTTCGGGTGGCGGGCGTAGCCGGCGATGGTCCGGCGCAGCGCGTCGATGGCGTCGCCCTGGGAGCCCATGCCGCAGCCGTAAGCGTGGGTCAGCGCGACCACCCCGTCGATGTTGGGGTAGGCGGCCAGCGCGTCGCCGCGGAACTGGTCGGCGATCATCCGCGCGGCGGTGGCCGAGCAGTTCACCGTGGTCAGGATGCCGATGTAGTTGCGGGTCGCCACGCGCCCGTCCGGACGGACGATGCCCTGGAAGGTGGCGCGTTCAGCCTCCGGAACGAGGTCGGTGGGGTGAACGTCGGCGCCGAAGGCGTAATCGCGCTCGAAGCTGTCGCCCACGCCGATGTTGTGGACATGGACATGGTCGCCCGGCGCGATGGGGGCGGTCGCGAAGCCGATGACTTGGTTGTACTTGCGCACCGGCCCACCGACCGCGATGGCCTGCACCGCGACCTTGTGGCCGGAGGGGATCGCGGTCCGGGCGACGACGCCAGTGTCGGGCAGGGAGGTGCCCTCCGGCAGGTCGGCGCCGGCAACGACGACGTTGTCCGCGGGATGCAGGCGGATGGTCAGCGATGCCATGGTGGTGGTCCTTATGTAGAGATTCCCTCTCCCCTCTGGGGAGAGGGTTTAGGGTGAGGGGGATGCGCGTGGCGGGACGTCCGGCAAAAGCGCAACCCCCTCATCCCAACCCTTCTCCCCGCTCTCGGCGGCCAAAGGCCGCCTGTCGCCGACAGCGCCCGCGAGCGGGCGCGAAAGGGAGGGGAGAAGGGCATTTACGACGTCAGAGCTTGTAGGCCTTCTTGGCGAGGGTGTAGGCGAGATCCACCGCCACCTCCGCGGCCTCGTCCTCCTCCAGCCGATGCTCGGCGACGAGCCGGGCCAGGAAGGCGCAGTCGACGCGGCGGGCCACGTCGTGGCGGGCCGGGATGGAGCAGAAGGCGCGCGTGTCGTCGTTGAAGCCGACCGTGTTGTAGAAGCCGGCCGTCTCGGTGATCATCTCGCGGTAGCGGCGCATGCCCTCGGGGCTGTCGTGGAACCACCAGGCCGGGCCGACGCGCAGCGCCGGGTAATGGCCGGCCAGCGGCGCCAGCTCGCGGGCGTAGCTGGTCTCGTCCAGCGTGAACAGGATGATGGTCAGGTCGCGCTCGTTGCCGACGCGGTCGAGCAGCGGCTTCAGCGCCCGCACATACTCGGTGCCGGTGGGGATGTCGGCGCCCTTGTCGCGGCCGAAGCGCTCGAAGAGGCCCGGGTTGTGGTTGCGGAAGCTGCCGGGGTGGATCTGCATGACCAGCCCGTCGTCCAGGCTCATCTTGGCCATCTCGGTCAGCATCTGGCCGCGGAAGATCTCCGCCTCGGCCGCCGTGATGGTGCCGCGCAGCGCCTTCTCGAACAGCCGCTCGGCGTCGGCGTCAGACAGGTCGGCGGTGGTCGCCGTGGCGTGGCCGTGGTCGGTCGAGGTGGCGCCGCCGACCTCCTTGAAATACTGGCGGCGGTTGCGCAGGGCGGCGAGGTAGCCGGCCCAGGTCGCGGTGTTCTCACCGGACAGCGCGCCCAGAGTCTCGACGTTGGCCTGGAAGCCTTCGAACTCCGGATCGACGACCGGGTCGGGGCGGAAGGCGGTGATGACGCGGCCCTTCCAGCCGCTCTCGCGGATGGCGCGGTGATGCTCCAGCGTGTCGAGCGGGGATTCGGTGGTCGCCAGCAGCTCGATGTTGAAGCGCTCGAACAGGGCGCGCGGCAGGAAGTCCGGCTTCTGCAGGCAGGCGTCGATCTGGTCGAAGATGCGGTCGGCGCTGGCCCCGCTCAGCCGCTCCGTCACGCCGAACACCGTCTCGAAGGCGTGGTCGAGCCACATGCGCGTCGGGGTGCCGCGGAACAGGTGCCAGTTCTGCGCCAGTTGGCGCCAGATCTTGCGCGGGTCGCTCTCCACCGCCCCGCCGTCCTTGCGCGGCACGCCCAGGCTCTCCAACGTCACGCCCTGGCTGTAGAGCATGCGGAAGGCGTAATGGTCGGGCACCACGAACAGCGACGCCGGGTTCGGGAACGCCTCGTTCTTGGCGAACCAAGACGGGTCCGTGTGGCCGTGCGGGCTGATGATCGGCAGGTGGCCCACCTCCGCGTACAGCCGGCGCGCGATGTCGCGCTGCGTGGGATCGCTGGGGAAGAGGCGGTCGGGGTGGAGCATCGTTCATCTCCGGAAAGAGGGATGCCGGACGGGGGTCCGGTGCCCATTTGAATGGGTGGTTCGGGTGTGGCGCGTGGTGCTGCGCCGGTCGTGCCCCGCATGTCGGAATATATTAATATATCAGTTCCGGATGCAAGGACTTTGTGCGTCCCGTCCACAATTCTGTCGGCAAGACGCGCAATTCAAGAGGGGCCGGTTCGATAAAGGCCGGTCAGAGGCGGCGCGAATCGTGGGCGGCGAAGTCCACGGCCCGCGGGCGGTAGCCGCTGGTGAAGAGGGGGGAGGAGATCACCATGTCGGCGGTCGCCTCGTTGCAGGCCATCGGGATGTTGTAGAGCGTGGCGAGGCGGGTCAGCGCCTTCACGTCCACGTCATGGGGCTGGGCGGTCATCGGGTCGACGAAGAAGACGAGAAGGTCGATCCGGCCCTCCGCGATCATCGCGCCGATCTGCTGATCGCCGCCCAGCGGGCCGCTCTTCAGCGAGGTGATGTCCAATTGCGGATGGGCCTCCCGGACCAGCCGGCCGGTGGTGCCGGTGGACCAGAAGACATTGCCCTCCAGCGCGTGGATGTTGGCGCCGAGCCAGCCGATCAGGTCGGGCTTGCGGGCGTCGTGGGCGACGAGGGCGATGCGTTTGCGGTCCACGGTGACGGTCCTTGGGGCTGTGCGCTCCGCGGTGGAGCTTTCTTCAATATACTAGTATACCGATAAGTGGCGCAACGCGCTTCCCGGTGGGACAAACTGGCGCGGAACCGGGGCGCCGCGCGGGGCCAAGGCGTTTGACCCACACCGCCGGGTATTAGTATATTGCGATGAAGGGTGGGCCGGCCGCGGCGTGAACCAGCGGGTCCGACGCCGGTGTCCCGGAGATCCGGCGCCCTGAGTTTTCCTGGCAGGAGCGGGTGTTGAAAAAGGCGGCGCAGACATCGGCGGTGGATTCCGAACAGGCGGAGGGCGTCAGGACGCGGACCCGGCGCCGCACGGCGGCGGCGGTCGCCCGCCCGGCCCAGCGCGGCACCACCGTGGCCGCGACGATCTACCGTGACCTGCGCAACGAGATCGTCTCGCTCCGCCGCAAGCCGGGCGAGCCGGTCGCGGAGAAGGTGATTGCCCAGGACTACGGCGTCAGCCGCACCCCGGTGCGCGAGGCCGTGCTGCGTCTGGCGGACGAGGGGCTGATCGAGATTTTCCCGCAATCGGGCACCTTCGTCTCCCGCATCCCGCTGGGCGCCCTGCCGGAAGCCATCGCCATCCGCAAGGCGCTGGAGGAGGCGACCGTCCGCTACGCCGCCAAGCGCGCCACCCGCAGCCAGATCGCCAAGCTGCGCGCCAACCTGGAACTCCAGCGCGAGATGGAGGCCGCCCAGAATTTCGAAGGCTTCCACCAGGCCGACGAAACCTTTCACGCGCTGCTGGCGGAGACCGCCGGCTATCCCGGCTTCTGGAACCTGACGCAGCAGGTGAAGGTGCAGGTGGACCGCTACCGCCTGCTGACCCTGCCGGTGCTGGGCCGCGTGCCGGACGTGATCGCCGAGCATTCGGTCATCATCGAGGCCATCGCCAACAACGACCCGGAGGCGGCGGCGAAGGCCATCGACCTGCATCTGGACTATCTCCAGGTCACCATCGCCGACGCGCAGAAGGCCAACCCGCTCTACTTCACCGCTCCCACGGAGGACGAGGCCGAGCCGGTCTGAAGGCTGCTCTGCGCACTTGGCTTTGGACCGGGGCTGATTTCTAATATATCAGTCACGTTCCTCCCAACACCGCGCAAGACAGCCAGGAGACCGCGATGCAATCGCTCTACCGCGCCGATCCGGCCCGCTACACCGCCATGACCTACCGTCGCAGCGGGCGGAGCGGGCTCGACCTGCCGGCCATTTCGCTGGGGCTGTGGCAGAATTTCGGCGGCACCGACGTGTTCGAGACTGGGCGCGCCGTGCTGCGCCGGGCCTTCGACCGCGGCGTCACCCATTTCGACCTCGCCAACAACTACGGCCCGCCGCCGGGCTCGGCGGAGGAGAATTTCGGGCGCGTCCTGGCGACCGACTTCAAGGCCCACCGCGACGAGCTGATCGTCTCCACCAAGGCCGGCTACGACATGTGGCCCGGCCCCTACGGGAGCTGGGGCTCGCGCAAGTATCTGACGGCCAGCCTGGACCAGAGCCTCAAGCGGATGGGGCTCGACTATGTGGACATCTTCTACTCGCACCGCGTCGATCCGCGCACCCCGCTGGAAGAGACGATGGGCGCGCTCGACCACGCCGTGCGGCAGGGCAAGGCGCTCTATGTCGGCATCTCCTCCTACTCGCCGGAGATGACCCGGCGGGCGGCGGCGATCCTCAAGGATCTTGGCACCCCCTGCCTGATCCACCAGCCGTCCTATTCCATGCTGAACCGTTGGATCGAGGGCGGTCTGCTCGACGCGCTGGACGAGACGGGGATCGGCTGCATCGCCTTCTCGCCGCTGGCCCAGGGCATGCTGACCACCAAATACTTGAACGGCCAGCCCACCGACGCCCGCGCCGCCAAGGGCGGCACGCTGAAGGCGCATTTCCTGTCGCCGGAGAATCTGGAGCGGGTGCGCGCCCTCGACGCCATCGCCCAGCGGCGCGGCCAGACGCTGGCCCAGATGGCTATCGCCTGGGTGCTGCGCGACCCGCGGGTGACCTCCGCCCTGGTCGGCGCCCGCAACGTCGAGCAGCTCGACAACTCGCTCGACGCGCTGAAGAACACCGCCTTCACGCCGGAGGAGTTGGCGGAGATCGACCGCCACGCCGTCGATGGCGGGCTGAACCTGTGGCAGAACTCGTCGAACGCCGAAGCCGGCTGATCCGTCGGAGGCGAACAGAAAAGGGCCGCGCCGGGGATGCCGGCGCGGCCCTTTTTCATGACCCTGCGGAGGTCGCCTCAGCGCATGAGGAGATGGGGCAGCCAGAGGGAGAAGGTCGGGACGTAGGTGACGAGGAGGAGGGTGACGAAGAGGGCGCCGTAGAAGGGTGTGA
>NZ_VITI01000015.1:0-31386 GCF_007827795.1 Azospirillum brasilense
TATCGCTCCCTCGTGGAGGTTCTGGCAGGCTTCGTCACCCGCCTCGATACGCCGCCTTCTTCAGACCGTCATCACCCAGTTTCCCGCATAGCTCGCCGGAAGGCGCGGGCGACGGCGTAGGCGCGGGTCTCCATGGTCTGCTGATCGACGCCGTGATGGGCGTCGGCGGACAGGGCGGCGCCCTGGCCTGTTTCGAAATACATGACGTGGTCGCCGACCGTGCCGCGCTTCAGGGACCGCGCGGCCTCGTGCGCCTCGCGCAGCACGGCCAGGGAGATGCCGAAGCCGCGGTTGGCCTTCTCCGATCCGGCGACGGATTGGAACACCAGATCGACCGGCGCCCCGCCCTCGATCGCCCGGATGGCCGTGGTGACGTGGCCCAGGCAGCAGGTCTGGGTCGGGATGTCCAGCCGGGTGCGCAACTCGTCCAGCAGGCGGACGATGCGGCTGTAATCCTCCACGCTGTCGGTGACCGGGTTGACGCCGAGCACCGCGTCGCCGCTGCCCATCAGCAGCCCGTCGAGCAGACTCGCGGCGATGCCGCGGCTGTCGTCGGTCGGGTGGTTGGGTTGCAGGCGCGTGGACAGCCGTCCAGCCAGCCCCAGGCTGTTGCGGAAGGCCACGGGGTTCTCGCATTTGGCCGCCACCGCCATCAGGTCCTGCGCCCGCATGATCTTCGACACGCCCGCCACCATCTCCGGCGTCAGGCCGGCGGCGAGCGCGGCCAGACTGTTTCGGTCGGCGGCGTCCGACAGCAGCCAGTCCCGGAACTCCCCGACGGTCAGCGACGCGACGGGAGCCAGAGCCGCCGCGTCCTGCTGGTCTTGGATCAGGCGGGTGACCTCGTCCTCCTCGTAGGGCACGAGGTCGGTGACCAGAAAATCCGCCAACGGAATGTCGGCAAGGACGCGCTGGGCGGCGTGGCGCTCCAGCGCGCTGCCGGCGGCCAGCCCGGCCAACTGGTCCCCCGACCGGGCAGGCGAGGCCTTGGCCAGCACGTCGCGCAGATGGGGGAAGCGCCAGCGGGTGCCGCCGAGCGAGGTGGTGTAGGGCATACGGACTCTCCGGCGAAGGGGAGAAGGTTCAGAAGCGGCGCGGATCGACCGCCATCAGGTCGAGCGGCGGCGCGCGCCCGGCCACCAGATCAGCGACCACCATGCCGCTCAGCCCGCCGAGGGTCAGCCCGACATGCTGGTGGCCGAAGGCGTAGACCACCCGCTCGCTGGCCCGCGACCGGCCGAGCACCGGCAGCCCGTCGGGGAAGGTCGGGCGGAAGCCCAGCCAGTCGTCGGTCTGGCGGACGCCCGGCCCGGTCAGGGCTGGCAGGGCCTCGCGGGCCGAGCGCGCCAGCAGACCCGTCAGACCGGATGCCTTGCGGGGGTCGAGCCCGGCCAGCTCCACCGTGCCGGCCACCCTCAGGCCTTGGGCCATGGGGGTCATGTAGAGCCCACGCTCGGCCCAGCCGCAGGGCCGCCCGATGGGGTCGATCACCCCGCCGAAGGTCACGTGATAGCCGCGCTCGGTGTCCAGCGGCAGCCGGTCGCCGCAATCGGCGGCCAGCGGGCGGGAGTGGATGCCGGCCGCCACCACCGCATGGTCGAAACGCTCGTCGCCGTCCGGCGTGACGAGGACGACGCCGGAACCGCCGGGGGCCAGCCGCGTGACGGCGCGGGCCTCGGTCCGCAGGCCGCGCCCGGCCAGCCAGCCGTGCAGCGCGGTGAGGAAGCCCGCAGGGTCGCTCAGATGCCAGCTTCCGGGGAACAGCACGCCGTGGGCGAAGATCGGCGCCAGCGCCGGTTCCAGCCCCCGGATGGCCGAGGCGTCCAGAACCTCGCAGGCGACGCCGGCCTCGCGGCGCAGCCGCAGGGAGTCCGCGCTGTTCCGGAAGGACCGCTCGCTGGAATAGAGGTACAGGCATTCGCGGCGGCGTATCCGGTCCTCCAGCCCGGCGTCGCGGATCAGGTCGGCGTAGCCCTCGTGGGCGCGGCCCAGAAGCTGTCCCAAAGCCGTTACCGCCGCCTCGTAGCGGGCCGGGGTGGAATGCCACAGGAAGCGCGCCAGCCAGGGCATGAGCCGCGGCAGGTAGGAGGCGCGCAGCCGGAAGGGGCTGTCGGCGGCCAGCAGGTAGCGGTGGAAATCCCGGAAGACCGACGGGTTGTTGACCGGGATGCAGGCGTAGTTGGCGAAGGTCCCAGCGTTGCCGTAGGAGGCGCCGCCCGCCGGCCCCGCGGGGTCGAACAGCGTGACGGCGTGCCCGTCCCGCATCAGCCAATAGGCCGAGGACAGACCGACGAAACCGGCACCGATGACGGCGACTGTGGCCATGGCGGGGGGCTCCTTCAGGGTGGATCGGGTGGAACGGACTGGCGGCTCACCAGACGTCGCGCAGCAGCCGCAGCCAGTTGCCGCCCATGACCCGCTCGATCTTGCCGGACGACCAGCCCTTGCGGACCATGGCGGCGGTCAGGTTGGGATAGTCCTCGATGCGCTCGATGCCCTTGGGGAAGACCAGATCGCCGAAGGTGGTCAGGCGGCGCCCGTTGCCCTTGTCGTGCATCACCCATTCCTGGAAGGACCAGGGCTGGCCCTGCGACATGTCGGTGCCGATGCCGACATGCTCCTCGCCGCAGACGCCGACCATGTGCTCAACCACGTCGATGAAGTCGTCGATGGTGGAGGCGGTGCCCTTGGGCAGGAAGGGCGGGAAGATGGTGACGCCGACATAGCCGCCGCGCTGCGCCACGCTGCGCAGGGTCTCGTCGGACTTGTTGCGCGGATGGTCCTTCAGGGCGCGCGGGCAGCAGTGGGTGTAGGCCACCGGCTTCACCGACGCCTCGATGGCCTCGGTCGCCGTCCGTTCCGACACGTGGGACAGATCGACCAGGATGCCCAGCCGGTTCATCTCCGCCACCACGTCGCGGCCGAAGCCGGTCAGCCCGGCGTCCTTGCCCTCGTAGCAGCCGGCCCCGACGAGATTCTGGGTGTTGTAGGTGAGCTGGATGATCTTCACGCCCAGTTCGGCGTAGAGTTCGAGATAGTCGATGTTGTCGTCGATGCCAGACGTGTTCTGCCAGCCCAGGATGATGCCGACCTTGCCGTCGGCCTTGGCCTGGCGGATGTCCTCGACGCTGCGGATCTGGGTGATGATGTCGCCGTGCTCGCGGAACATGCGCTTCCAGTGGCCCACGTTCTTCATGGTGTCCTGGAAGCCTTCCCAGACGCTGCAGGTGCAGTTGGCGGCGGTGATGCCCGCCGTCCGCATCGCCTCGAAGATCTCGCGGTCGAAGTTGCAGACGAGAAGGGAGTCGGTGACGATCAGATCCTCGTGACGGACGTCGGCGATGCTGTCAGGCATGGTGGCCTCGATTGTGATTGTGGAGGAGAGGCGCGCATCGGGGCGCGCCGCATCAATAGAAGAGCTTCAGTAGAAGAAGCTCGGCAGGCCGGTGACGATGCCGGGGAAGAGGGTGAAGAGCGCGATGGACACCAGCATCAGCAGCCAGTAGGGGATGGCCTCCCACGCCGCCTCGGTGATGTTGACCGCGCCCTTGGTCAGCGACACCAGAACGAACAGGTTGATGCCGACCGGCGGGGTGATCATCCCGATCTCGATCAGGACGGTGACGACGATGCCGTACCAGACCGGGTCGAAGCCGACGTTCATCATCAGCGGGAAGGTCAGCGGCAGGGTCATCAGCATGATGGAGATGCCGTCGAACAGGCAGCCGAGGACCAAATAGAGCAGGACGATGCCGAGCAGCAGCTCGTACTTGCCGATGGCCATCGCGCCCATGGTCTGGGCGAGCTGGGCCGGCAGCCCCAGGATGCTGATGGCCTGCGACAGGATGGACGCCCCCAGGAAGATCAGCGCGATGGCGCCAAAGCCGCGCACCGCCGCGATCAGCGCGTGCAGCAGCCCCTTCATCGTCAGCTCGCCGACGGTGAAGCCGAGCGCGATGGCCGCGACCACCCCCAGCGACGCCGCCTCGGTCGGGGTGGCGATGCCCATGTAGATGGTCCCCAGCACCGCGAACATCAGGATGGCCAGCGGCCACAGATCGACCAGCGACCGCAGGATCACCGCCAGCGACACCGCCTCGCGGTCGTCGGGCAGCCAGCCGGGCGAGAGCCGGGCGCGGACCGCGACCAGCCCCATGAACATGGCCGCCAGCAGGAAGCCGGGGATCAGGCCCGCCAGGAACAGCTTGCCGATCGACACGTCCATGGTGGCGCCGTAGATGATCAAAATCAGGCTGGGCGGGATGATGATCCCCAGCGTGCCCGAGGCGGCCAGGATGCCGACCACGCTCTTCGCCGGGTAGCCGCGCTTGATGAGCTGCGGGTAGGCGACCGACCCGACGGCGGCGGCGGTGGCGAGGCTGGTGCCGCTGACCGCGCCGAACAGCGTGCCGACCGCCACATTGGTGTGCATCAGGCCGCCGGGCACCCGGCGGAACAGCGGCGACACTCCCGAATAGATGCGGGCGCCGAGCCCGCTGGCGAGCAGAACCTCGCCCAGCACGATGAAGGCCGGGACCGCGCTGAGGGTGAAGCTGTTGAAGGCGTTCCAGCCGGCGGTGATGCCCAGTTGCAGGGCGCCGCCGACGAACAGTTCCAGGATCAGAAAGCCGGTCAGCCCCAGCGCCACGCCGATCGGAAACCCGGCGAGGAGCATGACGGCCAGACTCACGCCCATGACGAGCCATACCATGTCGCTCACTCCAAATTTTTAAAAGCTGGCCAAACCCTTGATGCCGCCCGCTCGGGCGCGGGCAGGGCTGCGGCTCAGGCGCGCCCCAGCAGGCGCAGGACGCGCAGGAGGATCATCGACAGCGCCATCACCGGGATGCCGAACATCCAGGGGGCCACCGGCAGCGCGGCGTTCTCGGAGCGGGCGGAGATCTGCCAGGAAAAGGCGGCGAATTTGTAGCCTTCGACCAGAATGATGACGAAGAACAGGATCGTCGCCAGGTCGCCGGCCAGCCGGCAGAGGCGCTGCAAGGGGGCGGGCAGCCGGCTGGTCACGATCTGCACCGTGATGTGCTCACGGTCGAGGTCGGAGGTGACGATCGAGATGAAGCTGGAGGTCGCGAACAGGAGACCGACGAACTCATCGGAGAAATCAAGGGGAACGCCGAGAACATAGCGATTCAGCGTCGCGACGATCACCAGAGCGATGAAGCAGGCGATGATGCCGGCTCCGATGTTCTTCAACAAATTCGATATGGAATTGTCCATGCCATCCCCCTCTTGTCCATGTGCGGCACGCCGCCGACCAGCCGGCAGCGTGCCCACCGGCTACTTCACGGCGTCGAGGATGGCGTTCATGTTGGCGACGGCCTTCGGCCCGACCTGTTCCGACATCTCCTTCCAGGTCGTGCGGGCGGCGGTGATGAAGGCCGCCTGATCGGCGTCGGAGAAGGGCTCCAGCATCTTGCCGCCGGCGTCGGTCAGCTTCTTCAGCCCGGCCTCTTCCCGCTCGCCCTTGGTGAACTCCTCGTTCGTGTAGGCCAGCACGTCGGCGGCGGCGGCGCGCAGGGCCTCCTGCTGGGTGGGCGACAGGGACTGGAAGCGCTTGGTCGAGATCAGCAGGTTGATCGGCACCCCGGCGTGCGGCTGCAGGTAGGCGGCGTAGGGCGTCACCTCCTGGAGCGAGATGGTGGTGGCGATGCTGCCCATGTAGGTGGCGCAATCGACGACGCCGGTCTGAAGGGCGACGTACATGTCGTTCTGCCCGATGATCTGCGCGGCGATGCCCAGTTTCTTGAAGGTTTCCACCTGATGGCGGCCCCACACGCGGATCTTCTTGCTCTTCAGGTCCTCCAGGCTGCGGACCGGTGTCTTGCAGAAGACGTGGACGCTGCGTTCGGGAACCTGGACGGCGCCCAGCGTGGTGATGCCCCACTTTTCGAACACCGGCTGGTAGATGGCCTGGATGGCCGGCACGGCCTTGAGCTGGTCATCCACCGCCTCGATGGAGCCCTGGACGTAGGCGACGGCCAGTTCCGGCTCGTCGCGCGCCACATATTCGGGATAGAGCGCCGACATGTCCACCGCACCCGACGGCAGGACGCGCAGGATGTCGGCGTCCTTGATGCCGAGCGACCCGCCGTGGAACACCTGGATCTTCAGATCGCCCTTGGAATGCTCCTCCACCTTCTTCGAGAAGACATTCAAATACTCGGCGACGGGGCGGCTTTCGACCCAGACCGAGTGCAGCCGGAGGGTGGTTTCCGCCGCGGCCGGCAGGGCGGACAAGGTCATGCCAGCCGCCAGAAGCGCAGTGCATGCCGATTTGCAGAGACGCATATCACCCTCCTTGATGAGCATCCGATGTGAGTGGCTGTCCTGCAGCCGTGTGTAAGCCTGTCATACTGTACGCCATACAGTCAACGTCCGTATTACGAAAAATTGGACATGACGCCATACACTTGAAGCGTCCGCACCCGGCAATGTATGGTGAGGCCCAAACGTCGACGCCCCTGCGCTCAGGCGACAGCGGGCGCGATAGGCCATCATGGGAAGGACAATGGCACTGAACAGCCGCGACCGGCGGAGCGGCATCGATGCGCGCGCTCTGGCAACGCTGAAGGCCACGATGGCCGAACTCGACCGCGACAGCCCGATCTACGTGCGCATCGCCACCGCCCTGTCGGCGCAGGTGGCCAGTGGGCAGCTGTCTCCCGGACAGCCGCTGCCGTCGCACCGCGAGTTGGCCCGCTCCCTGGACGTCAACCTGACGACCATCACCAAGGCCTTCAACCTGCTGAAGAAGCGCGGTGTGATCTCGGCGGAGGCGGGGCGCGGCACGGCGGTGCGCGGGCGCGACCTGAACCACGCCGCCCCATCCTACGACCAGCCGCGCCTGCCCCCGGCCATCGACCTGTCGGTCCACAAGCTGAGTGTGCCGGGCTATCAGGAGTTCATCGGCAGCCTGCTGCGCAAGATCGCCAGCCACCCGGACGATCTGGCGCGCCTGCAGGAGTATCATTCGGCCTTCGGCAGCAACCACAACCGCCGTCTGGCGGTGGAATGGCTGCTGTCCTGGGGAGTCGCGGCCACGCCCAACCAGGTGGCGGTGACCGCCGGCGCCCAGCACGCGATCCTGGTGGTGCTGGCCAGCGTGCTGACCGCCGGTGATTCCATTCTGGTGCCGCGACTGGTCTACCAGGGCGTGAAGGCCGCCGCACAGGTGCTGGGTCTGGGTCTGATCCCGGTCGACACGGACGAGCACGGGATGATTCCCGACAGCCTCGCCCGGCTGGTCGGCAACCCGCGGGTCAAGGCCATCTTCCTGGTGCCGACGCTGGCCAACCCGACCACCGTCACCATGCCGCTGGACCGGCGACAGGCCATCGTGGACATCGCCCGCCGCAATTCCCTGCTGATCGTCGAGGACGACCTGTTCCGGCCGCTGGCGTCGAACCGGCTGCCCAGCCTGTGGTCGCTCTATCCGGAGGGGTGTTTCCACATCTCGTCGCTGTCCAAGGTGATCGCGCCCGGCAACCGCTGCGGGTTCGTGGCTTTCCCGGAACGGTTCGGGGCGGCGATCGCCTCGGCGCTTCGCGGCAGCATCTGGATGACCGACGTCATCTCGCTCACGCTGGTGCAGAGCCTGCTGGAGCAGAAGAAGCACCTGGAATTCGTCGGCACGCTGCGCCAGCAGCTGACGACGCGCCACAGTCTGGCGCTGGCCCATTTCGGTGGAGCTCTGGCGAAGAGCGATCCGGAAAGCCTGTTCCTCTGGCTGGATCTCGACTCCTCCCAAGACTCCACGGCCATCGCCGAAATGCTGTATGAGCGGGGCATCGGCGTGGTGTCGTCGGATGTCTTCATGATCGGCAAGACCAAGCCGAGCAACGGCATTCGCATCTACAAGGGCTCGGCCCGCAGCGATACCGAGTGGGACATCGCCCTCTCGCTCATCGCGACGTTGGTGCGCAAGCCGGAATAACGAGACGCTGTCGAGGAAGGGATGCCGGCCACATCGTCTCAGGGGAGCCCCGCCACGCAATCGGGAGGTTGCGCGGCGGGCGGGGCGGCAGGAAGGGCCGAAGCCTGCCGGAATCCCTCAACGGGTCACGTCGATGACGATGCGGCCGCGGATCGTCCCGGCGAGGATCTTGGTTGCCAGTTCGGGCAGCGCGCCGAAGGGCTGCACCTCGTACATCGTCGTCAGCGCGTTCCGGTCCAGGTCGCGCGCCAGCCGCGTCCAGGCGGCGTCGCGGCGGTCCGGCGGTGCCATCACGGAGTCGACGCCCAGCAGCGCCACGCCGCGCAGGATGTGCGGCAGGACCGTCCCCGGAAGATCGGAGGAGCCGGCCAAGCCGCAGGCGGCGATGGCCCCCCCCCCACGCGGTCTGCGACAGCGCGTTGACCAGCGTCTGCCCGCCCACCGAGTCGACACCGCCGGCCCAGCGCTCCTTCTGCAAGGGGGCTCCCTTTTCCAGAAGGGCGGCGCGGTCGATGAAGCCGGTGGCCCCCAGGCCACGCAGATAGTCGTGCGTTTCGGGCCGGCCGCTCCGGTGACCAACACCTCCTTGCCGCCGGGGCGGAGGGCGCCCCACCGCTCCAGCGCGTCCACGCACAGCGCGGCGGTGTAGCCGGCGGTGCCGATGCCCATGGCCTCCTCGAACGAGAAGGCGTCCGGCAGGCGGGTCAGCCACTCCGCCTTCAGACGCTGAAAGCGGGTGTAACCGCCCCATTGCGTTTCCGACAGGCCCCAGCCGTTGGCGACCACCTTGTCGCCGGGCTTCCAGGCGGGGGAGCGGGATTCGACCACGGTACCGGCGAGGTCGATGCCGGCGACCATCGGCAGCTTGCGGGCGATCCTGCCCTTGCCGGAGACCGCGAGTCCGTCCTTGTAGTTGAGCGTGGAGCAGGCGACCTCGACCAGCACATCGTTGTCCGGCAGGTCAGCCAGCGTCAGCGTCGTGAAGCCGCCCTTCGGCTTGCCGCCGACGTCCTCGATGACAAAGGCTGTGAAGTTCTCGGGCACGGTGGTTCTTTCCCTTCGATAAGGACGATGTTGGATGGACACCGTCACTCGCCACCACGGAACACGGGAGCGCGCTTTTCCAGGAAGGCGCTGACGCCTTCGCGGGCATCCTCCGCCTTTTCCAGCCGGCGGGCGACCGTCGCCTCATAGGCACCGGCGGCTTCGATCCCTTCGCGCTCCCCCAGGATCACCCCGGCCTTGATCGCGGCAACCACGGAGGGGGCGTTCCGCGCGATGGCCCGCGCCAGGACGAGCGCCTCCTTCAACGCCTCGCCCTTTCCCGCCAATTGGTTGACGAAGCCGGTCCGGTAGGCCTCGTCCGCGGGAAGGGGATTGGCCGTCAGCATCAGTTCCAAGGCGCGGGCGGACGACATCAGGCGCGGCAACCGACCGATCTGCCCACCCTCCGGGAGCATGCCCAGGCGGGCGCCCGGCGACCCGAACGTCGCGTTGACGCTTGCGACGCGCAGGTCGCAGGACAGGGCGAGGATGAGCGCCGCGGCGTAGCAGTGCCCGTTGACGGCCGCGATGACCGGCTTCCTCATGTCCCGTGGACGCAGGAACGGGGCCTCTCCCAGGTTCGTCGCCGCGTGGGCGCCGGAGGCGATTTCATTCAGATCGTGTCCGCTTGAGAAGGCGATGTCGCCGGCGCCCGTCACCACGACCACCCGCACGGCGCCGTCGCCGTCCGCGTCGTTCAGGTGGCTTAGGAAATCCGCGGCCATCGTGCCTTCGAACGCGTTGCGTTTGGGTTCGTTGGAGATGGTCAGGATGCGGATCGCGCCCTCGGTCTGGGCGGTAATCTCGGGCATGTCAGAAGTCCTCTTCGAGGCCGGTTGGCTTTTTTTCACAGGGAAACGGGGTGCAGGCGTCAGCGCCAGATCTTGTCCTGCCAGTCGTAGGCGCCGACGCGGAGGTCGGGCTTTTCCGCCAGCAGATGCTTCTTCTGCACACGCTGCGAGTCCGTGAGGGGGAAGGAGTCGCGATACTCGTAGTAGCGGGGCACCTTGAAGGCCGCGAGATGCCGCCCGCAGTGATCGGCGATGCGCTCCGGCGTGCAGGTCGAGGGATCGACCCCCGGCGCCAACTGGATGTAGGCCTTGATTTCCTCGCCGCGATAATCGTCGGGAACCGGAACGATCGCGGCGTCCTGGATTCCTTCCAGCGTGCGCAGCACCACCTCGACCTCGCGGGCCGAAATGTTCTCGCCGCTGCGGCGGACCATGTCCTTGGTCCGGCCCAGAATGTAGTGATACCCGGAGGAATCAACGCGGGCCAGATCGCCGCTGCGGAACCAGCCCTTGCGGAACGCCTGCGCCGTCGCCTCCTCGTTTCCGAAATAGCCTTTCAGCAGGCCGCGGCCACGCACGCAAAGCTCCCCGGTCGCGCCCGTCGGCACGGGATTGCCGTCCTCGTCCGCGATCATCGCTTCCCGGAAGGGGGCGACCACCCCGCAACTGGCCGAGCCGGTCATCTCGGCGATCCGGTGCGCCGGCATGTAGGTGCCGCCGCCGATCTCGGTCATGCCGTAGAACTCCTGCCCGTACACGTCGAAGCGGCGCTGGAAGTCGGCGTGGCTTTCCGGGCCGAACGCGAAGATGGTGGCCAGCTTGAGCGCGTTGTGCGCATCCGCTGGCCGGGCCGGCTGCTTGTAGACCATTTCGAACAGCGCGCAGTAGTCGCACTCCAGTTGCGCGACATCGAGCATGAAGCGTTTGGCGCCGGGCTTGCGCGGGAAGAAGGCGCAGCCGCCGCTTACCATCGCGTTCAGCAGAATCCTCTGCCCGACCATGTAGAAGAAGCTCGATCCCACATAGAAGCGCCGCAGGTCCGTGGCGAAGAACTCGGTGGAGCTGTAGCCCAGGCAAAGCCAGTACTCGTTGGTCAGCATACAGGCCTTCGAGAAGCCGGTGGTGCCCGACGTGTACTGGAGATTGAGGACCGCGTCCGCGGAACGGGGCGTGTGGGGTGCCCGGCGGCCCTGCGCCTCGTCCATCAGCGCCTGCCAGCGGCGATGCCGGCCCGGCGCCGCATCGCCGATGACGATGACGTTGGACGGGGGGAGCGACGCCGTCTCAAGCGCATCGAGATGCGGCAGGAACTCCGCCTCCAGGATGAGGAAGGCGGCGAGCGAGGTCTTCAGCACATACTCGACCTCGCGGGAGGTGTAGGTGGCGTTCACCGGCACCATCACCGCCTGCAGGCGGGACAACGCCAGCCACGCGATGGGAAACTCCTCCCGGTTCCAGGCCATGACCGCGACATGCACGCCGGGGCCGATGCCGAGCGCGGCGAAGGCCGCGGCGGCGGTTTCGACCTTGGCCAGCACCTCGCCCCAGCTCCGCTCCACGCCGTCGTCGATGAAGCGCCACGCCGGGGCGTCCGGATGCCGGACGGCGGTTTGCGCCAGGAGGTCGAACACCGAATCCGGAAGCGTTGCCGTTTCCAGACGGCGGGCGAGAGCATCGGGTTCTTCCGTGCGAAAATCTGCGAACATCACTCTTCCCGTAGATGAGGGTCCGGTAGATGAGGGGTGGCCCGTCGCGACCGGTTATCCCGCGCGCCGTGCGGCGCGGCGCTGGATGCGGTCGCTCAGGAAAACCGCCGCAAAGGTGGCCAGGATGAGCAGCGACGCGACCGCCGCGACAACCGGCGTCAGATCGTGGCGCATGTCGGCCCAGATCCGCATTGGCAAGGTTTCGTTGCGGCCCATGACGAACAGGGCGATGACCAGCTCGTCGAAGGAGATGAAGAAGGCGAAGACGCCGGCCGAGATGACCGCCGGCCGGATGGTCGGCAGCGTGACGTACCAGAAGGCCTCGTGCGGCCGGGCGCCCAGGACCCGGGCGGCCCTGGCGAGCGTGTCGCCGGTCTGGCGCAGCGCTCCCGACACCGTCGTCGTGACGAAGGGCAGCGCGAGGACGGCGTGCACCAGCACGATGCCGCCCATGGAGCCGTACAGGCCGAAGCGGCTGAAGACGAGGAGCGTGCCGAGGGCGAGGATGATGACCGGCACGACCTGCGGACCTAGGAAGATCGGTCCCGCGATCCGCACCGCGCGGCCGTCGCGGCTCAGGACGAGTGCCGCCGCCGTGCCGACGACGGTCGCGAGCAGCGCGCTGGCGGTTGCGATGACTAGGCTGCGCCAGGTCGCGTCGATCCAGCCGGGCGTGGCGAAGAAGTCCTCGTACCAGTGCAGCGTGAAGCCGGTCGGCGGGAATTTGAGGTATCGCGTTTCGCTGACCGACATCGGAACCACCAGCAGCAGCGGCAGCAACAGGTAAAGGAGGACGCCGACGAAATAGACGGGCAGGAGGTAGCGTCCGGACTGTTCCCACAGTGTTCGTTTCATCGCGTCCCTCCATGACCGCTCAGCCGGGTCACGCGCCGGAAGAGCAGGGCGACGGCGCCCACCATCAGGAAGCCGGCGACCAGCAGCACCATCCCGAGAGCCGAACCCAGCCCCCAGTCGAGGGTCACCGTGATCTGCGTCGCGATGATGTTCGCGATCATGTTTTCCTTCGGCCCGCCGACCAGAGCCGGGGTGATGAAGAAGCCCAGGGCCAGGACGAAGGTGAGCATCCATGCGTTGACCGCGCCGCCGGCGCTCAGCGGCAGGAAGACGTGGAGAAAGCCACGCCACGGGGTGGCGCCGAGGATGCGCGACGCCAGCAGCAGGGAGCGGTTGATGGTCGTCATGCTGGAGAACATGACCAGGATGGCGACCGGCAGGAGCACCTGCACCATCGCGATGTACACGGCCCCACGGCTGTAAAGCATCTGGAGCGGCGTATCGATGATCCCCGCACCGATCAGCATGGAGTTCACCAATCCCTCGCGGCCCAGGACGACAATCCAACCGAAGGTCCGCACCAGCACGCTGACCCAAAGCGGTGTCAGAATGAGCAGGAGGAGCAACGTGCGGCGCCTCGGCGGGCAGGACGCCAGACAATAGGCGGCGGGGTAGCCGGCCAGGATGCACGCGAAGGCCACGCCGGCGGCGAGTTGCAACGTTCCGAACAGGATGGTGCGGTAGGGGCCCTCGCCAAGCGCTTCCCGGTAATGCTCCGCCGTCAGTCCGGCATCGCCCTGCAGGCTCCACAGCGCGACCTCGCCCACCGGAAGGAGGAAGGCCAGGAGGAACAGCAAGGCCGCCGGAGCGAGCAGCCAGAGGGAGGAGAAGGGGGCGCGCCGTCGGCGCACCGCCCCTATCCCATCACGCGGCATGGAAACGCCGTCGCTCATTGCAGACGCCAAGTTTCCCACCGCTTCTGAATGCGCGGCAGGTTTTCGGCCCAGAATTCGGCGTTCAGCGCGAACTGCACCTCCATGTTTTCCGGGCTGGTCGGTAGTTGCCTGGCCTCCTCCGCCGACAGGATCTTGTAGATGTCGGGGTTGAAGCTGGAGTAGGGCATGGCGCGGGCGATCTCGGCGAGACGCTGCGGCTCGTTCCAGCAGTATTTCATGAACTGCATGGCCGCGGCGGCGTTGTTGGCCCCCTTGACGATTGAATAGTAGCTGACGTCGAGCGAGCCGCCGTTCCAGATCAGCTCGACCGGGAGCTTGTCCTTCTGCAACTGCTGGATACGGCCGTTGAAGGCGGTCGCGTAGAAGACTTCGCCGCTGGCCAGCAACTGGACCGGCTGCTGCCCGCTCGTCCACCATACGGTGATCGCCGGCTTGATCTCGTCGAGTTTCTTGAAGGCGCGGTCCACACCTTCCGGCGAACGGAGCACGTCATAGACCTCGGACGGCTTCACGCCGTCGGCGATCAGCGCGAATTCCAGGTTCTCGGCCGGGGAGTTGCGCAGCGTGCGGGGGCCGGGGAACTGCTTGACGTCCCAGAAGTCCTTCCAGCCGGTGAAGGTCTTGCCTTCCGGCAGCTTGTCCGTGCGCACGCCGATGGTGGTGGAATAGGCCACCGATCCGATCGCGTGGGTCTTGCGGGCGATCGGCGGCAGTTTGTTTTCAGGGTCGACCACCGACCAGTCGATGGGCTCAAGCCAACCGTTCTTCTGCGACACCGGCAGACCGGACCGCTCGGTGGGCGCGATGTCCCACAGGATGTTCCTGGTGGTCTGCTGGGCACGGATCTGGGCGAGGGAGTCTTCCGTCGCGGCCTGCGTGACGGTGATCCCCGTCTCCTTGGTGAAGGGCTGGATGCAGATGCGGTTGAGCGTTTCCGCCCAAGCGCCGCCGTAATTGGCGATCACGACCGTCTTGTCCCCGGACTGAGCCAGCGCCGCACCACCAGCGGTGCCGACGAGCGCCGCTCCGAGAGAGAGGCTCCACAGCAGCTTGTTCATAGAACGCTCCTCTATCAGCTTTTCATCGACTGGTTCTGGAAAGGTCCGGAACGAGGACGACGTCGGATGGGCGGAGAACGAGGTTCGCAGCCTCTCCGCGTTGCGGAATCCGGTCCCTGTCGCGTCTCTGTTCCCGGAAATGGATGAGCGCACCGTGATCGGTGCGGGCGCTGTATTCGATCACGTCGCCGAGGAACACGGCCTCCTGGACGGTGACCGTCACGGCGATGTCCGGCCCTTCGGCCGGGCGGCGCTGCAGCTTTTCGGGGCGAATGCTTGCGTACCAGGAGCCTGGACGGGCCATGAATACGTTTTCCCGATAGGTGATGCCGAGTTCGGGAATGGCCACCGATCCGGGCAGCGCCACGTCGGCGGCAAGCAGGTTGGTCTGCCCGATGAAATCGGCGACGAAGCGGCTTTGCGGCGCGTCGTACATTTCGGACGGCGTGCCGACCTGCTCGATCCGTCCGTCGCGCAACACGACGATGCGCGACGACATGGCCAAGGCCTCACGCTGATCGTGGGTCACATAGACCACGGTGCAGCCGAGCTGGTGCTGGATTTCCTTGATCTCGAACTGCAGCGCCTCGCGCAATTTGAGGTCGAGGGCACCCAGCGGTTCGTCCATGAGCAGGACCGGAGGTTCGAACACGATGGCCCGGGCAAAGGCGACACGCTGCTGTTGACCGCCGGACAGATCGCGTGGCATTCGACCGGCCAACGGGCCAAGCCGCACGATCTCCAGCACCCGCTCCACCCGCTCCTTAATCTCCCGGCGCGGCGCGCGGCGCATGCGCAGCGGGAAGGCGATGTTGTCGAACACCGACATGTGGGGGAACAGGGAATAGTTCTGGAACACCATCCCCAGATTTCGCCGCTCCGGCGGCTCGTCGATCACCGAACGCCCGTCGATGCGGATATCGCCCGAGTCGGCCGTGGAGAAGCCCGCAAGTGCATTGAGCGCGGTGGTTTTGCCGGACCCGCTCGATCCAAGGATCGTCAGGAACTCTCCCGGACGAATCGTCAAAGAGAAATCATGAAGCGCCTTTACCGATCCATAGGCCTTCCTGACGGATTGGAACTCGATCGTCGCGCCGGTGGACCTCGTTTGCAGGTTCGCCTCCCTGGTCAAGGTGCCACTTGAAGGTTTATTCACGTCCACCATCGTAGGTACCATCGGCCTGTCCAGTGATGACGCATTGTCTAAAAATGACAGTATGTATAAAAATATACCGCGTCAAGAGGGTACAGTGCGATTGTCCAACATTCATGGTCAGGACCGATTCGGTCGAAGGGTGAGGGCGCAAGGATGCGGGAGGGTGTAAGCAAACCGGGAAGCGAGCCCGAGTGCGGCGAAGGCTCCGCTCCGCTGTTCTTCGAAGAGGTGCTCGCGATGTGGAGCCGAGAACGGACGCGCCCGAAACGGGAGCGGACGCGCTACATGCTGCTCTCGATCGTCGCCCGCCACCTTCGTACGTCACCGGGAAAATTGATGACCGTCGAGGCGCTGCTTGACGAGGCCGGGCTGTCCCGTGGCACTTTCTATAATTATTTCAAAGATATGGACGAGTGCGCAGCCGTCCTGGTCAACCTGTTCTTTGAGCATGTGACGTATCGGCGGTCGGCAACCAAGGGGCCGAGGAGCAGTTACGATGCGATATTGGACGCTAATACAGTCTATTGCCGGGCTTACGAGGCGAACGCCGGCGTTTACAGCCTGTTCTCCGAACTCGCCACGCGTGATCCGGAGGTTCTGCGCATGCGCGAACGCATGAATTCGGAATGGGTCGATCGCATCATAGCGGTCGTCGCCCGCCGCCGCGGCCGTCCATTTTCGGAGGATGAGCGCAGCAAATTCGAAGGCGTGCTGAGATTGATGATCGCCATGACGATCGAGAGTCTTCGCGAGCGCTTCGTTCATGGCGACGCGCTGCTGTGCCGGTCGTTTCCCACCGCCGACAGCTTGGCAAAAGCTCTGTCGGACCAGTGGTACAAGGCGATGGAGGAGTTCGATTGTCCAACCCAGCAGGCTACAGACGCCACTTGAGAACGTGTTCAAGCCAGGCGGCCTCAGGCCTACCCCGGATCTCAGCGTAATGGAACGGTTGCCCGGACGGCGTGTCGAACGGTGACGCCGAAGGCGTGCCATGACGGGACTGAAGGGTTGCCTGCTCCGCTTGAATCAGCAGGGACGCCTGCACCGACGTGAGCTTGGTGTCGGTCAGCGACGACAGCTTGCTGTACCGCGGCAGCTGCTGCCCAATGTGCCGGCGCACCTCCGGGGAGCCGGCCGCTGCGTCCCGCGAGGCCGTCCAACGCGCCGATGGGGTCCACAGCGCCTTCGTAGCCTATGCTTCAACTGTCCTCGATCCCTCCACGACATCCGCGGTCCGCTTCCGAAGAATGCGGCGCAGCCCAGGTCGATTTCCATGACCGCGCTGGCCTTCTCAATTATTCAGACATTAAACAGCATTGATCAGGTAGCGGTCTGGTTCTTAATAGGCATATTTAGCCGAAATGGCTGCCGTAAATTAAGCGTAGCACCATAACTCACAATGAACGCTCGGATTAGTCAATAATGAAGTCTTTCATCAGAAATGCCATTTGCATAAAATAAATACACCAGATCGCGTTCTGGTATGGCTTTTTACGTTAACATTCCTATGCGATTGCTTGCAATGATCGAGGCTTCTGGCAGTGCGCGCAAGTCTCTCAAGACGGGCATCGCCATGGGCGTGTTTCGTTTCGCCTCGGTTCCCATGATTCCGGGCGCCTTCGAATTGGTTGCCCCGAATTGCGGTGGCTACTTGATTTGCAGTGGCTAAGCGAAGCTTCCAAACTCGAAAGTCATATCTTCATGAAACTATGGGCACGGAAAGTCGCAAGGAGAATGATCACGCTGCTCGCCGTGAGCGCCGTCGTTCTGCTTGTTGTGCGCGCTTACGACTCGCAACGTGGCCTGCCACTTGAGATCTGGCACACCTTCGTGCCGAAGGAACTGCACAGTGAGGATCTCGATACCGGCGGCTGGACCGAATACATGAAGGCAGAGGCTGCCATCTTCGACAGTGTGCGGGCGGAAGTCACCCAGAAATTGCCCCCGGGGGAACGCATTCCGGTCAACCGGTATTTCGATGGAAGCCCGATTTATCCCGGGCGGTTCTCCCAGGATTGGAATCGCTCCTATGTGCTTGAGCCTGATGGTCCCGTCAAAGGAGTGGTGCTGTTCCTTCACGGTTTGACCGACTCACCGTACAGCCTTCGTCACATCGCCCGACTCTATCAAGCCTACGGCTTCGTCGCCATCGCCATCCGGTTGCCCGGACACGGCACGGTTCCCGCGGGTCTGGCGGACATCGTGTGGGAGGATTGGTTGGCGGCCACCCGGCTGGCCGCGCGGGAAGCGCAGCGGCGCATCGCTCCGGACCAACCGTTCCACGTGGTCGGGTTTTCGAACGGCGGCGCGCTTGCGATGATGTATGCGCTCGACGCCCACGACGATACCCGGCTGAAGCGCCCCGACCGCATCATTCTGATCTCGCCGATGATCGGGATCACCGCATTCGCGCGCTTCGCCGGGTTGGCCGGCCTGCCCGCGATCTTCCCCCCATTCGCGAAAGCCGCCTGGCTCGGCGTGGTGCCGGAATTCAACCCTTTCAAGTACAACTCGTTTCCGGTCAATGGCGCGCGGCAGTCGCATCTGCTGACATCGGCTCTTCAGAGCCGAATCGCAAACCTTGCGGGCAATGGCCGGTTGGACGGCCTTCCGCCGATCCTCACCTTCCAGTCCGTGATGGATTTCACCGTCAGCACGCGCGCGATCCTGTCCGGATTGTACGCTCACCTGCCCGCCAACGGCAGCGAACTCGTGCTGTTCGACGTGAACCGCAACACCAAATTCGGCCCGCTCCTGAGTTCGGCGTCCGACACCATGCTGGCGCGCATCCTGCCCGATCCGCCCCGCCGGTTCAGAACCACGATCATCACCAACGCCGATGCGGAGCGCCCCGACGTGGTCGCGCGCATGACGGAGGCCGGTGCGGAGACGGAACGGGTGCAGGAATTGGGGCTGGTCTATCCCCCCGACGTCTATTCGCTCTCGCACGTCGCCCTTCCGTTTCCGACGACCGATTCCCTGTACGGCCTGCACCCCGATCCCAACGAGGATTTCGGCATCCACCTGGGCGCGGTGGCCGCCCGGGGAGAGCGTGGAGCGCTGATCGTCAGCATGGATGCCCTGCTCCGCATGTCGTCCAACCCCTTCTTCCCCTACCTGCTGGGGCGGATCGAGGAAACCCTGGCACATGAAGCGTCCGGGGAAACGTCCGGACACCTGCTGCCCAACGACCGGTCCCCCTAGACACGCTGGAAGGCGGTGAAGACATGGCCACCAAGAAGGTCGCGATCGCTTGCCAGGGTGGAGGAACGCACGCCGCGTTCACCTGGGGCGTCCTGAAAACCATCCTGACGACGAAGCAGCGCTGGGACGAGACCCCGCGGGACGGCGACACCTTCGACATCGTCGCGATCAGCGGCACATCGGCGGGTGCGCTGTGTGCGTTGGCGGCGTGGTACGGCCTCGCCCCGAACACTGCCGACACGGCGTGCGGCACCATCGGCAAGGCCGTCGAGCGCCTGGACTTTCTGTGGACGACCTTCGCCGCGACCAACCCGGTTGAGACCGCCCACAACCATCTGGTCGCCACCCTTATGGAGTGGAAATCGCAGGGACTGCCGTTGCCGGCGTCCAACCCCTATTCCGCCGTCGGTCAACTTGGACTGGCCGGCCTCAACATGATGGGAGCCCGCTGGCAGTATCTTGGATTCCCGGAGCTGCTGAAGGACCTGTGTCCGGATTTCGACGCGATCGATTGGCCGCGGGTGGCCGAAGCCGACATCCGGATTCTCGCCGGCGCCATCGAGGTGCTCAGCGGCAACTTCGAGGTGTTCGATTCCAACAAGACCCTCGAACAGATGGGCCTGCGGCCGGACGGCCGGGAGATCAGCCAGTACGACATCACCCGCTGGCGCATGCGCCGGGCGATCTCGCTCGACGGCGTGGCGGCGTCGGGGACGCTTCCGGAGGTCATGCCCGCACAGGTCATCCCCGGCATGGTGTTTCCGACCTGCGTGCCGGGCCGGACCGTCACCCGCAACGGCTATTATTGGGATGGCCTGTATTCGCGCAATCCGCCGGTGCGCGACCTTCTCGACGCCCGGGTGAAGGACGAGAAGCCGGACGAGGTCTGGATCGTGCGCATCAACCCCCAGGAGTTCCATCCCGCCTCCCCGAACATCGGCCTCGAGGACATCCGGGACCGGGAAAACGATCTGGCCGGCAATCTGTCGCTCAACCAGGAACTGGACGCCATCATGACGATCAACCAGTGGATCGAGCGGTATGGGAACGAGCGTCCGCCGCTGGACACCCATAAGATCGTCGCGGTCCGGACCATCAAGATGACCCGCGACACCGCCTGGGGCCTCAAGCACACCTCGAAGTTCAACCGCTGCCCGGACTACTTCGCGGCGCTTCGCGAGGAAGGGCGGGCGGTCACGGAGCGGTGGCTGGCGGACTGGCGGAGGCTCGGCAAGGACTTTCCGCGCTATCCCTACGACGCGCGCTACCCCGAGCCGTCCCAGCCGCCTTCGCACGGAGCCCCCTAAGCAGGCCCCCACGGAGCCACCGACATGATCGATCTCACCTTCGTCCTCGTCGCGCTCGCGCTGCTCATCTTCCTGGCCTATCGCGGCATGACCCTGCTGATCGCGGCGCCGGCGGCCGCTCTGCTTGCCGCCCTGCTGACCGGCGGCCTGCCGATCCTCGGCGCCTACACCCAGATCTTCATGACCAACGCCGGCTCCTTCATCATCGCCTTCTTTCCCCTGTTCATGCTTGGGGCGATCTTCGGCAAGCTGATGGACGACACCGGATCGGCGCGATCCCTCGCCCGGCTGGTCAGCGCCCGGCTGGGGCCGGACCGCGCGGTCGTGTCGGTGGTGCTGTGCTGCGCCGTCCTGACCTACGGCGGCGTTTCGGCCTTCGTGGTCGCCTTCGCGATCTACCCGGTGGCCGCCGCCCTGTTCCGCGACGCCGACATCCCGAAGCGGCTGATACCGGGCGCCCTCGCGCTGGGCGCCTTCACCTTCACCATGTCGGCCCTGCCGGGAACGCCGGCGATCCAGAACGCGATCCCGATGCCCTTCCTGGGCACCACGGCCTTCGCCGCGCCGGGTCTCGGGATCGTTACAGGGATCGTGATGTTCGTTTTGGGTGTCCTGTGGCTGGACCGCCGGGCCGCCACCGCGAAAGCCTCCGGCGAGGGGTACGGCGACCATGTCGACAGCACTCCGGTGCTGGACCGCGCGGCGCGCGAACGCGCGCAGTGCGAAGGGTTCGACATCGCCGAACTCTCCACCGATCCCGCCCGGCAAGGACGCGCCGACACGGAGGACTTGCCCCCCGCCGCGCTGGCGGTGCTGCCGATCGTCGTGGTCATCGCCAGCAACTTCCTGTTCGTCCAGGTCGTCGCTCCCCGGATGGACACCGCCTTCCTCGCCGAGCCGCGGTTCGGCGCCACAACCATCGAGGCCGTGCGCGGCGTATGGGCGGTCATCGTGGCGCTGTTCCTCGCCATCCTTCTTCTGATCGCCGGCAACTGGAACCGCCTGGGCGATCTGCGCACGAGCCTGGACAAGGGGGCCGACGCTTCGGTCCTGCCGATCTTCAGCACGGCGAGCCTCGTCGGCTTCGGCGCGGTGATCGCCGCCCTTCCGGTCTTCGGGATGATCAGCCAGGCCGTCGTTGCCATCGGCGGCGGCAACCCGCTGGTGTCGGTCGCGGCGTCCGTGGCGGTTCTCTCCGCGATGACCGGCTCGGCGTCCGGCGGCATGAGCATCGCGCTTGACGCGCTTGGCCCGACCTTCGTGGACATGGCGCAGGCGTCCGGCTTTTCGCTCGACGTGATGCATCGGGTGACGGCGGTCGCCTCGGGTGCGCTCGACGCGCTGCCGCACAACGGCGCCGTCATCACGCTGCTCACCGTCTGCAGGCTCAACCATCGCGACTCCTATGGCGACGTCTTCGTCGTCGCAGCCGCCATACCGATGCTCGCTCTGGTCGTCCTGATCGTTCTGGCCAGCCTGCTCAAGCGCCTCGGAATCTAGGGCGAACGTCACATCGGGATCGCCGGACGCCGCAAAAATGGGGGGAATCCGTGAACCACAGACGAGCCGAACGCGCACGCCGCCGATGGGCTCTGCTCGCCGTCGCACCGTCGATCCTGCTCGCGGCTTGCGGTTCCGGCGAGGAACCCGTCGCGGACCCGGTCCGCCCCGTGCGGGTGGTGACGGTCGTGAAGCACGAGGGCGGCGAAACCCTGTCGTTGACCGGCCAGATCCAGGCGCAGGACGAGGTCAGCCTCGCGTTCCGCATCGACGGGCGGATGGTCGAGCGCCTGGTGAATGTCGGCGATCAGGTCGAAGCGGGGCAACCCATCGCGCGCCTGGACCCCGAACCCGCCCGCAACGCCCTGAGAACGGCGCAGGCGAACCTGAACGCCGCCATGGGACAGCAGACGCTGGCACGCAACGACTACGAACGGCAGGAAACCCTCCTGGGCCAGGGCTGGACCACCCGCGCCCGCTACGACACCGCGGCGCAGGCGCTGAAGGCCGCGGCGGCGCAGGTCGATTCGGCGCAGGCGCAGTTCGACACCGCGCAGGATCATTTGGGCTACACGGAGCTGGTGGCCGACGGCGCCGGCACGGTCACCGCCCGCGGCGCCGAACCCGGCGAGGTGGTGGCGGCCGGTCGCATGATCGTGCATCTGGCCCGCCGGGACGGGCGCGACGCCGTTTTCGACGTTCCGGCACCGGTGTTCCGGATCGCCCCCGCCAACTCGGTCGTCACCGTGGCTCTGACCTCCGACCCCGCGGTGCAGGCCATGGGGCGCGTGCGCGAAGTGGCACCGCAGGCCGATCCGGTGACCCGCACCTTCACCGTCCGGGTCGGCCTTCAGGACCCGCCCGACGCGATGCGCCTCGGCTCGACGGTCAACGGGTCGATCCAGGTCGGCGGCGTGGGCGGTTTCGAGATTCCCGCAACGGCCCTGACGCAGGCGAACCGGCAGCCGGCGGTCTGGATCGTGGATCAGGCGACGAGCACCGTAGCGTTGCGCAACATCGACCTCGAGCGCTACGACCTCGCCCGCGTCATCGTCGCGCGTGGCCTTGAAGCCGACGAGATCGTGGTCACCGCGGGCGTGCAGGCGTTGCGGCCGGGGCAGAAGGTCCGCATGCTCGGGGCCGGGCCATGAGCGGCTTCAATCTCTCCGCGTGGGCGATCCGGAACCGGTCCCTGGTCCTCTTCCTGATGATCGGAGTCGTCCTGGCTGGAACCCTCGCGTTCCTGAAGCTCGGCCGGGCGGAGGACCCGGCCTTCACCATCCGCACCATGGTGGTGCAGGCGCAGTGGCCGGGCGCCACCCTGGACGAAACGCTGCAGCAGGTGACCGAGCGGATCGAACGGACGCTGCAGGAGGTGCCGAACCTCGACACGCTGCGCAGCTACACGGTTCCCGGAACGACCGTGATCTTCGTCGATCTGGTCGGCAGCACCCATGGCCGCGCGGTGAGCGACACCTGGTACGAGGTGCGCAAGAGGGTCGGCGACATGCGCCACACCCTTCCGCAGGGCGTCCTCGGCCCCGGCTTCAACGATGACTTCGGCGACACCTTCGGCATCATCTACGGCTTCACCGCCGACGGGTTCACGCACCGCGAATTGCGCGACGCCGTCGAAGACGTCCGTTCACGCCTGCTGCTGATCCCGGATGTCTCGAAGATCGAGCTTCTGGGCGAGCAGGACGAGCGCGTTTACGTGGACTTCTCGCTGGAGACGCTGGCCGGGCTGGGGGTCGAGCCCGGCGCCCTGATCGCCGCCTTGCAGGCGCAGAACGCGGTGCGCCCGGCCGGCGTGCTGCGCACCGGCAAGGAAGCGCTGTCCCTGCAGGTCTCGGGCGCCTTCGCGTCGGAGCAGGACATCCTCGACGTCAATTTCGTGGCCGGGGGGCGCATGCTGCGCCTGCGCGATCTGGCCGAGGTGCGCCGCGATCTGGCCGATCCGCCCCAGCCGCTGTTCCGGGTAAACGGCGAGCCGGCGATCGGGCTCGCCATCGCGATGCGTCCGGGCGGCGACATCCTCGCCCTCGGCCGGAACGTCTCGGCGGCGATGGCGCGCATCGGCGCCGGCCTGCCGATGGGGATCGAGGCGCATCTGGTGGCCGATCAGGCGCGCACGGTCGACGAGGCGATCTCCGACTTCATCACGTCGCTGTGGCAGGCCGTCGTCATCGTGCTGATCGTCAGCTTCGTCGCGCTCGGCCTGCGCGCGGGCGCCATCGTCGCGATCACGATTCCCTTGACGCTGGCCATCGTCTTCGCCGCGATGGATCTGCTCGGCATCGACCTCCAGCGCATCTCGCTGGGCGCGCTGATCATCGCGCTCGCCCTGCTGGTGGACGACGCCATGACCACCATCGACGCGATGACCCGGCGGCTTGCCGCCGGCGACCGGATGGAGGTCGCCGCCGTGTATCCCTACAAGGCCCTGGCCGTCGCGATGCTGTCCGGCACGCTGGTGACCATCGCGGGTTTCGTACCGATCGGTTTCGCGCAGAGTTCGGCCGGCGAATACACCTTCTCCATCTTCGCCGTCGTGGGCATCGCGCTGATCGCGTCGTGGCTCGTCGCGACCGTCTTCGCGCCCGTCCTGGGCATGATGCTGCTGCGGCCGCCCAAGCCGGGGCGGGGCGGAGAGCCCGGCGTCGTGCTGCGGCTGTACCGCCGCGTTCTGGGCGCGGCGATCCGGTTCCGCGGGCTGACGATCGCGACGACGCTCGGCCTGTTCGTCGCCGCGATCCTGGCGCTCGGTCTCGTTCCGCGGCAGTTCTTTCCACCGTCGGACCGGGTCGAGCTTCTGGTCGATCTCCGCCTGCCGCAGAACGCCTCGATCCACGCCACGCGCGAGGCGGTCGAGCGGTTCGACGCGCTGCTGGCCAAAGAGACGGGGGTCGCGCGCTGGAGCAGCTATGCCGGGCGCGGCGCGATCCGCTTCTACTTGCCGCTGAACGTCCAGCTCGCCAACCCCTTCATCGGCCAGACGGTGGTCGTGACCACGGACATCGCGGCGCGCGAACGGCTGCAATCCCGCCTGGAAACTCTGCTGGCCGAGGAGTTTCCGGACGCCGTCGCCCGCGTGTACCCGCTGGAACTCGGACCACCCGTGGGGTGGCCGCTGCAGTACCGCGTCGTGGGGCCGGACCCGAGCGAGGTGCGCGAGATCGCGATGAAGCTCGCGCAGGTCGTCGCGACCTTTCCCGAGACGCGACGGATCAACTTCGACTGGATGGAAACCGCCCGCAAATTGCGGGTGCGGATCGACCAGGACGAAGCGCGGCGCCTGGGCCTGAGTTCGACCGCCGTCGCCTCCATGCTGAACGCCGCCGTCTCGGGAAGCGTCGTCACGCCGATCCGCGACGGGATCTATCTGATCGACGTTCTGGCACGGGATGCCCGCGGGCAGACCCTGTCGGTGGAAACGCTGCGCAGCCTGCCGGTGTCCCTGCCGAACGGACGGAGCGTTCCGCTGAATCAGTTGGCGTCCTTCGGCTACACCCAGGATCTTCCGCTGGTCTGGCGGCGCGGGCGTCAGCCGACCCTGACGCTGCAGGCGGACGTGGCGCCCGGCGTTCCACCGGAATCCGCCATCGAAGCCCTGGCGCCCCGGATTGCCGACCTGTCGGCCACCCTGCCACCGGAATACCGCATCGAGGTCGGCGGAATCGCGGAGGAAAGCGCCAAAAGCCGCGCGTCGGTCTTCGCCGTCATTCCATTGATGCTGCTCCTGGTGCTGACCGTGCTGATGGTCCAACTCCGGAGCTTCCAGCGCTTGGCGATCGTGCTGAGCGTGGTGCCGCTCGGTCTGATCGGCGTGGTGCTGGCGTTGCTGGCGTCCAGCCAGCCGCTCGGCTTCGTCGCCATCCTCGGGGTCCTCGCGCTCGTCGGCATGATCGCGAAGAACGCTGTTATCCTGATCGAGCAGATCGAGGCGGAACGGGCCGCGGGACGAGCCGTCCCGGACGCCGTGGTCGAAGCCTGCGGTTCCCGGTTCCGCCCGATCATGCTGACCGCCGCCTCCACCGTGCTCGGCCTCATCCCCATTGCCTTCACCGTGTTCTGGGGTGCGATGGCCTTCGCGATCATGGGCGGTCTCCTCGTCGCGTCGCTGCTGACGCTCGTTTTCCTTCCGACGCTCTACGTGGCGTGGTTCGGCGGCCGTGAGACGGCGCGCAGGCCAACTCCGGTGCCGCCCTCGGCGATGCGGCCGCCCCGGGATGTTCGGTCTTGAACGCGGAGGTGGCGATGCCGGTGGAAAAGAAGAGCGACGCCATCGACGTCAGGCTCAGCCACCTGTCGCAACTGTTCGACAGCGTCGATCCGTCGCCGTTCCGCGAAGGCCGTCTGACGTCGGGGGCCGAGGAGTATTTCCTGAGGCGGGTGAAGGAACAGCCTGGGAACCAGCCGGTTCGCATCGTCATCCATCTTTCGGCCAAGGAGATGACGCGGTGTCCGACGTTCGATGTCGCCGCCGCGTTGACCGGCCATTTCGCCGCCTGTGCTGCCGGCGAGGCGAAAAGGAATCGCGAGTCGATCCGAACGTGGCGCCAAGCGGCCTTGATCGGCTTCGTGGTGCTGTCCATCTGCCTTTTCCTTGCTTGGCAGATCTCCAACAATTTTCCGGCTCGCCCGCTGACCCGGATTTTGCAGGAGAGCTTCGTCATCCTTGGTTGGGTCTCGGTCTGGAGGCCCATCGAGACCTTTCTTTACGAACTGCTGCCGCCCGACAAACGCCGCCGCCAGCACCTGCTGCACCGCCTTTCGTCTGCCGAAGTCGTTGTGTGCGATTAATTTCAGCGTTGCCGCTGACCAATCATGCAGCAGCTCACCCTCACCAGTCCTGGCGAAAGGTAAACCGCACTGGGTTTTCTGGAGGCCATTTGTGTTGAATCACGCCGCCGTGGCGACGTCCCCGGTTTGGGTTTGGTAGCGGGCGTCGGCCTCGGCGGGAGGGCTGTTTCCGATAGGTTCGAGCAGGCGCCGGTGGTTGAACCGGTCGTCCTATTCCAGTGTGGCGAACTCGACGGCCTCCCTCATACGGCATCCGTGCACACGTTCGCGATCACCGGCGCGGTTCGAAAGCCCGCTCCGAGGCCAGCCAGGGCCTTGGACGGGACCGGCTGTTTGGCTGGCGCGCCAGCAGGATCGTTCGGCCCTGGGTCCGTCCGGGAGGGCGATTCTCCACCTTTCTGAAAACCTTTGGTTTCAAGTTCAATCGGACGGTGTTACTTTGCGGTGTGAGGTATCCTGACGCTGCCGGTATGCGCGCGTTTTCGCGGTGGCCAAGAAACCAGCGGAGAAACAGGACTTATGCGCTCGCACTCCAGCATTTCTAAACAGTAACGTGTTCCTGATGCTTCTATATACCAATAATTAGCTCTTGCCCGTGCATTGATCCATCAGGGACCGGTGTCCGTGCCGGCCGCGTGGCGTGAGGGCTGAAAGACTGTGGCGAATCCAACCTTCACTATGATCGGGACCAACAGCTTCGGCCTCTCCAACATCGGAAGCGAGGCCGCCCCGGTCCTGGCGGACCTGGATGGCGACGGCGATCTCGACCTCCTGGTCGGCAACGCGGCCGGCAACACGCTCTTCTTCCGGAACACCGGGACGACGCTGTCGCCGACCTTCACGCTGGACAGCACCAATCCCTTCGGCATCACCAATGTCAGCGCGGGCGGCGCGCTTCCCGGTCTGGTGGACATCGACGGCGACGGCGATCTCGACCTGTTCATCGGCAACCACGCCGGCACCACCCTGTTCTTCCGCAACAATGGGACCTCGCCGCAGGCGCCGACCTTTTCTCTGGAAGGCACCGGCCTGTTCGGCATCCAGAACGCCGGCAGTTACGGGGCGCCGAACTTCGCCGATCTGGACGGCGACGACGACCTCGACCTGCTGATCGGCAGTGCGGACGGGAACATCCTCCTTTACCGCAACAACGGCTCGACGCTGGCGCCGACCTTTTCTCTGGAAGGCACCAATCCCTTCGGTCTGCCCGGCGACACCGACGGCTATTCGGCGCCCGCTCTGGCGGACATCAACGGGGACGGCCTCGTCGACCTCATCACCAAAAGCACCGTCTACGTCAACGTCGGCACGGCGGCGGCGCCGACCTTTTCGCTGTTCGCCACGAATCCCTATGGGAATGCCGGACCCGGGGCGTATCCGCGGCCGTCCCTCGGCGATCTGGACGGCGACGGCGACCGCGATCTGGTGATTGGCGTCGACGGCGGCGAACTGGAGTATTTCCGCAACGTTTCCCCCGTGTCCGTGACCCTCGGCGATGGCGGCAACACGATCGCGCTGTCGCAGATCAACACGCTGACCGGCGGCACCGCCACCGACGTGGTGACGCTGGTCGACATCGGGGCGACCTTCCTGGTCACAGGGATCGAGACGCTGACCGGCAGCACCGCCACCGACCTGGTGACGCTGGGCGGCAGCGGCAACACGCTGCTGGTGAGCCGGATCGAGACGCTGGCCGGCGGCTCCGGCACCGACGCGGTGACGCTGGGCTCCTTCGGAAACACGATGCTGGTCGGCGGCGTCGAGACGCTGACCGGCGGCATCGGCACCGACGTGGTGATCCTGAGCTCCCTCGGGAACACCCTGCTGGTGGAGGACGTCGAGACGCTGACCGGCGGCATCGGCACCGACGTGGTGACGCTGGGCAACAGCGCGGGCAACACGCTGACGGTGTTCCGGCTGGAGACGCTGACCGGCGGCATCGGCACCGACGCGGTGACGTTCGCCAGCGGCGGCAACACGCTGCTGGCGGAAGGCATCGAAACGATGACCGGCGCCGTCGGCGTCGATTCGGTGACGCTGGGCAACAGCGGCAACACGGTGTCGGTCCGGTTGGTGGAGAGCCTCATCGGCGGCTCCGGCACCGACATCGTGACGCTCGGCACTGGCGGCAACGCGCTGACGGTCCGGTTCCTGGAGAGCATCGTCGGCGGCTCCGGGTCCGACACCGTGACGCTGGGTACCGGCGGCAACACCGTGTGGGTGACCGGCGTCGAATCGCTGGTGGGCGGTTCCGGCAGCGACGTGGTGCGGTTGGACAGCGACGGCAACACGCTGACGGTCCGGCTTGTGGAGACGCTGATCGGCGGTTCCGGTCTCGACATGGTGACGCTGGGTACCGGCGGCAACACCGTGTGGATGACCGGCGTCGAATCCCTGGTGGGCGGTTCCGGCAGCGACGTGGTGCGGTTGGACAGCGACGGCAACACGCTGACGGTCCGGCTTGTGGAGACGCTGATCGGCGGCTCCGGCACCGACGTTGTGACGCTCGGCACCGGCGGAAACACACTGAGGGTGAGCGGCATCGAGACGGTGACTGGCGGTTCCGGCACCGACGTTGTGACGCTGCTCACCGGTGGGAGCACGTTGACGGTGTCCCTTCTGGAATCGTTGATCGGCGGTTCCGGCACCGACGTCGTGGCGCTCAGCAGTACCGGCAACACCATGCTGGTGTCCGCTCTGGAAACGTTGACCGGTGGTTCCGGCACCGACGTGGTGGCGATCAGCGCCAGCGGCATGACCGCTCTGGTGAGCGGCATCGAAACGATCAACGGCGGCAGCGGCCTCGACATCGTGACGCTGGGCGACAGCGCGGGCAACACGCTGACGGTGTCGCGGCTGGAGACGGTGACCGGCGGTTCCGGCACCGACGTGCTGACGTTTGGCGGGACCTTCGGCAACACCATGCTGGTGAACCTCGTCGAGACGCTGACCGGCGGCGGCGCGACCGACATCGTGACGCTGGGCAGCGGCGGCAACACCATCGAGGTGTCGCGGGTCGAGACGTTGTTCGGCGGTTCCGGCACCGATGCGGTGACGCTGGGCAGCGGCGGCAACACGCTGCTGGTCCGGCTGCTGGAGACGCTGACCGGCGGTTCCGGCACCGACGTGCTGACGCTGGGCACCGGCAGCAACATGATGACGGTGAGCGGCGTCGAAACGATCAACGGCGGCAGCGGCCTCGACATCGTGACGCTGGGCGACAGCGCGGGCAACACGCTCACCGTGTGGCGGATCGAGACGCTGATCGGCACGTCCGGCACCGACGTGGTGACCCTGGGCAGCGCCGGCGCCACGCTGCTGGTGGACGGGGTCGAGACGGTGATCGGTGGCATCGGCACCGACCTCGTGAAACTGGGCAGCAACGGCAACACGCTGCTGGTGAGTGGTGTCGAGACGCTGGTCGGGGGCGCAGGCACTGACGTGGTGACGCTGGGGAGCAGCGGCAACACGCTGCTGGTGAGCGGCGTCGAAACGCTGACCGGCGGCACCGGCACCGACATGGTCACGCTCGGCAGCGATGGCAACACCCTGACGGCGACGCTGGTCGAGACGCTGATCGGCGGAACCGGTACGGACGTGGCGATCTTCACCCCGGCCGGCAACCAGGGGACGCTCTTCGTTTCCGGTGTTGAAACCGTCTACACACCGTTCCAGACATTGGCGCTCAACGGCACCGACACGCTGATCGTTCTCCCGGCCAGCCCGTCCACCCCGGTGCTCAGCCCGGCATCGGACAGCGGAGCGGTCGGTGACGCGGTGACGAACGCGTCGCAGCCCATGCTGACGGGGACTGCCGATGCCGGCAGCGTCGTGCATCTGTATGGAAATGGTGTCGACATCGGGACGGGAACGGCCGACGGCTCAGGCGCCTGGACTGTGGCCCCCGGCACGACGCTTGCCGACGGGACCTGGACGTTGACGGCCAAGGTGATCGTATCCGGCGTCGAGAGCGGGGAGTCGGGCTCCCTCCTGGTGACCATCGACACAAGCGCTTCATCGCCGACCGGGCTGGCGCTCGACGTGGGGTCGAACAGCGGCTCGCCCTCCGACACGCTGACCAACGTGGCGGCACCGGTGATCACCGGGACGGTGGCCGAGGCGGGTGTGGTCGTGCTGTACGAGGGCGCGACCGCCCTGGGCACGGTGACCGCTTCGGCGGCCGGCGCGTGGAGCATCACGGCGACTTCGCTGAGCGACGGCGCGCACACGCTGACCGCCACGGTGACCGACGCGGCGGGCAACAGCTCGACGGCCTCGTCTGCCCTGACCGTCACCATCGACACCAGCGCCTCATTGCCGATCGGGCTGGCGCTCGACGTGGGGTCGAACAGCGGCTCGCCCTCCGACACGCTGACCAACGTGGCGGCGCCGGTGATCACCGGGACGGTGGCCGAGGCGGGCGTGGTCGTGCTGTACGAGGGCGCGACCGCCCTGGGCACGGTGACCGCTTCGGCGGCCGGCGCGTGGAGCATCACGGCGACTTCGCTGAGCGACGGCGCGCACACGCTGACGGCCACGGTGACCGACGCGGCGGGCAACAGCTCGCCCACCTCCACCGCGCTCACTGTGACCATCGACACGGGGGCTAACGCTCCGACCAGCCTTGCTTTGGCGTCGTCGTCGAACAGCGGCTCGCCCTCCGGCACGCTGACCAACGTGGCGGCGCCGGTGATCACCGGGACGGTGGCCGAGGCGGGCGTGGTCGTGCTGTACGAGGGCGCGACCGCCCTGGCCACGGTGACCGC
The DNA here is from genome assembly GCF_007827795.1 of Azospirillum brasilense. Classification (GTDB taxonomy): domain Bacteria; phylum Pseudomonadota; class Alphaproteobacteria; order Azospirillales; family Azospirillaceae; genus Azospirillum; species Azospirillum aestuarii. Next base: position 31,041 of record NZ_VITI01000015.1, read on the forward strand.
TTCGGCGGCGGGCGCCTGGACGATGACGGCGGCTTCGCTGAGCGACGGCGCACACACGCTGACCGCCACGGTGACCGATGCGGCGGGCAACAGTTCGACGGCCTCGTCTGCCCTGACCGTCACCATCGACACCAGCGCCTCATTGCCGATCGGGCTGGCGCTCGACGTGGGGTCGAACAGCGGCTCGCCCTCCGACACGCTGACCAACGTGGCGGCGCCGGTGATCACCGGGACGGTGGCCGAGGCGGGCGTGGTCGTGCTGTACGAGGGCGCGACCGCCCTGGGCACGGTGACCGCTTCGGCGGCCGGCGCGTGGAGCATCACGGCGACTTCGCTGAGCGACGGC
>NZ_VITI01000015.1:31484-126620 GCF_007827795.1 Azospirillum brasilense
GGCGGCGCCGGTGATCATCGGGACGGTGGCCGAGGCGGGTGTGGTCGTGCTGTACGAGGGCGCGACCGCCCTGGGCACGGTGACCGCTTCGGCGGCGGGTGCGTGGAGCATTACGGCGGCTTCGCTGAGCGACGGCGCACACACGCTGACGGCCACGGTGACCGATGCGGCGGGCAACAGCTCGTCCGCATCCACCGCGTTGGCCGTGACCATCGACACGGGGGCTAACGCTCCTTCCGGCTTGGTGCTCGACGTGGGATCGAACAGCGGGTCCACGGCGGACACGCTGACCAACGTGGCGGCGCCGGTGATTACCGGCAGTGTGGCCGAGGCGGGTGTGGTCGTGCTGTACGAGGGCGCGACCGCCCTGGGCACGGTGACCGCTTCGGCGGCGGGCGCGTGGAGCATCACGGCGGCTTCGCTGAGCGACGGCGCACACACGCTGACGGCCACGGTGACCGATGCGGCGGGCAACAGCTCGACGGCCTCGTCTGCCCTGACCGTCACGATCGATACCGGAGCACCTTCCGTCGCCATCGCGCTGAGCAGGTCGACCATCGGCGTGGGGGAGACGGCAACCGTCACCTTTACGTTCAGCGAGGCACCGGTCGGCTTCTCCCTTTCGGCCGTGGCCGCACAGAACGGAACGCTGTCGAATCTGTCGGTCCTGCCCGGAAGCGATGGGCTGGTCTATACGGCCACCCTGACCCCAAGCGTGGAAACGGTCGCTTCCGACAGCCGGGTCACCGTGGCAACGGGGTGGAGTGACACCGCCGGAAACAGTCCGACAGGCACCGTGAGCTCGGTCAGCTATGCCATCGACACTCGGAGTCCGTCCGGAAACAGCACCCCCGTGATCGGCGGCGCGGTGGCCGGACAGGCGACCGACGACACCGCCAGCCGTTACGCCTTCGCCACCATGACCGTTTCCGACAACGAGGCCAGCCAAGCCCAGACGGTCGTGGTGACGATCCGCAATTCGGGCGGCACGGTCGGCGATGCCACCGGCGTCTTCACCGCCGCCAGTCTCATCGCCAGCGGCTTTTCCAAGTCGGCCGCCGGTACCTACACCCTGACCGCCAGCTCGGCGGCGGCGGCCCAGGCCGCCCTGCGGCTGCTCGACTTCCAGCCGGTGGCCAACCGGGCCGCTCCGGGCACCCAGGAGACCACGGCCTTCACCGTGACGGTCACCGACGGGGATGGCGCATCGGTGACGAACACCACGACCAGTGTCGATGTCCTGTCGGTCAACGACGCCCCGGTGCTGGCCCAGGCGCTCGGCACCCGCAATGTGGACCAGGGCCAGGCATTTTCCTACACGGTGCCGGTGGGGACCTTCGCCGACGCCGACGCCGGTGATACCCTCGCCCTGAGCGCGACCAGCGGCGACGGCTCCGCGCTGCCCGCCTGGCTCAGCTTCGATGCGGCCACCGGGCGCCTGTCCGGCACGCCGGGCAACGCCGACGTCGGCACCCGGACGGTGCGCGTCACCGCAACCGATTCCTCCGGCGCGACGGTTTCCGATCTGCTGACCATCCAGGTCGTCAACGTCAACGACGTGCCGCTCGCAGCGGCCGACGCCGGCGGCACCGACCGGCTCACCCCGGTCACCGTGGCGGCGTCGAGCGGCGTGCTCGCCAACGACACGGACCCCGACATCGGCGACCATTTGGCCGTCAGCGCGGTGAACGGCGACGCCGCCAACGTCGGCCGGGCGATTACGCTGTCCGGCGGCGGCCGGCTGACGCTGAACGCCGACGGCGGATACAGCTTCGACCCGACGGGCGGCTACGGCACGCTGCTGTTCGGCCAGACCCGGCAGGAGACGGTCAGCTACACCGTCACCGACCAGGCCGGCGCGACCGCCACCGCGACGCTGACCATCACCGTGCGGGGCGTCAACACCGCCCCGGCGGTGCAGGAGGCCAAGCACGTCGCCATCGACCAGAACTCCAGCCGCGTCGGCCTGTCGATCGACAAGCCGGTCGATCCGGAAGGCGACCCGCTGACCATCACGGTCACCGGCCTGCCGACGGTCGGGACGCTCCAGCGCTACGACGGCACGGCGCTCGCCGTCGGCGACACGCTGTCGCCGGACCAGCTCGCCGCGGTGATCTACACGCCGCCCTTCGGCGCCACCGGGGCCGCGGGGTCCTTCAGCTACGCCGTTTCCGACGGGACCAATCTCGTCGGCCGGGCGGTCACGATCAGCCTGACGCCGGTGCAATGGTTGAGCCTCACCCCATCCAGCCTGTCGATTGCGGAGGGCAACAGCGGCTCCACCAGCCTGACCTACACGATCACCCGGCGCGGCGACAGCTCCGGCGCCACCACGGTTAAGTGGCAGGTCGACACGACCGGTCTGAGCGGCAGCCTTGCCGACGCGGCCGACTTCGGCGGCACGCTGCCCAGCGGCACCGTCACCTTTGCCGCCGGCGAGACCAGCAAGACCATCACCGTTCCGATCAGCGGCGACCGGCAGGTCGAAGGCAATGAGCAATTCCGGGTCCTGCTCTTCTCCCCCTCGACCACGGTCACCGACGCCAAGATCACGGTGGAGAACGCGACGGCGACCGGCACCATCCTCAACGACGACCGTGCCGCATCGATCACCGCGGTGACCGTCCCGGCCGCCGGCCGCTATCTGGCGGCGCGCGGCGACACGCTGGACTTCACCGTCGCCTTCAGCGACGCGGTTAGCGTCTCCGGCACCGGCGCGCCGCGGCTGGCGCTGACCATCGGGACCCAGACCCGCTACGCCGCCTTCCTGCGCGTGGATGCCGGCAAGCTGGTGTTCCGCTACGCCGTCGGCGCGGACGATCTGGACAGCGACGGCATCGTGGTTGCCGGGACCATCGACCTGAACGGCGCGCAGATCCGCGACAGCGCCGGCAACGCCGTCACCAGCCTCGGTTTTGGAAGCGCAGCGCCGGTCACCAGCCATGTGCTGGTCAATGTCCGCGGCGGTCACGCCATCGACGGCTACATCGCCGGCGCCACGGTGTTCGCCGACGCCAACGCCAACGGCCAACTCGACGCCGGAGAGGCGTTCGGGACCACCAACGCGGTGGGAAGCTGGTCGATTCCGGGCGGTGCCGGCCCCATCGTCATGATCGGCGGCACCGACATCTCGACCAACCTTCCCTTCACCGGCGTCTACGAGGCTCCAAGCTCGGCGTCCGTCATCACGCCGCTGACCACCATCATCATGGGCATGGCGGGGCTCGCCGGAACGGACAGCGAGATCGCCGCGGCGGCGACCGAGCTGAAGAGCAAGCTCGGCCTCGACGCCGGGCTCGACCTGCTCACCTACGACCCCATCGTCGCGGTGACCACGACCGGGGCGGACGCTGCGGCCATCGTGACCGCGCTGAAGACCCAAGCCGCCGCGGCCAGCGTCGCCAACGTGATCGTCCAGGGCAGCGCCGTGCTCGCCGGGGTGGTGATCGGCGCGCCGCGGGCCAGCGGCGTGATCGGGCGGGCGCTGGTGGGCGCCATCGCCGACGCGATCAAGGCCGTCCCGGCCGGCGGCACGATCGACCTCGCCGATCCGGCGGTCCTGGCCGCCATCCTGGCCGCCGCCGGGGCGCGGATCGGGGCCGTGGACAGCGTGAGGCTGGCCGCGGTGACGGGCGGTGCCGCCAACGTCATCGCCGCGTCGAACGGCGCGGTGATCACCGCCGGCACGACCAACAGCGGTGGTGTCGACGGGCTGACCCAGATGGCCCAGGCCCAGGTGGTGGCGCAGGGCACGGCGGCGGACGAGCTGCGCAGCGGCACTGCCGCGGGGGACGTGTCGGGCGCCGTCACCGCCTTCACCGGCACCAACCTCCAGCAGCAGATCAGCGCGGCCCAGGTGGCCGTGGTCGTGCCGTCGCGCCTCGCCATCGCGGCGACCGACGCCGACAAGCGCGAGGGAAACAGCGCCACCACCGCCTTCACCTTCACCGTCACCCGCGCCGGCAACACGGGCGGCGCGCTGACGGTGGCTTGGGCAGTCGCGGCCGGCAACGGAGCGGCAGGCGCCACGCTCGACGCCGCCGATTTCGGCGGGACCCTGCCGTCGGGCACCGTCTCCTTCGCCGACGGCGAAACGACGAAGACCATCACCATCCTGGTGTCGGGCGACACCGACATCGAGCCGGACGAGACCTTCACCGTCACCCTGTCCAACCCGTCCGTCACGGCGACGGCGATCGAAACGGCGTCGGCGTCGGGGACCATCCGCAACGAGGACCCGGTCGATCCGGTGCTGACCCTGCCCGGCGCTCAGACGGTGGTGGCGGGAACGGCCGCGGCCATCGCCGGCCTGTCGGTGATGGACGGCGACAGCGCCATGGTGACGGTGACCCTGACGCCCGGCAACGGCAGCCTCGGCCTCGCCGGCCCCGCCGCGGTCAGCACGGCCGGCGACGGCGCCGTGACGGTCAGCGGCAGCGTGGCCGACGTCAACACGACGCTCGCCTCGCTGGTCTTCACCGGGACCGGCGGACAGACGGCGGGCAGCATCGCGGTGACGGTGGCCGACGGCGACCCTTCGACGCCGGACGCCTCGGGGACGCTCGCCATCGCCATTCAGTCGCCGCCGGCCAACGTGCTGCCGAGCAGCCCGACCCTGGTCGCCGGCCGCTCGACCGAGGTGCTGGGGCTGGAGATCACGGATGTCGACGGCGGCACGATGACCATCGTGCTGACACCGACCAACGGTACCCTCACCCTGCCGCTCTACGGCTCAGCCACGACGAGCGACCTCGGCAACGGCAAGATCCAGCTCACCGGCTCGCTGGAGGACGTGAACCGCACGCTGCAGCAGCTCGAGTTCACCGCGTCGCGCAACGTCACCAGCGCGTCGATCCGCTTCGAGTCCTCCGACGACCAGCCCCTGACCCCCGATGCCGACAGCCTGCTGGTCATCGGCGTGCTGTCCTCGCCGGAGCACAGCGCCCCCGCCACCCTGTCGGTGGTTTCCGGCGTGGCGACGGCGGTGACCGGCCTGTCGGTCAGCGATTACGACAGCCCGACTCTGCAGGTCACGCTGACCCCGACCAACGGCGCGCTGGCTCTGACGGCGCAGGGCGGGGTGACCCTGACCCAGCCGTCCGCGGGCGTCTGGCGCCTGATCGGCACCCAGGCCGACATCACGGCCACACTGGCCAGCCTGACCTTCACCGGAACGGCGGGCCAGACCGCCGGAACGATTGGGGTGACGACCAGCGACCTCGGCACGCTGACGACCGACGCCGAGGCGACCATCGCGGTGACCATTGTCGATCCGGCGACCCTGGTCGCCCCGACGCTCACCCTGCCGCAGCCGATCACCCTCGACCAGGGCCTTGCCACGGCGCTGACGGGCATCCAGATCGCCGATCCGGACAGCCAGGCGGTCACGGTGACCCTGACCCCGTCCCAGGCGACCCTGGGCGCCACGGCGGCTGGGCAGGCGACCGTGGCGACGGCGGGCGACGGGACGCTGACGATCAGCGGGTCGGTCGCCGACGTGAACGCGACGCTCGCCGCCCTGCGGATCACCGGCGGCACCGCCGCCACGGCGACGGTCGCGGTGACGGTGAGCGACGGCGTCACCACGCCGGCCACCGGCACGCTGACCCTGCCGATGGTCGACGTTACCCCGCCCGGCAGCCCGGCGATCACCACGGTGAGCACCGACTCCGCCGGCACGCTGCCGGTGACGGTCGCCAACACCAACCGCAACCGGCTGTTCGTGCGCGGCACGGCGGAAGCCGACAGCCGGGTCGTCCTGTCCGACGGCGGGACGGAGGTGGCGACGGTCACCGCCGATGCGCAAGGTGCCTGGGTCGCCGATCTCAGCGCGACGCCGCTCTCGGACGGCACCCACGCCTTCACCGCGCGGGCGACCGACGCGGCGGGCAACGCCGGTCCGGCGTCCGGCGCCCTGTCGGTGCTCATCGACACCATCGCCCCGACGACGCCGTCGGTGGCCTTCATCGATGCGTCCATCGACCATGCCAAGCAGAGCAGCGTCGGATTCGTCCTCTCCGGCGGGGAGAACGGGACGACCTACCGCTGGACGCTGTCCTCCTCGGGCGGTGGCGGTCCGCTGACGGGAACGGGAACGCTGACCGGGTCGAGCGGCACGGTCGGCGGCATCGACGTGTCCGGCCTGTTCGACGGCACGCTGTCCCTGTCGGTCACGCTGATCGACGCGGCGGGCAACGTTTCGGCGGCCGGAACGGCGACCGCGGCGAAGGCGGCAGGGGCGGTGGTGGACGGCACCGAGGTCCAGACGCTCTCGTCGCAGGCCAACGGACGGGCCGTCAGCACCGTGGTGGTCCAGGCACCTGCCAATGGCCGCTCGGAGGACCCCGCCAGCCCGAACGCCGGGCTGGCCGACGTGCCGCTGGTCCGGGAGACGGTGACCGATCCCTCCACCGGGCAGCCGACGGTGGCGACCACGCTGCAGGTCGGCCTGCCGACAGGAGTCGGCGTGACGGCGAGCGGCCCGGCGGCCCGCGAGGGGGCGACCCTGGCGCAGGCCGACCTGATCCAGGCGATCGACGCGCGCACATCGGCAGGGTCGGTGTCGCGGTCCGACCTGTCCAGCGGCGGCGCCCGCTTCCTGACCACGCTGGCGCAGCAGGCGTCCCTACTGCTGCGCACGCTCGCCTTCACCGCGCCCGCCACGCCGGGGGCGGCGGTCCGGATCACAGGCGCCACGCCGGGGGGCACCATGCCGACCGCACTGGTCATCGACACGACCGGGGCCGCGGGATCGCTGACCATCCAGCTCGACACCGTGTCGTTCGCCGCCGTCATCGGTTCGGCGACGTTGACCGGCGGCGAGGGCAACCAAATGGTGTATGGCGACGCCGGCAGCCAATCGATCACCCTCGGCCCCGGCGATGATCTCCTGTCGGGCGGCGGCGGCAACGACACGGTGGCCAGCACGCTCGGCAACGACACGCTGTATGGCGACGACGGCGACGACCTGATGCACGGCGGCGATGGCGACGACCTGATGGATGGCGGCGCCGACAACGACACGATGGGTGGTGGGGCCGGCAACGACACGATGGGTGGCGGTGCCGGCAACGACATCCTGATCGGTGAAGGCGGCGCCGACGCTCTGTTCGGCGGCGCCGGCAACGACACCCTCTTCGGCGGCGCCGGCGACGACACGCTGTTCGGGGAGGATGGCGATGACATCCTGTCGTTGGGGACGGGCAACGACCTGACCGATGGCGGGGCGGGCAACGACACGCTGTACGGCGAGGATGGCAACGACACGCTGTTCGGCGGGGCCGGTGACGACATCCTGTCGCTGGGGACGGGCAACGACTTGGCCGATGGCGGGGCGGGCAACGACACGCTGTTCGGCGAGGATGGCAACGACACGTTGTTCGGCGGAGCCGGCGACGATGTGTTGGTCGGTGGGGCGGGGGATGACCTTCTGTTCCTCGACCAGGGGACCGACACGGTGTGGGGTGGGGCCGGAGCGGACGTCTTCGCCCTCGGTGGAGCGTCCGGTGGATCGATGGTCATGGATTTCACCGCGGGCACCGATCGGCTGGCGCTCTTCGACTCCTCGCTCGATCTCAAAAGCGTGATCGCGTCGGCGAGGGTCGTGAACGGCAACACCGTCCTCGATCTGCGGCCGGGGGTGAGCGTCACCATCGTCGGACAGACCGGCGACGCCGCCCGCTGGTTCACCTGACGGGGAGGGCGTCCGCGCCCCCCCTCCTTCCGCGCTGTTGGCCGCAGAAACGACGGTGCTATCGTCGGGCATGGCTGCGCGTGTGCTGAGGCTTTTTCCGGGACCGCCCGAAGAGGTGGCGCTGGCCGGGCTTTATGTGGCCGATGCGCTCCACACCCTGGGCAGTGCATCGGCGCCGTTTGTCTATGCGAGCTTCGTCGGCAGCCTCGACGGGCGCATCGCGCTGGAGGACGGCGAAGTGAGCCGCCTGCCGGTCGAGATCACCAGCGAGAACGACTTCCGCCTGTTCCTCGAACTTCAGGCCCAGGCGGATTGCCTCGTCACCCACGGCGGCTATCTGCGCGACCTCGCGGCGGGTCGGCTGGACGACGTGCTGCAGATCGGCACGCGCGCCATGGACCGCGACCTCGCGCGGTGGAGGCAGGAGAACGGCTTGTCCGCCCAGCCCGCCGTCGTGATCGCCAGCGCCAGCCTCGATTTTCCGATTCCGGAGTCGGTCATCCGGGAAAAGCAGCGCGTTCTGATCGCGACCGGTCGGCAGGCCCCCCTTGATCGGGTCGATGCGCTGCGCGCGCGAGGCTTCCCGGTGATCCTGGCTGGAGACGGTGCATCGGTGGAGGGGGCGCCTCTGGTCCGGGAACTCGGCAACCTCGGCTTCCGCAGCGTGTATCTGCTGACCGGTCCCCGAATGCTGTCCACCATGCTGCGGGACGGGATGCTGTCGCGACTCTATCTCACCATCGCGCACCGCGTGGTGGGAGGGGGGAGCTTTCACACCATGGCGACGGGGCCGCGGTTGGAGGGCGCCGGCCGTCTGCGTCTGTCCTCGCTGTATTACGACGCCACGGCACCGGATGGCGCGGGTCAATGGTTCGCCCGTTTCGAACCGCTGCGTCCGGCGTGAGTCCGGTGCCCGAACTCAAGCCGGTCCTTGATGGGCGGCCTTGTTGAAACAAGCGAGCGGGCAGCGGAGACGTGTCTCGCCGCTGCCCGCAGGAAAGTCGGTGGTGGGCACGATCAGGCACACGGCTTCGCCGTCACCACGCCATCAGAGTTGGGCGCAGGCGTAGGCGTTGATTTCGGTGCCGACGGCAATCACGCGGATTTTCGGTTTGCGCCAAGTCTTCATGATGCGCTCCCTCGGTTCCTGGATGGATGGAAAGGACCATCTGCGGTTTCGGTCCTCTTCAGGAAGCCTACCGGTCCAATCCTGGTACGGCCATCCTACGAATGGATAGTGGCACGGAAAATACGTATGGATTTCCTGTGGTCAATGAATGCCGAATTTATTCAGCTCTGATTGTGATCGGCCGGTCATTCCCGCGGCGATCTCCGAATGCGTGCTTGAGACCGAATGCTTGATCGCCCCACCATGAGGATGCGCTTCTTCGGACAGACCAGCATGGACCCGACCCGATGATGAGGAATGGTGTTCCGGTTGCGTTGATCGCATTCTTGATCGGCTGCGGCACGGCGCAGGCCGAGGACGGCTATCCCACCTACGCCCGCGTCGATTACGTTCTCGGCTGCATGCTGTCCAATGGCCAGGGGCCGGACGTCGTGCGCAAATGCTCCTGCAGCATCGACGAGATTGCCGCCCATTTCCCCTACGACAGCTACGTGGCGATGGAGACCGCGCGGGGCATGCAGGAGGCGCCCGGCGAGCGCGCCGCGCTCATGCGCGACGTCGGGTGGATCAAGGATCTGCTGAACGAATTCCGGCAAGCCCAGGTCGCCGCCGACCTGAAATGCTTCTAACCGGCCCGGCGGCGGCGCAGGTGACCTTTACGAACCGGAATTGGCGCGGATCGGCCAGCTCTCCTGGAAAACCCGCCCGTTCGAATCCTCGGCGGTGACGTCCAGCGTTCCCTGCTCCTCCGGCACCAGGGAGAAATGGATGCTGGGGTCTTCGCTCAACGAGATGTCCGATTGCATGTCGAGCACTGGCGTCCCGTTGTAACGGATGGAAACGGTCTTCACGTAGTGGGCCGGGATGAAGTAATAGTTGAGCTGATCGTACTGCATGCCGGTGTAGTTGGGGTGGCTGATCAGCAGCTGCGCGGTCAACGGCTTTCCGGCGACGATGCTGTCGGGCAGGTTCAGCTTCATCTTGCCCATGCGGGCGACGGCGAGCTGGGCGTTCTTCAGGGCCGGGGCGGAGCATCCTCCGGACGCCTTGACGAACTGCGTGGTGCGGAGCAGCCGCCCGTCGCCGGTTTCCGCCACGGCGGTGATGTTGGTGTAGGCGTTGACCCGCAGACGGGTATCGATCGCCTGCGGGCTGTCGCCGTGCGGGAAGCGGAAGGTCGCGGCCATTGGCACCGGATTTTCATCGACGATGAGATGGACCGCGGTCACCTCGACGCCGTTGCCCGGCGCGGTCACGATCCGGATGGGCACGACCGCCGCGTCGTTGGCCCGCTTCGGCGCCTCCAGGCTGAGGAGCGGCCCGGCATCCTCGACCGCGCGACCCGAGAAATACATGTCGCGCAGCATGTCCCAGCGCTCTTCCTGCGGCGAGGCCGCCAGAGCGCTCGCGCTGCCCAGGCACAGCCAAGCAACTCCCGACAGCGTGAAAATGGTTCGGTGCGGTGTGGTCATGGCGTCATTCCCATTCCAGTTCGGCGAAGGCCGCCGTCACGTTGCGCGGGTTGTAGGACTCGAACAGGCGCCAGCGCGGCGCCTCCTCGGCGGCGACCGTTTCGACCGCCTGCTGAATGGTGCCGTGGGCGGCCTGGACATTGCGAACACCCTCGACGATCCGGCTCAGGTAGCGGCGCAGGTCCCCGGCCGCATCCGGCCAGGGGGCCGAGGGAGGGCCGTGTCCGGGAACCACGCGCGCCGCCGGTTCCGCGGCCAGGGCGTCGAGAACGCGGAGCCAGCCGAGGACGGAACCGTCGATGGCCGGCGCCCGCTCCATGAACAACAGGTCCCCGGCCCACAGCGTCGCGGTTCGCCGATCGAGCACCGTCAGGTCGTTGTCCGTGTGGCCCACCGGCCACGCGACGAGGTCGAGCACGCGCCCTCCCAGATCCAGTTCCAACCGCTCGGCGACCACGAGGGTCGGCGGGATGAGCCGCACCTCCGCGGCGGCGGCGGGACTGGTCTCGGCCTCGAACGCCTGCCGGTAATGGTCCATGCGCGCCGTCAGGGCCGCCTGGAAGTTGCCGTGCGCCACGAATTCGGGCCGGTCGGGCAGGAAGGCGGTGTTTCCCAGCACATGGTCCGGGTGCATGTGGGTGTTGACGACGTAGCGGACGGGCCGGTCGGTGTGGGCGCGGATCGCGTCGCGCAAACGATGTCCAACAACCGGCGAGCCGCCGCTGTCGATCACGGCGACGGCGTCGTCCCCGACGATGAAGCCGCAGTTGGCGATGTCCCCGGCGTTGGCCGCGTCGGTTTCCTCGTGGCGACCGGCGTGCACGAACACACCGGGTGCGACCTCGAACACGGGCAGGGGATCGGCCGGCGCCGGGGTTGCCCAGAGCAGGCAGACGAGCAGCCAGACGCCGGCCGGCGCCTTGCGCGCGGACGACCCGAGGAACGTGGCCGCAGCAGCCATCGTCCGGTCCTGCATTGTGTTCAATCGCGCAAGTATGGGACCCCGTCTGCGGGGGCGGCAACCGGGCAAAGGTGTTTGTGCGGCGCACCGTCGAAGGCCAGCCAGCCGACGCTGACGGCGGGAGCGAACCATCCCGTGCGTTCCCGCAAGGCCGGCGCCACCGGCAGATGCGCTTCGAAGTCCCGGTACGCCGATCCCCGGCGTTCGGCGAGGCGACGCACCAGGAACCGGCCGACCCCGGCGCCGACGAGCGGCGGGGCGTCCGCCGTCAAGCTCCGCGACAGCACTTGGTCGAGCGCGTCCTCGATCCGACGGAGCTGGCGTTCCGCGAGATGGTCGGCGAGGCGGCAGGCCTTCGGCAGGCCGTCCGGTCCCAGGTCGTCGCCGACCATCCGCAGCAGGCGTCGTGCGCTGGCCGTAATGCCGTGGTCGCGCCCGTCCGCCGTCGGGTGCTGGTCGGCGCCGTCCGGCAGCGTCCCGGTCAGGCGGTGAACGTCGGCCATGGTCGCGAACAGCTCCGCCATCAGCGCGCGCCAGCGCCCGCCGTAGGGGGCAGCGCTGGCCACCGCCATGACCGGGGTGCGCACGACGCCCGTGTAGACCAGTTCGCCGCTGTCCAGCCGCTCGGCGTCGGAATAGCCGGCGTGGAGCGGGCCGCCGCCGACGAGCGGGACGATGTCGGTGGTGGTGCTTCCGACATCCAGCAGGACGCCGTCGCCGCCCGCCGCGGCCACCAATGCGGTGGCGTACCAGTTGGCGGAGGCCACCGCCTCCACGCAGTCCGGAACGGTATCGACCGGCACCAGCCCACGGGGGCCGGCGAAGATGCTGAGGGTCGCGGCGGGCAGGGCGGAGCGCATCGTGGCGGCGATGCGGCGCACGCCGTCCGCGCGGTCGTCGAACAGGTCCGCCAACTCTCCGGTCATGGTCGCCGCGACCTGTTGCGGCTGGCCCCAGCGGGCGGTCACCGCCGCGACGGCCTGCTCCAGCCGGTCGAGACCCTGCCAGAGCGGGCAGGGCCACTGGTCGAGGTCGCGGAGCGTTCCCGCCCCATCGAACAAGGCGGCCTTCAGGTGCGCCCCACCGATGTCCAGCCCGATCAATGCGCCGCCGTCCATGGCTCACCTCTCCAGCGTCAGAAGGACCGGTTCGATGCGCGTCACCGGTTGCGGCGGGACCGGCGGGTCACGCGACAGGTCCAGCACCGCGGCGGCGACGTTCAACCCCGTCGCGCGCCGCAACCCCACATTGGAGGTGGTGAGGCGCGGGTTGACCTCGATGATCGTCGGCCCGTCGGGACCGACGATGACATCGACGCCGACGCACCCGAACAGGTCGGGCAGCGCCGCCGCGACGCCCTGCGCGAGATCGGAGAGGGCGGGGGACAGCGCCATCCCGCCGACGATCCCCCCGCCGTAGGAGAAGCGGCCAGCAGACAGGGTGACGGTCTGGCGGTTGGCGGTCAGCGGCCAGGCCCGCCCGTCGCGGCAGAGCATCGACAGGCTGGCCGGCGTGCCCGGCTGGAAGGGCTGCACCACGAAGCCGCTCCGGTCCGTCTCTCCCAGCCAGCCCCGCCAGTCGGCATGCTCGCGGATCAGCCGGGTGTCGATGCATCCGGCCCCGTCGTCGGGCTTGACGACCCACGGACCGTTCCCCGGCGGCCCGTCCGCAGCGACGGCGCCGATCCGCCAGACCGGGACGACGGGCAGTCCGGCCGCCGACAGAACGGCTGCCGTCGCCGCCTTGCTCGACGCGACGGCCACCGCGTCGGCGCGGCTGTTGAGCAGGCGGCGCCCAGTTGCTTCAACCATACGGCCGAAGCGTTCCAATGCGCCGTCGGTTTCCGGGGCAATCGGCCAGACGCCGTCCGCCTGCCGGGCGAGGTTCTCCCAAAGCGACCAGGACTCGCGCGGGTCCGTGATGGTTATGCTGCGCACGGGGAACGCGAGCGGCGGAAGGCGGGCGTCGCGCGTGACCGTCACCGCCACCCCCGGCATCTCCAGCAGGTCGGCCAGCAGGGCGTGGAGCATCAGGTCGCCCTCACGGGCGAGGCTGGCGGGGATGGGGGCGTCCGGCGGCATACCGCCGCCGGTCACGAACTCACAAACCAGGATGCGCATGCCGTCCACCACCATGCAGCCGAGGGAGTGGGAAATGTTCCACGTCGTTCCGGTGATCGACCTCAGGGATGGCGGTGTGGTGCACGCCCGCCGCGGCGACCGGGGCCGCTACCCGCCGTTGCGCTCGTCGCTGTGCGCCGGCAACGACCCGGTGGCGGTGGTCGGCGGCCTGCTCCGCCTGCATCCGTTCCGGGTGGTCTATGCCGCCGACCTCGACGCCATCCAAGGCACCGGCGACAACCGGCCGGCGCTGGCGCGGCTGAAAGAGGCCTATCCGGATGTTGGATTCTGGGTCGATGCCGGGTTCCGCACCGCCGACGCGGTGCGCGGCTTCGTCGCGTCGGGGCTCGGCGACGCGGTGCTCGGCAGCGAGAGCCTGGACGGGCTGGCTCCGCTGGCCGCGCTGAAGGCCGACCCGGCTTGGGAGCGGGTGATCCTTTCGCTCGATTTCCGCGACCGCTTCGTCGGACCGCCCGGCCTGCCGGACCGTCCCGACCTGTGGCCGCAACGGATCATCGCCATGACCCTCGCCCGCGTCGGGTCGGGTGAGGGTCCGGACTGGAGCCGCCTCGCCGAGATCAACGAAACCAAGCCGCAGGCAAGCCTGTTCGCCGCCGGCGGGGTGCGCGACGGCAACGACCTTCGAGACCTCGCGGCGCGTGGCAGCGCCGGCGCCCTGGTGGCGACGGCGCTGCACGACGGCCGCATCGGCGGTGCGGAACTGGATGCCCTGTCCCGATAAGCCAGTCACGCGGCGAAGGGGTGCTTCACCTTGTCCTTCTGGCTCATCAGGTCCTGCGCGCTCGGGAAGCTGGCGACCGCGCGCTCGATGGCTTCCTTGGTGGCGCGGTAGTTGTAGTCCTGGATCTTGGCGTTGTCCTTGGCCTCCCAGTGGATGAAGACGCCGACGCAGATGAAGATGTTGTCGATCTCGTCCTGCGGGATGGTGCCTTCCGACACGCAGTCGGCCACAGCCTTGGCGACGGCGTGCTGGGCGGGGCCGAACATCTGCACCGCCTGTTCCGCGCCCTTGATGGTGACCTTGTTGAACAGGATGGTCGCCGGCTTGCACATCAGGTTGGGTGCGACGACGGCGAGCAGGGCGGTGAAGCCGTCCTTGTTGTTGGTCAGCGCGTTGCAGAAGGCCGTTTCCACGGCGCTGCCGCGCGGTCCCATGATCAGGTCGATGTGGGCGACCTCGTTCCCATCACCGACCAGCGATTCACCGACGAGCACGCGGTTGATCTTGGTGGACTGTCCTCCCCACATCGGCATGTCCTTTCTCCCTAGTGTTGCCGGCGCCCTTCGCGGAGCGCGTCTTTTCGAAGAGCATCCGTTATGACGGGCGGCTGCGGGGATTGCATGAGCCAGAACGCAAGAAGGCAACCCACGACAATATCCGCGGTCGTTCCCGGGTTGACGCCATTGTATTTGAGGTCCCGGTCCAGTTCCGCCAAGCGCGATCGCGTTAGCGTGAATGCACGATCCGCGGCCGCGTTTTCCCTCAATTCCGAAGCCCGCGTGCGTAACCATTCAGAACGCTCCCGCCCGTATTTTCGGATGACATGGCTGTCGGGCAGGGTGGCGAGGAATTCGACATAAATCATTTCCGTTGCCCGCTCGAAATCCGGCCCGGCGTCCAGCCATCGCCGCAGGCTCGGCACGCCGGTGTCGAAGATGTCCGCGAAGCCCGTCGCGTATTGCCGGGCGATGCTATCGCGGTCCTGCGCTTCCCGCATGGCGTCGAGCAAAGTCACCCGCGCCGGGGCGTGCACGTCCGCCCCCTCCACGCGGCCCAGCCCGGCGGGCTCCGCCAGCGCGATCGCCTGAAAAGCCAGCTCCGCGTCCGCCACCGTCAGGCTGGCGAGGACATGGCGCAACCGGTCGCGCAAAGAACCTTCGCCGGGCATCAGCGCGGCCTGGGCCAGCGGTGCGGCCAGCAGCAGGATGCCGAGGTTGGTGTTGCAGCCGACGGCTTCCCGCGTGGCGAGGACGGCTGCGTGCAGCCGCTCCCCGACGTCCAGCCCCGGCCGCGCGAGGATGGGCGCGGTCGCGTCGGCGCTGGCGAGGAACTGGGCGACGGTCATGCCGTGTCCCTCGGCATGGATGTGGACGTTGCCGGGCTTCAGCGCGCGCAGTTCCAGGTGGCAGGCGGCGCGGTAGGCACCGGCCACGCCGGAGGCCGGATCGGGGGGGATCGGCGCCCAGTCGATCATGCGCCCACCGATCATGCGCCGACCCGCTCCACGAAGTCGGCGGCCAGGGCATCGGCGATGTCCACCGCGCTGACCCGCTGCAAGCCCTGCCAAGCCGGCATGCTGTTGATCTCCAGCACCAGCCAGGCCCCCGCGCGGTTCTGGATCAGGTCGACGCCCGCGTAGCTTGCGCCAACCGCCGCCGCGGCGCGGACGGCGAGCGCGGCGGCCTCGTCGTCGGCGGGAGCGGCCTCGCACGCCGCGCCCTGATGGACGTTGGTGATCCAACTCCGCCCGTACCGGGTCATCGCGGCGACCGCCCACCCACCCACCACGAGCACGCGGCGGTCCCGCCACGCGCCTTCGGTGCGTGGCGGGATGAAGGGCTGCAGGTAGTAGACGCCGCCGACCGCTTCGGCGTCGGGCAGCACGTCGGGTCCGTCCAAGCGTTGCAGTCCGCGCCCCTGTGCGCCGAACAGCGGTTTCAGCACTTGGTCGGGCGCCTGTTCAAGAATGTGCCGGGCCGGTTCGGGCTCCTGCACGGCGAGGGCAGGCGGGGTGGGCAGGCCGGCGCTGGCGAGAAGGAAGCTGGTCATGCTCTTGTCCACGCAGCGCTCGATGGCCCGCGCGTCGTTGCAGACCGGCACCCCGAGGTCGCGCAGCGCGTGGAGCACGCCCAGGCGCAGCGTCACCTGCTCGAAGCTGCCCTGGCCCACCGCGCGGACGAAGACACCCGCCGGCAGCGTGTCCTCGAAGCCGGGGATCAGCAGCCCGGTCGCCGTGTGGCCGACGGCGATCCCGCAGCGTCGTGGCGAGACGCAGCGGCAGGGCAGGCCGCGCGCCTCGATGGCCCGGACCAGCCGCGGCGTGTGCCAGTCGGGCCGTTCGGTGAGGATCAGGGCGGCGCGCTCACCGGACATCGCGGAACGAGCGCTCCACGAGGTCCGGCGCCAGGGTCCCGCCGTGGAAACTGCGCCCACTGTCGATCGCGGTGACCGTCACGCGCGCCGGGCTGAACAGCATGGAATCGATGGCGTAGAAGTCTCCCTTCGCCGCTGCGAAGATCTCCGCGAAGGGGCGCCCGTGGTCCCGCGAGGTGGAGGAGGGCAGGCGGCGCGCCAGATCCTCGGCCGCGTCGTCCGGGCCGGTGACGTGCAGATGGACCGTGCCGCCGTAGAGGATCGCGTCGTTGGTGCGGCCCATGGCGGTGAGGAAGCCGCCGCCCGGCGGGGGAAGCGGCGCCATGCCGATGCCGTCGACAACGCGGTCGAGCGGAAAGCCGAGGGCGTGCAGCTTGTGCAGGGCGACCTCCAGCACGCGGGCGACCACCTGGGTGGTCCCGGCGAGGCTCTGCGTCGGGGTGAGGACCAGGGTCAGCCGGTCGACGGCGATGCCGCAGGTCGTTGCGATGTGGGCGACCAGTTCGGCGGGCGGCAGGGCCGTCGCCTCCATGACGAAGGCCGCCGCGTCGGCGGCGTCGCGGTAGTCCAGCTCGTCGAACAGCGCCTCCTGCCGGGCCAGCGCGCGGCCGGGGCCGGAGCCCAGCGCGTAGAAGGCGCCCTTGCCGCTGCCATGGCTGAGGCTCCAGCCGGCATACTGGCTGCCGAGGCATGCCAGCACCGGCTGCGCGCTGTGGACAGTGACGCCGAACGGCCAGGGCGGCGGGCCGGGCATTGGGCTAAATGCCACCCGGCCAAGACCGCCCATGCACAGTTCAGCGACGCGCCGTCCGGCTTCCAGCCCGCCGGGATGGCCGATCCCGGCATCGACGACGCAGGCCCCGCCGACCCTCTCGATGCCGAGACGGAGCACCGGGGCATCGGCCACCAGCCGTTCGACCAGCGGCGCCGACAACGCTGCAAGGCTTGGGCGTGGATCGGAGGGCGTTTCCGTGGTCATCACTGCATCTCCATCGCGGCGAGGGCCGCCAGTTCGCGTTGCCGCCGCTCGGCATGACGCCGCGCCGCGCCGGCGCTGGGCCCGTTGCCGAACACCGTGCAGACCGGCTCGCCGCGCCCGATGGTGACCGGCGCCGCCGGCTGGTCCGCGGTCCAGGCCGGCCAACGCCTCCCGGTCTCGATCCGGGTGGGAGCGTCGGCGTAGAACACCGCCGCCGCCCGGCATCCCGACAACACCGGTAGACGGTCGGGCAGGCGCCCGGCGCAGGCGTCCAGATGGAGACCGAGCAGCGGTGGCATCGGCGGGCGATCGAAAATGTCCAGCGTCGCGCCCGGCCGCGGGTTGATCTCCAACAGATGAAGATCCGACCCGGTCACCAGAAAATCGGCGCTGTTCAGCCCGACCAGTTCAAACGCCGCCGCAAGACGGCCGATCATGGCGGGCAAGGTCCGGGTCCAACGCTCCGGACAGCGCCATGGCCCGGCGGCGCCGCCATAGCGGTAGGGGCTTGCCAGGGTTGGCGCGGCCCACTGCCGGCTCAGCCCGACGATGACCGCGCGGTCGCCGTCCGCGAGAAAGAGGACCGACACGGCGTGGCCGGTGACGCGGCGTTGAAGATACCAGCCCGGCTTGGCCAGGGCCATCGATGCGGGAATGATGTGCGCGCCGCCACTGCCGCCGATCCGCTTCAGCAGATGGGCGTCGGGTGAACCACTCACGGTCAGCGCGACCGGAGGATGGGGAATGCCGAGCCGGGCCAGGGTGGCGGCGAAGCGGAACGGGTCCTTGACGCGCGCCACCACATCGGGCCGGTTGCCCATCAGGGGCCGGTCCTCAGCGAGGTGGGCCAGCAGCGCCGGGTCGTCTTCGAAGCCGGCGCCGTAGACCAACGGCAGGCCGCGCAGGTCCGTCCGTGCCAGAGCGTTCCGAAGGGGGCCGGATTCCAGGCGCAGGGCTTCGCAGGGCAGCCGCAGGCAGGGCTTGGCAAGCCGTCTGGTGTCGAGGTCGGCGAACAGATCGACGGCCGCCGGAGAACGGCCCGCGCGGCGGGCGGCGGCGGCCAGCGCCCGCGCCGACAGGGCCGCGACGACGATGTCCGGCCCTTCCGCCACCGATTCAGCCGGCGATCTGGCGGGCGGCGTCGTAGGCATCGCAGAAATCCAGATACTCCGCCGTCTTCGCGGCGGCGAGGCGCGTCAGCAGGGCGTGCTGCACCCGGAACTTGACGGCACCGACCGCCAGAGCGCCGACGCCGACGCCGCGTCCGCAGGGAAGCGGTGTGCCGTTGTCCTTCGGGCCGACCCCTTCGATCCCGGACGGCGGCACCGCGTTGATGTCCGCGGCGACCAGCAGGCGGCCCGCCGCGGCGAGGTTGCGCGCCGACAGGATCTGCACGCCGGCCCGTCCGCAGCCGAACACCACCTCGGCATCGCCGAGCAGCGTCTCCCGCGCCGCGTCGTCGGGCGCGTCGGCGCAGGCGAGTTCCACCCCGAAGCGCCGGCGGAACTCGGCGGCCTTAGGCTCCACGCCCGACAGGCCGCGGTGGCTGACCAGGGTGACACGCGCGCCGGCGAGCGCCGCGATCACGGCGGCGATTCCGCCGACCACGCCGGTTGCGCCGAACACCTTGAGGGTCAGCCCCTTGATCCCGTCCGGGTGGCTGCGGCGCAGGGCGCGCTCGACGACGGCGACCATGGCGCCGGCCGTCGTGAAGGCGCCCGACGGATCGACCATGACCGAGATGGTGAAGGGCGCGAACATAGCCTTGCGCGCGGCGTCCATCATGTCGAGCGCCAGCACGGCGTCGCGCCCGCCGATGAACAGCCCGGTGCGCGCCGCGTTCGCCGGGTCGCGGGAGAACATCGCGTCCTGTGTGATGCCGGTGACCTCCTCCAGCGCAACGCCGGTGTAGGGGAACAGCGGCCCCATGCCGGCGTCCGCCGCCATGTTGACGTCGAAGGCGCTGACGTGCTTCAGCGGCGTCAGCATGTGCAGAACATAGGGTGCGGCCATCGCGCGCCTCCCGCTTGGCTCGGGTGTGGGGTCAGGAGGCCCGCAGCACCACCCGGTCGGTGGTAAATTCCAACGTCGCGCCGTCGTTGCGGCCACGGGCCAGATGAAAGTCCAGCGCGGACCCCGCCCATCGGCGCCGTGCCTCCGCCAATAGGGCTTCGGCCCGCCGGGCGTCGCCGACGATGGCGAAGCCGGTCGGCCCCCAGGACGTCTGGCCGACGCCGGGAATGCCCTCGGTCTCCAGCCACGCCAGCGCGTCGGCCACCAGGGGGCTGGTGAAGCGCCCGCCCTGGACCGGGGCGAAATGATCGCCCACCGTGCGTTGCATCTCGCCCACCGCCTGCCCGAAGCGGTCGGCATCGCCCTCGATCAGGGCCGGAAGCGCCGCCATGACGATCAGGCGGCAGAGATGCCCGGCCCGCTCCGCCGGAAAGGGCGGCAGCGCCTTGAAGGCCTGCAACTCGGCGGTGCCGTGCAACCCCTGGCCGTCGCGGTGCAGGATCAGCAGGACGCGCCAGGAGTCCGGAAAGGGCAGACGCGCGACGATGGGCGGCGGCGCGTCGTCCGGCCCCCGGCCGCCGTCGAGGATGACGCCGCCATTCTCGAAGGCGCCGATCCCGATGCCGGAGCGGGCGCCGCGCTCAAGCTCCGCGGCGAGGCGGCGCACCGTCGAGGGCCGGCCGTGCAGATGCGCGAGCGCGGTGCCGACCGCCAGACCGAGCTGGGTGCCGGACCCCAGCCCGACATGCTCGGGAATGGCTTCCTCCACCGTCAGTTCGGCGCGGGCGGGCCAGCGGAAACGGTCGCAGACCGCCCTTGCGGCCTTCAACGCGCGCTCCGCCGATGGGCCGCTCGCGCAGAGGCGGTCGGACGGGCGCGCGCGGAGGGTCGTCGCCATCCCGTCGAGCGTCAGCCCCAGACTGCCGAAGCGGCGGCCCAGACCGCCGTTCATGTCGAGAAAACCCAGATGCAGTCTCGCAGGCGCCGTGACCCGCACCTCCCTGACTTCGTCGACGCCGAGTGGCATGAGGACCTCACTCGCTTAAGGAAAGTTGCGTCGTTCTTTTGGTCATGATAATCTTGCGTTAAAAAAAGACCCCGATCCAATAGTATATACCTCTTCGGGGTGAGGACTGTTCGGTCACTTCGGGGAGGAAGACATGACCGCGGTTCAGGAAACCACCTATTCCGATACGGAAATCGTTGAGCGACTGCAGCAAATATTGCCGCGGTGGCGGTTCGAGGACGGCTGGATTCGGCGTAAGTACAAGACGAACAGTTGGAAGGGCACCCTGATGGTGATCAACGCGGTCGGCCATCTGGCCGAGGCCGCGTGGCATCACCCGGACCTCACCGCCTCCTACGCCTGGGTCGAGGTGCGGCTGAAGACCCACACCGCCAAGGGCATCACCGACAAGGATTTCGAACTCGCCCGCAAGATCGAGGAGGTCATCCAATGGCAGCCCGCCCGCGACGGCGGCGCGCTGGAGGGGACGCCCAAGGGCGATCCGCGCTTCGCCTACATCAAATACGACTGACGGCATGGCGAGCGACCGGCCACCCCATTCCGTTGCCCGCCCCGTCGTCCATCGTGACGTCGTGTGCCCGTTCTGCGGCCTCGGCTGCGACGACCTGACCGTCGAGGAGGAGCCGCCTGCGACGCTGGCGGTGCGCTCCACCGACTGCCCGGTGGCGATCGAGCGCTTTTCCCGCACGCTGGCGGCCGAACCGCCGCGCGTCGCGGGCGTCCCGGTGCCGCTGGCGGAGGCGGTGGACGCCGCCGCCGCGGTGCTGGGCGCAGCGCAAGCGCCTCTGGTTGCCGGGCTCGGCACCGACGTCGAAGGGGCGCGGTCCGCCCTGGCACTCGCCGGGCGACTGGGGGCGGTGGTCGATCACGCGCTGTCCGACGGGCTGTACCGCAATCTGGCGGTGCTCCAGCGCACGGGCTGGATCGCGACGACCCTGGCCGAGCTGCGCAACCGCTGCGATCTGCTGCTGGTGGCCGGACCGGACCCGGCGGCGCTTCATCCGCGCCTCTTCGAGCGCTGGGTGGCGCCCGCGCCGGCTTTTCAGACGCCGCCATCGCGGGAGGTCGTGTTCCTGTGCGGCGAACCGCTGGACACCACGCGGGCCGCGCTCTCGGGTCTTCCCGTTACGGTGCTGGCCGGTGACCCTGCGAAGAGTGGGGACGCGGCGGCGGCGCTGGCCGCGGCCTTGCCCGATCCGTCCCGCGCTTCGGGAGCCGCCGGCATCGCGGCCGGCGATATCGCCGCCCTGGCGGAGCGGTTGGTGACGGCGCGCTACACGGTCGTGGCCTGGTCCGCCGCCGCCTTCGACGGGCCGCACGCCGACCTGACGGTCGAGCGGCTGGTCCGCCTCGTGCGCGACGCGAACCGCCACACCCGATGCGCCGGCCTGCCGTTGGCCGGGGACGACAATGTGATCGGGGTCAATCAGGTCTGCACGTGGCGCTTTGGAGTGCCGCTGCGCACGTCCCTCGCCGGAGGGATACCGCTGCACGATCCCCACCGCTTCGACTGGGCGCGGTACATGGCCGTGGCGGACGCCGTCGTCTGGGTGTCCGCCTTCCGACCGGAGGTGCCGGCCTTTCCCGCGGGGCAGACCATCGTCGCGCTGGCCCCGCCGGGAACCGCCTTTGCCGACGAACCGGCGGTGTTCATTCCCGTCGGAACGCCGGGCATCGACCACCCGGCCCATGTCTTCCGCAGCGACACGGTGGTCGCCCTGCGCGCGCGCGGGCTCATCGACCGCAACCTGCCGGACGCCGCGACCGTGCTGAAGGCCATCGCCGCCGCCCTGCCGCAGGAGGGCCTGCCATGCTGATGAAGCTCGCCGGGGGGCGCCTTTACGACCCCGCCAACGGCCGTGACGGCGCGGTGGGCGACCTGTTCGTCCGGGACGGGCGGATCGTCGCCGATCCCGGACCCGGCGCCGCGCCGGACGAGGTCCACGACCTGTCCGGGCGGGTCGTGATGGCCGGCGCCATCGACATCCACAGCCACATCGCCGGCGGAAAGGTCAACATCGCGCGCCTGCTGATGGCGGAGGAGCATCGCGCGGCGGAAGGGGCTTGCGGCTGCGGCGTTGGCCTCGCCACCCCCTCCACCCACGCCACGGGCTGCCGCTACGCCCAGATGGGCTACACGGCGGCCTTCGAGCCGGCGATGCTGCCGAGCAATGCCCGCCACGCGCATCTGGAGATGGCGGACATCCCGCTGATCGACACCGGCGGCTATCTGGTGCTGGGCAACGACGACCTCCTGCTGGAGATTCTCGCCTCCGGCGCCGGGGAGGACGCGGTGGCCGATTACGTCGGCTTCATGCTGAACGCCACGCGCAGCCTCGCCGTAAAAGCGGTGAATCCCGGCGGTATCAACGCCTTCAAATACAACCGGCGGCGCCTTGACGTGGACGAAAACGGCCCCTTCCACGCCATCACGCCGCGCCGCATCCTCACCGCGCTGGCGGGGGCGGTGCAGCGGCTGGGCATCCCGCACCCGCTGCATCTGCACGGCTTCAACCTCGGCGTGCCGGGCAACGTCGAGGCGACGCTCGACAGCATCGCGGCGGTCGATGGCCTGCGGCTTCACCTCACTCACGTCCAGTTCCACGCCTATGGCGCCGAGGGCGACCGGAAATTCTCCTCCGCCGCGGCGCGGGTTGCCGAGGCGGTCAACCACCGGCCCAACATCTCGGTGGATGTCGGGCAGATCATGTTCGGCCAGACGGTGACTGCGTCGGCCGACACCATGGCGCAGATGAACAACGCCGGGCTCGCCCACCCGAAGAAATGGGTGATGATGGACATCGAATGCGACGCCGGCTGCGGCGTCGTGCCCTTCCGCTACCGTGACAAGGCCTTCGTCAACGCGCTGCAATGGGCGATCGGGCTGGAGCTGTTCCTGCTGATCGAGGACCCCTGGCGCGTCTTCCTTACCACCGACCACCCGAACGGCGCGCCCTTCACCAGCTATCCCGAGCTGATCCGCCTGCTGATGGACCGCGATTACCGCCTCGCCCGGCTGGCGGAGCTGCACCCGGCGTTGCCGGAACACACCATCCTGGGGTCGCTGACGCGCGAGTATTCGCTGGGCGAGATCGCCACGATGACCCGCGCCGCCCCGGCGCGCATCCTGGGCCTGACCGACCGCGGCCATCTCGGGCCGGGGGCGGTCGCCGACATCACCGTCTACACCGACCGGCCGGACCGTCGCGCCATGTTCGAGAAACCGGACCTCGTCTTCAAGGACGGCCGGCTGATCGTCCGCGACGGCGTGGTGGTGGCGTTCCTCCAGGGGCGCACGCATGTGGTGGAGCCCGCCTACGACCCGACGATCGAGTCCTGGATGGCGCGCCGCTTCGACGAGCGCATGGGCCAGCGGCTGACGCATTTCCGCATCGCGGAGGAGGAGATCCGCGGCGGCACCGGCCTGATCCGCCACGCCTGCCAGCCCGGATCATTTTGATGGGGGCGTACTGATGCGGCTCAACGGCGTCCACATCGAGGACACCTTCGCCGAAGCCTTCCCCATGCTCGGCACGCGGCTGGTGATCACCGCCGACACCCCGGCCTGGGTCCAGGCGGCTGTGGTCAGCATGACGGGCTTCGCCACCTCGGTGATCGCCTGCGGCTGCGAGGCGGCGATGGAGCGCGCGCTGCCGCCCGGCGAGACGCCGGACTCCCGGCCCGGCGCCGCGGTGCTGCTGTTCGCCATGTCGAAAGCGGAACTGGCGAAGCAGGTGGCGCGCCGCGTCGGGCAGTGCGTGATGACCTGCCCCGGAACGGCCTGCTACGCGGGGCTGCGGGACGGCCCGACAATCCCGCTCGGCAACGCGCTGCGCTACTTCGGTGACGGCTGGCAGATTGCCAAGCGTGTCGGAATCCGCCGCTATTGGCGCATCCCGGTGATGGACGGCGAGTTCCTGTGCGAGGCGGCCACCGGGACGGTGGACGGCGTCGGCGGTGGCAACTTCATCATCCTGGCAGCCGATCGCCGCTCCGGTTTGGCGGCGGCGCAGGCCGCGGTCCTGGCGATCCGCGAGGTGCCGGGGGCGATCCTGCCCTTTCCGGGCGGGGTGGTCCGCTCCGGCTCCAAGATCGGCGGCAAGTACAAGGGCATGATCGCTTCCACCAACACCGCCTTCTGCCCGACGCTGCGGGCGGCGGTGCCCGCATCGCTGGTGCCGGAGGGGGTGGAATCCATCCTCGAACTGGTCATCGACGGGGTGAGCGAAGCGGCGGTCGCCGCCACCATGCGCGCGGGCATCGCCGCCGTGGCGGACCTCGGCGCCGCCGGTGGCGTGGTGTCGGTCACCGCCGGCAATTACGGCGGCAAGCTCGGCCGCTACCAGTTCCGCCTGCACGAGGTGATGGCATGAGCGGCATCGTCCTCACCATCCGAGACCCCGCCGGTCCGCCCATCGACATGACGGGCGTCCTGCCCGAACGGCTGATCGAGGGCGGACGGGAGGCGCTGGCCGGGCTGATGCCGGTCCGTGGGCGGGGGCGTCACCGGTTGGACGCGCTGTTCACGCTGGAGGACGGCGGCCCTCCCGGTACCCTGATCCTGCGTCCCGGCGGCGCGGTGCTCGACGGGGTGGGGACGGGCATGACCAGCGGGAATCTCCGGGTCGAGGGGGAGTGCGGTGCCTATGCCGGCAGCGCCATGCGCGGCGGCGCGCTGACCGTCGCGGGGAACTGCGGTGCCTTCGCCGCCGCTGGGATGGTCGGCGGGAACCTGCGCGTCGCGGGCGATGCCGGCGATTTCCTGGGGGCGCCGCTGGCCGGCGGCACGCGCGGCATGAGCGGCGGCTTCGTCGTCGTCATGGGGAACGCCGGCGACCGCGTCGGCGAGCGGATGCGTCGTGGCCTGATCGCCGTCCATGGTCGGGTGGGGAGCCTGTGCGGCGCCCGGATGATCGCCGGGACCATCGTCGTCGGCGACAGTTGCGGTCCCGATCCGGGGCAGGCCATGCGCCGCGGCTCCATCCTGCTGTCGCGGGAGCCGGAGGCCGTTCCGTCCGGCTTCGTCGATGGCGGCATGAACGACTGGCTGTTTCTGGAACTGATGCGGAAGGAGCTGATCGATGGCGGGGCATGGCCCAGTGGATATCCAGCCGCCGGAACCCGTGCCCGGCGCCTTATCGGCGACCGGTCGGCCGGAGGGATCGGAGAGGTGCTTATCCTGTCAGAAGGGTAGCGGGCGCCCTCCCGTGAGCCGGGCCGCCGCCCTTCTGTCCGTCGCCGCCGCGCTCCTGTTCGGGGCACCGGCGTGGGGCGCCGATCCGCTGGAGGTCCGCATCGGCTATCTGACCCGCGCGGAGGAGCCGCGGATTCCCCAGACCTTCCTCGAGCCGGTGTCGGAGGACGAGGGCGTCCAGGGCGCCCGCCTCGCCATCGCCGACAACAACACGACCGGGCGGTTCCTCAACCAGCGCTTCGATCTGGTCGAGGTGACGGTGCCGGAAGACGGGCGCGTCGAGGACGCCGTGCGCGACCTTGCCGGACAGGGCATCCGCCTGCTCGTCGCCGACCTGAAGGAGGACGCCCTGCTCGCCGCTGCGGCGGCGCCCGAGGCGGGCGACATGCTGATCTTCAACACCCGCGCCCCGGACGACGATCTGCGCAACGAGCGCTGCCGCGCCAACCTGCTGCACGTCACGCCCAGCCGGCGGATGCAGGCCGACGCGCTGGCCCAGTATCTCGCGTCGCGGAAATGGATGAACTGGCTGCTGGTGGTCGGGCGGACGCCGCAGGACGCCGCCTACGCCGACGCGATCCGCGCCGCCGCCAAGCGCTACCGCGCCAAAATCGTCGAGGAAAAGCGCTGGACCTTCGAGGACGCGAACCGCCGCGTCGACACCGGCCACGTCACCGTCCAGTCAGAAATCCTCACCTTCACCCAGGGCACCGAGCACGACGTGCTGGTCGTCGCCGACGAGGCGGACGGGTTCGGCGAGTATCTGCTGTATCAGACGTGGCTGCCCCGCCCGGTCGTCGGTACCCACGGGCTCGTCCCGACCGCGTGGTCGCGCGTGCACGAGCAGTGGGGGGCGACGCAGATCCACAGCCGCTTCGAACGGCAGGCCGGGCGCTGGATGCGTCCGCGCGACTACACCGCCTGGATGGCCGTCCGCGCCGTGGGCGAGGCGGCGACGCGCACCAAGTCCGCCGACCCCGCGGCGCTTGCCGCCTTCGTGCGCGGCCCGGATTTCGCCCTGCCGGCCTTCAAGGGGCAGGGGCTGACCTTCCGCGACTGGGACGGACAGCTTCGGCAGCCGGTGCTGCTGGCCGGGCCGCGGGTGCTCGTCTCGGTGTCGCCGCAGCCGGGCTACCTGCACCAGTTCTCGGAACTCGACACGCTCGGCGACGACCGCCCGGAAAGCCGGTGCCGCAACCGCTGAGAAAAGCCCCGGCAGGGGGCAACCATGGGAGGGACCATCATGTCGTTAACCGGAGGAGCCGCCCGGATCGGCGCTTTAGCGCTGCTGGGCTTCGTCATCGCCCCGTCCGCGCAGGCGGACACCATCTTCGTGTCGAACGAGAAGAGCAACACCGTCTCGGTGGTGGACGGCGGCAAGCTGCAGGTGGTCGCCACGATCAAGGTCGGGCGCCGGCCGCGCGGCATCACCTTCAACGAGGACATGACGCGGATCTTCGTCTGCGTCGGCGACGACAACCGGATCGACGTCATCGACGTGGCGACCCAGAAGGTCGTCGACCGGCTCCCGTCCGGCCCCGATCCGGAGCTGTTCGTCCTGGACCCGCAGGGGCACCGGCTCTACGTCGCCAACGAGGACGACAACATGGTCTCGGTGGTGGACATCGCCAGCAAGAAGATCATCGGCGAGATCCAGGTGGGGGTGGAGCCGGAGGGCATGGGCGTCAGCCCGGACGGCAAGATCCTGGTGAACACGTCCGAGACGACGAACATGGCGCATTTCATCGACACGGACTCCCACAAGATCATCGACAACGTGCTGGTCGATGCGCGCCCCCGCGTCGCCCAGTTCACCGGGGACGGGCGGTTCGTCTGGGTGTCGTCGGAGGTCGGCGGGACGGTCAGCGTCATCGACGCGGCCTCCCGCAAGCTCGTCCACAAGATCGGCTTCGCGGTCCAGGGCGTCCCGCGGGAGTCGATCCAGCCGGTCGGCATCCAGTTGACCAGCGACGGGCAGCGCGCCTTCGTCGCCCTCGGCCCGGCCAACCGGGTCGCCGAGATCGACGCCAGGACCTACGAGGTGAAGCGCTACCACCTCGTTGGCCAGCGCGTCTGGAATCTGGCGCTGTCGCCGGACGAGAAGCGTCTCTACACGACGAACGGCGTCAGCAACGACATGTCGGTGATGGACCTGGAGCGCGGCCGGGTCGTGAAGTCGATCTCGGTCGGCGGCGCGCCCTGGGGCGTGATCGTCAAGCCGTGACGTCATAGCCCTCTCCCCTCCGGGGAGAGGGTGGCCCGAAGGGCCGGTGAGGGGGTTGCGCTTGTGCCGGACGTCCCAACACGCGCAACCCCCCTCACCCTAACCCTCTCCCCGGAGGGGAGAGGGGATTTCACAGGTGGTTGCTCCCGGCGATGGAGACGACATGGATTGCTTCGAAACCGCGCCTCCCGAACCGCGTGCCATTCCCGGCGGCGCCCCGGCGGACCCCATCCTGGCGGTCGAGGGGCTGAGCCACAGCTTCGGGGCGCGGGTGGCGCTGGACGGCGTGTCGTTCGGCGTTCCCGCGGGGCGGTTCACCGTGCTGCTGGGGCTCAACGGCGCCGGCAAGACGACGCTCTTCTCCCTGATCACGCGCATCTACAACACCCGCCGGGGAAGCATCCGGGTCTTCGGCTTCGACATGCGCCGGCACCCGGCCCAGGCGCTGGCCCGCATCGGCGTGGTGTTCCAGCAGCCGACGCTCGACCCGGACCTGACCGTCATTCAGAATCTGCGCTATCACGGCGGGCTGCACGGTCTGGCCTCCGCCGACATCGAGGCGCGGGCGGGGGAGGAACTGGCCCGTATCGGCTTGGCCGAGCGCGCGGACGAGCGCGTGCGCACCCTGTCCGGCGGGCAGCGGCGGCGGGTGGAGATCGCCCGCGCGCTGCTGCACCGACCGAGCCTTCTGCTGCTGGACGAACCGACCGTCGGGCTCGACATCGAACTGCGCCGGCAGGTGCTCGATCATGTGCATGACCTCTGCCGGGAACGGGGATTGGCCGTGCTCTGGGCGACCCACCTGATCGACGAGGCGCGCGACGGGGACGGCGTCGTGGTGCTGCACGGTGGGCGCGTGCTGGCGAGCGGGCTGGTGGAGGAACTGCGCGCCGCCGCTGGCGTCGCGACGCTGGGCGACGCTTTCGCCCGCCTGACGGAGAAGAAGGTGCGGCAATGAACGCGACGCTCTACTGGCGCTGCCTGCGCGCGGTCATCGTCCGCGAGGGGCTGCGCTTCGTGCACCAGCGCGAGCGGTTCTTCGCCGCCCTGGTGCGGCCTCTGGTCTGGCTGGGCATCTTCGCGGTGGGCTTCCGGGCGGTGCTCGGCCTGTCGATCATCCCGCCCTACGAGACCTACATTCTCTATGAGGACTACGTGACGCCGGGGCTGGTGGGGATGATCCAGCTCTTCAACGGGATGCAGAGTTCGCTGTCCATGGTCTACGACCGGGAGATGGGCAGCATGAAGACCCTGCTGGTCAGCCCGCTGCCGCGCTGGTACCTGCTGGTCTGCAAGCTGCTGGCCGGCGTTCTGGTGTCGATCGCCCAGGTCTATGTCTTCTTCGCCATCGCCTGGTTCTGGGGCGTCCAGCCGCCGGAACTCGGCTATCTCGCGGTGCTGCCGGCGCTGGTGCTGAGCGGGCTGATGCTGGGCGCGCTCGGTCTTTTGCTGTCCTCCTTCATCAGGCAGCTGGAGAATTTCGCGGGCGTGATGAACTTCGTCATCTTCCCGATGTTCTTCGCCTCCTCCGCGCTGTATCCGCTGTGGCGCATCCGTGAGGGCAGCCCGACGCTCGCCTGGATCGCTGGGATCAACCCCTTCACGCAGGCCGTCGAGCTGATCCGCTTCGCTCTGTATCTGCAGTTCAACGGCACGGCGTTCCTCGCCGTCACCGCCTGCCTTGTGCTGTTCCTGGGGGCGGCGATCCTCGCCTACGATCCCGGGCGAGGCTTTTGGGTCCGCCGCGGCGGACCGGCGGAACAGGGATGACGGGACAGACGGAACCGCCCCCGGCGACCTCCGGTTGATGGAGCAGACGACCGTCCGGTCATCCCGCCGGGCGGGCTCGGGTGGAGGAAACGTCATGACGGGAAATTCCGACAAGGCTCAGGACCAGCCGCGTGGCGAGAAGAGCGTTCTCGGCAGCGAGCAGGAATTCAAGAAGGACCAACCGCAGGACGCCGGGCGGGACGAGCGGGCGAAGGAGGACATCGGCCGCATGGGCGAAGCGTCCCGCCAGAACCGCAGCACGAAGGACGCGGGTTAGAGGCGCCCGATCGTCCCCAGATTCGTCCAACATCATCCCGGAGGACAGGTCCATGAAACATTTGCACATCCTGGCCGGTGCGTCTCTGCTGGCCTTTGCGTCGGCCGCGGCGTCGGTTCCGGCGTCGGCCCAAACCACGGGCGGCGCGACGCCTCAAGGCTCCGGAAGCCAAAGCTCCAGCCCATCGACCGGCGCTCTGCCGGACAACTCCCTGGCCGGGCAGCGGCAGGGCACCGTCGGCGGCGGAGTCACTCAAGGCGGCGGACAAAGCGGTACGTCCGGCACCTCCATGCCTGACTCGCCGGCGTCCGGTGCGGCGGGCGGTTCCACGAGCGGCACCGGGGCGCTGCCGGACAACTCCCTGGCCGGGCAGCGGCAGGGCACCATAGGCGGTGGCTCGGTATCGCAGGGCGGCAACGCCACCTCCCAGCCGCCGAAGCAGGGTTCCGGGCAGTAGCGGAGCGCGCGTTCAACCGGTGAGGGGCTGTTCCGGGACGGCGTCGCGGACCGCTGCCAGCGCGGCCGAGTCCAGCGCGCCGCCCCGGTTTCCGTCGGCGCACAGGGCCGTGCGGAAGCCGAGATAATCGGGTGCGAGCGGCAGCAATGTCGGAATGTCGTCCAGGCGCAGTGAGCCGGCGAGCCCGGTGAGCAGGCCGAAGCCGCGCGCCTGTGAGAGGAAACGCGCCAACTTGTCCCTCGTCTTGTGCCGCAGCAACCCGCCCGTGCCCTTGCCGGCGGTGTCGAGCATGGCCCCGGCGAAGCCGGCTTGCGCAAGGTCGGGAAGCAGGCGATTGGCATCGGTCCAGAGATCGGCGAACAGCACGGCGACGATGCGGGTACCCCGTTGCGCTTCGGGCGCCAACGCGGCCACGCAGGCCGCCGGGTCGCCGGACGGAAGCAGGCCGATTTTCACGTAATCGACGCCGCAGGCCCAGGTTTGGACCACGCGCTGCGACACGATTGCCGAGTCCATCGGCAGATCGCCCACCGTGGCGCTTAGCGGCGGGCGGGCGGACCATCGGTGGGCCATATTGACGGCGCTGATGATGCTGTCCAAAGGCCATGCGCCGAGCGCACCGGCCTTAGGGTCCTTCAAATCAAGGATGTCCGCCCCGCCCCGTGCGGCGAGCGTCAGCTCCTCTAGGGACGCGACACTGGCGAGCAGCCGGGTCATGGCGTTTCCTCCCCGCTCGCCCGGTGTTCGGCGATGCGGTCAAGCAGCCAGCCCCACGCTTCCAACTCCACAGCGCTGGCGGTCTTGCCGATGGCGATGGACAGATACGCGATCTCCCGGTCGATTTTCTCGGGCGGCAGGAGATGCAGGCGGCTGACCAGGATCGCTCCCTCCACCACGGCGGCCTGCGCCCGGTTGAAGCCACGGAAGGGGCGGTGGGTGACAAGATGCACCGGGCGGCAGTCCAGGCGCGGGCGCTCGCCGTCGTCCTCCACCGCGGCTACTTCCAGTTCCTCATGAGCCAGCGCCCCGGCGAGCACCGCTCCGCGGATGCGCTCCGCCGGGACGGTCGGCCAGTCGCGCCGCCGTCCGGTGACGCAGCCGGCGAACACCCGGACGTCGTCGGTGAAGTTCACCACCGCGCAGCGCGTGGCGAGCAGGTTGTCGAGCGTGCGCGATGGGCGGAAAGGGGCCAGCACATAGCCGGTCTCGGTCACCGTGGCTCCCATGGGCGCCACGTGGACGTTGCCCGCCGCGTCGCAGCTCGTGATGATGGTTTCGCGGATGAAGGTCACGTCCCGCGTCCTCCGCCGTCCGGCGCGTTCACCGCCGCGCCCCAGCGCAACTCGTTGTCCTGGCTGTAGCGCTTGCCGAGCTGCCAGGCGATCTGCGCGCGGGCCAGTTCCGCCCCGAGATAGAAGGCGTGCCCCATATCGGTGCGGGGATCGATGTGCGGGAGCAGGGCGAAGGGATCGCCGGCCACATGGTGCCCATCGCGGTTGTAGAGATGGAGCCCCTGTTCCGTCACCTCGATCCGGTAGTTCGGGTCGCGGATGCGGGCGGCGAGGTCGGCCACCTGCGCCGGCGTGCTGGTGAAGGGCTTGCGGTCGCGCAGGCAGAGCAGGGCGTCGCCGAAGTTGCGGGGCAGGGCGCCGGCCTCCGCGGCGGCGAAGAACTGACGCCGTGCCGCGTCGAACTCGCGGATGGTCCGGCGGCAATGCGGACTGACCTGCACCGTCAGGATGTGGTCGATGCGCAGTTCGGAGACGATCCCCATCAGCAGCGCTGTCATCCCCGGCGTGTCGGCGTCGGTCAGTTCGGTGACGTTGCCGACCCCCATCAGGATTTCCAGGTCGGGATGGCGCGCCCGGACCTCGCGGTAGCGAAGCAGGGAGTCGGTGAAGCCGTGATGGATCGGTTCCAGGATCGGGTCGGCGATGCAACGCCGGCCCTCGCCGCGGATCGTGTCCAGCGCCCGGTCGAGCGACGGCAGGTCGCTTGGCGTGGTGGGGATGACGATGGGCACCGCGTCGGTCTCGCGGGCGACCCAGGCGGTTTCCTCGGTCAGGCTGAGCAGGTAGGAGGCGCCCGCCGCGGCGCCGCGCAACAGCTCCCTGGGGTCGAGGGAATCGACGCTGACCGTGTGACCGGCCTCGCGCAGCGCCGTCACCGCTTCCTCGAGATGGGGAAAGGGATGGTCGGGCAACCCGCCGAGGTCGATCACGTCGGCCCCGTCCGCCGTGAAGCGGGTGGCGCGTTCCAGGATCGCCGGCACGCCGAGCAGCGGCGCCTCGACGATCTCGGCGAAGATCCTGGTGCGGTAGCGGCTGAGATCGAGCGGGGCGGCCTGACGTCGGAAGTGCTGGGGCAGGTCATCCAGCTCGTCGGGGCCGCGCTCGAAGGGCACGCCGAAATGGGCGGACAGCCGTTCGAGGTCGCCTCGGAACCGGCCCGGCAGCAGCACGAGGTCGGCACCCTCGGTCGAGGCGAGGCGGCGCAGCACGATCTCCGTCGTCGCCAGCGCCGCGACCTTGATGCCGAGATTGACCACGGTGGTGCGGAACTCCAGCGGCTCCAAGGAGGCAAGCACATGGCGTAGGCGCGGTTCGGCCAGCGTGCCGGTCAGGAACAGGACATGTTCGGGGCGCTCAGCCATCGGCGTCCTGGTGGTCGGCGGGAAGGGTAAGGTGGGTTCCACACGGGTTGCCCCGGTCCAGCGCCCTGGCGAAGCGCCGATGATCGTCCCGCGACACGCACCAGACGGCCCCGCCGAAGCGCGCCATGCGATCCGGCAAGGCCGGATCGACGACGCCTTCCGTGGCGAGCTGCGTCACGGGGGCGACGGCGTCCGGCAATGGAGTGGACTTGACGAGGACCGCGCAGGTGGCGTCGAGCGCACCGGCCAGCCAGACCGCCAGACTGTCTGACGTGACGTCCCAGCTCTCCGCCACGTCGGCATCGTCCGCGAGGGGGAGCGGCATCCAGACGGTCGGGCTCGGCCGGCCGCGCAGGTCGGCGAGGCTGCGGGCGGGTGTCAGCCGCGGCTCGAGGTCCGCCAGGGCGGTTCCGTACTGCTCCATGGCGAGCAGGGCCATGCGGTGTGCGGCGCGGTCGCCGAAGCCAAGCACCGGTTGGGCGTCGCGGACGGCGTCGGCGAAGGGACCGCCGCCGGGGACGATCACGACGCGCAGGCGTCGCGCCGCGGCCAGGATCTCCAGCCAGCGCCGCAATTCCGGGGCGCGCCAAAGGCTGCCGCCCAGCTTCACGACCCACAGCGGCGCGCTGCTCATGATCCCGCCTGTGCCCCATCCGGCCGTGCGCGCTCCCGACAGCGCTCGATGACAACGCCGACGCCGCCGGATTCCGGAACGACGTCCAGCTTCTCCACATGCACCCGCGCGCGGGTCACCTCCGGGTTGGAGAAGCACAAGGCGAGAATCCGGTCGCCGAGCGTCTCGACGAGGTTGATGTGGGCGCCGTCGCGCAGGGCGCGGATGCCGTCGATCAGGAAGTCGTAGGACAGCACCTCGTCCAGGCTGTCGGTCATCGGCCGGTCGGGCCAGGGCAGCGTCAGCGAGACGTTGATCCGGACGCGCTGCGTGCGTTCTTTCTCCTGGTCCCAGACGCCGATCCGGAACTGGTCCACATAGTCGCGCAGCGTGATGTCGTAGTACCGGACGCGGCTCGCCGCCGGGCGGTACGGCACATAGGAGAGCAAAGCGTCGTCGGCCAAGCGATCCTCCTCCCCGTGTCGGACGAAGGTTGGCTCCCCCGCCTCGGATGTCGTCAGGGCTCGTCACCGGTCGGACGGCGGTGCGGCCAGCAGGCGGTGACGCAGCAGCCAGTCGACGCCGCGCCGCCATGACCGCTCGTTGTCGCCGCGGATGTCCGCGTTCGCGACGGCGATGACCTCGCCATCTCCGGTGCGGCGCATTATAATCTGCATGTTGAGGATCAGCGTGCTGATCTTATGGATGAAACCCGTCACCACGATGTCCGCGCCGGCCCGGCGCCCAAGGTCGAGTTCGCAGCCGTTGCACCGATAGAGCGACGCCGGCACCTCCGTGGCGACGGCGCTGTCGCGGACGCCGGTCACCTCGTAACCGCCGTCCTTCAGCCCGTCGCGCAGCAGCGCCGTCACCCGTTCCAGCCGTCCGGCATGGTCCGGATCGGAGGGCTCCCGGCTGGTGTCAACCAGTTCGAGATCGAAGACCAGAACCTTGGCCGGCGCCTGGGCTGCCGCCGGGGCCGCACCGCTCAGCAGCAGGAACAGGAGCGCCGTCGCGGCGAATTCCGTCGGCATCATCCGAATGCGTGGATGGGCAAGGGCGCCCGATGTCCGGCAGAATCGAATCATGCGTCACCGCTCCGCTGTCCTTGCCGCCGCGTTGCTCACCCTGGTGTCTGTCCCGGCGGGGGCGGCCGGGGGCGATCCGGACTGGCCCTGCGTCCAGATCCTCGTCCCGACCCTGTCGTCCGGCCAGATCTGGCCCGGCGACCCCATCGAGGGGAGGGAGGGGGACTGGCGCGACATTCCCGGCACCGAACCGGTTCTGAAGCAGCTCCTCGACCGCCGGCTCGCTCCCGAGCAGGAGCAGGCGGCGATCGATCGCTTCGCCGACCAACTGGAGGCCAACGGGGCGGCGGCGGACCGCAACATGGCCCTCACCGCCCTGTTCGCCGGAGCCTTCGACGCGCTCAACCAGGAGCGCAGGCAGGCCATTTCGGCCATCAAGCGCTACGCCCACCAGCAGCGCGTCCTGCTCGACAGCATCGACGCGGCGCTGACCCGTCTCCAGGCGCTTCCCGCCGACGCCCCCGAGGCGACTGCGCTGCGCGAGGAGATCGCGTGGCGGCGGCGCATCCTCGACGAGCGGCGGCGCAACCAGACGGCACTGTGCGAGCAACCGGTCCAGTTCGAACAGAAAGCCGGCCGCATCGCGCGGGACATTGCCGCCCGCCTGGATTGATGCCGTCTGAATTGAGGCCGCTTGGCTTGAGACGAGCCGCTCCGGTCAGTTCGACGCGCCGCCGGCGAAGGGTTCGACCGTCTCCAGCCCGTATCCCGCCTCCTGCCAGCGCATGGCGCCGTCGGAATACCAGTAGACATTGCCGTACCCCCACTCCACGGCGCGCTTGGCGGCGTTCCAGGACATCCAGCAGTCCGGCTCGCAGAAGAAGACCAGCCGGGAGGCCCGGTTCCCGCCGGTCAGCGTCTCCAACCCGGTGCGGAAATAGCGTTCCTGCTCGCCCGACAGGCTGCCGTAGCCGACGTTGGGCAGCCAGACCGCCCCCGGCAGGCTGCGGCGGGGCGGCGGCACCCACACGGCCGGCTTCGGGCGGTCCGCCGGACGGGGCGGGGCCGGCATCACGTCGATCAGCCGCGTGTCGGGAAAATGTTCGATCAGCCGCCGCAGCTCCGCCAGGGTCACGGTGGAAGCACCGGACAGGCCGGCGGGGGTCGGGGCGCGGTACTGGTCCATCCGGTAGCCAGGCGGCTCCAGGACGGCGGCGGTCTTCAGCGCGCCGTCCGGGCCGATGAGCGGGACATGGTAGCGCAGCAGGATGCGGTCGATGTCATCCTGGCGGCGCTTGATGAAATCGTTGAGCCAGTGCTTCCACTCCGGTTCGTCGGCGCGGATGCCCATGGAGATGTTGAATTGCAGGCGGGCGGCCGCCGGCTCCTTGACCAGCGGCACGACGGTCAGCGGCTCCGTCTGCTGGGCGGCGAAATAGCCGGCGATCGGCCCCCAGATCACCGCGGCGTCGGTTCGGCCAGTGGCCACGTCCTCGATGGCGTCGCGGGCCGGGTTGTTGGCGCGCGTGTCGGTGTTGAGCTGGTAGGGCTCCGTCCGGGTGATGCCGTAGAGGCGCAGCAGGTTGACCGCGGGCGTCTTTTCGACGACGCCGATGCGGGCGTCCTTCAGGGACGGATCGCCTACGCTTTCCGCCTTGATGCCCGACTTCGTGCGGTAGACCAGGGAGTAGACCGTCCGGTAGTAGGGGTTGGTGTTCTGCATCAGCTCTTCACCGGACGCCGTGCCCATCACGAGGTCGCACTGCCGCGCGCGCAGCGTGTTGCGGACGAAGCCGATGGTCTGCGGCCACCAGTAATAGGTCACCGGCTTCTTCAGGTCCTCGCCGATGAGCCGGGCGATCTCGTTCTCGAAGCCCTCCATCCTTTCGTTGGAGTAGGGCAGGAGGTTGCCGTCGGCGCAGACGCGCACCGTCTCGCGTTCCGTCGCCTCGACGGCGCGGGCCGGCGGCGCTGCGGCGCCCGACAGCAGCGCCACGGCGATGGCGGCTATGATGAGCGCAGAAGGAATGGCCATGAAGGGTCCTCCTGCCGGATCAGCCGCCGATGCGTTGCGGGCGTCCGCCGGGCAGCGCGTCGTCCGCCCGCGCCTTCAGGTAGCGGTAGATGTCGTCCAGATGGTCCATGATGTTGGGGTCGAGGCCGAAGGAGGGCATCACCTTGTCCCCGGTGGCGCCCTGGTTCTGGCGGCCGTTGACGACGACTTCCTTGAACTCGTCATAGCTGAGGCGTTTGAGCGAGTCCACGAGGCTGGGGGCGAAGGACGATCCCGACGCGTCGAAGCCGTGGCAGGTGTGGCAGGTCGCGTGGAAGCGGCGGTAGCCGTTGTAGGTTCCTTTGTCCACCTGACCGTCCTTGACGATGTAGGTCGGCATCCCGTCGGGGGTGGTGGGCGCATCCTGTGCCAGGGCGGCGAAACAGGCGACGGTGCCCGCCGTCAACATGCCGGTCAGCAAGCCAAGTCTGCGTTTCATGGGTGTCGCGTTCCTTGCCCGGAAGCCGGGTCCCAGTGAATGCCAAAGGAGTGAAAACCAAAGGAGTGAATGTCGGAAGAGCGAAAGCCATAAAGAAAAGCCCCCGGTGCGTTGCGGCACCGGGGGCAGGTCTGCCGATCACTTCTGGTCCGGAATGTGGAACACCGTCAGGACCCCGCCGAGCTGCGTGTACTCGCCCAGCGACTGGTGGGCACCGACGGCGCCGAGGCCGGCGGTCGCCACGCCGGTTCCGCCGGCGCGGTTGGGATGGACGGCCTGATGCCACTGGTTCGCCCCGGTTTCCTGGGTCAGACCGGCGGCGAGACCGATGCCGGCCCAGCCGCCGACGCCGGACAGGACGGCCACATACTGCTTGCCGTTGTGGGTGTAGGTGTTGATGTTGCCGATGATGCCGGACGGGGTCTTGAACCGCCAGAGCTCCTTGCCGTCCTTCATGTCGACGGCGACGATGTAGCCTTCCAGCGTCCCGTAATAGGCCAGGCCGCCTTTCGTGGTCAGGGCGCCACTCCACACCGCGAACCGTTCCGGCCGCGACCAGACGATCTTGCCGGCCGCCGCGTCCCAGGCGATGAAGTTGCCCATGCCGCCGTGCGAGTTCGGCGTCGGGTACATGGACACGGTGGAGCCGACATAGGCCTGCCCCGCCGTGTAGGAGACGGAGAACGGCTCGTAGTCCATACAGATGTGGTTGGTCGGCACATAGAACAGACCGGTGTCCGGCGAGAAGGAGGCCGGCTGCTGGTCCTTGGTACCGAGCGCCGCCGGGCACACGGCGGCGGTGTTCTTGTCCTCGCCGTTGGCGAAGGTGCTGTATTTGTCGACGACGTTCGGCCGGCCGGTCTTCATGTCGACGTCGGTCGCCCAGTTGACCGTCGGGTCGTATTTCTGCGCGACGAGCAGTTCCCCGGTCGCCCGGTCCAGGGTGTAGGCGAAGCCGTTGCGGTCGAAATTGACCAGGACCTTGCGCTGCTGGCCGTTTATGGTGATGTCGGCCAGGATGTTCTCGTTCACCCCGTCGAAGTCCCATTCATCGAAGGGCGTCTTCTGGTAGACCCACTTCGCCTCGCCGGTTTCCGGATCGCGGGCGAAGATGGTCATCGACCATTTGTTGTCGCTCTTGGCCCGGTCCTTGTCGACGGCCCGCTGCGTCGGATTCCAAGTGCCGGGATTGCCGGTGCCGTAATAGATCAGGTTGAGCGCCGGGTCGTAGGTGTACCAGCCCCAGGTGGTTCCGCCGCCGCGCTTCCATTCCTCGCCCGGCCATGTCGAGACGCCGAGATCCTTCTGTCCGATGGGCTTGCCCATCATCATCGTCTTCGACGGGTCGATCTTCACGTCGGCGTCTGGGCCGGTTGAAAAGGCCCGCCACACCATCTTGCCGGTGTTCGTGTCGTAGGCCGTCAGATGCCCGCGCACGCCGAACTCGCCGCCGCTGATGCCGACGAAGACCTTGTCCTTGACCACCAGCGGGGCCGCCGTCAGGGTTTCGCCCTTGGTGTGGTCGCCGTTCTTGGCCTTCCAGACCTCCTTGCCGGTCTTGGCGTCGAGCGCGACCAGCGTGTTGTCCGCCTGGGCCAGGAAAACCTTGCCGTCGGCGACCGCGACGCCGCGGTTGACAGTGTCGCAGCACATCACCGGAATGACGGTCGGGTCCTGGACCGATTCATATTTCCAGATGACCCGTCCCGGGTTGTTGAGGTCCAGCGCGAAGACCTTGTTGGGGAACGGCGTGTGAATGTACATGACGTCGCCGACGACGATCGGCCCGCCCTCATGGCCGCGCAGAACGCCGGTCGAGAACGACCACGCGACCTGAAGATTCTTGACGTTGTTCGTGGTGATCTGATCGAGCGGGCTGTACCGCTGTCCGGCATAATTGCCGAGCTGGGATGCCCAATTGTTGGGGTTCGCTTCATTCTTCAGAATACTGTCGTTCGCAGAAACCGAGCCGGCGGCGACGACAGCGACAGACGCCAGAAGCCAGCGAGACAACACCTTCATGACGATCCCTCCCGTTGTAGCGCTTATTGTTACCCAAAAACCAATGGGCTTCTTGCTTATGGGCGCGACACTGAATGCAAAAGGGCGTTGTCGCGCGAATGTTATCGCGCGGGATGTTTGGTTCTGAATTCAATATTCAGAAAAGCTGACGCCAAATTGGGACTTAATGCTATATTGGGACCATCTTCTCGTCAAGGCTCAGTCGAATAGAAAATGCCAAACAATCGCCTTGTGCCAGATTTATCCATGACTGATCGCAAATTGGGAGTAAGTGGATAATCCTTCAAATCGTGATTTTGTAATTTATTTATTTGCAGTTTTTGGCGCCGGTTTTGTGCGAAGCAGCAATATTTGCTGCAAAGCAGCGCAATCGATCACGGTCCGATCCATGCCGCTACCTGTTGATATGTGCATGCCGGCCTTCGTCCGCCTTGGTCGAAATGGGGAGGGCGCCGACTTGTCGGTCTTGCACACAGGAATGACACGTCATGTTTGAGCTGGTTCTGGTGATTTGTCTGGCCATGAGGCCGGACCAATGCGCCATCGAACGTCCACTCTCCATCGAGCGGTACCCGACCGCGGTGGAATGCACACGCAACAGCTACGTCCACGTCGTGCGTTGGCTCATGGAGCATCCCAGCTGGAACGTCCGCCGATGGCGGTGCGAGCAGCCTGGGGCCTGACGCCAGCGCTCAGCGATTTAAAG
This sequence comes from Azospirillum brasilense, assembly GCF_007827795.1. Classification (GTDB taxonomy): domain Bacteria; phylum Pseudomonadota; class Alphaproteobacteria; order Azospirillales; family Azospirillaceae; genus Azospirillum; species Azospirillum aestuarii. The sequence goes on from NZ_VITI01000015.1 coordinate 71,430, forward strand.
ACACGAAACAGTCCACTCAACGTTCCGTTGACTTGCGGCGCGCCGACTCCAGACTTGCGCGAGCGCTTCCCTGGGGCTTGCGGCCGGCGCCGCTTGTTCCCCCTCATCATCGGCTTCGCAAAGTCCTGCCATTTAGGCATTGGTTAACCTTCGATGCCTAATGATTCGGCGCCCTGTGGTTTGGTTCATTTCTGAGCAGCCGAAATTCCGGCATCCTGCCCTCGTCCTTGGGCATGGCATGCGGCTTGCTCACGCTGATCCAGTCGATGTTGGCACAGCCGTGCTGTTGCAGTTTGGAGCGCCCGATGTTCGTTACCTTGTCGATGATTTTCTGCCTGGCGTCCGATCCGACCCAATGCCGGACGATCGATCCGATGATTCCCGACACCGACCCCCTGACCATGTCGAGCTGCCCGATCGCCGGTCAGATCGAGAGCGCCAAGTGGATCAACGACCACCCGAAGTACGAGCTTCAGCGCATTCGATGCACGGTGGGCAAGCGGATCAAGCAGCAGGGCGCGTGATACGGACGGTGCCGCCTCACGCCAGCGCCGAGGCCCGGCGCAGGTCGGCCACGAATTCCGCCTGCGCCCGCCGCCGCTCCTCCTCTCCCGGAAGCCTCAGCAGGTAGGAGGGGTGGACGGTGACGAAGCCGTTCCACCCGTCGAAGGCCATCGGACCCCGCTCGCGCAGAACCGCGACGGGCCGGCCGGTCAGCGCCAGCGCCGCGGTGGCTCCCAGCGTGACGACGAGGCGGGGGCGGACGAAGCCCAGCTCCGTCATCAGCCACCAGCGGTAATGCTTGACCTCGCCGGCGGTGGGGGACTGGTGGATGCGCCGCTTGCCGCGCTGGACGAACTTGAAGTGCTTGACGGCGTTGGTCAGATAGAGGCCGCCGCGGTCGATGCCGGCCTCCTCCAGCGCGGCGGTCAGCAATTGGCCGGCGGGGCCGACGAAGGGGCGGCCCTCGCGGTCCTCCTGGTCACCCGGCTGCTCGCCGACGATGGCGATGGCCGCACCCTCCGGCCCCTCGCCCAGCACCGCCTGCGTCGCGCCCGGCACCAGCGGTTCGGAGCGTTGGATCAGGCGGTTCAGTTCGGCGAGGCTTTCCGGGGCCTGCCGGGCCATCGCCGCCACCGCCTTCTCGGGCATGCGGCGGCGCGGAATGGCGGCCTCCGCCTCCAGCATCGCCTGGACGCGGGCGGGGGCGGAGCGGACCAGGGCGGGAATGGCCGCCGTCTCCGGCATGTTGGCCCAGTATTTCCGCGGCATCTCCGCCCGCATGGCCGTCGGGTTGACCCGCGCCGGGTTGAAGGTGCTCTCGTAGTAGCGTTGCCAGCCCTCGGCGAAGCGGTCGTCGGCAAAGCGGTCATGGGCCAGCGCGTCCGGACGCTCGGCGGGCGGGCCGGTGATCAGGCGTTGGCGGTCCCAATGCAACGAGCCCTTCGGTGTCAGGATCGTCCAAACCATGCTTTCGAAGCGCTCGACGAAGAAGGGGGCGACGGCCTCGACGATGTGATGGTCGGGCTCGAACCACGCGATGTAGCGTTCCCCGCCGTCCGGGCCGGGCGGAGCAGGGGGCAGCGCGCGGAAGCGCAGGAAGGCGTGCATCTTGTGGATGTCCCGTCGCACCGCCTTGTCGAGCCGCTCCAACCGGTGCACCAGCGGGTCGGCGTGCTGGTCGAGCAGAGCCCGCTCCCCGTTCAGCACCCGCCAGACCAGCCGGTAGAGCAGGGCGTAGCGTTCCGGATCGCTATGGCAGACGACGGTTTCGATCAGTTGCCCGACCGCCTGGGGCAGGAAGATCGGGGCGCCGTTATCGGAAGCGGGCGTCGCGTCGTCGCCGAACAGCGACGGCGCGCCGACGCTCCACAGCACCTTGTCGGGCGCCGTCCGGGCGGCGGCGAGGCGGCGCACCGCTTGGCGGAATCCGTCGAGGTCCGCCCCCTCCCGCAAGGTGATCGTGTGCATCGTCAGAACAGGCTCAGCTGGCTGGACGGCGTTACCAAGCGCTGGCGCAGATCCAGCCGGTCGGTCAGCCCGCCCACAGGGTGGTAGTCGGCGGCGATCAGGAAGGGGCGCGCCCGCCGCAATCCGCTCGACAGCCGCCCCAGGTCCTCCATGCGCAGGCGGGTGTGGCGGCGCGCCGACAGGATCTTGTCGACGGCGCGGGCACCCAGCCCCGGCACCCGCAGCAGCATCTCGCGGTCGGCGCGGTTGACGTCCACCGGGAAGCGCTCCCGGTTCTTCAGCGCCCAGGCCAGCTTCGGGTCGATGCCGAGGTCGAGCATCCCGCCCTCGCCGCCGGAGGCGATCTCCTCCACCGTGAAGCCGTAATAGCGCAGCAACCAATCGGCCTGATACAGCCGGTTCTCCCGTTGCAACGGCGGCGGCTTGACCGGCAGCACCGAACTGGCCTCCGGGATCGGGCTGAAGGCCGAATAGTAGACGCGGCGCAGCCCGTAGCGCTGGTAGAGCGTGCCGCTGGTCTCCAGGACCGAGCGGTCGGTGGCGTCGTCGGCGCCGACGATCAGTTGTGTGCTCTGGCCGGCGGGGGAGAAGCGGCGCCGCTCCTCCTTGGCCTCGACGATGCGCTCGTTGACCTGACCCATCACCGCCTTAATGGTGCCGCCGTTCTTTTCCGGCGCGAAGGCTTTCAGGCTGTGATCGGAGGGCAGTTCGAGGTTGATCGACAGCCGGTCCGCCCACAGCCCCGCCTGCTCGATCAGCCAGGGGCTGGCTTCGGGGATGGTCTTCAGGTGGATGTAGCCGGCGAAGCCGTGGTCGCGCCGCAGGGTCCGCGCCACCAGCATCATCTGCTCCATCGTGTGGTCCGGCGAGCGGATGATGCCGGAGGACAGGAACAGCCCCTCGATGCAGTTGCGCTTGTAGAAGCCGAGGGTCAGCGTCACCACCTCCTCCACCGTGAAGCGGGCGCGGCGGACGTTGGAGGAGCGCCGGTTGATGCAATACACGCAGTCGAACAGGCAGTGGTTGGTCAGCAGGATCTTCAAGAGCGAGACGCAGCGCCCGTCCGGCGTGTAGGCGTGGCAGATGCCGGCGCCGGTCGTGGAGCCCAGCCCCTCCTTGCCGCCGCGGCGCGGCTTGGCGCCGGACGAGGCGCAGGAAGCGTCGTATTTCGCCGCATCGGCCAGAATGCCGAGCTTCTCGATCAAGGCGTCGTCCATCGTCCCATCCCACCGTGCGTGTGTGTTCTTAATATGTTCTCATGGGGTGGAGAGGCAAGCGGCGGATGCGTCGGCGGATGAGACAAAGGTTGACCGGCCCGGCCATACATCGCGCGCTTGATCGCCTTCAGCCGGTTGACCTGGCCCTCGACCTGCCCGCTGCCCCACGGCTCGCTCAGCGCGGCACGCACCGCGTCCTCGGCGCGGCGGAACCCGGCGGCGAACGGTGACAGCGCACTGACCTCCGCCTCGCACAGCCAGCCATCGAACGGGTCGGGCCACTTGCCCTTCACCATCCCGCAGAAGCGGGTGATGAGATTTGCCGTCCGACGCAGCTCTGCAGGTTCTGGCCGCCCGGATCAAGGCGCGCTGGGTCTGAGAACAAGGGCACCAGCAAATGAAGGAGGAACTCGGGCTCGATCATTTAGAGGGGCGGGGCTGCCATGGCCTGCATCACCACGCCGTGCTGGGTATGATCGTCCCTGGCCTTTCTTCAGCACCAGCACCTCGCCGCAGCGCTGGAGGGGGAAAAAGCGAGCGGCGCAGACCGCGGGCCGCCTCCGCAGCCGACGCTCCCCGCCGTCCGTTAGGCCATTCTGGCGCAGATCCAGACCACCGCACCCGTTCGATGTCCGTGCTGTCGGTTTTGGCTCATCCCGCACAGGCACGAGCAGAGTTGCCAAAGTGGTTTTAGTGATTGCCGGGCGGGCGTTAGCACATCCAGGGGGTGCTCTCGAATATTCTCACTTCCCGCCCGTGTCGCGATCGAAGGCGCTCGCAGCCCTTCACAATGTCCCGTCAAAGCGGGGCTACAGCCAAGGCGCGACTCATGGACCGCTAAGCTATTGTTGTGGGCTGATTTTGCTGGCGTGGAATGTCAACAATCGTGGCAAGCGCCGACCACGAACTTGGCAATCCGCCAATTCATCTGGCAACGGACAGGCTCTCCCAACAAGGGAGGGGTGCCGGTGCCACGACCTTTCGTATCGCTTTCACTTTTTTCGTATTGCGGCCCATCGAACCCTCGGCTACCGTTTGAAACGAAAACAAAGGCGCAGACCGCAAGGGGCGGGCGCACAGCGGAGAGGAGGGATGGATGGCCGGGGTCTACGACCTTGCCATCGTCGGCGGCGGCATCAACGGCTGCGGCATCGCGCGCGATGCCGCGGGGCGGGGCTGCTCGGTCTATCTGTGCGAACAGAAGGATCTGGGGTCGGGCACGTCCTCGGCCTCGACGAAGCTGATCCACGGCGGCCTGCGCTACCTGGAATATTACGAGTTCCGGCTGGTCCGCGAGGCGCTGCGCGAGCGCGAGGTGCTTTGGCGCATGGCGCCGCACATCATCTGGCCGCTGCGCTTCGTCCTGCCCCATCTGCCCGGCCTGCGGCCCTCGTGGTTCCTGCGGCTGGGCCTGTTCCTCTACGACCATCTCGGCGGGCGGGAGAAGTTGCCGGGCACGCGGGGGCTCGATCTGCGCAACGATCCGGCGGGGAAGCCGCTAAAGCCGGGTTTCGGTCGTGCTTTCGAATATTCGGATTGCTGGGTCGATGACGCGCGTCTGGTGGTCCTGAACGCCCAGGACGCCGCCCGCATGGGCGCGACGATCCGCACCCGCACCCGCTTCCTGAGCGCCGTCCGAGAGGACGGGCTGTGGACCGTGACGGTGGAGGACACACGCAGCGGCCGGCGCAGCAGCATCCGTGCCCGCGCGCTGGTCAACGCCGCCGGCCCCTGGGTGTCGGAGGTCATGCGGCAGGGGGCGCGCTCCACGGTGGACGCGCGCATCCGTCTGGTCCAGGGCTCGCACATCGTGGTGCCGAAGCTGTTCGACCACGACCGCTGCTACATCTTCCAAAACGCCGACAAGCGCATCGTCTTCGCCATCCCCTACGAGCGAGACTTCACCCTGATCGGCACAACCGACAACGACTACCAGGGCGATCCGGCGGATGTCCGCGCGTCGGAGGCGGAGATCGCCTATCTCTGCGCCGCCGCCGGGGAGTATTTCGCCAAGCCGGTGACGCCCGCCGATGTGGTGTGGACCTATTCCGGCGTCCGCCCTCTCTATGACGACGGCGCCTCGACGGCGCAGGCGGCGACCCGCGACTATGTGCTGGCGCTCGACGCGCCGGGCGACGGCAAGGCGGCGCTGCTCAACATCTTCGGCGGCAAGATCACCACATACCGCCGTCTGGCCGACGCGGCCATCGCCAAGCTGGCGCCCTTCCTGCCGAAGCTCGCTCCGGGAGCGTCGGACTGGAGCAGCACCGGGACCCTGCCGGGCGGCGACTTTCCGGTGGAAGGCGTTGCGGCGCTGGTCGCCGAGCTGCGCGGGCATGCGCCCTTCCTGCCCCTGCCGCATCTGGAGCGGCTGGCGCGCACCTACGGCACCCGCACCCGCCGGATTCTCGACAGCGCCGCGCGGCCGGAGGATCTGGGCCGCGACTTCGGCGGGACCCTGACCGAGGCCGAGGTCCGCTATCTGATGACGGAGGAATGGGCGGAAACCGCCGAGGACGTGCTGTGGCGCCGGACCAAGCTGGGGCTGCGTCTGGACGCCGCCCAGGCGCAGGCGCTCGACGCCTTCATGACGGAGGAACGCAGCCGGAGGGAGAGGGCATCCGACGCCGCCGAATAGCGGGCGTGGAACAGCGGCTGAAAACACGGCGACAAGAACCATCTCAATAAAGAAAAAATGAATATTGGGGAGGAAGGCCGGTGGGCTTGGTTCTGGACAAGGTCAGCAGGCATGTCGGCGGCCACGTTCATCTCGAGAACGTGTCGCTGAGCCTGGAGCGCGGGTCGTTGAACGTTCTGCTGGGGCCGACCCTGTCGGGCAAGACGTCGCTGATGCGGCTGATGGCCGGGCTGGACGTGCCCAGCGCTGGGCGCGTGCTGGTGGACGGGGTGGACGTGACGGGGCGGCATGTCCGCGAGCGCTCCGTCGCCATGGTCTACCAGCAGTTCATCAACTACCCTTCGTTGACCGTCTACGAGAACATCGCCTCCCCCCTGCGGGTCGCCCGCCGGCCGAAGGACGAGATCGACCGCAAGGTGCGGGAGGCCGCGCGCCTGCTGAAGCTGGAGCCCTACCTGGAGCGCGCGCCGCAGCAGCTGTCCGGCGGGCAGCAGCAGCGCACGGCCATCGCCCGCGCCCTGGTCAAGGAGGCGCAGCTCGTCCTGCTTGACGAGCCGCTGGCCAACCTGGACTACAAGCTGCGCGAGGAACTGCGGGAGGAGCTGCCGAAGATCTTCGCCGCGACCGGCGCGGTCTTCGTCTACGCGACGACGGAGCCAGCGGAGGCGCTGCTGCTCCGCGGCAACACGGCGACGCTGTGGGAAGGGCGGCTGGCGCAGTTCGGGCGCACGCCGGACGTCTACCGCCGCCCGGCCAACCTGACCAGCGCACGGGTTTTCTCCGACCCGCCGCTCAACACCATGCGGGTGCACAAGCGCGGCCTGCAGATCGTGCTGGCGACGGGCGAGCACGGGCCGGCGCGGGGCGTCCTGGCGGAGTTGCCGGACGACGACTACACCATCGGCTTCCGCGCCGACCACCTGCACCTGACGCGGCCCCACGCCGACGCGATGTCCTTGAGCGGTGCGGTGGCGGTCAGCGAGATCACCGGTTCGGAGAGCTTCGTCCACATCGACCTACCGCGGACCGATGGCGGAACGGACCGCTGGGTGGCGGTCACCCGCGGCGTGCTGGAGGTGGAGCCGGGCGAGCGGATCGACTGCTTCATCGACCCGCGGCGGCTGTTCGTGTTCGGCCATGACGGGCGGCTGGCCGCGGCGCCGCCGCTGGTCATGGCGGCGTGACGGGAGGGCGGACGGCATGGCGCGCATCGACCTTCAATCCCTCGGCCACAGCTACACCCCCAACCCGAAGAGCGACGACTACGCGCTGAAACCGATGACCCATGTGTGGGAGCAGGGCGGGGCCTACGCGCTGCTCGGGCCGTCGGGCTGCGGCAAGACCACGCTGCTGAACATCATCTCCGGCCTGCTGACCCCCAGCGAGGGGCGGGTGCTGTTCGACGGCAAGGACGTGACGGCCCTGCCGACCGAGGCGCGCAACATCGCCCAGGTCTTCCAGTTCCCCGTCGTCTACGACACCATGACGGTCTACGAGAACCTTGCTTTCCCGCTGCGCAACCGCGGCCTGCGCGGGGCTCCGCTCGACGCGCGGGTGCGGGAGATCGCCGGGCTGCTCGACCTGACGGCGGACCTGAACCGGCGCGGGCGGAACCTGACCGCCGACGCCAAGCAGAAGATTTCGCTGGGGCGCGGGCTGGTCCGCCCGGACGTGGCGGCCATCCTGTTCGACGAGCCGCTGACCGTCATCGACCCGCATCTGAAATGGGAGCTGCGGTCGAAGCTGAAGGCGCTGCACCGCGCGCTCGACCTGACGATGATCTACGTGACCCACGACCAGACGGAGGCGTTGACCTTCGCCGACAAGGTGGTGGTGATGCATGACGGGCGCGTCGTCCAGGTGGGCCGCCCGCAGGAGCTGTTCGAGCGGCCCGCTCACGTCTTCGTCGGCCATTTCATCGGGTCGCCGGGCATGAACGTCCTGCCGGCCGAGGTGTCGGGCCGCGCCGCGCGGGTCGGTGGGCACGTCATCGCGCTGCGCCGCGGCTATCCGACCCTCGATGGTGGGGCGAAAATCGAGATCGGCGTGCGGCCGGAATTCGCCACGCTGGCGCCCGCCGGGGCCGGCGGCGTGCCGGTGCGGGTGCGCCGGCTGGACGATCTGGGGCGCACGCGCATCGCGCGGGTGGAGCTGTCGGGCCTGCCCATGGCCGCGACGGTGCCGGAGGATCTGACGCTCGCGGGGGACGAGGCGTCGCTGCTGCTCGACCCCGCCATGGTGCATGTCTACGCGGACGGAACGCTCGTGGAAGGGGAGGCGGCGTGATGGACAAGCCCGTCAACCAGGGGGCATGGCTGCTCGTCCTGCCGGTTCTGCTGATCGTCGCCTTCTCGGCCATCCTGCCGCTGATGACGGTGGTCAACTACTCGGTGCAGGACACCTTCGGAAACAACCAGTTCTTCTGGAACGGCATCGGCTGGTACCAGGAGCTTCTCGACCCCTCCACCGACCTCGGCGGGCGGTTCTTCGACGCGCTGTGGCGCAACCTGCTGTTCTCGCTGCTGATCCTGCTGATCGAGGTGCCGCTGGGCATCGCCGTGGCGCTGAGCATGCCGCGCCATGGCTGGCGGGTGGCGGCGACTCTGGTGGTGCTGGCGCTGCCGCTGCTGATCCCGTGGAACGTCGTCGGCACCATCTGGCAGATCTTCGCCCGCGAGGACATCGGCCTGCTGGGATGGGCGGTGAACCGGCTGGGCATTCCCTACAACTACACGGCGGACCCGCTGTCGGCCTGGGTGACCATCGTGACGATGGACGTCTGGCACTGGACTTCGCTGGTGGCGCTGCTCTGCTACGCCGGCCTGCGCTCCATCCCCGACGCCTTCTATCAGGCGGCAAGGATCGACGGGGCCTCGCGCTGGGCGGTGTTCCGCAACATCCAACTGCCGAAGATGCACCGGGTGCTGCTGATCGCCGTGCTGCTGCGCTTCATGGACAGCTTCATGATCTACACCGAGCCCTTCGTGGTGACCGGCGGCGGCCCCGGCAACTCGACCACCTTCGTGTCGATCGACCTCGTCAAGCTGGCGCTGGGGCAGTTCGACCTGGGCAAGGCCGCGGCCCTGTCCATCGTCTACAACCTGATCATCCTGGCGGTCTGCTGGGTCTTCTACACCGTCATGACCCGCATGGACGCGCAACGGAACTAGCAAAGGAAACGGGCCATGCTGCGCGCACGGATCGTCCTCACGCTCTACATCCTGTTCCTGATGCTGCCGATCTACTGGCTCGTGAACATGAGCCTGAAGACGAACACCGAGATCGTCAGCGGCCTGACGCTGTGGCCCCACACGCTGACCTTCGAGAATTACCGGCGGATCTTCACCGATTCGTCCTGGTATTCGGGCTATCTGAACTCGCTGCAGTATGTGGCGCTGAACACGGTGCTGTCGATCGCGCTGGCCCTGCCGGCGGCCTACGCCTTCTCGCGCTACCGCTTCGTGGGCGACAAGCATCTGTTCTTCTGGCTGCTGTCCAACCGCATGGCCCCGGCGGCCGTCTTCGCGCTGCCCTTCTTCAACCTTTATTCCGCCATCGGTCTGTTCGACACGCCGCTGGCCGTGGCGCTGGCCCATTGCCTGTTCAACGTGCCGCTGGCGGTGTGGATTCTGGAGGGCTTCATGTCGGGGGTACCGCGGGAGATCGACGAGACCGCCTATCTCGACGGCTACAGCTTTCCGCATTTCTTCGTGAAGATCTTCATGCCGCTGGTGGCCAGCGGGATCGGCGTCACCGCCTTCTTCTGCTTCATGTTCAGCTGGGTCGAACTGCTGCTGGCGCGCACGCTGACCTCGGTGGACGCCAAGCCCATCGCGGCGACGATGACGCGCACCGTCTCGGCCTCCGGCATGGACTGGGGGCTGCTGGCGGCGGCGGGGGTGCTGACCATCCTGCCCGGCGCGCTGGTGATCTGGTTCGTGCGCAACTACATCGCCAAGGGCTTTGCCCTGGGCCGCGTCTGACGGGAGGGAGGACGCCGCCATGGACACCGTCACCGAACATCTCGCCTGGATGGCCTGGACCTGGCAGACCGGCGCCTTCTTCGCCGTCATCGCCGGGCTGCTGACCCTGCTGACCGTCCTGGCGCTCAACCGGCCGGAGGTGGCACGCCCCGGCGTGCTGGGCATCACCACGACGCGCGGCGACCGTCTGTTCATCACGCTGCTCGGCAGCGCCTTCATCCACCTCGCCTGGCTGGGGCTGGTGGGGGAGGAGGTGCACTACGCGACCGCGCTTTCGCTTCTTTACGCCGCGGCGGTCTTCCGCTGGGTGTGACGGCCGGCCTGTGCCGGCCGGAACGGGCCTAAAACAATGGAAACGGGAGGAATAAACGATGCGTACCCTGTATCTCGCCTCCGCATCCGCGGCGGCGCTTCTTCTGTCATCGGCCCCGGCCTTCGCCGACATCGAGGCGGCCAAGCGCTGGATCGACAGCGAGTTCCAGCCTTCGACCCTGTCGAAGGAGGAGCAGCTGAAGGAAATGCAGTGGTTCATCGACGCCGCCAAGCCCTTCGCCGGCATGGAGATCAACGTCGTCTCCGAGACCATCACCACCCATGAGTACGAGGCCCGGACCCTGGCCAAGGCCTTCAGCGAGATCACCGGGATCAAGCTGCGCCACGACCTGATCCAGGAAGGCGACGTGGTCGAGAAGATCCAGACGCAGATGCAGTCCGGCAAGAACATCTACGACGCCTGGATCAACGACAGCGACCTGATCGGCACCCATTTCCGCTACAAGCAGGTCGTTCCCCTCACCGACTGGATGGAGGGGGAGGGCAAGGACGTCACCCTGCCGACGCTGGACGTGAACGACTTCATCGGCAAGTCCTTCACCACCGGGCCGGACGGCAAGCTCTACCAGCTCCCCGACCAGCAGTTCGCCAACCTCTACTGGTTCCGCTACGACTGGTTCACCAACCCGGACATCAAGGCCAAGTTCAAGGCCAAGTACGGCTACGATCTGGGCGTCCCGGTCAACTGGTCGGCCTATGAGGACATCGCCGAGTTCTTCACCAACGACGTGAAGGAGATCGACGGCGTCAAGGTCTACGGCCACATGGACTACGGCAAGAAGGACCCGTCGCTGGGCTGGCGCTTCACCGACGCGTGGCTGTCGATGGCCGGCAACGGCGACAAGGGCCTGCCCAACGGCAAGCCGGTGGACGAGTGGGGCATCCGCATGGAGGGCTGCCGCCCGGTCGGCTCCTCCGTCGAGCGGGGCGGCGACACCAACGGCCCGGCCGCCGTCTACTCGGTCACCAAATACGTGGACTGGCTGAAGAAATACGCGCCTCCGCAGGCCGCCGGCATGACCTTCTCCGAATCCGGCCCGGTGCCGGCCCAGGGCAACGTCGCGCAGCAGATGTTCTGGTACACCGCCTTCACCGCCGACATGGTGAAGGACGGCCTGCCGGTGGTGAACGCCGACGGCACGCCGAAATGGCGCATGGCCCCGTCGCCCAAGGGCGCCTACTGGAAGGACGGCATGAAGCTGGGCTACCAGGACGCCGGGTCGTGGACGCTGCTGAAATCCACCCCGGTGGACCGCCGCAAGGCGGCGTGGCTCTACGCCCAGTTCACAATGGCGAAGTCGGTCAGCCTGAAGAAGAGCCATGTCGGCCTGACCTTCATCCGGGAAAGCGACATCTGGGACAAGAGCTTCACCGAGCGCGCGCCGAAGCTGGGCGGGCTGGTCGAGTTCTACCGTTCGCCGGCGCGCGTGCAGTGGACGCCGACCGGCGTGAACGTGCCGGATTACCCGAAGCTGGCGCAGCTCTGGTGGCAGAACATCGGCGACGCCTCCTCCGGCGCCAAGACGCCGCAGGCGGCCATGGACGCGCTGGCCGCGGCCCAGGACTCGGTGATGGAGCGGCTGGAGCGGTCGGGCGTGCAGGGCGAATGCGGGCCGAAGCTGAACAAGAAGGAGTCGGCGGAGTTCTGGTTCGCCAAGGCCGAGAAGGATGGCACCACCGCGCCGCAGCGCAAGCTGTCCAACGAGAAGCCCAAGGGCGAGACGGTCGACTACGACCAGCTCATCAAGTCCTGGCCGGCCTCGCCGCCCAAGAAGGCCGCGATGGCGCAGTGATGTCGTAAACAACTTAAGATAACCCTCTCCCCTCCGCTCACGCGCAAACGAAGTTTGCGCTGACGCGACAGGCGGACCTTCGGTCCGCCGAAAGCGGGGAGAGGGTGGCCCGCAGGGCCGGTGAGGGGGTTGCGCATGGCGCCACGTCCGGCAAAAGCGCAACCCCCTCACCCCAATCCTCTCCCCAGAGGGGAGAGGGAACGAACGAGACCATAGGAAAGACCATGTCTGAAGCCGGCCACGTCCTCGCCATCGATCAGGGCACCACCTCCACCCGCGCCATCGTCTTCGACCGGCGGGGCGTTCCCGCCGGGATGGCCCGGCGCGAGTTCGCGCAGCATTATCCGGCCGACGGCTGGGTGGAGCACGATCCGGAGGACATCTGGCGCGACACCGTGGCCGTGATGCGGGGCGCCGTGGCGGAGGCCGGGCTGAGCGCGTCGGACATCGCCGCCATCGGCATCACCAACCAGCGCGAGACCACCGTCGTCTGGGACCGCCGCACGGGCGAGCCGGTGCATCGCGCCATCGTCTGGCAGGACCGCCGCACCTCCGACCTCTGCCGCAAGCTGGTCGAGGAAGGTTGCGGGCCGCTGGTGCGGCGCAAGACCGGGCTGCTGATCGATTCCTACTTCTCCGCCACCAAGATCGCCTGGATTCTCGACCATGTCCCCGGCGCGCGCGCGCGGGCGGAGCGGGGCGAGCTGTGCTTCGGCACCATCGACAGCTTCCTGCTGCACCGGCTGACCGGCGGGCGGGTGCACGCGACCGACGCGACCAACGCCTCGCGCAGCATGGTCTTCGACATCCACCGCCAGGATTGGGACGACGAGCTTCTCGCCCTGTTCCGCATCCCCCGTGCCATGATGCCGGAGGTGCTGGACAGCAGCGCCGAGTTCGGCGCGACGGAGCCGGACCTGCTGGGCCGCGCCATCCCGATCACCGGCATCGCCGGCGACCAGCAGGCCGCGACCTTCGGGCAGGCCTGCTTCGAGCCGGGCATGGTGAAGTCCACCTACGGCACCGGCTGCTTCGCCCTGCTGAACACCGGCGACACGCCGGTGGAATCGCGCTCCAACATGCTGACCACCGTCGCCTACCGGCTGGACGGGCGGACAACCTATGCGCTGGAGGGCTCCATCTTCATCGCCGGGGCGGCGATCAAGTGGCTGCGCGACGGGCTGGGGATCATCACCCACGCCTCCCAGACCGACGACATGGCGACCCGCGTTCCGGACAGCCACGGCGTCTATCTGGTGCCGGCCTTCGTGGGCCTGGGCGCCCCCCACTGGGACCCCGAGGCCCGCGCCGCCATCTTCGGCCTGACGCTGGACGCCGGCCCCGCCCACATCGCCCGCGCCGCGCTGGAGGCCGTGGCCTTCCAGACGCGCGACCTGCGCGACGCCATGGTCTCCGACTGGTCGGCCTCGCACATGGCGACCTCCGACGCGCTGCGGGTGGATGGCGGCATGGCGGCGAACGACTGGCTGTGCCAGTTCCTGGCCGACGTGCTGGACTTGCCGGTGGAACGCCCGGCGGTGATCGAGACGACCGCGCTGGGGGCTGCCGGTCTGGCCGGGCTGAAGGCCGGGGTCTACGGCGATCAGGCGGCGCTGGCCGGCGCGTGGCGCTGCGACCGTCGGTTCGAGCCGCGGATGGACGCGGCCAAGCGCGTCCGCCTTTACGACGGCTGGCTGGACGCCGTGCGCCGCGTGCGTCGCGAACGCTGAAAGGGAAGGCCATGACCCTGCTGGGCGAGGATCTGCGCGGCAAGCGCGTGCTGGTGACCGGCAGCAGCCGGGGCATCGGGGCGGCGGTGGGCACCGCCTTCGCCAGCCTGGGCGCGCGGGTGGCGCTCCACGGGTCGGGCAATGGGGCGGGCGGCAACGATGCCGCGGCCAAACTGGCGCTCGCCCTCTCGGCGGGCGGGACGGAGGTCTATGCCGTCAGAGGCGACTTCCGCGACCCGCGCGCCGTGGAGTCGGCGGTGGATGCGGCGGTGCAGGCGTTGGGCGGGCTGGACATCCTCGTCAACAACGCCGGCACCATGGTCGGGCGGGTGTCGCTGGACCGGATCGGCGACGATTTCCTGGACGAGGTGATCGACCTCAACCTGCGCTCCGTCGTCGTGGCCTGCCGGCGCGCCCTGCCGGCGTTGCGCGCCTCCGGAGGCGGGGCCATCGTCAACACCGTTTCCATCTCCGCCCGCACCGGGGGCAGCCCCGGCTCCTCGATCTACAGCGCGTCGAAGGCCTTCGTATCGACCTTCACCCGCTCCCTGGCGGCGGAGCTGGCGCCGGACCGCATCCGCGTCAACGCCGTCTCGCCCGGCACCATCGACACCGATTTCCACCAGCGCTACTCCTCGCCGGAGAAGCTGGCGGCGACGGCGGCGCGCATCCCGCTGGGCCGGCTGGGCACGGCGGAGGACTGCGTGGGCGCCTATCTGTTCCTGTCGTCCGAGGCGCTCAGCGGCTACATCACCGGTCAGGTGATCGAGGTGAACGGCGGCCAGCTCATGGCCTGACCGATGACCACGAAGCGCCTCCTCATCGTCGCCCACTGCCCGTCGCCCAACACGCGGACGCTGCTGGACGCCGTGCTGCGCGGGGCACGGTCGCCGGAGGTGCAGGGGGTGGAGGTGGTGGCGAAACCGCCATTGGAGGCGGGGCCGGAGGATGTGCTGGAGTCGCAGGGCGTGATTCTCGGCACGACCGAAAATCTGGGTTATATGAGCGGGGCGCTCAAGGATTTCTTCGACCGCAGCTACTACCCGTGCCTGGAGCGCACGCAGGGGCGGCCCTACGCCCTGTTCGTCCGGGCGGGCCATGACGGGACGGGGACCTGCCGCGCCGTCGCCTCCATCGCGACGGGGCTCCGCTGGCGTCCGGTGCAGGCACCGCTGGTCTGCCGCGGCCCCTTCCGCGACGATTTCGCCGCCTCCTGCGAAGAGCTGGGGCTGCTGATGGCCGCCGGCCTGGAGGCGGGGATCTTCTGACGGCCTATGCCCGGCGGAGTGGCATCTATCGGGAGTGCTATTGACGACACCCCCCATTCATACAGTCTCCTACGTGCAACGAAACAGCGCCACGCCCGATGGCGCGTGCATAAGGAGGGGCCGATGGAGAGCAGCAAGGGCCGGCCGGTCTGGCGCGGCGAGGTCAAGAAGGTCGGGACCATCACGGTCACCGACGACACGACCGGAAAAACCATCAAGCTGCCGCTGCTGGAAGGCGAAACCGGCCCGCGCGCCATCGACGTGCGCAAGCTCTACGCGGAAACCGGCTATTTCACCTTCGATCCCGGCTTCACCTCCACGGCGAGCTGCGAGTCGGCGATCACCTACATCGATGGTGACGAGGGCGTCCTCCTGCATCGCGGCTACGCCATCCAGGACCTGGCGGAGAACTGTGATTATCTGGAGGTCTGCCACCTTCTGCTGCGCGGCGAGCTGCCGAATCCGCAGCAGAAGGAGGATTTCGAGCGCACCATCACCTACCACACCATGGTGCATGAGCAGCTGAGCCGCTTCTACAGCGGGTTCCGCCGCGACGCCCACCCCATGGCGGTGATGTGCGGCGTGACCGGCGCGCTGTCGGCCTTCTACCACGACTCGACGGACATCCTCGACCCGCGCCAGCGGATGATCGCCGCGCACCGGCTGATCGCCAAGATGCCGACGATGGCCGCCATGGCCTACAAGTATTCGGTCGGCCAGCCCTTCATGTATCCGCGCAACGACCTCAGCTACGCGGAAAACTTCCTCTACATGACCTTCGGGACGCCCTGCGAGACCTGGAAGGTTGATCCGGTCCTGGCCCGCGCCATGGACAAGATCTTCATCCTGCATGCCGACCACGAGCAGAACGCCTCGACCTCCACGGTGCGGCTGGCCGGTTCGTCGCACGCCAACCCCTTCGCCTGCATCGCCTCGGGCATCGCGGCGCTGTGGGGACCGGCCCACGGCGGCGCCAACGAGGCCGTGCTGCTGATGTTGGAGGAGATCGGCTCGGTCGAGCGCATCCCCGAATTCATCAAGCGCGCCAAGGACAAGAACGATCCCTTCCGCCTGATGGGCTTCGGCCACCGGGTTTACAAGAACTACGACCCGCGCGCCAAGATCATGCGCCAGACCTGCTACGAGGTTCTGGACGTGATGGGCATCAAGGACGAGCCGCACCTCGCCATCGCCATGGAGCTGGAGAAGATCGCGCTGGAGGACCCCTACTTCGTCGAGAAGAAGCTGTACCCGAACGTCGACTTCTATTCCGGCATCATCCTGAAGGCGATGGGCTTCCCGACCAGCATGTTCACCGTGCTGTTCGCGCTGGCCCGCACCGTCGGCTGGATTTCCCAGTGGCAGGAGATGATCGAGGACCCGCAGCAGAAGATCGGGCGCCCCCGCCAACTCTACACCGGCAATCCGGGCCGCGCCTTCGTTCCGCTGAACAAGCGCGGCTGACGGAACTCCGGACCCTTACGCCACGGCGATGCGGTAGCTCAGCTCCCGCATCGCGCCGGGGGCGAGATGCAGCAGCCCCGGCTTGTCCGCGAACTCCCCGTCGAAATCCGCCGGGGAGGCGTGGCCGTGCCAGGGCTCGATGCATAGGAAGGGCGCGCTGCTCGGCTTCGACCAGATGCCCAGTTCGCGGAAGCCCTCCCAGGAGACGGTGATGGCCGGGGTGCCGGGCGCGCCGTAACGGACGGAGCGGCTGGCCGGCCGGTCGAGGATCACCGCGTCCCGCGTGAACAGCCCCTCGCTCAGCGACAGGCGGCGCCCCTCGACGGGCGTCGGCTCCGGCTGCGGCGACAGAAGACCGTTCTCGACGCGGCGGATCGGTGCGGGCTCGTCGGTTTCGAACAGAAGCTCGTGCGCCTCCTTCGGAACGCCGTCCCGCAACGGCCAGAGGAAGGCCGGATGCACGCCCAGCGAGGCGGGCAGCGCCTCATCGCCCGGATTGGTGATGCGGTGGCGGATGGTCAGCCCGTCCGCGTCCAGTTCGAAGATCAGTTCCAGCCGGAAGGCGAAGGGATAGAGCGCGCGGGTCTGCGCGTCGTCGGACAGCGACAGGCGGCAGAGGGTGGAGGTGTGCTCCTCCCAGGCGAAGCGGCGGTCGCGGGCGAAGCCGTGCTGGGTCATCCGGAAGGTCCGGCCCTGGTGGCGCAGCGTGTCGTCCTTCAGCCGTCCGACGATGGGGAACAGCACGGGCGCGTGGCGCGGCCATTCCGGACCGGCCTGCCAGAGCAGTTCCCGCCCGTCGAGCGTCAGGGAGCACAGTTCCGCCCCGTCGGCCTTGATCGCGGCGCCGAGGCGACCGTTGCTGAGCGTGTGCCGGTCCATGAGAATTGCCCTTTGTGGAGATCAGTGGGGTGGATAGACGGCGGTGATGCCTTCGATGATCGTCTGGGCGGCCAGCGCCGCCAGGACGATGCCCAACACGCGGCTGACCGTGTGGATCACCGTGCGGCCGAGCAGCTTGTTCACCAGATCGGCGACGACCAGCAGCGCCATGACGCTGCCCACCGCGGCCGCGGCGGCGCCCAGCACCATGCCCTGGCCGCCCAGCGTCGCGCCGTAGCGGTCCATCAGCAGCAGCGTGGAGGTGATGGCGCCCGGCCCGGCGATCAGCGGGATCGCCAGCGGGAAGACGGCGAGGTCGTGGGCCTCCTCCTCCGTCCGTGCGTCGTCGGCGGTGCGCTCCTTGCGCTCGGCCCGGCGCTGGAACAGCATCTCGAAGGCGATCCAGAACAACAGTGCGCCGCCCGCGATGCGGAAGGCCGGCATGCCGATGGACAGGGCGTTCAGCACCAGCTCGCCCAGATAGGCGAAGAAGACGATGATGGCAAAGCTGATCAGCGGGCCGCGCAGGGCGATGGTGCGCTTGCGCCGGCTGTCGAAGCCGCGGGTGAGGCCGAGATAAATCGGAACCAACCCGATCGGATCGACCACGACGAGAAAGACCACGATCGCGCTGATGAAATCTTCCACGGACGGAACCCCGGACTGCATGACCCTGTTTGCGGATCTTCTGTTACCAAAGCCACCGCGGGCGGCCAAGGGGAGCAGCGTCGGGACCAGCATCGAAAAACGGTGATTGCGGGATGCAATCCATGCTGGCGCGCGGCGTGGCGGCGGTTATAATCGTTTCACAATTCAAATTTTCCCTCCTCCTGGAGCGCAGGCGTTGAGCAAGACCGTAATCGTCGTGGACGACAGCAAGCTGTCCCGCATGCATGTCCGCGGCATAATACTTCGGAACAAGCCGGATTGGACGGTCATCGAGGCGGCGAACAGCGCTGAACTTTACGGAAAACTAGACGAAGGTGATATCCATATCGCCATAATCGACTTCAACATGCCGGGCGACAACGGCCTGGAGGCCGCCGCCCGGCTTCTGCAGGCGAAGCCGGACATCCGCGTCGCCATCATCACGGCCAATGCCCAGGATTCGGTGGTTTCCGGCATTCGCGCGTTGGGCGCTGCCTTCATGCCCAAGCCGTTGGAGGAGGAGCAGATGGCCCGCTTCCTGGCCGCCGCCAGCCTGCCGCGTCGCCCGTCGTCCAGCGAAGGTGCCGGCGGGGGGGCTGGTTGACCGGCGCGGTCCGGCCGGCGCGCGCCGATGGACCCGACGCCCATGGGCATTGACCCAGCCGGAATTGACCCAGCCGACTTTGACTTGGACGAGCTGGAACGCGACGCGCTGACGGAACTGGGGAACATCGGCGTCGGTCGGGCGTCCACGGCGTTCAGCCGGATGATCGGCGGGCCGGTCGAGATCTCCGTGCCGATGGTCAGCCTCGTCCCTGGCGACCGGGTGTCCGGCCTGCTTCGGTCGGCGCTGCCGGGGGAACTGATCGCGGTGACCGAATGCCTGTCCGGGGCCTTCCTCGGTTCCGCCATCCTGCTGATGCCGGAACGGAGCGGCCTGCCGCTGGCCGCCGCCGCCCTGCCGCCCGGCGTTCCCAAGGAGGACGCGGCGGAGCTGGTGGAGGAGGCGCTGGCCGAGGTCGGCAACATCGTGCTGAACAGCTGCCTGTCCTCCATGGGGAATCTGCTGGGCGTCTCGATCGGCACCACCCTGCCGCAGGTTCTGCGCGGCGTGGGGGAAGAGCTTCTGGAACGCTGCGGCGTCGTCCAGACGGCGGAGTCGCAGGCGATCCTGTTCCACGTCACCTTCCGGACACCGCCCCACGATGTCGAGGGAACCGTCGTCCTGGCGCTCGACGCCGGGTCCGCGGCGGGGCTGAAGACGGCCATCGGGCGCTACATCGGCCGGGTGCTGGCCTGAGGGCCGGGCAACCGCAAGCAATCAACACGAGTCCCCGGTAGAGAAACACGGGCTCACGGGGCAAGGGGTTTGGATCATGGCATTGGTCAAGAAGAAGCGGATCGACACGGCGAGCGCCTCCCGCAACGCGGACACCGGCGAGGATGCGATTGCGCTTCCCAATGACACCGTTGTGCCTGGTCAGCCCGACAACGTCCAGTCGACCCGCCGCGCGGCGGAGGTGCGGCGGCGCGCCCGCGCCGGGAACCGGCGGCGCAAGGCGGCGGAGGGCATCGCCGCCGCGTCGAACGAGCTTGCCAGCGGCGTGACCCAGGCCGCCGCCGCCGCGGAGGAACTGCGCAAGGCGATGGAACAGGTCGCCGCCGGCGCGGAGGAGGCGGCCAGCGCCACCCAGCAGTCGCAGCGGATGATCGACCGCAGCGCCAGTCTGATCGGGCGCGCGCGCAGCAACGCCGAATCGTCGCTGTCGCGGATCGAGGCGCTGCAGGCGCTGATGAAGGACGTCAGCGGCCAGATCCTCACCTCCGTCGACGGGCTGGTCCGCGCCGCCGAGCGGCAGGAGGCCGCGGTCGCCCTGGTCCGCGACCTGGAGCGGCAGGCGGCGGAGATCGGCGCCATCGTCGAGGGGGTGGCGGTCATGGCCGACCAGACCAACCTGCTGGCGCTGAACGCCGCCATCGAGGCGGCGCGCGCGGGCGACGCCGGGCGCGGCTTCGCCGTGGTGGCCGACGAGGTGCAGGCCCTGGCCGAGCGTTCCGAACGCTCGGCCAACGAGATCAACCGCATGGTCGCGCAGATCCAGGAGGCGGTGGGCGCCATCGCCGAGAGCATCGTGGCCGGTGCCGGTGCGTCAACGACGGAAGTGGACCGTGGCCGCCAGATTGCCGCCCAGCTCGATCGGGTGCGCGACGGCATGGGGGACATCGCCCGCGGCGCGCAGGAAACCATCAGGGCGGCGATGGAGGCCGACTCCGCCGGTCGGGAGGCGCAGCGCGGTGCCGAGAGCGTCGCCTCCGCCGCGGAGGAGCAGGCGGCGGCAAGCGAGGAGGCGCTGAAGACGGTCGGCGAGCAGGCCAAGGCGCTGGCCCAGAGCGAGCAGGCGGCCGGCCAGCTCTCCGATCTGGCCGACGAGCTGACCGGAACCACCGACGTCCACCGCGCCGCCGGGGATCTCGCCTCCGCCGCCGAACAGCTGTCCGCCGCGATCGAGGAGATCAACCGCGCCGCCGCGCAGATCATGGCGGCGATCACCCAGATCTCCCGCGGCGCCCAGGCCCAGGGGGCCGCGACCCACCAGTCGAGCAGCGCCATCGCCGAGATCGAGGCCAGCGCCCGGCTCGGGCACATGCGCGCCGAGGAGGCGCTTCAGCGCTGCGTCGGTCTGGAGGCGCTGCTGTCCGAAACGCAGGACATGGTGGGCGCCCTGACCACCGGGGTGGGCGAGGCGGTGGCCGCCAGCCGCCGCACGGTGGAGCGGATCGGCGCCATGGAGCTGATCGGCCGGCGCATCGACAAGGTGGTCGACGCCATCTCCATCATCGCCATCCAGACCGGCATGCTGGCGGTCAGCGGCGCCATCGAGGCGGCGCGGGCCGGGGAGTTCGGGCGCGGTTTCACCGTCGTCAGCAACGACATCCGCAACCTCGCCCGCGACAGCTCGGAGAATGTCGAGCGGGTGAAGGACATCGTCCACGCCATCCAGGACCAGATCGGGCGCGTCCGCCGCGACATCGAGGACATCGGGAGCGAGACGGCGCGCCAGTCCGCCCGCCACCAGGAATTCGCCGGCAGCCTCGCCGCCGCCATCGCCGAACTGCGCACCGTGACCTCCGGAAGCCGGGAGATCGTCGAGAACGCCGGCGAGGTGCAGCGCGCCGTGGTGGAGGCGCAGAAGGGCGTCGAGCAGGTCGCCACCGCGGCCAACCAGGCCAACCGCTCGGCCAACGAAGCGGCGAAGGCCGCGCGGGAGCAGGCCAAGGGCGCCGAGGAGCTGGCGGCCGCCATCGAAGAGATCGCCGCCATGGCCGAAGAACTGCAAGGGGCCGGCTGACCGGCCGGCGGGGAGACGACCCATGGCCGCGATCATCCGCCGCGACGGCGTGCGTTCCTTCGTGCTTTTCACGGTCGGTGGCATGGGGCTGGCCCTGCCGCTCGACGGGGTTCTTGAGATCCTGCGCCCGCCCGTGCTGGTGCCGATCCCGCTGGGGCCGCCCGGCTTGGAGGGGCTGGCCCGGCGGCGCGGTGCGGTGTTTCCGGTCATCGGCCTGCGCCGGGTCCTGGGCCTTGCCGGGGCCGAGGAGGAAGGAACGGCTGACGGGGGAACGAAGGCGGCGCGGCTGCTGATCGTCCGCCACAACGGACAGCCGGTCGGCCTGCTGGTGGACCGCGTCTCGGGTCTGTCCGCTGTGGACGAGGACCGCATCGCCGACGCCGGGACGGCACCCGATCCGTCCATCGACGCGGATCTCCTGGCCGGAGCCATCCTGGCCGGCGACGGCCGGGATGGAGCGCTGATCCTCGACCCCGGACCGCTGGTCGAACGCCAGTTCGCCGACTTCGGGCGGGGGGGCGGCCTTGCGGGGACCGCGGATTTCAGCGCGGCGCCTCAGGCGAGGACCGCAGCCGCGCTGCGGCAGGACGAGGAACAACTCGTCGTCCTCACCGTTGCGGAGCAGGAGTTCTCGTTGCCGGTGGCTGCGGTGCGTGAGGTCGTTCCGGTTCCGGAGGCCGTGACCCGCGTTCCCCGCGCCCGCCCCCATCTGCTGGGCTTGATGACGTTGCGCGACGCGCTGCTTCCCCTGGTCGGGCTGAGGGAGCTTTTCGGGCTCGGCGCCGCGCCCGATTCCACGGCGGATCGGGGTCTTGGAAAGGTGGCGGTCCTGCGCACGGCGGAGGGGCTGGTCGGTGTGGTGGTGGAGGATGTGCGGGAGATCCTGCGCGTTCCCCGCGGGCGGATCGACCCGGTGCCGTCGCTGATGGCGCGGGAGGCGGAATTCGAGGACATGGACGGCATCGCGCGGCTGGACGGCGGCGCGCGGCTGATCCCGGTCCTGTCGGCGGAACGGTTGTTCCGCCATGGCGTGGGCCATGGAGCCGGATTGGGCGGCGACGCCCGAGGGCACGAAGGGGAAGCGACTGTGGCGAGGGAAGCGGAGGCGGAGATGGTGGAGGCCTTCGTGGTGTTCCGGCTGGCCGGGGCGGAATATGGCCTGCCGGTCGCGGCGGTGCAGGAGGTGCTGCGCCGGCCCGACGTCGTGACCCCGCTGCCCAACGCGCCGGATTTCGTCAGTGGGGTGACGACCCTGCGTGGCGCCGTCCTGCCGCTGGTCGCGCTGCGCCGTCTACTGCGTTTGCCCGATGGACGGGAGAACGCGGACGATCGGTGCCGTGTGGTGGTGATCGCGGCGGGGGCGGCCCGCGCCGGGCTGCTGGTGGATGGCATGGCCGGTATCGTCCGCATTCCCGACGGCGCTATCGAGCCGGCCCCCGTGGTGTCGCAGGCCCAGCACCGGCTGATCCGCCGCATCGGCGCGCTGGAGAGCGCCGGGGAGCGGCGGATGATCCTGCTGATGGACCCGGCGGAATTGCTGGACATGGACCAGCTCGCCGACCTGCTGACCACCGTCTGATCGGAAGGCGGTCCCGTCATGGTGAAGGTCCTGGTCGTCGATGACTCGGCGCTGATGCGGCGGCGAATCGGCGAGATCCTCTCGTCCGCCGGTTTCGAGGTGGAAACCGCCGCCGATGGGGCACAAGCGCTGGAACGGCTGTCCGGCTTCAATCCGGATGTGGTGACCCTGGACGTCACGATGCCCGGCATGGACGGTCTTGCCTGCCTGAAGCGCATCATGGTCGAGCATCCGAAGCCGGTGGTGATGGTGTCCGCCCTGACCGCGGATGGGGCGGAGGTGACGCTTGAGGCCCTGCGGCTGGGGGCGGTGGAGGCGGTGCGGAAGCCGACGGGGATTGGTGCCATCGCCGGCATCGCCGAAAAGCTGGTCGACACCGTGCGCGCCGCCGCCGGGTCCAGACCCCGCCGGGTCCAGGGGTTGCGGGAACGGCTGCGCCGGGCGCGCGAGCGCATCGCCGGGGCGGATTTCCTGGCCGACTCCCCGTTGCCCGAACCGCGCCACGAGTCTGACGGCGTTGACGATCCGGGCGAAGGGCTGGTGCTGGTCGGCGTGTCCACCGGTGGGCCGCGCACGCTGGAGGACATCCTGCCGCTTCTGCCGGCGGATTTTCCCTGGCCGGTGGTGGTGGTCCAGCACATGCCCGCCAGCTTCACCGGACCGCTGGCCCGACGCCTCGACGCCATTTCCGCCGTGACGGTGGTGGAGGCCGCGACGGCCACCGCGCTCCAGCCCGGTATGGTGTGCATCGCGCGCGGCGGCGCCGACCTTCAGATCGTCCGGCGCGGCGGGCGGCTCACCGCCCAGCCCGTTCCAGCGGACGAACGGCGGAACTGGCATCCCAACGTGGACCGGCTGGTCGAGAGCGCTCTGCGCGCCGTGGCACCGTCGCGGCTGATCGGCGTTCTCCTGACGGGCATGGGGTCGGATGGCGCGGTCTCGATGACGGAGCTGCGCCGCCAGGGCGGGCGCACCATCGCGGAGGCGGAGGGCAGCGCCGTCGTGTTCGGCATGCCGCAGGAACTGATCCGCCGCGGCGGCGCCGACATGGTGCTGCCGTCCGACCGGGTGGCGCAGCAGGTGACGCGGTGGGTGAGGGGGTGACGGTGATGACAGGCGCGGTGGAGGCGGCGGCATGGCTCTGGTGAAGGCCCGGAAGATCGATGGAGCGAAGCCCGCGGCGGTCGTGGAGGGCGGCGATCCGCTGGCGTGGCTGGAGGACGCCGACCCGGCCCTGCGCCGCCGGGCCGCCCACGCGCTCGGCGAGCGTCCCGACGTCGTTCCTGCCCTGTCTGCGAGATTGACGCGCGAGGACGATCCGAGCGTCCGTGAAACCCTCCTCACCGCTCTGGTCCGTATCGGCACGGCCGGCGCAGCGGAGGCGCTGGTGCCCCTGCTGGCGAGCGAGGATGTCGCGCTGCGCAACGGGGTGATCGAGAGCCTTCAGCAGATGCCCGCCGCCGTGGTGCTGCCGGAGGTCGCCCCGCTGGTGACGGCCGCCGATTCGGATCTGCGCATCTTCGCGGTCCAACTCGTCGGGAAGCTGCCCCATCCGGACCGGCTGGGCCTTCTGGCCGGGGTCATCGACCGCGACCCGCATGTGAACGTCTGCCTCTCCGCGGTGGAGGCGCTGATGGAGTGCGGCGATCCCGCCGCCCTGCCGGTCGTGGAGCGGCTGTCCGCGCGTTTTCCGGACGATCCCTTCGTCGCCTTTTCCGTCGATGCGGCGCGCCGCCTGTTTTCCGGAGCCTGAATGACGCCGCCTTCGGACAAGGGGGACGCCGTCGGCCTGAGCGCCGCGGATTACGATGCCTTCTGCCGGTTCCTGCGGGAACGCACCGGCCTGTCCTTCACCGAGGCCAAACGCTACTTCGTCGACCGCCGCGTGTCGGAGCGGATGGCGGCGGTCGGCGTCGACCATTTCCGTAAATATCTGAATCTTCTTCGTTTTCAGGCGTCGGGGGAGGAGTTGCAGCTTCTCGTCAACCGCATGACGGTGAACGAGACCTATTTCTTCCGCGAGATGTACCAGCTGGACTGCCTCGTGGACGCGGCGTTGGACGAGGTGGTGCGCGGGCGCGAGCCGGGGAGCCGGGTGCGCATCTGGTCCGCCGGCTGCGCCACCGGGGAGGAGCCATACTCCATCGCCATCACGCTGCTGGAGCGATGGAGCCGGGTGGACGATTTCGAGATCGAGCTGTACGCCTCGGACATCGACAGCCATGTGCTGGCCCGCGCGCGGGAGGGCATTTACGAGGAACGGTCGCTCCAGGCGATGCCGCATGATCTCGTCGCCAAATACTTCACCCGGCTGGACGACCAGCGCTGGCAGATCATGGAGGAATTGCGGGACTCCATCGATTTCTCGCTGGTGAACATCGCCGATCCGCAGCAAATGGCGAATTTTCGTGGCATCGACGTCATCTTTTGCCGCAATCTGCTGATCTATTTCGACGATTTGGGGCGACGCGAGGCGGCGTCGATGTTCTACGACGCGTTGTCGCCCAACGGGTTCATCTGCCTTGGCCATTCGGAGAGCATGAGCCGGATGTCCTCCCTGTTCGTGCCGCGCCGGTTCCCCGACGCCATCCTCTATCAGAAGCCCCAGAGTTAAGGAGGCCGCCCGGTGACCGACCGACCAAATCCGCAAACCCGCGTCCTCGTGGTGGACGACGCCGTGACCGTCCGGGCCTACACCCGGCAGGTTCTGGAGGCCGATGGCTTTCTGGTCGACGAGGCGGTGAACGGGATCGACGGGCTGGAGCACGCGCTGGCATCCACGCCGGATCTGCTGATCGTGGACATCAACATGCAGAAGATGGACGGCTACACCATGCTGCGCCGCCTCCGGCAGGAGCAAACCCTGCGGGACGTGCCGGTGATCATGATCAGCACCGAAGCCAAGGACAGCGACCGCGAGAAGGCGCTGCTGGCGGGGGCCAACTGGTATGTCGTCAAGCCGGTGCGCCCCGCCGATCTCACCGCCGCCGTCCGTCTGCTGACCGGCCGGCGTCAGGTGAGTGGACGCCAGGACAGGGGCGAGGGACGGTCATGAGCGCGCTGTTCGAGCAGTTCATCCTGGAATCGCGGGAACTGCTGGAGACGGCGGGCGCCGCGCTGCTGCGGCTGGAGCGCGATCCGGCCGACGAGGGCGCGGTCAACGACCTGTTCCGCGCGTTGCACACGCTGAAGGGCGCCACCGCCCTGTTCGACATGGCGCCCTTCACCCGCATGGTCCATGCCGGCGAGGACGCGCTGATGGCGGTGCGCGACGGACGCGCCGCCATGCATGGTGAACTGGCCGACCGGCTGCTCGGTCTTCTGGACACCGGTGTGGCCTGGATCGATGGGCTGGAGCACAGCCAGTCCCTTCCCGACGACGCCGACGCCCGCGCGCAGGCGCATGAGGCGGGGCTGCGCGCCGCTCTCGGCAGGCCGGCGGAGGTCGCGGACAGCGTTACGCCCGCCGGATTCGCCTGGGTGGACGACCTTCCGGAGGCGGAGCGGACGAAGGCCGCGGGGCGCACGGTCACCGCCATCGCCTACGACCCGGCGGAGGACTGTTTCTTTGCCGGGGATGATCCGCTGGACCTGTGTCGCCGTATCCCGGACCTGCTGCTGCTGCGCATCGAGGCTGCCGGAGCGTGGCCGCCGCTGACGGATATCGATCCCTACCGTTGCGTCCTGCGCTTCCGCGCGCTGAGCGGCGCGCCCAAGGACGAGTTGACGCGCCTGTTCCGCGGCGTTCCCGATCAGGTGTCCCTCGCGGCGGTCGCGATACCCGCCCCGGCCGGACCGGTGTCCCCCGCCGTGCCGCCCAGCCTCGCCGCGGCCATGCTGCGGGAGCAGGCCCGCATCCTCCTCCTGCCCGGCAGCGACGCGGAGACGGCGGCCCGCCGGGCGGCGGTGCTCCGGGCGGCGCGCAACATCCTCGTCGCCGAGGGACGGGATGCGGAGGGGCCGGTGCTGGATCGTGCCGCCGAAGGTCCGGCGGACGGGCTCATCCGCTGCATCGAGACCCTCGCCGACGGAGAGGCGGCGCTGGCGCAGGCAACGCCCGTTGTTCCGGCAGTCCCGGCGCGGCGGGCGCTGCGGGTGGATGCGGAGCGCATGGACCGGCTGATGGCGCTGGTCGGCGAACTGGTCGTCGCCAAGGGTAGCCTGCCCTACCTCGCGCGCGAAGCGCAGGAGGGGCGGAGCGCCGACGCGCTGGCCCAGGGCATCAAGGATGCTCATGGCCGCATCGACTCCATCGTGGGCGAGTTGCAGGACGCGGTGCTGCGGCTTCGCCTCCTCCCCCTGTCGCGCGTCTTCGACCCGCTGCCCCGGCTGGTCCGCGACACCGCGCGTCGGCTCGGCAAGCCGGTCGAACTGCACCTGTCCGGCGGCGAGACGGAGGCGGACAAGGACATTCTTGACATCCTGGGCGAGCCGCTGCTGCACCTCGTCCGCAACGGGCTGGACCACGGCGTCGAGCCGCCGGAGCGCCGCCGCGCCGCCGGAAAGCCGGAGGTGGCGACGATCCGCATCCAGGCCTTCCAGGACAGCGGCGGCGTGGTGGTGGAGGTTTCCGACGACGGGGCGGGCATCGACGCCGAGGCCGTGCGCCGCAAGGCGGTGGGCCGAGGCGCCCTGACCGCGGAACAGGCGGCGGCCCTGTCCGACGCCGAGGCGCTGCGTCTGATCCTCCTTCCGGGGGTCAGCACGTCGGAAACCGTGTCCGACCTGTCGGGCCGCGGGGTGGGAATGGACGCCGTGCGCGGCGCGGTGGAGCAGGCGGGGGGACGGGTGGAGGTCGCTTCGACTCCCGGCGCCGGCACGCGCTTCCGTCTCGTCCTGCCGCTGACGATGATGGTGACGCGGCTGGTGATGGTGGAGACGGCGGGCGCGCTCTACGGCTTTCCGGTCACGCTGGTCACCGGCATGCACCGCGTTCCCCATGGCGCGATCCGCCGGATGAAGCACGCGGAGAGCGTGGTCTTGCAGGACACGGTTGTGCCGCTTCTGCGGCTGCGCCGCCTGCTCAACCTGCCGGAGGACGAGCGGGTGCGGAGCGGGGAGGCGGTTCTGCTGGTCGATCTCGGCGGGCAGCCGGTGGCCCTGGTGGTGGACGCCTTCCGGGAGCGCGCCGACGTGGTTCTGAAGCCGATGACCGGGTTGCTCACCCGGCTGCGCGGATACGCCGGCACGGCTGTGCTCGGCGACGGACGCCTTCTGCTCGCCCTCAACCTGCGGGAGCTGGTGTGATGCCCATTCATTTCGACGACCGCACCGCCCGTTTCGAGGGCGCCTGCACGGTGGAAGAAGCGATCCCACTGGCCGAATGGCTGTGCGCCGCGGAGGAACCCCGGCTGGATCTTGGCGGCTGCACCTCCCTGCACACCGCGCTGTTGCAGGTTCTGCTGGCGGCGGGGAAGCCGATCGCGGTGCCGCCGCAAGGCGCCTTTCTGAGGGATTGGGTGATGCCGGCGCTGGGCGACGCGCGCCCGGCTTGACGCGTCTTGCGCAAGGTGCCACATTTCTATTGGCATTTTGCGCAGGGAGGCTTCAATGCCCGGCTATGAGGCGGCTTTGGCGGACCGTCAGCGATCCTTGACCGCGGTGCTTCTGGGGCTTGACCAGCCGCCCGCCGACGACCTGGCGGTGGTGCGGGTCGTGCGCAACCGCCTGCGCACCCAGGCCATCGGCGCGTTGCAGGCGGCGGGGCTGGACGCCAGGGCGCTGGGCCGGATCATTCCCCGCCGCACCTTGGAGCACCGCCGACAGAAGGGTGAGGCGCTGTCGCTGGAGGAAAGCGAGCGCGCCTACCGGACGGCAAGCGTCCTGGCGCTGGCCGAGGCGGTGTTCGGCAACCGCGACAAGGCGCTGTCCTGGCTGAACGCCCCCAAGGAGCGGTTCGGCGGCGAGGCGGCGGTCGATATGATCGATACCGATGTCGGGGCGCGGCTGGTGGAGGACGCGCTGATCCAGATCGACGAGGGCTATTTCGCGTGATGCTCTGGCGCATCAGCAACCACGCCGACCTCCAGGGCATCGGCGGGCTGCGCGCGCCGGCCCGGTGGCACAACCGGGGCCGTCCGGTGGTTTACCTGGCCGAATCCCCGCCGGGCGCCTTGATCGAAATCCTTGTCCATCTCGAGGTTTCGTCTCCGGCCATGCTGCCGGACCGTTACCGCCTGCTGGGTGTCGCGGTGGAGGATGGCGTGGCCGCGCCGCCTTGCCCGCCGCTGCCGCCCGACTGGACCGTCCGCAGCGAGGTCACCCGGGCCATCGGCGACGCGTGGTTGGCGCAGCGGGCCTCGGCCTTGATGCGGGTGCCGAGCGCCATCATGCCGAACGTCCACAATGTGCTGCTCAACCCCCTGCATCCCGACAGCGCACGGGCGCGGATCGTCGAGGTGGTGGATGTCCCCTTCGATCCGCGCCTGTTCCGCTAGCCGCAGGTATCAGGAAAACAGTTCCATCGTGTCGGGAACCTTGGTGGGCGTCCGCCCGGCCAGGATGGCGCCGACCGCCTCGACTGCGGACACCAGCGAGGTTTGCGAGAAGGGCTTGGGCAGGCAGCCCACCCCATACTCGCGCGTCGGCTCCACCTCCTCGCGGTAGGAGGTGACGAACAGGCAGGGGATGCCCAGCGCGGTCATCCGGCGGGCCGCGTCGATGCCGCTGGAACCCTGGGCGAGATGGATGTCCACCAGCGCCAGATCCGGCTTGATCTCCTGCGCCAGGATCAGCGCCTTTTCGCTGGTGGAGGCCGGCCCATGCACCTCGTGCCCGGCGGTCTCCAGGTAGAAGCTCTGCTCCATGGCGATGAGGACCTCGTCCTCGACGAGAAGGATCTTCATCCGTTCCACTCCGCCGCGCTGTCTTCAAGGATGGGTCCGCGCGTTTCCGGCATGGTCAGCGCGATGCGGAAGGATGTGCCCCGGTCGACCGGCATCAGCGTGACCGTCGCCCCGACCTGACCGGTCAGGCTGGTGATCAGTCTCATGCCGAGACTGCGCGACCGCCGCATGTCGAACCCGACGGGAAGGCCGGGGCCCTGGTCGGCCACGGTCAACGCCAGCAAGTCGCCGGCCCGGTCCAGCGAGACCAGGACGTTGGCGGGCGAGGCGCCGCGGTGCTTGATGGCGTTGGTGATCAGTTCGTTGGCGATCAGTCCCAACGGCGCCGCCTGATCGATGGGCAGGTCGACGCGCTCGGCCCGCACCTCGATCGAGCCCAGCGTGTCGCCGCCCGACGCGCGGGACAGGTCGGTGCACAGCTCGTTCAGGTAGCTGCCGAACTCGATGGTCTGGAACTGCTCGGTCTGGTACAGCCGGCTGTGCACCCGCGCGATGGCGTCGATGCGGCTGCGGGCGTCCTGGAAATGAACCCGCTCGGTGGCGCCCGGCAGGCTCATGGTCTGGAGAGTCAGCAGGCTGGAGACGAGCTGCAGGCTGTTCTTCACCCGGTGGTTCACTTCGCGCAGCAGCGTGGACTTTTGCCCGACCAGCTTGCGAAGCGCCGCCTCCATCGACTTGATCTCGGTGACGTCGATGTGCATCAGCACCGCTCCGCCGAAGGGGCCGGCGGCCATCGGTGCCGCAAGACAACGGTACCAGCGCGCCCCGGCGTGGGACAGGCCCGGATATTCGATGGACACCGGCGCCCCGCCGCGCAGCAGGCCGCGCAGCCCCTCGATCAGCGCGTCGGCATGCTCCGCCCCGCTGCGCGTGGCGGCGCAGGCCTCCAGATAATCGTCGCCGATGGCCGATCCATCGCCGAGAAAGCCGGCTTGCGGACCGCTTTCCGCCCAGGCTTTGTTGACGAAAATGATGTGTCCGCCATGGTCGAGCACGGCGATGTGCGCCGGCAGCGCGTCCAGCGTGGCCTTGGTCTGCTCGGCCAACTGGCGCATGGCGAGCGCGTTGGCCTTCAGCTCCTCGCGGGTGCGCCGGCGTTCGGTGATGTCGCGCAGGACGCCGGTGATGAAGCTCCGCCCCTCCGACTCCCAGCGGGCGAGCGACACCTCCAGATCGATGCGGGTGCCATCGCGCTTGCGCCCGATCAGCTCCACCGGGGCCGGCCGCCCAGCCGGGTCGCGCTCCAGCAGGCCGGACCAGTCGGGGGAGCCTTCGGCGAGGAAGAGGCTGACATGCTGGCCGATCAGCTCGTTGGGCGGAAAGCCGAACTGCCGGGCGGCGGCCCCGTTGGCCCATTGCACGACGCCGCGCGTGTCGGTGGTGACGATGGCGTCGGGGGCGGTGTCCACGATGGCGCGGTAGCGCGCGTCCCGCTGCTCGCGCAGCACCCGTTCCCGGTTGACCACCGCGGTGACGTCGCTCACCTGGATCAGACAGTAGGAGGCGTTGCTGACGATGAAGGGACGGATGAGCACGTTGTGGACCATCCGCCTCCCGTCGGCGCAGCGCAGCGGGAACAGCACCGGGTTCAGCGTGTGGGACAGGACGCTAGGCGCGCCGGTCTCCAGCACGTCGCGCACCGCGTTGTGCAGGCGGGTGTCGCGCAGGGATGGCAAGGCCTCCACCAGTTCCCGACCGTGGATGTCGGAATCGGGGGTGCCCGACGCCCTTTCCATCCAGCGATTCCAGAACTGGACGCGGCCATGGCGGTCCAGCACGACGATGCCGGCGTCCATTGCGTCCAGAAGACCATTCAGCCAGGGCATGCGCTTAAACTCGGTCGGTTCCATCGGGCGTTCCGGCGGCGATGCGGTCGATGAATCCATGGATCAGTCCCTTCAGCGACTCCAGAGACGACAGACCCATGAGCAACGCGATGTAGCCGCGGATGCTCCGGCTGCGGATCAGGAAGTCGATGTAGAGGAACATCACCAGCTCGTCGGGGTTCGGCCCATTGCTTTGGAAGATGCGGTCGCTGTCCCCGCGCAACACGCTGGGCAGCGAGATGTCCAGATTGTCCTTCAGCGTGTTGGCCATCACGACCAGGCAGCCGTTGAGGATGATGTTGCCGATCTCGGCGAGCGCGTCCTGCTCCAGATCGACGATCTCCTCCAGGCTCAGCTCGCTGCCCAGGACGGCGCGGGCCAGCTCCAGACTGTTGGTCTCGGGGAAGATCAACAGGGCACGACCGGAAAAGGACCCTTCGAAACGCTGCTCCACCGCGACGAGGCTCATTTTCTCACGCGCGGCCAGAAGGCCGGCGGCGTCGTTGCGGCTGACGATCTCGATGGAGGGAACCGACAGCAGGACCTGATCCGCGACCATGCGGCTGAGATGGGTCGCGGCACGGCCGACGCCCATGTTCACCAGTTCGGTCAGCGCGTCGCGCTCGAGGTCACTCAGATCAACCATGCACCGACGCTCCCGTCTCCATGGAAGCGCCGTGGCATCGGCGCCCCCAGGCACAGTGCGACAGGAACGCCATCAAAGTCTCCCCCGTCAACGGCATAGGCCAAATTGGGAGTGCTCTAGGCAGTTCAGCAACAAGGTGCCGTCGATCCAACAATTGGTTCCTTCCATTGATCGCGGTTCGAATAAAAGGGCCGCCTGTATTATGGTCCGGCGTGACGCTCCGCCGCACCCCTGTTGCGGCTCAGGCCGCCAATCGGCGGACGAGATCCCGGAGGAACCCTTCGCAGGCCGTGACCTGGGTGACGTCGATGTACTCGTTGGGCTGATGCGCCTGATCGATGGAGCCCGGGCCGCAGAGCACGGTGGACAGGCCGGCCTCCTGGAATTGCCCGGCCTCCGCCGCGAAGGAAACCATGCCGGTGTCGTTGCGCCCGGTCAGGGCGTGGCAGAGCTGGGCCGCCGGCCCGTCCGGTTCCGGCGCGAGGCCCGGCACGCCGGCGAGCTGCTCGGTGCGGATGTCGCAATCCGGGCTGATCCGCCGCATGGCGGCGCGCAGCCGCTCGCATTCCGCCTCGAACCGGTCGCGGTAGCGCGTCCAGTCGTCGCCGGGCAGCGGGCGGATGTCCCAGACGAAGGAACAGTGGCGGGCGGTGATGTTGGCCGCCGTGCCGCCTTCGATCGTTCCGACCTGCAGCGTGGTGAAGGGCGGGTCGAACCCGCAGGCGGGGTCCGCGGCCGCGGCGTTCTCCGCGGCCATGTCGCCGACGAGCGTGACGAGCCGCGCCGCGGTCATCACGGCGCTGACCCCGCGATCGATCTGGGACGAGTGGACCTCGTGCCCGGTGACCGTGGTGCGCAGCACGTAGCAGCCCTTGTGGGCCAGCACGACCCCCATCGAGGTCGGCTCGCCGACGATGACGGCGCTGGGGCGCGGCAGCTCATGGGCGATCCGGGCGATCATGGCCGGGGCGCCGATGCAGCCGACCTCCTCGTCGTAGGACAGCGCCAGATGCAGCGGCCGCTTCAGCCCAGCCTCCAGGATCTCCGGCAGCAGGGCCAGCGCCACCGCGGGGAAGCTCTTCATGTCGGCGGTGCCGCGCCCGTAGAGGCGCCCGTCGCGCTCGACCAGGGTGAAGGGATCGGTGTCCCAGGGCTGCCCGTCCACCGGCACCACGTCGGTGTGGGCCGACAGCACCACGCCGCCTTCGGTCATCGGGCCGATGGTGGCGAACAGGTTCGCCTTGGCGCCATCCGGGCTGGGGACAAGCCGGCTTTCCACGCCGTATCCGGCGAGATAGTCCCGAACCCAGTCGATCAGCGCCATGTTGGAACGGCGCGAGACCGTGTCGAAACCGACCAGGCGGGCGATCATCGCCTTGGAGACGTCTTGCACCCTTACGATCCAATCTGCGGGCCATTCTGCGGGACGACGCCGCTGACTCCGCGCTTGTGATAATCTTTAGCAGTCAGACACTGGCCCCTGCATCATACGAAGTCAAATGAGTCGTCCGGATTGCGCGGACATAGCGGCCAACGGCAATCACCGGTTGGAAGGCTCTCCCGCAATCGGAGCGCCATCCAACCGGTCGCAAAGCGGGATCGCTCGGACCGGACCCTCAGGGGGCGAAAGGCAGCGAGACGAAAGGCGGTGGGGCGGTCAGGCCGCCGACCAGACTTTCTCGGTCAGGATCGTGCGCACCAGGGTCAACGCGCTCTCGGCGCTCTCGCGCCCGTCGAGCTTCGCCGCCACCGCTTCGATCTGGGCCGGCGGCAGGGTGGCACGCAGGCGCCGCACCGTGTCGGTCAGGTGCTTCCTGGCGAAGCGCGCTTGGTTCCCGCGTTCCGACAACTCCTGGAAGGCCAACCGCCGGGTGGTCGCGTCGCGTCCGGCGCTGGCCGCCGTCGCCCGCTCCGCCGCCGCCGCAAGCTCGTTGGAGGATTGGAGATAATTGCTGATGGCTTCGGTCAGGATACGGTTGGCTTGAAGCAAGGGATCAAGGGACATGCGCTGAACTCTTTGCCTTCCGTGACGGCACTGGGCCGCAGACGGCCCCCTTGCCAAGACGTTTCACCCGAAGTTAATTGGGCCGGCCGGCCCGTATCAACCCGGCGAAGGGTTCTATGCGGACCGCAAGCCTGACAGCGCCGGTGCCGGTGGGGCGCAGCCGACGCATGGTCTATCACCGTCCGCTGTCTGTCGAGGCTGGACAAGCAATGGGCCTATGAATTTCCTATGAACTAAGGCACGCTTTCTTTGTGTGCGTTTATCGTCACATAAACCGGGCACTAAAACGGGAACCCACGGGCACAGGACGCCGTTTCCCTCGAGCGTCGATGTTTCTGCGGCCAAAGCCCACTTGGACCAAAGCCCACTTGGAGACGGAAGAATGCAAGGCGATCGTGAGGACCGCATCCGCCACCGCGCCTATGAGATCTGGGAGCGCGACGGGCGACCGGAGGGACGGGGAGAGGACCATTGGGCGCAGGCCTGCGCCGAGATCGAAGCCGAAGACCGCGCAACCACCATGGCGGAGCCGGCCGCCATGGTCGCGGCCGTTAAGGATGCCGCCACGGGCGCGGTGAAGAAGGCGGTCCGCCGGACCAAGACGGTGGCGACCGAACTGCTGGGCGTCGGCCTGAACGCCGTGGTCGATGTGGTCGAGGAGGCCGTCGCCTCCAAGAAGCCGCGCGCCCGCAAGGCCAAGGCCGAAGCGGCGGCCACGAACGAAGCCCCGGCCGAAGCCCCGGCTGCGGAGCCGGTTCCGGCAGCCCCTAAGGCGGCGAAGCCGCCCCGCGCCAAGGCCGTGAAGGCGGAAACGGCGAAGCCGGCCGGTCCGCGCACCCGCCGCAAGCCGGCCGTGTCGGACACCGAACCGGCCCATTGACCCGCACCGGCCCTGCGCGCTCCTAAACACAGGGGCGGATGTAGGGCCGGTTCGCCTCCCACAGTTCGTCCAGGATCTTCACGGCGGCGTCTGTGGAGTTTATCACCGGGTCGATCAGCAAAGCCTGGAGCGCCAACTCCTTTGAGGCGTGAACCGCCGCCTCGACGGACAGTTGCTGGACGCTTGCCTGGACGTGCAGCAATTTGGCGATCGGGTCGGGCAGGGG
The DNA here is from genome assembly GCF_007827795.1 of Azospirillum brasilense. GTDB lineage: Bacteria > Pseudomonadota > Alphaproteobacteria > Azospirillales > Azospirillaceae > Azospirillum > Azospirillum aestuarii. The sequence goes on from NZ_VITI01000015.1 coordinate 106,711, forward strand.
GCCGAGCGAAACCGGGTGGACGCCCGCCGCGTCGGCCAACAGCGGCACTTCCACCGCCAGATCGGGCGGCAGGTTGGGAATGGCGCCCTGGTTGTAGACGATCCCCGACTCGATGAACCGCTTCTGGTTGTGCAGCACCCCGGTGATGACCTGCACGGCCCGCTCGCCCCAGGACGGTTGAGTCCAGTCGTCCGGCACCGATGTCGTCCCGGCAATCGTCCCGTCCATCAGCGCGTTGAGGATGCCGCGTCCGCGCTCGTCCTCCGTGAAGTCGAATCCATGCTCCCCGCCTTCCCAGCCGTAGGGGAGGTATTCGCCCATATGGTCGTCGCTGCAGGTCGGCCACAGGCCGAAGCTGTTGAACAGGCGACGGGTCAGCGGCGTGAAGGCCAGATCGTGGGTCTTCTCCTTCTCGCGCAGCAGCGGGTAGAGATCGCGTCCGGTCGCCTTGTCGCGGATGTGCATCAGCCACTGGAAATGGTTCAGCCCGGCGCCCCAGACCTCGACGTCCTTCTCGGCCATGCCGAGGATCTGGCAGATGAACCAGCGGGCCAGGAAGATGCCGTGGCACAGGCCCAGCGTCTTGACCTTCGTGTATTTGCCGAGCCCAAGAACGACGCGGCTTTCCGGGTTGGACAGGTTGATGAACTGCGCGTCCGGGCACAGTTCCTCGATGTCGCGGGCGAAGTCGAAGATCAGGGGCAGGGTGCGCAGTGTGAAGAACAGGCCGCCGGGGCCACCGTTCTCGCCGAGCGTGTGGCGGATGCCATGCTTCTTCGGCACCTCGAAATCGAGTTTCCACAGGCGGTTGCGGTCGATGGCGACGGAGTTGACGACGAATTCGGCACCCCGCAGGGCGGCGCGGCGGTCGGTGGTCTGTTCGATGATCAGGCCGGCATTGCCCTTGGCGTTCAGCAGGCGGGCGAGCGCCGTCATGCGGTCGAGCGCCGCCGGATTCGTGTCCACCAGCGTCAGGGTGCTGCCCGCCAGCTCCGTCGTGGTGAAAAGGTCGCGGTACATGCTCAGCCCGAAGGCCGCGCTGCCGGCGCCCAGGAAGACGATCCTGGTGGTTTTGGGAGTGGTAATGGCCATGGGACGCCTCCCGCCGGCGGGAATGCTGCTGTGCTGATTTGTCAGGGCAGCCGCCTTGCGCCAAATATACACTTATTAGGTCGAAGAGACTATACCTGATGGTTAGAATAAGCGCGCTGATCTGTTCGCTCGCGCAACATGGTGTTCGCATACGCGACAGTGCGTGTGCAGCATAATCATTTTGAGGGAGTTCCGCCATGGCACTCTTCACCTTCCCCAAGGACTTCCTGTGGGGGGCGTCCACCGCGGCCTATCAGATCGAGGGGGCGATTCACGAGGACGGGCGAGGCCCCTGCGTGTGGGACACCTTCACCGAGGCCGGGCGCATCCAGGACGGCAGCAGCGCCGCCGTCGCCTGCGACCATTACCACCGCTGGGCGGAGGACATCGCCCTGGTGAAGGACGCGGGCTTCAACGCCTACCGCTTCTCCATCGCCTGGCCGCGCATTCTGCCCAGTGGGACGGGGGCGGTGAACGCGGCGGGACTCGACTTCTACGACCGGCTGGTGGACGGGCTGTTGGCCGCCGGCATCCGGCCGATGGCCTGCCTCTACCATTGGGACCTGCCGCAACCCTTGGAAAGCCGTGGGGGTTGGCAGGGCCGGGAGATCGTCGGCCCCTTTGCCGACTACGCCCGTATCGTCGCCGCCCGGCTAGCCGACCGGGTGAAGGATTGGATGATGCTGAACGAGCCGAACGTGGTCGCCACCCACGGCTACGGCACGGGAGAGCACGCGCCCGGCCATAAGCTGGGCGAGACCGGCATCCTGCGCGCCCTGCACCACCAGAATCTGGCGCAAGGGGCGGCGCTCCGCGCCATAGCGGCGGAGCATTCCGGCCTGACGCTCGGCACCGTCATCAACCTCCAGCCCTGCCGGGCCGAGAGCGACCGGCCGGAGGACGTCGCTGCGGCGGCCCGCTGGGACGCGGTGTGGAACCGGGTGGCCCTGGACGGCGTGATGCGCGGCAAGATCCCCGACCTGATGGCCGAGCGGATGAAGGATTTCGTTCTGCCCGGCGACGAGGAGGCGATCCGCTTCCCCATCGACCTGCTGGGCATCAACTACTACTCGCGCATGACCATGAAGCACGAGACGGGGCATCCGTTCGACGTCTGGTGGGGCGACGCCCATTGCGACCGCTGGACCGCCATGGCCTGGCCGGTGCAGCCCGATGGGCTCTACGATCTGCTGATGGAGTTCAAGCGCGACTACGGCAACCCCGCCGTCTTCGTCGCGGAGAACGGCGCCGCCTACGACGACGTGGTGACGCCGGACGGACAGGTGCATGACACGGAGCGCGTGGCTTTTCTGCGCGACCATGTGGCGTCGGTCGGGCGTGCCCTGGCCGATGGCTGCAACGTGAAGGGCTATTTGTGCTGGAGCCTGCTGGACAATTTCGAATGGGGTTTCGGCCTGTCGAAGCGGTTCGGCATCGTCCGCGTCGATTACGACACGCTGGTTCGCACGCCCAAGGACAGCTACCGTTTCCTGAGCGAAATGGCGAAGAGTGGGCGGCTTGATCTCATTTGATGGAGAGGAGAGCAGGCCGGGCGGTGCTCGATCTCGTCGGCCTGCTTTTTCTTTCTTCAGACAAAAATTTAAACAAATCAATACTTCACAATCTAATCATTAGAAAAGTAAGAGTTTTATATTAATTTACTTCTCGTGGTCTTGGTTGTAGACAGTCCGGTGCCAAACGCCATGCGTTCAGAATAACCGGAGGAAGCCATGGGAATTTCCGACGTTTCGGCATCCCTGTTCCAGGCCACCGCTACGGCCTCCGTCCAGGCAAAACCTGCCACTGCGAAGTCCGGCGCCAAGAACGGGACGGGACCGGTCGCCTCCACGAACGACAAGGTCGATCTCAGCGATCTGGCGTCGGCGCTCAAGGGCGATGCGCTCGACCTGTTCAAGAACCTGTCGGCGGATGATCGGACGTCGCTGGGCAAGCTCGTTTCCAGCGGGGCGCTGTCGGCGGACGAACTCAACGACGCGCTGTCGTCCGCCCTGAAATCGGAGCGCAAGAAGGCGTTCTGGCAGTCCGCGAAGGAAGACGCCGAGGCCGGGCGCACCCCTGACGGAGCGGCGCGCCAGCAGAGCATGAAGGCCATCTCGGATCGTATGGAGTCCGAGTTGGAAAGCCGGCGCGCTGCCATGTATGCGCCTGGGGTGAGCCCCCAAGACCGCTTTGCCGCGCTGAGCACGTTGAGCGAAGACCTGAAGGATATGCAGAATTCCTGGGATCAACTGGCCGGAATCGGCATGCCCATGAAAGCCTACACACTCAAGGGCGGCGATGAGCGATTCTTCGCAACGTCGAAAGAGCAGGCCGCCGGGCAGAAATTAAAGGATTTGGGCTTCCACTCGGGGACCTTTGATAAGGTGCTTTCGAGCCAATCCAAGGATTTTGCGCAGAAGTATCTGTCTGAGGAAGGGGCGGCCCAGATGACTTTGGGGAATGCGAACAAGTAATCTGAAACGCCTTCAGTGTTGGCTTTTTCCATATTGTCCGAGTTCAAACGTAAGGTGGGTGCGGGTCCGATCATTCCTGCCCCCGAATTGTCACATCGGAGTCAAGCGGAAGCGGTGCTATCGACAGTGGCGTGTCACCACTGCGTCCGCCCATGCATTCCGTTGGAACTCACTCCGCTTCAGCTTCAGGGTCCGGTGACGCCGAAGACGTCCGCGCGGCCATCGTCGTGCCGACCTACAAGCATTCGGGTCTGCTGGTCGAGGCGTTGTCCACCGCGCTCGCCCAGGACACGGACTTCGCCTACGCCGTGGTCGTGGTCAACGACGGCTGCCCCTTCCCGGAAACGGAACGGGTGTGCCGGGAGTTCGCCGCGGCCCATCCGGGGCGGCTCTATCATCTGCGCAAGCGCAACGCCGGGCTGAGCGCGGCGCGCAACAGCGGGATCGCCTTCGCGCTGGACGCCTTTCCGGCGCTGGAGGCGGTCTATTTCCTCGATTCCGACAACCGCATCCGGCCTCATCTGCTGCAACGGATGCTCGACGCGCTGCGGGCGGCGGGGCCGGAGGTCGGCTGGGCCTATCCGGACGTCGACAAGTTCGGCTTCTTCGAATTCTGCGATATGTCCGGCGCCTATTCGCCGCTGGAGCACTTGTTCCGCAACGTCAGCGAGGCGGGCAGCATGGCGTCGCGCCGCCTGCTGGACAGCGGCGCCCGCTTCGACGAGGCGATGCGCCAGGGCAGCGAGGACTGGGAGTTCTGGCTCCAGGGGCTGGAACGCGGCTTCCACGGCGTCCATGTGCCGGGCACCGGCTTCGGCTACCGCCGCCGCGGCGAGAGCATGCTGACCGAATCGGAGCGCGACTACCGCCCCATCCTGACCCACATCCAGAAGCGCCATCCCGCGCTGTTCGCGGTCCAGGCCGTGCTGCGGGCCGAGGCGGCGGTCGGTCGGCGCTATGCCGTGTATCTGCCCGACCGCGCCACCGTCCGCTGCGTCACCGACCCCGCGCTGGGCGAGGAGGACGTGCCGCTCGCCGACTTCGTGCGCCGCGTTCTGCGCGCGCCGGAGCGGCCCGGCTACGGGGAGTGCCCCGGCCTGCTGGCGGTGATGGACTCCGGCCTTTACGAATTGCTGAAGCGCCACGGCCTGCTGCGCGGCGCCCTGTGGGTTCTGGAGCGCGCGGCGGCCCAGGCGACCCTCGTGCGCGCCGAGGTGACGACGCGGACGGCGGAAGGTGGCTGCGCGCTGTCCTGGTCCGGTGCGCCCGTTGGGCTGCAAGTGGACGCGCCGTTCCCTCTGCCGGACGGCGGGGCGGCCATGGCGATGCTGCCCACCACGGTCCTGCTCGACCTCGTGCGGCGCCAGCCGGCGGGCACACCCCTGTTGGAGCGGGAGCCCTGGAAGCCCTGCGCCGAAGCTCGGCTGAACCTTACCCTGGCGCTGTCCGGCGCGGCGCAACCGCCGGCCAGCGCCGATGCCGCCCTGTCCACGCTGCGCGAGGCGATGGCCGCGGCGTGGTCGCGGCCATCCAACGGCGGATGGGCGGCGGCACCCATCGACCGCTACCGCGCCGGGGTCGCCACGCCGGAGGATGTCTATCGGACGGTGCATCGGCTGCCCTCGGTGCTGCCGCTGCTTCCGCCCGCGGGACAGCGGCGGCTGGCGGCGCTGGTGGCCGATCCCGCCGACGCGGGGGGGCTGGAAACCGCCGCCCGCATGGCCCGCTGGCTGGGCCGCAAGGGTTACGACGCGCATCTGGTGGCACTGGGCGGCGGCAGCCTGTCCCTGACGGCGGAGACGGCGGCGGCTTTCGCGTCGGTCATCCCCCATCCGTTGCCGCTGGTGCTGCCCGAACGCCCGCTGATCCGCCGCGACGCCTATCTGGGCACCCCGCTGCGTCCCTTGGACGCTGTGGAGGGGGATATGGCGGTCGGCACGCTGGCGGTCTTCGATCTGGTCGTAACGGTTCGGTGCTGTGCGGCGCACCCGCTGATGGGGCGGCTGCGCGCGCTCGGCGTGACGGGCTGGGCGATGCTGGGCTCGTCCGCAGCCCCGGACGCGCCGTCCCTGGCCGATGCGGTCAACGGCTGCGCCGCCTTCGAGCACGCCTATCAGACCGTCGTTCCGCTCGATGCCCTGACCTTCCGCCTGTGCCAAGGATTGGGGTTTCCGTCGGACAAGTTGCGGCGCTGGGAGGATGCGACGGAGCTGGACGCCGATCTCGATTGGGTGGCTTGCGCCACTCTGTCCTCGTGTCTTCCCGAACCATCCGCGGCCGCTTGAGAAGGGTGTCATCATCATGAAGCTCTCCACCCCCGCGGCCCAGTTCGCCTCCCTCTACGACGGCACGCCGAAGATCATCGCCGTCGGCGCCTGCGCCGAGTTGGAGGCGGGCGCCGTGCCCCTTCGCCTGCTGCGGCTGGTCCGTCACGACGGCGGCTATCTGCTGCTGTCCGGGGATGCCGGGCCGGAGGAGGGCGAGGCGTTGCGCACGCTGGCGATCCCACCCGCCGCCATCCGTGTGCTGTGGTCCTGCGACGAGGCGGCGCGGCAGGACGCGGAGCGGCTGCTTGGCTGGTGGGACGAGGCCGGCGGGCCGGACGGCGCGCCACCGCAGGTGACGGGCGACGTGTTCACGCTGCTTCGCGGCCTCCTGGCGCAGGCATTCGGGGAGATCGACGGGTTGCACCGCCGCAACGCCGGGCTTCAGCGGACCCTGTCCACCCTGCGGGAGGAGTGGGGCCGCTCCGCCCGCCTGCCGCCGGAGGCGGTGGAGCTTCTGGATGCCCTGCGCCTCAGCCCGCCGCGCTTGGTCTTCGCCACGCCGCGCCCGGTGGGAACGCTGCCGGTGCCGCTGCGCCATGGCCGTAATCCTGCGGGGGCGGCTGAGATTGTGCAGCGCCTGCCATCGGGCGCGCGGGGGCTGGCGGGAATCGACCTGCATCTCGACCGGGCGCCGAAGGGAAGCGGGGTGCTCGCCGTTGCCCTGACCGGGGTCGAGATGGGCGAAACCATTGCGGAATGGACGTTGCCCTTCGGCGAGCTGCGATCGGGCTGGCTGCCGCTGCGCCTGCCCGCCGCCTCCACCCGGATGGATCGGCTTCTCGATCTGCGGGTCGGCGCCATCGGGGTGGTGACGGAGGCACCGCGCCTGTCGCTCGCCCAAGCCGGTCTGCTCGACGAATACGCCGTCGCGCCGCCGGCCCGCGCCGTGGGGCAGCCGGCCATGCTGGCGTTGCGGCTGTGGGGCGGGCTGCCGGGGCTGGAATACGGTCCGGCGGCGCATCTGGCGCCGCATCCGGCGCCCGACCATCTGGTCTGGCCGTTGACACAGCCGGTGCTGGCGCAATTGCGCAAGGGGCGCGAGTTCGAGGCGACCTTCCCCTGGTTCGGCCTGCTGCGCGGCGGGCGAATCCTGCTCCACCCGCTTCATGGCGTCGTCACGGCGGCCCACATTCCGCTGGACGAGGTGCCGGGCGCCGTGGCGGTGCGGGCGCGGGCGGTGATCGACGATCCGCGCTGCCGATCCCCCATCGCCTGCAAGCTGGTGGTGGCACCGCCGTCGCTGACGGTGGACGAGGCGGAGCGGGAGGAGGGCATCCTGGCCTCCAGCGGCTGGATGGTGCTGGAGGAACCGCGCCGTCCGCTCGACCTGTCAGCGGCCCTGTCGGCGCCCTGGTCGGGGCCGATGGCGCTTCACCTCTTCACCGACATCCCTGACCGCGGCCACGGCTTGTACGGACGCACCATCTTTTCCGATTTCGAGTTGGAGATCGACACCCGCACCGCCTGGGCGAACCTGGCTGCGCTGCCGGTGGTGGACGGGGTGGCCGCCACGCCGTGACCGGCTATGACCTTGCGGCGGCGCACCAATCCTTTGGTGCACTGCGGGGCAAGCTGTTGGTAATAAACTGTTCGTTAGGGTGAAGGAGGTCTTGCTTCGAGCCCAGGGGGTGGAACGGCCATGTCGATCGCGTCCAGGACGCCGGACCGGTCCGGCTTCACCCGCCGTTTCCTTCGCCTTGCCGGTGGCTTTTGGGCCGGTCACTCGCGGTCCGGTGAATTGTCGTCAGATCGGCGGAACTGGACGGTGTGGCTCCTCGCCGGAGCGTTGGGGCTTCTGACGGTCGGGCAGGTGGTGGTCCCCATCCTGCTGAACCTGTGGAGCCAGCATCTGTTCGACGCGCTTGAGCAGCGCTCGATGGACCGCTTCATGCTGATGATCGCGGCGGCCGGCGGGATCATCCTGTTCAACATCGCCAACACCATCCTGCATCTGCGGGTGAAGCGCCGCCTGCAACTGGGCTGGCGCACATGGCTGACGCAGAAGCTTCTGGGCGACTGGCTGACGCGCGGCCGGCAGCATCAGGTGACCTATCTGCCCGGCGACCACGACAACCCGGACGGACGCATCGCCGAGGACATCCGCATCGCGACCGAGGCGGCGATCGATCTCGCCCTGTCGCTGTCCTACTGCGCGCTTCTGCTGATCAGCTTCACCAACATCCTGTGGCGGCTGTCCGGGTCGCCGGAGGTGACGCTGGCCGGGAGCACGGTCCATGTGCCGGGCTATCTGCTCTACATCGCGCTGGTCTACGCGGCCGTCGGGACGAGCATCGCCCTGCTGATGGGAAAGCCGCTGGTGAGGGCGGTGAACCGCCGGCAGGGGCACGAGGCGTCCTTCCGTTTCGGCCTCGCCCGTGTGCGGGAGAACGCGCAGGACGTCGCGCTCCTGCACGGCGAATCGGGAGAGCGCGAACGGCTGGGCGTGCTGTTCGGCGGGGTGCAGCGGGGCTGGAACGGCCAGACGCACGCGCTGTCGAATATGATGATCTTCAGCGCCGCCTACTCGGTGCTGTCCGCCGTCTTCCCGATTCTGGTCGCCTCGCCCAGCTACATCGCCGGAGCCATCTCGCTCGGCGTGCTGATGCAGACGGCGCAGGCCTTCCAGCAGACGGTGGGCGCCCTGTCCTGGCCCATCGACAACCTCGCCCGCGCGGCGGAGTGGAAGGCGTCGGTGGAGCGCGTGCTGGGCCTGCATGAGGCGCTCCAGCGCCTGGACCGCGAGATCGACGGCCAGGGGACGGAGCGCATCACCGTGGAGCGCAGCGACGGCGAGCACTGCCTGAGCTTCCGCGGGCTGTCCATCGCCGAGCCGGACGGTCGGCGTGTGGTGGAACCCTTCGACCTGGAGATCCGTCCCGGCGAGCGCGTGCTGATCGTCGGCGACCCGGCGGCGGCGGTCCGGCTGTTCCGGGCGGTGGCGCGGGTCTGGCCCTGGGGTGGGGGAAGCATCGTCCTGCCTTCGCTCACCCGTGTCTTCTTCATGGCCGAGCGTCCCTACCTGCCGCACGACACGCTGCGCGCCGCTCTCAGCTACCCCCTGGGGGCGGAGACGGTGGGCGATGCCGCGGCGGCGGAGGCGCTGGAGCGGGTCGGCCTCGGCCATCTGCGGGCGCGGCTGGACGAGTCCGACAGTTGGGACGAGGTTCTGGCGGTGTCGGAGCAGCAATTGCTGGGCTTCGCCCGCCTGCTGATCCGCCGCCCGGACTGGATCTTCCTGGAGGACGCCACCGACAGCCTCGACCCGCGCACCGAGGAGGCGATGCTGCGCCTGATCGACAGCGAAGTCCCCGACGCCACCCTGATCACCATCGGAAGCCACCCCGGCCTGGAAGCGCACCACCGCCGCAAGCTGGTGCTGGAGCGATGCGATGACACGGTGCGCATGCGCGAGGAGCCCTGCGGGGACCGGAGGGTGGCGGCGGTGGCGGAGTAGGGGGCGTCAGACCGTGACCCCGATGGCCTTCAGGATCAGCCCGCGGTCCAACCCTGGGTCCGGGGCCGGCTCGATGCGTTCCAGTCGGTCGAGCAGGGTGGCGATGGAGGCGGCGAAGCCGGGCTGATCCTTTTCCGTCAGGATCTGCACGAACAGACCGTCGCCGCAGCGGAACAGGCGGCCGTCCGCAGGGATGGGCAGGATGGGCGGTCCGTCGCCACGGCGGACCGCGTCGTCTGTTCCCGCCGTCAGCGCAATCTGGTCCAGAAAATAGTGCAGCCGCCGTTCCGCGATCCAGGAAACGAGGAAGCGGCGGATACGATCGAACAAGGCGATGACGGCGGGGTCCGGGCGAAGCACCATCAGCCCGCCGCCCACACCGTCGTACAACCGCGCCAGATTGTCCGGGAAATACTGGAGCGCCAGCGGGTTGGCCGCCGACAACGGTGCGAGGAAGCCCGCCGGATCGGACAGCAGGCAGGCGTCGATGTCCGCCACCAGCAACGGCGCCCGATACAGCCGCGCCAAGCGTGGCACGCGCAGGAAACGGGCGAAGGTGTAGAAGGTGGTCCGTGCCTGCGGCGTCAGCCCGGCGGGGGAGGTCTCGTGGCTCCAGCCGAGCCGGACGTGGCGCAGCCGCCTCTCCAGTGCGGCGACGCGCGCCGCTGTATCCGGTCGAGGGTCGAGGATGTGGAGATGCGCGGCCTGACCGGGGGATGAAAAACGATCCAGGCTGGCGAGGAACAGCGGCCCGAACCGTTCCAGATAGCCGCTGTCGCAGGAGGCGACGACAACCGGTCCGTTTTCCGGTGGCGCCAGCGTCTCCAGCACGAAGGCGGCTTCCGATTCTGCGTCCGCGGCAGGGGGCAGCGCCTCGACCCGGCGGGCGAAGCCGTTGCCGGTCGGGATGTGGACGAGGAAGGGGATGTGGGGTTCCGCGCGCCGGAAGGCGTCCTGCGCCGCCGCCGCGTCGCCCAACCGGGCGGCCAATGACCCTTGAAGGAACAACGCCCAGGCGTGAAGTTCGGCGTCCACACCGCGGAAGGCGGCGACCGCAGGCGGGAGCAGGGTGGCCACCCGGTCCAGCCGCCCCTCCCCGATCAGGAGGTTCCCGATGCGGACCAAGTGGTAATAAGCCGTTTTCCAATGAAACCGCCCCTCCCGGCTGAGCCGCGCCACTTCCTGCAGCGTGGCGGTGCAGGCGTCCCGCCGTCCCGCCGCTTCCTGAACCTCCGCGCTCCGCTGCCAGGGGGTGGGATCGGTCGGGGTCAGCGCCTTCAGGCGGTGGAAAAACGCCAGACAGCCGTCCACGTCCCCGACCTGCCGCAGCGCGGTTGCCAAGGCTAGCAGCCGGTCGGGCCGATCGGGCACCAGAGCGGCGCAGCGACGCAGCACGTCCACCGCCTCTGCCGGACGCCCGGCCTCCAGCAGTGCGGCGCCCAGGTTGATGGCGGTGTCCTCGCCCTCGATCGCGGTGCGCAGGGTCCGGCGATAGCCGCGGACGGCGGCGTCGGCGTGGCCCGCCGCCTGCTCCGTGCGGGCGAGGTTGAAGAGCAGGGCAGGGGCGGCGGGCGCGCAGGCCAGCGCGGTGCGAAGCTGGCATAGGGCATCGTCGCGCCGGCCGAGCGCCTCCTGGGCTTCTGCGGCGTTCATCCGAGCCTCCACCGCCTCGGGGCGGAGGATCAGGGCGCAGCGGAAGCGTGCCAGCGCCTCACGCGTGTGACCCATCTGTCTGAGGATGTTGCCGATGCTGAAGAAGGCGTCGGCGCTGGGGTGGAGCGCGATGGCGCGGCGCAGGCTGGCGGCCGCTTCCGCCAGCCGCCCCTCGGCGCGTAGGGCTCGGGCGAGGTTGGCGTGGTAGGCGCCGGAATCGGCCTTCCGGGTGATGGCCGCGCCGATCAACTCCACCGCACGGGCGTTGCGTCCCGTCTGCGCGCAGAGCACACCGTAGAGGTGCAGGGCGTCGGGGTGGCCGGGCAGGGTGGCAAGCGCCGCGGCGTAGAGCGGCTCGGCCTCTGCCAGCCGCCCGGCCTGATGCAGCGCGGCGGCCTGCCGAAGCTGGGCGATCGGATCGGTCATGGCCGGGTCAGTCATGGCTGGGTCAGGAGCCTTGCCCCAGCGCGCCGCCGATCAGCGCCGAATACCATTTCGCGGATTCCTTCGGCGTCCGCACCTGCGTCTCGAAGTCCACATGGACGATGCCGAACCGCGTGCCGTAGCCGCCCCCCCATTCGAAGTTGTCGAGCAGCGACCACACGAAATAGCCGCGCACGTCGGCCCCGTCCTTCAGCGCCCGGCCCAGCTCGCCGATGCAAGCCTGCAGATAGTCCAGCCGCTCCCGGTCCATCACGATCCCCTGAGCGTCCGGGGACTCCGGCGCCTTGGTGCCGTAGCCGTTCTCCGTCACGTAGATCGGCAGGCGGTAGCGCGCGGCGGCGTGCATCAACGCCTCGTGGAAGGCGCTGGGCTGGAGCGGCCAGCCGATGTCGGTGCGCGGCATGCCCTCGGGTGGGGCACCGAACCCGCAACCCCAGACGGCGCCCGGCTCGGCCTGGGCGAAGAGGGGCGCGTAGTGGTTCATGCCGAACCAGTCCATGGGTCGGCAGATCCGCGCCATGTCGCCCGCCTGGACGTAGGGTTCGATGGCGTGGGCGACGCGCGGCGGGTAGCGGCCCAAAATCTGCGCGTCGGGAAAGCACAGGTTCCACAACTCGTCGAACAGGGCCGCCGCCTCGACGTTTTCGGGCGCCGGGCCGGCGGGGCGGCAGGGCTGGAAACTGTGCACCGCCCCGATGGAGGCGCCCGGCACCAGAGCGCGCAGCACGTCCACGCCGGCCCCATGGGCGAGGTTGGTGTGGTGGATGACCTTCAGATGCTCCCCGCGGTCGGACACGCTGGGGGCGCCCCAGCCGAGCGCGTAGCCGAACAGGGTGAAGACGGAGAACTCGTTGAAGGTCGCCCAGCGCGTCACCCGGTCGCCGTAGCGCCGCGCCAGCAGAGCCGTGTAGTCGGCGTACCAGCCGGCGCAATCCCGGTTCGCCCAGCCGCCGCGATCCTGCAGCGCCTGCGGCAGGTCCCAATGGTAGAGGCAGGCCCAGGGCTCGATCCCCGTCTCCAGAAGGCGGTCGATCAGGCGGTCGTAGAAGTCCAGCCCGGCCTCGTTGACCGCCCCGCGCCCGCGCGGCAGGACGCGCGGCCAGGAGATCGAGAATCGGTAGGCGCCGACCCCGATGTCCCGCATCAGGGCCACGTCCTCGGCGTAGCGGTGGTAGTGGTCGCAGGCGACGTCGCCGGTGTCGCCATTGTCCACCCGGCCCTTCAACCGGCAGAAGCTGTCCCAGATGCTCGGCGCCCGCCCGTCCGCCGCCGCGGCCCCTTCGACCTGAAAGGCCGAGGTCGAGGTTCCCCAGAGGAATCCTTCAGGAAAATCGGAGGTGAGAAGGGACATCGCCCGCCGTTCCACAGCCTTATGTTCCAAGGGACAGCGCTCCGTCGAACCGTTCGCTCGTCATTATGCCTGTTTCTTCACCATTCCGCCAAAGGTAGTATGGATATGGGCGAATGCTGATGATGGAGACGGCGATGGCGGACCTGCCGAAGGACTTTGTTTGGGGCGTCTCCACCTCCGCTTATCAGATCGAGGGCGCCGCGGCGGCGGACGGGCGTGGACCCAGCATCTGGGACACGCGCTGCCGCACGGCGGGTGGGGTGGTGAACGGCGACACCGGCGACGTCGCCTGCGACCACTACCACCGCTACGCCGAGGACGTGGCCTTGATGCGGGACATCGGGGTCGGCGCCTACCGATTCTCGATCTCCTGGCCGCGCGTCCTGCCGCGCGGGCGCGGGGCGGTCAACGAGGCCGGGCTGGACTTCTACGACCGCCTGATCGACTCGGTGCTGGAGGCGGGGATCGAGCCCTGGCTGTGCGTCTATCACTGGGACCTGCCGCAGGCGCTGCAGGATCGCGGCGGCTGGGCGAATCGGGATTGCGCCGGCTGGTACGCCGACTACACGGCTCTGCTGGCGCGGCGCTACGGCGACCGGGTGAAGCGCTGGATCACCTTCAACGAGTTCTCCGTCTTCACCCTGTTCGGCTACGCCATCCCCTGGGCGGCTCCCGGCATCACCGATCGGGACCAGCATTTGCGGGCCATCCATCATGTGAACCTTGCCCACGGCGCGGGGGTGGTCGTGATCCGCGCCCTGGTGCCCGGTGCTTCCATCGGTGCGGTGCACAATCGCCAGCGGGTGCTGCCGGAGGGCGGCAAGGCGGAGAACGCGGAGGCCGCCGCCCTGCTGGACGAGCATTGGAATCTGACCTTCTGCGACCCGCAGCTTCTCGGCCATTACCCGCCGCGAGTCGCGCGCGCCATCGAGCCTTACGTCCAGGCCGGCGACATGGCGCGGATCTGCCGGCCCATGGACTGGTTCGGACTGAATCACTATGGCCCGATCTTCGCCCGCGTGAACCCGGACACCACCTGGGGCTATGGCTGGGGTGAAGCCCCATCCGATTCGCCGACATACGGTGTCGGATGGGCGGTTTTCCCCGACGCCTTCCGCGACGAGCTGCTGGAGATCACCCGCCGCTATCGCATGCCCATCGTCATTACGGAAAACGGTTGCGGCGGCAGCGATTCGCCGGACGAATCGGGCGTTGTTGACGATCAGCACCGAATCAACTATCTGCGACTCTATAACGCCTCAATGCACGAGGCGATTCGCGGCGGAGCGGACGTGCGCGGTTACTTCGTCTGGTCGCTTCTGGATAATTTCGAGTGGGGAAGCGGTTACGGCAACCGTTTCGGCATCATCCACGTCGACTTCGAATCGCAGAAACGCACGCCGAAAGCCTCTGCCCGCTGGTACGCCGACCTGATAAAGCGCGCGCGTTCCGCCACCTGAACGGGCGGCGATTTCATCATCGAAGGCTACTATTTCCATTCGACTGGCCCGCCCGTTCGCGTGTCCTGCATGAAACACATTACACATTTGCATGTTAAACCTGATGCACAGGCTTGCGCTTTGCGCATCACTTTGCCCATCCTCCGTCCTGGATCATTCGTTCTCGAAGGAAACTGACATGCAAAGCAGCGACACCGACGGTTCTGAGAATTCGGCCACCGATCTGGTTGCCATGACGGGTAAGATCGTTGCGTCTTATGTCCGCTCGAACCAGATCGCGGTGAATGATCTTCCTAACCTCATCCGGATCGTCCACCAAAGTCTGTCGGGCACGAGCCGTCCGGCGGAACCGGAAGCGGTTGAACTGCGCCCTGCCGTGCCGGTGAAGAAGTCGGTGATGCCGGACTACATCGTTTGCCTTGAGGACGGCAAGAAGCTCAAGATGCTGAAGCGCTATTTGCGCACGGCTTATGGAATGACGCCGGACGAATACCGCCGGAAGTGGGGTCTGCCCGCGGACTATCCGATGACCGCCCCGAACTATGCGGAGCAGCGCTCCGCCTTCGCGAAGTCGATCGGTCTCGGCAAGAAGGCCGCCGCGCCGGTCAAGCCGGCCCGCCGCGGTCGCGCCAAGAACGTCGCCTGATCGTACCTCTGCCCCGAATCGCCCCTTTCCCACGCGTTGGGAAAGGGGCGGCGGGGATGACCGCCGGCCTTGTCCGCCGCAGCGTCAGCGCTGCGCGATCCGCGGCGTAGCCAGACTGTTCAGACTGGTGATCCATTCCGACAAGGTGACGAAACGGCAACCGCGGGTGCGCAGAAGGCCGATGGCGCGGGGAAGCGCCTCCGCCGTCGCGTTGTAGGTGGTGTGCATCAGGACGACGCTGCCGATGGTGCCGGTGGCTTCAAGCTGCGCCATGATCTTGCCGGCATCGCGGGTGAACCAGTCGCGCGTGTCGACGTTCCACAGCGCCGGGCTCATTTTCTCCTGATCGACGGCCGTCAGCGTGTCGCTGTTCCAGCGGCCGGCGGGCGGGCGGAACAGCACCGGGTCGGCACCCGCCGCGGCCAGGATGCGGTTCGTTTCCGCGATCTGCGCGCGTTGGGCCTCTGTGGTCAGGGTGCGCATGTTCGGGTGGGTCAGGCTGTGATTGCCGACTTCGTGCCCTTCCTGGACAATCCGCTTGATGATTCGCGGGTGGCGGACAGCGACATTGCCGATGGGGAAGAAGGTCGCCCGGACCCCTTCGCTGCGCAGGATGTCGAGGATGCGCGGGGTCACCGCCGGGTGCGGCCCATCGTCGAAGGTCAGGGAGCAGAGGTTCCAGCGGCTGGCCTTCAGCGCCCCGATGTCCACCCGCGCTTCATTGCCGGGCACGATGGCGGCGATCCGCGACAGGCGGGCGGCCTGCCGCTCGATCTCCTGCATTTCCCGGCTCTGGTCCGGGCTGTAGGTGACGACGCCGTTGTGGTCGTTGTCCTCCAAAGTGGCGGCGGGCGTCGCGGCCGTCGGCTGTTCAGCGGCGGCATCCACCACAAGGCAACTGCCGCCGCCACCGACGATTCGGCGGCAGACGAACGTGGGGTCGAGGTCGGGCAGGGGGGCGGCTCGCAGAACAAAGCCGGAGTCGGAAATCTCAGGCTTCTGCAGGGCGACGCGGGGAACGAGATCGGCAACCATATCGGGCTGGCGCCGGACGACCGCCTTCCAGGCAACCCAAGCGTCGGCCTCCGTCCGGTAGACGCCGAATTGCAGCATCTTGGCCGGATGCGCTTCCGCATCCTTCCGCAGCGTGGTGACGGTTGCCAGATGCGGCGAGTCCGCCGCCTGGACTGGGCTTGCGGCCACGCCGCATACCGTGGATGCCAGCATGCCCGCAGCGACGAGCCGAAAACGGGACCGCCTCCACGCCGTGGCGGGGCCGAACATGTGCGAAGTGGAGAAGCCCGGACCTGAAATCATATGCGATCGACCATCAACATCGCCGCGGTGAGATCAGGTGTGGGCGATACCTCTTATGAGATAGAGCAAAATTTATCACGTCTCCATAAGGATCGACGTTGAAGGACGGTTGTCACGGATTTCCCTGGTATATTTTCCATAATGCACCTTATGGGATTTGTGCGCCTGCCAGGATCTCAACCATCCAGAAGACTTCGGCCGCCGGCTTGGTGCTTCTGCTTCCCGCTCCACAGGGCCGACTTGCGTGCTCCTCGTCAGCGCCGCCGCAGGAGGGTCACGCCGTCGCCCACGGGCAGCATGCACAGGGCCACCCTCTCGTCCTCCAGACGGGCGGCATTGAAAGCACGGATGGCTTCGGTCTTGTGCCTGCGATCGCTGGGATCGGCGACTCGTCCGCGCCACAAAGTGTTGTCCACCACGATCAGGCCACCGCGCCTCACGAGGGTGAGGCAACGCTCGTAATAGGCATCGTAGTTTTCCTTGTCGGCGTCGATGAAGGCGAAATCGAACGACTCGCCGCCGCCGTCTGCGATGAGCTTGTCCAGATTGTCGAGCGCCGGCCCGATGCGCAGGTCGATCTTGCCCGCGACTCCGGCCTCGGACCAGATCGCGCGGGCCTGGGAGGTCCACTGCTCGTTGATGTCGAAACTGATGATGCGCCCATCGTCCGGCAAAGCCTGCGCCACCGTCAGCGCGCTGTATCCGGTGAACGTGCCGATATCCAAGGTCCGGCGTGCGCCGATCATTTCGACCAGGAAAGCCAGAAGCTGGCCTTCTTCAGGCGCGATCTGATAGTGGGCCTCGGTCAGTTTGGCCGTTTCGGCGCGCAGCTTTGCCTGGATGGTGGTCTCGCGCAGGGAAGCGTCGAGCATGTACCGGTAGATGGCCTCGGGCATGAAGATCGACTGCACGGTCAAGGAATCCGCTCCCCACTCTGACCGTCCGCGTCTTGCGGACGTCTGTTCACATGTGGGGAGCCTTGGCGATTCCGAAAGGTGCTCCCCGTGTCTCCGATGGTCGCACCCGCGCCCTGTCAGTCCGGATTCCGCCCGAAGGCGAAACGCAGGGCGTCAGCCACGGCCAACGGCAGCATCGAACCATGGCTTTCCTCGGCGAAATCACGGAAAGCCAGCCGCAAACCCGGAACCGTCGCGAGGGTGGCCGCGACCTCCCTACCCGTCTGACCGGACCGCAGGCGCTTCAGCCGCTCGGCGTCGGCCGCGGGCAACGGGCGTTCCACCAGACGGCCGGATGTCTCGATCAGCAGCGCCGTGCCGGGCGCCACGCCCGTGCGCGCCGTGCGGTCGAGGAACGCCGCCTGTTCCTTCAGGATGGCCTGCCCGCTCCACCAGATCGCCGGGTCGGCGGCGACATAGGTCTGGAACAGGTCCCCTCGGGTGTAGAGTACGTAGAGGGAGAACAGCCCGCCCAGCGAGTGGCCGAACAGGGTCCGGCGGTGCCGGTCGATGGGCAGGCGCGCTTCGACCGACGGGATCACCTGCGTCTCGACGAAGGCCAGGAAATCGTCGCGTCCACCGGTTTCAATGACGGAGGCGCCGTCCCGCGACGGCGGAATCAACTCCGGCGGGGTCGGAGGAGTGAGGTCGCGGTAGCGGCGAGGGATATCGAACGGCCCATCGGTCGGATAACCGATTCCGACGATCACCGCGGAACCGTACGAATCCGGCGGTTCTGTGCCGATGACACTCTCCATCATCGGCACGGTCGCGTTGCCGTCCAGGAGGTAGATGACCGGATAGCCGCCCGGTGGCGGCGGTTCGGCGGGGCGGACGAGAAAGACCCGGTAATCCAGGCCCGTCCGGTCGGCGCGTAGATCGAAACGCTCCATCCTGCGGGCTTCCGTCTTGGCTTCGGCCGTCACGGTTCCGCCCTGCGCAGCCTGAACCCCAAAGCCGGACAAGGCCAGCAGCAGCACGGTCGTAGCGAATCGGAGCATCGACGTCGGTTCCTGCACAATCGAACGATGTGGACCGGTGCATCGGGTGGAACCGTGCTCGCGGCCCCATGTTGTTGCACGGTCAGCAGCAGGAGAGCAACGCGATGAGAAAGCTCATTTCCGCAACGGCGGTTACCCTTGTCATGGTCGCGGCAGGGCCATCGCTCGCTCAGCAGAGCGCCGCCATCGCCAACCCCGCCAACGCCTATCGGGAGGTGAAGGACGACAACGTCATGGTGCCGTCCCTCAAGCGGACGGTCGGGCAACTGGACGATATGGATGTCATGGGACCGGACGGGACGAAGGTCGGCGAGGTTGAGGAGGTGCTGATGGACGCCTCCGGGCAACCGGTCGCCGTTGTGGTGGACGTCGAGCATGGCGTGGGGATCGGCGACAAGGAGGTCATCGTCGGGCTGGACCAACTGCGCGACGACGGGCGCAGCCTGACGACGGCGCTGTCGAACGCGCAGCTCGGAACCCTGCCGATCTGGGACGATTGAGGCCGATCCAGCCCTATCGATAACGCGTTACTGCGGCGCCATGCGGATGGCGCCGTCCAGCCGGATCACCTCGCCGTTCAACATTTCGTTTTCCAGAATGTGCTGCACGAGTCGGGCGTATTCGGAGGGCTGGCCGAAGCGCTTCGGGAAGGGCACCGTGGCGGCGAGGCTGTCCTGGACCTCCTGCGGCATGTTCAGCAGCATCGGCGTGCCGATCAGGCCCGGGGCGATGGTCATGACGCGCACGCCGCTGCGCGCCAGATCGCGGGCGGCGCAGATGGTCAGAGCGACGATGCCGCCCTTCGACGAGGCGTAGGCGGCCTGCCCGATCTGCCCCTCATAGGCGGCGACGGAGGCGGTGTTGACGATCACGCCGCGCTCCCCCGACTCCAGCGGGTCGAGCGTGCCCATATCCGCGGCGGCGAGGCGCAGCATGTTGAAGGTGCCGATCAGGTTGACCTCGATTACCTTGCGGAAGTCGTCCAGCGCCATCGGGCCGTCGCGCCCGACGATGCGCTTGGCCGGAGCGACGCCCGCGCAGTTGATCGCGATGCGGGCCGGGCCATGGGCGGCGCGGGCCTCGGCCACGGCCTTTTCCGCCGACTCGGCGCTCGACACGTCGCAGAGCAGGCCGAGGCCGCCGATCTCCTCGGCCACCTGCTTGACCGCCGCCTCGTTCATGTCGAGCACGGTGACCTTGGCGCCCAGCTTCGCCAGATGGCGCGCGGTTTCCGCCCCCATGCCGGAGGCGCCACCGGTGACGATGGCGGCCTGACCGTTGATCTGCATCGTGTTTCCCCCCTGGTGTGTTCTGCTGCTGTTCGGGTTTACATCCCACCGGGATAGTTCGGGCCGCCGCCGCCCTCGGGGACGACCCAGTTGATGTTCTGGGTGGGGTCCTTGATGTCGCAGGTCTTGCAGTGCACGCAGTTCTGCGCGTTGATCTGCAGGCGCGGGTCGCTGCCGTCCTCCGCCCGCACGATCTCGTACACGCCCGCCGGGCAGTAGCGCGTCTCCGGCGCGTCGTAGAGCGCCAGATTGACCGCGATCGGCACCGACGCGTCCTTCAGCGTCAGGTGCGCCGGCTGGTCCTCCTCGTGGTTGGTGTTCGACAGATACACCGACGACAGCCGGTCGAACGACACCACGCCATCCGGCTTGGGATAGGCGATCTTCGGCATCTCCGACGCCCGCTTCAGCGTCTCGTGGTCGCCGTGCCGGTGGTGCAGCGTCCA
>NZ_VITI01000016.1 GCF_007827795.1 Azospirillum brasilense
GCTTGGTCACTCTGGCGAAGACGCCATCAGCAGCGGGCGCGACGCTCCCACTGGAAACGCCGCACCCAAACCGATAAAGACCAGCTGTAGTACTAACCTAGGGCCACATGCGCCGCCAACCAAGGAAGACGGGCCGTGCGCCGGCTGCATGGCGGTGCACCGGGGCGTTTCCACACGGATGACGGGAATCGATCGCCGAAAAATTGCACGCGGACGAAAGGATAAAACCGTATTAGACTTATTGTCTATCTCCGTTGGCGAGGGCTGCGGAGCGATTGCCGCATAGGGCCGAACGTGCTGAAAAACCTCTCCCTGACCGCCAAACTGTCCCTGCTGAACGTGCTGGGGCTGTTCATCCTGGCCATCGTGCTGACGCTGGCCTCCAGCCAGGTGCTGAGCGACCGCAGCGCCGCCTCCGCGCAGGAGCAGCGGGAGCGCAGCATGGCGCTGGCCCACATGCTGCTGAAGCAGAACGGCGCCGACTACACCCTGCGCGACGGCGCGCTTTACGTCGGATCGGTGCGGATCGACGGCGACACCCGGATGGTCGACCAGATCCGCGAGCTGACCGGCGGTGCGGCCACGGTGTTCCGCGGCGACACCCGCGTCGCCACCACCGTGCAGAACCCAGACGGCAGCCGGGCCAACGGCACGAAGCTGGGCGCCGGGCCGGTCTTCGACAGCGTCATCACGCAGCGCAAGCCCTACCGCGGCGAGGCCGACATCCTGGGCGAACGCTACTTCACCTCCTACGACCCGCTGCTCGACGCCTCCGGCTCGGTGGTCGGCGTGCTGTTCGTCGGGCTGAAGCGGGCCGACGTGATGAGGGTGGTGGACGAGGTGGAGCGGACCATCCTGGTGGTGGCGCCGCTGGTCACGCTGGCCTTCGGTCTGGTCAGCTTCTTCCTGGTCCGCCGCCAGATGGGCGCGGTGCGGGCGATGAGCGCGACCATGCACGACCTCGCCGCCGACAAGCTGGACGTCGCCGTTCCCGGCCTCGACCGCGGCGACGAGATCGGGCAGATGGCCCAGGCGGTGCAGGTGTTCAAGGACAACGCCATCCAGAAAAAGGCGATGGACGAGTCCGAGCGCGCGCGCCTGGAGGCCGAGCGCCGCGCCGACGAGGCGCAGCGCGCCCGTGAGACGGCCATCGGCGAGGAGATCGCCGCGCTGATCGACGGCGTGTCGAAGGGCGACCTGTCGCGCCGCCTCGATCTGACCGGCAAGGATGGTTTCTACAAGACCATGTCGGCGGGCATCAACCGCCTGACCGACACCGTGGAGGCGGTCATCGCCGACCTCGGCGCGGTGCTCAGCGCGCTCGCCCAGGGCGACCTCAACAAGCGGGTGCAGCGCGACTACGAGGGGGCCTTCCAGACGCTGAAGACCGACGTCAACGCCACCTCCACCAAGCTGTCGGAGATCGTCGGCCAGATCACCCAGGCGGCGGACACAATCGCCTCGGCGGCGGGCGAGGTCTCCATCGGCTCCTCCGACCTCGCGGAGCGGACGGAGCAGCAGGCCTCCTCGCTGGAGGAGACGGCGGCGAGCATGGAGGAGCTGGGGGCGACCGTACGCTCCAACGCCGACAACGCCCAGCGCGCCAACGGCATGGCCGCCGACGCCCGCACCGCCGCGGAGTCCGGCGGCACGGTGGCGGACTCCGCCATCGAGGCGATGAAGCGCATCGAGGCGTCGAGCCGCAAGATCACCGACATCATCGGGGTGATCGACGAGATCGCCTTCCAGACCAACCTGCTGGCGCTGAACGCGGCGGTGGAGGCGGCGCGGGCCGGCGACGCCGGGCGCGGCTTCGCCGTGGTGGCGCAGGAGGTGCGCAACCTCGCCCAGCGCTCCGCCCAGGCGTCCAAGGAGATCAAGGGCCTGATCCTCGACAGCGACAGCCAGGTGAAGGACGGGGTGGAGCTGGTCAAGAAGGCCGGCGACGCGCTGGAGGGCATCGTGTCGGGCGTCCAGCAGGTCGCCGGGCTGATCGCCGAGATGGCCTCGGCGTCGAGCGAGCAGGCGGCGGCGCTCGACGAGATCAACGCCACCGTCTCGCAGATGGACGAGATGACCCAGAAGAACGCCGCGCTGGTCGAGGAGACCACCGCCGCGGCGCAGGCGATGGCCGGTCAGGCGAACGACCTGAAGGGGCTGATCGGCTTCTTCAAGCTGGACCCGCGCGCCGTGCCGGTCGCCGTTGCGACCACCGCTGCGGCGCCGCGGCACGTCGCGCCAGTTGCCCGTACGGCCGCTCCGGCATCGCGCCCGTCCCGCGCCGCGGCCAAGCCGGCGGCTCGTGCGGCGGCCCATTCGGGCACCGCGCTCAAGCGCAACGTCAGCGAGGACGACGACTGGAAGGAGTTCTGAGAGGCGAGATCAGCCTTGCCCCCACCCTAACCCTCCCCCGCCCAGCGGGGGAGGGCCGGGGTGGGGGCAAGCCGTAACCCCCCGCCTCAGTTCGCGATCGGCGTCGCCTCGATCCTGCGGCGCGGCGCGGCCTTGATCGAGGGGCCGGCGTTGTCCTCCGGCTTGGCGACCGTTGTCGTCGTGCCGCGGGCCGTCTGGATGGGCGCGCTGCCGCGCAGGCGCAGCAGATGAATCCGCACATAGGCGGTCGACCCCACCGCCTGCACCGCCACCCAGTCGGTGCCGCGTGCGCGGCCCAGAACCTTCAGGGGCTGGCCGGGCGGGAAGGTGGCGACGATGGGCGCGCCGTTGCTCGGCTGCGACCGCAGCGCGGTGGTCTTGTCGGTTTCCCACTCGCCGGAGACAGTGTCGAGCCCGGCCGGGGATGCGCTGGCGGTCCCCTGCACGACGGGCGCGCGGTTGGTCCGCTGGCCCGTCTGGCAGGCGGTCAGCATCACCGCGCAGGCCACGGCGAGAGAGACGGGAACGAGGCGCAGGCGTCTGGTCATCACGGACTCTGTCGGGTAGCCCTTTCGATCGGACGACCATACAGGATGGCCCCCACCCGCGCCACCGCGCCGCGGCAAAGCCGCTATGCACTGTTTGTGGCAGGAAAGTGGCGCCGCCGGTTCCAGTCCTAGGCGAGGACGCCCAGCTGCCAGACGAAGAAGACGCCGAGCGCCACGGCGATGGTGAGGAGCTGCTTGCCCGTCACCACGCAGGCCAGGACGGCGGCCAGCGCGCCGACCAGTTGAGGGTTCCCCCAGGTCAGCTCCAATCCCTCGCCGTTCGGGGACAGGATCATCGGCACGATGATGGCGGTCAGCACCGTCACCGGGACGAAGCCCAGCGCCTGCTTCAGCAGCGGCGGGAAAACCACCCGGTCGCCCAGCACGAACAGCGCCGCCTTCACGAAGACGGTGACCGCCGCCATGCCCAGGATCATGACGGTGTTGGTCAGGACGGTCCCGCTCATGCCGCTTCCTCCTCCCGCCGTCCAGCCTCCAGCCCGCCGGAGCGCCAGCGCTGCAGGGCCATCCCGACGGTGACGCCGGCCACCACGGCGGCCATCAGCCCCAGCTTGTAGGGCACGTCCTGTCCCAGATAGGCCACGGCACCCGCCGCCACCGCCGCCGCGAAGTTGGGCAGGCTGGCGAGCTGCGGAACGACGATGGCGATGAAGGTGGCGACCATCGCGAAATCGAGCCCAAGCGACTGGAGCTGCGGAAAGGCCGCGCCGAACAGCAGCCCGACCAGGGTCCAGAACTGCCAGTTCGCGTACATCGACAGGCAGGAGCCCAGAAAGTACCAGTGCCCGAGCGGCGCCCGCGGATGCCGGGCGTAATAGCCGGCCATCACCGCGAAGGTCTCGTCCGTCAGGAAGAAGCCCAGCGTCCAGCGCCAGCGCGCCGGCAGATGGGCGACGTGCGGCAGCAGCGTGGCGGCGTAGAGGGCGTGGCGCAGGTTCACGATCAGGGTGGTCAGCCAGATCACCGCCAGCCCGGCGTGGCCGGCCACCAGACCGAGCGCGATGAACTGGCTGGATCCCGCGAAGACCGACAGGGACATGAGCTGCCCCTGCCACGCCGCCAGCGGCCCGGTGGCCACCAGCGTGCCGAAGATTATCCCGAAGGGCGCCGCGCCGATGACCATCGGCAGGGTGTCGCGGGCGCCGGCGGCAAAGCTGGATCGTCTGGTCATGATCGTTCTGAAGCGTCTTGTCGGACCGGTCCGTGGAACGGCGTCGGGCTGCGGACCATAGCGCTGCGACGGGCCATCCGCCCGCCTTTTATTGTCCGGGAGACAAGTCCATCCGGCTCCGCTTACCCTTGTGGGGTTACCGCCTCCGATGGGGCCGGGGTGCCAGGGGAGGGCTTTCCATCCGCCCGCCTTTCCGGCAGGCTGGTCCCATGAAGCCCGATTCCTGCTTCGAGTTTCCCGTCCACACGGCGGGGGAGCGTGCGGCGGACGCGGTCATCCACGCCATCGGCGTGATCGCCGGCCTGATCGGCGCGTCCTGGCTGCTGGTCGTGACGGCGGGCCACGCCTCCGCGACCGAGATGGTGTCGCTGGTCGCCTACGGCGCCGGGCTGGTCGGCATGCTGACCGCCTCCGCCGCCTACAACCTGGCACCGCCGGGGCGGCGCAAGGCGGTGCTGCGGCGGATCGACCACGCGATGATCTATGTGATGATCGCCGGAAGCTACACCCCCTTCACCCTGAACCGGCTGGACGGCGCCGCGGGAATCCCGCTGGGCATCGCGGTGTGGGTGGTGGCTCTGGGCGGGGCGGGGCTGAAGCTGTTCGCGTCCTGGCGGTACGAGCGGCTGGGCTTCGTGCTTTATCTCGGGCTCGGCTGGGCCATCCTGTCGGTGGCCGAACCGCTGTGGCGGTCGCTGTCCCCGGTCACGCTCGCCCTGCTGGCGGCGGGCGGGGTGGTCTACACGGTGGGGGCCTTCATCCACACAATGGACCGTCTGCCCTACAACATCCCGGTCTGGCACGCGCTGGTCGTCGTGGCGGCCTCCTGCCACTTCGCCGCGGTGGCGCGGGAATTCGTGGTGACGTGACGAACGAGGGGCCTCGCGAAAGGCCCCTCGCCACACGTCATCAATGCACGGTCGTCACCGGCTGCGTCGCCGCGCTGCGCACCTGGGCGGAGACGGGCAGGCCGTTGATGGTCAGCTCGCCGCCTTCCGCCCCAACCTTCACCGTCTGGCCGTCGGCGACGCGGCCCTCCAGGATCATGGTGGCGAGCGGGTTCTGAAGCTCCCGCTGGATCACCCGCTTCAGCGGACGCGCGCCGTAGACCGGGTCGTAGCCGGCCTCGGCCAGCCAGTGCGTCGCCGCCTCGTCCACCTCCAGCGTGATCTCGCGGTCGGCCAGCATCCTGACCAGCCGGCCGAGCTGGATCGTCACGATCCCGCCCATGTGGCTGCGGTCCAGGCGGTGGAACAGCAGGATCTCGTCCAGCCGGTTCAGGAACTCCGGCCGGAAGTGGGCGCGCACCACCTCCATCACCTCGTCGCGCACGGCGCCGCTGTCCTGGCCTTCCGGCTGGGCCGCCAGCACCTCGGAGCCTAGGTTCGAGGTCATGATGATGACCACGTTGCGGAAATCCACCGTCCGCCCCTGCCCGTCGGTCAGCCGCCCGTCGTCGAGCACCTGGAGCAGCACGTTGAAGACGTCCGGATGGGCCTTCTCCACCTCATCGAACAGGACGACCTGATAAGGCCGGCGGCGCACCGCCTCGGTCAGCGCCCCGCCCTCCTCATAGCCGACATAGCCCGGAGGCGCGCCGATCATACGGGCGACCGAGTGCTTCTCCATGTATTCCGACATGTCGAGCCGGACCATGGCCGTCTCGTCGTCGAACAGGAACTCGGCCAGCGCCTTGGTCAGCTCGGTCTTGCCGACGCCGGTCGGACCGAGGAACAGGAAGGAGCCGATCGGCCGGTTGGGGTCCTGCAGGCCAGCGCGGGCGCGGCGGACGGCGTTGGAGACCGCGACGATGGCCTCGTCCTGGCCGATCACGCGGGACTTCAGGCGGGTTTCCATCGCCAGCAGCTTCTCGCGCTCGCCGGCCAGCATCTTGTCCACCGGCACGCCGGTCCAGCGGCTGACCACGGCGGCGATGTCGCTGTCGCGCACCTCCTCGTTCAGCATGCGGTTGGCGGCGTGGGCCTCCGCGTCCTTCAGCCGCTTCTCCAGCTCCGGGATCACGCCGTAGGCGAGTTCACCGGCCCGGCCCCAGTTGCCGTCGCGCTGCACCTGCTCCAGCTCGGTGCGGGCCTTCTCCAGGTCCTCCTTGATCTTCTGGGCGCCCTGGAGCTGGTCCTTCTCGGCCTGCCACTTGGCGGTCAGCTCGGCGGATTCCTGCTCCAGGTCGGCCAGCTCGCCTTCCAGGTTGGCGAGCCGCGTGCGCGAGGCGTCGTCGGACTCGCGCTTCAGCGCCTCCCGCTCGATCTTGAGCTGGATGATCCGGCGGTCAAGCTCGTCGATGTTCTCCGGCTTGCTGTCCACCGCCATGCGCAGGCGGCTCGCCGCTTCGTCGATCAGGTCGATGGCCTTGTCGGGCAGGAAGCGGTCGGTGATGTAGCGGTTCGACAGGGTCGCCGCCGACACGATGGCCGCGTCGGTGATGCGCACGCCGTGGTGCACCTCGTAGCGCTCCTTCAGGCCGCGCAGGATGGAGATGGTGTCCTCCACCGTCGGCTCGGGCACGAAGACGGGCTGGAAGCGCCGGGCGAGTGCTGCGTCCTTCTCGATGTGCTTGCGGTACTCGTCCAGCGTGGTGGCACCGACACAGTGCAGCTCGCCGCGCGCCAGGGCGGGCTTCAGCATGTTGGAGGCGTCCATGGCGCCGTCCGCCTTGCCGGCCCCGACCAGCGTGTGCAGCTCGTCGATGAAGACGATGATCTCGCCCGCCGCCGCCTGGATCTCCTGGAGCACGGCCTTCAGCCGCTCCTCGAACTCGCCGCGGTACTTGGCGCCGGCCACCATGCCGGCGAGGTCGAGCGCCAGCAGCTTCTTGTTCTTCAGCCCTTCCGGCACGTCGCCCTTGACGATGCGCTGGGCGAGGCCCTCGACGATGGCGGTCTTGCCGACGCCCGGCTCGCCGATCAGGACGGGGTTGTTCTTGGTGCGCCGCGCCAGCACCTGGATGGTGCGGCGGATCTCCTCGTCGCGCCCGATGACGGGGTCGAGCTTGCCCTCCCGCGCCGACTCGGTGAGGTCGCGGGCGTATTTCTTCAGCGCGTCGTAGCCCTGCTCGGCGCTGGCCGTGTCGGCGGTGCGGCCCTTGCGGACCTCGTTGATCGCGGTGTTCAGCGCCTGCGGGGTGACGCCCGCGCGCTTCAGCACCGCGGCGGACGGCGTGCCGTCGGCCATGGCGAGCGCCAGCAGGATGCGCTCCGCCGTGACGTAGCTGTCGCCGGCCTTCTTGGCGACCGTCTCGGCCTGCTCGAACACGCGCGACAGTTCCGGGGTCAGGTACACCTGACCGGCGCCGGTGCCTTCCACCTTGGGCTGCTTGTCCAGCTCGGCGTCCACCCCCGACAGCGCCAGGGCGGGGTCGCCGCCGGCCGCACGGATCAGGTTGGCCGCCAGCCCCTCCTTGTCGTCCAGAAGGGTCTTCAGCAGGTGTTCCGGCGTCAGCCGCTGGTGGCCGCGCCGCAGGGCAAGGGTCTGCGCCGCCTGCACGAAGCCACGGCTGCGCTCGGTGTATTTTTCGAAGTCCATGATGTGCTCCCTTCATCGCCGACCGTCCGCGAGGCAGCCCGGTCAGTCCGATCCACGTTACCAGTGCGATCCGCAAGGATGCATGCGTCGCCGTAGATGTGGGAGAGGCCCATCCGTATGCAAGACCCCCCGAGGTGCGTGGTTATTGCTTTTGTCGGACCCGCGCCGAAAGGGTGGCTTTCCGCGGCCCCCCGGATAGGGCTAGGGTTTTCGTTCAATGCCACGGAATGCTTTTTTCATGACGGCGACGCCCACCAGCACCTCGCGCAACCCCTCACCCACGGCCCTGCGGCCCACTCTGACCTCCCCCCTGTTGCGGCTGGCCTGGCACGGCCGCAACGTCTGGCATTGGGTGGCGCGTCCGCTGACCATGGGGGTGCGGGGAATCATCCTGGACGACTCGGGCACCGGAGGGGGCGCCGGGGGCGGTCCGGCCTCGGTCCTGCTGATCCGTCACAGCTATGTCGGCGGCTGGCATTTTCCGGGCGGTGGAGTCGGAAAAGGGGAGACGCTGGTGGAGGCCATGCGGCGCGAGGTGCGGGAAGAGGTCGGGTTGACCGTGGAGAGCGGCCCGCAGCCCTTCGGCGTCTACGCCCGCTTCCGGCACGGGGCGAGCGACCATGTGGCGGTCTTCGTCGCGCAAGGATGGTCGGGAACGCTGCGGGCCGATGGGGTGGAGATCCTGGAGGCGCACTTCTTCCCGCTGGACCGGCTGCCGGAGGACACCTCCCCCGCGACGCGGCGGCGAATCGCCGAGTTCCAGGGTCGGGAGCCTTTGGCCGAGCGGTGGTGACGGTTTTCGATTGCGACGGTTGACAGAAGCGAACCGGTCCCACCATTGTGCGATGCAATGCCCGCGACCGTCGCCGCCATACGCCGCTACCCCGTGAAGGGGCTGAGCGGCCAGGATCTTCCCGCCGTTGACCTCGTCACCGGCCAACCCATCCCCTTTGACCGGCGCTTCGGCCTGCTGCACGGCCCGGCGGCCCAGACCGCGGATGTCGAGGGCTGGCGCCCCAACGAGGATTTCTTCACGCTCGACCGGAACGAGAAGCTGGCGCTGCTCGACACCGAGTTCGACGAGGCCACCCAGTCGCTGATCATCCGGCGCGGCGGCAAGCCGGTGTCGCGCGGGCGCCTGGACCAGCCGATGGGCCGGATGCTGGTCGAGCAGTTCTTCGCCGCCTATCTGGCCGGCGCGGCTCCCGGCCTGCCCAAGCTGGCCGAGGCCAGGCACCCGGCGCAGGGCGGCGGCTTTTCCTTCACCGACCGGGAAGAGGCCGCGGTCTCCATCCTCAATCTCGCCAGCGTGCGCGATCTGGAGGAGCGGGTGGCCAAGCAGCCGGTCGATCCGCGGCGCTTCCGCGCCAACCTGATGATCGACGGGCTGGAGCCCTGGGTGGAACGCCAGTGGATCGGCGCGCTGCTGTGCGTCGGCGGCGTCACCCTGCGCATCTGCGACCATAAGGACTGCCGGCCGTCCAGCGAGGTCAATCCGGCGACCGGCGCGCGCGACCTCAACACGCTTCCCATCCTGGAACGCGGTTACGACCACACGCAGTGCGGCGTCTATGCCCGGGTGGTGCATGGGGGCCGGATCGCGGTGGGCGACCCGGTGTCGTTGGCCGAAGACCTGCCGGCCTGAAACCGAACATTCCTGAAACCGGCCAGTCCTAAAGCCGGCCAGTCCTGAAACCGGGTGTCGCCGGCCTCGGGACTGACGGGCGTCAGACTCTTTGTATCAGGCGCTCATCGGGGTGCGTTCGTCGGCAACGGTGTCGGACTCGTCGCCCATCTCGCCGTCGTCCTCGTCCTCCGCCGAACCGCCCATGCTGGGCTGCGGGCCGAGGCCCGCGGTGCCGACGTTGCCGCG
Organism: Azospirillum brasilense; assembly: GCF_007827795.1. Lineage (GTDB taxonomy): Bacteria > Pseudomonadota > Alphaproteobacteria > Azospirillales > Azospirillaceae > Azospirillum > Azospirillum aestuarii. The sequence continues at coordinate 9,527 of NZ_VITI01000016.1, forward strand.
CTGGCGGTTTTCCGATTCCTGGATCTGGTTGATGATGCGGAAATAATGCTCCGCATGCTGCATGTAGTTTTCCGCCTGGACGCGGTCGCCGGACGAGGAGGCGTCGCGGGCCAGCGCCAGATACTTCTCATGGACCTGCCACGCGTTGCCGCGGATGCGCACGTCCGGACCATTGCTGTCGAAGGTCTGGTGACGCAGCGGAACGTTCTGCCGGCGGTTGCCGCCGCCACCTCCGCCGCCGCCACCTCCGCCACCACCGCCGCCGTTGCCACGACCGCGCGAGCGCCTGGAGTTCGGTCCTTGTCTCATTTGGCTCTTATGGCCCCATGTAAGAGAAGTGCAATCCCGCGAACGCCCTGGCTGACCATCCGGTCGCCGAGCCCGCCGCGGAACCAACCGCGGATGGGTCGCAGGGATCAAATCGACGCGCCCAACCGATCAACCGGTCTGCCTTCTCGGACGTCCGCCCAACCGCGCGGGGTTTCCGGAGGCCATGGGACGCCCTGGGATGATCGTCCCTGGGCCATCGTCGTACTTGCACCCTACTGGGGACCGCGCGCCAATCCAACCTTTTTTTTGGGGGGATGGGGCGAAATCACACGCGCTTCCACCCCAGGACACAGCGTTCCACGCCGCCCAGATCCCGGAAGACGCCCGCCGGTTCCAGCCCGGCGGCGGCCAGCAGCCCCGTCACGTCCGCCGCCTGGCCTTGCCCGACCTCCAGCCCGGCCAGACCGCCCGGCTGGAGCAGGTCCGGAAGCTGGGAGGCGATGATCCGGTAAGCGTTCAGCCCGTCCGCGCCGCCGTCCAGCGCGCGCAGCGGGTCGTGCTCCCGCACCTCCGGGTCCAGGGCGGCGATGTCGGCGCTGGGGATGTAGGGCGGGTTGGAGACGACGACGGCGAACCGCTCGGCCAGCCCGGCGCCCCAGTTCCCGGTCTGGAAGCGCGCCCGCTCCGCCAGCCCGTTGCGCGCCGCGTTTTCCGTGGCGGCGGCCACCGCGCCGGGGCTGAGATCGACGCCAAGGCCGCTGGCGTTGGGCAGTTCGGCCAGCAGGGCCAGCAGGATGCAACCGGTGCCGGTGCCGAGGTCGAGCAGCCGCAGCGGCGCGTTGCGGTCGGACAGGGCCTTCAGCACCGCTTCCACCAGCGTCTCGGTGTCGGGACGGGGTTCGAGGGTGTCGGGGGTGAGGGCGAGGTCGATCGTCCAGAACTCACGATGGCCCAGGATGCGCCCCACCGGCTCCCGCGCCGCCCGCCGCTCGACCAGGGCGAGGAGGCGCGCGGTGTCCGGTTCGGGCACGGGGTCGTTGGCCCGGGTGAACAGGTCATGGCGGGTGACGCCCAGCGCGTGCTCGACCAGAAGGCGCGCGTCGAGGTCGGGGGTGTCCACCCCGGCCTCGCGCAGGCGGGCCTCGGCGGTGCGGCGGAGTTGGTGAAGCGTGATGGTCATGAATTGCCCCCACCCTCCCCATGCGCTGCATGGGTCCCCTCCCTCCCCCGCTGCGCAGGGGAGGGCGATTGATGCGACGTCCTATCCCCTCCCCTGCGCAGCGGGGGAGGGTTAGGGTGGGGGCCCGTGTTGCCACACGAGCGCCTATGCGGAACTCCAAGCTGAAATACCGCGCTCGCGATCTGCGCACTCAGCCCACCGACGCCGAACGGGCGCTCTGGCGCCAATTGCGCAGCGAACAGCTCAGCGGATGGAAGTTTCGTCGCCAGCACCCCATTCCCCCCTACATTGCTGATTTCGCCTGCATCCAGGCCAAGCTGGTTGTCGAAGTCGACGGCGGCCAGCACGCCGACTCCGCCTACGACTCCGCTCGGGACGAGCATCTGCAGCAACACGGCTGGAGGGTCCTGCGCTTCTGGAACAACGACGTGCTGAACAACCCGGAGGGCGTGACGGCGACGATCCTCGCCGCCATCGGCGGGCCGAAACTCCCGGAGGGGAATTAAATGACCCGCCCTATTGCAGTTCCGACAGCCGCGCCGCCTCGTCCTCGGCCGTCAGCGCGTCGATCAACTCGTCCAGCGCTTCACCGGCCATCACCTTCTCGATCTTGTAGAGCGTCAGGTTGATGCGGTGGTCGGTCACCCGGCCCTGTGGGAAGTTGTAGGTGCGGATGCGCTCCGAGCGGTCGCCGGAGCCCACCTGGCTCTTGCGGTCGGCGGCACGGGCCTTGTCCTTCTCGGCACGCTCCCGCTCGTAGAGGCGGGCGCGCAGCACCTTCAGGGCCTTGGCCTTGTTCTTGTGCTGGCTCTTCTCGTCCTGCTGGCTGACGACCAAGCCGGTCGGCAGGTGGGTGATGCGCACCGCGCTGTCCGTCGTGTTCACCGACTGGCCGCCGGGACCGCTGGAGCGGAACACGTCGATGCGCAGGTCCTTCTCGTCGATGTGGATGTCCACCTCCTCCGCCTCGGGCAGCACCGCGACGGTGGCGGCGGAGGTGTGGATGCGCCCCTGGGTCTCGGTCGCCGGGACGCGCTGCACGCGGTGGACCCCCGATTCGAACTTCAGCCGAGCGAACACGTTGCGGCCGGTGATGTTGGCGATGGCCTCCTTGTAGCCGCCGATGCCGGTCTCGCTGACCTCCATCGTCTCGAACCGCCAACCCTGAAGCCCGGCGTAGCGGCGGTACATCTCGAACAGCTCCGCGGCGAACAGGGCCGCCTCGTCGCCGCCGGTGCCGGCGCGCACCTCCAGGATGGCGTTCTTCTCGTCCGCCTCGTCCTTGGGCAGCAGGGAAATCTGCACCCGGCGCTCCAGGGCGGGGATGCGGCGGGTGAGATCGCCGAACTCCTCCTCGGCCAGCGCCTTCATGTCGGCGTCACCCGCCGGGTCGGCGATCATGCCGGCGAGGTCGGCGGCCTCGGCCTTCGCCTTCTTCAGCTCTCCGATGGCCTCGGCCACCGGGGTTAGGTCGGCATATTCCTTCGACAGCCGGGCGAAGTCCGCCGGGTCCACCGTCCCCGCCGCCATCGCGTCCCGCAGCTCGTCATGGCGGGCCACGACCCTATTGAACTTCTCGTCCAGGCTCACGTCGCTCGTCCTTATCCAAATCACTCCCGGCGCCAAGGCCGGCACCTGGGCCGGCGCCCAGACCGGTTCCGGCGGGCTCGTCCAGCCGGAACAGCCGGAACAGCAGCCGTTCCGCCGCCGCCCGCTCCGCCATCCCGGCGCCGTCCGGCTCCGCCGCCATGGCGCGCAGCGCCTCCGACGGGCCGTGCAGCAGCCGGTTGACCAGCAGCCGCGTCGCCGACGCCGCGTCCAGCCCCCGCTGCTCGTCCAGCAGGCGCCGCCGCTCCGTCTCGAAATGCGTCCGCAGTGCCGCCACGGCGGGCACCGCGGCGCGCTCGGCCCGGTGGCGGGCGAAGGCCGCCAGGGCCTCGTCCACGATGCTCCAGGCCGCCTGGGTCGCCGCCTCGCGCCCCACCCGCCCCTGCAGCGCCACGCGCTCCAGGTCGGCGAGGTCGTAGACGAAGGCCTCGTCCAGCCCGGCGACGTCCGGATCGACGTCGGCGGGGATCGCCGCGTCCACCACGAACACCGGGCGCCGGCGGCGGCGCTTCAAGGCCGCCCCCAACTGCGGCGCGGAAAGGATATAGCGCCCCAGACCCGCCGCGGTCACCACGATATCCGCGCTGGTCAGCGCCGAATCGAGATCCGCCCAGGGCGTGAAGTGGCTGTCCAGCCGCCGCGCCGCCGCTTCGGCCCGGCGGTCCACCGGGGCGGCGACGGTCAGCCGGCCCAGCCCGGCCTCGCGCAGACCCTCCAGCACCAGGGCGCCCATGTCGCCCAGCCCCATCAGCAGGCCGGTGCAGCGCTTCAGGTCACCGTGCAGGTCGCGCGCCACCTGGACCGCCGCGGCGACCAGCGAGGTGGCGCCCTCGGCGATCGGCGTCTCGCGGCGCACCCGCTTGGCGGCGCCGTAGGCGGCCTGGAGAAGCACCTCCAGTTCCGGCCCGGACAGGCCGGCGGCGGCGGCGTGGCGATGGGCGGCCTTGACCTGCCCCAGGATGTGCGGCTCGCCGATGATCTGGCTGTCGAGCGAGCAGGCGACGGCGAAGACGTGCCGCACCGCCGCCGCACCGGTCAGGGTGTAGAGCTGCCCGGCGAGGTCGGTGTCCCCCAGCCCCACCCGCTCCGCCATGATCCCGGCGATGGCCAGCGCCGCCTCGTTCGGGCGCTCGTGGACCGCCTGCACTTCGACCCGGTCGCAGGTGCTGAGCCACATGGCCTGGGCGATGCCGGCGGCGCTCAGCCGCTCCAGCATAGCCGGGACCTCCGCCTCCTCCGTCGTCAGACGGTCGCGGATCGCGCCGGAGCAGGACCGGTGGCTGGCGCCGATGACGAAGTAGGAAGCGGTCACTCTGACTCTGGCCCAGGCCGCGGCACGGCCCACAGGAATGATACGATTGCCGCGGATTTAAGCACGGATGGCACGGAGCGTCCTTAACTCAATTTCCGCCCGCGCCGGTTCCGTCACTCGGCGGTCGGTTCCGCAGCCTTCTCCGCCGCCTTTGCAGCCTCGATCTCGGCGGCCTTCTTCTCGACCAGCCCGACGAGGTGGTTCACGATGTCCTGGTCCTTCAGCCGGTGGTCGGTGACGCCGGACAGATAGACCTGATGGGTGTTGTTGCCGCCACCGGTCAGGCCGATGTCGGTCTCGCGCGCCTCGCCGGGGCCGTTGACCACGCAGCCGATGACCGACAGGGTCAGCGGCGTGGTGATGTGGGCGAGCCGCGCCTCCAGCGTCTCCACCGTCTTGATGACGTTGAAGTTCTGCCGCGCGCAGCTCGGGCAGGAGATGACCGTGACGCCGCGCCGCCGCAGGCCCAGCGACTTCAGCATCTCGTAGCCGACCTGGACCTCCTCCGCCGGCTCGGCCGACAGGGACACGCGGATGGTGTCGCCGATGCCCGACCACAGCAGCATGCCCAGCCCGATGGACGACTTCACCGTCCCGGCGCGCAGGCCGCCGGCCTCGGTGATGCCGATGTGCAGCGGATAGTCGCAGGCCTCGGCCAGGCCCTGGTAGGCGGCCACTGCCAGGAACACGTCGGACGCCTTCACCGAGATCTTGAACTCGGTGAAGTCATGGTCCTCCAGGATCTTGGCGTGGTTCAGGGCGCTTTCGACCAGCGCCTCCGGGCAGGGCTCGCCGTACTTCTCCAGCAGGTCCTGCTCCAGCGAGCCGGCGTTGACGCCGATGCGCATGGAGCAGCCATAGTCCTTGGCCGCCTTCACCACCTCGCGCACCCGCTCCGCCGAGCCGATGTTGCCGGGGTTGATGCGCAGGCAGGCCGCCCCGCTCTGCGCCGCCTCGATGGCGCGCTTGTAGTGGAAATGGATGTCCGCGACGATCGGCACCGAGACCTGCGTCACGATCTGCTTCAACGCCAGCGCCGATTCCTGGTCGGGGCAGGAGACGCGCACGATGTCGGCGCCCACCCGCTCCGCCGCCTGGATCTGCGCCACCGTCGCCGCCACGTCGGCGGTCGGCGTGTTGGTCATCGTCTGCACCGAGATCGGCGCATCGCCGCCGACGAGCACGTTGCCCACCCGGATCTGGCGGGACTTGCGGCGAAGGATCTGACGGTAGGCGCGCACGCTGCTCATGGGCTGTGGCCTCGGGGCATGAATCGGGTCCGGCGCGATCTTATAGCGCAGCCGGCGTCACGCCAGAAGTGCGGTCCGCCGCGCCGGATTCAAGGGAAAAAGCCGTGAATGCCCCGTCCTCAATGGGCGGGAGCGGCGCCGCGCAGGGTCGGAGCGTGCTGGTCCAGCGACACGTCGCGCAACACCTGCCCGACCGCCCCCATCGGCGCGCCGTCCACCCCGTCGGTGACGACGACCAGCCCGCCGGCGTTGCCGGTGCGGACGCGGATGCCGGAGCGATCGGGCACGCGGTAGACGTCGCCCGGCTTCAGCACGCGGGTGAAGATGATCTCGCCGCTGTTGTCTCGCACCTGAATCCAGCTGTCCTGCGTGGCGCGGAGTTGGATGCGCGAAGCCGCGTTCTGCGTGCCGTAGACCTTCGACGGCAGCGCCCCGTCCACCGGAGGCGCCGCGGGGGCCGTGGGCGGCAGGCTGACAATCGCCGGGGCGGCGGGGGTGAGCGGGGTCGGCTCCTGCGTGGCGCCCTCGGACTCGTCGTCCTCGGCCGGAGGCGGCGGGACGTTCACCAGGGCCGAGGGCGCGGGGGCCGGAGCCGGGGCCGCCGTGGGAGCGTTCGGCTTGGCGGAAGCGGCCGGCGCCGGCTGGGCGACCACCGCAGCGGGGGCCGGGGCGGGCTTCGCCGGAGCCGAAGAGGCTGGGGCCTGGGCGGTCGGGACCTGGGCAGTCGGGGCCTGGGCGGTTGAGGCCGGGGCGGCGGGAGCCGGGGCCGCCGGAACAGGCACCGCCGTGGACGCGCCACCGGCCGCGGGCGGGGCGGACACCGGGGGAACCGCCGAAGCGGACGGGGCCTCCGCCATCACGGTCGGAACGGACGCGGGGGCGGCGGGCGACTCGGCGGGCGCCGGCACCGTGGCGTTCTGTCCGCCACCGTTCTGGCTGGCGTTGAAGGGCAGCGTGTCGAGCAGCGAGACCAGCCGGTCGGGCAGGGTCGGGACCAGATCGACCATCGTCCGGTCGGTCGCCGACAGATAGTACCAGCCGCCATAGACGATGCCGGCCAGCACCATCGTGCCGAGCAGGACCGTGCCGCCGGGGATGCGGCCTTCCGGCACCGGGGTCGGGAAATAGAGCTGCTGGCTGCGCGTGCGGCCCGCTGCCTCGTCCTTGTAGCGGGTGAGGATGGTGTCCGGGTCGAGCCCCAGGCATTCCGCGTAGGAGCGCAGGAAGCCCGCGGCGTAGGTGGTGCCCGGCAGGTCCTCGAACCGGCCCGCCTCGATGGCCTGGAGGTAGGGGTAGCGGATGCGCAGCATCGTCGCGACCTCGCGCAGGTCGTAGCCGAGGCTCTCGCGCGTCTCGCGCAGGGTGTCGGACACGCTGGGGCCGGTCTGCGCCGGGCCGTCCTGCGCGGGGTCGTAGGAGCCGAAAACCTTGCGCTTGCCCATCATCTCAACCGTACCGTCGCCTCGGATGACTTATGGTCGCACCCCCGGCATGGGTACGCCAGCCGCGGGATCGGCGCAACCGGGAACGACCGTGATCCTGCCATCTTGTATACGCCCTTCGTCCGGACCGCTGTAACAAAACGCCGATACCGGACATGATTCCGGAAGGGTCTGCGCGGCCTCAGATGATGACGCCGTGGTCCTTGGCGAAGCTGCGCAACTTGTCGCGCAGGCTGTGGTCGCCGCGCAGATAGAGCCCGTTCATGTACTGGCGCAGCGCCGCCACGTCCAGGGAGCGCAGCATCGTCTTCACCGGCCCGACCGAGGGCGGCGACATCGACAGGGTGCGGAAGCCGATGCCGATCAGCGCCATGGCGTCGAGCGGCCGGCCGGCCATCTCGCCGCAGATGCTGACCGGGACGTTGGCGTCGCCGCAGGCCTCGACCAGCCGCCGCAGCAGGCTGAGCATGGCCGGCGACAGCGGGTCGTAGCGGCCGGAGGTGCGCGGGTTGCCGCGGTCGCTGGCGAAGATGTACTGGGTCAGGTCGTTGGAGCCGACCGACAGGAAATCCACCCGTGGCAGCAGGGCCGGCAACTGCCACAGCAGCGCCGGCACCTCGATCATCGTGCCGACGCGCACGCGGCTGGGCGGCTCGCCGCCCTGGCTCGCCAGCCGGGTGATCTCCAGGTCGAGCAGGCGGCGGGCGGCGTCGAATTCCGCCACCTCGGCGATCATCGGGAACATCACCGACAGCGGACGCCCGGCGGACGCCCGCAGCAGCGCGCGCAGCTGCTGGCGCAGCAGCGACGGGTGGTCCAGTCCGATGCGGATGGCCCGCCAGCCGAGCGCCGGATTCTCCTCCCCCTCGCTGGCCGCGATGTAGGGCAGCATCTTGTCACCGCCGACGTCGAGCGTGCGGAAGACCACCGGCTTGTCGTCGGTCTGGTCGAGGATGCGGGAATAGAGGTCGGTCTGCGCGTGGACGTCCGGGTAGGTGGAGCGCACCATGAAGGGGATTTCGGTGCGGTAGAGGCCGATCCCCTCCGCCCCGCTGGCCTTCAGATGCGGCAGGTCGATCAGCAGGCCGCAGTTCAGCTGGATGGAGATCGGCACGCCGTCCCGCGTCACCGAGGGCAGCGCGCGGATCGCCTCGTACATCTGCTCCTTGCGGGCGCGCAGGGCCACGGCCTCCGCGAAGGCCATCTGGATGTCCTCGGCCGGGCGGACGAAGGCCTGCCCGTGGTCGCCGTCCACGATCACCGGGTCCAGCGGCTCGATCCGGTTCAGCGCGTCGGGCGCCTGCACCACCGGAATGTTCAGCGCGCGGGCCACGATGCAGACGTGGCTGGACGGCGAGCCTTCCTCCAGGATCACGCCGCGCAGGCGGCGCTGGTCGTAGTCGAGAAGCTCCGCCGGCCCCATGGACCGCGCGACCAGGACGATGTCCTCCGGCAGCGTGCCGCCGTCGGCCTCCGACTTGCGCCCGGCGAGATGCTGGAGCAGCCGGTTGGTCAGATCCTCCAGGTCGAGCAGCCGTTCGCGGATGTAGGGGTCCGTCAGGTGGCTCATGCGGGCGCGGGTGTCGTTCTGCACCTGCTGCACCGCCCCTTCCGCCGTCAGCCCCATGCGGATCGCCTCGCGGATGCGCGACAGCCACCCGCGGTCCTCCGCGAACATGCGGTAGGTTTCCAGAATGTCCTTGGGCTCGCTCAGTCCCGCCAGCGCCGCCGCGTTCAACAGGTCGTCGATGGCGCTGTGCATGGTGGCGATGGCGGCGTTCAGCCGGGCCAGCTCGCTCTCCGCGTCCTCCGACACCATCTGGCGGATGGTCAGCTGCGGGCGGTGGATCACCGCCAGACCCATCGCCAGACCACTGGCCAGCGACGTGCCCGACAGGCGGGCCGGCAGCAGGGCCGGATCGCCGGTGGAGGCGACCTCCTGCGGGTTGACCAGTTCGCCCTGGGCAACCAGCTCGGCCACCACCATGGCGATGGTCTGGAGCGTCTCGACCTCGACCTCGGTGTAGCGGCGGCGGTCCTTGTGCTGGATGACCAGGACGCCGCGGACCTTGCCGCCGCGCAGGATCGGCACGCCGGCCAGCGACAGGAAGGGGTCCTCCCCGGTTTCCGGGCGGTAGACGAAGCTGGGGTGCGACGGCGCGTTGTCCAGCGCGATGGGCCGCGCGTGGCCGGCGATGTCGCCGACGATGCCCTCGCCCACGCGCAGGCGGGTGTTGTGCACGGCGTCCTGGTTCAGGCCGACGGTGGAGAACAGCTCCAGCACCTCGCCCGCCCGCATGACGTAGCAGGAGCAGACGTCCGCCCCCATCTCCATGCCGATCAGCGTGACGATCTTGTCCAGCCGCTCCTGGCCGGACCCGGACCCCGCCATGACGTCGCGCAGCCGCGCCAGCAGGCGGCGCGACGCGGCGCCGTCGAAGCCCGGCGAACCGGCGGGGATGTCGCCCAGGACGCCGGTCATCAGGCCGCTCCCAGGATGGCCGATTGACCGATCACCGGCTGCCCGCCCACCGCGGGCGACCGGTCGGAGGATCGGTCGGAGGACGGCGGGCAGCGGGCGGCCAGCGCCGCTTCGGCCTGGGCGATCAGGTCGCCGATGATCTCGGCCACCGGCTGCTCGCGCGTGACCAGCCCGACGCTCTGCCCGGCCATCAGCGAGCCGCTTTCAACGTCGCCGTCGATCACCGCGCGGCGCAGCGCGCCGGCCCAGAAATGCTCGATCTCCAGAATGCCTTCGTCGCGCGTCTTCTCGCCGCGGTCCACGCGGGCGATGACCTCGCGCTGAAGCTCCATGAAGCGCTTCGACCCGGCGTTGGTCAGCGCCCGCACCGGGATCACCGGAAAGCGCGGGTCGATCTGCACCGACGCCTGGGCGTCGCGCGCCGAGGCCTTGATGAAGACCTGCTTGAAGCGCTGGTGCGCGATGGATTCGGTGGCGCAGACGAAGCGGGTGCCGATCTGCACGCCCGCCGCCCCCTGCTCCAGATAGGACAGGATGGCCTCGCCGCGCCCGATGCCGCCGGCCACGAAGACCGGGACCTCGCGCAGGTCGGGCAGGATCTCCTGCGCCAGGACGGTGGTGGAGACGGGGCCGATGTGGCCGCCGGCCTCCGTGCCCTCGATCACCAGGGCGTCGATGCCGAGCTTGACCATCCGCCTGCCGCTGACCAGCGTCGGGGCGAAGGTCATGGCGCGGGCGCCGCCGTCCTTGATCCTCTTGATGGTGGCGCCGCTGGGGAAGCCCCCGGCGATCACCACGTGGCTCACCGCCAGCTCCCGGCAGACGTCGATCAGACGGCCGAGGTCCGGGTGCATGTTGATGAGGTTGACGCCAAAGGGCTTCGCCGTCAGCGCCTGCGTGGCGGCGATCTCCGCCGCCAGCAGGTCCGGCGGCATCGAGCCGCAGGCGAGGACGCCGAAGCCGCCGGCGTTGGAGATGGCGGAGACGAGGCGGCGTTCCGACACCCAGCTCATCGCGCCGCCCATGATGGCGGTGCGCGTGCCGAGGAAGGCGCAGCCACGCTCCCACAGCCGGTCGAGTCGGGCGTCTGCGACCGCGTCGGACCTGGCGTCGGTCATCGCCGCCCCTCCCCCTTCACCGCGACTCAGGCCGCGTCCAGCCCGTAGGCGGTGTGCAGCGCGCGCAGCGCCAGCTCCGCATACTCCTCGGCGATCAGGACGGAGATCTTGATCTCGGAGGTGGAGATGACCTGGATGTTGATGCCCTTGTCGGCCAGCGCCTTGAACATGCGCTGCGCGACGCCGGCGTGGCTGCGCATGCCGACGCCGATCACCGACACCTTCACCACGTTGGCGTCGGAGACGATGCGCTTGTAGTTCAGCTCGGCCTTGGCGTCCTCCAGCACCTTCACGCCGCGGGCGATGTCGGCCTTGCCGACCGTGAAGGTCATATCGGTGGACTTGCCGTCTTCCGACACGTTCTGGACGATCATGTCGACATTGACGGCGGCGTCGGTCAGCGGACCGAAGATGCTGGCCGCCACGCCCGGACGGTCGGCGACGCCGATGAGGGTGATCTTCGCCTCGTCGCGGCTGTAGGCGATGCCGCTCACAACTTCCTTTTCCACGATCTCGTCCTCGTCAACAACAAGGGTACCGGGAAGCGCGCTGCCGGCGGCCTCCTCGAAGCTCGACAGAACCTGCACGCGCACGCGGTGGTTCATCGCCATCTCGACCGAGCGGGTCTGCAGGACCTTCGCCCCCTGCGACGCCAGCTCCAGCATCTCCTCATAGGTGATCTTGGAGAGCTTGCGCGCCTTGGTGACGATTCGCGGGTCGGTGGTGTAGACGCCGTCCACGTCGGTGTAGATGTCGCAGCGGTCGGCCTTCAGCGCCGCCGCCAGGGCGACCGCCGAGGTGTCGGAGCCGCCGCGGCCCAGCGTGGTGATGCGGCCGCTTTCGGTCACGCCCTGGAACCCGGCGACCACGGCGACCTCGCCGGTGTTCATCCGCTTGTCCAGCTCCGCCGTGTCGATCGACACGATGCGCGCCTTGCCGTGCGTCTCGTCGCTGTAGATCGGAATCTGCCAGCCGAGCCAGGACCGCGCCTGGATGCCGAGCGACTGCAGCGCGATGGCGAGGAGACCGGAGGTCACCTGCTCGCCCGAAGCGACGATGGCGTCGTACTCGCGCGCGTCGTGCAGCTTGTCGATGTCGTTGCAGTATTTCACGAGCTGGTTGGTCACGCCGGACATCGCCGACACGACGACGGCGACCTGATGCCCCGCCTTGACTTCCTGCTCGACCTTTCGGGCCACGTTCTTGATGCGGTCGATGTCGCCGACCGACGTGCCGCCGAACTTGAGGACGATCCGCGCCATACCTCACACCATGTCTGGGCCGGCACAAAAGCCGGCAGTCCGCGCCCCCGCTCTACCGTTGCCGGCGCGGGGCGGCGTATCCATACTCTGTCGATCACAGCGAGGCAAGTTCGCCCCGCAATTGTTCTCGCAATCCAAGCATACGGGATTTCCTTCATGACCGCGACCGCCGGAACCGCAGGCACCTCTGGCACTGTAGACCCCCAGGACATCGCCCGCTTTTCGGCCATCGCCGCGGAATGGTGGGACCCCGCGGGCAAGTTCCGGCCCTTGCACCGGCTGAACCCGCTGCGGCTGGCCTACATCCGCGACACGCTGTGCCGCCGCTTCGGCCGCGACCCGCTGGCAACGGAGCCGCTGAAGGGCCTGCGCATCGTCGACATCGGCTGCGGCGGCGGCCTGCTGTCGGAGCCCGTGGCCCGCATGGGCGCCACCGTGGTCGGCGTGGACGCGGCCGAGCGCAACGTCCGCACCGCCGCCGCCCACGCTGCGGAGACCGGCACCCCCGTCGACTACCGCGCCACCACCGCCGAGGCCCTGGCGGCAACCGGCGAGCGCTTCGACGCCGTCCTGGCGATGGAGGTGATCGAGCATGTCGCCGACGTGCCGCTGTTCGTGAAGTCCTGCGCGGAACTGACCGCGCCGGGCGGCGCGCTGTTCCTGGCGACGCTGAACCGCACGCCGAAGTCCTTCGCGCTGGCCATCGTCGGGGCGGAGTACATCCTGCGCTGGCTGCCCCGCGGCACCCACAACTGGCGCCAGTTCCTGCGCCCCGGCGAGCTGGCCGCCGCCGTGCGCGCGGAGGGGATGGCGATCCGCGACCTGACCGGCATCACCTACAACCCGCTGTCCGACGAGTTCCGCCTGAACCCGCGCGATCTCGACGTGAACTACATGGGCTGGGCCGAGCGGGCCTGAACGTACAGGGCATCGGCAAAGCGTACGGGCGTACATACGTACGCTTGCCGGTGCTGGCGGAAGAGGCGGCGGCATCGGATGCAGCACAACGAAAAACGGGAGAGCCATCGGCTCTCCCGTTTTTCCTGTTCGCAGGAAATGCGTCCTACGCCGCGTGGCTGGCTTCGTGCTGGGTCAGCAGCGCATAGATCGCGTCCGCCGAGTCCGAACCGCGCAGCTTCTCGCACATGGACTGGTCGCGCAGCAGGCGTGACACGCGGGCCAACGCCTTCAGATGGTCGGCGCCGGCATGATCCGGAGCCAACAGCAGGAAAATCAGATCGACCGGCTGCTCATCGATCGCATCGAAGTCGATGGGCCGCTCCAGCCGGGCGAAGACGCCGTGGACGCGGTCGAGGTTGGGCAGCTTGCCGTGCGGGATGGCGATGCCATGCCCCACGCCGGTTGTGCCCAACCGCTCGCGCTCCAGGAGGACGTCGAAGATCGCCCGTTCGTGCTGGCCGGTCAGCTCGGACGCCTTGCGCGCCAAGTCCTGCAGGGCCTGCTTTTTGCTGCCGGCCTTGAGGTTCGGGAGAATGGCGTGCGGCGTGATGAGATCGAGCATGACGCTATGAATGTGGTTGGAACGGAAACCGGACTCAGGCGCCGGCCTTCTCCGCCGGGTCCACCCAACCGATGTTGCCATCGGCGCGGCGGTAGACCAGATTCAGACGGCCATGGGCGCCGTTGCGGAACATCAGGGCCGGGGCGTCGGCGAGTTCCATGCGCATCACCGCCTCGCTGACCGCCAGGGTCGCGATGGTGGTTTCCATTTCGGCGATCACCATGGGCTGCGCCGCCTCGGCAGCGGCCTCTTCGCTCTCCACATGGGCCTCGTCCGTCTCCGCTTCCAGGATCTGGTAACGGGCCGGGAAGGCTTCCTGCGCGGGGGCTTCGACGCTGTGGTGGTCGCGCAGGCGACGCTTGTAGCGACGCAGGCGCTTGGCCAGCTTCTCGCACGCGGTGTCGAAGGCGGGGTACGGCTCGGTGGCGTCGGACGCGCTCTGAAGGACGATCCCACGACCGACATGGACCTGAATGTCGGCCTTGAACAGATGCGCTTCGCGCGTCAGGACGACGTTGGCCTCGATCGGCTTGTTGAAATACTTGCCGACGATGGTGTTCAGGCTGTCCGCGACGTGGGTGCGCAGAGCGTCGCCAACGTCAAGCTGCTTGCCTTTGACGGTCAGTTGCATTTTGGGATGTTTCCAATCTGGTCCGCGATAGACATAGGACGACGGAAGGCCGCCGCGTGCGGACGGGGACCATAGTGACGGCGGTATGGGCTGTCAATCGAGGACGGCCCCCTCCCGGCCCGGTTACATGCGTGACATCTTGGCACGGCGTCGCTGCACCGATGACGGAATGCGCATCGCTTCACGATACTTCGCGACCGTCCGGCGCGCAATGTCGATCCCTTCACCACGAAGGATTTCGACGATTTTATCGTCCGACAGCACGTCCTCGGGTTTCTCGGCGTCGATCATCGCCTTGATGCGGTAGCGCACGGCTTCCGCCGAGTGGGCCGCCTGCCCGTCGGCCCCCTGGATGGCGGAGGTGAAGAAATATTTCAGCTCGAACACGCCGCGCGACGTCGCCATGAACTTGTTGGTTGTGACGCGGCTGACCGTGCTCTCGTGCATGCCGATCGCCTCGGCGATGTCGCGCAGGATCAGCGGCTTCAAATGCGAAACGCCGTGGATGAAGAAGGCGTCCTGCTGCCGGATGATCTCGCTGGCCACCTTCAGGATCGTGGTGGCGCGCTGGTGCAGCGACTTGACCAGCCAGTTGGCCGACTGGAAGCGCTCGGTGATGTATTCCTTGTCCGCCTTGTTGCGGGCGGTGCCGGAGATGCGCGCGAAATAGCGGTGGTTGACCAGCACCCGCGGCAACGTGTCCGGGTTCAGGTCGATCAGCCAGCCGCCGCCGGGATTGGCGCGCATCAGGATGTCGGGGGTGACGAGCTGGGCGGGCGTGTGGTCGAAGCTGAGCGCCGGCTTTGGGTTCAGCTTGCGGATCTCCGCCACCATGTCGGTGACGTCCTCGGCGTCCACGCCGCAGACCTTCATCAGCGCCGGCAGGTTGCGCGCCGCCAGCAGTTCCAGATGGTCGAGCAGCGCCGCCATCGCCGGGTCGAAGCGGTTCTTCTCGCGCAGCTGGATCGCCAGGCATTCCTTCAGTGAGCGGGCGAAGATGCCCGGCGGGTCGAAGCGCTGGCAGGCGGCGAGCACCCGCTCCACCCGCTCCGGCGCGCAGCCGAGCTGCCCCGCCAGACTCTCGACCTCCAGCCCGGTGATCCAGCCGGCCTCGTCCAGCATGTCGATCAGCGCCAGACCGATGAGCTGGTCGCCGAGGTCCGGCAGGTCGATCTTCAGCTGCTCGGTCAGATGGTCGCGCAGGCTTTTCTGGCCGGTCAGGGTGGCTTCCAGATTGGACTCGTCGTCCTCGAAACCGCCGCGCCCGCCGCGCTCCTGCCAGGAGCCGTAGACGTCGCTCGACCCGTCCGTTCCGTCGGAAAAGCGGTCGTCGGAATAGACATTCTCGAAATCGGTGTCGAGCGGCGCGTCGGAGGCCGATCCCATCGTCTCCGACGACGTCATCTCCACCGTGTCGCGGGTGCGCCCGTCGGTCATCGGCGGCTGGCGTTCCTCCGGCGCGGCGAGGTCCACCGCGCCCGGCTCGCCCCGGCTCTCACCGGCACCGTCGCCCCCGGCCTCGCCGCCGCCCTCGCCCCCTCCTTCGCCGGAGCCGCCGTCGCGCTCCAGCAGGGGGTTCTGCTCGATCTCGCGATCCACGAAGTCCGACAGTTCGATGTTCGACAGCTGCAGCAGCTTGATGGCCTGCTGCAGCTGCGGAGTCATCACCAGGGACTGGGTCTGACGAAGATCGAGGCGTTGGCTGAGCGCCATGGGCAGGGAAACCGCACTAGAGGCTGAACCGGTCCCCGAGGTAGACCCGGCGCACATCCTCGTGCGCCACGATCTCGGCCGGCTCTCCCTCCATTAGTACCACACCATCGTGCAAGATGTATGCCCGATCGACGAGATCGAGCGTTTCACGCACGTTGTGGTCGGTGATGAGCACGCCGATGCCGCGGTCGCGCAGGTGGCTGACCAGTTCGCGGATGTCGTTTACCGCGATCGGGTCGATGCCGGCCAGCGGCTCGTCGAGCAGGATGAAGTGCGGCTGGGAGGCCAGCGCGCGGGCGATTTCCACGCGCCGCCGCTCGCCGCCCGACAGCGCCAGCGCCGGGGCGCGGCGCAGGTGGGTGATCGAGAACTCCGCCAGCAGCTCGTCCAGCATCTGCTCGCGCGTGTCGCGGTTGGGCTCGACCACCTCCAGCACGGAACGGATGTTGTTCTCCACCGACATGCCGCGGAAGATCGACGCCTCCTGCGGCAGATAGCCGATTCCGAGCCGCGCCCGGCGGTACATGGGCAGCGACGTGATGTCCTGCCCATCGAGCAGGATGGTGCCGGAGTCGGCGGCGATCAGCCCGGTGATCATGTAGAAGCAGGTCGTCTTGCCCGCCCCGTTGGGGCCGAGCAGGCCGACCGCCTCGCCGCGCTGGACCGTCACGGTCACGTCGCGGACGACCGGACGCTTCCTGTACGCCTTGCCAAGATGCAGGGCCACCAGCCCTTCGGTCGGGCGCACGTTGCTGCCGGGGTGGTCCGCCGGATGGCCGGACGCGTTCGGGGCGGAAAGGGTCGGACCGCCGAGGTTCCGGTCTTCGATGTCCATGGTCATTGATTCGCTGCCGGGTCCGTCAGGGCTTCGCGGCGGGCTGGCCGCCCGCCTGCGCGGTGGGCTGGCCGGCGGGAGCCGAGCCACCCGGAGCGCCCGGCTCCTGGCCGGGGACCAGCAGGCCCATCACCCGCCCGCCGGTGGCGGGACCGGCGATCACCCGGTTGACCTTGGTCCTCATGTTCATCTCGGCGGCGTCGCCGTTGAGCTGGTTGTCGCTGCGGGTGATCTTGACGTTGCCGAGCAGCACCGCGGTTTCGTCGGCCACCGAATAGACCAGCTTGTCCGACAGCGCCACGTCGGTCGCGGTGGTCACCACCACGCTGCCGGCGCCGTCGATGCGCTCCATCTGGGTCGAGCCGTCCGGCATCTTCTTGAGCTGGCCGATCAGGATGTCGGCGCGCAGCCGGTCGCCGTTGGCGATGCGCACGGCCACGGCGTCGCCGCGGGCCACCGTCATGTTCCTGGCTTCGTAATATTCCAGCGTGTCGCGCGCCGTCACGATGTCGGTGCGGGTGACCAGCTTCAGGTTGCGCCCGGTGACCACCGCCACCTGCTTGTCCACGTCGTAGACGCCGCGCTCGCCGAAGACCTCCTGGGTCGGGCTGACGATGCGCACGTTGCCTTCGGCGAGAAGCTGGAACACCTCGTTCCCCTTGCCGGGCACCTCGCGGTAGTAGGCGGTCAGCACGTCGGCGTAGACGGTGCTGTCGGTGCGCTTGGCCGAGGCGTTGCCGCGCGCCACATAGGCGCGCACGTCCTGATGCCATTCGATGGCCTGATCGGCGTTGACCTCGACCGGGTTGGGGCCGCCGCCGAGGCCGGGCAGCCCCTGGGCCGCCGCCGGGACGGAGGCCCCCGACAGCAGGAGGAACGCGGCCATGAACGGGGCCGCAAAGGTGGCTGCACTCAACGCGTCTTTCCTCCCGGGCTTTCGGCGGCCTGGACGTCGGCCTTGGACTGGTTCAGGAACACCATCGTCTTGCCGCGGTCGGACAGGCGGAAGCCCTCGGCGTTGATGACGCCCTGCGGCCCCTGACCCACGACATGGACATCGCCCCAGGCGGTGCCCTTGCGGATGTCGGAATCCGCTTCCTCGGTGGTGAATTCGTTGCCGTCGTCGCGCATGACGCGGACATGGCCGCGCATCTTCAGGATGCCGGTGACCTGGTTGTACCAGCCCTTGTCGGACCGCATGGTCACCCAGGTGCCGTCGGTCTGGGTCATCTCGGCCTCCGGCTGGTCGAGCAGGACGATGTCCGGCTGGTCGGCGATGCGGTCGGCCTTGACCGCCACCAGCGAGAAGGGCTGGTTGTCTTCGTCCACCGCGATGTAGCGCGGCTTGATCATCTCAAGCTGGCCCTTGTCGGCGGAAATGCGCAGGGTCGGCAGTTCGGTCAGCGAAGGCCACACCGCGATCAGCGCCATCACCGCCAGCGCCAGCGCCGGAAGCGCGAACTTCATCCCGGTGACGAAGCGGCTGTAGACCCGGCTGACCGGGCGGATATCCCGGCGCCGGTGGATGCGCTTGACCGCCTCGCCATCCGGCGCCGGTCCTTGCGTCGCCCCCGGCACGGCCATGAGCCGCTCGGCGAGGGAAGGCGCGTCGGCGCGCCGCTCCTCCGTGTTCACCGTCCGATCCTTCAGGTCGCTGTCCATGGCGTCAACCGTCCTCCGGCTGCCCGTCACGCCGCCCCGGCGCGCAGGCAATCGTGAATGTGCACAACACCGAGCGGCCGGTCCGCCTCCACCACGAACAGGCTGGTGATCTGCTTCGCGTTCATTTCCCGCAACGCCTCCTCGACCAGCGCCTTGGGGCGGATGGTCTTGGGCCGCGGCGACATGATGCTGTCGGCGCGCTCCGCCCACAACTCCGGCGTCAGGTGGCGGCGGAGGTCGCCGTCCGTGATCACCCCGGCCAGCGCGCCCGTGGCGTCGACCACGCCGACGCAGCCCAACCGCTTGGCCGTCATCTCGAATATGACGGTGGAAAGCGGCGTATCCAAGGCGCACAGGGGCATATCGTCGCCCTTGTGCATCACGTCGGTCACCTTCAGCAGCGCCCGGCCGAGCTGGCCGCCAGGGTGGAACTGCTTGAAATCCGCCGCCGTGAAGCCGCGCCGCTCCAGCAGCGCCACCGCCAGGGCGTCGCCCAGCGCCAGCATCATCGTGCTCGACGTGGTCGGGGCCAGCCCCAGCGGGCAGGCCTCCGGGGCCGGCGGCAGCACGAGCGCCACGTCCGACTGCTCGGCCAGGGAGGAGCCGGCGCGCCGGGTGATGCCGATCAGAGGAATGTCGAAGCGGCGGGTGTAGGCGACGATGTCCGACAGCTCGTGCGTCTCGCCGGAGTTGGACAGGGCGATGACCGCGTCCTGCCGGGCGATCATGCCGAGGTCGCCGTGGCTCGCCTCGCCCGGATGGACGAAGAAGGCCGGCGTTCCGGTGGAGGCCAGGGTCGCGGCGATCTTGCGCGCCACATGGCCGGATTTGCCCATGCCGGAGACGACGACGCGCCCCGCGATTCCGGCCAGCCGGTCCAGCGCGCGGACGAAGGCGCCATCCAGCCCGTCCGCCAGCGCGGTCAGGGCGTCGGCCTCCATCCGCAGAACGCGCCGGGCGCTGGCGAGGTCGCGGCCGGCTGCGGCATCGGACGCACCGTCGGCTTGACCGCTGAGCGGGCTGCTGAGCGGGCTTGCCGGGATCAGGCTGGGGGCGGTCAGGCTCGACAAGGCGGCGCATGCCTCTTCAGTTTGGCCCGTGCGGGCGAAAGCGGGTACTCCGGCAGGGGTCGCGCCTAGACGCAACAACGAGCCTGCCGCCGCGCGGGCAGTATGCCCACCCGCGCGCGTCCGGTCAAATCAACGTCCGGAACGCCCGGCCTATTCCACCGGACCGTTCTTCACGGCGCAGGACGTCGATGCGGCAGCGGTCAATGCGCCAGAATATCCGG
Source organism: Azospirillum brasilense (assembly GCF_007827795.1). Taxonomy (GTDB): domain Bacteria; phylum Pseudomonadota; class Alphaproteobacteria; order Azospirillales; family Azospirillaceae; genus Azospirillum; species Azospirillum aestuarii. The sequence goes on from NZ_VITI01000016.1 coordinate 29,105, forward strand.
CTGCTCCCAGCCGCCGAGGTCCAGTTCCCCGCGGGCCGGCAGGAAGTCGAAGCAGGCCTTGGCGAGATGGGTCCGCCCCTCGCGCGCCAGCATGACATCGAGCTTTTCCTTGAGGTCATGCAGGTGCAGCACGTCGGAGGCGGCGTATTTCATCTGCTCCGGCGTCAGTTCCGCGGCGCCCCAGTCGGAGGACTGCTGCTGCTTGGACAGTTCCACCCCCAGCAGGTCCTTCACCAGATCCTTCAGCCCGTGCTTGTCGGTGAAGGTGCGGACCAGCTTGGACGCGACCTTGGTGCAGTAGACCGGCTGACAGGCGACGCCCAGATAGGCCCGCATCACCGCCACGTCGAAGCGGGCGAAGTGGAACAGCTTGGTGACGTCGGGGTCGGCCAGCAGGCGCTTCAGGTTCGGCGCCTCGTACTGGCCCTTGCGGAACTGGACCAGATGGACCGTGCCGTCGCCGGGGGAAAGTTGGACCAGGCACAGCCGGTCGCGGTGGGGGTTCAGCCCCATGGTCTCGGTGTCGATGGCCACGGCGCCGCCGCGGGCGAGGGATTTCAGGTCGAGACCGTCCGGCAGGTCGCCGTCATGGAGGTCGATGGGCATTGGGTGGCTTCCCGCTCAATAGGACGGCCCCCGGCCACGGACCCCAGAAACGACGAACGCCGCTCTGCTACCTGTCCGTCCCGCTGGGGGAGGGTCGTAGCATGCGGCGCAGCCGGGTAGATATGGTGCCCAGGAGAAGACTCGAACTTCCACGACATTTCTGCCACAGGTACCTGAAACCTGCGCGTCTACCAATTCCGCCACCTGGGCTCGGTGTGGGCCGCTTATGTAGCCGTCCGGCGGAGACCCGTCAACAGCTTTTTTCACTTTCGCGCGGAAACCGTCGCCGGGCGCGAAATGGGCCGTGGGCGGCGCGTCAGGCCCTAGCCTCTTCCAGGAGGTTTCTATATAAGCAACCCCCGATCCGGTCGCCTCGCCCCGCTGGCAAGCGGCCCGGTCGGGAAGAATTTGCGGGCCCAACGGCACGGGAGAAGGTCGATGTCCTATCGCTCTGAAGTGGTCACGGTGTTCGGCGGTTCGGGATTCGTCGGCCGCCACCTCATTCGCCGCCTCGCCAAGACCGGCGCCATCGTGCGCGTGGTGTCGCGCCACCCGAATCAGGCCAATTTCCTGAAGACCGCCGGCTCGGTCGGCCAGATCGTGCCGATGGCCGCCGACGTGAAGGACGACCAGTCCGTCGCGCGGGCCATCCAGGGCGCCGACACCGTCATCAATCTGATCGGCGTCCTGTACGAGCGCGGGGGCTGGAACTTCCAGACCGTGCACGTCGACGCTCCGGCGCGCATCGCCCGCATCGCCAAGGCCAGCGGCGTGCGCCATCTGGTCCATGTCTCCGCCATCGGCGCGGACGCCAAGTCCGCCTCCGGCTACGCCCGGTCCAAGGCGGCGGGTGAGCAGGCCGTCCGGCAGGCCTTTCCGGAGGCCGTCATCATCCGCCCCAGCATCGTCTTCGGGCCGGAGGACGGCTTCTTCAACAAGTTCGCCGCCATGGCGCAGATCTCCCCGGCGCTGCCGCTGATCGGCGGAGCGACGAAGTTCCAGCCGGTCTATGTCGGCGATCTGGCCGAAGCCATCGCCGCGGCCGCCACCCTGGACGGCGCCGCCGGCAGGACCTACGAACTGGGCGGCCCGCGGGTCTACAGCTTCAAGGAGCTGATGCAGCTCATGCTCAAGGAGATCCGCCGCAAGCGCTTCCTCGTCCCGGTTCCCTGGAGCGTGGCGGAGACGCTGGGCGGCCTGCTGGAGAAGGTGCCGCCGATCGTCGCCCCGCCGCTGACCCGCGATCAGGTGGAGATGCTGAGGACCGACAACGTCGCCGCGCCGGGCGCCCCGGGCTTCAAGGATCTGGGCATCACCAGCCTGTCGAGCTGCGAGGTGGTCCTGCCGACCTATCTGTCGCGTTTCATCGTCGGGGGCCGCTACAGCACGATGTCGCCCGACGCCAACAACCACTCCGGCGCGCACTGAACCCACAGGCCCGCGCCATCGACACGAAAGCCCCGGCCCGCCGCCGGGGCTTTCGCCGTTTTCGGTTCCTGCGAACCCGCGCAAGGGTGCCCTGCGGCGCGCGGCCTTGATTCCGGCGCGCCCTTGCCGCATCTGGCCCCTTCATCGGGGCGAGGGAAGGGGCGCGGAGAGTCATGCAGGCCGCAACGCAGGATTTCACCATACGGGAATTCGCCGACCGCGCGCCGGGCGCCCGGCTGGCCTCCCTGGCGGCCTTCTTCGTCAACGGGTCGGTCTTCGGCGTCTGGGCCACCCAGATCCCGGCGATCAAGGACCATCTGGACCTCAGCCCCGGCGTGCTCGGCGTCGCCCTGCTCTGCCTCGCCGCCGGTGCGCTGACGGCGATGGTCGGCACGGGTCCTCTGCTCGGCCGCGTCGGCAGCGCCCCGGTGATCCGGCTCACCGCCGTGGCCTTCGCCCTGATCCTGCCGCTGCCGGCGCTGATGCCCGACCTGCTGTCGCTGTGCGCGGTGCTGTTCCTGTTCGGGGCGGCGGGCGGCACCATGGACGTGGCGATGAACGCCCACGGCGCCTTGGTGGAACGCCATCTCGGGCGGCCCATCATGTCGTCGCTGCACGGCATGTGGAGCCTGGGCGGCCTGTTCGGCGCCGGGGTTGGCGGCCTGCTGCTGCAGATCCTGCCGCCGCCGGTCCAGGCCTCCATCCTCGCGGCGGCGCTGCTCGTCCTGTTCTTCGCGCTGCACCGCCGCTTCCTGCCGGGAAGCGCTGACCGGCGGGCGGAGCCGTCGGGCCTCGCCCTGCCCGACCGCGGCACGCTGCTGCTGGGTGCGCTGACCTTCCTGGCCTTCATGAGCGAGGGCGCGATCCTGGACTGGAGCGCCGTCTATCTGCGCGAGGATCTGGGGGGTGCGGCGTCGATCGCGGCGCTGGGCTTCGCCGTCTTTTCCGGCGCCATGGCGGTGGGCCGCTTCTGCGGCGACCGGCTGCGCCAGCGCTTCGGCGGGCCGGTGCTGGTCCGCGCCGGCGCCGTGCTGGCCTTCGCCGGTCTGGCGGTCGCGCTGACCGGAGGCGGGCCGGTGGTGGCGGTCGCCGGGTTCGGGCTGACCGGACTCGGCCTGTCGAACGTGGTGCCGGTGCTGTTCAGCGCCGCCGGCGCCAAGGCGGAGGGGGACGCCGGCCAGGCCATCGCCGCGGTGGCGACCCTCGGCTATGCCGGCGTCCTGACCGGCCCGGCCCTGCTCGGCTTCGTGGCGGAGGCCAGCACGGTGGGCTTTTCCTTCGCCCTGGTCGCCGCGCTGGCGCTGGTCATCGCCGCGGCCTCCTCGCGCGCCGTCGCCCAGCAGGGCTGAGGCGCGCGGGAAACCGGCTCTTTACAGGTAAAGAAACGCCAGCATCCCCGACCCGATGGCGATGCGGTACCAGGCGAAGGGCGCGAAGCCGTAGCGCCCGACGAAGTCCACCAGCACCTTGACCACCAGCGCCGCCGCGATGAAGGCGGTGACGAAGCCGACCCCGATCAGCAGAGCGGAGTCGACGCTCATCAGGCTCCAATTCTTGTAGAGGTCATAGACCGTGGCGCCGGCCATGGTCGGGATCGCCAGGAAGAAAGAGAATTCCGCGGCGGTCCGCCGGTCCACCCCCATCAGCAGCGAACCGAGGATCGTGGCACCCGACCGCGACACGCCCGGCACCAGCGCCAGGCACTGGCACAGGCCGATCTTCAGCGCGAGCGGCGCCGGGAAGCGCTCGATCTGGTGGTAGCGCGGGACCGGCACCAGCCGCTCCGCCATCAGGATCGCCACGCCGCCCAGGATCAGCGCGATGCTGACCACCGTCGGGTTGAACAGCACCGCCTTGATCACGCCGTGCAGCGCCGCCCCCAGCACCATCGCCGGCAGGAAGGCCAGGATCACCGCCACGGCGAAGTGGCGGGCGCCCGGGTCGTCCTTCAATCCGGTGACCACCTTCCACAGCCTGGCGAAATAGACCGTGCAGATCGCCAGGATCGCGCCGAGTTGGATCACCACCTCGAACACCTTGCCCGGCGGGCCTTCGAAGCCCAGCAGGGTGTCGAAAATGATCAGGTGGCCGGTGGACGAGACCGGCAGGAATTCGGTCAGCCCTTCGATCAGGCCGAGCAGAGCGGCGTCCAGATATTGGTCGATCAACATGCGGCGCGGGGCCTCTGGCAGGATTGCGGTGGCAATGTCCGGCTTATAGCAGCGCAACATGGCGAAGGCGACGACCCATGGGGCGATACCCCGAATTGGGCGATAGTCCCGGATCGGTCCTAATTTTCTTGCTTGTTTTTCAGGCGCTCCCGACCTTTGCGGAGGCATCCGCGACATCGCGTCACGGTTTGGTCATCCATGCTGTCCTAACGGCGAAAATATGCTCGCGCGGCGGCTTCTCTTGCGGTATATGACGTTCAGACCGCGTGACCGCGGGCTTTCGTTTTCACTGCGGCCACGCCCCTTCGCATGCCCCACCGGCATGGAAAAGGGTCGCCCGGCCGCCGGCGCCGTCCCCATGCACGGGACACGGGAAGAAGGAGCAGGCGTTATGGCGAACCAGAGGATGTTGGGCTTCGTGCACACCGCGCAGCGGATGCCCGACAAACGCCCGGCCGCGGAGCGCCGCCAGGATTTCGCCGAGATCTACGCCCGCTTCTCCGACGATCGCGCCAACGAGCAGGCCAACCGCTGCTCGCAGTGCGGCGTTCCCTTCTGCCAGGTGCACTGCCCGGTTTCCAACAACATCCCCGACTGGTTGAAGCTGACCTCCGAAGGCCGGCTGGAGGAGGCTTACGAGGTCTCCCAGGCGACCAACAACTTCCCGGAGATCTGCGGCCGCATCTGCCCGCAGGACCGCCTGTGCGAGGGCAACTGCGTCATCGAGCAGTCCACCCACGGCGCCGTCACCATCGGGTCGGTGGAGAAGTACATCAACGACACCGCCTGGGATCAGGGGTGGGTGAAGCCGCGCACGCCGTCGCGCGAGCTGGGCCTGTCGGTCGGCATCATCGGCGCCGGCCCCGCCGGCCTCGCCGCCGCGGAGGAGCTGCGCGCCAAGGGCTACGAGGTGCATGTCTACGACCGCCACGACCGCATGGGCGGCCTGCTGGTCTACGGCATCCCCGGCTTCAAGCTGGAGAAGTCGGTGGTCGAGCGCCGCGTGCAGCTGCTGGCCGACGCCGGGGTCATCTACCACCCGAACTTCGAGGTGGGCCGCGACGCCTCCCTGCCGGAGCTGCGCCGCAAGCACGTCGCCGTGCTGGTCGCCACCGGCGTCTACAAGGCGCGCGACATCAAGGCGCCGGGCTCGGGGCTCGGCAACATCGTGGCGGCGCTGGACTATCTGACCACCTCCAACAAGGTCAGCCTGGGCGACACGGTGGAGGCTTACGAGAACGGCTCCCTGAACGCCGCGGGCAAGCATGTGGTGGTGCTGGGCGGCGGCGACACCGCCATGGACTGCGTGCGCACGGCCATCCGCCAGGGTGCCGCGTCGGTCAAGTGTCTGTACCGCCGCGACCGCAAGAACATGCCGGGTTCGCAGCGCGAGGTCGCCCACGCCGAGGAAGAGGGCGTGGAGTTCATCTGGCAGGCCGCTCCGGAAGGTTTCACCGGCGACAGCGTGGTGACCGGCGTGCGCGCCGTGCGCATCCATCTGGGCGTGGCCGACGCCACGGGCCGCCAGACCCCGCAGGTGATCGAGGGGTCGGAGTTCACGGTCCAGGCCGATCTGGTCATCAAGGCGCTCGGCTTCGAGCCGGAGGATCTGCCCGCCCTGTTCGGCGAGACGGAGCTGAAGGTCACCCGCTGGGGCACGCTGCTGGTCGACCACCGCAGCAAGATGACCAACCTGGAGGGCGTCTTCGCCGCCGGCGACATCGTGCGCGGCGCCTCGCTGGTGGTGTGGGCCATCCGCGACGGCCGCGACGCGGCGGAGGGCATCCACGCCTACGCCAAGGCGAAGGCCGAGGCGCCGGTTGCCGTCGCGGCTGAATAAGCCAAGCAATCCATAATTCCGCGGGTTCCAGGGGTCCATTTCGGCCCCTGGCGGGGGTGAAGGGGCGAAGTCCCCCTTCCGAACAGACTGATTGAAAGGGTCCACCGATGACCACCGAGTTGAACCAGGGTGAGCAGTTCGTCGCCGACTTCCGCGCCAACGCCGCGGCGCTGACCACTGCCAACGCCTACAACCCGGAGGATGAGCACGACGCCTGCGGCGTCGGCTTCATCGCCGCGATCGACGGCAAGCCCCGCCGCTCGGTGGTCGAGAAAGGCATCGAGGCGCTGAAGGCCGTCTGGCACCGCGGCGCCGTGGACGCCGACGGCAAGACGGGCGACGGCGCCGGCATCCACGTCGCCGTGCCGCAGAAGTTCTTCAAGGACCATGTGAAGGTCATCGGCCACCGCGCGCCGGACAACAAGCTGGCCGTCGGCCAGGTCTTCCTGCCGCGCATCAGCCTGGACGCGCAGGAAGCCTGCCGCTGCATCGTCGAGACCGAGATCCTGGCCTTCGGCTACTACATCTACGGCTGGCGTCAGGTGCCGATCAACGTCGACATCATCGGCGAGAAGGCCAACGCGACCCGTCCGGAGATCGAGCAGATCATCGTTGGCAACAACAAGGGCGTGTCCGACGAGCAGTTCGAGCTGGACCTCTACATCATCCGCCGCCGCATCGAGAAGGCGGTGAAGGGCGAGCAGATCAACGACTTCTACATCTGCTCGCTGTCCGCCCGCTCGATCATCTACAAGGGCATGTTCCTGGCGGAGCAGCTGACCACCTTCTACCCGGACCTGCTGGACGAGCGGTTCGAGTCCGACTTCGCCATCTACCACCAGCGCTATTCGACCAACACCTTCCCGACCTGGCCGCTGGCCCAGCCCTTCCGCATGCTCGCCCACAACGGCGAGATCAACACGGTGAAGGGCAACGTCAACTGGATGAAGGCGCACGAGACCCGGATGGAGCATCCGGCCTTCGGCACCCACATGCAGGACCTGAAGCCGGTGATCGGCGTCGGCCTGTCGGACTCCGGTTCGCTCGACACCGTGTTCGAGGTGATGGTCCGCGCCGGCCGCACCGCCCCGATGGTCAAGATGATGCTGGTGCCGCAGGCGCTGACCAGCTCGCAGACCACGCCGGACAACCACAAGGCGCTGATCCAGTACTGCAACTCCGTCATGGAGCCGTGGGACGGCCCGGCGGCGCTGGCCATGACCGACGGCCGCTGGGTCGTCGGCGGCATGGACCGCAACGGCCTGCGCCCGATGCGCTACACGATCACCACCGACGGCCTGATCATCGGCGGGTCCGAGACGGGCATGGTGAAGATCGACGAGGCCCAGGTCATCGAGAAGGGCCGCCTCGGTCCGGGCGAGATGATCGCCGTCGACCTCCAGGCCGGCAAGCTGTACCGCGACCGCGAGCTGAAGGACCATCTCGCCACGCTGAAGCCGTGGGACAAGTGGGTGCAGAACACCACCCACCTGGACGAGCTGGTGAAGACCGCCTCGCTGAAGGGCGAGCCGTCGGACATGGACAAGGCCGGCCTGCGCCGCCGCCAGCAGGCCTTCGGCCTGACCATGGAAGACATGGAGCTGATCCTGCACCCGATGGTGGAGGACGGGAAGGAGGCCATCGGCTCGATGGGCGACGACAGCCCCATCGCCGTTCTGTCCGACAAGTACCGCGGCCTGCACCACTTCTTCCGCCAGAACTTCTCGCAGGTCACCAACCCGCCCATCGACTCGCTCCGTGAGCGTCGGGTGATGAGCCTGAAGACGCGGCTCGGCAACCTCGGCAACATCCTGGACGAGGACGAGACGCAGACCCGCCTGCTGCAGCTCGAATCGCCGGTCCTGACGACCGCCGAGTTCCGCGCCATGCGCGACTACATGGGCGACACGGCGGCCGAGATCGACGCGACCTTCCCAGTCGACGGCGGCCCCGACGCGCTGCGCGATGCGCTGCGCCGCATCCGCCAGGAGGCGGAGGACGCCGTGCGCGGCGGCGCCACCCACGTCATCCTGACCGACGAGGCGATGGGGCCGGCGCGCGCCGCCATCCCGGCGATCCTCGCCACGGGTGCGGTGCACACGCACCTGATCCGCTCCAACCTGCGCACCTTCACCTCGCTGAACGTGCGCACGGCGGAGGGGCTGGACACCCACTACTTCGCCGTGCTGATCGGCGTCGGCGCCACCACGGTCAACGCCTATCTGGCACAGGAAGCCATCGCCGAGCGTCACCGCCGCGGCCTGTTCGGTTCCATGCCGCTGGAAAAGGGCATGGCCAACTACAAGAAGGCCATCGACGACGGCCTGCTGAAGATCATGTCCAAGATGGGCATCTCGGTCATCAGCAGCTACCGCGGCGGCGGCAACTTCGAGGCCATCGGCCTGTCGCGCGCGCTCGTCGCCGAGCATTTCCCGGCGATGGTCAGCCGCATCTCCGGCATCGGCCTGAACGGCATCCAGAAGAAGGTGCTGGAGCAGCACGCCACCGCCTACAACGAGGAGGTCGTGGCCCTGCCGGTCGGCGGCTTCTACCGCTTCCGCAAGTCGGGCGACCGCCACGGCTGGGAAGGCGGCGTGATCCACACGCTGCAGCAGGCGGTGACCAACGACAGCTACACCACCTTCAAGAAGTACAGCGAGCAGGTGAACAAGCGCCCGCCGATGCAGCTCCGCGACCTGCTGGAGCTGCGCTCCACCAAGGCTCCGGTGCCGGTGGACGAGGTGGAGAGCATCACCGCGATCCGCAAGCGCTTCATCACGCCGGGCATGTCCATGGGCGCCCTGTCGCCCGAGGCGCACGGCACGCTGAACGTCGCCATGAACCGCATCGGCGCCAAGTCCGACAGCGGCGAGGGCGGCGAGGACCCGGCGCGCTTCCGCCCGGACAAGAACGGCGACAACTGGAACAGCGCCATCAAGCAGGTCGCTTCGGGCCGCTTCGGCGTCACCGCCGAGTATCTGAACCAGTGCCGCGAGCTGGAGATCAAGGTCGCCCAGGGCGCCAAGCCCGGCGAGGGCGGCCAGCTCCCCGGCTTCAAGGTGACCGAGATGATCGCGCGGCTGCGTCACTCGACGCCGGGCGTGATGCTCATCAGCCCGCCGCCGCACCACGACATCTACTCGATCGAGGATCTCGCCCAGCTCATCTATGACCTGAAGCAGATCAATCCGGATGCGAAAGTGACGGTGAAGCTGGTCAGCCGTTCCGGCATCGGAACGATTGCCGCGGGTGTGGCGAAGGCCAACGCCGACATCATCCTGATCTCCGGCAACAGCGGCGGCACGGGCGCCAGCCCGCAGACCTCGATCAAGTTCGCCGGCCTGCCCTGGGAGATGGGCCTGTCGGAGGTGCATCAGGTCCTGACGCTGAACCGCCTGCGCCACCGCGTGCGGCTGCGCACCGACGGCGGCCTGAAGACCGGCCGCGACATCGTGATCGCCGCCATGCTGGGGGCCGAGGAGTTCGGCATCGGCACGGCCAGCCTGATCGCCATGGGCTGCATCATGGTCCGCCAGTGCCACAGCAACACCTGCCCGGTCGGCGTCTGCGTGCAGGACGACAAGCTGCGCCAGAAGTTCGTCGGCACGCCGGAGAAGGTCGTCAACCTCTTCACCTTCCTCGCCGAGGAAGTGCGCGAGATCCTGGCCGGCCTGGGCTTCCGCTCACTGAACGAGGTGATCGGCCGCACCGACCTGCTCCATCAGGTCAGCCGCGGCGCCGAGCATCTCGACGACCTCGACCTGAACCCGCTGCTGGCCCAGGTCGATCCCGGCGAGAACGCCCGCTACTGCACGCTCCAGGGCCGCAACGAGGTGCCGGACACGCTGGACGCCCGCATTGTCGCCGACGCCCGCCCGCTGTTCGAGGAGGGCGAGAAGATGCAGCTCGCCTACAACGCCCGCAACACGCAGCGCGCCATCGGCACGCGGCTGTCCTCGATGGTGACGCGCAAGTTCGGGATGTTCGGGCTGCAGCCCGGCCACATCACCATCCGCCTGCGCGGCACCGCCGGCCAGTCGCTGGGCGCCTTCGCGGTGCAGGGCATCAAGCTGGAGGTGATGGGCGACGCCAACGACTATGTCGGCAAGGGCCTGTCGGGCGGCACCATCGTCGTCCGCCCGACGACCTCCAGCCCGCTGGAAACCAACAAGAACACGATCATCGGCAACACGGTCCTCTACGGTGCGACAGCGGGCAAGCTGTTCGCCGCGGGCCAGGCCGGCGAGCGGTTCGCCGTCCGCAACTCCGGCGCCACCGTGGTGGTCGAGGGCTGCGGCTCCAACGGCTGCGAGTACATGACGGGCGGCACGGCGGTCATCCTCGGCCGCGTCGGCGACAACTTCGCCGCCGGCATGACGGGCGGCATGGCCTATGTCTACGACCTGGACGACAGCCTGCCGCTCTACATCAACGACGAGAGCGTGATCTTCCAGCGCATCGAGGTCGGCCATTACGAAAGCCAGCTCAAGCACCTGATCGAGGAGCATGTGGCGGAGTCGCAAAGCCGCTTCGCCGCCGAGATCCTCAACGACTGGGCGCGTGAGGTGACCAAGTTCTGGCAGGTGGTTCCGAAGGAAATGCTGAACCGCCTGGACGTGCCGGTCCATCTGCCGAAGGCCATTTCGGCGGAGTAGGACCCAAGCAGTAAGTCCCAAGTGGGTTGTGCGTATGCGAACGGCGGTCCGGGGCAACCGGGCCGCCGTTTTTCACGCCGACGGCGGCGCGGGCGTCCTTTTCAGGGTGCGGGTTCTTGGAATAATCTGGTGTGGCGCGGGTTGTTAGGACCGCCTGGGGGCATCCGCAACCACACGGGAGGGCGTCATGCCGGCAGAGGACGGCTTGCGCATCAGCATTCGCTTCGCCACGGCGGCCGACGGGCCGCGCTGCGCCGACATCTTCCTGCATGGGCGCCGCGCCGCCTTTTCCTGGCAACCCGAGGACCGCTTCGGCCTGGACGACTATTACGACTGCGTGGACGGGGAAGAGGTGCTGGTGGCGGAAGCCGGCGGCGGCGTGGTCGGCTTCATCTCCGTCGATGTGGCGGACCGCTTCATCCACAACCTGTTCATCGCCCCGCTGTGGCGCGGGCGGGGCATCGGCAGCGCGCTGCTGCGCGAGGCGCTGGCCCTGCTGCGCGGCTCCGCGGAACTCGCCTGCGCCTCGCGCAACGCGGCGGCCCGCGCCTTCTACGAGCACAACGGCTGGACCCCCGTTCCCGCCGCCGAAACCGGAGGGGATGCGGAACCCCTGGTGGTCTACCGCAAATCCGCCCTTTGACACCCCCTCGGCGCGGCTGATCCATAAGCCGAAGGAGCGGCGTCACAGGCCAAAGCGCAGACTGTTTTCCACGCTCCCCATACGCTACAGTCCGGCCCGGCATGCGGACACTCCATCACCACCCCCTCCATCCCTTGTCCCGCGTCGCGCGGGTGATGCTGGCCGAGAAGGGTCTTCCCTTCGACGCGGTCATCGAGAAGCCGTGGGAACGGCGCGAGGATTTCCTGATGCTGAACCCCGCCGGCGAGCCGCCGGTGCTGGTGGAGGAGGACGGAACCGTCGTGGCCGGCGGGCTGCCCGTTCTGGAGTATCTGGAGGAGGCCTATCCCGACGTGGCCCTGATGCCGCGGGAGGTGGCGGCCCGCGCCGAGGTGCGCCGGATCGTCGACTGGTTCACCCGGACCTTCGACCGCGAGGTGACCGAGAATCTGGTCGGCGAGAAGCTGATCAAGCGGCTGTCGGGCCAGGGCCACCCCTACGCCCCGGCGATCCGCGCCGGTCTGGCGAACATCCAGTACCACATGGAATACATCGCCTTCCTGTCGGAGCGCCGCCCGTGGCTGGCCGGCTCCAGCTTCACGGTGGCCGACATCGCGGCGGCGGCGGCGCTGTCCTGTGTCGATTACGTGGACAACGTGCCGTGGGACAAGGTGCCGGAGGCCAAGGACTGGTACGCCCGCATCAAGTCGCGCCCCAGCTTCCGCGGCCTGCTGTCCGACAGCGTCCCCGGCTGCCCGCCGCCCCGCCATTACGCCGACCTGGATTTCTGAACCGATCTGTCCGGCCGGGATAGGCCCCGCCGGAAGACGGAACCCCGTCCGTACCGGTCTGTTTCGCTTTGGTTGCAGAACGGCAGAGGAGGATGGGGGCATGGCCCAACACGACTACGTGCGTCACACGCTCGATTGCCTGGAGGAGGCGCAAGCGGCCCTGCGGCTTGCCCAACGCAAGGGCCAGATCGCGCCGGAGGACGAGGACCAGCTGTCCCGCCGCCTTGATACGATCACCGAACGCATCGCCCAGGTTCAGGAGATGACCTGACACCGGCAGGGGCCGCGCCGTCCCCGGCGCGGCCTGCGGCGACAGGCTGCCGCTTGTGCTCGGACACGTTTGGAAGGAACAGCACAGGCTTGGCGGCTCGGCCAACCGTGGGTGGCCATGGGTTTCCTTGTTGAGCCGCCGACCCGGTGAATTTTCTGACTGGGCCCAGTTACGAGCCGCGCGGTTTCCGGCCGCCCTTTGTCGAAAGCGTGGGCCGGTGGATCCGTCACCCGCCCTTGATTCCCCCTGCCGCGCCATGAGGCGCAGATCATTTCCCCGTGACGATTGGAAAGCAGATCACGGATCGCCGCCGTTGGAAATTCACCTCGCGAATGTGCGAATTCGTTACGCCGCAAAACAATTCACAATCTAATGGTTACCAGTTGAATGATTCTATCTTTTTTATAGACTCATTGATACAAATATGCATTTTATGAGGGTGCATGGTAACGGTTTTCACAACTATAAAATTAATGGAGCATCTGATGAGCACCGTCATTGGGACTGCCGGCAATGATTCCCTGCAGGGTTCCGCGGGGGACGACACCATCGTTGGGTTGCAGGGCAATGATACCCTTGAGGGCTTCGGGGGTAACGACAGACTCTGGGGCGACGACGGCAATGATGTATTGGATGGTGGCGCTGGGAGCGACGTGCTTTACGGCAATAACGGCAATGACACACTCTTCGGTGGCGGTAACTCTGGACCTGGTGATTTTGCAAACTACGCCGACTACCTCTACGGCGGGTCCGGCAATGATTATTACTTCCACAACTTTGCGCTTGGTGGCGTGACCGTAATCGACGACATGTCTGGCGACCAAATTGGAAACGCTGACGCCCTGTTCATGTACAATGCGACGACGCTCAACCTCTACTGGGCTGGGGACCGTTCGACTTTGTACATTTTCCAACCGGGTGAGTGGGACGATGGCACCTTCGATAATGGCATTGCCATCCGCGGCATGCTGACGAATCAGGGCAATCCAGGAGTGGGTACAATTGAGTATGCCGTACTCGACGGCGGTCAGATCACCACCTGGGACGCCGCAATATTCAACAGCTGGGATGTGCAATTCGCCTAAATTGGCCGATCATCAACCGAAATTTTTTAACAACTGACCATCCGCCGTAGCTGGAGCCTGCAGTGCAGGCGGACTCCAGCTTGCGGGATATCAGTCGAGTGATGACAGATCTGGTCTTTCTTCTTTCATTCTTATGATGCTGAGTGTGGGTGCGCTGAGATGTGCCCAAGTTGGACACGGCGAAGGAGGATGTAACGATGAACGTGCTGGGAACATCAAATTTGACGAACAGCTCGGTACAGAGCCTCAACTCCGTCTCCCAAGCGATATCCGCATCATCAAAGATGGTTTCTGGAACTCCGGCGCCGACAGACCGGGTGTCATTCAGCCCATTAGCTTCGGCCCTTCATGATGAATCTCTTACCGCCTTCAACGCATTGTCGGTTGAGACACGGTCTCAGCTTTCCTCTCTCGTCGACAGCGGCGCGCTCTCTGGCGAGGACGTGCACAATGCTTTGAAGCAACGAACCAAGGAGGCGCGTCTCGGCGCCTATGCGGCAACCTTCCGCATGGCCAATAATGATAACGCCGATCTTTTCTCCAGCGGTTCTGCGACGTCTTCCGATTTCCGGGAGGCGCTGCGCGCGGCTTCGGAAAAGCGGGCGGGAATGATGGAGAAACTGTCCGCATTGCTACAGAGCGGGCAGGATGGCTCCGACGATTACGCCGCACTGTCTGACCAACTTAAGGCATTGATACCAAACGCCCGGTTACTGGCTGGCGGGAGCGGCGTCGTCAACCCGTTCCAACCGATTGACCCAGGAGAATCCCGCCTGATGTCGACGCGCGGCGAAACCGACGCCGTTTACAAGCTGAAAGCCGCAGGTGTCGATTTGTCGGCCATCGACAAGGCCTTGCGCCCGATGGGTGAACGTGACGCCGCGTCGCTTGTGGCCGAGCGTACAGGTCTCCCGCAGACGCATACGGTCTCGAAGGACCGCGAGTTCTCACTGGATCAGGCGCTCATTCAGCCGATAACCGCACCACCTTCGGCGGCGGGGGCAGTTTCCGGTACCGATGGCCGCTTCATCGACACCGACTTCCTGGCCAGCATCGGGTCCGCCATCGGACCCTTAAAGGGAAACCCCTTCGGCGAGGAAGCAGATGCAGCTCGCCAATATTGGCGGGGCCTGCGAGCCAGCTACTGATCATTTATGAAACTCATGGTTCCCGCTACGGTCAGTGGCAACGCCAAGCCTGTGCAGCACCTTCCGGATGTGTCTGAGCACGAGTTCCGTCCCCTTACGCCACCCCCGCCATGCGCAGCGCCACGCCGGCCAGCGCGCAGGCACCCAGGGTGGGCAGCATCCCCGCCTTGAAGCGGAACACCGCCAGCACCGCCGCCACGGTCAGCGCCAGGGCCGGCAGGTTGACGCTGGCGAGAACCGGCAGATCCAGCCTCATGCCGGCGAAGGACACCGCTTCCAGGCGGGCGAACAGCGTGTGGAGGGCGAACCACAGCGCCAGATTCAGGATCACCCCGACCACCGCCGCGGTGATCGCCGACAGGGCGGCGCCGAGCATCCGGTTGCCGCGCAGCGCCTCCACATAGGGCGCGCCGAGGAAGATCCACAGGAAGCAGGGCACGAAGGTGACCCAGGTGGTCAGCAGCCCGCCCAGCACCCCGGCCAGCAGCGGCGGCAGCGCCCCCGGATCGCGCAGCGCGCCGAGGAAGCCGACGAACTGCACCACCATGATCAGCGGCCCCGGCGTCGTCTCCGCCATGCCCAGCCCGTCGAGCATCTCGCCGGGATGGAGCCAGCCGTAGGTCTCCACCGCCTGCTGCGCCACATAGGCCAGCACGGCATAGGCGCCGCCGAAGGTCACCACCGCCATCTTGGAGAAGAAGACGGCGATGCCCGTGAACGTGTTGTCCGGCCCCAGCGTCAGCAGCAGCGCCAGCACCGGCCCCAGCCACAAGGCGAGGCAGACCGCCCCGACCCGCAGCGACCAGGCGGTTGAGGGGCGCGCGTGGTCCGGCGTCCCCTCGCCCAGCAGGCTGGTCCGGTTGGCGGACGGGTCCGGCCCGTGCGGCATAGGCCGGAAGGCGGAGACACCCAGCCGCGCCCCGGCCAGCCCGATCAGGGCGGCGGTCAGGATGATGAGGGGGAACGGGACGTTGAAGGCGAAGATCGCCAGGAAGGCCGCCGCCGACAGGGCGATCATCGCCCCGTTCTTCAGCGTGCGCCGCCCGACGCGGACCACCGCCTCCAGCACGACGGCGAGGACCGCCGCCTTCAGCCCGAAGAACAGCCCCTGTACCGCCCCGGTGTGCCCCAGCGTCGCGTAGAGCAGGCTGAGCGCCATGATGGCCAGCGCGCCGGGCAGGACGAACAGGACGCCGGCGATCAGCCCGCCCACCGTCCGGTGCATCAGCCAGCCGATGTAGACGGCCAGCTGCTGCGCCTCCGGCCCCGGCAGCAGCATGCAGTAGTTCAGGGCGTGGAGGAACCGCTCCTCCCCGATCCATTTCTTCTCGTCCACCACGATGCGGTGCATCATGGCGATCTGGCCGGCCGGACCGCCGAAGCTCAGCGCCGCGATCCGCGCCCACACCCGCGTGGCCTCGCCCAGGCTCACCCCGTGGCCGGCGGTGTCCACACCGGGTGCGTTGGCGCTGTCCGCCTGGGTCATGCGTCGTCTCCGGAGCAGGCGAAGGGACGGCATTCAGACCACAAGGGACGGTCGGCCGCCAGCGCGGAAATGTGACGGTAATGTTGCGCCGGTCAGGACAGCGTCGCTGCCGGCAGCACCAGTTCCACCCGCAACCCGCCGAGCGGCGAATCGCCCAGCCGCAGGTCGCCGCCGTAGAGCCGCGCCACGTCGCGCACGACGGCGAGGCCGAGACCGCTGCCCGGCGTGCTTTCGTCCAGCCGCACGCCGGGAGCCAGCACGGCGTCCCGCCGGTCGGCGGGCAGGCCCGGCCCGTCGTCCTCCACCACCACCGCAAGCATCCCGCCCGCCTCCAGCCGCGACGAAACATCGACGCGCGCCGCCGCCCATTTGCAGGCGTTGTCCAGCAGGTTGCCCAGCATCTCGTCGAGATCCTCGCGCTCCCCGGCGAAAACATGCTCGCGCGGGACGCGGACGGTGACGGTCACCCGGCCCCCGCCCTGACCACCGCTCTGGAGCTTCTCCATCACCCGCGCCAACGCCCCGGCGCTGTCGGCCACCGGTGTGGCGACGCCGGGCAGGCCGCGGGCGGCGGCGGCACGGGCGCGGGCCATGTGGTGGTCGATGTGGCGGCGCATCTCCGCCACCCGCCGGGCGATGGCCTCCCCTTCCGCCTCGTTCGCCAGAACGGCGAGGTTCGTCTTCAGCGCGTGGGCGAGGTTCCCGGCCTGGAGCCGCGCCCGCACCACCACCTCCTCCGAATGGTCAAGCAGGGCGTTCAGGTCGTCGAGCAGCGGCTGCACCTCGCGCGGGGAGTCACCGCCGAAGCGCTTCCGGCGCCCGGCCCGCACCGCGGCCAGCTCGGCGCGCAGCCGCACCAGCGGGCGCAGCCCCACCGACACCTGGACCACCGCCGCACCGATCAGCGCCAGCGCCAGCGCCCCCAGCGACAGCCAGAGCACCCGGTTGAAATCCGCCACCACCGCCCGCAGCTCCGCCTCGTCCTGGGCCACCGCCATGCGCAGGGGCGCGGTCCCGTTGGGAAAGGTCACCGCGCGCTCCAGAACCTGCAATTGGCGCCCGGCGGGGCCGACGACGCTGTGGCGGTGAATGTCGCCGTCCGCGACCTCGTCCGGCGGCAGGGGCAGCGCCTCGTCCCACAGGGAGCGGGAGCGCAGGACCGGCGCGTCCCCCGGCCCGACCTGCCAGTACAACCCCGACAGCGGCCGGCGGAAGCGCGGGTCGCTGAGCGGCTGGCGCAGCACCGGCGCGCCGTCCGCCCCCATCTCGGTCAGCGCGGCGAGCTGGTCCAGATGGTTGCTCAGCTCCGCCTCGAAACGGCGGGCCACATGGTCGCGGAACAGGCCGGACAGCACCAGCCCGGCCAGCGCCAGGGCCAGCGCGATCCACACCGCCGCCCCGGCCAGCAGGCGGAAGCGCAGCGACCCGGTCAGCCGCCGCCCACCCCCGCTCACGGCGCCTCCAGCTTGTAGCCGAGCCCGCGCACGGTCTTGATCAGGTCGGCGCCGAGCTTGCGGCGCAGGCGGCCGACGAAGACCTCGATGGTGTTGGAATCGCGGTCGAAATCCTGGGCGTAGATGTGCTCGGTCAGCTCCGTGCGGGAGACGAGCTGACCCTTGCGGTGCATCAGGTAGTCGAGCACGCGGAACTCGTGCCCGGTCAGGTCCACCGGCCGGCCGTCCAGCGTGACCCGGCCCGAGCGGGTGTCCAGCACCACCCCGCCGCAGGCGATCTCCGCCGAGGCGTGGCCCTTGGAGCGGCGGATCAGCGCGCGGATGCGGGCCAGCAGCTCCTCCATGCTGAAGGGCTTCGCCAGATAGTCGTCGGCCCCGGCGTCGATGCCCTGGACCTTCTCCGTCCAGGCGCCGCGGGCGGTCAGGATGATGACCGGTGCCGTGATCCCGCCCGTGCGCCAGGAGCGCAGCACCGTCAGCCCGTCGACCCGCGGCAGGCCGAGGTCGAGAACGATGGCGTCGTAGGGTTCGGTCTCGCCGAGAAACTGCCCCTCCTCGCCGTCGGCGGCGCGGTCCACGGCGTAGCCTTCGCCCTCCAGCCGTTCGGCGAGCTGGCGGGCGAGCGCCGGATCATCCTCGACGACGAGCAGGCGCATGGCGCTCACCTCTTCCCATGATGGCCGCCCTCGCCTTTCCCGTTGCGCCCGCGCACCCGCAGCAGGTCGCCGGTGGCGGCGTCGTATTTCAGCTTCAGGACGCGGCCTTCGGCGGTGATGGTCTTGATCTCGTAAACGATCTGCCCGTCCTCATCCTCGAACTCGACGTCCAGGATGTCACCGGGAAAATCGGCCTGCGCGCGGCCCAGGATGGCCTCCAGCGGCAGCGCCCGGCCCGAACGGAACGCCTCCCGCGCCCGCTCATGGTCGCGGTCGTCATCGGCCGCCGCCGGCAGAGCGACGCCGGGGAGGGCGGCGGCGAGGAAGGCCAGGGACAGCAGGACGGCGCGGGCGGCGTTCATGGTCGGAACCGGCGGTCGGGGCACGGGAAAGACGGACCCAGTTAGCACAAAGCCGCCTGAACGGCACCTGAATGGGTCGCTCAGGCTCCGTTCAGCGTGGGCGGCGCAGTCTTCACGGCAACGAACCCGCCGGACTGGAGACCGCCGATGATCCGCAGGATGCTGACCCACACCGCCGCCGCGACGCTCGTCATCGCCGTGGCGGCCTTCGCCTTCCAGGCTTTCTCCGACGGGGGCTCCGACGGGGGCGGCATGACCCGCACCGCCTGGACGCTGGCCGCCGCCATCGCGGGGGGCGATCATGACGTCGATTGAGGCCCGCCCCGCGCAGCCGCGCCGCACGCCGGGGCGGCTGCTGTTCCTGTTCGCCTTCCACGCCGCTCTGTCGGGCGCCTTCGTCGTCGCCTACCTGACGGGGGACGAGGACACCTACGCCATGCACCAGTTCGCCGGCTACACGGCGCTGGCCGCGCTGGCGGTGCGGCTTCTGGCCGGGGTGCTGATGCCAGTGGGGCCGCTGCGCCTGCCCCGCCCCTCCCTGGCCGCGACATTGGACTGGCTGCGCCGGGTGGCTTCGGGCGACGCGCGGGCCTGGGGGCAGCGCAGCCCGCTGCTCGCCTGGATGGCGCTGGCGCTGCTGGCCGTGGTGGGCGCCGCCGCCCTCAGCGGGGCGGTCGCCGACGCCGTCGTCCCGATGGAAAAGCTGCACGAGGCGCTTGGCGAGTTTTCCCTGCCCGTCGTGCTGGCCCATGTCGCCCTGGTCGTCGCGCTGCTCGGCCTGAAGAAGGTCGCCGGCTGGCGCGCCCGCTCCAACACCCGACACGAGGTCATCGCCCCATGACGCCCCTTTCGATCCGCCTGATCCTGCCCACGCTGGCCGTCTTCGCCGTGGGTGGGGCCATCGCCGCCGCCCCGAACACGGCGCGCACCGCCCTCCTCGACGGCTACGCCGCCCAGGCGAAGGCGCAATCGCCCGCCTTCGCCGGCTTTTCCGCCGAGCGCGGGCGCGCGCTCTATCTCGGCCCGCACGGCGGGGGCAAGCCGGAGACCAACGCCTGCGCCGCCTGCCACACCCCCGACCCGACCGCCCAGGGCCGCCACCAGCGGACCGGGCGCGGGATCGAGCCGATGGCCGTTTCCGCCAACCCCAAGCGCTTCACCGACCCCGCGGAGGTGGAGAGGCGCTTCGACCGCGATTGCCCCAACGTCCTCGGCCGCGCCTGCACGGCACAGGAGAAGGGCGACTTCATCACCTACCTCGCCGGACAATGAGGCCGGCCAATGAGGAGTCCCGCCATGCCCCGCCGCCTCGCCGCCGCGACCGTCCTGCTTCTGCTGTCCGGCGCGCCCGCATCGGCCAACGAGTTCGAGCGAGTCCCGCCGGTGACCAACGACGCCACCCGCAAGGAATGCGGGGAATGCCATATGGCCTTCCAGCCCGGCCTGCTGCCGGCGGGAAGCTGGACCCGGATCATGGACGGGCTGGACGACCATTTCGGCGAGAAGGCCAGCCTGCCGCCCGGCCCGGCGGCGGAGATCCGCGCCTATCTGACCGGTAACGCCGCCGGGCGCGGCGACTCCGCGCTCCTGCGGATCACCGAACAGCGCTGGTGGCTGCGCGAGCACCGCTTCCGCCCGGAGGTCTGGCTGCGCAAGGAAGTGCTGTCCAAGGCCAATTGCGAGGCCTGCCACCGCGACGCATCCCGTGGCGTCTATGACGAGGACTGACGAGGCGGGACAAAGCGTTGCCACGACGGTTGTCTTCGGGAGCGATCAGAGAGGGAGGAGCATCATGGACCACGACACCTTCAACATGGGCATCCGGAAATACCTGAAGGTCGTCGGCGTCACCTCGCAGCGCGAGATCGAGCGCGCCGTGAGCGAAGCGATCGAGGCCGGCAAGCTGAAGGGCAACGAGACGCTCCAGGCCCGCGTCGCGCTGACCATTGAGGGCATCGGGCTGGAGCATGAGATCAAGGGGGAGATCGCGTTGGAGTAGGGGGGCGCTAGCGACGGGCCCCCACCCAACCCTCCCCCGCTTTCGCAGTGGAGGGCTAAACTCCTCCCCCTGCGCAGCGGGGGGAGGTCGGGAGGGGGGCAACGGCGCCCGCACCTCACCCCATCACCAACCCCCCATCCACATACAGCACCTGCCCCGTCATGAAACGGCTCCAGCCGGAGGCCAGGAACAGCACCGGGCCGGTCACGTCCTCCGGCGTGGCGATGCGGCGCAGCGGGGTCTGGGCGACGATGGCGTCCTTCACGTCCTCCTTCGTCGCCCGACTGGCGTCGGTGGGGTAGACCAGCCCCGGCGCCACGCAGTTGACGCGGATGCCCAGCGGCCCCAGCTCCGCCGCCAGATTGCGGCTGAAGCCGACCAGCGCCGCCTTGGCCGTCGTGTAGTCGTGATAGGGCACGGTGGGCCGGGCGACGAGATCGGTCGCCATGTTCACGATGCTGCCGCCGGGCCGCCGCCGCATCACCGGCAACACCGCCCGGCAGACGTTGTAGGTGCCGAGCAGCGCACCGTCCACCTGCCCCCGGTAGTCCGCCCACTCGGTGTCCCAGAACAGCTTGCGCTTCTCCGGGTCGAAGGCGTAGGGGCGGAAGGCGTTGTTCACCACCACGTCGATCTTGCCGAACTCCTCCGCCGTGCGCTCCACCATGCGGTTCACCGCCTCGGCGTCGGTCACGTCGGCCTGCACCGCCCAGGCGTCGCCGCCGGCTTCCCGGCAGGCCGCCGCCACCGCCTCGGCAGCGTCCGCGTTGCTCAGGTAGTTGACGGCGACCGCCGCCCCCTCCGCCGCGAAGGCCTTGGCGATGGCGGCGCCGATGCCGCGGCTGGCACCGGTGACGAGGACGGTCTTGTCGCGGAAATCCATGGCCCGGCGCGCCTTCCTTATTCGGGGATCAGGTCGGACCGGACCAGCTTGGACATGTCGAGGTCGGTCCCGATCAGGCCGAGCTGCTTGAAGGTGTCCGCACCCTTCTGCATCAGTTCCGGATCGAAATGGCCGAGGCCCTTCGCCCTGGTCGTCTCCGACACGCTGGAGGCGTTGCGCAGCTTGATGATGGCGAGGTTGGTGGCCTCGTCGCGGCCGTTGATGGCGCGGGTCACGGCGAGGCGGGCGGCCTCCTCCGGCTCGGCGATCATCCAGGCGGCGCTGTCGCGGTAGGCGGCGAGGAAACGCTTCAGAACGTCCTTCTTCGTGCGGTAGGTCTCCTCCGTCACCACGAAGATGTCGCTGGGCAGGTTCAGCGTGTCCTTGACCTCGATGACGTTGACGTCCTTCAGCCCCTTCTGCATGCCGACATGCAGGCCGGTGTCGGTCGCCGCGGTGGCGTCCACCTGCCCCTGGATCACGGGGGCGAAGTTCAGCAGGCCGGTCACCTCGATGGTCACGTCCTTCTCGCTCAGCCCCACCTGATGCAGCAGCACCTGGAGGTTCTGGCGGGTGCCGCTGGACAGGCTGTAGACGCCGATGCGCTTGCCCTTGAGGTCTTCCGGCTTGGTGATGTTGCGCTCCTTCGGCGACACCACGTTGAAGACGTTCTGCGGGTAGATGTTGTAGATGGCGATCAGCTTCTCGCCCTTGTCGAGCGCGAGGTAGAAGGAGGCCGGGTCGGTGAAGGCCACGTCGGCCTGCCCGGTCAGCATGTTCTGGATGGCCGAGCCGCCGCCGGTCCCCGGCACATAGCCGAGATCGATCCCCTTGGCCTTGAAGAAGCCCTTGTCCGGCTCGGCCAGCAGGTTGGTGATCTCGCTGATCGGCTGGCTCCAGCCCGCCACGGTCACCTTGTCGAGCGCCAGCGCGGGAGAAGACAGAAGCAGGGCGGAAACGGCGACGGCACCCAGGGTGCGCAGGAACCCGAACATCGTGTGATTATCCTTTCCACGGACGGCGCAGCAGCCACCGCTCAAGCCCGGCGGCGGCCTGATAAACGATCATGCCCAGCACCGTGATGACGATGAACAGGGCGAACATCATGGTCGAATCCATCATCCCCTGCGCCGCGATGATCGAGGCGCCCAGCCCCTGCCGGCCTCCGATGAACTCGCCGACGACGGCGCCGACCAGCGCCAGCACGACGGCGACGCGCAGCCCCGCCAGGATCACCGGCAGGCCGGAGGGGATCTTCAGCCGCAGCAGGGTTTGCAGGCGCGTCGCCCGCAGCATCCGGAACAGCTCCCGCTTGTTGGGATCGACCTGCTGAAGGCCGGTCATGGTGTTTTCCAGCAGCGGGAAGAAGCAGATCAGCGCCGTGATGACGACGGTGGAGGTCATGCCGAAGCCGAACCAGACGATGAACAGCGGCCCCAGCGCCAGCTTCGGCACCACCTGGCTGGCGAGGATGTAGGGGTAGAACAGGCGGCGCAGCACCGGCACCTCGGCCAGCAGCACCCCGGCGAGGAAGCCGATGGTGCAGCCGGCGGCGAGGCCCATCCCCATCTCCGCCGTGGTGACCCAGAGATGCGGCAGCAGGTATCCCCCCGCCAGCCCGTCCCACAGCGTGCGCAGCACCGCCGAGGGCAGCGGCACGACCAGCGCGGACACCCCCGCCACCCGGCAATGGACCTCCCACCCCGCCAGCAGCAGGACGAGCAGCAGGGCCGAGGCGAGGCGGACCATCACGACGCGCGCTCCAGCGCCGGACGGTCGGGTTTGCCGTCCATGGCGTGGCGAAGCTCCAGGCACAGGGCGTTGAAGCGGGGGCTGTAGCGGACGTCGCGCCCGCGCGGGCGGGCCAGCGGCACCGGCAGGGCGTGGCGCAGGTGCCCGCCCTCCATCACCGCCACCCGGTCGGCCAGATAGACCGCCTCCGCGATGTCGTGGGTGACGAACAGCACGGTGGTGCGGTGCCGGGCGCAGAGCTTCAGCAGGTCGTCCTGCAACTCCTCCCGCGTGATGGCGTCGAGCGCGGCGAAGGGCTCGTCAAGCAGGAGCAGCGGCGGCTCGGTGACCAGCGCGCGGGCCAGCGCGACGCGGCTCTGCTGCCCGCCCGACAATTGGCTGGGGAAGCGCCCTTCGAGTCCGGTCAGGCCGACGAGGTCCAGCAGCTCCTCCGCCTTGCGGCGGTCCGCCGGCTGCGGACGGCGCGTCAGCGACACCGGAAGCAGCAGGTTGTCGAGCACCGTCCGCCAGTCCAGCAGCGTCGGCGCCTGGAAGACGAAGCCGACCTGGGCGCCCGGCCCCCGCACCGGCTCCCCCTGGATGCGGACGGTTCCGGTCGAGGGGGCGAGCAGCCCGGCGACCAGCTTCAGCAGGGTCGTCTTGCCGCAACCGCTGCGCCCGACCAGCGCGTGGAACTCGCCCTCCCCGATGGTCCAGTCGATGCGGTCCAGGATGGTGCCGCCGCTCGGGACGCCGTAGCCGGCCTGTTCGATGCTGACGAAGCTCATGGCCGGGCGCCTCAATCCGTGTAGGGGGCGAAGATGTCCGCCGCCCGTTCCGCCGAGCCTTCGATCTCGGTCATGGTGACGAGGTCCAGCAGGTTGAACCGCCCGTCATGATGCCAGCCCGCCTCCGGCGCGGTCATGCGCCCCAGCGCGCAGAGGCGCGTCACCCCGACCGCCCCCAGCGCCCCGGCCAGCGCGAACAGCTCCTCCGGCGGCGCGGCGATGCCCACGGTCTGGAGGAAGGCGCGGTGGGGCGCCAGCCCCGGCACCGCCTCGGCCAGCCGGTCCACCGCCACCACCGTCACCGTGCGGTTCAGCCCGCAAGGGCTCAGGCCGTCCGCCGCGTCGGTGTAGGCGACCGCCCAGCTTCCCGCCGGATCGCCCAGCAGGGCGCGGGTCGGATCGGCAAAGCCCTTCGTCTCCTCCGCGTTGCGCCAGGACGCGACGCTGCCCGCCTCGCCCATCGACAGGGGGCGGCGCGGGAACTTGCTGCCGAGGGCGTCCAGTTCGTGCGCCAGATAGCCGGCGAACTCGCGCGGCGACACCCGCCCGCCGCGCTCCACGAACACGGTCTGCGGCGAGTAGCAGCCCTGCTGGTCGTAGCGCGCCACGTCGTAGGCCGCCTGCCGCGCCACCGCCCCCGCCTTCCCGGCGTCGAGCGCGGAGCGGGCGACCATGCCGAAACTGATCTTGTGCCCGTAGGGCAGGAAGCGCGTGGTGATCGGCACCCGCGCCCGGATGGCCTCCAGCGCGTCGTTGCCGCCATAGGCGACCACCGTGTCGGCGCGGGTCAGCCACGCCCGTTCCGCCGCCGCGTCGCCACCCTTCCACCAGACGATGGCGATGCAGTCGGCCAGTTCCGGGTCGATCTCCGCCAGGATCTGGGCGAACCATCCGGCGAACAGCGGCTCGGCGCTCGGCAGCTTGCCGACCGTGCCGGCCTTCACCAGCAGGCCAGAGATCAGGCTCCACAACGGCAGGCCCGGCACGTTGCCCGCCCAGACATGCAGCAGAAGCTCCGGCCCGAAGGCGCGGGCGAAGCCGCCCTTGGGCATCGGCTGGAAATCGTCGAGCACCGCCGGGTTGGCGAAATCCTCCGCGACGAATTTCCGAAGCTCCGGCCCGCGGAAGGTCTTCAGATAGCCGGTCAGCCCCAGCCGGACCATCTCCGCGTCGTAGCCGGTGACCAGCGGCAGCAGCCGTTCCGCCTTCCGCCGCCACGGGTCGTCGCGGTCGAGCAGCCGGGCGACGGCGCGGTCGATGGTGGCGGCGATCTCCGCGACGGTGCGGCTTCTCAAGTAAGTCCGCGCGTTGGTCCGCACCCGCGTTGCCAATTCAGCGATCTGCGCCTCGCTCAGCACCGGCACCGCCACGTCGAGCGTCTCGGCGCCGCGCCGGAAGGTCAGCGTCCGCCAGTCCACCGCGTCGGCGGACAGCCCCGGCAGATGCCCGGCCCGCTCCATCAAGTCGCCCGCGCCGCTTTGAGGAAGTCCTCGACCGCCATGGAGCAGCCCTTGGCATCCGCCCCGTCGGCCCGGCCGAGAAGCTGGAAGCCGCCGTCCACCTCAACCCCGGCGTCCTCGGTCAGGATGGCCGACGCGCAGTTGAAATGGGCCAGATCGTGATGGACCAGCACGCCGACGCTGCCGCGCGGCACCTCCTGCCCGGTCAGCGGGTTGATGACCCGGCTGCGTATCCAGTGCGGTCCGGACTTCACCGACGGGCACACCTCGTTGCCGTCGTCGTAGAACTGGGTGCTCAGCTCCGTCATGCCGTACATGTTGATGCACAGGCGGCGCGGCACGCCGAAGGTGGCGGACAGGCGGCCGTAGAACTCCTCCGCCGCCATCTCGCGCGACTGGCCCTTGAAGCCGCCGGTGTCGAGGATGCGGCTGCCCGCCGGCAGGGCGAAGCTCCGCCCCCGCTCGGCCAGCGCGTCCATCAGATGCACGACGCTGAAGCTCGCCCCCAGCAGGGCGTAGGGCTCGCCGGTCGCCTCCGCCCGCGACAGCGCCTCGATGGCCCCGTCCACGTCCAGCCCGGCGTCGGACACGAAGTAGCGGCTCTCCGCCGTCCCGAATTCGCTCTTGGCCAGCGCCAGATAATGGGCGAGCGAGGAGTTGGGCATTGCCTGCTCGGTCGGGAACAGGATGCCCATGCGCAGCCGGTCATAGCCCGCCATGAAACGGCGGCGGAAATTGACGGTCATGGAGCGGTCGTAGACCGCCAGCGTCGGATGGTGGCTCTTGCCCCGCACGCCCTTGGTGGTGCCGCTGGTCATGAAGACGTGCGGGCATTCCTCCGGCGGCCGTCCGCTCAGCGTCAGGTCCTTGAAGGCGCTGATCGGCACGGCGGGCACGTCGCGCCAGCTCTTCACCGTGCGCAGGGTGCGCGCCCGCTGGGTGGCGAAGCGGCGGTAGGGGGCGTTGGTCTCGAACTGGTGGGCGAAGACGGCCAGCGCCATGCGGTTGAACGCCTCCTCGTCCGCCTCTCCGGCGGCGATGAAGGCCAGCAGCTCTTCGACAAGTCGGGCTTCGGTCACGTCCGCACACCTTTTGCAACGCCAACAAACTGTTGCCGGAGCAAGCGGTGTCTGGATGGAATGGGGGTACGCCGTGCCGCCCTTCAGTCCCGTCCCTACGCCGGTATGACCCGGATCAGGTTCGATGGGTCACCGCGTTGTCCGGATGAAAGCGCCGGACCGGCGGAGTCTCAGCCTCCTAGCGAGGCCCCCCAGGGAACATTCGCAAGCTAAGGGACCGGCCCCCGCCCGTCAAGCCGGTCGGGTTCAAAGAGATCGGGTTCAGGCGGCGCCCTTCACCACCTCCAGGACCATGGCGATCTCGTCGATGACGTTGTTCTGGCTTTCCATCGCCTCCATCACCTCCTGGTTCGTGACCTCTCCGGACGCCAGCTTGTGGTGCCAGCGCGGGGTTGGGGCGTAGGTGATCGACAGCATGCGGAAATCGACGTTCAGATGCATGGCCAACCGGGTGTTCGGCCAGCCGCGCTCGATGAACTTGCGGTTCTCCTCCATTGAGAACAGGCTCAGCACGTTGGGCGTGATCGGGCGGACGTGGGTCGGATCGCCGAGATAGCCGTCGCTACGCGGGTGCGGCACCTTGATGGTGATCCGCGCGCCGTGGCGGCAGACGCGGTACAGCTCCCTCATGATGTTCAGGAACCCCTCCGTCGTCTGGCCCATATGCTCCAGCGCATGGATGAGTTGGACGTCGGCGACGCTGCTCTCCTCGAAGGGCCAGGGCACGACCTCCAGGTCGGCCACGATGTCCGGCCCGAAGGTGCCGTATTTGTCCACATTCACATAGCCGGGCATCCGCGTGTCGCCGCAGCCGAGGTTGAGCTTGATATCCGACATCGCGTGCGTTTCCGGTCAGCCGTTGTTGTTGCCACGATGGCGACCCTACACCTCCCGCCGCAGCAGCGACAGGGCGGCCATCGCCATGACCTGTGCGGCATGGACCATGTCGTCGATGTCCACATACTCGTCCGGCTGGTGGGCGAGATCGAGGATGCCGGGGCCGTAGGCGATGCAGTCCTTCAGATGCCCGACCCGCGCGATGTGCTTCTGGTCGTAGGTGCCGGGGGACACCACCTGCGCCGCCGGGCGGCCCAGCACCGTCTCGATGGCCGCCCCCACCGCCCGCACCACCGGCGCGTCGGCGTCGGTCAGGGTGGGCAGAAAGGCCAGAACCTCGCGCAGCTCGTAATCGAAGCCGGGGCGCTCGCGGCGCAGATCCTCCAGGATGCCGACGATCTCCGCCCGCACCTCCTCCGGGTCCTCCTCGATCAGATACCGGCGGTCGATGACCATGCGGCAGCGGTCGGGCACCATCGGGCTCGGCAGTCCGCCATGGTCCTCCGGCTGGCCGCCATGGATGGCGTTGATGTTCAGGGTGGACTGCCGCGCCCCCTCCGGCACCACCGGCATGGCCGTGCGCTTGGCGGCCAGCCGGGGGATCAGCTCCGTCTCGATCCGGTGCAGCACGGCCCCCATGTGGCGCACCGCGCAGTTGCCGAGGAAGGGCATGGACCCGTGGGCGACGCGGCCCTTCGTCTCGATCTCCGCCCACCAGACGCCGCGGTGGCCGATGCACACCCGGTCAACGTTCAGCGGTTCCGGGATGATGACGTGGTCGACCCGAGGGCGGGAGAAGTAGCCGAGCTTGGCGAGATGCCCGACCCCGCCGTAGCCGCCGGACTCCTCGTCCACCGTGCCGGAGATTTCCAGCGCGCCGGGGAAGGGAATGCCCTCCTCCAGGATCGCCTCCACGGCGATGATCGACGCGGCGATCCCGCCCTTCATGTCGCAGGCGCCGCGGCCGTAGACGCGCCCGTCCTTCACCACCCCTTCGAAGGGATCGACCGTCCAGCCCTGGCCGGCGGGCACCACGTCGATGTGGCCGTTGAAATGCACGCAGGGACCGGGCTCGCGCCCCTCGATCCGGGCGATGACGTTGGTGCGCGGGTAGCGGTCGCTGTCGCCGGGCGCCCCCTCCGCCCGCACATACTCCACGGCGAAGCCGCGCCCGGCCAGCCGCCGCCCGAGGAATTCAGCGCAGTCGGTGTAGACGTCGCCGGGCGGGTTCACGGTGGGAATGCGGATCAGGTCGCGGGTCAGCGCGACAAGGTCGTCGCGCCGTTCCGCGATCCGGCGGAACAGCGACTCCCGGTGGTCGAGCGGCATGCTTCCCCCCTACGCACAATTCGTTGCGCGGAAGGATCGGTCATGCCGGCCCGCCTGTCGAGAGGTGTTCCGCGCCTCACTCCGCCGCGCGATGCCGCAGCCGTTCGTCCTCGTTGGCCCGGCCGTTGCGGAGCTGCTCCTCGTACCAGCGGCGGTGATGGTCCTTGGCCCAATTCTCGTCCACCACGCCGCTGCCCATGGCGTCGAAGGCGCCCTCCATGCCGATGGTGCCGATGTAGATGTGCCCGATGATCAGCGCGATCATCAGCGCGGCCACCACCCCGTGCGCCACATGCAGGATCTGCATGCCGCCGATCCCGGTGACGGCGAAGGGCATCATCAGCAGGAAGCCGGTGAGCGACAGCGCGAAACCGCCGAACACCACCGCCCAGAAGACGCCCTTCTGGCCGGCGTTGAAGCGCCCGGCCTCCGGATGCTCGCCGGACTTGCTCAGCACGCCGCCGAGTGTCTTCAGCCAGACGAGATCGGCCTTCTCCGGGATGTTGTCGCGCACCCACAGCACGAAGATCAGCACCAGCCCGAGGACGAACGGCACGCTGAAGAAATTGTGCATGTACTTGCTGGCCTCGGCCAGCATCGTGAAGTTCGGGTGGCCGATCAGCGGAATCAGCAGCATGCGCCCGAAGGTCAGGATCAGCCCGGTCAGCGCCATCAGCAGGAAGCTGACCGCCGTCGTCCAGTGGGCGAAGCGGTCCATGCCGCTGAAGCGCGGCACCGGACGCCCCGACCGGCCGCCCTGGATGCGGATGGTGCCGCGGATCAGGTAGAAGATCGCCAAAACCGCGATCGGCCCCAGGATCAGCGCCCCCGCGATGATCTTCAGCCAGACCATGCGGAACTCGCGCCACTCCCGCCCCTCC
The DNA here is from genome assembly GCF_007827795.1 of Azospirillum brasilense. Taxonomy (GTDB): domain Bacteria; phylum Pseudomonadota; class Alphaproteobacteria; order Azospirillales; family Azospirillaceae; genus Azospirillum; species Azospirillum aestuarii. Next base: position 58,667 of record NZ_VITI01000016.1, read on the forward strand.
GGCTGGACCAGGACGCCCAGCTTCGCGTCGGGGATGCTGACCCGCCCGGAGAGCTTGCCGTCCGGTGTCTGGTAGAGCTGCACCTCGTCCTTCGAGGTCGGCGAGTTCGGCCCCGGCGTCTGGTAAAATTGCGCCTGCACCGCCGGGGCGGCGAGCAGCAGAACGAACAGGACCAGCAGGGGGCGCAGGAGCTTCGTCATGTCGCGTCCTTCCCTAGAGAGTGTGCGCTTTGCGGGGTGCTGCGTCGGGACACCCTTGCCCCCACCCCGGCCCTCCCCCGCTTCGCGGGGGAGGGAGAATTGTCCCCTCCCCTGCGGCAGCGGGGGAGGGTTAGGGTGGGGCATCACTCCCCCAACCCACTCAGCTCCCGCCGGTGCCCTCGCGGCCCGGCCCGAAGGCGTCGCCGCGGTCGTTCTGGCCATAGGCGGTGGACCAGCCCCAGGCGCCGGAACCGTAGCCGCGGCGCACCGTCCGCTCCTTGTAGATGTCGGCCAGAACGTCGCCGTCACCGGCCATCAGCGCGCGGGTGGAGCACATCTCCGCGCAGAGCGGCAGCTTGCCCTCGGCCAGCCGGTTGGTGCCGTATTTCTGGTACTCCTCCATCGTGTTGTCCGCTTCCGGACCGCCGGTGCAGAAGGTGCATTTGTCCATCTTGCCGCGCCCGCCGAAGTTGGTCGCCTGGGGGTACTGCGGCGCGCCGAAGGGGCAGGCGTAGAAGCAGTAGCCGCAGCCGATGCACAGGTCCTTGGAATGCAGCACCACCCCGTCCGCCGTCTGGTAGAAGCAGTCCACCGGGCAGACCGCGGCGCAGGGCGGGTCGTTGCAGTGCATGCAGGCCATGGAGATCGACCGCTCGCCGGGCACGCCGTCCTTCAGCGTGATGACGCGGCGGCGGTTGATGCCCCAGGGGATGTCGTGCTCGTTCTTGCAGGCGGTGACGCAGGCGTTGCACTCGATGCAGCGCTCCGCGTCGCACAGGAATTTCATGCGGGCCATGAATGTCTATCCTCCCTGGGGCGCGTCAGGCCGGTTCGACGCGGCACAGCGTCACCTTGGTTTCCTGCATGAAGGTCATGGGGTCGTAGCCGTAGGTCGTCACCCCGTTGGCCGGCTCGCCCAGGACGATGGGGTCGGTGCCCGGCGGGTAGTTCTCCCGCAGGCTGTTGCCCTGCCAGTAGCCGGAGAAGTGGAAGGGCATGAAGACGGTGCCGGCGCCGATGCGTTCGGTCACCAGCGCGCGCATCCGCGCCTTCGCGCTGTCCTCCGGTCCGTAGACCCAGACCATGCCGCCGTCGCGGATGCCCAGCCGCTCGGCGTCCTTGGGGTTGATCTCCACGAACATCGACTGCTGCAGCTCGGCCAGCCAGGGGTTGGAGCGGGTCTCCTCGCCGCCGCCCTCATACTCGACCAGCCGTCCGGAGGTGAGGATGAAGGGGAAGCGCTGGCGGATGTCGCTGTCCGCGATCTTGAACTGGAGCGAGCGGGCCAACTGCGGCAGGCGGAAGTCGCGCCGGTCCTCGATTGCCGGATACTCCTTCACCAGTTCCGGCCGCGGGGAGTAGATCGGCTCGCGGTGGAGCGGCACCGGGTCGGGCAGGTTCCAGGCGACGGCGCGGGCCTTGGCGTTGCCGTGCGGTGAGCATCCATGCTTCAGCGCGACGCGGATGATGCCCATCGACAGGTCGGTCTGCCAGCTCACCTCGTCGGTCTTGTCGCCGCCGATGGCCTGGATGACCCGCATCTCCTCCGCCGTCAGGTCCTTGTCCCAGCCCAGCTTCCTCAGCATCGCCATGGTGAATTCGGGATAGCCGTCCTCGATCTCCGACCCCTTGGAATAGGAGCCGTCCGCGAGCAGGCTGACGCCGTTGCGCTCCACCCCGAAGCGGGCGCGGAAGACGCCGCCGCCCTCCATCACATGCTTGGAGGTGTCGTAGAGAACGGCGCAGCCGGGGTGGCGAAGCTCCGGATGTCCCCAGCAGGGCCAGGGCAGGCCGTAATACTCGCCCTTCAGCGGGCCGCTGGTCGCCTGCATGGTGATCTTGTCGAAGTCTGCCTGATGCTTCATGTGCATCTTCAGCCGTTCCGGCGACTGGCCGGTGTAGCCGGTGGACAGGCAGCCGCGGTTGATCTCGCGCAGGATGTCCTCGGGCACCGGGCGGGTCTCCTCCACCGTGATGTGCTTGAACATCTCGTCGGCGAAGCCGAACTTGCGGGCCAGCAGATAGATGATCGTGTAGTCGTCCTTGGACTCGAAGATCGGCTCCACGACCTTCTCGCCCCACTGCATCGACCGGTTGGAGCAGGTGCGCGAGCCGTCCGTCTCGAACTGGGTGCAGGCGGGCAGGATGTAGGTGCCGTTCCGGCGCTCCTTGAAGGCGGCGAAGGTGGTCGGGTGCGGGTCGGCGATGACCAGCAGGGACAGCTGCTCCAGCCCCTTCAGCATCTCCGGCATGCGGGTGACGGTGTTGCCGCCATGGCCGAAGACGACCATCGCCTTCAGCGGCGACGGCTGCTGGATCTCCTCAGGCTCGTAGGTGACGCCGTCGAACCAGCGGGTGGTCGGGATGCCCTTGGCCTCCATCAGCTCCTTGGAACCGAATCTGGCCTTCATCCAGTCGTAATCGACGTCCCAGACGCGGCAGAAATGCTTCCACGCCCCCTCGGCCAGCCCGTAGTAGGAGGGCAAGGTGGAGACGTCGAGCCCGAAGTCGGTGGCGCCCTGCACGTTGCAGTGGCCGCGGTAGATGTTGGCCCCGCCGCCGGCCACCCCGATGTTGCCGAGCGCCAGCTGCAGGATCGACAGGGCGCGGACGTTGGCGGTGCCGGTGGTCTTCTGGGTGATGCCCATGCACCAGATGACGGTGGACGGCCGGTTCTTCGCCAGCGCCTCCGCCACGCGGTGGAGCTGCTCGCCCGGCACGCCGCTGACCCGCTCCACCGTGGCGGGGTCCCACTTCTTCACCTCGGCGCGGATCTCGTCCATGCCGTAGACGCGCTGGCGGATGTACTCCTTGTCCTCCCAGCCGTTCTCGAAGATGTGCCAGAGGATGCCCCAGGTGACCGGGATGTCGGTGCCGGGGCGGATGCGCACATAATCGGTGGCGTGGGCGGCGGTGCGGGTGAAGCGCGGGTCGATGACGATGAAGGGCGCGCGGTTGTGCTCCTTGCCGCGCAGCATGTGCGGCAGCGAGACGGGGTGGGCCTCCGCCGGGTTGCCGCCGATGATCAGCAGCGCCTTGGAATTCTGGATGTCGTTGTAGCTGTTGGTCATCGCGCCATAGCCCCAGGTGTTCGCCACCCCGGCGACCGTGGTGCTGTGGCAGATGCGCGCCTGATGATCGACGTTGTTGGTTCCCCAGAAGGCCGCCAGCTTGCGGAAGAGATAGGCGCCTTCGTTGGAGAATTTGGCCGAGCCCAGCCAGAAGGTGGCGTCCGGCCCGGACTGCTCACGGATCTCCAGCAGCTTGGTCCCGATCTCCTCGATGGCCTGGTCCCAGGAGATGCGCTGCCACTGGCCGTCGACCAGCTTCATCGGGTATTTCACCCGCCGTTCACCCTTGGTCAGTTCGCGGACCGAGGCACCCTTCGCACAATGCGCGCCCTGGCTGATCGGGCTTTCCCAGCCCGGCTCCTGCCCGGTCCAGACGCCGTTCTGCACCTCCGCGATCACGGTGCAGCCGACGGAGCAGTGGGTGCAGACGTTCTTGCGGGTGACGATCTCGACGTTGGGCAGGGTCGGCCCGGCCTCGGCCTTTTGGATCATCGCGGCGGGCAGCGCGCCCAGCGCCGCCATGCCCCCGGCGGCGAGGCCGGAGGTCTTCAGGAAGCCGCGGCGGTCGACGGTTTCTCCCAGCCCGGCGGTGCCCGCCGACAATCCGTTCAGGCGGCGGGCGAGGGAGGCGCGGGTGGCGGCGGTTCCGGCGTTGCGCTTGACGAGCATGGGGCGGCCCTCTGGATCAAAGTCGCGGTCAGAGTCGGTTCAGCGCGTAGAAACGCTTCACGTGTTCGGTTTCGCGGTAGCGGGACTTGACCTGCTCCTGCCGCGATTCCATCGCCTCCGCCGGGGCGGCGCGCAGGGTGGCGGCCGCCGCGGCGGCTCCCGCCGCACCCAGCCCGAGGCCCTTCAGGAGACTGCGGCGTTCCAGTCCGGTCTTGCCGGCTTTCGGGGTGTCGTCACGGTGCATGGATCGTGCCCTCCCGCTGGTCGGCCCCGCGAGCCGCACCCGGAGGGGCGGGCGCGATCATCGCGAAGGCGTTGGTCTCGATGTCCAGGAACAGCCGCCCGAAGGTCCCCAGGGGCCGGTAGAGATGCGCCGCCGACGCCTCCTCCAGATCCTGGAAGAAGCGGCCCGCCCAGGGGACGAGGTGGCGCTCGAAGAAGCGCTTCTGGAACGGCAGGTCCGGCTCGCCGTCCGCCGTGCCGACGGTTCCGGCGGCCAGCGCGCCCATGATCTCGGCGATGGCGGCGATGTGGTCCTCCGGCTCGCTGACGCCGGGGGTGCGCTCGATGCCCAGCGCCTGCATGTCTTCGCGCAAGCGGGCCAGCGGCCGGTCGATCAGGAAGCCGGTGCGGTAGTAGGAGGCGAAGGGAACCAGTTCGCCCCGCGTCACCCCGAGGAACAGCTCATGATACTCGCGCTCGGCGCGGTGTTCGCCGTCCGGGTCGTCGGCGAGCGTACGGGCGCGTACGGCCAGATCGCTGATGGCCCGGCCCAGTGGTGAACCGTCCCCGGCCAGCGCGCCGATCGTGGCCAGCAAGTCGCGCGACGGCGGGCGCGCCAACAGGTGGGCCAGCAGGCCGTACGCCTGCGCCCGCAGCCGATCCGCGTCGTCGATGATGGCCGTTTCCGCCATGCCCTTGCCCCGCTTCGCCTTTTCCCTGGCCGGTTAAGGTCCGGCTCATCAGCGACAACAGCGGGATTGCCCAAAGGTTGCGCAGTCCAGGACAGGCGATGATCTTGCCTCCCTGCCTCCGTGCTGCCCCCACCCTAACCCTCCCCCGCTTTCGCAGGGGAGGGAACTGCCGCCGCATCGCGATCATCTCCCTCCCCCGCCCAGCGGGGGAGGGTTGGGGTGGGGGCAAGACTGTCGGTGGGGGCAAGACCCTCACTTTCCTCAGACTTAGTCGTGTCAGCGACCACAACCTCCTCCGGCTTCTCCTCCTCCGGCGGTTTCTCGTCGGTGGCGATGCGGTCCAGCAGGTCGGCGATGCGGTCGGTGGCGAGCAGCTTGCCGTAACCGGGGGCATTGCAGTCCCAGTCATACTCGGCGAAGCCGCGGAAGCCCGCGATCACCGGGTCGCTGGTCCAGGCCTTGCGCAGGGCCAGCCGTTTCAGCTCCTGCGGGACGTTGCTGGCGAGGAAGCCGGTGTAGTCGCTGTCCGCGCCCAGGCTCTCCACCGGCGGCAGGCTTTCCGGGTCGAAGGGTTCCGGCGGCGGAGCGGCGATGGCCTGCGGCTCCTCCGCCGTATCCCGCTCCTCCTGCGGTTCGGGGGTCTCGACGGGCGTCGTGCGCGCCTCCTGCTTGCGCCGCGACCAGCGGGACAGGAAACCTTCGGACCCGTCATCCATGGCTCTGATCCTTTCCAGGATGAGCAACCGGGGCGCGGCGGGCCAACGCCTCCGGGTCGGCGCGGTCGCGCTGGCGCTTGTAGAAGGGGCGTTCGGTGTGGTGGCGGGCCACGAAATCGCGCATCCACGCCGCGAGATCGGGCGGCAGGGGGATCGCTTCGATCAGGTCGTCGCCGGCGTCGGAATGGGCGTCGACCTCGCCGGGATCGACGGTGACGGCGAGCAGCCGCAGCCCCGGCTCCTCCGCACAGCGGCGCAGGATGACGTAGAGCATCGGGTGGCCGCCCTTCAGATTCTCGACGTAATTCTCCGTCTCGCCGGGATGGAGCACGATCTCGGTGGCGCCCGCGTAATAGCCGGTGCGCTCCCCGTCCTGAGCCAGCACGGTCCAGGGCGCACGGTCGGGCAGCTCCGGCAGGGCGCCGGTCACCCGCCAGCGCGCGTCCACCCACGGGTTGTCGATCCGCTGGCGCTCCACCGTGATGCCGACGCCGCGCCGTTCGGCCTGTCCGGTCATGACCGCGTCTCCTCTGCCGTGGGGATCAGCCGCTGTTCCCAGACCCGCCGCACCGGCTCGAAGCCCGCGTCCATCCAGCGGTCGATCCAGGTCAGGAAATGCCGGGTGAAGCTCTCCAGCACCGCCACGGCGTCAGTGTCGCCGAAGCCCTCCTCGCGCAGCGCCGTGCGGTCGGGGCGCCGTCCGGGGTCGGGGTCGTCGGGATCGCCCAGGACCTCCAGCTCCGCGCCGACCACGGCCCAGGCGGGAAGCCCGTCCTCGGCACCGGGGCCAAGGGCGACGGTCACCCCGCCGGCCACCGCACCGTTCAGCAGCAGGCGGCCCGCGCCGTCGAAGCGGATGCTCTGGTTGGGCGGCCCCAGCGCCTCCAGCGCGTCGGCCAACGCGACCAGCGTCACGGCGGCGAGGCCATCCCCAGCATCCGGACGGTCGGGGACCAGCACCACCGCCACGTCCAGCCGGTCGCGCCGGCCGCTGTGGACGAGCGTGCCGGGCGCCGCCCCTTCCGCGGCGAAGCGGCAGGCGGTGGAGAAGGGGCCGCCCGCCTCGGTGGGCCAAGGGCGGAAGATGGGCGGCAGAGTCGGGGCGTCGGTCGGGTCCATACCCCTGATAACGCGCGAACGGGAGGGTTGGTGCCCACGCCTGTTGGTGGGGGACGGCCTTGTCATCCCTTCATCCCAAAGGAGTCCGCAGCCTTGCTCGCCGCACTGATTTCCTCCGGCCTTGTCGCCGGGCTGCTGATGACCGGCAACGTCATCGCCCAGGAAACCACCAAGGAGTCGCTGTCCAACGACGTCAAGGTGCAGCAAAGCCAGGAGCCGCCGCCCAACCAGCAGGGCGTCCGCGCGCCCAAGTCCAGCACCAGCGGCGAAACCCAGGGGGCGGAGCTGCAGCAGGCGCTGGCCGACCTGCGACGGGCGCCGCCCGACCTGCAGGGCAACCCGGTGCCGCGCCCGAACCAATGGGCCAGCGAACCCGACATGGGGCACGAGCCGACCCGCTCCGAGAACCCATCCGACCTGAGCAGCCAGGAAGCCAAATAAGGGGCACGACCGGCCGCCGGACAGACGATCGGCAAGACGCATTCTTTTCCGCTTGATATGCTCTAATCGAGCATTTATGGTTTTGCTCATAGCGAGCATTAAAGGAATGCGCCATGCGCGATACCACCGGCCTTGCCTACACGCCCGACATCGCCGCGGCGACGCAGCCGATCTACGAGCGCGTGAAGCGCGTGATCCCCGCCGTCGAGTGGCCGTTCCACGCCCCGCTGGTCCACGAGATCAACCGCTTGAAGGGGGAGCGCAACGCGGTGATCCTCGCCCACAATTACCAGACGCCGGAGATCTTCCACGGCGTGGCGGACATCGTGGGCGACAGCCTCGCGCTCGCCGCACGGGCAACGGAGACCGACGCCGACGTGATCGTGCTCGCCGGCGTGCATTTCATGGCGGAGACGGCGAAGCTGCTGAACCCGGCCAAGACGGTGCTGATCCCCGACACCGGGGCGGGCTGCTCGCTGGCCGAATCGATCACCGCCGCCGACGTGCGGCTGCTGCGCGAACGCTATCCGGGCGTGCCGGTGGTCGCCTACGTCAATACCTCGGCCGACGTCAAGGCGGAGGTGGACATCTGCTGCACCTCCGGCAACGCGGTGGAGGTGGTGGAGTCGCTGGGCGCACCGCGCGTCATCATGCTGCCCGACGAGTATCTGGCGAAATACGTCGCCACCCAGACCAGCGTCGAGATCATCGCCTGGAAGGGCCATTGCGAGGTGCATGAGCGCTTCACCGGCGACGAGATCCGCGAATTCCGCGGGCGCTTCGACGAGTTGATCGTCATCGCCCACCCGGAATGCCCGCCCGACGTTCTGGAGGCGGCGGACTTCGTGGGCTCCACCGCGCGCATGGTCGATTTCGTGGCGGACCGCCGCCCGCCGCGGGTGCTGATGGTCACCGAATGCTCGATGAGCGACAACGTCGCCGCCGCCTCGCCGGAGACGGAGTTCGTGCGGCCCTGCAACCTGTGCCCGCACATGAAGAAGATCACGCTGGCGAACATCCTGGACAGCCTGCGCACGCTGGAACCGCAAGTGACCATCGCGCCGGAGGTGGCCGACCGCGCCCGCCGTTCGGTGGAGCGAATGCTGGCGGTGAAGCCCCGCTGAGTGTGTCCCCTCTCCCCTCTGGGGAGAGGGTTAGGGTGAGGGGGTTGCGCTTGTGCCGAACCCTCCGCCACGCGCAACCCCCTCACCGGCCCTTTGGGCCACCCTCTCCCCAGAGGGGAGAGGGTTAGAACGATCCTCTCTCCGGGAGGCCTCACATGCCCACCCCCTACACAGTCCGCGATTCGGAGGTGGTCGTCATCGGCTCCGGCATGGCCGGGCTGACCGCCGCCCTGCATCTGGCGCCACGCGCCGTCACGCTGCTGACCAAGACGCCGGACCTGCCGGGCGGCTCCAGCAACCACGCCCAGGGCGGCATCGCCGCCGCGATCGGCCCCGGCGACGGGCCGGAGGCGCACGCCGCCGACACGGTCGCCGCCGGCGCCGGCTTCGTCGACGCCGGCCGCGCCCTGCTGCTGACCCGCGAGGGGGCGGAACGGGTGCGGGCGCTGCTCCTCGCCGGTCTGCCCTTCGACCGCGACGCCGACGGCGCGCCCCTGCTGGGGCGGGAGGCGGCGCACGGGGCGGCGCGCATCGTCCATGCCGGGGGCGACGCCACCGGGGCGACCCTGGTCGCGGCGCTGGCCGAGCGGGTGCGCGCCACCTCGTCGATCCGGGTGGAGAGCAACGCCTTCGCCGTCGATCTGGCGGTGCGCCACGGGCGGGTCTGCGGCGTGCTCGCCTGCCACCCGGAAGGCTGGGTGTTCCACCGCGCGCCGCGCGTGGTGCTGGCGACCGGCGGGGTCGGCGGAGCCTATGCCCGCACCACCAACCCGCCGGAGGCGACCGGCGACGGGCTGGCGCTGGCCGCGCGGGCCGGGGCGCTGCTCGCCGACGTGGAGTTCGTGCAGTTCCACCCGACGGCGCTCGCCGTGGACGCCGACCCCGCCCCGCTGCTGACCGAGGCGCTGCGCGGCGCCGGGGCGCTGCTGCTCGACCGGCGCGGCACCCGCTTCATGGCGGCGGAACACCCGCTGGCGGAGTTGGCGCCGCGCGACGTGGTGGCCCGCGCCATCGGCGCGCGCGTCGCGGCGGGGGAGCCGGTGCGGCTCGATCTGCGCCCGGCGCTGGCCGCCAAGCCGGACGGCTTTCCCACCGTTCTGGCGCTCTGCGCCGCCCATGGGCTCGACCCGTGGCGGGAGCCGGTGCCGGTCGCCCCGGCGGCGCACTACCACATGGGCGGGGTGGTCACCGACCACGCCGGGCGGACCAGCCTGGACGGGCTGTGGGCCTGCGGCGAGGTCGCCTGTACCGGCGTGCACGGCGCCAACCGGCTGGCCAGCAACTCCCTGCTGGAGGCGCTGGTGTTCGGCGCGCGGGTCGCCCGCGACGTGGCCGGGCGGGACCTCCCTCCCCTGCCGCCCTTCGCCCTGCCCGAAGCGCCTGCCGTCGCCGGGGAGGTCGGAGCCGGGCTGCTCGACGCCATCACCGACGAATCCCGCCGCACGCTCTACCAGGGCGCCGGGCTGGTCCGTGACGGGGTGGGGCTGCTGGCCGCCCGGCGCAAGCTGGACCGGCTCGCCGTGGCGCTCGACGCACTGTGCGACGGCGGCACGGCCGACCTTGCCGCCGTCCGCCGCTGGGGCGAGGCGCGCAACCGCCTGCTTGCCGGGCGGCTGATCGTCCACGCCGCCCTCGCCCGCAGCGAAAGCCGCGGGGCGCATTTCCGCACCGATTTCCCGCGGGAAGACCCGGCGGCGCAACGCCACCGCTTCACCCTCACCGACCTGACCGGGGCCGCCGGCCCCCTGACCGGAGACGCCGCATGCTCCATCCTCTGACCTATGAACCGATCGTCCGCGCCGCCCTGGCGGAGGATCTCGGGCGGGCTGGCGACATCACCACCGACAGCATCGTCCCGGCGGACGCCATGGCGACGGCGCGGGTGGCCGCGCGCAGGGACGGCCGGGTCGCCGGGCTGGAGGTCGCCCTGTCCGCCTTCCGCATCCTCGACCCGGCGGCGGAGCTGCGGGTGGAGCACGACGACGGCGACGACGTGCCCCCCGGCGCCACCATCGCCACTGTGACGGCCCGCGCCCGCGCCCTGCTGACGGCGGAGCGCACGGCGCTGAACCTTCTGGGCCGCCTGTCCGGCATCGCCACCGCCACCCGCGCGCTGGTGCGCGAGGTCGAGGGGACCCGCGCCCGCATCGTCTGCACCCGAAAGACCACCCCAGGCCTGCGCGTCCTGGAAAAGCAGGCGGTGCGGCTGGGCGGCGGCTTCAACCACCGCTTCGGGCTCGACGACGCGGTTCTGGTCAAGGACAACCACATCGCCGTGGCTGGCGGCATCCGCCCGGCGGTGGAGCGCGTCCGCGCCGCCATCGGCCACATGGTGAAGGTGGAGGTCGAGGTGGACACACTTGCCCAGTTGGAGGAGTTGCTGACCCTGCCGGTGGATGTCGTCCTGCTCGACAACATGGACCCGCAGACGCTGCGCCGCGCCGTCGCCATGGTGGACGGCCGCATGGTGACGGAGGCGTCCGGCAACGTCACGTTGTCCACCGTGCGGGCCATCGCCGAGGCGGGCGTCGACATGATCTCGGTCGGCTGGCTGACCCACAGCGCGCCGAATTTTGACGTCGGGTTGGATATGTAGGGAGGAGTCACAGCCCCTCCCCCGGAACGCAGGTCCTCAGTGCCCCATGAAGTTGCGGTGGTGCACCGTGTTGTCCTCGCTCAGCCGGACCGAGGGGGCGGCGAAGGTCTCGTCGGCGGTGCGGCCCAGCGTGCCTTCCAGGATCACGCTGGCGCCGATGGCGAGGACGACCGCGGTGGCCAGGGCCATTCCGAACGCTTTCATGACGCTTCCCTCCTGCTGTGGACCGGAGCGGACGATGGAGCGGACTGCGGGGAGGCGCCGATCCCGGAAATGCCGCGCGCCCCCTCCGCCACGGCGCCTTCGGCCTTGGCGATGCGGGTGTAGAGCGCCAGCGCCTGCGCCACCACCTGATCCATGTTGTAGTAACGGTAGGTCGCCAGCCGCCCGACGAAATGGACGTTCGGCGTGGCGTCGGCCAACTCCTGGTACTTGCGGTAGAGGGCCGCGTTCTCCGCGCGGGGGATCGGGTAGTAGGGGTCGCCCTCCGCCGACGGGTATTCGTAGGTCAGGCTGGTTTGCGGGTTGGTCTGGCCGGTCAGGTGCTTGTATTCGGTGATGCGGGTGTGCGGCACCTCCTCGCCGGGGTAGTTCACCACGGCGACGGGCTGGAGCCATTCCTGATCGACCGTCTCGTGCCGGAAGGTCAGGGAGCGGTAGGGCAGCTTGCCGAAGCGGTGGCCGAAATACTCGTCAACCGGGCCGGTGAAGATCAGGTTGCGGTAACGCACGTCGCGCACCACGTCGCGGAAATCGGCGCCCAGGCGGATTGTGATGTTCGGGTGGTCGAGCATGTTCTCGAACATCCGCGTGTAGCCGTGCAGCGGCATGTTCTGGAAGCTGTCGCCGAAATAGCGGTCGTCGTCGTTGGTCCGCGTCGGCACCCGCGCCGTCACCGCCTTGTCGAGCTGCGACGGGTCGAGGCCCCATTGCTTGCGCGTGTAGCCGCGGAAGAACTTCTCGTACAGCTCCCGCCCGACCGCGCCGACCACCACGTCCTCCGAGGTGCGGATATCGGCGACCGGTTCCGCCCGGCTCTTCAGGAAGGCGGCGACTCCGGCCTCGTCGAGGTCCAGCCCGTAGAGGCGGTTGACCGTCGTCCGGTTGATCGGGATGGGAACCAGCTGCCCGTCGACATGGGCGAGCACCCGGTGCTCGTAGGGGCGCCACTTGGTGAAGCGGGACAGATAGTCCGCCACCGGCTGCGAATTGGTGTGGAAGATGTGCGGGCCGTAGCGATGGATAAGCACGCCCGCGTCGTCGTGATGGTCGTAGGCGTTGCCGCCGATGTGCGGGCGCCGGTCGATCAGCAGGACACGCTTGTCCAGCCCCGCCGCCAGCCGTTCCGCCAGCACGCTGCCGGCGAAGCCCGCCCCGACGATCAGATAATCGAAAACCGCCGGCCCGTCCGTCCGCCCCACATAGGCTGGAGCGGCTCCATCGAAATCACGCATAAGCTCTGCCTTCCTCGTCCCGCCAAAAGGCGGACGAGCGGGGCAAGCCGTCCGGCGCCCCACCCGTCCGCACATCCTGCGAACGGTGGAAGCCGCCGGTGGTTCCGGAGGAAGACTGTCGAGAAGGAGGTACCGATGCAGGGTACCTCCCGTGGCATCACCCCCCGAAGACGGTGTTCAGCTGCGCGCCGACGCGGACGAAGGTGGTCCGCTTCGACACCTCCTTCAGCTTGGTGGCGCCGATGTAGGTCATCATGCTGCGCACGCCGCCCATGATCTCCTGCATCGTGCCGTCGATCGGTCCGCGGTAGGGGACCTCCACGGTCTTGCCCTCCGACGCGCGGTAGGAGGCGACGCCGCCCGCGTATTTGTGCATCGCCGTGTCGGACGACATGCCGTAGAAGGTCATCGCCACCGGCACCCTCTGCCCGCCGCGCTCCTCGTAGCGGATGTCGCCCTCGCACTCGTCGTGGCCGGCCAGCATGCCGCCGAGCATCACGAAGTCCGACCCGGCGCCGTAGGCCTTGGAGATGTCGCCCGGCACCGTGCAGCCGCCGTCGCCGCAGACCTGCCCCTTCAGCCCGTGGGCGGCGTCGGCGCATTCGATGATGGCGGAAAGCTGCGGATAGCCGACGCCGGTCATCTTGCGCGTGGTGCAGACCGACCCCGGCCCGATGCCGACCTTGATGATGTCGGCCCCGGCGAGCACCAGCGCCTCGGTCATGTCGCCGGTCACCACGTTGCCGGCCATGATGACCATGTCCGGGTTCTCCTTCCGCAACCGGGCGATGACGCGCACGAAGCGCTCCGTGTAGCCGTTGGCGACGTCCAGGCAGAGCTTGCCCACCGGAGCCTTGGCCTTCACCGCCTGGAACTTGTCGTAGTCGGCCTCCGTCGTGCCCAGCGAGTAGAAGACGTTGGCCGTGTCCTCGTCGCGGAAGAAGGGGATCAGGGCTTCGGCCGGGTAGTGCTTGTGCAGCGCGGTCAGCGCGCCGAAGCGCGACAGGGCGCGGGCGACGGCCATGGTGCCGACGACGTCCATGTTGGCCGCGATCAGCGGGAAGCCCGTCCATTCCAGCCCGCTGTGGACGAAGCGGAAGGTCCGCTCGATGTCCACGTCGTTGCGGCTTTCCAGGGTGCTGCGCTTCGGGCGGATCAGCACATCCTTGAAGTCCAGCTTCAGATCGTTCTCGATGATCACCGGCGGGTCGTCCTTGTCATTGTGGAGAAGGGCCATTGCCCCCTCCCCGGCCCTCCCCCGCTGTCGCAGGGGAGGGAGAATGAAGTCCCCTCCCCTGCGCAGCGGGGGAGGGTTAGGGTGGGGGCAAGGTCAGCACCAGTGCAGCCTCACCCCTCGCCCAACACCTCCAACAGCGACAGGGCAACAACCTCCGTCGCCTTGAACAGGTCGGACAGCGGCAGGCGCTCGTCGGCGCGGTGGGCGTTGGCCTCCTCGATGGTGTGGGGGCCGGCGCCGAACAGCGCGATGGGCACGCCCGCGTCGGAGTAATGGCGCGCGTCGGTGTAGAGCGGCACGCCCTTGGTCTCCACCGGCTCGCCCATCACGCGGCTGGCGTGGGCGCAGAGGACGGCGGCCAGCCGGTCGGTGCCGGGCAGCGGGGTCAGCGGGCGGGCCAGCAGGATGCGGCGGACCTCGACGCGGGCCTTCGGGAAGGCCGTGGCCGCGTCGGCGATGACAGCGCGCAAATCGGCCTCCACCGTCTCCGGCGCCTCCTCCGGGATCATTCGGCGGTCGAGGCGCAGAGTCACGCGGTCGGGGACGACGTTGGTGTTGATGCCGCCCTTGATCAGCCCGACCGTCAACTGCGGCGAGCCGATGCCGCCCACCGCCGACACGGTGTCCGCGTAGCCCTTGCGGTGTTCGTAGAGCGCGCCGAGAATCGCGGTCGTCGCCTCCAGCGCGTCGATGCCGGTCATCGGCAGGGCGGCGTGGGCGGACTTGCCGGTGACCTCGACCTCCAGATGCAGGCAGCCGTTGTGCGCGGTGACGACGCCGTAGCTGAAGCCCGCGGCGATGGCGAAGTCCGGCTTGGTCAGCCCCTCGTCCAGCAGCCATTTCGGCCCGATTTCGCCGCCGGCCTCCTCATCGTAGGTCAGGTGAAGCTCCACCGTGCCGCGGTCGAGCCCGGCCTTCTCCAGCGCCAGCAGCGCATAGGCGTAGGTGACGAAGTCGGACTTCGAGACGGCGACGCCGCGCCCGTACATCCAGCCGTCCACCACCTCCGCCCCGTAGGGATCGCGGCTCCAGCCCTCGCCCGGCGGCACCACGTCGCCGTGGGCGTTCAGCGCCACGGTCGGCCCGTCGCCGAAGCGGCGGCGCACGATCAGGTTGGTGGCGGAGATCATGCCGTTGGCCCGCACCAGCTCCGCCGGGACCGGGTGGCGTTCGACCGTCAGGCCCATGGCCTCCAGCAGCGCGGCGGCGCGCTCGGCGTGGGGAGCGCAGTCGCCGGGCGGGTTGTCGGAGGGCACCTTGACCAGTTCGGCCAGGAAGCGGACCTGCTCGTCGCGGGTCTGCTCCAGGAAAGCGCGGATGGCCTTTTGGGCGGTGTCGGTCATGGTGTCGGGGTCTCGTGCTCGAAGTGGCGGATGATGTCCAGGAGGATCTGCACTGACAGGTCGGCGTCCTCCACGGTGATGGATTCGGCGGGGTTGTGGCTGATGCCGCCCGCACAGCGGACGAACAGCATGCCCATCGGCAGCACGCCGGCGAAGGCCATGGCATCATGCCCGGCGCCGCTGGGCAGCGACAAGGGGCGGAGGCCGGCGCGGATCACGGCGGCTTCGATCTGCCGCCGGATGCCGGGGGAACAGGGGGCGGCCGCCGCGTCGTGGGTGGTCTCCACCGCCAGCTCCACGCCGCGGCGGGTGGCGATCGCCTCGAAGTCGCCGAGAATGGCGGCGCAGGCGTCGCGCCGCACGGCGTCCTCCGGCGCGCGGACGTCGAGGGTGAAGACGACCTCGCCAGGGATGACGTTGACGGCGCCCGGCTTCGCCTCGATCCGGCCCACCGTCGCCACCAGCCCGGCGTCGGAGGCCGCGGCCACCCGCTCCGCCGCCAGAGTCATCTCGGCAGCGGCGGCCAGCGCGTCGCGGCGCAGCGCCATGGGCACCGTGCCGGCGTGGCCGGCCATGCCGCGCAGCCGGACGGCGAAGCGCGTGGCGCCGTTGATCGCGGTGACGATGCCGACCGGCAGCCCTTCGGCCTCCAGCACCGGCCCCTGTTCGATGTGGACCTCCAGAAAGGCCAGCGCCTCCCCCGGCTTGCGGGCGGCCTCGGCGATGGCCTCGGGGTCGCCGCCGAAGGCGCGCAGCGCGTCGGCCATGCGCACGCCGTCGCGGTCGCGCGTCTCCAACGCCACCCGGTCGAAGCGGCCGGCCACGGCGCGGCTGCCGGTCAGGGTCACGGGGAAGCGCACCCCCTCCTCGTCGCCGAAGCCCAGCACCTCGATGGCGAAGGGCAGGCGCTCACCGCGCCGGTCCAGCTCCGCCACCGCGGCGACGGCGGCCAGCACGCCCAGATTCCCGTCATACCGTCCGGCGTTGCGCACCGTGTCGATGTGGGAACCGATCAGCAAGGCCGGCGTGCCCGGCACGCTCCCCTCGTAGCGGCCGACCACCGTTCCCGCCGGGTCGAGCCGGGCGCTCATCCCGGCCTTGCCCATCAACTCCATCAGCCAGTCCGCGGCGGCGCGGTGCTGCGGGGTCAGGAACAGGCGGGTCAGCAGCCCCGGCTCCTCCGTGAAGCCGGCAAAGGCGTCCAGCCGCGCCATCAGGTCCGCGCCGAAGCCGGTCATGACTCGATGTCCTTGGGAAGCAGATCCTTGAGGCGCAGCCAGGTGATGCGCTCGACCTGGGCGAGCGCCGTGGCGAACTCCTCTTCCGGGCCGTTGGACAGGCGCGTTTCGAACGCTTCCAGGATGTCGGCGCGGCTGCGGCCCTTGACCGCCAGGATGAAGGGAAAGCCGAAGCGCGCCTTGTAGGCGTCGTTCAGTTCGGTGAAGCGGGCGAACTCCTCGGGCGTGCAGCGGTCCAGCCCGGCGCTGGCCTGCTCGGCCGTGCTGTCGGCGGTCAGCTCGCCGCGCAGCGCCAGCCGGCCCGCCAGATCGGGGTGGGCGTTCAGCAGCGCCAGCTTCCGGTCATGGCCGGCGGCGCGCAGGACGGCGACCATGGCGGCGTGCAGCCCGTCCGCGTCGTCGGGCAGGTTTCCCCCCTGATTGCCGGCATCCCAGGCGCCTTCGGCGACCCAGGGCGAATGTTCGAACACGCCGCCGAATCGGGCGACGAAACTTGCACGGTCCATCTCGCTCGGTCGCATCCCGGCCTTCCCTGATCGGTCCCCTGCCACGCAGCATAACCGCAATCGCCGAGGTCCGCTTTTTCGATCCGTTTGAAAGTCTTTTTGCGCAGGCCCCGTTCGGACCGCGCGGCGGTGCGGTATAAAGTCACTTATCCCTTCTCCCCAGCGGGGCGAGGGAATTTAAAGAGAGGAGAGAGACCCATGGCCGGAAGCGGGCGCCTGACCACCCATGTTCTCGACACGACGCACGGACGGCCCGGCGCGGGGATCGCCGTCACCCTCTACCGCATCGACGGGGAACGGCGGGAGCGGCTGACCGGGACGCGCACCAACGCCGACGGGCGCTGCGACGCGCCGCTCCTCGCCGGGGCCGACCTGACGCCGGGTGTCTATGAACTGGTGTTCGAGGCCGGCGACTATTTCCGCGCCTCCGGCCTGGAGATCGTCGAACCCGCCTTTCTCGACGTGGTGCCGATCCGCTTCGGCGTCGCCAACGCGGACCAGCATTATCACGTGCCGCTGCTCGTCTCTCCTTACAGCTACTCGACCTACCGGGGAAGCTGATCGGCCCAGGCGGCGAGCAGGCGGCGCTCCTCCGGCGTGATCCCGGTGACGTTGCCGGGGGGCATCGCGTCGGACAGCGCCGCCCAGGTCCGGATCTGGGGGGCGTGGCGGCTGATCGCCTCCGCGCTGTCCAGCATCACGCCGCGCGGCGGCACGCCGATCCCCTCCCACACCGGCTGCGCCGCGTGGCACATGGAGCAGCGGGACAGCACCACCTCCTCCACCTGCGCGAACTCGACCCTGGCCGGTTCGGCGGCGGCGGCGCTCTCGGTCCGCGTCCCGGCGGCGCTCAAGCCCACGATGGCGGCGACGCCCGCGGCGGCCACCGCCCAGGTCCACCAGGGCGTCGGCTTGCCGGCGTGGCGGCTGTTGAAGAAGTGGCGGATCACCGCCCCCACCACCAGAACCACCGCCACGATCACCCAGCTGTAGCGCGTGCCGAAGGCCAGCGGGTAGTGGTTGGAGATCATCAGGAAGACGACCGGCAGGGTCAGGTAGTTGTTGTGCAGCGAGCGCTGCTTGGCCTGCTTGCCCAGCGCCGGGTCGGGCACCTGCCCCGCCTTCATCGCGGCGACGGCTTTGGTCTGGTTGGGGATGATGATGCGGAAGACGTTGGCCGACATCATCGTGCCGATCAGCGCGCCCACATGCAGCATCGCCGCCCGCCCGCTGAAGAGATGGCTGAGGCCCCAGGCGACCAGCACCAGGAAGACGAAGCCCGCCGCCGCCAGCTTCACGTCGTCCTTGCCCAGCGGCGACTTGCACAGCCGGTCATAGCCGTGCCAGCCCAGCCCCAGGGCGCCCAGGCTGAGCAGCACCGCGCCCCACCAGGGGATGTCCAGCACCGCCGGGTCGATCATGTAGAGTGCGGCGCCGTGGTAGTAGAGCACCGACAGCAGCGCGAAGCCGCTGAGCCAGGTGGCGTAGGCTTCCCATTTGAACCAGGTCAGCTTCTCCGGCAGTTCCGCCGGGGCGACCGTGTATTTCATCATATTGTAGAAGCCGCCGCCGTGGACCTGCCACGCCTCCCCCGCCACGCCGGGGGGCAGGCCGTCGCGCCGCCGCAGGGACAGGTCCAGGTGGATGAAATAGAAGCTCGACCCGATCCAGGCGATGGCCGTGACGACGTGCAGCCAGCGCACCAGAACGTTGACCCACTCCCAGATGATCGGCTCCATGCGTCGCGGCCTCTTTCGTTCGGTGATCCTCACCCTGAACTCTACGGTTGCCGCAGCGCAGCGGGGAAGCGGATGCGTGCGCCAGCACTTTCAAAAAAAACGCAAAGGTGGGAGGATTCTCCATGGCGTGTGGGGAAAGGGCCAAGCGTGGCGCTGCTGGAGAACATGCGGGTGTTCGTGCGGGTGGTGGAGCTGGGCAGCCTGTCCGCCGCCGGGCGGAGCCTGCGCCTGTCGCCCGCCGTGGTCAGCCACCGGCTGCAAAGCCTGGAGGAGCATCTGAACGCCCGCCTGCTCAACCGCACCACCCGGCAGGTGCAGTTCACCGAGGCCGGAAAGGTCTTCTTCGAACATTGCCTTGAAGTTCTGGAAGCCGCGGAGCGGGCGGAGAGCAGCGTCGGCGCCATCGGCGGGGCGCCGGTGGGCAGCCTGCGGGTGACGGCGCCGCTGGGCTTCGGGCGGCGCATCCTCGCCCCGATGGTGCCGCGCTTCCGCGCCGCCTACCCCCAGGTGGATTTGCGGCTGCGCCTGTCCGACCATCTGCTGGACCTGCTGCGCGAGGCGACCGACGTCGCCATCCGCATGGCGCCGCTGAAGGATTCCAGCTTCGTCGCGCGCAAGATCGCCGACCTGCCGCGGGTGCTCTGCGCCGCGCCTGCCTACCTGGAGCGGCGGGGCGTGCCGGCCCGGCCCGAGGAACTGCTGTCCCACCACTGCCTGCTGCTGCGCTTTCCCGGATCGCAGCAGTTCCAATGGACGCTGAACACCCCGCAGGGTCCGATGACCCTGCCGGTGTCCGGCCAGTTCGACGCCGACGACGGCGACGTGCTGACCGGCTGGGCGCTGGCCGGGGAGGGAATCGTGCTGAAACCGTTGTGGGAGGTGGCCGACCATCTGCGCAGCGGGGCCTTGCGCGTCGTGCTGCCGCATTGCCCGCCGGAGCCGGTGACGCTCGCCGTGCTCTACCCGCACCGCAACCTTCTGCCCGCGAAGATCCGCGTCTTCATTGACTTCTTCGCGGAGCAGGCCCGCGCCGCGCTCGCGGACTCGAAAATAGTCGCTCCGTTGGGGACAAAAATTGACACGGATTTCACGGATTTTGACCAGATTTCACGGAACCATTCGACTTGATGTCCTTTGCGGCATGACGTGATCTCGGCATGGAAACAATCCGAGAAATCCGTGCGGTGATCCGTGAAATCCGTGTCGAATCTTGCCCGCATCTCCTGCTCCCTGCGTTCAGGCGATTGCCCCGGTGACGCTCCCGCTCTTTCCCCCGCTTTTCCAACGGCGTGCTATGATGCCGCCTCGCCGCGCGGCGGGGTTCGCCGCAGGGAAGGACGAGAATGACCGCACAGCCGCCCGCCAAGCCGTTTCCGCCGAAACCCGCCAAACCCACGCGCAAGAAGACCCGCCGCGCCACGGAGCGGCTGACCATGACGGACGTGGCCAGCGCCGCCGGCGTGTCGCCCAGCACCGTCTCCCTCTATCTGCGCAAGCCGGAGGCGGTGTCGGAGGAGTTGGCGACCCGCGTGCGGACGGTGATCGACCAGCTCGGCTACGTCCCCAACCTCGTGGCGGGCAGCCTCGCCGCGGCGAAAAGCCGGACGGTGGGGGTGATTCTGCCCTCCATCACCAACTCCTTCTTCGCGGAGACCTACAACACGCTGCAAAGCGCCTTCCAGACCGCCCATTACCAGACGCTTCTGGGCGTCAGCGAGTTCGATCCGGAGCGCGAGGAGGAGCTGATCCGCGCCTTCCTCGCCTGGTCCCCCGCGGCGGTGGTGGTCACCGGCCTGCACCACACCGAGCGGACGCGCGCCATGCTGCGCTCCTCCGGCGTGCCCGTTGTGGAGATGTGGGACATCCCATCCGCCCAGACCCCGGCGGTGGACATGACGGTCGGCTTCTCCCACTTCGAGGTGGGGCGGCGGCAGACCGCCCATCTCTACGACCAGGGCAGCCGCAAGGTCGCCTACATCGGCGCCGCCGTGCACCAGGACATGCGCGTGCGCAGCCGCACCGACGGCTATGAGGACGAGGTGCGCCGCCGCGGCCTGCACGAGCCGATCGCCTTCACCGCCCCCGACACCGCCTCCACCCCCGTCGGCATCTGGCTGATCGACGAGGTGTTCGCTCTGCATCCGGACATCGACGGGGTGGTCTGCTCCAACGACGCCATGGCGCTGGGCGTGCTGTTCGAGGCGAACCGGCGCGGGCTGAGCGTGCCCGACGATCTGGCGGTGATCGGCTTCGGCGACCTGACCTTCAGCGCCGCCTGCCTGCCGCCGCTGTCCACCGTGCGCCCGCCGCAGCGCGAGATCGGGGAGCTGGCCGCCGGCCAGATCCTGGCCCGGCTGAACGGCACCACGGTGGCCCAGCCGCATCACGGGCTGGATTGCGAGCTGGTCGTCCGCGACAGCACCCGCCCCGACGCCGACGCCGGCGTGGAGCGGCAAAGGGCGGGGTGAATCCTGGTCTGACGGACAGGGCTGACGATTGTCCCTTGTCCATGGTTCGTTCCCCTGCTTCCTTCCGCTCCATCGTGATTAGCACACCGGGTTAGGGACCATGGCCGGCTTGGCTGTAGATGGAGCGGCGGTGATCCGCGCCACCCTGCCGACGCTGCCGGACACGCCCGGCGTCTACCGGATGATCGGGGCGGACGGGCGCATCCTGTATGTCGGCAAGGCGAAGAACTTGAAACGCCGGGTGGCCAGCTACACCCGGACGGACGGGCTGCCCAACCGCACCCGCCGCATGGTGGCGCTGACCCGCTCCATGGAGTTCGTCACCACCCACACCGAGGCGGAGGCCCTCCTGCTGGAGGCGAACCTGATCCGCCGCCTGCTGCCGCCCTTCAACGTGCTGGTGAAGGACGACCGGTCCTTCTCTTATATTGCACTGGGAGAGGGGCATGACTTCCCGCGCCTGATGCACCACCGCGGCAGCGCCGACCGGCATGGCAAGAAGCGCGACCTGTTCGGCCCCTACGCCTCCCCCGCCCTGGTCGGCATGACCATCGGGGCGTTGCAGCGCGCCTTCCTGCTGCGCAACTGCGACGACGCCACCTTCACCGCGCGCACGCGGCCCTGCCTCCAACACCAGATCAAGCGCTGCTCCGCCCCCTGCGTCGGCCGCGTCTCGGCGGAGGAATACGCCGCGCAGATGCAAGGTGTGCGCGACGTGCTGTCCGGGCGCAGCGCCGCCGTCCAGGCGGAGTTCGCCCGCCACATGATCGACTGCTCCGACCGGCTGGCCTACGAGGACGCCGCCCGCTGGCGCGACCGCATCCGCGCCCTGACCGCCCTGCAAAGCCGCCAGGACATCAATCTGGAGGGCGTGCTGGAGGACGCCGACGTGCTGGCCGTCCACGCCGAGGGCGGAACCGCCTGCGTTCAGGCCTTCTTCTTCCGCGGCGGGCGCAACCAGGGCACCCGCGCCTTCTTCCCCAGGCACGACGGCGAGGAGGAGCCCGCCGCGATCCTCGCCGCCTTCGCCGCACAGCTCTACGAAGGGACGCCGCCGCCCCGCCACCTGCTGCTCAGCCACGCCATCCCGGAGCGCGCCCTGCTGGCCGAGGCGCTGACGCTCGCCGCCGGACGGCGGGTGGAGGTGGAGGTGCCCCAGCGCGGCCCCAAGCGCCGCGTCGTCGAACACGCCCTGACCAACGCGCGCGAGGCGCACGGGCGCCGCATGGCCGAACGCTCCGCGCAAGGCAAGCTGCTGGCCGGAGTGGCCCGCGTCTTCGGCTTGTCCCAAACACCGGCCCGTATCGAAATCTACGACAACTCGCACATCCAGGGCGCCCTCCCCGTCGGCGCCATGGTGGTCGCCGGGCCGGAGGGCATCCAGCGCAACGCGGGGCGCCGCTTCCACATCAAGGACCCCGCCGCCGCGGGCGACGACTGCGCGATGCTGCGCGAAGTGCTGACCCGCCGCTTCGGGCGCGCGCTGCGCGAGGACCCGCAGCGCGGCGGCGGCCAGTGGCCCGATCTGGTGCTGATCGACGGCGGCCTGGGCCAATTGAACACCGCCCGCGCGGTGCTGCACGGGCTGGGCATCGCGGGCGTGCCGCTGGCCGCCATCGCCAAGGGGCCGGACCGCGACGCCGGGCGCGAGCGCTTCTTCCTGCCGGACCGCGAGCCCTTCCGGCTGGAGCCCAACGACCCGGTTCTGTACTTCCTGCAACGGCTGCGCGACGAGGCCCACCGGACGGCCATCGACGCCCACCGCACCCGACGCCTGAAGGCGATGGACCACACCCGCATCGACGGCATCCCCGGCGTCGGCCCGTCGCGCAAGAAGGCCCTGCTGCACCATTTCGGCAGTTCCACCGCGGTGGCCTCGGCGGGGCTGAAGGACCTGGAGGCCACCCCTGGCATCAGCGCGGCGCTGGCCCGGCGGGTGTTCGAGCATTTCCATGGGTAGGGAATGAGTGAGGGCAACCGCCGCTCGAATTATTCCAAAGACACCGATGCAGCCGCCGCTCATCAGTCCTGCGTTTGCGCCGTTTTTGGTTAGTGCTTCCTTAACCCGACAGGATCATGGTCCGCCCACCGAAAACAGAGCATGCACGCAGGGCGCCTGACCATGGGCCAGAAGACCATCAAGTTCTCCGACAAGAACGGTTACCGCGACGTCGAACTCGACAGCCTGCCGCGCAACGTGCGCGCCGCTGTCACCGACATGGCGGCCAGGAACCCCGTCGCCGGCATCATCATCGACCAGACGGGCATGCTGTACCGGATTCACCTGACCGAACCGGCAAACGTCTATCTGGACGTGCTCTCGGTCGCCTGAACCGCGGCACTCCGCAGGGATCGGAAACACGGCGGCGCATCCGATGCGCCGCCGTTTCCATTTCAGCGTGCCGTCACGAGCAAGCTGTCACTCCGGCAGAACGGTGACGGTGCGGTCCAGGGTATCGCGCGGAACCGTCGAGCCGAAGCCGGACAGGATCGCGCGGGCGTGCCCCGGCGCCAGCCCCGTCATCCGGGCCAGATCGCCGGCGTCCAGCCCCTGCTGTTCGGCGGCGTGGCGGATGCGGGTGATGGCGTCGCGTTTCTCCGTTCGGTCCATGGCGCTGCTCCGTTTGCGGACGTGGTGGGTCATGCGGTCCTCCTGTGCCGACGGGCGGAGAGGAAAGGCGGGATTTGCGGCTCCTCAGTTCGGGCGGCCTTCCAGACGGCGCAGCGCCCGGTCAAGCGTGCTCACGGGCATCATGAACACGGTGCCATCCAGAACCGCCCGGACATCCTCGATATCCAGGCCGGTCGCCGCGGCAACGCCCCGTTCGTCCAGGCCGCGGTCTTCGGCGATCACGGCGATCCAGCCCGCCAGCGTGCGGGCCTGGGCCATCCGGGCGGGGTCCGTCAACGGATGACGGTGCGCCGGTAAGCTGCGGCCTCGGGGGGCCGCAAGGTCGGTTGGGGTTAGCATGGGCTCCTCCCAAAGAGCATTGGCCGGATCATTCGGCCTTCTTTTTCGGGCTATGGTGCGCTTCCTCCGTCCTGCGCACAATCCATCCATCGGCGTAATGCCCTTCGCCCGATGCTCCCTGGCAAAAGGTTCTGCGACGAAAAGTCCCGATTCCGGCCCTTCCACGCTTCAGGCTCCCACCCAGCGCCGCGTCGGCCCGGTGTCCACATGGACGAAGTTCCGCTTCGCGTAGCAACCCGTTCCGCCGTCGCCAAAGGACAGGGCGCAGCGGTAGAGGTCCACCGCGCGCCGTCCCTGCAGGCGCAGGTCGACCGCACGCCCTTGCAGATGCAGGCTGCCCGTTGCCGCCCCCTTGACGCGGCGGTTGGTCTCCTGGGACCGGAAGGCCGACAGCACTTCGAACGGATGCTGGCTGTCCAGCTTCTCCTGCATCTCCGACAGACGGTTCAGCAGGGCGAGATCGATGCGGTGGCAATCGTCGCTGCGATGGTCGCGCAGCACCCAGTCGATGCGGGCCATCGCCTCCGCCACCGGGCGCCCTTCCGCCCAATAGACGCCGTCGAAGCTCTCCCCCGTCAGGCAGTTGTAAATCCGCAGGGTGCGCTCCGGCGCCGGCTCCCACGCCGCGGCGGTGCGGCTGTTGCAGACGCCGACCGCCACGGCGGCCCCCAGCCCGAAAATGCCGCGGCGTGTCATTCCAGACCCTGAGGGCTGGTCCAGCTTGGCTTTTGGTGACGACGTTTGAAGGGAGGGAGCGGGGCAGCGGCGGGACGGAACATTCAGCGTGGACAAGAAAGACGAAGACAAAAAAGGCATGGAACCACCGGTGCGTTGCGTTACCGAAGCCGAGAACAGGGAAAACCGGAAAATGTCGGCACGCCTTATCGACGGCGGGGGATGCGCGTCGGTGAGCCGGGCGTGCCGCGGGGATGGGAGGAGCCTTCAGCCATTGTTCGGGTCCTCCCGCGCCGAGTCCCCTGTCCGGCGGCGGGAGAACCCGTCGCCGCTTCGTCGGTTCCGTCGCCGCGAGTAGCATACGGTAGTTTACGCCCCGTTCGGCGGGGGTAGCGCCCACCGCCTTCGGCTTGGCAACGCCAGCCTTTGGTTGAGCGCCTCACCCCAACGAAATGAGAAATGCGCGGACTTCGGGAATATCGCCCGACCTAAAAGCACAGGGCCAATGGACATCAGTTTTTCCCGATGGAAGAATGCCGGCAACACATCGACCCACCTCTTTTGAGAAAGATCGCACGTCGTCTTGCTCAACTTTCGGGAGATGTCAGAAATGACCGGGGAAACTCCGCCCGCGCAGGGGTGGGCATTGGATGATCGCGCCGTCAGGACGCAGCTTGAGCGGATTTTGGCGAGCGACCATTTCGACGCGTCGGACCGGAACCGCCGCTTCCTGCGCTATGTGGTCGAGGAGTGCCTTGAGGGGCGGGCGCAGCAGATCAAGGCCTACTGCATCGCCGTCAGCGTCTTCAACCGGGAGCCGAGCTTCGATCCGCAATCCGATCCCATCGTGCGGCTGGAGGCCGGTCGGCTGCGCCGCAGCCTTGAGCATTACTATCTGACCGCGGGCCGCAGCGACCCGATCCGCATCGTCGTGCCGAAGGGCGGCTACGCTCCCCGCTTCGAACGGGTGAGCGATGCCCCGCTCCCCGCCCCTCACACCGTTCCGGCGGCGGAAGCAATTCAACGGCCCGTTTCCCTGCGCATCGCCGGGTTTGCCGCCGTGGTGCTGATCGCGGTCGGGCTGATGGGGTTGCTGATCGGCCGAAACCTCGCCACTCCCATCGAGGTGGAGGAAGCGCTGGCGCTCGGCTCCCATCCGACCATGTCCAGCGCGGAGCCGAGGGGAAGCGAGCCGGCGACGGCCTGGACCACCGCCCCCTCCGCGGCGGCCGACGCGTCGATGACCATCGTCGTCGGCCCCTTCCGCACCACCGGCCAATCGACGGAGGACGGCGCCCTCGCCGCCATGCTGACCGATGAGATCGCCAGCGGCCTCGCCAACCGGACCGATCTCCCGGTGCGGATCGACCCGCCGCAGAGCGCTCGCCTGCCCCATCAAGGATTTCGCCTGTCCGGAAGCCTTCAGGGACACGACGCCTCGGTCCGTCTGGTCGTGAATCTGACCGACCTCGCCACCGGGACGGTGCTCTGGTCCACCAGCTTGGACCGGTCGGCCGGACCGGAGGGCGCGGCCACGCCGCAAGCCTTGGCGGCCGGAATCGTCGATCCGGTCGCCGCTCCGCAAGGCCCCCTCCTTTCCTCGGCCAGCGCGCGCCTGCGCACCAAACCAACATCCAGCCTGTCGCCCCGTGAGTGCGCCTTCCTCGCCACCGGACGGCATGAAATCCCGGCGGTCGAGCGGGTTGCCTTGAACGGTTGCCTGACCTCCGCGGCCAGCGCGCTGACGACCAGCGCGGGCGAGGCCGCCCGCCTCTGGTCGGCGCTGTCCCTGCTGCAGTCGGACGCTTATCGGACGGAACGGAACGACGCTGCCTTGAACGATGCCTTGGCCGCTGCCCTGCGCGCCACGGAGCTGCAGCCGGCCTCCCTGCGCCCGTTGACGGCGCTCTACACCGCCTATTGCCTGCGTGGGGAATACTCTCCCTGTTTCGCCGCCGGGCATCGCGCCTTGCAGGCATCCCCCGGAGACGCTCATGTGCTGGGTGACCTCGGTCTGTGGCATGTCGAGGCCGGGCAATCCGCGAAAGGTCTGCCGTTGCTGGAACAGGCGATGGAGCGCGACCCCGCGCAACGGGAACGGCTCCTGTCCGCCTACAGCCTCGCCCTCCAACGCCATGGCCACCCGGACAGCACGAAGCTGGAGTTCGAGGTGACCGCCGCCGCTCCGGCCCAAGCCGCTCTCGCCGTCGCCTTCGTGCAGATGGGCCGGATGGACGAGGCCAAGGCGGCGGCCACGCGGGTACTCGCGGCGGACCCCGACTTTGCCCGCCGCACCGCGCGC
The DNA here is from genome assembly GCF_007827795.1 of Azospirillum brasilense. GTDB lineage: Bacteria > Pseudomonadota > Alphaproteobacteria > Azospirillales > Azospirillaceae > Azospirillum > Azospirillum aestuarii. The sequence goes on from NZ_VITI01000016.1 coordinate 85,450, forward strand.
GAGCAGCGCATCCAGCCCCTGCCCCCGACGCTGGACGCGGCCATCCGCAGCAGCTATGCCATGGTCGGATTGGCCGCGCCCGCGACCGACAGCGTTACCCGGTAGCTCTCATACGACGTCGTATGATGAAACCGGCGACGCTTCCAACACCTCAGCCGGTGCCCGGTTGGACGGACCCGTCATCCTCTTCGGCCCGCCGCCGCAGCTCGTCGGACGTGGTTCCGGCGGGAACGGCGTCCTGGAGCGTCCCATCGCCGGGCGTCTTGGTCTTGTCCTCCAACGGGGAGTCCTTCCCCGCCTCGGATGGGTTGTGGGGTGTCTTCTCATCAGCCATGGCGAACCTCCGGTCTGTTGCGGTCCCAGCGAACAACGCCCACCGCGCCCGCGGGGTCCCCGTCACGGTCGGGGTGCGCTGTCCGGAGAATCGTCCGTGCTCGGCGCCTTATCCTTACCAGTCTCGGCGCCCGGTCCTTCGATGTTCTGGAAGCCCATCTTCTCCTCGTCGATGGCGGGGTCGGCGCGGGTGTTCCTGATGTCGAGCGGCTCGTCGCGCTGGTCGCCGTAACGCTTATCGGTGCTCATGGTCCACTCCTGTCCATGGGGGAGGTTTGTGTTTCAGCCCTTCCCAACAGGGTGCCGGGACAGCTGTTGCAACAGGCCCCTTGCCGACGGCGACCCGGCTGCACACATCACGGCGTCACGATCGCGTATAAAGTTGGCCCCGACGGTCAGGCAATCCTTGACCGCGCCGCGGCACTTCCGTAGGGACTCGCGCGGTGGACCATGTCGGACAAGACCGGCATGAACCGGCACCCGACCATCAAGCACCCCGCCCCGGCAGCGCGCCTGCGCACCGGCGGCCCGAACGGAGAGCGTCATGCTCAACGAACCCACGCCCACCGCCTCCCTTCCGGCGGTGCGGGACATCTTCTCCCTCCCCCGGCACCGGACGGAGGCCCGGCGCCCGGCGCCCTTCCTGCCGATGACGCGGGCGGAGATGGACCGGCTGGGCTGGGATTCCTGCGACATCGTGGTGGTGACGGGCGACGCCTATGTGGACCATCCCAGCTTCGGCATGGCGATCATCGGGCGGCTTCTGGAGGCGCAGGGCTTCCGCGTCGGCATCATCGCCCAGCCGGACTGGAGCAGTGCCGAGCCGTTCAAGGCGCTGGGCAAGCCGAACCTGTTCTTCGGGGTGACCGGCGGCAACATGGACTCGATGGTGAACCACTACACCTCGGACCGCCGCCTGCGTCACAACGACAGCTACACGCCCAACGACGAGGGCGGCAAGCGGCCCGACCGCGCGGTGATCGTCTATAGCCAGCGCTGCCGCGAAGCCTACAAGGACGTGCCGATCGTGCTCGGCGGCATCGAGGCGAGCCTCCGCCGCATCGCCCAGTACGACCATTGGAGCGAGAAGGTGCGCCGCTCCGTCCTGGTCGACGCCAAGGCGGACATTCTCTGCTACGGCAACGCCGAGCGCGCGATCATCGACGTCGCACACCGCATCGCCGCCGGTGAGAAGGCGCGGGAGATCGACGACATCCGCGGCACATCCATCGTCCGCAGCCGCGTGCCGGACGGCTGGACCGTGATCGACAGCAGCAGCATCGACGAGCTGACCGCCGCCGCCCCGCGCGCCGCCGGCGCCGACCGCACGGTGGTCCGCCTGCCCTCCTTCGAGCAGGTAACCGCCGACAAGGCGCTCTACGCCCACGCGTCGCGCGTGCTGCACCAGGAGAGCAACCCCGGCAACGCCCGCGCGCTGGTGCAGCGGCACGGCGACCGCGAGGTCTGGCTGACCACGCCGCCGATCCCGCTGTCCACGGCGGAGATGGACGGGGTCTACGGCCTGCCCTACGCCCGCGCGCCCCACCCGTCCTACGGCGACGCGCGCATCCCGGCCTGGGAGATGATCCGCTTCTCGGTGAACATCATGCGCGGCTGCTTCGGCGGCTGTTCCTTCTGCTCCATCACCGAGCATGAGGGGCGCATCATCCAGAGCCGGTCGGAGGGGTCGATCCTCAAGGAGATCGAGGAGATACGCGACAAGGTGAAGGGCTTCACCGGGGTCATCTCCGACATGGGCGGGCCGACCGCCAACATGTACCGAATGGCCTGCAAGGACCCGGAGATCGAGAAGGTCTGCCGCCGCCCGTCCTGCGTCTTCCCGGACATCTGCAAGAACCTGAACACCGACCACAGCGACCTGATCCAGCTCTACCGCAAGGCGCGCGCCATCCCCGGCGTGAAGAAGATCAACATCGCCTCGGGCCTGCGCTACGACCTCGCCGTCCGCAGCCCGGAGTACGTGAAGGAGCTGGTGACCCACCATGTCGGCGGCTATCTGAAGATCGCGCCGGAGCACACCGAGCCCGGCCCGCTGTCCAAGATGATGAAGCCGGGCATCGGCACCTACGACCGCTTCAAGGAGATGTTCGAGGCGGCGGCCAAGGCGGCGGGCAAGAAGCTCTACCTGATCCCCTACTTCATCGCCGCCCATCCCGGCACCACGGACGAGGACATGATGAACCTCGCCTTGTGGCTGAAGCGGAACGGCTTCAAGGCCGATCAGGTGCAGACCTACCTGCCCTCCCCCATGGCACTCGCCACGGCGATGTACCACAGCGACCGCAACCCGCTGCGCCCGATCCGCCGCGAGGGCTCGGAGACGGTGTTCTCCGCCAAGGGGCTGAAGCAGCGCCGCCTGCACAAGGCCTTCCTGCGCTACCACGACCCGGAGAACTGGCCGGTGCTGCGCGACGCGCTGAAGGCGATGGGCCGCAGCGACCTGATCGGGCCGGGCGAGCACCAGCTCGTTCCGGCCTGGCAGACGACGGGGGGCGTGGGCAAAGCGGACAAGCCCAAGGCGGGCAAGACCTTCTACACCCAGCAGGCGGGCAAGGGCCGCCGCACGCCGGCAAAGGCCGGCAAGCCGACGGGACGGGCGAGGTAGCCCTCGCCCCTCCGGGGAGAGGGTGGGGAGGGTGAGGGGGATGCGCGTGTCGGTGTGTTCGGCAAATGCGCACCCCCCTCACCCTAACCCTCTCCCCAGAGGGGAGAGGGAACAGGGCTCAGCAGTCGTTGAGCGCCTTGATGCGTTCGATCAGCGCCAACCCGTCGCGCTCCGCCAGCGCGACCTCGGCGGCGCCGTCGCAGGTGCGGCCGTTCACATAGACGTAGTGGTAGCGCACGCGCACGGCGTCCCGGCCGATGGGCTCCGCGGCCAGCAGGCGGACGGGGACGCTCATGTTGCCGTAGAAGCGGTTCATCGACGCGATGTCGTAGGCCCCGCTGCCCCGCTTTTCGGGAACGACGTAGGTGTTGGCCCGCGCGGCATCGGCCTGCCCCAAAGCCTCATAGAAGGCGCGCACCGCCGCGACCCCGTCGGTCGGTTGAGCGCGCGGCGTGGGCGGATGGATTTGGGCCGGGTCAGCGATCGCGGCGGGCTGCGGGATGGGCGCAGGGGTGGCCGCGGGCTGACCCGGCCGGACCACCGTGGCCGCCGGGGACGGCTGCGGTGGAACGGGAACCGGCGGGGCAGGGGGCTGCTCCACCGCCGGAGAGGGAATTGACTTCGGCACGAGCCGCAGGGGGCCTTCGGTCGCCGTCTGCGCGGCGGCTGCACCGGCCAGCAGACATAAGCCCACCGCCGCCGCGAGCCCCAGACGTCTCACACGGTCCGCCATCGCACTCTCCTGTCGAAAAGCGTCAAATCCATAGCAAATCCCCATCTCCCGGAGGATTGTCCGGAACGGTCCTCTGGCTTGCATTCCGGCGGGGCGGGCTCTAGCGTGACCGGCATGACCGATGCACAGACCACCCCGATCCGCCGGCTCGCCGCCCCGCAGGCCGTTCTTCTGGAACAGCCGAGGCACGGCGTCCCGCAAACCAGCGAGATGCTGTTCGGTGAAACATGTACGCCGCTCGACCGCGACGGCGACTGGGTGAAGGTGGAAAACCACACGGACGGCCATGTCGGCTGGCTTCCCCCCGGAACGGAGACCTCAACCCCGGTCGCCCCGACCCACCGCGTGTCCGGGCGCGTGGCGAACCTGCACCCGGCGCCCACCCACAAGGCGGTGCCGGTGGCGGCGCTGAGCTTCGGCAGCCTCGTGACGGTGACAGAGCAGGCGGACGCCCAGTGTCCAGGTGGCTGGGTCCGGCTGGACAATGGGCTGTGGACGTTCGGCAAGCAGCTGGAGCCGGTCGCCGTGCCGTTGCACCGCGTCCCGGTGGAGACGGCGCTGCGCTTCCTGGAGACACCCTATGTCTGGGGCGGGCGGAGCGCCTTCGGCATCGACTGCTCCGGCCTCGTCCAGGTGGCGCTGCGCGCGGCGGGGATCACCACCCACCACAGCAGCGGGATGCAGCGCAACGACGACCGGCTGGGGCCGATGCTGTCCCAAGATGGTTTTGGGCCGGACGGGCAGGGGATCGACTACCGCCGCAGCGACATTGTGTTCTTCCCCGGCCATGTCGGCATCATGCTGGACGGCGCCACGCTGCTGCACGCCACCGTCTTCACCATGTCAGTCGTGACCGAGCCCCTGGCCGACGTGGCCGCCCGCGCTGAAGGCATCACCGGCGTCCGCCGGCCGGTTTTCTAGCGCCCAGCCGATCAGGAGCAGCGTCGGCCCGTCGCCCGCCGCCACGCCTTGCTCGGCCATGACGCCCAGCGTCGTGCGATAATGGCGCTCGTCGGGACGGCAGCCGTTCTCCACCGCCAGCACCGGCGTGTCGGGGGACAGCCCGCCGGCCGTCAGGCCGCGCCCGACGCGGCGGGCGGCCTCGCGGCCCATGTAGATCGCCAGCGTGCCCTTCGGGTCGGCCAGCCGCGCCCAGTCCGGCTCGGTCGCGTCGCCTTCGCGGGCGTGGGCGGTGACGAAGGTGACGGCGCGCGACACGCCGCGCTTGGTCAGCGACAGCCCAGCGCTGGACGCGCAGCCGAGCGCCGCGGTGATGCCGGGGATCACCGACACGCTGATTCCGACACGCTCCAGATGCTCGATCTCCTCGCCGGCCCGGCCGAAGATCATCGGATCGCCGCCCTTCAGCCGGACGGTGCGCCGCCCGCTGCGGGCCTGCGCCTCGATCAGCGCGTTGATGGCCTCCTGCGGGTGGGAATGCTTGCCCGACCGCTTGCCGACGCAGATCAGCTCCGCCCCCGGCTGCGCCAGGGCGAGGATGCCCGGCCCGACGAGATGGTCGTAGAGGATCACCTCGGCCTGCGAAATCGCCCGCGCCGCCGCGACGGTGAGCAGGTCGGGGTCCCCCGGCCCGGCGCCGACCAGCGTGACGTGCGGGGTCCGCGTGCCCGCCTGCGGGATGGCGCGGGCGACGCGGCGGGCCGTGCGCGGGCGCAACGCCGAGCCCAACGCGGCGCGCAGGGCGACGATGAAGTTGATACGCTTGCCCCCGGACCGGGAGACGAGACCGTCAAGCCACATGGCAGCGCTGGGCATCGGCAAGGATCTCCTTGAGTTCGGGGATGCAAGAGCCGCAGTTGGTCCCGGCCCGCAGGGCCGCTCCGACCTCCTGGACCGTGGTCAGGCGTTGGCTCTGGATGGCGGCGATCAGGCGGTTGACGCCGACGCCGAAGCAGGAACAGACCGTCCGCCCCTCGTCCGCCGTGGGAACCGGCGACCGGCCGGAGAGCAAGGCGCGGCGGGCGGCACCGTCCAGCGCCTCCGCCGACAGCAGGTCGACCAGCCAAGCGCGGCTGGGCAAACCGCCGGAGGTGGACAGGAACAGGCAAGCCTCCAGCCGGTCGTGGGTCACCCAGGCGCGGCGCAGCACGCCGCGGGCCGCGTCGCTGTAATCGACCGTCGCCCCGGCGAAGCCGAACTCCAGCGTCTCCGGAGCGGGCAGGGCGCCCTCGCCGGCCAGTTCGATCAGGTGGCCGCCAGGGACGGTGCGGCGTGACCAGTAGCCGCCATGGGCGGGCTCCACCGGGTCGCGGGCGATCAGGAAGCCGGTCCAGGCGGCGGCGTAGGGGACGACCGTCACCGGCATCCGCTTCAGGTCCGGCTGGCCGGACACGGGGTCCACGGCCATGTCGTCCACCAGCCGCCCGACGACGCAGGAGCCGGTGAAGCGGTCGGTCCAGTGCATGGGCAGGAAGGCCTCCCCCACCCGCTGCGCCTCGGTCACGCGCAGCCGGGCCAGCGCCGTTCCGACGGGGGTCGAGAGGCTGACCAGGGCGCCGTCCGCCAGGCCGCGCGCTGCCGCGTCCTGCGGGTGGAGGTCCAGGCAGGGTTCCGGCGCGTGGGCGGAGAGGCGCGGCGACAGGCCGGTGCGCGTCATGGTGTGCCACTGGTCGCGCAGGCGACCGGTGTTCAACATCAGCGAACCCGGCGCGGCGGTGCGGGGCAAGGGGCGGGAGGTAACGGGGACGAAACGCGCCCGCCCGTCCTCGGTGAAGAAGCGCCCATCGGTGTAGAGGCGGCGCTTCGAACCCTCGCCGACCCGCCGCGGCCAGGGTGCAGGGGCAAGCGTTTCAAATTCAGCGTCGGACAGCCCGGCGAGGCCGCCGATGTCGAAGGCGCGCGTCCCGTCGTTTTCGAAGGCGGACAGGGCGGCGTGCTCGCGGAACAGGTCGGCGGGCGTCTCGAAGGGGAAGGCGTCGGCGAAGCCCATCGCGCGGGCGACCTGGGTGACGATCCACCAGTCGGGCCGCGCCTCGCCCGCCAGGGGACGGAAGGCGCGCTGGCGGGAGATCGTCCGGTCGGAGTTGGTGACGGTGCCGTCCTTCTCGCTCCAGCCGGCGGCGGGCAGGCGGATGTGGGCCAGCCGTGCCGTGTCGGTGTCGGCGATGCAGTCGGAGACGATGACCGTCTCGCAGTTTGCCAGCGCGCGGCGGACGCGGGCGGCGTCGGGCATGCTGACCGCCGGGTTGGTCGCCATGACCCAGACGGCGCGCACCGTGCCCTCCTCCACCGCGCGGAACAGGTCCACCGCCTTCAGGCCGGGCTTGTCCGCCACCCGCGGGGCGTTCCAGAAGCGGCGCAGCCGGTCCACCGACTCCGGCTCGAATCCCATATGGGCGGCGAGTTGGTTGGCGAGCCCGCCGACCTCGCGCCCGCCCATGGCGTTGGGCTGGCCGGTGACGGAGAAGGGTCCCATGCCCGGCGCGCCGATCCGCCCGGTCAGGAAATGGACATTCAGGATGGCGTTGACCGTGTCCGTCCCCTGCGAGGATTGGTTCACCCCCTGGGAGTAAATGGTGACGGTGCGGCGGACCGTTGCGACTTCAGCGTAAAAGGCCTCGATTTCGGCCAGCGGCAGACCGCAGCGGGCGGCGACATGGGCGGGGGAGGGGGCGTCGGCGCGGGCGGCCTCCAGCGCCTTGGCCAGGCCGGCGGTGTGCTCCGCGACGAAACGGGCGTCGATCAGGCCATGGTCGGCGAGATGGACGAGCAGGCCGTTGAACAGCAGGGCGTCGGTGCCGGGACGAATGGGCAGGTGCCGGTCGGCCCCGTCCACCGCGGCGGTGCGGCGCGGGTCGATGACGACGATCCGGGTGCCGCGCGCCCGCTTGGCCGCCAGCAGCCGCTGATTGAGGATTGGATGGCACCAGGCGAGGTTGGAGCCGACCAGCACGACCAGATCGGCTTCGTCCAGGTCCTCGTAAGCCACCGGCACCGCGTCCGCGCCGAAGCCGCGCTTGTGGCCCGCCACGCTGGAGGCCATGCAGAGGCGCGAGTTGGTATCGATGTTGGCGGTGCCGAGGAAGCCCTTCGCCAGCTTGTTGACGGCGTAATAGTCCTCGGTCAGCAACTGGCCGGAGACGTAGAAGGCCACCGAGTCCGGCCCGTGCTTCGCGATGGTGTCGGACAGGCGCGTTGCGACGGCGGCGATGGCCTCGTCCCAGGCGACGCGCCGCCCGTCCACCTGCGGGTGGAGCAGCCGTTCGGCGAGGCCCAGCGTATCGGGCAGGTTGGTGCCCTTGGAGCACAGCTTCCCCCGGTTAGCCGGGTGGTCGGGGTCGCCGGCCACGGTGACAGCGCCATCGGCGGCGACGGAGGCCAGCACGCCGCAGCCGACGCCACAGTAAGGGCAGGTGGTGCGGACGGGCTTTCCCGCTGCGATTTCCCTCTCCCCTCCGGGGAGAGGGGAGGGTGAGGGGGTTGCGCGTGGCGGTGCGTCCGGCACAAGCGCACCCCCCTCACCCCGACCCTCTCCCCAGAGGGGAGAGGGAGAGGTTGGGAGTCTCTCTTCACCCATGGCCGCACCCTCCACGGCCCGGACGGAAGGCGGCAAGGCCGAGCTGCACCGCGCCGTCCACCACCCGCACCGGACAGTGGCCGGCGCAGCCCTCGTCGGGGCCGACCGCTTCGCCGCTGGCGAGGTCGATCACCCAGCTGTGCAGCGGGCAGGTCACCCGCGCCCCGTGGACGATGCCCTGCGACAGCGGGCCGCCGGCGTGCGGGCAGCGGTCCTCCAGCGCGTAGACCTCGTCCGCCACGGTGCGGAACAGGGCGATGTCGCCGAAGTCGGTCCGCACCACGCGGGACCCCTGGCGGGGAATGTCTTCGACCGAGCCGACGGTGATCCAGGAAATGCTCTGATCCATGTCTCGTTACCCCACCTGAGCGAGCGGCGCGAATTCGTGACGGTCCACCGACCCGTTGGCCCGCTCGGCCCACGGATCGTCCTGCGAAAAGCTCTGGGAGAAGAGGAAGCGGGCGTTGAGCGCGGTCCGGCCCTCGGCATCATCGACCAGCCGACGCTTGATGTACTCCAGCCCGACGCGCTCGACCCACGGGGCGGTGCGCTCCAGATAGCGGGCCTCCTCGCGATAGAGCTGCATGTAGGCGCCGGTGTATTCCAGAACCTCCGCCTCGGTCTCCACCTTCACCAGCAGGTCGCAGGCCCGGACATGCATGCCGCCGTTGCCGCCGACATGCAGCTCGTAACCGCTGTCCACGCAGACGACGCCCAGGTCCTTGATGGTGGCCTCCGCGCAATTGCGCGGGCAGCCGGAGACGGCCAGCTTCACCTTGTGCGGGGTCCAGGTGCCCCAGGTCATCCGCTCCAGCTTGACGCCGAGGCCGGTGCTGTCCTGCGTGCCGAAGCGGCACCATTCCGATCCGACGCAGGTCTTCACCGTGCGCAGCCCCTTGGCGTAGGCGTGGCCGGACACCATGCCGGCGGCGTTCAGGTCCGCCCACACCGCGGGCAGATCCTCCTTCTTCACGCCGAACAGGTCGATGCGCTGGCCGCCGGTGACCTTCACCGTGGGGATGGCGAACTTGTCCACCACGTCGGCGATGGCGCGCAGCTCCTGCGCGCTGGTCAGCCCGCCCCACATGCGCGGGACGACGGAGTAGGTGCCGTCCTTCTGGATGTTGGCGTGGACGCGCTCGTTGATGTAGCGGGACCGGCTGTCGTCCTTGTACTCGCCCGGCCATTCACACAGCAGGTAATAGTTCAGCGCCGGACGGCAATGGTGGCAGCCGTCGGGCGTCCGCCATTCCAGCCGCTGCATCACGTCCGGGATGGATTTCAGGGAAAGCGAGGTGATGGCCCGGCGCACCTCGTCGTGGGTGCGGTCGGTGCATTTGCACATCGGCTTGGCCTTCGCCTCGCCCGCGTAGCCGTCGCCGAGCGTGATGGCGAGGAGTTGCTCCACCTGCCCGGTGCAGCTTCCGCAGGAGGCCGAGGCTTTGGTATGAGACCGCACCTCGTCCAGGTTGGACAGGCCCTTCTCGGTGATCGCCTTGACGATGGTGCCCTTGCACACGCCGTTGCAGCCGCAGATCTCCGCACTGTCGGGGAGCGCCGCAACGGCGGCCTTAGGGTTTGCCGCCCCCTCGCCTCCGAACCCGCCACCAAAATTTGGGCCGAAGATCAGGGTGTCGCGGACCGGCGCCACTTCGGTCCCGTCCTTCAGCATCTGGAAGTACCAGCCGCCGTCCTTGGTATCGCCGTAGAGCACGGCACCCAGGATGCGGTTCTCCTTGACCACGACGCGCTTGTAGACGCCGCGGGCGGCGTCGCGGAACACGATGTCCTCGCAGTCCTTGCCGCCGGTGAAGTCGCCCGCCGAGAAGACGTCCACCCCCGTCACCTTCAGCTTGGTCGATGTGACGGAGCCGGTGTAGGCGGCCTCCGTACCGCCGGCCAGCCGGGCGGCGGCGACCTTGGCCATCTCGAACAGCGGGGCAACGAGGCCGTAGGTCTGGCCGCGATGCTCCACGCACTCGCCCACCGACAGGATCGCCGGGTCGGAAGTGGTCATGGCGTCGTCCACCTGGATGCCGCGCCCGCAGGCCAGCCCCGCCGCCTTGCCCAGCGCCATGTTCGGGCGGATGCCCACGGCCATGACCACCAGATCGGCGGGAAGCTCCTGCCCATTTTTCAGGCGAACCGCCGAAACGCTTTCATTGCCCACAATTTCAGCAGTGTCGGCGCCGGTCAGCACGGTGATGCCGCGGCGCTCCAACTCGTGCCGCAGCAGCGCCCCGGCGGAGCGGTCGAGCTGCCGTTCCATCAGCGTGTCCATCAGGTGCAGGACCGTGACGTCCATGCCCTTGACCTTCAAGCCGTTGGCGGCCTCCAGCCCGAGCAGGCCGCCGCCGATGACCACGGCGCGCCCGCCCTTCGCCGCCGCCTCCAGCATCGCGTCAACATCGGCGAGGTCGCGGAAGCCGACGACGCCGGGCAGGGTGGAGCCGGGAACCGGGATGATGAAGGGGGTGGAGCCGGTGGCGATCAGCAGCCTGTCATAGGGCACGGTCAGACCGGAGATGGCCGTGACGGCGCGGTTCGCCCGGTCGATCACCTCCACCCGGTCGCCGGTCAACAGCTTGATTCCGTTGGCTTCATACCAGTCGCGCCCGTTCAGCACGATCTGCTCGAAGGTCTTCTCCCCGGCCAGCACGGGGGAAAGCATGATGCGGTTGTAGTTGGGGTGCGGCTCGGCTCCGAAGACGGTGATGTCGTAACGGTCCGGCGCCTTGGCCAGCAGTTCCTCCAGCGTGCGGATGCCGGCCATGCCGTTGCCGATGACGACCAGCCGTTCGCGCGGAGTGGATGGATTGGTGTGCGTGCTCATGCTGTGTGCCCTCTTGCGAGGCCGCGAGGCCGAAAAGAAAAAGGCGCCCGAAGCCCTGGGGACTCCCGCGGGATTCCCAGGGTTTCGGACGCCGTTGTCCGGGTGGTTCGCCGTCGAACCGGCCATGGCGCCGTTGCCCTGGCCCTGATCTGCCCATCCTTCTGGCAATCCGCGTGCCAACACCGGCACCAAGGTATGAGAAAGGGACCGGAATGGCGGATTTCCGCCATTTGCAGGGTTTCGCCGCCGCTGGTCGATGACGGGAGTGTCGGGACCAAAACACGCGCTTTTGTCCTGCATCGAACAAAAAGCGGTCCGAAAGCCGACAAATTGTGCAATGCGGCACCACCAAGGTACCAGCACAAACAATAGGCAATTCGCGTCAAAGCCGCAGAAACAAAGACCTTTGGCCCTGTTTGGAAGGTCATTCAGCCTTTGGCATGGTCCTTGCGAGAGGAACGGCGGGACGCGCCAACGGCGGTGCGTCCATCCCATACGCCCAAGGTTGGGCCCCTCGGCACCGTCGCTGACCCGGTTCGACAGCCCTTCATGGCTGGAGAGCCCTCAACGGCGCGTCGCCGGTGGGGCGTTGGATCGAGGTCGGGCGTGCCGCGGGGGTCCGGAACGAGAGATGGAGCGACCGACGTGACCCGACTTCCCGCCTCCCCCCGCACCGCCCTGCTGTCCGCCGCCGCCACGCTGGCGCTGACGCTCGGGTCCGCCCAGGCCGCTCCGCTCGACGTGGAGAAGGACCAGCTCAAGCTGGGCTTCATCAAGCTGACCGACATGGCCCCGCTCGCCATCGCCGCGGAGAAAGGCTTTTTCGAGGACGAGGGCCTGTCGGTGACGCTGGAGCCGCAGGCCAACTGGAAGGTGCTGCTCGACCGCGTGATCTCCGGGGAGCTGGACGGCGCCCACATGCTGGCCGGTCAGCCGCTGGGCGCCACCATCGGCTTCGGCACCCAGGCCAACGTGGTGACGGCCTTCTCCATGGACCTCAACGGCAACGGCATCACCCTGTCCAACGAGGTGTGGGAGCGGATGAAGCCCAACCTGCCCAAGGGGCCGGACGGCAAGCCGCTGCACCCGATCAAGGCCGACGCGCTGAAGCCGGTCATCGCCCAGTACCGGGCGGAGGGCAAGCCCTTCACCATGGGCATGGTCTTCCCCGTCTCCACCCACAATTACGAGCTTCGCTACTGGCTGGCCGCCGGCGGCATCAACCCCGGCTACTACGCCCCCAACGACGTGTCAGGGCAGATCCAGGCGGACGCGCTGCTCTCCGTCACCCCGCCGCCGCAGATGCCGGCGACGCTGGAGGCCGGGACCATCTTCGGCTACAGCGTCGGCGAGCCGTGGAACCAGCAGGCGGTGATGAAGGGCATCGGCGTGCCGGTCATCACCGACACCGAGATCTGGAAGAACAACCCGGAGAAGGTCTTCGGCGTCACCGAGGGCTGGGCCGCCAAGAACCCCAAGACCCATCTGGCGCTGGTCAAGGCGCTGATCCGCGCCGCCATGTGGCTGGACGAGAACGACAACGCCAACCGCGCCGAGGCGGTGAAGATCCTGGCGAAGTCGGAGTATGTGGGGGCCGACGCCAAGGTCATCGCCAATTCGATGACCGGCACCTTCGAGTATGAGAAGGGCGACAAGCGGGCAGTTCCCGACTTCAACGTCTTCTTCCGCTACAACGCCACTTATCCCTTCTATTCCGACGCCGTCTGGTACCTGACGCAGATGCGCCGCTGGGGCCAGATCGCCGAGGCCAAGCCGGACTCCTGGTACGACGAGACCGCCCGCAAGGTCTACAAGCCGGAGATCTACCTGAAGGCCGCGCGGCTGCTGGTGGAGGAGGGCAAGGCCAAGGAGGCCGACTTCCCCTGGGCCAGCGACGGCTACAAGCCGCTGGACGAGGGCTTCATCGACGGCATCGCCTACGACGGCCGCAAGCCCAACGAGTACCTGACGAAGCTGCCCATCGGCCTGAAAGGCGGGCAGGCGCTGCAGGGCGGGCAACTGGTCGGCGGTTGAGACTGCGGACTTCCGATACTCGCGCAGTGGTCGCGACGGGCCCCCACCCTAACCCTCCCCCGCTCACGCAGGGGAGGGGACAGACACCCTCCCCCGCCCAGCGGGGGAGGGCCGGGGTGGGGGCATCGGCGCCCCGCGCCAAACAGAAAGATCACCCCATGACCAGCGTGACCGAAGCCTCCACCCTCTCCACCGCCGAGGCGATGCGCGCCCGGCGCAAGGCCCGCCTCGCCCACAGCCTGAACCGTGCCGCCGCCACCCTGCAGATCGTCGGGCTCGGCTGGCTCGGCCCGCTGCTCCGCATGGCCGCCGGGGACAGCCCGCGCCAGCAGGGGCGGGAGCTGTGGCAGCAGATGGGCGTGCCGCTGACCGCCCTGATGCTGTTCCTCGCCGCCTGGGCGTGGCTGGCGCCGCAGGTGAACACCAGCCTGGGCGCCATCCCCGGCCCGGCCCAGGTGTGGGAGCAGGTGGGCGTCCTGCACGCCGACCATCAGGCCGAACGCGCCAAGGAGGCCGCCTTCTACGACCGGCAGGCCAAGCGCAACGCCGAGCTGCTGGCCAAGGACCCGAGCGCCGAGGTCAAGACCCGGCCCTACGCCGGCAAGCCGACCTATCTCGACCAGATCGTCACCAGCCTGAAGACGGTCTTCACCGGCTTCCTGCTCGGCGCGCTGGTGGCGGTGCCGCTGGGCGTGGCCTGCGGCCTGTCGCGCACGGTCAACGCGGCGATGAACCCGCTGATCCAGATCTTCAAGCCGGTGTCGCCGCTGGCCTGGCTGCCGCTGGTCACCATGGTGGTCAGCGCCACCGTGTCGAGCGACAACCCGACCTTCGAGAAGTCCTTCCTGACCTCCGCCGTCACGGTCACGCTCTGCTCGCTGTGGCCGACGCTGATCAACACGGCGGTCGGCGTGTCCTCCATCGACAAGGACCTGATGAACGTGGGCAAGGTGCTGCAGCTCTCCGGCCCGACGATGGTGCGCCGGCTCGTGCTGCCCTCGGCGCTGCCCTACATCTTCACGGGTCTGCGGCTGTCGCTGGGCGTGGGCTGGATGGTGCTGATCGCGGCGGAGATGCTGGCCCAGAATCCCGGCCTCGGCAAGTTCGTGTGGGACGAGTTCCAGAACGGCTCCTCCTCCTCGCTCGCCCGCATCATGGTGGCGGTCTTCACCATCGGCCTGATCGGCTTCCTGCTCGACCGCGTCATGCTGGCCTTCCAGGCCGCCGTTTCCCACACCGGCACCCGCTGAGGAGTCCCCGAGCATGGCCATCCTTGAGCTGAAGAACGTCGCGAAGTCCTACGGCGGGACCGAGGTGCTGCGCGGAATCGACCTGTCCATCGCGGAGGGGGAGTTCGTCGCCATCGTCGGCTTCTCCGGCGCCGGCAAGACCACGCTGGTCAACCTGATGGGCGGGCTGGCCGCCCCCGACGCCGGCGAGGTGCTGTTCCGCGGCCAGCCGGTGCGCGGGCCGGGGGCGGAGCGCGGCGTCGTGTTCCAGAACTACTCGCTGATGCCCTGGCTGAGCGTGAAGGACAACGTGGCGCTGGCCGTGGACGCCGTGCACAAGGGCAAGGCGTCCACGGAGCGCGGCGTGCTGACCCGCCGGGCGGTGGAGACGGTGGGGCTGGGCCACGCCACCGACCGCCGCCCCAAGGAGCTGTCGGGCGGCATGCGCCAGCGCGTCGGCTTCGCCCGCGCGCTCGCCATGAGCCCGGAAATGCTGCTGCTGGACGAGCCGCTGTCGGCGCTGGACGCGCTGACCCGCGCCAAGCTCCAGGACGAGATCGAGGCGATCTGGCGCAAGGACCGCAAGACCGTCGTCCTCATCACCAACGACGTGGACGAGGCCATCCTGCTGGCCGACCGCATCATCCCGCTGACGCCGGGTCCGGGGGCGACGCTCGGCCCCGCCTTCGCGGTGGACCTGCCGCGCCCGCGCGACCGCACCGCCGTGAACCACGACCCGGACTTCAAGCGCCTGCGCGCCGAGGTCACGGCCTGGCTGATGGAGGCCGGGGCCAGCCGCGCCGCCGCCGCGGTGGACGAGACCCTGACCCTGCCGGCGGCGACGCCGATCACCGCCGCACCGCAGCCCAAGGCTTATCTGGCCGGGCAAGCCGGCGGCCTGTCCGACGACCGCTACGTCGAGTTCAGCCGGGTCACCAAGACCTTCGCCACGCCGAAGGGGCCGCTGACCGTGGTGGACGGCTTCGACCTGAAGATGCGCAAGGGGGAGTTCATCTCCCTGATCGGTCATTCGGGCTGCGGCAAGTCCACCGTCTTGTCGATGGTCGCCGGGCTCGCCGACGTCTCCAGCGGCGGCATCGTGCTGGACGGCAAGGAGGTCGTCGGCGCCGGCCCCGACCGGGCGGTGGTCTTCCAGGCGCCCAGCCTGTTCCCCTGGCTGACCGCGCTGGAGAACGTCATGCTGGGGGTGGACCGCGTCTACCCGCAGGCCGGCCGGGGGGAGCGCGACGACATCGCCCGTTACTACCTGTCGCGCGTCGGGCTGGGCGACGCCATGAACAAGAAGGCGGCGGAGCTGTCCAACGGCATGAAGCAGCGCGTCGGCATCGCGCGGGCCTTCGCCCTGTCGCCGAAGCTGCTGCTGCTGGACGAGCCCTTCGGAATGCTGGACAGCCTGACCCGCTGGGAGCTTCAGGAGGTGCTGATGGAGGTGTGGGCGCGCACCCAGGTCACCGCCATCTGCGTCACCCACGACGTTGACGAGGCGATCCTGCTGGCCGACCGTGTGGTGATGATGTCCAACGGGCCGAACGCCCGCATCGGCCACATCCTGGAGGTGGACATCCCCCACCCCCGGACCCGGCAGGCCCTGCTGGAGCATCCCCGTTACTACGCCTACCGGGAGGAGCTGCTGAACTTCCTGGAAGGCGGGCATCACGGGACGGTGAAAGCGGCGTGACGTGGGCGGCGTGAAGGGGAGGGCGGAGCGGCCATGGCGAACAAACCCCTGAGCATTCTGGTGGCCGGCCCCGACGCCGACGCCACGTGGCCGGTGGAGGACGGCTTGGCCGGGGCGGGGGGCCGCGACCGGTTCGCCGACCGGATCGTCGTGGTCCATGGCTTCGCCGACTTGGCCGTCCGCGTCGCCGCGCTGGCGCCGGACGCGGTCGTCGCTGTTTTGGAAACATCGGACCCCGCGACGCTGGACGGCGTCTTCCGGCTGGCCCGGTCCGGAGCCTGCGCCGTCGTCCTGTTCGCCGACAAAGCGCCGCCGGGGGCAGCCGCGCAGGCGGCGGAGGCCGGGGTGGCCGCCTTCGTCCTGGACGGTCTGCACCCCGCCCGCGTGCGGCCGATCCTGGAAACCGCGCTGGCCCGCTACGCTGCTTTTGAAACGCTGAAACGCGAACGCGACGAGGCGCGCACGCAGCTCGCCGACCGCAAGCTGATCGAGCGGGCGAAGGGCATTCTGATGCAGCAGAAGTCCCTGACGGAGGAGGCGGCCTACAACGCCTTGCGCAAGGCCGCCATGAAGCAGGGCCGCCGCATCGCCGACATCGCCCAGAGCGTCATCACGGCCGCCGAGATCGAGCTGTGAAACGTTTCAAAACAAGCGCTTCGGACGCAAATGATACCGAACGACCGATTCACTTCCTGGACTGAGGGGTCGATGCTCGAACGGTGCGGTGACGGTGCGTCCCTCAACAATGCCAAAGCGTGCGAGTCACGGCAAGCCGTCCTGTCGGCTGTCGCAGCGCGCATGTCGTGCCA
Source organism: Azospirillum brasilense (assembly GCF_007827795.1). Lineage (GTDB taxonomy): Bacteria > Pseudomonadota > Alphaproteobacteria > Azospirillales > Azospirillaceae > Azospirillum > Azospirillum aestuarii. The sequence continues at coordinate 102,283 of NZ_VITI01000016.1, forward strand.
ACCGCTCCGCGGAGGGCTGCTGGCCGACCGTCAGCTTTTCTGAAATCGTCTTCCCGTCCACCGAACCTCCCCTTTCAATTCCGTGAAGGCACACGTCAGAGTGTTAAGAATCCCGCCACCCCGGCCGCGACAACGACGGCCCAGGCCGGCGCACGCCATGCCGTCACGCGGTTCTTTCACCGCTCATCGCAGCGGCGGCCAGGGCCCGCGCCTCGGTTTCCGCCTTCAAACCGGCCTCGCGGCGCTCGCTGTAGCGATCGGTCAGGTAGTCGCTGCGGTCGCGCACCAGTAGGGTGAACTTGACCAGTTCCTCCATCACGTCCACCACGCGGTCGTAATAGGGCGAGGGCTTCATCCGCCCGGCCTCGTCGAACTCCTGATAGGCCTTGGCGACGGAGGACTGGTTGGGGATGGTCACCATCCGCATCCAGCGGCCCAGCACCCGCATCGCGTTGACCGCGTTGAAGGACTGCGAGCCGCCGGAAACCTGCATCACCGCCAGCGTCCGGCCCTGCGTCGGCCGGATACCGCCGCTTTCCAGCGGCAGCCAGTCGATCTGGCATTTCAGGATGCCGGTGATGGTGCCGTGGCGTTCCGGACTGACCCACACCTGCCCTTCCGACCATTGCGACAGGGCGCGCAGTTCCGCCACCTTGGGATGATCGACCGGCACGCTGTCCGGCAGCGGCAGGCCGTGGGGATCGAAGATCCGCGTCTCCGCCCCCATGCGCCGCAGCAGACGGGCGGCTTCTTCGGCCAGGAAGCGGCTGTACGACCGTTCCCGCAGCGAGCCGTAGAGCAGCAGGATGCGCGGCGGGTGGGTCGACGGCCGCTCCGCTGTCAGCCTGTCGAGGTCGGGAGCCTCGAAATAGGACTCGTCCAGGCTCGGCAAGGAGTCACTTCCGGTCGTCTCGATATCATGCATGGCTGCGTCCCTCGTACCAGGGCTTGGTCGCCTTGACGATCCTCACCACCGACAGCATCACCGGCACCTCGACCAGCACGCCGACCACGGTGGCGAGCGCCGCCCCGGAGCCCAAACCGAACAGGCTGATGGCGGCGGCGACCGCCAGTTCGAAGAAGTTGGAGGCGCCGATCAGCGCCGCCGGAGCCGCCACGCACCACGCCACCCCGAAGCGGCGTGACAGCCAGTAGGCCAGCCCGGCGTTGAAATAGACCTGGATCAGGATCGGCACCGCCAGCAGAACGATGACCAGCGGCTGGGCCAGGATCTGTTCGCCCTGGAAGCCGAACAGCAGCACCAGCGTGGTCAGCAGCGCCACCAGCGACACCGGTTGGATCAGGTCGAGCCGGCGCTTCAGAGCCGCCTCGCCGCCGCTGGCCAGCAGGCTGCGGCGCCAGAGTTGGGCGCCGACCACGGGGATGACGATGTAGAGCAGCACCGACAGCAGCAGCGTGTCCCACGGCACGGTGATCGACGCGACGCCCAGCAGCAGGCCGACCAGCGGCGCGAAGGCGAAGACCATGATGATGTCGTTCAGCGCCACCTGGCTCAGCGTGTAGTGCGGCTCGCCCTCGCACAGGTTCGACCAGACGAAGACCATGGCGGTGCAGGGTGCCGCCGCCAGCAGGATCAGGCCGGCGATGTAGGAGGAAATCTGGTCCTGCGGCAGCAGCGGGGCAAACAGGTTTCCGATGAACAGCGTGCCGAGCAGCGCCATCGAGAACGGCTTGACCGCCCAGTTGATGAACAGGGTGACGCCGACGCCGCGCCAATGCTCCTTGACCTGCCCCAGAGCGCCGAGGTCGATCTTCAGCAGCATCGGCACGATCATCAGCCAGATCAGCACCGCCACCGGCAGGTTGACCTTGGCGACCTCGGCCGCGGCGATCGCCTGGAACAGGCCGGGCACCAGATGGCCGAGTGCGATGCCGGCGACGATGCACAGCGCGACCCAGACGCTGAGGTAACGCTCGAACAGCCCCATGGCGGGGCGGGCCGCCGGGGCGGCATGGATGTCAGCGGTCATGATGCTTGTCCGTCAGGAGGCTTTGCCGATGCGGTGTCCGGCGGCATCGACGACCTGCTCGCCATCTTCCTTGGCGAAGGCGCCGCGCTGGGCATCGGAGAGGATGTCGAGCACCGCCTCGGACGGGCGGCACAGCCGCACGCCGAGCGGCGTCACCACGATCGGCCGGTTGATCAGGATCGGGTGGGCCATCATGGCGTCGAGCAGTCGGTCGTCGCTCAACGACGGGTCGTCGAGCCTGAGCTCGGCAAAGGGCGTGCCCTTCTCGCGCAGCACGGCACGCACCGGCACGCCCATACGGCGGATCAGGTCGGCGAGTTCCTCGCGCGTCGGCGGTGTCTTCAGATACTCGATCACCGTCGGCTCGACGCCGCTGTTGCGGATCAGCGCCAGCGTGTTGCGCGACGTGCCGCAATCGGGGTTGTGGTAGATGGTGACCGGCGTCATCGCGCCGCCTCCGGCGTGGCGGACTCCTGGCCCATGTCATCCAGCTTGCGTTTCAGCGCCAGCCGGTCGAGCGAGGCGATGGGCAGGCTGACGAAGGCCTGGATGCGGCGCTGGATTTGGCCGAACACTGTGGCGGTGAAGGCGGCCTTCTCCGCGTCGGTGCCCTGGGCACTCGACGGGTCCGGAAAGCCCCAGTGCGCCGTCATCGGCTGTCCCGGCCACACCGGGCAGACCTCCCCGGCGGCGTTGTCGCAAACGGTGACGATGAAATCCATGTGCGGGGCACCCGGTGCGGCGAACTCATCCCAGGTCTTGGAGCGCAGTTCGGCGGTCGGGAAGCCGAGCCGTTCCAGCAGGTCATGGACAGAGGGGTTGATGCGCCCGGACGGCTGGCTGCCGGCGCTGAAGCCGCGGAAGCGGCCCTTGCCCTCCCGGTTCAGCAGGCATTCCGCCATGACGCTGCGGGCGCTGTTGTGGGTGCACAGGAACAGGACGTTGTAGACGCGGTCGGTCATCGCAGGATCGCCTTTCCGGGCCGCGGGAAGCGCGGCGGTTGGGGTCGGGGCATCAGGCGTCGTGGTCGCATCCGTCGGGACCACACGGGACGGCCTGGATCAGGTCGGCGGAGCAGAGTTCGGGACGGCCCTGGCAACAGTCCTCCATCAGAAAGGCGATCAGCCGGCGGGTGCCCTCATAGTCGGACGCATAGAAAATCTGCCGCTGCACCCGCCAGGAGCGGAGCAGGCCGGCGCGTTCCAGCGTCGCCAGATGATGGGACAGGGTGGAGGCCGGAACCCCCACCTGCTGGGCAATCTCGCCCGCCGTCAGCCCGTTCGGCCCCACCGTGATCAGCAGGCGGAACACGGCCAGACGGGTTTCCTGGGCGAGCGCGGCGAAGGCGTCGATGGCGGTCTTGCTTTCCATGATTCGACAATAGTCGAATTATCGATGTGAGGCAATCAGCTGAACACCTCGACAAGCCGACGTTGAGCAAGAGATCAGGCGGCGAAAGTTGTAGGCGAGCTTGGCGATGCCGATCTTCACCGTCGCGCGACCGAGGCCGGCGGCCAGGGTGAACCAGGGGAAGCACCGGAGCACCCGCAACGCCAAGGCTTTTTGAGGTGTCCGAATGCGCGGACCGAAAGCCATCTTCTGCGCAATCAAGACGGCAGTTCTCCAGGGAGGTGCCGGATCGCGAGGAACTTACGGCGGCTGGGCTGCGTGATGCTTCCTCCCCGGCGGATGGACAAACGCATGGCCCAAGCCTACGGACAGGATTTGCGGGATCGTTCGAAGTAGCGCCCCTTGAAGTCCGGCACGGCTTAGTTCTGCCCAGCCATTCCGCCGGATCTGGGTCAACTCTGCAACAGAGCTTTCAACGGCGCCCCGTTGATTCAAGTCATGGCATTTCCCGCGTCTCCGGACAACGTTTGTCAAACGCACTTGGCGGAAGAGGTCGCGATGACTGGACTCTTGCCACGGGAAGGGCCGGCGGACATCGAAGCGTTGCTGGGGCTGGACCGTTTGCCCCGGAACGCTTCGGGTGTGGTGCGCATCGGACGAGCCTGGTTGCTCGCCGTTGGTCTGGCCGCTCTGCTGGGCGTGGTTGTCTACTTCCTGCTTCGCTCCTCCACCGACAACATCCGCTACGCAACCGAACCGACGGTTCGCGGCGACCTGCACGTGATCGTCACCGCCACCGGCAGCGTCCAGCCGACAAGCCAAGTCGAGGTTTCAAGCGAGCTGTCCGGCACCGTGCGCCGGGTTCTTGTCGATTACAACAGCGTGGTCGCCGCCGGTCAGATGCTGGCGGAACTGGACACCGACAAGGTCATGGCCAGCGTGGACAGTTCCCGCGCCAAACTGGCCGCCGCCGAGGCGAAGGTCGCCCAGGCGGAGGTCACCGTCGTCGAGACCGCGCGCGAACTCGATCGCAAGCAGACGTTGGTTCGCACCCGTGCAGGCACGCTTCAGAACCTGGACGTGGCGAGAGCGCTCCGCGACCGGGCCGTGGCGGCGCGGGCAAGCGCGCGGGCCGATGTCGGGGTGGCCGAGGCCGAGTTGACGCTGAATGAGTCGAACCTGCGCAAGACGGGCATCGTTTCGCCCATCGACGGCATCGTCCTGAAGCGCAACATCGATCCCGGCCAAACCGTTGCCGCCACCTTTCAGGCGCCGGTGCTGTTCTCCATCGCCGAAGACCTGCGCCGGATGGAGGTGCAGGTTGACGTGGACGAGGCCGACGTCGGCAAGGTGCGCGAAGGACAGTCGGCCCGCTTCTCCGTCGATGCCCACCCCGATCACCATTTTCCCGCCGTCATCCGCGAACTGCGCTACGCCCCGGAGACGGTGCAGGGCGTCGTGACCTACAAGGCCATTCTTACCGTCGACAACAGCGCCATGCTGTTGCGTCCGGGCATGACCGCGACGGCGGAGATCGGTGTGCAGGACGTGGCGGACGCGCTTCTCGTGCCCAACGCCGCCCTGCGCTTCACGCCGCCAGTGGAGGCGGCGGGCCAAGGCGACCTGCTGAAACGGATGATGCCCGGCATGCCGCAGTTCCGTTCCCCAAGTCCGCAGGAGCCCAGCGGCCCGTCGCGCACCGTGTGGACACTGCGCGACGGCGCCGCGGTGGAGGTGCCGGTCGTCACCGGAGCAAGCGACGGCCGGAGGACCGAGATTCTCCAGGGAGACCTGACGGAGGGTGCGGTTGTGATCGTGGACACGGCACCGACCCCCTGAGGAGGGCAGCATGCCCAGAGCCGGCGGACCGCCACTCATCGAGTTCAAAGGTGTGAGCAAGGTTTTCGGCAGCGGCCCCGCCGCCGTCCCGGCGCTGAACGCGGTCGATCTGAGCATCGACCGGGGGGAATTCGTGGCGATCATGGGACCGTCGGGGTCCGGCAAGTCAACGGCGATGAACATCCTCGGCTGCCTCGACGCCCCGACCTCCGGGACCTATCGCTTCATGGGCGTCGACGTCGGCCGCTTGAACCGCCACCAGCGCACGCTGCTCCGTCGCCGCTACCTGGGCTTCGTCTTCCAGGGCTTCAACCTGCTGGCCCGCACCAGCGCCGTGGAGAATGTGGAGCTTCCTCTGGTCTACCGAGGCACTCCCACGACCGCCCGCCGCCGGCTTGCGCGGGAGGTTCTGGCCCGTGTCGGGCTGGAAGGGCGCGAGGACCACACGCCGGGCGAGTTGTCCGGCGGCCAGCAGCAGCGTGTCGCCATCGCCCGCGCCATCGTCACCGACCCCGCCGTTCTTCTGGCCGACGAGCCGACCGGCAATCTCGACAGCCGGATGAGCTTGGAGATCATGAACCTTCTGGGGCGGCTGAACCGCGAACAGGGCATCACCGTCGTCATGGTCACGCATGAGCCGGACATGGCGGCCCACGCACGGCGCATCATCCGCTTCGTCGATGGCCGCATCGACAGCGACGCCTCCAGCGAAAGGGCCGCGTGATGCTCGTCGAGGCCGTCAAGCTCGCGCTCCAGGCGATCCGCCGCAACGCGCTGCGCTCCTTTCTCACCGTGCTCGGCATCATCATCGGTGTCGGCGCCGTCATCGGCATGGTGACCATCGGCAACGGCACCACCGCCCGGATCACCGCCGACCTCGCCAAGCTCGGCACCAACCTGCTGTTTGTGCTGCCCGGACAGGTCGGCCCCGGACGCGCCAGTTCCGACGCCAAGCCCTTCAACAACCGCGACATCGAGGTGATGCGGGCACAACTGACCGGGGTGCAGGCGGTCGCGCCGGTGGCACAGAAGTCGGTGCCGGTGATCTACGGGACGGAAAACCGCAACACGGTGGTGACGGGAACCGACAGCGGCTATTTCGTCGTGCAGAATTGGGCGCTGGCACGGGGGCGCGGCTTCCACGAGGGCGAGGAGCGCGCCGGGCGTGCCGCCTGCATCGTCGGCCAGACCGTCCGGGAGACGCTGTTCGGCCGTACCGACCCCATCGGCGAGACCATCCGCGTCCACAACGTCTCATGCGAGGTGATCGGCCTTCTCGAAGCGAAGGGGCAGTCGAGCTTCGGAACCGACCTGGACGACACGGTGCTGATGCCTCTGCGCGCCTTCCAGCGGCGGATCGCCGGAAACATGGACATCGCGCGCGTCTACGTCTCGGCGCGGAACGGGGTCGATACGGCCAAGGTGCAGACCGGCATCGAGCGCCTGTTGCGGGAGCGGCGCAACATCACCCCCGGCAAGGAGGACGATTTCTCCGTTCGCGATATGAAGCAGGTCGTGCAGGCCACCGCCGGAGCGACGGCGGTGCTCACCGGCCTTCTGGGCGCGGTGGCGGCGGTCAGCCTGCTGGTCGGCGGGATCGGCATCATGAACATCATGCTGGTGTCGGTGACCGAAAGGACGCGGGAAATCGGAATACGCCTCGCCATCGGCGCCCTGGAGGAACAGGTGCTGATGCAGTTCCTGGTGGAGGCGGTGGTGCTGTCCCTGTTCGGCGGCATCCTCGGAATCGCTTTGGGGCTCGGGCTGGCGATTGTGACGACGGCCGCGCTGAACGTCCCGTTCCTCGTCGATCCCTTCATCATCCTTGTGGCGTTCGGCTTCTCCGCCGTGGTTGGAATCCTCTTCGGCTACATCCCGGCCCACCGCGCGGCCCATCTCGATCCGATCCAGGCACTGCGCCATGAGTGACGGTTCCGTCCGTTCAAACGCGCGCGGCGCGAACGCCCGCCCCCGATAGCGCTGGTGTTCCTTTACCTGGGTTAAGGCTCCCCGGCCCTCGCACCCCGATGATGATCCCGGCGGCGCCGTAGCCAACGGGCCGCGATGACGATGCGACCGACCGCCGGAGGAGCGCCATGCAACCGTCGCTGCAGATCACCTTCCACAACATGGACCCCTCGCCCTTCCTGGAAGCCTGTGTCCGCGAGCATGCCGCCAAACTGGAGCGATTCTTCGAACACATCATGGCCTGCCACGTGGTCCTCGATGCGCCGCATCGACACCACCACAAGGGCAAGCTCTACACCGTCCGGATCGACCTGACCGTTCCGGCAGGAGAACTGGTCGTGCGCCACGCCAAGCCCGCCGACCATGCCCATGAAGATCCCAAGGTCGCCATACGCGACGCGTTCGACGCGATCCGCCGGGAGTTGGAAGACTACGCGCGCCGCCGCAGGCAGGACGTGAAGACCCATACGGCGTCGTAGGCGTCGCGTCTCCGCTCTCCGCCCGGGATCAATCACCGAAGCGCCCGGCGCCGGACATTACGCCACCAGCGCCGACGACATCACCTTGGGAGGCCGGCCATGCCGGACAGTTCGTACATCCGCTGGTTTTCCGATCTTGGTCGTGACGATGTCGCCCTGGTGGGCGGCAAGAACGCCTCGCTCGGTGAGCTCCATCGGCGCTTGAAACCGCTGGGGGTGGAGGTGCCGGACGGTTTCGCCCTGACCGCCGCCGCCTTCCGCGACGCGCTGACCGCCGCCAACGCCTGGGACGGCCTGCACGCGCTGCTGGACGACCTGGACAAGACGGATGTGGAGCGTCTGGCCCGTGCCGGGGCCCGCGCCCGCGAGATCGTCTACACCGCCGGCCTGACGCCGGACATGGAAGCGCAATTGCGCACGGCCTTCCGTGCCCTGCTGGCCGAATACGGGGAGGGCCTGACCGTGGCGGTGCGCAGCTCCGCCACCGCCGAGGATCTGCCGACGGCCAGCTTTGCCGGGCAGCACGAGACCTACCTGAATGTGGCGGGCGAGGCGATGCTGCTCGACGCCGTGCGGCGCTGCCACGCCTCGCTGTTCACCGACCGCGCCATCTCCTATCGGATCGACCAGGGCTTCGACCATTTCAAGGTCGCGCTGTCGGTCGGTGTGCAGAAGATGGTGCGCTCCGACCTCGCCTCGGCCGGGGTGATGTTCACGCTCGACACGGAATCGGGATACCGGGATGCCGTGTTCATCACCGGCGCCTATGGGCTGGGGGAAACGGTCGTCCAGGGGACGGTCGATCCCGACGAGTTCTATGTGCACAAGCCGACCTTCCGGCAGGGCCGTCGCGCGGTGCTGCGGCGGCGCCTGGGCGAGAAGCTGGTGAAGATGGTCTACCGCTCGGGCCGCACCCGTGAGCCGACGCGCACCGTCCCCACACCCGGCGCCGACCGGGAGCGCTTCTGTCTGACCGACGGGGAGGTGCTGCGGCTCGCCGAACAGGCCATCCGGATCGAGGACCATTACGGCCAGCCCATGGACATCGAATGGGCCAAGGACGGGCAGGACGGCGGTCTCTACATCGTCCAGGCGCGGCCGGAGACGGTCGCCTCCCGGCGCTCGGCCCTGGAGCTGGAGACCTTCGTTCCGGAAGGGAAGGGCACCGTACTCGTTTCCGGGCGCGCGGTCGGCGGGCGTATGGCCGCCGGGGCCGTCCGTGTGGTGACCGGCGCCCACCATCTGTCCGCCTTCCGCCCGGGCGAGGTGCTGGTGGCCGACACCACGACGCCCGATTGGGAACCGGTGATGAAGACGGCCGCCGCCATCGTCACCAACCGGGGCGGCCGCACCTGCCACGCCGCCATCGTCGCCCGCGAGCTGGGCATTCCCGCCGTGGTCGGGGCCGAGCGCGCGACGGAGGCCCTGCGCGACGGTCAAACAGTGACCATCTCCTGCGCCGAGGGCGACACCGGCAAGGTCTATGACGGCGCCGTGCCGTTCCATGTGGAGCGCATCGACCTCGGTCGGCTGCCGCGCCCACAGACGCGCATCATGGTGAACCTCGGCAACCCCGACCAAGCCTTCCAGACCGGCCAGCTTCCGGTGGACGGGGTTGGCCTGGCGCGCATGGAGTTCATCATCAGCGAGGCCATCAAGGTGCATCCGATGGCGCTCGTCCATCCGGAGCGCGTCGAGGATTCCGACGTCCGCGCCCACATCGCCCAACTGACCTGCAGCCACCCCGACGGCGGCGCCTACTTCGTGGAGCGTCTGTCGGAAGGGATCGGCACCATCGCGGCGGCCTTCTTCCCGCGCCCGGTCATCGTTCGCCTGTCGGACTTCAAGACCAACGAATACGCTTCCCTGATCGGCGGGCGGTGGTTCGAGCCGGTCGAGGAGAATCCCATGCTCGGCTTCCGGGGGGCGGCGCGCTACGCCCATCCTGCCTACGAGGAGGGCTTCGCGCTGGAATGCCGGGCGCTGGTCCGGGTGCGTGCCGAGATGGGATTGACCAACGTGAAGGTCATGGTCCCCTTCTGCCGCCGCCTGGAGGAGGCGGACCGGGTGATCGCCGCCATGGCCCACCATGGGCTGGAGCGCGGGCGCGACGGGCTGGAGATCTACGTGATGTGCGAGATCCCCAACAACGTGCTGCTGGTGGACGAGTTCGCCCAACGTTTCGACGGATTTTCCATCGGGTCGAACGACCTGACGCAGCTCACGCTCGGCGTGGACCGCGACAGTCCGCTGGTCGCCTTCGACTTCGACGAGCGCGATCCCGGCGTGCTGGCATTCCTGCGCCAAGCCGTGGAGGGCGCGCGTCGCAACGGCCGGCCCTGCGGAATCTGCGGCCAGGCACCCTCGGACTATCCGGAAATCGCCGAGTTCCTGGTGCGGCTCGGCATTGATTCCATCAGCCTGACGCCTGACAGCGTGCTGAAGACGTTGCGCGCCGTCGTGGAGCTGGAACGAGGGCTCGGCCGTGTCCCGCGCAACCCTGAAACGGGAGATCCATCATGAAGCACGTCGTCGTCTTCGCACACCCGCGCTCCGGCAGCTTCATCCGGCAGGCCGCGGGGGCCTATGTGGACGAGCTGGAGCAATACGGACATTCGGTCGAGGTGCGCGACCTCTACACCATGGGTTTCAACCCGGTCCTCTCGGAGGAGGAGCTGGCCCGCGCGGGTCCGGTGCCCGAGGACGTCCGGCGTGAGCAGGAGATCATCGCCGGGGCGCAGGCGATCACCTTCCTGTTTCCGATCTGGTGGGCCGGAATGCCCGCCATGCTCAAGGGCTATGTGGACCGGGTCTTCACCTACGGCTTCGCCTGGGAGCTGCGCGGCGAGGAGATCAAGGGCAAGCTGCACGGACGCAAGGGGCTGATCGTCACCAGTTCCGGCGCGCCGCTGGACTATCTGGAAGCGGTCGGGGAAATGCAGGCCTTCAAGGTCACGCAGGACGTCGCGATCATGGGACTGTGCGGCATCAAGGTGGTCGAGCATGTGCATTTCGACGATCTGGGGCCGAACACCACGCCCGAGCGGATCGACGACAACATCCGCCGCATCCGCGCCGCGGTGCGCGTCCATTTCTGAACCGATGCCCTGAGCGGCGGACTTCATCCGCCGCTCAGGGCGCACGATCATTCGATGACGGGGCGGCCGTGGGGCGCGTGCGCGACGCCTCGTCCAGCAGGTGGACGACCTCGGCATCATCGAGTTGGTGAAAGTCCTCGTAGAAGGCGCCGATGGCGTCGAACGGGTTCGGAGCCTGGAGACAGACAATCTCATCGGCTTCGACCCGCAGCTCCGACAGGACGTCGAGCGGCGCCACCGGCACCGCCAGCACCGTCCGCCTCGGCCTCGCCCGGCGCACCGACCGCAGGGCGGCGAGCATCGTCGCGCCGGTCGCGATGCCGTCGTCCACGAGGATGGCGGTGCGCCCGGCCACCGGCACCCGCGGACGGTCGCCGACATACACGGCCCGCCGGCGCTCGATCTCCCGGAGCTGCCGAACCTTTTCCTCTCCGATCCAGGATTCGGGCACGAAATCCGCGACATCCGGGTTGATGACGGTTTCGACGCGGCCGCCATCGGCCACGGCGCCGACGGCCAGCTCCGGCTGGAACGGGGCGCCGATCTTGCGCACGAGCACGAGGTCGAGCGGCGCGTGGAGCGCCCTCGCCACCTCCACCGCGACCGCAACGCCGCCGCGCGGCAGAGCCAGGACGACCGGTTTCTCGTCGCCCAGATGGGCCAGCCGCGTGGCGAGGCGTCGTCCGGCCTCGCTCCGGTCACGGAACCGGAACGGCACGCCGGGGCCGCTCATCGTCGTCGATCGTGGCGTGTCTGATCCCGGCATCGTGCTGTCCTCCGCTGGCCGCTGTGCGACGTGTTTAAGCGTCCATCCGGGAAAGCCCTCTTCACACAGGTTAAGCGCACCTCCGGCCACAGGGGGTGGAGCTAGAGCTATGCGGGAAACTGGGTGATGACGGTCTGAAGAAGGCGGCGTATCGAGGCGGGTGACGAAGCCTGCCAGAACCTCCACGAGGGAGCGATAC
>NZ_VITI01000017.1 GCF_007827795.1 Azospirillum brasilense
AACTCGGCCGTGAAACGCCTCAGCGCCGATGGTACTGCGTCTTAAGACGTGGGAGAGTAGGTCGCCGCCAGGTCACCACGGCACACGCCAAACCAGCCCGACGCGGCTTGGACAAGGTTTCAGCATCGCTTGACAATCGGCTTCATGAACGACAAGGCCGGCGCTTTCCCCAACGGGAAGCGCCGGCTTTTCGTCGTGTCCGGGTATCGCCACGGCCCCCTCTCTAACCGTCCCCCGCCGAAGGCGGGGGAGGGGAATGGGGGTGAAGTGGGACCGGGTGTCTTGTTCGTGGCCGTGGCGCCCCCACCTACCCATCGACAGCGACGATGCGGGAGGACGAGGAATGCGCATGGGCCGAACCGCCGCCCTGATGACCGCCGCCACTCTTGCGGCTTGCCTGAGCGTCACGGACGCAGGCGCCGTGGACAAGGTGTTCAAAACCGAAAAGGCGATGGTGTCGGTGAAAACCGTCGCCAGCGGCCTCAGCCATCCCTGGGGACTGGCTTTTCTGCCCGACGGGCGGATGCTGGTGACCGAGAAGGATGGTCGGTTGCGCATCGTGGCGCCGGACGGCTCGGTGTCCGGCCCGGTGAAGGGCGTGCCGAAGGTCGATGACCGCGGGCAGGGCGGCCTGCTGGACGTGGCGCTGGACCCGGACTTTGCGCAGAACCGCTTCGTCTATCTCAGCTTTTCCGAGCCCGGAACGGAGGATGGCACCAACTCCACCGCCGTGGCGCGCGGCGCGCTGAACGCCGACGGGACCGCCCTGACCGACGTCCGGGTGATCTTCTCGCAGAAGCCCAAGGTGGAAAGCCGGATGCATTACGGGTCCCGGCTGGTCTTCGACCGGCAGGGCCATCTGTACGTGACGCTGGGCGAGCGCTCGCTGGAGCGGTTCCGGACGCAGGCCCAGGATCTCGACTCGCATCTGGGCAAGGTGGTGCGGATCAACCGTGACGGTTCGGTGCCCGCCGACAATCCCTTCGTGAACCGCTCCGGCGCGTTGCCGGAAATTTGGTCCTACGGCCACCGCAACATCCAGGGCGCCGCGCTGAATCCGCAGACCGGCGCGCTGTGGATCAACGAGCACGGGCCCCGCGGCGGCGACGAGGTCAATGTGCCGGAGGCAGAGAAGAACTACGGCTGGCCGGTGGTGTCCTATGGCGTGAACTACAACGGGACGCCGATCGGGACGGGCAAGTCGAGCGCGCCCGGCATGGAGGAGCCGGTGTACCAGTGGACTCCGGTCATCGGCTCCTCGGGCATGACCTTCTACACGGCGGACACCGTGCCCGGTTGGAAGGGCAGCCTGTTCAACGGCGGGCTGGCGACCAAGGAGGTTGTGCGGCTCGAACTCGACGGCAACAAGGTCAAGCACGAGGAGCGCATGTTCCGCGATCTGGGCAAGCGCATCCGGCAGGTCAGCCAGGGGCCGGACGGGGCGCTCTATCTGCTGACCGACGAGAATCGGGGCGAGATCCTGCGGGTGACCCCGGCGGGCAAATCGTAAGAACCGGTTCAGCGGCCCTCGTTGCGCCGGTGCGGCTTCTTCAGACGCTCGGCGGCCATCAGGTCGCTGCGGCTGACGCCGATGTCCCTCAGCAGGCGGTCATCGATGCGGTCGGGGGCGACCGCGGCCCGCCGGTTCCGGCGCTCCTTCAGGCTGCGGCAGGCTCCCAGCAGGGCGGCGCTGAGTGATTTCGGTAGGGTTGCGCCGAAGGCGCGGACGGCGGACAGGGTCGGCATGGGTGGTTCCTCCGTTCGGGCGGGGACTGCCGCCCCGCGTTGCCGGTCCTGTCTAGCGGGCTTTGGCCGGCGGGGAAGTGGCGCCCTTCACACCGGCCCCGCGCTTTCCGGACTTCCGGTGAGGCAACAGGGGCGCTACACAGGCGTCCATGCCTCCGATCATTCCCATCGACAACCCGGACGACCCGCGGATCGCCGCCTATCGTGACGTGAAGGAGCGCGACCTCGTGGGCCGGGAAGGGCGGTTCATCGCCGAAGGGGCGGTGGTGCTGCGGACGTTGCTGACCGCCTCGCGCCACGAAGCCTTGTCGCTGCTGATCGCCGAGAAGCGCATCGCCGGGTTGGCGCCGATGTTGGAGGCGCTGCCCGCGGGGGTGCCGGTCTACAGCGCCCGGCAGGAGGTGCTGGACGCCATCGCCGGCTTCCCGCTGCACCGGGGCATCCTCGGGCTGGGTCGAGCGGCGCCGATGCCGGAGCCGGACGCGCTGCTGTCCGGGCTGGGACCGCGGGCGACCGTTCTGGTGATGTGCGGGATCGGCAACCACGACAATGTGGGGGGCATCTTCCGCAACGCGGCGGCCTTCGGGGTGGACGCGGTGCTGCTCGATTCCGGCTGCTGCGACCCGCTCTACCGCAAGGCGATCCGCGTCTCGGTCGGGGCGGTGCTGCGGGTGCCCTTCGTCCGCATTCCGGGGGGAACCGATCCGGTCGTGCTGTTGGAACGGCACGGATTCGCGGCGATCTCGCTGAGTCCGGCGGGGGCGGTGACTCTGGCGGGCCTGCGCCGTCCGGAGCGCGTGGCCCTGCTTCTGGGGTCGGAGGGGCCGGGCCTGCCGGTGTCCGTTCTGATGCGGACGCGGACCGTGCGCATCCCCATGGCGCCGGATTTCGATTCCCTGAACGTCGCCACGACCAGCGGGATCGTCCTGCACCACCTCGCCTTCATGGCGGAACCGGACTCAGGGGTCGGCTGAGCCGTCGATCCGGCGCATGCCGGGCGGGGTGGCGTCACGCAGGCTCCGGGCGAGCGCGCGGAAACCGGCGGCGCGCGGGTCGCTAGCCCGCCAGACCAGCCCGACGACCCGGCCCGGCGGATCGCCCTGGAAGTCGCGGTAGGCGACCAGTCCGCCAACCGTCGCCGCCTCCCCGTCGCCGGTGGCGAGCCGCGGCATCAGCGTGTAGCCGGTGCCGCTGGCGACCATGTGGCGCAGCGTCTCCAGCCCGGTGGCGTGGCGCATGCCGCGGGTGGTGGCGCCGCAGGCGGCCAGGGCCTGATCGCGCAGGCAATGCCCCTCCTCCAGCAGCACCAGTTCGCCGGGGTCGAGGTCGGCCAGGGCGATGGAGGGCAGGCTTTCCAGCCGGTGGCCGGCGGGATGGGCCAGCACGAAGGGTTCGAAGAACAGGGCGTCGCAGGTCAACCCCTCCGCCTCGACGGGCAGGGCAAGCAGGACGGCGTCCAGCCGCCCCTCCCGCAATTCTTCCAGCAAGCCGTCGGTGCGGCCTTCGGACAGCACGAGCTGGACGTCGGGCAGGTGCCGGCGCATTGCGGGCAGGACGTGGGGGAACAGGTACGGTCCCAGCGTCTGGATCGCCGCGATGGAAAGCGGACCGTGCAGAGCCCCCGCCGTCCCGCGGGCCAGCACCAGCAGGCGGCGCGCCTCCTCCAGGACGATTCGGGCCTGCCGGATCACCACCTCTCCCTGCGGGGTGGGCAGCACGCGGCGGCTCGTCCGCTCGAACAGGGGGATGCCGAGAAGGTCTTCGAGCTTGCGGATCTGCGCGCTCAGCGACGGCTGGCTGACCGAGCAGCGCTCCGCCGCCTTCCCGAAATGCCGCTGCTCGGCGACCGCCACCACATATTCCAGATCGCGAAGGGACAGGCCGGCGAGATTCATAGGATCAAGCTATCGAAGCATTTGAAACGATGTCTTGGATATATCAACGACGCGGCGGGATAACCAGAGGGCAAAGCGGACGAGCCGACCGATAAGAAACGCAAGGAGTTGAGCCATGAGCACCCTGACCACCGCTGCCGGCATCCCCGTCGCCGACAACCAGAATTCGCTGACCGCTGGCCCGCGCGGCCCGGTGCTGATGCAGGATTTCCACCTGATCGAGAAGCTGGCCCACTTCAACCGCGAACGCATTCCGGAGCGGGTGGTCCACGCCAAGGGGGCGGGCGCCTACGGCGTCTTCCGGGTGACGAAGGACGTGACGCCCTACACAGCGGCCCGGTTCCTGTCGGCGGTGGGCAAGGAGACGGAGGTGTTCCTGCGCTTCTCCACGGTCGGCGGCGAGAAGGGCTCCGCCGACGCCGAGCGCGACCCGCGTGGCTTCGCACTCAAATTCTACACGGAGGACGGCAATTACGACATGGTCGGCAACAACACGCCGGTCTTCTTCATCCGCGACCCGCTGAAATTCCCGGACTTCATCCACACGCAGAAGCGCAACCCGGCGACCAACCTGAAGGACCCGACCGCGGTGTGGGACTTCTTCTCGCTGTCACCGGAGACGATGCACCAGCTGACGATTCTGTTCAGCGACCGCGGCACGCCGCGCGGCTACCGCCACATGGACGGCTTCTCCAGCCACACCTTCTCTTGGATCAACGCGGCGGGCGAGCGCTTCTGGGTCAAGTATCACTTCAAGACCCGCCAGGGGATCCAGAACTTCACGGCGGATCAGGCCGTGCGCATGGCCGGCGTCGATCCCGACCACGCCACCCGCGACCTGTTCGCCGCCATCCGCGACGGTGATTTCCCGGCCTGGACCGTCTCGGTGCAGATCATGCCGGAGGTGGCGGCCAACGCTCACCGCATCAACCCGTTCGACGTGACCAAGGTGTGGCCGCACGCCGATTACCCGCTGGTCGAATTCGGCGAACTGGTGCTGAACCGAAACCCGGAGAACTTCTTCGCGGAGGTCGAGCAGGCCGCCTTCAGCCCGGCCAACGTCGTCCCCGGCATCGGTTTCAGCCCGGACAAGATGCTGCAGGGCCGGCTGTTCGCCTACGCCGACGCGCACCGCTACCGGCTGGGCGCCAACCATCAGGCGCTGCCGGTCAACCGACCGCACGCCACGGAGGTCCGCAACCACCAGCGCGACGGGGCCATGCGCTTCGACGGCAACGGCGGCGGCAGCCCGAATTACGAGCCGAACAGCTTTGGCGGGCCGGTGCAGAATCGCGCGGTGGCCGAACCGCCGCTGCGCATCGCCGGCGACGCCGCCCGCTACGACCACCGCGAGGGCAACGACGACTACGCCCAGGCCGGCGCGCTGTTCCGCCTGATCGGGGCGGAGGCGCAGGAGCGGCTGATGGACAATATCGCCAACTCGCTAGGGGAGGCGCCGGGCTTCATCCAGCGGCGGCAGTTGAGGCACTTCTTCGCGGCGGACCCCGCCTATGGCGCGGGCATCGCGAAGCGGCTGGGGATGACGGCGGCCGCGGCGTCCGAAGAGGCGGCCGTGGCCGGCTGAGCCCAACGCCCGAACACGCGGCACCGCCGGATGCGCCCCCTCGCGTCCGGCGGCCTTTTTTGTGGGGTGGGTCAATCCACGGCGGCGTTTTGCCGGTTCGTCCAGCCTTCGGCGATCCGCGGCAGGTTGAACTCGATCCAGTCGGCGAGGAGGCGCACCTTCTCGGCGGCCTCCCGCCCCAGCGGCGTCAGGCTGTAGTCGACATGGGGCGGCACCACGTCGTGGGCGGTGCGCTTGACCAGCCCGTCGCCCTCCAGCCATTGCAGCGTCTGGGCCAGCATCCGCTCGCTGACCCCGCCGATGGTGCGGCGGAGTTCGCTGAAGCGGAGCGTTCCGCTTTCCAGGGCGATCAGCACCAGCACGCCCCAGCGGCTGGTGACGTGTTTCAGCACTTCCCGCGACGGGCAGGCCGCCGCCATCAGGTCGCCGCGCTGCATGCGCTCCGACAGCGGCAGCGGTGTGTAATCATCGTCCGGCTCCGGCATGGCCGTCCTTCTCCCGACAAGGAATCTTGACACTTACATTTATGTACGTACTTACGAAAAGTAAGCAAGTGGCTTAGGTAGGTGGTCACCACCCAACCGCAAACGGGACACCCGACCATGACCATCGCCGTCACCGGTGCCACCGGCCAGCTTGGCCGCCTCGTCATCGCCCGCCTGAAGGAGACGGTTCCGGCCTCCGGCATCGTCGCCCTGGTGCGCTCCCCCGCCAAGGCCGCCGACCTGGGGGTCGAGGCCCGCGAAGCCGACTATGGCAATCCCGACGCGCTCGCCCGCGCGCTGGCCGGCGTCGACACGCTGCTGCTGATCTCGTCGAACGAGATCGGGCAACGGGCGGCGCAGCACCGCAACGTCGTCAACGCCGCGAAGGCGGCGGGCGTCGGCCGGATCGTCTACACCAGCCTGCTCCACGCCGACCGCTCGCCGCTGAGCCTCGCCGAGGAGCACCGGGCGACGGAGGCGGACATCAGGGCGTCGGGCATCCCCTTCACGATCCTGCGCAACGGCTGGTACACGGAGAACCACACCGGCTCGGTCGGCGCGGCGCTGGCCGGCGGCGCCTTCATCGGCAGCGCCGGCGACGGGCGGATCTCCTCGGCCACCCGCGCCGACTACGCCGACGCGGCGGTGGCGGTGCTGACCGGCACCGGCCATGAGGGCAAGACCTACGAGCTGGCCGGGGACGAGGCGGTGACGCTGGCCGACCTGGCCGCGGAAATCTCCCGCCAGTCCGGCAAGGACATCCCCTACCGGAACCTGCCGGAAGCGGACTACGCCGCCATTCTCGTCGGCTTCGGCCTTCCCGAGGCCTTCGCGAAGGGCATCGCCTCCTGGGACGTCGATGCGTCGAAGGGCGCGCTGTTCGACGACGGGCGCCAGCTGTCGGCGCTGATCGGGCGCACGACCACGCCGCTGTCCGCCGCCGTGGCCGCCGCTTTGCCCCGATAAGGTGGGCCGGCAAAGAAAAACCCCCTCGCCCTGCAGGGCGAGGGGGTCTTCTTTTGGACCGGCTGCTGACGGACCGGCCTTACTGCGAGGCCGCCGCGATCTCCCGCGCGCGGCGGGAGACCGACGCCGCGTAGTGGTCCTTCGCCAGCACGGTGTAGACCGCCGGCAGGACGAACAGCGTGAACAGCGTGCCGATCAGCATGCCCGACACGATCACCAGACCGATGGAGAAGCGGCTGGCGGCGCCGGCGCCGGCGGCGGTCAGCAGAGGCAGGAGGCCCACCACCATCGCCGCCGTGGTCATCAGGATCGGGCGCAGGCGGACGCGGGCCGCGTGCTCGATGGCGGTGCGGCGGTCCACCCGCTCGTTGATCTGCATCTCGCGGGCGAACTCCACCATCAGGATGCCGTGCTTGCTGATCAGGCCGATCAGCGTCACCAGACCCACCTGGGTGTAGATGTTCATGGTGGACAGGCCGAAGAACAGCGGCAGCAGCGCGCCGCAGATCGACATCGGCACCGAGATCAGGATCACCAGCGGGTCGCGCAGCGATTCGAACTGCGCCGCCAGCACCAGATAGATCACCACCAGTGCGAAGACGAAGGTGACCATGAGCTGGTTGCCCTCGGTCACGTACTGGCGCGATTCCGACAGGTAGGAGTGGCCGAAGCCGGCCGGCAGGATCTCGCGGGCCTTCTGCTCCAGGAAGTCCACGGCCTGACCCATCGTCACGCCCGGCATCGGCACCGCGGAGAAGGTCGCGGAGGGAAGCTGGTTGTACTTGGTCAGGGCGTTCGGCTCCGTCGCCATCTGGATGGAGACGACGGTGGACAGCGGAATCTGCGCGCCGTTGCCCGCCGTGACGTAGTAGCGGGTCAGCGTCTCCGGCGTCAGGCGCTTGTCGCGCGGCACCTGCGGGATGACCTCGTAGGAGCGGCCGTTCAGGTTGAAGCGGTTGACGTAGTTGCCGCCGACCAGGACCGCCAGCGTGTCGCCGATCGACTGCATGGACAGGCCGAGGTCCGCCGCCTTGGAGCGGTCGACGTGCAGCCGGACGACCGGGCTGTTGAACTGCAGGTCGCTGTCGGTGACGATGAACATGCCGCTTTCCATGGCGGCGGTCTTGATGCGCTCCATGGCGTTGAAGATGGTCTGGTAGTCGCCGGGGCTGTTGATGACCATCTGCACCGGCAGGCCGCCGGTGGAGCCGGGCAGGGCCGGCGGCGACACCAGGAAGACCTGCGTGCCGCTGACGTTGTTCAGCTCGGCCTGAACCAGCGGCTGAAGCTCCTTGGCGCTGCGGGTGCGCTCGTCCCACGGCTTGAGGATCATGCCGGCGAAGCCCTGGGTCAGGGTCGGCAGGCCGTTCAGCACGAAGCGGGTGTCGGTCTCCGGGAAATGGGTGAACACCTCATCCATCTGGCGGCCATAGGCGTCCATATAGTCGAGGTTGGCGTACTGCGGCCCCTTGGTGATGCCGAACAGGATGCCCTGGTCCTCCTCCGGCGCCAGCTCCGACATGGTGTTGGCGAAGAGGAAGCCGACGCTGAGCAGCACGCCGAAGCCGAACAGCAGGGTCGCCGCCCGGAAGTCCAGCGCGCCGGCCAGCCGCCGCCCGTACCAGCCGGACAGCCGCTCGAAGGTGCGGTCGACGAAGCGGGCGAAGCGGCCCTCGTTCATGTCCCGCGTCAGCAGGAGGGAGCACATCATCGGCGTCAGCGTCAGCGCCACCACGCCGGAAATGATGACCGACCCCGCCAGCGTGAAGGCGAACTCACGGAACAGCGCGCCGGTCAGCCCGCCGAGGAAGCCGATGGGGGCGTAGACCGCGGCCAGCGTGATGGTCATCGAGATGATCGGCCCGATGATCTCCCGCGCGCCGATCAGCGCGGATTCGACGGGCGACTTTCCCTCCTCCAGGTGGCGGTGGACGTTCTCCACCACCACGATGGCGTCGTCGACCACGAGGCCGATGGCCAGCACCATGGCGAGCAGCGTCAGCAGGTTCAGGCTGAAGCCCATCGCCAGCATGATCGTCGCGGCACCCACGATGGACAGCGGGATGGTCACGATGGGGATCAGCACCGACCGGAAGGACCCCAGGAACAGGAAGATCACCACGATGACGATGCCGACCGCCTCCAGCAGCGTCTTCTGCACCTCGTCGATGGAGGCCTGGATGAAGCGGGTGGAGTCGTAGACGATCTCCATCTTCAGCGACGGCGGCAGATTGCGCTCCAGCTCCGGAACCAGCTTGCGGATGTCCTCCACGATGGTCAGCGGGTTGCCGGTCGGCGTGGAGTTGACGCCGATGAAGATCGCCTGCTGGCCGTTCATCGACACGCTGGCGTCGGAGCTTTGAGCGCCCAGCTCGATCTGGGCGATGTCCTTCATGCGGACCAGCGCGCCGTCCTTGGACTTCACCACCATCTGCCGGAACTGCTCGACGTCGGTCAGGCCGGTGTTGGTGGTGATGTTGGAGACGACGAAGACGCCCTTCGTCTGTCCGGGGGCGGACTGGTAATTGTTGGCCTGGATCGCCGCCCGCACGTCGGCGGCGGCGATGTTGCGCGCGGCCATCCGCTCCGGGTCGAGCCAGACGCGCATGGCGAAGGTCTGGCCGCCCAGGATCTGCGCCTCGGCGACGCCGGACACGGTGGACAGCAGCGGCTGCACCACGCGCGTCAGATAGTCGGAGATGGCCGCGCCGGACAGCTCCGGGCTGGCGAAGCCCATGTAGAGGATGGAGGTCGTCTCGCCCGTGGACTTCAGGATCACGGGGTCGTTGGCCTCGCGCGGAAGCTGGTATTTGACCTGCTGCACCTTCGACATCACGTCGGTCATCGCGACGTTGGGGTTGAAGTTCAGCCGGATGTAGGCGGTGACGAGGCTCACCCCCTGGGTGGAGGAGGAGGTGATGTAGTCGATGCCTTCCGCCGTCGCCACCGCCTGCTCGATGGGCGTCGTGATGAAGCCCTGCATCAGGTCGGGGGAGGCGCCGGCGTAGGAGGTGGTGATGGTGATGACGGTGTTCTGCAGTTCCGGATACTGCCGGATCGGCAGATCCGTCAGCGAGCGGACGCCGACCAGCAGGATCAGCAGGCTGACCACCAGCGCCAGGACCGGCCGTCGGATGAAGATGTCGGTGAATGACATGGCCGGGTCCTCAGTTGCGCGGAACGGTCTGCGGCGGCACCAGCGCGCTCGCTTCCGTCGGCACCACGGCGGCGCCGTTGTTCAGCTTGAGCTGGCCGGAGGCGACCAGCCGGTCGCCGGGCTTCACCCCGTCGAGGATTTCCACCTTGCCGTCGAAGCGGTCGCCGGTCTTCACCGGAACGCGCTTGACGACATGGCCGTCCTTGCCCTCGGCGTCCTTCTGGGCGGTGACGACGAAGACGCTGTCGCCGTAGACCGTGTAGTCCACCGCGGTTTCCGGAACGACGATGCGGTTCTGGGCCGGCGGCTGGACGACGCGGATGTTGGCGAACATACCGGGCAGCAGCTTGCGCTCCGGGTTCTGCAGCGTGGCGCGCACCTTGATGGCGCGGGTGTCCGGGCTGACCTGCGGCTCGATGGTCGAGATCGCCGCGTCGAAGTTGGCGCCGGGGGCGGCGTCGGCGGAGATCAGCACCGGCTGGCCGACGCGGATCTGGCTCAGCGCCTGCTCGGGCAGGGTGAAGTCGACGAACAGGATGGTGAGGTCGGTCAGCGTGACGACGGGGCCGCCGGCGCTGACATATTCGCCGACATTCACCTGCCGGATTCCCAGCTCGCCGTCGAAGGGCGCGCGGATCAGCTTCTGGGCGATCAGCGCCTCGGTCTTCTTGATGTTGGCGTTGGCCTCGTCGAGCTGGGCCTGGTTCTGGTCCACGGTGACCTGCGGGCCGGCCTGGTTGCGCAGCAGGTTGCGGGCGCGCTGCAGATTGTTCTCGGCCAGCTTCGCCTGGGCGCGATAGGCCAGCAGGTCGGCCTGATCCGGAGCGTCGTTGAGCTGAACCAGCGGCGCGCCGGCCTTCACGCGGGCGCCCGATTCAAAGAAGATCTGGGTCACGCGCCCGACCACCTCCGGCGCCACGCTGACCTGCCGGCTGGCCGTCAGGGTGCCGATGGCGGTGGTGTATTTGGGAACGGACTGCGCCGTCGCCTCGGCGACCGAGACGGGTGTCGGCGGCGGCTTGTTGCCGGCGAAGAAGTCGGCGATGGCCTTGTTCCGGAAGTTGTTGAAGGCGTACAGGCCGCCGAACAGCACGGCCAGGATGACGGCCATGATGATGATCCGGAACGCCAGCCGTCCGCGGGTGACCGGACGGCGTGCGGTGGTCCGCTCTGGCGCGTGAGCGGAATGGTCGATGTCACTCGTCACGATCAGCCTCTCTCGAACAGGTCGATTCTGGTTCTGTTGATTGGGTGCAATGCAATGATGGCGTGTAAAGGGCGACCGCCTCCTCTTTCAGGCCGAGGCCGCGAAGGATGAAGGCGACCGCGTCGCGAACGGTGCGCCGCGGCTCGGCCAAGGAGGGGACGAGCGGCGTCGGCGGCAGGTGAATGGTGGCCAGGGTGGACCCCAGCATCTCCGCCAGCCAGAAGGCGTTTTCCGTCACCGGGGCCGAGGGGATGAGATCGCCCGCATCGCGGGCGGCGCGCAGCGAGGCCACGAAGGGCGGGGCGATGTGCTCCGACATCCAGCGGCGCACCATGTGGGCGAACTCCCCGTCCTCCAGCAGGCTCATGAAATAGAGCCGGTAGCGGGGAAGCATGGCGTCGCGGTCGCTCGGCAGGTCGTTGGCGTAGCAGCTCACCATCGCCTGGACATAGGCGGCGAGCGTCTCCGTGCTCGGCGGCATCGCCAGAAGCTTCGCCAGATCCTCGTCCCCGTCCACGCAGGAGTGGAAGATCGCTTCGTACAGGGCGGCCTTGCTTGGGAAATGCTTGAAGATCAGCGCTTCCGACACGCCGGCGGCCTGCGCGATCTCCTTTGTCGTGGTGGCGGCGAATCCCTTGCGCGCAAACAGCGGAAGGGCCGCGTCGATGATCGCCGCGCGCCGGGCCGAGTTGTCCAGCCGTCCCATGTTTAACCTTATTGCATAAGTGAGTACTAACTCACTTCGTTCGGGCTGGAGATATCATGGCGCGGTCAGGCTGTCCAGAGCGGGTTCCCTACAACCGCTGGCGTCAGCGCGAATTTGCGCTTGACCTTCCCGCCGCTGGAAGGTGGAGACTGTGCGTTGTGAGGCCGATGCAGGAACGGGAAACGGCGATGGCGCGGGGTGGATGCACCCTTGGCGGGATGGCGCCGATCAGGCTGCTGGTGGCGGGGCTGCTGATGCTGGCCGCGCTGGCCCTGTTCGCGCCGTCCCCCGCGCGGGCGCATGTCCATTCCGGCGCCCATTCTCAAGGCCATGCCGCATCCTCGGCTCCAACGCCGACCGCGGGCGTCTGGATGGGCGATGCCGACCACGCACCGCCGGCGGACGACGCCTGCGCGGGCAGGAACGGGCTGTCCTGCGGCGGCGCCTGCCCGATGATGCTGTCGGGCATCGCCACCACGGCGGCCTTTCCGACGCCGATGCCCCGTGCCGCCGCGCCATTCCGGTCCGCCGGGTTGCTGCCTGAGGGAATCGGCCCGCCCCCGGCCCTCAGGCCACCGCGCATGGCCGTTTGACCGGACTCCATGCCCGAGGTGCGCCTTCACCGCGCGCCATGGGCCGGCATTTTCCAAAAACGGACCATCGCATCATGACGATTCTTCAGACCCGCCGTCGATTCCTGATGTCCGCGGCGTCGGTCGCCGCGCTGGGCGGCCTGTCCACCCTCCTTCCCGCTGTCGCGCGCCCGGCATGGGCCGCCGCCCCCCTCCGCCTCGCCGTCGAACGGCGCGTGCTGGAGGTGATGGGCAAACCCGCCTCCGTCTTCGGCATCCGCCAGCCGGACGGCACCTCCGGTCTGGTCCTCGATCCGGGGCAGCGCTTCCTGGTCGATCTGGCGAACCGGGCGGGGGAGGACGCCGTCATCCACTGGCACGGCATGACCCCGCCCTACGCCCAGGACGGCGTGGCCGACGCGAACCGCCCGCTGATCCGCGACGGCGCCAGCCAGAGCTACGATTTCGAGCCGCGGCCCGGCACGCACTGGATGCATTCGCACCACGGCCTTCAGGAGCAGCGGCTGATGGCGGCCCCCCTGATCGTCCGCACCGCCGAAGACCGGCGCGCGGACGTCCAGGAGGTCACCGTGCTGCTGCATGATTTCACCTTCAAGGACCCCGCCGAGGTCCTCGCCGGGCTGACCGGCGGCACCATGAAACATGGTGGCATGGATCACGGTGGCGGGCATGGAAGCGGCCACGGAGGCCATGGCAGCGGGCATGGTGGGGCCATGCCGATGATGGACCACTCGACCATGAAGGGCATGGGCGGCATGACCATGGCCGCCATGGACCTCAACGACGTGGAGTATGACGCCTACCTCGCCAACGACCGCACGCTCGACGACCCGGAGGTGGTGCGGGTGGAGCGCGGCGGGCGGGTCCGGCTGCGGCTGATCAACGGGGCGACCTCGACGGCCTTCCACATCGACCTCGGCGCCCTCGACGGGACGGTGGTCGCTGCGGACGGCAACCCGGTCCAGCCGGTAACCGGGCGGCGCTTCGGCATGGTCATGGGCCAGCGGCTGGACATCCTCGTTCAGCTTCCCGCCGGCGGCGGCACTTTTCCCGTCCTGGCGCAGCGGGAGGGGGAGCGCCAGCGCACCGGCATCGTCCTCGCCACTCCCGGTGCGGCGGTGGGCAGGACCGCCGGCCTCGCGGACGGCGCCGCCAAGCCCGTGGACCTGTCGCTGGAGCGGCGGTTGGCCGCGCTCGACCCTCTGGCGCCGCGTCCCACCGATGCGGCCTTCACCATCCGGCTGACCGGCGGCATGGCTCCCTATGTCTGGACCATCGACGACCGCCCCTTCGGCGAGCACCGGCCGCTGACGGTCCGCAAGGGCCAGCGCGTGACCGTCACCATGGTCAACGAAAGCCCGATGGCCCACCCGATGCACCTGCACGGACAGCATTTCCAGGTGACGGCGCTCAACGGGACGGCGCTGGCCGGTGCGGTTCGCGACACCGTGCTGGTGCCGATGGACGGTTCCGCCACCATCGCCTTCGACGCCGACAATCCGGGGCGCTGGCCGCTGCACTGCCACAACCTTCTGCACATGGCGACGGGGATGATGACCGAATTGGTGTGCGACCAAACCATATGAACACGAATATTCCGGCGCGGCCCGACCGCGCCGGAACGGTTACCGCAAATGCTCCATGCCCGTTCGGACGGGTGAAATCGGCGAATCCAGGGGCATTCCTTTGGAAGCGAACTTTCACGCATCACTCCCATTCACATTGGACGGGGACGTGTCACTTCTCTTCCATCTCCGGGGGCGGCGACCAATGTTCCGGGACCAATCTTCTGTGGGAGCGGCCATTGGCCATGGATACGTGGTGTTATGACGGTGGTGCCGGGGGGGACGCGGCCGCCGGGTCCGGTGGTGGGTCTGCCGGCGGTGCCGCCGCCGGTGCGGCGGACCTGTGGCTGGACCCGGACCTTGCGGCGCTGGAGGCGCTGTCGCTGCGGGTGCGGGACTCGGTTCTGCCGCATCTGGGCAGCGGACCGGCCGTCTATGCGGACATCCCGGTCCATCTGAACGTCGGGGATCTGCTGATCAACCAGGCGGCGGAAACCCTGTTCGCCGACGGTGGCGTGGATATCCGGGAGCGGGTGACGCTGGGCAACGCCCGGCGCCTGCTGCGCCGCCAGCGCGACGGGCAGGCGGCGATCCTGCTGCACGGCGGCGGCAATTTCGGCGACCTCTACCCCCATCACGAGACGTTCCGGCAGAAGGTGCTGGAGAGCTTTCCGTCCAGCCGCATCGTGCTGCTGCCGCAGACCGTCTACTACCGCGACCACGACCGGCTGCGCCACGACATGAAGCGCTGGGCGGCCCACCGCGATCTGGTCTTCATGGCGCGCGACGCGCCATCGCTCGATCTGGTGCGGCCCTTTCTGGGGGAACGGGCGATCCAGGTGCCGGACCTCGCCCATTACCTGACGCGCTATCCGACGCGTCTGACGCCGGTGCGCCCGGCCCACGACACGACCCTGCTCGTCATGGCCCGGCGCGACCAGGAATGCGCGGGGCGCCACTGGTTGCGCCAGGACTCGCCGGTCTTCGACTGGGAGGATCTGTGCGGGCCGGAGGATTTCGCCGGCTTCGCGCTGGCCGCCCGGCTGATCCGGCTGGACGACGCGGTGCCGCTCCCGGCCGATCCGCTGCGGAGCTGGTATCCCATCCGCGACCGGCTGGTCCGCAAGGCCGTCGCCCATTTCGGCGCGGCCAACGCCGTGGTCACCAACCGCCTGCACGGGATGCTGCTGGCCCTGATGATGGGACTGCCGGTGCAGGTGCGCGACAACTCCTACGGCAAGCTGACCAACTACATCGACAGCTGGCTCACCGGCTGGAAACGATAGGACCCCTGGGAACGAATGCGCCCCGCATCCGTCTGTCTTCCCGGAACACGGGCTGGAGAAGGCGTCGGGACGCATGGCGGGCAAAGGGTTGCACATCGGATTCGAGGAGACGGCGAGCGGCGGTCTGGTCCGCCGCACCGTCCTGCTGTCCGAGGACGGCGCCCGCCGCCGGGACCGCGTGGTCTACGAGTTCGAGGACCCGGCCGGGACCGCGGCGGACCGGCCGATGGACGGGGCGGTCATGGCCGTCCTGTTCCACGCCATGCAGCGGGGCCTTCCCGTCCATGTCCACGGACCGCTGACCCGTACGGCGCTGCACAACATCGACACGCTCCAGGGGGTGTGGCGGCGCTGGCGTCCCGACCGCTACCGGACGGTGGAGATCATCCCGGAGTCGGTCGTCGACCGCAACGCGCCCAAGCCGGGGCGCCAGGCCATCGCCGCCTATTCCAGCGGGCTGGACAGCACCTTCACCATCCTGCGCCACCGGCTTCTCCTGCCGCCGGAACGCCGCCACCATGTCGGCGCGCTCCTCATGGTGCACGGCTTCGACGTGGAATTGGACCGGCCCGAAGACTTCGAGCGGCTGGTCGAGCGCACCCGGCCCTTCCGCGAATTGGTCGGGCTGGACCTGCGCGTGGTGAGGACCAACAGCAAGGAACTGCATCTCCAGAACTGGCAGGATTCCCACGCGGCGGAGTTGGCGGCCTGCCTGCACCTCCACGAAGCGGAGTTCGAGTTCGGGCTGATCGGCAGCACCAAGCCCTACGACGCGCTGGTCATCCCCTACGGCACCACGCCCATCGCCGACCACCTGCTGTCCGGCGACGGCTTCTCCATCGTCCATGACGGGGCCGCCTATTCCCGCACGGAGAAGGCCGCGGCGGTCGCCACCTATCCGGAGGCGGTGCGTTCCCTGCGCGTCTGCTGGGAGGGGGCGGAGCAGTTCCGGAACTGCGGCGTGTGCGAGAAATGCGTGCGCACCCGGATGAACTTCGCCGCCGCCGGGGTGGCCGCCCCGGCCTGCTTCGACGGGCCGCTCGACCCCGCGCGCATCGCCGGCATCCCCGTGCGCAACGAGCCGCAGGCGGCGGAACTTCGCTCAATCCTCGACTACGCCCGCCAGCACGAGGTGGAGGGAGAGTGGCTGGAGCGGCTGAAGGAGCGGGTGCGCGCCATCCAGCCGGACCTCAACCGTCCGGAACCCCGTCCTGTCCGGGCGATGAAGGGCGCTTCCGCCTCGCTGCGGCAGGCGGCGGTGGCGCTGCTCGACGCGATGGAGTTGAAGCAGCCGCTCAAGCGGGTCCGCAACCGGCTGCGGACCCGCGGCTGAGCCATCCGTTGGCCCGGTCCCTTTGGGGGTCAGGCCATCAGTGCCTCAAGGGCGCCGCGCATGCCGCGTTCCTCGATGATCGCCAGATGGATGGCGGTGCGGTGCGCCAGACCGGGGATGCGGGTCAGATCCTCGCCCCACAGAGTGGCGTTGGACAGCACGGCGTCGACCAGCGCCGCCGGGTTGCCGCCATGCGCGTCCCAGGCGCCGGCCAGCGCCGTCAGCACTGCCGCATCGTCGCGGATGGGGTAGGGGCCAGCGTCGCGGCTGCCGCTGCAGGCGCCGTCCGCCGCCAGCGTGCCCTTGTAGAAGCGCAGCAGGGCGGCCAGCGAGAAGGACAGGCCGTCCGGCGCCTCGCCATGGGCGGCGGCGTAATCCTTCAGGCTGGGCAGCACGCGCACCTGCCACTTCGACACCGAGTTCAGCGCGATGGCGATCAGCTCGTGCCGGATGTGGGGGTTGCCGAAGCGCTCCATGATGGTGTGGGCGTAGTCCTGGCGCTCCGCCTCCGGCAACGGTACGAAGGGCACGATCTCGCCGAACATCACCGTGTTCAGGTAGGCGGACAGGGTGGCGTCATCCATCATGCCCTTCACCGTGTCCACCCCCGCCACGAAGGCGGCGAGCGCGCTGGCGGTGTGGGCGCCGTTCAGGATGCGCACCTTGCGTGTGCGGTAGGGCTTCAGGTCGTCGGTCCAGACCACGTTCAGCCCGGCCTTGTGCAGCGGGAACTCCTCGGCCAGGGCCGCCGGGCCTTCGATGACCCAGACATGGAACGGCTCGCCGGCCACGGCCAGCGGGTCCTCATAGCCCCACTTTGCGGCGAGTGCCGCGGCCTCGTCGCGCGGGTAGCCGGGGACGATGCGGTCGACCAGCGTGTTCAGGAAGTGGTTGTGCGCCTCCACCCAGGCGGCGAAGCCGGACTCCAGTCCCCAGCGTTTGGCGTGGGCCAGGACGATCCGCTTCAGCTTGGCGCCGTTGGCCTCGATCAGCTCGCAGGGCAGCAGGACGAGGCCGCTCTCCGGCGTGCCGCCCAGCGCGGTGAATCGGGCGTGCAGCAGCGCCGCGACCTTGGCCGGGAAGCTCTGCGGACAGGCGCCGGGGGTGTAGGGCTCCGCCACGTCGGCGATGCCGGCCTCCGTCGTGTTGGACACCAGGAAGCGTAGCGCCGGGGCGGTGGCGAGGGCCAGCATGCGGTCCCACGCGGCGTAGGGGTTCAGCGCCTCGGACACGCAGCTCACCACCCGGCGGGCTTCCACTTCCTTGCCCTGCTCGATGCCGCGCAGCAGGACGGTGTAGAGCCCCTCCTGCGCGTTCAGCAGGCCGGCGACGCCCTGGTCCAGCGGTTGGGCGACAGCGACCCCGGCGCTCATCAGCCCGGCGCCGTTGGCGACGTCCACCATCCAATCGACGAAGCCGCGCAGGAAGTTGCCGTCGCCGATCTGAAGGACGGTGACGGGCAGCCGCGGGGCGCCCGCCGTGTGCGCCACGTCAAAGGCGCCGGTGGCGAGCGATTCACGGGAAAGATGAGGCA
Source organism: Azospirillum brasilense (assembly GCF_007827795.1). GTDB lineage: Bacteria > Pseudomonadota > Alphaproteobacteria > Azospirillales > Azospirillaceae > Azospirillum > Azospirillum aestuarii. The sequence continues at coordinate 18,059 of NZ_VITI01000017.1, forward strand.
TGACGGAAGGTCCTTTGAGGATCGGAATGCGCTGACAGGGGATTCAGGCGACGCCGAAGCGGTAGATGATGCGGCCCGTGCACCACTGGCCGGGGGCCAGCGCGGTGGAGGGGAAGGACGGGATGTTGACGGCGTTGGGGAAGTGCGACGGCTCCAGGCAGAAGGCGCTGTGCCGGGTGTAGAGCGTGCCGCCCTTGCCCAGGTCGCGCGGCGTCTGGCCGTCAAGGAAATTGCCGGTGTAGACCTGCACGCCGGGTTCCGTTGAGAAGACCTCCAGCACCCGACCGCTGCCCGGATGGATTACGCGGGCATGCAGCCCCAGCGCGCCCTCCGGCTTGTCCACCGCGTAATGCAGGTCGTAGCCCTTGCCGAGCGCCAGCATCGGATGGGCGGCGCCGATCCGCGCCCCGAAGGCGGCAGGGCTGCGGAAGTCGAGGGGGGTGCCGGCCACGTCCACCAGTTCCCCGGTGGGGACGGCGGTGGCGTCCAGCGCCAGATAGCGGCTGCCGTTGACCGTCGCCACATGGTCGAGGATGGATGACCCGGCGTCGCCCGACAGGTTGAAGAAGGTATGGTCGGTGAAGTTCGCCACGGTCGCCTTGTCCGCCGCCACGGCGGTCCAGGCGATGGTCAGGGCGTTGTCCTCGTCCAGCGTATAGACCAGCCGGATGGGCAGGGTGCCGGGGAAGCCCTCCTCCCCGTCCTGGAAGACGTAGGTCAGTTCCAGGCTCGTCTCGTCCAACGGACGCGCGGCGAAGGTGCGGAAGCGCGAGCCGCGCTGGCCTCCGTGCAGGGTGTTGGGCGGCGCGTTGACGGTGGTGCGGTGCTCCACCCCCTCCAGCGTGAAGCGTCCGCCGCCGATGCGCCCGCAATAGCGCCCGATGAAGGAGCCCATGGAGGGCTGGCCGGCCATCGTTTGCTCCAGCGTCTCGTAGCCCTGCACCACGTCGCCGAGGGCGCCGTCGCGGTCGGGCGCCAGGATCTGGACGATCTTGCCGCCGTAATTCGTGATGCGGACGGCCATGCCCCGACGGTTTCGCAGGGTGAACAGGTCGGTCGGCGTGCCATCGATGGTGGCGCGGAAATCCTCGCGCCGGAGGTCGGTATAAGGCGTCATGGCGTCGGTGCCCCTTGGACCGGAAGGATATTGGATATATTAATATATCAGTTATGAGGGGCGGAAGGAGAAAAGCGCCCGCCGCCGGAGCGGGCGTTTTTGCCGCACGTCGAAGGCTTGAAAGCGTCAGCGGGCCAGGGCTGCGCCGAGATCCTCGACGCCGATCTGGTGGGTTCCGAGAACCTTGTGCTCCGCATAGCCGAGGCGGCGGTTGATCGCCAGCATCGGCCCGTTCGTCGCCGCGTTGCGGGTGATCATCAGCCGGACGGAGGGACGGGCGGAGCGGATATGCCGCAGCAGGGCGGCCTTCAGCCCCTTGCCCACCCCCATCCCGCGCTTGTCGCGGCGCACGCCGGTGACGATCTGATGGACCCGGTCCGTCATCTCCGGGTGCCAGAAAACGTCGCTGAAGCCGATCACCGACCCGTCGGCGCCGCGCAGCACGACCATGTGATGCTCCACCTGCTGGAACTGGATGTTGCGCTTCCATTCCATGGCCATCGCCATGGTCACCGGGATCAGCGGCTGGTCCAGCCGGTCGCGCGGTAGGTCGGGCAGCAGGGCGTTGTGCAGCGGCAGGATCGCATCGAATTCCGCGTCCGGAACCTCGCCGGCATGGATGGTTTCCGTCAGGCCGGGAACCGCGTGGTGCATCGCCGCGTGCCAGCCCTCCACCATCACGCAATCGACGCCGTCCAGCGCCAGCCGGCTGTCCACCGACCGCAGCCGTTCGTCGGCCCCGATGGCGCTCAGGAAGGCGTGGCCGTCCGCATCGTCGGTGACCAGGGTCAGCAGGGTCTTCCCGTGCGCGGCCATCAGGCCGTGGATTTCCGCCAGCAGCCGCCGGCCGATCCCCCGGCGCCGCCATTCCTTTAGCACGAAGCCGTCGGCGTGCAGGTGGGGCAGCGCCGCCTGGATGTCCGGCTGGTCCGGGTTGGGCAGGAAGGCGCCGACGATGCCGACAATCCGGCCCTCTGTCCGTGCCACCCAATGGACATTGCGTCCGAAAGCGCTTGGCTGGCGTTCGATCGCTTCGAACCAGGCGTCCGAGGGCGGGAGGTCGTCTGCGCCGGACTGCTCGTGCCGCGCCCGGCGGAAAACATGCCGCTCCGCCCACAAGTCCAGCGGAGCGCTGTGCGGGTCGAAGGAAAGGATCTCGAACGCGGGCGGAGCGGTCATGAACACCCTCGGCGGAGCGATGCACGGATTGCGGGAGTGTGCGGCGTTCTTCCACGCTTCCGGGCTGTGTCGGATCGTCGCAACCCGAGGAACGTCGGTGATCGGAGTTATGTCCGTTCGGGCGTCTCACCTTCTGCGCGGTGGCGGACCGGTGCCGGCAACGCGACCATTGAGGGTTGCCGGGGCTCCGTGAACCGGCGGGCGGGACTGGGGAGGACAGCCGTGACCACCCTCTTTCACGACGCTCTGCACCAGGACTTCGGCACTTGGCCCGTCGCCTACATTCCTTATGGCGGGGCGGATTTCGGCGAGATCAAGGCGGTTGCCGAGGCCATCGGCGACGGTGACGACGGCGCCTATTACGACGCCTGGACCGCGGCAGGTGACCGGCTGGCGCATGAGGCCGACATCGCCCTGGCCAAGGGCCACAAGGCGACGGCCCGTTCCCTCTATCTTCGGGCGAGCGCCTTCCACAACGCCTCGTTCCATCCGCTCTACGGTTCGCCCGTCGATCCGCGCCTGATCGCCGCGTTCCACAAGGGGACGGCGGCGCTCGACAAGGCGCTCTCGCTCGGACCACGCCCGGCCATCCCGCTGGCCATTCCCTTCGGCGCGACGTCGCTGCCCGGCCGCTTTATCCCGGCGGAAGGCTTCGAGACCCGGGTTCGTCCCCTGATCGTTTTCACCAATGGTTATGACGGCACCATCATCGACATGTATTTCGCGTCGGCAGTGGCGGCCTCGCGGCGGGGCTATCACAGCCTGCTGTTCGACGGTCCCGGCCAGGGAGCCATGCTCTACGAGCACGGCGTGCCGCTGCGGCCGGACTGGGAAACCGTGATCGGGGCGGTGGTCGATTTCGCCGAAACCCTGCCGCTCGTCGATGCGGCGCGCATCGCGCTCAGCGGTTGGAGTCTGGGCGGGCATCTCGCCCCGCGCGCCGCGTCGGGCGAGCCGCGCATCGCGGCGCTGATCGCCGATCCCGGCACCTGGAGCATCGCCGACGGATTCCGCGACGTGGTGGTGCACACGCTCGGCGTCGCGCCGGAGGCGGCGGCCGATCTCGGCGCCCTGGACCAAACCGTCATCGACCGCATGGACACCTTCATCCGCAGCAACCGCCAACTGAACTGGAAGGTCGTGCAGCGCGGATTCTGGGTGCATGGCGTCACGGACCTCCGTTCCTACCTCGCCTCCGCGGAGCAATTCACCATGCGGGGGCGGGCGCAGCTCATCGCCTGCCCAACCCTGATCACCCAGGCGGAGGGTGACGCCCTGTCGGCCGGTGCGGGCGCCTTCTTCGACGCGCTCACCGGCCCGAAGACGCTGATGCGCTTCACCGCCGCCGAGGGCGCCGACGGGCATTGCGAGATGGGCAACCGCTCCCTCCTGAACCTCCGCGTCCTCGACTGGCTCGATGACCGGTTCGTGGGCGGGGGCTGACGCACCGCACGGCCTTTCCGTCAGTGATTGTCGCGCGGGATGCCCATGGTCTGGGCGACGCGCTGGTACTTGACGGCGGGCTTCAGCACCATGCCCTCGTCGAGCTGGTCGACGATGCCGCGCTGGATCTCCTGCCAGGGGGTCTGCGACGGCGGGATGGGGTAGCCGCCCGCCGCCCGCCGCCGCCTCCGGGGACGCGTTGAGGATGGAGGGCGACCCCGAGGTGCCGGACTGGCGGCCGTCGCCGATGCAGGGAAGGGAATGGACGCCCTGGCGGATCAGCGTGGCGGGGGGCCGCATGTTGACCACCTCCGCCGCCCCCGGATAGCCGATGGGGCCGGTGCCGCGGATGACCAGGATGGTGTAGGCGTCGATGCCTAGGCTGGGATCGTCGATGCGGTGATGGTAGTCCTCCGGCCCGTCGAAGACGACGACCTTGCCCTCGAACGCCTCTGGGTCCTGCGGGTTGGACAGGTAGCGTTTGCGGAACTCGTCGGAGATGACGCTGGTCTTCATGATGGCGGCGCCGAACAGGTTGCCGCGCAGCACCACGAAGCCGGCGTTGGGCATCAGCGGCTCGTCGATCGAGTGGATCACCCGCGTGTCGAGGATCGGCTGTTGGCGGCAGTTCTCGCCAATGCTGAGGCCGTTGACGGTCGGTGCCTCCTCGCGGATCAGCCCCTTGCCCATCAGCTGGGCGACGACCGCGGGCACGCCGCCGGCGCGGTGGAAGTCCTCGCCCAGATACTCACCGGCCGGCTGGAGGTTGACCAGCAGCGGCACGTTGTGCCCATGGGTCTGCCAGTCCTCCACCGTCAGCGGCACGCCGATGTGCTTGGCGATGGCGTTGATGTGGATCGGCGCGTTGGTCGAGCCGCCGATGGCGGAGTTGACGACGATGGCGTTGAGGAAGGCGTCGCGGGTCAGGATGTCGGATGGCTTGAGGTCCTCGCGGACCATCCCGACGATCCGCTTGCCGGTCTCGTAGGCGGCCTGCTGGCGCTCGCGGTAGGGGGCGGGGATGGCGGCCGAGCCGGGAAGCTGCATGCCCAGCACCTCGGCCAGCGAATTCATCGTGGAGGCCGTGCCCATCGTGTTGCAGTAGCCGGTCGAGGGCGCGGAGGAGGCCACCAGCTCGATGAAGCCCTGATAGTCGATCTCGCCGGCCGCCATCATCTGCCGGGCTTTCCACACGATGGTGCCCGAGCCGGTGCGCTCGCCGCGGAACCAGCCGTTCAGCATCGGGCCGACCGACAGGGCGATGGCCGGGATGTTCACGGTGGCCGCGGCCATCAGGCAGGCGGGGGTGGTCTTGTCGCAGCCGATGGTTAGCACCACCCCGTCGAGCGGGTAGCCATGCAGCACCTCGACGAGGCCGAGATAGGCGAGGTTGCGGTCGATCGAGGCGGTCGGCCGCTTGCCGGTCTCCTGGATCGGGTGGACGGGGAACTCGATGGCGATCCCGCCGGCGGTGCGGATGCCCTCGCGCAGCCGTTCGGCCAGCACCAGATGGTGCCGGTTGCAGGGGCTGAGGTCGGAACCGGTCTGGGCGATGCCGATGATCGGCGCGCCCGATTGCAATTCCTCCCGCGTCAGCCCGAAATTCAGGTAACGCTCCAGATAGAGCGCGGTCATGTCGGGGTTGTCGGGGTTGTCGAACCACGCGCGCGACCGCAGCCGCCGGCCGGAGCCGATGTCCGGGTGCTGGGAGAAGGGTTTCGTATCGGACATATCGGCACCAATTCGGGTTGGGGGCGCGGACCGGGGGCGGCCGGCGCCGGATTTGTTCGGAGCCTCGCTCGAAGTCTCAGGGCCGGTTCGCCCTGTGTCCTACCAGTGAAAGGCGTCGGTGGTGCGCCAGCGCCCGACCAGACAGGCGTCGGCGACCAGTTGCAGCGGACGGGCGTCCACATCGCCCGCCGCGTCCGCGATCAGGTGGTGGAAGCGGCGATAGATGCCCTGGTACTCGGCGTCGGGCTCGGCCAGCATGGGCACGCCGTCCACGCTCAGCCGCGTGCCGCCGTGGGTCAGGTCGAGCCGCCCACCCCCCGCCCCGATGCCCTCCGCCCCGATGCCGTCCGTCTCGATGGCGATGGTCCAGGTCTGCTCGCCCTGCTGGAGGAAGTCGAAGGCGGCGGTCACCGTCCCGACGGCGGAGCCCGCAACGCCTTCCATCCTCAGCGTCGCGGCGATGGGCGTGTCGCGGTTGGCGGGGACCCGCAGCTCGGCGTCGCGGACGACGACGGGGGCCGGCAGGATCTCGGTCAGGATCGACAGGGCGTTGATGCCCGGATCAAAGACGCCGAAGCCCCCGGCCGCGAAGATCCAGTCCTGGCCCGGATGCCAGCGCCGCACGTCCTCCTTCCAGGTAATGGCGGCGTGGCGGACGGTGGCGCCGGCCAGCCGCCGCCGCGTCTCCTCCACCGCCGCGTTGAAGCGGGAGTGCCACGCGGCGAACAGTGTGCGCTTGGCACCCTCCGCCGCGTCGAGCAGGAGGCGCAGCTCCGTCAGGGTGGCGGCCGGCGGCTTCTCGATCAGGACATGCTTGCCGGCGCGCAACGCCTCCACCGTCAGGGCGTGGCGGACGGCGGGCGGCGTGCAGATCGCCACGGCGTCGAGGCCGGGCAGGGCGGCCAGCATCTCCGTCTGGCTGCGGAAGACCGGCACGTCGCTAAGCCCGGCTTCCTCCGGGGCGCCGCCGTGCGGGCTGACCACCGCGGCGAGGCGGAACAGGCCGGTGGCGGCGATGGCCGGGACATGCTGGTCGCGGGCGATCTTGCCGAAGCCGACAATGCCGAGCGTAAGAGGGGCGGGGGTGGAACGGGTCATGATGGCCCTCACGCCTTGTTCTTGTTGTAGACGTCGATGGTGACCGCGGCGAGCAGCACCATGCCCTTGATGACCTGCTGCCAGTCGATGCCGATCCCCAGGATCGACATGCCGTTGTTCATCACGCCCATGATGAAGGCGCCGATCACCGCACCGGTCACCCGGCCCACCCCGCCCGAGGCCGAGGCGCCGCCGATGAAGCAGGCGGCGATCACGTCCAGCTCGAACGAGACTCCGGCCTTCGGCGTGGCTGTGTTCAGCCGCGCGGCGAAGATCAGCCCGGCCAGCGCCGCCAGCACCCCCATGTTGACGAAGGTGTAGAAGCTGAGCCGCCGGGTGTCGATGCCGGACAGCTTGGCCGCCTTCTCGTTGCCGCCCAGCGCGTAGACGCGCCGCCCGACCGTGGTGTTGCGGGTGACGAAGCTGTAGAGCGCGATCAGCACGCTCATGATGATCAGCACGTTGGGCAGGCCGCGGTAGGAGGCCAGCAACTGCCCGACATAAATCAGCACGGCGGCCAGCGCGACGTTCTTCGCCACGAACAGCGGCAGCGGCTCCTGCTCGATGGCGACGCTCTGCCGGCGCAGGCGCGCCATGGTGTTCATCACCACGAGCGCGGCGGCCACGGCCGCGCAGAGCAGCAGGCTGGTCAGGTGGAACTTGCCCAGGTTGAAGGCGTCCAGCGCCAGGAAATCCGGGATGAAGCCGGAGCTGAGGCGCTGGAACTCCACCGGGAAGGGGCCGACCGACTGGCCGGCGAGCAGGATCAGGCACAGGCCGCGGAAGACCAGCATGCCGGCCAGGGTCACGATGAAGGACGGGATGCGCAGATAGGCGACCCAGAAGCCCTGCACCGCCCCGATCGCCGCCCCGGCCAGCAGGCACAGCAGCGTCGTGGTGACGATGTCCAGATGGAGCCGCACCATCAGGGTCGCCGCCAGCGCGCCGATGAGGGCGACGACCGAGCCCACCGACAGGTCGATGTGTCCGGCGACGATCACCAGCAGCATGCCCAGCGCCATGATGACGATGTAGCTGTTCTGCAGGACGAGGTTGGTCAGGTTCAGCGGCTGCAGCAGCGTGCCGTCGGTCATGTACTGGAAGAACAGGACGATCGCGACCAGCGACAGCAGCATGCCGTAGTCGCGCATGTGCGCCTTCACGAACCGTCCCATGGATACCCGCGGGCCGCGCGCCGGAAGGTTGAGTTCGGCACTCATGGCAGAGCCTCCCCGGACATCAGCGTCTCCCCGGAGCGCATGATCGCCCGCATGATTTTCTCCTGGCTAGCCTCGGCCGCCGGCATCTCGGCGACCATCGCGCCCGCGTTCATCACGAAGATGCGGTCGGCGACGCCCAGCAGCTCCGGCATCTCCGAGGAGATCAGGACGACGCCCCGGCCCTCGGCGACCAGCTGGTTGATGATGGTGTAGATCTCGTACTTGGCGCCGACGTCGATGCCGCGGGTCGGCTCGTCGAGGATCAGCACCTGCGGGTCGGCGAACAGCCACTTGCTGAGCACGACCTTCTGCTGGTTGCCGCCCGACAGGTTGACCGTCTCCTGGAACACGTCGGGGCAGCGGATGCGCAGCCGGCGCCGGAACTCCTCGGCCACCTGGACCTCGCGCTCATGGTCGATGACCCAGCGTTTCGCCACCCCCTTGAGGTTTGCCAGCGTGACGTTGTGGCGGATGTCGTTGTCGAGCACGAGGCCGAGATGCTTGCGGTCCTCCGTCGCATAGGCGAGGCCGTTCGCCATGGCCCGGCTGATGGTGGAGACGTCAATCTCCCGCCCGTCGAGGAAGGCTTGCCCGCGGATGTTGCGGCCGTAGGAGCGGCCGAACAGGCTCATCGCGAATTCGGTGCGGCCGGCGCCCATCAGACCGGCGATGCCCACCACCTCGCCGCGGCGGACGGTCAGGTTCACGTCGCGGACGACGCGCCGGCCGGGATGGGCCGGGTGGTCGGCGCTCCAGCCCTTGACCTCGAACAGCACGTCGCCGGGCACGGTGGTCCGCCTGGGATAGCGGTCCGACAGCGCGCGCCCGACCATGCCGCGGATGATGCGGTCCTGGCTGACCACGGCCTCGCGGCAGTCCAGAGTCTCCACCGTCGTGCCGTCGCGCAGGATGGTTACCCGGTCGGCGACCTTGGCGATCTCGTTCAGCTTGTGCGAGATGAGGATGGAGGCGATGCCACGCGCCTTGAACTGCAGCAGCAATTCCAGCAGGGCGTCGCTGTCGCTCTCGTTCAGGCTGGCGGTCGGCTCGTCCAGGATCAGCAGCTTGACCTCCTTGGACAGCGCCTTGGCGATCTCCACGAGCTGCTGCTTGCCGACGCCGATGTCGGTGATCAGGGTTTCCGGCGGGTCGTGCAGCCCGACCATGCGCAGCAGCTCCCGCGCCCGCAGGGTGGCGGCGTCCCAGTCGATCACACCACGGCTCGCCTGCTCGTTGCCGAGGAAGAGGTTCTCGGTGATCGACAGCAGGGGGACGAGCGCCAACTCCTGGTGGATGATGATGATGCCCAGCCGCTCGCTGTCGGCGATGCCGCGGAAGGCCTGGGGCTGGCCGCGGAAGCGGATCTCGCCGTCGAAGCTGCCTTGCGGGTAGACCCCGCTCAGCACCTTCATCAGCGTTGACTTGCCGGCGCCGTTCTCGCCGATCAGCGCGTGGATCTCACCCTCGCGGACCGACAGGTTGACGTCGTCCAGCGCCTTAACGCCGGGAAACGTCTTGGTGATGCCCTTCATCTCCAGGATGGAGTCCATGAACACCTCCGAAGAACCTGCAATCGCAGGATCGAACCGCCGAATGGTCGTGGGGAACGCCGCCCGGCGCCCGCCCCGCAGGGTGATCGCATTTGAAATCCCCTCTCCCCTCTGGGGAGAGGGTTAGGGTGAGGGGGGTGCGCCTGTACCGGACGCACTGCCACGCGCATCCCCCTCACCGGCCCTTCGGGCCACCCTCTCCCCGCTTTCGGCGGACCGAAGGTCCGCCTGTCGCGTCAGCGCAAACGAAGTTTGCGCGAGAGCGGAGGGGAGAGGGCTATGAAAGCCAAATGCGCCCGCTCCGCGCCGCTTCGTCACTTGAACTGGGCTTCGCTGTAGTAGCCGCTGTCGACCAGCGTGCTCTTCCAGTTGGACGCGTCCACGCTGACCGGCTTCAGCAGGTAGGCCGGGACGACCTTCTTGCCGTTGTCGTAGGTCTTGGTGTCGTTGACCGGGGGCGTGCCGCCGCCCAGCACCGCGTCGACCATCTCCACCGTGACCCGGGCAAGCTCGCGGGTGTCCTTGAAGACGGTGGCGCGCTGCTCGCCCGCCAGGATCGACTTGATCGAGGGCACCTCGGCGTCCTGGCCGGTCACCACCGGCATCGGCTGCGACGGCGAGCCGTAGCCGACACCCTTCAGGGAGGAGATGATGCCGATGCTGATCCCGTCGTAGGGCGACAGCACGGCGTCGACGCGCCGGTTACCGTAAAAGGCGCTCAGCAGGTTGTCCATGCGGGCCTGGGCGGTGGCGCCGTCCCAGCGCAGGGTGGACACCTTGTCCATGCCCACCTGACCGCTGCCCACCTTCAGCTTGCCGCTGTCGATGTGGGGCTGCAGCACCGACATGGCGCCGTTGTAGAAGAAGTAGGCGTTGTTGTCGTCGGGGGAGCCGCCGAACAGCTCGATGGTGAAGGGACCCTTGCCGTCCTTCAGGCCCAGCGCGTCGACGATGTAGCTGCCCTGGAGCACGCCGACCTGGAAATTGTCGAAGGTCGCGTAGTAGTCCACGTTCTCCGACCCGCGGATCAGCCGGTCATAGGCGATGACCTTCACGCCGCGGTCCTTGGCCTGCTGGAGCACGTCGGTCAGCGTCGTGCCGTCGATGGCGGCGATCACCAGGACCTTGCTGTTCTTGGCGACCATCGTCTCGATCTGGGCGAGCTGGTTGGGGATGTCGTCCTCGGCGTATTGCAGGTCGGTCTTGTAGCCCTTGGCCTGGAACTGCTTGACCATGTTGTTGCCGTCGTCGATCCAGCGGGCCGAGGACTTGGTGGGCATCGCGATGCCGACGGTGGGCTTGTCCTGCGCCAGCGTCGGCGCGGTGGCAACGGTCAGGGCCAGCACGCCTACGGCCATCCCGGCCAGTGTGGTCGTGAATGAAGAAGACATGGGCCGAATTCCTCCCCCTTCTGCGGCACCGGGTTGGCCACACCCGCGGCTCTTGAACGGGTGTCGGGTGGCGCAATGTTTGTAAGGCTAGCAATCGGCCGAAAAACCATAACTGTCAAATACGATTATTGGCGGAATCCATACACATTTCGATATCACTTGGCGGGTCGATATCACTGGACGGGTCCGGCTGCGGCGTCTCCAGCGCGCGGCGCATCTTCGCGTCGGATGCCGTCCGCAAGGCGGCCAGTGCGGTGCGGGCGCCCGGCGACAGCGGGCGGTCCTTCAGCCAGAAAATGCCGTAGGGCTCGACGCTGAAGCGCTTGTGGAAGGGCACGATGGTGCAGCTGCCGGTGGGCGAGAACACCTGGGCGAGCGCGCGGGCGAAGACGGTGACCGAATCGTTTTCGGCGACCATCGCCAGGGAGATGACCGGGGAGGCGCTTTCGATCACCTTGCGCGGCGGCGGAACCCCCTCGGCGCGGAACAGCGCCTCGACCCGGCTGCGCAGCAGGCTTCCCAAGGGCTGGAGAATCCAGGTGGCGTCCACAAGATCCGCGGCGGTCAGCGGGCGGCCGAGCCGCAGCAGCGGGTGGCCGTCGCGGCAGACGAAGCACAGCTCCTCGCTGCTGATCTCCTGGTAGTCGAAGCACGCGGCGTCGACGTGATCGGGCAGGCGGCCGATCGCGAAATCCATCACGCCCTGTTGCACCCGCTCAGCCAGCACGTCGCTGGTCTCCACCGCCACGGCGATCTTCAGGTCGGGGTGATCGCGGGTCAGCGTGGTGATCACCGGCACCACCAGCTCCACCGCCGGGGCCATCACCGTGCCGATGGAAACGCTGCCGCTGTGGCCGGCCAGCAGGTCGTTCAGCTCCTCCCCCGCCTCCTGCAAGCCGCTGAGGATCGTCCGCGCGTGGCGGATCATCAGGCTGCCGTACCAGTTCGGTTCGACGCCGCGGCCATGGCGCTCGAACAGGGTGACGCCCAGAGAGTCTTCCAGATCGCCCAGCAGCTTCGAGGCGGCCGGCTGCGACATGGTGAGGCTGGCGGCGGCGCGGTGCAGGTTGCGGTGCTCGTCCAGGGCCACGAACAGCTGGAGATGGCGCAGCTTCAGCCGGGCCTTGAGGAACCAGTTGGCCGGGAAACGGTGCGGGGTCACGGGCGGGGGCCTCCGGTCTGGCGATGGCGTGTTCATACGAAATCTCGTATCGCCGGCGCCGATATTCGTATTGGACGATTATCAGAACGCTCTCTATTGTTCGCATGGTCAACAAAATTCAGAACGGGACCGCGAGGGGGAGGCGACACGGCATGCCGCAGGAGGTTCGTTGCGTCTGGCCCGTCCGGGCGCTCCTGGGCGAAGGCCCGCTGTGGTCGCCGACGCAGGGCGCCGTCTTCTTCGTCGACATCCACGGATCGCGGATTCTGCGCCACGGGCTCGACGACGGGACCCAAACGGACTGGGCGCTGGAGGACGCCGCCTGCTGGCTGGTGGAATGCGCCGATGGCGACGGCTTCATCGCCGGGTTGCGCTCGCGCCGGGTGGTCCGCCTGCGGCTGGAGCCGGGCCGCGTGGTGATCGCCGGGGAACTGGCGCGGATCGATCCCGACCGACCGGGCAACCGGCTGAACGACGCCAAGGCCGACGCGCAGGGGCGCCTGTGGATCGGCAGCATGGACGACGGGGAGGAGACGCCGTCCGGCGCCTTCCACCGGCTCGACCCCGACGGTTCGATCGCGTGTGTGGACGAGGGCTACACCGTCGCCAACGGCCCGGCCCTGTCCCCGGACGGGCGGACGCTCTTCCACACCGACAGCGCGGTGCGGACGATCCACGCCTTCGATGTGGACGTCGATGGACGGTTGTCCGGCAAGCGTGCCCACATCCGCTTCACCGAGGGCGACGGCTATCCCGACGGCATGACCTGCGACGCTGAGGGCGGCCTGTGGGTCGCCCATTGGGACGGCGGGCGGGTCAGCCGCTTCCGGCCCGACGGCACGCTGGACCGGACGATGGCGCTGCCGGTGTCGCGCGTCACCTCCTGTGTCTTCGCCGGTCCCGCCCTCGACCGGCTGTTCGTGACCACCGCGGCCCATGGCATCGGCCGCGACGGCCGGCCGGACGAACCGCTGGCCGGCGCGCTGTTCGAGTGCGATCCCGGCGTGCGCGGCCTGCCGCCCGGCCGCTTCGGGCGCCCGCCGGGCTGACCGGCTCCTCCGCAAACCGACCCGGCCCGCAATTTACCCGACAGAAGGACCCCAACGGCTATGGCCTCCAGCGCCCGTCCCTATCGGGGAGTGTTCCCCGTCGTCCCCACCATCTTCACCGAGACGGGGGACCTCGACCTCGCCGGGCAGACGCGCTGCGTCGATTTCATGATCGACGCCGGCTCCGACGGCCTGTGCATCCTCGCCAACTTCTCCGAGCAGTTCGTGCTGACCGACGCCGAGCGCGAACTGCTGATGGAGACCATCCTCGGCCACATCGCCGGGCGGGTGCCGGTCATCGTCACCACCACCCATTTCAGCACCGCCGCCTGCGCCGCGCGCAGCCGCCGCGCCCAGCAGCTGGGGGCCGCCATGGTGATGGTCATGCCGCCCTACCACGGCGCCACCATCCGCGTGCCCGAGGCGGGCATCGTCGCCTTCTTCCAGCGGGTGTCCGACGCCATCGACATCCCGATCATGATCCAGGACGCCCCGGTCAGCGGCACCCCGCTCTCGGCGGAACTGCTGGCCCGCATGGCGCAGGAGATCGCCAACGTCGCCTACTTCAAGGTCGAGGTGCCGCAGGCCGCCGCCAAGCTGCGCCGGCTGATCGAGCTGGGCGGCGGCGCCATCGAAGGGCCGTGGGACGGCGAGGAGGCGATCACCCTGCTGGCCGACCTCGACGCCGGGGCCACCGGCGCCATGACGGGCGGCGGCTATCCCGACGGCATCCGCCAGATCGTCGACCCCTTCCTGGCCGGCGACCGCGAGGCGGCGGTGGCCGCCTACGGGCGCTGGCTGCCGCTGATCAACCACGAGAACCGCCAATGCGGGCTCGCCACCGCCAAGATCCTGATGAAGGAGGGCGGCATCATCGCCTGCGACGCCGTGCGCCACCCGCTGGCCGACCCGCACCCGGCCAGCCGCGCCGGCCTGCTCGACGCCGCCCGCCGCCTCGACCCGCTGGTCCTGCGCTGGGCGCGCTGAGGACGGCGCCCCCCCTCGCCAAACCGGGAGACCCATGATGACCATAACCGGCGAGATGCTGATCGGCGCCCGCAGCCACCGCGGCTCCGACGGCGCGTTCCGCGCCGTCGATCCCGCCACCGGCGCGGAGCTGGAGCCGGTCTTCGGCGGCGGCGGGGCGGCGGAGGTCGAGCGCGCCTGCGCGCTGGCCTGGGCCGCCTTCGACGCCTTCCGCGAGACCGGGCTGGAGGCACGGGCCGCCTTCCTGGAAACCATCGCCGGGAACATCCTCGACCTCGGCGACGAGCTGATCGTCCGCGCGATGGCCGAGAGCGGCCTGCCGCGCCCGCGGCTGGAGGGGGAGCGCGGGCGCACCGTCGGCCAGCTCCGCCTGTTCGCCCAGACGGTGCGCGAGGGCGGCTGGCTGGAGGCCCGCATCGACCCGGCCCAGCCGGAGCGCAAGCCGCTGCCGCGCCCCGACGTCCGGCAGCGCCACATCCCGCTCGGCCCGGTCGCGGTGTTCGGCGCGTCGAATTTCCCGTTGGCCTTCTCGGTGGCCGGCGGCGACACCGCGTCGGCGCTGGGTGCCGGCTGCCCGGTGGTGGTCAAGGGCCATTCCGCTCATCCCGGCACGTCGGAACTGGTCGGCCGGGCCATCCGGGGGGCGGTGGCCTCCTGCGGATTGCCCGAGGGCGTCTTCTCGCTGCTGTTCGGCGTCGGCAACCCCATCGGAACGGCCCTGGTCACCGACCCGCGCATCAAGGCGGTGGGCTTCACCGGCTCGCGCGGCGGCGGCTTGGCTTTGATGGAAGCGGCGGCCCGCCGGCCCGAGCCGATTCCGGTCTATGCGGAGATGAGCAGCATCAACCCGGTCTTCCTGATGCCGGCGGCACTCGCCGCGCGGGCGGAGGCGCTGGGCAAGGGCTTCGTGGCGTCGCTGACCATGGGCGCCGGACAGTTCTGCACCAACCCCGGCATCCTGCTGGGCGTCGACGGGCCGGACCTTGACCGCTTCCTGGCCGCCACGGTGGACGCGCTGGGCGGCAGCGCCGCTTCGACCATGCTGACCCCGGCCATCCACGCCGCCTACGATTCGGGGGTGGCACGGCTGTCCGGCAGCGCCGCCGTGGCGACGCTCGCCCGCGGAATGGCCTGCAACGGTCCGAACCAGGCGCAAGCCGCCCTGTTCGAGACGACGGCCGACGCCTTCCTCGCCGACCCGGCCTTGCAGGACGAGGTGTTCGGGGCGGCGTCGCTGCTGATCCGCTGCCCGGACGCGGCGGCGATGCGGACCGTCGCCGAGCGGCTGGAGGGCCAGCTCACCGCGACCGTGCAGATGGAGCCGGCGGACGTCGACGCGGTGGCCGCGCTGCTGCCGACCCTGGAGCGCAAGGCGGGCCGCATCCTGGCCAACGGCTGGCCGACCGGCGTCGAGGTCTGCCACGCCATGGTTCATGGCGGCCCCTTCCCGGCGACGTCGGACAGCCGATCCACCTCGGTCGGGACGCTGGCGATCCGGCGCTTCCTGCGCCCGGTCTGCTACCAGGACATTCCCGCCGCCCTGCTGCCGGAGGCACTGCGCGACGGCAACCCGCTCGGCCTGTGGCGGCGGATCGACGGCGTTCCCGGACAGAGGTGAGGGAAGGATCGGCAACGCTTTGCCCGCATCGGGCGATCATGCCGGTTTCGGTATCGCTTCGGTCGAGAATCGTATTGGACAGATATTGTTTTGGATGCCTAAAGTTGGCGCAACGAACGGATGCGAGCGGGCGCCGCCCGGATCGATGACAAGACACCCAGGGGAGTGAAACGGTATGTCCAGGACATGGCTGATCTCCGCCGCTGCCGCCGCGGCCTTGTTGATCGGGCTCGGCGGTGCGCAGGCCGCCGACAAGAAGCTGGTGGTCGGTTTCTCGCAGATCGGCTCGGAATCGGGCTGGCGCGCCGCCGAGACCAAGACCGCCAAGGCGGAGGCCGAGAAGCGCGGGATCGACCTGAAGATCTCCGACGCCCAGCAGAAGCAGGAGAATCAGATCAAGGCCGTGCGCTCCTTCGTCGCCCAGGGCGTGGACGCCATCTTCATCGCGCCCGTGGTGGCGACCGGCTGGGATTCGGTGCTGAAGGAGGCCAAGGAGGCGAAGATCCCCGTCGTCCTGCTCGACCGCCAGATCGAGACCCGGGACCCCGGCCTCTACATGACCGCCGTCACCTCCGACACGGTGCTTGAAGGCCGGGTCGCCGGCGAGTGGCTGGCCAAACAGACCGGCGGCACCTGCAACGTGGTCGAACTCCAGGGCACCGTCGGCTCCTCCCCCGCCATCAACCGCAAGAAGGGCTTCGACGAGGTCGTCGCCAAGACCCCCGGCATGAAGATCGTCCGCACCCAGTCCGGCGACTTCACCCGCGCCAAGGGCAAGGAGGTGATGGAGAGCTTCATCAAGGCGGAGAACGGCGGCAAGTCCATCTGCGCGGTCTACGCCCACAACGACGACATGGCGGTCGGCGCCATCCAGGCGATCAAGGAGGCCGGACTGAAGCCGGGCAAGGACATCCTGGTCGTGTCCATCGACGGCGTGCCCGACATCTTCAAGGCGATGGCCGACGGCGAGGCGAACGCGACCGTGGAGCTGACGCCGAACATGGCCGGCCCGGCCTTCGACGCGCTGGTCGCCTTCAAGACCGACGGCAAGGCGCCGCCGAAGTGGATTCAGACGGAATCGGCGCTGTTCACCCCCGACACCGCCAAGGCCGAGTACGAACGCCGCAAGGACGCCTACTGACCCGGCCGTCCCACGGCACCGCCGGCGAGGCCCCCGCATGACGGACCCCACCCCCACCGCGTCCCCGCCACTGCTGGCGATCCGCGGCTTGTCCAAGGCCTTCCTGGGCGTCCAGGCGCTGGACGGCGTCGATTTCACCGTGCGCCACGGCGAGATCCACGCCCTCCTCGGCGAGAACGGCGCCGGAAAGTCGACGCTGATCAAGACCCTGACCGGAGTCTACCAGCGCGACGCCGGCACCGTGACGCTGGAGGGGCGGGCGATCGCCCCCCGCGGCGTGGAGGAGGCGCAGCGCCTGCACATCGGCACCGTCTATCAGGAGGTGAACCTGCTGCCGAACCTGTCGGTGGCGGAGAACCTGTTCCTCGGCCGGCAACCCATGCGCTTCGGCTTCGTCGACCGCGGCGCCATGCGGCGGCGGGCGCGGGCGGTGCTTCTGCCCTACGGCCTGTCCCTCGACGTGACGGCGCCGCTCGGCCGCTTCTCGGTGGCGACGCAGCAGATCGTCGCCATCGCCCGCGCGGTGGACATGTCGGCCAAGGTTCTGATCCTCGACGAGCCGACCGCCAGCCTCGACGCGCAGGAAGTGACGGTCCTCTTCAAGGTGATGCGGACCCTGCGGTCGCGCGGCATCGGCATCGTCTTCGTCACCCATTTCCTCGATCAGGTCTACGCGCTGTGCGACCGCATCACCGTGCTGCGCAACGGCCGTCTGGTGGGGGAACGGCGCACCGCGGAGCTGCCGCGCATCGACCTCGTCGCCATGATGCTGGGGCGGGAGCTGGAGGCGGCGGCCCACCGCATCGCCCCGACGATGGATGACGCGGAGGAGGACGCCCGCCCGCCGCTGGTCCGCTTCCGCGGCTACGGCAAGGCGCGCAGCGTCGAGCCCTTCGACCTCGACATCCGCCCCGGCGAGGTGGTGGGGCTCGCCGGGCTGCTCGGCTCCGGCCGGACGGAGACGGCGCGGCTGGTCTTCGGGATGGACCGCGCCGACCGCGGCGAGGCGGCGGTGGACGGCCAAGCGGTTCGGCTGCGCGGGCCGCGCGACGCCATCCGGCTCGGCTTCGGCTTCTGCCCGGAGGACCGCAAGAAGGAGGGCATCGTTGGCGCGCTGTCGGTGCGCGAGAACATCATCCTGGCGCTCCAGGCGCGGCAGGGCTGGCTGCGGCCGATTCCGCGCCGCCGCCAGGAGGAGATCGCCGACCGCTTCATCCGCCTGCTCGACATCCGCACGCCCCACGCGGAGCAGCCGATCCAGCTCCTGTCCGGCGGCAACCAGCAGAAGGCGCTGCTCGCCCGCTGGCTGGCGACCGAGCCGCGCCTGCTTATCCTCGACGAGCCGACGCGCGGCATCGACGTCGGCGCCCACGCCGAGATCATCCGCCTGATCGAACGGCTGTGCGCCGACGGCATGGCCCTGCTGGTGGTCTCGTCCGAGCTTGAGGAGATCGTCGCCTACAGCCGCCGCGTCGTCGTGCTGCGCGACCGCCGCCATGTGGCGGAGCTGAGGGGAGGGGAGGTCGCCGTGGATCGCATCGTCGCCGCCATCGCGTCGGAACCGGCCGTGGCCGGGGAGCCGCGCCCATGACGCGGTCGGTTTCTTCCGGCCCGTCGCGCACCCTGCCGCAATACGGCGCGCTGGCCGCCGTGCTGCTGGCCAACTGGCTGCTCTTCCCCGACTTCTTTTCCATCCGCCTGCAGGACGGCCGGCTGTTCGGCAGCCTGATCGACGTGCTGAACCGCGGCGCCCCGGTGGCGCTGCTCGCCATCGGCATGACCATGGTCATCGCCACACGCGGCGTCGACCTGTCGGTGGGGGCGGTGATGGCGATCTCCGGCGCCGTCGCCGCCACCCTGACCCAGGCGGGCTGGGGGCTGACCCCGGTGCTCGCGGCGTCGCTGGGTGCCGGCCTGCTCTGCGGGCTGTGGAACGGGCTGTTGGTGGCGGTTCTGCGCATCCAGCCGATCATCGCCACGCTGATTCTGATGGTCGCCGGTCGCGGCATCGCCCAGCTTGTCACCGAAGGGCAGATCGTCACCTTCACCAGCCCGGACCTCGCCTTCATCGGCAGCGGGTCCTTCCTGACCGTGCCGATGCCGGTGGTCATCACCGCCGTCCTGCTGGGGGTGACCGCGCTGCTGGTCCGGATGACCGCGCTGGGGCTGATGATCGAGGCGGTCGGCGTCAATCGGCTGTCCAGCGCCGGGGCGGGCGTCAACACGCCCGTCGTGCTGATCGCCGTCTATGTCTGGTGCGGGCTGTGCGCCGCGGTCGCCGGTCTGGTGGTCGCCGCCGACATCCGCGGCGCCGACGCCAACAACGCCGGCCTGTGGCTGGAGCTGGACGCCATCCTGGCGGTGGTGGTCGGCGGCACGTCCCTGCTCGGCGGCCGGTTCGGGCTGCTGCTGTCGGTGGTCGGGGCGCTGATCCTCCAGGCGATGAACACCGGCATCCTGCTGAGCGGCTTCAAGCCGGAGTTCAACCTGATCGTCAAGGCGGGCGTCCTGATGATCGTCCTGCTGCTGCAATCGCCGACCCTGACGCTGTTCCTGCCGCGCCCGGCCAGACCCCGGCCCGTCCAGCCGCCGGCGCCGTCACGGGCCAAGCCCGAGAGCCCAAGCCCGAGCGCGGGAGCGTGATGCCATGATCCACCGTTTCCTGCCTCTGCTGGTGACCAGCGCCGTCCTGGTGGTCGGCTTCCTGCTCTGCGCCGCGCAGTTCCCTGCCTTCGCCTCGCTGCGGGTTGTCGGCAACCTGTTGACAGACAACGCCTTCCTCGGCATCACCGCGGTCGGCATGACCTTCGTGATCCTGTCGGGCGGCATCGACCTGTCGGTGGGGGCGGTGATCGGCTTCACCACCGTGCTGCTGGCGGTGCTGATCGAGCAGGGCGGCTGGCACCCCTTCTCCGCCTTCGCCGTGGCGCTGGCGGTGGCCGGCGGCTTCGGCGCGGCGATGGGCGCCGTGATCCACGTCTTCCAAATGCCGCCCTTCATCGTCACGCTGGCCGGCATGTTCGTCGCCCGCGGCCTCGGCTTCGTGCTGAGCACCGATTCCATCCCGATCAACCACCCGCTCTACGCCGAGATGGGCGACATGGCGTTGCGTTTCGACGGCGGGGGCAAGCTCACCCTGCCGGCGCTGCTGATGCTGGGGGTGGTGGCGGCCGCCGTGGTGTGCGCCCATTGGACGCGCTTCGGCGCCAATCTCTACGCGCTCGGCGGCAACCGCCAGTCGGCGGAGCTGATGGGCGTGCCGGTGGGGCGCACCACGGTGGCGGTCTACGCCCTGTCGGGGCTGCTGGCCGGGCTGGCGGGCATCGTCTTCTCGCTCTACACCGGGGCCGGCTATTCGCTGGCGGCGACGGGGGTGGAGCTGGACACCATCACCGCGGTGGTGATCGGCGGCACCCAGCTGACCGGCGGCTACGGCTACGTGATCGGCACCTTCATCGGTGTGCTGATCCAGGGACTGATCCAGACCTACATCACCTTCGACGGCAGCCTGAGCAGCTGGTGGACAAAGATCGCCATCGGCGTCCTGCTGTTCGTCTTCATCCTGCTGCAGAAGGGTCTGCTGGCGGTCTGGACCGGCCGTGGCGGTGCCCCGGCGGAGGCGTGATCTTGCCGGTGCGAATGGCTATTTGGCGGGCGCGGTCGCCAGGGTGACCTTGTTCATGAAGTTCTCCGCCTGCCCCTTCACGACCAGCGGGAAGGCGTCGGCGACGGCGTCGATCAGCGGGTCGAGCCAGCTCTGCTCGGCCTTGGCGAAGTCGTGGAGCACATAGCCGCTGACCCGGTCCTTGTCGCCCGGATGGCCGATGCCCAGGCGGATGCGCCAGTATTCCTTGCCGAGATGCGCGTCGATGGAGCGCAGGCCGTTGTGCCCGCCATGGCCGCCGCCCTTCTTCACCCGGAGCTTGCCGGGCGGCAGGTCCAGTTCGTCATGGATGACGACGACGTCCTCGGGCTTCATCTTGAAGAACTGGACGGCCGCGGTGACCGACTGGCCGGACAGGTTCATGAAGGTCAGCGGTTCCAGGGCGATCACTTTCTCGCCGCCGATCGTGCCTTCGGCGGTCTGGCCCTGGAAGCGCTTGCGCCAGGGGCCGAAGCCGTGACGGCGGGCGATCTCCTCCACCGCCATGTAGCCGATGTTGTGCCGGTTGCGCGCGTATTCGGCGCCAGGGTTGCCCAATCCCACCAGCAGCAGCATGGCGCATTCTCCTCATCTCGAAACAGCACAAGCCGGAAACGAAACAGGGGGCCGAAGCCCCCTGTCGCAACCCCAAAGGCGGCTTCCGATCAGGAAGCGGCGGCCTCGGTGCTCTCGGCCTCTTCGGACTTCAGGCCCGACGGGGCGACGATCGTGGCGATCGTGAAGTCGCGGTCGGTGATGGTCGAGGCGACACCCTCCGGCAGCTTCACCGAAGAGATGTGGATCGAATCGCCGACGTCGTAGCCCTCGCAGGAGATCGTGATCTGCTCCGGGATGTTGCCGGCGGAGACGGTCACGTCCAGCTCGTGGCGGACGATGTTGAGCACGCCGCCGCGCTTCAGGCCCGGCGACTTCTCCTGGTCGACGAACTCGACCGGAACCTGCACGGTGGTGCGGGTGTCGGCGGAGACGCGCAGGAAGTCGACGTGCAGCGGGACGTCGGTGACCGGATGGAACTGCACGTCGCGCGGCAGGACCCGGTGGGTGGCGCCATCGACGGTGACGTCGAACAGGTGCGTGAAGAAGCCCGCCTGGTTCAGAACGCGGGTGAACGCGAACTTCTCCAGCGAAATCATGATGGGGGCCTGCTTGCCACCGTAGATCACGGCCGGGATACGGCCATCACGACGGGTCTGGCGGGCGGTCCCCTTGCCGGCCCGGTCGCGCGCTTCGGCGCTGAGCGGAACGATCTGCGTCATCGGAAGAACTCCTTGAACGGAAAAAAGCGCCAGCCTCCAGGGGTGCTGACGCGTGGGCGCGGTGATTAAGCCATGCGGGACGCGTCGTCAAGCGCAGAGTGGCCGGCTCATGGGTGGAGCCGTGGAATCGCAGGCAAGATCGACACGGATTTCACGGATTCACACACGGATGACACGGATCTTGTTGCTCCGGATGAAAGCGCGGAAGCCAAATTCCGTGGAATCCGTGCTCCGATCCGTGAAATCCGTGTCGATCTTGTTTCCCTCAGCGCGGCCTTTCGGAAACGAAAAACGGAGCCGCCGAAGCCGCTCCGTTCAACACCGTACGAAAATCGGCTGTGCCGTTACGAGAACAGGCTCGACACCGAGCGCTCCTCGCTGATGCGGGTGATCGCGTCGGCGAGCAGCGGGGCGATGGTGAGCTGGCGGATGTTGCGGGACACGCGCACGGCCTCGGTCGCCTGAATGCTGTCGGTGGTGACCAGCTGCTCCAGCGGCGACACGGCCACGCGGGCCACCGCACCGCCGGACAGGACGCCGTGGGTGCAATAGGCGTGGACCGACTTCGCGCCGGCGTCC
Organism: Azospirillum brasilense; assembly: GCF_007827795.1. Taxonomy (GTDB): domain Bacteria; phylum Pseudomonadota; class Alphaproteobacteria; order Azospirillales; family Azospirillaceae; genus Azospirillum; species Azospirillum aestuarii. The sequence continues at coordinate 40,244 of NZ_VITI01000017.1, forward strand.
ATCAGGGCGACCGCGGCGTTGCACAGCGTGCCGCCCGAATCCACGATGTCGTCGAGCAGGATGCAGCGGCGGTTCTTGACGTCGCCGATGATGTTCATCACCTCCGACACGCCGGCGCGCTCACGCCGCTTGTCGATGATGGCGAGATCGGCGTCCAACCGCTTGGCCAGCGAGCGGGCGCGCACCACGCCGCCGACGTCGGGCGACACCATCGTCACCTCGCCGATGTCCTCGAAGGTCGCGCGGATGTCCTTCTCGAACACCGGGGCGGCCATCAGGTTGTCGGTCGGGATGTCGAAGAAGCCCTGGATCTGGCCCGCATGCAGGTCCATGGTCAGCACGCGGTTGGCGCCGGCCTGGGTGATGAGGTTGGCGACCAGCTTGGCCGAGATCGGCGTGCGCGGGCCGGTCTTGCGATCCTGGCGCGCATAGCCGTAGTAGGGGAGGACCGCCGTGATGCGCCGGGCCGACCCGCGACGCAGGGCGTCGATGGTGACCAGCAGCTCCATCAGGTTGTCGTTGGCCGGGAACGACGTCGACTGGACCACGAACACGTCTTCGCCGCGCACGTTCTCCAGGATTTCGACGAACACCTCCATGTCCGAAAAACGGCGGATGCTCGCTTTGGTCAGCGGCACGCCGAGACAGGTGGAGATGGCCTCGGCCAGCGGACGGTTGCTGTTGCCGGCAAGCACCTTCATCGCAGTCGGCTCTCTCTGCAGGGAATAGGTTCCGGTGCGCCCGTCAGTCCCTTGCCGACGCCGCCCCTTGAAAACGCGGCGGACCATAACAAAGGGCCGGACCTATGTAAACGTTCCATGACGGGCGGTTCAAGACGCCGCAGCCAGCCGGCCCTGCGATTCCCGCATGGCGTAAGCGTTGCGGCAGGACGTTTGCGCATCACCGCACCGCGAACTTCGCAAGGTGCGATTTCATGGGCAGGTCGGCCTTCACGAAATGGTCGAAGAACCAGAATTGCAGAAGCTCGTCCGCCTTGGCCTTAACATAGCTGTATTCGAAGGCCGACTCCTCGGCGTCCACCTGCCCGATGATGTCGTCCAGGAGGGTGGCCAGCCGGCGGTGCTGCGCCCGGTGCTCCTCCAGATGCGGGTAGCGCATCGAGGCCTGGACCCGCTCTTCCCGCAGGAAATGGCGGACCGAGACGCGGCGCAGCTCGCTCAGCAGAGCCAGCGCCGGCTTGCGCCCGGCTTCCTCGCCCGGCAGGGCGACGAAGCGGCGGATCAACTCGTGCTGCATCCGGTGGTCGGCGTCCAGCCCGCCGTTGTCGAGCACCATCCGCGCGCTGCGCCAGTCGCTTCGCCCGTCGCCGCCCCGCCCGTCGCCCCGATGCGTGTCTTCCCGGTGCGCGTCCATCGTCATGCCGGCGTCTCCCTCTCCGGAATGCCCTCACCCCTGAGAATCAATCTTACCCGAAATGGGTCGTATCGCAATCAGTCAGAGGTAAGAACAAATTTCGGGTGGGTACTTTCTGTCGTGCTCAGCCCTGAAGGACGATGGCCGACAGGCCGCGCCCATAGTCCTTTTCGCCGCGCAGGCAGGACCGACGGTAGCTGAAGAAGCGATCCTCCTCGACCACCGTGTCGTTGGGGCAGCGCTGGATGATCTCCACCCCGGTGTCTCCCAGGCGGCGGGTGATGTAGCCGGCCAGATCGAACAGGAAATGATCCGGGCGGCGGGCCGGCGCGAAATAGTCGCGGTTGCGCGGGTCCTCATCCAGGAAGGAGGCGGGGAATTCCGGCCCGACTTCGTAGGAGCGCTGGGCGATGCAGGGGCCGATGGCGGCGACGATGCGGTTGCGCTTGGCGCCCAGCTCCTCCATCCGCGCGATGGTCGCTTCCAGCACGCCGCCCTTGGCGCCCTTCCAGCCGGCGTGGGCGGCGCCGATGACGCGCGCCTTCTCGTCGGCGAACAGCACCGGGGCGCAGTCGGCGGTCAGGATGCCCAGCGCGATGCCCGGACGGTCGGTCGCCATGGCGTCGGCGTGGGGCGCCTGATCGGGCGCCCAGGGCTCGGTCACGGCGACGCAGGTCGGGCTGTGCACCTGATAGCAGGTGACGAGACGCTCCGGCGGAACGTCCATGCGGGCCGCGGCGCGCGCGCGGTTCTCCGCCACGGCGGCGGGCGCGTCCCCGGACCCGAAGCCGACGTTCAGCGAGGCGTACAGCCCCGTCGACACGCCGCCGGTGCGGGTGAAGAAGGCGTGTCGGATGTGGGTGATGTCGTTCAGCGCGCCAAGCGTAATCACGAACCCGTCCCTTTGCTGTCGCGGTCTCTTGTTTGGGATGCCAGTGTCTAGGATGCCAATTCCGGGCTTTCGAAGCCCGCCGGAGGCCCTAGGCCGGGGGAGGCGAGGGCCAACACCTTGAAGAGGGTGCCCATTTGGTTGGGCGCGATCAAGCGGGCCAATGCGGAATCGATGTCCGCGGCCTGCGTCGCCGTGGCGCTGCGCTTCAGCGCGGCGGCGCGCGGCTGGATGCCCAGCCGGACCAGCCAGTCGCCCTGATCCACCGGGCCGAAGCTCTCCGCCCCCCCCTCGCGCGCCGCCGCGGCGATGGCGGCGAAATCCACATGGGCGGTCAGGTCGGCCTCGCCCGGCGCGTCCAGCACCGGGGCGTAGGCGTGGCGGCGCAGCGCCTGGAGCGTGTCGCCGACCACCGGCCCGCCGCGGTAGCCGTAGTCGATCACCAGGGCCGCGCCGGGGTGGGCGGCCAGACGCTCCCCGATCAGCCGGGCGACCGCCTGGGACGCCGGGGAGACCTCGACCACGCTGCCTTCCGGCGCGTCGCGCAGGGCCGGCGGGATCAGCCGGGCGCCGGCGCTGCCGAAGGCCTCCAGGACGAAGCGGAAGCGGGGCGTGTCGGCGGGTGTGGCGGGGTCGAGGTCGACCAGCCGCTCGAACCAGCCGTGGTTGGTCTTCTGGACCTGACGGATGGGCAGGGCGTCGAAGAACTCGTTGGCAAGGATCAGGGTCGGGCCTTCGGGGACATCCTCCAGCCGGTCGTGCCAAGCGACCGGAAGGCCGGCCAGGGTTTCCTTCTGGCGGGCGCGCAGCGTCGGGCTGGTCTCGACCAGATGGACCCGGGCGGCCTCGCGGAAGGCGGGGACCAGCGCGGCGGCGCGCAGGGCATCCTGCATCAGCGTGCCGCGGCCTGGCCCCAGCTCCACCAGATGGAAGGGGGCGGGGCCGCCGAGCCGCGCCCAGGTATCGACGCACCACAGCCCGGCCAGCTCGCCGAACATCTGGCTGATTTCCGGGGCGGTGGTGAAGTCGCCGGACACGCCGAAGGGGTCCTGGCGCATGTAGTAGCCGAAGCGCGGATGCCCCAGCGCCTCCGCCATGAAGGCGGCGACCGACAGCGGCCCGTCCATCATGATGCGGCGGGCGAGGTGGTGGGCGAGGCTGTCCGGGGCGTCACTCATGGCGGAACCTTGCGACCTCAGACGGCGGCGGGGCGGCGGCGGGCCTGGGCGACCAGCCACACACCGAACAGAACCATCGGCACCGACAGAAGTTGTCCCATCGTCGCCCCGGCGTAGAGGAAGCCGAGCTGCGCGTCCGGCTCGCGGAAGAACTCCGCGATGATGCGCGACAGGCCGTAGCCGATGAAGAAGATGCCCGCCGTCATGCCGGCCCGACCGCGCACGGCCGGCATCCGCACCAGGATGGCCAGGAGGACGAACAGCACCGCCCCCTCCAGGAAGGCTTCATAGAGCTGGCTGGGGTGCCGCGGCACCTGCAGCGGGTCGCGCGGGAACACCACCGCCCAGGACACGTCGGGCGCCGGGCGGCCGTACAGCTCGCCGTTGATGAAGTTGGCGATTCGGCCGAAGAACAGCCCGATGGGGGCCGCCGCGGCGATCAGGTCGCCGAAGGCCAACGGCGACAGGCCCCGCTTCCAGCAGAACAGCAGGATCGCGCCCAGGACGCCGATCAGCCCGCCGTGGAAGGACATGCCGCCGTGCCAGACCATCAGCGCGTCGAGCGGATTCTGGAGGTAGAAGGGCAGGTTGTAGAACAGCACGTAGCCGATGCGCCCGCCCAGGATGACGCCGACCACGGCCCAGGTCAGGAAGTCGTCGTAATCCTCCGCCGAGGGATGGCCCGGCGTGCTGCGGGCCAGCGCCAGGCAGTAGCGCCAGCCGAGCACGAAGCCCGCGAGATAGGCCAGCGCGTACCAGCGGATGACGATCGGCCCGAGTTCGAACGCCACGGGATCGATGGCGGGAAAGGCGATGGCGAGCATGCGCGGCGGGAGCCTTGTGTTGTTTGGGCTGTTGTCTGGGCGTTTCCCCGGTCGGGGAGAGGCGGGACCGTCAGCGGTAGGGGTCGGGCTGCGACAGGAAATCCTGGACGTAGCGGCGCACGCCCTCCTCCAGCTCGGTGAAGGGCTGGTCGAACCCGGCGGCGCGCAGGCGTTCGGTGCGCGCCTCGGTGAAATACTGATACTTGCCCTGAAGCTCGGCCGGCATGTCGAAATACTCGACCCGCGGCTCCAGCCCCAGCGCGGCGAAGGTGGCGAGCGCCAGATCCTTGAAGCTGCGCGCCTTGCCGGTGCCGACGTTGAACAGCCCGCTGACCTGCGGGTTGTCGTAGAGCCAGAGCATCACGGCCACGCAGTCGTCCACATGGATGAAGTCGCGGAGCTGCCCGCCGTCCTCGAACTCCGGACGGTGCGACTTGAACAGGCGCGCCGGCTCCCCGGCCTTGAGCTTGGGGTGCAGCTTGGCGACGACGCTCATCATGTCGTCCTTGTGCCGCTCGTTCGGGCCGTAGACGTTGAAGAACTTCAGGCCCGCCCATTGCGGCGGCAGGATGTCGCCTTCCGTCACCACGCGGGCGACGCGGCGGTCGATCAGATGCTTGGACCAGCCATAGGCGTTGAGCGGGCGCAGGGCCGCCAGCGCCTCCGGCGACCCGTCGTCGTCGAAGCCGGCGGAGCCGTCGCCGTAGGTCGCGGCGGAGGAGGCGTAGATCAGCCGCGCCCCCCGCCAGGAGGACCAGCGCCACAGGTCCAGCGTCAGCGCCACGTTGTTGGCGACGATCCGGTCCACGTCGCGCTCCGTCGTCGCCGAGATGGCGCCGAGGTGGAAGATCACGTCGATCTCGGCGGCGTGCTGGTCGAGGAAGGCGAGCGCGTTCTCCGGCGCGACGAGGGTGGCGAGTTCCCGCTTGGCGAGATTCTGCCACTTCTCTCCATCGCCGAAGCGGTCGATCACCGCGACGTTGGTGATCCCGCGCGCGGCCAGGGCCGCCACGAGGTTCGAGCCGATGAAACCGGCCCCACCGGTGACCACGATCATGCGCTTTTCCTTGCCGCCGGACCGAAAGAAAGGACGAGCGTCCTTATAGGGTCCGGGGGGCGGGGCTGCAAGGTGGGGTGGGGCGTATGGCCGCCGTGCGACTCCGGAAGAGGCGGCTCCGGAAGATCATGCGGTGCCTTACGCGCCCTTCCGCCGCTCCTCCTCCTCGTCCAGCAGGGCCTTGCGCGACAGCTTGCCGATCATCGTCTTGGGCAACTCGCCGCGGAACTCGATCGCCTTCGGCATCTCGATGGGGGAGAGCTTGTCCTTGAGGAAGTCGATCAGCTCCTCCCGCGTCAGGGTCTTGCCGTCGTCGACGCGGATGTAGGCCTTCACCGTCTGGCCGCGGTACTCGTCGGGCAGGCCGGCGACCACGCATTCCGCGACGGCGGGGTGCAGGTAGATCGCCTCCTCCACGTTGCGGGGGTAGACGTTGAAGCCGCTGCACAGGATCATGTCCTTGATGCGGTCGACGATGTGGGTGTAGCCGTCCTCGTCCATATAGCCGACGTCGCCGGTGTGCAGGCGCCCGTCCACCAGGGTCAGCGCCGTTTCGGACGGCTTGTTCCAGTAGCCCTTCATCACCTGCGGGCCGCGGATGCACACCTCGCCCTTCTCGCCGACGGGCAGCACGCGGCGCGGCTCCTCCAGGCTGACGATCTCGATCAGGGTGCCGGGCAGGGGCAGGCCGATCGAGCCGGCCTTGTTCAGCCCGGTCACCGGATTCGCCGTGGCGACCGGCGAGGATTCGGACAGGCCGTAGCCCTCCACCAGCACGCAGCCGGTGTTCCGCTCGAACGCCTCCTTGACCTCCACCGGCAGGGGCGCGCCGCCCGACAGGCAGTAGCGGATCGAGGACAGGTCGTACTTCTCCAAGTGCTTGTGGTGGTTGATCGCGGTGTAGATGGTCGGCACCGCCGGGAACAGCGTCGGCTTCTTGGCGTGGATGGTCTCCATCACCTGATCCAGCTCGAAGCGGGGGAGCATGACGATCTCCGCCCCGATGCGGATGCTGAAATTCATCACCACCGTCATGGCGAAGACGTGGAAGAAGGGCAGCACGCCCAGCATCCGCTCCTCCCCCTGCCGCGCGCCGACGAACCACAGGCTGCACTGCTCGGTGTTGGCGTAGAGGTTGGCGTGGGTCAGCATCGCGCCCTTGGGCACACCGGTGGTGCCGCCGGTGTATTGCAGGACCGCCACGTCCTCCGCGGGGTCGATGGCGACCGGCTTCGGCGCGCCGTCGTTGGCGACGAGCCGGCGGAAGGACAGGTGGCGGTCGTCGGCGGGGATGCGCGCGACCTCCGCCCGCTTCGCGATGGGAAACAGCCAGTTCTTGGGGAAGGGCAGGATGTCGGCCATCGGGCAGATCACCAGCCGCTTCAGCCCCGATTCGGCGAGCATCCGCGCCATCTTGCCGTAGAGCACCGTGAGGTCGAGCGTGACCATCAGCTCGACGCCGCTGTCGGTGATCTGGTGGTACAGCTCCCGCTCGGCGTAGAGAGGGTTGAAGTTCACCACCGTCCCGCCGGCCTTCAGGATCGCGAAATAGCAGATCACGAAATAGGGCGTGTTGGGCAGGAACAGCCCGACGCGCACGCCCTTGCCGACGCCGATCGCCTGGAAGCCGCGGGCGGCGCGGTCCACCATCCGCGCCACCTCCGCGTAGGTCGAGCGCTTGCCCATGAAGTCCAGGAAGGGACGTTCCGCGAAACGGGCCGCCGCATCCTCCAGCAGCGCGGTCAGCGGTTTCACCGGAATCGGCGCGTTCCAGTCCACGTCGGGCGGGTAGCCCAGGGTCCAGCTCTGGTCCGGCAGTCTGCGGGCAGCATCCCCCATCATCCTCTTCCCTCCCTTGTTCGGCTCTTGTTCGGCCCCGGTGCCCATTCAGGCTTGTGGAGGGGGCCTTTGGCGCATTGTAGCCCTTTTTGTAACCCGTCATCCGGAGAAATGGTCCCTGTGACGGGGCCGCCGCCAGACGCAAAGGGCGGGTGTGAAGAAAAAATTACGCTGGAACCCCTATTTTCTGTATGGCTAAATTCATGCTTGGCGGATGATCCGGCGATGCCGGGTGGCGCCGAACCCGATTCACCGCGCCTGGCGCCTCGACCGAAAGGTTCGGACTCGTGTCTACAGCCGACGTGTCTACAGCCGATTCGCAATCCAGCGGCGTCCTGGACGCTCCTTTTGCGGGCGAGGGAGTCCAGGTCCGGGTGCTGGTGAAATGGTTCGATCCGGTCAAGGGCTTCGGCTTCGCGACGCCGCAGGACGGCACGGCCGACGCCTTCCTGCACATTTCCGTTCTGAACCGGGCCGGTCTGCACGAGGTGGACGCGGGGGCGGAGCTTCTGTGCCGGGTGGTTCCGGGTGGCAAAGGGCCGCAGGTGGCCGACGTCCTGGAGGTGCTGAGCTCCGGCACGCCCGCCGAAAGCCGCAACGTGCGCCGCGATCCGGCGTCCGGTCCCGAGGAGGAGCTGACGGGCACCGTGAAGTGGTTCAAGCCGGAGCAGGGATTCGGATTCGTCACGGCGGACGACGGGGGCAAGGATGTCTTCGTCCACAAGAGTGTCCTGCGCCGCTGCAACCTGACCGGACTGGAGTCGGGCCAGCGGGTGCTGCTGCGGGCGCGCGCCGCGCCGAAGGGGCGGGAGGCGTCCTGGATCGTGCCGCTGTGACGCGGTTGCCGGTCGTTGGAGTGATGGCGGGACACACGAACTTGTTGAATTTTCCTTAAGTGCCACGGGTTACCATCATCGACGTTTCTGCCCTTTCCAGGCTGACGGTGATGCCTCTGTCCGGACCGCTTCACTTCCAATCCTCCGCCGGAATCGAGCACCGCGGTGCGGACGGCGACGGACCGCGCGCGGACGGCAGCTATCTGGACCACGAGTTCGGAGCCTATGTGGTGCCGGTCGTGCTGGGCCATCACCGGATCTCCGGTCGCGACGACGACATGCTGGTGACCACGCTCGGCTCCTGCGTCGCCGCCTGCATCAACGATCCGGTGGCCCGGATCGGCGGCATGAACCATTTTCTGCTGCCCGGCTCCCCGTCCGGCGGCGAGGGGTATGGGGTGGCGACCCGCTACGGCAGCGTGGCGATGGAGCGGCTGATCAACGACCTGCTGGCGCGTGGCGCGCGGCGCGAGCGGATGGAGGTCAAGCTGTTCGGGGCGGCCCGCGTCATCGACACCAGCCTGGACGTCGGCGCCGCCAACGCCGCCTTCGCGGTGGATTATGTGCGGCGGGAGGGGCTGGGGCTGGCCGTTCAGGATCTGGGCGGGGACAAGGGGCGGCGCGTCCATTTCTTCCCGGCCACCGGGCGGGCCTTCCGCCGCCTGCTGCGCCCCGAAGCGGAGCGGGAGACGGTGCATCAGGAGATGGACTATCTCCAGGCGCTGCGGCTTGCCCCCCTGGAGGGCGAGGTGGAGCTGTTCGAGCGGCGCTGACGGAAATTACTCGCGCAGGATTTCCGCGGCCTCCACGGTCATCCACTCCGCCTGGTCGTTGTCCTCGCCATCGGTGAAGAGGGCGACGGTCACCGGCTCCTCCCCCGACTTGCGGGCGGGGAAGTGATAGGCGCAGGCCGACCCGCCCGGCCCGCCGCCGGTGTGTCCCCAATAGGGTCCGGCCTGCCCGTCGCGCTCCACCATCAGGCCGAGGCCGTAGCCCGGTTCCACCCACGGGCGCCCGCGCATCGTCCCCGGCACCGGAAAGGACTCCTGCATGCGCGCCGCCAGGGTGCCGGGCAGCAAACCGTCCGCGAACAGCGCGTGGAAAAGGCCGGCGATGTCCGCCGCCGTCGCGGCCACCACGCCGTGGGCCACCCAGCCGGGGTGGTAGAGGGCGGACACGTCGGCGGGCGGACCGTCCTTGCCGCCGAGATAGGGGCTGGGGCCGGTCCACAGGCCGGACAGGTCGCCGCGCTCCGTCGGCACCGACCAACCGGTCAGGCCCAGCGGGGCGAACAGCTCGCGGTCGAGGGCCTGGGCGAAGGGCAGGCCTGAGGCCCGCTCCAGCACCCGTTTCGCCAGCAGATAGCCGATGTTGGAATAGGAGAATTCCCGCCCCGGCGGGGCGAACAGGTCGGCGGCGCGGCAGCGCTCCAGGAAGCCGTCCTCGCTCCATGGCTCCTCGCCCGCCCGCACGGCGGCGTGGTAGGCGGGGCTGCCGCCGTAATTGCGCAGCCCGGCGCGGTGGGCCAGAAGCTGGGCCAGGGTGATCCGGTCGGCCGCCGCGAAGTCCGGCAACCAGCGGTCCAGCGGAGCGTCGAGGTCGATCCGGCCCTGTCCGCACAGGCGCAGCAGGGCGGCGGCGGTCAGGGTCTTGGTGATGCTGTAGACGAGGAAGCGTGCGGTGACCGGCGGAGGCGCCGCGCCGCCGCGGGCGAGGCCGGCGGTCCAGGAGCGCGGACCCGAACGGACCGCCACCGCCGCGGCGCGGGCCGCGGCGGGGCCGTCGCCCTCGTCGAGACAGGCGACGAGGCGGTCGGTCAACAGGTCGATGTGCCGGGTCGGAAGGGCGGCGTCAGTGTCCACGGAACCATCCCTCAAAAAACGAAGGCCCCCAGAGTGGGGGCCTTCGCGTCGTCGGGTACCGGTCAGTCGCGCTTCACCGTGTCGGCGTCGAGCGCCGCCTGGGCGGCGGCCAGACGGGCGATCGGCACGCGGTAGGGCGAACAGGACACGTAATCCAGCCCGACCTTCTCGCAGAAGGAGATGGAGGCCGGGTCGCCGCCATGCTCGCCGCAGATGCCGAGCTTGATGTTCGGACGGGTCTTGCGGCCGCGCTCGGTGGCGATGGCGATCAGCTCGCCCACGCCGTCCTGGTCCAGCGTCTGGAACGGGTCGTGCTCCAGGATGCCCTGGCGCTGGTACTCCGGCAGGAAGGCGCCGGCGTCGTCGCGCGACAGGCCGAAGGTCGTCTGGGTCAGGTCGTTCGTGCCGTAGGAGAAGAACTCCGCCGTCTCGGCGATCTCACCGGCCTTCAGCGCGGCGCGCGGCAGCTCGATCATGGTGCCGACCATGTACTCGAACGTGACGCCGGTCGAGTCCATGACCTCCTTGGCGACGCGGTCGACGACGGCCTTGAGGATGTCCAGCTCCTTCTTGGTGCCGATGAGCGGGATCATGACCTCCGGCATCACCGTCTCGCCCGTGGTCTGGGAGACTTCGGCGACCGCGCTGAAGATGGCGCGGGCCTGCATCTCGTAGATCTCGGGGTAGGTGATGCCGAGGCGGCAGCCGCGATGGCCGAGCATCGGGTTGGCCTCGTGGAGCTGCACCACGCGGTGGTTCACCTTGAGCTGGTCGGTGCCGGTGGCCTTGGCGACCTCCGCCATCTCGGCCTCGGTGTTGGGCAGGAACTCGTGCAGCGGCGGGTCGAGCAGGCGGATGGTCACCGGCAGGCCCGACATGATCGTGAACAGCTCGACGAAGTCCTTCTTCTGGAAGGGCTCCAGCTTGGCCAGCGCGGCGCGGCGGCCGGCCTCGCTCTCCGCCAGGATCATCTCGCGCACCGCCAGGATGCGGTCCGGGTCGAAGAACATGTGCTCGGTGCGCGACAGGCCGATGCCCTCCGCGCCGAACTTCCGCGCGGTGCGGGCGTCCAGCGGGGTTTCCGCGTTGGTGCGGATCTTCATGCGGCGCAGCGAATCGGCCCAGCCCATCAGCGTGGCGAAGTCGCCCGACAGCTCCGGCTGGATCGTCGGCACCTGGCCCAGCATCACCTCGCCGGTCGAGCCGTCGATGGTGACGATGTCGCCTTCCTTGATGGTGACGCCGCGGACCGACATGGTCCTGGTCTTGTAGTCCACGCGCAGGTCACCGGCGCCCGACACGCAGGCGCGGCCCATGCCGCGGGCCACCACGGCGGCGTGGCTGGTCATGCCACCGCGGGTGGTCAGGATGCCGCGGGCGGCGTGCATGCCGTGGATGTCCTCCGGGGAGGTCTCGACGCGGCAGAGGATGACCGCCTCGCCCTGGCCGGCCAGGGTCTCCGCCTCGTCGGCGGTGAAGACGACCTTGCCCGAGGCGGCGCCCGGCGACGCCGGCAGGCCCTTGGCGATGACCTTGCGCTCCGCCTTCGGGTCCAGCGTCGGGTGGAGGAGCTGGTCGAGCGAGGCCGGGTCAATGCGGCGCACGGCCTCGGCCTTGTCGATCAGCCCTTCGCTGGCCAGATCGACGGCGATCTTCAGCGCCGCCGGGGCGGTGCGCTTGCCGTTGCGGGTCTGCAGCATGAACAGCTTGTTCTGCTGGACCGTGAACTCGATGTCCTGCATGTCGCGGTAGTGCTTCTCCAGCGTGAGGCGGACCTCGTTCAGCTGGTTGAAGACCTCCGGCATGACCTCTTCCATGGCGGGCAGGTCGGACTTGTTGGCCTCCTTGCCGGCGATGGTCAGGTGCTGCGGCGTGCGGATGCCGGCCACCACGTCCTCGCCCTGGGCGTTGACGAGGTATTCGCCGTAGAAGGCGTTCTCGCCGGTGGACGGGTTGCGGGTGAAGGCCACGCCGGTGGCGCAGTCGTTGCCCATGTTGCCGAACACCATGCACTGCACGTTGACGGCGGTGCCCCAGTCGGCGGGGATGTCGTGCAGCTTGCGGTAGGTGTTGGCGCGGGCGTTCATCCAGGAGCCGAACACGGCGCCGACGGCGCCCCACAGCTGCTCCTGCACGTCCTGCGGGAAGGGCTTGCCGAGCTCGTGCTCGACGGCCTTCTTGTAATCCTCGATGACGGCCTGCCAGTCGGCGGCGCTCAGGTCGGTGTCGAGGTTGTGGTTTTTGTCGCGCTTGTGGTTGTCCAGGATCTCCTCGAAGTGGTGGTGGTCAACGTCCAGCACCACGTTCGAGTACATCTGGATGAAGCGGCGGTAGCTGTCGTAGGCGAATCGGGCGTCGCCCGAGCGCTTGGCGAGGCCGGCGGCGGTCGCATCGTTCAGGCCGAGATTCAGCACCGTGTCCATCATGCCCGGCATGGAGGCGCGGGCGCCGGAGCGCACCGAAACCAGCAGCGGGTTGGCCGGATCGCCGAAGGTGGCGCCCATGGCCTGCTCCAGCTGCTTGACCGCGGCGTCCACCTGGGCCTTCAGCTCCGGCGGATAGTTGCGGCCGTTGGCATAGAAATAGGTGCAGACCTCGGTCGTGATGGTGAAACCCGGAGGAACCGGGAGGCCCAGGTTGGCCATCTCGGCCAGATTGGCTCCCTTGCCGCCGAGCAGATTCTTCATGTCCGCCCGGCCTTCGGTGGCATCGGCACCGAAGCAGTAAACCCACTTGTTCTCGCCCTGGCTCGCCATCGTGAAATCCTCGTTCACCTCTATGGTCGTCCGGCCGTCGGCTGTGCGGGGAACCGGTGAAGGTCAGCTCCGCGAACGGGTGTCCTTCTGGTATGACCGCGCAACCGCATCCGATGGAGCCCCTTCTAGCCCCCCGCGGAAGGAGAACACAAGACGATCCGTTGCATAGCGTGAGCGCGACGGTGCTGATCCCATTTATGCCACGGCGCGCGAAAGGGGCAGGCCGGACGGAAAACTACCCCTTATCCCTTGCGCGAAAAGGGAAATCCGCCGTGGCCCTTACGGACCGCGGGCAAGATCCAGCACGGCGTCGGTGGCCGGCGGCGGCGGGCGTTCGCGGTCGGCGCCGCGGCGGCTGCGGAAGGTCCGGAAGGCGATGGCCATCCAGGTGCCGTGAAAGGCCAGGCCGCAGAGCAGGACGATCTCCCCCGGCACCGGCCCGATGGTCGCCCGCGCGAACAACTCGTCCAGGTTCGACAGGGGGACCGGATGGATCATCAGCTTGCCCAGATAGGCCACCACTTGGATCAGGAAAATCCAGCCGTAGTTCCGCCGCAGCCGGCGGCCCACCGCCTCCAGGTAGGTGATGTGCAGGTTGGGGTGCTGGTAGTCTTGGAACAGCGTCTCGTTCCAGCCCCGGGCGAACTGGTCGCCCTGGCCGCGCAGGATCGGGCCGAGAAAGTACAGCTCCAGCACATGGGCGCGGATTCGCCAGAAGTCGAAGAAGCGGTAGCGCCGCGCCTCGATGTAGAGGAACACGGCGACCAGAAGCCCCACCAGCACCAGCGGCAGGGGGGAGGCGGTGGCGCTGCTGAAGGTCAGCGACAGGGCGATGCCGGTGGTGACCACCGCCCAGTTGGTCGTGGCGTCCAGCCGGGTGCGCCAGACGGTGCTGCGGTAGATCTCGGCCCTGTAGAGATGCGACAGGGCCGTGACCTCGGCCGAGGTGTAGTGGGTCTTGGGTGCTTTGGCGGCGATGTCGTCCATGCTCGGCGTCCTCCCCCTTGGCATTTTTTGCGCAGGGGCCGGGGACGCCGGCGCGTCAGTGGGCGCCGCCGTCGGCCTCCAGCCCCAGCCGGTCGAACAGCCGCCGGTCGGCCTCATGCTCCGGATTGCCGGTGGTCAGCAGCTTGTCCCCATAGAAGATGGAGTTCGCGCCCGCGTAGAAACAGAGCGCCTGTCCCTCGTCGCTGAGCGAGCGGCGCCCCGCCGACAGGCGGACGTAGGAGCGCGGCATCAGGATGCGGGCCACCGCGATGGTGCGGATGAACTCGAAGGCGTCCAGCGGGTCGACGCCGCCCAGCGGGGTGCCCGCGACCGACACCAGCTTGTTGATCGGCACGCTTTCCGGCTGCGGCGACAGGTTCGCCAGCGTCTCCAGCAGGCCGGCGCGGTCCACCCGGCTTTCCCCCAGCCCGACGATGCCGCCGGAGCAGACCTTCAGCCCGGCGTCGCGGACATTGGCCAGCGTGTCCAGCCGGTCGCGGTAGCTGTGGGTGGAGACGATCCGCTCGTAGAACTCCTCCGACGTGTCGAGGTTGTGGTTGTAGTAGTCGAGCCCCGCGTCCTTCAGCGCGTCGGCCTGCGGGCGGGTCAGCATGCCCAGCGTCATGCAGGCCTCCAGCCCCAGATCCTTCACGTCGCGGACGATGTTGGCGAGCTTCTCGACGTCGCGGTCCTTCAGCTCGCGCCACGCCGCGCCCATGCAGAAGCGCCCGGCGCCCGCCTGTTTGGCCTTCTCGGCGGCGGCGCGCACCTGGGCGCGGTCCAGCAGCTTTTCGGCCTCGACGCCGGTGTCGTACTTCACGCTCTGCGCGCAGTACTTGCAGTCCTCCTGGCAGCCGCCGGTCTTGATGTTCAGCAGGGTGGAGAGCTGGACCTTGTTCGGGTCGTGGTGCTGGCGGTGCGTCTCGTGGGCGCGGTGCAGCAGCTCCATGAAGGGCAGCTCGAACAGGGCCAGGATGTCGTCGCGGGTCCAGCGCCGGGCGGTGGTGGCGGCGGTGGTCGTGGAATCCGCGGTCTGCATGGCGGTGTCGGGCATGGTCGGTCCTCGGGAAAAAGCGAATCAGAGAAGGGTATCGGCGGCGTCGCGGATCGCGGCGTAGGCGTGGTCCAGCTGCCCGTCCGTCACGCAGTAGGGCGGCAGCAGGTATATCACGGGGCCGAGCGGGCGCAGCAGCAATCCCCGCTCCAGGAAGAAGCGCTTCAGCGTCTGCCCGACCACAGCGGTGTAGCCCTGCGCGTCGGTCACCTCGATGGCGGCGATGGTGCCCATGACGCGCCCGCGCGACAGTTTGGGGTGGTTGGACAGGTCGGCGATGGCGGCGCGGTGCCGTGCCTCGATGCGCGCGAGGTTCGCGGCGGTCTCCGCCGAGGTCGTCAGCTCCAGCGAGGCCAGGGCGGCGGCGCAGCCCAGCGGGTTGGCGGTGAAGCTGTGGCCGTGGGCGAAGGCCCGGTCGAAGCCGGCGCCGAGGAACGCCTCGTAGATCGAAGCGCCGCAGGCGGTGACCGACAGCGGCAGGAAACCGCCGGTCAACCCCTTGGACAGGCAGATCAGGTCCGGCGCGACCCCGGCCTTCTGGCTGGCGAACAGGGCGCCGGTGCGGCCGAAGCCGGTCATCACCTCGTCGAAGATCACCAGACCGCCCGCCGCCCGCACCCGCGCCGCCATGGCCCGCAGGAACTCCGGACGGCAGAAGCGCATGCCCGACGCGCCCTGGACCAGCGGTTCGATGATGACGGCGACCATCTCCGCCCCGTTGGCGGCCAGCCAGCGGTCGAGCCACTCCAGCGCCGCGGCCTCCTTCGCCTCGACCTCCGGGTCGTCGTCCCAGGTGGTGGGGTAGGGCATGCGGTCCACGGCGAAGAGCAACTCGTGGAATGGTTCGTAGAAGCCGGAGCCGACCCCCGCCGCCATGGCGCCGAAGGTGTCGCCGTGGTAGCTGCCCTCGAAGGCGAGGAAGCGGCGGCGCTGGCCCTCGCCCTTGTTGCGCCAGAACTGCCAGGCGAGCTTCAGCGCCACCTCCACCGCGGTCGAGCCGTTGTCGGAGTAGAAGACGCGGTCGAGGCCGCCCGGCAGCACCTCCGCCAGCCGGGCGGCGAGGCGGGCGGCGGGGCTGTGGGTGAAGTCGGCGAAGATCACCTGCTCCAGCCGGTGCGCCTGCTCCGCGATGGCTCCGGCGATGGCCGGGTGGGCGTGGCCGTGCAGGTTCACCCACCAGGAGGAGATGAGGTCGAGGATCTCCCGCCCGTCCTCGGTGAACAGGCTGACTCCCTTGCCGTGGGTGACGGCCAGCGGCTCCGGCGCGGTCTGCGCCTGGGTGAAGGGGTGCCAGACGTGGCGCCGGTCAAGAGCAATGGTGTCGGTCATGGGAACACGGTTTCGAAGGAGGGGATGAGCGCCGCCGCCTCGGCGACGGCTTCGGGATCGATGCGGTCGAGCGTGGGGATCTCGGCCAGCACGCGGACCTTGCCGAACCGCTCGACGGCGGTGCGGTTGCCGGGGTTGGGCGGGCCGTTCAGCACCACCCCGGCCACCGCCAGCCCGCGCGCCCGCAACGCCTCCAGGCTGAGCAGCGTGTGGTTGATGGTGCCGAGCGTGCTGCGCGCCACCAGCACCACTGGCAGGCCGAAGCGGGCGATCAGGTCGATGATGAAGACATCCTCCGTCACCGGGACCATCAGCCCGCCGGCCCCCTCCACCACCAGCGGGCGGTCGGTGCCGGGCAGGGCCAGGGCGTCGGCGTCGATGGCGACGCCCTCCAGCTTCGCCGCGGCGTGGGGGGAAAGCGACTCGGCCAGCGCGCAGGCCGGCGGGTGGACGCGTTCCGGGGGAAGGGCGGCGAGGGCAGTGACCGTGGGAGTGTCGCCCGGCTCGTCCTTCAAGCCGGTTTGCAGCGGCTTCCAATAGGCGGCGTCCCAAGCCCGCGCGAGGCACGCGGAGACCAGCGTCTTGCCGACGCCGGTGTCGGTGCCGGTGACGAACACCCCGTTCGGACGGGCGCCGTCCTTGCGGAACAGGCCGTAGGCGATGTGATGGGTCATGGTCAGTCCTCCCGGCCGTTCCAGCCGGCGCAGCACGCGGCGCAGGGCGCCCGGCGGCAGGGGGCGGCGGCCCTCCGCCGCCAGATGGGCGCCGATGCCCTTCAGTTCGGCCAGGAACTCCAGCCCGTCGGCGTGACGGCGGAGCAGCCGTTCCTCCTCCATCGATCCTGTCCCGCCGGCGGGCCACAGCCGGTCGAGGGCGTGGCGGGTGGGGTAGGCGGGCATCCCGGCTTCCAGCCCCAGCGCGTGGTGGGCCTCCCTCCATTCCCGGAAGCTGTCGGCGGCGAGCGTGGCGACCGCGATGCGCCCGCCCGGCGCCAGCAGCCCGGCCCAGCGCGCCAGGGCGGTGGGGGGGGCGCGGAACCACTGCAGGGCGAGGCTGGAGACGATCAGGTCGAAGGGGCCGTCGAGGTCCGGCTGTTCCCCGTCCACGATCCGGAACTCGGAATCGGTCGGATCGCCCAACGCGGCGCGGCAGCGCGCCAGCATGTCCGGCGATAGGTCGGTGAACAGCCACTCCGCCGGGCCGATCCGCTCGCGCAGGGCACGGCTGAGGAAGCCGGTGCCGCAGCCGATCTCCAGCACGCGCGGGCGGTGCGGCAGGGGCAGGCGAGCCACGCGCTCCGCCAGACGCTCCGCCGCGATGCGCTGCACGGCGGCGTGCTCCTCGTAGCGGGAGGCGGCCTTGCCGAAGGCGGCGGCGATGGCGGCCTTGCGCGGATCGGCGGTCATTCTGACAGCCCGGTGGCGAAGGCGGCGATCCGCTCGGCGCACCAGCCCGGCGCGGTCAGCGGCAGCAGATGCCCGCCGTCCGGGTGCCACTCGACCGAAACCCCATGGTATCCGCGATTCCCTCCCCCCTCTGGGGAGAGGGTTAGGGTGAGGGGGTTGCGCAATGCCTGATCGTCCGGTTCCCCCAGAACCCCCTCACCCGGCGCCTTCGGCGCCACCCTCTCCCCAGGGGGGAGAGGATTAGGATTGCCGCGAAACGCCTGTTCGGTCATGGCCGGCGGGACGATGGGGTCCTGCGCTCCCGCCAGGGCCAGCGCCGGCCCGGTGAGCGCAGCGCGGGCGTCCCAGTCGCGCAGCGCCCACAGCGCCTCACCCAGCCGGGCCGCATCCAGCCCGGCAGTCGGCGGAGCCTCGACGCCGCAACGGCGCAGGAAATCCGCGGTCACCGCCTCCGGCGCGGCGTCGAAGCGCGCGATCATGCGGTCCAGCAGCCGGCGCGGCGTGGCGGGGGCGAAGCCGTCGCCCTCGGTGAAGCGGGAGAAGCCGTTGACCAGCACCAGCCCGTCCCAGGGGAAGGGCCGCTCGTGCAGCAGCCATAGCCCCCCGAAGGAGTGGCCGACCGCGACGACGGGGCGCCCGGCGGGAAGCTCGGGGAACGACGGCGGACCGTAGAAGCCGAGATCCACCGCCACGCTCTCCCCGTCCGGAAGGGCGTTCCGCACAGCGTCCCAGACGGCAGGGCCGAATCCCCAGCCATGGACGAAGACGAACAGCGGCGCAGTCATCGCCGGCTCCAGGCGTCGGCCACCGCGTCCATCAGGCTGTCCAGGTCGGCGTCTGTGTGGGCGGCGGAGAGGGCGAAGCGCAGGCGGCTGGTGCCCGGCGGCACGGTCGGTGGGCGGATGGCGATTCCCAGGATGCCGCGCTCCTCCAGCCGCCGGCTGAGCGCCAGCGCATCCTCCTCCGCTCCGGCGATGGCCGGGACGATCTGCGTGCTCGACCCCGCGGTGGCGATGCCCAGCCCGTGGAAGGCGGCGCGCAGCCGCTCGGCTACGGCCTGGAGCCGGTCGCGTTCGGCGTCCAGCGCCGGCACGAGGTCGAGCGCCGCGTCCATCGCTCCCAGCACGGCGGGCGGCAGGGCGGTGGCGTAGATCAGCCCGCCGCAGCGGTTCACCAGATAGTCGCAGAGCGCCTGCGACCCCGCCACATAGGCGCCGAAGCCGCCCAGCGCCTTGCTGAAGGTGCCCATGGCGAGGTCCACGCGCCCCCCGCCCAGCGCCGCCAGCCCCATGCCGCGCGGGCCGAGCACGCCGGTCGCGTGCGCCTCGTCGAGGAACAGGAAGGCGCCGTGCCGCTCCGCCAGCGCGGCCAGCGCCGGCACGTCGGCGCGGTCGCCGTCCATGCTGAAGACGCTTTCCGTCACGATGAAGCGCACCCCCGGCTCGCCCACGTGCTGGGCCAGCAGGCTGTCCAGATGGTCGAGGTCGTTGTGGCGGAAGCGGATCTGCCGCACCCCGGCGGCGGCGCAGCCATGGTGCAGGCTGGCGTGGTTCAGCCGGTCGGTGAAGACCAGGGACTCCGCGCTCAGAAGCTCGCGGTCGAACAGGGCGGGCAGGACGGCGGCGTTGGCCTGCCAGCCGGAATTGAACAGAAGCGCCGCCTCCGTGCCCTTCAGCCGGGCGAGCTTCGCCTCGACCTCCGCGTGAAGCTCCAGCGTACCGCAGACGAGGCGCGACGCCGTGGACCCGGCGCCCCAGCGCCGCGCCCAGTCGCCGGCGCGCTCCACCAGCAGGGGGTGGGAGGCGAGGCCGAGATAGTCGTTGCTGGAGAAATTCAGCAGCGTCCGCCCGCCGCGCCGGATGCGCCCCGCCCCTTCCGGGCGCACGGGCAGCAAGGTGCGGCGCGAGTGGCGCTGGTCGAGGCGGTCGAGATGCTGGCGGAACAGCGGGTCGAGCAGGGACATGATGCGGGCGTGATAGCAGAGCGCGCCGCTGGGGCGAAAGGTCCGATTAGCACAGGTGCCCCGACGCTTCGGCGGCGGTAGACTGGCGTGGCCATGCTGCCCGATCCACAATTTCACGACCGCTCCGACACCCTGCCGCCCGAGCCCGGCGCTTATGTGCTGCTGATCGCGCTGGACCGGAACCTCACCCTTCGCCTGCCCGGCAAGCCGGAGCGTGTGCTGACCCCAGGCCGCTACCTCTATTGCGGCAGCGCGCGGGGACCGGGGGGCCTGCGGGCGCGGGTCGGGCGCCATTTCCGCCAGGACAAGCCGGAACGCTGGCACGTCGACCGGCTGACCGCGGCGGGCCGGATGCTGGGCGCCTGGATCGTTTCCGGGGGCGACGAATGCGCCCTGGTCGCGGCGCTGTCCGGCCTGCCCGTGCCGGTCCCCGGTTTCGGCAGCAGCGATTGCCGCCGCTGCGCCAGCCATCTGCTGACATGGCCGGACGGGGTGCTGAATCCGCTTTCAAAGCCGGATTTTTGAGGCTTCGGATGGGCTCCGGGGCGGGAATTGAGGCGAATTGCTTGGTTCGAGCGCCTTCCGGAGGTTATAGTCCCCCGTCATCGGGAGGCGGGCATGAAGACATTGACCCATAACCGCAGGGATGTCCTCCGGGCTTTCGGGGGTGCCTTCGGGGCCGGGGCCATGCTTCTGGCGGCGCCCCGGGCGTTCGGGCAATCGGCACCCTCGGCATCGCCCGCCCTTGGATCGCCCGACTTGGGCGTCGGCGTTCTCTATTGCGGCGACCGCGCGGATTTCGGCTTCAACCAGGCCCATGCGGAGGCCGCCCGCGCCCTGGTCGGGCTGCCCGGCCTGCGGCTGGAAGAGCGGGAGCACGCCGCCGGCACGCTGGCCGCCACGGCGGAGGAACTGGTTGGCCCCCAGGGCTGCCGGATCGTCATCGTCACCGCCGCGGGCGACGCCCTGCCGGGGCTTCTGGCCCAGGCCGACGCCCACCGCGACACGGTGTTCCTGTTTTCCGGCGCGCCGCTGGACCGTGACCGGTTGCCGGTCAACACCGGATTCTTCGAAGGCTATCTGGACGAGGCGCAGCACATCTCGGGCCTCGTCGCCGGCTACGCCAGCCGGGCCAAAACGATCGGCCTCGTCGCCTCCCACCCGGCGCCGGAGGTTCTGCGCTGCGTGAACGCCTTCGCGCTGGGCGCCCGGCGCGCCGATTCCGCCGCCGCGCTGCGCGTCGCCTTCGTCGGCGAGGCGGCGACACCGCGGCAGGTCGCGGAGGCCGCCCGCGCGCTGGCCGAGGGTGGGGCCGACGTGCTGGCCGCCCAGCTCGACGGGGCGCGCCCGGTCTGCGAGGTGGCGGAGGCGCACGGCATCCTGTGCTGCGGCCTGCACACCGACCTGTCGGCCTTCGCGCCGCAGGGCCTCCTGACCGGGGCCGAATGGGCCTGGGAGAAGGCCTACGCCGAGGCCGTCGCGCTGATCGCCGCGGGAAAGCCGTGGAAACATCTGCGCCAGGGTGGGTTCGACCAGGGCTTCGTCCGCAACACACCCTACGGACCGGCGGTGGGGGTGGAGGCGCGGGCCCACGCCGACGCGGCGCGGATGCAGCTCGCCAACGGCAACGCCGCCGTCTTCCGCGGGCCGATCCAGGACAACACCGGACGGACGGTGGTCGCCAAAGGCAAGGCCCTGCGCGGCGGCGACTCGGAGCTTGGCCGCATGGTCTGGCTGGCCGACGGCGTCACCGAGGTCGGGCGCTGACCTCTAGGTCGCGCTTCGCTCCGTCCAGCCGCAGGCGGCCAGCGCGTCCCGCATGTGCGGCGGGGGTGGTGCGACGGCGGTGACCGGTTCACGGTCGAAGGCCATGGTGAAGGTGACCGACCGCGCCAGCAGATGCAGGTTTCCCGGCGGCACGCGCACCGGGCCGTAATAGGGCTCGCCCACCAGCGGGCAGCCGATGGCCGCGCTGTGGACGCGGAGCTGGTGGGTGCGCCCGGTTCGCGGCCTCAGCTCCAGCCATGCTTTTCCGTTGCCGGTTCCCAGCACACGGTACTGGGTGACGGCGGGCTGGCCGGTGGGGTGCGTCACGATGTTCCAGGCGCCGGGGATCAGCAGCTTCAGCAAAGGGTAGTCGATGACCCCCTCCGCTTCCTCCGGGATGCCCTCGCTGACCGCCCAGTAAGTCTTCTCGACATGGCCGGCGGCGAACATGTCGCCCAGCCGCTTCAACGCCCAGAGCGACCGTCCGAGCACGAGGCAGCCCGCCGTGTCGCGGTCCAGCCGGTGGGCCAGCCGCGGCGGCGTGCCGTCCTCCTCCGCCAGGAAGGGCAGGTAGAGGTCGAGATGGTCGGTGATCCGCCCGGCCTTGTGCACGGCCAGCCCGGCGGGCTTGTCGATGATGAAGACGTCCGCGTCCTCGTGCAGGACTCGGGCGCGCAGCGTGGCGGGGGTGAAGGTGGTACCGGCGTCGCTCATGGGCGCCACCCAAGCACGGCGCGGGGGGAGGGGCAAGCCCGCCGGCGGTTTCGCGCCACGGAACCACAACGGCGCACGGCCTGTTGCCCAACGAGCGGCGCCGTGGACACGTCTGGACCCATGCCGCCGTCTCGTGCTTGGGTGGCGCCCATCTTTACGGAATGACCAATCACCGTGGCGAAGGGATACGGGCGATGGGTGAACGCGACAATCTGCCGGCGCAGCAGCGGTCCACCCAGACCGAGGTGGATGACTTCCTGAGCCGTGTGGCGGCCCTTCCACGGGCAACGGGGGGACCGCGCGGGCGTCTGATGTTCGCCATGGACGCCACGGCCAGCCGCGAGCCGACCTGGGACCGCGCCTGCCAGATCCAGGGGGAGATGTTCCAGGCGACCTCCGCGCTCGGTGGCCTGGACATCCAGCTCGTCTATTACCGGGGGTTCCGCGAATGCCAGGCCAGCCCATGGGTCTGCAACGCGCAGGACCTGCTGCGGCGGATGACCGCGGTGTCCTGCATGGCCGGCCAGACCCAGATCGCCCGCGTGCTGGGGCACTGCATCAAGCAGACGCGGGACCGCAAGGTCAACGCGCTGGTCTTCGTCGGCGATTGCATGGAGGAGGACGTCGATCAACTCGCCCATCAGGCGGGCCAGTTGGGGCTGCTGGGCGTCCCGGTCTTCATTTTCCACGAGCGCGGGGATCTGATCGCCAAACGGGCCTTCCAGACCATCGCGCGGTTGAGCGGCGGCGCCTATTGCCCGTTCGACGGCTCGTCCGCCCAGCAATTGCGGGACCTGCTGAGCGCGGTCGCCGTCTACGCGGCGGGCGGCCGGGCGGCGCTGGAGCATTACAGCCGCGGGCGGGGCGACGCGGTTCGGCTGCTCACCAGCCAGCTTGGGAACGGTCAGGGGGGACGCGGGGACCAAAGCCATGCATCATAGGGTAGGATTCGGCTAGGGAAGGGGCGGAGCGGGATGTTTGGGTTTTTTCTCCTGGGCATCGCGCTGGTGGCCGGTCTCGCCATGCTGGCCCGCGTCTTCGTGTCCGCGGACCCGCACACGCTCGCCATGGCGGTGCGCTATGGCGGCATCGCGCTGGCGGCCGTGACGGTCGTGGTCCTGACCCTCACCGGACGGCTGGGCACCGCCATGATGCTGGGGGCGCTGGCCTTTCCGCTTCTGACGCGCTGGCGGACGCTGCGCGACGCTTTCCGCCCGTCGTCCTACGGGTCTTCTGCGGGTGGCGGGCAGACCTCGCAGATCGAGACCCTCTATCTGCGGATGACGCTGCAGCACGACACCGGCGCGATGGCGGGGGAGGTGCTGCACGGGCCGTGGCGCGGGCGGACGCTGGAGTCGCTGAACCTGGGGCAACTGCTGGCGCTGCTGGAGGATTGCCGGCGCGACGATCCGCAATCGGCCTCCGTTCTCGAAGCGTGGCTGGAGCGTGCCCATCCCGACTGGCAGACCGCCGAAGAACAATCCGCTGATGGTACGAACAATTCCGGTCCGAAGGACAGTGGCGGCGGTCGCGGAAGCGGTTCTATGACCCGCGACGAAGCCTATGATATTTTGGGGTTGTCGCCCGGCGCCACACCCGAACAGGTAAAGGACGCCCACCGACGGCTGATGATGAAAGTGCACCCAGATCATGGGGGGTCCACCTATTTGGCGGCCAAGATCAACCAAGCGAAGGATTTGCTGCTGCGCAACTAACCTTTTGCCGGGTTACGGAAGGGGAGTTGCGTCACCGAATCGCCTGTGGCAGAAAGCTGGACGAGCGTTTTGCAAACCTGCGAATCGTCTCCATATTCGAAGTATTTCCGCAAGCAACCACAAGAGAACCCCAATGCGAAAGCCTGTGCGCAAGGTGGTGTTCCCCGTCGCCGGTCTCGGTACGCGCTTTCTGCCGGCCACCAAGGCGATTCCGAAGGAAATGCTGCCTTTGGTCGACCGGCCTCTGCTTCAGCATGCCGTGGAAGAGGCGCGGGCCGCCGGCATCGAGGATTTCGTGTTCGTCACGGGCCGCAGCAAGCGCGCCATCGAAGACCATTTCGACGCCGACACGGAACTGAACCGCACCCTTGAGGAGCGCGGCAAGCTGGACGCCCTCGAGGTGGTGCGCGACAGCGAGATCGCGCCGGGCCGCTGCTTCTACACGCGCCAGCAGGTTCCGCTGGGCCTCGGCCATGCGGTGTGGTGCGCGCGGGCGGTGATCGGCAACGACCCCTTCGCCATCGTCCTGCCCGACGATTTCGTCCAGGGCGACACCCCCTGCCTGAAGCAGATGGTGGACGCTTACAACGAGGTGGGCGGCAACGTCGTCGCCGTCGTGGACGTCCCGCGTGAGCGGACCAGCAGCTACGGCATCCTCGACGTCGAGAAGGACGACGGCCGTCTGGCCACCGTCCGCGGCCTCGTCGAAAAGCCGAAGCCGGAAGAGGCGCCCTCCACCCTGTCGATCATCGGCCGCTACATCCTGCAGCCGGAGGTGTTCGACCATCTGGAGAAGCAGCAGCGTGGTGCCGGCAACGAGATCCAGCTCACCGACGCGATGGCCAAGCTGATCGGCACCCAGCCCTTCCACGGCCTGCGCTTCGAAGGCACCCGCTACGACTGCGGCGACAAGGTCGGCTTCATCGAGGCCACGCTGGCCCACGCGCTGAAGCGTCCGGACATGGCGGACAAGGTCCGCGAGATGCTGCGCAAGTATTGCTGAAGCGGGCGGCCCGACCGCGGGAAGGGGCGCTGCCCTTTTCCCGCGGAGCGGGCGCTCGTCAGCGGCCGCCGGCGGCCCGGCGGGGAGGGCGTGCGGCTTCCTCCGGCGGGGCGGAGCGGCGGAAGGTGCTGAGTTCGGGGATGCGGTTCACCGACAGGCCGGCGACCCGGCAGGGCACCACCTCCAACACCTGGAATCCGGCCTTGCGCGGGTAGCGGGCGCTGACACGCTCGCGCACCTCCCGTTCCGTTTCGGCGGTCAGGAGACAGCGGCGGATGCCCACCCAGCCGCGCTGGCCCGTCATCACCGTGGCGTCGCTCGGCACATGACGCACCGCGGCCTCCCAGAACCGGCCCGGACGGGGCTCGGAGCGGTCGAACACGTGGTAGCGCACGATCGGTGCCGCCTGTCTGGCATCAAGCTCGTTCAGGGCGGCCTGCATGTCCTGCTCCGCCTTCAGGGCGCGTTTCTCGGCCTCGGCGTGCTTCTGGGTGACCTGGGAATAGGCCGTGGCGATGTCCTCCACGTCCTTCCCAACCTCCTCCATCTTCTCGCGGATGCGCAGCTGGGCCTGCCGCAGAGCTTCCAATTGCCGCCGCCAGTAGCGGTTGGACAGCACCGTCAGCACCATCAGCCCAAGGCTGAGATAGAGCATCATCCCGGTCATGCCGACGCTCCTTCCGCATCGGGGTCGGGCGCTTGGGCGAGCGGGACGACCATGGTCGGCAGGACGCCGTTCTTCACCGTGAAGGCGACGCGCGCCATCGCCGCCGCCTGATCGACGGAGTAGGTCCAGACATGGCCGACGTTCGAGTAGCTCCAGATCTGGCGGGCGAAGATCACGTCGCGTCGTTCGATGGACGGGAATTCGTCCTGCACGGCCAGCCGGACCCAGAAACAGCCGGCCTCCTCGCCGTCGCCCAGCTCATGGACGAACTCCACCTTGGTGAGTTCCAGCGCCCTGATTTCGGACAGCGCCTTCTGCCGGCGTCCGGTGCATTCGGTGTAGCGGGCCTGGAAGGCGGTCATCTCCTCCTGCCGCTGTTCCAGCTTGCGGGTCCATTCGCCCAGCGCCGTCTTCTTCCGGTCGTGCTGGCGCATCATGATGGTCTGGCGCGCCTTCTCCGACGTGATCTGCCCGACGTCGATGACGATGGACAGGCCGAGCGCCGCGGCGCTGGTGACCAGCAGAAGCATGCCCAGGAACTCGGCCGATAAAACCATTGGTGTACCTTATGGTTGCGGCGGAAGCTTCGCGTTGTCTTCATTGAGGACCGGGTTTCACGGCTTGGCATTGCGGTATTCCGTCGCACGGCCCGACGGATGCAGACAGGAATATGTCCCGCGGTTGCAACAACCGGTCGATCAGCCTGAATTCCATTGATCTTTTCTGACCCATGCGCAAGCGTTCGGCCACAATGTCGCAGTGCTTGGACACAGTCCTGAAATGTTGTGCACCTCCGGTCACAGGACTGACATTTCCACATCTCAAGGGGAGGCCCCATGCTGGACCTGATGACTCGCAGCGACGAGGCGCTGGACACCATCCGCCGCACTTTTCCGGTGGCGCTCGGCGACTACGCGATGCCCGCCGGAGGCACTGGCCTGGTGATCATCGACGAGGTGAAGGGGTTTGCCGCCGTCGGTTGCGGCCCGCTCGCCCCGGCGGCACCGAACGCCCAGGTCGACCGTATGATCGCCGAGACGGACCGTCTGGCCCGCCGCTTCGCCGGGGCCGGCTGGCCGATCTGCGTCTCGCTGGACCGCCACGCCCCGGACAGGCCGGAGCCGCCCTATCCCCCGCACTGCCTGGTCGGCACCGGCCATGACGAGCTGGTGTCCGAACTGGCCTGGCTCGAGTCGGAGCCGTCGGCGACCCTGATTGCCAAGGACTGCATCAATGTCTTCATCGGCGCGACGGAATTGGGCGCGGATGGCAAGGCCGGGCGCAACCGGCTGGTGGACTGGGTCAACGGCAACCGGCTGGTGTCGGTCGTCACCGTCGGCATCTGCACCGACGTGTGCGTGATGGATTTCGTCCTGACCCTGCTGTCCGCGCGCAATCACGGCATGATGCCGACGCTGAAGGACGTGGTGGTCTACGAGCCGGGCTGCGCCACCTACGACCTGCCGGCGGAAACGGCGCGGGACCTCGGCCTTCCGGAGACGGCGGCCCACCCGCAGGAGCCAGCGCACCACATGGGCCTCTACATGATGGCGTCGCGCGGCGCGCTGCTGGCCGACACGCTGCGCTGAGGCGAGGCAAATCAGGGCTTTCGCTTTTTCCAGGCGGCTCTGGTAACATCCCAGCGTGGCAAGGGTCCCGATCGTTCAACCGGCGTGCGATGCCGGCGGAAACGGCTGGACGGCGCGGAGACGTCGCACGTGGAAGAGCGATATCTGAGGGCGATCCGCAACGCGCTGGTCAAGCATCAGCAATGGCTGACGCGTGACCCCAGCATGAAGGGCCGTTGCGCCGACCTCAGCTTCCACAACCTGTCGGGCCTGGGGCTTCGCCGCATCAACCTCAGCGGCGCGAAGCTCAGCGGGGCGAACCTGCACAGCGCCCGGCTGTCGGGGGCCGTTCTGTCGCGCACCGACCTGTTCGGCGCCGATCTGTCCAAGGCCGACCTCACCGGCGCGTCGCTGGAAGGCGCCGACCTGCGCGGCGCGCGGGTGGAGGGCGCCATGATGGAGGAGGCCAATCTGCGCGGCGCCGACCTGCGCAAGGGCATGATGCTGGGGGCGGACGAACGCAAGCCGGCGGGCAACGCCGATGGCAGCACCACCTTCATCGGGTCCAAGATGGCCCGTGCCATCCTGTCCGACGCGCGTCTGGCACAGTGCGACTTTTCCGGCTGCGATCTTTGCGGCGCGACCTTTTCCGGCAGCGACATGACCGGAACGATCCTGATCGGCGCCAATCTGATCGGCGCGGTGATGGAGCGGGTGGAGATGCAGGGCGCCCTGCTGTGCGGCGCCCGGCTGGACGATGAATTGCGCCAGACGCTGGAGCGGCGCGGCATCGACGTCGACGGCACCGGGCTGGTCAGCCTCGCCGGGCGGATGGCCGACAGCATTTCCGCGCACCAGCTCTGGGTCGAGCGCAACGCCGCCGCCGGCCTGCGGCTGGAGATGCAGCGCGTCGACCTGCGCGGCTACAACTTTGCCAACCAACTGCTGGCCGGCAGCGTGATGCGCTTCTGCGGGCTGCGCGGGGCGGACTTTTCCGGGGCGAAGCTGGTCATGGCGGATCTGTCCTACTGCGACCTGCGCGAGGCGGACTTCACCAGCGCCGACCTGTCCGGCTGCAACCTGCGCGGCGCCAATCTGGCGGGGGCCAAGCTGTGGCGGGCGCGGCTGCGCCCGGTGGATTTGGCCGGGGACGGCAGCCGCCTGTGGCCGACCAACCTCGCCGAGGCCAGCCTGACCGGCGCCGATCTGCGCGACACCAGCCTCGCCCGCGCGATCCTGCACGGCACCGACCTGACGCGCATCCGCGCCACCACGGAGACCCTGCGCGGCGCCGATCTGAGCTTCGCCGTGGGGGTCGAGCCGCAATACGCTTGAGAGAGTGCTTACGAGGCGTCGAGCACCCGGATGCGGCCCTGGATGATGGCCTCGCGCGCCTCCTCCAGCCGGTCGCGCATGACGGTGCTGACCAGCGCGCGGTTGTTGTCGTCCAGCGCGTAATCGACGCCGCGCTCGGCCAGCCCCAGGGCGCGCGAACCGGGTGTCCAGGCGCCGCCGCGTCCCTCCCCGAAAGCGCGTTCCACCGCCAGATCCACCCGTTTCAGCATCGAGGTCAGGATGGTGCCGGGGTAGAGGTGGTTCTGGTTGCTGTCCACCCCGATGGCGAAGCGCCCACCGTCCTTGGCCGCCGCGAAGATTCCGAAGTTGGACACGCCGGCCCCGGCGAACACCACGTCGGCGCCGCGCTCGAACTGGGCCTTCGCCACCTCCGCCCCGGTGGTGGGATCGTTGAAGGCGGCGGGGGTGGTGCCGACGAAATTGACCAGCAGGCCGATGTCCGGGCGGGCGTGGCGGGCGCCCTGCTGGAAGCCGGCGATGAATTTGCGGATCAGCGGGATGTCCAGCGCCCCGATGAATCCGATGGTCCCCGTCCGCGACGCCAAGGCCGCCAGCATGCCGACGAGGAAGGCCCCTTCCTGCTCCTTGAAGGTCACGGACTGGACGTTCGGCGCCTCCACCACCGCATCGATGAGTGTGAAGCGGACGGTGGGGTGCTTCGGCGCGAGGCTGGCGAGCGGTGCGGCGTAGTAGAAGCCGATCATCGCGAGGTCGGTCACGCCGCGGCGCAGCAGGGCGGCCACCGCCTGGTCGAATTGCGCCGTGCTGGCGGGCAGATAATCGCGGTAGGCGATCCCGGTGGCGTCCTTGAACCGCTCCGCCCCGGTGAAGGCGCCCTCGTTGAAGCTCTTGTCGAATTTCTGCCCCACCGCGTAGAGCAGCCCCGGCGCGAAGTCCTGCGCCAGCACCGGACAGGCGAGCGTGGCGAGGCCGGCGGCGCCCAGCGCCAGGACGGAGCGGCGGGACGGGTGGGTCGTCATCGGGCGGGCTTTTCCGAAAAGGAAGGGCAAGCGCAGTCTAGACGGGAAAGGTTCATTGACGCATAGGTCAATTGAATGACGCATGCGTCTGGACGGCGTACCGGGGATGTGTGGTAGCATCGTCGACAACGGACCGGCTGCGGCGGCCAGTTGCGGCGGCCAGCTCCGGCGGAAAAACCATGGGGAGGGAAGCGATATGACGGACGCGCGCACGCTGAAGGGCAAGACCCTGTTCATCACCGGCGCCAGCCGCGGCATCGGCAAGGCGATCGCGCTGCGCGCCGCCCGCGACGGCGCCAACGTCGTCATCGCCGCCAAGACGTCGGAGCCGCACCCAAAGCTGCCCGGCACCATCTTCTCCGCCGCGGAGGAGGTCGAGGCCGCCGGTGGCAAGGCGCTGCCGATCCTCTGCGACATCCGCGACGACGCCCAGGTGGCCGAGGCGGTGGCCCGCACGGTGGAGGCGTTCGGCGGCATCGACATCCTGGTCAACAACGCCAGCGCGATCAGCCTGACCGGCACGCTGGACACCCCGCTGAAGCGCTGGGACCTGATGATGGGGGTCAACGGGCGGGGCACCTTCGCTTGCTCCCAGGCCTGCCTGCCGCATCTGCTGAAGGCCGAGAATCCGCACATCCTGACCCTGTCGCCGCCGCTGAACCTCAATCCGCGCTGGTTCCAGCATCACACCGCCTACACCATCGCCAAATACGCGATGAGCCTGTGCACGCTGGGCATGAGCGCGGAATTCCGCGGCAAGGTCGGGGTGAATTCCCTGTGGCCGCGCACGATCATCGGCACGGCGGCCATCGCCATGCTGAAGGGCGCCGCCGAGTTCGACAACTGCCGCAAGCCGGAGATCCTGGCCGACGCCGCGCACGCCATCCTGACCCGCGACGCCAGGACCTGCACCGGCCATTTCTTCATCGACGACGAGGTGCTGGCGGAGGAGGGCGTCACCGATCTGGAGCCCTATGCGTTCAAGCCGGGCGCCCCGCTGGCGCCGGACATCTTCCTGGATTGAGGGCGGTCCGAGGGAGCTGTGAAACGCTGCGGGGTGGCGATGCGGAGGCTACCCCTTTTGCGCCCTTCTCTTGCGCCCGTGAACGCGCTTGGTGCAGGGCAGCGTTCCCACGATATCACAAGCATCGGCCGCCAGATTCAGTTACACTACGGTTTGTTTGCTCCCCAAATCGAAAGGGACCCTTTTCGCCGATCGGCTGATCCCCGGCTTATCCGCCAACCGGCAAGTGTCCGCACGTCCCTTTCCAGCTTGTTTTCATACACCGTCCGGTTGGGGCGGAGCGGATGCTCGAACAGCGTCAAACACTGAGCTTGTCCCAGAACAATCGGTTCATTCCGGAGCTCTTATGACCATCGAGCTGCACACCTTTACCGTCACCCTGAATCAGTCGGAAGCAACAGCGTACAAGAGCTTGGCCGAGCATCGGGCCTGGGTCCGCACCGCGGTGTCCGACCTGTCGGAGGTGCTGCGCACCGCCGGCATGGGCGCGGAGGCCCGCCTGCGCGGGCACGACCGCTGCGGTCACCTCGTCGTCGAGGCGACCGACACGGGTGTCAACTTCCTGCGCACCCTGCCGGCCATCGTCAGCGTGGAGGTCCACTGACCGGCGAAGCGCAACAGTCTACGGACAGTTCAAAAGGGGCCGGAGCGGCAACGCTCCGGCCCTTCTGCGTCCAGGGCTATCGCAGTTGAGATCTCCTCTCCCCGCTGGGGAGAGGGTTAGGGTGAGGGGGATGCCCGTGTCGGACCGTCCGGCAAAAGCGCAACCCCCTCACCGGCTCTCAGCGGATGCCATAGGCATCCGCCTGCCGCCGTCAGCGCTGGCCTTCGGCCAGTGCGAGAGGCCCTTCGGGCCACCCTCTCCCCGGAGGGGAGAGGGTTAAATTGGCCAAATGCGACAACCCTGCCTTTGGGTCAAATCCCAACCCGTGCGGCGTCCTTCAGCCGGTGCAGGAAGCGCTCGGCGCGGGCGAGTTCGCTCAGCTCCACATACTCGTCCGGCTTGTGGGCCTGCTCGATGTCGCCGGGGCCGCAGACCACGGCGGGAATGTTGGCGATGCTGGTGAACAGCGCCCCCTCCGTGCCGAAGGCCACCTTGCTGTGCCCGTTCTGCTCGGCGAGGTTCTTGACCAGCGTCACCTCCTCCGACTCCGGCGGGGTGTCGAGCGCCGGGCTGTCCGACAGGGTTTCCCAGGAGAAGCCGGCGTCATGACGGACGGCTCGCATCTCCGGCTCCAGGGTCTTGGCGAAGTCCCGCAACTCCTTCAGCATCGGCGCCACGGGATGGTCGGCCAGATGCCGGATCTCGAACTCGAAGGAGGCGTCGGACGGGACGATGTTGCGAGCCGTGCCGCCCTCCATCACCCCGGTGTGCACTGTGGTGTAGGGCACGTCGTAGTCGTGATCGAACGGCCCCTGCTCGGCGAAGCGGCGGCCCATGCCGCGCAGGAACGACACCAGCTCCGCCGCGTATTCCACCGCGTTCACCCCCTGCGGGGCGAGCGAGGAATGGCAGGCGTGGCCGTGGACGCGGCAGCGCAGCGCCACCTTGCCCTTGTGGCCGACGATCACCCGCATCCGCGTCGGCTCCCCGACGATGCACAGGCGCGGCTTCACCGTCATCCCGGCAAGCTGGGTCAGCAGGCCGGGCACGCCCAGGCAGCCCAGCTCCTCGTCGTAGGAGAAGGCGTAATGGACCGGCGTCGTCAGGTTGGCGGCCAGGAAGTCCGGCGCCATGGCCAGCGCCGCCGCGATGAAGCCCTTCATGTCCGCCGTGCCGCGCCCGAACAGCTTGCCGTCGCGCTCGGTCAGGGTGAAGGGATCGCTCGACCAGTCCTGGTCGTCCACCGGCACCACGTCGGTGTGGCCCGACAGGCAGACGCCGCCGCGGTCCGTCGGGCCGATGGTGGCGTAGAGGTTGGCCTTGGTCCGCTCCTCGTTGAACACCAGCGTGCTGGACACCCCCAGCGCCGCGAGATGGTCGCGGATGTAGTGGATCAGGTCGAGGTTGGAGTTGCGGCTGGTCGTGTCGAAGGCGATCAGGTCGCGCAGCAGCTCCAGCGTGCGCGGGCTGCACGCGGAAGGGCCGGCGGGATCGGGTGCGGGCATCATGGACCTGTGGTTTCGTTCAGATGGCAGGCGGACCAGCGCCGGGGCGCGATCTCGCGCAGGGCCGGGCGTTCCGCCGAACAGAGTGGCATCGCGTGCGGGCAGCGCGGGTGAAAGGCGCAGCCCGACGGCGGGTCGAGGGGCGATGGAATCTCTCCGCGGATCGGCGCGAACCGCCGCTTCTCCACGGACACGCGCGGCGCCTCGTCCAACAGCGCCTTGGCATAGGGATGATTGGGTTTGTCGAACAGCTCCGGTGTCGGGGCCAACTCCACGATCCGTCCAAGATACATGATCGCGGTGCGGTCGGAAATGTGTTCCACGACGCCCAGGTCGTGGCTGATGAAGAGATAGGTCAGCGACAGCTCTTCGCGCAGGCGCATGAACAGGTTGATGATCTGCGCCTGAATCGAGACGTCCAGCGCCGCGACGGACTCGTCGCAGACCAGGACGTCCGGCTTCACCGCCAGCGCGCGGGCGATGCCGATGCGCTGCCTCTGCCCGCCGGAGAACTGGTGCGGGTAGCGCCGCAGATAGGCAGGGTCCAGCCCGACCTGCCGCAGGAGTGCTGCCACATACGCCTCGGCCTCCCGCCGCGGGACCAGCCCATGGACCACCGGCGCCTCCCCGACGATGTCGGCCACGCGCAGGCGCGGGTTGAGCGAGGCCATGGGGTCCTGGAAGACCATCTGGATCTTCAGATTGGCATGGTGGCGGTCGGCCGGGGACAACTCCCGCAGGTCGCGGCCATGCCAGCGCAGGGTGCCGGCGCTGGGCGGCAGGATGCCGGCGACCATGCGGCCCAGCGTGCTCTTGCCGCAGCCGGATTCGCCGACCAGCCCGACCACCTCGCCCTCGGCGATGGACAAGTCGACGCCGCTGACCGCCTGCACCGCCCGGTCGTCGATGGTCGCCCCCAGCCGACGGGCGAAGCGCTCCACCACGTCCAGCTTGCGCGAGAAGCGCTTGGTCAGCC
This sequence comes from Azospirillum brasilense, assembly GCF_007827795.1. Taxonomy (GTDB): domain Bacteria; phylum Pseudomonadota; class Alphaproteobacteria; order Azospirillales; family Azospirillaceae; genus Azospirillum; species Azospirillum aestuarii. The sequence continues at coordinate 73,477 of NZ_VITI01000017.1, forward strand.
CATCCAACTCGACAATGGGAGCAGCGGTCATGCGGCGTCTCCCCGCGCTTCGGCCGCGACGGGGTTCCAGCAGCGCCAGGCGCGGTCCTCCCGCTCGCCGCTCAACTCCGGCATCACGGTGCAGGCTCCGGTGGACCGGTCGCAGCGCGGGTGGAAGGCGCAGCCCTCTGGCAGGTCGAGGACGGAGGGCGTCATGCCGGGGATGGAGCGCAGCGGCACACCGCGCCGATTGCGGCTGGGTACCGACTCCAGCAGGCCGCGGGTGTAGGGGTGGCGCGGGTTGCCGATGATCTCGGCCACCGTCCCGGTTTCCACCACCCGCCCCGCATACATCACCGCCACCCGGTCGGCCAGCGCCGACACGACGGCGAGGTCGTGGGTGACCCAGATCAGCGCCGTCCCCGTCTCGCGGCAGAGTTTCTGCACCTCGAAGAGGATCTGCGCCTGGATGGTGACGTCGAGCGCGGTGGTCGGCTCGTCGGCGATGATCAGGTCCGGTGAGTGCAGCAGCGCGATGGCGATGGCGACGCGCTGGCGCATCCCGCCGGAGAACTGGTGCGGGTAGGCGGCCAGCCGCTCGTCGGGCGAGGCGATGCCGACGCGGACCAGCGCCCGCCGGGAGCGCTCCCAGGCCTCGGCCCGGCCGACCTTCTCGTGGGCCTGGACAGCCTCGACCATCTGGGTGCCGATGCTCAGCACCGGGTTCAGCGTCATCATCGGGTCCTGGAAGATCATGGCGATGCGCCGCCCGCGGATGGCGCGCAGCCGCTTCTCCCCGGCGCCCACCAGATCCTCGCCCTGGAACAGCACCCGGCCGCCGACCACCCGGCCCGGCGGATCGACGAGGCCGAGGATGGATTGCCCGGTCACCGACTTGCCGGAGCCGGACTCACCGACCAGACCGAGGATCTCGCCGCGGTCGAGCCGCAGGCTGACCCCGTCCACCGCCTTCACGGTGCCGGCGCGGGTGAGGAAATGGGTCTTCAGCCCGTCCACGCGCAGCAGGGGTTCGGTCATCGCGTGCCCCTCCTCAATGGCTCAGCCGTGGGTTGAGGACGTCGCGCAGCCGGTCCCCGACCAGATTGATCGCCACGATGGTGACCAGCAATGCCAGACCGGGGAACAGGCTGACCCAGTAATCGCCCGACAGCATGTATTGGTACCCCGACGCGATCAGCATCCCCAGCGACGGCTGGGTCACCGGAACGCCGACGCCGAGGAAGCTCAGCGTCGCCTCCAGCGCGATGGCGTGGGCGACCTGCACCGTCGCCACCACGATCAGCGGCGGCAGGCAGTTGGGCAGCAGGTGGCGCATCATGATCCGCTGGTGGGGCAATGCCAGGCACTGCGCGGCCTCGATGTACTCCTTGCGCCGCTCCACCAGGGCGGAGCCGCGGATGGTCCGCGCGTAGTAGGCCCACTGCACGGCGGCGAGAGCGACGATCACCTTGTCCACCCCCTTGCCCAGCAGGGCCAGCAGGATCAGCGCGATCAGGATCGCCGGGAAGGAGAGCTGGATGTCGACCAGCCGCATGACCAGCCCGTCCACCCGGTCCCCCGCATAGGCGGCGAGCAGCCCGACCGCCACCCCGACGGCGAGCGCGATCAGCGTGGCGACCACCCCGACCAGCAGGCTGGTGCGCAGGCCGAAGACGATGGCCGACAGCATGTCGCGCCCCTGGTCGTCGGTGCCCAGCCAATAGGTCCAGCCGCCGCCGCCCAGCGAACCCGGCGCCATCATGCCGTCGAGGATGTCCAGTTGCGCGAGGTCGTAGGGGTCCTGCGGCACCACCCAGCGGGCGAGCAGGGCGGCGAGCACGATCAGGATCAGCACCGCCAGCCCGGCCAGCGCCGTGCGCGACCGCGCGTACTCCCGCGCCAGCCGCAGGAAGGGCGTCTCGACCGCCGGGGCCTTGGCCGCGACGCTGCTCATGCCCGCCCCCCGCCCAGCCGGATTCGCGGGTCGAGCAGCGAATAGACCAGATCGACGATCAGGTTGATGACGACGAACAGCAGCACCGTCACCAGCAGGTAGGCGATCACCACCGGCCGGTCGAGCTGGAGGATGCTGTCGATCAGCAGCTTGCCCATGCCCGGCCAGGCGAAGACCGTTTCGGTGACCACGGAAAAGGCGATGACGCTGCCCAACTCCAGCCCCAGGATGGTGACCACCGGGATCATGATGTTCTTCAGGATGTGCACCCCCACCACCCGCGAGGGCGCCAGCCCCTTGGCGCGGGCGAACTTCACATAGTCCTGCAAGGCGACCTCCCGCGTGCCGGCGCGGGCCAGACGGATGACCAGCGACAGCTTGAACAGGGCCAGATTGACGGCAGGCAGGATCAGATGGGCCAGCCCGTCGGCGGTCAGGAAGCTCCACGGCACGCCGAACAGGCTCGCCGTCTCGCCGCGCCCGCCGGCCGGCAGCCAGCCCAGAGTCACCGCGAAGGCCATGATGAGCATCATCCCCACCCAGAAGGTGGGCAGCGAGAAGCCGAGGATCGAGCCGGTCATGATGATCCGCCCGGCCAGGGAGTCCGGTTTCAGCCCGGCCCACAGCCCCAGCGGGATGCCCAGCACCACCGCCACCAGCATGGCGCAGAGCGCCAGTTCCAGCGTCGCCGGGAAGCGCTGGAGCACGAGGCCGAGCGCCGGCACCCCATGGACGAAGCTGGTGCCGAGGTCGCCGCCGAGCGCGCTGTCCACGAAGCGCAGGAACTGCTCGTGCATGGGCTTGTCGAGGCCCAGCCGGGCGATGGCGGCAGCGCGTTCGAACTCGTCGGCCTCGGGGCTGATGAGCACGTCGATGGGATTGCCGATGGCGAAGATGCCGGCGAAGACCAGCACCGACATCGCCACCACGACGACCGCGCTCTGCGCCAGCCGCCGGAGGATGAAGACAAGCATGGCGCTCCGCTAATATTTAACTCTCTCCCCTCTGAGGAGAGGGTAGCCCGGAGGGCCTCTCGCACTGGCCGAAGGCCAGCGCTGACGGCGGCAGGCGGATGCCTATGGCATCCGCTGAGAGCCGGTGAGGGGGATGCGCTTTTGCCGAACGCATCAACACGCGCAACCCCCTCACCCTAACCCTCTCCCCGGAGGGGAGAGGGGATGAACGCTCACTTCGCGGGGGTCACCTTCTGCGCCAGCGTGTACTGGTCGGCGCGCGGTTCGTAGCTCAGCCCCTTCTTCATCGCCCAGACCGTCACCTCGTAATGCAGCGGGATGATGATGTCGGCGTCCACCGCCCGCTTCACCGCGGCCTGGAGCAGCTTTTCCCGCTTCGCGTCGTCCACGGTCGCCAGAGCGGTGTCCAGCATGCCGTCCAGCTCCGGGTCGGAGTAGCTGGTGTAATTGGTGGTGCCGTAGCCCTTCTCCTTGATCGGCGTGGCGATCAGCGCCTTCAGCGGCGACGACATCTCGCCCGAATCCGCACCCCAGCCGGCCAGGAAGACGCTGTATTCCTGCTTGTTGCGCTTGGAGAAGAACACGTTGGCGGTGGTCGCGTCGACCTGGGTCTGCACGCCGATGCGGGTGAACATCTGGGCGACCGCCTGAGCCACCTTGTCGTCGTTGATGTAGCGGTCGTTCGGCGTGCCAAGGGTGAGTTGGAAGCCCTTGGGATAGCCGGCCTCGGCCAGAAGCTGCTTGGCCTTGTTGGCGTCGGTGGCGACCGTGACCTCCGGGTTGTTGCCGTAGAAGCCGGCGGGGAGGTACTGGTTCGCCGGCTCCGCCACCCCCATCATGATGCGCTTCACGATGGCATCGCGGTCCACCGCCAGCGACAGCGCCTTGCGAACCTTCGGGTCCTTCAGCGGATTCTTGCCGTCGGTGCCGGTGATGGTCGGCGGGGTGTCCTGGACGCCCAGCGCCAGATAGATCACGCGGTTCGACTGGGCCTGGGCCAGCGACACGTTGGGGGCGGACTTCAGCCGTTCGATGTCCTGAACCGGGGGCGATTCGATCATGTCCACGTCGCCCGCCAGCAGGGCGGCGACGCGCGGCCCGTCGCTGGTGATCGGGCGGAAGACCACCGTGTCCCACGCGGCCTGCGGCCCCCAGTAATCGGGGTTGCGCTCCAGCACCTGCCGGTCGCCCTTGGTGTAGGATTTGTGCTTGAACGGCCCGGTGCCGATCATCAGCGAACCGTCGTTGAAGGCCTGCGTGGTCGGCCAGGAATCGGCCTTGCAGCCCGCCTTGTCGAAGGTCACCGCCTCGCCGCCCGCCGCCTTGGCGGAGATGATGCCGAAGGTCGACAGCTCCATCGGCAGCAGCGGATAGGGCTTGCCGGTCCTGATGACGAGGGTGTGCGGGTTCGGCGTCTCGATGGCCGCGATGCCCTTGGTGTAGACGGTGAAGGAGGACGGGCTGTTGGCGACGTTCGGGATGCGGCAGACCGTGTAGACGAAGTCCTGCGCGGTGAACTCCGTGCCGTCGTGGAACTTCACGCCCTTGCGCAGCGTGAATTCCCATGTGGTTTCATCGACGGCGCGCCAGCTTTCCGCCAGTTCGGGCTGGAGCCGCATCTTGGCGTCCATGCTGACCAGCGATTCGAACACATGCTTGCGGGCGCGCGTGTTGGGGCCGAGGTTGTGGTAGTGCGGATCGAGGGCGCTTGGCTCCGCCGAGGTCCCGACCGTCAGGGTGGCGGCCTGCGACGGCGTTGGAGCCGCGGCCAGCAGGGCCAGGCAGGCCGCCGCCGGCAGGAGTGGTTTGACGATTCCGGAACGCAGCACATCCGCAAGGCGCCGATCACGCCAATGCCGATCACGTAAGGCCATCCCTCGTCCCCCTGATTGTACGTTTGAAGTGTACCCGTAAAGCAGGCTCCCAGCCCTTGGGCCACGGTTCTTGCGGCCCGATTCTTGTCGTTCGGCTCACCGCGAATGGGGCGGCGGCACGTATGTGTTCAACGATCAGACCGTGAAACCATTGAACTGTCAACAGGGTCCGGTCTTCTGACCTATCCGGATTTTCCCAATGGAAAGCTTTGGCAAAAGGCGCCTGACGGGGCAGGATCGTTTCACCCGAAAATGCCAACGAAGAGAGCAAGGGGATTAGAGATGAAGACCTGCCAATCCTTCTACATCGGCGGCGCCTGGACCGAACCCGCTGCGGGCGCCACCGTGATGGAGGTGTTGAACCCGGCGACGGAGCAGGTGTCGGGCACCGTGGCGCTCGGCGGGCCGGAGGACGCGCAGCGCGCGGTGGCCGCGGCCCACGCCGCCTTCGACGGCTTTTCCCGCACCCCCCTGAACGAGCGGCTGGAGCTTCTGGCCGCCGTCTGCGCGCTCTTCGAGAAGCGAATGGACGAGGTGGCCGACGCCATCACCGAGGAGATGGGCGCCCCCCTGGCGGCGCTGTCCAAGCCGGCGCAGGCCTTCATGGGTCTGGCCCACTTCAAGACGGCCCTGGAGGCCGCCCGCGAGTATCCGTTCGAGCGGACCCGCGGCACCACCCGCATCCTGCGCGAGCCGGTCGGCGTCTGCGCCATGATCACGCCGTGGAACTGGCCGATCAACCAGATCGCCTGCAAGGTCGCCCCGGCGCTCGCCACCGGCTGCACGATGGTGCTGAAGCCCAGCGAGTTCGCCCCCTATTCGGCCTGGATCTTCGCTGAGATCCTGCACGAGGCCGGGGTTCCGGCGGGCGTCTTCAACATGTTCTACGGCGACGGCGCGGTGGTTGGCCCGGTGCTGGCCTCGCACCCGCTGGTCGACATGGTGTCGCTGACCGGCTCCACCCGCGCCGGGGCGTCGGTCTCCCACAACGCCGCCGACAGCATCAAGCGCGTGTCGCTGGAGCTGGGCGGCAAGTCCGCCAACATCATCTGCGGGAGCGCCGACCTGACCAAGGCGGTGACCCACGGCGTGCGGTCGATGATGTCAAACACCGGGCAGAGCTGCAACGCGCCGTCGCGCATGTACGTCCCGGCCTCCCGCCTGGACGAGGCGGAGACGATCGCCGCCCAGGTCTGTGCCCGTCTGGTGGTGGGCGACCCGCGCGGCGACCGCACCGGCGTCGGCCCCATCGCCAACCAGCGCCAGTACGAGCGGGTGCAGCGCCTGATCCAGGCCGGCATCGCGGAGGGCGCCACCCTGCTGTGCGGCGGTCCGGGCCGTCCGGACGGGCTGGAGCGCGGCTTCTACGCCAAGCCCACCGTCTTCAGCCGCGCCACCGACGGCATGACCATCATGCGCGAGGAGATCTTCGGCCCGGTCCTCACCATCCGCCCCTACGAGGATATCGAGGAGGCGATCCGCAGCGCCAACGACTCGCTCTATGGTCTGTCCGGCTATGTCTACGCCGGCACGGTGGACGAGGCGCGGGCGGTGGCGAAGCGTCTGCGCACCGGGATGGTGCATCTGAACGGCGCCTCCATCGACCTCGCGGCCCCCTTCGGCGGCTACAAGCAGTCCGGCATCGGGCGCGAGTGGGGTGAGGTCGGTTTCGAGGAGTTCCTGGAGACCAAGTCCGTCTACGGCAGCGAACCGGCGGCCTAAGGGGCCGACTGGCGCTCGATGCTCCCTCTCCCGGTTTTCGGGGGAGGGTTTCGGGAAGGGGCAAACAGGTTGGAATGAGCGGCAAAAGGCTAAAATCAGCGCTCCGGCTCCTGTGCGGCGCAGGCCGAAGCCTTTTGATCCTCGGCGCGCTGGGCGCCGGGGCGGCCTGGGCCAAGGGGCCGCTCGACCGGACGGAGCCGGGGCACATGCCGCCGGTACCCCCCGGCGGCTACGACCTGCCGCTCTCGCCTCCGGTGGTCCAGTTCCCGCTGCCGCCGCAATGGGTGATGATCCGCTCCACCCAGGACTGGCGGCACGCCGGGACCTTCGAGAAGGAGCTGAGCAAGGCCTGTGCCTCCCGCCAGTTCCGCGAGCAGATGCCCCTGCGCTACCGCGCCATCTTCAAGGGCGAGGTGCTGGGCGTCGCCTTCGGCCACGGCCTGAACCTGCACGATCCGAAGAAGCAGGCGAATCGCCGGCTGATCTATCTGTTCCGCAACGGCGACAGCACCGGCTGCACCATCGTGTCGATCACCAACGAGGATGTGCGCGTCCTGAACGACGCGCAGCCCGCCGCAGCGACGAAGCGGTAGGGGTCATTCTTCTTCCGATGCGCCGCCGAAGACCTCTGCGAAGCTGGCGATCATGGCGGCGTCCACATCCTCCATGGTGACGAGATGGCCGAGCGCGACGATGGAGGTCACCCCATGCTCGCTGATGCCGCAGGGGACGATGCCGGCGAAGTGCGACAGGTCCGGCTCCACGTTCAGGGCGACGCCGTGGAAACTGACCCAGCGGCGCACGCGCACGCCGATCGCGGCGATCTTGTCCTCCTGGCCGGGCGCGCCGCCGTAGGGCTGCTTGTCCACCCAGATGCCGACACGGCCCTCCCGCCGTTCGCCGCGGATGTTGAAGGCGGCCAGCGTGCGGATCAGCCATTCCTCAAGGTCGTGGACGAAGGCGCGGATGTCGGCGCCGCGGGTCTTCAGGTCCAGCATGACATAGGCCACGCGCTGTCCCGGCCCGTGATAGGTGAACTGCCCGCCGCGCCCGGCCTGATAGACGGGGAAGCGGCCCGGCTCCAGCAGGTCCTCCTCCCGCGCGCTGGTGCCGGCGGTGTAGAGGGGGGGATGTTCGAGCAGCCAGACCAGCTCCGGCGCGGTGCCGGCGCGGATGGCCTCCACGCGGGCTTCCATCTCGGCCAGAGCGTCGGGGTAGGGGACGGGCGTGTCGCTGATGCGCCACTCCACCGCCCGCGCCGGGACGGCATCGGCGGCGAAAACGGGATCGGCGGAGGGCGGAACGGGGGCGGTGAGGTCGGTCATGCCGACGTTATGAACTTTCTTTGGCAAAAACGCGAGACGCCGCTTGATCGGGCGTTGGGGATCTGCTATTCCCCCGCTCCACCCGATGAGGGGAGCACTTCCCTCCTCGGTTCTACCAGCCTTGTGCGGTCGTGGCGGAATTGGTAGACGCGCAGCGTTGAGGTCGCTGTGGCAGAAATGTCGTGGAAGTTCGAGTCTTCTCGACCGCACCATCCCCCTTGAAGCGGGGGATCAGGCAACAAACGAAAAGCCCGCCGGTCCATCGGACCACAGCGGGCTTTTTCGTTTTCAGACTTTGGCTTTCCGGCTTTGGTTTTCGGGCTGCCCCGATCCGGACCGCGCTTTCAGGGTCTGCCCTCTTCAGCGGAATTCCACATACTGGTCGAGCGCCACGCGGCGCATGGTCTGCACAATGTAGGGTTGCGCATTGTGCACCGTCACCAGCCCCTTCGCATCGCGGCAGCGGTTGGCCAGGACGAACAGCATGCCGATCGCCGCAGAGTCCAGGAACGTCATGTAACGCAGGTCCAGCCGCACCTCGGGCCGCGCGCCGATGTCCCAGTCCGCCAGCAGATCGTGGAACTTCCGGCTGTCGTCATAGGTGAAACGCCCCGACAGCATGATCCCTTCCTGACCGTCGATGTCGGTGTAGGCGTACTCCATCGTCACATCCGTTGGCCGGTGGTGTCTGTTTTTCGCTGTCCGCGCGGGCCGAAAAGCCCCGTTGGCATTATGGGTGCACGAATTGCGCAGCCCACGCAAGCATTGCGCGAAAGGCCGGAGGCCCGGGAACGGCCCGCCGGGCTGGACAAAGCGGTGTCGCACCTATATTCGGTGGGCGCCCCGGCGTGAACCCGCAGGGGCTCTCCACCAACCCGCAAACGCCGGTGCGCCATGGTCGGCCGATCGCAGGACCATGCCGTCACGCCGCATTGCCATCGTACAGGGAGGGTGCCGCCATGCACACCGACCGCCAGGAACCGGAACGTATCCAGGACGATGTGCCGCACCCGGCCGAACGCCCCGACCCGCCCCGCGAGGACGGCGAGGAGGAGCGCGCCTATGGTGTTGAGCCGGAGTTCGTGGAGGAGATCGTCGAACGTCTGCACGCCGGACGGCGCGACGATCTGCGCGCGGAACTGGACAAGCTTCATCCCGCCGACATCGCCGACCTGATCGAGCAGCTCGGCCACGACGACCGGGAGGCGCTGGTCGGCGTCCTGCGTCCCGACTTCGACGGCGAGGTGCTGAGCTATCTCAACCCCGATCTCCGCGAAGAGATCGTCGAGCTGTTCGAGCCGAAGGAGCTGGCCGCCGCCGTCGCGGAGCTGGACACCGACGACGCCGTCGATGTCATCGAGGACCTGGACGAGGACACCCGGCGCGAGGTGCTGGAGAATCTGCCGGCGGCCGACCGCGCGCTGGTCCAGGAGAACCTGACCTACGACGAATACACCGCCGGCCGCCTGATGCAGCGCGATCTGGTGGCGGTGCCACAGTTCTGGACGGTGGGCAAGACCATCGATTACGTCCGTGCCGCCACCGACGAGCTGCCGGAGGACTTCTACGACATCTTCGTCGTCGATCCGATGCACCGGGTGGTCGGGGCGGTGCCGCTGTCGCGCCTGCTGCGCCAGAAGCGGTCGGTCCGCATCGCCGATCTGGTGACGGAGGAGGTGGACACCATCCCCGCCACCATGGACCAGGAGGAGGTGGCGAACCTGTTCCGCCAATACGCCCTGGTCTCCGCTCCCGTGGTGGACGCCGGCGGGCGGCTGATCGGCGTCATCACCGTCGACGATGTGGTCCACATCATCGACGAGGAGGCCGAGGACGACATCGGCAAGCTGGGCGGCGTCGGCGACACCTCCATCTACCGCTCGGTGCTGGAAACCTCGCGCTCGCGCATTTCCTGGTTGGGGCTGAACCTGTTCACCGCCTTCGCGGCGGCGGGCGTCATTTCGCTGTTCGAGGCGACCATCGAACAGATCGTGGCGCTGGCCGTGCTGATGCCGATCACCGCCTCGATGGGCGGCAACGCCGGGACCCAGACGCTGACCGTGGCGGTGCGCGCCCTGGCGACGCGCGAGCTGTCGTCCTCCAACGCCCCCCGCGTGGTGGGTAAGGAGGTTCTGGTCGGGCTGCTCAACGGCGCCGTCTTCGCCACGCTGGTGGGGGCCATCGCCGCGACGTGGTTCGAGCCGATGATCGGTCTGGTGATCGGCTGCGCCATGGTCATCAACCTGTTCGTCGCCGGGCTGTGCGGGGTCCTGATTCCCATCGGGCTGGACCGGCTGGGCGTCGATCCGGCGGTGGCGAGTTCGGTCTTCCTGACCACCATGACCGACGTCATCGGATTTCTGTCCTTCCTGGGGCTGGCGTCGCTTTTGTTGTTGTGACCAACGAAAAGGGGCTTGCCAAAGGCGGCCCTCTTCCGGATGATCCGGGCATTGGCTGGGGTGCCGTGCGGGATGCGCTCGCGCGGCTGAGATCACACCCATCGAACCTGTCTGGATAATGCCAGCGAAGGGAGCCGCCGCATGGTATCCGCGCCCTTATTTCATTCCGATTCCGCAAAACCCACCGTCGCCGTGATCGGCGCCGGGGTGATCGGCCTGTCCATCGCCTGGAGGCTGGCCGCCGCCGGCTGCCGGGTCGAGGTCTTCGACCGTGGCGCCGCCGGCCGGGGCGCCAGCCACGCCGCGGGCGGCATGCTCGCCGCCTGTGTGGAGACCGAACCCGGCGAAGAGAGCCTTCTTCCGCTGACCCGCGCATCGCAGGACCTGTGGCCCGCCTTCGCAGCGGAACTGGAGGCCGCCTCCGGCATGGCGGTGGACCTGCGCGGCGAAGGCACGATGGTCATCGCGCTGAACGCCGACGACGCGGCCAAGGTGCGCTTCCTGCACGAGTTCCAGACCAGGCTCGGCCTGCCGGTGGAATGGCTGAGCGGGGCGGAGGTGCGGCGGCGCGAGCCCTATCTCCAGCCGGGCGTGGCCGGCGCGCTGTTCTGCGCCGGCGACCATCAGGTGGACAACCGCAAGGTTGCCGCCGCCCTGCACACCGCCGCTTTGCGGGCCGGTGCCGCGATCCATGAATATGCCGAGGTCAGCCGCATCGAGGTCCGCGGCGGCCGCGCCGTCGGCGTCCAGGTCGGCGACCGTCTGGTCGAGGCGGACCGGGTGATTCTGGCCGCCGGGGCGTGGTCGGGCTGGATCGACGGGCTGTCTTCGGCGGTGCGTCCGCCTGTGCGCCCGGTGAAGGGCCAGATGCTTTGCCTGCGCATGGACGCCCGACTGCCGCTGCTGCGCCATGTGGTGTGGACTCCCGGCACCTATCTGATCCCGCGGCTGGACGGGCGGCTGCTGGTCGGCGCCACGACGGAGGAGCGCGGCTTCGACGACCGGCTGACCGCCGGGGGCCAGTTCGCTCTGCTGGAAGGGGCGTGGCGCGCCCTGCCGGGCATCGCCGAACTGCCCATCGAGGAAGCATGGGCCGGCTTCCGCCCCGGCACCCGCGACGACGCCCCGATCCTCGGTCTCTCGGAGGTGGAGGGATTGGTCTATGCCACCGGACATCACCGCAACGGCATCCTGCTGACCCCTATCACCGCGAATTCGGTGGCGCGGCTGGTGCTGACCAGGGAGACCGATCCGGTGATCCGTCCCTTCGCGCTCGACCGCTTCCCGCAGCCAAAGGGAGCCGCGGCATGAGCGCTTGCATCCGCGTGAACGGGCGGGAGGAGGATCTCGCCGCCCCCACTGTCGCCGCCCTGCTGGCCGGGCGGGGAATCGTCGCGGGGACGCGCGGGGTCGCCGTCGCCCTGAACGGCGCCGTCCTGCCGTCCCGCCGCTGGGACGAGACGCCCCTGTCCGCGGGCGACGCCCTGGAGATCATCCGCCCCGTGCAGGGCGGCTGACCTCACGCCCGCCGGAGAGCGGGCCGCACCATCGAGGAAAAGCCCATGAACGACACGCTCACCATAGCGGGCCGTGAGTTCCGCTCGCGCCTGTTTCTCGGCACCGCCGGCTACCCGAACCAGCAGGTGATGCTGGATGCGCTGGAGGCCAGCGGCAGCGACTTGGTCACGCTGGCCATCCGGCGCATCAGCCTGGACGGCTATTCGGAAAGCCTCGTCGACGTCATCGGCGACCGTGCCGGGCTGCTGCCCAACACCGCCGGCTGCCTGACCGCCAAGGAGGCGGTGCTGACCGCGCAGCTCGCCCGCGAGGCGCTGGGCGTGGACTGGATCAAGCTGGAGGTCATCGGCGACCGCGAACTGCTCTACCCCGACGTCGAGGAACTGCTGCGCGCGACCGAGGAGCTGGTTGCCGACGGTTTCACAGTTCTGCCCTATTGCAACGACGATCCGGTGACCTGCCGCAAGCTCGCCGATCTGGGCGCGGCGGCGGTGATGCCGCTGGGGGCCTTCATCGGCTCGGGGTTGGGCATCCGCAACCCGCATGCCATCGAGACGATCTGCGCGCGCAGCCCGGTGCCGGTGGTCCTGGACGCCGGAATCGGCACGGCGTCGGACGCCGCCCTGGCGATGGAGCTGGGCTGCGCCGCCGTCCTGCTGAACACCGCCGTGTCGAAGGCGCGCGATCCGGTGCGCATGGCGGCGGCGATGCGCGATGCGGTCGCGGCGGGGCGGGCGGCCCGTCTGGCCGGGCGCATGCCGAAACGCGGCTTCGCGGAGGCGTCGAGCCCGCAGCTCGGCTTGATCGGAACGTAAGGCTGGCGCAGGGTAAGGGCCGTCCGAAAACGATCAGAGAGACCCGAGACGTGCCCAAGACCTTCGAACCGCGCGATCCGGACTGGGAGGCGCGCTGCCGCGCCGGCTTCGAACGCCAGCCGATCTGCAAGACGCTGGGGATCGAGCTGACGCGGCTGGAGCCCGGCTTCTGCGAGATGCGCCTGCCGTTCCGCGCCGATCTGACGCAGCAGCACGGCTTCTTCCACGCGGGCATGGTCAGCACGCTGGCCGACAATGCCGGCGGCTACGCCGGCTACACGCTGATGCCGGCGGGCAGCGAGGTCCTGGCGGTGGAGTTCAAGGTCAACCTGATGTCGCCGGCCAAGGGCGAGGTGATGATTGCCCGCGCCCGCGTGTTGAAGCCGGGCCGCACCCTGACCGTCACCAGCGTCGAGATTTCGATGCTCGACGGCGGGGTGGAGAAGGACTGCGCCATCATGCAGCAGACCCTGTTCTGCCAGGCCCCCGCCTGACCCGCCCCAACCCCTTCCATCCGATCCAGGAGGTTCGCATGCCGCTGTCGCGTCTTTTCGGTGCCGCATTGGTCGCGGGCGCCGTCACCCTCATCCTGGCCCAGCCGGCCTTCGCCCAGAAGAAGGAGCCGCCGGCCTGCGCCGCCGTGTCCTTCCGCGCCATCGCCCCCGGCGCACCGGATGGGGAAACCGACGCCGGCCTCTACAAGTCCCGATTCGGCAAGATCGAGGTGAAGGCCGAGGTGAAGGGCGGGCAGGCCACCAACTACTACATGGTGCTGAACGGCAAGCGCATCGACGCGTCGGCCACCCCGCCCAAGGCCGCGGATTCCTGCCTGACGTCGAAGAGCGTCAAGCTGCCCTACCAGAAGCAGGCGGCGGGGGCCTGCACCGGCAACCGCTTCCGTGTGGTGATCGACCGCTCCGGCAAGCAGCCGGTGGCCCTGTTCTTCGGTCTGCACGGCGACGATTGGGCCTACTGCAGCGGCACCACGCTGGAAAAGGGCGCCTGACGAGGGCTGTAGGAAGCGAGGCAGCGCATGACCGGCACCATCGCCCATCTGTCCGCCGCGGGGCTGTTCCTGCTGCTGACGCATTTCGGCATTTCCAGCACGCCGTTGCGCGCGGCGCTGGTCGGACGACTGGGCGAGAAGCCCTATCTCGGCCTCTATTCGCTGATCGCGGCGCTGGCCTTCTGGTGGCTGGTGGCGGCCTACAACGGGGCGCCCTATGTGCCGGTGTGGCCGCCCGCCGGCGGGCTGGCCTGGGTGCCGGTCCTGCTGGTGCCGGTGGCGCTGTTCCTGCTCGTCGCCGGCCTTTCCACCCCGAATCCGACCTCGGTCGGGCAGGAGACGCTGCTGACCGGTGACCGGGAGCCGGTCCGCGGCATCCTGCGGGTGACGCGCAACCCGTTCCTGTGGGGCGTCGGGTTGTGGGCGGTCGCCCATATGGTGCCGAACGGGGATCTCGGCTCGCTGATCCTGTTCGGCACGCTCGCCCTGCTGGCGCTGGGCGGAAGCGTCCTGATCGACGCGAAGCTGGCGCGGCGGCTGGGGGCGGAGTGGGACCGCTACGCCGCGCGCACCTCCAACCTGCCCTTCGCGGCGATCCTGGCCGGGCGCCAAAGCCTCGTCTGGAAGGAGATCGGCTGGTGGCGCCCGGCGGTGACTCTGCTGCTCTATGGCGGTCTGCTGCACCTGCACCGGATGCTGTTCGGCGTGTCGCCGCTGCCCTGGTGACGGTGCCTCTTCACCGTCAGAAGGTCATGCCGCGCACCTGATCGCGCAGCGTGTTGCGGGCGGTGTCGGCCTCCTTGCGGGCGGTGGCCAGCTCGCGGGACAGCCCGTCCAGGCGGGTTTCCTGCTCGCCCATCTTGGCGATGGTCCGCTTGAACAGGTCGCTGTCGCGCGGCAGCGTGGCGAGATTCTGGCGCAGCCGCTCCTGCTCCTTGCCGATCTCCGCCTGCTCGCGCTCCAGGTCGGCGACGCGGCGCTCCTTGTCGGCGACGGCGCCGCGCAGGGTCGCGACCTTCGCCAGGGCCTCGCGCGCCGCGGCCGGCAGCTCAGTGGAGGAGGCGTAGGCCCGCACCTGCTCCGGCGACATTTCCGAGAGGCCGAACCGTTCGATCCGCGGGCGCTCCAGCGCGACGGCCAAGGTGACCGTCTGGCCGGCGGGCACCGCCACGGGCAGGCGGTAGGCGTCGGCGGTCAGGTCGGGAGCCGCCCCACCGGTGGGCTGCACCATCTCCCAGCCGGAACGCCGCGGATGCTCGACGATGACCGTGCGATCCTCGCCCGCCGCACCGGCGATCCGGTAGGTGGTGGTCTGGCGGTCGGTCACGGTCAGTTGCAGCACCCCGTCGGCCAGGGTGGCGCGGGACAGGGTGCGGCTTGGCTGCTCGGAGCGGTCCACCGTCACCGCCTGATCCACCGCGAAGCTGAGAATGCGGCTCTCGCCCGCTGGAAGCGTGGCCAGCCGCGCGTCGCCCACATAGGCAGCGGCTCCGCCCAGCCGTTCGTAGAGCGTCAGCACGCCCGGCGGCAGGCCGGTCTCGCCCGAGTCGCCGTTGCTGAGGCGCAGCGCGGCCAGCGGGTGGCGCGGCTGGGTGTTGGGCTGGTAGAGCGACAGCCGCTCCGCCGGGATGGCGCGGGCGGTGATCGGCATCATCATCGTGCCGCCGTTCGCCAGGGTCACCGGCTGCGGGTAGCGGAACAGCACCTGCGCCGTCGCCTCCGTGCTTTCGGCGGGGGTGGTCTCCGCCGCGCGCTGGGGCATCGCTCCGGCGAAGGGCGCGCTCATAGCCGGCGCCGGAGCGGGGGCGGGCGGTGCGGCCATGGCGGTCGGGGCGCCGGACTCCGCGGCGGCGCGCGAACGGACGGCCGGTTCCATGGCCTTCGCCATCGCGTCGGCGGCCACGGCCCCCTCGTCGGGAGGAGGCAGGACGCGGCCCAGAACTTCCACCGGCACCTCCGGGCGATTCACGAAATAGGCGGAGTAGAGCGCCTGCCGGAAGGTCACCGGGTTGCCCGACGCCACCGACAGCTCCACCCCCTTCCAGTCGTCGCCGCTGAGATTCTCCAACACGGCCCAGCCCTGCAGGTCGCCGGTGCCGCCCTCGGTTCCCTTCGCCGATTCGGGCAGGGTCAGGCGGTAGGTCGCCTTCCACAGCGGGGCGGCGACCACATAGGCGACGCGCACGGTCCGCTCCGCACCCGCGTCCGCCTGCGGGGCGGTGGTGCGGATGGTAAGGCGCCGCCGCTCCTTGCCCGCCGACCCGGCGACGGCGGCCAGGGCTGAGTCGAGCTGCGCCTGTACCTGCGGGTCGGCGAAGCGCAGGGAGTCGGTTTCCTCCAGAACGAGCTGGCGCAGCCCCTCCGCCGTCATCAGGCTGACTCGGTTGCGGGTGACGGTGCCGCCGCCGTTGGGAAGCTGGGTGTATTCCTCCGTCACCGAGAGCAGCCGGCCCGACACCGCGCGGGACCCGCTGGTCTGCACCTCCGCCCCCTTCATGGCGTTCAGAAGGGCGGCGGGGGAGGCGAGATCCTCCGGCGTGAAGGGCAGCTCGCGGAAGGCGGTCTCCAGCGGCTCCTGCCCCGGCAGGTCCACCGTGCCGATGCCGCCGCGGTCGTCGTAGACCACGATGCTCTTCAGGACATCGTCCACTTGGTCGCGGCGCACCTCCAGGGTCAGCGCCGCGTCGCCGGAAACGCGCGCCTCATGCTCGAAATAGCCGACGCCGCCGGTGGACAGCAGCACCCGCTTCAGCGCCAGCGCTCCCGACGTCTGCTCCGCTGCGAAGGCGGGCGCGGCCAGCAGCGGCACGGCAAGGGTGAAGAGGGCGGCTTTCGTGATCCCGGACATGCGGGTTTCTCCCGTTATGGACGATTGGGCGTTCCCGGCCCGATTGACTGGGCCCGACTGATTGGCCCGGCTTACGCTTTCATTTGGGAAAGATTTGGGCGGGCGGGAAGACGCGAACCGCGCCGACATGCCGCGGAGCCGCCGCCGGTCAGGCTTTGTGCGGGTTCGGCGCTCTGTGACATAAAGGCGCTAGGTCGGTTTTGCTGACTATAAAGAATACGAACAATAAGGGATGGAAGCGCCATGGATCTTGGCGGGAGCGGAGCCGAAGGGGTGGCCGGCGGCTGGCGGGGGGACGGCGCGCGGGCCCTCGTGACAGGCGTCGCGGCAGGGGTCGCGGACGCAGCGGAACGACGGTGGGTGTTCGTGTCCGGCACCTCCGGCTTCGATGCGGAGCGCCGGAGGATGGCTGGCGACGTGGAGGAGCAGGCACGCCAGACTTTGCGCAACATCCGCAGGATGCTGCGGCGGTCGGAAGCGGATTTGTCGGACGTGGTGCGGATGCGGGTCTATCTGGCGGATGCCGCCGACTTCCCAAAGGTTCAGCCGATCCTGGCGGAGGAATTCCACGACCGCCCGCCCCTTGGCACGACCATGGTCTGCCCGCTGGCCGATCCGCGCATGAGGATCGAGATCGAGGTCACCGCGCGCTGTTGAGCGTTTCGCGTCTCCGGTTCATGGCTCGCCGACCAGCGTGCGCGCCGATTCGATGTGGCGGCGGGCCTCGCTCAGCAGCGCGCGGTGCTGGGCCAACGCTTCGCGGATCGGCAGGCGGCTGTTGTAGACGCGCACCTCGTTCAGCAGGCGGTCGGCGCGGTCGAGATGAGCCATCCGTTCCAGGCATTGGTCGAGCACGAGCATCGTCATTCCCCTTTGGTGCGGGCTTTTGCCTTTCGCCTCGCGGCTGAGAGGAATAAACCAACCTGTGATGACCGCGTGATTTCAGGAAACCGGCTTTTTCGTTTCGATCGCACGGCAGGATGTTTCAGCCGATTCACCCATCGGTCGCGCGACGAGTGCCTGTTACGGGCTTGTAACCGATTGCGTGCACCCATGGCGGTGAGCCATGAAGAGGACGGGAGGTAACGGCCATGCACATTCTCGCGGTCGATGACGATGAGCCGGTGCGCGAACTTCTGGAGTCCTATCTGGCTTCGGAAGGCTACCGCGTGACCACCGCACCGGACACGGCCGCGGCGAAGAGGGCGTTGGAGAGCGACCCCGTCGATCTGGTGGTCTGCGACCTGCGGCTTCCCGACGGCGACGGGCTGGGGCTGGTCCGCCAGATCCGGACCGAATCGCACATCCCCGTCATCATCCTGTCGTCGAAGGACCAGGACGTGGACCGCATCGTCGGGCTGGAGCTGGGCGCCGACGATTATCTGACCAAGCCGTTCAACCCGCGCGAATTATTGGCCCGCATCAAGGCCGTGCTTCGCCGCGTCTCCGGCGAGGGGCGCCCGCCGCGCAGCCCCGACGACCTGCGCGCCGTCGTGCAGTTCGCCAATTGGGAACTGGACCTGACCGCCCAGCGCCTGCGCAGCCAGGACGGACGCGAGGTGGAACTGACCAAGGCGGAGTTCGGCCTGCTGGCCGCCTTCGTGAAGCGCCCGCAGCGCGTGCTGACCCGCGACCAGCTTCTGGACCTGACCCGCGCCGACGGGGCGGAGGTGTTCGACCGTTCCATCGACGTGCTGATCCTGCGCCTGCGCCGCAAGATCGAGGCGAATCCGAAGGAGCCGCGCATCATCAAGACCGAGCGCGGCGCCGGCTACGTTTTCGACGCCAAGGTGAAGGCGGTCTAGAGTCCCGTCCAGCCGTCGACGGCTGGACGGAACCTTCGGCGCGCGCTAGCCTTTCCGGAAAAGCAGAACCGGGAGGAACCGCCGATGGCTGACCCCATCGATTTCTATTTCGATTTCGCCTCGCCTTACGGCTATTTCGCCAGCCGCCGCATCGAGGAGCTGGCTGCGGCGCATGGCCGCACCGTCATCTGGCGCCCGATCCTGCTCGGCGCCATCTTCAAGGTGACGGGGATGAAGCCGAATCTCCAGCAGCCGTTGCGCGGCGAGTATCTGGTCCATGACGTGGGCCGGATCGCCCGGCTGACCAACGCGCCCTTCACCTACCCCGATTCGGCCCCCGCCAACAGCGTCGCCGCCTCGCGCGCCTTCTACTGGCTGACCGACGAGCATCCCGAGCAGGCCAAGCTGCTGGCCCGCACCCTCTACCACGCCCATTGGGGGGAGGGGCGCGACATCGGCCCCGCCGAAACGGTGGTGGAGATCGCCGGCACGCTCGGCCACGACCGGGCGGCGGTGGCCGCGGCCCTCCAGGACCAGACGGTCAAGGACCGCCTGCGCGCCGAGAACGACGCCGCGGTGGACCGCGGCGTCTTCGGGTCGCCCTTCGTCATCGTCGACGACGAGCCCTTCTGGGGCTGGGACCGTCTGGACATGGTGGACCGCTGGCTGAGCACGGGCGGCTGGTAAGCCCGCCGACACGCCCGCCCACACGCCTGTTGGGGAAGGGCGGTTGAAAGTCCTGCCATCGGGACCGGCGGTGGCGCCATCATCGGCCACCCCGCCCCGCGGGACCGCCGCGACCGCGACGGTCCGTTGTAAGGCGGGTCAGGGAGCGAGGAACACCGTCTCGGCCTGATGGACCACCCCGTCCGACAGACGGGTCAGGGTGAGGGTCAGCGGCGTGGAGCCGGCCACCGCGGCACCCGCCGGGGCACGGACATGGACGCGGTGGGTCTGCACCGTGTCGGGTTCGGCGCCCAGCACCGATGCTGCGCCATCGGAAGCCGCGCCGCCGACCGCCGTCACCGTGGCGCCGCGCGGACCCGAGACGGTCAGGCGGTAGCTCTGCGGGGCGCGGGTCATGTTGGAGATCTTGACGGTGTAGCTGTTCTGGACGGCGCCGTCGGACAGGGTGACGTAGAGCGGCGCCCGGTCGCGCAGGACGGAGACGTCCACCGTCGGCTCCAGCAGCACGCCCAGCGTCATCATCCCGCCGACCACCAGCATCACCAGCGAATAGATTATGGTGCGCGGGCGGACCAGCCGGTAGGGCTCCGGCTTGCGGGCCACCGCCTTGGCCTCCTGGGCGGCCTGGGTGTCGTAGCGGATCAGCCCGCCGGGCCGCCCGATGCGGCCCATCACGTCGTCGCAGGCGTCGATGCACAGGCCGCAGCTGATGCAGTCCATTTGCAGGCCGTCGCGGATGTCGATCCCGGTCGGGCAGACCTGGACGCAGGCCCTGCAGTCAATGCAGTCGCCGAGCCCCTCTGCGGAGCGCTCCGCCCAGCTCTGCTCCTTGCGCAGCGGTGCGCGACCGTCGCCGCGCCAGTCCTGATAGGTGACGGTGAGGCTCTCATCGTCCAGCAGGGCGGCCTGGATGCGCGGCCAGGGGCAGACATAGACGCACATCTGCTCCCGCATGAAGCCGGCCATGGCGTAAGTGGAGGCGGTCATGAACAGAATCCAGCCGGTCGCCACCGGCCCCGGCTGAAAGCGCAGCAGATCCGCGACGTAGCCCGGCGCGTCCACGAAGTAGAACAGGGCCGAGGCCCCGGTCGCCAGGGCGATCAGCAGCCAGACCGCGTGTTTGGCCGCCTTCTTGGCCAGCCAGCCGGCGTTGCGCGGACCGTTGTCCAGCCGGATGCGGGCGCCGCGGTCGCCCTCGATCCACTCCTCCACCTTCACGTAGAGGTCGGTCCACACCGTCTGCGGGCAGGTGTAGCCGCACCAGACGCGGCCGGCGAGCGCGGTCGCCAGGAACAGGCCGACCGCCGCGAGGATCATCGCGCCCGTCAGGTAGTAGATGTGCTGCGGCCAGAGTTCGAGGGCGAACAGGTAGAAACGCTGGCTGTCCAGATCGAACAGGATCGCCTGGTTCGGCAGGCCGACGCCGCGGTCCCAGCGCAGCCAGGGCAGCAGCATGAACAGCGCCAGCAGG
Source organism: Azospirillum brasilense (assembly GCF_007827795.1). Taxonomy (GTDB): domain Bacteria; phylum Pseudomonadota; class Alphaproteobacteria; order Azospirillales; family Azospirillaceae; genus Azospirillum; species Azospirillum aestuarii. The sequence goes on from NZ_VITI01000017.1 coordinate 93,854, forward strand.
CCCACCATCAATGCCGACTTGATGCGGCGGAACCGACCGCGCGCTGCCTTCGGGTAGATCTTCTGGTGCGGCGCGTAGAACGGAGCCGGGGTGGACGGGGCCGGAGCGGAGGGCGGTGGGGGAAGGCTGGACGAGCGGGCGAGATTCTGCATGGCGTGCCTCTGCGCAAACATCCGCACCACCCGAGCGGTGGCCTGCGGCATGGCGCCGACTGTATGCCTTCAATCACCGACATCGCAAGCGTGATTGACTGCATTCAATGAAGGCTGTGTATGGAAAACCCTGATTCTTCGGGAGGCGATCCCAGCAATGCGACACTCTGAAGCAGGCTTTGATGGCCTCAGATGATGACGCCCGCGGTGGCGGGGGGCATGACCAGGGCGTCGGCCAGGATCTCCAGCGCGCGGCGGGTCTCGTCGCGGTCCAGCGGGGCGCCCAGGCAGAAGCGCAGGGCCGCGGGCACGTCCGGGGTGGTGGCGAAGGCCTCCGCGGCCACCGCCGAGATGCCCCGGCCGCGCAGATGGGCGGTGAACTCCCCGCCGGTCCAGCCGTCCGGCAGGGTGAGCCAGAGATGGAAGGCCTCGCGCTTGGTGACGATCCGCTCCGCCGGCAGGAGCGATTCGGCGAGCGACCGGCGGGCCATGGCCTCCGCCCGGATGGCATCGCGCACGGCCTCGGCGGTGCCGTCGGCGATCCACCGCCGGGCGATGGCGGCGGACAGGGGGGCGGCGATCAGCGTGGTCGCCCGCTGCGCCACCGCCACCCGGCGGGCCTGCCGGGCGTCTGGCGCCGCCACATAGGCGATGCGCAGCGCCGGGGACACGCATTTGGCAAGCCCGGCGACGTGGTAGGTCAGCTCCGGCGCGAAGGCGGCCAGCGGCGGTGCCGTCTTTTCCGGCAGCGGGCCGTAGATGTCGTCCTCGATGATCGGCACGCCGTGGTCGCGCACCGCCGCCGCGACCGCCCGCCGCCGTTCCTCCGGCATGGTCGCGGTGGTCGGGTTGTGGAAGGTCGGAATGCAGTAGAGCGCTTTGGGCCGGTGCTCGGCGAGCGCGGCGCGCAGCGCGTCGGGGTCGATGCCGTCGGCGTCCATCGGCACGCCGACCACCCGCAGCCCGAGCTGCGCCGCGGCGGCGCGGAAGCCGGGATAGGTCAACGACTCCGCGCAGACCGTGTCGCCGGGGCGGGCCAGGGCGGAGAGCAGGGCGAGCAGGGCGGCCTGCGTGCCGGGCGCCACCAGCACCCGCTCCGCCGTCAGGCCGGGCAGGCGGTGGCGCAGCCAGAGGACGGCCGCCCCCCGGTCATCCGGGCTGTCGGCCCCGTCCGGGTAGCGCAGCAGGTCCGGCAATCCCAAGGCCGCGGTGGCCGCGGCGACGCCGCGATTCATGCGGGCGGTCAGGACGGCGGAGTCCTCCGGCTGCGGCGGCTGGTTCATCGCCATGCTGACGGCCAGCGGCACCGCACTCGCGGTGGTGTGCGGCTCCGCGGCGAAGGGCGGGGGAACATGGCCCGTCTTGCGCACGAAGGTGCCTTGTCCAACGCGCGCGTCGACCAGCCCGCGGTGGCGCGCCTCCCCATAGGCGCGGCTGACGGTGGTGAAGTCGATGCCCAGCCGGTCCGCCAGAATCCGTTGCGGCGGCAGCCGGTCGCCGGGCCTCAGCCGCCCCGCCCCGATGTCCGCCGCGATGGCGTCCGCGATGGCGATGTAGACGGGGCGGCTGCGGTCCTCCAGAGAGGGCGCCCAGTCGATGGGGTGCGCGGCGGTTTGGGGGGTGGGAAGCGGCGGCATGGCGATCCTTGCAGGGAGGCGGGGCGCTCCCTTCCAGACATTAGGCCCGGCATTGTATGGATTGTCAATATGCGCGTCGGGAATGTTCCACCGACCGCGCCAGGCCCCTCGTTCATCGCGGGGTGTTCCGCCCTGGACAACAGACTCCGCAGCCAAAGCGTGCGCAGAAAAAAGGCCACCGGGGTGGACCCCGATGGCCTTCGAGTCTAGGGAGGAAACGTCCAGGACGTCGCACCGGCCGCCGCAACGGCGGCCCACAACGCTTGAACACAAGAGGAAGCATACTAATATATTAATATGAAAGCAAGTGGGAAATCGGGACCGGCAACCCTTTTTCGACGCTGGCCCCATCCCGGCGGCGCCATCCCGACACCCCATCCCGCGGTATTGACGGGATGAGGCGTCGGGTGATGGGTCAGCCGCTGTTGCGCAGGCCGGCGGCGACGCCGTTGATCGACATCAGGATGCCGCGCCGCACCCGCTCGTCGCTGCTGCCGGCGCGGTGGCGCCGCAGAAGCTCGACCTGGACGTGGTTCAGCGGGTCCATGTAGGGGAAGCGGTTGCGGATCGACCGCGCCAGCAGCGGGTTCTCGCCCAGCAGCTCGTCATGGCCGGCGATGGCCAGCAGATGGCGGCGGGTGCGCTGCCACTCCTCGCGGATGCGGCCGAAGATGCGCTCGCGCAGTTCGACGTCCTCCACCAGCTCCGCGTAGCGCGAGGCGATGGCGAGGTCGCTCTTGGCCAGCACCATGTCCATGTTGGACAGCAGCGACTTGAAGAAGGGCCAGGCGCGGTTCATGCGCTGGAGCAGGGCCAGCCCGTCCGGCTCCTCCTCCAGCCACGCCTCCACGGCGCTGCCGAAGCCGTACCAGCCGGGCAGCATCAGGCGGCACTGCGCCCAGGAGAAGACCCAGGGAATGGCGCGCAGATCCTCGATGCGGTCCGACTTGGTGCGCGAGGCCGGGCGGCTGCCGATGTTCAGCGTGGCGATTTCCGAAATCGGCGTCGCCGTTCGGAAATACTGGGTGAAGCCCGGCGTCTCGTAGACCAGCCCGCGGTAGGCGCCGAAGGCCAGTTCCGACAGCCGCTCCATCGCCGCGTAGAAGGATTCCGCCGGCTCGACGCGGTTCTCCAGGTCGAGCAGGGTGGCCTCCAGCGTCGCGGCGGTCAGGACCTCCAGGTTGCGCTGCCCGACCTCGGGCCGCCCGTACTTCGACGCGATGACCTCGCCCTGCTCGGTGATGCGGATCTGGCCGGACACCGCGCCGGTCGGCTGGGCCAGGATCGCCTGATAGCTGGGGCCGCCGCCGCGGCCGACCGAGCCGCCGCGGCCGTGGAACAGCCGCATGCGCACGCCGTGGCGGTCGAACAGCTTCGCCAGCTCGATCTCCGCCTTGTACAGCTCCCAGCCGGAGGTCAGGAAGCCGCCGTCCTTGTTGCTGTCCGAATAGCCGAGCATCACCTCCTGCTCGTCCCCGCGCGAGGTGACCAGGGCGCGGTAGGCGGGCAGGGTGAACAGCCGTTCCATCGTCGCCGGGGCCTGCCGGAGATCCTCGATGGTCTCGAACAGCGGGACGATGTTGAGGCCGAGGGCCGGTTCACCGCCCGCGCCCGGGCGCAGCAGGCCGGATTCCTTGAGCAGAAGCGCCACCTCCAGCAGGTCGGACGCGCCGTCCGTCTTGGAGATGATGCTGTTCGGCAGGGCGGCGGGTCCGTAGGTCTCGCGGAGCTGGCGGGCGGCGAAGAAGATCGCCAGCTCGCCCGCCGTCTCCTCCGAATAGGCGTGGTAGGGCGAATGGAGCGGGCGCGGGCTCTGGATTTCCTCGGCCAGCAGGGCGATGCGCTCGTCCTCCGACAGGGCGGCGTAGTCGGCGCAGCGGCCGGCGACGGCCAGCAGTTCCGCCACCGTGCGCTGGTGCACGTCGGAGTTCTGGCGCAGGTCGATGGGCGCCAGATGGAAGCCGAAGGTCTTGACCGCGATGATCAGGCGGCGCAGCCGCCCGGCGGCCAGACGGCCCGCTCCGTGGGCCTTCAGCGAGGCGGCCAGCACCTCCAGATCGGCCAGCAGCTCGGCGCTGGTGGCGTAGGGATCGCCCTTGCCGACCGCGTTGCGCAGCGCCTCATGCTGGTCGAGCGTCCGCGAGGTCGCCGCCAGACGGGCGTAGATGCCGGTCAGGGCGCGACGGAACGGCTCGTCGGCGCGGTGCGGCGAATGGTCGGGGGAGCGCTTGGCCAGCGCCTCCAGCTCCGGCGAGGTGCCGAGCAGCAGCTCGGACAGCGGCAGCTCGCCGCCCAACTCGTGGATCTCGGTCAGATAGTGGTCGAGCGCGGCGGTCGATTGCAGGCGCATCGCCTCGCGCAGGATCGGCGCGGTGACGAAGGGGTTGCCGTCGCGGTCGCCGCCGATCCAGGAGCCGATGCGGAAATAGGGCGGCAGCGACCACTCCCGGTCGGGGAAGCGCTTGCCCAACAGATCCTCGAAGCGGCAGAACAGCTTCGGCAGCTCGGAGAAGAAGGTGTCGGTGTAGTAGGAGATGCCGTTCTTCACCTCGTCGATCACGGCGAGGCGCTGCGGGCGCAGCATGCGGGTGCGCCACAGGGTCAGGATGGCCTCCTGCAGCGCGTCCATGTTGGCCTCCGCCTCCTCCGGCGTCAGGCGGGAACGGTCGCGGGTGTCGAGCAGGGACGCCACCTTGTGCTCCAGCGCCAGGATGCTCTTGCGCTGGACCTCGGTCGGGTGGGCGGTCAGCACCGGGCTGACCTGGGCGATGTCCAGCACGCCGGCCAGCCGGTCCGGTCCGACCCCGGCCGCCTCCAGCCGCTCCAGCGCGTAGGGCAGGGTGCCCTCGCGCGCCGGCGAGCCGGCGATGGCGTGGTCGCGGGTGCGGCGGATGTGGTGCTGGTCCTCGGCGATGTTGGCGAGGTGCAGGAAGTAGGAGAAGGCGCGCACCACCGACATCATCGTGTCGCGCGGCAGACCGTTCAGGATCTCGGCCATCTCGCGGCGGGCGGAGTCGTCGTCGTCGCGGTTGAAGCGGACCGAGGCCTGGCGCACGCTCTCGATGACGCCATAGACGCCGTCGCCCTCCTGCTCGCGCACCGTGTCGCCGAGCAGGCGGCCGAGCAGGCGAATGTCCTCGCGCAGCGGGAAATCCTTGTCGTCGGTGCCGGTTTCGGCGTCGGTGACCGGAGCGGTGGGGCGAAGGGCGGCGTCGGTGGTCATCGTGGGTCGCTCCGGCTGTGCGAAGGTGGAACCGTCGAAAAAGGATATGCTTGCAACTGTAAAGCAGTTTGCTGCACCTGCTAAAGCCCTTTTTCCCTTGTGGGAGAACGGCTTCGGCACGGTTGCGGACGCCGCCGCCCCGGTGGCGCCGGTTGCGCTGCGGTGCCCGCACAGGTCTATCACTTGGCGGAAGGGCCCGCCACGGCGGCGCGCGATCCTTCCGCCATGCGGTGACGGCTGCTGTTCAGCGCGAGAGTTATACTAGTATATCAAATCCACTGGCAAGACTCGCACCGTTTCAGGGTGCGCCGAACCGTCCCGGCGGCAGCCCGACGACGCCGGGCGTGCAGGCGAACAGCCCGCCGGCCAATGGTTCCTCGGCCAGCGGTTCCCCGGCCGGCGCATCCTGGGCGGCGGTGGTGATGAACAGCCGGTCCAGACCCGGCCCGCCGAAGGCGCAGGAGGTGACATTGGACACCGGCAGCCGCACCACCCGGTCCAGCGTCCCGTCCGGCCGGAAGCGGCTGACCCGCCCGCCACTCCAGTGGGCGACCCAGAGATGCCCCTCGGCGTCGCAGGTCATGCCGTCGGGATAGCCGTCCTCCTCGCCGAAGCGGATGTGGACGCGCTTGCCCGACAGAGCGCCGTCCGCGGCCAGGGTGAAGGCGAAGATGGTCCGGCGCGGGCTATCGGCGTGGTAGAGCGTCCGCCCGTCCGGGGACAGGGCCGGGCCGTTGCTGACCGTGTAGCCCTCGTCCACCCGCTCCACGCTACCGTCCGGACCGACGCGGTAGAGCGCGCCGGAGGCTTCCTTTTCCGCATCGTCCATGCTGCCCACCCACAGCCGGCCCGCCGCGTCGGCCATGGCGTCGTTCAGCCGGTTGCCGGGACTGTCCTCCTCCAGCCGCATCAGCTCGGCCCCCACCGAGAGCCGGTCGCCGTCGAACGTCAAGCCGACCAGCCGTCGCGAACGCAGCCCGGCAACGAAGCCGCGGCCGTCCGCCCGCTCGACCAGCCAGCAGGCGGCCTCCTCCAGTGGCCAGTCGCGCCCCTGCCCGTCGGCGGTGGTGTAGCGCAGCAGGCGCGACCCGCGGATGTCCACGGCGAACAGGGCGTTGCGCGACGGCGACCAGACCGGTCCTTCGCCGAGCTGCGCGCCCGCCTCCCAGACACAGTGAGCGTCCATGGTCCCGGTCTCCTTCATTGGGTCTTGACTTCAACGGCTCTTGGCGGCTGTCGTCGGGGATGCCGCGGGTCTTTTCGTCACAGGTCCAGGGTCGCGTTCGCGGCAAGTCTTTTGCAGCGTTCCGGCGCGGGAAGTGGCAAAAAGAGCGCGTGGCGTTCGCCGGTCCCATGCCCATATGGGGCTTGACCGAACGATCGAACCGACGTTTGAACCAACGTTCGAACCAAAGTTTCAAGGCAGTATTTTTCCGAGGGAGGAATTCACCCATGTCTGCCCCGACCCGACTGAAGCCCGGCGTCGTGACCGGAGAGGACTACCGCGCGCTGATCGCCGCTTGCCAGGACGGCGGTTACGCTCTGCCGGCGGTCAACGTGGTCGGCACCAACGGCATCAACGCCGTTCTCGAGGCGGCGGCGAAGAACCGCTCCGACGTGATCGTGCAGCTGTCGAACGGCGGCGCCCGCTTCTACGCCGGCGAGGGCATGAAGGACGCGCTCCAGGCGCGCATCCTCGGCGCCGTGTCGGCGGCCCAGCACGTCCATCTGCTGGCCGAGCAGTACGGCGTCTGCGTCGTCCTGCACACCGACCACGCGAACAAGGGCCTGATCCCCTGGGTCGAGGGCATGATCGGCCACGGCGAGGAGCATTTCCGCCGCACCGGCCGTCCGCTGTTCAGCTCGCACATGCTCGACCTGTCGGAAGAGTCGCTGGACTTCAACCTGTCGGAATGCGCCCGCGTCCTCAAGCGCCTCGCCCCGCTGGGCATGAGCCTGGAGATCGAGCTGGGCGTGACCGGCGGCGAGGAGGACGGCATCGGGTCGGAAGACCTGGACGCCGCCAACAACGCCCACCTCTACACCCAGCCGGAGGACGTGCTGCGCGCCTATGAGGAGCTGTCGCCCATCGGGCACTTCTCGGTCGCAGCCTCCTTCGGCAACGTGCACGGCGTCTACGCGCCGGGCAACGTGAAGCTGCGCCCGGAGATCCTCGGCGCCTCGCAGTCCCTGGTGGCCGAGCGTCACGGCGGCGGCGCCAAGCCGCTGGCCCTGGTGTTCCACGGCGGCTCGGGGTCGGAGAAGGAGAAGATCGCCCAGGCGGTCGGCTTCGGCGTGTTCAAGATGAACATCGACACCGACACCCAGTTCGCCTTCGCCGAGTCCATCGGCGGCTTCGTGCTGGAGAACGAGGCGGCCTTCCGCCATCAGATCGACCCGCAGTCGGGCAAGCCGCTGAAGAAGCTGTACGACCCGCGCAAGTGGCTGCGCCTGGGCGAGCAGGGCATGGTCCGCCGCCTCGACGAGGCCTTCGCCGATCTGGGCGCCGCCGGCAAGTCGCTGGCCGGCTGATCGGTCAAGGCGTGGGGGTGGGGGCCGGCACGGCCGCTCACCCCTACACCGACGGCACCACCCCGATCACTGGCTCCGGCGGCGTCGCAACCATCGCCGGAGCCGGGGGCGCCGTGAAATCCACGGCCAGTTGCTCGACCGTCATCGATCCGGCACCCGCCGCCACCTCCGCGCCGAACTGGAAGCCGAGAATCCAGTCCGTCTCGCTGACGATCCCGCGGGTCTGAAGCTCGTCCAGCAGCCCGTCCAGGTCCAGCGTCCCGGCCAGCCGGTCGTCGCCGTATTGCAGGACCGTGTATTCCCAGTCGATCGGGTTGCCGTCCACCCCGCCGCTGAACACCGGCTTGTTCCACAGGGTGGCGTCCCCATGCGCGTCGGTCAGCGTGGCGACCGGTTCCCCGGCGGGGGTGAAGTAGCCGCTGTGCAGCCACACCATCACCTCGTCGGTCACGCCCTCGATCCCCTTGACCGGGTCGTCGCCGATCCACAGGCTGACGGCGACGTTGTAGAGGTTCGTGGCACCGGTCAGGCCGATCTTGTAGGTCACGTCGAAATTCGGCAGGTCGGCGATCCGCGCCGGCAGGTTCGTGCTGGTGGACGGCGCGCCGTTCCACGGGTTGACGCCGTGGGTCAACTCCGGATAGGCGCGCACCGGGTAATTCTCGTAGGTCAGGGCGCGCCGGCTGTCGTAGGGCCAGCTCCAGCTGATCACCGTTCCGTTCGGAAAGGTCGCCTCGTCGATGGCGATGGACTGTGTGAAGTCCTTGCCGTTCCGGTAACCGCCCGGATTCCAGACGTTGCTGCTGGCCGCCCAGCCGCCGACCTCCAGCCGGTCGGCGCTTCCCTTCAGCGTGGTGGTCATGATGGGTCCCCGCTCCGTTGCATTCCGTCCGGCGTCGGGGCTTCAACAGAGTCGTGCGGCGATGATCGCGGCGGTGCTCAGCGTCCGGCGGACAGCCGGCGGTCGATGTCGCGGGCGAGCCGATCCATCGGACTCCCCGGCTCGATCGTGTCACGCCACTTGTTGTGCCAGTGGAAGCAGAAGGCGCCGGGAAAGAAGCTGTCGAGGTCGTACGCGACCGGCGACGCCGTCATGAAGTCATTGAAGTGAAGCACCGGATTGTCGATCCATCCGGCGTCGAACCAGGGGCACGGCAGCACGAGGATGTCCATCGGCGTGTCGTAGACCAGGCTCGCCTGCTGGAAACCCCAGCCGCGGCCGCGGTTGCGGATGAACTCGATGTTGCCCTTCATCGCCTCCGAATACGGCGTGGGAGAGATGTAGATCGCGCCGTTGGGATAGTTCTGCCGCTCCCATCGGTAGGCCAGGATCTTGCCGGGGAACTGGTTCAGGAGCGGCGTGACGCTCCTCAGGAACAGGCAATCGAGGTCGAACCAGACGCCGCCGTATTTGTAGAGCAGGATGTACCGGACGATGTCGGAATAGAAGGAGGCGTCGATCGACCGTCCGAAATCGTTCCCCTCAAGAAAGGTGCCGCGGCACTCGTCGCGCTCGGAAAAGGCGCGTATCTCGGCGTATTTTGCGATTTCGCTCGAGTACTCGTTGTCGACGCCATTCTGCGTCCAGACGATGATCCTGTTTCCGTTGCCGCGCACATTGAACAGATAGCAGCTTTTCACCGAAATGAGGTGCTTCTCGTTCAGCGCGCCATCCCAATAAGCATGGAAGGTGAGCGGCGCGGCCGGGGGCGTCTCGTCCTTGATGAGCTTGGCGACTTCCAGCGCCAGAAGTTCATGGGAGAAATCCTCCGGTGCGAAGCTCAGCACTTCCATTGATGGACCCTTTACGACGCCGTTCTTGGGGAAAGCTCCCGCCAAACGCCGTTATGCAACAGGTCCGGCGCGGCAAGCAACCTCACCCCCGGCGGAAGGCGGGCGCCCGAGGACCGGACGCCCCCTTCAAAGCAGAGCCTTCATTTGCCCTTGCGGGTCAGCAGGAAGGCGAAGACGCCGATGGTGACGGCGAAGACGCTGACGGCGCCGGCCAGGGCGATGTAGGTGGTGGTGTCGAAGTTCATGGCGCAACCTCCATCGGTTCAAGAGACAGGACAGGATCAGGGGGCGAGGAAGACGGTCTCGTGCTGGACGGTCAGCCCGTCCGGCTGGCGGGTGACGACGAAGGCCGTGGGGGTCGAGGGCTGGCGCAGCGCCTCCTTCGGCACGCGGACCAGCACCCGGTGGGTCGCCACGCTGTCGGGATCGGCCTGGACCAGGACCGAGCCCTCCGCCGCCTCGCCCGCGCCGCCGGCGACCGACAGGACGGCGCCGGGAAGGCCGGTGAAGGACAGGCGGTAGGTCTGGGCCGCCCGCGTCATGTTCAGGACCTTGACCGTGTAGGCGTTCTGGATGTCGCCATTGGACAGGGTGACGAACAGCGGCGCGCGGTCGCGCAGGATGTTCACGTCCACCTTCGGCTTCAGCACCAGCCCGGCGGCCATCATCCCGCCGACGACCGTCAGCAGCAGCGTGTAGATGATGGTGCGCGGGCGGACCGGCTTGAACGCCGGCGTCGCGCCGTTGGCCCGCGCGATCTGGGCGTTCAGGGAATCGAAGCGGACCAGATCGCCGGGCCGTCCGATCTTCGCCATCACGTCGTTGCAAGCGTCCACGCACAGGCCGCAGCCGATGCAGGCGAGCTGCGGGCCGTTGCGGATGTCCACCCCGGTCGGGCAGACATGGACGCAGGCGCCGCAGTCGATGCAGTCGCCCAGCCCCATCGCCTTGCGCTCCTCCCAGCTTTGCGAGCGCTTGAGGTGGCCACGGCCCTCGCCGCGCCAATCCTCATAGGTGACGGTCAGGCTGTCCTCGTCCTGCATCGCCGCCTGGAAGCGCGGCCAAGGGCACATGTAGATGCACACCTGCTCGCGCGCGTGGCCGGCCAGCAGGTAGGTGGTCGCGGTGAACAGCCCGATGAACAGCAGGACGTTCGAGGTCGCCTCGAACCGCAGCATCTCCAGCGCCAGGGTCGGGGCGTCGTTGAAATAGAAGACCCAGGCCCCGCCCGTCAGCAGCGCGATCAGCAGCCACGCGGCGTGCTTGGCCGCCTTCTTCCCCAGCTTGGCCGGCGACCAGGGGGCGTGGTCGAGGCGGATGCGGTCGCCGCGATCGCCCTCGATCCGGCGCTCCACCCACAGGAACAGGTCGCTCCACACCGTCTGCGGGCAGGCGTAGCCGCACCAGACGCGGCCGGCGAGCGCGGTCGCCAGGAACAGGCCGATGGCCCCCAGGATCAGCGCGCCGGTCAGGTAATAGACCTGCTGCGGCCACAGCTCGATGAAGAAGAAATACAGGCGGCGGCCCGGCAGATCCACCAGCACCGCCTGGTCCGGCGCGTTGGGGCCGCGGTCCCAGCGGAGCCAGGGGGTGACGTAGTAGAGGCCGAGCAGAAGGATCAGCGTCAGCCATTTCAGCCGGCGGAAGGTGCCGGCGACCGACTTCGGGTAGATTTTGCTGTATGTGGCGTAGAGGCCGCTCTTGCGCGCGGGTTCCGCAGGGTGGGAGGCGGTTTGCGGTTCGGTGGTGGAAACGCTCATCATGCTCGTCCGTGGTTCGGCCCGCGGACACATGGGGCAGGGGCAGGGCAGGGGGCGGGCCGTCTCCGCAGGCTAGGGAGACGGCGCGGCGCTGCCTTTGCGAATCCGCAAACGGACGGGGGTGGGGTGGTGATTTTTGTCGGGGAAGCGTCGGGATGCGGAGCTTGCCCCCACCCTAATACTACAGCTGGTCTTTATCGGTTTGGGTGCGGCGTTTCCAGTGGGAGCGTCGCGCCCGCTGCTGATGGCGTCTTCGCCAGAGTGACCAAGCAAA
>NZ_VITI01000018.1 GCF_007827795.1 Azospirillum brasilense
AGCCGTGACAGACCATCACGTCGATAGGAGGCATGTGGACGGGCGGCAACGCCTGAAGCTGAGCCTTACTAATCGCTCGATCGGCTTGATCCTTCATGAACGTCGCGTGCAGCGGCAAACCGCTCATGCGCTCGGAAAATGCATCCTCACATTCTCGACTTTGTGCACGACCCATACGAAAAGGGCGCCCGCGACGATGCGGGCGCCCTTTTCGTTTTGCGCGAAACAGCTTACTCGCCGAGATCCTTGAAGCCCATGTCGCTGTCGGCGGCGGTGACGAACCAGTTCTTCGGATCGCCGATCAGCGGCGTCAATTCCGGACGGTCGGCCGCAGGGCGGGCCATCATCCGGGTCGGTTGGCGCAGTCCGTTCTTCAGGCACAAAAAACCCATCATCGACAAGGGACGGGCGGCCTGCGCGTTCAGCGTGCGGCAGACCAGGGCGGCCAGCCGGTCCCGCCGGGCGCGCTCGACCAGCAGGGCGAAGGCGGGCATCAGCCAGCCCGGACGGGCCAGATAATCGCAGACCACCCCGACGCTCTCGCCGCGCCAGCGGTCCACGCGCAAAACCACATAGGCCATCACCGTGTCGCGGCGCATGACGAGGAAACGGCGGTGCCGCGCCGCGTTCGGGATCTTGTCGAAGCGCCACTGGAGATAGGCGTGGTCGCGTCGGGCGGCGCAGAGATGCTGGGGCGCCGCGGCCTCCCACAGCCCGTCCATCCGCTCGTCGAAGCGGTCGATCTCGACCAGCCGGGCGCCGAAGGTCCGGGCCGCCGCGTGGCCGACAAGCGAGGCGGCGCTCATCGCCGGCTTGCCCAGCCGCGCCATCAGGCGGGCCAGTCCGCCGTCGTAGGGGCTGACGCGCAGGCAGCGCTGCGGGTCGATCACGCGCAGATAGGTCGGGATGTTCCCGAGATCGAGCCAGCCCGCCCGCTTGTAGGATTTGTAGGCGGCGTCGGTCATCGACAGGGACACGCTCACCTCGCTGGCGGCGGCGTGGGTCTCCGACAGGCCCGGTCCGACGCCGCGCAGCCGCCATTCCGGGGCGACCATCAGGTCGATCGCCCAGGAGGCGCGGCGCACCCGCTGCCCCACCTTCAACGCGAAGGGAATGCCCGCCTGCTGTCCGACGATCCCCCCGTTCCGCTTGCAGATCCAGAGCTGCATCCCCTCCGGATCGGGCGTCGGCGGCTCCTCGAACAGCCAATTGAAATGGGTGTCGTCCAGCAGCGGGGAGTCCGCGCCGAAGTGGTCGCGCTGGAAGGACTCCAGCGCGACGCGATCCTCGGACATGAACCGTTCCACACCCCGCTGAAGCCAGGGCATTGCGGTCATGCGTCGCTCCCATCCACCTCGACCGGCTGCACCAGGGCGGCGTTCCGCAGGATGCGGCCCGACGTGCGGCGCTTCAGGACGATGTCCTTGTAGACGCGGCGGACCTGCTCGACCGACAGGTTGAGGGCGCGGGCCGCCTCGTCCTCCGGCACGCCGCGGCCGTAGGCGCAGAGCGCCAGGTCCAGCTTGTCGTAGGGGATGGCGTAGTAGAACTCCTCCTGCGACTGCGGCAGGGTGTAGGTGTCGGTGCTCGGCGACTGGCTCTGGATGTCGTCGGGCAGGCCGAGGTACGCGGCCATCTGGTAGACCTGGGTCTTGAACAGATGGGCGATCGGCTTCAGGTCGGCCAGACCGTCGCCGCCGCGCACGAAGAAGCCCAACTCATACTCCAGCCGGTTCGGCGTGCCGAGGACCGAGTAGTTCAGCCGGTCGGCGTGGGTGTATTCCATGGTCTTGCGGACGCGCTGCTTCAGGTTGGTGGCGGCGACCACCGACAGATAAACGTCCACCGGCATGCGGCTGGTCTGGCGGTCGCCCTCCGGCGATTCCACCGTCATGGTGAAGTAGTTGACCCGATCGGCGTCGAGCAGGCCGGCGGCCAGGCCGATCTTCTGCTTCCAGCCCGGCCCGTATTCCGGGAAGAGGCGGCGGATGGCGCTGTCGCGGCGGTCGTAGCAGCCGAGCGCGGTCAGCGGCGCCGTGATGTTCTCCATGATCGGCTCGACGCCCAGGCTCTCGCAGAGCAGCCGGCCGCGGCGGGTGCTGTCCGGCGAGGATTCCTTCTCCGGCATCAGGATGGCCAGGACGCGCTCCGGCCCCAGCGCGCGCACGGCCAGCGCCGCGCAGACCGAGCTGTCGATGCCGCCGGACACGCCGAGCACGACGCCCTGGCGCTTCAGGTCGTGGGCGACGGTGCGCTGGATGAACTGTTCGATCTCCCGGGCAGCCGCCGCGCAGTCGAGCGAGAGGGCGTTGGCGTCGAAGGGATGCAGGGCGTTCAGCATGGTGTCGGTTTTCCCGGTTGGCGTTGTTGCATCGACTGTTGGATAGGATTGTGCCTTAGGGACCTCGCCGGTCCGCCCGATCAGGCGGCGGCGGCGCTGTCCAAATGCTCTTCGAGAATGTGGATGGGCGCGGCGTCCAAGCGGGCGCGGAGCGTCGAGGCCCGGCCCGGCAGCTCGTCCAGCACGTTCCGGGCGAGCATCTGGAGGGTGAGCACGCCGACCAGGGCCATCTCCTCGCGCTCGCCGGCCATGCGGCCGTCGGTGCGGTGGGCCTTGGCGGCCAGAGCGGCGACGCCGGCGGCGTCGACCAGCCCGTAGCGGTTCAGCGATTCCTCGGACAGCAGGTCCCGGACATAGGCCGGAGCCTGGGCGCCGAAGAGGGCGGTGGTCATCGGGGCGCGGTAGGGGCGCTTCGGGCGGTGGAAGATCTCCGCCGGCAGCAGGCGCGAGGCGACGCGGCGCAGCGCCAGCTTGTCGCGCAGTCCCAGCATCTTGACCCGGTCGGGCAGGGCGGCGCAGAGGTCGTCCACCTCCGGATCGAGGAAGGGGTAGCGGACCTCGATGCTGTTGGCCATCGCCACCCGGTCGCCCTGGCTGGTCAGCAGGTAGGGCGACATGAAGGCGGCGATCTCCGTCCATTGGGTGCGGGCGAGCGGGCTCCAGCGCGACCAGCCGGCGGGCAGATGGGCGGAGACGACGTCCTCGAAGGCCTGCGCGTTGGCGGCGGAGCGCACGTCCGGCGCCAGCAGGCGCTGGGTCCAGGCGGTGTTCTGCCAGCGGATGCGGTGAGCGTAGAAGGGATCGTCCGTCTCCGTCATGCCGCGCTTCCAGAAGGCCTGCCAGAGCGGGCTGTCCTTCTGGCCGCTGGTGGCGGCGTAGGGATGGATGCGGCTGAGCAGCTTCGGTCGCGCCGTGGATTGCGGCTGCCGCGCCCAGAAGCGGCGGACCTTGTCCTCCTTGAAGATGTCGTAGCCGGCCAGCCACTCGTCGGCGCCCTCGCCGGACAGCACGACGCGGATGCCGCTGTCGCGGACGAGGCGGGAGAGCAGGAAGAGCGGCGCCGGGGCGGTGCGGACCAGCGGCGACTCGCCGTGCCAGATCACGTCGGGCAGGGCCGCTTGGATGTCCTCCGCCGTGCAGAGGATGTCGTGATGCTCCGTCCCGACATGGCCGGCGACCAGCCGCTGCTGCGGCGTCTCGTCGAAGGCGTTGTCGGCGAAGCGCACGCCGAAGCTGTGCATCTGCGTGGTGTCGAGCTTGCGGGCCAGCGCCGCGATCACCGAGCTGTCCAACCCGCCGCTGATGTAGACGCCCACCGGCACATCGGCGCGCAGCCGCAGGCGGATGGCGTCGAGCAGCTTCTCCTCCAGCCGGTCCGCCGCCTCGTCCAGCGTGATGCCGGACAGGGCGGGATCGCCGGCCATGTCCGGCTCCCAATAGCGGGCCTCGTGCAGGCGCAGGTCGGCGTCGATGCGGATGGCGGTGGCCGGCGGCACGCTCTGCACCCCGGCGAAGACGCTGCCCTGGGGGGCGACGCTCCAGTGGGTGAAGACTTGGGCGAGGCGGGCGGCGTCGAAGCGCGGCTCGATCCGGCCGCCGCCGAACAGGGCCTTGGCCTCCGACGCGAAGGCGAGATGGTCGCCGCTGCGGGCGTAGAACAGCGGCAGGATGCCCAGCCGGTCGCGGACCAGCCACAGCTCGCGCTTCACCGCGTCCCACAGGCCGATGGCGAACTGGCCGTTCAGCTTGGCCCAGGCGGCGGGGCCGTATTCCTCGAAGGCGTGGACGATCACCTCGGTGTCGGTGCGGGTGTAGAAGCGGTGCCCGCGCGCCTCCAGGTCACGCCGCAGCTCGACGTGGTTGAAGATCTCGCCGTTGAAGGTGATCCACAGAGTCCGCTCCTCGTTGTGGATCGGCTGGAAGCCGCCGGCCAGACCGACGATGCTGAGGCGCGCGTGGGCGAGCCCGATCCGCCCGTCGCGGTAGAAGCCGTAGCCGTCCGGGCCGCGGTGACCGATCATGGCGATCATGCGCTTCAGTTCGTCGAGCCCGGCGGGTTCGGCACGCGGCCCGGCGAGAACTCCGGCGACACCACACATCGCACGCTCTCCTGTGTGTTGAAGGCCAGCGGAAAAGGAACAGGCGGAAAAGGATCAGGCGGAAAAGGGTCAGGCGGTTTCGGCGAGCATCGCGCGCTTGATCTTGCCGGACTCGGTCTTCGGCAGCTCGTCGCGGATCTCGATGAATTTGGGCACCAGATGGCTTTCCAGGCGGCCCCGGCAATGCTGGCGGATCGCCATCTCGGTCAGGGTGGCGCCGGGGCGGACGACCAGATAGGCCTTCACCGCCATGCCGTCGGCGGGGTCGGGCACGCCGAGGACGGCGGCCTCGACCACGGCTTCCAGCTCGTAGAGGGCGTTCTCGACCTCCTTGGGGCTGACCTTCTCGCCGCGGCACTTGAACACGTCGTCCTTGCGGCTGACGAAGTAGAGGCAGCCGTCGGCGTCCATGGTGAAGAGATCGCCGGTGTAAAGCAGCGTCTCGCCCTGCGGCCCGCTGCGCAGGCGCTTGGCGGTCTCCTCCGGGCGGTTCCAGTAGCCGCGCATCACGTTGGCGCCGCGGACCACCAGCTCGCCGACCTCGCCGGGGGCGGCGCGGTTGCCCAGCTCGTCCACCACGTAGGCTTCGCAGTTGGGGATGGCCCGGCCCACCGAGGCGGTCTTGGTGCCGAGGTCGCGCGGGTCGAGGTAGCAGATGCGGGTGCAGCATTCCGTCATGCCGTACATCGAGAAGAAGGCGGCATCCGGGAAGCGCTCGCGCAGCCGGTCGATGTGGGCGGTCGGCAGGGGAGCCGCCGCGTTGCTCAGATAGCGCAGGGAGGACAGGTCGGCGGTCTTCAGCGCCTCCATCCCCAGCAGCGTGGAGAAGAAGGTCGGCACGCCGGGCAGGCCGGTGATGCGGTGCTTCACCATGCGGGCCAGCGTTTCCGCCGGGAAGGCGAAGGAGCGTTCCAGGACCACCGTGAAGCCGACCCGCGCCCCGGTCAGGATCTGCGACAGGCCGTACCCGAAGGTCAGCGGCAGGACGCACATCACGACGTCGTCGGGCGTGTTCTCCAGATAGGTGGAGATCGACCAGGTGGTGTTCACCAGCGCGGCGTGGCTGAGCATCACGCCCTTGGGCCGGCCGGTGGTTCCCGAGGTGTAGAGGATGGCGGCCAGATCCTGATCGATCAGGCCGCGGTTCTGCGGCTTCGTGCCTCCGGACCGGGGGTCCGGGTGGGCGGCCACGATGTCCGTGAAGGAGAGCCCGCCGGCCCCGGCCGGCACGGCGGGCCCGACCCACAGCGTGGTGGCGAGGTGGGATGCCTCACCAGCCGCCGGCACAACCTGACGGGCAAGCGCGGCGGGAGCGATCAGCGCCCGGACGCCGGCGTCGGTCAGGATGTAGGCCAGCTTGTCCGCCTTGGTGGACGGGTTGACGGGGACATAGACGGCCCCGGCCTTCAGCGCGCCGAACAGCCCGGCGACATACTCGATCGAGTTCTCCAGCATGACCGCCACGCGGTCGCCGCGCACCACCCCGGCGGACTGGAGCGCGCAGGCGACGGCGTCGCTCTGGCGGTCCAGCTCGGCGAAAGTGACGGCGTTCTCACCCGCGATCAGAGCGGTGTGGTTGGGCCGCCTTGCGGCGGTTTCGCTGAGGAGCTGATGAAGCAGGTGCGCCATGACGCTGTTCCCTTGCCTGGCTTCGGTGACTGTCCCGATGGCCCGTTCCGTCCTGGCGGAAGGATCAGGCCGCGTCCTTCAGGGCCCGCTTGCGCTCGACGTAGGCGGCGATGCGGCTGACCGATTCGAGGTTGTCGGCCACCATGTCGTCGTCCTCGACGATGATGCCGAAGTGCTCCTCCAGGAAGGCCACGACGTGCATGATGCCGGTGGAGTCGATGATGCCGGTCTCCAGCAGGGATTCGGCGTTGTCGAAGCCGGAGTCGCTGCCCAGCAGGAAGTTCTCCACGATGAAGGCGCGGATCTCCTGGGTGGCGGGTGCGCTCAGGGTCGTCGTGTCGGTGGTGATGGCGGTCCGCATGTCGCTGGCAACTCCTGTGGGTTTGGTCGTCGATCCTTGGCCGGCAGATCGGGACGGAGAGGGCGGCCCCAACGGGGTGTTAATCCAAGGGGGCCGATCCGCTCCTTTCGGTGTTACCGCCTCGTTGCGTGGGATTGGGAAAGGCATTTCCCGTTCTTTGCAGAGAGGTTTCGGCAACGCCGCCGAATACGTCATTCTTTATTGCATTCAAATGCGGTGTTTTCGAGAGTGCAAAGGATGATCGGACGGTGAAGACAGTGGCTAACCACTCAGGGTCATTGCAATTGAGCAGGGAATACCTTCTCGTACTCTTGGGGAACCCTCTCTGACTTGCGGCGTAGGCCGGCCTATCGCTCTCGGCGGACCGAAGGTCCGCCTGCCGCGTCAGCACAAACCTTTGGTTTGTGCGAGAGCTGGGCGGGGGTGGGAGAATCAAGTCCCCTCCCCTGCGTGAGCGGGGGAGGGTTTAGGGTGGGGGCTCGGATGAATGCACGCTTTTCGGATCACGCCGCCGGCAGCGGATCGCCGTGCGTCGGGGCCGGGGCGGGTGCACCGCCGCCGTTCTTGCGCTTGCGCAGCCAGGCCGGAATGCCGGTCACCTGCACCGACAGCCAGTCCACCGAGGCGTCGTCGGAGATGGGCACGGCGTGCAGCCGCAGCGGGTCGGTCTTCGGGCCGTTCCAGCCCGGATCGATGGTGCGCGCGGTGCGGTAGCCGGCCTGCCGGATGATCGCCACCTCGCGGTCGCTGAAATCGCCGTTGGGAAAGGCGAAATGGCGGCAGGGCAGGCCGGTGGCCTCCTCCAGCTCGGTCTTGCACAGCGCGATCTCCTCGGCGCAGCGCCGGTCGTCGCATTGCAGGAGGATCGGATGGGTGCGGGTGTGGGCGCCGTAATCGCTGACGGCGGCCAGATGCCGGACCTCGTCCCAGGTCAGCGACTGGCGGTCGGCGCCGTCCTGGTCGGGATCGTCACCGGCTTCGGCGAGCCGGCGGCGACGCTCCGGGTCGGGGAGGCGTTTCAGCGTCTCGGCGCCGATTCGGCCGGCGGCGGCGGTCTTCCACCAATAGGGGCGGGCGGTTCCGACCACGCGGCTGCACAGGTAGATGGTCGGGCGCACCCCGAATTCCCGGAACAGCGGTTCCAGGCGGGCGTTGTTGCGGTGGCCGTCGTCGAATGTGACGACAAGAGGATAGGGCGGCAGGTCGCCCCACCGCCCGCTCTCCAGCGCATCGGCCACCGCGTCCAGCGTGGTGAATCTGTAGCGTTCGGCGTACCAGGCGAGATGGGCGCGCATCACCTCCGGGTCCGGGTCGTGATACACGACGATGGTCACGTTCCGGCGCGCGAACAGGTTTCGGAACAGGGCACCGACTCCCGTCCAGCGCACGATTCCGGCCGCGATGGCTTGCTTCATGGGGATTGGACCTCTGCTGTGTGTCCGGTCTTTTGTTCACGGCTGGCGAGGCGGTTGCGGACCGGTTGAAAGGCAGGACGGGCCCGGTTCGGAACCGGGCCCGGTTCGGCGGGATCGTCAGCCGGAGCGCGCCCGGCGCGGGCCGAGCGACGCGGCCGGGGAGGCTTCGGACATCCAGCCGCGGGCGTTGCGGCGGTAGATCTCGACGATGCGCTCCCGGTAGACGGCGATGTCGAACTGGCGTTCGAAGCGGCGGCGGGCGCCCTGGCCCAAGCGGCGGCGCAGCCCGACGTCGTCGATCACGCGGGCCAGCGCTTCGGCCAGAGCCGTCCGGTCGCCCGGCGGCACCAGCAGGCCGGTCTCCTCGTCGGCGATGGCGTCGCCCACGCTGCCGACCGGGGTGGCGACGATGGTCAGGCCGTTGGCCATGGCCTCCAGCACCGACATCGGCAGCCCCTCGAACATCGACGGCTGGACCAGCACATGGGCCTGCGTCAGCTCCTTGCGGCAGCCGGCCTGGTCGAGCCAGCCGGTGAAGCGCACGCGCTCCTCCAACCCCAGCGCCTTGGCCTGCGCGCGGTAGGTCTCCAGATCGCCGTCGCCGGCGATGGTCAGCTGCCAGGAGCGGTTGCGGCAGGCCTCCGACGCCAGGGCGTCCAGCAGGACGTCGATGCCCTTCAGCTTGATCAGGCGGCCGAGGAACAGCAGGCGCACCGGACCGTCCTCCGCACGCTCCGGGATCGTCTCCGGCCCCGGCACGGCGTTGTGCAGCAGGGTCGCGCGGCGCACGGCGGGGAAGGTGGTGACCACCCAGTTGCGCCAGTATTCGCCCAGCACCACCACCTCGCTGGTCATCTCCATCATGTGGCGGATGGCCCAGCGGGACAGCGGCTTCGCGTCCTCGTAATGCTTCGGAAAACGGCCGCCGTGCAGATGCAGGACGACCGGCACCCGGAACAGCGAGGCCATGGCGACGATCAGCCCCTTGCGCAGCACGCTGCCGTATTCGGCCATGTGGATGTGCACGAGCTGGGCCTTGCCGGTCACGAAGCAGCCGAACAGGCGCAGCATCGCGGCGGCGAAGTAGAAGGGCATCAAATGGAATTTCGCGTCCGGACCGTAGCTGTCGATCACCTCGAACTTCACGTCGGGGCGATTCTCCCGTAAGTCCGTCGTGAAGTTGTCGACGATTCGCCCCATGCCGCCCTTTTCGAGCGTGCCGCCGGGTGAAACGATGTAGATCATATCCGCTCCTGACTGTCGCGCTCCCCTCGCGAAGCTTCAGGGAGGAAGGAATTAGGGACCCCGCGGAAAAATGGGTTCTTACTGTCGGCCCGCGCGGGTCAGCGATGGCTTTGCCGCCGCAGCGTCGGGCAGCGTCCCCAGCGAGGGGCGCCGAACGGCGTCGGGGCGGTTCAGCTCCGCATAGATGTCCTGAAGGCTGCGGCCATAGGACTCGATGACGAATTTCTCCAGGAACAGCCGTCGCCCCTCCGCCGACAGGCGCGCGTAGAGCGCCGGCCGGGCGGCGAGGTCGCGGACCGCATGGGCGAGTGCCTCCGGGTCGTTGACCGGGACGATGCGCGCCGTCTCCCCGTCGGTCAGAACCTCCGGGATCGAGCCGACCGGGGTGGTGACGACCGGCATGCCGGTGGACAGCGCCTCCAGGATCACCATGGGCAACCCCTCGTGGGTCGAGGGCAGAAGCAGCATGTCGTGATCGCGCAGATGGCCGTGCGCCTGCTCGCGGGAGATCCAGCCCTCGAACCGGCAGTCGCCGTCCACGCCCAGTTCCGCCGCCATGCGGCGGTAGCCCTCGACGTCGCCGCCGCCGCCGATGGTCACGCGGAAGCGGAAACCCTGGTCCTTCATCAGCCGGCAGGAGCGCAGCAGCGTGCCGATGCCCTTGCGCTCCGACAGGTTGGCGAGCACCAGGAGCGACACGATCGCCCCCTCCGGCGGCGCCGCGCGGACCGGCAGGTCGGCGCCGATGTCCGGCACCGCGTTGTAAAGCACGCGTACCTTGTGCGGGTCCGTCCCGACCGACTGCACCAGGAAGTTCCGCCAGCTCTCGCCCAGCACCAGCGCGATGCCGCAGCGGTCGAACAGCCAGCGGCTGATCGCGCGGGACACCGGCCCCTTGTCGAAATACTCCATGAAGGACGCGCCGTGCAGATGCACCACCGTGGGGCAGGAGAACAGACCGGCGAAGAGCTGGACCACTGCCTTGCGCCAGACGCTGGCGTTTTCCGACACGTTGATGTGCACGACCGACGGGCGGTGCCGCAGCATCATGGCGCCCAGCCGCGCCAGCGTGCCGGCCAGATAGACCGGCGACAGCAGGGCGCTGCCGGTGCCGCGGGTGTCGAGCACCACGGTGTCCGGAGCGGCGGGGCTGTTCTGGAAGGCGTCGACGATGTAACCCGTCATCCGCCCGATCCCCCCGCCGCCGTCGAGCGCGCCGGGGGTGGCGAAGACAATGCAGGCGCGGGACGCCTTCTTGCGCCGGAAACCCCTGTCGAGCAAACCCATTCTGACCTCACGCCGCGCCGGGAGCCGAGAAGATGGCCTGACGCAGCCGGCGCCGCAGCCCGACCGGCATCAGCGAATGCATCAGGAAGGTGGTCAGCGCCATCGGGGTCGGCGCGCCGTCCCGCAGCGCCGATTTCAGGATGCGCTTGCGCACCGCCGGGGTGCGCGCCGCCTGCTCCCCGCCGGTGGCCTGGAGCAGCAGGCTGGCGTAGGCGCGGGGCGACAGCCTGGGCCGCACCGACTCCGCCCAGTTCAGGGCCATGTCGATGTTGTGGCAGGTCGACAGGGTGATGCGGTCCGATTCCGTGTAGTGGATCGCCAGCACCTCCGGCACGGTGACCAGGGCGCAGCCTTCGATCTGCCCGCAGGAGATCAGCCACTCCCAGTCGTCGAAGGCCGATTTCGGGATCGGCTGACGCTGGAGCAGCGCCTTCGGGGCCAGAAGGGTGGTGGTGGGGGCGAAGGTCTCGCCCTTGAACAGCCCATGGCGGACGAACAGGTAGTCGCCGATCCGGTCCCGCGGGGTGCATAGGCGCCGCGGCCATTCGAAGTCGCCGCGGGCCGTCACCACCTTGCAGCGGCAGCTCATGATCGGGTAGCGCACGCCGGGCGGGCGGGCGGCCATCTGCAGGGCGATCTTGCCCGGCATCCATTCGTCGTCATCGTCGAGGAAGGCGATCCAGGCGCCCTTCGCGCGTTCCACGCCCAGATTGCGGGCGCCGGCGGCGCCGCGGTTCTGTTCCAGCGCGATCACGGTCAGCCGCGGATCGCCGAACGCCCTCAGGCGCTCCTCGGTGGCGGGGTCGGGTCCGTCGATGATGACGACGACCTCGAGCGGGGCGTAGGTCTGGGCCAGGGCGCTTTCCACGGCACGCGCGACCATATCCGGCCGGTTGCGGGTGGGAATGACGACGGTGACCATCTCTTGCGGGCCCATTTCTTGCGGGCTCATCTCTTGCGGGGGCGTCATGACATAACCTTCTGTCGCGACGGAGATTTCGGAGAGCGGAACATGCGGGGGCTCCTTTCCGTCAGCCGGGCCGGACCGGACCGCTCCAGCCGGCGGCCGGCGGCCCGCCGTAGGAGGTTCCGTAGGGGGAGGAACTGGCGAAGGCGGCGTGGGACGCCTGATGCTGGTCCTGAATCCGGGTCTGCATCTTCGCCCAGCGGCGGCGCTGCACGAGGCGGGTCACCGCGATCACCAGCACGATCCAGTTCAGGGAATGGCGTTCCAGGAACACGCTCTCCGACACCGAGATCAGCAGCAGGGCGCAGCCGACCGTGAAGATCCAGGCGGGCTCGGAGCGGTTCTCGCTGTAGCGGATGGCGGCGAAGCCCTGGATCAGCAGGCGGCCCATCAGCATCGCCGTCAGGATCACGCCGGCCAGGCCGAGGTCGAGCCACGCCTCCATCCAACCGTTGTGGGCGGAGTTGATGCCCCAGCCCTGGGTGAAGGTGCTGCCCGGACCATACGCCCCGTACCAGTAGGCGCCGTAGCCCCAGCCGAGCAGGAAGCGGTCCTGGATCGACATCAGCGTGTGTTCCCACAGCACCGTGCGTCCGGTCAGCGTCGGGTCGCGGCCCAGCATGTAGAGGATGTCGTGCCAGAAGGTCGTGCCGCTGGTGATGCCGATCACCGCGACCAGCAGGATGAAGGCCATGGCCGGCGCGAAGCTGCGGATGCCGCCGCGCACGAAGCCGCTGGCCAGCAGCAGGCCGGCGACCAGGATCGAGGTCACCAGGCCGGTGCCCGACCGGCTCATCACGATCAGCAGCAGGGCCATCAGCAGCAGCGGGCGCACCACCCAGCGCTTGCCCTCGCGCGTCCAGTCGAGCCAGAGCAGGCAGAGCACCAGCCAGACCATCATGCGGCCCGTCACGTTCTTCTGCCAGAAGATGCCCTTCCAGGCGCCGACATGCTGCTCGTGGTCGAGCCCGACCGCCGGCATGGCGAAGACCGAGACGTAGGACAGCACCATCAGGATCGACAGGCCCGTCGCCAGCATCCGGACGATCTCCGGAAAGGTGTAGCGCAGGGCCAGATAGACGGCGAAGGCGGTGGTGAACAGGAAGGCCACCGCGCGGCGCAGCGTCACGTCCGGGTAGATCGACCACAGGGCCGACAGGAAGGCCAGCGCCACGATCAGCGACACCGCCGGGCTTCCCGTCGGGATGCGGAAGGCCAGGCTCGGCCGCAGCGCGATCAGGCCCAGGATCATGACGTAGACGGCCATGAAGTAGATCACCGCGCCCGGCGCGTCCGGATCGGTCGTGCCGCCGCCGGTCAGCAGCGCCGGGAGCACCGACCCGCCGAACGAGACGATGCAGAAGACGGTGATGCTCTTTTCCAGAACTTCGAGGACTTTCATGGGGCCGCTGTTCCGGTGAAAAGGGCTGCTATGGCAGTGAACGCCCATGACGGGCGCACCGCATCGTCTTCTGAAGATGCCAACCCGATGCCCGGACCTGTAGCCGGGCGGAGGCATTAGGCCGAAGGAGGCCGTCCCCGTCGGGGCTACCTCCGGTTGGGCCATCCACCCCGATCTTGCGGGTCCCGCAGGGCATAGGCCGCCCAGGTCCGGAAAAGAGCCCAGAAAAGGGAAAGCCCCTCTCCCGCGTGGGAAGAGGGGCCTGGATGGGGCGCCGCAGGGTCATGACCCGTCGCCCTTGAGGACGATCACCGCGGTCTTGCACAGGATGTAGAAGTCGAACAGCAGGCCGCAGTTGCGGACGTAGAAGACGTCCATGGCGACGCGCTCCTGGAAGGTGGTGCGGTGGCGTCCCGACACCTGCCAGTAGCCGGTCAGGCCCGGACGGACGGAGCCGATGACCTCCGCCGACGCACCGACCTCCGGCAGTTCCTTCGGCATGTAGGCGCGCGGGCCGATCAGGCTCATGTCGCCCATCAGGATGTTCACCAGCTGCGGCAGCTCGTCGAGCGAGGTCTTGCGCAGGAAACGGCCGACCGGGGTGATGCGCGGGTCGTAGGTCAGCTTGTGGTAGGTCATGTACTCTTCGCGCATCTTCGGATCGTTCTCCAGCAGGCGCTGGAGATGCTCCTCCGCGTTGATGTGCATCGAGCGGAACTTCAGCACGTCGAAGGTCTTGTCGCCGCCGGCCCAGCGCTTCTGGCGGAACATGACCGGGCCGGGACTGTCCAGACGGATCGCCGCGGCGATGCCCAGCATCAGCGGCGCCACCGCCACCAGAAGGATGCCCGACAGCAGGATGTCGAGCGCGCGGCGGATGCGCAGGTAGCTGGTCGGCGGCCGGACCGAGACGCGCAGCGCCAGCGAGCCGTGCAGGTTGTGGTAGGTGGCGTCCACCGCGCTGACGTTGCCCTCGCCCAGCAGGCAATAGACCTGCTTGAAGGGCAGCCGCTCGACCAGGGCGGTCAACTCCTTCTTGTGGCGCCCGATGTCGGCGACGATGGCGGCCTGGGCCTGTTGGGCGTAGGCCGGGGACTTGGCGAGCAGGTCGGTCGAGCCGACCACCGGCAGGTTGGCGACGCGGGTCTGCCACAGCGTGTCGTCGTCGTCGAAGAAGCAGACCGGGCGCATCCCCAGCCAGGGCAGGCGCTGCAGCTTCTCGGCGATGGCGGCACCCTGCGGGCCGGCCCCGACGATCACCACCGGGGTGCGCCAGTTCAGCGCGCTGGCCATCAGCCCATGCACCAGCAGCAGATCGGCGGCGTAGGTGATCGCGAAGCCGATCAGGGCGACCGACAGCGCCTCCACGAAGAAGGAGCGGAAGCCGTCCATGACGATGAAGGGCACGGCCAGCACGGCGACCGACAGCAGGGCCGCCTGGAAGGTGCGGCGGGTCCGCTCCAGATAGTCGAAGCGACCCAGCGAATAAATTCCGAAAACCGATTTCACCAGCGGCACCAGCATCAGGCCGGTGACCAGGGCACGCTGCGACAGGTCCGCTTCCGCGGTCAGGGTGTCGCTTCCGAACAGTTGGATGAGTGTCCAGCCGAGCAGGGCGAGCATGAAGCCGTCGGACAGCGCCAACAGCAGCCCGGGTCCCACCGTCGGCATGGCCGTCTTCTTCACCGGGGCCAGGTTGATGACCGCTTCTGGGTCGAGTTTGCTCATCGCAGGTCCCATTTATGTGTGAAACGGAATGTCATCCGTCTCGCGCCTGACCTAACGCGGCGCAGCGAAAGACGGCTTCTCATCAGCTTTTTCTTTGAGTCCTTCTGTGTTCAGAAAGACACACAAATATCAGCGCTTGCCCTGCCTCTGTGCAGACAGATCAGAAGGTTGCGCTGTTCTCCACGAATTAGGATAAAGGCTGTCGTCAATCAACAAATCACAAGAGGCCTCCCCCGCCAGCGGCGATACCCCTTACATCCTGAGTGGATTCCCTTGGGTGAGTTTGAAGAGATTAAGGAAAGTGGGTGACTTCGTCCGGGTCATCCGGATCGGTGGCGACGCTGCCACCGCCGTTCCCCGGCTACTCCTTTCCTCCCCGCAAATTGGGGGTATTCGGGGGATGTTCCCGGTCTCCTACGGTGGGGTGCGACGCCGGGGGGCGGCGGCATGTCCCGAGTTGGTCTGCCTGTCCCGCCGAGGCAGCGGTGCGGACGTATCCCATAAGAAGCCGCCGGGCGATTCCGGATGAGGCGGCGTCTCCAACGCCCCGTTGATCGCGGTGGAGTGCCCTCGCAGGCTGGGTGGCTTGTCTGCCGGGTGGTTCGGCCGATTGCCCCCACCCCGGCCCTCCCCCGCTGGCGCAGGGGAGGGTGCCTTCTGCGAAGCGGCGGCAGTCCCCTCCCCTGCGCCAGCGGGGGAGGGTTAGGGTGGGGGCGGGGACGTCGCCGACGCGCCTTCATGGGGATAAGCCTGAAGAACAGTGCGACGGCACCAACGCGAAATTGAAACGTCCCGGTCCGGTTCCAATCATCGGAATTGCGTTCGCGGGTGCGGCAGAGCCGCCCCACCGGAGTTCTAGGCGGAGTTCCTGATGGCGTCCGAAGCAGCGACGATCTTGAAACACGGTTGGCTGTTCATGCTGGCCAACGTGGTGAACCGGGCTGCCGGGCTTCTGCTCCTGCCGCTCTACACCCGGCTTCTCAGCCCTTCCGAATTCGGCGTCTACGCGCTGGTGGTGGTGGTCGCCGACCTGCTGGCGGTCATGCTGATGATCGGCATGAACAACGCCTTCACCGCCGTCTATTTCGAACATGCCGAGGAGGGCGACCGACGGCGCGTCGCCAGCACCTGCCTGCTGGCGGTGGTCGGCACCTCGGTGGCGATGGTCGGGCTGGCCTGGCCGCTGGGTATGGCGGGAAGCTGGGCGATGTTCGGCGACACCGGCCACGCGGCGGTGATGGCGATCGCGCTGGCCGGCGTCGCCCTGACCACCCTGTTCGAGCTGGCGCTGGCCTATTACCGGGCGCGCAAGCGGTCGGGCCTGTGCCTGCTGGTGTCGCTGGCCAAGGTGGTGGCCCTGCTCGCCTTCAACCTGCTGTTCCTGTGGGCGCTCGGCCTCGGCGTGGAGGGCATCTTCCTGGCAAACGGCGCGTCCTTCCTGGCGCTCGGCCTTCTGCTGGTGGTGGCGATCCTGAAGGACACGGGCTTCTCCTTCTCCTTCCCGATCCTGAAGCGGGTGGCGGCGCTGGGGCTGCCCTACGCGCCGCAGTCGCTGCTGGACATCGCCAACAACTTCGTCTCGCGCTGGCTGCTGAACATCCTGCTGTCCACGGCGGCGGTGGGTCTGTTCGCCTTCGGAATGCGGCTGTCGCAGATCCTCTTCATGTTCCTGACCGCCTCCTTCCTGCAGATCTGGTCGGTCAGCCGGTTGGAGGCGCAGCATGGCGCGGCGGACAACGCCCAGGCGGATTTCGTCTTCCACCTGTTCGTCGTGCTGCTGACCGGGGCCGGGCTGGGGCTGGCGCTGACCGCGCCGGAGATCCTCTGGCTGATCGCGTCGGCCGACTACACGCCGGTGCTGACCAGCATGCCCTTCCTGGTGCTGGCCTATGTGCTGCACGGGGTGCGCATGAACCCGGAGGTGGCGATCCTGAAGGCCAAGCGCGTTGGCGTGCTGCCCTGGATCTCCGCGGCCAGCCTCGCCGTGGGGTCGGCGCTGGCCCTGGCGCTGGTCTGGCAGTGGGGCCTGCTCGGCGCCGCGCTGGCCAACCTCGGGCGCGAGGTCTTCCAGATCGTCCTGACCGAGACGGTCCGCCGCCGCATCTGCCGCGACGAGGCGCCGCTGAACGCCGTGCGGATCGGCTGGATACTGGTGCCGGCTGCCTTCGCCTACGCGGCGGGCTGGTACCTGTTCGGCACCGAGATCGACCCGGCCTTCACCGCGGAGAAGGTGCTGCTGGTGCTGGTGTTCCTGACGGCGGCGGTGTTCGGTCCGGGCATGGGGACGGCGGGCCGGGCCATGCTGGGCAAGCTGCTGCTGGGCCGCGTCCGCCGCCTGCAATCGGCGTCCTGAAGGCGCATGCCCTGAAAACGGAAAGGGCCGGCGGATCGCTCCGCCGGCCCTTCCTCATGGTCCGCCTCGGCGGTCGTTACGCGGCCTGATGTTCGAGCATCAGGTTCGCGGCGTCCACCGTCATCATGTGCGAGAAGTCGACCGACGACAGGTCGAGCGCGGACTGCACGCCCACCGACTGCACCGTCGCCGTGTCCTGGGCCAGGCTGTGGGCCAGCAGGTCCGCCGACAGGGCCTGGGCGCTGCCCGGCGCGTTGATGGTGCCGATGCCGGTCCCGTCGGCGATGGTCGCCTGCGTCGGGTTGGAGAGCTTCAGGTTGAAGGTCTCGACGCCCTCGACGACATCGTCGCTCAGCACCTTGACGGCGACCGTCTTGGTGGTCTCGCCGGCGGCGAAGGTCAGCTTGCCGTTGGTCGCCAGGTAGTCCGAACCGGCCTTGGCGGTGCCGTCCGCCGTGGCGTAGTCCACCGTCACCGTCTGGCTGTAGGCCTGGGACAGCTTCACCGTGAACACCGCGTCGGTGGTGACCGGGCTGGCGGCGGTGCTGCTGTACAGGCCGGACTTGATGGCGTTGTACTTGTTGTAGTCCACCTTCCAGCTGTCGTTCATGATGCCGCCGGTGTCGCCCGAACCGGGGCTCCAGGCCCAATAGGTCCAACTCGCCCCCTGGTCGCCCGCGGCGAGGTCGATCTTGCCGTCGCCGTTCCAGTCGCCGTTCATGTACTGGATTAGCTTGGGCATCCACGCCTTGTCGATGGCGGTTTCCATGCGGCTGCCGAACTCGCCGACCAGGATCGGGGTCTCGTCGTTCTGGATGAAGTGGCCCCACATCTGGTCCCACTTCGCCGGCATGTTGTTCGGGAAGTTGCCGGCCTTGAACCAGTCCATCATATACAGCGACGGGCCGTAATCGTGGACCGAGTAGACCAGCTTGCCCGGCTCGTTGAACTTGACCTCGTAGTTCTTCTCGCCCAGCAGGTTGCCGCCCCACCAGTACCACTGGTTCTGGTAGGTCTCGATGCCCTCGACGATCAGCAGCCAGTCCTTGTTGACCGACTGGATGGCGTTGCCGATGCGCTCCGCGGCGCGGGCCCAGTCGTTCGGGCCGCCGTCGCCCCAGGTCGCCGGGTTGTGCGGCTCGTTGTGCAGGTCGGCGCCGATGACGGCGTCGTTGCCCTTGTAACGGGTCGCCAGCATCTTCCAGTTCTCGATCATCTTCGATTCCGGATACTGGCTGGTGTACCAGAGCCCGTTCTCGTTGGCCGACGCGCCGTCGCCGGAGCGATGGTGGTCGAGGATGATCTTCATGCCGATCTTGTCGGCGTGCTCGATGATCTTGTCGAACACCTCCAGCGAGGTCTTGCCGCGCAGGTCTGGGTTCTTCGAATAGTCGATGCCGGTCGGCATGCGGCCGTTGTCGAGCATCGCGTCGGAGTAGGGCAGGCGGATGGTGTTGAAGCCCAGATCCTGCATCTGCTTCATGTGGCTCTGGTAGCTGTCCATCCACAGCCCCTGCGGCGCGAAGGCGTAGCCTTCGGACCCGAACCAGTTCACGCCGGTCAGCTTCACGGCCTTGCCGCTGCTGTCCATGATCTGGCCGCCCTCGGTGTGCAGGAAGCCCGGCGCGATGCCGGCGGTCTTGCCGGTCGGCTCGGTCACCGACACGTCGCTGACCGACAGGGTCGGCTTCGTCGGGGTGGGGGCCGGCGGCGTGGTGGGGTTGGTCGGGTTGGAGGAGCCGGGGAAGAAGCTCTTGTCGGCGTCCACCACCAGCGTGCCGTTCCACCACATGCCGGACTGGCCCTTGACCACGTCCTTGCCGTCCAAGGCACCCTTGTCATAGGTGACGTTGCTGTCGGTGGGCATGACCGACTTGCCGTTGATGGTGATCTTGTTGACCAGCAGGTTGCGGTCCTGGCCGTTCACCGTGGCGTCGTTGTCGTACTGGACCTGGACCTTGTGCGCCTGATCCGCCGTGGCGTTGATCGAGAAGGCGTAGTCCTTGGCCGACGCGCCGGCCATGCCCTCGCCGACCTTCTTGCCGTCGATCAGCAGGTTGAAATGCGCGTTGACACCGCCCGCGGCGTTGCCCTGCAGGTTCAGGATGACCTGGGTGTTGCCGGCCGGGGCCGGCGGCGTCGGGACCGGGAAATAGTCCTTGGTCAGCGCGAAATCGAGCGAACCGTCCCACCACATGCCTTCCTGGCCGGGAATCACGTCCTTGCCGTCGGAGGCGCCGCGGTCGTAGCTGACCAGCGAGCTGGTGGAGGCGACGGGCTTGCCGTTCACTTCCAGCGACTTGACGAGCAGGTTGCGGTCCTGCCCGTTCACATAGCCGTCGTTGAAGTAGACGATCTGAAGCTTGTGCGCCTGATCCGGTGCGACCTGGGCCTTGAAGGTGTAGCGGCCGTCGCTGGTCGAGCCGACCGTCGCCTGACCGAGATTGACACCATCCAGGAGCAGCCGGAACTGCGGCCAGATCCCGCCGGCAGCCTGCCCCGAGGCGTTGACGACGAAGGTCGTGTCGACGAGACCCGTGGTGGTCGTTGCCATTGGAAGTAACCTCTCTCCATTTTCGGTGGAGCAAAGGTGGCGCCCAATTGGTTAACGAGGTATTTCGGATTTTAGGGAAATGCGACTCAAAAGCCACGACAGGCTGTGAAAAGAATGAGGCGCGAAAAACCGCCTTCACTGCGGTTTCCGCGCCACAGTGGGGCCTTGCGGCCACGGGGAGGGGAAAGTGTAAAGTCTTGTTACAGAAAGGTTTCCGGAATCGGGCGCCTCAGCCCTCGTGACTTTTGTGAGCCACCATGAAGACCTCCGGCCGGAACAGGTAGAGCTGGCCGAGCTTGCCGAGCTTGCGCCGCAGGGTTAACGGCATCGCCCCCATGACGGATTCCACGGCCTTTACATAGGCGAGGTAACCGCGCCCGGAACCATGGATGTGCATCCGCCGGCGGACCGCCATCGGAGCGATGTAGACGGCCTCCATCCGGGTGAAGCCGGCCTCGCGCAGCGCGCGCTCGGTCTCGCTCCAGGTGTATTCGCGCAGATGCATGCAGATCGGCTCGTCCAGCCCGAAGACCTCCGACAGGTCCATCGGCCCGGCGTGCTTGTGCGGCATGCTGAGCACGTAGCGGCCGCCCGGCTTGAGGATGGCGTGCACGTTGGACAGATGCACGGACACGTCCTCGGGGTGGAGATGCTCGATGACGTGGGTGGAGACGACGGCGTCGTAATGGCCGCGCGGCTCGAACTCGGCAAGGTTGACGCCGTCGCAGCAGCGCCACGTCACGTTTGAGCGCTCGTCGGTCCAGCGCTCTCCACGCTCGCGGGTGATCTCGGTGGCGACGCAGCGGTGGCCGTGGCGGGCCAGATAGCTGAGCAGCCGGCCCTTGCCCGACCCGACCTCGTAGACGTCCCGCGCGCCCTTGAGCAGCGTCAGGAAGTGGCGGAAGTCAAGCTCGTCGTTCTGCGCCGCCGTGTCCACCGCGTCGTTCAGCCAGGGGCATTCGCTGTAGAGGGTGGTGTAGTTCCGCTCGAACACCGTCCAGCGCTCTTCGCGGCGGGAGTCCAGCAGCTCGCGGGCGAGCTGGCGTTCCAGGTCCCAGTGCTGGCGGACCATGGTTTCGCTGAGGGGGTAGTTCGGGGCCAGACCGAACTTCCGCTTGTAGCGGGCGACCAGCTCATCCGACGTCAACGTGTCCACAGATCACCTCGTTGGGAGAAACGCCGCTGTTCCGATAATCTAAGGGCGCTGTCGGAAATCCTTACAGGCGCGGACGGCGGATCGGGCCGCGCGATCGGGCGGGGTAGCGGGACCGGAAGGGGTACCGCACCGCTTCCCGACCGGAGTCACCCTGACCGGTTGCGCCCGCGCAGCGCCTGCACCGACGCCTCGTACAGCGGCAGCGGGCGCGAGGCCGCGTCGTAGGGCGAGGGGTGGGGCCTCAGCTCCGGCGTCTCCCGCGCGATGTAGTTCAGGTCGGAGCGCAGGTGCCACCAGCACAGCTCGGCCAGCCGCGCGTTGCCGGCGATGTCGCCCAGATACTGCCCGGCCAGGAAGGCCATGGCGCGGTCCTTCTCCGCCCGCGACCAGGAGCGCGGCAGGTGCTTCTCGTTCACGTCGAATTCGGTGACGTGGATGGGCAGGCCCAGCCGGTCCATGGCCCGCAGGAAGCCCTTCATGCCCTCGCGGTCGTAGGGCTTGCCGGCCATCAGGTGGCTTTGCAGCCCCACCCCGTCGATCGGCACGCCGCGTTTGACCGCGTCGGTCAGCCAGGTCTGGAAATAGGCGCGCTTGCGCTGCTGCCAACCCTCGTCGATCTCGATGCCGAACTCGTTGATGACCAGCTTGGCGGAGGGAAACTCCTTGCGGATGTGGTGGAAGAAGGGGTCCAGCCACTCCGGCCCCTTGGCGCCGCCTGCCACCACCCACCACATGCCCTTGCGGAAGCCGTAGCGGTCCTGCTCCTGGGGGTGGCTGCGCTCGGTCTCCCAGAAGAAGGCCTCGTTCATCACGTCGATGCGGTAGAAATTGTCGCCGTAGCGCTTCTTGACCGCCGCGACCATGGCGGTGAAGCGCGGCCAGTAATTGTCTTCGGACAGCGTGCCGTCCGCCGAGAAATAGGCGCTCTCCCCGATGCCCAGCGCGCGCTGGCGGCTGGCTGGCAGCGTCATGTAGTCGGGCATGCCCATGTGCTGCCACAGGGCGCAGTGCCAGTTGGGCTTGGCGCCGATGCGGCGGGCCAGCTCCACCCCGGCGTCGAAGCGGCCCCAGTCGAAATTGCCCTCCTGCGGCTGGAAAACGGCCCATTTGCCGCCGTTCTCGGGCGTTACCACGTCGCATTCCCGCGCCATCAGCGTGTCGAGCATCGGGTCTTCCGGCTCGATCAGATGGTCGCGGGCGGCGCCGTGGAGGATGCCGGCGGCCCGGCAGGCGTCGCGCAGGGTGGGGTTCGGCACCGCGGCGGAAGCCGCCTCGGCGACGGCGGGGCCGGCGGCGGCCTTGCAGCTTGCCAGCACCACGGCCGCGGCGGCGGCGCGCAGCGCGTCCCGGCGGGAGAGTGAGGTGGTTTTTGGCGAGGTCTGGGCCATGGGCGTCGGGCCTCGTGTGGCTTGAAATGAAATGAGAATTCCCTCTCCCCTCTGGGGAGAGGGTTAGGGTGAGGGGGGTGCGCTTTTGCCGAACGTTCCGCAAAGCACAACCCCCTCACCGGCCCTCCGGGCCACCCTCTCCCCGGAGGGGAGAGGGCTATGCGGACAGAGGTGAAGGACGCCTCGCTTACGGCGCGGCGCGCAGGGTCTGGTCGCCGTAGTATTTCCGCGTGGCGACGTAGCTGTTGTACGGGCCCTGGTAGCCCTTGCTGGCGGCCTTCTTCAGGTTCACGTCGGTCATCACGCAGACGAACTTGCTGTGGTCGATCGGACCGAGGTCGGCCACCGCGTTCAGGTCGCTCGCCGTGGTGTGGCCCCAGCGGGTGACGAAGAGCACCTTGGAGGCGGCGCCGCAGACGATGCGGGCATCCGACACGGCCAGCGCCGGGGCGGTGTCGAACACCACCAGATCGAAGCTGGGCGACAGGCCGGCCATCAGCTGCACCAGGCTATCGACGTTGAAGCGGTCCAGTGTCATCGGGTTCAGCTTGCCCGCCGGAACCATGGCGAAGGGCACGTCGTCGGAGGTGTGGACGATCTCGTCCAGCGTGGCGTCACCGGAGATCCAGTCCGACAGGCCCTTCTTGGTGGACAGGTCGAACAGACCCTCCATGCGGGAGCGGCGGAAGTCGGTGTCCACCACCACCACCCGGCGGCCGGCCTGGCTGGCGACCTGGGCGACGGCGAGCGTCAGCGAGGTCTTGCCGTCCTGCGGGCGGGCCGAGGTCACCGCCAGCGCGCCGACCGGACCGAGATCCGACAGATGGTTGCGGAACAGGGCGCGCAGGGATTCGCTGAACAGCGAGAAGGGATGGCGCTGGAAGATCTTGTAGAGCCGGCCCTTGGCCCCGCGGTCGCTGTGGTGCGGCACGATGTGGACGGTGCCGACGCCCAGGATGCGGCGTACGGCGTCCGGGGTGTGGATGCGGCGCTGGAGAAGCTCCAGACCGAAGACGCTGAAGATGGCGAGCGCGAGAGAGGCGACGAAGCCGGCCAGCAGCAGCAGGACGCGGAGGGGGCCCGACGGCTCGTGCGGCACCTGCGGCGCGGAGACCAGCTTGACGGCGGCCGGGAAGGCGCGGCTGTCCTTCTGGGCCTCGACCTCTTCCAGACGGCCCAGCAGGCTGTCGAGAAGCTGGCGCTTGGCGGTCGCCTCGGATTCCAGGGTGCGCAGCGGGATGGCCTGCTCCTGCATGGTGGCGTAGCTGCCCTCCATGCGGGTGATCATCGAGCGGAGCGCGGTCTCCTGCTCCACCGCGACCTGGGCGGCTTCGCGGACACCGTTGATCTCGCGGCGGATTTCCTGCTGGAGCGAGGAGTTGGCCTCGTTCAGGCGGCCCTGAAGTTCGAGGATGCGCGGGTGCTTCGGCCCG
Source organism: Azospirillum brasilense (assembly GCF_007827795.1). Lineage (GTDB taxonomy): Bacteria > Pseudomonadota > Alphaproteobacteria > Azospirillales > Azospirillaceae > Azospirillum > Azospirillum aestuarii. The sequence goes on from NZ_VITI01000018.1 coordinate 23,359, forward strand.
TACTGGCGGGACAGCTGGGCCATTTCCGTGGAGATGGCGGCGACCGTGGCGCGGAGCTGGGCGACGACCGGCGAGGCGATGCTGCCGCCGATGGCGTTCCAGTTGCCGGCCTTCAGGTTGCGCTCCAGCGTGTCGGCCTGGGCGACCGAGCGGGCGCGGATGGCCGACGCCTCGCTCAGGCGCAGGCGGGTCTGCTCAAGCTCGTTCTGGGCCATCAGGCCGGTGCCGCCCTTCAGCAGGCCGCCCTTGACGCGGGCCTCCTCGACCTTGGAGTCGGCCTCGGCAACCTCGCGGCGCAGCAGGACGATGCGGTCCTGCAGCCAGGAGATCGCGCTGGTCGACAGGTCGCGGTCCATCTGCTGGCGGGTTTCCATGTAGCGGCGGACGATGCCGTCCACCACGTCGCGGCTCAGCTGCGGCTCCTTGGAGGTGAAGCGCACCTGGATCACGCGCGACCGGCCGACGATGGCGACGTCCAGCTTGCGGTGGATGCGCGCGATGATCTGGTCGTTGCCCAGCGCTGCGTGCGCCTCGCGCGCCCGGATGTCCTGCGCCACCTCGTCGCCGTGGCTCAGCAGCCAGGCGACCGGGGCCGGCGGGGCGCCGTCCCAGAAGCGGTTGGCGAGGCCGCGGCCATAGGCCACCGCGCGCTCGACCAGCGGGAGCGTCTCGTCCTCCTGCGCCGGCGGGTTGAATTCCGGATGCTGGGCGAGCTGGAGATCGTTCACCACCTGGTTCAGCACCTGCGGCGACTTCAGGATCTCGATCTCGCTCAGGATCGCCGCGTCCTCGGTGGGGATGGCGCCCACCACCTGCTCGACCTCGCGGACGACGCGGACCTGCCGGTTGTCGACCAGAAGAAGCGCTTCGGAGGTGTACTGGTCCTTGAGCGTGGAGACGCCCAGGGCCGACAACCCGGTCAGCACCACCACGATGGCCGCGATCAACCACTTGTGGCTGCCCAGCACGCGCAGGATGAAGCGGAAGTCGGGACCCATGGACGGGGTCTGGGATTCGAACTCGCTGCGCCGGGACGGGCCGGGGGAGGCGGGCCATGCCGGAACCGGAGCCGGCGGACCGCCGTGGTGGCCGCCGTGATTGACTTGGGGCAGATTTTCCACGTCTCAAAGCTCCTTATGCATGGGCGCGGGTGCAGGGGCGCTGGACGAACGCATGGCGGCACGGCGCATAAGCATGACGGTGTGGGCGAAGCCGAAAGCGCCGACGCAATAGCGGCGAAACAGACGGCGGGGCTCCTGGACCAGCCGGAACGCCCATTCCAGCCCGATGCGCTGGACGGCGGCGGGGGCCCGGGTGAAGCGCCCGGCGAGGAAATCGATGATGGCGCCGCCGTTGACGATCAGCACCTTATGGTCCAGCGCGCGCTTGAGCTGCACCGCGACCTCCTCCTGGCGGGGCATGCCCATGGCCAGGATGATGATGTCGGGCCGAAGCTCCCGCGCACGGGCGATGTAATGCTCCACGGAATGGAACCCGTGCTGGGCATCGACGTAGTCGTGCGGGGTCCGCTCCTTCAGCCGCTCGATCCCCTCATCCAGCCAGGGCGCCGCGGTGCCATAGACGGCGACCCGACGGGGCGACAGGTGGCGGAGGAGAAGCGGGATAAAGTCGGTGCCGTTCATATTCAGCCCGACCGGCTGGTCGAGCCACGGCAGAGCCGTCTCCAGCGCCACCCCGTCCCGCAAAAGGACGTCGGAGGCGCGGAAGGCCGACCACGCGGCGGAGGACCCCGCGCAGAGGTTGACGCCGTGAGCGTTGAGGAACGACAGGATGGTCGGTCGCTCGACGGCTGACAATGTCTTTATCAATGCATGGCGCTCGTCCTCGCAAGAAATACACCGTATTCTCTCGATCAGTGCCAGGACGTCACGAGGGGTCGGCATGCACATCTCCTAACCAAATCAGCGAAGCGACGACGGTTACGTTGTCAGTGCAACGATGATGCCCGACGGTTTGCGGTGCAGTAAGACGATATTGCTTGCTAACACTTTCGATTGGTGGCAGCCGGTGAAACCGTTACCGGGTACCCCTTTCGACACGACCGCCGGACAACAGGGAATGATGTGGCTGGCACCGCCCCTTTTTCGCAGCGGTGGGATGGGAGAGGGGAAAGTTCAGGCGAATTAGCCCGGCCACGCCGGTGGAACCCCTGAATCGGCTTGCCCTATCCTATGGCTCCGACCATATAGGTACGCCCGTGGGGTGCCGGTGTGCAGAATAGGGGGTGGGCGTCCGCCCCGCGGCACGGCACTGTTCCAGATCCGGCGAAGCCCCCCAATACCGCCAGCCTCCAACCAGCCCTTTGAATCCACAGGCCGATCTCTCCGGGGCCGGCGACGGAAGAAGACCAGTTCATGAGCAACGACGAAACCACCCCCCGCCAACCCGGTACGGCCCCAGGCACGGCTGACGAATTCGACCGCCGCGACGCGCTGCGCGCGATCGCCGCGGTGGTGCGCGGCGACGGGATCGAGGTGGACGCCGACAGCACCCCGGCCCGCTGGTCGGTCGCCGTCGTCCACGAGGTGGTCGTCCCCGGCACCGACCGGAAGCTGAAGCTGCGGTTCCGCGTGGCGCTCGGCCCGCTGCCCGACATCGAGGCGGACCTCTGGGGCCTGATGACCTCGGAGGAGGGCTTCGGCCGTCCTCAGGCGAAGGCGCTGGGCAAGCGGGTCAAGGCGGCCTGCCTGTCCTCCGCCGCTATCGAGAAGGCGCGCGGGCGGGTGGATGGCTGGTTCGCCTCCATGGCGCAGCGCGCCAACGGCTTCGGCGAGGCGTGGCGGCCCAAGGGCTTCGCCGACGAGCTGGGCCGGGTGATCGGCTTCGGCGGGCGCATCCCGCGTCTGCAGACCCTGCTGGACGCGCTGGAGGAGGCCTTCTCCACCGCCGCCGCGCGGGCCGGCCTGAAGGTCCGGCGGGAGCGGCTGGAGAACGCCTCCGGCCTCGGCGTCTATCTCGACAGCTTCGCCACGGCCCGCGCCATGGTGCGCAAGCTGCGGCTGTTCGTCGGCCCGACCAACTCCGGCAAGACCCACGCCGCCATGGACCGTCTGGCCGAGGCGCAGAGCGGCTGCTACCTCGCCCCGCTGCGCCTGCTGGCGCTGGAAGGGCAGGAGGCGCTGGAGACGCGCGGGCGCCCGTGCAGCCTCGTCACCGGCGAGGAGCGCGACGTGCGGCCCGGCGCCTCCTTCACCTCATCGACCATCGAGATGGTCAACACGTCCAAGGTCTGGGGCGCTTGCGTCATCGACGAGATCCAGATGATCGGCGACCCCGACCGCGGCTGGGCCTGGACCCAGGCGGTGGCCGGCGTGGCCGCCCCGGAAATCCTGATGACCGGCTCCGCCGACGCCATCCCCTACGTGCAGCGCCTCGCCACCGCGCTGGGGGAGGAGCTTGAGGTGGTGGAGTTCACCCGCAAGTCGCCGCTGCGCGTGCAGGAGGAGCGGGTGCCGCTGGAGAATGTTCGCCGCGGCGACGCGGTGATCGCCTTCTCGCGCAAGGACGTGATGGGGCTGCGGCGCGAGCTGCTGGCCCGCGACCACACGGTGGCGGTGATCTACGGCGCCCTGTCGCCGGAGGTGCGGCGGGCCGAGGCGCGTCGTTTCCGCGACGGCTCGGCGGACGTGCTGGTGGCGACCGACGCTATCGGCATGGGGCTGAACCTGCCGGTCGCCCGCGTCGTCCTGTCCACCACCCGCAAGTACGACGGGCGGGAGGAGCGTGACCTGAATTCCTCCGAAATCCGCCAGATCGGCGGGCGGGCGGGGCGCTTCGGCATGCACGAGGAAGGCCGCGTCGCGGTGCTGGAGGGGGAGAACATCAACCCGGTGCGCCGGGCGCTGACCACTCCGCCGGTCCCGCCCGAGGACCCGCGGGCCTGGATCAGCCCCAACCTGACCCATGTCGAGGCCATCGCGCGGGAGCTGGACACCGACAGCCTCGCCAAGGTGCTGCGCACGGCGGGGCAGGAACTGCTGCGCGCCAACCAGACCTTCCGCATGACCGACCTGGAGCAGCGCATCCAGGCCGCCACGGCGGTGGACCGGGCGAAGCTGCCGCTGGCGGAGCGCGACATGCTGGCGCGCTGCCCCATCGACGTGCGCGACCAGAACAACCTGCGCTTGCTGGCGCTGTGGGCGACGAACCAAGGCAAGGGCGTTCCCAATTCCGCCCCCGACGCCGCCGAACGCTTCCACCACCGTGTTGGCACCGACGTGGAGCTGGAGAAGGCCGAACGCGCGGTGAAGGAGCTGACCGCATACGCCTGGCTGGCCTACCGCTTTCCCGACGCCTATCCGGACATGGACCTGTGCCAGGAGCGCCGGGCCATGCTGAACGCCTTCATCGAGCGGACCCTGGCCGAACGCTCGCTGGCCCGCGCCTGCCCGGTCTGCGGCACGCGGCTGAAGGCCAACCACCGCTTCCGTGTCTGCGACAGCTGCTACGCCGGGCGGGTGGAGGAGCGGCAGGGCGAGCGGCGCGGGCGCCGTCCGGACGGAGCGCGCGGCCCGCAGCCGCCGGCGAAGAGCGGAGCGGAGGGCGGTCACCCGCAGTTCCACCATCCGCTGCCGGGCCGCAAGGGTGGCAAGGGCGGGGCGGGGCATCGCGGGCGCCGCCCGGCCGGGGGGTGAGGTTAGTCCCTCGCCCCTCTGGGGAGAGGGTGGCCCGAAGGGTCGGGTGGGGGGGATGCGCGTGGCGGCAGGTTCGGCACAAGCGCAACCCCCTCACCCTGACCCTCTCCCCAGAGGGGAGAGGGAATTGTCGTCGTCACGCTGCCACGACGCCACTCTGGCCGGAGTCATCCCGGCGGGTCCAGGTGATCTCCTCGGTGCCGCCGCCTTCGGTCAGGAAATAGCGGCGCAGCGGCACCAGATCGGCGCCCAGCTCATAGACCAGCGGGCGGCTGGTCGGGATCTCGAACAGCGGGATGTCCTGGTCGGGCACTTTGTCGAGATGCTTGACGAGGCCGCGCAGGCTGTTGCCGTGGGCCGACACCAGCACCCGCGCGCCCAGCCGCAGGGCGGGGCAGATGCCCTCCTCCCAGAAGGGGATCACCCGGTCCGTGGTGTCCTTCAGGCTTTCGCCGCGGGGCAGGTTCGCGCGGCCGATGCCGGCGTAGCGCCGGTCCGACACCGCGGAGCACGGGTCCTCGGGCTCGACGGGCGGGGGCGGGACATCCCAGCTGCGCCGCCAGAGGAAGACCTGATCGGCGCCGTGGCGGGCCGCCGTCTCCGTCTTGTTCAATCCCTGGAGCGCGCCGTAATGGCGCTCGTTCAGGCGCCAGTGCTTGTGCACCGGCAGCCACATCCGGTCCATCTCCTCCAGCACGATGTCGAGCGTCTTGATCGCCCGCTTCAGGACGGAGGTGAAGGCCACGTCGAAATCGAATCCGGCCTGCCTCAGCAGACCGGCGGCGTGGCGGGTTTCGGCCACCCCCTGTTCGGTCAGATCGACGTCGGTCCAGCCGGTGAACAGATCCGAGCGGTTCCAGACGCTCTGTCCGTGCCGCAGCAGCACGAGCCGATGCATGGTCCCTCCTCCTGACGTGACGGTGTCTCCCTCGGGGAACGGGAGGGCGGGGGGAAGGGTTCCGGGCACGGCGTCACAAATGGCGCGGCCTTATGTCAATTTGGAAACACACGAGACACATTCGGACAACAAAAGCGGGGTAACTTGCGGGGCAGGCGAAATTATCCGCCCGGCGCGTGCGCAGCCGCACTGCGACGCCGAGCCAACTTGCGTTCAGAGGCCGCCATGCAGCATCATGACCTCCTCTCCAGGACCGTTTCGACCGATCGGGACATAACCCTGGAGGCGCTTCGTGTGTTCACCTACCTGAGCCGGCGGCTCCATTTCGACCGTCCCGTGCCGGTGCTCCAGTCCGAACTGGCTGATGCGCTCGGCATGCAGCGGCCCAACGTCAACCGGGCCATCAAGCTGCTGGAAACCAAGCAGATCCTTCTGCGGGATTCCAAACTGGGGCGTGCGATCACGTTCCGGTTGAACCCGGAACTGGAGGGCGGCCGGGCCTGAAACTGGTCCGGAATGATTTTTGAAACGCGTCACCTTGTCTTCACGAATTCGGCCCTCAAGAAAGCCTTCGGCTGGTACCAGAAGGTGCCGAATCAGACCGATCTTCCGTTGGGCATGATCACCACCGTCGTCCCGAAATCGGACGGGGGCGTGGTGGTCATGGTGCAGCAGGGGGCTGCGAAGGTGCGGGACGTCGCCTTCATGCCCAGCAAGACGCTCGGCATCCTCCTGCTTTTCTGCCGCCGTCAGAAAATCCCGATTCCGCGCGACGCCGACAAGGACATCTTTCCGTCCGACGACGGAATCATGCTGACGATCCGCGGCAGTTGCAGCACGACGGCGCCGCCGCCGTGACCTCGTCGACGGCGGTCAGTCGTTTCCGCAGGCGGTGGGTCGGGCCACGGCCAGGGGAATGTCCGCCTCGGTGAAGCGAAACCCGTGACCGGCGGCGAAATCCACCAAGTCACCCAGGGTCAGCAGACCGCGCGACGCCCGCCGCAGCGCCGCGCGCAGGGCCGGGTCGGCCTCGGTCGCGACCAGGAATCGGATGTAGTCGCCATGACACATGCCCAGACCTCCCGGAATCGGTGCGGCTGTCCCTGGCCTTGGGGAAGGGGAGCGCGGCCAATGCGGCGTTGCGCGCACAAGCAATGGTCCGAAGCAGACAGTCCGAAGTCTTGATATCGCCGATTTGCCTAAAATTGTAGACAAAATGATGAAGAACGGTGCGGCGTCCTGCCGCACCGTTCTTCATGGCCTGCTCGGACTTGGCGATCACTCGCCCGGCTGCTGCACCGTCTCGGCGGGGCTGGCCCCTGAAGCGATGCTGTCCGGCGTGATGGCCGCCACCGGCTCACCCGGCCCGGAGGCGGCGCGCAGAGCCCGCGCGGCGGCCTTCAGCCCGATGTCGGGGCGGCGGTCGGGCATCAGCTCGAACAGCAGCAGGGAGCGCCCGTTGACCGGAATCTCGTCGCCGGTCTGGGCGGTGGCGACCTCCAACCGGTCGGGCTCCGTGGTGTCCACCAGTGTCAGCCAGCGGCTGCCACCGGCGACCTCCGGCAGCTTGAAGGGCACCACGTCGTGGTAGGCGTTGATGATGAGAAGAAGCGTGGCGTCCGACGCCACCTTCTTGATGCCGGTGGCCTGCGCCCGCCCGTCGAGCAGCATGCCCAGGCAGCGGGCCATGGGGTCCTGCCACTGCTCGGTCGTCTTCTCCTCGCCGGCGGGGGTGATCCAGGTGAGGTCCTTCACCTCAAGGTCGGGGTTGTAGGCGCCGGTGAGGAAGCGTCCGCGGCGCAGCAACGGATGGCTCTGCCGCAGCCCGATCAGGTGGCGGACGAAGTCGGTCAGCGCCCAGCCCTCGTCGCTGACGCCCTCCCAGTCGATCCAGCTGATCTCGTTGTCCTGGCAATAGGCGTTGTTGTTGCCGTTCTGGCTGCGCGCGAACTCGTCGCCGGCCAGGATCATCGGCGTGCCCTGGGACAGCAGCAGCGTGGCCAGCAGGTTGCGCATCTGGCGGAAGCGCAGGGCGTTGATCTCCGGATCGTCGGTCGGACCCTCCGCCCCGTGGTTCCAGGAGATGTTGTGCGAATGGCCGTCGCGGTTGTCCTCGCCGTTCGCGTCGTTGTGCTTGTCGTTGTAGGAGACGAGGTCGTGCAGCGTGAAGCCGTCATGGGCGGTGACGAAGTTGACGCTGGCCCAGGGCTTGCGCCCACGCCGGTTGAACACGTCCGCCGAGGCGGCCATGCGGGTCGCCAACTCGGGCAGCTTGCCCTCGTCGCCCTTCCAATAGGAGCGCACGGTGTCGCGGAACTTGTCGTTCCACTCCGCCCAGCCCGGCGGGAAGCCGCCGACCTGATAGCCGCCGGGGCCGCAGTCCCACGGCTCCGCGATCAGTTTGACGCGCGACAGCACCGGGTCCTGCCGGCAGGCGTCGAGGAAGCCGCCGCTGTGGTCGAAGCCGTAGGTTTCCCGCGCCAGGATGGTGGCGAGGTCGAAGCGGAAGCCGTCCACATGCATCTCGGTCACCCAGTAGCGCAAGGAATCGGTGACCATCTGGAGGACGCGCGAATGCACGAGGTTCAGCGTGTTCCCGGTGCCGGTGTCGTTGATGTAGTAGCGCGGGTCCGGGGCCAGCCGGTAGTAGGAGGCGTTGTCGATGCCCTTGAAGGACAGCGTCGGCCCCATCTCGTTGCCTTCGGCGGTGTGGTTGTAGACGACGTCGAGGATCACCTCGATCCCGGCGTCGTGCAGGCGGGCGACCATCTCCTTGAACTCGTGGATCGCGCCGGTCGCCAGGTAGCGCGGGTCGGGCGCGAAGAAGGAGATGCTGTTGTAGCCCCAGTAGTTGCGCAGCCCCTTTTCCAGCAGATGGCGGTCGTCCAGGAAGGCATGGACCGGCAGAAGCTCCACCGCCGTGACGCCCAGCGAGCGGATGTACTCCACGACCTCCTGCTGGGCGAGGCCGGCGAAGGTGCCGCGGTACTGCGGGGGAACCGCCGGGTGCCGCATGGTGTAGCCGCGCACGTGGGTCTCGTAGAAGATCGACTTTTCCCAGGGGATCGCCGGGTGCCGGTCGTGGCCCCAGGTGAAGGCCGGGTCGATCACCACGCATTTCGGCATGCCGGGCGCGCTGTCGCGCCGGTCGAAGGACAGGTCGCCGCGCGGCGAGCCGACGCGGTAGCCGAAATGCGCGTCCGACCAGCGCAGCGGCCCGACCATGTGCTTGGCGTAGGGGTCGAGCAGCAGCTTGTTCGGATTGAAGCGGTGGCCCGCCTTGGGCTCGTACGGTCCATGCACGCGGTAGCCGTAGACCGTGCCGGGCCGGGCGTCCGGCAGATAGCCGTGCCACACCTCGTCGGTGTATTCGGGCAACTCGATCCGTTCCAGCTCGCGGCGTCCCTCCTGGTCGAACAGGCACAGCTCCACCTTGGTGGCGTTGGCGGAAAACAGCGCGAAGTTGACGCCCAGCCCGTCCCATGTGGCACCGAGGGGGTAGGGAAGACCTTCCCGGATGCGGGACTGGCGGAAAACCTTAGGAGCGAACGGCGGCTTCTTCACGGTTGAACCTCGTGTGGGCGCGTTGCGGCATGAAGCAGCACAGCAACGCGCAGACCGCCCCGGTGATCCCGTCATCGGCGCAATTTCCGATGTTCGGCGAAGCTTCAACTCTTGGCCGAACCATTTCGTGCCACCTCACCCAAAGAGTGGGTCCGGTATGAGCATTGTCATAGTCGTCATGGCGGGTCGCGCCGATAACTATCGCATGCTATCATCGGTTCCAGGCAATAAAGGCAAGTAAACTTCTGGGGGGTGTCCGGGAGCTTTTCGGCAAAAGACCAAGGAATCGGGTGAAACGCAGATGTCAATTTTTGCCTTTCCGTGTCACCGCAGTTTCTTCAGCACCGAAGGCGCGGAAAGATCAATGAAGGGCAGAGCGAACCGTCGTTTTTCTGCAGTTTTTTCGGTCCAGTGACGATTTTCCACCCGGAAATCTGCAAGCATTCGGGTCTGAACCACCCAAATCGGTCATCGCCCCAGGTGCCGGCTTCGCCGGTGCCCGGCGGCATCGTGCATCCGGCGGATCGGCGGCACCGCTCCCGATCCGCCTCACCAAGACGCCCCCGCCCATGATCCGGCTTTCGGTCAACGCCCTGCTCAACTTCCACCCGAAGGCCATCCTGGCGGCCATCGTCCTGGTGATGACGCTGCTCGGCGGTGCGGCCTGGGGGGCGCTGTCGCTGGTCGATTATGTCAGCACGCTCGACCGGGCGGAACGCGGCACCCGGCAGGCCGCGGCCTTTCTGGAGGGGCACGCCGACGCCGTGCTGGATGGCGGCGCCGCCGTCCTGGCGCGGGTTTCCGAACGCCTGGAGGAAGGTGGGCTCGCGGCGCTTCCCGACAGCGCCCTGGGCGAGGCGCTGGCGGCGTCGCGGTTCGGCGCACTGTCCATCCTGGACGCCGAAGGCCGGACGGTGTTCGGCCCCTCCATCCATCCCGACGGCGGCATCGCCAGCCTGTTCCAGGGAGCGGGCGGCGGGCTGGAGCTGTTGCACGGGCAGGTGGACGGGCTGGATTCCATCCTGATGGTCCGCCGCATCCTGGGCCGTGGGGGCGCCCTGGAGGGTGCGGTCCTGCTGGCGCTTCCCTCCTCCAGCCTGCACACGGTCCCCGACGTCTTCAACGACGGGCGGTACAGCGTCGCCGGCCTGTTCCGCCTGGACGGCACGCGGCTGGCCGGCATGGGGGGCGCCGGGATCGGCCGGCTCCCCGCGCTGGAACCGGGGGCGGAGAGCGGCGAGAGGGATTGGACCATTGGCGGGAAGGGCGGCGGAGACGGCGTGGTCATCGGCCTGAAGCGGATGCGCGACTTTCCGGCGGTGGCGGCGGTTGCCCTTCCGCGCGCCGTCGTTCTGGAGCCGTGGAGCAGCCGCCTGCAGCACGGCTTCACGATGGTCGGTGTCAGCGTCGTCGCTCTGTTCGGGCTGGCCGCGCTCGGCTGGGCCAGCCTGCGGCGCGAGGCGGCGGCCCGCGACGCCCTGCGCGACGCCAACGCCCGGCTGGAGCAGCGGGTGGAGGAACGCACCGCCGACCTGCGCTCTCTGAACCAGAGGCTGGTCCGCGCCCTGGCCGAGAAGGAGCGCGCCAATCAGGCCAAGGCCCGTTTCCTGTCGGCGGCCAACCACGACCTGCGCCAACCCTTCCAGGCGCTGCGCCTGTTCCACCATCTGCTGATGGAGCGGCTGAAGGAATCGCGCGAGCGGTCCATCGCCGAGAAGATGGGCGAGGCGCTGGACAGCGGTGAAAAGCTGCTGCACGCGCTGCTGGAGGTCGCCACGCTCGACGCCGGGGTGGTCCGCCCGAACATCGCCGAGGTCTCCATCGCCACCGTCCTGGACGGCGTAGCGGCGGAGTTCCGGGGGCTGGCGGCGGACAAGCGGCTGGATTTGCGGGTTCGGGCGTGCGACGCCATGGTGCGCACCGACGCCACGCTGCTGACCCGGATGCTGGGCGACCTGCTGCGCAACGCCATCGCCTACACGCCGGCGGGCGGGGTGGTGGTCGGCTGCCGACGGCGTGGCCAATGGCTGCGCATCGAGGTGTGGGACACCGGCCCCGGCATCGCGGCGGAGCATCTGGACGCAATCTTCGAAGACTTCGTCCAGTTGGGCAACCCGGAGCGCGACCGCCGCCGCGGCCTGGGGCTGGGATTGCCCAAGGTGCGCCGCAAGGCCGCTCTGCTGGGCCACGCGGTGGAGGTCCGCTCGCGTCCGGGCCAGGGATCGGTCTTCTCCGTCATGGTCCCGCTGGCGGCCAGCGAATCGCGGATGGACGCGGCCGCCCCGGCCCCCGCCGGCCGGGCGGAGGACTTTGCGGCCCGCCTGATCCTGATCGTCGAGGACGACCCGGTGCAGAGCGCCGGAATGCAGCTCCTGCTGGAAAGCTGGGGGCACGACGTGCTGGTGGCGGCGGACGGGCCGGCGGCGTTGGCGACCTTGCGCGCGGCCCCGCGCTGTCCGGACGTGATTCTGTCGGACTTCCGCCTGCCGGGTCCGCTGACCGGGGCCGAGACGGTCACCCGCGCGGCGGAGCAGGAAGGACGGCCCATTCCCGGCATCATCCTGACCGGCGACACCGGCCCCGAACGCATCCGCGAGGCGGTGGCCGCCGGCTGTCGCCTGCTGCACAAACCCGTCACCCCCGATGTGCTGCGCGACGCGCTGAACGCGCTGGGGGCGGAGCGCGTGCCGGTGCGGCAAAGCCAACCGTCTGCGGCGTGAAGGCCGGACGGCGCTTTTCCTGCCAGGAAAAACATCCCATTGTGGGCTGCATTAATCATTCGTGAAGGCCGCGAAGGATACTCTGAAACCGTGATCGGAGGCGAACACGGCCATGCAGCAGCGTCCTCTCACCCGTCTGGATCAGGTCCAACTCGACGCGGTGGTGCGCCGGCACGAGATGTTCCGGAACGCCCGCATCGGCGGGGCGCGGGCGACGCTGTCCTTTTTCGACCTGAACGGGCTGGACCTGACCGGGCGTGACCTTGCACACGCCGACTTCGTCGGGGCCAGCCTGCGCGGCGCCAATCTGGCCGGGGCGCGGCTGGACTGCGCGTCGATGTTCGCTACCGACCTGCGGTTGGCCAACCTGGAGAACGCGAGCCTCATCAAGGCGGACCTGCGCGGCGCCTGCCTGCGCGGGGCCATCCTGATCGGGGCCAACCTGTTCGAGGCCGACCTGCGCGACGGCTCGCTGGCGGAAAAGGACCGCGACGGCAGCCTGCGCGTCATCCGGGTGGAGGGCCAGCCGACGGAAGCGTCGGGGGCCGACCTGTCCGGCGCCAACCTGACCAACGCCCGGCTGTCCGGGGCCATGGCGATCCACACCGACTTCACCGACGCGCTGATGCGCGGGTGCAAGCTGGTGCGTGCGACCATGCGCGGAGCCAACTTCACCGGCTCGAACCTGGAAGGGGCGGACCTGTCGGGGGCGGATCTGCGCGGCGCCTGCCTGCGCGGCGCGGTGCTGACCGGCGCCACCATGGTCATGACGGAACTGGCCGACGCCGACATGGAGGACGCCCTGACCGACGATCCGGTGGGCCGCGTCGTCGCCGAACTCGGGCGCCCGCTGGACGAGCTGCTGCACGAGCACATCCGCTGGGTCGGGTCCAGCGGGGCGGAGGGAACGGCGCTCGACCTCTCGGGCTTCGACCTGCGGCACGCCCCGTCGCTGGCCCACACCTGCCTGACCATGCTGCGGGCGGTCGGGGCGACCCTGTACGGGCTGGACCTGACCAGCGTGCAGCTTCAGGCCGCGGTGCTGGAGAAGGGCGACCTGCGCCTCGCCAAACTGATCAACGGCGACCTGCGCGGCGTGAATCTGCGCCTTGCCAAGCTGAACAACGCCGACCTGCGCAAGGCCAACCTGCGCCCGCTCTATTTCGACGAGAGGCGGTCGATGGCTTCCGACCTGTCGGGTGCGCGGCTGCGCTACGCCGACCTGCGCGGCGCCTGCCTGCGCGAGGTGAATTTCGCGGGCGCCGATCTGTCCTTCGCCAACCTGTCCGGCTGCGACCTGACGAACACGGACCTGACCAACGCCCGCATGTTCGGGGCGAAGGTGGACCTGCGCTCGCTGTCCGACGGGGCGATTCTCGACGGTGTGGCGGGGCTCAAGCTGTAGTTCCAATCTGCGGCAAAGTTCCTGTGGGAGCGTGTCGCAGCCGAGCCACGACACCGCCTGCCCTCAGCCAGACGGACCCTGACGGGTATTCGGCACAATTACTCTATTGGCTGTTACTTGAATTATTGACTGCCATTATGGCCTCCAGTTCGTCTTTGAAAGGAACTAATGGCTGGTACAGCTGAACATATGCACGTCCGATCGCTCCAGTAAATAGATGCAGCTTGGGGCGGTTGTCGCCACAAGATAGTATTAATTCTTTTGCAATCCCTGGATAGGGGTCGATATAATAGATATTGGATATTCCAAGCTGGTAAGCTTTCTTTGAGCAGAGCTCGCAAGGGCTGGCCGTGGAAAATAGAACTCCGCCTTTTATGTTCTGTCCACCATATTTTGCTATCTGCATAAATGCGTTTTCCTCAGCGTGGAGGGCGCGAGTAAACACTTGGTTTCTCTCTCCTGTTGCCTTGTTGTAGAGAGATTTAAAGCAATAGGATAGGGGGCGCCCTTCAATTGAGTGCCCGTGGCCAATAAATCCTGTTAACTCATTGAATTCAGTCTTGAACTCTTCGTTAGAAGAGTTTCTTTCAAAATCACTAAAAGCATTAGCATCACTTCTATCCTTTAAGCGCATTACATTTCGTAAGTTACATGGCACTTGCCCCTCTGCAGTGCTATTCCAGCCGATAGCTCTAATTGAAAAATTCTCGTCAGTGACAACAGCGCCGACTTGGCGCGAAATGCAGCCAGAACTTAACTTTGCTGTGATTGCAACTTGCATGCAACGCTCAACCCGGTTTGGAGAAATTAACCCCGGATGTTGTATAAGTGATACATATTTAACAATTGAGATGGATAAAGGCTCGCATGTCCCATCCACCCCTGAATCAGGGTTCTCGACAATAATGTCCGCTTGCTCTAGGCATTTCCCGATATGTTGAGATACAAGTATATTGTATCCTTTAAGGTTGTCTTTTTCCGGATACTCCTTCTCCGAAATTTTCTTGATATTTTCATCTGTATAGTTCATTGCATGCAATCGCCTTTTGCGGCATGCCTCGTCTGTTGTTATCGCAAAAAGATAAAATGCTGAGTACCTTCCTCGAAAGAACTCTACCTCGAATGGATTCCTGATGGCATCTATGACAAAGTAGCCCGGCCTCTTCTCTATTTCAGAATACCGTCTTCCTAACTTAATTAGGTTATTTAAGAACTCTGGAAGTGTATAAATTTGGTTGTGGTCAGCGCGTTGAACCCCTGCGACACCTGACGTCCTGATATCGTCTCCGATCGATTGCATTACATCTGTGTAAACAGAAGCACCGCTTAAGCTGATTTCTTCCTTGAAATCTTGAGTGAGCTTCGGAAGCTCAATATAATAGAAATTATAGGCGCGCCTTATCTCGTCAATATCCTCGTTGTCTCTTGATTTGTATCTTTCAATTTTATGTTTCTCTAATTTTTCTTTAACACTGCCAACAATGCCAAGCAGTTTAGCAAAATCACTGGAATCACATTTTTTCTCGACAATTCCCCTAAATTCGCCCTCGGAAACCATACAAAGATGAGCAAATATTATACTGCTAACATTAATAACAGTGAATGGCTGCCAGTGCTTGGTTGCCCATTCGCGTATAATGCCGTATTTCCTACCCTCATTGTCCTTCATGGGGCAGGTGATGGGGGGCAGTGAAATGGAAGAAAATTCACTTGCTAATATTTTGGCTGCTGTGCTGCAACCGCTTCCTGTTCTTCCGGTTAGTCCGATAACTATAAAAGAATCTCTCTGATTAAAGAGTTTATCAACTCCGCCGCGTAATTCTTGATTGACACTTTCTGGGGTTGCCATTGAAAGCTCCTTAACTTTGAATCAAACATTCACCAATCCATAGGAAGCCAGTTGAGCGGTCAAGCCCATTTTTGAATTAAAATTCTGTGAATGCGCTAATCGCCTGTACTTTCAGAAAAAGCTGTCACATTTATTTGCATACAAAGAAGAGGGGTCTCTCACCAATACGTGAGAGACCCCTTGGCATTCACCAAGCCGGAACCACGGCACCCTTGAAGCGGTCGAGGATGAACTGCTTCACCTCGTCGCTCTGGTAGACCTTCACCAGCGTGGCGACCCACGGCTTGTCCTGGTCGACCTTGCGGACGGCGATGACGTTGGCGTAGGGGCTCTCACTGGCCTCGCGGGCGATGGCGTCCTTGTTCGGGTCCAGGCCGGATTCCATGGCGAAGTTGGTGTTGATGACCGCCACGGTCACGTCGTCCAGCGAACGCGGAAGCTGGGCGGCGTCCAGTTCCAGTATCTGCAGCTTCTTCGGGTTTTCGGAGATGTCGAGCGGCGACGCCTTCAGGCCGGCGCTCTCCTTCACCTTCAGCAGCCCCTTGGCCTGGAGCAGCAGCAGGGCGCGGCCGCCGTTGGTCGGGTCGTTCGGGATGGAGACCTTGGCGCCGTCGGGCAACTCGTCCAGGCTCTTCACCTTCTTCGAGTAGACGCCCATCGGGAAGATTACCGTCTTGGCGACGCTGACCAGCTCATAGCCGCGGTCCTTCACCTGGTTGTCCAGGTAGGGCTGGTGCTGGAAGGAGTTGGCGTTCAGGTCGCCCTGCGACAGCGCCTGGTTCGGGATGACGTAGTCGGAGAACTCCAGCACCGTCAGGTCAAGGCCCTCCTTGGCGGCCAGCGGCTTGACCTTCTCCAGGATCTGGCCGTGCGGGCCGGGGGTGACGCCGATCTTCAGGGCTTCGGCCGACGCGCCGACGGCGGTCGCCAGGGTCGCGATGCCGGCCACCAGACCAAAGGCCGCGCCGAGCACACGGGTACGGAACATCTCCAACTCCTCAGGACTTCAGGTTGCGTTTGTTGACGCGGCGGGCGATCCAGTCGCCCGTCGATTGAACGATCTGCACCAGCACGATCAGTACGATGACCACCGCCAGCATCACCTCCGGCAGGAAGCGCTGGTAGCCGTAGCGGATGCCGAGGTCGCCCAGGCCGCCGCCGCCGACGGCGCCGACCATGGCCGAATAGCCGATCAGGCTGACCACCGACAGCGTCAGGCCCAGCGCGATGGCGGGCATCGCCTCCGGCAGCAGGACCTTGCGGATGATCTGGAAGGGCGTGGCGCCCATGGACTGCGCCGCCTCGATCAGGCCGCGGTCGACCTCGCGCACCGCACCCTCGACGATGCGGGCGATGAAGGGCACGGCGGCGACCGTCAGCGGCACGATGGCCGCGGCGGTGCCGATGGAGGTGCCGGCGATCAGCCGGGTGAAGGGGATGATCGCCACCACCAGGATGATGAAGGGGGTGGAGCGCGTCATGTTCACCAGCACGCCGGCGACCCGGTTGAAGGCGAGGTTCTGCAGCAGCTCCCCCCGGCCGGTAACGGCCAGGAGCACGCCCAGCGGAAGGCCCAGCGCCGTGCCCAGAAGGCCCGACACCGCCACCATGTAGAGCGTGTCGAGAAGCGCCTTAAACAGCAGCGCGTAGATTTCCGGGGACAGCATGACCGAGCACCTCGACACCGAGCTTGTTGACGTTCAGGAGGCTGATGGCCGCCTCGATGGACTGCGGGTTGCCGATGGCCTCCACCACCAGCGTTCCGAAGGGCGCGCCCTGGATCTCGTCGATCTGGCCGTGCCAGATGTTCAGGTCCAGGTTCAGCTTGCGGCTGATCGCGCTGATCACCGGAGAGGTCGCGCGCTCGCCGGTGAAGGTGATGCGCAGCACCATGTTCGACCCCGGCACCGGTGTGGCCGACAGGCGGGCGCGCAGACTGTCCGGGATGCCGCGGTTGATCACCGGATCGACGAAGGTCTTCGTCGTCTCGTGCTTGGGGTGCGCGAAGATGTCGAAGACCGGCCCCTGCTCGATGATCCGCCCGTTCTCCATCACCGCCACCTTGTGGCAGATCTCCTTGATGACGGCGATCTCGTGGGTGATCAGGACGATGGTCAGCCCCAGCCGCTTGTTGATGTCGGCCAGCAGATGGAGAATCTGGGTCGTCGTTTCCGGATCGAGGGCGGAGGTCGCCTCGTCCGACAGCAGCACCTTGGGCTTGCTGGCCAGCGCGCGGGCGATGCCGACACGCTGCTTCTGCCCGCCCGACAGCTCCGCCGGGTAGCGGTCGCGCTTGTCGGTGAGGCCGACGAGGTCGAGCAGCGGCTCCACCGTCGCGCGGATCTGCGCCTTCGCCACCCCGGCCAGTTCCAGCGGCAGGGCGACGTTGTCGAACACCGTGCGCGAGGACAGCAGGTTGAAGTGCTGGAAGATCATGCCGATGCTGTGGCGCGCCTCGCGCAGCGCGCGGGCCGACAGGGCGGTGACGTCCACCCCGTCCACCAGCACCCGGCCCGACGTCGGCTTCTCCAGCAGGTTCACGGTGCGCAGCAGCGTGGATTTGCCGGCGCCCGAGCGCCCGATGATGCCGTAGATCTCGCCGCGGCCGATGGTCAGGTCGATGTCGGCGAGCGCCTGGACCGGCTGCCCGGTGCCGCGGGACGGATAGGTTTTCTGAAGCTGTTCGAAGGTTATCATACGCTCTTGGCCTCCCGACGCGCGCCCAGATCGCGGGCGGCGTCGCGCAGGACGGTCTTCTGGATTTTACCGGTCGATGTCTTCGGCAGATCGCTGAACACGACGGTGCGGGGCACCTTGTAGTGCGCAATGCGGTCGCGGCACCATTGAATTATGTCGGACTCAGAGGGGCGCGCCGCGCCGGGCTTCACCGTGACGAAGGCGCAGGGGCTCTCGCCCCAACGGTCGTCGGGGCGGGCGACCACGGCGGCCTCCAGAACGGCGGGGTGCCGGTACAACGCTTCCTCCACCTCCAGGGACGAGATGTTCTCGCCGCCGGATATGATGATGTCCTTGCTGCGGTCCTTCACCTCGATATAGCCGTCGGGGTGCAGCACGCCCAGATCCCCGGTGCGGAACCAGCCGTCCTTCAACGCCTCCTTCGTCGCCGCGGGGTTCTTCAGATAGCCCTTCATCACCGTGTTGCCGCGCAGCGCGATCTCGCCGATGGTCTGGGCGTCGGCGGGGACCGGCTGGCCTGTCTCGCGGTCGAGCACGGTGGCGTCCTCCACCGCGACGTGGTTCACCCCCTGCCGCGCGAACTGCAGGGCCAGCCCGTCGGCGTCGAGATCCTCCCAGCCGTCCTGCGGGGCGCAGACGCTGGCCGGGCCGTAGCATTCGGTCAGCCCGTACATGTGCACCACCGCGAAGCCCAGCGCCGCCATGCCGGCCAGAACCGCGGAGGGCGGAGCGGCTCCGCCGGTCCCCACGATCACCGGGCGGGGGGCGAACCGCCGCACCGCCGCCGGGGCGTGGATCAGCATGTTCAGTACGATCGGCGCGCCGCAGAGATGGGTGACGCCCAGCTCCGCGATGGCGTCGAAGATCGCCGCCGGCTCCACCCGGCGCAGGCAGACATGGGTGCCGCCCGCGGCGGTGACCGCCCAGCTGTAGGTCCAGCCGTTGCAGTGGAACATCGGCAGCGTCCACAGGAAGACGCTGTCGGGCCGGACGTTCAGGGTGAAGGCGTTGCCCAGCGCGTTCAGATAGGCGCCGCGGTGGTGGTAGACGACGCCCTTGGGGTTGCCTGTGGTGCCGCTGGTGTAGTTCAGCGCGATGGCCTGCCACTCGTCGTCCGGCCCGCGCCAGGGGGCGGGGTCGGCGGCGGCGAGGAAATCCTCATACTCCACGGCATCCAGCGACGGCGCGTCGGGCGCCAGATCGTCGGCGACCTCCACCACCGTGATGGGGCGCTCCGTCCGGGCGAGCGCCGCCTTGGCGACCGGAGACAGCTCGCGGTCGACGATTAGCAGTTTCGTCTCGCTGTGATCCAGGATGAAGGCGACGGCGGCGGCGTCCAGCCGGGTGTTCAGCGCGTTCAGGACCGCGCCGGCCAGCGGCACCGCGTAATGCGCCTCCAGCAGCGCCGGGACGTTGGGCGCCAGCACCGACACCGTGTCGCCGCGCCTCACCCCGGCCCGCAGCAGTGCCCCGGCGAAGCGTCGCACCCGGTCCAGGAACTGGGCGTAGGTGATGGTCCGGCGGCCGTGGCGGATGGCCGGCTTGTCCGGATAGACCTTCGCGGCGCGCTTCAGGAAGCTGAGCGGGCTGAGCGGGACGTGGTTCGCGGGGTCGGGGGCAAGGTTGCGGTCGAAGATCGAGGCGGTGCGGCTGAACGGGCCGGTCATGACTAGCTTCCTGGAAAGAATCGCTTTCGAGATCCCCTCTCCCCTTAGGGGAGAGGGTTAGGGTGAGGGGGTTGCGCGTTTTGGTACGTCCGGCAAAAGCGCAACCCCCTCACCGCCCGCTTCGCGGGCACCCTTTCCCCTGAGGGGAGAGGGCTATGACAACCGGAGGCAATCACCAGGTCGGGATGATGGTGCCGTTGAAGCGCGTGTTGATGAAGTCCCGCACCTCGGCGGAGCGATACAACTCGATGAAGCGCTTGATCGCCGGGTCCTCGGCGCGATCCTTGCGGACGGCCCAGACGAGGTGCCATTTCGACTGGTCGTCCTCCAGAACCAGGGCGGTCTTCGGGCTCAACCCGGCCAGGACCGCGTAGTTCAGCGTGATGACCGAGGCGTCAACGTCGTCCAGCGAGCGCGGAAGCTGGGCCGCGTCCAACTCCACCAGCTTGATCTTCTTCGGGTTGGACGCGATGTCGGCGATGGAGGTGTTCAGGCCCGCCCCGTCCTTCAGCCCGATCACCCCGGCCTTGGCCAGCAGGAACAGCGCGCGGGCCCCGTTGGTCGGGTCGTTGGGGATGGAGACGCTGGCCCCTTCCTTCAGGTCGGCCAGCGACGACACCTTCTTCGCGTAGATGCCCATGGGCACGACGATGCTCTTGGCGACCGGCACGATGTCGTAGCCGCGCTGCTTGATCTGGTTGTCCAGGAAGGGCTGGTGCTGGAAGTTGTTGGCGTCGATGTCGCCGGACTGGAGGGCGGCGTTGGGCATGTTCCAGTCGGTGAACTCGATCACCTCCGCCTTCAGGCCCTCCTTGGCGGCGATCTTCGCCGTGTATTCCAGGATCTCGCCGTAGGGGCCGGCGGACACGCCGAGCTTCAGGGCCGCGGCGCCGGCGCCGGTGGAGACGGTGAGAAGGGCGGCGGTGACAAGGGACGTCAGAAAGGCTTTCACGGAACGGGTCCTTTGTGCGCGGTGTGGAATGGCTTGGTCGGGCGATGGCGGTGTGTGAAATGCGGGCGCGCGGTCAGCGCCGCCGCACGCCGGAGCGCCGGGCTGCCAACTGCTTGGCGGCGCGCTCGGCCTGTCCGACGTTGCGGAAGGTCTTGCGGTCCAGGTCCTTGAAGGACCAGTCGGACACGAAGAAGGTGAAGCCGCCCTGACCGGCGACGACGATGCCGGCGGACCGGCCCTGGACTTCGATGGCGTAGGCGTTGGAGGTGCTCATGACGGCGTTCTCCCTCGGCCCGCGGCGCTGCGGCGCGCGGGACTCATGCGGATCGGATGCTGGACTGGTTGGCTTGGCGCGCTGGGGTCAGCGGCGACACGAGGCGTTGCGCATTCGGCAACGCATGCCCATCGCGGTGCCGGTCCGATCGGCGGGGGAGATGAGGGTCATCATGGTCATTCCGGTCACTCCTGTCAGAGTTCCACGACCGGTATCGTGGCGCTTTAGCGTTTGGTGACGCGGCGCAAGCTGGCGATCAAATTGCCGCGGGGCGCCCCCCTTGGGCGTCCGGGGATTTATCTACAATGTCGATGGGCATTCGGTCAAGGTGGAAAATGAGAAGAAAAGTGTGAAAATGCAAATAGAGCAATTTTATACTGTTAAATATGCCCGCAGACGAAGCGCGGACGGCGATCATCGCCAACAAGGCCGCCCTGCACCGCACTAAGCCTCCTAAGACCGTGACGGCGGCGCGGAATGTGGTATATCCGGGCAGCGGTTCAGCCCGAGGAGAGTTCTTTGCCCGCCGATACCCGTGCTCTTGGCGCGCCGGCGCCCAGCACGCCGGCCGATGCGTCGTCGAACGTGTCGGCCATTCAGCCGCTGGTTCTGGCCCTGCCCAAGGGACGCATCCTGAAGGAGCTGCGCCCATTGCTCGCCCACGCCGGCATCGAGCCGGAAGCGGCGTTCGACGACGCGGACAGCCGGCTCCTGCGCTTTGCGACCAACATCCCGAATCTCAGCATCATCCGTGTCCGGTCCTTCGACGTGGCGACCTTCGTCGCCTTCGGCGCCGCCCATCTGGGCGTGGCCGGCAACGACGTGCTGATGGAATTCGACTATCCGGAAATCTACGCGCCGCTCGACCTCGGCATCGGAAAGTGCCGCCTGTCGGTCGCCGAACCGGTCGAACTGGGGGAGAGCGACGATCCGTCGCGTTGGAGCCACGTGCGCGTCGCGACCAAATACCCGGAGGTCACCAGGAAGCATTTCGCGGCGCGCGGGGTGCAGGCGGAGTGTGTGAAACTGAACGGCGCGATGGAACTTGCCCCGACCCTCGGCCTGTGCCGCCGCATCGTCGATCTGGTGTCCACCGGTTCGACGCTGAAGGCGAACGGGCTGGTGGAGATCGAGCACATCGCCGACGTCACCTCCCGCCTCATCGTCAACCGGGCCGCCTTCAAGACGCGGCCCGAGGAAATCTCCGGCTGGATCGACCGCTTCCGGGAGGCTGTGAATGCCCGTCAGGCTTGATGCCCAGGACCCCCGCTTCGCCGAAGGGTTTGAGGGGCTTCTGCACGCCAAGCGCGAGACCAGCGAGGATGTGCAGTCCCTGGTCGCCGGCGTCATCGACGCGGTGCGCAAGCGCGGCGACGCGGCGCTGATCGACTACACCGCCCGTTGGGACCGCCAGACGCTGACCCCCGCGACCCTGCGCATCTCCCAGGAGGAGGTGGACGCGGCGGTCGGGCAGTGCGGCGACGACCTGCTGCGCGCGCTCGACACCGCGGCGGAGCGGATCGAGAGCTTCCACCGGCTCCAGGTGCCGGAGACGACCGACTACCGCGACGCCCAGGGCGTGCGGCTGGGCGCCCGCTGGACGGCGGTCGGCGCCGCCGGCCTCTATGTGCCGGGCGGCACGGCGTCCTACCCCAGCTCCGTCCTGATGAACGCCCTGCCGGCCAGGGTGGCCGGGGTGGAGCGCATCGTCATGGTGGTGCCGACTCCGGACGGGGCGATCAACCCGCTGGTCCTGGCCGCCGCCAAGCGCTGCGGCATCACCGAGATCTACCGCATCGGCGGCGCCCAGGCCGTGGCCGCGCTGGCCTACGGCACGGCGACCATCGCCCCGGTGGACAAGATCGTCGGCCCCGGCAACGCCTTCGTCGCCGCCGCCAAGCGGCTGGTCTACGGCACGGTGGGCATCGACAGCATCGCCGGCCCGTCGGAGATCCTGGTGGTCGCCGACGACCGGAACGACCCGGCCTGGATCGCCATGGACCTGCTGTCCCAGGCGGAGCACGACACCTCGGCCCAGTCGATCCTCATCACCGACGACCCGGCTTTCGCCGACGCGGTGGCGGCGGCGGTGGACCGGCATCTGGAGACGCTGCCCCGCGCCGCCATCGCCGGGGAAAGCTGGCGGGAGCACGGCGCGATCATCGTGGTGCGCGACCTGCTGGCCGAGTCGCCGGCCCTGATCGACCGGCTGGCGCCGGAGCATCTGGAACTGGCGGTGGAGGACCCCGACGCGCTGGCGGCAAAGGTGCGCAACGCCGGGGCCATCTTCCTCGGCCGCTACACGCCGGAGGCCATCGGCGATTACGTCGCCGGGCCGAACCACGTCCTGCCGACGGCGCGCTCCGCGCGTTTCTCGTCCGGCCTGAACGTGCTGGATTTCATGAAGCGGACGACCTTCGTCGCCTGCGACGCGGACAGCGTGGCGGCGATCGGTCCGGCGGCGGTGACGCTGGCCCGATCGGAAGGTCTGGACGCGCACGCGCTGTCGGTGGCGCTGCGCCTGCCGGGGGGAGGTCAGGGGTGAGCACGAAGGGCAACCGCCGCATCGTCCACGTGACGCTCGATGAGAAGACCGTGATCCGGCGCAAGCCGGAGGTCGAGCACGAGCGCGCGGTTGCCATCTTCGACCTGCTCGAAGACAACGAGTTCTTTCCCTGCGACCACGCCGATTGCGGCCCCTACCACCTGCATCTGTCGATCGAGGACAACCGGCTGGTCTTCGACGTGCGGCGCGACGACGACAGCGCGCTGGACAAGATCACCCTGCCGGTGACCGGCTTCCGGTCGATCGTCCGGGACTATTTCCTGATCTGCGAAAGCTACTACCAGGCGATCAAGCGCTCTTCGCCCTCGCAGATCGAGGCGATCGACATGGGGCGCCGCGGCCTGCACAACGAAGGATCGGAGATGCTGCGCGAACGGCTGGCCGGCAAGGTCGAAATGGATCTCCAGACGGCGCGTCGGCTGTTCACGCTGATCTGCGTCCTCCACATCCGCGGCTGACGGGGTCGGGCGGCGCATGGCCCCGGTGCTGCAACCGCTCCCCGTGACGAGCGTGTTGTTCGCCTGCACCTACAACATGATCCGCTCGCCGATGGCGGCCGCGATCATGCGCCATTTCCATGGCACGCGCGTCTATGTCGATTCGGTCGGCGTGCGCGAGGGGGACGAGGTCGATCCCTTCGCCGTGGCGGTGATGGAGGAGATGGGCATCGACCTGTCCCGCCACCGCTGCCGCAGCTTCGAGGATCTGGAGGACACGAATTTCGACCTGATCGTGTCGCTGTCGCCGGAGGCGCAGCACCGCGCCATCGAGATGACCCGCACCATGGCCTGCGACGTCGAGTTCTGGAACACCTTCGACCCCACCCTGGTGGACGGCAACCGCGAGGCCATGCTGGAGGCCTACCGCAAGGTGCGCGACGGGCTGCTGGGCAGGATCAAGGAACGGTTTCCGCTGACCCGCGGCCCGACGGTGTGACCATCCGCAGGTTTGGCGGCGGGATTATGTGAAGTCCTTTTTCAAGGATGGGTTGAGGTGCTATTGAGGTGGATCATCGAATGACGTGCGCTCCTCCCCTTAGCCTCTAGAGGCCCTTGAGAAGGTTCTCCGCCTGATGCTCGCCGGTTTGCCGTCCCGCCTGCTTCGTGCCACCGGCCTGCGGAGTCTCCGTCTGCGTCTGATGGGCGTCGTTCTGGCGTCCCTGGCCCTGCCGCTGACCGGGGCGCTGTATTTCTTCGACCAGCAGCTCGACCAGCGGCTGAGCAGCGCCCGGGAACTGGCCCGGCACCTGACCGAGGACGGGGTGGAGCGCCAGCGCGACCTGATCGGGGAGGCGCGGAACCTGCTGAGCGTTCTTGCCCTGGTGCCGGCCGTCCGCGATGCCGACCACAGCAGCACCGATGCCTGCGTCGCCACGCTGGCGCCGATGCCGCGGCAGCACCGCTGGACGACCGGCGTGTGGGTGACCGATCCGAACGGCCTCCTCATCTGCGACACCACCGGCCCCGGCTCCGGAATGAGCCTGCGCGAGCGCGAATACTTCCAGCGGGCGCTGGACACCAAGTCCTTCGTGCTGAGCGAGGTGGTGATCGGCAAGCGGTCGGGGAAGCCGCTGATCCTGGCGGTGCAGCCGGTGCTGGTGAAGGGCGAGATCGAGCGGGTGCTGGGCGTCGCCATCGATCTGGCGTGGCTGACCGATCTCGTGAAGGTGACGCGGCAGGACGACGCGCGCATCCTGGTGCTGGACCGCCACGGCGTGCTGATCGCGCGCCAGCCCGATCCGGAAGGCTGGGTCGGGCGCAGCATGGGGGATTTTCCGCACATCCGGCGCATGCTGGCCGAGGGCAGCGGCGCGTTCGAGGGCGAAAGCGCCGATGGGCTGAACCGCATCTGGGCCTTCCGCCATTCCCCGGAGACCGACACCGTCTTCGCCGTGGGCATGCCGACCGGGCCGATCGTGGCGGACGCCCAACGCGACCTGGTGCGTGGGCTGGTCCTGCTCGGCATCGCCGGGCTGCTCAGCGTGGCGGCGCTGTGGTCGCTGCTCCACGCCTCGGTCCTGCGCTGGATGCGCGTTCTCAGCCAGGCGGCGACCCGGATCGGGGCCGGCGACGTCGGGATCGTGGTGGAGGCCCGCGGCGCCCCCGACGAGATCCGGCTGGTGGCCAGCGCCTTCAACGACATGTCGGGCCGGCTGAAGCGGCGCGAGCATGAGTTGCGCGCCGCCATGGAGGAGGCCCGCGCCGGCAGCCGCGCCAAGGAGGATTTCCTGGCGACCATGAGCCACGAGATCCGCACGCCGATGAACGGCGTGATCGGCTTCGCCGACATGCTCCTGGAAACGCCGCTGACCGCGGAACAGCGGCGCTACGCCTCCCAGGTGCGGGAGGCCGGGCGCTCCCTGCTGACCGTCATCAACGACGTGCTGGACCTCTCGAAGCTGGAGGCGGGCAAGCTCGATCTGGTCCGCGTGCCGTTCCGGCTGGACGATCTGGCCGACCGCTGCCAGGCCATCGTGCGGCTGGCCGCCGAGCAGAAGGGGCTGGAGATGCACACCTCCGTCTCCGCGGCGGCGCGCGGCTATGTGCTGGGCGACCCCGACCGGGTGCGCCAGATTCTGCTGAACCTGCTGGGCAACGCGGTGAAGTTCACCGACACCGGCAGCGTCCGCCTGACCGTCAAGGCCATGGGGGACGAGGCCGGCGCGCGCCGCTACACCTTCACCGTCAGCGACACCGGCATCGGCGTGCCCGAAGACCGCCAGCGCGAGCTGTTCCAGCGCTTCAGCCAGCTGGACCGCGGGCGCGGCGGCACCGGGCTGGGGCTGGCCATCTGCCACCGTCTGATCGAGCTGATGGGCGGCGAGATCGGCGTGGAAAGCCGTCCCGGCGTCGGCAGCACCTTCTGGTTCAGCCTGCCGCTGAAGCCCGCCAGCGCGCCGGAACGGGACGACCACGACGGCGGCGCCCTGCACCATCAGCCGTTCAGCCACGGTGCGCGAATTCTGCTCGCCGAGGATCTGGCGATGAACCGAGATCTGGTCATCGCCATGCTGACCAGGGCCGGGCATCATGTGGACGCGGTGCCGGACGGCTCAGCCGCCGTGACCGCGGTGCAGGAGCGCGCCTACGACCTCGTCCTGATGGACGTGCAGATGCCGGTGATGGACGGGCTGGAGGCGACGCGGCGCATCCGGGCGCTTCCCGGCCCGCTGGGCCGCATCCCGATCCTGGCCCTGTCGGCGGGCGTGCTGGCCGTGGAGGTGGAGCGCTGCCGGCAGGCCGGGATGGACGATCACTTGGCCAAGCCCTTGGAAAAGAGACGCCTTCTGGCCGCCATCGATCATTGGAACGGCGAAGGACGGCGGACGGCCGTCGACGCCGGCCCCATCCGGATGGCCGACACGCCGGGCGATTGAGCCCCTCGTGCCGACCCGGCTCAATGATTAAGAAAAATTAAGGCTTTTGCGCTAAAGCTGCGACGAAGGGTTCCGCGATAGCGGTTCCGGTCTGACGGTTCCGGTGTTCCATGAAGGTCGCGCTGCCACCACTCGCCCCGATTCCCGAGCGTAAGCCGGATGTTCCCGCGCCGTCGTCCTCCACGGGCGCTGCGTCGGGCGGGTCGTTCCAGAGCGCGCTGGCGGATGCCCAGCCGGTCCCCCGCGGGCGATTGAACAACGGGCAGAAGGTGCCGCCCCTGCCGGCCGCGAAGCCGGAGGCGCCGATCCAACTCGCCGACGGAACCCGCGTGCCGTTTCCCGCCCGCAAGCCCGAGGCCGCTGCGATGGCTGCTGCTGGGTCAGGCACCCAATCGACGGTGATCGGCGCCGCCCTGGCGAACAACCCCGCCGCCGGGCGGGTGGTTCTGGCGGCCCAGCAGGTCGCCGGCCTGTCGGGCCACAGCTTCACCGCCATCCTCGCCCAGGCGACCCAGGAAAGCGGCCTGGACCCGGCGGCCCGCAACCGCTCCAGCTCCGCCGCCGGTCCGTTCCAGTTCCTGGAGCGGACGTGGCTGGATCTGTTCCGCCGCCATGGCGCCGCCTATGGGCAGGGGGAGCTGGCGGGCGCGATCCAGAGCCGCAACGGCATCCCCTCGGTCAAGGACCCGGCGCTGCGCCGCCAAATCCTGGCGCTGCGCCACGATGTCGACCTCTCCGCTGGGATGGCAGCGCGCTACCTGTCCGAGGGGCGCGACCGGCTGGAGGATCGGCTGAAGCGCCCGGTGTCGGAAACCGAGAGCCGCATCGCCTATGTGCTGGGGGTGGGCGGGGCCGCCAAGCTGATCCGCGCCTCCGAGTCGTCGCCCAGAGCCGCCGCCGCGGAGCTTCTGCCCGCCGCGGCGCGGAGCAACCGGGGTCTGTTCTACGACCGCGCCTCGGGCCGGGAACTCAGCGCGTCGGAAACCGTCGCGCGGCTGACGCGCCGCATGGACACCGACCAGAAAGAGATGTTCGAGCGCATCGCGCAGGCCGCGGAACCCCGCGTCCGGCTCGATGGCGGCCCATCGCCACTCAGTTCTTTCCAGTCGGCGGCGCTTGGCGGCACCGCGGGCATGGACGCGGGCGGCGCGGCGGAGTATGAAAACGGCGACGGAAACCCGCTCGGCTGAACCGCCGGCTGTTTCCGTCCCATCTGGAAGGCTTTGGCCAACCCCCACGCCGGAGGCTCAACCGCCCCCGGTGGAATCCCCCTTGACCGGGCGGCTTCGGGAGGTCAGTTATTGCCTCGAAACTGTTACGGACTTAAGGGGCTATGGCTAAGGAAGATCTGATCGAGTTCTCCGGGACCGTCGTCGAGCTGCTGCCGAACGCGATGTTCCGTGTGAAGCTCGACAACGAGCATGAAGTGCTGGCGCACACCTCCGGCAAGATGCGCAAGAACCGCATCCGCGTGCTGGCCGGTGACCGCGTCAACGTCGAGATGACGCCCTACGACCTGACCAAGGGCCGGATCACGTTCCGGTTCAAGTGATTGAACCGGTTTCCCGCGTTGAACCGGTTTCCACCGTCGGCCATCCTTCCCGCGTTATGAGCACCGAAACCACCCACCGGCTCGTGCTGGCGTCCGCCTCGCCCCGCCGGCTCGACCTGTTGCGCCAGATCGGCGTGGTGCCCGACGCGGTCGACCCCGCAGACATCGACGAGTCGCCCCTGCCGCGGGAGCTTCCGCCCCAGCACGCGCTGCGTCTGGCCGGCGAGAAGGCCGCCGCCGTGGCCGCGCGCCATCCCGGCGCATTCGTGCTGGCCGCCGATACGGTGGTCGCCTGCGGCCGCCGCATCCTGCCCAAGGCGGAGGAGGAGAAGCAGGCCCGCGCCTGCCTCGGCCTGCTGTCCGGGCGTCGGCACCGGGTGTTCGGCGGGGTCGTGCTGCTGTCGCCCTCGGGGGAAGGAGACGTGTTGCGCCGGTCGGAGCGGCTGGTGCGCACGGACGTGACCTTCAAGTTGCTGTCCCACGAGGAGACTGAGTCCTACATCGCTTCCGGCGAATGGCAGGGCAAGTCGGGCGGCTACGCGATCCAGGGCCGGGCGGCGGCCCATGTCCGCTGGATCGGCGGTTCCTACAGCAACGTGGTCGGGCTGCCCCTGTTCGAAGTGGCGGCGCTGCTGCGCGGCGCGGGGTTCCCGCTGCCGTGAGCGGTCCGGCGGGCGGGAGCGGAACGGAAATCCTGATCGACCGCGACGGTCCGCTGACGCGGGCCGCCGTGCTGACCGGCGGGCGGCTGACCGACCTCTACATCGACCATGCCGAGCGTCCGTCCCTGCTGGGCCATGTCTTCCTCGGCCGGGTGGAGCGCATCGCGACAGGGCTGGATGGCGCCTTCGTCGATCTCGGCACCGGCAAGTCCGGCCTGCTCTCGGCGCTGGACGCCCGCGGGCCGCAGGGGCGCCCGAAGGCCAAGGGCGAGCGTATCGGCAACCTGCTGCGCACCGGCCAGACCGTGCTGGTGCAGGTGAAGGCCGACGCCACCGGGGCCAAGGGGCCGTCCCTGACCATGGACATCACCCTGCCGGGCCGTTTCCTGGTGCACGCGCCGCTGGGACGCGACGTGGCGGTGTCGAAGCGGCTGGGCAGCGGGCCGGAGCGCACCGAGCTGGCCCGGCGCATCCAGGACATCGCCACCGGCACCGGCTGGATCGTCCGGGCGGGCGCCGCCGCCGCGTCGGACGGGCTGCTGGCCGCGGAATCGGACGCGCTGCATCTGGCGTGGCGGCAGATTTGCGACGCGGCGGAGCGCGGCGGCGGACCCTCATTGCTGCTGACCGGTCCCGACGCGCCGCGCCGTGCCCTGATCGAGCATGGGGCGGTCATCCCGTCGCGAATACTCGTGGACGACTCGACGCTGGCCCGCGACCTCGCCGGCTGGTGCGCCGACCGCGCGCCGGACCTGGAGGAGCGGGTGGAGCCGTTCGACGCCCGGCTCCTGGCCGCGCCGTCCGATAGCCGGCAGCGCCTCTTTGACCTGCGGGATCTCGACGCTGAGATTGACACACTGCTCGGCACGAGGGTGCCGCTGTCCGGCGGCGGGTCGCTGGTGATCGAGCGGACCGAGGCGATGACCGTCGTCGACGTCAATGCGGGGGAGCGCGGCAACCCGCTGGACGTCAATCTGGAGGCGGCGGCGGAGATCGCCCGGCAACTGCGCCTGCGCAACGCCGGGGGGATCGTCGTCGTCGATTTCGTCAACATGCGCAACCGGGGCGACGCCGAACGGCTTCTGAACGCCCTGTCCCGCGCGGTGGAGGACGACCCGGCGCAGACCCAGGTCTATGGCCTGTCCAAGCTGGGTCTGGTGGAGATGACCCGCGCCCGGCGCGGCACGGCCCTGGCCGAATTGCTGGGAACCGTCCGTACGGCCGCGGTGGAGGATTGAGCGATGAACGACAACGAAAAGCCTTCTGAGAAAGCCTGCCCGATCTGCGGCCGCCCGGCGGTGGAGGAGACCAAGCCCTTCTGCTCCAAGCGCTGCGCCGACGTGGATTTGTCGCGCTGGCTGGGGGGCGTCTACCGCATCGAAAGCCCTGACCGTCCGGACGCCGAGGAGGCCGACGAGCGGGAGTGACGGGGCGGCGGATTTCTGCATTTTAGGGCTGGACAGGCCCGGCGAATTTGCCTACAAAGCGCGCCTCGACGCGCCGCGGTCTCCACCGCGGCCTCGGTGCCCAGGTAGCTCAGTTGGTAGAGCAGGGGACTGAAAATCCCCGTGTCGGCGGTTCGACTCCGTCCCTGGGCACCACTTCATCCCCTTATGGGGCTGTGGTGTTTTGAACGCTCCGTCATCCGCGGGGCGTTTTTTGTTGTCCGCATCGCTCCACCCGACCCGACGAGCGCGCGGAAGAGGTGGCGTTCGCGCCGCGGCGACCGTATCGTGCGTCGCGCAACGATCCGGCGCGGATGGCGGGATGCTCGATCAGCGGACAAGCGCGTTTCTTGAGGAATTCCTGGCGAAGCCCGGCGGCGACCCGGAGCGGCTCGACCGCTTCCTGCTGCACGGCCCCTACCGCGGGCGGCGCGGCGGCCGACCCCGGCTGAAGCTGGCCTTCTACGACTTCTGGCCGGAGTTCGACACGGGCAGGAACTTCTTCATCGAGATCCTGTCCAGCCGCTTTGATCTGTCGGTGGTCGAGGACGACAGCGATCTCGCCATCGTGTCGGTCTTCGGCGGGCGGCACCGCGCGGCGCGCAGCCGGCGCACCCTGTTCTTCACCGGGGAGAATGTGCGCCCACCGCTGGACGGCTTCGACATGGCGGTGTCCTTCGACCGCGTCGGCGACCCGCGCCATTACCGCCTGCCGCTCTACGTCATGCACGCCTACGAGCACATGCGGGAGGGGGCGGTGCCGCATTTCTGCTCGCCCGTCCTGCCGCCGGTGCCGCCCTCGCGGGCGGCCTTCGCGGAGCGCAACTTCTGCGCCTTCCTCTACAAGAACCCGAACGGGGAGCGCCGCAACCGCTTCTTCCCGGCGCTCGACGCGCGGCGGCGCGTCGATTCGGTGGGCTGGCACCTCAACAACACCGGCAGCGTCGTCAAGATGGGCTGGCTGGCGAAGATCCGCGTCTTCGAACGCTACCGCTTCGCCTTCGCCTTCGAGAACGCCAGCCATCCCGGCTATCTGACGGAAAAGATCCTCGACGTCTTCCAGGCCGGGGCGGTGCCGCTCTATTGGGGTGATCCCGATGTGGAGCGGGAGGTGGCGGCGGGCAGCTTCATCGACGTGTCGCGCTTCGCCACGGACGAGGAGGCGGCGGAGCACATCCTGGCGCTGGACGGTGATTACGACGCCTACTGCGCCTACCGCGCCGTGGCGCCCTTCCTGGGGACGGAGGAGTTCCATTTCGACGCCTACCGCCTCGCCGACTGGATCGAGAGCCGGCTGTAAGGGCCGGGGGGAGGGGGAGCCGATGGCGCGGGTGTTGCTGAATTACGCGGACGGGGACTTTCTGGCGGCGCAGAAGCGCAACGCGCGGAGCGGGATGGAAATCGGCGGCTTCGATTCCGTGGCGATGCTGGGCCGAAGCCACATCGACCCGGCCTTCGTCGAGCGCAACCGCTTTATCCTCGACCAGCCGCGCGGGGCGGGCTACTGGCTGTGGAAGCCCTGGGCGGTGTGGACCCTGCTGCGCGACCATCTGAAGGACGGCGACGTGCTGTTCTACTGCGACAGCGGCGCCCATTTCGTGCACCGCGCCGACCCGGTGATCGACCTCTGCCGGGAGCGGCGCGACCTGCCCATCCTGCTGTTCACGCTGCAGGACGAGTTCAAGAATCGCGGTTGGACCAAGCGCGACTGCTTCCATTTCATGCGGTTGGACCGGCCCGAGTACACCGACGCCACCCAGATCCTGGCGAGTTTCATCGTCTGCGAACGGACGCCGGAAACCATCGCCTTCGTCTCCGAATGGCTGCGCTTCGCCCAGGACGAGCGCATTCTCACCGACGCGCCGAACGAGTGCGGCAAGGACAACTACCCGGAGTTCCGCGACCACCGGCACGACCAGAGCATCCTCAGCCTGCTGGCCCGCCGCCGCGGGGTGAGCACGATTGCCGACATCTCGCAATGGGGCGACGACCGCCGCCCGCCGGAGATCCCGCGCATCCTGCTGCACACCCGCCAGCGGGATTGAGAGGGCGCGCATGGACCTCCCCGAAACCGCCGAACGGGCCGCCGCGCTGCACCGGCAGGCCGTCGCCGCCCAGCGCGAGGGCCGCGTCCGCGAGGCCGTGGCGCTGTTCCAGCAGGCGCTGGCGCTGCGCAAGGACGTCGACATCTATCTGGATTTCGGCGGCCTGCTGGCGGGGCTGTCGCAATGGGGGCCGGCGGGGGCGGTCTACGCCGCGGCGCTGAAGCTGGCGCCCGACTCCCCCGACGCCCATTACGGGGTGGCGCTGTCCCTCCACGCCCAGGGACGCCCGGCGGAGGCCGAACCGCATTACCGTGCCGTCCTGGCCGCCTGCCCTGGTCTGGGCGGGGTGTGGAACAATCTGGGCGTGGCGCTTCAGGAGCAGGGCCAACCCGGCGCGGCGGAGGCG
Source organism: Azospirillum brasilense (assembly GCF_007827795.1). Classification (GTDB taxonomy): domain Bacteria; phylum Pseudomonadota; class Alphaproteobacteria; order Azospirillales; family Azospirillaceae; genus Azospirillum; species Azospirillum aestuarii. Next base: position 56,092 of record NZ_VITI01000018.1, read on the forward strand.
GCCTACCGCGAGGCCCTGCGCCACCGGCCGGAGGACGCCGGCATCTGGAAGAATCTGGCGGTTGCGCTGGAAAGTCTGGGCCGGACCGGTGAAGCCGAAACCGCCTACCGTGCGGCGCTGTCGCGCAGTCCGGAGCATGCGGTGTCCCTTAACAATCTCGGCCTTCTCGCCCTGGCCGCCGGGCGCCGGGACGAGGCGTGGCGGATCGGCTGTCGCATGGCGGCGCTGAACCCGGCGGACCGACACGGCTGGATGCTGCTCGGCAACGCCGTCCACGCGGCGGGTCGCTGGGGCGAGGCGGTAGCGGCGAACATGGTGGCAGCACGGCTGGCGCCGGATGATGCCGGTGTGCGCCACAACCTTGCCAACGCGCTGGCCGCCGCCGGGCGGCGGGATGAGGCGGTGGCGGAGTACCGCAAGGTTCTCAGGCTCCAGCCCGACTCCCCGGCGGCGGCGGTCGATCTGGCGGTGGAACTGTGCGGCCTGCACGACACGGTGGGCGCCTTGGCGCTGTTGCGCGGCGCGATCGGACGGCATCCGGAGCATGCCGTGGCGTGGCGGATTCTCGGCCAGACGCTGACCGGCGCCTTGCGGCCGGACGCCGGGCTCGACGCGCTGCGCCGGGCCGTGGCCCTCGATCCCGGCGACCAGGGGGGGTGGGAGGATCTGGCCGCCGCCGCGACGCTGGCGGACCAGATCGCACCGTCCATCGAGGCTTCGCGCCGTGTCCGCCGGCTTTCCCCCGCCTACAACCCGGCGCTGGCGCAGCTGGTCCAGCAGCAGAGGCATGCCTGCGACTGGCGCGACCTGCCGGCGCTGGAAAGCGACCTGATCGGGCGGCTGCGCGCCGGTGCCCTGGGCGTGCCGCCGTTCGGCCTCCTGGCGGTGGACACGACGCCGGCGGACCAGCGGGCGGCGGCGGAGCGTTGGGCACGGCAGAAGGCGCGCGGGGTTCCGACGGTGGCACGGCCCGCCATACCCGGAGACGGGCGCCTGCGCGTCGGTTACCTCTCCGCCGACTTCCACGAGCACGCCACCGCCTATCTGATGGCGGAGCTTCTGGAGCGGCACGACCGGACGCGCTTCGCCGTCACCGCCTATTCCACCGGCATCGATGACGGCAGCCCGATGCGGCGGCGTCTGACCACGGCGGTGGAGCGCTTCGTGGATCTGCGCGACCGCTCCGACCGCGACGCCGCGCAAGCCATCGCCGCCGACGGCATCGACATCCTGGTGGACCTGAAGGGCTACACGGCCTTCGCCCGCACGGCGATCCTGGCGGCGCGCCCCGCCCCGGTGCAGGTGAACTGGCTGGGCTATCCCGGCACCATGGGGGCGGACTTCATCGACGTGATCCTGGCCGACGCGGTGACCATCCCGCCGGGCGAGGAGGAGTTCTACAGCGAGGCGGTGGTGCGGCTTCCCCACTGCTACCAGCCCAACGACCGCCACCGCGCCATCGCGGAGCGCATGCCGACGCGCGCCGATTGCGGGTTGCCGGAGGATGGCTTCGTCTTCTGCTGCTTCAACAGCCCCTACAAGCTGACGCCCGCTCTGTTCGACGTCTGGGCGCGGCTGCTGCGCGCCGTGCCGGGGAGCGTCCTGTGGCTCTACGCCGGCAACCCGCTGGTGGCCGGCAACCTGCGGCGCGAGGCGGCGGCCCGCGGGGTGGCGCCGGAACGCCTCGTCTTCGCGCCGCCGCGGCCCCTGGCGGAGCATCTGGCGCGGCACCGGCTGGCCGACCTGTTCCTCGACACGCTGCCCTACAACGCCCACACCACGGCCAGCGACGCGCTGTGGACCGGGCTTCCGGTGCTGACCTGCCGTGGCGCCACCTTCGCCGGGCGGGTGGCGGCGAGCCTTCTCGAAACGGTGGGGTTGCCGGAGCTGGTGGCGGACTCGCCGGCGGCCTACGAGGCGCTGGCCCTGGACCTCGCCCGCGATCCGGGGCGGCTGGCCGGGCTGAAGGCACGCTTGGCAATGGCGCGGACGGCCAGCCCGCTGTTCGACGGCGACCGCTTCGCCCGCGATCTGGAGGACGCCTATCGCGCCATCTGGCAACGATTCGCACCGGCAGGAGACACGCGATGACGACCACCGACCGGCGGCTTCACATCGTCGTGCCCTACCGCGACCGCGAGGCGCATCTGCGGGAATTCGTGCCGCGGGTCGGCGCTTACTTCGCAACGCTCGCTGAGCCCATCGACTACCGCGTCACCATCGTTGAGCAGGAGGCCGGGCTGCCCTTCAACCGGGGCGCCATCAAGAATGTCGGCTTCCTGCTGGGCGAGGCCGACAGCGGCTACACCTGCCTGCACGACATCGACTATCTGCCCATCGACGCCGATTACTCCTGGGTCGACCGGCCGACCCCCATCCTGTCCTTCGGGGCGGAGCAGCGGCCGGTGGCGCCGGGCCGCTCGGACCAGACGGTGACCACCGACCTGGAGAGCACGATGGGCGGCGTCCTGCTGATGCCGAACGACGTGTTCCGGCGGATCGACGGCTATTCCAACGCCTATTGGGGCTGGGGCTACGAGGATTTCGACCTGTCGCTGCGCATCCGCTCCCGCCGCATCCCGACCGCGCGGCGGCCCGGCCGGTTCGAACCGCTGGACCACGACAACGAGGGCTTCAACCCCGACGCCTCGGCCTCGCCCATCTCGCGGGTCAACAAGCGGGTGTTCCAGGCGAACTGGTCCGGCGGGACGATCCCGGAGGAGGACGGTCTGTCCAGCCTGTCCTTCGAGATTCTCGACCGCCGCCCCTGCGATGGCACCCATCCCGGCGCCGAGGGACGATGGGAGATCGTGCGCGTCCGCCTGACCATGGCGCCGCTGCCCGGCCAGCTGGCGGCCTTCAAGGCACGCTGAAGCTGTTACCTTTCGGGACACCGGCGCATCTGCGGGAAGACACCGGCGCGTTCCAATGCGTATAGTGCGGCGCTCGCGGCGGCTCTTGGCCCGCAGATCGAATTCCCGCAGAACGACGAAGCGGAACGGACATGACCAGCCACGAAGACGTCTTCGACGCGCCGGAGACGCGGCAGCCGACCATCCTGGCGGTGTACAATCAGAAGGGCGGCGTCGGCAAGACGACCACCTCCGTGAATCTCGCCCTGGCGCTGGCCGCGTTGGGCAAGAGCGTCGTCCTGATCGACTTCGACCCGCAGAGCAGCGCCACCAGCAACTTCCTGCTGCGGGAGAAGGCGCGGGTCGGCATCAACGACCTGCTGAGCCAGGACACCTTCGTCGAGGACGCCATCACCCCGACCAGCTTCGACGGGCTGTCGATGATCGTCGGCGCGCGGAAGCTCTATTCGCTGGAACACGCGCTGGACGCCCGCGGCGGCTCGCAGCGGGGCCTACGCAAGGCGCTGCACTTCTCGCGCAACCCGCCGGACTATGTGGTGATCGACTGCCCGCCGGCGCTCGGCCATCTCGCGGCGGGCGCGCTGGCGGCGTCGGACCGGCTGGTGCTTCCGGTCTTTCCGGGGCGCTACGCGCTGGACGGGCTGAAGCGCACCCTGTCGGTGGTCGAGCACATCCAGAAGGGCATGAACCCCAACCTGTCGGTGGCCGGCATCCTGATGCTGTCGATCACCAACGACGAGGTCGGGCGCGAATCGCTGACCCTGCTGCGCTCCGAGTTCCCGGAACTGATGTTCCGCACGGCGATCCCCTACGACGTGGACGTGGTGAAGGCGACCTACCGCCGGATGCCCGCCGCGATCTTCAGCCCGGAGGGGCGGACGACCACGCGCTTCCTGGCGCTGGGCTGGGAAATCGTCCACGGCCGCGGCTCCTCCCCGACCGACGAGCAGCTGAAGCCGGCGCAGGACCGCATCCGCGCCTGGCACGCCGACACCGACTCCTCCTACAGCGCCCGCCGCGCGGCGGCGCCGGACGAGGGCGACGACTCCACGGGTGGGAACAACGGCCGCGGCGGGTCGGCGGAGGCGCCCAAGGGCGGCGGCGGCCGGGCGCTGGTCGCGGCGGCGGTCGGGCTGATCGTCGGCTTCGCGCTGGGCGCGCTGTTCGGCCAGCCGCTTCTGGGCGGGGTCCTGGCCGGTCTCGGCGGCTGATCTCTCGGCGGGTAGGCTACAGCATCGCCTTGCGGGCGGAGAGCAGGATGCTGGTCTCGGTGGAGGCGATGCCGGCGATCTGCCGGACGCGGCGCAGCGTGTCGTCGAAGGCCTCCAGCGACTCCGTTTCGATTTCAGCGACGACGTCCCAGCGCCCGTTGGTCGTGTAGACCGTCCGCACCTCCGGAAAGCCGTGCAGGCGGGCGATGACCGTCTCGGCGGCGCGGCCCTCCACCTCGATCATCGTGATGGCCCGGACCATGGCGGGCCGCAGATCCTTGCGCAGCAACACCGTGAAGCCGGCGATGACCCCGCTCGCGACCAGACGGTCGATGCGGGCGCGCACGGTGGCGCGCGACACCTTCAACGCGGCGGCGAGGCCGGCGACGGGCTGGCGCGCGTCGGCGCGCAGCAGGCCCAGCAGGCGGTGGTCCAGGTCGTCCATGCCGGAATGATAAGTCGGGCTTGTCAGACTGTCAAAAACGCCGCCGTTCGTTGGCACTTTTCCGTCTTTCTGCCGCCTGCTCCGCCCACGATAGTCATGGGAGGCACGATCGCACAGGGAGAGGGACGGCATGGCGTCGGAGGATCGGGACGATCAGCGCTTCGTGGAGATCATCGGCGTTCCCATCGAGGCGGGGGCCGGCCATCCCGGCGCCCTGATGGGGCCGGCGGCGCTGCGCACGGCGGGGCTGGTCCGCGCCCTGCGCGAGCTTGGGCACGAGGTCCGCGATCTCGGTGATCTGACCCCCGACCCCTGGAGCGAGGGCGACGCCGCCACGGCCCGTCTGGCGGAGATCACCGCTTGGTCGCGGGCGCTGGCCGACCGCTCCTACGCCATGATGCAGGCGGGCGGGGTGCCGGTGTTCCTGGGCGGCGACCACAGCCTGTCCATGGGTTCGGTCACCGGGGTGGCCCGCCATTGCCGGGAGGCCGGCAAGCCGCTGTTCGTGCTGTGGCTGGACGCGCATGGCGACTTCAACACGCCCCACACCTCGCCGTCCGGCAACATGCACGGCATGCCGGTGGCCCTGCTGTGCGGGGAGGACGGGTTCGACGACGTCTTCCCGCCGGAGCAGCGCGCCACCGTGAACCCGGCGCACGTCCATCTGTTCGGCATCCGCTCCCTCGACCCCGGCGAGCGGGGCCTGCTGCGCGCCCGCGGCGTGGACGTGGTGGACATGCGGCTGATCGACGAGCACGGCGTCGGCGTCCACATGCGCCGCATCATCGAGCGGGTGCGGCAGGCCGATGGCCATCTGCATGTCAGCCTGGACGTGGATTTCCTCGACCCCGCCATCGCCCCCGCGGTGGGCACGGCGGTGCTGGGCGGAGCGACCTACCGCGAGGCGCACCTGATCATGGAGATGCTGCACGACGCGGGCGTCGTCGGCTCGCTGGACGTGGTGGAACTGAATCCCTTCCTGGACGAGCGGGGCAAGAGCGCCCTCCTGCTGGTCGATCTGGTGGCGAGCCTGTTCGGCCGCCGCATCATCGACCCCGCCGTCACCCAGTCGCAGATCGGCGGGCAAGCCGTTTGAAACAAGCCGTCTGAAGAAGAAACAACTCCCGGAGAGAACGCCATGCTTCCGCACGCCGCCGACCTGATCGGGACCGAACACCGCCTGGGCGCCCACAATTACAAGCCGCTGGACGTCGTGCTGGCGCGCGGCGAGGGCGTCTATGTCTGGGACACCGAGGGCAACCGCTATCTCGACTGCCTCTCGGCCTACTCCGCCGTCAACCAGGGCCATTGCCACCCGAAGATTCTGGAAGCGATGGTGCAACAGGCGTCGAAGCTGACCCTGACCTCCCGCGCCTTCCGCAACGACCAGCTCGCGCCGTTCTACGAGGAGCTGGCGGCGCTGACCGGCTCCCACAAGATCCTGCCGATGAACAGCGGGGCGGAGGCGGTGGAATCGGCGATCAAGACGGTGCGCAAGTGGGGCTACGAGGTGCGCGGCGTGCCGGAGAACCAGGCGGAGATCATCGTCTGCTCCGATAACTTTCACGGGCGCACCATCACCATCGTCAGCTTCAGCACCGACCCGGACGCCCGCGGCGGCTTCGGCCCCTTCACGCCGGGCTTCCGCACCGTGCCCTTCGGCGACGCAGCGGCGCTGGAGGCGGCGATGACCTCCAACACGGTGGCCGTCCTGCTGGAGCCGATCCAGGGCGAGGCCGGGGTGGTCATCCCGCCCGCCGGCTATCTGCGCCGGGTGCGCGACCTGTGCACGGAGCGCAACGTCGTGATGATCCTGGACGAGATCCAGACCGGGCTGGGCCGCACCGGCAAGCTGCTGGCCGAGGAGCATGAGGGGGTGGAGGCCGACGTCACCCTGATCGGCAAGGCGCTGTCCGGCGGCTTCTACCCGGTGTCGGCGGTGCTGTCGAACTCCGAGGTGCTGGGCGTGCTGAAGCCCGGCCAGCATGGCAGCACCTTCGGCGGCAACCCGCTGGCCTGCGCCGTGGCCCGCGCCGCCATGCGGGTGCTGGTGGAGGAGGGCATGATCGACAACGCCGCCGCCCAGGGCGCCTATTTCCTGGAACAGCTCGGCGCCATCCGCAGCAACGTGATCCGCGAGGCGCGCGGGCGCGGCCTGATGCTGGCGGTGGAGCTTCACCCGGAGGCGGGCGGGGCGCGCCGCTATTGCGAGGCGCTGCGAGCGCGCGGCGTCCTGGCGAAGGACACCCACGACCACACCATCCGCATCGCCCCGCCGCTGGTCATCACCCGCGAGCAGGTCGATTGGGCGCTGGAGCAGTTCGACGCCGTCCTGACGGGAACCACGGTTCCGTAAAGGGCAGAGGCATGGCGTTCGCCCCTTTTTAACCCTCTCCCCCCTGGGGAGAGGGTGGCCCGGAGGGCCGGTGAGGGGGGTGCGCATGGCGGTACGTCCGGCACAAGCGCACCCCCCTCACCCTAACCCTCTCCCCAGGGGGGAGAGGGGACTTAAACGCGACAGCCCAGCGCAAAAGGCGCTTGCGGCCCGCCCCGGCCTTCGCCACGGTGGGGTGGGCTTCCCATCCATCCAGCAGCGATCCGCCATGCACAGCGCCATCATCGACCTCCCGTCCGCCACCCCCGGCACCCGGCGGACCCTGACCGTTCAGCGCTTCGGCACGGCGGGCGCGCGGCCTTGCGCCTACATCCAGGCGTCGCTGCACGCCGACGAGATCCCGGCGATGCTGGTGGCCGACAAGCTGCGCCGCATCCTGATCGCGCTGGAGGCCGAGGGGCGGATCGCCGGCGAGGTGATCCTCGTCCCGGTCGCCAACCCGGTGGGTCTGGGCCAGTCGCTGATGGACCATCACCTGGGCCGCTTCGACCAGGACGACGGCAAGAACTTCAACCGCGACTACCCCCACCTGACCGAGGCGGTGGCCGAGCGCGTCGCCGACCGGCTGACCGACGACGGCGAGGCCAACAAGGCCGCCATCCGCGCCGCCCTGGCCGACGCGCTGGCCGAACGCACCCCGCGCACCGAGACGGAGCACATGAAGCACCGTCTTCTGGCCCTGGCGCTCCAGGCCGATTGGGTGCTGGACCTGCATTGCGACCTGGAAGCGGTGATGCACCTCTACACCCTGACGCCCTCGGCGGAGGCCTTCGCCCCGTTGCAGCGGCTGCTGGGCGCGCGGGCGGTCTTCCTCGCCGAGGAATCCGGCGGCGACCCCTTCGACGAGGCGGTCAGCCGCCCCTGGAACGAGCTTGCCAAGCTCTGGCCCGACCGCCCGATCCCCTTCGGCTGCCATTCCGTGACCGTGGAACTGCGCGGGCAGGCCGACGTGGAGCACGCCCAAGGCGAAGCGGACGCCCGGGCCATCGCCGGCTTCCTCACCCATGCCGGCGTCCTGTCCGGCGAGCCGCCGGCCCTGCCGGCGCCGCTGTGCGCCCCGACCCCGCTGGAATCCTCCGAACCGCTGACCGCCCCGGTGGGCGGCGTGGTGGTCTTCCACCACAAGGCGGGCGACCGCGTGGAGGCCGGCGCCGTGGTCGCCGACATCCTCGACCCGCTGACCGGCGAGATGACCCCGGTGCGCAGCGAGTCGGCGGGCGTGCTCTACGCCCACAGCGCGACCCGCTTCACCCTGGCGGGCAAGCGGATCGCCAAGGTGGCGGGGACGACGCTGCGGCGGACGGGGCCGTTGCTCAGTGCATAAGAGCGCGGATCAAACTCCGCCTCCATAGGCTCAAGCCGTTGATTTTTCTTGATCAGGCAAAGGTTCTGATCTGCACTATAAGACCCGACCACACAGGCCATTCAGCGCAGATAGTCAGTTACTTCTTCATCTTGTTAAATTTCTGCTCTGATGTCCTGCAAAGAGAGTGGCTGGGTAAAGCAGCCGGGCCGAGGACCTGCAGCTGCCGCTGAAGTCTGCCCTGCTCCAGGCTGCTGATGTTTCCACTAGGGAATGAGATAAGCTCTATTTATTCTCATATCCATCTTTCAGTTCGCATGCCTGCGTTAGATAGGTCGTTTGCCGATAGCATGTCATGCCTCCTAGTGGTATAATTCGGAAATCCTGTGGTCCTGGATGATTCATTTGCGTGCAAAATCCCAAAGGGTATTTATTGGGTAAGTAAACTCTAAGTTTCTCCAGTAGATATTGTCTGCATCAAAATAAAGGAAGCCGCGATGACCAAAAAGTCATCTTTATTTGGAATAATAGTTGATAATTTAAAAAATATTGCCAACACTTCAAGTATAGATATTAAGAGTATCCCAAAAATTGTTGTTGCTTCCTCAAGTTTTTTTGGAATATTACTGTTATCCAATTATATTATTATGACAAATACGCCATTACCTCCAATAGATGCGTCTTTTGGTTTCACGATAGCTATATTTATGGTGGTTTTTTTTGTTATATTTACAGTGTTTCTTATCGTGTTTTTTTTGCCTATTATATGGGAGGTTAGGGATGATAGCGTAATAAGGAAGCTATTCCCAATCTATATATCCAATAGTGACGATAATAAGAAAAAAATAATCCCATATGCGGTAATAAATTTTTCTTTTATAATAGAGGTTATTTTTCATTATTCAGCTTATAAATTTGGTAAACTATCCTCATATATGTTTTCTATAGAAAATATAATAGTCTTCATGCTGTCGTTGGCTTTCTCGTCAGGGCTATCGTGTATAATAAATAGAAAGAATTACAGAAAAGCTAGCTTCAAAGAAATTTTTTTATTCTTTTTTAAAGTTAACGCTAAGTCTATAGTGTGGATGTACTTATTTACATTAACCTTTATTCTATATGATGAAACGTATCGAAATGATAATGATCTAAACAAGATAGGAAGTATGGTTTATCATTTTGGCGATGAAAAAGTTCCTCCTGATTACATTGCTTTTTTTATTGTATTATCTGTTCATCTTATACAATCAGTAATCTCTCTAAGGTTCAAGAATATTCTCTTTATGTGCTTATTATATTTGCTGATGTTTTTGGCTATATATCCGGGATCGAACAATATGACGGCGTATATATTAAAGTTGATCGGCGCTGGTGGTGGGGTGCATGCTGAATTATACATTAAGTCAATTCAGGAGGATGGAAAAAATAAAATTATTGCTTATAAAACATGTATCATGTTCTCTACATCGTCTTCTGTTGTAACAAAAAATATAAAGGGGATTGAGCAAAGTATTGATGGGTACTATAGATCTTGCGATAAACTATCCAAGAACAAAGCAAAAGATAAAATCTATGAATATCAATTTGTTGACACGGTCATATTTAATAGATCGGATATACACTCCATTAAGTTTCCAAACAAGCCGAATCGTGGTGTGCTTTTGAGCGAATAAAGCCAGTAGGGTTCCGTTTGATAAACGTCTTGTGGTAATTTCGCTGGTGTGTTGAGGCGTGCATAGCATCATGCACCTGAGGCAAATGTGTCCGCATCCTAGGTGCGGAGAGCAGAACCTCGGCCCCTTGGTTTCAAACCATTAACCTAGCTCAGAACAAGGGGGGGCGGTCACGCCACGCTCGCCCGAAGCGGCATGCATGCCGCAACGGATGACGTGACACCCTCTCCCCACACTTGACGGATATACCAACCGACCGGTATGTTTCATCCCATGCCGAGACCCGCCAAACATCACCCCGAACGCGGCGACGCCCGCACCCGGCTCCTCGAAGCGGCGCGGGACGTCATCCGGGCCAAGGGCTTCGCGGCGACGTCCGTCGATGATCTCTGCAAGGCGGCGGGGGTCAGCAAGGGCGCGTTCTTCCATCATTTCGAGACCAAGGAAGCGCTCGGCGTCGCCGCCGCCGCCTATTGGGCGGAAACCACCTCGGCCTTCTTCGCGAACGCGCCGTACCACCGGCTCGACGACCCGCTCGACCGCCTGTTCGGCTATGTCGAGTTCCGCAAGACGATCATCGACGGCGATCCCGCCGAATTCACCTGCCTCGTCGGGACCATGACGCAGGAGGTCTACGGGTCGCACCCGGCGATCCGCGACGCCTGCGCCGCCAGCATCTTCGGCCACGCGGCGACGCTCGAACCGGACATCGCGGCGGCCATGGCGGCGCGCGGCATCGAGGCCGACTGGACCCCGGCGAGCCTCGCGCGGCACACCCAGGCCGTGCTCCAGGGCGCCTTCATCCTCGCCAAGGCGACGGGCGGGCGCGAGGATGCGCTGGACAGCGTCGATCACCTGAAACGCTACCTCACGCTGCTCTTTTCACAGCCCCGTTCGAAAGGGAACACCCATGACGGAAGGTGAGCGCGACCTCGTTCTGACCCGCAGCCTCGACGCGCCGCGCGGCGCGCTGTGGCGCTGCTGGACCGAACCCGAGCTGCTGAAACAGTGGTTCTGCCCCAAGCCCTGGTTCGTGTCCGAGGCGCGGATGGACCTGCGGCCGGGCGGCGAGTTCTTCACGCGGATGAACGGCCCGAACGGCGAATCCTTCGGCGAGCCCGGCGTCTTCCTCGACGTGGAGGAGGGGCGGCGTCTCGTCTTCACCGACGCCTTCCGCCCCGGCTGGCGGCCGTCGGGCCGGGCCTTCATGACCGCCGAGGTGCGCTTCGAGGACGCGGGCGACGGCCGGACCCTCTACACCGCCCGCGCCATGCACTGGAGCGCCGAGGCGCGCGACGAGCACGAAAAGATGGGCTTCCACGAAGGCTGGGGCAAAGCGACCGATCAGCTCGAAGCCCTCGCCAGAACGCTCTGATCCAAAAACAGTCTTAACCGGAGGAAACGAATCCATGGAACCGACGATCTACCTGTTCTTCAACGGGACCTGCCTGGAGGCGATGACCCACTACGCCGAGACCCTCGGCGGCGACATCGTCTACGTGTTCCGCAACGGCGACGCCCCGGATGCGGACAGCCGCATGCCCGGCGGCGATGACCTCGTGATGAACATGATGGTGAAGCTGGGGGCGACCACGGTGATGGCGTCCGACTCGCCGGACAGCATGTACAGCACGCCGCAGGGATTCCGGGTGCAGATCGCCCCGCCGTCGCTCGCCGAGTTCGAGCGTATCTTCGCGGTGCTGGCGAAGGACGCCCGGTCCGTCGAGATGCCGCCGGGCGAGACCTTCTGGGCCGATCGCTTTGCCATGGTCACCGACCGCTTCGGCACGCCCTGGATGCTGAACCACACCGGTGCGAAGTGCCCGGACCCGACCGCGTCCTGACGGGCGGGGCCGAAGCTTCAATCAAAAAGGGAGGAAGGGCATGGCTTACATCGACGGATTCGTCATCGCGGTTCCGACGGCCAACCGGCAGGCCTTCATCGACCACGCGAACAAGGCCGACAGCGTGTTCAAGGAGCTTGGCGCGACGCGCATCCTCGAATGCTGGGGCGACGATGTGCCCAACGGCAAGCTCACCGATTTCCGCCGCGCCGTGCAGGCGACGGAGGACGAGACGGTCGTCTTCTCCTGGATCGAATGGCCGGACAAGGCGACGCGGGACGCCGCCATGGGGCGGATGGAAGAGTTGATGAAGATCGACGAGCGGTTCAGTCCGGAGACGAATCCGATGCCCTTCGATGGGAAGCGGCTGATCTTCGGCGGGTTTGCGCCGGTCGTCGAGCTGTGAACGGGCGCTTCAGGAGCCGGTGAGCGCGCCGGCCTCGCTGTTTGAAAGACCGAGGTCCGCGGCGGCGCTGCGCATCAGCGCCACCGCGTCCCGGTTCCTCATGCGCCGGTAACCGGCCTCGGCCAGCGCCTCCCGCCGCGCACCGTCGGCGACCAGCGCGCAGGCGGCCTCGACCAGCCCGTCGTAGGGGGCGAAGGCCATGGCGTCCAGCAGGTCGGGGTCGATTTCGGTGTCGGGGTGGCGCTCGGCCAGCACCGCCTTGCGGTTCGACAGCAGGTGCGAGACGCGGACGATCTCGAAGATGCCCGCCTCGTAGTAATGCAGGTTCAGCACCAGCTTGGCGTCGGCGACGAAGCGGTCGCGCAGATCTCCGTAATAATGCTGGAGGCTGACCACGGTCAGGCCGCGCTCGCCCAGCGCGTCGAGGATGGCGCGGCGGCGCGGGTTCACGGCGCCGTAGAACAGCACGTCGATGCCGGGGGCTGGGCTGTTCGGGATGCGGGTCATCGCGTCGACATGCCCGATGGGGACGTGGCGCGCCCGGATGCCCTGGCCGGCCAGATCGGCGATGTTGCGCGGGCTGTAGTCCCACACCCGGCAGCGGCGCAGCAGGTCCAGGTAATGGGCGTTGCGCGGGTGGAGCGTGGCGATCTGCTCCAGATTGTAGAGGATGGTGCCGCTGGGCAGACGGTCGCCCTCCTCCGGCGTCAGGTCGTGCCCGCCCAGGACGATGGCGCGCCGGCGGCGGCCGACGCGGTTCCACACGATTTCCGCGTCGATGCCCAGGCGGCGCAGCGCGAAACGCAGGGTTTCCGCGACCTCCGCGAAGACGCTGGCCCCGGCGTCGCCCAGACCGCTCTTCTTGATGATGACGATGTCGATCCCGCCGGCCATGCGCTTGCCCCTCCGCCCCGCGCCCTCATCCTAAAGCGCGGGCGGGCGGGCGCACAAAAAGAAACCCTCCTTCCCTTGCGGGAAGGAGGGTGTGCAGTCAGGGGACTTCGCGAAAAGATCAGGCCGAAACCAGCTCCTCCAGGGAGCGCTCGATGATGTCCAGGCCCTCGTCCACCAGCGCGTCCGACGCGGTCAGCGGAACCAGGATGCGGATCACGTTGCCGTAGGTGCCGCAGGACAGCAGGACGAGGCCCTTCTCCGCCGCCTTGGCGACCAGCGCCTTGGTCAGCTCCGGCGCCGGCTCCTTGGTGCCGCGGTCCTTCACCAGCTCCATGGCGATCATGCCGCCCAGGTTGCGCACGTCGCCGATCACCGACAGCGTGTTGCGCTGGGCCATGGTGCGGAAGCGGCCGGCGATGCGCTCGCCCAGGTCGTTGGAGCGCTGGATCAGCTTCTCCTCCTCGATGACGTCCAGCACGGCCAGAGCCGCGGTGGTCGCCAGCGGGCTGCCGGCGTAGGTGCCGCCGATGCCGCCGGGGATCGGGGCGTCCATGATCTCCGCCTTGCCGGTGACCGCCGACAGCGGGAAACCGCCGGCCAGGCTCTTCGCCATGGTCATCAGGTCGGGCTCGACGCCGGAATGCTCGATGGCGAACATCTTGCCGGTGCGGGCGAAGCCGGTCTGGATCTCGTCGATGATCAGCAGGATGCCGTTGTCGTCGCAGACCTTGCGCAGCGCCTGCAGGAACTCCGTCGGGGCGATGTTGAAGCCGCCCTCACCCTGCACCGGCTCCACGATGATCGCGGCGACGCGGGTGGCGTCCACGTCCGACTTGAACAGCTGCTCCAGCGCCGTCAGGCTGTCCTTGACGCTGACCCCGCGATAGGCGTTGGGGAAGGGCGCGTGGTAGACCTCGGCCGGGAAGGGACCGAAGCCGACCTTGTAGGGCACGACCTTGCCGGTCAGCGCCATCGCCAGAAGCGTGCGGCCGTGGAAGGCGCCGGAGAAGGCGATCACGCCCGGACGGCCCGTGTGGGCGCGGGCGATCTTCACGGCGTTCTCGACGGCTTCGGCACCGGTGGTGAAGAAGGCGGTCTTCTTCGGCGTGGAGCCCGGAACCAGCGCGTTCAGCCGCTCCGCCAGGGTCACGAAGGACTCGTAGGGCGTGACCATCGCGCAGGTGTGGGTGAAGCGGTCGAGCTGGGCCTTCACCGCCTCGATGATCTTCGGATGGCGGTGGCCGGTGTTCAGCACCGCGATGCCGCCCGCGAAGTCGATGAAGCGGTTGCCCTCGACGTCCCACAGCTCGGCGTTCTCGGCGCGGTCGACATAGACCGGCATGGCGTTGGCAAGGCCGCGCGGAACGGCGGCGTTGCGACGATCCTGGAAGGACTGGTTGCTCATCTCAAACCCCCGATTGGAAAGGATGGCGTCAGGCGCCCAGGCCGACGCACAGGTACTTGATCTCCAGGAAGTCCTCCACACCGTACTTGGAGCCTTCCCGCCCGATGCCCGACTGCTTGATGCCGCCGAACGGCGCGACCTCGGTCGACAGGATGCCTTCGTTGATCCCGACCATGCCGTATTCCAGCTGCTCGGCCACGCGCCACACCCGGCCGATGTCCCGGCTGTAGAAATAGGCCGCCAGACCGAACTCGGTATCGTTCGCCATGCGGATGGCGTCGGCCTCCGTCTCGAACTTGAACAGCGGGGCCACCGGGCCGAAGATCTCCTCGCGGGCCACGCGCATCTCGGTGGTGACGCCGGTCAGGATCGTCGGCTCGAAGAAGGTGCCGCCCAGGCCATGGCGCTTGCCGCCGAGCGCGACCGTGGCGCCCTTGGCCAGCGCGTCGCCCATCAGCTCCTCGACCTTCTCGACGGCCTGGCCGTTGATCATCGGGCCCTGGGTGACCCCGGCCTCCATGCCGTTGCCGACGCGGATCTGCTTCACCGCCTTGGCCAGCTTGGCGGCGAAGGCGTCGTAGACGCCGGCCTGGACCAGCAGCCGGTTCGCGCAGACGCAGGTCTGGCCGGAGTTGCGGTACTTGGAGGCGAGCGCACCCTTGACCGCCTCGTCCAGGTCGGCGTCGTCGAACACGATGAAGGGCGCGTTGCCGCCCAGCTCCAGCGACACCTTCTTCACCGTGTCCGCCGACTGGCGCATCAGGATCTTGCCGACCTCGGTCGAGCCGGTGAAGGACAGCTTGCGCACGATCGGGCTGGCGGTCAGCTCGCCGCCGATGGCGACCGGGTCGGACCCGGTGACGATGTTAAACACCCCGGCCGGCACGCCGGCGCGCTCGGCCAGCTCGGCCAGCGCCAGGGCGGACAGCGGGGTGTCCTCCGCCGGCTTGACCACGATGGTGCAGCCGGCGGCCAGCGCCGGGCCGACCTTGCGGGTGATCATCGCGTTGGGGAAGTTCCACGGGGTGATCGCCGCGACGACGCCGATCGGCTCCTTCAGGACGACGATGCGCTTGTTGCCGGCGAAGCTGGGGATCACGTCGCCGTAGACCCGCTTGCCCTCCTCGGCGAACCACTCGATGAAGCTGGCGCCATAGGCGACCTCGCCGCGGGCCTCAGCCAGCGGCTTGCCCTGCTCCAGCGTCATCAGAACGGCCAGATCCTCCTGCGCCGCCATGATCAGCTCGAACCAGCGGCGCAGGATGGCCGCGCGCTCCTTCGCGGTCTTGGCGCGCCAGGCCGGCAGGGCGGCGTCGGCGGCGTTGATGGCCTGCCGCGTCTCTTCCGCGCCGACGTCGGCGACCCGGGCCAGCTCTTCGCCCGTCGCCGGGTTGGTGACCGCGAAGGTCTTGCCGGAGAAGGCGTCGCGCCACGCGCCGTTCACATAGGCTTGCGTCCGAAGAAGGCTCTGGTCGTTCAGCGACAGCATGGGAATCAGCCTCGATTTGCGATGTGAAGGGAGCGTACCCATGTTTAATAAATTAAACAACCCTAATCGGGTGTTGAGTTTTTAATGACGCACACACGCGAATCCGGTATGCCTTCCGGTCAGGAGCGAGGAACCGATCCATGGATGTGGACGCTGTCGATTTCAACGTGGGCGCGCGCCTGAAGCAGGTTCGGGAAGCGAACGCCCTGTCCCAGCGCCAGTTGGCGCAACGGGCGGGCGTGACCAACGGCACCATCTCGCTGATCGAACAGAACCGGTGCAGCCCGTCCGTCTCCTCGCTGCGCAAGGTGCTCCAGGGCATTCCGATGACCCTGGCGGAGTTCTTCTCCTCCGACGACCTGCCGCCCCGCGAGCAGATCTTCTTCAAGGGCGGCGATCTGGTCGAGCTGACCGGGCTGGTGAAGAGCCGGGTCGGGTCGATCTCCTTCCGGCAGGTGGGCGACCTGCGCGGCCGCAACCTCCAGGTGCTGCACGAGAAGTACGCCCCCGGCGCCGACACCGGCGGCCGCACCATGCTCCAGCATGAATCGGAGGAGGGCGGCGTCATCATCAAGGGCCGGATCGAGCTGACGGTCGGCGACCGCAAGGAGATCCTCGGCCCCGGCGACGCCTATCTGTTCGACAGCCGCATCCCGCACCGCTTCCGCAACCTCGGCGACGAGGAATGCGAAATCATCAGCGCCTGCACCCCGCCGTACCTGTGACATCACTCCACCGGATTTGAGGAAAGGCCGGGCCGCCCATCGGCCGCCCGGCTTTTTCATGTCAGCGCAGGTTGCCCTTCAGCCGCTCGTTGCGGCGGCGCAGCGCCTCCAGCGTGGCGAGCAGGATGACCGAGATGGTCGTCAGGATCACCGCCGCCGCCGTGATGGTCGGGCTGATGTTCTCGCGGATGCCGCTGAACATTTCGCGGGGCAGGGTGCGCTGCTCAGGACCCGCCATGAACAGCACCACCACCACCTCGTCGAAGCTGGTGGCGAAGGCGAACAGGGCGCCTGAGGCCAGACCCGGCAGGATCAGCGGCAGGATCACCCGGCGGAAGGCGTAGATCGGCGAGGCGCCGAGCGAGGCGGCGGCCCGCGCCAGATTCATGTCGAAGCTCTGCAGCGTCGCGCTGACCGTGATGACCACGAAGGGCGTGGACAGCGCCGTGTGCGCCAGGATCAGCCCGGCGTAGCTGCCCGTCAGGCCCAGCGGTGCGAAGAAGAAGTACAGGCCGACCGCGGTGATGACGCCCGGCACGACGACCGGCGACAGCACGATGGCCAGCACCAGCGGCTTGAACTTGCTCTTCCACTGGGCGAGGCCGAGCGAGGCGAGCGTGCCCAGCACCATCGACAGGATGGTCGAGGCCACCCCGATGATGACGCTGTTCTTCAGCGACGACACCCAGCGCGGCGAGTTCAGGAAATCCTCGTACCAGCGCAGCGACAGGCCCGGCAGCGGGTAGGTCAGGTAGGAGCCGGAGCTGAAGGACAGCGGCATGATCGCCAGGATCGGCGCCATCAGGAAGACCAGCACCAGCGAGGCGACGACCACCGTGGTGATCCAGGCGACGCGCTGGCTTGTGGTGCGGGGGGAGTGGTTCTGGCTCAATTCTTCATCCCTCCCGTGACCTGCTGGCCGTGGACCAGCTTTCCATAGACGACGGCCAGCAGCAGCGTGGCGAGCAGAAGCACCGCACCCAGCGCCGAGGCGAGACCCCAGTTGACGGTTTCCGTCGTGTAGAAGGCGATGAAGTAGCTGATCATCTGGTCGGCGGCACCGCCCACCAGGGCCGGCGTGATGTAGTAGCCGATGGCCAGGATGAAGACGAGCAGGCTGCCCGCCCCGATGCCGGGCACGGTCTGCGGCAGGTAGATGCGCAGGAAGGCGGTGACCGGCGAGGCGCCGAGCGACGCCGCGGCCCGCATGTAGGCCGGGGAGATCGACCGCATGCTGCTGTAGAGCGGCAGGATCATGAAGGGCAGCAGCACGTGCGTCATCGCCACATAGACGCCGAAGCGGTTGTAGATCAGCCGCAGCGGCTCGTCGATCAGGCCGATCCAGCGCAGGCTGTCGTTGACGATGCCCTCGCTCTGCAGCACGACGATCCAGGCGCAGGTGCGCACCAGAAGCGAGGTCCAGAAGGGCAGCAGCACGAAGATCATCAGCACGTTCGACTGGCCCGTGGGCAGCGTCGCCAGCATGTAGGCGACCGGGAAGCCCAGGATCAGGCAGAGGACCGTCACGCCCAAGCTGATGGTGAAGGTGCGCCCGAAGACGTCGCGGTAGATCGCCTGCTCCTCGGGCGCGGCGACGATGGCGCCGTCCAGATTGCGCGTCAGGTCCAGCGCCCCCAGCAGGTAGAAGCTGGTGAGCGGCCCGCTGGCGCCCTTGATCGCCACCCAGGTGGCGCGTTCGCCCCAGGCCGGGTTGATGCCGATCAGGGTGTCCTTGGCGGTGCCGGGTTCCGGCAGGGTCTTCAGATTGCGCGCCGTGCCCGACATGATGGTGCGGAAGCCGTTCAGCGCGTAGTTCAGCCGCTTGGACGCGATGGCGATGGTGCCGGCGTCGCGCGCCGTGCGGATGTCGCCAGCCAGCGCGGCGAAGGTCGGTTCGCCCGGAACGTCCTTGCCGTCCCAGTCGGCCAGGGCCGCGACGGTGTGGGGCAGGACCTGACGCACCTCCCAGTCGTCGACCGACCGCCAGAGCATGCCGGCGATGGGACCGAGGAAGGTGAACAGCAGGAAGAGGAGGAGCGGCAGGATCAGCGCCAGGGCCTTGAGCCGGCGCGTCCGCTCCGCCCGTTTCAGGCGGCGCTTGAGAGGCACCTCGGACGACGCATCGGCGCCGGCGACGAACGCGGCTGTCATGGGCGGCCTATTTCGAAAAATGCGGTAGAGATTGTGTATGGGTGGTCGAGGTGGGCCCCCACCCCGGCCCTCCCCGCTGACGCAGGGGAGGGAGATTGGTCCCCTCCCTTGCAAAGCGGGGGAGGGTTAGGGAGGGGGCCCGTCGCAACCACTCAGAGACTGAAGCGGCTTACTTCGCCGCCCACTTGTTGAAGCGCTCGGTCAGGCGGTCGATGTTCTCCAGCCAGAAGGGAACGCTGATCTCGACCGCGTTCTTCATGTTGTCCGGAGCAGTCGGCAGGTCCTTCAGGACGGCGGGCGCCAGCTTGGACGGGGCATCCTTGTTGGAGGTGCCGTAGGCGATGTTTTCGGACAGCTTGGCCTGGTTCTCCGCCTTGCCGGCGAACTCCAGGAACTTGTAGGCGGCTTCCTTGTTCGGGCTGCCCTTCAGGATCACCCAGCTGTCGATGGTGTAGAGCGCGCCGTTCCACACCATGCCGAAGTTCTTCTTCTCGGCCTTGTTGGCGGCGTCGATGCGGCCGTTGTAGACGGACGTCATCGCCACTTCGCCCGACGCCAGCAGCTGCGGCGGCTGGGCGCCGGCCTTCCACCAGACGATGTCGTTCTTGATGGTGTCGAGCTTCTTGAAGGCGCGCTCCAGGCCCTCTTCGGTGCCCAGAACCTTGTAGACGTCCTTCGGCGCGACGCCGTCGGCCATCAAGGCGATCTCAAGGGTGGTCTTGGCGCCCTGGCGCAGGCCGCGCTTGCCCGGATACTTGGTGGTGTCGAAGAAGTCGGCCCAGCTCTTCGGCGCGTCCTTCAGCTTGTCCTTGTCGTAGCCGAGCACGAAGTCGTACACGATCGCGCCGACGCCGCAGGCATCGACCGTCTGCGGCAGGTAGGCCTGCTCGCCGCCGATCCGGTTGAACTCCATCGTCTCGAACAGGCCCTCTTCACAACCGACGGCCAGTTCCTCGCTTTCCACCTGCACGACGTCCCAGGTCGCCGCACCGCCCTGGACCTTGGCGCGCAGAACGCCGATGCCGCCGTCCCAGGACTCGTCGTTCATCGGGGTGCCGGCCTTCTTGAACGGCTCGAAGAACACCTTCTTCTGGGCCTCCTGATAGGCGCCGCCCCAGGACACGACCGTCAGGTCGCGGGCCTGCGCGGCGGTGGCCAGCGCCACACCGGCGGTGAACGTCGCAAGGAACCCAACTGCCACCTTAAGCTTCGACATCGTCCCCGTTCCTTCATTATGTGTGGTTGCGTCAGGAGGTGTTGCGCGCCCCCGGTCCCCCCTCCCGGAGAGACCGGACGGACGGGTGCGGCCGATCACACGGGATCGAGCGCCCGGCAGTCCTCGGGGCGGAAGCCGATGGACACGCTCTGGCCGTGGCTGAGTCCCGCATGGGCGCCCGGCGGCAGCTTGACCATGAATTCCCCGTTGCCGGCGACCTTCAGCACGGCCAGCGCGTGGTCGCCGAGATAGATGGTGTCCTGGACATGGGCGGGCAGGGCGTTCATGCCGTCCGGCGCCTGCCCGTCGGTCAGGATGCTGACGCGCTCCGGCCGGACCGACAGCGCGGTGGCGGCCCCGGCGCCGGCCACGTTGACCGCCTGGGCCACGACCGAACCGCCCGACGCCAGCGCCACCCGGCAGAAGCCCTGTTCGATATTCTCGACGGTGCCGGCCAGTACGTTGTTCTCGCCGATGAAGTTGGCGACGAAGCTGTTGACCGGGCGTTCGTAAAGCGCGTCCGGCTTGTCGATCTGCTGCACGATGCCGTCGTTGAACACAGCGATGCGGTCCGACATGGTCAGCGCCTCGCTCTGGTCGTGGGTGACGTAGACGACGGTGATGCCCATCGTCTCGTGCAGCTGCTTGATCTCGAGCTGCATGTGCTCGCGCAGCCGCTTGTCCAGCGCGCCCAGCGGCTCGTCCATCAGGACGAGCTGCGGGTTGAAGACCAGCGCGCGGGCAAGCGCCACGCGCTGCTGCTGTCCGCCCGACAGCTGGCCGGGATGGCGGTGCGCCAGAGTCTCCAGCTTGATCATGCGCAGCGCCGACCGCACCCGCTCCTTCACCTCTGACCGCGACATCTTGCGCACGGTCAGCGGGAAGGCGACGTTCTCCTCGATCGTCAGGTGGGGGAACAGCGCGTAGTTCTGGAAGACCATGCCGATGTCGCGCTTGTGCGGCGGCATGTTCTTGATCGGCCGGTCGGCGAGATAGATATCGCCGTGGGTGGGGACCTCGAAGCCGGCCAGCATCATCAGCGTGGTCGTCTTGCCCGAGCCCGAAGGGCCGAGCAGGGTGACGAACTCGCCCTTCTTGATGTCGAGGTCGAGGTTCTTCACCACGAGGTGTTCGCCGTCATAGGTCTTCTGGACCCCGACGAAGCGCACCAGTGCCTGTGCGGTCGTGACCATGCCGCCGTCCATCATCCTCCCCCCGTCCGAGGTGTCCCGAGCGCGGTCCGGGGTCAGGGTTGCGTTCCCGACACAGGACCTATGCAATGGGCCAGACGGTATACCCGTTTAATAAATTCGACAAGCCCGATGCTCGCATTGTGATCAATTCAACGGTTTGGCATCGGCGTGACGAAATTTTGTGCATCTGCGAAGGCTGTGCACGCGGTTTGAACGGGAGTTTGCTCCTTCCTTGACCGCTTGAAAACCCAGACTTTGGGAGGTTTGGGGTCCGGAGGGGCGATTTTTCCCGAGTCGCCGCTCACGCGCCGGAGATGGGCGGAACAAAAAGAACGATCCGCTCCACGAGGCCGGTGAATTTTTTCACCAGGGGCGAACTTTCGTTGCTGCGTTGGGCCAGTTGCAGGGTGGTGACGGCGTCCGGCGTGTCGAGCGGCCGGTACACCACCCCTTCCAAGGCCACCTGCCGAAGCTGGCCGGGCAGAATCGACACGCCCAGCCCGGCGGCGATCAGCCCGATGATGGTGAAGGCCTCGCGCGCGTCCTGGGTCACGTTGGGGCGGAATCCGGCGGCGGCGCACAGCGCGAAGACCTGCTCGTGCGTGCTGGTGCCGAAATCGGCGGGGTAGAAGACGAAGGGCTCGTCGCGCAGCGCCGCCAGCGGCACGACCTCCCGCCCGGCCAGCGGATGGTCGGCGCGCATCACCGCCAGCAGCGGCTCCCGCACCACGTCGTGGAAGCGAAAGGACTCGGGCTCGGGGATGAAGCGCGGCTCCCGGATGAAGCCGACGTCGAGCCGGCGGTCGGCCAGCGCCGTCAACTGCTGCTTGGACGGCAGCTCGACCAGGGTCAGATGCACGTCGGGATGGGCGCGGCGGTAGGCGTCGATGATCCGCGGCACCATCGGCAGGAAGGGCGCCGCCGCGGTGAAGCCGACGCGCAGCTCGCCGACCTCTCCCTTGGCGGCGCGGCGGGTCAGCACGGCGGCGCGTTCCGCCCGCGCCAGGATCTCCCGCGCCTCGCCGAGAAGGAGTTGCCCCGGCTCGGTCAGCTCGACCCGGCGCTTGGTGCGCTCGAACAGGCGGGCGCCGAGTTCGGCCTCCAGCGCCTGGATCGACTGGCTGAGCGGCGGCTGACCGATGCCCAGCCGGGCGGCGGCACGGCTGAAATGCAGCTCCTCGGCGACGGCGACGAAATGGCGGAGATGGCGCAGGTCCATGCCGGTTTCTTATATGAGGATCATATTAAAGTCCCCTGATAAATGTATTTGAACCATGAAAGAGACCGCGCCATGTTGGGGCGCATCGGACCTAGGGAGACACTGAATATGGCCGCCAAGACCGGAGCCGCCTCCGCCAAGCTCGCTTCCTTCGCCTGGGAGGACCCGCTGCTCCTCGACGAGCAGCTGACCGAGGACGAGCGGATGATCCGCGACGCCGCGCGCAGCTATTGCCAGGACAAGCTGCTGCCGCGGGTGACCGAGGCCAACCGGCACGAGATCTTCCACCGCGAGATCATGAACGAGATGGGCGAGCTGGGCTTCCTCGGCTCGACGATCGACGGCTACGGCTGCGCCGGGGTCAATTACGTCTCCTACGGTCTGGTCGCCCGCGAGGTCGAGCGGGTGGACAGCGGCTACCGCTCTGCCATGTCGGTGCAGTCCTCGCTGGTCATGCACCCGATCTACGCCTACGGCAGCGACGCCCAGCGCGAGAAGTACCTGCCGAAGCTCGCCACCGGCGAGTGGATCGGCTGCTTCGGCCTGACCGAGCCGGACGCTGGCTCCGACCCCGCGGGCATGAAGACCCGCGCGAAGAAGGTCGCGGACGGCTACATCGTCAGCGGCGCGAAGATGTGGATCACCAACTCGCCGGTCGCCGACGTCTTCGTCGTCTGGGCGAAGAACGACGAGGGCAAGATCAACGGTTTCGTGCTCGAAAAGGGCATGAAGGGCCTGTCGGCGCCGAAGATCGAGGGCAAGTTCTCGCTGCGCGCCTCGGCCACCGGCGAGATCGTCATGGACGAGGTCTTCGTGCCGGAGGAGAACCGCCTGCCGAACATCGAGGGCATCGTCGGTCCGTTCGGCTGCCTGAACCGCGCCCGCTACGGCATCGCCTGGGGCGCCATGGGCGCCGCCGAGTTCTGCTTCCACGCCGCCCGCCAGTACCAGATCGACCGCAAGCAGTTCGGCCGCCCGCTGGCCGCGAACCAGATTCCGCAACTCAAGTTCGCCAACATGCAGACGGAGATCGCGCTCGGCCTGCAGGCCGCGCTGCAGGTCGGCCGCCTGCTCGACGCCGGCAAGGCGGCGCCGGAGATGATCTCGCTCATCAAGCGCAACAACTGCGGCAAGGCCCTGGAGATCGCCCGCGTCGCCCGTGACATGCACGGCGGCAACGGCATCGCCGACGAGTTCCACGTCATCCGCCATGTGATGAACCTGGAGGCGGTGAACACCTATGAGGGCACGCACGACATCCACGCCCTGATCCTGGGCCGTGCCATCACCGGCATCCAGGCCTTCGCGTGAGGTGAGTAAAGAGCCTTCTCCCTTCTGGGGAGAAGGTTGGATGAGGGGGCGGCCGAAGGCCGGACACGCGCTGCAATGAGGCTGCGTGGACGCCCTGGCGGGCGCCCCCTCACCCTGACCCTCTCCCCAGAGGGGAGAGGGGATTTCAGATTTCGTGAAGGACCCCCACCATGCCCGGCCCGCTTTCCCATGTCCGTGTCCTGGAACTCTCCCGCGTGCTCGCCGGGCCGTGGGCGGCGCAGACGCTGGCCGATCTCGGCGCCGACGTCATCAAGGTCGAACGGCCCGGCGCCGGGGACGACACCCGCGCCTGGGGTCCCCCCTGGGCCGGGGAGGAGTCGGCCTATTTCCTCTCGACCAACCGTGGCAAGCGGTCGATCACCATCGACTTCGAACGCCCCGAAGGCCAGGAGCTGGTGCGCAAGCTGGTCGCCCAGGCCGATGTCGTGATCGAGAACTTCAAGGTCGGCGGGCTGGTCAAGTACGGTCTGGACTATGACAGCCTGAAGGCCATCAATCCGGGCCTCGTCTACTGCTCGATCACCGGGTTCGGTCAGGACGGCCCCTATGCCAAGCGCGCCGGCTACGATTTCATGATCCAGGGCATGGGCGGGCTGATGAGCATCACCGGCCAGCCCGATGCCGAGGCGGGCGGCGGGCCGGTCAAGGTCGGCGTCGCGGTCACCGACGTCTTCACCGGCCTTTACGCCACCATCGGCGTGCTCGGCGCGCTGGCCCACCGCGAGCGAACGGGGGAGGGACAGTGGGTGAACCTCGCCCTGCTCGACGTGCAGGTGGCGGTGCTGGCGAACCAGGCCATGAACTATCTGGTCGGCGGCAAGGCGCCGCAGCGGCTGGGCAACGCGCATCCGAACATCGTGCCCTATCAGGCCTTCGCCACGCTGGACGGCCACATCATCCTGGCGGTCGGCAACGACGGGCAGTTCGCCAAGTTCTGTCAGGTCGCCGGGCGTCCGGAGCTGGCGCAGGACCCGCGCTACGCCACCAACCCGGCCCGCGTCGCCAACCGCAAGGAGCTGGTGCCGATCCTGGAACTTCTGCTGGAGCAGCGGACCAGCCGCGACTGGCTGTCGGCGCTGGAGGCGGTGGGCGTGCCCTGCGGGCCGATCAACGACGTGTCGCAGGTCTTCGCCGACCCCCACGTCCGGGCCCGCAACATCCACCAGGACCTGCCGCACCCGACCGCCGGGACGGTGCCGACCGTGGCGAGCCCGATCCGCTACTCCGCGACCCCCATCGAGCACACGGTGGCCCCACCGACGCTCGGCCAGCACACCGACGCCGTGCTGGAGCAGGCGCTGGGCCTATGCGCGGCGGACATCGCGGCCCTGCGGGAGAAGGGCGTGGTCTGAACCGCGCAGACCCGTCATTTTGCCGCCCCTGTCCCATCCCTTCCCCCGCCGTGCGCGGGGGGAGGGATTTTTTGCGTGAACCGAGATGATCGCCTCCAGCACCCCGTCCTCCGCCGCCACCGACACCCGCCTGGGCATCCTGCTGATGCTGCTGGGCATGTCGCTGTTCACCGTCAACGACGCGCTCGGCAAATGGCTGGTCGCCGACTATCCGGTGGCGATGCTGCTGGCCATCCGCAGCCTGTTCGGCGCGATGCTGCTGGCCCCGCTGATCCTGCGCGAGGGGGTGCGGTCCGTCTTCGCGGTGAAGCGGCTGCCGTTGCATCTTCTGCGCGTCGGCTGTGTGGCGGGGGAGGTCGCCTGTTTCTACTGGGCGGTGCGGTCGCTGCCGCTTGCCAACGTCATGACCATCTACATGGCCGCCCCGCTGATCGTCACCGCGCTGTCGGTGCCGCTGCTCGGCGAAAAGGTGGGCTGGCGCCGCTGGGCCGCGGTGGTGGTCGGTTTCGCCGGGGTGGTGATCGTGCTGAACCCGACGGGCCAGTTCGACGCGGTGCCGTCGCTGGTCGCCCTGTTCGGCACGCTGGTCTTCTCCACCGGCCTGATCTCCACCCGGCTGCTGCGCGATTCGAGCAACCTGTCGCTGGTCAGTTTCCAGACCTTCGGCACCGGCCTGCTCGGCAGTGCGGCGCTGCCATTGGTGTGGGTGCCGCCGCCGGGGCTGGATTTCCTGCTGCTGGGCGCCTTGGGCGTCACGGCGCTGGCCGGGCACGCGGCGATGAACCGCTCGCTCCAACTCAGCCCGGCGGCGGTCGTGGTGCCGTTCCAGTATGTGTCGATCATCTGGGCGGTGGTGCTGGACCTGCTGGTCTGGGGCACGGCGCCGACCCTGCGCATCATCGTGGGCGCGCTGCTCATCATCGGCAGCGGCCTGTTCGTCTTCCACCGCGAGCAGGCGCTGAATCGCGGCGCGGCGGCGGAGGCCAACGCCAGCGGCGGTCCCGGCGCTTAAAGCGGGAAGAAGCGCGGCTCCAGCCGGACGGCAACCGGCTCCACCGGACTCCAGCCGAGGCGGGCGATCACCGCGTTCGCTTCCACCGCCCGGCGGCCCGGTTCCAGCGACCATGTGACGTGGTAGGCGCCGCCGCCGGGCCGGTCGATCGTCCCGGCGATGGACACGACCAGCGCCTGCACGCCCTCCCCATCGTCTGCCAGTCCCATGACCAATCCCTCACGCTCCGTGGGCAGCGGATGGTCCGCCCCGACGCCGTGGGCCAGCGTGACGTGATGGGCGACGGTGCGGGCGTAGCGCGGCGGGAACAGGGCCAGCAGGCGGGCGCGATCCGCTTCCGGCAGCGCCCAGCCGACGTACCCTCCGCGACGCTTCATGCGCTCTCCCCGGCGCCGCTCAGCGGCGTCCACCTCTCAGGATGTCGTCCATGATCTGGTTGGCCTCCGCCGGTCCGGCAATCAGCTCGATCATGCGGATGGCGGTGTAGCCGGTCCGCATGTCGCCGACGCCGTCGGCCAGCGACTGCCGCGCCGTACCCGTCAGCGAGGCGGTGGCCTGCTGGGTCACGCTCTTCAGCTCGCCGCGCAGGCCCAGCGTGTCGGCGATGGTCGAGCATTTGCGCAGGGCGCGGGCCTGGTTCTCCGCCTGCGCCATCCGCGCCGTGTTGGTGCCGGGAGCCACGGTCTCCACCGCGGCGAGGATTTCGGTTTCAGCCCCATCGAGCACCTGGGTGCGCACCAGCTCGTGCACGGAGTTCCGGATGATCTTCAGCCGCTGGTCGAAGTCCTTGTTGCGGCTGTGCTCCATGGCGTTGCGCGTGGCCTCCAGGCTGGCCACCAGATCGACCGCGAGGTTGGCGGCGGCCATGCGGTCCACCGTGCCGCCGGCCGCGGCGGAGGCGCCGCGCGACCGTTCCTCGATCTGCGCCACCACCGTGCCGCTGAGATCCAGGAACAGGGCGGCGCGGTCGCTGGACTTCTGGCCCAGATCCATGTCCCACAGGTTGCCCAGCAGGATCGACGGGTCGGACAGGCGGGCCGCGGCCAGCAGGATGAACAGCTTCAGCGCTTCCGGCCGCCCGCGCGCGACCTGCCGCCCGATGGCCTGGATGCCGTCCAGGTGGTCCTTGTGCAGCTTCTGGATCGGCTTGGGCGACAGGACGGCCTTCAGTTCGGCCACCGGCTGGGCGATGGTCAGGATGCGGGCGATGTCCTCGATGGTGCGGAGGCGGTCGGGATTCAGCCGCAGCCCCAGTTCGTCCGCGAAGCGCCCCGTTTCCGTCTGCTCCAGAATGTCGGCCACGGCGGCGGAGGCCATGGACCAGAAGGCGCGGGCCGGCTCCGCCCGCGATGCGCCGTCGCCCAGCGCGCCGGCGACGCCGCGCAGCCGCTCCTTGCCGATCCGTCCTTCCACCAGCGGCCACAGGGCGTTGACGGCGTCGCGGTCCACCTTGTTCAGCGGAGCCGGCTGGTTGCCGGTGGGAAGCTGGAACAGGTCCTCGAACGGTTCGCAGAACAGCCGCTTAAAGGTCGCGCGCCGCCGGGGCCGCACCTCCGCCAGACGGGGGCGGATCAGCGAGAAGGTGTGCCGGACCTCCGGATGGTCGCCGATCTGCTGCAACAGATCGACCACCTGCCGGAACCGGGCCTCGTCGATGTCCAGCAGCTTGGTGCCGAGGCTGAGAAGGGCCTTGGGGTCCGTGGTCATGGTCAGGCGGCCTTCCCCTTGATCGCCTCGATCCGCATCACGAGGTCCGTGTCGAGCTGGCCGCTGCGCCAATCCACATAGGCGCGCACCGTGCGGCGGTTCGCGGCCAGCAGCCCATCGGCCAAAAGCGCGTGGTCGGACTTCTCCTCGTCCCTGGGCAGCAGGGGCAGGACGCGGAACAGCTCGTGCACGGCCATGTCCTGCTCATGCTTGCTCCGGGTCTGGGCCTCCGCCCAGCTCGTGATGATGAAGTCCCAGCCGTCGAGCAGCCAGGACAGCCGGGTGGTCGACCTCCGCACCAGCGTGCGCTTGGTGTCCCACTGGCGCAGCAGCAGTTCGAAGGCGGCAACGGACTGGTCGAGCTGGTTCACCACGTTGCGAACCTGATTGAGCGTGTGCTCCGCCACCTCCGCGCAGAAGGTGCCGATGGGGGCGGCCTCCGACACGTTGCCGGTCGACCATTCTGTCATGCTGTCGCGGAACTGCAGCAGGTCGCGCGCCAGACGGCGCAGCCGGGCCGGCCTCGGCGACGTGGCGATGCCCACCGGCTCCATGAAGGTCGCCAGCTCGGCCACGCGCGCGTACAGCTCGGTCGGCTCCAAGGCGAGGCTCTGCGCCGCCTTGGTCATGTAGCTGCGGGTCAGCTGCTCGCCCTTCTCGGAGCCGAGGCCGGCGCGCAGGATGTCCGTGGATTCCAGCCCGACCGCCTTCAGCACCTCGACGATGAGCTGGTAGTTGATGAGCAGCCGCTGCTCGTCCTCGTCGCGGAGCGCGGCCTCCGCCGCCTCCACGGCCAGCGGCCCGGCAAGGCCGCAGCGCGCGGCCTGGAGCACCGCCTTGCGGATGTCGTCCGGCGAGCAGCCGTCGGCCTTGCGGATCAGGTCCTGCAACATGCGGTCGTGGACGGTCATCGGGAAGGCGAGCGGCAGGCCCTTCCACGGCACCACATAGACGCCGTGCCCTTCCGACAGGTTGGGGATCAGAACCTCCAGCTTGTCCCTGTCGTCCTTGCGCACCCGTGTCTGCGCCAGAACCGGGGTGGTGAAGGCCACGGCGGCGCCGCGCTCCTCGAAGGTGGAGGGAGCAAAATTCGTAAGTGAACGCATAGTTCTCGGGTCGGGAGGGAAGTGGAAAGCCGCGCGGTACCACCCGTAGCCTGATTCGCTCAATTTTTCGTTAAATCCGCACAAGATCGTCTTCTCCTCTGCCCTTTGGAGGTAGGGCGTCACACCGCCGGTCCTTTGCCCGTTATTCAGCCAGAGGGTGCGGCGCAGACAGGCAGGGGGGGCGCGGCGGATGGCCGTGGTGAAATGGATCGGCTACGGCCTGTTGGGGCTGGTGGTGACCGTGGCGGCGGGCGTCGGCATAGCCCTGGCCGTCTTCGACTGGAACGACGCCCGCGGCTTCATCGCCCGGCAGGCGTCCAAGGCGCTGAACCGCGAGGTCGCCATCGACGGCAACCTCAACGTCCGGTTGGGGGACCCGCTGCGCATCCGTGTCGAGGGACTCCGGGTCGCCAACGCGGAATGGAGCGACGACAAGACGATGGCGGAGCTGCGGGTGCTGGACCTTCAACTCCGCCCCTGGCCGCTGCTGCGCGGCGACTTCGAGTTTCCGGAGATCCGCCTTACCGGTCCCAAGCTGCTTCTGGAGAAGAACCGGGAGGGTGCCGCCAACTGGGCCTTCGGCGGGCCGGACCCGCGCAAGGAGGCGGCGAAGGAGACGGTCAAGCCGGAAGACCGCACCGACCTGCCGATCATCGAAACGCTCGTGGTCGAGGAGGGGCGGCTGCGCTTCCGCGACCCCATCCGCAAGATCGATATTGACAGCGGCGTCAACACGGCGGTTGGCGGCAACGGCGACCAGGAGGTCCGGCTGGAGGGCAAGGGTGACTTCGCCGGCAAGCCCTTCACCCTGACGGCGGCCGGCGGCTCGCTTGAATATCTGCGCGACGATCCCAAACCCTATCCCCTGCGGGTCGAGACGGCCATCGGCAAGACCCGCGGCAAGATCGAGGGCTCCATCGCCGAACCGGTGCTGCTCCAGGGCGTCGACCTGTCGGTGGAACTGCGCGGCGACGACCTGGCCGACGTCTTCCCGATCCTGGGCATTCCCGTGCCGACGACGCGGCCCTACGCCATCTCCGGCCATCTCGGCCGCGAGGGCGACGTCTGGCGGTTCGGGGGGATGAACGGCAAGGTGGGCGAAAGCGACCTGTCCGGGCAAGTGGCGGTCGACCTGGGTGGCGAGCGCCCGCGGATCACCGGCGACCTGACCTCGCGCAAGCTGGCCGCGGTCGATCTGGCGGGCTTTATCGGCGCCTCCCCGGAAGGTCGCGGCGGCTACCCGACCAAGGGGCGGGAGCGGATCATCCCGGCCACCGAGGTTCCGCTGGAAAAGCTGCGCACCGCCGACATGGACGTGAAGTTCCGCGGCGAGCATGTGGAGGCTCCCTTCTCCACGCTGGACGCCCTCGACGCGCGGGCGAAGCTGGAGAACGGGCGGCTGGTGCTCGACCCGCTGTCGCTCGGCGTCGGCGGCGGCCGGATTGCCGGGACGGCGGTGCTGGATGGAAGCCGCAAGACACCGGCGCTGGACGTGAATCTGGACGTCCGGCAGATCAAGCTGGCCCGCCTGTTCCGCGAGACGGCCTTCGCGCAGGAGATGGGCGGCACGGCCAGCGGGCGCATCCAGCTGAAGGGGCAGGGGACCACGGTCGCCAACATTCTGGGCGCCTCCGACGGCAAGCTGGGCGTGGCGGTGGACGGCGGGCGGATCACCAGCTACGCGGTCAAGGGTCTGAAGACCAACATCCTGGAAACGCTGGGCGTCGTCCTCTCGGGCGACCGGCCCTTGCCCTTCAACTGTCTGGTCGCCGACGTGACGGTGAAGGACGGGCTGGTGGAAAGCCGCGCGCTGGTGCTCGACACGCCGGAAACGCTGGTGACGGCGGACGGCACGATCAACCTGCGCAGCGAGGCGATGGACATAACCGTGCTGGGGCGCGCCAAGAGCCCCCAGATCTTCGCCACCCACGTCCCGGTCCATGTGCGCGGCACGCTGGGGTCGCCGGACATCGGGGTGAACGCGGCGGAATCGGCGGCGCGCGGCGCGGCGGCGGTGGCGCTCGGCGTTCTGCTGACCCCGCTGGCCAGCGTCCTGCCTTTTCTTGACCCAGGCAGTGACGAGCAGCCACACTGCGGCGAACTCGTCCGGAACGCCCGGTCGCCGTCGAATGCCAACACCGGCTCCAGCGGGACCGGCAAGGGGCGCGACGCGGCCCCCTCGGGCTCCCAATCCGGCAAATCGCAGTAACGACGCACCAACAATTCCCCAAAAAGGGCTGCATGACGCTCGACCAGGGACTCGCCTTCGGTATCATCGGCGCGGTGATCGCGCTGCTGATCTGGGACAAGCTGCGCTACGATCTCGTCGCCATGCTGGCGCTGCTGGCGGCGGTGGCCGTCGGGATCGTCAAACCAAAGGACGCCTTCAGCGGCTTCTCCGACGACATCGTCATCATCGTCGGCTCCGCGCTGGTGGTCAGCGCCGCGGTCGGCCGCTCCGGCATCGTCGAGGAGGTGATGCGCCCCCTCGGCGCCCGCATGAAGACCGTGCCGGCGCAAATCATCGTGCTGACCGGGGCGGTGACGCTGCTGTCCGCGGTGGTCAAGAACATCGGGGCGCTCGCCATCTTCATGCCCATCGCCATGCAGGTGGCGCGGCGCAACGGGACGAAGGTGTCGTTGCTGCTGATGCCCATGGCCTTCGGCTCGCTGCTGGGCGGGCTGATGACGCTGGTCGGCACCTCCCCCAACATCATCGTCAGCCGCCTGCGCAACGAGATGGTCGGCGAGCCCTTCGGCATGTTCGACTTCACGCCGGTCGGGCTGACCGTCGCGGTGGCGGGGGTGGCCTTCCTGACGGTCGGTTACCGCCTGCTGCCCACCGGTCGTCAGGCGGCGTCGGGCAGCGCCGGGGGCTTCTCCATCGACGACTACACGGCGGAGGCGCTGCTGCCGGAGAAGTCGCCCTTCGTCGGCAAGACGGTCGCCGACCTGGAGGCCTACGGCGAGGGCGACGTGACGGTCGCGGCGATCATCCGCGAGCGGCATCGCCGCTTCATCCCGTCCGGCCATTGGGTGCTGCTGGCGGGCGACGTGCTGGTGCTGGAGGCCGACACCCAGGCGCTGGGCGACCTCGTGAAGCACGCCGGCCTGGAGCTGATGCACGAGAAGGAACTGGAAGGGGTGCAGAGCGACGAGGATCTGGCGGTCCTCGAAGCGGTGGTGGAGCCGCGCTCCCCCCTGATCGGCAGCAACGTGGAGGATGTGGAACTGCGGGAGCGCTACGGCGCCAACCTGCTGGCCCTCAGCCGGCGCGGGCGGCCGATCCGTCAGAGGCTGCGCCGCGTTCGCTTCCAGCCGGGCGATCTGGTGGTGCTCCAGGCGCGCGCGGCGGGGCTGTCGGACACGCTGAACGAACTCGGCTGCCTGCCGCTGGCGGAGCGCAACCTGTCCATCGGGCGGCGGCGCAAGCGGCGGATCGCGCTGGCCGTGATGGCGGTGACCATCGGGCTGGTGGCGACCAGCCTCGTGCCGGTGACGTTGGCCTTCTTCGGCGCGGCGGTCGCCATGACGGCGCTGCGGGTGGTGACGCTGAAGGAGGCCTACGAGTCGATCGAGTGGCCGATCCTGGTGCTGCTGGGCGCCCTGATCCCGGTCAGCGAGGCGTTGCGCACCACCGGCGGGACGGAGTTGATCGCCGGCTGGCTGTCCGTCGCCGCTCAGGGATTGCCGCCGATCGGGGCGCTGGCGATGATGCTGGTGGCGGCGATGGCGGTGACGCCCTTCCTGAACAATGCCGCCACCGTGCTGGTGATGGCCCCCATCGCGGCCAGCCTCGCCAACCATTTGGGCCTGCGGCCCGACGCCTTCCTGATGGCGGTGGCCGTGGGGGCGGGCTGCGACTTCCTCACCCCCATCGGGCACCAGTGCAACACGCTGGTCATGGGGCCGGGCGGCTATCGCTTCAGCGACTACGCGCGGCTCGGTTTGCCGCTGTCGCTGATCGTCATCGTGCTGGGCACGACGGCGATCGCGCTGTTCTGGCCCCTGATGCCGCATTAGCCCCAAACGTCAATCCCAGGCGGGCGCCAGACCGTCCGGGCTGACGATCCGTCCGTCGGGACGGGCGAGGCCGTGGATGGCCGCCATGTCCGCCTCCGACAGCTCAAAGTCGAAGACGGCGAGATTCTCGGCGGCGCGCGTCTCGCCGACCGTCTTCGACAGGGCGATCACCCCCTCCTGCTGGACCAGCCAGCGCAGGACCACCTGGGCGGGGCTCCTGCCCATCCGGGCGGCGATGTCGGTCAGCACCGGGTCCTTGAAGACCTTGCCGTCGGCCATCGCGTAATAGGCGGTGACCGACTGGCCGTGGCGGCGCGCCGCCTCCAGCATCACCGACTGGTCGAGATAGGGGTGGTATTCGATCTGGTTGGTCACGATCGGCGCCTTGCTGAGGCGCACGGACTCGTCCAGCAGCGTCCGGTTGAAGTTGCTGACGCCGATGTGGCGGGTCTTGCCGGCGGCCTGGACGGCGTTCAGCGCCTCGATCTGCTCGGCGAGCGGAACGGCCTCGTTCGGCCAGTGGAGCAGCAGCAGGTCGACGTAATCGGTCCGCAACTTCGCCAGGCTCTCGTCCACCGAGCGGCGGAAATCGTCGGCCTTGTAGTTGCTGACCCACACCTTGGTGGTCAGGAAGACCTCGCCGCGCGGCAGGCCGGACGCCTTGATGGCCTCGCCGACCTCGCTCTCGTTGCCGTAGATCTGCGCGGTGTCGATGTGGCGGAAGCCGAGCTTCAGGACCTCCGGCACCATGCGCAGCACGTCGGGGCCGCTCATGCGGAAGGTGCCGAAGCCGAGGGCGGGGATGGCCGCGCCGTTGGCGCTCACGGTGTGCATTGGTTTCGATCCTCTCGAATGCTGAGTTTTTGTCAGTGTATCAGGCCGGCTGGGCGACGGCCTCGCCGCGGCGCCCGTCCTTGCGGTCGAGCGCGCCGCTGAGCAGGGTCAGCGCCAGCCCACCCAGGACGAACAGCCCACCCACCCACGGTGTTGCCGCGAGGCCGAGCGCGCTGTCCACCACCCGCCCGCCGAAGAAGGCGCCGGCGGCGATGCCCAGGTTGAAGGCGGCGATGTTCAGGGCCGAGGCCACGTCCACCGCGCCGGGCGCGTGGCGCTGCGCCAGCTGCACGACGTAGAGCTGGAGCCCCGGCACGTTGGCGAAAGCCAGCGCGCCCATGCCGGCCAGCGTCACCAGCGCCGGAACCGGGCTGGAGGCGGTGAAGGTGAAGACGATCAGCACGACCGCCTGAAGGGCGAACAGCCAGGCCAGCGCGCGGACCGGGTTGCGGTTGGCGAGCTTGCCGCCCGAGCTATGCGGGAAACTGGGTGATGACGGTCTGAAGAAGGCGGCGTATCGAGGCGGGTGACGAAGCCTGCCAGAACCTCCACGAGGGAGCGATAC
>NZ_VITI01000019.1 GCF_007827795.1 Azospirillum brasilense
TCGCTGTCCGACGCCACGGTGATCGTCACCGTCACCGTGTCGCCGACCTTGGCCGACTGGTTGGGAATGGTGACGGTGGTGATCGACGGCGGCGTAGCGTCGACGGTGTTGTTGGTGACCGACTGGTTGGTGACCGTCGCCGCGTCGGTGCCGCCGGTCGCGCTCTGGATCGCCGCCGCGTCGTCGCCGCTGGTGGGGTCGGTGTAGCTAACGGTCACGGTCTGCCCGTGCTGGACCGCCTGGGCCAGCGTCAGGGTGACTGTCTTGTTGACGCTGTTCACGGCGACGCTGGAAACGGTGACCGCGCTGCCGCCGACCTTGACCTCGAAGGCGCCCGCCGCCGGGCCGTTCACGGCGTCCAGCGCGGCATCGTAGGTCAGAACCAGCGTCGTTCCGTCCACCGTCGCGCTTTGCAGGACCGGGGCGGGCGGGACGACCGCCACCATGACGGAGCCGGACGAAACCGCCGTCTGGGGAAACATGGGGATGCCGCTGAAGGACGTGAAGACGCTGACGGGGAACTGGCCGGACACGTCGGTTCCCGACGCCGTCACGTCGAAGGTGAGGGTGTGGGTTCCGATCGCGATGATGCCGGTCAGAGTGCCGTCCGCGATGGCGTCGAGCTTGAGATTGGAGATCGTCCAGCCGCTGGGGGCGGCCACGTCGAAGTGAATGGAGCTTCCCACTATGGCCAGCGCGGCGGAGACATTCACGGTGAAGGAAAGCTGGGTCGGCGTGCCGTTGGTGAAGGTGGCGGTCGGGTTGTCCGGCGTGATGGTGATCGGGGAAAGGCTGCCCGGCTGCATCCCGATCGACGCCGTGACGAGCTTGTTGACCTCGGTCGTGTTGTTCGTCGCACCGCTGTCGGTAATCGAGCGCAGGACGATGGGGCGCGTTTCGCTGAGCCCGGTCCTGGTCTGGTCGAGGCTGGTGACCGAGGCGGCCGTCGTCTTGTAGGCGATGCTGTCGATCAGCATGCTCACGGCGCTGTTGCTCAGCGTCATGCCGCTGACCGTCACCGTGGCGACGCCGTTCACCAGAGTCACCGCGTAGGCGCCGCCGGTGAAGCTGCCCGTCGTTCCGTTGCTCAGCGCGATGTCGGTTCCGGCAATGGTCAGGAACTCGCCGCTTCCGGTTCCGGCGACGTTGTGGACGGTCAGCACCATGCCGGTGAAGGTCTGCCCACCGTCCACCGTGGAGGCCGAGACGGAATTGAACAGGTCGAAGGTCGGATTGCCCATGCCCACCTGGCCGTAGCCATCGTTCGGGGTGAGCGTCAGCGTGGGCGGGGTGCCGTTCGGGTCGAGCGTGTTGTTGGTGACCGGTTGGGCGGTGAAGGTCGCGGCGTCGACGCCCGTGGTGCCTTGGACGGCGTTGGTGTCGTTGCCCGCCGTCGGGTCGGTGTAGGCGACCGTCACCGTGTCGGTGTGGGAGACGGCCTGGGCCAGCGTCAGCGTGACGGTCTTGTTCGCGCTGTCCACCGCGACGTTTGTGACGGGCACGGTGCTGCCGCCGGCCTTGACCTCGAAGGCGCCCGCTGTCGGCGGGTTGGCGGAGTCGAGCGCGACGTCGTAGGTCAGCACCAGCGACGTGCCATCCGCCGCCGCGTTCTGAAGGACCGGCGGCACCGCAGGGCGCGGCCCCATGACCGTGGTTACAATGTACACCGAGGCGACGTCGAGGCCGTTGGTGGCCTGAATCACTCCGCTGCTGTTGTCGCCCGCCGGATCGACGTAGCGGAATTCGATGTAGTCGCCGGCCGTGAGAGTGCTGCTGACGGTCAGCGTCACGGTCTTGCCGGACACAACGGCGGCGGTCACGTTGACCTTCGTCCCGTTGATCAGGACGGCGCCGGTGCCCCAGGACATGTCGCCGGGCGAAATCGCATCGAAGGTGGACAGGGCCGGCTGGCTGGCGCTGTCGAGGTTGCCGTCGAAGGTCACGGTGATGGTGGACTCGCCGACATAGGCGACGGTGTCCACGGATTCGGGAGCCGCCATCAGCACGCCCATGTAGCTCTCGATCCGCAGCGTCTCGGCCCGCACGACGCCGCGGGTCCAGGCGAGATCCCAGTCGCCGCCAAGATCCGCGGCGCCCGTCGGCGTCCGCGACGCCGCCATGCCGGCGCCGGTGATGTCGGCCAGCGCGTCGAGGAACGACCCGCCGTGGCCGCTCGCCACGTTGCAGCCGTACAGCAGGATGTCGCCGTCATCGGCCAGGCAGGCGCCGACGGCCGCCAGTTCCGCTTCCCGCGTCGGCAGTTCCGCTTCGTCCAGCCGCGCCGTACCGAGTTGCAACCCGCCCTCGAAGCCGTGGCAAAGCACATGGAGCGCCTGGATGCCGTGGCGCCCCGCCAACGCCTGCGCCATCACCGTCACGCCGTCCTGGCCTTCGCCGATCAGGACCGCCTCCACACCGGGGGGAAGCTCCGCCTGAAGATCCCGCCAACCGGCAAGGGCGGTGTCGATGACGGCAATCTCGGTTGCCGAGCGGGGGAAGCGACCAGAGGTGGTGACGCACGAGGTGGGGGCGGCGGCGGACGCTTCGATCATGGCGGGCGTTTCCTGAATGGGATGCAATCCGGAATACGCGCTTCATGAAAGAAATGGGTACTCCGTTTGATTTCACATGCCCATAAATGGCCGTCCGGGTCAATATGGTCAAAGCATGAAATCAGCATTTGACACAGCGTACTTCTGCCCGTCGGTAAGGATAGATGCTTTCCTTGATGTTTCAAATTGCAACATATCGCATTATTCGTCATGTTAATGTATCATTAATTATTGAAAACAGGGAAGTCGATGCGTGAACGTTCCGTGCATTTATTGTTATGTTCTGCACGATTATGAGAAAACAGACAGAAAATGTGGCGCAGTGGAAAATTGGAACGGCAAGCACCGCTTCCCATCTGCTGCTCATCGCATTTTGGGAAAATGCGTTGGTGACGGGTGAAAGGACCAATCACCCATGGTCAGGATTTCACCCTTCTGCGCACGAGGGTGCCAAGCCATTCGTTCCACTTGTTGAGACGATTTGGAAGATCCTCTCAAGATGGACGCATTCCGGCGGCCGTCGATTCACACACCGGGGCTGTGGTTACCGGTATGGCCGCGGGTTTGCGCTCGCGGCGTTCGCCGGTCATGGGTCCATGACGTCGCCCAGCGTGGCGGCGAGGTCGCCGGGTTCCACCGGCTTGTGCAGCAGGCGGCAACCGATGGAGCGCGCCTCGCGCAGCCGCTCCGGCGCCGTGTCGCCGGTGATGATGACGACCGGCACGTCCCAGCGGCTCCGCACAAGCTCGGCCACCGCGCGGCCGGTCTGGCCTCCGGGCAGGCGATGGTCGGCCAGCACGACATGGGGTCGGTTGCGCATCCGGGGAAGGCGGGCGGCCAGCTCCTCCGCCGAGCCGACGGCCGTCACCTGAACGCCCCAGCGTTTCAGCAGCATGGTCATGGCGTGGCGCACCCGCTCGTCGTCCTCCACCAGCAGCACCCGCCGGCCTTTCATCCGGTCCGTCGGGGATGCCGTCGCCGCCGCGCTGGTGGCGACCGCGGCCATGGCGCGGGCGGCGGCGGTCAGGCGGCGGTCGGGTTCGGGGGAGAGGGCGGCGCGCGGAACCGTCACCGTGAAGACCGTGCCCCGCCCGACCTGCGACCGCAGGTCCAGTGTCAGGCCGAGCAGCCGCGCCATGCGGGACACCAGCGGCAGGCCGAGGCCGAAGCCCTTGGCCGCGCTGCGCTCGGGGTTGTCGAGCTGATGGAACTCCTCGAAGATGGCGGCGCGGGCGTCGGGGGGAATGCCCCGCCCGTCGTCCCACACCTGAAATTCCAGCGCACCGGGGCGGCGCCGGCAGCCGAGAAGGACGCGCCTTCCGCATCCCCCACCGTGGCGGATGGCGTTGGACAGCAGATGGGTCAGTATCCGTTCCAGCAGCCGCGCGTCGGTCCGCACCACCACGCCGCAGGGGTGGACGTGCAGGCTCGTCCCCTCGGTCGTCGCGCTGTCCCGGAATTCCTGGGCCAGGCGGCGCATCAGCCCGTCGGGGCGGAACTCCGTGACCGCGACGTCCACCGCGCCGGCCTCCAGCCGGGCGAGGTCCAGAAGGCCGCTGAGCATCCCGTTCAGGCTGTCGATGGACGCCTGGAGCAGATCTGCCGCTTCTCTGGCTGCGGGGTTCGAACCGACCGTGCCGCTCAGGATGTGGGCGTACAGCGCCGCCGCCTGGATCGACTGGCGCAGATCGTGGCTGGCGGCGGTCAGGAAGCGTGCCTTGGCCCGGTCGGCGCGCTCCGCCGTCTCATGGGCGTGGCGCAGTTCCTCCTCCCGAGCGGCGCGGCGGCCCTCGGCGCGGTGCAGCCGGTCGCGAAGCCGGCCCATCTCGCGACGCTGCTCGACCAGTTCGGCGGCCAGACGCGCGCTTTCCTGGACTAGGCGACTGGCGTCGCGCTGCAGGCGGTCCGCGGTCCGAAGTCCTTCGACGAGGTTGCGGTTCATTGCCCCCAGGCATTCCCGCAACGCTTCCCCGCTGGTTGGCTCGGCTTTGTCCGGTTTATCCGAATCCACATTTTTTTTCGGCATGGACGTCTCCACGATGGCCCCCGCTCACCGCCGCAAATCAACTTCCGGCTCATGAATCCACGTACGTCAGGTCACAACAGCGCAGGACAGGAAATGTTTTCGGGGCAACGATGATTCACGCGCGTGCCGGGAGGTTGATGATCGTCCTCAGGGTGTCGGTTGCGGAGCAGCGACACGCGGTGCCCAAAAGAGCGGCAGATTGTCGCACATGTGACGCGTCCTGTTGACGACGAGAAACGCAGCCGACGGCACCGGGACGGCCGCCGCGATGTTGAGTCTCCAGGCGCCCTTCCGGACGCCATGAGCTAATCAGATGGAGTTTCAAGGCGATGCGGGAAGCCGGCAGCGGGGCGGGGCGGCCCTGCGCCGCCACCTCCCGCCGCTGGCACAACGGTTGCTTTGTGCGCAAACGGATGCAGGTTTCCACCATACGGGATGTTCTTGACCTTGTTAGTTCGGTGAACAATCTAACGTCCCTGGCGCCTGCGCGGCCCGTGGCTGGTGTATTTGGAGGCAGGTTTGATCAACCCTATGATTACGGCCACCGCCGGCTGGTCTGAGGCGGTGGAGGAGCGGGCGCAGCGCTTGCTCCGCTATCAGGTCGGGACCGAAGGGCCGGATGGCGCTCCGGTGACCGTGCAGACCATGTTCCAGCGCTGCGGCTTCACGCCGATCGCCAGCGCCCGCTTCCTGATGTGCATCCCGCCTTTGACCGCGATGCACGAACTGACCAAGACCGTCACGCGCTTTCGGATCGACGGTGATGCCTGCCCCGACCCGGCCGGCATGGCGAAGGCGGCGCTGTCCTTCGCCGGGCGCGCGGTGGCGGTGCATGAATTGCACCCGGAGCGCCGGCTCGTGGCTGGTGTGATCTCCACCCTCCTGGGGTTGCAGGGAAGCAGCCGCCGATAGCATCCGGCATGGATTGGGGATGCGTTCGATCCCTGCGGAGAACGAAGGGCCGTGCGGTTGCGCGCGGCCCTTCGTCATGCCCTGCTGCAGGAAATCCACCATTCTTTAAAAGTTGTAACCGTCCTTTGGTTGCTCGTTCGGCGGACTCGCTTTATCAGTGTTCGACTGTATGACCATGGGCTGGTCCCACCAGTGCTTGGCCAATTCCCGGGCTCGGGCGAAGGAGGGTGCCGCGATGGACAGGAAGCCGGTCGATTACGGGCAATACAGCATCCTGGTTATCGAAGATCAGCCCTTCGTGCGACGGACCATCATGCAGATCCTCTCGCAGATCGGCTTCCGTTCGATCGCCGAGGCCGACAACGGGGAGACCGGCATGCGGGAATGCATCCGCGCCACCCCCGACGTGATCGTCTGCGACATCGACATGAAGCCGGTGTCCGGCCTTCAGTTCCTGGCGGAGTTGCGGGCCAGCGCGGAGGTGCGGAACCGCCGCACGCCGGTGGTCTTCCTGACCAACCACACGGAATCCGAAATTGTGAAGAAGGCCATGGCCTTGGGCGTCAACGGCTTCGTCGTGAAGCCGCCGTCCTTCGGCGCCCTGAAGGAGCGGGTGGACCGCCTGCTGGCCGGCAAGTGAGGGCCAGCAAGTGAGAGAGAGCATGGGGGGCGTGGTGCGGCGTGCGGTGATGTGCGGTCTGGTGGTGCTGCCGATGGCCGCCTGTTCGGGGGAGCCGGGCGAATCCGACATGCGCAAGCTGGTGGAGGCGCACACCAGGCGGGCGCTGGACGGCCAGGGGCCGGGCGGCTTCCGCGGGTTCGAGGGCTTCCGCAAGCAGGGCTGCGTGGACACGAAGTACCGGAACGGCGCTCCGAAGCCGGACGACAAGCAGTATGATTGCTATTATGCGGCGACCTTCGCGCCGCAGCCGGGCGTGCCGGCGATGACCGTGAACGGGAAGGGCCGCTTCACCCGCACCGACAAGGGCCTGACCTTCGAGGATCTGGGGGCGCAGCCGCGCTGATATGGCGCGCTGATGCGGCAACAATTCAGCGCTGTCTGGAAAAGGAAACGGCCGGCCATGACCCTGTCATGAACCGGCCGCGTCAGATGGTGGAAGGGGCTGGATTTGAACCAGCGTACGCTTACGCGGGCAGATTTACAGTCTGCTGCCTTTAACCACTCGGCCACCCTTCCGCTGATGCTTGACGCGACCATCGGAGACCTGCCGTTCATCGGGCCTTGCTTAGCCTTCCGTCCGGCGGGTGGCGTTATCTAACGGGTGGCGGCGCTCCGGTCAAGCGGCTTTCTTCACCCGCGGCGCATCTTTGTTCAGGCCCCCTCGCCACGGGCCACGCGGGCCAGGGCGCTCAGCGGGTCACCGTCCTCCGCGCTGAAGCAGGCGCTGAAGTCGTCGCACACCTCGCAGTTCGGGGATTTGCAGAGCATCAGCCCCTCGCGCTCGCAGAGTTGGCGGTAGAAGAATTTCTTCCATTTCATGTCGCCGCTGTTCAGCGCGACCAGCGACGGGAAGTGGCGGCGGAACATGGCGTTCAACTCCCGCCGGTTGGCGAAGCCCATGTCCTGCCAGAGATGGTTCGGCCCCAGTGTGCGGCGGGCGACGATGGCGGCCAACCACTCCTCCTCGATGGTCCCGGCGGCGCGGTGGTCGAGCAGGAAGGCCCGCAGATCCTCCTCCTCGATGGCGTCCTCGCCGCTGTGGTCCGGCCCAATGTCGCTCTGTAGCATGGGGAGGAGATGGGCGAAGCCCGCCGCGTGCCGCTGGATCAACTCGGCCAGCGCGCCGCGCGCCAGCCCCAGGGACGCCGTGACGCCGCCGGGATGCTGCGCGGCCAGCCCGACGATGCGGCTGAACAGCAGCCGGTCGAGGGCCGGGCCATCCGGAACGCCGTCCAGAGCGTCGGCGGGCGGGTGGATCGAGAAGGCCGCAGGATCGGCGATGTCGGCAATCACGGTGTCGGCAATCATGGTCGGCGAACTCCCGCATCGGGGGGTTGTTCGGTCATGACCATGATGGTGGATCAAATTCCCGCAACTGCGAAGTGGTTTTTTGCGGGTGCGTTGTCCTCACCCGTCCGTCATCCGCTTCAGCCGTTCATGACCTCCGCCGTGAAGCGCTCGAAGAAGCCGTCGATGACGCGGTCGGCCTTGGCCTTGACCAGCTTGACCGCCAGCCGCCCGACGGCCCCGCCCAGCGCCGCCGCCAGCGTGAAGGACAGGTGGGTGTGGCCGTCCACCTCCTCCAGCGTGATGCGGGCCTCGCCCTTGACCGCCCCGGCAAGTCCGCCCTTGCCTTCGGCGTAGAGGATGTAGAAGCGCGGCGCGTCCTCCGGCGCCACCCGGACCCGCCCGGCGAAGCGCGCGTTCAGCGGCCCGACCGTGGCGCGCACGCGCGCGGCGTATTCGGTGGGCGTCAGCCGGTCCATCTCCTCCAGC
The DNA here is from genome assembly GCF_007827795.1 of Azospirillum brasilense. Lineage (GTDB taxonomy): Bacteria > Pseudomonadota > Alphaproteobacteria > Azospirillales > Azospirillaceae > Azospirillum > Azospirillum aestuarii. The sequence goes on from NZ_VITI01000019.1 coordinate 7,949, forward strand.
ACCGGGATGCAGCGTTGCAGCACGGCGGGGTCGCAGAGCGCGGTGAAGACCCGCTCGCGCGCCGCCGGAATCCGGTACTGGCCGTTCAGCTCCATGGATCACCTGTTGTTGGCCGGGAATGCCAAGCGATTTGGTGTATGGATGACCCGCTTCCAAGACGCGCAATCGAATACGGAGGGCGACAAACATGCGGCAGGCCGTTACGACGCTGACCACCCGCACCCACGGCCAGGGGCTGGTCGAGATGACCGAGCCGGTGGCCCGCTGGGTCGCCGCCCAGGGCATGGAGACCGGTCTGCTGACGGTCTTCTGCCGGCACACCTCGGCCTCGCTGGTGATCCAGGAGAACGCCGACCCGAGCGTGCGCGGCGACCTGGAGCGCTTCTTCAAGCGGCTGGTGCCGGAAGGCCCCGCGCTTTACGACCACATTCTGGAAGGGCCGGACGACATGCCCGCCCACATCCGCAGCGCGCTGACCACGGTGCAGCTGTCCATCCCCGTGCTGGAGGGGCGAATGGCGCTGGGCACCTGGCAGGGAATCTATCTGTTCGAGCACCGCCGCCGGCCCCACGAGCGGACCCTGGCGCTGCATCTGCTGGGCGAATGAAGGCAAAGCGCCCGCGCGACTACCCCAGCCAGCCCGCGACATGGGGTTCGAGCCACCGGAACAGGGCGACGGCGGCGACCAGCCAGATTCCGACCATCAGCGCGGCGGCGGCGTGGCTGACCGGTCGGGCGGCCAGCCGGGCGGCGGTGGCGCGGTGTTCCTCCAGCACCGCCGCCGGGATCAGGCGGATGACCAGCAGGATGCCGAGCGGCACGATCAGCAGGTCGTCCAGATAGCCCAGGACCGGCACGAAATCGGGGATCAGATCAATGGGGCTGAGCGCGTAGGCCGCCACCGCGGCGGCGGCCACGCGGGCGTACCACGGCGTCCGCGGGTCGCGCGCCGCCAGATAGAGCGCGATCACGTCGCGCTTGATCCGCCGCGCCCAGCCCTTCGCCGCCGCCAGCATCGCGGGCGGTCAGCCCGCCGCCGGGATGGGGGCCGCGCTCTGGCGCAGCCGCTCCAGCAGGGACTTGGTGGCGAAGCCGTCCGGCACGGCGCCGATCGACTGCTGGAAGCGGCGCACGGCGTTGCGGGTGTTGGCGCCGACGATGCCGTCCGCCGTTCCCGGCTCCATGCCCAGCGAGGCCAGCCGCTCCTGAAGCTCGATCCGCTCGTCGCGGCTCAGCGCCGGCTCGTGGCGCGGCCAGCTTCCCTGGACGCCGGCTCGGCCGGCCAGACGGTCGGACAGCAGCGCCACCGCCAGCGCGTAGCTGGTGGAGGGGTTGTACTTCATGATCGCCCGGAAATTCTCCCGGACCAGGAAGGCCGGCCCCTGCGCCCCGGCGAGCATCAGGACGGCGGCCCGCTCCTCCTCGCCGCCAAGATCGCCGCCGTTGACCGGACGCACGCCGAGGCGGCGCCATTCGGACACCGGCTTGGCGATGTTGTATTCGGCCTGCTCGTAGGGGAAGCCGGCGGGCAGGGTGACCTCCTCGCCCCAGCGCTCCCCGGTGCGCCAGCCGTTGGCCTGCACGAACTTGGCGGTGGAGGCGAAGACGTCGGGCAGGCTGCCCCAGATGTCGCGCCGCCCGTCGCCGTCCTCGTCGGTGGCGTGCTTCAGGAAGATGGTCGGCATGAACTGGGTCTGGCCCATGGCGCCGGCCCAGGAGCCGCTCATCCGCTCCGGCGGGATGTCGCCGCTGTCGAGGATGCGCAGCGCGGCCAGCAGCTCCGTCCGGAAATAGCTGGCGCGGCGGCCTTCGTAGGCCAGCGTGGTCAGCGCATCGACGACGGAAAAGCCGCCGGTGAAGTTGCCGAAATCGGTCTCCACGCCCCAGAAGGCCACCAGGATTTCCGCCGGGACGCCGGAGCGCTGGCTGACGCGGCGCAGCAGCGCGCCGTTGTCCTGGATGCGCTGGCGCCCGGCCTGGACGCGGCGGTCGTTGACCGCGCTGTCCAGATACTGCCAGGGCTGGCGGTTGAACTCCGGCTGGGAGGAATCCAGTTCGACCACCCGGTCCGACAGCTTCACGTTGGCGAAGGCGCGGTCGAAGGTCTGGGCGCGGATGCCCTGGCCGAGCGCCTCGGCGCGCAGGGACTTCAGCCAGTCGGCGAAGCTGACGGCGGGCTGGACCGGCGCCACGCTGGCCGGGGCGGCGGCGGACGCCTTCGCGGTTCCGGACGTGGTGGTGGCCGACACGGGCGGGGCGCCCGTCGTCTGGCAACCGGCCAGGATCGTGGTGGCGAGCAGGAGGCGGACGGGAAGGGACAGCAGGGGGCGCATGCGCTCTCGTGACCATCAGGGAAAAGCTGTGCGGGAGCCTAGGACGGACGGCTCTTTCACTCAACGGACAAGTTCCGGTGCCGGAAGCAACGCTCATCCGCCACGCGCGGGGGACGCGGGCAAGAATCGACACGGATTGCACGGATCAAACCGGATTTCACGGAGTCATTCGGCTCGACCAGCGGTGTGCTTGCGGGTTTTCAGAAATCCGTGAAATCCGTGAAATCCGTGAAATCCGTGTCGAATTTTGTCATCCGACGGATTGACGCGGCGCTCGGACAGCCTTGGTTTAACCATGAACAAAACTTGAACAAACGGGATGAAATCCCCATATCCAGGGCATTCCGAAACCAGAGAAGAGACGTTCGCGGCCCGCCCCCCGGCGCGCCGCCGAGAGGGCTTTCCATGCCGTATTTTCCGACCATCGAACTCACTCCGCAGGTGTCCCTGCTGCTGGCGCGGGGGGCTCTGCGCCTGAATCCCGGCCAGTGGGTGCGGGGGCCAAAGGGGCATGGCCGCTACCTGCGCACCGACCCGCGGACCGGCACCACCTATGTGAGCTGGCTGCGCCCCGGCGACGATTGGGAAGCCGCGTCGCAGCGCTTCAGCCGAGCCTGCCGGAAGGGCTTCATCGGGCGCTATCGCGGCGGCTACGAGGCGGAGAAGGCGCGCCGGGAGATGGCCCGCCTGATCGCCGACGCCGACCGCTCTGAAGGCGTTCCAATGCGGGACGAGCGGCAGCCGACGCTGTTCTAAGGCGGGAACGCACGCGCCCATGGAGAGCAGAGGCTTGGCCGAAGGGACCATCAACGCCATCCGCATCGGCTGCGCCGGCTGGAGCATTCCGAAACCCTCCGCCCCGGCCTTCCCGGCGGAGGGCACGCATCTGGAGCGCTACGCCCGCGTCTTCCCGATGGTGGAGGTCAACAGCCGCTTCTACCGTCCGCACAAGCCGGAGACCTGGGAGCGCTGGGCGGCCTCGGCGCCGCCGGACTTCCGCTTCGCGGTCAAGCTGCCGCGCGCCATCACGCACGAGCAGCGGCTGAAGGACTGTGCCGCCCTGCTGGAGCATTACCTGTACGAGGTCGGGCATCTCGGCGACCGGCTTGGGCCGCTGCTGGTGCAGTTGCCGCCGACGCTGCGCTTCGAGCCGGCGGTGGCCGGCCCCTTCTTCGCGGCCCTGCGCGAGCGGTTCGCCGGCCTCGTCGTCTGCGAACCGCGCCACCCGAGCTGGTTCGCGGCGGAGCCGGACCGCCTGCTGGTCGACCACGCCGTGGCCCGTGCCGCCGCCGACCCGGCCCCGGTGCCCGCGGCGGAGGAGCCGGCGGGCTGGGACGGCTTCCGTTACTGGCGCCTGCACGGATCGCCGGTGATGTACCGCAGCGCCTACCCGCTGGACGTCCTGGACCGACTGGCCCGGCGCTTCCGGGACGAGGCGCGGGAGCGTCCGGTCTGGTGCGTCTTCGACAACACCGCCGACTTCCACGCGGTGGATGACGCGCTGACGCTGATGAGCCGTTTGGATGCCTCCACAGGTCAGAGAGACAAGCCCGGCGGCTGACCGCTATCGTTGCGCGAACGCAAGCGCAGCCGGGGCGGTCGGGTATGGACGTCATTCTTCTGGTGCTGATCGGGGCCATCGTCGCCCACCGGTTCAACCGCCGGCTGACGGCGCAGGAGCGCGAGATCGTTCGGCTCCGGCTGGCGCTGGAGCGGTGGCAGGGGCCGGCGGCGACCGACGCCGCGCCGGTCGATGCTCCCGCCACGGACACCGCCGTCATGGTGGAGGCTCCGCCGGAGCCGCCGCCGATCCGCCCGCCGCCGGAGCCCACTCCACCCCCGCTGTCGGTGTGGAGCCGGCTGGAGGACGCGCTGGCCGGGCGCTGGCTGATCTGGCTGGGCGGGGCCACGGTCGCCCTGGCGGCGGCCTTTTTCATCAAGATGTCGGTCGAGCAGGGCTGGCTCGGCCCCGGCGTGCGCGTCACGCTCGGCCTGCTCTCCGCCGCGGCGCTGATGGTCGGCGGCGAATGGCTGCGGCAGCGCGGCGGAGGGGCGGAGCCGGGTGGGCGCGATCCGGTGCCCCCGGCTCTGACCGCGGCCGGCCTATTCACTGGCTTCGCCAGTGTCTATGGCGGCTATGTGCTCTACGACCTGTTCGCCCCGCCGGTCGCCTTCGCGCTGCTCGGCGGGCTGGCGGCGCTGGGCATGGCGCTGTCGCTGCTTCAAGGACCCTACATCGCGGCGCTGGGGCTGCTCGGCGGCTTCGCGACGCCGCTGCTGGTTTCGTCCATCGGGGGATCGGCCTGGGGGCTGTTCGCCTATCTTCTGGCCCTGTCGGGCGCCGGCATGACGGTGGTGCTGTGGCGCGGCTGGCGCTGGCTGGGGCTGGGCACGCTGATCGGGGCGGCGGGCTGGGTGCCGGTCTGGTACGTCGGCGGCTGGAACCCCGGCGACGCCCTGCCGGTGGGGATCTACCTGCTGCTGACCGCCGGGCTGTTCCTGATGCCGGCCCTGCTGGCCGGGCCGGTCGAGGCGCTGCCCCGCACCACCCTGTTCGACATGCTGCGCTGGACGGGGCGCCCGCGCGCCGACCGTCTGGCCGTCGCGGCGGTGGCGGTGCTGGGGCTGCTGATGGCGATGCTCGTCACCGTGGACGGGCACCGCACCGGATCGCTGGTGATGCTCGCCCTGTTCGGGCTGCTCTCCATTGCGGCGGGCCGGCGGATCGAGCGGATCGCCGGCGTCGCCTGGATCGGCGCGCTGGCCGTGCTGTTCGCCTTCTCCGGCTGGACGGTGCCGCGCTGGCCGTTGCCGCCGCCCGCCGTCACCGCCGACGGGCATCCCATCGTCCCATCGCCCGGTTCGGGGTTGCCGTTCCAGTCCGGGCGGTTCCTGTGGGCGGTGGCCGGCTTCGCCCTGCTCTACGGGATGTGCGGTTTCATCGCCCTGTGGCGGTCGACGCGGGCGGCGCTGTGGTCGTCGCTGGCGGCCTGGATGCCGGTGGTCCTCCTGGCGCTCGCCTATTGGCGGCTGGACCCGCCGCAGGCCGACACGCTGTGGCCGGTGGCCAGTCTGGCGCTGGCGGCGCTGCTGGTCGCCGGAACCGGCCCGCTGGCCCGCCACCGCCACCAGCCGGGCGTCAGTCTCGGGCTGGCCGCCTTCGCCGCCGGGGCCGCCGGGGCGCTCAGCCTCGGCGCCGTCATGATGCTGCGCGAGGCGTGGCTGACCGTGGCGCTGGCCGCCCAGGTGCCGGTGCTGGCGTGGTTGGAGCGGCGCATGGGGCTGCGCTCGCTGCGCGCGGTGATCCTGATGGTGGCGGGCGCCGTCCTGGTCCGGCTGGCGCTGAACCCGTCCGTGTTGGAATATGGAGAGGACGGGCTCGGCTGGATCGTCTACGGCTACGGCCTGCCGGCGGCGGGATTCTTCCTGGCCGCCCATTGGTTGCGCTCCGCGCCGGACGGCAGGGGAGATGGCAAGGGTGATGACGGCGTGGTGGCACTGCTGGAGGCCGGTGGGCTGGCCTTCGTCACGCTGCTGCTGTCGCTCGGCATCCAGGCGCTGACCCGTGGCACGCTGGACGAGCCGCCCGACACGCTGCGCGAGGTGGCGCTGCACACGCTGGTCTGGCTGGCGCTGGCCCTGCTGCTGGCGACAGGGCGGCGCTGGCGGGCGCGGCCCGTGGCGGTGTGGGGACGGCGCATCCTGGCCGGGCTGGCGGCGCTCCAGGCGGCGGCGCTGCATCTGGTCGTCCTGAACCCGCTGTGGAGTGGCGAGGCGGTGGGCTCCTGGCCGTTGGCGAACACGCTGCTGCTCGCCTATGGGCTTCCGGCCATGCTCGGGCTGCTGTTCCTGTGGGTGGAGCCGCTGCCGGCCCGCCTGCGCCCCTGGGCGGCGCTGCTGCCGCTGGCGCTGCTCGGCATGAATCTGGCGCTGGAGATCCGCCACGCCTTCCAGGGGCCGGTCCTCTCCGGGCCGGAGCTGCCGGACGCCGAATGGTACGGCTACTCCGTCGGTTTCCTGGTGGCGGCGGTGCTGATGCTGGTGGCCGCCCTGCGGTACCGGCTGGGCTGGCTGCGCCACGCCGCGATGGCGCTGATACTGGCGGTGGTCGCCAAGGTCTTCCTCAGCGACATGGCCGAGCTGGGCGGGCTGTACCGCGTCGCCTCCTTCCTCGGGCTCGGGCTGAGCCTGATCGGCGTCGGCTACCTCTACCGCCGGCTCCAGGGCACCGCGCCGCAGGGAGGGCAAACAATCGCCTGAGCGAACGGTTGGGTTGACAGCCGCCCCCCTCTCGCGCTCCGATGATGGCAACGAACGCATAAAACAACGATCGGGAGGACCGCGCCCATGACCAGCCCCATCGCCCATCCCATCCTGCCCGACGGCGACAGCGGCTTCACGGTGGAGGCCGCGTCGATGAAGTTCGGCCGCGGCATGCTGGCGGAGGCGGGGAACGACGCCAAGGCAATGGGCATGCGCCGGGTGGCCCTGTTCACCGACCCCCATGTGGCCGGCATCGCGCCTTTCGCGGCGGCGCTGGAGTCGCTGAAGGCGGTCGGGCTGGACGTCGCCGTCTTCGACCGATGCGCGGTGGAGCCGACCAGCGCGTCCTTTCTGGAGGCGGCGGACTTCGCCCGCGACGGCAAATTCGACGGCTACGTCTCTGTCGGCGGCGGGTCGGTGATCGACACGGCCAAGGCGGCGAACCTCTACGCCACCCACCCGGCGGACTTCCTCGCCTACGTCAACAAGCCGCTGGGCGAGGGGCGCCCGGTGCCCGGCCCGGTCAAGCCGCACATCGCCTGCCCGACGACCTGCGGCACCGGCAGCGAGACGACCGGCGTCGCCATCTTCGACCATGTGGAGATGCGGGTGAAGACGGGCATCTCCTCCCGCTACCTGCGGCCGAATCTGGCGCTGGTCGACCCGGCGACCATCGACAGCCTGCCGCCGGGCGTCATCGCCTCCACCGGCTTCGACGTGCTGACCCACGCCATCGAGAGCCACACCGCGCGCTCCTACCGCTCCCGCCCGAAGCCCGACGCGGCCAACCCGCGCCCGCCCTACCAGGGCGCCAACCCCTGGTCGGACATCGGCAGCCTCCAGGCGATCCGGCTCGGCGGGCAGTATCTGGAGCGCGCCGTCAACGACCCGGCGGACGAGGAGGCGCGCGACGCCCTGATGTTCGCGGCGACTCTGGCCGGTCTGGCCTTCGGCAACGCGGGCGTCCACATCCCGCACGCCATGTCCTACTCCGTCGCCGGGATGAACCACAGCTTCACGGCGCTCGGCTACGAGAAGGCCAACCCGATGGTGCCGCACGGCATCTCGGTGGTGCTGAACGCCCCGGCCGCCTTCCGCTTCACCGGCTCCGCGGAACCCGAGCGCCATCTGCGCGCCGCCGAGGCGCTGGGGGCGGAGGTCCGCGACGTGTCCCCGGCGGACGGCGGCGCCATTCTGGCCGCCCGGCTGATCGCCATGATGCGGGCCACCCATCTGCCCAACGGCCTGTCGGCGCTGGGCTACGGCGCGGCGGACATCCCGGATCTGGTGCGCGGCGCGATGGCGCAGCAACGGCTGCTGACCATCGCGCCCCGCCCGGTGACGGAGGAGGACCTGCGTGGGCTCTACGCCGACGCCATGACCTACTGGTGAGCGCAACGGTGGGAAACCCCTTCCTCGTGGGAAGGGGTTTCCCACGCCGGTGTCACGGGCGGTTCGGGTAGAGGCCGACGGTCGCGATGCAGACGGTCTGTCCGATCGCCGGGGACTGGGTGGAGACCTTCTGGGTGGCGCCGGCCGACGCGGGGGCGACCGCCACGGTGCCGCCGGTGATGCCGGTGTTGGGAACCGTGACGGTGCCGCTGGCCGTGCCGGCGACCTTGGCGCCCGTGCCCGGGCCGGTGGTGTTGTACGGTCCCTTCAGGGTGACGCCGGCGCCGCCGTCGTCGAGCGAGGCCTCACCGAGATAGACGGTGCCCGAGGTTGGGGCCGACACCGGGGTGCCGCCGTTGGTGACGGGAAGGCTGACGGTGCCGGTGAAGGGAACGGTGGTCGAACCGCCCGACCCGCCGCCGGTGCCGGTGAAGGTGGCGGTGTGGGTGTGCGGCTGCAGCGGCACCTGCGCCGCCGACAGCAGAAGCTCCTGCTGGCCGACCTTGGCGCCGAGGGCGATGTTCGCCAGGCCGGGGCCGGTGCCGGACCCGATGGCCGTGCGACCGCGCAGGTCGGGGATGCCGAAGAGATCCGCGTTGTTGCCGCCGTAGCGGTAGCCGATCAGGGCGAACAACGCCTGGTTCTCGCGGACCGCCAGCGTGCGGCCGTCGGCCACGACATAGCCCTGCGGGCACCAGTCGAACGAGTAGGTGCAGATGGTGCCGATGTTGGGCTCCACGTTGCAGGCGGCGGCGGGGGTGCTGAACAGAGCCAGGCCGCTGGTCATCGCAAAGGCGGCGGAGAGGAGAATCTTGCGCATGGTGGGTCCTCGGCGTTGGGAGGGTTCGGATTCCGGGTCCGCGATCCGTTACGGACGGTTCGGGTACAGGCCGTTGGCCACGATGCAGACGGTCTGGCCGATCGCCGGGGACTGGGTGGAGACCTTCTGGGTGGCGCCGGCCGACGCGGGGGCGACCGCCACGGTCCCACCGGTGATGCCGGTGTTGGGAACCGTGATGGAGCCGCTGGCCGTGCCGGCGACCTTGGCGCCCGTGCCCGGGCCGGTGGTGTTGTACGGTCCCTTCAGGGTCATGCCGGCGCCGCCGTCGTCGATCGAGGTGTCGCCGAGATAGACGGTGCCCGAGGTCGGGGCCGACACCGGGGTGCCGCCGTTGGTGATGGGGACGCTGACGGTGCCGGTGAAGGGAACGGTGGTCGAACCGCCCGACCCGCCGCCGGTGCCGGTGAAGGTGGCGGTGTGGGTGTGCGGCTGCAGCGGTACCTGGGCCGCCGACAGCAGAAGCTCCTGCTGGCCGACCTTGGCGCCGATGGCGATGTTTGTCAGGCCGGGGCCAGTCCCGGTGCCGATGGCGGCGCGGCCGCGCAGATCGGGGATGCCGAAAGTGTTCGCGTTGTCGCCGCCGTAGCGGAAGCCGACCAGGGCGAACAGCGCCTGATACTCGCGGATCGCCAACGTCCGGCCATCGGCCGGGATGTAATTGCGGGGACACCAGTCGAACGCGAAGGTGCAGATGGTGCCGATGTACGCCTCGTCGTTGCAGGCGGCGGCGGGGGTGCTGAACAGAGCCAAGCCGCTTGCCATTGCAAGTGCGACGGGGAAAAGAGCCTTGCGCATGATGTGTCCTTCGCGTTGGGATTGTTTTATGAGTTGTGACGTCGGGTTGTCACACAAGTGAATGATTTTCTTTTTTCACGAATTTATTATCTCATATCCCTCTTAGGTGGTTAAACGACATTTTTATACAAATTCAATCATAGTTGGGTCCGTTCCGTAATCGACACGCAAAGGGTGTAGCGTCGGCAGGAGAGCGGCAGGTCGGCCGGACGGGGGCCCCTGGGGCACCCCCTCCGCGTGGGTCCGGCGTCCGGAACACGATCGGACGGGGCACGTTGTTCCGGAAGGGCCATCGGGATGGAGGCTCGGGGGCGGAGGCATGGCGCCAACATCATGAAAATCATCATCTTCGGACAATCCATCAGCTCCTCCTGGAGCAACGGGCACGCCACCCTGTGGCGGGGGCTGGTCAAGGCCCTGGCGCGGCGCGGCAACCGCGTCGTCTTCCTGGAGCGCGACACGCCCGAGCGGGCGGAGCACCGCGACCTGTGGGACATCCCCGGCGGAGAGCTTCTGCTCTACGACCGTTGGGAGGACGTGGCGGCGGCGGCGCAGCGACACGCCGACGAAGCGGACGTAGCGATGGTAACCTCCGGTTGTCCGGACGGGGCGGTGGCCTCCCACCTCGTGCTGGGGTCGAAGGCGCAACGCACGGTCTATTACGACATCGACACGCACATCACCCTGTCCCGCTCCGAAACGGGGGAGCGGCCGGCCTATCTGCCGCCGGAGGGGTTGGGCGGATTCGACACCGTGCTGAGCAGCACCGGCGGGCGGGCGCTGGAGGCGCTGAAGACGCAACTGGGCGCGCGCTTCGTGGCGCCGCTCTATGCCTGGGTCGATCCCGATCTGCACCGGCCCACCGACCCGGTGCGGCGCTATCTCGGCGACCTCTGCCACCTCGGCGCCTGGGTCGAGGACCGGCGTGCGGCGCTTGAGGCGCTGTTTTTCGAGCCGGCCCGGCGGCTGGCCCGGCGGCGGTTCGTCCTGGCCGGCGGCGGCTACCCGGACGGCGCCTCCTGGGGCGCCAACATCCATCGCGTCCGGCATCTGCCCCCGGCGGAGCATGCGGCCTTCTTCTGCTCCTCCACCCTGACGCTGAACGTGACGCGCCAACCCCTGAAGGCGATGGGTTGGTGCCCGTCCGTCCGGCTGTTCGAGGCGGCGGCCTGCGGCGTCCCGGTGATCTCCGACGAATGGGAGGGCATCGGCGCCTTCTTCGAGCCGGGGCGCGACATCCTGGTGGCGCGGGAAACCGACGACGTGACGACGGCGATGATGCTGCCGCGCGGCCATCTGGCCACGCTGGCCCAGCGCGCGCGGTCGCGCGTTCTGGAAGAGCACACGGCGGAACGGCGGGTGCGGGAGTTGCGCTCCATCCTCGACATCAAGGGGGGCGGCGATGATTGATCCGACGTTCCCCCCCTTGCCCGGCTTGCCCCTGTTGGAAGTAAGCCGCTCTGGGCATCCTGACCGTCCGGGCGGGTTCCCGGTTCCGAGGTCGGCAACCCGGTGCAGGACGGCTATCCCTTCCGCGGGTCGATCCACTTCCAATACCCCGGTTACCGGCGGCCCATTTTCGTAGAAAACAAAAGAAGGGGCTATGGCAACAGGACTGTCCCGATTCCGGCTGTTCTCCGGGCCGCAAAGATGTCGGAGAGAAAGAAGAACGTGCGTCAGATAATAAGTTCCAATGAATAACACCACAGGGACATGGGATGAACGAAGCGGTGATGCGTAGGAACAGGCCGGCAGGACATCGTCACCCGAGCGTCGGAGCCCCTTCGGGCCTTTCTTTCCCGGAGGTCGCGCGATGGCATTGACCATCCTCACCGTGGCGTCGCCCTTCGCCCCGATCGGCGCCGATCCGGAGAACGAAGGCACGGCGGAGCAAGTGGCCGGCGCCATCGACGCCGCCCTGGTCCGCGCCGGGCACCGCTCCATCGTCATCGCACCGGAGGATTCCGCGGTGGCCGGAACTCTGATCCCGCTGGCGCGCGTCCATGGCGGCGCGCGTGGGCAGGTGCCGGACGAGCGGGCGCAGGCCGCCGTTCTGAGGCGCGTCGCCACCGTGGTCGCCGGGGCGGTGGAGGACCACGCGCCCGACCTCGTCCACATCCATGTCCGGGACTTCGACGTCCTGCTGCCGCCGCAGGACGTGCCGGTCCTGGCGACGCTCTACCTGCCGCTGGACCGCTACCGGCCGGAAGCCCTGACGGTCCCGCGGGCGAACCTGCATCTCCAGCCGGTGTCGGCCGCGCAGGTGCGGGGAGCGTCGCCGGGGCTGACCCTGCTGCCGCCGCTGGAGATCGGGGTGGCGGTGGACCGCCTGCACATCCGCGTGCCGAAACGCCGTTTCGCCGTCTGCCTGGGCGACATCGAACCGGAGATGGGCTTCCACATCGCGCTGGACGCGGCGCGGCAGATCGACATGCAGCTTCTCCTCTGCGGCGGCCTGTCTCGCGGCGCGGACGAGCAGCGTTACCTTCAGGAGGAGATCCGGCCCCGGCTGGACCCCAAGCGCCGCTTCCTCGGGCGGATCGGCTTCGGGCGCAAGCGCTGGATGCTGGGGGCGGCGCGCTGCCTGCTGGCGCCCAGCCTGATGTCGGAGCCGACCCCCGTCGCGGCGCTGGAGGCGCTGGCCTGCGGCACGCCGGTGGTGGCCTTCCCGACCGGTGCCCTGGCCGACCTCGTGGAGCCGGGCGTCACCGGCTTCCTGGTCAAGGACGCCGAGGAGATGGCCCGCGCCATCGAGGACTGCGAGGGCTTGGACCCCGACGCCTGCCGCGCCGTCGCCCGCGCCCGCTACTCGCTGGACGGCATGACGGAACGCTATCTGGCGCGGTTCGATGAGCTGGTCGGGGGAGGGGCGGCGGCGGCGGCGGGAGTGGCGTAGCGCCCCTTCCTTTACGGCTTGGCTCCATAGAGCTTGGCCATCGACAGCTGGTCGGCCAGCCGCCCGTCGATCAGGCTGTGGCGGCGGGCCACCGCCTCCTCCTGGAAGCCATGCTTGGCGTAGAAGCGCCGGGCGCGGCCGTTGTGGCCGAACACCCAGAGCGACAGCCGGTGCAGCCGCCGCGCCCGCACCCACAGATCCGCCGCGTCGATCAGGCGTCCGCCGACGCCCGTCTCCCAGAAGTCCCGGCGCACCGCCAGCCCCAGGCCGGCCTCGTGCGCGGTGCGGGCGTAGGCGCCGGTCCACAGCGACAGCGAGCCGGCGATGGTCCCGTCCGCGACCGCCAGCAGGGTGGCCGCCCGGTCGCCGATCCTCTGTTCGGCGAGGAATCGCCGGGCCGCCGCGACGTCCGGCAGGGATTCGGCGGCGCTGCGCATCAGGAAGTGGGTTTCGCTCCGCACCGCGTGGTCGTAGGCGAGGTAGGCGGCGGCGTCCGCGGGCAGGGCGGGGCGGATCTCCAGCCGTCCGATCCGCGCCTGGGATGGCGCTTCGACGGTCAGGCCGGGCATCGGGATCGGCCATTCCGGAACGCCCTCCGCCCCGATGGCCTTGCCCATCAGCCGCTCGCTGCGCCACGCGCCGTTGACGCGCAGGACGTCGCGCATCAGCCCCTCGTCGAGAAAGCCGAGCCGTTCGTAAAGGGACAGGGCGCGGCCGTTGGCCTCGGCCACGGTGAGTTCCAGCCGGTGCGCGCCGGTCCGCCGCGCCCAGTTCTCCGCCGCGGCGAACAGCGCGGTGGCGACGCCGCGCCCGTTCCAGTCGCGCCGCACCCCGGCCGCCAGGGTCACCGCGCCGCGGTTGCGGCGGAACCGCCCGCCATGGGCGCTGAGATAGCCGACGAGGTCCGCGGGGCGGTTCCCCACAGCCTCGGCGACGAAGATGGTGGAGTTGCCGGACGCCTGGAAGGCGGCGAGATCGCGCGCCCAGAAGGGCCGCTCGCCGGGCTCGCGCAGGAGGAAATCGCTTTCCGTGTCGATCCGCGCGACCAGGGCCAGCAGGGCGTGGCGCTCGCAGGGCCGGGCTTCACGGATGGAAAAGCCGCCGATGGTCTGGATGTCCCGCATGGCGCGCAGCCTAGGCCCGCCCAGGGGCGATGGCAAAGCGGTTGTTGCTTGGCGGCCGGCGCGGCTATCGTCGCGCCATCGTGAGATCTGGAGTTGCCATGCCCACCGTGACCGTCCGTCCGTCCGTCGAGGCCGATTGCCCGACCATCCTCCGCTTCGTCCGGGAACTCGCCGAGTTCGAAAACGAACCCCACGCCGTGAAGGCGAGCGAGGCGGACTTCCGGCGCGACGGCTGGGGCGAGCGTCCGGTGTTCGAGGCGCTGATCGCCGAACTGGACGGGGAGCCCGTCGGCTTCGCGCTGTGCTTCCGCAACTATTCCACCTGGGAAGGGCGGGCCGGCCTGTTCGTGGAGGATCTCTACGTCACCCCGGACGCGCGGCGCTATGGCGTGGGCCGCAAGCTGCTGGCGACGGTGGCGAAACTGGCGGCCGAGCGGGGCTGTCGCCGTGTCGACCTGAATGTGCTGCACTGGAACCCGGCGCGCGATTTCTATCTGCGCATCGGCTTCAAACAGATGGAGGAGTGGCTTCCCTACCGTCTCACCGGCGATGCGATCGCAGCACTGGCCGCGCAGGCGGATGAGGCTTGAGGGAACGGGAGCAACCTGCTGTTCCGCTGGGCTGACGGTCGGGGCTTTTTGATCACCCCGACCTGATCGCCACCACGGTGTTCTCATGCCTGGGTCGTCCGGGACCCTCAGGCGGCCTTGGCCAGCATCGCGGCGTTCAGCAGGTCCAGGTAGCCGGACCGCTCCTCGCGCAGGGTGGACAGCAGGTCGGCGAGGCTTTCGCGGACGAAGGGGTCGTTCTGGCCGTCGATCCGGTTCTGCGCCAGCTGGATGAATTCATCGACCAGGGCGATGTGAACGCGAGAGGACGAGGTAATCTGTTCGGTGGTGGTGGTGATCAGCATTTTAAAACTCCGTTTTGTCTTGTGTGTTCGTGATGTCTCTATTTGGCCATGTCCCGGTTAACGACTTACTAACGGGGCCTCCGCCGGGCTGGTGTCTTGAGGGGTAATCCCGCAACCGACAAATATAGGGGGATTTTATCCATATGGATTACCACTTTTCTTGATTGGAGCAAGCGCTTTTCTGAGGCTGTGAGACTTTTCAAGGACTTCCGTCGAAGGTCGTAGCGACCGGACCGGCATAGGCGGGAGGGAGCGGAGCCTGAACGGCGGCGTCCGCAAGCCTTAAGCCGCGGCGGCAGGGCGTTAACAGGCCGTCCCGCCGGGCGGAGTACATCCTTTGCGGGACCCGGTGCGCCGGGCGTAACCCGTCACGCGGCGCGCGGCAGTCGGCCCGCGGCGCGGTCCATGCGGTCGGCGCGCTCCAGCGCCTGGGCGACCAGATCGTCGAACAGGTCGTTGACCAAAGCGGACAGGCGCACCGGTGCACCGCCAAGCTGCGGCCCTTCCATGAGCAGGGTGCCTTCCTCGCCGGGGCCGACCACGTGCCAGCCCTTCGCCGTCATCTCGGCGACGCGGGTCTTGGCGATGAAGGCGCGGACATGGTCCATGGCGAAGTCGCTCATTCGAATCTCCCAGGGCTGGAGAGGGGCAGCGGAAGAGGGGCAGCGGGGCCGGTCACGCCGAAACGGTAACGCAGGAAATGGAACGCAACAAGAACAAATTCGGCCGCCCCCTTGCCCAAAGGGGATTTCGCGTTGATTCCCCTTGCCCGGCGGGCGATTCGGGAAAAAATTCGCTGACCGGAAGAATGTTCGAACCGACGAGGACCTGACCATGACCGGCAAGACCGGGATGCGCACCGAGACCGACAGCTTCGGACCGATCGAGGTTGCCGCCGACCGTTACTGGGGCGCCCAGACGCAGCGCTCGCTGCGCAACTTCCGCATCGGCGGGGAGCGCATGCCGCCGGCGCTGGTGCGCGCCCTGGGCATCCAGAAGAAGGCGTCGGCGCTCGCCAACATGGCGCTGGAGGTGCTCGACCCCCGGCTGGGCCGCGCCATCGTCGAGGCGGCGGAGGAGGTGATCGACGGCACGCTCGCCGATCATTTCCCTCTGGTGGTCTGGCAGACCGGCTCCGGCACCCAGACGAACATGAACGCGAACGAGGTCATCTCCAACCGCGCCATCGAGGCGCTGGGCGGCGAGATGGGGTCGAAGAAGCCGGTCCATCCCAACGACCACGTCAACATGGGTCAGTCGTCCAACGACAGCTTCCCCACCGCCATGCACATCGCCGCGGCCGAGCAGATCCACCACGAGCTTCTGCCGGCGCTGGAGCACCTGCACGCGGCGCTGGCCGCGAAGGCGGCGGAGTTCGCCGACATCGTGAAGATCGGGCGCACCCATCTTCAGGACGCCACGCCGCTGACCCTGGGGCAGGAGTTCTCCGGCTACGCCACCCAGATCGCCTACGGGATCGAGCGGGTGAAGGCGTCGCTGCCGCAGCTCTACCGGCTGGCCCAGGGCGGCACGGCGGTGGGCACCGGGCTGAACGCCAAGACCGGCTTCGCCGAAGCCTTCGCGGCGGAGGTGGCCTCCATCACCGGGCTGCCCTTCGTCACGGCGGAGAACAAGTTCGAGGCGCTGGCCACCCACGACGCGCTGGTGGACGCCCACGGCAGCCTGAACACGCTGGCGGTGTCGCTGATGAAGATCGCCAACGACATCCGTCTGCTCGGCTCTGGCCCGCGCTGCGGCATCGGCGAGATTTCCCTGCCCGAGAACGAGCCCGGCTCCTCCATCATGCCCGGCAAGGTGAACCCCACCCAGTCGGAGGCGATGACCATGGTCTGCGCCCAGGTGATGGGCAACCAGACCACCGTCAGCATCGCCGGCGCCACCGGTCATTTCGAGCTGAACGTTTTCAAGCCGGTGATCGCCTACAACGTGCTCCAATCGATCCGGCTGCTGGCCGACGCCTGCAACAGCTTCACCGACAACGCCGTGGTCGGGATCGAGGCCAACCGCGAGCGCATCGGCCAGTTGCTGAACGAAAGCCTGATGCTGGTCACCGCGCTGAACCCGCACATCGGCTACGACAACGCGGCGAAGATCGCCAAGAAGGCCCACAAGGAGGGAACGACCCTGAAACAGGCCGGCGTGGCGCTGGGCCTGCTGACCGAGGAGCAGTTCGATCAGTGGGTCAAGCCGGACACCATGGTGAAGCCCCGGTGACCGGGGCCGTGCGCCGTCCATGAAGAAGCGCTCCGTCCTCATCGCCGGGCACCCGACCAGCGTCTCCCTGGAAGAGGAATTCTGGGAGGCGCTGAAGGGCCTTGCGCAGGCGCGGGGCATGTCGGTCAACGCGCTGATCGAGGAGATCGATTCGACCCGCAGCGGCAACCTGTCGAGCGCGATCCGGGTCCATGTCCTGAACGCGGTGCAGGGGCGGGGGTAGGGGCTTCCTGCCCCGCCGGGGGCCGCTGGACAGGCGGCGGGAGGACGGTTACACCCTTGCGCCGGACCGTCCCCTTCCTCCGTGCCAGAGTGTCCGCCCGTGACGCCCGACATCACCATCCTCGATATCCTCGCCTTCCTGTGGTTCCTGGCCTGCTGGGCGGGCTTCACGCTGATCCAGGACCACATGCTGGGCGGGCGCATGGTGGTCAACCAGCATCTGAAGAAGGCGCGCCGTCATTGGATGGAGCGGATGCTGGAGCGTGACAACCGCATTATGGATTCGCAGCTCATCGGCCACACGATGCAGAGCTGCACCTTCTTCGCCAGCACGAACATGCTGGTTCTCGCCGGTCTGGTCGGCGCCTTCGGCGCGGTGGAGAGCGCCCACAAGCTGGTCGGCACGCTGTCCTTCACGGTGCAGACGACGAGGGAGTTCTTCGAGTTGAAGATGCTGCTTCTCGTGGCGATCTTCACTTTCGGCTTCTTCAAATTCACCTGGGCGCTGCGCCAGTACAATTACTGCTGCGCCCTGATCGGCTCCGCCCCGCTGCCCCCGGTGCCGGCGGAGGAGAAGACGGCGATGGCCGACAGCATCGCCGCCGCCATGACGCTGGCCGTCAAGGCGCTGAACGGCGGCATGCGCGCCTATTACTTCGCCATGGCGGCGCTGGCCTGGATGCTCGGCCCCTGGTTCTTCATGGTGTCCACCGCGGCGGTCATCGTCGTCCTGACCCGCCGGCAGGGCTTCTCGGCGACGGAAAAGGTCATCCGCGTACAGGTGGATGCGCTGGAGAGACGTGAGCGGCGATGATGCACGTTTTTGGCGATAAATATGTTAAAATGTTCTAAATCTGCGACGTTATGGCCAATACGCTGCAGCGCAAATTAATGCTTTTGTCATAGCCGCCTGATGAACGCGTGCGCTGCAGCACGCCATGCTCAAGGGGGTTGGCCATGGACATCGACACGGCGGTATCGGTCTTGAATTCGCTGGACGAGGCGGAACGGCTTCTGTCGGAGGTCCGGCTGCATCCGGGGGCCTGCGGCGCCGCCAAGGAGTTCATGGACCGCAACCGCGAGCTGCTCGCTCAGGCACGCCACTGCATCGACGCGGCGCACGAGCTGGCCTAAGCCGATCTTCGACAGCCGCTCTCTGACACGACCCGGTTGACGTCCGGACGCGCGGAACCCGCCGCGCGTCAGCCTTTCCGGAGAACCTTGCCGCCTGTGCCGGCCATTTTCGCCCAGTCCTTCGCGAAATAGGCGAAGTCGCGGGACGGGCGGCTGTAGAGGTAGCCCTGGGCCAGCGACACCCCCAGCTCCGTCAGGAGCTGCGCGTGCTCCGGCCCTTCCACCTGCTCCCCGATCAGCCCGAGTCCCAACTGGCGGCACACGTCCACCATGGACCGCAGCATCGCCATGTCGCGCCCGTTGTTCACGGCGCCCCGGACGAAGTGCCCGTCGATCTTCGCGAAGTCGGCCTGGATGCCGTAGAGCGACTGGAAGGAGGTCGATCCGGCCCCGACATCGTCCAGGCAGATGCGGAACCCGGCGGCGCGGAGTTTTTGCAAAACCTCGTTCAGCTTGGCGATGTCGGTGACGACGACGGTCTCGGTCACCTCGATCAGCAGCTTGCGGGCAAGCTCGCCATAGGGCTCGGTCACCGCCAGGAACTGGCGCAGGAAGATCGGGCTCATCAAGGTCTTGGCGGACAGGTTGATCGCCACGTCCGGCAGGGTCGGCTCCTTGCGGTGGGCGCTCATTGTGTCCAGCACCGACTGCGTCAGCAGCAGGTCGAAGTCGTAGATCAGCCCGACATCCTCGGCGAAGGTGATGAAGTCCGCCGGGGACAGCGTGCCCTCCACCCGCGTCAGCGCTTCGAGATGATGGACGGTCCGCGTTCCGATATCGACGATGGGCTGGTAGACCACGAAGAAGTCGCGCTTCTCGATGGTCGCGCGCAGCCGCCCGATGCGGTCCACCGCGTCGGACAGCATCCGCTTGGCGCCGTCCTCCAGGCTGGAGATGGTGAACTCGCCGCCCTGGGCCGAGGCGAAGGCCTGCACCGTGTAGACCAGCGCGCGTGCCGCGTCGGCCGGGTCCAGCCGTTCGTCCGAGACGTCCAGCGACCAGGTGCGGATGCCGCCGGGCAGTTCGCCGCCGGCGCTCTGGATGATCTGGGTGATGTGGGCCTGCACCTCCTGCCCGTCGATGTCGGAGGCGTGGACGACGCCGTAGCGGTCGGTGGCCAGCTGCCCGGCGCTGTCGCCGTTGGCGGAGATCGCCCGCAGATAGGCCTCGATCCCCTGCATCACCTCGCTCGCCGCCCCTTCGGGCAGGGCGTCCACCATCGACTGCAGGCCGTCGATCAGCAGCAGGGTCAGGGCGTTGTCCAGCCCCTTCTCCCGCGCCTTGATGATGCGGTCCTCCAGGATGTGGCTGAAGGCGTTGCCGTCCAGAAGCTGGCCCGCCGCGGCCAGCGCCTCGTTCGTGTTGCGCGGGCCGGAGGCCAGCAGGACCGTCAGGAACAGCGATCCGGGGCAGGAGTCGAGACGGCAGCCGCCGAGCAGCGCCGGAAAGCGGTTGCCGTCGCAGCCCTGGAAGACGACGCGCGCCGGCTTGATGCGGCCCTTGTCCTGGATGCGCTTGAAGAGGACGTTGACGTATTTGCGGTCGTTCGGCGCCACGACGTCGAGCAGGCTGGTGCCGACCAGTCCGGCCACGTCGCCTTCGGTCAGGCGGCAGCGCGCGCCCGCGCTGAACAGGATGTTTCCCCGCGCATCCGTCTCGATCAGCAGATCCGCGGCAGCGAAGGCAAAGCCGACGAAGCGGTCACGCTCGCGGTGCGACGGGCGTCGGACCTGCGCGTTGGTCTGCGGCACCGGGCGTCTGATCGAGTCATGCGCAAGCTGCATCGGCAATAGCCCGAAATTGAGAAAAAGTTTATCGAATTGCGTCATTCATTCAACGGAGACTAGCCGTGTTCCCGTTCTGAAAAAAGCGGCAAGATTCATCCCGGCGTTCCGAACAAACTATCGGAACATAGAATTTTCAATGATTTAAAGGAAAACATGGTTTTGAGCCGCGCCGGATTACCGCACCCGACGCGAGAAAAAATGAACGGCGGGCCGTTCCGGAACAGGAAACGGCCCGCCGCGGCGATCGAACAGGGGGGATCGACCGGACGGTCAGGAGCGGGGACGGAGCCGGGTCACATGGCCCATCTTGCGGCCGGGACGGGACTCCGCCTTGCCGTAGAGGTGCAGGCGGGCGCCGGGTTCGGCCATCAGGTCCGGCCAACGATCCGCGTCGGCGCCGATCAGGTTCTCCATCTCGGCGTCCGCCACCCGCTCCACCGAGCCCAGCGGCAGGCCGCAGACGGCGCGGACGAGCTGCTCGAACTGGCAGGAATGGCAGGCGTCCATGGTCCAGTGACCGGAATTGTGCGGGCGCGGAGCCATTTCGTTGACCAGCACGCCGCCGTCCGGAGTCACGAACATCTCCACCGCCAGCACGCCGACGAGGTCCAGCGCCTCGGCGATGCGGCGGGCGACCCGTTCGGCCTCCGCCGCCGTCTCCGCCGGAACGCGGGCCGGGGCGATGGTCTTGTCGAGGATGCCGTCCTTGTGCCGGTTCTCCACGGCGGGGTAGGCGGCCATGCTGCCGTCCAACCCGCGGGCGACGATCACCGAGACCTCGCAGGTGAAGGAGACGAAGCCCTCCACGATGCCGGCGTCGGAGCGGATGGCCGCCCAGGCCTCCGCCGGGTCGCTGCCCGGCTCGATCCGCGCCTGCCCCTTGCCGTCATAGCCGAGGCGGGTGGATTTCAGGATGCAGCGCGGCCCGATCTCCGCCACCGCCTTCGCCACCTCGTCGGCGCTGCGGGCGGCGCGCCAGGGGGCGGTGCCGATGCCCAGCGCGTTGACGAAGGACTTCTCCTCCACCCGGTCCTGGGCGACCGACAGAACCTTGCCGCCGGGATGGACGGGGGTGAAGCGGCCGAGATGCTCGACCACGGCGACCGGGACGTTCTCCCATTCCAGCGTCACCACGTCGACGGAGCGGGCGAAGGCCTCCAGCGCGTCGAGGTCGTCCCAGCCGGCGGAGGTGAAGGCTGCCGAAACCTGGGCGCAGGGGCTGCCCTCCGATCCCGGCGCATAGACGTGCGTCTTGTAGCCCAGGCGGGCGGCGGCGAGCGCGGTCATGCGGCCGAGCTGGCCGTCGCCCAGCATGCCGATGGTCGAGCCGGGCGGAAGGATGCGGTGGGCCATGGTTCAGGCGGGCTCGTCGACGGGGGCTTCGGCAACGGCGGCGGTCTGGCGGGCGCGCCAGGCGTCCAACGCCTCGGCCACCTGCGGGTCCATCAGGGCGATGACCGAACCGGCGAGCAATGCGGCGTTGATGGCGCCGGCCTTGCCGATGGCCAGCGTGCCCACCGGAACGCCGCCGGGCATCTGGACGATCGACAGCAGGCTGTCCATGCCCTTCAGCGCGTGGCTTTCCACCGGGACGCCGAAGACGGGCAGGGGGGTCATCGAGGCGGCCATGCCCGGCAGGTGGGCGGCCCCGCCGGCCCCGGCGATGACCACCTTCAGGCCGCGGTCGCGGGCGGTGGTGGCGTACTCGACCAGGCGCTGCGGGGTGCGGTGGGCGGAGACGATCCGGACCTCGTGCGGCACACCGAGCGCGGTCAGCGTCTCGGCGGCGTGCTTCATGGTGGTCCAGTCCGACTGGCTGCCCATGATGATGCCGACCAGCGGCTTGCGGTCGGTGGTGGCGGCGATGGATGCGGACACGGCGCGCGCTTTCCTCTAGGTCCGGAAAGCGGCGCATTATAGAAAGCGCGCGCACGGAGTCCAGCGCCACGCGATGCGCCGGGCCGTGTTCCCCGCCGAAAAGCGGCGTCAGGCCCAAAAGGCGGCGTCAGGCGATGATGTCGGGGAGCATGCGGCTTTCCAGAACCATGATCTGGTCCTTGAGCGCGAGCTTGCGCTTCTTCAGACGTTGCATCTGAAGCTGGTCGAACGGCGCACGTTCGTGCAGTCGGGCGATCACGTCGTCGAGGTCGCGATGCTCACTGCGAAGCGTGGCCAGTTTTTCCTTCAGCATCTCTTGTTCGTTCATACGCGCGGGGCCCGCTGGCTGAGCGGCGGGGACTATACCAGATTTCCGGCGCAACGGCAGTGCGAAACCACGCATTCTTCGCAGGGTTATAATCCGGTCGCCGGAATGTAATATACTCGGAGGACCAGAACCATTGCGGTGGAGCAACGTTCTGGTATGACTACCTTTCGCAGCGGTTCCAGACGACACGGGACAGTCTCCATGACAGCAGGCAAGCGCATCGGCATTCTCACCAGCGGCGGCGACTGCGCCGGGCTGAACGCGGTCATCCGCGCGGTGGTCCACCGGGCCGTCCTGACCTACGGCTGGCAGGTCCTGGGCATCAAGGAAGGCACCCAGGGGTTGCTGCAGCGCCCGGTGCAGTATCAGGTGCTCGACCTGCCGCAGGTCGATGGCAACATGATGCGCATGGGCGGCACGATCCTCGGCACGACCAACCGCGGCGACCCCTTCGCCTACCCGATGGCGGACGGCACGCAGAAGGACCGGTCGGACGAGATCATCGGCGGCTACCGCGAGCTGGGGCTGGACGCGCTGATCGGCATCGGCGGCGACGGCAGCTTCGCCATCCTGAAGAAGCTGGCCGACAAGGGCGGCTTCCAGATGGTCGGCATCCCCAAGACCATCGACAACGATCTCGGCCTGACCGAGGTGTCGGTCGGCTACGACACCGCCGTCGGCGTGGCGGTCGAGGCGCTCGACCGGCTCCAGCCGACCGCGGCCAGCCACGCCCGCGTCATGGTGCTGGAGGTGATGGGCCGCGACGCCGGCCACATCGCGCTGGCCGCGGGCATCGCCGGCGGCGCCGACGTGGTGCTGATCCCCGAGATCGCCTATTCCATCGAGAAGATCGCCCAGAAGATCAAGCAGGTGCGCTCGACCGGCCGCAACTTCGCCCTGGTCGTGGTGTCGGAGGCGGTGAAGACCGTCGACGGCACCGGCGTGCAGAAGCTGTTCCAGGGCGGCCAGAAACGCTACGGCGGCATCGGCGACTACATCGGCGAGAAGATCGCCGAGGCGACGGGGGCGGAAACCCGCGTCACCGTCCTGGGCCACGTCCAGCGCGGCAGCATGCCCAGCCCGCGCGACCGTCTGGTCGCCTCGGCCTTCGGCGTGCACGCCGTGGACCTGATCGCCGAGGGCAAGTTCGACCGCATGGTCGCCTGGTCGGACCGCGGCGTTATCGACGTGCCGATCACCGAGGCCATCGCCAAATACGCCTGCGTGGAGTTGGACGGCGCCATGGTCAAGACCGCCCGCGGCCTGGGCATCAGCCTGGGCGACTGAGCGGGGCTTGTGGGGAGGCAGGCACGGCGATGTCGGAAAACCCGCTCTGGGACTTCTCGCTCGCCGTCTACGGACGGCCCGGCGTGTCCGCTGCCTGCCTCGATCTTCAGGACCGGCTCGGCCAGGACGTGAACGTCCTGCTGTTCGCCGCCTGGGCGGGTATGGCCTGCAAAGCCGACCTGCCGGCGGACGAGCTGGCGCTGATCGACTCCGCGGTCGCTCCCTGGCGGGCCGAGGTGGTTCGCCCGTTGCGCGCCGTCCGCCGCCGGGCGAAGGGGGAGGATGACGCCCTCTACCGGCGCCTGAAGGCGGCGGAGCTGGAGGCGGAGCGCGTCCAGCAGGATCGCCTTTTCGCCCTGTCCGGACTCACGCCCGCGCCGGGTGGCGGCGTCACACTGGCGGCGGCCAACCTCTACCGGCTGGTGCCGGAGGGGGACCCGGCGGTGATGACGTTGCTGGCGGCGCTCGGCACGCCGCCCGAGCCCTGACGGCACCGGTGCGATGACGACTCCGGCCATCCTCACCTCCTCCCGGCTGATCCTGCGCCCTTGGCGTGACGGGGATGGCGATGCCTTTCACGCGCTGTCGCAGAATCCCATGGTGATGGAGCATTTGCTGCCGCTTCCCGACCGGACGGCCAGCGACGCGGTGATCCGGCGCATCGGCGAGCATTTCGACCGGCACGGCTTCGGCTTCTGGGCGGTGGAGCGGCCCGGACGCAGTCCCTTCATCGGTTTCGTCGGGCTGGCCCGCGTGACGTGGGAGGCGCCCTTCGCCCCGGCCGTGGAGGTGGGGTGGCGGCTCCACCCCGACCATTGGGGGCAGGGGCTGGCGACCGAGGCCGCCGGGCTGGCGCTGGCCCACGGATTCGGTGCGGTCGGTCTGGACGAGATCGTGGCCTTCACCGTGCCGGCGAACCAACGGTCGCAGCGGGTCATGGAGCGGCTGGGGATGGAACGCGACGCGGTGGGCGACTTCGACCACCCCCGCGTTCCCGACGGTCACCGCCTGAAGCGGCATATCCTCTACCGGATCGGGCGTGACCGCTTCCAGGCGAGGATAGAAGCGGGAGTCAGCGGACCAGGATGAGGCTGTTGCGGTCGCCCGTCTCGTCGGAGACCTGGAAGGGCTTGCCGACGTAGAAGGCCTGGCAACGCTTGCCGCCGGACAGGCGGGTCAGTCCGGCTTCCCACTCCTGCCCGCGCGGGCCGAGGATGCGCAGTTTCAACTGGTCGAGCAGCGGGAAGATCTGATAGCCCTCGAGGTCGAGCGGCTCTCCCTTCGCGGAAAAGGCGTCCTGGTTCAGCGTGAGGGTCTTGCCGTTGAGGTCCAGCTTGACATCCTGCGCCCACGGGCAGCCGCCGCCGGCGGGCTTGTCGCTGGCCGCGGCCGGGTCCACGGTCAGAACCGCCGGGACGAGGGCACAGGTCAAGGCGAGCGCGCAGATGTTCAAGGTGCTTTTCATCGGCAAAGTGCTTTTCATGGGCGGGACGCGGTCCTCGCGCTGAATACCCCGGTATGCTTCGGGGCGATGGATGCAGCATAATTTTAGCAAAAGTGAAATGCAACGCGGGGCTTCTCGTGGGTGGGTTGCGGGAACGGCAGGACTTGTGACAAATCCGGCAGCGGGTCCGCATGGTCCACCGGCTTCCAGTACCCCTCTCACCATCGGTCACTTCCCATGGCGACGATCATCGAGGCCCTTCTGGCCGCCATCGAGCATCACCAGTCGGGCCGTCTGGCCGAGGCGGCGACGCTCTATGGACGGATTCTGGAGGCCGATCCAGAGCAGCCCGATGCCGCCCAGTTTCTGGGCGTGCTTTACGCGCAGGTGGGGCGTCCGGCGGATGGAGCGTGCCTGTTGCGCCGGGCGCTGGCGCTGCGGCCCGACTCGGCGGGCGGGCAATCCAACCTGGCCGGGGCGCTTCAGACCATGGGCGACGCGGCGGGGGCGGAGGCCGGTTACACCCGCGCCCTGCGGCTGGACCCGTTGCTCGCCGACGCCCACGCCAGCCGGGCCGGCGCCCTGCGCGACCTGAACCGGGTGCCGGAGGCCGCCTGCTCGGCGCAGCGGGCGCTGGCGCTTCTTCCAGCCTCGGCGGAGGCCTTGGTGAACCTCGCCGAAACGGCCCTGGCCGGACGGCGGGCGGAGGACGCGGAGCGGGCGGCCCGCCGCGCCGCCGCGCTGGCGCCGGGATCGTCGGCGGCCTTGATGATGCTCGGCTCCGCCTGCGCGGCGCGGAAGCGCTGGGACGAGGCGGAGGCCGCCTACCGCGCGGCGTTGGACCTCGCCCCCGGTTATGGCGCGGCGTGGGGAAATCTGGGGTCGCTGCTCGCCGGGCAGGGCAGGTTCGACGAGGCGCTGGAGGCCTTTGCCACGGCCGAGAGGCACGGCTTTTCCGGCCCGTCCCTGTGGGCGGCGCGCGGCAACGCGCTGCTCGCCATGGCCCGACCGGTGGAGGCGCTCGCCGATTTCGACCGGGTGCTGGACGTACGACCCCACGACGCCGGGATGCGCTGGAACCGCGGCTTCGTCCGGTTGCTGGCCGGGGATTGCGAGGGCGGTTGGCCGGAGTTCGACTGGCGCCGCCACGACGCGCGGGCGGAACCGCCGTGGCGCCGCTTCGTGCAGCCCACCTGGAGCGGCGGCGACATCGCCGGGCGCACCATTCTGCTCTATGCCGAGCAGGGGATGGGCGACACCCTGCAGTTTGTCCGCTACGTCCCACTGGTGGCGGAGCGCGGGGCGCGGGTGATCCTTGAGGTGCAGCAGCCCTTGATGAGCGTGCTGGCGGGCTTGCCGGGAGTGAAGCAGTTGATCGCCCGCGGCGATCCGTTGCCGGACTTCGATCTGGAATGCCCGCTGATGAGCCTGCCGCGTGTCTTCGGTACCAAGCTGGACGACGTGCCCGCCGCCGTGCCGTATCTGCGCCCCGATCCGCAGCGCGCCGCCGCCTGGAGCGAGCGGCTGGCGGGCGGGCAACTGGCGGCCAGGCCGGGGCTGCGGGTCGGGCTGGTCTGGGCGGGCAACCCGCGCTTTCCCGGCGACGCGCTGCGCTCGCCCCGGCTGGCCGGGCTGCGGCCGGTGCTGGACGTGCCGGGCGTGCGCGTCTTCGGGCTTCAGAAGGGGCCGGGGCGGGAGGATCTGGAGGGGGTGGGCATGCCGGCGTCCTTCACCGACCTCGGGCCGGAGATCGCCGATTTCGCCGACACCGCGGCGATCATGGCCAACCTGGACCTCGTGATCTCCTCCTGCACCGGGCCGGCGCATCTGGCCGGGGCGCTGGGGGTGCCGGTCTGGGTGGTGCTGCCGCTCTCGCCGGACTGGCGCTGGCTGCTGGGGCGCGACGACAGCCCCTGGTACCCCACCGCCCGGCTGTTCCGCCAGACGCGCGTCGGCGACTGGACGGAGGTGGCCGGGCGCGTCGCCGACGCGCTGCGGACCGCGGCTCTTACGACTTGAGAGTGATCGTCGCCTGGGTCATCTCGTCGGCGGTGGACACCAGCTTGGAGGCGGCGGAGTAGGTGCGCTGCGCCTGGATCAGCGTGGTGAACTGCTCCTCGATCTTGACGTTGGAGCCCTCGACGCTGGCCGTGCTCAGCGACGCCCCGACGGTCTTCGGCGCGCTGGTGCCGGTTTCGTTGGTCAGGTTGCCGAAGGAGTTCAGGCGGATGGCGCCCGAATTGGCGCTGGTCCGGAACATGGTGCCGGACACGCTTTCCAGATCGGTCGGGTTGATCACCGTCGCGTCGGGGATGCGGTAGATGTAGCGCTGCTTCCCGCCCTGGAAGTTGGCGGCGACGAAGCCGTCCGCGGTCAGCTCCGCCCCCTGATAGGTGCCGGCGCGGATGCCGTTGTTGCCCTGGACGATGCCCAGATCCATGCCGGCGATGGTCGTGATGGAATTGTTCATCTTCCCGTAGGAGCCGAGATCCAGCGTCGTCTGGGCGAAGTCGCCGCCGGGATTCAGCGTCAGGGTCACCGGGGCGCCGGTGTCGCCGCCGGTCAGCGTGCCGTTGCGGGCGAAGTTCAGCGTGCCGAGCGATTGCCACGTGGTGGGGTCGTTCACGTTGCCATTGCCCACCGGTTTGCCGTCGGCGCCGATGACGCCGGCGTTGAAGACCTGCCATGTCGAGGTGCCGTCCTCCGCCTGCCCGGTCTTCAGGAAGCGCAGGGCCATCGCCCCGTCGGCGCCGTTATTGTCCACCATGTTCAGAACGACGCCGGTGGTGTTGGCCGTGGTGATCTGGCCGGTCACGGGGGCTTGGTCGTACGGCAGGTTGAGGTTCAGCGACGCCTGGGTCGAGGCCTCCCGGTAGTCCTGCAACCCGCTCAGCGAAACCGGGGTCATGCTGCTCAGGCTGCCGAAGGAGCCGGTGCCGCTGGCGGGGTCGAGCTTGAAACCCATCAGCGCCTTGCCGGCGCCGTTCACCAGACGGCCCTCCTTGTCGGGAGAGAAGTCGCCGGACCGTGTCAGGAAGACCGAATCGTCGCTCGTCCGGGTCGCGGTCGCGGTCGTACCGGCCTGGGCATCCAGGTCCTGGACGAGGAAGAAGCCGTTGCCGACGATGGCCGCGTTGGTGGTGACGCCGGTCTGGGTGACGGTGCCGCCACTGTGGTCCAACCGCTCGAAGGCGCGGACACCGTTGCCGGGGTCCTTGTTGCCGCTGCGGTCGCTCAGCACGAAATCGGCGAACTGGGTCTCCGACGCCTTGAAGCCGGACGTGGAGGCGTTCGCGATGTTGTTCGAAATGGTGCCCAGGGCGCGGTTCTGCGCCGTCAGCCCGAGAACGCCATTGTTGAAGATCGTGGTGATGCCCATGGTCCGGCCGCCTCATTCCCGTCGACGCGCGTCCGTTGGAACGCACCGCGCAAAGAACTGCAACCGTCGTGCCAAAAGGCGAAAGAGGGCTTTGTGCGGCCCTCAGGGCGATGGGATGGGCAGAAATTTCCCGGCGGACTTGGCTCTTCACCGTCCGCTGGGCAGCTTTCGCCCACCCGGCACCTTCAATCGACCGGCCTCAATCGACCGGTTCGAACATCTTGGTCTGGGAGTTGATGGCCCACAGGTCGCCGCTGTCCAGGTCGAACCACCAGCCATGCAGCTCCAGCGTTCCGGCCTCCACCCGCTCGCGGACGAAGGGGAAGGTCATCAGGTTGTCGACCGACGTGCGGACGGCGGCGCGCTCGATTACGTCGGGCTTCTGCTGAAGACGCTCGAACTCGGCCTTGCGCCGCTCCTCGTCGGTATCCCCCTGGGCGGGCGGGATGTAGGGATCGAGCGCCGCGCTGGCGATGGACACCCAGGGCGACACGAAGTCGTTCTGGTCCGGTTCGCCCTTGCGCAGACGGATCAGCCCCTGGATGCCGCCGCACAGGGCGTGGCCAAGGACGATGACGTGGCTGACCTGAAGCACCCGCACCGCGTATTCGATGGCCGCCGAGGTGCCGTGGTAGCTGCCGTCCGGCTGGTAGGGCGGGACGAGGTTGGCGACGTTGCGGACGACGAACATCTCGCCCGGCTCCGCCTGGGTCAGCAGCGCCGGATCGACGCGGCTGTCGGAGCAGCCGATCATCAGGATCTTCGGCTTCTGCCCCTCCTCGACGAGCTGACGCATGCTGTCGGGCCGGCGCTCGTAGTAACGGGCGCGGAAACCTTTCATCCCGGCGAGAAGCTGACGAATCGGAACGTCCTGGTCGCGGGTGTGTGGCATCGTTCTGATACCCCTCTTCGGTCGGGATTTAGCGGATGCGGTATAGCCCAGGCCGGGTCATGTTTCCAGAACCTCCGCAGGCGCCGGCTCGCCCCAGCGGCGGACGATGCCCGCGTCCAGCCCGAACAGGTCGAGCGCCCGTCCCACGGTGTGGTCCACCAGATCGTCGATGGTTTGCGGGCGGTTGTAGAAGGCGGGGACCGGCGGGGCGATCACCGCGCCCATCTCGGCCAGCTGGGTCATCGTGCGCAGGTGCCCGAGATGCAGCGGCGTCTCGCGCACCATCAACACCAGCGGGCGCCGCTCCTTCAGCGTGACGTCGGCGGCGCGGGTCAGCAGGGTGGAGGTCACGCCCGTGGCGATCTCGCTCATCGTGCGGACGGAGCAGGGGGCGACGATCATGCCCATGGCGCGGAAGCTGCCGCTGGCGATGGCCGCGCCGATGTCGGCGGCGGCGTAGGACACGTCGGCCAGAGCGCGCAGCTCCGCCACCTTCATGTCCGTCTCATGGGCCAGGGTGACCTCGGCGGAGCGGCTGACGACGAGGTGCGATTCGACGCCGGACCGGCGCAGCACGGACAGAAGCCGGATGCCCAGGATCACGCCCGAGGCTCCGCTGATGCCGACGACAAGACGGGAGGGTGCAGTCATGCCGAAGAAGTAGCGCGCGGGCGGTGTGTCGTCCAGAGCGCGGTCTTCGCGCGCCGCGCGCCGGGGCGGAGGGACGGGCCGCTCCCGGCGCACAAAAGCAAAAAGCCCCCCTCCCGCCGGGGGAGAGGGGCCGGGGAAGCGGCGTCAGCGCGCCTCCTGCCGTTCCGAATAGGACGACTCGTCGCCGTAGCCGTCTTCGCCGTCCTGCGCCTCGCGCTCCTCCTGGGACAGCGGAACGCCGCCGCGGCGGACGGCCAGGGCCAGCGCCTCCTCCAGCTCGCGCTGGGTGCACAGGCCGAGCAGCACCGGATTGCGCGGCTTGATGTTCGGGGCGTTCCAGTGCGTGCGGTCGCGCACCGCCGCGATGGTCGGCTTGGTCGTACCGATCAGGCGGCAGAGCTGGGCGTCCGACAGCTCCGGATGGTGCTTCAGCAGCCAGGAAATGGCGTCCGGCTTGTCGCCGCGCTTGGTGATCGGGGTGTAGCGCGGCCCCTTGGACCGGGCCGCCGGCAGCGGCAGGTCGGGGACCAGCAGCTTCAGGCGCAGATCCTGGTTGCGCTCGCAGCGTTCGATCTCGCCCTTGGTCAACTGACCGTTGGCCACCGGGTCCAGCCCGACCATGCCGACCGCCACCTCGCCATCGGCGATGGCCTGGACCTCCAGGGAATGCAGGCCGCAGAAGGCGGCGATCTGCTCGAAGGTCAAGGATGTGTTCTCGACCAGCCAGACGGCCGTCGCTTTCGGCATTAAGGGCAGTGCCATCGTCCCTCCTGACAACTCCAACCCGATCGCACCCGCTGGCGGGTGGCGCGATCGGCCATACTTTACCGGATGGTCCCGAGCTTCGCCCTCCATATAGGGCCGGAACCGGTCGATGTAAGCGTGCTCGGGCAGGCGGCCGGGAAAACCCGGACACCGATCCTTCTGCTAACCGTCTTGGCGCGCTTTAGCAAGCCCACCCGGCTGTCCGGGAACAAGAATGAAGCGAAAAAAATGCTTGAAAGGGAATTCCCGGCTGTGAAACCGGGGAATGCCCTTCGCAATCCAATGGTTCGCGGGTGCAGCGACGGTCAGCCCCCGGCCTCAGGCCACCGTCATGACGATCTTGCCGATGTGCGCGCTCGATTCCATCAGGGCGTGCGCCTCGGCCGCCTGCTCCAGCGTGAAGACCTTGTGGATCACCGGCTTGACCGTACCGCCTTCCAGCAGCGGCCAGACCTTCTCGCGCAGGGCGGCGGCGATGCGGCCCTTCTCCTCGACCGAGCGGGCGCGCAGGGTCGAGCCGGTGAGGGTCAGACGCTTGGTCATCACCGGGAACATGTTGATGGAGACCTTCGGCCCCTGGAGGAAGGCGATGGAGACATGCCGCCCGTCCGGGGCCATGATGCCGATGTCGCGGGCGATGTAGTCGCCGCCGACCATGTCCAGCACCACGTCGACGCCGCGCCCGTCCGTCTCCTTCTGGATGACGGCGGCGAAGTCCTCGGTCTTGTAGTCGATGGCGCGGTCGGCCCCGAGTTCCTCGCAGGCGCGGCACTTCTCGGCGCTGCCGGCGGTGGTGAAGACCTTGGCGCCGAAGGCTTTGGCGAGTTGGATGGCCGTGGTGCCGATGCCGCTGGAGCCGCCATGGACCAGCAGGGTCTCGCCGGGTTTCAGCGCGCCGCGCTCGAACACGTTGGTCCAGACGGTGAAGAAGGTTTCCGGAACGGCGGCGGCCTCGACCATGCCGTAGCCTTTCGGGACGGGCAGGAGCTGCGGCGCCGGAACCACGCAGTACTGGGCATAGCCGCCGCCGGCGATCAGGGCGCAGACCGCGTCGTCGGCGGCCCACTCCATGACGCCCTCGCCCAAGGCGACGACGCGCCCGGCGATCTCCAGGCCGGGCAGGTCGGAGGCCCCCGGCGGCGGGTCGTAGCGGCCCTGGCGCTGCAGCATGTCCGGACGGTTGACGCCCGCCGCCTCCACCGCCACCAGCACCTCGCCGGGGCCGGGCACCGGGGCTGGGCGCTGCACGGTGCGCAGGACCTCCGGGCCGCCGGGTTGCGAAATCTCCACGCAGGTCATGCTGTCCGGCAGGGCGATGCCCATGGTGTCTTCCCCATTCCTCGTTGACGCGGCGTCCACCGATCCGATCCGGTCGTCTCCAATCCAGGCGGCCGGGCCGTTTGTGTCCGCAGGCGTCCAAAGTTAGAATTCCGCACCGGCGCTGACAAGCACGCCCCGCCGGCCTTTCCGATGGGCGGGAAGCGGACGGCGCGGGGCAGGGATGCGCGGATGCGGGAGGACGAGCCCCTATGGACATCGATGATCTGGAGCCGCGCAAGACCAAGCCGGCGCTGAAGGACCTGAGCGCGCTGGGCGTGGCGGAACTGAAGGACTACATCGCCAAGCTGGAGGCCGAGATCTCCCGCGCCCGCGCGGCCATTGCCGCCAAGGAGGCGCAGAAGAACGCCGCGGAGGCCTTCTTCAGGAAGCCGTCCTGAGAATGGGAAAAGCCCCTCGCCCGGGATGGGAGAGGGGCATCGGGCTGAATGACCTCAATCCGCGCCGACCAGATCGCGGTAGCAGTGCCAGGAGGCATGACCGATCAGCGGCAGGGCCAGCGCTAGGCCGAGGAAGCCGGTGACCATCCCCGCCGCCGTGAACAGCACGATCAGGAAGGCCCAGCCGGCCATGGTCCGCAGATTCGCGCGCAGCACCGCGACGCTGGTCGCCATGGCGGTGAAGCTGTCGGTCTCGCGGTCCAGCAGCATCGGGATCGACACCACGCTGACGGCGAAGACCGCCGTGGCGATGACGCCACCGACGATGGTGCCGGTCAGCAGGAACGGGATCGTCTGGGCCGAGAAGAAGATGCGGTCGACCAGCTGGTCGAAGGCCGGCGGTTCCGTCGCGAAGAACAGCGCGAACAAGAGGAAGGCGATCCGTATCCAGGCCAGCATGGCCAGCATCAGCGCCAGCCCGATCCCGGCGATCTGCACGCCGTTGCGGCGGTAGGCCCCGACGACCTTCATCAAGGTCGGCGTTTCCCCCCGCTCCAGCAGGCGGCTGGTCTCGTAGAGGCCGACGGCGAACACCGGCCCCAGCAGCATGAAGCCCGCCGCCATCGGCAGAACCAGATACTGCATGTCCTGCATCGACAGAACCGCCACAAGCGCGAGGCTGGACAAGACCGCCAGCAGGCCGTAAGCGGCGCTGATCGTGGGGCTGGCGCGCATGTCGCGCCAGCCGGCGCTCAGCCACACCCAGGGGCGGTCGACGTCGACGCTGCGGATTCGCGGAAGATAGGATGCCGGCTTGTGGAATTCGGAGGGTTCTTTGCGCCGGACCGGTCGATGGAATTGGGACGCACCGCGGTGAGACGACATGTCGACCATGTTGATGGTCCTCCCCTTTGCCCATTGCGCCTCTCGTGAGGGGGGAGTGTAGCAAAGCGGACCGCTGCGTTCCAGATTGTCTTATGGACGAATTGTTTGAATGCCTAATTGTCACAAAAGCGATACCAAAGCACGAGCTTGGCGGTCACTCGCCGGCCTTTTCGCCGCCGTTCTTTTCGCCGTCAACCTTCTTGCCGTCGAGATCCGCCTT
This sequence comes from Azospirillum brasilense, assembly GCF_007827795.1. GTDB lineage: Bacteria > Pseudomonadota > Alphaproteobacteria > Azospirillales > Azospirillaceae > Azospirillum > Azospirillum aestuarii. Next base: position 41,331 of record NZ_VITI01000019.1, read on the forward strand.
GCGGCGCTCGGCGTCCTGATGATTGCGCAGCTTCTCGGCCTTGGTGCGCCCGAAGCGGACGCGGTTCTCCTCGGCGGTTTTTTCGCGCTCTTCCTTCTGGCGCATCTTCCGGAAGCGGTTCAGGTTTACGACATCGGCCATGGGGCGCGTCTCCTGAGGGCGGGGCATATCGTCTTTTGGGCAACTCGGCCGTTGGAATGCCCAAATTGCTTGTTTTCTTTCGGGACGATAGTTTAGCGGAACCCCGTGCCACCCGGAAGACCGGAGCGTGCGCCGGGGGTTCCCGCGGCTTGAGGCGGACATTTTTTGGCAGGAATACGGCGACTCAACAGCCGAACGGTGGGGAAGGCGGGGCAACCGGTGAAGAAACTCCTGATCGCGGCGGTGATTCTATTGGGCCTGCTGGTGGCCGCGGTGCTGATCGTGCCCAGTGTGGTCGACTGGAACGCCTACAAGGCCCAGATCGCGGACAAGGTGTCCGCCGCCACGGGCCGCAGGGTGGAACTGAGGGGCGACATCGGCCTGTCCCTGCTTCCGGCCCCGGCGCTGACGGTGCGCGACGCGCGGCTGGCCAACGCGCCCGGCGGGTCCGAGGAGGACATGGCCCGCCTGAAGGAGCTGGATGTCCGCGTGGCCCTCGGCCCGCTGCTCGGCGGCCACATCCAGGTGCAGAGCATCAAGCTGATCGACCCGACCTTCCTGTTCGAGACGTTGCCCGACGGGCGCTTCAACTGGGATCTGTCGGGCGCCGGCGCCGGCCGTGCGGCGGGCGGCGAGCCGGGCGGATCGGGCGATGGTCTGGCCTCGGCGGTCAGCTTCGATCAGGTGACGGTGCAGAACGGCACCATCCAGTACCGCGACGCCCGCACCGGTCAGTCGGAGGTGATCGACCAGATCGACGCGCGGATCGTCGCCGGCAGCTTCACCGGGCCGTTCCAGGGGCAGGGCGGTTTCCGGGCGCGCGGCGTGCCGCTGCGCGGGGAGATGTTCGTCAGCCGCCTGATCGACGGCGCCGCCGTCCAGGTCCGGGCGGCGCTGGCGATGGCCGACACCGACGCCACGTTGCGCTTCGCCGGGATCGTGACCAACCCGCCGGGCAGCGGCGGATCGCGCGCCCAGGGCGACCTGCGCGTCGAAGGAAGCGACCTGTCCCGCGCGCTGGCTCTGGTCCGCAACGGCTCGGCGGCTGGTGAGGGCAAGAAGGCAAACGCGCTGCTTGCCCAGTCCTTCGGCATCCGGACGGCGGTCGAGGCATCCCCGACCGGGGCGAGCTTCACCAATCTGGAGGCGCAACTCGGCGACACGCGCGCCACCGGCACGGCGACCCTGCGCAGCGGAACGCCGGCAAGGGCGGAACTGACGCTGGCCCTGAACCGGCTCGACCTTGACGCCTGGCTGGACCGCGCGGGCGCCGGCGGCGGTTCGGACGCCGCCGCCCAGCCCGCCGCCCGCAATGGAAACACGGTCAAAAGCGCGCCGCCCAACGCTCCGTCCGGCGCCGCCCCGGCCCCGGCCAGCGGCACGACCCCGCCCGGCGACTTCGCCCTGCCGGACGCGCTGGACGCCAAGCTCGATCTCGCCGTGGACGGCATCACCTACAACGGCAGCGTCATCCGACAGGGGCGGGTGGAGGCCAGCCTGACCGGCGGCACGTTGAACATCGACCGGTTCAGCGCGCTGCTGCCCGGCGGCTCCGACATCGTGGCGGCGGGGGAGCTGGTGGCGGCCAACGGCCAGCCAAACCTCAATCTGCGGATGGAGGCGAACGCCGACAACCTGCGCGCCGTGCTGGAATGGCTGCGGGTGGACGTCCGCGCCGTTCCGGCGGACCGGCTGCGCCGGGCGTCGGTCGCCGCGCAGTTGCAGGGACGGCCCGGGCGGCTGGACGTGAACGGCCTGGATCTGCGGGTGGACGCCAGCCGCCTGACCGGCGCCATCGCCTACGTGGACCGCGGGCGGCCCGCCTTCGGCGCGCGGCTCGATCTCGACCGACTGAACCTCGACGCCTATCTGCCCCAACCGGGCAGCGATGCGGCGCCCCAGGCCGCCCCTGCCGCCAAGGGCGGGGGCAATGGCAACGCCGCGGCTCCCGCTTCCGCCAACGGTGCCGCCCAGGCCCCCGCGCGCAACGGGCGTTCCCCGATGACGCCGGCCCGGCTGCTGGCCGGTGTCGACGCGAACCTGGAATTGTCGGTCGGGCAACTGACCGTGCGCAACACGCCGGTCCAGGGGATGCGGCTCGACGCCACCGCCGCGGGCGGCGCCCTGTCCATCAAGGAGGCGACGGTGCAGGACGCCGCCGGGGTGAAGCTCCGCCTGGACGGACAGATCGCCGGGCTGGAGCCGTTGCGCGGCGCGCATCTGACGCTGAACGCCGAGGCCGCCAGCCTTGACGGGGTGGCGCGCGCCGTACCCTGGCCGGAGGGCGTCCCCGCGCCGGAGCGGCTGGGCGCGGTGAAGGCGCAGGCCCGCCTGTCGGGCGATGCCGAGCGTCTGGCGATCGAGTTGGGAGCGGAGGCGGCCGAAGGGTCGCTGGAGGCGGGCGGCACCCTGCTGAACGTCGAAAAGAACCCGTCCGTCGATCTGAAGCTGCGTGCCAAGCATCCGGAGCTGGCCCGGCTGGCCAGCCTGTTCACCGAAGACGCGGTGCCCGGCTCCTACGGCCCGATGGACCTCTACACGGAGCTGGCGGGGACGCGGAAAGCCTTCACGTTGGGCAACATCCAGGGCGTGCTGGCCGGCGTCACCATCAAAGGCAAGGCCAGCGCCGATCTGAATGGCACCAAGCCGCGGGTGGAGGCCGACCTGCAGACCGGCGACCTGGAGCTGGACCGGCTGGCGGCGCTTCCCGCCGCCGCACGGCCTGCCGGCGCCCCGTCTCCGGCGGCCGAGGCGCCGCCGGGCGCGCCCGCCGCCGCGACGGGGGATTTCAGTGGGTTGCGCCGCTTCGACGGGCGCTTCGCGCTGACCTCCTCCGCCCTCGTCAAGGGTGGTACACGGATCGAAAACCCGGCCCTGCGCGCCACCGTGACCAACGGCGTGCTGACGGTGGAGCGGTTCGACGGCACCCTGATGGGCGGCCAGCTCGGTGCCACCGGCCGGCTCGCCGCGCCGGGGAACCAGACGCCGACCGTGGAAGCCACCATCACCCTGTCCAAGGCCAAGTTGGCCGAGGCGGTGGGCGGCGGCCTGGGTGGCGGAGCGCTGGAGATCGCCGGGGGCGTGCTGGACGCCGAGGCCAACCTGACGACCAGCGGGGCCGGCGGCGACGCCATGCTCAAGGCGCTGGCCGGTCAGGGCCGCATCAGCGCCCGCGATGGCCTGCTGCGCGGCTTCGACCTCGGCGCCCTGCGCGACCGGTTGACCAAGCTGGAGCGTCCGCAGGAACTGCTGGGCGCGGTGATGGGCGGGCTTCAGGGCGGGGAGACCCGCTTCGCCCGGCTGGACGGCAGCTTCGCCATCGACAAGGGCGTGGCGCGCACCGAGGACATGCGCCTGACCTCCGACCTGGGCGAGGCGGCGGCGGCGGGGCAGGTCAACCTGCCGGCGCAGACCATCGACATGCGCGTCCGCCTGACCGTGCAGTCCGACCAGTCGCTGCCGCCGCTGACCGTCCGCATGACGGGCGCGCTCGACAAGCCCACCCGCTCCTTCGAAATGCAGGAGGTGCAGGAGTATTTCGCCCGCCGCGCCGCCGAGGGGTTGTTGAACAAGGTGGTGCCGAAGGATCTGCCGATTCCCGGCGGCGGCAACGCTCCGAAACCCGACGCGCTGCTGAAGGGGCTGATCGACGGGCTGCGGCGTTGAGTGGGGGCGCGCGTGACGCATCGCGTCCAAGCCCCGTGACGCATTGCGTCCAAGCCCCGTGACGCATTGCGTCCAAGCCCGTTGAAGTTCCGAGGGGCGGGTCCCATAATGCGACAGACAAGAAGCGGATTTTGAGTCGATGCAGGTGGACAATAAGATTCTGGACGATCTGGCCCGCGTTGCGGGTGGCGCGCTCGGCGCGCTGTCGTCCCTGCGCGAGGAAGCTGAGGCGCAGATGCGCCAGCAGTTCGAGCGCGTTCTGTCGCGGATGGATGTGGTGAGCCGCGAGGAGTACGAGGCCGTCCGCGCCATGGCCGCCAAGGCCCGCGAGGAGCAGGAGGCGATGGCCGAGCGGCTCGCCGCGCTGGAGGCCACGGTGGCCGGCCTGCAGGCCGGACGCGAACCGAAGCCGGCGCCGGGCGCCGCCGCTCCCGCGGTCGGCCCCATCGCCGGAGGGGGCACCGGGCCGGTCTGATCCGGCCCCGCCGCGACTCCAATCCTTCACGGATGCACGGCCGAAAACCAGTTGCGCCGGCCAGACCCTTTTGGCACGGTGCATTGGGTGGTATGCATCCGTCTGCCAGCTACAACATCTCGGGGCTCCCCTTCTTGTGCGAAGGCGGACAGGCCTCGGGGCGGTTCCGTCCACCGCGCCTTTACAGGAGGACGCCGAAATGTCGGCTGTTGCCGTCGACACCCCCTCTTCCGCGCACAATCCCCTGGACATCGTCGAGGAGATCGTCACCGCCAACGAATGGCCCTTCGAGCGGGCCGGCGAGGACGAGCTGATCGTCGAGATCGGTGGGCGCTGGTGCGATTACCGGCTCTATTTCGTCTGGCAGTCCGACGTCAGCGCGATGCAGTTCTCCTGCCAGTTCGATATGAAGGTTCCGGCGGCGCGCCGGTCCTCGGTCAACGACCTGCTGGCGGAGGTGAACGCGCGCATGTGGCTCGGCCATTTCGATGTCTGCGCCGAGGAGCACACCCCGATGTTCCGCCAGACCATGCTGCTGCGCGGCTCGCGCGGCGCGACGGTGGAGCAGCTGGAGGACCTCGTCGAGATCGCCCTCTCGGAGTGCGAGCGCTTCTACCCCGCCTTCCAGTTCGTGATCTGGGGTGGCAAGTCGGCGTCCGAGGCGGTGTCGGCCGCCATCCTCGACACCGCCGGGGAGGCGTGACCGTCATGACGCAAGGTGGGACGCGGGGTTGCACGTTGCTTCTGGCCGGTTGCGGCAAGATGGGCGGCGCGATGCTCGACGGCTGGCTGACGGCCGGTATCGCGTCGAGCGTCGCCGTGGTCGAACCGTCCGGCCTGCCGGAATCCCTGCGCGGCAACCCCGCCGTCGTCCTGGCGAGCGGCCCGGACACCTTGCCCGCCGGCTTCGCGCCGGACGTGGTGGTCCTTGCGGTGAAGCCTCAGGTGATGGACTCGGTCCTTCCGGCCTACCGGGCGTTGGTCAATCCCGGCACGGTGTTCCTGTCCGTCGCCGCCGGCAAGACCATCGCCTCCTTCGAAGCGGCGTTGGGGGAGGGGGCGGCCATCGTCCGCTCCATGCCCAACACGCCCGCCGCCATTGGCCGCGGCATGACCGTCGCCGTCGGCAACCCGCTGGTGACCGGGGCGCAGAAGACGCTGTGCGATTCGCTGCTGCGCGCGGTCGGCGACGTCGCCTGGGTCGATGACGAGTCGCTTCTCGATCCGGTGACCGCCGTCTCGGGCAGCGGCCCGGCCTACGTCTTCCTGATGGTCGAGGCCATGGCGAAGGCCGGGGAGGCCGCCGGACTGCCCGCCGAGCTTGCCATGCGTCTGGCGCGGGCCACCGTTGCGGGGGCGGGCGAGTTGCTTCACCGGTCCCCGACCGCCGCCGCGGACCTGCGCAAGGCGGTGACCAGCCCGAACGGCACGACCCAGGCGGCGCTCGACGTGCTGATGGCCGGGGACGGGATTCAGCCGCTGCTCGACCGTGCCGTCGCCGCCGCCGCGAACCGCTCCCGCGAACTGGCGAAGTAAGGTGTCATGGCGGCCCTCAGCCCCTCCGCCCAACGGGTCCAGGCCTTGCTGGACGGCTTCGGTCACGGCCACCGCGTGGTCGAGCATGAGGGTAGCACCCGCACGTCGGAGGACGCCGCGAACGCCGTCGGCTGCGCCGTGGCGCAGATCGCCAAGTCCCTGATCTTCCGCGCGAAAGACAGCGGTCGCCCGGTGCTGGTGGTGGCCAGCGGGGCCAACCGGGTGGACGAGAAGGCGGTGGGCCGGCTGATCGGCGAAAAGATCGAGCGGGCCGATCCGGACTTCGTCCGCGAGGCCACCGGCTTCGCCATCGGCGGGATTCCGCCCATCGGCCACGCCGTGCCGCCGCTCGTCCTGATCGACGCCGACCTGATGGGCCTCGACGCTATCTGGGCCGCCGCCGGCACCCCCAACGCGGTCTTCCGCCTGACGCCGGCGCAACTCGTCGCCATCACCGGCGGGCGGGTCGAAGCCGTCCGCAAGGGTTGACCGCGCGCGGAGCGATGCGGTCAACCGGGCAGGATGCCGCAGCGCGGCATGACCGCGCATCGCCGGGCCACCCCTCTTCCAAGCCTCTGGATTCTCTGGCAAGACTCATTCCAACGAGTTCTTGAACAGAGACGCATCAGGGAGGCCCCCCGTGACTGACGCCCGGCACAACCCGTACGAGACCGACCTCGACCAGAACGCCGCCAACACGGTGCCTTTGTCGCCGCTTTCCTTCCTGCGCCGCACCGCCGCCGTCTACCCGCAGCGCATCGCCGTGATTCACGGCCCGGTCCGCCGCACCTGGGCGGAAACCTACGAGCGCTGCGTGCGCCTCGCCTCGGCGCTGGCGAAGCGTGGCATCGGGCCGGGCGACACGGTCGCGGTGATGGCACCCAACACTCCGGAATCCTTCGAGGCCCATTTCGGCGTGCCGATGACCGGCGGCGTCCTGAACGCCCTGAACATCCGCCTGGACGCGGAGGCGCTGGCCTTCATCCTGGAGCATGGCGAGGCGAAGGTGCTGCTGACCGACCGGGAGTTCTCCGGCGTCATCTCCAAGGCCGTCCACATGCTGGAGCCGAAGCGCCGCCCGATCGTCATCGACATCGACGACCCGCAGGCCAAGGGCGGCGAGCTGATCGGCGAGCAGACCTACGAGCAGTTCCTGGAAACCGGCGACCCCGCCTATGAATGGCCGATGCCGGCCGACGAGTGGCAGGCCATCGCCCTGAACTACACCAGCGGCACCACCGGCAACCCCAAGGGCGTCGTCTACCACCACCGCGGCGCCTATCTGAACGCCATGGGCAACGTGCTGACCTGGGCGATGCCGCACCACCCGGTCTATCTGTGGACTCTGCCGATGTTCCACTGCAACGGCTGGTGCTTCCCCTGGACGGTCACCGCCATGGCTGGCACCAACGTCTGCGTCCGCACCATCACCGCCAAGGGCATCTACGACGCGCTGGCCGACCTCGGCGTCACCCACATGTGCGGCGCGCCTATCATCATGGGCCTGATCGTCAACGCGCCGGAGGACCAGAAGCGCGAGATCCCGACCGGCGTGAAGATGATGACCGCCGGCGCCGCCCCGCCCGCCGCGGTGATCGAGAAGATCGAGCGGCTGGGCTTCGACGTCACCCACGTCTATGGACTGACCGAGGTCTACGGCCCGGTCACCATCTGCGCCTGGCACGAGCACTGGAACGACCTGCCGCTTGAGGAGCGCGCGGCGCTGAAGGCGCGGCAGGGCGTGAACTACGCCACGCTGGAAGGGCTGATGGTCGCCGACCCCAACACGCTCCAGCCCACCCGCAAGGACGGCGTGACGATGGGCGAGATCTTCATGCGCGGCAACACCGTCATGAAGGGCTACCTGAAGAACCCGCGGGCCACGCAGGAGGCCTTCTCCGGCGGCTGGTTCCACACCGGCGACCTCGGCGTCTGGCATCCGGACGGCTACATCGAGCTGAAGGACCGCTCCAAGGACATCATCATCTCCGGCGGCGAGAACATTTCGACCATCGAGGTCGAATCGGTCCTCTACAAGCATCCGGACATCGTCGAGGCCGCCGTGGTCGCCCGCCCGGACGAGAAGTGGGGCGAGACGCCCTGCGCCTTCGTCACCGTGAAGGAGGGCAAGCAGCTGACCGAGGCCGAGGTGATCGCCTATTGCCGGGAGCATCTGGCCCATTTCAAGTGCCCGCGCACCGTCGTCTTCACCGCCCTGCCGAAGACCTCGACCGGCAAGATCCAGAAGTACGTGCTGCGCGATCAGGCCCGCGCGCTGAACGGAGCGAAGGGGTGACCGCTGTGGCCGGGGGCTTCGGCCCCCTTCTGCCCGAGGAACGGGCGGATGCCGCGGCCCTGGTCCGCCAGGGTTTCGGCATTCCCCGCGAGTATTTCGACCGGTCGGTGGACCTGTTCGGGCCGGGCGTGATGCGCGGCCTGCGCGCCGGACCGGAGGCGGGCCGCGCCGGGCAACTCGTCGCCTGCGCCGCCGTCTGGCCGATGGACCAGTGGTTCGGCGGGCGCCCGGTGCCGTCCTGCGGCGTGGCGGCGGTGGCCGTCGATCCGGCGGAACGCGGGCGGGGCTACGGCACCGCGCTGATGCGCGGCCTGCTGGATGAGGCGCGGGCCGGGGGCGCCGCGCTGTCGGTGCTCTATCCGGCGACCCTTCCGGTGTACACCCGCCTGGGCTTCGGGCGGGGCGGGGTGTCCTTCGACTGGAGCGCGCCGCCGGCCGCCCTGTCCGCCGGGCCGTCGCCGGAGGACGGATGGATTCGCCGGACCGACGCGAGCGACGCCAGCGAGCTTGCGGCGCTACGCCGCAGCCTGCTCACCACCGGCAACGGTCTGGTGGAGCGCAATGAGGGGCTGTGGAGCTTCGCCCTCTGCCCGGACGGCGCTCCGTCCGATGTTTACACTTTGGGTGGTCCAAGGGGGCCTGAAGGATATGTGGCGGTGGCGCCGCCGTCGGAGCGAAAGCTGATGGTTGCGGATCTCTGCCTGCTCAGCCCGCGTGCCGTGCGGCTGGCGCAGAGCTTCCTGGCCGGCTACCGGGCGCAGGTCGACCGCGTCTCCTGGCGCGGCGGACCCGACGACCCGCTGGTCCTGATGGCGCCGGACAGTGGCCCGCGCGCCGACGCACGCGATGAATGGCTGCTGCGCATTCTCGACCTTCGGCGCGCCCTGGAAGCCCGTGGATATCCACCTGGGGTTGCCGGCGAATTGACGCTGGACGTCACGGATGCGGTGATTCCAGAGAATTCCGGCACTTTCCGGTTGCGCCTGTCCGATGGAAAGGCTGGCGTGGACCGGATTCCGGAGAAGACGGGCGGCGGCGGAAAAGCGGCCGGATCGGGGCTTTCCCTGTCCATCGCGGCCCTCGCCGCCCTCTACAGTGGCCACAAAGGCCCGCAGATTCTCCGGCAGGTTGGCCTTCTGCGTGGCGGCGAAGACGCGATGGCGCTTGCGGCGCGGTTCTTCTCGGGACCGGCGCCGTGGATGCCGGACCGGTTCTGAAGCGGTGTTACCAGTTGCGTTTATCAAACCAGAAATTAACCCTTTCTGATGTATCCCTTAAAGACAAAGGCATGACGACGGCCGGCGCATGAGGCCGTCCGATCCGGGGGGAGCCCGATTTCATGACGATTGGAACGCGGATTGCGCTCGGTTTTGCGGCGGTCCTTCTGATGACGGTCGCGGTGGCGTTCGTCGGCTGGAACAGCCTGCGCACCTACGCCGGACGTGTCGATCTGGCGGCCCACACCGCCGAACTGGACGCCCGGCTGAAAACCGTGCGGATCGAGGAAGCCCGCTTCGTTACCGAGCGCGACTCCAAGGCCGCCGACAATGTGCCCGGCATGCTGGACCGGCTGCGCGACGAGGCGCAGGGCACCCGCTCCGCGCTGGAGGATGCCGGCAGCATCAGGCTGGTCGACGATATCCTGGCCGGCATCGCCGGCTATCGCAGCGCCTTCGCCAACTTCGTCGCCCAGGACAAGGAGGCACGCGTCCGCACCCAGAGCATGGAGACGCGCGCCCAGGCCCTGCGGGAGATCGCGGAAAGGATCGGCAACCAGCAGTCCGAGCGCTACGACCAGAACATGGTCAGCCTGAAGGACGCGGAGCACGCCGTGCGGCAAAGCCGCGACACCTCCGACCGCGCCGACCGGCTGATCGAGATGGTGCTGGAGGCGCGGCGCCTCCAGTCCGACTTCGCGCACACCCGCAATCCCGCCACGATGGCGGCCGCCGGGGAGGCCATCGCCGCCCTGCTGGCCAACGCGGAGACCATCGAGAAGGATCTCGTCGGCACCAACGACGAGGAGTTGGCCCAGCGGATCGTCACCATCGCCGGCGCCTACCGGATGGTGTTCGAGCAAGCCGGCGCCGAAGGTGCCGGCGACCCGGCCAGCGGCCGCATCCAGGCGCTGGATCGCCATGCCCACGAGATCCAGAACCTCGCCCACGAGATGCAGGAGAACCAGGCGATGGTCTCCAGCGCGTTGCAGGAGGCCGCGAACTTCGCCCAGAGCGAAGTGAACGAGGCCGTCCAGCTGCGCGGCATCGCCATGCGTCTGATCCAGGGTGCTCAGTCCGCGATGCTGGGCCAGCGCGACTTCATCCTGATGAGCGGCGAGGACGCCCGCGCGCGGGTGCACGGCGCGGTGAAGGAGATGCTGGCGCTCGCCACCCAGGCCGGGGCCGTTCTGGTCGATTCGGAAGGCCGCGCGCTGATCGCCGCGATCACCGAAGCGGCCCAGGCCTTCGACGGGGAGTTCGCCGCCCTCGTCACCACCAGCGAGAGCCAGCATGCCGCCTCCAAGACCATGGCCAAGGCCGCGGGCGACGTCAGCGAGCAGGTGAACCGTCTCGTCTCCATCCAGCGCGACGACCGCGAGAACGGGCGCAGCGGGGCGGAGCTGATCATCATCATCGGCGCCGCCGTGGCACTGGCGCTCGGCATGGTCATGGCCTGGATCATCGACCGCGCCATCACCCATCCGATGCACGCCATGACCAAGGCCATGGGCCGGCTGGCCGAGGGCGACCTGACGGTGGACATCCCCGGCGGCGACCGCAAGGACGAGCTGCGGGCCATGGCCGACGCGCTCAGCGTCTTCAAGGAGAACGCCCTTGAGATGCAGCGCATGGAGGGCGAGCGGGAGGAGATGCGCCGGCAGATCGACGCCGACCGCCGCCGCACCATGAACGAGTTCGCCAACGGCTTCGAACAGGCGGTGTCGGGCGTCGTCCTGTCGCTGACCGAGTCCGCCGGCAATCTGGGGCGCGACGCGCAGGAGATGTCGTCGGACGCCGCCCTGACCACCGCCAAGTCGAGCGCCGTCGCCGCCGCGTCGGAGCAGGCGTCGAGTAACGTGCAGACCGTCGCCGCGGCGGCGGAGGAGCTGTCCTCGTCCATCGCCGAGATTTCCCGCCAGCTCAACAGCAGCTCGCAGGTGGCGGTGGGAGCGGCGGCCAAGGCGACGGAGACCAACGGCATCGTCGAAGGTCTGGCTGAGGCGGCGCAGCGCATCGGGCAGGTGGTGGACCTGATCGGCGAGATCGCCGAGCAGACCAACCTGCTGGCCCTGAACGCGACGATCGAAGCCGCCCGCGCCGGGGAGGCCGGCAAGGGGTTCGCCGTGGTGGCGACCGAGGTCAAGAACCTCGCCGGCCAGACCGCCAAGGCGACCGAGGAGATCTCCAGCCAAGTGGCGCAGATGCAGGCGGCGACGGGCGGGGCGGTGGGCGCCATCCGCACCATCTCCGACGCGGTCGGCACCATCAGCGGCACGGTCACCGAGATCGCCCGCGCCATGGAGCAGCAGGGGCTCGCCACCCGCGAGATCGCCCAGAACGTCAATCAGGCCGCCGAGGGTACGCAGGAGGTGATGCACCACATCGCCGAAGTGACCAACGCCGCCACCAAGACCGGCGGCGCCGCCGACGCGGTCCTGAGCGCCAGCCGCACGCTGGCTTGTCAGGCCGAGCATCTGCGCTCCGAAGTGCAGGGCTTCCTGAACAAGGTGCGGACCGCCTGATCGCGGTACGCCGGGGAGCCGGGGGCCGAAAAACCCCCGGCCCGTTCCCGTTGCTTTCACACGGAGCATCTGTTAAGCCGCGCCGTGCCTCACGGACGCGAGATCTCATGGCTTTCCCCTTGTCACAGCGCGACTCCGCCCGGGGGATACCCGACGCGATTCTGGCGGGTCTGGCCGGCGTGGCGGTGGCGGCCCTCGGCCCTCTGGCCGCCATGGCGCCGCGCGGTTTGCCGGTCTGGGCCATCCTGATCGCGCTGGTCGGGCTGGCCGGCCTGGCCCGTCGCGGCGCCCTGGGGCGGCTGCAACGGGCGATGCCCGGCACGGCGGTGGTCCTGGCCTTCCTGGCCCTGGCCTCCCTCTCCATTCTGTGGAGCCCGTCGCCGCGCGCCGGGCTGACGGTGGTGGAGATCGGCTACATCGGCCTTGGCGCGCTGGCCGGCGGGGCGTGGCTGTCCTCCCTGCCGGGGGTGGAGGCGCGGCGGCTGACCGGCCTGTTCCTGGTGGGCGTGTTCGTCGGCGTCCTGCTGTTCGCCGTGGAGGCCGCGCTGGATTTTCCGCTGCACCGCTGGTGGAACCATGTGCCCGCGGGCGTCGAGATCGCCGAAACCAACGTGCCCAAGCGCACGGCGGTTCTGCTTTGCCTGATGGTCTGGCCGGCGGCGATGGCGCTCGACCGGGCCGGGCGGCGGGGGCTGGCCGTCGCACTTCCCACAGTCTTCGCCGCGGCCTGCCTGTTGCTGACCAGCCGGTCGGCCATGCTGGGCATTGCCGTCGGCGGGGTAGCCTTTGCGCTCGCCGTCTGGTCGCCGCGGCTCGTCCGTGGGGCGCTGGCGGCGGTGTTGGGGGTGGCCTTCGCCTTCGTGCTGCCGCTGGTGCTGCTGTTCGACCGCGTGTTGAACCTGGACGGTGCCGACTGGCTGTTCCGGTCGGCCCAGCACCGGGTGGAGATCTGGGGCATGGCCGCCAGCCGGGCGCTGGAGACGCCCTTCTTCGGGCAGGGCATCGACGCCTCCCGCGCGCTGGAGCCGGAAGGGGCGGTGTCCCGCTTCGGCACGCTGACCGACAGCCTGCTGCCGCTGCACCCCCACAACGCCTTCCTGCAGGTCTGGCTGGAGCTTGGCGCCTTCGGCGCCGCGCTGGCTCTGGCGGCGGCCTTGCTCCTGCTGCTCGGCACCGGGCGGCTGGAACGGCGGCTGCAACCCTTCGCGCTGGCCCTCTTCGCGTCGGCACTGGCGATGGCGAGCACAGCCTACGGCATCTGGCAGGCGTGGTGGATGGGCGGCATGCTGGCGGCCGGCCTGATGCTCCGGCTGGCCGCGCGCACCCCGGCGGGGGGCGAATGACGGGCGCGCACGGCAACGGCCGCCGCCGCGTCCTGGTCATCAAGCTGGGGGCCTTCGGCGACTTCTTCCTGGCCCAGACCGCCTTCTCGGCCATCCGGCGGCACCACGCCGCCGACCATCTGGCGCTGCTGACCCTGCCGTCCCTGGCTCCGCTCGCCCGCCTCAGCGGCCTGTTCGACGAGGTTCTGGAGGACCCGCGGGAGCGGTCGCTCGGGGCCTATCGGCGCGTCCGCCGCCTGCTGCGCGCCGGGCGTTTCGACCGGGTCTACGACCTCCAGGCGCAGCGGCGCACTGACCGTTACTTCTGGCTGCTCGCCCCCGGTCCCTGGCCGGAATGGTCGGGCACGGCCTGGGGCGCCTCGCACCGCGATCACTATCCGGGCCGCCGCAAGGTGCCGGTGATCGAGCGCTACACCCGGCAGTTGGCGCCCTTCGGCATCGTGCCGGACGCGGTGCCGGACCTGTCCTGGCTCGACGCCGACACCGGCGGTTTCGGCATCGCCGCGCCCTACGCCCTGCTGATCCCCGGCTCCTCCCCCGGACGTCCCGACAAGCGCTGGCCGGTGGAGCGCTATGGCGAACTGGCGCGCGCGCTGGCGACGCGCGGCATCACGCCGGTCGTTCTGGGCACGGCCATCGAGGCGGACCTCGCCCGCTCCATCACCGCCGCCTGTCCGCAGGCCGTCGACCTGACCGACCGCACCAGTGTGCCGGAGATCGCCGGGCTGGCCCGCCGGGCCTGGGCAACGGTCGGCAACGACACCGGCCCCACCCATCTGGTCGCCGCCGTCGGGTGCCCGACGCTGGGGCTGTACTGTGACGCCTCCGTTCCCATCCATGCGAACGGGCCGCGCATGGTCATCCACCACCGCCCGTCCTTCGCCGACATGGACGCGGCGGGTGTGCTGGCGGCAATGGACGCTCTTCCGCCGGGCCGGTAGAGTGCCGCCGATCGTTTTGCAGGAGCCATGAAGGATTTGAGCAGCCAGGACGCCAGTGCCATGCCCGCCGAAGCGGTCACCATGCCCGCCGGAAGGCCGGGCGGGCGTCTGATGCTGCTCGCCAAGCTGGCGGTGACTCTGGTGGTTCTCGGCGTGCTGGGCGCCAAGGCCGACTGGCCGGCCCTGCTGGCGCGCGTCGCCGGGGCGGACCCCGTCTGGCTGGCTGCCGGCTTCACGGTGAAGCTATTCGCCGTGGTGTGCGCCGGCGAGCGCTGGCGCGACGCCCTGCGCGCCGCGGGCGAGCGGGTCTCGCACGGGCTGGCGATGCGGCTGATGTTCACCGGCCTGTTCTTCGGGCAGGTGCTGCCGGGGGCGCTGGGCGGCGACGTGGTGCGCGGCTGGCTGACCTACCGGGGCGGGGCGTCCTCCACCGCCGTAATGCTGGCCCTGGTGCTCGACCGGTTGCTGGCCCTGGTCGGCTGCGTGGCGCTTTTGTTCCTCGGCCTGCCGCATCTGGTGGCGACGGCTCCGCCCTCCATTGCCTGGGCCGGGCCGGTGGCGGTGGTGCTGCTCGCCATCGCCATGGTCGTGGGGCTCCAGGCGGATCGCATCCCGCTGCCGGGGGTCCTGCTGCGCCCACCGGTCCGAGCGGTGCAGGCGCAGGTCACGCGGCTGCGCGCGGCGCTGGTCAGCCGCGCGGCGCTGGCCGGGCTGCTGCACAGCGCGGCGGTTCACGCCTGCACCGTCTTCGCGGTGATCGCCTACGCCCACGCGCTGGGCATTCCCTTGCGGGTTCTGGACGCGCTGGCCGTTGTGCCGATGACGATCTTCGCGGCGGCGCTGCCCATCTCGCTGAACGGCTGGGGCGTGCGGGAGGGGGCCTTCGTCGCCGGCTTCGCGCTCTACGGCCTCGACGCCACCGACGCGCTGGCCCTGTCGCTGATGATCGGGCTGTCGGTCACCCTGTCGTCGCTGCCCGGTGGCCTGCTCTGGCTCAGCCTGAAGGGCTCTGCGCGGCCCTGAGCCGGGCCAGTGCCCAGCCGGCGGCGTCGCGCACCACCTCGCTCGGGTCTTCCAACAGGCGTTCGGCCACTGCGGCGTGGCGGGCGTCGCCGCTGTTGCCCAGAGCCACCAGAACGTTGCGCACGAAGCGGTCGCGCCCGATCCGCTTGATCGGGGAGCCGCTGAAAACCTGCCGGAAGCCCGCATCGTCCAACTGCGCCAGATCGGCCAGCCGTGGCGCCGTCAGCTCCGCCCGTGGCAGGAAAGCTGCCTCGCGCGAGCGCTGGGCGAACTTGTTCCACGGGCAGGCGGCCAGACAGTCATCGCAGCCGTAGATGCGGTTGCCCATCAGCGGGCGCAGTTCCTCCGGGATCGGTCCCTTGTGCTCGATGGTCAGGTAGGAGATGCAGCGCCGCGCGTCCAGCTGGTTGGGCGCGGGGAAGGCGGCGGTGGGGCAGGCGTCCAGGCAGCGCCGGCACTGGCCGCAGCGGTCCACCCCCGGCGAGTCCGGCGGCAGTTCCAGCGTCGTGTAGACCTCTCCCAGGAACAGCCAGGAGCCGTGGGACCGCGACACGAGGTTGGTGTGCTTGCCCTGCCAGCCCAGCCCGGCCTTCCCGGCCAGCGGCTTTTCCATCACCGGGGCGGTGTCCACGAAGACCTTCAACTCCGCCTTGAAGCGGTGGGCGATCCATTGGCCCAGAGTCTTCAGCCGGCCCTTGATGAGGTCGTGATAGTCGCGGTTCTTCGCATAGACCGACACGATGCCCCGGTCGGGATGCGCCAGCAGGGCGCGCGGGTCCTCCGCCGGGGCGTAGCTGGTGCCGAGCGCGATGACGGTCCGCGCCTCCGGCCACAAGGCCTGGGGATGGGCGCGCTGGTCGGCCCGGTCCGCCATCCAGCCCATGTCGCCGTGCCGGCCCTGGCGCAGGAACTCGGCCAGCCGTGCCCTAGCGTCTTCGCCCAATTCCGCCTTGGCGAATCCAACGGCGTCGAAGCCGAGCGCCAGAGCCCGGTCGCGGATGGCTTCACGGATGGAAATGTCAGGGTCGGGCATGGCGATGGTTTGATACTGCGGAAGGCGGAAGCTTCCCTCTCCCGCCCCGGGAGAGGGGGCAGGGTGAATGAGGATCAGCCGCGGCCGCGGTAGGTCTGGACGTCCTGCGACGGAATCCACACGCCCTTCGGCGGTTCGCCGGTGGCGTAGAACACGTCGATGGGAATGCCGCCGCGCGGGTACCAGTAGCCGCCGATGCGCAGCCACACCGGCTTCAGCTCGTCCACCAGACGCTTGCCGATCCCGACGGTGCAGGCCTCGTGGAAGGCGCCGTGGTTGCGGAAGCTGGTCAGGAACAGCTTGAGCGACTTGGATTCCACCAGCCACTCGCCCGGCACATAGTCGATGACCAGATGGGCAAAATCCGGCTGGCCGGTGATCGGGCAGAGCGAGGTGAATTCCGGCGCTGTGAAGCGCACGACGTAGTGGTCACCGGGGTTCGGGTTCGGCACGCGCTCCAGCACCGCCTCTTCCGGCGTCTTCGGCTGGACGGTGGCGCCGCCGAGCTGGGTCAGGCCGGCGTAGATGGTCTCAGACATCGGCGGATTCCTTCTTCGCGGGCTTCGCGGGCTTCGCCTTCAGGGCGGCTAGAGGGTCTTCGGTGGCCGGGACATCGCCCTCGTTCAGGCGGGCCTCCAGCGCGCTCGCGACCTCTTCGAAGCGGCCGTCCTCGATGGCCTGCCGAAGCTCGGCCATCAGGTCCTGGTAATAATGCAGGTTGTGCCAAGTCAGCAGCATCGGCCCCAGCATCTCGCCCGCCTTGAACAGGTGGTGCAGATAGGCCCGGCTGTGGTTCCGGCACGCCGGGCAACCGCATTCCTCATCGAGCGGGCGCTCGTCATGGGCGTGACGGGCGTTGCGGATGTTGATGGTGCCGCGCCGCACGAAGGCCTGACCGGTGCGGCCCGAGCGGGTGGGCATCACGCAGTCGAACATGTCCACGCCACGCCGCACCGCGCCGATCAGGTCGCTGGGACGGCCCACGCCCATCAGGTAGCGCGGGCGCTCCTTGACCATCAGCGGCTCGGTGAAGTCGAGCACGGTGAACATCGTCTCCTGGCCCTCGCCCACGGCCAGCCCGCCGATGGCGTAGCCGTCAAAGCCGATGTCGCTCAGGGCCGCCACGCTCTCCGCCCGCAGGTCCGCGTAGACGCCGCCCTGCACGATGCCGAACAGGCCGTAGCCGGGGCGCTCGACGAAGGCGTCCTTGCTGCGCTTGGCCCAGCGCATCGACAGGCGCATGGACGAAGCCGCCTGCGCCTCCGTCGCCGGGAAGGGGGTGCACTCGTCCAGGCACATGGTGATGTTGCTGTCCAGCAGATGCTGGATCTGGATCGAGCGTTCCGGCGTCAGATGGTGCTTGCTGCCGTCGAGGTGGGATTTGAAGGTCACCCCCTCCTCGGTCATGGTGCGCAGGTCCGACAGGGACATGACCTGGAAACCGCCGCTGTCCGTCAGGATCGGCTTGTCCCAGTTCATGAAGCGGTGCAGGCCGCCCAACTGCCCGACGCGCTCCGCCGTGGGGCGCAGCATCAGATGGTAGGTGTTGCCGAGCAGGATTTCCGCGCCGGTGGATTTCACCGCGTCGCTGGTCATCGCCTTGACGGTGGCGGCGGTGCCCACGGGCATGAAGGCCGGCGTGTTGATGGCGCCGTGCGCGGTGGAGACCCGCCCGCGCCGGGCGCGCCCGTCGGTCTTCAGAAGCTCGAACCCGATCCCGGTCATCACACCCTCCGGAGCAGCGACGCGTCGCCGTAGCTGAAGAAACGATAGTTCTGGCCGATGGCGTGCGCGTAGGCCGCCTTCATCGTGTCCATGCCCGCGAAGGCGCAGACCAGCATGAACAGGGTGGAGCGGGGCAGATGGAAGTTGGTCACCAGAAGGTCCACGATCTTGAAGCGGTAGCCGGGGGTGATGAAGATGTCGGTGTCGCCGCTGAAGGCCCGGATGCTGCGGTCGTCCAGCCCCGCCGTCTCCAGGATGCGCAGCGCCGTGGTGCCGACCGAGACGATCCGCCCGCCCGCGGCGCGGGTGGCGTTGATGGCCTCGGCGGTTTCGGGGGAGACCTCGCCCCACTCGCTGTGCATGCGGTGCTCGGCGATGTCGTCCACCTTGACCGGCAGGAAGGTGCCGGCCCCGACATGCAGCGTCACCGGAACGCGGCGGACGCCGCGCGCGTCGAGCGCCGCCAGAAGCTCCGGCGTGAAGTGCAGGCCGGCGGTGGGGGCGGCGACGGCGCCCTCGCGCGCGGCGAAGACGGTCTGATAGTCCGCCGCGTCCTGCTCGTCCGCCTCGCGGCGGATGTAGGGGGGCAGGGGCATCCGGCCATGGCGGTGTAGCGCTTCCATCAGCTCCGGCCCGCCCTTGGAGAAGCGCAGGCGCACCTCCATCCCGTCCTTGGCGACGACCTCGGCCGCGAAGTCGTCGGCGATGGCGATCACGTCGCCGGGCTTCAGCCGCTTGCCGGGGCGGGCGAAGGTCGCCCACTCCCGCTCGCCCTCGCGCTTGTGGAGCGTGATCTCCACCCGCACCTCGCCGCGCCGGCCGTCGAGCCGGGCGGGGATGACGCGGGTGTCGTTGACGACCATCAGGTCGCCCGGCTCCAGCAATTCGGGCAGGTCGCGCACGACGCGGTCGTGCAGGCGCTCCGCCACGTCGAGCAGGCGGGCGGCGTCACGCGGCTTGGCCGGATGCTCGGCGATGCGGTCCGGCGGAAGGTCGAAGTCGAAATCGGCGGTCTTCATGGGAGCCGCTCGTATAGACCAAAGCGGTGGGACGGGGGAAGCATTACGAGTCGGCATTCACTCGGGCAAAGGGAGGGCCTGGGCGGTCAGGGCGGTGGTCTGGCGGGCGTGCAGGACGTCCACGTCGAAGCCCTGGATCATCTCCTGGAACAGCCGGTACCAGTTCACCTCGGCCTGGAGATGCAGGAAGACGGAGCCCAGCCCGATGGCCGCGCGGTCCATGAAGACGAACTCCCGCGGCACCTCCACCCCGCCGACGCGGCGCAGCTCGGCATGGACCTTGGCGGCGGTCTCGCGGCCGTAATGGCCGGAGTTGGTTTCCTCGATGCGGCGGCTGCGGTCGTCCATGATCGGAGCGTAGACGAAGCGCGCCCAGATGTTCAGCACGTCCACCAGCTCCTTGGTCGGGTTGCCGAAGCCCCAGGTGCGGTAGGCCTCGACCGCCTTGTCCTGGTTGCCGGTCTGCAGCGCGTCGTAGAGGTCGATCACCCCCTTCACGAAGCGGGCCGGGAAGACGCGGACGCAGCCGAAATCCAGCAGGTTGATGGAGCGGTCGGGCCGCACCGTGTAGTTCCCCAGATGCGGGTCGCCGTGGATGATCCCGTAGCCGTAGAAGGGCACGTACCAGGCCCGGAACATGTTCATAGCCAGCGCGTCGCGGGCGTCCGGATGATCCTTCACGAACTCCAGGATCTTGCGGCCCTCCACCCATTCCAGGGTCAGCAGGCGCCGGGTGGACAGGTCGGGCACCACCGCCGGGACATGGACGCCGGGCGTGTCGGCCAGCATCGCGCGGTAGAGGCGGGCGTGCTTGGCCTCGCGCTCGTAATCCAGCTCCTCGCGCAGCCGGGCACCGATCTCGGCCTGGATCTGCTTGGTGGAAATGGCGCTGTCGGTGCGCTCGAAGATGGCGAAGATCAGGCCGAGCTGACGCAGGTCCGCCTCCACGGCGGAGGCCATGTCGGGGTATTGGAGCTTGCAGGCGAGGTTCTGTCCGTCCAGCCCGACGGCGCGGTGCACCTGTCCCAGCGAGGCGGCGGCGGCGGCGCTCTGTTCGAAGTGCCGGAAGCGCTTGTGCCAAGCGGGACCAAGCTCGCTGGCCATGCGGCGCTTGACGAAGGGCCAGCCCATCGACGGCGCGTCGGCCTGGAGCTGCGACAGCTCCTGCACATACTCGCGGGGCAGGGCGTCGGGGATGGTGGACAGCAGTTGCGCCACCTTCATCAGCGGTCCCTTCAGCCCGCCCAGCGCGGCGCGCAGTTCGGCGGCGTGGCGATCCCGCTCCAGGGGGATGCCCAGCACCCGTTCTCCGGCGAAACGGGCCGCAAGGCCCCCCACGGCGGTCCCGACCCGCGCATACCGCGCGATCCGGCCGCCAAGCCTGTTCTCATCCGTGTTCGGCATGCCGAATAGGTGGGTGCGGCGGGGCCGAAAGGCGAGTCCCCTGGTGTCGCCTCAGGCGGCGGTGCCGATCCGGACCAGGCCCGGCAATCCGCTTCGGGCGGCGGCTTCCGCCAATTTGCGGTCTGCGGTCACCAGTCCCGCGTTCGTCGACCAAGCGAGAGCCAGATAGAGGCAATCGACCAAGGGATGCCGAAGCGTGCCGCTGAGGTCGAGCGCACGCTCCGCCACATCCACCGCCGGAGTCAGCGTCAGCGGGAGTTGGGCGGCCAATCCAAGCAAGCGGCCCAAGAGCGTGTCGGCATCCGACTTCCCCAAAGTGCCCGTGTGGACTCGCTTGGCCAGCGCCGCAGCCGCTTCGATGAGCAGAATATCGGGTGCCAGCAGCGGCTTTTCCTGGCAAGGAACGCAAGTGCGTCTGAGCTTGCGTCTTCCCTGATGATCCATTTCACGGCGACACTGGCGTCCACGACGACCGCTTGGTCCACCACGCTCACCGGTCGCGCCATTCGCGGATCAGCGGCGTGCTGTCGGGAAGCACACCATACTTGCGGGCAAGTTCGTCCTGCTCCCGCTGGAGTTCCTCAATGAGCGCCGCACGGCCGGGGCGTGCGGCGTGCGACAGGATGGCACCGACTTCCTCCTCGACCGAGCGTCCGTTGATCGCGGCGCGTTCGGTCAGAGTCGCGTGCAGCGCTTCGTCGATTTCGAGCCTGACGATCTTGCCCATTTCGCTCTCCCGGGGATCGGTGACACTGTAACCCGCTTGCGCGGGATGGCGCCACCGTTCCGCAGGGTCACCGAACTCACCCGACCGGCGCGATGTTCTGGTTCACGCAGAACAGGTTGGTCGGGTCGTATTTCGCCTTCAGCGCCCGCAGGCGTTCGTAGTTCGGCCCGTAGGCGGCCTGGACGCGCTGTTCGTCGTCGGTGACGAAGTTCACGTAGACCCCGCCCGTGGCATAGGCGGCGGTCCGGTCGGAGACGCCGCGCGCCCATTGGATGCAGGCGCTGTCCTCCGGCGGGGTGTTCCAGCGCGCGTGCACGTTCATCACGAACAGGGCGTCGCGGTGCGGATAGGCGGTGGCGTCCGCCGGCACGCGGTTGGCCGCCGCGCCGAGCAGGCCGACGAAGATCTCGCACTGGTCGGAGGGCAGTCTCGCGGCCTCCTCGACCAGCACATCGATCAACCCGTCCTCAAGCCCCGTGAAGTTCTGCGATTTCCAATAGTTCCGTGCACCCGGCACCAGGAGCGGGTCGAAGGCCGCCTGCCACGCCGCGTAGGGCATGAGGCCGATATGCTCGCCCACGGGGGTGCCCAGCGACAGCACTGGTTCCAGCGCCTTGCGGGCCGCCGCCTCGTCGCCGCCGGCGCAGATGACGGGCATGACCACCACCTCCTTGCCGTGCACGTCCGGGGGCAGGAAGGGCAGAGGCGGAGCCTTGCGAAGCACCATCCAAGCGGTGGCCTCGTCCGGCAGGGCCGCCGTGGCGTCGCGGTAGCGGCGCATCAGGTCGCCGGCCCCGGCGAAGGGATGGACGACCAGCCCGGCAAACACCATCGGCCCCACGGGATGCAGGCGGAAGGTGAAGGAGGTGACGACGCCGAAATTGCCGCCACCGCCACGGATGGCCCAGAAAAGGTCGGCATTCTCGTCGGCGCTGGCGCGCAGGAACTTTCCGTCGGCGGTGACCACGTCGGCGGCCAGCAGATTGTCCACCGTCAGCCCGTACTTGCGGGTCAGCCAGCCGAACCCGCCGCCCAGAGTCAGCCCGGCGATGCCGGTGGTCGAGTTGATGCCGACCGGCACGGCCAGCCCGAAGGCCTGCGTCTCGCGGTCGAGATCGCCCAGCGTGGCGCCGGGCGCCACCCGCGCGGTCAGGCTGACCGGATCGACATGGACGAAGCGCAGGGCGCCGAGGTCGATCAGCAGGCCGCCGTCGCACAGGGAATTGCCGGCGATGTTGTGACCGCCGCCGCGCACGGAGACCAGCAGCCCGTTCTCCCGCGCGAAGCGAACCGCCTGCATAACGTCCGCGGCCCCGGCGCAGCGGGCGATCAGGCCGGGCCGGCGGTCGATCATGGCGTTCCAGATCGTCCGGGCCTCGTCATAGCCCGGCGACTGCGGGGTCAGCAGCGGGCCGCGCAGACGGGCCGCAAGATCGTTGACGGCGTCCTCGGAAAGGGTCGCGTCCCGCCGGTCGGCGGTGCGAAGCGTGAAATCGCCCATCGAGCACCTCCCACGTCAAAGCAGCAATTTTCGCGAATATCCGGAGCGGATTGGCGCAACAAGGGTAAAGTTTCGCCCGTGTTCAGGCCATCCGGGAAAGGACTCCCTCCGGTGTTCTTCCGGACGGAGCCACGCCTCAATTCGGTGTCTGCGCGGCTTTGACGGTGGAGGGCGGTGGATCAGCCGCCCTGGCTGCGAATCCAGGCGGCGGTGGCGCTGTCCATGGTGTTCTTGTGGTTGATGAACCACTCCGGAACGACCTCGGTCAGATAGCCGCGGACCAGGGCCAGATTGCCGGCGGCCATGCGCTTGGCGATGCCTTCCAGCTCCAGCCGGACGCGGTTGTGCTCGTGCACATGAATGGGCGTCGGCGGGAAGCCGTACTGGTGCATCAGCTCCTCCTCGCGGGCCAGATGGTCGCGCAGGTGCTGGGCGAAGGCGGTGAAATGGGCAGGCAGGTCGGCGTCCGACGCCGTGGCGGCCTCGGCGAGAAGCTCGATGGTTTCCTTGTGGTCGGCGTCGATGATGGCGTTGCCGACTTCCAGGGACGGGCTCCAGGCGGGGATCGAGAGGGTGGACATGGTGCTCTCCGAAGGGATCGTTGGAGGCACCATACCCATCCCACAATTATGGATTCTTGACGTCCGTCAAGAAAACCAGGTCAGGGCTGATTTTCCAGCTCGTCAACAAAGCCGCGGATGACGTTCAGCCCCTTCTGCCAGAAGGCCGGGTCGCTGGCGTCGAGCCCGAAGGGGGCCAGAAGCTCCTGGTGGCGCAGCGTGCCGCCCGCCGACAGCATCGCCAGATACTTCTCCGCGAAGCCCGTCTCCGACTCCTGATAGACCGCGTAGAGCGAATTCACGAGGCAGTCGCCGAAGGCGTAGGCGTAGACGTAGAAGGGCGAGTGGATGAAGTGCGGGATGTAGGACCAGTAGTTCCGGTAGCCCTCATCGAAGCGCAGCGCCGGGCCGAGGCTCTCGGTCTGCACCGCCATCCAGATCTCGCCCAGCCGTTCGGCGGTCAGTTCGCCCTCGCGGCGCTCGGTGTGGACACGGCGCTCGAAGTCGAAGAAGGCGATCTGGCGGACCACCGTGTTCAGCATGTCCTCGACCTTCGAGGCCAGCATGATCTTGCGGCGCTTCGGGTCCGTCTCGCGGTCGAGCAGGGCGCGGAAGGTCAGCATCTCGCCGAACACCGACGCGGTTTCCGCCAAGGTCAGCGGCGTGTCGGACAGCAGGTGCCCTTGTCCGCCGGCCAGGATCTGGTGCACGCCGTGGCCCAGCTCATGCGCGAGCGTCATCACGTCGCGCGTCTTGCCCTGGTAGTTGACCAGCAGATAAGGGTGGACGCTCGGCACCGTGGGGTGGGCGAAGGCGCCCGGCGCCTTGCCGGGGCGCACCGGCGCGTCGATCCAGGCGTTGTCGAAGAAGCGCTTGCCCAGTGCCGCCAGATCCGGCGAGAAGCGGCCATAGGCGCCCAGAACCAGATCGCGCGCCTCGTCCCAGCGGATGCTGCGGTCGGCGTCGTCGGGCAGCGGCGCGTTGCGGTCCCAGTAATCCAGATGGTCCTGCCCGAACCACTTGGCCTTCATCGCGTAGTAGCGGTGGGACAGGGCCGGGTAGGCGTCCTTCACCGCCGCGGCCAGCGCGTCCACCACCTCGTCCTCGACGCGGTTGGACAGGTTGCGGGCCGACGTGGGCGCCTTGTAGTTGCGCCACTTGTCGTCGATCTCCTTGTCCTTGGCCAGCGTGTTGGTGACCAGCGCGAACAGGCGGATGTTGTCGCCCATCACCCGGCCGATCACCGTCCCGGCCTCCTTGCGGACCTCCTGCCGGCGGTCGGACAGGCGGTTCAGCGCCTCCGCGCAGGTCAATTCCTTGCCGCCGATGGGGAAGCGCAAGCTGGCGATGGTCTCGTCGAACAGGCGGTTCCAGGCGGCGCGCCCGACGACATGCTTCTCATGGAGCAGCCGTTCGACCTCGTCGGAGAGCTGGTGCTCGCGGAACAGGCGGACGTCGCGCAGCCAGGGGGCGTAGCGGGCAAGCTCCTTCGACGCCTTCAGCTTGGCGTCCAGGACCTTGTCCTCCAGCCGGTTGATCTCCAGCGTGAAGAAGACGAGGTGGGTGGAGATGCCGTTCACCCGCTCCTGCGCCGACTGGTAGAACTTGGCGATGGTCGGGTCGGTCATGTTGCCGTTGTAGACCAGCCCGGCGTAGGACATCGCCCGCGACAGCACTTCGTCGATGCGCTCGTACTCACGGATGGCGGCGGCGAAGGCGTTGCCGTCCAGCCCGGCCAGTTTGCCGGCGTACTTGCCGTGGAAGTCCTTGGACGCGCCGTCCATCCGGTCCAGATCGGCCTTCAGCTCCGGCGAGTCCATCCCCGGATAGAGGTCCGTCAGGTCCCAGGAGGGCAGGGCGCCGAGGTCCGGGCCATCCCCCGTGGCGGCCAGGGCGGTGTCGGGCATGCCGGTCTGCGGACCGCCAAGGGGAACGCCAATCGGGTGCCGGGTGGCGCTGCGGGTCATCTGTCCCTCCTTCTGGGCTTTGGCCGTTCTGTGCTTGGAACCGGATATAAGCGCCGCGCGGGTCCGGGGGAAGGCTGCGCTGCGGGACCCGCTCAGGGAGCCTGGCTGTCCTGCGCGCGGCGGATGGCCGCCTCCACGCATTGCAGGTGCAGCTTCTTGCGGGCGAGCTGACGGGTCCGCCGCTCCTCGAGGTCGGTTGTCGGCATCGCCTCGATGGTACAGCCGCGCCAGCCGTTGGCGTCGAGCGCGCGGGCGACCTCCGCATAACCGAAATAGCCCTTGTCCGGCTGCTCCCACGGCGCGCGGAAATCGGCGCGGCGCAGGACGAAGCGGTTGGACTGGCTGGACCCGCCGAGACTGGTCAGCCGGGCCACGATCAGCCGTTCGCCGTTCGGGTGGACGACGGTCAGGATCGGGCGGATGCCGAAGACGGGCGGGTCGCTGCTCATGGCGACATGCATAGCGTTCCGGCGCTGGTTAGGCCAGCAACAATGGCCAGCGATGACTGGATGCGACGCCGATATCCGCGCTAGTCGATTTTTGCTCGGATGATCATCCACTCTTAACGAAGAATAAGCCAAGATTGACCGCAAGATTGTAGAATAACATACCGCAGTATGATTGATCAAATTGGTGCGGAGATTGGCTGTCTTATAAGTCATCATTGCTTTATATGCTGCCTTGTCCGCAATCGTGACAGGCGGCATCATCGGTCCTTACGGAGAAGCGGAGAGAGCATTATGGCGCTAGGAGCATGGCTGCGCGTGTCGCTGGCGGTGGCGATCATCGGGCTATCGACCCTTTTGTCGGGGCATGCCTCGGCGCTGTCACCGCGTCAGTATCGTTGGGACGAACTGCCGGGCGATGCCTTCAACGCCCAGGGCAGTGCGCTCAAGGCGAGCGTTTACATATCCGTGGGCGCGCGGGTGCGGGGCAAGGCTCCGCTTCTGGTCCTTCTTCACGGCTGCGAGCAGGATGCGTCGTCTTTCTTCACGGATTCCGGATGGATGGACATAGCTGACCGCTACGGCCTTATCGTCCTGCTGCCGGAGCAGCAGCACAATGCCTTTGCCATGGTCGGAGGGGCCTCCCGCTATGGCAACCCGCTCGGCTGCTTCAATTTCGCCGACCGCCTGACCAGTCCGCTGAAGGGCGGTGTCCCACGGGAAGCGGGGGCTATCGTCTCCATGGTCGACGCGGTGCGCGCGGGCAAGGGGCTTGACCGCGACGGTCCCCGAATCGAGGACGAGCGTGTCTATGTCACCGGCCTGTCGGCGGGGGCGGCCATGGCGGCAACCCTGCTGGCCGACTTCCCGCAGGTCTTCGCGGGCGGGGCGCTCTTCGCTGGCGTTCCGGCACTGTGCGCCCAGAGCATGCAGTCGGCCGCGTCGCTCTGCGGCATCTCGGTTATGCGCGCCTGCGGCGAGGTGAAGGCGCGCTCCGGCGGCTATGACAGCCGCGAATGGACGAAGGCGGTCCAGCGCGCCCGACACCCCGTCGGGCGTCCGCGCGTGCTGATCGTCCAGGGGACGGCGGACTGCACCGTGGACCCGCAGAACGCCCTCTATCTGACCAACCAATGGACGGCCTTCCATGGGCTGAAGGCGGATGCCCCCGTGGTCATCGGGCAGGAGCCGTCCTGGCCGGCGCGCGCCGTGCGGCAGGGCTACGCCCCGGCGGGCGCCAACGCCCTGTGGGTGGAGACGGTGCTTCTGAAGGACGTCGGCCACGTCATGCCCATCGACACCGGCAACCCGCAGCGCCCCTGCGGGCGGGTGCGGGTGTCGGAGACGAAGACCTACATTGAGGATGTCGGCCTCTGCGGCGCGGCGCTGGCCGCCGGCTTCCTGCAACTGGAACAGTAACACCCGCCGGAAGGGCGGCGGGCGGGTTCGGCACTCACCAAAGTGGTGCGACAGCCCGCCGCACCTTCCGGAATGCCGTTTGCCAAACGATGCAGATCTGACGCAGATTGGGGCCGCTGCGTGAACGTTCATTGCGCGGCTGCGGAGAAACGCGAACCAAACAAAATATAAGGGACGCCCCCCATGAGCCAAAGCTCGGCCGATCGCTACAACCAGATCCACGCCCGTTCCCTGTCCGATCCCGACGGATTCTGGGGCGAGGCGGCGGAAGACATCACTTGGATCAAGCGTTGGGACAAGGTGCTGGACGATAGCAACGCGCCCTTCTACCGCTGGTTCACCGGCGGCGTCCTGAACACCTGCTACAACGCCGTCGACCGCCATGTGGAGGCCGGACGCGGCGCCCAGGCGGCGATCATCTACGACAGCCCGGTCACCAAGACCGTCCAGACCATCACCTACGCCGAACTCCAGGATCAGGTCGCCCGCTTCGCCGGCGCGCTGCGCGCCCAGGGCGTGGAGAAGGGCGACCGCGTCATCCTCTATATGCCGATGATCCCGCAGTCGCTGGTCGCCATGCTGGCCTGCGCGCGTCTCGGCGCGGTGCATTCGGTGGTGTTCGGCGGCTTCGCCCCGCACGAGTTGGCGACCCGCATCAACGACTCCCGGCCGAAGGCCATCGTCTCGGCCTCCTGCGGCATCGAGCCGAACCGCATCGTCAAGTACAAGCCGATGCTCGACGCCGCCATCGAGCAGGCGGAGCACAAGCCGTCGAGCGTCATCGTCTTCCAGCGCCCGCAGGAGACCGCGACCCTGGTCGAGGGCCGCGACGTGGATTGGGCGGAGGCCGTCGCCAAGGCCGAACCGGCGGAATGCGTGCCGGTGGCCGCGACCGACCCGCTCTACATCCTCTACACGTCGGGCACCACGGGCCAGCCGAAGGGCGTCATCCGCGACAACGGCGGCCACGCCGTGGCGCTGAAGTGGACGATGAAGAACATCTACAACGTCGAGCCGGGCGAGGTGTACTGGGCGGCGTCGGATGTGGGCTGGGTGGTCGGCCACTCCTACATCGTCTACGGCCCGCTGCTGCACGGCTGCACCACGGTGGTGTTCGAGGGCAAGCCGGTGGGCACGCCGGACGCCGGCACCTTCTGGCGGGTGATCGAGCAGCACAAGATCGGCACGCTGTTCACCGCCCCGACCGCCTTCCGTGCCATCAAGCGCGAGGACCCCAACGCCGAACTGCTGAAGAAGTACGACCTGTCGCACTTCCGCGCCTTGTTCCTGGCCGGTGAGCGGTCGGACCCCGACACCCTGCATTGGGCCGAAGACAATCTGAACGTTCCGGTGATCGACCATTGGTGGCAGACCGAGACCGGCTGGGCGATCTCCGGCAACCCGCTGGGCGTGCATCTCTTCCCGATCAAGTACGGCTCCGCCACCCGCCCGATGCCGGGCTGGGACGTGCAGATCCTGAACGCCGAGAACAAGGAAGTGCCGCGCGGCGACATCGGCGCCATCTGCGTGAAGCTGCCGCTGCCTCCGGGCACGCTGCCGACGCTGTGGAACGCCGACGACCGGTACAAGACGTCGTACCTGTCCGACTATCCCGGCTACTACCAGACCGGTGACGCGGGCTTCATCGACGACGACGGCTACGTCTACATCATGGCCCGCACCGACGACATCATCAACGTCGCCGGCCACCGCCTGTCCACCGGCGGCATGGAGGAGGTCCTGGCGAGCCACAAGGACGTGGCGGAATGCGCGGTGATCGGCGTCGCCGACGACCTGAAGGGGCAGGTGCCGCTGGGCTTCCTCTGCCTGAAGGCCGGCGTGACCCGACCGCATGAGGAGATCGTCAAGGAGGTCGTCCAGCTCGTCCGCGAGCAGATCGGCCCGGTTGCCGATTTCAAGCGCGCCGTGGTGGTGGAGCGCCTGCCGAAGACCCGCTCCGGCAAGATCCTGCGCGGCACCATGCAGAAGATCGCCGACAACCAGGACTACAAGACCCCCGCGACCATCGACGATCCGGGCATCCTGCCGGAAATCGCCGAGGCGCTGCAGTCGCTTGGCTACGCCAAGGCGCATCAGGCCGGCTGACCGGTCCTGCGTTTGCTTCCCCTTCCCCGGCACCGTCCGGGGAAGGGGTTTTCTGTTTCGGCTAAGCCTTGTCCAGCGCGGTCAGGGAGTCGTCCAGTTCGTCCAGCCGGGCCTGTTCGGCTTCCAGCTCCGCCAGCGCGCGGCGGGCGTTGGCGATGTCGAGATCGAGCTGGTCGCGCCGCCGCCGGATCAGTTCTTCCAGCGGGGTCAGCTCCTCCATGGCCAGCGCCTGGGCGATGGCCGCGTTGCTGCCGCCACCCAGCGCCAGCCGCACCATCCGGGTGCTCGGGCGGATGCCCTGAGCCTCCAGATGGCGGGCTGTAACCAAAATCTCGATGGTGTCGTGATGGCGTGCCATGGCCCCGCCCTTATGACGCAATGCGATGGATTGTGCCAAGCCGCGCGCCGGAATCGCTGGTTCATCCGCGCGCAGCGGCGATTTGCCACAAGGCGGCGCCCCGAGGGGGCAGTTTTCGGCCCTGCCACCTTTCCGCCGAATTTTTGCTGCACGGGCATCAAAGTCTGGAATAAACGATGAGCGGGGGGCGTTCATCCTGGCGTACCGGGTCCTGTATGGGGTTCGGCCCTGGGAGGCCGCGCCGCCCGTTCCTACCTGAAGGAGTGCCATGATCCGCCACCCGGCGGGCCGTGGAGCCTTCGAGGCAACAATCGGGTGCGCGGTTGAGCACGTTCGGGGTCGAGCTGGAAGTCCACATTGCGTCGCTGCGCCGCTACGCGCGCGCGTTGCTACGCAACCGTTCGGATGCCGAGGATCTGGTGCAGGAGGCGTTGACGCGGGCGGTGGCGCGCGCCGACACCTTCAAGGCGGGGACGAACCTGCGGGCGTGGCTTTTCACCATCCTGCACAACGTCCATGTCAATCAGGTCCGCTCCAAAGCGTCGCGGCCCGACGAGGTCGATGTGGACAGCGTCGAGTCGAAGCTGGTGACGCCGGCCCGGCAGGAGGAACGTGTGGAGTTGCGCGAGATGATGCGCGCGCTCGACGACCTGCCGGAGGAACAGCGCAAGGTGCTGCTCCTCGTCGCGCTGGAAGGCCTGAAATACGAGGAGGTCGCCGAGACGCTCGGCGTGCCGATCGGGACCGTCATGTCGCGCCTCTCGCGGGCGCGCGAGGCGGTCAGGGCGAAGCTGGCGAACGAGGGCTCGGTGGCCCTCAGGCGGGTGAAGTGATGAACGCGCATTGCGTAACGGACGACGAACTGCATGCCTACGTGGATGGGCAACTGGCTCCGGAACGCCGGCTCTTCGTGGAGCGATGGCTGGCCGACGACCCCGATGCCGCCCGCCGGGCGGAGGATTACCGCGCCCAGGCCGCGCTGCTGCACGAACTCTTCGACCCCGTGCTGCGCGAGCCGGCCAGCGGCCCGGTCGAGGAGCTGACGGGCAAGCTGCGCGGGCGCATGCCCGGCAACGACAACGCCGGCCCCTGGCACGCCCGCTCCTGGGTGCGCATGGCCGCGGCGGTGATGCTGATCATCGGCGGGGCCGGCGGCGGCTGGCTGGGCCGTGGCGCCGTCGACCAGTCGCCGGTCGTCCAGCAGCGCCAGACGCTGCAGACCTTCGCCGAGGAGGCCACCCAGGCCCACCGCTTCTACACCTCCGACGAGCGCTTCCAGGTCGAGCTCGGCGCCGACAACCAGGATGAGCTGAACAGCTGGCTGTCCAAGCGCGTCGGGCGCGACGTCTTCGGCCCGGACCTCGGCAAGGTCGGGCTGCGCCTGATCGGCGGCCGGTCGCTGCCCACCGAGCTGGGAGCCGGCGCCCAGTACATGTACGTGAACGAGGCCAACAAGCGCGTCACCCTGTTCGTCGGCGCCCCGCGCTCCGGCAATCCGGCGAAGTTCGGCTTCTCGCAGAACGGCGACGTGGCGACCATCTACTGGGTGGAAGGCCCGCTGGCCTACGCGCTGGCCGGCCGGATGTCCAAGGAGGACCTGCTGCGCGTCGCCGAGGCCGTCTACAACGACGTCAAGGCCGGCCCGCGCCGCCCCGAGCCGCAGCAACAAAACCAGCAGAACCAGCAGCCCCCGCAGGACCAGCCGCCGCAGCCGCAGCAGGACCAGCCGCCCGCCGGGGTCCAGCCGATCAGCGACACGCACAAGCCGAAGGACAGCTGAGGCGGGGAAGCGGAGATTTTTGCGAGGGGCGGCGCCCCTCGCGCGCTTCTCCGAGATGACGGGACTCTTGGGGCGCATAAGTTGAGATAACGATCCCCTCTTCGTTTCCCGGTTTACTCCCACCCCGCCGCCGCTCCACAATGCGTCGGCGACGGCGTGGAACGTGGAGCATGCGGGACTGGTACTTCATCGGCGACAGCCACGTGCAATCCTTCGAGATCGCCGCGACGATCCGCCTGCTCGATCGGCCGGCGCGCTGTCTGCTGGTTCCGGGAGCAACCTCGATCGGCCTGCGCAACCCGGAAAGCCAGACCCACGCGGTCACTCTCTTCAAGGACGCGCTGCTGCCCGCCGATCCAAACGCCATTCCGGTGATCCAGCTCGGCGAGGTCGATTGCGGCTTCGTCATCTGGTGGCGGGCGCAGAGGCATGGCGACTGTGTCGAGCGGCAGTTGGAGGATTCGGTGTCCGCCTGCGCCGCCTTCGTGGACGATCTGCTGGCGGGCGGCTATCCCACGCTGGTGCTGACCGGGGCGGTGCTGCCGACCATCCGGGACGGCGAGACCCGCGGCAAGGTCGCGCGCGCCCGGCACGAGATCACCGCCACGCTGCGCCAGCGGACCGAGCTGACCCACCGCTACAACGCCCGCCTGCGCGACGAGGCGGAGGCGCGCGGGCTGCCCTTCGTCGACATCACGCCGCGCATCACTGATCCGGAGAGCGGGCTGGTCGCCGAGGCGTTCCGCAGCCCGAATCCCGGTGACCACCATCTGCACCCCATCCGCGCCGCCGGGGTCTGGGCGGAGGCCCTGAACGCACTGGACCTGCCGCCATGATGACGCCCATCATGATCCGATCGTCATCCCAGGAGGCCGCGTGACCGACGCGATGGAGTTTCTCCGCGCGGGCGCCGCCGCGCTCCAACGGGGCGACCGGGTGGGGGCGGAGCGCAGGGTCATCCGCGCGCTGGCGCTGGTCCCCAGCCACGGCGAAGCCTGGAACATCTTGGGCGTGCTGGCCGTCTCCGCCGGCGACCCCGCCGGAGGGGAGGAACGCTTCCGCCGGGCGTCCGCCTGCGCGCCGGACAACCCCAACTATTCGCGCAGCCAGGCGGAATGCCTGAAGCGCCAGGGGCGGACGGACCGGGCGGCGGCCTTGCTGGCCGGCGCCGTGCGTCGCGGCGTGCTGTCGGCCGATCTCGCCTGCGACCTCGGTGACCTGCGGCTGGGCATGCGGGATGTCGCCGCGGCGGCGGCGCTCTACCGGCTGGCGCTGGCGCTGGCCCCAGGCCACACCCGCAGCCTGAACAATCTGGCGGAGGCGCTGAGCAAGGCGGAGCGGCTGGACGCGGCGGCCGACGCCTTGGCCCGGTTGGCGGTGCTGCGTGGCACGGCGGCCGCCTGGGGGGCAGCGGGGGCGGCGCTGCTGGCGGCATGGCGGCAGGACGAGGCGCGCGCCGCGCTGCGCCGGGCCGTCGCGCTCGACCCGTCCACGGCCGAGCACTGGGCCAACCTGGGCTTCGCCGGGCTGGGACGGCACGCGGTCGCCCTGGCGGAGGTCGCCTTCGACCGCGCCTTGCGCCTGTCACCGGGGATGGATGCGGCACGGGCGGGGCGGGGGACGCTGTGGATGCTCACCGGGCGCCTGCGCGACGGAGCGGCGGATTATGAGGCGCGGCTGAGCCTGCCCGCCTTCATGCCGCCGCGACCTTACAGCCGGCCTGTCTGGGACGGTCAGGTTCAGCCGGGCCGGACGCTGCTGATCCATGCCGACCGCGGCCATGGTGACGCCATCCAGTTCATCCGCTACGCCCCGCTGCTGCGGGCCCAGGGTATGCGCGTGGTCTTCCACGGGCCGGAGGGTCTGCTCGACCTCTTCCGCGCGTCGGAACTGGTGGATGGCCTGTCCGGTCTCGACGGACCGCCGCTGGCCCACGACGTCCAAATCCCCATCATGAGCCTGATCCACCGGATGGGCACCGATCTGGACAGTGTGCCCGCCACCGTTCCCTATCTGCAGACGCCCGACGCGGCGGCGCGGCGTTGGGCGGAACGTCTGGCCGGGTTGCGGGGTGTGAAGGCGGGGCTGGTCTGGCACGGCTCGGTCGCCTTTCCCTACCATCGCCAGCGCTCGCCGGGGCTGGAGGCGGTGCTGCCGCTGACCGGGATCCCCGGCGTGACGACCGTCCTGCTCCAGGTTGCCAACGGGCGCGCGGACCTTGAGCGCCACACCCCGCTCGGCCCGTTCCTTGACCTGGGGACGGAGCTTCGCGATTTCGCGGACACCGCCGCGGCGATCCAGGCGCTGGACATCGTGATCAGCCCCTGCACCGCCGTGGCCCACCTCGCCGGAGCGCTGGGAAAGCCGGTTGCGGTGCTGCTCGACCAGGGGGCGGAGTGGCGCTGGATGTGCGGACGGGTGGATTCGCCCTGGTATCCGACGGCACGCCTCTACCGCCAAGCCGTGTTCGGCGACTGGACGGAGCCGGTGGAACGGCTGCGCCGCGATTTGGCGGCGCTGAAGGGACCCTTGCAGGATCGACCATGAACACACTGTGCGTGACCGGCGCCAACGCGCGTTACTTCATCACCACGCTCGCCTTGCTGGAGGGGCTGACGGGGCGTTTTCCGCTGGAGCGGGTGCGCGTCTGCGATTTCGGTCTGACCGACGGGCAGCGCGCGTACCTGCGCGCCGCCGGCCTGCTGCTCGACCGCCCGAAGATCCTGCCGACGGACGCGCATCCCTATCTGTGCAAGGGGCACCTGTCGGAATATTGCGCGGGCGAGGCGTGGGACAACCTGCTGTGGCTGGACGCCGACATGATGGTGGGAGCCCTCAACCTCGCCATGGCCGAGCGGCTGGCGGATGACCTCCGGCGCTCCGGCAAGGCGCTCGCCACCACCGACACGGTGGACCGCATGACCTTCGGCGGGATGATGGACGAACTGCACAGCGGCGGCCATTACGTCACGCCGGCGGAACGCCTGTTGCGGGACCGCGGGATCGACCCGGACTCGCCGTACCTGATGTCGGCGCTGATGCTGTGGGTGTCGCGCGGGTTGCTGGCGGAATGGGCGGTGACCTGCCGCAGCGTCGCACAGCACGCGCTGTGGGAACAGAATGTGCTGAACGCGCTGGTCCATCCCGATCCCGGCTGCGTGGAGGTGCTCGACGCGCGCCTGTGGCAGGTCTACGACGCGCCATTGGCCGACGTGACGATGCCGGACCCGCGGAACCGCCACGGCTTCGTGCTCGACGGGCATCCGGTGATGGTCGTCCACGCCACCTCCCGGAAGGGGCATCACCTGGACGCCGACCTCTCGCTGAACTTCGGAGAGCATGTGCTGAAGGGCTATCTGCGCACCTTTGCCAATCCGGCCCTTCAGCAACAGCACCTGCGCCATCTTGCCGCCGCCGTCACCCGCAACCGCGCCGCCCTGGCGGAGATCGGCGTCCTGCAGCCGCGCTGAGGGTGCGGGAGGCAGGCCGCCCCCCGCACCCGGTCGCTTCGGTCAAAAACCTTGCGGTCACTCCGCGGCCATCGGCTGCGGGGCGGCGGGCTGGCGGAAGCCGTCGAGCAGAGCGGCCTCCTTCGCCTTGGCCGCCGCGACGTTGCGGGCCTTCACCGGACCATAGCCGCGCATCTCCTGCGGCAGGCGGGCGATCTCCACCGCGGTGGCGTGGTTGTCGCGGGTCAGGCCGTGCAGGATCTCGCCCATGATGGCCTCGTACTCCGCGATCAGTCGGCGCTCCATGCGGCGCTCCGCCAGCCAGCCGAACGGGTCGAGCGGGCTGCCGCGCAGGCGCTTCCCCCTAGCGAGCAGGCGCAGGGCCTTCAGCATCCACGGGCCGAAGCGCTTCTTTTTCGGCTCGCCGCCATCCTCGCCGGTCTCGCCCATCATTGGCGGGGCCATGTGGAAGACCAGCTTGTAGTCGCCCTCGAACATCCGCCCGACCTGCTCGACGAAGCCGGTGTCGGTGTAGAGCCGGGCCACCTCATACTCGTCCTTGTAGGCGAGCAGCTTGAAATAGCCCTTGGCCACGGCCTCGGTCAGGGCGGTGGAGCCGGGGATCTTCTGCCCCTCGACGCGCCGCGTCCAGTCGACCAGCGCGTGGTAGCGGCTGGCGTAGGCCGCGTCCTGATAGTCGGTCAGGAAGGCGGTGCGGCGGGCGATGGCCTCGTCCAGGCTGGACGAGGGGCGGCGCTGGTCGAGGATGAACAGGTCGTGGGCGGCGGCCTGCTCCTGCGGCGGGTTGGCGGCGGCCTCCACCGCGGCCAGATCGACGGCGGCGCGGCGGCCCCAGTTGAAGGCGTCGGTGTTCATCTTCACCGCCACGCCGTTCAGCTCGATGGCCTTCAGGATCGCTTCCGCGGCGATCGGGATCAGCCCCTTCTGCCACGCGTAGCCCATCAGGAAGGGGTTGGTGGCGATGCTGTCGCCCATCAGCGCGGTGGCCAGCTTGGTGGCGTCGAAGGCGTTGACCGCCCCCTCGCCGCAGGCCTTGCGGATGTCGGCCACCAGATCGCGGACCGGCACCGTGAAGTCCGGCTTCTTCAGGAAGTCCACGGTGATGGTGTCGTGGGTGTTGATGACCGCGCGGGTGTGGCCGTGCGCCATCTTCGACAGGGCGTCGCCCGCCCCGGCGACAATCAGGTCGCAGCCCACCACCGCGTCGGCCCCGCCCGCCGCGATGCGGACGGAATGGATGTCCTCCGGCGTGGCGGCGATGCGGATGTGGCTGGTCACCGCGCCGCCCTTCTGGGCAAGGCCGGTCATGTCGAGAACGCCGACGCCCTTGCCCTCGATGTGGGCGGCCATGCCGAGCAGGGCGCCGATGGTCACCACGCCGGTGCCGCCGACGCCGGTGACGTAGATGCCCCAGGGCCGGTCGAGCGCGGGCAGGGTGGGGGTGCGCAGGTCGGACGGGTCGGCGCCCGCCTTGGCCGCGGCCGGTTTCGGCTTGCGGAGTTGCCCGCCCTCCACCGTCACGAAACTCGGGCAGAAGCCCTTGGTGCAGGAATAGTCCTTGTTGCAGCTCGATTGGTCGATCTGGCGCTTGCGCCCGAACTCGGTTTCCAGCGGCACCACCGACACGCAGGAGGACTTGACCGAACAGTCGCCGCAGCCCTCGCAGACCAGCTCGTTGATGATCACGCGCTTGGCTGGGTCGACCATCTTGCCGCGCTTGCGGCGGCGACGCTTCTCGGTGGCGCAGGTCTGGTCGTAGATCAGGGCGGTGACGCCGGAAACCTCGCGCATCTCCTTCTGCACGCGGTCCAGGTCGTCGCGGTGCTCGACGCTGGTGTATTGCGGCAGGCCGTCGCCGATGCCGTACTTCTCCGGCTCGTCGGAGACGACGACGATGCGGCCCACGCCCTCGGCGCGGAGCTGGTTGGCGAGCGACTGGACGGTCAGCGTGCCATCCACCGGCTGGCCGCCGGTCATCGCCACGGCGTCGTTGAACAGGATCTTGTAGGTGATGTTGGCCTTGGCCGCGATGGCCTGCCGGATCGCCAGGATGCCGGAATGGTAGTAGGTGCCGTCGCCGAGGTTGGCGAAGATGTGCTTCTCCTCGGTGAAGGGGGCTTGGCCGACCCAGGGCACGCCCTCGCCGCCCATCTGGGTGAAGGTGTCGGTCTTGCGGTCCAGCCACGTCGCCATGTAGTGGCAGCCGATGCCGCCCAACGCACGGCTGCCCTCCGGCACATGGGTGGAGGTGTTGTGCGGGCAGCCGGAGCAGAAGGTCGGCTTGCGGATGACGCGGGCCTGATGGGCCTTCTGCTTCTCCTGCGCGTCGAGGAAGGCGACGCGGCGCTTCAGGTTCTCGTTGTCGACGAAGCGCTCCAGCCGGCGCCCGATGACCACGGCGATCTGGGCCGGGGAAAGCTCACCGGCGGAGGGGAGAATCCACTCGCCGTGCTCGTCGAACTTGCCGACCACCTTCGGGCGGACGTCGGGGTGCCAGTTGTAGAGCTGCTCCTTGAGCTGGTTCTCGATGACCGCGCGCTTCTCCTCGACCACGACGATCTCGTCGAGCCCCTCGGCGAAGTGGCGCACGCCGTCGCGCTCCAGCGGCCAGGGCATGCCGACTTTGTAGACGGTGAGGCCCCAGTCGGCGGCCATCTCCTCGGTGATGCCCAACTCGTCGAAGGCCTGCCGGACGTCCAGATAGCTCTTGCCGGTGGTGACGATGCCGAAGCGCGGGCGGGGGGAGGACACCATCACCTTGTCCAGCCGGTTGGCACGCGCGAACGCCAGGGCGGCGTACAGCTTGTGCTTCATCAGCCGGTATTCCTGCTCCAGCGGCGGGTCGGGCCAGCGGATGTTCAGGCCGCCCGGCGGCATCGGGAAATCGGCGGGGATGATCGGGCTGACGCGGTGCGGGTCGATATAGACCGACGCCGAGGTGTCCACCGTCTCGGCGATCGTCTTCATGGCGATCCAGCAGCCGGAATAACGGCTCATCGCCCAGCCGATCAGGCCGTAATCCAGGATCTCCTGCACGCCCGACGGGTTCAGCACGGGGATCATCGCATGCATGAAGGCGTGTTCGGACTGATGCGGGAAGGTGGAGGACTTGGCGTTGTGGTCGTCGCCGGTCAGCACCAGCACGCCGCCGTTGCGCGAGGTGCCGGCGGCGTTGGCGTGCTTGAACACGTCGCCCGACCGGTCCACGCCCGGCCCCTTGCCGTACCACATGGAATAGACGCCGTCGTACTTGGCGCCGGGGAACATGCCGACCTGCTGGCTGCCCCAGACCGCGGTGGCGCCCAGTTCCTCGTTCACGCCGGGCTGGAACTGGATATGGTTCTTCTCCAGGAACTTGCGTGCGTTCCACAAATTCTGGTCGAAGCCGCCCAATGGCGATCCGCGGTAGCCCGAAATGAAGCAGGCGGTGTTCAGCCCGGCGGCAAGATCGCGCTGGCGCTGCATCATCGGAAGGCGCACCAGCGCCTGGGTTCCCGTCAGATACACGCGGCCTTGTTCAAGCGCGTACTTGTCGTCCAGAGTCACGGTTGCGAGAGCCATTGTTCCATCCCCTTCATGGCGCCCTGAAAAGCGCTGTTCGGGGCGCGTTCGCCGCGCCGCTTCTTGTGTTTGTTCGCTAGGCAAAAAGGTAATGAAAGCTGTCTTATTCGGCAACCGGCGCCGGGGCTCCGTGCGTAAAAAGCAAGGAACGGTCCGGCGCTCGCAGCGCTGTGAAACGGACGGGCGGGAATCGCCCTCCGGCGGGACATTCCCGCTCGCGTTCCAATGTGTTTGACAGCTTCCCCCACCCCGACCCTCCCCTGCGTCAGCGGGGGAGGGTCGGGGTGGGGGCCACCTTACCCGATATGGGAAGCTTTCAGCCGGGCGGCAGGGAAGATCGACCGGCCTCGCCCCCGTGATCGGGCGCGCCGAAGGCGCCATCCGGCCACAGGTTGGGGCCATTGCCGTCGCGCAGGCTGAGGCTGCGCACCATCGCGCGCAGGGCGCCGATCATCACCCGCAGGGCGGCGGAGGAGTCCGCCCCGCCGCCGATGCTGATGGTCCAGCGCAGGGCGTCCATGTGGGCCTGCACCGCCTCTTGGAAGCTCTCCCCGTCATGCTCCACCCAGGTAATGCAGGTGGACAGCGAGGCGATGATGGCGGTGGCCGCGGCGTTGCCGGTGGCGGCCAGTTGCAGGTCGGACACCGCGTGGCGCAGCCGCGTGCCCAGCGCATCGGGGCAGGCCAGCGCCTTCTCCAGCCGGTCGAGCGCCAGCACCAGACGGACCATCTTCGGGTCGGTCGAGCGCAGCGGCCCCGTTCCCGATCCCGACGGGCCGGGCAGGCGCGGCGGCGGAGGCGGCAGGCGGAGGGGGGCGGGGGCGGAGGAGATCGCCGGGCGGGCCGGCGCCGGGTGGGAGGGGGGCGGCGTGTTGTTGTTCATCGGCTTCGCCGTGGCCGCCTCGCCGTGGGGGCGGCCGCTCCGGCGCGGGTTGTTCAGCACGGTTTCGATCCGCCGGGCGATGGTGGCGGCGGAGGCCGGCTTGGCGAGGACGGTGTCCGCCCCGGCGTCCCAGGCGGCGCGCACGGTGGCGACGTCGGCGTTGGCGGTCAGCACGATGATCGGCAGATCGGGGCTGAGGCAGCTGGCGGAGCCGCGCACCCAGCGGACGAGCTGCCCGCCGCCCACCGGTTCCATCACCCAGTCGGTGACCATCAGGTCGTAGGGCTCCCGGCGCAGCAGCTCCATCGCCTCCTGCCCGTTGGCGGCGGGGGCGACCTGACCGACCCCCCAATGCTCCAGCATGTCCCGCAGAGCCCGCAGCAGCAGCGGGTTGTTCTCGACGACCAGGATCTTCAGGTGGGTCGGGTAGCGGCGGGGCATGTCGGGTCCGAAGGTTCGGGAACGAGGCGTCACCGAATATCCGAACGCCGCCCTGGGATTTCAGGACGCGGAGACGTGTTAGCGCCAATCGGCGCACGACCGGGGGAGCCTTTTCGCCTCATGGAGTGCGCTTGGTCTTCGGCTCCCCCGTCCGGGAACTCGGTCGAGGTCCGGGGTGCCTCTAGCGGACCAATGCCAGATCCTTCAGGACGGCCACCTCGTGGGCCTGCTCGTCCAAGCGTGCCTTCACGGCGTCGCCGATGGAGATGACGCCGGCAAGGTCGCCCGCCTCGTTGCACACCGGCACATGGCGGTGGCGGCGCAGGGTCATCATCTGCATCAGGTCCTTGATCGTGTCCTCCGGCCGGCAGGTCTTGACCTGACGGGTCATCAGATCCTCCACCGGCATATCCAGCGCGTCGGCGCCATGCATCGCCACGGCTCGGACGATGTCGCGCTCCGACAGGATGCCGGCCAGGCGGCCCCGGCGATCGCACACCACCAGGGCGCCGATGCGCCGGTCGGTCAGCGTGCGGGCGGCGGTCCGGATGGTTTCGGACGGCAGGATCGAGGCGACGGTATGGCCTTTGCGGTTCAGAACCTCGGCAACGACGGTCATGTCCACCCTCCCTCTTGGGGTTGGCGAATCGGTGGGGTCCGATTCGAAATGAGCCTGGAGCGGCCGGCGGTTCCGGCAAGGGCTTGGCGGTCCGGAGTGGAAAATCGGTTTTGCCGCCTTGCCGGGGCCGCTATGCATAAGCGGCTGGCGACGGGTGACTTGTGCAGGTGACTTATGGACGGAGAAGGGAGCGCGCGCATGACCACCGAGCAGAAGGTTCTTCGCCTGTCCATCGCCGTCACGGTGCTGCTGGCGGGGGCCGGCATCCTGTTCGGCCTGCTGTCGGGCTCCTTCGCCATTGTCTTCGACGGCATCTATTCGCTGGTGGACGCCAGCATGACGATGGTGACGCTGCTGGTGTCCAACCTGATCGCCGCCTCGACCAGTGCTGGCCCGCGCCGGGGCAAACTGGCCGAGCGCTTCACCATGGGCTTCTGGCACCTCGAACCCATGGTCCTCGGGTTGAACGCCACCCTGCTGATGGGGGCGGCGATCTACGCGCTCATCAACGCCGTGGGCAGTCTGATGACCGGGGGCCGCGACCTCGCCTTCGACCACGCGATCGTCTACACGGCGGTGACCGTTGTCGTGGCGGCCGGCATGGCGGTCTTCGCGACGCGGGCGAACCGGACGGTCCGTTCCGACTTCCTGGCGCTCGACGCGAAGTCCTGGATCATGGCGGCGGCGCTCACCGCGGCCCTGCTGGTCGCCTTCGTCTTCGGCCACCTGATCCAGGGCACCCGGCTTCAGTGGGTGTCGCCCTACATCGACCCGGCGGTGCTGGCCCTGGTCTGTCTGGTGGTCATCCCGATCCCGGTCGGCACGATGCGGCAGGCGCTGGCCGACGTCCTGCTGGTCACGCCCCCCGACCTCAAGCGGCACGTCGATGCCGTCGCGTCGGACACCGTGCGGCGCCATGGCTTCGCCTCCTACCGCGCCTACGTCGCGCGGGTGGGCCGGGGACGGCAGATCGAGCTGTTCTTCATCGTCCCGAGCGGCTGGCCGCCGCGCATGTTGGAGGAGTGGGACAAGATCCGCGACGAGGTCGGCGCGGCCATCGGCGGCGAAGGTCCCGACCGGTGGCTCACCATCGTCTTCACCAGCGACCTGGAATGGGCGGAATGACATCCTGTCCTATGGACGGGCCGGACCGCGTACATTAGCTTTCCATGAGAAACGGAGCGCATGGCGCGGGCGGAGGGTGACGGGATGGCCGGCAATTGCTGTGGAGGCTCCTGTGGGAGTGGCGGGGGCGGCGGGCGTCCGAACGGCGGACGGCAGGCCGACTATCGCCGGACCCTGCGCATGGCGCTGCTCGTCAACGGGCTGATGGCCGCCGTCGCCCTGGCCGCGGGGCTGGAGACGCAGTCCATGGCCTTGCGGGCGAGCGCGCTGGATTTCCTGGCGGTCGCGCTGACCCACGGCGTCGGCCTGTGGATGATGGGGCGGGGGCTGGAGTCCCGCGGCTGGGCCACGCTGGCGAGAGGGCTGGCGCTGACCCTCCTCGGTTTGGGTGTGGTGGCCGCAACGGCTTGGAGCGCCTACGCCGGCACCGTTCCCGACGCGCCGGTGATGAGCCTCGTCGCACTTCTCGGGATGGGGGCGAGTCTGTCGGCGGCGGTCCTGCTGTTCGCCGGACGGCGCGGCGGATTGACGCTGCGCGCGGTCTGGCTGTGCGCCCGCAACGGCATGCTGACCAACGCCGCGGTGATGATGGCGGCGGCGGGCGCCTGGACGATGGGGCAGGGCTGGCCGGACCATCTGGTCGCCGCGGTCATCGCCGCTACGGTGCTGTCCGGCGCCATGTCGGCGCTGCGGCAGGCATTGGGAGAGTTGCGCGCGTGGCACGCGCCCGCCGACCCGACCGGGCTGGGGAAGGGGGCTTGACAGGGCCGCATCCCTGTGGCGAACTCGGTGCCATGATTTTCGCTGCGCCCTCCCTGTCGCGTCGTTGGTGGTGGCCCGTCTAACCGGGCTGGCCAGCCGACGCGCGTGAGCGCACACATCCTCAAAAGGCCGCCCGGAGCTTCCGGGCGGCCTTTTTCCTGACCAGGGAATCACAGGTGTCGAGCAAGGGAACTCCGGGTGTCCGTCCGTCCACGGATCGACCATCGGAGTCCCCGCCATGTATCCCGCCGATCTCCTCGCTTCGCCCGACCTCCTCGAACCGCTGAGTTTCCGGACGCGCGGTGGCGTGACCGTGACCCGGCGCGCCACGGCGCTCGACCCGCGGAACGCCCTCGATCCGGTGATCGACGCGCTGGACCGCCGCCGCGGCCTGCTGCTGTGCAGCGGGGTGGAGGCACCGGGCCGCTACCGCCGCCACGCGTTGGGCTTCACCGACCCGCCGCTGGCCGTCACGGCGCGCGGGCGCACGCTGCGCCTCGACGCGCTGAACGCGCGGGGCCGGGTGCTTCTGCCCGCCATTGCCGAGGCTCTGCGCGGCCTGGAGGCGCTGGCCGGGCTGGAGGAGGCTCCGTCGCGCCTCGCCGCGCTCGTCCGCAAGCCCCGCCACCCCTTCCCGGAGGAGGAGCGGAGCCGCCAGCCCTCCGTCTTCACGGTCCTGCGCGCGGTGCTGGACCTGTTCGCAGCCCCCGCCGACCCGCTGCTCGGGCTCTACGGGGCCTTCGCCTACGACCTCGCCTTCCAGTTCGAGCCGATCCGCCTGCGGCTGGAGCGGCCCGACGACCAGCGCGATCTGGTGCTGTATTTGCCGGACCGGCTCGTCGCGCTGGACCCGGTGACGGGCCTCGCCCGGCTCGTCGAGTATGAATTCGCCATTGGGGCGGGAAGCACCGAAGGGCTGGAGCGTGACGGGCGCGACCATCCCTACCGCCCCGACACCAACGCCGAAACCGGCTGCGACCACGCTCCCGGTGAGTATCAAGGCGTCGTCGAGACCGCCAAGGCCGCCTTCCGCCGCGGCGACCTGTTCGAGGTGGTGCCCGGCCAGACCTTCGCCGAGCCCTGCGCCGACGCGCCCTCGGCGGTGTTCCGGCGGCTGCGCGCCGCCAACCCGGCGCCCTACGAAGCCCTTGCCAATCTCGGGCGGGGGGAGTTCCTCGTCGCCGCCAGCCCGGAAATGTATGTGCGGGTGTCCGGCGGGCGGGTGGAGACCTGCCCGATCTCCGGCACCGTGGCGCGCGGGGCCGACGCGCTGGGCGACTCCTCCCAGATCCTGCGCCTGCTGACCTCGGCCAAGGACGCGGCGGAACTGACCATGTGCACCGACGTGGACCGCAACGACAAGGCGCGGGTGTGCGAGCCGGGGTCCGTCCGGGTGATCGGGCGGCGGATGATCGAGCTGTATTCGCGGCTGATCCACACCGTGGACCATGTGGAGGGGCGTCTGCGGCCCGGCATGGACGCCCTGGACGCCTTCCTCACCCACACCTGGGCGGTGACGGTGACCGGGGCGCCCAAGCGCTGGGCCATGCAGTTCCTGGAGGACACCGAACGGTCGCCGCGCCGCTGGTACGGCGGGGCCTTCGGGCGGCTGGGCTTCGACGGCGGGATGGACACCGGCCTGACCCTGCGCACCATCCGCATGTCCGAGGGCGTCGCCCATGTGCGGGCCGGGGCGACCCTGCTGTCCGACAGCGATCCGGACGCCGAGGACGCCGAATGCCGCCTGAAGGCTGCCGCCTTCCGCGACGCCATCCGCGGAACGGCGATGAGTTTGGTTCCCGCGCTTCCGGCGGCTCCCTGTGGCGGGCGGGGCAAGCGGGTGCTGCTGGTGGATCACGACGATAGCTTCGTCCACACGCTGGCCGATTATCTGCGCCAGACCGGCGCGGTGGTGACGACGCTGCGTCATAGTCACGCGCGGGCGGCGCTGGCGGAGCAGAGGCCGGATCTGGTCGTGCTGTCCCCCGGTCCGGGCCGTCCGGCGGATTTCGACGTGGCGGGCACCATCGACGCGGCGCTGGCGCTCGGCCTGCCGGTGTTCGGCGTCTGCCTGGGGCTGCAAGGGATGGTGGAGCGGTTCGGCGGCGCGCTGGACGTGCTGCCGGAGCCGGTCCACGGCAAGGCCGCGGAGGTCCGGGTGCTCGGCGGCGCGCTGTTCGCCGGCCTGCCGGAACGGCTGACGGTCGGGCGCTACCACTCGCTGGTGGCGCGGCGCGACCGGCTGCCGGCGGACCTCACGGTGACCGCGGAGACCGCCGACGGTTTGGTGATGGCTGTGGAGCACCGGCGGCTTCCGCTCGCCGCCGTGCAGTTCCACCCCGAGTCGATCCTGTCGCTCGACGGTGGGGCCGGTCTCGCCCTGCTGGGGAACGTGATGGACCGGCTGGCCGCCGGCGTCCTCGCGGACGCGGCGGCGTGAGGAGTGAAGGGCCGGGGGTGGTTACTCCACCATCCCCAGCGCTTCCTTGTAGAGTTCCAGGATGGCTTCCTGCTCCTGGCGGTCGGCCTTGTCCATTTTGCGCAGCCGGATGATCTGGC
This sequence comes from Azospirillum brasilense, assembly GCF_007827795.1. GTDB lineage: Bacteria > Pseudomonadota > Alphaproteobacteria > Azospirillales > Azospirillaceae > Azospirillum > Azospirillum aestuarii. The sequence continues at coordinate 85,959 of NZ_VITI01000019.1, forward strand.
GGATGATCTTGGTGTCGAAGCCGGTGCCCTTGGCCTCGGCATAGACTTCCTTGATGTCCTCCTGCAGGCCGCGCTTTTCCTCTTCCAGGCGCTCGATGCGCTCCACGAAGGATTTCAGGCGATCCGCCGCAATGCCGCCGACGTCGGACATGATAAGGGTAACCTCAAATTGGGTGCTTCCGGGGAATCCGGCGCGGACGATATCGGCGGGCGCCGTCGATGGCAAGCGACTCCCGGCGTCGTCGGCGCGGATGCCACAGGCCGCGTCCATCTGCGTTGTGGCCTCGGCCGGGTGTGCCCGGATAGTGGGATGCGCCCACGGCGACGACCGCCGCCTCGGATGGACGCCTGATGCGAAAGACCGATGGCGGGACCTTGCGAAAGCGGCGACCTTGCGCTTTCCGTTGCACGCGGGCGTGCCAACCCTCTCCGGGCTGTTGCGCCGCACCCATCACCGCTGGTAATACCATCGACGCTCTTGAGCTTCACAAAGTCACATAAATCCGGCATTGATGCCGACGGTCCAGGCCGATTGCACGCAAATCGGCCACTTGCGGCAGGGGAGATAAAGAACCATGAAAATCGCCATACCCAGGGAGCGGCGCGCGGGCGAGAATCGCGTCGCGGCTTCTCCGGAGACGGTCAAGAAACTCAAAGCCCTCAGCC
>NZ_VITI01000020.1 GCF_007827795.1 Azospirillum brasilense
ATCGGCGATTTCATGCGCCCCGACCGCGTGGTCATCGGCACCAGCTCGGAGCGCGCCGCCGAGGTCATGCGCCGGCTCTATCGTCCGCTCTACCTGATCGAGACGCCGATCGTCCTGACCTCGCTGGAAACGGCGGAGCTGACCAAATACGCCGCCAACACCTTCCTGGCCGCCAAAATCACCTTCATCAACGAGATCGCCGACCTGTGCGAGAAGGTGGGCGCCAATGTCCATGACGTGGCCCGCGGCATCGGGCTGGACGGGCGCATCGGCAAGAAGTTCCTGCACCCCGGTCCGGGCTATGGCGGTTCCTGCTTCCCCAAGGACACGCTGGCCCTGGTGCGCACCGCCCAGCAGGTGGGCAGCCCGCTGCGCATCATCGAAACGGTGGTCGACATCAACGACAAGCGCAAGAAGCAGATGGCCGAGCGCATCGTCGCCGCCTGCGGCGGCTCGGTGTCCGGCAAGACCGTCGGCGTCCTGGGCGTCACCTTCAAGCCCAACACCGACGACATGCGCGACGCTCCGTCGCTGGACATCGTTCCGGCGCTCCAGGCCGCCGGCGCCACCGTGCGCGCCTTCGACCCCGCCGGCATGCACGAGGCCGAGAGGCTGCTGCCCGGCGTGGTCTGGGCGAAGGACGCCTACGGCGCCCTGGAGGGGGCGGACTGCGTGGCCATCCTGACGGAATGGAACGAGTTCCGCGCGCTGGACCTGAAGCGGGTCAAGGCCCTGCTGAAGCGGCCGGTCATGGTCGATCTGCGCAACGTCTACAATCCGGAGGACATGGCCGCTGCCGGCTTCACCTACTCTTCCATCGGACGGCCCTCGACGCCCAAGCCGCGCTAAGCGGCCGATGGGGAGTGCGGGGGGATGTGCCGGCTGCGCGGTCGGCGGTGCATTTCCCCCCGCTTCGCTGGGAAGCCGAACAAGGCGCGACCTCCCCGCCGCGCGCCAATAGACATCGCGCTATGACAAAGCTTCGCACGATGCATCGCGGCGTCCGGGCTGGTTGCAGCCGCTTGTGTGCTTGAATAGGCTTGGAAATCACGGCGCCTCTTCATTGGATGTAGAAATGGCAGGGCAAAGCAGGGTGGTCGGCAGCCTTGATGCGGTCACGCTGAACTCACGTTTCGGCTATGTTTTGTCCGGCTGGGCCTGCGACGTCGAGCGGGTCGACGCGAAGGTCTGTATCACCATCCAGCTTGACGGCCAATGCATCGCGACGTCGGCGGCACGGTATTTCCGGCCGGATCTTGTCGGCGGAGCCAGTCCAGACGGGTTCAACGCCTTCTCCATCCTGATCCCGATGGAGCGGCTGCCTGACCGGGCGGCGCGAACGTTTTATGTGTTCGGCAATGGCGAGCGGATCGGCGGCGCCTCCATCGAGCCGGTCCTCGGCCATGGGACGATGCGCGGGCCGGGCGCCTTTGGACTCGCGCCGGACCAATGGCTGGTCGACGCCCTTGGCGAGGTGGCCTTCTTTCGCGGCGGCGGCGTCTTCGACGCCCATTGGTACGAAAGGGCCTATCCCGGAGTGACCGAATGGTGCCGCGAAACAGGGGCGCCATCCCACGTCCATTATCTGCTTCTGGGCCGCTCCTGGAATTATCTTCCCCATGTCCCGATCAATGCGGCGTGGTACCTGGAGCGGTACGGAGCCGTCATCGCGGGCATGCGCGGAATCCAGGCGACCACCGCCGCCGACCATTATTACGTCGGCGGCGGTGTCTTCGGCTTCGATGCCGTTCCGGGCTTCGACGAGCAGAGCTATCTGCGGGCCAACGGCGATGTCGCGGGCTTGGTGGAGCAGCGGCGTCTGGTGAGCGGGTACCAGCATTATCTGGTCCACGGTTCCGCCGAGGGGCGCGTGGTGGCGCCATGGGGCCGGCTGCCGCAGCTTTCCGGCCACGACTTTCTGCAGACGCCGGCCTTTGCCGGCCTGATGAACAGCGATCCGGTCGGCGGCGGTCCGTCCGGCCGCAACTGGACGGCCATCAACGCCATGCGTCTGGCCAAGCCTTCGATGGTCTATGATTTCGCGGAGGATCTCTACCGCGTGCAGCGGCCGGACGTGGCCGAGGCGATCGCCGGCGGCCTGTTGGCCTCGGGCGTCGAGCACTGGCTCGACTATGGTCTGGCCGAGGATCTCGCCGGAACGGTGCCGCGCCTGCCCGGCTATTGCGAGCACCGCTATCTGGTGAACAACCCGGATGTGTCGGAGGCGGTGTCCAGCGGCGCCATGCCCTCCGGCTATCATCATTTCCTCGGCATCGGCCACAAGGAGAAGCGGCAGGGGGGCCTGGAGCCGGGCACGCCCGTTCCACGCCCCGTGCCGTCGGCCGACATCCTGCGGCGCATTGCCGGGCGCAAGGGGTGGCCGACGATTTCCATCGTCATGCCGGTCTACCAGACGCCGGAGCGGTGGCTGCAAGCGGCCGTCGGGTCCGTGCTGGAGCAGCTCTACCCGTTCTGGGAACTGTGCATCGTCGACGACGCGTCGCCCGATCCCCGCATCCGCGAACAGCTCGCGGCCTTCGCGGCGCGCGACCCCCGCATCCGTGTGGTTTGCCTGCCGGACAACGGCGGCATCGCCGCCGCCTCGAACGTTGCGCTGTCATTGGCCGAGGGCGAATGGATCGCGTTGCTCGACCACGATGACCAACTGACGCCGGACGCCCTGTACGAGGTGGCCGCCGCCATCGTGGAGCACGACCCGGACGTCGTCTATTCCGACGAAGACAAGATGAGCGTCGACGGACGCTTCTACGACGCGACCCACAAGCCGGGCTGGTCGCCTGAGCTGTTGCGCAGCACCATGTACATCGGGCACTTGACCTGCTACCGGACCGCCGTCGTCCGCCAGGCCGGCGGCTTCCGGAGTGCCTATGACGGAACCCAGGACTACGATCTGGCGCTTCGCGTGGCGGGCATCACCGATCGCTTCGTCCATGTTCCGAAGATCCTGTACCACTGGGTGGCCATTCCGGGATCGACGGCCGACGTGCTGTCGGCCAAGAGCTACGCGGTCGAGCGGCAGAAGAAGGCCATCGAGGAGGCCGTCGCCGTTCAGGCGGTCACGCCGTTCGAGGTGCGCCCCCACTGGTCGCCGGGAAACTGGCGCGTCGTCTACGATCCGCCCGCGCCGGCGCCGCTGGTCAGCATCGTCATCCCCAGCGCCGGCCGCATGGGCGAAATCTTCGGGATGCAGGTCGACATCCTGAAGAGCTGCGTCATGAGCCTCATCGGCAGTGAATGCTATGAGAATTACGAGGTCATCGTCGTTCACAACGGCGAACTGGCGGAATCGACGCTGCGGTTCCTGCGCGCGGTTCCGAACGTGCGCGAGTTCAATTGCCGACGGCCGAGCTTCAATTTCTCGGAGCGGGTGAATTTGGGGGTGGAGCAGGCGCGCGGCGACCATGTGCTTCTGCTCAACGACGATGTCCAGGCGATCTCCCGGCATTTCCTGCGCGACATGCTGGGTCTGGTCTGCCAGCCGGGGGTCGGTGCCGTCGGGCCGCGTCTTCTCTTCGCCAACGGCACCCTTCAGCATGTCGGGATTCTGATGCTCGACGGCGTCCCGACCCACGGCCTCATCGGCGAACACCGCCTGACGCCGGGACCGCAGGGCATCGCGCAGGTGACGCACAACGCGGTCGCCGCCACCGCCGCCTGCCTGCTGGTCTCCCGCAAGCTGTATTGGGAGGTCGGCGGCTTCGACACCGGTCTTTGCCTCAACTACAACGACGTCGATTTCTGCAACCGGATACGGTCGAAGGGACTGCGCATCGTCATCGACCCGGCCATCGAACTGTATCATTTCGAATCCCTGTCGAAGGAGGGCACCTTCAACTGGGAGCTTCAGAAATTCGTGCGGCGCTGGGGGATCACGCCGGACCCCTACCTCAACCCGAACTTCTCGACCGCCAATCCCTTCTACAGCCTCGCGCGCGACCCCGCCGCCCGTCCGGTGCGCGGGGTCGAGGAGCAGATCGTGACGCGCATCGCCGCGTCGCGGACGCGGCCATCGCCTGGGGACACAACGCCCGGGGAGACGATCCGCTTTTCCATCTTCATGAGCATCTATCGTCAGCCGATCCGGTTCCTGCGGGAAATCGAGAAGACGATCCTCAACCAGTTCTACCGGAACTTCGAATGGGTGATCGTGAGCGACGGCGACCATCGGCCCGAATTGCTGGAGTGGCTGCGTGAGGTCTCCGCTCACGACGCCGTGAAGGTGATCATCAGCCCCGAGAACCAGGGCATCATGGCCGGCTACGGGATGGCGTTCCGGGAGACGACCGGCGACTACGTCCTGCCGGTCGACGCCGACGATTTCCTGACGCTCGATGCCCTGCAGGTGATGGCGGAGCACATCCACAGCCATGGCTTTCCGGCGGCGCTCTATTCCGACGAGTTCAAGAGCGATCCGCAATCCCGGCTGCTCGCCCCGTTCCACAAGCCGGACTTCGACCGGGTCCTGCATATGAACATCTGCTTCACCTGCCATCTGTGCGCCCTGCGCCGCGACGTGGCGGTCGAGGTGGGCGCCTATACGGACCGGCGCGCGACCTGGAGTCATGACTGGGACACCTTCACGCGCGTCGAGCGGGCCGGTTACGGGATCGTCCATGTCCCGCATCTTCTGTACGCCTGGCGCATCAACCCCGGTTCGACGGCTTCCCTCGAAAGCGGCACGAAACCGGACGCCGTCAACAGCCAGCGGCACGTCCTGGACCAGCATCTGGCACGGACCAAACTCGACCGGAAACTGGCCGTGGTCCCCAACACGCTGTTCCCGCATCCGGGCATATGGCGGCTGGCGCCCGTGGGGGAGGGGCTTCGGGTGACGGTGGTGGTCGAGGCGGGATCGGTGGAGGAGACGATCGGCACCGTCCAGGCCCTGGCCGGTCAGACTCCGGCTGGTCAGACTTCGGCCGGCTGGCCGGGGACGTCCGTTCGGGTGCTGGCGGCGTCACCCGAGGAAGCCGTGGCTCTGGCCACGCATCTCGCCTCCCTGGGCTCGGGCCGCGTGTCCGTGCGGACGGGGCCTGTCGCGGCGGTCCTGGCCGAAGCCTGTGAGAGCGGCGACGGCGTCGCCTTCGTCCAGGCGGGCTGCAAGCCGCTCGGCAGCGACGGGCTGGTGGAACTGGCGGGACTGCTGAACGGGGTGGAGGAGGCGGTGGCCATCGGCGGCCGCGTTCTGGATACGGACGGCCGGATCGCCTGGGCGGGAGGGTTCTTCGGAATCGGCGGCTTCCTGGCCACGGCCGATTACGGGCGGGACGCCGCCGACGCCGGCTATCACGGCATGCTGTTCTGTCAGCGCTTCGTGGACGGCGTGTCGCCGAGCCATTGGCTGGTCCGCAGCGACTTCCTGCGCCGCCTGCTGCGGCGGACCGGGCCGGACATCGCTGCGGCCCGGATCGCAAGCGCCATCGCCCTGCGCGCCCATGCGGATGATGCGCGCGTGCTCTACACGCCGTTCAGCGTTTGGCGTCTGTCAAAGCCGCGCCACATCCAACCGCCGGTCCTGCCGGCGGTTGCGATGGCGGAACTGGAGGCGGCAGTGCCGTCGGCGAGCCGTTGGTACAGTCCTCGCCTTCATTCCTCCGCCGCGCACGGCTATCGACCGCGCGGCTATGGCTGATACGGTTGGAGAATGATCGCTTCCATCATTTTCCAACCGTGAAGCCCCGTGTTGTCCGGCCTCAGGCGACGGCAAGGCTGTAGCGGCTGCCCTCGCCGGACTCGGCCGGCTTCGGCCGGAACTTCGGCTGCTGATAGGCGTGGACGAGCCACATCCGGTAAAGCAGCAGCGCCATCAGGTTCCGGCCCGGCGGTTCGGGCTGATCCAGCCAGCCTTCGACGGTCCGGCGCAGCCGGTCGCTGCGCAGCACGCCGTCGTCGATCGCCACCCCCAGATAGTCCATCATCATCGACCGGCCGGTGTGGCGGAACCACTGGGACAGCGGCAGGATGAAGCCCTGCTTGGGACGGCGCAGGATCGTGTCCGGCAACGCGTCGGCAAAGGCTTCGCGCAGCAATTCCTTCACATGGCGCGACCCGATCTTCAGGTCCTGCGGCAGGCCGAGCGCCCATTCGACCAGAGACGGCTGCAGGTAGGGGCAGCGGCCCTCCAGCGATACGCCCATCGCCATCTTGTCGAACTTCACCAGCAGGTTGTCCGGCAGCCAGGTGGTCAGGTCGGTGAAGCAGGCGGCCTGCAACGGATCGCGGAACTCACCGAGGTCGCTGGCGAAGCGGTCCGCCCACGGCGTCTTCTCGAACACGCCCGTCCGCCGCAGCACCGCGGCGAGCCCGCTGCCGGCCATCAGAAGCGGATAACCGCTGGGCGTTTCCACGGCGCCGGGGGCCAGCAGGCGGAAATTCTCCTCCGGCAGTTTCGCGAAGGGGCGCAGGGCGTCGTAGGCCGTGCGCCGCCAGTCGGGCGGCAACATGCGTGGCCGGTAGTAGCCGTAACCGCCGAAAATCTCGTCGGCGCCCTCGCCGCTCAGCACCACCGTCACATGCTGACGCGCCAGCCGGGCCATCCACAGAGCCGGCAGCATCGCCTGATCGCCGATCGGCTCGTCCACGGATGAGACCACATCGGGAAGCAGATGTTCGAAATCGTTGAGCCCGAAGGTGAGGTGGTGGTGGTCGGTGCCGAACTTTGCCGCCACGGCACGGGCATAAGGCGATTCGTCGAGTTCCGGCGTCTCGAAGCCGACGCTGAAGGTCTTCAGGTCGGCGACCTTGCCGGCCATGCAGGCGACCACGATCGACGAGTCGATGCCTCCCGACAGGAAGGCGCCCACCGGAACGTCGCTGACCAGGCGCGAGGACACCGCTGCCTGGACACGGCTGCGCAACTCTTCCCGCAAGGCTTCGCGGTCGACCCCGGACCGGACCGGCTGCGGCTGGAGGTGCCAATACCGCCGCACGGTCAGCCGCTCGTCACTGAGACGGTAGGTGAGGACGTGCCCCGGGGGCAGCTTGTGGATGCCCTCCAGGATGGTCTCGTCGCCCGGCACGAAATGCAGGGAGAGATAGGCTTCCACGCCCGAGGGGTTCAGGCGGAACGGCACGCCGGGGTAGCGGGCCACGGTGAGGAGCTGGGAGGAGAAGACGAGATGGCGCCCGTCGGCATGGTAGAAGAGCGGCTTCTCTCCCATCCGGTCACGGGCGATGTGCACGAGGTTGTTGGCCCGGTCATGCACGGCGAAAGCGTACATGCCGTCCAGCCGCTCCAGCAGGCCGTCGATGCCCCAGGCCATGTAGCCGTAGGTGAGCACTTCGGTATCGCCCGTCGTGCGCAGCGGAAAGCCCAGGCGCAGGAGTTCGGAGCGCAGCTCCTGATAATTGTAGACCTCGCCGTTCTGCATCGCGACGACTTTGCCGCACTGCGATTCGATCGGCTGGTTTCCGCTCTCCAGATCGATGATGGCAAGCCGGCGGGCGCCGAAGGCCACGCGCCCGTTCTGCGCATAGCCGCTGCTGTCCGGTCCCCGGGCGAAGAGCGAGTCCGTCGCGGCCCGGATGATGCCGGGGTCCGGCCGCTGGTCCTTCGATGCGATATAGCCAAAAATTCCACACATCGCCGTTCGCTCCTCAACCCTGCTCTTCCCGGAGCACGCGCAGCTCACGGGCGTAAGCGTCAACCATCATATCCAGACCGTAGAGCTGCTCCGCGACCGCGCGGCCCTGGGCGCCGAGGCGACGCCGCCAGTCCCCGTCCACGATCATCCGGCGCAACGCTTCGGCCATTTCCGGGACATCCCCCGGCGGGGTGGCAAAGCCGGTGTAGCCGTTGATGACCTGCTCGGTCACCCCGAACACCGCGGCGGCGACGACCGGAAGGCCGCAGGCCATCGCTTCGATCACCACCCGCGGGAAGGATTCCTCCAGCGAGGCCGTGACGAAGATGTCCAGGCTGCGGTACCAGTCGGCGATTTCCCGATCCTCGGGAAGGAGCAGGATGCGCTCCGGCGCCGGGGACTCGGCGATGACGTTGTGGAGCAGCTTGCCGTAGCTGTACTCCGAGGGCGGGATCTCCCCGATCGACACGAACCACAGCGGCTGGTCGGGCATCGCCTTCTGCATTTCGATGAAGGCGCGCACGGCCAGATGCGGTGCCTTGCGCGGGCAGATCGTGCCGACCGTGCCGATGACGATGGCGTCGGACGGGACGCCGAACGAGGCCAGCCGGGCATGGCGCGGCGCCCACTCGGCCAGCGGGGCGAAGGTCGTGAGATCGACGCCGTTGTAGATGATCGTCTGCGGCGCCAGCGTCATGCCGGAGGAGCGGAACAGATCCGTGGTCGTCTGCGCGACGAAGCCGAGACGTCCGGCTTCGGCAAGGCAGCGGCGGGCTTCGTTCTGCCTGTTTTCGTCTCCATTGAAGAAGGCGGCGGGCAGCGCGCTTTCACGGATGTTCCAGAACGGCGCGTAGCCCAGATCCAGCGCCGTGGACACGAACCACGTCACCTCCAGCGTGTTGGCGTAGACGACGTCCGGCTCCAGCCCGGTCAGCCACTGGACGATCTGGTCGCGCGTCGTGGCTCCCGGCACCAGCCGCGTCACGCTGGCGGCGAAGCCTTCGTAGATGCCGAGAAGAGGACCGTCTCCCACGACGAGGATGTGGATGTCGAAGCCGTGGCGCTGGGCGAGGCCGCGCAGCGTCAGATACTGGGATGTCGGCGCCCCTTGGAGCTTCAGATTGTGCACGAGGGCCGCGACCCGCACCCGGGCACGGGGTGAGGTGAGAAGGACCCGGCGGTCGGCCGGCGCCGGCACCTCGCCCAACCCGACCAAGTTCGGGTTGAAGAAGGGGTCCGGGTCGGGCCAGCGGAGCTGGAAGCGAAGCCGGTCGGCGGAGTCCTTGAACTTCCTTGGCTTGGACAGGCTCTCGTGATGCACGAGATCGGCGTGGGCCGTGTAGACGACGCGATAGCCGGCCGCCCGCGCGCGCAGGCAGAAGTCGGGGTCCTGATAGGCGACGGGGAAATGCTCCGCATCCAGCCCGTTCAGCGCGTCGAAGACTGGGCGCGGGATCATGGCGGCGGCGAAGGTCACCGCGCTAACCCCATGAGCGATCCGCGCCCAACTGCAATAGCCCCCGCTGTAGGCCGGCTCGCCGCGGAACAGGTGGCCCGGGGTGCCGTCCTTGAGCCGCATCGTCAGGCCGGCATGCTGGACGATGTCGCCGCCGGGGAACAGCAGCCGGCAACCGACCACCCCCATGCCGGGCTGCTGCGCCCAGCCCAGCATCTCCTCGATCCAGCCCGGCGTCAGGACTTCGATGTCGTTGTTGAGAAGCAGCAGATAGCCGCCCCGGCTGGCCGCCGCCCCGGCGTTGATCAGGGCGGAGAAGTTGAAGCCCTGGCCGTTGTCGGGCACCCGGACGACCGTATGCCGCGTGTTCGACAGGAATTCCAGCGCGTCGGGTTCGTCCGAGCGGTCGTCCACGATGATGATCTCGTAGGACGGATAGGTCGTCTTCCGCTCGATGGACTCAATGCAGGTCTGCAGCAGCTTCGCCTGGTTGCGGCTGGGGATGATGATGCTGACGAGCGGCTGAGCGCGGACCGCCCAGATGATCTGATAGATGCCGACCCCGCTCCGGGCCGCCCATTCGGGGCGCACGACGTCCGTGTAGGGCAGATGGCGGCGGTCCAGCGCATCCCGGATGGCACGGATGCTGGCGTCGAAGGACTGCGGCTTCTCGTTGCCGGACAGGGCCGTCGATCCGGTGTGGACGCGCCAGTGGTAGAGGACCGCGGGGATGTGCCCGACCCGCGACGTCTGTTCGACTAGGCGCAGGGCCAGATCGTGGTCCTGCGACCCGTCAAGCCCGAGCCGGAACCGCCCGACCCGCTCGAAGAGGCTGCGGCGGATCATCAGCGCGTGGTTGAGGTACATGTAGGCCAGGAGCATGTCCGGATCGAAATCCGGCTTGACCGTCAGGTCGAAGCGGCGCCCGTAGGTGTCGGTCTTGTCGCTGTCGGAATAGATGATGTCCAGGTCCGGTTCGGCGTTCAGCCGCTTGACGAACTCGAACAGGCAGTTCGGGGCCAGCTCGTCGTCCTGGTCGAAGAGCAGGACGAAATCACCGGTCGCCAGATCGGCGCAGGCGTTGGTCGCCGCGGCGATGCCGCCGTTGCGCGGGCAGAAAGACAGCTTCATCCACGGATAGACCGCGGCCAGACGCTTCAGGTTTTCCAGATAAAGCGGATCGCCGGAGCCGTCGTCGGCGACGCACATCTCGAAATTGCGATACCACTGCGCGTCGACGCTCTCCAGGGCGCGGTCCAGCCATTCCGGCTTGGCCCGGTAATGCGGCATCAGGATCGAGATCTTCGGCCGCCACTCGAACCCCTCCATGAGGGCGGCGGCATCCTCGACCGAGCGGCGGTTGATCGCGTTCGCCGCATACCAATGCTGGAGGCGGTCGCCGGTCATAGCGTTGACCGCCGTGCCGAAGACCTTCCGGGTGCCGAGTTCGAGGACCTGTTCCGTCTCCAGATCGCGGCAGACGACCCGCAGGGATGCCTCCTCGCCGGGGGCCAGGGTCCGCGGGATCAGGATCTTGTAACCGCAGATCTGCTGGCTGGGCGGCAGGTTGAGCGCGTCCACGACGTCGCCGCGCTTCAGGCGGGGCTCGTCGGCTCCGACCAGGGTGGAACCGCTGTAGACCTCGATCCGCAGCGGATGGTGCTTTCCGGAAACCGCCCATCCGCCGACCAGGATCGGGCTCCCCTCGGGAATGCCCTGGCCGTCCGTGGGGACGTCCAGGGATGCCATGATCTGCTGCTGCTGGCCGCTGGTGGTGCGGGGCACCGTGACGTCGGTTTCCTGAATGAGATGCTCGGCGTCGCCGATGCGGGCAATGACTCGCAACGGGACGGTTTCCCCGGCATAGGCCGACAGATCCACCTCGATCTGGAAGCCGCAATAGCCGCGGAGCGGAAGGTCGCCGTGCGGACGCAGCGCGCTGGGCACCGGATGGACCGCCGGCTCCTGGGCGAGAACATTGTCCGCCATCCGAACCTCGACCCATTGGATGTCGTGGGAGGGCGCCGCCACCCGGCCGGTCAGGGTCATGCGCGGCTGCCCCGCCACCCACACCGGCGCATCGACGCTGGCCACGATCTCGGACGGACGGTGCTGCGCGCCGCTGGCCGCCACCTCGCGATAGCCTTCCGCGCACTGCAGGCGCAGCGCCAGCCGCGACAGGTCCATGCCGGAACCGTCGACGGTCGCGACGAACCCGAAGTCGCCCGTTTTGCCGACCCCGGCGTACCGGGCGACATCCGGACGGGCGAACCGCGTGACCCGCGTCGGCCGGAGAACGGTTCCGTCGGTCGCCACGAGCTGGATCTCCGAACCATCGTGGGCGACCATCCACCCGGTCACCGTAACTTCGGCCTCTCCCTCGGGGCCGTGGCCGCGGACCTCCTCCAGATGAAACAGGAAGGGGGGAACCTGGACGGTGCCGACGTTCACGTCGCCGGACCAGGTGCCGGACTTGCTGCGCAGCGTCAGCCCCTGGACGCCGACCGGGATGTCGGTCCACGCCGCGTACAGGAGAAAGCCACGGGACGTCGCACGCACGTGGTCGGGATGGGATTTCCAGACATCGGGCCGTTCGATCCATTCGACATCGAACCGCACCGGTCCCGTCGCCCCGCGCAGTTCGAGTTCCGGCTCCATCGCTTCGCTGGAAGACACCCATCCGGTGATGCTGATCCACCGCTTCGGGTCGCGTTCGCTCTGGATGGTTTCGACATAGGCGATGAGCGGCGGATTCGCGACGAGGAGGCGCAATCCCGCCTGCTCAAACCGATCCAGCAGCGACAGCCGCTCCAGGGCGTGACCGGCGGCCGGCTCCAGGATGTTCTCCAGAACCTCCCATCGGGCCATGAGGCACGCCCCGTCCACGGTCCCCCAGCGGTCGCTCCCCATGGGGGGAATGGCGAGGTCGTATCCCGCGTCCGAATCGACGAACTCGTCGATCAGCCGCCGCAGCCTCTCCGGGCGCGGGGGGCGCGGGCTGCGCGGCACCAGCACGATCAGGTTGGTCGACGCCTGCAATTCCCGGTAGCGGGACTTCAAGGCCTCCAGCGTGTCGAACACGCCAATGCGGGACTCCGCCTCCAGGGCCTGCGCCCAGGCGCTGCCGTCGCACCACGGTTCCGCCAGCACGGCGAAGAGCAACTGGCCACGCCCCCAATGTCCGGCGGGCGCCGTCGGAACGGAGAAGCGGAACGGCTGGGGAATCGCGACTTGGAATGGGCCGAAGGGCAGAACGGCCCCGCTGTCCCGGTTCAACAGGGAGAGGGAAACCTGCAAATCTCCGGGAGGGAAATGACCCAGATCGAAGCGGGCCGTCCACCAGATGACCGGGTAGGTCTTCGGGTCCGGCCACAGGCCGTCCGCCTCGCGGCCTTCGGGATTGATCGGGGTGATGTCGAGCGGGTCCATGCCGCCCCCCACACTCAGAAAAGCGCGGCAGGCTGCGAAATGCCGGGTGGGCACCCATCCCTGAAGCATGACGGCCGGAGAGTTCGGCACCTGCTTCAGCGTGGCGTATCCGGCGTTGCCATCCGGGCTGAATCCTGCGAGATCGACGCCGGCCCCGAGGTCGCGAAGCAGAAGCCCCAGCGCCGCCTCGTCGGCGGCGCTGGGAAGCTGTGCGTGGGCGACGCTGAAAACGATGTCATGACGCGGCCCCACAACCACATGGGCCGTCGCCTCCGTCGGAACGGGCACGTCGAGCCAAGTGACCGTCGCGTCGACCACGGTTCCCGTGGCCACCACGGCCCAGGACATGATCGTGACCTGCAGTTTGTCACCAGAGCGGGTCAGGTTGCGAACGACAACCTCACCCCTGCGGAAAAGGCCGTCCACCTCATCTCGGCCAGCCAGCGTCGCGATGGGCCGGATGTCCGTGGGCGCAAGGCGCCCCTCGCGGGCGCCGTTCTCCCGATGGTGGTCGGTCGCGGTGATCGCCTTCGTGGCGGCGAACTTATCCCGTACGTCGGTATTGATGCAGAAATAGCGGAATTCCGCATCCGGCAGTCCGGTCGCGTCCACAGCTTCGCTGGGGCCAGCCGCTTCGCGCGGCGCGGCCTCGTCGTTGGAAGTGTCGTTAAGCGTAAGTGGAGCAAAATCGTGAATAAGGGGGCTGCCCAAAAGGTTCCAGCTGGGGCGCGGCCCTGTTCGATGAGACACCCGGCTGCGGTAGATTGAACCGCAACCGGAGGTCTTTGACATGGCCAAGGAACAGGAACGTAAGCCCGAGGGGGCGCCGGAGCGCGCCCATCACGCTGGCGCAGGCGCCCCCTCGGGCGCGGACGTCAGCACGCCCCAACGCTTCTCCGCGGCACGCAAGGTGGCGGCGGTCACGCGCCTGCTGCGCGGCGAGCCGCTGGAGGTCGTGGCCCGCGAGCTGAACGTCACCGTGGCGCGCCTGTCGGAGTGGCGCGAGCGCGCCCTGGCCGGGGCGGCGTCCGCCATGAAGGAGCGGGAACGCGACGAGCGCGATGAGGAGATCGCGCGCCTGAAGGCCAAGGTCGGTGAGATCACCATGGCCAACGAGTTGCTGGAGGAGAAGATCACCGCGCTGGAGGGCAAACACCCTTTGGCCCGGCGGAGGTCGAGACGATGAGCCGGACCACCTCGCCCTCCACCGGTCGCCCTTACGGTCTGGCCCGCGTCGCCCGGATCTGGCGGGTCTCCCGCGCCACCGTCTACCGTCACCGGACGGTCGGCCCACCAGCGATGCCCCGGCGTCCAGGCCCGCTTGGCCCGTGCCGGGATGCCGAGTTGGTCGAGCACATCCGCCAGCAGATCCTCGCCTCGCGTTTTCACGGTGAGGGTTATCGCAAGATCTGGGCGCGTCTGCGTCATGCCGGCATTCGCACCTCGGCCCGCCGGGTGCGGCGGCTGATGGGGGCGCACGGGCTGCTGGCGCCGCACCGGGTCGGGCGGCCCCGCACACGAGCGCACGACGGCACCATCGTGACCGACACGGTGAACGTGATGTGGGGGACCGATATGACCGAGACGATCACCGTGGCCGAGGGCGTGGTGCGCGTCTTCATCGCGGTCGATCACGCCAACTCCGAGGTGGTGGGCACTCACGCCTCGAAAAGCGGCAACCGCTTCGAGGCCCTGGAACCGGTCCGCCAGGGCGTGTTGCGCCACTTCGGCGGCATCGGCCCAGGCGTCGCGGCTGGGCTGAAGCTACGCCACGATCACGGCTCGAACTATATGTCCGGCGACTTCCAGGCCGAGATCAAATGCTTGGGCATCTCCAGCTCGCCGTCCTTCGTACGCGAGCCGGAGGGCAACGGCGTGGCCGAGCGCTTCATCCGGACACTCAAGGAGAACTTCCTCTGGGTCCACACCTTCGACACCGTCGAGGACCTGCGCCGCGCTCTGGTCGAGTTCGCCCGGCACTACAATGAAACCTGGCTCGTCGCACGGCATGGACACCGCACCCCAGCCCAGGTGCGCGCCGACCAACTCGGGGTTGATGAGACGCTCATGGCCGAGCTACCCTTGGCCGCCTGAATAAGCCCAGCCGGGTGTCTCATTTCCGGGCCGCGGTACACCAAAAGGTTCCAGCCCACGCCCCTGACGCAAGCTCTTACTTCTTTTTGCTTACCATTAAACAAAAATGCCGGCAAAATGCCACGGAATCCATGATATCCGTCGCCAATGCCGGATATTTCAAGATCTTGGCGGTAAGCATCAGCTTTGACAGAAATAACATGGACACCATCGACAATGATGTCCACGAAAACTTTCTCGCCTCTTTTGCCTTTATCAAGACACCATCCACGAACAAATCGATCATTTATCTCATCGAGATAGCCGTGATATCCATGATGCTCTTTATCGTAAACCGCCATTATCACATTTCCTGTAAAAAGGCCTTCTAGCAAACGAGGGTTACGCGGCTCATTCATTGACGCCACGAGCAATCTCATTCGTTTTGCATGCGAACGCCCCTTTTGTCCAACAAGGCCCTCCTTTTCTCATGCTCCGACGAACAAGACCAGCGCGATCAATGAGGATGCGCGTGGAATCTTTTGGCCCGATTTACGCCTTGTTACAGATGCGAAATCTATGGCGTGGGCGTGATCGGGCATTGGCTGCGTATTCCGGGAATTGCGTGCGGTGGTTCCGGCGCGAGGGTGTCCGCCAATTCCGACGCGGAAGGTGAAAAGCACCAGGGGGATAAGCAATCGGGCAGAACGGCTTGGGGTTGAAGAGGTTCCGATCCCTTCGGAAGGACACCGGCCATGCCCCTTCATGCGGCGCGAACCCGTTTGGGTTGCAGAATAATTTTTTTCCACTCTTCATGCCATTCGTCTTGCTGCTCGACAACCCAGGCTTCGGCAGAACCGTCCTTTGCGAGCTTCGCACCGGGCTTGGGGACGATATGCGGGGCACGAGTTGACATGATCGGCTCGACAGCTCCGAAGACGCCATGGTCCGAAAGCCCCATGGAAGGCAATCGCTGGTTTCCATCGATTGCCTTCGGTATCACACATTCAAATGACCCGGCCGACCGATTGTACGAGGTCGTTGCCGAAGTCCGGCACCAACGACAGCACCGGCACATCGATCAGATGGGTGTCGGGCGCACGCACCCCGATGTCGACCAGCAGAGCCGCCAGCAGCCGTTCGGCGACAAAGGCGAGGCTCCTCTCCTGCTGCCCGCCCGGCAGGGCCAGGATTCGTTCCTCGGCCTCGAACATGATGTCGAACACGTCCGTTATGATCTGATCGAAGATCGCCGTGCGCGCGATATACATGTTGCAAAACGGCGCCCAGGTGACCGTCGTCAAATCTGTTGCGATGTCCGCCATTCTGCCGCCACGGCTTTTCAGGATGTCCTTCACGACATCCAGGTGACAGCCCGGGTGCACCTTGTGGAAGTGATGTTCTATGCTCCCGTCCAGGAGCAACCGGCGATTGACGATCACTCCCCGATTGGTGAGCCGGACGATGAGATCAACAACCTCGCCCGAGGCTTGTTCGAGCGCATCGACATACTGCCCGAACCCTTCGTTCCCGATGTTGAGGTGATAGTTCGGGTGCCGATGCAGGATCTTCAGGCCGGCTTCCGTCTGGGGGAAATTTTTCCGGATGCTCGGAGTGTCGAAGAAGTACAGCCGTCGATACTGCTGAAAGCCGATGATGTCATAATCGTTCAGGCAATTCTTCCAGACACTGAACGCCGCCCGGAGGTCGCCGTACCGCTCGGCCGGGTGCCCGGCCGTCTTCAGGGACATGCCAACCCCGTCGCCGAGATATCCCGTCGGAGCAGGACCTTCGGCGCATCCCACCATGAAGGGGATAAAAGGCGAGGCCACCGGCATTCTTGCGCCAAGGGTATGGTGAACCGTGAAGAGCCCGATGCGCACCGCTCAACCTCCCTGAAATGATCGGCCACGAAGCCGGGTGCCGCACACCCCATCGCATGCGCGTACCGTCAGTACCATGTCCGCAAAATCATGTCCCTGGACAGAACAGCGCGGATCATCCGGCGCTTGACCATGAACCGCCGCTCCGCGCGGCCGCCGCCATCAGAACGGAGTTTGGAAGTCCGCCAAGGCTGGAAAGGCGCGATCACGCTCCGACAGGATCGGCGCGTCCACGGACCAGGCGAAGCCGAAGGACGACCACAGCACGCCTGCGTCATTGGCCGGTGCGTGCTCGCTGGTCACCAGATAGGCCATGGTCGTGTCGTCCTCCAGGGCGAGGAAGCCATGGGCGAACCCGCTCGGGATGATGACGAGGACAGGGGCCTGCCCGTCCAGTTCGATGCCGCCCGCCTGCCCATAGGTCGGTGACCCCTTGCGCAGGTCGAGCACCACGTCCTGGGCCCGGCCCTTGAGGCAGGTCACGAACTTGGCGTGATCGTGGGGCGGGGTCTGGAAGTGCATGCCGCGGATCGTGTTCCGGACCGACGTGGAGACGTAGATCTCCCGGACGTCGATGGGCAGATCGGCCTGACGGAAGGTGTCGGCGTGCAGCAGCTTCACGAAGTCGCCGCGCACGTCCTGGAAGCGGCGCAGCCGGAGCGCCCGCACGCCGGGCAGCGGTCCGGGGATCTCCTCAAACATCGCCCACCTCAAGCATCACCTGAGTCTCCAAAGTAGCGCCGCAAGCCTTCGGCAAGCGGGACCCGCGGCGACCAGCCCGGCGGGCGCGGCGCGTCCAGCCATGGTTCCGGCGGCTGGCGTGGATGCTCGGGATGGGCGCCCCACGCCACGTCGATCCGGCATCCGGTCTCCGCAACGATCAGGGCCACCAGATCGCGCACGGTCGGCGATTCCTCGCCCAGCACGAAGCAGGCGTGATGGGTTCCCTCGGGCGCCGTTCCGGCCGTTTCGGCGGCCGCGATCAGGGCGTCCAGGACGTCGTCGATGTAGGTCAGGTTGATCCGTTGGCGGCCTTGCGTCATCGCCAGGACCTCGCCGGTTCGGGCGTGCCGGCGCAGCAGCGGCAGCAGCTTGCGGCGCGGATCGTCCCGCCCGTAGGTGTCGAGTAACTTCAGCGTGACCGCCCGGAACCCTTCGCCCTCGACATAATAGTCGAGGATGCGCTGGGTCGCGGCCTTCATCGAGGCGTACAGGTTGACCGGCTGGTACCGACCGTCCGGACCATGCTCCCAGGCGGTTCCGACATTCACCAGCTTGCGGCAGCCGGCGATCCGCATGGCCTCGAACAGCAGGCACGGGAACGCCAGGTTGGCCTGGATCAGCGGGTCGAGGTCGTCGGGACCGTGCCGGGAGATGAACAGCCCGGCCAGATGGATGACGACCGGGTCGTGCAGCTTCGCCAGACCTTCGGCGAGAGCCGCCGGCGTGCCGTCGTGATCGATCAGGCCCACGGCATCCGCCACCGCCCCCAGAACCGGCGTGGCCGACGCCTGGGCGCGGTCGAAGCCGCGGCGGCCCAGGAGATAGACCGGCCTGCCTTGCTCTGCGAGGTGGCGCACCAGATGCCGGCCGATATAGCCGGTCGCCCCCGTGACGACGATGTCCCGGAAGGCGGCGGGCGACGCTTCAGGGCTGGGCGCGGCGGGCATAATCGTCGATCTGGCGAAGGGTCAGGTCCATCATGGCGGTGGCCGAACCGGCACGGGAAAAGCTCTTGTACCAGTCCATGGTCATGCCGATGGTGGTCTCGATATCGAGAATCCCCTGCCAGCCCAACCGCTCCGCCGCCCGGCTGCAATCCAGCTCGAGCACCGGCGCCTCGCGCCATTCCTGGGTGGCGGACGACATGGCGGCGCTCGCGTCCCCGCCCCACGCGGCCACCGCGTGACGGACCACCTCCGCGACCGGCAGGCTGCGGACGGCCGGGCCGAAATTCCAGCCGCCGGCAAAGGCCGCATCCTCCGCCAACGCTTGCAGGAGGACGAGATAGCCCGACAAGGGCTCGATGACATGCTGCCAGGGCCGCGTGGCCTTCGGGTTGCGGACCACCACCGGTTCGCCCCGCGCGAAGGCACGCGCCATGTCCGGCACCAGCCGGTTCACCGCCCAGTCGCCCCCGCCCACCACATTGCCGGCCCGGCCGGAGGCCATCCGAGGCGTGCGGTCGCCGGAAAAGAACGACTTGAGGTAGGCATGCGCGACCACTTCGGTGGCGGCCTTCGACGCGCTGTAGGGATCGTAGCCGCCGAGCGGATCGTCCTCCCGGTACGGGGCGTGGTCGCCGCCGCGTTCGAGATAGCATTTGTCGGACGACACCACCAGGATCACCGCTTCCGCCGGCAAGGAGCGGCAGGCGTCCAGCAGATGCACGGTTCCCATCGCGTTGGTCGCGAAGGTGCCGACCGGGTCCTCATAGCCGACCGAGATGATCGGCTGCGCGGCCATATGGATCACCACGTCCGGTTCGGCCGCCGCGATCGCCCGGCGCAGGGCGTCGGCGTCCCGGATGTCGCCCAGGTGATGCACGGCAAGGCGGTCACGCAGCGACAGCGTGTCGAACATCGACGGGTCGGTGGCGGGCGGCAGCGAGAAGCCGGTGACCTGCGCTCCCATTTCCGACAGCCAGCAGGTCAGCCAGGACCCCTTGAACCCGGTGTGCCCGGTCAGGAAGACCCGCCGTCCGCGCCAAAACGCGGGGTCGACGGCACGACGCGCGGTGCCGGAACCCGCAGGCACGGGCTGGCCGTGCCCCGATGACGTCGCCTGCGCGGTCACGAGCGTGCTTCCTCCCGCCACGACACCCACGGCGCCGTGCCGTTCTGCCAGAGTTCTTCCAGCTTCTGCCGGTCGCGCAGCGTGTCCATGGGCTGCCAGAACCCATTGTGGGAAAACGCCATCAGTTGGCCTTCGGTGGCCAGCCGCTGCATCGGCTCCTGCTCCCAGATCGTCGAGGCCTCCTCGACATAGGAGACGACCTTGGGGTCGAGCACGAAGAAACCGGCGTTGATGCGGTACTGGTCGTTGGCGATCTTCTCGCGGAAGCCGGTGACGAGGTCGCCTTCGGTTTCCAGCACACCGAACCGGCCGGGCGGCGTCACCGCCGTCACCGTGGCCAGACGGCCGTGGGCGCGGTGGAAGTCGATGGACGCCCGGATGTCCACATCCGACACGCCGTCGCCGTAGGTCATGCAGAAGGGTTCGTCCGGGTTCAGGTGCGGCGCCACCGCCTTGATGCGGCCGCCGGTCTGGGTGTCCAGCCCGGTGTCCACCAGCGTGATCCGCCAGTCCTCGGCCCGGCGACGGTGATAGGTCACCCGCTCCCCACCCAGGTCGACCGTCACATCCGACAGGTGGATCGAATAGTTCATGAAGAACTCGGTGATCATATAGCCTTTGTAGCCAAGGCAAATGATGAAGTCATTGATGCCGTGCTGGCTGTACATCTTCATGATGTGCCAAAGGATCGGCCGATCCCCGATCTCGACCATGGGCTTGGGACGCAGAGAGGTTTCCTCGGCCAGCCGGGTCCCGCGGCCGCCCGCCAGAATTACCGCCTTCATTTCAACGCATCCATCGTCAAGGTCTGCAGGGTCTCGGCCATGTAGTCCAGGCAGGCGTCGTCCAGGCCAGGCCAGACGCCCAGCCAGAAGCTGTCACGCATGATCTTGTCCGTGACGTCGAGCGTTCCGTGGACCCGGTAGTTCACATCGACGAAGGCCGGCTGGCGGATCAGGTTGCCGGCGAACAGCAGGCGCGTCCCGACCTTGCGCGCTTCCAGCCCGGCCTGGATGTCGCGCCGCTGCAGCGGAACGCCGTCGCGGATCGTCAGCAGGTAGCCAAACCAGGACGGGTCCGAGCCCGGCGTCGGCACGGGGAGATGGTAGTAGCGGTCGAGGCCGCGTTCCCGCAGGCGCGCATCCAGAGCGGCGAAGTTCCGGCGCCGCGCGGCGATGAAGCCGTCGAGCTTGCTCAGCTGGCTGACGCCGACCGCCGCCTGCATGTCCGAAATTTTCAGGTTGTAGCCGAGATGCGAATACGTGTATTTGTGGTCGTACCCTTCGGGCAAGGTGCCGAGCTGCCATTCGAAGCGCTTGCCGCAGGTGTTGTCCTTGCCCGGCTTGCAATAGCAATCACGGCCCCAGTCCCGGAAGGATTCGGTGATCCGGGACAGCAGGGACCGGTCCATGAGGACGGCCCCGCCTTCGCCCATGGTGATGTGATGGGCCGGGTAGAAGCTGAGGGTGGCCAACGCTCCGAAGGTGCCGACGTGGCGCCCGTCAACGGTGGCGCCGAAGGCGTCGCAGCAGTCCTCGATCAGGAACAGGCCATGCTGCTCGCACAGGGCGGCGACGCGCTTGACGTCGAACGGGTTGCCGAGGCTGTGCGCGATCATGACCGCGCGCGTCTTCGGCGTGATGGCCGCCTCCAGAAGATCGACGTTCACATTGTGCGTGTCGATGTCCACGTCGACGAAGACGGGAATGCAGCCGTTCTGGACGATCGGCGCGACGGTGGTCGGGAACCCGGCCGCCACGGTGATGACCTCGTCGCCGGGCCGCAGGCGGCGTTCTTTCAACTTGGGCGAGGTGAGCGTGCTGAAGGCGAGAAGATTGGCCGCCGACCCCGAAACGGTGCTCTTCGCATAGGCCCGCCCGAAGCGCTGCGCGAGCTTTTCTTCGAACTCGTCCGCGTACCGTCCCGCCGTCAGCCACATGTCGAGGCTGGCGTCGACAAGGTTGTGACAGTCCCATTCGTCCATGACCTTGCCAGTTACGGGAATGTAATCCCGCCCCGGCACGATCGCGCCCTTGCGCGTTTTGTTGAAATGGCGGCGTGACAACTCCAGGATGGCTTCCCGAAGTGCCTCGGGATTGTCCTCGTCAAGAGGCGTCGACAACTTCAAAGACATTCCATCCTCAAATACGAACACGCAACTGCCATCTTCTCCACCATCCCAGGCGTGTATGTCAATGGACATTCCTCCGAAAAGTGTGCGCCGTTTGGATGGCCCAAAATTCGCTCACACCCTCCCCTGCGACGGACCGGTCGCGACAGTGGAATCGAGTGCCGAAGGAGGGTGGGGCGGCGTGTCTTCCGCCTGGAACGCGGCCGCCGGGTGCTGGGGACGTTCGGGAAGGCCCCAGACCCAGCACCCTGCGGCCAAAGCGTGCACGGTGAACCGGTTACGAATTCCGGAAAACCGCAAATGCCTCTTCTTCCGAGGCGTATCGCATGATCCGCTCGTTTTCGAGAAGATCAAAATAGCTCAGCCGCGAGATCTTCTCCAGGGAATCAAGGAAAGGCGTATGCCATTCCTTGTTTGATCGCCAGATCAGAGTCTGCGGATTGCCTGAACTGACAATTGTGCGGTAATTCATTCCCAGGTGGAAGTCATGGACGCAGAACACGATCTTGAATGTGTCGCCGTGCCATGAATAGCCGGTTCCACCCGCGGCGTAGCGGTACCCCACTGCCTTGTTCTCGTCCCGTAGAGAAGAAAAGACATCATCCGGGAGTGTGTTATCAATTACCCATACCGTCTTGTCGTGCGAATGAGAAATACTATTGCAGAAGTCACGATATGTCTGTTCGAACGTGTGATGGCCAGACAGAAAAATTATGTCGTATTTTTTCTCAATTGGTAGAATACAAAAGAATTCATCCGATGTTGTTTCGAACAGGGTTGTCTTGTCATCGCGCAGTTCGGCTGCATCGAAGCGAAACAGCGGGTTGACGCCCGTGCGTTCGGGAATGTTGATATGCCCGAACGTCGCTTCGGTCGCGACGCCGATTTCAAGGTAGGATTTTGCGTTCCTCCACCTTGCCAACTGGTTGATCCGGCGAACCGACCAGGGCGAACGTCCCGCCGATGACGCGTGCTCCGACATGGCCGGACTTGCGGGGGCGGCCGCCAAGCGATCGCCCGCCTCCGTGCCCTGGACCGCGGCGTCGCCTGAGGTGTCCTGGCGCGAGAACCCGAGCCGGGACTGGAACAGCGTCCTGGCCTCCGGTGCGTGTGAGTCGATGAACCGCGAAATCCAGGCGGAGGCTCCTTCCAGGCGGGAGTTCTGCCAGGCAAGCCATTCCCCGATGTCACGATCCACGGCGGCTTCGTATTCGGTCTGCGACCAGACGCGGTGAATCGGCAGGCCCATGCTGGAAATCGTCTCGAACAGGATGTCGATGTCGAGAAATGACAGGCCGGCTTCCGCGGCCGGCTGGAACGTCGGCTGAACGCCAGGCACCAGGGTCTTGACCACATCGGAATATCTCACGCTCTCGGCCCGCGCCGACAGGCTGTTCGTGATCATCCGCGCACCGGGACGCCGTGTAAGAATAAAGATATCACCCAGCCCCCGACCCAGAAGCTGAAGCGAATGCAGAGCAGATCCTTCCGAAAACAGAAGGATTTCAGCGCTGCGGTAAATCTCAAGCTGTTCTCTGAGCGAAATATTTTCCGGGCGAACCGTTTTTACATTCATTTCGCCGAGAACAAATTCCAGATACGACTCTCCGGCAAACCGAATCGGTTGGCCGGCTCTTGATACGAATATCCTCCCATTCTTCACGGGGGAGCCAAGTTTCCTTTCTGAAAGAGCGTCCAGAAGGTCCAGGTAATCGGCAGATGGGCCGATGTTGTCAAGTTGCTCCTGCTGTCCGTAGACGACGATTTCGGCGGCGAGCGTCGGCTGCTCGATTATGACCGTTCGGTCGCGCGGCACGTCGAACCAGTCCAATATGGAACCCACGAACGCGGGCGCACCGTCAATGGTGTTGAATGTATTGTGTTTATGCTTGCCAAACGCCAGAACGGCGTTCTTCTCGTAAGTGACGGTCGGGAGCATCCTCATCGAGAAATCAGCGATCATATGCCCATAATGACCGACGATGGGACCCATCCACGCCATCTTCCCGTCATAGACGGTCTCGGTCTCGACCTCCGTGGGCACAATGTCGACGGGAACCCGGTTGCGGCAATGTCTCGCCAGCACCTGACCGTCCCACATCGGCCAAAGCGGACCTCCGCGGTGATCTGACAGCCCACTCGGCGTGTTAAGCAACTCTTCATAAGGTGTTATAAGAACGTTGCTGAACGATTGGTGGGCCATGCATTCGTTCTGCATCCCTGGACACTCCCATGAAGAATTTATCTTACCAGACTGCATCTTGCCAAAGACGCATTATTATCCAATTGCCGCGATATTGTCCAATTCTCGAGATAAAGATATCAACTGCGACGCAAGCCCCGCTCCGGGTGCACGGATCGGACGGAATGACAGCCAGGATGACGGTATGCTGTCCGATGCGCGTATTGTATCCAAAGACTGCGGCTTTTCTTGACGCCGGATGGCCGCAAGGTTGGGCGGAACGCCGTCGATGCGCTTGGCCGGAGCTTTGCCGCCGAGGGCGACGGGACCTCCCGGCAACGCCCAGTCCGTAGCCTGGGCATGGATGCCGATCGTTCCGCATGGGCTCCGCGCCATCGAATCTTGTCGCACCGGAAACGTCACCGCTAAGGGTAAGCCTTTCGATGCATGCCGTTTAACCTAAACCGGAGTAAAAAGCACTACCATTGGCAACGTGGCGGAAAATTGATCCGGCCCTTTCCATGGCGGTTCGCCGGGGCGCGCCAGTGCTGTGGCGAGAACGGACTCAGCCGGGGCGGCGAGCGCCGTAAAACTCCTTGTACCAGGCGGCGAAGCGGGGGATGCCGACGGCGATCGGCGTGGTCGGCTCGAAGCCGAGGTCGCGGCGGGACGCCTCGATGTCGGCGTAGGTGGCGGGCACGTCGCCAGGCTGCAGAGGCTCCATCCTCTTGTCGGCGCTGCGGCCGAGCGCCTGCTCCAGCACGGCGATGAAGTCGAGCAGCCGTTCGGAGTTGTTGTTGCCCAGATTGTAAACGCGGTGACGCACGCCGTTGGCGTCCGGCGCCGCCGGCCGGTCGAGCGCCGCCAGCACGCCGGCGACGATGTCGTCGATGTAGGTGAAGTCGCGCTGCATCGCGCCCGCGTTGAAGACGCGGATCGGACGGCCCGCCATGATCGCGTCGGCGAACAGGAAGGCCGCCATGTCCGGCCGTCCCCACGGGCCGTATACGGTGAAGAAGCGCAGCCCGGTCGAGGGGAAACCGTACAGATGGCTGTAGGTGTGGCTCATCAGCTCGTCCGCCTTCTTGGTGGCGGCGTAGAGGGACACCGGGCTGTCGACGCGATCCTCCACCGAGAAGGGCAGCGTCTTGTTGCCGCCATACACCGAGGAGGAGGAGGCGTAGACGAAGTTCCCGAGGCTCGGCAGGTTGCGCGCCATCTCCAGCATGCAGAGATGGCCCAGCACGTTCGCCTCGATGTAGGCGTACGGGTTTTCCAGCGAGTAGCGCACGCCCGCCTGGGCGGCGAGGTGGACGATTCCGGTCACGTCGGCCAGTTCGGGCCCCAAGGCCTCCATGGCGGCGCGGTCGGCGATGTCGGCCCGGACGAAGCGGAAGGCCGGGTTGGCGGTCAGGCGGGCCAGCCGGGCTTCCTTGAGCGCCACCGTGTAGTAGCTGTTCAGGTTGTCGATGCCGAGCACGGCCTCGCCGCGGGCCATCAGGGCCTCGGCCACGTGATAGCCGATGAAGCCGGCGGCGCCGGTGACCACGATCGTCATGTCGCTCAGCTCCAGTGGGGCGGACCGGCGTCGTTATGCCTTAGGGCTCCGGTGAACGCCAGCCCGAAGTGGCCGGCGCCCACCGGTCCCGCCGGATCGAATCCGGCGCCGGAATCGGCTGGTCTTCCGGGGCCCTACAGGGGCGGCGCCAGCTCCGCGAGCGTCCGGTCGGTCAGCACGCCTTGCAGCGGGAAGCCGTCGCCGAGCCCCTTGTCCGCGGGGATGGCGGAGGAAAACGTCTCGCCGATCATGGCGCCGGCATCGTCGACGACGGCATAGCGCCACTGGACGTGGGCGCCGGCGATCGTGCCGTCGGGAGCCCAGCGGATGAGAAGCTCGTAGGGATGGCGGGTGGTCTTCATGAAGGCTCTCCTGCGAAGGGGGATCAGGCGGCCACGACGGGGGAGCCGTCGGGAAAGCGCCAGGCCGAACCATCGGACACGGCAAGACGGCGGTTGGCCGACCCGTCCGAGACGTAGATCATCCGCCCGGCCGTGGCGGCGCTCGGCAGGGTGTTCACGGTGTAGCCGCGCAACCGGAGGAAGGACGCGTTGTCCACGATCATCACCGGGGCGGCGTCGCCGTGGCAGACGGCGCCGTCGGCTTCGATGCGCAGTCTCTGGATGTTGCTTGTCCGCATTTCGAGCGGAGAGGCGGTGATGCTGCCCAGCACCACGGTGCCGACGCCGGTCGGCCCGAAGATGGCGGTGTGGTTCGCGTCCCCGAGGGCGACGAAGCCCGCGACGCTCAGCCTCTCCCCCAGGGCGAAGCCCGTGGTGTCGCCGACCTGCACGCCGCCCGTGTTGTCGATCCGCACCCTCTCGGACCCGCCGGTGACGACGGCGAGACGGTCGGCGCCGGGGCTGAACAGGCCGGTGTCGGAATCTCCCGAAACCGCAACCCCGGGAGCCGTCGCCGTTCCAGCGGGCACGGCGACGGTGCCGGTGAAGGTGGGATCGGCGCAGGGGGCGAGCAGGGCCGGGGCCACCGTCACCCCCGCGTGATAGGGTCCGATCATCGCGGATCATCCGTAAAAGGAGAGAGTGACGGTGGTCGCCGCGGTGGCGGCCAGACCGATGACGGAGGCCGTTCCGATCCGGCGCGCCAGGGGGTTCAGTTCGGGCGCCGACCCGTCCAGGATGTCGGCCGCCGGCACGGTCGCCGGGCTGCCGACCTTGGCCCAGAACGGGCCGGTGGCGCTGAACAGGACGGCCTTGGCGTCGACCGGAACATCGACCTGTCGGGGTGTTCCCCCTGCAAGCTTCACGGCCAGAATCGTGTCGGACGGGTTGATCGCCAGGGTCGGATGTCCCATGGCGTCGTCGAGAGGGATCAACATCTGCATGTGTCTCTCCGGAAAGGGCAGCGGCGGCAGGCCGAAAACGAAAACGCCCGCACCGGGGCAGGGTGCGGGCGCAGTTCGGGCGTGACAGCAAGACTAGAACATAAAATGAACAAACAGTCAAGCCCAGGCTTCCGTGAAGCGTCCCGGACCTGTTCGACGGGCGGGCTGCCGGCGGGTCATGCGGCCGGGGGACGATCGCCTTCAGTGCCCGCCGTCCGCATCACTCCATCGAGGGGCGCAGCAACCGGTGGGTCGGGCCGAGCGGCTCGAAATGCGGGTTGTAGAAGGGGTCCTGACGCAGCCGCTCGCCCCAGCGGGCGCGCAGATGGCGGGCCTCCCCGGCCAGACGCGCCATCTTCTCCGGCGTGTCGTCAGCGCCCCGCGTCTGGGTTTCCAGGTGGTAGAGCCGGGCGTGCGGCGTCCACAGGACGCGCAGACCGGCGCGCTGGAGCTTCAGGCAATAGTCCACGTCGGAATAGGCGACCGGCAGATGTGCCATGTCGAAGCCGCCAACCGCTTCGAAGGCGTTGCGGGAAGTCAGCAGGCAGGCGCCGGTGACCGCCGAGACGGTGCGGGTCAGCATGGCCTGGCCGAGATGTCCTGGCGCGTCGGCGTCGATCCCGACGAAGGCGTGCCCCGCAACGCCCTCGGAGCCGAGAACCACGCCCGCATGCTGGACCGTGTCGTTGGGGTAGAGAAGCTTCGCACCCACCGCCCCGATGCCGGGCCGGGCGAGCAGGGCCACCATCTCGCTCAGCCAGTTTGGGGCGACGGCCACGATGTCGTTGTTGAGGAAGCACAGCGCCTCGCCCTGGCAGGCGCCCGCCGTGGCGTTGTTGATCGCACCCCAGTTGAAGGGACCGTGAAAACCGGCGACGCGCACCCGTGGGTCGCGGGCGAGGCTGTCGAAGAAGGGACGCGAGCGCGGATCAGCGCTATCGTGATCGACCAGGATGATTTCGTAGTTGGGATAATCGGTCCTGGACAGCAGGCTGGACACGCAATTGTTCACAAGGTCCACCGCATCCTTGGTCGGGATGATGATCGACACCTTGGGCGCGGGCGAGGGAACGGGATAGCGCACGCGGGCGCAGAACAGCCCGCCGGATCGGGCCCGGGTCTCATGGTCGGCGGTGACCACGGCGCGGCTTCCGACCCGCCGCTGGTGTTCGCCCACCACGCGCTCGATGCCGGACATGATCGCCGCCGGATCACCCCCGCCCGACAGCGAGGCGTGGTTGATGCGCCAGTGATAGAGAATCCGGGGAACATGCCGGATGCCGGCCGCGCCGACCCGCTCCAGAAGGCGCAGCACGAGGTCGTGGTCCTGGACGCCCTCGAAGCCTTCGCGCAGGCCGCCCACCTCCAGCATCAGCCGCCGCTCGACCACCAGCAGATGGCAGACATAGTTGATGGATTGCAGGAGTTCGGGATCGAAGTCGGGCTTGAAGGCGGGATCGACGTGCCGCCCGTCGGGGGCGATGCGGTCCTCGTCGCTGTACAGGACCGGGACAGGCGCCCGTTCCAGCTCCTCCGCCATGCAGAGCAGCGCGTCGCAGGCGAGCCGGTCGTCGTGGTCGAGCAGAGCCACGTAATCGCCGGCGGCCTGCGACAGGGCCCGGTTGGTGTTGGCGCTGACGCCGCCGCGCGCCGCGCTGAACACGGCGCGGATGCGGCTGTCGCGGGCGGCTTCCTGCCGGATCAGTATGCGAACCGCATCGTCGCGCGAGGCGTCGTCGGCGATGCACAGCTCCCAATCCCCATAGGTCTGGGCCCGTACGGACTCGATCGCCTCGGCCAGCATCCACAGTGGCGGATCGCAGACCGGCATGACGACGGAGAAGACGGGGCGCTTGCCCAGCGACGCGGCGCGCGCCGACAGCCGCAGACGGCGGGCATCGGTCTCGGCGCAGTGCTCGTCGAAATAGGCGGCGTAATCGGCGATGTGGTGGGCGGTGCCGACGCGCCGCCGCGGCACCTCGGCCCGGATCTCCTGCAGAATCCCGGCGAGTTCGTCCAGGCGGTTGGCCAGCGTATCGTCCCGGCCCGCGCGGGCTTCAAGGGAGACCGGAAGAGGACCGAACACGATGATGCCGTCGCGCCGGTCGCGCAGGTGAAGCTCATGCCCCGACTGGACGGACAACTGGACCTCGAACCCATGGTCGCAGGTGGAAAAACGTGCCAGAAGATCGCGCCGCTGCTGGTTGGCCACGACGCTGGCCACGACGCGGTCGTCGACCAGGACGTCGATCTCCACGGCTTCTCGTTCGTCATCGGTGTTGACCGCCCAGCCGATGATCCGCGCGCCTTCGACGCGGTCGACGTTGGCTTCCACCTTGCGGAGGGCGTGGCCGCCGTCCCGGGCGGAGCTCTCGTCCAGAAGACCATTTTCCAGGAGATGGCCGGTCGCGGCGACTCTCACGCTCACGGGGGTCCGCTCCGGAGCGATGCCGGGGAACAGGAGAGCGAGGTCCACGTCGAATCCGCATCGGACCGGTCGGCCGAGCAGGCGCGACAGGGCGCCGCTGTCGCGATCCGGCAGGATGGTCGCGCAGGCCGCGCCGGCGGAAATGGTCAGCGCGACGGGGAGGTCCGGCGCCGCCACCGACAGCGCCCAGCCGAACAGGCGTGTTCCTTCCCGTCCTTCCAACCGTCCGTAGAACGGCTCCGTCGGCGACCCGCGCCCCAGGTCACTGATGGTGCCGCCGGTTCCGGTTGTGGGCGTGGGCGGCATCGACGGGGCATTGATCATGGTGACAAGGTCCTGTGGGGCGCGTATCGGCGGTTGATATGTCCGCCATCGCAAATTGGCCTATCTTGTCTCAGTTGCGGCGAGGCACCGTCAAGGAGTGGCTTTGCCAGTCCAAAAAGGCGTGCAGAAGCAGCCCTTGCGTAACCGGCCCGCTGCGATTGACGGGGCAACACGCGAATGTTACAGGGAATCCCGCCGCTTCGGGCCGTTGCAGGGCGGTTTCCCTCCGCGGGAGCGCAGGGGATCAGCGCAGGGGATCGAGGAACATGCATGACGAGTGACGTCCCGATCCCGCGCGCGGCCGGCGAGGGCGACTGGCGCGACATGGTGTCCGTAGGGGCCGGGCGCATTTACCGCGATGGCGGCTTCTACGACGGCGAGGTGCCGATCTCGCGGCTTGAGGACGCCACCGGCTCCTTCGGCGGCTGCGTCACGTTCATCGATGAACTGTTCCCACCGCAGTCCATCGCGCGCCCCATGCCGGATTTCCTGGAAGGACCGGACCCTGGCTTCATCGAGAGGCTGCTGGGCCACTATCGGCAGATCGACGGCATCTTTTCGGCGGCGGCGGCGGCGGCAGTCGTCCGAATTCACAATGCGGCGATCTACGACAACGTCGTTTTCGTCGTTTCGGATGGAGCGCTGATCCCGGTCTACGAAATGCTTCGGGCGGCGGACCGCGCGGCCAAGGGGCGCGAGATGGCCGTGCGGGCGGGCTCCGCCGGCTCCGGCTGGCGGCTTGCGTACGACGGTAAGGCCCTTTTCGTCGGCTCGGCCGGTTCCTCCAATTACGGCCACTGGCTCGTCGACGACTTTCCGACCCTCGGGGCGGTGGACTGCATCGACGGGAACGGGCTGGTCACGGTCCTGATGTCGTCCTATGGCGGGCGGATCGACGCCATCCGCAGCGAAGGCGCCGGTTTGGCCTGCCCGCGATCCGGGACGGTGGCGCCGGTGTTCCTGCCGACGGATCACCTGGTCTTCGTGGACGACCTGCATTACGTCACGCCGGTTTCGTACCACCCGATCGTGAAGCATCCGCAGGCGCTCGCCCGCATACAGGCGCTCTGCGCGGAGCGCTGGGGATCACCGTCCAAGGCAGCCGAGCGGAAACTATTCGTGAACCGCTCGTCCGCGCATTCCCGCCACATCACGAACAACGACGCCGTGCGGTCCGTTCTGCTCGACCACGGGTTCGAGGAGATCTTTCCCGAAGCGTTGAGCTTCCAGGAGCAGGGCCAAGCCTTTCGCGAAGCGTCTCACGTCGTCGGCGTCATGGGCGCGGCCATGACGAACGTCCTGTTCTGCCCACCCGACAGCCGGGTCCTCCAACTGGCCCCGAGCGGGTGGGAGGAGTCCTTCTATTGGGACTTGGCGGCCATGCATGGGCAATCCTACAACGTGCTGTTCGGGACGGCGGCCGGGAACTCCGAACACGTCCACCAGTGTGCTTTCGAGGTGGACATCGGCCGGCTCCGCGCGTGGCTCGAACAGGCGGTGCCGAAACTTGTCTGATACGGCTGGAAAACAATCACTTCCATCATTCTCCAACCGTGAAGCCCGGCGGATCGATGCTTCAGCATTGATCGGGAGGGGCATGCCGATGGCGCCCTCAGGTGGCGTCGGTATGAGGTGTCCGGCGCGCCGTTTCGTCCGGATGCCGCCGCGCTTGAGGAACGGGCACACGCGCGGCGGAAGCAAAAATGTTGACGCGCATGGTGGAACTGCGCACACATGGACCGCCTGCACGAGGGGCGCGGGTATGGACCCCCCTGTTTTGGCAAAAGGCGCGGTCCTTGAAGCCGGGACCGTACCGCCTGGAACAAATTCGAAATGACGGTCTCGGAAACAGGAGCGAGCGTTGAGCAAGGTTGCTTTGATCACGGGCGTCACGGGACAGGACGGCGCCTATCTCGCGGAGCTTCTGCTCGCGAAGGGCTACACCGTCCACGGTGTCAAACGGCGCTCATCCTCGTTCAACACGGAGCGTGTCGAGCACCTGTACCATGACGTGCACGAGGGCGACGTCCGCTTCCGGATGCATTACGGCGACCTGACCGACGCGACCAACCTGATCCGGATCGTCCAGGAGGTCCAACCGGACGAAATCTACAATCTCGCCGCTCAGAGCCATGTGCAGGTGAGCTTCGAGACTCCGGAATACACGGCGAACTCCGACGGCCTCGGCACGCTGCGCCTGCTGGAGGCGATCCGCATCCTCGGCCTGGAGAAGAAGACGCGCTTCTATCAGGCTTCCACCTCCGAGCTGTACGGCCTCGTGCAGGAGACGCCGCAGAAGGAGACGACGCCCTTCTACCCGCGCAGCCCCTACGCGGCGGCCAAGCTCTACGCCTACTGGATCACAGTGAACTACCGCGAGGCCTATGGGATGCACGCCTCCAACGGCATCCTGTTCAATCATGAAGGCCCGACCCGCGGCGAGACCTTCGTCACCCGCAAGATCACCCGCGCCGTCGCGGCCATCCAGCTCGGCCTGCAGAAGGCGCTCTATCTCGGCAACCTGGACGCCAAGCGCGACTGGGGCCACGCCCGCGACTACGTCGAAGGCATGTGGCGCATCCTGCAGCAGAACGAGGCCGACGATTACGTCCTCGCCACCGGCGAGACCCATTCGATCCGCGAGTTCGTGGAGCTGGCCTTCGGCTGCGTGGGCCGCAAGATCGAATGGCGCGGCACGGGCGTGGACGAGAAGGGCGTGGACGTGGCGACCGGCGACGTGCTGATCGAGGTCGATCCGCGCTATTTCCGCCCGACCGAGGTGGATCTGCTGCTGGGCGATCCGTCCAAGGCCCACGCCAAGCTGGGCTGGAAGCACACCACCACCTTCCCGGAACTGGTGCGCGAGATGGTGTCGAGCGACCTCGCGCGCTTCGAGCGCGAGGCGGCGGGACGCCGGGCCTGATCCCGCCGGAGGAGCCGCCGTGGCGCGGACCGCACTGATCTTCGGGGTGTCCGGGCAGGATGGAAGCTATCTTGCCCGGCACCTTCTCGACCGCGGCTACACTGTCCACGGCACCTCGCGGGACTGCGAGATCGCGTCGTTCCGCAACCTGACGATCCTGGGCATCCGCGAGCGGGTGAACGTCCATTCGGCGACCCTGCACGATTTCCGCAGCATCGTGCAGGTGATCCGGGCGGTGAAGCCCGACGAGATCTACAATCTCTCGGCCCAGTCGGCGGTGGGGCTGTCCTTCGAACAGCCGGTCGAGACGATCGACAGCATCCTGAACGGCACGCTGAACATCCTGGAGGCCATCCGCTTCCTGGGGGTGGGCGCGCGCTTCTATCACGCCTCCTCCAGCGAGAGCTTCGGCAACACCCTGGACGAGCCTGCCGGCGAGGCAACGGCCTTCCGCCCCTGCAGCCCCTATGGCGTCGCCAAATCGGCGGCGCATTGGATGGTCGCCAACTACCGGCAGGCTTACGGGCTCTATGCCTGCTCCGGCATCCTGTTCAACCACGAGTCGCCGCTGCGCCCGGCGCGCTTCGTCACCCGCAAGATCGTCCGCGGCGCCATCGCGGTGGCGCAGGGCCGGGCGAAGACGCTGGAACTGGGAAACCTCGCGGTGGCGCGCGACTGGGGCTGGGCGCCGGAATATGTGGACGCCATGTGGCGGATGCTCCAGCAGGACGAGCCGGACGACTTCGTCATCGCCACCGGCCGGATGCATGCGCTGGAGGATTTCGTCCGGACGGCCTTCGCGCATTTCGGCTTGGACTGGCGGGAGCATGTGGTCCAGGGCGCGACGAGCCTGCGGCCGATGGACATCCATCGCAGCGTCGGCAACCCGGCCAAGGCCGCGGCCCGTTTGGGCTGGAAGGCCGAAACCCTGATGCCGGATCTCGTCGGCCGGCTGATCGAGGCGGAGCTGGCCCTACCATCGTCATGAGAGGGAACCGAGAGGGGGCTGTGAAGGCGACGGGGATCGGGGTATAGAACCGGCCCATTCCTGCTTGCGTCGCAGGGCTGCCGCCCATGGCTTTCCCACCCCGCCGGCCCGGTTTTGAGTGGATTGCGAGAGATGACCACCGAGAGCTTTCCCGGCTCCGCCGCCCGGCAGAGGAGCGGGGCCGTCTACGACTCCGGAGACCGCAGCGAGGCGGCGCGGGCCTGGGACGATCTCAGGGAAGGAGCCCTGCGGTGGCGGCTGTGGAGCCGGCTCGGCTGGCACGACATCCGCAAGCGCTACCGCCGCTCGGTCCTGGGGCCCTTCTGGCTGACGCTCAGCATGGCCGTCATGGTGGGCAGCCTGGGGCTGATCTACGGCACGCTGTTCCGGCTGGACCTGGAGGGTTATCTGCCCTTCCTGGCGGTCGGGCTGGCCACCTGGACCCTCATCGCCTCCTTCCTCAACGAAGGCTGCATCAGCTTCATCGAGCTCGAGCCGCTCATCAAGAACGTCCGCATCCCGATGTCGGTGCACATCCTGCGGGCTCTGTGGCGCAACCTGATCATCTACGGCCACAACATCGTGATCTTCGCGGTGGTGGCGCTGGTCTTCGGGATCTGGCCGGGGGCGGCGGGCCTCCTGGCGGTGGCCGGGCTGGCGCTGCTTCTGGTGAACGCCGGCTGGATCATGCTGCTGCTCGGCATGATCTGCACCCGTTTCCGCGACGTGCCCCCGATCATCGGCAGCGTGATCCAGCTCCTGTTCTTCGTGACGCCGGTCATGTGGAAGCCGGAACTGCTGGGCGACCGCCGCTATCTGATGGTGCTCAACCCCTTCTACCATCTGCTGGAGGTCATCCGGGCGCCGCTGCTGGGGCATGTGCCGGGCTGGGAAAGCTGGGTCGCCGGCCTGCTGTTCGCCGCCGCCGGCTGGGTCTTCACCTTCGCCTGCTTCGCCCGTTTCCGCAAACGCATCGCCTATTGGCTCTGACCGACTGGATCTGGAATGGCTTCGATCCGCTTGAACGACGTTTCGGTCGATTTCGTGCTTTATCAGGGAAGCGCCCGCTCCCTGAAGAAGACGCTGCTGCGCACCTCCACCAGCGGCGCGCTGAAGCACGACGCGCACCACCGCATCACCGTGAAGGCGCTGAGCAACCTGAACCTGACGCTGGAGCACGGCGACCGGATCGGGCTGGTCGGCGGCAACGGGGCCGGCAAGACGACGCTGCTGCGCGTCCTGGCCGGCGTGTACGAGCCGACCGCCGGGCGCATCCGCGTCGAGGGCAGCGTCACGCCTCTGTTCGACCTGGGGCTGGGGCTGGACATGGACGCGTCGGGCTACGACAACATCCGGATGCGCGCCGCCTATTTCGGCATCGACGGGGACGAGATCGAGTCCAAGATGGACGACATCGCCGCCTTCACCGAACTCGGCGACTATCTCGACCTGCCGGTGCGCACCTATTCGGCGGGTATGACGCTGCGGCTGGCCTTCGCCGCGGCGACCGCGGTCGATCCGGAAATCCTGCTGATGGACGAGTGGATCGCCGTCAGCGACACCCAATTCCTGGAAAAAGCCCAGCGCCGGGCCGAAGGCTTCGTGAACCGGTCCAGCATCATGGTCGTCGCCTCCCATGTGGACGAGGTTCTGAAGCGGCTGTGCAACAAGGCCCTCTGGCTGGAACGCGGCACGGTCGTGCGCATCGGCCCGGTTGACGAGGTGTTGGCGGCGTATCACAAACACAATGCGGGCAGCGAACCGGCGCCGCGAGACGGAGACGAGTGATCGGATGACGACGGGTACGGCAGCCTTTCCCCTGGACGGCAAGCGGGTGTGGGTCGCGGGGCATCGCGGCATGGCGGGATCGGCGGTCGTTCGCCGGCTGGAGCGGGAGCCTTGCGAGATCCTGACCGTGGGCCGCGAGACGGTCGACCTGCGCCGTCAGGCCGAGGTCGAGGCGTGGATGGCCGAGGCGCGGCCCGACGTCGTCTTCCTCACCGCCGCCTTGGTCGGCGGCATTCACGCCAACAACACCCGCCCGGCCGAATTCCTCTACGAGAATCTGGCGATCGAGACCAACATCATTCACGCCGCCAGGCAGGTCGGGGTGCAGAAGCTGGTCTTCCTGGGGTCTTCCTGCATCTACCCGCGGATGGCGCCGCAGCCCATTCCGGAGGAATCGCTGCTGACCGGCCCGCTGGAACCGACCAACGAGTGGTACGCGATCGCCAAGATCGCCGGCATCAAGATGTGCCAGGCCTACCGCCGGCAGTACGGCTGCGACTTCATCTCGGCCATGCCGACCAACCTCTACGGCTTCGGCGACAACTTCGACATCGAGCAGGGGCATGTCGCCGCCGCTCTGATGGTCAAGATCCACCGCGCCAAGATGGTGGGCGCTGCCAGCGTCGAGCTGTGGGGCGACGGCAGCCCGCTGCGCGAGTTCCTGTTCGTCGAGGATCTGGCCGACGGGCTGGTCTTCCTGGCGAAGCATTATTCGGGTGAGACGCACGTCAACCTCGGCTCCGGCCACGAGATTTCCATCCGCGGCCTCGCCGAACTGCTGGCGGGCGTGATCGGCTACGAGGGCGACTTCCGCTTCGACCCGTCCAAGCCGAACGGCACCCCGCGCAAGATCATGGACAATCACCGACTGGCCGACGTGGGCTGGGCCGCCCCGACCCCGCTGCGCGAGGGGTTCGAGCGCACCTACCGCTGGTATCTGGAGAAGCTGGACACCGGCACCCTGCGCGGCCTGCCCGCGGGCCGCTGAGGGGAGGGCGCCGGCGTCAGCCCTCCCGGATGCGGCGCAGCAGCCGTCTCATCCGGTCGCGCCCGCAGCGTGCAAGGCCGCGGGCCAGCCGGCGCCAAGGGATGTGGGGAAGGCCGCCGACCCCGGTCTCGGCCAGCCGGCGCTTCAATTCGGCGTTCTCCAACCGGACGGCCAGGAAACTTTCCTGGTACAGTTCGATCCGCCGGCGCAGCCACGCCTCCGACTGGTAGAAGGGCAGGGCGTTCTGGATGGCATAGACCTCCGGCTGGCCCTTGGCGAGGTTGCTGGAGGTGCCGCCCAGCCCGAAGGACGCTACCGTCACCGGCATGTGCATCAGCGTGACAGACGGATCGGCGATGGCCTTCAGGAACCAGTCGTAATCGGCGTGAACCCGCCACCGCGTGTCGAAGGGGCCGGTGCGGTCGAACACCGATCGCCGCGCAAAGGTTCCCTGGTGCGGCAGACAGCCGCACACCATCGTTTCCGCCGCCTTGTCGGCCTCCTGCGGGGAGTGGATGACCGACCCGCCTTCCGGCAGGCGGACCTCGATATCTCCGTAGAAGAGATCGCTCTCCGGATGCCGCTCGATGAAGCGTACCGCCTTTTCGACCGAACGGGCGTCGTAGAACCAATCCTCGGCGTTCAGGAAATGGATCAGGTCGCCGGTCGCCCGCGCGAGTCCCTTGTTCATCGCATCGTAGATGCCGCCGTCGGGTTCGGACACGAGAAGCGCCGGGCGGTGCCGGTGACCTTTTAGGATCTCCAGCGTTCCGTCGGTTGAAACTCCATCGATGATGATATGCTCAATATTCTGGTAAGACTGCTGTGCAACACTTTCCAGTGTGCGGCCTATGCCGTCACGGGCATTCCGGCAAATCGTAATAACCGAGACCTTCATCCACCTGCTCCTGTCGGGCTCGCTCAAATTGAGCGCTCCGAGTGCAACGCTTGTATCGGATGAAGGTGGTACAGTACAGTCGGGCCGCCGGTGAGGCCACCGGAAGAGCGACTGGGGCACAGGGGCCAGATGCAGAGCAAGACCGCCGCCGATCCACAACAAGCCTCTTCGGGGGCCATGCGAACCACCAGCCTCCATGCGCTCGCCGTCGTGGCCCGGCACCACGGGTTGCATTTGTCGGTCGAGCAGATGCGGCGTGACTACGCCATCGAAGCGGGGGAACCGTCCACCGCGGCGCTGCTGAGGATCGCGGAGGACAGCGGGCTGACCGTCCGGTCGGTAAAGCTGCGCTGGAACCAATTGTCGCGCCTCGGCAAGGCGCTGCCGCTCCTGCTTCGTCTGCGTGACGGCAGCACCATGGTGATGGTCGCCTTCCGCAAGGACGGCGACGCGCCGGCCGCGATGCTGCAGGACCCGCTCAGCCCGGACCAAGCCTGCGTCGCCGTGGACGAACTGCGGCTGGCGTCGGTCTGGGACGGCGACGCGATCTTCGTCAAGCGCCGCTATCACGTAGGCGACCAGGAGCAGCCATTCGGCTTCATGTGGCTGATCGGCCAGATCCTGCGCGAACGGAGGATCTTCCGCGACGTCGGCATCTCGGCCCTCGTCCTCAGCCTGTTCGCCTTGCTTCCGCCGCTGCTCTTCATGGTGATTCTGGACCGTGTTCTGGTTCACCAGCGGCTGTCCACGCTGTATGTGCTGCTGACGGCCATTGCATTCCTCCTGGTGTTCGACACCCTCTTCGGCTATCTGCGCCGCTATCTGGTGGCGATCGGCACGGCCAGGGTGGATGCCCGCATCAGCACCTACATCTTCGACCGGATGATCAACCTGCCGATCGATTTCTTCGAGCGGACCCCGACCGGCGTCATCAACTACAAGCTCAACGAGATCTGGCGCGTCCGCAACTTCCTGACCGGGCAGTTGTTCGGGACCCTGCTGGATTCCATGACCCTGGTCGTGCTGATCCCGGCGATGTTCGTCCTCAGCCCGCCGCTTGCCCTCTTCGTGCTGTCCATCGCGTTCATCATGGGCTTGGTGGTGGCCGTCTACATCGGCCCGCTCGCCCGCGCCTACGGCAGGGTCATCGCCGCGGAGCAGCGCAAGGGCTCCTTCATGATCGAGGTGCTGCATGGCATGCGCACGGTCAAATCGCTCGCTTTGGAAGGCCGCAAGCGGCTCGACTGGGACGTGCGGGTCGCCGAGGCGGTGCGCGCCAACACCGCCATGCAGCTTCTCTCCAACCATCCGCAGACCATCCTGCAACCGCTGGAGAAGGTCATCTATGCCGGATCGTTGGGCCTTGGGGCCTATCTGGCCATCGGTGAAGGCGCCATCGTCTATGGCGGTTCGCTGGTCGCCTTCAGCATGATCGCCAGCCGCGCCACTCAGCCGTTCGTGCAGATCGCCAGCCTGATGCAGCAGTTCCAGGAGGTGCGCGGTGCCGTCGCCCAAGTGGGGTCGGTGGTCAACCACGAACCCGAGCAGGCGCTGGGCCGCCAGGGCGTGCGGCCGGAGATCAAGGGCGAAATCGCCTTCTCCGAGGTGCGCTTCCGCTATGCCGGTGCGCAGAACCCGGCGCTCGACGGGGTCGGCTTCTCGATCAAGGCCGGACAGGTCATCGGCATCATGGGGCGGTCGGGCTCCGGCAAGACGACCGTCACGCGGCTGCTGCAGGGGCTCCACCAGAGTTACGACGGCCTCATCAAGATCGACGGCGTAGACCTGCGCGAGATCGACCTCAGCCATCTGCGTTCCAACCTGGGCGTCGTGTTGCAGGACAATTTCCTGTTCAACGGCACGATCCGCGAAAACATCATGGCCGCCAACCGCAGCGCCAGCCTGGAAGAGGTGATGCGGGCCGCCCGGCTCGCCGGTGCGGAGGAGTTCATCGAGCGCCTGCCGCGCGGCTATGAGACGATGATCGAGGAAGGGTCGTCCAACCTGTCGGGCGGGCAGCGTCAGCGCATCGCCATCGCCCGCGCGCTGCTCGTCGACCCGAGCGTCCTCATCATGGACGAAGCCACCAGCGCGCTCGACCCCGACAGCGAGGCGATCATCAACAACAACCTGACGCGCATCGCCCATGGCCGGACGATGATCGTCATCTCCCACCGCCTCGCCTCTCTGGTCGCCTGCGATCAGATCATGGTGCTGGAGCGTGGCAAGCTCTATGACATGGGCAAGCACGACGAACTGCTCCAGCGCTGCGACGTTTACCGGCATCTCTGGTTCCAGCAGAACCGCCACCTTTCTCCGGGAAGCACTCATGACCGCGCTCCTCTTACGCCGGCCACAACAGCCTGATCTGGCCGCCGAGCAGGCCATCAACGATTTCCAGGGGGAAACCGCGGAAATTACCGGCGCTCCGGAGCCGTTCAAGGCTCGGATCGTCGTGTGGGTGCTCGTTGGCATGGTGGTCCTGCTCATCGTACTGGCGTCGGTCATGAAGCTCGACCGCGTCGTCAGCGCGACGGGACGTGTCGTGTCCCAGTCGCCGACCATCGTCGTGCAGCCGCTGGAGACCTCGATCATCCGCAGCCTGAACGCCCGCGCGGGCCAGACGGTGCGGCGCGGCGATGTCCTGGCCATGCTCGATCCGACCTTTTCGGCAGCCGATGTTGCCCAGCTCGAACGGCAGGCGTTCAAGTTCATGGCGGAAATCGCCCGTCTGAACGCCGAGGCCGAAGGTGTGCTCTTCAAGGTCGACAGCAAGGATCAGGACATGATCCTGCAGGAGTCGATCTGGCGGTACCGTCAGGCCGAATATGCGGCCAAGCTCGCCAATTTCGACCAGCGCATGGCGACCCTGCAGTCCATGATCAAGAGCAGCCGGGCCGATGCCGACCATTACCGCTCCCGCCTGAAGATCGTCGGGGAGATCGAGGAGATGCGCCGGACGCTGGAAAAGAACCAGACCGGGAGCCGCCTCAACTCGCTGGTCGCCAGCGACACCCGCGTGGAGACGGAACGGAACCTTGGCCTCAGCGAGAACGCCATCCGCACCTCCTCGCACGACCTGGAGGCCATGCGCGCCGAGCGGGAGGTCTATATCCAGCAGTGGCGCAGCACGGTGCTGACCGACCTGTCCGCCCGTCAGGTCGATCTGGAGCGCGTCCGCGAGGAGCTGTCCAAGGCCCAGAAACGGCGTGACCTGGTCCAATTGCGCGCGGTGGAGGACGCCGTGGTGCTGGAGGTGGGGAAGTACTCCGTTGGGTCCGTGGTGGAATCGGCCCAGCCGATCTACACTCTGATGCCACTGAACGCGAAGCTTGAAGTGGAAGCGGAAATCGCCGGCATCGACCAGGGCTTCGTCAAGCCAGGCGATTCAGTGCAGGTCAAGCTGGACGCTTACCGCTTCGTCGAGCATGGGATGGCGAAGGGCATCGTCAAGACGATCAGTGAGGACTCCTTCACCCGCCGTGAGGACCAGACCCAGGCCCAACGCCCATTCTTCCGCGCGAAGATCGAGTTGACCGAAGTGAAACTGCGCGATGTGCCCGAAGACTTTCGGCTGGTGCCTGGCATGCCCATTGTGGCCGACATTGTGGTCGGCACGAGGACCATGATGGCTTATCTCGTCGAAGGGGCTCTGAAGAGCGGTTCGGAAGGCATGCGCGAGCCTTGAGGTATGGGGGGTATGCTCCCTGCTTAGCGATAGGGAAAGGGTGTTGAGCCGATGCGCAACCTCATCAAGGCCGCGGGGCGGCTGTTCGGCTCCGCTTCGCCTGAAAACGATCACGCCAGGGGGCTGAAGGCGTACGAGCGCGAGGATTACAAGGCCGCGCTCGACGCGTGGCTGGCGGCCGCCGGGGCTGGCCACCCTGATGCCAGATACCGATTGGGGCGCTTGTACGACTTGGGCCAGGGCGTGGTGCGGAACGCCGTGGACGCGGTCGGCTGGTATCGGCAAGCCGCCGACCAAGGGCATGGCGAGGCCCAAGCCCGGTTGGCTGAGATCTATTATTACGGATGCGGCCAGCCCAAGGGGGTCGTGCCGACTGACGAGGCGCTCTCCGCTCTGTTCCCCAACGGCCTGAAGATCGATCAGGACTACAAGGAAGCGCTGCGTTGGGCGCGTGCCGCCGCCGAAAGCGGCGTCACCGGCGCCCAGGCCATGCTCGGCTACATGTACGCCTCCGGTTTCGGCATCGCGCCCGATTATGCGGAGGCGGAACGCTGGTACCGCACCGCTGCCGGAAAGGGCAATGCGGCGGCCCAACTCGGGCTTGGAACCCTGTTGGGTGGCGGCTACAGCGGAAAGCCCGATCCCGTCGAGGCGCACCAGTGGTTCCGCAAGGCGGCGGAGCAGAAGAACGTCATGGCCTGGTACTACATCGGCACGCAGTACGCTGCGGGGCTGGGCGTCGAACAGGACTATGCGGAAGCCGCGAACTGGTTCCGCAAGGCAGCGGAGGCTGGGGCCGCCGCTGCGCAAAGGGCGCTCGGCCTGCTCTACACGCGCGGGCTGGGCGTGCCCACCGACCTGCACCACGCGGAGACCTGGCTGCGCAAGGCCGCCGTGCAGGGCGATGCCGAAGCGATGCTGCAGCTTGGCCATCTGAACAGCCGGGGCGGCGGGATGCAGCCCAATCTGTTCGACGCCGCGACATGGTACCGCGCCGCGGGCGAACTTGGCCATCGCGAAGCGCAGAAGATCATCTCCCAGATGTATTTCACCGGATCGGGCGTGCCGCGCGACGAGATGGAGGCGGCCCGCTGGCTGGAACGGGCCGCCGGGCAGGGCGATCCGCAGGCGCAGTTGCGCATCGGCACCTTCTACGCCGAGGGGCGGGGCGTGACCCGCGATTACGACCGGGCGCTCGATTGGTTCCGCCGGGCCGCCGACCAGGGCAACACCGATGCGGTCTACAACATCGGCATGCTGCACAGCCTGGGTCTGGGCGTTCCGCGCGACCCGGTGGGCGCGATCCAGTGGCTGGAGCGTGCGGCGAGCCAGGGCAGCGTGCTGGCCCAGTTCCGCCTGGGAGCGGCGCTCGCGTCGGGCGACGGCGTGCCCCAGGATTATGCCGCCGCCGCCGAGTGGTCGCTGAAGGCCGCCAAGCAGGGCCACACCGGCGCCATGGTCAATCTGGGGCGTTTCCGCATGCAGGGTCTCGGCGGTGAGCGCGACATCGCGGAGGCCATCCGCTGGCTGACCGCCGCCGCCGAGCAGAAGGAGCCGGCGGCGATGACGGCGCTCGGCGAGCTGTACGGCCACTGGAGCGACCGCAAGGACTTCGCGCAGGCCCGCGCCTGGCTGGAGCGGGCGGCGGCGCTCGGCGACGAGCGTGCCAAGGCGTTGCTGGAACGGCTGCCCGTCCCCCCGCCTTCCAACGCATCCGAACCTGATGCTGGGGAACGGCCGCGCGCCGCCGGCGAAGGCTGACGGTTGCGCCTACAGAACCAGGGTGACGACGGCGCTCCGCGGGGTGCCGCGCGGCGGCAAGGGCCGCGCCATGTGGCGGTGAACCTCTCCCGTCGCCGGGTGCGCCACGGGGCCGAGGTCGGTATAACCCAGCTTGCGGTACAGGGCCAGGGCGCGGGCGTTGTGCGGTAGGACCGCCAGTTCCAGCCGCGCCCCGCGCCCGGTCGCCCAATCTTCCGCCGCCCGCATCAGGGCGTGGCCCAGGCCATGGCTGCGGACATCCGGGTGAAGCTCGATGCCCAGGGCAAGGCCGCCCGTCCCCGGCTCTGCCGGCCAGTCGGGTCCGATCCGGCAATGCCCGACGATGCGTCCGTTCCGTTCCGCCATCAGCCAGCCGCGCTCCGCCCTACCATATCCGGAGCCGTATCCGGGCGTGGCGAGCCAGGAGCGGATGGTCTCGGCGTCCGGCACGGCGGCGGCGGAACCGCCCTGCAGCCGGGCCATGCCGGCCAGGAAGCCGCTCAGCCGCTCCGCGTCGTCCTGTGCCGGGTGCACGGCGC
This sequence comes from Azospirillum brasilense, assembly GCF_007827795.1. Taxonomy (GTDB): domain Bacteria; phylum Pseudomonadota; class Alphaproteobacteria; order Azospirillales; family Azospirillaceae; genus Azospirillum; species Azospirillum aestuarii. The sequence goes on from NZ_VITI01000020.1 coordinate 42,783, forward strand.
GCAGCGTAACCGGGCCAAGCACGGGGATGGCGCGGCGCGGGGCGCCGCTCAGGCGGATGCCGGGAAAATCGGGCAGCCGCACGTCAACATCATGCTCGTGCGCCGCGAAGGCGGCGGGGACCGTAAAGGCGAAACCGCAGCGTCCGTCCCCCTTGCCGGCGGACTGCAGGTCCCCGCGGTGTCGGTCGGCCAGCGTGTCGAACCGCAGGACGCTCCCGGAGCCGCCGTCCAGCAGGAGCGACAGGCGCAGCCGCCGGGCGGGATCGGCGGGCAGCCACGCCCATCCCGTTACCTGCGGGCCGACCTCTTCGAGAAAGCCTTCGACGCACACGGTCATGGCGCGGCGGCCCGGCGTTCCGGCGGCCCGGGCGCGGCTACTCGGTCAGCAGGTTCAGCAGGTAGCTGCCGTAACCGCTCTTGGCGAGCGGCCGGGCGATGCGGGCGAGCTGTTCGCCGTCGATGAAGCCCTTGCGCCAGGCGATCTCCTCCGGCGAGGCGATCTTCAGCCCCTGGCGGGCCTCGATGGTCTGGACGAACTCCGCGGCCTGAAGCAGGGACTGGTGCGTGCCGGTGTCGAACCAAGCATAGCCACGGCCCAGCTTCTCCACAGCCAGGCGCCGCTGCTCGAGATAGACGTTGTTCAGGTCGGTGATCTCAAGCTCGCCGCGCGGCGAGGGCTTGATCGTCGCGGCGATGTCCAGGACGCTGTTGTCGTAGAAGTAGAGGCCGGTGACCGCGTAGTTGGACTTCGGCTGGACCGGCTTTTCCTCGATGGCGTTGGGACGGCCCTCGGCGTCGAAGCTGACCACGCCATAGCGTTCCGGATCGCGCACATGGTAGCCGAAGACGGTCGCCCCCTCCGTCCGTCCGGCGGCACGGACCAGGGCCGGCTCCAGGTCGTGACCGAAGAAGATGTTGTCGCCCAGGATCAGGCAGACGCCGTCCGTGCCGACGAACTCCCGTCCGATGAGGAAGGCCTGGGCCAGCCCCTCGGGCTTCGGCTGCTCGGCGTAGGTGAGGGAGATGCCCCACTGGCTGCCGTCGCCGAGAAGGCGCTGGAACTGCTCCTGATCCTGCGGCGTGGTGATGATCAGGATGTCGCGGATGCCGGCCAGCATCAGCGTCGACAGCGGATAGTAGATCATCGGCTTGTCGAACACCGGCAGGAGCTGCTTGCTGGTCACCTGCGTCAGCGGATAAAGCCGCGTGCCGGACCCGCCGGCCAGAATGATGCCCTTCATGCCTTCGTTCCCACGCCCTGGGTTTCGTCGAGGATGTCGTCCAGAACCCGGTCGAGCCCGGCCATCCAGTCCGCCGGCGGAACGCCGTAGGCTTGGCCGAGACGCGCGGTGTCGAGGACGGAATTGGCGGGCCGCCGGGCCGGTGTCGGGAAGTCGGCGGTCGCAATGGCTGTCACGGTCGGACGGCGCCCGATGCGGGCGGCGGCGCGCTCGACGATTCGGTCGGCGAAGCCGTGCCAGGTGGTGGCCGGTGCCCCGCCATAGTGGAAGGTGCCGGGCGTCCAGCCCCCGCCGCCCAGCCGCGCCTGCGCGATGGTGGCGATGGCCGCGGCGATGGCCGCCGCCGGGGTGGGGCAGCCGTGCTGGTCGGCGACGACCCGCAGCTCGTCCCGCTCGCGGGCCAGCCGCAGCATGGTCTTGACGAAATTGTGCCCGTGCGCCCCGAACACCCAGGCGGTGCGCAGGATCACATGGTCGGGCTGGGCCTCCCGCACGGCCTCCTCGCCGGCCAGCTTGCTGGCGGCGTAGACGCCCTGCGGGGCGACGGGGTCGTCCTCGCGCCAGGGGGTGGTCTTGCTGGTCCCGTCGAAGACGTAGTCGGTGGAGATGTGGATCAGCGGCACCCCGGCGGCGGCGCAGGCGCGGGCCAGATTGGCCGGGCCGTCGCGGTTGACCGCGAAGGCCGCGTCCCGCTCGCCCTCCGCCTTGTCCACCGCGGTGTAGGCCGAGGCGTTGACGACCAGCGCCGGCCGGTGAGCGGCGATGGACGCGGCCACCGCCTGCGCGTCGGTGACGTCGCCGGCGGCGCGGGTCAGCCCGACCGGGGTCAGGCCCGGCGCCCAGGCGGCGCGCAGCAGCTCGAAGCCGACCTGCCCGTTGGCGCCGAAGACGAGGATGGTGCCCATGGCGGCGGCTCCGGTCACTCGGCGGTCTGGGCGGCGGTCTGCGGAGCGGCGGGGGCCACGCCGAGACGCTGGCCGGCGTAGCCGGCAGACAGGCGCTCCCACCAGGCACGGTTGTCCAGATACCAGGCGACCGTGCGGCGGATGCCGGTCTCGAAGGTTTCGGCGGGCGTCCAGCCCAACTCGGTCTTCAGCTTGGTGGCGTCGATGGCGTAGCGGTGGTCGTGGCCGGGCCGGTCGGTGACGTGGGTGATGAGGTTCCGTCGCGGCCCGCCGGGCAGCGGGCCGGCCAGCTCGTCCACCAGATCGCAGATGGTGTGCACCACGTCGATGTTGCGGCGCTCGCTGTCGCCGCCGACGTTGTAGCTCTCGCCCAGCCGCCCGGTGGTCAGGATGGTCCAGAGCGCCGAGGCGTGGTCGTCCACATAGAGCCAATCGCGCACGTTCAGACCGCTGCCGTAGACCGGCAGGGGTTGCCCCTGCAGGGCCTTCAGCGTTATCAGCGGGATCAGCTTCTCCGGAAACTGCCAGCAGCCGTAGTTGTTGGAGCAGTTGCTGGCCACCGTCGGCAGGCCGTAGGTCTCGTGCCAGGCGCGCACGAAATGGTCGGACGCCGCCTTGCTGGCCGAATAGGGGGAGTTGGGCGCGTAGGGCGTGGTTTCGGAGAAGCGCCCGTCGTCGCCCAGCGTGCCGAACACCTCGTCGGTGGAGACGTGGTGGAAGCGGAAGGCGGTCTTCGCCTCGCCCTCCAGCCCGCGCCAGTAATCGAGCGAGACGCGCAGCAGGGTGACGGTGCCGACCACGTTGGTCTGCACGAAGGCCATCGGGCCGTCGATGGAGCGGTCCACATGGGTTTCCGCCGCCAGATGGATGACCGCCGTGGGGCGGTGATCGGCGAAGACGCGGCGCAATTCCGCCTCGTCGCAGATGTCCACCTGTTCGAAGGCGTAGCGTGGGTTCCCCACAAAGGGAGCCAGGCTTTCCAGATCCGCGGCGTAGGTGAGCTTGTCCAGATTGACGACCGAGGCCGTCGTGTTCGCCAGGACCCAGCGGATGAAGGCCGAGCCGATGAAGCCCGCACCGCCCGTCACCAATATGCGCATGCCATTCCCCCTGCTGCGCCTTCCCGAAGGCGCCATCGAACCGTCAAGAAACGAACCGTTTTAAAAACCTCGGCACCGGACGAACGCCGGTGTTACGCAGGCCGCATGTCGAAGAGATCCGTCGCGTCCGCCAGCCGCGGCGCCACCGCGTCCTTGTCCGAAACCGACGCGCCGGCCAAGGCCGGCCAGTCAATCCCCAGCGCCGGATCGTTCCAGAGAATCGCCCGCTCGCACTCCCGCGAATAAGGAGCGTCGACCTTGTAGGCGACGACGGTGTCCGGTTCCAGCGTGCAGAAGCCGTGCGCGAAGCCGGCGGGAATGAAGAGCTGCTCCAGCCCGTCGGCGGTCAGCTCCACCGCGATGTGCTGCCCGAAGGTCGGCGACCCGCGGCGGATGTCCACCGCCACGTCCAGGATGCGTCCGTTCAACACCCGGATCAGCTTGGTCTGCGCACAGGGATCGAGCTGGTAATGCAGACCGCGCACCGTGCCCGGCGTGGCGGACAGGGATTGGTTGTCCTGGACCCAGCGCCGCTCCAGGCCGTTCAGGGCGAAAGCCTGCTCGTTCCAGGTTTCGACGAAATATCCCCGCGCATCGCCGAACCGCTTCGGCACGACCAGTCGGACATCGGATAGCGGGGTTGGCGTTACCTGCATAGGGAAGGATTCCATCGGTCAGAAAGCCCCGCGCAGCGAGGCTGAGGGGGTTCCAAGCGCATTGCGGCGGTTGGCGAAGCGACGTGCCGGCATCAGCGGACCATCGGTTGTATCGATTGTTTCGTCAGAATGCCGGCCGTCGTCAAAAAACAAGTGGAATAGTCTGTTCTTTAGCGCAAACCCCTGTTGCATCGCAAGGGAAAGCGGGCTGAACCCCGTGCATAACTTAGGACATTGTCCCCTGTGCCGATCCGGTCTCGTGAACGAAGCCGTACTTCATCAGGTGGACAAGGCTGCGCAGCAGCAGCAGGCGGCGCTCCTCTGGCACCAGGGTCAGGATGTCGGCGACCGTACGGCCCGGCTGATCGAGGGCGTCCAGCGCCAGGACGAGGTCGGTGGCCGGAGACACGGTGCCGCCGCGCGCCGTGGAGTTCAGCGGATCGGCGTGCAGCGCCGCCAAGGCGTCGGCGATCCCCGCGCGGGCGAGGCCGCCGGCCCGCGCCAGCCGCGTGGACGGGGACAGGTGGCGCGTCGGGTAGGATTCGAACATCCGCAGGGGGTCGGGGCGCAGCGGGTTGCCGTCGCGGTCGGAGCGGCGCGGGGCGCGTTCTACGGCGTGGCGGCGGATGTCGGACAACTGGCGCCAGACGTCGAGATACTGCGGGATGATCGCCTTCCAGTCGAAGGTGGCGATGGCGCGGGCGCGCCCGGCCTCCCCCATTTGCCGCCGCAACGCGGGGTCCGCGGCCAGCCGGGTGTAGGCGTCCGCCGCCGCGGCCACATCGACGGCGCTCACCTGCGAGACGCGTCCGATGTAGAAGTCGTAGGTGTCCAGCCCGGCCGCGTAGCGGTCGGCGAAGTCGGGGCCGGCGCCCGGCGGCGGCAGGATGGTGGGAATCCGGAATCCGTCCACCCCGTCGCGCACCGTCTCGCGGTAGCCGTTCCAGTCGGTGACGACGCAGGGCAGTCCCGCCGCCATCGCCTCCACCGGAGAGATCCCGAAGGTCTCCTGCACATTGTCCACCAGCGAGGTGAACAGGTCGGCGGCGGCCCAGATCCGGGTCCGCACTTCCGGCTTGCGGCCGTCCAGGAAGATGGCGTTGACGCTGGGGCAATAGCGCTTCGCCCCCTGGGTGAAGGCGGCGCCGATGGCGTCGTTGCCGAACCAACCGGCCTGGATCAGGTGGAACCGCTTGCCGGTCCGCCGGGCCGCCTCTTCCAGCGCCAGATACATGACGATCGGGTGCGCCTTGGCGTGGAAGCTGAGGCGTCCCATGAACAGAACCGCGACGTCCTCCTCGCCGATGCCCAGCGCCGCGCGCTCCGCGTCGCGGTCCGCCGGACCGAAGCGGAAGGCGTCGGTGTCCACGCCGAGCGGGATCACCGGCAGGTGCGGCAGCGGAACCTCGGCGGCACCCAGCCGGTCGCGCAGATACTCTGCATAGGGTTCGAGGACCGCCTCCACCGAGGCGCGGGCCGCCCAGGAGGTGCAGATCACCGCGTCCCACGGCTGCACCGGCGCGGTGGCCAAGTCGCCCAGGGCATGCGGCGATTCCGACGTCGTGTGGGTGATGCCGCACAGGCTGTAGCCCCGCTGGTCGCGGGACCGGCGCCGCCAGGCGAACTGGTCGATCCCCGGCCCCGGAACGAACAGGCAGCCCACACGGGCCAGCCGCGACGGCTCGCCGGTCGGATAGAGCGCCACCTCCCGCCCCGGGGCGTGGCGGGCGGCGAGATCGGCGAACAGGCGCGCCTGCTCCGGCCCGTCGGCGTGACAGGCGAAGCCGTTCAGTCCGGAGTGCCGAAAGAAACCGACAAGGAAGGATTCGCCCGCCACATGGCGGCCCTTCAGGTCCGCCCGCGCGGTTTCATAACCGTCGGGGTGGAAGTAGATGGCGGCGTTGGACACGGGCGGTCGGGGTCCTTGGCGGTTGTGCGGGCGCTGTTCGGGCAATGCCGGCGGGAGAGTACCCGCCCGGCCTTGCCAGAGCAACGCGCCCGAACGAACGCCTGCACCCCGTTCAACCGTTCAGCCAGACCGCCAGATAGTCGGTGCCATTCACGGCGCCGGGCATCGTCGTCAGGGACCCCACGGACGTGCCGCTCAGCGTCAGGCTGGCGTCGATATGGCCGTTGCCGTCGAGGTCGATGTGGGCCGTGGCGCCCGCGAAGCCGCTGGCCCCGCCCATCTCCGCCCAGGTGAGGACCGATTGCCCCGGCTGCCAGCCCCAGACGGTGACGATCTCCCCCGCCTCCAGGTCGGTCACAGTGGACCAGACCGGTTCGCCCGAGCGGGCGTCGAGGAAGAAGGTGTCCTGCTCGGCGCCTCCGGTGAGGAAGTTCGACCCTGTGCCGCCGTCCAGCACGTCGCCGCCGGCCCCGCCGTCGATGGCGTCCATGCCGCCCCGGCTGTTGATGAAGTCATTCCCGTTCCCGCCGACGATCGCCTCGCCGTCGTCGCTGCCGATCAGCTGCCATTGCAGGGTCTGAACCGGCCCGGAGTAGGTCGAGGCCTCCTGAAGGATCTGTCGTCCCGACGCGCTGTCGGCCACGCCGAAGAAGGTGCTGGCCACCGTGCCGGGGGTGGCGTCGCGGCTCAGCGCCAGGGTCATGTCGCCGAAGGACAGATGCTCGATGCTGCGCAGGGTGTCGGTGCCCTGCGGACCATCCACCGTCACCTCGCCCGCCCCGGTGTGACGGATGGTGTAGGACGAAGGCGCCCCTTCGAACACCGCCGTGTCGAACCCGTCGCCGCCGTCCAGCAGGTTGTTGCCGGCGCCGCCGCTCAGGGTGTCGTTGCCGGCGCCACCATACAGGGCATTGCCCCGCTCGTTGCCGATCAGGGTGTCGTCCCCCGATCCGCCGATGGCGTTCTCGATCCAGCAGTCGTAGGCGATGCCCAGCGTCCGGGATTCCATGTAGAAGCCGGCCCTCCAGGCCGGTCCCAGGTCGCTGTAGGAGCCGGGGCGCAGGTCGATCCGGGCATCGGTGGTCTGGTTGGCCCAGCTCATGGTGTCGTTGCCGCCGCCGTCCCAGACGGTTTCGAAGATCGCCTGGCCAGGCTGCCAGGAATAGACGGTGTCCCCGGCGTTGGTCGACATGTTGGCGCCATACAGATACTGGATGGCCGCGATGTCATCGACCATGGGGGTGGTCGGGAAGCGATCCTGCCAGTAGCCCATTCCCGGAGGCGCTCCGGGGTAGGACCGGTAGCTCATCGTGCTGTAGAGCTGGCTGTCGATGCCGGTGGGGGCGATCGGGAAGGCCCCGTACTCCTCGTGCAGGTGCTTCAGGCCGAAGGCGTGCCCGATCTCATGAACGATGGTTTGGTAGGTGTAAGAACCGGACGCCCAGGACAGGGCCGGGTCGGCGAAGAGGGGGCCAAACCACACGTCGCCCGCTTCCGGAATATCCGCCACTGGCAGGACCGTGTAGGCGGTTGCCGGGGCGTTGCTGCCTCCGAAACGGAGGTCGCCGCAGGACAGGGCGTTGTCGGCGACCTCGGTGCAGGTGATGTTCGCGACTGCCGTCCAGGTGCCGAGCGCTTGGCGGATCGCCGCCTGCGCCGTGCCGGACAAGGTCCAGACGCTTCCCGGGTCCGGCGTCAGATAGCCATCCCGATAGGCCGACAGGCCGGCGACACCGAAAGAATAGGTCAGGGAAACCCCTTCTCCCGGTTTGCTCCCTTCGCCCCATTTGTACCCAGCGAGCAATGAATCGATTTCAATACGTCCGCTTCCGGCGATTTCGGATACAGAAAAAACGTAATCCGGTGTGCTCATGGCTGCCGCCTTTGAATAAAAGAGGACTGCTTGTGAAAACAGCTCTTCAATTCAGGGACGAGCGGCGTTTCTTCAATAAAGTCTAATGAGTTATCAACAAAATTGGCTCATGTTTGCGAAAAGGGTGTTTGGGTTGAAAATTTACTTCATCATGTGGATGCTTATCGCATTGCGAGTTGTAATGCGGCCGGATGATTGAATCCGGTGGATGATCTTTACTGGACGGGCTTTGCCCGTCCGAGCGTCTCTTCCGGGGCGACGGGCCGAAGGGGAGTGGTCCGTCCGGCGATGCCGCCCCCCATTCCTCTCGCGCGTCCCTCTTGCGTGGGCGGCCGCTTTTGCGGCCTTGTTGCCTCTGACCCATCCTTGGGATCAGCCCTTTGGAAGGACCGGAGAGAAACGATGGAGCGGGTGGACTGCGTGGTGGTCGGGGCCGGGGTGATCGGGCTGGCGGTGGCCCGGCGGTTGGCCCGTGCCGGGCGGGAGGTGGTGGTTCTGGAGGCGGCGGACGCCATCGGCACCGGCACCAGCTCGCGCAACTCCGAGGTTATCCACGCGGGCATCTATTACCCCACGGGCAGCCTTCGGGCGCGCCTGTGCGTGGCCGGGCGGGACGCGCTCTACGCCTATTGCGCGGCGCAGGGGGTGGAGCACAAGCGCATCGGCAAACTGATCGTCGCCGCCGAGGAGGCCCAGCTGCCCCGGCTGGAGGCCATCCGCGCCCAGGCCGCCGCCAATGGGGTGAGCGACCTCGTCGCGCTCTCCGCGTCCGAGGCCACGGCGCTGGAGCCCCGCCTGCGCTGCGTGGGCGCGTTGCTGTCGCCATCCACCGGCATCATCGACAGCCACGGTCTGATGCTGGCCCTGCGGGGCGACGCCGAGGCGGCGGGCGCCATGCTGGCTTTCCTCAGCCCTCTGGAACGCGCCCACCGCGCCGCGGACGGTTTCGAGTTGGAGGTCGGCGGCGCGGAGCCGATGCGCATCGCCTGCGGCACGCTGGTCAGCGCCGCCGGGTTGGGCGCCTGGAGCGTAGCCCGCAATCTGGAGGGCTTCCCGGCGGAACATGTGCCGCCGCGGGTGCTGGCCAAGGGCAGTTACTACGCGCTGGGGCAGGGGCGCTCACCCTTCGCGCGGCTGGTCTATCCGGTGCCGGTGGAGGGTGGGTTGGGCGTTCACCTGACATTGGATCTGGCCGGGCAGGCCCGCTTCGGCCCGGACGTCGAGTGGCTGGACCCCGCCGACTACGACCGTCCCGACTACCGGGTGGACCCGAAGCGGGCCGACGGCTTCTACGGCGAGGTGCGGCGCTATTGGCCGGACCTGCCCGACGGCGCCCTGGTTCCGGCCTATTCCGGCGTCCGCCCAAAACTGAGCGGCCCCGGCCAGCCGCAGGCCGATTTCCTGGTCCAGGGACCGGAGACGCACGGCGTGGCGGGACTGGTCAACCTGTTCGGCATGGAATCGCCGGGGCTGACCTCCTGCCTCGCCATCGCCGACGCGGTGGCGGAGCGGCTGGGCGGCTGAGACCGCCCCGTCGTCAGACGAAGGCGTTCTCGACCAGTTCGCACAGCATGTGGCCGGCGGCGATGTGCATTTCCTGGATGCGCGGGGTGTCGGTGGACGGGACGCACAGGCAGACGTCGCACAACTCCTTCATCCGCCCGCCGGCGGCGCCGGTCAGGCCGACGGTGCGCATGCCGAGCGCACGCGCGGCCTCCAGGGCGGCCACCACGTTGCGGCTGTTGCCGCTGGTCGAGATGCCGACCAGCACGTCGCCGGCCCGGCCCAGGCCGCGGACCTGTCGGGCGAACACCTCGTCGTAGGAATAGTCGTTGGCGATGGCCGTCAGGGCGGAGGTGTCCACCGTCAGGGCCACCGCCGCCAAAGGCGCGCGGTCCCGCAGATAGCGTCCGGTCAGCTCCGCCGCGAGATGCTGGGAATCGGCGGCGGACCCGCCGTTGCCGCAGAACAGCACCTTGCCGCCGCCCTTCAGCCCGTCGATCATCAGCCCGGCGGCGGCTTCGATCCGGTCGGCCTGATCGGCGAAGGCCGCAAAGTTCCGGGACGTCTCAAGCAGGGCTTCGCGGACGCGGTCGGCGGTGGAGTGGCTCATCTTCAAGTCCTGGGGTTCGGAGAACAGGCGAACCATACGACGGGGCGCCGACGGGCGCCACAGCCCTTTCCGGTACCCCGTCTTCCGTCACAGGAGGCCGAGCCGCTGCCACACGGGCAGCTTCTGCGGCAGGAAATCGGCCAGTTTCGCGGCGACCAGCGGGCGCATGGCCTCGGGATCGGAGATGGAGGACCCGTCTTCGGCGAAGACCGCGCGCCCGAGCGCGCGCAGCGCGTCGGTCACGAAGCCGGAAAGCGGCTGGACGTCCACCGGCTGCCCGGCGAGAAGTCCGGCCAGGACGAGGCGTTCCAGGGTATCGGCCCCGATGCCCAGGCCGACCGTGGGGGACGCCAGGAAGTACAGGCTTTCATCGACCAGCATGCGCCGGGCGACCGCCCGGTTGAGCCGCCCGGCGGCCTCGCGCGCGTCCTCCGACGGGTCCGCCAGGGGATGGGCGTGATTGAACGACGCGAGCAGCGCAACGAAGCGGGAGATGGTGCCGAAGTCGTGCCGGGCCATCTCCGGCATCGCCTCGATCTCGCCCAGGGTCGGGGTGCCCGCGGCGAGCGCGTCGAGGATCGGCAGGCCGAGCCCCGCGTCGTGGCGCAGCTCGCCCAGCGGCACCGGAACCGCCAGCCCGGCCTTCTCGCGCGGAACCATCAGGGTGAAGCGGAGCCGCCGGAGTTCCGCAGCGGCTTCCGCGGCGGGCATCCGCTCTAGGCCGCGGATGAAGATGTCGCGGCGGAACACCTGATTCATCGCGAAGTCGCGCACCGTCTCCGCCAGCGTCGGGTCGGCGATCTCGGCCAGGATGGCCCGCAGCTCCGGACGCACCGACAGCTCGTCGAAATTGTGCGGGATGTTGGCGGAGCAGGCATAGCCCAGCTTCGCCCGCGCCAGATCCTGCGCCACCTGGGCATGGCCCAGCGGCTCCCAGTGGGTGTTCAGATACTCGTGCGTCAGATAGCGGCGGTCCTGCCCCGCCATCGTGGCGAGATGCTGGCCAACGGCGGGGTTGGCGGCGAAATAGCCGGCGCCGGCCTCGTTCAGCCGGTTGATGAAGCCCAGCGCCGCGTCGAGCTGCCGGTCGCTGCGGGCCGGGTTGGCCGCCGCGTGGGCCAGCATCAGCTTCTGCAGGGGCAGAAGCGGCGCCCAGCCCGGCATGGCGTTGTAGCTGACGAAGACCAGCCCGCCGGGCTTCAGCGTCTTCTCCAGGGTGTCCACCACCGCCCGGCGGTTCTCCGGGCTGACCCAGCTGTAGACGCCGTGCAGGACGATGAAGTCGAAACCGTCCCCGACCTCTTCCGCCGGCAGCGCCCCGGCGGCCACCTCCTGGAAGCTCCGCTCGTGGAATGCGACGTTGGCCAGCCCCGCCTCTTCGGCGAGCCGGCGCGCCCCGGCGACATGCAGCGGGTTGAAGTCGATGCCGGTGAAGCGCCCCTGGGGATGGGTCGCCGCCAGGATGTTCAGGGTCATCCCCTGGCCGCAGCCCAGTTCGCAATAGCGGAAGGGCCGGTCGGTGCGCGGCGGGCGGACGCCGTTCAGCAGGCAGACGTAGGACAGGTAACCCGGCGACAGCTCGCGGTAGGCACCATGGGTGTAGGCGATGTCGGCGTTGTAGCCGTCGCTCCACGCGCTCATTGCGGGGTCCTCTCTGTGGGGTTCCGGCCGGCGATCAGGTCGTCGATGAGCGCGAGGTGGCGGGGCAGGGTGACGGTGCGGAGGTCGTAGTTCTCGACTACCGTCCGCCGCGCCCGGTCGCGCAGGGCCTGCATGCGGTCGGGGTGCTCGAACACCTCGTCGATGCGGTCGGTTAGGGCCGCCCCGTCGAAGAAGTCCACCAGCAGCCCGTTCTGCCGGTCGCGCAGCACCTCTTCCACCGGGATGGTCGAGGAGCCAATCAGCAGGCAGCCCGCCGCCATGGCCTCCAGGAAGGACCAGGACAGCACGAAGGGATAGGTCAGGTAGATATGGGCCGACGAGACGCGCAGCACCGACAGGAAGGTGGGGTAGGGAACCTTGCCCAGGAAATGCACCCGCTCCCGGTCGATGCCCTGCCCGACCTCGGCCAGCAGGATGTCGCGGTAGCTCCGCCCGTCGGAGGACGCCTGCCCATAGCTGACCTCGTCGCCGCCGACGATCAGCACATGGGCGTTGGGCCGCCGCTTCAGGATGCCCGGCAGGGCGCGCATGAAGACGTGGAAGCCGCGATAGGGTTCCAGGTTGCGGGCGACGTAGGTGATGACCTCGTCCTTGCGGGTCAATGTCAGGCCCGACGGCAGGCGCAGCCAGGCGTCGGACGCCGGGGTGACGATGGTGGTGTCCACGCCCTCGTGGATCACGCTGATGCGGGGACGCATGTAGTCGGGGTAGAGCGACCACTGCCAGCCGGTCGGCGTCTGGCCCCAGTCGGCGGCTTCGAAGCCCAGCGTGTTGATGGCGTTCTTGGTGCGCACCCGTGGCCCGTCGTTCTCGGTGACCGCCAGCGACGGGTCGAAGCCGATGTCGGCACCGGTCAGATGATAGAAGAACTCGAAATAGGCGAGCAGCGGAACGTCGGGCCAGACGTCCTTCATGTACAGCGTCTCGCCCCAGCCGTTGTGCCCGATCATGATGTCGGGCCGGAATCCCTCGGCCTTCAGGCGGCGGCAGACTTCGTAGACGCTCTGCCCGTAGATGACCGCCTGCTCCATCTCCTGGATGTAGTGGTGGGTCGTCGTCCGTGCCGTCCGGAAGGGCTGGTAGACCACGCGCTCCACGCCGGGGATCGACGCAGGGCTGTCGTGCGAGATGAAGACCACCCGGTTGCCCGGCTGGGACGCCAGATGCTGCACGATGTGCTGGTACTGGCCCGGGAAGTTCTGGTGGACGAAGAGATAGTTCATCGCGTGCCGCCGATTCCGCAAAGAAGGCCCGCCATCCGCCGCGGGCCTGGATGAGCATTGTCCGGGAGCGTCAGCCTGCCGGGAAGTGCAGGCCAAGCTCCTCCAGCGCCTCGGCCGGTGGGGGCGGTCGGAAGGCCTTGACCTGCAGTTCGTACGCCTGGGCCCGCCGCCACATCGCCACCGGTTCGAACCCCGCCTCCTGCAACAGCCGTCCCAGCAGGTTGGGGGTGAAGCCGTTGCGGTGGGCCATGAAGCGGTTTCCCGCGGCAAGGGCCGGACCGTAGCCGTAGACGATGTCCAGCGGTCGGATCGGGCCCTGCCTGGATTCATAGAGAGTCTCGTCCAGCCGGTCCTCGGCCACCAGTCTGGCCACCGCCTGAAGGTCGGGCACGGTCAGCAGGAGCGTGCCGCCCGGGGTCAGCACGCGCAGAAACTCCCGCAGGGCCACCGGCACCTCATGCGGGTCGAGATGCTCCAGATTGTGCGACGACCAGACCGCGTCCACCGACCCGTCGGGCACCGGGGTCATGTCCGTCATCGAGGCGACGATGTCCGGATCGACCTTCGGATCGATGTCGAGGCGCAGCTCCCGCCATCCCTCCGCCGGCAGGGAACTGCCGAGGATCGAGATGGCGCGCTGACCGCATCCGACGTTGAGAACGGTCTTGATGGGCATCGGGCTGGGGCCGCTCCGGACTCAGTAGGAACGCTGCTTCTCGACGAAGCGCAGCAGGACGCCTTCCAGGGCGTCGCCGATCGCGTCGGACCGGCAGGGGCTGCCGTTCTGCCCGGCGGGCGAGCGGTAGCCGCTGACGAAGGCGCCCTCGTAGACGCAGTCGAAGCGCTCGGCCGCGCCGCCGCGCAGGCGGATCGAGAAGCCGATCAGCGGCGTGCCCAGGCCGCGGCTGCCGCACATGCCGCCGCCGTTGATCCAGGGGGTCTCCCAGCCGTTCGCGGTCAGGCCCTTGTACTCCAGATCCTCCGGCGCGATGCCCTCGACCGGGGTGATCGAGAAGGCTTCGATCCACAGCCGCTGCCCGACGGCGCCGGCCCAGTTGGAATCGGGGAAGCGGAGGTCGCCCTGGCGCTGGATGTGGGCCAGGATCTCGGCGCGCGGACGGACGGCGGGCGGGGCCTGCACCGGAGCGCTCTGGATCGGGGCGTTTTGAATGGGCGCCCCCTGCACCGGCGCGGAAGCCGGCATCGGGGCGGCGGCCTGCTGGGTCCCCGGCGTGTCGTCGATGCGGGCGAACTGGAGGGACAGGAGAGCGTTCGGGCGGTCGACGTGCTTGTAGGAAGACAGGATCACGGTCGCGGGGCCGCCCGACACCTTGATGATGATGGTGTCGCCCGGCTTGCTCAGCCAGTTGCCCGGCACGCTGCCGATCATCTCGACGCTGCTGCCGGCAGGGTTGCCGGGTGACGGTGCCAGTTGAACGCTGGGCAGGGGGAATTCGCCCGCCGCCGTCGCGCCGCCGCCGTTCGTGACGAGCAGGGAATAGAAGCCGGGCGCCAGGGCCAAGGTCTGGGCCGTTGCCTTGATCTGAATGGGTTGTTGGGCTTCTGCGGACGCAACGCTACCGATCATCGACGACCCCCGGTGAGACTGAGAAATTGAACGGCGGGTGCCCGGACCATCCGAATCCGCCGCCGGAACGCTTGGCCTGTAATCTGGCCGAAAGGAGAAAGGCCGCCCGATTGCTACGCCATGCGGCGTATGAGCGTCAAGAATGCCCAGGAGCATGTCGTTGATTGTCGCAGGCTCCAATTCCGGTGGCAGCAGATGACCGCCGCCCTGCTGCCGGATGCGTTCGGACATCGCCCCGAGATCGAAGGCCACCACCTCCAGCCTGGCCTTCCAGGCGGTGGAGAGGGCATAGCACCAGGTCTCCGGCGAGATCGACGGCAGGAAGGCGATGTCGGCCTGTTGCGCCCGCACCAGGGCGACCGCCTCCTCCTCCGTGAAGCGGCCGGTGACGAAGCCGTGCCCCGTCTCGAACAGGGGCGGGTCCTCCTCGCTGAAGCCGACGACCACGAATTCCAGAGGCAGACCGCGTGCCGCGGCATCACGGGCGCAGGCCAGCAGGACCTCGTAGCCCTTCTGAATGCCGACCGCGCCGATCGTGCAGACGCGCCACCGCCCGTCCGGACCGGGCGGCCGGCGCGGTCCGGCGGGCGGCGGCGGGGCAACGTCCTCCCAGGGCCGGATCTCGACGGGGCGCGGAGCGATGTGACGCAGCAGGCGCGCCGCCACGTCGCGGGTTGGCGCCGTCACCCGCCGCGCCCCGGCGGCCAGGGCGCGCGTGCGCCGGCGCAGGGCGCCCACCGTCAGCTCCGGGTCGGCGCGGTCGTCCGGATCGGCGGTGCAGACTTCGCAGGCGGCCAGATCCGGTTCGCCGCAGTAACGCCCGTCCTTGTCCACGAAGCTGAGGCGCGGGCAGATCAGGCCGTAATCGTGGATGGTGAGGTCGTAGGGAACGCCGAGCCGCCCAGCCAGATCGAGCACCGCGGCGTCATGGCCCAGCAGATGGTGGATCTCCACCGCCGCCGTTCCGGCCAGCCTCAGGGCTTCGGCCAGTTCGTCGAACTCCGCGCGGGTGCGGAACACCAGATCGCGCAGGTCGGGCCGGTCCATGACCTCGATCCGGCAGAGGCGCTCGGGCGGCGAGACGTCCTCCGCGCCATCCTCGTCCCCGCTTTCGTCCTCTTCTTCGTCCTCGTCGTCCTCCTCGTCCCCGGCGGTTTCGGGGGCGAGCCTCAGGACCCGCCACCCCTCCGCGCTCAGCGCCGCGGCCCGCTCCTCGATGAAGCGGGCTACCCCGCCGCGCCCGGCGAGGGTGACCAGCAGGACGGCGGGCTTGCGCGCGGTCCCCGCCTCCTCCGCCCAGCGGGCGAGGTCGAGGCGGCGGCGCGCCACCATCAGCGGATCGGCGGCGATGAAGTCCTGGACCAGCGCGTCGTATCCGGGGTGTAGCCGCTCCAGCAGGCGGCTGTTGCGCGCGGCGAGGATCGCCTTTTGCCGCCCGAAGGAGCGCCCGCCGACATGCGCCACGAAGACGTCGGCGGCGCCGAGATGGCGCCAGCCCAGCCGGCGCGCGCGCAGGCAGAAGTCGTTCTCCTCGCCATAGCCGCGCCCGAACAGCCGTTCCTCGAAGGGGCCGGTCTCCTCCAGGCAATCGCGCCGGATGTAGGCGCAGAAGCCGACCGCCGTCGGCAGATCGACCCGCAACCCGGCGTTCACCGACCGGGCCAGCCGGTCGAGCGCCGCCGTTTCCGGCAGGGACGGCGCGGGCGGACTGTCCATGCCCGAGGGGTAGCTGAGGATCGTGGCGTCGTTGGACAGCGGGGTGACCGTGCCGACGTCCGGCGCCGACCAAGCCGCGGCGCGCAGCCGCTCCAACCAGGGGCCGGCGACCAGCGTGTCGGCGTTCAGAAGAACGGCGTCGCGGTCGGGATGCAGGGCCAACCCGCGGTTGACCGTGGACGGAAAGCCGAGATTTCGCGGGTTGCGGAGCAGCGTGATCCGCCCTTCGGCGGCGAGCGTCGTCAGGTCGCCGACAAGTTCGGCGTCCGGGCTGGCGTCGTCGATGACGACGATCTCGCGCGGAGTCGAGTCCTCTGCCGCGAGGACCGAGCGCAGGCAGGCCAGCGTCTCCTCCCGCCCGTGGTAGACCGGAACCACGACGTCCACGACCGGCGCCGGAGGCCGCCAGCGGGCCGGACGGGGAGGCGGCGGGCCGACCGGCGTGGGAAGCCGTCCGGTTCCGCCGGGGCCGGACCAGGGCAGGGGACTGCCGGCCAGCGGCTGGGCTCCCGGCCCGGCGGTGACATGGAGAAGGCCGGGGGACAGACCGGCGGCCACCGGATCGATGAGGAAGCCGTAGCGACCGCTCTCCACGCCTTCGGCCTGGGCGCCTTCCATCGGACGG
The DNA here is from genome assembly GCF_007827795.1 of Azospirillum brasilense. GTDB lineage: Bacteria > Pseudomonadota > Alphaproteobacteria > Azospirillales > Azospirillaceae > Azospirillum > Azospirillum aestuarii. The sequence goes on from NZ_VITI01000020.1 coordinate 59,394, forward strand.
TCCGCAGCCACGGTCACGGAATGCCCGGTTTCGTCCTCCACCCGGACCGTCACGGACTGTGGTGGATCGCCGGGACACCAGGCCCAGCCGGAGAGAAGCCCGCCGGACAGGACCGATTTGCCGCCATCGCCACCATCATCGCCGCTGCCGTCGGGCAGGACGCTTCCTTCCACCGCCGCGTGGCGCCGGGGGTGCAGGGGCGAGCCGAGCAGGGGTGCGCCGTCCAGGGTGATGGAGAGCGGCTCCCCCTCCAATTCCGCGCCGAGGGGCAGGGTGAAGCGGATCAGACCGCTGCCTCCGTCCTCCTGGCCGTACCGCCGCAGGAACAAGGGGCGGTCCATGGCGAGCAGCCGGCCCCGCCGGGGGGACTCGATTCGGACGGCGGCGCCCGCATCCGCAGCGCCCGGCGGGTCCGCGGGCAGGGCTCCGGCGATCCGCAGGCCGACATCGGCGGCGACCCAGCCGGGAACGCTCCCGGTCAGGACGGCGTGGTCGGCGAGATCGCACAGCAGGGGAGCGACGCTCACCGGAAAGCGATGAAGCTGGCGCCCGATCAGGGGGAGAAGGCGGTCTGTCGCCCCCAGCCGGGCCAGGGCCTGCCCCAGGGCGATCGCCGCGGTGGGAGCGGCGGCCCGTTCGGCCACTCCGGCCAGCAACGGGGGGACGTCGGCCGATCGATTCGCCGCGATCAGCAGGGCGGCGACGAACGCTTTGAGAGCGATGTCGTTCGGGGCGAAGCGCGCGCTGCGCTCAGCCCAGCGCAGCGCGCCATCAAGGTCCTCACGCGCCAGGGCGCAGCGGGCAAGCCCGGCGGCACCCTGGGCATGGCTGCGGCTGTGGCGCAGAAGGGAGCGCGCCACAGCTTCCGCCTCGGCGATCGCTCCGTCGGCCAGCAGCTCTTCCAGACGCTGCAGGTTCCGGAGTCGCAGTTCCCGGGGTCGCATGTGGGGTTCCGGCCTGCCCGACGGACTCATGAAAGAAGGCCCTTTGCATCCGCTTGCGCCACGCTCTGCGGCTCGACCTTCCATGCCGAAAAAGCGAAAGGGCATGAAGCGCATAAAAATGGACCTGCCGATTGCTCGGCAGGTCCACGAAACAACACAGAGGTGCTTATCAGACGGCGAAGTTGCTGGCGGTCAGGTTGGTGACGCCGGCGACCGTGATCTGCGTGCCGTCCGACAGCGACAGGACGGAGCTGCCGCCGGTGACCGTGACCTTCGACGCGACCTGGGCCGCGGTGAGGCCGTAGCCCTGGACCGCGATGAGGTCGGTGCCGGCCTTGAAGTCGCCGATGACGTGCTTGCCACCGCCGAAGACGGTGCTGAACACGAAGATGTCGTTCCCTTCGCCGCCGAACAGCGTGTCGTTGCCGACGCCGCCGATGATGGTGTCGTTGCCGGCGAAGCCGCCGATGACGGCGTTGCCGGCCTTCGAGGTGTTGCCGATCAGCAGGTCATTGCCCGCACCGCCGGCGATGGTGGTATTGCCCGAGCCGCCGAAGATCGTGTTGTTGCCCGCCGCCGAGGCGATGGTGGTGTTGCCCTGACCGCCGGCGATCAGGTTGTTGCCGCCGGTGACCGCCAGGTAGGAGTTGCCCGTGCCTGCGCCGATGGTGGCGTTGCCGCCCGCCGCGAAGACGGTGTCGTTGCCGGCCGCGAAGATCTGGTTGTTGCCGCCCACCGCGAGGATGGTGTTGTTGCCTGCACCGGCGGTCAGCACGTTGTTGCCGGCCGCGGCCACGACGGTGTCGGCGCCCGTGCCGCCGAGGATGGTGGCCGAAGCGCCCGCCACGGTGCTGGTGCCCAGCAGCTGGCCGCCCGAGCCGCCGACCAGGGTCTGGCCGGTGCCGGTGCCGGCCTGCAGAACGGTGCCGGCGGCGTCGTTCGCGACGAGAACGTTGTTGTTGCCCGTGCCGCCCAGCAGGGTGGCGGCGGTGTTGGTGTTCAGCACCAGCGCCGTGTTGCTGTCGCTGATCAGGCTCAGCGTCTTCGTCGGCGGCAGAGCGTCGTCGCCGATCACGAGCGACTTCGTGTCCTTGTTCGTTGCGACGAGGCTGGTGTTCTGGAGAACCGCACCCGCCAGCGTGGACGCGGTCGAAACATTATTGGAGATACCACCGGTGATCGTGCTCGACGTCGTCATATTTTTGGACCCCCGCCAAAGTGTCTAAAACTTTGCGCCTTACGGCATGCCTTGCGCTCGATATCATTGGTAACCCGTATTTGCAAGTGCGGAATGGAAACGCCCGATGGATTAACCACCTATGGGAAAGCAATCCGAACGGTCGATGCGCTCCGTCGATAATGTTTCACTTCGGTAATGGAAGCCTCGGTTGCGCCGACCCTTATAGGAAGCTGAAGCGCATCCCAAATCCGTGCCGTGCCCGGCACAGGCAGGTAGATTTGTTCGCCTTATTTGGTGAAAATGGCGGCAGACCGGTTTCGCGCTACGCTTCGAGCGTTCCGGGAACGGTGTCGCGCCCTGCGGGGCCGTCCAGCGTTCCCTGTTTGCAGCACCGCAGCCGCCGTGCCATTGTCCGAAGAAACACCACCCGCGGCCATGCGTATCCTGCTGCTTTCCCGCTACGGCCCTCGGGGCCCAAGCAGTCGTCTCCGGCACTACCAGTTCCTTCCGGCACTGGCTGAAGCGGGGATGTCGGTCGCCGTTGCGCCCCTGCTGCCCGACTCCTACCTGGAGGCCCTCTACGCTGGGCGGATGCGCCCGGTGCGCAGCATCGGGGCTGCCTACGCGGCGCGCGTCCGCCAGATGGTCGGGGCGCGTAACTTCGATCTGCTGTGGATCGAAAAGGAGCTGCTTCCCTGGTTTCCTTATGGGGCGGAGCGCTGGATTCTGGAGTCGCTCCCCCCTTATGTCGTCGATTTCGACGACGCCTGGTTCCATCACTACGACCGCAGCCGCTGGTCCCTGGTGCGCCGGCTGCTGGGAAGCAAGCTGGACCGGGTGATGCGGCACGCGGCCCTGGTGACCGTGGGGAACGACTATCTGGCCAATAGGGCCGAGTCGACCGGCGCCCTCTCGATCGCGATCCTTCCCACCGTGGTCGACATCACCCGCTATCCCATCGGGCCGGAACGGACCGGTATGCTGCCGGCGGTGGGCTGGATCGGCTCCCCCATCACCGACCACTACCTGAATCTGGTCGGGGAACCGCTGCGGCGGATGGTGACGGGAAACGAGATCCGGCTTTGCCTGGTGGGCGCGACCCCCGGCATTCTGGGCGATCTTCCCGCCGACCGCCACGTCTGGCGGGAGGATACGGAGACGCAGCACATTGCGGCGTTCGACATCGGCATCATGCCGCTGGCCGACACCCCGTGGGAGCGCGGCAAGTGCGGCTACAAGCTGATCCAGTACATGGCCTGCGGCAAGCCGGTGGTGGCGTCCCCGGTCGGCGTCAACCGCGACATCGTGGAGCATGGCGTCAACGGCTTCCTGGCCGAGACCCCGGAGGAATGGACCAACGCGCTGCGCCGCCTTGCCGCCGATCCCGATCTGCGCCGGCGGCTGGGCGCGGCGGGCCGTGCCAAGGTGGAGCGGCATTACTCCCTGGAAGGCACCGCCCCGCGCCTGATCGAACTGCTGCGCGCCGCGGCGTTGCCCTCCGTGTCCTGATTCGGACGGCCGGGGAAGGGGACGGTTTCGGATTGCGCTGGGCTTCGCGCCGGGACTAGAACGCCGGGGTCCTTTCCACGCTGGAATCCATCTCGCATGACCATGGCCGTAAGCGCTCCGCAAGTTCCGACCGGTCTGGCCGGCCTGTTCACGACCCCCTGGCACCACCGTGCCCTGCTGCGCCGCCTCGTCCGGCGGGAGATCGAATCCCGCTACCGGGGATCGCTGCTTGGGGTGGTCTGGGCGCTCCTGACCCCGATCCTCATGCTGGCCGTCTTCACCTTCGTCTTCTCGGTGGTGTTCCAGGCCCGCTGGGGCGGTTCGACCGGCGGAAAGGGGGAGTTCGCCCTGATCCTGTTCGCCGGGCTGATCGTCTTCAACATGTTCTCCGAGGCGCTGAACCGGTCACCCAGCCTGGTGCTGGAAAACCCCTCCTATGTGAAGAAAGTGGTCTTCCCGCTGGAGGTCCTGCCTTGGGTGATGGTTCTGTCTAGCCTGTTCCAGGTCGCCATCAGCCTGGGCATCCTGCTGCTCTTCCACCTGGCGGTGATCGGGCTGCCGCCGCTGTCGGTGCTGTTCCTGCCGTTGGTGTGGCTGCCCCTTCTGCTTCTCTGTCTGGGCACCGGGTTCCTGTTCGGCGCGCTCGGGGTCTACCTGCGCGACCTGCGTTCGATCACGCCGGTGGCGAGCCAGCTCCTGATGTTCCTCAGCCCGCTGTTCTACCCGGCGAGCGCGCTGCCGGAGAGCTTCCGCGGGCTGCTCCACCTCAACCCGCTGACCGGCATCATCGAGAACACGCGCACGGTGCTGTTCGCGGGCACGCCGCCGGACTGGACCATGCTGGGCGTCCAGATCCTGGCGGGGCTCCTCTTCGCGGCCCTCAGCCTCCGGCTGTTCCGCCATCTGCGGACCGGATTCGCCGACATCGTGTGATCCCGGCGGCGGCGAATCCGGCGCCCGGATCAGGGGGCCGGCTTCACCGCCACGACGTGATAGCCGACGGTGAACTGGCCGATGTGGCAGGCATCGTCGAGCGCGTGCAGATAGCGCGGCAGCAATTCCCCGAACAGCCGGCCGACCACGCCGTCGTGGCCGCCGTGCAGATCGCGGTGTTGGTCCATCGTCCAGGCCACCCGCGCGGTTTCCTGGGCCAGCAGGCGGAAGAAGCCGCCGTTCGGCATGATCTCGCGGACCTCCAGCCCGTTGCGGGCGCAGACGTGGCGGTACCAGTGCGGGGTGAAGCCACCATAGTAATGATAGGGCTCCTGGTGCAGGCCCGATCCCAGGGGGGCCGTCAGGATCAGCGTGCCGCCGGGCGCGAGCACGCGCGCCATCTCCCGGACCGCGGCGGCCGGTTCCGGCACATGCTCCAGAACCTCCGTGCACAGGACCGCGTCGAAAGAGGCGTCGGGCGCCGGAAGGTCGAGGATGTCGCTGACCAGATCTATGCTGCCGTACAGCCCCTCATGGCGCGCGGGGTCCTGGAAGCCCTCGTAACGCTTAAAGTCATGGGAGGTGTAGGCGCAGTGCGCGAAGGCCGCGCGGTACCGGCAGGTCCCGGCCCCGACGTCGAGCACGCGCCCGCCCGCCGGCACCGCGGCGGCCTGCCCGGCGACCCAGCGGTCGCGGTCGCGCTGGTTGAAGTCGTGGATCTCCGCGATGGCCGGGGGCTTGCCCTGATCGGCCACTAGCCGGGCCAGGAAGGCGGCGAGATCGTCCGGCACCGCGGCCTGGGCCTTGGTTTCGGCGAACAGGGCGGGGTGGGCGTTCGGAGCGGGCGGAGCCTCGCCGTCCGCCAGGAAGGTGCGGAGCTGCTCGCGCCAGCGTTCCCAGGTCGGGCGCTCCGTCCGGTCGACGGTGCTGTCCCACAGCAGTTCCTCCACGGCGGCGATCTGCTCGTCCAGCGGCCGGTCCGCGTCCTTGACGGCGCGCGCGGTGACGTTGTGCAGCGGCGGTTCGTGCCCGGAGCTGTGATTCTCGATGGTCACCCCGATGAAGCCCAGCCGCTCCAGCGTGTGGCGGAACCGCTCCCCGAACCAATGGCCGACGTGGTAGCCCCAACTGGCCGTCTGGTCGCCCTCCATGTGCCGCAGGGATCTCAGACGCAGCGCGTAGGGAAGGGAGGCGTCCGCCACCTCGCGCGCGCACCCCACGGTGTCGGGGGTTTCCAGATGCAGGACGCCGCCCGGCTTCAGCCAGCGGTGCCAGCGGACCAGCAGGCCGTAGGCGGCCACGCGGTTGAAATGCTCGAAGACGTGGTGCAGGCGGACCTCGTCCACCGTTCCGTCCGGAAAATGCAGACCCAGGATGTCGGCCTCGAAGTCCGGACGGACCGCCATCACGTTGTGGGCGTCGGACGGGTAATCGATGTTGACGTAGCCCGGCAGGCGCGTTTCCCCGCAGCCGAGATGCAGGCGCAGGGGCACCCCCGGATAAGTCAGGCCGTACGCCGTCAGCGCCTCAAGCCCGTCCCGCCACTGGGCCGGCGGTGAAGCGGGCAGGAAGGGGGCCAGGATTGCCGGAGGCATCTCGCTCCACGACGCATAGACGTCGCCCCACACCAGATCGTGCGGATGCGCCGCCAACTCGGCGAGCAGGGCGTCGGCGCCGATCCACGCGCCGTGGCGGAACGTTGGGCATTCGCCGAAGCCGACGTTGAAATAGCGGTAGCCGAGGCCGGTGAGATGCTCCACGCAGGCCCGGGTCTCGTCCAGCCCTTCCCGGCAGAACTCGAAGGAAACGACGGGAACCGGCTGCGTCAGGCCGGCCAGCACGGACCGCTCGAAGCCTTCGACGTCGATCTTGCAATAGTCCGGCCGGCCGTGGGCGGCGACGGCGCCATTGAGCGTGCCGACCTCGACCTCGACGGTGCGGTCCCAGCGGTAATCCTTGAAGCGGCCCTGCTTCCATGCCTCGGAGAAGGTCGAGATGGTCGTGGCGTCGGAGCAGATCGACAGGGTCTGCCGTCCCGCTTCGGGACCCATCGCCATCTGCACCACCCGCACGGCGGGCGTGTCGGCGAAGCGGTGGCGCAGAGCGTCCGCGCAGTCCGGAAGCGGCTCGAAGCAGATCACGCGGGCTCCTCCCGCGGCAAAGGCGGCGGCCTTGTCGCCGACATTGGCGCCGACGTCGAACACCAGCGGGGTGTGCGCTTCCATGGTCATGATCCGAAGTCTCCAGTGCCCGTGCGGTTTCTCATACTGGAACGGACGGACGGATCTCGACGCGATGCATCGGGATGCCGATCAGCCCGTTCGCCACGCTGCTGTGACGCACGTCGAATTCGAGCACGTGGTAAAGCCAGTGATGCTGAATGTGGCTGTCGGGCGTGCCCTCCGCGACGGCCAGGTTCATCGTGTAGCGCCCGCCCGCGATGTACGGGAAGACGAAGGCGAAGGAGGCGGTGAAGCGGTCTCCGGGGTCGGCGGAGAAGCTGTAGACGCCGCAGGTGCGGGCGGTGTCCCAGGCGAAGATCAACTGTCCCAGCCGGTCGTAGATGGCGAAACCGACGATCGGGCTCGACACCGGAACGGTGGTTTCCATCTCGACGTCCAGCGCGATCTCGGTGCCTCCGTCTATCAGGCTCACGGGTTCGCCTTCCGCGTTTCGGAAGGCCGCGTTGACGATGGTGATCCCGCGCTCTCCGGTCCAGTTCGCGTCCTTGCTGAAATCGAAGACGACGGCGCGGCTGCTGTGACCCGACGGGTCCGCGGGCGGAGGTGGCGGATCATCCCCGGCGGTCGCCGGCTTTCCCGCCGGTTCCGGCGTCGGCACGGGTTCGGCCTTCGGCGTTTCGGCATCCTGCTCCCGCGCCTGCAGGATGAAGGCGGCCGCATCGCCCCGGCCGCGGGGATTGGCCATCCAGGCCTGATAATGGTGGATGACCGTCTTGGGCGCGCCGTCCTCGATCACACGCCCGCCGTCGAGCCACACCGCGCGGTCGCACAGGGCAGCGATGGAGGCCATGTCGTGGGACACGAACAGCAGCGTCCCGCGCTCGCGGAACTCGCGGATGAAGCGGGTGCATTTCTGGGTGAAGCCGATGTCGCCGACCGACAGGATCTCGTCGACGATCAGCACCTCGGCATCGACATGGGCGGCGACGGAAAAGGCGAGGCGGGCCTGCATGCCGCTGGAGTAGGTGCGCACCGGCTGGTTGATGAAATGCCCGATGTCGGCGAAGGCGATGATGGCGTCGCGCCGCTCGGCGATCTGCTCCTCGCTGAGGCCGAGCACGGAGGCCGACAGCCCGATGTTCTCGAGCCCCGTGAATTCGGGGTTGAAGCTGCTTCCCAGTTCCAGCAGCGGAGCAACCCGGCCCTGCACGGCGGCCTCGCCCTCGGTCGGCTGGAGCACGCCGCTGATGACCTGGAGCAGGGTGGACTTGCCGGCGCCGTTGCGGCCCAGCAGGGCCACCGACTCTCCGCGGCGCACCGTCAGGTCGATGTCCCGGAGCGCCCAGAACTCCTGATAGAAACGGCGCCGCCCGCCGGCGAGAAACTGCAGCAGCCGGTCCTGGGGGCGCTCATAGATGTGATAGCATTTCCGGATACCCTGGACGCGGATCGAGACGTCGTCGTCTGTAAAGGCGGTGCTCTGCAAAGACACTTTATCCTTCATGGCGAGGTGGCGACCAGCTTGTCCGCACGGTCCGGCCGGACCCGGCGGACGAGTTGGACGGCTCCGTCCCAGCCCATGTCTTCCGACACGAACTCGACCGTCTTGCTGTAGATGCCGACGGAACTGCTGTCGACGATGATGATCCCCTCCTCGTGCGCGCGGCGGATGACCCGGTCCAGATGCGCGGGGAACGCCGTCAGGTTCCGTCCCGGGTGGCTGGTGACGGACAAGCCGCGCGTCGCGCTGTCGTGGAGGGACGCCAGGTTGGCGGCGATGCCGCCCGTGATGCACAGCGCCAGCACCGCCGTCAGGGGCTTGGGAAAAGCCGGCAGGACGCGGGGGCAGGACAGGATCACGAAAAGGCCGACCAGCAGAAGGGGCGGCATGAAGTAGCGCGGGAAACCGTCGCCCACCCAGGCCCCCCACAGGAAGCCGACGGCGATGCCCGTTCCCCACACGGCGAACACGCAGGCCAGGAACCGCTCCACCAGGACCCGCCGGGCGGCGAAGGCCAGGAGAATCCCCACCGTCACGGCGATCAGACCCCAGAGCGGATAGACGAACGGCAGGTTGCGCATGAACTGCGCGACCGCGGTGTTGTGCATCCGGGAAATCCGGTCCATCAGGGAGAAGCCGTAAAGATATTCCTGCGCGGATACCATAAGGCAGAAGAGCACGCCGAGCGCGCAACCGGCGATCAGCCCGGCGGCTGTCCGGTGCATCCGCCGCACGGACTGGGCATCCTCCGCGCCGGGCAGAAGCGCGCGCGCCACGGCGACGGCGATCCAGACCGTCACGGTGGCCGCCACCAGCGTGGCGGCCCATTCGTGCTTGCCAAGCGCGGCGACGAAGCCGGCCAGGAGCGCGGCGGTGAAGGGCCGGCTCCGCCCTTCGGGGCGCACGCCGGCGATCCAGGCCGCCACCCCGATCAGGAAGACGCCGACGCTGCCGTCGATCTGCGGCTGGACCGACGCGCCGACGGCCAGCGGTGTGGTCAGGACATAGCCGGCGATCAGGATGGGAACCGCCGCCGCCGCCCCGGCCAACCCCGCTGCGCCGGTCAACGCGGCCCGAAACAGGACCGCGCTGCCGATCGCGAACAGCGCCAGGAACGGCAGCCGCGCCGCCACGTTCACCCCCTCCGGCGTGGTCTGGGCCACCAGCCCGGACAGGCCGGTTCCGCGCACCACATGGTCGAGCAACAGATAGGGAACGATGTTGCGCTCGAAGCTGAGGAAAAGGTCGGTCCCGCCGACACGGCCGATCAGGATCTGGGGCCACCCGTTGTCCGTCCGGCTGGACAACGGCTCGTCCCCAAGGACGAGCATGGCGTGGCTGCCCTCTTCGCCGATCAGGGGGTTGGCCAGGAAGGGCAGCCGCACCGCAACGGCGATCAGGACCATCAGCACCAACAGAACGAGCGGCACGAAGCGCTCCCGGTCGCCGCTGCGCAAGACGGTGCGGGCGGAGGAGGAGGCGATCGTTTCATCCATGGAGGTGGCCTGCTGGAGCAACCACGGGAGGGGCATTGACGATGTGGAGGCTCGTCATGGATGACGCATCCGGAAGACCGTCAGGGGCGAGCCCCCACCAAGAGTGGCGACAGGGTCGCCGTTGCGGTGTCCCTCCTCCAGGAAGAGCCCGTGGAAGCGGTTGCTCCATTCCGGGGCGCTGGGGTCGGGCGGGGACTGGGACAGCAGGTAATCGGCGGCGCGCAGCCGTTGCACCGAGCCTTCCGGCGTGATGCCACGGACGATGTCGTACACCAGCGTGTCCAGCCGCTGTGACCGCACGACCGGGTCCACGGTGAGCTGCTGCGCCAGCAGAAGGCTTTCGACGTTGAGACCGCCGGCGTCGCTGCCGATCAGCACCCTCGGCGGCGCGTTCCGGGGGATGTCCTGCGAGGCGCGGTCGGCGGCGACCGCGGCCAGGGCATCGCGCGACTGCATCACGAAACGCAGATCGAGGCTGCCGGCGGTCGGCAGGGACAGCACGACGCAGAGCGCCACCCCCGCCGGAGCAGCCAGCCGCCAGCCCGCCGGATCGCTCCGCCCGGTGCCCCAGGCGAAGGAGGCCAGCACCCACGGCAGCGCGAACCAGAAGGGCAGGTAGAAGCGCGGGTCGCGGTTCGGGCTCGCCGAGACGAGCAGGAAATAGCCAAGCAGAACAGCGAGCAGATACAGGGGGGCCACGGCGTCCCGCGGGCGGCGGACCGTCATGAAGACCGCCATCAGGACCAGCAGGGCCAGCGGCACCGCGCCCATCCCCGTGCCCAGGATCTGGTCGCGGACCAGGACGCCGAAGGCCAGGCCGCTGTCGTAGAACTGCGCGACGTTGCCGAAGGAGGAGCCGGCCGCGTGCGCCATGTAGTTCTTCAAGTAGCGCAGGATCACCAGGGCGGCGGGCAGCGACACCACGGCCGCCGCCGCGCCACGCAGCAGCAAGGCCGCCGGCCCGTAGCGCCGCACGGTCAGGGCGGCCAGAACCGGGAACACCGCCAGTATGAAGACGCCGTAGGTCAGCTTGCCCAGCACGCCGAGCGAGGCGAGGACGCCCCAGAGGACGCCGCGGGCGATGTGGCCGCGCCAGGACGGCGTCGGACGCTGCCCCATCTCCAGCGGCAGGAGCATCAGCGTCGCCGCCACGGTGAGGGCGAACAGGGTGTCCACGAAGATCAGACCGCCCACCGCCAGCGTATGCGGGACGAGCGCGCAGGCCAGCCCGCCCAGCACGATGGCCCCCAGCGGCAGCCGGGCCGCCTGGGCCATCCAGGCCATCAGCACGGCGATCCCCAGAGACATCGCGGCCAGCACGACCGGCATCAGCATCAGCAGTTCGGCGCGTCCTTGGATATCCCCGGCGAACAGCAGGAGGAAGGCCAGGATCGGCGACTTCACCATTTCCTGCAGGCACAGGTCGAGGGCAGGCAGATCCAGCGCAAAGGCCGCCCGGTTCACGCAGACGGCGCGATGCAGAAAATACAGCTCGTCCCAATTCGGGGCGTGCGGGTTGTAGCGCAGAACGGCCGGCACCACGCCGGCCAACAGCGCGGCCAGGGCGGTCAGGGCCGCCAGGGCAGAGGCCCGGCTTTCCAGGATGCCCTGCCGGAAGCCGCCCGGACGCCCATGCGACGGGGTCCACCGGCTGGCGTTCGGTGTGGAAACGGACACGGTGTCGCTCATGATCTCACAAGTGGCGAAAGCACCCGGGCGGGCGACGCAAGCCATCATGATCCGGGAAGCGATGTCAAGCCGTCCGGATCATGGAGCGGGAAAGTGAGAGGAAGGGATGGTCAGGCCGCCTCAGGGGTGAACGGCAACCGTTACGGTGCGGTCCGGCGGGAGTGGCGCGCTCCGGAACCCCGCCAGCAGGCGGTCTATGCCGACGGCCTCGGGATGGTCATTTCCGATCGCTTCCAGATCGCGGTCCACCAGGATGCGGCGCAGGACAGGCAGGGCGGCGGCGGGAAGCCGGGCCACCGGCCGGTGGCGCCACAGCCGGTAGCAGGCCACCCCCGCCTCGAACACCGACAGGCCGAGCAGGGCGGCCAGACGCTCCATGTCCGCAGGCAGGGTGCCTTGCAGGTTCTGCCTCCGGAGCCGCAGATTGACGGCGCCGCTCGCCCGCCGCTGCTGGGCCGAATGAAGCCCGGAGACGGAGCCGGAGGAGGCCGTGTAGTCGAACAGCAGTTCCTCCACCATGGCCGGCTTGAAGAAGCGCAGCCATAGGCTCCACAGTGTGTAGTCTTCGCAATGGGAGAAGGCCGGGTCGTGCGGATAGCCGCCGAGCAGCCGGTAGACGTCGCGCCGGGCGACCACGCTGCCATGCGGGAAGGGGCAGCCGACCTCCAGCGAGAAGCGCATGATCTCGCCCCAGCCGTCCTTGCGCAGATGAGTGTCGAGCGTGCGCCCCTCGGCGTCGACAATGGTCATTCCGGTGGCCACGATGGTCAAGTCAGGATCGGCGTGCAAGCGCTCGAACTGGCGGGCGATCTTGCCGAGGCACCAGCGGTCGTCGCCGTCCATCCGGGCGATGTAGGGATGACTGGCCAGGGCGAGGCCGCGGTTCAGCGTGTGGACCAGCCCGCTGTTGCGCTCGTTCCGCTCCCAACGGATTTCGGGCCGGTGCGGCAGATGGCCGCTGCGCACGAGGTCGGCGACTGGCATCGGGCTGCCGTCGTCGATCACCAGGATCTCCAGCGGTCCGGGGTAATCCTGCTCCAGGACCGAAGCGATGGCACGGTCGAGCAGCGCCACCTCCGTCACCGAGGCTCCACGCATGAAAACGGGCAGCAGCACGCTGGTGCCCATGCCGGGCTCGGTCCCGGCGCCGATCGCCTTGCCCTGGCCACTCATGGCCTGCGGTTCCTTCATGGTCATGCCGCGATCGTGTCCCGCCCTTTGGTGAAGCGAGCCTGGGCGTCTATCATCATCCCGATCTCCGTGGGGGCGAGGGGCGGCCGGGCGGCGAAGTCGAAATCGAGGACGGAGCGGTGGAAGGCGTCGATGCCCATCCGCGCCGCCGTCTGGGCGCAGCGCGCCCGCAGCCTGCGGTCGGCGGCCTCGAACAGTTCGGGCATGCGGCGGACCGTGGTGTTGCCATCGCCGAACATGCGGAACTCCGAGACCGTTTCGGGCAGCATGTGGAAGCGGGCATCGCCGCCCAGAAGCTGGATCAAGAGGTCCCAGTCCTCCAGATACTCCAGCGTCTCGTCGAAGCGCGCCCCGGTGGCCGCGAGCGCCGCCGTGCGCACCGCGTAGGTGTTGATCGGTATGAAGTTGCCGCCGAGCAGAGCCGCCGCGGGCAGCGGGTGATAGGCGTCCTCCGCCGGCTGCCAGGGCACCCGCTTGTTGCCGACGGCGTAGACGACGTCCGCCCCGCCATGGACCATCGCTCCGGCCATTCGCTCGGCGGCGAGGGGATAGAGGATATCGTCGTCGTCGACGAGCATGACATAGTCGAAGCGGTCGGGGTGGGCCAGGGCGTGCTCGATCCCGACATTGGCCGGATAGCCGCGCCGCCGTCCAGGCTGGCTGGCCGCCAGGCACAACGTGCCGGGCGCCGCCTCGTCGCACCAAGCACGCACCCGCGCGGCCAGGGCCTCATCGCCGTGGACGACCACTGCGGGAGTCATCGGCAGGGGCTGCTCCGCGATCGAGCGCACCGTTTCCCGCAGCAGGTCCAGCCGCGTGCCCCGCGTGCGCACCACCGCCATGCCGCGCAGCGGCTCTCCGGCGACCGCCCGGGGCTGGGCGGCGGGGGCAGGCTGGACGAGGCGGCGCAGGACATGCCGCTGGATGCGCCGGTGGGTTTCCATCTGGCGGACGTGGCGCGACAGCGATTGGGTGCCGCCGTGCCAGCGGTAGAAGTACAGCGGTTCCGGAACGATCAGGATCGGCTCGTCGAGCATGATCCGCAGGACGAACTCGAAGTCCTGGCAGCCGTCGAAGCGGGCGTCCAGCGGGCCGTGGTCGGCGAAGGCATCGCGCCGCACCGCCTTCAGATGGCCGGCGAGCATGCCCTGCTCCAGCATCCGCTGCGGCGGCGCGTCGTGCCGACGGAAGCGAATAACCCTCCCGTCCTCGGCGATGTCCACCATCGAGGAGGAGATGTAGCGGCATTTCGGGAAGCGCGCGGCGTAATGCCGCAGCACCTCCACCGCCTCGCGCCGGATCAGGTCGTCGCAGTCGAGGAACAGCACCCAGTCCAGGCGGCTGCGTCCGACGGCCAGATTCAACCCGGCGGAGATCGACCCCGCCTTGTCGGTCGGCACGATGGTCACGCGGTCGCGGATCGGCGGCGGCACCCGCTCCAGCAGGGCGGCATCGGTAATGTCCGGGTCGTCGTTGGCGATCACCCATTCAATGGCCACGCCCGGCGCGCGGGCCTCCGTGTGGGCAATCAACTCCGCCACCGAGCAGGCGCAATCCTCGAAGAAGCCGAGATGGCGGAAAAAGGGCGTGACGATGGAGAAACCCGCGTCAGGCCGCGTGGTCGGAGTCGCTGCGGCCGGAGCGGCGGCGGCGAAGCGCTGATGGAAACGGTCGAGCGGCCCGAAGCGCAGGTAAGGATCGGGGTTGGGGCAGAGGTCGTCCGGCATCTCGCCGAACAGATCGAGGATGCGCCGCGTCCCCTCTTCGTAGCGGGCGTCCGGCCCCGCGCGGTCCGCGGCGACGGGCGGCATCCAGAAGCGCTCTCCGGCCTCCAGCCCGCGGTTGCCGTACCACCCGGAATTCAGCCAGCCGTGGATCTCCGCTTCGAACGCCTCGCCGCCCATGAAGGCGACCGGAACAGCGGCTGGGGCGGCGGTTGGAACCGGCGCCGGCGGGGCCGCCGGTTCCGCGACGATGCCGTTCTGATCCGGAACGGCGGTCTCCCCGACCGCCGTCGCAGGCGCGCCGAACTTGCTGCGCAGCAGGACGGACAGCTCATGGTACCGGCGGTCGTAGATCAGCCCGGCGACATAGCTCAGGCGCAGGCGCAGACCCGCATGCGCCCAGCCGAGCGCACGGTCGGCCGCGGTCAGCCCGAGAAAGGCCCCTTTCAGCAAGGCCCGGCGCACGAGCCATTTCGGCGTCCCCAGCATCGCCTGGAAACGGGCGGCTTCCAGCTCGGCCCCCAGGGCGTCGCGTTGCCGAACCATTTCGACGGCCTGCCGCTCCAGAGCGCCGTCCAGCTCCGCGATCCGGCGTTCCCGGTCGTGAAGGGTCGTCCGGAGTTCCTCGGCCCGCGCCACCTCGGCGGCGAAAGAGGCGTTCAACTCCTCGGTCCAGGCCTTCTGGGCGGCCAACGACGTGCTCAACTCCTCGCTCCAGATCTTCTGGGCGGCCAACGAGTCAGTCAGCGCCCCGATACGGTCCTGCAGTTCTCCGGCCCACGCCTTCCCCTCGGCGACTGCCTGTTCGAGGGCGGCGGCGTGCACCTTCTCCCAATGCAGGGCGGCCAGCCCTTCGCCGCGCTCCCGCCGGGCGCGCAGCCCGCGCCGCAGCACCGCGCCGGGGGAATCGCCCATGGCCGGGTCCGGGGGGTTCCCGTCGTCGAAGCGCTCCCAGAAGGCCCGCTCGCCCCAGGGATCGTAGGGCACCAGCCGCTCCGTCCGGATGTCGGGGACCGCCACCCGCTGGCCGTCCGGCGCGAGAAGGGAGGCCATGCGCGAGAAGCTGCTGTTGGCGATGCCCAGATGCCCGGCGCGGCGCAGAATCTCGAAGTCGATCAGGTGGGCCGGCAGATCCGCATCGCCGGTGGAAGCCTCGGCGGCGGAAACATCGGCGGCGGTCAGCGGCTCGAACTCGGCGAAGGCCGGCAGGACGCCCGCCGGCTCGTCGGTGGCCACGAAGACGACGGGCTCGGGCGATCCGGCCCCGGCCAGGGCGGCCAGCCGTTCGCGAAGCCACGCCACGTACCAGCCCTCGGGGATCGGTCGGTACCAGCCCAGACCCTCCCGATGCAGCCGCACATAGTCGCCGCGGCGGACATGGACGGCCAGCAGCGGGCGCCGCCCGCCCTCCGTCACGCGGTCGGTCCAGCGGTCCAGCGGGGAGGACAGATCCGCCCGCAGCCGGAACAGACGGCGCAGGAAGGCGCGGTGCTGCCGCCAGCTTTCCGGAACCTCCTGGAAATAGCCCCAGAAATCGACGCCGGCGGGCGGCGCGTCGAGCGCCCACAGGATGCGGTCGTCTCCGTCGAAGTCGTAGAAGCGGATTTCCGGAAGGGCGTTGGGGTCGGGCCGGTCGTCGGACAGCCCGAACAGCGCCTCCCCGTCCCAGGCGGGCACCTGGATGGGCGCCCCGGCGCGCAGGCCGTAGAGGCGCAGGAAGGCGTACTGGAACATCTGGTTGGCGAAGCGCCCGTTGCTGCCGAGCGAGGTCATCGCGACGCGGGCGCCCTCATCCGCCCCGGCATCAGCCGGGTCAGGAAGGATGGCGGAGCGCACGAACAGGCGCCCGGGTCCGGCCCCGCGCAGCGGGACGAAGCCCCGGTCGAACAGGAACGGCGCCAGAGGCGGCCCCGTCTCCCCCTCCGCCGCCGGGAGCAGGGCGATCACATCAAGCGGCTCCAGGCCGCCCGCAGCGCCGAGCCTGAATAAGACCTCCGTGCCGCCGGCCATCAGGGCGTTGGCGTCCGCGGCGCGCAACCGGTCCGCCCATTCCTCCGAAGCCCCGTCAAGCCGCAGCGGGTCCTGTCCGGGGTGAGCAACAGCCTCCGCGCCTTCGCGGAAACCGGCTTCGGGTAGATCGGCCAGGGCCAAGCCACGAACGGGGATTCCGCTCCGGATTGCGCGGCCGATGATGTCAAGCATAAAAGAAAACTCCGAAAACCGGACGCACGGCGAACGGCGAACGGCGGCGGATAGTAACGGCGGCCAGACACGGACGCAAGCCGCGCCCCGACCAACCGGCGGGCTGGGACCGAGGGGCTGACGAGGCGGGATTTGTCTGATGGGGCACCACGGTTTCCCCCGAATCCCGGTGCCGCAGCCGCCGAAGACGCCTTTGAAGGCGTCTTTTTGGTCAGGTTGACAGGGCTTCGGGATTTCCTGTAGCCACGGCCCATGGCCCGGTGCGCTGCCGCCCTTGCGGCGGCCTGTGACATCCGGGAGCAGGGCGAAAGGAAGCGCGCAGCATGACGGATCAAACGGCGGCCTCTCCCCGTGTCCTGGTGACCGGGGGGGCGGGGTACATCGGCAGCCATGTCCTTCACGCCTTGACCGACGCCGGCATTCCCGCGGTGACGATTGACAATCTGTCGACCGGCCGGCGCGAAGCCATCCCCGCCGCCGTGCCCCTGGTCGAGGGGGATATGGGGTCGGCGGAACTGCTGGACTGGGTGATGCGCGACCACCGGGTGGACGCGGTGATGCATTTCGCCGGCTCCATCGTCGTCCCGGAATCGGTCGTGAAGCCGCTCGACTACTACCGGAACAACACCGCCAACAGCCTGACGCTGCTCGGCGCCTGCCTGCGGGCGGGGATCGACAAGGTGGTCTTCTCCTCCACCGCCGCGGTCTACGGTGCGCCGGAAAGCGTGCCTATCCGCGAGGACGCGCCGACCGTCCCGATCAACCCCTACGGCGCCTCCAAGCTGATGACGGAGCAGATGCTGCGCGACGCCGGAGCGGCACATGGGCTGCGCAGCGTCATCCTGCGCTACTTCAACGTCGCCGGAGCCGATCCAGCGGGCCGCACCGGACAGGCGACGCCGGTCGCGACCCACCTCATCAAGGTGGCCTGCCAGGCGCTGCTCGGCCGCCGGCCACCGCTGGCGATCTTCGGCACCGACTACGACACGCCGGACGGCACCTGCATCCGCGACTACATCCATGTCAGCGATCTCGCTGACGCGCATGTGCTGGCGCTGCTCCATCTGCGGCGCGGCGGCGAGAGCCTGCTGCTGAACTGCGGCTACGGGCGCGGCGCCTCCGTCCGCGAGGTGGTGCGCACGCTGGAAGAGGTCAGCGGCGAGCAAGTGCCCGCCACCTTCGCCGATCGCCGGCCCGGAGATCCGCCCCAGCTCGTCGCCGGGGCCGACCGCATCCGGGAGCAGCTCGGCTGGGTGCCGAAGCACGACCGGCTGGACGGGATCGTGCGCAGCGCGCTGTCCTGGGAACGCTCGCTGGAGCAGTCCGTGGGGCAGGCCGGGGCACTGGGAGGGTCCGCCTCCCGGTCATGAAGATCGCCGTTCTCAGCAAGGACCCCGCCCGCGGGGGCGCGCCGCGCGCCATGCGCCGCCTGATCCGCGGGCTGCGCGCGCGCGGCCACCGGGTCGATCTGTTCTGCCTGGACCACGACGCCGACCCGTCGGGCAGCGTGGGCATCCGCCCGCTGGCAGACCCGGACAGCGAGGCCGCGGCCTGGTTCTTCGGCGACCATTACATCGCTCCGCGCCGGACGGCCCTGTCCAACACCGTCTTCACGGCCCAGACGGTCGGCTGCGCGCTCGCCGACCTTCCGGTCCTGAGCCGCTATGACGTCCTGAACGTCCATTGGGTCGCCGAGTTCCTGTCGGCGGACGGATTGGGGGCTTTGGCCCGTTTGGGACCGCCCGTCGTCCTCACCCTGCACGACATGGCCCATTTCACCGGCGGCTGCCATTACGCCGCCGGCTGCACGGGCTACACGGATGGCTGCACGCCCTGCGCTCAGCTTTCGGACGATCCGCTGGGGGTCACCGGACGGGTGCTCGCGGCCAAGCGCGCCGCCCTGGCGCGGCCAAACGTCGCCGCCGTGTCGCCGTCGGTCTGGCTGGCCGGGGAAGCCCGGCGCAGCCGCGTCTTCGCCGATGGCCGGGTGCACACCATCGCCAACGCCCTGGAAACCGACGTCTTCACCCCCGCCGACAAGGCCGCGGCCAAGCAGGCGTTCGGGATCGATCCGTCCGACCGGGCGCTGCTGTTCGGCGCCTACCACGCGGGCGAGCGGCGCAAGGGGTTCGAGCATCTGACCGCGATGCTGAGCCACCTGCGCGGCGACCCGCGGGGCCGGGCGCTGCTGGAGGCCGGGCGGCTGAGCGTGATGACCTTCGGCCATGCCGCAACGGAGCTGGCGGAGCAGGGGGTGCGACTGCACGACCTCGGTTACATCGGCGACGACCGGCGGCTGGCGGCGGCCTACGCCGCGGCGGACGCCGTCGTCCTGCCGTCGTTGGAGGACAACCAGCCGAACATCATGCTGGAGGCGATGGCCTGCGGCACGCCGGTGGTCGCCTTCGCCGTCGGCGGCATGCCCGATCTGATGGAGGACGGAGTGAACGGCCGGCTCACCACCCCCTTCGACGCCGCCGCCCTGGCGCGGGCCGTCCTGGACACGGTGGCGGACCCGGCGACCGCAGCCGCCTGGGGGCGGGAGTCCCGCCGCCGAATCGAGGAAGGCTTCACGCTCGACCATCAGGCCGGACGCTACGAGGCGCTGTTCCGCGCCATGCTGGAAGAGAGCGGCTGGCGCCCCGCCGACGGGCCACTTCTGTCGGCGGGGGACCGCGTTCCGGCGCCGCTGCGGGTTGATGACAACTTCGCCAGCGGGCTCTACCGGCTCCATCGCGACCTGCACCACGAGACGGAGGCGCTGCGGAGCGAGCTGGACAGGTCCCGCGCGGAGCTGGTCGACGCCGGCCGGCGGGTCGACGCGGCGCTCGACGGCCTGCGCGGCTCGGCGGTCCGGCGGCTGCTAGGCCGTCCCCGGACCGCGGCGCTGCCGCCGGCCGGCGCCCCGCTTCCGGAAAAGCTGCATGGGGCGCTCTCCGCCCTGACCTCCGGCTGGTGGGACCTGGGCGCCCCGCTGCGCTTGCTGGTCCGGGTGGTCGGACGGCTGGGGGCCCGGCGGGGACCTGCGCTGCATCCGTAAGCCCGCCGCTTGAGCCCGCTCGCCCGATGGGTTACACGGCGGCGGGACGGGCAAACACGCGAGGCTTCGAAGGATGGAACTGGACGCCACGCGGGTTTCCGTGGTCATTCCACTCTACAACCATGAGCGCTTCATCGCGCAGACGCTGGACAGCGTGTTCCGGCAGACCCTGCCCGCGCACGAGATCATCGTCGTCGACGACGGCTCACGCGACGGGTCGGCGCGCATGGTGGAGGCGCTGTTCCAGGGCGCCAGCCAGACGGGGCCGCGGCTGGTCTTCTGGTCGCAACCCAACCGCGGGGCGCACGCCACGATCAACGCCGGCATCCACCGGGCGACCGGTGATCTTGTCGCCATCCTGAACTCCGACGACCTCTATCACCCCGACCGCCTCGCCGCGATGGCCGCGGCCTTCCGGGAACGGCCGGAAACAGACGCCCTGGCGACCGGCCTGGATTTCATCGACGGGGACGGGCGCCCCATGGCCAACCCGTGGCACGACGAGGCGATGGCATTCCACCGCCGCAACGGCGACCTCGCTTTGTCGCTGATCAACGCCAACCTCGTCATGACGACGTCGAACCTAATGGTCCGCCGCCGCCTGTTCGACCGGGTGGGCCATTTCAGCCCGCTGCGCTACGCCCACGACTTGGACTTCTTCCTGCGTCTGCTGGCCGAGGGGGCGGATTTCCACATCCTGGACCGGCCCCTGCTGAGCTACCGGCTGCACACCACCAACACGATCAGCGAGGGGCCGCAGAGGGTCAAGCCGGAGCATGCGGCTGCGGTGGCCTTTTTCCTGCACCGGCTGTGGGACCGGCCCGTCCGGGGAGGAGCGGCGGAGCGCGGGCCGGTGGATTGGGAGCGGGCAGCCCGCCTGCTCGACGTGCTCGACCGGCACGCCCTGACCGGCCCGGTCCAGCTCTGCCTGACCTATTTCCGCAACCACCCAACCGACACGCTGGAGCGGAGCCCGTTCCACGGCGACGCCGCCTTCCGGAGCGTCCTGGCCGACGCGGTGGCGCGGGCCGAGGCGCAGGCCCAAAGCCACGAACGGGATTGCGCGGAGGCCGCAAGGCTGCGGGCCGAGGCGGCGGACCTCGCCGGGCGGCTCGACGGCGTGCTTGCCTCCACCTCCTGGCGGATGACAGCCCCGCTGCGCCGCGCCCGTGGCGCCGTTCGTAGGACCGTCCGGCGGTTCGCCCCCCATCGGGCACTGCGGCAGGCCGCCAAGCTCGCTTTTTGGACCCTGACGCTCCAGCTTCCCGCGCGACTGCGGGAGCACCGGCAGGTCCGCGCTCTCTATGCCAGCGGCCTGTTCGATCCGGCCTTCTACCGGCGGCACAATCCGGAGGCGGCAGCGGGCGGACTCGACCCCGCCCTGCACTATCTCCGGCACGGCGCCGCCGCGGGCCGCGATCCCGGCCCGGATTTCAGCACCGCCGCCTATCTGGCCCGGCATCCCGAAGCCGCCGGCAGCGGCGTCAATCCGCTGCTTCACGCGATCGCCGCAGGATGGCCGCCCCACGGAATGACTGAAGAACGGCCAAGGCAAAGGTGAAGAACAGAAGGCGTGGTAATCTTCCTGGTAGAACGTTACAGTGCGCCCGCCTGCCGCAATTCGTATGAAACGCCGCGATCCGATTGTTCCGCCGATGAGATCCGAAGCCATTTTACCCGTCCCGGCCCGTTCCGGGCACAAGATCCTGCCGCTTCTCGGGAAGGTCGGGCTCACGGTGGCGCTCGTCGGCTGGCTGATGTCCCAGGCGGATTGGGCGGGCATGGCGCACCGGTTGGCGAACGCGCCCCTGCCGCCGCTTCTGCTGGGGCTGGGGCTAAGCGCCCTTGCGGTCCTGTTCGCTGGCGAACGCTGGCGCGCCGCCTGCCAATCCACCGGTCTGGTGATCGGGCCGGTGAAGGCGCTGCTGCTGATGACCGCCAGCCTGTTCTTCGGGCAGGTTCTGCCGGGCGCCATTGGCGGCGACGCCGTGCGTGGCTGGCTGACCTGGAAGGAAGGGCAGTCGCCCGGCGCGGTGATCCTGGCGCTGGTGCTCGACCGCCTGCTCGCCCTGCTCGGCGTGTGCCTGCTGCTGTTCGCCGGGCTGCCGCGGCTGGCCGCCGTGGTGCCGCCGGACATGGCCTGGATGCTGCCGGCGCTGGTCCTGCTGGGGGTGGCGGGCTTCGCCGCCGGACTGTCCATCGACCGCCTGCCGCTGCCGGGCGCCCTGCGCGCACACCGGCTGGTGAACGCCGCCTTCACGCTGGCCGCGCGGCTGCGCGTCGCCTTCCTGGCGCCGGCCACGCTGAAGGCGCTTAGCCACAGCGTGCTGGTCCACATCTGCACGCTGGCCGCCACCCTGCTCTACGCGTGGGCCATCGGCCTGTCCCTCGGCCCGCTCGACATCCTGGCGGTGATGCCGACTGCGATCATCGCGACGGCGCTGCCGATTTCGCTGAACGGCTGGGGCGTGCGCGAGGGCACCATGGTGGCCGGCTTCGCCCTGTTCGGCGTTCCGTTTGAAGACGCCCTTCTGCTTTCCTTGATGATCGGGCTGTCGGTGACGCTGACGGCCCTTCCCGGCGGCCTTGCCTGGCTCGCCCTGTCCCGCGGAAGCCGAAACGCTTCCGGAAACGCTGTTTCGGACCGTACCCATGACCGTTGAAGCCCTTGAGGAAACCGTGGCCGGCGCCCCCGCCGCCGCCGAGACGCGCACCCTGTCGCCCCGTCAGCAGGGGGTGAGAGAACTGTTCGACCGGCTGGCCGCAGAGCGCGATCGCTGGGTCGAGCGCAACAGCGCCTTTCACGAGGCCGACCGCGCCTATCTGCGTTTCCTCGTGCCGGAGAACGCCTCGGTGCTGGAGGTCGGCTGCGGCACGGGCGACACGCTGGCCTTCCTGCAGCCCTCGCGCGGGGTCGGCATCGATCTCAGCCCGGCGATGGTCGAGCGGGCGCGGCAGCGGCATCCGGGGCTGGAGTTCCATGCCGGCAACGCGGAGGATCTGGCAGTCCTGGCGGAGATCACCGGCACCTTCGACGTGATCCTGCTGTCCGACACCATCGGCTTCCTCGACGACATCGAGGAGACGCTGCGCCACCTGCACCGCTTCGCCACGGCACGCACCCGGATCATCGTCAGCTACCATTCCCGCCTGTGGGAGCCGGTGCTGGGCCTTGCCGAGAAGCTCGGCCTGAAGATGCCGCAAGGCCAGCTCAACTGGCTGTCCAGCGCCGACATCGCCGGGCTGCTGACGCTGGCCGGCTGGCAGCCGGTGAAGCGGGAATGGCGCCAGCTCGTGCCGCGCCGCCTGCTCGGCCTGGGCACGCTGATTAACCGCAGCATCGCCCCGTTGCCCGGCGTCCGGAAGCTGTGCCTGCGCAACTACGTGGTGGCCCGCCCCGCCCCGCAGGCGCCGGAGAAGCAGCCGTCCTGCACGGTGCTGGTCCCCTGCCGGAACGAGCGCGGCAACATCGAGAACGCCATCCGTCGCCTGCCGCGCTTCTGCCCGGACCTGGAGGTCATCTACGTCGAGGGCAACAGCCAGGACAACACCTACGAGGAATGCCTGCGCGTCCAGGCCGCCTATCCGGACTGGGACATCAAGGTGATGAAGCAGCCCGGCAAGGGCAAGGGCGACGCGGTGCGCACCGGCTTCAACGCGGCGCGGGGCGACATCCTCATCATCCTCGATGCCGACCTGACCGTCCCGCCGGAAAGCCTGCCGAAATTCTACCGCGCCATCGCGTCCGGCCAGGGCGAGTTCATCAACGGCACGCGGCTGGTCTACCCGATGGACGACCAAGCCATGCGCTTCCTGAACTGGATCGCCAACCGCGCCTTCGCCCGCATCTTCTCCTTCCTGCTGAACACGCGCTTCACCGACACGCTGTGCGGCACGAAGGTTCTGTGGAGGAGCGACTACGACCAGATCGTGGCAAACCGCCATTACTTCGGCGACTTCGACCCGTTCGGCGACTTCGACCTGATCTTCGGCGCGTCAAAGCTGAACCTGGAGATCGTCGAGGTGCCGATCCGCTACGCCGACCGCAGCTACGGCGAGACGCAGATCAGCCGCTTCAGCCACGGCTGGCTGCTGCTGCGCATGGTACTGTTCGCCTGGAAGAAGCTGAAGGCATTCTGACCGCCGCTGTCGGCTGCAATTGGAAAACCCCGGACCGTTCGCGCGGTCCGGGGTCATCGCAGAATCTGATACCGTTGGCGAAATCGGCGGGAGCCTATGACGGAGCGGCTGGCGCTGCTGTTCGAGGTCCATCCTGGGAAGGAGGGACCACCATGCACCTGAAGCCGGAGTCGATCAGGCCGGTGCCGGAGCGCACCGTGCAAGTCGCCAGAGCTGCCTTTCAAAAGGGCAACATTACCCTACGCATGCGTGACGATCTCGGCGGTCTGTTCGAGGACAGCGCGTTCACCGAGTTGTTCCGATGCGCGGTCAGCCCGGCTTGGCGCCGTGGCGGCTGGCGCTGGTTACCGTGCTGCAATTTGCCGAGGGCTTGTTCGACCGCCAAGCCGCCGAGGCCGTTCGCGGCCGCATCGATTAGAAATATGCCCTCGGCCTGGAATTGGAGAACGCCGGCTTCGACTTCTCCGTCCTCAGCAAGTTCCGATCGCGCCTGGTCATCGGCGCCGCCGAGAGCCTGCTGCTGGACGCTGTCAGGCGACACATCAAACTGGTCCTTCCGCATTTTCGATACCGCTGGCGAATTCCCTATGCGGCGTTCGGCATCATGAGGGCGGAGAACGATGATCGGCGAGTTTGAGCACGTGGATCACCGACCAGCCA
>NZ_VITI01000021.1 GCF_007827795.1 Azospirillum brasilense
GAACGAGAACACCAATGGGCTGCTGCGTCAGTACTTCCCCAAGGGCACCGACCTCGCCGTGCATGACGCCGATACCCTGGCGGCCGTCGCACTTGCCCTGAACACCAGACCCCGCAAAACCCTTGGCTGGAAAACTCCAGCAGAGGCGCTGGACGAACTGCGCCAATCCATCGATAAGGGAGGACGGGAAGAGGCTGTTGCGACGACCGCTTGAATCCGCCCGACCTGATCGGCGGCGGCACGGGCAACGACCGCGGCTTCGGCGGGACGGGCGACGACATCCTGTTCGGCGAGGAGGGCGACGACACGCTGTTCGGCGGGGCGGGCAACGACGTGCTGTTCGCCGACGGCGGGGCGGACACGCTGTGGGGCGGCGAGGGTGCGGACCTGTTCGCCTTCGGGCGGGCCTCGGGCGGCTCGGTGGTGATGGACTTCCAGGCGGGTGTGGACCGTTTGGCCCTTTACGACGCCAGCATGGACCTCGGCGCGGTGATCCGCTCGGCGCGGGTGGAGGGCGGCAACACCACCCTCGACGTCGGCTCGGGCAACCGCATCACCATCCTCGGCCAGACCGGCAACGTCGCCGCCTAGTTCGGCTGAGACGGCATAGAGACCAGCCGGAACGGCGGGTGCCGGGGCCTTCGGGCTTCGGCACCCGCCGTTTTGCGTCGGCTTCCCCGAACGGAGGGGGCGGGCTAATCCGTAGGGGTCTTTGCCGCCGCGGGGTTATCGGTTGGATGATGGTTTACTCGATCGAACGAATCCCCGGAGCCATTCCGCCATGCCGATATCGCCGCACGGATTGCCCGACCGCGGGCTGAAGCCGTTCATCCTCGCCATTCATCGCGAAGCTCTGGAAACCGCCGCGGCCAAGGGGCTGACCGGCACTCTGGCTCAGGTCGCCGCCCTCCAGGACACCGCGAGCCTCGCCTCGGCCAAGGCCGGACGCCTCGTCACGGAGGAGGAGGTGATGCGCCTGCTGCTTCGGGAGCGCCGCGGCCGCAAGATTCATGAGGTGGTGGGAGCGGCTCCGGTCGCTCCGGTCAGGAAGCCGACGGCGGCGCCTTCCCGATTCCGTCTGGGACGTTGGCGGACGGTGGCGATCGGCATGGCCCGCTCGGCATCCGTCGGTCTGACGGGAAAGATCCGGTTGTAAGAATAGGACGATCTGCTGTCCGCCGGTACCGAGTGAGTACGCCCATTGCCCTGTTGAGTGAGTTGCGGGGCGCACTGAGGCTGTCGCTTCCCCGCTGTTCGGCACGACACACACATTGGGAGGTCTCATGTCCCTTCGCCTGGATCGCCGCCAACTGCTGCTGTCCGCCGGAGCCGCCGCGCTGGTGCTGGCGGTGGCGCCGCGCTTCGTCTTCGCTCAAGCATCAGGGGCCCAGACGCCGGGAGGCCAAGCCCCGGGAGGCAAGGGCTTCACGCTGCCGCCGCTGCCCTACGCCCCCGCCGCGCTGGAACCGCACATCGACGCGACGACCATGAGCGTGCACCACGGCAAGCACCATCAGGCTTACGTGGACAACCTCAACAAGGCGCTCGCCAACCACGGCGACCTTCAGGCGATGCCGTTGGCCGACCTGCTGAAGCGCGTGCCGGAACTGCCGGAAAGCATCCGCACCGCGGTGCGCAACAACGGCGGCGGGCACGCGAACCACAGCATGTTCTGGAGCATCATGGGGCCGAACGCCGGTGGCGCCCCGGACGGCGAGGTCGGCGCCGCCATCACGCGCGACTTCGGCAGCTTCGACGATTTCAAGACGCGCTTCAATTCGGCGGGGGCCGGGCAGTTCGGCAGCGGCTGGGTCTTCGTCACCGCCGATCCGTCATCGGGCAAGCTCGCCATCGCCGCCCGCCCGAACCAGGATTCCCCGGCCATGGAAGGGGTGCCGGTGCTGATGGGCAACGACGTGTGGGAGCACGCCTATTACCTGAAGTACCAGAACCGGCGCGCCGACTATCTGGCGGCCTGGTGGAACGTGGTCGACTGGGGGGCGGTGAACCGCCGCTACGCGGCGATCCGCAAGGGCGAGCTGGTGATCTGAACGGCAAAGGGCGGCGGGGCATCCCCGCCGCCCTTCACGCGAATCCTCCCGTCCAACGGGTCCGTCAAGGGAGCCGGTCAGGCGCCCTGGTGCAGGCGGACGTTGAACAGCGGCCCCTGGCTCTGGCGGCGCAGCGCCTTGGCGACGGCCAGCACGGCGAGGTCGGCCAGCGGCTCGACGATGATGACGGTCATGTAGGCGGCGCCGAAGGAGGCCACTTCCGTCATGGTCTCGGCGGTGAAGCCGTGGCCGTAGAAGGCCCAGAAGGCCACCCAGGCGACGATGCCGCCCTGGTAGGTGGTGGAGAGGGCCAATGCCTGCGAGTACTTCAGGTCGACATAGGGGGTGGCGTCCGGAACGATCCGCTTCGCCAGCAGGCTGATGCCCCACAGCGGGACCAGCAGCGTGGTGACGTTCATGCCGTACTGCGGCAGGTCGAACGGCGCGAAGAACAGGCCCTGGATCAGCAGGCCGGCGGCCAGACCGATGGAGGCGGCGCCGGCGCCGAACAGCAGGAGCAGCGTCGAACCGAGGATCAGGTGAACCTCCGACACGCCCACGGGGTGGTGCGGGAACACCTCGAAGAAGCTGAAGACCAGCGCGGTGGCGATCAGGCTGCGCAGCACCAGCGGCGCGACCCCGCCGTTGTTGCGGACGTCGTCGCGCGCCAGCTTTCCGGCCATTGCGAAGCCGCCGGCGGCCGTCGCGTAGCTGAGAGCGATCTTGGCGCCGTCCACGACGCCGGGTTCGATGTGCATGCTCTATGCCCTTTCCGAGTCTGCCATGCGTTGGGAGGGGCGTCGTTGCTGGCAGGCACCGGCATCGCAACCCCCTTGGTCCCCTGGATGGGCGCACCGGAGGGACGGCTTGCGGAGGACGGGCGGCCTTCGGGCCGGACATCGGCAAGCGACCACCGGGGCACCCCGCCCGAGGACGTACGTTCGGTTACGGCAGGTCTCCTGGCTTGCGGGTCAAGGCGGCATCGTCCGGCCTTCCCGGCGCCCGTTCCCGCAGGCGGCGCCAGTGACACGGAAAGGACGATGCCGCTCACCGCTCACAGTTGCGGGGGCAGCGCCGGATTTGCCGTGTTCCCTGATCGGGGCGGCGCACCGGCTTCCCTCTTAGCCCCGCGACCGGACGGCGCGGGGAACCATAACCGGCGCCAGGGTAGGGGCGGGGTCCCCCGCCGTCAAGAGGGGGATGGCGACCCATCGGCGGCATCGCATGCCTTCCTTGACACCGCTCCCGCGGAACCGACAAGGTCCTGCGGATGGCGCGAGGCCGGATCAACGGGCGAAGGACGGGATTGCGGGCATGCTACCGGTTCATTTCCTGACCATCGTGCTGAACGGCGATCCCTTCATCCGCTATCACCTGGAGGTGTTCCGCCAACTCCCCTTTCCCTGGCATTGGCACATCGTGGAGGGGGTGGCGGAGCAGGTCCGCGACTCCTCCTGGTGCGCGCAACGGGGCGGGCGCGTCCCCCAGGACCTTCACCGCGACGGCCGCAGCGGCGACGGCACCTCGGAATATCTGGACCAGATCGCCGCGGAGGAGCCCGGCCGCGTGTCGGTCCACCGCAAGCCGCCCGGCGCTTTCTGGCAGGGCAAGGTGGAGATGGTGACCGCGCCGCTGGTCGCCATGACGGAGGAGTGCCTGCTCTGGCAGATCGATGCGGACGAGCTGTGGACGGCGGAGCAGGTCATCCGTGCGCGCCAAATGTTCCTCGATTCGCCGTCGCGCACGGCGGCGCTTTACCTCTGCCATTTCTTCGTCGGCCCGTCCCTGGTCCTCGATCGGGTGGACCATTACGGCAATTACCGCGCCTACGAATGGCTGCGCACCTGGCGGTATCGGCCCGGGGATTTCTGGCACTCGCACGTCCCGCCCCGGCTGATGCGCCCGCAGCCCGACGGGCCGGACCTTGAACTCGGAGCGGCCAACCCCTTCCTGCATGAGGAAACGGCGGCGGGCGGGCTGGTCTTCCAGCATTTCGCCTATGCGACGCGGGAGCAGGTCGCCTTCAAGGAGGTCTATTACGGCTACGACGGCGCGGTCCGGCAATGGGACGCCCTGCAAACGGCCGGCCGGTCGGTCGGCAGCGGCACCCTCCCATTGCGCGATTTCTTCCCCTGGGTGACCGACGCGGCGACCGTCGCGCGCGCCGAACATGCCCTGGTGGAACCGTTGGCCCGCCCGGCCCCCGATGGACGCTGGGCCTTCGTGCCGCCGGCACGGGGTGCCTCCACCGCCCCGGCGGTGGCGTTGCTGCGGGAGTCCGGCCCTGCGGCCCGCCGCCGCACGCTCGCTCCCGGCGAACCGCCGCCCTTCCCGACCGACCTGATCCGGAGCGTCGGCGTGTTCCTGCTGGACGGGGTGGGTGCGGTGCTGCGGGCGTCGGGTTTCCTGCGGGAGTTGCGGCGGGCCATGCCGCTGGCCCGGATCACCGTCTTCGCAACGCCGGACGCGGAGGCGGCGCTCGCCCTCTGCCCCTACGTCAACCAGCGGGTCACTCTGCCGCCGCTGCGGGGGCGGGCGCCTGACGACGCGCTGGTGAGCGCCGTGCGCCAGGAGATCGGCGATCAGTTCCAGGGCGCCTTCGATCTGACGGTCAACCCGGTCCGGGGTGAGGATGCCGGCTTCGCCAACCGCCTGATGCAGGACACCGGCGCGCCGCTCCGCCTCGGTTGCAGGGTCGGCCGGCCGGTGCGCGGCTATTACGCCGATGCCTTCCTGACCCATGTCGCGCCAAATCCCGCCGTCCTGCTCGGTGCGCTCACCGTCGGAGAGCCGGACTCAGGGACGGAGGTCTGGACCTCCCCCGCCGGTGAGCGCGCCGCCGCTGCGCTTTTGGCAGAGGGCGTTCCGGCGCGCTGGCGCTGCGCGGTCGGCCTGTCCGCGTCCGTCGGCACCGGGAGCATGTCGGAGCTGTGCCGCCGCCTCGCCGCGCGGGGCGATAACACCCTGATCCTGGTCGGCGAGGAGGCCGCCAGGGGCGCCGCCGCGCGCATCGCCGGGGAGACGGGGGCGGCCTGCGTGAACGCGGTCGGGCGGCTGGGTTTCGACGGGTTGTGCGCCCTGCTGCGGCGCTGCGACCTGTTCGTCGGGACGGGCGCCCCGGCGGAAGACATCGCCGTGGCGGCCAGGCTTCCCATGGTGGGAACCGGCCCGGAGCGCGGCGATCCGACCGCCGAGGCGATGGAGAGCGCCATCGCGGCCTGGCTGGCCAGCCGCCCGTACTGACGGACGTTCCCACACAGCCTGTGAGATCCGGGAGGGGAAGCGTGGAAAAACGGAGGGATAGGCGCGCAAGGCGCTTGTGTTGGCGCGTTTGCGCCGCAATGATCCGCCCCCTCCGAATCCCGGACGGCCGCGCGGCGCGCGGCGCAGCGGGGAAAACCATGGATTGAATCCGGCGGCCCGGTAAGCACACGATGCGCAGAGCAGTCATGAAACCCCGTGCGGATTGGCGTCCGGGGCTCCGCAAATACCCCTTCGGCGTCCGCGCCATGAGCGCCGGCGCCTTTTGGCGCGAGGATGTGCGGTACGAGTTCTCCGCCCATCAGATCGACTTGATCGAGAGCGTCGCCGACGAACTGCACACCATGCTGCGCGAGGCGCTGCGCGCGACGATGGACGGGCGGGCGTTGGCCCGGCTGGGGGTCCGCGGCGGCGTGGCGCGGCTCCTGGAAGCCTCCTGGAACGACTATTGGGCTGCGGGGCGGCTGAACGAGCGGGCCGGCGGGCTGATCGGGCGGCTGACTCTGGCCTATGACGGGCGCGATTCGGTCAAGCTGCTGGCCTGCAACTACGACACGCCGGAGGGGCTGTTCGCCGCCTCGATCATCCAGCGCAACTGGCGTGAGGCCCTGATGGCCGACGCCAACCAGTTCAACGGTCTGCATGAAGGGATTGTGGAGCGCTGGGAGGAATTGGCGGCGGGCATGCCGGGCCGCCAACTCGTCCATCTGGCCTGCGCCACCCCCGACCCGATGCGCGAGAGCGAACTGGTCTATCTGGCCGCGACGGCGGCGGAGGCCGGCATCGCCACGCATCTGCTGCCGCTGCAAAGCCTGGGTTGGGACGGCCAGCGTTTCGTCGACGACGAGGGGCGGGCAGCCTCCTGGCTGGCGAAGATCTACCCTTGGCAGGGGCTGGCCGACGACGCCTTCCTGCAAAAGCTGCGGATGGGCGGCATGAGCATGCTGTCGCCGCTGTGGTGCTGGCCGATGTCGAACCATGGGCTGCTGGCGACACTCTGGGCGCTCTACCCGCGCCACCCCAACCTGTGCCGCGCCGGGCTCGATCCCGAGGAACTGGCGGGCTGTGACGCCGTGACCGAGCGCAGCCTGTTCGGGCTGGACGACGCGGCCCAGCGCATGACGGCCCATGGCCGCCCCGTCTCGGACACCGGCGGCGCCGAGTATCCGGGGGGGCGGGTCTGGCTGGAAACCCCACCGATCTTCGAGGAGGAGGGCGTCCACGCGCTCCTGCACTGTTGGATCATCGGGGACAAGTGTCTGGGCATGTCGGTCCGTGAATCGGCGGACCCGCGGGTCGGCTCCGACGCGGCGATGGTGCCGCACATCTTCCGCGGCTGACGCGCTTTCACGGGGTGGAAGGAACCCGCCCTGTTCCAACGGGGCGCAGGGCGGGCGCTTCGGCGGCGGCGATCAAGCGGCGGGGCTCAGCGGCTGCGGCCCGGCGCGAAGGGATTGGGCAGCGGCGAGCCGAACGTCGCCCGGCGGGCGTCCCGCCACGCGACATCGTTGCCGACGCCGCTGTGGGTGGCGGACACCGACACGACCTGACTCTGGTGGCGCAGCCAGCCGCGCAGCTTTTCCTCGAATCGGTGGGCGTCCTGGGCGTCCGCAACCTCCAGTTCCATCGTCATCTGCAACTCGGTCTTCATGGCGTTCCTCCTCTGGACCGTTCCGTTGAACAAACAGCCGGGCGTGCCACTGGTGCCGAAAAAACAGAAAAGGGCGGGGAACTTTCCCCGCCCTGCGCCGCAAAGCTGTCAATGCGATGGCCGTCGATGCGATTGGCGGCGCTGCCGCTCACTTCCCTTCGGGCTTCGCCGGGCGGGCCGGCTTGGCGATGCTGGCGATCTGCTTCTGCAGGTCGTCGATCTGCTTCTGAAGCTCTTCATAGGTGTGGCTGACCGCCGCCGGGCCGTTGGACGGAGCGGCGGGCGGAGCGGCGAACGGGCCGGGGGGGGCAGGGCGGGGCGGCATCGCCGGCTCGCCCGGCTGCCCGTCCTCGGCACCGCCGAAGGGCGAGAACATGCGCATGGCCCGTTCGAACATCGCCATGTTCTGCTTGCCGACCTCCTCCAGCCGGCCGAACGGGAACATGCCGCCCAGCGTGTTCTGGAAATAGTCGCGCATCTGCTCCTGGTTGCGCGAGAAGGACTGCATCGAATATTCGAGGTAGCGCGGCACCATCCACTGCATGTTGTCGCCGTAGAAGCCGATGAGCTGGCGCAGGAAGCTGATCGGCAGCAGGTTCTGGCCCTTGCTCTCCTCCTCGACGATGATCTGGGTCAGGACCGAACGGGTAATGTCCTCTCCGGTCTTCGCGTCATAGACCACAAAGTCGAGGCCGTCCTTGACCATCTGACAGAGATGGTCGAGCGTCACATAGCTGCTGGTCGCCGTGTTGTAGAGCCGCCGGTTGGCGTACTTCTTGATCGTGATCGTCGCGGACTTCTGGTCTTCCTTGTCGGCCATCGCTGTTTCTTTCAAGAAGGGTCGTGCGGCGGGTATGTTCCAGATATAAGGACTACTCGAAGGAATGCACCCTGTCCAGTGCTGTGCCGCAGCGCTGCGACCGCAGGTGGACGGCGCCCGGATAATTCGGGATTTGCGGCATTTTCGATCGGTCCTTCGCGGCTCTGGTCAAGCGTACCGCCTCCCCCATATACTCCCGGCCATGGCCGAATCGTCCGAATCCGACACCCCGTCCCTGGAAACGCTCGCGCAACGGTACCTCGACCTGTGGCAGGAACAATGGGCGGCCTGCGCCGCCGATCCCGAGATGGCCGATGCCGCCGCCCGCCTGTTCCAGATGATGGCGCAGGGCGCCGCGGCGATGGCGCCCTTCGTCCTGGGGCCGGGCGGCTTCGCCTACGCCAGCCCGCCGGGCACCGGCTGGAATCCGACGCCAGCCCCGTTCCAGCCGGCCTCATCCCAGCCGTCCTCCGAGGGAGAGCCGCGTGACCGGGGACAACGCCACGATGCCCCCACCCCCGCAACCCACTCCACGGCCCACCCCACGGCCCACCCCGCGGCTGGGACCACGGCCCCTGGCGCTGCATCTGGCGACGGTGGCGGCGACACTGCTCAGCTCCTCCGCCGCATTGCCGCACTTGAGGAACGGCTCGCTGCCATGGAAGCCGCATCTGCGGGAGCGGGCGGAGGACCTGCGCCGGCGGATCGCCGCAACCGACGCGGACGCGTTCGCCCAGACGGTTGACCGGGCGGTCCGCCGCCAACTCGACCTCGCCCTGACGGGCATCGAGCGCTACCGCCACCACCCCTACCGCCGCGATTTGCCCGACCCGCCCGTGCCGTGGACGGAAGGGACGTCCCGGCTGCTCGACTACGGCGCCCTCGGCCCGGCGACCGGCGCGCCGGTCCTCTTCGTGCCGTCGCTGGTCAACCGTCATTACATTCTGGACCTGTCGGCGCGCAAAAGCCTGATGCGCTGGCTGGCCGCGCAGGGTCTGCGTCCCTTCCTGATCGACTGGGGCACGCCCGGCCCGCTGGAGCGGCGCTACAGCCTGACCGACTACATCGCCGGGCGGCTGGAGCGGGCGCTCGCCGCGGTGGTGGACGCGGTTGGCCGCCCGGTCCCGGTGGTCGGCTACTGCATGGGCGGGCTGCTCGCCACCGCGCTGGCGCAGCGCCGCCCCAAGGAAGTCGCGGCGCTTGGCCTGCTGGCCACCCCCTGGGACTTCCATGCGGAGGACGCCGGATTGGCCCGCCGCGCCGCCGCGGCGTTCCAGCCCTTCGGCCCGCTGCTCGACGCCTGGGGGGAACTGCCGGTGGACATGCTCCAGGCGCTGTTCGCCCAGCTCGACCCGCTGCTGGCGCTGAAGAAATTCTCGCAGTTCGCCCGCATGGAGCCGGACAGCCGCGCCGCTCTCGCCTTCGTGTCGCTGGAGGACTGGTTGAACGATGGGGTGCCGCTGGTCGCCGGGGTGGCGCGCGACACGCTGGCCGGCTGGTACGGTCGCAACGACACGGCGCGCGGCGAATGGTTGGTCGCCGGCCAGCCGGTGGAGCCGGCGCGGTTGCGCATGCCCGTTTTGGCGCTGATCCCGGAGCGCGACCGCATCGTTCCGCCCGCGTCCGCGGTGGCTTTGGCAAGATCAATCGGCAGCGCGCAAATGATCAGGCCGCCGCTTGGTCATATTGGCATGGTGGTCAGCGCCGGTGCCGAAACAGGAGTCTGGCGTCCCCTGGCCGAATGGCTTAGTGCGGCAGGATAACCGCAGCCTGTCAGGTGTCTTGCATTGCGAGAAATCCGCGCATAAGGTTTTTCTCACTCCGTGCGGCCCCCTGTCACGATAATAAAACTGACAAAATCTGAGGAGCGTCAACATGACCGAGGTTGTGATCGCCAGCGCAGCGCGTACTCCCATCGGCAGCTTCAACGGGGCGCTCAGCGCCGTGCCGGCCCATTACCTGGGTGAGGTCGCCATCCGCGAAGCGCTGAGCCGCGCCAAGACCGACGCCGCGGAGGTGACCGAGGTCATCCTGGGCCAGATCCTGACCGCCGGTCAGGGCCAGAACCCGGCCCGCCAGGCCGCCGTCAACGCCGGCATCCCGGCCTCCGCCACCGCTTTCGGCATCAACCAGCTCTGCGGTTCGGGCCTGCGCTCGGTCGCGCTCGGCTATCAGGCGATCCGCAACGGCGACGCCGAGGTCATGGTCGTCGGCGGCCAGGAGAGCATGAGCCAGGCCCCGCACGTCATGCATCTGCGCAACGGCGTGAAGATGGGCGCCGCCGAGATGCTCGACACCATGCTGAAGGACGGCCTGATGGACGCCTTCAAGGGCTACCACATGGGCACGACGGCCGAGAACGTCGCCCAGAAGTGGCAGCTGACCCGCGACGAGCAGGACGCCTTCGCCGCCGCCTCGCAGCAGAAGGCCGAGGCCGCCCAGAAGTCGGGCCGCTTCAGGGACGAGATCATCCCGGTCACCATCAAGGGCCGCAAGGGCGACATCATCGTCGCCGACGACGAGTATCCGAAGCACGGCACCACGGCGGAATCGCTGGCCAAGCTGCGCCCGGCCTTCTCCAAGGACGGCACGGTGACCGCCGGCAACGCCTCGGGCATCAACGACGGCGCCGCCGCGCTGGTCCTGATGACCGCCGAGAACGCGGCCAAGCGCGGCCTCACCCCGCTGGCCCGCATCGTCTCCTGGGCGACCGCCGGTGTCGATCCGGCGATCATGGGCACCGGCCCGATCCCGGCCTCTCGCCTCGCGCTGGAGAAGGCCGGCTGGAAGCACGAGGACCTGGACCTGATCGAGGCGAACGAAGCCTTCGCCGCGCAGGCCCTGGCCGTCAACAAGGACCTTGGCTGGGACACCTCCAAGGTGAACGTCAACGGCGGCGCCATCGCGCTCGGCCATCCGGTCGGCGCGTCCGGCGCCCGCGTCCTGACCACCCTGCTCTATGAGATGCAGAAGCGCGACGCCAAGAAGGGCCTCGCCACCTTGTGCATCGGCGGCGGCATGGGCATCGCCCTCACCGTCGAGCGGGGCTGATGAAAAGCGGGCCGTTCCCTCCGGGGTGCGGCCCGTTTCGTATGTGCGCCTACAGAAACCGATAAAGAATCCAACACCAAGCTTTGGGGGAGGAGCCAATGGCTCGAGTTGCAGTCGTCACGGGCGGAACGCGCGGTATCGGCGAAGCCATCTCCGTCGCGTTGAAGAACGCTGGCTATGTCGTCGCCGCCAACTACGCCGGCAATGATGAAAAGGCGAAGGAATTCTCGGCCCGCACGGGCATCGCGGTCTACAAGTTCGACGTGTCGGACTTCGATGCCGTGAAGGATGGCATCGCGAAGATCACCGCCGAACTCGGGCCGGTGGACGTGGTGGTGAATAACGCGGGCATCACCCGCGACGGCGTGATCCACCGCATGACCCCGCAGCAGTGGAACGACGTCATCGCGACGAACCTCACCTCCTGCTTCAACCTCTGCCGCAACGTCATCGACGGCATGCGCGAGCGCGGCTTCGGCCGCATCGTCAACATAGGTTCGGTGAACGGCCAGGCCGGCCAGTATGGTCAGGTGAACTACGCCGCCGCCAAGTCGGGCATCCACGGCTTCACCAAGGCGCTGGCCCAGGAGGGCGCGGCCAAGGGCGTTACGGTCAACGCCATAGCGCCGGGCTACATCGACACCGACATGGTGCGCGCGGTGCCGCCCAACGTGCTGGAGAAGATCGTCGCCCGCATCCCGGTCGGCCGTCTCGGCAAGGCCGAGGAGATCGCCCGCGGCGTGCTGTTCCTGGTCGGCGACGACGCCGGCTTCATCACCGGCTCGACCCTGTCGATCAACGGCGGCCAGCACATGTATTGATCGGCCGGTGCGAGGACTCCCGGGTCTTCGCACCCGTTTGAAGCGACACGAAGCCTTCGCCCCTCTCCCGTACCCGCGGGGGAGGGGTTTTTTCTTTGGATCGCCAAGGACATGGCGCGCGGCACGGGAGGCCAAAAAAGCGAAACCCCCGCGCGGGGGGCGGGGGTTTCAGCGGTTGTGCCAGGACATCCGCAATGGTTGAGCCGTCTCAACGGCAATGTTCAGAAATGTGTGGCCGAACAGGTCGGCTTCCTCAAGTAAGCGCAGGTGGACTCATGACAATCACACCCTCCTGACTACGGGAACATTTGCTGTGATGAGAAGTTGGCTAATTGGCCAACTTGATGCGGTGTCCACCGCGTCTTCACCTCAACCTGTGTTGCTCTGAGGAATAGCCTGCTCCACCTTGCGGGGGTTGTCAATAGCCGAACTGTGGCCCCGTCACCGCTTGGTGGACGGTTTTTTTTGCGTCACTTGAACTGGAAGCCGACCGGGCGTTTGTCGTCCAGCGAGACCACCGCGCAGCCGCCCAGCGCCGGGCCCACCGACAGTTCGCCGTAGGCGGTGACCGCCCCTTCCTCCTTCAAACGCCCGACGAAGCCGCTGCCGTCGCTGCGGGCGACCCAGGCGAAGGGTATCCAGGTCTGGCGCACCGGCTGGCCTCCGGCACGGACCACGGCGGTGAAGGCCTCGGCGGTCGGGGTGCCCGGCGGGAAGACGGCCAGCACCGTGCCTCCGTCCTCCTCGTTCAGGGCGGCCTGGGTCAGCGCCACCCCCGTCACCACCGCCCAGACGACCAGGGCCAGCGCGCCGAGCGCCAGCGCGAAGCCGTGGCCGAAGCCGAAGCCGAAGCCGGGAGGAGA
Organism: Azospirillum brasilense; assembly: GCF_007827795.1. GTDB lineage: Bacteria > Pseudomonadota > Alphaproteobacteria > Azospirillales > Azospirillaceae > Azospirillum > Azospirillum aestuarii. Next base: position 12,519 of record NZ_VITI01000021.1, read on the forward strand.
AGTGGGGGCGGGCGCCGGTTCCGTCATGGCCTCAGGCCTTTGCTTCCGCCGCCAGGGAGGGGGCGGGCTTCTCGGCGATCGGCCAGTTCACCACCGCGGCGGCAAAGGCCAGGGCCACGCTGGCCCACCACACCACGTCGTAGGAGCCGACGCGCTCGTACAGCACGCCGCCCAGCCACACGCCGAGGAATCCGCCCACCTGATGGCTGAGGAAGGCGAAACCGTAGAGCATGCCGAGATAGCGCGTGCCGAACATCAGAACGACGAGGCCGGAGGTCGGCGGCACGGTGGACAGCCAAAGCAGGCCCATCGCCGCGGCGTAGAGGATCACCGAAACCGGGGTGACCGGCAGCAGGATGAAGATCGCCGTGCACAGGCCGCGCAGCGTGTAGTTGGCGCAGAGCAGCAGGCGCTTGCTCATCTTCCCGCCCAGCACGCCGGACATGTAGGACCCGACCACGTTGAACAGCCCGATCAGCGCCATCGCCCAGGAGGCGAGGCCGGGGCTGATCCCGGCGGCGGTCAGGTAGGGCGGCAGGTGCGTGGTGATGAAGGCGAGCTGGAAGCCGCAGACGAAGAAGCCGGTGACCAGCAACACGTAGCTGCGGTGCTTGAAGGCCTGCCGGATCGTCGCGGCGAAGCCGATGTCGGCCCCGGTGACGGCCTGCGCGCTCTTCGACCCGCCCGCCCCGGCGAAGGAGGAGGCGAGCACCGGGATCATCAGCATCGAGGCGCCGAACAGGATCAGCGCCGTCTGCCAGCCGTAGGCGGCGATGAAGGCCTGGCCGGTGGGGGCGAACAGGAACTGTCCCATCGAGCCGGCGGCGGTGGCCACGCCCATCGACCAGCTCCGCTTCTCCGGCGGGACGATGCGGCTGAAACCGGCGATGACGATGCCGAAGGACGCTCCGGCCAGACCCAGACCGATCAGCAGGCCGGAGCTGAGATGCAGCATCAGCGGCGTGTCGGCGTAGGGCATCAGCGCCAGGCCCAGCGCGTAGAGAATCCCGCTGAGCCCCAGCACCAGCGCCGGGCCGTAGCGGTCGCACAGCGCGCCGGCGAAGGGGGTGCCGATGCCCCAGACCAGATTTTGGATGGCGATCGACAGGGCGAAGACGTCGCGGCCCCAGCCGTGCGCCTCCGACAGCGGTGCGGTGAACAGGCCCATGCTGGACCGCGGGCCGAACGCCAGCATGGCGATCAGGCAGCCGCAGGCGATGACGAATCCCGGCGTCCGCCAGGAGCGGGGCGAAGGCGCTCCGCCCGCCCGGTTGCTGGTGTTCAAGTGATCCTCCCTCGGCGCGGGCTGTGGCCGGTGCGGCAACGCTGGCCCGCGTCTCATCAGGGTCACACGATAAGCGCAGCCCGGACGTGCAGCAAATTCACAATGGGAAAGAAGGTTATTCGGCCGCGGAATGGCAGGGCAGGGGCAAGGGCACCTCCGCCGCCGGGGGCAGCAGGTCCAGCAGGCTGTCCTCCAGAACGTCGAAGACCGGGCCGATGCGCCCGGTGAAGCGGCCGCGCAGCAGCCACACCGCGACGGTCAGCGCGAAGTCCGGCGTCTCCAACGGCCGCACCTGCGCGGCGTGCAGGGTCGGGGCGATCAGCCGCAGTGGGGCCAACCCGAATCCGACGCCGCGGGCGACCAGCGACAGCAGCAGCGACTGGTCGAACCCCTCCACTGTGACGTTCAGCGCCGGGCCGTGCTGCGCCATCGCGCGGCCCATGGCGGTCCGGTACTGGCAGCCCTCGGGCTGAAGCACCCAACCCACGGCGTTCATGGCCGGCAGGGTCCAGTCCCGCTGTCCGGCCAGCTCGGACGACGCGACGACGCGCACGGGCTCGCGCGAGATGCAGACGGCGTCCAGATCGTCTGGCGGCGTCTGGGCGTCGTGGGTCAGCACCAGCGCGCCGTCCAGCGTGCCGTTGCGCACCTGTTCGACCAGCGGCGTGCTCCAGTCGGAATGGAGGCGGACGGTCAGGCCGGGGAAGGCGGCGCGCAGCCGGTCCAGCGGATGGTGCGCGGCGATGGCGGTCAGCACATGGGCCACGCCCAGCCGCAGCAGCCCCTGGGGCTGGGCGGCTCCGGCGAAGGCGTCCGACAGCTCGTCGGTCGCCTTCAGCACCCGGTGCGCGTGGGCCAGCGCCATCTCGCCGTCGCGGGTCAGGGCCAGCGGCTTGGTCTGGCGGTCGAACAGCGCCACGCCAAGCTCGGCCTCCAGCCGCTGGATCAGGCGCGAGACGGCGGACTGGGTCAGCCCCAGCCGGTGCGCGGCCTCCTGCACGGACTGGGCTTCGGCCACGGCGACGAAGGTGCGGATCTCGTTGAGCTTCATGGCGGCGTCCGGGGTGGGGCGGTCGGCCTCTTGGCCACTGGTATCCGACTGTCCGCCTGGGTTAGCGTCGGGTCAAGCGCAACGAGGGAGTTTCCATGTCCGCTTCGCCCGAGTCCACCACGCCCCCCGCAGACCGTTCCGGCCGCGAATACCCCGACCGTCCCTGGGTGGGGGTGGGCGCCGTGGTGTGGCGCGGCGACCGGGTGCTGCTGATCCGCCGGGGCCGCCCGCCGCGGATGGGGCAGTGGAGCCTGCCCGGCGGCGCCCAGTCGGTGGGCGAGACGGTGTTCGAAACGGCGGTGCGCGAGGTGCTGGAGGAGACCGGCCTGCACGTCGTGCCGACGGAGGTGGTCACGGTGGTGGACGCCATGACGCTCGACGACACCGGGGCCGTCCAGTACCACTACACCATCGTCGAGGTGGCGGCGGAGAGCCCGGAGGGCGAGGCGGTCTGCGCCGACGACGCCCTGGAAGCGCGCTGGGCCACCGTCGACGAGGCCGCCGAGCTGACCGAATGGGACGAGACGGAGCGGGTCATCCGCCTGTCGGCGTCGCGGCGAGCCGCCGGATGAAGTCCGGGACCTGCTCTGTGTCCAGGGGCTTGGCCAGCAGATAGCCCTGGATGCGGTCGCAGCGGTAGGCGCGCAGGAAGAGAAGCTCGTCGTTGGTCTCCACCCCCTCGGCGATCGCCTGCATCCCCAGCGCGTGGGCGAGGTCGATGATGGCGCGCACGATGGCGGCGGCGTCGCGGTCCTGCACCATCGCCTGGGTGAAGTGCTTGTCGATCTTCAGCGCCTCGACCGGCACGCGGCGCAGCAGGGACAGCGAGGAATAGCCCGTCCCGAAATCGTCCAGCACCAGCCGCACCCCGGCGCCGCGCAACTGGGTCAGCACCTCGCGTGAGGACTCGCTGTGCTCGAACAGGGCGGTTTCGGTCAGCTCCAGCTTCAAATTGGCCGCGGGCAGGCCGGTTTCGGCGAGGATGCCCAGCACGGTGCGGGCGAAGCCGGGGTCCTCCAGCTGCCGTGCCGACAGGTTCACCGCCACCGGCACGTCGGCGACGCCGTCCTGCATCCAGCCCGCCGCGGTCTCGCAGGCGCGGCGCACCGTCCATTCGCCCAGGATGTGGATGGCGTCGCTGGTTTCCGCCATGGGGATGAAGACGTCGGGCGGGATCACCGTGCCGTCGGCCAGGCGCCAGCGCGACAGCGCCTCGAACCCGGTCAGCCGCCCGCTCTGGGCGTCGGCCTGCGGCTGGAAGGCCAAGCGCAATTCGCCGTGCCGGATGGCGTCGCGCACGCGGTCGGAGAAGGTCCCGGCACCCGGCGCGATGGTCGCGTTCTGGTTCACCGCCATATCCCCTCCGGTCCAGCCCTCGGTTGTCGCCCATAGGGGACTTAACAGCCGAAGCGAGGCTTGTTAACCATATCTCAGGGGTATTTAAGCGGTTTTTCCAGTTTTACGAAAGGGTTAACGGATTTCTCTGTGGTGATAAGATTGGGAGGCGTTAACCCTTCTCCCCCGGAGAGGAGAAGGGTTGCGCGGCTGCCCAATCAAACGTTGAAGCGGAAATGGAAGATGTCGCCGTCGTTGACGACGTACTCCTTGCCTTCCTGGCGCATCTTGCCGTTGTCCTTGGCGCCCTGCTCGCCGCCCAGCGTAATGTAGCTGTCGAAGTCGATCGTCTCGGCACGGATGAAGCCGCGCTCGAAGTCGGTGTGGATGACGCCGGCCGCTTCCGGGGCCTTGGCGCCGCGGCGCACGGTCCAGGCGCGGGCCTCCTTCGGGCCGACGGTGAAGAAGGTGATGAGGTCGAGAAGCTGGAAGCCGGCGCGGATCAGCTTGTTGAGGCCGGTCTCTTCCAGGCCGAGGGATTCCAGGAACTCCTGCTTCTCGGCGGCGTCGGAGAGCTGGGCGACCTCCGACTCGATGGCGGCGGAGATGACGACCATGCCGGCGTTCTCGGCCTTGGCCTTCTCGGCGACCTTGGCGGTCAGGCTGTTGCCGGTGGCCGCCGAGGCCTCCTCGACGTTGCAGACGTAGAGGACCGGCTTGGCGGTCAGCAGCATGAACTGCTTGAACACCGGCCACTCCTCGTCGCTGACATCGACGACGCGGGCCGGCTTGCCGTCCTGGAGGACCTTCAGCGCGCGCTCCATCAGATCGGCCTTGATCTTGGAGTCCTTGTCGCCGCCCTTGGCCTTCTTCTGGAGGCTGGTGAGCTGGCGCTCCAGGCTCTCCATGTCGGCGAGCATCAGCTCGGTCTCGACCACCTCGGCGTCGCGCAGGGGATCGACGTTGCCTTCCACATGGGTGACGTCGTCGTCCTCGAAGCAGCGCAGGACGTGGACGATGGCGTCCACCTCGCGGATGTTGGCGAGGAACTGGTTGCCCAGCCCCTCACCCTTCGAGGCGCCGCGGATCAGGCCGGCGATGTCGACGAATTCGAGCTGGGTCGGGATGATCTTCTGCGACTTGGCGATGGCCGCCAGCTTGTCCAGCCGCGGGTCGGGCACGCCGACGCGGCCGACGTTCGGCTCCTTGGTGCAGAAGGGGAAGTTCGCCGCCTCGGCCGCCTGGGTGGCGGTCAGCGCGTTGAACAGGGTCGACTTGCCGACGTTCGGCAGGCCGACGATGCCGCAATTGAAGCCCATGGGGGTGCTCGCCGTCGGAAATCTCGGGAATTGGGGCGCTTTATCCTACGTGGAGCCGCAAAGCGCAAACGGGAAGTGGGGGTGGGCAGGGTTGACCGCCGCTTCCGGCGCACTGGATTCACCGCGGGCGGAACAGGAAGGGCACGGAAAACACGCGGTCCTCCACCGGCAGGCCGGGTGGCGGGGTGGGAAAGGGAGACGCCTTGCGCACCGCGGCCAGGGCCGCCCGGTCCAACGCCTCGTCGCCGCTCGACGTGAGGATGGAGGCGTCCAGCACCTCGCCCGCCGTGCCGAGGGTCAGCTTGACGGTGGCCTGCCCGCCGCCGACCACCTTCTCCGGCTTGTGCCGCCCGATCCAGGCCCAGACCTGCGCCCCGTAATCCACCATTGCGCCCCGGCTGGCCGAAACCGCCTCGACCGCCGCGGCGGCGTTGTGGCCGGTTCCGGTTCCGGTTCCGGTTTCGCTTTCGGTGGATGGAGCCGGGGAAGGCGGTGACGCTGGAGCCGGCTGCTGTTTCGGTGCCGCCTTGACCGGTGGCTTCGGCGCGGGCTTCGGCAGCGGCTTGGGAGGCGGCGGCGGTTCCGCTGTGGGCTCCGGGGGCGGCTCCGCCACCGGAGGCACCGGTTCCGGCTCTGGCGCCAACTCCGGCTCCGGTTGGGCCACCGGCTCCGGCGTGGACTCCCGCTCCGGTTCGCTCTCCGGTTCGGGCGCCGCTGCCGGCGGCGGGCCGCTGTCCGCCTCGGACGCCACCAGCATCACCTCGATCACTGGGGTGATGGCTTCGTTCAGGCTGACGGCGCCGGTCTCCTCCGTGACCGTGCCGGGGGCCGCTCCGGCGGCGAACAGAAGGACGGCCAGGACGCCGGCGTGCAGCGTCCCGGACAGGGCGAGCGCCCCCAGCGGCCGGCGGGCCGGCTGGGGACGCTCATGCAGGCGGATCGCGCGCAAGGCTGGGAGCGCCGCGTCAACCGGCCTCCATCAGAAGGCCATGGTCAGGCCGAGGTTGAAGGACCGCCCCATGCCGGCCAGGGCGCCGATCGGCTGGCGGTTGCCGCTGGCGCGGAAATCGCCGTAATCGACGCCGCCCAGCGGCAGGTAATAGTGGGCGTCGAGCAGGTTCTCGATCCCGACGTCGGCGCGCAGGTTGCCCCAGACGTAGCTGGTGCGCAGGTTGACCAGGGCGTAGCTCGGAGTCTCCGGCTCGTTCCGCCCGGAATCGACGAGGAATTTGCGCCCGACCATCTGGAATTCCAGAACGCTGCTCCAGTCGCCCAGACGGTGGCCCAGGTCGAACGTCCCGTTCAGCGGCATGATGTGGTAGAGGTCGCGCCCGGTGTCGAGGTTGCGGCCGCGGACGTAGCTGATCACGGTGCCCACCGTGAACTCGCCCATCCGCTCGTCCTGGTGGACCAGGGTGCGGCCTTCGGCGTTGATGCCGTACAGTTCCGCCGTGTGGTTGGCGAAGCGCAACTGCACGAAGCCGTTCGACAGGGTGCCGATGCGGTCGGCGTCGATGAAGTTCTCGACGTGCGAATAATAGGGCGTGACCTTGACCGACCAGCGCTTGGCCGCGGCGTCCTGCCAAGCGGCGGTGGCGCCGACCGTGTAGGCGGTTTCCGGCTTCAGGTCCGGGTTGCCGACATAGCCGTTGGCGTCGCCGTACCAGCCGATCATGGTGGAGGACATGCCCCCGGTGCCCCAGGCGAAGCGCTCGTACAAGTTGGGCGAGCGGGTCTTGCGGGCGAAGCCCAACTCATAGCGTTCCGACGCGGACGGAGCGAAGCGGAGCAGCGCGGTGGCGTCGACGTTCACGTCGGTCTTGGAGCGGTCACCCCGGTTGAAGGCCGTGGCGGCGGGCGCGTCCGGGTTCGCCATGCCCATACCCATGCCCATCATGCCGGTGCGGATCGGGTTGGCCCAGGAGTAGGGCTGGACCGGCCCGTTGTCCATCCACACCACGTCGTTGCGCACGCCGAGCAGCGAGGTCCAGGCCGGGGCCCAGCGCTTCTCCCATTCCGCGAAGGTGCCGAGCCGGTCGCGGCGGGCGTCGTTCAGGTTCACGAAGGTCAGCGGCGACATCATCGCCGCCCCGGTGACCGGCGGCCACCAGTCGTCGATGCGGTAGCGGACCAGCTCGTTGCCGACGCGCAGCGTGTCCTGCGACGACAGCGGCACCTCCGCCGAGACGGCGTAGCCCATCTCGTGCGAGTCCGTGTTCATCGGCATGCCACCACGGTCGGCGCCGCCCTTGTCGTGCAGGAAGTTCATGGCGTGGACGGTGCGCTGCCAGAAGGCCCGGCCGTCCAGCGTGCCCCAGTCGAACGCGCCCTTGTAATGGCCGTTCAGGGTGGTGCCGCGGTTCAGCGTCATGTCCATGCGCTGGTTCGCGAAGCCGGAATAGGGCGAATATTGGTAGCCGCCGGACAGGGTGATCTCGTGCCCGTCCTTGCGCGCGCTGGCCGACAGGGCGTGGTTCTGCACGTTGTAGAGGGTGGAGCGGACCTTGTCCCCGTCGCCGTCCTTGTAATCGTCCGCCCGGCTCCAGGCGCCGGTGTAGCGCAGGCTGAACCGCTCGGTCGCCGCGGTGGCGGTGCCGGACAGGGTGGTGCCGTTGCCGTTCGAGCGGTAGACGGTGGACAGGCTGCCCTCGCCGTGGATGGGCTCGCCGGGCTGGGCGTAGACGGGGGGCTTGCTGGTCACCGAGATGGTGCCGGCGATGCTGTCGCCGCCCTTGCTGACCGGGGTGACGCCGGCGATGGCCTCGATCGCGTCGATGACCGAGGGGTCGGCGTAGGACAGCGGCGCGTTCATGTGGTTGGCGCAGGCGGCGGTCATCGGCATGCCGTCGACCTGGACGCGCACGCGGTCGTCGGCCAGACCGTTCAGCGCCGGCAGGCTGGAGAAGCCGCCCGCGCTGTAGAGCGACACGCCCGGCAGGCTGCGCAGCAGCGCCGCGGCGTCCGCGCTGGCGATGCGGCGGCTGGCGATTTCGGCGGCGTCGAGCGTGCCGGTGCCGAGCGGCCGGGACAGGCCCTTCTCCGGCGCCGTGGCGGCCGGCGCGGTGTCCGTCTCGACCGGGACGGCGGGCAGGGCCTGCGGGGTTTGAGCTTGGGCCGGCAGTGCGCTCAGCGCGGCAAGGACGGCCGTCAGCAGGGCGGTGGAGGCACGAAGGCGATTGGACAAACGGGGGGCGTTCGCCGCGGACGCGGCGGTGGACAGGCGAATCATTGGGCGCTCGTTCTCGAAGGGGACGAGTGAAGATCGGGGCACAGCCTTGCCGCCCCGCCTGGTCATCGATCGGCGCGCAGGATCAGCGCAAGGGATCGGGACCGGCGGGTTGCGGTGCGAAGGCTGGCGTGAAGGATGGGGTGGGCAAGACCGGGCAGGCCGTGCCGGGCTCAACAGCCGGGCGCGGGAAGCGGAGGGCGCGTGCCGATGGTGGTCAGGCGAAAGCCGGGGGCGCTCGGGCCTTGAGCCGCGACAGGAACCAGCCGGCGGCGATGTGCTGGCCGGGCAATCCGATGGAACTGTGGGCGACGACAGAAACCGGAAGCACCACGGTCAGAAGCGGCGGCGGCGCGGTCAGACCGGCGACCAGCCCGCAGACCGGGCAGTCATCGCCCATGGACAATGTGGCCTTGCCGTCCGGGATCAGGGAATCGGGGGATGGGCCGTCGGGAAGAACGATGGAGGCCATGCCCTGCGGCGTGCAGATCATGACCGTTTCGCCGGTCGCGGCGTTGGCCACCGGAATCAGGAAGGCCCAACCCAAAAGCTGCAGAAGCAAAGCCATTCCGCCCGCCATCACGGCGGCGCGGCCCAGCCTGCGTCCGATGCTTCCGAGAAAAACCGGCATGTCCCGGCCGACCCCTTAATCCGAGTAGGGGATTAGGTTAATCGGACTATGCCGAAGGAACAAGGAACGATTGGTCGCAGCCCAGCACCGCCGTGCCACTTTCAGGAGGGCAGCACCTCGCCCAGCGCCCCGGCCAGATCCGCGGGCAGCACCGGCTTGTGCAGCAGGCGGCAGCCGAGCGACATGGCCTCGCGCAACCGCTCCGGGGCGGTGTCGCCGGTGATGATGATCCCCGGCACCGGCCAGCGCCGGCGCACCAGCTCGACCACCGAGCGCCCGGAGTCGCCGCCCGGCAGGCGGTAGTCGGTCAGCACCACATGGGGGCGCCGCAGGCTGGGCAGCGTCGCGGCCAGCTCCGCCGTCGAGGACACGGCGACCACGCGCAGCCCCCAGCGCTTCAGCATCATGGTCATGCTGCGGCGGACCTGCTCGTCGTCCTCCACCAGCAGCACCGTGCGCCCCTTCAGCCGAGGTTCCCGGCTGGTCTCCGGGGCCGGAACCGTTACGGCGCCGGCCTTCGGCTTGCGGGCGTAGGGCACCGTCACCGAGAAGACCGAGCCCGACCCGACCCGCGAGCGCAGCGCCACCTCCACCCCCAGCAGGCGGGCGATGCGCGACACGATGGACAGGCCCAGCCCGAAACCCTGGGTGGCGTTGCGCTCCGGGTTGTTGAGCTGGCGGAACTCCTCGAAGATGGCCTCGCGGGCGTCCTCGGGGATGCCCGGCCCGTTGTCCCACACCTGGAACTCCACCCCGTCGGCCCGGCGGCGGCAGCCGACCAGCACCCGCCCTCTGCCGTCCATGTCCTTGGGCCGGCCATGCGCGATGGCGTTGGACAGCAGATTGCGCAACAGCCGTTCCAGCAGGTGGGGATCGGTGGACACCGCCAGACGGCTGGGCCGGCAGCGCAGCTCGATGGACGACGCCTCGGCCACGCCGCGGAATTCCTCGGCCAGACGGGTCATCAGGGCCGCGGGGGAGAAATCGCTGACCGACACCTCGATGACGCCGGCCTCCAGCCGGGACAGGTCGAGCAGGCCGCTCAGCATGCCGTTCAGGCTGTCGATGGACGCCTTCAGCCGGCTCAGCGATTCCTGGGCGATCGGGTCGGCGCCGACCGACCCGAGCAGGACATGGGCGTAGAGGGCCGCCGCCTGGATCGGCTGGCGCAGGTCGTGGCTGGCCGCGGCGAGGAACTTGGTCTTGGCCCGGTTCGCCGCTTCCGCGGCCTCCTTCGCGCGCTTGAGCTGCTCCTGCGTCTGCTTGCGCTCGGTCACGTCGCGGAAGATCACGGCGATGCGGCGCTGTTCGGGGGTGCCGACCTTGAAGACGTAGAAGCTGATCCATTTTTCCAACGGCCCGGCGTACAGCTCTTGCCGCGTCGACTCCCCGTCGCGCGCCGCACGGCCAAACACGTCGTACCAGTGGTCTTCGAAAGCCGGGCTGATTTCGCGCAGCCGCCGACCGACGAAATCCTCTCCGGTCATGCGCCGCGCCGCCGGATTCATTTCCAGATACAGGACATCCGCCGGCCGGTCGCCGTCGAACAGCACGTCGGCGAGGAGAAAGCCCTCGTCCATCGCCTCGAACAGGGCGCGGAACCGCCGCTCGCTCTCGCTAAGCTGCGTGGTACGCTCCTCGACCCGCCGCTCCAGATCGGCGTTGGCCTGCTCCAACTCCTCGGTGAGGGTCTGAAGCTCCTCATAAGAGGTCTGGAGTTCCTCCGACAGATAGGATTCGTCCCGGCTGAGGGCGTTCAGCCGCTGGTTGGTGTCGGCCAAGGCGTCGAGCAACTCCGCCTGGTGCGATTCCGACAGGGCGAGGCGCTCGCGCAACGCGGCGATCTCATGCCGCTGGGCGTTCATCTCCTCTTCCATTTGAATCCGGTCGGCCGCCAAAAGGCGCGCTTCCTCCTGCGCATCCTGCGCCGTCACCAGGGCCTGTTCGAGGCTCTGGTCCAATTCTGTGACGCGCTGAACCAAAAATTCGCGCTCGGGCAATTCGCGTTCGGGATCGCGCGTATCGTCCCCCGCGCGGATGGATGCCGACTTGCCCAAGCTCCCTCCCTCGCTGGGAGCGAATGATTGCACAGACGGCTCAACAGTGCGCGCGTGGAAAAGTTATAGAACCAAAGCCGGAATTTTCCGACCACCATGCTGTTGCTTTCTTGCATGCAAGAACTGCTGTTTCCGGATCATGGACAAGAGGGACATTCTGGCCATTGGGGCCTCCGCCGGTGGGATCACCGCATTGCAGAGGCTGTTCGCGGCGATGCCGCGCGACGTGACGGCCACGGTCTTCGTCGTTCAGCACATCGGCGCCACGCACAGCGTGCTGCCGACGGTGCTGTCGCGCGCCGGCTGGCTGCCGGCCTTCCATCCGGACGACGGGGAACCGGTGCGCCCCGGCTGGATTCACGTCGCGCCGCCCGATCACCATCTGCTGGTCAAGGACGGCTGCGCGCTGGTGCGCCGCGGGGCGCGGGAGAACCGATGCCGGCCGGCCATCGATCCGCTGTTCCGGTCGGTGGCGGTCGCCTACGGGGTGCGGGCGGTGGGGTTGATCCTGACCGGCACGCTGGACGACGGGACCGCCGGGCTGCGCGCCGTGAAGCGCTGCGGCGGGCTGGCAATGGTGCAGGACCCGGAGGACGCCGAGTGGCCGGACATGCCGTGCAACGCCATGCGGCATGTCTCCGTGGACGCCTGTGCCCCGCTGTCCGACCTTCCGGCGCTGCTGACCCGTTTGCTGACCGAGCCGTCCGGCCCCGCGGTGCCGGTCCCCGCCGACATCGCGATGGAGGCGCGCATTCCGGAGAACGGGTTCGACGCGGTGCCGGAACTCACCGCCTCCGTGGGCAAGCCGAGCACGCTGAGCTGCCCCGATTGCGGCGGCAATCTGGTGGAGATCGAGGACGGCCCGCTGCTGCGTTTCCGCTGCAAGGTTGGCCATGCGTACGGCCCCGCGACGCTGGCGGAGTTCCATCGGGAGTCGATCGAGCAGGCCATCTGGGTGGCCCTGCGGACCCACGAGGACCGCGCCATAATGTTCCGGCGCCTGGCCGACCGGGCCCGTGCGCATGGGCACCCCACCGTCGAGGCCAATTGGACCCGGTCGGCGCAGGAGGCCGAGCGGACCGTGGCGATGCTGAAGGACGTGCTGTCCGGACCGGGGCAGGAATTGGCGGGCGGCATGGCCACCGAAGAGGGGATTTGAGGGGCTCCCGGAGCGGTGCCCATTTACCCTTCGGCGTTCCCCGGAAGCGGCGGCGCGCCCGACCGCTTCCAACCGTCCCCTAAAGCGAATTTTCATTCGCTTTGGATTCACATGGCCTCATTTGCCGGCTGGGCTTCGGCCGCATGTGCGGCCGGGACCGCCGTCGCGGTCCAAAGCGGATTGCAATCCTCTTTAGTCCGCCGCCGCCGTCTCGCCGCCCAGATGCTGGCGTTCGGTGGTGTCGTGCACGATGGCGACGAGGATCGGCGGCTGTTCCCCGCCGAAATGCTGAAGGCAGACCTCGACTGGATGGGGACCGCGCTGGCTACCCTGCATCACCGTTTCGAAGACCACCTCCTGCTTCTCGCCCGAGAGAAGGGGGGCGACGAGAGCCCGGAACCGCTCCGCCGGCACCTCGGGCATCAGGTCGTGCACGGCCAGTTGCTTCAGGTGCTCCAGCTTGTAGCCCAGCTTGGTTTCGGCCCCGCGGTTCACCAGCAGGAAATGGAAGCTCGACGGGTCGAGGAAATAGACCTCGTTCAGGGATTCGCCGATGACCCGCCCGAGATAGCCGGCGAGGGCTTCGGTCCGGGTCTGTTCGGTCACGTCCTCGATGATCAGGACGATGCCGCGGGCCTCCCGCGCCTCGTACAGCAGCGGGGAGAGCCGGACCCGGCAGGTCACCGCGCGGCCGCGCCGGTCCACGGCGTTCAGCATGACCGGCGTCTGCGGCGACTCGCTGTGCAGGACGTTCTCCAGGTCGGCGCGGAGCCGCTGCACCGGCAGGCCGATGTCGAGGTCGAGGAAGTCCTCGTCCTGGACTTCTTCGGCGCGCAGGCCCCACATGTTCTCGCCCCAGCGGTTCCAGGAGCGCACGCGCAGATCCTGGTCCAGAACGATGATTCCCACGTCCATGCTGCGCAGGATCGATTCCGAGTAGCGGCGGAACTCCCCGGATTCCTCGCCCTGACGACGCAACTCCTCGTTGGCGACCTCCAACTCCTCGTTGGCGGAGCGCAGCTCCTCATTCATGGTTTCCAGTTCCTCGTTGGTGGACTGGAGTTCCTCGTTGGTGGTTTCCAACTCCTCGTTGGTGGACTGGAGTTCCTCGTTGGTCGTCTCCAGCTCCTCGTTGGAGCTTTGCAGCTCCTCGATCGTCGTCTCCAGGCTTTCCTGCGCGGCTTCCAGCTCCTGCTGCACCTGGAAATGCCGGCTGGTGTCGGTGAAGCCGAGCAGCGTGGCGAAGGGCTTGCCGTCGCGCCCGTAGAGCAGGGAGATCTCGATGCTCAGGCGCATCGGCTCGCCCGGCGGGCGGGCGAATTCCTGATGCTCGATGCGCACCACGCGCCCGGTCTTCCGCACCTCCTCGATGCGCGAGCGCAGCTCCGCCGGGCGGTAGGAGATCGACAGGTCCTGGAACGGGCGGCCGATGTCGATCTCGCCCACGTCGAGAAGGCGCCGGGCCATGGTGTTGGCGAAGACGAGGATGCCGTCGCCGTCGACCGACAAATAGGCGGTGGCGCTGCTGTCCACGATGCCTTCCATCAGCCGGCTCTGGAAGCTCTGGCGATGGTTGTTGTCCGGCGCGATGGTCAGACTGCCGCCCGGGCTGCGCCGCCATTCCTGCGGCACCTTGCGGAAGATGCGGCTCTTCAGGTTCACCGGCTCGAACATCTTGGAGCGGGCGAGCTGGGTCTCCGCCTTGCCGAGGAACAGGACGCCGTCGTTGGTCAGCGCGTAGTGCAGGCGCGGCAGGACGATGTTCTGGGTTTCGCTTTCCAGATAGATCAGCAGGTTGCGGCACACCAGCAGGTCGATGCGCGAGATCGGGGCGTCGGTCACCAGATTGTGGCGCCCGAAGATCACGCATTTGCGCAGCTCGCGCTGGAAGACGTAGTGGTTGTTGGTGCGCTCGAAATACCGGTCCAGCAACGGGGGCGGCACGTTCGCCACGTCGCGCGGGGAGTAGATGGCGTGCCGGGCGGTGTTCAGCGCCGCGTCGTCCAGATCGGTCGCGTAGATCTTCACCCGGTTGATGAAGGCGTCCTTGCCCAGCGCCTCCGCGAGCAGCATGGCGAGGGAATAGGGCTCCTCCCCCGACGCGCAGCCGGCGCTCCAGATGCGGATGGGGTCGCGGTCGGAGCGCTGGGCCAGGATCTGCGGCACGACCTCCTTCCGCAGCACGTCCCAGGAGTCGGTGTCGCGGAAGAAGGAGGTCACGTTGATCAGCACGGTGTTCAGAAGATGAATGAATTCCTGCGGGTCTGCTTCCAGCAGGCCATGGTAGGCGGCGAAATCCTCGCAGCCCGCCTCCTCCATCCGGCGGCGGATGCGCCGTTGCAGGCTGGTGCGCTTGTAGCCGCGGAAATCGAGGCCCCGGCTTTCCTGGATGTAGCGGATCAGCGCCTCGAATTCGGGTTCGGCGGAGTCCTTGGCGCCGGAATCCTTGCCGGACATCTCAATGCGCCTCGTCCCAATTGTTGCCGATTCCGGCGTCGGCCACCAGCGGCACGCCGAGCGTGGCGGCCCCCTCCATGACCGCGCGCACCAGCGCGGCGGCGCGTTCGGCCTCCGCCTCCGGGGCTTCGAACAGCAGTTCGTCGTGGACCTGGAGCAGCATACGGACGTCGTCGAAGCCGGCTTCCTTCAGGGCGCCGGGCACGCGCGCCATGGCGCGCTTCATGATGTCGGCGGCGGTGCCCTGGATCGGCGCGTTGATCGCCTGCCGTTCCGCGAAGGCGCGGCGGGCGGCGTTCTTGTCGTGGATGCCGGGGATGTAGCAGCGCCGCCCGAACAGCGTCACCACATGGCCGTTTTGGCGCGCGAAGGCCTTGGTCGCCTCCATCCACACCTTCAGCTCGTGGAAGCGCTCGAAATAGGCCTTGATGAAGGCGTTGGCCTCGCCCGGCGCGATGCCGAGCTGGCGGCCCAGCCCGAAGCCGGAAATGCCGTAGATGATGCCGAAGTTGATCGCCTTGGCCTTGCGCCGGATCTCCGAGGTCATCTGGTCCAGCGGCACGCCGAAGACCTGGCTGGCGGTGGCCGCGTGAATGTCGATGCCGTCCTGGAACGCCTGTTTCAGCGCGGCGATGCCGGCCATCTCGGCGACGAGCCGCAGCTCGATCTGCGAGTAGTCGACGGAGATCAGCTTGTGCCCTGGTGCCGCCACGAAGGCGCGGCGGATCTTGCGCCCTTCCTCGGTGCGGACCGGGATGTTCTGCAGGTTCGGGTCGGTCGAGGACAGGCGGCCGGTGTTGGTCGCCGCCATGGCGAAGGCGGTGTGCACCCGCTCCGATCCTTCGACGATCTGGGCCTGGAGCGCGTCGGTGTAGGTGTTCTTCAGCTTGGCGAGCTGGCGCCAGTCGAGCACGCGCTGGGCGATGACGTGGCCCTGTTCCGACAGCTCCTCCAGCACGTTGGAATCGGTGGAGTAGGCGCCGGTCTTGCCCTTCTTGCCGGTGCCGAGCTTCATCTCGTCGAACAGGATCTCGCCGAGCTGCTTGGGCGAACCGATGTTGAAGCTGCGCCCGGCGTGCCCGTGGACCTCCTTCTCGATCTCCGCCATGCGGACGGCGAGGTCTTGCGAGAGGCGGGCGAGCGCCGCCCGGTCCACCCGGATGCCGCAGGACTCCATGTCGGCGATCACCGGGACCAGCGGGCGTTCCAGCGTCTCGTAGACGGTGACCATCCGCTCGTCGACCAGCCGCGGCTTCAGCACCCGCCACAGCCGCAGCGTGATGTCGGCGTCCTCCGCGGCGTAGGCCAGCGCCTTGTCCAGCGGCACGCGGTCGAAGGTGATCTGGTTCTTCCCGGTGCCGCAGACCTCCTTGAAGGGGATGGTCGTGTGGGCGAGGTGCAGCTCCGCCAACTCGTCCATGCCGTGGCCGTGGGCGCCGCCCTCCAGCACGTAGGAGATCAGCATGCTGTCGTCGATCGGCGACACGCGCACGCCGTGGCGGGCGAACAGCTGGTGGTCGAACTTGAAATTGTGCCCGATCTTCAGGATCGCCGGGTCCTCCAGCACCGCCCGCAGGGCCTTCAGCGCGTCCTCCGCCGGGATCTGCTTCGGCGCTTCCGGCGTCTCGAAGGACAGCTCCCCGCTGGCCGCGGCGTTGGGGGCCTGATGCGCCAGGGGGATGTAGCAGGCCAGCCCCGGCTCGGTCGCCAGCGAGATGCCGACCAGCGTCGCCGTGGCGGGGGTCAGCGAGTCGGTTTCGGTGTCCACGGCCAGGACGCCGGTGTTGCGGGCGCGCTCCAGCCAGACGGCCAGGGCGTCGAGGTCCTGCACCAGCTCGTAGCGCTGCTCGACGTCGGCGGGCGGGGCGGGGCGGCTGCGCGGCGCGCCGGCCTCCGCCGCCGGGGCGGGGGAGGTCGTGGCGGTCCCGGCCGGGCCGGCGGACGGCGTGGCGGAGGGAGCTGCGCCGTCGGCGATGGTGCCGTCCTTGCGCATCTCCGCCTCGACGCGGCTGACGATGGTGCGGAAGCCCTGGGCGCGCAGGAAGTCGATCAGCTTCTGGTGGTCGGGCTCGCGGACGCGCAGCTCCTCCAGCGGCTTCGGCGGCGGGGCGTGGTCGTCCAGCAGGACGAGGCGGCGGGAGATCCGCGCCTGCTCCGCGAAGTCGATCAGCTTCTGGCGGCGGGCCGGCTGCTTGATCTCGCCGGCGCGGGCCAGCAGCGATTCCAGGTCGCCGTATTCGGTGATGAGCTGGGCGGCGGTCTTCACGCCGATGCCCGGCACCCCCGGCACGTTGTCCACACTGTCGCCGGCCAGCGCCTGCACGTCCACCACCCGGTCGGGGGCGACGCCGAACTTCTCGAACACCTCGTCGGGGCCGATGGGCTTGTTCTTCAGCGGGTCGAGCATCCGCACGCCGGGGCGGACGAGCTGCATCATGTCCTTGTCGGATGACACGATGGTGACCTCGCGCCCGGCCTCGTTGGCCAGCCGCGCGTATGTGGCGATCAGGTCGTCGGCCTCGTAGCCCTCCAGCTCCAGGCAGGGCAGGCAGAAGGCCTCCGTCGCCTCGCGGATCAGGGCGAACTGGGGCTTCAGCTCCTCCGGCGGCTCGGGGCGGTGGGCCTTGTATTCGGGATAGAACTCGTTGCGGAAGTTCAGCCGCTTCGAATCGAAGACCACCGCCACGGCGGACGCCTTCAGGTCGGCCAGCAGCTTCAGCAGCATGTTGGAGAAGCCCAGCACCGCGTTGACCGGCGTGCCGTCCGGGCGGTTCAGCATCGGCAGGGCGTGAAAGGCCCGGAAGATGAAGCCCGACCCGTCCACCAGATACAGGCCGCTGCCGTCCCCGGCGGGTGCGGGGGCTTCGCTGGCGATCTGGAGCGTGTCGGTGGTCTTTTCGTCGGACATGGTGCGGCCTCTTCCCTTCGGGGCGATACCATGGCCGAAGGCGGCCCGAGAGTCGAGCGCGCCCGACGCCGTTGGAGGGCTGGAGACACCCAGCCCGATTCGGGTGTGCATGAACGGTCGAAAGGTGTCCGCCGGGTGCCCTCGGACGACGCTGGAACCATGAGCAGGAACCATGAAAGGAAGCATCTGTTGCGAGTTCTTATGGGATGCCCTGCGCAACAGCCATCGACCCGCCCCGCCATGAACCATTATGTCGCCGGAGCCATCGCCGGGCTGGCCGGCACCGTCGCCATGACGGCGGCCATGCGCGCGATGTTCCGCGCCTTGCCGGAAAAAGACCGGTACCCCTTGCCGCCGCGCCTGATCACGGACCGGGTCGTCGGCCCGACCGGGCTGCTGGACGCGCTGGACGAACCGGAGCGCCGCGACCTGACGCTCGCCCTGCATTACGGCTACGGCGCCGCTGCCGGGGCTCTGTATCCGGCGGTCGCGCAGCGCGTCGGCGGACCGGCGGTGGCGACGGGAATCGGCTACGGTCTCGCGGTCTGGGGTGCCAGCTATCTCGGTTGGATTCCGGCGATGCGCATCCTGACCCCCGCAACCCGCCATCCGAGCGCCCGCAACAGCCTGATGCTTGCCGCCCATGTGGTGTGGGGAGGGGTAACGGGCGTTACGGCCGCGTATTTGATGGGAGAGGCGAAGGATGGCCGATCCGGTGCGCAGCCGATGGCGGGCGCTCACGAGCATGCCTCTGCTGTCCGGGAGCTGGCATAGCGCTCCCACAGCGATACGGCGATGCAAACGGGGATATGAATAAGAAAGGCCTAGCGCGCATTGCGGCTAAGCCTTTGAAATCGCTGGCGGACCCGAATGGATTCGAACCATCGGCCTCTGCCTTCGGAGGGCAGCGCTCTATCCAGCTGAGCTACGGGTCCATCATCAGCGGAGGCGCACCATAGCGAAAAGCCTCGGCCAGTGCAAACACTCCTTTCGACATTTTTTCACCCCCGCGGGGGCCGTCCATCCGCGCTTATTTCGCGGCCAGAAGGCTGCTGTTGCGGTCGGCGCCGCTCGCCAGGGGCTGCTTGGGATTCTCGATCCAGGCGGCGATGTCGTTGACCACCACCTGCCCCCTCAGGTCGCGCAGCAGCATGTGCCAGCCGTCGGGATAGACCGCCACCACATGCCGCCCACCGGTCTCGAAATCCTCGACCGCGCGGCTGACGGGGGTCTTCGGCAGAACCTCCTCGTGGGCGCCGTAGAGCACCAGGGAGGGCACCGACAGATGCCCGCAGGCGGCCAGGGCCGTGCCCATCAGATTGGTCAGTCCCTCCAGCGCGTCGATGCGGGAGCCCTTGATGACCAGCGGGTCGCGGCCCAGCGCGCGCAGCATCTCGATGTTGTCGGACGCCTGGATCTTCAGCTCCTTGGGCGGGTGCACCACCATCCCCGGCACCATGGTGTAGCTGAGCCAGAGCAGCGCCCGCGGGAGGAAGCCCATCGCGTCGCGGCCCCAGACGGCGGGGGCGACCAGGATCGTGCCGTTCACCGTCGGCGGATTCGGGCCGGTCATCGCGGTCAGCACCACGGCACCGCCCATGCTCTCGCCCATCAGATAGACCGGCAGGCCGGGGTGGCGGGCGTGGATCTGGGACACCGCCGCCTTCAGGTCGGCCACCAGCGTGTCGGTGCCCGGCCAGATGCCGGTGTTCCGCGTGGCGCCGAACCCGCGCTGGTCATAGGCGTAGACGGCGATCCCCCGCGTGGCGAGGCTGCGCCCGGCCCCGTCGAAGGCGTTGGAGTAGTCGTTGTAGCCGTGCAGGGCCAGCACCACCGCTTGCGGCGCCCCCTCCTCGGGCAGCCAGCGGCGCAGCGGCAGTTCGAAGCCGTCGGCGGCGATCAGGGCACGGTCGGTCAGGGCCGGCTGGGTCACCGGAAGGCCCATCGGCTGATAGGCCGGGGTGCAGCCGGACAGCAGAAGGCCGATCCCGACGATCACGCTCGCAATCCGGCCGGCCGCCCTACGCCGCATCGTGCGCGATCTCCTTGCGGGCGTGCGCGCCGCCGGTCAACTGCAGGAAGATGTCCTCCAGGTCCGACTCCTCGGTGCTGAGATCGACCACCCCCAGCCCAGCCCCGGCCAACGCGGCCAGGATACCGTCCACCCGCTGGCGGCTCGGCTGGTAGCGGACGATCAGGCGCCGCGGCTCGGCCAGTTCGGCGGAGAAGGCGGACAGTTCCGCCGGCACGGCGTCCAGGTCGCGGTCGACCAGAACGGTCAGCGCCTTGGCGTCCACCCGGCGGAGCAGCGAAGCGGTCGGCTCGCAGGCCACCACCGTGCCGTGGTTGATGATGGCGATGGAGTCGCACAGCTCCTGCGCCTCCTCCAGATAGTGGGTGGTCAGCAGCACCGTCGAGCCCTCGCGGTTCAGCTTGCGCACATGCTCCCACAGCTGGATGCGCAGTTCCACGTCCACGCCGGCGGTCGGCTCGTCCAGCACCAGGACGGGCGGGGTGTGGACCATCGCCTTCGCCACCATCAGCCGCCGCTTCATGCCGCCCGACAGCGAGCGGGCGTAGGCGTCGGCCTTGTCGCGCAGTCCCACGGCCTCCAGCAGCTCCTCGGTCCGGCGCTCGGCCTTGGGCACGCCGTACAGCCCGGCCTGAAGCTCCAGCATTTCCCGCGGGGTGAAAAAAGGGTCCATGTTCAGTTCCTGGGGGACCACGCCGATCGACGCCCGCGCCTGGCGCGGATGGGCGTCGATGTCGGTTCCCCAGATCGAAACCGTGCCGCCGGTCTTGTTGACCAGCCCGGCCATGATGTTGATGAGCGTGGACTTGCCCGCCCCGTTCGGCCCCAGCAGCCCGAACACCGCCCCGCGCGGAATCGCCAGGTCGATGCCCTTCAGAGCCTGTTTCGGCCCTGCCTTGCCGGAGGCCTGATAGGTCTTGGTGAGGCCGCGCACCTCCACGGCGTAGGCGGGGACGGTGTGGGCGGGCAGGGCGGCGTCGTTCAGCGGGGCGTGCGCAACCATGGAGTCGAAAGGGCCTTTCCGGTCGTGCCCCGAGTCCGAACCCCCGGGGGCGATCACTGTCCAATCACTTGATCCGTCCGGCGCGTTGGGTATGATCCGACCCCGCGCGCGTGCCTCATTCGGTGGGCATCTTAACGATGGCGTTAACGCGCGCGTGTGTCAAAGTGGAGGATGTCTGCCATGCAGCCAATTGAAACGATCGAAGTCGAAACCCTGACCGTCGGGTGCGACGGTGGCGGCGGCGCGCTCGGCCACCCGCTGGTCTATCTGACGCTGAGCGCCGAGGGGAAGGTCGAGTGCCCCTACTGCTCGCGTCACTTCGTCCTGAAGGAAGGCGCCAAGACGGGCACGCACGGGCACTGAGTCCGTGCGGCGCAGTTTTGCGGCGGCGCTTTTTTACAGGGCGGAAATCCCGCGCACGAGAAAGGGCCGGAGCGATCCGGCCCTTTCTCGTGTCTGCGCCACGGGCTGATTCTGTGGCCCATCCGCCACCCCTCGCCGCGGTGATGCAACGTGCGGGCGGGGCGGGTCATATGCCTCTTTTATTGCAATTGTGAAAAATATAAAACGAACCGCCTTGACGCGCGTCGCGATCCGCCTTCTACTTTTTTGCGGCGCAAAAGAGGCGTCCAACGCAATTGCCCGCTCAGGTCCTTCGCATGCTTTTTCCTGAGGCCACCGCTCTCGCGCCAGATGAGGCCCGGTCCATGAGCCAAGAGACGGAAGAGCAGTACAGAAGTATTTTCGAGAACGCGGTCGAAGGTATTTACCAGACCACGGTGGACGGACGTTATTTGCGGGTCAACCCGGCGCTGGCGCGCATCTATGGCTACCGCTCGCCGGCCGACCTGATCGACAACCTGACGGACATCGCCGGGCAGCTCTACGTCGATCCCGGCAAGCGCGAGGCCTTCGCCCGCCTGATGGCCGAGCGGGACGTGGTGCAGAGCTTCGAGGCGCGGGTCTTCCGCAGCGACGGCTCGATCATCTGGATCTCGGAGAACGCGCGCTGCGTGCGCGATGCTCAGGGCCGCATCCGCTATTACGAAGGCACCGTCCAGGACATCACCGAGCGCAAGCAGCACGAGGAGAAGATCCGCCTGCTCGCCACCGTCTTCGACAGCGTGGCCGACGGCATCCTGATCGTGGACCCCGACCTGTCGGTGCAGGCGGTCAACCCGGCCTACGAGGTGATGACCGACTTCCAACGCGAGGAGCTTCTCCACCGCCCGCTGGTGATCTTCGCCCCAGGTTCGCACGAGCGCGCCTTCATCGAGGACATCTGGCGCACCGCCCGCACGGAAGGGCGCTGGCAGGGCGAGGTGACCAGCTTCCGCCACTCCGGCGACGCCTTCGCGGCCTCGCTGTCGGTCACGGCGGTGCGCGCGCCGGGCGGGGCGATGGAGCATTACGTGCTGACGCTGGCCGACATCAGCCAGCGCAAGGACCAGGAACACCAGATCCGGTACCAGGCCAGCTTCGACCGGCTGACCGACCTGCCCAACCGCTGGCTGGTCTGCGAGCGGCTGGAGGAGGCCATCGTGCGCGCCCAGCGCATGCGCACCAAGGTCGCCGTGGCCTTCCTCGACCTCAACCGTTTCAAGCAGGTCAACGACACGCTGGGCCACCACGCCGGCGACGACCTGCTGAAGCTGGTGGCCAAGCGGCTGCGCAACTGCACCCGCGTGTCCGACACGGTGGGCCGGCTGGGCGGCGACGAGTTCCTGATCGTGGCGCCCGACGCGGTGGACCGCGCCGCCGGCGCCCGGCTGGTCGAGAAGATCCTCTATTCGATGGGCGAGCCCTTCGCCGTCCACAACCAGGAGCTCTTCTGCGGCGCCTCGATCGGCGTGGCCTTCTTCCCCGACGACGGCGAGACGGCGGACCAGCTGCTGCGCAACGCCGACCTCGCCATGTACCACGCCAAGCGCAACCCGGAATGCAAGTTCGTCTTCTACGAGGCGGGCATGCGGGAACGCACCGGCTTCACGCTGGGGCTGGAAAGCGACCTGCGCCGCGCCGCCGCCACCGGCGAGGAGTTCGCGCTGCACTTCCAGCCCAAGGTGGACATGCCGCACCGCGGCTCCCACCGGGTGATCGGGGCGGAGGCGCTGATCCGCTGGCACCACCCGGTCCGCGGCCTCGTCAGCCCGGCGGAGTTCATCCCGCTGGCCGAGGAAACCGGCCTGATCTGGGAGATCGGCGCCTGGACCCTGAAGGAAGCCTGCGCCCGGCTGGCCGGCTGGCTGGCGGCGGGGCTGGACATCGCGTCGGTGTCGGTCAACCTGTCGCCGCGCCAGTTCCAGGACGCGCGTCTGGTGACCTTCGTCCGCGACGTGGTGGAGCGCAGCGGCGTGCCGCCGGAGCGGCTGGAACTGGAGCTGACCGAGGGCGCCATGATCGGCGACATCGAGAAGGCGGTGACCATCCTGCACGGGCTGAAGGGGATCGGCATCCGCCTGTCCATCGACGATTTCGGGACCGGCTATTCCTCCCTGGCCTATCTGAAGCGGTTCCCGATCAACACGCTTAAGATCGACCGCAGCTTCGTCCGCGACATCGTGCAGTCGGCCACCGACCCGGCCATCGTCAACACCATCGTGAATCTGGCCGAGAGCCTGGGCTTCGACACCATCGCCGAGGGGGTGGAGACGGAGGAGCAGGCGGACATGCTGCGCCGCCAGCGCTGCACGCGCATCCAGGGCTTCCTGATCAGCCGCCCGCTGGACGTGGACGCCTTCGAGCGCTTCCTGGTGGAGAACGCCGGGTAGGGCGGCTTCCCGGTGGCGGCCCGGCGGGTATGGGCCGGCGGGAAGCCGCGCCCCGTCAGTTGCCGAGCTTGTTGGTGTCGAGCACGATCATCGCCACGCCGATCTTCTCCTTGCTGGCCGGATCGAGCACGGGAACGCTGACCTCGGTCAGCATGGCGTTCGTCCCGGCGTCCTTCTCCGGGTCGGTCATGTAGAGGTCGGAGCCGCCGCTGTAGACCTTCTGCCACTTCGGCTCGTCGCCCTGCCAATAGTCGGAGGTGCCGCCGGTCTGGGCCACGTTCAGGCCGCGGTTGTCCATCAGCAGGATCTCCACGATCCGGCCGTTGCTCTTGTCCGTCACCTCCTTCAGACGCTTGGTCACGGCGTTCGCGGCGATCTTGTCGTAGGTGGGGTTGGCGGACTTGGCCTTGGCCGCCGCCTTCCAGTCGTTGTCCATGGCGTCGATCTTGGCTTGGTCGAGGCCCTTGTTCTGCGCGTTCTGGGCCTTGACGGCGTCGACGACCGCGGGATCGGCGAGCCAGGTCTGGGTCTGCGGGCTTACCGCCTTGCGGACGGTGGTTTCCAGGGCGGGATCGGCGGCGTAGGCCGGCAGGGTGCCGAGCACGGTCAGAACCGCCGCGGTGGACAGGAGCAGGGAAAAGCGTTTGGACATCGATTCCTCCCATGATTGATCCGCCCACGGGCTGCCTTCGCGGCCTGTGCTCCGTGGGCGCAGAACCATAGGTCCCGCTTCATCCCGCCGGTCAGAGGAATGCGTGAATTATTCCGTGAGACGGAAAATCAGCAAACCTAACCATTGTTGTTCTTGAACGGGTGGCGCTTGGCCGGGGGCAAGGTTCAGCGCTCTCCCTCCGTCTCCGCCGTCTGCCGTGGGCGGCTCTGCGCGTAGTGCAGGGATAGGGCGCGGATCTGCTCCTCCGTCAGGTTGCGGACGGCGGCGCCCATGATCCTGGACAGCGGCGTGTCGCCGTGCGCGTCCTTCTGCCAGAGGCGGAGCTGGCCGGCGATGTAGCTCGCGTGCTGGCCGTCGAGGCGGGGGTAGCGCGGGTCGCGGTCCTCGCCATGGCAGCCGGAACAGGCCGGAACCCCGGTGGCGCGGTCGCCGGACTCGGCCAGCCGGGCGCCCAGTTCCAGCAGGGCCGGATCGGCGTCGGCGGGCGGGGGCGGGTAGGGGGCCGCCGTCTGCCCCGCATAATGGTCGGCCAGGGTTCGCAGAATCGAATCGTCCAGCCCGGCGGCCACCGGCTGCATGATGCCGCTGTGCCGCCCGCCCTCGGCGTAGGCCTTCAGCGCGTGGAAGAGATACGCGGCGTTCTGCCCGGACAGGCGGGGGAAGGCGGCGGTGCTGTCCCCGGTGCCGCCCCCGGCACCGTCATAGCCGTGGCAGCGGGCGCAGTTGTCCAGCACCTCGCGGGCGGAGCCGTCCAGCATCGCCAGATCGCTCAGGGCGGAACGGTCGCCGTCCGGCGGCGTCTCCCCGAAGGCCAGACGGCGGTATTCCTCGGCGCTCATGCCGTCGAGCCGGCGCAGGAAGGCGGCCACCGCCCAGGGCTCGTCGTCGCGCGCCTGCGCGGGCCAGGCCGGCATGCCGGCGTATTTGATGCCGTTGTAGGTGATCCAATAGAGCTGCTTGTCCGTCCAATCCCCGGCATGACCCGGCAGGAAGGGCGGGGTGGGCAGCATGTGGCGCGAGATCGGGTTGCGCCCGACGTCCGGCGCGCCGTGGCAGGGAGCGCAGCCATCCTCGTAATGGCCGGCGCCGCGCCGGATCAGCGCCGGGTCGTCGAGGTCGGGCGGATCGCCCACGAAGGCGGCGTGCGTCTCGATGGAGCTGCGCATCGCCATGCTGAAGAACCAGTGGACCGGCGGCCAGTGCTCCTTGCTGGCGGCGATGCTGTAGAGCCCCGACCAGGCGAACAGGAAGCCCCCCACCGCTTGGGCGCCCAGAACCAGCCCGATGATCGTCAGAACTCTGCGCATGGATGGGACGCTCCGGCGGTTGTGAGTGTTCGTCCCCGAATGAATGCTCCCCCGATGACCGAAGTTCCGGCGGAACCTGTGGCGACGCCGTGAGTTTAGCCGTGCAACGACGCCGCCCGCCGCCGCGGGCCAACGCCGCGAGGGGGGTGCATGGACCGCAGGTCTGGCCGCAGCGAGGGACGCAGACGGAACTGGCGGGGGGCGGCCCTGGCCGGCGGAATGGGGCTCCTGGCGGCCTGTGAGCGGGGTCCGCAGTCCGCGCTCCACCCCGCCGGACGCAACGCGGAGGCGATCCTCGACCTGACATTGCTTCTCGTCGCCGGGGGCGGGGTGATCTTCCTTTTCGTCATGGCGCTGGCGGGGTACGCCGTCATCGCCCGGCCGGAACGTTTCCCCGGAAGCCGCGCCTGGATCATCGGCGGCGGCATCGTCTTTCCCATCGTCACGCTGACCGCGCTTCAGGTCTACGAGTTCGCCGTGGCCCGGCAGTTGTCGGACACCGGCGGGGTGGAGCCGCTGCGCATCGAGGTCACCGGCTACATGTGGTGGTGGGAGGTCCGCTATCCTGATGTGGGGGAGGGGGGTGAGGTGCTGCGCACCGCCAACCGCCTCGTCATTCCCGCCGGGCGGCCGGTGGAGGTGGTGGTGACCGCGGCGGACGTCATCCACAGCTTCTGGGTGCCCAGCCTGGGCGGCAAGATGGACATGATCCCCGGCCACGAGAACCGGCTGGTCCTGGTCGGGGAGCGGCCCGGCACCTACCGGGGCCAGTGCGCCGAATATTGCGGCGCCCAGCACGCGCTGATGGCCTTCGACATGGTGGTGGAGCCGCCCGACCGCTTCGAGGACTGGCTGGCCGCCGAGCGCCGCCCTGCCGCCGAGCCCGACGGGCCGCAGCAGGCCGCCGGGCGCGACGCCTTCCTGCGCTCCGGCTGCGGGTCCTGCCACACGGTGCGCGGGACGCCGGCCAACGGGGCGGCCGGGCCGGACCTGACCCATGTCGGCGGGCGCGGTGCGCTGGCCGCCGGGACACTGCCCAACACGCCGGAGGCCCTGGCCGGCTGGATCGCCGGGTCGCAGCACATCAAGCCGGAGAACCGCATGCCGTCCTTCCCGATCCTGGGCGGCGACGATCTGCACGCCATCGCCGTCTGGCTGGAGAGCCTGAAATGACCCCGCCGCTCGACGATGCCGCCCTGCCCAACCGCCTGCCCCGTCCGAAGGAGGAGCTGGAGACGCTGAAGCGGGCCTGGAAGCCGACCTCCGGCCTCGGCCTGCTGAAGGAGGTGAACAACAACATCATCGGCGTGATGTACATCGGCACGGCGCTGCTGTTCTTCGTCATCTCGGGCACGCTGGCGCTCGTCATGCGGACGCAGCTCGCCGTGCCGGAGAACGACGTGCTGGGGCACAGCCTCTACAACCAGTTCTTCACCGTGCACGGCACGGGCATGATGTTCCTGTTCGCCGTGCCGATCGTCGAGGCCATCGGCGTCTTCCTGCTGCCCTCCATGCTGGCGGCGCGCGACCTGCCCTTTCCGCGGCTGTCGGCCTTCGCCTTCTGGGCCTATCTGTTCGGCGGGCTGGCCTTCTTCTGCTCGCTGATCTTCGAGGTGGCGCCGGACGGCGGCTGGTTCATGTACCCGCCGCTGACCAGCATGAGGTTCTCGCCGGGCATCAACGCCGATTTCTGGCTGCTCGGGATCGGCTTCATCGAGATCTCGGCCATCGCCGGGGCCATCGAGATCATCGTCGGCATCCTGCGCACCCGCCCGCCCGGCATGACGCTGGACAAGATCCCGGTCTATTGCTGGTCGATGCTGGTGATGGCGGGGATGATCGTCTTCGCCTTCCCGGCGGTGATCATCGCGACCGCGCTGCTGGAGATCGAGCGCGCCTTCGACTGGCCCTTCTTCATCGCGGAGCGGGGCGGCGACCCGCTGCTCTGGCAGCACCTGTTCTGGTTCTTCGGCCATCCGGAGGTCTACATCATCTTCCTGCCGGCGGCGGGGCTGGTGTCGATGATGGTGCCGACGCTGGCGCAGCGGCCGCTGGTCGGTCACGACTGGGTGGTGGTGGCGCTGGTCGGCACCGGCTTCTTCAGCTTCGGCCTGTGGGTGCACCACATGTTCGCCACCGGCATCCCGCCGCTGAGCTTGAGCTTCTTCTCAGCCGCCAGCATGGCCGTTTCGGTGCCCGCCGGAATCCAGGTCTTCGCCTGGATCGCCACGCTGGGCAAGGGGCGGCTGCAATGGACCGTGGCGACGTGGTTCCTGCTGGGCTTCCTGTTCATCTTCGTGGCCGGTGGCCTGACTGGCGTGATGGTGGCGGTCATCCCCTTCGACTGGCAGGCGCACGACAGCTACTTCGTGGTGGCTCACCTGCATTACGTGCTGATCGGCGGCATGGTCTTCCCGGTCTTCGCCGGGCTGTATCACTGGTGGCCGACGCTGAAGGGCACGATGCTGTCGGAGCGGCTGGGGCGCTGGGCCTTCTGGATGATGTTCATCGGCTTCAACGTCGCCTTCTTCCCCATGCATGTCAGCGGCCTGATGGGCATGCCGCGCCGCGTCTACACCTATCCGGGGGATCTCGGCTGGAACGCCCTGAACATGGTTTCGACCGTCGGGGCCTTCGTGATGGCCTTCGGCATCCTGCTGGTGCTGATCGACATGGCGCGCGACGCCTTCGGTCGGGGGCGCCCGGCGCCGGAGAATCCGTGGAAGGCGGGGACGCTGGAGTGGATTCCGAACGACGACTACGCCACGCGCAGCATCCCGCACGTCCGCTCGCTCTACCCGCTGTGGGACAACCCGAACCTGTCGCGCGAGGTGCAGGAGGGCGCCCACTATCTGCCCGGCGCCCCGACCCGCCGGCGCGAAACCATCGTGACCAGCCCGATCGAGGCTAGGCCCCAGTATCTGATGCCGATGCCCGGCCCGCACTGGAGCCATTTCCTGGCCGGTCTGTTCACCGCCGCCCACTTCATCTGTCTGGCCGTGCAGCTTTACTGGGTGTCGCTGGTGCCGGGGGTGCTGGCCATCGCCTCGGTCTTCTGGTGGGTGTGGAGCCTCGACAAGGGGGCCGACCATCCGCCGCAGGACGTCGGCGGCGGCTGGCGCGTGCCGGTCTATCTCCAGGGATCGGAGAACCATTCCTGGTGGGGGACGGCGGTCCTGCTGCTGGTGGACGGGACGGCCTTCGCCTGCCTGTGCTTCACCTACGTCTTCCTGTGGACGGTCAGCCCGGACGTCTGGCCGACAGGCACCGATTCCCTGCCGGGGCTGGGGTGGCTGTTGGGCGAGGCGGCGCTCTGGGTCGTGGCGGCGGGGGCGATGCTGCTGGCGAGCCGCGCCGTGGCCGGCAACCGCTCCTGGGCGATGCGGGGCCTCCTGCTCGCCGGTCTCCTGCTGATGCTGGCCGCCGCGGTGGCCGAGCCCTACAACCACATCGGCAGCGGCCTCGTGGCGTCGGAGAGCGCCTATGGCGCCATCGTCTACATGCTGGCCTCCTGGCAGGTCTTCCACGTCGTGATCCTGGTCCTGATGACCGGCCTCGCGCTGGCGCGCTCCTTTGCCGGGCGGCTGCACGCGCGGCGGCGGGTCACCTTCGACAATGTGATGCTGGTGTGGCTCTACACCTGCGGGCAGGGCGTGGTGTCGCTCCTGCTGGTGCATCTGTTCCCGCGTCTGGCCGTGTGAGGTGGGGCATGGAGAAGACGGCGTTCACCGCGACCTTCACCGGAATGATGTCGGCCTTCCTGATCTGGGCGGCCCATTTCGCGGCGGTCTATGGCATCAACGGGCTGATCTGCGCCCGCGAATGGGACGGGGTGAATCTGTACGGGCACCCCGTCGCGGTGGTGCTGATCCTCGGCGCCACGGCCATCGCCCTGCTGCTGGCCGCGGGCGTGCTGGCGGCGGCGCTGTGGGGCGCCGCTCCGGGCCGGCGGACCAGCGAGGACCCGCGCCGCTTCATCCGCCTGTTCACCGCGCTCGCCGCCGCGGGATCGCTGGTCGCCATCCTGTGGAACGGGCTTCCCGCCCTGCAGGTGCCGGCTTGCGGCTAACCCGGCTGTCTCACTCCGGGATCAGGCGCCGGTAGAGGTGCCAAGTGGCGTGGCCGAGCACCGGCATGACGATCACCAGCCCGACGAAAGCGGGCAACGAGCCGAGCAGCAGCCCGCCCGCCACGATCATTCCCCACAGCGCCATGGGCTCGGGATTCCTCAGCGTGGCGCGGACGGAGGTGCGGATGGCCGTCGCCACGCCGACCCGGCGGTCCATGAGAAGCGGGAAGCTGACGACGCTGATCGCCAGCGCCAGAACGGCGAACAGGAAACCGATCCCGATCCCCAGCACGATCATCGCCCAGCCGGCGCGGGTGGTGAACAGCGCCTGGGTGAAGGCGCTCCAGCCCTCCGGCGCCAGCGGGGCGAGGGTCGCCATGTAGATGAGCTGCGCCGCCACCAGCCACAGCAGGAACACCGCCGTCAGGATCGCCCCCATCGCCAGGATCGCCCCGAAGGCCGGGGAGCGCGCCACCGCGAAGGCGTCTGCCCAGGACACGCGGTCACCCCGCTCGCGCCGGCGGCTCATCTCATAGAGGCCGACCGCGGCGAAGGGGCCGATCAGCACGAAGCCGGAGGCCAGCGGGAACAGCAGATGCAGCGCGTTCCCGTGAAACACCACCTCGGCCAGCAGCAGCCCGACCAGCGGGTAGATCAGGGCGATGAAGAGGACGTCGGTGCGGCAGGCCATGAAATCATGGAGTCCTTTCCTCAGCGCGTCGCGCAGGTCGTCGCTGCGGATGCGCCGCACGGTCGGCTCCAGCGCCGCCCGTTCCCGCGCCGGCGGGGCGATGGCGTGGCCCGCTTCGGCCAAGCCGTGGGACCAGGATTTGAAATGGGCCGCTCCCCATTCCGCAGGGTTTCGGATGGTCATGTCCGTTCCTCCCGAACCGTTCGTTCAGGGTGCGCGAGCCCGCCCGTGCCCGGTCGCGGCCTTCGCTGTCGCGGCCCGGCGGTCACAGGAGGTCCCGCGCCCCGCCATGCATGGATGATACGCCGACGAATGGTTGGCGGGATTGTTCATTGGGGGAGGGGCACGCCGGGTTTTCCTGAACCGGCGCCTGTCCTATTGTCCCGACCGTAGGGAGATGACACCGGGGATGGGAATGGCGGACGACGACAACCGCAAGGCCGTGCTGGCCCGCGTTCATGGCAGGGTGCAGGGTGTGTGGTACCGCGGCTGGACGGTGGACACGGCGAACCGGCTGGGGCTGGCCGGCTGGGTGCGCAACCGCGGCGACGGCACGGTGGAGGCGCTGTTCGCCGGCCCCGCGGACGCCGTGGATCGGATGCTGGAGGCCTGCCGCCGCGGCCCCTCCGCCGCCGTGGTCAGCGACATCGCCGTGGAGCCGGCCCGCGATCCCGGACCGGGCGTCTTCGAGCAACGCCCGACGCAGTGACGCCCGGCCGGGATCGAGCCCCCGACCCCAGCCGGGCGTCGTCCTCACGCCTCCGCGGTTTTGGCGGCGGCGACGAACTCCGCGCTGCCGGCCTTGCCCAGCCCGTTGAAGAACAGGTTCAGCAGGACCGCCGCGATGGTGCCGAGAAGGATGCCGCTGTGCAGGAGCGGCGACAGGAAGGGCGGCATCTTCTGGAAGATCTTGTCGGCGACCAGCGGCACCATGCCCAGGCTGATGCTGATAGCCACGACGTAGATGTTGCCGCGGTTGGTCGTGTAATCGACCTTCGCCAGGATTTTGATGCCGGTCGCCGCCACCATGCCGAACATCACCAGACCGGCCCCGCCCAGCACATAGGTGGGGACGGAGGCGACGACGTGGGCCAGCTTCGGGAACAGGCCGAAGGCGACCAGGATGACGCCGCCGGCCACGCAGACCCAGCGGCTGCGCACGCCGGTGATCCCGACCAGCCCGACATTCTGCGAGAAGGAGGTGTAGGGGAAGGTGTTGAAGACGCCGCCGATCAGCGTGCCCAGCCCGTCCGTGCGCAGGCCGCGGGTCAGCTGCTCCGGCGTCACCGGGCGGCCGACCATCTCGCCGACCGCCAGGAACATTCCGGTGGATTCGATCATCACGACGATCATCACCAGCGACATGGTCAGGATCGACCAGAACTCGAACACCGGCGTGCCGAACTGGAACGGGCGGATGACGTCCACCCACTTCGCCTGTCCCACCCCGTCGAAGCTGACCAGCCCCAGAACCATGGTCAGGGCGAAGCCCGCGACGATGCCCAGCAGGACCGAGATGTTGGCCCAGAAGCCCTTGGCGTATTTGGTCACCAGCAGAATCACCGCCAGCACGAACAGCGCGACGCCGAGATAGAGCGGATCGCCGAAATTCGGGTTCCCGGCCCCGCCACCGGCCCAGGTGATGCCCACCCGCATCAGCGAGATGCCGATGATGGCGATCACGGTGCCCGTCACCACCGGCGGGAACAGCGGCAGCAGGCGCCCGACCAGCGGGGCGGCCAGCGTGGCGAAGATCCCGGCTCCGATCACCGCGCCGTAGATGCCGAGCAGTCCCAGCGACGGGTTCCCCGCCATGGCGACCATTGGGCCGACCGCGGCGAAGGTGACGCCCATCATCACCGGCAGGCGGATGCCGAACTTCCAGAATCCCAGCGTCTGGATCAGCGTGACGATGCCGCAGGCGAACAGGTCGGCGTTGATGAGAAGCGCGATCTGGTCCTTGGGCAGCTTCAGCGCGCCGCCAATGATAAGCGGCACGGCGATGGCCCCCGCGTACATCACCATCACATGCTGCATGCCCAGCGCCAGCAGGCGCAGCAGCGGAAGCTTCTCGTCAACCGGGTGGGGTCGGGTTGGTGATTCCAGCGACGACATGATCCATGACCTCCGCGAATGAACAGGCGCGAAATGCATGGCCCGTGCCACAACCGGCGGAGCGGAGGATTGTGGTGGAGCCTGCCCGGATGTGCCGCGAAAGATGGCGACACTCGGGCAGGCTGCGCAATCTGTGGGCAGGCTTTTGCCTCAGGGCCGCGTGCTGGACAGCGGCTGCACCGCTTCCGCCACCACCGCCTTGCGGACGGGCAGGCCGGCGCCGCGCAGGGCTTCGGTGATGCGGTCGCCGTGGCCCTCGTCCTCCACCTCGATCAGCAGGGCGACCTCGGCGGACTTGACGGAGAAGGCGCCGAACAGGCGCTGGTGCTGCACGTCGATGATGTTGCCGCCGCACTCCGCCACGATGCGGGCCACCTGGGCCAGCGCGCCGGGCTGGTCGGCCACGTCGATGTCCAGGTTCAGCAGGCGACCGTCGCGGGCGAAGCCGCGCATCAGCACGTTGGCGAGCGTGCGCGTGTCGATGTTGCCGCCCGAAACGATCAGGCCGACCCGCTTGCCGCGGAAGCGCTCGGGGTGGAAGAGCAGGGCGGCCAGACCGGCGGCCCCGGCGCCCTCCGCCACGGTCTTCTCCACCTCGATCAGCATGGCGATGGCGCGCTCGATCACCGCCTCGGGCACCAGCACCACGTCGCAGCCGTTCTGCTTCAGGATGTCCATGGGCCGGTCGCCGACGTCGCGCACGGCGATGCCCTCGGCCACGGTCGGGCCGCCGACCTTGACCGGCTGCCCAGCGAGGCGCTGCGCCGCGGCCGGGTAGGTCTCCACCTCCACCCCGACGACCTCCAGGCCGGGCCGCAGCGCGCGGGCGGCGACCGCGGCCCCGGCGGCCAGCCCGCCGCCGCCCACCGGGATGGCCAGCGCGTCGAGGTCCGGCACCTCCGCCAGCATCTCCAGCACGACGGTGCCCTGGCCGGCGATCACCGCGTCGTCGTCGTAGGGATGGACGAAGACCAGCCCCTCGCGCTTGGCGAGGTCGTGGGCGAAGGCCGCGGCCTCGGCCAGGGAATCGCCCTCCAGGATGACGGTGGCGCCGTGGTAACGGGTGCGCTTGACCTTCACGAAGGGGGTGAAGCGCGGCATGACGATGGTCGCCGCGATGCCCAGCCGCTTCGCGTGGTAGGCCACGGCCTGGGCGTGGTTGCCGGCCGACATGGCGATCACCCCGGCCTGCCGCTCCTCCGGCGTCAGATGCAGCAGCCGGTTGGCCGCCCCGCGCTCCTTGAAGGAGGCGGTGAACTGGAGGTTCTCCAGCTTGACCCAGACCTCGGCGCCGGTGATCTGCGACAGGGTTTCCGAGCGCAGGAAGGGCGTGCGGCTGATGCGTCCGGCCAGCCGTTCGGCGGCGGCGTGAATGTCGTCGATGGTGACCGGCATGTGTCCTGTTCTTCCTCTACGAACCGCCCTTCCCAGGCGCGCTGGAGACCGCACCGTACAGGTCCGGGCGGCGGTCCGCCAGATGCGTGCCGACGCGGCGCAGGGCGGGGTCCAGATCGACGGTCAGCAGCGCCTCGCCGTCGCCCGCCCGCGCCAGCACGCTCCCGTCCGGCGCCGCCACGCTGCTGAGCCCGCAATAGCGCAAACTCCCCTCCCGCCCGCAGCGGTTGGCGTAAGCGACGAAGATGCCGTTCTCGAAGGCGCGGGCCGGGACGATGGTGGTGGCGACGATCTCGTAGGGCGCCATCAGCGCGGTCGGCACCAGCAGCACGTCCACCCCGGCCAGCGCGTGGCGGCGCACCAGTTCGGGAAACTCCACGTCGTAGCAGATCGCCACGCCCACCCGCATCCCGCCGACGCCGGCGGTCGGGAAGGCGTCGCCGCCCGGCGCGAAGGAGCCGCGGTCGAGATCGCCATAGAGATGCGCCTTGCGCTGGTTCAGGAGGGGCCGCCCGTCCGCCCCGATCAGTTCCGCGGCGTTGTAGATGGCGCCGTCCACCCCCCGCTCCGGGTAGCCGTAGAGGATGGCGATGCCGTGCCGCCGGGCGATGGCGGCGACCCGCGCGGCCATCGGCCCGTCCGCTGGCTCGGCCAGGGCGCGCACCGCCGCCGCGCCGATGTCGTAGCCGGTCAGGCCCATCTCCGGTCCGACCAGCAGGGCGGAGCCGCGCCCCGCCGCCTCCGCCGCCGCCCGTTCCAGACGGTCGAGGTTGCGGTGCGGCGCACCGGGCTCCGCGTCCGCCTGGAACAGGGTCAGCCGCATGCCGTCAGCCTTGCTTCTGACGGTTGGCGAGAGCGCGCACCGACAGGCAGAGGATTTCGAACAGCATCTGTGCGCCCGCGTGGGCGGTGTTGGTCGTGGCGTCGTACTGCGGCGCCACCTCCACCACGTCGCCGCCGATGATGTCCAGCCCGTCAAGCCCGCGCAGGATCGCCAGGGCCTCCCGCGTGGTCAGGCCGCCGACCTCCGGCGTGCCGGTGCCGGGGGCGAAGACCGGGTCCAGGCAATCCACGTCGAAGGAGACGTAGACCGGCCCGTCGCCCACCACCTTGCGCGCCGTCTCGACGACGCTGGCGATGCCGCGCTCCGGGATATCCTCCGCGTGGATCACGGTCATGCCGCTGTCGTAGGAGAATTCCCACAGATATTCGGTGCTGCCGCGGATGCCGATCTGCACCGTGCGCTCCGGGTCGAGAACGCCGTCCAGAACCGCCTGCCGGAAGGGGCCGCCGTGATGGAACTTGGCGCCCTCGTAGGGGCCGCCGGTGTCGCAATGGGCATCGAAATGGATCATGCCCACCGGACGCTCGCGGCCCAGCGCCTTGAGGATCGAATAGGTGATGGAATGGTCGCCGCCCACCGAGAGCGGGATGACGCCCGCGTCCATCACCCGGTTGTAGAAGGCCAGGATGTCGCCGTGGCAGGCCTCCAGGCTGAAGCGGCTGGACAGCGGCACGTCGCCGACGTCGGCCAGCTTGCAGGAGGCCGCCGGGACCATGCGCAGGGCGTGCTCGTAGGGGCCGATGCGCTCCATCCCGCGCACGGCGCGCGGGCCGAGGCGGGCGCCGGCCCGGTTGGTGACGCCCAAATCCATCGGCACGCCGATCAACGCGATGTCCAGCCCGCCGAAGTCCGTGGCCTCCGCCGCGTCGGGGCGGTAGGGGGCGTCGAGCAGGGTGGACACCCCGGCGAAGGGCTGCACCCGCTTGCCGCCGGAGAACTGGAGGGCGGCCACCCGCTGGAACTCCGGATCGTGGAAGTCGTCGCCGCCGGAGCCGCTGTACTTCGTACGCAAACGATCAAGCTTCTGAGGGTCGATCATCGTCCGGATCTCTTTGAAAAAGGAAAGGGTTGTCAGTCGTTCTTCGCCCAGGCGCCGAGCAGGCGGGGCAGGTCGCCGAACCACGCGATCAGCCCGAAGACCACCGCCGTCAGCGTCACGAACAGCACCGTCACGGCGGCCATGGTCGGCGTGTAGCCGTAGCGGAGCGCGTTGAAGATCTTGATGGGCAGCGTTTCCAACGTGAAGCCGACCACCATGTAGGCCACGATGTACTCGTTCAGCGACAGCACGAAGGCGAAGGCGAAGCCGGAGATCACGTAGGGCCGCACCAGCGGCATCACCACCGTGCGCAGCACCGTCCGGTCGTCCGCCCCCATGGTCGCCGCCGCCTCGACGTAGGAGCGGTCCACCGCCCCGAAGCCCAGCGACAGCGTGACCAGCGGCAGCGTCACGAAGAACACCGCGTGGCTGACCACCACCGTCCAGGGCGACCCGTACTCGCCGACCGCCGCCCAGAAGCTGAGGAATCCCAGGGCGGTGATGACCGGCGGCAGGATGAAGGGCGTCATGCCCAGCACCTCGAACGTCCGCGCCCAGGGCGCCCGCCAGCGCCACAGGAACCAGGCCAGCGGGAAGGCGATCAGCACCGCCAGCGCCGCCGACAGGGTGGCGACGACGAGGCTGGTGACGAGCGCCCCGCGCCAGCCGGGGTCGGTGAAGACTTCCGCGTACCAGGCGAGCGAGAAGCCTTGCGGCGGGAAGGTCAGCGCCTTCTTCTCGTTCACCGAGACGCCGGCCACCACCAGGATCGGCGCCGACAGGACCAGGGCGATCAGGCCGGCGGCCAAGGAGTTCAGCGTGCGCATCAGCATCAGGCCGTCTCCTCCCGCCGCCCGGCGAGCAGCGCCAGCCCGACGAGGGCGAGGCTGACCAGCACCAGGAAGACGGCCATCGCCGCCGCGAAGGGCATGTTGGACTGGTAGATCGCCTGATCGGTGATGAGCACCGACAGCGTCCAGTGCTGGGGCCGTCCCAGAAGCTGCGGCAGCAGGTAGGAGCCGAGCGCGAAGACGAACACCATGATCGTGGTCGCCACGATGGTGTTGCGCAGCGCCGGAACCACCACCGTGAAGAAGGCGCGCAGCGGCGAGGAGCCGAGCGTGCGCGCCGCCTCCTCCAGATAGGGGTCGAGGCGCGCGAGCGCCGGGTAGAGCACCAGCACCGTGTAGGGGAAGGCCTGATAGACCAGCCCGGCCAGCAGCGCGCCGAAGCTGGGGCTGAGGGATTGCGGCTCGGCCATCAGGCCCAGCGCCACGAACAGGTTGGTGATGCCCGCCGTGCGCGACAGCAGGGTGGACCAAGCGAAGCCGATGATGACTTCCGACAGCGACAGGATCGACAGCAGGAAGACCAGCCAGCGGATCTGCGCGCCGCGCGACAGCTTGACCAGCCGGTAGGTGAAGGGGAAGGCGATGCCCACCGACAGCGCCGCGACCAGCGCCGCCAGCCCCAGCGAGAAGGACATCACCCCGCCGAAGAAGGCGGTCAGGAAGCGCTCGTAGTTGGCGAAGACGAGGTCCGGCTCGTAGAAGCCGCCGGGCACGCGCCGGAAGACGCTGACCGCGATCATCAGGCTGAAGGGGATGACGAAGAAGACGACCAGCATCAGCGCCGGGAAGAGGATCGGCGCGTGCTCGGCCAGACCACGGGGGGCGCGGCGGATCATTGCGGGCGCTCCGCCATCGGCGGCAGCACGACGCAGGCCGCCGGCGGGAACTCCACCGAAAGGGCGCCGCCGGGGGAGACCGGCGGGCGGTCCTGCGGGCGGGTCAGGGCGACGATCTCCCGCCCGGCCACGTCGATGCGGAACTCCACGCTGGCGCCGAGGTCGCGCATGAAGGACAGCGTGCCGCTCAGCCGGTTCGGCCCGTCCGTTCCGACCGGGTGGACGATCACGTCTTCCGGGCGGACCGACAGCAGGACGCGGCCGGTCGGCGGCAGGTCGGGCAGATGCAGGGTGCCGCCGGGCACGGCCGCGGTGCCCGGGGCGGTGACCTCGCCCTCCAGCAGGTTGGTCATGCCGATGAAGTCGGCGACGAAGGCGTCGGCGGGCTGGCGGTAGACCTCCATCGGCGGGGCGGCCTGATGGATGCGGCCCTGCGACATCACCACCACGAGGTCGGCCATGGTCATCGCCTCCCGCTGGTCGTGGGTGACGACGATGGTGGTGATGCCCAGCCGCTGCTGAAGCTGCTTCAGCTCGATCTGCATGGCCTCGCGCAGCTTGGCGTCGAGCGCCGACAGTGGCTCGTCCAGCAGGAACAGCTTGGGCGACAGGGCCAGCGCGCGGGCGATGGCGACGCGCTGCCGCTGCCCGCCGGACAGCTTGGAGACCGGCCGGTCGGCCACGCCGGGCAGACGCACCAGCTCCAGAAGCTCGTCGGCGCGCTTGCGCTGCTCGGCCTTCGCCGCACCGCGGATGCGCAGGGGGTAGGCGATGTTCTCGCCCGCCGTCAGGTGCGGGAAGAGGGCCAGCGACTGGAACACCATGCCGAATTCCCGCGTGTGGGCGGGGGCCGTGGTGATGTCGCGCCCGTCGATGACCAGCCGCCCGCCGGAGGGGTCCTCCAGCCCGGCGATCATGCGCAGCAGCGTCGTCTTCCCGCAGCCGGACGGGCCGAGCAGGCAGACGAACTGTCCGTGGGGGATGCGCAGCGAAGCGCCGTGCACCGCGGTCACGGGACCGTATCGTTTGGTGAGACCGTCGAGGACAAGGGCTGACATAGGATGGCTTTTTGTCTGTCGTTCACAGCGGGCTTTGTCCCCTCGCCCCTCTGGGGAGAGGGTTAGGGTGAGGGGGCGCCCATAGGGCGTCAACGCAGCCTCATTGCAGTGCGTGTCCGGCCTGCGGCCGCCCCCTCATCCCATACCCTTCTCCCCAGAGGGGAGAAGGGTCAATCACTCACCCGACGATCATTTCCGTCCACTTCTGGTTCAGCCAGTCGGACTTGCTCGTGTAGAGGTCGTAGCGCGGGATGATCGGCGCGATGTCGGAGGACACGGCGGCGAACTCCTGATCGGTCAGGTCGGTCAGCTTGCGGTCGATGGTCGGGGCGGTGCCGACCTTGCGCGACAGCAGGGCCTGGATCGACGGCTGGCACATGTAGTCCACGAAGACATGGGCGAGGTCGCCGGCCTTGGAAGCGCGGGTGACCGCCCAGCTTCCCGAATCGAGGATGCCGCCCTCCTTCGGGAAGGTCGAGCGCACCGGCTGCCCGTCTGCGGCGGCGAGGCCGGTCACGTCGTGGTAATACTGGCCCATCGGAATCTCGCCGGACTTCAGCGAGGCCTCGAACTGCGCCTCGTCGCGGTACCAGAGCTTCACGTTGGACTTCAGCTCCGCCAGCTTCTTGAAGCAGTCGAGCTGCCCCTGCTCGCTGTCGAGATGCTTGGTGCCGCCGAAGAAGGTCGCCGCCGTGACCTCCAGCAGGAAGCTGTTGCTGACCAGCGCCAGCAGGCCGAGCTTGTCCTTGTTCGCCGGGTCCCACAGCGCCGCCCAGCTGTCCGGGGCCTGCGGGTAGCTCTTGGTGTTGGTGACCAGCGTGATGTACCAGGACACCGCGCCGATGCCGCTGACCTTGCCGTCCGGATACTTGTTGACGAGGTGCGGGACGACCTTGGCGGCGTTGGGAATCTTTGACAGGTCGAAGGGCGCCCACAGTTCCGCCGAGGCCCCCTTCAGCATCGCCACCTGCGACATCATCGAGACGTCGGCGGGCGCCTGACGGGCGCGGGCCGCCTGTTCGAGCTGGACCAGCCAGGCCTCGCCGGTCGGCTCGGCGATGGCCTCCACCGTGATGCCGGTGGCCTTGGAGAATTCCGGGAAGATGTGCTTTTCGAAGGATTCCTTGAAGTAGCCGCCGTAGACGCCGACCTTCAGCGTCTTCGACTGGGCGCGGACGATGTTCGGAAAGCCGATGGCGGCCACCGTGGCCAGCGTGCCCGCTCCGGCCATAACGGCGCGCCGGCTGATGCCGCCGGTCAAAGCGGCGTGAAGTCCCTGCTTACCCGTCGTCTCGTTCATGGATGCGACCTTTCCTTGCGGACGAGCTTATCTATTCGTGAGGCCAGCATTGCAGCCTGCGATCATTAGACCCCCGGCGCCGTTGCCCGAAAATCAGAAAGTTTTGTATCTTACTTCGATCCGGGTCGAAGTATCGGGCGTGCCGGACCCATCGGGCGGGGCAGGGGAGGGCGTGCGTCGTGGCGATGATTCAGCTGGAAACCGTGGATCTGCGCCTGTTGCGGTTGTTCATGACCATCGTCGAGGCCGGAGGATTCAGTGCGGCGCAGAGCGAACTGAACCTGTCGCTGTCCACCATCTCCACCCATTTCGCCGATCTGG
This sequence comes from Azospirillum brasilense, assembly GCF_007827795.1. GTDB lineage: Bacteria > Pseudomonadota > Alphaproteobacteria > Azospirillales > Azospirillaceae > Azospirillum > Azospirillum aestuarii. The sequence goes on from NZ_VITI01000021.1 coordinate 52,252, forward strand.
AGACGCGGCTGGGCCTGCGGCTGTGCCGGCGGGGGCGGTCGGGATTCCAACTCACCCCGGAAGGGCAGGCGGTCTATGACGAGGCGCGGCGCGTGTTCGACACGCTGGAGCGTTTCCGCGGGCGGGTGCGCGGCCTGCGCGAGCGGCTGACCGGCACGCTGGCGGTCGGGCTGGTGGACAACACGCTGACCGACCCGCGCGCCCCGCTGGAGCGCGTCTTCGCCCGCTTCACCGAGGCGGCGCCGGAGGTCTCGCTGATCATCAACGTCCGCCCGCCGAACGAGCTTCTGCGCGACGTCATCGGCGGGCAGTTGCAACTCGCCATCGCCAGTTTTCCGCGCATCGTGCCCAGCCTGTCCTATCAGGACCTCTACAACGAAACGATCCACTTCTGCGTGGCGGACGGGCACCCGCTGTTCACCCTGCCGGACGAGGCCATCGACCTGGACGAGATCCGCCGCTACCGGCTGGTCGCGCGCAGCTACTGGGGTGCGCGCGACCTGAAGATCTTCGCCATCTCGACGCCCAAGGCGACGGTCAGCGACATGGAGGGGGCGGCGCGGCTGATCCTGTCCGGTGCCTACGCCGGCTATCTGCCGGACCATTACGCGGCGCCCTACGTCAAGGCCGGGCGGCTGCGGGTGCTGCTGCCCAAGGTCCTGTCCTATCAGGCGCCCTTCCAGGTGGCCTTCGACGCCAACCGCTCCAAGAGCCCGGTGGTGGACCTGTTCATCGCACTCACCCGCGAGGAGATCACCGCGCCGGAGTTCCGTGCCGGCCCTCACCACCCAGGCTAATCGCGGCCCGGCATGGCAGATTGTAAAGCAAACTTGACAATCGCGGCGCGTATCAGGGAAAGTCTCCTTTCCATAAGGCGGCTAACACGGAAAGGGTAGGGGATGTTCAGCATCAAGCGCTATAGCGTGGAATTGTCTGGGGCTCTTGCTCTCTACGCGATGCTTCTGCTCGGCGCCAACGCAGCAAACCGGGTTTTAGAACCCGATGGCGCAGCGAAAATGGCCCTCACCCTTCTGCCGATCCTGGGCACGGTCATCGTCGCCTGGGCGGTTTTGCGTGGGTTGCGGCGTATGGATGAGCTTCAGCGCCGTATCCAGTTCGATGCGATCGTCCTGTCCTTCACTGGCACGGCGCTGGCGACCTTCGCCTGGGGCTTTGCGGAAGGTGTGGGCGCACCGGAACTGCGGGCCTTTCATGTTTGGCCGCTCATGGCGGTGCTGTGGGTCGTCGGGGTGCTCATCGCCCAACGGCGCTACCGATGAGAAACGCGCTGAAAGACATCCGCACGGCCCGTGGCTGGAGCCAGAGCGAGTTGGCGGAGCGCCTCCAAGTGTCCCGGCAGACAGTCAACTCCATCGAGAACGGGCGCTACGACCCCAGCCTTCCGTTGGCCTTTGCCATCGCCAGAACGTTCGAGCTGACCATCGAGGACATCTTCTTTCCCTGAGGAGTCCCGGACCGGAAGTGTCCGGTCGGGGGTCCGTCAGATGTGATACTCAGGCTCCGGCACCGTCTGGTCCATGGCGAGCGCCGGCACCGTGTCGCGGCACCAGCCGACGATCCGCGCCGGGACGCCGACCACCGTGGCGCAGGGCGGCACGTCCTTCAGCACCACGCTGCCGGCCCCGACCTTGGCACGGCTGCCGATCTCGATGTTGCCCAGGATCTTGGCACCGGCGGACAGCAGGACGCCGTCGCGCACCTTCGGGTGACGGTCACCATGCTCCTTGCCGGTGCCGCCGAGCGTGACCTCCTGAAGGATCGACACGTCGTTGCCGACCACCGCGGTCTCGCCGATCACCACGCCGGTGCCGTGGTCGATGAACACGCCGCGCCCGACCGGAACCGCGGGGTGGATGTCCACCGCGAACACTTCCGACACCCGGCTCTGCAGGAAATGGGCGAGGTCGCGCCGCTCGCGCCGCCACAGCCAATGGCCGATGCGGTGCCATTCCAGAGCGTGAAAACCCTTGTAATAGAGGAACGGCGTCAGGCAGTTGTCCGCCGCCGGGTCGCGCGTGCAGATGGCCTGGAGGTCGGAGCAGGCTTCTTCCACGATGCAGGGCGCGTCGGCGACGGCCGAGCGCACGAGCATCGCGAGTTGGTCGGCGGAGATGTAGGAATCGCCCAGCTTGCGTGCCAGCAGGCTGCCCAGCGCCGACGGAAAATCGTGATGCAGCAGGATGGCGGTGTCGATGAAGGGACGCAGCCAAGGCTCCTTGACGACCACGCTCTCCGCCTCTGCGCGCAGCATCGCCCACATGCCGTCGACGCCCTCCAGAAGAGGGGATTCCGGACGGTCCAGTTCCTTGAGGCTCTGGTCCTTAAAGCAGGGGGCGACGACGTGGTTCATGGCACAGATGTCCTGATGTTCCTGACCGGTCCGGTCGTCGACTCGGTCATTGGGCCTTCAACAGGCCGGACCGAACCCTAGCACGCCGCTTTCCGGAAGGGGAGCCATGTCGTGGGAAATGAATAGTCACCACGAATTATTGAACATTTTTGTTATGTGAAAGCTGTCCGGCTGCTCAGGCCACCCATCCAGGCATCGGGAGAGTTTACCATGTGATCACGTAATCGCCGGTGTAGGGGGCTGGACCCCACCTGCATGTTCCTGGTGCCGAACGCTTCCTGCAAGGCGGCGGCGTTGCCGTTCACCATGATTCCGTTGGCGCTCCAACCATTGGAATCGTGGCTGACCGTGAACTCGCTCTTCGACTGCACGAGATCCGAGTCGTTCACGGCGTGTATTTTCATTAAACCCTCATAGGTAGCTTCCCGTATCGGAATTTCGCTGGCTTATTTTCCATAAGTCATCTTATGGGATTTGTGCGCCGATTTGAATGGAGTCGATCCTGAAGCGCAACCCCTGTCTCAGTACAAAGGCTTTCCGTCGTCAGGGGTAGACCCACCCCTTCCGGTGAGCCGGGAAAAGGCGAACCCGAGCCTGCTACCGCCCACAGGTCCGGCTTGCGGCCGGTCCAGGCCGGTCCGCGCGCGCCATGGCGTCCACGAAATGGCCCATCGCCAGCTTCATGTCGTTGAAGACCGTGCCCTGCGACACGCCCAGATGGGCGGCGATCTGGGGATACGACAGGCCTTCGATTCGGTTCAGAAGCCACACCTGACGGGCACGCGCCGGCAAACGGTCCAGAGCGTCCATGAAGCACGAGAGCCGCTCACGGTGCAAAAGGCCCTCTTCCGCCGAAGGGGTTTCCGACGCGATGCCCAGCGCTTCCACGGTGTCAGCCGGACCGGCCTCGAACCGCTCCTGGGTCCGGCAACGCCGGAGATGGTCCAGCGCGAGATTGTGGACCGTTCGGTGGAGAAAAGCCCCGATGTTGTCGATGGGTCCCTTCTCCACAGCTTTGCAGGCCCGCAGGTAGCTTTCCTGCAGCAGATCCTCGGCGACCTGAAGATCGCGCACGATCTTCAGCGCGCACCCGAACAACGAGCGGCGGTGATCGAGATAGATCGCAATAAGGCTTGCGGACATGATAGCCCTGTCGGTCACGGCAGCGGAGGGGCGCCACCGCGGTCGGTGCGACATCGGCGGCCTTGCAATACTGAAATTGATAATGATTCTCAATTTCAGATGTCAAGCCGGTTGGACGGGGCCGATTGGACGCGAGCGTGAACGGTCATCATCCGCAGGCTGCCTTTTGTGGGCTTCGGTTTGCGAATTGTGACCCGTTGGGCGATGAAACGTCTCAACTGTGCATGAGTACGGTCACAGGAAGAGTGGAAGGCCAGCGTGGAGCAGGACAAGGCAGACGGCCAACAGGACGCCGGGGCCTATCGGCATGCGGACCCGATCATGGACCAGGCGCTCACCTGGTTCGTGGTGCTTCTCGACTCGCCCGCCGATCCGGGCACGCATGACGCCTATCTGGCATGGCGAAACCGCGACCCGCGCCATGCCGCGGCGTTCGACCGTCTGTCGTCGCTTGGGTCCATGCCCGAATTGCAGGAGGCGACGCTCGCCCATCCGCCGCAGACGGCCCTTCCCCCTGTTCGTTCCTCCAGCCGGCAAGGCGTCACCAGTTCCGCGGCGAGGCGGCGGTCATGGCGGGGTGGCGGGTGGCGGGCCTCGCTGGCCGCCGCCGCGCTGCTGTTGGCCATCGGCGTTCATCTCCAGCCCATGCTGACGCTCCGTTTGACCGCCGACCACCGCACCGCCACCGGGGAACGGCGGGAGATCGCCCTGCCCGACCGGTCCCGGCTGATTCTGGACACCGATTCGGCGGTCGCGCTCGATTTCGCCGAGGGCCGGCGCCATGTCCGGCTGCTGCGCGGGCAGGCCTATTTCGACGTGGTCAGGGACCCCGCCCGCCCCTTCCGCGTCACCGCCGGTTTCAGCGAGGTGAAGGTGACCGGCACCGCCTTCTCCGTTCAATCGGTCGGCGGGCGGGATGCCGTCTTCCTGGAGCGTGGGCGGGTGTCGGTCACCCGGCGGGAGCCGCCCGGCCAGACGGTGGCCCTCGTTCCGGGTGACCGGGTAACGGCCGCAGCGGACGGTCTCTCGGCACCCACCCGCCCCGATCCGGCGGTCGCCCTGGCCTGGACGGGCGGGCGCTATGTCTTCCACGACCAGCCCTTCGCCGCGGTCGTCGACACCCTCCGGCGCTACCACGCCGCACCGGTCATTGTGATCGGCGACCGGCTGGCCGGCGCGCGGGTCAGCGGAAACTACCGGCTGGACGACCCCACCGGTGCGATCCGCTCGCTGGCCGGCGTCGTGGGAGCGCGCGTGACCGAGCTGCCCGCCGGGATCATCCTGCTTCGATGAGCCCGGCTTCGATCGGCTTTATCTTTTTTCCAAGACTTTTTTTGTGAGACGCCGCAGCCCCGTGCGTCTGCCGAAAAGAGGGGCGCGGTCCATACACCGGTCATCACGCCCCCGCCACCAGCGCAGACGGGAGTTGTGAGGAATGGAAGGCCGGACGGTTTCGACAGGCAAGTTCTTGGAATGCGCGCGGGGCACCGCCGCCCGGCATCTGGTCATGGCCCTGATGGCGACCACCGCGCTCGGCGGCGTTTTGGCCCTCCCCTCCCTGTCCCTGGCCCAGCAGCCCGCAACTGCCGCAAGCGCCGTGCAGACGATGGTCTTCGCGCTGCCGACGCAACCCTTGGCCGCGGCGATCGACGCCTTCGCGCGCCAGACCGGCTGGCAGATCGGCTATTCCCCCGATCTGGCCGCCGGGCGCAGCTCCCGTCCGGTGTCGGGCAGCATGACGCCCGCCCAGGCGCTCGACACGCTGCTCTCCGGGACGGGCGTCGGTTACCGCATGACCGGCACGGGCACCGCCACGCTGGTTCCGGCCCCGACCGGCAACGTTACGATGCTGGCGCCGGTGTCGGTCACCGCCTCGACCGGCGCCGGCAGCGGAAGCGGCAACATCACGATCACCAAGGAGGATCTGGATCGCAAGAATCCCAGAGACCTTCGCGACGTCTTCTCCGGCGAGCCGACGATCCGCGTGGGCAGCGCCCTGCCGATGTCGCAGAAGGTCTATGTCAACGGTGTCGAGGAAACCAATCTGGCCGTCACCATCGACGGCAGCCGTCAGAACAACAAGGTGTTCCACCACAACGGCACCACGCTGATCGACCCGGCGCTGCTGAAGGTGGTGCGCGTGGACGCCGGCGTCGCCCCCGCCGACGCCGGGCCGGGCGCGCTCGCCGGCTCCATCGCCTATGAGACGAAGGACGCCAGCGACTTCCTGGCGAGCGACGGTGTCGGCGCCTTCGGCAAGACCACCTTCAACACGAACGGCTCCGGCCTGACCACCAACCTCGCCGGCTTCGGACGCCACCAGGGGCTGGAGGCGCTGGGCACCGTGACCTACGGCAAGGGCGGCAAATACACGGCGGGCAACGGGCGCAAGGTGGACGGCACCGAGACGGACGTGGTCAGCGGCCTCGGCAAGGCCGCGGTGCAGACGGAGAGCGGCCACCGCTTCCAGGCCAGCTACGAGCGGGTCTACGACGACGCGCCGCGGCCCTTCCGCGCGAACATCGGGTCCCTCGCCGGGCGCCCGGCCTGGGAGCCGCGCGTGCGCGACTACACGCTCGACCGCCAGAACATGGTCTTCACCTACACCGACGCCCTGCCGACGGAGCTGTGGAACCCCAAGCTGGTGTTGGCCTACGGCCGCACCGACGTGGAAACGCCGATCTTCACCCGCCCCGTCGGCAGCAGCACCGTGCCGGGGAGCTATCCGGGCAAGGGTGCGACCAGCTCCTTCAACGGCAAGCTGGAGAACAGCTTCGGCTTCCGGATCGGCACCTTCACGACGGGCACCGACTTCTACGTGGACCGTGCCAATTACAGGGACCGGACGATGTCCGCGACCGAGAGGGCGCGCAACAACGGCCTGTACGGTCAGGCCCGACTGGAGCCCATGGAGCGGCTGCGCCTGTCCTTCGGCCTGCGCGGCGACCGTCAGACCTTCGAAGGGACGACTGGACGGGAATGGACCAACCATGGCCTCAGCCACAACATCTCGGGCGAGTTCGACCTGCTTCCCCGCTACCTGACCGCCAAGGCGGGGGTGTCCCGCGGCTGGGGCGGCATCCAGCTGGCCGAGAACTACATCATGAACCCGGCCTGGAACTACGGCGCCGGTCCTCGCCCGGTGACGGCCTACAACAGCACGGCCGGTCTGGAGGCCCGCTACGAGGGCTTCACCGCGGAAGGCCGGATCTTCCGCACCAAGCTGGACGACGCCCGCGCCGCGCGCTTCGCCGCCGCGAGCGCCAACCTCGCCCGCGACGTGCGGTCGGAAGGGTATGAGCTGGGTCTCGGCTACGCCTGGACGAATGGCTTCATCCGCGCCAAATACGCCGACATCGACGTGACGATCGACGGGCTGCCCGCGGATTCCGACACCGGCACCTACCTCGCCACGCCGATCGGGCAGGTCTTCACCGTCGGCGGCGCCCACACCGTGCAATCCTGGAACCTGACCTTTGGCGCCGATGTGGAGTTCGTGCTCGACTACGACAAGGTGCAGGCCGGGCAGCAACCGCTGAAGGGGTATCAGACGGCCAACCTGTTCGTCGAACACCGGCTGCCGGAGCACGCCAACCTGGCGCTGCGCCTCGACGTCCGCAACCTCTTCGACGAGACCTACGCCGACCGCGCCACCTACGGGCAGGAGTTCGGCACCGTCACCCCGCTCTATCAGCCGGGCCGGGCCTTCCTGCTGACCGCCTCGGCGCAGTTCTGATCCCGCGCTGCGGCCGCGGCAAGGTCATGGCCCACACGGGCCATGACCGGCCCCCAGTCGCCGGGCGAGTCCTGCCGGTAGAGGCGCATGGTCGGGTACCAGGGGCTGTCGTCGCGCCCGCGGAACCAGCGCCAGCAGGCGTTGGAGCGCGACAGCATCCACACCGGGCGCCCGATCGCCGCAGCGAGGTGGGCGACCGACGTGTCCACGGTGATGACGAGGTCCAAGTGCGCCGCGATGGCCGCGGTGTCGGCGAAGTCGGTCGCGCTCGCCATGGGGTCGATGAGCAGGCCCGCCGCGATGGCCGCCCGCGCCTGCTCCGCCGCGTCCCCGACCTGGAGGCTGACGGCCTCGATCCCCGGCACCGACAGCAGCGGTTCCATCAGCGCGAAGGGCACGCTGCGGCGGCGGTCCATCGCGTGGGAGGTGGGGTCGTGGCGCCGCGGGTTGCCCGACCAGACGAATCCCACGCGCACCGGGCGCTTGTCAGCGGATTCTCCGGTCTGGCTCCAGCCGAGCCGCTCCACCCAGGCCGCCGCCAGATCGGGGGGCGGCGTGATGTAGGGTTTGCCGGCGGGAATCCCGTCGATGCGCGTCGCGAAGGCGAAGGGCAGGCTCATCAGCGGGCAGCACAGGTCGAAATCCGGCAGTCCCGCCGCGTCGTCGTAGGTGGCCAGATGGTCGATGCCCCGCACCGAGGCCAGCAGGCGGCGCAGCTCCGGCTGGACGATCAGCAGCACCCGCGCGCCGCGGTCGGCCAGCAGCGGCGCGTAGCGGACGAATTGCAGGGTGTCGCCCAGGCCCTGCTCGTAATAGAGGAGGATGGTTTTGCCGGCGATCTCCTCGCCCCGCCACACCGGCTTGCCGGACACCGCCGCGGTTTGGCCGGTGTAGTCCCAGCGCCGTTCGTAAAGCGCCAGCCCCCTTTCGAAATCGCCGAGCGCCAGCTTCAGCACCGCCAGCTCGCAGACCGGGTGCGGATGGTCCGGGCGCAGGGATTTGGCGGTCTCCAGCGCCGTTTCCGCCTCGTCGAACCGGCCCGCGTCGCGCAACGCGATGCCCAGGTTCAGGAGCGTCTCGAAATGCGCCGGGTCGAGGGCGGCGGCGCGCCCCAGCCAGGGCACGGCCGCGCCGATCCGGCCATCGGCGGCCAGGGCGGAGCCGAGATTGCCCGGAACGCCGCGCGCCGCCGGTTCCAGCGCCAGGGCGCGGGCGAAATGACGGATGGCCTCATCATACCGACCGGCGGCCTTCAACGCCGCGCCCAGATTCCCGAGGAAGTCGGTGTTCAGCCCGTCCCGTGCCACTGCGGCGCCGATCAGCGCGACGGCTTCGGCATGCCGGCCCCGCTGCCCGGCGACGATGCCCAATAGGTGCGAGGCGTGGGCCTGCTCCGGATCGGCGTCCAGGATGCGCTGGTAGATGATCGCCGCCTCGTCCAGCCGCCCGGCCTGATGGTGGTCGATGGCGACCGCGTAGGCTTCCTCGATCGTCGCCATGCCCCCACACCCCGCGCCGAAATCATCAAACGGGAAATCGTCGAACGGACCCATCTTGCAGTAAACCGGAACCGGCGCGGCGCGCAAGCGTCCGCCTGCGTCACGCGCCCTCCTTCTCCGGCGTGGCGGGAGGCAGGCGGATGACGAAGCGCGCCCCGTCCGCCCCCGCCTCTCCCTCCAAGCTGATGGTGCCGCCGAGCTGGCTGACCGCGTTGTGGACGATGTGCAGGCCGAGACCGGCGTGGCCCCGGTCACGGCGCGTGGTGAAGAAGGGGTCGAAGATGCGCGCACGAAGCTCCACCGGGATGCCCCGCCCGTCGTCGGCGACGGCCAGTTCCACGACATCCGCCGCGGCCCTGCGGGCGGCGACCGTCACGGTGCCGCTCCGCCCGTCTCCCTCTTGCCCATCGGCCCCCTCCCCGGCCGCGAAGCCGTGGTTGACCGCGTTCAGCAACAGGTGCGAGACGATTTGCGCGATGGCCTGCGGATAGCCGTCCATCATCAGCCCCGGCGGGCAGTCCACGACGACCCGGTGTTCCGCCGGTTCCCAGAAGGGGCCCAGCGCCTCGACCGCCTGCATCAGGCAGAGGCGGAGGTCGAAGCGTCGGCGCGTCTCCCCCGCCGGGTCCACCGCCAGCTCCTTGAAGCGCTGGACCAGTTCGGCCGCGCGGACGGTGTTGTTGACCAGCAGTTCGGACACGTCGCCCAGGTCGGTCAGGAAGCGTTCCAGCTCGCGGCGGCGCAGCTGGCCCGAATCGAGAAGGCGCTTCATCTTCGGCACCTTCTCGCGGATCAGGGTGGAGGTGGTGAGCGTGATGCCGAGCGGCGTGTTGATCTCGTGCGCCACCCCGGCCACCACCTGCCCCAGCGCGGCCAGCTTCTCCGCCTGCACCAGATGGGCCTGGGTCCGCCGCAGTTCGGCCAGGGTGGAGTCCGCCTGTTCCTTGGCGCGGCGCATCTCGTCCTCGCGGCGGTTGATCTCGGCGGCGAAGTGATGGACGGCGCGGGCCATGTCGCCCAGCTCGTCGCGCCGCTCCAGATCGGTCACCTGCCCGTCGCGCGGGTCGCGGGCCAGCCGCCGGGTGGCGCTCTGGAGACGGCGCAGGGGCCGCGTGATGCCGCCGGCCACCAGGAGCGCCGCCCCGGCGGCGAACAGCAGGCCGATGGTCGCCCCGATGAGCAGGGTGGAGCGCAGCAGATCGGCGCTGCGCACCGCGCTGTCCTGGAACAGGTCGTTCAGACGGCGGGCGGTGTTCATCACCGCGGCGGCGTCCATGTCCATCGCGGCGATGGCGCCGTTCTGGCGGGCCAGCCCGTCGGTGGCGCGCTCCAGCCCGTCGCGCCAGGCGGTGATGGCGGCCAGCATCTCGTCCTGGATCAGCGGGGAGATGGGAAGTCGGGCCACCCGGTCGCCCAGCCGCCCGCTGTCGGCCGCGACATCGCGCAGGCCGCGCGTGTCGCGCCGCTCCAGCGCCCTCAGGGTCCGTCCGCTGAGCGACAGGGCGGTCATGGCGACGGTCTGGGTTTCCTGTTCCATGGCGTGGGCCGACACGGTGCGGCGCAGAAGCTCGGCCACCTCGGCCTGTACTGCGCCATGGCCGGTGCCGGTGATGTCCAGCACCCGTTGGGCGGCGGCGTCATAGCGCGGCGCCAGTTCCGGCAGCGTCCGGCGGTCCAGCCGCTCGGCGCGCAACCGCGTCAGTTCGGCGAGGGCCGTCTCATAAACGTCGTTGGCGGCGCCGGGTGCGCCGTCCTGCCCCTCGACCCCAGCCTGGGCAAGCGACGCGGCAAGGCGGTCCGCGATGCGCTCCACCCGGTCCAGCGACGGGGCCAAGGAATCGAGCCGCGGCTCCGCTTCGGGTGGCGGACTGGATGAATCGGTGGTGGCCGCCGCGTCCTTCGCGGCCAGCCGGGCGTGCAGCACCGCTTCCCGCAGGTCGTACAGGCCGTCCATCACGGCGCGGTTGGCAAGCAACTGCCGGTCGACCTCGGCCAGGGAGGCGACGAGCGCCGCGTTGGCGGCGTGCTGTCGCTGGCCCGCCTGTTCGGCCAGGGCGAGCAGGCGGGCCTCCTGCTCCGCCATGCCGCGGGCGCGGGCGTCGCTGAAGGCGATGGCGTCCACCAACTCCTCCAGCCGGGCGGTGTGGCGGTCCGACGCGCGGCGGGCGGTGTCAACCGCGTCGGCCTGGGCGCCCTGGTCCGCCAAGCCGCCCAGCGCCTCCAGCGTCTCCCGCGCGCCATGGGTGGCGCGGCGGAAGGTGACTTCATGGGGCAGGCGGCCTTCGGGGGTGGAGTGGATGAAGTCGTTGCGGGCCGCGGTGGCGGCGATCATCTCGCGGTAGACGGTGCCGGCCAGGACCGCGGCCTCGCGCGAGCGGCCGGCGCGTTCCAGCAATATCCAGGCGGACACCGCGATCAGCGCCGCGATGACCACCGGGATTCCACCCACCGTCGCTATGCGATACGAGATCCTCATCAGGCTCCGCCGGCTGCCGTTCCTCCGAGGGCCGTGAAAGAGGCCGGCGACGGAACACCGCAAAGCTAGCGATAGCACTCTGGAGTTGTCGAGTTCTTTCAATTTTGGCGAAAATTAAAACTAATTTGCGGTATAGCCGGCAATCAACGGGTGTGACGGTTTCAGGTCGTCAGCGCGCCGCCCCGCTGGGCGCGGGGCCGGTCGAGGTTTGTGCCGCCGCGCCGAGCGCCGTTGCGGCGGCGGGGTCCGCCTCGACGCGGCGCTTCAGGATCATCAGGGCGAGCGTCGTGACGATGGTCCCGGCGACGATGGCCAGGACGTAAGGGCCGAGCGGAGTCACCGCGTTGGGGATCGCCAGCACGAAGACGCCGCCGTGCGGCGCCCGCAGGCCGCAGCCGAACCACATCGACAGGGCGCCGGCCACCGCCGACCCGGCCATGGCCGCGGGGATGACGCGCAGCGGGTCCTTGGCGGCGAAGGGAATCGCCCCCTCGGTGATGAAGGCGAGGCCGAGCACGCCCGCGGCCTTGCCGGCTTCGCGCTCCTGCAGCGTGAAGCGGCCGGGCACGACCAGGGTGGCGAGCGCCAGCCCGAGCGGCGGCGTCATGCCCGCCGCCATCACCGCGGCCATCGGCGTGAAGGTGCTGGAGGCGAGAAGCCCGACCGCGAAGGTGTAGGCCGCCTTGTTGACCGGCCCTCCCATGTCCAGCGCCATCATGGCGCCGAGCAGCGCGCCGAGCGCCACCGCGTTGGCCCCGGTCATGCTCTGCAGGAAGGCGGTCAGCCCGTTCATGATCGCGGCGACCGGCGTGCCGATGACGTAGACCATCAGCAAACCGACCGCCAGCGTGCCCAGGAGCGGGATGATCAGCACCGGCTTCAGCCCTTCCAGATTCTGGGGCAGCCGGATGGTGTCGCGCAGCCAGCGGGCGATGTAGCCGGCCAGGAAGCCCGCCACGATGCCGCCGAGGAAGCCGGCGCCAATCTTGGCGGCGAGCATCCCGCCGATGAAGCCGGGGGCGATGCCGGGCCGGTCGGCGATGGAATAGGCGATGTAGCCCGCCAGCACCGGCACCATCAGCCCGAAGGCCGCCTCCCCACCGATCTGCATCAGCGCCGCCGGCAGGCTTCCCGGCTCCTTGAACGCCTCGATGCCGAAGACGAAGGACAGGGCGATGATAAGACCGCCGGCCACCACGAAGGGCAGCATGAAGGACACGCCGGTCAGCAGATGCTTGTAGGGGCCGGACTGCGCCTCCTTCTGCCGCGCCTTGGCGCCCGACACCGCGTCGGCGTAGACGGGCGCGGCGGCGCTTCCCGACGCGGTCGGCGCCGGCAGGGCGAGCGCCTCGTCGATCACGCGGGCGGGCTGTTTCAGCGCCTCCCCCACCGAGGTTTTCAGCAGCCGCTTGCCGGCGAAGCGGTCGGTGGCGACGTGGGTGTCGGCGCCGATGATGACGGCCTCGGCCTCGGCGATCTCCTCCTCCGTCAGCGCGTTCTTCGCGCCGACCGAACCCTGCGTCTCGACCTTGATGCGGTAGCCCTTGGCCTGGGCGGCCTGCTTCAGCGCCTCCGCCGCCATGAAGGTGTGAGCGATGCCGGTCGGGCAGGCGGTGATGGCGACCAGCAGGCCGGGACTGCGCACCACGGTGGGAGCCGGTTTCGGGGCTGGCGGCGGAGGGGCGGCTTCGGGCTGCGCGCCGGGGACATCGGCCAGGGCGTTGCCGACCACCGATTTGGTGTCGCGGATGGCGGCGGCGGTGGAGGTGCGCAGGATCGGCTTGCCGGCGAAGCGGGAATCGTCCACGGCGATGTCGGTGGCCAGGATCACCACGTCGGCCGCCGCGATGTCGGCGGCGGAGAGCGGCGTCTGCACGCCGTTCGACCCCTGGGTCTCCACCGCGATGGCGTGGCCCATCAGCGCGGCGGTGCGGCGCAGCGCCTCGGCCGCCATGACGGTGTGGGCGATCCCCGTCGGGCAGGCGGTCACAGCCACGAGCTTTGCCATCGCAATCCCCTCCGGCGCTGAAGAGCCTTACAATTCCTCCACCCGCACGGCCCGCATCAGCTCCGCGAGCCGCTCCGGCGGCGGCAGTTCGGGGCCGAGACGGGACAGCGTGCCGGCGGCGAAGGCGGTGCCGCGCCGCGCGCAGTCCTCAAGCCCCACACCGGCCAGCCGGGCGGCGACGACCCCGGCGACCATGGCGTCCCCGGCGCCGACCGTGCTGGCGACCTCGACGGGCGGCGGCACGGCGAGCAGCGCGCGGCCGCCCTCGACGAAGACGGCACCCTCGGCGCCCAGCGACACGACGACGAGCGCGATGCCCGTCTCCGACAACTCGCGGGCGGCGCGCACCACCTCGGCCCGATCCTTCAGGGGGCGGCCCAGCAGTTCGGCCAGTTCCGCCGCGTTCGGCTTCACCATGTCGGGGCGGGCGGCCACGGCGTGGCGCAGCGGCGGGCCGCTGGCGTCCACCACCACGAAGGCGCCGCGCCGGTGCAGGGCGGTGACCATCTCGGCGTAGGCGGTGTCCGGCACGCCCATGGGGACGCTGCCCGACAGGACGAAGGTCCGGTTGGTCACGGCGAGGTCGTCCACCACGGTCAGCAGGCCCCGCCAGCTTTCCGCCGGGACATGCAGGCCGGGCAGGTTGATGTCGGTGACGGAGCGCTCTTCCCGGTCCACCAGCTTGATGTTCACCCGGCTGCGGCCGGCCAAGCGCAGGCAGCGGTCGCGGATGCCGCGGCGGCGGAACAGCGCGTCGAACACGGCGGTGTTCTCCTCGCCCAGGAAGCCGGTGGCCGTGACGGGAATGGAGCCACCCGCCAAGGCACCGCCCGCCAGGAAGGCGGCGACGTTGATGCCCTTGCCGCCGGCGGTCCGCGTCTCGGCGACCGCCCGGTTGACCGCTCCGGCGGCGAATCCCGGCACGTCGAGCGTCTGGTCGATGGCGGCGTTCAGCGTCACGGTGACGACGCCGGAGCGTGGGGTGGGCTGCGGGCTCATGATACACCTCCGGCGTCGGCGAAACGTTGGCGGACCAACGCTCTTACCTCCGCCGCGTCGGCGCAGTCCAGCGCCTCGCGGGCGGTGCGCTCGGCGTCGGCCATGGCGATGGCGCGCAGCCACGCCTTCACGGAGGCCACGGCAGGGATCGCCACGCTCAGCTCCGCGACGCCCAGGCCGGCCAGCAGGACCGCCCCCGCCGGATCGCCGGCCACGCCGCCGCAGGCGCCGACCCAGATTCCGGCGCGGCGGGCGGCGTCCACGGTGCGCTCCACCATGCGCAGAACGGCGGGGTGCAACCCGTCCGCCTGCGGGGCCAGGACCGGGTGCAGCCGGTCCATCGCAAGCACATACTGCGTCAGGTCGTTGGTGCCGATGGAGAAGAAGGACACCTCCCGCGCCAGCCGGTCGGCCATCATCACGGCGGACGGCACCTCGATCATGATGCCGAGCTCGACCGGCGGCACGTTCAGCTCCCGCCGCACCGCCTCGGTGATGGCCTTGGCGCGCTCCAGCTCCGCGGGTACGGCGATCATCGGGTACATGATGCGCACCGGCCCCTCAACCGAAGCCCGCAGCATGGCGCGGAGCTGGGTGCGGAACAGGTCCTCCCGCTCGAAGCACAGGCGGATGCCGCGCACGCCCAGGAAGGGGTTGCCCTCCGCCGGCATGCGCAGGTAGGGGACGTTCTTGTCGCCGCCGATGTCCAGCGTGCGCAGGATGATCGGCAGCCCGTTCATCGCCCGCACCATGGTCCGGTAGGCGGCGAACTGCTCCTCCTCGTCCGGCGGCAGGTCGCGCTGAAGGAACAGGAACTCCGTGCGCATCAGCCCGACGCCCTCGCCGCCCGCCTCCACGGCCTGCACCGCCTCCGCCGGGTCGGAAATGTTGGCGGCGACCTCGACGCGCTTGCCGTCCGTGGTGATGGCCGGCTTGTAACGGTCGAGCCGCTCGGCCTCACGCCGCTCGCCCACCTTGACCCTCGCCTCGGCGGCGCGGCCGCGGTCGCGCGCGCTGGGGTCGGCGACCAGCACCCCGCCATCGCCGTCGAGGATCGCCGCGCGCCCGTTCTCCAGATCCAGCACCGAGGGCCCGGCGGCGACCACCGCGGGAATGTCCAGCGAGCGCGCGATGATCGCCGTGTGCGAGGTGGCGCCGCCCCCCGCCGTGCACAGCCCCAGCACCTTGGCCGGGTCGAGCTTTGCCGTGTCGGACGGTTCCAGATCCTCGGCCAGCAGGATGACGGGGTGGTCCGGCAGGGCCGCCACGCTCTCCGTGACCACAGCGAGCAGGCGCAGCACGCGGCGCCCGACGTCGCTGAGGTCGGCGGCCCGCCCGGCCAGCAGCGGGTCGGCGAGCTGGGCCAGCGTGCCGGCGCGCTCCTCGTAGACCGCGCGCCACGCCCAGCCGGCGCTCTTGCCCCGGTCGATCAGGGCGTGGGCCTCGACGACCATCTCCGGATCGTCGAGAAGCTCCTGATGCGCCTTGAAGATGGCGGCCTTGGCGGCGCCGGCCTTCTTCCAGAACGCCTCGTGCAGGTTGCGCAGGTCGGCGGCGGCGGCGGCGAGCGCCTGATCGAGCCGGCGGTGCTGGGCCTCGGGGTCGGGGGCCGTTTCGGCGACCGTCAGTTCCTCGCGCTGGAACTGCCAGACCGGACCGGTGGAAACGCCGGGGGAGGCGGAGATGCCGGCGATCACCCGCCCGTCATAATCGAGGTCGGCCGGCACCGCCCGCGGGGCCGGCTCCTCCGCGGGCGCGGCCGTGGGGACCGGTTCATCCAACCCCGCGTCGAAGGCGGCGCGGATGGCCTGGAGCGCCGCCGCCGCGTCCTCGCCCGACGCGGTGACGGTCAGCGGCTGGCCGCCCGAGGCGCCGAGCCGCAGCAGGGAAATCAGGCTCTTGGCGTTGGCCGTGGTGCCGCCGTGCCGGACAGCGATCTCCGCGCGGAAGCGCTTGGCGACCTCGACCAGCGCCGTCGCCGGGCGGGCGTGCAGGCCATGGGGCGACGGGGCGGTCACCGCTATGGTGTCCCCATCGATGGGAACCGCGACCGACTCACTCACGGGTGATGCGGGCGCTTCGCCGTTCAGCACGCTTATGATGGCGCGCGGGTCGCTCGTGGTGCCCAGCCGCTCGGCCTCCGCGGGGTCGCCCAGCACGCCGGTCAACCGTTGCAGCACGGCGATGTGCTCGTCCGACTTGGCGGCGATGCCGACGACCAGCCGCGCCGGCTCCCCGCCGCCCCAATCGACGCCCTGCGGAAACTGCACGACCACCACGCCGGTCCGCCGCACCAGATCGCGGGCGTCGGGAAGCCCGTGGGGGATGGCGATGCCGCTGCCGAGATAAGTGCCGGACACCGCCTCGCGGCCCAGCATGCTGTCGATGTAGCCGGGGTCGATCAGGCCGCTGTCGACCATCGCCCGACCGGCGATGCGGATGGCCTCCGTCTTGTCCGGCGCCGAAAGCCCAAGGCGCACCTGCGATTCGGAGACCTGAAGCATCGCCCGTCCTCCCCCCGCGCGGAGTCCGTGCGCGGGGCCGGACTCGTCCTTGGAGGAGAGTAACGCATCAGTCGCAACGACGTTCCGGGACAGATTCGCGCAGGGCGCCACCACCATTGCCGCCGCGCGTATGGGCCAGCATGCCGGTGACGCGGGCGACCAACGCCGTCGTCTCGAAGGGCTTCTGCAGCACCTCGCAGCCCGGTTCCAGGATGCCGGTGCCAAGCGTGGCGTCGTAGGCGTAGCCGGTCATGAACAGCACGCCCAGCTCGGGCCGCCGCTCATGCACCGCCTCGGCGAGCTGCCGCCCGTTCATGCCGGGAAGCCCGACGTCGGTGACCACCAGATCGGCGCGCAGGCCACCATCCAGCAGCTCCAGCGCCTCGGTCCCGTCCGACGCCTCGACGACGTCCAGCCCGGCGTCCTCCAGCGCCTGCACCGCGACCATGCGGACCAGCGCCTCGTCCTCCACCAGCAGCACGGTTCCGGCAGTGTTGTCCATCGCGGCGGCGTCGGCAGGCTCCGCGGCGATCCCCGGCGGCAGGCCGGCGCTCCCCTCCCGGTCGCAGCGTGGCAGGTAGAGGCGCACGGCGGTGCCCCGACCGGCCTCGCTGTCGATGCGCACCAGCCCGTGCGACTGGCTGACGAAGCCATAGACCTGCGACAGACCCAGTCCGGTCCCCTGCCCGATCGGCTTGGTGGTGAAGAAGGGGTCGAAGGCGCGCTTGATGATGTCGGGCGGCATGCCCATGCCGGTGTCGGCGACGGTCAGGACCACATAGTCGCCGGGCGCCGCGCCGGAGGCGTCGCCCGCCACGTCGGCCGCCTTTAGATGGGCGTTGGCGGCGGTGATGGTGATGCGCCCGCCGTCCGGCATGGCGTCGCGGGCGTTCACCACCAGATTCAGCAGCGCGATCTCCAGCTGGTTGGAATCGCACCAGGCCGGCCAGACGTCCGGCGGGCAGTCGGTCGCGATGGACACCTGCTCGCCCACCGTGCGGCGCAGCAGGTCCTCCATCCCCTCGACCAGCGCGCCCGGCTCCGTCGCGTCGGGGCGCAGCGGCTGCCGCCGGGCGAAGGCGAGAAGACGCTGCGTCAGCCCGGCGGCGCGGGTCGCCCCGACCTTCGCGTGGGTGGCGTAGTCGCGCAGGTCCGCCCGCTCCGCGGTGTCCAGCCGGGACAGCAGCAGGTCCAGGTTTCCGGAGATCGCCGTCAGCAGGTTGTTGAAATCATGGGCGATGCCGCCGGTGAGCTGGCCCAGCGCGTCCATCTTCTGGGAGTGGCGCAGGGCCTCCTCCGCCCGCTCGCGCTCCGCCTCGGCGCGCAGGCGGTCGGAGACGTCGACCACGGCGGCCATGGTGCGCAGGAAGCCCCCCCGACCGTCCCGCTCGATCCGGGCGGAGACCAGCACGTCGGCGATCTCCCCCGACCGTTTGACCAGCCGATAGGGCATGTCCTGGAAAGCCCCGAGCCGCAGCAGCTCCGGCCAGCGGTGCTCCCGGTGCTCCCGCGCGACGTCCGGCGGCATGAACTCGGCGATGTTGCGGCCGAGCACCTGGCCCCGGCTCTCATAGCCCATGAACTCCAGCCAGCGGTCGCTGACGCTCAGCAGCCGGCCCTCGGCGTCCAGGGAGTGCAGCGGCACCGGCGTCTTGGCGTAGAGCGCGCTGAGGTCGGCCTGGGCGCGCTGCCGTTCCGCCACCTCGCCCAGCAGCCGGCGGTTGGCGGCCACCAGCTCCGCCGTGCGCTCGGCCACCTGCCGCTCCAGATCCTCGCGGGCGTCGGCCTGGGCCGCGCGGGCCTTCACCGCGTCGTCGATGTCGGTGCAGGTGCCGAACCAGCGGGTGATCCGCCCGTCCCCGTCGCGCAGCGGCACCGCCCGCCCGAGGAACCAACGGTACCGGCCCCCGGCCTCGCGCAGCCGGTACTCGACCTCGTAGGCGTCGCCCGACCGCACCGCGGCGCCCCACAGGGCGACGGTCCGCGCCCGGTCGTCCGGATGCACCACATCCATCCAGGCCGTGCCGGTCATCGCCTCCGGCCGGGTGCCGGTGTAGGCGAACCAATGCAGGTTGTAGTAGTCGGGGAGGCCGTCCGGCGGGGCCGACCAGACGAGCTGCGGCATGCTCTCCGCGATGGCGCGGAACTTGGCCTCGCTGTCGCGCAGCGCGATCTCCGAGGCGCGGCGGTCGGTGATGTCGCGCACCACCACCGAATAGGCGGCCGGCGCGCCCGTGGCGTCGCGCGCCACGGTCAGCACGGTGGAGCCGAAGAAGCGCCGCCCGTCCCGCGCCGCGTGGGTCCATTCGACCTCGCAACGCTCCCTCTCAGCCACCCCGGCCAGCAGGCCCCGGATGTTCTCCGCGCAGCGTTCCTCCGGCGCGAAGAGCAGGGACAACGGGCGGCCGAGCGCCTCCTCCTCCGTGTGGCCGAACAGGCGGCGGCTGCCCTCGTTCCACGAGGTGATGCGGCCCTCCGGGTCCAGCGTGACGATGGCATAGTCGCGGATGTCGTCGATGGCCTGCCGCAGCCGGTGCAGATTCTCCTCGGCCTGCCGCCGCTCGGCCAGGGTGCGCGCCTCCACGATCGCCCGCTCCACAGCGGCGGGCAGATGGGCCAGCCGCTGCTTCAGCACATAGTCACGGGCACCCAGCTTCAGCGCCGACACCGCCGTCTCCTCCCCCATGCGCCCGGACAGGAACAGGAAGGGGGTTTCCGGGGCGCGGGCCTTGGCGATCTCCAGCGCCGCCAGCCCGTCGAAATCGGGCAGGGAGAAGTCGGCCAGGATCAGGTCGAAGCGCCGCCCGTCCAGCGCTGCCTTGGCCAGCGCCGCCTCGAAGGCCGCGCGGGTGTCCACGCGGGTCACGTTGCAGGAGATCCCCGCCTTGCGCAGGCGCGCGCAAGCCAGCTCGCAGTCCAGCGGGCTGTCTTCCAGATGCAGGATGGTCACGGCGGCGGGCATGGCGGCGGGCATTCCGGAGGGCATTCCTTCAGGCGCCTTTTCCGGCGGGCGGGGTTCCCGCCGGGCGGCGGGCGCAGCCGACCGGGGGTTCGTTCAGGATCGCCCAGAAGGCGCCCAGGTCGCGGATCGCCTGGAAGAAGGCCTTGAAGTCCACCGGCTTCACCACGAAGGCGTTCACGCCCAGCCTGTAACTGCGCACGAGATCGCTTTCCTCGCGCGACGCGGTGAGCATCACGATGGGGACGTGCCGGGTCTCCGGATCGCTCTTCACCCGCTCCAGCACCTCCAGCCCGTCGATCTTCGGCAGCTTGAGGTCGAGCAGGACGACGGCGGGAAGCTGGGTCGGCTTCCCGGTTTCGGGATCGCGGCGGGTCAGCATCCGCAGCGCCTCCTCGCCGTCGCGGGCGACGATGACGTCGTTGGCGAGCTGGCATTTCTCCAGCGCCGCCAGGGTCAGCTCCAGGTCCCGCGGGTTGTCCTCAACCAGCAGGATGGGTTTCAGGTCACTCATGGTTTCAGATCACTCAAGGGAGATCTCGCAGATCCGGTTTCGCCGCCCCGGCCTTCGGCAGCGTGAAGTAGAAGATGGCCCCCTTGTCGAGCCGCCCGTCGGCCCAGGTCCGCCCGCCATGGCGGTCCACGGCGCGGCGCACGTTGGCCAGACCGATGCCGATGCCTTCGAACTCCTCGTTGCGGTGCAGCCGTTGGAAGACCCCGAACAGCTTCTTCTCGTAAGCCTGGTTGAAGCCGACCCCGTTGTCCCTGACGAAGAAGAGGGTTTCGGTGGGCCGGTCTTCGCAACCCACGGCGATGCGCGCCGGTTCCCGGCCGCGGGAGTATTTGATGGCGTTCGACAAGAGATTCTGCAGAACCAGCCGCATCATCACGGGATCGCCGCGCACCGTGGGCAGCGGGGCGATGTCCCACGCGATGTCCCGCCCGGCGGTGTCGGGCGCCAGCGTCTCCCGCACCTCCGCGACCAGGGCGTTCATGTCCACCGAGACGGGGGCCAGCTCGCTGCGCCCCATCTGGGAGAAGTGCAGCAGATTGTCCACCAGCGTGCCGGCGCTGTTGGCCGCGTCCACGATGACGTCCAGATAGCGCTTTCCGGTGGCGCTCAACTGGTCCGATTCCAGCTCCTGCAGCAGCTCGGCATAGCCGACGATGTGGCGGAACGGCGCGCGCAGGTCGTGGGAGACGGAGTAGGAGAAAGATTCCAGCTCCTTGTTGGAGCGCGCCAGCTCCCGCGACAGGGCGGCCAGTTCCTCCGCCTTGCGCAGCACGATGCCGATGACGGCGTGGCGCAGCGCGGCGGCGGTATCGCGCTCCGCCGCGGTCCAGGGCAGCGCGCGGTGGCGCACCGTCTCCTTCCAGGTCTCGAAAGAGGCGCGGGGGGACAATCGCTGCCCCTCGCGGTCGAGCGGCTTTCGCGGGTCGCCGCCCCAGCGGACGGTGCGCACCACCTCGGGCCGGAACCACAGCACGTAGCTGGCGTGCAGCTTCGACACGGCGATGGCCAGTAGCCCCGTCGCCTTGCCTTCGAAGGCCGCGGCGGCCGGGTAGAGGGCGGGCAGGCTGTCGGTCTCGAACTGCTCCGGCTCGCCCTGGGTGGCCAGCCAGTCCACGAGGCCGCGCACCTGCTCTTCCGTCGGGGCGTCGCCGACCAGCGTGCAGCGCCGTTCGAAGACGACGGCGGCCCCGCTGGCGTTGGCGAAGCGCAACAGATCGTCGGGATGCTCGGTCAGGCCGGCGATGAAGGGATCGGTCTGGGCCATGGCGGCCAGCAGCCGCGCCTGGATGGACTGCAGGGCGATGCGGTGTTCGGCATCGCGCCGGTCCTCCACCGCGGCGATGCGCACCGACAGGATCTGGGCGATCAGGTCGCAGGCCGAGCGCACGGCGTAGGACACCGCCCTCGGCTCCTGATGGTGGCAGGAGACCAGGCCCCACAAGACCCCGTGGAGCAGGATCGACACCGACATGGAGGACGCGGTTTCCATGTTCCGCATGTACTGGACATGCACCGGCGACACGCTGCGCAGGACGGAGAAGCTGAGATCCAGCGGCGGCGCTCCGGCGGGAAGCCGCGGCATCGCGACCAGGGGCACCGGGGCGTAGCCGGCGTCGGGGATCAGCCGCTGACGGTTCAGCCGGTACAGCTCGCGCGCCTGGGTGGGGATGTCGGAGGCGGGAAAGCGCAGGTCCATGTAGGAGGGCAGCCGCCCGTTCCCGTCCTCCGCCACCACCGTGCCGTGCCAGTCGGCGTCGAAGCGGTAGATCAGCACGCGGTCGAACCCGGTCAGCGCTCGGACCTCCTGCGCGGCGCAGCTCAGGAGGTCCGCCGGCGCGTTCAGCGCGTCCAGCCGCTCCAGCGCCTCGCGCATGCGCGGGTAGACATGGTCGATGAGGCCGGTCTCCAGCCCGTCCAGCCGTTCCAGCTCCAGGATCACCACGTCGTTGCCCGCCGCGTCACGGATGGCATGGGCGAGAAGCTGGTGACGGCCGGCACCGGGCAGTTCGGTCACGGCGACCGGCACCGGGCGGGTGGGAACCGGACCGGCGGCGAGAAAGGAGCGGACCGCGCCGCAGAGTTGCGGGTGCAGAGCCTGCTCCAACGGCTGACCCAACGCCTGCTCCAGCGGCAGGGAGAGCGCCGGCGCGGCGTTGGCGCTGGCCTGGATCAGGGTGGCGCCGGAGTCGCTTCCAGAGACGGCCAACAGCATGCCGTGGGGCTGGATGCTGCCAGGGCGATGGATCGGTTCCCGGCTGCAGGCATCGAGATCCAAATCACCAACGGTCATGGCGCCGGTCCTCACGGCAGCGTTCACTCCAAAAACAAAGACAATCCAATAGGTCGCTCCTTAATGCCCTGCTCGCTGTCCGGTCTATTCGATGATTTCAGATAATGTCGAATGTTTGGCTTGGCGGGCATCTCTTTGGTTATCAACGGCGGGAGACTGAAACAATACCACTTCAGAACAAGGGCATAAGCGATTAGTCATATAGATTGCCTTTCGTTGCGCGCAACGTCGGAAAGGGGGTAGGACAGGATACGGGATACCGCCCGTGGCGGATCTACGCGGTTGGAACTTTTCGACCGGACCGCGTAAAATTCGTTCCGGAGCTTCGGGCGGAACCGGAACGGGTCCGGCGGACGGAAGGCAGGCAGGGGTGCATCGGAACGGAATCGACGCCGCCCGGCTGGGCACCGCGCGCTGCAGCAGTTGCGCCATCCGGGACCTCGTCCTGTTCGGCGACCTGCACGACCAGGATTTCGACCTGATCCACATCCCCATCGACGAGCTGCGCTTCCAGCCCGGCGCCACGCTCTACAGCGCGGGGGACGAGGGCGGCTCCCTCTACACGATCCGCAGCGGGCTGGTGAAGCTGGTCCAGTTCCTGCCCGACGGCACGCAGCGCATCGTCCGGCTGCTCCGCCAGGGCGCCGTGGCCGGGCTGGAGGTGCTGGTCGACAAGCCCTACGAACACACCGCCGTCGTGCTTCAGGAGACGGAAACCTGCCGCCTGCCCCGCGCGGTGGTCGAGCGGCTGAGCAAGGAGACGCCGCGCCTGCACGCCCGCCTGATGGAGCGCTGGTACCAATCCCTGCATCAGGCCGACGAGTGGCTGACCGAACTGTCGACCGGCAGCGCCCGGCGGCGGCTGGCCCGGCTGTTCCTGAAGCTCGCCGCCGATGCTCCGAACGAGCCGGTCCTGCTGTCGGGCCGCGAGGATCTGGGCGCCATGCTCGGCGTCGGCATGGAGACGGCCAGCCGCACCATCGCCGAGTTCAAGCGCGCGGGTTTGGTGGCCGAGCGGGCGCCTAACGTCTTCGTCTGCGACCTGTCCGCGCTGGAGGCGGTGGCGCTGGACGGGTAGGCGAGGATTAACCCCTCGGTACCCCCGACCCTCCCCCGCTTTGCAGGGGAGGGAGCTTATCGCGAAGCGGCGGCAGTTCCCTCCCCTGCGTTAGCGGGGGAGGGTTAGTACTACAGCCGGGATCATCGGTTGTTGCGTCTGTTGAGTTGGCGTTCTGCGAAGAGGATGCCGAGCATGACGACGGTCGCCGAGGCGAGGAC
>NZ_VITI01000022.1 GCF_007827795.1 Azospirillum brasilense
GCTTGACCGAGATGCTCAAGCGACCCGCGATGCCAGTCCCTTCCGGAACCGGTCCGCGGCCAACGGTCAAAACCGCCGCCTGCGCATCCCTTCTCGATTTTCATGATCAACAATGTCAAAGATCCATCGCCCGGCGAACCACACAAGACAACGCCCGGCGAACTGGCCGTGGACATTATCGAGTATTTGAAGGCCGGAGAGGCACAAACGGTCGTTCGTGCCGGCGGAGGATCAATCTAGCGCTTACGGCCGAGGGCGTCAAGCCCTTTATTTCGTATTCACCGAACCGCCTAGGCCGCCTGGGGCGGAAAACGGATCGGTCAGCGCCCTGACCTCCACCCCTCCAGTCTTTCGGGGCGCCCCCTCCGGACCGCGTCCGGCGAGGGAGGCGCTGTATAGGGCAGCGCCCGCCGCCGATCCAGCAAAAAGGCTCGCCCAACGACAGATTCGACTCTGAAAGGGCAACGACGGCGTGGTGTGGCGGTGGCTGGACAGGCCCCATGCCGGACCATTATGGTTTTATCTCGAAACCGCAGGCACAGGGGAGCCGGCATGCGCCCAAGCGCGCGCGCGACCGCCGAGGTTATGGCGCAGGTTCTGCGGACGACCGCCAGCCTGGCCTTCACGGATGGGCTGAACCCGGCCCAATGGGCGGCGCTGCGTTACTTCGCCCAGGCGAACGCGAGCGCCCGCAACGTCGTGGCCTTCGCCCGCCATCACGGGACGACCAAGGGCACGGCCAGCCAGACCATCGCGGCCCTTCTGAAAAAAGATCTGCTGGAGCGCCACCCCAGCGAGACCGACCGCCGCTCCATCCGGTTGACCCTCACGGCGCAGGGGCGGAGCATGCTCGCCAACGATCCGCTGAACGAGTTGGTCGCCGCCATCGACGGTTTGGCGCCGGCCCAGCACGGCGCGCTGGCCGCGGGGCTGGACGAGTTGTTGCGCTCGCTGCTGTCCCGCCGCGCCGAGGGCGGAGCGCGCGCCGGGGACTCGCTGGGCTCCTCTCACAACGCCGACCGCAACGGCGCCGCGGCGGACTGAACCGCCCGCGCCGCCCGCACTTCACGCCATCGCATTGTTGGGAGCGACGGAGCCCATGGCCAGAATTCTGGTGATCGACGACGTTCCGGCCTTCACGGCGCTGCTGCGCATGATACTGGAGACGCTGGGCCACCAGGTGACGGAGGCCAATGACGGCCTGTCCGGCCTGTCCATGCTGGAACGCGAGCCCTTCGACCTTGCCATCGTCGACATGATGATGCCCGGCCTGGACGGGATCGAGCTGATCCGCCGCCTGCGCGCCCGCGACGCCCCCCAGGTTCCAAGCATCATCGCCATGTCCGGCGGCACGGACGACTTTCCGGCGGCCTTCTCGCTGAACCTGTCGGCCATGCACGGCGCCGACCGCATGCTGTACAAACCCTTCGACAACAGCGAGCTTGCCAGCGCCGTGGACGAGCTGTTGGCCGCACGCGCCGCCTGACGCCGCAGCAGCGCCGCCACTGGGCGATCTTTTTTGCCCGCCGCGGGACTTTTTTTCGCATTCCGATCTTTCGCGCACCCGCTGCGCTTGCGGCGGTGATGTTTGCACCGCATACAGACGCCGTCCCGGACGGCCGGCATCCGGCCCGACCCAGCCAGCGCGCGGCCATGCACGATCCCAAACTGCTCTTCGACGTCCTGTTCCTGCTGCTGGCGGCGGTGGTGATCGTCCCCTTGTTCCAGGCTCTGCGCATCCCGGCGGTGCTCGGCTATCTGGTGGGTGGGGCGCTGCTCGGTCCGCACACGCCGGGGCCGGTGGTGGACATGGCGCTTCCCCAGGTCCTGTCGGAATTCGGGGTGGTCTTCCTCCTCTTCGCCATCGGGCTGGAACTGCCGCTGTCGCGCCTGCGGGCGATGCGGCGCTACATCTTCGGGCTGGGGCTGATGCAGGTCGTCCTGACCAGCGCCGCCATCGCCGCCGTCGCCTACGCGCTGGGCGAGGGCATGGCGGCAGCGCTGGTGATCGGCGGCATGCTGGCATTCTCGTCCACCGCCACGGTGCTGAAGCTGCTGGTCGAGCGCGGGGAGACGGTGGCGCGCTTCGGGCGCGTGTCGGTCGCCGTGCTGATCTTCCAGGATCTGGCCGTCGTGCCGCTGCTGACCCTGCTGCCGCTGCTGGCCGGCGGCGACACCAGCATCCCCTGGGCGCTCGCCCTGGCCGGGGTCAAGGCCGTCGCGGCAATCGGCGCCATCATGCTGCTGGGCCGCTTCGTGGTGCGCCCGGTCTATCACTTCGTGGCCTCGGCCAAGAGTCCGGAGGTCTTCACGGCGACCAATCTGCTGGTCGTCCTGGCGGTCGCTGGGCTGACGGCGGAGGCCGGCATGTCGATGGCGCTGGGTGCTTTCCTGGCCGGCATGCTGATGGCCGACACCGCCTACCGCCATCAGGTGGAGGCCGACATCGAACCGTTCCGCGGCCTGCTGCTCGGCCTGTTCTTCATGACGGTGGGCATGACGCTCGACCTGCCGGCCATGCTCCGGCGTGCCGACGACATCCTGATGGTGACCGCGGCGCTGCTGGTCGGGAAGAGCATCCTGCTGTTCCTGCTCTGCCGCCTGTCGGGGCTCGGGCTGGCGACCTCGCTGCGCATCGGTCTGCTGCTGTCGCAGGGCGGCGAGTTCGCCTTCGTGCTGATCGGCAAGGCGACGCGGCTGGCGGTGCTGGAGGACGAGACGGGGCTGCTGCTGTCCTCCTGCGTGGCGCTCAGCATGGCGGTGACGCCGCTGGTCGGCGCCGTCGCCCAGCGGCTGGCCCAGAGGGTCGAGGCCCGCTACGGCGCCGAGGCTTTCGGGGTGGAGACCAGCGACATCACCGGCCATGTGCTGATCGCCGGCTATGGCCGGGTCGGGCGCGCCGTCGCCCGGCTGCTGCGCACCCACGACATTCCCTACGTCGCGCTGGACCTCGACCCGCAGCGGGTGGCGGCGGCGCGGGCCGAGGGGCTGCCGGTCTATTACGGCGATTCCAGCCAGATCGGCGTGCTGCGCGCCGCCGGTATCGAGCGGGCGCGGGCCGCGGTCATCACCGTCAACCGCCCTGACATGGCGGAGCGCGCCGTTGAGGCCATCCGCCGGGCCGCCCCGCGCCTCGCCATCGCCGCCCGCGCCCACGACCTGGAGCGCGGCGCGCGGCTGAAGAAGGCCGGGGCCAGCGCCGTGGTGCCGGAAACGCTGGAGGCCAGCCTGCAACTGGCCAGCCTCGTGCTGCGCAACGCCGGGGTGGACGCCGAGACCATCGACCAGAGCCTGAAGAGCGTCCGCGACCGCGGCTATGACGCGCTCAGCGAGCCCGCCGACCAGAAAGACTGAGCGGTTGCGTCAGCGCTCCACCCGCCACAGGTCGAACACGGTGCCGCGGTAAACCTCCTCCGCGCCCGGCGGCGGTTTCAGCCCGGCTGCGTGGAAGACGTTGGAGAACATCACCAGCACGTAATCGTACTTGTCCCGCCAGCCGATGTAGTGCGGGCAGGGCTCGACATGGTCGCGCAGGGTCGCCTCTTCGGGACGGGAGAGCAGGCGGACATCCACCGGAACCCCCTCGTAGATCGCCATGCAGCGGTCGCGGTAGGGCTGGGTCACCGTCAGCGGCTGCTTGCCCGGGTGACTGAACAGGGTCGGGACGAAGGCGCGCCGCTCCACGGTGATCAGCGACGGCAGATGGATGAGGCTGGGCAAGGCGACCAGCGCATGCCGCCAGGGCGGCTGGGTGAGCAGGAACTCGCGCGTGTTGCAGCAGCCGGCCTCCTGCCCCGCCCAGGCGATCAGGACGGAGCGTCCGGGCTCGATCCGCTCCATGGCGCGGCGCAGGTCGGCCACGTCGTCCTCGTAGGCCAGCCAGTTGAG
Source organism: Azospirillum brasilense (assembly GCF_007827795.1). Taxonomy (GTDB): domain Bacteria; phylum Pseudomonadota; class Alphaproteobacteria; order Azospirillales; family Azospirillaceae; genus Azospirillum; species Azospirillum aestuarii. The sequence continues at coordinate 3,889 of NZ_VITI01000022.1, forward strand.
CGTCAGAACGCCGGTCCGCACCGTCAGCAGGGCGAGCAGCCCGGCGGCGAAGGCCGCCGCGGCGCGGGCGCTGGGAAAACGGATGTCGGTGCCGGCCACCAGCAGGAAGGCGGCCAGAATCCAAAAGCGGATCGACACGAAATAGGTGCCGAAGAAGGGGTCGGGCACGACGAAGAAGGCCAAAACGAACAACCCCACCGCCATCATCATCGCCGGCGCGGCGCGCAGCCAGCCCGCCAGCCGCGCCGCCACCATGCCGCCGAGGATCAGCAGCAGGGTCGCCACATCGAGCAGCGTGTTGTAGTTCAGGACCGGAGCCAGCATGTCGTGCAGCCGATAGCGCCACTGCTTCAGTTCGGTCAGCTTCTTCAGCCGCCAGTAGATTTCCTTCAGCAGCAGGACCGGCGTGCTGTCCCGCGCGCCCACCGCCGCCGCGTCGGATTGGAGGAGGTGCGTTCCCACCGTCCCGGCGAACAGCGCCACGGGAAGGGCGAGCAGCGCGGCGAAGCGCAGGGCGTCGCGCCCGAGATTGGCGAGCGTCAGCGGCTTTCGCCCCTGCCCCATGTATTTCACCGCCTCCACCGCGAACAGGCAGAGCAGGAAGGAGCCGAGCACGATGGCGTGGGCGAAATAAAGGAACAGGGCGCAGCCCATCCCCACCGGCAATTGCCAGCGCCGCCCCGCCAGCGCGATCCACAGCGACAGCCCGACCAGCAGGAAGCCGAGGCCGAGCGAGAAGCTCATGAAGCCGCCGATCAGCGTGGCGTTGTGGATGAACAGTGCGCCGCACAGCGGCCACAGGCTCCACCGTCCGAACAAAGTCCGATTCAGCAGCATCGCCCCGAACAGGGTGAGCAGCCCGGCCAGCGCCATGTAGACGCGCCCGGCGACGTACAGCGGCAGCACGCTGGCGAGCGGCAGCATCACCGCCTCCATCAGCAGGTTCGGGACCGGCGTCAGGGAGGCCGTGTAATGGTCGGCCAGGAAGGGGTCGGACCGGACATGCAGCAGCACGTCCACCCGCGCCAGATGGTTCGGGTAGTCGAGCAGCGGCGGCATCTCCACCAGCACGAGGGGCAGCAGAAGCAGCGCCAGGATCACCGGGAGCACGAGCGCCAGCGGCGGCGACCAGGCTCCGGCCCCGGCGTCCGTCCGCAGGGCGGCGGCGGGGCCGGGAGCCTGCGACAGTCCTGAATGGTCCACCGGAGCCTCCTGCATTGGGTGCAATGCGGAAGGCTCAACACATCCACCGTCCGCATCGCCAGAAGGCATTGGCGTTACGATTCGGCGTTGGACTTAGTCCATGGCCCCGACGGGGCAGGCTTCATGGCCCGCCGAGGCTCCATCGGCATGAGGCCGAACGCCCTGCCCGCCCCTTTTCGAGGATAGGCCGGGCTTCGTCAGTATGCCGTCACGGCTGCGGAAAGACACGGGCGCGGGCAATGTGGACGGCGCACTGGTCGCCGGGGCGCAGGCCCAGGGCGGACAGGCGCTCGCGGTCCATCTCGGCCTCCAGCGGCAGGCCAGCGAGGTCGATCTCGATCCGCGCGTCCGGTCCCACCACATGAATGCCCGACACCCGGCCCGGTCCCGCGGCGCAGGGGCTCAGCCCCAGATCGTGCGGGCGCACATAGGCGATGGCCGGGCCGCGGACCGTGCCGTCGGCGGGGATGGACAAAGCCCCGTTGGCCGTCCGCGCCACCCCGTCCGCCACCACGCAGTCGAAGCGGTTCACCTGCCCGAGAAACTCGTAGACGAAGGCGGAGGCCGGACGGTCGTAGACCTCGGCCGGGCTGCCCACCTGCTCGATCCGGCCCTGGCTCATCACCACCACGCGGTCGGCCAGTTCCAGAGCCTCCTCCTGGTCGTGGGTGACGAAGACGGAGGTGATGTGGATGTCCTCGTGCAGCTTGCGCAGCCAGCGCCGCAGCTCCTTGCGCACCTTGGCGTCGAGCGCACCGAACGGTTCGTCGAGCAGCAGCACCTTCGGCTCGATGGCGAGCGCGCGGGCCAGCGCCACGCGCTGCCGCTGCCCGCCGGACAGCTGCGCCGGGAAGCGGTCGGCGAAATGGGCGAGTTGGACCAGCTCCAGCAGTTCCATGACGCGCCGCTTGATCTCGGTGGAGGTCGGGCGCTGTCCGCGCGGCCGCACCCTCATCCCGAAGGCCACGTTGTCGAAGACGGTCATGTGGCGGAACAGCGCGTAATGCTGGAAGACGAAGCCGACCTGCCGCTCCCGCGGGGTGAGGCTCAGCGCCTCCTCCCCGTTCAGCAGGAGGCTGCCGGAATCGGCGAACTCCAGCCCCGCCATGATGCGCAGAAGGGTCGTCTTGCCCGAGCCCGACGGGCCGAGCAGGGCCAGAAGCTCGCCGGAACGGACTTCGAGGTCCACCGCATCGAGCGCGCGGAACGTTCCGAATTGCTTGGTGATGCCGGATACCTGGATCGCCATGACGTGCGTCGCCTCAATGCCGGGTGGCCGCCAGCTCAGCCCCGAAGCGCCATTCCAGCACCGTCTTCACGACCAGCGTGACGAGGGCGAGCATGGCCAGCACCGAGGCCACCGCGAAGGCAGCGACCAAGTTGTATTCGTTGTAGAGGATCTCGACATGCAGGGGCATCGTGTTGGTCTCGCCCCGGATGTGGCCGGACACCACCGACACCGCGCCGAACTCGCCCATCGCGCGGGCGTTGCACAGCAGGACGCCGTACAGCAGGCCCCATTTGATGTTGGGCAGGGTGACGCGCCAGAAGGTCTGCCAGCCGGACGCGCCCAGCACCAGCGCCGCCTCCTCCTCCTCGTTGCCCTGCTCCTGCATCAGCGGAATCAGCTCGCGGGCGACGAAGGGGAAGGTGACGAAGACGGTGGCGAGCACCAGCCCCGGCACGGCGAAGATGATCTGGATGCCCTGCGACTTGAGGAACGGTCCCATCAGCCCATGCAGCCCGAACAGCAGCACGTAGATCAGGCCGGAGATCACCGGCGACACCGAGAAAGGCAGGTCGATCAGGGTGATCAGCACGTCCTTGCCGCGGAAGTCGAACTTGGCGATGCACCAGGACGCCGCCACGCCGAAGAGGAGGTTCATCGGCACGGCGATGGCCGCGACGATCAGCGTCAGCTTGATCGCCGCCACCGCGTCCGGCTCCACCAGCGCCGCCCAATAGGCGTCCGTGCCGCGGCGCAGCGCCTCGACGAAGACCGAGACCAGCGGCAGAACCAGGAACAGCAGCAGGAAGGCCAGCGCCGTGGCAATCAGAAGTCCCTTCACCCACCGGCTGTCGGCCAGCGCCGGGGTGAACCCGACGGCTTTCTTAGCGAGCATGGCGCGACCTCATCCAGGCTTGCAGCAGGTTCAGGGCGAGCAGCAGCATGAAGGACGCCATCAGCATCAGCACACCGACCGCGGCGGCGCCGGCATAGTCGTACTGCTCCAGCTTGATGACGATCAGCAGCGGAATGATCTCCGACAGGCCGGGGATGTTGCCGGCGATGAAAATGACCGAGCCGTACTCCCCCACCCCGCGGGCGAAGGCCAGCGCGAAGCCGGTCAGCAGGGCCGGCAGAAGCGCCGGGAACACCACCCGCCGGAAGGACTGCCAGCGCGTGGCGCCCAGCGCCGCGGCGGCCTCCTCCTCCTCCGGCGGCAGGTCCTGGAGGATCGGCTGCACGGTGCGGACCACAAAGGGCAGGCCGATGAAGGTCAGGGCGATGGCGATGCCCAGCGGCGTGAAGGCCACCCTCAATCCGAACCACTCCATCAACAGGGAGCCGATCCAGCCGTTGGGCGCGTAGAGCGCGCTGAGCGCGATGCCGGCCACCGCGGTGGGCAGGGCGAAGGGCAGGTCCACCAGCGCGTCGACGATCCGGTCGCCGGGGAAGCGGTAGCGCACCAGCACCCAGGCGACGATGAAGCCGAAAACGGCGTTGACCGCGGCGGCGGCCAGCGACAGCCCGAAGCTGACCTTGAAGGCGGCCAGGACGCGCGGCGTCAGCACCGCGTCCCAGAAGCCGGACCAGCCCAGCCCCGCCGCCTTCAACGCCAGCGCGGCCAGCGGCAGCAGGACGATCAGGGACAGATAGGTCAGCGTGAATCCCAGGGTCAGCCCGAAGCCGGGCAGGACGCTGGGTTTTCGAAGAACGCTCAACACCGTGCCCCCCGTATTGGGAAGCACGGCGTCGCTGGTGGTTGCCGCGACCACGGGTCAGCGACCCTTCTGATAGATCTGGTCGAAGACGCCGCCATCCGCGAAGTGCTTCTCCTGGGCCGTGCGCCAGCCCCCGAAGGAACCGTCGATGGTCACAAGCTTAACATTAGGGAAGCGATCCGCATACCGTGCAGCGACCTCCGGCAGGCGCGGGCGGTAGAAGTTCTTCGCCGCGATTTCCTGCGCTTCGGGGCTGTACAGGAAGTTCAGATAGGCTTCCGCCGCCTTGCGGGTTCCCTTGCGGTCCACCACCGAATCGACGACCGTGACCGGCGGTTCCGCCAGGATCGACAGCGATGGCACGACAATGTCGAACTTGTCGGCGCCGAACTCCTGGAGCGACAGGAAGGCCTCGTTCTCCCAGGCCAGCAGCACGTCGCCGAGCTGCCGCTGCGTGAAGGTGACGGTGGAGCCGCGGGCGCCGCTGTCCAGCACCGGCACGTTCCGGAACAGGTCGCCGACGAACTGCTTGGCCTTGGCCTCGTCGTTGCCGTTCTTCTCCAGCGAATAGGCCCAGGCGGCCAGGTAGTTCCAGCGCGCCCCGCCCGAGGTCTTCGGGTTCGGGGTGATGACCTGCACGCCAGGCTTCAGCAGGTCGTCCCAGTCCTTGATCTGCTTCGGGTTTCCCTTGCGTACCAGGAAGACGATGGTCGAGGTGTAGGGGGAGCTGTTGTTCGGCAGGCGCGTCTGCCACGTCTTCGGCAGAGCGCCGGAGTCGGCGATGGCGTCGATGTCGTAGGCCAGCGCCAGCGTCACCACGTCGGCGTCGAGCCCGTCGATGACCGAACGAGCCTGCTTGCCCGACCCGCCGTGCGACTGCTTGACGGTCACCGTCTGGCCGTTTTCCGCCTGCCATTTCTTGGCGAACGCCTTGTTGAACTCCACATAGAACTCACGGGTGGGGTCATAGGAGACGTTCAGCAGCGTGGTCTGCGCCTTGGCGGGCGCGATGGTCAGCATGGCGAGGGCGACGCCCGCGGCCAATGCGGACAGCCGGCCAGCGGAGAACCGGTTTGCGCGGAGCGCGGAGAGCCGATCACGAAACGACATGGCACACTCCCTCGGTATGGTTCATTGGGGCGCGGGCAATCGGCCCTGGAGGCCACGCACCGCACCGTTGTTCACAAAGCCGGCCATTGCACCGGATCGACTGGGTCGTATTCACATACTTTATGATGTATATGTAATATCCATTTGCCTTCTAGAGTTTGCATGATTTCTCGGAAGCCGCAAGGCTGTTTTTTGTCATTCCCCACGTCATCGAGAGACAAATTCACATAAATCTGTGAAATGTGAGGCTTTGGATCGCGCTGGAAGCGTCGCATGGGATCGCTATCATGCGCGCCCTCTCCGCCTCCTGTCCCGAACGGCCATGCCTGACGCAGCCCAGCCCCCCTCCCCCGCACTGCTGACCGCCCTTCTGGAGGCCGAACGCGCGCTCGGCCGGCTGGCGGAGGTGGTCCAGGACCCGGCACGCCGCCGCCGGCTGTGGGCCGACGCGGCGCGCCGGGAGTCCTGCGCGGCGGCGCGGCTCGACGGCGTGGCGGTGGACCCGGCGGAGTTTCTGGTGGCGACCATCGGCACCGACCTCGTCCCCACCGCAGGACGGGGAGCGGCCCAATCGGTCCGCGCGCTGTGGCAGGGAGCCCTGTTCACGCAAGGCGTCATCGCCGCGCCCGCCCGCCATGTGGGAAACGCCCGCGCGCCGCTGCCGTCCGGCGGGGCCGCCGCCGACGCCTGGCGCGCCGTGGCGGAACTGGAGGCGGGATCGGATGCCCGCTTCTCTCTCCCGTCAGACGATGACGGCGACGCCGCGCCCTTCGCGGACGACCCGCCTCCGGCCTGGACGCTGGGCTGGACGGAGGCGCTGTGGCGCTGCCTTCAGGCGGAGGTGTCGGGGCGCGATCCCGGACGGCTGGCCTTCTCGGCGGACCGGGAGGCGGAGGCCGCCACCCTGCTCAAACGTCTGGACCATGCCGGCGACTCGCCGGCCCTGCTGGGAGGCGTGGGCATGCTGGCTGAACTGCTGCGCCCGGCGCCCGATCTGCGGATTCCCGCCTGGGCGGTGCCCTCGGCCCGGCTGATGGGCGCGCTGGCGGTGGCGCGCTGCTGCCGCGTTCCGAACGTCTGGCTGCCGATGTCCGTCTCCCTGCACGCCGACCGCACGACCGCCGGCCTCGCCGCCCGCGGGCGGGAGGAGGGATGGCGGTTGTGGCTGGCCGACACGGTGGCGGAGACGGCGCGGCGGGAGCGGGAGCGCGCCCTGTCCCTGGACCGTACGGCGCAGGGCTGGCAGCAGCGGGTGGGGGCCAAGCGCCGCAACTCCCGAACCCCGGACCTGCTGGAGCTCCTGTTCGAGGAGCCCGCCCTGACCGTAAGGCGGGTGCAGAAGAGGCTGGGGAGCACCTTCCGCGGCGCCCAGCTTCTGGTCGACGAGTTACTGGAGAACGGAATCCTGCGCGAGGCGACGAACCGTGCGCTGGACCGCGTGTTCATCGCCGTGGATCTGGTACCCTGACACCCGCCCGGACCGGTGCGATCCGGTTCAGGCGATTCCCGGCGCCCGCGGGAAGGCCACCACTTTTTCATAGTCCAGCGGGTTGAAAAGCCGTTCGGGAGTAAACGGACCCTCGAACCGCCCTTCGATCAGATCGTTGCGGACGTAGAAGCCATTGGCTCCATACAGCGCGCAACCCACCAGGGTGTATCCCTTTCTTCCAGCGAGTTGCGCCATCGATGTCAGCGATGCGCCGAAATCCGTCCGTCCTGCGCCCCACCGGTAGTTCGGGTCATAGGACATGATGTACTCGGCGCCCGGCGCATGGCAGTGATTGTGCTCCAGACACACCACCCTGGGATTGACGACGTTGATGGCCTCGAAAACGTGATAATCGTTTCCATCAATGTCGATCGACAGGAAATCGATCTCCCCCCGTATGCCGGCGCCACCCCAGAATTTCGGTCGGCCGATCAGGCGGTTGATGTTTTCCCGCGTCACGTAGCGATCAACGAACCTCAGGGCGCCCTTCCTGATGCGATCCCGGAAATTCCATTTGATGCTGCCGACGTAATCGGGATTGCCCTCGATCCACAGACCGGTCCAGCCGGCTTCGAGCAACGCGCGCGTGTTGTTCTCGGTGCCTATTTCCGCGCCGAATTCGACGAACACCCGGTTGGTCGTGCCAATCCTTCGAAAGATTTCGGCGATGATGCCGTCCTCATCGGATTGGCTGAACAGCTTCGCCCCGTACCACTCCAGGCGCGTCCGGTCCCCGCCCGTACGCCGCATCCGGTCCTGCTCTAGCGACATCGTTTCCTTCCCGAAGCATCCCAGGGGCGCCAGACCGGACGCCGGATGCTCGGAAGCATAGAAGACCTTGCCCTTCGGCGACATTCCCGCTTTCGGATGATCGGCCCACCGAATTATGGCGACTCCGATGCAGCCAAGCGCAGGGTGCTCAGATGTCGAAGTTGACGGGCAAGCCGCCGGTCGCCTGACGGTGGCGCAGGGCGTCGGACAGGGTTTGGTTGTCGAGCACCTGGGCAGTGGCGTCGCGCACCTGGACCATCAGCCAGCGCACCGAACAGGTCGGCGGGTCGATGCAGTCCTCGCAGGGACGGAAGGAATTCTTGCTGGCGCAGGGGATCGGCGCCAGATGCCCGTCGATCAGCCGGATCACCTCGCCGAAGGAAATCTCCTCCGCCGGGCGCGCCAGACGGTAGCCGCCGCTCTTGCCGCGCTTGGCGAACAGCAGGCCATGCTTGCGCAGTTCCACCAGAATGGCTTCCAGGAACTTGCGCGGAATGTTCTCCCGCTCGGCGATTTCGGCGATCAGGACGAGTTCGTCATCCGTCCGTTCGGCCAGCATGATCAGCGCACGCAGGGCGTATTTGGCTTTTTGCGACAGCATTCGGTCCGGCACCGCCCCCCGCGGCGGAATGGTATAAAGATAAAGTGCACTCCATATAGCCGTGTTGCCCAGGAATTGGTACCGGTTCTTGCCCTGGAAAACGCTGGCGCGTAAGGTCGTGCACGAATCGATCCCTGACCATTGATCATTGACCGGCGAAGGACGCGGCATGCAGACCATCATCGTTCCCGTCACTCCGTTCCAGCAGAACTGCACGGTGCTCTGGTGTCCGGAGACGATGAAGGGCGCCGCCGTCGATCCCGGCGGCGATCTGCCGCGCATCCTGCGCGCCGCCCAGTCGAAGGGCGTGACGCTGGAAAAGATCCTGGTCACCCACGGCCACATCGACCATGCCGGCGCCGTCGCCGACCTCGCCGACGAGCTGAAACTGCCCATCGAAGGGCCGCACCGCGAGGACCAGTTCTGGATCGACGGCATGCCGATGCAGAGCCAGATGTTCGGCTTCCCACCGGTCCGCTCCTTCACGCCGGACCGCTGGCTGGAGGAAGGCGACACGGTGACGGTCGGCAACCTGACGCTGGACGTCCACCACTGTCCGGGCCACACGCCGGGCCATGTGGTCTTCGTTCACAAGCCAAGCAAGATCGCCATCGTCGGCGACGTGCTGTTCCAGGGCTCCATCGGCCGCACCGACTTCCCCAAGGGCAACCACGGCGACCTGATCGAGTCGATCCGCAGCAAGCTGTTCCCGCTGGGCGACGACGTGACCTTCATCCCCGGCCACGGCCCGACCTCGACCATCGGGGAGGAGCGCCTCTACAACCCCTTCCTCAACGATTGACGGCAGGGGAAATGGCCGATCCGAACCCGCCGGACCGGCCATGTTTCCATCAGGCCCCCGTCTCGATGGACAGCGCCATCGGTGGCGGGTTGGCCAGCGTCTGGTAGACGACGCAATAGCGCTCGGTCAGCTTGGTCAGGGTGGCGATGCGCTCCGCCGGCTCGTCGGTGTCCAGGTCGAAGCGCAGGCGGATGGCGCGGAAGCCGACCGGCGCGTCCTTCGCCACGCCCAGCGTGCCGCGGAAATCCAGGTCGCCTTCCGCCGACACGGTGCCGCCGCGCAGCTTGAACTCCAGCGCCGTGGCGACCGCCTTCAGGGTCACGCCCGCGCAGGCCACCAGGGCCTCCAGCAGCATATCGCCGGAACAGGCCTGGGTGCCCGGCCCGCCGGTCGCCGGATGCAGACCGGCCTCCACCAGCGCCCGGCCCGTCTCGACCTTGCAGGCGATGCCGGAATCATCCAGCGCCCCACGGGCCTTCAGCGTCACCACCGCCGACTCCGGGGCGTCCTTGTACTTGTCCTTCAGCGGCGCCTGGAGCGCGCGCAGATCCTGTGCATCCATGCCCGTGCGTTTCCTCTTCGCGGTTCGGGTTCTTTATTGTGCGACCTGCGGATGATGGACCGCAAACACCACCCCGGCAATGCCCAAAGCGAAGCCCAGCTCCGCAGCCGGAGCCACTGGCCCGTATCGTTGTTTTCGGCTAAGACCGGCGGCATAAACATAATGAATGGGAAGGGAGTTCTCCCCGCCATGAAACGTCGTTCCTTCCTCGCCAGCGCCGGGGTCGGTCTGGCCGCCAGCACCGTCGTCGCCGCACCGGCCATCGCGCAGAGCCAGCCCGAGATCAAGTGGCGCATGGCGTCGAGCTACCCGAAGAGCCTCGACACCATCTTCGGCGGGGCGGAGCTGATCGCCCGCCGGGTCGCCGCCGCGACGGACAACAAGTTCCAGATCCGCACCTTCGCGGCGGGCGAGATCGTGCCGGCGCTCCAGGTGCTGGACGCGGTGCAGAATGGCACGATCGAGTGCGGCCAGTCCGCCGCCTACTTCTACATCGGCAAGGACCCGACCTTCTGCTTCGACACGGCCATGCCCTTCGGCCTGAACACGCGGCAGCACATCTCCTGGATGATGCACGGCGGCGGGCTGGAGCTGATGCGGGAGCTGTTCCGGGAGCATAACATCTACAACATCCCCGCCGGCAACACGACGGCCCAGATGGGCGGCTGGTTCCGCAAGGAAATCAAGACGGTGGAGGATCTCAGCGGCCTCAAGATGCGGGTCGGCGGGCTGGCCGGGCAGATCATGGGCAAGCTGGGCCTCGTCCCGCAGCAGATCGGCGGCGGCGACATCTACCCGGCGCTGGAACGCGGCACCATCGACGCGGCGGAATTCGTCGGCCCCTACGACGACGAGAAGCTGGGCTTCCACAAGGTCGCCAAATACTACTACTCGCCGGGCTGGTGGGAAGGCTCCGCCCAGATCCCGCTGATGATCAACATCACCGCATGGGAGCAGTTGCCGGACTCCTACAAGACGATCCTGGAGCAGGCCTGCTGGGAAGCGAACACCTGGATGATCGCCAAGTACGACGCCGTCAACGCCGCGGCGCTGAAGCGTCTGGTGGCCGGCGGCGCCCAGCTTCGCGCCTTCCCGCGCGACGTCATGATGGCCTGCGAGAAGATCGCCAACGAGCTGTATGACGAGCTGTCGGCGAAGAACCCGCGCTTCAAGAAGGTCTATGAGGCGTGGAAGCCCTTCCGCGACGAGGAGCGGCTGTGGTTCCGCGTCGCCGAGAACAGCTTCGACTCCTACGTCTATTCCCAATCGGCGCAGCGCCGCTGAGGAAAGCACGGCCCCTCCCCTTCTTGGCGAAGGAGAGGGGCCGCATTGTTCACAAGGTCAATGCGAGGCCGCGCCGGCCGCCCCCAGCCCCGTTTCCGACCGGATGTACTGGTACTCGTAGGCCTTCGCCTCCGCCGCCGCCCGCGCGCTGCGGTCGGTGACCGAGAAGACCCAGGTCGACGCGAAGGCGATCACCATCGAGAACAGCGCCGGATGCTCGTAGGGGAAGATCGGCGCCGGGAACTTGAAGACGCTGACCCACACGGTCGGCCCCAGCACCACGAAGGCGACGCAGCTCACCAGACCGGCGAAGCCGCCGATGAAGGCGCCGCGCGTGGTCAGGCCCTTCCAGAAGATCGACAGGATCAGCACCGGGAAGTTGACCGACGCCGCCAGACCGAAGGCCAGACCGACCATGAAGGCGATGTTCTGGTTCTCGAACAGCAGGCCCAGCGTGATCGCGATGACGCCCAGCGCCAGCGTGGCGAGGCGTGACACGCGCATCTCCGACGCCTCGGTGGCGTTGCCCTTCTTGATGACGCGGGCGTAGAGGTCGTGGCTGACCGCCGACGCGCCGGCCAGCGTCAGGCCGGCGACCACCGCCAGGATGGTGGCGAAGGCGACCGCCGAAATGAAGCCCAGGAAGATGTTGCCGCCGATGGCCTTGGACAGGTGGATGGCCGCCATGTTGCCGCCGCCCAGGATCTTGCCCGCCGCGTCCAGATAGGCCGGGTTGGTGCCGACGATCACGATGGCCAGGAAGCCGATGGTCACCGTCAGGATGAAGAAATAGCCGATGAAGCCGGTGGCGTAGACGACCGACTTGCGCGCCTCCTTGGCGTCCGGAACCGTGAAGAAGCGCATCAGGATGTGCGGCAGCCCCGCCGGACCGCACATCAGCGCGAGGCTGAGCGACACCGCGGCGATCGGATCGGTCATGGCGACGCTGGGGCGCAGGATGGCGGCGTTCGCGGCATGGGCGGCGACGGCCTGCTGGAGCAACCGTTCCGGGTTGAAGCCGAACTGCGCCAGCGCCAGCCCGACCAGCACGGTGCAGCCGCCGAGCAGCATCACCGCCTTGATGATCTGCACCCAGGTGGTCGCCAGCATGCCGCCGAAGGTGACGTACAGGATCATCAGCACGCCGACCATCACGACGGCGTAGGTGTAGTCCAGGCCGAACAGGAGCTGGATCAGCTTGCCCGCCCCGACCATCTGCGCGATCAGGTAGAAACAGACCACGGTCAGCGATCCGACCGCCGCCAGCGAGCGGATCGGCGTCTGGCCCAGCCGGTAGGACGCCACGTCGGCGAAGGTGAAGCGGCCCAGGTTGCGCAGCCGTTCGGCGATCAGGAACAGCATCAGCGGCCAGCCGACCAGGAAGCCGATGGTGTAGATCACCCCGTCGAAGCCCTTGGCGAAGACCATGCCCGACAGGCCGAGAAAGGCCGCTGCCGACATGTAGTCGCCCGCGATGGCCAGCCCGTTCTGGAAGCCGCTGATGCCGCCGCCCGCGGTGTAGAAGTCCGACGCCGAGCGGGTGCGCTTGGATGCCCAATAGGTGATGCCCAGCGTGCCCGCGACGAACAGCAGGAACATGGCGATGGCCGTCACATTGACCGGCTGGCGCTCCACCGCCCCGTCGATGGCGGCGGCGAAAGCGGACCCGGCCGCCAGCACCGGCAACAGCGCGGCGGAGGCGGAAGCGAGAAGACGCGCGGCGCTCATCGGCCCACCTCGTTCAGCAGGTCGCGGTTCATCGCGTCGTAGCGGCTGTTGGCGCGCAGCACGTAGACGCCGGTCATCAGCGAGCAGAAGACGGTGATGACGATGCCGGCGGCCAGACCGACCGGAAAGGTCATGCCCTCGGCCAGCGGGCGCGCCATCAGTTCGGGCGCCAGCGCCGAAGCGAACACGAAGGCGTAGTAGACCGCCAGGACGATCAGCGCCAGCCGCCAGCTGAAGCGTGCGCGGCTCGCCGTCATCGCGGCGAACTTCGGGTTGGACAGCACCCGCTCGTAAATCTCGTCGGACATGATGTTCATCGCTTTTCGTGAAGCCCAGGCATTGCGCATCGCAGCAATACCTTGGGTGCATGGCAGCAAAAAGCGAAATTAAATTTCTTAGACTGCGAAATGACGAAAGATTCGGCCGAAACTGCCCCTGTTTAACCGAACGCCAGTTAATTATTAGCCGGGTCGCGGTTGATCCATGGGCGTGGAATGCGACAACCGGTCGCGCTGCGCCGCAACATGAGCCAACGCTGTTATCCCGCCGTCCGCCCCTTCAGCCGCACATGGATCAGGCCGCTGCCGGTGGGATCGGAGCGGTCGGGCTTCACCATCGCCTCCAGCAGCTTCTCGTCGCTCGACCAGTAGGGCACGTACCACAGCCGGTCCACGTCCATGACCAGCACCCGGTGGGTTTCGGCGTCGTAGGCGCCGAGCGGCGCGATATGCCCCACCGTGGCGTCGCCGGTCAGCGTGCCCTGGTCGTAGGCCAGCAGAATGATGTCGCTGTCGTCGCGTTCGTTCTCGTCCAGGATGCGTCGCAGTTCGCCCAGCGTTTCGGGCGACGTGTCCTTGGGACGGAAGACCTCCACCGTGGCGTCCAGGCCGAAGGCGTCCACCGATTTCTGGACCAGCCCGGCGAAATCGGCGAAGGACACGCCGTCGCCGTTCTCCGCGGTGGCCGCCTTCCAGCCGTCGTCGTCGACCTCGTTCAGCACCCGCGTCTGGGTGACCAGGCGGTTGGACGAGAGCGGCGGCAGGCCGCGCAGCGCGTTGATCATCATCGCCACACTGGCGACCGAACAGGCGCTGCCCGTCTGCTGGGCCGTGTAATAGGGCATCATCGCCCAGAAGTCCGGTGCCCCGGACTTGCGCAGATGCTCGCGGTCCTGGGTCATCGGCACGGCGTCCGGCCCGAACTTCGGCTTCGTCTCGCTCTGCGCGTCCTGCGCCGCGACGGGCTGGCCCGCCAGCAAGGCGAACGCGCACAGGGCCAGCAGAGCCGAGCGGAACGGTGCTTTCATCGTCGGCGTCTTCATCGCCAGCGTTTTCGTCAATGGTGTCACGGTGGATGCCTCTGCCGGCTTTAGCCGGACGGGGTGGGCCTTGGCGGGATGGTCTGCGGCACGAGCGCCATGCAGTTCTGCACGACCGCGGCGCAGGCGCCCAGCGACGACGCCCGGTAGACCAGCCGCTCGACGGCCCCGTTCCTCAAGGTGAAGGTCGCTTCGCACCGGTTGTCCACCACATCGCCAGCGCGCGGAGGGTAATAGTCCCACGGGTCGTAGTCGAGCCCGCGATGACGCCAGCCGGGATAACCCCACGGATACCCCCAGCCGTAGCCCACCGGCGGCGGCGGTGGGGCGTAGTAGTCGATGGAGCCCGCCTGGTAGGTGAAGAACTCCAGGGCGCCGCTGGCCGCCTGCCGGTGCGGCACCCCGGCGCAGGAGAGCAGCGTTCCCTTGGGCATGCCGACCAGCGCGCTCTGGGCGGCCAACGCGACGTCGGCCCGGGGATCGGCGCACCCCGCCAGCCCCCCGGCCACGGCGAGCAGAAGGACGGCGGCGGACCGCCGCAAGGCGTGTGGACGCGGGAGCACGGGCGGAGCCTCCTTCCCCGGGACATATCCCGGAAGAACAAGCCTCCGCCCGCTTTTGATCCCGCTTTCGCCCCGTCCGGGCCTGGGATCAGGCGTCCCAGAAATGCGGCATGCCGTCCGACGCCGTGTGGCCGCTCTGGCCGATCATTGCCCAATCCAGGTCATGGATGCCCATGGCCAGCGCCGGGGAGTCCGCCTGCAGCGAGTAGTCGCCCCAATAGGGGTTGTTGAACAGCGGCTTGCCCGTCACGTCGTTGTCGCCGTAGCGCGGCACGTTATGGACGAGGTTGCGGTCGATCAGCGGGTTCCCGGCGGTCAGCAGCTCCATGTAGTCGTCCAGCGGCAGCGTCCCGCTGATGAGGTTGCCGGTGATGGTGTTGTTGCGCGGCAGGCCGGGATCGCCGTGCTTGGGCGCCCAGCCGACGCGGATGAACTCCTCGGCGTTGCTGGCGATGATCGAGAAGTTGTTGGTGACGAGGTTGTTGTCGCCGCCGTGGATGTGCACCCCGGCCAGCCCGGTGTCCTTCAGGAAGTTGCCGGTCACCGTGACGCCGCCGGCCATGTCGTCCAGATAGATGCCGAAGCCCTTGTGGTTGGTCAGCCACTGGTCGGTGTTGCTGGTCGCCAGCCCGCCCACGCTCTCCACCCAGTTGCCGCGGATGATCGTGCCGGTGTCGACGCTGGACCGGCCCAGCACCTCGATGCCGCCGCCGTCCGCCGTCTCCAGGTTGGAATTGGTGACGCGGTTGTACTCGATGACGTTGTTGCGGTTGATGTTGCTGGAGTCCCAGTTCTTCAGCGAGATGCCGTAGCGCGCGCTGGAGTCCACGTCGTTGTGGGCGATCAGGTTGTTGTCGACCCCGGTGCCGATGATGCCGGCGACCCCCTTGCGCACCTCGCCGACGTGGGAGATGTCGTTGGCGTAGACGGTGTTGCCGTTGCTGCGCCCGTCCAGCTCGATGCCGTTGACGGCCAGATGCTCCAGCGTGTTGCCGCCCACCAGATTGTTGGAGGAGGCCGCGGTCAGCTTGATCGCCGTGCCGACGTTGAGGAAGCTGTTGTTGCCGATGCTGTTGCCCGACGCCCCCTTCAACTCCACCGCGTAGCCCCAGGTGGTGGTGTTGGTGAAGCCCAGCCCTTCGATGGTCACGTCGCTGCTGCCGTTCAGGCGGATCAGCGTGCCCAGCCGCGCCACCTCGACGCCGTCCTGCGCCAGGGTGGCCGGGCTTTCCGGCTTGAACACCAGCGACTTGTCCGACGCGCGCCACGCGAACTCGCCCGCCTGATCGACGAAGGACGGGTTGTTCAGCAGCTTGTAGGTCGTCCCCTCGGCGAAGGGCAGCGAGGTGCCGTTCTTCAGCGTGATGGTGCGGGTGGCGTCGTTGACGCCGGCGATCTCGGTCAGCGTGTCGGACAGCCGCTCGGCGTCCATCAGCTGGATCTTCATGCCGGGGATGATGTCTCCCGACGACATGTCGCCGGTGTGGTAGCGCACCGACCAGCCGCTGGGGCCGCCGTTTGCCGCGTCGGCGAAGTACCAGCCGGTGGTGGTGGGGTTGTCGGCGTCGACGATGCCCTTGCTGGCCAGCGTCTGGCGCACCCCGCCGATGGTCAGGTCGAGGTCGGTGGCCTGCGACAGCTTCGCGGAATAAATCCCCTTGCCCTCGCTGACGAAGTTGGTGACCTTCTCCGCCCCGTTCAGCACGGGAGTCTCGCCGGGATAGTTGCGGAAGCTGTGGCCGTTGTCGGCACCGGTCAGCTCCAGCGTTTTGGTCAGGCGGTAGATGCCCTCGCGCACATAGGTCGTGTCGACGTCGCTGTCCCGCATGGCGTCGCGGGCGCGTTCCAGCGAGGCGAAGGGACCGTCGGTGCCGTCGGCGTTCGGCGCCGACAGCTTGCCCGACCAGCTGTCCTTGCCGTTGGCCGCGACGTAGAAGGCCGGGCCGGACGGCGCCGCCGGGGGCGGTTCGGCCGAGGGCTGGAACAGCGACGCCGGGGCGTCCACGTTCAACGCACCACCCCAGAACAGCCCTTCCTGCCCCTTCACCACGTCCTTTCCATCCACCGCCCCCTTGTCATAGGTGACGATGCTGTCGGTCGCCGCGACGGTGTGGCCGTTGATCGACACCGACTTGACGAACAGGTTGCGGTCCTGCCCGTTCACCATGGAATCGTTGTCGTAGTGGACCTGGATCTTGTGGGCTTCCTTGGCGTCCAGATCGACCGTGAAGCTGAAGGGCTGCGGGTCGCTGGACGTGGCGCGGCCCTCGCCGACCACCTTGCCGTCGACCAGCAGCTTGAAGTGCGGCGCCACCCCGCCGGCCGACTGGCCCCAGGCGGTGACGACGATGTTCGTCGGCGTCAGCGTGACCGGCGGCGGCGGCGGCGGCGGCGGGACGTAGGGGCCGCCGAAATACTCCTCCGGCACGCCGAAGGTCAGGGCACCCCCCCAGAACAGCCCTTCCTGGCCCGCGACCACGAACTTGCCGTCCACCGGCCCCTTGTCGTAGGACGCCATCGGGGAGGTCGCTTTGATCTCCTGCCCGTCGATGGTGATGCCCTGGACGAACAGATTGCGGTCCTGGCCGTTGACGGTGGCGTCGTTGTCGTAATGGATCTGGATCTTGTGGGCCTCGTTGGGGTCCACATCGACCTTGAAGGTGTAGCCGGTCGCGCTGGTCGCGCCGACCCAGGCGTCGCCGACCACCTTGTCGTCCACCAGCAGCTTGAAATGCGGCGGCGTGCCGTTGGCGGCGGCGCCCCAGGCCTTCACGACGATCTCGGTCGTCATGGTGGCCGGCGCTTCGGGTTCGGGTTCCTGCGCGCTGGCGAACATGGTCTTGGGCAGATCGACGTTCAGCGCGCCGCGCCAGTACATTTCGGTCTGCCCGGCGATGACGTTCTTGCCGTCAATGTCACCGGTGTCGTAGGTCACCAGCGGGTCGATGCTGAGGATCGGTTTCCCGTTCACCTCGAACGACTTGACGAAGAGGTTGCGGTCCTCCCCGTTCACGGAGCCGTCGTTGTCGTACTGAAGCTGAAGTTTGTGCGCCTGATCGGCCGGAACGCGGGCGGTGAAGCTGTAGCGGCCCAGCGACGCCGACGCGACGGTCGCTTCTCCGATCTCCACCCCATCCAGCCGCAGCACGAAATGTGGCCACTTTCCGCCGGCGGAAGCGCCCCAGGCGTTCACCGTGAAGGTGACGTCCATCAGTTCGGTAGTTTCGGCAGCCATCTCGGACCTCATAGAACTCTAGACAATGGTCTTAGCCCAGAGGTTGAGGTGCCGTGCTTAACGAGAAAATAAGAATCTTGGTAAAAAATATGTTAACGCAGGTGATTCCCGTGGCAAAATTGCGCCTTCCACAGTCTGAACGAAGTGTTTCCACATTATCGTGAAAGTCTAAACATGAATAGACAGGCAACCAGGGCCCAAGCTTAAGCTTCCCTTCGCGGCGAGGCGGAAGCGCGGCCTTGGCGACGGAAGGAGCTTCTTGCCGCGAAGCCGTGCTGAACTGATCCGCAATCCATGGACGTCTCGCAGATGCGAGACGTCCTTCTCGGCGGTGGTTATGACGCGGACGACCGGCGTCGCGGGTTATCGAGGAAGAAGCGCAGCATCTCCCTTGAGGCGTCCGGACCACGCGGATCGGTGTAGGAACCGGCTGGGCTGCCCCCCGCCCAGGCGTGCCCGGCACCCTGGATCGTCCACTGCTCGCACAGCGCATGACCGGAGGCGTCCATGTGGAGGCTGCGGGTGTAGCCGTGCCCATCCGGCACCCGGCCATGCTCCACCGTCGTCCGCAGCCCCGCCGCGCTCGCCTTGGATTGCGCGATGACGTCGTCGCCGTTGCGCGGATGCACCGTGCCGTCGCGGTCGCCGTGAAAGACGATGGTCGGCACAGGTTGAGCGAACGGCCGCCCCACCGCTCCACCACCCTGACGCATGGCCGCGAATGCGGAGGGGATGTCGTGGGCGACGCCTTGGGGAAGACCGGAATGCACCCCGATGGCGGCATAAAGGTCGGGATAGGCCGCTCCCATGATGACCGCCGCGGCCCCCCCGGCCGAGAGCCCGGCGGCGAACACGCGGTCGGCGTCGACGGCATGGTCGCTCATGACCTGTCTGGTGATTCCCGCGATCAGCGAGGGCTCGCCGTCGCCGCGCCGCTGGTCGACGGGGTTGAACCAGTTCCAGCACCTCTGGGCGTTGGCCGAGGACGGCTGCTCCGGGTAGACGATCAGGCAGCCGTGCTCCTCCGCCAGCCGGTTCATCCGGGTGCCCGCGGCGAAGTCGTCCGGCGACTGGGTGCAGCCATGCAGCATCACCACCAGGGGAAGCGGCTGGCCGTCGCGGCGGTTGGCCGGGACGTAAAGTCTGTAGGAGCGTGTCCCGGCCGCGTTGCCGTAGGACGCCGCGGTGAAGGAGGCGCCGTCCGGCAGTGGATCGGCGGCCGGACGGGCGACGCCGCCCATCCCAAGGTCGAGGCCCGCCGGCATGGCGCGGGCGGCGAGGCCGCGCAGGGTCTCGCCAAGGCCGGCCCGCGGTCCGGGATGGAGCCGGCCGGCGAAGGCGCCGGTGGGCTTGAAGGCCGCGGCGCGGCGCGGCGGCGCGTCCGGACCGTCCGGTGGGGTGTCCACCCGAAGCGGCTCGACGTCGATGACGGTCGGACCGGCACCGGGAGGCGCGTCGGACGTCCCCCGCAGCAGGCGTTGAATGAGGGCGGTTGCCCCGGTGAGGTCGCCGGCCCGGGTGAGGCGCAAAGCCTCGGCCATTCCGGCGGGAACGCGGTCGGTCATGTCGGGAGCTTTCTGTGCTCGGACGGGGGCATGCGGGAAAGCCCCGCCCGTCATCTTTCGGGAATGCGGCCTTGCGCCTTCAGCGCATGCGGTCCGCAAGAGCCGCCTTGACGGCGCTGCTGGCGTGCAGCGCCCCCAGCACGGCGATTGAGGCGATGGTGGCGCGGGCGAGGTCCGGGGTGACGTCCTGGGCGATCGTGGCCAGCCCGAGGACACGGATGTCGAGCATCTCTCCGGCATCCCGTGCCGCCTCCAGATCGCCGCGGCTGTAGTGGCGCAGGCCGAGATCGACGCGTTTGCGCGTCACCGCCTGCCGCAAGGCGTCGCCATGGCGGTCGATCTGGTTGCGGATGGCGGTGCGGATGAGGTCCGTGCGGTTCGCATAGAACCCCTCCTGCACCAGCAGATCGATGTGGCCGAGGTCGACATAGCCGAGGTTGATCGTGATCTTCTCGCTGTCTCCGACCTTCAGCTTCGTTTCGCGGGCGTTTTCCGACATCCCCTTACCATCCTTCCACCATCCAACTGGATGGTAGATGGCGATGAAGGCGCACCGTTCAAGGGGGAGGGCGTCGTCATAACGGCGAACGGTTCAGGACCCGTCGGCGGTGAAGATCCCGACCGCAGCTTTGATGCGCATTCCGCCAATGCACCCGTCTCGAACAATTGATCGCACGGCTTGTTGACAACCCCTCATTGTGAAATACTGGCGCGCCCATCCCTTGAAGCGCGCCTTCCGGCCGACGGACCGGAATCGGCGGGCTTCCGTCTTCAGGAACACGGAAAGGCAGGCAGGATGCGCTCTGGACGACCGAGCATCGGCCGCAAGCCGGATGCCGCTCTCGATCTGAACGCCGCGTTCGATCGGCGTGACACGCTGTTCACCCGAGCCGCGGAACAGATGTCCGACATCGTCGCCAATCCGCCCAGCGGCCCCTACGCCTTCGAGCTGCTGAACGGCGGCATCCGTGAATTGTCGAGCCTGATGATCCGGCAACTGCCCTTGACGACGGCGCGCGAGGCGCGCCTTGCCCACGCCCTCTGCCAGGAGGGGATCGTCGAGGACTCGAAGGCCCTGGCCCTTGGGGAAGGCGTGGCGTTGTTCCTCGACCGGCTTCAATCCGCCGCCGATCATGTGGGAATCGGTCCGGCCGCGGACCACCCTCCGGTGCCGGGCGCCATGGCGGCGCCCCCCGCGCAGGGCTTGGATGGGGTTCTCGCCAAATTGCGGGCGTGCCGCAGCGCGATGGCGGACCAGGGGAACGGCCCCGACACACTGGCCCCCCTTCTGGACGAAGCCGTGGCGGCCCTGGAGCGCATGGCGCTGCGGGAGGCCGTCGCACGCTTCGACAGCGCGGCCGACGCCTTCGAGGCGGCGATGCCGAAGGCCCTGCCGAGCAAGCCGACCGAGCGGATGCTCGCCGCCGGGGCCAAGGCGGGGAGCGTGGCCCTGGACGCGGCGCGGCGGATCTATCAGGCGATGGCGTCGGAATTTCTGTCGCCGAGGAAAGGGATCGGGGAGTGACGGACGCCTTGCCCATCACGCCGTCACTGACCGCTTCCTTGATAAAGGATCGCACCGGCAGGGAGCGCAGGTCCTGGCCGCTTGCCCGCGGTCTGGTGAGCATCCTGCGCGGCCGCCGCGGCGACCCGCCGCCCCAACCGTCGGAGGCCCATGTCGACATCCACCGCCAGCCCTTCCGCTCGGCGCTGGACTGGCACCAGGACATGGTCGCCGTGTGGAAGCGGAATCCCATTTTCGGTCCGGGCCTGCACGACGACCTGAAAAGCGCGGGTCTGCTGCCGCGCTGCGTCATCCTGACGTCGCGGGACGGCGGGCCGCTGCGCTTCCGTTACATCGGGGAGCCGACCCGCCGGGTCTTCGGCGACCGCTGGGCCGACCAGAACATCGGCAAGCCCCATCTCGAGGACGTCCACAGCGCCTACGCGCAGGCCATCGACGCGCAGTACCGGGAGGCGGTGGAGGGCGGGGAGCCGGTGTACAATCACTTGGTGATCACCGGACTTCCCCGGCCGCCCGTCCATTACCGGCACCTCCTGTTCGGCTGGTCGCTGGGCCATCGCCGTCAGGCCCTGCTGGCGCTGATCGATTCCTGAGGCGGACGGACCTCTCCTTCAGGCCGCCTGGGCGAGGTCCGCGGCGAGTTGCGCCAAATCGCCCAGGAACTGCGCACGGCTGAACCGCACGAGGTGCATCGGCAAGGTCTTCAGGCCGACCTGATTGTAGGTGATGCCCGGCTCGTCGTCGATGTGGCGCGGCCCCATCTTCCGCTCCGCCCAGACCGGGACGATGTCCGGATCGACGACCGAGATGAACCAGGTCGGCGACCACAGCAGCCACGCCGCCAGCTTGTTCACCCGCTGGCAAATCGGGAACAGCCCGCGGCCCTGGAAATCGGGGCGCGTCCATCCCGCGTTCGTCCAAACCACCCGACCGCGGGTGCTGTTGGCGGTGTCGGACGTGCAGGTGCACCATTCGCCGTCCGGAGCCTGCACGGCGGGCTCGTCGTAGAACACCGTCATGGCGGTGAAGCGCTCACCGATGGACTGCATCGTGCAATCGTAGAGCAGCCCGGCCTGGGCGGTGACCACATCGCCGGAGGGGGCCGTCCCGCAGATCCAGAAGGCGTTGGCCGGCGTCAGGGAGCGGCAGGCCGGATGGGCCGCCGGAAGCATCGGCTCCCAGGAGCCCGCGGTCACCGCCGCCTCGTTGACGCGCACCAGCGCCGGCATGTCGAACACGACGGAAAGCGCGACCCCGCGGGCGGCCGCCAAGCCGACGAGGTCGTCGCGGGCGGCCTGGAGCAGGCCGGACAGGGGTCCCGACGGAACGGGGATAGCGGACAGGGCGATGGAGGCCGGTTGCGTGCCGGTAAACTGCGTGCCGGTGAACATGGATGTCTCTTCCTTGAGTTGGAAAGGAGTGGCGTCAAGCGCCAAACGGGGCGCGATCCGCCTCGCGCATCCACATCATCGTCGCAGCGAAACCGGCATTACTACTTTTACGGATGCCGTCACCCGGAAACGCGCGGGGCGCCCGATCCACCGGACCGGACGCCCCGCCTCTTCCCGTCCGCCCTTGGATCGGGCGTCTTACTGGCCCTTGCCGTCCGAGGACACCGCGGCGGCCTCGCTGGAGGAGGCCGGCGTGGAACCACCGGCCCCCTTGGCCGGGCTGCCGGGCACCCACCAGCGGCGGGCCTCGGCGTCCGCCGCGCCCGGCACCGATTCGGCGCGGGTCTTCAGCATCGAGAAGACGATGGAACCGCCGACCAGGAAGGCCGTGATGCCCAGCGCCACCGCCGTCGGCATCTTGTAGATGTCCACCATCATCATCTTGGCGCCGACCACCACCAGAACCAGCGACAGGCCGTACTTCAGGTAATGGAAGCGGTGGATGACCGAGGCCAGCGCGAAGTAGAGGGCGCGCAGGCCGAGGATCGCGAAGACGTTGGAGGTCCAGACGATGAACGGGTCGGTGGTCACCGAGAAGACCGCCGGGATGGAGTCCACGGCGAAGACCAGATCGGTGAATTCGATCAGGATCAGCACGAGGAACAGCGGCGTCATCATTCGCACGCCGTCGCGCATCACGAAGAACTTCTGCCCCTCGTAGCCGTCGGTCATGCGGAAGCGGGAGCGGACGAACTTGACGATCCGGTTGTTCTCCATGTCCGGCTCGTCGTCCACCGACATCAGCATCTTGATGCCGCTGAAGATCAGGAAGGCGCCGAAGATGTAGATGATCCAGTGGAATTCCTGGATCAGCGCCGTGCCCGCCACGATCAGCACGCCGCGCATCACCAGCGCGCCCAGGATGCCCCAGAAAAGCACCCGGTGCTGGTATTGCGGCGGCACCGCGAAATGCGTGAAGATCAGCGCGATGACGAAGATGTTGTCGACGCTCAGGCTGTATTCGATCAGGTAGCCGGTCAGGAACTCCAGTCCCTTCTCGGAGCCCTGAAAATGAAAGACGCCGGCCGCGAAAATCATCGCCAGCGTGGAATAGGCCGCGCAGCGCATCAGCGCCTCGCGGCCGGAGATCACATGGGATTTCTTGGAAAATACACCAAGATCAAAGGCCAAAAGCACGCCAACGAAGACGGCGAAGCCGGCCCACATTAAAACGATCTGGTCCATGGAACTGTCCCTTGCTTCATGCACTCCGCTCCCGCAAGCGGAGACTTCGATCGTCACATGAGCAGTCCGACATCACCGATGCGCCACGGCGGGACGCATCGGCCAGAGGGGCCCGGACTGGAATCGTGACCGCAAGGTCTGCGGCCAATGAGAAAGCGCGCGCAACGGCTCGGCCGCGGCGCGTCAGGTCACCCGTCTCCATCGTTCGCCGTGGAGACGTGGCGGTCGGTCAGGATGTTGGTTCGGTGCGGTCCATGTCGATGTCTCCCAAAGGCCCGTCGGGTGCCGTCGTCCGGCGGTGGACCTTGTGGGGGAGCGGGACCCAGGGGGAAGAACAGGGCCAGCTTCCGCAAGGCCGCGCCAAGGCGACGGCTCAATGGGAAGTCCGACATCACAGCGCCGGGCGACGCTGCCAGAGGGGCCCGGACCTCGACCGTCATGTAGTCAGGCCCCGGCCCGGCGACAAGAGGGGGGCATGGCCTTCGCGACCCGTGATCGGCGTATCGGCGGAATGCGGCTTGACCGGAGCCGTTCCGCCCGCGTAGCTTCGCATCCGACGGTTGCCCGAAAGGGCTGAAAATGGGAACACGGTGCGGACCCCGCGGCGAAACGCCGCGCGAAGGTCCAACGCCGGGGCTGCCCCCGCAACTGTAAGCGGCGAGTCGTCCATCGGAATGCCACTGGGATCGCGATCCTGGGAAGGCGATGGGCCGACGATAACCCGTGAGCCAGGAGACCTGCCGTCAGTCGTGGTCACACGCGAACACGTTCGGGCGGGGTGCACCGAAGGTCGTCGAACCGGGAGTCCGTTCGCGGAAACCTGGTGGGGCTTCGTTCGCGGTGACGTGCCACCGGCGTCCCGCCCGAGGTCTCAATGAGTGTCCGCGTTCCCCGCCTTCACCGGACGGCGTCCTTCGCCGCCGTTCTGGGAAGCCTTGCCCTTCCCCTATCGGCCTTCGCCGATTCCACCACCATCACGATGCTTCCGCCGGTCTCGGTGACCGCCAACCGCGTCCCCACCGCCGCCGGGGAAACCGGCAGCGCCCTGACCGTCATCACCCGTCAGGAACTGGAGCAGCGCCAGACCCGCCTGCTGTCCGACGCACTGCGCGCGGTGCCCGGCGTCGCCGTCAACCGCACCGGCCCGATGGGCACCCTGACCCAGCTCCGCATCCGCGGGTCGGAGGGCAACCAGACGCTCGTCCTGATCGACGGGATCGAGGTGAACGACCCGGCGTCCGGCTCCGAATACGATTTCGCCAACCTGCTGGCCGGCGACGTGGAGCGCGTCGAGGTGCTGCGCGGCCCGCAGAGCGCGCTCTACGGCTCCGACGCGGTCGGCGGCGTCGTCAACATCGTGACCCGCCGCGGCGCCGGCGTCCCCCGAATTGGCGCCGCCGTCGAGGGCGGGTCCTTCGGCACCGCCGCCGGGCGGGCCTCCTTCGGAACGGGGACCGACCGCTACGACCTGTTCCTCAGCGGCCAGGGCGTCACCAGCGACGGCGTGTCGGTCGCCGACAAGCGGCTCGGCAACCCGGAGAAGGACGGCTACCGCAACGGCACGCTGACCGGAAACGCCGCCGTCCGCCCGACCGAGCGCAGCGAGATCGCCGTGACCGGCCGCTACACCCGCTTCCGCGCCGACACCGACGGCTTCGTCGGCGGGCGCGGCGCCGTCGATGACGGGACCAGCACCGCCGGGGAGCAGTATTTCGGACGGCTCCAGGGCAAGATCGCCCTTCTCGACGGGAAGTGGGAGCACATCGTCGGCCTGACCCATGGCCGCCAGCAGCGCGACTACCGCGACGCCGCCAAGACGGTGACCAGCCGCTACGACGGGCGCAAGACCAAGGCCGACTACCAGACCAACCTGACTCTGAACAGCGGTCCCGCCGACCATGTGCTGACCGCCGCCGTGGAGCGTGAGGAGGACAAGGCGATCAGCCGCAGCAGTTTCTCAAGCTTCGACCGCTCCATCGGCTCCACCGGGCTGGTGGGCCAGTACAAGCTGGGCCTGTTCGACCGGCTGACCCTGACCGGCAGCGTCCGCCACGACGGGAACGACCTGTTCCGCGACGCCACCACATGGCGCACCACGGCGGCCTATCTGGTCGAGGAGAGCGGGACGAAGCTGCGCGCCTCCTACGGCACCGGCGTCAAGAATCCGACCCTGTTCGAGCTGTACGGCTACACCGCCACCTACGCCGGCAACCCGAACCTGAAGCCGGAGCGGGCGCGCGGCTGGGACGCCGGCTTCGACCAGTCCTTGTGGGGCACGCGGGCGGCGCTGGACGGCACGTGGTTCGACCAGCGCATCCGCGATCTGATCACCGGCACCGGGCGGACCTCCGTCAACATGCCGGGCGAATCCCGCATCCGCGGCTTCGAAATGGGGCTGTCGGTGGAGCCACTGGACCGGCTGACCGTCCGCGGCTCCTACAGCTGGACCGACGGCGAGGATTCCGCGGGGGCGGAGCTGGTGCGCCGGCCCAAGCAGATCGCCAGCCTGACCGTCAACCACCGCTTCCTGGAGGACCGGGCGAACGCCAACCTGGGCGTGGTCTACAACGGGCGGTCCACCGACTGGGCCTACGATGCAATCTACAACCGGCAGGTCGTGAGCCTCACCCCCTACACGCTGGTCAACATGGCCGGGTCCTACGCGCTGTCCGAGGGGGTCGAGGTCTTCGGACGCGTGGAGAACCTGTTCGATCGCCGGTATCAGGAGGTCTGGACCTACGGCGCGACGGGCCGGGCCGGGTATCTCGGGCTGCGGCTGTCGCTGTGAGGCCCACCCGTCTCGGGCTGGCCGCCGCCGCCCTCCTGCTGATCGCGGGGGGACCGGCGGCGGCCTGGGAGGCGCCGCCCGCAAAGCCGCAGCGCATCGTCTCCCTGAACCTCTGCGCCGACGAGTTGCTGTTGCGGCTCGTCGGGCCGGAGCGCCTCGCCGCGGTGACGTGGCTGGCGCGCGATCCCCGCGCCTCCACCGTGGCGGCGCTGGCGGCGCGGGTGCCGGTCAACCACGGGATGGCGGAGGAGATCCTGCCGCTCAACCCCGACCTGATCGTCGCCGGGCGCTACACCACGCGGGTCGCGGTCGGGCTGCTGACGCGGCTGGACGCCCCGCTCCTGGAGCTGGACGTCCCGCAGAGCGTGGCGGGGGTGGCGGAGCAGATCCGCGGCCTCGCCCGCGCCGTCGGCGAGCCGGAACGGGGGGAGGAGCTGGTCGCCGACCTGCTCTCCCGCCTCGACGCCCTGCCTCCCGCGCCGCCGGGACCGCGCCCGACCGCGGTGGTGCTGCGCCCCAACGGCTTCGTCGCCGGGTCCGGGTCGCTGGTGGACGAACTCCTGAGCCGCGCCGGGCTGGAGAACATGGCCGACCGCCTGCCGCTCGGCAGCCAGGGCGCCCTGCCGCTGGAGGCGGTCATTCTGGGCGGGGCGGACATGCTGATCGTCGACGCCGCACCCGACGCGCCGCCGTCGCTGGCCGGTGCCCTTCTGCATCACCCTGCCCTGAAAGCTCTAAAACATCAGGTCCGCACCCTGTCGCTGCCAACCCGCCTGTGGACCTGCCCCGGCCCGCAGATCGCCGAGGCCGCGGAACGGCTGGCCGCCGCGCGGGAGGCCGCACCATGAGCCGGGACTCCCGCATCCCCTACGCCGCCCTGGCCGCCGGGCTGACGGGTCTGGCGCTGGCGCTCTGCGCGGTGTCGGCGGCGGTCGGCTATGTGCCGTTCGACCTGGGGGCCGCCCTGTCCGACTGGCTGGCCGGGCGCCCCACCCTCGCCGCTCTGGTGCTGGCCGAACTGCGCCTGCCGCGCGCCCTGCTGGGCCTGCTGGTCGGCTTCAGCCTGGGGCTGACCGGTGCGGCGATGCAGGGCTGGCTGCGCAACCCGCTGGCCGAGCCGGGTCTGGTCGGCGTGTCGAGTGCCGCCGCTTTGGGGGCGGTGATCGTCTTCTACAGCGGCCTGTCCGCCGCGCTGTCGCTGGCCCTGCCGCTCGGCGGCATGGCCGGAGCCGCCACCGCCGCAATTCTGCTGAACCTGATGGCGGCGCGGGGGGCCGGAACGACGGCGCTGGTCATCGGCGGCATCGCCATCAACAGCCTCGCCGGGTCGCTGACCGCGCTGGCCCTCAACCTCGCCCCCAACCCCTACGCGGCGCTGAAGATCGTGTTCTGGTTGATGGGGTCGCTGGCCGACCGCGGCACCGACCAGCTCTGGCTCGTCCTGCCGCCGATGCTGGCGGGCTGGGCGCTCTGCCTGTCCGGCGCCCGCGCGCTCGACGCGCTGACCCTGGGGGAAGACGCGGCGCGCAGCCTGGGCTTCGACCTCACCGGGCTGCGCGTCCGGCTGATCGCCGGGGCGGCGCTGGCGGTGGGCAGCGCGGTGTCGGTCACCGGCGCCGTGGGCTTCGTCGGGCTGGTGGCCCCGCACCTTATGCGCCCGCTGGCCGGGGCGCGGCCCGGACGGCTGCTGCTGCTGGCGGGTCTGGCCGGAGCGTGCCTGACCCTGGCCGCGGACATCGCGGTCCGGCTGCTGCCGACGCGGCCCGAACTGAAGCTGGGCGTGGTCACCGCCCTGATCGGGGCGCCCTTCCTGATCGTCCTGATCGCCCGGCTGCGGCGGGAGGAGGCGTGATGCGCATCGAAACCCACGGCCTGTCCGCCACCGCCGGCGGGCGGACCATCCTGACGGACGTCAATCTCGCCATCAGGCCCGGCGCCTTCACCGGCCTGATCGGTCCGAACGGCGCCGGCAAGACCACCCTGCTGCGTCTCCTCGCCGGTCTCGCCGAGCCGGCGGCGGGCCGCGTCACCTACGATGGAAGGTCCGCTGCACAGGTCGGACGGCGGGCGCTCGCCCGCGGCATCGCCTATCTGCCGCAGAGCGGCCCGGTGCATTGGCCGCTGCGCGCCGAGGCGCTGGTGATGCTCGGCCGCCTGCCCCACCGCGGCCCGCTGGGCGGAATCACCGCGGCGGACCGCGCGGCGGTGGAACGGGCGCTGTCCATCGCCGACGCCGCGCACCTGCGCGGACGGATCGTCGGCACCCTGTCGGGGGGCGAGCGGATGCGCGTCCTGCTCGCCCGCGCGCTGGCGACCGAGGCGCCCATCCTGCTGGCCGACGAGCCGGTCGCCGCCCTCGACCCCGGCCACCAGCTCGCCTGCATGGCGCTGCTGCGCGACACCGCCCGCCAGGGAAGCGGCGTGGTGGCGGTGCTGCACGACCTGACCCTGGCCTCCCGCTTCTGCGACCGGCTGATCCTGCTGTCGGAGGGCGGCGTGCGGGCCGACGGGCCGCCCGGACGGGTGCTCACCGACGACACCCTGCGCGCCGCCTACGGCATCGCCGTCCACCGTGGCGAGGCCGGCGGCGAACCCTTCCTGCTTCCCTGGCACGCCCTGCCATCCCCGAATTCCGTAACGGAGACAACCCGATGAGTGACCTGTCCTCCCTGCTGCGCGACGCGCTGAACAATCCGGCGACCGGCTGGAGCCTCGGCGCGTTCGGCGCCATCGCGGAGTTCATCCGCGACCCGGACGAACCCGTCGTCCTGCGCAGCGACGGCCCGGAGCTGGAGGCGCGGACCGCCCGCGGCGGGTTGCGTCTCCGCCCCACCCCGGCCATCCGCCCGGTGCCCTACCGGACGCGCAACGGCAGCCTCGCCGTGGCCCTCTGCCTGCCCCGTCACGTTGGCGCCATGAACCGGCGCGGCGTGGTGACCGAGCTGGGTCCCGACCACGCGGCCATCGCCGAGGCGGACCGCGGCGCCCTGCTGTTCGACCTTGGACTGGGCGTCTTCCAGACCGACGTCTGCGTCCGCACCGCCGACCCCGCCACCATCGCCCGCCTGCGCGCGGTGGTCGGGACGGAGCTTCTGGCGCCGGGCAACCCCTTGCCGCCCGACCTGCCGGCGCTCAGCCCCGACCGTGTCTTCATCGGCCCCTTCGGGCGGATCGAGGTCAGCCAGCCGATCCCGCCGCCCGACGGCCGCAGCCCGGAGGGTCCACACACCCACGTCCTGCCGAAGCTGCTGGCCCACAACCGGACCCACGCGGCGACCGTCCCGATCCCGGACGGCTGGGTGCCCAGCCTGTACCTGTCGCCGCGCGCGGAGTCCTTCGCCGCGTGGGAGGGGCTGGGGCACTGAGGTCCTGCCCCCTCCCTAACCCTCCCCCTCTACGAGGTGGAGGGGACTGCAGCCGCTTCGCTCAAGCCCCCCTCTCCCGCGAAGCGGGGGAGGGTTGGGGAGGGGGCACCGACGCCGCCGGCGCCCGGCGCAGCGCATTCAACAGAATCCCGATCGTCGTCCCGTTGTGCAGCACGGCGGTGCCCACCGGAGACAGCAGCCCCAGCGCGGCGGCGCCGAGGATCGCGCTGTTCAGCCCGACCGTCAGGCGGTAATTGCGGGCGATCAGCGCCATGGCGGCGTTCGCCGTCTCCTTGGCGTCGGCCACCCGTTCGATCCGGTCCTCCAGAAGCGCCACGTCGGCGGTCAGGCGGGCGATGTCCGCCCCCTTCTGCATGGCGATGCCGACATGGGCGCCGGCCAGCGCCGGGGCGTCGTTGATGCCGTCGCCGACGAAGGCGATGCGCGCGCCGTCGCGGCTCAGATCCTCGATGATGCGGGCCTTGTCGGTGGGCAGCAGATCGGCGTGGAAGCCATCGAGATGCAGCTCCGCGGCCAGTTCGGCGGCGCGGTCGCGGTGGTCGCCGGTCAGCATCAGCACCCGCTTCACCCCCGCCCGCCGGAGCCGCGCGATGGTCGCCGCGCTGGCCGCACGCACGCTGTCCTTCAGCGCCAGCACGCCGACCAGCACCCCGCCGAAACCGATGAACAGCAGCGTCTTGCCGTCGCGGTGCAGCGCGTCGATGGCCTCCCGCTGGGCCGTCGTGTCGATGCCCTCGTCGTCCTCGATGAAATGGCGGGAACCGACGACGATGCGCTTGCCGTCGATGACGCTGGCCACGCCGTGGGCGACGATGAACTTCACCTCCTGATGGTCGAAGTGGCGGTTGTGGGTTTCCTTGGCGGCGTTGACCACGGCCATCGCCAGCGGGTGGAAGTAATGCTCCTCCACCGAGGCGGCGAGGCAGATCAGGTCGTCGGGGCTGAAGGTCGGGTCGAAGGCGATGGAATCGGTCACCTGCAGATCGCCGGTGGTCAGCGTGCCGGTCTTGTCGAAGATCACCGTGTCGGCCTGGGCCAGCCGTTCCAGCGCGTTGGCGCCCTTGATCAGGATGCCCGCCTGCCCAGCCCCGTACATGGCCGACTTGAAGGCCACCGGGGTCGCCAGCTTCAGCGCGCAGGAATAGTCGGCCTGGAGCACCGACGCCGCGCTGCGCCAGTCGCCGGTCATCAGGAAGGAGCCGCCGGCCAGCTTCAGCACCGTGGGCACCAGCCGGTCGGCCAGCCGCGCCGCGTCGAGCTGCGCCTCGCTCTTGGCGGTCAGCGACTGTTCGACGTAATCGGCGATGCGGGCGGCGGCGGTGTGGCTGCCGACATGCTCGGCGTAGACGACGAGCCGCCCCTCCTCCATCAGCGTCCCGGACAGCACGGCAGAGCCGCGCTGCTTGACCACCGGGGCGCTCTCGCCGGTCATGGCGGCCTCGTTGACGGTCGCCTCCCCGCTCAACACCGTGCCGTCCACCGGGATCACCGTTCCGGCGCCGATCACCACGCTGTCGCCGACCATGACGGTGTCGGCGGACACTTGGATTTCCACGCCGTCGCGCAGCAGCCACACCTGATCGCTCGACGGGCGCAACAGCCGTTTCAGCAGCGCGTCCGAGCGGCGGGCGATGGAGTCCTCCATATACTCGCCGAGCGCCAGCATGAAGACGGTGGTGTTGGCCGCGGTGAAATCCCGCCGCGCCAGGGAGATCGACACCGCCGCAGCTTCCAGCACGTGGGAGTTGACGCCCTCGCGCCCATAGATGGCCATGCCCTCCCGCAGCATCGGCATCGCGATGGCCAGCGACAGCGGCAGGCGCAGCGGCATGGGCAGCAGGAAGCCGCCGACCAGCGTGGCGAGGCTGCGGGCCAGCGCGGCGCCGTGATTCTCACCGCTCTCCGCCGCCGGGGCGGGCGGGGCCGCTTCGGGAATCGGCAGGGCGGCCAGCGCGAGGCACAGCGCCGTGGCGTCCGTCACCGCTGGATCGTAGCGTAGGGCCAGCGACCGCGCGGCGCGGCTGGCCCGAACCGACGTCACCCCGGCGACCGCCTCCACCACCCGCTGCAGGGTCGCCTCGTCGGCGGGGGTGCCGGCACGGCAGGCGTAGCGCAGCCGGATGCGCCCCGGAACCCGATGGACCGGCTCCAGCCGCAGGAACCAGGGCGGGCCGCTCATAACGCTCCGGCCTGTTCCGCCTCCAGCTCGGCCTGGAGGTCGGCCATCTGCTCCTTCATTTCGGCGAGGCCGCCGGCGAGGTTGCCGTACAGCTTCAGGCCGGACTTCACGATCTTGCCGCGCAGCTCCTCGTCGGACAGCACATAGGCCGCCGCCGCCCCGACCAGAAGCCCGACCAGGAACTGCTCGGACCGGCGCGACGGCAGAAGACCGCTCAACCCGCCGAGAAGCCCCTGCCCCCGCGCCATTCCGGCCCCCATGCGACCTCCAATGGGGGCGCCGTTGGCGGCCATGGCGGCTTCATACTGGCGCTGCTGCTTCTTCAGCTTCTTCAACGCCTTCTTGGTCTTCTTAGCCATGGGGGTCCTCGTTCTTCGGCAATTCTTGCGGCAGCTCGTCCGCCGGATTCAGCAGATGTTCGATCATCACCACACCCGCCGCCCCGGCGGCGACCGCCAGGGCGAGGCGCGCGTAGTCGCGGTTGCGCAGGGCGTCGGCGGCAAGGCTGGCGGCGGCCAGCGCCGCACCGCCCTGCAGACCGTGGCGCAGGATGGTGCGCGGCGCGGGAGGCTCGGCGCCCGTCACCCAGCGGTCCTGGACGGCGGTCAGCAGGCCGGTCGCCACCATGCCGCGCGTGAAGTCGGCGGCGAGCGTGCCGGAGCCCCGCGCCTTGCCGCGCCGCTTCGCGCGCTTCACGCGGCCCCCGAGGCGGCGGACGGCGTCGGTTCGGTCTTTGCCGGCTCCGCCGCATCGGTCTTTGCCGGCTCCGCCTCGGCGGGCACCACGGGTTCGGCAACCACGTCTTCCACCGTCTCATCAACCGCCTCATCCACCGGTGTGACGAGGCGGGAGCGCAGACCGGCGGAGGTCCGCTCGATGGCCAGCAGGCCGGTGACCGCGGCCTCGCGCACCGCGGTCCGGGCCTTGCCGGCACCCTCGCGGGCGGCGGCCTTCACATCGACGGCCTTGACGTCGGTGGCCCTGAGGTCGGCGATCTTGGGATCGGCCTTGGCCTTGGCGTTCTTCACCATCCGGACGCCGATGGCCCCGGCGATCACACCGGACGCGAATGTCAGAAGCGGCAGCATCATGGTCTCCTTTCCGGCACACCGCCGGCAAAGCCGGCGGTGGCGATGCGCAGCAGCGTCCCGGCCGCCGCGCTGGCTTCCCCGCGCAGCAGATCCGGCCACGCCGAGGGCGGGATCACCGTGGGGTCGTATTCGATGGTGCAGGACCGGGCGAGCGGGTTCAGCGCGACGGAACGGATGCCCTCCGCCCCGGATAGCGCCCGGTGCAGCGCCTTGGCGTCGTCCGCCAGCGCCGCCAGATTGCGCTCCGCGGCGCCGTCGAGCTTCAGCCGCACCCGGCCCGGAATGTGGTGCGCGATGGTCAGGGCGGCGGCCAGCCGGCTCAGGAATTCGTCGGGCATGCTCGGGTCGCGCTCGGTCATTGAAAGCGGGCGTTCATTGGAAGAGGCGTTTGCGCTGCACGGTCATGTGGACGAGCATGAAGGCGACGAACAGCGTGCCGAAGCCGGCATGGACGCGCTTGCCCACCCCCAGCGCCGCCAGGGTCGCCGCCATGCTGCCCATCATCCCGATCTTGGCCGCGCGGTTGATCCGCCATTTCAGCTCGGGAGCGGCCGGCTTGCTTTCCGCGACGGAGGCAGGCTCGTCCGGCTGCGGCGGAGCCTCCGCGGGGTACAGCACCGCCGTCAGCAGCGTCTCCACCTGGGACCGGGCTTCATCCGGCGCCACCGCGGCGGAGTCGTAGCTCAGCAGAAAGCTGCCCACCGCCGGGTTGCTCTCGGTCACCCGGACGGCATCCAACGCTTCCAAACGTCCCAGCGCTTCCTGGAAGCGGTCCGTCCGGCGCAGCAAGGGGTGGCGCACGCGGATGCGTCCGGGCACCGCCGATGCGATGGGAGAGGTCCGTCCGGTCATTGCCCGTTCTCCTGCGTCAGCCGCGGTCCACCCACACGGCCAGGGACCGTTCAATGGCTGCCCAGAATATCCATAACTTCACAATGGTGAAACATTTCCCGCCCTTGCGCATCGGCGTCGGGCGCAAGGCCGCGTTGCAAAAATGCCGCGCCCTCATCCATGAAGTGCAGGGCGAGGAGCATCATGGCACCGTGGCCGCGGTCCGCTTCCGGCTCTGGAACTTGCTTTCCGGCGTGATAGAGCAAAGTCCAGCTCACAGATCCGGCGGGGTGCGGGCCGGCAGATGCAGGGTCGCCAGGGTGCCGCCCCCGGAGCGCGAGGCGATGGTGAAGGACCCGCCCAGCCGGTCCGATGCCAGATTGTCCACGATGTTGAGGCCGAGCCCGACCGACCCCGTGCCGCGTCGGGTGGTGAAGAAGGGCTCCAGGATGCGCCCGGCGGTCCCCTCCAGGATGCCGGCCCCGTCGTCGGCGACGGACAGCAGGACCGTCTCCGGCCCCGACGCCATGGCCCCGACCGTTACCAGCCCGCACCGCCCCGCCGGAAAGGCGTGGTCCAGCGCGTTGCGCACGAGCTGCTCCAGGATCGTCGACAGAATTGCCGGGTTGCTGACCATGCGCAGGTCGGCGGGGCAGTCCACGGCCATGCGGTGCCCCAAAGGCTCCCACTGCGGGCGCAGGCTCTCCGTCACCTGTTCGAGGAAGGGCCTCAGCGCGATGGTCTGGCGCAGCCCGCCATGGTCCGCCGCCACCCCTTTGAAGCAGCGCACGATCTCCCCGGCGCGCGCGATGGTGCCGGACAGCAGGGCGGCCAGCTCCCCGGCGCTCGCCAGGAAGCGCTCAAGCTCGGCGCGGCGGAGCTGGTTGGCGGCCAGCCGCTCCGTCATCGCGGCGACCCGGTCGCCGAGATGGGACGCGCTGCCCAGCGCCACGCCGATGGGCGTGTTGATCTCGTGGGCCACGCCGGCGACCATCTGGCGCAGCGCCGCCATCTTCTCGCGCTGGGCCTGGGCCAGCTTGCGCGTGCGCTCGCGGACCAGCGCCTCCAGATGCTCGTTCTCGTCCTTCAGGCTGCGGTTGGCCCGGCGCAGCGACAGGTGGGTGGCGACGCGGGCGCGCACGATGGCCGGGCTGAAGGGCTTGGTCACGTAATCGACCGCCCCGGTCTCCAGCCCGAAGGCCTCCTCCTCGGGGCTGGACAGGGAGGTGATGAAGATCACCGGAACGTCGGCGGTGGCCGGGTCGGTCTTCAGCAGCCGGCACACCGCGTAGCCGTCCAGCCCCGGCATCATCACGTCGAGCAGCACCAGCTCCGGCGGGTCGGCGGAGGCCAGCTCCAGCGCGCGGCGGCCGGAGGTGGCGAAACGCACCTCGTGCCGGTCCTCCAGCACGCTGGCCAGCGCCCGGATGTTGGCCGTGTCGTCATCGACGATCAGAATGTGACCACCGTTCACGGTGTCGTCTCCCGGTCCCGTTCCCTGTTGCATGCGGCGGTGAGCCGTTCCAGCGCCACGCGGGCGGCGGCGAAGTCCAACGCCTCCACAGCGTGCCCCATCCTGTCCAACGCCTCGTCATGGCCATGCCCGGCCAGAAGCCCGCGCAGAGCGGCGAAGCGGGCCGCCGCCGACAGGCTGCCGCTGCGCAACGCCTCCTCCAGCAAGCGCAACGCCTCTTCCCAGCCGTCCGGACGGTCCGGACGAACCGCCGGGACGTCCGGCGCTCCCTCCGCGGCCATCTCCAGGGCGCGCAGCGTTTCCGCCGAGGCCAGCGCGGGGCCGAGGACGGCGGACAGGTCGGCCACGAGGCCGGGGATCGCATCCCACCGCCCCTCGCGCGCCGCCCGTTCCAACGCCGCGGCGGCCTCGCTGGCGGCCCTCGCCCCGATCGTACCGGCGCTGCCGCGCAGCCCGTGGGCGAAGCGTTCCAGCGCCGGCCCGTCACCCGCGCTGCGCAAGTGCTCCAGCCGGACCGGCGCGTCGCCGTAGCGGTCGAGAAAATCCAGGATCGCCCGGCGCAGCGTGCCCACCCGCCCGTTCATCCGCGCCAGCGCCGGGGTGAGGTCGAACCCCTCCAGGTCGTCGGGAAGTCCGGCATCCATCTCCGCGGCCTCGTTGGTCGGCGGAGCCTCCCGCCGCCCGAACGGCTTCAGCCGGCGGTTCAGCACGGCGACGAGGCGGTGCGGCTCCACCGGCTTGGCGATGTGGTCGTCCATCCCCGCGTCCAGACAGCGCCGCCGCTCCTCTTCCAGGGCGTGGGCGGTCATGGCGATGATCGGCAGGCGGTCGGGGCCGCACTGGCGGCGGATCGCCCGCGCCACCGCGAAGCCGTCCATGTCCGGCATCTGGACGTCGGTGAGCAGAGCGGCGTAGTCCGCCCCCGGCTCCAGCGCCAGCCGCACCGCCTCCCCGCCGCTGCCGACCGCGGTGACGGCCAGCCCGGCGTCCTCCAGCAGCTCCCGCGCGACCAGACGGTTCACGGCGTTGTCGTCGACGACCAGCACGCGCAGGCCGCGCAACGGCTCGTCCACCTGCAAGCCCGCAAGCCCCGGATCGGCCAGGGCGGGCAGCGCCCCCACAGCGCCGTCCTGCACGCCGACCGTGACCGTGAAGCGGAAGGTGCTGCCCAGGCCGGGGGTGCTGTCCACGGCGATGCCGCCGCCCATCATGACGGCCAGCCGCCGGCTGATCGCCAGCCCCAGCCCGGTTCCGCCGTAGCGGCGGGTGGTCGAGCTGTCGGCCTGGGCGAAGGGTTGGAACAGGCGGGCCACCTGCTCCGCCGTCATGCCGATGCCGGTGTCGCGCACGGCGAAGCGCAGTTCGGTCTCCGCATCCTCCCCCGTCGCTCGCGGCGCGGCGGTCACACCGAGGACCACGCTGCCGCTCTCCGTGAACTTGACCGCGTTGTTGACGAGGTTGAGGAGCACCTGCCCCAGCCGCAGCGGGTCGCCCAGCAGGGCGGTGGGCACGTCGGGGGCGATCTCCAGCCGCAGAACCAGCCCCTTCTCCTCGGCGGAGAGGGCGGCGGTGCCGGCCACCATATCCAGCACGGCGGACAGGTCGAAGGGCACGCGCTCCAGCGTCAGCATGCCCGCCTCGATCTTCGAGACGTCGAGGATGTCGTTGATGATGCCGAGCAGCGCCGTGGCTGAGGCGCGGATGCGGGTCAGGTAGCCGCGCTGGCGCGGCGGCGGCCCGGCGCGCAGGGCGAGGTGGCTGAGGCCGAGGATGGCGTTCATCGGCGTGCGGATCTCGTGGCTCATATTCGCCAGGAAATCGCCCTTGGCGCGCGACGCCTCCTCGGCGCGGCGGCGGGCCTCCTCCACCTGCTGCTGGCGGCGCGCGATCTCGTCAAGGAAGTGGCGGATCGAGCGGGAGATGGTGGCGATCTCGTCGGTGCCGCCGTCGGGCAACGGCGTCTCCCGCCCCTCGACCCGGTCGAGCACCGCGTCGTTCAGCCGGACCAGACGCAGGGTCAGGAAGCGGCGCAGATACAGATACACGCCGAGCGCCACCAGGAAGCCCAGCGCCCCCAGCCCGATCAGGATGCGGTTCTGCGTCGCGGCCAGTTCGGACAGGCCGTCCGCCTCGCCCGCCGCCGCCGCGTTGATCCGTTCGAACAGCGCGTGGGAGATCTTCACGACCTCCTCGACCATCACCAGCACCTGGTTGGTCAGCGCCTTGCTGCGGGCGATGGCCGCCTGCCGCTCCATCAGGCTGGGCAGCAGGCCGGTGGGGCCGAGCAGAGCCACCTCCAGCCGCCGGTGCAGGGCGGCGAAGCGCTCCGCCTGTTCGGGCGGCAGCCCGGTATGGAGCGCCGGCAGGGCCGACAGCGCCGCCGCCGCGTCCTTCTGGGCGCGCGCGATCTCGCGCTGGAACCGGCTGTTGCCGGCGTGGGTGCTCTCGTTCAGCACGCGGTTGACCGTGTTGGTCCAGGCGGTCAGCGGTCCCAGCCGGTCTGCCGGCAGCGTCGGCAGCACGGCGGCGACCAGCGCGCCGGCCTCCGCCGACAGACGGCGGGTCTCGTCCAGCGCGTCGTCGGTCCGCGCCGCCGCGTCGATGCGCTCGGCGACCAGCCGGTCGAGGTCCGCCACCGTCGGGACGAGCGTTCCCAGCACGCCGGCCAGCGTCGCACCGCCCTCGATGTCGGAGAGGGCCTGGGCCGACCGGGTGACCGCCGTCAGGTTGGCCGTCAGCTCGGCCAGGGTGACCCGCCGTTCGGGATGGCTGGTCGCCCCGCCCAGCCGGGTCGCCTGCGACAGCACCTGCTGCAGGCCGCCGTTCAGCACCGCCCCGGTGGTGATGCGCGGCAGCGCCCCGTTGGACAGGTCCGACAGGGCGTGGCGGAACTGCGCGAGGTCGTAGAGAGCCGCACCCGACACGCCGAGCAGCACGCCCACCATGACCAGAAGGCCCAGCCCGACGCGCCGCCCGACGCCGCCCCGGAAGGGCGCGCGCGGGACCGGCGCGGTCGAGGCTGGCTCCGTCGTCATCGACGCTCGGTGATGCGGCCGTCGATGCGGGGCGACACCGTCCCCCGGTCGGTCAGATGCTGGGCCATGATCTCCCACAGCAGCTTGCCGCCGGCCCCGGAGGAGGAGGGGAAGGCGCCGGGCGACTTCAGCATGCCGTAGCCGTCGCCGCCCTGGGCCAGATAGGTGGGCAGGGCCACCGAATAGGTGGCGTTCGGGTCGAGCGGCTTGCCGCCCACCGTGACGGAGACGACGCGGCTGCCCGCCGGTTGCTTCAGGTCGTAGACCACCGCCATGTTGGACGGGTGGAGGAAGCTGCCCTTCTGGTTGTCCACCCCGGCGGCGCTGACCTCCAGCGCCTCGCGCAGGGCCTTGCCGGTCAGCGGGACGGCGATGATGGAGTCGCGGAAGGGCAGTTCGCGCTGGATGTCGCGGCGGGTCAGCACGGCTCCCGCCTCGTACTGGCGGTTGCCGCGGATGTTGCCGCCGTTGATGAAGGCCAGGTCGGTGTTGAAATGGCCGCGCATGGCGTCGGCGATCAGCGAGGCGAAGGCGTTCTCGCCGGTGCGTATCGCGGCGCGGCGGGTGTCGAGCGGGGTCGCCGTCGTCCCGACGGTGATGTCCAGCAGTTCCGACAGGCGGGTCAGATAGACGCCGACCCGCTTTTCCATCGCCGGGTCCGGCACCAGCCCGGCCAGCGGCACGATGGCGGCGCCGGCCAGCGCGGGCGGCGCCTTGCCGTCGCCGTCCAGCTTCAGGACGAAGGCCGATCCCTTCACGTTGACATGGACGCCGAAGACTTTTCCGTTGCCGGCCTCCAGCACGTCCTTGCCGCTGGCGGAGAGTTGGAGCAGCGCGTCGATGGCGGGTTCGCCGCGCAGCGCCTCCACCGCCTCCGGAGTGTTGTCCAGGATGGCGACCACATAGACGGCCCCCTGCGCGCGCAGGGCGCGGGCCTCGGCGGCGATCGTGGCGGGGGGCCGGACCTCGATGTCCGGCACGATGTACTGGACGGTCAGTTCCGGCGAGATCGCCGAGACCACGCCGATCTTGCCCACGGGCGTGTCGAGCAGCGCCGACGGCTCCAGCCCCTCCATCACCTTGCCGGTGTTGCGGTCGATGGTGTTGGCGCTGACGAAGGGGAAGCGCGCCTCGTAGCTGCGCAGCGTCAGCTCGTCCTTGCCGAAGCCGAGATCGCGCTTGGTCACCGCCATCATGTCGGGCTGAAGCTCGTTCAGCAGGTCGATCATGTGGGCGCCCCGGTCGAAGGTGGACAGGACACCCGCGGCCAGCGACGCGCCGCCGTGCAGGAACAGGGTGCCGCCCTCCACCCGCGTGGTGCGCAGCAGCGTGGCGAGGTTGGCGAGGCCGCCCTCACCCTCCACCGGTTCGATGTCGGCCATCGTCGAGGTGAAGACGATCGACAGCTCCGCCCCCGACGCGACCGGCGCGAAGGCGCCGAGCGCCGCGACGGCGCAGGCGGCCATGACGGCACGCCAGCCGGAAAAACGCCACACCCCACCATCGCCGCGCTTCGGCATGGGTACCCCCTTCTGCCATCCCTGTTCCTTCAGGATGGTTCTTCCCGTATTCGGGTGGGGGAGTTCAAGGCATATCCACGCATGCCGGGGAACATTCCCGTGACAAAAACCCCTGTCGAAACAAGGACAAGAGCAACGACCGGATCAGGCCTCCTCGTCCTGCCAGGGGTAGGCCAGCGGAACCTCGCGGAAGGCGAAGCGGTCGAGATGGCGTTCCAATGCCCCTTTCAATGCGGCGAGATGCTCGGCGGAGCTGGTGTCCAGCCGGCAGTCCAGCGAGTCCGGCCGGGCCTGGAGCGTCAGGATGGCGTCGCCCGGCCAGTCGGCGCCGCGGGCGTCGCGCGGGAAGACGACTCTCCCCGCCTCCGGCGTGTATTCCACCGCCAGATTGTGCGCCCAGTGCTTGCAAAGCTGTTGAAGGTAGCGGCTGCCGTTCGGGGTCGGAACGCGGACGCTGCTGGCGTGTCTCATGTTCATCCTTCCATGCGGTGGCGGTGTGTTCAGGGAAGACGTTCGATGCGCTGGGCCGCCTCGTCGATGATCGAGACGGCGGCGTGCACCGTGTCCGCATCGACGCCCTCGCGCCCCAGCCGGTGCATCAGCACGGCGCGCAGATTCTCCATCGCGCGGCGGATCGGGGCGCCATCGGTGTGCTCCCGCCGGGTCGCCAGGGCGGCA
The DNA here is from genome assembly GCF_007827795.1 of Azospirillum brasilense. Taxonomy (GTDB): domain Bacteria; phylum Pseudomonadota; class Alphaproteobacteria; order Azospirillales; family Azospirillaceae; genus Azospirillum; species Azospirillum aestuarii. The sequence goes on from NZ_VITI01000022.1 coordinate 44,209, forward strand.
AGGCGGGCGAACAGGGCCTCGACGGTGTCCTTGTCCTGGGCGAGCTGGGCGGTGCCCTCCGGGGTCACGGCGAAGGGTTTGCGCGCGCCTTCGGCGTCCGTCTTGGCGATGTGGCCCATCTCCTCCAGCAGCGACAGGGTCGGGTAGATCACGCCGGGGCTGGGCACGTAGCCGCCACCGGTCAGCTCCTCGACGGCGCGGATCAGGTCGTAGCCGTGCCGTGGCTCGTCGGCGATCAGCTTCAGAAGAACCAGCCGCAGTTCCGACGCTTCGAAGACGCCGCGCCGGCCGCCGCGGCCGCCGCGCCGCTCGTGACGCTCATGGCCCCAGCCGCCCTCCGCGGCGTGACGGCCGCCACCATGGCGAGGACCGCCGCCGTGCGGGCCATCGCCGTACGGGCCGGGATGATGGCGGCGCATCCGGCCGCAGAAGGGATTCGGGAAAAACTTCATGACAAGGGCTCCATCGTGTTCCGATAGGTTCAAGATATATCGCGAACTATCTTATATCAAGCCCCGATCGCACCGTTTCCCCTCTCACGCCCTGGGAGAGGGGAACACCCTCTCCAGCCACGCCCGGCAAGCATACTGCGAATGCGAGCAATTCGCATTGACGATCCGCGGGAATCCGGACCACAGTGCCCCCGCCCTTCCGGCATAGGCCGTCCCGGCAAAGTTGAAGGAGATTCAAGGATGAAGCTGACCCGACGCCACGCCCTCGCCATGACCGCCGCCGTGGTCGGCCTCGCCGCCCTGGCGCCCGCTCCCGGCCACGCCCAGGACATGACGGTGCGGCACGCGCAGGGCGAGACCCGGCTTCCTCCAAAGCTCGACCCCGTCCTGGTCTTCGACATGACCGCGCTGGACACGCTGGACGCGCTGGGCGTGGCCATCGCCGGGGTGCCCACGGGGCTGAAGCCGCCGCACCTCGCCAAGTATGACGGTCCGTCCTACGCGAAGATCGGCACGCTGTTCGAACCCGACTACGAGGCGGTGAACGCCGCCGAGCCCGGCCTGATCATCGCCGGCGGCCGGTCGGCCCCGAAATACGCCGAGCTGTCGCGCATCGCGCCGACGCTCGACATGACGACCGACCAGACCGACTTCCTGGCCAGCTCCATCGCCAACATCGAGACGCTGGGCCGCATCTTCGGCAAGAGCGCCCTGGTCAAGCAGAAGGTCGACCGGCTGCGCGCCTCCATCGCCGAGTTGAAGGCGACCGCGGCAAACGCCGGCAAGGGCCTGTTGGTCCTGACCACCGGCGGCAAGATGAGCGCCTACGGGCCGGGGTCGCGCTTCGGCATCCTGCACACGGAGTTCGGCATCCAGCCCGCCGCCCCCGACCTGAAGGTCGCCAACCACGGGCAGGCCATCTCCTTCGAGTTCATTCTGGAGACCAACCCGGACTGGCTGTTCGTGATAGACCGCGACGCCGCCATCGGGCAGGACGGCAAGCCGGCCCGGCAGTTTCTCGACAACGACATCGTCCGCCGCACCACCGCCTGGCGGAAGAACCAGGTCGTCTATCTGAACGGCGGCAACTGGTACATCGTCGGCGGCGGGCTGTCGGCGCTCCAGCAGGATGTGGACGATCTCCTGGCGGCGCTGTCCAAGAAGTCCTGATCCGTGAAGCCCCTCCCAATCGCCACACTCCCGATTGCCGCATTCGGCATCGGCCTGCTGGCCGTCTGGAGCCTGTTCGTTGGTGTCAGCGACGTCAGCCTCGCGGCGCTGTTCGGCGGCGCCCCGGACCAGGCCACGCAGGTCCTGCTGGTCAGCCGTCTGCCCCGGACGCTGGCCCTGATCCTGGCCGGCGCGGCCATGGCGGTGTCCGGCCTGCTCCTCCAGATGCTGGTCCGCAACCGCTTCGTGGAGCCCTCCACCGCCGGGACCGCGGAATCGGCCATCTTCGGCATGATGATGGTCTCGCTGCTGGCGCCGGAGATGCCAGTGTTCGGGCGCATGGCCGTCGCCAGCCTGTGCGCGCTGGCCGGAACGGGGCTGTTCCTGGCGATCCTGCGGCAGGTGCCGCTGCGCTCGCCGCTGGTCGTGCCGCTGGTCGGCATCATGCTGGGTGGGGTCATCACGGCGATGACGGAGTTCGTTGCCTACCGCCAGGACCTGATCCAGTCGGTGCGCGGTTGGGAGACGGGGGACTTCTCCGCCATCCTGCTTGGCCGCTACGAGCTGCTGTGGCTGAGCGCCGCCCTGACCGGCGTCGCCTATCTGGCGGCGGACCGCTTCACCGTCGCCGGGATGGGGCGCGACGTCGCCACCAACCTGGGCATCGACCACCGCAAGGTGATGGCGCTGGGGCTGGTCATCGTCTCGATGACCACGGCGGCGGTGATCGCGACCTGCGGCATGATCCCCTTCCTGGGGCTGATCGTTCCCAACGTCGTCAGCCTCGTCCGCGGCGACAACATGCGCGGGTCCCTGCCCTGGGTCGCGCTGATGGGGGCCGGGCTGGTGCTGGCCTGCGACATCGCCGGGCGGCTGGTGATCCACCCCTACGAGGTCCCGATCGGGACGATGATGGGAGTCATCGGCAGCGCCCTGTTCCTCTACCTGCTGCTGCGGAGGAACGGCCATGCCGGCTGACCGCCGCATCCTCTCGCCGATGGTCGTCCTGGGCGGCCTGTCGGCGCTGACCCTGCTGTCGATCGCGCTGTTCATGACGCTGGGCGCGCGCGGCAAGTGGGACTTCATCCTGGCTTTCCGCGGCACCAAGATCGCGGCGATGGTGCTGGTCGGCTACGCCATCGCCGTGTCGACCGTGCTGTTCCAGACGATCACCAACAACCGCATTCTCACCCCGTCGGTGATGGGCTTCGACCATCTCTACCGGCTGATCCAGACCGGGCTGGTGTTCCAGTTCGGCAGCGGCCTTGTCGCGACGCTCGACCCGCGCCTGCGCTTCGGTGTCGAGGTGGCGTCGATGGTCGTCTTCTCCGGCCTGCTCTACTGGTGGCTGTTCAACGGGGCGGGCCGCGGCGACAACCGGCGCAGCCTGCATTTGCTGCTTCTCGTCGGCATCGTGTTCGGCGTGCTGTTCCGCAGCGTGACCAACTTCCTTCAGCGCATCATCGACCCCAACGCCTTCCTGACCGTGCAGGACCGGCTGTTCGCCAACTTCAACCGGGTGGACGTCGAGCTGCTGACGGTGTCGGCGCTGGTCGTGCTGGCGGTGTCGCTGGCCGGCTGGCGGTGGCGGCGCACCTTCGACGTGCTGGCGCTGGGGCGCGACGCCGCGGTCAACCTCGGCGTGGAGCACCGGCGCGCGGTGATGACGGTGCTGGTGATGGTCTCCATCCTGGTGTCGGTGTCCACGGCGCTGGTCGGGCCGGTCACCTTCTTCGGCCTGCTGGTCGCCAACCTCGCCTATCTGGTGATCCGCTCGCACCGGCACGCGCTGATCCTGCCGGCCGCGGTGCTGATCGCCGTGCTGACGCTGGTCGCCGGCCAGCTCGTGCTGGAGCGGGTGTTCGGCTACAACGCGGCACTCAGCATCGTCATCGAGTTCGTGGGCGGTCTCGCCTTCCTGTTCATCCTGGTGCGGGGTTCGGCCCGATGATCGACGTCAAGACCATCACGAAACGCTACAACGGAACCGTCGTCGTCGACGGGGTGTCCCTGTCCCTGCCGGCGGGCGGGGTGATCTCGCTGATCGGGCCGAACGGGGCCGGCAAATCGACGCTGCTGTCGATCGTCAGCCGCCTGCTGCCGATGACCTCGGGCACGGTGGAGATCGACGGGCTGGACGTGACCACCACGCCGGGCGAGGTGCTGGCCCGCCGCCTGTCCATCCTGCGCCAGGACAACCAGATCATGTCCCGCCTGACGGTGGAGGACCTCGTCGCCTTCGGCCGCTACCCGCACAGCAAGGGCCGCCTGACCGACGACGACCGCGGGCACATCCGCAACGCGCTGCGCTATCTGGACCTGGAGCCGCTGGCCGGCCGCTTCCTGGACGAGCTGTCGGGCGGCCAGCGCCAGCGCGCCTTCATCGCCATGGTGCTGTGCCAGGACACCGAATACATCCTGCTCGACGAGCCGTTGAACAACCTCGACGTCAAGCACGCGGTGGCGATGATGAAACTGTTCCGCCGCACCGCCGACGAATTCGGCAAGACCATCGTGCTGGTGCTGCACGACATCAACTTCGCCTCCTGCTACTCCGACCGCATCGTCGCGATGCGTGACGGCCGGGTGGTGCACCAGGGACCGCCGGAGGTCATCATCACGCCGGACGTCATCCGCGACGTCTACGGCGTCGAGGCCCAGGTGATGGAGAACGGCGGCCAGCGCATCGCGCTGTATTATCAGTAAAGTGCCTCAGAAGCGCGGCGGTTCGAAGATCGCCGAACGGTCGATGTCGGCCAGCCGCGCCCGCCCGCTCAGCGCCATGGCGACCTCCAGCTCGGTCTGCAGGATGGTCAGCATGTGGGCCACCCCCGCCATGCCGCCGACCGCCAGGGCGTGCAGCACCGGCTGGCCCACCAGCACCGCGTCGGCGCCGAGCGCGAGGGCCTTCAGGATGTCGGTGCCGCGCCGGATGCCGCCGTCCGCCAGGATGGGCAGGCGGCCCGCCGCGCGGGCGGCGACCAGCGGCAGCACCTCCGCCACCGCGGGCAGCGTGTCGAGCGTCCGCCCGCCATGGTTCGACACGATGATCCCCGCCGCCCCGGCCGCGATGGCGGGGTCCACGTCGTCGGGGTTCATGATGCCCTTCAGCAGCACCGGCAGCCGCGTCTCGGCGCACAGCCGGCGCACCGTGTCCCAGGTGGCGGCGGCGTGCAGCATGCCCTGGAAGACCGGGCTGCCGGGCCGCGTCGGAGTGAAATTGTCCGGCGCCAGACCGGCCAGATTGACCGGAGCGATGCCGTCGGGCAGGCGGAAACCGGCGCGCTGTTCGATGTTGCGCAGGCCGCTGACCGGCGCGTCCACCGTCAGCACCAGCGCGCGGTAACCCGCGGCCTCCGCCCGCCGCACCAGGGTGAGCGTGTCTTCAAATCGCGGCTGGGTGTAGATCTGGAACCACAGCGGCCCGCCGGCCGCCGCCGCGACCTCCTCCAGCGTCACGCTGGACTGGGTGCTGACGGTCATCCAGGTGCCGGTGAGGCCCGCCGCCTGCGCGGTCGCCCGCTCCCCGTCGCGATGGACCAGCCGGTGGAAGGCCATCGGCGCGATCAGGATGGGATAGGGCATGGCCTGCCCGAACAGCGCCGTCGCCGCGCTGGCCTGCGACAGGTCGCGCAGCGCCCGCGGCATCAGGCGCATCCGGTCGTAGGCGTCGCGGTTGGCCTGCCGGGTGATGCCGTCCGCCCCGGTCCCCGCGATGTAGGCGCGGGTCGCCGCATCGACGCGGGCGGTGAAGTGGCGCTCGTAGTCGGAGAGCGAGACGGTGTCGGCGGGAACGCTCATCGCGGGGGTCCTCAAGAAATGTTCCCTCTCCCCTCCGGGGAGAGGGTTAAGAAGTGCCCTCCGCCAAATCCCTCGCCCGTCGCGCCAGCGCGCGCAGGCGCGGGTCGGGCTGGTCGGCCAGGGCGACGGCCATGCCACGGTGGAAGTCGGGAAAGCCGGTTTCCAGCGCCCGCGCGAACCACGCCAGCGCCTCCTCCGTCCGCCCGTCCTGGAGCAGCAGGCGGGCGTGGTTGAAGCGGCCCCAGCAGTCCCCGCCCTCCGCGGCGGCCCGGAAGAGTTGGCGGGCGCCCGCCCCGTCCTCGGCCACCGCGCGCCCGGCCTCGTGGAACAGGCCCAGCATGTTCAGCGCCTTCACGTTGCCCTTGCGGGCCGCGGCGGCGTAGAGCCGGTAGGCCTCGGCGTCGTCCGCCGCAACACCCAGGCCGCGGCAATGCAGGTCGGCCAGATTGAACAGCGCCCACGCATCGCCCAGCTCGGCGGCCCGGCGGTAATGGGCGGCGGCCAGGACGGGATCGGCGGGCACGCCCCAGCCGTGCTCGTGGCAGCGGCCCAGCATGTTGACGGCGCGGGCGTCGCCACTGCGGGCGGCGATGCGGAACCACTCCACCGCCTGCGCCCGCTCGGCCCCGCCGCGGTCGAGGCACTGCTGCCCCAGGGCGAGCTGCACGTCGATGATCCCCGGCCCCTCCGTCGAACCGGTTGCCGCTGCGCCGGCCATCACACCTCCGCCCAGCGCCGCAGCAGGTTGTGGTAGTGGTTGACCAGGGCCAGCACGGACGGGTGCTGGTCGCCCAGCTCCCGGCGCAGGTCGATGATCGCGACGTCGAGGTCGTAGAGCATCGCCCGCAGCCCGTCGTCCTTGACCAGCGACTGCGTGAAGAAGAAAGAGGCCCAGCGCGAGCCGCGCGTCACCGGGGTCACCCGGTGCAGGCTGCTGGAGGGGTAGACCACCGCGTGCCCCGCCGGCAGTTTCACGCCCTTGGTGCCGTAGGTGTCCTCGACCACCAGATCGCCGCCGTCATACTCGCCGGGATCGCTGAGGAAGATCGTGGTGGAGACGTCGGCCCGCATCCTCATGCCGCCGGTTCCCGGAATCGCCCGGATGGCGTTGTCCACATGGTTGCCGTAGGTCATGTCCAGGTCGTAGCGGTTGAACATCGGCGGCAGGACGCGCAGCGGCAGGGCCGCGGAATTGAAGGCCGGGTTGCGGCCCAGCGCCTTCAGGATGACCACGCCCAGCTCGAGGGCGGTGTCGCTCTCCTCCGGGATCTGCCGATTGTTCTTGGCCAGCACCGCCTGGGAGCCCGCGGTGACGCGGCCATCGACCCAGGGCGACGCCTCCAGCACCGCGCGGCAGTGGGCGACCTCGTCGGCGGTCAGAACGTCGGGGATTTGCAGAAGCACGGGGAGGAATCCTTTTGCAGAAGAAGAAGGCCGGACCGGCCCCCCGGAGGATGGTCCGGGAACACGGTCCGGCCTGGCCGGGATCAGAAGGTGACGCCGGCGGTCAGCATGAAGGTGCGGCCCGAGGCCGGAACCGCGCGCGAGGCGTTGAAGGCCGAGGCGTAGTTGCGGTGGTCGGTCAGGTTGTAGGCGTTGAGCGCCAGGGAGAGGTTGTTGATCTCGTAGGACACCACGCTGTCCAGCGAGACCGTCTCCGGCACGCGCGCGGTGTTGGCGCTGTCGGCCCAGTATTCCGAGGCGTACTGGACGCCGCCGCCGACCATGACCTTGCCGGGCACGAAGCCGGCGGCGAACTCGTAGGTCGTCCACAGGCTGGCGTTGTGCTTCGGCACGTTCGGCGCCTCGTTGCCGACGACCGCCGCGTTGGTGCGCGACTCCTTGATCTCGCCGTCGAGGTAGGCGTAGCTGGCGTAGACGCTCCAGCCCTCGACCACCTTGCCGCTCACCCCCGCTTCGAAGCCGCGGATGCGGGTGCCCAGGCCGGCCTCGGAGAAGCCGTCGGTGACCGTGCCGGTGGCCGGATCGACCGAGTAGGTGTTGCTCTTCTCGATCTGGAACAGGGCGCCGTTCAGGCCCAGCCGCCCGCCGAGGAAATCGGCCTTGCCGCCGATCTCGTACAGGTCGGTCTTTTCCGGATCGAAGTCACGCCCGTTGCGCGGGGTCTCCGCCGTGCCGTTGGTGACCTGCGCCGCGATGTCCACGCCGATCGGCTTGTTAGAGCGCGCGTAGGAGACGTACAGCGACACGTCCTTGGTCGGCTCGTAGATCAGGCTGGCGGATGGGCTGAGCGTGCGGGTGGTCTCGTTACCGCCGACCACCGCCGGGTCGGCGGACTTGAAGGTGGTGCGGAAGTAATCCCAGCGCAGGCCGCCCTGCACCGAAAGCTGGTCGAACAGCCACACGCGGTCGGTGACGAACAGGCCGGTGTTGGCGACGCTGGACTCGCGCACGCCGGTCGCCGGATAGGTGATGAAGGCGTTGGCCGGGTAGTTGTGGCTGGGGTTGCGGATGGTCTGGGTGTTGGTGCGGTTGACCCAGGTGCCGCCGCGCCGCTCGTCCTTCTGATAGCTGAGGTCCAGGCCGCCGTTGACCTTGTGGTAGAGGCCGAGGAATTTGCCCTCCGCCTTCACGCCCGCGACGTTCTGGACGCCCCAGCCCTTCTGCTTGAAGGCCATGCCGCCACCGGCACCATAGCCGATCACCGGGTTGCCGCCGTTCAGGAAGGCGGTGTTGGCCGCGGCGGTCAGCGCCGAGGGAGCCGTGGAAACGAAATCGCGGTCGTAATGGCTGTAGCGGCTGTCGTTGTAGAAGGACAGGGTCTTGCTGACCTCGTGGGCCAGGGTCGAGGTCACGATGTGGTTGTCGGTGTCGTCACGGTCCAGATTGCGGACGTAGGACGTGGACCGGTCGAGCCCGAACTCGGGTGCCGGGCGGACGATGCCGTCGCGGCCGCGGATCATGGGCTGGCCCATGTCCGGCGTCTTCTCGCCGTTCAGGTAGGCGTAGTTCATGTGCCAGGTCGTCGGGGTGCCGAGGCCCACGCCCAGGTCGGCGGCGATGCCCTTGCGCTTCGCCTCGACCTTGTCGCGGTCGGCGACGTCCTGGTCGTGGTACAGGCCGTTGAAGCGCAGCGCGGTCGTCTCGTTGATCGGCTGGTTCACGTCCACCGTGGTGCGGTAGGTGGGGCCGGAACCGACCGACTGCTCGACGTTGTAGCGCTTCTCAAGCCCCGCCTTCTTGGTGCCCTGGTTGATGACGCCGCCGGAGTTGCCGACGCCGAAGCCGTTGCCCGACGGCCCCTTGAAGACCTGCACGGATTCGGTGTTGAAGACGTCGTGGGTGTAGACGCCGAAATCCTTCAGGCCGTCGGTGTAGATGTCGCCGCGGGCGGTCAGGCCGCGGATGCGGAACTGGTCGCCGTTCTGGCCGCCGTTGCCCTCGCCGGTGGAGATGGTGATGCCGGGGACGTTGCGCAGGACCTGCTCCAGGGTCGTCGCGCGCTGCTGCTCGATGATCTCTTCCGGAACGACGTTGACGACGCGGGGCGTGTCCTTGACCGTGTCGGGCAGGCGGGAGATGCCGGTGGGCTTGGCGTTCACGTTGCCGCTGTCCGCCGGGCGGTCGGCGCCGACCCGCACCGGGTCGAGGACGGTGGCGGCGCCGGCCGCGGCGCCCGGCGCGGTCCCGGTCCCCGAACCGGCCCCCGCACCGGCCGTCTGCGCCTCGGCCACGGTCGCCAGGGTGGAGAAGGACATCGCCAGCCCCGCCGTCGCGGCGGCGCCGGCGATGATGGGTCGGAGGCGGTCGGGGACATTCGATTGCAACATGAGGCTCTCCCGAGAAATCGTCGTGGCGGATGCGCCGATCAGCGGCCGGTATCTACCAAGCGGGGAGTAGCCCCCATCAACGGCGATCATTCAGAATAATTCTAAATTGCAAAATCACAGTCATTCGGCCCCAACGCATGCAGGGGTATGCTCTTTGGCGGAGGCTCATCACCAACCGTCCGGTGGCTTGCACAGGCACCGATCCGAAGGCATTTTTTGTATGTATTCCAACGATTTAAAATGTCTGTCAGGAGCACTCGAAGGCGCCCGCGGCAACGGGAGGGATCGGACTGTTGCAAAGCAGCAACTCCGATAATAAGAATTATTCTCAACATGCTGGGGTACCGCAGACCGGACGTCTCTTGTACGTCAGGACGGAATCCGGGCCGCCATCGCGGTCTGCCCGAGACGGGCCTTCCAGAGTTGCTCGGCCAGCCGCAGGGCGTCGGCGAAGGCTGGTCCGGTGGCGCCGGGAAGGGCGAACAGGGCGAAGGCCGCGGTGCCGACGATGATGCGCTCCGCCCGCGCGTCGCGCACCGCGCCGGTCCACACACCCTGCCAATATTCCAGGCTGGTGCCGCGCGGGCGCGGCGTGGGCGGCGGCTCCTCCATGCAGGCGGGCAGGATGAGATCCTCCGCCTCGCCGTTGACCAGACGGTGAATGGAGGAGGAACGGAAAGGCGTGAACTGGGCGACGTCGCGCACGCTGCCCAGCACGGCCATGTGCTTCCAGCCCAGGATGAGGGCGGCGTCGCGGTGCAGTTCCCGATAGGTCGGCTTCGCCGCGCCCAACAGGGAAGTCTTGGCCTTGGCCGGCTTCAGCAGATGCACCGCCTCGAACACGGCGGAGCGGGTCTGGGTCAGCCGGTGCAGCCCGATCAGCCGGTAGATCTGCGGGGACAGGGCGGCCAGCGGCGCGTAGGCGATCCGCTGCGCCGCCAGCGCCGCGGCGATCTCGCGCGCGTTGGTGCAGACCGGGATGCCCACGGTGGGCGCGATGAACTCGTACCGGCCGGACGCCGCGCTGCACCCCGTGCCGCCGTGCAGCAGCACCCGGTGACCGGCCTGCGCGACCAGCCGCGCCGCATGGAAGAACCAGGGCGGGTTGTGGTAGTTGGGCGAGGTGAAGCAGGGCCAGTCGATGTCCGCCTGGATCGTCCGGCCCAGCCCGGCGGCGACGTGCGCCCGCATCGCCCGCACCAGTCCGGCGAGTTCCGGCGCGGTCGAGCCGCGCATCCGCATCATGCCGAGAAGCGCGCCGACCTGGACCGGATCGGCCTCGCCCGCCAGGATGATGGTCATCGCCTCCTCCGCCTCCTCGGCGGTCAGGGGGCGCCCGTGGCCGCCACCGGCGATGCCCAGCACGCCGATGTGGCGGGCCAGACGGTCCTGCGCGGAGGCATCCGGCGCGATCGTCGCCAGCTTCGCGTCGAGTTGCGCCGGGGACGGCTGCCCCTCCAGCAGGCCGGCGGGCCGCACCTGGAGCGGCGGCGCGTCGATGCCGGTCGGCACGTTCCAGCGGGGATCGAAGGTCTCGTCGACGGCCGGGCGTTCCGCCGACGGTTCGAACAAACCGTCGATCCCACGGGCCATCGCCTGGACGCGCGGGCGCAACGCTTCGGCGAAGGGCGTGGGCACGAGACCGCGGCCGGAGCGGATGAACAGGGGATCGCCGAACTCCTCGCGCATCTGCGCCAGGAGCCGGCTGAGCGCCGACGTCTGAAGACCGAGGTCGCGGGCGGCCAGCGTGACGTTCCGTTTCGACAGCAGCGCGTCCAGCGCGACGATCAGACGTCCGCGTGACAGCCGGTTCTCCTGGTTGACGGCGGCCGTCCGCCGCGGACCGGACAGCTCCGGCTCCGGGCGCGGCGCCCCGTCCTTCATCTTGACCGTCATGTGAATTCAGCCCGAATGCGGTTGCCTGGCCGTTTCACGGCTGCATACCATGATAATGATACGCATTCGCATGCGAACGCAACACGCATGGCTCTCCCCTTCTTCACTGGAAAGAAGGGGAGGCGGGCTTTGTAAGCTCAGTCTTCGGACGCTTCGGGCTTGGGGGCCGCGGCCTGCTCCGCCTGAATCCGCTCGACGATGCGGGTCAGCGCCGCCGCGTCGAACGGGCTTTCCATGTTCAGGTCCTGGGCGAACTTGCGGATCACGCCGATGGCGCGGCGCCGGGTCACGATGTCGACGTCGCCGGGGCGCGTCCGCTCGACCACCGGACCCTTGTAGTAGCCGCTGCCGACACGCCACTGGCGTTGCCCGTCCGCCCGCCATTTGGTGCCGTCGGACAGCACCATGCAGCGGTTGCCCTCGGTGAAGGCATCGACCGTGGCGATCCTCTCCGGGCCGGTCTGGCTGTTGTGGATCGTCACCTGATCCCCGACCCTGAACGCTGTCATTCCGTGATCATCCTATCTGAATCAGTCTCTGTCCGGCACCGGCCCGCCGGAATGAAGCCGCGCGCCGTGGTCGCTTTCGCGCCGCTCCTCCACCGCCGCCATCAGCCGCGACTTCGCGGTGGCGCGGCTGTCCGGCGCCCCGTCCGCCTTCGGTTTCCCCGCTTGGGGCTGCCCCGGCGGCTGGCTCCGCGCGGCGGAGCGCACGCCGTTCAGCGCCGCCAGGAAGCCGGTGGCCGGGCGCATCGTCCTGCCACCGCGCAGGCCGGGCGGCGGGCCCGCTGGCGGCGCCAAGGGCGGCAACGCCGGGGGTTGCGGCTTCGCCGCGGCGACGGGGACGACCTCGGCCTCCACCTCATCAAGCGGAGCCCGCCGTTCGGCGGCCTCGGCATGGGCGAGGCTGGTGGCGCGCTCCACGACCAGCGTCCGGCATTCGCCGTCCAGCGTTTCGTAAACGCGCTTGGCCTCGTTCAGTTCATGCAGGTCTTCCGTTTCCAGCGTGCGGTCCAGCGCGCTGGCGAGCATCCGGAACTCCAGCACACCCGGCACCCGCGCCTCGTCCACGGCGCGCTTCAGCACGCCGACGGCTTGCAGGGTTTCACGGTCTAGTGCGCCTTCGGACATCGACATGCTGTGGGTTGAACGACGGGATTACCCGAAATATCGGCTGAGGCCGGGTGGGGTCAAGTGCGATCCGGCACCGTTCCGGCTTCATCCTCCGGTTCGACCGCACCGCGTCTTTGCAGCCACAGGGCGACGAGCCAGCACAGCGCGGCCCAGCCCGCCCCGACGCACCAGCCCGCCAGGACGTCGGTCGGCCAATGGACGCCCAGATAGACGCGGCTGCACCCGACCAGCAGCGTCACCGCCATCGCCACGACGAGCACGTAGGCCTTCTGCCGCTTCCCCTCGACGAAGCGCGCCAGCATCGCGCCCAGCGTCAGGAAGACGACCGCCGACAGCAGCGAATGGCCGCTGGGGAAGCTGGCGGTGAAGACGATGTCGCCGTGGGGGACGATGTCCGGACGATCCCGGCCGATCTGATTCTTCAACAGGCCGCTGATCGCCATGCCGCCGCCGACCGACAGCAGCACCAGAAGCGACGCCCCGCGCTTTCCCCGAAGCAGCAGGAAGCCCAGCGTGACTGCGGTGATCAGCGACAGCACGGTGATGCTGCCCAGCGCCGTGACGTCGCGCGCCGCGTTCTGCAGCCAGGGCGGCCCCAGCGGCATCGCCGGGTCGCCGGCCACCCGCAGCGCCATCAGCACCGCGCGGTCGAAGGCCGCCGTCTCGCCCTCGATCACCTCGCCGGCCAGCAGGGCGAAGGCCAGCATCAGCCCGGCGCTGACCGCCATGCCGACGAGAAGCCGCAACTCGTGCCGGCCGAGCCTCGTCCAGAAGCCGGGTGCCCTCAAACCTGCCAGCGCCATCGCCCGTCCCTTGCCTTCCGTCCGCCGCAGAACGGTTATGGGAACGCCGGCCTCCCGGAAAAAGGTCCACCGCGCCGAAGGGGGAAAGTCCAAACGACCCGCTCGCAAACATAAAGATATCTTTATGCTTGCGGGGTCCGGATGGCGCTGCTACACCAACGCCACAGCGGGCCGGTGCGCCCGCCCCTTTTCATTGCTGTCCCGCAAACAGCCGCGCAGGAGACCCCCCGATGGCCGCGCCCGCCAACTTCACCGACTACAAGGTCAAGGACATCAGCCTCGCCGAGTGGGGCCGCAAGGAAATCACCATCGCCGAGACCGAGATGCCCGGCCTGATGGCGCTGCGCGCGGAGTTCGGCGAGTCCAAGCCGCTGTCCGGCGCCCGCATCGTCGGCTGCCTGCACATGACCATCCAGACCGCCGTGCTGATCGAGACGCTGACCGCTCTCGGCGCGACCGTCCGCTGGTCGTCCTGCAACATCTTCTCGACCCAGGACCAGGCCGCCGCCGCCATCGCCGCCGCCGGCATCCCGGTCTTCGCCTGGAAGGGCGAGACGGAGGAGGAGTTCTGGTGGTGCATCGAGCAGACGCTCCGCGGTCCCGATGGTTGGACCCCGAACATGATCCTGGACGACGGCGGCGACGTCACCCAGATCATGCACGACAAGTATCCGGAGATGCTGGCCGAGGTCCGCGGCCTGTCGGAGGAGACCACCACCGGCGTCCACCGTCTCTATGAGATGATGAAGAAGGGCACGCTGAAGGTTCCGGCCATCAACGTGAACGATAGCGTCACCAAGTCGAAGTTCGACAACCTCTATGGCTGCCGCGAGTCGCTGGTCGATGGCATCAAGCGCGCCACCGACGTGATGGTGGCCGGCAAGGTCGCCGTGGTCGCCGGCTACGGCGACGTGGGCAAGGGCTCCGCCGCCTCGCTGCGCTCGCAGGGTGCGCGCGTCCTGGTGACGGAGATCGACCCGATCACCGCGCTCCAGGCCGCCATGGAAGGCTATCAGGTCGTCACGATGGACGAGGCCGCCCCGCAGGGCGACATCTTCGTCACCGCGACCGGCAACGTGGACGTCATCACGCTGGACCACATGCGCCAGATGAAGGACCGCGCCATCGTCTGCAACATCGGCCACTTCGACAGCGAGATCCAGATCGAGGCTCTTCGCAACTACAAGTGGGAAGAGGTCAAGCCGCAGGTTGACGAGGTCGTCTTCCCCGACGGCAAGCGCCTGATCGTCCTGGCCCAGGGCCGCCTGGTGAACCTGGGCTGCGCCACCGGCCACCCGAGCTTCGTGATGAGCGCCAGCTTCACCAACCAGGTGCTGGCCCAGATCGAGCTGTGGACCAACGCCGCCAGCTACGAGAACAAGGTCTACGTCCTGCCGAAGCACCTGGACGAGAAGGTCGCCCGCCTGCATCTGGACAAGATCGGCGCCAAGCTGACCACGCTGTCCGCCAAGCAGGCCGAGTACATCGGCGTGAAGGTCGAAGGCCCGTTCAAGCCGGACCACTACCGCTACTAATCAGCGGGTCCGGACGGATCGGAACGGAAAGGGCCGCCCCACGGGGCGGCCCTTTTTGTGTTTGGCGGTGAACGGCGGTGCCCCCACCCTTCCCACGGCTTCGCCGCGGGCCCCTTCCCTCCCCCGCTTCGCAGGGGAGGGAGTTTATCCCCTCCCCCGCCCAGCGGGGGAGGGATAGGGTGGGGGACCCGTCTGCCGAACGTTACCGCCGCACCATCGGCGCCAGATCCTTGCGGATGCCGGCGTCGAGCCGGGCGTTCAGATCGTCCATCATCCGGCGGACGAGGTCCTGCAACGTCGCCTCGCGGTCGGCCACCGAGATGTTCTCCGGCACCGTGGTGGAGTGGGTCACCGTCGCCTTGGTCATGCCGCGGAAGGTCGTTTCGCCGGGCAGCTCGCCGCCGATCTCGACCTCGATCCGGCCGTCGTAGCGCTGGGCCTGATCGTTGGTGAAATAGCCCTTCACCCCGCCGGTCTTCGGGAGCTGAACCTCGACGATGCTGGCGTCGCGGATGGTGACGCGCACACGGCCCGGCCCGCCCGCGGCCTGGAGCCGCTCGTTGGCCCAGCGGCGCACCGCCTCGGCGGGCGGCAGGGGGATGCGCTGGTCGACGGCGGTGCCGGCGGGACGGTGGGCGTCCACCACGTCGACACCGCCCGCGTTCAGGACGATCGGGCCGAAGTTGGAATAATCGATGGGCCGGGACGCCGGACGCGGCGGCGTGCTCTGGCAGGCCGTCAGGGCCACGGTGGCGAGAGCGGCGGCGAGAACGAAACGGCGGGTGGGCATGATCGCTCCGGTGAGACGGAAAAACGGCGCGGCACTATAGCCGCGCCGCCTTCCCAACGCATCCGGAACCTGGAGCCCCCTACTTCGCCGTCCCGTAGACCCGGTCGAGGTCCGCGTCGTCGAAGTGGTAGGCGGTGGAACAGAACTGGCAGACCACCTCGACCCGCCCGTCGTCGATCTTCAGGCTCTGCACCTCGTCCCGCGGCAGGCTGGACAGCATGTCCGACACCCGCTCGCGCGAGCAGCGGCAGCCGAAGCGCAGGGCCTTGGGCTGCCACACCCGCACGCCGTCCTCGTGGAACAGGCGGAACAGCAGGTCGCGGGCCGGCAGCTCAGGGTCGAGAAGCTCGTCGCCGGTGGTGCTGGACAGCAGGACCATGGCGCGGCGCCACGCATCCTCGTCGCCGGAGCCGAGCACCTTCTCGGTGGCGTCCTGCGGCAGGCGCTGGATCATGATGCCGCCGGCCCGCCAGGCGCCCTTACTGCCGTCCGGCAGGGTTTCCTGGTCCACCGACACGGTCAGGCCGGTGTCGATCTGCTCCGACTGGCGGAAGTAATGCTGCACGCAGTCGGCCAGCGTCTTGCCGTACAGCTCGACGATGCCCTGGTAGCGCTCGGTGTTCGGCCCCTGGTCCACGGTGAAGGCGATGTGGCCCTTGCCGAGCAGGGCCGGCGCCGGGGCGATGGCCACGTCGTCGGCGGCCTTGGCCAGCGCTTCCTCGTCGAACTGGGCGTAGGCGCGGATGTCGCCGACCGAGGTGATGTCTGCCACCATCAGCCGGACCGGGCCGTCGCCCTTGGTCTGGAGCGTGAAGATGCCGTCGTACTTCAGCATGCTGGACAGCAGCATGGCGAGCGTCATCGTCTCGGCCAGAAAGCGGGCGACCGGCTCCGGATAGGCGTGGCGGGTCAGGATTTCGTCCAGCGCGGGTCCCAGCTTCACCATGCGGCCGCGCAGGCGCGACGCCTCGATCTGGAAGGGCAGAACGAGATCGTCGGTGATCGGTTGGACGGAAGGATCGTCCATGATGTCCTCGAAGTTACGACAGGCCATGGCCCGGCGCCGCCATCCCGTTCGTCACGGGGAGCGGCGCCGGGCCACGCGCCAAATTCCAAGGGCTCTTAGCCCCAAGCGCTCTTAGATAGTGGCGCCGAGGCACCATGCCAGTATGGCCTTCTGGGCGTGCAGGCGATTTTCCGCCTCGTCCCAGACGACCGAATGCCGGCCGTCGATCACCCCGTCGGTCACTTCCTCACCGCGGTGGGCGGGCAGGCAGTGCATGAACAACGCATCCGGGGCGGCCAGCGCCATCAGCGCCTCGTTGACCTGATAGGGACCCAGGATCGCCGCCCGCTCGTCCACGTCGGTGTTGTGCATGGAGGCCCAGGCGTCGGTGACCACGCAGTCGGCGCCGCGCACGGCCTCCTCGGGCGAGGTGGTGACGGTGATCCGCCCGCCCTCGCGCTTCACCCAGTCCAACAGCTCCGGCGCCGGGCCGTAGATCTCCGGGCAGCCGAGGCGGATCTCCACGCCGAAGCGCACCGCCACATGGACCCAGCTCACCGCCACGTTGTTGACGTCGCCGATCCAGGCCACCGTGCGCCCTTCGATGGGGCCGCGATGCTCCTCGAAGGTCATCACGTCGGCCATGATCTGGCAGGGGTGCGACTGGTCGGTCAGGCCGTTGATGATCGGCACCGAGGCGAACTCGGCCAGCTCGTGCACGCGCTCCTCGCCCATGGTGCGGACCATCACCGCGTCCACGTAGCGGGACAGCACGCGGGCGGTGTCGCCGATGGTCTCGCCGCGGCCGAGCTGCATGTCGTCGGGCTTCAGCACCACCACGTCGCCGCCGAGCTGGCGCATGCCCACCTCGAAGGAGACGCGGGTGCGGGTCGACGGCTTCTCAAAGATCATCGCCAGCGTGCGGCCCGCGAACAGCGAGCGGTAGGCCGGGATGTCCTTCTTGATGGTCGCGGCCATGTCGAGGATCTGGCGCAGGGTGGCCTTGTCCAGCCGGTCGATGTCGAGGAAATGACGAACGGCGGGCATCACACCAGCTCCTTGGCGGTCTTGGCGAGGATGGCCACGGCCTCCTCGACCTCGGCCTCGCCGATGTTCAGCGGCGGCAGAAGCCGAACCACATTCTCGCCCGCCGGAACGGACAACAGGCCGTTGGCGCGCAGTTTCGCCACCACGTCGCCGACCGCCGGGCCGCAGACGAGGCCGAGCATCAGCCCCTTGCCGCGCACGCCCTTGAAGACCGACGGGTTCTCGGCCACCAGCCCGGCCAGACGGTCCTGGAGCAGCCCGCCGATGCGCTGCACATGGTCGAGGAAGCCGGGCTCCAGCACCTTGTCCAGCACGGCGTTGCCGACCGCGGTGGCCAGCGGGTTGCCGCCGTAGGTCGAGCCGTGGGTGCCGGCGGTCATGCCGGACGCCGCCTTCTCGGTGGCGAGGCAGGCGCCCAGCGGGAAGCCGCCGCCGATGCCCTTGGCCACCGCCATGACGTCCGGCGTGATGCCGGCCCATTCATGGGCGAACAGCTTGCCGGTGCGGCCCATGCCGCACTGGATCTCGTCCAGGAACAGCAGCAGCCCGTGCTCGTCGCAGATTTCCCGCAGGCCGCGCAGGAACTCCACCGAGCCGGCGCGGATGCCGCCCTCGCCCTGGATCGGCTCCACGCAGATGCCGGCGGTCTGGTCGGTCACGGCGTTGCGCACCGCCTCCAGATCGCCGAAGGGCACGAGGTCGAAGCCGTCGAGCAGCGGGCCGAAGCCCTTGATCAGCTTCTCCTGCTGCGCCGCCGACACCGCGGCCAGCGTGCGGCCGTGGAAGGCCTGCTCGAAGGTGATGATGCGGGTGCGGGCCTTGTCGCCCTTCTCGTAATGGTACTTGCGGATCAGCTTGGCGCCGCACTCCCACGCCTCGGCGCCCGAGTTCGTGAAGAACACGGTGTCGGCGAAGGTGGCGTCGGTCAGCCGCTTGGCGAGGCTCTCCTGCCCGGCGACCCGGAACAGGTTGGAGGTGTGCCAGAGCTTGTGGGCCTGGGCGGTCAGCGCCTCGACCAGATAGGGATTCGCGTGGCCGAGGACGTTCACCGCCACACCGGCGGCGAAGTCCAGGAATCGTCGCCCGTCGGTCGCGTACAGATACGGACCTTCGCCGCGCTCGAACACGATGTCGGCGCGGGCATATGTGGGCATGACGACCGGAATCACAGCGAAAACCTCCGAATGAGGAAAGCCCGGCGGACACCCTCGCCCGCCGGGAACCGTCGAATATCAAGATGTCACTTCAGCCTGTCAACGGATTGGCTACGCCGACCGGCTGAATTCGGCCGGATTCGGGCGGATTTACGCCTTTAGCTTGTAGCCCGTCTTCAGCATGCGCCAGGCCAGCCACCACAAGCCGCCGTTGACGGCCAGCATGACGAGGATCCCGATCCCCAGCGTGCCGTCCGACCGCCCGATGAAGCCGTAGCGGAAGCCGTCGATCATGTAGAAGAACGGGTCGAAATGGGCGATCCACCAGAAGACCGGCGGCAGCGTCTCCACCGAATAGAAGGTGCCGGACAGGAAGGACAGCGGCGTCACCACGAAGTTGGTGACCGCCGCGATGTTGTCGAACTTCTCCGACCAGATGCCGCCGACCAGCCCGAGCAGCGACAGCAGCATGGAGGCCATCAGGGCGTGGAAGATGACGAATTCCGGATGGGCAATGCGGATCGGCACGAAGGCCCAGATCGCCAGCCCGGTGACCAGCCCGACCAGCAGGCCGCGCGTCACCCCGCCCATGACGAAGCCGAAGACCAGCTCCAGCGGAGCCATCGGCGGCATCAGGATGTCGACGATGTTGCCCTGGACCTTCGCGATCACCACGGAGGAGGAGGTGTTGGCGAAGGCGTTCTGGGCCATCGCCATCATGATCAGGCCGGGGGCCAGGAACTCCAGATAGGGCACCGTCCCGATCATCCGCACCGCACCGCCCAGCGCCAGCGCGAAGACGGCGTAGAACAGCAGGGTGGTGACCACGGGCGCCCAGACGGTCTGCTGGTGCACCTTCAGGAACCGGCGCACCTCGCGCGCGTAGAGGGTCCATAGGCCGACCCAGTTGACGGCGCCGACCTGGCGGGGCATGGGAGGGAGAGGATGAGTCATCGCACCACGATTCACAGGATTGGACCGGACTTTAGGGCGCGCCGCCCGTTCCGGCAACCGCCCCCGGACGGGAGACAGCCATGACCCGCGACCAGCCGCCGGCCCGCAAGCCGCCGCGCCTCGTGACCGCCCAGTATCTGGAGAACGCGGCCCTGCACTATCTCCAGCGCTTCGCCAGCTCCTCGGCCAGCCTGCGCCGCGTGCTGATGCGCAAGGTCGACCGCTCCGCCCAGGCCCACGGCACCGACCCGGCGGAGGGCGCCCGCTGGGTCGAGGACCTGATTGCCCGCTACCTGCGCAGCGGCCTGCTGAACGACGCGGCCTATGCGGAGATGCGCGCGGCCAGCCTGCACCGCCGCGGCACCTCGACCCGCGCCATCCGCGAAAAGCTGTCCGCCAAGGGCATCGGCCGCGACGAGGCCGACCGCGCGCTGGAGTCGCTGGACGAGGAGGTGGAGGGCGACCTGAACCTGACCGCCGCCCTGGCGCTGGCCCGCCGCCGCCGGCTCGGCCCCTACCGCCTGCCGGACAAGCGCGCGGAATTCCGCGACAAGGATCTGGCGGCGCTGGGCCGCGCCGGCTTCGCCTACGACATCGCCCGGCGGGTGGTGGACGCCGAAGACCCCGACTCGGTGGAGTAACCCCCTCCCCTCCGCGGCCCGTTCGCCCCGTCCGGCTGTTGTTCGGCAAACGCCTATAGGAACTCCACCGGTTCGGGAAAGCAGACATGCGCCACGCCGCCCTCGCGGGCCTCACCCTCGCCACCGGGCTGCTCGCCGCCGCCGGGGCCGCCCGCGCGCAGGACGACGAGCGCATGGCGCTGTCGTCGGAGCTGCCGATCACCGTCGAGGACGCCGCCGCCATCGAGAAGGGCAGCGTCGACGTGAAGGTTCGCGCCTTCTTCGAGCGGCTGAAGGGGGATGGTGGGCGCAACCGCCTGTCCTTCGACCCGGAACTCCAGGTCGGCGTGGCGAGCGGGCTGGCGTTGAAGGTCAGTCCCGGCTACCGCGTGGGCAACGCCGACGACGCGCAGCAGGGCGACGTCAAGGTGTCCGCCGAATACAACATCCGCGAACCGTCGCAGGGACGGCTTGGCGTCTCGGTGGAGCCTCTGGTCAGCATCCCCTACGGGGCGGGGAGCAAGACGACCGAGGCCGGGATCACCGGGCGCCTGACCCAGCCGCTCGGGTCCGCCGCCGGCGCACCGCGCCTGCACGCCAACCTGTCCTGGCGACATCGGTTCGATCCGGCTTCGGACGAGCGCGAGAACCGCTTCATCATGGCCGCCGGGATGAACGCCCCGGTCGGCCCCGCCACCGCCGTGGCCTTCGACGTGGTGCGCGAGCAGTCGCAGGAGCGCGGCAAAGCCGACAATTTCGTGGAGGCCGGCGTCCGGCATCTCGTCGGCGAAGACCTTGCCGTGGGCGCCGGCATCGGCGTCGGGTTCGGCCCCGATTCGCCGCGCTACCGCCTGCTGCTGGGCGCGCAGCGGTCCTTCTAAACCCGGCATCCGGACACGACAAAACGCGCGCAAAGCCTTTCGGCGATGCGCGCGACACTCTCAACCGGGATTCGGCGCAACCGAGAGTCGGAGTCGTCCTGGTGTGGGGCGTAGCGCCCGACCGCGGAGTTTGCCGCCCCGCGGTGACGTCACCAGAATCGCCGGAAGCGCTCAGGCGCCTCCAGCGGTCAGCCTCAGGCCGCGGCGGCCTGCTGCTTGTCCTGGGCCTTGGCGATGCGGCGCTTCAGGCGGCGCGCATCCAGGCTGAGGACGTCGTCCTTCGCGTCGAGCAGGAAGGCGTCGAGGCCGCCCTTGTGCTCGATCGAACGGATCGCGTTGGTGGAGATACGCAGGCGCACCATCTGACCCAGAGCGTCGCTCAGCAGCGAGGTTTCCTGCAGGTTCGGCTGGAAACGGCGGCGGGTCTTGTTGTTGGCGTGGCTGACGTTGTTGCCAAACTGCGTGCCCTTACCGGTCACGGAGCACCGACGTGCCATCGGACTGATCCTTTATTTTTGCAAATGAAACCCGGTCCCGGGCAGCATTCCGCCCGAAGGAGGCGGCGTTATAGTCGAACAAGCGCGCGCCCGTCAAGGAAGGAAGAGACGGGCGCGCGCCGATCGACGGTCCCCGGGCCGGCGGGGACCGCGATCTGGTGAATCACTCGGCCGCGGGAGCGGCGGCCTTCGGGGCGGCCTTGGCGGCCTCCGGCTTCGGCGCATCCGCCTTCGGGGCCTCGACCTTGGGGGCTTCGGCCTTCTTTTCCTCGACCTTCGGGGCGGTCTTCACGTCAGCCTTCACGTCGGCCTTCGGGGCCTCCGCCTTGGGCGCCGGGGCGGGAGCCGCCTCGGCCTTTGGCGGTTCGGCCTTCACCGGCTCCGCCTTCGCAGCGGGCGTCTCGGCCTTCTTCTCTTCAGCCTTGGGCGCCTCGACCTTGGGAGCGGCGGCCTTGGCCGGAGCCTTGCGGGCCGCCGGCGCCTTCTTCGGCGCCTGGGCGGGAGCCGGCTCGGCCTTCACGTCCGCCTTCACCTCGGCCTTCTTCTCCTCGACCTTGGGCGCCTCGGCCTTTGGGGTCTCCACCTTCGGGGCGGGAACCGGCGCAGCCAGCGGGGCGGCCTTGGGCGCCGGGGCGGCCGGAGTCAGGGCCACTGGGCTGACGCCCAGTTCGGCGGCGATCTTCGAGGAGACGTCGAGGACGGTCTGCACCTGGTTGACGACGCGGGCCTGGGCGACCGTCGCCCATTCGCGCTGCACGGCGGCGAGGTCCGCCGGGCTGCGCACCTTGGCGAATTCACCCGCGAGGTGCGTCGTCTCGCCGATGCCGGCGGTTACGCCGTCGAGCAGGCGGCGGCAGCCGTCCTGCATGACGCCGGCGACGCGCGTGCTGCGGGCGGCGTAGGTCTCGGCACCCGCCTTGCCCAGCGGCGACAAAGCCAGCGGCCCCATGGTCAGGGGGTTGAAGCGCTCGAAAAGATCCAGAAATTTGGCGGCCATGTCCTAGGGTCTCCCGTTGACGACTCGACGCGGAGGCGGTGTCGGACAAGTCAACTCCGGCTCATACCCCAGGAGACTGCGGGCAAACCTCTCGCCCAAGCGCCGCGAAGACGCTCCTTTCCCGCCCACGCCACCTTATGCACGGGAGAATCGCGGCGCAACGGAAATGTTGCGGTGCAGCATACCCGAAAGGACCTACTCCACCGGGCGCCCGAGGAACTTTTCAAGCAAAACGCGTGCAGCGGCGGTGGGGGTGATGGCGCCGCCGGTCACGCGGGATTCCAGCGCGGACAGGTCGGCGCGCACGGCGGGATGCGCCTTGAAGGCGTCCACCAGCGTCTCGCGGATCTCGCTCCACAGCCAGGCGCGGGCCTGCTCGGCGCGGCGCGTGGCGCGGACGCCGGACGCCTCGGTGATCGCCTTGTGCTCCCCGATGGTGTCCCACACCGAATCGATGCCGGCCCTGGTGATGGCCGAGCAGCTCAGCACCGGAACGCGCCAGTCGCCATGGCGCAGCAGGGTCAGGGCGTGGCGGTAGTCCGCGACGGTATGCCGCGCCGTGTTGGCGAGGTCGCCGTCCGCCTTGTTGACGACCACGAGGTCGGCCAGCTCGACGATGCCCTTCTTGATGCCCTGAAGCTCGTCGCCCCCGGCGGGCAGCAGCAGCAGCATGAACAGGTCGACCATGTCGGCCACCGCCGTCTCCGACTGGCCGACGCCCACCGTCTCCACCACGATCACGTCGAAGCCCGCCGCCTCGCAGATCAGCATGGCCTCGCGCGTGCGGCGGGCCACGCCGCCCAGCGTGGCGCCGGCGGGCGACGGGCGGATGAAGGCGTTCGGTTCGCGCGACAGGTCCACCATGCGGGTCTTGTCGCCCAGGATGGAGCCGCCGGTGCGCTGCGACGACGGGTCGATGGCCAGCACCGCCACCTTGTGCCCCCGCGCGATGACGTGCTGCCCGAACGTCTCGATGAAGGTCGACTTGCCCACCCCCGGCACGCCTGAAATGCCCACCCGCACCGAGTTGCCGGTGTGGGGCAGCAGCATCTCCAGCAGGGAATCGGCCTGGGCACGGTGGTCGCGCCGGGTCGATTCGATCAGCGTGATGGCGCGGGCGAGCGCGCGGCGGTCACCCCGCAGCACCGCGTCGGCGAGCGCGGCGGGGGTGTTGAGGGCGGGAGCGGTGGTCATGCAGGGAACCTAGCGGGCGCGGCGGGCGCGGTGAAGCCCCCGCGTCGATCCGCTGCGTCGATCCGCCGGCCAGGTCCTGGTTCAGGCGGCCTTCGGGACCAGCCCGTCCAGCCAGACCTCCAGCGCGGCGAACAGGGCCACCGCCGTGGCGCAGGCCGCCTGCGCCGACTCAGGCGTGTCCAGATCGCTTTCCAGCCGGGCGAGCAGCGCCTTCCAGCGGCCGGCCATGTCGATTCCGGCGGACGCAAGGAAACGCGCCCCGCGCGTGGCGTCGAACCCCAAGGCACGGGTGACGTTGGGCAGCATCGCCCGCCCGCCATGGGCGGAGCCGTCCAGCACGTAGCGCGCCGCCAGCCGCGCCGGCAGGCCGTCCAGCGCCGGCAGCACCCCGGCCACCGGCAGGGAATCCGCGTCCACCCCCAGATCGGCCAGATCGGCGCGCAGCAGGTCCAGCCGCTCGGCGCCCTCGCCCAGCGCCCGCTCGATGGGGGAGTTGAATCCGTGCAAGGCGATCAGGGCGTCGCGGTACTCGTCCGCCGTGATCGACGGGCTGGTCAGCGGGCGCAGGACCGCCGCCCGGTCCAGCCGTTCATGGATGTCGCGGGTCGCCTCGCGCAGCGCCTGCCGTACCGGTCCCAAAGGGATGCTCCGTCGTGATGATGGGTTCAGGTGGGAAAGGGATCAGGTGGGGGCAAGGACTTCCGGAACCGGTTCCGGCCCTTGCGAGGATTCCTGCTGCCGCGCCCACAATGCGGCATAGGCGCCGCCGCGCGACAGCAGTTCCATGTGGCGTCCCCGTTCGATCACACGACCGGCCTCCATCACCAGGATCTCGTCGGCGTCGATCACGGTGGACAGGCGGTGCGCGATCACCAGCGTGGTGCGGCCCCGGCTGACCTCGCGCAGGTTGGCCTGGATCTCCCGCTCGGTGTGGGTGTCGAGCGCCGAGGTCGCCTCGTCGAACAGCAGGATCGCCGGGTTCTTCAGGATGGTGCGGGCGATGGCGACGCGCTGCTTCTCGCCGCCGGACAGCTTCAGCCCGCGCTCCCCCACCGTGGTCTCGTAGCCGTCGGGCAGTGCCATGATGAAGTTGTGGATGTGGGCCAGCCGCGCCGCCTGCTCGACCTCCGCCGGGCTGGCGCCGGGGCGGCCGTAGGCGATGTTGTAATAGACCGTGTCGTTGAACAGCACCGTGTCCTGCGGGACGATGCCGATGGCGCCACGCAGCGATTGCTGGGTCACCTCCCGGATGTCCTGCCCGTCGATCAGGATGCCGCCGCCCGACACGTCGTAGAAGCGGAACAGCAGCCGGCCGATGGTCGATTTGCCCGCCCCGGACGGGCCGACGATGGCCACCGTCCGCCCGGCGGGCACGGTGAAGCTGACCCCCTTGAGGATCGGCCGCCGCGGGTCGTAGCCGAACTCCACCCCGTCGAAGCGCAGCTCGCCCCCCGTGATGGCCAGCGGGGGAGCGCCCGGCCGGTCGGCCACCTCGCGGTCCACCGACAGCAGCGTCACCATGGATTCCACGTCGATCAGCGCCTGCTTGATTTCGCGGTACACCACCCCGAAGAAGTTCAGCGGCTGGTAGAGCTGGAGCAGGTAGGTGTTGACCAGCACGAAGTCGCCCAGCGTCATCGTGCCGTTGACGATGCCGCGCGCCGCCATGCCCATGACCACCGCCAGCCCCAGCGAGATGATCGCCGATTGGCCGATGTTCAGCAGCGACAGGCTGCGCTGGCTCTTCACCGCCGCCTGCTCGTAGGAGGCCAGCGCCTGGTCGTAGCGCCGGGCCTTGTGCCCCTCGTTGCCGAAATACTTGACGGTCTCGTAGTTCAGCAGGCTGTCCACCGCCTTGGTGTTGGCCTTGTTGTCGGTCTCGTTCATGGCGCGGCGGAACTGGATGCGCCATTCCGACACGAAGAAGGTGTAGGCGATGTAGCTTCCCACCGTGGCGAAGGTCGCCAGCGCGAACCAGCCGTCGAACATCCGCCACAGGATCACGCAGACCAGCGTGATCTCCACCAGCGTCGGCACGATGGAGAACAGGGCGTAGCGCAGCAGCGTCTCGATGGCGCGGGTGCCGCGCTCCAGCGAGCGGGTCAGGCCGCCGGTCTGCCGCTCCAGATGGAAGCGCAGCGACAGGGCGTGCAGATGCTGGAAGACCGACAGGGCGACCTTGCGGATGGTGCGCTGGGCGACGTTGGCGAACACCGCGTCGCGCAGCTCCGCGAAGACCAGCGACATCACCCGCGCCAGACCGTAGGCGACGATCAGCCCCAGCGGGATGGTCACCAGCGCCCCCGCGTCCCCCGGCGACAGGGCGTCGACCGCCCGCTTGTAGAAGAGCGGCACCCAGACGTTCGCCACCTTGGCGCCGACCAGCAGCACCAACGCCACCACCACGCGCAGCTTCGTCTCGAAGGAATCATGCGGCCAGAGATAGGGAACGAGCGAGCGCAGCGCCGCCATGTCGCCGGTGCTGGACGCGGCCTCCGCATAGGACGGGGCCGGGCTGGGGTTGCTGGTGCGGCGGCGCATGGAAAGGTCCGGGAAAGGGGTCGGTTGCCAAAAGCGGCTGCCCTAATACTACAGCCGGGATCATCGGTTGTTGCGTCTGTTGAGTTGGCGTTCTGCGAAGAGGATGCCGAGCATGACGACGGTCGCCGAGGCGAGGACCTG
>NZ_VITI01000023.1 GCF_007827795.1 Azospirillum brasilense
TTGCGCAGCAGACCCATGAAGGTCTCGACCAGCCACACCGCGATCCCGTCCACCCGGTCGTCGTTGTTGCCGAAGGCCGGATAGTCGCCCTCGATGACGAAGTCGGTGGCCAGCCCGCGCTCGTCGCGGACCACCTTCACCGTGGCGTGCTTGATCGCCGACAGGCTGTCCGCGACCACGCTCAGGCCGGCGATGCCGCAGGCCATGGTGCGCAGCACGTCGCGGTCGTGCAGCGCCATTTCCAGCCGCTCGTACATGTACTTGTCGTGCATGAAGTGGATGGCGTTGAGCGTGTTCATGTAGGCGCGCGCCAGCCATTCCATCATCGGCAGCAACCGGGCGACCACCGTGTCGTGGTCGAGCACGTCGCCGGTGATCGGCGCGAAGGCCGGGCCGACCTGCTCGCCCGACACCTCGTCGCGGCCGCCGTTGATGGCGTAGAGCAGCGTCTTGGCGAGGTTGGCGCGGGCGCCGAAGAACTGCATCTGCTTGCCGATGCGCATGGCCGAGACGCAGCAGGCGATGCCGTAGTCGTCGCCCCAGAAGGGCCGCATCAGGTCGTCGTTCTCGTACTGCACCGAGCAGGTCTTGATCGACGTCTCCGCGCAGAACTTCTTGAAGCCTTCGGGCAGGCTCTCCGACCACAGCACGGTCAGGTTCGGTTCCGGAGCGGGCCCGAGATTCTGGAGCGTGTGCAGCATGCGGAAGCTGCCCTTGGTCACCAGCGTCCGCCCGTCGAGCGCCATGCCGCCGATGCATTCCGTCACCCAGGTCGGGTCGCCGGAGAAGAGCTGGTCGTATTCCGGCGTGCGCAGGAAACGCACCATCCGCAGCTTGATGACGAACTGGTCGATCAGCTCCTGAGCGCCCGCCTCGTCCAGGCGGCCTTCGCGCAGGTCGCGCTCGATGTAGACGTCGAGGAAGCTGGAGACCCGGCCCAGCGACATGGCCGCCCCGTTGGCCTCCTTCACCGCCGCCAGATAGGCGAGGTAGGTCCACTGCACCGCCTCGAAGGCGTTGGTCGCCGGACGGGTCACGTCGAAGCCGTAGGACGACGCCATCGTCACGAGGTCGCGGAGCGCGCGGATCTGCTCGGTGATCTCCTCGCGCAGGCGCAGCGTGTTCTCGTCGATGCGGTCGACTTCCAGGCTCTTGTACTGGGCCTTCTTGTCGGCGATCAGGAAATCGGCGCCGTAGAGCGCCAGCCGGCGGTAATCGCCGATGATGCGCCCGCGGCCGTAGGCGTCCGGCAGGCCGGTGATGACGCCCGACTTGCGGCAGCGCAGCATCTCGTCGGTGTAGACGTCGAAGACGCCGTCGTTGTGCGTCTTGCGCAGCGCCGGAAACACGTCGTCCAGCTTCGCCGAGGGCTTGAAGCCGTAGGCCTCCAGCCCCGTCTTGACCATGCGCCAGCCGCCGAAGGGCATGATCGACCGCTTCAGCGGCTTGTCCGTCTGAAGCCCGACGATGACCTCAAGCTCCCGGTCGATGTAGCCGGGGGCGTGACTGACGATGGAGGACACCAGTTCCGTGTCGGCGTCGAGAACGCCTCCCTTGGCCGCGCGTTCCTCCTTCAGGAGATCGCGCACCGTGTTCCACAGCGACAGGGTGCGGTCGCTGGCCGGGGAGAGGAAGCTGCCGTCGCCGCCGTAGGGGCGGACGTTCTTCACGATGAAATCGCGCAGATCGACCGTGGTCCGCCAGGAACCGGACGCAAAACCGCGCCAGGGGTTCGGCGTCTCGGCTTCGGCAACGGGGATTTTCGGTTCGAACATCAGGGAATCCATGACGCGCCTCTATTGGTCTGCGGCGGTCCCTGCCCTCCCCGGCGGGGGCCGCGCCACGTTGCGCGGCGCCGGACCGGACGAGCCCGCCCGGCCAAGCATCGCGCTTACTCGATCAGTAGGCGCCCAAAGGTCCCCGGCCACATTGATCCCAGTCAATCAATCTCTGCGAAATACGCAGGGCACCGTCCAAGGCACGTCCTGTCACAAAAACTGGAGGAATGCGCGACTTTTGCGGCGCAGCATTTGAGACAATCCACCGGAAATCGAATATTTTCATCTGGATCGTCCGTTTTAAAACAGACTCACCAGATCAGCGCAGCGCGCTTGCGATATCTTGCGCCAGACGGGCCAGGGTGCGGCTGAGGGCGTCGGCGACGGCACCGGGATCGCCGGCCGCACTCACCGGTTCCTCCACCGCGGTGTGGCCCAGCCGGCGCAGCCGGTCGCCGCCCTGGTCGAAGACCCGCCAGCGCGCCTGCAGAACCGCCGGCCCGTCCTCCGCCGCGTCGAAGCGGTCCAGCGTCACCTCCACCGCCTGGGACAGCGGGAAGTCGCGCTGAAGCGGCAGGCCGACCACCTCCGCCCCAGGCAGGCCTTTCTCCAGGTTCCGCAGCAGCGTACGGGTCACCATCTCGTCGAGGGGGCCGCCCCAGCGGTCGAACTCCATGACGACCAGCCGGTTGCCCGGCGCCCGCATCACCAACTCGGACCGGTCGAGATAGCCGGGGACCTCCACGCCCTCCAGCCCGATCACCCGCCGCTGCGCCTCGGCGCTCCGCGGTTGGGCGGCATCCGGCGCGACGGCGTCCAGATGGTAGAAGCGGCTTGGCGGCGTGCTGCAGGCGGCGAGCGACGCCAGGGCGGAGGCGCACAGCAGCAGGCGACGGGCATGAACAATCGGAGCCATGGGAGTCCTCAACCGCGTTTGCCCCGGATCAGGGCTTCGGGATGGCGTTCGAGATAGTCGGTCAGTCCACGTAGGGAGCGGGCCGCCGCGGTCAATTCGCGCACCAGCCCCTGCAGGTCGCTGACGGCGGGGCGGGACGAGTTCACCAGCCCGTCCGTGCTGCTGAGCGTCTTTTCGGCCTGCCGGACCAGCTTGGAGGTGTTCTCCGCCACGTCGCGCAGAGCGCGGATGGTCGGTTCGCCCTCGCTGCCCAGCGCCTGCGTCGTCTTCTCCAGCTCCGCCAGCGACCGGCTGAGCGAGCCCATGGCCTGCGCCACCTCCGGCGAGCCGATCAGGGCGCCGGCCTTCTGGATGGTCGAGCGCAGCTCCACCACCGTTTCGGCGATGGGCGCGCGGGCAAGCTCGTTCATCAGGTCGGTGGCGGTTTTGGTCGCCGTGTCGAGCACGTTCGGCTGGGACGGCACTTCCGGATAGGGACCGCCGGAGATCATCGTTTGTTTCGGCGCGTCAGGGAACAGGTCCAGCGTCACGATCAACTCGCCGGTCAGCAGGTTGCCGGTGCGCAACTGCGCCCGCAGCCCCTGCTCGACCAGCGCCTTCATGCCGGCATAGGCGGCTTCGGTGTCGTGCGCCGCCGGCAGCTCGCCGCCCAGCCGTTCCGGCTCGATGTTCAGGGTGACCGGGATACGCGCGTTGCCGGTCACCGGGTCCACGTCCAGGCGGATGTCGGTCACCTCACCCACCCGGATGCCGCGGAACTCCACCGCCGACCCCGGATGCAGGCCACGCACCGACCCGTCGAAATGCACCAGGAAGGGCACCCGCCGGGTGAAGCGCGCGTCGCTGGCGGCGTTGCGGCTCTCATAGAGGGGGAAAGCCGTTCCCTCCGCGGCGATCTCGCCACCGTCGCCGGGTCCGCCAAGGCCGGGAGTCTCGAAGGATACCCCGCCGGTCGCCAGCGACTGCAACGATTCCAGCGCCACCGTCGGCCCCTCCGGCCCGATGGACACCGACAGGCCGCTGGCGTTCCAGAAGCGGGTATTGGGCCTGACGATCCGGTCGTAGGGCGCGTGGATGAAGACCGGGAGGGTCAGCGATTGCCAGTCCTGGGAGAATTCATAGCCGACCACCTCGCCGACCTGGATGCCGCGGTAGTAGATCGGCGCCCCCGGCCCCAGCCCGCCCAACCGGTCGGCGCGCAGCGCGAAGCGCCGGCCCGGAGAGCTGGAGCGGATCAGCGGCGGTTCCTCCAGCCCGCGGAAGGCGCTGAGCGCCTCGCCGTTCCCCGTTCCCGGGTCCATGCCGATGTAGGCGCCCGAAACCAGCGTGCCGAGGCCCGACACGCCGCCGAAGCCCAGCCGCGGCTTGACCACCCAGAAGCTGGTCCGGTCGTTGAGGTAGGAGGCGGCGCCCTTCACCATGCGCACGGAGACGATGACGTTCGACAGGTCGGGCGAGACCGCCACCCCCTGCACCGTCCCGACATCGACGTCGCGGTAGCGCACGCGGGTCTTGCCGGGCTCCAGCCCCTCCGCCGTGTCGAAGGTGATGGTGATGGTCGGGCCGCGCTCGTTCAGCGTCCTCCAGGCCAGCCAGCCGCCGATCAGCGCGGCGACCAGCGGCACCAGCCAGATCAGCGGCGGGCCGCGGCGGCGGCGGATCACCGGGCTGGCCGGCTCCACCGAGGAATTCGGGTCAGTCATGGGCATCAGTCATAGGAGGAATCCTGCCGCTGCGCCCGCCGGGACGGCGCATCCCAGATCAGCCGCGGGTCGAAGGACTCCGACGCCAGCATGGTGATGATGACGACCGCGGCGAAGGCGACGGCGCCCAGCTCCGCGTGAATGGTGGCGATGGCGCCCAGCTGGACCAGGGCCGCCAGAAGCGAGATCATGAAGATGTCCACCATCGACCAGCGCCCGACCCCCTCGATCAGGCGGTAGAGCCGCGTGCGGTCGCGTTGCCGCTTCGGCGAGCCCCGCTGCACCGTCCACAACAGATAGGCCAGCCCGACCAGCTTCAGCACGGGTACGGTGATGCTGGCGAAGAAGACCAGCAGGGCCACCGGCCACATCTCCGCCGCGATCAGCGCCTCCACACCGGACAGGATGGTGTCGGGCTGGCCAGCACCGAAATAGACCACCGTCATGATCGGCAGCAGGTTCGCCGGAATGTAGAGGATCGTCGCCGCGGAAATCAGCGCCCAGCCGCGCGGCAGGCTGTTCGGCTTGCGGTGGTGCAGCCGTGCGCCGCAGCGCGGGCACCCTCTCTTAAATCCGGGCCCTTCCGAACCGGCCACCACCTGATGGCAGTCGTGGCAGGCGGTCAGCCGCTCCGGGTCGGCGTTGGCCGCCTGGGCCACGCGGGTTTGCGGCGCGATCCGCTCCCACACCTCGAAGGGGCTGAGCGACGCCTCCCCCCACACCTGCACCAGGATGAAGGCGACCAGGGCGGCCAGCGACGCCCCCGGCTCCAGTTCCGCCAGATCGGACAGCTTCACATAGGCGACGATCAGGCCGAGCAGGAAGACCTCCGCCATCGCCCAGCGGCGCAGCCGCGCCACCGTCCGGAAGGTCCAGGCCGCTCCGGGCGCCGCCGTCCGCCCGGCGGCGAGCGGCATCACGACGTAGAGCGTGCCGAGAACCTGCGCCAGCGGTGCCAGGAACAGCACGAAGAAGACCAGGACGCCCAGCACCTCGTAGCCGCCGTCCCACAGCGCCACCGAACCGCTGAGCAGGGTCGCGGTCTGCGCCCGCCCCTCCAGTTCGAAGGTCAGGATCGGGAACAGGTTGGCGGTGATGAACAGAATCGTCGAGGCGATGGCGAGGGCCACCGCGTGCCCCAGCCCGCCGGTCCGGAAATGGCGCAGCACCGCCCCGCAGCGGTGGCATTCCGCGCGATGGCCGGGCATGGCCGGCGGCAGGGCGTGCGGTGCCCCGCAGTCGTGGCAGAGAAGGATCGGGTGGTCCGGTGCGGTCATAGCGTTGACTTAACATTTCCCACGGGCGAAAGGTCCGCCGATTGTGGAGTGGGCCGGCGAAGGAGCACCGAGCGGGGCGGACCATGGGCCCCGAATGGAAAAAGCCCTTCCCCCATGGGTGGGGAAAGGGCTTCGGCCTTTGGTCGAGGACAGGATTCGATCAGACGAACATGTTGAAGCTGCCCAGCAGCTTCTGCGTGCCGGACTGGCCGGTGGGGATCGAATTCAGACTCGCCGCCGCCTGGCTCAGCCCGTCCAGCATGGCCTGCTGGCCGGTGGAGAGGTTGAACGGGCTTTCGCCCTTCTTCGGCGCCTTGACGACCGTGTCGTAATCCTGGGTGTATTTGCCCATGCTGAGCTGGATCGCGTAGTTCTTGGGGTCTTTGGCGGACTGCCCCTTCTCGCGCGTCAGGCGCAGCGTGTAGTCGCCGCGGTCGAGTTCATACTCGCCCTGCATCATGCTCTTGAAGGCGTCGTAGTTCTTTCCGGCGCTCTTGTCGCTGTCGGCCACGACCGTGCCGAACTTGGACATCACCTGGACGCGCAGCCCTTCGTCGCCGACCTGACCCAGCGTCACCTCGCCCTTGGTGGTCACGCGGAACTTGTAGAAGTCGACGGGGTCGTCGGCGCCCAGCGCACCGACCACGTTCAGGCGGGTCACGTTCTTGGCGAGAACGCCCATGTCCGTGGCAAAGCCGGGGGTATTGACGGAGGACTTGCGGACGTCCTTGCGGAACTCCTGCACGTTCCCGGCGGCGGCGGCCTCGGCCTCGCGCTGGGCGTTCAGGCGTTCGACGGCCGCGGACACGGACTTGTTGAGGTCCGCAACCATCTGACCAACGCCGGCCATTGCGTCTGACATGACACCCCCCTCCCATCAGGCACGCCCCCGAACGGGGAAGGCGCGAATGGATCGCTCGACCCTCACTTTACCGCAAAGCATGTAAAGTTGCGAATTGTTTTTCGCCGAAATTTCAGATAGGGCAGCGGGCGAGTTGTCTGGCCATCCGCCTCAGCACGCCAGGGATGTCCTCCCCGCCCTGCGGCTGGAACAGGCGCTGCGCCGCAAACCAGGGGCGCACCGCGCTGCCGAGTTGGGTCCAGTCCCGCCCGCCGAAGCGCCAGACCGGCACGCCGAGCGCCGCCGCCAGTTCCCCCACCGCCGTGGCAGGCGCGATCACCAGATCCAGGTTCGCCATCAGCGCCGCCGTCCCGTCGAAATCATCGGTCAGGTCGAGATCGTCCCAGCGGTGGATGGCGACGGCGAAGCGTGCCTCCGCCGCGACCCGCTCGGCCTCGCACGCGCCATATTGGAGGTTGACGAAGACCACGCCCGGCACGGCGAACAGCGCGTCCCACTGGTCGAGCCGGCTGTAGGCGGCGCGCCGCGATTCGGTCATCAGCGCGCTGCGCCAGCCGATCCCCACGCGAAGGCCGGGGCCGAGCGCCGCCACCCGCTCCCGCCAGAGCGCCACCCGAACCGGATCGGGCACCAGCCAGCCGCCGGCGGCACCGGCGAACGCGGACAGCTCGCGGCGGAAGACCCGCGCCAGGGAGCCGATGGGCGTGTGCAGGTCGCAGTCGGGCACGGTCGCCGCATCGGGCATCGGGGGACGGACCAGCGCGGCGGGGAAGGAGCGGGCGAACAGCGGCACCAGCCGCCGATCGGTTTCGATCACCACGGAGCGGGCGCGGGCGATGGCCTCCGCGCAGAGGGAGGAGAACAGGATGGTGTCGCCGACCCCCTGCTCGCCCCAGATCAGCAGGCGCTTTCCCGCCAGATCCTCGCCCCGCCAGGCGGGCATCCGCGGCTGCCGCGCCCCACCCGCCTGACCGGACGCGAAGCGCCACCCATATCCGGCCCAGCCCTCCGCCAGCGCGCCGCGCTCCAGCCGCAGCAGGCCGCGGTTGAAATGGGCCAGCGCCAGATCGGGAGCCACGCGCAACGCCCACCCGTACAAACGCTCCGCCAGCCCCCCGTCGCCCAGGCGCTGCACCGCCAAACCGAGATTGCAGAGTGCTGCCGCATAGCCGGGGTCGAGCGTCAGGGCGCGCCGGAACCAGCGGGCCGCTTCCGTATGGCGGAGCCGCGCCTGCAGCGCGTGGCCGAAATTGTTGTTGGCCTGCGGTTCGTCCGGCATCAGCCGCAGGGCGCGGCGGTGCGCCCGCTCGGCCTCGTCCAACCGCTCCGCGTCGCGCAGCCCGCCGCCGAGGTTGGACCACCCCTCCGGCAAGGCCGGGTCGAGCAGGACGGCGCGTTGCCACGCCGTCAGGGCCGCCGCCGCACGCCCTTGCCGGCTCAGCGCGTTTGCCAGATTGTTCCAGATCGGTGCCCGGTCGCCGCCGCGGGCCAGCGCGGCGCGGTGGCAGGCTTCGGCCTCCGCAAGGCGGCCTTGCCCGGCGCGCAGCGTGCCCAGGCTGTCCGCCGCGTCCACGCACGCGGGATCAAGAGCGAAGGCCGCCTCGAAGCATGTGGCGGCCCCGTCAATCTGTCCGAGATCGCGCAGAACCAGCCCGAAGCCGAAGAGCAGCGCCGGGTCGCGCCGGTCCAGCCGCAAGGCGTCGGTGTAGGCGGTCACCGCCTCGGCCAGCCGTCCCTGCGCGTGGTGGCGGGCGGCCGACGCCGTCAGGGTGGGCAGGTCGTTGCCGAAAGGGACGTCGGGACTCATCCCGGCAGAGTGGCCCGCGGGACCGGAGCGGCGCAAGCACCGTCCGGTTCCGCGGTCGCGGTCGCTCAGTCCTCGCCGTCCTGCAGCGCCGGGGGACGCGGGGCAGCGTTGACCGGGGCGGCGAGCTGGGCGTCGACCACCGCCACCGCCGTCATGTTGACCAGACCGCGCGTGGTGACCGACGGGGTGACGATGTGCACGGGGCGCGCGGCGCCCAGCAGCATCGGCCCGACATTCTGCGCGTCGGCCATGATCTTCAGCATGTTGAAGGCGATGTTGGCGGCGTCCAGGGTCGGCATGACCAGCAGGTTCGCCTCGCCCTTCAGGCGGCTGTCGGGCAGCACGCCCTTGCGCAGCACCTCCGACAGGGCGGCGTCGGCGTGCATCTCGCCGTCCACCTCCAGGTCGGGATTCTCCTCGGCAATGAGCTGGTAGGCCAGCCGCATCTTGCGGGCCGACGGGGTGTCCGCGCTGCCGAAGTTGGAGTGGGAGAGCAGCGCCACCTTCGGCTCGATGCCGAAGCGCTTCACCTCTTCCGCCGCCAGCCGGGCGATCTCGGCCACCTGCTCGGCGGTCGGATCGTGGTTGACGTAGGTGTCGCAGATGAAGTGCGTGCCCTTCTGCGAGATCAGGCCGTTCATCGCGCCGGCCACCTTCACGCCCTTGCGCAGGCCAATCACGTCCATGACGTGGTTGAAGTGGTCGCCGTAGCGGCCCGAGGTGCCGCAGACCATGCCGTCGGCCTCGCCCCGGCGGACCATCAGCGCGCCGAAGACGCTCGGCTGGGTGCGCACGACGTTCAGCGCGTTGGCCGGCGACACGCCGCGGCGGCCCATCAGCTGCCGGTAGACCTCGGCGTAGTTGTGGCAGCGCAGGTCACGGGCGGCCTCGATCACCTCCACGTCCTTGCCGATGCGGATGCGCAGGCCCATGTCGGCGATCGTCCGCTCGATCACGTCGGCGCGGCCCAGCAGCACCGGATGGGCGATGCCGTCGTCCACCACCACCTGGGCGCAGCGCAGGACGCGCGGTTCCTCGCCCTCCGCGTAGACGATGCGCTTGGGCGCCGCCTTCGCCTTGGTGATGACCGGCTTCATGACGAGGCCGGAGCGGAAGACATACTGGCCGAGGCTGTCGCGGTAGGCGCGGAAATCGACGATCGGCCGCGTCGCCACGCCCGACTCCATGGCGGCCTTGGCGACCGCCGAGGACACTTCGATCACCAGACGCGGATCGAACGGCTTGGGCAGGATGTAGTCCGGGCCGAAGCGGAGGTTCTCGCCGACATAGGCGGCGGCCACCACGTCCGACGGCTCGGCCTGGGCGAGGCTGGCCATGGCGTGGGTGGCGGCGATCTTCATCTCCTCGTTCACCGTCGTCGCGCCAACGTCCAGCGCGCCGCGGAAGATGAAGGGGAAGCAGAGGACATTGTTGACTTGGTTCGGGAAATCCGACCGCCCCGTGGCGATGATGGCGTCGGGGCGCGCCTGCCGGGCGAGGTCCGGCATGATCTCCGGCTCCGGGTTGGCCAGCGCCAGCACCAGCGGCCTGTCGGCCATGCGGGTCAGCATCTCCGGCTTCAGCACCTTGGCGCCCGACAGGCCGAGGAAGATGTCCGCCCCGTCGATGACGTCGTTCAGAACGCGGGCGTCCGTCTCCTGCGCGTAGGCGTCCTTGTAGGGGTTCATCTCCTCGTTGCGGCCCTTGTGGACCACGCCGATGCGGTCGACCAGCCAGACGTTCTCGCGCTTCACGCCCAGGCTGAGCATCAGGTCCAGGCAGGCAATGCCCGCGGCCCCGCCGCCGGTGGAGACGACCTTGACGGTGGCGATGTCCTTGCCGACCAGCTTCAGCCCGTTCAGGACGGCCGCCCCCACCACGATGGCGGTACCGTGCTGGTCGTCGTGGAAGACCGGGATCTTCATCCGCTCGCGGCAGCGGCGCTCCACCTCGAAGCAGGCGGGGGCGGCGATGTCCTCCAGGTTGATGGCGCCGAAGGTCGGCTCCAGGCGGACGATGGTGTCCACCAGACCGTCGACGTCCTTCTCGTTCAACTCCAGGTCGAAGCAGTCGATGCCGGCGAACTTCTTGAAGAGGACGGCCTTGCCCTCCATGACCGGCTTGGCGGCCATCGGGCCGATGTCGCCCAGACCCAAAACCGCCGTGCCGTTGGTGATGACCGCCACGAGGTTTGCGCGGGCCGTCAGTTCCGCGGCCTGGGCCGGGTCGGCGGCGATGGCGCTGGACGCCGCGGCCACGCCCGGCGAATAGGCCAGCGCGAGGTCGCGCTGGTTCGCCATGGGCTTGGTGGCGACGATCGCCAACTTACCGGGCTTCGGATTCCGGTGGTACTCAAGCGCCATCGCGTCGAAGTCGCCGGACATACGTCCTCTCCCCTTTTAACTTGATTTCAGTTAATTTGCCGAACGACGAACTGTTTCCCCTTCGGCTTATACCCGAATTACCCGAGCACCGGAATGGGAAAGGGGCAGCCCGCGGCGGACCACCCCTTCCTTTTCACCACCGGGAACCGGAGCCCGCCCCCGCCTCAGATGCGGGCCAGGGCCGGTTCCTTGAAGTGCTCCTGGTATTCGGCGACCGCCTTGCTCTCGTCGAATTCGCCTTCCATCTTGGCGACCACGATGGTGGCGACGCCGTTGCCGATCAGGTTGGTGATGGCGCGGGCTTCCGACATGAAGCGGTCGACGCCCAGCAGCAGCGCCAGACCTTCGATCGGCAGGTGGCCGGTGGCCGACAGCGTGGCCGCCAGCGTCACGAAGCCGCCGCCGGTGACCGCCGCCGCCCCCTTCGAGGTCAGCATCAGCAGGCCAAGGATGGTGAGCTGCTGCCAGATCGTCAGGTCGATGTTGAAGGCCTGGGCGATGAAGATCGCGGCCATCGACAGGTAGATCGAGGTGCCGTCCAGGTTGAAGGAGTAGCCGGTCGGGATGACGAGGCCGACCACATGCTTGGAGCAGCCAAACTTCTGCATCTTCTCCATCATGCGCGGCAGCACGGACTCCGACGAGGAGGTGCCGAGCACGATCAGCAGCTCGTCCTTGATGTAGCGCAGGAAGGTCAGGAGGTTGAAGTTGTACAGCCGGGCGATGCTGCCCAGCACGACGAAGACGAACAGCGCCATCGTGATGTAGACCGCCGCCATGAGCTGGCCGAGCGAAGTCAGCGACGACACGCCGTACTTTCCGATGGTGAAGGACATCGCGCCGAAGGCACCCAGCGGGGCGACGCGCATCAGGATGCCGATCACGCCGAACATGGCGTGCGACACCTTCTCGAACATGTCCTCGACCACCTTGCCCTTCTGGCCCATGGCGGACAGCGCGACGCCGAAGATCACCGCGAAGAACAGGATCTGCAGCATGTCGCCCTTGACGAAGGCGCCGACGACGTTGTCCGGGACGATGTTGACCAGGAAGTCGATGGTGGTGTGGTTCTGCGCCTCGGTGGCGTATTTGGCGACGGCGTCGGCCTTCAGCGAGCCGGCCTGGATGTTCATCCCCGCGCCCGGCTTCACCAGATTGACGACCAGCAGGCCGAGACCCAGGGCGAAGGTGGTGACGATCTCGAAATACAGGATCGCCTTGCCGCCGACCTTGCCGACCTTCTTCATGTCGCCGATCGAGGAGATGCCGGTGACCACGGTCAGGAAGACGATCGGGCCGATGACCATTTTGATCATCTTGATGAAGACGTCGCCCAAGGGCTTCATCTGCACCGCAAAAACCGGATAGAAATGGCCGAGCAGAATGCCGATGGTGATCGCGGTGAGAACCTGGACAGTCAGGTTCGTGTAGAATGGCTTTTTCTGGGGCTGCCCTTGGGCGTGCATGATCGTCTCCTCGTGGCGTTCCTGAAATGGGCTGCCGCTCTTGTCTCGCGGTCGGCGGCCTGCCCGTCATGCCTCTCTCCAAGCAAGCGGTGTGCCAAAAATAAAAACGAGGAATCGCAGCGCTCTGACAAAAGGCGTGGGTCAGAATCCGCACGACAGGGGCGAAATCCATGTGCGAAAATCCGCACATCAAGACGTCTTGTTGCGACGCAGCATGAATTGAGGACCGTTGGTTAGGATCGCCCCCACCCGCTGGACATTTTCGCAAAGCCGCGACTGGGTCGCCCGGCGGCTGCCCGTCCTGTTCGCCCGTCCGCGGCGGGTGATGCTGGCCATGCTGGTCGTCGGCATGCCGCTGGCCGCGGCGGTGGCCGCGGGTTTGGCGGCGGACAATGCCAGTGAATCCTTGCGCGAACAGGGGTCAGCGCAGCTGTCGCTGTACGAATCCAACCTGCGGACGGAGTTGGAGCGGCACGCCGCCGTGCCGATGGTGCTCGCCCGCGACCGCGAGGTTGCCGACCTGCTGCGCGACCCCAACCCGGAGCGGGTGGACCGCCTGAAC
Source organism: Azospirillum brasilense (assembly GCF_007827795.1). Lineage (GTDB taxonomy): Bacteria > Pseudomonadota > Alphaproteobacteria > Azospirillales > Azospirillaceae > Azospirillum > Azospirillum aestuarii. The sequence continues at coordinate 12,756 of NZ_VITI01000023.1, forward strand.
CGCAAGCTGGAGGCCATCGCCGCGACGCTGAAGGCGTCGGCCCTCTATGTGATGAACGGGGCGGGAACCACCGTCGCGGCCAGCAATTGGAACGCCGCACCCAGCTTCGTCGGGCAGAACTTCAGCTACCGCCCCTATTTCCAGTCGGCCATGGAGCAGGGGGAGGGGCACCATTTCGCGCTTGGCACCACCTCGCTCGTTCCCGGCTACTACACGGCCCAGCGGGTGGTGGCGGAAAACCGCACAGACCAACGACCAGCGGGCGTCGTGGTCCTGAAGGTCGGTTTCCAGGAGCTGGAACGCGCCTGGTCGCACGGCCGGGAGAAAGTTCTGGTCTCCGACCGCGACGGCATCGTCTTCATCACCAACGTCGAGGGTTGGCGCTACAACGCCCTGCCCCGCCGCCTGCCGGTCACGCTGCCCGCAGCGGCGGCGGCCCCGACCGAGGAGATCCCCACCCTGCCCTGGGCCTTCGGCGGGGCGTCCGACCGCATCACCCTGCGGGAAGGGAACGTGGAGCGGCGCTACCTCCTGCAATCCGCCGCGGTGCCCGGCGGCGATTGGACGATCCACGCCCTGACCAGCCTCGCCCCGGTCGCCACCCGCGCCCAGCAGGCCGGGCTGCTCGCCGCCGCGGTGGTGGCGCTTGCCGCCCTGACCGGCTACGCGCTGGCCCAGCGCCGCCTGAATCTCGTGGAGCGGCTGGCCATCCAGGAGGAGGCGCGGGCCGAGCTGGAGCGCCGCGTGGCCGCCGCCACGGCGGAGTTGCGCGCCACCGAGAATGAGCTGACCCAGGCGGCGAAGCTGGCGGCACTGGGCCAGATGTCGGCCGCCATGGCGCACGAGATCAACCAGCCGCTGGCCGCCATCCGCAGCTTCGCCGACAACGCGGTGGTGCTGCTGGGGCGCGGACGGCCGGACGCGGTGCGCGACAATCTGGCGGAGATCGCCGACCTCACCGACCGCATGGCCGCCATCACCCGCAGCCTGAAGGGCTTCGCCCGGCGCGCCTCGGGCACGCTGGGCGCCGTCTCCGCCGCCGCCGCCGTCGGGCAGGCGCTGGCCCTGCTGGAGGCGCGGCTGCGCCGCGAGTCCGTGACGGTGGACACCGACCTGCCGCCAGTCCCCCTGCTGGTCACCGGCGAGGACGTGCGGTTGCAGCAGGTGCTGGTCAACCTGATCGGCAACGCCGCCGACGCCATGCGCGCCTCCCCCCGCCGCCATGTCCGGATCGCCCTGGCCGAGGAGGGGGAGGAAGCGGTGTTGACCGTCCGCGACAGCGGCCCCGGAATCGCCGAGGCCGACCTGCCGCGCATCTTCGTGCCCTTCTTCACCACCAAGGAGGCGGGCGACGGGCTCGGCCTCGGCCTGTCGATCAGCCACGGCATCGTCGAGGATTTCGGCGGCAGCCTGACCGCCGCCAACCATCCGGAGGGCGGCGCCCTCTTCACCATCCGCCTCAAGCGTAGGGATTCCCAGACATGACGACCGGCAGCATCGCCCCGGGCGGCTCCGTCCTTTTCGTGGACGACGAGCGGTCCGTCCGCCTCGCCGGGCAGCAGACGCTGGAACTGGCGGGCTTCGACGTCACCGCCTGCGACGGGGCGGAGCGCGCGCTGCGGCATCTCGGCCGCGACTGGCCGGGCGCCCTGGTCACCGACGTGCGCATGCCGCAGATCGACGGGCTGGAACTGATGGAGCGCGCCCTGGCGCTGGACCCCGAACTGCCGGTCATCCTGATCACCGGCCATGGCGACGTGCCGATGGCGGTGGAGGCGATGCGGCGCGGCGCCTACGACTTCCTGGAAAAGCCTTTTCCATCGGACCGGCTGGTCGAGGTGACGCGGCGCGCGGTGGAGAAGCGCCGGCTGGTTCTGGAGAACCGGCGCCTGCGCGACCAGCTGGCCGGGCTGCCCGCCGGGGAGGCCTCGCCCATCGTCGGTCGTACGCCGGGGATCGAGCGGCTGCGCACCGCCATCGCCGCGGTGGCCGACACCGACGCCGACGTTCTGGTGCTGGGCGAGACCGGCACCGGCAAGGAGATGGTCGCCCGCGCCCTCCACGCCGGCAGCGGCCGGCGCAAGCACCCCTTCGTCGCCCTGAACTGCGGGGCGATGCCCGAAGCGATCTTCGAGAGCGAGCTGTTCGGGCACGAGGCCGGGGCCTTCACCGGGGCCGGCAAGCGCCGGGTCGGGCGCATCGAGCACGCCAGCGGAGGCACCCTGTTCCTCGACGAGATCGAGAGCATGCCGCTGTCGCTCCAGGTCAAGCTCCTGCGCGTGATCCAGGAGCGGGTGGTGGAGCCGCTCGGGTCGAACGAGTTGATCCCCGTGGACCTGCGCGTCGTCGCCGCGACCAAGGTGGACCTGCGCAAGGCCGCCAGCGAGGGCAAGTTCCGCGAGGACCTCTATTACCGGCTCAACGTCGTCGTGGTGACCATCCCGCCGCTGCGCGACCGCCGCGACGACATTCCCCTGCTGTTCCAGCATTTCGTCGTCCAGGCCGCCGCCCGCTACAACCGCGAGCCCCGCGCGCCGAGCCCGGCGCAGGTGCAGCGGCTGGCGGCCCACGATTGGCCCGGCAACGTCCGCGAGCTGCGCAACGCCGCCGACCGCTTCGTCCTCGGGCTGGACGACGCGCTGTCCGCGGTGGGCGGCACCGCTCCGGCGATGGCGGCGGGCCGCGCTGGCCTGTCGTTGGCCGAGCGGGTGGACCTGTTCGAGAAGAGCCTGATCGAAAGCGAACTGGCGCGAGCAAAGGGCAGCGTGAAGGCCGCCATCGAGGCGCTGAGCATTCCGCGCAAGACCTTCTACGACAAGCTGAAGCGCTACGGCCTCAGCCGCGAGGATTTCGTGGAGTGACCTTTCTTCGGACGGTGGACGGCGGGGCCGCGATGGGCGAAAAAGCCATCTGACCCGCCCGCCCCAAGGACACCGGAGGCCCGCCCTGGCGACCATAGCCGAAGCCCTCGCCGCCGCGCTCGACCACCACATGAACGGGCGGTTGGCGGAAGCGGAGATCCTGTACGGGCGCATCCTGGAGGCCGCCCCCGAGCAGGCCGACGCCCGCCATCTGCTGGGCGTGCTGTGTGGGCAGACCGAGCGCGTGGAACAGGCCGCGGCGCTGATCGGCGCGGCCATGGCGCTGCGCCCCGACGCGGCGGACTATCCCGCCAACCTCGCCAACATCCTCGACGCCGTGGGGCAGCCGGAACGGGCCGCCGCCGCCCATCGCCGCGCCCTGTCGCTGGCCCCCGACGCGGCGGAGAGCTGGTACCGCTTCGGCAACGCCCTGCCCCACGGCGGCACCCATTTGCGCGAAGCGGCGGTCGCGGCGCTGGAGCGCGCGGTGCGGCTGGTGCCCGGCGACCATCGCGCCGCGGGGCGTGCCGCCCTGCTGCTGCAGATCATGGCGCGGCCCCACCGCGACGCCGGGCGGCGTGTGGAGGCCGCGGCGCTTCTGGAGCGGTCGGTAGGGCTGCTGCCAGAGGATGCGGGCATCCGCTTCGACCGCGCGGCGGCGCTGTATGCGCTGGGTGACCGGAGCGGAGCGATGCGGGAATTCCGCCACACGCTGGCGCTCGCCCCCGGCCATGCCGAAGCCTTGAGCAACCTCGGCCTGCTGCTCGACGAGACCGGTCGCACCACGGACGGCGCCACAGCCTGCCGGCGGGCGCTGGCCGTGCAGCCGGGCCATGTGGAGGGTTGGGTCAACCTGTCCGCCGCCTGCGAGACCTTGGGACGTTACGGCGCGGCGGCCGAGGCGGCTCGGCGGGCGCTGACCGTGCAGCCGGGCCATGCCGGTGCGTTCAGCAACCTCGCCGGGGCGCTGGGTCTGATGGGGCGGGTGGAGGAATCGCTGCCGCTGCTCCAGCGGGCTGTCCGGCTCGACCCCGACGACCGCGACGCGCGCAGCCGATACCTGTGCGCCCTGCTCTACCGCAGCGGTCAGGACGGCGCGGGCCTGCTGGAGGAATCACGGCGCTGGGCGGAGCGTTTCGCGGTGGCGGCGCCCCTGCCGCCTCCAGCCAACGATCCCGACCCGAACCGCCGCCTGCGCATCGGGCTGGTGTCCGGCGACTTCCGGAACCACGCCTTTTCCTTCTACATGGAGCCGCTGTTCCGCGCCTTCGACCGGTCGGCGGTGGAGCTGTTCTTCTATTCGACCGCCACCGCCCCCGACGCCAAGACGGAGCGCTTCCGCGCCCTGGCCGACCGCTGGTGCGACGCGGCCGCCCTGACCGAGGAGGAGTTGGCCGCCCGGGTCCGGCGGGACGGGGTGGATGTTCTGGTGGATCTGGCCTCCCACACGGCGGGCAACCGGCTGGGCATCTTCACCCGGCGCCCGGCGCCGGTGCAGGTGACCACGGCGGTGAACATCGTGACGACCGGCATCGACCGCTTCGACGCCTGCATCACCGACGCCCTGCTCGCCCCGCCTGGGGAGGAAGCCCATTACGCCGAGCCGCTGCTGCGTCTGCCCCGCTTCTCCTGGGCTTATCAAGGGCCGCCGGAAGCGCCGGAGGTCGGCCCGCTACCGGCGTTGCGCAACGGCTTCATCACCTTCGGCTCCTTCAACAACCCCAGCAAGATCACCGAGGAAACGGCGGCCCTGTGGGCGGGCGTGCTGAGGGCCGTCCCGAACTCCCGCCTGCTGCTGAAGTACAAGGCGATGCGCGATCCGGCCTCGCGCGCCCACCTGACGGCGCTGTTCGCCTGCCACGGCGTGTCCTCGGACCGGCTGGAGCTTCGCCGCCCGCCAGCCGGCATCCGCGCCAACCTCGCCGACTACAACGACGTGGACATCGGGCTGGACCCCACCCCCTACAACGGCCACACCACGACCTGCGAGGCGCTGTGGATGGGGGTGCCGGTGATCGTGCCGGCGGGCCGTCCCCAGGATCTGGGAATCGCGCGGGTGGGGTCCGCCATCATGGTTTCGGCCGGACTGTCCGACCTGATCGCTCCCGATGCCGCCTACGCTGCCCGCGCTGCGGCTTTGGCCGCCGATCGCGACGCGCTGGCCGTCCTGCGCGCGGAACTACGGAGCCGTGTCGCGGCCTCCCCGCTCGGCGACGTTCCGGCGCTGGCCCGCGCCTACGAGGCCGCCTTCCGCACGCTCTGGCGGCGCTGGTGCGGGGCGGGACGATAAGGGCGCTCATTCGGCGGCGAGCGCGTGGGCGAAGGTCTCCACGCCCTGAACGCCTGCGTCGGTCAACCCATAGGTTCCCTTGGCGATGCGCTCGAACCAGCCGTAGACGTTGCGTTGGAGGATGGCCGCGGCGTCCTTCGGCGCCCCGACGGCGCGCAGCGCCTTCAGCGACAGCGGCCCGGCCTGCAACAGCCGGGCGCAGCGCAGCGCGTCCTGGCGGTAGGCGGTGACGATGGGCACGCGGGTGGAGCCGCCGCGGTTGGGATCGCCCCGGCGGCGCGCGTGTTCCCCCAGCAGGCGGGCGGTGCGCGTCTTGTCCTTGCGCGGGCTGTAGGGAACCGGGTCGAGCAGAACCTCCACCTCATGCCCCGCGGCCCGGCCGGTGTCGACGATCAGCAGTCCGACGCCCAGCCGTCGGCAGAGCTTGCGCACCCCGCTGTCGTGGGGCGACGCGCCGCTGGCCTTGCGCCCCGGCTGCGGCACGGCGAGATAGACGGTGTCGGTCAGGGAGAGCCGGTCCACCCCCTGAAGCAGCAGGTCCAGGGTGAAGCGCTTCTTCAACTCGACGATCAGCGGCGGCTCGGCCCCGCGCACCGCGACGAGGTCGCAGCCGTGGATCTCGGCCTTCACGTCGTAACCCTGGGCTTCGAGGAAGGCTTTGACCGGGGCGTAGAGGTCGGTTTCGGCGGTGATGGGCATGGGGGGTGACGTCCAACCGCTCACAAATCGCCGGTCAGCACGTCGATGGCGCGCCGGACATCGTGGTGCCGACCGGACATGCTCATCACCACATCGCCGATGTCGGTCACTGGAATGCCCGCAATCTGCGACGTCATGGCAACCAGCCGTTCGCCCTGAATGTCGAACACCGGCATGATATCACGGATGGGCGTTCCCGCTTCCGAAGCCCGAACGAGAGGGATGACGACGCGCGTGGAACGCACCGCCACGTGATTTCCCTGAACGACAAGAAGAAATGGAACCGGGTGATCCGGCCGGCCCGCGGCATTCGGATTCCGGCAGACATCCAGGAAACGCATCAGAACATCCGCTTCCCGGTGCTGAACACGCCGTGCTTTTCCACGTAGGAATCGTAGGAATCGAAGGCCGATCGGTTCTCTTCGATCCAGCGCTCCCGCTTCGCGTCCTTCACCGACTGCTCGACAGCGGCTTCGAAGACTTGCGACAGGTTGATGCCCAAGCTCTTCGCTTCGGCGATCAGATCGGGCCGGGCCGAGACGTTGGTGGGCTTCCTCTGGACTGATCCGCGCGCCATGAACACCCTCCAACGAAAAAACATGCGCAAAGACTATGCGCATGTTTCCTCATGGCGTCCAGTCCCCGCTGGGAGAGAGCGAGGCCCGCCCCTCCACACCGGTTACGCCGCGGCCTTCTGCTTGCGCAGGATGGCCAGGATGTCGGAGGCGGCCTTCGGGATGTTGGTGCCGGGGCCGTAGATGGCGGCGGCCCCCGCCTTGTAGAGGTAGTCGTAGTCCTGGGGCGGGATCACGCCGCCGCAGACGACGAGGATGTCTCCGGCGCCCTGGCGGCGCAGTTCCTCGACCAGTTGCGGGACCAACGTCTTGTGGCCGGCGGCCTGGGACGACACACCGATGACGTGCACGTCGTTCTCCACCGCCTGGCGGGCGGCCTCCTCCGGGGTCTGGAACAGCGGCCCGATGTCCACGTCGAAGCCGATGTCGGCGAAGCTGGTGGCGATCACCTTGGCGCCGCGGTCGTGGCCGTCCTGGCCCATCTTCACGACGAGGATGCGCGGGCGGCGGCCCTCCTCGGTGGCGAAGGCGGACACCTCCTCCTGGATCTTCCTGAAGCCCTCGTCGCCCTCGTAGGCGGCGCCGTAGACGCCGGAGACGGAGCGGATGACCGCGACATGGCGGGTGAAGGCCTTCTCCAGCGCGTCGGATATCTCGCCGACCGTGGCGCGGGCGCGGGTGGCCTCGACCGCCAGGGCCAGCAGATTGCCGGACTTCTCCGTGGCGGCCTTGGTCAGGGCCTCCAGGGCGGCGCGGCACTTGGCGTCGTCGCGGTTGGCGCGCACGCTGTTCAGGCGGGCGATCTGGGACTCGCGCACCGCGCTGTTGTCGATGTCCAGCACATCGACCATCTCGGGGTTTTCCGGACGGTACTTGTTGACGCCGACGATCACCTCCTCGGCGCGGTCGACGCGGGCCTGCCGGCGGGCGGCGGCCTCCTCGATCAGCAGCTTGGGCATGCCGCTGTCCACCGCCTTGGTCATGCCGCCGAGATCCTCGACCTTGTTGATGAGGTCGAGCGCGGCGTTGGCGAGGCTGTGGGTCAGATTCTCGATGTAGTAGGAGCCGCCCAGCGGATCGACCACGTTGGTGACGCCCGACTCCTCGGCGATGATGAGCTGGGTGTTGCGGGCGATGCGGGCGGAGAATTTGGTCGGCAGGCCCAGCGCCTCGTCGAAGGCGTTGGTGTGCAGCGACTGGGTGCCGCCCAGCACGGCGGCCATCGCCTCGATGGTGGTGCGGATGACGTTGTTGTAGGGGTCCTGCTCGGTCAGGCTGACGCCGGAGGTCTGGCAGTGGGTGCGCAGCGCCAGCGAGCGGGCGTCCTTCGGGTCGAACTTCTGCTTCATCAGGGTCGACCACAGCAGGCGCGCGGCGCGCAGCTTGGCGATCTCCATGAAGAAGTTCATGCCGATGGAGAAGAAGAAGGACAGGCGCGGCGCGAACTTGTCGACCGGCAGCCCCTTGGACATGGCGGCGCGGACGTATTCGAGGCCGTCGGCGATGGTGAAGGCCAGCTCCTGCACCGCGGTCGCCCCGGCCTCCTGCATGTGGTAGCCGGAAATCGAGATCGAGTTGAACTTCGGCATGTTCAGCGCCGTATACTCGATGATGTCCGCGATGATCCGCATCGAGGGTTCGGGCGGGTAGATGTAGGTGTTGCGGACCATGAACTCCTTGAGGATGTCGTTCTGGATGGTCCCGCTCAGCTTGTCCTGGCTGACACCCTGCTCCTCCGCGGCGACGATGTAGCCGGCGAGGATCGGCAGCACCGCGCCGTTCATGGTCATCGACACCGACATCTTGTCGAGCGGGATGCCATCGAAGAGGATCTTCATGTCCTCGACGCTGTCGATGGCGACGCCCGCCTTGCCCACGTCGCCGACCACGCGCGGGTGGTCGCTGTCATAGCCGCGGTGGGTGGCGAGGTCGAAGGCGACCGACAGGCCCATCTGCCCGGCCTTCAGGTTCGCCTTGTAGAAGGCGTTGGAGTCCTCGGCGGTCGAGAAGCCGGCGTATTGGCGGATCGTCCAGGGCTTCACCGCGTACATCGTGGCGCGCGGGCCGCGGGTGAAGGGCGGGAAGCCGGGCAGGCTGTCCAGTTCCAGACCCTCCAGATCGGCGGCGGTGTAGAGCGCCTTGACGTCCAGACCCTCCGGAGTCTTCCAGACGAGGTCTTCGAGCGTCCCGTTGGCGCCCAGGTCCTTGGTGGCCAGGGTCTGCCAGTCGGCCTGGGTCTTCTTCGGGAACTCGCTCATGGGACGTCTCCTCGACACCGCGTTGTTCAATTATTTGGAACGATCAATAAATGGGTGGCGCGCTTGCCCCCACCCCGGCCCTCCCCCGCTGACGCAGGGGAGGGAGAACTGGTCCCCTCCCCCGCCCAGCGGGGGAGGGTTAGGGTGGGGGCAAGTACAACCCCGACCTACGCCTGCGACCGGCGGGTGACGACCTTCCAGGCGGCCTGCATGATCGCGGCACCCAGCGCGGTCTTCAGGACCGTGGCGGCCAGGAACGGCATCAGGCCCAGCGCGACAGCCTTCTCGCCGCCGAACAGGACGGCCATCCAGGCCACGCCCGGAACGAACAGCAGGGCATGGCCGATCGCCAGAGCACCAACCGCCTTCAGCGGGCTGCGGTCCCAGCCGCGCTCGGCCAGCCAGCCGGTGACGCCGGCGGCCAGGACGAAGCCCAGCAGGTAGCCGGCGGTCGGCCCCATCATGTAGGCCGGGCCGGCGCCCGGACCCGCGAAGACCGGCAGGCCGGCCAGACCCTCGGCCAGATACAGCAGGACCGTCGCCGTGGCGAGGCGGCTGCCGTAGGCCATGCCGAGCAGGATGACGACCATGCTCTGCATCGTCATCGGAACCGGCCAGAAGGGCACCTGGACCTTGGCCGAGGCGGCCAGGAGCAGGCTGCCCAGAACCGCCGCGGTGGCGGCGGTGAGCAGGCCGCCCCGCGGGGCGACCGTCTCGAGAAGCGAAGCGGCACGCTGCGAAAGCGTGTTTGCGAAAGCCATCGTCCTTACCTTTCCCTATATGTCGGAGCCCGCTTGGCTCACGCGAACTCCAGGATCTTCTGATCGACCGCCAGGCTGGAGCCGGGCGTCGCGTGCACCTTGGACACCGTGCCATCCTGCGCCGCACGCAGGATGTTTTCCATCTTCATCGCCTCGACCACGGCCAGCACCTCGCCGGCCTTGACCTCCTGCCCCTCGGTCACGGCGACCGAGACGAGCAGGCCGGGCATCGGCGACAGCAGGAACTTCGACATGTCCGGCGGCGCCTTCACCGGCATCAGCGCGTCGAGCCGCGCCGCGTTCGGAGTCAGCACCTTGACCAGCGCCTGGCTGCCGGAGTGGGACAGGCGGTAGCCGACGCCGACGCGGTCCACCTGGACGCAGACATGCGCGCCGTTCACCGTGCCGCGGAACAGCGGCTGGCCGAGCGTCCAGTCGCTCCACACCACATGGTGCCTGCCCTCGAGATCGACGGTGTAGCCGATGCGCTGCGGGCTGCCGTCCGTCGGGTGGACATGGACCGGATGCTGCGTGCCGTCCATCACGACGACCCAGTCGTCGCGCACCCGGATCTTGTTGCCCGGCATCTTGCCGGTGATCTGGATGTCGCGGTCGTTCAGGCAGCGGTGGATCACCGCGGCGACGGCGATCAGGACCGCCGGCTCCTCCGGCGGCAGGTCGGAGGCGTGGAAGCCAGTCGGGTATTCCTCGGCGATGAAGTTGGTGGTCAGCCGGCCTTCGACGAAGCGCTGGTTGGCCATCAGCGAGGCGAGGAACGGGATGTTGTGGCTGACGCCGCGGATGTAATACTGGTCCAGCGCCTCGCGCATGCGGGCGATGGCGGCGTCGCGCGTCGACCCCCAGCTGCACAGCTTGGCGATCATGGGGTCGTAGTACATGGAGATCTCGCCGCCCTCGTAGACGCCGGTGTCGACGCGGACATGCGGGTCCTCCGACGGCGGACGGTAGTGGGTCAGCCGGCCGGTGGAGGGCAGGAAGTTGCGGAAGGGGTCCTCCGCATAGACGCGGGACTCGATGGCCCAGCCATGCAGGTGGATGTCTTCCTGGCGAAGCGTCAGCTTCTCGCCCGCCGCGACGCGGATCATCAGCTCGACGAGGTCGAGGCCGGTGACCAGTTCGGTGACCGGATGCTCCACCTGGAGGCGGGTGTTCATCTCCAGGAAGTAGAAGTTGCGCTCGGCGTCGACGATGAACTCGACCGTGCCGGCGGACTTGTAGTCCACGGCGCGGGCCAGCGCCACCGCCTGCTCGCCCATCGCCTTGCGGGTCGCGGCGTCGAGGAAGGGCGACGGCGCCTCTTCGATGACCTTCTGGTGCCGGCGCTGGATCGAGCATTCGCGCTCGCCCAGGTAGAGCGCCGTGCCCTGCCCGTCCGCCAGCACCTGGATCTCGATGTGGCGCGGCTGCTGGATGTACTTCTCGACGAAGACGCGGTCGTCGGCGAAGGAGGAGCGCGCCTCGTTCTGGGCCGAGCGGAAGCCTTCGCGGGCCTCCTCGTCGTTCCAGGCCACGCGCATGCCCTTGCCGCCGCCGCCGGCCGACGCCTTGATCATCACCGGGTAGCCGATGTCGCGGGCGATGGTCACCGCCTCGCTGTCGTCGGCGATGACGCCCAGATAGCCGGGCACCGTGCTGACGCCCGCGGCCTTGGCGAGCTTCTTGGACTCGATCTTGTCGCCCATGGCCTGGATGGCGTGGGCGTCCGGGCCGATGAAGGCGATCCCGGCGGCGGCCAGCGCCTCCTGGAACTCGCGCTTCTCCGACAGGAAGCCATAGCCGGGATGGACGGCCTGGGCGCCGGTCTTCTTGCAGGCGTCGACGATGCGGTCGATCAGCAGATAGCTCTGCGCCGAGGGGGCGGCGCCGATGTGGACGGCCTCGTCGGCCATCTCGACGTGCAGGGCGTTCTTGTCGGCGTCCGAATAGACGGCGACCGTCTTGATGCCCAGGCGGCGCGCCGTGCGGATGACGCGGCAGGCGATCTCGCCGCGGTTCGCGATCAGGATCTTTGAGAACAGGGTCGTCATGGGGCGGCGCGCCTTCAGAGCGGGATGTTGTCGTGCTTGCGCCAGGGGTTCTGGAGCTGCTTGTTCTTCAGCATGGACAGCGCCTTGATGACGCGCCGGCGGGTGCCGTGCGGCATGATGACGTCGTCGATGTAGCCGCGCGACGCCGCCACGAACGGGTTGGCGAACTTCTGCCGGTACTCCTCGGTGCGCGCCTCGATCTTGGCGGTGTCGCCGATGTCGCCGCGGAAGATGATCTCCACCGCGCCCTTCGGCCCCATCACCGCGATTTCCGCCGACGGCCAGGCGTAGTTGATGTCGCCGCGCAGATGCTTGGACGCCATCACGTCATAGGCGCCGCCGTAGGCCTTGCGCGTGATGACGGTGATCTTCGGCACGGTGGCCTCGGCGTAGGCGAACAGCAGCTTGGCGCCGTGCTTGATGATGCCGCCGTACTCCTGCGAGGTGCCGGGCATGAAGCCGGGGACGTCCACCAGGGTCAGGATCGGAATCTCGAAGGCGTCGCAGAAGCGCACGAAGCGCGCGGCCTTCTTGGAGCTGTCGATGTCCAGGCAGCCGGCCAGAACCATCGGCTGGTTGGCGACGATGCCGACCGTGCTGCCGTTCATGCGGCCGAAGCCGATGATGATGTTCCGGGCGTAATCGGGCTGAAGCTCGAAGAAGTCGCCCTCGTCGACCGTCTTGAGGATCAGCTCCTTCATGTCGTAGGGCTTGTTCGGATTCTCCGGCACCAGCGTGTCGAGCGACAGGTCGTCGCGGTCGATCGGGTCGGTGCAGGGACGCTCCGGCGCCCGCTCGCGGTTGGAGGCCGGCAGGAAGTCGATGAAGCGGCGGAGCTGGAGCAGCGCCTCCACATCGTTCTCGAAGGCCATGTCGGCGACGCCGGACTTGCTGGAATGGGTGATCGCCCCGCCCAGCTCCTCCGCCGTTACCACCTCGTGCGTGACCGTCTTCACAACGTCCGGGCCGGTCACGAACATGTAGGAGCTGTCCTTCACCATGAAGATGAAGTCGGTCATGGCCGGCGAATACACCGCACCGCCGGCGCACGGCCCCATGATCAGCGATATCTGCGGGATGACGCCCGAGGCGTTGACGTTGCGCTGGAACACCTCGGCGTAGCCGCCGAGCGAGGCCACGCCCTCCTGGATGCGGGCGCCGCCGGAATCGTTCAGGCCGATGACCGGCGCGCCGACCTTCATCGCCTGGTCCATGATCTTGCAGATCTTCTCGGCGTGGGCTTCCGACAGCGAGCCGCCGAAGACGGTGAAGTCCTGGCTGAAGACGAAGACGAGACGCCCGTTCACCGTGCCGTGACCGGTGACCACGCCGTCGCCGGGAACCTTCTGGCCTTCCATGCCGAAGTCGTTGCAGCGGTGCTGCACGAACATGTCGAACTCCTCGAACGAGCCTTCGTCGAGGAAGAGTTCGATGCGCTCCCGCGCGGTCAGCTTGCCCTTGGCGTGCTGCGCGGCGACGCGCTTTTCGCCGCCGCCCAGCCGCGCACCGGAGCGCATGGCGTCCAACTTGGCCAGAATTTCTTGCATCAGGCGTTTCCCACTTTGGCGAGCGGCGGAGGACCTTGCGAACCTTGTGGCAGCGGTCCCCTCACCGGAACGCCTGGATTATTCACAAGATTTGCAACAGGGCAATTGGCCGGGCGGGAAAAATGTGCGAAGTTGCGAACATCTTTGCAAACGCAGCGCGCGGTTTGCCAAGATTGCAAATATGCACTTCGGCATAATCTTCGGGTGATAGGCGGGTCCATGCAGAAGCTCTTCCTCGGCTACAAGCTCCGCCGCCTGCGCGAACAGCGCGGACTGACCCAGGCGGCGCTGGCCAAGACGCTGGATCTGTCGCCGAGCTACCTGAACCAGATCGAGAACAACCAGCGCCCGCTGACCCTGCCGGTGCTGCTGAAGATCTCCGCCGTGTTCGAGGTGGACCTGTCCAATTTCGTCGAGGACGAGGACAGCCGTCTGGTCGCCGACCTGCGCGAGGCCCTGGCCGACCCGCTGTTCGCCGGGGCGCCCCTGACCAACGCCGAGCTGCGCAGCGCCGTCGGCTCCAGCCCGGAGCTGGCCCGCCGCGTACTGAGCCTGCACCAAGCCTATCAGAAGCTTCACGAGCGGGTACAGTCGCTGGCCGACAGCCTGTCCAACCAGGAACCGAGCGACGCCTTCGCCGGGCCGCAGTTCCCCTACGAGGAGGTCCGCGACTATTTCCACTACTGCAACAACTACATCGGCCCGCTGGACGAGGCTGCGGAAGCGCTGTGGAACACGGAGAAGATCCACTCCGGCGCCCTGCTGAACGAGCTGGCCGCCTATCTGAAGCGGCGGCACGACGTGCGGGTGAAGATCGTCGCCGACGACGGCGAGACGGCCATGCGCAGCTACGACGGCAGCACCGGCACGCTGCGCCTGTCCGCCCTGCTGAACGGCCCCAGCCGCGCCTTCCATATGGCGCACCAGATCGCCCTGCTCGGCTTCGGCGACGTGATCGAAGAACGGGTCGCCCAGGCGAAGTTCTCCAGCGAGGACGCGCGGTCGATCTGCCGGGTCGGGCTCGCCAACTATTTCGCGGGGGCGCTGGTCCTGCCCTACCGCGCCTTCGCCGCCCAGGCCCGCGCGCTGCGCCACGACGTGGAGCAATTGCAGAGCCGCTTCGGCGCCAGCTTCGAGCAGGTCTGCCACCGGCTGTCCACCCTGCAGCGGCCGGGGGCGCGGGGGCTGCCCTTCTACTTCGTGCGGGTGGACATGGCCGGCAACATCACCAAGCGCCATTCCGCCACGCGCTTCCACTTCGCGCGCTTCGGCGGCGCCTGCCCGCTGTGGAACGTGCACGAGGCCTTCGCCCAGCCCGGCAAGATCCTGGTGCAGTTCGCCACCATGCCCGACCGCACCACCTACATCGGCATCGCCCGCACGGTGACCAAGCGCGGCGGCGCCTATCTGAAGCCGTCGCGCCAGTTCGCCGTAGGGCTGGGCTGCGAGGCGACGCACGCCAACGAAATCGTCTACGCCGCCGGCATCGACACCTCCAACGAGGCCGCCGCCGTGCCCATCGGCGTGAACTGCCGCATCTGCGAGCGCACCGACTGCCAGCAGCGCGCCTTCCCGCCCATCGGCAGCCAGCTGTCGGTGGACGAGCACCATCGCAGCTTCGTCCCCTACCTGTTCACCCAGGAGGGGCGGACCGTGGAGAAGGCCTGAACGGTTGGCGATCCGCCACGGCCGCTCTATCATCCGCGGCCTCAACCGACGGGATCACGACATGACGACGCCCACCGCCCGGCCCCTGCCCCAGAAGACCATCGGCGTCCTCGGCGGCATGAGCAACCAGGCCACCGCCGAATACTACCGCCTGCTGAACGAGGGGCTGAACGCCCGGTTCGGCGGCTGGGACAACGGCGAGATCGTCATCGTCAGCGTCAATTTCGGCAACATCGAGCATTTTGTCCGCCGGAACGAGTGGGATGCCGCGCACCGCTACCTGTCCGGCAAGGTCGACGCGCTGGAGCGTGCCGGAGCCGACGTGATCCTGTGCGTGTCGAACACCATGCACCGCGTGGTCGAGCCGATCATGGAAGGGCGCACCACCCCCTTCATCCACATCGCCGATCCGACCGGTGCGGCGATGCGGGCCGCCGGCCTGTCGCGGGTAGCCCTGCTGGGCACCATGCCGACGATGCTCTCCGACGACCTGCGCCGCCGCTACGAGGAGCGCTTCGGGGTCGAGATCATGGTGCCGTCCGACCCCGACAAGGCGACGGTGGACCGCATCATCTTCGACGAGCTGGTGCGGCGCGACCTGCGCCCCGAGTCGAAAGCCCAATACCTGGAGATCATCGACCGGCTGGCCGCCGCAGGGGCGCAGGGGGTGATCCTCGGCTGCACGGAAATCTTCCTGCTCGTCGATCAGACCGACCGGCCGGAATTCCCGATGTTCAACACGACGGCGCTCCACGCCGCCGCCGCCGTGGCCTTCGCGCTGAGCGAATAGGGGCACCGATCCGGCGCCCAGGAAGCCCGGTGGCGACGCACCATGCGCACGGGCGATGAACAACGGACCCGGTCAGTCCTGCAATCTCGCAATGATCCTCGGCAGGATGGCGGTGAGGGCCAGCTGTTCGAAGGCCCAGTCCCGATGTGCCGACCGCAGCCTTGCGCGGCGGTCGGCATCTCCGGCCAGTGCCGACAGGACCTGAAGCGCGTCCGCCTCGCCGGTGAAGGTCAGGTCATCCTCATGCGGGCCGAACAGCCGGTCCGTGTCCGCGTGCCGCCAGCTCACCAGCAACCCGTCCCGTTTGATGATTTCCAGCGTCCTTGGGAAGATCGCC
Organism: Azospirillum brasilense; assembly: GCF_007827795.1. Lineage (GTDB taxonomy): Bacteria > Pseudomonadota > Alphaproteobacteria > Azospirillales > Azospirillaceae > Azospirillum > Azospirillum aestuarii. The sequence goes on from NZ_VITI01000023.1 coordinate 28,590, forward strand.
GTATCGTAGGCGAGGCTGCCGAAATCCACGCAGGCTCCGGCGGCGTGGTAGGCGTTGCGTGGCGCGGATGACACCGGTTCGGAAGCGATCCCAAACCGTTCCCAGCCATTGCCCCAAAGCGAGAAAACCTCGCCGAAGCCGCGCCGGAAGGCGAGGGCGAAACGGCGGCGGTTCTCGACGGCGAAGGCGATGGTGAAGGCACGGTTGAAATCCAGCGTCCAGGCCGGGTCCGCCGACCGTTCCGTCAGCCCGCAAAGGTCCATGGCCTGCAGCCTGTGCAGCGTCGGCCGCTCCATCATCGTGGCGGACACGGCTTCCGCATGGCGGTGGACCGCCGGGGGAACCGGCTCGCGGCCGGATTCGATGTGGCCCGGCCAGCCTTGCCCCAGATAGAGGCAGCGCCCCCGCACCAGGGCCTCCGCCTCCCCCGTGTCGGACGGTCCCTTCATCGCGGCGTAGGGATGGCGTTGCAGGCCGGGTGTCCCGTGCGACATCCACCGCTTGTACAGATCGACGGAACCGCCCTGCGCCGGGCTGGTGCAGATCCAGCGATGTACACCGAGCGGCTCGTGGAACACCCGCGTCAGGCCGAGCCGGGCGGACTGTTCCGCCGATCCCCGGCACATGCACCACATGGAAATGTCGTTTTCCGTCATCCACCGGTCGGTTTCGCGGATCTGTTCCGTCGAGCGTGCCCCGATTTCCTCAAGCGGATGCTTCAGACAGATGTGGACGACGGCCGGCGGCACGCCGTATCCGGCGATGTAGGCGCGCAGCATCTCCACCGTCGGGCGCGGAATGTCGAACAGGTTCAGAACGAACAGAACGTCGACCCGCCGGTCGATCAGGTCCTGCGTGATGTCGGGCAAGGCCAACACGGACTCATGGCCGAGATCCACCAGGGCCGCATGGATCGACCACAGGATTTCGGACGTGCCTTGTCCGCATAGAAGGAATCGCACGGTCTACCCCGGCTTCCTGAACAGCGCGACCGCCTCGGCCATATAGGCGGCGAGCTGCGGCAGGTTGCTGCCCTCCTGCTCCACCACCGCGAAGCGGGCACGGGCCTCGTCTCTCGCCGCGGCAAGCAGCGCCGGATCGGCCGCCAAAGCCGCGGCGCGGGCGACGAATGCCCCGTCATCCGCGACCAGGAAGGTGGGGCCGGCCACGCTGGCCACATCGCCGCCGGCATGGGACAGCACCGGCAGTCCGGCGGCCAGCGCCTGTGCCGCACCCGCTCCGCCGCCGGTGCGGCGTGGATTCAGGAATAGATCGCAGACCTGGAGCAGCGCCTCCATGCGATCGACATGGCCAAGGCCGCGCAGCCGCGCGGCGTGGCGGCGGCCGGACAGCCGGCCGGGCAAGGCCTCCGCTCCCCCGGCGAACAGCACCAGCGCCTGCGGCACCGCGTCCAAAATCCGGTCCAGAAGCTCCAGAAAATCGCCATCGACCTCCGCGTCCAGGCGGTTGCCGACGACGATGCAGGCGAACGCGGCATCCGGAATGGAAAACTCCGCGCGCGTGGCGGTGTCGCCGCTGCGGCGCAGCGACAGGCCGAAGCGGAAAGGCCGCCAGGAGCGGGCCAGCCGCCCCTCACCGGCGGGAGGCACGCGACCTCCGAAATCCAGCACGATGTCGGCGAGCGAGATGGTCTGGCCGGTCGTGGTGGGGATGCACAGCAGCGGGCGCACGCCCTCCAGAAGATCGGCGACGACGACCGAACCGCCGAAGGCGATCACCAGATCCGGATCGAAGGCGTCCACGGCCGTCAGGAAGCCGTTCACCTTCTCCGCGGCGATGCCGGGTGCGGTGGAAGACAGCGTGCGGACCGTCTCGTCCTCAAACCGCATCGTCTGCTCGCCGGACAGCCGTTCCTCGACGGCGGCGGCGAAGGGGGGAACGAACGGGCTGTAATAGCGGTCCGGCATCATGTTGGTGTTGAGCACCAGCACCGTCCGGCCGAGGTCCCGCTGCAGCCGGACCGCAAGCAGCAGGAGGTCGCGCGATGGCTGGTGCTGGTCGGACAGGAACTGGTTGGTCACGATGACGACCTTGCCCGTGTCCGGCCGTCCCGCCCGACGCGGGGCCGGCACCGCCCCCAGCCGCGAGGATATCTGTCGCAGGAATCGCTCGTAAAAGGGGAGCAGCCGGCCGGTCAGGAACTCCGGAACCGACGCCATGTCCATCCGTATCAGGAAAAGCTGGCGCTGCATGGACCAGTAGATCTGGTTGATGCCGTCCAATGGCGCCAGGTCCAGGACATTGTCCAGCATGTTCAGGATGTTCACGTACCGGCGCAGATCGCCCGAAACATGAGCCAATGCCGATTCCCGAAGAATGGGGTCCAGACCGGCGGTCGCGGCGTCCAGCGTCTCCATCGCCGCAGCGTCGCTTCCCAAACCCGCCGCGCGTGCGGCGTCGCAGCTTTCCGAAATTTCCCTCAGCGCCTCGCCGGTTCCGGCTGGGCCTTGCAGTCGAGCGATGAGGCCTCTCAGGACGGCGGCTCGGGAGCTGAGATCTTGCATCGGAAGACGGCCCCGGTTGAGACGAGGAGCGCTGGCCCCTGCTCGACCCACAAGAGTTGAGCGAACGCGATCTTGCCACCTATAGGAGCGGCTTGGGCGGAAGTCAACGCGATCACCTTGCGCATCGTCCGCCGGGAGACGGTCGTGGCGATGGCGCCCGGCTCGCCGCACGGGAGACGCCGCGGCGGTCATCACCGCCACGGGGCGGTGATGACCGCATCGATCTGCGGATAGGCTTCGGAGGAAATGCTCGTCGTACCGGATGCCGGCGGGTGCGAACCGGTAGATGTCGTTGCCCGGCCCGCCGGCCAGCGTGTCGTTGCCGGCGCCGCCGTAGAACAGGTCGTCGCCGCCATAGCCATATATGGAATCGACCCCGCCCAGGCCCTGGATGGTGTCGTTGGCATTGTAGCTCTCCAGCCTCTCGTACGCATCGGTTGCCACCGTGTTGAGCACCAGCATCGGGTTGGTGATGTCCACCAATATGGCAATGGGATCAGGAGGAGGGGTAAGATGGCTCTCCCTCGATTCAGTGGACACCTCTGCTAAGCTCCGGCTGGGAGCGGAGAGGTGAATGATGACGAAGGGACGGCGCTTCTTCACGGACGAGTTCAAGCAAGAGGCGGTCGCCCTGCTGGAGAGCAGTGGTCGGCCGTTGGAGCACATTGCCAAGGAGCTGGATATCCAGCCTTCGGTGCTGCGTAACTGGCGCCGACGCGGCCGGACAGGGGGGCCGCCGCAGCTCCCCACACAGCCGGCGGCGGCCCCCTGGCCTCCGGCGACCAAGCCGCGGGCGGATTCAAGCGGTCGTCGCAACAGCCTGATGCAGGAGGTTGCGATGAAGACACGGAAGCGGCGATCGGATCGGTCTGGGCGGGCTCCTCAGCGGTCACCTGGCCGGCCCCCCTCAGCACAGCGTGAGGATCGTCGGCGGTTTTGGGCGGCGATTGCGACGGGACAAGCGAGCGAGGATGCGGCATCTCTGGCCGGGGTGTCGCCCGCGGTGGGGACGCGGTGGTTCCGAGAGGCGGGGGGTATGCCACCAGCGGGGTTTGCATCATCGGCAAAGCTGCCTTCAGAACGGTACTTGCAGTTTGCGGAGCGGGAGGAGATCGCGCTGCGGCGAGCCCAGGGGTTCGGCGTGCGGGAGATCGCTCGCCAACTGGACCGAGCGGCCTCGACCATTTCCCGCGAGCTGCGGCGCAATGCCGCCACCCGCGGGGGAGGGTTGGAATATCGGGCGACGACCGCGCAGTGGCACGCCGACCGTTCGGCGCGCCGGCCTAAACCGGCCAAGCTCGTAGTCAATCCAGTCCTGCGCGACTACGTGCAGGAGCGTCTGGCCGGCGCGGTGGTTGCCCCGGACGGCGTGGCGATCCCTGGGCCGGCCGTGACCTGGAAAGCTCGCCGTCATGGGCGTCGGCAGGACCGGCGGTGGGCCAAGGCGTGGAGCCCCGAACAGATCGCCCGGCGCCTGCGGCTCGATTTTCCAGAGGACCCGACGATGCGCATCAGCCATGAGGCCATTTATCAGGCCCTGTTCATTCAAGGCCGAGGAGCATTGCGTCGCGAGCTTACCGCCTGCCTGCGGACCGGACGGACCCTGCGCGTTCCGATGGCGCGGACCCGCAAACGGGGCAAGTCCTTCATCACGCCGGAGATCATGATCCGCCAACGCCCGGCGGAGGTGGCGGGCCGGGCGGTGCCGGGACACTGGGAGGGCGATCTCATCATCGGCTTGGGCGGATCGGCGATCGGCACCTTGGTGGAACGGACGACGCGGTTCACGATGCTGCTCCATCTGCCCCCGATGCCGGGGCACGCCAGTGGACCACGGGTCAAGAATGGGCCGGCGCTTGCCGGCCATGGTGCCGAGGCCGTCCGCGACGCCATCGCGCGCACAGTCGCAACCTTGCCCGCACAGCTCCGCCGGTCGCTGACCTGGGATCAGGGGGCGGAGATGGCCCAACACGCCCATATCCGGATCGACACCGGGCTTTGCGTCTACTTCTGCGAGCCGCGCAGTCCGTGGCAGCGCGGCACGAACGAGAACACCAATGGGCTGCTGCGTCAGTACTTCCCCAAGGGCACCGACCTCGCCGTGCATGACGCCGATACCCTGGCGGCCGTCGCACTTGTCCTGAACACCAGACCCCGCAAAACCCTTGGCTGGAAAACTCCAGCAGAGGCGCTGGACGAACTGCTCCAATCCATCGATAAGGGAGGACGGGAAGAGGCTGTTGCGACGACCGCTTGAATCCGCCCAATATGCCGCGGCGGAGTACCGCAAAGCCTTGAGGGCCCACGGCATCGTGCAGTCCATGAGCCGTAAGGGAAACTGTTGGGACAACGCGCCCATGGAAAGCTTTTTCGGAACGGCCAAGTCGGAGCTTGTCCACCAGCAGCGCTACCCAACACGCGAGGCCGCCAAACGGGACCTGTTCGCCTACATGGAAGGCTACTACAATCGCCAGCGGATCCACTCGGCTCTCGGCTGCATCACCCCAGAGCAGGCCGAGCAACAGGCCGCATAACCCGGTGTCCATTCTCCCGGGGGAAGCTCAGAGCGGTTGCCGAGGCGCCACGCCCAGTCATCGATGCCGATAACGCGCGGCGCCGGGATTGGCGCCACCGCCTCCGCCCGGACTAGGCGCAGCAGCGTGTCGCCGCTGACCGGCATCGCAAGGCGGGCGGCCATCTGGGCGCCGGGGACCCCGCCCGCGCTCAGGGCGATGGTGCGTTGCGCCTCGGCAAGCCGGCCGGTGCGCCGGACCCGCGGCGCCGCGACGGTGGGTAGGCGTTCGGCGAAGCTTTCAATTACCCACAAGCTGCGGCGCGATCTCCGAACCCAAGGCAATGTCGATCAGGCGAGACATACCCCGCCACATGACTGTGTTCCCCGGCGGCGGATCGCGGCCCCGGGCGAGATAACCGCCGAGCTTGGCAACTTTGGTGAGGTAGATGCCCAGTGTGTTGCTGCCGGGCAGGCTGGGAGCCTTGTTCGGGACCAGGAAATCCAGGATCAGTTGCTCGCGTTCTGTAAAGACGATCCCTGCATCGACATCCGGCGCCGATCGATTGATCATGGTCATCCAGAAAACCCGCCAGCTCACGAGGCAATAGACGGCGATCAACTTGACCAGGCGGTCGGCGCTTCGGAGCCTTGTCTTCTCCGCCTTGCACCCCGATTTCAAAATCTTGTGAAACACCTCGATTTTCCATCGGACCGCGTACCAGCGGAGCTTTTCGATGGCCGCCTCCTGGGTGAGGACGGGCAGATCGGTGAGGAGCTTCCAGTCGATGCGCGGCCGATCAGCGGGCGCCTCACGTTCCCGGGCATGCAGGACGGTCAGGGTGAGCGCCGGATAGCGCTTCTGTTTCCCGATCGGCGGCAAGATTCGCAGGCTGCGATAGGTCAGTTCGACCTCCGCCGTGCCGACGCGCCCCTGGACGAGCCGGTCGATGGCGGCCAGGGTCATGGCCTGATTTGGGAAGATCCGCCCCCACTCGCCGAACGGCTGGTTGGCCGTGATCAACAGCGACCGGCGCTCGTAGCGGGCCCCTTTTCCGCGCCGATCCAGGGTCCCGATCTCAAGCCGATTGACACCAGAAACAAAAAAACCAGCAACCCCTTGGGATTGCTGGCTTGATTTGGTTGCGGGGGCAGGATTTGGCCTTTACCGAACATGCCACGGACACTGAGCGATAACTCAATTCCAATCTGCGGCATGGGGCGACTGGTTCCGCGACCAACATACCGCCGGAACTTCCTGTATGACGCACGCTGGCGTGGCCGGGCAATCGCAGCAAGGGGGGTAGCGCTCGGCCTCTTTTCAGTTTTCTCGAATGTTACGGTCCATTTTATCCCGATTTTCCTGAACGGAGAAGGCGCGTAGATCTCTGTCATCCCCGGCGCCGACGAAGAAACCAGGCGCCGATCCGAAAATCCCGATCACCGAAACCCGATCAAAGCAAGGATGACTGACATGACCATCTCCGCCCCGACCGCTTCGACCTCCTCCCTTCCGATGGCCTCGATCGCCGCCGATGCGGCTCCGCTGGCTGGCCGCGTCTTGCTGGCGGGCCTGTTCCTGGTCTCCGGCTATGGCAAGCTGATCGCACCGACGATGACCATCGGCTACATCCAGTCGGTCGGCCTGCCGGTGCCCGAACTGTCCTATGCGATGGCGCTGTTGGTCGAACTGGTGGGCGGCCTGGCCCTGATCGTCGGCTTCCAGACCCGGCTGGTGGCGCTCGCCATGGCGGTCTTCACGGTCGCGACGGCGGTGACCTTCCACAACAACCTCGCCGACCTCGACCAGTACTTCCACTTCTTCAAGAACATCTCGATCGCCGGCGGCCTGTTGCAGATCGTCGCCTTCGGCGCCGGCCGCTTCAGCCTGGATGCCCGCCGCTGAACAAACCGCCCGACGGTGCGGAGGCGCCAAAGCGCCTCCCCCGCCGGCCGGACGTCGCTCCGGTCAGTGACCGACCGGCAGCGCGATGGCGTCGGCCGGTCCCCATTCCACCCGATAACGGCCGCCCGGGCGCACATGCTGGTGATCGGCGTTGTTGGGAATTTTCGCGACCAGACCGGCGGCCGGACCGTCCGCCAGATGCACGCGGATGTGGTCGCCCAGATAGATCAGTTCGCAGACATGGCCGAACAGGCCCTCTCCTCCGGCTTCGCCGGTCGGCACCAGCCGGACCCGCTCGGGCCGCAATGACACGGTGACCGAAGCCCCGGCCCCCAGCCCGGCGGCAACACGGGCCTGCACCACCAAACCGCTCTCCAGCCTGACGGCCCCGCCATCGCCCTGCCGGTCGGCCAGCACGCCGGACAGCCGGTTGTTCTCGCCGATGAAGCCGGCGACGAAGACAGTGGCCGGTTTCTCGTACAGTTCTTCCGGCGTCGCCAGCTGTTCCACCCGGCCACGGTTGAAGACGGCGATGCGGTCGGACATGGTCAGAGCCTCCGCCTGGTCGTGGGTGACATAGACCATGGTGACGCCGAGACGCTCATGCAGATGCTTGATCTCGAACTGCATGTGCTCCCGCAGGTTCTTGTCCAGCGCCCCCAGCGGCTCGTCCATCAGCACCAGATCCGGTTCGAACACCAGCGCCCGCGCCAGCGCCACCCGCTGCTGCTGCCCGCCCGAGAGTTGGGAGGGACGGCGCTGCGCCAGCGCCCCCATCTGCACCATGTCGAGCGCGCGGGCCACCCGCCCCTCCATCTCCGCACGTCCCATCCGGCGCACCTTCAGCGGATAGGCCAGATTCTCGGCGATGGTCATATGCGGGAACAGCGCGTAGTTCTGGAACACCATACCGATGTTGCGGCGGTGCGGCGGCACATTCTGGATCGGCCTGCCGGCCACCCGGATTTCGCCGCGCGACGGCGCCTCGAACCCCGCCAGCATCATCAGGCTGGTGGTCTTGCCGGAACCCGACGGCCCCAGCATCGTCAGGAATTCCCCCTTTGGGATCGACAGGTCCAGTCCCTCAATCACCAGAGTGCGCCCGTCATAGCTTTTCTGGACGCCGGCGAACTCCACAAATCCCTGGCTTTCCATGATCGTATCCTCCGGGGTCAGGCGGCGTGGACGGGCGGGCGGCGGTCCCGCCAGGGGCGGGCGCGTTCCAACTGGCCGGCGAGACGGAACAGCGTCGCCTCGTCGCCTACGCGGCCGGTGAACTGGGAGCCGACCGGCAGCCCTTCGGCGTTCCACGACAGCGGAACGCTCATCGCCGGCAGGCCGGCCATGTTGGCGAAGGTGGTGAAGGCCAGGAATTGCATGAAGCGATCCATCACGGCTTCCCCGCCATGCAGCCCGGCATCGAAATGGCCGAGCTTCGGCGGCGGCGAGCCCAGCGTCGGCGTCAGCCAGACGTCGTAGCGTTCCAGAAAGCGCCCGAGGATGCGGGAGAAACCATGGAAGCAGCCGAGATCCGTCACGTAATCCGCCGCCAGGATGCGGCTGCCATGCTCAAACAGATGGCGGTTGAAGGGCTCGACCTCGTCGGCCAGCGCGGCGGGGGAGCGATTGGTGGCGCGGCCGATGCTCCATAGGCTGCGCGTCGCCGTCATCGACCAGAAACGGCGATAGGCCGACTGGTATTGTTCCGCGTCAAAGACCGGGGCGGCGATTTCGACGTCATGCCCCAACTCGGCGCAAAGACGGGCGGTGTCGCGCACCGCGGCCACACAATCGGGATCGACATCGGTGCCCAGCAGCGAGTGGTCGGTGACCGCGATGCGCAGGCGTCCGGGTTCGCGGCCGACCTGCGACAGGAAGCTGTCCGCCGGCGGCGGCGCGCTGTAGGGATCGCCGGCCATCGGCCCGTGGGTGGCGTCGAGCAGGGCCGCGCTGTCGCGCACGGTCATCGTCACCACATGTTCGTTGACGATGCCGCCCAGGCTGTCGCCCAGATCGGGGCCCATGGTGATGCGCCCCCGCGTCGGCTTCAGCCCGAACAGGCCGCAGCAGGAAGCGGGAATGCGGATTGAGCCGGCGCCGTCGCCGCCATGGGCCACCGGCACCATGCCGCCTGCGACCGCCGCCGCGGCACCGCCGCTCGACCCGCCGCTGGACCGGCTGGGGTCCCACGGGTTGCGGGTCGGGCCGAACAGCACCGGCTCCGTCGTGCCGAGCGTCCCGAACTCGCACAGGTTGGTCTTGCCGACCGTCAGCAGGCCGGCGCGGCGGTAACGGGCCATCAATTCGCTGTCATGGTCGACGACGGCCCCGGCCAGCAGGCGAGAGGCGCCGGTGGTCGGCGTGCCGCTGACATGGCAGTAGAGATCCTTGATCAGGAAGGGCACGCCGGCGAAGGGTCCGGACGACGCCTCCCCACTCTCCAGCGCGGCGCGGGCCTGATCGTAGAGCGGCAGGATCACCGCGTTCAGCACCGGGTTCACCGCCTCGATGCGGGCGATGGCGGCGTCGAGCAGTTCGGCGGCGCTGATTTCGCCGTCACGGATCAGGCGGGCCTGATCGAGCAGATCGAGATAAGTCATGACGGGTCCCCCTCAGGCGGCGAGGCTGTCGCGGGACAGCGTGTCGGCGACATCGTCGAGCGCGGCACGCAGCCGCTCCACCAGCGCGTCGATCTGTCCGGGTTCGATGACGTAGGGCGGGCAGAGCGCGATGTTGTCGCCCATGTTGCGGATGATCGCCCCATGGGCGAGGCAGCGCCGCTCCACCTGCGCACCGACCCGCAGGGCGGGATCGAACTCGCGGCCGGTCGCCGGGTCGGCGGTCAGGCCGATGCCGGCCAGCAGGCCGACGCTGCGGATCTCGCCGACCAGCGGGTGCCCGGCCAAAGCCTCGTCCAGGGCGGCGCGCAGATAGGCCCCCAGCCGGCGGGCACGGCCGACCACATCGATCTCGTGATAGATGCGGATCGCCTCCGTCGCGACCGCCGCCGACACCGGATGACCGGAATAGGTGAAGCCGTGGCCGAAGACGCCGATCTCCGCGCTCTGGTCGGCAATCGCCTGATAGATGCGGTCGCTCAGCGCCACCGCGGCGATGGGAATGGCGCCTGACGACAGGCCCTTCGCCATCGACATCATATCCGGCAGGAAGCCGAAGGTCTGGCTGCCGAACCAGTTGCCGGTGCGGCCGAACCCGCAGATCACCTCATCGGCCAGCAGCAGGATGTCATGGCGGGCCAGCACCGCCTGGATTTTGGGGAAGTAGGTCTCCGGCGGCAGGATCACCCCGCCCGCCCCCATCACCGGTTCGGCGATCATTGCCGCGATGCTGTCGGCACCCTCCGCCTGGATCAGCGCCTCCAGCTCGGCGGCGAGCCTTGTCGCGTAATCCTCCCGGCTTTCGCCGGGTTCCGCATGGCGGGCATGGTTGGGGCAGGCGGTGAAGACCACCCCCTGGTCCGGCAGGTTGAAGGCGCGGTGCATGTGCGGCAGGCCGCTGAGCGCCGCGCCCATCACCGTGCTGCCGTGGAAGGCGCCGGTGCGGCTGATGATCTTGCGCTTCTCAGGCCGGCCCCGCGCGGCGTTGTAGTACCAAGCCAGCTTCACCATCGTGTCGTTGGCCTCCGACCCCGAATTGGCGAAGAAGATCTTCCCGCCCTTGATCGGCGAGATGGCCGAGATGGCTTCCGCCAACGCGACGCAGGCGTCGTTCGTGCGGTGGTTGAAGGTGTGATAGGTCGCCAGCGTCCGCATCTGGCGGGCGGCAACCTCGGCCAGCCGCGCCTCGTCGAAGCCGAGCGACGCGCACCACAGCCCGGCCATCCCCTCGATATAGCGGCGGCCGGACTCGTCCACGACATGGACGCCGTCGCCCCGCACCAGGGCGAGCGGCCCGCGCTCCTCATGGGCGCGGGCATTGGTTTGCGAATGCAGATGCAGGTCGATGTCCAAGGCACGAAGGGCGTTGGTCATGGGATCGGCTCATCCTGATTGCGGGGATTGGATACGGGGGCGCCGACGGGGGTTCCGGCCGCAGACCGCGGCGGAATGGGCGGCAACGTCGTGCTTGCCATTCCCAACTTGTATCTTATAAGTTATAAGTTGTCGAGGGCAATTCGGCGCGCCCTTGCACCCCGCCCACACGATCCAGCGCCGATCCGCTGACAGGATGACCATGCCAACGACCGCCATCGCCGGACCGGCGCCCGATCCCATGGGCGCCGGCCGAACTCCGACGCCCGAAATTTTGGCGCCCGAAATTTTGGCGCCCGAAACCATCGCTCATCTGGAGGAACGCGCCCGGCATGTCCGGCTGGAGACGATCCGGCTGATCGCCATCGCCAAGGTCGGCCACTATTCCTCGACCTTCTCCTGCGCGGAGCTGTTCGCGACGCTCTATTACGACGCCATGCGCCTGCGTCACGGCGAGCCGCGCTGGCCGGACCGCGACCGTTTCCTGATGGGCAAGGGCCACGCCGCGGTCGGGCTCTACCCGCTGCTGGCCGACTGGGGCTTCTTTCCGAAGGAGCTGCTGGACGGCTACACCCGTCTCGGCAATCCGCTTGGCGACCACCCGGACATGACCAAGGTGCCGGGGGTGGATTTCAGCTCCGGCTCCATCGGGCACGCGCTGTCCGCCGGTCTCGGCATGGTGATGGGCGGCCGGATGATGGGCCGGCGCTTCGACGTCTATGTCATGCTCGGCGATGGCGAGATGCAGGAAGGGCAGGTGTGGGAAGCGGCGATGGCCGCCGCCCATCAGAAGGCCGGCAACCTGATCGCCATCGTCGACCGCAACGGCTACCAGCTCGACGGCCAAGTCGACGAGGTGATGGGGATCGAGCCGCTGGCCGACAAATGGCGAGCCTTCGGCTGGGAGGTGCATGAGGTGGACGGCCACGACGTCGCCGCTCTCGCCACCCTGTTCCGCCGGCTGAAGCAGGACAAGACCCGCCGGAAGCCGGCCTGCGTCATCGCCAGGACCCTGAAGGGCAAGGGCGTCGGCTACATGGAGCGGGAGGCCGGCTGGCACCTGGGATATCTGGCGCCGGAGGACGAGGCCGCCGCCATCGCCGAGATCATGGGGCAGCCCGCCAGCCCCGCCATCGCCCAAAAAGACGCCGCCCAGGGAGACGCCCGATGACCGCCGCAGAAACCCTCGCCGGGCCGGTCAATCCCGGCAGCTGGCAATACCGGCAGCTCAATGCCCGCGCGCCCGGCCTGTCCTACCTGTCGGATGCGCTGTCGGCGCTGGTGGAGGACGGCCATCCGGTGATGGCCGGGACCGCCGACCTGCAATACTCCAACGGCCTCGCCCGCTTCGCCGCCCGGTATCCCGACCGCTTCATCCAGTTCGGCATATCGGAACAGAACATGGTGTCCGCGGCGGCCGGCATCGCCACCACCGGCATGACGCCATTCGTGGCGACCTTCGCCTCCTTCCTCGGGCTGTTGTGCTGCGAGCAGATCCGCATGGACGTCGCCTATTCCGCCTTGCCGGTGCGACTGATCGGGCACCATGCCGGCATCGCGCTCGGCTTCTACGGCACCTCGCACCATGCGACGGAGGATCTGGCGATCATGCGCTCCATCGCCGGGCTGACCGTGGTCAATCCGGCCGACGGTCCGCAGCTGGCCGCCGCGATCAAGGCATCGGCCGACCACCCGGAGCCGATCTATTTCCGCATCGGCCGCGGGCAGGAACCGAACGTCTATGACGACCTGCCGGATTTCCGGTTCGGCAAAGCCATCGAACATGAGACGGGCACCGACCTGACCATCATCGCCTGCGGCACCATGGTCCACCCTTCCCGCGAGGCGGTGCGGGCGCTGCGGGCGTCCGGCCTGTCGGTCGGGCTGATCGACATGCACACGATCAAGCCGCTCGACCGCGAGGCGGTGCTGGCGGCGGCCGAACGCTCCCGCATCATCCTCACGGTAGAGGAGCACAACATCCTCGGCGGGCTCGGCGGTGCCGTGGCGGAGGTGATGGCGGAGGCCGGAACGAAGGCGGTGCTGATCCGCCACGGCATCCGCGACGAATACAGCCTGATCGCCCCGCCGACGCACCTCTACCGCCACTACCAGCTCGACGCCGCCGGCATCGAGACGGTCGTCCACGACATCCTGTCCTGAGACCGCCGGCCGGGACGGGCCGATCCGCTGCCCGTCCCGGCAGCCCTGACGAGGACCAACCATGCCAATCGAAACCGACAACGCCGCGCTGACCGCGCGGGCGCGGGCCGTCATGCCCGGCGGGCTGCTCAGCCCCAGCCGTCAGCTGGCTCACCCCTATGTGTTCGTGCGCGCCGCCGGACCGTACCTGTACGACGCCGACGGCAACGAGCATGTCGATTATCACTGCGGATTCGGCGCCAACATGCTGGGCCACTGCGCCGCCGCCGTGCGTGACCGCGTGACGGCGGTGTCCGAACGCATCGACCTGATCGGCGCCGCGGCGCTGGACCTGGAGATCGAGGCGGCGGAAACGCTGGTCCGCCTGATCCCCTGCGCCGATCAGGTGGCCTTCTGCAACAGCGGGTCGGAGGCGACCTACCACGCGCTACGGCTGGCCCGCGCCGCCACCGGGCGGCGCACCGTCATCAAGTTCCAGGGCGGTTATCACGGCTGGCACGACTATGTCGCCATGAACGTGCAGTCGCCCGCCGACCGCATCGGCCAATACGACCCGGTGTGCGACGGCATCCTGCTCGACGCCGCCCGGCACACCGTGGTCCTGCCCTACAACGACGCCCAGGCGGTGGAGGATTACCTGTCCGCCCATCCGGGCGAGGTCGCCGCGGTCATCATCGAGCCGATCGCCCACAATATGGGATCGGTGGTCGCCCATGACGCCTTCCTGCGCGACCTGCGTCGGCTGACCGCCGACCATGGCACCGTGCTGATCTTCGACGAGGTCATCACCGGCTTCCGCCACGCACTGGGCGGCTACCAGTCCATCGTCGGGGTGACGCCCGATCTCGCCACCTTCGGCAAGGCAGTGGCCTCCGGCCATCCGGTCGGGATCCTGGCCGGCCGCGCCGACCTGATGGAACGGCTGGGCCGGACCGGCCAGGGCGCGGTCTTCATGGGCGGCACCTTCAACGGCACGCCGCCCTCGCTGGCGGCCCTCTTGGCGACCATCGGCGAGCTGGAGCGGCCGGGCACCTACGAGCGGCTGTTCGCCCTGGGCGACCGCATGCGAAACGGCCTGTCCGCCATCGTGGAGCGGCTGGGGATTCCGGCGCAACCGGCCGGCTACGGCTCTGTCTGGCTGCTCTATTTCTTCCAGGGCGCCTTCCAGCGCTACGAGGATCTGCTGCGCAACGACAACGCCGCCGACCTCGCCTTCCGCCGGCGGCTGGTGGAGCAGCGGTTCATCTTCCAGCCCCTGCCGCTGAAGCGCCTCTACCTGTCGACCGCCCATGACGAGGCGCTAATCGACCGCACGCTGGGTGTCATCGCCGAGACACTGCATGCGCTGCCTGCAGCGATGCGGGTCGGCGCCTGACCTTTCTGTGTTATAGCTTATAGGATGGCGGGGGCGGGCCCAAGGCATCGCCCCCTGCCGTTCGTCCGTGTGTGAGGAGATGACGTCGTGCGAATGCAGCCGATCGAACCGGGAAACCTGTCGGCGCGGTCCTATGTGGCGGTACGCGAAGCGCTAATCGCGGGGAGCTTCAAGCCGGGCCAGCGGCTGGTCATGCAGGATCTGGCGGACGAGTTGGGCACCAGCATAACGCCGGTGCGCGAGGCCTGCCTACGGCTGGTCAGCGAACAGGGGCTGGAACTGCGATCGGGCCGCTTCGTCTGCGTGCCGGGGCTCAGCCTGTCGCGCTATCTGGAAATCCGCACCATCCGCATCGCCCTGGAAGGCCTGGCGGCGGAACTCGGCGCCGCCCATGCCACGGCGGAGGACATCGCCCGCCTGACCGAGGCACATGCCCGGTTCGACGCGGCGGAGCGCGCCCGCGACGTCACGGCGGCGCTTCAGCACAACCGCGACTTCCACTTCGCGGTCTACCGGCTGTCGGGGATGGAAATGCTGGTCGGCCAGATCGAAAGCCTGTGGGTGTCGATGGGTCCGATCCTGAACGTGTTCTACAACGAGGTCGAACACGACGACTACGCCGGCGCCGACGAGCATCTGGCGCTGATCGCCGCACTCCGCGCCCATGACGGCCCCGCCGCGCGGGCCGCCATCGAACGCGACATCATCCGCGGCGGCGAGAGCCTGATCCCCTACCTGGAAAAAATCGGCCAGTCCCTGACGCCGGCCTGATACCAACGGCACCTGAAGGCGCCGTTGGTATCACCCTCTCAATCAACGCTAACGCGTTGATCTGACGGGTTTCACGGTTGGAGAATGATGGAAGTGATCATTTTCCAACCGTATGTGACCGGCGCCGGGGGACCCATCACTCGTCCAGACCGCGCGGGGTGCGCATCCCGGCGGTCTCGCCGCCGTCGATGGTCAGGACGGTGCCGTTGACATAGCTCGAACGCTCCGACAGCAGCCAGACGACCACGTCGGCGACTTCCTCCGGCGCGCCGAAACGGCCAGCGGGGATCCGTTGCTCCAAACGGCGCCGCTTGATCTCCTGCGTCTTGATGCCCTGCATCATGCGGGTGTCGATCTGGCCGGGGCAGACGGCGTTGAAGCGGACCTCATCGCCGAATTCCAGCGCCAGCGCTTGGGTCATGCCGATCACCGCCGCCTTCGACGCACAGTAGATCGCCAGCCCCTCCTCCCCGATCTTGCCGGCGACGGAGGCGACGTTCACCACCGCGCCCCGCGCCGCCCGCAGCCCCGGAAGGGCGAGGCGGGTGAACAGGAAGGCGCTGCGGGCGTTCACCGCCATCACTTGATCCCAATCCTCCACCTGCGCCTCGGCGAAGGCGACGCGGCGCGACATGCCGGCATTGTTGACCAGCCCGCTGATGCGGCCGCCGCCGAGTTCCATCGCACGGGTGACCGCCCGGGCGCAGTCGTCGGGCGAGGCGACGTCGCCGCGCTGGAACACGGCGCCCGGGCAGCGGCCGGCGAGGTCGGCCCCCGCCGCCTCGTCACGGCCGGTGAAAAGGACGGCCTGCCCTTCACCGGTCAGGCGCTCCACACAGGCGCGGCCGATGCCGTGCGTGCCGCCGGTAACGATGATCATGCGTTGCTCCCAGGCTTTGAACCGGTCCCCCGCCCCAGCCGGGCGAGGAGGACCATGAAGGCGACGGTAACGCCGACCAGCAGGGTCGACATCGCCAGGATGGACGGATCGATGGTGTCGCGGATGCCGTCGAACATCTGGCGCGGCAGGGTCCGCTGCTCCGGCCCGCCGATGAACAGCGCCACCACCACCTCGTCAAAGGAAAAGATGAAGGCGAACAGGCCGCCGGACAGCACGCCCGGCAGGATCAGCGGCAGCGTCACCGTGAAGAAAGCGTGCACCGGCGAGGCGCCCAAGCTGTAAGCCGCCCGCACCAGGGTGGTGTCGAAGTTGCGCAGCGTCGCCGTCACCGTGATGACGACGAAGGGCGCGCCCAGCGCCGCATGCGCCAGGATCAGCCCGAGATAGGAGGCGGTCAGGCCGATCCGCGCGAACAGGAAATACATGGCGACGCCGCTGATCACCACCGGCACCACCATCGGCGCGATCAGCAGGCCGAGCAGGAAGGACCGGCCCGGCAGGTCGTTGCGCGCCAGCCCCAACGCCGCCAGCGTACCCAGCAGCGTGGCGAGCGCCATGGCGCCGGTGCCGACGATCAGGCTGTTGCGCAGCGCCGGCAGCCAGGGGCCGGACGCCGCCAGCACCTTCTCGTACCATTGCAGCGACAGGCCCGGGATCGGGTAGGACAGGAAACCTGAGGAGCTGAAGGAGATCGGGACGACCGCCAGGATCGGCCCCACCAGGAAGACCATCATCACGCAGCAGAAGGCATAGTGGAGAACACGGGTCGGACTGGACATGGTTCGGCCTCTCTTCCGGACGCGGGGACCTCATTGGATGCCGGCGATGCGGCCGACGCCGATCAGGCGCCCGACCGTCGCGTAGAGCAGCATGATGCAGGCGAGAAGGATCGCCCCCAGCGCCGAGGACAGGCCCCAGTTGATCGTGGTGTTCGCGTAGTAGGCGATGAAATAGCTGGTCATCTGGTCGCGGGCGCCGCCGACCAGGCTGGGCGTGATGTAATAGCCGACGCCGATGATGAAGGTCATCAGGCAGCCTGCCCCGACGCCCGGCAACGTCATCGGCAGATAGACCTTGAGGAAGCCGACCGCCGGATGGGCGCCCAGCGAGGCCGAGGCCCGCATGTAGGAGGGCGAAATGCCCTTCATCACGCTGAGGATCGGCAGGATCATGAAGGGCAGCAGGATGTGCACCATCGCCACATAGAGGCCGAAGCGGTTGAACACCAGATCCAGCGGCGCATCGACGATGCCGAGCCGGGTCAGCAGCCCGTTCAGCACGCCTTCCTTCTGCAGCACGACGATCCAGGCGCTGGTCCGCACCAGCAGCGAAGTCCAGAAGGGCAGCAGCACGCAGACCATCAGGACCGACGCGAAACCACGCGGCAGGCTGACCAGCGCATGGGCGAGCGGGAAGCCCAGCACAAGGCACAGAAGCGTGGTGATGAAGCCGATCCATAGGGTGCGGGCCAGCGTGTCGATGTAGATGCGCTCCTCCGCCGGGGCCCGCGCGATCGAGCCGTTGTCGTCCATCCGCAGGTCGAGCGCCGTCAGCAGGTAATAGGGCGTCAGCGACGGGCTGGCCCGCCGCAGCGCCGCCCAGGTGGCAGGCTCGCCCCAACGCGCATCGATGGCGGTCAACTCCGCCGCCCAGCCCGCCTGCGGCCGGTCGATGCCGCGGACGGACCGCGCGGTCTTACTCAGCAGCGCACGGTAACCGGAGCGTTCGTAATTCAGACGCCGGCTCGCCTCGCCCAGGCGGGGCTCGCCATAGGCGGCCTTCAGGTCACGGGCCAGCGCGGCATAGGCGCTCTCCGGCGGCAGGCCCTCACCGCTCCAGCCCTGCATCTCCGCGGCGACGCCGGGCAGCGCCTCGCCCACCTCGCCATTCTCCACCGCATGCATCAGCATGCCGCCCAGCGGCAGCACGAAGACCAGGGTGAGGAACAGGACGAGCGGCGCGATCAGCAGGGCCGAGACCATCCGGGCCTTCGCACGCGACGACAGGGACGGCGGCGCCAGCGCCCCAGGCCGGTCGATTGTTTCAGTGGTGGTTGCCATGCGCGTCATCACTCCTTCCCGCCGGTCATCGGGAGCGCCAGTTGGCAAAGCGCGCTTCCAACGCCTCGCCATGATCGGCCCAGAAGGCGGTGTCGAGCGGGACCGCCAGCGCGAAATTGGCAGGGCTCGTCGGCAGGTCGGCGGCCAGCTTCGGATCGACGGCCAGGTTCGCCTTGCGGTTGGTCACGCCATAGGCGATGTGGCTGGGAAAGCGCGCCTGCACCTCCGGCCGACTGGCGAAGGCGATGAAGCGCTCCGCCGTGGCGCGGTTCTTCGCTCCCTTCGGGATCGCCCAGTAATCGACGCCCAGCACCTGCCCGTCCCAGGCGAGCGCGAAGGACCGCCCGCCCTGGTTGGCCGCCGCCACCCGCCCATTGAAGGCGGCCGATATGACCACGTCCCCCGAGGCCAGCCGCTCGATCGGTTCGGCGCCGGAGGTCCACCACAGGATGTCCGGCTTGAGCCTGTCGAGCGACGCGAAGGCACGATCCACCCCGGCGGGCGTCGCGAGCACCTTGTACACCTCGCCCCTCGGCACACCATCGGCCAGCAGGGCGATCTCCAGCGTCATCTTGGCGGTCTGGCGCAGGCCGCGCTTGCCCGGCCAGCGCTGCACGTTCCAGAAATCGGCCCAGCTCTTTGGGCCATCGGCGATGCGGGAGCGGTCGTAGGTCATCACCATCGACCAGACGAAGGCGCCGACGCCGCACTCGCTGTAGGCCTCATCGATGAAATCCTTGCGGTCGCCGATGGCGGTCCAGTCGATCTTCTCGAACAGCCCCTCCTCACACCCGCTCAGCAGGCTGTTCTGCTCGACCTGCAACACGTCCCAACTGACGCTGCCGGTATCGACCATGGCGCGGACCTTCGCCATCTGGCCGGAATAGGAGTCCTCGGTCAGTTGCACCTTGTTGGAATCAGCGAAGGGGCGGAAGAACACCGCGCGTTCGGCATCCTGCAGCACGCCGCCGGCGCCGACGACGGTCAATTGTTCGGTTTGTGCGGGAGATTGCGCCAGGGCCGGCGCGAACAGCAGCCCGGCGGCCAGCGCGCATCCGACGATGCGCGTTGCGTGAAGCGTCATGTTTCTCACCTGTTCAGGGAAATGGTTGCGGCCGGCTCTGCACCCGGTCCGCCCTTGCACCCGGTCCGGTGAACCCGGATCTATTGGGCGACCCAGCGTTCGAAGCGCTGCTGCAACTCGTCTTCGTTGTTCACCCAGAAGGGCGTGTCGATCATCAGCGCGCCCGCCATGTTCTGCGGAGCGGTCGGCAGGTCCGGCTGGATTTTCGGATCGATCAGGGCGGAGGCGCGGCCGTTGGTGACGCCGTAGGGGATCGTCTCGGCAAAGCGCTTCTGCGCGTCGGCGCTGGTCATGTAGGCAACCAGTTCCCTGGCCGCCGCCAGTTTGTCGGTGCCCTTGGGGATCGTCCAGTAATCGGCTGAATAGAGCTGGTGCGTCCACAGCATGGTGAAGGCGCGACCGTCCTTGTTGGCGGCGGCGACCCGCCCGTTGTAGGCGGAGGTCATGACGACATTGCCTGCGGCGAGCCATTCGACCGGCTGCGCGCCGCTGACCCACCAGCGGATATGCGGCTTGATCTGGTCCAGCTTGGCGAAGGCGCGATCCACCCCCGCCTTGGTGCCCAGCGTCTCATAGAGCTTGTCCGGGGCGACTCCGTCGGCCAGCAGGGCGATCTCCAGCGTCATGCGCGCCTGCTTGCGCAAGCCGCGCTCGCCCGGCCAGCGCTTGAGGTCCCAGAAATCTGCCCAGGATTTCACGCCGGGGGTCTTGGCCGGATCGAAGGCCAGCACCTTCGACCAGACGAAGGCGCCGACGCCGCAGGGCGCCTTGACCTGCGGGATGATGTCGGCGGCGTTCGGCTGGCTTTTCCAGTCGAAGGGTTCGAGAAGCCCCTCGTCACAGGCCAGCGTCATTTCGTTCTCGTCCATTTGCAGGACGTCCCAGTCGACCGTCCGCGACTGGTTCATCGCCTTCAGCTTGGCGATACCGCCGGTGTAGGACTCCTCGATCAGCGGCGCGCCCGACCGTTTGGAAAAGGGTTCGAAATAGGCGGTCCGCATCGCGTCCTGCAACGATCCGCCGAAGCCGACGACAGTCAGGTCGCGCGCATGCGACGACCCGGATGCTATCAGTGTGGCGAACAGTATGGGCCCGCAAAGGCGCCTTGCCCGTCTCGTCGTCATCCGACCCTCCTTGTTTGGAATCAATCGGAAGGTCGGCGACGTCCCGCCGCACCGGACCATCCGATGCAGCAATCTTATAAGTTATAAGATACCTGTCAAGGCGTGTGATTTGGTTAGTGCGGCGTTCGGCGAAAGACGGCGCCGACGGCGACGAGGCCGAAGATCAGCAGGAATTCGACCCCTTTGATCGAACCGACGAAGTCCGGCGGCAGTTGCATGGTCAGGACATAGGCGGCGATCAGCATCAGGATCGACAGCGCCGCCGCGACGCCGAGGGCGCGCAGTGCCAGGATCGCCGCACAGCCGATGGCGGCCAGAATCGATCCGACGGCAGCGGGATGGAGTCCGGAATGGATTGGGATCAGGTCCGACGCACCGCTGCCGAGTTGACCGGCGATCGACAGCAGGTGATTGCCGAGCCAGCCGAGAAGGCGCTGGTTGCCCGATGGCATCATCAACAGGTCCAGCACCCCCCGAACGACGGAACAGCCGGAGCTTTGCAGCTTGCAGGAAAGGGTCGACAGGGCATCGCCGGCGGCGACGCAGAGGGAGGTGGATTGGCTCATGATCCGCGTCCTTGGATCTTTGGGAGAGATCGGGATCAGGCCGGACGCGAACGGATTGCCGTGCCGGTCAATGCCAGGACGCTAAACGTTCTTATGCGAACGACAAACCAAGCAAACCGAAGAAATCCGTTGCACAATCAGGAACAATCATCGGCGATTCCTCACTTTGCCATCTGGCCTTCGAAGCGTGAAATCAGGAAGGAGGCGGCCGGCCCCGGCGGGCTGTCGGTGCGATGGACGGCCTGCAGCCGGTAGGGACCGCCTTTGCAGTCGGGCATGTCCAGCCGGACCAGCCGCCCGGCGTCCAGATCCTCCTGGATCATCGGCAAGGGCATGTTGCCCCAGCCGATCCCCTCGCGCAGCAGCATGTGCTTGGAGCCCAAATCGGCCAGCCGCCATGTGCGCGTGCCGATGACGGCGAACTCCCAGCCCTGCGTCAGCGTGGAGCGGTCGGTCAGCACCAGCTGCACATGCTCGCGCCCCGCGCCGGGCGGGTTGCGCCCGGCCAGCGCCAGCGGGTGGGAGGGGGCGGCGACCGGCACCAGTTCGACGAAGCCGACGCCGATCCGCTCGATGCCGTCGATCTCCATGTCCAGCGGCCCGCTGATGCCGATCGTCGCCGCACGGTTGAGCACCATCTGGGTCACCGCACCCAACGCCTCGACATGCAGGCGCAGGGTCACGGTCGGATAAGTCTCGCGGAAGGCCTTCAGCGCGTCGACCACCCGCCAGGCCGGCAGCATGACGTCGAGCGCCAATAGCACCTCGGACTCCAGCCCCTCGATCAGGCCCTTCACCTTCGCGCGCAGACTGCCCATGCCGTTGGCGATGGTCCTCGCCTCCGACAAAACGGCGCGGCCGGCGTCGGTCAGCTGCGGCCGCCTGGTGGTCTCGCGGTCGAACAGCGAGACGCCCAGCTGCATCTCCAGGTTCGCGATGGAATAGCTGATGACGGAGGTCGCCCGTCCCAGCTTGCGCGCGGCGCCGGCGAAACTGCCGGTGTCGACCACGGTCAGGAAAACGCGGAGCTGATCGAAGGTCGGGGTGCCGGGATCTGACATTTCCAGTTTCTCGAACGTTTCGATCCATCTTATCCCGGTTTTTTCGAAGGTCCAGCGGCGTTAGCTTTCCCTCATCAGCAACGCCGGGCCGCTCTCCAGAACTGAACAGCCCCGACCGGCGCCGCCTTTGCCAAAATCCGGAGTTCCCGCCATGACCGTCCGCCCTGCCGCCAGCGTCGAACACATCCTGCTGCCCGCCGTCCGCGACATCGGCGACGGGTTCCAAGTCCGCCGCGCTCTGCCGTCGGCCATGCGCCGGTCAGTCGGGCCATTTATCTTCCTGGACAGCTTCGGCCCGGTGACCTTCACCGCCGGCGAGGGCATGGACACCCGCCCCCACCCGCACATCGGCCTGTCGACCCTGAGCTATCTGATCGAGGGCGAAATCGTCCACCGTGACAGCGAGGGCTTCGTCCAGACGATCGAGCCGGGGGCGGTAAACCTGATGACCGCCGGGCGCGGCATCGTCCATTCCGAACGCACCGCCCCCGCCACCCGCCGCAACGGACACCGGCTGTTCGGCTTCCAAAGCTGGATTGCCCTGCCTGCTCAGCATGAGGAGACCGATCCCGGCTTCCAGCATGTGGCGGCCGAGGCCCTGCCGCGGATCGAAGGGGAAGGCATCGACCTGCGCCTGATCGCCGGTTCGCTGCTGGGCCGGCGGGCACCGACGCACACCTTCTCCGACCTGTTCAACGCCGATGTCGTCCTACAGGCCGGCGCCCGGCTGCGCATTGACGCCGAGCACATCGAACGTGCCGCTTATGTCATCGACGGCGAGGTGGAGGTGGTGTCTGAAGACGGCCTCTTCCGCAAGGACCAGCTGATCGTCTTCCAGCCGGGGGCGGAGATCTTGCTGCGTGCCGTCGGCCATGCCCGGCTGATGCTGCTGGGCGGCGAACCGCTGGACGGGCGGCGGCACATCCACTGGAATTTCGTGTCCAGCCGGCGCGAGCGCATCGAACAGGCCGCGCGCGACTGGCGCGAGGGCCGCTTCCCCGCCGTCCCCGGCGAGACCGAGTTCATCCCGCTTCCGGAACCGACTTCAAAGCCCGCGGCACCCCGCGCGGCCTGATCCATCCATCAAAACCGTTTTCTCGAAAGGACCATCGTCATGACCACCTACGCCATCCTGGGTTCGGGCGCCATCGGCGCCGCCGTCGCCGGCCAGTTCGCCCGCAAGGGCATCGAGGTTCTGCTCGCCAACAGCCGCGGACCGGAAACCCTGGCCGACCTTGCACACGATCTGGGGACGAGTGTCGTCCCCGCCTCCGTGCGGGACGCGCTCGCCGCCGACATCGTCATCCTGGCGGTGCCCTATGACGCCGTCGGCGATGCCGTGCATGGGGCGCCGGACTGGAACGGCCGGATCGTCGTCGACGCCACCAACGCCATCGATTTCCCGGCCTTCACCCCCCGCGACCTGGCCGACCGGCCGTCCACCCACATCGTCGCCGAAGCCGTGCCCGGCGCCCGCGTCGTCAAGGCCTTCAACACCCTGCCGGCCGCGGTGCTGGCGAAGAATCCACAGGACAACGGGCGGCGCGTCCTGTTCGTGTCGGGCGACGACGATGGCGCCAACACCGAGGTCGCCGGCCTGATCGAGCGGCTGGGCTATGCCGCCATCCCGCTGGGCCCCATTGCCGAAGGCGGTCGCCTGCAGCAATTCGGCGGCGCGCTGATGGTCCATAGCCTGATCAAGCAGGGTTGATCGTCGAACTCCTCGACCGTGACTATCGGGTCATTCGAACGCCGACGGACAGCCGGTTGCCCCCTCTTCGTCCCGCAACCGGCATCCGCAACAGGAATACCCACCGGAAAGGCGGGCTCCATGGCCAAGCTCTTCGGCTAGACCGAAAAGTCTCGGCCGTGACCGCTGTCTTCCCCGAGATCGATGCGCCCCACCAGGAAATCCAGGAAGGACCGCACCTTCGGCGGCTGAATCCGCCCACCGGGAAAGACCGCATGCAGGTCGACATCCGATCCCTTCCAACCGTCGAGCACCCGCACCACCTGCCCGGCCGACCGGTAGGGCCGCATGGCGAAGTCGGTCGCGAGGACCAACCCGCCACCGGCCAGCAGCGTCGGGATCAGCATCTCCGGATCGTCGGCCGTCATCACCGGATCGATGGCCACGTCGACCTCCTCATCGGGATGGCCCCGGTCCACCGGGAACAGGCGCCACCCGTACCCGGAGGGGCGCCGGGCAGTCATGTTCGCCAGCACAAGATGCCGGGCCAGCTCGTCGGGGTGGCCGGGCATCCCATGGGCAGCACAATAGGACGGTGCTGCGTAGACATGGCGGGGCAGGACGCCCAGCTTGCGGGCGGCCATGGTGGAGTCCAGCAGCGTCCCCATCCGGATCGCCAGGTCGATGTCCCGCGCCACCAGATCCAGGTTCTCGTGGCTGAGCACGAGATCGATGCGAACGTCGGGGTAGCGGGCCCGGTAGCCGGGCAGAAGCGGCGCGATGACCTTCATCCCGAAGGACGGCGGCGTGGTGACCCGCAGCCAGCCGCGCGGCGCATCGCGAAGCTGGGCAACCGCGCTTTCGGCCTGTTCCAGCTCCTCGGCGATGCGCCGGCACCGTTCGAAATACACGGCCCCCGCCTCGGTCAATCCGATGCGACGGGTGGTCCGGTGCAGAAGCTGGATGCCGAGCCGCTGTTCGAGATCGCGCACCTTGCGGCTCAGCGTCGTCTTGGGCAGCCGCAGCCGCCGGGCGGCGTTCGTGAAGCTGCCCTCCTCCACCACCTTGATGAAGGCGATGGTGTCGTTCAGGTCCTGCATCTGCGTCCATCGATTGGATCTGAAATCGGTACAATGTTGTCCAGGCTGGATGGGTAATCAAGCCGGACCTCGGGTGCTAGTTGCTGGACATGCGTGGTGGCCAAAACGCGGGCCACCGCGGAACCCGATCTCTGGACTGATCCCAAGGACAGGCAAATGAAGTCACACACGCTCCTGCTGGCCGTTGGCCTTCTGTTCGCCGCCATCCCGACCGGCCATGCCACCGACAGGACCGCCGGCCACACTGCCGCCCCGTCGGCGACCCAACCCTCTCCGGCCGGCATCTACCGCTTCGCGGTCGGCGACCTCCGCGTCACCGCACTCAGCGACGGCACCCTGCCGCTCGGCATCAAGCCGCTGGTGCAAGGGTTGCAGCCGGAGCGCATCGATGCGCTTCTGGCCGAGCGGTTCGAGCGCGATCCGCTGGAAACCTCGATCAACGCCTTCCTGATCGACGCAGGGTCGCGCCTGCTGTTGGTCGACACCGGTGCGGGCCAGCTGTTCGGTCCCTATGGCGGAAAGCTCCCGGTCAGCCTGGCCGCCGCCGGCTATCGCCCGGATCAGGTGACCGACATCCTCATCACCCATATCCACACCGACCATTCCGGCGGGCTGGCGCTGGATGGAAGGATCATGTTCCCGAACGCCACCGTTCATGTCGGCCAGGCCGACCTGGATTTCTTCCTCAACCGCGACAATGTCGCCAGGGGCTTGCAGCCCCGCCACTACGATGAGGCGGTCGCCACGGTCGGCCCCTACCTCAAGGCGGGCAAGGTCAAGCCCTTCACCGAACAGTCGGAAATCCTGCCGGGCGTCACGGCGATCCACACGCCCGGCCACGCCTTCTATCGGGTAACGAGCCGGAGCGAGAGCATCGAGTTCTGGGGCGACATCATCCATGTCGGCCCTGTGCAGTTCCCTCATCCGGAAGCCACCGTCTCCTTCGACGTCGACCAGGACGCCGCACGCGCCCAGCGTCTGAAACGCTTCGCCCACGAGGCCGGCAGCGGCCAACTGACCGCCGCCGCCCATCTCAGTTTCCCCGGCCTCGGCCGCCTGCGGCGCGACGGCGATGGCTACCACTGGGTACCAGTGGAATACCGCAACCGCGAGTGAAGGCGCGAAGATCGGCGTTCCCAGTCGACCGCATGTCAAAAGCCCCGTTTGCCCACCTGCCGATTATGCGGCGGACCCGAAAAAGCCATTCGAATCCCGGCCGATTATTCCGGTCGGCCTCCGTCGCTAACTTCTGGACCAAGCCGGCCGATCGACCGGCACCCGAACCAGCAACGAAGAGGCAGCCATCATGACCAGCATCGTCAACACGGTAAACGAAGTCGAAGGCAAGGTCGCCATCGTGACCGGTGCGGCCAGCGGCATCGGCCGCGCCACCGTGGAACTGCTGCACGCCCGCGGCGCCCGGGTGATCGCCGAAGACATCAACCCCGCGGTGGAGGAACTGGCCCGTCCGGGTCTGGTGCCGCTCGTCGCCGACATCGCCGCCGACGGCAGCGCCGAACGGGCGGTGGAACTGGCGGTGGAGCGCTTCGGCGCGCTCGACATCCTCGTCAACAATGCCGGCCGCATCATCTACAAGCCGCTGGCCGAGACCAGCCGCGAGGAGTGGGAGGGCATTCTGGCGACCAACGTCACCGGCGCCTTCCTGCATTCCCGCGAAGCGATGAAGGCGATGATGCCGCGCAAGAGCGGCGCCATCGTCAACATCGCCTCCTACGCCTCCTATTTCGCTTTCCCCGGCATCGCCGCCTACACCGCGTCGAAGGGCGCCCTGGCGCAGCTGACCCGCACCCAGGCGCTGGAGGCGATCCCGCACGGCATCCGCGTCAACGCCATCGGCGTCGGCGACGTGGTGACCAACATCCTCAACCACTTCATGGACAACGGCCGCGACTTCCTGGCCGACCACGGCAAGGCCGCCCCCATCGGCCGCGCCGCCCAGCCCGAGGAGATCGCCGAGGTCGTCGCCTTCCTGGCGTCCGACCGCGCCAGCTTCATGGTCGGCGCGGTGGTGATGGCCGACGGCGGCATGACCGTCACGGCCGGTTGAGGCGCAGCAGCGCCACCCATTGTCCCCTCAGCACGGAGCTGTTCCGCGATGAAGATCTTGACCAAGGCGGCGTTCTTCGCCGCCAAACCGGGAAAGGGCGAGGCGCTCGGCGCCCGCCTGCTCGCCCTCGTCGAACCGACCCGGACCGAACTCGGATGCCTGCGCTACGACATCCACCGCTCGGATGAGGATGCGGACTCGTGGTTCGTTTACGAGAACTGGGCAACCCAGGACGATTTCGACGCCCATATGCGCACGCCCTATGTCCAGTCCTTCATGGCCACCCTGCCCGACCTCTGCACGGACGGCGTCACGATCCACACCGCATACCGGCTGACCTCCAATTTCGCCCCACGCTGATCCCCAACAGGAGATTGCGATGAAAAGCAATGACCAGCGCGTCTGGTTGGTGACCGGATGCTCCACCGGCTTCGGCCGGCATATCGCCGGCCACCTTCTCGATATCGGGCAGAAGGTGGTCGTCACCGCCCGCAAGCCCCATCAGATCCAGGACCTTGCCCAGCGTGGCGACGCCCTGATTCTGCCGCTTGACGTAACCGACCCCGCCCAGACGCGGGACGCCGTTCAACAGGCGGAAGCCCGGTTCGGCCGGGTCGACGTTCTGGTGAACAACGCCGGAATCGGCTATTTCGCCGCCGTGGAGGAGAGCGACGAGGCGCAGGTCCGGGCGATGTTCGAGGTGAACCTCTTCGGAGCCGCCTCGACGATCCGTGCCGTGCTGCCCGGCATGCGCCGCCGCCGAAGCGGCACCATCGTCAACCTGACTTCCGTTGGCGGACTGGAAGGCTTTCCGGCCGTCGGCTTCTATTGCGCGACGAAATACGCGGTGGAGGGCCTGTCCGACAGCCTGCGCATCGAGACGGCGCCGCTCGGCATTCACGTGATGACGGTGGAGCCCGGCGCCTTCCGCACGGAATGGGCCGGCTCCTCCATCGAGGCGGCCGGCACCATCGCCGACTACGACGCGACCGCAGGCGAGGCCCGCCGGGCCTATCGTGACTCAGTGGGGCAACAGCCGGGCGACCCCACCCGTGCGGCGCAGGCAATCGCATCCGCGGTGCTGTCGACCAATCCACCCAAGCGCCTGCTGCTTGGCAACGACGCCTACACCGTGGCCATGGCCAAGCTGGAGGAGATGGGCCGCGAGTTCCGCGCCTGGGAGACTCTGACCCGCAGCACGGAATTCACCGACGCGTCCAGGAACTGACCCGGCCCACCGCTCCACACCATCATTCAGGGGAGATCCCATGAACAGGTTCACAGGAAAGGTGATCATCGTGACCGGTGGCGGTTCGGGTATTGGCGAGGCCGCCGTCCGCCGCTTTCTCGCCGAAGGTGCCAGCGTGGTCATTACCGGCCGCAACAGGGACCGTCTGGAAAAAGCCGCCGCGGACATGGCACAGGACCGCATCCTTCTGTTCCCGGCCGACGTGTCAAAACGGCCGGACTGCGATGCCGTGGTCAGCGCCGCGGTCGAGCGGTTCGGACGGATCGATACGCTGGTCAACGCCGCCGGCATGAATCTGGTCGGCACGGTGGACGACACGTCGGACGAAGACTGGCGGGCTTGCATGGGCGCCGATGTCGACAGCGTCTTCTTCCTGAGCCGGGCCGCGCTGCCGCATCTGCGCAAGACGAAGGGTTCGATCGTGAATGTCGGATCGGTGTCCTCCCTTGGCGGCGGCTGGAGCCATGCGGGCTATAACGCCGCCAAGGCGGCGGTCGCCAATCTGACCCGGTCGGTCGCCTGCGACAACGGCAAGTACGGCGTGCGCGCCAACACGGTGTGCCCCGGCCTGACCGTGACCGGCATGGTCGACGCGATCATGGAGGACGAGGCGCTGCTCGAAAAGGCATGGGAGCGCATCCCGTTGCGCCGGGCCGGCAAGCCGGAGGAGATCGCATCTGCCATTGCGTTCCTGGCGAGCAACGAGGCCCAGTGGATCACCGGCGCCACCCTCGCCGTCGATGGCGGTCAGACCTGCACCGACGGCGGACCCGAATGGGGAAAATAGGGCGACCGGCAATTCGACAGGCTGCCCCCCTGGTCCGATCCTCGCGAAGGGTTGCACGATCCTCCACGGGATCGACCGGGGGACTGGGTGCGTCGGGGCAAACACGCTAGGATGGCAGGCTGCGGATTGACCGGAACGGAAAATGCCATGTTCATGGAGACTGAATTTTCGCTGATCCTGGGCCGCGTCACCTCCGACCTGGGGGACGGCGTCCACGAAACGCAAATTTCCCGGCTGGCGGTGATCCGCGCCAGCAGTCCCACCGAACAACTTCACACCGTCTATGAGCCCTCCGTATGCTTCGTCGCGCGCGGGGCGAAGCGCACTATCGCCGGCGACCAGATCCTGGACTACCGCGCCGGCCAGTATCTCGCGGTCTCGCTCGATCTGCCAGTGATCGGGCAGGTGACGCAGGCGACGGCAGACAGCCCCTACCTGTGCCTGCGCCTGACGCTGGATCCGGCATTGCTGAGCGGCCTGATACTGGAAGCGGGATTGAAGGCGCCGCCGCAGGCCGACCAGGGACTTGGCCTGACGACCAGCCTCGCCACGCCGGAGATGATCGACGCGGCGGCCCGGATGGCGCGTCTGCTGGAGACGCCCGACGCCATCCCGGTGCTGGCGCCGCTGGTGGAACGCGAACTGCTCTATCGGCTGCTGACCGCCGACCAGGGCAGCCTGCTGCACCGGATCGCACTGGGTGAGAGCCGCACCGCGCAGATCGGTCGCGCGGTGAAGTGGATCAAGGACAATTTCCGCGAGCCGCTGCGCATCGAAACCGTGGCCGCCAAGGCCAACATGAGCCCGTCGGCCTTCCACCAGCATTTCAAGGAGGTCACGGCGCTCAGCCCCCTCCAGTACCAGAAGCAATTGCGGCTGCAGGAGGCGCGGCGGCTGATCCTGGCCAATCTGACCGACGCCGCCAGCGCCGGCTTCGCCGTGGGCTATGGCAGCCCGTCGCAGTTCAGCCGCGAATATGCCCGTCTGTTCGGGTTGCCGCCCATCCGCGACGCCGCCCGCCTGCGCTCCTCCATGACCGGCGGCGACGCCGGAGCACGGCAGGCCGCGCAGGCCTGACGCCCACGAGCGGACCGGAAGGTCTGGAGGATCAGGCAATCCTGCCGGACCTCTGGTCTACAGGGTGAAGCCTGTCCGCCCCTATTCTTCCTTCATCGGAACCGCACGCGACGGCGGTTCTCCAGCGAAGAAGGAAGACGGAAAATGAGCAAGATCTGGTTCATCACCGGCAGCGCGCGCGGCATCGGGGCGGAGGTGGCGAAGGCGGCTCTGGCGGCCGGCGACCGCGTGGTCGCCACCGGCCGCAAGCTCGACCAGTTGCAGGCGGTCTATGCCGACTACGGCGACCGCGTGCTGACGGTGGCGCTCGACGTCGCCGACGAGGTGCAGGCGGTGGCGGCGGCGCAGGCGGCGGTTGACCGCTTCGGGCGCATCGATGTCCTGGTCAACAACGCCGGCTTTGGCCAGCTCGGCCTGTTCGAGGAGATCGAGGCGGCGGATGTCGAGCGGCAATTCGCCACCAACGTGTTCGGCCTGTTCCACGTCACCCGCGCCGTCCTGCCGGTGATGCGCCGTCAGCGCTCTGGGCGCATCCTGAACCTCTCCTCCATTGGCGGCGTCCTCGGCTTCGCCGGTGCCTCGGTCTATTGCGCGGCGAAATTCGCGGTGGAGGGCTTCTCGGACTCGTTGGCCCCGGAGGTGGCGCCCTTCGGCATTCACGTCACGGTGGTCGAGCCCGGCTTCTTCCGCACCGACTTCCTGGACGGCAGCTCGGTGCGCTACGGCTCCAAGCGGATCGAGGATTATGCCGCTCATTCCGCCGACATGCGGTCGAGCTATGACGGCTACAGCCACAAGCAGCCGGGCGATCCGGCCAAGCTGGCCGCCGCCATGGTCGAGTTGGCAGGCACGTCCGAGCCGCCCCGCCACTTCCTGGCCGGCTCCGACGCCGTGGAGATGGCCGACGGCGTGATCGACCGGCGCCGCGCCGAGATCGCCGCATGGCGTGACCGTTCGGTCGGCACCGACTTCGATGCCTGACGCCACCGGGACCGGGGCGGCCACCGCATGCGGGGCCGCCCCGGCACGGGAGGATCGGGCAAGAACATCGTCACGACAGAGGAGATGCCCACATGCTCTGCATCGGGATCGTCACCGCTGTCAAACGACTTCAGGAACTGGACCGGGGACGACACGAGGAACTGGACCCTCGTACGTCATAGTGTGTTTCCGGTGACCGCCGGGGCCGGATTCGTCTTGAGCAGGCCGGCCCGCCGCTTCTCGCGCAGCCGGTAGCTGTCGCCGCGGATGGTGATGACGTGGCTGTGGTGAAGCAGCCGGTCGAGAATGGCGGTGGCTACTACCGGATCGCCGAACACCGTTCCCCACTCGCTGACCGAACGGTTGCTGGTCACCAGCATGGAACCGCGCTCATAGCGGCGCGACACCAGCTGGAAGAACAGGTGTGCGGCATTGGGCTCGAAGGGCAGGTAGCCGATCTCATCGACGATCAGCAGCTTGGCTTTGGCGTAGTGGGCCAGCTTGTCCTCCAGCCGCCCCTCGATGTGCGCCCGGGCGAGCGCGGTGATCAGCTCGGTCGCCTGCACGAACAGCACCGAGTAGCCGTGCCGCACCGCCTCGCGGCCGAGCGCCACGGCCAAGTGCGATTTCCCCACCCCCGGCGGCCCGAGCAGCAGCAGGGCGTCGCCGTTGGCCACCCAGCGGCACGCCGCCAAGTCCCGGATTTGCTTGGGATCGAGCGACGGCTGGGCGTCGAAGTCGAAGCCCTCCAGCGTGCGCACGAAGGGAAACTTGGCGATGCCCAGGCCCATCTGGATGCGCCGCTCCTCCCGGTGCGCCACTTCCGCCTCGCACAGCAGGGCCAGGGTCTCGCGTAGGCTCAGCTCGCGCCGGGCGGCCTCGTCGAGCAGCGTGTCGAGGCGGTCGCGCAGCGCCGTCAGCTTCAGGCGCGCCAGCATCTCGGGTAGATGGTCGACGTCCATCACCAGCCTCCCCCGATCAGTTGCTCGTACTCGCTCAGCGGTCGCAGCAACTCGGCCGACGGCAGCGCCGGGGGCGGCTTGGATGCGCCGAGCAGGCCAACGCGGTGATCGGCATCGATCACCCGTTCGCGGCGGCCATGCCGCTCGGCATGCCGGGCCACCTCCACCCCGGCCTGGAAGACATGAACCTGACTGTCGCTGATCCGCACCGTCACCGCCGTGCCGATCAGGCGCCACGGCACGCTGTAGCGGTTGGTATCCACGTCCACAAAGCCATCGGCGTAGACTTGCCGGGTCAGCTCGCGGATTTGCCGGAACGGCGGCCGCCCCTCCAGTGGGCGCAAGGCATGCGCCTCATCGCGGAGGAACCGCTCGACCGGCGGCTCGCCGGTGGTGCCGTGCACGCGCACGTCGGCGACCTCGCGCATCCACCACGCCAGATGTGCCTCCAGCGCCGCCCAGCCGGCGAAGCTGTGGCCGGCGATGGCGTTGCGCTTCACATAGCCGACGCCGCGCTCGTCCTTGCCCTTGGTGCGGGCCCGGTACGGCGCGCAGGCCCGCGGCCGAAAGCCCCAGTAGCGGGCAAAGGCATGGAACCGCTCGTTGAAGAGCACCTCGCGGGTTTCCGGATCGTGATGCGTGACCAGCGCCTTGGCGTTGTCCAGCAGGACCTCCTGAGGCAAACCGCCGAAGTGCCGGAACGCGCCCTCCAGGCCATCGAGCCAAGCCGACTGCCGTTCATGGCGAAAGGGTCGGACGTAGAGCCGGCGCGAGTGCCCCAGCGTGGCGACGAACAGGTAGATTTTGCCCCGTGGTTCGCCGCCGACGGCGGCGCGCAACTCGCCGAAGTCGATCTGCAGCTGATGGCCCGGCGGCGTCTCGAAGCGGACCGTGGCCCGGGCCTCGGCGTCCAACTCGCGCCGCCACGGTGCCACAGCGCGTTCGACGGTGCGTAGGCCGACGCGCAGGCCGTGCTCGCGCTGGAGGTCCTGGCGCACGACATCGGCGTTGCCGCGATGGCGCCGGAAGCGTTCGGCCAGCCAGTTCTCCAGCCCATCCAGCGTCTTGGGCCGAGGCGGGACCTTCGCCGGCGTCCAGCCGCCCGCCTCCAGGTAGCGCCGCACCGTCATGTGACTGCACCCGAGTTCCGTGGCGATGCGCCGGACACCCCAGCCCAAGGCATGGAGCCGAAGCATGGCCGCAACCTCTTCCGGCGTCCTCATCACGTCTCTCCGCGGATCATTCCCCCGCGGCAAAACGCTCTCTTCAACAACCGACATGCTGGCCTCACTCTTCAGAAGGAGGTCCAGTTCCTCATGTCGTTAAGGGTCCAGTTTGCCAAGACGCCCGACAACCGCGTCGCTTGGCCTGCTTCTGCTGGTCGGGAACGACCGCAATTTTCAGCTTCCGCCCCGCCATGAAAGGCGCCGGCCCGCCACCCCCTACCGGCCGAGAGGGGAGGAATTGCTGGGGTGAGGATCAGTCGGTGACCGCGCCGGACGAGGCGGACAGCCGCCGACCACCGGTTGCCACGCGCGCAACGGCGCATGACCAAACGGCGTTCGCCGGGGGTCCTGCCGCCCGATAGGCTTCCTTCATCGGCTTCCATGCGGCGATGACGCCGCGGCGGATCACCTGACCAAGGATTCCATCATGAGCAGCGGCTCCTTTCAGAAGACCGGCGCCGGCGTGACGACCACCGACGTCTCGCTGATGATCAACAATGCCGTGGCGCTCGCGCAGTCGAGCAGTTCCATGTCACATGCCACCCTCGCATTGGAGCAGCCGGGCACAATCCAGCGGCTGGCCTCCCGATGAGCGCCGTCGTCCGTTTCCATCATCCCGGCCCTCCATCGGTTCTCGTCCTGGAAGATGAAGACGTTCCCCTGCCCGGCCCCGGTGAGGTCCGCTTCCGGGCACGGGCGATCGGCGTCAATTTCGTCGACACCGCTTTTCGCGACGGCAGCTTCAACTCACCCCTTCCGGCAGCCGGCGGGGTCGAGGCCGCCGGCGTCATCGACGCGGTCGGTCCGGGCGTGAGTGACCATGCCGTCGGCGACCGCGTCGGCTATTTCTTCGCGCCGGGCAGCTACGCCGAGCTGCGCAACGTCCCGGCGGAGGTGCTGATCCGGCTGCCCGACGACATCGCTTTCGACGATGCCGCCGCGATCATGACGAAGGGGCTGACGGCCTGGGTGGCGATCCGCCATCTTCATCCTGTCGAACCGGGCGAGGCGGTTCTCGTTCAGGGCGCCACTGGGGGCGTCGGATCGCTCACCGCGCGCTGGGCGGATGCTTTGGGTGCCCATGTCGTCGGCACCGGTTCCGCTGCCAAGCTGGGAGTGCTGAACGGGTCGGGCGTCAGCGGCGTGGACTCCCGTGATCCGGGTCTGTCCGACCGGCTGCGTCGGCTGGTGCCCGGCGGCTTCGACGTGGTCTGCGAGTTCGTGGGCCGGGCCACCTTCCCAGCCTCCGTGACGGCGCTCCGCGACGGCGGTGAGATCGTCATGATCGGCGCCGCATCCGGCCGCCCGGAGGTCGACCGCGACACACTGGCGGGCCGCCGCATCCGGCTGTCGAGCGGCAGCACGGCCCAGCTGGTCCGGGGATCGCTTCTCGCCAGCGCCAGCGCGGAGGTCTTCGACGCCCACCGACGGGGCGTGTTCGGAACTCTGCGCCTCAGCCGCTATCCGCTGGCAGACGCCGCCCGCGCCCATGAGGACATCGCAACGCGCAACCGCGACGGCCTGCTCCTGCTGATCCCGTGAACTCAGAGTCCAAGCCGCCACTCAAGTTTCTCGCCGCGGTTGCCCGCCACCCCGGGGCGGGACCATGCCGGCCGGGCCTCCGGCGATGCCGGCGCGAAGCAGGTCCCGAAGGCCGGGCGGCCGGACGCCACCGGCTGCACTCCGCACAATCCCAAGAGGAACCCAGCAATGCTTAGCATGGATGAATTTGCCGGCAAGGTGGTGCTGGTCACCGGGGCGGGCTCCGGCATCGGCCGGGAAGCGGCTCTACTCTTCGCGGAGCGCGGTGCGCATGTCTTCGCGGCCGACCTGAACGAGGCGGGGCTTGCGGAGACCCTGGAGCGGATCGTCCGGGCCGGCGGCCGCGCGTCGGTGCGCCGGACCGACGTATCCGACGAGAGCAAGGTCGCGGCCTTACTCGCCCATGTCGAACGCGAGGGTGGTCGTCTCGATGCCGCCTTCAACAATGCCGGCGTCACCGGCGGCACCCACCGGGTGGAGGAATACCCGGTGGAGGATTTCGACCGGGTGCTTGGCATCAACCTGCGCAGCATCTTCCTGGGCATCAAGCACGAGGTGCCCCTGATGCTGCGCAGCGGCGGCGGCGCCATCTGCAACACCGCCTCGGTCGCCGCGCTCACCGGCCCTGGCGGAATGAGCGCCTATGCCGCATCCAAGCACGGGGTGCACGGCCTGACGCGGGTCGCCGCCATGGAAAACGCGGCGCGGAACATCCGCGTCAACACGCTGGCGCCCGGCTTCACCGAAACGCCGATGGTCGTCGCCAACGGCGCACAGAACCCGGCCTTCGCCGCCAACGCCACGGCGGCAATCCCGGCCAAGCGCGCCGCCCGCCCGCGGGAGGTGGCCGAAGCCGCGGTCTGGCTGTGTTCCGACCGCGCCAGCTACGTGTATGGTCACATGCTGGTGGTGGATGGCGGCATGACGATCGGCGGGTTCGAGCCGGCATAGCGGAGCCGTGCCGTTCTAGAACGCGTCCCTGGCTTCGTCCTCTTCCACCCCGCGGCTCTTGCGGAACCGGTAGGCGAGTTGGGGGCGCGTCATTCCCAGTTCACGGGCGGCGGCGCTGAGGTTGCCGGATGCACGCTCGACCGCGCGGGCGATGATCTCGTTCTCGAAGGTCTCAAGCGAGAAATTGCCGTCGAGAAGCCGGTCGAGCGAGGGAGTGCCATCCGTCGCCGGCGGATCCTCCGTTCCGCCCATCGACAGCCGGCCCGCCCGTGAAACGCTGAAGAAGCGCGGACTATCCTGATCAAGCGGCGAGGAGAGGTGCGACAGGTCGATCGTCCCGGCATCGGGCGCGAGGATCACCGCGCGCTCGATCATGCTCTCCAGTTCGGCGATATTGCCGGGAAACTCGTAGGTCAGCAGGAATGCGATGGCGCTCTGGGCGACCGACCGAATCCGTTTGTCGTGGCGGCCGGCGAATTCCGTCACGAAATGCTTCAGCAGCAACGGGATGTCCGACCGCCGTTCGCGCAGGGGCGCCAGACGGATCGGAAAGGCGCTGAGCTTGTAATAGAGATCCTCGCGAAAGCAGCCGTCCCGCACCGCCGCCATCAGCCTTGGCATCGATGCGGCGATGACGCGCAGCTTCACCGGGCGCGGCTGGCCGCCGCCGAGCCGCTCCACCTCGCCGGCCTGCAGCACCCGCAGCAGCTTCGACTGCGCACGCGCGTCGAGGCAGTGAACGTCCTCCAGGAACAGGGTCCCGCCGTTGGCTCGCTCCACCCGGCCGTTGCGCGACACCGCAGCCCCGGCCAGCGCCCCCTTCTCGACGCCAAACAGCTCCGCGTCCAGCGCGTCGCCGGTCGCCGCCGAGCAGCTGAAATGGACGAAGGGCTGACGCGCGCGTTTGCTCAACCGGTGAAGGGCGCGCGCGCTCGTCTTCTTGCCGACCCCCGCCTCGCCGACCAGCAGCACCGGCGCATCGGTCGGTGCGACCTTGCCGATCAGATCCATGGTGGAGACGAAGTTCGGCGACATGCCGAGCAGCCGGCCGTCCGACCATTCCAGAGCCGGCGCCGCCACTCCGGCCGTCCGCTCCCACTGGTCGGTGTTGCTGTTCCACGGCTCGGACAGACACAGGCCGTTTTGCAGGTCGTCGCGGGCACCATCCTCCCAAAGCTCGGCCGGCTTGCCAACGATGCGGCATTGGGCATGGCCCATCGCCCGGCATTCGACCTCGCGGTACAGGATCGGGCGGCCCATGAAGACGCTGGTGTAGCCGGTGGCATAGCCGATGGCGCTCCAGCACACCGGTTCCTTGCTCAGGCCATGTTCCTTCAGATGCGCCTCGACCTCGATCGAGTTGCGCCAGATCCATTCCCCGGCGTGGAAGTTCGTCGCCGGATCGAAGGAATGGGCGACGGGCTCCACCACCACCATGCCTTCGATCGCGTGCAGCCGCGGCCCGGCCAGAAAGTTGGTCAGCATGTCCGATTCCGGCCGGGCGCGGCGCGCCAGCGCCCCGTCGGAACTGCCGCCGGCATGGCCCATGCGCATCAGCATCCGCTTCGCCGCCTCCTGCCCCACCGCCTCGATCAGTTCCTTGCGGAAGGCGGCGTAGGCGGAGAGATGGACGAGCAGCATACGCTCGCGTTCAAGCCAGATGCAGCCGTCTTCCGGATTGAACCGAAGCCGCGCGGACAGCGCCCCGATATCGACGCCGAGTTCAGGTTCGGTGTTCATGGCGGTAAACCCGATGACGCAGCGGGATGCTCACCCTTGGCGGGCGAACGGGGGACGATGACCGTGGAGTGGAGCATGGACCCTCGTTCACCAAATCATGCAGGCCGGCGGAAACAATGTGTTCAAATGCTCACTTTGGCAACGCCCCCGTTGGGGGCAAGAGCCCGCCCAAAGCCCGGCTCAAGCCTAACCTGTTGAAACTTCTAAGTTTTAAAGTTACGCTACGCCGGTTCGATGATTGCTGGCGCCCGCCCGCCCGTCGCATGCACCCTATCCTGGGACAGAGACCGCGCTCCGCACCGCGTCGAAGGACGTGACCGGCCGCCGGTTCGAACAAAAGACCGGGAGAGGTCAGATGACACGGTTCGACGGTAGGGTAATCAGCGGAGTCGGGGTGTTTGCCGCCGCTGTCGAGACGGGCAGCTTCGTCCGGACATCGGAGGTCGTCGGGTTGACGACCTCCGGGGTCAGCCGGGCAATCGGCAGGCTTGAGGAGCGACTGGGCACCCGCCTCTTTCACCGCACCCCGCAGGGAATCCGGATCACCGAGGATGGCCGCCGGTTCTACGAACAGACCTTGCCCCTGCTGGAACAGCTCGCCCAATCCGCAAGCGCCGTGCGGTCGTCGAACAGTGGCCTCGCCGGTACGATCCGGCTGAACGCCGATTCCGCTTCCAGCCACTTTCTTTTGCCCGTCATCCGAAGCTTCACCGAAGCCCATCCGGACGTAAACCTGCGGCTGGAGGTGCGGGAGCGGCCACTGGATCCCGGTGCCGGACCTTTCGATCTGGCGATGCACCTCGCCGATGCCGATTGGCCGGGGGCGGCCGGGGAACCGCTGTTCGAGAGCGAATCGATTCTCTGCGCCTCGCGCTCCTATCTGCGGGCGAAATCTGCGCCATCGACGCCAATGGAGCTGACAGGAGCGGGGCACACGCTTCTTCTCGACGAGACCAACGAACGCCGACGGGCACCCTGGCTTTTCACCCGCGGCACGCAGAAGGTCGCCATCGAGGCGGGGCGGCATCTGAGCTTCAACACGCCGATGATGGTGCTGATGGCGGCGGTTCAGGGCGGCGGCATCGCAAAGCTTCCACGCTTCGTGGCCGCGACCGAGCTGGAGGAAGGCCGGCTCGTCCGCATCCTGGGCGACTGGCATGCGGGCTTCGCCTGCACCTATGTGTATTGCCAACCGGGCAGCGCCCCCAACGCCAGGACGGAGGCGCTTCTCAAACATCTGAGGACGGCCAGCAATGCCTTCACCGCGCGCACTCCCCCTGGAATGTTCGAGACCGGCCAAATCGCGCCCCCGGCATCCGATGTTGCACTCCGGATCATCGGATGACCATCCGCAAGCAACACCCTGCCGGCGATCCTCGTCCCTACCACCATGGCAAGCTGGCGGAGGCGCTGGTCGACGCGACGTTCGACATCGTCCGCGAAAAAGGGATCGAGGGGGTCTCCGTCCGTGAGGCGGCGCGGCGCGTCGACGTGTCGTCCTCCGCGCCGTTCAAGCATTTCAGGAACCGGGCCGACCTGATGCTGGCCGTCGTCGACAAGGCGGTCGAAAGCCTGCGGATCGCGGTCGAGGCCTCCTTCCTGTCCCAATCCGATCCTCTGGATTGCGTCCGCGCCGCCGGCGATGCCTATCTCGCCTGGTCCTACACCCACCCCATCCACATGCAGATCATCACCGCGTCCTGCGCCAGCCTGCCGCGATCGGCGGATGCCCAGCACCAGATCGATGAGATGACCGGCTACTGGTTCGCGTGGTTCGGTGCGGCGGCGGCCTCGGGGGCGCTGAGGGGCGATCCCGACCCCTGCATCGCCGCGGTCGCGAGCGGCGCCCAGCTTTATGGCCTGTCTTCGGCCTTCGCCGAGGGCCGCTGTGTTTCCCCGGCCATGGCGGCCGATCCGCTCGCAACGATGAAAAGCGCCTTCGCCCTTCACCTCGCCAATCTGCGCTCCTGACCCTGCGGTCGCCCGACCGGCGCATGGGACCGGAACCGGCGCGGCTGACGCTTTGTCATCCGCGCGGTGACGAATTGTCGGTCGTGCGGCCGCAGCCGGGCCGCTTAGCATCGTGACGGTGAATGCATGCCGGCAGGACTGCCGCGGCACCCGCTGCCCCTCTCCTGCACCGCTGCAATCCGCACCAACACGAAAAGGATCGCTTTCATGGCCAAGATTCTCGTTCTCTACTACTCGTCCTACGGCCACATCGAGACGATGGCCCATGCCATTGCCGAGGGTGCGCGCGGCGCCGGTGCGGCGGTGGACGTCAAGCGCGTGCCCGAAACGGTGCCGGAAGCGGTGGCGAAGAACGCCCACTTCAAGCTCGACCAGAGCGCGCCGGTCGCCACGGTGGCCGAGTTGGAGCAATATGACGCCATCATCGTCGGCACCGGCACCCGCTTCGGCCGCATCTCCTCGCAGATGGCGGCCTTCCTCGACCAGGCCGGCGGGCTGTGGGCACGCGGCGCCCTGAACGGCAAGGTCGGTGCCGCCTTCACCTCCAGCGCCACCCAGCATGGCGGCAACGAGACCACGCTGTTCTCCATCATCACCAACCTGCTGCATTTCGGCATGGTCATCGTCGGCCTGCCCTACAGTCACCAGGGCCAGATGAGCAGCAGCGAGATCGTCGGCGGCGCGCCCTATGGCGCCACCACGGTTGCCGCCGGCGACGGGTCCCGCCAGCCGTCCGAGATCGATCTGGCCGGCGCCCGCCACCAGGGCGAACTCGTCGCCCTCACCGCGGCCAAGCTTTTCGGCTGACCTTCCGACACCACAGAGGGTTCTGCAATGTCCAGCACGCCCCAGAGTCAGGCGGCGATCGCCGTCGTGCGTCGCAACACCGAAGAGGTCCAGGGCCGTGGCGACTACGCCCTGTTCGAGGAACTCTTCGCCCCCGATTACATTGACCATACGCCGCAACCGGGCGGAACGCCCGACCGGGCCGGCACGTTGCGCCTGTACAAGACGCTGCGCGCCGCCTTCCCGGATTTCCATGCGGACATCCACTGGCAGGTCGCCGACGGCGATCTGGTCACCACCTACAAGACCTATCACGGCACCCACCGGGGGGCCTTCCTCGGCATTGCCCCCACCGGTAAGGCCATCGCCTTCGAGACGGTGGACGCCATGCGCGTGCGTGACGGCAAGATCGTCGAGCATTGGGGCGTCGCCAACCTCTACAAGCTGCT
The DNA here is from genome assembly GCF_007827795.1 of Azospirillum brasilense. GTDB lineage: Bacteria > Pseudomonadota > Alphaproteobacteria > Azospirillales > Azospirillaceae > Azospirillum > Azospirillum aestuarii. The sequence continues at coordinate 69,209 of NZ_VITI01000023.1, forward strand.
GGAACAGCTGGGCGTCCTGCCCGCAGCCGTTTCCACCACCCAGCCGGCTGGTGCGCCGGCCTGATCCGGCGTCCTTTCTCTCCTCGCAAGGTCAATCATGAGCAACATTCTGAACGGCAAGGTGGTCGTGGTAACCGGCGCGTCGAGCGGCATCGGCCGGGCAATCGCACTGCGCGCGGCCGAGCATGGTGCCCGTGCGGTGATCGTCTCCGACGTGACGGAGACGCCGCGCGAAGGCGGCGAACCGACCGCCGATGCAATCAAGGCGTTGGGCGTGACCGCCCGCTTCGAGAAGACCGACGTCAGCAAGCGCGCCGAGAACGACGCCCTGGTTGCGGCGGCGGAGGAGTTCGGCGGCGTCGATGTGTTCGTCGCCAACGCCGGAATCACACTGCGCACCGACGGCGCCGAGGTGCCGGAGGAGGATTATCGGCGGCTGATGGCGGTCAATCTCGACGGCGTTCTGTTCGGCGCCCAGGCGGCGGCCCGCCAGATGAAGGCGAAGGGCAAGGCCGGCAGCATCGTGCTGATGGCGAGCATGGGCGGGCTGGTGGGGGCCGGGATCACAGTGGCCTATTCGACCAGTAAAGGCGGCGTGATCCTGATGGCGAAGTCGCTGGCCGATGCACTTGGGCCCGATGGCATCCGGATCAATGCCGTCGCCCCCGGCACCATCGACACGGTGCTGCTACGGACCGCTCCTGGCATCGCCGAATCCGCCGAAGGCTTCCGTCAGCGGACGCCTCTGCGCCGCCTGGGCCAGCCGTCTGAGATTGGCGACGCGGTGGCCTATCTTGGCTCCGACCTGTCCAGCTATGTCACCGGCCACGCCCTGTCCGTCGATGGCGGCCTGCTCGCGGTGATCTGACCCGCCAAAGCGGATTGCGATCCGCTTTGGACCGCGACGGCGGTCCCGGCCGCTTATGCGGCCGTAGCTTGGCCTCTCGCGGGAACTATGTTCCCGCTGGCGGCAGGCGGATGCCATTGGCATCCGCTGAGAGCTGGCAAGTGAGGCCATTTGAATCCAAAGCGAACGGAAGTTCGCTTTAATGAGGGCGCGTCATCACCGTATCGGCGCGCTCTCTGAGCTGGTCCCCGTTTCCCGGACAGATTTGCGGTTGGAATAAGCTTGGTTCAGGTTCGTGTCATGCCGCCAATCTGATCCGGTCCGATGTGCCC
>NZ_VITI01000024.1 GCF_007827795.1 Azospirillum brasilense
ACTTTCCGGAATCGTCTGCAAACCCCGACTTGGCGGCGTACAGGCCATTGTTCCGCATCCAGTTTTGATCACGGCCCTCCAACTTTCCGGAATCGGCTGCGAAATCCGCCGACGCGACAGCACCTGAAATCTTCGAGCCGTCAATTGTTCCTGTGATTTTTGATCCATCAATCGTGGCATCCGAAGACAAGCCCAAGGCTGTGGTGGATGTCGTTGACGAACCCGACTTGGTGGCAAAACCCGCGTCATCGGCATTCTTCGCACGCGCGACGTTCAGTTTTGACGCTTCGAGATACACCCCGTCTTGGCGCAGTTCATCAGCGTGAGCAGAAACCTCCGCCGACCCTACATTGAGTTCGTTGCTCATCCGATACTGGCCGGACGACACATCGAACAGTTCATCGGTTTGAACCGACGAGTACACATGAAGTTCGTTGCTCGGAACGAATGTGAATTTGGTTTGATCGTAGAGAAACGCCGCATAGTACGCCATCGATTGCGTTGATCCCGGATCAACCGGCATTACCGACGTGCTGTCTCCCGCAAATGACCGTGACGGAACTGCGGATAATAGCGTCGTCAGAATAAGAACAGTCTTCATGGTTCGCGCGCCCATCGCCTTCATCCTTTCCACGTTATTGGCAATTTACAAAAACAGAAGCCTTACCATACTGGCCGGCTGGCCCTCCTTCTGTTCCGCCACCGTCTTCGTCCTTTGTGTAAATCGGATAATCGACCGTCCACGTCTTCGCTGGAGCGTTGTCGATGGCACGCGGCCATATCCCGACCATGGGGCGTCCGGTACCCGGCGCCGACGCGCCCGCCACGGCCAGGACGATTTGCGGCGATCCCACCGAACAATTCGGCTTTTGAATCACCGCGCCGTGTTCGACCACGGCCATATACAGCACCGCCGACGCGAGCGAACGCCCGTCCGTCAGGATAACGTCCCTCACCTCCTCGATCCTGTTTCCGGCCATGTAAAGCGGAACGTGCATCGTGGATGGTTCCTTCGTACCGTCCACGTTGAAGCGGTGGAGAAATGGCGGCACGGCCTGCCCGCCATCCACCACGACCAGCGCCGCCAAATGCCCAGGTGCCGCCGGGCATCCGGGCGTATCAAAGACGCTCGCCGGCACGCGCCATTTGCCCCCCGATGAAACGAACTCGGTCGGCTCCAAAGACGTGAGCGCCCCGCCGTCCGGCCGCGACCGTCCCGCCGCTTTCAGGGCGTCAACATCGCGGATCGCATCGCCCCCGCAAGTCTGCACAAGCCCGTAAACCTGCGGCGGCACCAAACCGGGGTTCGGTTGATACACCTTCAGCACATGCGTTTGCCCGTACGGGTTCGTGTTCTGCCACGCCGCGGGCATGCCGATGCATTCCGTCGTCAGCTCGATCACGCCACCCGCCGAGGCGGCAACCACGCCACCCGCCGGCAGGCCACAGCCAGGAGCCGCGGCGTTCGTCATGAACGCCTTTGGCAGAAACTCCTTGGCCTTGTTCGCCACCGCCTGGAGCTGGTCGCCCGCGTCGATTTGGTCCGGTATCTTGGCGTAATAAACCATCAAGCCGGCGAAGCCGATCAGCGTCAGCAGCGCCAGCCCCTTCGAGACCATCGACCCGAAAATATCACCCATTACCGTGTCCTCGTCACAACGGCCGGGGCACCGTCCGGCACCGCACACGGCAGCGGAATAGCGGTGCCCCGCGCGTTGACCACCACGCCACCACTTGCGAGGCCGGCGCCAGCAGCGCCCCATTGAAGCGCCTCCAACTCGCGGCCAACCCGGTCCGGTTTTGGATCAACCGTCTCCGTCGAGAAGGTGGCAACCCCACCAGTTCCATCCGCGCATGAGCGGAACGCCCCGGCAACCGCCCACCAGCGCGGCGTCGGCGCAACCTCTCCGGACAGGCTTGGGTCCGAAACCACAGCCGATACGGCGTCGCGGTGCCGGTCCAGAAGGGTTGCTGCCGCCGTCACTCCTGACGACGGCAGCGCTTCCCCCACCATTACCGTTGCAGCCCATCCCAACACCGCAAAGGTGATTGCGGTGAGGATCAGCAAGGCCGGCATCAGAGGCCCGCGGGGTCTACGACAAATTCCACCGCATTCCGCGCGGCGCCACAGGCCGTGGTGGCGGCCGCCGTGGTCATTGGCCCGTTGGAGTGCGTGGCCGTCTGCGCGCCGCTCACCGACGACGCAGCGGCGACACCCGTGATGCCAGTGGCCGGCGGAAGGCGCGTGACAGCGCGCACGCAGTCCGAGGACGAAAGCCCGTCCACAGCGATACCGAGCTGCGATCCCATGCCCCGCACAGTCCAGGTCCCGCCCCAATCGTTGATGAGCGTGGCGCCGCTGACCTGGGAGTCCGGCAGCGCCCGAAGGGCGATAAGGTCCGCCGCGGTGATGGTGCCCGTCCCGTACCGCCCAGGCTGGAGCTTGGCCGACGGCCACGTCTCGTTTTTGATCATCGTCACCGTCGAGAACATCGTGGTCACACGGTCCGAAGAGTTCCACCACCAGAGCATGCCCGTAACGGCAATAAGCGTCAAAAGCGCCAGTGCCTTCGCCACCATGCTTCCGAAAATATCACCCACTTTTACCTCCGACACATCTTTAAAGGTTGGTGAACGCAAGAAACATTTGATTGACGCCGTTGTAAAACCAAACGCCAACAACCAATGCAAAAATATATCCGATCATCTTTAGCTTTACCATGCTTTCTTTTATGCGTTCCCGTCCGTCCTCCAACCAATCGTCCGCATATCTCTGCAAAGCCTTTTCTGGCTTTCCTTCATCAAGGAGAATGCCAAGCGCCGTAATCATTGCTGGAGACGGCCATTCCTTGTCCATTTTACGAAGCGCTTCCGGCAATGACTCGGTCAAGTTCTCCCGGATTTCATCGACGATCCAGTTCATGTACGGCGTGCCGTTGCCAGCCAGGGAATCCATCGCCTTGGGAATGGTCAGGCCAGCCGCAACCAGGGCCGCCAACGCCCGCAGCCAAATAGACCCCTGCCACACGCGATAAGTTTGAAAGATCGGCCATTGGTCCACAACATCGCGCGCTTGCCCATGCAGGCGTGGCAAACAGTACATGATTGCTCCACCCAAAATAATTGATAGTCCGCACACATAAGGACCAATCGACGCGATAAAATCAAATACACCTCTCATATTTTCCATTTCTGGCGTAATAATACGACCGGGTATCGTCTTGAAAAGTCGCGGCATAACATAGTACGCCATTGCGAAGCCACCGGCTTGAATTGCCAAGAATATTTGAGCAAGCTGAAAGAACGTCTTTTTGATCTCATTCGCCGTCGCCTCAGACGCGCGGATGCTGTGTGCCAGATAATCCAGGGTGTCCGCCGACAGTCCGGCATCCTCGAAAGCCTGCAATGCCATCAGTTCGCCACGCGGCGCCCACCCCTCTAGGACGGTCGCCAAAGGCGCCCCTTCCTGCTTCATGCGGTGGAGCCAATGAGGAATTGCCAGACCAAACGCCGAGCGGGCGGCGCGTTGATCGTGGTCGGTATCCTCCGCATAGATCGCGGTCAGTGCGTCGTCCACCCGGTATCCGCGACGGATGTATGACGCCAGATACCGGTAGAAGCTGGTTCGGCTGCGCCCGATGAACGCGCGGCGTGCAAGCGCGAGCAACCACGCCTTGGACTCCGGACCTCGTTGGGCCAAAGACTCCGAAGTGAGAACGGAACTGAAGTTGTCGGTGGCAAACATCATTCTCACCCCAAAGCCCGTGCAAACTGCGGATGAAGTTTCAAATCGTCGCGCAGCGCAAAGGGATCACCAAAGAAATAGCTGAACTCGCCAATCCCGATTTTCCCCGCGGCCAGATCGGGGAAGCCGTACAGGCGCATTGACTTCCCTTCGAGTTCTTGGAACCAGTGCGACCGCGACGGCCGCCCCTCAACCTCTCCCTTTGTTTCCTTCCGGAGAAAATCGAACAGTTTCTCGTCCGGCCGCACCAACTCCATGTACAGTTTGCGCTCGACCAATCCAGGGATCGAGATACGATCCTCTTTCTTGCACTGCGAGCAGCCTTCGCCGCGGACTTTGAGAGTGTCCGCAAAGTCACCAAGCGCCTTGCGATAAATCATAAGGTCTGCCGCGTAATAACGTCCGGCCTTGTCCTTGATGATGTCTCGGACGTTGGGCGCGCAATTCGGGCAAAGATGCGGCACCAGTCGCTGGGATAACATCGCCGCATGCGATTTCGGCGAAAACGCGTCGGTGAAATCTATCCCGAGCTTGACATACCGGTCAGGCACCTCCAGTGACTCGTCCGTGTGTGTTGTCGCCAGGATGAATTTTCCCTGCGTCGATGCGCGAAAGGCTTCACGCGCCATCAACGGCGACCGAATTTCCGCAAAGTTGACGACGTGAGGCGACACGCGCAGGGTTGCGCGCGTAAGCCGCTCGACAACCGACGTTTCCGCGTCGTCATCGTCCGTATTGATTGCGTAGTTCAGGATACCGGGAAAGTAGCCCTCGGGCGGATCAGCCAGCGACGGGATTAGCAACCGGCGACCGTGACGTTCATGGAGCGACATCATAAAGCATGTCTGCGTCCAGGACTTGCCCGACTCTGTCGGTCCGGTGATGGTGAACAAGCCTTTGGAACGTGTCAGAAGATGGTACAGATAGACGCGGATTTCCTCCGGCATCTGCAAATGGTCGATGCTGGGTTCCCGCCCACCCGGCTTGTCATAAATAAGGCGGCAATTCATGTGGCGGTGGGCACCGGCCGGCACCCATTGCACGCGAACCGCGGCCACGCCAGCCGGAAGCACGTCTCGGTTTGTGATCGTGACGCGCTGGTCCTTATGCCGGTTCGGGATTGGATCGCCATGGGTTGCCATGTTGTGCACGCCCGTGTGGAGGGTGTGCAGATGGCCCAAATGGATTTCATCCCTCGCGTCCGGTTCCGTCAGGTAGCCTTGCACCTGGAACTGGACGAGGGCCTTATCAGACTCCGGAATGACCTGAATGTCCGACACCTCGCTCAGCGCAGCTCGTTCAAACAGGAGTTTGGCTTCTGCACGAGCGTTACCGACCGCCGCAGGATCAACGTCCGTAAAGCTGTACGTGTCGCGCAGCCTTTCGAAGTCGATCAGTTGCGCGGTCTTCAACCGGAAGCCCGCCCGTTCCGCCGCACGGATGATCGCCGACAGGAAATCCCCGTCCGCAAGATACTTATTTTGGACGAAGAAGTCGCAAAGGGCCGCGTCGTCAGAGCGCAGGATAAGGCAATGCTGGCGCTGACTTTCCGTCAAAGCAATCGGTCCGCCCGGAGCGGATAAGACCTGAACCGCGCTTCCAACCTTCGCCGACACCGCGTGACCCTGACCCGGTTCCTCACTTTCTCCCTGTTTTCCCTGAACGGACAGAAAGGGGATCGGTGCCGCAGTCGTGTCCCCGGCGACCGTTTCGGGACGACGGACGATCAACGGCGCAACCGCCGAAGACCGCCGCGAGGACCCTCCACGAAACACACCTTGCGCGCCGAGCCTTTTCATCACACACCTATATTTTAGCGGCTAAAATCAACGCGGCGGGGATGCCAGCAGGGACGAGGACGGCCTTGCCATCGCATAGGGCGCGCGTTGGACCGGTGCCGGGGTACGGAGAGCCTGTCCATTTCCCGCACGACGGTTGCGCAGCGTCACCACGCTACCCGTCTCCGTCCGGACCTGGACCCCATGACGCACCGAAACCGCGACAACGGTTGCTTTGCTGGCGTCGGACAGTGTGTCGCCTTTCTTGACCCGCTGTTCAGAGCCATCCGGGAAGACCAGGGCGGCAGTCTCCGATTTTCCCCAGACGGTGACCTCACGCACGGTCGGCGCCTGCACTTCCCGCGGAGCGTCATCCGCCTCACGATGCACCACGGTCTGTGTGGACGCCGCAGGTGGTGGCGCCGACGCTGTTGCGGGCGTCGGCGCGCCAGTCGTCGCCATGGCCGCGCCCTTGCCCGATGGAAGTTGCATCGCCATACAGCGGTTGATCGGACCGAAGCCGGTTTCACACCAGCGCTTCAGTTCCGCGTCCCGGTCGGCCGCCACTTTGAACGCGTATTGGTCAACCTCGGCCTGTTTCGCCCACTCCAACGCCGGGTTACGGCCCCCCGCCACGCTTTGGCTATCACCATCCTGTGCAAGAGCGTGTCCGCTTACCAGGATGAAGGTTGTGGTAACCACCACCAGTTTATGGAACGACATATGTTACCCCCGTTACGACCATACCGTTGCCATCACGCGTGACGCTGTTCAGCGCCGTTCCAGGAACCGTTGCACCAATCTCTTCCGTCCAATATTCGAGGGGGACGGTTGTTGTGATGCTCCATGACAGCCGCCGCCAGGACGGCGCCTCTTGAGGCGCTTCGCCACTGCCCAGCAGGCGCGGCGGTGCCGTCGCCGTCTTGATGCCGGCTTTGATGACACCCGCGGTAATTCTCAAACGGAACGCCGCTTCCCGCTCGGAAAGAAGTTCTCGACTGTCCAAGGGACGCGATGGCGGGGCCTTCGCATGAACCTTGGCTTCAGCCTTTTCCAGATCGTCACGCGGAACCACCAACCCCGGCAGAGTCAACCCCCAGGCACGCGGGGCGTTCTGCAACCGGCTCAGTGCGCCTTTCACCTCGTAGCCGTCGCAGGACCATTGGACCAACGGCCAACCCGGAATGTGCGCCTCTTCCCTAAGACGCATCACTCCATCCATGCAGCTCGACATGCTGTCACTGAAGCCGGGCAGCGTGGCCGGCAGAGCTTCATAGCGTTGGTGCGTCACCGCCGGATCGCTGACCGACTGAAGGCCAATGAACGCGGCGACGCCGGCAGCACCGGCCAACAGCGCAGCAATGACCGCCAGAATACCGCGGCGCATTGGAGGCCGCCCCAGGACGGCCGTGGCCGGCGCCCGCGCAAGAAGGTTATCAAGGGCAATCTCTTGCGCCCCAGCCACACACCAATTGGCTGGAGCGACCTTGACAGCCGTGGGCCATTGCGGCGTCTGGCTGTAGCGCTCGAAGAACTCGCGCGCTTCCGTTTCGTCGTCAAAGAGCCGGTCCCCGTCCGGCAGGATCAGGCCGGCAACCCGAGCCACGACGTAGACGCCAGTTTCCAAAGCAAAGGCCGCGAAAACCGTTTTGCCCAGCGATGTTCCAACCGCATTCGCTGCGGAGTGGCAGCGTCGCCGCCCTGGCCGATACCCCGCGGTGAAGGCGAGCGCGAACTGTCGACCGGCGATTACGGTCAAAGACGCTTTCAACCGCGCCGCCGTCGCCGCACACTCAGCCTTCAGGTTCCGGTTCCGGTCAGGCGTTTGCCACATCAAGCCGAAGGCATAATCCGCAGCGGGCGCGGCAAGGATGGTCGTGGCCTCCCCGCGGACAGCCGGTGCTGTAATCCGCCGCGTCTTGAGCGCACGAGACAGGACCGAAAATCGTTTCATGGTTACGACGCTCCCCCCGCTCCCACGCGCGGCGGGTTAAGGCGATACGCGGTTAGGAACAGGACGACGCGCGTCGTCTCGAATTGCGCTTTGTCGGAGCCGCCCAGGCCGAAGAAGGCCGGGTTGATGATCCCCGCTTGGTCCCGCCGCGCCCGCACGTTCTCATTGCCGGCCATCACCAGGGTTTCGCCGTTCCCAAGTGGGATATCCACGTCGAACGACCGTTGCGGCACGGTCAGGAGCTGGACGACTTGACCGTTGCCGGCGGGCTTGTCGATCTGCGCCGCCAGATCGGAAATCGTAAGACTTCCACTCACCTGTATTTCGTCCCGTCCCATAACATGGGCGGTGATTTGCATGGAGTAGCCGTAATTGATGGTGTCTGTCTGCGTCCCGGATGACGCCGCGGTGTTGGCACTCCCTGGATTGTTGGAAATGTTCTTAATGTAGTCTTGTCTCGTGGTCAGGTTGAGGGTTTGGCTCCGGCCGTTTTGCAGAACGGCGATACCGTGACGACTTTGCGCCAACCGCCCGGCTGTCGAGGCAGCCTTGATGAACGCTTGTGACCCGGCCCAATGCAGGCTGCGACCGCCTTCCGACAGAGGCAGCACGGTAATCGACCCGGCGCCGGCGGTATCGACAATCTGCGGTGCAAGACCGGCCAGACCGACGCTCAGACCTCCGGCCCCCTTCCACAGCGGTTCGAGATTCAGGCCGTAATCATCACCCTCTGTGATCGACACCTCAACAATCGTCGCCTCGACCGCCACACGGGTGGACAGGAACGAGGTCAGTTCCTCACAGTGGTTTTTGGCCTGCCGCACGAGATCGGAAGGACCGACCACCTTGAAGCGCCGTTGAGACGGCGACACCTCGAAAACACCGGAGTTGCCCACGATCTTTTCGAGGTACTGTTTGATTTCGGCAAAGGTGTCCAACGTCGCCGTTGTCGTGCTTCCCTGACTGGACGTTGACCCGGACGGCCCCGAGGCCGCGCCCGTCGTCGCGCCTGACACCTCCGCGCTGATGACGGCCGTGGTCGGCGGCGCCGGCACGATGCAAGAGAACTCGGTGAACGCGTCGAAGACCAGGCCCCCGTCTCTAACCGCAACGGTCATGTCAAAGCGCGTCTCGACCGATTGCAGGAACTGCCCAAGCGTGCCTTCGAACGCCGGCACGAAAACACCCGGAAACGCGCGGCCGGAAAAGCCGCCAGACTCGCCGCCGTAGGCCGCCTGGAACGCCTGCGCCGCGTTGGCGCCGGTAACCACCATGTCGCCACCAGTTCCGCCACCTCCGCCGGCTCCACCGCCGACCCCCGCCCGCCGGTCATTCACGCGGACCGGGATGCCGGTGACCTCAGTGACCTTCGCGGCGACATCGAGCAGGGTCACGGGCGCGTCAAGCCCCCACCCGAAGGACTGGTTTTGAACCCCGCCGGGCAGTTCCAGCCCAGCAATCGGCCGGACCACCCGCGTCCCAAGAATGGGGGCATCAGACTCGCGCACCGCAGCGCTCCGCGGGTTCGACTTGGGCAACGTGCCATTGTCCGTCGCAAGCCCGTCTCCAACCGTCTTGATGTGGTCCTCGACCTTGTTCGCCACGGCACAGCCACTAAGGGCAGTGCACAGGAGCAGGCCGGCAAAGAGAAAGTTCTTTTTCATCTGGCGTAAAACCTCAGTTGACGGCCTGAACAAGAATGCTTTTGGACTTCGGACTAAGCACAACACGCGGCTTTGTCTTCGCGTATTGGAAACCATCGGCCAAGTAGGTCACGGCTTCTTCGAAGCTGCCGACGAAGGGAGGTGGCGTCACGTCGATGAGCCAATCGTCTTTGGTCGGCGTTGGGAATGGCGCGTTCCATCCTGCGGTGAGCGCCCATTCGGTGAGCTTTTGCATCAGCGTTTCGCCCCGGCGCATCGTCCATTCCGGCAGGGGTGGAGGCGGAGGCGGTGCGACGGGTTCCAGCGGTAGCGGTGGCGCAACCGCTTCCAGCGGCGCCGGAGACGGCAAGGCAACCACTTCCAGCGCGGCCGAGGCAGGAGCAGGAGCAGGAGCAGGAGCCGCCACCACCGGCAACGGTTGAACCTGTGCCGTAAAGGCGCTTTCCGGCTTCCCGGCCGGCGCGGTACCGGCCGCCGGAATCACGGCTTGGCCGTTCGGCGCCGCGTCCACGGGTGCGGCGACCGGAGACGTTCCAACGCTGCTTCCGCCCTGCGGCGGCGGAACGAGGCGCACGGGTTCATGCGGCTGCGGCACCGCCGCCAACTCGGCCACCGTCTCGACGGGCGCCGATGGTGACGGCAATGGCTTTGCGTCGGCGACGACCACCGGCACGTCAACCACCGGTTTGCGATCCCACCGCGTGAAGAAGAACGGCCGCCCGCTCGCCATGTTGTCCTTGGTGGGAAACAAGGCCAAGCCGTTGGCGCCCGACGTCACACACCCCGATACCGTCAGCATTCCAACCGTAGCGAGGACCAATGAACGAATTCTCCGTGCCATAGTAACTAATTCCTCGCCACTTCCGTTTCGGTCAGATCATGCGTCGCGTAATTGGCTGTGAGCCATCGCCACCATTTCTGCGCGCGTGGTTTGATGAGACTTTGATAGCGCTGATTTGGCGCTGAATTTCTGCTGTGATAGTTCGCCACTCGTTTCCAGAAACTTCCTTTGTCTTCGACAACGTGTTTCTTTATTCGCCAAGCGGCCAGTTCATAGGGATAGCACCCCCTGTCGGCGACATCGGCCGGCGTGATGCCGAAGCGGCGCAGATCGGCCAGATACGCGGTGTTGAACTGGAGCGCTCCGACATCATAGGTCCCATTGTCATTGCGCACCCATTGTCCGGGACGGCCACCCTCTTGCTCGGCGACGGCGAGCAGCACGTTCGCCGGCAGGTGATAGCGTTGCGCCATCTGCACGGCGCATAGGACCATCTCTTGTTGCGCCGGAGGCAGCACGGGCGGCAGATCGACAACGGACATGATCGTCACCGTTCGCTCGTCCAATGCCCGCCGGCCAGGGGCGCACCGTCGTAGCGGAGGCCCAGGCCGTAGGTCATCGGGTTGTTGACGAAGGCGGTGCAGTAGGCGGGCAGATCGTGGCTCACCACCGTCAGCGTCATCGAGCGGCATTCGCCATCGTCATTGAGGTAGGTCTGTCGCCCGTCGCACCGGAGCACATCGGCGGTCATCGGATCGCCCGGCAGATCGGACAGGATCGAGCGGCGCCAAACCGTGCATCCGTCCGCACGCGGCGGCCACTCCGGCACCGGGCATTCCTTTACATCGACGGTGGACGCCAGGGACCGATTGAGGGAATCGGCATCGCAGAAGCCGGCGCCGTTGCCGATGGCGGTCACCAGGGCGTTCATGCCGGCCTCGTCCGCCCCGGAAACCGGGCACAGCTTCAGGAAGTTGATGCGCCCTCTCACGGTGTCCGTGAACAGCCGGAAGGATATGGAGAAGTAGCGCGCCAAGGACGCCGCGCAGGCGTCCGGCCGAGCGGGAGACGAAAGGCACAGGATAGCCTCGCAGGCCAAGCGGACATCGCCGGTCAGGTCTTGCGCTTGAGCCGCCGCGGCACCGCAGAGCATGACGGCGGTGCAAGCCCCAAGGAGTGTTTTGCGCATCACCGTTACCCCTGCATCCGTTTGGCTTGTTGCGTCTGCGCGTAGTTCACGTACTGCTCGAAGCCGTAGGTGCTGTTTTTCCCTCGACCCTCTTTCCAGGTGTCGAATGCCGTCTGCGCGGCCTGGAGCTGGTCGCCCGACAGGCCGGAAACCCCACCCGCAGCCATGGCCCAATGATCCGGCCCCATGTTTCCTCGACCGCCACCCTCGGTGGAGGCTGATGACCCGCCGTTGTTCACGAAATCCTTGACTTCATCGCTGACGAAGCTGCTTTGCCAACCGCCCCCCGACTGGCCGTTGGGATCGAAAGCGCCTATTGCGGCATCCATTGCGCTGTCGCCGGACGGCTCGATGTCGGCGAGGGTCATCGCATTGATTTGGTCGGCGATTTGGCCGCCCGTGGACGCCTTCATGGAATCAGCGAAATCACTTTTGGCGTCGGCGAGGGCGGAACTGGCTTTCTCCGACGCCCAGCTTGCCGCGCCCGAAGCAAGGTGTCCCCCGGCGGACGCCGCCATTTGCGCAGCCCGTCCCATCCCGGACGTCACCGCGTTCCCACCGCCGCCCCACTGCCCGCCAGAGAACGCACCGCTACCGCTCGCCCGGTCCGCCACCGCGCCGCCGAACGCCGACATCACGGCCGACGCTGCGCCACCAGCTCCCGACGCCGCCTCTTTGGCAGCAGCCATGGTGGCGCCGACCATGCCAGAGGCCAACGACGCCGCACCCAGCGCCGCAGCGGTCGCGCCCGTCACCGCACCGCCGAGCGACGCGACGCCGCCAGCTCCCGCGAAGGGCGATTGCAGCGCGCCCCCGTTGACAAGGCCGCTGAGCATCGCCGGAATACGCGTGAACAACGCGTAGAACACAATGACGGCAACGAAGAGGACCGCAACCCCGCGGATCGTGATGTTGGTGCCAATGGTATCCGCCATCGACGTTAGAACGTCCTTGCCCACGGCCATAAGCAGGATGACGGCCATTATTTGGACGCCGAGTTGCAGGAGCGACTTGTAATAGGCAACGGCCATATCACTCGTCCAACGGCCGCCGCCGAAGCCAAGAAAGATCACCCCGGCATAACCGAGAATCCACCCCGACAAAATCAGGATGATTACCTCAACGCCAATCAACGCAAACAAGATAAGGAGAACGATGGCAAGCATGAACATGACGAAACTGTCAATGGGAGCCGCCAACGTTGACTTGTCGATAACTCTTTCAAGCACATCGAAGCCAATATTCATCAACGATGACGGGTTGAGCGTTCCCGGTACGCCGGCCGCTTCCGCACCAATAAGGCGAAGTGACGACACGATGTCCGCGCCAATCGCCGGGCCGTTGTCCAGCAACCACCAGAACAACCCCGTTGTGATAATGAATTTTATAACTTCGGCAAAATATTCCTGTATGTCCGACTGCTTCAGCGCCATAACGACGCCGGTCCAAACGAGGCTGATCGTCGCCAGGGTCCAAAAGAGATAGATCGCATGCTTTTTTATCACCGCTTCCCATTGCGAAATCTGCGGGGAAAAGCGGTTGAGAACTTCATCAAAGACGCCAGTGGACGGCACTTGAGCAAGGGCCGGCTCTGCAATCACAACCATAACGGCGATAACGCCGAGCATGAATACGCCGTTTCTCGTCATGATATTACGTCCTTACACTATGTGAAGATTTTACCAAGATTGACCTTCTGGACGGTCAAAGGACCCCGAGCGCAATTCCTGTGTCGTCTGTTCCTGAACAGCCTTCACATTCCTTTCCTTATAAGCGTTTAAATCGGCTGTTAAAAACACATACAATCCAAAACCAGCACTAATTATAAGAAACAAATAGTAAATTAGCACTTGGCTCATTTTTCCACTCCACTACCAAGTTTTTCCAGTTAGCCTATCGGGAGTCCCGGCCATCAACTCTTGCGAAGTCTGCGACTCCAGCGCCATATTCCTGCGCCGATTTTATGTCCAAGCTCCGATGACCGATGACAACACAACCAATGACTCCAGCGACCGCTAAAACGATAAACATACAATCGTAAATCCGTTTGTCTCCCATTTTTTACTTCCTTACCAAGATTTCCCGGCGGGTTTATCGAACGTTCCGGCGCGCAATTCTTGTGAAGTTTGGGACTCCTGCGCCTTCTGATCCACTGCGGATTGGTCACGCACGGCTTGAGCACTCATCTGCGCAATGAGCAGCGAGCGAATTTTTGTCATCTGATCGACAGCCGCAGCGGCAATTTGGCCGTTCGCTTGCGCAACGGCCACCTGACCACGCGCGGCCTGCATGGACTCCTGCAACCTTTCAAGAGTCTTCGTGTCTTCCTTGACGTTCGCCGATTGCTCATCCGCGCCACGCAGCAACGCAGTATTTGCCTTCGACTGCACATCGGTCTGATACCGACGCCGCTCGTTGACGCCTTTCAAGCGTTGGTCCAGCGCGGCTTGACAACCCGTCCCAAGGCAGCTCGACCCAGCGCCATTCAAGAACCCACGAACATCGGTCAGTTGGCTCAACATGGCGTCCATGTCGCCCAACTCTTCCTTTTGCCGGTCCAAAAAATTCAGAACCTTGTTCATCTTGTCGTAAGTGGTACTGGCCGCGTTGTAGATACGCAGAGCAGCTTGAATTTCCTGCGTATTCATTACCATGTTCTGATATTGCTCCAACTGATTATTGTATTGCAGAAGTTGAGTTGTGTATTGGTCGAGAAGAGTAGCGGACTGCGCAATATCTTCCATTGCTGTGATTGTGGACTGAATGACATTTTGCGCGTCAATTACAGGAATTCCCTGCGCGAACGTCGCCGTTGCTGCGCACGTTGTCATGAAGGCCCCGGAAATGAGGCTTACCCACTTGGACATTTTGCACCCACCTTTTAGCCGCTAAAATTTAGGTCAGTGGTCAAACGCCACGTAAGGCCGGTCAAACTCCAGGTCCTTGACGACCATGACGTTGAGCCGGAAGCCCGCTCGGATTTCCAGAGTTGGCGCGATGTTCATGTTCCGCCGGATCATTTCGTTGGCGGTCTGCCCGAGATTTTCGGCCACGGCCTCGCTCACCGAGCGCGACGCGCTACGGTTCCCGTAGGCGTCGGTTGTTTCTTCCGGAAGGGCGATTTTGAAACCGGCGGTGATGCCGGACAGAAGGAGCGCCGACCCAAACACTCGGATCAGGTGGTTGTTGACTTGATCGCCCAGACCCGCCACGCCCGCGCCGTCCGCGCCGGGCATGGCGCCGATGTCGAGCGCTCGACCGTCCGGATAGACGATGCGTTGCCACGCGCACAGCACGCGCTGTTGCCCGTAAGCGATGTCGCTTGAGTAGGTGCCGATCAACCGGCACCCTTGCGGGATCAGGAGGTGTTTGCCCGTTGCGCTGTCGTAGACGTGCTGGCTGACCTGCGACAAGATTTGTCCTGTCAGATCGCTGTTGATGGGCGTCAGCATCACCGCGGGAACCACCGCGCCGGTTCGCACGGTGTAGGGGGTGCGCAGGTAATCCATCGGCTGGTTGTTACGCCAGCGGTCGGAACGGTCTCCGGGCGTCTGCCCGCCAAACTGCGCGTACCCGGGCCGGCTCACCGCGCCGCCCTGCCCCGGCAGAGATTGCGCACGCGCCGTCCGTGTTGGGGCCGTCGCCAGAGCCGCCACCGCACCGAGAATCATCGTCCGTCGTCCAATCATCGCGGGGCCTCCATCGGCACGCCTGAACCTATTCCCATCGCCTTCAGTTGCGTCACGCGCTGCTGGTACGCGGCCATCGCGTCGCGCGGGCCAACCGTGTTAGCCGCCCCGGTCGAACCGCCAACCGTGCCGCGGTTCTTCAGCTCGGGCACCTGGACCGCCGTGCGCGCCCGCATGGCCCTGTCCAACGACTGTTCGCGCACCCGGCGCTGGTTCTTCATCCCTTCGTCGTCGTCGCCCAAGGGCTTGCTCTGCCGTTGCGGCGGGGGCGGCGTCTTGAGGTCCATCACCGGCACGGACGCTTGCGGAGAGGCGCCACCCGGATTGACCGGTTTCGGTTCCGTCTCCGGCAACGGAACGACCGGCTCCGCCGGGACTTCAAGAGGCACAATGCCTATCTCACTCTTCGAGAGGATTTCGGCGGCCATCGCTCGTGCGGGGGTTGCCTTGGCAACGTCCTCCGTCTCGGCCTTGACCGCCTGTTGCGCTGCGCGATCCATCGCAACCATCATAATCACCACGACGAAAACGGTCAGAGCGGCGCCGATAATATACAGCGGCATATTATTGACGCGCCGAACCCCTGACTTCTTGCCAAGAGCCTTTGGTGATGACGATGGATCAAGAAGCGCCGCATCACTCGAAGACATACCCGTCACCCTTGTCTTGCCCAGGACCCGGCGGGAATAACCTCCGCCCGCCTGACAACGTAGCCACGACTAAGAACCGTGTAATCACGTTTATCTATACCATACACCACCACTGTCAGGCGAACAAGACCTCCCATTTCATCAGCAACATATCGGACAACAGCGCTCTCTCTTGGCAACTCTTCTTCTGTTCTGAAAGACACATCAACGCTGTATCCGCGATTGCGCATGCGTTTTTCTATTGACTGACCAAGCTCGCTTTCCTCGCCTTGGTGAAACACCACGTAGGTTGTTGCGGGAGCGAACAGGCTGGCGAGGATTGTCACGCTGTCTTCGGCCAGGGCATCGGCCACAGCGCCGTTGACCTTCGCGAACGTGCCGGCGGACAAGCCGGAGCTGGAGTTCAAGGTGGGCGTGACACACCCGGTCAGCAGGGCGGACAGGGCGACCAGGGCGAGCGTTCCCAAGGTTCTCATTTCGCCCGCTCCCGCTCGATCGTGACGCGATCCTGATTGGCGCCAACGCCAGCGATCAGCACGGCCCGCTCAAACAATCCATCCACGATGAAGCGGTCCCCGGACAGCCGATAGTTCATCAGGACCATTTCCTCGTCCGAGAACAGGCCGCCCTCGTGCCGCAGGATCAGCAAAACCGGCGCTTCCGTCTGTCCCATCGTCGCCGGCATTTGGATGATGGTTTTCTTGGAGTCGTTGAAGACACGGACCGGCACCCACGGCGCCGCTCCGGTGACGCGGTAACCGAAATCCAGATTTGACAGGTATTCGCCGGTTTCGGGGATCGTGTTCGCCTTGCGCTCCTGGTCGAACCGTTCGCGCTGCGCCTTCAACCGCGCCATGGTGTCTTCCGGGTAGCTGAAGGCCACGCGCGGCATGTAATCCGTGCTGTGCGACGCCAGAGCGATGTGATAGACGCGCCGCGTGGTGGTCACGACGAGCGAAGACTTGAGATTGTTTTCGGTCGGCTTGACCAGGATGTGCGTGGTTTCCGCACCCCCGACACCACTGAAAGCCGCTTCAATGTTCCACCGCTCGATGTCGCCGCTGTGAACATCGTTGACGACCTCGCCCGCCTGGAGCTGAATGTCACAGACCTGAAGGACGGCACAGACGACGGTCGGTTGCCGGGGGCCGTAGACAAATTTGATCGTCCCGTTCGCCCCAACCGACACCGGCGCCCCTTTCTGCCATCGCTTGGCGACGGCGAGTGCCGCTGCATCCGTTTCGCGCAGATCATCGTCCTCCGGCAAAACCTGATGCAGAGACACCGGAGCCGGCCGGCGCTCCGCCGCCCCAGCCACCGACGCCATCCCCAAGGCCAACATTGCCGCGATACATCCTTTCCACATGGCCCGGTCCTTACCTCAGCTTTGCCCAATTGAAATCTTTGATGAAGACACCGAGAGGGTTTTTCACCAAGTTCTCTTCGGTTGTCTGCGGCGTTGGCGCGGCCTGATAGTAAGTAACCAGCGCCCTCATCCTAAATTTTGCGTTGATCGAACCGCTTTGCCGGTCGCGTTCCACTTCGGTCCAGACAATTTCCCAAGTGGTATCGCTTTGCGGTATCGCCGTTTCCACTTCCGTGCTCACAAGAATTTTCTTGGCACGCTCAAACGGTGACGCCTCGACACTGGACCGGTACCATTCGTTCATCTTCGTGGTGGCAGGATCGTTTGTGCTCAGGTTCGCATACACCGCGTTGATCGCTTGGTTCTGGAGCCTGACATCAAGCGTCACCATTCGGGCGTTCTCGATCCAACGCGACAGTTCTCGGTTCACCACCTTGTGCGTGAGCAATGGCGCGCGGTCGGCAACCCCAACGCCACGCGCGTTCCCGATTGAGTCCACCTCAACCATGTACGGCACGAACGTCGATTGCATGGCGACGTAGGCCATACTGCCGACAGCGGTGACCGCTATGAGCATTGCCCCGATCATGCCGAGCCAAGCCATATCACGCGACGCGATCACCCCGCCGACGTGGGTGTTCCACGCGCGCCGCCCGTTGACGTACGGACTTTCTGACTGCCCCTCACTTGCGGTGCCCGGCTTTGAGCGCTTGAACATTTTAGCGGCTAAAAAGGACGTCATGGACATCAACCCCCCTCACCTTGAGCCATTCCAGCGGCCATTGACGCCCGTGTGACGCCTCCAACGCTTTGATTTTCGCCACGCTTTCCTTGTCGGTGGCGCCAACGAAAGCCTTCGCGATAGGGCCAAGCGCGAGTTGGTACATGCGGCGGCCCTTTTCGGAAACGAACAGGTAGTCACGCTTGGGAACGGCCTCTGCGATCATGTCGATAAGGCGTTCGTTGAGGCCCATGCTCATGTAGAGCGCGGCCGTGTCAGGAACGCGCGCATAGGCGTTTGGAAGGAAAATCTTGACCGCGGTTGACTCCGTAATCACGTCCATGATTCCGGAGTTTTTCGCGTCGGACAGGTTCTGAGTTGCCATGAAGATGGCGCAATTCTTCTTGGCAACCGACTTCAGCCAGTCGCGCAGCTTTTGCAACGCCACCCTCTGTTGGAACAGCACCCAAACCTCGTCCATCGGCACAAAGACGGGCGATCCATCAAGTATCTTCTCAATTCGCCTGAAGAGGTAGAGCAACACCGGAATGACATACTTGTCACTCATGTCAAGAAGTCGTTCGATTTCGAAAATCACAAAATCACAGTCACTGAAGGAAAGCCCGTCTTCCTTGGCGTCCAGAAGATTGCCCATCTGTCCATCAATCGTGTACTGCTTCAGCGCATCGCGAATGGACGTGTCTTGAATGTTCATGACGAATTCGGTCATCGTCTTCTGATGACCGGATTTGTGCATGTTCTCGATGGCAATGCCGATTTGGTTCCTTTGGTGCGGCGTCGTCATGACCCCGTTCAGTTGCAGGATCGTGTCAATCCACTCCATGGCCCAAGCGCGGTCTTCCCTCGTGTCGAGGAATTGCAGCGGGCAGAAGGCCACGCTTCCCGTGTCACTGCCGATGTCATAGTGCTGTCCACCGACCGCCTTGCAGATCGGGTACATCGACATGCCTTTGTCGAAACCGATGACCTTCGCGCCTCGATAGCGCCGGAACTGTGCGGCCAACAGCGCGAGGTGGGTGGACTTGCCTGCCCGTGTGGGGCCGAGCATGATCGCATGCCCCAGGTCGCGGACGTGCACATTCAGCCGAAACGGCGTGCGTCCCGTCGTGACGCAATGCATCAGCGGTGGCGCCAGGGGCGGGTACATGGGGCATGGTGCCGACGCCTCGCCGGACCAGATGGCCGCGGTCGGCATGAGGTGCGCAAGGTTGCCGGTGTGCATCAGAGGCCGCCTGACGTTCTGCACGCCATGGCCCGGCAGCGAACCGAGAAACGCATCCATGGTGTTGATGGTCTCGACGCGTGCCGCAAACCCTCTGGAGACGATGCTTTTCTCCACAAAGCGTGCGGCATCCTCCAACATGGCACGGTCCTCGGCCATCAGAACGATCACGCTGGTGTAATAGCCTTGAGCAACGACGCCGCTGGCCGTCTCGGCAATGGCGGCACTGGCGTCCTGCACCATGGCCACAGCGTCTTCGTCAATCTGGCCCGAACCGGTGTTGAACACCTGCGACCAGAAGCCTCTAATCTTCTGCCGCCACTTCTTGCGAAACTTTTCCAGATGCCCTACAGCGGCGTATTGGTCGAGGAAGATGAACCGCGTGGACCAGCGATATTCCAGCGGCAACTCAGCAAGGTCGCTCAGGATTCCCGGATAGGAATCACTGGGGAAGCCCTCAATCGCCACGACTTGGACGAACTGCCGGCCGACACGCGGCACGGTGCCCGTCCACACCTCCTGCCCCGCAATGATCGCGTCGATATACATCGGGCAGTCGGGGAGAACGATGGGCTGTTTGACGCCAGTAAAGCAGTAGTGGAGCCAGGACAAAAAATCGTCATAGACGATCTTATGGCCGTCCTCCGTGGTTTCCTCCCGCGCGCCCAACCGTTCCATGTCAAAGACGGTTGACAGCGCGTTTTCGAAATTGGCGCATTCAGTTTTGAAAACATCAAGAAGTTGGTAGGTGCGGCTTTTGTTGTTCGCCGGAGTCTTGTCGTCGTCAAACATCAATTCGACAAAGCGGCGTTCGACGAGCGAGGGCGGCAACCACGTTAAGGTGACGGTGAACGCGCCTTCGTAAAGCGTGCCCAGCTCATCGAAGGTGCGGCGGCGTTCATCGTCAATCACACGCGAAACCGCGTCCGGAAAATGGCTGAGGCCGGGAGCGGAGTAAGAGGGAACCGGCTTGCGCACCGCGTCTATGTGGACCATCCAGCCACTGCCACGCTTGGCGAAGGCGGCGTTGACGTGGCGGGCGACCAGCTCTCGCTGCTCGATCCCGCTGGAGGCATCGTCGTCTCCGCGATACAGCCACGCAGCCATCAACGCACCGTCCTTGCAGACGATCACCCCGTCATCCACCACCGCGGCATAGTTCAGCAGGTCGGCGGTTCCCGCGTCCTTCGATTGGTGTTGCCGCAGTTTGAGTTCCTGTCGGGCCTGCATCAGCATTGATGCCAGCACCGCAAGGAACACCACCCCGAGCATTGGCACAATCAAAGCGGTGGCTTGGACGATCCAAAAATTCTCAGTCACCGGTATTGCTTCCATTGGCTGCGAGTGTTGTCGCGGAACGGTGTGCTGCGGGCCGGGTAATAGGTCCGGTAGATGAGTTGCCGGAGATAGACTTGCTTCATGAGCGGATCGGCCTTCGCCATGCGGCGCAGGGCAAAAAGGGCCGCCGTCCACAGCAAAATGCCGACGACGGAGGCCCGGATTTCCATAGCGGTGAACACCAGCGCGAACGCGAGCAACCCCGTAAACATCACCAACTCGCGGTCGCCGCCAAGGATCAGGCTATGCCGGCTTCCAACGCGCCGGATCGGGATCGTGCGTGGCGTGGCGTGCGTCATCGCTTAGCCCGCCGCCAACTCGCCGCCCACGGCCGCGACCTCCGCACCCTTCCCGAACACCGTGGTCATGAAGTTCTGCGCGCCGACGAGCAGAGACATCACCAGGATGATGAAGACCAGCGTACGGAAGAAGCCATTGAGGTCGCCGCCGAAGATCAGCACCGACCCGGCAATGATGATGCCGATGATGGACACCGTGAAGGCGACGGGACCGGTGACGCTGTTGCGGAGGCTTTCAAGCCACGTTTCATAGGGAAGGCTCCCGCCGGTTCCGACCGACGCAAGCGCAGCGTCGGGCAGAACAAGAACCGCCAGGGCGAGCATAATCCCGACAAGGGAAAGGCCCTTGAGAGTATTTTCTTTCATCTTTTTTTTAAGCCTCGATAGGTTGTAGTTGATAGCGGCCTTCCACAAGGCCATTGACCTTGAGGATTTCTTTGACGCGCCGTGATCCATGGCCGTCGCGACTGATATGGACGACGACATTGACCGTGCTGGCAATCAGCGCCTGGAGGCGTGCCGTTGGACAGTTGGGATGCATTGAGATCAGGAGTTCCATGCGGTCCATGCCGGCGATGGCATCATTCGCGTGCACACTCGCGGCACCGCCAGGGTGACCGGTGTTCCAGGCCATGAGCAGGTCAAGCGCTTCTGGGCCGCGCACTTCGCCGACGAAAATCCGGTCAGGCCGCAGGCGCAACGATCCTTTGACAAGATCGGTCATCGTGATCGGCGGCTCTGCCCTTTTGGCTGTTTTCAACGGTAGCCGATTGGGTGCCTTGCACTGAATTTCTCGCGTGTCCTCGATGATGACCAACCGTTCCTTCGTGCACATCTTGGTCATCGCGTCGATGATCGCGTTCAGCAGTGTGGTCTTGCCGGACCCCGTGCCACCCACAACGAGAATGTTCCGATGCTCAATGATGGCAGAACGGATGACCGCCGCTTGCGCAGCAGTCATGATGTTCTTGCGCACGTAGTCTTCGAGCGTGAAGACGGCGATGGCGTGTTTTCTAAGTGTGAACGATGCGGCTTGAACAACCGGCGGAATCATCGCCGTAAAGCGCGAACCATCCAGGGGGAATTCCCCTTCTAACCAAGGTGACTTCTCAGTCAACACGTCGCCATTTATCCCGGCAACAGCGCTGACAATAGCCAGAGCTTGACCAGGGTCTATCCGCCCAATGGCTTCCATGTCTTCGCCAAGGCGTTCTTGCCAAAGAACACCGTCATCATTGAGCAGAAGTTCCACGGTTTTCGGGTCCTTCAGCGCCGACAACGCAAGATCACCCAGAGTTCGGACGAGCGATTCCTTTTTCCGCTCATACGAGTCTTGTCGATCTGTTCTGTTGGTTGCCGCCTCGGCCATAGCCGTACCACCTTCGCGCATAAACTTTCGGCTCCACACTAGCCGGAAGTTCACGCCGTTTCAAACAAAAGATATAAACTTTCGTGACAGATTGTAACGTATTTCAATCTGCATACCGGGGTATTACCGAGTCGTTCGTTCAGTCACCGCGGCAAACCTCAGCCCCACGCCGGGTCTTTCGCACCTATGCATACTCGGGTATGTTCGTGTACGTGCCTTTACTTTAGCGGCTAAAGTGGCCGTGCGACGGATATTGCTCTTTAACCTTTTTTGACCTAAACTCAATAAATGCGCAACACACAAGCGCATCAATCCTCATAGGAAGGCATATGCAATGGCGCAGATTGGACTTTTCAATAGAGAAGGCGCGGGTTGGGTTGGAGACTTCGCCACGCTAAAGTTATCGTTAAGCGGCGTCGAGATCGTGCCGAATACTGCAAAGACCGACGCCGCGGCCGATGAAAAAAAACCCGATTACTTGATGAAGTGGTTCGACAAGAACGGCGGAATCAACGTTACCTTCGGCCAGGGCTGGGACGCCAAATCCGGCAACGGCCGCGAATACATCAATCTGCGCATCACCGATCCCACGGTGGCGAATTTCGAGTGCCGTCTGTTTCCGAACACGGACGGCACCGCGAGCTTGCTGGTGTAAGACGCCATCGGGCGGCCGGCTTGCAACCGGCCGCCCACCGTCACGGGATACGCCAGGACAAAGGCGGTCGATCCCGGCATTCTCGGCCGTACTGCGTCCCGAGTCTGTTTCGTACGATACAAATGTGTGCGCATTTTAGCGGCTGGAGCCGTTTTTGGGCGAGTCCTCGCCGCTGCGTCGCCGCGCATCCCCGCGGCCCTCCCCGCCCATCCACGCTGCTTCGGACCGATTGCCGACCGCCCGCGACGGATCGCCGCACAAATCGGCGCCTCTCACCCGCTGGCCCGTGAATTATGCGGCACTCTTGCTGACCTTTTATCGGCCGAACCTCGACAACCAGGCAGCCGCGGCGCCGGCATCGCCCGCCGGGATCGTCTCGACTCGGCCGTATCTCTACGCCAGGGCCGCGCCGGACGGTTTCGATCAACGGTAGCAGCTCCGGTCCGCTCGCAGCGGAAAAGGTGCCTGGACACGAGTCGTTTCGGTGTGATTACAAATTACCTTGCGACCGGAAGTCTTTGTGGTATGCATTAAGATGTTAACCATTGCACGCGCGATGGTTGAACATCCATTGCTGGGTATCGATTGTGTGAAGGGAGAGCCGAGGACGAGAGCGAAAAGGTAGCCCAGAAACGCAGACACCCCCCACGAGGGGGGGCGTGCTGGTTTTTGTAGACGGATTGTCCTGTGGCAAGGCGATCCTCTCAAAATCAGCCCTGACGGTCAAGCGGAAAAAGTCGTTTTCCGCTACCGGCGGAGCTATGCCCGCCCCCCCTCTTCCGTCTTACGCAGACAGGAGAGGACTCCATGTTTGAGCGCATCCGGCAATTCCGGCGCATGGTCCATGACCCGCGCTTTACCCGTTCAGATTTGCTGACCTACGCCATTTTGGCCTTTGGCACGCCCGATCAGGACGGGTGCCATCCCGCCGAGACGACGATTGCCGCCCACACGCGCCAGGACCGCAAGACGGTTCGCGGCGCCTTGCATCACCTCGCCGAGCTGGACGCCGTGCGGATCGAGCGCCGCCACGCGGGAAAGCGCGTCGTCGGCACGCTCTACACCTTCCCTGGCTCGACCGCGGCCAATGGGGAAAGCCCACCCCATCGCCCCCGAACGATGGAAGAAATCACGCCCCATCGACCGGTCGAAACGGACCATCCGATGGGGGAAAATCCACCCCCTATAGAATCACCGGAACTAAACCGGTCCGGTCCGGGAACCGGTGTGATTGACCTGGAGAGCGAACAGGTGGCACGGCAAGCCCAGCAGGCCAGCACCGGCCCGTGGCGGCTGGAGAACGCCCGGCGCGTCGTGTTGGCCGTTATCGGCCGTGTGGGGATTGATCCGGTCAGAGCCGTCGTTGCCCAGCTCAGCGCCGACAAGCGGCGTGGCGCCGGCTTGCGCGCTTACGACATCATCCACCGCTTGGAGGGGATGACGGGATCGACGCCAGAGACGAAGCGGGTACCGTCCGCGATCCCTGCGGAGTCGCCACCTCCGGCGGTCCAAGCGCCACCTTCACCCGTCGTTCGGCGTGCATTGACGCTGCTTCTGTCCGCCGATCCCGCGACGAAGCTGCGATGGTACGACAAAGCGCGCGGAGCTGGAGCGCGTGCGCCGATGGCTGCAACCGCGCAATGGATCTCATTGATTGCAGAGGATTATTTGCGCGCAGAACACTATGTGTCGGAGTGGCGACCCCTGTGCTGTTCAGCTTAACTACTTGATTTGATTCAATAATTTCGCTTGAGAGGTAATGCGAATTTTGCCTGTTATCACACTTTCCGCGTGCATCCCCCAATTTCATCGGTAATGTCTTACGCCAGACAAGACGGGGCGTGGAGGCCCTTCCTTGTTTGCGCTTGACTCCGCTTGGCCGAATTGGTCCTTCGCGTACGAACGGTTGGGCCATAAAAAGCTGCGCGGCGTGATTTTAGCGGCTAAAAAGTGCTTGCGTGGTCCTCAGAGTTTAGCTATACCTTTTCCTATGACGCGGGGTTGCAGTGATGGTTGGTCGGTTGACGGAGAATGAGTTCAACAAAGCGCTAGAGAACATCAGGGTTGGACAGCAGACGAAAGACATCGCCTATGGCGTGCTGGTCCAAGGCAAGGCGCAAGTTGAGTTCGTTCGGTCAACCGGTCTTTCTAAAGGCGCTGTGAGCCAAGCGGTCAACCGAGTTTACGACGCGGCGTTGAAGGTGCGCCAAGAGAGCGCCATCCCGCCGGGTCATAAGGTGGTAACCGCCGTGCTGCCGGAGTCCCAAGCTTTTCAGGTGGAAAAGTGGGCCAAGGAGGCAGCCGCAAGGCAGAAGGGAAAGAAGCGATGAAGGTGCTTGTTGTCGCGAACCAGAAGGGCGGGGTTGGCAAGACCGCTACCGTTGTGCACTTTGCCTACTATCTGACGGAGCGTCTGGGTAAGCGGGTCGCCGTCATCGACCTGGACACGCAGGGGAACGCCACCTATTCCCTCTCGCCGATTGCCATGCCGTCGTTTCGCGCCACCGCAAGCGCGCTGTTCACCCCAGGCTTTACCTGCACGCCTCCTGATGGTGACCGGGGCC
Organism: Azospirillum brasilense; assembly: GCF_007827795.1. GTDB lineage: Bacteria > Pseudomonadota > Alphaproteobacteria > Azospirillales > Azospirillaceae > Azospirillum > Azospirillum aestuarii. Next base: position 25,006 of record NZ_VITI01000024.1, read on the forward strand.
TGATGCTGTTCGCGTCGGATGGGAAGTTGGCCGACATGGAGCGGGTTTCTCCTTCCGAGGCCGCCGGCTCTTTCGTGCGTTCCATTGACGCCATAAGAAAGAGCGGCGTGGACGTGGTGCTCATCGACACGGCGCCGAGCCTTGCAAACACCATGGCTTCTGCCTTGGCCGCCGCAACGCACCTTCTGTCTCCCATTGAATTGGAGCTTTACTCCATCCTTGGCATCGGCAAGTTGCTGACGGCTGTGCAGAACATGCGCAAGGTCAACCCCGACCTCACGTTTATAGGAATGCTCCCGTCGAAGGTCGATAGCCGCAACGCCCGACATGCCGCCCACTTGAAGGAATTGCGTGCGGCTTATGGCGCCCACGTCCTTCCGATGGAGGTTCCCTTGCGGACGAGCATCGCAGATGCCTTGGCGACCCGCCGACCTGTGTGGAAGATCAGGAAGACGACCGCCCGGGAAGCGGCCAAGGAATTGATTGCGATGATGGACCACGTTGCTGATCGGATGGAGTGCAAGTGATGGCGCCGAAGAAGACCACGACCACGAAGAAGACCACGAAGACCGAAGGAACGACCGCCGTGGACACCGCCATCCCCTCCACCTCCGGCCTTGGCCTGGACGCGATCGGCGACCTCTCCAGCCTTCTCGACGCCGCCCCGCCTGCCGCCAACGGGAAGCCCCTGGAGATCGAGCTGGACCGGATCATTGAGGACCCCGAGCAGCCGCGCCGCTCCTTCGACCCCGCAACCCTTCAGGAACTGGCCGCGTCGATCAAGGCGCGCGGCGTCAAGACCCCGATCAGCGTCCGCCCGCACCCGGAGGACGAAGGCAAGTTCGTCATCAACCATGGTGCCCGGCGGTTCCGCGCGTCGCTGCTGGCTCAGTCCGGCACGATCCCGGCCTACATCGACACCGATTACAACCGAGCCGATCAGGTGATTGAGAACCTGCATCGAGACGGCCTGACCGCGCGTGAGATCGCGGATTTTATCGGCCGGGAAGTCTCGACCGGCAAGAGCAAGGGGGATATCGCCCGCGACCTCCACAAGTCCGCCGCGTTCGTGTCGCAGCACGTCACGCTTCTCGACCTGCCGGACCCCATCGCCGAGCTGTTCAACTCGGGCCGCTGCAATGACGTCACGGTCATCAACGAGCTGGTTCGCGTCTACAAGAAGGACAAGGAGGCGGTTGCCGAGTGGTTGGCGAACGAGAGCCAGGACATCACCCGCGGCACGGTTAAGGTGCTGAAGGAGTGGGTTGACTCCAGGAAGGGCAAGGGCAAGGACGCCCCGCCGGCCGAGGACCCCACCCCGCCGGGTCAGGTCATGGTGCGCGACGGTGACGGCCCGTGGACCCCCGCCAACATTGAGGACGAGCAGGGTGAGGCGCCGGAAGGACAGGACGCCGACCAAATCCCGATGTTCCCGGAGGACGGGGAGGGCGCGGACCGTCGCGAACAGATCAAGGGCGGGCTTGAGCGTCTGTTTGAAGAAGAGGCCGAGGGAACCCAGGTGGCGCCGACCGTCGTTCCGCCGGTTCGCGCGGCCGACCAGGAGCAGGACGAGCATGATCCGGAGAAGTTCCGCAAGGCCATCGTCTGCATCACCTTCAACGACCGCCCGGCCCGTCTGGTGCTGACCCGTCGCCCAAGCACCGCCGGCTTGGGATGGATCAAGTTCGATGACGACGGATCGGAGGAAGAGGTTGCCTTGGATTTGGTGGTTATCAGCTATTTGATCGAAGGTTGACCACCTGGACGGCGCCAGCTCCCCCGCATGGCGCCGTCCAACCTACAGCCGCGAAAGGCACGCACAAGCGATGAACAAGGCCAGACGGAAACGCCTCGCTGAAGCGGCCGAACTGCTGGAACAGGCGCTCTCAATTATCAGCGAGACGAGGGACGAGGAACAGGAAGCATTTGACGCCCTGCCGGAGTCCTTCCAGGGAGGTGAACGTGGGCAGGCAATGGAAGAGGCGATTAGCAGCATGGAGGACGTGCATGGCGCCGTCGAAAACGCTCGCGACACCCTTGCGGACATCGCGGGTGGGGCCTGATCGGGTCTCTTGGTAAGAAACGCCAACCCCCGCTATGAGCGGGGTTCCCCGGCCGCCCGCTAGATCGGACGGCCCGGAAACCCCACACAGCGATGCAGACGTGACGGTGCCCCGACGGCGCCGAGCGCCCTTCCTTTGCCCAGGCGAGCCATGTCCGTTGTTCTTCCCGATGCGCTCCACCTTTTCCGTCCCGGTGATCGGGTTGAGGCACGGCGCCGCACCCAGAGCGGCCTGCAATGGGAACGCGCCATCGTCGCTGCCCGCGGCCCCTACGGCTATCTAACCAGGTTTTGCGATGGTACCGAGGCCCCTCGCCCTCTGGCCGATGTACGGGCCTTCCAGGCGCCTCCGCAGGCCGTCGCGCCCTCCCTCCCCGCCCCCGGCGGAACCGTCCTGTTCTCACCGTACGACGAGACGGCGATGCGAGGTTGCTTGGAGTTTTCCGAACGGGCCACGCTCGAAAGCATCGACACGGACACCGCGACCGTCATCGTTGCTAGCAACTCTGTTTGCCAGTATCGCGCGAGCTTGGCAAACGCGGATGGAGTGCGGCGTGTTACGGTTCCGACGCGCCAACTCCTGCCCAACGTTGCCGTGATCGGGCGCCGAGTGCTTATCAGCGACCACGCGATGTTTTCGCCTCGCTATGTACCGGGCACCATCACGGACGATTGGGGCAACGTTGTTGTTGTGCAGATGGATGACCGAGCCGGGACCAACGGGCGATTCATCTTGGCCCCGTCCTACGTCTACACCCGGCACGGTCGCAGGCTGACCTATGCCATGGAAGACGAGGCGCGTGGCCGGGGTGCGTGGGAAACCGATTTTATGCCCGACCTCCGCCCCGAGATGGCCCGCGACCTGGAGCGCGCCGCCGTGCGCCTCGACGCCTTGGAGCAGATCGCCGAGGCCGAGGCCCTGCGCATCATGGCGACGTTTCCGCCCCTGGACCTTGTGCTTTCCCCCCAGGAGGCGGTGCGGCGCATCACAGCGCGCGTGGACGAGCTGGAGCGCCCGACTCTTGATCTGTCCGTGAAGGGTCTGACGGCCACGGTGACTGTCATGCGCCGTGACGGATCATGGGGTTTCAATCTTCGTTATAGCCACAAGTCGGGCAGCATGAGCGGCGGGATGGACGCGCGGGACCAGTTCAGAGGCACGTTTCAGACCAGGGCCGAGGCGTTTCACGCCGGCATCGACGCGCTTACGCACCGCGTGGCGCCATCTGGGGAAGAGTTCTCGTGTAAAGCGCAGCAGGCAGCAGCAAAGCGCTTTTCCAAACGTGTTCAGACTGTCAGGCTTACCATTTCGTGATATAGTTTAGGTCATCGCGGGTTGACCACTTCGACCCTTTAGCCGCTAAAGAGGAGGTGTCCGTGTTGCGCCGGTCCACCCTTGCCCTTGCCGCACTGGCCTTCGTCGGCGCTGTGCCTTTGCCATCCGCGAATGCAGAGGCGCCGGCCTTTCCCGTTATGCCTGGACGGTTCCAGGCAGTGCCCAGCCAAGGCACCCAGGGGCAGGCGACGACTGTTGTCCTCGACACCGCCACCGGACGTGCGTGGCTCTTGGTCCTCCCGCCCGCGTCCGCGGCGCCGGAGCTGGTTCCCGTCCCCTACGTTCAGGACCCGGCCACCCTCAACGCTCGCCGGAGCATGACGCCGCCGTGACGGATGAAGACTTCAACCGTGCGGTTGATGGGTTCGTACAATCGGGTTGTCTGGAAATCGCCGCCGCCGCTCTCCTGAACCGCTACGAACCGCCCGGTACAATCGGGTGCCGAAGTTACCGCAGCCTTCCCAAACGCGCCGCCGCTTATCTGGAGCGCGCCGACCGCGGCGAGGTGCCGCCTTTGCCCACAGTCGAACACATCGACCGCGCTGCACTCACCTTGCACCGCATCACATTCAAGTGATTTATTGAAGTCACGGGGCGACATCCGCTTGGTCGGGCCATCGAGGCCCGCCCAAGCGGACGCGTTACCGCGCGAACAGAACCGCGATCACCGCGGCCGCGACGGCCACCAGGGCGGACCCGAAGGAGAGTACAGCAATCGGTTTCACTCCGTTGGATGCCTGGATCACTGCATCCGCCGCCTTGGTTGCCGCTGCGTCAAACAAGGCCGCCGACCGGCGGGCATGTTCTTCCGCTTGTGTTGAGAGGGTGTCGCGTGCAGCCCGTACGGCCGCCGCCACGGTGCGTTCGGCTTTGTCGGTCATTTCCACGCCGAGGCGCGTCATCGCCCCTTCCAGGTCGCTCTGAAAGCCGGCAAGAAGCCGTTCCTGTTGCTCTTTCGCGTCCTTCAGCATCATTTCGTTGATGGTCAGAACGACCAACACGGGGTCGTTCCTTCCCAGGCTGACACCATGCCTTAGCGCAACCTCCTTAATTGCCTCATCAACGGTCGCCATCAGAGCACCCGTGCCGCTTCCATCTGCGCGAACAAGTCTCGTTGAATCTGCTTCAGACGTTGACGGACCATGATCGGCAAGCCCGAGTCAGGAGCCAACGCCTCATCGAAGGTCTGACGACGCTGGAGAAGTTCCGAGAGGTCCCGACCGAAGGTTTCTCCCTTCAGCACGGGAACCCGGATCACCGCGGAGATGCGGTCGCGGTTGCCCGTGAAGACCTTCATCTGTTCGAAGGACTTTCCGTCCATTTCGACCGTTCCCCAGAAGGGGTTTTCCCAAACGACGATGGTCGCCGCCTCGAACTGCTTCACGATCAGGCCGAAGTTGCTCAAGGTGTCGATCATGGCTTGGCCGCCGGTCACCACCGAGTGCACCACCAGCTCACGCTGCATGTCATGCAGCATCGCCGGCACACCGTTGGACAGGAGATAATTGCTCAACGGCACGAACGCGTTCGCGCCGTTGTCGATCACCACATCCTCGCTGGCCCCGGCAATAATCTCCACCAGCTCGTCAAAGCGCCGCGTGTCGATTTCGTCTTGGTGCATGATATCGAGACGGCGGACGCCCAGGCTCTTGTAGCCGTGAAAGGTCGCGTTCACCGGGTCCGTGTCCACACAGATCGGGTTGCCGCCCTTGCCCTTCAGATATTGAGCAATCATCGCCGCGATGAAGGACTTTCCAACGCCGCCCTTGCCTTGCAGTGTCATATGCACGCGTGCCATCAGACCAAATCCTCTTTGTCGTAGTGTTGATGTCGGAACCCGCCAATGGTTGGTTCCGGCTTGTCGTCAAGTCGCACCGTCAGCAACGGCGTGGCATTGCCCCCACGGTCGCCTCCGGTGGATCGCGGAGCCGAAACCGCCTTCACATCTGGCGTAAAACCGCCGAACTTTCCCGCTTGATGCACGAGGCGGCAAAACTGAGAGTACGAACAGGTCAAACGCCCTTCGTTCCTTAGTAAATTCCAGATTTTTGAATACGAGTTCCCATCGGCTATTGCCTTCAGGACTTCGTGTTTCAGGGTGTTGAAGACCGCTTTGTGACTGGCGTTGTTTGTACGCAACAGCCGTTCGGAGATCGTTGCCATACCCCTCTGCCCTGTCCACTCGCGCGTCAGTTTAGCTGGCTGGCAGCCGTTCGTTCAATCCTCATCGCAAATTCTTGCAAAATTTCGCGCGGTTGCGCATATTTTTTCGGAATAACCCGTGGGAGAGAGGGGCAGGATGGGTGGTGTGGTCCCACGGGGACCCCACCACGGCCCTTATTCGCCTACGGCTCAACGGTCCTTCCTCCTGCTCTGCGAGGCGCGCAGTCTCCGCCTGCATAAAGGGTTTGACGCCAGATGACAGTTTCGCAGTCCCCGACCCGCCGCACCCAAGCACCGATCAAGGTTCGGCCCTTGCCTGCCGAACGTGCGGCGCTGAAGGCAAACGCCGCCGCCGCCGGGTTGCCTCTGTCGGCGTTCCTGCTGGCCGCCGGCCTCGGCCAGACGGTTAAAAGCGTGGTCGATCTTCGACAGGTGGCCGAACTGGCGAAGGTCAACGCCGACCTTGGCCGCCTTGGCGGTTTGCTGAAGCTGTGGCTGACGATGGAGGGGCGGTTCGTGCCGGGGTATCCGGATCAACAGCGCATCCTAGCTTTGCTGGATTCCATTCGTGAGACGCAGGACGTTTTGAAGGCGGTTGCCAAGGGGATGGTTGACCGTGTGTGAGAACCCCATCGTTTTAGCCGCTAAAAATCCGCAATGATTGCCAAGCACGTTCCAATGCGCGTCATCCGCAAGTCGCGGGCGACGGAGCTGGTCAACTACCTGACCGACGAGCAGGGCAAGATTGACCGGGTGGACGCGATCACCGTCACCAACTGTGTGTCGGATGACCCAGCGATGGCCGCCATTGAGATGGAGGCGACGCAAAGGCAGAACCAACGCGCCAAGGGCGACAAAACGTTTCACCTGCTTATCTCTTTTCCCACTGGCGAAGTGCCGTCGCCTGAAGTCCTGCACGACATCGAGACGACGATGTGTGACGGCCTAGGGTATGGACAGCACCAGCGCGTTAGCGTGGTGCACACCGACACCGACAATTTCCATTTGCATGTCGCCATCAACAAGATTCACCCGTCGAAATTGACCCTCCACGAACCGTTTCAGTTTCAGCGCAAATTGCTGAAAATGTGCGATATGCTGGAGGACCGGCACGGACTGAAGAAAGACAATCATACCCCGAAAAAAACGCGTTCCGAGAACCGGGCAAAGGACATGGAGCGCAGTGCGGGTGTGGAAAGCCTCATTACGTGGATGCGACGTGAGTGCTCGGCCACGCTTGCCGACGCCTCGACCTGGAATGAGTTCCATGCGGCTCTCGCCGCCCATGGCCTGCATGTTCGCGAACGTGGCGCGGGGTTGGTCTTTGGCACCCAAGACGGTGTTTTCACACGGGCAAGCACCGTGGATCGCGCGTTTTCTCGGGCGTCCCTTGAGCGCCGCTTCGGCGCGTTCCGCCCACCTGATGCTAATGCCGCTGCGCCTGCCGGCAAAGGGTATGCGAAGGCGCCTGTGCAGGAGTTGCGCGACGATGCTTTATGGTCGCAATACCTCGCGAGCCAGAAACAGAGAGACGCCCTTGGGCGCCAGCACCGCGGCGACATGCACAAGCGTTTGCAATCGGGGATCAACAAGGCCGCGCTGCATTGGAAGCTGAAGCGGATTTTCATCCGTCATGCCTTGAAGGGGCCGCTCTTAAAGCGCGTTCTGTACGCCCAGGCGAAGCGAACGTTTGAGAAGCGCGTGACGAAGTTGCGCCGCGCCCATCAGCGTTCGTTGGCGGCGTCTCGACCGCAGTTCGCACGGCAATCGTGGTATCAATGGCTCCAGGACGAGGCGAAGGCCGGGAACAAGGCGGCGTTGGCGCGTCTGAAGAAGACCACGCCACAGGTCACGCTACAAAGCGGCTTGTCGGTTTCCCACGTCACCAAGGATGGCGCGGTGTCGTACCGCGTAGGCGGTGGCGCGGTTCGCGATGACGGCCGCCGTTTCATTCTGCACGCCAAGGCCGACGAGACGGCGATGCGCATCGCCATGATACGGACGATGCAACGCAGCGGGCCGCGTCTGGCGGTGACAGGAACAGAGGCATTCCGAAACAAGATGGTGGAGGTTGCGGTTGCGTCCCGCCTCCCCCTGACTTTTGTCGATCCAACCTTGGAGGCCCGTCGCAGGGCCATAGTGGAGGCATTGCAGCATGATCGATCCAACAAACCCGTCAACGCTCGATCCCAACGCGGTGGGCGCTCCGGACCAGGACGACCCGATGTCGCCGATGGACGGGACGGAGGACAACCAGGAGCCGGACGAGTTCCAACTGGTGAGCGCAACCCTCCTGTCGTTGCAAGAGTCGGAACCCGACCGCCTCCCGACGCCAAGAACCGTTTGCGTAAGTTGTCAGCACTCGGTGTGGTTCGGATCGCCAAAGGACCTGAAGTGCTATTGTCGAGTCATGTTCCTAATAATCTGGGACAGCAACCAACCGCAGGTACTGACAATGTGCGACGGCCCGACGCTGGGAGTGGACGAGGAGTAACGCAAGCACCTCCTGTCGCGCCGCCGTCAACCGCGCCATCTCCCTCTCTGGCGGATGCGGTTGACCGTTACATCACCGAACGCAACGCGAAGCGCGGGACCTTCACCGACATTCCGGAACATCGCCGGCATTCAACCGCCGATGTTGGTCCTGTGCAGTTCGCCGGCATTCGCGAGGTGGATGGAAACCCCTTGGCGTTGTTGCGGATCGCGAGTCAAATCGCAGTTGTTCCCATCACGCGCTATGCCGCTTCAAGATTGAAAACAACGCCCCTCGGCAGTACGGTTCACCTGCACCGCAATGGTGAGGTTCGCCTAAAGCCGAGGAGCAGGAGTCGATGAGTTTACGGAAATCACGCAACAACGCGGTCGGCCCCCAGGTGCACGACCAGACCAGACGGCAGACGCGTTATTGGCGCACTGTCGTCTTTCGTCTCGTCTATGTGCTTCTGTCCGTTGTGGCCGGCTTTGCCGGCGCGACGCAGTATTTCGCAAATGAGTTTGGGTTTCACCCCTCTCTCGGCCCGAATGTGCAGCATGTCTACGCACCGTTCCAGATCGTGCTGTGGGCTGTGCACTATGGGTCTGAATACCCTGATACTCTCATGCGGGCGCAAAGCGTCGGCGGGTTGGTGACCGTTGCACTGTTCCTCTTCCTCGTGTTGGGGGCGATGATCAAAGCGCGGTCTGTGCGACCAAACGAATTCCTGCACGGGAGTGCGCAGTGGGCGAAACCGGAGCACATCAAGGCGGCCGGGCTTCTGTCCGACGCTCCGGAATCCGTTTATGTTGGCGCTTATTACGATAAGCGCGGCGCCGTTACCTATCTTCGTCACTCTGGTCCCGAACACGTCTTGGCCTACGCTCCGACGCGTTCCGGTAAGGGGGTCGGTCTGGTCATCCCCACTTTGTTGTCGTGGATGGGAAGCACCATCGTTGCCGACCTGAAAGGCGAACTGTGGGCGCTTACCGCCGGGTGGAGACAGAAGTTTGCGAAGAACCGTGTGCTCCGGTTTGAACCAGCTTCGCGCGAAGGTAGCCTATCCTGGAACCCGCTGGAGGAAATCCGCTCGACAACGGACAACGCTGGAAATGTCGAATTTGACTTTGGCGATATTCAGAACATTGCAACACTGATCGTTGATCCGGATGGCAAGGGCTTGGAAAGCCATTGGCAGAAGACAGCGTTTGCGCTCTTGGTGGGCGTCATACACCACGCGAAATATTTGGAAGTGCACCAGGGCGTGCCCGCAACACTGCCCGGCATCGACCGCTTGCTATCCGATCCCGAGCGCCCCGTTGACGCCTTGTGGAAGGAGATGACCGAATTCCCTCATCTCGCCGGCCGTCCTCTCGGAACCATCGTTCAGGCGGCTCGGGACATGATGGATCGTCCGGAAGAAGAGGCGGGTAGCGTGCTTTCCACAGCGAAAAGCTACTTCAGCCTGTACCGTGACCCGGTGGTTGCGGCGAATGTCAGTCGTTGTGATTTCCGTATCAAGGACTTGATGCACTTCGACGTTCCGGTGTCCTTGTACGTGATCACTCAGCCCAATGATAAAACACGTCTGCGGCCCCTCGTTCGCCTGCTGTTCAATATGACAGTCCGCCTTCTGGCAGACAAAATGGAGTTCGAAGCCGGCCGTCCTGTTGCCGCGTACAAGCATCGTCTTCTTGCCATGCTTGATGAATTCACAAGTCTTGGGAAAATGGACATTTTCCAAGAAAGCCTTGCCTTTTTGGCGGGCTACGGAATTAAACTATACATCATCATACAGGATTTGACTCAGATCAGGTCGCGGGAGACCTATGGTCATGACGAAGCCATCACCAGTAATTGCCATGTCCAAGTGGCGTATCCCCCCAATCGCGTTGAGACGGCCAAGCACCTGTCAGAACTGACGGGCCAAACCACGATTGTGAAAGACCAGATCACCACATCGGGGAAACGGGCTAGTCCGTTGCTCAATCAAGTCAGCGTCACGTCCCAAGAGGTTGGCCGTCCTTTGTTGACGCCAGACGAAGCGATGCGCATGCCATCGCCTAAAAAGGACGCGGCCGGCATGATTGTCGAACCGGGACACATGGTGATCTACGTGGCGGGGTTCCCGGCCATCTATGGCGTGCAGCCGCTCTATTTTCAGGACCCGGTCTTTCAGGCGCGTGCGGCCGTTCCGCCGCCGAAGGTCAGCGACCGGACCCAGGCACCCAAGGCCGAGCGCGTTTCGCTGGCCGCTGTTGAATTGCCAGAACCCGCCGCTCCGTGACCTGGACGGCTATCGCCGCCGTGGCGTGCTGCGTCGCCTTTGGCGCCGCCGCCACAGCGGGAGCGCTAGGCGTGCGCGTCAACACCTCGCCCAGCATCCCGGTAGGCTTCTATCTTGCTCGCGCCGAGCGGGCGCCGACCGTGGGGGATACCGTCTTTGTGTGCCCCCCTGACACCACCGCTTTTCAGCTCGCGTTGGCCCGCGGCTACATCGGCGCTGGTCCGTGCGGCGGGAGGTACGAACACGTCTTCAAAGTCATTTTAGCCGCTAAAAGCGATGTCGTGGAGATCGGCGCCGAAGGCGTGCGCGTCAATGGCCGTCTCCTGCCCGCTAGTGCGCCGATGGACACCGACGCTGCCGGAAGGGCACTCCCAGCTTTGCGGTATGGCCCGCAGACGCTTCCGCCGGGGGCGGTGCTGCTGATGACCGAAAACCCACGCTCGTTCGACGCCCGGTATTTCGGGCCGTTGGACGCTTCCCACATCGACGCGGTGGTGACGCCGCTTCTCACTTGGTCGGAGTGATGACCATGCGCGTTTTTATTGCCGAAAAGCCGGAACTTGCGAAAGCCATCGTGGAAGGTCTGGGGGGCGGCAGCCGTAAGGGCGGCTACATTGAATGCGGCGCCGACGCCGTGACGTGGTGCTTCGGGCACATGCTCCAATTGCTCGACCCGGAAGAATATGATGCGCGGTATGAGCGTTGGTCATTCGACACGCTCCCATTCTCCTTCATCCCCTGGAAAAAGCGCCCTTCCGACGACAAGCACGAGCAGTTGGGTGTCATCGTGTCGTTGCTCAAGCGCGCCCGTAGCGTGGTCCATGCTGGCGACCCCGACCCCGAGGGGCAATTGCTCGTGGACGAGGTGCTGGAACACGCCGGGTATACAGGACCCGTCCAAAGGCTTCTCATCAACGACAACAACGTTGCCGTCGTCAAACGCTCGCTTGCAACGATGCGGGACAATCGGGACTTCGCTGGCCTGTCGGCCGCCGCCGAGGCGCGGGCCGTCGGTGACCAGCTCTACGGCTACAACCTCACCAGGGCGTACACCTTGGCGGCCCGCGCCGCCGGCTATGATGGCACGCTTTCCGTGGGGCGCGTGCAGACGCCAATTCTCGGCCTCGTCGTTCGGCGGTGCCGCGCCAACGCCGGGCATACCAAGGCGTTTTATTTTGTTGTGCGCGGGAGCTTCCGGTTCGGTGACCTGGAGTTCACCGCCCGATACCAGATTGGCCGGGACGATCCGACCGATGAAAAGGGCAGGTTGAACGAACAGGCGTTTGCCGAGGCGGTTGCCGCCGATGCTGCGGGCAAACCGGCTGTCGTGGCGGACACCCAGACCGTCAAGAAGACCGCGGCGCCACCCCTGCCTTACAACCTGCTGAAGTTGCAGACCGACGCGTCACGCAAGTTCGGGCTGAAGCCCGACGCTGTGAAGGACATCACCCAGGCTTTGCGCGAAAAGCACAAGCTCATCACCTACAATCGAAGCGATTGCGAATATCTCAGCGAGGAGCAACACCCGGACGCTCCCGGTGTTCTTGCCGCCATTGCGGCCACGGCTCCGGTTCTCGCGGCGGCGTGCGGCAAGGCCAATCCTGCCTTAAAAAGCCGTGCCTTCAACTCGGCCAAGGTCAGCGCCCACCACGCCATCATCCCGACGCAAACGGCGGGCGACCTGGAGGCCCTGACCGACGCCGAGCGCAAAATCTACTTGCTGATTGCAAGGGCGTACCTTGCTCAGTTCTGGTCCCCGCATCTCTTTGACCAAACCACCGTCGTACTCGACGCGGGCGGGCGCCGCTTCGCGTGCCGGGCGAACGTCACCACCGCCGCCGGGTGGCGCGTGCTCTACCGCAACGACGACGGCAACGAAGATTTGCAGGGCGACGACGAAGACCTGTCGTCGGACCTGCGCCCGTTGACGAAAGGGCAGGGGGGGGCATGCACGACCGCGACGGCGGACCGTCAGGAAACGAAGCCTCCGCCCCTCTACACGATCGCAACGCTTTTGAGCGACCTCACGCGCGTTGCGAAATACGTCCGTGACGACCAGCTCCGCGCGGCGCTGATCGCCAAGGACGCCGGCAAAGAGGGGGAGCATGGCGGAATCGGCACGCCGGCCACCCGCGACACCATTCTAGCCACGCTCTTTCAGCGCGGCTTGCTCGCCGAAGAGGGCAAGACGGTTATCAGCACAGCGGCCGGCAACGACCTGTATGACGCTTTGCCTGACGACGCGCGTTTTCCTGACCTGACCGCGGTGTGGCACGGCCAACAGCAGGAGATCGAGGCGGGCCGCCTGACCGTCCATTCGTTCATCAACGACCTAATGGGGCACGTCGGCGCCGAAGTCGCGCGGGTGCGCGAGAAAGGCATGTCGATGAACGTCAAGGTTCACTCATGCCCCAAATGTTCGAAGCCTTTGAGGCGTCGCAAGAGCGACAAGGGCGTCTTCTGGGGATGCACCGGATATCCGGAATGCACCGTGACGTACCAGGACGCCAATGGTGAACCAGCGCTTAACCAAAAGCCGTCTCCGTATAAATGCCCGAGTTGCAAGAGCCCTCTGGTCCGCAAGTCCAGTTCGCAGAAAAAAGGATTCTTCTGGAGTTGTTTAGGTTATCCTGACTGCAAGTGCAGCTATCCCGACGCAAGCGGAAAGCCTGTACTCGCACGTAAACCTAAGCCAAAAACCAAAGGGTGACCTGATGGCCGACAGCACCAGCCCCAATGACGCTGACCTTATGCCCGTGGACTTAGCGGCGGGCGACGGCGACGCCGTGTCCGCCTTCATGCTCGACATGGAAGTGCCCGGCGCCGTCGCCGAGGTGGACCCCGAGGACGCCGAAAGGGCAGGGGCCTTTGAGGAGCACGCCCTGTCGGCGGAAGACGCTCTCCAGGCGCGCTTTGACGTTCGCGAGGCGGCGTGATGGCCGACCGCCTGAACCAGAGCGGTCCGGACAAGGACCGTAAGAGCTTTGCCGACCGCGTAGCGGAAAAGCTCATTGACGCCATGGAAAAGGGAACGGCTCCATGGCAGAAGCCCTGGAGCGCCGGGACGGCTGATTTCCTGCCCCACAACCCAACCACCGGCAAGCGGTACCGTGGCATCAACGCCCTGATGCTCTCAGCGCAGGGCCGCGATGACACGCGGTGGATGACCTACAACCAGGCACAAACCCAGGGCGCTCAGGTCCGGAAGGGCGAACGCGGCACCCCGGTCCAGTTCTGGCAGTACACCGACCGCCAGGAGCGGCGGGACGAGCAAGGAAAGCCTGTTCTCGATCCCATGACCGGGAAGCCGGTGATGGACGAGGTGAAGTTGGAGCGACCGCGCGTCTTTACCGCCGTCGTCTTCAACGGCGAACAGATCGACGGTTTGCCGCCGCCCGCCGACGTCCGTCCGGTGACGTGGAATCCCATCGAGAAGGCCGAAGCCATTCTTGCGGCCTCCGGCGCGGACATTCGGCATTCGAACCAAGGCGGCGCGTTCTACGCGCCCGGGCGCGACTTCATCCAGCTCCCCCACAAGGAGCATTTCGCCGAAGCGGCCGGCTACTACGCAACGGCGCTGCACGAGCTGGGGCACTGGACGGGACACCCCTCGCGCCTAGAGCGCGACCTTGCGCATCCTTTCGGGTCCGAAGGCTACGCGAAGGAAGAATTGCGCGCCGAAATCGCCTCAATGATCCTCGGCAATGATCTCGCCATCGGCCACGATCCCGGCCAGCACGCGGCCTATGTCCAGTCGTGGATTAAGGCGCTGAAGGACGATCCCATGGAAATCTTCCGCGCCGCCGCCGACGCGGAGAAGATTGCGACTTATGTCGTCGGTCTTGAGCAACGCCAGGAACAGCAAAAAAGTATAAGTTTTGGGATCGATCACCCGATTCCCAACGATGGACAGCAGTACTATGCGCGCGTTCTGTCTCCCAACGACCCCGGAGGGCAGACCACCAGCTTTCATTGGGTGGAGGGGCGCAGCTCATGGAAGACGCAGGACGAAGCGGTTGAGGCTTTCAACTCGCATGTCCATTCGCCTGTTCACAATCACCTGACCTCTGACGAGGCTCTTAAAAAGGCCCTGGTAAATACTGGGGAGGGATGGAGTCTTCCCGTTGGCAACGGGATCATGTGTGGTGTCGCCGTCGAACCCGGCGCCACCGTGCGCGAGGCGGTTGCCGACCTGGAAAGTGCTGAAGGCGTGTCTGCACCGGATCGCGTGGAACTCTGGATCGGCGCAGCACCGCAAAAAGCCAACCTTGCAGCGGGTCCAATTCTTGACGGCGACGTGTTCATTCCGCATGAGCGCGTTCTAATAGCTCCGTTGGCGCAAAGCCAAAAGGCGTCAACAGAGATCGCGGCCGAACCCCTTGCCCGGACATCTTCACTGACGGACAACGGGCCGTCCAAACGGACCATTGACGGGGTTGCCGCTCAGAGCACCGCGGTTCGCTTGCTGACCGCTTTGGCTCGGCGCGCCGAAGCCGTAGCCGATGCGGTGACAACCGCCGCAGCCCGCCTCGCGTCGCGCGTGGTCAATCTGCACCCTCCGGCAGTCCTGTCCGCGTCCCTGGAGCGCGCAGGGGTCACCACCTTTGCCGACGCCCCTCCGGAAAGCACAGGCCCCATTGACGACGCCTTGCGCGAGAGCGCGGCGCGCGTGGCGCAGGGTGGTCCTGCCATTGACCGGGCTATGCGTCTCATCGACCCAGAAGGCGCGCGTTCTGGTCCTGGAGCCGATGCCGGCGACCGTGCCGCCGCGGCCTTGGCCGCTGCGGCTTTGGGCATGAGCGGACATCTGCACCTGGA
Organism: Azospirillum brasilense; assembly: GCF_007827795.1. Classification (GTDB taxonomy): domain Bacteria; phylum Pseudomonadota; class Alphaproteobacteria; order Azospirillales; family Azospirillaceae; genus Azospirillum; species Azospirillum aestuarii. The sequence goes on from NZ_VITI01000024.1 coordinate 40,145, forward strand.
CCAGCCGCAACCGCTTGCGGTCGAAATCGCCCATGCCCCAGAGGCGGCGGAACCGGTGGCGGCCGCTCCCTCTCGGGACCGGCATCGCGACGGCTTGCAGCCGCAAGCCAAGGCGGTCCGCCTGCTCACCGATCTTGCGCAACGAGCCGACCTTGCCGGCGACGCACACACCGCCGAGACGGTCCGCCTCGCTTCGCGCGTGGTCAACCAGCACCCGCCGGCCAACCTGTCCGCGTCCCTGGAGCGTGCCGGGTTCAATCTCTTCGCCGGGTATCCGGACGCCCCGCCGAAAAGCATCGGCCCGGCCGAGGACGCCTTGCGCGAGAGCGCAGGGCGTGTTGGGCAAGGTGGCCCGGTCATCGACCGCGCCACGCGTCTTCTCGACCCGGAGGGAACGCGCTTTGCGTCCACCTCCGACGCGGGTGACCCGCGGGCCATGGCCTTGGCCGTCGCAGCTCTGACAATGAGCGGTCATCTGCATCTGGACCAACCGAAGGCGCTTACGGTTGAGATCGCGACGGGGCTTGCGCCAGCCCCCACCACAGGGCTTGCGCCAACCCCAGAGGCGGCCGAACCGGTGGTGGCCCGTCCCTCACGGGAACGGCATCGAGACGGCTTGGAGCCGCAGGCCAAGGCGGTCCGCCTGCTCACCGACCTTGCACAACGGGCCGACCTTGCCGGCGACGCGCACACCGCCGAGACGGTCCGCCTCGCCTCGCGCGTCGTCAGCCAGCAACCGCCGGCCAACCTGTCGGTGTCACTGAAGCGTGCGGGGTTCAACACCTTTGCCGGATATCCGGACGCTGCGCCTCAAAGCACAGGTCCGATTGAAGATGCCTTGCGCGAGAGCGCAGGACGCGTGGAGCAAGGTGGCCCGATCATCGACCGGGCCACGCGTCTTCTTGATCCGGAGGGAACGCGCTTTGCCTCCGGTACCGATGCGAGCGACCGCCGGGCCATGGCCTTGGCCGTCGCAGCTCTGACGATGAGCGGCCATCTGCACCTTGAGCGACCACAGCCGCTTGCGGTCGAGATCGCCGCGGGCCTGGACGGATTGCGGGAAGCTCCGGAAACCCCGCAACGGTCAATCGACGGGGAGGCAGCGCAGGAAACCGCGGCTAAGCTCCTGTTCGATTTGGCGCTTCGAGCGAACATCGGCGGCGACTTGGTAAGCGCGGACAGCGTTCGCCAGTCTGCGTATGCGCTTCAAAGAATGACGCCAAACGATGTCTTGGTGGCGCTGGAGCGCTCTGGTGTGCATGGAAACGCTGACTCTGGTTTGAGCGGGGATTCGAGCCAAGATTCCTTGCTCGTGAGCGCTGCGCGTGTTGGGCAAGGTGGCCCGATCATCGACCGCGCCACGCGCCTTCTTGACCCGGAGGGCGTGCGCTCCGGTCTCGGCGGCGACATGGCCGACCGCCGGGCCATGGCCTTGGCCGTCGCCGCCCTGACCATGAAAGGGCACATCGACCTCAGCGCTTCCGAACCGGCGGCGATTGAAATCGCCGTTGCTCCGCCCGTTCACACCCCGCCCCAGATCGACAGGGCGCAGGTTGATGCCGACGCTGCGCGAGTGCAGGAGGTTCGTCAGCGAGAGCAGGCGCAAGCCCTCAATGCCGCCGCCACCACGGAGGACGCCGCCACGATGCGAAATGAGCGCCGTGATGTAGAGGCGCAGGCCACCCAGAACGCGGAACGGCAGCAAAGCGCCGAACGCACGTACATCAATGTTCCGTTCACCGAAAAGAACGAAGCGAAGGACATGGGTGCGAAATGGGATCGCGCTGCGGAAAGCTGGTACGTTCCAGCCGGCGCCGACGCCGCCAAGTTCGCCAAATGGCCCACCCATTCCCCGGCCCCCAAGTCGGATCGCACATACCTCGCTGTTCCGTACGCCGAGCGGAACGATGCTCGCTCTTTGGGCGCGCAATGGGATGGAAAGGCCAAAAGCTGGTACGCTCCGCCCACGGCGCAGCTCGCCCAGCTCGCCAAGTGGCTTCCGGAGAACGTCGAGCGCCAGCAGGCGCCCGCCCTCGATCCCCGCAGTGAGTTCGCCCAGATCCTGAAGGGCCTCGACATGGCGGTGGACGGCGACCACCCAATTCCAGACGGCAAGACGCACCGCATCCGTCTGAACACTGACAAAGGGAAGGAGACGAGCGGTTTCTATGTGTTCCACCTGGACGAAGGCCGCCCGGCCGGCTACGCGCGGAACAACCGGACAGGCGATGAAACACGGTGGAAGGCCAAGGGCTACCATCTCGACAGCACGGACCGGGCGAAGCTCGCCGCCCAGGCCGCGGTGACGCAGCAGCGCCGCGCCAAGGAGTTGGACCAGCAATATGAGCGCGTCGCGCAGGAAACCGAAGCGCGTCTCACCGGCCTGAAGCCAGTTTCGGACAGCGAAATGACTCCGTACCTTGCACAGAAACGCGTAACGGCCAGCTCGGGGGTCTACCGCGATGGCGACGCCACGGTGGTTCCCGCGATTGACGTGACGGGCAAAGTCTGGACGGCGCAGACCATCGGCGACCCTGCCCTGGGTGGCGGCACCGTCAAGAGCTTTGCCAAGGGCGGCAAGAAATCCGGCACGTTCCACCCTCTCGGCGGAATGGCGGAGCTTGCCAAGGCGCCCGCGATCATCATCGCGGAAGGCTACGCCACGGCCGCCAGCTTGCGCGACGGTGGCAACTTCGCCACCGTCTGTGCCTTTGACGCCGGCAACATGCCGGCCGTCGCCAAGGCTTTGGCCGAGCACTTTCCAACAAAACCGATCATCCTTGCGGCGGATGAGAACAGCATCGGGCGCGAAGGAAAAATGGTCACAGTGGGCCGGGACAAGGCACAGGAGGCCGCCGACGCCGTAGGGGGGACGGTCATGCTTCCAGTGTTCCGCAATCCGACCACCGGCAGTAAGGGATTGACCGACTTCAACGACATGGCGAACCAGGACGCTTACGGCCGTGAAGCCGTGGCCCGAAGCGTCAAGGCCGCCGTTCAGATCGCCCACAGGCGACAGGCGGAACGAGCGCCGCAGGCCCAGCAGCAGGACCAGAGCTTGCAGCGTGGGAAGGTGCTGGAGGCCGTTGGGCAGGCGAACACCCAACGCCTCAGTCGCGGCCGTCGCTGACCGGCCGATTGCAGCAGGGGGGCATTAGCTCCCCTGCCCCGCACGAAGCAACACACCATTGCGCGCGAAAAGTTTATTCGAGTTCACCACTATACTTGTTTGCTCTGCGCCCGTGACGTATTGTTTAGGTCTTACGCCAGATAAATAGGGTCTTTCATGTTCTCGTTATCGTGCGAACCCCTTTCCATCCAAAAGCGTGCCTACCCGCTTTCAGCGCGCGAATATCACCTGTCGCTTGAAACCGCTCTTTGGGATGCTTGTGATGAAATCGCCGCGATACACAGTATTACAACTGGCGAGTTGCTGTTGACCTTGTATGACCGCTTGCCCATCCAGAGCACATACGGAAAATCATTAGCGCTTATGCATCGTACTATCCCGGTTTTCCTTGTTGCCTACTTCCGCCGTCGCGCGAACTTGGGCGGTGTTGATCTAAATTTGGTTTATAGTGATGTAATGCCGGATGAGGTTTTTTCCGATTAATGGCGTTACCGTTTTAGCCGCTAAAGCCAAACTTTCTTGAGTGATAGCGCATTCCGCTATCACTTTTTTGTTGCCGTTGCTAGCGCATTCCGCTATCATCACGGACATGAACAAGACGCACCGCACCACTCTCGCCGCCATCTTCGCCAACCCGGTCCGGGCGGACATCAAATGGGCCGACATCGAGGCGCTGGTGCGCGGCCTTGGTGGAGAGGTTCACCAGCGCGCAGGTAGCCGGGTTATGCTTGTTCTGAATGGGGTGCGCGCCAACTTCCATTCACCTCATCCCCGTCCGGACACGGACAAGGGCGCGGTGAAATCGGTGCGACAGTTTCTCAGCAATGCGGGTGTGATGCCATGACGATGGAATACAAGGGATACACTGCCGGTCCCATCGACTTCGATCCTGAAGACGGGTTGTTCACGGGCACCGTTCACGGACTTCGAGACGTGATCCATTTCCGTGGACGGACCGCTGAAGAGGTGTTGGCTTCCTTCCGGGAAGGCATTGACGACTATTTGGCTTTCTGCGCCGAACGTGGTGAGGAACCGGACAAGCCGTTCAACGGCAATATGATGGTGCGCGGCACGCCCGATCAGCACCGCAAGGCAGCGATGAGGGCCGCCGCAGCGGGCATCAGTCTTAGCCAATGGGTGGCTCGCCAGATCGACGCGGCGCCTTAACAAGAAGGGCTCGCGTTCTTCGGTTGCTTCCGAGAGAAGTGAAAGGAAACATCTGATGCCAGGATCACCAGAGGACAATATAGAGGCGGAGAGTTACGACGTATCGGGGTACTTTTGTACTCGTGTTGACTGTCCTGTCTGCGGTTGGACGACCTATGCGGAGGGAGACGTTAGAGGGGAAAGTGTGACCTGCGACAACTCTGAGTGCGCTGTTACTCTGCATGTTGGCTTAGTTTTCTGAAGGTGAATTCCTATGAAGAGTTACTTGACCAGCAAGAATGTTATGATCGTAGCCATGACCTGTTTCTTTTCAGGAATTGCGCTGTTCTTTTTCTATACGATTTGGCTCCATACTTGGTATCCGGACGGAAATTACCACTATTTCCACTATTTTACTCGCACCCTAATTCTCGGCGGGAGCTTTCTGTTCTTCCTGGCCCTCGCGCTTTACGTCACTGACGATCCATTCGCCGACCGGACGGAAGGCAATGATACTTAACCGTCTCTTAACTTCCGAGGCTTCGCAGTGGGGGAGCGCCTGTATTCATATAAGGTATATTATGGTTATGACTTTTCAAACATAACGCGGAAACCCGCAGAAAACCTAGCTTATTAGCTTTTGCTTATACTTGCAAATCCACTGGCCCAAGGAGCCTTGCGTGACGTACCGACCGGAACTCATTCGCGCGGTATCATCCGGCACCGTTCAGATCGAATATCGCCACGGCCACACCGACGCCGGGCATTACTGCGTGACCGGCGAGCATCGCGCTTGGCGTGTCGGCTTTAAGGGCGTCAACGCAGATGGCTCCGGCTTCGCCGTGCTGGACGTCGCCGGTCCCTATGAGGACCAGGAGGACGCCGAGGACACGGCCAACGCGATGAACGCGGACCTGGACAAGCTCCGGACGTGGCTGGCGACGTTGACCGACGCCGACCGCAAGTATCTCGACCACCGCGCCGCCAACGACTAGCCAGGGGGATTCCCGGATGACGACAAAGGCCCGCCCTGCCCCAGCCTTGAGCAAGAGCCTTGTGGTTCCTGATGCATATCGGCGCCGCCTGCTCCGCCTAACCGCCGATCAGCGCGCCCGCATCGTCTATGGCGTGCACGATGAAGAAAACCCGGTGCCCCATGTCGGCGTGGTTCTGGCTGGCCGCCAGCTTGTGGCGTGGATCACCGAATCCGGTTGGGAGAATGACCAGCTCGACACGGAAGGCTCCGTTGCGTCCGAGGCTCATCAATCCGTCGTGCCCTGCCCCGGCGCCGACAACCCTCTTCGCCTCATTCGCCAAGGTGGCGATAGCCTGCCGCTGCTGCGCGTGCATCGGCGCACGGTCGGCAAGCCGGATGACCAGGGGTTCCCAGCCTATATCCCGTCCACCGAATGGCAACGCCGGGTGTGTGAGGACATGACGGCCGCCATCGGCATGGTTGAGATCATCAAGCCGAACTGGCAGGCCGAGGATTGGACCGTTGTCGGAGTGCTGGTTCCGGCCGACCGGCAAGCGTGGGCGTGCATGGCCCATTCGGTGGCGAAGTCTCGGGCGGAGGCTGAACGCAAAGTCCCCCTCCCCGACGACCCGTTTCCGCTGACCCACCGTATTGTGGACATCGAGACGCCAGACGGCGCCGGCACGCTGCGCATGACCAGCGCCAGCACACGCGCGTATCTCCGCAGCGCCACCAATCCCGCCGGGATCGACACCCACGCCTTGACGGAAATCGTCCTAGAGGGTGTTCCGGGGGTAACTCTGGAAGCGCGTCGCGGGTTTCGCGACTTCACATGGAGCCTGCACCTCCACGCTGGCCGTGATCCGAGCCGGGTCAACGGGTTCCATGTCTATCCCGGTCTCGTGGATGGCGCGGAGGCCCTTGCTCTGGTGATGGAGGTCGGCCGCACCTTCGTCCTGCCGCCGCCTCCACCGGCCGATCCCAACATCACGCCGGTCGCTCAACGCGCATACATCGAGCATATGGCCGGTGTTTGGGACAAGGAGCGCCGGATGCGCTTTGTCCTCGACGCTTTAGGTCTTCCGAGCGACGCCATCCCCTATGAAGTCACGGAACGCAGCGTGGCCTGATTTGCTTTAGCCGCTCAAACAACAAACAGCAGGTTTCATCTGCGTTAAGAAAGAAGGTGATGCCATGAGCATGTATAAGATTGTTGGTTTTTGGTGTAAGGATGAAAACCGCAAAAGTGGCGCATTTAAACATCTTATTGCGGCTTTAGTTGCCGATATTGTGGTTATTATTATTGCGCTCGGTGTATCTCTGCATATAATTGGGCCGTTATTGTTAGCTGTTACTGCTTGCTATTATTTTTTTGCTTCTCATCTCTACACCCCCCGTGAACGGAGAACTATTGTTCCTGACTCTCTCATGAAGGTCATTGCTGAATCTCCCGAAATATCTGATGAGGTTAAAGATGAAATGGCTAAACGTTTGAAAGCGAATGGCTGTCTTGCGTTCCGCGATCTTTACCGCATTGAAAAAGATGTCCGCGCTGATGCTGCCAACAAGGAGCGTCAAAACGGCGATGGTTATAAAGCTCTGGTCGCTCGTTTGGGCACAGACCGCACCGTTTGACTTAGCTTAATAAAATTTCTTTTGTCCGCTAGAGATCACTGCACCGCTATCCATCAGGAGGACCGAAATGTTACGTTTTCTCGCTGTTGCCATCATTGCAATGCTCGCAACCACCACCGCCCATGCGGACGGCCCCAAGGGCACCCGCGTTCAAACGCAAGTCCAGTTTCTGACGGTTGCCGCACCGAATGGCCCCACTGACGTTGCGTCAGCACTGACAAACACGTCAAGCGCCACTCCATTTGCGGTTCTGAAGGGAACCAATCCCCACGCGCTTTATCAAGCGCTGTCTAAATCTTTTGCGGTTTCCAATGTTCGCGGGGGTACCCTTAGTGCTGCCGATGGAAAACCCACGTACATGGTTCTTGAGACGATTGGCGGTCATGATAATTTTCATTTGAACGTTCTTTCGAATGTTCACGGCGATCAAGTTAGTTTTGCTTATGATCTTACCGTCCGAGACGGAGAGCGCCATATCCGTCAAGCAAACGAGTTGTCTGTTTCCTCTGGAGACACTGTCGTTTCCATCGGATGGTCAGACGGTATAGCCACCGTCACAATGCTTCGCCCTGTTGCCATGTGAAACCCAACGCGAGACGCAGGAATGTTTTAGCCGCTAAAGCACCACACTAAAGGAGACGCCCGTTGAGCCGCTACGAAGTCACCACGCACTACCCCGCGGGCGTTTCCTGCATCGTCGGTTGGGATAATCCGTTGCAGACGTATTTTGCTCAGGTTGAGCGCGTTATGTCCGACCCTGACAGCGAGCCTGATTTTATGCTGTGGATTGGTTGCTCCGCTTCCGAATGCCTGGACACTGCCCAGCTCGCGGATGCCATCGCTCCATGGGCGTCCCTGCCCGCCGACATTGCTGAAAAGCTGGAGTTAGAGCGGGACACATCTCACTCGCCGACCCGCACTCAGGCCCTTGTTTACAACGCAATGAACCAGAGATCGGCCTAAAGGAATGCGACCTTTGAAAAGGCCACCCCTCACCACATTGGAGCGTTGGACTGCAATCCGTGATAGTGGGTTTGCCTTGGGCGGCATTCGAATGCTTGCCTGCAATCTTGGGCGACGCAAAGGCGAAGCCGCCGAGGCTTGGGACTGCGGCTTTATCAATCGCCTGTACCTTGATGGCATGTCTAATATTTAAACGATGCACGAAAAATAGAAAGGATAGCATATGGATCGTATCACTAACTTTGTCACGGGCCTATCCCCTGAAGCAATCCGATGGATCATCGTTGCCGCCCTTTTCGCCACAATTCTTCCACTCTCACGCCTATCGCCAGTAATGGCATTTATAATATTTATTGTTCTCCTTTCAGGAGCGATGTTTCTAGGCATGATGTTCGGCGTGACCTTTTAACCGACTCTCTCTGTTTTAGCCGCTAAAACTCATGCCGAACGGGAGCAATCCGAGCAATGTCATCCACCACTTGGAAGCAGGCGACTTTTGCCGGTCGCACATGGAAATGCGATGAAGTTGTTCTTTATGTTCGCAGTAATCAATCGCCGCGAGACAAGAGCCCTGCGATACAGAAAGCAACCATCGTTTGTTTCGGTGAGGGCCGGATAAAAATTGACGTTTCGGGGCGTCAACTATGGACAACTTATGGCAACATCAAACCTCTTGATTATCGGTTTTCCCCCGATGGTCATAGTGGTCTTGATACAGATAAAGTGGCTTCTTCTGCAACTTCTATGTTGGAGCTGCCAGATAGGCCAGCGAATAATGAAACGCGCAGTAAGAAATGGCCGCCCGTCAGGGTTCCAGCGTTCGCAACACCCATTAACATCAATCCAGACGTGGACGGCCCGCCCGATTGGGGGTTTTCGTGGGATGAAAATGACTCCATTGCCTTCGACCTTTCCCCATGGTTGGAGGCGGCATCTGATAGTGACATTCTCACCATTACCGATAGTCGATGCAGCGACGGAAATTACGGTCCTAGGTTCGGCGCTGATGATAAATGGCCCATCACGATCATCGGTTGGTTTCGCGCCAATTCATCGCCGAGTCCTCTTAAAGATTTAATTCAAAGGTTCGATCATGATTGGCCGACCGCTGAAATCTGGCTCCCTCCCTTTTGGCTGATAGCGTGGATAGCCATCAACCGCCCCCATCTTCTTCGGCGAGTGATTGACGAAGCAGATGACGCTACGTCAGAGCGGATCGCACACACCATCGAACACTGATAAGGAGCATCCAAATGAAGCGTACCCTTGCCATCGCCGTCCTGAGTGCCCTTTCCGCGTCACCAGCCGCGGCCACGGACGCCACCATTACCGAACTGGTAGCGCTCCGCGACGTGACGATCCGGAGCAGCACTGTGCATTTGCCGGTGACCCGGCACGCTGACGGCCTCCTGTGCGTGGCTTACGTCTCGGCCACCTCCATCGACACTGAGGCCCAAACAACCAAGGTGACGACTTCGCGCGTCTGTGGCGTTCCGATGGCCGCTCAACCGGCGCCGGATGGCTGGCCCCTCGCCAGCGTCACCGAGTACCCGGAAGGTCTCCGCGCCATTCGGCCGTTCCTCTCCGACGACGGCGCCATGGTCGAGCTGCTGACCATCGAGCAGCGCGCCGGCAGCCGCACCGCCGTCGTGCCGGCCCGCTGACCGTCTTCAGCAGCAGGGCACCTATTCGATGACACCCGACGAATCCCCCACAGAAGCAGAGCAGGCAAGGCGGCGCCGTACCATGCAGCGCTTATTCTTCATCGGCGTGGCTATGATGGTTATCGGCGTGATCTCTGGTATTATTCTGCCGCTGTTCGAACCCCTCTGACATGGCCGGGGCCTTTGCCGGCCGTGCCGCCGCCTCATAACTTCGTCGCTGACCAGCTTCAAAATCGAGGGTTTTTGATCCATGGCCTACCACCCGCCCAACGCTTATCGCGATCTTTGCCGCCGCCTCGACCGGACCACCAACGGTCCGCAGTCCGGCCGGTCTGCCATTTGGATTTTCGTCTCGGCCGTGGAGCTGGTCGGCGTCGGCGGGGGCCTTTGGTTTCTCGCCGAGAAATTCGGCATTCTTTAAAGGAAAAAATTCAGATGCTTGATCCAGCGCACCTTTGCCATTGCGAGTACGCGGCAGGAGCCAACATCTGCGGTTGCCGCGAACCATCCACCACAACGATGATCTTTCAGGGCGTCGAGCATCCGGTTTGCGCGGAGTGCGCGGCCGGGCGCCACCAAATGGATACGGCGGTACAGCCCGCTACCGTGGACGCTGGATGGGGGAATCCATCATGAACAGCGTGCTTCCCGGTATAATTCTTAGATCACTTCGTCGTGCGATCATGATTGCAGTTGCTTATACTGGAATTCATTTTTATCTTGAAAAAGAGTCCTTTTTGCCATTTGCCGTTTCTCTGCTGTTGTTGTCTTTGGTTATCGTCGCAGAAATGGTTCATGGCTACTACGGTCGATTTCGGTGGGATCACTAGCAAGTTTATTCGTTACTAAGTAACTTCTAACCATCATTCCGGAGCGGAATAATGCCGAGCAACAACACTAAGCCACTGATTCCATCAAGCCGCGAAACGTGGCAGCATGTCATGCGAGTCATTTACTTGATAATGATGACACTCGGCGCCTTCATCATCATCATGGCCGCCGCAAGCATCTGGGAGCACCGCCAAGCCGGGAATGACATGAGCGTGATGGTCTGGGACCTCTGGGTGGAAAGCGCCTGACTGACCGCTTTTCCAACCAAACCGAAAGCGTCTGATGATAACACCAGAAGACGAAAGCCGGCGGTCGCGCGAACGCGGTGCCGCCCAGGCCGATCAGGATCGGGCGCTTATCGGCTTCACCCTCGATCCCCAGCGCCAGTATTCCGATAAATGCTTTGATTGGCGGAGGGGATACGCCGAGAGGGCCGCGGCCATCCGGTCCACCTCGGCTTGAGTTGGCGGGGCGGTAAAGTGGTTACCGCCCCGCCGCTCACACACTGGAGAGGATGAAAGAGTGCATCATCCATGGGCGGGAGCTACGCCCTGCCCCGCCGCTCCCTGCGATCCCGGTCCAGATCGGTCCACAAGCGGCTAAGCTCCTGCAAAGCGCCTGGAGCGCGCTGCGCCCGCCAGCGTTCCAGGGCCTCGACCACAGCCACCGCGTGCGACCGGCACCACTCATCATGCGACCGGCGGCAGACAGGCCCACAGAAACGCTGTGAGCGGCGTCCGGGCGTGAAGGGTGCCGAACACCACGCGCAGGGGCGAGAACGCATCCACGGGCCTCCCAGCAGGCTCCACGTACGCGCTAGAGTGCGCGCCCTCCCCGCCCCTGCCTATTGTGCGTTCGGCGCCCTCGATTCCCCTCCCGTGCCAGGGCCGACCATTTTTGCGGCTCAAAAACGGCAACGGCCCCGATCAGGGATCGAGGCCGTCCACCAGGGCGCCCGCGTCGGCCGCCAGCTCGTCAATCGACCGCGGCCATGTCCACCTTGTCGGTGCCGCAGATCAGGTGCAGGCCGGGCTTGCCCCAGGCGTTGCAGCCGCAGGCCGGGCAGGAGTATTTCACCTTTTTCTTGGCCGCCGCCGCTGCGGCCTCTGCGTCCTCCGCCTCGTCCCCCTCGCCGTCGTCGCTGATGGAATCGCCGGCAATGGCCGCCGCCGCGCTCACCGTGTTCTCGATCCACGCGACGCCGTAGCCATCCCTAACCAGGTCGTCGCACGCGAGTTCGAACGGCCCGCCCGGCGCGGGGTAGTCGCTGACCTTCTGGCCGACGCGCTTGCCGCCCGGCTGGCCGGTGTCGGACGGGATCAGGCCGACCGCCTCCATTTTGTCCGCCCATTCGGTGTTGTGGTAGGTGGCGCGCGACGGCGTTCCGTAGTGGTGCTGCCACAGGTGCACCATCTCGTGGACGAGCGTCTGAAGCACCTCGACCGTGCCCATGTGGAAGTGGACCGGGTTCAAGGCAATCTCGTCCGTCACCTCCGAGCCGTCAGCGCTGCGGAACCGCCGCCCGCTGAAGTAGCCGGCGCAGCCCTTTTTCCGCTGAAACGTGATGAGGCACCCCGGCAGATCGCCGCCGAACAGACGCTCGTTGAAAAACTCGTAAGCCCGGTTCAGATCGCCGTACGCCTGTGCCGTGGGGGTGGGGATGCCGGTCATCGCTCGTTCCTCTGTTTCGTACGATACAGTTTACACCTTGAGCTAAACCCCGGCAACCCGCTTCTGTATCGTACGAAACATTTTGCGGCCGCGCCGATGGTTGACGCCAGGGTCAAGGCGACGGCCGAGGCCCTGTTCGCCGCTAAAGCCCCGCTTCCGTTCGTCCGTTTCGTTACCGGTAACGTTTTCCTGTTGGATATCGTTACCGGTAACGGTATAATGGGCGCATGATCCAGGAGCTTCCCCCGATGACTGACGCCGACGCCGACGCCTTTGCTCAAAGCCTCTCGGACGAGGAGTTGGCCAGCTACAAAGTCCGCATGATTGACTCGCGCAACGGCGAGGCGCACACCGCCGAGGAACGGGCGGTGATCGTGGAGCGCATCCAGCGGCAGGACGCCAGGGACGAGCAGGCCCTCGCCGAACGCGGTTTCCCGATCAACGGCCGGGTGCGGATCGCCGAGACCTATCGCCGGATGATGAATCACGGCCATTGGGTCGGCCGCCAAGGCACCATCGTCCGCTCCGCCTTGGGCGGGGATTGCCTCTATGTCCGCCTCGATCCCGCCCCGCGCGAGCGCGTGGTAAAGGTGCCGCTGATCGACGTTGCCGACCTGGAGCCGGCCCCGCAGTTCGGCCACAACGGCGGCCCTCCCCTGGACGACGCCGCGCCCGCCGCGCCGGCCATCCGGATCACGCCGCCGAGCAACGTCAGCATGAAGGAAATCGCCCTGAAGCTGCCGGCGACGTCCGACGTCCGCGCGTGCGCCAGCTCCGCCGGCTTCACCATCACGCGCTTCGTTGAAGGGCGGAGCTGGTCAACGCTCGCCTATGTGAGCGGCGCGCAATCCGACGACGAGGCGCTTTCCGCCTTCCACGCCAGGGTGGAGGCGTGCCGCGTGGACGCCCAGCTTCCCCGGGTGCAAGTGTCCATCGGCCCGCGCCACCGCGGCGCCTATGCCGTGTCGATCACCATCGACGGCACGGTTAGGAGCGGCACCCTGCCCTTTGCCGGCCACCGCGGCTATGCCGGCAGCAAGCGCAGCGCCGAAGCCTTCGGCCGCGACCAGCGCCGCGCCGCCGCCGCCGCCCTGATCGCCCACGAGGCGGAACACGGCCCGTGGCAAGCCAAGATGGACGCCGACGAGCGCGCCAAATGGACCGAGCCGACCGAGGCCGACCGCCGGAGCCACATCGCCGCGCTCATCCGCATCGCCCTCGCGAAGCCGTGGAACGGAAAGGGCATGCCGACGCCCAGCCAGTTCATCCGCAAGTTCGACATCGAGGACGAGGCCGCCGCCCAGGCCGCCCCGCGCAGCCGTCCCCATCGCCGCGTGCTCGTCCTGCCGTGCAGCGCCACCAAGCGCCGCGATCGTGCCCCCCTGCCCGCCCGCGACCGCTACACCGGGCCGTTGTGGCTGTCCTACCGGGCGGCCGTCGCGGAGATCGGCGCGGCGCCGCGCACGCTCGTCCTCAGCGCCGAATTCGGATTGATCGACGCCGACACGCCCATTCCGCACTACGAGCGGCGCCTGGACGACGACCGCGCCGTTGACATCGCCGCCGACCCGGCCCAGCTCGACCGCTTGGCGGCCGCCATCGGCGCCGCGACCGAAGTCTATGTGACCGGCGGCGCGCTCTACCGGGCCACCGTGACGGCGATGGTGAAGGCGCTGCGCATCACCGGGCGGGTGCCGCCCGACCTTGCGCTGATCGCCCCGGACGGCTTGGGCATCGGCGAGCAGCGCGCCGCCCTGCGCGCGTGGCTGGCCGCCGCAGCGCCGGCCAGGGCCGCCGCGGTTCTGACGCCAGGACAAGGGTACGAGGCCCAGCGGCGCTGCGCCCAGGGCGTGCAATGGCAACCGTGCGAGGTCATGGCCGTCGCCGGCAGCGGGTGCACCGTCCGTTTCCACGACGGCGCCCAGCTTCCCCGACCGGCCGCCGCCGTGCGCCGGGCGGTTTAGCCCGCCTTTAGCCGCTAAAGGCCGCTCTTTTCCGTTACCGGTAACGTTTCCCTATTGGATTTCGTTACCGGTAACGGTATAATCCGGTGCATCAGACGCCCCCGCCCCTTGGAGCCTCGCCGATGCAAATCTTCTCCCACACCCCCATCCGTCACCGTCGCCTCCGCGTCATCGGGTACGGCCGCATCCTGTTGACCGGCCGCAACATCCTCACCTGGAGCCGGGCGTGGGGGCGGCTGTAAAGCCCCCCGCCCCGGAGCGCCGCACGATGACGCACCTCACCGACGCCGACGCGAAGCCCCTGGACGGCTTCATCACGCCGGCCGACGCAAGCACCGTCGCCGAGAAGCCGGCCGGGCCGTTTTCCACCTGCGTCCCGCTGGACCGGATCACGGTGCGTCTGCGCGGCGCGTTTCTCGACCAGGGCACCAACCACGGCCGCACGCTGGTCGGCGAGTACCTGACCCAAGCGCGGCTGCATTTCGTCGTGGTGAAGCCGCCGGGCGCCGGAGGATTGGCAAGCACGGTTCTCGGGCCGATTGATCCCTCCGACGTGGAGACGATCACCCTCGACCAGTCGGCCGAGGACGTGATGCGCGACCGCTATGAGCGCAAGCACGGTGACCCGTTCCTGTCGTGGACGCCCGCGACCCGCGACGAGTTCGAACGGGCGCTGTACGAGCTGGCGGACGAGGTGAGCCGCTTGCGCGACGAGGGCGACACGGCGAGGGATGCGCGCGATTGGGATCGGGAGCGCACGGCCAACCGGCGGAGGCGGCAGATCGTGGTGCAGTTTGACGAACTGGCGGAGCGGATTCGCCTCGCCAAGACCAAGCGCCGCTATGTTCTCGCCGACGCCGGCATGATGCGCCATCACGGACAGCGCTTCGACCCGCTGCGCGACTGCGACGGCCCGCTTGCGGCGCAAAACTTTGTGCGCCCCCTGCCGCTGGACTTCCACCCCGACCCCACCGAGCGCCAGGACCGGGCGGCTCGCCGCCAGGAGCGTCACCAGCTCGACGCCCACGCCGCCGAGCTGGACCTGATGCGCCAGAGGTTGAAGGCCGCCGGCATCGAGGCCCGCCGCCCGCTGCATTTCGACCACCTGTTGATCAAAGTGGACACGTCTTCCGGACCCGCGCTTTGGAACATCGACATCGGCGCCGATGGTCGGCCAGTCGTGACCTGGGGGGAGAGCGGCAAGGCCGGACGCGCCGCGACGACCCGCAAGCGGCTGTCGCAGAAAGGCGAGGTGGTCACCGCCTTGCGCCAACTCTGCGCCGAGCGGGCAAGGGAGTTGCGCGCCCAGGAGTTCGCCCGGCCGCTCGCCATCGGCGACGAGTTCGACCACCATTCCTACCGCTGGCGTCTGTCCGTCATCAAACCGGATGGAGCGGTGCACGCCGACAACGTGAACAGCGGCAGCGTCATGCACAAAACCATTTGGCTGTCGGTGGAGGACTTCCAGCGCTCCACCGGCCGGCGGATCGCCCCGCCCGCCCCGCCGCCGGCCGCGCCCGCCATGATCGGCCACAACGGCGGCCCGAGCCTGGACGACGACCAGGACGCCGCATCGCCCCTCGACGCCGAGCGCGCCCGTCTGGCCGCGTTGGAGGCCGCGGCCATCCACCCCCGTCCGGAGATCACCGACGCCGCCCAGGCGCACCCCGCCACGCGCCCGCTCGTCGATGCCCTCTCTTCCGC
This sequence comes from Azospirillum brasilense, assembly GCF_007827795.1. Taxonomy (GTDB): domain Bacteria; phylum Pseudomonadota; class Alphaproteobacteria; order Azospirillales; family Azospirillaceae; genus Azospirillum; species Azospirillum aestuarii. The sequence continues at coordinate 55,829 of NZ_VITI01000024.1, forward strand.
CCGGCACCGCGCCCATAGCGTGGCGGAGGACCTTGCCCGCGCGCAGTTTCCGCACCGCGCCGGCAACTGCTGTTTCAAGATCGGCGGCAGCAAGGAGACGGGCGCCTTGCGCAACGCCTACACCGCCGCCTGTGCCGACGAGGACGCCAAGCGGCACCCCATGACCGCCAAGCTCCGGCGGCAAATCCGCGGCCGTCTCGCGCACGCCGCCGCCAGCCTGCGCAAGACGCTCGCCCGCCAGGGCGTGCCCGTCGCGCGACCCGCCTACGAGACGCAGCGCCGCACCTCCGCCGGCATCGTGTGGGAGCCCTGCGAGATCGTCACCACCGCCGACCACGGCCATGTTGTCCGCTTCCGTGACGGCACCGAGCTTCCCCGACCGGCCGCCGCCGTGCGCCGGGCGGTTTAGCCGCTAAAGGCCGCCTCCTTTTCGTTACCGGTAACGTTTTTCTGTTGGATTTCGTTACCGGTAACGGTATAATCCGCGCATAAGGTCACCGGGAAAGGAGCGCGGGATGGTTCGCAACCACTGCACGGGAACGATGGAAACGCCGGTCAGCGCCATGACCGACCAAGAGGTGATCGCCTACCGCCGTTGGCCGGCGCACCTGACCGTCGCACAGATGCGCGAACAGATCGCGTGGTGGCAGTCGCCGGAGTTCCGTCGGGTGCCTTGCTGACCCGCTTCCCTTCCCACCAGGAGTTTCCCACCATGGCCGCCCGCACCCTGACCGTTGCCGCCCACCCCTCCGCCAAGCCCGCCATGGGCGTCATCCTCGACTGGTTCCAGTCGGGCGGGGTTGTGCGCGGCCGCCACGCCGGCCGGCGCATCCGGACCTCGCGCGTCGTCGCCCGCTACCGCATCGGCCGGACCCTCTACGTCGAAACCCTCAACAGCGTGTACGAGCTGCGCCACGGTCTGCGCTGGGGGCGGGAGCGGCTGTAAGCCGCGCCCGCACCAGGGAACGTTTGGCGAAGCACCAGGAGGCCGCACGATGGCGAGAGGCAATGTCAGGGCGTGGCCGTGCGACGGCTACACGCTGTTGGGCAGCGAGAACTGCCATATGTTCGAGTTCCAGGCCGCGCCGGACATCGACCCCGCCCCAATCCCGCTTGGCGACGGTTCCATTCTCCGCCCCGGTGACCGGGTGACCTACTTCGGTGGGCGCCGCACTTTCGCCGGCTTCACCCACCTCGACTTGGCGCGCGGGTACCTGGAGTACCTTGGATTGCGCCAGGAAAACGACCTCGACCGCTGCGCCGTGCTGTTCCGCTGGTCCGAGTGCCCCGACCCGCTTTTGCTCTATGGCGCGTTCCTACTGCCTGGTTCTCCGACACAGTTCGTCTACACCACCCAGCACGTATCCAGCCGCGTCATCGAGACGACCACCGTCCACCGCGCCGCAGCCCTGGAGGCGGCCTTGTGGGTGTCGGTGCCGGAGGTGCCGACCGAGGCGCAGTATTATGCCGGCGCAGCGGCCTTGGACCTCCCCGGCATCCACGGCCGCCACCGCGTGGCGCCCGTGCTGACCGGTCCGAACCGCCCAGGCTTTCTCGTGGCCTACGTCGCCATGATCGAGGCCGCGCCCCCGCCCCCCGCCGGCAGCGCACCGCTTCCCGGCCGCCGCTGGGTGCCGGCCGACCTCGCAACCGTGCAATGGACGGCCGCCGTCCGGTCCTATCGGGCGGTCAAGCGCTACATGGAAAAGATGCTGATGGACGCCGACAACCGCCAGGACCACACCGGCATGTACGAAGCCATGAATCGTGCCGCTGTGCAGTACGACGCGCCGTCCGCCGAGGCCGCCGACTTCTTGGCCCACAAGCACCCCGTCATGGCCGTCTCCTGCCCCGACTGCGGCGCCGCCGTGGGCGCGTGGTGCAAACGCCCGAGCGGGCACAGCGGGCGGTTCGTGGACTTCCATGCCGCCCGCAAGAGGGCCGCGGACGCGGCATGGGAGCGCCAGGGATCGCGACTCATCTACCGGTCCGGCAGCGCGTGGAGTTACGAGGCGCCCGCACCCGCCAATTTTCTGGCGTACATCCATCCGACCTTGGCCGTTCCGTGCCCTTGCGGTGCCGGCATCGGCGAAGGATGCCGCGACACATGGGCGACGCACGCTTTTTGGTTCCACCAGGACCGGACCATTGCCGCTTTGCAGGAATGGGTTCGCCAGGGATCGCGGATCATCTACCGCACGCGGACCGGCTGGAGTTACGACCCTCCGGAGCGGTTCGCGGCGGGAGAAGCCGCGGAGGCGCAGCGGCGCGGCGCCCAGGGCATTCAATGGGAACCGTGCGAGATCTCCGCGGTTACCGGCGCATCGTGCACCGTCCGCTTTCGCGACGGCGCCGAACTTCCCCGCCCGGCCGCCGCCGTCCGCCGACCGGGCCACGCCGACCGTGCGGCCCCCATCGTCACCGCGCCCTATTGCGCCGTCAGCGGGCGCCAACTCCACACGCTGGGGACGGCTTTGGCCGACCACCCGGCGCTTGGCGACCCGGAAATCGTCCTTGGCGTTGCCGACAGCCATCAGCGCGTCACCTTGGCCTTGGAGCAGCCGGGGGCCGACCGCTATAAGCTCATCGGCTTTGTCACCGCCAGCCACGGCTTGCACAGCTCCGGCTCGTGCATGCCGGTGATGGAGCTGGAGGCGTTCATCGGCCGATGGATCGCCTCTGCCCAGGCCGCCGTGTTCCCCTAACGCCGTCCAAGGTCCGCGCCATGCCCCGCAAGCCCGTCCATTCGATCCCCGTTCCCCTCAAGGACCGCGTGCGCCAGACCCGCGCCCGCCGCCGCGCCGAAGGCTTGCCGTCGCTTGATGTCGCGCGCCGCCTGTTGGTGGAGCAAATGGCCGACCTTCCGCCCGCCCAACGGGCGCAACTCGTGGACGCGGCTTGCGCGGCGCTCCCACCCGATCAGCGCGCCGGCAGTCGCCTTGTCATGGCGAAGCTGTTGAACCTTCCCGACCAGCCGGAGGAGCGTCAGGTTTAGCATCGGCCTTCCGCCGCTTCTTTGCCCCCTCCGGCGCGTCATACAACCCCACCGTTTTCCCGAACACCTGCTGACGGTAGCGTGTGGCGTGAACTTCCGTGCGAGAATGATAATGGCCGATGGCTGTCCAAATATCGCCCGTGCGCTTCCAATGCTCGTTCAACAGGTAGCCCGCCGCTTGGGCGTTAAAGCATCCATCATCCCGCAGACGGGCTTTCGCTTCTTCGACGGAAAGACCAAATTGCTTGGCGATGATCGGCACATTTACGTCGTTGACCTGGAATGGCCCATGATCGTACGTGCCGTTGCTGTTCCGGCTGCTGGCGCCCTCCCGACCATTTTCTTGCCGTAGCAGCGAAAACATCGTCTCACGCGGAAAACCGCGGTCATTCTGTATCTGTATGAGACACGCCAGTGTAAGGGCCACTATCGACATCACCGCCTCTGTCTTGTATCTGCGTCACTTTCTTTCGACGCTACCGTGTAACCAATAGTGTATGTTTACCTCCTTTGGTACGATTGCGCATCAACGAACACACAACCAGAAGGCCGCTTTCATGACCACCACCGCTTCCGCTACCGGTGCCTTATCGTGGGTCCCGACCGTCTCCGGCAACGTCTACCGCCTAAACGACACCGGGCGGCCGACCACTGACCTCGACGGCGGCCCCCTCGGTCGGGACCCGGCGCTTCCCCCTCTCGCGTTCGTGGTCAGCCCGACGCCGGCCAGCGACCCCGCCGTTGCGGCGCTGGGTCCGACGACTTCGGACTTCGGCAAGTGGGGAACGGTCAGCGGTGCGGCGGCCGTCACGCTCACCTACAGCTTTTTCAACGGCGCTGTCGCCGAAGGGAACGACCAGGGCCGCAATCTGGCCGCCCTGGACAGCGCCCACCAGGAGACGGTGCGCGTCGCCCTCGCGGCCTTCGCCGCCGTCGCCAACATCACCTTCGTTGAGATCACCGAAACCGCCACGGGCGGCCCCACCCACGTCTTCGGTGCGTCCGGCGCTCTGGTCGGCAACCTGCGCTTTGCCGACGACCTAGCGCTGAACTCCAACGGGTACACCGCCGCTTACGCGCAGGAACCGGCCGGCACCGTCACCACGTCGGGCCTTGTCGCCTTCGACGTGGACCGCAACGGCGTTCCCGACGACCTGACGCGCGGCGCGCGCCTCTTCGGCACGATTGTTCACGAGATCGGTCACGCACTCGGCCTGTCTCATCCTTTCGACGGGGCGGACGCGAAGCCGTCCGCGGGCGACCCGCGGTCCGGTTACGGGGCGTGGAGCACCAACTACACGATGATGTCCTACACGTCCCCGAGTCTGGACGTGCTCCCGTTCGGCCAGCAGCTCTACAACGTTGGCCCCCAGGTCGGCGACATCGCCATCCTTCAGAGCTACTACGGCGCCAACCGCACCGTCGCTGCGGGTGACACCGTGTATCGCCTAGACGGAAAAGTGCCGGCAGCGGCCGTTTGGGACGCGGGCGGCACGGACACCATCGACGCGTCGGCCGCCGCGGTGGTCCTGCCTGGAGAGCAGGGTTCGGGTGATGTCCTGCGCGATCCCGGCGCCCCCCTCCCTGCCGCCGGGCATTTCACCGCGTGGACGGGCGTCATTCTTGACCTGCGCGCGGGCACGGTTGGCCCCCACCTCTCGGTCGCGCACGGTGTTGCGCTTGAGAACGCCATCGGCAGTCGGGGCGGTGACCTCATCATCGGAACCGATCCCGGAACCCTGACGGCGGGAGACGGCTCCACCGTCGCGACCAACGGCGCCAACTTCCTTGATGGCGGCCCCGGCAATGACACGATCATGGGGCTTGGCGGCGATGACACGCTTGTTGGCGGCGCCGGGTTCAATTTGCTGGACGGTGGCGACGGCTACGACACCGCGCTTTACACCGTCGCCTCGACCACCGCGACCGTGACGAAGGATGGCACTGACCTCATCGTCACGACGGCCAACGCGGTTGATCGACTGCGCAACATCGAAGCCCTCGCGTTCTCGGATCGCACCGTGGCCGCCGAAGCCGCTCCGGTGGAGTTGGCCCCGCCTCCCCAGCCCCAGCCCCAGCCGACCGATACGCCGCAGTCGCCGGTAATCGACCCGGCCCGTCAAATTGCCGTCTGGAGCAATGGGGAAAGCCGCTTTCTGCAAATTGCCGACTATGTCGGACCAGTGACCTCGCTCCGCTACATGCACATTGGCGACGGCGCGACAGAAGCCATCGTTGGCACCGACAGCGCCGATTTTATCCATGGAATGGGCGGGGACGACGCGCTTGCGGGAGGTGGCGGTGATGACGTTCTCGACGGTGGTCTAGGCTCAAATTTCCTGACCGGCGGCGCCGGCAAGGACACCTTCTTTGTGGATGGGCGTGGGGGTGGCGTCACATGGTCCACCGTGACCGACCTGGAAGCGGGGGAGTGGGTCACCGCCTGGGGTTGGCAGCCTGGAAAATCTACCTTCCGTTGGGAGGAGATGTCCGGGGCCGAAGGCTACAAAGGCGCAACCGCTCACATCGACCTGGACAATAACGGCATCATCGACATGAGCATGACGATCTCCGGCCGCCACAGCGGCGCCGTCACCACAACCTTCGGCCTCATCGGCGATCAGAACTATATGGCGTTTACCATCCTGTGACCGCGCATCCATTTTAGCGGCTAAAAGCGCGTGCCCACGGAGTTGGTGGACACGCGCTTTTTTCGTGTGTGCATTGATGATCGGAAGCCGGATCAGGGGCAAGCCTCACCACCCGTGTCATTCATGCTGCATACCACCAGGGCATTCGTAACTGACGGTGCCGTTTGACCACTCTTTTTTTAAACCTGGAGCAATGCTGTAGTCCGAACCGCTGGAGCGGCACATATGCAGATAGACATTTTTAAGGCCATTGCTGAGCGAACCGGCACTTCCTGATGACCCCGACTCGGCGGCGTACAGGCCATTGTTTCGCATCCAGTTTTGATCGCGGCCCTCCAACTTTCCGGAATCGTCTGCAAACCCCGACTTGGCGGCGTACAGGCCATTGTTCCGCATCCAGTTTTGATCACGGCCCTCCAACTT
>NZ_VITI01000025.1 GCF_007827795.1 Azospirillum brasilense
ATCCGGAACCGGTCCGCGGCCAACGGTCAAAACCGCCGCCTGCGCATCCCTTCTCACAACACGGTATCAACGATATCCAAGATCCCGCGGCTCCAAGAGAACCGCAACGCCCCGAGCCCATTCCCTTTAAGGAGTGGGCCGCCAGGGCCGAAACCGATGAACCAGAAATTCGGAGACGAAACAAACAGCGCCGAGTGCTTGGCGCCGCTCAATGGATCGTCATCCGCTTTTTCGATCCGTCGCTGCCGCGTTTGTTTGCGGCGTTGCGTCGGTGGAGCGATTTATAAGGGGACCTCGCTGACCGGCGCAAGCGCTTTTTTGCACTTCCATGAAAAATTCTTCACAGAGCGACTTATCACCGAAGTCCAAGCTGGAATCGGTGTATGTCCGTCCCTCCTGTGGATCGAGCGCCCCCGCCATGGAACGGCTTGCGGTCTGCGGGAACGGCTCCGGTGCGCTCAACCGATTGACGCAGCCACCCCTATCGGGTTGACAGTGACAAAATTGGTGCGCATGGTCGCTCATAGTAGGTGGTAGCTCCTTGAGCGGACGAACAGCCCCCGCCACAACGGTCCGAAACGTGTGAGGAAGCATAGGAGGATGACGGTGCGTTCGAGGCTCGGTGGCCTTCCCACGCTCGCCCTGGTTGCCGCTGGTCTGGCGGGGCTCCTCTCTTACACGGTCGCACCGCCCGCCTATGCGGCGGGCGGGCGCACGGCCCCGCCGGAGCGGGTCGCCAAGAACACTGCAAAAGAGCCAAGCGACGACGATGACGAGCGGTCGCCGTCCGCGAACCGTCACATCCTCTCCGTCGGGCGCGGCGACACGCTGATGGATATGCTGACCGGGGCCGACGTCCCGGCGGACGAGGCGACCAACGCCATCGCGGCCCTGCGCAAGGTCTATGATCCGCGCAAGCTGCAGGTCGGCCAGCAGGTTACCATCCTGTTCGAGCCACGCCGCGGCGGGACCAAGCGATTTGTCGGGCTGGAGTTCCTTCCGGACGTGCTGCGTTCGGTCTCCGTGTCCCGCAAGGGTGACACCGACTTCACGTCAAGCGAATCGGAGAAGGCGGTCACCCGCCAGCCGGTCGCCGCGCAGACGGTGATCCGGTCGAGCCTGTTCGAGGCGGGCAGCACCGCCGGCGTCCCGGTTTCGGTGATGATGGCTCTGATCCGCGACTACTCCTATGACGTGGACTTCCAGCGCGACCTCCAGCCGGGCGACCGCTTCGAGGTGCTCTACGAGCGGCTGGTCACCGCCGACGGGAAGAACGCCGGCGAAGGCGACGTGCTCTACGCCGCGCTGGTGCTGAGCGGCAAGGAGTACCCGATCTACCGGCACAAGAGCCGCGACGGGCGGATCGACTACTACAACCGCGACGGCGAGAGCATCCGCCGCGCCCTGCTGCGCACGCCGATCGACGGCGCGCGGATCACGTCGGGCTTCGGCATGCGCCATCACCCGATCCTGGGCTTCAGCAAGATGCACAAGGGCATGGATTTCGGCGCACCGACCGGCACGCCGATCTACGCCGCGGGCGGCGGTGTGGTCGAAGAGGTCGGGCCGAACGGTGCCTACGGGAATTACGTCCGCATCCGCCACAACACCCAAATCGCCACGGCCTACGCCCATCTGAGCCGGATCGCCAAGAGCACGCGCCGCGGTGCCCGTGTCGACCAGGGCGATGTCATCGGTTACGTCGGCACCACCGGACGATCCACCGGCCCGCACCTGCATTACGAGGTGCTGAAGGGCGGCCAGCAGATCAACCCGAAGAGCATCGACCTTCCCACCGGCGACAAGCTGGAGGGCCGTGAGATGCAAGCCTTCGAGCAGACGGTGCGGTCGCTGGAAAAAACCTTCGAACAGGCGCGCAGCGGCCTCCAGCTCGCCCGCACCCCGGGATCGCACGAGGACAAGGGGTGCACCAAGGCCACCACCTGCTGAGACCGCTCCAGCGCGTTCCCGACGCCTTCTATTCCTGGTGAAGAAGGCGGCGGATGGCGCTGGCGAGAACCTGGACGCCTCTCTCCTCGTCGTCCGCCATCTTGCGGAGGCGGTCGCGCATGGCCTGAACCTGCGGCTTCATCTGGGCCGCCTTGGCGATGGCCAATTGCGCCTCTTCCGGTTTCATATCGTTGTCGGCCATGGCGTGCTCCCTCCGCTTGCAATCAGGATGAGACAGTCTGCGCCGTGTTGCAACGGCCCTCGCTAATTCGAAGCCGGCGTCAGCGAAACAGGCCGACGCTCTCCACCGCTTGGCCGCCGGTCCCCAGCTTGAATTCCGTGACGCCTGGCGCGCTGTCCGGGTTGATGCCGCCGAGGTCGAGCCAACCCACGCCGCGCCCCTTGAGCGCCAGCGCCGCCCGCCACAGGACCAGCCGCATCGCGCCGCTCTTGCGTCCCGACTCGCTGGACCAGCCGATCTGGTAGGTGGCCGTGCCGCCATGGATGTAGAAAAGCGCGCTCGCCGCCGGGGCCGCGTTGTCGGAACGGCCTTCCAGGGCGGCAACCATCAGCACCCCGTCGCCCTTCCCCCCACCTTTCAGCAGCGCGTTGCGGATGCGCACGGCCAGGGCGCCGGTCATCGGGCGAAACTGCTTGGTCTGGGCCTGCTCATGCTCCTGCTTCATCAGCCAGGGCAGGTTCTTGGCCTCCCAGTCGAGGTCGATGACCAGACCGGCCTTCTCCGCCCCCTTCAACCGCTGCCGCCAGTCGCGGGCCATCGCCGCGCGCAACTCGTCCTCGCCGCGCGACAGGTCGAGCCAGACCGTGCGGTAGCCGGGGCCGAAGCGGCGGAAACCGCAGCGGCGCAGCATCGCCTCGGCGTCCGGGCCGGCGGCGAGTTCGGGAAGCAGGCTCGCCCGGTTCAGCGGGTTGTCGGGACAGGCCCGGCGCAGCAAGCGGAAGACTGCCTCCTGGGTCGCCAGATCCGGCTCCGCCCCGTCGAGCCAGAGCGGGCCGCGGTGCATCTGGCGCTGATGGAACAGGCGGAGCGTGCGCCGCTCCAGAATCTGCACCAACCCGATCGGCGCGCCGCCCCGCCGGATCAGGCCGAGCCGCGGCACGAAGCCGTGGGTGCGCCCCATGGCGCCGGCGTAGGCGAAGCACTGCGGCAGGGTGGAGCGGGAAACGCGGGCGAAGAGCGACGCCCACTCCCCCACCGTCCCCTCGTTCCACAGGATGGTGACGGCGCCTTCGGAGGAGGTTGAAGACATGGGGGCAGATCCGGCGTCAGGCGGGCGGCAGGGCGGAGGTCGCCTCTTCCAACTGGGCGAAGCTCGGCCGGTATTCGGGTTCCAGTACGTTTCGCGAGTATTCGACGGAGATGGCCGGCGCATAGCCGGACAAATGGGCGATCAGGCCGATCTTCATCGCCTGATAGTATTTCCCTTCGGCGTGATAGATGTTCTTCAGGCCGCTGGCGATCGGCGCCAGGAAGCCGTAGGCGACGAGAATGCCGGTGAAGGTGCCGACCAGCGCGCCGCCGATCAGCTTGCCCAGAACCTCCGGCGGCTCGGTGATCGATCCCATGGTGTGAATCACGCCCAGCACCGCCGCGACGATGCCCAGCGCCGGAACGGCGTCGGCGACCGCCTGGATGGCGTCGGCGATCCGCTGGTGCTCGTGGTGCATGGTCTCGATGTCCTCGTCCATCAGGTCGACCAGCTCGTGCGGGTTGTCGGCCCCGAGCGACATCAGGCGAAGATAGGTGCAGAGGAAGGATATGGCGTGGTGATCACCGTAGAATTTTGGAAACTGCTGGAAGAGTGGTGAATCCTCCGGTTTCTCGATGTGCTGTTCAAGGGCGAGAAGCCCCTTGGTCTTCGCGATCTTGAAGACCTGATACATCATGGTGAGAAGTTCGAGGAAATCGTCCTTCTTGTATTTTGGCCCTTTGAAGAGGTGCCCGAGTTCCTTGCCAGTGTGTGTGACCACCGCTTTTGGATTGCCGATCAAAAACGCGCCGGCGGCGGAGCCCAGGATGATCATGAACTCGAAGGGCATCCACAGCACGCCCAGATGGCCACCACCCAGAACGTAGCCCCCGAAGACGCTGAACACCACGACGCCGAAGCCGATCATCACGAACATGTCTTCCGTCCTCCAGCGTCATTTTCCGTGTCTTGACCGGTCCACTCCGCGGAAGGCCGGTCAGGCGGGCGTGCTTGCGTTCAGCCGGCCCAGTGACGCAGCAATCCCTTGAGTTTTTGTAAATCTCCCGGCGTCGGACGCGATCCTAGCCGTGACAAAGGATCGTGTCACGAAAGGAGTACCCGAAAAGCACCCCGCCATGGCGGCCCGCGCAAAAGAAAAGGGACCGCCCGCAGGCGGCCCCTCTCCACGCGCTCACATGACTCGGCGACGGGTCGGTCAGCCGATCCGCCAAGTGTCCGGAGCCTCCTCCAGACGCTTGAGAAGCGCCACACGCTGCTGCTCGATCTCGTCCGGCAGATGGCTGCCGAAGCGGTTGAACAGCTCCTCCTGGTCCTTGGCCTCGGCCTCGGCTTCCTTCCGGTCGATGTCCATGATCTTCCGGAACTTGTCCTCGGCGAAGTCCAGACCGGCCCAGTTCAGGTCTTGGTAGCGCGGCATGTAGCCGAACGGGCTCTCCGCCGCCTCCACCGCACGGCCGCGGACGCGGTCGACAATCCAGCGCAGGACGCGCATGTTGTCGCCGAAGCCCGGCCAGACGAACTTGCCGTTCTCGTCCTTGCGGAACCAGTTGACGCGGTAGATGCGCGGCAGGTTCTCCACCTTGCCTTCCATCGCCAGCCAATGGTTCCAGTAGTCGGCCATGTTGTAGCCGCAGAAGGGCAGCATGGCGAAGGGGTCGCGGCGGATGGCGGCCTGGCCCACGGCGGCGGCGGTCGCCTCCGAGCCCATGGTCGCGGCCCAATACACACCCTCGCGCCAGTTGTAGGCCTCAAACACCAGAGGGAAGGTCTTGGACAGGCGGCCGCCGAAGATGAAGGCGGAGATCGGAACGCCGGCCGGGTCCTCCCAGGCCGGGTCGATCGACGGGCACTGCGCCGCCGGGGCGGTGAAGCGCGAGTTCGGGTGAGCGGCGGGACGGCCCGAAGCCGGGGTCCAGTCGTTGCCCTGCCAGTCGATCAGGTGCGCCGGCGCCGCGTCGGTCAGGCCCTCCCACCACACGTCGCCGTCGTCGGTCAGCGCGACGTTGGTGAAGATGACGTTGGCGTTCAGCGTCTTCAGCGCGTTCGGGTTCGACTTGATGCTGGTGCCCGGCGCCACGCCGAAGAAGCCAGCCTCCGGGTTGATGGCGCGCAGCGTGCCGTCCGGCTGCGGCTTCACCCAGGCGATGTCGTCACCGATGGTGCGGACCTTCCAGCCCTCGAACTCGGCCGGGGGAACCAGCATGGCGAAGTTGGTCTTGCCGCAGGCCGACGGGAAGGCGGCGGCGACGTAGGTCTTCTCGCCCTCCGGGCTTTCCACGCCGAGGATCAGCATGTGCTCGGCCAGCCAGCCCTGCTCGCGGCCCATCGAGGAGGCGATGCGCAGCGCGAAGCACTTCTTGCCGAGCAGGGCGTTGCCGCCGTAGCCCGAGCCGAAGGAGACGATCGAGTGATCGGCCGGGAAATGGACGATGTACTTGTGATCGGCGTTGCACGGCCACGCCACATCCGGCTGGCCGGGCTCCAGCGGCGCGCCGATGGAATGCAGGCAGGGCACGAAGTCGCCGTCGCCCAGGATGTCCAGCACCTTCTGACCCATGCGGGTCATCATGCGCATGTTCACCGCGACATAGGGGCTGTCGGAGATCTGAACGCCGATGTGCGCGATGTCCGAGCCCAGCGGCCCCATGCTGAAGGGCACCACATACATGGTGCGGCCCCGCATGCAGCCCTCGAACAGGCCGTCCAGCTTCGCCTTCATCTCCGCCGGGGCGACCCAGTTGTTGGTCGGGCCGGCATCCTCCTTGCGCTCGGAGCAGATGAAGGTCCGGTCCTCGACGCGGGCGACGTCGCCCGGATCGGAGCGGCAGAGGTAGGAGTTCGGGCGCTTGGCCTCGTTCAGCTTGATGAAGGTGCCCGACTCCACCATCTCGGCGCACAGGCGGTCGTATTCCTCCTGCGATCCGTCACACCAGTGCACCCGCTCGGGCTTGCATTTGTTCGCGATCTCCTCGACCCAAGCCAGGAGCTTCTTGTTCCGCGTGCGCGTCGTTCCGGTCATCCTTTGCCTCTCAACTCGTCTCCGGTTTCGCCGCCCCATGGGATCTGGGGCCGGCGTCCGGAGGTCCGGACGGCTGGCCTTTTCGGCCCTTATCGAAGCCGTCCTCGTTCGGTGGCGGTATCTTTCCGCCGGCTCAAACCACCGCAGCCCGGCCCGCGGGCCGGACGGCGGTCATCCCGACGCGCCCCCCGGGCGCGTGCGATGTCCTGATTGGCAAGAGAGGGGTGGCCCCAGGGCCACAAACCCAAAACGGCAACGGGTTGGTCCGTTATGGTCCACTGACGTTTTCTCCTGGTTGCGCTTTCTTGCGCGCCGCTTGCCGCGGCGTCGTGCTTAGCCGTCACGATCGTCCGAATCCACCGGGTCATCGGCCGCGCCGGGTGCGCTGCCGGGCGCACTCTGGCGGGCCTGCCGGGCGAGCCCGGCGAGAGTGACCCTAGCGTCTTCGGGGTTTTCCACGCTGTGATCGAAATCAACCCGCGCCATTTCGCCGCTGCGGCGCAGGTCGCAGCCGTCGGGGTCGATCCCGGTCATCGTCCAGGACCCGGCGCCTTGGGCGGACCGTCCGGCCAGAACCGTGGCGTACAGCCGCAAAGCGTCGGCATGATCGGCGTTCATATGGCTCAGGATGGCCTTCTCGGCCTCGGCCAGCGCCATGGGAACGGCGGGCAACATCAGCTCGGCCCGGTCGAGCCAGCGCACCCGGCCGAATCCGGCCACCAGATGGGCGCGCTCCACCGACACGGCGTAGACGCTGAAGTCGGCGAACCCGGCATAGAGAGCGGCACCGGGATGGCGCGCCAGGAAGCGGGCGCGGTGGCGCGGCGCCTCCGAGCGTTCGGCCCGCCCGAGAACCGAAAGCCTCGGCCCGGACAGCGGCTCCGCCAGCCCGGCCGTTCCGTCGAACAGCAGGCCGACGCGCGGGTCCCGCGCGATGTTCTTCGTGTGGTCGGCAAGGGTGGAGAGCAGGAGAAGGGGCGTGCCGTCGAGGTCGAAGGCCACCTGGACCAGCGAGGGATAGGGCCAGCCGCCCCGGTCATCCTGTTGGCCATCCTGCTGGTCGCCATCCCCGCGCAGGGCGGTGGACAGCGCCGCCAGGCCGGCACCACGCATCAGGCGCCTTGCGGCGCCTCCCGTTTGGCCGCCGACGTCCGATGACGCCGCGGCGCCCGGCCCCGTTGGGGTCGGACGGATGGGGGACTCGTCGGAACTCATGCCCTGAAACGAATGCGTTCTCCCGCGCAGCACCGTTTCCCCGGCGCCGCATTGGTGCCATATTGGCCCAGACAAATAGGTTGGGAAAAGCGAAAAGTTGGCTTTTCATGCCTTTGCGCCGCCTCTTGGGCATCGTGGAGCATAAGGAAAGCCCGCTTTTCGAAATAGGACGAAACCATTCTTCCGCAGTAAGCGACCGTGACGGGCCGGTCATCCGCCGGAATTGGCCGCGGACGCCGGCCGCCGACACCGGCGGTTGCCGAAACCGGGGTGTGCGATTGGGAACACGAACGACATGTCTCACACCGTAGCGTTGGTGGATGACGACCGGAACATCCTGACCTCCGTTGCCATGGCGCTGGAAGCGGAGGGGTTCGAGGTGCGCACCTACACCGACGGCGCCGAGGCGCTGCGCGGCCTGACCCAGCGCCCGCCGGACCTCGCCGTGCTGGATATCAAGATGCCGCGCATGGACGGGATGGAGCTGCTGCAGCGGCTGCGCCAGACCAGCCATCTGCCGGTGATCTTCCTGACCAGCAAGGACGACGAGGTCGACGAGCTGATGGGTCTGCGCATGGGCGCGGACGACTACATCAAGAAGCCCTTCTCGCAGCGCCTGCTGGTCGAGCGCATCCGCACCCTGCTGCGGCGGGAGGCGGCGACCCGCGACAAGACCGCGCCGGAACCCGGCGCGCTGCTGACCCGTGGCCCGCTGGTCATGGACGGCGCCCGCCATTCCTGCACCTGGAAGGGCCAGCCCATCGACCTGACGGTGACGGAGTTCCTGCTGGTGAAGGCTCTGGCCCAGCGCCCCGGCCATGTGAAGAGCCGCGACCAGCTCATGGACGCCGCCTATGGCGAGAACGTCTACGTCGACGACCGCACCATCGACAGCCACGTCAAGCGGCTCCGCAAGAAGTTCAAGGCCATTGATTCCGACTTTGCGCAGATCGAAACGCTCTATGGCGTCGGTTACCGATACAGGGAGTGAGGTCCGCGCGCCGGACCACAACGCCCCCTCCCCGCCCGTCAAGCCCGGCGCCGCACCGCGCGCCGCGTCCAGGCGCCGAGTGCGTGGCGTGCCGTCGCCGCTGACCCTGCGCATTCTGGCCGTCAACGTGCTGGCGCTGCTGCTTCTGGTCGGCGCCCTGCTCTATCTCGGCCGCTACCAGGACCGGCTGGTCCAGGCGGAGCTGGACGCTCTGGAGACGGAGGCGCGCATCTTCGCCTCCGCGCTCGGCGAGGGCGCCGTGCAGCGGGCTGCCGACGAGCCGGAACTGGGCCAGGAAAGCTACGAGCTGTCGCCGGAACTGGGGCGGCAGATGATCCGCCGGCTGGCGCTGGCGACGGAAACGCACACCCGGCTCTATGGCCCGGACGGGCGGATGCTGTCGGACAGCCGTGTGCTGACCGGCTCGCCGGGCAAGATTGAAATCCAGGAACTGCCGCTGCCGCCCTCCGGCGACCCGGCGTCCCGTGCGGTCAACGAGTTCTATGCCCGCTTCATCGACGTGGTGCCGAGCCGGGAGAACCTGCCGCTCTACCGCGAGCCGCCGGGCCGGGCCGCCGAATCGGCCGCCCCGCCGCCCAACGTGGAGCGCGCGCTGGCCGGCGAGAACAGCGCGACGGTGTGGCGGCTGGCCTCCCCCGTCGCCCGCTCCAACCTGCTGCTGACGGTCGCCGTCCCGGTCCAGCGCTACAAAGAGGTGCTGGGGGCGGTGCTGCTGTCGCGCAGCGGCGCGGTGATCGACGAGGCCATCCGGTCGGTCCGCACCGACATCCTGCGCGTCTTCGCGGTGGCGCTTCTGGTCACGGTCCTGATGTCGCTCTATCTGGCCGGCACCATCGCCCGCCCCATCCGCAAGCTGGCCCAGGCCGCCGACCGGCTGCGCACCGGCCATGGACGCCACACGGAGATCCCGGACTTCACCCGCCGCGGCGACGAGATCGGGGAACTGTCCGGCGTGCTGCGCGACATGACGGCGGCGCTGTGGGCGCGCATGGACGCCATCGAACGCTTCGCCGCCGACGTCGCCCACGAGATCAAGAATCCTCTGACCTCGCTGCGCAGCGCGGTGGAGACGGTCAGCCGCATCCAGGACCCGGCCCGCCGCGACAAGCTGATGGCGATCATCGCCGACGACGTGCAGCGGCTGGACCGGCTGATCAGCGACATCTCCAACGCCTCGCGCCTGGACGCCGAGCTATCCCGCGCCGCGCTGGAACCGGTGGACATCGGCGCGATGCTCCGCACGCTCGCCGACATCCACCGCGCCACCGCGGAGGACGAAGAGGACGAGGACGGAACGGAGGCCGCGCCGGGCGTCGTCATCGAGCCGCCGCGGGGCGGGTCGCTGACCGTGAAGGGGCTGGAGGGCCGGCTGACCCAGGTGTTCCAGAATCTGATCGCCAACGCCCTGTCCTTCTCGCCGCCCGGCGGGCAGGTCCGGCTGGCGTCGCGGCGCACCCCGGACGGCGCGGTCGAGGTGACGGTCAGCGATGACGGCCCCGGCATCCCGGAGGGCAAGGAGGAGGCGATCTTCGAACGCTTCTACACCGAGCGGCCGACCGGCGAGAAGTTCGGCACCCATTCGGGGCTCGGCCTGTCGATCTCCAAACAGATCGTGGAGGCCCATGGCGGCACCATCCGGGCCGCGAACCGCCTCGGCCGCGATGGGGAGACGATCGGGGCCGTCTTCATCGTGCGCCTGCCCCGCCCCTGAGGGATTTCCACATGGTGGATGCGGCATAGTTGCAATTTGAGAAAAGACGTATGGACAAAGTCGTGGGTGCGGCGGATGCTCAACCTCGGTCACTCCCGCGCCTGCGACGGCTGGCCTTTCGACAACCGGACGTCACCAACCGGAAGAGGGCCATGTCCGACATCAAGCCCGACCTCAAGCCGATCGCGCCTCGCCAGATCGAGGCGGTCGCCGCGGCTTCGGCCAAGGTGATCGACTTCCGCCGCTATCGGCTGGCCCGCCTCATCAACGACGCCAGCGTCCAGCAGGGCGAGTTGGCCCGGATGATGCGGGCGTCGGCCAACGAACGGACACAGCTGGCGCAGGCGCTCCAGGGCGCCCAGCGCCATCTGGCGACCATCGCCGACAGCTACACCCATCTGCTGACCCGGCTGGCCCGCGAGAAGGATTTCCGCACGGCCTGCCAGGAGGCCGCGGAACTGGACGATCTGGACGAGATGATCCGGCGGCGCGACGCGCTGGCCAGCGAGTTGGCGGACATCCGCCGCACCGTCCGGCCCGGCCTGCGCATCGGCCTGACCGCGGGCTGCGACCGGCCGGGCTGAGGCCGGGAATCACGCGGCGGGCGCCAGGCCATGGCGGTCGCACCGGCGCATTCGAGGCGTATCGGGCGGGAAAAGGATGCATTTTCGGCATCCCATTGACAGAACCGGCGGCACGCCTCACCTTCGCGGGATCATGGTAACGATTCACGGCACCTGCGTCCTGGTCGGCACATGGAATGACGGCCATGGATACGGCGGCAGCGGCGGCATACCGGGCGGCGGCGACCGTGGCGAAACGCCCGTCGGCGTGCTGCTGCGGGGGCCGTCGGGCAGCGGCAAGTCCGATCTGGCCTTGCGGATGATCGATGCTGGTGCGCTGTTGGTTGCTGACGACCGGGTGGAGCTGCGCGTGGACCAGGACAGGCTGATGGCGACGGCGCCGGCGGCGCTGGCCGGCCTGCTGGAGGTGCGGGGCGTCGGGATCATGCCGATGCCCGCCGCCGCGGAGGCGGAGGTCGGGCTGATCGTCGATCTGGTGCCGCGCGACGCCGTGGAGCGCCTGCCCGGGGAGGAGGCCGCGGATCTTCTCGACCGCGCCGTCCCGCGCCTCGCCCTCTGCCCCTTCGACGCCTCGACTCCGGCCAAGCTCAAGCTGGCCGCCGCCGCCGCGCGGGCCGGCTCGTTGGGAAAGGTTCCGAACCTGCCATGACCGACCGCCATTCCACGGAAAACCTGCTGACGGAGCGGCCGACGGGCCCGGACGGTCAACTTGTGCTGGTCACCGGCATGTCGGGAGCCGGCATGTCCGTCGCCTTGAAGGCGCTGGAGGATCTGGGCTACGAGGCGGTGGACAATCTGCGCCTTTCGCTGGTCCCGGCGCTGCTGGAGCAGGCGGACCCGCGCAAGCGCCCGCTGGCCCTGGTCATCGACAGCCGCACCCGCGACTTCTCCGCCCACGCCATGCTGGAGGAGGTCGAGGCGCTGAAGGCCCACGCCGGGTTGGACGTGCGGCTGGTCTTCCTCGACTGCGGGGACGAGACGCTGCAGCGCCGCTTCACCGAGACGCGCCGCCGCCACCCGCTGGCCATCGACCGCCCGGTGCCCGACGGCATCCAGTTGGAACGCGCCATGCTGTTGCCGCTGAAGCAGCGGGCCGACGTGACCATCGACACCACGCAGTTGTCCATCCACGACCTGCGCCGCATCCTGGCCGGCAATTTCCAGATCGGGGCCCAGGCGGCGCTCCAGGTCTTCGTCACCTCCTTCTCGTTCCGAATGGGGTTGCCTCGCGAGGCGGACCTCGTGTTCGACGTACGCTTCCTGACGAATCCCCATTATGATCCGGATCTGCGACCGCTGACCGGCCTGGACCCCCGCGTGGCGGCGCGGGTTGAGGGCGACCCGGATTTCGCCGACTTCTTCCGTCATCTGACGGACCTGTTGCAGCCGCTTTTGCCGCGCTACAACCAGGAGGGCAAGAGCTATCTGACCATTGCAATCGGCTGCACCGGCGGCAAGCACCGGTCCGTGTTCGTCGCCGAACGGCTGGCCGCGTGGCTGGACGGGCTGGGTCTGAAGGTCGGGATCAGCCACCGGGAGCTGGATCGGCAGGCCCCGCGGGCCGGCTGACAGCCCAAGGGTGGCCAGGGGGTTGACCCAAGGAGCGGATCGGATCGATCCGGATAAGGGATCGTTCATAAGTGCCGCAATAAGAATGTGGCTTCGGGGGAGGCTCCAGAATTGAAGGATGTCCCATGATCGGTATGGTTCTGGTAACCCACGGGCGCCTCGCGGCAGAGTTCATCGCCGCGCTGGAGCATGTGGTGGGTGAGCAGCAGCAGGTGCGGGCCGTGTGCATCGGCCCAGACGACGACATGGAGCAGCGCCGTCAGGACATTCTGAACTCCGTTGCCGACGTGGACGACGGGTCCGGCGTCGTCGTGCTGACCGACATGTTCGGCGGAACCCCGTCCAATCTCGCCATCTCCATCATGGACAAGGCGAAGGTCGAGGTGATCGCCGGCGTGAACCTGCCGATGCTGATCAAGCTGGCCAGCGTGCGCCGCCAGGAAACGTTGACCCATGCCGTGACCGCCGCGCGGGAGGCCGGACAGAAATACATCAACGTCGCTTCCTCGCTGCTGTCGGACGGGTGACTCGATGAGCGTTCCAGACGACAAGACGCCCGCCCAGGGCGCTTCCGGCGTTGACGGGCGGACTCCGGAGAGAAACCCCGAAATCTGCCAGACCGTCACCATCTGCAACCAGCGCGGCCTGCACGCCCGCGCGGCTGCGAAGTTCGTGAAGCTGGTCGCCACCTTCGATTGCGAAATCGAGGTGCGGCGCGGCGAGACGCAGGTTTCGGGCGAATCCATCATGGGCCTGATGATGCTGGCCGCCGGCCCCGGCACCTCGGTGGAGCTGTACGCCTACGGCCGCGAGGCGGAGGACGCCATGGCCGCTCTCGTGGATCTGATCACCCGCAAGTTCGATGAAGACTGACGTTCCGGCCGCCGGCCAGGGGCGGTCGTTGCGCGGGCTGGGCGTTTCGCCCGGCATTGCCATCGGCCCGGCCCACGTGGTGGAGAGCGGCGCCGTCCGCGTTCCCGAATACACGCTCGCCGCCGAGCAGGTGGAGGCCGAGGCCGCGCGCTTCGCCGATGCCTGCGGCAAGGCGCGTCGCCAGATCCGCAAGCTGAAGGCCAAGGCGCTGACGCTGCCCGGCTCCGCGTCGGAGGAGATCGGCTTCCTTCTCGACGCCCATCTGGCGATGGTCACCAACTCGCGCCTGACGCGCGGCGTCGAGCGTCGCATCCAGCAGGAGCTGGTCAACGCCGAGGCCGCGGTCCAGGCGGAGATCGCCACCATCGCCCAGACCTTCGCGAGCATGGAGGACAGCTACCTCGCCGGGCGAATCGCCGACGTGCGCGAGGTGGGTCGGCGGCTGATCCGCAACCTGATGCGGCACGAGTATCAGGCCTTCTCCATGCTGAACCCCGGCGCGGTGATCCTGGCCGAGGAGCTGACCCCGGCGGACACCGCCCTGCTCGACCCGCGCCGCGTCGCCGGCTTCGCCACCGTGCTCGGCGGCGCCGAGGGACACACGGCGATCATGGCGCGTTCGCTGGGCATTCCGGCGGTGCTGGGCGTCGGCGGACTGCTGTCCGGGCTGAAGAACGGGATCACGGTCATCATCGACGGGGTCCAGGGCCGCGTCATCATCGACCCCACCCCCGAGGTGCTGGAGGACTACCGGCAGCGCCGCGCCGAGCGCGAGCGCGAGCGCGAGCAGTTGAAGGGGCTGCGCAAGCTGCCGGCGGTCACGCGCGACAACACCGCGGTGACGCTCCAGGCCAATCTGGAGCTGCCGCGCGACCTCGAGCACGCGCTGGAGAACGGGGCGCAGGGGATCGGGCTGCTGCGCACCGAGTTCCTGTTCATGAACCGCGACCAGCTGCCGGACGAGGACGAGCAGTACACCGTCCTGCGCTCCATCGTGGAGGGCATGGGCGGGCGCACCGTCACCGCCCGCACCATGGACGTCGGCGGTGAGAAGCTGGCCGGCTGGATGGCGGGCCGCTACGGCGAGCCGGCGAATCCGGCGCTCGGCCTGCGCGCGGTCCGGCTGGGCCTGCGCGAGCCGAAGCTGCTGGAGACGCAGCTCGCCGCCATGCTGCGGGCCGGCGTCCACGGGCCGCTGCGCATCCTGCTGCCGATGATCTGCTCGGTCGCCGAGGTGCAGCGCGTGCGCGAGATGATGGGCCAGGTGGCCCGCCGCCTGCGCCGTCGCGGCGTGCCCATCGCCGACCCGCTGCCGCCGGTGGGCGTGATGGTGGAGGTTCCGGGCGCGGCCCTGTCCGCCGACGCGCTGGCCTACGCCGCCGACTTCTTCTCCATCGGCACCAACGACCTGACGCAATACACGCTGGCCATCGACCGCGGCGACGAGCAGGTCGCCTCGCTCTACGACCCGTTGCACCCGGCGGTTCTTCGCCTGATCCAGTTCACCATCGAGGCGGCGTTGCGCGCCCGCATCCCGGTGTCGGTCTGCGGTGAGATCGCCGGCGACGCGCGCTACACGGCCTTGTTGCTGGGGCTTGGCGTGCGCGACCTGTCGATGGTGCCGCCGGCCATCCCCCTGGTGAAGCGGCGCATCCGCAAGCTGGATCTTCAGGAAGCCACCCGCCGCGCCCGCGTCATCATGGACCAGAGCGACAGCGGACGCATCGCCACCCTGCTCGACGACTTCAACGCCGTCGGCTGACGATCCGGATGCGCGGGGAGCGCAGGGACGGGCCTCCGCGCAACACCGCCGGTGCTGCGGAGGTCGTTCTCACCGTCCGATCATCGGCTTCAGCCAGGGCCACGAGACGAACAGTTCGGTGAAGTAGCCCTGGGTGAGGATGTTGCGGCCGACCTTGTGGATGCGGGCCGGAAGGGACCCGAGTTCCCCCTTGCGGGCGATCACGAAGATCGACCGGCGGAAGCTCGCGGCGGGAAAGGGCAGAACCCGCAGGCGTCCCAGATGCTGGCGGCTTTTCACCAGCGCGGTCGGCGGAAGCAGGCTCCACCCCATCTCTTCCGCCACCATGGCCATCATCGTGTCGACGGCGTCGAAGGCGAAGCTGCGCGGAATCTCCATGCCCAGGCGGCGCAGGTGCTGGTCCACCATCCGGCCGAGGCTGCTGTCCGCCGTGTTGCGGATCAGCGGCAACGCCTGCGAAAGCGCGCGAAGCCCGGCCTCGTCGGCGACCTCCGGCGCGTTGCGCGGCACCAGCAGAACGAAGGGCTCGGTGACCAGCCGGGCGCTGTCCACCTGATCCAGGTCGTCGAAGGACTCGTTGGTGAAGATGACGTCCAGGCGCCGGGCCATGAACTGCTCCCGCAACTGCCGGCTGAGCCCCGCCGCGATGCTGAACGAGGGCACACCGTCGCGCAATTGCTGAAGCAGCCGCGGCATGAACGGGGCGGCCAGAGTGTCGATGCAACCGAGCCGCAGCTCCGGCACGAAGGGCGCGTCCTTGCCGCCGATCACCGCCGGCAATTGGCGGGCGTCGTTCAGGATGCGCTTGCTCCAGTGCCAGAGCCGATGACCGGCGGCGGTCAGCGCCATCGGGCGGATGCTCCGGTCAAACAGCTGGGTGGCGAAGGCGGTTTCCAGTTGACGCACCACGTGCGACACGGCCGACTGGGTCAGTCCCAACTGGCCGGCGGCGCGGGTCATGTTGCCCAGCTCCGCCACGGTCACGAACACTTCGAGGGCGTCCAGGTCAAAGTCGCGATGGCGCATGGGGCGAGCGGAATTCGTCTCTTGGCGGTGGTGGGACAGGTCCCGATGGGAATCCGGGCGGATGCGCATTATGAGCGCGGCTCATCCCCACCATGAAAGTCATTTCTTGACGTGACGGGGCGGAACGGTCGTTGGCAGCCTTGCGGGGTCATCACCCCTTGCGAGCCTGCCATCATGACCAACCCTCCTTTCTCCTCCCTCACCGCCGCCCAGCCCACGACTTGGCCCGCCACCCGGCGCATCGGCCACTGGCTCGCCGGTCTGGAGCGGGCCGGCATTCCCGACGACGTCGCCTCGGCGGCCCGCGCCTGCATCATCGATACGCTGGGCGTTGCTCTGGCCGGTGCCGCCACCGACACCGCCCGCCTGGCGCGGGAGGAAGCGCTGGACATCCATGCCACCGGCCCCTCCACTCTGCTGGGCGGCGGACGACTGTGCGCCGAAGGGGCCGCCTTCGCGAACACCGCCGCCGCCCACGCGCTGGATTTCGACGACAACTCCTACGCCGGATTCGTCCATGGGTCGGCCGTGGTGGTGCCGACCGCCCTGGCCGCGGTGGAGGCGGCCGGAGGCACCGGAGCCGATCTGCTGACCGCCGTGGTCGCTGGCGCGGAGGCGGAATACGCGCTGGCCATCGCCCTCGGCAACGGGGTGTATGAGGCCGGCTGGTGGACCACCGCGCTGTTCGGCGTGGTCGGCGCGGCGGCGGCGGCGGCCAAGGCCTTCCGGCTGGACGGCGACCGGGCCGCCGACGCCATCGCCTTTGCGCTCTGCGGAGCCGGCGGCATGCGGGCCTGCTTCGGCACGGGCGCCAAGCCGCTGCTGGCCGCCCAGGCCGCCGCCAACGGGCTGCGCGCGGCGCGCCTGGCCAAGCGTGGCGGGGCCGTGCCGCACGGCGTGGTGGAAGACCCGCGGGGCTTTGCCCGGCTGGTGGCGCAGGGCCGGTTCGACCCCACGGCGCTGGCGGCCTTGGGCCGGCGGTGGCACCTGCTCGACCCCGGCATCGACACCAAGGCCTATCCGGTTTGCCTCTCCTCGCACGCGGCGGCCGACGCGGTGCGCGACCTGATGGCGGAGCACGGGCTGGCTCCCTCGGACATCGCGGCGGTGCGCTGCGTCGTGCCGCCGGTGGTGGCCGCCAACCTCACCTACGACCGTCCCATCACCCCCGGCGAAGCCCGCTTCAGCCTGCCCTTCGCGGTGGCCTGCCTGATGCTGCACGGCGACCTGACGCTCGATCACCTCACCGCGGAGACGCTGGCCGACCCGCGTCTGCGCGCGGCCATGGAGCGCGTGACCATGCGGCCCGATCCCGGCTGGACCGCCGATCCCGAGCGGGCGCGGCTGGCGCCGGAGGGCGCCGCCGTGACGGTGGAAACCACGGCTGGGCAAGCGTTCAGCCGCTTCTGCGCCTCGGCGCGCGGCACCGTCGCCCGGCCGCTGTCGGCGGAGGACCATGCCGGGAAGTTCCGTGACTGCGCCGGACGCGCCATGGGACCGGAGGAAGCGGCGCAGCTCCATCGGACGTTGCTGGGGATCGATGCTCTGCCTCGGCTGGACGGGCTTCTGAAGGGCGCCACCGGTTGACATGGGGGCCGTTATCATACGATTGCACTCATGGTGCCTGCAAAATTCATTCATGGTGCTGGCAAGGCGCCCACAAGACAGCCTAATTTTTGAGCATGATTGTCAGTCCAACGAACGGAATTCTGCGAGGAAATTCCGGGCCTCAGCGGTGATCGAAAATCAGGCATCCGGTCCGCAACGCAGGAATTGCCCAAATTACCGGCACATCTTGCTCCACCGGACGTCACGGTCTTGGCCTTTCCGCCCATGACGGGTCTGTGAGAGCGTCGAGGCAACACGAACCAAGGTCCACAACGGACCCCGCAAGCAGAGAGGCTTCATCATGGTGAAACGGTTGGTGGCACGGGCTGTGCTTTCGGCTTTCCTCCTCTCCGGCACCGCGCTGTCCGCGCAGGCCGCCGGCACGCTCAAGGTGGCGGTGGATTCGAACCTGAACACCCTTGATCCCGCCAAGATGAAGGGCGGCCAGGAGTATGTGGCCGCTTACCTGCTCTTCAACGGCCTGACGGCGATCGCCGCCGACATGACGCTGAAGCCCGACCTCGCCGAGCGCTGGGAGCACAGCACCGACCTCAAGACCTGGACCTTCTTCCTGAAGAAGGGCGTGAAGTTCCACAGCGGCCGCGAGATGGACGCCGAGGACGTCATCGCCACCATCACCCGCATCCAGGACAAGGCGACCGGCTCCACCGCCCGCGTGAACTTCGAGATCGTGGAGTCGATGAAGGCGGTGGATTCCCACACGGTGGAATTCGCGCTGAAATCCCCCTACTCCGGCTTCGCCGAGCTGTTCGGCGAGCGTCAGGCCCGCATTGTGCCGCGCGACGCCCTCGACACGCTGGCCTCCAACCCCGTCGGCACCGGCCCCTTCCAGTTCGTCTCCTTCGCGCCTGGCGACCGCATGGTGGTGAAGCGCAACCCGACCTATTTCGAGGCCGGCCTGCCGAAACTGGACGAGGTGGTGATCCGCATCCTGCCCGAGACGGCGAGCCAGGTGGCGGCGCTGACCACGGGTGAGCTGGACCTCGCCTGGAACCTGCCGCCGGAGGCGGTGGACAAGGTCAAGGCGACGTCGAACCTGAAGGCCGAAGCCGTGCCGACCTCCACCTGGGACGGCGTGATCATGAACGGCACGACCAAGCCGTTCGACGACGTGCGCGTCCGCCGCGCCGTGGCGACCGCGCTGGACAAGCAGGCCATCACCCAGATCGCCCTGTTCGGCTACGGCACGCCGACCCATTCGCCGATCCCGCCGAGCCATCCCTACTTCAACAAGGACTTGGCCATCGCCAAGGGCGACCCGGCGGCCGCGAAGAAGATGCTGGCCGAGGCGGGCTATCCCAACGGCTTCGAGGTCACGCTCTACACCCCGGCCGGCCGCGCCACCCGCGAGCGTCTGGGGCTGGCGGTCCGCGAGTTGCTGAAGCCGGCGGGCATCACCGTCAACGTGCAGCGCGTGCCCTTCGACGTCTTCCTGAAGGACATCGAGGGCAAGGCGGGCTTCTACATCGACGGCTTCTTCAGCCGCCCGACGATCGATACCTCGGTCTATCCCTGGTACCACTCGCGCGGGTCGTGGAACGCCGCGCTGTGGAACTACGCGAACCCGGCGATGGACAAGCTGCTCGACGGCGCCCGCCAGGCGTCCAGCGAGGAGGAGGCCAAGAAGCTCTACGGCGAGGTGCAGGCGCTGGCCGTCCAGGATGCCCCCGGCGTCATCCCCTACGTCATCAACCACGTCAATGGGGTGAGCGCGCGGGTGCAGGGCTTCACCTCCCACCCGATGATGTTCCTCGACCTGCGCAACGTTTCGGTCGGCCAGTAGAGCCGTCGATGGCGTCGGGAGCGCCCGCCGCGCTCCCGACGGCCCCGGGCCAAGGGAAGCTCTTTTCATGCTCCTCTACACACTCACCCGGCTGGCCTATCTGGCGATGGTGCTGGTCGTCATGTCGATCCTCGTCTTCCTCGTGACGCAGGCGATGCCGGGCGACGTCGCGTCGATGATCGCCGGGCAGTTCGCCTCGAAGGAGGTGATCGACGCCATCACGGTCAAGCTCGGGCTCGACCAGCCCCTGATCGTCCAGTACGGCCGCTGGGCCGCCGGCATCCTGCAGGGCGATCTCGGCCGCTCACTGGTGCTGGAGCAGCCGGTCGCGCCGATCCTGATGGAGGCGCTGAGCCGTTCCCTGGTTCTGGCGGTGGTCGCCCTGGCGGTGGTGACGGTGATCGGCATCGGCCTCGGCGTGCTGGCCGCGGTGCGCCGCGGGCGTCTGGCCGACCAGATGGTTTCGGGTGTGTCCTATCTCGGCATCGCCGTTCCCGACTTCTTCTGGGCCATCGTCCTGGTGCTGGTCTTCGGCAGCTACCTGAAATGGCTGCCGACCGGCGGCTACGCGCCGCTTTCCGACGGCTTCGTGCCCTGGGCGTCGCATCTGGTCCTGCCGGTCGTCACGCTGGTGCTGATGCTGATCGCCCGCATCGCGCGGCTGACCCGCTCCAGCATGATCGACGTCCTGCAGACCAACTACGTGAAATACGCCCGCGCCAAGGGCCTGCCGGAGAAGGTGGTGATCGTCCGCCACGCGCTGCGCAACGCGCTGCTGCCGACCATCACCGTGCTCGCCATCGATTTCGGCCTGATCCTCGGCGGCGTCGTGGTCATCGAGACGGTCTTCTCCTTCCCCGGCATGGGCCGGCTGCTGCTGTTCGCCATCCAGCGCCACGACCTGCCGCTGATCCAGGCGACCATCCTGATCATCTCGACGGCCTACTGCCTGGCGAACCTGACGGCCGACCTCCTTTACGCGTTCGTCAACCCGAAGATCCGCCATGGCATGGGGAACGCCTGACATGACCGCCGCGAGCCAAACCCCCGCCGCCCCGCCCCGCCCTGCCCCGCCCCACGCCGTGCCGAAGCGCTGGCCAACCTCGCTCGTGCTCGGGATCGCGCTGCTGGCGCCGCTGCTGGTGGTCGCCGTGGCCGGCCCCTGGCTGGCCCCCTACCCCTACGACGAGATGAACATCATGAGCCGGCTGCAGCCGCCGGGGCCGGACTTCTGGTTCGGCACGGACGAGTACGGCCGCGACGTGTTCAGCCGCACCCTCGTCGGCACGACCAACTCGCTGGTCATGGGCGTCGCCGCCACCGCCATCAGCCTGCTCATCGGCGTGCCGCTGGGGCTGGTCGCCGGCTACGGCCGGGGCCGGACCGACGAGATCATCATGCGCTGCATGGACGTGCTGATGTCCTTCCCGCCCATCCTGCTGGGCATCCTCGTCCTGGCGGTCACGCCGCCGGCCCTGTGGAAGGCGATCGTCGCCATCGGCATCGTCTACGTGCCGCAGGTGGTCCGCCTGACCCGCGCCATCACCCTGGAGCTGATGCAGGAGGAGTTCATCACCGCCGCCCGGCTGCGCGGCGAGAGCACCGCCTACATCCTGTTCCACGAGATCCTGCCGAACATCTGGCCGCCGCTGGCGGTCGAGTCCAGCCTGCGCGTCGTCTTCGCCATCCTGCTTGGCGCCGCCCTCAGCTTCATCGGCATGGGCGCCCAGCCGCCCTCCTCCGACTGGGGCCTGATGATCAGCGAGGCGCGGCCCTTCGTCGAGCAGGCGCCCTGGATCGCGCTGTGCCCCGGCATCGCCATGGGCATCACCGTGATCGGCATCAACCTGCTGGGCGATGGGCTGCGCGCCGTGCTGGACCCCCGCAACACGGGAGGACACTGACCTCATGACCGCTCTCGTGCCCCTTTCCGCCGCCGCGTCCCCCGACCCGACCCCGGCCTCCGCGACCGCCTCGGCCGCCGCCCTGCTGGAGGTGCGCAACCTCACCATCAACTACGCCAGCCCGCGCGGCACGCTGCGCGCCGCCAGCGACGTCAGCTTCGCGATCCGGCCGGGCGAGGTCATGGGGCTGGTGGGCGAGTCCGGCTCGGGCAAGAGCACCGTCGCCATGGCCATCCTCGATCTGCTGGGTGAGGCCGGGCGCATCGACGGCGGCGAGATCCTGTTCGAAGGGACCGACTTGCGCCGTCTGTCCGCCGCGCACCGCCGGCGCTTGCGCGGCGACCGCATCGCCGCGGTCTTCCAGGACCCCTTCACCTCGCTGAACCCGGCGCTGACCGTCGGGCGGCAGATCGCCGAGCCGCTGGTCCAGCACAAGGGCTTCACCGCCCGGCAGGCCGCGCCGCGGGTGGAGGAACTGCTGGCCGAGGTCGGCATCCGCGAGCCGCGGCGCATCGCGCAGTCCTACCCGCACCAGCTGTCGGGCGGCATGCAGCAGCGCGTGCTGATCGCCACCGCGCTGGGCTGCGACCCCAAGCTGCTGATCCTCGACGAGCCGACGACAGCGCTCGACGTCACGGTGGAGGCGCGGATCATCGAGCTGCTCGCCGGCCTGTGCGAGAGCCACCATCTGAGCGCCCTGTTCGTCTCCCACAACCTCGGCATCGTCAACCGCATCTGCAACTCTGTCTGCGTGCTCTACGGCAGCGAGGTCGTGGAGACCGGGCGCACCCGCGACGTGCTGGCCCGGCCGGTTCATCCCTACACCAAGGGTCTGGTGGCGGCGCTGCCTCGCATCACCACCGACCGCCGGCACCGTCTGTCCTCGATCCCCGGCACGGTCAGCAAGCTGTCGGGCGCCTCCGAGTCCTGCGTCTTCGCGCCGCGCTGTCCGTTCGCCGAGGAGACCTGCCGCCGCCTGCCCCAGGCGCTGCGCGGGGACGCCGCCGGCAACAGCGTGCGCTGCTGGAAGGCCGAGGCCCTGGCCGGCACCCCGTGGCCGGAGGAGTCGACCGCGTCCCGGCCGCAGGCGGCGCCGCCGGCCCGCTCCGCCCCGCTGGTGCAGGTCGATGCGCTGCGCAAGGTCTTCGGCGAGCGCCGGTCGATCCTGCCGTGGCTGCGCCGGGACGGCACGGTGGCGGTCGACGACGTCTCCTTCACCATCCAGCGCGGCGAGGTGTTGGGCGTGGTCGGCGAGAGCGGCAGCGGCAAGAGCACGATCGGCCGCTCGCTGCTGGCGTTGATCGAGCCGACCGCCGGAACGGTGCTGTTCGACGGCGCCGACTTCGTCAAGCAGGCCAAGGAGGGGGACCGCGACCTGCGCCGCCGCGCCCAGCTGGTCTTCCAGAATTCCGCCGCCTCGCTCAACCCGCGCAAGACGGTGGGCGCGGCCATGGAGCGCCCGCTCGTTCTCGCCGGCCGACAGGGCGAGGCGGAACGCCGGGAGATGATCGCGGCGCTGCTGACCCGCGTCGGCCTGCCCGCGGCCTACGCCGACCGCTACCCGCACGAGCTGAGCGGCGGCGAGCGGCAGCGCGTCAACATCGCGCGCGCCCTGGCCACCGACCCGGAATTCGTCGTCTGCGACGAGGCGGTGTCGGCGCTGGACGTCTCGGTGCAGGCGAACATCCTCAACCTGCTGGCCGACCTGCGGGACGAGCTTGGGCTGTCCTACCTGTTCATCACCCACGACATCGCCGTGGTGTCGCACATCGCCGACCGCGTGCTGGTCGTCTATGGCGGCACGATCTGCGAGGAGGGTCCGATCGGCCGGGTCCTGCGCCCGCCCTACCATCCCTACACCGAGGCGCTGCTGTCGGCGGTGCCGCGGCTGGGCGGGGCGGAGGACGGGCCGGAGCCGGAGCGCATCCTGCTGGAGGATTCCACGGCACCGCCCGGCGGCGGGGGATGCGCGTTCCGCGGCCGCTGCCCGCGCAAGCTCGGCGCCATCTGCGACGAGCGCGCGCCGCCGGTGCAGACGGCGGCCGACGGCCACCGCATCGCCTGCCACATCCCGCTGGCCGAGCTGGCGGAACGGGCGTCGGTCTTCCCCGAACTGGCGGCCCTGCACTGACCGCCTAATCCGCAGTCCCCCTTTCCGGGCGGCGTGACCGCCGGGGCGGCTTCGGCTCCCCGGACACGCCCCTTCCATGCCCGGCGATCCTGTTCACACACGAGAGAAACGACCCATGACCACCCACACCCGCATCCGCAAGTTCAACACCAAGAAGACCTATCCCGAGCAGGCGCTGGACAACGACCTCTGCCAGACGGTCGTCGCCCGCGGTGCGATGGTCTTCGTGCGCGGCCAGATCGGCCAGAACCTCGACACCAGCGAGAGCGTGGCCATCGGCGACGCCGCCGGCCAGACCGAGCAGGCCATGAGCAACATCAAGATGCTGCTGGACGAAGCCGGCGCGAAGATGGAGCACATCTGCAAGATCACCGTCTACATCACCGACCCGCGCTACCGCGAGCCGGTCTACCGCACCATCGGCAAGTGGCTGAAGGGCGTTCATCCCGTCTCCACCGGCATCGTCGTCAGCGCCCTGGCGCGGCCGGAATGGGTGGTCGAGGTCGACGCCATCGCCGTGATCCCCGACGCCGCCTGAACCCTTCCCGCATTTCTCAGAAGAAACCTGGAACGCCCGCCATGAGCAGCACCCTGACCAACCCGCCGCGCCGTGAACTGCAGAGCTTCCTCGACTTCCCGATCTGCACGGATCTCGACCAGCTCGACGGCCATATCGGCATCCTCGGCATCCCCTACGGCGATCCCTACTCGATCGACGAGGTGACCAACGACCAGACCAACGCCCCCACCTGGGTCCGCCGCTACACCGAGCGGGCGTTGCGCCATCTGGAGCGCTGGGACTTCGACATCGGCGGCCCGCTGCTCGGCGGGAAGGACATCAAGGTCGTGGACTGCGGCGACGTGAAGGCGAACCCGCGCGACCTCGACCTGCATTACCGCAACGCCGAGGCTGTGGTCCGGGCGATGCTCGCCAAGGGCATGCTCCCCATCATCATCGGCGGTGACCACGGCATCCCGATCCCGGTGCTGCGCGCCTACGACGATCAGGAACCGATCACGCTCGTGCACATCGACGCGCACCTCGACTGGCGCGACCATGTGAACGGCGCCCGCGGCGGCTATTCCAGCCCGATCCGGCGCGCGGCGGAGATGGACCATGTCGGTCAGATCTTCCAGATCGGCCTGCGCTCCGCCGGCAGCGCCCGGCCGGAGGAGGTCGAGGCGGCCCAGGCCTACGGCGCCGTGCTGATCCCCGACGTGGAGTTGCAGGAGGTCGGCATGAAGGCGGTGCTCGACCGCATTCCCGACGGTGGGCGCTACTACCTGACCATCGACGCCGACGGCATGGACCCGACCATCATGCCGGCCGTCAACGGCCCGGCGCCGGGCGGCGTGACCTATCCCCAGATCCGCACGCTGATCCACGGTCTGGTGAAGAAGGGCCGCGTGGTCGGCATGGACATCGTGGAGATCACGCCTAAGAAGGACGTGAACGGCATCACCGCCATCACCGCCGGGCGCATCATCTGCAACCTGATCGGCAAGACCATCCAGGCCGGCTACTTCGACGCCAAGTGAGCCGAGCGCCCTGACGACGGATGGAGGACGGTCGAGCGTCCTCCTCCGTCCCGACGGCGCGGGCAGCGCCGCCGGCCGGTGAAAGCCGGGGCCGATCGAGGACCACGGAAGAAGGACCATACCCGCCATGGGTGCGACGCTGGACATTCTGGAACGGCTGGTGGCCTTTCCCACGGTCAGCCGCGACAGCAACCTGGACCTCATCCTCTGGGCGAAGGAGCGGCTGGAGGCGGCCGGCGCCGCCACACGGCTGGTGCCGAGCGAGGACGGGCGCAAGGCCAACCTCTTCGCCAGCATCGGCCCGGTCGACCGTCCGGGCGTCCTGCTGTCCGGCCACACCGATGTGGTGCCGGTGGACGGGCAGGCCTGGACCAGCGACCCCTTCCGCCTGACCCGCCGGGCCGGGAATCTCTATGGGCGGGGAACCGCCGACATGAAGGGCTTCGTCGCCGCCGCGATGGCCCTGGCCGAGCGGGCCTCCGGGCGGACGCTCAGCCAGCCCCTTCATCTCGCGCTGTCCTACGACGAGGAGGTCGGCTGCCTGGGCGTGCGGCGCCTGATCGACATGATGGCGGCCCTGCCGGTCCGCCCGCGCTTCTGCATCGTCGGTGAACCCACATTGATGCAGGTGGTCACGGCCCACAAGGGCAAGACGGCGCTGCGCATCGACTGCCGCGGGGTCGAATGCCATTCCAGCCTGGCGCCGCAGGGGATGAACGCCATCCATATGGCCTGCGACATGCTTACGGGACTGCGCCGTCTGCAGGAGCGGGTGCAGACCGAAGGCCCGCGCGACGCCGACTACGACGTGCCCTGGACCACCATCCACGCCGGCGTCATCCAGGGCGGCAGCGCGCTGAACATCGTGCCCAACCATTGCCGCCTCGACATGGAAATCCGCCACCTGCCGCAAGACCCGGTGGAGCCCCTGCTCGACGCGGTGAGGGCGGAGGCGGAGGCCATTGAAACGCGCGCGCGAAGCGCCTTTCCTGCCGCCGCCGTCGAGGTCGCCGAACTGTCCAGCTATCCGTCGCTCGACACCGACGGGGACTCGGAGGTGGTGTCCTTCGTCAAGGCGCTCACCGGCGGCAACAGCCTTGGCAAGATTTCCTTCGGCACCGAAGGCGGCCTGTTCCAGCAGCGCCTGTCGCTTCCCACCGTCGTCTGCGGTCCGGGCAGCATCGGCGAGGCCCACAAGCCGGACGAGTTCATCGCGGAGGAGCAGCTGGCGGCTTGCGACCGCATGCTGGACCTTCTGCTGGCCCGTCTGGCCTGACGAGCCGACGTTTTCCGCGCGGCCTCCGGTCAGGGGCCGCGCGTCAGCGTGACCGAGGTCGCGTTGGGCGGCCAGAGCGTGTCCGGGTCGACACCCATCCAGCGGCACAAGGCGTGCCATGTGCCGGCGTGCGCCACGATCAAGGGGGGCTGCCCGTCCGCCGGAATCGGCAATCCGCTCAACGCCGCGGCGACGCGGGCCTGGAAGGCGGACAGGCTTTCGCCCCCCGGCACCTCCTCCCGCAGCAGATCCGCCGGCACGGCGCCCCCTTCCAGGTCACCCCAGCGCCGCTCCTCCAGACCGGGGACGACGACCACCGGAAGGCCCAGCGCCGCGCCGATGATTCCGGCGGTTTCCAGCGCGCGCCGCTGCGGGCTGGAATGAATGGCCGCGACCGGACTCCCCTGGGCGGTCAGCGCCGCCGCCGCCGCGTGGGCCTGCGCCCGCCCGCGGTCGGTCAGCGGCACGTCGCGCGATCCGGCCAGCCAGCCGCCGAGGTTGCTTTCCGTCTCGCCATGCCGACAGAAAACGACCCGATCCAGCGTGGGACGGCTCATGCTGCGAAGCCTTCGGACAGCGCGCCCGTCAGGTCGCCGAAATGCTCCAGGATGCCGTCGTGCGGGAGGCTGTCGAGCGGTACCCGCGCGTAGCCGTAGCGCAGCACCAGAACCCGCGCCACCCCGGCGGCGCGGGCGGCGGCCACGTCATGCTCGTTGTCGCCGACGAAGACGGTCTCCTCGGGCCGGACATCCATCAGGGCGAGCAGGCCGAGCACCGGCTCCGGCGAGGGCTTGCGGCTGGGGAAACTGTCCCCGCCAACCACCGCCGTGAAGCGGTCCGCGATGCCGAGGTCGGCGAGCAGCCGCCGGGTCGCCGCCATCGGCTTGTTGGTGCACACCCCGAGCGTCAGCCCGGCCGCGGACAGCGCCGTCAGCGTCTCCGCCACGCCGGGATAGAGCGCGCTGTGGGCGCTGGGGTCGGCCTCGTAAAGGACGAGGAAGCGGCGGGTGTGGGCCGCCGTCTCCTCTGCTCCGGGCAGGCCGCCGGTGGCGGCGAGGACCCGCTCGACCAGCTTGGCCACCCCGTCGCCGATGAAGGTGCGCACCGCCGGCAGATCGACCGGCGGGCGGCCCAACTCGGCGAGCAGGGCGTTGGAGGCGTGCATCAGGTCGGCGGCGCTGTCCACCAGCGTGCCGTCGAGGTCGAAGGCAATCGCACGAACGGGGGCACGCAAGGACGTGCGGTTGGGAAGGCTGGTCACCGGAATGCGGCTCCTATCGACGCAGGAAACGGGCCTTGTCGGCCGCGAGGTCGAGGGTGATGGGGGTGTCCGTCGGCAGCAGCGCGTTGCCGGCCTGGTGCGGAGCGTCAACCTGCACCTGCTGTCCCCCGATGTCCACCGCGTAGCGGATCGATGCCCCCAGGAACTCCCGATGCCGCACCACGCCCATCAGCCGGACGTGGCCCGCGCGCGGCGGCCCATCCTCTTGGCGCCCGCCATCCTGACGGATAACGAGATTTTGCGGCCGAAACATCAGCTTGCCCTCGGCCCCCGGCTCCACGCCCTGCTGCAGCGGGATCGCCACGCCGCCGCCCGTGACGAAGGCCGTCCCGCCGCCGTCCACGGCGCGCACCTGCCCGTCGAGCACGTTGGCGGTGCCGAGGAAGCCGGCGACGAACAGGTTGGCCGGGTGGTCGTACAGTTCCTGCGGGGTGCCCACCTGCTGGACGATGCCGTCCTCCATCACCGCGATGCGGTCGCAGATGGTGTTGGCCTCCTCCTGGTCGTGGGTGACGAAGATGGTGGTCAGCCCCAGCTTGCGCTGGAGGCTGAGCAGTTCCTGGCGCATCTGCACGCGCAGCTTGGCGTCGAGGTTCGACAGCGGCTCGTCCAGCAGCAGGATCTTCGGCTCGATCACGATCGTGCGGGCGAGCGCCACGCGCTGCTGCTGGCCTCCCGAAAGCTGCGACGGACGGCGGTCGGCCAGATGCTTCAGCCCGACGAGGCCGAGCGCCGCATCCACCCGCCGCTCGATCTCCGCGCGCGGCACGCGCCGCTCCTCCAGCCCGAAGGCGACGTTGCGGCGCACCGTCATGTGCGGCCACAGCGCGTAGCTCTGGAAAACCATGCCGACGTCGCGCTTGTGCGGCGGCAGGCCCGAGATGTCGCGCCCGCCGATCGTTACCTGCCCGCGCTGCGCCGTGTTGAAGCCGGCGATCAGCCGCAGCAGCGTGGTCTTGCCGCAGCCCGACGGGCCGAGGAAGGCGAAGAACTCGCCCGGCTTGATGTCGAGATGGATGTCCTTCAGCACGCGGTGGCTGCCGTAGGACAGGTCCACGCCGTCGATGCGGACGCCGACGCTCTCCATCCCGGCGGCCAGGGAGGTGGGGGAGAATTGATGGTTCATGGTGGCGATTCCCCTCAATGGTCCTGGCCGCGTTCGCGCCGGCCCCGCTCGATGATGACGTGCGACAGGTAGGTGCCCAGCCCGACGATGACGACGGCGAAGACGCCCAGCGCCGCCCCCGGACCGCGCCCGGCCGCCGACTGCATGTAGACGTAGAGGCCGTAGGCCAGCGGCGCGTCGCTCTGCGAATGGACCAGCATGATGGTCGCCGACAGTTCCACCGCCGCGGTGGCGAAGCTGGTGACGAAGCCGGCCAGGATGCCGCCGGACATCAGCGGCACGACCACCCGGCTGATGGTGCGCAGCTTGGTGGCGCCCAGATTCTCGGCCGCCTCCTCCAGCGAGTTGCTGACCTGCTGCAGAGCCGCGGTGCAGGCGCGCAGCGCGTAGGGCAGGCGGCGGATCGCCAGCGCGAAGACCAGGATCAGCCAGAAGCCGGACAGCGGCTGCCCGGTGAAGGGCATGGGCACGTCGTAGAAGCTGCGCAGATAGCCGATGCCCAGCACCACGCCCGGCACCGCCAGCGCCGCCATCGCGATGTAGTCCAGCCATTGCCGGCCCGGCAGCTTGCTGCGCAGCACCAGATAGGCGATGGCCGTGCCGATCACCACGTCGAGCAGTGCGGCCAGCGAGGCGTAGAGCAGCGTGTTGGTGATGTACTGGCCGCTTTCCAGGAAGACCGTCCCGTAATGCTTCATCGTGAAGGCGTCGGGGAACGGGCTGAAGGACCAGATCGTCGCGAAGGACAGCAGCGTCAGGCCGATGTGCGGCGCCAGCACCAGCACCAGGATCAGCAGAACGACGGCGTAGGCGGCGACCAGTTCCAGCGGCTTCATGCGCCGCCGCGCCAGACCGCCGCCGCCGCGCTGGACGGTCGCGTAGTCCTTGCCCTTCATCGCCAGCGCCGACACCCACAGGGCGAGCAGCGAGCAGACGATCAGCACCACCGAGATCACGTAGCCCATCGGGTCGGCGATGCCGATCGAGGAGATGCGCAGGTACGCCTGCGGCGCCAGCATGTCGTTGACGTTGAGCAGCAGCGGCGTGCCGAGGTCGTCGAACACCTTGATGAAGACCAGCGACGCGCCGGCCACGTAGCCCGGCATGGCCAGCGGGAAGACGATGCGGCGGAACAGCCGGAAGCCGTGGCAGCCGAGGTTCTGCGCGGACTCCTCCATCGCCCGGTCGATGTTCTTCAGGCTGGCCGACAGGTTGATGAGGATGAACGGGAAATAGTGGATGCTCTGGACGAAGATGACGCCGTTCAGCCCCTCCATGAACGGAATGGAGATGCCGAAATGGTCGCGCAGCAGCAGGTTGACCGTGCCGTTGCGCCCGAACAGCAGCTGCATCGCCACCGCGCCGATGAAGGGCGGCATGATCAGCGGGATGATGCCCAGGCTCTGGATCAGCACGGCGCCGCGGAACTCGAACCGCGTCGTCAGATAGGCCAGCGGCAGGGCCAGCGCGCTCGCCACCACCACCGACATCGCGGAGACGTAGAAGGAGTTCCAGAACGACCGCATGAACAGGTCGTTGCGGAAGAAGTCGGCGAAGTTGATCAGCGTGAAGGCCCCGGTCGTCTTGTCCTGGAAGGCGACGAAGATGACCTGGACGACCGGCACGACGAGGAACAGCAGCAGGAACAGCGCGATCAGCACAGCCGCCACCGCCGGCCCCGGCCGCACGCGCGCGATGCTTTCGCGCGTGAGCGCAAGAGACGTCATGGTTCAGCCCAATGGTATCGGGAGAGAAGGCGAGGCGGGGCGCCCGCGCGGGGCGCCCCTCCCGTCACGCTCGGGTCAGCGGGCCAGCGCCAGGGCCTCTTCGGCCTTCTTGCGGGCGGCGGCGTAGTTGTCCTTGGCGAAGGCGGCCCACTTCTGCTCCACCTGCGCCTGACGCTCCGGCACGGCGTCGGTGGCGCTCTTGCGCTCCACCGTGAAGGCGCCGGCCAGCTGCGGGTCGGCGGCCTCCTGGGCGGTCACCGGCATGGCGGCGACGAGGTCGCGGGCCTCGGCCAGCAGCGCCTTGCCCTTGTCGTTGGGCTTCTTGGCCAGCGCGGCGTCGGCCTGATGGATGGCGCGGGTCGCCGCCTTCAGCCCGTCGAGCTGGAAGGTGATGAGCTGGTCGAACAGCGCGTCCACCACGTTGTAGCGGGCCTGCGACACCTCGACGTCGAAGTTCACCTGCGAGCCCAGCGAGGTGTCCTTGAACGGGTTCGGGTAGTCGGCCGGGGCCTTGGCGTAGGTCGCCGGGTTGACCGGCAGGCGGCGGATCGCCGGCTGCAACAGGACTTCCTGGCCCTGCGGCGACAGGATGAAGTCGACGAAGGTCTCGGCGGCGGCCTTGTTGGGGGCGTTCTTCACGATGCCGATGTTGGCCGGCACGATGGTGGTGACCGTCGGATAGACGAACTCCACCGGGAAGCCCGAGGCCTGGGACGACAGCGCGAAGAAGTCGATCACGATGCCGATGCCGAAGCTGCCGGAGTTCACACCGTCCGGAACGCCGAAGCTGCGCTCGGTGATGGTGCGGTAGTTGCCGGCGATCTCCTTGTTGGTCCGCCAGCCCTTCTCCCACCCCTCGCCCTGGAGGATGGTCTCGATGGTCAGGTGCGTGGTGCCGGAGCGCGACGGGGCGGAGATGGCGACGTGGTCGTAATAGACCGGCTTGGCGAGGTCCGACCACTCCTTGGGGGCCGGCAGCTCGTTGGCCTTCATGTAGCGGCTGTTCCACATGATGCCGTAGCCCGAGGCGGCGAAGCCGGCGTACATGCCCTCCGGATCGTTGATCGGGTAGGCGCCGACCTTCTCCGGAATGCCCTCGACCTTCGGCTTGTAGGCCTGCAGCAGGTTGGCGCCCTTCAGAACCTCAAAGGCGTCGGGGGCGGAGGCCCAGAACAGGTCGGTGCCGTTGTTCGAGGCCGTTTCCTGGAGATACTTCACGCCCGCGTTGGTGTTGCGGTTCAGAACCTCCAGCGTGACCTTCGGATAGGCCTTCTGGAAAGCCTGCTGGAAGGCGCTGGTCAGGTCCTTCGGAAAGGATGTGACGACGACCAGCTTGCCCGACGGGTCCTGGGCGAAGGCGGCGGTGCTGGAAGCGAGCATGACGGCCAGGGCGGCCGCGACGCCGTGCAGCGTGCGAGACATAGGATGGTTCCTCCCGGTGTTTTTTCTGCGTGTTGTTTCAGCAATCCGCATGCCAGACCGTTCGCAGGCGTATTCACTGGGGTCGCGCTGGGAGGATGGGTAATTCCGGTAACATCGGGTGGGCGCGATGGGTAATGACGGGAACAGGGCGGCGCATCACTCCTCGGCAAAGTCGCCGCGGTGGAGGCCATGGTGGCGCATCTTCAGGTAGAGGGTCTTGCGGGTGATCCCCAGCTTGTCCGCCGTCTCGCCGACCCGCCCGCCGCAGCGGGCCAGCGCGTCCTCGATGAGCTGCTTCTCGATGCGGTCCATCTGCCCGGCGAGCGGTTCGATCCCGCCGCCCGCCGCTCCGGCCACCGGTCCACCCGCCAGACCATCGCCCAAGCCCAGGGCAATGCGCTCGGCGACGTTGCGCAGCTCGCGGACGTTGCCCGGCCAGCCATGGGCGGCCAGACGGGCCAGCGCCGCCGCGTCCACCGGCGGAGCCGGGCGGCGGGCGCGGGCCGCGGCGGCGTCGAGGAAATGGCGCAGCAGCAGCGGGACATCCTCCCGCCGCTCGCGCAGGGGCGGAAGCGGCACGGTGACCACGTTCAGGCGGTAGTAGAGATCCTCGCGGAACCGGCCCTCCCCGGCCAGCCGCAGCAGATCGACCTTGGTGGCGGCGACCACGCGCAGGTCCAGCGGGATCGGCCGGTTGCCGCCGACCCGCTCGATCACCCGCTCCTGCAGCACGCGCAGCAGCTTCACCTGGAGATGCATCGGCATGCTCTCGATCTCGTCGAGGAACAGCGTGCCGCCGTCGGCGTGCTCCAGCTTGCCGATGCGCCGGCCCTGTGCGCCGGTGAAGGCGCCGGGCTCATGGCCGAACAGCTCGCTCTCGATGATGGTGTCGGGCAGAGCGCCGCAATTCAGGGCGACGAAGTTGCCGGCCCGCCGCCGTCCGGCGTCGTGCAGGCTGCGGGCGATCAGCTCCTTTCCCGTTCCGGTTTCGCCGAACAGCAGGACGTCCACCTCGGCGTCGGCCAGCC
Organism: Azospirillum brasilense; assembly: GCF_007827795.1. Lineage (GTDB taxonomy): Bacteria > Pseudomonadota > Alphaproteobacteria > Azospirillales > Azospirillaceae > Azospirillum > Azospirillum aestuarii. Next base: position 32,801 of record NZ_VITI01000025.1, read on the forward strand.
CGGCCACGGCGGCGCGCAGCCGTTCGATGGCGGACGACCGGCCGATGATGCGCGCCTCCAGCGAGCCGCCACCGGCCAGCTGCGCCCGCAGGCTGCGGTTCTCCAGCACCAGCCGCCGATGCTCCAGCGCGCGGCGCACCACCTCCACGAGATGGCCGGGCTCGGCCGGCTTCTCGATGAAGTCGTAGGCGCCGCCGCGCACCGCCCGCATCGCCATGGCGATGTCGCCATGCCCCGTCACCAGCACCACCGGCACCTCCGGATCGGCGGCGCGCACCCGCTCCAGCAGGGCGAAGCCGTCCAGACCGGGCATGCGCACGTCGGTCACCACCACGCCCGGCCAGGACGGGCCGAGCCGGTCCAGGGCGTTTTCGGGCCGGGTCGTCGCCTCCACCGCGAAGCCTTCCAGCTCCAGCGTCTGGCGGCTGGCGTCCAGCACCTCGTGGTCGTCGTCGATCAGAAGAACGGTCATGCGATGTCGCTCAGGCACGGGTCAGGGTCAGCAGGAAAGCGGTTCCGCCGGGGCCGCTGTCGGCCACCGACAGGACGCCGCCGAAGTCCCGCACGATGTTGTAGGAGATCGAGAGGCCGAGGCCGAGCCCGGCGCCCACCGGCTTGGTCGTGAAGAAGGGGTCGAACACCTGACCGGCCACCGCGTCGGGAATGCCGGGACCGCTGTCGCGCACCGTGATGCGGACGGTCCCCTCCGCCCCCTCCGCGGCGATGACGATGCGACGCAGCGGGGCGCCGGCCACGGCGTCCAGCGCGTTGCTCAGCAGATTGACCAACACCTGCTCCAGCCGCACCTCCTCGGCGCGGACGCGCAGCGGTTCGCCGGGCCGGTCCTTCGGCAGGTCCACGGCCAGCTCCACGGACTCCTCGCGCAGCCGGTCGCCGAACAGCGAGAGCGCGCCCTGCACCACCGGCGCCAGTTCCACCGCGCCCAGCCGGGTGTCGGGACGGCGGGCGAAGCGCTTCAGATGGTTGGTGATGTTGGCCATGCGCGCGGTCAGATCGGCGATCTTGCCGAGGTTGCCCTCCGCCTCCGCGACCCGCCCGAGCGCGATCAGCTTGCGCCCGTTGTGGGCGTAGGAGCGGATGGCCGACAGCGGCTGGTTCAGCTCGTGCCCCACCCCGGCGGCGAGCTGGCCCAGCGCCGCCAGCTTGCCGGCCTGCACCAGCTCCGCCTGGGTGTCGCGCAGGTCGCGTTCGGCGCGCTGGTGTTCGGCGATGGCCTGCTCCAGCCGGGCGTTGGTGGTGCGCAGGTCGGCGGTGCGCTCCGCCACCGTGCGTTCCAGGAGCTGCTGCGCCTCCACGCGCTCGGTCATGTCGGTCAGGGTGACGATGAAGCGCTGCTGCTGGCGCCGCCGGAAGGGCCGGATGCCCACCTGGACCGGCACCGGGCGACCGTTCGGCCGCCGCCCGGCGGTCAGGAGGGACAGCGACGGCGCCGCCTCATCCGGTGCCTCGCGGGCCTCGCGGAAGAACTCCTCCACGCGCCGCGCGCCGACAGGCTCCAGCCGGTCCGCCAGCCGCCCGTCCGCGCCGCCCTCCGGTGCGGCGATCAGCGCGGCGGCCAGCGGGTTGACGAACTCGATCACCCCGTCGGCGTCGGTGGTCGCCAGCCCGGCCTGGGCGTTGTCGATGATGGCCTGGGCGTTGGCCTCCTCCACCGCGATGGCGGTGTCGCGGAAGACCAGCAGGGCCGCGGCCATCTGCGACAGTTCGTCGTTGCCGCCCAGCGGGATGTCCGCCTTCAGGTTGCCGGCGGCGATCTCGTGCGCCGCGCTGCCGAGCCGCGTCAGGCGGGAGATGATGCTGCGGTTGACGTACAGCCAGGCCACCAGCACCGCCACCAGCAGGCTGACCAGCGCGCTCGCCAGAAGGGCCGACCGCCCCTCGGCGATCGCCTCCGCCGAACGGGCGGCGGCGGCGCGCGAGGTGGTTTCCACCGACTGCACCTGCTGGGCGATCAGGCCGTTCAGCCGGGCGACCAGCTTCCGGTTCTCGGCCAGCAGGCCCTGCCCCTGGTCGGCTGCGGCCAGCTCCGCGCGGCGCAGGTCCGGGATGCTGCCCTCGCCGCGGGCCAGTTCCAGCAGGCGGGCAAGCACCTGCCCCAGCGACACGCCGTCCGCCCAGTCCTTCAGGGTGGCGAGGTCATGTTGCAGCCGGTCCGCGGTTTCCTCCAGGAAGCCCGCATTGTCGTCCAACGCCTCGGTGGTGGCCAGCGTAGCGGCCCGCGCGATCAGCCCGACCGCGAGGTTGCCGTTCGCGCCGATCTGAAGCACCGCCTCGCTGCGCCGGCTCTCCTCGCGCAGCACGCGGACCGCTTCGGCGGAGCGGGTGCCGGTTTCCACGGAGCCCAGCGCGCTCTGGATGTTGAAGCGGGCGTCGGCGACCAGCGGCTCGATCTCGTCGAGGAAGTCGGCGTGCAGCCAGCGCAACCGCTCGATGCCTTCCTGGTTGCGGCGGGCCAGCGCCAGCCGGTGCCGCACGGTGGCGTCGAGGTCGGTCAGGTTGTGGCCGAGCGCGTCGACCATCGGGCGCAATCCGGGGACGCCACGCTCCCCCTCCGCCGCGAGCAGGCGCAGCGCGGCGAGCCGGCGGCCCAGCGCATCACGGATGGCGCCCAGCTCCTGCTCCGTCCGGGCGTTGGCGAGGATCGGCGCGGTGGCGGTGATGCTGCCGCCCTCCTCCGCCAAGCGCGCGGCGAGCCCCAAGGCGGGCAAATGGCTTTCCGCGAATTCGTCCAGCGTGCCGCCCAGCCGGTCGTAGGACAGCCAGCCCAGCCCGCAGGCGACCACCGACAGCGCCGCCACCGCGACGAAGGCCAGCAGCAGCCGCGCCCGGATGCCGAACCGCACGGGACCGGGAGCCCGCCCGGCGACGGCTTCCGCGCTCACGGCCAGACCCCTTCGCCGCTGGCCACGCGCAGGATGATCAACGCGCGTTCCGCCAGGGCCAGGGCCTCGTCCAGCCTCTGCTGGGAGAAGGCCCGCCACGCGGCTTCCAGCTCCGCCTGCCGGCTGGACACGGGAAGCCCGCGCGCCGGACGGCGCAACGCCATGGAGAAGGCGGGATCGGCGGCCTCCGTGGTGGACACCGGGACCGCGGTGGCCGCCGCCCGCGCGGCGCGCAGCAGGTCCGCCGCCACCGGCTCGTGGCTGGCGGAGCCGTAGAGCGCGTGCAGGCGCGCCTCCCCCTCGTGAATCAGTTGCCAGACCCGGTTCAGCGTCTTGACCCGGAAGGTCACCAGCTCGTCGAACAGCAGGTTCACCAGCTCGTAGCGGGCGCCGGACAGGGCGCGGTCGAACAGGAACAGGTCGTCCCCCGTCTCCGTCCGGTAGGGGTCTGGATAGCCGGGGGGCGCCGCCGCGTAGGCGTCCGGCCGCACCGGCAACCTCTGAATGTCCGGGCGGACGAGCAGCGCCTGACCGGCCGGGGACAGCAGAAAGGCGATGAAGGCCCGCGCCCCGTCCGGGTTCGGCGCGCCGCGCAGCAGCGCCACGCTGGCGGGAAGGAACAGGCTGTCGGCGGGATAGGCGAAGCGCAGATCGTCCTCCTCCGACCCGGCGGACTGCCCGAGGAAGTCGATGCTCAGCCCGACGCCGAAGCGTCCCTTGGCGATGCCATCCACCACGCCGTAGCTGCGCGCCGTCACGGTGGCGAGATTCCCGGCGATCTCCAGCCATGTCGCCCACCCGCGCTCCCACCCCTGCATCTGCAGCACGGTTTCGACCATCAGATGCATGGTGCCGGAGCGCGACGGGGCGGTGATGCCGAGATGCCGGGCATAGACGGGGCGGCGCAGATCCTCCCACCGCTTCGGCGTCGGCAACGTGTGACGGTCCAGGTAGCGCTGGTTCCACAGCACCCCGTAGCCCGACAGCGCGAAGCCGAGATAGGCGCCGTCCGGATCGTTGATCGGCTGGTTCCCGACCGTCGGCGGCGCCCCCGTCGGCGGTGGGGCGACCGGCTCCAGGCGCTTGGCCGCCTTCAACACCTCGAAGGCGTCGGGAGCGGATGCCCAGAAGACGTCCACGCCACCGTCACTCCGCTCCTGCAATTGGCTGATCGCGGCGGTGGTCTTCGTGTTGACGACGCGCAGGCGCCAGTCCGGGTGTGCAGCCTCGAACGCTTCCCGCACGGGTTCGTAGAAAGCTGCCGGGAAGGACGTCAGCACGGTGACGGCAGCACCCGTATCCTGCCCCGCCACGATTCCCGGCGGCAGGAACGGGACCAGCAGGAGAGCAGCAATGAGGCGCCCGGCAAAAGCACGCAATCCAGTCATCACGGTGCACACTGTGCGGGGCGCCTTGTCCCTTTGTCCAACGGTTTGATCCGCCCCGAACTAGCCGGCGGCCGGCCGGCCCCGTTTTCGAGCGCTCGCGGACATCAAGGGCCTTGGGACTGAGGCGCGGCACGTTGAACGGGCAGCCGGAGACGCAGTAGCCGCAGCCGATGCAGTGCTCCTGGTTGTAGTCCACGATACCGTTCTTGTGCTGAACGATGGCCCTCGGCGACGGGCAGGCCTTCAGGCAGCCGGGCTCGGCGCAATGCATGCAGCCGTCCTTGCGGATCAGCCACTCCAGCTTGCCGTTCTCCTCCACCTCGGCGAAGCGCATGACGGTCCAGGCCTGCGACGACAGGTCGACCGGGTTGTCGTAGACGCCGACGCAGGTGCCGACGTCGGCGCGCAGCTCATTCCATTCGGAGCAGGCGACCTGGCAGGCCTTGCAGCCGATGCAGACCGACACGTCGATGAGCTGGGCGATCTCGGCCGGGTTGCGGGCCGCGGGCGCGGCCGTCGGGCTCGCCGAGCGGCGCTGGATGTCCAGGGATTGCAAGGTCATGGCGTCATGCTCCCACGATCTTTTCGACGTTCACGAGGAACGCCTTGTATTCCGGCGTCTGGGTGTTGCAGTCGCCGACGGCCGGCGGCAGGGTGTTGGACAGATAGTCCTTGCGCGCCACCGTCTCCCATCCCCAGTGCAGCGGGATGCCGACCTGATGGATGGTCTTTCCGTTCACCGTCAGTGCCTTGACACGCTTGGTCACGACCGCCTTCGCCTTGATGAAGCCGCGCTTGGAGCTGACCTTGACCGTGTCGCCGGTGCGGATGCCCTTCTCGACGGCCAGCGTCTCGCCGATCTCCACGAACTGCTCGGGCTGGGCGATGGCATTCAGCGCCACGCTCTTGGTCCAGAACTGGAAATGCTCGGTCAGGCGGTAGGTCGTACCGACGTAGGGAAACTGGTCGTGGGTGCCGAGGCGCGCCTTGTCGGCGGCGAAGATGCGCACCGCCGGGCTGGTGACCACCTTCGGGTGCAGCGGGTTGGTGCCGAGCGGGCTTTCCATCGGTTCGTAATGCTCGGGGAACGGGCCGTCCACCAGCTTGTCGGTGGCGAACAGGCGTCCGACGCCTTCCGGGTTCATGATGAAGGGCTTCATGCCGCTGCCGGGAGCCGCGTCGATCTTGAAGTCGGGCACGTCGGCGCCCGCCCACCGCTCGCCGTTCCAGGCGATCAGCGTCCGCTTCGGGTCCCAGGACTTGCCTGACGGGTCGCAGGAGGCGCGGTTGTAGATGATGCGGCGGTTGGCCGGCCACGCCCAGGCCCATCCCGGCGTGTTGCCGAGACCGGAATCGGAGTTGTCGCGCCGCGCCATCTGGTTGCCGGCCTGCGTCCCGCAGCCGGCGAAGATCCAGCAGGCCGACATGGTGGAACCGTCGTCCTGGAGCAGGGCGAAGCCCGGCAGCTGCTCGCCCTTGCGGGCCAGGAACCGGGTCGGGTCCTTCGGGGCGGGGATGTCGGCCAGGGCGCGGCCGTTCAACTCCTTCGCCAGTTCCTCCGGTGTCGGTTCATTCGGCTTCCGGTAGGGCCAGGACAGATGCAGGATCGGCTCCGGCGCCTTGCCGCCTTCCGTCCGGTAGAGCGTGCGCAGGGCAAGGAACAGCTCGGCGACGATCTCCTGAACCGACCGGGCCTCGCCCGGCGGGTTGGCGCCCTTGGAATGCCATTGCAGCCAGCGCGCCGAATTGACGATAGCCCCGTCCTCCTCCGCGAAGCAGGTCGAGGGCAGGCGGAACACTTCGGTCTTGATGCCGGCGGGATCGACGTCGTTGATCTCGCCGTGGTTGCGCCAGAAGGAGGCCGTCTCCGTGGCGATCGGGTCGATCACCACCATGTATTTCAGCTTCGAGAAGCTGGCGACGGTCTTGCGCACGTCCGGGAAGGAGGTCAGCGGGTTGAAACCCTGGACAATCAGCCCGTTGACCTTGCCGTTGTGCATCAGGTCCATGACCTGAAGCACGTCGTACATCTTGTCCCACTTCGGAATCCAGTCGTAGCCCCAGTCGTTGTCCTTGGTGGCGGCGTCACCCCAGAACCACTTCATCAGGCTGACGAAGAGCTTCGGCGTGTTGCTCCAGAAATTGAGCTGGCCGGGCTGCTGCGCCTTGGGCGTCGTCCTGGCGACGTAATCGGAGAAGGTCGGGTGCGCCTTTTCGTTCGGCAGCGTCAGATAGCCCGGCAGGCTGGTGGACAGCAGCCCCAGATCCGACAGTCCCTGGATGTTGGAATGGCCGCGCAGCGCGTTCACGCCGCCGCCCGGCATGCCGATGTTGCCCAGCAGCAACTGGATCATCGCCATGGTGCGGATGTTCTGGGCGCCGACCGTGTGCTGCGTCCAGCCCAGCGCGTAGAGGATCGTGCCGACCCGGTCGCGGGCCGACGTCTCGCCGAGATGGCGGCAGACCGTCAGGAACCCGTCCCTCGGGCTGCCGGTCAGGTCGGCGACGACATCGGGCGTGTAGCGGGCGAAGTGGGCCTTCATCAGGTTCCACACGCAGCGCGGATGCTGGAGCGTCGGGTCGGTCCTGGCGTTGCCGGCCTCGTCGAACTCGTAGTTCCAGCTCTTGCGGTCGTACTGCCCCTTGGCCGGATCGAAGCCGGAGAACAGCCCGTCCTCGAATCCGAAGCCCTCCTCGACGATGTAGGAGGCGTTGGTGAACGCCTTCACATACTCCCACTGGATCTTGTCGTTGGCGATCAGCCAGTTGATGGCGCCACCCAGGAACACGATGTCGGAGCCGGCACGGATCGGCACGTATTCGTCGGCGACAGCGGCCGAGCGGTTGAAGCGCGGATCGACCACGACAATCCGGGCGCCCTTCTTCTTCGCTTCAATGGCCCACTTGAAGCCGACCGGGTGCGCCTCGGCCGGGTTGCCGCCCATGATCAGGATGAAGTCGGCGTTGCCGATGTCCACCCAGGTGTTGGTCATGGCGCCGCGCCCGAAGGTGGAGGCCAGCGCCGACACGGTCGGGCCGTGGCAGACGCGGGCCTGCGCGTCGGTGCCGACGATGCCGAGCGAGCGCATGAACTTCTGCGTCAGGATGATCCTGCAGGCAGTCGACGCCGATGACGCCACGCTTCATTTGCCACTCGGCCCCAACGCCCACGCGATCGCCGAACGAAAGCTGGCTGCGTTCCGCAGCGATATCGACGCTTGGCGCGACATCTCGATCGCCACCGATTTCGATCAGCACTGAGCGCTGGCCGCGAGCTTTGTTTAAACGTCAACATCGACTGGAAAGCGATCATGATCGCAACTTTGAAGGGGTTTACCCAGCAGCTGGTGCCGGTGAATGGCATCAAGATCAACGCTGTCACGGGAGGCTCAGGCCGAGCCCCCCCCGACGCAGCGCGACCGCCACATCCAGCGGATCGCCGAAACCGGCCGGATGGAATGGCAGCGCGAAACCAAGTACGGCCACCGCTCCAAAGAGGAAACGGCCATGGCGCGCTACAAGGGCATTCTTGGCGGGCACCTCCACGCCCGAACTCCGCCCGCTCAGCAGGCGGAAGCCATGATCGGCGTATCCGACCTCAACCGCATGCTCGACGCAGGACGCCCCGTGCCGGTGCGCACCGCGTAACCGGTGGCAGAATGGACGAACAGATCGGCCGCCCATCTCCATGCACCAACACTCTTCTGACCGATATCGTTGAAAAAGTTGGATGCTGATCAAGTGCCACCGTGCCTCACTCGGGTAACTTAGTTTATGCGTGAACCCACAAAAATCCCCATAAGCTGAAAATCCGGCGGATGGACCGGAAGGGGCTGAATGGCTCCCTTCCCATACCGGAGGCGTATCGGCAGCCGCCGATCGCAAACGCGATCAATGGCTTTACCGTTACCTCCCACGTAATCGCAGGAGGATCGCGGAACGACGATGCTGCTGTGGAGGTCCGGTCGATCCGGACACCCCCACGAAGGAGTTCCGCCATGACGAACGCAGCCCATGTCGCTCAGAGCTACATCGCCGTCTGGAACGAGACCGCCCCCGACCGCCGGCTGGCCCTGCTCGTCGAACATTGGAGCAATGATGCGCATTACCTTGACCCGATGGTTCAGGCGAACGGCCACGCCGGCGTCAACGCCCTGATCAGCGCCATGCAGCAGCGGTTCCCGAACTGTCGTTTCATCCTGCAGGGCACGCCCGACGGCCACAACGGCCGCGTGCGCTTCTCCTGGTCCCTCGTTCCGGCGGGGGCAGAGCCCATTGCCGGCGGCACCGACTTCATCCGGTTGGCCGCCGATGGACGCATCCGCTCGGTGACCGGCTTTCTGGACCGGGTTCCGGAAGGCGCATAGCGCACCGGCCATCCCGTCCCGCAACGTCCCGAACCCAGGAGCACCGGCCATGAGCATGGCTTCGACAATTCCCGCCGCACCGGATCAGCCCGGCTTCATCCGCACCGAAGACGGTGTGGCCCTCTTCTACCGGGATTGGGGACTGGGGAAGCCCGTCGTCTTTCTGTCCAGCTGGTCGCTGAATTCCGACTCCTGGGCCTATCAGATGCTGGCGCTGACCGAGCGCGGTTACCGCTGCGTCGCGTACGACCGTCGCGGCCATGGCCGGTCGAGCGACCCGGGAATCGGCTTCGACTTCGACCGGCTGGCCGACGACCTCGCAACCCTGCTCGACACGCTGGATCTGGACGGTGTCACGTTGGTCGGCCATTCCATGTCCTGCGGGGAAATCATCCGCTACCTGAGCAGGCACGGCAGCCGCCGCGTTTCCCGCACGGTTCTGGTCGGCACGATGACACCAACGCTTTCCCGGACCGACGACCACCCTGACGGAATCGATCTCGCCGTCTTCGAAGCCTTCCGCTCGGATTGGCTGATGCGGGACTTTCCGGCATGGCTGGAGGACAACATTCGCCCCTTCATGACGGCGGACAGTTCGCCCGGCATGATGGCGTGGGTGAAATCGATGGCCTTGCAAGCCTCGATGAAGGCGCTTCTGGACTGCCATCGGGCGACGACGTCCACCGACTTCCGGCGGGAGCTTCGGGACATCACCGTGCCGACCCTGCTGATCCACGGCGATTTGGATGTCTCCAGCCCGCTTGGCATCACCGGAAGGAAAACCGCCGAGCTGATGCCGAACGCGACGCTGACCGTCTACGAGGGGGCGCCGCACGGTCTGTTCCTGACGCATATGGACCGCTTCAACCGCGACCTGCTGACCTTTCTGGATGCATGATCGGCAGCGCTGGTATCATGTGGAGCGCAGAACACCGACAACACCGGACCGGAGGCCGGAACAATGCCGCAAACAGCCACCCGGCACCGACCGACCCCCAGGACCGTGCCGCGCCAGCCGGTCGGCGAGTTGCTGCGCGCGTGGCGCAAGCGGCGTGGCTTGAGCCAACTCGACCTGGCCTGCGAAGCCGACATCTCGACCCGGCACGTCAGCTTCTTGGAAACCGGGCGCTCGCAGCCCAGCCGGACCATGCTGCTCCATTTGGCGGAGCGGATGGACATTCCGCTGCGCGACCGCAACGCGCTGCTCGCCGCCGCGGGCTTCGCGCCGGTCTTTTCCGAACACCGGCTGGGCGATCCGGAGATGCAGGCCGCCCGTCAGGCGGTCGATCTCGTGCTGACCGGACACGAGCCTCACCCGGCGTTGGCCGTGGATCGGCACTGGACGCTGGTTGCGGCCAACCGGGCGGTCGCCCCGCTGCTCACCGGCGCCGCGACGGATCTTCTCCAGCCTCCGGTGAACGTGCTGCGCCTCAGCCTCCACCCCTCCGGGCTGGCACCGCGGATCGAGAACTTCGCCCAGTGGCGGGCGCACATCCTGCACCGGCTGATCCGGCAGATCGACGTCAGCGCCGATCCCGTACTGGCCGCGCTGTTCGGCGAGTTGAAGGGCTATCCGATGCCCGGCGGGCAGGCTCCGCACGGCCGGGGAGAGCCGTCGTCGTCGCATGATGGCGTGGTGGTTCCTCTGCGGCTCAGGACGGAAGCCGGGACTCTCTGCTTCTTCAGCACCACGACGGTGTTCGGAACGGCGGTGGACGTCACCTTGTCCGAACTGGCCATCGAGGCTTTCTTCCCGGCCGACCTCGCCACAGCGGAGATCATGCGGCAGGCCCTCGCCCGGTTGTGAGGAGCAGCCCCGCCCGACAGAGGCACCGCCTTTGCGCCGGCATGGCGCACGGGACCCGGCCCTATCATGGCGGACCATCCCATGATGGGCGGAGATGCGGCATGGCGCAGACCGACATCGAGTTGCTTCGCGACCTGTACGACCGCTACGCCGTGGGCGATGTGGCGCCGCTGTTCGAGCATCTCGCGCCCGACGTCGAGTGGATATCTTGCGGCCGGTCCCCGGCCCTTGCGGCCTTTTCCGGCATCTTCCACGGCCTGGATGGTGTCCAGCGCTATTTCCAGGGGTTGGCCCAGGAATGGACGATCACCAAGCACGAGATGCGGGACATCGCAAGGGACGGAGACCAAATCGTCACGCGCAACCTCGTTGAGGCCGTCAGCAAGGTCACCGGGAAACCGGTGGCGGTGACGACCGAACACCGGTGGGTGCTGCAGGACGGCCGAATCCGCCGCTTCGAGGAGCGTTGCGACGATGAGGCGGCCCTGGAGGCGGCTTGCCGCCCGTCCGAGCCCTAACGGCCCGGTTGCCCAACGGAGCGCGGTGATAGGACCGGCACTCGCCGGATGGATTCTCATTCGCTATCCGGGCGACTTTTGGACCTTGGCTTGACCGCGAGAAGCATCCGTGATCATGCAAACGACATCGTCCAGCTGCCCGCAAGGAACCTTGATCTGGAGTTGCACGCCTTGGGGCGTGAAGCCGTTGGTCTCGGCAGAGGCTGCTGGGAAGGCGCCAAGCCCCGACCTGATCCTGGCCTCGTCGGCGAAGGCGCACGTGACGGCCAAGGCTACAAAGCGGATGATCGGCTGACGTTCAGCGGCATGGAGACACGCCGCTGCGGTGCCGCCGTAGGCACGCACCAGCCCGCCCGCACCGAGAAGAACGCCACCGAACCAGCGGCTGACCACCAGCGCCACCCGATCCAGCTTCTGGCCGTCTATGGCCTGAAGAATCGGGCGTCCCGCCGTTCCCCCCGGTTCGCCGTCATCGCTGGACCGGTAGAGGTCGCCGATCCGGAAGGCCCAGCAGTTGTGGCCTGCATCCCGTTGGCTGCACGCAGCGATAAACCCACGTGCCTCCTCTTCAGTCGTGACCGGACCCGCCGAGGCCAAAAAGCGGCTCCTCTTGATCTCCTGCTCGAATTGCTCTTTCCGTTTAAGTGTGAACATTACCTTTTGTCGCTGTCATTCCTGCATGGGCCAGAGCTCGCCCTGGCCAAGGGCCCATGGAATTTATTCATTCCATGGGGAGATTGCGACGTCGGCGCAACGATATCTGCAACGAAACCGGCAATGACGGAGCTGTGCCCCTCCATCCATGACCGCCATCAGCAAGTCGGCCGATGAGCGTGGGCTCAACCGTAGCGCCGCTCCAGCCAATCGACCGCAAATACGGTGGTGGCGACCGCCTCGACCAACATGCTGGGCGCCTCCCCCATGGTCCCTTTTATACTATCGAGCGTAAATCCTGACACATCAGGATTTACGCTCGCCCTCAAACGGCGGGCGCGGCCGGCCACCCGCCCCGGGACTCCATCAATGCTGTTAGCGTCGCCTTGTCCATTCGGCCATCAAAGCAGAGCGCAAGCGCCTCACGGTAAAGGGGAACGGACTCCTTCGCAGCCAAGGCGAACAGGGTCATGCAGGAGTGGAACTTCATGTCGTCCGGAGAGCCGAAGATCTCATGAAGCGACCGCCCCCGGATCGCCAGAACGGCCCGCGTCGCGGCTTCCAATCGTGGGCCGAGCGTCGGATGCTCCAGATAGGCGCGCGCCTCGTCGAGGGAAGCAATGCCGTAGAACTCAGCGGTTGCCGAGCGGCCGAGGCCGCGCAGTTGCGGAAAAATGAACCACATCCAATGGCTCCGCTTGCGCCCGTCCTGCAATTCGTCGAGCACCGTCATGAACACCGGCTCCTGTGCGGTCACGAACCGTCGGAGATTGAAGGGATCGTCCAGTTGCATTCTAGCCCTCCCGACTGAGGAGTCCGCAGGATCGTCGCTCCGGTGATCTGCTACCCGGTGGACGACTTGCCCCGGTCAACATTCCGCCCTTTCGCGACAGCAGTCCCAACATGCGCTCCAGCCGATGAACACGACCACGTTTCGCGTCACGCGGCGTGGCGCGCCACCACCGCGGCCACCAGCTCGGGGTCGGACTCGATCACGAACAGCAGGGTCCGCGTGGCGGCGTCGGGCTGGGAGCGGCCCTGCTCCCAATCGCGCAGCGTGCCTAGCGGAAAGCCAAAGCGGTCGGCGAAGGCCCGCTGCGAGAGGTTCAGCTTGGCGCGGATGCCGCGCACCGAGATCCCGCCAGACGGGTGGATCACGCGCAGCGCGTCCGCTGGCGCGTCAGACAGGTCCGCCGGCGCGTCGGGATTGGCAGCGATCTGGCGGGCGATGTCGTCGTCGGTCATCGCGTCGATGGTAAGCGGTGTTCTGGCCCCACCTTCCAGCGGAAACAGGGCGGAGCGAGTCTCCCGGATCGAATGGATGGGAGATCAGTTTGTGTCTGCGCTCGA
>NZ_VITI01000026.1 GCF_007827795.1 Azospirillum brasilense
AACATCCGGCGCTCGGCCGAGCCCTCGACCAGGCGCGTGCGGAACTCGCTCAGCACCGTGCTGTCGAACCCCGGATCGGTCAAGTCCAGCGCCAGGTCGGGTAAGGAGATCGCATTGCTGTAATCTCCTCCCCTCAGAACCGTACGGGCGGGTTGGCCCCGCATACGGCTCAAGCCTCTGCCGTCTTGTATCCGCATTTCTGATGGTGCCGGTGATGGCACCAGCGATGGACCAGCTGCAGGTTCTCCGTCTCGTTCCCGCCGCCCAGATGGCGCGGCCGGGCATGGTGTTCATCCATGAACCCCAGGTCGGCGTCCGGATCAAACGCGATCCCGCACTCCGTACAGACATAGCCCTGGAGCGTGAGGAGTTCCCTTCGGCGCTTGGAGTAGATGGCCGCTTCCAGGCGATCCGCCCGCCGTTTGGCCCAGTAGTCCCGTGTGTCCGGGTCCAGGGGGCTGAGGTGCCCCCGGACCTTCGTGTGGCGGGTGATCTTGGTGTCGCTGTACCGCGGGAGCATAATCGCTCCCGGCCGTATCGTGTCCGTGAAGTTCCAATCCCGGGTTCGGGTCGCTCGGAAATACCGGGTCTTGACCCATCCCGTGCCCTTCCCCGGGTGCCGGCGGCGGGCCCAGGACCAGAGCATCTGAAACATTCGGTAGTCGGCGTACTGGAAGGTCCGGGCCGAGCAGGCGTGGCGGTAGTAGGCGGTCCAGCCCCGGATGATGGGCGCCAGATCGTCCACGACCTTGCCAATGGGAGCCTGCTTGTTCCGATCCAGGTACGCCTTGATCCGGCCCAGATGCGCCAGCACCTTGGCCTTCTCGGGCACGATCAGGAGCTTCCCGTCGCGGAACTTGCGGATTCCGAACCCGAGGAAACTGAACCCCTCCTCGATCGGCACGATGCGGGTTTTCTCTTGGTTCAGTTCGAGCCCCCGCTCGGCCAGGAAGGCCTCGATTTTCGGAAGCACGTAGTGTTCAAGCACCTCCTTGGACGGAGCGGTCACCACGAAGTCATCGGCGTATCTTATCAGGACGAGGCGGTGGTCATTTCCTTTCTTCGATGCGGATTGGACGGACTTCCCGTCCCTTCCATCGCATCCGAAAAGTCGTTCCATGCCATCAAGGGCAACATTCGCAAGCAGTGGCGAAATAATTTCGCCTTGAGGTGTACCGCTCTCACTTTCCCTGAAAGTACCCATCTCGATCGACCCGGCCTTGAGCCAGCGTTCGATCGTCTTCGTGAAGGTGGGAAGTTTCGACAACAAGGGCAAGTGTGCGATTCTGTCGAAGCAGCCGGAGATGTCGGCGTCGAGGACCCATCGGTTCGAGCTTCTCCTACAGAGTGCCTTGAAGATGGCCTCGATTGCATCCATCGTGCAGCGTCCGGGCCGAAACCCGTAGCTGTTCGCCTCGAAGCGCGTCTCCCATTCGGGTTCCAGCGCCAGCTTGACGACTGCTTGAAGCACACGGTCTTTGACGGTTGGAATCCCAAGAGGCCGAAACCGGCCCGGCTTGCCCGGCTTGGGGATGTGAACCCGACGCACCGGTTGGGGTCGGTAGCCCCTCAGGGACAGATCGTCCTCCAACAGTCTGACCCGGTCCGCCGGCGTTGTGCACACCACGCCGTCGATGCCGGGTGTCTCTCGTCCATCGTTCTGCTGGGTCACCTGCCGGATCGCCAGCAGCTTTGCGGATCGCGAGCGGGCGAGCAGGTTTTGAAGGTTCTTCACCCTCGCGCCGTCCCCCTCCCGCGCGGCACGGAAGATCCGGTCCTGGAGCCGCCTTACGATCGCTTCCGTCGCAGTCCAATCGACATCGGACCACGCCATCGACGCTCGGTCATCGTTCAGTTCGGCTTGCACCGTCCAACGTCTCCGATGATGCAGGTGTCCAGTTCCCTCGCTCCGCTGAGACCCACCGGAAGTCTGCGCCCTTTCGAGCCGGGTATCTCCGCTGTCGCGGCCCTATCCACCCCGTTACAGGGTAGCCTTCGCTTTCTCCGGTTCTCCTCTACCCCCTCCGCCGTCCCCCTTCCTCGCGGTCGGGATACCGCCGTGTGGCGGGGCGGGTGGGGCTTGCCCTGTTGCTTGATGGGGAGTTCGACCGGGGCGGCTGCGTCCTCTCATCCGGCGGGAATTGCTATCACCGTTGCCAGCTATGCTCTCCGGCAAACCGACCCGCTCACCTTTTGGTTCAGGCCACCAGCCCCTTGGGCCTGTTTTGGATAACGGACTGTCTCGGACGTTAGCTTTCGTTCAGCCTACCGGTCACCGCTAGCGCCTCATCCGGATTGGGGCTCCCAGACTTGGTTCGTTGTCCCCAGCGCTCGGCACGTCGGATTGCTCCTTCGCACTGCCGGGTAGCGGCACCCAGGTGAATGGGGTCTTCTCTCGGTGAAGCACTCCTTTCCTGATCAAGCCTTCCGTCGCGATGGTTTCGGTGTGCTGAAATCATCGTGGCTCAGGTCGCACAGCATACTTCCAATCGATGCGGCTGCGCACGGCTTCGGCCGCCTGCCGGTCGGACAGGCCGTGAACGAACTGCATGACGGTGACCAGCGCCAACCGCCACGGCGCTTCCGCCGGTTGACCGCGGCGGGGATAGAGATCGGCGAACAGGTCGTCACAAAAGATCGTCCCCAACGCGTCGCGCAGGGTCAGCCAGACATTGCCCCTGGGGAAGGCGGCCCGCGCGATACGGGCGGTTTCCTCGGGAACCGGGACCATCTCCTTCGGCTGCATTGACATGGAAGCCTCCATCGGCACTTCCCCGCCACAACAGCGCCGACCCACTTCCATTCGGCTCGGCTGTGCCCAGACATCGACCGCCCATGGAATTCGCCAGCGGTATCGAAAACGCGGAAGGACCAGTTTGACGTGTCGCCTGACATCCATAGACTTGAAAGTTCGCATCCCAGACTCGTCGGATAGCCACGCTCAGCTCCGCGTCGCTGCGCGAGCGGGCCGGCGCCTTGGACGGATCGGCCCGCCGGGCAGCATGGGCGTGGTAGGTCGACGGGGCGATCGGCAGCACCTTGCAGATCGGCTCGACCCCGTGGACGGCGCGGTGCGCGTCGATGAAGGCGATCATTTCCTGAACGGGCGGTCGAGCTCCGCCTGGGCGAAATACGCCGACGCCTTGCGCAGGATCTCATTGGCTTGCCGCAGCTCCCGGACCTCGCGTTCCAGCGCCTTGATCCGCTCCTGCTCGTCCGTCGTCGACTCCGGCCGCTTGCCCTGGTCGCGCTCGGCCTGCCGGACCCAGCCCCGCAGCGTCTCCGCCGTGCAGCCAATCTTCGCCGCGATCGAGCCGATCGCCGCCCACTGCGAGGCATGCTCGCCTTCGTGCTCGAACACCATCCGCACCGTGCGCTCGCGGACTTCAGGAGCGTATTTGGGTGATGCCTATTTCGTCATGATGACCCCAGTCTCTCAGAAGATGGGGCCTCCGGGAAACCCGGGGCGGTTCACCGGCATCAGCGGGGTGCACGTGTCCTCGCAGGACTCTCGCTCAACCCACTCTTTCACTGCCTCGCTGAGCGGGTTCTGGAGTGACTTGATACTGCGCGTGTACGCTGCGTATAGTCGCACCGCTGTACGATTTCCGGCGTCCCGAAGCAAATGTTCCGATCCATGGCCTTGGCCGCCGCGACCGAGTTGATCCAGCGCTTTGCCATTTCCGCCCTCGGCCGGATGGCGGATCGCACCATCGAAGCGATCGCCGGGGTCCTGTGCGCCGACTGGCCCCTGCTGGTCTGCGACAATGACGGTTCGGCCGCCGCCATGCACATCGCTGGCGAACTGGCCGGCCGCTTCCTCAAGGAGCGGCCGTCGCTCAAGATCATCTGCCTATCATCGAACACGGCCGTGCTGATCGCCTGGAACAACGACTACGCCACGGCCTTCCCGCCAAGTAGGTTCGCCCAGATTGGGCCACAATGGCCCGGCCTGGGCGAACCTGTGGACTCTCTGGTTTTGCCGGTTTCTCGAGCCCGCCCATGGGTGGGCGGAGTTCGGAAAACCTGCTTAGGTGGAAGCCTACGTCACCTCTTGCGGCGTGCTGCTCGGGATAGCACCAACGTCAATTCGAAGAACATGGTCAACGGGCTGCACGCGGCGCGGACGGCCGGCATGACTACGGTCGGCCTCACCGGGGCCGGCGGCGCGATGGCGGAGCTGTGCGACCACCTGATTGCCGTGCCGTGGCATCTACGCCCCGGATGGCCAGCAGATCCAGCTCTGCATCTACCATTATATCTGCGAGAAGGTCACAGCGCTCTGCCTGTGATTCCGGTCCGCACTGCACGAACCGGCGACGGTACCGTCGCCCGGCCGGATGGGCGGATGCCCGCACACCCATTGCACATGCCCCGCCGTTTTCGACAGGAGTTGTAAGCCTTGCCCTCCCTGGAACAGATTACGGATATTGCCAGACGGTCCAAGCTTTGGGATTGGCACATCCCGGCGCTGCATTCCCTGTTCAACCGGGTCGATGTGCGGGGGCGGCGCGTCCTAGAGATCGGGGGAAGCAACCTACCGCGCTCTCTGACACATGAACTGCTGGGCGCGCGCGCCTGGGTGGCCATCGACAGGCTCTGGGACGAGCGCCTGCTGTCGTTGCGGGCGGAGCATTACGGGCGGGAGCGGATGGTAGCCCTGGAGGCTGTCCGGGACGACGACCTGGAGGAGGACTACCTCATCCTGCGCGGGCGCGCCGAGGACATCCCACCCTTGCTGCATGGTCGTTTCGACTGCGCCGTCAGCATCGCGGCGTTCGAACATGTCGACGATCTGGCTCTGTGTCTGGACAACGTGCGCCGCTGCCTGACCGAGCCTGGCTGGTTCGCCGCGCTCTTCGGGCCGATCTGGTCGGGCCACGAGGGGCACCACACGCCTCCCTTCGAGCGCGCGGACGGGAGTTGGCATCGCTGGAATTCGACGAACCGCCTGCCGTCCTGGTCCCATCTTCTGTACGAACCCGACGAACTCGCCGCAATCCTCCACCAGCGCGGTGTGCCGGAGGACGTCATCGTCACGACGCTGCAACATGTAAGTCGGTCACCGGCCATCAACCGGCTGATGTTCGAGGACTACATGCGGATCTTTTCCGCCGCACGGTTCCGGGTCGTCGAATTGGAAAAGACTTGGTACTTCGAACCGCAACCGGAAACGCAGCGCCGGCTGATGGAGCGGCACCCGCCCTACCGGGAATTTTCCACCTGCGCGGCCTATGTCCGGCTGGGAACCTGACGCGGCGCCAGCGGGGCCGCGTCCCCGCATCATGGCCTCCGTCACCCTCGCGGCGCACCCCGGCCATGCGCAATAGCGCGAACTTCAGCAGATGGGCGAGGCTGCGCGCCAACAGCAGCCGAGGCGGCACTACGCCTCCGGCTTTCTCATAACGGCGATGACCGTATGTCCGCGAGGCTCCATGGAGGAGTCCTCGAATCCGAGTTCCAGGATCTGGACCAGCGGTGTGGTCAGGGCACGGATGCGTGCGAGCAGATCGAGGTCCACCATCAGTCCCGGCTGTCCGAAGCCGAGATGTTTTAGATAGGCGCGGTCTGCGAGCTGTTGCAGGAACCAGCTGCGGTGGCCGCCGTCGGACAGGGTCTGGTGGTGCAGCTCCATGAGTTGCATCCCGTGGGCTTCGGCGCACCAAGCAAGGCAGCGGTCGGTCCACCAGGTCACATGATGCGGCGGCAGGTTGAGGACGTCGTTGAAGGCGAAGCGCATGAAGGAGTCGGCACTGGGCACGCTGAGGATCAGAGTGCCACCGGGGCGCAAGAGCGCCACGCACCCCTCCAGGAACTCTCCGACCTCCGCCACATGCTCCATCACCTGGAAGGAGACGACCGTGTCGAAGGAGGCGGGTTGGAGCCGCGCCAGGGTTCGCACGTCAGTTGCCTCGACGCGGAGCCCCTGGGCGGCCGCCCGAGCCAGGGCTCCTTTGTTGAACTCCAGCCCGCGATAGTCGCAGTCCCCTAGAATCCGTCCGAAATAGCCGGGGCCGCAGCCAACCTCCAGGACCGTCGAGCCCGCCGCGATGCGGTCCCGCGCGAAGGCGAACTCTCGCTTGTCCTCTGTATAGTACCAGACGATGCGGGAGACCTGTTCGTAGAACCCGGCGTCCCCGACGACCGTTGGGGTGAAAAACATCAGGTCGGATGTCCGGGACCGCATCAGGCGCAGGCGCCCGATACCGGCGAAGAGGGCGGACACGTCGACACCGTAGCTGGCCGCATAGCCCGCCACGAGATCCTGCGTCGCGACTGCGCCGACCTCTTCCAGCGCCGTATCCCCGCTGAGCGGGCAGCGCAGCGGAGCCTCTTCAGTCCCGTCCATGGCCTTCCTTTTCCCTTCCGAGAACGCCGTCACCACGCCATGGCCGTGACCACGTCATAGCCGAACATCGACACCATCTTGTATGCCGGGCAATCCCGCCAGCTTTCCTGGAGAAAGGCAGCATAGCGGCGCTGCCAAGTCAGCGACGTGAAGAGAAGCTTGTCGCGCATGTAGCCGAAGGGCGCGAAGCTCGGCGTGTCCAGCGTGAACAGACGGTTGATGCCGATGTTCACCCCTGGCCAGTGGGGGTTGTGGAAATCGTCGACGATGATAACGCCATCGGTGCGGGTGACGGCCATCGCTAAGCGGAAGTCGTGCACCGTGTGCTCCGCCGTGTGCCCACCGTCGATGCTGAAAAGACGGATGCGCCGCCCTCCGGTTATGGCCGAGAGGTCAGGGGGGGTGAGTGACAGGCTGTCCGCCTTGTGGATGCGAACGCTGTTGGGCGCCGTGGCGAACCGGTTCAGGTTGGCCTGGAAGGTGGACAGGTTGCCGAGCCCCGAACCGTCGATATTGCTGGATTGGTCCTCGAAGACGTCGACCGCCACGCTCGTCTCGCTGGCGCCGACGGCGTTGTGGAGCGCGATGAAAAAGCGGCCGTGATGCACGCCGATCTCGCAGACCCCGCCGGTCACGCCGTTGCGGTCCTGGAAGCCCGCCAGCAGCTCCACCATCCGGAGGTTCTCCGGAAAGATCCAGCCCTCGACCCGCTGGTGGAGGTCATCGATGTAGTCCTGTCTCTTGCTCATGCGTCCCCAGACCTTCTCCCCGGCTCCCCCGTCAGAAGCTGTAGCCGAACCGTTCGAGATCCGGTCCAAAGACCTGCTCCACGATCTGCCGCGAGCGTTCATCGTAAAGCTCGTGATAGTTGCGATTACGGAAACGCCGGACGTTGATCCGCGGCAGCTTGATCTTCGCGAGGCCGACCATCTGTGTGATCCTGTCGAAGTCGCTTTGCAGCGACTCGAACCGCAGCACATGATCGATGCCATCGATCCACAAAGCGTGCGTGTTCAAGGTCGTCCCGGCCTCGAACGCTCCTTGGAACTTCGCGACGACCCACTGCGGGAAATCGAGATTGATCGCCAGATCGATGTCGTAACGCGCTCCGTCGACCTTGTGGACCCAACTGTCCTTGTCCTTGATCAGCTTTTCCCCGAGATACTGCTTCCGGTACCATTCGGCGGCCCAGAAATCGAAGGGGTTCCGCACGGCGGCGAACTTCACCAACGCGTCGAGTTGCGGTCGGGTCAGCAGCTTATGCTCCAGCAGCTGGTCGATGGTTGTGTGCTTCCAGCCGATGACGACCTTACCCGTGGCGTCCAGGACGTCTTCACTCGGGATCAACTGCCCTTCCCCGCTGCGCAGCAGGGCGGTTCCTATCGATGAGCTGCCAGTTCCCGGCGAAAGCAAGCACAGGTATTTGCGCGACCAAGAGATCACGGCCATGTCAATCGCCCTTAACAGGGAAAACTTTCAAGGCGGTTTTGGCATAAGCCAAACAGCGTTTATCGGGTTATCCGACAAACGCAACGCATAATAAAGCATTAAATCGACCGTTGGTATATGATACCCTCGCCGGGGGCCTTGGATCTCCTGATCCAAGGCCCCCGGCGGAAGCCCCCTTCGGCCATCGCACAATCAGGTAAAGCATCGCGCATGCAGCAGAGTGTTCTGAGCGAGGTACAGATCGACGCATGGCGCGCCGCCATCCGCCGGACGACCTTCGCCGATTACCATTACGAGATGGGCATCGCCATTCTGCGGGACAAAGACAGCGCGAACGCGATCCGCCATTTCCGACAGGCCCTGGATATCCAGCCCGATCATTGGCGGGCGGCCTACCGGTTGGCCGAAGCCCTGCGGGATACCGGCGGCGCCGCGGAATCCGCCCGGTTCTTCGATGCGGCCGAACGTGGACTGCCCGGCATCACCAGCCTCCTGGTCGCTGAAACACTCACCGCGAGGCTCGACACGGATGCCGCACCCGCCATCGAAAAGGACGTCAGGGACCTGCTCGCCCGGGACCCGTCGAATGTCCCGGCCCGGCTCGGGCTGGCGGTAGCCCTCTTGAAGCAGCACCGGGTCACGGAGGTCGGTCCGGTCCTGGAAGCGCTGGGGGTTCCGGCCTCCTGCGAGGTGCCGGACAATCTGCTCGATCACCTCGCCAAGGAGATCCTCCTCCTGGTGTGGCGCGGCCAGCTTGCCGTGGTCGTCGAGACGGCCGAAAAGCTGCGCAAGGCCGCCCCCGGCCATGCCGGGCTCGGTAACCTGCTGGCCTACGTCCATCTCCTCCGGCGCCAGCCCGACCGGGCGCTCGCCGCCCTGTCGACGGTGACGGACCCGCTCGGGTCGCTGGCCCTGGTCCGCAAGACCCTGGCCCTGGCCGGGCTGGGGCAGTGGGACGCGGTGGCGGACGGCCTGTCCAACCTGGAACAGGCGGACGCACTCTTGGCCCTGCGGGCGCTGCTGACGTCCCTCCTCCACCGTCAGCACGGCGACGCCGCTGCTGCGCTGGATTGGGCGGCGAGGGGGGCTGCCGCCCCCGACGCCACGCCGACGAACCTCCTTCTCCATGCCGTTCTGCTGGATCAAGCCGGCGAGACGGATCGGGCGCAGGGGATCGCCCGGACGGCGATGGACAAGGCCAAGCACCTGATCGACTTCAGCGTTTCCGAGCTGGCGGTGCCCGCCTTGATGGAGCAGGCCGGAGCGCTGCTGGAACGGGTCGGCTGGACGGTCCGGCGGCTGTGAGAGGCGGCGCCCGGCCGTGCGCGGCCCCAGGCGGACCGGTCCAGCCCTCCCGCCGCGCCTTGAATCTCCTGTCTGTCACCTTCGCCGATTCCGGAAGCGGTGCCGCCCAGGTGGCCTGGACCCTATTCACCGGCTACCGGCGGCACGGTCACCGCTCCTGGCTGGCGGTCAACCAGATGCGACGGCGCGATCCCGACCTGCGTTACCTTCACGGACTTCCCGACCGACCGGCGCGCAATCCTGCGGCGCCTCCCCCCAGGACGCCGGCGGAACGGTTGAAAGCCCGGCAGGCGGGCGAAGACAGCCTCGACTATCCCGGCACCTGGGACCTGCTCGATCTAGTCGACCGGCCGGTCGACATCCTGCACCTGCACGCCTTCGCCGGCGGGTATTTCGACCTGCGCGCCCTGCCCTGGTTGTCGCAACGCTGCCGCGTCGTCATCACCGTGCATGACGAATGGGCCTTCACCGGCCATTGCATGTACAGCTTCGACTGCCGGCGCTGGGAAGCCGGATGCGGGGAGTGCCCCGACCTCGGCATTCCCCATACCTTGGCCGCCGACGACAGCGCCGCCAATCTCGCGCGCAAGGCGGAGATCTACCGGTGCAGCCGTTACTGGGTCGCCACGCCCTGCCGCTGGATGGAAGAGCGCGTTCGGCGCAGCATCCTTGGGGCACGGGCGGTCGAGATCCGCACCGTCTCGCAGGGCGTCGACCTTAGCCTGTTCTCTCCCGGCGACCGGGCACAGGCCCGCGACCGACTGGGGTTGCCACAGGACCGGATCATCGTCGGCATGGTCGCCGCCAACCTTCGCAGCAGCCCTTTCAAGGATCTGGAGAACGCCCTGGCGGCGCTGCGGCTGGTCGGGGCGGAGGCGCCGGCGCTGCCGCTGCTGGTGCTGGCGGTTGGCGCCGAGGGACCGCCGCAGACCATCGGCACCGTCGAAGTCCGGCCGGTCGGCATCGTCACCGATCCGGACCGTCTCGCCGCTCATTACCAGGCGATGGATCTTTTCCTCCACCCGGCGCGCCAGGAGAACATGCCCGTCGTCTTCGCCGAGGCGCAGGCCTGCGGCATCCCGGTGGTGGCGACCGCCGTCGGCGGCACGGCGGAAGCGGTGTCCAGTTTGTGGCCGCTTCCCGGTGGTGGAGTAGAGGTGGCGACGGAGAGCGATGCCACCGGCATCCTGGTCCCGCCGGGCGCTCCCCGTCCGCTGGCCGACGCGCTGCTCCGGCTGGCCGGAGAGCCCGCGCTGCGCCGCCGCCTCGGCGCCAACGCCGCCGCGCGGGCAGCGAGCCTGTTCGACGCCGACGCGACCATCGCCGCCTATCTCGACTGGTTCGGGGAGATCGCGGATGAGTGATTATCTCCGTTTTCTTCAGGAAGGCTTCGCCACGGTGCTGGAGGAGCGGGCCCGCCATCCCGACGGGGGGCTGAGCTGGCCGCGGGCGCTACGCAGCCTGCTGACCGGCGAATCTGCGGACGGCGGCGACCTGCGGTCGGGCGACCGGCTGGTCGATTTCGGCTGCGCGTCCGGATACGCCTTCCGGGCATTCGACGACCTCGACGTCTCCTATCTCGGGATCGACCTGAACCCCGCCTATCTGGCGGTCGGCCGCGCCGTCTTCGCCGGGGACCCGCGGGTCTACTTCCTGGAGCACGACCTGATGGACACCCCGCCGCCGGTCCTGGCGGAAGTCGGGCTCTGCTCCGCGCTGCTGGAGACCTGCCCCGGCCTTCTGCCGGTTCTCGCCCACGTCGCCCAGTGCGTGACGCGGATGCTGGTCATCCGCACCCATCTCGGCCCGGCGGAGGAAATTCACCTGCCGTCCCCGATGCTGCTTTATGCCGATGGGCGGCCTCAGTACGCCAACCAGTACGCTGTCGCCGACCTCGTGCGAGTGCTGAGCGACCTCGATTTTGCGGTGACGCTGCTGCCCGATACGGTTTCCGGGGAACAGCCGGTGGTCGTCCGCGACGGCTTCAAGCCGGCCACCGTCCGCACCGCTACCACCGTGCTGGCACGCAAACGGACGCCGGTATGAACGCCAGTCCCGGAGACCGCATGCTTCCTTTCCCTTTCCCGCACCCGGCCTTTGCAGTCGGAGCGCTGCCGGATCTCGTCTCCTTCGACGTCTTCGACACTCTGCTGCTGCGTCGCGTCGAGACGCCGGCTGCTGTATTCGACGCGGTGGCGCGCCGTGCCCGCGCCGCCGGGCTGGTCGACGAGGGGCTGACGTCGCCGCTGTTCCGGCTGGCCCGGCAGGAGGCGGAGCGCCAAGCTCGACAGGCTGCCGGCGACCGGGGCGGAGAAGTTGAACTGGCCGCCATCTACCGCCATGCCGCCCTCGGCGATGCCGACGCCCTAGCAGCGCTGGAGTTGGAGGTGGAGGCCGAGACGCTCTTCGCCAACCCTCTGCTGCTCCACGCCCTGCGCGCACTTGCCGAGCGCGGCTGCCCGGTGGTCCTGCTCTCCGACATGTACCTGCCGCCGGACGCGCTACGCGGGCTGCTGCGCGGCGCCGGGATCAGTGACAGGCTGTACCGGTCCCTCTACGTCTCCTGCGTCGAGGGCTGCTCCAAGCGCGACGGCGGACTGTTCCGCAAGCTGCTGGCCGACCATCCCCATCTGCGACCGGAGCGCATCCTGCACATCGGCGACGACGCGATCGGCGACGTGACGATGGCACAGGCCGCCGGACTGCACACCGTCCACTACGTGCCCCCGCCCGATTTCGCCCGCCTGCAGGAGCGCGAACGCACGCTCGCCGGTCTTGCCGCCGGGGCGCTGCTGCCGCCCGTTCGTCGGCTGACCGCTCTGGCGGGGCTTGGCGATGCCCCCGACGAGGCGTTCTGGCTGGCCTTCGGCACCCTGGTCCTGGGACCGGCCGTCGTCGGCTATTGCCATTGGGTGGTCGAGGATTGCCGGCGCCGCGGCATCGGCGTGATCGCACCGCTGATGCGCGAAGCCCACCTGTTCGCCCCTCTGATGAAGGATTGGATCAGGCAGCAGGGCTACGCGATCCGGGTGGCGCCCCTGTTCGTCTCCCGCCAAGCCCTGGCCCCGCTGGACTTCGCGGGGATGGACGGAGAACGGGCGCGGAAGATCCTGTCCGGCCGCCCCAACTTGGCCTGGGACAAGCTTTTGAATGAGGTTGGGGGCGCGGTGTCCCCGGAACTCGCGCCCGTCGCCGGGCTGACGCTGGAACGGCTGGCCGGGCAGAGCCTCCCTGACGGGCGACCGGCCCTCGAGGCCGCCCTCGCCCTGTTCAACGCGCCGGAGCGGCGCCGCCGCGCTGAGGAATTGGCGGAGGAGACGCGGGCGCTCGCCGGCGAACATCTGGCCGAACGGCTGGGCCGAGCGGAGCGCGTGGCGCTGGTCGACCTAGGGGCGCGGGCCAGCATCCCGGCTGCCCTGGTCAGCCTGATCCCGGACGGCCGGCGGCGCTTCCACACCTATCTCTGCTACGCCGTCGCCGACGTCGCCAAGCGGCTGGCCATGGGGATGAGCGTCAGCGTCTTTTGCGGTGGGAGCGACGTGGCGCTGATCTTCGGCCGGATCCTCTACCGCACGCCGCAGATCCTGGAACGTGCCCTCACCGGCCTGTCGGGAACCACCCTGGGCTACCGCCGCGACGCGCAGGGGCGCTGTATCCCGCACACCGCGCCGCCGCCCGCACGCGGCGAGGAGGCCCGCGCCGTCGCCCTTCTCCAGGCCGGCATCCGGCGCTACGCCGACCTGCTCCGCGCTACCCAAACGGCGGAAGCCCTGCCAGAAACCGGGCCGGCCCTGCCGGCCCCCGGCCTTCCCGATGGGGAGGCGTCTCTGTTCCCGCTGGTCGCGGCCCTGCTGATGCCAACGGAGGAGGAGGCCCGACGCTTGGGCTCCCTGCGCTACGACTACAACGATGGCACCGACCTGGAGCGCGGCATCTGCGACAAGGTGGCGCTGTCCGAGGTGGCGCCCCTGGCCGAGGCGGCCGCCCCGCCCCTGATGAGCTTGGCGATGGGGCTGCGTCCGCTCTCCGTGCCCTGGCCGCAGGGCGCGCTGACCCTACGGGATTCTGGGCTTTTCCGCCGTCCCGCCGAGGCGATGGCGCTCGAGGTCGGCCACGGAGCCGTTTGCCGCGCCTTGGCCGCCGAGGCGCTGCGCCGGGGCTTTCGCCGCGTCGCCGCCGTCGCGGTGGGCGGGGAGGGCGGCATGGGGCCGGACTTCGTCCGCGTTGCCGGGGAAAGCGGTTTGGAACTGGCCGCCTACGCCGACCTGATGCCGCACCTGATTCTGACACCGCGCTTCCACGGGGTGCCCGTGCTGCCGCTGGAACGCTTGCCGGAGTTGGACGACGTGCCGCTGGTGCTAGTGACGCTGGGCTACGCCGACCGGCTGGAGGCCCTCGCCCGCGCCCATTTCGCCGCCGCCGGCCGGCTGCTGCAGCTGGTTGCGCTTGGCAAGTCCTAGTGAGATAACGATTGGATTACCATTGGGCGCGTATTCTGGACGCATATCCGGGATAGCAGCTCGGCCACGGCTGTCCGACAAGTGGGCACGAGGAAGCGGGGGGACGTGATGGCAGGGGGGGCGGAAGGGAACGGCGGCGCCGGGCTGCGTAACGTTCTCGTTCTCTCGCCGACCCCGTCGCACCGCACGACACAGGGAAACCGCCGTCGTATCCTTCGGGTCTGCGAAGGGTTGCAGCGCCGCGGCTGTCGCATCCATTTCGTCTATTTCCCGCGGGAATGGAACGCCGCCTTCAACCACGCCGAATACGCCGCCATAACGGCGGTGTGGGACTCCTTCCATGTGGTGGCCCACAACAGCTTGCCGCCCCACCACACCGACGCTCCCTACTGGGGAATCGACGACTGGTGGGACGAGGCGATAGGCCGCTATCTGGCCTGGCTCTGCTCGATCGTTCCGATGGACATGGCGATCGTGAACTATGCCTTCTTTAGCAAGGCCTTCGACCACCTGCCGGCGGGCACGCTCAAGGTTCTCGACACCCACGACCGCCTCAGCGACCGCCGCGAGCTGCTGGAAGCCAACGCGGTGGCGCCGGAGTTCTTCTACACGACCAAGGCCGAGGAAGCGAAAGCGCTCGACCGTGCCGACCTCGTGCTGGCGATCAAGGACGAGGAGCGGCGCTTCTTCGAGACGATAACCCGCCGGCCGGTGCTAACGCTGGGGCATTTCGAGCCGCCGCCCGAAGGAGTGCCGGTCACGAAAGGCCGGATCGGGGCGGAGCCGTTGCGCTTCGGCCTGCTCGGCTCCAACAACTCGATCAACCGCGAGAATTTCACGCGCTTCCTCGACACCGCTCTCCCCCTGTTCCGCGGCGCCGGCGCCCGGCTGCGCCTGCTGATCGGCGGCACCATCAGCCATTCCTTCGCGGTGCGCGGCGGCATGGAGGACTATGTCGAGGTGGTCGGGCCGGTGGACGACGTCGCCGATTTCTACCGCCGCATCGACGTCAGCCTGAATCCCTTCGACTTCAGCACCGGGTTGAAGATCAAGGTCGCCGAAGCGCTCGCCCATGGCGTCGCGGTGATCGGGACGCGCAACGCCTTCGAAGGGATCGTCACCGACCTGCCGGCTCACCGGATCGACAGCCTCGACGACTTGGCCCGCCTCTGCCTCGCCCTGGCCGACGAGCCCGCCCGTGTCGCGGATCTCCGCAGCGCCTGCCAAGCCGTCTACCGGGGCCTGGGCGAAACGGTCGACGCCGTCCTCGACCGGCTGGTCGCGTTGACTCCGCCGCAGATCCTGGCCGTTGCCGACCTGCCGGACGACCGGGTTCCGTCACCGCGGGTGGAGGCCTGGCTGCGGCTGCTCGAGTCCTGCGGCCACACAACCCTGCTGTTGGCCGGTGCGGATGCCCCCAACCTGCGGGCCTGGCTGGCCGGCCACGCGCCGCGGGTGACGCTGACCGCCGCCGGCCATCCGGCGGCGCTCGCCGGGCGGGTTCATGCCGAGGCTACCCGCCGCCGCGCCGCTCTGGTCGTCCTGCTTACCGACATCGTCGGCATCCCCCAGGCGGATGCTCCGTGGCGGGCGGGTCCGTGGACGCTGTTGGTGGACGTGCCGGACGGCCGCGATCCCACCCTGCCGGCCGGCGCCCTGGGCGGGGGCTGGCCGGGACGGGCCCCGCTGCTGGTAACGGTGGCGGACCCACGGGCCGCCCAGACCGGCCCGGCGGTGCTGCCCGACGCTCGTTTCGTCGCCCTGCCGGATCCGCTGCCAGCGATCGCCCCGCCACCCCCGGCGGCGCTGCGAACCGTTCATGTGCTGGGCGTCGGCAACCGCCACCGGGCGCTGTTCGAGCGGCTGGCCGCGCTGTTGTCGGGTGGACGTTGGTCGGCGGTCCGGACGGTGCTCGTCGATGCGGACCGGCAGGACCGGGTGCCCGAACTGCTCACGCCCACCCGGCGCATCGCCATCGCCAACCCGGCCGCCGCTGCCGCCGGCTGGGTACGGCCGCCCGACCTGCTGATCGACCTGGGAGACGGACAGGAGAGAGGAACTCTGCTCGACGGCTTGCGCGCCCGCGCGCTGCGCATCGCCACCCCGACGCTGGTCCTGGGGGCGGGCCGCCACCGGACGCTGTCGGCCGGCGCGCTCGGCCTACTGACCGCGCCGCAACTCCTGGCCGTCGTCGAGGCGCTGCGGCGGTGCCCTGAACGCCTCGCCGGCCTCGCCCGCGACCGCCGTGAGGCCGCGCTGCGGCTGGGCATCGACGACGCTTGGCAGGCCATGGCGAAGACGGTGGCTGGTATCCTGTCGGCCGCCGACCCGTTCCGCGGCGCTTCGGCTTCCCCCGCCACCGCGATGCCGGCCACCGTTCCCGCCGTGGCGGAGGCCGAGGGGTGAGCGCCGGCCGCCGCATCCTGCTGGCGACCCCGGCCCAGGCACTCGGCGGGGCCGAGGCCTATCTGGAAGGGTTGGCCGCCCATCTGCGCCGACTCGGGCACAGTGTGACGGTGGCAGTCGACTCCGGCGCCGCACTGGACCCGTTGGCCCGGCGGCTCGCCGCATCGGGCTGCGAAGTACGGCGCGGGCCGATCGCATGGCGCTGGACCGCGGAGCCCGCCCTCGTCCGCCTGCGCGACCAGATGGCTGGCTTTCGAACCATCCTCGACGAGGCGGTCCGCGACGGAGAGCGGCCGGACGTGGTGTTCGTCAACCTCAACTGGGCGAACGCTGGAACGGCACTGCTCGTCGCCGCCACGCTGACGGGGGTGGGAGCGGTCGCGCTCTGCCATCTCTGTCCCCAGACCATACTGCTGGACGCGGCGGAGGTCCGTCTGCTGCGCTGGTGCCTGGACCAGAAGCAGAGCTGGTTTGCCGTGTCGCGGGACAGCTGCTTCTTCTTCGCCCGCTCTATCGGCGTGACGCCCGACCGGATCGGGGTGATCCACAACGGCCCACTGTCGCGGCCAGACGGCCTGCCGGAGGGGAGTGCCCTGGACGATGCCCGCGCCGCGTGGCGGCGCGACGCCGGCCTGCCGGCAACAGCTCGCGTCGCGCTGGGGGTAGGGCGGCTGCACACGCAGAAGGGGCTTCTCGATATCCTCCCGGTGCTGTCGCACCTGTTCTCCCGCGACGCTGGCCTGCATGTCCTGTGGATCGGCGACGGCCCGCTTCGTGCGCCCGTGGAGCGGCTGGTCGCAAGCACCGACCTGTCCGGCCGGCTGCGGCTGGCCGGGCCGCGCGACGACGTCGGCCACTGCCTCGGCCTGTCTGACCTGTTCCTGTTCCCTAGCCGCTACGAAGGCTTCAGTCTCGCCCTGGTGGAGGCGCTGAACGCCGGCTGCCCGCCGGTCGCCTTCGACATCGGAGGCGTCCGCGAGATCCTGGAACCGGAGGTCAACGGCCTAGTCGTGCCACCCGGCCGGATCTGGCCCTTCGCCGCCGCGGTCCTGCGCCTGCTAGGCGACGATGCGTTGCGCCGTCGCCTAGCAGGCGCAGGGCGGCAGACGGCCGCGCGCTTCACCGCCGAGGCCATGCTGTCCGGCGCAACCGGAGCCATCCTCGCCGCCCGACCCCCGTCCGTCCCGTCCGTCCTGTCGTCAGACGCCCTGGACACTGCCCTCGTCCGGTTGGCCGAAGGCCTTCCACCCCGCGCCTAATGGAAACCAGCCGATGCCCTCCGCGTCCCGCGCACCGCTCGATCAGTATCGGGACCTGTTCGATGTCTATGACGAGCTGGCTATCGACAACCGCGACCAGCTCCAGCGGACGCTCGATCGCCTGCCGGAGGAGGCCGATCCCGTCGCCCGGTTGCACGCTGCCATCGGCGTACTGGTCGGCGAGATCGCCCATCTGAAGGCGGAACTCAGCCATCTGCGGCTGGAGGTTCTGGCCCACGCCATTCCTACCCCGCCCCTGGCCCTGCGGGAGGAGCGCGTCGTCGGCCGCCCGCTGCGCAGCCTCGAGCTCGACGTCACCGGCGTCTTCGCCGGCGCGGGCTGGTCGGCGCCACAATGGCCGGACGGTGGCGGCCCGGCCTTCCGCTGCGTCCATCCGGAGGCGGGGCGGGGCACGGTCGAGCTTGCGCTCGATCGGACCGTACCGTTGCGCGCCGAATGGGTGCTCGCGGGGGTTCCGGCGGACGATGCAACGAACGGGGCGGTGCTGTGGGTGGACGGCGCCCCCGCCGAGCCATGGCTGGAACGCGGCGGTGACGGAGAGGTTCGTCTGGCCTGTCTTCTGCCGGCTCGGCCCGACGAAACCGCCCCCGATATAGCATCCATTTTAGGACGCCTCACCCAGCTGTCCCTAGCCTTTTCCGGAGGCGTGCAGCGGCTCCGGGTCTATCCGTCCTAACGTTTCCCGGCGTCCCGGCCGGCTTCCCTTCTTTCCGAAAACAGACAAGACATGCGGTGCGCCATGCGGCACAAAGACGACATTCCCGGACAGGTCCATGGGGTCGAGCTCGACTTCATCGCCCGGCTCGCCGCCAGCCTGCGGCCGGGCGCGCGTCTGGTCGAGTTGGGTTCCCTGTTCGGACGCTCCTCCTGGACTTGGGCGCAGGCTAAGCCGGCGGACGCCGTCCTCTACTGCATTGACCCGTGGCGCCGGGAGCCCTGGATCAGCGTGCTGGAGGCCGAATTCAGGACGAGCTTCAGCCTGGAAACCTTCTGCCGCCATATGGCCGACTGCACGGATGTCGTGCCGCTACGCACCACTAGCCCCGACGGGGTGGGCGACTGGGCGGTGCCAGTCGATCTGGTGTTCGACGACAGTGTCCACTGCAACCCGGTGTTCCGCCGCAACCTCGACTTCTGGCGCCCGCTTCTGCGCGCCGGGGGCATCCTGTGCGGCCATGACTACCATCCTGACTTCCCTGACGTGGTGGCCGAGGTGGACGCCTTGGCCGAGCGGGAGGGGGCGACGGTGGAGCGCGCGGGTGCCGTGTGGGCCGTCCGGGTGCGCGAGGCCGGGAGGCGCGCCGCGGCGTTTGAAACGGAAGGGGACCGGCCCCCGGCGCTCTCCCTAGCGCTGGACGAGGTCCCGCCCACCTTTAGCAAGCGCGCTGCCATGATCAACCGGGAGGAGGCGGCGCTCTGTTACCAGCTCGCCCGCGACCATACCGACGGCAGCGGTGCGATCGTCGACCTCGGTTGCTTCCTCGGCGAAACGACCCGCCTGTTCGCCGAGGGCCTGCGCGCCAACCCGCGGATCACCACCCCGATCACCGGGATCGGCAAACGGATCTGGGCCTACGACCGTTTCCTCTTCGAGCCCTACAAGGGATACGACGCCTGCGTTTCCGAAGCCGAGGTGTCGACCCGCTCCTTCTTCCCGCTATTCAGCGAGCGGATCGCCGAGGTGGCCGACGCGGTCACCGTGGTTCCCGGCGACCTTCTCCAGCTCGACTGGACCGGGCAGCCGATCGACATCCTGTTCGTCGACATCGCCAAGAGCTGGCGGCTCAACGACCGCGTCATCAAGCTCTTCTTCCCGGCGTTGCGCCCCGGCAGGTCGGTCATCGTCCAGCAGGATTATTTCTACTGCAATGCTCCCTGGACCATCATCACCATGGAGCTGTTCGCGGACTGGTTCGTCTACGAGGGGGCGGCCTTCGGTTCTTCAGCCATCTTCACCCTGCGCCGGCCCCTGCCGCGTGCGCTGCTTGAGGTCGACCTTGACCGCCACCTGTCCCTGCCGACGAAGCTCGCCCTACTCGACCGCGCGCGTCGCCGGCAGAGCGGCTGCCGGGCTCTGCTGATCAGCACGGCCATGGTCTTCACGCTGATCCTTGAAGGCCGACTCGACCAAGCCTTGGCCGAATACAGGCATGTGAAGGTGGCGGCCGAGCAGTCTCCCGACGACGGCTGGCGCGGCGCGCTGCTGTGGAACCTGGAGCAATTGGGCAACGAGTTCCGTCCGCGCTTCGCCTCCCAGGGCGTTGCCATCGCTGAGTTCGAAGGGCTGATCGGCCCGGCTGCCTATTGCGGCCGCGTTGCTGTGGCGAAGGACGGGCGCGTCCGCCTTCTTGACGCCATCGCCGACGAATCCGCCTTGAAGGGGCGCCAGCTCACCGTCCTGCACGGCACGGCCGAA
Source organism: Azospirillum brasilense (assembly GCF_007827795.1). Lineage (GTDB taxonomy): Bacteria > Pseudomonadota > Alphaproteobacteria > Azospirillales > Azospirillaceae > Azospirillum > Azospirillum aestuarii. The sequence goes on from NZ_VITI01000026.1 coordinate 19,666, forward strand.
GGGAAGAGCGTGACGGTGCGCGAGCACGGACCTAACTGGGACGAGATCGTCCTCGCCGATCCCTCGGCCCTGCCGGCTGGGGAGACGGCCGCCTGCATCGCTCTGTCCGATTATGTCGGGCTCCGCCCGGTCGGGCGCGGGGCGGAGGGCTGCCGGCTACTCTGGCTGGAAGCCGCCCGCGACCATTTCGTGCAGCGCCACATCCCCGCCACGCCGGGCACTCCGGTGCGTTTGGAGGTGGAGATCGAGGACGCCCCGCATTTCGACGTCGAGCTGACCGATGTCGTGGCCGGAAGCGGGGCCGTGTTCGACCTCGCCACGCTGGCCGCTGCCCCGCCGCGCAGTGCCGGGATGATGCCGCTGGACGGCGCGCAAGCGGTGCCGTACGGCAACGGGGTACGCCTGTCCATCGCCTATCAGGTCGGCGGCGACTTCGCCGCGCCGCGCCTCACCCTGTTCGCCCGCAAGGACGGGGTCCTCGCGGGTGCCGGGATCACCGTCCGCAGTGCCCGCCTCCTGTCGCTGGAGCCGAAGTCCTTCTCCGATTTGGGCGGCCCCCGCATTTTGGTCGTTTCGGCGGATCCGACCTGCCCGCAGGATAGCGCGGCACGCCACCGCCTCAATCATCTCTGCCGGGCCTTGAAGGCGCGGGACGCCGCTGTCCATCTGGTGGTCGGCCTGCCGCCTGGGAGCGTCGGCGTGGATGGCGACGCCCTGCGCACCATGGCCCGGATGTGGGATTCGGTCCAACTCGTGCCCCTACCGGATGCGCCCACCGCTGGTGCTGCGGACTGGCCGTCGGCGATCCGGGGCGCCATCGACCTAGAGGTGCTGAGCGAGCGCTTCCACGCCGTGGTGGTCGCCTCGCCCGAACTGGCCGGGGTGCTGTGCCTATTCGAGAACCTGCAGGTCCTGCGGGTTCTCGACCTGTCCGCCGCGACGGCACGGACAGGGGAAAGCGACCTGACGGAGCGGGCCGACCTTCTGCTGGCCGCCACCGAGGCGAGGGCCGCCGCGCTGAGGCAGCGCACCGCTCGCCCGGTGCTTGTGCTACCCAGCCATGCCGAGGACCTCTTCGTCCCCCGCACCGGCACGCCACTGGAGCCGATGCCCGCGCGGCGGATCGGCGTGCTATCCGGCGACCCGGAGGAGGCGGCCAGTTTGCAACGCCTGATCGACGCCCTGTGCGCGCGGGAGCATCGCCTCCCCGGGGACACCGAACTGTGGATCGCCGGGCCGGCCGTGGCCGGCCTGGACGATGCCGCCGCGCGTTTCGTCCGCGTGCTGCCGGCGGTGGGCGACCTCGACACCTTCCACCGGTCGCTCGACGTCTGCGTGGCCTTGGAGGGAGGAGGCTCTCAACCCCTCGGCGCCGTCTGCGCGCTGAGCCACGGGGTGCCGCTGATCGGGACCGCGGCGGCGCTGCACGACCTGCCGGCGGACAGCGTGATTGGGCAACGCCACTACCGCTACTCGGGCATGGACGCCTTGACGGAAGGGCTGGTCGAGCTGATGGCGGACGGCGGGGATCTCCCTGCCCTGGCGGAGGAATCGCGGACCCGGCAATGGGCTGCTGGACGGATCTGCGAAGCCGCCCTCGACGAACTGATTGTCCGCATCCGGGCTCCGCACTGGAGCGCCGACCGCCAGTCGGTGCCGGTGTTCGAACTGGACGACCGGCTGCCGGATGACCGCCCCGTCTATCTCTATGGGGCTGGAGCCGGCTGCCGCATCCTGCTGGACCTGCTGTCGGACGACCAGCGCCGCCGGATCGTCGGTGCCATCGACCGGTTCTGCCACGGCGAGACACGCTTCGGCTACACCGTCCTGGCGCCCGAGGCGGTGCCGGAGGAGGACCGCAGCCGCGGCGTTTTCATCCTGACGCTGACCACCAAGGCATGGCGGAGCGCTGCGAACGATCTCCGGGAGGCCGGTTTCGAGGACGTGCGGACCGCCTTCTATCCCATCCGCCGGGCGATGCGAGAGACGGAGTGATGCGGGTAGCGGCGCCATGGCTGTGGATTGGCGCCTAAGCTCGACTTTGGCCATTTTCGAGCATCAGCCGATGCCTGCGAACCGTGGTTCTCCTGGCAATCGGCGGCCTTTCGGGGACTTCCCGGAGGCGGAGCCCCGGCCTGGACAGGCAGAAAAGGGGTTCCGCCGTCCCGAGGACGGTGAGCGCCCCATCCTCGCTCGCTCGAGGATGGAGAACCTTTATCCCCACCATATCACCTCAAGCGCTCCTTCGCTTGGCTCAGCGGCTATTATCGGCTGAACATCATCTTCGAGCGAACCACGCAAAGCCCGATCGCCTTCATTTCCATGCTCGCAACCCGCCTCCAGCGCCTCAAGGCCCCACAAAACCAAGCCTGACACCGGGCAAACAGGTTCTTATCGAGGCGACCACCAGCGAGCGCCTGCGGCTTGCCAAGAATTCGCACGCATGGGAGATTGACTTTCTCAGCGTATCGCCCTGCGGGGACGGCACACCCTACATGCGCATCGACCAATACTTGCAAAATCCATCCACCCTCTGACTGCATAGAGAGAACGTCCGAGCATGTCCTTTACCCCCGACCTCGATCCGGAGTTCATCGACATCTATGAGCGGTGCCGGGGCGCCACCATGACAACGGTGGAGCGGATGTTCGGCCTCTACAAGGCGGTCCGCTACGTCGTCGAAGCCGGCATTCCTGGAGCACTGGCGGAGTGCGGTGTGTGGAAGGGCGGATCGGTCATGCTGATGGCCGAGACCCTGCGCCTTCTCGGATGCAACGATCGGCCGCTCTACCTGTTTGACACCTTCGACGGGCTCCCCCTGCCGGGCGATCTGGATATTGCCTTCGACGGCGACGCCGCTATGGACCTGATGCTGAGAACGCCGAAGGACGCACCGGATTCGATCTGGTGCGTTGCGGCGGAAGAGGAGGTGCGGCGCAACCTCCTGTGCACCGGCTATCCAGAATCCATGATCTATTTTGTTCCCGGCCGTGTCGAGGAGACCATTCCGGACCAAGCCCCCGAAAGGCTTGCCCTGCTCCGGCTGGACACCGACTGGTACGAATCGACCAAACACGAGCTGGAGCACCTCTACCCACGCCTTTCGTCGGGCGGCGTCCTGATCATCGACGACTACGGACACTGGCTCGGCGCGCGCAAGGCCGTGGACGAATTCCTCGGTCGGTTGCCCGAAAAGGTGCTGCTGAACCGTCTCGACTATTCCGGACGGATTGCTGTCAAGCGCGGTTGACCACAGGCCGCAGTTGCGGTCCTAAATTCCAGGATGAAGGACGTTCCGGACTGTAGGAAGGCTTCGGCACGCCTCCAGTTCAAGGCTTCCGCTTGGCGGCGGGGCGTGTATAAGACACGTCCTTGCGCCCTGCTCGCCTGTGAGGAGCCTTGTCCACCATGATCCACGCCCGCCGCATCTCGGTGATCGGACTCGGCTATGTCGGCCTGCCCGTGGCGGTCGCGTTCGGTCGGTCGGGTGTTCCCGTCGTCGCCTTCGACATCGATGCGCGCCGCATTGCGGCGCTGCGGGCCGGGCACGACCACACAGGCGAGGTTCCGGATACGGACTTGGCGGCGGCCGGGCTGCACCTGACCGACGATCCTGCGGATCTGGCGAAGGCCGACTTCCACATCGTCACCGTGCCGACCCCGATCGACGATGCCCGGCGTCCGGACCTGCGCCCGCTGCTGGCCGCCAGCCACACCGTCGGGCGGCACCTGAAGCGCGGCGACGTGGTGGTCTACGAGTCCACCGTCTATCCCGGCGCCACCGAGATAGACTGCGTGCCGGTTCTGGAGGCCGAATCGGGCCTCACCTACGGGCGGGACTTCACGGTCGGCTACTCGCCAGAGCGCATCAACCCCGGCGACAGGGAACGCCGGTTCGAGACGATCACCAAGGTCGTCTCCGGCTCTGACCCGGAGACGCGGGCGCTCATCGCGGCGGTCTACGGCAGCGTGGTGAAGGCCGGCGTGCACGAGGCCGCCACCATCGCCGTGGCCGAGGCCGCCAAGGTGATCGAGAACACCCAGCGCGACGTCAACATCGCCCTGATGAACGAACTGGCGGTGATCTTCCATCGGATGGGCATCGACACCCGCGACGTGCTGGCCGCCGCCGGCACGAAGTGGAATTTTCTGAAGTTCCAGCCGGGGTTGGTCGGCGGCCACTGCATCGGCGTGGATCCCTATTATCTGACCCACCGGGCGGAGCAGCTCGGCCACAACCCGGAAGTCATCCTGGCGGGCCGGCGCATCAACGACACCATGGGCCAGTATGTGGCGCAGGAGACGGTGAAGCGGCTTCTGCGTCGGAGCACCGGGCCGGCTGGGCCGCTGCGGGTGACGGTGCTGGGCCTGACGTTCAAGGAGGACGTGCCCGACATCCGCAACACCCGCGTGGTGGACATCGTGGCGGAGCTGGCGAGTTTCGGGGTGGAGGTCGCGCTTCACGATCCACTGGCTTCGGCGGAAGAGGTGGCCCACGAGTACGGCCTGACCCTGACCGCGCGGGACGCCCTGCCGCCCGCCGATGCGGTGGTATTGGCCGTTCCCCACGCCGTCTACCAGGCGGAAGGCTGGGAACTGGCGACCGGTCTGCTGAAGGACCGCCGTGGCCTCGTCATGGACGTGAAGAGCCTGCTCGACCGCGGCGGCGTGCCGGACGGTGTAGAGCTGTGGCGGCTGTAACCGCAGCCTGCTTCGGGCGGAAGTAAGCAGGTTCCGTTGCAAAGTTTGACGATGGGCGGAGATGGGATAAAACCCCAGCCCCTTTCGGTGGCTGGGGTGACAGGTGAAGCGGTCCAAGCAGAATCCATTCAAGGGTCAGCGGCGGGTTCTATCCTGAAGTGCAACTCTTGTGTCAGTACAAGGGCTTACCGGCTTCAGGTGTCAGGATGGGCACGCAGTATTCTCACATCGATCTGGCCGAACGGCGACGCATTCAGAAAATGCGTGACGCTAAGGTGCCGGTGGCGGTGATCGCGGCGGAACTGGGCCGACACCGCTCGACCATTCACCGCGAAATCCGGCGCAACTTCTACCACGACCCCTTTCGCGACCGCTGGGGCCAGGAGTACCGGGGCTACTACTGCACCACGGCCGACGCTTACGCCCGCAAGCGGCGGGCGCGGCGAGCCAAGCTGGCGTTGCGGCCCGAACTGCGCGACCATGTCATCGCCAAGCTGCGCGCGGGCTGGTCGCCCCAGCAGATCGCCGGGCGGCTCCGGCGCGAGCCCCTGCCCTGCGGCACCGTCTCGCACGAGACCATCTACCGCTTCATCTATGGCCCCGACGGCCGCGGCCTGGACTTGTACGCGTTGCTGGCCGTGGCGCGGCGCCGGCAACGCGCGGGGCGCAAGCCGCGCAGCGGCCCGATCCCGGCGGCGCATTGGATCGCGAACCGGCCGGCCGAGGTGGTCACCCGGCAGAGCTTTGGGCATTGGGAAGGCGACTTGGTCATCTTCGCGCGTCAGTTCGGCAAGGCCAACGTGACGTCGCTGCAGGAGCGGCACAGCCGCTTTCACATCCTGCTGTCCAACGACGGCCGCCGCTCCGTGCGGGTGATCGGACGCATCGCGGAGGTGCTCGCCCCGCTGCCCCCCGAGGCCCGGCGCACGATCACTTTCGACCGCGGCACGGAGTTTTTCGCCTACAAAAGTTTGGCGATGGCCAGCTATTTCTGTGACCCGCATAGCCCCTGGCAAAAAGGTGGGGTGGAGAACGCCAACGGGCGCCTGCGCCGGTTCCTTCCGCTCGCCACTGCGGAAGCCGACCGCACCGTCGGCGCCTTGAACGCCTTGGCCGAGCGCTTGAACAACACGCCCCGGCGCTGCTTGGGTTACTTGACGCCCGCCGAAGTCTTCGCGGCCAGCCTCGCCGCCCTTACGGTTCCGACAGGCCCAGCGGCTCAGGCCGGCTCGCCGACGGTCACACCGGTGGGTCCACAGGCTTGATCCGCCCTGAGCTGGGGAGGGCTCGTCGGATCAAGCCTGTGGACTACCGGCATGACCTCACGCCAACCTTCCCCAAGGACGAAATGCACTCACGGCGAGGCGTAAAATCCTAAAACAATCCAGTGTCGCGCTTCAGCTGGAATCCGCGAGCAGTTCACGGCGGCGATGATCCTGTGGGCGGCGCGCTGTTATACCAAGCCTTACGGATCATGACGGATGAGCGCAGTCCGACGGACATGATGGTCCAGGGCTGCTCGACGAGGGCGTTCCAGGCGGAACAGCAGTGATCGAGGAGGTCCTGGTAGGAGGCGAAGACGCGATTGGACAGCCAGTTGTCGCGTATATATTGCCAGATGTTCTCCACCGGGTTCAGCTCGGACGACTTCGGCGGCAACGGCAATAGGGTGATGTTGCCGGGCACCGGCCGCTTCGAGGTGTGCCAGCCGGCTTGGTCGATCAGCGCGGCAGCACCAGAGCGGCGCCCTTGCCTTGGGCCGGGCAGATCGCGCCGAATAGGTAGGCCGAGCGCGTGCGCTGATCGTGCGCCGTCGCCGGCCGGGTGCTGCGGCGTGCCCAGCGGCAAGTGATCTTGTTCTTCTGGCCGACGCGGGCCTCGTCCTGCTACCAGACCTCTATGAGATTGCCAGCGGCCTCGTGGCGGCGATCTGCGCTACCAAGGTGGGGAAGTTTTTTGAATGCCCCGGCCGCTTCAAGATCCCTGGCGTGGTAGCGGGGGCGGGCCGACAGCCTGCGGAAACCCAGAGAGCGCAGTTCCCGGCTCAGCGTCTGCTTCGAGACCGAGAGGCGGAACTCGTTCCAGAGCCAGTGCAGCAGATCGGCAATCCGCCAACGCACCACCCTATGCACCGCCGGGATCGGTCCATCCTCGACGACTTGGCGCAGGGCCGCCCGATGATGGTCGACCAAACGCGGCTGCGGGCCCGGCGCCTTGCCAGTCAACAGGCCCGCCGGTCCCGCGTCATTTGAAACGCAGCACCCAGTCGTGCACCGTCTGCAAGCCGACCCCGCCGATCTGTGCCGCGGCCAAGCGCGGTTCTCCGTCGTAGATCGTCGCTGGGGCGAGCAGCCGGCGGACTTGGCCGGGATTGTGAGAGGAACGGGCAAGCCGACGCAGGACGGCGGCATTTTAATCGCTGCGCAGCGGAGTGATTGCTCACGGGGCTGGCTGAGCGCGTGATGGCGTCGGTCCGCTCGGCGCATTGGGGGTGACCGGCGATCCGGTGTTGCGCTGCGGTGCCAGACATGAGTCAACAGCGGGATGACGGTTCCGCCGCGCTATCGCCTGAGTGAGGCCGAGAAGGACGCCCTGCTGATCGAGCAGGCGGCGCTGATCGAGCGTATGGCGGCGCGGATTGCCGAACTGGAGGCGTTGGTCGGCAAGCCGAGGAAGACCTCGGCGAATTCGCACCTTCCGCCCTCACAGGATGGTCTCGGGCGCCCGCCCCGTAAGGCGAAGCGGCGGCGCAAACCGCGGCCGTCCCACCCCGGTGTTTCTCGGCCGCTCGCGCCTGATCACGATCGCACCGAGCGCCGCTTGGCCGAAGCCTGCCCGCATTGCCAAGCCGCGCTGTCGGTGGCGGCGCAGCGGTGCCGGCACCGCTACGACCACATCGATCTGCCCGCAGTCCGCCCAGTGGTGACGCGGATTGAACTGTTCGGCGGCCGCTGCGGGCAGTGCGGACGGCGCTATCGGGCCGAAGCACCCGCCGCCATGCCGCCGGGGACGCCGTTCGGGCCCGGCATCCGGGCGCTGCTGGCCTACCTATGGCGCGACAATCTGGATGAGGGAGCGCGGCGATCAGGGGTTCTTCCGCACTTTTGATGCAAGACAACCATTGGTAGATTTGATTTTGCGGGCAACACTGTCACGCAGCGGCCAGAACCCGGCTGCGCAGCAGGTCGTGCTTTGCCCGCCCGTACATTTGCCGCTTCAGCGCTTTCAGCCGGTTGATCTGCCCTTCGACCGGACTGGTGCTCCACGGTTCGGTGATGGCGGCGCGCACCGCCGCTTCGTCCCGCATCAAGCCATCCGCAAAGCCGCGCAGGGTGCTGTCGCGCGCGGCGGTCATCCAGGCGTCGAACCCATCGGCCCGGCGCTCCTGGAGCAAGCCCGTGAAGGCTTTGACCAAGTCCGCCGCCCGAACAAGGTCCGGGGCGGTGGTGGCGAGACCGGCCACGAAGGCGCATTCCTCCGGCTCGAGGTGCTCGGTCGCCTGGGTTAGCAGCCACGCGCAGCGCCGGCCCGACGGCGGCTTCCAGGCGGCGGTGATCGTCGCCTCCATGACGGCCGCGGTGACGGACTCACGGGCCGGGTCGCGGGTGCGCTGTCCGTACGCCCACCGGCCGACGGTCTGAACACTGGCGGTGCAGCCTTGCTCCTTCAGTTCCCGATGAAGCTGGACGGCATTGCGGCACCCCTCCCGCCAGCGGCGGTCCAGGTACGCCTGGACGTCGTCGAGCACCGTTGGTCCGCGGGGACGTGCATGGTCCGGCGCGCCACCGGCAGCAAGCCAACGTTCGACCGAACGGCGACTCATCCCCAGCACCGGGGCGATCAGCTTGGGCGGCACCCCTTGGTCGCGCAGACGCCGGATTTCCGTGAAGCGCTCCTCGCGGTGGTGCCGGTTGGCCTGCCGGGTCCGCTCCAGTTTGGTCCCGGAAACGGCCGGCTCGTCCGGCGGTGCGGCCTTCTCGACGGTCCCGGCGACGCTTCGGGCCGTGTGTCGGATCGCGCGGCGATGCCGATTGGCCACCGTGCGCAGGGCGTCGCCGAGGTTGCGCAACAAATGCCACCGGTCACAGACCTGCCGCGCCTGCGGAGCGCCCTGGCGGATGCCGTCAGCGAAGACGCCGGCCCGATCGCGGGCGACCACCTCGACGGCCGGATGGCGGCGCAGCCACGCGGCCACACTGTCCGCCTGGCGGTCCGGCAGCAGGTCCAGCACCTGGTTACGTTCCAGATCGACGAGGATCGTGCCGTAGCGCAGACCGCGTCGCCACGCCCATTCGTCCACACCGACCACGCGCGGCGGCGGGTACGCTGCGGTCGGAGCGGCGCGGATCAGGCGCAGCAGCGTATCGCCGCTGACCGGCATGGCGAGGCGGCGCGCCAAACGCGATCCGGGCTCGCCCCCCGCAGCCAAGCCGATGTCCCGTTGCGCCTGGGCCAGACGGGGCGTGCGTCGGGCCTTGGGCAGGGCAACATCCGGCAGGCGCTCGGTGAAGATGCGGCGCCGGCACGTGATGACCGAACAGCGGAACCGACGTGCAAAAACCTGGAGTTCCGCGCGTTTGCCCTGCCAGGGCAGATCGGCGAGCCGGCGCACGTAGGTGCTGTGAACGCGAGCGGACACGTGGCCGCACAACGGGCAGACGGCCTCCCTTGCCGTCGGCTTAGTGACGAGAACAATGCGATCCACGGTTGGGAGAAACTGAACAACAGAGAGACCGGCTGGAAGAACGGCGTGGGGATCGAAAAGCAACGGCTACCCGGAGGCTGGAGAGTGCGACGTCCATCTATATGAGCATGCTGTGACGAGATGGCATCTCCATCCGCAGCATGGTGAGTAAACTAGGCCTCTGCATGGAGTTGTTGTTCGAAAATCAAATCTACTGGCGGATGTCTTGCACCAGAAGTGCGGAAGAACCCCAGATTGACGCCCGTTCTCACCGTGATTGTCGGGCCATACCTACCTGCATCACAGCCATCACGTCGGCTTCGAGTGGCTGGCGCGGCTGCTGAAGGAGGTGTTCGGGCTGACCATCTCCGAAGGCGCCATCGCCAACACCTTCCGCCGCATGGGGGCCGCGTTCGACAGCGCTCGCGCGGCAATCAAAGCCAAGCTGTTGAGCGCCCCCATCATCGCCTCGGACGAGACCACGACGCGGGTCAACGGCGTGACCCACTGGCAGTGGGTCTTCCACTCCGAGCACGCTGTGCTGCACACCATCGCCGCCAGCCGGGGCCGGGCGGTGGCCGCCGCGGTGCTGGGGGATCATCAGCCCGAGGTGTGGATCTCGGACCGCTACGTTGGCCAGCAGGAGTTGGGGCGGCTCCACCAAGTCTGCCTCGCCCACGTGTTGCGCGACGTGCAGTACGCCATCGACTGCGGCGACAGCGTGGTCGCGCCGAAGATCCGCGATCACCTCCGCTGGGCCATCCGCGTCGGCAAACGACGATCAAGCCTGAAGGACGGCACGCTCGCCGCTTACGCCGCCAAGGCCGAACGCGGCCTCGATGCGCTGCTCGGTGTCCCCGCCGCTCATCCGGCCGGGCGCGAGTTGCAGCGTCAGATCAAGGCGTGGCGCGGCAAGTTCTTCGTCTTTCTCGCCGACCGCCGCGTGCCGCCCACCAACAACGGCAGCGAGCAGGAAATCCGTCCCTCCGTCGTCTTTCGCAAAGTGACCAACGGCTTCCGCTCCGATTGGGGGCCGGGCATCCACGCCGGCTATCGCTCCGTGACCGGAACCGCGCGCCGGCAGGGACAATCCGCCTGGACGGCCATCCGCGATCTGGTTGGCGGAACCTTCGCCGTCGTCTGACCGCTCACCAGCCACCAACCCGGTGAGCAATCACGCAGCGGAACCGGAGCGGTCATCGTGCACCCCGTCGCCCTGGTCTCTCCGGTAAATCACGCGGCACAGTCCTCCGGAAATCGCCGCATGAGTCGTACTCCGCAGGACTTGGTATAAATTGATATTTTTCGTTTCATCATCCCATTTACGGTATAATCTCATTAATAGTGCAGTAGGCGATAACAATAATAGCTGCTGTTAAAATGGCCATTTTCCACCCATGTGATTTTATAGTCTTAGCTATATCCGACGAAATAGACCGAATTTCATTTATAGTATCAGGGAGCGTGCGTCTGGCTTCATCTGTGGCATTGACTTCTAATAGATCAATGCGCTTGTTAAATTGACGATCAACCATATCATTCTCCTGTTAAGCTATACGGGAATCAGGGTGATGACGGTGTGAAGAGGGCGGCGTATCGAGGCGGGCGACGAGCCTGCCAGAACCTCCACGAGGGAGCGATACGCCATGAGCGAGGATAGCAAGGTTGTCCGGCTGCGTCAGCCGGAGGAGATTGAGAATGCGCTGACCGCTATCCTGCGCACCGGTGCGCGCCGGCTACTGGAGCAGGCGATCGAGGCGGAGGTGGACGTTTCTGGCGTCGATGAAAGACCTGAAGCTGCCGGACGGCCGCGACCGGGTGGTGCGGCACGGCCATGGCCCCGAACGCACCATCCAGACCGGCATCGGGCCGGTGAAGGTCCGTCGGGCTAAGAGCGCCTAACAAAACGGGATTTAGGCTGTTGGGCGGGGCATGGCTGCACCTCTCGTCTCCGACGCCCTGTGGGCGCTGATTGAGCCGTTGCTCCCACCGGAGCCGCCCAAGCCGAAGGGCGGCGGCCTCGGCTGGACAACCGCGCGGCCCTGACCGGCATCCTGTTTGTGCTGCGCTCCGGCATTCCTTGGGAATTGCTGCCGGTGGAGATGGGCTGCGGTTCAGGCATGACGTGTTGGCGCCGGCTGCACGAATGGCAGCAAGCCGGCGTTTGGGAACGCCTGCACCGTGTCCTCTTGGATCGCTGTTTCACGCCCGGACTGTCCCGGCCGCCTGGAGGGAGGATTATAACCGTGTCCGGCCGCACTCCTTCGCCCGTTTCTGGCACCACGACTCACAGAGACTCTGCCTGTGACCGGAGGAAATCTTGGTCTCAGGTCACAAGTCATTGATTTTTCTCGGCCCAGCAGAGGTTTCGATCCGCACTCTTATCTCCAGGTTACGGATTCCTCCGGAAACGCAAGCGCCTCTGGCGGCACTCAGAAGTCCGGGAGAGAGGCGTCGAACTCATCCCTGTCCCGCCGCGCTTTCTCTTCGATCAACTGATAGTTTGCCCCCAGCACAGCTATTTGCGCGAGCATCTTACTCCGCGATCGCAACGGCCCAAACCATCTCTCAAGTGATGAAATCACCGCCCGCTCCCAGCTTTGAGCTTTTGGGAAGGATGTCATCAGGTATGTCGCCCGGTCGCCCCGAGGCACAGTTTTGTCGAATCGCTTGCGATCCGTCTTTGGCCCGAAAAATCGGATCAGTATCCATCTGATCGAAACTCCGGCAGCCCGCCGCTCTACGCGCACGCTGTAGCGAGCGTGCTGCGATGGCGGCATCGTAGCCCGGACTTCGGCACTCTCTTTGTAGAACTCTTCCGCCAGGGCTTGGGCTTCTGCTTCCACCCGCTTTGCTTCCGATGCAATTACAGCACTCAACAGGTCACGAAACGATGCTCCGGAACGCTCTCTCAGTGCGTCCATCTCTTCGTGAAGCTCCATCTTACCCCCCCCGTCAGGGCATATATCTAACCATATGCCCCGACCTCCCCCCCTGTGCCATGGAAGCAATCCAGGCTTTCCGCTGCGACTTCTAGAAGATTCTCAGTGGGGTCGGGGCATATAAAGTTGGCCCAGCCCCCCCCGTCAGGGCCATGGTGAAGTTGATGGAATGAGGTCCTCCTGCCTCTCTAGTGGCCCCTCCGGAGAGTGAGCGGGCTTGCTAAGCAGCCGCTACGGAAGCCCATGAGGTCAGGCAGCAGCCTCTGATGCTGAGTGTGCACCGCCAGTCGTCCGCCAGTGACATTGGATGCCTGATACATGCGAAAGACGACGAAAATCATCGCCTTTCGGTGGCGTGGTGCCCCTGTCGATATTGGTAACGTGTCTCTCCAGGTTCACACAGTGGACTGCCAGAGCAACCAGCAGGATTGCGCCGCCATGTTCGCCATCGGTCTTGATATTGGCTATTCCAATCTAAAGCTGGCTTACGGAGAGGTGCCGGACAGCGGGACACCCAAGCCGGCCGTCACGCAGGTGCTGCCCGCTGGTGCGGGGCGCCTGTCCGATCTGCCTTTGCGGATGGGTAAAGCGGACGGGGACACCGACGCGCTGGTCGTCAACGTCAACAGCGAGAAGTGGGGCGCCGGTGGGGGGGAGGCTGGCGCCTCCAGTCCGCGGGCGATGTATTTGCGGATGGTCTTGCGATCCAGGCCGGTGCGGCGTGCGATCGCCGACACCGATAGGTATAGCGGCCCGAGATCATCGGCGATCGGACCCGAGATTCTGAGCGACTCCGGGACCGGATTGGCTGAGACTGGAAACCTTCCCCGGCCCACATTGCGTGAGACAGGGCCCGCAGTGTTTGAGACGGACCCGAGATCAAAAGCGGCGGACCGCATTTCATGAGACGAGGTCTGCTAACGAGCAGGCGGCCCAACTGAGAGGATCATATCCCGCTCGGAAAGTTGGTGGCCATCCCTCGGTCCTTCCAGCGGGCGACATCGCTGGCCAATTTCTTAGAATGAGTATCCCACATCGCGTGAGCATCACGACCCAGGATCAGTCGCAGCGGTGAGGATTTATCTGCGACCGCATCCATGATGACTTGTGCCGCGGCAGCCGGATTGCCTGGTTGCTTGCCCGCCGCACTCATGAGCCCCTCTTCGATCGGGCCCACGACCGGTGCGTAGTCCGCAATCCGTCCGGTCGGCCGAAGGATGGCGCTCCCTTCGAACTCGGTGCGGAACGCACCGGGCTCGACCAGTGTCACGCGGATGCCAAGATCCCTCACCTCTCCGGCAAGCGCCTCGGTCCAGGCCTCCAGCGCGAACTTCGAGGCACAATAGACGCCAAGGTCGCTCATAGCCACCAACCCGCAGATGCTGGTCATGTTGATGATGTGACCGGAGCGATTGGCGCGCATGTGCGGCAGAATCGCGCGCACGAGTTCGATCGCACCGAAGAAATTCAGCTCGAAGGCCTGCCGGACCTGGCCGATATCGAGTTCTTCCACCGCACCGTTGATTCCGCGTCCGGCAACGTTGGCCAGGACATCGATACGGCCGAAGCGGTCGATTGCGGCATGCAGGGCATCCGCGCGGGAAGCCTCGTCCGTCACGTCGAGCCGTACGGCAAGCGCGCGGTCGGCCACCGGTCCGACGAGTTCCTCCAGGCGGTCGATCCGCCGAGCCGCGCCAACAAGAATGTTACCGTGGCTGATAACCGCCTGGGCGAGTTCGCGCCCGAAGCCGGAAGATGCGCCGGTAATGAACCAGACTTTTTGTCCACTCATGCTCATTTTCTTGTCTATCGGTTGTAGAGCGGCCACGAGGAGGATCCTTCCAGCAATGCCGTCAGGACCGTCATCAGAAAAAGGAAGCGAGTTCCTGAGTTCCGATGACGGCGTTTCCGATCCGTCCCGCCAATCCGCCGAAGGCCCGGCATCGGGTGCCTTGCGCGGCGCTTCAGGCCGCACTCATGTCGATGACGAAGCGGAACTTGATGTCCTTGCCCTTCATGCGTGCGAAGGCCTCGTTGATCTGATCCGGCCGGATCAACTCGATATCGGCGGTGATCCCGCGTGCGGCACAGTAGTCGACGACCTCCTGCGTTTCGGCGATGCCGCCGATCATCGAGCCGGAGAGGTTTCGACGCGCCGTGTTGTTCCGCATCGCGTTGTAGCCCGGCAGTTCCTCCAGCGCGCCGACATTGACAAGCGTGGCGTCGGTCTTGAGCAGGTCCATGAACGGTTGCACGTTGAACGCCTGTGGAGTGGCCGCGACGATCAGATCGAAGCTCGCGGCAAGTCGCTTCATCGACTCCGCATCGTCCCAAAGGACCGCCTCTTTTGCTCCCATCCGCACGGCATCCGCGCGCTTGCCCGGCGAGGTGGTGAACACCGTCACATCCGCCCCCTTCGCCACGGCCAGCTTGACCGCCATATGCCCCAGCCCACCAAGACCGATCACGCCGATCTTCTGGCCACGGACCGCTTTCCAGTGTTGCAGCGGCGAGAACGTGGTGATCCCGGCGCACAGCACCGGCGCCATGCCCGCTAGGTTCACCCCTGGCGGGATACGGACGACAAAGTGATCGGTCACGACCATGCTGGTCGAATAGCCGCCGAAGGTGAAGCCGCCTGACTGCGCGTCCGGCGAGGCATAGGTCAACGTCATGCCATTCAGGCAGGCATGCTCGCGGTCGTTCAGGCATTCGACGCACCGGCCGCAGGAATTCACCATGCAGCCGACGCCGCCGATATCACCGACCCGGAACTTCGTGACCTTCGCGCCAACGGCGGTCACGCGCCCGATGATCTCGTGCCCCGGCACGATCGGGTATGGCGACGGCCCCCAATCGCTTTCCACCATGTGAATGTCCGAATGGCAAATGCCGCAGTAAAGGATCTGCAGTTGCACGTCGTTGGGACCGACCGCGCGGCGTTTGATCTCGATCGGGCCGATCGGACTGGTCTTGCTTGCCGCCCCCCAGGCTCGGGCCGTGGTCGCAGCCACGTTGGTGCCGGCTGTACCATCCGGCGTCTGCGCCGCTGCGGCACCGGCGAACAGCGGCGTCGCGGCCAAGGTCGCGCCCGCTGCCAGTAGACCGCGCCGACCAATCGCTGGCGGAGAGACCACATGGGTCGGATCGCTGCACTTCTTGCACATGCCGATGGTCCTTTCGGGCTCCGATGATCGAATTCTGATGATTGGGTTCAGTCGATGTGTAGGGCGGCAGTCACATCGTAGCGAAGCCAGACCATGCCCCCTTCGAGCACATCGACCGACTTGAAGCTGAGCGATTGGCCATAACCGGGCCGAGCGGCTTCAGGTCCCTCGATGATGCTCTGCACACCAGCGACACCGTCGATGCCCGGATAGACGAGGAGGCTCAGTTCGTCGATGAGACCGGCTTTCAGGAAGGCTGCGTTGATCGCCGCGCCGCCCTCAAGGAGCAGCCTGCGCGTGCCCAGTTCGCGACCGAGCGCTTCGACCCCCTCTTGAAGATCGCGTCCATCCCGACCGGCGAAGACGTAGGACACGCCGGTGTCGCGCAGCTCGGCCAAGTAGGCATCCGTGACATGCTCGCCCAGCACGGCGACGATATGCTCATCACCGACCGTCGGACGCGCGTAATGCAACTTGCCGTTCGGGTCCAGGCCGATCGCGAGCATGGCCCCGCGATCCGGATTGATCCACGGCACGCGTGGAGCGGAGGCGGAAGCCAGAACCGAGGCAGGCCGTTCGTCCTTGACCATCTCGGCCATGGTCACGCGCCCGACCATCCAGCCATCGGCAGCAAAGGTTGCGGCCGTCCGGTCATAATGGGCGTGGAGGATACGCTTATCGGCGCCCTGGGGCTTCGAATAGCGGCTGGGGTGCAGTTTGCCGTCAACCGACGACATCATGTGGCAGATGATCCGGGGGCGCATGAAAGGGTTCCGATCGTCGATCCATGGAAGAAATGCCGGCGTTGTCCAACCTCAGAATTCCTGCGGGGTCGGGCGCAGGACGATCTCGTTGATGTCGACGCCGTCGGGTTGCGCGATCGCGTAGGCGATGGCATCGGCAATGGCCTGGGTCGGGATTGCCGTCTTGTAGATTTCCATCACCGCCGCCGCCGCCGCTGGATCCGACGAACCGAACTTCAACTCGCTGTCCACCGCACCCGGCGAAAGGATGGTGGTGCGGATTTTTGGCCCGGCTTCGACCCGAAGCCCCTCGGAGATGGCGCGCACGGCGAATTTGGTGCCGGAATAGACGGCGCCACCCGGGGCGGCGACCTTCAGCCCACCGACCGAGGCCACATTGATGAAGTGTCCGCTCTCCTGCCTGCGAAACACCGGCAGCGCAGCCGCAATGCCGTAGAGGACGCCTTTGATGTTGATGTCGATCATCGCGTCCCATTCCTCGACCTTCATCGCGTCGAGCGGCGCGATGGCCATCAGTCCCGCGTTGTTGACCATCACGTCGATCCGCCCGAAGACAGCAAGCGTGGCGTCGATGAGCGCCTGCACCTGCGTGCGATCGGTCACGTCGGTCTCCGGTACCACGGCCTCGCCGCCCGCGGCACGGATCTCGGTGGCCAGCGTCTCGAGCCGGTCGAACCGTCTGGCGCCGAGCGCGACCTTCGCCCCCAGCGTCGCCAGATGCCGCGCCGTGCAGGCCCCGAAGCCGCTCGAAGCGCCGGTGATGACCACGACCTTGCCTTCAATGTTCTGCATAAGATTTTTCCTGCTTGCCGCCGTACGGATCGGTGAGCAATTTATGCAGAAACACGTAGGGATGAACGCCCGTTTATGCCTGTTCCTTGCCTATTCCTGTCAAAGAGCTTGCCATGCCCTATGATCTCTCCCCATTGCGCAGCCACCTTGGACAGGCCGCGGCGGGCATCGTCGAAATGCCGATTTCGGGCGTTCGTCTGTTCTGGACCACGCAGTCGACACCACCGGCACCCCTGGTCTACGAAGCTGGGATCGTTCTGCTGCTCCAGGGTCGCAAAGAGGGCAGCATTGGCGAGCATCATTTTGTCTATGACACGGACAACTACCTGACTTTGACCCTGCCGATGCCCTTCCTCTGCGCGCATCATGCGAGTCCGGACGCACCGCTTTGCGGACTGTTCATCACGGCGCTACGGGACGATCTCTCCCAGCTTCTTGGGCGGATCACCGCCTCGGAGAACGTCCAAGCGAAGACCGGGCACAGCGCTCTGGCACCTGCGCCGGTGTGCAACGGCATGCGCTTGGCCGTCGGACGCCTTGTCGCCACCATCAATGACCCGGTCGCCGCAGCGGTGCTCGGCCCGGCCCTGAGACGCGAAATCCTTTTCCACGTGCTGCGCGGCCCGCGTGGCCCCGCCCTTGCCGCCTATGCGCTTCAATCCGGCGATGACGGTAGGCTGGACAGGCTGATCGAAACGATTTGCCGGGATTTCAGCGCAGTTGTCAGCGTCCAGGCCATGGCCGGCGAGGCCGGCATGAGCCTGTCGGCCTTCCACCGCGCGTTCCGCACGCGGACCGGCCAGTCGCCGCTGCAGTACGTCAAGCGGCTGCGGCTCCACGCCGCCCGCGACATGATCCTTTTCGAAGGCACCCGCGTGGGGGATGCCGCCCGGCGTGTCGGCTATGAAAGCACGTCGCAGTTCAGTCGGGAATATCGCAGGCACTTTGGCGAACCCGCTACAGCGACGCGTACTTTCGCGGTTCGCGCCTGAATGTCTCTTCGGTCCTGCGGAACAGACGGTCGCCCCGGTACCGACAACAGCGCGTGTATCGCCGAACCGTCCGGCAATTGCCTGGACACCCGAAAGAAGAGCGGATGAGGCTGTTGCGCTGAACCGACCCCAGTCGTTCAGCCAACCTTGGCTTCCATCCATCGACCGCTCTTCACCAGTGAGCGGCGTGCAGGGTTGGGGCAAGGAAACGGCCGTTTGCTTTACTCCGCCTGCGCCGCCGCGACCGCCTCGTCGTTCAGCCACCGCTGTGGTAAAGAAATCCGGTCAGTCTTTCATCGTCTGGTATCGGGCACGGACCACGGGTTTCCTGCCCAACCGGGGGCTTGGCCCATGCTGATCGGCTACGCGCGGGTATCGACCGACGACCAGAACCTGCACCTTCAGCGCGACGCGCTCGGCGGGGCCGGGTGCGAACGGATCTTCGAGGACCGCCGTAGCGGTGCCCGGACGGAGCGTCCCGGCCTTGCCGCCGCACTCGACATGGCCCGCCGGGGCGACACCCTGGTCGTCTGGCGGCTTGATCGGCTGGGGCGGTCCTTGAAGGATCTCATCGAACTGGCCGAACGGCTCGATGCCGCCGGCATCGCGCTGCGCAGCCTGCACGACGCCATCGACACCGGGTCGAGCGGCGGTCGGCTGGTCTTCCACATGTTCGGAGCGCTCGCGGAGTTCGAGCGAAACCTCGTGCGGGAACGCACCCAGGCCGGGCTCAGTGCAGCCCGCGCCCGCGGCCGGCTGGGCGGGCGCCGCAAGGTGCTGGACCCCGACAGACGCCGGCTCGCCGTCCAGCTCTACCAGGAACGCAAGCACACGGTGATGGAGATCTGCCGGCTCATGGGCATCTCCAAGCCGACCCTTTACGCCTACATTGAGGAGATGGCCGGTGAGTGAAGGACGGCGGATTCCGGCCGAGGCGCTGGTGCATCTGCGCCGTCGGCTGGATACGCTGCCGCCCCGACATCCGGACCGTGCCGAGATCCTGCGGTCGGCCAGAGAACTCTACGGCGTGTCCCGCGCCACCCTCTACCGTGCTCTTCAGCAACCCCTTCGGCCCAAGGCCCTTCGCCGGGCCGATCGGGGCAAGCCGCGGAAGATTCTCGCCGCGGAGATGGAGCGCTATTGCGAGATCGTCGCCGCCCTGAAGCTGCGGACCACCAACAGGAAGGGCCGCCACCTTTCGACGGTACAGGCGATCCGGCTGATGGAGGAACATGGGGTCGAGGCCCCGGAGGGGCTGGTACAGCCGGCGCCGGGCACGCTGCACAAAACCACGGTGAACCGGTACCTGCGCGCCTGGGGGCTGGACTATGACAGGGTGATCCGCGCACCGGCGGCCGTGCGGTTCCAGGCGCGGCGGTCGAACGAGCTGTGGCAGTTCGACATGAGCCCGTCGGACCTGAAGCACGTCAAGCAGCCGCTCTGGATCGAGCCCGGGCGCGGGGCCCCCACGCTGATGCTGTTCAGCGTCGCCGACGACCGCAGCGGCGTCGTCTACCAGGAGTACCGGTGCGTCTACGGCGAGGACGCGGAGTCGGCCCTGCGCTTCCTCTACAACACCATGGCGGCCAAACCTGAGGAGGACATGCCGTTCCAGGGCATCCCCGAGGCGATCTACATGGACAACGGCCCGGTCACCCGCTCGCGCGTGTTCCAGAACGTCATGGCCTGCCTGGGCGTCAAGGTCATGACCCACCTCCCGGCGGGGAGTGACGGCCGGCGCACCACCGCCCGATCGAAGGGCAAGGTCGAGCGGCCGTTCCGCACCGTCAAAGACGTCCATGAGACGCTCTACCACTTCCACGAACCGCAGGATGAGGCGGAGGCGAACCTGTGGCTGCGCCGCTATCTCGTCCGCTACAACGCCCAGGATCACCGTTCCGAACCGCACAGCCGTGTCGAGGACTGGGTCCGGAACCTGCCGGAGAAGGGCTATCGCGAGATGTGCGCCTGGGACCGGTTCTGCGCCTTCGCGCGGGAGCCGGAGCGGCGCAAGGTCGGCATCGACACCCGCATCACCGTGGAGGGGGTGGCCTACGAGGTCGATCCGGACCTGGCCGGCGAGGAGGTGGTGCTCTGGTGGGGGCTGTTCGACCAGGAACTCTATGTCGAGCATGGCGATCGGCGGTATGGGCCCTACGGCCCGGTCGGCGGCCCCATCCCGCTGCACAAGTACCGCAAGCATCAGAAGACCAGATCCGAGGAGCGGGCTGACCGGGTGGCCGAACTGGCAGAGCGCATCGGCCTGCCGCGCGCGGCCTTGGACGGCGGGACCTCGCCCCTGCCGCCCCCCGTCACGGTACCGGCTCCCAAGGTGGCGTTCGTCGATCCGGACCCCTACCGCACCCTGGCCTTTCCCGACATCATCGCGGCCAAGCGCGCGGTCGCCGGGGAGATCGGTCTGGCGTTGGCGAAGCTGTCGGCCGAGGACCGGGCCTGGATCGACGCGCTGGTGCGGGAGACCCTGGCCAAGGACGAGGTGCTGACGAAGGTGCGGGCGTATTTCAGGCGGCGGACGGGAGGGGGCGGGGCATGCTGACGGAGGTCATGGAGCATTTCAGGCTGGAGCGGGACCTGCTGATGGCCGGATATTACGAGACCGACCATCACCGCCAACTCATCAAGGATGTGAAGGCGTCCATCCTGGCCGGCCGCCTGGTGGCGGTCGCCGGCGTCGTCGGCAGTGGCAAGACGGTTCTGCTCCGCCGCATCCAGGAGGAGCTGACCCGCGATGGCCGCGTCACGGTGTCGAAGAGCCTGTCGGTGGACAAGGAGCGCACCACCATCCCGACCCTCATCACCGCGCTGTTCCATGATCTCTCCCCAGACAAGGACCCGAAAATTCCGACCCTGGGCGAGAAGCGGGAGCGCGAACTGCAGCAGCTCGTCCGGCGCGGCCGCAAGCCTGTGGCCCTGTTCGTGGACGAGGCGCACGATCTGCACGGCAAGACGCTGATCGGTCTGAAGCGGCTGATGGAGGTGGTGGCCGACGGCGGCGGCATGCTGTCCGTCGTGCTGGTGGGCCACCCCAAGCTCCGGAACGACCTCCGGCGCCCGACCATGGAGGAGATCGGCTACCGTTCGGTGGGGTTCGAACTTCGATGGCATGGCGGGCAATCAGCTCGCTTACATCCGCTGGCTCCTCACACGATGTGTCGGTGAGGGCGTCGACATCGGCGAGCTGATCGAGACAGCGGCCGTGGACCTGCTGGGCAGCCGCCTGAAGACCCCGCTCCAAATCGAGCAGCACCTGACCCTCGCGTTCGAGGAGGCGTACCGGATCGGAGACCGGCCGGTCACGGTTCAGGTGGTGGAGAGCATCCTGTCGCGTCAGCTCGACGATCTGGAACCGCGACTGACCCGTCACGGCTACAGCGTGCGCTCCCTGGCCGACCAGTTCAGCGTCAAGCCGGCGGAGATCCGCCAGTTCCTGCGGGGCGAGCTGAGCGGGGTCCGAGCGCAGGAACTGACCCAGCAGATGCAGGCGGCAGGGCTTCCGCTCTGACCGGGTCTTGTCTCACGGATTGCGGGCCGGCGCCGATGATCTCGGGTCCGTCTCAAACACTGCGGTCCCCGTCTCACGGAATGTGGGTCGGGGGCCTGCTCCCGTCTCACGAAATCCGGTCCCGGAATCGCTCAGAATCTCGGGTCCGACCGCCGATGATCTCGGGCCGCTACACCTACGGCACGATCATCGTCGATCTGGAACGCAACTGCCCCATCGACCTGCTGCCCGACCGTCACGCGGAGACGGTGGCGGCATGGTTGAAAGCCCATCCCGAGGTGGAGGTCGTGGCCCGCGACCGCGCCGGCGCTTACGCCGACGGCATTCGGGCCGGCGCTCCGAACGCCGTCCAGGTCTCGGATCGCTGGCATCTTCTGCGCAATCTCGGGGATGCTCTGGCCGGGGTTCTCGACCGCCATCATCATGACCTGCGCGCAGCAAGCAAAGCGGCCGCGGGAGCCGCCCTGGAAATCAGCACGGCCGCCGCACCATTCCCGGCACCCGCGGCTGAGTTGCCAACGGCGGATCGCCACGGCGTTCGGCAGGCCCGGTTTGACGAGGTGATGGCGTTGCACGGCCAAGGCTGGCCGATGAAGCGGATCGCCCGGACGCTCGGCGTCAATCGCAAGACCGTCCGTGCGTGGGTGCGGGCCGGCGCACTTCCGGTCTGGTCGCAACGGGATCGCGGCAGCGCGGTCGATCTCCACGCCGTGTATCTCCGGCAGCGCTGGGGCGAGGGCTGCCACAACGCCGCCCGGCTGTGGCAGGAGATCCAGGAGCGTGGGTTTCGCGGGCAACTCCGCACCGTGCAGCGCTGGGTGCGCCGCCTTCGGGATGCAAACGCGACCTCAGCCGGCGCGGTCGGCACGATGGGACCGTGGAAGATGCCCTCGAAACGTCGGGCAGCGTGGTTGGTGGTGGCCGGTCCGGAGACGATCGATGCCACCGAGCAACGATTTGTTGATGCCTTGCTCGCCAATTCCGAGGGACTCACCACGGTCATCGAGTTGGCACGCGCGTTCAGCACCATGGTGCGTCGTCAGCAAGCGGGCCGGTTGGATGAATGGTTGGCCGCGGCCAAGGAAACCGCCCTGGCCGGGTTCGCCGATGGGCTCGCGCGTGATCTCGCGGCGATCCGCACGGCGCTGTCGCTGCCGTGGAGCACCGGGCCGGTGGAGGGACAAATCAGCCGCTTGAAGACCATCAAGCGAACCATGTGCGGCCGCGCCAAGTTCGACCTGCTGCGTCATCGCGTCCTGGAGGCCGCATGAACGGCAGCGCTCCAGCCATACCGCTGCACCGAAAACGATACCGCTGGCGAATTCCCTATGCGGCGTTCGGCATCATGAGGGCGGAGAACGATGATCGGCGAGTTTGAGCACGTGGATCACCGACCAGCCA
>NZ_VITI01000027.1 GCF_007827795.1 Azospirillum brasilense
CACCACATCAACGTGAACGTCTTCGACCGCGAGACGCTGCTGCACGCCATGGACCATCCGGAGCTGTATCCGCAGCTGACCATCCGGGTGTCGGGTTACGCGGTGAACTTCATCAAGCTGACCCGCGAGCAGCAGATGGACGTCATCAGCCGCACCTTCCATGGGGCGCATTGAGGCGCAGCTGAGTTGTCGAAGCGCAGTATTGCCCCCACCCTAACCCTCCCCCGCTGGGCGGGGGAGGGGACAAATCTCCCTCTCCCGCGTAAGCGGGGGAGGGAAGGGGCCCGCGGCGGAGCCGTGGGAAGGGTGGGGGTCCTCCTCCAAGACCTTCACACCACCCCCTGCGCGTCCTCCTTGATCCCCAGCGCCTGCATCCGCTCGTAGAGCGAGGCCCGCGAAATCCCCAGCAGCTTGGCGGCCTTCGCCTTCACCCCGCCGGTGCGCGACAGGGCGCCGATGATGGCAGCGCGTTCCGTGTCCTTCAGCACGTCGCTCAAGGGACGGTTTCCGCCCTCCGCCGGGCGGTCGGCCGAGCCGGCCGGACCCGCCGTGCGCGGCAGGGCGGCGCGGATGTGCTCGGCGGTCAGGGCCGCGTCGTCGGTCATGGCCGACACCCGTTCCAGCACGTTGCGGAGTTCCCGCACGTTGCCCGGCCAGTCGTAATCCTCCAGAACGGCGATGGCCCCGGCGGTCAGCTCCCGCGACGCGGCGGCGGTGGTGAAGGCCAGCTCGTCGAGGATGCGGTCGGCGATGCTGCCGATGTCCTCCGTCCGATCGCGCAACGGCGGCAGGGTGATCGGAACCACGTTCAGCCGGTAATAGAGGTCGGCGCGGAACTGCCGCTCGCGGACCAGGGCGTCGAGGTCGCGGCTGGTCGCCGCGATCACCCGCAGATCGACGCGCACCATCTTGTTGGAGCCGACCGCTTCGAACTCCCGCTCCTGAAGCACGCGCAGCAGCTTGGCCTGGAGCGGCAGCGGCATGTCGCCGATCTCGTCCAGGAACAGGGTGCCGCCGTCGGCCAACTGGAATTTGCCTTCGCGCATCTTGCGGTCGGCGCCGGTGTAGGCGCCGGGAGCGACGCCGAACAGCTCCGATTCCAGGAGGTTCTCCGGAATCGCCGCGACGTTCACCCCGACAAAGGGCGCGTTGGCGCGCGGGCTCGCGGCGTGGATGCCGTGGGCCAGCAGCTCCTTGCCGGTGCCCGTCTCGCCCAGCAGCAGGACGGTGCTGTCGAGCTGCGCGGCGCGACGGGCCAGGCGCTTCACCTCGCGCATGGAATCGCTGTTGCCGATCATCTGCGACAGGGAGTATTTCGCGCGCCGCTCCTGCGCGAGCTCCTGCCGGGTGCGGTTCAGCTCCTCCTGGAGCTTCTGGTACTTCGACATCAGCGGGCGCAGCCGGTCGGCCCGGTCGAACAGGGCGAAGCCGATGGCGCCGATCAGCGTCCCGTCCTCCGCACGCAGCGGCAGGCGGGTCACCACGATGGTCCGCTCCTTGATGTCCATGAGGTCGAGCAGCATGGTCTGCCCGCTCTCCACCACATGGCGCATCTGGCTGTTGGGAATGACCTCCTCCACCGGGCGGCCCAGCGCGTCCTCCGGGTTGCCCGAATAGCCCAACAGCTCCAGATAGCGGTCGCCGATCCAGGCAATCCGCGCATGCTGGTCGACCACGATCAGCCCGACGCAGGCGTCCGCCAGATGGTGGAACAGCGACTCCACGGCCCTGGCCCGCAGATGTTCGAAGTTCGGTTCGAGGCTCATGCCTTCTTCCTTCTTGACGAGGGGCTTGATGGGGGGCGTCGCGGACCTAGCATCAAGTGGGAACACCATACCAGGGAATCCAGTTGGGGGATGCCCCGCCCCCACGCACGACGGTAATCCTATGCCGAATTACGCCGTGTGCCGCGGGACACGCTGTTGTATGGTGCGGCACGATTCCGACCGACCGAAGACTTCCCACTGGCATGCTGCCGAAGGCCGATTCGAACGACCCGACCATGCCGGGCCACGAGCAGCTGCTGCTTGCCGTCGCCCGCAACCGCGATTCCACCGCCTTCCGCACGCTGTTCGACCATTTCGCGCCGCGGATCAAGGCCTACATGCGCCGGCTGGGTGCCGACAGCAGCGCAGCGGAAGAGCTGGTCCAGGACGTCATGATGGTGGTGTGGCTCCGGGCCGACCGCTTCGACCCGGCGCTGGCCAGCGCGTCCACCTGGATCTACACCATCGCCCGCAACCGCCGGATCGACCGCGTCCGGCAGGAGCGGCGGCCGGAACTTCAGCCCGATGACCTGATGTCGGACGTTGGGGAGGAGCCCGCGCCCGATCATCAGTTCGAAGCCGCGGAAACGGCTTTCCGCCTGCGCGCGGTGATCGGCAACCTGCCGCCGGAGCAGGCCGACGTGTTGCGGCTCGCCTATTACGAGGACAAGGTTCATGCGGAAATCTCCGCCGAACGCGGCATCCCCCTGGGCACCGTGAAGACCCGTTTGCGGCTGGCCCTCGTCCGTCTGCGCCGGGCCTTCGAGGAGGGTGCGTGATCGTGCCGGCCCATCATCCCGCCCCCGAACTGCTTCTCGACTACGCCGCCGGCAGCCTGCGCGAGGTGCAGTCGCTGCTGGTCGCCGCGCATCTCGCCTATTGTCCGGAGTGCCGGGCGCAGGTTGCGGAGTTGGAAGCCTGCGGCGGCGTCCTGCTGGCGGATCTGCCGCCGGAGCCGGTGTCCGATTCCCTGTTCGGCACCCTGATGACCCGGTTGGACGGTGCGGTGGCCACGCCGCCGCCTGTTCCCGCGCCGGCCGGAAAGAGCCTGTTTCCCGGCCCGTTGCGCCGCGCCATCGGGGCGGAACCGGAGGCGCTGGAGTGGGTGCGCGTCGTTCCGGGCGTCCACCTGTCGGCCTGGGGCATTGGTGCGGGGACGGCTTCGGCCTGCCTGCTGCGCATGGCGCCGAGGTCGCGGGTGCCGGCCCACCGTCACACCGACAGCGAGATGCTGCTGGTTATGAAGGGCGGATTCTCCGACGAGTTCGGGGCTTATCGGGTCGGCGACGTGGCGTCCTACGACACCGGCACGCCGCACCACGCCGTGGCCGACGCGGATGGCGAATGCCTGTGCCTGCTGGTGCAGGATCAACCCCTGGTGTTCACCGGCCCGCTCGGCTGGCTGCTCAACCGTGGTTTCCGCTTCTGATCGGAAAACTGGAACGGGACAGGAACATTCCTTTCCCGCCGCGGGCGCGCTGCTGTTAGACTGCGGCCATGGCTGTGTTCGACGATTGCAAGGCCCTGTGCCGCGACTGCGCGGCGGCTCTCCGCGGGAGCGAGCCGCGCTGTGCGAAATGCGGCGGCCGGCGGCTGGTCCGGCATGACGAGTTGCACGGCCTCGCCATCGGTCACATCGACTGCGACGCCTTCTACGCCACGGTGGAGAAGCGCGACCGGCCCGAGTTGGTCAGCCGCCCGCTGATCATCGGCGGCGACCGGCGTGGAGTGGTCGCCGCCTGCTGCTACATCGCGCGGATGGCCGGGGTGCGCTCCGCCATGCCGATGTGGCAGGCGCTGGAGGCCTGTCCGGACGCCGTCGTGCTGCGGCCCGACATGGCGAAGTACAAGGCTGTGGGCCGGCAGGCGCGGGAGCTGATGCACGCCTTCACGCTGCTGGTCGAGCCGCTGTCCATCGACGAGGCCTTTCTCGACCTGTCCGGCGTGGCGGAACGGCTGAGCATCAGCCCGGCCCAGGCGCTGGCCGAACTGATCCGCCGGTTCGAGAGCCAGCTGGGCATCACCGCCTCGGTCGGGCTCAGCTACAACAAGCTGTTCGCCAAGATCGCCTCCGACCTGGAGAAGCCGCGGGGATTCTCGGTGATCGGGCGGGGGCAGGCGCTCGACTTCCTGGCGCCGAAGCCGGTGTCGATCCTGTGGGGCGTCGGGCCGGTGCTCCAGCGCAAGCTTCAATCGGACGGAATCCGCACGGTCGGCGACCTGCACGGCTGGTCGGAGATCGACCTCGTGCGCCGCCACGGCAAGATGGGCCGCCTGCTGCACCGCTTTGCCCGCGGTCAGGACGACCGTCGGGTGGAGCCGGAGTCGCCGAGCAAGAGCATTTCCGCGGAGACGACCTTCGATTGGGAGACCGCCGACAAGGCCGCGCTGAAGGACGCGCTGCGCCCGCTGGCCGAAACGGTGGCGCGTCGCCTGTCCGCCGCGGGCTTGCGGGGGCGCAGCGTGGTGCTGAAGATGAAGACCGCCGATTTCCAGACGATCACCCGCTCCCGCCGGGTCGATCCGCCCGCGCGATCGGCGGGGCTGATCTGGCAGACCGGCTGCGAGATGCTGGATGCCGAGCCGGACGGACGGTCGATCCGCCTGATCGGCGTCGGCTGCACCGACCTGCTCGACCCGGAGACCGAGGCGGAACCGGGGCTGTTCGACGGATTCGCTCCGTCTCCGCCGGGTTGAAGCGAATTCGGACCAATCCGGTCCAGGGACCGCTTGCCGCGGGGCGATGGAGGCGCACACTCTTCGCCTGGACGTTTCGGTATGGAGAGACGGGATGAGTCAGGCGGTGTGCGCGGGCGCCATGATGACCTGCAGCTTCGGGGCGGCGCCGTCCGCCCTGGTGGTGCTGCCGCTGAACCGGACGATGGCCGGCGGCCCGCCGATGGCGAACATCATGGACAACAAGCCGATCATGAACATCCCGCCTTTCGGTGTCTGCACCAGCCCGGCCAACCCGATGGTCGCCTCGATGATTCCGGTGCCGCCGCCGGGTGTGATCAAGCCGCAGCCCTGCGTTCCCTGCACCGTCGCCCCCTGGGTGCCCGGCGCCCCGACCGTGATGGTCGGGAACATGCCGGCCCTGACATCCACCAGCAAGCTGATGTGCAACTGGGGCGGGGTGATCCAGATCACGCTGCCGGGGCAGTTCACGGTGCAGACGCCGTGAGGTGTGCGGGGATGTGAGTTGTGGGGGGCGTTCTTGCCCCCTCCCTAACCCTCCCCCGCTATCGCAGGGGAGGGGACGGACGCCGCTTCGCAGAAGGCACCCTCTCCCGCAACGCGGGGGAGGGTCGGGGTGGGGGCAAAGTTCTTAAAACAACGGTCTGCCCTCACCCCGCCGGGGGCTGCAGCACGGCGATTTCCTTGCCGTCCTCCGAATAGGTCCGCAGCGGTTCGATCAGCAGGCCGCGGCGGTAGACGCCGTGCTGCATCAGCGCGCCGGAGGGGAAGAAGCGGCGCAGCACGCCGTCCTGGAGCCCGTCCAGGAAGGCGGCGCGCTCGCTCACCGTGCCGTCGTCATAGTAGCCCAGCACCGGGCCGTGCAGACGGTCGTTGGCGTAGCTCTCCCGCCGCATCGGGCGGCCCTGCGGGCTGTGGAACAGCGCTTCCCCCTCGCGCTTGCCGTCGCCGTACTGGAAGACGGCGGCGACGGTGCCGGCCTCGTGGAAGAAGACGGACGGCCCGTCGAGAAGGCCGTTGCGGTAGGTCATGCGGCAGGTCGGGCGGGCGTTGGCGTAGAAGGTGGTCAGTCCATGCTGCACGCCGTCCACATACTCCGCCACCTGGACCAGGGCGCCGCCGGGGGCGTAGTTGCGCACCTCCCCGTGCAGCCTGCCGGCGCGCAGCCGGGCGCGCAGGATCGGGTGCCCATCGTCGCCATAGGCGGTATAGAGGCCATGGAACAACTCGTCGCGCATCTCGCCGCTGCGCACGATGCGGCCCTGCTCGTCGCGCTCCTCCACGGGTTGGGGAGCGGATGCAGCTTCGTCGGCCATCTCAGTTCACCTTCACCAGGGTGCCCTTGACGGTGAGGATGCCACCGGCGCTGACCTCGCCCATGCCCTGGGCCTTCAGCGCGGCGGACAGCCCTTCGGCGGACAGGGCGAGGCCGGCCTTGAGGTTCATCCCCATGCTGGCCTTGATGTCCATGCCCATGCCCGACTTGATCTCCATGGCCATGCCGGACTTCGCGTTGAAGGCGCCGCCGGCGTCGAGCTTCATGTCCGTCCCGGACTTGACGCCGACCTCGCCAGAGGTGGCGGTCACCTTCACCGACTTGCCCTTGATGACCACGTCGCCGGTCACGTCGATGGTCAGGTTGCCCTTCACGGTCAGGGTGTAGTCGCCGTCGGCCTTGTGGATGAAGTCGGCCTTGTTGGTGTGGGTCTCGTTGCCCTTCACCGTCACGGCGCGCGTGCCCTTCGCGACGTCGTGCGTCTCGTTGCCTTCCGACACGGTGATGCTGTGATCGTTCTTCACGGTCAGCTTGCGATCGTGCTGGATGTCGATGGTGCTGTCGTTCTCGACCGTCTCCACCTCGTCGTGTTTGATGAGGCGGGTCACGTCGTTCAACACCTCGACGTTCATGTCCTTCTGGGCGTGAACGAAAATCTCCTCGGCATCGGCCTTGTCCTCGAAACGGATCTCGTTGAACTTGCCGGTGCCGTTCTTCGAGGTCTGGGTCTTGATGGTGCTCTTGGTCGAATCGTCGGGCAGCGTGTAGGGCACGGTCTGCTCCGCGTTGTAGACGGAGCCGGTGACCAGCGGGCGGTCGGGGTCGCCGTCGAGAAAGGTCACCACCACCTCCTGCCCGACGCGCGGGAAGAACATGATGCCGTAGTTCTTGCCCGCCCAGTTCTGGGCGACGCGGACCCAGCAGGAGCTTTTCTCGTCCTTCTTGCCCAGCCGGTCCCAGTGGAACTGCACCTTGATGCGCCCGTACTTGTCGAGCCAGATCTCCTCCCCGCTCTTGCCGACGACGATGGCGGTCTGGGTGGAGTGGATGCGCGGCTTCACCGCCGTGTCGAGCGGGCGGAAGGGCAGGTCCGGTGGGAAGGCGGTGAAATGGGCGTTGAAATGGCCGCTCGCCCCGTCGATGCGCACGGAATGCAGGACATATTCGGCGTTCAGGTCGCTCTTGCGGTGGCCGGACACGGTGATGCGCGTCCCGGCCTCCAACGAGCGGCATTCGCCGCTGCCGCGCACCCGGCGACCGGGAAAGGCCAGAGCCTGCTGGCGCAGCTTGGCCAGCGCCTCCCCATCCGCCGAGGTGGTGTGGCGGCTCAGATAGTCGCTGACCGTGCCGAAGCCCGACGCGCCTTCCGCCGTGGCGTAGAGGTCGGTCGAGGGCGTTTCGAAATGATAGCTGTCGATGCCGTAGCTCTTGGATGTGACGCGCCGCTCGACGCTGAGCCCGTTCAGCACGTTGTCCTCGTCGTCGTGCCCTTCGGTGGCGCGGTACTCGAAGGCGTCGAGCAGCGGGCTCTTGGCGAAGGCGCTGTCGCTGTCGCCCAGCACCAGCGTGTGCTTCCCGTCCTCATGCGCGAAATAGTAGAAGATGCCTTCCTCTTCGAGCAGCCGGGCGACGAAATTGT
Organism: Azospirillum brasilense; assembly: GCF_007827795.1. Classification (GTDB taxonomy): domain Bacteria; phylum Pseudomonadota; class Alphaproteobacteria; order Azospirillales; family Azospirillaceae; genus Azospirillum; species Azospirillum aestuarii. The sequence continues at coordinate 7,379 of NZ_VITI01000027.1, forward strand.
AGTCGGTCTCGCGGTACTGCACGCAATATTCACGCTTGGCGTAGGTTCCGGTCAGCGACTTCTTAAGATCGGTGTAGCCGGCACCCTTGCAGACCTCCTCGACGATTTCGGGGACCGTCTTCTCCTGGAAGATGCGGCAGTCGCCGGAATGGGTCAGCATCCACAGCCAGGGGTGAAGCTCCGCCTCGTAATGGGCGACTTGGCTGCGGTCGTCGACGTGGGTCAGCTCGATCCGCCCGACGATGGCGTTGATGTGGCGCACCGTCTCCTGGTCGCCGAGCGTGACGGCGACGGTCACCGCCTTGCCGACGACACGGTCGAAGGCGATGTCCTCGTCCGACGAAATCATGGTGACGCGGTAGGTGAACAGCGACGACAGCCGCTCCTCCCCCACGATGGTGCGCAGCGCCAGCGCGTCCGCCCCCAACGGGGTGGTGATGGACAGATACTGGCCGTCCTGGGCAAAGCGTTTCGCCATGATCGCCGTTCCCCGTTCAGGCCGCCGTGCCGCCCAGGCTCACGGCGAAGCGTCCGTCCGCGCCGTGGTCCACGGTGATGCGGCCCACCGGCTGGCCGGCGGCAACGCGGTCGAGGATGCGGATCGCCACCTCCGGCACCACGAACTCCGACAGCAGCGTGTCGATCATGCGCGCCCCGGCGTCGGAGTTCAGCGCCCGCAGAACCAGCGCCTCCACCGCCGCGTCGGTGACGGCCAGTTCGGCGCCGCGGTTGCCGGCGGTGCGGCGTTGCAGCTTGTCCAACTTCATCGTCACGATGCGGCGGATCTGCGCCTCGCTCAGCGGGTAATAAGGCACGACGGACAGGCGGCCGAGGAAGGCCGGGCGGAAGCGGCGGCGCAGCACGTCGGAGATGGCGGCCAGCCCCTCTTCCCGCGCCTCACCGATGCGCCCGGCGTCGAGCGCCTCGCGGCCCAGAGCGAACAGCTCGGTGTCGCCCAGGTTGCTGGTCAGCAGGATCAGCGTGTTGCGGAAGTCCACCTCCACGCCCTCGCCGTCCTCCAGCACGCCCTTGTCGAAGACCTGATAGAACATGTCCAGCACGTCGGGGTGGGCCTTCTCCACTTCGTCCATCAGCACCACGGCGTGGGGGCGGCGGCGCACCGCCTCGGTCAGCACGCCGCCGCTGCCGTAGCCGACATAGCCCGGCGGGGCACCGCGCAGGGTGGCCACCGCGTGGGCCTCCTGATACTCCGACATGTTGATGGTGATCAGGCTGTCCTCGCCGCCGTTCAGCAGTTCGGCGAGCGCCAGGGCGGTTTCGGTCTTGCCGACGCCGCTCGGGCCGCTCAGCAGGAAGACGCCGATCGGGCGCTGCGGCTCGCCCAGCCCGGCGCGGTAGCCGCGCACGGCCCGCGCGATGGCCTGGAGCGCCTGCGGCTGGCCGACGACACGGGCGGCCATGCGTTCCTCCAGCGTGGCGACCACTTCCAAATCGTCCTTGGACATCGAACCGACCGGGATGCCGGTCCAGTTCGACACCACGGCGGCGACCACCGCCCCGTCCACCCGGTGCGGGACCAGCGGGCTGTCGCCCTGGACGGCCTTTAGCTTTTCCGTGGCCGCGGCGGCCTCCACCGCGTGCCCGGCCTTCAGGGCGGCCTCCACCGCATCGACCAGATCGCGCTCGCGCGTCCAGCGCTCGTCCAGAGCGGCCTTCTCCAGGGCGAGGACGCCGCGGCGTTGCGAAATCTGCGACAGGCGGGCGTGGTGCGCGGTGCCGGGTTCCGCCTCCAGCCGTTCCGCCTCGCGGGCCAGGATGGCGTCCTCGCGCTCCATCGCCTCGATGGCCTCGGGCTTGGAGCTGCGGGCGATGGCGACGCGGGCGCAGGCGGTGTCGAGCACGCTGATCGCCTTGTCGGGCAACTGGCGGGCGGGGATGTAGCGGGCGGACAGAGCCACGGCGGCGGCGATGCCGTCGTCGAGCACGCTGACCCCGTGATGCTCCTCGAAGCGGCGGACGAGGCCGCGCAGCATCGCCGCCGCCGCCGTCTCGTCCGGCTCCGGCACCGAGACGGGTTGGAAGCGGCGGGCCAGCGCCGGGTCCTTCTCGAAATACTTCTTGTACTCGGCCCAGGTGGTGGCGGCGATGGTGCGGAACTCGCCACGGGCCAGGGCGGGCTTCAGCAGGTTGGCGGCGTCGCCCTGGCCGGCGGCCCCGCCGGCGCCGATCAGCGCGTGCGCCTCGTCGATGAAGACGACCATCGGCACGGGGGAGGCCGAGACCTCCTTGATGATCGACTTCAGCCGGTTTTCGAACTCGCCCTTCACCCCGGCCCCGGCCTGGAGCAGCCCGAGGTCGAGCGTGCGGATGACCATGCCGCGCAGCGGCGGCGGCACGTCGCCCTCGGCGATGCGCAGGGCCAGACCTTCCACAATGGCGGTCTTGCCGACGCCGGGGTCGCCGACCAGGATCGGGTTGTTCTGGCGGCGGCGCATCATCACGTCGATGACCTGCCGGATCTCGCGATCGCGCCCGATCACCGGGTCGATCTTCCCGGCCTTGGCCTGGGCGGTCAGGTCCTGGCTGTACTGGTCCAGCATGGCCCGCCCGTCCGACGCGGCGGAGACCGGAGCGGCGGCGGGAGAGGATTCGGATGCGGCGGCGGACGGTCCACCTTCTTTCAGGACGCGCACCAGCTCCGGTAGGTCGGACGCGGTGCGCTCGCGCGGCAGGGCGAGCAGGGAGGGGGCGGACTCGGTGACCACCGCCCGCACGGAATCGCAGGCGACCGCGGCCCAGAGGATGGCCGGGAGAAGGATCTGCGGGCTGTCCAGATGGGTGACGGAGATCAGCAGCGCCGTCTCCAGCATCTCCGGAACGCGGGGGGAGAAGGCCGGGGTGCGGCTGTTGCCGCGGCGGATGCGGTCCAGCGCCGCGTCCAGTTCCGTCTCCAGCCGGCCCGCCTCGACGCCGTAATGGCGCAGGATGCCGGCGACGGTGGCGTCCTTCAGCCGCAGCAGGGCCAGCAGCACATGCTCCGCCTCGACGTCGTAATGGGTCTGCGAGACGCACAGCGCGGCGGAGCGTTCCAGCACCTTGCGCCCGTCGCGGTCGAGCTTTCCGATGAGGGACTTGATGTCGGCGGTCACGGGACGGCTCCCTGGGGTGACGTTGCGGGCGGGGCGGGGTCGAGGGTCAAGCGCCCGTCCTTCAGGTTCGGGCGGCCCGGCGCCCGCAGCCAGGAGGTCCAGCCGAGGCGGCTGCCCTCCGGCGGCTTGGTGGACAGGCGCGTCGGCGGCACCTTGGTGGCCTCCAGCACCAGCACGATGCGGAAGTCCATGCCGTCCCCGGTGTGGAAGCGGGCGAGCGCGCAGAGCGTCTGGTGGTGCCGCCCGTCGGGCAGGAACTCGCGGAAGCGCTCCAGGCTGTCGAGCGTCAGTTCGATGGCGTAGCAGCTCTGCTGGTCCCAGACGCGGCGGCCCAGCACGACCGTGCGGCCGAGGCTGTTGTTGCGCGCGCCGAAACCGCCACCGATGCGGGTCCGGCTCTCGTCGTCCAGCGGCAGCCAGCGCCCGACGAAGCTCTCGACCCGCACCTTGACCCGGAAGACGGCGCCGAGGATCGCCTCCAATCCAGCCGACGAGCGGCGCCGGTTGGCGAGGATGCCGGAGAAGGCCAGCAGCATCCGGTCGGGCGTGCCGGGCAGGCGCTGCTCCAGGCCGGGCGTGCCGATGCCGGCCAGCGCGCGCAGCACGCGGGCCATCAGGGTGCGTTCCGGGTCGCGCTCCAGCAAGGGCAGGCTGCCCTGGCGGGTGCGGTAGAAGATCGACATCAGGCGGTGGTTGAAGATGTCGTAGAAGGCGGAGCCCGCCGTGTCGCGCCGCGCCGCCCGCTCGACCAGCAGTTCGGTGGCGACGTAGGGCAGGGGGCCGTTGATGCCCGCCACGCCGAGAACGGGGGAACGCACCACGCCGCGCCCGTCCTCGGTCCGCCGCGCCTCGACCACGTCGCTGGCGGGGAAGACGAAGCTCGGGTCGTGCTCGATGCGGACGGCCTCCTGCTCCGGATCGATGCCGGTGCCGAGCGGGGCCAGGCCGGGGGCGGCGCGCTCCAGCAGGGCGATGGCCTGCAGCAGGTCGAAGCCCCAGGGCTCGGCCTCCAGCCGGTCGATCAGGGCAGGGGCGCTGCCGGAGGTTGGGAAAGGACGGTCCGTCACAGGACCGGCTGGCTGCCGGCAAGGCGCGACCATGCCTTCCACACCCCTTCCCGTTGCACCGAGCGCAGCCGAAGCTGGGCGAAGGCGTTGACGTTGATGTAGAGCCCGAGGAAGCGGCTGAGCACTCCGCCGAAAACCAGCGGGCTGGCGCCGACGAAGTTCCGCTCGTCCAAAGCCACCGTCACTTCCAGCCCGCGCACGAAGCCGCGCCAGGCGTCCTGCCCCATGCGGTGCAGCACCGGGCGGGAGGACAGGCCCTGCACGCCGCGGATCTGGTGCTGGGCCGACGGGTCGTCGGGCGCGTGCAGCAGCAGGATGGATTGCAGGGCGCGCAGCCCCTCGGCGTCGGCGGTCAGGCTGAGATGGTTGACCGACAGGTGCGAGATCAGCTTCCAGGCCGAGGAACCGCCCGCCGGGGCCGGGCGGCCGGGCGTCGGCTTGTGCAGGCAGCGGATGGTGGCGATGGGGGCGGATTCCTCGATCATCAGCGCGGCTCCCGCCGGCACTTGCTCCGCCAGCGCCCGGTTGGTGCAGAGCGTGCGCACCAGGAGCGTCTCGTCCGCCGGGTCGGTCGGCGTCAGGTCGAGGTGGTGCAGGCTGAGATGCAGGTCGGTGCCCGGCACGTCGTCGCGCTGGGTCGGCTCGCGCGCGGCCAGCCAGAACCCGCGCGGTTCCGTTTCGGCCTCCGCGTGCTGGTGCGAGAACAGGGGGACGTAGCGGTGGTGCATGCCGTCGCCGTCGCGCAGGCCGCTGACCTCCAGAATCGAATGGACCTCGGTCGTCCGCTCGCGCAGGGCGTCGGGAACGACGCGGTAGGCGGTGCGCCGGTGGTTCAGCCGGATCGGCTCCGCCGTACGGTTGAACAGGTTGACGATGGGCGTGCAGCCGAGAACGAAGCTGTCCTTGCGCAGGGTCAGCCGGTTGGGCAGCGGGCGCGACACCGCGATCAGGATGTCCACGACCTCCCCCGACAGCCGGCCTTGCGGAAGCGGCAGGTCGTAGAAGTCGAACTTCTGCGGAAACTCGAAGTATTCCTGCAGCAGACCGTAGGCGGGCTGGGCGTGCTTGGGGTGCGGCAGCACCGTCTCGTCCGGGCCGAAGCCCACGGGGGCGATCAGGTTTTCGCCGCGCAGCCGCACCGGCGGCTTGCCGGGCTGGACGTATGCGATCTCCACCACGCCGCACAGGAACAGCTCGTGCAGGGCGGAGGTGAGGATCGTCTCGCCGTCGATGAACAGGCGCAGCTTGTCGATCGGCAGATTCTCGAAGGACTGGTTGCGCGTCTCCAGCCGCAGCCGCAGCACCGACGCGGTGGCGGCGCCGTCGAGGAAGTCGTAGCGGTCGGCCGGCTCCACCGCGGCGTCGGTCACCGCGACCGGCCACAGCGTCACGTCGTAGGCGGTGCGGAAGCGGCAGCGGATGTTGTCCTCCGCCACGGCGTGCAGCGGGGTGCCGCGCGGCACTCGGAATCCGCCGGTCAGCCGCCCCTCGCCGGGCACCGGCTCCATCCGGGCGATGCCCATGGCGGGGATCGGCGCGATCATCTGCGGGTGCAGGATGCCGAGCAGCGCCTCGGAAAAGCGCGGGAACTCGCGCTCCAGATTCAGTTGCAGGCGCCCGGACAGGAAGGCGAAGGATTCGATCAGCCGCTCGACGTTCGGGTCGGCGGCCTGATCCGGTCCCAGCGCCAATCGGCGCGCGATCTTGGGATAGCTGCGCGCGAAGGCTTCGCCCGCCCGGCGGACGTACAGAAGCTCGCGTTCGTAATGGTCGAGGAGATCCTCGCGCCGCATTCCCGCTCGTCCTTTCAGCCGGTCCGGTCCGGCCCGTTGGGGGCTTGGCCGCGCAGGCCGACGTCGAACTCCAGCCGCTCGGTGACGGTGCCCGCCACGACCTCGCCGGAGATGCTGGTGACCATGGTGCCGCGCCCGTTTCCGGCGCTGACGGTCACCCGCGGGCGCTTCAGCCGCGGCTCGAAATCGATGATGGCTTGGCGCACCATCCGCTCCACCTGACGGCGGTCGGCGTCTGAGGCGGCGTCCAGATGCGTGATGTCGGAAATCCCATAGTCCAGCGCCGTTCCGCCGAGGTCGGGGCGGCGCGTGCCGGTGCTGCGGCTGTCGAGGATGCGCGCGACCTCGCGCCGGATGGACGCCTTGAGGTCGGGCATGGACAGCACCGTGGCGGACGGCTCGTCGCCCGTCGGGTGGTCCGGTTCGAAGTCGATCAGCCGTTCGAACAGCAGCGACCGTCCGCCGGTCATCGTCTTGGGCTGGGTCATCGCCGTGTCCGTTGGGGGTGAGGTCGCTTCAATTCCTTCTCCCCTCTGGGGAGAAGGTTAGGATGAGGGGGTTGTGCGTCGCGGAGCGTCCGGCAAAAGCGCAACCCCCTCACCCGTCCCTACGGGCCACCCTCTCCCCGCTATCGGCGGACCGAAGGTCCGCCTGTCGCGTCAGCGCAAACTTCGTTTGCGCGTGAGCGGAGGGGAGAGGGTTATTCACCACCTCAGCTGTCGGACACGGTGCCCTTCAGCAGGTTGAACTTCACGCCGCCACCGCCTTCGTGCTTCTGCTCCTCGGTGTAGCGCTTGTAGGTCCAGTAGATCTCGGTGGCGTTGATCTCGATGGTCTCGGTCGTGTCGCCCTCGTTGACGCTCAGGCTGTGCTTGGCGATCAGCGGGTTGGTCAGCTCGATCGTCAGGAACTCGCCCCACTGGTGGGTGTCGCCGATCGGCTTCAGGCAGTGGATGGTCCACTGCTTCTTCGCCGTGTCGGAGTTGGCCGAGCGCAGCAGCAGCGAGATCAGCTTGGGCGAAGCCCGGTCCCACTTGCGCTCAAGCGTGATGTTCTCGACCTTCGGGGTGTGGACCGTACGGCGGGCGTTGGTCGACACTTCCATTTCGACGGTCATGTCCTGCGACAGGGATTCGCACAGGATCATGTCCTTGAACACCACGCCCCCGGCGATCTCCACCGCGGACTCCCCCTGGACGTTGGGGATATCGAGAATGATCATAGACATGCGGATTTACTCCGGACGATGCGTTCGGTGGGGAGGGGATCAGGCTTCCGGCGCCGGCAGTTCGGCGACCATGCGGATGGAGGCCGACAGCTCTTCGAGCTGGAAATGCGGGCGCAGGAAGATGTTGGCGCGGTAGACGCCCGGACGGCCCGGCACGTCGTAGACGTCGATGCGGGCCTCGCGCAGCGGGAAACGGGCCTTCGTGCCCTGCGACGCCTCGTCGTCCAGCAGGACGTAGTTGGCGATCCAGGTGTTCAGGTGGTCCGTGATGTTGTTGCGCGTCAGGAAGGCGCCGATCTTGTCGCGCAGCATCACCTTCAGGTAATGGGCGAAACGCGACGACACCAGCATGTACGGCAGCATCGCGGAGATGCGGGCGTTCGCGTTGGCCTCGTCGGTGTTGTAGACCTTCGGCTTGTTCGTGGTCTGGCCGCTGAAGAACGCCGCGTAATCCGTGTTCTTGCAATGGACCAGAGAGATGAAGCCGAGGTCGTTCAGCTCCTTCTCACGGCGATCGGTGATGGCGATCTCCGTCGGGCACTTCAGGGCGACGTCGCCCTCGTCCGTCTTGAAGGTGTGGCTGGGCAAACCCTCGACCTTGCCGCCGCCTTCCACGCCGCGGATGGCCGCGGTCCAGCCGTGCTTGGCGAAGCTGTCGGTGATGCGCGCGGCCAGCGCCCAGGAGGCGTTGCCCCACAGGTACTTGGAGTGATCGCGGCCGTCGGTGTCCTCGACGAAGTTCATGCCTTCGACCGGAACGGTGTTCGGGCCGTAGGGCAGGCGCATCAGGACGTGCGGCATGGTCAGCGAGACGTAGCGGGAGTCCTCCGACGCGCGGAAGGAGCGCCACTTCACCATTTCGGCCGTCTCGAAGATCTTCGACAGGTCGCGCGGGGCGCCCAGCTCGCCGAAGTTCTCCATGTCGAACATGGTCGGCGACACGGCGCTGATGAACGGCGCGTGGGCGGCGGCGGCGAGGTTCGACATCTTCTCCAGCAGGGAGATGTCCTGCGGGTGGCGGCCGAACTCGTAATCGCCGACCAGCATGCTATAGGGCGTGCCGCCCAGCGTGCCGTACTCGGCCTCGTAGACCATCTTGAACATGGCGCTCTGGTCGAACTCGACCGCGCTGTCCAGGTCCTTCTGGAGGTCCTTGCGCGAGACGTTGAGGACGCGCAGCTTCAGCGTCGTCGAGGTCTCGGTGTTCATGACGAGGTAGTTGAGGCCGCGCCACGTCGCTTCCAGCTTCTGGAAGTCGGGGTGGTGCATGACCTCGTTCAGCTGGTCGCTGATCAGCTCGTCGATCTGCGCGATGCGCTGGTTGATCGCCTCGACCACGTCGATGGCGGAGGCATCGCCGGTCTCGGCGAGGACCTGATCGACGAATTCGGTCAGAAGGTCGCGGGCATAGGGCCGCTGGCCCTCCTCGCGCGCCATCTTGCCTTCGACCATCATGCGGTCGAGCAGGGACAGACTGGCGGCGCTCTCAACGGACGTTTCCGTGCTCACCTGTTCGCTCCGTGAAGGGGGTTCTGGTTGGGCTTACCGGGACGGGGGATCAGGCGGGCTCGCCCGCGGGCTCGCCGGCGGCGGCGGCGTCCGCCGGGCCGAGGAGCTTCTTCAGCTCGTCCTGCTGTTCGGTGCTGGTGATGACGTCGTTCAGCAGGCCGTTCAGCTCGTCGTTGCCGTCCAGCTTGGCCAGCAGGTCCGAGAGCTTCTGCCGGGCTTCGAACAGGCGGCTCAGCGTCGGCACCTGCTTCAGCACCTCCACCGGCTGGAAGTCGTCCATGTGGCGCATGTTCAGGAGGATGTTCAGCTTGCCGCCGTCCTCCTGAAGCTTGTTGTCCACCTGGAAGGCGAGGCGCGGCGCCGTAGCGGCCATCACGTCGTTGAAGTTGTCGCGGTCGATCTCGACGAACTTGCGCTCCTTCAGCTTGGGAAGGGGCTTTTCCGGCTTGCCGCTGAGATCGGCCAGGATGCCGACCAGGAAGGGCAGCTCCTTCATCTCCTGGGCGCCGCCGGTGTGGACTTCGTAGGTGAGCTTTACCCGCGGCGGGCGGACGCGCTCCAACTTCTTCTGACTGCTCTCGCTCATATCTGACGACCTCATAGGGTTGTGCGCGTCGCGCGCCGGCTGTCGAGCTTCGCCATCATTCGAAAGGCACCCCTGTGGAGGCCAGCCGAGATGGACCCCAATTGGACGACATCGCCCCGGAACACCTCCGTTTCGGAGGGAATGTCCGGTGCACGAAGCATCGCCCGCTCAGCTTCGAAGGTGCTGCAAGAGGAAGTTGCGGGCCTCCAATAGTTGACTCATCCGCTCGGCGCTGGACAGCAGGCCGGTGTCGGGATGGAAGATCGGGGCCAGCGTGCGGAAGCGGCTGTTGACCGTCTGCGTGTCCAGGCCCCATTCGTGGGTGAAGCCCAGCACGTAGGTGGCCTGCCAGGGCTTGCGGATCGGCTGGCGCAGCGGGCGGAAGGCCAGCGTCTCCAGCGCCGCGGTCAGCTGCTCCAGCCGCAGGCGGCAGCGGCTCATCTCGCTTTCCACGGCGTTCAACTCGCCCGCGGTGATGAGGTGCGCGCCGTCGTCGTTGCCAATGGTGGCGGCGACCCAGGCGGCCTTGCGCACGGTCGCCGCATCCAGCGGCGTGGCGTGGCGCACGCGCAGCTTCGGCACCACCCGCACGCGGCGGGTGCCGCCGCTCTTCAGCGTCACGGTGCGGTGGGAGACGTCCACCGGTTCGGGGCTGCCGGGATCGGGCAGGTGGGTCAGCGCCTCCGGCCCGACCAGCGTCAGGCAGGATCGGATCAGGGCGGGCACCGTCATGCCGCGCGCCGTCGCCGCGGAGTCCACGGCGGCGTAAAGGGCATGCTGACAGGGTGCTGTGATGGTGGGCAAAGGGCCTCCGGGTACGCACGGCGGTATTGCCCCGCAAGGTGTGCGATGGCGGGCCGTCGCGGAACGCCTTGTTGGTCCACTCCCGGAGTCACGCCGTTGGAACTGCGTCCGTTGCGGAGTGAAGGCGGTCAGGCGTCCTTGCCGCCGCGGAGTTCCTCCATCACGGCGCGGATGCCGGTTTCCAGCGCCCGGACGCGGCGGCGCTGCCGTTCCTCCCGCCGCGTCGCCTCCTGCGCCTCTCCGCGCAGGCGGTCCACCTCCTCGACCAGCGAGGGGGCGACGGTGCCGCGGTCGGTGTAGAACAGCCCGACCTGGATGACCTCGTAGAGGGACGTCCCGGCCGGCATCAGCCGCTCCAGCGCGGAGAGGGCAGCCAGCCGCTCGCCGGGGGAATCGCTGCGCAGCCGGGCGAGGATGGCGTGCAGGCGGGCATCCCGGTTCATGATGGCCGGTTCATGATGGAGCGTGTCCTTTCTGGTTGGCCGGGGAGTATCGCAGGGGCCGGGGAGCGGCAAAAGCAGATCAGACCAAGTTGGGCCAATCTGAACGGGATGCCCTCGCGGAAAGCCGCTATAGCCGGACCCTTGGGAGGCTGGCCATGCTCTACGGTTTCGGGCGTCTGGCGCTTGTTTTGTGGCTGTGCGCCGTGGGCGGGCAGGCGTTCACCCTGTTCGCCTTTCACAACGCGGTGGCGGAGGCGCACACGGCGGAAATCGCCGCGCGCGCGTCGGCGTTGGCCAGCCGCGTCGCCGCCAGCGCGGCGGAGCGCGCCGCCATCGGCTTTCCGCTCGCCGACCAGAACGATCTGCAAAGGCTGATCGAGGTGGCGTCCACCGGCGGCGGGGGCCTGCGGCTTTATGTGGTGGACCCGCGCGGGACCGTTCTGTTCGCCACCGCCCAGGCGGCGGGGACGCCGGTGCCCGCCTCCTGGATGGGGGGCGCGGCTGGGCTGCCGGCGGAGCCGTGGGACCTCGCGGACCGCGACGGCGTGCTGGTCGGCGTGCCAGTGGCCGACGCCCTGGGCAAGCCCGCCGGCGCCGTGCTGGGCCTCGCCCCGCAGCAGGACGCGCGGGTGGAGGTTCTGGCCGCGCTGCGCGAGACGGCGACGGTCACCGCCGTCTTCCTGGCCGCCATCGGGATTCTCGCCGTTCTGGGCACGCGGCTGCTGCTGTCGGGTGTCTGCCGGTCCGTTCTGGAGCGGACGGCCTTTTACGCCGCCGAGGCGCGGCAGCTTCAGGCCGACACGCCTGCCGCCGCGGCGGTCGGCGATCCGGCGCTGTCCGCCGTCCTGGCCGGGCTGCGCGCGGCGGAAACCGAGGCCGCCCGCATCGACGGGGAGGTGCTGCGATGACCCGCCCGGCGATGCCATTCTCCAATCGGGGGATGTTGCGGCGATTCATTCCGCTGATGGCGGTGGTGGTGGTCGTGCCCTGGCTCGCCACGCTGGCGGCGGCGCTGATCGCCGCGGCGGGGCTGGCCGACCGGGGAACCGCCTCCCGCGCCGAGATCGTGGGAACGGCCATCGCGCATGACCTGGAAAAGTCGCTGGCGCTCGGCCTGCCGCTCGACCGCATGGCCGGGATGGACGATTATCTGGGCGAGGCGGGCGCGGTCTTTCCGGAGATCAAGCTGATCCTGGTGGTGGACGGCGCCGGTCGCCCGCTGTTCCAGAAATCCGACGCGGCGCGCCCCGACCTGTCGGTCCGGCTGGTGCCGGCGGACACCGATTGGTCCGCGCTGGGGCTGGTCCTGCAACGCTTTCCCATCCGGCAGGGAGCCGCGATGGCGGGTGAGGTCCTGCTGGGCCGCAACGCGGTGGCGCAGCCGGCCAACGCGCCGCGCATCCTGATCGATTTCGCGGTGGCGCTGAGCATCGCTTTGGCTCTCGGCGGGCTGGCGCTGCGCACCATGCTGAACGCCCAGGTGACGACGCCACTGCGGCTGGCGGCGTCGCTGGAGGCCAACCTTGCGCGCTCCGCTTATGACCGCATCGCCCCGCCGGTCGAGCAAAGCCTGATCGGCAATCTGCTGGCCGAGATGAACCGGGTGGTGACCGGCGTGAACGACCGCTTCGCCCGCCTGTGCAGCTATCTGGCCGAGGTGCGCGATCTCAGCTTCAACAAGGATGCCGCGGCTGAGGTGGCGCCACTGATCGAGCGGATCGAGCGGCTGGGCCGCTTCTCGCCCGACCGGCTGACCGCGCTGGCCCCGCCGGACGCCGGGTCGCTGCCCTACGCCACCGCCTTCTGCGCGGGCGTGGGTGCGGCCGTCGCCGCGGCGGTGGCGGCGCGGCACCTGCCGCCGGGTGTGGCGATCGGGGGGGTGGCGCTGGGGATGGCCGCGGCGGTGCCTCTCGCCTTCGCGCTCGGCCGTCGCGCGCCCGTCGCGGGAGCGCTGGCGCTGGGCGGCTGGGCGCTGCTGAACGGGCTGGGCGACGGGGCGTCGGTGTGGCTGACCGGGGCGATGCTGGGCGGATTGGCCGCGGCGTTTCCCTTCCAGGCGGTGCGTCCCGCCGCGGAAAGCCTGCGCGCCGGACCGGCGGTGTCCGCGGCTGGCGGTCTGGTCGTTGGAACGGGGCTGTCGGTTCTGTGCATCGGCGGTGGCGTGCCGGGTGTTCTCATGGCCGGCGCGGTGCTGTCCGGGGTGGCCGGTCTGCTGGCCGCCGTCCGGCTGGAGCGGCGGGCCGGTCTGACGCTGCCGCGCGTGACCCTTCGCGCTCTGCTGGCGGTGGACCGCTGGTGGGTGGACGGGACGCTGCGGCCGAAGGGTTGGGCGCTGTGGCTGGTCACGGCGCTGGCCCTGGCGGCGTTGAGCCGGACCGACGGCGGCGGGGCGGTGGACGCCCGCCGGGTTGCGGAACTGTTCTGGCTCCACGCCACCCCGGCCTGGCTGGCCGCCGCGCTGGTCGCGGTTCTGGTTCCGCGGAGCGGGGCGGCGCTGCTGAGTTTGGGCGCAACGGCGATGGTCGGGCTTCTCCTGGCGCTCGGCCCGGTGGAGCCGGGAACCGCCGTCGCGCTGGGCGCCGCTGCGGCTCTCGGCGCCGGGCATGCGGGCTTTGCGGCGTCCGGGGGGTGGGGGGGGCTGACGGCGGTCCGCGCCGCGCTGACCCTGGCCGGAACGCTCGGTGTGTTGTGGCTGGCCGGTGGGAGCAACACGGTGGTGGCCACGGGCATGCTGCCCTCGTTGGCCCTGCTCGCCGGGATCGCCGCGCTGCCGCCGCTGGCGCTGGCGCTGTGGCGCCACGCGACGCCGCGCCGGCGCGTTCCGGTCGAAGGGGAGGCCGCGCGATGACCGGGCTTCGCCAGCGCATGACGGTCGCCGCGGCGGCGGTGGTCCTCGCCGTGCTCGTCACCGCCGCGGTCTTCGCCCTGCTGCGCATCGGGAGCGGCGCCACCCGCCACGCCGAGGACGAGGGGCGGATGACCCTGCGGCTGTGGGAAGGGCTGCTCGACCAGTCCGCCGCCGCCGCTCGGGTGGCGGTGGGCGACCCCCGCCTCACCGACGCGCTGGAGCGCGGCAACGCGGCGGCGGCGGCGGAGCGGCTGGGCGGGCTGGGCTTCACGGCGGCGACCGTGGTCAACGGTGTCGGGCAGACCCTGCTCGCCGTGCCCACCGACCAGCCGATCCGCCTTCTCGACGAGCGGCGCATCGGGCAGGTGCTGGCCCGCAACGACACGCAGGACGGTCTGGTGCTGACCGGCGGTGCCGCGCAGCTTCTGCTTGCCCGCCCCCTCGGCGCGCAGCGGCCCGCCGACCGGGCGCTGGTCGCCACCCGTCCGCTGACCGGCAGCCTGGAGGCTCTGGCCGGCATTCTCGGCGGCTCCGCCTTCCTGGTCGGCAGCGACGGCGCATTGTATGGCCACGCCGGACCGCTGGCCTGGGCGGACGTGCGTCCCGCCGCTGAGCGCGGTGAGGAGGTGCAGGCGACCATCGGCGCCCGCGGCTACGGCGTGCGCAAGCTGCGCCTGCCCAAGGTGGCCGGCACGGAGGGGGACGGCACGCTGTACCTCGTCACGGTGCGCGAGACCACGCTGGCCGCCATGGCCGACAGCCTGCTCGACAGTTCCGCCATCCTGGTGGTGCTGATGGTGCTGGTGGCGGGGACGCTGGGCCTCGACTGGTATTTCCGGCGGGTCTTCACGCCGGTCTATGCCTCGATGTCCGCCCTGTCCGCCTTGGCCGCTGGGGACACCGGCGTCGCCGTTCTGGGGGCGGAGCGCGCCGACGAGGCCGGGCAGTTGGCCCGCACCGTGGAGGTCTTCCGCAGCCGCAGCCGGGCGCTGCGCGACGCCGAGGAGCGGCGCGCCCGCCACTGGTTGCGCCAGCAGTCCTTCATCCGCCGCCAGATGCTTCGCCTGTCCGAAACCCTGCCGGAGCAGGGGCGGCGCGAGCTTCTCGCCGACCTCGCCCGCATCGAGGCCGCCTCGGAGGGCAAAACGCCCTGCGCGCGCACCGACGATCCCGGCGCGCTCGCCGTCGCCTTCGAGGTGATGGCGGAGCGCGTGCGCGACCAGCACACCGCGCTCGATGGCATGGTCCGGCAGCTTCAGTCGGCGCTGGACACCCGCACGGAGCTTGTTGAGCTGCAGAAGCAGTTCGAGATCGCCCGGCGCATGCAGGCGGCGATCCTGCCCCCCGACCTGACCACGGCCCCCGATCAGGAGACTGATCTGGAGGCGTCTGGCCTGATGCGTCCGGCGGCGGAGTTCGACGGCAGCTTCTACGATTTCTTCCTGACGGCGGACGGGTCGCTGGCGGTCCTGATCGGGCAGGTGTCGGGCGGCGGGCTGGCGGCGGGCTTCATGACGGTGACGGCGCGTGCCGCGCTGCGGACACTGGCGGCGGCCGGGCTCGGGCCGGCGGCCTGCCTGACCGGCGCCAACCGTCTGCTGGCGGCGGACAACGCTGCGGGCCTGTCGATCGGCCTCGCCATGGGCATCGTGTCGCCGCGCTCGCGCCGGCTGGTCTTCGCCGCCGCGGGCGTGCCGGAGCCCTTCCTGCTGCGGCGCTTCGGCGACGTGGTGGACCTTCCGGTGGCGGCCAACCCGCCGCTGGGCCTCGATCCCGCGATGACGGCGGTGGAAACCGCGCTGGATCTGCCGGTGCCCTCCACGCTGGTGCTGTGCAACGGCGGGCTGCTGGACGGCGAGAACCGCTTCGGCGTCGCCTTCGGGCGGGCGCGGCTGACCGGCATCCTCGGCAACCTCGACGACCTGTCCGCCGCCAGCGTCACCGCGGCGGTGTCCGCCGGGCTGGCTGAGCATGGCGGCGGCGCCGCGATGGCGGTGGACCGGCTGTGCGTCGCCCTGCGGGTGCGGGCATGAGGGCGCGCGGCTTCCTGGCCGGTGCGCTCGCGCTGGCGGGCGCATTGCTGGCTGGACCGGCTGTGGCGGAACTGGCCGCGGCGTCCGAGGGCGGACCGGCGCTGTTCCAGTGCAGCCGCTACCTGCGCAACGGGGAGGCGCTCTACGGCATCCCGCCGGGCATCCTGCATGCCATGAGCGTCGTGGAATCCGGGCGGGCGGGCATGCCCTGGCCCTGGGCGCTGAACGTCTCCGGCCGCCCGCACTATCCGGCGACGCGGCGCGAGGCGCTGCGGCTGATGCAGGACGGCGAGGGCGGCCTGCGCGGCGACGTGGCGGTCGGCTGCATGCAGATCCACACGCGCTGGCACGCCGGCTCCTTCGCGGGGGGCGAGGACATGCTGGACCCCGCGGTCAACGTCGCCTACGCCGCCCGCTTCCTGCGGGAACTGTACGACCGCCACGGCTCCTGGACGGAGGCGGTGCGCCGCTACCACGCCAGCGATCCGACGGCGCAGGACACCTATCTCTGCCTCGTGCTCGACCGGCGGGTGCGGCTCGGCTACCAGCGCGAGACGGCGGAGATGCGCCGGCTGTGCGGCGGCCCGGAATCGTGAGCGCGGTGCCATGAAGAAACTCCTGGTCGGCGTGCTGGCGCTGCTCCTCCTCCTGGTGGCCTTCGCGGGCGGCTATTTCCTGGCCGGGGGCAGCGTGCCGGGTGCCACGGACGACCCCGCGCCCGCCGAAGCGAAGGCAGCGCCCGCCGCTGTGCCGCAGGAGACGGCAAAGGCGGAGCCGGAGAAGGCCGCGCCGGCCGCCGTCCCGGTCCGTCCGGTCGCGTCCGTGAAGGCGGCGACCGCGCGCTTCTCCATCGAACTCGGCGTGTTCCGCTCCGCCGGGAACGCCCAGGACTTCGCGGCGGCGCTGGCCGGGCGGGGCCTTCCTGTGGAGATCGTCGAGACCATGGACGCCGCCGGGGGGCAGTGGCACCGCGTGCGCGCGGGCGCCTTCGCCGACCGCTGGCAGGCCGAGGCGCGCCGCCCCTCCTTCGAGCGGACCGCCGGGATCGGCGGGGTGGTGGTCGAGGAGCCGCTTGCCGCCGCCATGCCGACGAAGGCCGGCGGCGGCGAATGATCCAGTTCGGACCAAGGGGGTAACCCGCCGGATTTGCGGGCTTCTCCGCATGGCGGGGTGGGCTTCCGGTCCATCGCCGCGAGGCCCCCGCGGGACTACGCCAGAACGAACCAGACAGCGCGCGGATTTGGGCCGCCGGGATGCTTCTATCAGGCTGGGCCGTCGTCCTGTGGGGCGGCGGTTCATCCGATGGTTTCTTCCCCAGGAATTCCCGCGATGACCACGATCACGCTCGGACGATGGCAGGTGGCGGCTCTGGCCGCCGGCGTCGCCGTGCTGACCGTCGTGGCCCTGCTGCTGGGCGCGGTGATGGCGGCCCTGATCCTGACCGGCGGTGGAGACTCGCCGATGGCCTCGGCCTCCGCTCCTGCCACCGCGTCCGCTGCCACGACTGCCGCGGCGCCCGCCGCTGGCGGCGGGCTGGGCGCGATGGCACGGAGTAACATCGCCGACAGCTTCGAGGCCCGCCAGGGCGTGATCGAGACGGCGGACATCTTCAGCGACGAGGCGCGCGGGCGAGCGATTTCGGCGACCGAGCCGGTGACCCGCGGCGCCGCCGACGCGGCCCGTCGCTTCCTGCCCGGCTGGATGGCCGGCACCGCCGCCCACGTCATCGAGAAGACCGGCTACCGCGTCACCGAATTCGCCGGCAACAGCGTGGAAGGCGTCGTCGAGGACACGCTGAACGACCGGCTGGACGCGATGAAGGAGGATGGTGGAGGAAGCGGACCGGCGCCGGTCCGCCACTACGCCATCGAACTCGGGCGCTTTGCCACCCCGTCCAACGCGGAGTCCTTCGCCGCCGCCGCCGCCCAGCGCGGCGTGCGCGGCACGGTCGATTTCGCGCCGCTGCCGGGCGGCAACGCCCCCTACGCCGTGCGCACCGGACGCTACACCGCCGCCGACGAGGCCGCCCGCGCGCTGGACGCGCTGACGCGGGCCAACGGGGTGTCCGGAACCGTCGTCACCCTTGCCGAAGCGGGAGAGCGCTGAACGCCATGACTCCGGGGAACGGAAAAGGATTGGGCCCGCGATTGGGAACGGCCGGCGCGCTGGCGCTGGCCCTGCTCGCCGCCGGCTGCGCGGAGAAGCCGCGGGCCGCGCTGGACAGCGTGTCCTTCACGGTCGCCCCCGCCGCCAACGACACCACGCCGGTCGCCATCGACCTCGTGTCCGTCCGCGACAAGGCGCTGGTGGACAAGCTGGGCGCGCTGACCGCCGCGGAGTGGTTCGGCCAGCGCGAGCAGTCCATGCGCGACCATCCGACCACGCTCGGCGTGACGAGCTGGGAGCTGGTCCCCGGCCAGACGCTGAAGACGGACCTGCCGCCGGGCGAGCCGGCCTGGGCGATCCTGATCTTCGCCAACTATTCCACGCCGGGACCGCACCGCCTGCGCGTGCCGGACACACGAACGCTGACCCTCACCGCCGGGGACAAGGATGTCGAACTGGTTCCGTGATGTTCTTTCCTTTTCCGTGAGGGCCGCATGACCGAGGCGCGCGACATTCCCGACGCCATCGACTGGCATGACGGGATGCTGCTGGCCCCGCAGCATTTCCAGCAGCAGGCGCTGCGGCATGAACGGCAGCTGACCTACCATGTCCGGCAGGCGCGGCCCTTCCATTGGGGCGTCGTCCATCTCCAGGTCGACCGGGTGCAGCTCGTCTCCGGGCTGGTCCAGGTGCGGGAGCTGGAGGCGATCCTGCCCGACGGTCTCGTCGTGGACTACCGCGCCGGGATCGACGAGCCGCTGGAGGTGGACATCTCCGCCTACGCGGACCCGGTGGGGCAGACGCAGATCACCATCCACCTGATCGTTCCCGCCGCCCGCGGCAACCGCGCGCCGGGGCCGGGAGAGACGCCGCGCTACGTCTCGGTCGAGGGCGCGCCCGTCGCCGACCAGCATGGCGGGGAGGAGCTGTCCATCGCCCGGCTGCGCCCGCGGCTGGCGCTGTTCGCCACCACCGGCCCGACGCAGAAGCCGCCGCAGAAGTTCGTCTCGATGCCGATCGCGCAGGCGACCTTCCGCAACGACGCCTTCGTGCTGACCGACTTCGTGCCGCCGGCGCTGACCGTCGCCGCCAACGCGCCGCTCGGCCGGCTGGGGGCGGAGGTGGTGCGGCGCGTGCGCGAGAAGGCGCTGTTCCTGGCCGAGCGTTCCGGCGTCGGCAACGGCAACCCGGCGACCGAACTGGCCGAGGCCGCGCGGGCGGAAATCCGCAGCCTCGTCACCGGCCTGCCGCCGCTGGAGGCGCAGCTCGGCGTCGGCGTCTGCCACCCGTTCGACGTCTACATGTCGCTCTGCACGCTGGCCGGGCACCTGTCGGCCTTCGCCAGCGGCGCCGTGCCGGCCAAGCTGTCGCGCTACGACCACGACGACCCGATGGCGAGCTTCGGCGAGGTGCGCGACTTCATCCTGCGCATGATCGACCGGGTGAAGGAGGGCGTCGCCCGCATCCCCTTCACCTTCGAGGACGGCATGTTCGGCCTGGCCATGGACGAGGCCTGGCTGAAGGGCCGGCTGGTCGTCGGCGTGCGCGGCCCGGCCGCGGCTCCGGTCAGCGAGGTCGCCGCCTGGATGGAGAACTGCATCGTCGCCTCCCGCTCGCGGCTGGAGACGCTGTCCGGCCTGCGCGTGAAGGGGGCCGAGCGCGTCGCGCTGGACGACAGCGGCGAGGGTGGGGTGGCCGCCCCGCGCGGCGTGGTGCCGTTCGAGATCAAGGTCGATCCCCGCTACATCGTCCCCGGCGAGCGGCTGGAGATCTGGAATCCGGACTCGCTGGGCAGCCGCTTCCGCCCCGTTGAGATCACCCTCTTCGTCAGCGCCTGAGCCGGGGAATGACCGCCATGCTGCACCGTCGGGATCTGGTCGATCACTTCCTCGCCTTCGCGCGGGAACTTCAGAAACACCGCGCCGCCGTCGGCGCTGCCGGGCGCCCTGGCGCTGCGGTGAAGCCCGAGGGCGCCGCGGGGGAGACGGCGGACAGCCTGCCGGCCTTCCTGACCGAGGACGCCCTGGCGGTCCCGGCGCCGCGCGGCGGTGCCGCGGCGGTGCCGGCCCTGGCGCTGGAGCCCGACGCCGAGATCATCATCCGCCGCCTTCAGGACTTCCTGGAGGCGCAGGCGGTCCAGGTCGGGCGCACCGGCACCGACCTGATGATCAGCCAGCACCGCGAGGCGCAATACGCCATGGCGGCGCTGGCCGACGATCTGTTCATCCACGACGTGGAATGGAACGGGCGGGAGCTGTGGCGCAGCGTGCTGCTGGAGCAGGCGGTGTTCCGCACCCGGCTGGCCGGCGAGCGGGTGTTCGACCGGATGGAGGCGCTGCTCGCCAGCAACGACCGGCGGCTGGTCCAGCTGGCGGCGGTCTATCTCTGCGTGCTCGGCATGGGCTTCAAGGGGCGCTGCCGGGTGCCGGGCGGCGAGTCCACCCTGCGCGACTACAGCGCCCGCCTGTTCGAGTTCATCGCCGGCCGCGAGTCCGAGCTGGGCGCCGGGGTGCTGCCCGGCGGGCGGACGCTGATCCCCGCCGCCTACGCCTACACGCTGACCGATGGCAAGGCGCGCACGCTGGCGCGCGGGCCACGCTGGCCGCTGGTCCTGGGGGCCATCGCCGGGCTGTGGCTGGTGCTGGGTCAGGCGCTCTGGTGGATGTCCACCGCACAGCTTTCCAACGCGGCGGACGCGGTGCTTCAGGCATCGGTCCGCGTGACCCGCTGACGGGAGAGGACGGTCATGGAACTCCTGGCAGCGGTCCTGTCCGGCATCGCCGGCAACCAGATCTGGGTCTTCGCGGGGCTTCTCGTCCTCGTGTTGCTGATCATCGCGGTGATGGCGGCGATCCTGCTGCGCGCCCGCAGCGCGGCGCCGCCCGCCCCGGCGGAGCCCGCCGCCCTGCCGCCGCCCGACGCGACGGCGGAGGAGGGCGGGGCGGTCCCGGCGCTCGCGGCGACGGCGCCGGACGTCACCATCCGCGACATCCGGCGCCTGTTCCGCGACGGCTTGGCGGCCTACCGCGAGACACTGTCGCGCAACGTCTATCTGGTGCCCTGGTACCTGCGCACCGGCGTCGCCGCGTCGGACGACGCCGGCCTGCTGTCCTGCGCGGAGGAGGTGCGCCCCCCGGTGACCGCCGAGCGGCACGCCGGCTTCTCCTGGCGCTTCTACGACCGGGCGGTGGTCATCGATGTCGATGATCCCCGCGCCGCCTGGGCGGGCGTGCTCGACCTGCTGGGCCGCCGCCGTCCGATGCTGCCCGCCGACGGGCTGATCCTGACCGTTCCGCTGGCCGAGCTGGACGACGTGCGCCGTGCCACCGCGCGGGGAACGGAGCTGTACGCCCGGCTGTGGGAGATCCAGCGCACGTTGGGCTTCGCCCTGCCGGTCTATGTGGTGGTGACGGGCTGCGAGGAGGCCCCCGGCTTCGCGGCGCTGGCCGAGGCTCTGCCGCCGTCCCTGACCGGCGGGATGCTCGGCTGGTCGAGCCCCTACGCGCTGGAAACCGCCTTCTCCCCCGACTTCGTGAGCGAGGCGCTGCAATCGCTGGCGGACGGCCTGCTGGCGGTGGAGCTGGAGGTGTTCGGTGCCACGGCCACGCCGGACGGCGCCCCGTTGTTCGCCCTGACGGAGCGGCTGACCGGGACGGAGGCGGCGCTGCGCGCCCTGCTCGGCACCGCCTTCAAGCGCACCGCCTATCAGGAGACGCTCTACGTCCGCGGCATCTACTTCACAGGCCGTCCCGATGCGGACGCGGCGGCGCTGTTCGGGCGCGACCTGCTGAACCGCAAGATCTTCCCCGAAGCCGGCCTGCCCAAGCCGACCCGCGCGCTGGCCGCGTCCCGCGCGTGGCGTCGCTATTCCTGGCCGGTGGGGACGGGGGCCGCCGCGCTGGCCGCGGTGCTGCTGCTGTGGGTGGGGGTGCAGCGCGCGTCCACCCTGTCGGACCGGCTGGTTCCGGTGCTGGCCGACATTCCGGGCGGGCTCCAGCAGCTCGCCGACCAGCGCCCGGCGGTCGAGGCCGGGGCGCCGATGACCGCCGCCTACGGCGATCCCGCCGCCCGCTTCGTGCAGGGCGTAACGATGCTGCCCACCGATTGGACCTTCAACCCGCTGCCGGCCTCCTGGATCAGCGGCGTTCCGGACTCGGTGTCGGGGGCGCTGGCCGTCGGCTATCGCCGGCTGGCCCTGTCGACCGTGCGCGACGTGGCCGAGGACCGGCTGCGCCGCCTGACCCGCGACGGTGGGGTGGGACCGGCGGGGGCGGGCGCCTTCGAGCGGCTGCGCGCCTTCGCGGGCGAGATCGGCATCGCCGAGGGGCTGGCCCGCGCCTACAACAACGTTGACGCCCGCGACCCGGCCCTGCCGTTGGACGAGGTGCTGGACTTCGCGCTGGGCTCCGGCGTGGCGCGCGGCTTCTCAGCGCGGCTGCACGGCTGGGAGATCGACCAGCCGCCGGGCGGCACCGCCATCCCCGCGCCGGGGCCGGGCGCGCAGCGTCCCATCGACCTGACCGCCCATCGGGCGGAGGTCGGGCGCCGTTTCCGGCAGTACGCCGACGCCTATCTGCGCGACCTCGCCATGGGCGGCCTCGCTGCCGCGCGGCTGTCGGTCGCCGCCAGCGAACTGGAGCTGCTGGCCGGCGGGGCGCGCTCCGGCGCTGACGCGGCGGCGGCCTACGCCGAGGTTCTGTCGAGCCTGGAGGACGCCGCGCGCGGTTTGGGGGCGGAGCGCGGCGCCTGGATCGGCGCCAACGGCCCCGTTCTGCCGCCGGAGTTCGAGGCGCTGCTCGGCCGTCTGGAGAAGTCCGACCTGCTCGGACCCAACCTGCGCGCCGACATCCTGGATCTGGCGCAGCGCCGCTACGACGAGGCGGGAGTCGGCGCCCGCAGCCTGGATTCGGTGATCGGCCGCCTGCTGGAACAGGCCCCCAACGGAGGCGCCCGGCTGGCTCCGGCGGCGGAGCAGCTCCGCCGCACCCTGGCGGTGTGGATGGCCCGCCGCTTTATGAAGACCGACGACACCGGCGCGCTGACGATGCCCGCCGTGGGCGCCGGCTGGGACCGCGCCGCGCTGGACAGCATCCCGCCGCTGGTCGAGGACTATCTGCTGTTCGACGCCAAGGACCTGCCGCAGGCGCCGGCCATGCTCCGCACCTCCATGAGGGCGGCGGCGCAGCACCAGCTCCGCCAGGGGGTGGAGCGTATCCTTGCCCGTGCCTTGGCCGGCAGTCCGGCGGGCGGTGGGGTGGACCGGGCCGGCGGGCTGGCGCAGCTCCGCGCCTCGGCCCACGCCCTGCGCACCGCCTTCCCGGTGCTGGCCGAGACGATGCAGTCCTTCCGCCAGATCGGGCTGACCACCTCCGCCGACACCATCCGCGACACGGTGGCCCGGCAGGCCAACGCCGTTCTGGCCCAGGCCGACCGGCTGCTGGAGGGCGACCAGCTCTACCGGCCCGACGCCCACGCGCTCGACGTCTGGGTGGACGGGCCGCTGGTGCCGCATCTGCTGTTCGGGCAGACCACGCCGGCCGGGCTGGCGCTCTATCTCGGCAACGCCCGGCAGGAGGTGACGGTGCTCGCCCGCGACATCGCCGCTCCGGTGGTGGAGATCCTGGAACGCCCGGTGATGGGCGCCGGGACAGGGTCGGGCGCGGCGTCCAAGTGGGCGCGCATCATCACCGAACTGGACAGGTACGACGGCGGGCGCCCGAACAGTTCGCTGGCGCAGCTTGAGAAGTTCGTGACGGTCGAAAGCGCCGCGGTGGACGCCGCCGGTTGCCAGAATCTGGGCGCCATCGACGGGGTGCCGGACGACTTCTTCCGCAGCCGGCTGGCCCAGCTGAAGCAGTGGATCGCCACGCGCTGCGTGCTGGCCGCCGACGCCCGTGTCTACGACGCCTATGTCGACATGGCCGCCTCGTTCAACGAGATGCTGGCCGGCCGCTTCCCCTTCGCCGCCGCTGCGGTGTCGGGGGAGGAAGCCGATCCGGCGGCGGTGCGCGCCTTCTACGAGCGGTTCGACGCACGGTCGGCCTTCGTGCTTGAGGGCTTGCGCCGCGGCGAGCGGTTTGGCATCGCCGGGCGGGAAGCGCTGCGCTTCGTCGAGACGATGGAGCGGGCGCGCCCGCTGCTGATCGCGGCAGTGACTCCGGACCAGAGCGGCGGGCTGGCGCTCGACCCGGCCTTCCGCGTCAACCGCGGGCGTGAGGCCGGGGGCAGCGACATCATCGAATGGAGGCTCGCCACGCCGAACGGCGCCCTGTCCAGCGTGCTGCCGCGCGCGCCGCTGCGCTGGTATCCCGGCGACAAGGTGAGCGTGACGCTGCGCTGGGCCAAGGACGGCACGGTTCTGCCGGTGTCCGGCGTCGGCACGGGGGTGACGGTCGATGGACCTTCGCTGCGCTTCGACTATGACGGTCCCTGGGCGCTGTTCGCCCTGGCCAGCCGGCAGGCCGCGCCGCAGCGCGACCGCCGCCCCGGCCCGGACACCGAACCGCTGCTGCTGTTCGAGGCCACGGCCAGCGGCCCGGTCAAGGAGGCCGTCAATCCGGCCCCGATGCCAATCGCTCCGGCGGCCCAGGCCCCGCAGATGCCGGCGGTGAAGCCCAACGTGCGGGTCTTCATGACGCTGGCGGTCAAGCGCACCGTCCTGGCCGACGGCAAGCCGCCGCGCGAGGAGAAGGTGGCCGTTCCGGCGCTGCCCGCGCAGGCGCCGCCGCTGGCTCCGGTCGGCTCCATGCGGCGGATGCCGGGGCTGGCCGGCTGGCCGGCGCCCTCCGGTGCGGTGGCACCGGCGGACCGCGCCTTCTTCGATCTGGGCACTCCCCCGTCCCAGCCCCCGATGCTCCGCCCCGCGGCCCAACGCTTCCCGTGAGCAGCACCCCATGAGTTGCCAATGACCGCATCCCACCCGTTGATCGACATCGGCGCCCTGCTCCAGCCCATCCCCGGCGACGATCCGGCGGGCGACGACCTGCGCCATGGCCCGGAGTTCGACGCGCTGACCGAGGCGCGCCGGATGGACGACGATCTGGACCAGGGCATCTGGCAGACCACCGTCAAGAAGGCCGACTGGAAGGGGGTCGTCCAGCAGGCGTCGGACCTGCTGAAGACCCGCACCAAGGACCTCCAGGTCGCGGCGTGGCTGGTCCAGGCGCTGGGCCGCCTGCACGGTCCGGCGGGGCTGGCGCCGGGGCTTCTGCTGGTCCATGGGCTGGTGGAGGATTTCTGGGACGGCCTCTACCCCCGCCTTGACGACGGCGACCCGGAGCCGCGGCTGGCCCCGCTGGCCTGGCTGGACAGCCAGTTGTCGCGCGACCTGATGGCGACGACGGTCACCCAGCCGGGGGCGAGCGCCGACGAGACGCACCGCTTCCAGGACTGGCAGAACGCGCAGCGCCTGCGCAAGCTCGCCACCCGCGACCAGCGCGCCTTCCACGCGGCGGTCGATGACGGCGAGGTGACGGTCGAGCAGATCCTGGCCGCGCAGGACCGCACGCCGCCCGACTTCTACCAGACCCAGCACGGCCATCTGCGCGACACGGTGACGGCGGTGCGCACCCTGGCGGCGGAGCTGGACGCCGTGGCCGGCCGCTCCGCTCCCGGCTTCACCCAGCTTCAGAAGACTCTGGAGAGCCTCATCCAGTTTCACCGCGACGCGCTCGCCAAGCGCGGCATCGATCCGGACAGCGCCCCCGCCGCGACGGAGGATGCCGAAGGCGGGGAGGAGGCCACCACCGACGCGTCCGCCGAGATCCTTCCCGCTGCCTTCGCCCGCCCCGGTGGGCCGCGGACCCGGCAGGAAGCCTATGCGATGCTGCACCAGATCGCCGATTTCCTGGCGCGGGAGGAGCCGCACAGCCCGACCTCCTACCTTGTCCGCCGCGCCGCCGCCTGGGGGAACCTGTCCCTGCCGGAGCTGTACGCCGAGCTTCTTGGCGACCGCGGCGAGGTCGGCCGGATCTTCGGCCTACTGCGGCTTGAGGAGCGCTGAACCATGCCCCGCATCCTGCTCGACTACCCCGGCATCAAGGGGGAGTCGCTGATCCGCAACTACAAGAATCTGGCCGAGTGCGTCAGCTTCGACCTGTCCTCGGGCAAGCGCGAGGTCGGCGGCTTCAACTACGACGACCCGATCGAGGACAACTCCTATCTCAGCGGCCGGAAGGCGCCGAAGCAGGACAAACTCGGCGTCGACAGCCTGAAGCTGGAGCGTCACTTCGACCTCGCCTCGCCCAAATTGATGCAGGCGGCCTTCGATCCGCAGAAGAAGGACGTCACGGCGACGATCCACTTCTTCCGCACCTTCGCCCAGTTGCAAGGCGGCGAGCATTTTGGCGAAAGCGACATCTTCGCCGAGCCGTACCTGACCATCATCCTGAAGAACACGCAGATCACGGAATACGTGCTGTCGGTCGACAACGACGACAGCAGCAACGGGACCGAGACCATCGCTCTGGCTTTCGACCAGTTGCAGATGACCTACCAGCACCAGATCGACGGCCGGAAAATCGGCCAAATCCGTGGCGATATCACATTGGCGAGCAAGTCATGACCCAGTCGAACCCGTCGGCCCTGACCGGCGACACCACCCTCCTGTCCCGCAACGGCGCGGGGCGCCGCGGCCCAGGGCGCCGGGCCGAGCATTTCCTGGAGCAGGTGATGTTCCAGAGCCGCTGGCTCCTGGCGCCTCTCTATGTCGGCTTGGTGGGCGCGCTGTTGATGATCGGCTGGCGCTTCGCGCTGGAAATGGTGCACGCACTGCCGCTTCTGATTCATGGCACGGAAAACGACATCATCCTGATCGTGCTCGGGCTGGTAGACCTGACGATGGTCGGCAACCTCGTGCTGATGGTGATCTTCAGCGGCTATGAGAACTTCGTCTCGAAGATCGACGTCGCCGGCCACGCCGACCGTCCGGAATGGATGGGCAAGCTGGATTTCAGCGCGCTGAAGGTCAAGCTGATCGCCAGCATCGTGGCGATCTCCTCCATTCAGATCCTGAAGACCTTCATGAACGTGTCGGAGGTGTCCGACCGCGACCTGATGTGGCTGGTCGCCATCCACGTCACCTTCATCGTCTCCGGCGTGCTGCTGGCGACCATGGACGTGCTGGTCAAGAAGAGCCACGCGCACTGACATCCGGCAGGAAAGGAGAGGGCATCATGATTCGGTACGCGCTGGCGTTCCTCGCCATCCTTCTGACCGGCCTGCCCGGAGCGTCAAGGGCGGAGCCGGCCAAGGTGGTGGTCGGCACCTACGTCAACCAGATCACCGGGGTGAACCTCCGCGACAATCAGGTCAATGTGGACTTCTACGTCTGGTTCCGCTGGGACGACGACTCGCTGAACCCGCTGGAGACGTTCGAGCTGATGAACGGGCGGATCGAGTCGCGCACCCCCACCCCGGTCCGCAAGCTGAAGGACACCAACTACGGGCAGGCGCGCGTCCAGGCGGTTCTGAACCAGCCCTGGGACGTGAGCCGCTTCCCGCTGGACACCCAGACCATCCGTCTGGTGATCGAGGACAGCGACCTGACGGCCGAGCACTTCGTCTATGTGCCGGACACCGACAACAGCACGCTCGACCCCGACGTCGACGTCTCGGGCTACACTCTGACCAGCAACGGCGCCACCATTTCGGCGCACCGCTACCGCACCAATTACGGCGACATCACCCTGCCGAAGAACCACGAGTCGGTCTATTCCCGCTACACCCACGCGATCACCCTGGAGCGGCCGGATTCGGTCTATTACATCAAGACCTTTTCGACCATCTTCATCTCCTCGGTGGTGGCCTTCCTGGCCTTCCTGGTAAAGCCGGTGGACCTCGATCCCCGATTCGGCCTGGGCATCGGCGCGCTGTTCGCCGTGGTCGCCTGCTACTTCGTCATCGCCAGCGACCTGCCGCGCAGCAGCGGCTTCACCCTGTCGGACCGGGTCAACCTCGCCTCCATGGGCATGATCTTCCTCAGCCTGATGCAGAGCGCGGTGTCGCTGATGATCTACGAGCGGAACGCGGCGAAGTCCCTGCTTCTGGACCGCTGGTGTCTGGTGGTCTTTCCCGTCACCTACGCGCTGCTGTGCGTCTGGCTGACCACGGTGTGAGGTTGGTGATCCGACACCGCCGCGGGACGCCGCTCCGGCCTGAGCTTCGCCACAATCCGTCGTCATGCTCCGCGGAGAGCGACAAGGGAGAGTGGCATGATCGGAAACCGGACGGCGCTGGCTGCGGCGGCGTTTCTCGCCATCGGGATCGCGGCGGCGGGCTGGTCGGCGGGGCGGGAGGTCGCGCAGGTCCGGCTGGCCGACCGCTTCGTCACCGTGAAGGGCTCCGCCGAGCGTGAGGTCAAGGCGAACCTCGCCCTCTGGCCGGTGCGCTTCGTCGCCACCGGCGACGATCTGTCCGCCGTGCAGGCGAAGACGGCGGCGGACGAGAAAGCCGTGCTGGCCTTTCTGGAGCGGTACAGTCTGGGCGCCGACGCCGTCGTCTCGCGCTCGCTCGATCTCGTGGACCTGCTCGCCCAAGCCTACCGCCAGGGTCCGGCGGATCAGCGCTACATCCTCACCCGCACCCTGATGGTCCGCAGCCCCGACGTGGAGCGGGTGGACCGCGCCAGCCAGAATCTGGCGGAGCTTCTTGACCAGGGCGTCACCCTGGGCGGGGAGCCGGGCATGGGCTCCGGCCCCAACTACCTGTTCACGCGACTGAACGACGTGAAGACCGAGATGATCGCCGAGGCGACGGCCAAGGCGCGCGAGGCGGCAACCCAGTTCGCGACCGACAGCGGCGCGACGCTGGGCGGTATCCGTCGTGCCAATCAGGGCCTGTTCCAGATCCTCGCCCGCGACGAGGCCCCCGGCATCATGGAAAGCCGGCAGATCGACAAGGTCGTCCGCGTCGTGTCGACGCTCGACTGGGAATTGGTGGATTGAAGGGGCGATAGCGCTCCGCCCGCATCCTCCGCTATATAGCTACCATACATATCGAATTCCCGGCATCAGACCGCCCTCGGCCAGAGGGGGGCGGACGGCGTTGCGTGTCACCGCTCTATGAGGCGTTCTGACGTCGAAGCCGCTAATCTTGTGTCTGTAATCCATCGAGTCCGACACCGGATAAGCAATAACGCCTCGATCAGCGCCAGAACAGGCCTGCAACTTAGGCATAATGAACAGATTGCGTGCATTGTTTGCGCGGCGCGCCTCTTGGTTTGGCCCGATCCTCAAGTCGGCTTCGAGCGCCCTCTCATCGCTATCCCTAAAAAATGACGGCATTGTCAGAAAGCGCTAGTTCACCTGCGCCGAGAATGGTTATATAGCCAACGTATATAGCGAAATCGGAGTGCCCGCTCATGTCCGTCCAACCGCAGGTGTCGTTCGCCGGGCCGCAAGCGTCGCCGATCGGCGCCGAGCGCATCCGGCTGCTGGAGGCGGTGGGGCGCGAGGGCAGCATTTCCGGCGCGGCGCGGTCGGTGGGCGTCACCTACAAGGCGGCCTGGGACGCCATCGACGCCATGAACAACCTGTTCGGCCGCCCGCTGGTCGAGGCGCAGGCCGGCGGAAAGCGCGGCGGCGGAACCGCCTTGACGCCGGATGGCGTACGGCTGGTCGCCACCTTCCACCGTCTGCAGAGCGAGATGGTCCGCGCCTTCCAGGTGCTGGAACCGGAACTGAACGGCACCGGCCTGTCCGCTGCCAGCCTGATATGGGGATTTTTCATGCGCACCAGTGCCCGCAATACCCTCCGCGGAACCATCACCGCCATCACCGACGGGGCGGTGAACGCCGAAGTCATCCTGGCCGTCTCGGACCAGACCTCGATCGTCGCGATCATCACCCGCGACAGCGTGCGTGACCTGGGCCTGTTCCCGGGGCGCGCGGCGACGGCGCTGATCAAGGCGCCCTTCGTGATCCTCGCCCCGGCGGACGAGGCGAAGCGCACCTCGATGCGCAACCGCGTGGAGGGCGTAGTGGCCCGCCGCGAGGACGGCGCCGTGAACAGCGAGATCACCCTGGACATCGGCGGCGGCAAGACGCTGACCGCCATCATCACGCTGCGCAGCGCCGACGACATCGGTCTCAAGCCCGGCGACCCGGCCTGCGCGCTGATCGACGCATCGCACATCATCCTTGCGGTGGATTGACGATAGGATCGGAAGGAGTTTTCGAATGAGGCATTTCCTGCTTGCCACCGTCGCCGTGATGTCCCTCTCGGCGACGGCCCACGCCGACGAATTCAACGTCGCGGTCGCCGCGAACTTCACCGCCCCGGCGAAGGAGATCGCCACCGTCTTCGAGCAGAAGACCGGCCACAAGGCCGTCCTGAGCTTCGGCGCGACCGGCCAGTTCTACGCCCAGATCAAGCAGGACGCGCCCTTCGTCGTCTTCCTCGCCGCCGACGACGAGACGCCGAAGAAGGCGGTCGAGGAGGGCTTGGCCGTTCCGGATTCCCGCTTCACCTACGCCGTCGGCCGTCTGGTGCTGTGGACCAAGGCCAGCGACGCCCAGCTGGGCGAGGACACGCTGCGCAAGGGCGCTTTCGAGAAGCTGTCGATCGCCAACCCGGCGACCGCGCCCTATGGCGGCGCCGCGGTGCAGGCCATGAAGAAGATGGGCGTCTTCGAGGCGATCCAACCGAAGATCGTCCAGGGCAACAGCATCGCCCAGGCCTTCCAGTTCGCCGAGACCGGGGCTGCCGAGCTGGCCTTCGTCGCCCTGTCCCAGGTGATCGCCAAGCCGGACGGCACCCGCTGGCCGGTTCCGGAGTCGCTGCACGACCCGATCTTCCAGGACGCCGTCCTGCTGAGGAAGGGCGCCGGCAACGAGGCCGCCACGGCCTTCCTCGCCTTCCTGAAGGGGCCGGAGGCCGCCGCGGTGATCTCCAAGTACGGCTACGGCACGAGGGCGCCGAACTGACCATGCCGGCCTCCCTGGTAAGGACAGCCCGCCGATGAGCTGGCAACCGATCATCCTGACCCTGGAACTGGCGGCGCTGACGACGGTCATCCTGCTGATCGTCGGCACGCCCCTGGCCTGGTGGCTGGCGCGGTCCGGAGCCTGGTGGAAGGAGGCGGTGGCCACGGTGGTGGCGCTGCCTCTGGTGCTGCCGCCGACGGTTCTGGGCTTCTACCTGCTGATGCTGCTGGGACCGAACGGCCCCGGCGGGTGGCTGGCCTCCCTGTGGGGCGCCCGCTCCATGGCCTTCACCTTCGAAGGGCTGGTCATCGGGTCGGTGCTGTACTCGATGCCCTTCGTGGTGCAGCCGATCCGCAACGCCTTCGAGGCGTTCGGCGACCGCCCGCTGGAGGCGGCGGCGACGCTGCGCGCCTCGCCGCTTGACACCTTCTTCACCGTGGCGGTGCCGCTGGCCCGCCGCGGCTTCCTGACCGGCGCCGTGCTGGGCTTCGCCCACACCATGGGCGAGTTCGGCGTCGTCCTGATGATCGGCGGCAACATCCCCGGTCAGACCAAGGTCCTGTCGGTGGCCATCTACGACTATGTCGAGACGCTGCAATGGGACGAGGCCCATCTGCTGGCCGGCGGCATGCTGGTCTTCTCCTTCACGGTGATCCTGACGATGATGATGCTGGAGAAGCGCATCGGGCGGGGCGGGCAATGAGCCTGTCGGTGCATTTCCACGGGACGCTCGGCCGCTTCGACCTGGATGTGACGTTCGAGGCGCCGGGCCGCGGCATCACCGCGCTGTTCGGCCCGTCCGGCTGCGGCAAGACCTCGGTGCTGCGTTGCGCGGCCGGGCTGCAGCGGTTGAACGGGCGCTTTGCCCTGGACGGTGATGTCTGGCAGGAGGGGCGGACCTTCCGGCCGACGCACAAGCGGCCCATCGGCTACGTCTTCCAGGAGGCCAGCCTGTTCCCCCATCTGTCGGTGCGCACCAACCTGCTGTTCGGCCATCGCCGGACGGTGGGGCGGGGCGTGCCGGAGCACATCCGCCTGGGCGACGTGGTGGATCTGCTGGGGTTGGGGCATCTGCTCGACCGCTCGCCGGAGCATCTGTCCGGCGGCGAGCGCCAGCGGGTCGGCGTGGGCCGTGCGCTGCTCTCGCAACCGCGCCTGCTGCTGATGGACGAGCCTCTGGCGGCGCTCGACCGCTTCAGCAAGGAGGAAATCCTTCCCTATCTGGAACGGTTGCACGGCGTGCTGTCCGTCCCCGTCCTCTATGTCAGCCACGACATCGCGGAGGTCGAGCGGCTGGCCGACCATCTGGTGCTGCTGCGCCAGGGGCGCGTCGTCGCCGCCGGACCGATGCAGGAGCTTCAGGCCGATCCCACCCTGCCCATCGCCCGCATGCCCGAAGCCGGGGTGACCCTGCCCGCGGTGGTGGCGGGACGGGAGGACGCCTACGGCCTGACCCTGCTGCGGCTGGACGGCGGAAACCTGCTCGTTCCGGGCGACCTCGGGCCGCAGGGGACGGCACGGCGCGCCCGCATCGCGGCGTCCGACGTCAGCCTCGCCCGCAACCCGCCGGAGGGCAGCACCATCCTGAACGCGCTTCCCGCCCGCATCGTCGCGGCGGAGCGGCACGACGACGTCCAGATGATGGCCGTTGTAGCCCTGGGCGAGGAGGGGAGGGGCGCGCGTCTGCTCGCCCGCGTCACCCGCAAGAGCTGGGATGCTCTGGGACTGTCGCCGGGCCAGCCGGTCTATGCCCAGGTCAAGGGCGTGGCCCTGGTCCAGGAAACGATGTGAGTCGAACGGGTGCTGTGCCTATCCGGGCGTGAAGCGCCTGGGCAGGCGCAGCGCCCCCGTTCCCATCGCGATTCCGAACAGAACGCACAACAGCCCCGCCGCGTGGGCGAGCGTGAAGGCCTCGCCCAGGAACAGCACGGCGGCCAGCACGCCCGCTGCCGGAATCAGCCCGGTGAACAGCCCGGCCCGGTTGGCCGGCACATGGGCGATTCCGCGCATCCACAGCACCACCGCCAGCAGGCCGCCGGTCAGCCCGGACGCCACGAACAGCAGCCAGACCCAGCCGGGCACCGCCGCCGGATCGAAGCCGCCCAGCGTCGCCAGCGCACCCGGCGCCATCATCGCCGCGGCCAGGACATTCGCCAGGCAGGTCAGCGCCAGAGGCGGAATCCGCCCGCCGAGCCGCCGCGCGAAGACTCCGTACAGCCCCTCCGACACCACCGCGCCCAGCACCAGCGCGTTGCCGACGACGGAATCGTCCGGTCCACCGCCGCCGCCCGGCCTGAGGTTCAGCGCGACCATGCCCACGACCGCCAAGGCGATGGCCGCGGCGCTGCCGGCCCCGATCCGCTCGCGCAGGATCAGCGCCGCCCCCAGCGCCGTCATGGCCGGGATGGTGCTGGTGATGATTCCGGCGGCCACCGCGCTGGTTTCGCGCAGCCCATAGAGAAGGAACAGGTTGAACAGCACCATGCCGAACAGGGAGAGCAGGGCGAGGCTCGTCCAGTCCCGAGCGTTGCGCGGCAGCGCCGCCGCTCCACCCCTGAGGGCAAAGGGCGCCAGCAGCGCCGCGACCAGGGCGAAGCGCATTTCGGCCGCCACAAGCGGTGGGATATGGGATACGATGACCTTAGAGGCCGGAACGGACAGGCCGACCAGGGTCATCGACAGGGCGAGGTTGAGAAAAGCGGTGCGCATGGCCGCATTCTATGGGCGCCGACGCCGTCTTACGGAAGCGGCATTTTCACGCAATGAATTTGCAAAGAATGCGTGTCATTCTTCGCGCCAAGGTCGCGGTACACAAGGGGCGGGGTATGTCGGAGCCGATCCTCGGGATCACCAACTGGATGCATCTTTTCCGCTGGATCGTGAAGCTGATCCGTGACGAATACGGTGTGGATGAAAAGGTCCTGACCCGCAACGCCGCGTTGGATGGCGGAATCGGCCTCACCGCCGAGCAGCTCGAGCAGGTGCTTGACCACATCGCCGAAACCTTCGAGCTGACCTTCCCCGAGAACACCCTGAACGAAGCCGTGCGGTTGGAAGACCTCTGCACGCTGACCGCCTGGATGCGCGGCCTCTTCAAGAAGCCGGACTTCGTCACCCCGCCGTTCGAGGAGCGCTGCCGGTCCCTCAACAACGTGCCGGCCTGATTCGCACGGTTCATACCTCACGGCTGGAAACGCTCCCGCGGGTTCCCATCTGCGGCAGCGAACCCGTCCCGCCAACCATTCTTCCCTTGAGCATTTCATGCCGTTGCATCTCATCAAGCTGGCCGTCGGGATCGACGACCTCGACCATTTGGCGGCCGTGCAGGCCCGCCGCGCGCAGACCGTC
Source organism: Azospirillum brasilense (assembly GCF_007827795.1). Taxonomy (GTDB): domain Bacteria; phylum Pseudomonadota; class Alphaproteobacteria; order Azospirillales; family Azospirillaceae; genus Azospirillum; species Azospirillum aestuarii. The sequence goes on from NZ_VITI01000027.1 coordinate 41,177, forward strand.
GCAGACCGATTGATGGTTCCCGTTTTCACGCGCCGTGTGCCGAAGCGTGGGGAGGATATCCTCGCCGGCGGGTCGATTTACTGGGTGGTCCGCGGTTCCGTCGCCGCCCGACAGCGGGTGATCTCCATCGACACCACCGTGGACGAGGAAGGAGAGAGTTGCTGCATCCTCGGCATGGACCCGCAACTTGTCGCCACCGTGCCGACGCCCCACCGGCCGTTTCAGGGATGGCGCTATCTCGACCCGCAAGCCGCGCCCAAGGATATGTCCGACGCCGGTGGGCAGGGCGACGAGTTGCCGGCCCATCTGGCCGCCGAATTACGGTCTCTCGGCCTGCTGTAATCCGTTCGGCCGGATGCGGACCACCAACTTATTGATTTTTCACGGCTTGGCAGAATTTTCATTGCCCTGTCAAAAAAGCGCTTGCGTGTTCGTGGGGGAGGCGCCTATAACCCCCTCCACCGACGCGGTGGCCGCCAACGAGGCGCCGACGGGTCGGGAACACAGAGACATTCTGGCCCTGGCGGCCCACTCCTTAAAGGGAATGGGCTCGGGG
>NZ_VITI01000028.1 GCF_007827795.1 Azospirillum brasilense
TTGCTGGCATCCTTGTCGACGCAGGTGACGTGGACGCCGAATTCCGAAAAGCAGGCGCCGGACACCAGCCCGACATAGCCCGTACCGATCATCGCTATGCGCATAAAAGTCTCCGCGCCTGATGAAATTCAGGCTTAAAGGTCAGCAGAACAAGAACACTGCGTGCATTCAGACCACCATGGCGCGCACGATACTCGATCGCCGAAACCGATACCATATCGAGAGTGTCGCAAGGGATTCGGCTCTCCTTGCCGCCCTTCGCCCCTCGCAAGGCATGGACATCAGGATCGGGGCGCGGCGGGCACCCGCAGGCCGATCACCCGCAACAGGGCGGTGAGCGCGGCCTCCGGCGTGATTGGCGAAACGATGAAGCCGTTCGACCAGTGGCGCAGCCGTTCGGGCGGCGCGCCGAGATCGAAGGCGCCGACCGGCAGGCCCAGCCCGACCACCTCGTCCAACACGTAGCAGTGGGTTTCCGGCCAGATCGACGGCAGGAAGACCGCGTGGCAGCCCCGTTCGGCCAGACGCCCGGCGAGCTGGTCCGGCTCGTAGGGGCCGTTGTCGTGCAGGTGGAAGGAGTGGATGGGCCGGTCGAGGTTGCCGAACAGCTCGAAGACCAACAGCAGGCGGTGCTGCTCGGCCAAGTCCACCATCGCGGCCAGCAGGCACGAGCCTTTGGCCACATTGATGCCGCCGACGATCGCCACGCGCGCCACCGGGTCGGGTGGGGACGGAGACGGCAGCGGCGTCACCGTCACATGGTCGGCCAGATGCGGGACGACGCGCACCCGCGCGTCGGGCAGGACAAAGGCGCGCCGCAGGATGGCGAGGGAGCTTCGGGAGAAGACGGCATGGCGGTCGGCGAGATCGAAGAAGCCCTGCCACAGGCGGCGGTGCTCCGCCACATCGACCGTCCCTTCGTCGGCCTGCCCCTCGGGCCGGCGCATGTGCGGGTTCGCCGGGGCGCAGGTCCGGCAGCGCTCCGGCGACGGGACGCCGCAGAAGCGGTCCTCCGCGTCGATCAGGTTGAGCGACGGGCAGATCGGAAAATAGTCGTGGTGCAGCAGCCGCAGCGGCACCCCCCGCCCGGTCCGCAGCGCCCGGACGAAGGCCATGATGCCCGCCGGATCGGCGTGGCCGACCAGAGAGCTGACCACGACCTCCGTCAGCGGCAGCGCCCCCGCGAGGGCGGCGAGGTCGCCGAGGTCGTTCGCCGGGAAGCGGAAAGCGGCGTCCCGGTGCAGCAGTTCGATGTCGACCGCCTTCTCGGGCATGCCCAGCGACGGCCGCAAGGTCGGCCGCACCAGCAGGACGGCCTGCCCGGCCCCGTGCAGCCGCGCGATCTCCGCCGCCCGGAAGGTGGTGGTCCCGCCCTGGCCCGCATGGTCGAACATCAGCACCACCCCCGGACGGCCGCGCCGGACGAGCATGCGCACTCCCGCCGCCGCGCGCACCGGGCGCATCGGGTCGGCGCGGATGAAGTCCTGCACCTCGGCGTCGAACTCCGGGTAGCGCTGCCGGATGATGTCGCCGGACCGCTGGATCAGCCGCTGCTTCTCCTCGCTGGGAAAGCTACCGCCGTGCTTGTGATGGACGTAGAGATTGGGAACGGCGACGTTGGTGAAGCCATGCCGCAGGGCGCGGCGGCACCAGTCCACCTCTTCGCCATAGCCGCGCCCGAAGGCGTCCAGGTCGAAGAAACCGATGGCGCGCAACGCACGCCGGTTCAGCGCCATGCAGAAGCCGACGCCGGTCGGCAGCTCGACCGGAGGCAGATCCCCCAGGGTGGCGAAGGCGGCGTCGATCTCGGCGACCGGAGCGTCGAGGAAGGGCGGATTGTCCTCCGGCATGGTGGGGAATCCGCAGATGGTCCCGGCGTTGGTCAGGGGCGTGGTGCTGGCGACCCACGGCGTCCGCTCGATCGGCCCGACCAGCCGCTCCAACCAGCCGGGCGGAAGCTCGACGTCGGTGTTGAGCAGGACGACGTGGCCGTCGGGGTTCAGGCGGTTCGCCACCTCGACGCCGTCCGCCACCGCCTTCAGGTAGCCTTCGTTGACCGGCTTGTGGACGACCGTGACCTGATCGGCCGCCGCGGCGAGCGCGACCAGGAAGGCGGTGACGCTGCGGTCGGGGTTGCCGTCGTCCACCAGGATGATGCGATGGCGCGGCTCCACCGTCTCAAGCAACCCGTTCACCAGCGAGGCGAGAAAGGATTTGCCGCCGTAGACCGGGATCACGATGGAGACGGGCGCCGCCAGGGATGCCCCCACGGAGATCGCCGGGGGTGCCGGCTGGTCGGGCGGCACCCCGGCAAAGCGGGCGAGCACCTCCCGCGCCCGCGCCAGACCGGGCGGTGCCGCGGAGGCGTAGCGCAGGCCGCGTTCGGTCAGGAATCGGTACTCCACCGCCTCCGGCCCGCGCTCGCAGACCGGGCGCCAGCTCCGCAGCACCAGATCCTCGCGCACCATCAGCGGCACCACCGCCTGCTCGCCCCCGGCGGTCAGCCTCAGGAAGACGGCGACGCCGCCCGGGGAAAGGGCGGCGATCACCAGGAAGCCGGACCGCTCCGCCGCCGGAACCCGGAAAGCCAGGGCGACGTCGCGGCGGGCGAGCCCCCCCTGCAGGCGCATGTCCGGCGCGCGGACGCCGCCGTCGGTCAGCACCTCGACGCCGCAGGCCCCCAGGCGGTCGTGAAAGGCCCAGCCGTCGACCCGCAGCTCACCCCCGACCTCGATGCGGTCGATGAAATACTGGAAGCTTTCGTGCGTCATCATCGTCTCGTGCCTTGCGTAGCTCGCGGACTGCGGATTGACGAAGGGTTATCCGCCGAAGAGATCGTCCCAGCGCTCCGGAGGCAAGATCAGGTCCGTGTCCCAGGGCATGATGCCCCGGACCGGGCCGCTCTGCGCGCAGCGCTGCTCGGTGTAGTCAAGGCCGCGCAACGTGGCGATGAACCAGAAGAAGGTGTCGGGCATGCCGGCGGGCGTCAGGGTGACGATGCGCGCGCCGGGCGGGGCGAAGGCGATGTTGGTCATCGCCGCGCCCATGACGCCGACGATCCGCGTGGCGCCCTTGAACAGGGCGATCTGCTCGGGCAACGGAAGCAGGCCCGGTTCGACCGGCGTGTAACCGCGCGCCTGGGCGTAGGCGATCAGCGCGTCCTCATCGACGATGCGGCGGAAGCCCGTCGACCGGCGGGTGACGAACAGCCGGTCGACGCCGGCGGGGGGCACGTCCCGGGCCACGGCGTCCACCCCCTCCAGGACGAGCGGCGACATGTAGCCTCCATGCTCGCTCAAGCCGTCCACCAGAAGCAGATCGGCGAAGCGGCACGGCGTGTCGTCGACGACGACGGTCCGGGCGAGGTCGATCCCCAGCATGGACAGGGAGAAGGCCATGGCGTTGTTCAGATGCTCGGGCGCCTGCGCCACGAGGAACCGCGCGTCCAGTTCCGGCAGCCGGCTGTGGACGAGATGCGCCTTGGGCAGCATCTCCATCATCCAATGCCCATAATTGCCGACGCCGCGCTTCTTGCACAGCAGGACCGGCCCCTTGCCGCCGGTGTTCCCGCCCCACTCCGGCCGATCCGCCATGGCGGCCATTACGGCGGCGTGGGCCTCCTCGATCTCCGCGCCGGAATGCTGGGTGATGGTTTCGCGGTAGAGACGGCCGTCCCGGTCGAAGACCAGCCCTTCCTTGGCCACCCAGACGTCGGACAGGCGTGCCACGCGCACCGGCCGCTCCGGAAAACGCGGCGTTCTCCACGCCCATTCCATGACGTCGAGGGCGGGCCGGGGGATCAGGTCCTTGTGGAGAACCCGGGGATAGCCGGCGTCGAAGCCCGGCGAGGCGAGGGTCAGGATGACGGAGTCATCGGGCAGGCTGATCTGTGTCGGAGGCATCCGGGAGGCATTCCGTCGCAGGCCGTGCGCCGCACCATCCCGTCGGAAAGCCCCCGCGTGGCACAGGGGGCCTCCGGACCGGGCGGGCGACGCTAGGAGCGGCCGTAATGGTCGTCGAAACGGACGATGTCGTCCTCGCCCAGATAGGAGCCGGACTGCACCTCGATCAGGTTCAGCGGCACCTTGCCGGGATTCTCCAGCCGATGCGGGGTGCCCAGCGGGATGTAGACGGACTCGTTCTCGCGCAGCAGGATCTGCTCGTCGCCGCGGGTGACCAGCGCGGTGCCGTTCACCACCACCCAATGCTCGGCGCGGTGATAATGCTTCTGCAGCGACAGACGGGCGCCCGGCGCCACCGTCAGGCGCTTCACCTGGAAGCGGTCGCCGGCATGCAGCGACTGGTAGAAGCCCCAGGGGCGGTGCACCCGGCGGTGCAGCAGCGGCTCGCTGCGGCCCTGCGTCTTCAGATGCTCGACCAGCGGCTTGATGTCCTGCGCCCGGTCCTTGGCGGCGACCAGGATGGCGTCCTCGGTGGCGACCACTACCGCGTTCTCCATGCCGAGCAGGGCGACGAGCGCACCGTCCTCGCTGCGGACGTAGCAGCCGCGGCTGTCCCAGGCGACGGCGTCGCCGTGGCAGACGTTGCCGCCCTGGTCCTTCTCGCCGATCTCCCACAGCGCCGACCAGGCGCCGACGTCGGTCCAGCCGATGCTGCAAGGCACCACGGCGGCGGCCTCGGTGCGCTCCATCACCGCATAGTCGATGGAGATGTTGGGGGAGGCGGCGAAGGCCTCCTCGTCCAGGCGGAAGAAGTCGAGGTCGGAGCGGCCGCGGGCGAGCGCCGCCCGGCAGGCGTCCAGGACCGCCGGCGCCCAGCGTTCCAGCTCGGCCAGATACTGGCGCACCGGCAGCAGGAACATGCCGCTGTTCCAGAAGAAGTCCTTCTCCGCCAGATAACGCTCGGCCTGCTCGCGCGGGGGCTTCTCCACGAAGGCGGCGACGCGGAAGGCACCGTCATGACCGGCCACCGCATCGCCGCGCCGGATGTAGCCGTAGCCGGTTTCCGGCGCGGTCGGGACGATGCCGAAGGTGGTCAGCATCCCGGAGGACGCGGCGGCGGACGCCGTAGCGACGGCATGGAGGAAGGCGTCCTGATCCTGGATCGCGTGATCGGCCGGCAGCAGCAGGATCTGCCCGTCGGGGTCCTGCTCCGCCACGATCAGGGCGGCGACCGCGGCGGCGGGGGCGGTGTTGCGCCCGACCGGCTCCAGGACGATCCGGGCCGCGCCGCACCCGGCCTGGCGTATCTGCTCGGCGATGACGAAGCGGTGTTCCTGGTTGCAGACAATCAGCGGATCGGCGAAGCGCGCCGCGTCCGATACCCGCCCTGCGGTGTCCTGCAGCATCGAGCGTTCCGAGCACAGCGGCAGAAACTGCTTGGGATACTGCTCCCGCGACATCGGCCAGAGCCGGACCCCGGCACCACCGGACAAGATCACGGGGTGTATCCGGCTGTTCTGGGAGACGTTCGTCATGGCTGGCGAAACTGCACCATTGGTTAAGGAATCAACTCCCTGTGTAGAGGTTTTGCCGCAGGCATGCTACAGCGAAATCCGGCACCCTGCACCCTTGCCGGCGGCAGGGCCGCCACGTTCACGGCCCGGCGTTCCGGGGCCCGAATCCAGGGGGAAGCGACGATCACGGGCATGCTTGGAGGACGGCCTATGGAGACCGGCGGCGGAGAGTCCGCGCCGGGCGTGCCGAAACAGGACGCCACCCCCCTCTTCACCATCATCACCCCCTGCCTGAACCGGGCCGCCCTGGTCGCGGAAGCCGTGGGCAGCGTGCTGGCCCAGGACGGAGTGACGGTGGAGCACATCCTGGTGGACGGCGGCTCCACCGACGGCACGTTGGAGGTGCTGGCGCGCTACCCGCACCTGCGCGTGCTCAGCGGCCCCGACCGGGGTGTCTATGACGCCATCAACCGCGGGCTGGCCATCGCGCGCGGGGCGGTCATCGGGCATCTCAACAGCGACGATCTGCTGCTGCCGGGGGCGCTGTCCGCCGTGGCCCGCGCCCTGGCCGCGGCACCGGATGCCGACGCGGCCTGCGGGGGCGCCACCGTCGTCGAAGCCGACGGGACCGGACGGATGCGCACATCCTGCGGCTACGACGATCCGGGCATGAAGACGCTGCGCCCGACCGACCTGTGCCGCGGCGTGCCGATCATCAACGCCCGCTTCTTCCGGCGCGGCCTGTACGAGCGGGTCGGCCTCTACGACCCGTCCTACCGTTACGCCGGGGACCGCGAGTTCCTGATCCGCGCCTGGACCGCCGGCATGAAGACCGTTCCGGTGCCGGAGCGCGTCTACGTCTACCGCCAGCATGCCGGTTCGATGACCATCGTCGGCGGCATGCGGCAGATGGTCCCGTGGCTCGACGAGCATCTGCGGCTGGCCCGTCGGGTGATGGACGATCCGGCCAGCCCGCCGGCCCTGCGCCGCGAGGCGCGGAACTGGCACGCCTTCGAGGTGGGGCGGGCCGCCGGGCGCGCCCTGGCCGCGGGTACTCCCGGACAGGCCGTCCGGCTGGCGTTCGGCGGGGCCGCCACGGACCCCGTCTGGCCGGCCCGCTTCGCCTGGCAGGCAACCGGCTATTGCGTTCGCCACTATTGCCTTCCCCGTCTTGAACGGGCAAAGGAACGCTCCGGTACACCCTAGATACCCCTTGCGTCCTTCCAGCCGAGTCCCTGTCCATGTCCTCATCCCAGTCCGCGCCCGCCCCCGGCTTCGCCGATTTCGTCGAGCGGCTTGCGAGCACCGAGCCGGTCGCCCGGATTCTGGCGGTCGGCGCCGGGACGGGACGGGACGCCCTGCGGCGCGGGCTGGAGCGCAACCCGCTGCGCCCGTCCCTGGCGGAGGCCGAGGCTGGGGCCGAGAGCGGGAGCGGCATCGCCCTTCCGCTCCCCAACGCCCACGAGATCGGTGAGACCTGGCTGCGGTTCCGCAACGACGCGGACCTGCCGCCGCTGGCCGGCCTGCTCGCCGAACTCGAAGAGGATCTGAAGCGCCATCCCGCCGCACCGCCCGAACCCGGCGCGCGGCGGTCGCGCGGCGGCTTCGGGCTGCTGCTGATCGAGGACGCCGGCTTCGCCGGGCTGCGTGCGCTGGACCGGGCCGACGACACCGCCACCGTCGTGATCGCCGCCCCCGCCGGCAGCGGCAGCGGCTGGCTGATGCGCCGCCGCCTGCGCGACGAGCCGGGCTGGGAACCGGTCGCGGAGGGCGAGGGCTGGATCGCCTTCTGGCGCCGCCCGCTGGAGTCCGGGGCGGGGCTGCCGATCCATTTCTTCACCATCGTCCTGAACGGCGAGCCCTTCATCCGCTACCACGAGGCGGTCTTCGCCTCGCTGCCCCTGCGGTGGCACTGGCACATCGTGGAGGGCGTGGCCTCGCTGTCCCACGACACCGGCTGGAGCTTGGCGTCGGGCGGGCGGGTGCTGGACAGCGTGCACGACCGGGGACGCAGCAACGACGGCACCTCCGCCTATCTGGACGAGCTGGCCGCCCGTCACCCCGACCGCATCACCATCCACCGCAAGCCGCTGGACTCCTTCTGGGACGGCAAGCGCGAGATGGTCAACGCCCCCCTGCCCCACATCCGCGAGCCCGGGCTGCTGTGGCAGGTGGACGCCGATGAGCTGTGGACGGCGGAGCAGATCCGCACCGTCCACGCCATGTTCCAGGCCAACCCGAAGCGCACCGCCGCCTTCTATTGGTGCGACTACTTCGTCGGGCCGGAGCGGATCATCAGCACGCGGCACAACTACGCCCAGAATCCGCGACAGGAATGGCTGCGCACCTGGCGTTTCGAGCCCGGCATGACCTGGGCGGCGCACGAGCCGCCGACCCTCGTCGGCGCCGACGGCAAGGACCTCGCCCAGATCGACCCCTTCACCCAGGACGAAATGGAGGAGGCCGGCGTCCTCTTCCAGCATTTCGCCTACGCGACCGAGGCGCAGGCCGCCTTCAAGGAAAGCTATTACGGCTACAAGGACGCCCGCGCCCACTGGCGCCGCCTGCAGGAGGAGGTGACGGGGTCGGCGCCACTGCGCGACTATCTGCCCTGGGTGAGCGACGAGACCCTGGCCGACACCGCCGCCGCCCGCGGCGTGGTGCCGATCGCCGTGCCGGATGATGCGGCGGGCAACGGGGCTTGGCGCTTCCTCGACCCCGCGGAGGCCGCCGAGCGGCGCAAGGCCCTGGCACCGGTGCGCCCGAAGATCCTGGTGGACGGGGTCTTCTACCAGCACCTCGGCTCCGGCATCGCGCGGGTCTGGACGGCGGTGCTTCAGGCCTGGGCGGCCTCCGGCTTCGCGGAGCATGTCGTCCTGCTCGACCGCGCCGGCACCGCGCCGCGCATTCCCGGCATCCACACCCGGACCATCCGCGCCCACGACAAGGCGTCCCCCGGCGCCGACAGCCTCTATCTGGAACGGATCTGCCGGGAGGAAGGGGCCGACCTCTTCGTCTCCACCTACTACACGGCGCCGACCGCCACGCCCTCCGTCTTCATGGGCTACGACATGATCCCGGAGGCGCTGGGCTTCCCGCTCGCCGACGAGACGTGGCGGGAGAAGCACCGGGCGATCCTGCACGCCTCGGCCCACATCATGATCTCGAAGAACTCCGCCCGCGATCTGGAGCGGCTGTTCCCCTCAGTGCCGGCGGGCAGCACGGCGGTGGCCTATTGCGGGGCGGGCGACGCCTTCCGCCCGGCGGACGCGGCGGAGGTGGACGCCTTCCGCAAGGCGCACGGGCTGACCGGCCCCTATGTGCTGATGGTGGGCGAGCGGTCCGGCTACCAGGGCTACAAGAACGGCCTGCTGCTGTTCCGCGCGCTCGGCCTGGGCGGCCCGGCGATGCGCGACCTGACCGTGCTGTGCGTGGGAGGCGGCAAGGAGGTGGAGCCGATGTTCCGCGCCCTGGCTCCCGACACCCGCACGCTGCGCCTGTCGCTGAGCGACGAGGAACTGCGGCTGGCCTACGCCGGGGCGGAGGCGCTCGCCTACCCGTCGCGCTACGAGGGCTTCGGCATGCCGGTGGTGGAGGCGATGGCCTGCGGCTGCCCGGTCATCACCTGCGCCAACTCCTCGCTGATCGAGGTGGCCGGCGACGCCGCGCTGTTCGTGGACGAGGATGACGCCGCGGGCATGGCGGCGGCCATCGCCGCGGCCCGCGATCCGGAACGCCGCGCCGAACTGATCCGCCGCGGGCTGGCCCAGGCCGCCCTCTTCACCTTCGGCGCGATGGCCGAGACCATGGCCGCCCATCTGCTGGACAGCGCGGCGAAGCTGAAGGACGGGCGCCTCGCCCCGCCGCCCCCGGTGTGGCAGGAACTGCGGGCCACCCAGGCGGCAGGCATGGCCGCCGGAGCCGGCAACGAGGAGGACGAATCGCCCTGGGTGCTGCGCCGCCGCCTGCAACGAAGCGAGCAGCATCTGCGCACGGTCCAGAACGAGCTGACCAGCATGCAGAACAGTCCCTTCTGGCGACTGCGCACGGTCACGCTGGGCATCCTGGTGCGGCTCGGCGTGAAATGGCGGCGCTGAGCCGCCGCATGCGCGTTCTCTTCGACGACCACATCTTCTCCATCCAGCGTCATGGCGGCGTGTCGCGCTGCTTCGCCGAGATCGTCACGGAGCTGCGCGCCCGTCCCGGCGTGCAGGTGGTCCTGCCCTTCCGGCAGGTCATCAACAGCCATCTGATGGACCAGCCGGATCTCGACGTTCGGGATTTCCTGGGCAACCGGCATTTCCCCGGCAAGCGCAGCCTGCTGCGCGCCCATAACCGCAGGCTGATCCGCCGGGCTTTGAACCACGGGGCCTTCGACGTCTTCCACCAGACCTTCTACGACACCGGCCTGACCGACCTGCTTCACGGACGCCCCATGGTGGTGACCGTCCACGATATGGCGCCGGAGCTGATGCCGGAAATCTTCATCAAGCCGGAGGAGATCCATCCCGGCAAGCGGGCGCTCTGCGCCGCCGCCGCCGCCATCGTCGCGGTGTCGGAGCACACCAAGGCCGATCTGGTCCGACTCTACGGCATCGACCCGGTGCGGGTGGAGGTGGTGCACCACGGCCTGTCGCGGGACGCCGTGTGGGTGCCGGGCCGCCGAGCGGGAATCGCGCTGCCGGACCGCTACCTGCTGATCGTGGGGCGGCGCGACGGCTACAAGAACTTTGCGGGCGTGGCGCGGCGTCTGGCCGCCCTGCTGGCGCGCCGGCCCGACCTGCATTTGGTCTGCGTCGGCGGGGGCCATCTCCAGGACGAGGAGCGCGAGCCCTTCCTGGAAGCCGGCTGCGCCGCCCGCCTGCACCAGCGCACGCTGGCCGCGGGCGACCTCGCCTACGCCTACGCGCACGCCTCCGCCTTCGTCTTCCCGTCGCTGTACGAGGGGTTCGGGCTGCCGATCCTGGAAAGCTTCGCCAACAGCTGCCCGGCGGTGCTGAGCGACCGGAGCTGCTTTCCCGAGATCGCCACCGACGCCGCCGCCTATTTCGACCCCACGGAGCCCGAAAGCCTGACGGAAGCCCTGGAGCGGGTGCTCGGCGACGCCGCTCTGCGCCACAGGCTGATCGCCAAGGGGCGGCGCCGCGTCCAGGACTTCACATGGCCGGGGGCCGCCGACCGGCTGCTGGCCCTCTACCGCCGCCTGCCCATCCATCGTTGAAGCGGGAAGCCGGCCGTCAGAAAGCCCGGACGGCGCAGCGGGCCAGGAAGCGCGCGGTGCGAGTCGGGGACCAGGAGAAGGCGCGCCCGATGTGGCTGAGCGCCTTCGCGTGGGCGTCCTCGTGCACGGCGGCGACCGCCTGTTCGATGGCAAGGCTGGCGCGGAAACGCCGCAGCCCTTCCAGACCGGCGATGCGCAGCACGCGTTCGGCGTGCTGCCGGTCGAGACGGTCGATGGCGACGGCGACCGGCCCCGAGCGCGCGGGCCGTCCCACATGCACCACCGCCCCCAGCACCGGCAGGCAGTCGAAGGTGAACCGTTCCATGCAGCGCAAAAGCCAGTCCCAGTCCTCGAGCCGGGGCAGCGTCTCGTCAAGCGGGCCGACGGCGACGAAACAGTCGCGCCGCACCATCAGGGTGGAGCCGGGGGAGACGTAGCAGCCGTCGAGGATCGTCTCAAACCAAGTCCCCTCGGGCTTCGGCCACCGCTTCATGCGGCGTCCGGTCTCCTCCCGGTGCAGGAGGAAGCCGGTGCACAGCGCCTTCGGCGCGTCCGGCCCGCCTTCCAGCACGTCGATCTGGGCGCGCAGCTTGCCCGGCAGCCATTCGTCGTCGGAGTCGAGAAAGGCGATGTAGCGGCCGCGCGACGCCTCCACTCCGGTGTTGCGCGCCGCCGCCGCCCCACGATTGGTTTCGTGCCGGATCGACCGGATGCGCGCGTCGCCGAAGGAATCGGGTATATCCGCGCTGCCGTCGGTGGAGCCGTCGTCCACGACGATCAATTCCCAGGACGCAACGTCCTGCGTCAGCACGCTGTCGACGGCACGGCGCAGCGTGTGAGCCCGGTTGAAGACCGGTATGACGACGCTGACCAGAGGCTCTTCCATCGACGATCTCGTTCGCGGCACGGGAACCGTTGCGTTCCGACCATAGGGCAGCACCCGGCGCGACGGGAAGGGGCGACGCGCACCGTGCATCGATTTCCGGACCGGTGTGCCCCCCATCCCTCACGCCCCCATCCCTCACAAGGGCGACCCGGTGAAACGGTTCATACCGTCGGCACCTGAAGGCGCCGTCGGCATGACCCTCTCGATCAATGCCAAGGCATTGATCTGCCGAGTTTCACGGTTGGAAAATGATGGAAACGATCATTGTCCAGCCGTATCAGACGCTTCGGTTCTTCAAAGACAATTCGAGGTGGCGCAGGATCAGCTCGGTGTCGTAGTCGCTCGATTGCTTCACCACCCGCTCCCAGTAGTTCAGCAGCGGAATGCGCGCCGGATTCTTCTGCAGCAGGTCGCGCTTCAGGAACGGGAAATCCATCTGGGCGATCAGATAATCCCAGAAGAAATGCGTCCCGTTCAGCGGAACGCCGGCGTTGATCGTCCGGAAGACCTGCTGGATGAAGGACTTGCGCACCGGGTCCATGCCGTCGCCGGCGATGTTGCGCTCCACCACCGCCTCGATCAGGGCGGTCGCCGCCTGACGGTAGGGGAAGGCGGCGCGGCAGCGCAGGCCGGCCCGGCGCAGCGTGCGGGTCAGCCCGATCTCGTACTTGCGCACGATCCAGGTCTTGGACTGGACGTAGCGCAGCCGGTCCCAGAAGGCTCCGAAGGCGGGGGAGGCGAGCGCCGCCTTGTGGAACAGCAGGAAATAGCTCTGCAGGTGGAAGGAGAACTCCCAACTGTCCGAGGCGCCCCAGGCGTCGGCGTCCTGCGGGTCCATCCGCTCCAGCAGACCCGCCAGATGGTGCAGCGGGCCGTAGACGCTGTCGTTGGCGAGCAGCAGCATGTCCAGCGCGGTCCGGTCCGGAACGGCAGCGATGCCTTCCTTGTAGGCGCCGAAGTCGTAGCCGACGTTCTCGCGCCGGAGGATGAGCGCGCAGATGTCCCGCAGCGGCTCGATCTGGGATTCGGCCAGCCGCAGGGAATTGCTGGCGAAGACGATGGCGAAGCCCAGCGCGTGGAGCTGGCGCAGGTAATGCCACACGAAATCGTGGACGACGCCCTGCCGGTCGTAATGAACGAACACCGCCACCCGGCGCGCCCCGGCGAGCGGCACCCGCCCGTCCCAGCGTTCCCGCACATAGCTGTCCTTGCGGAAGCCGCTGATCCAGTAGGAGACGTAGCCGGCAAGGATCTTGCTCTGCACGATCGCCCAGGCGATCGCGAAGCGCAGACGGAAGGGAAGACGGATCAGGGTGCTCAGCATGGGGGCGTTTCCGTCCTCTGGCTCGCGGTCAGGTGGGCAGGCGCTGGGTGCGGACCAGAAGCTCCGTCCGCGCCCGCAGGTCGAGCGGAACGGACGGCAGGCCGGCCCCGGGCTTCAGCAGGCCGCGCAGGGCCTCGCCCGCCTCGTCCTTCCGTCCGGCGTTGACCAGCGCCTGCCCCTGGTGGAACAGCGCCGGCCACAGCAGGGCCTGGACGATCGGCGCGGTGGCGCGGTCGGGCAGTTCCAGGCAGGCCCGGTGGGCGCGCCCGAAGAAGGCCGCGGCGCTGCGCGGCGCCTTGCGTTGGTTCAGCGTCAGGATGCCGAGCGCGAAGGCGGTGGAGGCCAGTACGGCGCCGCTCTCCGGCAGGGCGGCTTCCACCGCCGCGGCCAGCCGGTCCGCCGCCCCGTACTGGCCGAGATTCACCAGATCCACGAAGATCTTGCGCTGCGCGTCCTCCAGGATGTCGCCGGGAATGCGCTCGCGCAGCAGCGGGCTTTCGAGGGTGCCGAGCGCGGCCGCACCCTCCGCCGCCCGGTCCGGCGCGTCCCAGGCCAGCACATGCGGGATGTTGGCGCGGGCGCGCCAGGACAGCTCCTCCGTCTCGCCGTCGTCGGCGCCGATGACGTGCAGGGCCGCGCGCATCCGCTCCCCGGCGAGCGCCGAAGCCTCGAACCACAGCGCCGCCGGATCGCGGCGCCCGTCGAGCTGCCAGGCCAGCATGCCGTGGAAATAGAGGATGCCGCACAGGTTGAAGGGCGCCGTCGCGTGGTAGGGCTCCACCCCCTGCGGCACCGGGTCCGCCTTCAGATGGGCCAGCAGGGCGGCGGGGTCGGACAGGTCCAGATGGTCCCAGCGCAGGCGCAGAGCCTCCGCCACCTGCGATGCCGCGCCGCGGGCGGCGGCGTAGTCGCCGGCGTGGGTCAGCTCCTTCAGCAGACGGTAGCGGTAGCCGAGGCCGAGCGGCGACGCCGCGTCCAGCGTCGGGATGCGCGTCTCCAGGTAGGAGCGGTAGAGCCGGCGGTCGTAGGGGCGGTCGAAATCGACCGACAGCGTCCCCGGCGAGGCGGCGGCCAGCAGCGAATGGCCCTGATCGACCACGCGCACGTCGGCGAAGCCGGCGCGGCGCAGGATCGTCTCCATCCCCTCCTTGCTGAACAGCACGAAGTGATAGCCGGGGCTGAGAAGCGACAGCAGCGTGCCGGGCCGGGTGCCGGCGTGGATCGCCCCGGCGCTCGGCGTGGTCAGCATCAGCGTGCCGCCGGGGGTCAGCACGTCCCGCAGCAGAGTCAGCAGGCCGATGGGGTCGAAGACATGCTCGATGACCTCGGAACAGAAGACGAGGTCATGGGGCTCCCCGGCGTCCTCCGGCTTTTCCAGATAGCTGTGCGCGATGTCCACGCCCAGCGTCTGCCGCCCTTCCTGGGCGCTGAAGCCGGGGTCGAAGCCGCGGACCTGCCAGCCGAACACCGTGCGCGCGTAGTCGAGCAGAAGCCCGTATCCGCAGCCCAGCTCCAGATAGCGCTTCACCTGCGACGGCTCGACCGAGGACAGCACGCGGGCCATGCTGTCGATGCCGGCGTTCTGCTCCAGATAGCAGGCGACCAGCGGGTCGAACACGGCCTCGTAGGGCGGCTGGGTCAGCGTCGGGTAGGCGGCGGTGCCGCAGGCGCCGCACACCACCAGCGACTGAACCGGGTTCGGCGGCCAGGGCGAGCGGACCTTCAGGCGCACCGGCTTGGCCGCCGCGTCGCCGCAGGCCGGGCAGACCGCCGGCATCGTCTCGCCGCCGTCTTCCCACGACACGGAATCCCACGAGATCGTATCCATCAGTCCCCTGCCCTCAAAATATACGGTATCCGCCCGCAACGCTACGGGATGACCTAAGAGAAACACTCGGCAAAGCGCAATGCCTTTGATGCCCGGGGCCATCGCTTGAAAGCCCCTCTCCCTCGATGGGAGAGGGGTCGGGGTGAGGGTGGCGCCGGCGAATGCCGGCCGGAAGCCTTGCTTTTCCCGTTCGAAGAGCGGGAGCGACCCCTCATCCCAACCCTTCTCCCACAAGGGGAGAAGGGCTTCCGTCCGTTATGACCGTCCAGGCAATTGCCCTGTTTGATGCCGCGTTCAGCCGCGCTGCGGATAATGCCTGGCGCGGTCTTCCGACGTGCCGCGGTCGGTCGGCCAGGCCACCGCGCCGTCCGGCAGGTCCCGCACCTTGCGCGCCAGCACGAAGGCGCCGCCGAAGGAGGACACCAGCGGCATCAGCGCCTGCGCCGGCTGGCGCTGGTCCGGATAGATGCGCACGCGGCTGCTCAGCCCCGCGGCGATCACCTCGAACCCCATGGCCGGGCCGAACAGCACCTTCAGCCCTTCGTCGCTGAAGCGCCAGAAGTCGTTCGGCTCCTCATGCAGGGGCCAGGACTGGTGGGTCAAGTGATAGGTCAGGCCACCCACCCGCAAGGCCCGGTTCACGCCGTAGGCGAACAGCCAGGGCTGGGCCAGATGCTCCATCACTGACAGCGAGAAGACCGCCCCGGCGGCCTCCTTTCCGATCAGGTCGTGGATGTAGTGGGCGTCGCCGACCACGTCGACGTTGGGGGCGGCGTGGATGTCCATGCCGATGTAGCGCTCCGCCCCGGCGAAGGCGGCGCGCAGCGGGCTCATCTGCGAGCTGACCACGCGGGCGCCAACCTCGGCGACGACCAGCCCACGCTCGTTCACCGCGCGCTGGAAATCCTCGAACGCCTGCTCCGCCGCGCCGTGCTCCGGCTTGGGGTCCTGCCAGACGCTGCCGTCGGTCAGGCAATAGGGCTTGCGGGTGGCCTCGGGGGAGCGGGGAAGCTCCACCGTCTCGACGAAGCGGTCGTCGGCGGTGATGACCTCGAAGGTCACCGGGGTGCCGGCCCGCCAGGGGAGATAGAGCTTGAAGCCGCTCTCCGCGCTGTGGGGGAATTCCGCGTAATGGGGCAGCACGTCCGGGCGGGGCGCGAAGCTGGCGATCTCGTAGGCGTCCTCCCCCGCGGCGACTCGCAGGGTCAGGATTCGCCGCTCATAGGCGTGAATCCAGCCCTCCAGATAGGCGCCGTCGCGGTCGCACCAGAAGACCTCGACGGCGTAGACGAAGGGCTTGCGCGATGGCGGGGGCGGAGGGGTCAGGCCGGTCCGCGTCAGGGCGGTGCGGAGGGTCCTGGCGGCGAGGCGGAGGGCGGAGGGGCGCTGTTCCATGCGACTGTCCTGTGGCTCCGCAGGCGGCACCGCCACCGGCGCGGGAAGGGGAAACGGGCCGCAACAGATAGGCGTTGCGCGGCGGCGCTGTCAATTCGCGCCGCTCGCCGGAACCCACAGCCGCCCCCAGGCGGCCAGAACGTCCAGCAGAGCCGCGCCGTTCAGCGCCATGAAGACGGTGAACAGCCCGAGCCGCAGCCCCTGGCGCAGGCCCGCCGGGTTCCAGGGGCCCGCCGCCGCGGCGAGCGCCAGGACAACCAGAACCTGCGCCGGGAGGAAATAGCGGCCCTGAAGTCCCAGCACCATCCCCGCCCCGACCGGGGTGAAGCCGACCCAGAAGGCCGCCATGACGAGCAGCACGTAGGCCGGGGCCGGCAGAAGATAGCCCACCGCCACCACCGGGTCGCGGCGGCGAGCGCCGTCGCACAGGGCGAGGACCGGAAGAACCCACAGGGCCGCCAGGATCAACCGGTCGTCGGCGTAGCCGCTCCAGGGCGGCGGGTGGCCGCCGTAGCGTCCGTAGCCGTCGCGCCACCACATGAGCGCCCAATCCCGCGTGGTGGTGGCGAAGATCCGCAGCGTTTCCAGCGGGTCGGCGCGCATGGCCGCGATCTGCGCCGCCGGGTCGGCGGCCGTGCCCCAATAGGGACCGGGGACGAAGGGATAGGCCATGTTCCACGACAGCGCGATGCCCAGCGCGAGGCCGAGGCAGAGCGCGGTGAGCGCGATCCGGCCCCGCGTTCCGCCCGCCACCGCGCCCGGCAGATAGAGCACCGCCGCGGCGAAGGGCGCCATGGTCAGCTTCAGGAAGCCGAGCGCCACCGAGAGGGCCAGCAGCCCCGCCACCTCCAGCGGCGCGAGCGCCGTGCCGCGGGCGCGGAACCGCCAGACCAGGGCCAGCAGCAGGGCGGGAATCGTCAGGTTCAGGGGGTCGGCGCTGAGCGAGCAGGCGCTTTGCAGGGCGAAGGGCGACAGGGCGAGCGCGGCGAAGACCAGCCGCCCGCCGGGCAGCGCCCACAGGACCGCTAGGACCATCATCCCATAGACGACCGCGTTGCCGATCCGCCCCGCGTGCATCTGGTCGAGCGGCCCCAGCCCCCAGGCGCGGGCGGCGGCGGTGGAGGCGGCCTGCGGCAGATAGGCGAGCGGCGCGAAGCTGGCCGAGCTGGGAAAGGGCACCACCTCGTCCCGCGGCGGCAGGGTGGCGAGATGATCGGACAGGGCGCGGGCCTGCGCGGCATCGACCGGGGCGTGCTTCTGGATCAGCTCGACGTAATGGAGCATGTGGACATAGCTGGCCCGGTCGATCGGCCCGCCCCAGGAGTTGGGTCCCAGCTCCTCCGCCAGGAAGTGGCCCTGGGCGATCTGCAGCACCCGCTGCCAGTGGAACGGCTCGTCCAGCCCGGCGTAAGGCGGGGTCGTCACCAGAAGCAGCGCGCTGAACACCAGATAGAAGAGGGCCGCGGCGGCGTAGAGAAGGGCCGCGGCCAGCCGCGGCCCGGACCGGGCCGGCTCATGCCGGAAAATCGTGCGCATGCGGCCGGGCATCCTCTCTTTTTTCTTCCTTCACGCCGGACAGGCGTTGCCCCGGACGGGGAGAGCGCGGTAACAGACCACATTCCCCCGGCGGCTGGAACGCCGAATCGCCCTGCACCGGCCATGATCCCGAGCGTCCGCATCATCACCGTGAACTGGAACGCCGGGGACCTGCTGCGCGCCTGCGCCGCCTCGGTGCCTTCGGCGCTGACCGGCGCCGCCCCACCGGAAGGCATGGCGCTGGAAGGCATGGTGGTGGTGGACAACGCCTCCGCCGACGGGTCGGCGGACGGGCTGGAGGCCGGCGCCCTGGTTGCAGGCGGCGGACCGCTGACCGTGCTGCG
This sequence comes from Azospirillum brasilense, assembly GCF_007827795.1. Classification (GTDB taxonomy): domain Bacteria; phylum Pseudomonadota; class Alphaproteobacteria; order Azospirillales; family Azospirillaceae; genus Azospirillum; species Azospirillum aestuarii. Next base: position 17,951 of record NZ_VITI01000028.1, read on the forward strand.
CAACCTGGAGAACCGCGGCTTCGCCGCCGCCTGCAACCAGGGCGCCGCCGGGTCGCGGGCCGACTGGCTGCTCTTCCTGAACCCCGACACCCGGCTGTCGGAGCAATCGTTGGCCCCCGCCCTCGCCTTCCTGGCGGAGCCGGCGCAGGCGCGCACCGGCATCCTCGGCATCCGGCTGGTGAACGAGGCGGGGCGGACCCAGCGGTCCTGCGCGCGGGCGCCGACGCCGGGCCGCATCCTCGCCCAGGCGGTAGGGCTGGACCGACTGGCGCCCGGCCTGTTCCCGCCGCATTTCATGACGGAGTGGGACCATCTGGACAGCCGCCCCGTCGATCAGGTCATGGGCGCCTTCCTGCTCATCCGCCGCTCCCTGTTCGAGGAGCTGGGCGGCTTCGACGAGCGCTTCTTCGTCTATTTCGACGACGTGGATTTGTGCCTGCGCGCCCGACGGGCCGGCTGGGAGGTGGTGCATTTCGCCGGAGCGGAGGCCTTCCACCGCGGCTGCGGCACCACCGACCAAGTGCGCGACCTGCGGCTGTTCTACGCCCTGCGCAGCCGGATACAGTTCGCCTCCAAGCATTTTTCCGCCCCCGCTGCCGCCCTGGTGACGGCGGCGACCCTGACGGTGGAACCGCTGATGCGGCTGGCCCACGCGCTCGCGTCCCGCTCGCCGACGGATGCCCGAGCGGTGCTGCGCGGCAGCACCCTTCTGTGGCGATCCTTGCCAAGCCTACTGACCGCCCATGTGGGGGATAAAAGTTAACGCAACTTTGTCTTCTCGCAGCCACGTTGCGGCCGCAGCCGCATGTCGCTGTGAGCCGCCGGCCAGCCGATGGCCGGTAACGCCCTGGCGGTGCCCCGCTGGCGTCAGCAGACTTACACCGGCTGGGCCAGGCGTTTCCGCGAACGGAAGCAAAACGAGAAAGCGAAAAAGGCGTAGGATCGCTCCGGCTGCCCGTTCACCCGGCCCCGGCCATCATTCAGGAGTTGCAGGTTCATGTGTGGCATCATCGGCATCATCGGCACGCATGACGCGGCCCCCCGTCTCGTCGAGGGCCTGCGCCGCCTCGAATACCGCGGTTACGACAGCGCCGGCGTCGCCACGCTGGTCAAGGGCGGCATCGAGCGCCGCCGCGCCGAGGGCAAGCTGATCAACCTCGACGCCAAGCTGCGCGAGGCGCCGCTGCCGGGCGTGATCGGCATCGGCCACACCCGCTGGGCCACCCACGGCGGCCCGACCGAGAACAACGCCCACCCGCACGCCACCCACCGCGTGGCCGTGGTGCACAACGGCATCATCGAGAATTACCAGGAGCTGAAGGCCGAGCTGATCGACCACGGCTACGTCTTCGAAAGCGCCACCGACACCGAGGTGATCGCCCACCTCGTCACCTATTACATGGAGAAGGAAGGGCTGGGTCCGGTCGAGGCCGCCGCCGCCTCCTTCAAGCGCTTCACCGGCGCCTTCTCGCTGGTGCTGCTGTTCTCCGGCCAGGAGGACATGCTGGTCGGCGCCCGCCACGGCACGCCGCTGGCCGTCGGCTACGGCGAGGGCGAGATGTATTTCGCCTCCGACGCCTTCGCCCTGGCGCCGCTGACCAACCGCATCTGCTATCTGGAGGACGGCGACTGGGTGGAGCTGACCCGCACCGCCGCCGTGATCCACGACGCCGCCGATGCGGTGGTGGAGCGTCCGGTGAAGACCACCGCCCTGTCCGGCGCGCTGATCGGCAAGGACGGCTACCGGCACTACATGCTCAAGGAGATCTACGAGCAGCCGCAGGTCATCGGCGACACGCTGAACGCCTACATCAACCCGGAGACCGGCCGCGTCACCCTGCCGGAGACCAGCTTCGACATCGCCAAGGCGACGAAGCTGACCATCGTCGCCTGCGGCACCGCCTATTACGCCGGCGTGGTGGCCAAATACTGGTTCGAGACGCTGGCCCGCCTGCCGGTCGAGGTCGACATCGCCTCGGAGTTCCGCTACCGCGAGGCGCCGATGCCGGAAGGCGGCGTGGCCCTGTTCATCAGCCAGTCGGGCGAGACGCTGGATACGCTGGAGGCGCTGCGCTACTGCAAGCGCCAGGGCCAGAAGATCCTGTCGATCGTCAACGTGCCGGAAAGCACCATCGCGCGCGAGTCCGACGCGGTGCTCTACACCATGGCCGGTCCGGAGATCGGCGTCGCCTCGACCAAGGCCTTCACGACGCAGCTGACCACGCTGGCCTGTCTGGCGGTCACGGTGGGCCACGCCCGCGGCGTCATCCCGGCGGAGCGGATGCAGCAGATCGCCCAGGCGCTGCGCGAGGTGCCGGCCCGCGCCGCCGACGTGCTGGCCCACGACGAGCGCCTGCACGAGCTGGCGCAGGAGGTCGCGGAGGCCCGCGACGTGCTGTATCTGGGCCGCGGCGCGATGTACCCGCTGGCCCTGGAAGGCGCGCTGAAGCTGAAGGAAATCAGCTACATCCACGCCGAAGGTTACGCGGCGGGCGAGTTGAAGCACGGCCCCATCGCGCTGATCGACGAGAGCGTGCCGGTGATCGTCCTGGTGCCGTCGGACAACCTGTTCGAGAAGACGGTGTCCAACGTCCAGGAGGTCTGCGCGCGGTCGGGCAAGGTGCTGCTGATCGCCGACAGGAAGGGCATCGACAAGCTGTCCGACAAGGTCCGCTGGTCGCTGGAGCTGCCGGCCTGCGACCCGCTGGTCGCCCCGCTGCTCTACGCCATCCCGGTCCAGCTGCTGGCCTATCACGTCGCCGTGCTGAAGGGCACCGACGTCGACCAGCCGCGCAACCTCGCCAAGTCGGTCACCGTCGAGTAAGGAGAAAGCGGCGCGGAAGGGCGGTCCAGGCCCCGCCCTTCCGTTGCGCTGCTCCAACCTGGTCCGTCATGGGCGGCCGCCCCGAGAGAGCTGCATTCAACGAATGCCGATCAGCAAAGCAATGCCAAACCTGCCCGACGACCTCCGACTGCTCGAAGCGGAAGCCATCGCCATCCTGCGCGAGACCGCGGCGTCCTTCACCAAGCCGGTTCTGCTCTATTCCATCGGCAAGGACAGCGGCGTTCTGCTGCATCTGGCGCGCAAGGCCTTCCACCCCTCGCCCGTGCCCTTTCCCCTGCTGCATGTGGACACCGGCTGGAAGTTTCGGGAGATGATCGCCTTCCGCGACGCGACGGTGCGGCGCCTGGGGCTGACGCTGATCGTTCATAGGAACGAGGAAGGGCACGCCCGAGGCATCGACCCGATCCGTTCCGGCTCCGCCCTGCATACCCGCGTCATGAAGACGGAGGCGCTGCGCCAGGCGCTCGACCTCCACGGATTCGACGCGGCGATCGGCGGCGCCCGGCGGGACGAGGAGAAGAGCCGCGCCAAGGAGCGTGTCTTCTCCATCCGCAACGCCGCCCACGCCTGGGACCCGCGGGACCAGCGCCCCGAGCTGTGGCGCCTGTGGAACCCGCGCATTCAGCCGGGGGAGTCCGTCCGCGTCTTCCCGCTGTCCAACTGGACCGAGATGGATGTCTGGCGCTATGTGGCCGCGCAATCCATCCCCGTGGTGCCGCTCTATTTCGCGGCGGAGCGTCCGGTGGTCCACCGCTCCGGCGCGCTCATCATGGTGGACGACGGACGGCTGCCGCTGAACCCCGGCGAGACGCCGGAGATGCGCCGGGTGCGTTTCCGAACGCTCGGCTGCTACCCGCTGAGCGGGGCCATCGACTCCGATGCCGCGACCGTGGAGGACATCATCGTGGAGATGCGGGCCTCGAGAACCTCCGAACGGCAGGGCCGCCTGATCGACGGGGACGAGCCGGCCTCCATGGAGCGCAAGAAGCGGGAAGGCTATTTCTGATGGAAACGGGCACCGGGCGCGGCCTGCTGCGCTTCCTCACCTGTGGGTCGGTGGACGACGGCAAGTCCACGCTGATCGGGCGGCTGCTGCACGACGCCGGGCTGATCCCGGACGACCAGCTGGAACAGGCGCGGCGTGACAGCCGGGGCCGGGCGGAGGAAGACGGCGGGATCGATTTCTCCCTGCTGGTGGATGGGCTGGAAGCCGAGCGCGAGCAGAGCATCACCATCGACGTGGCTTACCGTTACTTCGCCACCGACCGCCGCAGCTTCATCGTCGCCGACGCGCCGGGGCATGAACAGTACACCCGGAACATGGCGACCGCCGCATCGGGCGCTTCGCTCGCCGTGCTGCTTGTGGACGCGCGCAAGGGCCTGCTGACCCAGACGCGGCGGCACGCCATCGTGGCCTCCCTGATGGGCATTCGTCACGTCGTGCTGGCCATCAACAAGATGGATCTGGTGGAGGACGGCGAGGCCGTCTTCGCCGCGATCCGGCAGGCGTTCACCGTCTTCTCCGCACCGCTGGGGTTCCGGTCGGTGACGGCGATTCCCCTGTCGGCGCGGCGCGGCGACAACGTGGTGCACCGGTCCGCGGCCATGCCGTGGCACCACGGCCCCACTCTCCTGGAGCATCTGGAGACCGCCACCGCGGGGGACGACCCCACCGAGGATGGACCGCTGCGCTTCCTGGTGGAATGGGTGAACCGGCCGAACCTGGATTTCCGCGGCCTGTCGGGAACGGTCCTGTCGGGAAGCCTGGAGACGGGCGGTGCCGTGACGGTGTGGCCGTCGGGCCGGTCCGCCCGGATCGACCGGATCGTGACCTTCGACGGCGACGTGGCGCAGGCGCGAACCGGCGACGCCGTGACCGTGACGCTGGACACGGCGGTGGACGCGGGGCGCGGCGACCTGCTGAGCGGGCCGGACGACGCGCCGGAGGTGGCCGACCAGTTCGCCGCGCATCTTCTGTGGATGGCGGAGGAGCCGCTGATCCCCGGCCGCTCCTATCTGCTGCGCGCGGGCACACGCTGGGTTCCGGCGACCGTCACCGCGCTGCGCCATGCGGTGAAGGTGGAGACGCTGGAGCATGGCGCCGCCACGGTTCTGGGACTGAACGCGGTCGGGCTGTGCAACCTGTCGACGGCGGCGCCGCTCGCCTTCGATCCTTACGAGGCCAGCCGCCACACCGGCTCCTTCATCCTGGTGGACCGCCTTTCCAACCGCACCGTCGGCGCCGGAATGATCCGGCACCCCCTGCGGCGCGCCGCCAACCTGCACCGCCAGGAGCTGGCGGTGTCCACGGCGGAGCGTGCGGCGCTCAAGCGGCAGCGTCCGGCGGTCCTGTGGTTCACCGGCCTGTCGGGGTCCGGAAAGTCCACCATCGCCAACCGGGTGGAGCGGCGGCTGCACACGCTCGGCCATCATACGATGATGCTGGACGGCGACAACGTGCGGCTGGGGCTGAACCGCGACCTGGGCTTCACCGACGCCGACCGGGTGGAGAACATCCGGCGCGTCGGCGAGGTGGCGAAGCTGATGGCTGAGGCCGGGCTGATCGTGCTGTGCGCCTTCATCGCCCCCTTCCGGGCCGAGCGGGAAGCGGTGCGCGCCCTTCTGCCGGACGGCGCCTTCCTGGAGGTCTTCGTGGACACCCCGCTGGAGGAGTGCGTGCGTCGCGACCCCAAGGGACTGTACGCCAAGGCGCGGGCCGGAACCCTGCGCAATTTCACGGGCGTGGATTCCCCCTACGAGGCGCCGGACGCGCCGGAACTGCGGCTGGACACGACGGCGGAGGATGCCGACGCGCTTGCCGAGCGGGTGGTGGAGCTTCTGCACCGGAAGGGCATCGCCGAGGCCTGATACAGCGCCGCAAGGCGGGGTCGGCGCGGCATAATCGCTTGCCAAAGCTGCGGACTTGCGGCCATGTGCAGGAGCATTTTCCATCCGGGCGACGGTGGGGACGTGACGCCCGGCCGGCCGAACCGCTCCAAAAACTCTCTCCAGAGACACTCCATGACCGGAATTCGTAGTTACAATCGGCGCGTCCTGGTGACCGGCGGCGCCGGCTTCCTCGGTTCCCACCTCTGCGAGCGGCTGATCGCCCGCGGCGACGAGGTGGTGTGCGTCGACAACTACTTCACCGGATCGCGGCGGAACATCGCCCATCTGCTGGGCAACCCGAACTTCGAGACGATCCGCCACGACGTCACCTTCCCGCTGTACGTCGAGGTCGACCAGATCTTCAATCTGGCCTGCCCGGCGTCCCCGGTCCATTACCAGCACGATCCCGTGCAGACGACCAAGACCAGCGTGCACGGCGCCATCAACATGCTGGGGCTGGCGAAAAGGCTGAACGCCCGCATCCTTCAGGCCTCGACCAGCGAGGTCTACGGCGATCCCGCCATCCATCCGCAGCCCGAGGAGTATTGGGGCAACGTCAACCCGATCGGGCCGCGTTCCTGCTACGACGAGGGCAAGCGCTGCGCCGAGACGCTTTTCTTCGACTACCACCGCCAGCACAATCTGCCGATCAAGGTGATGCGCATCTTCAACACCTACGGGCCGCGCATGCACCCCAACGACGGCCGCGTGGTGTCGAACTTCATCATGCAGGCGCTGAAAGGCGAGCCGATCACCGTCTACGGCGACGGGTCCCAGACCCGCTCCTTCTGCTACGTCGACGACCTGATCGAAGGCATGATCCGGCTGATGGACTCGCCCGCCGAGGTCACAGGTCCGATCAACATCGGAAACCCCGGCGAATTCACCATGCTGGAGCTGGCCGAGCATGTGGTCGCGCTGACCGGGTCGCGCTCCACCATCGAGCACCGCCCGCTGCCCCAGGACGACCCCAAGCAGCGCCGCCCCGACATCACCAAGGCCAAGTCCCTTCTGGAGTGGGAGCCCACCATCCCCCTGCGCGACGGGCTGGAACGGACCATCCACTATTTCCGCAGCCATTTCGTCGACTGACGCAGGCCGCAAACCGCGCAAAGCGGGCCGGGAAAGGGGGAGTGCGCCATCGGGCGCACTCCCCCTTTTTCTTGTCCCGGACACCGCTACGCCACCCTCAATGGAGCGGTGCGGGTTTGGAGTCTTGTCGCGCCCCCTCCCCCGGCTCACCCCTATCCACGCGACCCCCGGGAGCGTGACCGCCTCTCCCGGCATCCAAATCACCGAGTCGCAAGCCGAATCGATCCTGAAAGCGATTCGGAAACTTAGAACTGGAGTTTTGTCGCGTCGATCCAAGCTTCCACAGGACGAACGAGTTATCCCCTGGAATGTTGTCGCGGGATTCCTGGACTCTTGTCGCGCGACTCGCGATTCTCTACTGGAGTCTTGTCGCTCAAACTAATAGGTGAATCTAGTAACCTTACTAATAGTCTGCGCGACAAGATTCCAAATTGCCGCTGTCAACCTGCCGTGTTATGGATCGGACCATAAGTGGACCCGGAACAAACGGCGAGAACAGCGCGCTATGGGCCAGTTGCATCGCCTGATCAGCCAAGTGGGCCGTGAACAGGCCAAAGCACTCCAGACCGACCCTGATCAGCGGTCGCTGGTCGACATCGCCGCAGCGGTACTGGAAGAGGAACGCCAGGACCTTGGCATTACCTATTCGGGCTTTGCCTTGACCGCGCTTCCGCATCGACGCCTTCCCGACGACCAGCCGTGGGAAAGGCGCGGGCATCGGATTCGTTTGCTGATCGAACCGGGGCGACTGCCTGTTCGTGGCGGCGGCTTCAAACTCTACGGCGTTCCCTATGGCAGCCGGGCGCGCATGATCCTGCTTTACCTGCAAACCCGCGCCCTTCAGACCGACAGCCGGGAAGTCGAGCTTGGCCGCAGCATGCACGACTGGCTCGACCGCATGGGCCTTTCGGTGGGCGGCCAGACCTACCGTGACATCCGGGAACAGGCGTCGCGCATCGCCGCCTGCAACTTGACCTTCGCCTGGGAAGACGCCAACAGCCTGGGATTCGAAAAGGATTCGATCGTCAAGGGTGGCATCCACTTCTCGTCGGAGCACAATTCCCCGCAAGGCACGCTGTGGGAAGACCGGGTTTTGCTTTCCGAGGCATTCTTCCGCGAATTGAAGGCTCATCCGGTTCCGATCTGGGAACCGGCACTGCGCCACATCCAGAACAACAGCACCAGCATCGACATCTACATCTGGCTGGCCTACCGGCTGCACAGTCTGACCAAGTCCACGACCATCACTTGGCCGGCGGTGTTCGAACAGTTCGGTGCCGGCTACTCGCGTCTGCGCGACTTCCGCAAGCGTTTCATCGAAGCCCTTCAGCTCGCCCTTGCCGTCTATCCGGAAGCACGGGTCGATGTAGAGGATCATGGGTTGCTCCTGCACCCCTCCCCTCCCCCGATTCCGGAACGGAAGATGACCCAGCTCATGCGCTGATCCGGGTTTCCGACAGCGTTCGGACAGACGCGACAAGACTCCAAATGGCGGCCCGAAACGCCTTGCGACAACACTCCAGCCCGCCACACCCGATCAGGGGATCTCCATGCCCTACAAGGCCCTGCTGCTGGACCGTGACGGGGTTGTGAACGTCGACCGCGGCTATGTCGGCGACATCGGTCGTTTCACGTTCCTGGAGGAAATCTTCACGTTGGCGCGGCACGCGGTGGACCGTGGTTTCCGGGTCGTCGTCATCACCAACCAGTCGGGCATCGCGCGCGGCTACTTCACCGAAGCCGCGTTCCTTGAACTGAACGACTGGATGCGCGGCATGTTCCTGGCCCAAGGCGTGGAGTTGGCCGGCGTCTTCCATTGCCCCTATCATCATGGCGGCGTGATCGAACGCTACGCCCGCGACAGCTTCTGGCGCAAACCCAACCCCGGCATGATCCTGGACGCCGCCCGACGGTTGGACCTGTCGCTATCCCGGTCGATCTTTCTGGGCGACCAGCCGACGGACATGGAGGCGGCCAGGGCGGCTGGTGTAGAGCGGCGCGTCCTGCTGTGCTCGGAAGACGATCCAATCCGACAGGAAGCGGCGACATCCACGATCCGCCGTCACACGGACCTGATCGCCGCCCTTCGCTGATCTCCCGGACAGGAGTCCGTTGAGCCGGGACAGCGCGGATTCATTGTGCGTCTGGGTTTCCGAAGGCGAGGCCGGTGATGGCGGTTGCCCAGACGTCCCGTTCGCGCAGATAGGCCGCGGTCGTTTCCGGTTTCGAATGCCGCAGGTGTTTCATCACCTTGTGCAGGTCGGCCCCGGCGTTCCCCGCCTCGGTCGCGAAACCGGCGCGCAGCGAGTGGCCCGAAAAGCTGCGGCCGCGCAGCGCGGCCTGCCGCGCCGCCTCCGGATCGGCTTTGCGCACCAGCCCGGCGACGATGTCCGGCACGCTGCGGTCGGTCAGGCGCTGACCGGAGGGCATGCCGTTTCGGCGGAGCGACACGAACAGCGGCGCATGATGATCCACGTCGTCGCGCAACAGCCGCCAATCGCCGAGAGCCTTCAGGACATCGAGGTCGGGATCGGCGGCGCGCTCGATGCCGACCAGGGCGCCTTCGCCCCGCTGGTCGCCCTTGGCCCGGCCGATGGTCACCAGCAGGCCACGCGGGCTTTCCCGGCAATCGCCGAAGTCGAGGGCGACGAGTTCGGAGCGGCGCAGCGCGGCGCCCCAGCCGACCAGGAGCAACAACCGGTCGCGGGCGCCATGGGCGCCGCCCTCGGCCGGCCCTTCGCGGGTCGCCGCGATCATCGCCTTGAGCAGGTCGCGCTTGATCGGTTCGGCCTTGCGCTCCTCCTCGCCGGCGCGACCGCGCAGGATGCCGTCGAACACCAGGGCAATGCTTGGGTGGTCCTTGGGCAGGTGCAGGCCGGCCCAGCGGTGGGCCATGGCGATGGCGTCGAGCGCCACGCGGATGGACTTGCGCGCGAGCGGCTTCGGCATGATGGCCGTGCCGTCCGGCCGGCGCACCGGCTGCGGGTCGGCGAGAGCGGTCAGGTGCATGCCGACCAGGCCCGGGTCGCCGCTGAGCGGGGCCACGTTCATGACGTCGGCGCACCAGGCGGTGTAGCGCTCCCAGGCGACGCGGTAGGCGCGGCGGGTGTTGTTCGCCAGGGACTGGGCGGCGAAGACATGGGCACGGGCGATCAGCCGTTCCGCTTCGGCGCGATCCGCCCCCTGGGGCACCCGGAGGTCGCCGAACAGGCCGGTCGGGAAGACCAGCGTGCCGTCGGCTTCGACACGCCAACGGGCGGACTCTTCGGTCGATGGCAAGGCGGTTGGCGGCAGAACGGTCGGCATGGAAGCTCGTCAGCGAAGGGGGCCATGGCGCGTAACGTGCCGGGAGACAGGTTAAGAGCCCATAAATCAATGCCGATGGTTTATTTCCGTCTGTTTTATTCCGATAGTGTCCCTTATCAGCATGATGCTATCGGAAATCAAATTCCTCCGCCAAGCCCGGAACGGGGTGTGGGAGCCGTCACCTTAAGATCCCCATTTTAAGACGTTAAATATCGAATGATGCCTTCCAACCCCTTGGTTCGCTGACTATCCTGAAGAGGAAACGGGGCTGACTGCCGAGGCCCCCGGACCTGCGGAAAGGCGACGATGACGGAGTCCCCCTCGACACCGCCTCGGCGGTCTTCGGATGCCCCTGCAACTGGCGGCAGCGGCCACCGCTGGATCGACGACATCGACGCTCTGCTTGCGGGCGGCAACGAGGATGATGCCGACGACCGCCCCGCGGTTGCCATGGAAACCGGCTTCGCCGGGCGCTTCGACGGCGCCATCCTGATGGCCGCCTGCGCCGCCACCGCCGCCGTCACCCGGCTCGACGAGCGGCTGGCGGCCGCTTCGCCGCACCTTCGCCGGGGCTGGCAGGAGCGCTGGTTGCTGCGCTCCACCGTCGCCTCGATGGCACTCGACGGGCGCGGCCTCGATGAGGACGACCTGCGGCTCGACAGCATTGGCGCGTTGCCCCGTGCCGCTGATGGGGACCTGCGGGTGGCGCGGGAAATCCTGGGCCTCAGCCGCCGCGCGGCGCGGCGAACCACCACACAAAACCTGTTTGCGGCGCCCCGCCTGATGGCGCTGCTTCGCCCGCCGGCCACGGTGATCGAGCGCCGCCTGCGGAACCGCCGCGCCCAGGTCGAAGCCGCTATCCAGGCCGGCGCCGATGAACGCTTCCTGGAGGTCATCGGACAACCGGTCGACCGCGCGTTGGCCCGCCGGGGCTTGGAGGATGCGCTGGACCCCAACGCCTTGGGCACCCTCGCGACGATGCCCCCGGTGCTCGGCGCCGTGATGCTCCTCGCCCGTTGGCATGCCACCGCGGCCCCGTCCCTGGGGGCGGCTCCCGGTCGCATCCTCGCCGACCACTGGCTGCGGTACGCCGGCCTGACCCGCGCCGCCGTCGGCGGCATCGCCGTGGGCTTCGGGCGCGCGGCGCGGCCAGACTACGATCCCCGTCGCACGGACGCCTGGGCTGCCGCCGGCCTCGCCGCCGTCCGGCGTTCCGCCGAAGCCGGGCTGGCGCTGCTGCACAGCCTGGAAAGCGTCGAACACGCCATTCTGGAGCGCGACGTCCGGGAAATCGGACAAGCCCTGGAGAGCGGCGCCCGCGCCCGCGCCGGGCGCCGGGACAGCGTCTTCGAGGGCGTCCTGCGGGTTCTCGTGGAGCGCCCGGCCGTGAGCCTGCCGCAAATCCAGGCGGCGATGGGCACCACCCGCCCGCGCTACCGGCGCCACCTGGAGGGGGAGGTGGCGGATACGGTGGCCGCCCCCGCCCCGCCCCCGCTGCCCCGCAGGCGCATCGGCGAAGAGGCGGTGCGCCGGCACATCACCACCCTTGAGAAGCGAGGCCAGATCATCCAACTGTGCCAACGCGAGGACGGCAAGCGGACGGTGTTGCGGATCTACCGCTTGGCCGGCTGTTGACCGGTGGCGTGGTGTCCGGCGGGAGCATGAATCACGCCCGCCGGACACCACGCTCAAACTTCGCCATCCCCATTCCGTAAACTGAAAACCGCCGCTCTCCCGTTCGGGGCGGAGGCGCATCCGTGTCTCCGCCGTCTGTGGAGACTCCCATCCGGAATGGGCTGCGACAATATCGATTGCGCCATCCTTTCACCGCCCGGATGTCTGGGTGCATCCAAAAGATTTAAGATCAGTCGAAGTCAATTCCTAAAGAATGCCCACTGTTGGAAGACATATCACCAGACACCTCATTTTCATCGAGGAGTAGGGATTATTCCTTATTAGGACCTTGCAGGACTATACCCTGGAAATTCATGTCATAGGAAGTCGAACGCTTTGCCGTATACGCGGGCGGGGCGCCCGGTCATCCCAACGATCACAACAAAATTCACGGAGAGTTTCCTTTGAACGAAGTCATCATCGCGGACGCTGGGCTTGAGAATCTCGACGGGCTGCTCAGCCACCGCCGTCCCGACGTTCAGGTTACGCTCGTCTCCGCCACCGACGATGGCCACGCCGTCCTGGCCGCCGTCCTCGCCGCACGCCCGTCCGTCCTGCATCTGGTCGCCCATGGCGAGCCGGGACGGGTCCTGCTGGGCGCCCAGCCGCTGGACGCGCGCTCGCTGCTCGACCGCTTCTGGCCGGACGCGCGCGGCACCGAGATCCACATCCACGCCTGCCATGCCGGCGCGGGTGCCGAGGGCCGTCTCTTCCTCGACCGGCTGGCCGCCGCCACGGGCGCCGCGGTCGCGGCCTCCTCGGGGCTGGTCGGCCCGGCGGATCGGGGAGCCTCCTGGAAGCTCGACGTGCGCACCGCGCCCGTGTTTACCCCCTCCCCCTTCGCTGGGGTCGAGGGCGCCGGGGCGCGCGGCTGGGCCCATGAACTGGCCGTGACCGGCACGCCGACCGACGGCAACGACACGCTGACCAGCGATGACGCGGCGGACAACATCAACGGCGGGGCCGGCAACGACATTCTGATCGGCAACGGCGGCAACGACACGCTGATCGGCGGCGTTGGCCACGACACCATGGACGGCGGCGCCGGGGCCGACGTGTTCGACGGCGGCGACGGTTTCGACGTCGTCACCTACGAGAACGCCACCTCCGGCATGGTCATCGACATCGGCACCCCGGCGAACAGCACGGGCGACGCCGCGGGCGACAGCTTCACCGGCATCGAGCGCTGGATCGGCTCCAACTACAACGACACCATGGTGGCCGGAAGCGACCCCGTGTGGTTCTGGGGCCATGCGGGCGACGACGTGGAGATCGGCGGCGCCGGCAACGACACGATGGAGAGCGGCGACGGCAACGACACCGTTTATGGCGGAGCCGGTGACGACCAGATCTACAGCCGCGCCGACAACGACGTGCTCTATGGCGAGGCCGGCAACGATCTGATCTACGGCGGCTGGGGCAACGACATGCTCGACGGCGGCGCCGGCAACGACACCCTGTTCGGTGAAGGAGACGCCGACACCATCAACGGCGGTGACGGCGACGACAGCCTGGACGGCGGCCAGGGCAACGACCTGATGAATGGCGGCGCCGGCAACGACACGCTGATCGGCGGCATCGGCCACGACACCATGGAGGGCGGCGCCGGAGCCGACGTGTTCGACGGCGGCGACGGCTTCGACGAGGTGACCTACGCGAACGCCACCGCAGGCGTCGTGCTGGATCTGCGCAATCCGGCGAACAGCACCGGGGATGCCGCGGGCGACACCTTCACCAACATCGAGCGCTGGATCGGCAGCGAGTTCGACGACCGGCTGGTCGGCAACGACGACGGCGTCTGGTTCTGGGGTCATGGCGGCAACGATGTCGAGATCGGCGGCGCCGGGAACGACACGATGGAAAGCGGCATCGGCAACGACACGATCTACGGCGGCGGCGGCGACGACCGGGCCTTCGGGCGGGCCGACGATGACATGCTGTACGGCGAGGCCGGCAACGACCTGCTGGCCGGCGGTGGCGGCAACGACATGCTCGATGGCGGCACCGGCAACGACACGCTGATCGGCGATTGGGGCGTCGACACGATGATCGGCGGCGACGGCGACGACGTGTTCTACAGCGGCGCGCACGATCCCCTGCCGGAGGCCGACATCATCCAGGGCGGCGCCGGCAACGACACCTTCATCATCGCCGCGCAGAGCGACGCCGGCACGGTCTCCTACGACGGCGGCGACGGCACCGACACGCTGCGCATCAGCTCCGACAACGTCGCCGATCCGGAAAACAAGATCACCACGGCGACGCCGCAGATCGACATCTCCGGCATGGCCCTGACCAGCGTGGAGAGGCTGGAACTGGTCGGCAGCGTCCGCCACACGGTGACGATGACCGCCGCCCAGGCCAGCGGCTTCGCCGGCATCACCGGCGCCACCGGCGGCGATGTCTTCACCGTCACGGGCACGGCCATGACGGGCGCGGTCACCGCCGGCAACGGCAGCCAGCTCACCGCCGGGCAGGTGCAGGCCGAGACGGTGAACGGCGTCACCCTGCTGCACATCGGCACTGACGCGACGGCGGGCGCCGACGTGACTCTGCGCTTCGCCGGCGGCTTCGCGGCGGATCAGTTCCAGGTCAACGGCAGCGGGATCACCCTGAGCGGGACCCCCTCGACCCCGCCGACCACCGAACCGCCGACCACGACTCCTCCCACGACGGAGCCGCCGACCACCACCCCGCCGGTGGACAACCGTCCCTCGACCGCCATGCAGCGCATCGTGGACGGCGTGACCGAGGACGTGAAGGCCTACGCCTATGAAGGGCCGGTCACCACTCTGCAATGGACCTTCCTGGGCGACTCCCGCGGCGAGGTGCTGGGCGGGTCGGACGGCAACGACTTCCTGAACCTGCTGGGCGGCGACGACGCGGCCGCGGGCGGGGCCGGGGACGACGTGCTGGACGGTGGCTCGGGCTCCAACTGGCTGATCGGCGGCTCGGGCAAGGACACCTTCTTCGTCGATGGCCGCGGCACCGAGGTTACCTGGTCCACCGTCACCGACCTGGAGCAGGGCGAGTGGTCCACCCTTTGGGGCTACCAGGAAGGCGTCTCCACGCTGCGCTGGGAGGAGATGGATGGTGCCGAAGGCTACAAGGGCGCGACGGTCCATTGCGACATCGACGGCAACGGCACCGTCGACGCCAGCATGACCTTCGCCGGCAAGGCCGTGGGCGCCATGACCACCACCACCGGCACCATGGGCGACCAGAACTACATCGCCTTCATCAGCCTGTGATCCGGTCCGGTTTGTGATCTGAGACACCGAGCGGAAAAGCGGCCCGGGGAACCTTTCCCCGGGCCGTTTCTCGTTCGCCTTCGCCGCTTGAGGCAATCCGTTGGTGTGGCATTTATCTTTTCCAAAGATCCTGAAGCCATCGCCGGATTTTCTTGTATTCGCTCTTGATGGTTGGAATTTTCCCCGATCTTCATAGGACAATGAAAGATCATAGGCCTGTTGATTCTCCTGTTATCAAGTAAGATAATCCGATAACCACGTTCCATTGATGAGTACGTGTTATTTCTTCTTGGGCAATTGCGAAGATGCTCTCCGAAAGCGCATGTGATTGGGTGTCGCGCTTCCCCGTATCCGCGAACCTCCCGTAAACGCGAACGATGCGACCGGGCGCCCCAGCGATCACCACAGAATGCACGGAGAGTTTCCCTTGAACGAAGTCATCATCGCGGACGCTGGACTTGAGGATCTCGACGGGCTGCTCAGCCACCGCCGTCCCGACGTCCAGGTCATGCTCGTCTCCGCCGCCGAGGATGCCCATGCCGTTCTGGCCGCAGCGCTCGCCGCGCGTCCGTCCGTCCTGCATCTGGTCGCCCACGGCGAGCCGGGACGGGTCCTGCTGGGCGCCCAGCCGCTGGACGCGCGCTCGCTGCTCGACCGCTCCTGGCCGGACGCGCGCGGCACCGAGATCCACATCCACGCCTGCCATGCCGGCGCGGGTGCCGAGGGCCGTCTCTTCCTCGACCGGCTGGCCGCCGCCACGGGCGCCGCGGTCGCGGCCTCCTCGGGGCTGGTCGGTCCGGCGGCGCAGGGCGCCTCCTGGACGCTCGACCGGCGCACCGCGCCGGCCGGCACCCCCTCCCCCTTCGCGGCGGTTGAGGGCTGGACCCATGTCCTGGCCGTGACCGGCACCACGACGGCGGGTCCCGACCTGCTGACCAGCGATGACGAGCCGGATGTGATCGAAGGCGGGGCCGGCAACGACACGCTGAACGGCGGCGGCGGCAACGACACGCTGATCGGTGGTGCGGGCGCCGACGTGCTGAACGGTGGCGACGGGTTCGACGAGGCCTCCTACGAGACCGCCACCTCGGGCATCGTGCTCGACCTGCTGACTCCGGGCAACAGCACGGGCGACGCTGCGGGCGACACCTTTGTCGACATCGAGCGCTGGGTCGGCTCCAACTTCGACGACACCATGGTGGCCGGGAACGACTCCGTGTGGTTCTGGGCTCATGATGGCGCCGACCTGGTGACCGGCGGGGCCGGGAACGACACGCTGGAGAGCGGCAACGGCAACGACACCGTCCATGGCGGGGCCGGCAACGACCAGATCTTCGGGCGGGCCGACGACGACATGCTCCATGGCGACGACGGCGACGATCTGCTGGTCGGTGGCGGCGGCAAGGACAGCCTGATGGGCGGGGCCGGCAACGACACGCTGGTCGGCGACTGGGACGCCGACACGATGATTGGCGGCGATGGCGACGATGTCTTCTACAGCGGCGAACACGGCAACATGGACGAGGCCGACGTCATCCAGGGCGGTGCCGGCAACGACACCTTCATCATCGCCGCGCAGGGCGACGCCGGCACGGTGTCCTACGACGGCGGCGACGGCACCGACACGCTGCGCATCAGCTCCGACAACGTGACCGATCCGGAAGGCAAGATCACCACGGCGACGCCGCAGATCGACATCTCCGGCATGGCCCTGACCAGTGTCGAGAACCTGGATCTGACCGGCAGCGCCCGCCACACGGTGACGATGACCACCGCCCAGGCCAGCGGCTTCACCAGCGGGTTGACCGGGGCTATGGTGGGCGACGCCTTCACCATCACCGGCACGGCCATGACCGGGACGGCCACCGCCGGCAACGGCAGCCAGCTCGGCGCCGGGCAGGTGCAGGCCGAGACGGTGGACGGCGTCACCTTCCTGCGCATCGGCACCGACGGTACGGCGGGCGCCGACGTGACTCTGCGCTTCGTCGGCAGCTTCACCGCCGGACAGTTCCAGCTCAACGGCGACACCGTCACGCTGATCGACGCGCCGCCCACCACCGAACCGCCCACCACCGAACCGCCCACCACGGAACCGCCGACCACGACGCCTCCCACGACGGAGCCGCCGACCACCACCCCGCCGGTGGATGACCGTTCCTCGACCGCCATGCAGCGCATCGTGGACGGCGTGACCGAGGATGTGAAGGCCTACGCCTATGAAGGCCCGGTCTCCGACCTGCAATGGACTTTCCTGGGCGATGCCCGCAGCGAGGTGCTGGGCGGGTCGGACGGCAACGACTTCATCAACCTGCTGGGCGGCGACGACGCGGCCTGGGGTGGGGCCGGGGACGACGTGCTGGACGGCGGCTCGGGCTCCAACTGGCTGATCGGCGGCTCGGGCAAGGACACCTTCTTCGTCGATGGCCGCGGCACCGAGACCACCTGGTCCACCGTCACCGACCTGGAGCAGGGCGAGTGGGCCACGATGTGGGGCTACCAGGAGGGCGTCTCGAAACTCTCCTGGGAGGAGATGGGCGGTGCCGAAGGCTACAAGGGCGCCACGGTCCATTGTGACATCGACGGCAACGGCACCGTCGACGCCAGCATGACCTTCACCGGCAAGGCCGTGGGCGCGATGACCGTCACCACCGGCACCATGGGCGACCAGAACTACGTCGCCTTCATCAATCTGTGAGCTGAATCAGTCCGAAACGCGCCGGTCCGGGAAAGCCCTTCCCCGGACCGGCCTTTTCCTGTTGATGCCGGCTGTTGATGCAACGGGGGTGACTGTCAACCTTGACCGATTCGGGCGTCCATCGTATCGGTTGAACACGGCAAGCGCATTCGCTGTGGAGGTTGACGTTGCGTGGCGAAGACATGAGGCTCCTGCGTGAGGAGCGCAAACTCTCACAGCCGGATTTCGCGGCTTGGCTGAACGAACGGCTGGAGCGGCGCTACGACCGGTCCAAGATCTCCCGCTGGGAGAGCAACAGCGAGAAGATCCCCGACGCGGTGGTCCGCTTCCTGCTGAAGGAGACGGCGGTGGTGGACGGCAAGCATGGCCCGGCGCTGGTCATCTGCCTCGCCAACCAGAAGGGGGGGGTCGGCAAGACCACCTGCACGGTCAACACCGCCAGCATCCTGGCGCGCGAGGGCTACCGCGTGCTCATCATCGACGCCGACCCGCAGGCGAACGCCACGGCGCATCTCGGAATCGACCTGATCGAGTACGAGGAGGGCCGGCGCAAGTCGCTCGCCCATGTGCTGCGGGAGGAGGTCGCCGTCGAGGACATCGTGGTTCCGGTCGGCGACATCGGTCTGGAGATCGCCCCATCGAGCATCGAGCTGGCGTCGGTCGAGGTGGAGCTGACCGCCGACCCCAGCGGCCCGATGGCTTTGCGCGAGCGGCTGCAGGACGCGCGGGCGGCCTACGATTTCATCTTCATCGACTGCCCCCCGAACCTCGGCCAGTGCACGGCGAACGGGCTGGTGGCGTCGGACGTCATCGTCATCCCCTGCCAGACCGAATATCTGTCCTCCATCGGCGTGAACCATCTGCTGAAGACGATCAACAAGCTGAAGCGGCGCTGCCACCCCAGCCTCGCCGTCCTGGGCATCCTGCCGACCATGCACAACGCCCGCCTGAATCAGCATCAGGTGACTCTGGAGCAGCTCCACAGCGCGCTAGGCGGTACGCTGCGCATCTTCCCGCCGGTGCCGCGGGCGACCATCTACGGCGATGCGGCGCTTGCCGGGCGCGCCGCGCTGGAGGCGGTGCCGGACGCGCCGGGGGCCTCGTCCTATCGGGCGCTCGCCGACGCCATCGTCGTGGAGCGGCGCAAGCGTGTGGAGGTGGCCAATGTCGCGTAAGCTCGGAACCGGGAACCTCGCCCGGCTGAACGCCATGAGCCGCGGCGCGCTCGCCGTCTTCGCGGAGCCGGAGCAGGGCGTCCGGCTCGTCTACCCCGACGTGGACTGGATCGAGGCCAACCCCGACCAGCCGCGCCGCCGCTTCGACGAGGCGGAACTGACAGCCCTGACGGACTCCATCCGCAAATACGGCCTGCAACAGCCGATCGGCGTGCGGGAGCTGGGGCCGAGCCGCTTCCAGCTCGTCTTCGGGGAGCGGCGCCTGCGGGCGGTCCGCGCGCTCGGCCAGCAGACGGTTCCCTGCATCCTGGTCCCGGACGGCATCGACACCGCCGAGGTGGCGGTGGTGGAGAACGTCCTGCGCGCCGATCTGACGCCCTTCGAAGAGGCCGACGCCTTCGTGGCGCTCGTGGAGAAGCATGGCTATTCCCACGCCGATCTCGGCCAGATCATGGGGCGCGACAAGGCGGAGATCACCCGGACCCTTGGGCTGACCCGGGTCGCCCCGGCGGTAAGGGAACGCTACGAGGGGGCCGAGAAGAAGATCGCCCGCTACAAGCTCTACCAGATCGCCGCGCTCGACGACGCGGAGGCGCAGATGCGCCTTCTCGACAGTCTGACTGACGACCAGCCCCAGCCTGCCCCGCGCACGCCCGGCGTTGCCGCAACGGGAACGCGGGACGAGCCGGAGGCGGTGCTGAGCGCCTTCAGCCTGCGCGTCTCCCGCAACATCCTGCGCACGCGGGAGGCCCTGAACGCTTTCCAGGAGAAGCCGAAGCGGCTGGAGGACGTGGACCGCGAGGTCTTGCGCGACCTGCGCCGTTCCATCGACGCCATTCTGGACGGCGAGGAAAACTGACCGGAGCCGGTGAGAATTCTCACCGATCCTTTTCCTCACGCGAAGCGGTGAGAATTCTCACCGGCATTGTCGGAGCCCAGGCAAAGAAAAAGGCCCTTCCCCGCATCCGCAGGGAAGGGCCTTTCCGATTTCGGCCGATCAATTTTGGCCGATCAGTGGGCGCTGCCGCCGTCCTCGAAGGAGGGGGCCTGAAGGCCGGAGGCTTCCAACTGCGCCACGACCATGCCCTTCAGCCGCTCCAGCCCTTCGGGCGTGCCGGACTCCGCGCGGGCCACCAGAACGTCCTGGGTGTTGGAAGCGCGCAGCAACCACCAGCCGTCCGCCGTCTTGACGCGCACGCCGTCGATGTCGTTGACGTCGGCGCCCTCGTCCTTCAGCCGGGCCTTGACCTCCTGGACGACCTGGAACTTGCGCTCCTCGCTCACCTGGAAGCGGGTTTCGGGGGTGTTCACCACGTCCGGCAGGCGGTCGCGCAGCTCCGACAGGGGCTGGTTCAGCTTGCTGACCAGGCCGATCAGCCGTACCGCGCAGTACAGAGCGTCGTCGAAGCCATACCATTTGTCGGCGAAGAAGATGTGGCCCGACATTTCGCCGGCCAGCGGCGAGCCGGTTTCGGCCATCTTCGCCTTCAGCAGCGAATGGCCGGTCTTCCACATCAGCGGGGTGCCGCCGAGCCGGGCAATCTCGTCGAACAGCGTCTGGCTGGCCTTCACGTCGGCGATGATCGTCGCGCCGGGGTGGCTCTTCAGAACGTCGGCGGCGTAGATCGCCACGAGCTGGTCGCCCCACACCACGCGGCCCAGATGGTCGATGGCGCCGATGCGGTCGCCGTCGCCGTCGAAGCCGATGCCGATGTCGCAGCCGTGCTCCGCCACCGCCGCCTTCAGGTCGACGAGGTTCTTCTCGACCGTCGGGTCCGGATGGTGGTTGGGGAAGTTGCCGTCGATCTCGTCGAACAGCAGGACGTGCTTGCCCGGCAGCTTCGCGGTCAGGCGGCGCAGGATCTCGCCGGAGGCGCCGTTGCCGGCGTCCCAGGCGATGGTCAGGTCGCGGGTGCCGTCATAGTCGCGCAGCAGGCGCTCCACATAGGCGTCCTTGATATCGAGCTGTTCCGACGACCCTTCGCCGGAGACGTAGTCGGCCTTCGACGCGATGGTGCCGATGTCGAGGATCTGCTGGCCGTAGACCGGACCCTTGCCCAGCATCATCTTGATGCCGTTGTAGTCCGGCGGGTTGTGCGAACCGGTGATCATGATGCCGGCCGCCGCCTCGCGGTCGCGGGTGGCGAAATACAGCATCGGGGTGGGGCCGAGCCCGATGCGCAGCACATGCAGGCCGCAGGCGACCAGACCGTCCACCATGGCGGCTTCCAGCTCCGGCGAGGACAGCCGGCCGTCGTAGCCGACGCAGACGGTCTTCCCGCCGCCGCGGGCGACCACGGTGCCGAAGGCCCGTCCGACCGCGCGGGCGTCCGCCGCGGTCAGGGTGCTGCCGACGATGCCGCGGATGTCGTATTCGCGCAGCACGGTCGGGTGGAAAATGTGGGCTTCGCTCATGGTCTCGACAGTTCTCCTTGGACCGGATCGCTTCAGACGTTCTGGGACGGTGCGGTGGGCCGCCCGATGGAGGAGTAGGCGAAGCCAGCGGCGGCCATGTCCTCGGGATTGTAGACGTTGCGCAGATCGACCATGACCGGCCGCTTCAGCAGGGCTTTGACCCGCTTCAGATCCAGCGCGCGGAACTCGTTCCATTCCGTCAGGATGGCCACACAGTCGGCTCCGTCCAGGGCGCCGTAGGCGTCCTTCGCCCAGACCACGCCGGGCAGCAGCTTCTCGGCCTCGTGCATGCCGGCGGGGTCGAAGGCGCGCACGGTGGCGCCGGCGGCCTGGAGCGCCGGAACGATGTCCAGGGACGGGGCGTCGCGCATGTCGTCGGTGTTGGGCTTGAAGGTGACGCCCAGGACGCCGACGGTCTTGCCGGACACCGAGCCGCCGCAGGCGGCGACGATGCG
>NZ_VITI01000029.1 GCF_007827795.1 Azospirillum brasilense
CAGGGCGTCACATTCCGTGACGGCATCGAGGTCACGGAAACCGCGTCACAGGACGCCGCCTGACCAGACCGTCACCCACTTTCCCGCATAGCTCTGCCGCCCACCATGTTGCCGACCGCGATGGCCGCCCCGTAGAGCACCAGGACGAGGCTGACCGTGCCGCTGGAGAAGCCGGTGATCGTCTCCAGGATCGGCGCCAGATAGGTGAAGGCGACGAAGGTCCCGCCATAGCCCAGCGCCGTGATGGCGAAGGCCAGCAGCAGGCGCGGCTTGGCCAGCACGCGGACCTGCGTGCCGAGGCCGGCGGCGGGCGGCTGGCTGAGCTTCGCCGGGACGAGTGCCGCGACGCCCAGCGCGCCGATCACGCCCAGCGCGGAGACCGCCAGGAAGGTGGCGCGCCAGCCGAAATGCTGGCCGATCCAGGTGCCCATCGGCACGCCGGTGACGATGGCGATGGTCAGGCCGGAGAACATCATGGCGATGGCCGAGGCCCGCTTGTCCTCCGGCACCAGATCGGCGGCGATGGTCGCGCCGACCGAGAAGAAGACGCCGTGCGCGAAGGCGCTGAGCACGCGGGCGGCCAGCAGCGTTTCGTAATTGGGGCTGACCCCGGCCAGCAGGTTGCCGGCGACGAAGACGCCCATCAGGCCGAGCAGCAGCGGCTTGCGCCGCAGCCGCCCGGTCAGCGCGGTCAGGACCGGGGCGCCGAAGGTGACGCCCAGCGCGTAGACGCTGACCACCATTCCGGCCATCGGCAGGCTGACGTTCAGGTCGGTGGCGACGGTCGGCAGCAGGCCGACGACGACGAACTCCGTCGTTCCGATGGCGTAGGCGCTGATCGCCAGCGCCAGCAGTGCGAGTGGCATGACTGAAGGCTCCATCCATGCGAGCTGTGCAGGACGCATCAGATGAGCCAAAAAGTCAGGATGCGGAATGCCGTCCGTTTTCGCATGATCGTGTCATTCAATGACAAGATCGACGGAAGGACGCCTCCGATGAGCGACAGCCGCGCCTGGGACATGAGGGTCTTCCTGCGCGTCGCGGCGCTGGGCAGCTTCAGTGCCGCCGGGCGCGAGGTCGGCATGACCCCGTCCTCCACCGCCAAGCTGGTGACCCGGCTGGAGGAGCGGCTCGGCGTGCGGCTGGTCGAGCGCTCCACCCGCCGGCTGCGCCTGACCGCGGAGGGCGAACTCTACCGCGAGCGGGCGGAAAGCCTGTTGGGCGACCTCGACGCCATGGAGGCGGAAGTGGCGGGCGGCGCCCGCTCGCCCACCGGAACGATCCGCGTCAGCGTGTCGGTGCCCTTCGGGCGGCATTGCCTGCTGCCGCTGCTGCCCGACTTCACGCGGGACTATCCCGGCATCCGGCTGGACCTGACCCTGACCGACGAGGTGGTGGACCTCTACGCGGCGCGGACCGACGTGGCCTTCCGCGCCGGGCGGCTGTCCGACTCGGCGCTGCTGGCGGTGCGGCTGGGCGACGTGCGGCGGCGCATCGTGGCGTCGCCGGACTATCTGGAGCGCAAGAGCACGCCGCTGAGCGCCGCCGATCTGGAGCGGCACGACTGCCTGGGCTTCAATTTCCGCCGCGCCGCCGCGGTCTGGCCGCTGAAGTCCGGCGGGCGGCTGGTCGACCGCGAGATCGACACGCGCATCGTCGCCAACAACGGCGAGACGGTGCGCCACATGGCCCTGCTCGGCCTCGGGCTGGCGCGGCTGGCCGAATACCACATCCGCGCCGACCTCGCCGCCGGGCGGCTGGTCAGCGTGCTCGACGACGTGCTGGTCGACCGCGAGGAGATCCACGCCGTCTACACCGGACGGGAACGGGTGCCCCACCGGGTCCGCGCCTTCCTCGATCACATGACGCCGCGGATGCGCGCATGTCTGCAATGACCGAGCGACGGGGTGGGGCGTCTTGCCGAAAATAGATAGCAAAGCTATTAAATAGGCATGCAATCGAATAGCCCGTCCACTCCCGCCCCGGACTTTCCGTCCAACTTCGGCATCCACCTGTTCCGCGCCGCCCACCTATGGCGGCGGGAGGCGAACAAGGTGCTGGCGGAGAGCGGCTTTTCCTCCTCCGTCATCTCGCCGCTGATGCTTTTGAACGAACTCGGCGACGGGATGCGCCAGCGCGAGCTGGCCGAGGAGATGGGGGTGGAAGGGCCGTCGCTGGTCCGGCTTCTCGACAGCCTGGAGGCCGCGAAGCTGGTCGAGCGCCGGGAGGCCCCGGACGATCGGCGGGCCAAGACCCTGCACCTGACCGAAGAGGGCCGCGACCTGCTGGCCCGCGTGAACGCCGCGCTGAACGACGTGCGCCGCCGCCTGCTCCAAGGCGCCTCCGGCCCGGAGATCGCCGGCGCGGTGCGCGTCATGGCGGCGATCGAGTCGAACGCCCGAGCCATGAAGGGCTGACGGCGGTTCTACACAGCAGCGCGTCCCGCAGCGGCGGGATACGGAATGATCGCTCCCGGCCGCGCCGGTCGAGCGCAAGGACGAACCACGGTGAAACTCTTCTCCCTCCTCATTCGGATCACGGTCACGCTGGCCGTCACCCTGGGCGCCGTCGGCGGCGGCTGGTGGCTGTGGGACTACTACATGAACCAACCCTGGACCCGCGACGGGCGGGTGCGCGCCGACGTGGTGCAGGTGTCCTCCGATGTCGCCGGTCTGGTGACGGAGGTGCGGGTCTTCGACAACCAGGCGGTCCGCAAGGGCGACGTCCTGTTCGTCGTGGACCCCAGCCGCTACCGCCTCGCCGTCGATCAGGCCGACGCCAACCTGGAAAGTGCGCGCGCCGAGCTGTCCTTCCGCAAGGCCGAGGCCGACCGCTACGCGCAGCTCGGCAACAACGTCGTCTCCACCGCCCAGCGGCAGGAGGTCGCCGCCGCGCAGGCGAAGGCCGCCGCCGCCGCCCGGCAGATGGAGGCGGCGCTCGACCTCGCCCGCTTCAACCTGGAGCGGACGGAGGTGCGGGCGACGGTGGACGGCTTCGTCACCAACCTCCAGCTCAAGGCCGGCAACTACGTGACGGCGGGCCAGCCGGTGGTCGCGGTGATCGACCGCCATTCCTTCTACGTCGTCGGCTATTTCGAAGAAACCAAGCTGCCACGCATCCGCATTGGCGATCCGGTCCGCGTCACCATCATGGGCGAGCCGGAGCGGCTGACCGGCCGGGTGGACAGCGTGACCCACGCCATCGTCGACCGCGACCGCACCGAAGGCACCGGCCTGCTGCCCAACGTCAACCCGACCTTCAACTGGGTCCGTCTGGCCCAGCGCATCCCCGTGCGCGTCGCGCTGGAGCAGATCCCCGACCCCCGCGACCTCGTCGCCGGGCGCACCGTGACCGTCGAGGTGGTGCGGGGGACGGAGCAGGGGGTGCCCGCGAAGCGGGTGGCCGGGCAATGAAGACGCCCGCCCTGAAACTGGTCTCGCTGAACGAGGCGCTGTTCTCGGTCAAGGCCTTCGCGGCGGCCATGGCGGCGCTCTACATCGCCTTCTCCATGGGGCTGCCGCGGCCCTTCTGGGCGATGGCGACCGCCTACATCGTCTCCGGCCCGCTGTCGGGCGCGGTACGGTCGAAGGCGGTCTTCCGCGTCGCCGGGACCGTGCTGGGCTGTGCCGGGGCCATCGCCCTGGTGCCGGCGCTCGCCGATTCGCCGGAACTGCTGACCCTGGCGCTGGGGCTGTGGGTGGCGGTCTGCCTGTTCATCTCGCTGCTCGACCGCACGCCGCGCAGCTATCTCTTCATGCTGGCCGGCTACACCATCGGCCTGATCGGCTTTCCCGCGGCGACCGATCCGTCGGCCATCTTCGACACCGGTCTGGCCCGCGTCGAGGAGATCCTGATCGGCATCCTCTGCGCCACGGTGGTGCACAGCGTGGTCTTCCCGCAGAGCGTCGGGCCGGCGCTGCTGGGCCGGCTGGACGCCACGCTGCGCGACGCGGAGCGCTGGACGCGCGAGGCCCTGTCCGGCAAAGCCGAATCCGGCGGCGACCGGCAGAAGCTGGCGCGCGACATCACCGAACTGCGCGTCATGGCGACCCATCTGCCCTACGACACGTCGGAGGTGCGCTGGATGACGCGGGCGGTGCGGGCGATGCAGGACCGCATGGCCTATCTGCTGCCGCTGACCGCCGGCATCGAGGACCGGCTGGACGCCCTGCGCGGCCAGTTGCCCGCCGAGGTCTCGGCCCTGCTGGCCGATCTCGACCGCTGGGTGGGTGGCGAATCGGTTGAGGGCGATGATGCGGAGGGCGGAGTCGACCACCTGCGCGCGGAGATCGCCCGGCTGTCCCCGGCCATCGGCGGGGGCACCGGCTGGAAGGAGGCGACGCTTCTCAACCTGCTGACCCGGCTGCGCTCGCTGGTGGACATCCACCAGGACTGCCGCGACCTGCGGGCGCACATCCGCGACGGCAAAAGCAGCCTGCCGGAGCGTCTCGACCCGCTGACCCGCCGCCGCTCGCGCGACGTCTTCCATCTGGACGCCGGCATGGCGCTGTGGTCGGGCTTCGCGGCGCTGCTCGGGATCGCGGTGGTCTGCGCCTTCTGGATCGGCACCGGCTGGTCGTCGGGATCGGCGGCGGCGATGATGACGGCGGTCTTCTGCTGCTTCTTTGCCTCGCTGGACGATCCCGCGCCGGGCATCCGGCTGTTCCTTGTCTTCACCCTGCTGTCGGTGCCGCTGGCCGCCTTCTACCTGCTGGTCGTGTTGCCGTCTTTCGACAGCTTCCCCATGCTGGTGCTGGGCCTCGCCCCGACCTTCCTGGCGCTGGGGGTCTTCGTGGCCCGGCCGGCGACCATGGGCAAGGCTATGGCCCTGCTGATGGGGGTGGTCGGCTCGCTCAGCCTGCTCGACCTCGGGACGGGGGATTTCGCCTCCTTCCTCAACAGCACCGTGGCGCAGGTGGTGGGCATCGCCACGGCGCTTCTGGTCACCCAGCTCTGCCGCTCGGTCGGCGCGGCCTGGAGCGCCCGGCGTCTGCTCCGCGCCGGCTGGAGCGAGATCGCGGCGATGACCGCCGCCCGCTCCGGCATTCCGGTGGGCAGTTTCGAGAACCGGATGCTCGACCGGGTGGGGCTGCTGTCCTCCCGTCTGGCGTTGGCCGGTCCGCAACAGGATCTGGCGGCGGCGGATGCGGTGAACGATCTGCGGGTCGGGCTGAACGTGGCGGAACTGCAGCGCGCCCGCCGCGCGCTGGGAGGTCCGGCAGCGCCCCATGTGGCGCGGCTCCTGGGTGCGGTGGGACAGCATTTCCGCGGCCTGTCCAGCCGCCGTCTCGGCACGCCCCCGGCGGAGGTCCTGCCGATGATGGACGCCGCCCTGTCCAACCTGTCCGCCGAGCCGTGGTCGGCGGAGCGCGACCGGGCGGTGATCGCGCTGGCCGGGCTGCGCCGCGCGCTGTTCCCCCACCTGACCTTCGCCGCCCCGGAGTCCTCCCGCGAAGCGGTGACCGCATGATCGGCGAAATCGACATCTACGGGCTGTTCATTCCCCCGCTGCTGATCCTGGCGATCGCGGCCTGGTTCGTCTCGGGCCTGCTGCGGCGCGGCCTGCGGGCGGTGGGGTTCTACGGCTGGGTCTGGCACCCGCCGCTGTTCGACTTGGCGCTCTATGTGCTGGTGCTGAGCGCGCTGACGGCACTGACCGCGTGGCTGCGGTAGGAGGTTCACTCTGGACAGGGAAGAAGGTGGGTCGGGGCGCTTATTGTTATGGACTTCCCTCCGACGCCCCGAACCACCTATTCCCATCCAAACCGTAAGGTTTAGAGACGTATCGGTTACCGCTGATATAACAGTTTGTCAAGCGATGGGACGGTTGGGAATGGGGATGGTCTTATCCGGCTCTTAATAACCCTCTCCCCTCCGGGGAGAGGGTGGCACGCAGGGCCGGTGAGGGGGATGCGCGTGTCGCTGCGTTCGGCAAAAGCGCAACCCCCTCACCCTAACCCTCTCCCCTGAGGGGAGAGGGGATATCGACGCTTCCGCGCGACAACGGTTGGACCGCGCCGCCTCCGCCTTGCCGGTGGGGCGGCCTTTGCGGTACATATCGGGCATGGTTGAAACGCGACGCACCGGTGACCGCTCCAACGAACCGATCCGCTCCGAGGTCGGGGGCGGGCGCGTCGCGTCGCCGGGCGCGGTCGGCGTCCGCAACCGGGCGGAGCAGGTCGGCGGCGGGCGCCAGCGCATCCCCAGCGTCCGCGAACTCGCCAGCCTGCTGGTGAACGGCATCCTGACGCTGCCGCGCAATTACCGTCGCGGCATGTATCTCGACGTTCAGGTCTGACCCACTCCACTCCCCGTGTAAGCCGTGATCTCCGGTCCGAACAGGCGCTCCAGCAGCAGGGGCGGCAATTCGTACTGCGGCAGGCACAGGCTCGTGCTGCGGGCGTGCAGGGTGTGCAGGCACAGCCCCTCGGCGTCCGGAAAGGCGGCGACGCGGAAGCGCTCCTGCGCGCTCTTCATGAACGGCGCGTCCTCGCAGGCGTTGACCGGCGGGAAGCGCACCGCCTCCCACACCGACCGCCGGTAGGCGTAGGAGAAGCCGTAGCCCAGCCGATTGTCGTCGGACGGCGGCGTGTCCGGCGCCTCCACATAGCTGCGGGTCGTCCGGCCCCAACGGTGATGAGAGCCGCCGCGCGCGGTGTCCCAATAGCCGAAGGTCCCGTGCACCGCGCTGTGCAGGAACCAGCCGGACAGGGTCACCGCGTCGTGGCCCGCCTCCAGCCAGCCGAGAAGGCGCTCCACGTAACAGGGCGCGTAGAAGTCGTCATCGTCGAAATGGACGATGACGTCGCCGCGCGCGTGCTCGGCCAGGATGTTGCGCTTCTCCCCGATGGCGTAGCGGCGCGGCGAATAGAAATACTTCAGCCGCGGCCCGGCGAGCGGCTGGAGATAGGCGGACGGGCGCGGGCTGTCGTCGAACACCAGCCATTCGATGTCGGAGACGGTCTGCGACAGGACGCGGGCGTGGCACAGCGGCAGGACGTCCTCCCGTCCCCAGCTTGGCGTGATGACGCTGACGAGTGGCCGGTTGGCCATGGTCTCTCCTTGCAACGTAACGACGGGCGGCGCCCCCGACCGCTGCGCCGCATGGACTCCGGCCCGGCGGCGCGTGTAGACAGGCGGCATGGTGACACTTCGGGATGCCCTGGCCGCCGCGGTCGGCCACCATCAGGCGGGCCGGCTGGACGCGGCCCGGCCCCTTTATCATAGCATCCTGCGCAGCCAGCCGGGCCATCCCGACGCGCTTCACCTGCTGGGCGTCCTGGAAAGCCAGAGCGGCCGGCCGGGCGCGGCCCTGCCGCTGTTGCGCCGCGCCGTGGCGCTGTTGCCCGGCGACGCCGATTTCCTCGGCAATCTGGCGCGGACCCTGCGCGCGGCGGGGCAGCCCGCAGCGGCCGAGCGCGTCTTCGCCCGCACGGCGGCGCTCGACCCGGCGGATGCCCAGACCGCCTTCACGCTGGGCTCGCTGCGGCTGGAGCGCGGGGACGCGGCGGGTGCGGCGGCGGCCTTCGCCCAGGCGCTGGCCCGGCGGCCCGATTTCGCGGAAGCGCGCATCAACCGCGCCAACGCCCTGGCCGCGCTGGGCCGGCCGGAGGACGCGGCGCGGCTGCGCCGGCAGGCGGTGGCCCTGGCGCCGGGCCACCCCGATGCGCTGCACAACGCCGCGGTGAGCGCGCTGGCCGACGCCGGGCTGGACCGCCCGCTGTCGCACGCCCGGCGCCTCGACCCGGAACGGGTGGAGCGCGCGGTCGGCGCCCTGATTCGCGCCCTGGCCGCCGATCCGCAGCACGGGGCGGCGGCGGACGCGCTGATCGGGACGGCGCTGGCGCTCGTCCAGGCCGGGCAGGCGCCGGAATGGCTGCTGGACCGCACCGCCCGCACCGCCCTGACGGCCCTGCGCCGGAACCCGCGCGACACAAGGGCGGCGGCCGTGGTCGCCTACCGCTTCTACCGTCGGGGGCGGACGGATCTCGCCAGCCGCTTCATGCGGCGCGTTTCCCGGCGCTTCACGGCGGCGGAGGTGGTGGCGGATTTCGAGCTGCGCCTGTGGTCGATGGTGCGGGCCGGGCGCCGCGCGCTGGAGGATCTGCCCGACGCCGACGCCCTGTTCGGCGCCTTCCCGCCGCTGGAACTGCTGGCCGAGCCTTCCACGGGGAGCGGGCCGCTGCTGGCGGTGTCCTGCGACGACGGCTATTACCGGCGCTTCGCCACCGGCCTGCTCGATTCGGTGGAGGCGCAAGCGGAGAGCGTGGCGGTCCACGTCCATGTGGTGAATCCCTCGCCGGAGACTCTGGCCGACCTCGCCCGGCGGCGGGAACGCCTGCCGTTGGGCTACAGCCGGGAAGCGGTGGACTTCACGGGCTGGGACGACCACCGGCGGACCACCTACTACGCCTGCATCCGCTTCCTGCGCTGGCACCAGCTCATGGCGCTCTGGGGGCGGCCTCTGCTGCATCTGGACGCTGACTGCACGCTGGCTGGGGGGCTGAATGATCTGGCGGCGCTGCTGGAGGGGGCCGACGTCGGGCTGTTGCGCGACGCCCGCTGGCGCGGCCCGACGCGGGAGATCACCGTCTGCTTTGCTGGGTTCCAGCCGACCCCGCGGGGTCGTGCCTTCCTCGCCTTGACCGCGGCCTACATCGGGGCCTTTCTGCGGAAGGGGCGTGGATTCTGGATGCTGGATCAGGCCGCGCCCTTCGCGGTGCTCGACGCGCTGGAATGGTGCGGGGAAGGGCCGCGGGTGCGCTGGTTCGACGTTCTGGACTTCCCCTGGGTCCGCTTCATCGGGGAAAAGTGAGTCAACAGGCAAGCCGGGCGCAGCGTCCATCCGGGCAATCGTGGCAGCATTGCCCGCAGATGTCGTCGAGATCCACGGCAATGCCGTGCCGCTTGAGAAGACCCTGGGCATAGGCCGTATAGAGACGCGCCAGCGCCCGCCGGTTCATGGCAACCGTCTTGGCGGCCAGCGTCTCCGGCGCCAGCATCGCGGCGATGGCCTGCTCCACGTCCTCGATGGCTTTGCGGACAACCGAAAGGTTCAGCATCCAGGACCCCCTGGGCATCACGACCCTTTGATGAATCTGATATACAACATGTGACGAAAATACGTTGACGAAACAACCCTTAATTTAGGGTGCGGAGCTGTCCTATCCGGAAAGGCTAGGTGCCCTTCGTCAAGTCCCGCAGAGACTTCGCCAGCGCTTCGGCCAGGATTCGCCCGTCGCAGAGCGGTCCGTTCGCCATGCGCGGGCGCAGGGTCCGTCGCAGTTCCGCCAGCCGCGCCGGGTCGGCGGCCCAGCCGGCGGCGCGATCCACATAGTCCGCCGGGTGGCGGGCGATGCAGCCTTCGACCCCCGCCACGCTCAGGAAAGCCAGCGAATGGCGGCTGGAGAAGGTTTCGCCGGGCAGGGTGACGACCGGCACGCCCATCCACAGCGTCTCCAGCGTCGTCGTGCTGCCGGCGAAGGGGAAGGGGTCCAGCGCCACGTCCACGCGGGCGCACCAGCCCATATGCTCCCGGCTGCCGGTGGCCCCGGCCAGGATCAGCCGCTCCGGCGCGATGCCCGCCGCGGCCAGCCGCCAGCGCCACTGGGCGGCGGTTTCCGGGCAGGACAGCGCCTTGGTCTTCAGCAGCAGGCGCGACTCGGGCACGCGGGCAAGCAGGGCGGCCCAGGTGGTGAGGACCTCGTCGGTCAGCTTGGTCAGGATGTTGAAGGCGCCGAAGGTGACCGGCTGGCCGGACAGGCAGGGCGGCGGTCCGGGCTCCGGCGCGTCCGGCGGCGGGTCGTAGGCGATGAAGGCGCCGGGCATGCGCAGGATGCGCTCGCTGTAGAAGCGCTCCGCCCCCTCCGGCACATGGTGGGCGTCGGCGACCAGCGCGTCCATGGCGGCGAGCCCGGTGGTCGCCATGTAGCCGGACCAAGCGACCTGCACCGGTGCCGGCTTGCGCGCGAAGACGCCCAGCCGCCCGCGGGCGTTGTGCCCGGCGAGGTCGATCAGCGCGTCCAGCCGGTCGTTCCGAATCAGCGTTGCAAGTTCAGCGTCGGTCCGGTCGGCGACCGGCACCCAGCGCG
Source organism: Azospirillum brasilense (assembly GCF_007827795.1). Classification (GTDB taxonomy): domain Bacteria; phylum Pseudomonadota; class Alphaproteobacteria; order Azospirillales; family Azospirillaceae; genus Azospirillum; species Azospirillum aestuarii. The sequence goes on from NZ_VITI01000029.1 coordinate 10,092, forward strand.
CCGCCGCGGCGCGGAAGCGGTCGGTAAGGTCGTCCGCCTCCATCTGGTTGGCGTAGAGGGTCAGCTCGACGCCGAATTCCGGCAGCGCCTCGACCGCCCGCACCGCGAACTGGCCCGCCGGATGGCGGCGGAAGTCGCCCGACAGGATGCCGACGCGCAGCGGACGGGCGTCGTCCCGCACCGCCGGGGCGCGCGGCGCCCAATCGGCGCGCAACGGCGCGCCGTGCACGGCGTCCCAGCCGCGGTGCGCCTCCAGCACGCGGGCCAACGTCACGCCGGGCCGGAACAGTTCCAGATAGGCGAGGTTGGAGCGCACCTCCGCCAGATCGGGCCGTAGGGTCAGCGCGCGGCGGTAGCCGGCCGCCGCGCCGTCCCGGTCGCCCTGCGTCTGGCGCACCAGCGCGAGGTTCGCGTAGGCCTCCGCCAAGTCGGGGCACTGGGCGACGGCACGGGCGTAGGCGCGGCCGGCCTCGGCCAGACGGTTGCGCTTTTGCAGCGCGTCGCCCCGGCGCAGGGCGGCCTCCGCGAAGTCCGGGCGCGCGGATTCGGCGCGGCGGGCCGCCTGTTCGGCCTCGGTTGGGGCTTCCAGGGCGAGCAGAGCGGCGGACAGGTTGGCGAGCGCCGTGGCGTGGTCGGGACGCAGCGCCAGCGCGCGGCGCAAGGCCCGCTCCGCCTCCACCGCCCGCCCGCGTTGCAACATCAGCGAGGCGCGGTTGGCGTGCGCCTCCCCGAATCCGGGATCGTCGGCCAGGGCGGCGCGGAAAGCGTCGTCAGCCTCGGCCAGCCGACCGAGCGCCGTCAGCGTGTTGCCGAGGTTGAAGCGCGCCCGCGCGTAGCCAGGGCGCAGCGCGGCGGCCTGCCGGTAGGCGTCCGCGGCCTCCTCCAGCCGGCCCAGCGTGTCGAGTGCGTTGCCGAGGTTGTAATGGGCCTGGGCGAAGGCCGGGCGCCGGCGGATTGCCGCGCGGTGGGCTTCCGCCGCCTCCGCCGCCCGGTCCATGGCGCGCAGCGCGCTGCCGAGATTGTCGTGATAGTCGGCGACGGTCGCGTCGGCGCGGAGGGCGGCGCGGATGCGCGGCTCGGCCTCCGCCGGGTGCCCGGCCTGGAGATAGACGACGCCCAGCAGGTGCAGCGCGTCGGGGTGGTCGGGCAGGGTGTCGAGGACGGCCTGATAGCCGGCGGCGGCCTGCGCCAGCCGGCCGGCCTGATGATGGGCCAGCGCCGCGGCCAGCACGTCCTTGATCGTCGCCATGCCCGACTGTCTAGAGCATTTCCCCGCTTGGTTGAAGACGCATGGTCGAAGGGGCCGCCTCAGCTCACCATGCGCCAGCTTCCGTCCGCCTGGCGGCAGGCGGTGCCGTAGCCCTGCTGAAGCTGCCCGCCGACCACGATGCTGGTCTGGAACTCCCGGCACGGCTCGCCATAGGGGCCGGTGCCGTCGCGGGTCGGGGTGTAGGTGCCCCAGTTGCCGGTCTGCGGGTTGTTCCACTGCACGGTCGCACCGGTCGGCGCCATGTAGGCCTGCCCCGCCGCCTGCTGCGCGTACATCATGTCGGCGCGGTCCATCGACTGGCCGGCGGCGTTGCCCAGCGCGGCACCCAGCAGCGTGCCGATGCCGACCGCCACCAGCTTGCCCGTGCCGCCGCCGAAGCGCGACCCGGCGAGGCCGCCGGCCACGCCGCCCAGCAGCGTCCCCGCCGCCGTCTTGTTGCCATAACCAGGGGCGTAGCCGCTCCCATAGGCGCCGTAATCGGGACCATAGCCATAGGGGCTGGCGCAGCCGGCCAGCAGGCCCACGGACAGAACAACCGCAACGATCCCCTTGGCCTTCATGTCGAACCCCACGGAACGGAACCTGTGTTCATGAACATGGCAGCCCCGCAAACTATTCCGTCCGCGTGACGGACCGCCGCCGTTGCCCCTATGATGAAACCAAATGGCCGCGTCCAAGTGGCCGGCAAGAACCTGTCGGGAGGAAAAGCATGCTGCCGGAAGCGGACAGCTACGAAGGCCTGCGCGACCGTTTCGTCTGGTCGGTGCCGGAGCGTTACAACATCGGCGTGGACGTCTGCGACAAGTGGGCGGAGCGCGATCCGGACCGCACCGCCCTGATCCACAAGCGCCGCGACGGCGCGGTGGAGACTTACAGCTTCGCCGACATCCGCCGCCTGTCGAACTGCCTCGCCAACGCGCTGGCCGCCCATGGGGTGGCGCGCGGCGACCGGGTGGGCATCCTGCTGCCCCAGGCGCCGGAAACGGCGGTCAGCCACGTCGCCGTCTACAAGATGGGCGGCGTCGCCGTCCCCCTCTTCTCGCTGTTCGGGGTGGAGGCGCTGGAGTACCGCCTCGGCAATTGCGGGGCGCGGGCGGTGGTGACCGACGCCGTGGGTGCGGCCAAGATCGCCCAGATCCGCGACCGCCTGCCCGAACTGAAACTCGTTCTGCGCATCGACGAGGCCGGGGAGGGCGAGCTGGACTGGCACGCGCTGGTCGAGGCCGCGTCGGAGGACTTTACGCCGGTGGATACGGCGGCCGACGACCCGGCGGTGATCATCTACACGTCAGGCACCACCGGCCAGCCCAAGGGCGCTCTGCACGCGCACCGGGTGCTGCTCGGCCATTTGCCGGGGGTGGAGATCTCCCACGACCTGTTCCCGCAGCCGGGCGACCGCATCTGGACCCCGGCGGACTGGGCGTGGATCGGCGGCTTGCTCGACGTGCTGATGCCCGCCTGGCACCATGGCGTCACCGTCGTCTCCCACCGCTTCGAGAAGTTCGACGCGGAGGAGGCTTTCCGCCTGATCGCCGATTTCCAGGTGCGCAACGCCTTCCTGCCGCCGACCGCGCTGAAGATGATGCGCGCGGTCAAGGACCCGCAGACGCGCTGGGCCTACAGCATGCGCTCCGTCGCCAGCGGCGGCGAGACCCTGGGGGCGGAGCTTCTCGACTGGGGCCGCCAGACCTTCGGGCTGACCATCAACGAGTTCTACGGCCAGACCGAGTGCAACATGATCGTGTCCTCCTGCGCCAAGGTCATGCCGCCCAAGCCCGGCGTCATGGGCCGCCCGGCGCCCGGTCACGACGTGGCGGTGATCGACGGGCGGGGCGACCGCTGTCCTCCCGGTGAGATCGGCCTGATCGCCGTGCACCGCCCGGACCCGGTGATGTTCCTGCAATACTGGAACAACCCGGAAGCCACGGCGGCGAAGTTCATCGGCGACTGGCTGGTCACCGGCGACCAGGGCGAGCTTGACGCGGACGGCTACATCCGCTTCGTCGGGCGGGACGACGACGTCATCACCTCGGCGGGCTACCGCATCGGCCCCGGCGAGATCGAGGATTGCCTGATCGGCCACCCCGCCGTCCGCATGGCCGCCGTGGTCGGCGTGCCCGACCCCCTGCGCACCGAGATCGTGAAGGCCTTCATCGTCCTTCAGGACGGCGTGCGCCCCAGCGACGAACTGGCGGCGGAGATCCAGGCCCATGTGAAGACGCGGCTGGCCGCCCACGAATACCCGCGCGCCGTGGAGTTCGTGGACAGCCTGCCGATGACGACCACGGGCAAGATCATCCGCCGTGAGTTGAGGGGGCGGGGGTAGGCCGACAACGCCTCCTCATTGCAGTGCTTGGACGCCCTACGGGCGCCCCCACCCTAACCCTCTCCCCAGAGGGGCGAGGGGATAAACAAACAACAAGAAACGAAAACGACCCGAACGATGGTGACGACATCCCTGCTCCTGCTCGCCGCGGCCTTCCTGGCCGGGGCGATGAACGCGGTCGCCGGCGGCGGCAGCTTCCTCACACTTCCTGCGCTGATCTACGCCGGGGTTCCACCGGTGGCGGCGAACGCCACCGGCACGGTGGCGCTGCTGCCCGGCTATGCCAGCGGCGTCTACGGCTATCGCCATGATCTGGAGCCGGTCGGCGGGGTCGGGCTGGTCACGCTGTCGGTGGTCAGCCTGACCGGCGGGCTGATCGGGGCGGCGCTGCTGCTGGTGACCCCGGATTCGGTGTTCCGCAGCATCGTGCCCTGGCTGCTGCTGGTGGCCACCGCGCTGTTCGCCTTCGGCGGGATGCTCGCGGCCCGGCTGCGGGCGGTGGGGTTGCACGGGACCGGGGCGATGCTCGCCACACTGTTCGTGGTGTCGGTCTATGGCGGCTATTTCAACGGCGGCCTCGGCATCCTGCTGCTGGCGCAGCTGAGCCTGTTCGGGATGACCAACCTGAACGCCATGAACGCGCTGAAGAACCTGTTCTCCGCCGTGCTGACGGCCATCGCGGTGGCCGCCTACGCGGTCGGCGGGGCGGTGGAATGGTCCTACGCCGCGCTGATGACCGTGGCGGCGGTGGCCGGTGGTTATGTCGGGGCGCGGGTCGGGCGCAAGATCCCCTCGCGCATCCTGCGCGCGGGGATCATCGCCGTGGGCCTGGCGATGAGCGTCCTGTTCTTCCTGAAGTAAGGCGGGCTGAAGCAAAAGCCGTTCGGTTCCGGCGGCGCCTGCGCTAAGGTGGCGGCCCTCTCCATGAAGGCCGCCACGACGCAAGACGCCATGCTGACCGTATCCGACCTCGACCTCTTCTACGGCGACGCCCAGGCGCTCGACGGCGTGTCCATCGCGGTGGCGGAGGGCACGACGACCGCCATCGTCGGCGCCAACGGGGCGGGCAAGACCTCGCTGATCCGCACCATTTCCGGCATCCTGAAGCCGGCCCGCGGCATCATCCGCTTCCGCGGCAAGGACATCGCCGGCCTGCCCAGCCATGTCGTCTGCGACCTCGGCATCGGGCAGGTGGCGGAAGGGCGGCAGATCTTCCCGACGCTCAGCATCCGCGAGAATCTGGAGATGGGCGCCGTCATCCCACGCGCCCGCGCCGGGGCGAAGGACACGTTCGAACGGGTGCTGACCCTGTTCCCCCGCCTGAACGAGCGGCTGGAGCAGGCCGCCGGCACGCTGTCGGGCGGCGAGCAGCAGATGCTGGCCATCGGGCGCTGCCTGATGGGCAAGCCCGACCTGATCATGTTCGACGAGCCGTCGCTCGGCCTCTCCCCCACCATGGTGCAGGAGCTGTTCCGCACCATCCGCGCGCTCGCCGCCGAGGGCATGACGATCATCCTGGTGGAACAGAACGTCGCCGCGTCGCTGAAGTTGGCACAACGAGCCTATGTGCTGGAGAATGGGCGCGTCGTTCTGGCCGGCACGGGCGAGGAGTTGCTGGCCGATCCCGCGGTGAAGCAGGCTTATCTCGGTCTGTAGTCGGCCTACCGCGCCAGCAGGTCGTGATGCTCGCGGTGGCGGTGCATCCAATTGGCGGCGTAGCCGCAGATCGGGACGATGGTCAGCCCTTCGGCGCGGGCGATGGCCATCACCCCCTCCAGCAGCCGCCCGGCGGCCCCGGTGCCGCGCAGGGACGGCGGCGCCTCGACATAGGGGATGTGCAGGATGGTGCCGCGGCGGCGGTAGGTCGCGAAGACCGTCTGGCCGTTCACGTCCAGTTCGAATCGGCTCATGGCCGGGTTGTCGGTCACGGATGTGCTCATGCGCGTTTCAACAGCCGAAGCCTGAGGTTGTTCACCGCGAATATTACGAACCGGGGGCGCGCGGCGCGCTCCAGCCGCGCAGCACGCTGACCACCCGCAGCAGGAAGGCCGCCGCCGCTCCGACGATGGCGACCGGCGCCTTCGGCAGGTCCAGCATGGCCCCGGCGATGACGATCGCCGCACCCAGCAGGGCGGCCACCGCGTAGATCTCCTCGCGCAGCACGCGCGGCACCTCGGCCACCAGCACGTCGCGCACCAGCCCCCCGCCGCAGGCGGTCAGCACGCCGAGCAGAACCGCCGGCAGCGGACCCAGCCCATAGGCCAGTGCCTTGCCGCAGCCGGCCACCGCGAAGATGCCGAGACCGGCCGCGTCCAGCACCATCACCGGCTTGACCAGCCGGTTGATGAAGGGGTGGAAGAAGAAGGCGAACAGGCCGGAGGCCAGCGCCGTGATCAGGTACCGCTCGTCCTGCATGGTGGCGGGCGGGATCGCCCCGATCAGCAGGTCGCGCAGCACGCCGCCGGCCAGCGCCGTCACCAGCGCCAGCACCATCACGCCGAAGATGTCCAGACGGTGCCGCACGGCCAGCGTCCCTCCCGTCAACCCGAAGATGAAGATCCCGGTCAGGTCCATGGCGAGGAGGAGGGGCGAAACATCGGGTATGATGGCGGGCATGATGGCGGTCGGCGACGCTGGTTGAGGGGAGCCGGCATCATAGTCGTTTGTTGCGCCTCATGGAACAGATAAGCCGCAACTCCGGCAATTGTTGTTTTGCGGAAACGGGGGCACATTCCTCTCCAGACGAGGGGCCACAGGGCCTCGCACAGGAACCGGAGGAGCAGAGATGATCACGATCCGCAACCGCGACGAACGGGGCGCCGTCAACATGGGCTGGCTGAACAGCAAGCACAGCTTCTCGTTCGGCCATTACTACGACCCGGCCCATATGGGCTTCCGCGCTCTGCGCGTCATCAACGACGACCACGTGATCCCCGGCGCTGGCTTCCCCACCCACGGGCACGCCGACATGGAGATCGTGTCCTACGTCCTGGACGGCGCGCTGGAGCACAAGGACACGCTGGGCACCAGCTCGGTCATCCGTCCCGGCGAGGTGCAGCGGATGAGCGCCGGGTCGGGCATCCGGCACAGCGAGTACAACGCCTCCAAGAAGGACCCTGCGCACTTCCTGCAGATCTGGATTCTGCCCGACGAGGAGGGGATGGTCCCCGGCTATGAGCAGAAGGCCTTCGAGCGGGAGGAGAAGCAGGGGCGCCTGCGCCTTGTCGGTTCCCGGGACGGGCGCGACGGCAGCGTGACCATCCACCAGGACGTGGACCTCTACGCCACGCTTCTGGACGAGGGCGACAGCGTGACCCACGAGCTGCGTCCGGGCCGCCACGCCTGGGTGCAGGTCGCCCGCGGTCAGGTCCGGCTGAACGGCACGGTCCTGAAGGAAGGTGACGGCGCCGCGATCAGCAAGGAGGAATCCCTGACGCTGGACGGCGTGGTCAGCGCCGAGGTTCTGCTGTTCGATCTGGCGTGAGGTGAGGAAGGTCCCCGCACCCGCAGGGCGTGGGGACCTTCACATTCCCTCCGGGACAGCCAGGCGGATGCCCATGCGGCGGGCCTCCAGCATGAAGGCGCGGGTCATCTGCACCAGGTCGGTGCGCCAGTAGAGCTGCTCCAGCGGGTTGTCGAGGAAGTCCTCGGGCAGCATGGCGTAGCAGTAGGTCTCCACCACGCGCCGGTCGGGTTGCCAGGGGTCGGCGCCGTCGCGCCAGCCGATGGTCCAGCCGGCGTGGCCGGCGCCGATGGCCCAGCGTTCGAAATGCGGGGAGATGGTGGCGCTGGCCACCGGATCGGCGACCGGCACCTGATAGATCGCCACGAAGCGGCGGACGTTCAGTTGCAGGCGCATCACCAGCGATTCGTCGAAGGCGTCCACGCGGTACAGGCAGTCGGACGCCCCCTCCACATGGCTGAAGCGCACCGCGGCCCGCCTTGCGGCCTCCAGCGTCAGGCCGGACGGTTGGTCGGCCAGCGGCGGCGATTCATAGTCCACGGCGCGCAGCGCCTCCACCATGTCGCCGGTCAGGAAAAGGCGGATGCGCTGCTGCGCCTCGTCGATGGTCAGGCGGGTCATCGCGGAGTCGGTGTCCCTCTTGGTCCTTGGTTTCAGGACAACAGGCCGGGGCCCGCTTGGTTCAGGGCTCCACGTAGCCCAGCACGCGCAGGCGCAGGTCGTGCGCCCGCGGGTCGCGGTCGAAGAACAGGCCGCCTTTCTGTTCGGAGCCGGCGGGCACATAGTCGAACTCGGCCACGGACGTTTCCAAAGCCTCGTCGCCTGCCATCAACTGTCCCTCCACCTGGACCTTCGCACCGGTCTTGCCGCCGTCGTTGGTGACCCGGATGTGGGCGAGCCAGCGCGGGCCCGCGGGAACCACCTCCTCCACGACGGCGGTGATCGCCGGTGGGCCGCTGCCGCGAGTGATGCCCTCGTAGCCCAGCACCCCCACCGAGCCCAGGAACAGCAAGAGCCCCACCCCCGACGAGATCCAGGCCAGCCGCGACACCGACGCGCTGCCGTCCTCGTCCCTGGATTCGATGTCGTTTTCCCGGATGTCGGCCATCGGTGTCCCTCCCGTCACACGATCAGGCGGGCGGTGGCGGCGCCCAGCGCGCTGGGGAAGCCCAGCACCACCGTGGCGGTCACCAGCTCCATCATCGACAGGCCGGCGATCCGCTCGAAGGTCCACAGCAGATAGAGGCTGATCAGCAGGGCGATGCCGTAGCCGGCGACCGAGAAGCGCAGGAAGACGGACAGGAACCCGTCGTCCCCGGCGCTCTCCTGCCCGGCGAAGCCCACCGTGTAGACGAAGACGTGCAGCAGCCCCAGCGACAGCACCGCCAGTGCCACCGCGTGCCAGGGCGACATCTTGTAGGAGATCAGGATCATCTCCTCGGTCGGTGCGACGTTGAAGCCGACGAACAGCGCGCCCGCCCCCATCAGGAACAATTCCCCCGGATAGCTGGAGCGGATGCGCCGCTCCTTGTCGCTGTCGTCCTGCTGGCCGAGTTGCTTGCGCGCCAGCATGGCGCCGATGCTGGCCGGCACGGACTGGAGCGCGATCTTGCCGATGATCTCCGGCAAGGGCTGGTCCAGGCGCACGATGGCGAAGACGGTCAGCAGCGCCGCCGACATCAGGAAGCCGACGGCGAAGGCCGACAGCGCGTCGATCAGGTCGTCCTGCCAGCAGAAGGTTTCCTCGAACCCGGCGAAGTAGGACAGGCCGAACAGCACCGGCAGCGTCACCAGGATGAACAGGGCCAGCCGGAAGCGGTCCATGTAGAAGCCCAGCTCCCACATCTCCATGGTCATCAGCAGCGGCAGGGCGAAGATGATCGCCCCCGCCGACGCGCGGGCCAGCGCGCGGGCGAACTGCGCCTCGTCATGGAGAAAGCTGCGCTGGCGGGTGATGTCCATGGCCCATGAATGCGTGAGCGCAGCGGTTGGTTCCGGCGGTACCACGGCAGCGATCGGGGCCATGATCGGGGCCGCGACTTTCCTCTTGACCTTCCAATCGCTGGAAGGTGGAAGCTGGCGGCAACACACACCTTGTGGGAAGGAGTTCGTCATGGTTGCGTTCAAGGTTCCCGGCATGACCTGCGGCGGCTGCGCCGCCTCCGTCCGCCGCGCGCTCGGCGCCGTTGCCGGGGTCGAGGATGTGCAGATCGACCTGGACTCGAAGGACGTCCGCATCAGCGGTGCGCCCAGCGCCGATGCCCTGCGGACGGCCCTGGAGAAGGCGGGTTTCGAGGCCGAAGGGCTGCCTGTCGCGTAACGGTTTTCGGCACCCTTGACCTTCCAGTCATTGGAAGCCTTATGTGAGGGTGCCGGTTGACGACGAAGAAAGGACGATCATGTCCGCCACCACCACCGACCTCGACATCGGCATTTCCGGCATGACCTGCGCCTCCTGCGTGGGGCGGGTGGAAAAGGCGCTATCGCGCCTGCCGGGCGTCACCGGCGTGTCGGTCAACCTCGCCACCGAGCGGGCGCGGGTCGCCTTCGCGGGCGATCCCGATCCGCGGGCGGTGGCGGAGGCCATCGAAAACGTCGGCTTCGAACCGCAGAGGCGGGAGTTCGACCTGACGGTCGGCGGGATGACCTGCGCCTCCTGCGTCGCGCGCGTCGAGAAGGCGCTGCTGCGCGTGCCGGGGGTGGAATCCGCCGCCGTGAACCTCGCGACGGAGCGGGCGCACGTCACCGCCTATGCCGGGACGGTGGACGCCGCCCGGCTGGCCGAAGCCGTGGAGATGACCGGATTCACCGCCGCCCCCGTCGCCGATGCCGACTCCGCCGCGGCGGCGGAGGACCCGGCGCAGGATCGCAACCGGCGGGACCTTCACCATGTGTTGATCGCCGCCGCCCTGTCGGCGCCGCTGGTTCTCGGCATGGCCGGGGACCTGCTGGGGCTGAACCTGATGCTGCCGCCCTGGGCGCAGTTCCTTTTGGCGACCCCGGTGCAGTTCTGGCTGGGCTGGCGCTTCTACCGGGCGGGCTGGATGGCGGCGCGCGCCGGGTCCGGCAACATGGACCTGCTGGTGGCGCTCGGCACCTCCGCGGCCTGGGGGCTCAGCGTCTACATGATGCTGACGGCGCATCCGGGCCACACGCCGCACCTCTATTTCGAGGCGTCGGCGGTGCTCATCACTTTCGTGCTGCTCGGCAAGTGGCTGGAGGCCCGCGCCAAGGGCCGGACGGCGGCGGCGATCCGTGCGCTGATGCAGCTTCGTCCCGACACCGCCCGCGTCCGCCGCGACGGCGTCGAGGTCGAACTGCCCATCGCCCAGGTGCGCGTCGGCGACCGCGTGGCGGTCCGCCCCGGCGAGCGCATCCCCGTGGACGGGCGCGTGGCGGAGGGGGCGGGCAGCGTCGACGAATCCATGCTGACCGGCGAAAGCCTGCCGGTGGAGAAGGTGCCGGGCTCCCGCGTCACCGGCGGCTCCATCAATGTGGACGGGTTGCTGCTGGTCGAGACGGTGGCGGTGGGCGCCGAGACGATGCTCGCCAAGATCGTCCGCATGGTCGAGGGCGCCCAGGCGTCCAAGGCGCCGATCCAGCGGCTGGTCGATAAGGTGGCGGCGGTCTTCGTGCCGGTGGTTCTGGGCATCGCCGCGGTGACGCTGGCCGGCTGGTGGATTGGCACGGGGAATGTGGAGACGGCGATCATCACGGCGGTGTCGGTGCTGGTCATCGCCTGCCCCTGCGCACTGGGCCTCGCCACCCCGACCGCCATCATGGTCGGCACCGGGGCGGCGGCTCGCCACGGCATCCTGATCAAGGACGCGGAGGCGCTGGAGCGCGCCCACGCCATCACCGCCGTCGCCTTCGACAAGACCGGCACGCTGACCGAGGGCAAGCCCCGCGTCACCGATCTGGTCGCTGCGGATGGCTTCGACGACGCTGAGTTGCTGCGGCTGGCCGCGGCGCTGCAGAGCGGCAGCGAACACCCGCTCGCCCGCGCCGTCCGCGACCGTGCGGCGGACCAGGGCGTGCCGGCCACGACGCCGGAGGGCTTCAAGGCGCTGGCCGGGCGCGGCGTGTCGGCCACCGTGGAGGGCCGCGCCCTGTTGCTGGGCAGCAGGCGGCTGATCGTGGAAGGCGGCCTGTCCGACGCGGCGCTGGAGGCGCGGGCGGCGGTGCTGGAATCCGCCGGGCGCACCGTGTCATGGCTGGTCGAAACGGCGCCGGAGCGGCGCGTGCTGGGCCTCGTCGCATTCGGCGACACGGTGAAGGACAGCGCCCGCGCCGCCGTCCGGTCCCTGAAGGCGCAGGGCGTGGAGACGGTGATGGTCACCGGCGACGGCGCCGGGGCCGCCCGCGCGGTGGCCGCCGACCTGGGCATCGACCGCGTCTTCGCGGAGGTGCTGCCGGACGGCAAGGCCGACGTGGTGGCGACGTTGAAGGCGGAGGGCAAGGTGGTCGGCATGGTCGGCGACGGCATCAACGACGCCCCGGCGCTGGCCGCCGCCGACGTCGGCATCGCCATGGCGACCGGCACCGACGTGGCGATGCACACCGCCGGGGTCACGCTGATGCGCGGCGATCCGGCGTTGGTGGCCGGCGCCATCGACGTGTCGCGCCGCACCTACTCCAAGATCCGCCAGGGGCTGTTCTGGGCCTTCATCTACAATCTGGTGGGCATCCCGCTGGCGGCGTCGGGCCTGCTCAGCCCGGTGCTGGCCGGGGCGGCGATGGCGCTGAGTTCGGTCAGCGTCGTGCTGAACGCCCTGTCGCTGCGGGGGTGGAAGCCATGAGCGCCGGCGGCATGACCATCGGGGATGCGGCGAAGGCGTCCGGAGTGAACGCCAAGCTGATCCGCTACTACGAATCCATCGGCCTGATCCCGGCGGCAGGGCGCACGGCGGCGGGCTACCGCGTCTATTCGTCCAGCGAGGTGAACGTCCTGCGCTTCGTCAAGCGGGCGCGGACGCTGGGCTTCAGCATCGAGCGCATCCAGATCCTGGTCGGGCTGTGGCAGGACCGCAGCCGCTCCAGCGCCGAGGTGAAGCGCGTGGCGCTCGACCATGTGGCGGAGCTGGAGGCCAAGATCGCCGAGCTGCGCGCGATGAGCGACACGCTCACCCATCTGGCCCACGCCTGCCACGGCGACGAGCGTCCGGATTGCCCGATCCTGCGGGATCTGGAGGAGGGTGGAGGGAATTGCTGCCACGAGCCCCCACCCTGACCCTCCCCCGCTAACGCAGGGGAGGGGACAAGCTCCCCCTCCCGCCCAGCGGGGGAGGGAAGGGCCCCACGGCGCGAGCCGTGGGAAGGGTGGGGCAATGGTCAATCCAACGCCGCCCTCAAGCTCGCCTCCAGCGGCCGCACCGTGTAGCCCAGCTCCCGCATCGCTTTCCCGCTGTCGAACCCGCCGCCGCCCAGCGCCAGCCGGACCCCGGTGACCGAGGCGGTGGGTGGGCGGCCGGTCACATGGTCGGACAGCCATTCCTCCGCCCGCGCCGCGCCCAGCGCCAGGGCGGGCGGCACGGGGTGGCGACGGATGGGCTGACGCCCGCAAAGCTGGTCGATCCGCCGCACCAGATCGCCCAACCCGATGTCCACTCCTCCCAGAATGTAGCGCTCCCCGACCCGGCCTCGCTCGGCGGCCAGGATCATCCCCTGTGCGACGTCGCGCACGTCCACGAGGTTCAGCACGCAGTCCAGGATCAGCCGCGGCCCGCCGCGCCGGAACAGGCGCAGCATGGCGTTGGGCGGGGTGGGCAGCCGGTCGCCGGGGCCGATGGGCGCCGTGGGGTTGACCACCACCACCGGCAGCCCCTGCGCGGCGGCGGCCAGCGCGTCCCTTTCCGCGATATACTTGGACCGGCAATAGGGACCGGCCAGCGCCTCCAGCCCCGGATCGGCGCTCTCATCCAGCCGTTGGGGCAGACGGCGGGGCGGCGGGTGGCCGATCATCACGGCCTCCGTCGAGCAATGGACGACGCGCCGCAATCCCGGCACCCGCGCCGCCGCGTCCAGAACAACCCGTGTGCCCTGCCGGTTCACCCGGTCGAAGACGGTCGGGTCGCGGTCCCACAAGGTTGCCACGGCGGCGAGGTGATAGACCCGCTCCACCCCCTCCAGCGCGCGGACCACCGCCGCCGCGTCGAGGATGGAGCCGCGCTGGAACTCCACGTCCGGCGGCGCGTCATTTGGCGGCTCCTGAAGGTCGAGGATGCGCACCCGCGCGCCCCGCGCCGCCAGCGCGGCCACCAGATGCCCGCCGATGAAACCGCTGCCCCCGGTGACGAGGGTGATGCCCATGCCTTTACGCCCCGCCGAGGATGCGGTCGGCGTTGCTGTTCAGGTCGCGGGTCAGGGCGGCCAGCCCGCCGCCGCGCAATGTGCTCTGGAACTCCGAGCGCTGGGTGGCGAGTTGGCTGACCGTGCCCTTCGCCAACACGTCGAGGATGCGCCAGCGGTCACCCTCCGGGCGCAGCAGGTAGCTCAGCCGCACCGGCGCCTTGCCCGCGCGCACCAGATCGGTGTCGACCAGCAGCATGCCGCGCGGGGCGGGCCGCTCGCCGACGATCTCAAGACGCTGGCCGTCGTAGCTGTCGAACCGGTCCACATATTGGGCGGCGCTGCGCCGGGCGAAGGCGTCCAGCGCTTGCCGCTTCTCCGGCTCGGCGGACTGGTCGAAATAGGGGGCGGCGGCGACCCGCAGAGCGGCCTCCAGATCGAAGGTGTCCAGCATCACCGGCAGGAAGCGCTGCAGGCGCGCCCGCGCCGGCTCCCGTCCCGCGGCCTCCCGCATCAGGGACAGGATGGCCTCGTTCAGACGCGCCACCGTGGCGCGGGCGCCCGGCGTGGTGCCGGCTTGCTGCGCCACGGCGGGAACCGGCAGCAGGCCAGCCGCCAGGACGGCCAGCGCGAGCGCGGCGCGCATCCATGTTCGGCGTGAGGAAGACCCAGTCATCGCGGTGCGCCCCGTCCTGTTCCGGCAAGAGTCGACAGGAAATCTGCCCGTTCGGGGCAGGCGGATTCAACCGTCCGTGTGGGATGTAACAGCGTCCGGCCCGGTCTATCCTCCTGCGCGATGCTGTCGAAGGGAGGTGTCCGGATGGGTGGACCGGCGAAGAGGCGAAGTGGATGGTCACCGATCCCGGATCATCCGCTGTATGGCTGCGACGCCATTACCCTGCTGACCGTGCTGGCGCGCAACGGCGGGCCGCGGGGGCGCGGCTGGCCGACAGCGCTGGCGGCGCTGGCCTCGGCCCTCGGGCGTGCGCCCTTCTCGTTGGCGGAGGCGGGATGGGTGGCGGCGCGGCGGCGAAAATCCGCCGGACTGCCGCCGCCGGTCTTCATCCTCGGCCATTGGCGCAGCGGCACCACCCATCTCTACAACGTGCTGAGCCGCGACCCGCAATTCGGCATCATCGACCCCTTCGCGGTCGGCCTGCCCTGGGACATGCTGGGGCTGGGGTCGGTGCTGCGACCGTTGCTGGCCCGCGCCCTGCCGGAGCGGCGCTACATCGACAACGTACCGGTCAAGGCCGACAGCCCGCAGGAGGACGAGATCGCGCTGGCGAACATGTCGCCGATCTCCTTCTACCATGGCCTCTACTTCCCGGAGCGGTTCGACGAGAATCTGCGGCGCGGCCTCTATTTCGACGGCTGCACGGCGGCGGAGCGGGACGCCTGGAAGCGCCGCTTCCTGTATTTCCTGGAGAAGGTGTCGATCGCCCAGGGCGGGCGCTGCATCCTGCTGAAGAACCCGGTCTACAGCGCGCGGGTCGCCATGATGCGGGAGATCTGGCCCGACGCGCGCTTCATCCACATCCACCGCGACCCGCGGGCGGTGTTCGTGTCGACGGTCGGCTTCTACCGGACGCTGCTGGCGCGGCTGGCGCTCCAGCCGCACGGACACATCGACGTGGAGCGGGTGGTGCTGGACCATTACCCGCGCATCATGCAGGCGCTGATCGACGACACGGCGAACCTGCCGGCGAACCGCTTCGCCGAGGTGCCCTTCGAACGGTTCGAGCAAGCGCCGCTGGAGGAGGTGGAGCGGCTGTACCAAACGCTGGACCTGCCGGGTTACGCGGCGGCGCAGCCGAATTTCGCGGCGTATCTGGGGGCGGTGAGCGATTACGCGAAGAACCGTCACCGCCTGTCGGACGAAGGGCGGGAGCGGGTGGACCGCGAATGGGCGCCCTTCGTCGCGCGCTGGGGGGCCGGTGTGGCGTGAAGGGCGTGGCGTGGCGGAGTTTTGCCCCCACCCTGACCCTCCCCCGCTGGGCGGGGGAGGGAATGTGCTCCTCCCCCGCCCAGCGGGGGAGGGAGGGGACCCACGAAGTGGGGAGGGTGGGGGCAATGACCTTGCTTCTCCTTGCTCTCCTCACCCACCCCGCCCATGCCGCCTGCCGCACCATCTCCGTCACCGCGAACGGCGCTCCCGTCACCGGCATCGAGGACATGGCGCTCGACGCCACGCGCGGTCAGGCGGTGCTGTCCGCTTACGACCGCCGGGCCGGAACCACGGGCGGGCTCTACTTGCTGAACCTGCAATCCCTCGACTCACCGGCCGTCGCCGCAACCCCCCTCGCCAGCGGCCTGCGCCCGGCGGGCATCGACCTGCGCGCGGAACCGGACGGCGCGCGGTCCCTGCTCGCCATCAGCCGCCGGGTGGACGGGTCGGCCACGGTCGAGCGCTACCGCCTGGACGGCGCCACCCTTACCCACCAAGGCACCACCGCCAGCCCCTTGCTCTGCCGGGCCAACGACGTCGCTTTCCTCGATGGTGAGCGTTTCCTGTTCACCAGCAGCCACGGCGGGTGCGGCTGGGGCGCCGTGATCGAGGACAACCTCCTCGGCGGGCGCCACGGCTTCGTCGGTCTGGTGGAAAACAACAACGTTCGCGTTCTGATCGGTGGGATCGGCTTCGCCAACGGCCTGTCTCCCGACCCGAAGCACGACCGGCTGACCGTCGCCGCCACGCGGGAGGACGTGCTGCTCGTCTACCGCCTGTCCGATCCGCAGGCGCCGCCGCGGCGCATCGCCGTGCCGGGCGGGCCGGACAACCTGACGATGGCCCCGGACGGGCGCCTGTTGGTGGCGTTGCACCCGTCGCCGTTCCAACTGGCGCTACACCGCTACGGATGGCCGGGCGGGGCGGCGGCACCGACCCGCGTCGCGGCCCTCGGCCCTGCCGGAACGGAAATCCTGCTGGACGAGGACGGGCGGCGCTTTTCCGCCGCCACGGTCGCCCTCTCGTGGAACGGGCGGCTGATCGTCGGCTCGGTCACCGCGCCGGGACTGCTGATCTGCGACGAAGGCGCCAGCGGTGCCACAGGATCATCAGCGCCGGCAGAACCACCAGCGACGAGATGACCGTGTAGGTGATCGACACCGCCAGCAGCACCCCCATGCTGGACAGCCCGCGGTGGCTGGACAGCGCCAGCGTGGCGAAGGCGGTGCTGGTGGTCAGCGTGCTGACCAGCACCGCTCGCGGCGTGCTGGTCACCAGAAGCTCGATGCCGAAGGCGCTGTCCGATGCCCCTTCCCGCACCAGATCCTGCCCGCGCGAGACCATGTGGATGCTGCTCGACACGCCGAGCGCGAACAGCAGCGGGATGACGATGACGTTGGCGAAGTTGAAGGGGATGTCCAGCAGCCCGGCGGTCGCCATCGTCCACAGGGCGGCCAGGACCAGCGGCGCCAGGATCAGCACCATCCCGGTCACCGAGCGCTGCACGGCGACCAGCAGCAGCACCATCAGCACCAGCGTCAGCGCCGTCGCCTCCAGAAAGGAGGTGCCGACGACCCGTGCCGCCTCCGTCACCGTGACCGGGGCGCCGGTGGCGTTGGGTGCCACGGCCAGCACCGCGTCGGCGAAATCGGCCATGTCCCGGCTGTCGGAAATGTCGTGGGTGGGCAGCACCTCGACGCGCGCCCGTCCGTCCGCGGCGACCCAGCGGGCCTTCAGGCTGTCCGGCACGTCGGCGGCGGTCACCGGCTGCTCCACCGCCATGCCCTCGCGCAGCCGGTCGAGCAGCGGGGGAACGCCCCCGGTCAGCGCGGCGTCGAGCGTGGTGAGTTGCCCCGGCTGGATGCGGGCCAGCGCGCCGTCGAAACGCAGCACGGCGGCGCGCAACTCGGGCGGTCCGTCGCGCTTGTCCGTCCAATAGCCCTCCAGGACCGTTTTCAGCGTGGCGAAGGCGCGCTCCAACCCGCCCTGGTCCAGCGCGGCCGGGGTGGCCGGCGCGGTGAGGCTGGGGCCGATCAGCAGCGACATGTCCGCCAGAATCGGCAGCTTGGCCTCCTGGTCCTTGGGGATGAAGCTGGCGAAGGTGCGCACGCCGCCCGACTCCGGCAGGCTGCGCAGCCGGTCGGCCAGCGCCTGCGCGGCACCGAGATCCGGAGTCAGGATGTTGACGGAATAGGGGGAGGTGCGCGGGGTGGTCGCCAGATCGCGGTAGGTGGCGACGGCCTCCGTCCGCTCGTCTTGCAGGTTCAGCGGGTTGACGTCCAGCCGCACCAGCGGCAGCGCCGCCATGGACAGGACGACGCTGGCCCCGGCCAGGGCCAGGATGGCGCGGTGGTGGCGGGTGACCCAGCCGGCGAAGCCGCGGTCTTGGCGCTCCGGCGCGGGGACGCCGGGGCCGGGGCGCAGCAGGACGATCAGGGCGGGCAGAAGGGTCAGGCTGATGAGCAGGGCCACCACCATGCCGACGGCGGAGATGATGCCGAACTCCGCCAGCCCCAGATAGGCGGTCGGTACGAAGGACAGGAAGCCGATGATGGCGCACAGGGTGCTGAGCACCAGCGCCGGCCCGACCGACCGCACCGCCTCGATGGCGGCGGCCAGCGGCGGCAGGCCGCGGCGCAGCTCCTCCTGGTAGCGCAGGCCGAGATGCCCGCCGTAATCGTCGCCCAGCCCGAAGAACATCACCGCGCAGGTGACCGAGATCAGGTTCAGCCGCCCCACGGTCAGCGCCGCCGCCCCGGCGCTCAGCGTCAGGCCCAGCAGCAGGACCACCATGATGCAGGCGATCAGCCGCCCCGACCGCATCCCGGCGATCAGCACCGCCGAGACCAGGATGAAGGACAGGATGCTGGCGAGGCCGGCGCTGTTGGCCACCGTGTCCAGCTCCGTCTGGCGCAGCGGTACGGCACCGGTGACCCGCATCTCGACCCCCTGGCCGACCGGCTCCGCCATCACCGCGCCAATGGCCTCGTGCACCGCGGTCACCGCGGGCCGCCCGCGCCCGAAGGAGCTGTTGTCCAGGATGGGCCGGGCCAGAACGAAGCGGCGGTTGGCCGCCCGGTCCTCCTCCTCCGCGGCCTGCACCAGCCCGGTCCAGGACAGCGGCACCGGATGTCCGTCCGCCACCGTCGCGGTGCTCACCGCCAGACGGTCCAGCAGATTGGCGGGAGAAGCCGGCGCCCCCTCGTCTGCGTGGGTCAGGATGAGGTCCAGCAGATCGGCCAGCCCCTGAAGGTTCGGGGCGGCGTTGAGCGCCCCCAGCGCCGCCTGCGCCCCGGCCAGCCGGGTGGCCAGATCCTGCAATTTTTCCGTGTCGAGAAAAAGCAGCCCGTACCGCAGGAAGTACAGATCGGCGGACGGCACCTCCACCGCCGACAGCACGTCCGTACGGGCGGACATGCGCTCCGCCAGGCGTACGGCGGCGGCGTCCGACTGGTCGGGAGACGGGCTATCCACCACCACGACGATCTGGTCGTCGGCGAAGGGAAAAGCCCGCCGGTATTCCTCCGTGTGCTGGCGGAAGGCGGTGTCCGGCGCGATCATGTCCGCCGTGCTGGTGCTCATTGTCAGGTTTTCGGCGGAATACCAGCCGGCCAGGACGGACAGCAGCACCCCGACCGCCAGCGTCACCCGCGGCCTTCGGCAGGACAGGGCGCCCAGGCCCCCGATCATGGCGCGGCCGAAGTCCGCCATCCGGCCCAGGACACCTTGCCGTTCTGTCACGCTGTACGTCCCTCCCTAGAAGCGTACGCAGTCTGCCAGGACAACCTTTGGCACCCAACGTACGCTACCGTATCTTACTTCCAACCCATGGGCGAAGCGCGGCACCTCGTTACCCTGATACCTCCACCATGGGGAACACCGGGGCAAAGCGGGAGCGCCGATGCAAGACCACAACGCAAGCACAACCTTGCGGGTCCAACGGACCGATCCTTCGGCCAAGGCCGTGAGCGACGCCGTGGCCGAGGCCACGGACGCCCTGATCCGCCGCCAGCAGGCCGACGGCCATTGGGTGTTCGAACTGGAGGCCGACGCCACCATCCCGTCCGAATATCTGCTGCTGCACCACATCCTCGACGAGATCGATCCGGAACTGGAAGCCGGTCTGGCGGCCTTCATCCGCGGGCGGCAGGGCAAGGACGGCGGCTGGCCGCTGTTCTTCGGCGGCGCCATGGACATCAGCTGCAGCGTGAAGGCCTACTTCGCGCTGAAGGCCGCGGGGGACAGCCCCGACGCTGCGCACATGCGCCGCGCCCGCGAGGCGATCCTGGCGCGCGGCGGGGCGGCGCGCTGCAACGTCTTCACCCGCATCCTGCTGGCCCAGTTCGGGCAGATTCCCTGGCGGGCGGTGCCGGCGATGCCGGTGGAGGTGATGAACCTGCCGCCCTGGTCGCCCTTCCACATCTCCCGCATCTCCTACTGGTCGCGGACGGTCGTGGTGCCGCTGCTGGTCGTCATGGCGCACCGGCTGCGCGCCCGCAACCCGCGCGGCATCGGCATCGCGGAGCTGTTCACCGAGCCGCCGGAGCGTGTGCGCAACTGGCACAGCAACAACGGGCGCGGCGGCTGGGCCACGCTGTTCCGGGCGCTGGACGCGGCGCTGCACGCGGTGGAGCCGCGCCTGCCGGCCAATGGGCGCCAGACGGCCATCGACCGCGCCGTGCGCTTCGTGACCGAGCGGCTGAACGGGGAGGACGGGCTGGGCGCCATCTTTCCGGCGATGGTCAACGCCGTGCTGATGTTCCATTGCCTGAGGTTGCCGCCCGACCATCCCGACGCGGCCACGGCGCGCCGCGCGCTGCGCGGGCTGGTGGTGCGTCAGTCGGGGCGGGTCTATTGCCAGCCCTGCCTGTCGCCGGTGTGGGACACCGCGATCATCTGCAACGCCCTGCTGGAAACCGGCAGCCCGCGGGCCCGCGCCGCGGCCCGGCGCGGGGCGGACTGGCTGGTCGACCGGCAGATCCTGGACGTGGAGGGCGATTGGGCGTGGCAGCGTCCGGGGCTGGCGTCGGGCGGCTGGGCCTTCCAGTACAACAACGCCCATTACCCCGACACCGACGACACCGCCATGGTGGTGATGGCCCTGCAGCGGCTGGACGCCGACCGCTATGGCGAGCCGATCCGCCGCGCGCGGGACTGGATCGTCGGGATGCAGAGCCGCAACGGCGGCTGGGGCGCCTTCGACGCCGAGAACCAGCACGACTTCCTCAACCACATCCCCTTCGCCGACCACGGCGCCCTGCTCGACCCGCCGACCGCCGACGTGACGGCGCGCTGCGTCACGATGCTGGCCCGGCTGGGCGAGGGGCGCGACACCGTGCCGACCCGCCGCGGCCTGACCTTCCTGGAGCGCGAGCAGGAAAGCGATGGGGCCTGGTTCGGGCGCTGGGGCACCAACTACGTCTACGGCACCTGGTCGGCGCTGGAGGCGCTGAACGCCGGCGGGGTGCCGCACGCCGCCCCGGCCGTGCAGCGCGCCGCGCGGTGGCTGCTGGCGCACCAGCGCGCGGACGGCGGCTGGGGCGAGGACGGCGCCAGCTACTGGGCCGGCAACCCGCGCGGCGAGGGGGCGGTCTCCACCGCCTCGCAGACCGCCTGGGCGCTGCTGGGGCTGATGGCGGCCGGCAAGGGCGATCACCCGGCGGTGGAGCGCGGCGTGGACTATCTGCTGTCCGCCCGCGACGCCGAGGGGCTGTGGAGCGAGGAGCCCTTCACCGCCGTGGGATTCCCGCGCGTCTTCTATCTCAAGTACCACGGCTACGCGGCGAGCTTTCCAGTGTGGGCGCTGGCCCGCTACCGGGCCTTGAGGGCGTGAAACCTGAGGGCGTGAAAGGAACGGCGGCGGTTTTGGCCGCGGCGCTGATGGTGACCGTCCAGGGCGTGCGCAACGGCGACGGTCGGATCGTCCTCGCCGTCTGCGCGGAGGAGACCTATCCGGCGGGGCGCTGCGCCTTCCGGATCACCGCCCCGGCGGCGGAGGGTTCGGTGCGCGTCGCCGTGCCCGATCTGCCGCCGGGGACCTACGCGTTGCGCGCCTATCACGACGAGAACGGCAACGGACAGTTGGACCGCAACCTTCTCGGCGTGCCGCGGGAAGGCCTCGGCTTCGGCAACGACGCCCCTGTGCTCCTGGCGCCGCCGAGCTTCCGCGACGCCGCCGTGACGGTGGGAGAGGATGGCGTGGAGACGGCGTTGACGCTGCGTTACTGGATATCGCCGTAGGGAGGCATGATGGTCGCCGCGATCCTCACCGGCATGGCGCTCGAAGCCCATCTGGCCCGCCGCAGCGGGCTGCCCGTTGCCTGCGCCACCGGGGACGCCGCCGCCGCGGTGGCGGCGCATCGGCTGCTGGAGGGGGGCGCCTGCGGGATCGTCAGCTTCGGCATCGCGGGCGGCTTGGCAGCTGACCTGCGGCCCGGATCGCTGGTCCTGGCGAGGGCCGTCGTCGATGAGGACGGCGCCGTCTTTGAGGCTTGCCGGTTCTGGCAGGATCGACTGCGCGACGCCTTGCCGCAGGCGCACTCCGCGTTGGTGGCCGGCGCCCGCATGCCCGCGGCGACGGTCGGTGACAAGGCACGGCTGCGGGCGCTGAGCGGCGCTGTGGCGGTCGATCTGGAAAGCTTGGCCGTCGCGCGTGTCTGCCGAGCCTGGGGGCGGCCCTTCGCCGTTTTGCGGGCGGTCGCCGACCCGGCGTGGCGGGCGCTGCCCACGGCGGCGCTGGCCGGGTTGGACGGGGCAGGGCGCATCACTCCCGGCGCCGTGCTGGCGCGGCTGGCCGCCGACCCCGGCCAACTCATGGCGCTGGGCCGGCTGGCCTGGGACCTCGGCCGTGCCCTGGCGGCGCTCCGCCGGGCTGCCCAAGCCATTCCAGCGGATTTACTCGGCGGCGGCCCGCTCGGCCTCGATCCGGCGCAGGGTGTCCGCGACGTGGCGTGAGAAGACCTCATCCGCCGGGCG
The DNA here is from genome assembly GCF_007827795.1 of Azospirillum brasilense. Lineage (GTDB taxonomy): Bacteria > Pseudomonadota > Alphaproteobacteria > Azospirillales > Azospirillaceae > Azospirillum > Azospirillum aestuarii. The sequence goes on from NZ_VITI01000029.1 coordinate 32,362, forward strand.
CTGGCGGTCCAGCGGGATTTCCGGCGCCATCGGCCCGTCCGTGCGCGGGCCGCGCAGGCTGACCGCCAGCGCCGACAGCGGGTGGCGCAGCGTGTCCTCCACCGCGGTCGGCTCATAGCCGCTGTGGACCATGCAGTCGGCGCATTTCTCGTAATTGCCGGTGCCGTAGGCGTCCCAGTCCGTCTCCTCCATCAGCGCCTTGAAGGTCGGGGCATAGCCCTCGCCCAGCAGGTAGCAGGGACGCTGCCAGCCGAAGACGTTGCGCGTCGGGTTGCCCCACGGCGCGCAACGGTAGCTGCGGTTGCCGGCCAGGAAGTCCAGGAACAGGGACGATTGCGAGAAGCGCCATTTTTTACCCCGCCCGCGCGCGAAGACGTCGCGGAACAGCTCCTTGGTCTTGCGGCGGTTCAGGAAATGCTCCTGGTCCGGTGCGCGTTCATAGGCGTAGCCAGGCGACACGGTGACGGCGTCGATGCCGGCGGCCATGGCCTCGTCGAAGAAGGCGGCGATCTTCTCCGGCTCCGCCCCGTCGAACAGGGTGCAATTGATGTTGACGCGGAAGCCGCGCGCCTTGGCGGTGCGGATCGCCGCGACGGCGCGGTCGTAGACACCCGGCTGGCAGACCGCCTTGTCATGCTCCTCCCGCCCGCCGTCGAGATGGACCGACCATGTGAAGAAGGGGCTGGGTGTGAAGCGGTCGAGCCGCTTTTCCATCAGCAGGGCGTTGGTGCAGAGATAGACGAACTTGCGGCGCGCCACGATCCCCGCGGCGATGGTGTGGATCTCGGGGTGCAGCAGCGGCTCGCCACCGGCGATGGAGACCACCGGTGCGCCGCACTCGTCCACCGCGCCCAGCGCCTCCTCCACCGACAGGCGGCGGCGCAGGATCGGGTCGGGATAGTCGATCTTGCCGCAGCCCGCACAGGCGAGGTTGCAGCGGAACAGCGGCTCCATCATCAGCACCAGCGGGAAGCGCCGGTTGCCGCTGAGGCGCTGGCGCAGCACGTAGGCGCCGACCAGCGCCGCCTGGATCGCGGGAACGGCCATGGTTACGCCTCTCCCGGACCATCATGGATTGCCGTCTGGTGAATCGCCGTCATGCGCCTATCCCTGCAATTGCGTCGCGCTCCAGTTTGGAGCGTCCGGAGACGCACGGCAGGTAGATTACTGTATGATACTTGCCGGACTCTGGTGTGGTCCGGCTCCGCCTTTCATCCTTCGTAGGCCGTAAAACCACAGCGCGCGCGACCGCCGCGCCGGCCGCTGTACCGGTTGACGGCCCATAAAGGGGGAGGCACCGGCCATGAAGACCAAGACCCCGCCCAGCGGGACGCCTCTGCTCGACCGGGTGCGCACTCCCGTCGACTTGCGCCGCTTGAAACCGCGCCAACTGCGACAGCTGGCCGACGAGCTGCGAGCCGAGACGATCGGCGCGGTGTCGGTGACCGGCGGTCATCTGGGCGCCGGGCTGGGGGTGGTCGAATTGACCGTGGCGCTGCACTACGTCTTCGACACGCCGGCGGACCGGCTGATCTGGGACGTCGGGCACCAGTGCTACCCGCACAAGATCCTGACCGGACGCCGCGACCGCATCCGTACGCTCCGTACCGGCGGGGGCTTGAGCGGATTCACGAGACGTACGGAGAGCGCGTACGACCCCTTCGGGGCGGCTCACAGTTCCACCGCCATGTCAGCGGGGCTGGGCATGGCGGTGGCGCGCGACCGGCTGGGCCGCCGCAACCACGTGATCGCGGTGGTCGGCGACGGCGCGATGAGCGCCGGCATGGCCTATGAGGCGATGAACAACATCGGTTCCGGCGACAGCCGGGTGATCGTGGTGCTCAACGACAACAACATGTCGATCGCCCCGCCGGTCGGCGCCCTGTCGGCCTATCTGTCGCGGCTGATCTCCTCCAAGCCCTTCCTGACCCTGCGGCATTTCGCGGAGGATCTGGCCGGACACATGCCGCGTCCGTTGCGCACGGCGGCGCGGCGGGCGGAGGAGTACGCCCGCGGCATGGTCACCGGGGGCACGCTGTTCGAGGAGATGGGCTTCTAC
>NZ_VITI01000030.1 GCF_007827795.1 Azospirillum brasilense
TCCCAGCAGCCCAACACCCGCGGGGTGGAGCAGCCCGGTAGCTCGTCAGGCTCATAACCTGAAGGTCGCAGGTTCAAATCCTGCCCCCGCAACCACCGACAGTTGACAGCCCGCCTCCAACGAGGCGGGCTGTCGGCGTTTCGGGTCCGCTTCGGCGCACGCCTCCAGGATCGCCAGCAGGTCGCCATGAAGCTGCGCCTCCAGCCCAGCGCCCGAGGGGCAGGGGGACAGCACGACGCGGTCGACCATGGACCGGATCATCTCCATCGCGGCCATCCCCTCGTCGCCGTCACCGAGCACGGACTCGAGCTCCGCGATCTTCCGCCGGTACAGCTCCGGCAGGTTGGCCGGCAGCAGCATCTCCGGCGCCTCCGTCCCCAGGGTGCCGATCTCGGTGGCGATCGCGGCACGCTCAGCCTCCAGTGCAGACAGCCGCGCGTTCAGCGATGGGCTGTACAGCCCCTTCTCCACTGCTTCCAAAATCGACGCGATCTTCCGGTCAACCTCGGCGAGGGCGCGCTCCCGATCCCCGCGTCGGTTCCGCGCCTCGGCCTGTTCACGCCGTTGCGCCACGACCATTTCCTCAATGAAGGCGGCGACCACGTCGGCGCCAAGCAGGCGCTCCTTCAGCCCGGCAAGAACACGGCCCTCGATCGCCTGCCGGGTGATGGTGCGGTCGTTCGGGCAGGTGCCGGAATTCCGGTGGCCAGCGCAACCGTAGCGGTCCTTGCCCATGATGGTGTAGCGGCCGCCGCAGACGCCGCACACCAGCACGCCGGACAGAAGGAAGCGCCGCCGATGCACGCGGTTCAGAGCGTTGCCCTGGTCATCCCGACCGATCTCGGTGGCAACCGCCTCCTGTCGCACCTTCACGCGCTTCCACAGAACGTCGTCGATGATGCGCAGTTCGGGGACTTCAACAATCTCCCGCTTTTCCCGAGGGTTGATGCGGGCGACGCGCTTGCCGGTGCCCGGATCCTTGACGAACTCGCAACGTCCCCATTCCAGAACGCCGGCATAATTGGCGTTGTTGAGGATACCGGTCCCGCGGGTGACCTGTCCGCGGATCGTGGTATCGACCCATTTTCTCCTCCTGGGGCCTGGAACGTTCTCATCGTTCAACAGGCGGGCGATGGCGCGGGGGCTCATGCCGTCGGCGTACAGCGTGAAGATGCGGCGGATAACGGCGGCTTCGTCCGCATTGATGCGGCGGTACCCGCCACCTGCCTTGTCGCCGTCGACGACATCGTATCCGTAGGCTTTGCCGCCGGGAACACGTCCCTCCTTGGCGAGGCCGAGATGGCTGCGTCGGGTCTTCTGGCCGATCTCCTTGAGCTGCACCTGTGCCATCATGCCCATGATGGCGACGTGGATCGTGGTGATCTCGCCGACGTGCGGCGTGTACAGCTTCACATTGTAGAAGCTAAGGCGGTCATAGAGATCCGAGGTGTCCGCCAACCGTCGGCCCAGACGGTCGACGGCTTCGGACACCACGACATCGAAGCGGCGGCGCCCGGCATCATCCACCAGCTTCAGAAAGCCCGGGCGGTGCCGGGAGGCGCCGCTGATCGCCGCGTCCGTGTAGGTATCGACAACCTCCCAGCCCTGCTGGACGGCGTAACGCCGGCACAGCTCGATCTGGTCGGCGATCGATTCCTGGCGCTGCTTGTCGGTCGAGTAGCGGGCGTAGATCACGGCACGGAGTCGGGGGTGGTGGAGGACGGTCATCGCAGGGCCTTCAGGGAGAACGCGATCAGGGCGGCGAGAAGAGCAAGGGCGAGGCCGGCCGCGAACGTCATGAAGCCGGCCTGGGACGGCCGCCGGCGCATCTCATGGCGCGCCAGAATGCGAGCCAATCCGAGCAACTTCTCGAGCGGAACGGTCCGCTGCTCCTGCTGGGGCGGCTGGACAGCGGGCGCCGTCGTCGCGGCGGTGGAGTCGGTCGTGTGGGTCACGGGTGGAAAGTCCATGGTGGGAGCGGCCATGACGATATGGTCCGATGGCGGCAGGAGCGGAAACACAGCGGCAGATCGGCGTCGCGGACGCCAACCCGGTCATAGGTGCGATCAGGAATCGGGCGGCGCGGCCGTGGCCGGCAGCCCCAGCGAGCCCTGCTTGCCGGGCTTCATCTTGCCACCGGCTTCACGATGGGCGGATGCCGCGAGCGTCGCCGCGAACGGCTCCAGAACCTCCAGCCGCCCCCGCAGGCGAGCGTTCTCGCGGCGCGCTTCGTCCAGCGCCTGCTCCACCTGACGCTTGGCGGTCAGTTCAGAACGCAGCTGGTCGAGCTGCAGCGAGGAGCGCAGGAGGGCAGCCTTTTCTTCCGACAGAAGGCGGTTCACGGTCTCCACAGCGCCTTGCGCGTCCGCCGCCTGCCGCTGCCAATCCTCGATCTCCGCGGACATCCGGGTCAGCGCCGCGCCCTGCTGGGCGACCTTCACCGCCAGCTGGTTGCGGTCTTCCATGATCCGGTCGTGTTCCTGCGCCAGATCCTCATAGCCCTGCTCCTGTTCAGCGATCTCGGCTGTCAGGGCGTGCAGTTCGCTCCGGCAAGCCGCGCTTTCGCTCTGCAGGGCTGCCAGCGCGGTGGTGTGCTGTTCCGCGGCGAGGCGCCTCTCCTCCTGCCGCAGGGTGTCGATCGACGCGATGAAGGCCGTCAAGGCGCCGTCGATGGCACGCCGCATCTGCTCGGCCGCGGCGCAGGACTTGACGTCAACCGGCCCTCCCGCGAACGCATTGCCAGACGTGCTGACCGCGCCCTTCTGAATGACGAACAGGTGAGGGGCGGTCTTCCTGATGTCATGGATGAAGCGGGATACGTCGCGCAGGGAACCTCCGCCAATTTCGGCTCGGATGCGGCGATAAGACGGATAGGCGCTGTCCTTCGACACGATCTTGTTGACGGCTTCCGAGACGGACTCGTGCGTGATCAGGGGATGGGTAGGCTGGGAGCAGGACATCCAGAACCTCTGCGGGGACTACGGTTTGGGCGGCCGTGCCGTCGGCCGGCTGAGTATCTGGATGAGTTGCGATGCCAGGAAAGGGCTGCGGCGACGGAATCTTGACAGTTCCGGTCCAAGCCGGCCGATGGTGAGGTGATACCGCGGTAGCGATACCGGGTAGCGGCACCTGATACCGGCGTTACCGTCGCCATCCACGTCGATCCCACCCCTCCGCCTGCGGGCCGCTCGGGTCCACCATTTCACCCAAACGGCGCAGAAAATTGCCCGGCGCCCGATGCGGCGGGGCGGAACCCTCCATACGCTTCCTTCGGAACCAAGCTGCCCGGGCGTCGGACCTCCGGCCCTCGCCACGGGCAGCCTCGAGCGAAGAAGTGTGCAGTTAGGCGTTGCGGCGGGCCGCAACGCCTCCGGGGCCGGCCAGGGCCGGTTGCCGGATCGACGACGGCGGGGAGGTGCCGATGCCGTGGCGGACTTGGGATACTTTCGCATCGAACAGGGCATGCTCTCCCGTGGCGCCGGCGCGAAGGCCGGAGCGTCGGCGGCTTATCAGTCCGGTGGACGGTTCCGCACCGTTATCGCGGCGGCCGCCTACCAAGCAGGAGTCGGTCTGACCATCGGCGCCGACCTGCGGGAGGCGTGGGCGGCGAAGGGGCAGGATCCTGTGTCGGCGGTTGCGGACTTCACGGGCAAGTCGGGCGTTCACCACACCGACATCCGCGTGCCCGCGGGCGCGCCCGCTTGGTGCGCCGACCGGCAGACCTTGTGGACCAGGGTGGAACTCAGCGAACGGCGCCGTGACGCGACGCTGGCGCTGCAATACACGCTGTCGCTCAGCCGGGAGGTCCCCATCGCGACGTCGATCCGGTCGGTGGAGCGTTTCGTTGATGAGCACCTCGGATCACGCAACCTGATCGCCGACATTGCGGTCCACCTGTACGGGCGCCCCCTGGACCCCAGGGTGCCGGCCGCCGCCGAGAAGTTGGCGAACACGGTCGATCTCGCGTGGCCGGTGATCCCGGTGGTCCGTGTCCCCAGCACTCCACCAGTGGACGGCCCGCACCTCTTGGAACTGCCCGACGGGCGCCTCATCGTCTACCAGCCGCACGCGCACGTTCTGGCGACGACGCGCCCGCTCGTCGACGGCGCCCTCGGCCCGAAGGACCGCGACCTGTCGCGGAAGGCCTTTCTGATCGGAAGCCGCAAGCTGTGGGAGCAGCTGTGCAACGAGGTCTTGGCCGAAACCGGGGCGACCCATCGCGTATCTCAGCGGTCGAAGTGGCATCGCCACCGTCAACAGCAGGACCTCGGCGCCGTCGGGCCGCACCATGAACCGCTTTCCCAGGTGCCGCTCGGTCCGGCCTATCATCCGGTCGTCGAGGGGCGTGCTCTGGATTTTGGAGGAGTGGACGTCATGCCTCATCAATTCAACGCCATCGTAGCCGAACTCGAAAAGTCCAGACGTGCAATGCCCGACAAAAAATCGGTGCGTCTGGCTCGGGCCATTGTCCGGATCGAAGAACTGGAAGCGCAAGGGGTTCGCTTCAGCCGGGAAACGGGTGGGATGGTGAAGGTCGAAGCTCCTTCCGGTGTGGTCGTTGACTGGCATGACCGTGCCTTGTGGAGCGGGATACACGCGATGGTGCTCGACTACCTGGAGGCCCGCGACGCTGCTCGGAAAGCGCGCGCGCCCGGACCGGGGGCCGTCGGGATCGCCGTTCCTGAGGCAAGCGACAGGATGACGATGGTGCGGGAGCCGGCGGCGGACGCGGCGCGGCTGCGGGAGGAACTGGATGCTGCCACGCGGAGCGTCGCGACCATCGCGGCGGCGACCGGGCAGGCGCAGCCGGATGTCGCGGCGTCTCTGGCCGATGGGATCGTCACCGTCGCCCGGGGCGCCATGGCGACCGCGTACGAGAGATCGCGCGGCGTGCTGATACGCGAGCAGCGGGCGCGTGCGTCGGCGGAGACGCACGCCGAGGAACTCACCAGGGACTTGGCACGTACGAAGGCGGCCCTGGCGCTGGAGCAGGAGAAGCGGCGGGCAACGGAAGCGGACTGTGTTGCCCTGCGCGCGGAAGGGACTGCACTGCGGCAGCAACTGACCGAGGCGAAGCGCAGCGCCGAGTCTGCGTCCATCACCGGAGCGGCTGCTGCCCGGCAGGCCGACGAAGATCGGCAAGCGCGTCACCGTGCCGAAGAGGCACTCCGCCTCGTGCGCCGGACGGTCGACACCGACGCTGCTGACGAGCAACTGGCGCTTGAGCTGCGCAAGCGGTTGCAGGCTGCCAGCCGACAGTCCGACGCCGTGGAGGAGGCGGCGCGGTCAGCGGGGCTGACGCCGGAGGTCCTGCCCAGCGAACCCGGCGCCCGGCTGCGGGCGATTGCGCAGGCGAACCGTGACCAAGCACTGGATGAGGTGGCCACCCTGTTGGACGCGCCGGTGCGGGCGCTTGGTGTGCACCTCCGCGGCGCCGCTGCCGAGCGGGTTCCGGCGGCTCTGGCGATCCTCACGACGGCGATCGAAGGTCGGGATGCGGAGCTTGTGCGGGAGCGCGCCATCCGCGAGCAGGCGGAACTGGAAGCGCAGGGATGGAAACGCGCCTACGAGGCTCTGGTTCGCCACGGCCAGCGATTGGTGATGCTCCTTGCCCGGCAGGCCGGGCTGGTCGAACCGGCGAAGGCGGCGTGGCGTCGGCTGATGGATGCCATCAGCCATGGCAAGGAGCCGGGCGATCTTTCCTCTGCGCTCGCCAGCCGGCGCGATGATGCTCCAGCGCGCGGTGAGGCGCCGAACAGGAGCCCGCGGCAGGAGGAAGGCCAACGGACCGGCCGCACCGACAAGGTGAAGCCCGACGCGGAAGCGGCGCCCATCATGGGCGGCGTGAAGCCAACCGCGGCAACCCAGGAGTCGCTGGAGGTCATGACCGGCGAGAAATCGCGGCCGTCGGGCGCGGTGGCGGGTGCCGTCCGGTTGTCCAGCGCCGCGACCGAGGCCGTCAAGGCCTTGGAGGCGCAGCTCAAGGTCATGACCAAGGACGACCTCCTGGAGGCCGCGCTGGTGACCGAACGGGCAGCGCGTGAGGCGGGCGAGGAGAGGCGCCGGAACGAACACCGGCACGCCTACTCGGTCATCGCAAGGGTTGCGCGGCAGCGTGGTATCTCCCTGCAGTCTCTCCAGCCGTCCAAGTCCCGGATCCGCGACGAGTATGCGAGGTGACAAGCAGCGGTCGGGACGCGTCGGCGTTGCGTCCGCCCGTCGTGGCGGCTGGCCCTGCGGGCCGCCACACCGGGCGGTCGCAACTCAGGACGACCCGTGATGATGATGACCACCCCAGTTCGGAGCGGCGCAGCCCTGGCCGCGTGCATCGAAGACGACGCGATCATCCGTGTGCTTCCGGCGGAACAGAGCGCGGTGACCATGAAGTTCGTAGATTGGCTTCAGGAAACCCTGCAGCGCTGGGCCTGTGGGCAGCGCGGCGCCGCCGAGCGGCGGAAGCTGGACATGATCGTCCAGGCAGCGGAGGCGATGGACTACCGGCTTTCCCTGTCGGTACAGGACATCTTCGACATCGTAGAAGACCTCGACACGGCTCTTGACGCCGGCCTGCTTCTGCTCCCTGGATTCGATCGGCCCGTCATCCGTGTCCAACTCGTGAGCAAGGGTGCTGTGCAGTCGGTGGGGGCGCCGGTGCGCCCTGGTGCGTCCGTCCATAGAAACCCACCGCGCTCCGGCTCCTAATACGAGCTCCCTGCCTCGACGCATGGGGCAGGGAGCTTTCTTTTCGGCAGGGCACGTTGCTGGTCCCGAACGCGGCTGCATACAGAACCGGACGGAAGGGGCTGCCATCCCGGCGGGAACGGAGTGTCCAGCTGAGCTGTCCCGCTTCTCCGTTCAGCATCTGCCGATCGTCCAATCCGCTAACCCATTGGCCTGGTTGCTGATTTTCACAACAGCGTTCAGAATTCTGCCGATGTGCCTGCCGATCCATCGTCAATCCGCAAGCCTTTGATCGCGCAAGAAATTTTGAGATCCCAGTCTGCCAACCTTGCCGATCCTCGCCGCGGCGTCGGAGGTGCGCGTTGCGTCCGGGAAAGCTTGTCGCATCAACGATGTGTTGGTTTCGATCCGGGTGGTGGAAAGTCTTCGGTTTCGTCAGTTCAACGGTCCTGAACTGGACCGGACGCATCACGGCTGAAGTGCGCTCTGCCTGACCAGTTCGGCCTCGATCCCGCAGAGACTGGAACCATCAAGCCGCTGATTGGAAAGAATTTGTCCGGCGTTTCAGAACATCCGCCAAATTGCCGGACAAACGCTTGTGCATCAAGCGATTAGCTGCGTAATGACGGGTGGAGGGACCGGAGACGGCTTGCCGGTCGGTCCCCCGCGCGGAGCTTGGCCCCGGCTCGTTCAGCTTCGATGCGCTGTTCGGCAACGCGCCACGATCGCGCCTGGGAGTCATGGGGGCGGGCGCCTGGTTCGACCGCGCCGACGCCGAACGTTATTAGGTGCATGAACAGTCCATGCTCGTCGCCGACGGGGAGACCATCAGCCTGCTCGTCTTCCGCGACGGGAGGGTATTCTTCAAGGACGAGCGCGCCCGCGCCGGGGACGGACGCTGGCCGCTCCGCTGACGCGGCGCGGCGTGTCGCCGCTCGCCGCCGCTGGACGGTTCGATATGCTTGGCCCCGGCGCCTGCGCCCGACACCCGCGCCCGAGCGACGACAGAGGATGCCCCCGGCCATGGCCAAACGCGAATCCGGCAACCGGCTCGACCGCGGCGAGATCGCCCTGGTGAAAGCCATGATCGCCGAAGGACGATACAACGACCAGGAGATCCTCGCCCACTTCACGCGGCCGATGCGCACCATCAACCACGCTCGCATCTCGGACATCCGCGAGGGGCGCAAGCACGCGACCGTGGTGGTGGCGTCGCCGGAGGAGCTGGCCCAGTTCCTGAGGACCTGGCCACAGATCGATCCGCAGACCGGCCTGCACATCGCCGGCGACGAGCTGGTGATCAAGGCGCGGGAGGCGATGCTGAACGCGGTGCAAAGCTACAACAACCCGCGCGCGTTCTTCAAAGCGGAGGTCTTCATCACCCTGGCGGTGATCGCGTGGACCTACCTCCTGCACCATCATTACCGGCGCAACGGCATCGACCATCGCATCAAGAAGACCGTCGATGGCAACGAGGTGGTCCTGAAGACGCGGCACGGCGCCGACAAGCACTGGACGCTCGAGGACTGCCTAGGGTGCAACCAGTGCCCGCTCGACGCAGCGACGGTCGCCAATCTGCAGTTTCTGATCGGGATCCGCCACGAGATCGAGCATCAGATGACGCGGCGTATCGACGACACCATCGGCGCGAAGCTGCAGGCGTGCTGCCTCAACTTCAACCGCGCTCTGAAGGACCTCGTCGGCGAACGCTACGGTCTTGAGGGCGACCTATCGTTCGCGCTGCAATTCGCGACGATCGAGCGCGAGCAGCGCGACCAACTGCTCAAGCAGCCCGACCTGCCGCCCAACATCCAGGCGATGACGCTGGCATTCGAGACCGGGCTGCCGGACGAGGTCGCGGCCGACCTGCGCTACGCCTACCGCGTCTACCTCGTCGAGCGGACGGCGAACTCCAAGGGCAAGGCCGACCAGGTGATCGAGTTCGTGAAGGGCAACTCTGCCGAGGGCCGGGAGGTTCGGCGGATCCTCCTGAAGGAGGCCGAAAAGGCCAAGTACAAGCCCAAACAGATCGTCGACCGGATGAAGGCCGAGGGCTTCCCCCGCTTCCGTGAGCACGAGCATACGCAGCTCTGGAGGACGCTCGACGCCAAGCGGCCGGGCACCGGTTTCGGTGTCTACCTGAAGGATGGCGACTGGTGGTGGTACGAAGCTTGGGTCGACCGCGTACGCGCCCATTGCGAGGAGAACCGCGTCAAGTACGCCTGAGTTTGGAGCGGGCGCCCGCGTCCCGTTCCTGGGGCGCTTCCACGCCGGCCTGCGCGCGGCCCCGAGGCAAGCATTAGCGAGCTTGGCCGAGCAGGGGCAGCCGAGCCCTCTCTTGGGCGGTGACACCAAGCTGATCGGCGAGTACGGCGATGGCGGCAGCGCCGGCATCCCGCAGCTCCAGCAGCCGAGCGATCTAAGGCAGCGGGGCGGTCGACCTCCCCCGTTTCCAAAGGGCGCCCCGCGGCGGCGCCACATGACCGCGCTGGTGACGCCGGCGCGCAGCCAATGCGTTCCGTCCTCCCGTCGCCCGCATCCTCCCAGTGCATGCCCAGACCATTGGAGGGTTTCCGGTCACGCTAGTGCAGCTGGTAGCGGCCGACGTCGTCGACAACGGCGCCGCCCTCCTCAACGTAGCCAACGAAGGCGGCCACGTTACGATGCCCGGCCTGCCGCATGGTTGTACCCGCGGGCGCGCTGTGCGCCGTCGCCTCGGTAGCCAGGCCGCGGCGCGACGAATGGCTGGAGAAGACCGCCGGGTCGAGGCCGACGCGCTCGACGGCGCGTTTCACGATCGGCGCGACGGCCCTGGAATGTGTCGATTCGTTTTCTGCAATAAAGATGACGGCGATCATGTTTCTGCTGCTAAATAGACTATCTTAGGTTGTACTATTGCGGGTTGAACGTCATAGTGGCCTGCTTATCGGAACGGCGTAGAGCACGCCTACGGACTCTTAGGAGCATGTCACTTTTGGATGTGCCACGCTTTCCACCATTTGATTGCTCCGGCGTTCATTTCGGATCTGGACAGCTTCAGATGCTAGATAATGCGCATGCGTCAAGGGAGATTTCGTATTGCAAAGCAACTCAAAGGCGTAATAATTTTATGTAGTCTGCTGGTTCTGGTCGGATTTGGAAATAAATCGGGAAGGGCGCATAGCATGAGGGATGACAACGCAGACGGTGTGGCCCTGGCTGATGTCGCATTGCTCCCACTCCCCGGTTTCATGACGGTAGACTGGCTCGGCCGTACCTGGAATCTGATGCCACAGGACCGCCGCCGTTTGACGCCTTTGCTGAAGCGCGTATTCGTCGACTGGCCACAGGATCGGCGCCTTGATGCCGCAAGCTTTTTCGATGCCTATCTCCGGAACGTGCGCAGCCGTCGTGAATCAATTGCCATCATTGACCGCACCGTCGCGACGCTGTCGCCGACCAAGGGGCAGCGGAAGATGCTGGTACGGCGCCTGCACGCGATCGCAAACCAGCGCATACAGGAAACCGGTGGTGTGGCGGTGCCCGATGTTTCCGGGCGGCGGCACCGGTTGGCCGAGGCGGGAGAGGACACCCTCCTGGCTGAACTTCTGTGGATTGAGACGGCCTACGGTTGGCGAGTCGAGGATGCCGCTCGACACATTCTTACCCGTCCAGGCGTTCGGCGACACTTGGAACCCTGGCTTTCAGCCGTGGCTCCTGGAGTGCTGCTAGAGGACAGTGTCGCCGACGACGCTGTGGATGCGTTGACTGCCCTGTTGGTTGGCGAGGCCCGGACTGGCAAGGAACTGCCAGACGATTTCGACGAAATCTCCGATGCTCCGGCACCAGACTGGGAGGATGCCGTCACCGGCCCCAGCGATACCCCGCAGTCACTGCTCACGCAGTGGCATGCGACCGTCGATGCGCTGCTCGATGCAGTTCAAGGACTCGTGCCGGGTGCACCAGAGGGCATCGACGCAATTCGTTGCCTGCTTGAGCGCTTGGCGTCTACTGATGACGACCTACGCCGACTGGCTGCGTAATCCGGTTGAAAGCGACCACTGGTTCCACGGGAAGGCGACCGGGCATTCCGGTCGAACCCGACCACTGCTTCCGGTCGAAGGCGTCCACCGAATCCGGTGAAGGCGACCACCCGCGCGGGCTCGGCTTGCTGCTGGAGCTGTTCAACCCCCGGTACTCTCGCCGTCCTTTTCAGGCAGCGACGAGGAAAGCGAGATGCCGGCGCAGCGAGTGTCCATGCGCAAGATCCGAGAGGTCCTCAGGCTCACCTTCGCGTGCGGCCTGTCCAAGCGTCAGGTCGCGCCCATCGCCGGGGTCAGCGCGAGCACCGTGCGCGAGTACGTCACCCGCGCTAAGCAGGCCGGACTGGGATGGCCGTTGCCCGACGAGTTCGGCGACGAGGAACTGGAGCGGCTCCTGTTCCCGCCCGTTCCTGATGTTCCGGCCGACCAGCGGCCGCAGCCGGATTGGGCCGCTCTGCATCGCGAACTGCGGCGGCCGGGCGTCACCCTGCTGTTGCTCTGGGAGGAGTACCGGGCCCAGCATTCCAACGGGTTCAGCTATTCCTGGTTCTGCGACTGCTATCGGGCCTGGGCGGGGCGGGTGTCGCCGACCCTGCGGCAGGTCCATCCCGCCGGCGAGCGGCTGTTCGTGGACTACGCCGGCCACAGCATCGACCTCGTCGATCCCCGGACCGGGGTGGTTCACGCCGCCCAGATCTTCATCGCCGTGCTGGGGGCGTCGAACTACACCTTCGCCACGGCGACGCTGAGCCAGGGGCTGCCCGACTGGATTGCCGCCCACACCGCCGCCTTCGCCTTCTTCGGCGGCGTGCCGCGCCAGGTGGTCTGCGACAACCTCAAGGCCGGCGTCACCAAGCCGTGCCGTTACGAGCCGACGGTCAACGCCACCTACCGCGAGATGGCCGGCCACTACGGCGTCGCCGTCGTGCCGACGCGCGTGCGCAAGCCGCGCGACAAGGCCAAGGTGGAAGTCGGCGTCCAGGTCGTGGAGCGCTGGGTTCTGGCGCGGCTGCGCAAGCAGCGCTTCCTGTCCCTGGCCGAGCTCAACGCCGCCATCGCCGGGCTGCTGGACGACCTCAACAGCCGCGTCATGCGCCACCTCGGCGCCAGCCGGCGCGAGCTGTTCGAGCAGCTCGACCGCCCGGCCCTGGGGCGCTTGCCGGCCGAACCGTACGAGTACGCGGAGTGGCTGCAGCGCCGCGTCGGCATCGACTACCACGTCGAGGTGGAGCGCCATTTCTACTCGGTGCCCTGCCGGCTGCTGAAGGAGGCGGTGGAGGTGCGCCTCACCGCCGCCGCCGTGGAGGTCTTCCACAAGGGCAAGCGCGTCGCCGTCCACGCGCGCAGCTCCGTCGCCCACCGCCACACCACCCAGCCCGACCACATGCCGAGCGCGCATCGCCGCTTTCAGGACTGGACGCACGAGCGCGTCCTCAACGAGGCCGCGGCGGCCGGCCCGCACACCGCCGCCATGGTGGAGGCGATCCTGCGCGAGCGGGAGCATCCCGAACGCGGTTTTCGCAGTTGCGTGGGCATCCTGCGGCTGGCCCAGCACTACGGCGCCGACCGGCTGGAAGCCGCCTGCGCGCGCGGCTTGGCGATCGGCGCGCGTTCCTACAGCAGCCTGCAGTCCATTCTGAAGAGCGGCCTCGACCGCCGCCCGGCGACCACCGAGCCCGCCGTGGAGGCGCCGACCCTGGCGCACGCCAACATCCGCGGCGCCCGTTACTACCACTGACCCAAGGAGACCTCGATGCTGCGGCATCCGACCGTTGACCACCTGCACGCGCTGGGCCTGCTCGGCATGGCCCAGGCGCTCGAAGACCAGGGGCGCGATCCCGCGGCCCTGGCGCTGCCGTTCGAGGACCGGCTGGCGCTGCTGCTCGACCGCGAGGCCTCGCACCGGGAGACCAAGCGCACCCTGGCCCGGCTGCGCCACGCCAAGCTGCGCGTGAGCGCGCAACTGGAGGACATCGATTATCGCGCCCCGCGCGGGCTGGACCGGGGGCTGATGGCCAAGCTGGCCGGCGGGCAGTGGGTGCGCGACGGGCTGAACCTGCTGATCACGGGACCGACCGGGGTGGGCAAGACCTGGTTGGCCTGTGCCTTCGGGCACCGGGCCTGCCGGAACAACCTCTCGGTTCTGTACACGCGCACGCCGCGGCTGCTGGAGGATCTGGCGCTCGCCCGCGCCGACGGCCGCTATCCGCGCCTGCTCAAGACGCTGGCGCGCGTGCAACTGCTGATCCTGGACGACTGGGGCGTGACGCCGATGACCGCCGACCAGCGGCGCGATCTGCTGGAGGTGATCGACGACCGCACCGGCCGCGCGGCGACGCTGATCACCAGCCAGCTGCCGGTGCCGGAATGGCACGCGGCGATCGGCGGGTTGACACTGGCCGACGCCATCCTGGACCGCGTGCTGCACAGCGCCCATCGCATCGAGTTGGCCGGCGAGTCGATGCGCAAGCGCAGCGCGCTCGCCGCGACAACGGCTTGACCCGGCCGCCGCGCTTCTGCAACCTGCACGTCATCCAGCAGCCAGCCGAGGCTGCCCCCGCGCGGAGTGGACGTCATCCGCCGGAACAACTGGACGCCATCGACCGGAATCGGTGGACGCCTTCGCGCCGGAACCACCGCGCGCAATCACCGGAATACGCAGACTGGCGGAACAGGAGCATTTGTCGGCTGAACGTACCGCCAGGGCTCGCAACGCAGTCACCGGCTTGGTGCCGCAGGCACCGAAGACCCTGACGACCGTCGTTTCCGAGGCGGCTGAGCGATGCGCTCTCGTTCGGGGGCTGCAGGACGAAGAACTGGCTAGAATCCTCGGTACCGTAAACGTCTGTGAGAATGCCTTCAGGCACTATGCGGCGGCTTCGGAGGAGCGGGGGCGTCGGCGCTCCGCGTTGGTGGCCCTGGAGGACGACGCATCTCCCGAGGCCGTTGATGAGCTGACGGTTGCGTTTCAGCAGGCCAACGATGACTTGCGTGCAGCCGAGTCCTCGGCGTGGACCGCGGCCCAAGTGCTGGATGATCTGCTTGTGGCCTTGGTGGAGGCTGCCGACGACGCGCGGGATGCTGGAGAAAGTGATGCGGCTCCGGGGACGGCTGATCTCGCCTCGGACGATGGGAGTCTGGAGGCCGAGGAGGCGGGCGTAGAGGATGCCGCCCCAGGAGAAGTGTATGTGGTCGATGTCCTGCCGGAACCGAATGTCACCGCGAGCGTCGATGCGCAGGATGGTGCAAGGCTGGAGCAAGAAGGCGACTGGGAGGACGCAGACCCGAGCGAGGAGGCGGCCGGAACCGCCTGTAAGGCACGCCCGCTCAACCCGGGCATGCCGGACACGCGGGAAGAAGACCTCTCCGTCGATGAGACGGCCGGGCCGCTCGGTCCCCTCGGCGAGGATGAGTGGCAGCCCGGCGCGGAAACTCCGCAAGATGATGAACTCGGAGCGCGGCTGACGGATGCCTTCGTTCGGCTCATTGACCGCGGCGAACTGGGGCTCGCCTATCACTTGGTGCGAGCGGCGGAAGCCGGTGGAGCCTCCTTGGATGGTGTCTTGCCGAGTGCGTCGGCGACGGCGTTGTGCGTGGTGGGGCGGTCGGTTCGGACGTCCGGCAGCGCGGCATCGTTGTACAGCGCGTCCCTGGTGGAGACCTTGCTCGGCGCATGCGCCCTCCATCAGACCGCTTCCATGGCGTCGCAAGCCACCATCCTCTTGACCTTGGCGGGAGGACTGCGTCCGGCCCTCTTCGCGGCGGACAGCGGGGCACGGGTGCTGGTCGGCCAACTCCCCCTGGGCAGCGAGCTGGCGTTTCTGCATGACCTGCGTCAGCCGATCGTCTCCTTGGACGAAAAGGGATACTACGCCAGCCCTGCGGCACTCAGCCGCGGCATCGACCGTGACCGGGCGTTGGCCAACCGGAAGGCGGCTGCCGAGGCGCTGGACTTGTGGCTGACGACGGTACGGAAGGCCAGCATCGTCTACGCTCCTGCAACCCAGGTGTGGCACCATTTCCTGGAGCCGTCGGGCGTGCTCGGCTCCGTTGTCGAACTGGTGATCGCCGGCGAGAAGGCGGCGGCAGATGCCGTCAGGGCCTTCATGACCGACTACGGCAACGACAGTTCGGTAGCCGAATTGATCAACCGGACGTTCCGGGAACTCAACCCCGGAATAAAGAAGACTATTGAGGCGCGCGCGCTGCAGCGCCTCCTCAGCCACTGGAGGGATGCGCGGGCCAAGCTGGGCGATTGGCTGGATGCCTGGGTGACGCTTTCCGACGTGACCGCGTCGTCGTCGTCCCACCAGGACGAGGAGGTCCGTGCCCGCCTCAGCGCCACGATCACCAAGGTGTCGCCGCGCCTGGATGCCCTGGCGACACACGCCAGCATCCTTGGGGCAAGCGCCCGTGCCCTGCGCACCGTGGTGAATGACATCAGGCGGATGCTGAACGCCGAAGACGATGTCGTCACGCTGGCCCTGCCGGAACAGGCCTTGCACGCTGACCTGCTCAAGCTGCCAGGCCTCGACTACGCTGGTGGCTGGGTGCCGGCATCGCTCGATCCGGACCTTCTTCTGGAACCAATCCTCGCCTACGCCGAAGGGGATGGCGTCACCTGGGAACAGGCGTTTCACGACCGCGTGGCCGAACACAACCATTTGGCGACCGAGCATGTGATCCGCGTGTTGTCCCGCCTCGGCGGCGAAGGTGCGGTCCAGACTCTGTGGGATGTCCGCTCGCAGGACATTGACGCTGCGCGGATTACGTTGAAGACCAGACTGGAGGCCGTGCGCCGGCGCATCGACCGGGCACTGCGCCTGGACTCTAGCGGCGATCTTGCGCTTTCCGAATTGCTGGACCGGCTGGAAACCGTCGATCCTGTCGAACTGCCCCGTGACGGGATGGGCGGCTTCGTTGCCGCAGGCGGCGTGGTCGCCGACTTCCCGGCCGCATTCCGCCTGCTCACGACCGCCGAACACACCATGGCGAGCGTCGAGAACGACCTTGTCGACCGCTACCGTGCCCGCCTGGACCGTCTGTCCCTGTCCGGCAAGGAGGAGACCGTGCAACGTCTGCGGCGGCTGCTCACACCCGACGGGCTGGTGTCGCTGAGCGACGCTCTCGAATTGCTGGAGGAGGGGCAGGAGCTGCCGCCCGACGACGGCGGGCGCGATGCGTTCGACACCTTCTTTCCCGCTTTCACCGATGCGCTGGAGGCGGGGGCCGTACGGCTAGTCGACGTCCAGCGCGCGGTCAAGCTCGGCAGTGATGTCGGGCCGCTGCCCTATTCCACCTTGGTGAGCGAACGCCGCGAGGACGTCCGGCAGCTTCTGGGTGCCTGGGCGAACGTCAAGGCGACGGGCATACGGAACAGTCGCGATATGCCTCAGCATCTTAAACATGTGTTCGAGGGCTTGGGGTTCCTCGCGGTGCGCATCGGCGAGGACTCGGCACGGGCCACGTCGGCGCGCAGCCGGGCCTTCACGTTGACGACCGCTCCCATCGCGGACCAGACGGTCTGCCCAGTACCGGCCTTCGGCTCGAAGGCGGCGGGGTGCTACACCGTCACCCTTCATGACGTGAGCGAGAGCGAACAGGAGATCTTGACGGCGGTGCCGTCGGGAGATGCTTCGGCGCACATCGCGATCTACCTCGGTCGGCTGTCGACGGAGCGGCGGCGCGCGTTCGCTTTGGCCGCGCACGAAGGCCGGCGCAGCGTCCTCCTGATCGAGGAGGGATTGCTGTTCTTCCTCAGCTTGCAGAGTCTCCGGCTTCCCGCCCTCTTCACCTGCGGACTGCCGTTCGGCTGTTGCGATCCGTACAGCCTGATCGCCGGTGACGTGCCGATCGAGATGTTCTATGGCCGGTCACGCGAGATCGAGGAGGTCTGGAGCCCCGACGGCCCCTGCCTGATCTACGGCGGTCGCCAGCTCGGCAAGTCGGCCCTTCTCCAGCACGTGCGCAAGAAGTTCCACGCGCCGGAGCGGGATCACGTCGTGCGCGTCCACGATTTCCGCCAGATCGGGCGCTCGGAACCTCTGGAGCAGATCTGGCCGAAACTTGCCGCCGATCTGTCCGAGCAGCGGGTTCTGGAAAAGGGTGACGGCAGCGCGAAGACCGTCATTGCCGGCATCGAGGCGTGGCTTGACTGCGATGCCCGTAGGCGCCTGCTCCTGCTGCTCGACGAAACTGACAAGTTCCTGGTCGGTGATGCCGGGAACGACTTCGTCAATGTCATGCTCTTCAAAGGGTTGATGGAACGTACACGGCGACGGTTCAAGGTGGTGTTCGCGGGTCTGCACGACGTGCAGCGCGTCGCCAGCACGGTGAACAGTCCACTGGCCCACTTCGGTCAGGCGCTCTGCATCGGGCCGCTCTATGGCCGCGATCTCGCCGCTGCCCAGCAACTCGTGACGCGCCCGCTCGCCGCCGTCGGATTCCGCTTCCCCGACGACAGTGGGCTGCCGCATCGGATCCTGTCCGACGTCAACTTCTATCCGTCGCTGGTCCAGGTCGTGGGCAAGCAACTCGTCCGCCAGCTCCAACAAGGCGGATACCGCCGCGCCGATGGCCCGCGCTACGTGGTCACCGCCCGGCAGGTTGAAGAGGCGTTCGAGGGGCGCGAGATGCGCGACTTGCTGGTCGAGCGTTTTCGCATGACCCTTCAGCTCGACAAGCGCTACCGGCTGATTGCCCTGATCCTTACGCTGCAGGCGATGGACGACCGGGGCCGCATCGTCGACGGCTATTCGACGGCGTGGATCCGCGAACAGGCCATGCATTGGTGGGCCAAGGGCCTCAGCGACGCGGGGCTCGAGTTGTTCGACGCCCTGCTGCGCGAGATGGAGGGGCTCGGAGTCCTGCGGCGGGCCAAGAACGGGTGGCGCCTGCGTTCCACCAAGATCGCTGCAATGATGGGGACGCCGGAAACCATCGAGCACGAACTGCTGGCGTTTTCCGACCACGAGGCGGAACTGGAGTATGCACCCGGTGCCTACCATCGCGCCATCGGCGGAAACCCGCTGCGGCCGTCGCCGCTGACGCAGCGCCAGGAGGCCCGGTTGCGCGATCCGGAGCTTCCCGTGCAGGTGGTGTTCGGTAGCTCCGCCCAGGGGCTGGACGATGTGCGCGTTGCGCTGGCCGATGCGCACGAGGGCGTACCGCCCAAGTTCGTCGACAAGATCAGGAACGAGCGGGAGTTGGGCACCGTCTGCCGGCGCCATGCGACCAGCGCTGAGCCAGGCCTGTTGGTCATTGCCAGCACCGTTCCCTGGACCTCCGGCTGGGTGAGCGGCGTTGCTCAACTGATCCACGGTGAACGGCTGAAGGTCCGTATCCTGTTCCTCGGCAACCCCCAGCAGGCGTTCAACTGGATGGTCGCCAACCGGAGACCGGCGGACGAACGTCTGGTGGGCGTGCACGTTCTGGACCTCTGGAGCGACAAGGCCCTGCAGCTCTGGCTGAACGACGCCAGCCTGGATCATCTCGACGTGCCGGAGGAGCGGCTGAACATTCTCCGCGAGACCGGCGGCCTTACCAAGGCTATCGCGGCGTTCGGCGTGGAGGTCCGCGACCTCTCCCCCGGACACGAGGAGCGTCGGCGGAACTGGCTTGGCACGGCAAGCGGCCGGTCGGTGGTTTCGGCCCAGTCGCTCGGCATTCTCCCAGGCGTCGTGGAGTTCCTGACGGCCCTGTCGTTGGACACCGTCGGATTCTCCCGCGAAGACCTGAGGACGGCACCGGATGTCTATGGGATCACTCCGCCGGGACCGATCGACTCCGTCATCGCCTGGATAGAAGCCATGGGGCTGCTGCGCCAACAAGGGGCCGACCGCTGGATGGTGAGCGGACCGGCGCGCGCCGCCTTGGCATCCTTGGGGTAAAGCGATGCAGTTCTGGGAGCTGCCGGGGCCCGCCGGCCACGTCAACGCCGCGGTCGACGCCCTGATCTCCGAGGGGTGCGTCCTGATCGAATCTGGCGGCGATCCGAAAGGGTTCGCAACCGCGTTCGCCGCGGCCTACGAGCGGCGGGACATCGGCACTCTCACGATCGTCGACCTTGCCGACGTCCTGGGGCTTCCGCCGGCCGAAGCCCTGATGCGGCGTTTGCTGCCGCGCGAGACGCGGGTCGCGGTGGCCACCGCGCGGACCCTCTGCCAGTCCGTGGAACTGGAAGGCGAGGCGGTGGTCCTCCACGGCGCCGGCGGACACTGGCAGTCCTGGGATATTTTCATGAGGGCGTTCGCGCGCGACCGGCTGCGTACCGGCAGCGTGGCGCCTCTGCGCGTTGCCGTGCTCATGGACGAACTCCCGGCCCGGCCCGGCGGGGATTATCCGGTATTGACGGCGGCCCCCCTGCTGGGGCGGATCGACACGGTACTCTACGTGGCTCAGGCGATGCGCGGCCGCGGCCGGGGGGCGTTCGACCTCGCCCTGATCGAGGCGTTGATCATTGAGCTCACTGGATGGAACCTTCCGCTTGCCGATGCGCTGGTCCGACTGCCCGAGCACACGCTATTCGCCCCCTTCGATTGGCTGCGCGAGCAGCAAGCGGCGGCGGTGCCCATGCGGGAATGGGATGGTGCGCCCTTCCGGTGCAGCGTAGCCGCAGCAACCGCGAACGACCGGCGGACCATTGCCCGGCGGGTGTGGAAGGGGCAGTTGCACACCGTTTTTCCCTGGCTCGAGGAGGCGCGCCTGCAAGTAGTGGACGCCTATGCCAATCCGCTGCTCAGAAATCTTCCCTTGCAGACCCCCTACGGCACGACCATCACCGTGCCGGAGGATCTGGAGTTCGGCGCCATCACCCATCTTCTGCGCAACCAGCTTGACCGCCCGGTCCGCACGATGCTGGAACGCATGGCCGAGGTCCGCAATTGCCTCGCGCACCGCGAGCCGGTGGATGGCACCAAGCTGAAGGCGGTGCAGTCGGAGTTCGAGACGTGGCGCTCAGGTACGGCGGCTGGGCGGAGCTCTGGCTCTCAGTGGCGCGCGAAAGGCGGGCGCTGACGACCTGACCGGGAAAATCCCGTTAGGGCACGCCGCGACCGCACCTCCGTCACTCCGGCATTAGGTCTCTCACCAGCAGCAGGCACGGGTGCTCCGACCGGTTGCGGACCTGCACGTCCATTCTGGTCAGGATCTCGGCCTGCTGCGGAGGGAGGGCGCCGAAATCGAAGCGGGTCTGCCCGCGCGCGGACCAGGATCCGAATCCCTGATCTAGCTGTAGCCGCACGGCGCCCGCCTCCCAGCGCACGATCAGGCTTCGGTCGTGCGCAAGCTCGTGGCGTGGGCAGTATTCGGCGGCGAGCCGCACGTTGAACCCGTGGCCGGCTATGCGCATGACGGCTTCACGGTGGGCCTGGTGGTCCCAGTCGTGTTCCACCGTACGGCCGCCGCGGCTGTCGTGATCTCCGGTGACCGGCATAGTTCGTAGAACCAGTGGCAGCGGCTCTCGCCGGCCAAGCGCCAGCGGCCGCACCGCTTCGAACAGCAGCCGCGCGGTCAGCGGGCTACGCAGATAACGGTCGGAAATCTCGACGCCGATGATTGGGCATCGAGTGTCGATCAGGTGGTGGATCTCGGGGCGGCTCGCTCCGACCAGGGTCCAGAGGCGGGTGCCGAAGTCCCGCACCGGCCCGTCTAGTTCGTCGTGGATTTCCAGCACGGTGGCGTGCAGGCCTTCAGCGACCAGCAGCCTCTCGTCGGCTACTGCTTCCGCCGTACCCGGCACAGCGGAAGCGCGGGCGAAGACCACCGGCCCGCCCGCGTCGGCGCCCCAATCCTCGTTGCCCTGCCGGATACCGGCTCCCCGGCCGGCCCACAGGGTCGTCCGCTGTCCGTCCTCCACAGCCGCCAAGAGGCAGCCGTCCCCGGCCGTCGGCAACGCGTCGGTCCGGTAGAGAAGTGCATGCGAGCGGTCCAGTAGGCGCCGCAGCCGGATCTTCTGCCCGAAGGACAGGGTTGCCAGCGTCTGGCCCTCAGTAACGATGCGTACCGGCCGGTGTTTGGTTCCCCACTTCTCCAACAGCGGCGCTGCCGACCACGCGTCGAAGTCCCAGGTCCGCGCCGGTCCATCGAGCCAGACCCAAAGCGCGGCGCCAGCCCACGCCTGCATGCTGCGGTCGAGCGCGTCCACCAGCGTCTCGCTTTCTGCTCTGGATGCTGCGCCGAAGTACCGCAACGCCTCGGGAAGTTCCAGCCTGGGAAGGACCGCCGTACGCAGGAACGCAAGGGCTGCAATCCGGTCGAGGCGGTCGGCGTCATGCTGCGTGTCGCGGCTGAGAAGGCAGGCATGGCAGGCACCCTGACAGGAGCGGTCGTCGCAACGCAGGATGCGCTCCGCCCCGGCCAGCAGTGTTCCGATCAGCGACGCCGCCGAGCTGGCGAAGCCGGCGCCGCCAGCCGCGTGATCGTAAAGGAAGATTGAATAGGCCGTAGGGCCGTTCGGTGTGGGTGTCTGGACGGTATGCCAGCCCAGTTCCGCGCTCTCCACGCCCAGCGCCAGCGCCAGGGACTCGCGCAGGGCTACGGCCAGCGACGTGGCTGCGACCGGATCCGTCAGGGCGAAAAGCTGCAGCTCGAAGACGTCGGTGGTGATGCCGTAGCCGAGCCGGATGAACCGCTTGATGGACATGGAGCTGGCGTTGCCCTCGCAGAGGACGTGGCCCCTCCCGCGTCCACCGTGCAGCGGGGCATGGCCGACCAGTTCCTCCGGAAGCGCAGGGGCGTGGTCGGGCGGCGCCGTCTCCGCCGCGGCCCGACCGCAATGGAGGCACAGCGCGTACCCGTGCTGGGCGGCCCCGCCGGTGTGATGGAAGACGTGGCCCTGCCGGGACACCCGCTGGCGGCCGACGCCGGGATCGGCCAGCGCGGTCCAGGTACCGTCCCGTGCGGAGATCCAGGGGCGCGCCGGCGCAAGATAGGTCGGCTGGGTAATGTCGGTGTGCGGCTTCGAGCTGAAGTCGGTGGCGAAGCCGGCGGGCTGGAGGAACTCCATGACGCGGATATCCGTCTCCGCGCACACCCGGCACACCGCAGGCTTGGTCGGCGACGTGTCGGTGGCGCCGCAGCGCGGGCAGAACCAGGCATGGCCGATGGCCTGCTCCTCGCGCATGGTACCGTCCGCGGCCGGACGCCGCCAGTTGAGCGTGACGCCGCCGGAGCGGTAGACGAGGCCGTCGACAACCACATCCGCCCCCGGCGCGTAGTCGCGGATGGCGATGTCGAGCTGGCGTGTCGGGAAGCGACGCGTTCCGAAGCGGTTGTTCTGGCGGTCGTTCGTGTCCTCGCCCTCGTCCTCCTTGCGTTGCCGGACCATCATGTCGGATGTCAGCGTGACGAACTCGACGACGGCGGTCGGGAAGCCGTAGCCGGGCAGGAAGCCGCGCGACGCCAGCTCCCCCAGAAGGTAGGTTCCGGCGTAGCGGCGCCGGCGGATCTCGGCGGCGCGGCGGGCTGCAGTTTCGGGAGCCGTCTCCGCGACGCCGCGTTCCAGCGCCTCCCACTCCGCCAGCCACGCCGCGCGCAACGTTTCCATCGCGTCGGCCGTGGCCAACTCCAGCGCCGGGAGCCCGTCAAGGGCGGTGCCATAGACCAGCGTCCGCAAGGCTTCTGACACCTCGTCCGGCAGTCCGCCGGGTGCTTCGCACCAGCGGATGAACGCCTCGACTCGGCTCGGAGCGCCATCGGCGCCGGACGCCGCTTCCCCGGGGGCCAGGAACGACCGGCAGGTCAGGCGGGCCAAGTCGCTGCCGCCGGGATTCTCCTTCAGGAAGGCGCCGAGCAGGAGCGCGTTGACGTGCCGCTGGACGATGACCGGGCTGTTCAACGAGATGCGTGGCGCAGGGATGTCCTTGTCGAAGGCCCAGGTTGGCTGGTGGAACACCATCCAGCCCAGCGGATTGTCCTTGCAGAAGGTGAGGCCAAGGGCCAGCGCCTGGCCGCCACGCCCGGCGCGTCCCATCCGTTGGCGGTAGTTGGCTGGCGCTGGCGGCACATTGGTGTTGACGACCGCCGACAGGCTGCCGATGTCGACGCCCATTTCCATGGTGGTGGAACAGCTCAAGACGTTGATCTCGGCGCGGCGGAAGCCCTTCTCGTAGCGCTGCAGGCGCAGGCTCGGCTGCTGTGCCGAATGCTCGGCGGTCCGGATATAGGGCATGCGCAGGGCGACCCGGTCATGCAGGTCGGTCCACACGCCGCTGTCGCGCAGCGACTGGACGAGCGGGTCGCGGCTCAGCCATTCGGTCACGCGAGCCTCGGGGACCTCCTCGCCATTCTGGCGGCGCCAGGGGAAAGGAAGGGTCGGCAGCGCGATGGGCCGGCAGCGGTCGGGCTGCGGCGTGCGGCTGAGCGGCCGATAGGGGGTGATGCCGGCAAACGCGTGGTCGAGCACGCGTTCGGTTACCGGGCACAGCCATCCGTGGTGCAGCGGCGCGATCTCAGCCCGCCGCAGGTCGAGCATGAAGCCAGGCTGGCTTGGATCCGCTAGCCTGCACAGCGTTCGCCAAGCCTGCGCCAGCACCTCGTTCATGCGGTCGCGCTGCTCGGGTGAGTCGGGGTCGAGGCCGAGGCCGAGCGCCAGCAACAGGGCCGCCCGCGGCAGCCGGCCGGCTCCACTGATGCACGGCCATGCCATTTCCCGCCGTTCGCGCGCCGGATCGCCGTCCGGACTGAGGTAACAGCGCAGCCGTACCTGCAAGCCCATCCAGCGCAACCGCTCACCGTCGACGGACACCGCCATATTGGCGCGCACGGAGTGGGTGAGCACCATGTAGAGGAACGCCTTCCAATCCGCGAGGCCGAATCCCCGCTCGACCAGGAGCGTCGGAACCGACCGTTCCTCCAGTCCCTCGATCTCGGGGAAACGCAACGTGACCAGCCCCATGGTTTCGGCACTGTTCTGGAGACGTGGCCGCCGCAGGAACTCCCGGTAGAGCTGGTAGTCCGCGAGTTCATGGGGCGTCATGAAAGTGCGGTCCCGCCAGCCCCACACCTCGCACATCCAACGGCCGAGGTCGTCCTGGCCGGCGAGCCGGCTGACCGCCTCACGCCACGGCACCGCCGCGCCGGCGGCGCTCTGGAGATCCGCAAGCTCCTGCTGCTTCGCCGCGTAGTGGTCAGGGATCTGGTCCTTGACGGGCTCGAGTTGGGCCAGATCTCGCTCGGCCTTGGCGATCGCCGCCAACCTCTGGGGATCGTTCGCCGCGGCGTGCGCCATATGGTAGAGCGCGCTGCGTACAAAGCTGCGCTCTGCATCCTGCTGCAGCTTCGCGGCGAAGCGCGCGGTCCCCTGGCGGCTGTCGGTGAAGGTGATGAGCTGGCGCCCCTCGGCGGGCAGGCCGGCACCACGCGTCGGCGTGAAGTCCAGAATATGCGGGACGGCATTTGCCAGCAGAAAAGGCGCGCCCATACGGGCCGGACGCAGTTGCCCGCCCAATTCCTCGGGGTGGCCGCCGCAGCTGGGACAGCCGAGGTGGCGATAGGCGCGCACCCGAACAGCTGCCACGTCCGGCGTGTCGAGTTCCCGGTGCGCCGTTCGGTCGATCGCCATGCCGAAGACATGACCGTCGACCGCCGAGCGGCCGACCACCAGCGTCTTGCGCAGGTGCGCCCCGCTGGAAGGAGGGCCGCCGCCGTCCTCGTCCTCCACGGACGGAAGTTCCGCGTCCTGGGAGAACTCGTCCTCGTCACCCTCCTCGATCCAGCACCGAAGATGCCCATCGTCGTCCAAGCCGCCTAGAAGCGACGGCACCCCGCAGTCCTGGCAGGCGACGATCTCCAGAACCGGCGCTCCACAATGGATGCAGCGGTCGATCTCCTCCACGAAGACCGCGCCGTGAGCCCAATCCGCGCTGTCCAGCGCGGTGCCCTGGCGGCCGGGACATTGCGGGTCGATACAGGCCCAGAAGCCGGGCTGGGCGCGATGGAACAGGTGAAGGCGCAGTGGTAGGAAGCGGTCCTTTCCCTGGAGGGCCCGCGTGGCTTGCTCCAGAAGAGCCACGGCGCGCGTGCGCTCGCCGCCACCGCGGGGATCGCCGTCCGGCATCAGGGCTTCGGTGGCGGTGGTCAGGGTCATCGTCTGGCCTTGCGCGAAGCGGGTGCGCAGGTCCGCCATCGGGCGGCTGTCGGCGAGACGGGCGTACGCGAGCGGAGGTTCCATGGTGGCCAGCCCGCCGGGATCGGGCAGCGCGTCGGTGGACGGCGGGTCCGACAGGGGAGACACGGCGCGCTCACCGACCACGACATGGACCTGTTCCGGGCTGACGCCGGCCAATCCGGCGAGGAACTCGGCCAGCTGATCTCGGGCCTCCTTCCCCTCACCGATGGTGGCGGACGTGGCGACGAAGCGGACATGGCCGGGCTCGACGGCGAAGGCATGCATCACCCGGCGCAGCAACAGAGCGAGTTCGGCCGCCTGCGAGCCGACGTAACTGTGAGCCTCGTCAAGCACGATCCACCGCAGCTGGCCGCGGGAGCGTGCGATGATTGGCGCGTCCTCGCTGCGGATCAGCATGTATTCCAGCATGGTGATGTTGGTCACCAGGATGGGCGGCGGGTCGGCGCGCAGTTCCTTGCGATCCGGAGTCTGATATGGGCGCTGCGCCCGATCGGTGTTGCGCGTCTCCTTGGGCGTTTCGCCGTTGTAGAGGCAAAAGCGGATGTCGCCGCCGAACGGCGCCGTCCAGTCGGTCAGACGGTCACGCTGACTGTTGATCAGGGCGTTCAGGGGGTAGAGCATTATGGCCCGCACCCCGGTCAGCCGCCCCGCCGCCCGGCTTTCGCGAGCCAGATCGTCCAGCATGGGCACGAGAAAGCACTCCGTCTTGCCCGAACCGGTTCCGCTGCTGACCAGGACCGAGCGCGGCGGATCCGACAGCAGCGTGCGCCAGGCATCGAACTGGTGGCGGTGCGGACGCCAGTCCCGTGCGAAGCGGTAGCGGTCGCGATCCTCCTCCAGCGGCACGGGCGTGTGCTGGTCCAGAGCGTCGACCAGCCGCGGGTCCAGCAGGGTTCCCGCCAGTTCGGCCATGGTCGCATCGGCCGGCTGCCAGCCGAACGCCGGTTCGAACACCGGGTCGGCGAGGAACGAGCCGGGATGGCCAGGCGGCACTGCCAGAACGCTGCGCAGATACGCGCGCAATGGCTCGGAGCGGAGCCCCGCCCGGCTGATGACCGAAAAGGCCGAACGCTCGGCAAGCGTCTCAAGGAAGCTGGGAAGCGACAGCGGCATGGATCAGACCTCGAACGAGTGCGGCGGCTGGCTGAGCAGGGCAAGGGCGCGGGGATAGGCGGACTCGAACCACGCGGGATCGAAGTCACGGCAGAACTGCAGGGCATGGCGGACGTCGGGCCCAACCGCCACCCCGGTCCAGGCGATGATGGCCGCCGCAAAGGGAGCGTCGAGGAAGGATCGGGGCGCCGGGTGCTCGTCGGCGAACACCGCCGGCAGCGGAACCTTCAGCCGCTCCGCCCTGAAGTCCAGCGCATGGGGCCAGTGCGGCTCGTCGCGATGCGCCTCCAGCAGCAGGCGTCGCGCCTCCACGAGTCCATCCCGCACCGACGCGCGCACGGGCGCGAGGGCATACTGCGCTGCCGCCGGCTCGCCAGGTGCCGACAGCCCCAGCGCGCCGCGGACGAGCGTGCACGTCATCTCCAGTGCCCCGTTGGTGTCGGCGATACGCCGCAGCGTGTCCAGGATGCTGCGATCGGCCAGCGGCCGGGCTCCGTCGCCCAGGCCCCGCTCGGCGAAGTCCCGGGCCCGCGCGTCTCGTACGGCGACGAAGGCATCGTAGAGGGTCGCGATGGGAAGCAGCGCCCAGGTGAAGGGCAGCTCCGATTCCATGCGCAGGACCGCATCCACCTCGGCGCCGCCGGACAGCGCCAACCCCATGGCCAGAGCGGCCGGTTCCCCGGCCAACAGGTCGAACAGGTCCAGAGTGCTGAGCGGCAAGTTGTCCTGCAAGGCCCGGCGGATCCCGGCCAGTTCGGGCCAGTCCGGGTCCAGCGGATCGCGTGCCATCGCCTGCAGCCGGCTCCACAGCGCCGCCCGGCGCTCGTGGTGGTCGGCCATGGCGATGCAGGTGCGCAAACGGGAAGTGACTTCCCCTTCACCGTCGTCCGCCGGCCCTGCCACCGCCCGCATGATCGGCCGCACGCGGTGGCGCCGTTCAATGCGGCCGTAGATCAGCCAGCATCCAGGAGCGATATCCTCTGCGCGGAAAGCCCAGGAAGGCTGCGCCTCGGCCGAGGGCGCGGGTGGCAGCGCCGTCTCCGGCCCGGCCAAGTCCGTCAGCGGCTTGCACACCACCTCCAACCCGTCTACCGGAAGCGGCTGGCTCACCTTCATGCCGAGGACGCGCTCTCCCTCGTTGGCCCCCTCCGCCACCGACAGGGCGACGTCGAAGCGGCGGATGCGCAGGGACCGCTCCGGCCCGCTTCCCGTAACGCTGAGGACGACGCAATCGTCGATGGCACCGTCCGATGCGAGGAGGCGGGCGAAGCCGTCGCGCAGCGTGCTCAGCGGCAGTTCCCGCGTGAACCTACTGTGAAGCTTTGCCTGCCGGAGATCATGGCCCCGCGTCGCGAGATAGCCGAAGAGCTGGCCCTGCCCATGCAGGCTGCCGCTGACCCGCGCACGCACGCCATACAGCATGTCCAGCGCGACCGTCGCGTTGTGCGGCAGCCAATGACCATCCGGTCCGATGAAGCCGCTGCCGCGGGCCGGGAAAGGCAAGGTCATCGGCACGGGACCACCGCCGTATCCCGGCAGCCCATCGCCGTCGATCAGCACATCGAGATCAGCGGGTGGGGCCGTCGGGCAGTCGATGCGCACGCATGCGCCGTCGGCCTCGGCCAAGATGTCGGTCGTGGTGCCCTTGGGCAGGCCTGCCTGGTCGAGGAGGATCCGCGCGCCCTGAAAGCCGCGGAAGGTCAGGGTGCCGGCCGCCGCGGCGGTCCCGGTGATCAGGAGTTCCGCGCCGGCCGGGAGCACGGCCACCCGTGTGTGATCGATGACGCCGCCGTCGCGCACCAGGGCGATCTCGATCAGCCCGCGTGGCCAGCCGATTGCCGGCAGCTGTGCCCATGCGCTTCCCGGCATGGCCTTGCGCCAGAGCAGTTCGCCGGGGCGGGGGCGTCCGATCCGGCCGTCCGCGGTCATTTCGATGACCGTCCCGTCGCCAAGCACAGCACCAACGCCATCGAGTTGCCAACCCGGCGGCCGGCCCCGCACGAGGATTCGGCTGGCGGCCTCGTCCGCGGCGCCCGTCCTCAGCAGCACTGGCAGCGCCTGGCCGGGCCGGCGGCACCGTACGGCGCCGCTCACCCGGTAGAGCGCCGCTCCGTCGGCAAGTCGCCCAACACACTCGACTGTCCCGCCGCCGTCGGCCACCGGTGCCCCGGCATCGGCCGGGCAGGCCACGTAGAGGCTCGGTCGGCGGGTCCGCACGCTGCCGCAGCCAATGAAGGTAAGACCATCGGGCGTCGTTCCGGCATCGTCCTGGGAGTCGGCCTCGAACACCCAGGGCCCTTGGGTGGCAGCCTCTCCGCCTGGCAGCGCACAACGGCCGACCTCCACGCCATTGACGATCACAGTCGCCTCAATGGGGTCAGTCAGTGGCAGGGGAACCTCGCCGTCCGCCCCGGACAGAGGCTCGATGGTCCAGGAACGGCCGGCAGCGGAAGGCTGGGGAAGCCGCACGACGGCGAGTGGGGCGGACAGACGCCGCTCCAGCGCACCAGCCGGCATTAGCCGCGCCCGCATGGCACCCGTCGCGGCCAAGCGAGCCCGGATCTCTTCCGGAAAGCACTCCGACGCGACATCGCCGGCCACGTCCAGCACGACGGATGGCCACCACGCGTCTCCTCGGAGCCGCAGCAGGCGATGGCAGAGTATGGTCAGCACCCGGGTCCGGTCGCGGGCCATCCGGACGGTTTCCTCGACGAGGCCGGCAAGCAGCCGCTTCGCCGCTTCGTCGTCGACGGTCAGGGGCAGCGAATCGCGCCACCGCGGGCAGTGCCCGTCCAGCCACTCGATGGCATCCTTGGGCGCGACGGAGGCCGGCAGCAGGTCGCGATAGCCGAGGAACCGGCCGAGCATGTCGGCGACCAGCGAATACAGTTCCTCGTTGCGCAAACTGGCGGGCAGCATGGCGGCATGGCGGGCCGCGATGCGCTCCGCGGCCTCGCCGTCGGCGCCAAAGCGCGAGAGGTCGGACAGCACGCGGTTGAGATATGCGGTCAGGTGATTGCCGTCCCCCTGCAGAAGGTGCAGCGGAAAGCCACCCTCCAGCACAAGGCTCAGCAGGAAAAGCCGTCCGGCGCCGCCGCGGCGCAGCGGGCGTTGCCAAAATTGCAGACCGTCGCCCGCCAGGGCCTGGATGCGCCCGTAGTCGTTGGGCATGCCGATGCGATCGCAGAGGAACTGCCACCGCCAGGGGCCGCCTGCATACTCCCATTTCCACAGTTCGGCGCCAGCCAAGCAGAACAGGGCTGCCACATGCCGTCCGTCGGCGCCCGGCCCGACCGCCATGGCCGGCTTCAGCAATGCCAGGAGTTGATCCAGTTCGGCTCGGGTACAACGGTATGCGAATAAAGGTCGCCGGTCCGGTGCTTCCAATTTCCGAGATTGCAGGAAGTTATAAGTGATCCAGCGCATGGCAAGGAAATCATGGGTAGAGACTGAAATAGTCATGCTTTGTCTCGATGCCCTTGAGGATCGTTGTCATGCCATGACGGGAGTGACTCTAAATTTGGCTTCTTTTTTATTGTGCAGCGTAACACGTGATCGTGAAAACCATTTTGATGTACGATACTATGAAGGATTTTCGCTATGAAGGATTTTCTTATTTTGGCTGAATTTTTTGGCGCCGTCAACTCCAGGTGGGTTCCTTGTTGTCCGCGCATACTTTTTCGAGAGCTACCAGAGATTGGTTTGCCGAGCGGCTCTTGTGGGCATTCAAGGCTTGGTTTCCGGTTCACATACCTTTCGACGCGGGTCCACCGCCGAGCACACTTGGGCTGGTGATACCTGGAGCGTTGCGCTGAAGCAGACCACAGGTGTGTGTCTTCAACGATACCATCCGAGCTGTGATGAAAGTCATCGCGCCTTGCCGGGATCAGATCGCTACGGGCGGTAGCGTCAATTCTCGGTGGGTGCGTGCCCCCGCAACCAACTTTATTTGCTCGGCAAGGCCGGCCCCGGAGACGGGGCCGGCCTTTCGTGTTCCGGAGCACAGCCCCAGGATGCCGGCCAGCGCGCCGTGCAGGTCCACCCGCAGCGTACCGTCCTCCGGCGTCAGCACCACGGCCTCGATCAACGACCGGATCAGTTCCGCCGCCTTGGCCTGCGTGTCGGGCGTGGTGAGCGCGTCCTGCAGCGCCGTCACCCGTGCCCGATAC
>NZ_VITI01000031.1 GCF_007827795.1 Azospirillum brasilense
CCAGGGCGTCACATTCCGTGACGGCATCGAGGTCACGGAAACCGCGTCACAGGACGCCGCCTGACCAGACCGTCACCCACTTTCCCGCATAGCTCGGTGGAGCTACCTCCTCATCGCCTGGCCCCGGTCAGGGAGGGCTTGATCCAGGTTAACCTCCCTGGGTCGCTTTGGGTCGATAG
This sequence comes from Azospirillum brasilense, assembly GCF_007827795.1. Classification (GTDB taxonomy): domain Bacteria; phylum Pseudomonadota; class Alphaproteobacteria; order Azospirillales; family Azospirillaceae; genus Azospirillum; species Azospirillum aestuarii. The sequence continues at coordinate 180 of NZ_VITI01000031.1, forward strand.
AGGAGACGACATACACGCTACCGCAACAAGGAGGAGACACTCCTATGGCCGACACGAACCTGACGGAAAAGCCAAAACAGGGCGAAACCTCCCAGCAGGGCATCGCCTCCACCGGCGTGGCCGCTCAGCAGATCGCCGCCCGCAACCGGCACCCGATCCTGGCGTTGCGCGACGAGTTCGACCGGTTGTTCGACGAGGCGTCGTCGATGTTCCGCTTCCCGTGGAGCCGGCGTTCGCCGTTCGATCTGGAACCGTTGCTGCGCGCAGAGTTGGAGGGCGCCGCGTTCGCGCCGCCGGCCGAGGTCGAGGAGCGGGCGGATGAGTATCGGGTGACCATGGAAATGCCCGGCATGGACGAGCAATCCGTGGACCTCAGCGTCCAGGACGACGTCCTGTCCATCAAGGCCGAGAAGAGCGAGGAAAAGGAGGAGAAGGACGCCAGCCGTTACGTCTCGGAGCGGCGCTACGGCCTGTGCGCGCGGTCGTTCCGCCTTCCCGCCAATGTGGACCGCGACCGCATCGCGGCCAGCATGAAGAATGGCGTCCTCACCGTCGTCCTTCCCAAGACCCAGCCGGGCCAACCGTCCAAGCGGAAGATCGACATCGCGAAGGCCTGAACGGCACGGAGTCGCGGCCCGGAGTCGCGGCCCGGAGTCATCGAGTGCCGGGCAACGCCGGCACTCCCTTTCCTTCACCGGTAGGTTCCCATGGGCGAGCACATCCACGAACCGCGTCCCCACGATCAGCGTCCGCAACCGGCCCGTCGCGACCGGCTGATCCAGGAGCATGTCCACGACCCATACAAGCGGGCAGCCAAGATGTCCGATCCGACGGTCTGTCCGCAATGCGGCGCCGTCTACCACCACGGGCGGTGGAGCTGGGGGCTGCCCGCCGTCGATGCCGTGAAGCAACTGTGTCAGGCCTGCCACCGCGCCAACGACCGTTACCCCGCCGGCACCGTGACCCTGTCCGGCGGCTTCGTCGGCCCGCATCGCGACGAGATCCTGGCCGCCGTCCATCACCAGGAGCGCCTGGAAAAGGACGAGCATCCCCTGCACCGCATCATCGGCATCGAGCATCGCGACGGCGACATGGTGGTGACGACCACCGACGTGCATCTGCCCCGCCGCATCGGCGAGGCCCTGCACCACGCCTATGCCGGCGACCTCGACCTCCACTACGACAAGGACGCCTACTATGTCCGCGTCGCCTGGAAGCGCGACTGAACCGGGACCTGTCGGGCATTCGCGCCTGAGGGCGTGGGAAAGGGACGGCCATGCCGGAGTCGGACGGAGACTGGGATGGCAACAGCCTGCTGCTGACGGACTATTACCAGCTCGCCATGGTCCAGGCCTATGTCGAGCATGGCCTGACCGACGTGGCGTCGTTCGAGCTGTTCGTGCGCAAGCTGCCACCGGGGCGGAACTTCCTGATGGCCGCCGGCCTCGAACAGGCGGTGGCATTCCTGGAGAACGCCCGGTTCGCCGCGGACGAGATCGCCTGGCTTCGCGACGAGGGCCGGTTCTCCGGCGCGGCCGTCGAGGCGCTGGCGAACTTTCGGTTCAGCGGGGACGTGGACGCGCTGCCCGAAGGGACGGTCTTCTTCGCCCACGAGCCGATCCTGCGGGTGACGGCGCCGTTGCCGCAGGCGCAGCTCGTCGAAAGCCGCCTGATCAACCTGATCCATCTGCAGACCGTCATCGCCTCGAAGGCGGCGCGGCTGGTGCTGGCGGCGCGGCACCGCCCGCTCATCGATTTCGGGCTGCGCCGGGCGCATGGGGCGGAAGCGGCGCTGCTGGCCGCAAGGGCGAGTTATCTGGCGGGGTTCGCCGGAACCGCGACGGCGCTGGCCGCCAAGCGCTTCGGCATTCCCGCCGTCGGCACCATGGCCCATTCCTTCATCCAGGCCCACGCCAGCGAGAGGGAGGCCTTCGCGAACTTCGCGCGCTCCCGCCCGCGACGGCTCGTGCTGCTTCTGGACACCTACGACACCGAAGCGGCGGCCAGGACCGTGGTCGCGCTGGCCCGCGATCTGGCCGGCGAGGGTATCCGGATCGACGGCGTGCGGCTCGACAGCGGTGATCTGGCCGCCCTCTCCCGCAAGGTGCGGGGAATCCTGGACGAGGGCGGCCTGGACGAGACGCGCATCATCGCCAGCGGCGGCCTGGACGAGGCGGGGATAGCCGACCTTCTGGACGGCGGGGCGCCCATCGACAGCTTCGGCGTCGGCACCAGCCTTGGGACCTCCACCGACGCGCCGGCGCTGGATTGCGCCTACAAGTTGGTGGAGTACGCCGGCCTGCCGCGGCGCAAGCGGTCCGCCGGCAAGGCAACGTGGCCCGGACGCAAGCAGGTCTTCCGGCGCTACGGACCGGAGGGGCGGATCGAGGCCGACCGGCTTTCGACCCTGGACAGCGACGAGGAGGGTCGGCCCCTGCTGGTGCCGGTGGTGCGCGGCGGCCGGTGGGTGGCGCCGCTGCCGGACCTTCCGGCGATCCGGGCCCATGCGGCGGCGGAGTTGGCATCCCTTCCGGAAGCCCTGTCGCATCGGACCTCCGGGCTTCCTCTCCTGGTGGAGATCGCTCCGATTCTGGAACGCCTTGCCCGGGAGGCGGACCGGCGGGTCGACACCGTGTGAAGCAGAGCCTCGACCGGACGGACGGGGCGGAACGGATGGGTGGTGTCATGGATTCCTATCTGCATTTGGAATACATCGTGGAACGGCAGCAAAAGGCGTGGACCGTGCGCATGCAGGGCGGTGACTGCGCCGGCTTCTTTCCGTCCCGGCGTGATGCTCTCAAGGCGGCGCTCGGAGATGCGGAGCGGGTGTGCGATCTCGGCCACCATGTGGACGTGTACGCCAGACGTGTGGACGGCAGCCTGAGACGGGTTGCGGCGCGCTCCGCCAACCGGCCATGAGCCGTGTCCGCCCGGAGGAGGCTCCCATGGGAAACGATGGCATCCTGCTCTTCGATCTGGACCCGGACTGGGGCCATGGGGCGCGGATCGCCCGGCATCTGGAGGTGCCGGTGAGCCTTCACGAGGAGCGGGGCTTCGAAGACGGGGAACTCAAGGTCCGCCCGCTGGTGGGGGTGCGCAACAGGGACGTCTACGTGGTGCAGTCCCTGCAAGGCGATGCGCAGCGCAGCGTGCACGACAAGCTGTGCCGGCTGCTGTTCTTCGTCGGCGCCGTGAAGGACGCGTCCGCCGCGAGCGTGACCGTCGTCACGCCCTATCTGGCCTACGCGCGCAAGGACCGGCGGACCAAGCCGCGCGATCCCGTGACCCTGCGCTATCTGGCCGGCATGATGGAGGCGGTCGGCGTGGACCGGGTGGTCGCGGTCGATGTCCACAACGAGGCGGCGTTCGAGAACGCCTTCCGATGCCGCACGGAGCATCTGGAGGCGCGCAAGCTGTTCGCGGCGCATCTGGCGCCGCTGGTCGGCCAGGGTGGCGTGTCCGTGGTGTCTCCGGACGTCGGCGGGGTGAAGCGGGCCGAACGGCTCCGGGAGACCCTGGAGCATGCCTTGGGCCGCGACGTCGGGCTCGCCTTCATGGAAAAGACGCGCAGCGGCGGCGTGGTGCGGGGCGGAACGCTGGTCGGCGACGTCCAGGGGCGGACGGTGGCGATCCTCGACGACCTGATCAGCACCGGCACCACGATGATGCGCGCCGCCTCGGCCTGCCGCGCGGCGGGCGGAGGCCCGGTCTTCGCCCTCGCCACGCACGGGCTGTTCGTCGGCGGCGCCCCGACGGTCGTCGCCTCGCCGCTGTTCGACCATGTCGTCGTCACCGACACGCTGCCGCCGTTCCGCCTGCCGCAGAAGCTGGTGTCCCGCCGCGTGACGGTTCTGGCAACGGCCCCGCTGCTTGCGGAGGCCATCGCCCGCATTCACGGTGGTGGGTCGGTCAGCGGTCTGCTGGCCGATTGACCTCCCGGTCGTCGCCCCCTGGCCGTTCGGGGATGAGGTCGCGTTTCAGAATCTTGCCGATCGTCGAGGTCGGCAAGGCCGTGCGGAACTCGATCCGCTGCGGCTGCTCGAAGCGTGACAGGCGGTGGGCGAGGAAGGCGCGCAACTCCGCCTCCGACAGCGTGGAGCCGGGCTGTGGCACGACGAAGGCCCGGATCGACTGCCCGCGCACCGGGTCGGGCTCGCCCACCGCCGCGGCATCGACAACCTGCGGATGCTGTTTGATGACCGCTTCGACGGTGCGCGGGTAGACATGCTGCCCACCGGTGACGATCAGATCCTTCAGACGGTCCACGATGTGAAGGTAACCGTCACCGTCGAGAAAGCCGATGTCCCCCGTGTGCAGATGCCCCCCGTCCATCGCCTGTGCCGTCGCCGGCGCGTCCTGCCAATAGCCGGCCATCAGTTGCGGTCCGCTCACGCACACCTCGCCGATGCGGCCTGGGGATTGGAGCGTGCGGTGATCGTCCAGCGAGACGATCTCGACCAGGGTGCCCGGCAGCGGCAGGCCCGCCGAGCCCGGCCTGTTCAGGCCGCTGAACGGGTTGCAGGTCACCACCGGTGAGGCCTCGGTCAGGCCGTAGCCTTCGGCCAGGTAGGCCCCGGTGAGCTGCTGGAAGCGCTCCAGCAGCAGCGGCGGCAGGCTGTCGCCTCCCGACACGCACAGGCGCAGCGACGACAGATCATAGCGGTTCAGATGGGGAAAGGCGGCAATGGCCTGGAACAGGCGCGGCACGCCGCTGAGGATGGTCGGGCGTTTGCGCTGGATGGTTTCCAGGATCTCGCGCACGTCCACCCGCGGCAGCAGGATCATCTCAGCCCCCAGCGCCAGGGCGAAGTTCATCACGCCGGTCATGCCGAACACATGGAACAAGGGCAGCACCGCCAGCACCCGTTCGCGGCCCGGTTCGGCGCCGGTGAACCAACGGCGGCACTGGATCGTGTTGGCGTAAAGGGCCGCATGGGTCAGGACGGTCCCCTTGGGAACGCCGGTCGTGCCGCCCGTGTATTGCAGCACCGCGGGGTCGGTGCGCGGCTGCACCGCCACCGGGCGAGGCGCGCCACGGTCGGCGAGCAAACGGCGGAAACACACATGCCGGTCGTCCCGGGGGATGTGGGCCACGTCCCGGCGTTTGAACAGCCGATAGGCCCAGTTTCTCGGAAATGGCAGGGCGTCGGCCATGCGCGCCACGACGACCGTTCGAAGCCGGCCCGGCCACCCCAGCGCGTCGAGCTTGGCGCGGAACGGGACGAGGTCCAGCGTGATCAGAACCTCGGTTTCGGAATGCCCGATCTGATCGGCCAACTGGGCGATGGAGGCGAGCGGGTTGAGGTTCACGACAACGCCGCCGGCCTTCAGGATGGCGTGAAACGCGATCACCGAATAGGGACAGTTCGGCAGCAGAAGAGCCACCTTGCCTCCCTTTCCGACGCCCAGCTCCTGAAGCCCGCGCGCGGCGCGATCGATCAGCTTGCCGGTCTGTCGGTAGGTGATCCGCTTTCCATAGAAGTCGAGGCAGACGGTGTTCGGAAAGGCGGCGCAGGCCTCCTCCACCAGCCGGTACAGCGGCTGCTCGGGGATGGGGGTGCGCCAGTCGAGCCCGGCCGGATAGGACGCTTCCCAGGGCTGACGTCCGTTTGTCGGCGGCATCGTCGCGCTTTCCATGGCGTGCCCCTGCAATGAAGGAAACCATCGGGAACCCGGTGCGGGTGCGTTTCGGCGGCCGTCACATCATGTCGCCCGCTCCCGTCTCCGCTTCGAAGGGGTTGATGCCCGGCCGTCCCGGCCGCCCCGCCACGCAGTCGAGCAGGGCTGGAATGGCCTTGCTCGTCCCGGTCAGCAGGATGGACACCGTGCTGCGCCGTCCATGGACGGACAGGCTCGATCCGCTCATGAGGGCATCGAGCAGGTCGCGCGTCAACGGCAGGCCCAAGTCGAAGATGTCCGACACCGGGACCTCGACGATGCCTTGCCCGGTCCAGCGCCGGTCGATGCTGACGACGACGTCATAGACGGCACCGGTGGACAGGTCGAAGTCCGCGCGGAAGACATGCAGCCGGAACGTCCTGAAATCGCCGGTGACCGTCATTGCGATGGCGGCATCGATCTCCGGGCGCCCATCGATCCGGTATTCCGAAAGGAGCAGGCAATAGCCCGCGCCATCGCTTTCCAGTCTCCAGCCCACCACCCGGTCCTTGCCGTAGGCCAGCTCCGGAGCAAAGCCGGTCGTGGCGATCAACAGTGCGAACATGCGCCCCATAAACCTGCGCTCCATTGTCGGAAGCTCCTATCCTTGACCGATGGGTCGCACGGTGGCCAAACGCAGATAGGCGTCGATGCGGGCGAGCCAGTCGCCACGCCGGTCGCCCGCCGCCTCGTCCAGCCGCTCGGCGGCGAGGCGCGCCCGCAGGCTGGCGCGGAAACTGCGGTAAAAGGCGATCAGCCGCCGGTCGGCTGCATCGCCGCTCCAGGCACTGTAGAGGTCGAGAATGGCGTCGCCGACCCGTCGGGCGCCAAGCCGCTCGCATTCGAGAGCCAGATAAGCCAGTTCGTCCACCGGGTCGAGCAACCGCAGGTCGCGGCTGAACTCCAAGCAGTCGATGATTCGGGGCATGCCATCAAGGAAGACATGCTCGGGCCGCAGGTCGCCGTGCCCCTCGATGATCCGCCCCTCCGCCGCCCGCGCCCGAAGCAATTGGCCGTGTTCTGACAGAAAAGCGACCTGCGTCGCGGCGGCGGCGCGGGCTCGTTCGGCCAGCGGACCGGTCACCCGGGGAACCGTCACGTCGAGATTGCGGCCAATGTCCGCCTCGAAACGCCGCTGATAGTCGGCTGACGTCATCGGTTCCGCCAAGCCGCCTTGGAAGAACACCGTCAGGACGAGGCCGAGCCGCTCGATGTCGGCCGGTGCCGGAGCGCCGGCCCGGATGCGTTCGTCCAAGCGCCGCTCCTGCGGCAGTCGCACCATCCATACCAGCCAGTCGGCTATCAAGTCCCGCGGACCAGGGCGTCCCCCGAGACGGAACGAGCCGTCCGGACGGGCGAGCAGACCGACCACGCCGAGGTAGACATCGGGCGCCAAGCGGCGGTTCAGCCGCATCTCCGTCAGGCAATTGCTTCGCCGGGCGGTGAGGGACGTGAAATCCACATAGGGCAGACGCATCGGCTTTTTCAGCTTGTAGGCGTATCGTTCGGTCAGAAAGACCCACGACAGGCGTGTTTCAATGGTCTCAACCTGTTGCGGACGATCCGGATAGGCGTCGGGCCTGCGCAGAAAGGCGATCTTCGCGTCCGGCGAGACGCAAGCTTCCCTCGTCTCCTGTGGAACGGCGATAATGCGCGGGTCCGCCACGGTTCAATGCACCATCAGCACCGGCCGATCGGCGGCTTCCAGCACATGGTGCGTGGCGCCCCCCAACGCTTGTTCGAACACGCGGGCGTGGCCGTAAGCCCCCATGACGAGAAGATCCGCCTCCACCGCGCGGGCCTGGGCGAGAATCGCTCCGGGCGCTTCGAACTCGGCGGCGAAGTTGATCCGCGCGTCCGCGTGGATGCGGTGGGCCTCCAGGTAGGCCAGGGCGCGGCGGTCGGGCTCGTCGTCGAACCCCGGCGGGTGCACGGAGAGCAGGATGGTTTCCTTGGCGTGACGCAGGAACGGCAGCGCGCCGTGCAAGGCGCGGCCGGCCTCGCGGCGCTCGTTCCACGCGACAAGCACGCGCTGCGGCCGGAACGTTTCCTCCGCCCCCGGCGGAACGATCAGCAGCGGCGCGCTGGCGCTCAGCACCAGTTGGCCGAGCGCGCGCGGCGACAGTCCGCCCTTGCCTGCGGGGTCTCGATCATCGCGGCCGGCAACGATCAGGTCGGCGTAACGGCTGTAGAAGGCCAGCCGCTCGGGCAGGAAGCCGTGATCGTCGATCCACTCGCAGTTCAGGCAGGCGGCGCTGCACCGGGCGATGAAGCTCTGTTCCGCTTCGGCCGACGGCCAGTCGGGCACCGGTGGGGCGGGCACCGGTGGGATGGCGACCGGTGCCGCGACGTACCAGGGCAGTGCGGGTTCGGCCGGACAATGAAGGCCGATAAGGCGCGCGCCCATCAGGCGCGCCACCGCGATGGCCGTTGCAAGGCCGGCGCTCGTGTGCAAATCCCGGGCGAACGGCACGAGAATCGTCTTGATGTCCATGATGACCTCCCAATCGGCCTCGCATCGTTCTGCCAATCGCCGCAGCGTTAGTGGGACATCAGCACCGGGACGGTCATACGGTCGAGGATCGAGCGGGTCGCGCCGCCGAGCACCCATTCACGGGCGCGGGAGTGTCCGTAGGCACCCATGACCAGCAGATCCGCATCGTGGTCAAACATCCAGTTCAACGCCACATCCGCCACGTCGCTGCCCTCCGACGACAGGGAGGCCACCTCCACCGTCACGCCGTGGCGGGCCAACAGGGTGCCGATGTCCGCCCCCGGCAACGCGCCGTGACCGCTTGGCGTGGACGCCGCATCGACCACCAGCACCGTGACCGATGTCGCTTTTTCGAGCATGGGCATGGCATCGGCGACCGCGCGCGCCGCCGCCCGGCCCGCGTCCCAGGCCACCACGATCCGTTTCCCGATGGTGGGGCGGAGGCCGGCTTGCGGAACCAGCAGCACCGGCCGCCCGCAGGACATCATCACCGTTTCGATCTCCAGCCGGCCGACGAGCGCCGGATGGCCGGGCAGCGTCTGACCGAGGACGAGAAGGTCCGCGTAGCGGGCGTTCAGTGCCAGAGCCCTGTCGATCGCAGTGTCATCGCACTTGCAGATCCGCCGTTCCGCCACGCACCGCTGCCGGTCGAGCAAGGCGTCCATCCTGGAAACCGTGCGCTCCGTCGCCTCCGCTGCGGACTGGTTCAGCGCATCGGTCACGAACTGCGGAACGCCACCGTCGATGGACATGGGAATGCGCGGCTGAATGTCGAGCACGAGGCCGGTCAGGTGGGCCGTGTGCTGCTCCGCCAGGAGCATGGCCGCTTCGACCCGTGCCGCGCCGGCCGGGCAATCATCGAACTGGACGAGAATTTCCCGGTAGGACATGGCCGCGTCTCCTTGGTCGTGTGAAGAGCCGTTTTCGCCCGACGAGCATCGTGAGACAGCATTGGCACGGATGAGCGCCGCGGCATTAACCTGGATAAAGACGGGAGCGGCGCAGACGCTGGGAACCGGCTCCGCCAGGCGTGCACGAGGTGGTCAATCAACTCGCCGCCAACCCGCCGCCAACCCACCGCGGATCGGCAGATACGGAAAGCCGTAGGCGGGGCTTCGGCGGGCGGTGGCGCGGACGCGGGCCGGGTGGCGGCCGTGCGCCGCCCTTGTCGGCCCGCAAGTCGTCCTTGTCAGGCGATTGTGTGGTGACCATCGCCCTCTCCCTTGCGCACCGCTTCCTCGTTCTCGTGATGCCGGACGTAATGCGTCAGAACGATCTTCAGGACACCGGCGCGCTTCATGTCCCGGCAGACCACGGCATGGGCGATGTCATCCTCGATCATGCAGCGGATGGTGCGTTGCCCCTCCGGGGTCTGGTCGAGGTAGAAGCCGAGTTCCGCTGCGACGATCTCCGGCAAATGCTCATGCTCGGCGATGGCGTCGATCTCCTCACGGGTCAGCCCACTCAGCCCGATGCAGTCCTCGATCGTGATCATTATGGCGGTCTCCCTGGTCACGGGTGTGATACCAGTCTGGCCGGATCGAGCCGCGTGGACCTTAACCCAGGTTAGCAAGGCCCGACTTCAGTTGGCTTGTCCCGCACCGTCCGCACTGCCCGTGTGGAGGACCAGCCGCAAGCAGGTGTGCGGCGACGTTGTCCACGCTGACTCCGCGTCAACCTGCTCGGCCAGCATGGCGATCGGTTCGAGGCCGGCGGACCGTCCCCACTCCGGCGGCAAACCATCGCTGTGTTGCCGGATTCCATGTGACCAAGCTAACGGCAATGGCAGCGATGGCCGCCAAGGCTGGGACCATGACGCCGAGAAGATGGCGGCTGATGTTCCGTCGCGCCAAACCTATGCGAGATGGAGAGGCCAGCGATACATGGGGCAAGAGTTGCATTACCAAACACCTTGGTCATCGAAAAGTTGCTGCTGACATTCTAAATACTAATCTCTTTATGATCTTCCTACCAAAGTGCACGATAATTTCATAATACAGCATATTGTTGCGCCGTGATGATTTATCACAATATGAATCGCGTGTTTCGCCATAGTTTATTTTATTGTTTTAGGCATTGATGCTGCTGCTAATTGCGTACGCCGCAAAAGACGCGATGGGGTGTCGTCTGCCTATTTTACGGTTATGTTCCGTCTCATTAGCATAGCCGTGCCGGATGGTGATCCAGATCAAGTCAATCGGCGGCACAATGACAGACTGTTGCCGTGATGAGCCCAAGCGTTAAAAGATCGGCGGCGAAAAATCGGCGGCTGTGTCTCTGCCACAGCCGAGTTTTTTCGATGTCACTTTTTCCTGATGAGGGCGGTGCTCAAGCTTAACCCCGTGCATTGCCACAGGAGGCGGCCATGATGCCAACCGGTGACCTTGCGGAAGTCGAGCATCTCCATGCCGAACTCATGAACGCGATTGCCTTGGCGCTGGCGAGCGGCAGGCATCGCGATCAGGATTTGCTGTTTCTCTTTCAATGGGTGCACGAGGTGGGGCAGGCCGAGGCAATGGCCGGACTCCGGTCCGTTGCAAGCGAGGCGCCGGACCGGACAATGAAGATGGACTGCCGGAGCGTATTGCGGTCACTCGTCTGCACGCCGGCACACACGCCTCTCGGGATCGCCGCGAAGCTGGCGGTCGCATGTGCAATGTTCGACGCTTTCACTGTGGCTCAAGAGGCGCCGGAAGGTCCTGTGGCCCCCCATGTCATTCTGTCCGCCTTTTTCGACGCCATGGCCCAGGCTCAGCTGCTTCCGATGGAGCGGCCAAGCCTTCCGCACTGATACCAGGCTGAGGAGGCGGTCATGCAATCAGACTGCCAAGCGTGCCCGCTGCGACGTGACGGGTTGTGTGCGAGCGTTGCGGATGAACAGTTGTCCAGCTGGGCGGCGATCAAACGCCCGGTCCGCACCATTCGCGCCGGCGCCAGTTTGTTTGTCGAAGGTGACGAAAACGAGATGGTCTACATCGTTCGCCGTGGCTGGGCGTTGGCGTCCATGATGCACGAGAACGGCCGGCGCCAAGTGCTGCGTTTCGTCATGCCGGGAAATCTGGTCGGTTTCGAGCGGGCCGCCGACGGTAACATGCCCTGCACGGTTGAAGCCCTCACCGATCTGATCGTCTGTCCGATGCCACGCCATTCCCTGATGCGCTTTTGCCAACAGGCGCCGAACGTTGCCTTGCGGATGGCCTCCTTGCTCGCGGCCGAAACGATCTCGGATTGGCGGCTCCTGGGCGGGCTCGGCACCCGAACCGCCGCGGAGCGGATTGCCCGGCTTCTCCTTGCCCTTTACAATCGGCAACGGCAAAGAACCGCACCGGACATCTCGGACGTGACATTGCCGATCAGCCAGGTCCTCATTGCCGATGCCACAGGGCTGACACCGGTCCACGTGTGTCGGACGCTCAAAGAGATGCGGACGGACGGCCTGCTGTCCTTCGCGAAAGGGCACCTGCGTGTGCTCGATTGGATGCGGCTTACTGAACTGGCCGAGATGAGCGATGCCACGACACTTCAGCCATCATCCAAGCAAGACGCGTCGTTGCCACTCAAAATCGATGGGAGCGGAGGCAGCCGCTGCAAGCTTTCCGGAAGCCATCCTTGAACCTGTCCAGGGGGCGGGAATTCCATTTCACATTCCGTTGCCATCTCACCTCGCCGTGGACCCGGCGGCCCCGGCCCGGCTGACGGCCTGCAGCTGCGGAGCGACCCGCGCGCATGAAGGCGAGATACTCGGATACCACGCCGCCGGGCTCGACGCTCTTCACGGAAATGCCCAGGCCGGACAGCTCGTAGGACAGGGATTCGGAGAATCCTTCCAGAGCGAACTTGGACGCGCCATAGAGCGAGATCATCGGCAACGCGAAGACGCCCGCCCCGGAGCTGACATTGACGATCACCCGTGACCGGTTGGCCCGGACATGGGGGAGCACGGCGCGGGTCACGTCCATCATGCCGACGACGTTGACCTCGAACTGCTCCAGAACCAGAACCCGTCTCCGCCATCGCCGCATCGCTCGGCCACCTGTCGGACAGCGCCTTCAGCGCCACGTTCCGGCGGCTCATGGGCGTCTCGCCGGCACGCTACCGGACGGAAGCGGATAGACAGGTCGCTTCGGATCACGGGGCCACGATCAAGAGCTGATCGCCCGTCACACGCATTCTCCCAAGGCGGATGGAGCCGCCTTCGGGCCAGAGAACGGCCTGACCGACCATCAGGCGTTGAGAGCCGGACCTAGCGCGCCATCCTTTGCAGATAGGCGATGACGTCATCGGTCTCCGAGCGTGAAAGGTTCAGGTCGGGCATCGGCGGGTGAGGAGCGACCAGCCATTGCCGCAGCCAATTCGGACCGCGGTTCGGATCGCGCGCGATGCTGGCCAAGGTCGGCACCGCGTCGGTGCCGCGCACGGCAGGGCTGTCCGCGTTGCCGTCCGAGATTACGTGGCAGGCGGCGCACCAACGGTCGGCAATGCTTCTGCCGGCTTCCGCATCCGCCGCCTGAGTCACGTCCACCACGGCGAACAACGCCATCAACACCCCCGCGCACAGGCCCGTCTTCATTGCAAGCCTCCCTTCAGGGACATCAGGTACGCGACGACATCGTCCGTTTCCTCCGTGGACAGGCGGATGTTCGGCATGACGGGGTGGGATGTCCGCAGGTAACTGCGCAGAGCCATTTCGGTGACCCCCGGATCACGCATTCGCTCGACCAGGTCGGGCGCAGCAAGATCCTCCTGCATGGGGGGTGGCTTGGCCGTCGGCGGCTGCGACACGCGGTGGCACTCGCCGCAGACGTCCTCGACCAAGCGGCGCCCGAATCCGATGCTGCCCGGTCCATCGGTCGCGGCGTGCGCGAACGCGGCAATGATCAACGAGGCGATGGTTGAGGCGATGATTGCTCCGACCGCTAGACTGGGCAATCGGCACGGAGTGTCGACCATTTCAGGCCTCCCTGTGCCACGGGGCTGGTGCAATGGACAAAGCGTCTTGCGCAGAAACGGCCGCCCGCCCGAACTCGGCGACAAGCCGGAAAGGTTCTGCGACGATCAGATGCATGCTATGGCTTGGGGGCGCCGGAAGTCCACTCTTCGTACGAGGTACATGGCTGGCAGGGCTCGGCCTGACATCGGCCAAACCCACGGGGACCAAGCGTTACCGAGCGCGATGAGCTGATTTAAGCGTCGATCCGCGGAATTCATCAAGGCCAGCAGCCAGCGGCTGCGACAACAGGCCGGGGTGGATGCGGCGGCCATCGAATTTTGCCGGGTCCGATTGACTTACCGGTAGCAAAATCGATGCGCAGGCGGAGTCTGGTCATGGCCAAATTGGCCGTGATCGTCGTGACGTCTGAACGCTGCCCGCAGCACCTGATAACAGTGGGGCTGGGGGATCTCTTGTCCCACTCACATCCCTGCGACACGCCGGCCCCCGGCTGTCGGTTCGGCGAACGGTGAACGGCACCGGCACCTCGACGGTGCCGTCCATCGTCGGGCTGCGAAACGCCGCGCCAGAACTGGTAGCGTGCTCCGAGGTGGAAGCTGCGCAGCGTGTAGTTGCCGCCGATCTCGAACCGGTCGGACAGCAGCGGCTGTGAAATCAAATTTAATGTTGGCTCAGGCGGCCTGTGGAATCCGAGCGATCACCTTGATCTCGAAGTCGAAACCGGCGAGCCAGGTCACTCCGACAGCGGTCCAGTTGGGATAGGGCTTCTGCGGAAACATCTTGTCCTTGACGGACAGGACGGTCTCGAACTGGGCCTCCGGATCGGTGTGGAACGTCGTCACGTCCACGATGTCGTCGAACGTGCCCCCGGCCGCTTTCAGAACCTCGCCAAGATTGTCGAAAGCCAGTTGAACCTGTTTCGCGAAGTCCGGCTCGGGCGAGCCGTCCTCGCGACCGCCGACCTGCCCCGAGACGAAGAGCAGATCGCCGGATCGGATGGCCGCGGAGTAGCGATGGATCTCGTAGAGTGCCTGCCGGCCGGAAGGAAAGATGGCGTCGCGCTTGGACATCTGATGTCTCCCGTTCAGATTGGAACTGGAGAGGAGATAGCGGCCCCGAGCCTGCGCGATTAGACGTTGAAATCGGCACGGGTTGATGCAAGATCGCCATCAATGACGCGCCCCTCCCTGAATGATCTCAGCGCCTTCGTGGCGGTCGCCACCCATCGCAGCTTTCGCCGCGCGGCGGATGAGCTCGGAACGGCGCCGTCCACGCTGAGCCACGCGATGCGGGGCCTTGAGGACCGGCTGGGCGTGCGCCTCCTCAACCGCACGACCCGCAGCGTCTCGCCGACCGAAGCGGGGCTCGAACTGCTCGGCCGTCTGCAGGTTGCCCTGGCATCGCTGGATGAAGCGCTGGACGCCGCCACGGCCTTCCGCGGCAATGTGGCCGGCAAAGTCCGGATCAACGCACCGCGTGTGGCCGCGGCGCTTCTCGTCCGCGACGTCCTCCCGCGCATGGTCGAGCGGTTTCCCGACGTCACGGTGGATCTGGTCGTCGAGGGGCGATTGATCGACATCGTGTCGGGCGGCTTCGATGCCGGTGTCCGCCTGATCGACTCCATCCCGAAGGACATGATCGCGGTGCCCTTCCCGGACCCGATCGGGTTCGTCTGCGTCGCCTCCCCCGCCTATCTGGACCGCGCCGGGGAGCCGACGACGCCCGACGATCTCCAGCACCATCGCTGCATCGGCCATCGCCTGCCGGGCGGCCGGCTGTACCGGTGGGAGTTCGAGCGGGCCGGGCGGGAATTGACGGTCGACGTCAACGGGCCGCTGGTGCTCGACGATGAGGAGTTGATGGCGGAGGCCGCCGCGCAGGGCCTGGGGATCGCCTATGTGGCGAGTTGGGCAGCCGACGCCGCGCTGGCGGAGGGGCGGTTGCGAACCGTTCTGCCCGCCTGGATGCACAAGCCGGAGCGGGCTGCGGTGTACTATCCCGGGCACCGCGCCGTGCCGCCGGCCCTGCGGGCGTTCCTCGACATCATCAAGGCGATGCCGAGCGGTGCGGGAACGCATTGATGATCCTCCAAACCAGCGGGTCCCCGACGCTTGCGGTCGCCACTATGATGGCGCGCCGTTTGGTTCAGGGAGTGGGGCATGTTGGTCCGGCAGGGTGAGCATCGTGGAGTGTCGGCGGACCGCAGTCTGGCCTGGTCGCTGGCGGGCATCGCCGGCGCCGTCAACGCCGCGGGATTCTACGCCGCCGGCCTCTATTCCTCGCACATGACCGGCACCGTCTCGACCATGGCCGATCATCTGGCTCTGGGCGAGATGGGCGCCTTCGGCATGGCGCTGGCGATCGTGGCGACCTTCATCGCCGGGGCGATGGTGTCGGCGATGCTCATCAACGCCGGGCAGCGCCGCGGCCTGTCGGCGATCTACGCCTACAGCGTCTGCCTCGAAGCCCTGTTGCTCGCCGGGCTCGGCGCCGCCGACGTCTGGCTGCACGAGCTGCGCGGCGCCGCGCTGGTCATGGGGTTGAGCTTCCTGATGGGGTTGCAGAACGCCATCGTCACCCGCATCTCCAACGCCCGCGTCCGCACCACCCACGTCACCGGCATGATCACGGACATCGGGATCGAGCTGGGCAACCTGATCGACGATCTCTACCACCGCAACGGCCGGGATCGCGTGCGGGGGACGCTCGACAAGCTGAAGACGCATCTGCCGACCGTCGGGTCCTTCTTCCTGGGCGGCGTGCTGGGGGTTCTGGGCTACAGCGCCTGGGGCGCCATGCTGTTCGTGACGCTGGCGATCATCCTTGCCGGCTTCGCCGCCCCGGTGATCTTCGCTGAATGGCGAACAGCGGAGTGAGAGTGTTTCGAATTCAGCGTTGCCGGACGCCGCTTTTGAGTGTTGACGCAGCATGACCGATTCCGAAGGCCCAATCCCCGACATCATCGCCCCCGGCCTGAACGCTTTGTTCGTTGGATTCAATCCGGGGACGCGCTCCGGGCGGCTCGGCCACAACTACGCGGGGCACGGTAACCAGTTCTGGAAGCTGCTGGCGGAATCCGGCCTGACGCCGCGCCTGCTGGCCCCGGAGGAGGACCGGCTCCTGCCGGACTTCGGGCTGGGGTCCACCAACCTCGTGGCGCGGGCCACGCCGGGCGCCGCCGATCTCAGCCGGGCGGAGCTGCGCGGCGGCGTGCCGCGGCTGCGCGCCCTGGTCGCCGACATCCGGCCGCGGGTGATCGCCTACACGGGCAAGGGTGTCTATCTCGCCGCCGCGGATCGCGACCGGGCCGACTGGGGCGTGCAGCCGGACAGTCTGTTCAATGGTCCGGTGGATGTCGTGCTGCCGTCGCCGAGCGGGCTCGCCCGCTTGCCCTTCGCGGAAAAGCTGCGCTGGTTTTGCGAGGTCAGGCGGGTCATCGACGCTGAAGTTGACACCCGCCGCTGACGTCAGCGGGTGTCCGTTACAAATTCAGCGTTGCTGACGGTCAGGCCAGCAGCTCATCGAGAAGGGCGTGGAGGCGGCGCAACTCCTGCCATTGCGCCTCGCTGAGCTGCTTGCGGTGCGCCCGCAGCTCCCCGGCGTCGACGGCGGAGAAGTCCTTGGCGATGCGCTGGACGGCGGAGACGAAACGCACCGCCGGGGCGGGCTGAACCTTCGCCGCCGCCACGGAATCCGGCTCGCCGCCGCCCATCTGGGCGCGCTTCGCCTCGCGCAACGCCTTGACGGTGCCGCCGTCCTTGATGGTGTCCCACAGCTTTCTCTGCAGAAGCGGATCGTCCACCGCGGCGATCTCCGTCAGGATGCTTTTCGGCACGGAACGGTGGCGCGTTTCAAATTCAGCGACGATGTCCGCCGGCAGACGCAGCAGCGACAGGGTGCGCGTCACCTCCGCCTGGCTGCGCCCGATCACCTGCCCCAGCGCCTCGTGCGTGTAGTCGTGCCGCTCGATCAGCCGGGCGAAGGCGCGGGCCAGCTCCATGGCGTCGAGGTCGACGCGCTGGATGTTCTCGATCAGCGCCAGCTCGTCCGGATCGCCGTCGGTGACGATGGCGAAGATGGTCTGGCGCCCGGCCAGCCCGCAGGCGCGCAGACGCCGCTCACCCGCGATCAGCCGGTAGTCGCCGTCGCCGAGATCCTGCACGAGGACCGGCTGCTTCAGCCCGTGGCGGGCGATGGAATTGGCCAGTTCCTGAAGCGACTGGTCGTCGAAATGGCGGCGCGGCTGGTCGGGATTGGGGTGCACCCGGTCGAGATCGACCTCGATCAGCCGCGGGAAGTCGGCGGACAGCCCGAACAGCGCGTCCCCACCGCGCTGCGCCGCCTTGTCGAAAATGCGGGTGCTGGTCCGTTCGAGTTTACGAGACATGGGCGTCTTCCGCAGTCTGGAGGTGGGCGGCCAGTTCGCGCGCCAGTTCGCCGTAAGCCTGGACGCTGTTGGAATTCGGGTCGGCCTCGATGGCCGGACGGCCGGCGCCCGACGCCTGGGCGAACAGGGTGGCGCGCGGCACCGCGTTCAGAACGCGGGTGCGCCCCTCGTAATGCTCCTGGATCTCGCGCAGGCTGGCCTGATCTTGCGTCAAGCGCGACGAGAACATGGTCGGCAGGATGCCGAAGATGTTCAGCGACGGGTTCGAACGGCGGCGGATCTTGGCGATGGTTTCCAGCAGAAGCGGCACGCCGAGCCCGGCGAACACCTCCGTCTGCACGGGAATCAGCACGAGGTCGCTGGCCGCCAGCGCATTGATGGTGAGAAGACCGAGGTTGGGCGGGCAGTCGATCACGATGACGTCGTAACGGTTCCGCACCTCCGCCAGCTTCTCCTTGAGGACCAGGGAGTTGTCCGGCTCCGCCACCAGTTCCGTCTCCGCCGCGGCCAGCCCGATGCTGGACGGGGCGAGCATGACGGCGCCGCCGCACACCGGCTGGAGGATGCTGTCGAAGGACGCCCCGCCGCGCACGACATTATAGATGCCCTTGCGCTGGGTTTCGATCTCGCCGGGGTCGAGCCCCATGTGGACGGTGGCGTTGCCCTGGGGATCGCTGTCGAGAAGCATCACCTTCAGGCCCAGCGTGGACAGCGCATAAGACAGGTTGACCGCCGTCGTCGTCTTGCCGACGCCACCCTTCTGATTCGCCACCGCCACCACGGCGCGCTGCATCTTGGGCACCCCGGCGTTCTGCGGCACGGCGGCCATGCCGCCTTGACCCGCCAGGAAGCCGGCCACCTGCTGGGGGATGCGCTCCGCCCCGCTTTCCCACCGACTGATCCGGGAGCGGTCGTAGCGGCGATTCAGTGCGCCGTTGAGCCAGGTCGCGAAGCTCAACTGGTCCTCGGCGCGCCGTTCGCGGATGGCGCGCAGTTCTTCCCCGTTCATCGGGCCTCCGGCTTTCCCTGTGTGAGGTCCTTTCTTGCAAAATGTGACGCAACTGGTCAAGCCGGAGCGCACCGAATTGCGTCAAATGGCGGCAAGAGGGTGTGTCATGCGACGTCGTATGGGACAATGGTCATAGAAAGGAGCGACTTTCTCCAACCGTTTCGAGGGGCGGGAAACCGTTCCGGTGGCGAATCGACCGAGACCCCGTCAAGCCCATTTTCCAAAGCGTTACCAATTCAGCGTTGGGTGGGCGAAGCGGTTTCGATTCGGTCCTTGATACGTCTGGATTCTGCCGTTTCAAATTCAGCGTCGGTGCTCGATTCGCTGGTTTGCGTCACCGTTGCAAGATCTGCGCGAGACTCGGCGAGTCGGCTAAACCCTGGAAAGCCTTGGGTTTCCGAGTCGAATGTTACCAATTCAGCGTTGGAGCCGAGTCGCCTTTGTATCAAATTCAGCGTCAGGTCCGCTTGACAGTTGACGGTCTTGGCCTGGCACCCCTGACCCGGGCCGGCACGCGCTCCGATGGAGGAACGGGGCCGGGATCACCCTCGAATGCCCGGTTGGCGATTCTTCGCCCCCTCCGACGTTGCGTTTTCAGCGAAGGGGGTCGCGCCAGCACCCGCGCAACCGGTCTAACCGGAGAATCCTATAGGGACTCATATAGGACATGGTTGCGAGTTCAGCGTGGATAACCGCCTTTCGTGACTCGTCTTCAGCGTGGATGAGCGAGTCCCCGTTGCGACTTCGGCGTCCCCGCCGTTGCGGAATCAGCGAGCCGATCCGGCCGGTTTCGCCCGTTGCGATTCCAACTCAGCGTGGACAAGCCCGCACGGCTGTGGATAAGCGGCTTTCCGGCATCCGGCGCTCCTCGGACGACGCTGATTTTGAAACGTTGGCTTGGCCATGGCCGGCAGGGCGAGGGATGGCCGGGATCGCGAAAGGCCGCTTCGCTGAAGTTGAGTCGGAATCTGCAGCTTCCGTTGCAACTTCAGCGATTCATGGGATGGACGCGCTTCACAGCCACCACATTTTGTGTTTTCTGAAATGACAGGAACATGACCGAACGAGGCCGGAGGGGTCCCATGGCGAAAATCCACGAGCAGCTTACCCTGGAGGGATTCGAGGCGGTTCTTGCCCGCACCGAAGACCCCAAGGAGCGCCGCCGTGTGATGATGGCCCATGAAGCGCTGTCCAACGAAATGGACGCGATCGGCTATCTCCACGCCGGCTTCTGTCAGGCCTCCCTGCCGCACCGCAAGCCCAAGGACGAGACCGCGCCCTGGGTGCGCAACAACGGCAAGTACCAGCTCGTCGTCCGCCCCGGCATCCTGCCGCTGCGCGACGGCACGGTCCTGGACGTCGGTGTTCCCTATGGCGCCAAGGCGCGCCTGATCATGATCTACCTGCAGACCGAGGCGCGCAAGACGCGCAGCGCCCATGTCGATCTGGGACCGAGCATGAGCGCGTGGCTGCGCCGTCTCGGGCTGGCCCCGACGGGCGGCGAGCGTGGGAACTACAAGCCGGTGCGCGAGCAGGTTCTGCGGATCGCCCGTAGCGAATTCACCCTGCGCACCACCACCGGCCCCTCGACGGCGGAGATCTCCGACCAGCGCCTGATCGACGGCATCAAGCTGTGGCGGGACGAGGAGGACACGCCCGACCTGTTCCGCACCGGCGGTGAGTGGGTGCGCTTCGTCCGCCTGACCCAGAGCTTCTTCGAGCATCTGATGGAACACGCCGTCCCGCTGGACGAGCACGCCATCGCCAAGCTGAAGAACTCCGCCCTGGCGCTCGACGCCTACGTGTGGCTGGTCCACCGCCTTCACCGGCTGGACAAGCAGACGGTGGTGCCCTGGCACGCCCTGTCGCAGCATTTCGGCTCGGTCAGCGAGCACCGCGTCCTGGCCTTCCGCCTGAAGGAAGCGCTGAAGGACGTCATGGCCGTCTATCCAGACGCGAACATCGAGCCGACCTCCAAGGGCCTCGTCCTGCGTCCCTCGGCGCCCGCCGTGCCGTCGAACAAGCATCTTGTCCTGCGCCCCGTCCGTGGCTGACGGACGGGTGGTTGAGCGTTGCGGGTGAAACAGCCCAAAGCGCGCGGCACGGTGTTGAAAAACGCCTTTAAGGCGTGACATTGTTGGTCGGTCGCAACCATCCGGCGCGATGCCGTGCCGGATGCAGCAAAAGGACCGCTTCCAATGTCCTACAGGGTCGACGACGATCAGTATCCGGCGCGCGCCGTGGTCTCCATCGAGGCCAGTTGGGGAAACCGGACCTACGTCGGCTCGGGCTTTCTGGTCGGTCGCAACGACGTCATCACCGCGTCCCACGTCGTCTACAACGCCGCTCTCGGCGGCAAGCCGAGCAGCCTGAAGATCTACCCGTCCTACAATCCCGGCAAGTCGGACAACGTCGCCTACGGCGTTGCCAAATCGCAGTTCTTCACCAATTTCGACCCGGATTCGGACGGCAGGCTCATCGCCGGCGATTTCTACCGGACCACCCAGAGCGGATCGGAGATCGACGTTGCCCTGCTGACCCTGTCCCAACCGATCGGCGACACCTACGGCTATTTCGGGATCGATTGGAACTTCAGGGGCGGGGCGGCCAATGTCCTGGGCTATCCCACCAAATACGGACGGTACGAAGTCTTCGACAGCGGCACCATTCGCCGGTCGAGCGTCGACACGGTCTATTATTTGAACGCGGACCTGGAGATCAATCCCGGGAACTCCGGCGGTCCGATCTACTACAGCACCGGAAGCGGTGTCTTCGCCGTCGGCGTCGTGTCGACCGCCATCGGTGCCACCGCGCTTGGCGGTCACGCCTACTGGCTGAGGGACGCCCTGTCCGCCAACGATTCCTACATCGCCTCCGCGAGCCAGCCGGCCGCCGACTCGCAGCGGCGGGCCTTCGTGAACAACGGGGTCTCCGGCTGGGAAGTCCAGATGGACATCTATGTCGGCCCGCTGACCACGCTGAAGAACGTCTATCTGGGCACCAAGTCCATCGAGGCGGTGATCGGCAGCGAGTTGGGCGATTTCATGAATCTGGGCGGCGGCGACGATGCGGCGGACGGGAAGGGCGGTGACGACGTCCTGGACGGCGGCACCGGCTCCAACTTCCTGACCGGCGGGGCGGGCAACGACACCTTTTTCCTGGACGGGCGGGGCACCGGGGTCACCTGGTCCACCATCACCGATTTCGAGGCGGGCGAATGGACGACCGCCTGGGGATGGAAGGAGGGGGTGTCGAAGCTCACCTGGGAGGCGATGAAGGGCGCCAAGGGGTCCGAGGGCGCCACGGTGCGCATCGACTTCGATGGCAACGGCACCATCGACGGCAGCATCACCTTCACCGGAAAATCGGTCGGCGCGGTCATCACCATGCCGGGGCAGGTCGGTGCCGACAGCTATCTGGCCTTCCGTCTGGCCTGACGCCTCCTTCACCACAGAGACGCAGAGACACGGAGGAGAGGGCGCGCCTCTGTGCCTCCGTGTCTCCGTGCTGATCCCGCGCAGCCTGAAACGCCTTACAAAGGCAGCAGCAGTTCCCGTTCCGCCGCCGCGTCCGCTGACGGCGCCGCCAGCGTCCCGCGGGTCACCGTCACGGCGCTGCGCCCGCCGCCCTGCGGGATGACGCGCACCTGCATGCCGATCCGCTCCACCAGAGCCGGGACGTGGCTGATGACGCCGACCTGCCGCCCGGTGGCCTGGAGCGCCTCCAGGCAGGACAGGGCCAGATCCAGGCTGCCGGGGTCCAGCGTGCCGAACCCCTCGTCGATGAACAGCGTGCCGATCCCGGCGCCGCCGCTGCCTCCCGCCATCGCCGACAAGCCGAGCGCCAGGGCCAGCGACACCAGGAACATCTCGCCGCCGGACAGGCTGTGCACGCCGCGCCGCTCGTCGCCCATCTCGCCGTCCACCACCTGGATTTCCAGGTCGGCCCCGCCGACCCGCTCCAGCCGGTAGCGGCGGGCGAGATCCGCCAGATAGCGGTTCGCCTGCACCAGAAGCAGATCGAGGCTGAGGCTCTGGGCGAAGTTGCGCAGCTTCCGCCCGTCGGCGGAGCCGATGAGCTGCGCCATGGTCGCCCACAACCCCTGCGCCTTGCGCTGCGCCTCCACCCGGTCGAGCACGGCGGCGAGGCGGCCGCGATTCTCCGTGTCGGCGCGCAGCCGGGCCTGGGCCTCGCCCAGCCGGTCGCGGACCTCCTGAAGGCGCCGGCCCGTTTCGGCAACGGCCTCGCCGGCCTCCTCCGCACCGGGCAGGGGGCGCCCGGCGGCGTGGTGCTCCTGCCGCAGCCGCGTCCGCTCCGCCGCCCGAAGCGCGTCCTCGCGCCGCGCCGACTCGAGGGCTGCCAGCGCCCGCTCCTCATCGGCCATCCAGTCCTCATCTCGGACCAGATGGGCGCGCGCCGCCTCCACGGTGACGCCGCAGCGCTCCGCCGCGGCGGCCAGGGCGTCGGCCGCGGCTTCCGCCTCGGCGGTGCAACGGCGGGCGGCATCGCCGCGCGTGGCGACGGTCTGCTCCGCCCCCGACAGGCGGGCCGCCGCGTCCTGCCGGCCGATCGTGGCCTGTTCGACCAGAGCCTCCGCCCGCTGGCAGGCTTCGGCCAACTCCTTCTTCACCACGGCGACCGCCCGTCCGCCCAGCAGGGACCCCCGTGCCGCGCGCCGGTCCCCCAGTGCCGCGGCCAGCCCCTCGCACCGCCGCCGCGCCGTCTGCTCGGCCTGCCGCGCGCCTTCCAGCTCCGCCGCCTTGGCGCTGGCCTGCCGCTCCAGAGCCTCCACGTTGCGTCGCGCCTTGGCCAACCCCTCACGCTGGCGCAGAACTTCGGCGACCCGCCCGCCGAGATCCTCACGGAACGCGTCGGGGTCGAGGTCGAGCCGGCTGTCCCAGCCCTCAAGCCCGGCGAAGGGCGGGGCCAGTTCCGCCCGCACCGCCGCCCGCGTGTCCGCCGCCTGATCGCGCCGCGCCATGGCCATGGATTCGGCATGGCGGGCGGCGTCACGCTGACGGGTCCGCGTCTCGATCGCCCGTTCCGCCTCGGTCAGTGCCGCGTCCCGCTCCCGGCAGGTCTGCACCGCGGCGTCGAACCGTGCCTTGTGGTCCAGCGCCGTGGCCTCGGCCCGTGCAGCCTCCGCCAGCTCCGCGTCCACGCCAGCCAACCGCCGGCTGACGGTTTCCGCGTCCGGTTCGGCGGGCAGCCCGAAGCCCGGCGCCCGCTCCGCCCAGCGCTCCGCCGCGGAGGTCCGGTCCGCCGCCAGGGTGGACAACCGTCCATCCAGGGCCGCCGCCCGTTCCCGCGCCGCCTTCGCCGCGGCGGTGTGGGCGCCCTGGTCGGTGGCCAGCCCGGTCACCTCGGCGCGCAGGGCGGCGACGTGCCGCTCCTGATCCTCGGCCAGCCGGTCGAGCGGCGTGTGCCCGCCTCCCCAGGGATGCTCCGTGGCGCCGCAGACCGGGCAGGACTCGCCCTCCGCCAGTTGGGCGCGCAGCGACGCCACATCCTCGCTGCGGGCAAGGCGCAAGCGGTGCAGGGCGGCGTCCGCTTCCTCCAACGCCGCCCGGCGCTGGTCCAGCCGGGCTTTCGCCGCCGCGGCACGGGTTTCCCCTTCCGCGGCGGCGGTGCGCCGCTGCTCCCGTTCCGCCTCAGCCTCCGCGGCGTCGACCGTCAGCCGCGCGACCCGCTCCGCCAGTTGGGCCAAGGCCGCCAGCCCGTCACGCCGCTCCGCCAGAGCCGTGCGGCGCCCGCGCAGGGCGTCCAGCGACTCCACCGCCTCGGCCTTCAGCGCGGACAACGCTTGTTCCGCCGCGTCCCGCCGCGCGGCGGCGTCCAGCCGGACGGCGGACAGGCGAGCCAGCTCCGCCTCGTGGGCCGCGGCCTCCGCGGCAGCGCGGCCAGCCTCCGCCTCCGCTTCCCGCACCGCCCTCGCCGAGTCGCGGTGGCGCAGCAGCAGCGCGTCCCAGCGCGCCCACTGGTCGGCCACCGGCAGCAGCGCCGTCTGCCCGGCCAGCCAGCCGTCCAGGCCCGCCGAGTCAGCCTGGGCCCGGTCCAGCGCCGTCCGGATGACGGTCCAGCTCTCTCCGATCCCCTTGGCGTCCACCTCCGCCGTTGCGGCGTCCGCGAGCGCTCCGGCCTGTTGGCCGGTCAGCGCGGCGATCTCGGCGTCCAGGGCGGCGGCCTGTTCCAGGTCCGGCTCGGCGGCATCGATGGCGCCGCGGGCCGTCTCGTAGGCACCGCGCACCTCGCGATGACGGGCTTCGGCCTGGACCAGCCGGTCCTGCGCCTCCGTCACCGCGGCGTGGGCGCGGGCCAGGGCCTCTCCAGCTTCCGACGCCGCCGCGGCGCAACGGTCCGCTTCGCTCAATCGCACCCGCAAGGGCTGGAGACGGCGCAGCAGCGCGGCCTCCTCCCGCCGCGCTCCGGCCTCCTGCCAGACCTCCTCGGCCTGCGCGCTCGCCATGGCGGCGTCCGTCTCCGCCTTGGCCAGCCGCGCGTCCTGCTCGTGCCAGACGACGGCGGCGCGGACCTGCTCGAACGCCGTTTCCTCCCGCCGGACCGCCTCGGTCGCCGCTTCGGCCTCGGCGTCCAGGACGGCGCGCTCGTCGTCGGTCAGCACGCCGATGCCCGCGCATTGCGCCTCCAGCGCCTCCAGCGCCCGCTGTTCCTCCCTGGAACGCTCATGCGCGGCAACGGAGATGCGGGAATAGATCTCGGTGCCGGTCAGCAGCTCCAGCAGGGCGGAGCGCTCGGTCGCCGGAGCCTTGAGGAAGTTGGCGAAATCGCCCTGGGCCAGCAGGACGGCGCGGCGGAACTGCTCGAAGCTCAGCCCCAGCCGTATGGAAATCTCGTCCAGCACGCTGGTCTTGCCGTCGCCCAGCCGCTTGCCGTCCGCAAGCGCGGTCAGGCTCATCGTCTGCTTCTGCAGCTGGCCGCGCGCGTTCTGCCGCGCCCGCCGCAGCTCCCAGCGCGCCCGATAGGCGGCGCCGTCGATCCCCGCGAAATCCACCTCGGCCCAGCCGGACCCGGCGCCGCGGCGCAGGACGCTGCGCACGTCGGTGGTGCTGATGGCGTCTGTGTCACCGCTGGCGCCCAGAGCCACGCCGCGCCCGTCCGGCAGCCGGGGCATCCGGTCGAACAAAGCGAGGCACAGCGCGTCCAGAATCGTGCTCTTTCCCGCACCGGTCGGGCCGGTGATGGCGAACAGGCCGGCGTGCCGCAGCGGCCCTTCGGCCAGCTCCACCGCGAAGGTCCCGTCCAGGCTGGCCAGATTGCCGCCGCGAACCGCCAAAATCCGCATCACGCACCCTCCTGAACGACCGCGACCAGCTCGTGGAAGGCGGCGAGCAAGGCCGGTTCCGGCTCGCCCTCGTGATGGCGGCGGTAGAGCCGCAGGAACACGTCCTCCGGCGCCAAGTCCGCCAGATCGGCCAGAGGGACGGATTCGGCCAGCGTCTCGCCGCTGCCGGTCAGCCGCAGCGCCAGCTTGACCAGCCGCGCCGGGCGTCCGGCCAGCGCCGCGACCACCTCCTCGCGCAGGGCCGGCCGGGGCGCCGGCAGTTCGACCGACACCTCGACGTAAGGCCAGCACTCGCGCGGCAGGGCCTCGTCCAGATCCAGCGCGGCCAGCGCCGCCAAGGCGTCCTCCGGCGCGGCGAATCGTCCGGCGCCGGGGATGCGCCGAATGGCGACGAAGCGGGGCACCCGCAGCGATTCGACATTGGCCAACTGTCCTTCCGCGATGTCGGCCAGCACCACCTGATGCGGGTAGGGCTCCTCGTCCACCGCCAGCGGAAGGGGGGAGCCGCTGTAGCGCACCGATCCGCGCGTTCCCACCGCCTGCGCCCGGTGCAGATGGCCCAGCGCCACATAGGCCGCGTCCTCCGGGAAGACGTCCACCGGCAGCGCGTGCTGGTTGCCGCCGAGGATCTTGCGCTCGCTGAGTTCGGACAGCGCGCCGTCGCGCATGTAGCAATGGCCGGTGAGGATCAGCGCCTCGCCGGGCCGCAACGCGCGCCGCCCGACCTCCGCCGCGTCGGCGTAGACCCGGCGCACCCCCTCGACCAGCGGGTCGGCGCCCGCCGCGATCTCTTCCTCGCTCAGCGGCGGCAGGTCGGAGGGGCGGAGATAAGGCACCGCGACGCAGCGCGCGGCAACCGTTCCGTCGCGGTCGGTCAGCGGAACCACCAGCCCCTCCGGTGCGAAGGCGCCATCCTCGTCCACCGGCAGGGCGCCGACCACCCGCACCCCCATCTCCGTCAGCAGCGGGGAGGGCGCCTCCAGCCGGCTGCCGCTGTCGTGGTTGCCGGCGACCACCACAATGTCCAGCGCCGGGCAGCGCGCCTTGGCCTTCGCCAGGAACCGGTAGAACAGGCCGAGCGCCGGGATCGGCGGGTTCTGCCCGTCGAACACGTCCCCAGCGATGATCAGCGCATCGACGGCCTGATCCTCGAGCCGGTCGAGAAGCCAATCAAGGAATCGCGCGTGCTCGTGCTCGCGCGCGAAGCCGTGCAAAGTCTGCCCGAGATGCCAGTCGGCGGTGTGGAGAAGGCGCATGGAGGGAAACGGGTCCATCGGAAAGGGATCGGCATTCTACGAAAGCGCGGTGACGAAGGCGCCGTGTGAAAAAGCAGCGGGAGAAAAATCGCCGGGGGTCGAAAAAAGTGCTTGCCACCCCTGGGGCACCACGCATATAAAGCGCCTCCCGACGCGGTGGCCGCCAACGAGGCGCCGACGGGTCGGGAACA
>NZ_VITI01000032.1 GCF_007827795.1 Azospirillum brasilense
TCCGGAACCGGTCCGCGGCCAACGGTCAAAACCGCCGCCTGCGCATCCCTTCTCACAACACGGTATCAACGATATCCAAGATCCCGCGATCCTCATCAAGGACCGCTGCCCGTTCCGCGCTGCGCTACCGGAGTTCGGTGCGGCGCGTCGGGGCGCTGTATCTAGAAGGTTCGACTTGGTCTGTCAAGCCTTTGTTGTCACGCCGGCTGAACTTTACTTCGTCTCGTCTTCGGCATCTCTGCCTTTTCCCTGCCGCCGTCGCGCTTCTCAGCGGCCCCGGCGTCGTGGGAGCCGGGTTATAGGCGCCTCGGCCAAGCCCGGCAAGAGCTTTTTTCACCGCAGCGCGTTTTTCTGAAACGCCAGCGTCACAATGAGCCATTGGTCACAGACAGGGCCATTCAGGATTTGAGGGAAATGTGCAATCTTGCCGTCCCGGTCACCCACCGGTTATCCGATCGATCGTCACAATAAGCGGACGGCACTGTGCGTTTCAGAAAATCGCTCCTGACGGCGGCCCTTCTGTCCGGCCTTCTCGCGGCGTGCGCCAGCGATCCGTCATCCTCCTCCCGCGACACCAACATCGACGCCCACATCGCGGAGGCCTCGCGCCGCTTCGGCATGCCGGAGCAGTGGATTCGCGAGGTCATCCGCCAGGAGAGCGGCGGACGCACCATGATGAACGGGCGCCCCATCACCAGCCATGCCGGCGCCATGGGGCTGATGCAGGTGATGCCGGTGACCTATTCGGAGATGCGCCGCAAGCACGGGCTGGGTTCCGACCCCTATCACCCGCGCGACAACATCCTGGCGGGCACCGCCTATCTCAGGGAAATGTACGACCTGTTCGGGTCGCCGGGCTTCCTTGGCGCCTACAATTGCGGGCCGGGCTGCTACGCCGACTATCTGGCCGGCAACCGCCGCCTGCCCGGCGAGACGCGGCGCTACATCGCGTCGGTGTCGCCGCGGCTGGAGGGTGGTGGTGCCGGCGGTACGGTGGAGGTCGCCAGCCTGCCCGCCACGCCGCCTCCGCCCATTTCCGCCGCTCCGGCCCCGGTGCCGGTGACTCCGGTGCCGGCCCCGCCGGTCGCTCCCCTGCCCCCGCCGGTCATCGCGGCCACGCCGCTTCCGGTGAAGGTCGCCGCCGCGGGCGGCTGGACCGTCCAGCTCGGCGCCTTCCGGTCGCCCGACGACAGCGCCCGCATCATCGACCGGGCACGCCGCTCCATGCCGGGAACGCTGAGCCGCACGGAGCGGGTGGTGCAGACGGTGGACACGCAGAACGGGCCGCTCTACCGCGCCCGGCTGACCGGCCTGACGCAACAGGACGCGGCGCAGAGCTGCGCCGGCCTGACGGGCATGGGCATGGCCTGCTTCGTGGTGCCCCCAGGCGCGTGAGCGCCTGGGATTGCGATGATGAGCGCGTGAACGCCCGGCATCGCCAAACCGGACGCGGAATCAGATGTCGAGCGGCAGGGAGTCGAGGTCCAGGCCCAGGCGGCGGACGATCTCCGCCGCCGTGTTCAGGTTGGTCTCGAACTTCCAGGTCTGGCCGTTGGGGCGGTATTCATTGACGTTGGGACGCCCGTTCGCGAAGCGGTAGGGCTGCACGCTGTACCAGCGGGCGTCGCTCATGCCGATCCCCTGCTCCGCGGCGTAGGACTCGGCAACCTGCGGCCACATGATGCCGCCGGGCTGGGTGGGCTGGTCGCTGTCCAGGAAAGCGACGATGCGAACGCCATTCAGTTCGAAGTCCACGCGCTGCTTCACACCGCCGTCGGTGGAATTGCCGGGGACGGACACGGCCGAAGTCTGCGGCACAGTTACCTTTTCCATGACCTATAGCTCCGATTTGTCTGACAGCGTATAGGCAGTGGCGCACAGGAACCAGAGGCAAAATGCTCTTACCGGCCCCACCGGCTTGCAAAAGAGGCGGCCGGGTCCCGCGGAAGGTGCCGGGGACGGCGGCGCACACCGCTTTCGTCATAGCCTGAGATCGAAGAATTACCGCGGTCGGGCCATCGTTGGGGATTCCCACGGACCGTGCGATGCGCTAGATTCGGTTTTGGTTTTGTTCGCAGCCACCATCCCTGGTCAGAATGGCCCGCCTCATCGACCATCCCGCCGAACATCAGGACCGCTCCATCGCCCCCAGCCCGGCCGCTCCGCGGTGCGAGCATTGCGGGCGTCCGCACGGCCATACGTTGCGCTGCCTGCCCGACGGCCGTTGGCTGTCGCCCGACGGACTCTGGTTCAGCGAGGAGGGCGACCCGGCCCCCTGGCCGGACGTGGTCGAGTATGCCGGGGTCCGGACCTCGCGCAGCATCGTCGGGCTGTACCGCCGCCGCGCGGCGGCCTTCGAAATCTCCGCCGGGAATGCGATGGAACGGCGGTGGCTGTGCCGGCGTTGTCATATGGTCACCGCGCGCGACGAGCATCGGCGCGTCACCCGGACCCGGTCGCTGATGCGCCTCGCGCTCGGCGACCTGTTCGAGGGAACCTACACCATCTGAAGGGCTGCTCGGCCCTTCCGGGGAAAGAAAGCCAGACATTCCATGCAGCACGGACATTCGACGCGCCGCGGGGCCGAGCCGCGGCGCACGGTGGGGGACTCCGCTTCGCGCCCCGCGAGGCCGGTCGATCCGGTCGTGATGGCTCTGAACCTGCTGAACGGTCCCCGCACCCGGGCAGCGCTTTTGAAGGCCGTGGAGGAGCGCGTCAAGACGGACGCGGAGGAACGCCGCCGCTTCGCCGCCGCCGCCGGACGGGTGCAGGGCGCCACGGGCGAGCAGGCGCTGACTCAGGCGGTCGGCAATTACCTGCGCGACCTGTCCCGCCTTCCCGAAGCCGGGCGCAGCGGGCCCTATCTGTGGCTGGCCGAGACGGTCGCCATCTTGGCCGGCGGCGGGCGTCCGGGACAGCCAACCAGTCTCTTCCGCGACCCGCGGGCCGAGGCGGAAGCGCTGTTCCGCCCGCGCGGAGCGGCCTCGGCGTAACGGCGGCGCTGACACTGGGGTACTAAAAAGGCAGCATTAAAAAAGGGACACGCCCGGCGCCGGAAATGATCCGGTGCCGGGCGTGGTCCTTCGCGATCGGGTCCTGCGGTCAGGCGATGGTGCCGTCGAACAGGGCCGGTTCGATGGCGCTCATCTTCGCCGAGTTCACCGCCCAGTCATCGGTCATGATGCCGCCGGTGTCGCCCGAGCCCGGGCTCCAGGCCCAGTAGGTGAAGCTGACGCCCTGGTCGCCCGCCGCCAGATCGGACTTGCCGTCGCCGTTGTAGTCGCCGTCCATGTACTTGACCATGGCGTCGAGCCACTGCTTGTCCTGGCTGGTCTCCAGCTTGGTGCCGAACTCGCCGACCAGGACCGGCGCGATGTCCTTCTGGACGATCCAGCCCCAGGCGTCCGTCCAGATATCCTTCATGTTGTTCGGATAGCTGGGGTCGTTGAACCAGCCGAAGCCGGCCATCGACGGCGGGTAGTCGTGGACGGAATAGACCAGCTTGTTGTCGATGTTGAAATCGACCGGGTCGGTCTTCACGCCGTCCAGGTTGCCGCCCCACCAGTAGGTGCCCTCGGACGAGTTCTCTACGCCCTCGACGATCAGCAGCCAGTTCGGGTTGACCGACTGCACGGCGTTGCCGATGCGCTCCGCCGCGGCCTTCCAGTCGGTGGCCTGGTTGCCGTCGGCCCAGGTCGCCTGGCCGTGCGGCTCGTTGTGCAGGTCGGCAGCGACGACCGACGGGTTGTCGGCGTAGCGCTGGGCCAGCATCTTCCAGTTCTCGATCATCTTCGATTCCGGGTACTGGCTGGTGTACCAGAGCCCGTTCTCGTTGGCCGAGGCACCGTCGCCGGAGCGATGGTGGTCGAGGATGATCTTCATGCCGGTCTGATCGGCGTATTCGATGATCTTGTCGAACACCTCGAGGCTGGTCTTGCCCTGAAGCTCCGGATTCTTCGAATAGTCGATGCCGGTCGGCATGCGGCCGTTGTCCAGCATGGCGTCCGACCAGGGCAGGCGGATGGTGTTGAACCCCTGGTCCTGCATCTGGTTCATGATGTTCTTGTAGCTGTCCTGCCACAGCCCCTGCGGAGCGAAGGCATAACCCTCCGCGCCGAACCAGTTGACGCCGGTCAGCTTCACGTTGTTCCCGGCGCTGTCGACGATCTGGCTGCCCTCGGTGTGCAGGTAGCCGCTGGACCCGGCGCCGCTGTCGGTGGAGGGTGTGGTCACCGGGGCGGTCGGCGCGGCCGGCGTCGTGTTCGGGGGCGTGGAGGGCGCGGAGGCGGAGCCGGAGGTGAACAGGCCCTTGTCGGCCTCGACCACCAGCGTGCCGTTCCACCACAGGTCGGCCTGCCCCTTGATGACGTCCTTGCCGTCGAGCGCGCCCTTGTCGTAGCTGACCACGGAGTCGGTCGGGGCGTACTCGTGGCCGTTGATGGTCACGCTGCCGACATGCAGGTTGCGGTCCTGGCCGTTCACCGTGGCGTCGTTGTCGTATTGGACCTGGATCTTGTGCGCCTGATCGGCGGCCAGATCGGTCTTGAAGGAGAAGTCCTTGGACTCCGTGCCGGCCGTGCCCTCGCCGATCGTCTTGCCGTCCGCCAGCACCGTGAAGTGCGCGTTCTGGCCCGCCGCGGCGGTGCCGCGGGCGTTGATCGTGATGGTCGAGGAGCCGGTGGCGACGGAATCGCTGCTGCCCGTGGCGGCGCTGTCGGCCTCCGGCGCGGCGGGGGTGCCGCCGGAGGTGGCGGTGTCGGAGGCCGCACCGTAGAGCGACGCCGGGGTGGAGAAGTTCAGCGCCCCGTTCCACCACAGGCCTTCCTGGCCGGCCATGGTCCCGCCGGTGTCGTCGTGGCGCTCATAGCTCGCGTCGGTCGGGCTCAGCGTGTGGCCGTTGATGACAATCGACTTGATGCCCAGGTCGCGGTTCGACCCGGCGTTCACGTCGTCGTTGTCATAAACAACCTGGACTTTGTGCGCCTGACCAGAGGAAACGTCAACGTCGAATGTATAGGCTTTCGGCTCGGCCGAGCCCACCGACGCCTGACCAACATCCTTGCCGTCGATCATCAGACGAAAGTGAGGATTCACAGCGTCCGAAGAGGTGCCATAGGCGTTCACGACGATTTTGGACTTGGTCAAACCAGTGGAGGTCGTCGCCATTTGTCTATTCCATTGCGGTTTCGATGGGCAGACGGTGGCTCCAGATGGTTAACGAGATACTAATAATTCATTTAAAATGAATTAACCATTTGTGGCAAATAGGAGCGGCCGGCGGCAGGCTTTGCCTGATGCGGCGGCGCAACAGCAGGCCGGTCCTGGCTTTGCGGGGGACGCGCCGGGGGCACCGCCGCTGCCCTCGCGCAGGACCGTTCGGCGCCCATGCCCCAGGCTGGTCACAGGCGGGAGGCCGACCGGTTCACATCCGAGATGCCTCCATCGTCCCGGTGTGGACAGCGTGGTGCGAGCCGGCGCGGAGTCCGCCCTTCCGAAGTGTCAACCCGTGGGCGAAGCCGTGCGTGCTACACTGTGCGCCACGACGGATGGTGGATGATGACGGTCATGAGGATGGTGGTGGCCCTTCGGACGGTGGCTTTGGCGACGGCCTTGGCAACCGCGCTTGCGGGCGCGCAAGCGTCCCCGGCTCCCGCCGTGGGGGAGAGCGTGTCGCTGGTGACCACCAACGGGTCGGCCATTTTCAAGCTGTGCCGCAACTGGGTGTTTACCCACACCTGCCGCGAGTACGGCAACGTGCCGGTGCCCGCGCGCATCGCGGCGGGCGACTCGTTCGAGATCACCTTCGGCAGCAACCCGAAGACGATGTGGTTCCGGGTCAAGGCCGTCCTGCTTCAGGACGGACGCTGCCTGCTGATCCCCAAGCACGAGGACATGCCCGCCAAGGGCGAGGACGAGCCGGTGGACATGCTGATCGTGGACCCGTGCCGGGTTTTGAGGTGACGGTCCTCCAGTGAAAGCCCTGCGGTGAAGGCGCGCCCGGTCGCGGGCCGCCTTCCGCAGAACGGCGGCCTCAGCGCAGCGGGATGTTCATCTGGACGCTAAGGCCCGGAGCGGGCGCGTAATAGACCGGTGGCGGCGGCGGTGCGTAGACCACGCGCGGGGCCGGGGCGTAGTAGACGGGCGGCGGGCGGCGCATCACCACGACCGGCGGGGGCGGTTCATAGATCACCACGGGGCCGTGGCCGCGGTGGTGATGCTTGTGCTTGTGCTTCTTCCAGCGGCCATGGTCATCGGCCATGGCGGGAGCGGCCAGCGCGACGGTCAGCACCAAGCCTCCCAGCGCCGCACCCCAGCCACGCTTGCCGGAACCACCTTTGCCTGAATGGCCCGCGCCTGAGTGGACGGACATTCCCTGCATCCTTTTTCTGCGATCGGTTGACCCGATCCTAACAGCAGATCGTGCGCCCAGGCTCTGGCTCCAACCATCCGCCCTGGGACAAATTTCGGGCACCCCTTATTCCCCGAAGGTGGTGCCCCCCGGCGGAAATGGCGGGTCGAAAACCGAACGAACGTCAGAGGTTGCGGCCATTCGATTTGGTGTTCGCAGGCGCCGAAACTGTGTCACACTGTCGCATGGTGAATGGCACCGGGAGCGTCCGTATGGAAAGCCGCCGCAACCAGCCGCAACGTCACATCGTCCTCGCCTCGCACCCGACCGGCGGCGCCAAGCCGCGCTACACCCCGGTTCATTGGGGCACCCCCACCGCCGCGGAGCGTGGGCCGGTCGTCGCCTCCCTCTCCGACCCGGCGCAGCGCAACGCCATCGGCGCCCACGCCGGCAGCTACGCCGTCTACCGGGCGCTCGCCGTCGCGGCCGGGCAGCTCAGCGCCTATCACGTGCCGGACCTGACCAACACCGCCCCGGCGGAGCCCATCGGCCCGCACCCGCAATGGGGCGACCCGGAGAAGATCGTCTCCATCGACCCCTTCGGCCACATGGTCAGCGAGGCATTCGGCGAGCATCTGGCGCGCGGCGTGGACGTGCGGCCGACCATCGCCGTGACCAAGGCCCGCATCAAGATGCCGGAGCTGGTGGACGCCATGCGGGCCGGGCGGCTGGCGGCGGACGGCCAGATCCTGCTGCCCAGCGGCGACGCCCGCGTGACCAAGGTCGCCATCGAGCCGGTGTGGTTCCTGCCCGGCATCGCCAAGCGCTTCGGCATCACCGAGAGCGCGCTGCGCCGCGGCCTGTTCGAGCACACCGGCAGCATGTTCCCGGAGCTGGTGACCCGCCCCGACCTGAAGGTCTTCCTGCCGCCGATCAACGGGCTGACCGTCTATATCCTGGGCGACGTGGCGGCGCTGACCGACCCGGCGCGCAAGGTGGCCTGCCGGGTCCATGACGAGTGCAACGGGTCGGACGTCTTCGGCTCCGACATCTGCACCTGCCGCCCCTACCTGACCCACGGCGTCGAGGAGTGCATCCGCACCGCCCAGGAGAACGGCGCCGGCCTCGTCATCTACAACCGCAAGGAGGGGCGTGCGCTCGGCGAGGTGACCAAGTTCCTGGTCTACAACGCGCGCAAGCGGCAGCCGGGCGGCGACCGCGCGGAAGCCTATTTCGAGCGGACGGAATGCGTGGCCGGCGTGCAGGACATGCGCTTCCAGGAGCTGATGCCCGACGTCTTCCATTGGCTGGGCGTCACCCGCATCGACCGCATGGTGTCGATGAGCAACATGAAGTCCGACGCCATCCGCCGCGCCGGCATCGAGATCGTCGAGCAGATCCCGATCCCCGAGGAGCTGATCCCCGACGACGCCAAGGTGGAGATGGACGCCAAGAAGGCCGCCGGCTATTTCACCCCCGCCGTGCCGACCGCGGAGGAGCTGACCGTCGCCAAGGGCCGGGGGCTGACCGATTGAGCGCCGTCAGCGACGATGACGTGGGGTGGCTGCTCTCCGCCGACGCGGTGCGCCGGCGCGCCCACGCGATCCTGGCGAAGGCCGAGCGCGGCGATCTCGCCCATTTCGAGCTGCGCCCGGACCGGCTGCTTGATGCTGCCGCCCTGGTCGCCGCGGTCACGCGGGAGTCCTACCCGGACCTGGACGTTCCCTATCACAGCCGCTGGCGGCACTTCGTGGTGGAGGGGGAGGACCGTTGGGCGGCGCTTGCCGCCGGGCTGACGGTGGATGGGGACGAGATCGCGCGCATCCGCTTCGACCTCGCGGTGACCAGCGTGCTGCTGGACGCCGGTGCCGGCGACCGCTGGCGCTACCGCGACGCGACGGGGCTGGAACTGGCCCGCTCCGAAGGGCTGGCCATCGCCAGCTTCGACCTGTTCCGCTCCGGCGGCTTTGCCGACGCTCCGGTCCACGCCCCTCTGCGCGCCGACGCGGCCACCCTCTCCACCATGACCGGAACGGCGCTCGCCCGCAGCTTCCAGGCCGGGCCGGACAACCCGCTGGTCGGGTTGGAGGGGCGCGCGGCGCTGCTGCGCCGGCTGGGAAGCGCGCTGACCGCCGCGCCCGACCTGTTCGGCACGCCGGGGCGCGTCGGCAACCTCTACGACACGCTGAAGGCGCAGGCCACGGACGGGACGCTTCCGGCCTCCGCGATCCTGGGGGCGGTGCTGCGCGGGCTGGGGCCGATCTGGCCGGGGCGGATCGAGCGCGGCGGCGTCAATCTCGGCGACACCTGGAGCCATTCGGCGGTCGGCCTCGTCCCCTTCCACAAGCTGTCGCAATGGCTCAGCTACTCCCTGGTGGAACCGCTGGAGGGGGCGGGAATCGCCGTCACCGGGCTGGACCGGCTGACCGGGCTGCCGGAATACCGCAACGGCGGGCTGCTGGTGGACAGCGGCGTTCTGGTGCCCAAGGACCCGCGCCTTCTCATCGACGAGTTGGAGGTGGGGGACGAGGCGGTGGTGGAGTGGCGCGCCCTGACCGTCGCCCTGCTCGACCGGCTCGCCGACGAGGTTCGCGCCCGGCTGGGCGTGCCCGCGGAGTCTTTCCCGCTCGCCAAGGTCCTCCAGGGCGGGACCTGGACCGCCGGACGCCGGATCGCCCGCGAGCGCCGCCCCGGCGGCGGCCCGCCGATCCGCATCCGCAGCGACGGAACCGTCTTCTGATGTGACGCCAACCACCCGAAGGGTCGCCCATGCCCATCCCGACACTCACCGTCATCGACCACCCTCTGGTCCAGCACAAGCTGACCCTTCTGCGGCGGCGGGAGACCCCCACCGCCCGGTTCCACGAGGTGATGCGGGAGGTGTCGCAGCTGATGGGCTATGAGCTGACGCGCGACCTTCCCCTGGAGGACCGCCCGGTGGAAACGCCGCTGGCCAGCTTCGACGCGCCGCTGCTGACCGGGAAGAAGCTGTGCCTCGTCTCCATCCTGCGGGCCGGGCAAGGGTTGCTCGACGGCATGCGCACCCTCCTGCCGTCGGCCCGCATTGGGCACATCGGCCTCTACCGCGACCAGGAGACGCTGACCCCCGTCGAGTATTTCTTCAAGGTGCCGGAGGACATCGAGGAGCGGCTGGTCATCCTGGTCGATCCCATGCTCGCCACCGGCCACACGGCCGTCGCGGCGGTGCACCGGCTGAAGGACGCGGGTGCGGCCTCGATCAAGCTGGCGGTGCTGGTGGCCGCCCCGGAGGGCTTGCGCACCTTCCACGACGCGCATCCCGATGTGCCGGTCTTCACCGCCGCGGTGGACGAGCGGCTGGACGAGAACGGCTACATCCTGCCCGGCCTCGGCGACGCGGGCGACCGGCTTTACGGCACCCGCTGAGAATCGTTGCCCCCCTTTTGGTCACATGCCACCCTGCCGACCCGTGAGAGCCGCAGCAGGGCTGACGCGCACGGAATGGCATTGCCGTTGCACTGCCTCTGCTGCACATCTGTGCCGAAACAGCAAAGCAGACGGAGGGGGTTGCAAAATGGGGAACCTGTTGGGCGTGGCGCGGCGCGCCGTTCTGTGCGGTGCGGCGGCGGTCGCCGTCGCGGCGATGGCTCTGCCCGCCTGGGCTCAGTCCAAGGTGAAGGTGGCGGGCATCTACACCGTGCCGATCGAGCAGCAGTGGGTCAGCCGCATCCACACCGCCCTGAAGGCCGCCGAGGCCCGCGGCGAGATCGAGTATGTCTGGGCCGAATCGGTCGCCAACACCGACTATGAGCGCGTGATGCGCCAGTACGCCGAGGGCGGCCAGCAGCTGGTCTTCGGCGAGGTCTTCGGCGTCGAGCGCGCGGCCCGCGCCGTCGCCAAGGACTATCCCAAGACCGCCTTCGTCATGGGCTCCAGCTTCAAGCCGCAGGAGCCGAACTTCTCGGTCTTCGACAACTACATCCAGGAGCCGGCCTATCTGACCGGCATGATCGCGGGTGCGGTGTCCAAGTCGAACGTCATCGGCATGGTCGGCGGCTACCCGATCCCGGAGGTGAACCGCCTGATGAACGCCTTCATGGAGGGCGCCAAGGAGGTGAACCCGAACGTGAAGTTCATGGTCAGCTTCATCGGCTCCTGGTTCGACCCGCCGAAGGCCAAGGAAGCCGCCTTCGCGATGATCGACCGCGGCGCCGACGTCATGTACGCCGAGCGCTTCGGCGTGTCCGACGCCGCCAAGGAGCGCAAGGTCCTGGCCATCGGCAACGTCATCGACACCCAGCCGCAGTATCCGGACACCGTGGTCGCCAGCGCGCTCTGGCACATGGAGCCGTCGGTGGACCGCGCCATCGCCGCCGTGAAGGCGGGCAGCTACAAGGCCGAGGATTACGGCCCCTACAGCCAGATGGTCCACAAGGGCTCCAGCCTCGCCCCGCTCGGCACCTTCGAGGGCAAGGTTCCTGCCGACGTCGTGGCCAAGGTGAAGACCCGCCAACAGGAGATCCTCGACGGCAAGTTCACCGTGAAGGTGAACGACAACGAGCCCAAGTCGACGATGTGATCCACATCTCCTTCTCCCCTCTGGGGAGAAGGTCGGGATGAGGGGGCGGCCGCAAGGCCGGAAACGCGCTGCAGTGCGCCCGCGTTTCCGCCCTGCGGCCGCCCCCTCACCCTAACCCTCTCCCCAGAGGGGAGAGGGGAATTTGTTGCGTTCTTTGTTGCCTTCCGGCACCCCGCGGACATCCATGACATCACCCCCCATCGTCCTCCGCCTCTCCGGCATCACGAAGCGGTTCGGGCCGCTCGTCGCCAACGAGTCCATCTCGCTGACGCTCCACAAGGGCGAGGTGCTGGCCCTGCTGGGCGAGAACGGCGCCGGCAAGACGACCCTGATGAACATCCTGT
Source organism: Azospirillum brasilense (assembly GCF_007827795.1). GTDB lineage: Bacteria > Pseudomonadota > Alphaproteobacteria > Azospirillales > Azospirillaceae > Azospirillum > Azospirillum aestuarii. Next base: position 11,252 of record NZ_VITI01000032.1, read on the forward strand.
TCGGCCATTACGTGGCCGACGAGGGCGGCATCGAGGCGTTCGGCCAACCGCTTCCCCCCGGCTCCCCCCGCGCGGCGCTGGCTGCCGGGATCGGCATGGTCCACCAGCACTTCACCCTGGCCGACAACCTGTCGGTGCTCGACAACATCGCCGTGGGCACGGAGTCGCTGTGGCGCCCGCGCTCCGACCGCGCCGCCGCCAAGGCCAAGCTGCTCGACCTCGCCCGCCGCTTCGGCCTGGAGGTGCGGCCCGACGCGCTGGTCGGCGACCTGTCGGTGGGCGAGCGGCAGCGGGCCGAGATCCTGAAGGCGCTCTACCGCGACGCGCGCGTCCTGATCCTGGACGAGCCGACCGCGGTGCTGACCCCGCAGGAATCGGCCAGCCTGTTCGACACGCTGCGCCGCCTGACCGCCGACGGTCTGGCCGTGGTCTTCATCAGCCACAAGATGAACGAGGTCTTCGCGGCCAGCGACACGGTCGCCGTGCTGCGCGGCGGGCGCCTCGTCGCCACCCGCAAGACCGCCGAGACCGATCGAGAGGAGTTGGCCGAGCTGATGGTCGGGCGCGCCCTGAAGCCGCCCAGCCCGACCCCGCTGGAGCCGGGCGAGCCGGTGCTGACGCTGTCCGGCGTCACCGTCGCCTCCGGCCACGGGCGCCCGCTGCTCGACGGTGTGGACCTGACCGTGCGCCGCCGCCAGATCGTCGGCATCGCCGGCGTGTCGGGCAACGGGCAGACCGCGCTGGCCGAGCTGGTCAGCGGTCTGATTCACCCCGACTCCGGCACCATGGCGCTGAAGGGCGAGGCCATTGGCAACGCGGAACCGGCGGAGATGGTCCGCCGCGGCGTCGCCCGCATCCCGGAGGACCGGCACGCCGCCGGCCTCGTCGGCGCCATGGCGGTGTGGGAGAACCTGATCGCCGAACGCTACCACGACCCCGCCTTCCAGCGCTTCGGCCTGATCCGCCGGGCTGCGGCCCGCGCCTACGCCGAGGAGGTGATCGAAGCCTTCGACGTGCGCTGCCCGGGTCCGGACGCCCGCACCCAGCTGCTGTCCGGCGGCAACATGCAGAAGCTGATCCTGGGCCGCACGCTGGCCCACGGGCCGGACCTGATCCTGGCGAGCCAGCCGACCCGCGGCCTCGACGTGGGCGCGGTGTCCTACGTCCACGGACGGCTGCTGGAGGCCCGCGCCGCCGGGGCCGGGGTGCTGCTGATCTCCGAGGATCTGGACGAGATCCTGGCGCTGGCCGACGGCATCACCGTCGCCTATCACGGGCGCCTCACCCCCGTTCTGCCCCACGGCCGCGTGTCGGTCCGCCAGCTCGGCCTGCTGATGGCCGGGCATTGGGAGATTTTGCCGGAGATCGTCGATGCGGCTTGAACCGCGAGAGCATACCCCGCTGGCCGCCCGCCTGCTGGCGCCCGTGGCGGCGGTGGCGGCGGCGCTGGCGCTCTGCGCGCTGCTGGTCGCCTGGACCGGCGCGCCGGTGCTGCGCGCCTACGGTCTGCTGCTGGAGGGGGCCGCCGGCTCCCGCTTCGCCCTGACCGAGACGCTGACCCGCGCCACCCCGCTGATCCTCACCGGCCTCGCCGCCGCCGTCGCCTTCCGCGCCAAGCTGTGGAACATCGGGGCGGAGGGGCAGCTTTACATGGGCGCGCTCGCCGCCGTCGTGCTGGGCGGCGGCATGCTCGATCTGCCCACTTGGCTGCTGCTTCCCACGGTGATGATGGCCGGGGCCGCCGCCGGGGGCGCCACGCTGCTCGGTCCCGCCGTGCTGAAGGTGCGCTTCGGCGTGGACGAGGTGGTGACCACGCTGCTGCTGAACTTCATCGTCCTGCTGCTCGTCTCCATGCTGCTGGAGGGCGCGCTGAAGGACCCCATGGGCATGGGCTGGCCGCAGTCCGCCCCGGTCGTCGAGGCCGCCGAGCTGCCCAAGCTGGTCGAACGCACGCGGCTGCACACCGGCCTGCTGGTCGCGCTGGGCCTGTCGGCCCTGCTCTGGCTGATCGACACCCGGACCATCTGGGGCTACGAGAACCGGGCGGTCGGCGCCAACCCGCGCGCCGCGGCCTTCGCCGGGATGCCGGTCACCCGCGTCATGCTGCGCACCGCCCTGCTGTCCGGCGGGCTGGCCGGACTGGCCGGGGTGATCGAGGTCTGCGGGCTGAAGGGCTACCTGACGCTCGACCTGTCGCCGGGCTTCGGCTACAGCGGCATCGTCGTCGCCATGCTGGCGCAGCTTCACCCGGTGGGCGTGGTCGGCGCGGCGGTCTTCATCGCCGGAATCTTCGTCGGCGCCGACGCCATGAGCCGCGCCATGCCGGTGCCCAACTACATCGCCGACGTGCTCGTCGCCACCAGCCTGCTGTGCATGCTGGTCGCCGGGCTGCTGACGCGCTACCGGCTGCGGCGGGGGTGAGCGCCATGGAGCTGTTCCAAACGATCCTCGACATCCTGGTCTCCGCCGCCTTCTGGACGGCGGTGCTGCGCATCGCCACCCCCTACATCCTGGGCACGCTGGGCGAGCTTCTGTGCGAGCGGGCGGGCGTGCTGAACCTCGGCATCGAGGGCATCATGACGATGGGCGCCATGGCCGGCTGGATGGCCGTCTACCAGGGGGCCGACCTGTGGACCGGCGTGCTGGTGGCCGCACTCTGCGGCGGGCTGATGGGGCTGCTGCACGCCACCCTGACGGTGCCGCTGGGCCTGTCGCAGCATGTGGCGGGCATCGGCGTCACGCTGCTCGGCACCAGCCTGTCCTACTTCGTCTACCGCCTCGTCCTGCCGCAGGCGAGCACCCCGCCGACCATCGAGCCGTTCCAGCCGCTGGCCCTGCCCGGCGCGCTGGCCCAGACGCCGATGACCTACCTGGCGCTGATCCTCGTCGCCGTGGTCGCCTACGTCCTCTACCGCACGCCGGTCGGTCTGGCGGTGCGCATGGTCGGCGAGAATCCGGCGGCGGCGGAGGCCCAGGGCCTCAGCGTCACCGCGGTCCGTATCGGCGCGGTGGTGGCGGGAAGCGCGCTGATGGCGCTGGCCGGGGCCTTCCTCACCCTGTCGGCCTTCAACGCCTTCTTCTTCAACATGGTCAACGGGCGCGGGTGGATCTGCATCGCGCTGGTGGTCTTCGCCTCCTGGCGGCCCGGCAAGGCGCTGCTGGGGGCGGTGCTGTTCGCCGCCTTCGACGCGCTGCAATTGCGGCTTCAGCAGGTGGCGGGGGGCGTCCTGCCCTACCAGCTGTTCCTGATGATGCCCTACCTGTTGAGCATCCTGGCGCTGGTGCTGGTGGCGCGCCGCGCCTCCTACCCGCGGGCGCTGATGATCCCGTACCGCAAAGGAGAACGCTGATGTTCGATCTGATCCTTCGCCGCGCCACGCTGCCCGACGGCCGCACCGGCATGGACATCGGCGTCCGCGAGGGCCGCATCGCCGCGGTGGAAAAGGACATTCCCGGTCCCGCCGGGGAGGAGATCGACGCCACGGGCCGGCTGGTCACCCCCCCCTTCGTCGATTCGCACTTCCACATGGACTCCACGCTCAGCTACGGCCTGCCGCGGGTCAACCGCTCCGGCACGCTGCTGGAGGGCATCGCCCTGTGGGGCGAGCTGAAGCCGCAGCTCGTCCAGGACGCCATCGTCGAGCGGGCGCTGGCCTATTGCGACTGGGCGGTGGCGCGCGGCCTGCTGGCGATCCGCAGCCATGTGGACGTCTGCGACCCGCGCCTGCTGGCCGTGGAATCGCTGCTGGAGGTCAAGCGGCGGGTCGCCCCCTACCTCGACCTGCAACTGGTCGCCTTCCCGCAGGACGGCATCCTGCGCGCCCCCGGCGCGCTGGAGCTGCTGAAGCGCGCTCTGGACATGGGCGTGGACGTGGTCGGCGGCATCCCGCATTTCGAGCGGACGATGGCCGACGGTGCGACCTCCGTGAAACTGCTCTGCGAGATCTCGGCGGAGCGCGGGCTGCTGGTCGACATGCATTGCGACGAGTCGGACGACCCGCTGTCCCGCCATGTCGAGACGCTGGCCTACGAAACGCAGCGGTTGGGGATGCAGGGCCGGGTGACCGGCTCGCACCTCACCTCCATGCATTCCATGGACAACTACTACGTCTCCAAGCTGATCCCGCTAATGGTCGAGGCCGACCTTGGCGTCATCGCCAACCCGCTGATCAACATCACGCTTCAGGGCCGCCACGACACGTACCCCAAGCGGCGCGGCATGACCCGCGTGCCGGAGCTGATGGGCGCCGGCCTGACGGTGGCGCTGGGCCATGACTGCGTGATGGACCCCTGGTACCCGCTCGGCTCCGGCGACATGCTGGAGGTCGCGCACATGGGCCTGCATGTCGGGCAGATGACCGGCTATGACGGGATGTTGGCCTGCTTCCGCGCGGTGACGGAGGCTCCGGCCAAGCTGCTGCACCTCGACGGCTACGGGCTGGAGGTGGGCTGCCACGCCGATCTGGTGGTGCTCCAGGCCGCCGACCCAGTGGAGGCGATCCGCACCCGCGCCACCCGCCTGCTCGTCCTGCGCCGCGGCGCCGTGGTCAGCCGCTGCGCCCCGGTGGAGGCGCGGCTCTCCCTGCCGGGCCGCCCGGAGACCGTGTCCTTTACCCTGCCCACGGCCCAGGCGACGTAACCGTTCCGCACTCGCTCCCCTCTTCCGCCGGTGAAGAGGGGTGAGGCCCGCGGATCAAGCCCCGCTGATCACGCCTTGTGGACCCCGGCGATGAAGCGGTCGATTTCGCGCGTCAGCTCCTTGGACTGGCCGGCCACCCCGGCGGCGGCGGCGAGGAGCTGGTCGGCGGCGGCGCCCGTGTCCCCCGCCCCGGCCCTGATCTCGCCCATGCCGCCGCTGACCTCGCGGGCGCCGTCGGCGGCCTGCAGGACGCTGCGGGCGATGTCGCGGGTGGCAGCGGACTGCTGGTCCACCGCCGCCGCGATGCCGGACGCGATGCGGCTGACCTGGGCGATGGTCTGGCTAATGCCCCGCACCGCCTCCACCGCCTCCCCCGTCGCGTCGCGAATGCCCTTGATCTGGCCGACGATGTCCTCGGTCGCGCGGGCGGTCTGGTTGGCCAGGCTCTTGACCTCGCCGGCGACCACCGCGAAGCCTTTTCCGGCCTCGCCCGCCCGCGCGGCCTCGATGGTGGCGTTGAGCGCCAGCAGGTTGGTCTGGCCGGCGATGTCGTTGATGAGGCCGACGACGGCGCCGATCCGCTCCGCGCTGTCGGCCAGCACGACGACGGCCGCGTCGGCGCGCTTCACGTCGGCCACCGCCGCCTCGGCGATGCGGGCGGATTCGCCCACCTGCTGCCCGATCTCCTCCACCGAGGCCGACAGCTCCTCGGTCGCGGCGGCGGCGGTCTGCACATTGTCCGCGGCGGAATGGGCGGAGAGCGTCATCCGCTCCGACCGGCCGTGGGTCTGCTCGGCGATGCCGGTGAGGGCGCGGGCGGTGGATTCGAGCTGCTGCGCCGCCGAGGCCAGCGCCCCGGTCAGGCCGCCCGCCCGCTCCTCGAACCCGCGTTGCAGGTCGAGCAGGGCGGCGGTCCGCGCCTCCCTGGCGCGCCATTCCGCCTCTTGCTGGCGGCCCAGATCGCGGGCCTGCACCAGCCCCTGCTTGAACACCCCGACCGCGCGGGCCATGGCGCCCGCCTCGTCCTTGCGGTCGGCGCCGGGAATGGCGGCGTCCAGATCGCCGGCGGCCAGCCGGTCCATGGTGACGGTCAGCCCGGCGATCGGCCGGGCGATGCCGTCGCCCACCCGCCACGCCACCAGCCCGCCGAGCAGGATGCAGCCCGCCCCGACCAGAACGGTCAGCAGGGTCAGCCGGTTGGCGTCGGCCATCACGCTGGCTTGCGGCGCGGCGACGAGGAACGACCACGCGCCGTCCGCGCCGGTGAAGCGCACCGGCGACAAGCGCAGGTAATAGGGGGCACCGCCGAGCGTCACGACGCCGTCGTAGGCCCGCCCCTCGGCGATGGCGCGGCGCGCCTCCTCCGGCAGGTCGTCGGCGGGATGGGACAGGCGGCCGGCGTCGGGATGGGCCACATAGACCCCGGCGCCGGTGAGCACCGCCGCGTGGCCGTCGCCGTAGGGCTTCACCCGGCGGACCAGATCGGTCAGGCCGCTCAGCGTCAGGTCGACGCCGGCGACGCCGATCACCCGGTCGCCGTCCTTCACCGGTGCTGCGGCGCTGGTCATCAGCGCCTTGGTCAGATCGTCCAGATAGGGCTCGGTCAGCACCGGCTTCCCGGCCGCGGCGGCCGCCCGGTAATATTCCTTCTCCTTCACGTCGGAGAAGGGATAGCCCTCGCTGTCGTCGGCCTTGGGGCCGGGCAGCCACAGCAGGCTCATCCGCCCGGTGCCGGGAAGGCCCAGGATTTCGCCGGCGCGGTCCAGCCCGGCGACCTCCCGGTCGCGGCCGTCGAACCCGTCGTCGGCCATGTCCACCCACACCCCGGCGTAGAGCGGACCGACCGCCATCAGGCGGTTGAGGTAGCGGTTGACGCTTTCCCGGCGCGGGGCGCCGGTGGAGCGCTCCACCTCCACCAGCGCAGCGGCGGAGCGGGCGTCGGCCAAGGCGGCGGAGATGTCGGCGGCCACACGCGCGCCGTGGTGGTCGGCGGTTTCGGCCACCAGGGTCGTGACCGCCCGCTCCGCCGCGTCGCGCGACAGGAACAGGGAAACCGAGGTGACCGCCGCCGCCCCCACGGCCAGGACAGCGGTCATGCCGATGATGATCTTGGTTCTGAAACGCCCCGTCATGCCCCTACCCTGTCCGTGCCGCCGCCCCGGATCAGAGGCGGTCGGCCATCTTGGCACACCGAAAACCGGACGGCCATATCTGCCGGTCACGGATCATCCGCCGGCTCAACGGTGGCGAGTGCGCGCATCGGGCTGCCCCCCTTTCCCACTCTCCGGCATTTGCCGCGAAAGGTCCGAAGCGCGATTAGTTCGCCCAACGCACAAAAGGGCTTGCCAGGCATTTCGCATCTGGTATACGGTATCTCACATCCCATCGCGCTTCCGAAACGAAGCGCAAAACCGACGGCGCGGGCGTGTTTTGAAGAAAACATGACGGCGCCGGAAGGTTTCGGGTCCGGTGTCGGAGCGAGTGCCTTCATGAGCGCAACAGTCGATTTCGCACAGCTTGTCATGGCCGCCGGGGACGCGATCGTCGTGTCCGACGCGGAGGGCGCCATTACGCTGTGGAATGCGGCGGCCGAGCGGATGTTCGGCTTCACGGAGGGCGAAGCGCTGGGGCAATCGCTCGACATCATCATCCCGGAACGCCAGCGCCAGCGCCATTGGGACGGCTACGCCAACACCATGCGCACGGGCCAGACGCGCTACGGCAGCGAGGTGCTGCGCGTCCCGGCCCAGCACAAGGACGGGCACGCCCTGTCCATCGCCTTCACGGTCGCCCTGCTGACCGCGCCGGACGGCACGGTGACCGGAATCGTCGCCATCATCCGCGACGAGAGCAGCCGCTGGGCCGAGGAGCGCAAGCTCCGCCGACGCCTGTCGGAGTTGGAGTCCGCAAATCAGTAACCCACAACCCATCCCGCCAGTTTGTCCGTGTTGTCCAGTGCTCAACAACGGCATCGCAATAAGTGAGAGGGAGTAAACGAGCCATGAGCAAGCCGCTCGAAGGGATCAAGATCATCGACTTCACCCACGTTCAGGCCGGCCCCGCCTGCACGCAGCTCCTCGCCTGGTACGGCGCGGACGTCATCAAGGTGGAGCGGCCGGGTTCCGGCGACGTCACCCGCAACCAGCTCCGTGACATTCCCGACGCGGACGCGCTCTACTTCACGATGCTGAACAGCAACAAGCGCTCGCTGACGCTGGACACCAAGACCCCGGCGGGCAAGGAAATCCTTGAGAAGCTGATCAAGGAATCCGACGTCCTCGTGGAGAACTTCGGGCCGGGCGCGCTCGACCGCATGGGCTTCACCTGGGAGCGCATCAACGAGCTGAACCCGGGCATGATCGTCGCCTCGGTGAAGGGCTTCAGCGACGGCCACCATTACGAGGACCTGAAGGTCTACGAGAACGTCGCCCAGTGCGCCGGCGGTGCGGCGTCGACCACCGGCTTCTGGGACGGCCCGCCGACCGTCAGCGCCGCCGCCCTCGGCGACAGCAACACCGGCATGCACCTCGCCATCGGCATCCTGACCGCCCTCATGGGCCGTTCGAAGACCGGCAAGGGCCAGAAGGTCGCCGTGTCGATGCAGGACTCGGTCATCAACCTCTGCCGCGTCAAGCTGCGCGACCAGCAGCGTCTCGACCGCGTCGGCTACCTGGAAGAGTACCCGCAGTACCCGCACGGCGAGTTCTCCGACGTGGTTCCGCGCGGCGGCAACGCCGGCGGTGGCGGCCAGCCGGGCTGGGTCCTGAAGTGCAAGGGCGCCGAGACCGACCCGAACGCCTACATCTACTTCACCATCCAGGGCCACGCCTGGGCGCCGATTTGTAAGGCTCTCGGCAAGCCGGAGTGGATCGACGATCCGGCCTACAACACCGCCCAGGCGCGTCAGGACAAGATCTTCGACATCTTCGCCTTCATCGAAGGCTGGCTGGCCGACAAGACGAAGTACGAGGCGGTCGACATCCTGCGCAAGTTCGACATCCCGTGCGCTCCGGTGCTGACCATGAAGGAGATCGCCGATTGCCCGTCGCTCCGCAAGAGCGGCACGATCGTCGAGGTCGATCACAAGGCCCGCGGCAAGTACCTGACCGTCGGCAGCCCGATCAAGTTCTCCGACATGACCGTCGAAGTGACCGGGTCGCCGCTGCTCGGCGAGCACTCCGACGAGGTTCTGGCCAGCCTCGGCTACAGCAAGGAACAGATCGCCGAGCTGCACGCCAACAAGGTCGTGTAGCCGGGGTCCCCGACAGTCTGACGGCATGCCTTACGAAGACGGCGCTCCCAAAAGGGGCGCCGTCCTTTTTTGTGCGCGCTTCGGGTTCTTGGCGGGCAACAGATTCTTCACGGATTGCACGGATTTAGACACGAATTCCATGGATCTTCTTATTCGTGCGCATTGCATGCCTTCTCGGTCGGCAACCGCTGGGCAAGCCAAAGAAAAATCCGTGAAATCCGTGCTTGAATTCGTGAAATCCGTGAAGAATCTGTTGTCCAACAAGAATCTTGAATCTTACCGCAGCCACTCCCTCACTTCGCGGATGCGCTGGTTGCCCTCCGGCGTGCGGGCGTAGGCCTTGCCGTACTGGGTTTCATACTCGCGCACGAAGCCCTGGCGCAGCAGCCCGTCCAGCACCGGGCGGACGATGGCTGGCTTCAGGTTCGCCGCCTTGGTGATCGACAGGAACGAGGCCGGCAGAGCCGTCACCTCCGGCCCCGGCGTGGCGCGCAGGGTGTTGAGCGAAGTCCAATCGACGGAGGTTGGTGAAATCATCGGCTACCCTCGATGCGGCGCGCTGTTGACTCTCTCTCGATACGACCTCAACTTCACTTGAGGTCAAGAGGTTCCGAACCCCAGGGGAGGCCCGACGATGGCGATTCTCGATCCCGCCGACATCGACAAGGACCTTTCCGTGGGCGAGGTCGCGGAACGCTCCGGTGTGGCAGTGTCCACCATCCACTTCTACGAATCAAAGGGGCTGATCACCAGCTGGCGGAGCAGCGGGAACCAGCGCCGCTTTCCCCGCGACGTGCTCCGGCGCATCGCCGTCATCAAGGTTGCCCAGCGGCTGGGCGTTCCTCTGGCCACCATCGCGGAGGCGCTGAAGACCCTGCCGGACGGGCGCACGCCCACGGCGGAGGACTGGAAACGCTTGTCCGCCGCCTGGAAAGCGGACTTGGACGAGCGCATCGCCGTGCTCACCAGGCTGCGCGACGGGCTGGAGGACTGCATCGGCTGCGGCTGCCTGTCGCTCGGCGAATGCCCGCTGCGCAACCCCTGGGACGAGCTGTCGGAGGACGGTCCCGGCCCGCGCCTGCTCGATCCACGGCGATGACCGCGCTGTTTTGCCGCACTGCAGCATAGCCTCCCCAATCAGGTGCCGTCCCGATAATAAAAAGGCCGTGCTGTTTCCAGCACGGCCAGTATCCGAGAGGCTCGCATAAAATGCGGAGCAACAACCCGCCCGATACAAAGGGTGATTAACCCCGTGTAAGAAGAATAATGCCCGAGTCTTCATCGGGACGCAACAAGGGAATCGCTAGTTTCCACATCGCGGAAACAAAGTATTTGGCAAAAAAAAGACCGCGCCGTTACGGGCGCGGTCAGTTTCTTCAGGGCAGCACTACGTGACAGGAAGGAAAACCGGGGTAACAGCCGCCTCGACCCAATCCGAAGGATGTGCGGATCAGGGCGGATCGCGCCTCCCGGCCGGCGCGAATTCGAATTCCGTAAGGGTGTCTCGGATCAGGTGGGAAAGCGCCCGCCGATCTCGGCGGTCACCGCCGCGGCGGTGCGCTTGACCATCTCGCCGAAGGCCACGACGCGGGCGTCGTCCAGGCGCCGGTTGGTGCTGGACAGCGACAGGGCGCCGATGACTCGGGCCTGCTCGTCGTAGATCGCCGCGGCGACGCAGTGCAGACCGCTGACCCGCTCCTCCTGGTCCACGGCGTAGCCGCGGTCCCGCGTCAGGATCAGTTCCCGGTGCAGCGCCGGGATCGACGACACGGTGGTCCGGGTGAACTGGCGCATGCCGCGCTGGGTCACGATGCTCTGCACCCGCGTGTCGGGCATGCCGGCGAGCAGCGCCTTGCCCACCGCGGAACAGTGCAGCAGCGTGCGGTCGGTGACGGGCAGCGCCGCCTGGGCGACGCGCGGACCGCCGACGCGGTGCAGATAGATGGCCTCGCCGTTCTCCTCGATGGCCAGATTGACGACCTCGCTGGTCTCCTCCATCAGCCGGCGCATGCGCGGACGGGCGACATCGAGCAGGCTGCGCGTCTTCAGGAAGCCGGTGCCGGTCATGTAGGCCTGCACCCCGACCGCCCAGCCGCGCTTGCCCTGGTCGAAGCGCACGTAGCGCTCCTCCTGCAGGGTGGTCAGCAGGCGGTGCGCCGTGGACGGCGAGAGATGCGCCGCCTCGGCCACTGCGGTGAGGCTCATCGGGCTGTCCGACTGGCCGAGGATGGTCATGATGCTCAGTGCCCGCGACAGCGACTGCACGAGATTGCCCTTCGCCGCACGGTCCACGGTTTCCGCGCGGCCTTCGGCTCGCGGGACCGGGGGTGCCATCATCAGCGCTTGCGTCTTCATCGTCCCATCCCTCTCGAAATCGTCCGGCGCTGTTGCAGCCGCGCCGTTGTCGTCCTCGGGTGTGGCGGCCCCCGGTCCTCCCTTGCGGGGAGCGGAGGCCGCCGGTTGGCTATGCCGCCGGCTCGATCCGGGCCGCGGCGAACTTGAACTCGGGAATCTTCCCGTAGGGGTCCAGCTTCGGGTTGGTCAGCACGTTGGCCGCCGCCTCGGCGTAGCAGAAGGGCACGAACACCAGCCCGGACGGGACGTTGTAGTCCGACCGCGCCTTCAGCTCGATGGTGCCGCGCCGGGTGGTGACCTTCATCCAGTCGCCGCCCTTGGCGCCCATCCGCCGCAGGTCCGCCGGGCTCATGTAGGCCACCGCCTCCGGCTCCAGATCGTCCAGAACCTGGGCGCGACGGGTCATCGACCCGGTGTGCCAATGCTCCAGCTGGCGCCCGGTGGTCAGGACCATCGGGAACTCGGCGTCCGGCTCCTCGGCCGGCGGGATCACGTCGGCGGGGACCAGACGCCCGCGGCCGGTGGCCGTGGGGAAGCCGTCGCCGAACACGATCTCCTGGCCCGGATCGTCCGCGGACAGGCTGGGGTAGGTCACCGAGCGCTCGCGCTCCAGCCGCTCCCAGGTAATGTTGTCGAGCGACGGCATCGCCCCCTTCATCTCCCGGAACACGTCGCGCGGGTGCTCGTAGGTCCAGTCGAGACCCAGGCCGCGGGCCATGGCGTTGACGATCCACAGATCCTGCCGGGCCTCGCCCGGCGGCGGCAGGGCCTGGCGGCCGAGCTGGACCTGGCGGTTGGTGTTGGTCACCGTGCCGGTCTTCTCCGGCCAGGCCGAGGCGGGCAGCACCACGTCGGCGTACTTGGCCGTCTCGGTCAGGAACAGGTCCTGCACCACCAGATGGTCGAGCTTGGCCAGCGCGTCGCGGGCATGCTCCACGTCCGGGTCGGACATCGCCGGGTTCTCGCCCATCACGTACATGCCGTGCAGCGAACCGGCGTGGATCGCGTCCATGATCTCCACGACCGTCAGGCCGCGCTTGGAGTCCAGCTTGGTGTCCCAGAAATCCTCGTAGAAAGCGTGGACCTCCGGATCGTCCACCGGGCGGTAGTCCGGAAACATCATCGGGATCAGACCGGCGTCGGAGGCGCCCTGGACGTTGTTCTGGCCGCGCAGCGGGTGCAGGCCGGTGCCGGGGCGCCCGATCTGGCCGGTGACCAGCGACAGGGCGATCAGGCAACGCACGTTGTCGGTGCCGTGGGTGTGCTGCGACACGCCCATGCCCCAGAAGATGATCGAGCCCTTGGAGGTGGCGTAGAGGCGCGCGACCTCGCGGAGCTGGTCCGCCGGGATGCCGCAAATCGGCTCCATGGCCTCCGGCGTGTAGCTGGCGATGTGGGCGCGCAGCTCCTCGAAGTCCTGGGTGTGCTCCGCCACATACCGCGCGTCGTACAGCCCCTCGCTGATGATGACGTTCAGCATGGCGTTCAGCATGGGCACGTCGCGGCCCGGCTTGAACTGGAGCATATGGCTGGCGTGACGCTTCAGCACCTGACCGCGCGGGTCCATGATGACCAGCTTGGCGCCGCGCTTGGCCGCGTTCTTGAAGAAGGTCGCGGCGACCGGGTGGTTCTCCGTCGGGTTGGAGCCGATGACGACGATCACCTCGGCGTCCTTGGCCGCCATGAAGGGAGCGGTCACGGCGCCCGACCCGATGCCCTCGATCAGCGCCGCCACCGAGGAGGCGTGGCACAGGCGGGTGCAATGGTCGACGTTGTTGGTGCCGAAGCCGACGCGCACCAGCTTCTGGAACAGATAGGCTTCCTCGTTGGAGCCCTTGGCCGAGCCGAAGCCGGCGAGCGCCGAGCCGCCCCGCTCGTCGCGGATCTTGCGCAGGCCGGCGGTGGCGACCTCCAGGGCCTCCTCCCAGCTCGCCTCGCGGAAATGGGTCAGCGGGTTCAGCGGGTCGATGTCCACGTCGTGCTTGGACACGCCCTCCTTGCGGATCAGCGGCTTGGTCAGGCGGTGCGGGTGGTGGATGTAGTCGAAGCCGAAGCGGCCCTTCACGCACAGCCGGTTCTTGTTGGCGGGACCGTCACCGCCCGTCACCGACAGCAGCTTCTCGTCCTTGATGTTGTAGGTCAGCTGGCAACCGACGCCGCAATAGGGGCAGACGCTGTCCACCTTGCGGTCCGGGGCGGCGGCGAAGACGCCGCTGTTCAGGTCCACCTGGGTCTTCGGCATCAGCGCGCCGGTCGGGCAGGCCTGGACGCATTCGCCGCAGGCGACGCAGGTGCTGTCGCCCATCGGGTCGGCGAAGTCGAAGACGATCGTCTCCTTGTGGCCGCGCAGCGCCATGCCGATCACGTCGTTGACCTGGACCTCGCGGCAGGCGCGGACGCACAGGTTGCACTGGATGCAGGCGTCGAGCTGCACCGCCATGGCCGGGTGGCTGAAGTCGGGCTTCGGCGCGTGCTCACGGCTGGGGAAGCGGCTGTCCGAGACCTCCAGGCGGTCGGCCCAGCGCCAGAACTTGCTGTCGGGGTCGTGGGCCTCCTCCCGCTTCGGCTGGTCGGCGACCAGCATCTCAATGACCATCTTGCGGGCGAACTTGGCGTTCTCGCTGGCCGAGCGGACGCGCATGCCCGGCGTCGGGTGGCGCACGCAGGAGGCCGACATGGCGCGCTCGCCATCGACCTCGACCATGCAGGCCCGGCAGTTGCCGTCCGCGCGGTAGCCCGGCTCGTCGGCGTAGCAGAGATGCGGGATCTCGGTGCCCAGGCGGTTGGCGACCTGCCAGATGGTTTCGCCGGGGTGGGCTTCGACGAGCTCGTCGTCGAGGTGGAACAGAATGCGGTCGCTCATATCACCGGACCTCCCCGCGCAGATCGTCGCGGAAGTGCTTCAGCGCACTCTTCAGTGGGTTCATCGCGGCCTGACCCAGGCCGCAGATCGACGCCGTGCCCATCAGCCGGGCGAGTTCCGTCAAAAGCGGCTCGTCCCATACCGGCTGCTTGATGAGCGCCACCGCCTTCTCCGTTCCGACGCGGCAGGGCGTGCACTGGCCGCAGCTCTCGTCCTCGAAGAAGTCCAGCAGGTTGCGCACGACCTTGCGCATGTCGTCCTGGTCCGACAGCACGACCACCGCGGCGGAGCCGATGAAGCAGCCGTGCTGCTCCAGCGTGCCGAAGTCCAGCGGGATGTCGTCCATGCTGGCGGGCAGGATGCCGCCCGACGCGCCGCCGGGCAGATACCCCTTCAGCGTGTGGCCGTCGGCCATGCCGCCGCAATACTCGTCGATCAACTCGCGGATGGTGACGCCGGCGGGGGCCAGCTTCACGCCCGGGTCCTTCACATGGCCGGAGACGGAGTAGCTGCGCAGACCCTTGCGGCCATTGCGCCCATGGCTGCCCCACCAGTCTGCGCCCTTCTCAAGGATGTCCCTGATCCAGAACAGCGTCTCGACGTTGTTGATGAGGGTCGGGCGGCCGAACAGGCCGACGACCGACGGGAAGGGCGGCTTGTGCCGCGGCAGGCCGCGCTTGCCCTCGATGCTCTCCAGCATCGCGGACTCCTCGCCGCAGATGTAGGCCCCGGCGCCGCGCCGCAGATGGATGCGGGTGTGCCCGGCAAGGCCCGCCTGCTCCACGCGGGCGATTTCATGCTCAAGCACTTCGCGGATGTGCGGGTACTCGTCGCGCAGGTAGATGTAGACGTCGGTCGCCTCGACCACCCAGGCGCCGATCAGCATCCCTTCCAGGAAGCGGTGCGGATCGTTCTCCAGATAGTAGCGGTCCTTGAACGTACCCGGCTCGCCCTCGTCCCCGTTCACCGCCATCAGGCGGGGGCCGGGCTCGTGGCGGACGAAGCGCCACTTGCGGCCGGTCGGGAAGCCGGCGCCGCCGAGGCCGCGCAGGTTGGCTCCCTCCAGCTTGCCGAGGATGTCGTCCACCGGGACGTTGCCGGCGAGACAGTCGGACAGCAGGCGGTAGCCGCCCTCCGCCTTGTACTGCTCCAGGCTGACATAGGTGGGGAGCTGCGGGTGCGTCTCGCCGTTCTTCACGGCGGTCACCACGCTCTCGACCGTGGCGTTCTCGTGCAGGGCGTGGCCGATGGCGACCGCCGGGGCGTTGTGGCAAGCGCCCATGCAGGGGGCGCGCACCACCCGGACATCCGGCCCCAGGTCGGCGGCCCTCAGCTCGTCGAGCAGCTTTTCGCCGCCGGCCATGCAGCAGGACAGGCTGTCGCAGACCCGGACCGTCACGGGCGGAGGAGCCTCCTCCCCGTCCATCACGATGTCGAAGTGGGCGTAGAAGGACGCCACCTCGTACACCTCCACCAGCGCCAGCCGCATCTCGTGGGCCAGCGCCGCGAGGTGGCGGGCGTGGAGCCCGTGATACGTGTCCTGCAACAGGTGCAGATACTCGATCAGCAGATCCCGCTGCCGGGACCGGTCACCGAGAAGTTCCTGCACCTCCGCCAGGGCCGCCGGATCGACCTGCCGGCCCTTCGGCTGGGGCCGGGTGTTCCGGCGCCCCGAACCGGGATGGATGGCGCGCCTTTTGGTGTCGTCTTTGGCGACGATGGCCGTGTCCATGTCCGCCCTCCCCTCTCGTCAGGCTTGATTCTTCGTAACGTTGGGATGTCGTGCCGTCGTTTGGAACCGCCCCCCCGATTTTTCCGAGGGGGCTTTGTTTTTATAATTTAGGAAGGCGTTACGTCTTTGGACCCTTGCGGACGGCGCTGGTGGGGTTGAGGCTGCCGATGTTGCCGCTCTCCGACCCGGCGTTGGGGTCGATCACCGCGTT
>NZ_VITI01000033.1 GCF_007827795.1 Azospirillum brasilense
TATCGCTCCCTCGTGGAGGTTCTGGCAGGCTTCGTCACCCGCCTCGATACGCCGCCTTCTTCAGACCGTCATCACCCAGTTTCCCGCATAGCTCTGCAACGGACGGCGTGCCCCCGCCGGATCTCGCCACCCCGGCACGGCGCGCGGCCTTCTTTGCGGGACTGTCCCACTACATGACGCAGGCGGTCCGTAGGAACGATTTGGAACTGGCCGATGGCGTCGTGGAGCGTTTGCTTGACAAGCACGCCCCTGGGGTGCCGCTTGATGGTACCGCGCGGAACCTGCTTCGTCGCTCGGCGCTGCGAACATTGGCAGAAGTGCACGGAATCAACGCCCGTCGGGAGCGCGGTGATTACGGTGCCTTTCCGGCCGATGATCCCACACTGGATATGCCCCTGGCACCCGCCACCGTGTTTCCCGGAACCGCAGAGCAGGTCGAAGCCACCATCGAGGCGCCTACCTGTCAGGGACGAGGGAAGCTCCTGTCGGAGGTCTACGCCGAATATGAGCGCTTCATGACGTCGCCGCTGGCCAAGGCGGCACGGTGGACCAATCAGACGAGCCGCCAGAACGCGATGACTGCGCGCCTCTTCATCGAATTCGCTGGCGACCGGACCCTCGACGCTTACAACAAAGACGACGCCCGCAATTTCAAGGTCGCGCTGGAGCACCTTCCGACCCTACATGGGCGGTCGCCCGCTTGGAGGATGCCAATGCGCGATGCAGTTGCGCAGGTAAAGGCTCTGATCGGTGCCGGCGAAAACCCGCCTGATTGCTTGGCGGCCAAGACGGTCAAGCGGCATATGTCGGCTCTCTCCGGCCTGCTCTCCTGGGTGGATGAACGGCCTGATGACTACGGCTACAAGGGCCCGAATCATTTCCAAGGGCACAGCTATGGCCGCTCTGAGGCCAAGCGTTGGATGTGGGAAACCGACGATCTGAATGCTCTGTTCCACACGCCGATCTGGACTGGCTGCGAACCCACCCGCCGGGCCAAACCGGGCACCACCGTGATTTATGACGCGTATTACTGGCTTCCCTTGCTCGCCACATATCACGGCCTTCGCCAGGAGGAGATTGCCCAACTCCGTGCCTCCGACATTCAGCAGGACAGTGGCGTCTGGTTCATGAACATCCATGCGGACAATGGCAACCACGTAAAGACCGATGCCGGGGTACGACGCGTTCCGCTCCACTCAGTCATCATTGCTCTGGGGTTCCTCGATTATGTCGGTCTTTTCCGTAACGGCGCCGATAACCACCTTTGGCCAACTCTGAAACGCGGTGGTCCCGACGGGAAGTTCGCTCATTACTATACCCAGCGATTTACCGCATATTGTCGGCATACGAACATCTACGATGCGTCGCGCCCGTTCCATGCACTGCGGGCCTCATTCCGGACCTTTCTGGAGGACACGCAAGCAAAGTCGGTCCACATCTCCAAAGTGGTTGGTCACAGCTTGACCGCTGTACTGGGGGAAGGTGGTCGGTACACCAAGCGGATCAAGATGCCTACGCTCAAGGACGTGGTGGATATGTTCGATCCCAATGTAAATCTTTCCCATCTTGTGCCCTTCGATCCTGCCAAGCATCGAATTAAGCCTTGAATGAGCATCCAGTGTTTCCGCATCAGACGGGAGCGATCCAGGATCACTCATCAGTACCTGGCAACTGCCAGCCGGAGGCCTGCCGGCGGGTCGCGCCGCGGGCGGGCGCCGAGGATCTTGCGTGGTGCGGGGATGGATTCTGTTCCAGAGCAAAATGCCTTGGCTTTCATTGCTACAGCTTGGCAACGCGAGCCGGGATCAGGAGCCGAAGCGCGGTGGGTCCTTATCGCGGAACCCACCGTGACGCTCCGGTGCCCCCACCTACTGCGCAGCGCCCTTGCTCAAGAGATGGACACGGATGAGCGGACGATCGAATCCGGGGAGCAGTACCAAGCCGGCATCGAGAGCGGTGTCGAGGTCTTCTACGATGTCAAAGATGTCCTGCACGGTCAGGGAAAGTCGGTAGCCCATCGCCTCTGCTGCCTGGACGATCATGTCCAATTTCCTACGGTCAGCTGCGCAGCGCTGCCCGCAGGCCCAGCGCTGCAGGGTTTCCTGAAGCCAATCTGCGAACTTCATGGTCGCCGCGCTCTGTTCCGCCAGAATCACACGGATGATCGCATCGTCTTCGATGCACGCGGCCAAGCCGGCGCCGCTCCGAACTGAGGTGGTCATCATCATCACGGGTCGTCCTGAGTTGCGACCGCCCGGTGTGGCGGCCCGCAGGGCCGCCACACCGGGTGGACGCAACGCCGACGTGTTCTAACTGTTGCCTGTCACCCGGGACTGTCCGGAATTTCGTGCTCGGCGGGGCGGGTTGAGTATCAGGCGATCATCGCCTTTGCGAACCGCTCGCCGAAGATGACGGCCATCTGCGCCTTGGCGGCCGTCCATTCCCTCGGCGGCATTTTCCAGTCTTTTTCGGCGCGATTCAAGACGAGAAACAGAAGCTTCAGCGCGGCCTCGTCATTGGGGAAATGCCCTCTGGCGCGGACTGCCCGCCGCAGCTTCGAGTTCAAGGCCTCGATGGCATTGGTGGTGTAGAGGATACGTCGAACCTCGCGGGGGAAGGCGTAGAAGGGGATGACTTCCTGCCAAGCCCGCCGCCACGCCTTGCCGATGGCTGCATACCTTTCGCCCCAGGGTCCGTCTTCGAAGGCGGTCAGGGCCAGCTCGGCAGCCTTGTCATCGACGGCGTCGTAGACCGTCTTCAGCGCGGCGGCAATGGCCTTGCGGTCCTTCCAGGACGCGAACTCCATGCTGTGGCGCAACAGGTGAACGATGCAGGTCTGGACGATCGTCTCGGGATAGGCGGCGGCGATCGCTTCGGGAAAGCCCTTCAGTCCATCGACCACGGCCAGCAGAATGTCTTCCACGCCCCGGTTCTTCAGTTCGTTCAAGACGCGCAACCAGAACTTGGCGCCTTCGTTCTGTTCGATCCACAGGCCCAGCACCTCCTTGGCGCCGTCGGCCCGCACGCCGATGGCCACATGGATGGCCTTGTTACGCACCAAGCCTTCATCCCGGATCTTGACCCGGATGGCGTCCAGGAAAACCAGCGGGTAGACTGCCTCCAGGGGCCGGTTCTGCCAGGTCGTCACCTCCTCGATCACCGCGTCCGTCACCGTGGAGATCAGGTCGGCCGACACCTCGATGCCATAAAGTTCCCGCAGGTGCCCCGTGATCTCCCGCGTCGACATGCCCCGCGCGTACATCGAGATGATCTTCTCGTCGAAGCCGGGGAACCGCCGCTGGTACTTGGCGATCAGCGCCGGATCGAACGTTCCCGCCCGGTCGCGGGGGACGGACAGGTCCATCGCCCCGCTGTCGGTCAGCACCGTCTTGCGGCCGTAGCCGTTGCGACGGTTGCCGCCCTCGTCACCGGCCAAGTGATGGTCCAGCTCTGCCTTCAGCGCCCGCTCCGTCAGCGCTTTCTTCAACTGGTCGAGCAAGCCGTTCTGTTCGAACGCCGTTTTGGCGTCAGCACCAGCCAGCAACTGGTCGAGGATCGCGTCCGGGATAACGGGCTCTTTGCGTCGGGCCATTCAGGGTCTCCTTCTGCTTCAGGATAACCCCGCTGAGCACGAAATTCCGGATACTCCCCTGTCACCCCGCATATTCGTCGCCGATCCGGGGCTTGGGGGGCCGGAGAGGCTGCAGGTCGACGCCGCGCTGCCGCGCAACCCTCGCGATAAGCGAGTAGGCGTGCCGGTGTTCGTTCCGGCCCCTCTTCTCGCCCGCCTCGCGTGCTGCCTGTTTGGTTGCCTGCGCGGCCTCAAGGAGTTCGCCATTGCTCATCGCCTTGAATCGCGCCTCCAGGGCCTTCACGACCTCGGTTGCGGCGCTGGTCAACCGGACGGCGCCCGCCACCGCGCTCGACGGCCGCGGCTTCTCGCCTGTCATGACCTCCAGCGACTCGCGGGTTGCTGCGGGTGGCTTGACGACGCCGATGATGGTCGCCGTGTCAGCGTTGGGGCTCGTCATGTCGGCCCGGCCAGTCTGTTGACTTTCCTCCTGCCACGGCCCCTGGTTCGGCGTCTCTCCGCGCGTTGGAGCAGCATTGCGGCGGCTGGGGAACATAGCGGTGAGATCGCCCGGTTTCTTGCCGACTGATGGCATCCATCAACAGGCGCCACGATGCCTTCGCCGGTTCGACCAGCCCGGCCTGCCGGGCAAGGGGCACCACCAGTCGCCGGCCGTGATGGACCAGCGCCTGATAGGCGCGTTTTCACCCCTGCGTTTCCAGTTCCGCCCACTCCTGGCTGGCGCGCTCCCACGCAAGCTCCGCGTCCTGCCCTTCGATCGCCGCCGTGAGGATCGCCAGACCCGCCGGAACCCGCTCGGCAGCGGCGCCGCGGAGGTGCACACCAAGCGCTCGCACCGGCGCGTCCAACGGGGTGGCCACCTCATCCAGTGCTCGGTCGCGGTTCGCCTGCGCAAATGCCAGTAGCCGGGCGCCGGGATCACCGGGCAGACCTTCCGGGGCCAGACCCGGCTGCCCGTGCCACGGCATCCACGGCGTCGACATGTTGATTGGCCGCCTGGATGTTCACGCTGACCGCCGCCGCCTACAACCTGATCCGCCTGCCCAAGCAGCTGGCTGAAGCATAATTACGCCCGGAGTCCGCCTGAACGGCGGCTCCGGGAGTCTCGGAACGAGGAAAAACACTTCATCCCGACCAAAACGAGCCTTCCAAACGTCTTCTTTAAGCCTCAGCGGAGGCAAAGGCGCTGCAACAACCCGTTTTTCCGCGCCCTGCTAAAGCTCGATCTCCCGCGCCCAGTAATGCGCCGTGCCGCAGGCTTCCAATCCGACCAGACACGGCGGCACGCTTTGGAAGAATTTCAGAACCTCCCCCCGGCGCAGCTGCCGACGGACTGCGACCGTTCCATCCGCAGCAATCCCATGGACCTGGAAAACGTTCTTGGCTAAGTCCAGTCCGATCGTCGTCATCTCATCCATCGACGGCCTCTCTGAAGTGGTTTCTTCGACGGCATCAGCTTGCCACCGCACGAGGAAGGTGGAAGGGCCGTCCACCATATCACCTCGCCCTATTGAATCCATGAGCGTCCTCGACCAGAATACGCAATCACCGACCACGTGGCGCCTGTTGACGCCAGAGTTCGTCGACCGTCTCAATCCAAGCTTTCGAGGCTGGGTTTCACTAAGTGTCCGCGTCCATTCATCCATCGCTAAAGGGAGCCGCCCAGCGCGAGGCCGTGGATTCGATGCGCGGCTACTCGTACCAGGTGCTCCGCAGCATCGAGGCCTGGATCGATCTCGACAATGGAGAGATGCTGGTCCTCGAAGGAGCGGAGGACCTAGACCTGCTTGGCGACGGCGGTGCAGCCGCGGTGGAGCAGGTTAAAGACACCGCTGGGTCTGGCAACGTCACGCTTCGGTCGCAAAGCGTCCTTGAGGCCATCGGAAACTTCTGGGACCATCAGGAACGCAATCCCGGCGTCCCGATACGGTTTAGGTTCCTGACGACTTCGGGCGTCGGCCGCGAGAAGTCCCGCCCATTTGGATTCGACGATCCCGGGCTTGAAGCTTGGCGCCGTATTCAAGCCGCGCCGACTGCTGTGGATTCGATGAGGATGGCATCCGGAATCCAGACATTCCTCAAGAATCAGGAGGTCCTGCCCGGCACGATGCGGGATTGGCTCACCAACGCCAACACCCAGAACTTTATTGATCGAATAGTCGTTCCGATGGAGTGGGTGACAGGTTGGCCGGACTGGCGCGATCTCTACGACACTCTGCTGGCGAAGCTCGTAGAATTGGGTGATTGCCGGGGCATCGGATCGGCGGATGCGGTCGCCGCGCTCGATGCCCTCCATACCGAGGCTTGGCGGATCGCCACGACGAAAGGCAGTCGGTCGCTACGCCGGGGCGACCTCCTGAGGATCATCGATCAAGCCTGCACGACTGCCGTCCCCAACCAACAACTCCGGGCGATCCTAGGCCTAATCACGGGTGCGGCAACCGGCAGCACGACAGTGTCCGTTGCGCCGGAAGCGTTTGGTATGGCTCCTCGACCGTCACCGAGGCATCACCCCCGCCCCATCCTAGAAGGCAGGATCAGGGACGCGTTGTCGTCTGGGACGGTGCTCATCTATGGGGCCACCGGTATGGGTAAGACCGGGTTGGCCATTGTCGTCATTGGCGACACACGGCCAGCCGCCTGGGTCGACATGCGCGACCTTCCCGTCGGAGTCGCCGCGGCTCGAATCGATTCTCTTGTTGGCCGCCTTCCGCAACTCGGACAGGCACATGACGTGGTCCTTGATGACCTACCTGCCGGCGGCGACGCCCGGGTATTGGAAGCGCCACTGGGCCGTCTACGGTCGGTACAGGACGGCCTCGGGGGAGCGCTGCTGGTCACCTATGCTGACCGCCTTCCGACGCGTATCGCCACCCAGCTATCGCTTGACGGGTCGCGGGCATTCCCCGCGCCCGCGTTTGATGAAAAAGATATAGTGAGGTATCTCGTCGCGAGTGGCTGCCCTATTGAAACGGCAGACACTTGGTCGAAGATCATTCATGTGTCGACCAGCGGTCACCCCCAATTCGTCGATGCGAGGATTGCGGCGCTCACCGAGGCCGGCTTCCCAGCGCCTGACATTACTGAGCTGCTTGTGCCGCGCCCCGAGATATTGGACGTGCGGGCCGAGGCGCGGCGCCTAGTTGCCTCGCTGCCCGGCGACGATCGCGAGCTTCTTGCCCGCGCGAGCCTGCTCCTGGGACGCGCGCGCCGTACCCGTCTCATGGCTATAGCGCAGGTGAATCCGCCGATCGCGGAACCGGGGGACGTGATCGACCGATTGACGGGGCCTTGGCTCGAGCGGATGGACAATGATGATCTCCGCCCGTCGCCGCTACTCCGCAATCTGGGATCGGACACGCGTGGCCAGGGCTGGGCCACCGCCATTCATCGTGGCATCGCGTTCTCGTTCATGAGGCAGGGCGAGCTGCTGGCTTCCGACGTATTCCAGATCGCGACGCACGCGATGCTCGGAAAAACGGCCGCCCCGCTGATCGCATTGATACCCAGCCTGCTCCAGGCGAGCTCGGAGGTATGGGCACAAGTCGCTGAGACCTCCTCAATGCTCACGTACATCGGGGTCGACGAAGGTCTGTCCCTGCCATTCCCAGATCCGAACGACACTGCAGCGTTCCGCGTCCTACAGCTACGGATTGCCATTGAGGCCGGAAACGAAAAGCAGGTCGCGAAGCTCGTGGATCGCTCGATCGTCGAATTCGACGCGGTCGACAACTCACGGGTTCCGGGTCCGGACCTTTTCGAGCTGGTGTTCCTATGGCAGTTGCTGCAGCGGCCCGGGAACTTGCCGCTCGGGGATCGGCTCCGCCTCTCTATCCGCTTCGTGAACGTCGGAGCCCGGATCGCGGAGACGTTCCGTTCCGCGAGGCGGCCCGAGGGTGTGGATGACGCGGACCTAGAATGGCCGGATCTCGTACCCTTCGTGCCGATGACGCTGATCCCCGTTGTGAGCGATGTCGAGGGTCTGACGGAACTGCTCGATCTGGTGGACATGCTCGACCCATCGGAACGGGCGCTTGCCCTTGGAGGCTATGCAGGGGAGAGTGAGACCGCCGCGGTCGCCCTTGATCGGGTCTGGCTGGGCGAGGCATCACGCAGTGAACCCCGCTGGCCCGAATTCGCCACGGCTTTGCAACGGGCGTTGTCCATGTCCGGCGAGTTGAGGGTAGCGACCCTTGAGGCTGCCGCTGCGCCCCTTCTCGTACGGGTGCTCGACGAAAACGTCCGTGACCATGACGGCGCCTTGGCGATCGCTGACGAGCTCATCGCAAAGACGGGCCGCTCGCCGCGGGTGCTCGCCGCCAAGGCGAGAGTGCTGTGGCGACGCAATTGTACGGCGGAAGCACTTGAACTCTACGAAGAGGCGCTGCCGGCATTCCCGCTCGGAATGTCATGGAGGACGGACGTCCTAAGGGATGCGGCCATGGCTGCAGGCAAGGGGGATGACTGGCCTCTGGCCACTCGACGGCTGACCGCCGCATTGGCCAGCCTGTCGGAGGAGGAGCCGCTCGTTCGCCGTGTCGGTATCCTCTTTGACTTGGCGATCGCCACATATCTTTCCGGTCAGATCCGTGATGCCGTCAACCTGCTCGGCGAGGCAATCAAGCTTTTGGCAGAAGACGGACAGGACATGCCGGCAGAACCGCTGCTCTCTGTCCGGCAAATCGGCTCCCAAGTAATCAAGACCATCGGTGCCGAACTGGGGACGAAGGGCGTCCGGGATCGTGAGAACATGCCGCTTGCGCGGCTGTTCGGTTTGACGAGTGGACTCGAGGAACTGACTTGGGGCGAGCAGAAGCCGGCAAGACTGGATCTCGTCGCTCTGTTGATGGCCGAGCTCGACCTTCAGATGGTAGAGTATCCGGTGATCGCCGTACGCTTGGCGCAGCGCCTTCGGGCATCTCCGGATCTCCTAGTGCAAAGTGCGCAGGGCGATATGCAGACGAGGCTCGCGGTGCGCACCCTTGATATCACCGCGAGCGCGGCGGATGCCCTAAGGGAGGTGCGCGCGTTTAGGTTCGCGGCCGCTGAACGAGAAGCCGGGCGCGAGTTGGTGGGCAGGCGGTTTGAGGACATACCGGAAACGACGAAGCCCCTTTGGCAGGAACTGGTCAAATACCGGCTGCTCGCTTGCATCGTCGCGATGGTTGCCCAGGGTAAGGTCGCCGAAATTCCTATCGAAGCCTGGGAGAAAGAGCTTCCAAAGGACGGGAGCATGGTCGAAATTGTCGCGTTGCTGAACGATCTGGGTCAGCTAATGGCCGGGACCGAGGATGCATCGCGCCGCATCATGGGCGGAAACGCTACCTGGGACCAGCATCTGCTCGCCGCTTTGATGGCGCCGGTGCAGCAGCATCTGTCGCCTGACCAGTTGCTCATCTGCCATGTGGTTGCGGCACACTACCTACATCAGGCGAAGCTCGCGGAGTTCACCGACGAGCCGTTCTCCGAGCTGGTCACCACCGCGTGGCTTGATCGCTGTGATAGACCGTTCCAGCTAGTCACACCACGCCTTACCGTTCCCGCGATCCGCGGGGCGGCGACGACGTCGGCGGCCGGGTGGCCGCGCGTTCTCGCCGTTCTCGAAGCAGCAAGAAATGCCGTGTCGGCATCGGCCGCATCGTCGGTGAGCGAGTTCCTGAAGGCTTTCCGCAAGAAGGTCGCGCCTCTGCCGGCGCAGTAATAAGGTGTTCCTCGACTCTCGGACAGTTTGGCCGCTTGGTTAAGTTTGGTTCAGCTCTCCATCGCCCCCCAAGTCGATGCCGATCGGGATGGCCACATGGTCTCCGATACGTCACGACCAAGCTCGGACGGCGGGGACGTGCCGGTCAGCGAAATCTCCATTTGCAACCACCGCCCGTCGCATTAGGTTCTCGGGCCGAGTCGCGCTCCTTCAGGGACGCGCTCCGCTCGCCCCGCTATGGAACCGAAAAAAGCACAGTGATGATTGCCGACCATCTGACCGACATCGACCGTTTCGACGCCGAGCTGTGGAAGCTCGCCGACGACCTGCGGGCCAACTCCGGCTTGGCGTCGAACGAGTATTTCATGCCGATCATGGGGCTTTTGTTCCTGCGGCAGGCGACCAACCGCTATTACGCCGCGCTGGCGGAGATCGAAGCCGAAAAGGCCGCCGGCCGGATGCTGCGTCCTCCGACCGAAGACGATTTCAAGACGCGCCGGGCGATGATGCTGCCGGACGCGGCGCGGTACGACGCCATCCTGGAGCGGCGGACGACGGGGACGCTGGGCGAAGCGCTGAGCAAGGCGATGGAGGAGATCGAAAACCACCATCTGCCGCTGAAGGGACAGCTGCCCAAGGATTATCAGCGCTTCGAGGACGATCTGCTCGACAGCATGATGCGCAAGTTCGACAGCGACGCCCTGCGCAAGGCCGGTGGCGACGTGTTCGGGCGCATCTACGAGTATTTCCTGGCGGAATTCTCCAAGCAGGGCGCCCATGACAATGGAGAGTTCTTCACCCCGCCGTCGATCGTCCAGACCATCGTCAACGTCATCGAGCCCGACCATGGCATCGTCTTCGATCCGGCTTGCGGGTCCGGCGGCATGTTCGTGCAGTCCAGCCACTTCATCGAGCAGCATGGCAAGGACACGATGAAGCAGGTCACCTTCTACGGCCACGAGAAGAACGAAACCACCGCCCGGCTTGCCCAGATCAATTTGGCCGTCCACGGCTTACAGGGAACCATCCAGGCGGGCAACGACGCTATCACCTATTACCGCGATCCCCACGATCTGGTCGGCAGGTGCGATTTCGTCATGGCCAACCCGCCCTTCAATGTGGACGAGGTGGACGCCGACAAGGTCAAGGCCGACAAGCGGCGCCTACCCTTCGGCCTGCCCGGGGTGAACAAGACCAAGAAGATCTCCAACGCCAACTATCTCTGGCTGTCCTATTTCTACAGCTATTTGAACGAGAACGGCCGGGCCGGGGTAGTGATGTCGTCGCAGGCGTCGAGCGCCGGGCGCGACGAGGCGGAGGTGCGGCGCAAGCTGGTGGAGACCGGCGCGGTCGATGTGATGATCGACGTCCGCGGCAACTTCTTCTACACCCGCAGCGTTCCCTGTCAGCTCTGGTTCTTCGACCGTGCCAAGGAGCGTGACCCGCAGCGCGCCGACCATGTGCTGATGCTGGACGCCCGCAACATCTTCCGCAAGGTGACGCGCGCCATCTGCGACTTCTCGCCGGAGCAGCAGCGCAACATTGCCGCCATCGTCTGGCTGTATCGCGGCCAGGGCGACCGTTTCCTGGGCCTGCTCGCCGACTATCTCCGCCGCGCCGTCGCCGACGCCCAGGCGGCCACCGCCGCGCTGGCGGCATTCGAGGAGGGGTTGGGCCGCCTGATCGACCGGATGGAGCCGTTCGCCAACGCCCGCCGCACCGACAACCCGCTGGCCGCGACCTGGGAGGAGTTGACCTCGCAGCAGGCGACGCTGTCGGCCGACATCGAGGCCTTCGTGGCGGAGGCGACCGCCCAGGCCGCCGCCGCGCCCGGCGCCGCGGTTCCCGGTAATGCCCACCTGCACGCCGTGCGGACCGGCCTGCACCCCTTGGCCGACCGTTGCCGCGACCTGACCAAGAGCATCGACCTCGCCGCCAAGCTGACGGGGCAGATCATCGACACCGCGGTGAAGACGATGGAGGCGCGGGCTTCCGACCTGTGGAACGGCGGCGAGATCGTCAAGGCGCGCAAGGCGCTGGAGTCTCTGCGCGCCGATGCGGTCGAGGCGCTGCGGCGGCCGCGCTATCTCGTCCGTCAGGCCGACTGGCTGCACGACCGCTTCCCCGACGCGGCCTATCGCGACGTGGCCGGGCTGGTGAAGCGGGTCGGGCGGCCCGACATTGCCGCCCATGACTGGAGCCTGACCCCCGGCCGCTATGTCGGCACCGCCCCGGCGGCGGTGGACGAGGATTTCGATTTCGAAGAGACGCTGCGGTCGATCCACGTCGATTTGCGCAGCCTGAACGAGGAAGCGGTGCAATTGGCCGGCAAGATCGCCCGTAACTTCGAGGAGTTGGGGGTATGAAGTTCTCCGAATATTACCTAAACCAACTTGGCAACATCGCTAGAGGACGTTCACGACATCGTCCACGTGACGCAGCTTTCTTATATGGGGGGCCCTACCCATTCATTCAGACAGGCGACATAAGAAGGGCAAATCTATATCTGTCTGATTTTGATCAAACATATAGTGAGGCTGGTCTTGAGCAAAGCAGGCTGTGGCCGGCGGGAACACTTTGTATTACGATTGCTGCGAACATAGCAGAAACTGCAATTCTCGGAATTGATGCTTGTTTTCCGGATAGCGTAATCGGTTTCACGGCTGATCCTGAAAAGTCAGATGTTAAATTCGTAAAATACCTATTTGATGCAGATCTAAAATATAAATACAGATCTTTTACTCAAGGAGCGGCTCAAGATAATCTTAGCCAGGAAAAACTGCTTTCAATAAAATTCTCTGTTCCTGATGTTGTTGTTCAGAGGCGGATTTCGACGATCCTGTCCTCTTACGATGACCTGATCGAAAATAACCAGCGGCGGATCGCGTTACTGGAGGAATCGGCACGGCTGCTTTACCGCGAATGGTTCGTGCATTTCCGTTTCCCCGGCCACGAACACGTCAAGATCATCGACGGCCTGCCGCAGGGGTGGGAGAAGAAGCGTCTGGTCGATTGTGTGACGTTCCAGTCCGGCGGCACGCCTAGGAAATCAAAGTCCGAATACTGGTCAGGGGATGTCCCGTGGATCAGTTCCGGCGAACTCACAACGATGCGCGTTTCGACCTCACAGTATCGCGTGACAGACGAAGCCGTTAGGGATGGGAGTCGCTACGCCGAGAAGGACACGATTTTGGCAGTGGTTCGCGGAATGTCCCTCGCGAAGGAGTTCCGCATAGGTATTGTGTCGCGTCGTGTCTGTTTCAATCAGGACGTCAAAGCGTTTGTGCCCGATCGCGGTATTCCTGGGCTTTTTGTCTTTCATGCTCTGTCCGATCAAAAAGAACAGATACGGCAACGCGCCGGACAAGCGTCCCACGGGACGAAAAAGCTTGAGACTTCCATCCTGGAAGATGTTTCGATCATCGTTCCGTCTTCCATGCTGCTGGAGCACTTCACCGATCTCGTTCGGTCGATGCATGATCAGTGGGACTGCCTTTTCAGCCAGAACCAAAAGCTCGCCCAGGCGCGCGACCTGCTGCTCCCGCGGTTGATGAGCGGGGAGATTTCCGTTTAATGTAACGGTTGTAGGCAGTAGGAGAGCATCCCGCCATGGCGGTAACCGGCATCAACAGTGAGGATCGTTTACAGGCTACCTTCGCTGACTACCTCGAAAACATGCTGGGCTGGGACAGCGTCTATGCCTACAACCGTGAGACCTTCGGCCCCGACGGCACGCTGGGCCGCGCCGACACGACCGAAGCGGTTCTGACGCGCGACCTGCGCGCCGCGCTGAACCGCCTCAACCCCGGCCTGCCGGCCGCCGCCATCCAGGAGGCGGTGCGCCGGCTGACCGCCTATGACGCCAGCCGCTCGCTGATCCAGCACAACCGCGATTTCCATAGGCTGATCCGCGGTGGCGTGCCGGTGGAGTATTTCGATGCGGAGGGGCGGCGCAAGCCGGCCCGGCTGCGGGTGATCGATTTCGACAACGCGCCGGGCATGAACCGCTTCCTGGCGGTGCGCGAGTTGAAGCTGACCAGCATGCGCAACGGCATCTACAACCGCCGCGCCGATCTCGTCTGTTTCGTCAATGGCCTGCCGCTGGTCTTCATCGAACTGAAGGCGGTGTACCGCAACATCCGCGCCGGCTTCGAGGACAATCTGCGCGACTACATGGACGAGGACATCATCGCCCATGCCTTCCACCACAACGCTTTCCTGGTGGTGTCCAACGGCGACCGCGCCCGCTACGGCTCAATCACCAGCGGGTGGGAGCATTTCTACGAATGGAAGCGGCAGGACGAAACCGAGCGCGGCCGGCTGGAGGCGCTGGCCCTGCTGGACGGCATGCTGGCCCATGACCGGCTGCTCGACATCGTCGAGAACTTCATCCTGTTCGACGACAGCAAACCGGACATCACCCGCAAGGTGGTGGCGCGCAACCATCAGGTGCTGGGCGTCAACCGCGCCGTCGCCGCCGTCGCCCGCCAGGAAGAGCTGAAGCGGGAATTCCCGCCGGAGGAGCGGCTGCGCTACCGCACCGTCGATCTGAGCAAGGATCTCCGCGAGCCGGTTGCCCGGCGGAAGGGCGGCAAGAGCGCCAAGAATATGGCCCTGCTGGAGACCGCCGCTTCGCCCTCTCCCTATCTGCCGGCGGAGCCGACCCTGCTGGTGGAGCGGGCGCACCCCGATCTTGGGCGGCTGGGTGTCTTCTGGCACACCCAGGGCAGCGGCAAATCCTATTCCATGATTTTCTTCACCGAGAAGGTGCGGCGCAAGCTTCAGGGCAGCTTCACCTTCGTGCTGATGACCGACCGGCTCGACCTCGACGGCCAGCTCTATCGCAGCTTCGTCGGCTGCGGCATCGCCGATGAAGAGACGCCGCGCCCGGCTTCGGGCGCCGCGCTGGAACGGGCGCTGACGCAGAACAACGCCTACATCTTCAGTCTGGTCCACAAGTTCAACCGGCCGGTGTCGCCGGACAAGCCCTACAGCCGGCGCGACGACATTATCGTCATTTCCGACGAGGCCCATCGCACCCAGGCGGGCCGGCTGGCGCGCAACATGCGTCTCGCCCTGCCCAACGCCGCCTTCATCGGCTTCACCGGAACCCCGCTGTTCAAGCAAGACGAAATCACCAAGCGGCTGTTCGGCGATTACATCTCCCGCTACGACTTCAAGCGGTCCGAACAGGACGGCGCCACCGTCAAGCTGATCTATGAGAACCGCGGCGAAAAGCTGGGCGTCGCCCGCACCGACCTGAACGACCGCATCGCCGAGAAGGTCGAACGGGCCGAACTGGACGCCGATCAGGCGGCGTTGCTCGACCGGCTGCTCGGCAACGATTACCCGGTGATCACCGCCGATGACCGGCTGGAGAAGATCGCCGCCGACTTCGTCGAACATTGCGCATCCCGTTGGGAATCCGGCAAGGCCATGCTGGTGTGCATCGACAAGATCACCTGCGGGCGGATGCACAAGCTGATCGTCCCGTTGTGGCAAGCCAAGGCGAAGGCGATCCAGGCGGAGGCGGAGGAGAAGCGCGGGGCGCTGGCGGAGGCGACCGACGCGATGGAGCGAGCCGTTCTGGGCGAGGCGGCCGACAGGCTATCGAAGCAGGCGGTATGGCTGGACGAAACCCTGATCGCGATCATCGTCAGCGAAGCGCAGAACGAGGTCGCCGATTTCCGGAAATGGGACGTGGACATCATCCCCCACCGCCGGCTGATGAAGGAGGGGTTCGAGACGGCGGACGGCAAGCGCATCGATGTCGAAACCGCCTTCAAGTCACCCGACCATCGCTTCCGGGTCGCCATCGTCTGCGCCATGTGGCTGACCGGCTTTGACGTCGAATGCCTGTCGACGCTCTACATCGACAAGCCGATGAAGGCGCATACCCTGATGCAGGCAATCGCACGGGCCAACCGCGTCTATCCCGACAAGGATTGCGGCCTGATCGTCGATTACAACGGCATGCTGAAAAGCCTCCGGGAAGCCCTTGCCCGTTATGCGCTGGGCGACGATGCGGAGGACGGCGGCGACATCGTCCTGCCGATCGAAGAGCGCGTCCAGGCCCTGATCGAAGCCGTCGAAGCGGCCGAGGCGCATCTGCGGGCGCTGGGTTTCGATCCCACCACCCTGATCGGCAAGACCGGCTTCGACCGCATCGCGGGGCTGAAGGCGGGCGAGAACGCCGTCTATCTGACCGACGAGACCAAGACCAGATTCGAAATTCTCGCGCGCCAACTGTTCATCCGCTTCAAGGCGCTGATCACCGAGCCCAGCGCCTGGGCCTATGCCGAGCGCCATGACAACATCGAGGCCATCTACAAGAAGCTGTCCGAGCGGCGCGACACCGCCGACGTCACCAGCCTGGTGAAGGAGTTGCAGCGGATCGTCAACGACGCCATCGAGGCGCGGGCCCCCGGCGACGATCAGGCCGAAGGGCTGATTTTCGATCTCAGCCGGATCGACATGGAACGGTTGCGGGACGAATTCGCCACCAAGATCCGGTATCAGGCGACCGTCATCGAAGACATTCGCACCGTCGTCGCGCGAAAGCTTGCCGCGATGCTCGCGCGCAATCCGATGAGGCTGGACTATCAGATCAAGTATGAGGAAATCGTCGCGGACTATAACCGTGAAAAAGATCGGACCACCATTGAGGAAACTTTCCGCAGACTGGTGGAGTTGGTTGAAAGCCTTGACGAGGAAGGAACGCGGCATACCAGGGAAGGGCTGAACGAAGATGAACTGGCTCTGTTCGATCTGTTGCTGAAAGACGATCTGGACAAGTCGTCGCGGGAGCGTGTCAAGCAGGCAAGCCAGGAATTGCTGGCCGCGATAAAGAGTCAGGTGGCAAGCCTAAACCGTTTCTGGGAAAAAGAGCAGACCAAGGCTGACGTGAAAGTGTTCATCCTTGACCGGATCTACGCAAGCCTGCCAAGTCCACCTTTTACTCCCGAAGACAAGGATGCGGTTGCGAACCAAGTCTACAACCACGTCTGGCGGCAGGCGATGTCTGGTGGCTTCGCCATGGCTGCATAAGAGGCGCGGTCAAGGAATGATGCTTTGGCCCTCGTGACCATTGACCATTGAGAGATCACGGTCCGAGGGCTCTTCGCATCTATATCAGATCGTCCACTTCTTGGTGATCTACCACCCGTTCAAAATTTATCCTGAGAACCGGGCGATCAAAACCTGGTAGCAACATAAGGCCTCCCTCGACAGCAGTATCGAGATCGTCCACGCACCCGAAGATGTCGGTTGCCTCCAGCCAAACATAGAATCCGGTGTAGCCGATCACCGTGATCAGGTTGTCCAGATCCTCTTCCTTTTCCGGCGACCACTGTCCACGCGACACAGCCCAGGCGGCAGCTTGTAGCTTTTTGGCAAGGAAGTTGAAGAGGTTGCTTCCAGGAGCTTGGCCGATATGGACCAGAGCGTCGGCGTTGATGCACTTCATAAAGTCGGAGCCGGATCCAATTCTTGTACGCATGTGTGTCCTCCGGTCAGATCGCAGTCGGTCGGCGCAGCAGCGACGGCGCGCCGCGACCGCTGCTCAAGGCCGCTTTCTTCGACGGGGATGCCGGAACCGAAAAGTGGACGGCGAGTGATCGAATGCCGCTCTCACGAACCCAATCGACTTGCCGGCTCAACGTTCTCACCATCTGCCGGCACGTTCCGCTCATGGCGCGCAGCGCTGTTTGGGATGGGGAGCCGGCGCCCGCGATGATCGCGATCCACGAGGCCGTCCTGCGTCCTGTCCGGGTGAACGTCAGCGTTGCCAGCGCATCCATGCCGACGGCCTCGGTCGGGTCGGCCACCCCGGTGGCGAAGGTGGCTGGCACTCCTTGCATCCGAGGGGGGCGCCACGCAGGAGCAAGGCCCGGCCCGGCGCCGCTGGGAACAACCGCTTCCACGTCGACGATACGGCCACGAAGTTCGTGCCCGAGCGCGCCGGCCCAGCTCTCGAACGCGTGAAGGCGCGGGTCATCCCACTCCAGGAGGGTACCATTCAGAAGCAGGCACCTCGAACGCCAGACCAGCGTCGTGGACGAGTCCGACTCGAGTAGAGTCGCCAGATTGTACAGCTTCATCTTCCGCCTCCATCTGTGAGGCGGACGGCCACTGTAACCCTTTTCCGGGAGGTGGCCGCCGCGCCGAACGGCGACGCGGCGGCCACCTCCCGGAAAAGGGACTTCACCTGTTCAGTATGTGCAGGCGGAAAGTACCAGCCTGCCAAATGTCAGCGCGCGTCATCGTCATTGCGGGCGCGATCGGATCGTGCACGATACCGTTCAAGCTCTTGTAGAAGATTAGAAGCAGACTTGATTTCAGCCGGATGGGGTTGAACGGGGCTGGAAACTTGCGCAACTTCCTGCTGCTTTGGACCCAGCGCCTTGGATTTCGGGCTGTAGAGCTCCAAGAGCTTCGTGGCCATTTGGCTGACCATGCTTTTCAGCCGCTTGACCCAAGCCCAAAGCTGCTTCACCTGCTCTTCGGCCACACGACGAGCGGCCTGCTCACGATCGCGCTCGGCCTCGACCTTCAGGCGCAACGCGCGTTCGACGTCTCGCTGTCGTTCGGCTGCTGCTTGGGCGCTGCGCGCAGCCTGCAGTTCGGCTTCGTTTGCCCTGTGGACATCCTCCACGATGTTGGCCAACTGCCGCTTCATCTCATGGAGTTGCACGGCCTCGGCGTCGCGGCGGCGTCGTTCCTGATCATCCCGACGTCTCCGCTCTTCATCGGCGATCGTGCGTGCCTGCTCCTGCTGTGCCTGAAGCGACGAAAGTTCGCGGCGGGACGCCAAGAGTTCACGCTCAACCGCTTCGCGGCGTGCCCGTTCTGCTGCCTCAGCCCGTTCAACGAGCGCATCACGATCCCGACGCTCCTGATCCAGCATTCTGGCTGCCGCGGCAGCTTGCTCGCGCCAATCCACCTCCTTCCGGTCTGCCTTCGCACGGCCATGCTGTTCCATCGCTGCGCGTTGTTCCGCAGCCTCTCGAGCCTTGCGCTCGCCAGCAACTTCACGTTCCAACTCTTCGCAGCGGCGCCGTTCAGCGGCCAGCGTGTCGCGCATCATGGCAGAGTACTCCTTCGCTTTCGTCTTCGCGTCGTCGAGTGGTGAGAGCGGCACGTCGCCCAGAACTCTTCGGACCTCCGCCGCGCGCACGCCTTCAAGGCGGCGGATCAGGCCGTGCACACCCCCGGTCTCGTCCACCAGGACGATCACCGCGCGTTGTCGCCGTCCGCCATCGCCTTGCGCGACGAACAGGCCAGCCTCCGCACAAAGGCTGTGGAAGCGGGCGCTGTTGCCTTGAGCACGGCGCCAGGCGGAGGAGGCAATGCGGGTGACGTCCTTGATGCTGATGGCCGTGCGCTGAGCCTGCTGCTGTTCCCAATGCCGGGCCTCCGAGACCGGGCGCTCATCGAGATACCGCCGCCCTCGACGGGTCCGACAGGTGCCATGGGCTTCCCGCCGGCCGGTGAAGGCGCCGCGCACGGCCTCCAGGCCGAAGGTCGTCTCGGCCCACCGCGCCACCTCCTCATGGATGCGGTAGTTGTGTCCAAGGTGAGTGGCGCGCGGACGTTCCGCGAGCGGATCAACGCGCGCCCAGACGACATGGTAGTGTGAACGGCCGTTCTTGCCGTGCCCGACAACGACGCGAGGATGGCCGGCCAGACCAAGGCGCTGCTCCAGCTCGTCGATGGTGCGGAATGCCTCCCCATCGCCGTAGCGACCGGTAGCGTGCCCTTCCGGCTCCGGTGAGATGGCCGCGTGGTAAAGCGCTTGGCGGCAGCGGGTGCCAACGCCGTAGACGTTGAGATCCGCCAAGCTGCCGGGCAGATCGGCCGCCGCCGTACCCCGCACCTCGAGCAGGCGCATCGCCGGGTCGGCGGCGAGATGCTCTGCCAGTTCGGCCGGAGCGCCTCGCGATTTCCCGATGATGATCATCGTCCACTCCGTTGCGGAGCGTGCAGCGCGGCGGCGACGGTTTCACGGAGCCCGGCCAACTCACGCCGTACAGCCTCGATCTCGTCAGGCCAGGGCTCGGTCGGTCGGCGGGCAATCTGGTTGACGTTGCCGCCGATCTTGCCGAGATGCCCCAGGATGCGGGCCAAGGCTTCGTGATCAGGCGGTGGCCGGCGTCGCACCAGCGGCGCCCCGATGCCCGCGCTCTCCAGCAGCGCCTGCCGGGCATATTGTCCGGCGCTCATCGCGTGCCGCTCCGCTTCGTGCTCCAGAACGGCCCACTCGTCTTCTTCGAGACGGAAGGCGACAACATGTTGCCGCCTGCGAACCTCACTTCCGCTCATGTCGTCTGCTCCTCGGCCAGAGAGCCCGCCGACGGTGTTCGTTTCCGCGCGGAGGGGGGTGCACGGGGGGCGGAGCCCCCCTGCCAGGGGAGCCCGAGGGGACAGCGTCCTCTCGGCAAGCAGCACGGAAACCGCTTGGCGGTTTACCGTGCATGGCTTGCGTCGCTCCCAACGGCACCCAAGGCCAGGTATTCGCAGGCCGGGAAGTCCGCAACACGGGTGGATCGGATTGATCAGCATTCCGCCCGACGAAGGGGATCGGCACTCTGGGTGAAGGATGCAGAGCTACGTGGGCGGCAGGCGGCGCTGTCCCTCCATCCCGGTACGCAATCCCGTCACGACGCAGCCGGGGAAGTATCAGCAACGCCCTCCATGTTAAGAGTCCGCTGCTTGCTCTGCCGCGGGCTGTTCATCACATGATCCCCGGCACGATTGGAAGTGGCACCCCGGCGCTGCACGGCCGGGAGCTCAGGCTGAAGTTCCTGGATGGGGTTCCGCGCCTCGTCACGTTCCGCTTGTGCCAGCCGGAGGTTCACAGTCAGATCGGCGATCTGCTCGCGGAGCAGCGCCGCAGCGCCGGCCTCGCGGGCGGCGTCGTTCCGCGCGAGTTCAACCTGGGCGCCCAGCGCGCCATTTTCCAACTGCAGCTGTTCGACGCGCGCCCTCGCGGCAGCGAGATCCTGCTCGCAACGGGCCATCACCGCCGCTGCCGCTGCCTGTTCAGCACGCGCCTGGTCGTGCTGGCGCTTCACCTCCCGGAGCCGCTCTTCGGCTGCCTGCCGCGCCGACCGTTCCTCATCGAGTTCGCTTTGGAGAAGGTCGTAGAGTTCCGCCAGCTCCGCTTCCCTCCCTTCGGCCTGCCGGATTCTCTCCTCGGCGTCGCGGGAAAGCCGGTCCGTCTCCGCGCGCTGACGCTGCGTCAGCTTGTCCATCAGGGTCTGTGCGAATGCGATGATGTCGCTCTGGTCCTCGGGGCTGAGGGGAGCGGACGTCGGGCCTCCCTGCTGCTGCCATGCCTTCATGCCGTTGCGTATGGTCGTCAGGCTGCCCTGGTCGCCCACCAACTGGCGAACGGCCTTGTACGTCACCTCCTTCTGAGCGTTGCGCAACTGGTTGCAGGCGTTGGCGACCATCTGATCAGAAACCTTCCGCGTGCTCATACATCAGCTCCTGCTACGATAGCGCTACGGTCACGATAATTACGGTAGCGCTACGGTCCATACACGTCCGGAGGACGGCGCGACGCCCTCGATGCCCAGCAGGAGCGCCACGCCGATCCGGTCGCGGCGGTATATGGACCTCCATCACGGCAGGTCAAAAAAGGAGCTATCTGGAAATCGCGTGGACGCAGGCCGCTCGCATTTCGGCTGGTCGCGTCCGACGCGTACGGCGACCGAAGGCGGATGAGCGGCGGAGCGAGATCCATGCGAACGCCCTCCTCGTCTCCCTGGCATCTCGTTGAGGATCGGCAAGATTGGGAAGTTAAACCGGCAACAAGTCCTGCCTAACCAATGACTTGATCCCGAAGCGCAGATCGGCAGGCAAATCGGTAAAAGCTTGGTGCCTGCTTCTGAATCAGGTTTATTTTACAATGCTTTAGAAGAAATGATGATCGGCAAATGATGAGCTGAACAGGAGCGGTGCGCGACCAGATCGAGCCCTGCCGTCTGGACTCGGTTTTGGAAGAGATCACCGATCTGGTCGCCACGATGGCGGCCCCTTTTCGCCGTGCTTGGTGTCCGCTTGCATCCGGGGACCGCAGCAAACCTCGCTGATCTCGTGCGCATCACGGATTCCTACTACAGCAACCTAATCGAAGGGCACGACACGCACCCGCGCGACATCAAACGTGCGTTGGGCGGAGGCTCGCCGAGGACAAGGATCGCCGCAACCGCTTGGTCGAGGCGGTGGCCCATGTCCGGGGCCAGCGCGCGGTGGACGGGATGACCGCAGACGGGCGCCTGCCCCAGCCGGCGTCATCAGACTTCATCCTCTGGCTGCACCGCGAATTCTATCGCGACGGGTCGCCGAACATGCTGCACATCGAGAACGGAGCGGCGTCCTTCGGCATGGAACCGTAAAGGCCGTTGATGGTCTCAGCCAAGGCGTTGTCGTAGGAATCCGCGCACGGGCCATCCAGCGGATCGCCGAGGAAACTCCGACCTCGATGCGCGCTGCTGCAGCCCGGCAAGACCATCCAGCCGCAACCGCCCCACCACACGCCGACGAAGATCGACCGACAGTGCTTTCGCCATCCAGACTGGCCTCCTTCAACCAGTCCGAAGCTTGAATCATAACTACTGTCCGTCCGTGGGAATCCCCGATTCAGATACCCATCAATCCGCTTTAGCGAAGAGAGTGCCGATAGCGATGGCGGCGGAATAGGGAGAGTGTCCTTCCACACCATAACATCCTCAGACTGAAAATTTAGGAAGCGTCCATGGAGTAGAAACGGGCCCGCGCAGCATCCTCTACTTCGCGGTAGAGGACATACTGGTGACTTCGCTTGAAGACGTCGACCCCGAGAACCCGGATGGCCTCGATCCAATCCTCGGCGAGTGCGCGACTGATGGGGAAGCGGCGCATTGCTGCATCCTTCATTAGGAAGTGTTCGCTGCCGATGGTTGTTGGAAATACCGCAGGGTCGTCAGTGTTCAGACAAACAGTGGCCGGTCCCCGGCGGAAACCGAACCTATTGAAGCATCCTCCAGGTTCAAGATCCCGTTCCAGTGGCGGACGCCATCGGAACAGCGGGTGTTCCGTATAGTCGTGAAAACGCCCGATGAAGACGTTGGACGACGGACACGCCTCGATAACAATACCTTTGCGGTCGTATTCAGTAATCAAATAATCCTGTATCGCCTCTATGAGATCCAGGTCGCCGGCATCTAAATGGTCGACCAGCCGCTCCGCTGTTTGATCCGGTTCCCCCCTGGTCCCAAGATGCAGATGGACAATCCGGGCTTGATCGCGGGCACCGTAGAAATAACGGAGCAGGACCTGATACTCAGAACTGGATTTGATGTCGCTCCGCTCCACCAAGTCCGGAATCCGGTATAGAGCGTCACCGACCGGCTCCCCCGCTTCCCAGAGCTGAATGGCAAGCGGGCAATTCCTGCGGAGCCGCCATGCACGGTGCAAGATCTCCGGCGTCTGCGTCTCGCCGGCCTTGTCGCGGAAGAATTCGATCCGCCGCTGCAAGCTGGGCGCCATCTTGCCCGCAATGTCGAGCGACCCCGATAGCATGGAGGCGTACCGCCACAACCAGACAAGGTTGTCGAGGTGGGCTTGCACGGGAAGATAGGCAATGCGCTGGCGCTCCGCCCAGACGTGCGGCGACACGCCGACCGCCAAGGCATGGCCTAGGCGATCGTTTTCCCCGAGATTGCAGAACAGCACGGTTTCATCGACGTGCCGCATCCCGGACAGCAGACAGCTGAAATCCTCGCCGGCATGGATGCTCAAATTCCGGCGTGGCGCCACGCGCAGCCCGCGGACATATTGCATCAGCGGCTTCTCGCGTAGCAGGCGCAGCGCCGGCGCGAAGACCTCGATCGGCAGGTCGTTCTCATCGCCGGCCACGTCGAAGCTGCGTATCCAACTCGTGACCTCTTGCATCAAGCGGCGCCCCTCGATGAGCACCTCGCCGGCGACGGATGTCTTTCCCAGCAGCTTACGCCATTCCCGGGCGTTATGGAGCGCCCATCGGCGTGCGGCGGCATAGCGGGCGTGGCCGCGCTTTGGCCGATTCCACTTGGCGTTGCCGGAAAAGGCCGGGGTATCGGCGTTCTCGGCGCGATTGGAAGATCGGAAGAAGTGAAGTGAGAGGTGATACCGCAGCCATGGGTGCGGCACGATCGGCGTGGCCGCGCGGACCGGCATGGCCGCGATCTCGCGGGCGGTCTGCTGAAGGCTCGCGACGTCGGCGCGCCCGATTTTCGCATCGGCCAAGTTGCCGTCGCCGATCAGGAATTGCCAGCGCTGCCGATTGGAGAAGACCTTGCTAGTGGCCTTCTTCGCCTGTGAGTTGAAGTAGGTCCGGAACGCCACCAGCCCGATGCCTTCCATGATCAGGTTTGAGCGGATAAGATGCGTCGCGTGGATGAAGGCCAGCAGGCACAGGCGGAGATGCCGGGCGGTCGGCGGCAGGGTCAGGAAGAGATAGCAGACCAGCGTTGCCATCAGTTGAAAGGCAATGCCGGCGTTATCCCGTTCCAAGTGCAGGCACATGTGCAGCAGCAGTTCCTGACGTACCGTCCGTTGATGCGTCGTTCCGAGACTGTCGGCAAGGGTCTCGACCGGGGTTCTCCGTTCAGCCGGCGCGGCTTCCCTGAGCTGTATAGCAAGTGCCTTTCGGTCGGGCTCCGGACTGCCGGACCTGGAGGCCCACTCGATGATGTGCCGCGTGATGACCGCGTAATGGGTGGTCAGCGGCCCCAGTCGGCCGTCGCGCGCGAGCGCGTGCCTAGCGCGGTAATTGTCCGGCCCCCGCTGGTTTGTCTTCAGGTCCGCCTTCCCCAGGGCGAAGGCCATGAGCGGGTGGTTAGAAACCGACACCCCACCGAGATGAACGTGGTTGTCGGCGAAGGGGCGCTCCGGCGAGGCCGGGGGAAGCGCCAGCGGGCACTGGTCGGCGAGGGCGTTGACCAGCGCTGCCACCGGGATCTCCCCGGAACGAAGCAACTGGGCCTGGAGCACGCCGATCAGGAAGGCGGGGTGGATGTCCTTGATCAGCGCATGGTAATCCAGCAGACGCGCGGCGCGGACCCGGTACTGCCCACCGTCCAGCATGAGGAATTCCCTCGCGATCTCCGCGAGGAAATCCAGCGTATGGAGGTTGTCGCGTCTCCCGGAACCGTACGGCGTCAAGGCCGCGCTCAACGCTGCATCGATGTCGTCGTGGCGAAAGCGCGTGTTGCCCTCGGCGAGCATCGTTGCTCTCACCGCGCCGTAGAGATCCACCCGCTTGGTCGCGTTCCCACCGCTGAGACAGTCGATGAGCTGCTCGTAGGCCTCGCGCGAGCGGAGGAGGCATACGACGGGCAGTTCCACCAATGACTTTTCTTTCATCATTTGCCCAAGGACCGCAGGAACGCTTCGAGTTCGTGCCCTCTACCAATAGAACTGGCAATGTCCCTCATTCTTCCCATTAGCCCCTCAGACATAATGAATTGCGCAGAAAGAATACTGTGGAATGGGTAGAGCTTATCGCGACCTTTTTCCATTGCAGCCATGGCGGCGGAAAGAAGCGCATCCGCCTTTGTTTCATTCCGAAAGGAAAATCGGTTAATCTGCCGGGCCAAATCAATTCCCAGGACGCTTCCGAGGCGCCGGCTGGCTGCCGATTTCTCACCGCGGGACAGATCGATTGAAGGCGACTGTAGCTGGGCGGTCTGGGTCGGCTTTGCCGTAGGATTGCGACGGTTGACGGCGCTGATCGACAGATCTGCACCCAACTCTTCGGCGGCGAAGAGCGGATGATCTTCGATCGCCGCCGTGTAGGTATCCTTACTGAGTAGCGGCGCGACGTTCATGCGGTAGGACGCGTCCTGCTTGAAGTCGCCCTTCGTGCTGATGGCCACGTTTTGCTTGACCACTATATTGGCGTCGCCTTCGAAGCTGGCGAAGGCGTTCATCAGAATGTACTTGCAACGCTTGTTGATCAGGGCGAGGTGGTCGTTGTTCAACCGGTTCCCACTGTTTTGCCCCTTGGGACGGGTGGTCTTGAGCATGATGAACTGATTGAAGGCCTTGTTCATCGCCTTGTAGAGCAACTGCGCCGAAGGCGGCGCCTTCGCGAGGTGCGTGTGCCGACGGTACCAAGCTGCGACCTTCTCCGAAAAGGAGGCCTCCGCCGACTTGGGCTCGTTCGCGGTCTCCTGCGATCCGTCTCGCTCATCAGACTCGGCCACCGTTTCCGACATCTCCCCGGGCGCAGCGGCGAGGTCCGCTTGCGGTCGGGCATCTTCCGGTCCATCGGAATCGCTTTCCCAATCTGCCACGTCGAGGCGCCGCGTCGGGAAGAAGGCGAAGTAGGAGTGATACGGCGCCTTCCGCAGAATACGGCGCAGGCTTTCCTCGGACACTGACCCGATGAGGTTGCTGGCGATCAGTTCGAAGGCCTTGCCGAAGTAGATTAGGTGGGCGGTCTGGTAGCTGTTGTAAAAGTCGCTGTGGCTGTAGATGTCGACCAGGATCCGCTCGTCGTCGGACAGGCCGGTCAGGTCGTCCCTGCGGAAGATGCAGTTGGGATCAAAGGGTTCGAAAGGAGGCATGGCCATAAGGGTGGGCCTCACCGTCCCAGCATGCTGGTCACGCATGCGCTGCTCGAGCGGCCTGAGCATGGCTTCGACTTGTCTGGCCAGCGGGTAGGTGGACCGTTGGGGCGGATGCGCGGTGGCGTCGAAGAAGAGAATGTCGCGCAGCGTCTGCTCGCGGGTTTGGGAGGGCTTGCGCGTGTCGAGCAGCTCGAGGTCCGCTCGCGTGCGGTAATAGGCGGCCCAATCTCCTTTGACCTGCCAGTAGCCCTGGAAGGCGCGCAGCAACATCGCAAGCTTGTCGCCATTAAGGCAGACTTGGCGGGCCGCTTCCACCGGTGTCTTCGAGGGAATGGGCAGATCCTCGGTGGCGACGCCGCGCTGCACCACTAACAGCATCTGCACCAGCTCGCGCGCGGTCTGCGGCATGAAAGGCGGGTGGCTGCTCTCCTCACCGTTGGTGCCACGGTAGATGATGGCCTTCAGGAAAGCGTAGAGATCATCAAAGGAAAGCCGGTGCTCGCCCACCCGGATCGTCAGGGAAACGTCGTCGATCAGATCGGGGATGGACATCAGTTGGGTGCGCTGATGAACCGGCAGCACCTTCTTCAAGTATTCCTGGGCGAGGCGCTGCGCCTCGTCGGCCGACTCGCCGCTGGGCTCATCGCGATTTCCGGACTTTCCCAGCCGGTCAGCGAAGGTGCGCGTGACGATGGCCTCGTACAGGCCGATGTCGCCGCTGATGACAGGTATGACGAGCGGGCAGGCAAGATAGCGACGGACTGTTTCAAGTACCTGGAAGGCCTTCTCAAGCGACATGTCCACGTCGTCAACCAGGACGACCAGGGCTTCACAGGACAGGATGCTGCAAGCTTCCTCGAAATACTTGAAAAGACGATGTTCCAGGCTGACACTGCTGCGGAATGCCATCAACCGTTCCATGCCGGTCAGCTTGCTGGCCGTCTGTTCCGATTCCAGGGCTTCCGTCACCGCCTCCAGCGCCTGCCAGTAGTCCTCCGCGCCCGTGTGTTTGTTGAGCTGCTCCCGCAGCTCTTTGTGAACTTGCGCCAGGACCACGTTGAGGAAGTTGTCGTCGTCACTCAGCAGCGTCGGATCGACGGGGGCACAGAAATATAGCTCCGGTCTGGCCTTCCGGTTCCCTCTGTAATGCTCGTTCAAGTTCAACATGAATGCCGTTTTTCCGGCGCCGCGGTCACCCCCGACAAATATGGCGTTGTGAATGCGGGTTAGTACTACAGCCGGGATCATCGGTTGTTGCGTCTGTTGAGTTGGCGTTCTGCGAAGAGGATGCCGAGCATGA
The DNA here is from genome assembly GCF_007827795.1 of Azospirillum brasilense. Taxonomy (GTDB): domain Bacteria; phylum Pseudomonadota; class Alphaproteobacteria; order Azospirillales; family Azospirillaceae; genus Azospirillum; species Azospirillum aestuarii. The sequence goes on from NZ_VITI01000033.1 coordinate 27,192, forward strand.
CGACGGTCGCCGAGGCGA
>NZ_VITI01000034.1 GCF_007827795.1 Azospirillum brasilense
AGGAAATGGTCCCAGGTCAGCGTGCGGTAGACGAAGGTGGTGAGCAGCAGGGCGTAGATCACCGCGATGGAGGCGGACTCGGTGGCGGTGAAGACGCCCGAGGTGATGCCGGCCAGGATGATCACGACGATCAGCAGGCCGGGTGCGGCGGCGGCGAAGGAGCGGCCCAGGATGGCCCAGCCCGGGAAGGTGCCGGCGGGGTAGCCGCGCTTGACCGCGACGTAGTAGGCGGCGCCGAGGTTGCTGACCATGAGCAGCAGGGCGGGGACGATGCCGGCGGCGATCAGCGCGCCGATGGAGGCCTTGCCGCCGGCGGCCAGCGCGTAGATGATCATGTTGTGGCTGGTCGGCATCAGCGCGCCGACCAGGGCGGCGTGGGTGGTCACGTTGACGGCGTAGTCGGCGTGGTAGCCTTCGCGCTTCATCATCGGGATCATCACCGCACCCATGGCCGAGACGTCGGCGACGGGGGAGCCGGCAACGCCGCCGAACAGGGTGCAGGCGACGACGTTGGACATGCCGAGGCCGCCGCGGATGTGGCCGACCATGTTCTTGGCGGTGGCGACGATCTTGTCGGCGACGCCGCCGTGGAGCATCAGCTCGCCGGAGAAGACGAAGAAGGGGATGGCGAGGAAGGAGAAGACGTTCATGCCGGACATCATCTGCTGGAAGATGACGGCGACGGGGAGGCCCTCGTAGAGGATGGTGCAGAGCGCCGACAGGCCGATGGCGAAGGCGACCGGGATGCCGAGGACGAGGAAGCCGAAGAAGGTGACGGCCAGAATGGTCAGTTCCATGATGGTGCGACCTCCTCGCCGCGGATGATGGCGACGACGTGTTCGATGGCGAAAAGCACGATCAGGACGCCGGAGAGGACGAGCGGGATGTAGCGGACGGCTTCGGAGACGTGCAGGTTGGGGATGTAATAGGGGGCGACGGAGGTGCCGAGGACCCAGCCGTTGTAGGCCATGCAGGCGCCGAAGACGCCGACGAGGGCGTAGATGACGATCTCGACCTTGCGGCGGATGACGTCGGGCAGCATGACGAGGAAGGATTCCAGGCCGATGTGTCCGGCGTCGCGGACGCCGACGGCGGCGCCGATGAGGGTGACGTAGAGGACCAGCACGATGGCCAGGCTCTCCGCCCAGGTCGGCGAATCGTTCAGCACGTAGCGGCCGAAGACCTGATAGAACACCACACAGACGATGGCCATCAGGCCGACCATCGCCACGCACATCCCGGACCACGCCAGCCGCGCGTTCATCCGCGTCAACAAGCGCGGGGCGGCGAGGGGGCGGACCTCTTCCAATTCAAGTTCGATGCTCATGATGCCGTCCTTCCCGCGGGGGGCGGCGCCGGCCGGGAATGGCCGGCGCCGCGTCCGCGTGCCTTACTTCGTGTCCTGCCTACTTCGTGTCCTGGATGCGCTGGACGAGGCCTTGCAGCTTGGGCGTGTTCGCGAACTTGGCGAACACGGGCTTCATCGCGTCGATGAATTCCTGCTTGTTCTTCACGTCGCTGATCTGGGAGCCGGCCTTCTCGACGATGGCGCGGGAGGCCTCCTCGCGTTCCATCCACAGCTTGCGCATGTAGGGAACGGAATCCTTGGCGGCCTTGCGGATGGCGGCCTGGTCGTCCTTCGACAGGCGGTCCCACGAGACCTTGGAGAAGACCAGCACCTCCGGCGCCATGGCGTGCTCGGTGCGGGTGAAGTACTTGGCCGCCTCGAAGTGGCGCGAGGATTCATAGGACGGGTAGTTGTTCTCCGCCGCGTCGACGATGCCGGTCTTGAGGCCGGTGTAGACCTCGCCCATCGGCATCGGCGTCGGGTTGGCGCCCAGCGCTTCGATCATCGACACGAACAGGTCCGACTGCTGGACGCGGATCTTCATGCCTTTCAGGTCGGCCAGCGACGACACCGGCTTCTTGGAATAGAGCGAGCGCGAGCCGCTGTCGTAGAAGGCCAGACCGATCAGCCCCTGGCTTTCCATGGCGGCGAGGATCTCGTCGCCGATCGGGCCGTCCAGCACGGCGTGCATGTGGTCGGTGTCGCGGAAGATGAAGGGCAGGGCGACGACCATCGACTCCGGCACCACGTTGTTCAGCGGCGCGACGTTGATGCGCATCATGTCGAGGCCGCCGATCTTGATCTGCTCGATCGTGTCGCGCTCGTTGCCCAGCGCGCCGTTCGGGTAGACCTTGACGCCGAGCTTGCCGTTGCTGCGTTCGCTCAGCAGCTTGCCCATGTATTTGACCGCCTCGACGGTCGGGTAGTCGCCGGGGTGGATGTCGGCCGAGCGGAAGTCGCGGGCCGACACTGGGGCGGCGAGCAGCGCGCCCGCGGCGCAAGCGGCGAGCAGCGCCATGCCGAGGCGACGGAAGGTGTTCTTCATGACCGTACTCCTGCCTTAGGAGAAGTGCCTGTTGGAGCGGAGGCGGGGCGTCGGCCCGCCGAAGATGGACAAACGAAAAGTCTCTGCGTTCGGAAGAAGCCCCGGCTGTTCGGCTGTGCGCCTTGAATAATAGCGCTGCGAAAACGGGGGCAAAAAATAATCCCGGAGGGGATGAAGGCGCAAAATCCCGGCGCCATCGGCGTCTGCCGACGGGGGTGAAGCTGGGCGGTTCTCGTCCTTTGTCTGGAGGCGCCCGCGGTGTTCTTCCGCGCGGCTTCCCGATCGTTGTCCGGTGAGCGGGCGGCGCCGGTTGTTCACGTCCGTGTCGCGTCCCGCTGGGCTAGTTATATTAATATATCAGCTGTCGAGGCAAGCACAAAACGGGGGGCTGAACGTGTGACGCCAAAATGTCGCAAGCCGGGTGGGGATTAAAGGTTGGGGATTAAAGCCGCGGCGGGGTTTGGCGCCCCGCGGCGGTGGGCGCATCGGTGAAATAGAGCGGTGCGGCGGCCCGCAAGTCGTCGATGGCCAGCCGCAATCCGTCGAGATGGACGCCGAGCGCCTCGACGCTGGCCTCCCGGTCGTGGGCGGCGATGGCCTCCACGATGGCATCGTGCTCGGCGATGACTTTCGCCATCTGGCCGGGAACGGGCAGGGTCAGGCGCCGGCAGCGGTCGACCTGCACCTTCACCTGTTCCACCAGCGCCCAGAAGCCGGGGAATCCGGCGACGTCGGCGAGCAGGGCGTGGAAGCTCTCGTCGGCCTCGTGGAAGCCGTCGCGGTCGCAGGCGGCGCAGAGGTCGCGCTGCGCCTCCAGCGCCGTGCGCAGCTGCGCGATGTCGCCGGGGGTGGCGCGGACGGCGGCCATCCGCACGGTGGCCTCCTCCAGCGCCTTGCGGATCACCCCGGCCTCCGGCAGGGCGGCGACCGGGATCAGGGACACGTAGGTGCCCGACTGCGGGAAGATGTCGATCAGCCCCTCGTCGGCCAGCCGCAGCACCGCCTCGTGCACGGGGGTGCGGCTGACGCCGTAGGCCGCGGCGATGCGGGCCTCGGCGATGGGCTCGCCGGGTCGTCGGCGCATCCCCAGGATGTCGTTCCGCAGGTCGCGGTAGATGGGAGAGGCGGAGCGCGGCGCGGGCCGGACCGTGGCGAGCCGGCGCTGCCGCGGCGGGGCGGCGGTGAGTGTGTCCGATGGCATGAGCCACCTCGTCAGACGGGCGGGTCGCGCGGGCGTGGGCCGGCGCCCCGGTGAACGTGTGAAAGCTAATATATTAGTGTTTGCGCCCCGTGCTGAGTGGCAAATTGTGGGACACCCCGGGCGAAGTGTCGCACGTCCCCGCCTCCGCCCGGCGGCGCGTCTCGCGGATCAGGATCAGCAGGCCGCTGGCGATGACGATGGCGGCCCCGGCCAGCACATGGATTCCCGGCCAGTCGCCCCAGACCAGCCAGCCGAACAAGCAGGCCCAGAGGATGCCGGCGTAGTTGAACGGGCTGATGACCGCCGCCGGGGCCAGGGCATAGGCGCGGGTGGCGAAATACTGGGCGCCGCCGCCGACCAGCCCCATCGCCGCCATCAGCGCGAAGCCCTCCGCCGTCGGCATCGTCCAGACGAAGGGCAGGGCGAAGGCGCTGAGCAGCGTCGAGAAGGCGGTGAAGTAGAAGACCGTGGTGACCGGCGCCTCCGTCCGCCCCAGCTGCCGCATCGCCATCATGGCGAAGGCGTAGGCGACGGCGGCGCTCAGCCCGACCAGCGCGCCGGTGTTCAGCATGCCGCTTCCCGGCTGCACGATGACCAGGACCCCGGCGAAGCCCACCGCTACCGCCCCCCAGCGGTAGGGGCCGACCCGCTCCCCCAGCACCGGCACGGACAGCGCGGTCAGGAACAGCGGGGCGGAGAAGGACAGGGCCACCGCGTCGGCCATCGGCATCAGGTGGTAGGACAGGAACAGCAGCACCATCGAGGTCAGGCCGATCGCCGCCCGCCAGAAATGGCCGCCGAGATGCTCCGTCCGCAGGCTGCGCCAGCCGCCGGCGCGGGCCAGCATGGCGGTGGCGGGCAGCAGGGCGAAGGCGTTGCGGAAGAAGGTCACCTCGGCCAGCGGGTAGTCCGCCGCGAGATGCTTCGCCAGCGCGTTCAGCACCGCATAGAGGAACACCGCCAGCAGCATGGAGACGATGCCGCTGCGCGCCTGGAGATGGCTGGGGATGGGTTGGGCCATAGTTGCCCCGGGGGTGAGGGAATGGGTTGACCTTGCCCCCCACCCCGGCCCTCCCCCGCTTCGCAGGGGAGGGAGAAAGATTCCCTCCCCTGCGAAGCTCTCGAGCAAACCATAGGTTTGCGCTGACGCGGCAGGCGGACCTTCGGTCCGCCGAGAGCGGGGGAGGGTTAGGGTGGGGGCAAAACGTCTGCCTTCAATGCGTCGTGCGGCGGCTCGGACGACGGTAGATGAACCAGTAGACGGCGCCGACCAGAACCGCTCCGCCGAACCAGTTGCCCAGCGTCACCGCGACGAGGTTCAGCAGGAACTGCCCCACCGGGATGACCGGCGCGGCGCGGCCCAGGTCGGCCCAGAAGGAGGCCGGGGCGCCCCATTCGATCAGCAGGCCCAGCGGCACGAAATACATGTTGGCGACGCAGTGCTCGAAGCCCGCGGCGACGAAGGCGCTGACCGGGAAGATGATCGCCATGATCTTGTCGGTCACGCTGCGCGCGCCGAGCGCCAGCCACACCGCCAGACAGACCAGCACGTTGCACAGGATGCCCAGGAAGAAGGCCTGCCCGACGGGCAGCCCCGCCTTGGCCGTGGCGAAGTAGAGCGCGGAGGCGCCCACCGCCCCGTGGCCGAAGCCGTACTGCCCGGACAGGAAGACCAGCAGCGCCGTGCCGGCGGCGCCGACGAAATTGCCGAGCCACACCATCGTCCAGACCTGGAGCATCCGCCCGGTCTTCACCCGCCCGCTCGCCCAGGCCATGACCATCAGCGCATCGCCGGTGAAGAGCTGCGCGCCGCCGACGATGACCAGGATCAGCCCCAGCGAGAAGACCAGACCGCCGAGCAGCCGGGTCACCCCGTAGGGCATCATGCCCTCCGCCCCCGACATGGCGACGGTGGCGAACAGCCCGCCCAGCGCGATGAAGGCGCCGGCCAGAACGGCCAGGGCGAACAGCGTCGCGCCGTCGTAGTTGGCCTTCTTGACGCCCAGGTTCTCCGCCGCGAGCGCGATGGCGTCGGGCATCAGCGCGTCCAGGGAGGACGCGGGCGGGGCGGCGGCAGGGGAGGCGTGTGGGCTAGCCTCTGGAAGGGAATGCGTGTCCATAAAGGTGCTCCTCGTCTCACACGACCTTGAGACCCTGCGTCCGGAAGATGCCGCGCACCCGCTCGGTCAGTTCCGGCGGGGGAGGTTCGGTGTTGGCCAGCGCGTAGGGCAGGCCGAGCTGCTTCCACTTGAACTCGCCCATCTTGTGGAAGGGCAGGACGTCCACCCGCTCCACCACCTCCAGGCCGGCGGCGAATTCCGCCAGCCCCTCGATCTCGTCGAGATTGTCGGTCAGGCCGGGAACCAGCACGTAGCGCAGCCAGATCGGCTTGCGCAGCACCGACAGCCGCTCGGCGAACTCCAGGGTCGGGCGCAGCGGCACGCCGGTGACGGCGCGGTAGGTGGATTCCTTGAACGCCTTTATGTCCAGCAGCACCAGATCGACGTCGGCCAGCAGATGGTCGTCGGCGTGGCTGCCGAGGAAGCCCGAGGTGTCGAGCGCGGTGTGCAGGCCGAGCTGCTTGGCGCCGCGGTAGATGGCCGCGCAGAATTCCGGCTGGACCAGCGGCTCGCCGCCGCTGATGGTCAGGCCGCCATGGGCGCGGTGCAGGAAATCGGCGTAGGTGGCGATGTCGGCCAGCACGTCCGAGGACTGGGCCGGCGACCCGTCATGCATGTGGCGCGTGTCGGGGTTGTGGCAGTACTGGCAGCGCAGCGGGCATCCGGCCAGGAACAGGACGTAGCGCAAACCCGGCCCATCGACCGTGCCGCCCGTCTCCACCGAATGGACCCAGCCGCGGACCGATGCGCCCGTCCCGGCGGCGTGCGCGGGGTGGGGGGTAATCGGGCTGAGCATGAGGCACCTCGTGAATGGGCGCCGGTGCCCGCTTCATTGCGGCACCGGCGCTGTGTGCCATCCTATGTCAGGCTCCGGCGTCGGCCATGACCGGGGTCAATTGATCTGACCGGGCTTCCTGCGCGCTTTGCGTGTATCCGCCGGCGGGAAGAACGGGGCGCTCCACCCAGGCGATGCGCAGGATGTTGGTCGAGCCCGGCATGCCGAAGGGCACGCCCGCGGTGATGACCAGCCGCTGCCCGTCCTCCGCCAAGCCATGGGCGTAGGCGATGCGGGTCGCCTTGTGCACCATGTCGGAGAAGTTCTGGATGTCCTCGGTCAGCACGCTGTGCACGCCGTAGGCCAGCACCAGACGGCGCGAGGCGGCGACGGTCGCGGTCAGGCAGAGGATCGGAACCTCCGGCCGCTCGCGGGCGGCGCGCAGCGTGGTGGAGCCGCTGGTGGTGTAGGTGACGATGGCCGCCGCGTGGATGGTGTGGGCGACCTGCCGCGCCGCCGCGGTGATGGCGTCGGCGGCCGTCTCCTGCGGGTCGGCGTGCTGGGCGTCCATCATCGTGCGGTAAAGGTCGTCATGCTCCACCCGGCGGGCGATGCGGTCCATCATCGACACCGCCTCGACCGGGTAGGCGCCCGACGCGGTCTCCGCCGACAGCATCACCGCGTCGGCGCCGTCGAAGACGGCGGTGGCGACGTCCGACGCCTCGGCACGGGTCGGGGCCGGGGCGCCGATCATCGATTCCAGCATCTGGGTGGCGACGATCACCGGCTTGCCGGCCTTGCGCGCCTCGCGGATGATCCGCTTCTGGATGCTCGGCACGTCCTCCGGCGGCATCTCCACGCCGAGGTCGCCGCGGGCGACCATGACGCCGTCCGACAGCTCGACGATACGCTCCAGATGCTGGATGGCCAGCGGCTTCTCCAGCTTGGACATCAGCGCGGCGCGCCCGGCGATCAGCTTGCGCGCCTCCGCCACATCCTCGGGACGCTGCACGAAGGACAGCGCCACCCAGTCCACCTCCTGGTCCAGCGCGAAGACGAGGTCGGCGCGGTCCTTCGCGGTCAGGGGCGACAGCGGCAGCAGCACGTCGGGCACATTCACGCCCTTGCGGTCGGACAGCTTCGTGCCGGCCACGACGATGGTGTCGGCGTGGTCCGGGCTGCAATCGACGATGCGCAGCCGCACCTTGCCGTCGTCGAGCAGCAGGTCGGTGTCGGGGCGCAGGGCGGCGAAGATTTCCGGATGGGGCATGCCGACGCGGGCGGCGTCGCCCGGCTCGGTGGAGAGGTCGAGGCGGAAGCGCTGGCCCACCGTCAGCTCCACCGAACCTTCGGCGAAGCGGCCGAGCCGCAGCTTCGGCCCCTGGAGGTCGGCCATGATGGCGATGGGCCGCTCCAGCTCGCGCTCCAGCTCGCGGATGGCGCGCACGCGGGCGCCGTGGTCGTCGTGGGAGCCGTGGCTGAAGTTGAGGCGGAAGACGTCGACGCCCGCCTCGAACAGCGAACGGATCATCTCCGGCGCGGAGGAGGACGGACCCAGCGTGGCGACGATTTTCGTCTGCCGGAAGCGGCGGATCGGGAAAGTGGCGGTCATATCGAAACGGGCTCCGCAAAAGAGGGCGGGGACAGTGGGCGTGGCGGCGCGGGCGCTCATCGGCAAGACCGCCGCGCCAGGGCCGGCGTGACGATGCGGCGCGCGGCGGTCGGTGCGGTTCTCGGGGATGCGCTCGCGGTACGGGCGGGCTTGGGCCGGCCGGGCTGCGCGTCTGTCCTTCGCAAAATAAAATACTAGTATATTAGATTGAAAGGCAAGCACGTTTCGCGGGGCGAACCTGCATTCCGGCCAAAATGTCGCAGAGGACCGGTCGACGGATCAACCGGTGGCGTAGGGCTTTTTGCCGAGAGAGAAGGTATTGGGCCTGTTTCGATTTCGGATTATTTTACCGGCACGACGTGCTTTAAGACCGTTTCGGTGTGTTGGCATGGAACAAGCCAAGGGATCGGCAAATCATCGGCCTGTCCGGATGCATGGGACAAATTTGAGGTGCGCCGGAACAATGACGATGGTGGCCGAATGACGGGAGCAGAGCGGCAATGATCGGTGGCGTAGACTTGAGCAATTGCGACCGGGAGCCGATCCATCTCGTCGGGGCCATCCAACCAAGCGGATTCCTGATCGCACTGTCGACGGACTGGATCGTCAAGCACGCCTCGTCCAACATCGGGGCGTGGCTGGGGGTGGAGCCCGACGCGCTGCTGGGGCTTCCCCTGACCGAGGTGATGGAGGAGGAGGCGCTTCACGCCATCCGCGGGCGGCTTCAGCTCTCGCTGATCAACGGATCGGTGGAGCGTGCCTTCCGCCTGAAGCTGTCGGCCAGCGCGCTGCCGCTGGACATCGCGGTCCATCTGTCCGGCCAGTCGATCATCATCGAGGCGGAGCCGAGCGAGACGGACAGCGAACTGGACGTCGGCTCCATGGTCCGCGCCATGATCGGACGGCTTCAGCGCACCGCCGACTTCGACGCCTGCTGCCGCGAGGCGGCGCGGCAGCTGCGGTCGCTGACCGGCTTCGACCGGGTGATGATCTACCGCTTCGACCGCGACGGCGCGGGGGAGGTGATCGCGGAATCCGCGGTGCGCGGTGTACCCTCCTATCTGGGTCTGCGCTACCCGGCCTCGGACATCCCGAAGCAGGCCCGTGCGCTGTACGAGCGGAACTGGCTGCGCTGCATCGACGATGTCGGCGCTCCGCCCGCGGCCATCCTGCCGCCGATCGGACCGGAGGGCGAGCCGCTCGACCTGTCGATGAGCGTCCTGCGCAGCGTGTCGCCCATCCATTGCGAGTATCTGCGCAACATGGGCGTCGCCGCCTCGCTGTCGGTGTCGATCCTGCGCCGCGGCAAGCTGTGGGGCCTGTTCGCCTGCCACAACATGGTGCCGCGGCGTCTGTCGCTGGAGCGACGCACGGCGGCGGAGCTGTACGGCCAGATGTTCTCCTTCCTTCTGGAAGGCGTTGAGCGCGACCGTGAGGAGGCCTACGAGGCCAAGGCGCGTCTGCTCCACACCCGCATCATGGCGGTGATGGCGGACGGCGCCTCCTCCATGGAGAATCTGGGGCGGCTGCGCGGCGAGGTCGGCCACTACATCCGCAGCGACGGCTTCGCCATCGTGCTGGGCGGCCAGACCCTCGTGGACGGCAGCACCCCGACGCCGGAGGAACTGCTCGGGCTGGTGCGCATGCTCAACCGCACGCACGCCAGCCGCGTCTTCGCCACCAGCGAGATCGGGCAGGTCCACCAACCCGGCGTGGATTTCGCCGAGCGCGCCGCCGGCATGCTGGCCATCCCGGTGTCGCGCAAGCCGCGCGACTACATCATCTTCTTCCGCAAGGAGTCGCTCCGCACCGTCACCTGGGCCGGCAATCCGGACAAGCCCGTGGAAGCCGGCCCCAACGGGCAGCGCCTGACCCCGCGCAAGAGCTTCGAGGCGTGGAAGGAGACGGTGCACGGCCAGTCGGAACCCTGGTCGGAGGCCGACCTGCGCATCGCCGACTCCCTGCGGATCACGCTGATGGAGGTGGTGCTGCGCCTGGCCGACCAGGCGGAGGAGGAGCGCCGGACGGCCCGCGAGCGGCAGGAACTGCTGATCGCCGAGCTGAACCACCGGGTCCGCAACATCCTCAGCCTCGTCCGGGCATTGCTGGTCCAGAGCCGGGCGGGGGTCACCCGCGTCGAGGAGTTCGCGGAGATCGTCGGCGGGCGCATCCAGGCGCTGGCGCGGGCGCACGACCAGTTGACGGCGGAGAACTGGAAACCGTCCCCCTTGCGTCCCCTGATCGCGGCGGAGGTCGACGCCTATCTGGGCAGCCGGGCGGAACGGGTGGTCCTGTCCGGGCCGGAGGTGCTGCTGTCGCCCCCGGCCCTGTCCGTGATGGCTCTGATCATGCATGAACTCGTGACCAACGCCGCCAAATACGGTGCCTTCGTCGACAGCGGCGGCCGGGTGAAGGTCCATTGGAGCCTGGACGACCGGGACGCCCTGGAACTCTGCTGGGAGGAAAGCGGCGGACCGCCCGTTCAGGCGCCGACGCGCCAGGGCTTCGGCACCACCATCATCGAGCGCTCCGTCCCGCACGAGCTGAAGGGCGAGGCGACGGTGACCTACGGCCCTGGCCGGGCTGAAGGCGCGCTTCACCGTTCCGGCCATCCACGTCAGTCTGGCGCCGGAACGCCCGGCGGCGGTGATCGAAGCGGCGGTGACGCCCTGCGCGGCGGCGGATGCTCCGCTGGGCGGGACGGTGCTGCTGCTGGAAGACAACATGATCATCGCGATGAGCGCGGAGGACATGCTGCTGAAGCTGGGCGCCGAGCGGGTGGAGACGGTGGCGAGCGTCCGTCAGGCGCTGGTCGCCATCGCGGACGACCCGCCGGCCATGGCGCTTCTCGACGTCAATCTGGGAACCGAGACCTCTTTCCCGGTGGCGGAGCGGCTGCGCGAGTTGGGCATCCCCTTCCTGTTCGCCACCGGCTACGGCGAATCCGCGATCTTCCCGGAGGAGTTCCGCGACGTGCTGGTCCTGCGCAAGCCCTACGATTCGGAGCAAGTCCGGCGGGGGCTCCAGACGGTGCGGGAGACGTAGCCGGTCGTCGGGAGACTTGGCCCGCTCCGGAACGTCACGCGGCGGTACCAGTCTGGCGGGTCAGGGCTTCCTGCAGCAGGCGGGCGGTGACCGGCTTGAACATCAGGCCGATCCCGTGCCGTTCGGCCTCCTGCATCACGTCGGGGCCGGAATCGCCGGTCAGCAGGACGGCGGGAACCGGCGCCCCGGCCAGTTCGCGGATCTTCAGGATGGCCTCGGTGCCCACCTTGTGCTCCCGCAGACGGTAGTCGGCGACCATCACATCGGGCCGCCGGCCCGCCGCCCGCAGGCGCTCCAGCGCCTCGTCGGTGGAGGAGGCGACGATGGTGTCGTAGCCCCAATCCTGGAAGATCGAGCGCAGCCCCATCAGGACGATGGCGTCGTCGTCGATCAGGACGGCCAGCCGCCCGCGCTCCGTTTCGCGGGGTGGGAGAACCGGAGCCGGGCTTTCCGCGGCATCGCCGAGCGGCACGGAGATACGGAAGACCGATCCCTTGCCGAGTTCGGAGCGCACCTCCACAGGGTGGCCGAGCAGCGCCGACAGCTTCTGCACGATGGCGAGGCCGAGGCCGAGCCCCTGGTTGCGGTCCCGCTCGGGGTTGCCGACCTGATAGAACTCCTCGAAGATCCAGGACATCTGCTCGCCGGAGATGCCGATTCCGGTGTCGCGCACCTGGATGCCGGCGTGGCTGTCCAGGGGGTGGCATTCCAGGCGGATCACCCCGCGCTCGGTGTAGCGGATGGCGTTCTCCACCAGATTGCGGACCATGCGCCCCAGCAGGTTGCGGTCGCTGCGCACGGTCAGGTTGTGGTGGTTCACCACCTGGAGATCCAGCCCCTTGGCGGCGGCGACCGGGGCGTAGGCGGACCCGATGTCGTCGAGCAGCGGCTTGACGGAAAAGTCCTCGATCCGCGGCTCGATCACCCCGGCGTCGAGCTGCGAGACGTCGAGCAGGCTGTCGAGCAGGCCCTTCAGCGTCTCCATCCCGCGCTCCAGCATCGCCAGGGCGTCGCGCCCGCGCGGGGAGTGGACGTGGCTGTGCAGCGCCTCGGCGAAGAAGAACATGGACTGCATGGGCTGGCGCAGATCGTGGCTGGCGGCGGCCAGGAAGCGGCTCTTGGAGCGGTCGGCCTGCTCCGCCGCCTCGCGGGCCATGCGGCTGTCGTGCACGTCCACCGCGGTGCCGACCCAGGCGATGATCTGGTCGTTCTGGCGCATCGGGTTGATCCGGCAGGCGTGCCAGCGGTAGGTCCCGTCGTGGCGCTGCATGCGCACGTCGAATCCGTAGGACTCGCCCGCGGCGATGCCGCGCTCGCGGCTGTCGAGCAGCCGGGGATAGTCGGCGGGGTGGATGTAGGACCAGCGCTCCCCCTGCTCCAGGCTGCGCCCGGTGTAGGAGCGCCAGGCGGCGTTGTAGTATTCCCGGCCGCCGTCGGGCCGGTTGATCCACATCATCACGGGGGTGTTCTCGACCAGCTCGCGGAAGCGGGTCTCGCTCCGCCGCAGGGCTACCTCGCCGGCCTTGCGCTCGGTGATGTCGGTCAGGGTGACGACGGCCAGCGTGATGCGGCAATCGGGATCGCGCACCGGCTCGGCGTCGGCCAGGCAGGTGATGGGACCGGTGGGGGTGTCGCGGCGCAGTTCCTCCTGCCGCACGACCGCGCCGTCCCGCAGGGCGCGGACCAGCGGCAACTCCGAAGACCGCTCGGGACCGCTTGTGAAGGGGCGGGGATAGTCCTCGATGCGGTCGATCCGGTCCAGCGGCTGGCCGATCAGGCGTTCCGCCGCGCTGTTGTGCAGGATCACCCGCCCGGTGGGCGCCTCGGCCACCACCACGCCGGCGCGCAGATGCTCCAGCACCGCCTTCAGCAGCGACCGTTCCGTCTCGCGCTGCCGAGTGAGGCGCCCGATGGCCCAGGCGGTCCCGGTCAGGGTCAGCAGGAGGATGAGGGAGAAGGGAAACCACGACCACAGCGCGGCCACATCGACGGTGCGCAGCGCGGCGGCCCGGTCGATCCCCACGGCGATGGCGAGGCCGCTGCCGTTGGCGCCAGGCGGCGAATAGGCGGTGACGCGGGGCACCCCGTCCAGCCCTTCGGTCAGCGCCGTCGCGGTTTCGCTGCCGCTGAGGAACAGGCCGAGCCGCTCTGGAAGCGGTTGGCCGACGATTCCCTGAAGGTCCGGCACGCGGACGAGGACGGTGCCGCCGCGGTCGGCCAGAAGGACCGTCACGTTCGGCGGCAGGGGCTTGCGCGCCTGATACTGGCGCAGCCAGTCGAGGTCGAGCAGGGCGGTGACGACCGCCGGTTCGGTCCCATCGCTTCGGTCACCGCTCTGGCTGCCGCCCCGCGCGTAGGGCAGGGCGAAGGGCAGGGCGCGGAGGCGCGGCCCCTCGGTGGCGACATACTCCCCCACCGAGAAGAGGCCGGTGGAGAGGGCCTGCCGGATCTGCGGCTGGTCGGCGTTTCCGGTTCCGACGGTCCGCCGGTCGGTGGAGCACAGGACGGCCCCCGACCGGTCGGCGAAGCCCAGCGTCAGATAGCTGGGCAGGCGCTGGCGAAGCCGCTCCATCGTCTCCTGGCAGGCCGGGCCGGCGATGTCCGCTTCCGCCAGCGTGGCCAGGATGTGCTCGATGTCGTCGACGATCCGCTGCTGTTCGGTCTGAATCAGGTCGAGCAGACGCAACGCCTCCTGACCGAGTTCGGCCTCCCGCTCCGCCCGCAGGCGGGTGTGGGAATAGACCTCGAACCCGATCAGCGGAGCCAGGGTGAAGACGAGCAGCAGAAGCCAGCGAACCATGGACACGATCGACCGTCCCGGCCCAGGGGCCGTTGGGATGAAGGAAGCGATCGTGTGAACCCTAACATACCGCAGTATGTTGCAACGCCTGTCCTTCGGTCCTAACGCTTTCCTGCGCGCGGCGGTGGAGTCCTCAGCCCAAGGTCAGTGCTCCGCAACGGGGCGGGCGCCCGCCAGGAAGAGGGCGACGGCCCGTCCGACGTAGCGCTCCACCTCCTCCATGGAGAAAGATTGTTCCGGCAGGATCAAGCGGCGCAGCAGGATGTTGCCGGTGATCATGCCGATGAAGCCGCGGGCGGCGGCTTCCGGATCGCTGACGGTCAAGGCACCGGCGGTGGTCTGCCGGGCCAGATAGTCGGCCAGCCGCCGCTGGGCGGTTTCCGGGCCGATGCGGAAGAAGGCTTCGGCGATGTCGGGGATGCGTCCGCCCTCCGACACCAGCACGCGGACGATGGCCATGGTGCGGTCGTCGAACAGCGCCGCCACGAGGTGCAGGGCGAAGCGGGTCAGCCCGTCCTCCGGTGCTGCCCGCTCGTCGGCCTGGATGGCGGCCAGCCCCTCCTGGATGCGGGCGCTGTTCTCCTCCATCATCGTGCGGAACAGCCCCTCCTTGTCGCCGAAATGCTCGTAGAGGGTGGCGCGCGAGCCGCCGGCCCGGCCGATGATGTCGGTCAGGGTGGTCTTCTCGAAGCCCTTCTCGACGAACAGCGCCGCCGCGGCGTCGAGCAGGGCCTGCCGGCGCGCCCGACCGCGCGGGCCGACCGTGGATGCGTCCTTGTCCGTTGTCTTGTCGATCAATTCCCTGGCGTTTCCCCGGTCCATCGGTTTTCCCACAGGCGCTGGCGGCCCTTGCCCCCACCCTAACCCTCCCCCGCTTCGCAGGGGAGGGGACTGCTGCCGCTTCGAAGAAATCTCCCTCCCCTCCGACAGCGGGGGAGGGCCGGGGAGGGAGCAAGGACGCCGCCATCGTGCGCATCCTCGCGGGAGCTATGACCGTTGCCGCCCCCGCTGGCAAGACGGCAATACGCCGCTCTCCATCCTGGTCAGGGCCGCGTCCCCGCAAGGAACAACCGCACGGACTGGCGGACGTAGCGCTCCAACTCCTCCATGGAGACGGACTCGTCGGGAAGGATCAGCCGCTTGGTCAGCAGGTCGCCGACCACCATGCCGATGAAGGCGTGGGCAGCCCCCTCCGGATCGTCGATGCGCAGGTGCCCGGCCTCCGTCAGCTCGCGGAAGCAGTCGGCGAGCCAGCCGATGGTCTTCTCCGGGCCGACCTGGAAGAAGGCTTGGGCGATGTCGGGGATGCGCCCGCCCTCCGACACCAGGATGCGCAGGATGGCGGTGGTCTCCGGCATGGTCAGCGTGCCGGCGATGTGCAGGCCGACGCGGTACAGATTCTCTTCCAACTCCTCGGCCATCGCCGCCGGGCCGGCGGTGTGCATGGTCGACATCTCCTCCAGCACGCGGTCGCAGTGACGCTCCATCACCGCGCGGAACAGCCCCTCCTTGTCGCCGAAATGCTCGTAGAGCGTGGTGCGCGACCCGCCGGCCTGCCGCAGGATGTCGGACAGCGAGGTCAGCGCGAATCCCTTCTCCACGAACAGCGTCGCCGCGGCGTCGAGCAGCGCCCGGCAGCGCGCCTGTCCGCGCGGGCCGCAGCCGGGTGGGTCGAAGCCGCCAGTGCCAAATCCGGCGATGCCACCCTGGAACGGTGTGGATGCCCCCTTGTCGGGCATTGCGGTTCCCCCTTGCGCGAACGGTCGTTCTGAATGTATCGTCCGGTACAGTGTACTGTATGAGACAGTACGAATAAAGGGGTCATTTCGCACCGTCCGCGCGCACCGGCCTTTTCCGCCGGCCCCGAAAGCCGGGCGGAATGTGGAACCTCCCCGGCTCATTAGGACATTTCATCGCCGCATCACGGCGTTTTCACGAGGAACGGATGCTCAACAGGAACGCATTTCTGTCTCTTGCCGTGGCGGCCTCCCTGACCGTGGTGCTGGGTGCCTGCCAGGACAAGAAGCACGCCGCCGGGGGCCAGCCGGC
The DNA here is from genome assembly GCF_007827795.1 of Azospirillum brasilense. GTDB lineage: Bacteria > Pseudomonadota > Alphaproteobacteria > Azospirillales > Azospirillaceae > Azospirillum > Azospirillum aestuarii. The sequence continues at coordinate 15,996 of NZ_VITI01000034.1, forward strand.
GCCCGGACCGGCGGAGGTGGCGGTGGCCACCATCCAGCCGCAGAGCCTGTCCGTCACCACCGAATTGCCGGGCCGCACCTCGGCCTACCGCGTGGCGGAGATCCGCCCGCAGGTCAGCGGCATCGTGCTGAAGCGCTTCTTCACGGAGGGGAGCGACGTCAAGGCGGGCGACCAGCTCTACCAGATCGACCCGGCCACCTACGAGGCCAACCTCGCCGTCGCCCAGGCCGACATCCAGAAGGCGGAGGCCAACCTGCAGGCCGCCCGCAACAAGGCCGGCCGCTACGGCGACCTCGTGCGCAGCAGCGTCGTCAGCAAGCAGGATTACGACGACGCCATGGCCGCGCTGAAGCAGAACGAGGCGCAGGTCGCCGCCGCCAAGGCCGCCTACAATCTGGCGCGCATCAACCTGGACTACACCAGGGTCTTCGCCCCCATCTCGGGCCGCATCGGCAAGTCCGCCGTGACGGAAGGCGCGCTGGTCACCGCCAATCAGGCGACGGCGCTCGCCACCGTCCAGCAGCTCGACCCGATCTATGTGGACGTGACCCAGACCGCCTCGCAGCTCATGCAGCTCCGCCAGGACATGGCGAGCGGGCGCATCCGCGCGGCCGAGCCCGGCAAGATTCCCGTCTCGCTGTTCCTGCACGCGGCGGAGGCCCCCTATCCCCAGCGCGGCGAGCTTCAGTTCTCCGACGTGTCGGTCGATCCGGGGACCAGCTCCGTCCAGCTGCGCGCGGTGTTCCCGAACCCGAACCAGGAGCTGCTGCCCGGCCTGTTCGTGCGCGCCCGCGTCGAGCAGGGGGTGGCCGAGAACGCCCTTGCCGTGCCGCAGGAGGCGGTCCAGCGCGGTCCGGACGGCTCGGCGCGCGTCTGGGTCGTCGGCGACGACAACAAGGTCAACCCGCGCACCATCAGGACCGAGCGGGCGATCAACAACGCCTGGCTGGTCTCCGACGGTCTGAAGGCGGGCGAGCGCATCGTGGTCGAGGGGCTTCAGAAGGTGAAGCCCGGGGCCGAGGTCAAGCCGGTGGCGGCGCAGAGCGCCGTGGCGGCCCTGCCCGGACCGCAGGCGCGCTGAGACCGAGGACCGATCCATGTCGAAATACTTCATCGACCGGCCCGTCTTCGCCTGGGTCATCGCCATCGTCATCATGCTGGCGGGCGGTCTGGCGATTCTGGGCCTGCCCGTCGAGCAATACCCGAAGATCGCCCCGCCGACGGTGTCCGTCACCGCCAGCTACCCCGGCGCGTCCGCGAAGACGCTGGAGGATACGGTCACCCAGGTCATCGAGCAGAAGATGACCGGGCTCGACCATTTCCGCTACATGTCCTCGAACAGCGATTCGTCGGGCAACGTCACCATCACCCTGACCTTCGAGCCGGAGGCCAACCCGGACATCGCCCAGGTCCAGGTGCAGAACAAGCTCCAGCTCGCCGTGCCGCTCCTGCCGCAGGAGGTGCAGCAGCGCGGCCTCCAGGTGTCGAAGGCCGGCAACGACTTCCTGATGGTCGCCGGCTTCGTGTCCAGCGACGGGCGGCTGAGCCAGGGCGACATCGCCGACTATGTGGCCTCCAACCTCCAGGACACGATCAGCCGCGTCGAGGGCGTGGGCGACATCACCGTGTTCGGCCCGCAGCACGCCATGCGGATCTGGCTGGACCCCGACGCGCTGAACAGCCACCAGCTGACCACCATCGACGTCACCAACGCCATCAAGGCGGAGAACGCGCAGGTGTCGGCGGGCCAGCTCGGCGGCGCCCCGGCGGTGCCCGGCCAGCGGATCAACGCCACCATCATGGCGCAGTCGCGCATGCAGACGCCGGAGGAGTTCGGCGCCATCCTGCTGCGCGTCAATCCCGACGGCGGGCAGGTGCGGCTGCGCGACGTCGCGCGGATCGAGATCGGGCAGGAAACCTACGAGATCACCGCCCGCTACAACGGCAAGCCGGCGGCGGGCCTGGGCGTCAAGCTGGCGACCGGGGCCAACGCGCTGGACACCGCCGCCGCCGTGAAGGCGCGCATCGCCGAGCTGTCGGCCTTCTTCCCGGAAGGGCTGGAGGTCATCTATCCCTACGACACGACGCCCTTCGTGGAGCTGTCGATCCACGAGGTCGTCAAGACGCTGATCGAGGCGATCATCCTCGTTTTCGCCGTGATGTACCTGTTCCTGCAGAACTTCCGGGCGACGCTGATCCCGACCATCGCGGTTCCCGTGGTGCTTCTTGGCACCTTCGGCGTGCTGTCGCTGTTCGGCTTCACGATCAACACGCTGACCATGTTCGGCATGGTGCTGGCTATCGGCCTGCTGGTCGACGACGCCATCGTGGTGGTGGAAAACGTCGAGCGCGTGATGAGCGAGGACGGGCTGCCCCCGCGCGAGGCGACCCGCAAGTCGATGGGCCAGATCACCGGCGCGCTGATCGGCATCGCGCTGGTGCTGTCCGCCGTGTTCGTCCCCATGGCCTTCTTCGGCGGCTCGGCAGGGGCGATCTACCGTCAGTTCTCGCTGACCATCGTGTCGGCGATGGCGCTGTCGGTGCTGGTGGCCCTGGTGCTGACCCCGGCGCTCTGCGCCACCATCCTGAAGCCGGTGGCGAAGGGCCACGGCCACGCCAAGCGCGGCTTCTTCGGCCTGTTCAATCGCGGCTTCGACGCCAGCAGCCGGGTCTATCTGCGCGGCGTGCGCGGGGCGGTGTCGCGGCTCGGGCGCTACGGCATCGCCTACGCGCTGATCGTCGGCGGCTTGGCCTACCTGTTCCTCCAGATGCCCTCCTCCTTCCTGCCGCAGGAGGATCGCGGGACCATGTTCGTGCTGTGGTCGGCCCCGCCGAACGCCAGCATCGAGCGCACGCTGGAGACCACCAAGCTGGTCGAGACGCACTTCCTGGAGACCGAGAAGGACAGCGTCGAGGGCCTGTTCACCATCGCCGGCTTCAACTTCGCGGGCCGCGGCCAGAACGCCGGCATGGCCTTCGTCCGGCTGCGCGACTGGAGCGAGCGCGAGTCCGCCGACCGCAAGCCGACGGCCATCGCCGGGCGCGCCATGGGCGCCCTGTCGAAGGCCAAGGACGCGGTGGTCTTCGCCTTCATGCCGCCCTCGGTTCCGGGGCTGGGCAACGCCACCGGCTTCGACCTTCAGCTGGTGGACCGCGGCGGCGTCGGGCATGACCGGCTGATGCAGGCGCGCAACCAACTGCTGGGCCTGGCGGCGCAGAACCCCAAGCTGGTCGGCGTCCGCCCGAACGGGCTGGAGGACACGCCGCAGTACAAGCTGACGGTGGACCGCGAGAAGGCCAGTGCGCTGGGTCTGTCGCTGACCGACATCAACACGACGCTCACGGCGGCGTGGGGATCGTCCTACGTCAACGACTTCATCGACCAGGGGCGCGTGAAGCGCGTCTATCTCCAGGCGGACGCCCCCTACCGCATGCAGCCGAGCGACGTCGACCGCTGGTACGTGCGCAACGCCATGGGGCAGATGGTCCCCTTCTCCGCCTTCACCACGGCGCAATGGACCTACGGTTCGCCGAAGCTGGAGCGGTACAATGGCATGTCGTCGCTCAACATCCAGGGCTCCGCGGCGCCGGGCATCAGCTCCGGCGAGGCGATGCAGGAGATGGAGGCGATGATGGCCAAGCTGCCGCCGGGCGTCGGCTATGAATGGACCGGCCTGTCCTACGAGGAGCGGCTGAGCGGGTCGCAGGCCCCGGCGCTCTACGCCCTGTCCATGCTGATCGTCTTCCTCTGCCTGGCCGCGCTCTACGAGAGCTGGTCGGTGCCGGTGTCGGTCATCCTGGTGGTGCCGCTGGGCGTCATCGGCGCCGTGCTCGCCGCCACGCTGCGCGGTCTGCCAAGCGACGTCTACTTCCAGGTGGGCCTGCTGACGACCATCGGCCTGTCGGCGAAGAACGCCATCCTGATCGTGGAGTTCGCAAAGGCGCTCTACGACGAGGGCATGGATCTGAAGGACGCGGCCATCGAGGCGTGCCGCCAGCGCCTGCGCCCGATCATCATGACCTCTCTGGCCTTCGTGCTGGGCGTGCTGCCGCTGGCGACCAGCAGCGGCGCCGGTTCGGAAAGCCAGAACGCCATCGGCGTCGGCGTGATGGGCGGCATGATCTCCGCCACCGTGCTGGCGATCATCTTCGTCCCGGCCTTCTTCGTCGCGGTCTATCGTCTGTTCGGCAGCAAGCGCGTCGGTGCCCATCCCCCGCCGGGTGCCGAGCCGGTTCCCGCCGGCGACTGACGGTTCGGCTGCGGCTGGAAGCGGAAGGCCCGGTCCCGGAAACGGGGCCGGGCCTTTTGCTGTGCGGGTGCCTTTTGCGTGGGGTAGCTGCGGCAGAACAACACAGGACATGCGGCGCCCCACGGAGCAGCTTGCCCTCAAACTAATATACTAGTATTTATTGTTCCCGGGGGTGGCGGCTGAGCGCCTGCTTGTGGCGCTCCAGCCGTTCCCGCAGGGCGTCGCCTTTGCGCAGCGCCACGGCAATCGACAGTATGTCGCCGAGGACCAGATGGCTGATGCGCGACGTCATGGGCGAGTGGATGTCGAAGTCTTCCGTGACGTCGGCGAGCAGGCTGACCGTGGCGAGCTGCGCCAGCGGCGAGCCGGAGCGGGTGATGGCGACGACCGCGGCCCCGGCGGACAGCGCGTTCTGCACGGCCTCCAGCATGTCGCGGGTGCCGCCCGAGCTGGACACCGCGACCACCGCGTCGCCCGGGGCGAGCGACAGGGCCGACACGAAATAGACGTGCGCGTCGCTGTAGGCGACCGTGGGGATGCCCAGCCGGAAGAAGCGGCGCTGGATGTCCTGCGCCACCGTGCCGGAGTTGCCGGAGCCGTAGAACTCGATCCGCCGCGCCCCGGCCAGCAGGTCGGCGGCGCGGTCCACCGATTCCGCCGACAGGTTGTTGCGCACCTGCATCAAGGTCGCCAGGGTGCGGTCGAACACTTTACCGGCGATGCCCGCCGCCCGGTCGTCCGGGCTGACCTCCTGGTCGATGAAGGGCATGCCCGCGGCGATGTCCTGCGCCAGCTTGATCTTGAACTCGCGGAAGCCGCTGCAGCCCAGCGCGGAGCAGAAGCGGGCGATGGTCGGTTCGCTGACCCCGGCGCGCCCGGCCATGTCGGCCATCGACAGGGTGATGACCTCGCCCGGTTGGGCCAGCACGCAGTCCGCCAGCTTCCGTTCCGAAGGACGGAGCCCGTCGCGCACCGCCATGATCCTCGCCAGCATCGGCCTGTTCCCCTGTTCCATCCGTCCGCCACCGTAGCACGGATAGCAAAACTACATGACCCGATAGAAGGGTGCTATCGGCCGCGCTGTCCCACATACCGGGACCGCCGACGATGCGGCATTCCGTCACAGTAACTTCATCAAAGAACGTGGAAAATCAACCGCTTTTGCCTTGCGCGCTTCGTGGTTCCGGTCTATGTAGCAAAACTACAGAATGACTTTTGGCCCTGCCGGCTTCACAGCCCGTTGCCATACCGCCGCTCCCGCCCTGACCGGGGTCCGGCGGTCTTCCGACCCCTCCACTGGGGGGCCTCCAGGGTCGATCAGCGACGCGGCGCGTGCCGCCCAGACGCCTTTTCGTGAGGAGACATCATGGACACCCTGCTGAGAGACGGATTCGTCGAGACTCCGGAACAGCAAGCCGAGCGCCCCTGGCGCCGCTTCGTTCCGGGCGTCTGGCAGCAAGAGGTCAACGTCCGCGACTTCATCGTGCGCAACGTCCATCCCTACGCCGGGGACCAGCGTTTCCTGACCGGCCCGACCGAACGGACCAGGGCCCTGTGGGACAAGGTCACCGCCTTGCTGAAGGAGGAGCGCGCGGCCAAGGGCGGCGTTCTCGACGCCGACACCGAGGTCTTCGGCTCGATCACCGCCCACGCGCCGGGCTACATCGACCGGGAGCTTGAACTCGTCGTCGGCCTGCAGACGGACAAGCCGCTGAAGCGCGCGATCATGCCCTTCGGCGGCTGGCGGATGGTCAAGAACGGGCTGGAGGCCTACGGCTTCAAACCCTCGCCCAAGCTGGAGGAGGTCTTCCCCGGCCTGCGCAAGTCGCACAACGACGGCGTCTTCGACGTCTACACCGACGAGATGCTGCGCTGCCGCAAGTCGGGCGTCATCACCGGCCTGCCGGACGCCTACGGCCGCGGGCGCATCATCGGCGACTACCGCCGGCTGGCGCTCTACGGCGCGACCCTCCTGATCGAGGACAAGAAGGCGCAGTACAAGAGCCTGGAAGTCGACCGCATCGACGAGCACACGCTGCGCCTGCGCGAGGAGATCACCGAGCAGATCAAGGCCCTGAAGGAACTGGCCGCCATGGCCAAGTCCTACGGCTTCGACGTGTCGCGCCCGGCGGCCAACGCCCGCGAGGCGGTGCAGTGGACCTACCTCGCCTATCTGGCGGCGGTGAAGGAGGCCAACGGGGCGGCCATGTCGCTCGGCCGCGTCTCCAGCTTCCTCGACGTCTACATCGAGCGCGACCTGCGCGACGGCCTGCTGACCGAGGAGGAGGCGCAGGAGCTGATCGACCAGTTCGTGACCAAGCTGCGCATCGTCCGCTTCCTGCGCACGCCGGAGTACGACCAGCTCTTCTCCGGCGACCCGACCTGGGTGACGGAATGCATCGGCGGCATGGCGCTCGACGGGCGCACGCTGGTGACCAAGAACAGCTTCCGCATGCTCCAGACCCTGAACAACCTCGGCCCCGCTCCGGAACCGAACCTGACCGTGCTGTGGTCGGAGAGCCTGCCCGAAGGCTTCAAGAAGTTCTGCGCGGAGACGTCGATCAAGACCTGCTC
>NZ_VITI01000035.1 GCF_007827795.1 Azospirillum brasilense
GGCCTCCATGCTGTTGCCGCGGCGGCCTCGCACCAGGCCGGCGGCGTTGATGACCACTTCCTGCCCGGCCAGCGCGGCGGCGAGGGTGGCGGCATCGTCGCGGACCAGATCGAAATCCGCACGTCCGGGTGCGGTCACGCGATGACCGGCGGTGTCGAGGGCGGCGCGCAGATGCCGGCCAATGAAGCCGCCGCCGCCGATGATCGTCACCGCCCGCGGGCTGGACGGAGAGTCTGTGGACACCGATAAACCCCCAGTTACATTCTGCCTCCACCAGCGAATGGCAAAGGCTGTGCCAAAGACGGAATGCGCGGGTTCCGGGGCTTGGAGCGCGTCGGTTGTTAACCGGGGTTGCGAAATGCGCTAGGGTCCCTGTCAACGTTGGATACACCTGTGTCGGATGGGGGAGTGGTCGGGGTGACGGCATCGGTGGCGCTGGTTGCGGCCATGGGGCTTTGCGCGCTGGGGGGCGCCGGGCTGGCTGCCTTGCTGTGGCGGCATGGAGGGGCGCTTCCCGGAACCAGGCCGCTGGCGGCGTTCCTCCTCCTGGTTGGCGGCTGGTCGGTCGGATTGCTGTTTCCCGGCCCGTTCGGTGCGGCGCTGATGGCTTTGGCGCCGATGGGCGGCGCGGTGTTCGTCCATGTCGCCGCCGCCCTGACGGGGCGTGCCGGTTCGGGAATGCGCTGGGCCTATGCGACGGGGATCGCCGCCACGCTCGCTGCGCTGATCGGTGGGGCCGGACGCTTCGTTCAGTGGCCGGGAGTGGGCACTCTGTTCCGGTATGAAGGGGCCGGTTTGGCCGCGGTCGCGGCCACGGTGGGGTTGGCGGCGGCGGGGCATTGGCTGTTGCTGGACGAATGGCGCGGGGCCGGCGGTGTGCGCCGCCGGCAATTGACTCTGGTTCTGCTGTCCTCCGGCCTCGGCCTGCTGTCGGTCGGCGGGCTGGCCTTGCCGGTGCTTGGTGTCGACGCCTACCCGTGGCCGTTGCTGCTTCTTCCCCTGTACCTGATCGTGCTGGCCTACGCCGTGCTGCGTTACCGGCTGATGGCGGTGAACCGCTGGGCCGTGCGGGCGGTGTGCTGGGGCCTGCTGATCGCCCTGGCGGCTCTCGTGTCGGCCCTGAGCGCGGGATTCGCCGCGGAGCGGGCCGGCGCGCCGTTCCTGTGGACCGCCGTCGCGTTGCTCGGGGGGCTTGGCATTGCCGGGCCGCTCCGCCGGCTGGCCGACCGCATCGTCTATCCCGGCGGCGAGGTGACCGCCGACGATCTGGCCCGCTGGCGCCGGGAACTGCAGGAGGCGGGCGACGAGGCCGCGCTGACGGCCACGGCGGACCGGCTGTTGCGCGAGCGGCTTGCGCTCGCCGACGCCGGCAAGCCGGGGGCCTTCGATCCGGTCGAACTGGACCGCGCCCCGCCCGGCCCGCGCCGCGTGGCCGGGGTGCTGGCGGACCTCGTCGCGCAGGCCCGTGACGACCTCGCCCGGCGCCGCTCCTTCGCCCAACGCCAGCGTCTGGCGGAACTAGGGGCGCTGGCCGCCACCGTGGCCCACGACCTGCGTAACCCCATGAATATCGTCGCGATGGCGGTGGCCGACGCCCCGCCCGAGACGCGCGGCGAGGTTCGGATCCAACTCGCCCGCATGGATGCCCTGGTGCGCGACCTGCTCGACTACGCCAAGCCGTGGCGGGTGGGCCTGTCCGAGGTCGATCTCGCGGATGCGCTCGCGGCGCTCGGCGGTGACGTGACGACCGACATCCCGCCGGGCCTCACGCTGCGCGCCGACCCCGCGCGCTTGCGGCAGGCCCTGGCGAACCTGCTGGACAACGCCGGGGCGGCCGGCGGGCGTGCGCTGGTGAGCGCCGAGCGCGGCCCCGGCAGCGTGGTGATCGATGTGTGCGACGACGGCCCCGGCGTGCCGGAGGAGATCCGCGCCTCGCTGTTCCAGCCCTTCGTGTCGCGCAGCCAGGGGGGCACGGGGCTGGGGCTCGCCATCGTCGCCAAGATCATGGCCGCCCATGGCGGCTCGGTCGCGCTGGCCGAACGGCCGGGATGGTCCACCTGTGTCCGCCTGAGGTTTCCATCATGAGCACGCTGCTTCTCGTCGATGACGAGCCCGCCTTCCTCCGCCTCGCCGCGGCGTGGCTGGAAAAGCAGGGGCACCGGGTGGTCACCGCCGCGGACGGGGCGCAGGCGCGCGACCTCTTCCAGCGGGAACGCCCCGATCTGGTGCTGCTCGACCTCGTCATGCCGCCCGAACGCACGCCGGAGGCCGGGTTGGCCCTGGTTCCCGCCTTCGCCGCGGTGCCGGTGGTTGTGCTGACCGCGCACGCGGAGCATGAATTGGCCCTGCGGGCGGTGGCCGAGGGTGCCTGGGACTTCCTGGCCAAGCCGGTGGAGCCGGAGCTGTTGCGCTTCGTTGTCGCCCGCGCCCTCGCCAAGCAGGGGCTGGAGCGGGAACTCGCCACCCTGCGTGCCGCCCGGACGGAGGAGGACGGGATGGTCGGCGCCAGCCCGGCGATCTTGCGCCTGAAGGAGATGATCCGCCGCATCGGTCCGGCGGAGGTGCCGGTGATGGTGCTGGGACCCAGCGGCAGCGGCAAGGAGCTGGTGGCCCGGGCCCTGCACATGGCGAGCCCGCGCGGCGCCGGCCCCTTCGTGCCCGTCCATTGCGGCGCCATCCCGGCGGACCTTCTGGAAAGCGAGCTGTTCGGGCATTTGAAGGGCAGCTTCACCGGAGCCCACCAGGACCGTCCGGGGCTGGTGGCCGCCGCCCATGGCGGAACCCTGTTCCTCGACGAGGTCGGCGAAATGCCGCCGGCCATGCAGGTCAAGCTGCTGCGCTTCCTTCAGGAGGGCACCTACACGCCGGTCGGCGGACGCCAGCCCCGGATGGCGGATGTCCGGGTGGTCTCGGCGACCCACCGCGACCTGGAAACCATGGTGGCGCAGGGCTCGTTGCGGGAGGATTTCTATTACCGCCTCAAGGGGCTGATCCTGCGCACGCCGGCCCTGGCGGAGCGCCGCGAGGACGTGGCGCTTCTGGCCGTCCGCTTCCTGACGGACGCCTCTCCGCGGCGGCTGCGCTTGGCGCCGGACGCGCTGGCTTGGATGGCGGAGCAGGAATGGCCGGGCAACGTCCGCGAATTGCGCGCGGTGGTCACGACCGCCGCCGCGCTGGCCGAGGGAGATGTCGTGACGGTGGCCGACCTTGCCTTTGCCCGCAGCGGCGATCCGGACGCCCTCGCCCCGGCCCCGCCAGCCACCCTGGCCGAGGCTGTGGCGGCGCTGGAGCGCCGGATGATCACCGCCGCACTGGCGTCCACCGGGAACAACCACAGCGCCGCCGCGCGCCGGCTCGGCCTGTCGCGGGTGGGGCTTTTGAAGATGATGACCCGGCTGGGGCTGCGGCGGTCCGCTCCATAACCCTTGGCAAAGCCCTTGGCAAACATGGCGGTTCAGGGGGCGTCGTCCGGCCGGGCAAGTCTGACCTCGAACAGGGCACCGCGCTCCGCAGGCCGAAGGGCGATGGTCCCGCCATGCGCCTCGACGATCCCACGCGCGATGGCGAGGCCGAGACCGGTGCCGCCGCTCTGCCTCGCGGTCGTGAAGAAAGGTGTGAAGACGCGCCCGGCGTTGGCGGGCGACACGCCCGGCCCGTCGTCGGACACCCGCAGAACCGCGCCGTCGCCCTCCGGCGCCAGCGCAACCTCCACCCGCGCCTCCGGGCCGGCGTGGCGGCGGGCGTTCTCGATCAGGTTCGCCAGGACGCTTTCCAGCGCCTCCGCTCCCATGGCGACCGGAAGCGACGGGGGAAGGGAGGCCATGGCGCCGTGGCGGGCGGCAAGACGGGCCGCGACCGGCACGGCGTCGGTCGCCACCTCCTCGGTCACCCGCAGCGTGTCGGCCCGCGCCAGCTCCAGGAGACGGCGGACGAGGCGCGAGAGCCGCTCGGCCTCGGCGTCCATGTTGGCCAGGAAGCGGTCCCGCTCCTCCGCCGACATCGTGTCCAGATGGTCGCGCAGCAGCTCCACCGTGCCGCGGATGGTGGTGAGCGGGGTCTTGAACTCGTGCGACACATGGGCGGCGAAGTCGCGGATGTAGTCCGCCCGCTGCTCCAGCGTCGCGGCCATGCGGGTCAGCGCGTCCGACAGTTCGGCCACCTCGCGCACGATCGGGCGCTGCACGGGGGCCATCACGCCGCGCTCGCCGTCCGCCGTGCGCTTCGCCAGCGCGGTCACGGCGCGCAGCGGGCGGCTGATGGCGACGGTCCCCAGACGCGCCAGCACCCCCACCGACGCGAGCAGAACCACCGTCAATCCGGCGAGGTGCCAGCGCTTGCCGTACAGGGTGTCGGTCAGGCTGCGCGGCGTGCGCGACAGCACCACGACCCCGACCACGCGGCCCTCGTCGAGCACCGGATGGGCCGTGGAAATGCGCAACGAGCGGCTGCGTTCGGGCGCGGTGCTTCCCTCCGCCCGCCCCTGATGGCGGCTGTTGCGTTCGCGCAGCACGCTGGTCGCGTTGCCCGCCAGGGCGTGGCGGACCTCCTCCTGCGCGGCCAGGGACAGGCCAAGATCCTCTCCGGTGCTGGCGACGACGATGCCCTGGGGATCGGTGACCCGCATTCCGGCGAGCGTGACGCGCTGCGCCTCGCGCAGGATCGGCCCCAGCGATGCCCCGGCCGTCTGGGAAGCGGGGGCGGACATGGTCTGCACCAGTGCGGGGTCGGGGGCGGCGGGCAGGATCGGGTCCTCCGCCAGATCCAGCCCGGCGAAGCGGGGCGTCCAGGGCGCGTCGAACCCCGGCGGGTGCGTCCAGGGAGGATCGATGGGCGGACCCAGTTCCTCCGTCCGCCCCCCGGCACGCCGCCACGCATCGCGGTAGACGGCGGCGACCACGCCGGCCTGGGCGATCAGCTCCGATTCCGTCTGGCGGAGCAGGGCGCTTTCGTAAAGGCGCAGGAACCACAGCCCGCTCAAGGGCAGGGTCAGGGCCGCGAGCGTCATCACCAGCAGCACTGTTCCGATGGACAAGCGCCCCATGGGCCGGTTCAAAATTGGCCGGAACCGCCTCATCGGCAATCCGACAGCTTGTAGCCCAGCCCGTGCACGGTTTCGACGGGGGTGCCGCCCACAGCCAGGAACTTGGCCCGGACCCGCCGGATGTGGCTGTCCACCGTGCGGTCGGCGACGTAGCGCTCGGTGGCGTAGGCGCCGTCCATCAGGGCGTCACGGCTGAACACCTTGCCTGGACGTTCGGCCAGGGTGCGCAGGAGGCCGAACTCGGTCGCCGTCAGGACCACCTCCGCCTCGTCCCAGAAGGCGCGGACACCGTCCAGGTCCAGCCGCAGGCGGTTGTGCCGAAGCTCCGGTGGCGGCGGTGGTGGGGGAGGCGATGGCTCCGATGGGAGCGCCCGCCGCAGCACCGCCTTGACGCGCGCCACCAGCTCACGCGGGGAGAAAGGCTTGGTGACATAGTCGTCGCCACCGAGCTCCAGCCCCAAAATCCGGTCGATCTCGTCGTCGCGCGACGACAGGAAGATGATCGGTACCCGGCTGTCGCGGCGCAGCCGGCGGCAGACCTCCGTGCCGTCCATCTCCGGCATGGCGATGTCCAGGAGGACGAGGTCGGGTGCGTCCTCCCGCGCCAGATCGAGCCCGCGCACGCCGTCCCCCGCCTCCATGACGGCGAATCCTTCCCGCGCCAGGGCGAAGCGGACGATGTCGCGGATGTGGGGATCGTCGTCGATCAGCAGGATCTTGGGCATGGCGGTCTTGGGCAGGGGCGGCGCCACCTTATCCGAAAAGCTGCACGGGTTCTGCACACAGTTTCCTCCCTGGTTGCACGGCGGCGTCATCGCCGCGGCACGGCGCCCCGTCATGGTGACGGCACAACCCGGCCGGGCCGGCTGCTTGCCGCCCGCCGCCCACTGCCGCTTCGTGGCCCCGCTTCCAGGAGAGTCCGCTTGAGCACCCCACCCGAACCGCCGATGCCGAATCCCGCCGCGCCGCCGCCGCGGCCGCCTGACCGCCGCTCCCTCAAAATCGGTCAGGTCGCCCTGCTTCTGCTGGCGACGCTGGCCGCAGGGTGGCCGATCTCAGCGATCATCGGGGAGCGCGAAGCGCGTCAGGGTGGCCTGCGGGCAGACTTCATGAAAAGCTGGGGGCCGGACCAGACCGTGCAGGCGCCGGTCCTGGTGGTGCCCTACGTCGATGCCGGCGGACTCTCACGCCATTATCTGAAGATTGCGCCCGAAACCCTGTCCACGAAGGTCGCACTGGTCCCCGAACGGAAGGCGCGCGGCCTGTTCTCCGCCACCGTCTACACGGCATCGGTCGAGATGGCCGGGACCTTTCCCATGCCGTCGCAATCCAGCATGGAGGCGCGGGTCGGGAAGGGCGCCACGATTCTCTGGAAGGACAGCCTGCTGTTGCTGCAAGCGTCGGATCTGGCCGGCATGGCGGCCAGCGACCATGCGGCCTGGGACGGTGCGGCGGTTGCGTGGCGCAACTGCGGCGAACTGGACATCCTTGCCGAGGAATGCCGGGGCGCTCTTCTGGTGGCCACGCCGCCAATGGGGGTGCTTCCCGCCACAGCCGGCAAGACGCCGTTCCAGGCGACCGTGACGCTCCGCGGAACCGGCTCCTTCCGGCACGTCCTGATGGGGCGGAAGGTCGAAGCGGTCGTCACGGCGCCCTGGCCGACGCCGAGCTTTGCCGGTACGGCGCTGCCGACGGACTCGACCGTCACCGACGCGGGGTTCGAGGCGCGCTGGCGAAGCGTGGATTATGCCCAGCCGCCGCTCTGGACCTCGTCCCGGCTGTCCGAAACAGAAACGGAAATGCGCGGTCCCTCCGCCGGTGTCGACCTGCTGGAGGCGGTTCCCACCTACCGGATGATCCATCGCGCGTCGAAGTACGGCATCCTCTTCGTCGTGTTGTCCTTCACCGTCTATGGGCTGATCGAACTTCTGTCGGTGGCGCGCATCCACACGATCCAATACGGACTGCTGGGGGTGTCGGTGACGCTGTTCCCCCTTCTGCTGGTGTCCTTCGCGGAGCCGTTGGGCTATGCCGCCGGCTATTGGATCGGTGCCGCCTTCGTCCTGACCCAGGCGTCGCTCTACACCGCGGCGGTCACCCGGCGGATGGTCTCGGCAGCAATCTTCGCTACGGCGCTGGGCGGCCTGTTCGGGTTCCTGTATGTGCTCCTCAGTCTGGAGAATTATTCGCTGCTGGTGGGGTCGGTCGCGCTGTTCCTGGTCCTGTCCGCGGTGATGGCGGTGACCCAGCGCGTGGACTGGCGGGCGGGCGAGGGATGAGCCGCGCGATCGGCTGGTGCCTTGGCCTGCTGCTGGTCGCCGCCGGGGCCAACATCCACGACCCTTACCTGATGGCGGTGCGCGGCTGGTCGGGTCCGGTCATCGCGGTGGCCGGGCTTTGCGGTCTGCTGATCGTGCTGAGGCGCGGAGTCAGGCGACGGGTGGCGATGCTGGCGCTCTGGGCCGCGGTTCCCCTGGCGGTGCTGGGGGCGGAGGGGGCTTTCCAGTGGCGTAAGGCCTCCGTCCTGTCGGCGCCGGAGGCGGTGGCGTCCGAACTGGGCCGGCATTTCATGGTCGGCTACGAACGGGTTGAGGAGGTCGAAAGGCTGGCCGCGCGCGGCTTGATCGGCGGCATCTTCGTCTCGCGGCGCAATCTGGCCGGGCGGACGGCGGAGGAACTGCGCGATGAGATCCGCCGGTTGCAGGACATCCGCCAGCGCGCTGGGCTCCCCCCGTTGCGGGTGGCCGCCGACCAGGAGGGCGGGATCGTGTCGAAGCTGTCGCCGTGGCTTCCCAACCGCCCGGCCCCCTCCGCGGTGGCCGGCCTGCCGCCTGACGAGCGGCGCGCCGCCGCGCGCGCGTTGGGCCGCGACCATGGCCGGGACCTGCGGTCGCTCGGCGCCACGATCAACTTCGCGCCGGTGCTCGACCTTCGCACCGCCAGGGCGCCCGACCCGCTGGATTTCAACAGCCTTATCGCGCGGCGGGCGATCTCAGGAGACCCGGCGGTCGTCGGGGACGTTGCCGCCGCCTACGCCGACGGGCTGGCCGAGACCGGCGTCCAGCCGACCGTCAAGCATTTCCCCGGCCTGGGCCGCGTCGGCAGGGACACCCACCATTTCCGGGCCGCCATCGGGGACAGCCGTGAAGCACTGGAAGCCGCGGACTGGCGACCCTTCCGCCATGTGCTGGCGGGCAACCCGCAGGCGCTGCTGATGGTCGGCCATGTGATCCTGAGCGCCGTCGATCCCGACCGCCCGGCGTCCCATTCGCACCGCGTGGTGGATGGGGTGATCCGCCGGGACTGGGGGTACGATGGCTTGATCGTCACGGACGATCTGGTCATGACGCCCGTCTATCAATACGGCCTGTGCCGGGCGGTGGAGGAGGCGCTCAACGCCGGGGTCGATCTGTTGCTTATCGCGTTCGACGGCGCGCAATTCTATCGGGCCATGGCCTGTGCCATGGATGCGGCGAAGCACGGTGACCTCAACCCCGCCACACTCGCGGCCAGCCGCGAAAGGCTGGACCGTAGTTCCGCCGAGGCGTTGCCGTAGCGTGCTCAACTACCTGCACCGTTTGAGAGGGAGGTGAGTGGCCAAGAGGAGCAAACAAAGGCGGTTGCGTGCCCCCGCAACCAAATCACCTGTTCGCCAAGTCCGGCTCCTTCTCGGAGCCGGCCTTTCGCGTTTCCAGGCCGCGGCGCTGATCACGGTCCTATGGCCATGCGACGGCAGATCGTGTCCCATGCCGTGGTGTAGGACTTGGCAAGCCAATCATCATTGCGCGCGGTGGTTCCGGCGCGAAAGTGTCCACCGATTCCGGCCGATGACGTCCACTCCGCGGGGGGCACCTTTGCAGATCACCTGCTGCGTCATCGCGCCGTCCTCGCCCGTCACCTCCACCATCACACGCCACTTCCCGGAGCGTAGACCCGGTGCCGCGCCCCGGATGCGAGGCGCCCGATTGAGGTCGTTCGGTCGGCTTGGGGAGTGCGGCGGCGTCGTTCAGCCAAGCGGGCCGGAACCGGCGGACACCGGCGGTTCCCTGGACAAAAGGCCTTTGGCCAGCAGCTGAAGATACATCCGAACGGCCTCTTCCGGCAGATTGACGACACCGTTCTCATCGGTGTAGCGCAAGGCGAGATAACCCCGCGTGGCGATCAGCATGTAGACCAGCGGTTCCAGGGCTTCGTCGCCGAGGTTGGCGATCTCGCCGTTCTTGCGGGCGTTGCGCAGGAAGCGCATGTAGCCGCCGGTGATGTTGTGGAAATGCTGGCGGTGGGCCTTGGGCGCGAAGATTTCCGCCTCGTTGAGGATGCGCAGGAAATAGGGCATGCGCTTGAGGAAGGAGAAGAAGGCCCGGAACGACTGTTCCTCCTTCTCCAGAAAGGTCTTGGCGCCGCTGGCCTGCTGGCGGATGTGGGCCAGCATCTTGGCGCCCAGCACCGGAAGCAGCTCGTCGAAGATTTCCTGCCGCGAGGCGAAGTAGTTGTAGAAGGTGCCCTGCGCCAGGTTCGCCCGCTGGGTGATCCGGGTGATCGAGGCGTCGATGTAGCCGTATTCCCCCACCACCTCGGCGGCGGCCTGGAACAGGGCGTCACGGACCTCTTCCGACCGCTGCACCCGCGTCTTCTTTCCCGCCGTCCGCCCCATCGCCGCCATCGCCTGCAATCTCCCTCACCGCCCCGGATTTAGCCGTTCCCCACGCCTTTGACGAGAGAAACCGACGCCTGGTGCGGGTGATCGGGCAACCGCCCGAACGCCTCCAGCACGTCGTCGATCGCCGCGTCGGGCAGGGCGCGGGCGAAGCGCTCGATCCGGTCGTAGGCGTCGGCGGGCACCCCGGTCTCGCCGCCGATGCGGCGGACCAGCGCGCTCACCGCCTCCCAGGGCAGGGCGAAATCGTCGGTCGTCATGTCCTGGCGGCGGGTCAGCGCCGTGCCGTCCTCCAACACCACCTCGATGGCGCAACACAGCCGCCGCACGCCTTCGTCGGGGACGAGATCGACCCGTTCGACCAGGGCGTTGACCGCGCCGTCGTCGTAGCGGGTCATCGTCTCCATGGTCGGCACGCCGCGCAGCAGGGTCAGCGCGATGCAGAAGGGGATGCTCATCAGCGTGCCGGAGATGCTGGCGAACGGCCCGTTGGAATCCATCCCGGCATAGCCGGTCTCGAACGGGTTCATGCGCACGGTCACGGACCGGATGGCCCGGCCTTCCACCTCGCCGCGCAGGGCGAGCGCCGCGGTGACCGGGGTCTGGTTGAAGGCGCAGACCGGGTAGGGCTTGAAGGTGACGCGATGGATCGACCAGTCGCGCCCCAGCCGCGCCGCCAGCTCCACCGGATCGCAGCCGGTGCGGGCGAAGGCGCGGACGAAGCCGGTGCGGCCCTCGAAGGCGTGGGGCGCGGAGATGGAGCCCGCCGCCGCCAGCCGCGCCGCCGTCAGGCCGTTCACCGCGGCGACGCCGACCTGATAGCGCCACTCGTCGGTGCCGTCGTCGAAGGATTGCAGGATGCCGCCGGTGAAGGAAGCGGCGTTGGCGAGCGCCGCCGCGATGCGCTCCTCCGGCAGGCCGAGCAGACACGCCGCCCCGGCGGCGGCGGCCAATGTGCCATAGAGCGGCGAGGCGCGCAGGCCGGCGGGCGTGGTCAGCGGTGAGAAGGCGTTCTCCAGCAGCCCGCCCGCCTCGTAGCCGGCGACCAGGGCCGGCAGCAGCCGTTCGACCGGGCCGTCCCCGGCCTCGACCAAGGCGGTCAGCAGAGGGATCAGCACGGCGCCGATGTGGGCGGCGCCGCAGGTGTCCTCCTGCGCCCGGCCATGGAACAGGGCGGAGCCTGCCAGCGCCGCGCCGGGAACGCTGGTCCGTCGTCCATCCCCCAGCATGGTAACGCCGCCGGAATGTTCCCCATGCAGGGCCAGCGCCGCCGCCCGCGCCACCGGGGCGTAAGACGTGCCGTGCCCGCCGAGGGCGATTCCGTAGCCGTTCAGCAGGCAGACCCGCGCCTTCTCGACCACGTCGGGCGGCAGGCTGTCCAGGGTCAGGCCGGCGATGAAGCGGGCGATGGCCGCCGCCAGGGTGTCGTCGGGAGCGGTCATGGGGTGTCCTCCGGATGGGTGGGGGCCAGTTCATCGCGCAGCACGCGCTTCAGCACCTTGCCGGACGGGTTGCGCGGCAGCGCCTCGCGCAGCAGCAGGCGCTTGGGCACCTTGAAGCCGGCGAGGTGCCGGCGGCAGTGCTGTTCCAGCGTCTCGGCGTCGAGACTCTCGCCCTCCTTGAGCACCACGACCGCCGCCGGCACCTCGCCCCAGCGCTCGTCGGGGACGGCGATGACGGCGACCTCGACGACCTGGGGCAGCAGGAAGACGACCCGTTCGATCTCCGAGGAGGCGATGTTCTCGCCGCCGCTGATGATCATGTCCTTCTTGCGGTCGGTCAGGAACAGGAAGCCGTCGGCGTCGAGATAGCCGACGTCGCCGGTGCGGAACCAGTCGCCGTAGAAGCTGCGCGCCGTCTTTTCCGGGTCCTTCCAGTAACCCTTGGTGACCTTCGGCCCGCGCAGGCAGATCTCGCCGACCTCCCCGGCGGGCAGGGAGGTGCCGGCGTCGTCGCGGATGTCGATCTCCACATGGGCGAGCGCCCGGCCCGTCGAGCCGATCTTCTCGATCTCGCGCCCGGCCTCCATCAGCGTGTCGCCCGAACAGCTCTCCGTCAGGCCGTAGCCGTCGATGTAGCGGGCGTTGGCGAACAGACCGGTGAAGTCGCGGATGCGCTGCTCCGGCGTGCGCTCGCCGCCGCCGATCGCCCATTTCAGGCTGGAGACGTCATAGCGCCCGCGCTCCGGGTGGGACAGGATGCGCCCGACCATCACCGGGGCGAACCAGGCGCCGGTCAGTCGCTCGCGCTCGATGGCGGCGAGCGCCGTGTCGGGATCGAAGTCGCGCAGCAGGCAGATCGTGCCGCCCAGCCACAGCACCGCGAGGCCCGGCAGGTCGAAGGCGCCGACATGGTACAGCGGCCCGACCGCCAGCAGCCGGTCCTCCGCCGTCAGCCCCAGCGCCGTCACATGGTCCATGCATTTCCAGTAGAAGTTCTCGTAGGAATGCATGACCCCCTTGGGGTGGTCGGTGGTGCCCGAGGTGTACATCAGCCGGAACAGGTCCTGCGTCCCGCGCACCCGCATCGGCGGCACCGGCCCTTCCGTGCCGGCCAGCGTCCGTCCGTCCGCCTGCGCCGCCGCGTCGACCAGGACGGCGTTCGGGTCGTCCTCCACCGCCGCGGCCAATTCGGTGTCGGCGAAGACCAGCATCGCCCCGGCGTTGCCGGTGATGAAGGCGACCTCGGGGGCGGCCAGCCGGTAGTTGATGGGCAGGAACACCGCGCCGAGGTGGCTGGCGGCGAAGGCGATTTCCAGGAAGGCGGCGCTGTTCTTCATCACCACCGCCACCACGTCGCCCTCGCGCACGCCGCGCCGGTGGAGGAAGGCGGCCATGCGCCCGATGCGGTCGAGGAAGTCGGCGTAGCTGATGCGCTGGTCGCCGTAGACCAACGCCAGCCGGTCCGGCGTGCGCAGCGCGTGGAACCGGATGAAGGCGCTCAGATTGACCACGGGTGTCCCCTCCCTCGGGATGTGCGGCCGGCTTATCCGCCGGCTTCGCTCAGTAGGATTTCGGCATGCCGAGATCGTGCATGGCGATGAAGTTCAGCACCATCTCTTCCGACACCGGGGCGAAGCGGAACAGCCTTGCGTCGCGCCACAGCCGCTCGACGTGATACTCCTTGGCATAACCCATGCCGCCCATCGCCTGCATCGACCGCTCGATGGCGTGGGACGCCGCCTGCGCCGCGATCAGCTTGGCGATGTTGGCCTCGCTGCCGTAGGGCAGGCCCGTGTCGCACAGCGACGCCGCCTTCAAATTCATCAGCCGGGCGCATTGCAGCTCGGCGTGGGCCTGGGCGAGCGGGAACTGGACGCCCTGGTAGGCGGCCACCGGCTTGTCGCCGAAGACCTTGCGGTCCTTGGCGTAGTCCACCGCCAGCCGGATGGCGAGGCTGCCGGCGCCGACCAGTCCGGCGGTGGTGACGATGCGCTCGGTGTTCAGCACGTCGAGAAGCTGGTGCCAGCCGCCGTCGAGCGTGCCGATCAACTCGTCCGGTTCGATCCGCACGTCGTCAAAGTAGACGGTGCTGGAGGCCAGCGTGTTGGTGCCGACCTTTTCGATCGGCTGGTGGCTGAGCCCTTCGCGATCCACGTCGATCAGGAACAGGCTGATGCCGGCGGTGCGGCGGCCGGCTTCCTCCAGCCGGGTGGTGCGGGCAACCACCAGCATCTTCTGCGCGTCGGGCACGCCGGTGATCCAGATCTTCTGGCCCTTCAGCCGCCAGCCCTGGCCGTCGGCGTGGGCGAAGGTCCGGATCTCCAGGCTGTTGGAGCCGGCGTTCGGCTCGGTCAGCGCCATGCAGAAATTCAGCTTGCCCTGGATCAGGGCGGGCAGCATGGCGTCCTTCTGCGCCTTGCTGCCGAACTTCGCCAGCGCCACGCCGCCGAAGATCGGGTTGATCATGAAGAGCTGGGCCAGCGTCGAGCCGCCGCCCGCCGCCGACAGCGCCTCCACCACCAGCGCCATGTCGAGCATGCCGAGGCCGGAGCCGCCATACTCCTCGGGCAGGGAGACGCCGCCGAGCCCGGATTCGCAGATGCCGGCCCAGGCCTCGGTCGGGAAGCTCTTCTTCGCGTCCTGCTCGCGCCAATAGTCGGGACCGAACTCGGCGCCGACGCGCGACGCCGTCTCGATCATCAGGCGCTGTTCTTCGGAAAGCTGGAAGTCCATGGGGAATCGTTCCTTGGGTCAGGCGGCGCGAAGCAGGCGCAGCGGCCGCTCCAGCCCGGCGATGATGCGGTTGAGGAAGGCCAGGGCGGTCACGCCGTCGAACAGCCGATGGTCCGCCGACAGGACGAGGCCGAGTTCGCGCTTCAGCACCGGCGCGCCCGCCGCATCGGGACGGAACACGGAGCGGACGCTGCCGACGCCGAGGATGCTCGACTGGCCGGGATTGATGATCGAGGTCATGTAGGTGACGTTGTGCATGCCGGCGTTCGACACGGTGACGGCGCCGCCCTGGAAGTCCTCCTCGGTCAGGCGGCCGTCGCGGGCGCGGCGGGTCAGCGACGCGGCCTCCGCCGCCAGCCGGTCGAGCGGCAGGGTCGCCGCTCCGTGCAACACCGGGGCGACCAGCCCGCGCGGCGTGTCCACCGCCATGCCGATGTCGCCGCGGCCAAGGGCGAGGATCGCGCCGCCGGAAGGCTCGTCGTCCCACACCCGGTCCATCTCCGGCATGGCGGCCAGCGCCCGCCCGACTGCGGCCAGCACCAGATGGGTCATCGAAATCCGCGGCAGCCCGGATTCGATGTCGGCATTCAGCCGGTCGCGTAGCGCGGCCAGCTCCGTCACCTCGGCTTCCGCGGCGAGGTAGAAATGCGGCACATCGCGCTTGGCGGCGGTCAGGCGGCGGGCGACGGTCGCTTGCAGGGTGGTGGGCTTCGACCGCTCCCCGGCGGGGGCTTCGACCTTTGGCGCCTGCGGCACAGGCTGAGGCGCGGGTCGAGGCGTGGGCCGCGTTTGCGCCGCCGCCTCGACATCGGCCACCTTGATGCGGCCACGCGGCCCGCTACCGGTCACCGCCGCCAGATTGACGCCGAGCCCCTCGGCGCGCCGGCGGGCGAGCGGAGTCGACAGGATGCGCTCCCCATTGCTGCGGACCGGGGCGGGCAGGGGGCGGGCGTTGGCGGCGACGGGAAGCGGGGCGGCAATCGGGGTGGGCGCCTCCGCCGGTTGCGGAGCGGGGGCGGCGCCCGCGCCATCGGCGGACCAGCGGGCGATCGGGGTGCCGACCGCCACCGTCTCGCCGGCCGGGATGGTGGTCTCGATCAGCACGCCGTCGCTGTCGGCCTCGACCTCCGAGGCGATCTTGTCGGTTTCGACGACGAGCAGCACGTCGCCGCTGCGGAAAGGCTGGCCGGGCGACACCCGCCATTCGGCGAGCACCCCTTCGGTCATCGTCAGCCCCAGCTTGGGCATCACCAGTTCGCGGACCATGGTCATTGCCCCGTGAAGGCGGCCTTGCGCTTCTCCAGGAAGGCGCGGCAGCCCTCGTGCGCGTCCCGGCTGTCGAGCACCAGCCCGATCATCGCCTGCTCGTAGGCCAGGGAGGCGCCGAGCGGCATCTCCGCGCCGTGGCGCAGCGTGCGCTTGGTCAGCTTCAGGATCAGCGGCGACTTGGCGGCGATCTTCTGGGCGGTCGCCATCGCCTCGGCCATCAGCTCGGCCTTCGGCACGGCGCGGTTGACCAGTCCCCAGGCGACCGCTTCCGCGGCGGTGAACTGGTCGCCGGTGAAGACCAGCTCACGCGCCCGGCAAGCCGGGATCTGGCGCAGGATGCGCTGGGTGCCCCCCGCGCCGGGGAACAGGCCGAGGTTGATTTCCGGCAGGCCGAACTTCGCGCTGTCGGCGGCGATGCGGATGTCGAGCGACAGCACCAGCTCGGTCCCGCCGCCGAGCGCCCAGCCGTTGACAGCGGCGACGGTCGGCTTGTCGCAGGTCTCGAACCGGCGGAACACCCGATGGACGATCTCCGCGAAGTCGAGATAGTGGGCGAGGCCCTGGCGGCTGTCGAGGTCGGCGATGTCGCCGCCGGCCACGAAGGCGCGCTCGCCCGCCCCGGTGACGACGATGACGTGCACGCCGTCGTCGGCCTCCAACTCGCCCAGCGCCCGTTCCAGCTCCAGCAGGGTCGGCACGTCGAGCGCGTTGAGGGTCGCCGGGCGGTTGATGGTGATCAGGCCCACGGCGCCGTCGCGGCTGGTGAGGATGGGGCGTTCGTCCGTCATGATGCTGGTCCTCCCGTGGGGCGTTCAGGCGAGCGTGCTCTTGACCGCCGCGACGATCCGGTCGGCGTCGGGCAGATAGGCCGCTTCGAGGGTCTTGGCGAAGGCGATGGGCATGAAGGGCGCGCCGACCCGCAGCACCGGGGCGTCGAGGTCGTCGAAGGCGTCCGACGCGATGCGCGCGGCGATCTCCGCCCCGACTCCGAAGGCCTGCACCGCCTCGTGCGCGATCACCACCCGGTGGGTCTTGGCGACGGAGGCGAAGACGGCCTCCTCGTCCCAGGGCTGAATCCAGCGCAGATCGATGATCTCCGCCTCGATGCCCTCGGCGGCCAGCCGGTCGGCGGCGGCGCGGGCAGCGTAGAGGGTGGCACCGTAGGTGACGATGGTGGCGTCGCGGCCCGCCCGGTCGATGCGCGCCTTGCCGACCTCGCGCGGGGCGTTCACGTCGATGTCGCCCTGAAGCGCGTAGAGCGCCTTGTTCTCGACGACGACGACCGGGTCCGGCGCCTCGATGGCGGCGCGCAGCAGGCTGTAGGCGTCGGCGACGGTGGCCGGGCAGACGACGCGCAGGCCGGGGATGTGGGCGAACCACGCCTCCAGGCACTGCGAATGCTGCGGCCCGGCGTTCAGCCCGCCGCCGTGCGGCGTGCGCAGCACCATCGGCACGCTGCACTGCCCGCCGAACATGAAGCGGGCCTTGGCGGCTTGGTTGACGACGGCGTCCATCGCCAGCGTCACGAAATCCATGAACATGATCTCGACCACCGGCTTCATGCCGGTCAGCGCGGCCCCAACGGCGGCGCCGACCAGGGAGGCTTCGGAGATCGGCGTGTCGCGCACCCGCTCCGGCCCGTGGGCGTCGAGCAGGCCTCGGGTCGCCTTGAACGGCCCGCCGGCGGCGGCCACATCCTCGCCCATCAGCATCACGGCGGGGTCGGCGGCCATCGCGTCGTTGAGGGCCTGGGCGACGGCGTTCACATAGCGCAAAGGCTTCGGCATCGGCGGTCAGGCCCCGGCGGTGAGGGTGGTCGGCGTGTAGACGTCGCGGAAGGCGGCGTCGGCGTCGGGCAGGGCGTCGGCGCGGGCGGCCTCTAGGGCGTCCCTAATCTCGGCGTCCACCGAATCGACCAGGGCGGCGAGCGCCGATTCCTCGACTCCGGCGGCGAGCAGCGCCTCGGCGGAGCGGCGCAGCGGGTCGTTCTGCGGCAGGCCGGCGATCTCGTCGGCGTTGCGGTAGCGCTGCGGGTCGCCCTCGAAATGGCCGTGCCAGCGGGTGGTCAGGCATTCCAGGATGCGCGGACCGCCGCCGCGGGCGGCTTCCACCACCTCCGCGGCGGCTTCGGCGACGGCGGCCACGTCGTTGCCGTCCACCCGGCGGTGCGGCACACCGAAGGCCGCGCCAAGCTTGTCCAGCGTCGCGGCGAACTGGGTGGAGGTCGGCGAGAATTCCGACCAGCCGTTGTTCTCGCAGACGAAGACCATCGGCAGCGTCCACAGCGCCGCCATGTTCAGGCATTCGTGCAGGGCGCCCTCGGCCATGGCGCCGTCGCCGAAGAAGGCGACCGCCACGCCGCCGGTGCGCCGCGTCTGGTGGGCGAGCGCGCTTCCCGTGGCGAGCGGTAGCCCGGCCCCGACGATGCCGTTGGCCCCCAGCACGCCGAGCGACAGGTCGGCGACGTGCATCGAGCCGCCGCGCCCGCCGCAGATGCCGCCCGCCCGCCCCATGATCTCCTTGAAGAAAAGGTCGAGCCTCACGCCGCGGGCCAGCACATGGCCGTGGCCGCGGTGGGTGGTGGCGAAGCTGTCCTGCGGCCCCAGCGCGCCGACGACCCCGGCGGCCACCGCCTCCTGCCCGACGCTGAGATGGATGAAGCCGGGGATCTCGCCGTCGGCGAACAGCCGGGACAGGGTGGTTTCGGTCGCCCGGATCGTCTGCATGGTGCGGTGGAGCGCCAGCCGCCGGTCGGTCGGGATTGAGTTGGCCGGAATCGGATCTGCCTGTGCGGCGGATGACGGCATGGGTGCCTCCCTTCGCGTTTCTTCCGCGCCCCGCCGGTGTGTGGGCAAGCGCGGTGCGGAGTCGATGCTCCGTTGGTCGACCAAACAATGAATGATGATTCATGTTTCAGTCAAGGGGTGTGTTTGCCCCCACGCCGGCCCCCTCCTGCTGGGCGGGGGAGGGGGATTGACGCTCTGGCGGCTAATGCAGAGATTCCCTCCCCCGCCCAGCGGGGGAGGGTTAGGGTGGGGGCAACCGCTTGGAGCATCCCGCTCAAATACACCGTTGCGCGGACAGTTGGCGCGCGTTACATTCTCGATGAAAAATGACTCATGGTTCATTCAAAAAGGCGAGCCACCACGCTCCGCCGCATAAGGGAGGGAAAAGCGCCATGCACCGTCGTTCCGTCATCCGCTTGCTCGGGGCCGCCGTCACGCTGACCTCGGCCATCGCCCTGTCCGCTGGGTCCGCCGCCGCGCAGGACACCATCAAGATCGGCATGACCTCGGCCCTGACCGGCCCCTACAACGAGTATGGCGAGGGCGGTCGGCGCGGCGTCGAACTCGCCATCGAGAAGTGGAACGCCAAGGGCGGCATCAACGGCAAGAAGGTCGAGCTGGCGATGCTGCTCGACGACCAGCTCGTGCCCGACCGCGCGGTGCAGAACATGCGCCGGCTGCTCGACAACAAGGAACTGGTCGCCATCATCGGCCCGGCGGGCAGCGGCCCGACGCTCGCGGTGATCGAGATGGCCGCCGCCGACGGGCGCCCCTACATGAACCCGGTGGCGCAGACCCCGACTGTCACCTACCCGGACGGCGGCAAGCCGCGCCCGAACGTCTTCTCCTTCGCCTTGCAGAACGACGTCGAATCGATGGTGCTCGGCCGCTACGTCGCCACCCAGTTCAAGAAGCCGGGGCTGGTTCACGAGAGCACGGCCTATGGCGTGTCCGGCGCCGACATGATCGCCAAGGAATTGAAGGCGGCGGGCGGAGCCGTCGTGGCGACGGAAACCTACAACCAGCGCGCCCAGGACATGACGGCGCAGATCGCGCGCCTCCAGCGGGCCGGGGCCGACGTGGTGGTCTGCGTCGGGCTGGGCGCCGATCTGGCGGTGATCCGCCGCACCATGGCGCGGCTGAATTTCAACGTGCCGCTGGTCGCTTCCAACGGCGCCCTGTCGATCCCCTACCAGGAGGCCGCCGGCGATCTGGTGACCGGCACGCGCGGCTCGATGGTCTACGTGTTCGGCGAGGAGACGCTGAACCCGGCGGCCCAGGGCTTCGCCGACGCCTACAAGGCCAAGTACGGCACCGACCGCTGGTGGGGCAACGACCCGCAGCGTCCGCAGATCTTCATGTCGCTGTCGGTCAGCAACGCCTACGACGCCGCCGACGTGCTGTTCGAGGGCATCAAGCGCGCCAACTCCACCGATCCCAAGGCCATCGCGACGGCCATCGAGGGCATCCAGGGCCTGCGCGGGGTGAACGCGACCTATTCCTTCTCCGCCACCAAGCACCACGCCATCGCGCCGGAGGATGTAGCGATCTTCGAGTATGTGAAGACCGGCGACAAGATCGGGCTGACGATCGTCAAGAACTGACCGGTTTCCCTTCTCTCCTCCTTTCGTCTCCGGAGCGATCCCCCTCTCCCCTCTGGGGAGAGGGTCGGGGTGAGGGGGATGTCGGGGGACGGAAAGCGCAGGCGATGCGGGGGGGGGGGGCGCCGCCCCCCCCCCCCCCCCCCGGGGGGGGGGGGGGGGGGGGGGGGGGGGGGGGGGGGGGGGGGGGGGGCGGGGGGGGGGGGGGGGGGGGGGGGGGGGGGGGGGGGGGGGGGGGGGGCGCGCCCCGGGC
>NZ_VITI01000036.1 GCF_007827795.1 Azospirillum brasilense
GGTGGAGGGCGGCAACACCACCCTCGACGTCGGCTCGGGCAACCGCATCACCATCCTCGGCCAGACCGGCAACGTCGCCGCCTGGTTCGGCTGAGGACGCATACACGCGATACGGAACGGCGGGTGCCGGGGCCTTCGGGCTTCGGCACCCGCCGTTTCCGTTTCAGGACACCGGCAAAGCACACCTCCGGATTGATGCCCGGCGCTGCCGTGACGGCGCCGAAGAAGGCCGGGCGGTCAGTAGGATTTCGGCAGGTCCAGGACATGCTCGGCGACATAGGCCAGGATCAGGTTGGTGGAGACGGGCGCCACCTGATACAGCCGGGTCTCGCGGAACTTGCGCTCCACGTCGTACTCGCTGGCGAAGCCGAAGCCGCCATGGAACTGCAGGCAGGCGTTCGCCGCCTCCCACGACGCCTTGGCGGCGAGGTACTTCGCCATGTTGGCCTGGGCGCCGCAGGGCTCCCCCGCGTCGTAGAGGCGGCAGGCCTCGAAGCGCATCAGGTTGGCGGCCTCCACCTCGATGAAGCTCTCGGCGATCGGGAACTGCACGCCCTGGTTCTGGGCGATCGGGCGGCCGAAGACCTGACGGTCGCGGGTGTAGTCGCAGACCTTGTCAATAAACCAGTAGCCGTCGCCGATGCATTCCGCCGCGATCAGCACCCGCTCGGCGTTGAGGCCGGTCAGGATGTATTTGAAGCCCTGGCCCTCCTCGCCGATCAGGTTCTCCTCGGGGATTTCCAGATTGTCGAAGAACAGCTCGTTGGTCTCATGGTTGACCATGTTGCGGATGGGCCGGACGGTCATGCCCTTGGCCATCGCCTCCTTGATGTCGACGATGAAGATCGACATGCCTTCCGATTTCTTGCGCACCTGATCGAGCGGCGTGGTGCGGGCGAGCAGGATCATCAGGTCGGAATGCTGGACGCGGGAGATCCACACCTTCTGCCCGTTGATGACATAGCGGTCGCCCTTCTTCTCCGCCCGGGTCTTGATGCGGGTGGTGTCGGTGCCGGTGGTCGGTTCGGTGACGCCCATCGACTGGAGGCGCAACTCGCCCGCCGCGATCTTCGGCAGGTAGCGGCGGCGCTGCTCCTCCGAGCCGTGCCGGATCAGCGTGTTCATGTTGTACATCTGGCCGTGGCAGGCACCGGAATTGCCACCCGACCGGTTGATCTCCTCCATGATCACGGAGGCTTCGGTCAGGCCGAGGCCCGAGCCGCCATACTCCTCCGGAATCAGGGCGGCCATCCAGCCGGCCTTGGTCAGCGCGTCCACGAATTCCTCGGGATAACCGCGCTCCTCGTCGATGCGGCGGTGATACTCGCTGGGGAATTCGGCGCACAGAGCGCGCACGGCGTCGCGGATCTCGTCGAAGCCCTGACCGATGCTGGTCTTCATGTCTCGTCACCCTGCGTTTTTGATTGTAGCGGCGCTGTGGGCCAGAATGGCCTTTGCCCGCTCGGCGACGGGGCGGTCTACCATGCGCCCGTCCACGGATACGGCGCCGCGCCCCGCCGCCTGGGCCTCGTCCCACGCCGCGACCACCCGCCCGGCCCAGGCCACGTCGGCGGAGGAGGGTGAGAAGACCTCCCGGACCACAGCCAGCTGGGCCGGGTGGATGCACAGCGCGCCGGTCATGCCGACGGCCCGCGCCTGCGCCACCATAGCGCGGTAGGCGTCGAGGTCGCGGAACTCGGCCAGCGAACCGGGCAGGCCGATCGCCGCGAGACCGCGGGCGGCGGCGGCCAGCGCGATCTGGCGGCAGGGCAGGGCGAGCAAAGCCTCGGTCGGCTCCACCCCCAGCGTCAGCGCGAAATCCTCGCTGCCCAACGCCAGCGCCGCCACGCGCGGGACGGCGGCGATCTCGGCCAGCCGTTCCAGCCCCAGCGGGCTTTCGATGAGGGCGACGAGGCCGATGACGCCCGGCGTCAGGCCGCGCTCCGCCTCCCACTCCGCAATCATGGCGGAGAGGACGCGCAGCGCCCCGGCGTCCTCGGTCTTGGGCACCACCAGGGCGGCCACGCCGGGGCGCACCGCGGCCTCCAGATCGGCGACGGCGTCGCGCCAGCCGCTGTTGATCCGCACGAGCACCGGCATCCCCAGCCCGTGCAGCCGGTCGACCGGCGCTGGGAGCCCGCGCCGGGCCTCCGGCTTGCCGGCAGGGAGGACGGCGTCCTCGAGGTCGAGGATAAGGGCGTCCGCCCCGCGCTGGTGGGCCTTCTCCAGCAGCTTCGCGTTGTCGGCGGGGACGAAGAGATAGGATCGATACGGCAGGGACATCAGACGATCCCTCCAGCCGTGCCGCAATTCGCCGCCGTCATGACCGTTCGGCCTCCAGCTCGGCGGACATGGCGACGAAGCCCTCGTGGTCGGTCACCCACAGCGTCGCGCCAGTTGCGGTCGGGGCGCCGCACAGGGTCAGCGGATGGATGTCGAACAGGGGCCGTTTGGCCCGGAAGCGGAAGCCGGTCACCCGCGCCCCCGGATTCTCGCGCAGGAACAGGTCCATCAGCAGGGTGGCGCTGAGCGGGCCGTGGAAGACCAGCCCCGGATAGCCTTCGACGTCGCGGCAATAGTCGCGGTCGTAATGGATGCGGTGGCCGTTGAAGGTTAGGGCCGAATAGCGGAACAGCAGCACCGGATCGGGCTGGATGCGCCGCTGCCACACCGACTCGCCGGTCGGGCGCTCGCCGGGGACGGGGGCGTCGCCGGGCTTGGCGGCCTCGCGGTAGACGATGTCATGGAACTCGGTGATGGCGACGCCGGCGGCGGTGCTGATCTCGTGCCGGACCTTCACGAAGACCATCCGGCCCGACCGGCCCTCCTTCGGGGTGACCTCCTCGATGGTCGAGCGGCGGGTGATCGCCTCGCCGCTGCGGATGGGGCGGTGGAAGGTCAGGGTGTCGCCGGCCCACATGCGGCGGGGCAGCTCCACCGGCGGCAGGAAGCCGCCCTTGTGCGGGTGGCCGTCCTCGGCGATGTCGCGTTGCAGCGCCTTGGGCAGGAAATACAGCCAGTGCCCCAGCGGCGGCACCTCGCCCGCCGGCCAGGGCGGAGTGTCGTGGTCGAGCATCGCCGCCAGTCCGGTCAGCGCCGCCGGCGCCGCGACGTCCTCGGCGCTTTCCGACCGGCCGATCCAGTCGCGCAAATGGTCCATGCTCATGCTCCCCCCCTTATTTTTCGAAGATTTCACGCCGGACGGCGTCGGTGTGTTGGCCCAGCGCCGGAACGGCGCCGGAGGCGTAGGGTCGGCCGCGCACCTGCACCGGCGGCGCCACCACGTCGACCGGTCCGCCCGGCGTCTCGGCGGTCACGCGGCGCAGCTGCGCGTGGGCGGACAGGTCCGCCACCTCGTTCAGCGAGCCGAAGGCGGTGCGCGCGCGGTTCAGGCGGCGCACCGCCTCGGCGTGGTCCATGGTCCGGAAGATGGCGGCGACGAGCGCGTCCAGCTCCGGGCGGTTGGCGACGCGGCGGTTGTTGGTCGAGAAGCGCTCGTCGGTCGCCAGTTCCGGCCGCAGCAGAACGTCGGCGCAGAAGGCCGCCCATTCGCGCTCGTTCTGGATCGACAGCACCACCTGCCGGCCGTCGGCCAGGGCGAAGGCGGAATAGGGGGCGATGCTCGGGTGCATCAGCCCGACCCGTCCCGGCGCCTTGCCGCCATGGTCGTGGTGCATCAGCGGCACCATCATCCACTCCGCCAGCGAATCGAACAGGGACACGGCCACCGCCGACCCCTCGCCGCTGCGCTCGCGCTCCAGCAGCGCCTGGAGGACGCCGGTGTAGGCGTTCATGCCGCAGGCGATGTCGGCCACCGACACACCGACGCGCCCCGGCTGGTCCGGCGACCCGGTGATGGAGGCCAGCCCGGTCTCGCTCTGCACCAGCAGGTCGTAGGCCTTCATGTCGCGGTAGGGGCCGTCGTCGCCGTAGCCGGAGATGTCGCAGGTGATCAGTCGGGGATGGCGCCGCCGCAGGGCATCCGAGCCGAAGCCGGCCCGTTCCGCCGCGCCCGGCGCCAGATTCTGCACGAACACGTCGGCGCGGGCGATCAGCCGCTCCAGCAGCTCGGCGTCCTCGGGCTTCTTGATGTCGAGGACGACCGACTCCTTGCCGCGGTTGAGCCAGACGAAATAGGAACTCTGCCCGTGGACCACGGCGTCGTAGCCGCGGGCGAAGTCGCCTTCCGGCCGTTCGATCTTGATCACCCGCGCCCCGGCGTCGGCGAGGCGCGACGTGCAGAGCGGTGCCGCCACCGCCTGCTCCAGCGAGACGACGAGCCGTCCCGACAGAGGTCCAGACAGAGGTAAAGTCATTCTGCGAAGCCTCCGCTGTGGGCCTGGGCCGAGTGTCCGTGACCGGGATGGTAAACAGCCGGACCGGCCCCGATCCAATACAGATGGGGCATGCATCGCATAACGAAGCGCTATGAGGCTGAGGCGGTTATGAGGACGCCGCCGCCTCTTCGTCCAGCAGGAGGGTGCCGGGCCAGTCGCCGCCGCCGACCAGATCGCGCACCACCCGCAGGAAAGTCTCGCGCACCGCCGCCGCGGCCTCGGTCACCGGGGCGCCGCGGGGCCGGCAGAGATGGACCGAGCGGCGCAGGGACGGCGTGACGATCAGCCGGGCGGAGACCTGACCCGCCCGCCATTCCTCCATCACCGCCGAGATCGGCAGGACCGAATAGCCCACCCCCTTGGCGACCAGCGTCTTGATCTGGGGGAGCCCGTTGATCTCCACCGCCACGGTGACGATCGTGCAGGTTTCGCGCGCCACCCGTTCGATGCGGTCGCGCAGATTGTGCGGGCGGCTCGGCAGGATCAGGTCCTTGCCGGCCAACTCGTCGAAGGCGATGTCGCCGTCCTCGCCGCCCGGCGGGCCGATCAGGTAGAGATCCTCGCGCACCAGCGATTCGGCCAGCAGGGTGCGCGACCGCGTCACGTCGTAGATGCAGCCGAAATCCAGCCGGTCGTCGTTCAGCCACTCCAGAATCGTCCCGCTGAAGGATTCGACCACCCGCAGCGACACCTGCGGCAGCTCGGCGCGGACCGCCTGCACCAGGGGAACCGCCGCCACCAGCGCCACCGAGGAGGTGAAGCCGACGGTCACCAGCCCGCTCGGCGTACCCGAGCAGTTGCGCACCTGCTCGGTTGCCTGGGCGACGTGGCGCAGGATGATCTCTGCATGCTCGTACAGCCGGGTGCCGGCGGCGGTCGGCTTGACCCCATGCACGCCGCGGGTCAGCAGCTTGACCCCGAGGCCCGCCTCCAGATTGCGGATGTTGTGGCTGAGGGCCGGTTGGGCGACGTTCAGCTTCTGAGCCGCGGCCGTGAAGGAGCCTTCATCGACGATGCCGATGAAATACCGCAACTGACGCAGATCCAACGCTCACCTTCCTTTGCCTGGCCCTTGGCCTGCGGGATCGACAATCCCCCGCCTCGGCCAATCATGTCGGTGCGCCGCAAGCGGATCAAGGCAAGTGGATGAGGAAGCGCCGGGCAAACCCAGTTCAACCATCCGCAGGGCCGCTGCGTTCCATTGATCCGTTTCATAAGACTTATCAGAGACCGGCGGGTAATCCATGGACCGGCACGGCCTAGCTTTTCCCCATCCGCACAAGCGGATGAGCCGTCCGCATGCCTGCGCCCCGCCCTGCGGGCCAGGGCAACAGCCAGGAAGGGAAGAGGAACTCACCGATGCACTATTCCGGCGACCTCGACATGACGCGGCGCGGCCTCCTGCTTGGGACCGCCGCCACCGCCGCGCTGACGGCGGCGCCGTTCCGGGCGCCGGCGCGGGCGGCCACCGTTGGAGAGACCGCCATGCCACCCCCCGCGACCGGAGCCGACGCGCCGTCACTGTCACCCGTCCTGTCCAAGGTCACCTTCACCGTGAACGGGCAGCGCCGCGACCTTGAACTCGACACGCGGACGACGCTGCTCGACGCGCTGCGCGAGCATCTGCACCTCACCGGCACCAAGAAGGGCTGCGACCACGGCCAGTGCGGCGCCTGCACGGTCATCGTGGACGGGCAGCGGATCAATTCATGCCTGTCGCTCGCCGTGATGCACGAGGGCGGCAGCGTCACCACCATCGAAGGGCTGGGCCTGCCCGGCAAACTGCACCCCATGCAGGCGGCCTTCGTGGAGCATGACGGCTACCAGTGCGGCTATTGCACGCCGGGCCAGATCTGTTCGGCGGTGGCGATGCTGGACGAGATCAAGGCCGGCGTGCCCAGCCACGTCACCGCCGACCTGACTGCGGCACCGCAGGCCACTGTGGACGAGTACCGCGAGCGGATGAGCGGCAACATCTGTCGCTGCGGCGCCTATTCCAACATCGTCGATGCGATCTCGGACGTCGCACGGAGGGAGGCATGAGACCCTTCACCTACGAGCGGGCGGACTCCCCCGCCGCCGCCGCCGCCGCGGTCGAGCGCCGGCCCGGCGCCAAATTCATCGCCGGCGGCACCAACCTGCTCGACCTGATGAAGCTGGAGATCGAGACGCCGGCCCATCTGATCGACGTCAACGGGCTGAAGCTCGACACCGTGGAAGCGACGCCCGACGGCGGGCTGCGCATCGGCGCGCTGGTGCGCAACACGGCGCTGGCCGCCGACCCGCGGGTGCGGCGCGATTACGGCGTGCTGTCGCGGGCGTTGCTCGCCGGGGCGTCGGGCCAGCTGCGCAACAAGGCGACGACGGCGGGCAACCTGCTCCAGCGCACGCGCTGCCCATACTTCTACGACACCGCCCAGCCCTGCAACAAACGCCAGCCCGGCAGCGGCTGCGCCGCCATCGGTGGCTACAGCCGGCAGCTCGCCGTGGTCGGGTCGAGCGACGCCTGCATCGCCACACACCCCAGCGACATGGCCGTCGCCATGCGCGCGCTGGACGCCACGGTGGAGACGGTGCGGGCCGACGGGACGACGCGGAGCATTCCCATCGCGGAGTTCCACCGGCTGCCCGGCGACACGCCGCACATCGAAACGGCGTTGATGCCCGGCGAACTCATCACCGCGGTGACCCTGCCCAAGCCGGTTGGCGGCACCCACGTCTACCGCAAGGTGCGTGACCGCGCGTCCTACGCCTTCGCGCTGGTCTCCGTCGCGGCTGTGGTGCAGCGCGACGGCGGCGGCCGGGTGGCGCTGGGCGGCGTGGCGCACAAGCCGTGGCGCGTCGAAGCCGCCGAGGCCGAGATGCCGCGGGGCGCCAAGGCGGTGACCGCCGGGCTGCTGGCCGATGCGAAGCCGACGCACGACAACGCATTCAAGCTGACCCTGGTCGAGCGGACGCTCGCCTCGGTGCTGGCCGAAGCGAAAGGCTGAGACACCATGAAATTCGACACTCCCGCGACCACCAACCCAATCGACCAGCTCAAGGTGGTGGGCAAGCCGACCGACCGCATCGACGGGCCGCTGAAGACGACGGGAAAGGCCACCTACGCCTATGAATGGCATGACGTGGCGCCGAACGTCGCCTATGGCTGGGTCATCGGTTCGGGCATCGCCAAGGGGCGCATCGCGTCCATGGACCTGGAGGCGGCGCGGAAGGCCCCCGGCGTCGTCGCCATTGTCACGGCGGAGAACGCCGGCCCCCTCGACAAGAGCAAGCGCAACGCCGCGACCCTGCTCGGCGGGCCGGAGATCGAGCATTACCAGCAGGCCGTCGCCCTGGTGGTGGCGGAGACCTTTGAGCAGGCGCGCACCGCCGCTGGACTGGTGCGCATCGACTACACCCCCGCGGACGGCGCCTATGATCTGGCGGCGGTCAAGGACAAGGCGGAGAAGACCAAGGACGGCGATTCGGTGGTGGGCGATTTCGCGGGCGCCTTCGCGGCGGCTCCGGTGAAACTCGATGAGACCTACACCACGCCGGACGAAAGCCACGCGATGATGGAGCCGCACGCGACCATCGCCGCCTGGGAGGGCGACCGGCTGACCGTCTGGACCTCCAACCAGATGATCGACTGGATGGTGACCGACCTGTCAGCGACGCTGAAAATGCCGAAGGACAAGGTGCGCGTCATCTCCCCCTTCATCGGCGGCGGCTTCGGCGGGAAGCTGTTCCTGCGCGCCGACGCGCTGCTGGCGGCGCTGGGCGCGCGGGAGGCCGGGCGGCCGGTGAAGGTCGGGCTGTCGCGGCCCCTGATGATGAACAACACCACGCACCGGCCCGCCACCATCCAGCACATCCGCATCGGCGCGACACCGGACGGCACGATCACCGCCATCGCCCATGAAAGCTGGTCGGGCAACCTGCCCGGCGGCTCGGAGGAAACGGCGACCGACCAGACGCGGCTGCTCTACGCCGGGGCGAACCGCCTGATCGGCAACCGGATCGCCACGCTCGACCTGCCCGAGGGCAACGCCATGCGCGCTCCGGGCGAGGCGTCCGGCATGATGGCGCTGGAGGTCGCGATGGACGAGATGGCGGAAAAGCTGGGCATGGACCCGGTGGAATTCCGCATCCGCAACGACACCCAGACCGACCCCGCCGACCCCAACCGGCCCTTCTCGCAGCGCCAGCTCGTGCAATGCCTCCGCCTTGGGGCCGAGCGCTTCGGCTGGGCCAAGCGCAACCCGAAGCCGGGGCAGGTGCGCGACGGGCGCTGGCTGGTCGGGCTGGGGATGGCGGTGGCCTTCCGCAACAACCTGCTGACCAAGTCGGCGGCGCGGGTGCGGCTGGACCAGCGCGGGATCGTGACGGTCGAGACCGACATGACCGACATCGGCACCGGCAGCTACACCATCATCGCCCAGACCGCGGCGGAGATGATGGGGGTGGGTCTGGACAAGGTGGCGGTGCGGCTCGGCGATTCCAGTTTCCCGGTGTCCGCCGGGTCGGGCGGGCAATGGGGCGCCAACAACGCCACCGCCGGGGTCTATGCCGCCTGCGTGAAGCTGCGCGAGGCGGTGGCGCAGAAGCTGGGCGTCAACTCCGCCGACGCGCAGTTCGCGGACGGGCAGGTCGTCGCCGGCAACCGCAGGGTCCCGCTGGCCGAAGCGGCGGGCGCCGATGGCCTGTCCGCCGAGGACGGCATCGAATACGGCGACCTCGACAAGAAATACCAGCAATCGACCTTCGGCGCCCATTACGTGGAGGCGGTGGTGGACGCGGCGACCGGCGAGATCCGCGTGCGGCGGATGCTGGCGGTCTGTGCGGCGGGGCGCATCCTGAACCCTAAGTCGGCGCGCAGCCAGGTGATCGGCGCCATGACCATGGGCGTCGGGGCGGCGCTGATGGAGGAGTTGGCGCTCGACAAGCGGACGGGCTTCTTCGTCAACCACGACCTTGCCGGCTACGAGGTGCCGGTCCACGCCGACATCCCGCATCAGGAGGTGATCTTCCTGGACGAGACCGACCCGATCTCCTCGCCGATGAAGGCGAAGGGGGTGGGCGAGCTGGGCCTGTGCGGCGTGGGCGCGGCGGTCGCCAACGCGGTCCACAACGCGACGGGCCTGCGGGTGCGCGACTACCCGATCACGCTCGACAAGTTCCTGGATCGGCTGCCGGCGGTGGGGTGAGGTTGCTCTTGCCCCATCCCCATCGCGCACCCCCAAAATTGTCACGCGCTTCCCGGTTGTCGGATGGATGAAGACTCCAGCCCCGGATGTTCATTCGGGTGAGACGTATCCTGGAGCCATCATGACGCACATCCGCTTCACCCCCAAATCCCTCGCCATCGCGCTGCTGGCCGGTGTGGCGGCCCTGGGCGCGGGGGTGTCCCCGGCCCTCGCCGACCCGCCGGACTGGGCTCCGGCCCATGGCTGGCGCGCCAAGCAGGAGCGCCATCATGAGCGTGAACGCCATGACCGTGGCCGCTATTACGAGCATGGCTACATCGACGGCGGCTATGGCGACGGGCGCGTGGTGATCGTCCGCCGCCCTCCGCCGGTGGTGGTCTATGAGGAGCCGCCGGTTGTGCATTACGCGCCGGCCCCCGTCTACATCGAGGAGCCGCCGGTGATCGTCCAGCAGCGCCCGCGCGTGGTCCGCGCGGCGCCGCAAGTCGTGGAATGCGGGCCGCTCGACGGCGACCTGATCGGCGTGCTGGGCGGGGCCGCGGTCGGCGGGCTGGTCGGCTCGCAGTTCGGGCGTGGTGACGGCAAGCTGGCGGTGACGGCAGCCGGCACGCTGGGCGGAGCCATGCTGGGCGGTGCGATGACCCGCGGCGGCTGCTAAGCCCGCATAGGGGTCAGCCCACGCCCCAGCCGCCGGTGTCCGGGAAGGGGACCGGCGGCGCCGGGGCGGTGGTGACCGCGGACGGTGCCACCAGCCCCTTCGGCAGCGGCGGCGCGTCCGTCGGGGTCGGCAGGAGGCGCGCGGCCTTCGCCCACCAGCGCGGCTGCGCCGCCTGGATTGACCGGGCGGCGGCGGCGGCCGCCTCCGCGTCGGCATAAAGGCCGAAGCAGGTCGCCCCGCTGCCCGACAGGCGGGCCAACAGGCAGCCGTCCGTGCCCTCCAGCGCCGCCAGCGCGTCGGCGATCACCGGGGCGACGGTCAGGGCCGGTTCGGTCAGGTCGTTGCGCCGCTCCTTCAGCAGCGCGGCCAGCGCCGCGGCGTCGGCGGGCGCCTCGGTGAAGCGGGCCGGGGCCGAGAAGACGCTCTTGAAGGCGCCCTTGCGCGCCTTGAACACGGCGGGGGTCGGCACCGGCACGCCGGGGTTGACCAGCACCGCATGGGTTTCCGGCAGAGCCGGCGCCTCCTCCAGAACCTCCCCCACGCCGCCGAAATAGCAGCTTCGCCCGGCGACGCAGACCGGCACGTCGGCGCCCAGCGATGCCGCGACCTCGTAGACCCGCTGGTCGGTCACCGGCACGTCCCACAGCCGGGCCAGGGCGCGCAGCGTCGCCGCAGCGTCCGCCGAGCCGCCGCCGATCCCGGAGGCGACAGGCAGCACCTTCTCCAGCGCGATCATGGCGTCGGCCTCGCGCCCCAGCCGGGCGGCGAGCGCGTGGGCGGCGCGGATGACGAGGTTGTGCGCTGGGTTCTCCCCCATCAGCGCCGGGCCGAAGGGGCCGGAGATGGCCAGTCGCGGCCCGACCGGCGGCAGGTCCACCCCGCGCAGCGCGATCCGCGCCACGCCCGGCTGTACCGTCACCCGGTCCGCCACGTCGGCGAAGGCGACGAGGCTGTCCAACTCGTGATAGCCGTCGTCCCGGCGGCCCACCACATGCAGATAGAGGTTCAGCTTGGCCGGCGCGGCCTCGGCGATGGCGCTCATGGTCGGGTCCCCGGAAACGAAAAGCCCTTCTTCCCGAATGGGGGAAGAAGGGCTTTATGCGGCATGGGCGCAGCGAGCGCCAGAGCCTATGCAGGCGCCGCTTACTGAACCTTCGCCGGAGCGGCCTCGGCGGCCTTGGGGTCGATCAGGCCCTTGTCCAGCTTGGCCCGGATGTCCTCCTTCTGCGGCTCCTCCTCCGCAGTGCGGAGCGCGCGGGTCCATTGGAAGCGGGCCTCGTTGCGGCGCCCGACGCGCCAGTAGGCGTCGCCGAGATGGTCGTTGATGGTGGCGTCGGTCGGCTTCAACTCCACCGCGCGCTCCAGCTTCTCCACCGCCCCTTCGAAATCGCCGGTGCGGTAGAGCGCCCAGCCCAGGCTGTCGACGATGTAGCCGTCCTTGGGGCGCAGGGCGACGGCCTTCTCGATCATCTTTTTAGCCTCCTCCAGGTTCAGCCCGCGGTCGACGTAGCTGTAGCCCAGGTAGTTCAGCAGGAAGGCCTCGTCCGGCTTCAGCGCCAGCGCCGCCCGCAGGTCGCGCTCGGCGTCCGGCCAGCGGTCCACCTTGTCGTAGGACATGGCGCGGGCGTAGAGCACCGCCCAATGCCGCTCTTCCGGCGTGCCGATGCGCTCCAGCGCCTTGCTGTAACTGTCGGCGGCCTCGCCGTAGCGCTTGGCGACGCGGTACAGGTCGCCCAGTCGGATCAGCGCGTCCGTCCGCTCCGGACGCTCGGCGGACAGGGCGGAGAAGGCGGCGATGGCCTCGTCGGTGCGCTCCAGCCGGGCGAAGCTCTCGGCGGTGCGCAGCCGGGCGGTCCAGCCCAGCACCGGGTCCTTCTCCAGCGCCTGGAACTCGACCAGCGCGTCGGCGTGGTGGTCGCGGTTTTCCATGATGTCGCCGATCATCAGCCGCGCCAGGGACAGGTCGGGGCGCAGGTGAAGGGCGA
Source organism: Azospirillum brasilense (assembly GCF_007827795.1). Lineage (GTDB taxonomy): Bacteria > Pseudomonadota > Alphaproteobacteria > Azospirillales > Azospirillaceae > Azospirillum > Azospirillum aestuarii. The sequence continues at coordinate 12,170 of NZ_VITI01000036.1, forward strand.
TCCGCCCGAACAGCAGGGCAGTCTCCTCCGCCCCCTCGTGATGGATGGCGCTGCCCAGGTCGAACAGGGCCTCCGCCAGCCCCTGCTTGGCGTCGGACACCACCGGGGCGGCGGCCTTGCCCTCGTCCAGCGCCTTCAGCGCCGGCTCGACCATCAGGCTGTCGGGGTTGCCGGCGCGGAAGGACTCGTAGAGCTTGCGGGCTTCGTCCTTGCGGCCGGTGCGCTCGTAGAAGCTGCCGACGATCTGGATGACGCGCAGCGGCGCCTCCTTGTCCAGCACGCGGGCGAAGCGCTCCCCGGCGGCGTCCTTGCGCCCGCCCAGTTCCAGCACCAGACCGGCGTGCAGGTCGTGCAGAGCGGCGAAGCCGCTGGCCATCGAAAGCGGTTCCAGAGCCTTCAGCGCGGCGTCGGTCTTGCCTTCCGCGGCGGCCAGCCAGGTGTCGATCAGCGGGCCGATGTATTTCGCCATGCCCTCCTTGGGCATGCGCGCGGCCATGGCCTTGGCTTCCTTCAGCTTGCCGCGGGCCAGATTGTCGGAGGCCAGCAGGGCGATGGCCATCTGCGGGTCGTTGTCCTGCTCCAGCAGCCGCTTGGCGAGGTCGATGGCGGCGTCGAACTGCCCCTCGCCCAGCTTCAGCAGGTAGGTGCGGCGCAGCAGCGTCAGGTCGCCGGGGTCGGCGGACAGGGCGTGCGCCATGAACAGGGCGGCGGCGGCCCAATCGTCCTGGCGCTGGGCGAAGCGCCCGGCCAGATAGCTGCCGGTCGCCGAGGTCAGCGACGGGCGCTCCGTCACCGCCGGGGCCGCGGCGACGGCATGGCCGGCCGGCAGGAGGCCCGCCGTGGAAAGGAGCAAGGCACCGAGCGCCGTCCGACCAAATCGGGTCCGCCCAAATCGGAATGTCATCATGCCGCGTCCACCTGCACGCCTACGGAGTCTGATTCAGGAAGGCCTGAAACTCGATTCCTCAGTCTAACACCAACCGCCGGCAAGGGTTAACCGCGCTGCGGGCCAAGCCATCGCATGTCTCGGCCGCTCAACGCCATTCACCGGCGACCCACCCGATGATCTCCGGGCGGAGGACGTCGACCGCGTGGGCGTCCATGTGGGCGGCCAGCGAGTCCGGCATGTCCGGCGACAGCGCGCCACCCTCCACCCGCCAGCGGGCCATCCAGGACAAGGTGCGCAGCCACGTCAGCCGGCGCAAGGGCTGGCGCCACGGGCGCACCGCTTCGGCCAGCGCGGGCGGCACCGCCGCCTCCCAGGCGGCGTGGAACACCGCGACCTCGTCCGCCGTCAGCACCGCCGAGACCTCCCGCTCCCACATGGTGGAGGTGTAGAGGCTGGCGTGGGCGAGGTCGATGGCCGGGTGGCCGTACTGGGCCTTCTCCAGATCGGTGAACCACGCCTTGCCGGCGGCGTCGATCAGGAAGTTGCCGGGATGGACGTCGCTGCCGACCAGCGTGATGGGGATCGGCGCCGCGCAGCGGAAGGCGCGGGCGGCCTCCAGCTCCGTGCCAAGCCGGGCCAGGGCCTCCGGCGCCAGCCCGGCGCGTTCGAACCACACCGCCTGCCGCTCCACCTGGGCCAGGGTCGCCGCCACCGGGTTGGCGGGGGCGGGCAGCGGCGCGCGCTCGCCGTCCGGCGGCAGGGGCAGGGCGTGCAGGGCGGCGAGCGCCCGCGCGATGGCCGGCATGTCGCCCGGCAGGCGCGGCGGGCGTCCGACGATCTCCGTCACCACCAGCGCGCCCATGGGCAGCTCCGGCCCCGGCGGCAGGACGGCGGCCAGCTCCGGGGTGTGGCCGCTCGGCGCGGCGCGGCGGAAGGCGGTGGCCTGCTGCTCCAGATTGGCGAAGGGGTCGAGCCCGAGCTGGCTCCAACGCGGAACGCGGGCGACCAGACCCTTTCCTGACAGCCGCACATGGTCGTGCGCCACGCCCCGGCGCGGCATCGGCTCCAACGCGTCCGGCGGCAGGCCGGCAAAGGTCGGCAGCTTGGTCAGGGCGGCGTGAAGACCGGCGGTGCCGCTCACACCTGATGCTCGCGCAGGCGCGGCATCAGTTCGACGAGGTTGCAGGGGCGGTGCCGGTTGTCGAGCTGGAAGACCAGGATGTCGTCCCAGGCGTCGCGGCAGGCGCTGGGCGAACCCGGCAGGGCGAAGATATAGGTGCCGTTGGCGACCCCGCCGGTCGCCCGGCTCTGGATCGTCGAGGTGCCGACCTTGGCGTAGCTGAGCTGGCGGAAGAGTTCGCCAAAGCCGGGGATCGGCTTGTCGAACAGGGCCTCCACCGCCTCCGGCGTTACGTCGCGGCCGGTCACGCCGGTGCCGCCGGTGGTCAACACCACGTCGATCTCCGAATCGGCGATCCAGGCCTGGACCTGGGCGCGGATGGCGGCGACGTCGTCCTTCACGATGGCGCGGACGCCCAGCCGGTGGCCGGCACCGGTCAGCCGCTCCGCCAGCGCGTCGCCGGAGCGGTCGTCGGCGAGCGTGCGCGTGTCGGACACGGTCATGACGGCGATGTTGACGGGCAAGAACGGGCGCGATTCGTCGATCTTCGGCATGGTGGGGCTTCGGTCAGGGGGCTTCGGCGTGTTGCGCGACCTGGGTGGACCGGGCCGCCGGGAAGACATCCACCGGCATATAGACCGGCCAGCCGCCCGCCGCAACGGCGTCCAGCGATTCGATTTCCTGCCCCAGCCGCAGCCGGTAGATCCAGAAGTTGGCGACCACCTTCTCGACGTAGTTCCGCGTCTCGGCGTAGGGCAGGCTCTCGATGAAGAGCAGCGGGTCGTTGCCGATGTCTGACAGCTCCCGGCGCCAGCGCGCCAGCGTGCCGGGGCCGGCGTTGTAGGCGGCGGCCAGCAGGAACAGGTTGTTGCCGATGTCCTGGCTGTTAAGCAGTTCCGCCATGTAGCGCTGCCCAAGCTCCATGTTGGTGGAGGGGTCGAACAGGCCCGCGCGGGCGGCGTCGGCCTCGCCGATGTCGGGGTTGCGCTCCTGCACATGCTGGGCGGTGGCGGGCATGATCTGCATCAGGCCGGTGGCCCCGGCGGAGCTGACCAGCTTCGGGTCGAAACGCGATTCCTGCCGCATCACCGCGAAGACCAGCGCCCGGTCCACGGCAAAGCCGTCGCGCGGCTTCCAGTGGGGCACCGGGTAGAGGGCCGCCGTGTAGGGCGCGCCGTCCGGACCGGCCACGGCGTTGCCGACCTGGAGCGCCAGCCCCGGCAACCCGGCGCGGTCGACCAGAGCCACCAGCGCCTGCTCGGCCAGCGCGTCGCCGCGCGGGTGGATGCGGCGCAGCTCCAGCTCCGCCGCCTCGCGCTGGCCGGCCTGGATCAGGGCGATGGCGCGGGTGCCGCCGGGCAGGGCGGACAGCGCCTTCAGATGGTCCCCGGTCAGTTCCGGCGTGCGCCAGTTCAGGTCGCCCGAGCCGCCCAGCTTGCGGTGGGCCAGCAGCCCATAGAAGGTGTGCGGGTAGCGCGCCGCGGCGGCCAGATGGGTGCGGGCCTGCTCCTCACGGCCCCGGCGGGCGTGGGCGCGGGCGGCCCAGAAGCCGGCGGCGGACGCCAGCCAGGGCGATTGCGGACCGGCCTCGGCCAGATTGGTGAAGTGGCGGGCGGCGCGGTCGTATTGCTTCAGCCGCCAGGCGGCGAGGCCGGCGATCCAATGCGCCTCCGTCACCGCCGGGCCGGAGCGGGCGGCGCTGGCCGAGGCCAGCGACAGCGCCTGCGTCACGTCGCCGGAATAATAGAGCGAGGCGGCGATCCGCGCCCGCGCTTGGTCATACTGCGCCGAATCGAGACTGCGCCCGAAATCGTCCTGGTTGAGCAGGGCAAGCGCCGCCCCCGGCTTGCCGGCGCGCAGCAGGTCGGTTATGCGGGACGGTGTGGCGTGGTTGGTGCGGCTGGCGGTGCGGCTGCGCGGGGCGACGGTGATCCTGGCCTTGTCCTCGGCGGCCTCGGCGGTCTTGTCCGGGTCGGTCTGCTCCTCATCGGAGATGGCTTCCGGCTGCGGTTCGGGACGCAGGCCGCCCAGCCGCTCCAGCGACCCGGTCAGCCGTTCCACGTCACCGGCGCGCGGCGGCTTCAGGGCGCGCTGCTGCCCGGAGGGGGCGCGGCGCTGCGCCAGGGCGTGGATACGATCGGCACCCGGCAGGTCGCCGTAGCGCTGCAGCCAGCCGGCCAACTCGTCGTAGCTGGCCTTGCGGTCGGGGTGCAGGTAGCGCTGGCGCAGCACATGGCCCATCAGGCGGCGGTCGCCCAGCAGGCGGATCTCCCAGTCGGCGCCTTCCCACTCGCCCCGCTCCTGGAGCGCGAAGATGCGCCGGTAATGGCGGGCGTCCTCTTCCGTCAGCTGGGAAGCGCGGGCGTCGGGGTCCGTCGTCAGAAGCAGGTTCTGCTCGGCACGATCAAATCCCGGCGGGACGACGGGTCGTCCATCCGGCGCGTGGATCACAAGGCCGGCCTGGGCCGGACGATAACCGCCCGTCTGGTCGGGTGCCGCGCACAGCGTCAGCGCCACTCCCGCCATTCCCAGGACCTTCCGCCGCAGCGAGACGGTGTTTGCTGCGCTGCACAATATCCGGAACATGGTATTCGAATAACCGCAGTGGACGGAAATCGCAAGAAGTTGATTCCCCAACAGCGGTCGAGCCCGCCTGTTCGTAAGGATTTTCAGCAACTTAGTGGGGGTGGAAAAATGGCCCTAGCCCGGTGGGAAGACCCATTTGGCGCAAGGTCATGGGACTTTCTGTATCGATTGGCGCAACGGCATAGCGGAGACTTGGTAAACCAATCCGATCTTTCGAAGTACTTGGGTAATGTTTGGAATGTCTATGGATGTCGAATGTTCGAACGACCGCGCAAGAAGAGGCGCAATAAGAGAAGCATTTTAGGAAATCGGCGGCGTTAACCATCGCGATGGCGGGTTTGCCCCCACCCCGACCCTCCCCCGCTCTCGGCGGACCGAAGGTCCGCCTGCCGCGTCAGCGCAAACCTCTGGTTTGCGCGAGAGCTGCGCAGGGGAGGGGGATTTTGCGAAGCGTTGGCAGTCCCCTCCCCTGCGTCAGCGGGGGAGGGTTAGGGTGGGGGCAAAACGACGATTGCGGTTGGTCAACCCGGAAAGCGCTGGCGCAGGGTCAGCAGGTCGCGCCACGCCTCGCGCTTGGCGATGGGATTGCGCAGCAGATAGGCCGGGTGAAGCATCGGGATGACCGGCACCGGGCCGGACAGGCCGGGGGAGGCGTAGTCGAACCAGCGGCCGCGCAGGCGGGTGATGCCCTCCGCCCGGTTGAGCAGCGTCTTGGCGGAGGTTCCGCCCAGCGGCACCAGCACCTTCGGCCCGATCAGCTCGACGTGCCGTTCCAGGAAGGGCAGGCAGGCGGCGATCTCCGCCTGGGTTGGGGACCGGTTGCCGGGCGGACGCCAGGGCAGGATGTTGCTGATGTAGACCGTGCTGCGATCGAGCCCCACCTGGGCCAGCATGCGGTCGAGCAGCTTGCCGCTGACCCCGACGAAGGGCTTGCCCTGCCGGTCCTCGTCCTCGCCCGGCGCCTCGCCGATGAGCATGATGTCCGCAGCGGGGTTGCCGTCGGCGAAGACCGTGTTCATCGCCGTTGCCTTCAGCGGACAGCCGTCGAAGGCGCGCAGCGCCGACTCCAGCTCCTCCAGGCTGCGCGCCTCGGCGGCGCGGGCGCGGGCGCTCGCCCCGGCCTCGCTGGCGCCCAGCGGCAGGTCCGCCGTGACGGGCGCACCGAACATCGACGCGCCGGAAGATGCCCCGAAGGCCGACCGCGCCACCGGCGCCGCGGCGGGCGGCAGCGCCGATGCGCCCGCCGGCGCACGCGCCACCGCCGGCCGGGCGGCGAGCGTCGCCCAGTCCAACGGCTCGTCCCCGATCACTTCGTCGCACCCGATGTCGACGTGCCAGCGCAGGGCCGCGAGGATGTCGCATTGGTCAATCATCGTTTGACCTTACCACGGCTCCTGTGGTCTTACATGGGCTTAGATATCCTTTTTGGCGGGTGCGAAAGGCATACGCCGTTCCGAAAGCCGCCGGACCCTGCGGAAATGGCCCCGGCGCTTCAATCAAGCGGGAGGCATGGGGACCATGGATCGCGATCCGCGCGAGGTGATGGAGTACGACGTCCTTGTCGTCGGAGCCGGCCCGTCGGGCCTGAGCGCGGCCATCCGCCTGAAACAGCTCGCCGTTGATGCCGGGCAGGAACTGTCGGTCTGCGTCGTCGAAAAGGGCTCGGAGGTCGGCGCCCATCTGCTCTCCGGCGCGGTGTTCGAGCCCCACGCGCTGGACGAACTGATCCCCGACTGGAAGGAGAAGGGCGCCCCCCTGACCACCCCGGCGCGCGAGGACCA
>NZ_VITI01000037.1 GCF_007827795.1 Azospirillum brasilense
TAGGCGGTGAAGGTCGCGCCGCCGCTCTCGGCCAGCACCTTCGTGATCGCCGCCGTCAGCGACGTCTTGCCGTGGTCGACGTGGCCGATCGTGCCGATGTTGCAGTGCGGCTTGTTCCGCTCGAACTTTGCCTTCGCCATGGTGTGTGCTCTCCGTCTCTTTGTCGTTCCAGCGGTTTCAGGCCATCCTGGCGCGGATGGTCTCCGCAATCGTCTGCGGCACCGGCTCGTGGTGGTCGAACTGCATCGTGTACTGCGCGCGCCCCTGGCTCATCGAGCGCAGGGAGTTCACATAACCGAACATCGACGCCAGCGGAACCATCGCCAGGATCGAGCGGGCGTTGCCCCTCTGATCCATGGCGGTGATCTGTCCGCGGCGGCTGTTCAGGTCCCCGATGATGTCGCCCATGTAGTCTTCGGGCGTCACCACCTCAACCCTCATGATCGGCTCCAGAAGCAATGGGCCGGCCTTGTGCATCCCCTCGCGGAAGGCCGCGCGGGTGGCGATTTCGAAGGAGAGCACCGAGGAGTCGACGTCGTGGAAGGCGCCGTCCACCAGCGCCACCTTGAGGTCGATCACCGGGAAGCCGGCCACCACCCCGCTGTGCAGTGAGGCGTCCAGCCCCTTCTGCACGCCCGGAATGAACTCCTTGGGCACGGCGCCGCCGACGGTCTTGTTCTGGAAGACGAAGCCGCTGCCGGGCGGCTGCGGCTCGAAGACCAGCGTGACGCGGGCGAACTGAGCGGTACCCCCGGCCTGCTTCCTGTGGGTGCAATCGATCTCGGCGGTCTTGGTGATGGTCTCGCGGTACGCCACCTGCGGCGCGCCGACGTTCGCATCCACCTTGAACTCCCGCTTCATGCGGTCGACGATGATCTCAAGATGCAGTTCGCCCATGCCCTTGATGATCGTCTGACCGCTTTCATGGTCGACGGCCACGCGGAAGGACGGGTCCTCCTGGGCAAGGCGGGACAGAGCCATGCTCATCTTTTCCTGGTCGGCCTTGGACTTCGGCTCGACGGCCACCTCGATGACCGGTTCCGGAAATTCCATCCGTTCCAGGACGATGGGCTTGGCTGGATCGCACAGCGTGTCGCCGGTCGTCGTGCCCTTCAGCGCGGTCACGGCGACAATGTCGCCGGCATAGGCCGCGTCGATATCCTCCCGGCTGTTGGCGTGCATCAGCAGCATGCGGCCGATGCGCTCCTTCTCGTCTTTGCCGGGATTCAGCACGGCGGCGCCGGAAGCGACGGTGCCGGAATAGACGCGCACGAAGGTCAGCGTCCCGACAACGGGGTCGTTCATGACCTTGAAGGCGAGCGCGGAGAAGGGAGCGGCATCGTCCGGTGCGCGCTCGTCCGTCTCTGGGCCGCCGACACGGTGTCCCCGGACCGCCCCGACGTCGACGGGGGCCGGCAGATAATCCACCACGGCGTCCAGCATCGGCTGGATGCCCTTGTTCTTGAAAGCGGAGCCGCACAAGACCGGCACGAAGCGCAGGGCGATGGCGCCCTTGCGGATACAGGCCTTGAGCGTGTCCTCGGACGGCTCCTGACCGGACTCGAGATAGGCCTCCATGGCCACGTCGTCGAGTTCCAGGACAGCGTCGAGCAGCGCCTGTCGATGGCGCGCCGCGTCGTCCTTCAGGACGTCCGGAATGTCGGTGTGGTAGAACTCGGCGCCCAGCGTCTCTTCTTTCCAGACGATGGCACGCATGGCGACCAGGTCGACGACGCCGACGAAGTTGGCCTCGGACCCGATCGGAAGCTGGAGAACGAGCGGGAGGGCTCCCAGCCGTTCCTTCATCATGGCGACGCAACGGAAGAAGTCCGCGCCGGTGCGATCCAACTTGTTGACGAAACACATGCGGGGCACGCCGTACTTGTCGGCCTGCCGCCACACGGTCTCGGACTGAGGCTCCACCCCCGCAACGGAGTCGAACACCGCTACCGCACCGTCGAGCACGCGCAAGCTGCGTTCGACTTCGATCGTGAAGTCGACATGGCCGGGCGTGTCAATGATGTTGATGCGGTGGTCGCGCCAGAAGCAGGTCGTGGCAGCGGAGGTGATGGTGATGCCCCGTTCCTGTTCCTGCTCCATCCAATCCATCACCGCGGTGCCCTCGTGCACCTCGCCGATTTTGTACGACTTTCCAGTGTAATACAAAATCCGCTCGGTGGTCGTGGTCTTCCCGGCATCGATGTGAGCCATGATGCCGATGTTGCGGTAACGGTTCAGGGGATGGGAACGGGGCATGACAAGCACCTGGGCCGGTGGGTGCCTTACCAGCGGTAGTGCGAGAAGGCCTTGTTGGCTTCCGCCATACGATGGGTGTCTTCGCGCTTCTTCACGGCGGTGCCACGCTGGTTGGCGGCATCCAGCAGCTCGCCCGACAGACGCTCGGTCATGGTGTTTTCCGAGCGGGCGCGGGCGGCGCCGATGAGCCAGCGGATGGCCAGGGCCTGGGCGCGGTCCGTGCGGACCTCGACCGGAACCTGATAGGTGGCGCCACCGACGCGACGCGAGCGCACTTCGAGGTGCGGCTTCACGTTCAGCAGGGCGTCGTGGAAGACCTGAACGGGCTCGTTCTTGGTCTTGGCCTCGATGCGGCTGAGCGCGCCGTAGACGATGCGCTCGGCGGCAGACTTCTTGCCGTCCAGCATCAGGCAGTTCATGAACTTGGTCAGGACGCGGTCGCCATACTTGGCGTCCGGCAGGACCTCACGCTTCTCGGCGCGACGACGACGGGACATCGTGAATACTCCTTACTTCGGACGCTTCGCGCCGTACTTCGAACGACGCTGCTTACGGTCCTTCACGCCCTGGGTATCGAGCGTGCCGCGGATGATGTGGTAGCGAACGCCGGGAAGGTCCTTCACACGGCCGCCACGGATCATAACCACCGAGTGTTCCTGGAGGTTATGGCCTTCACCGGGGATGTAGGAGGTCACTTCAAAGCCGTTCGTCAGGCGAACGCGGGCGACCTTACGCAGAGCCGAGTTCGGCTTCTTCGGCGTGGTCGTGTAAACGCGGGTGCAGACGCCACGCTTCTGAGGGCACGCCTCCATCGCGGGAACCTTATTGCGCGCGGCCAAGGGCTCGCGCGGCTTACGGATCAACTGGTTGATCGTCGGCATATCTGCCCTTCATCCCTTCAGGTCGATCGGCCGGCGGAGCCGGACCGATTGGAAAATCGCCCGGCAATGCCGGACGATGCAAAAGCCCGCCTGCGAAGCCAGAGGGGCTTCGAGCGGGCCCAATGATCGAACGCCGTCGGATCGGCCCGCGAGGAACCTGTCGTTCGGCTATGTCGCTTGGGTTCAGCCGGATGCCAGACGGGTTGGACGAAAGGCCCTCCCGAGGCTCCTTTTGAAGTTCGCGGACTATATGGGTCTGCCATGGACCCGTCAAGCGCGCAGATGACCGTTCGTCATGCGCTTCGACGACGGTGTCGCTTCAGCCGGTGCGCTGGGACCGACGGCGCTGCAAAGCCACCGCGCCGGATGCCACTGCCGCGGCCCGCGCGTCCAGCATCGGGCGCATCCGTGTGAGGAGATCGGCCGTCAGCCGCTCCCCCGCCCTGTCCGGCGAGCCAGCGTCGAAGGGCGGCTGCGGGTCGTATTCGATGGCAAGCTGGACGAGCTTCGCGGAGTCCACGCCGAACAGGTTGCCGACGATGCGGAGCGCCACGTCGATTCCCGCGGTCACGCCACCGCCGGTGAACAGGGTGCCATCCACCACCACGCGCTCCGCCACCGGCGTGGCACCGTATGCCGCGAGGAAGTTGCGGGAGGCCCAATGCGTGGCGGCCCGCTTTCCATCCAGCAAACCGGCGGCGCCCAGAGCCAGCGAACCGGTGCAGATCCCGGCGAGGAAGCGGGTGCGCGATGCCCGCTCTTCCAAAAAGCCCAGAACCTCATCGTCCGTCAGCAGCGCGTTGATCCCGCCGCCTCCCGGCACCAGGATGAGGTCGAACGGCGGCGCCTCGGCCAGGGTGGTGGTGGGAAGGATCGTCAGGCCGGTGTCGGAGCGCACCGGGTCGAGCGTCTTCCACAGCAGATGGACCTGAGCGCCGGGCACACGGGCCAGCACCTCGTAGGGGCCGGTGAGGTCGAGCTGCGTGACGTCGGGAAACAGCAGCAAGCCGAAGCTGGGCGCTCTGTCGGTCATGTCGTACGCTCCGATGTGTGAAACCAACGATTCTAACCCCGCGTGCCGAAACGAGAAAGGGGCGCGTCCCCTGCGGAACGCGCCCCCTGTCCTACCCTATGCCCCGAAGCGTCAGGCCGCGGTGCTCTCGCCAGGATGCGGCAGGGCCGGAGCCTCGCCCTCGCCATCCTCGCCCAGTTCCAATGCGCGATCGCGTTCGGCGGCGATCTGCTTCAGGCGGTTGACGACGGAACCCGTGCCCGCCGGGATCAGACGGCCGACGATCACGTTCTCCTTCAATCCTTCCAGGTTGTCGGTCTTGCCCGACACCGCCGCCTCGGTGAGGACGCGGGTGGTTTCCTGGAACGACGCGGCGGAGATGAAGGACCGGGTCTGCAGCGACGCCTTGGTGATGCCCTGCAGAACCGGGTGGCCGGCGGCCGGCTTCAGCCCCTCGCCGACGGTCTTCTCGTTCTCCTCGTCGAACTCCTGACGGTCGACCTGCTCGCCCACCAGGAAGGTGGTCTCGCCGGCGTCGGTGATCTCGACCTTCTGCAGCATCTGGCGGACGATCACCTCGATGTGCTTGTCGTTGATCTTCACGCCCTGCAGTCGGTAGACGTCCTGGATCTCGTTGATGAGGTAGTTGGCCAGAGCCTCCACGCCCATCACCGACAGGATGTCGTGCGGCACCGGGTTGCCGTCCATCAGCAGGTCGCCGCGCTGGACATAGTCGCCCTCCTGCACGGAGATGTGCTTGCCCTTCGGGATCAGATACTCGCGCTCGTCTCCCGACTCGTCGTTGCGGACGACGATGCGGCGCTTGGTCTTGTAGTCCTTGCCAAACTCCACGCGGCCGTCGAGGTCGGAGATGATCGCGAAGTCCTTCGGACGGCGCGCCTCGAACAGCTCGGCCACGCGCGGCAGACCGCCCGTGATGTCGCGGGTCTTGGACGACTCGCGCGGGATACGCGCCAGCACGTCGCCGGCCCTGACATGGGCGCCGTTCTCGACCGAGAGGATGGCATCCACCGACATGAAGTAGCGGGCTTCCAGACCGTTGGCGAGCGTGATGATCTCGCCCCGCTCGTCGCGCAGCGTGATGCGCGGCTTCAGATCCGCACCACGCGGCTGCTGGCGCCAGTCCACCACGACCTTGGACGAGATGCCCGTCGCCTCGTCCATCACCTCGCGCATGGAGATGCCTTCCACGAGGTCCACATAGTGGGCGGTACCCTCGCGCTCGGTGATGATCGGCAGGGTGTAGGGGTCCCACTCGGCCAGCTTCTGGCCGCGCTCGACCTTCACGCCCTCGTCGGCCAGCAGCTTCGCACCGTACGGAACGCGGTGACGCGCCCGCTCGCGGCCCTGCTCGTCGAGCAGGATCACCTCGGTGCTGCGGCCCATGACCACCGGGATGTTGGACGAGTTGATGACGACGTTGCGGTTGTGGATTCGCACCGTGGCATCGAACGCCGCCTCAACCTGGCTCTGCTCGGCACCGCGCTGCGCCGCACCACCGATGTGGAACGTGCGCATGGTGAGCTGCGTGCCAGGCTCGCCGATCGACTGGGCGGCGATGACGCCAACCGCCTCGCCGACGTTCACCAGAGTGCCGCGGGCCAGATCGCGGCCGTAGCACTTGGCGCAGACGCCGTCCTTGGTCTCGCAGGTCAGAACCGAGCGGATCATGACGCTGTCGATGCCCGAACGCTCGATGCGGTCCACCGTGGGCTCGTCGATCAGGCCGGCGTTCGGCACGATCAGCTCGCCGTTCAGCGGGTCGATCAGGTCGCCGACCACGGTGCGGCCGAGGATGCGGTCGCCCAGCGGAGAGATGACCTCGCCGCCGTCGATGACGGCCTTGACGGTGATGCCCTTGTGGGTGCCGCAATCGGTCTCGACGATGATGGCGTCCTGGGCCACGTCGACGAGACGACGGGTCAGGTAACCGGAGTTCGCCGTCTTCAAGGCGGTGTCGGCCAGTCCCTTGCGGGCGCCGTGGGTGGAGTTGAAGTACTCCAGCACGGTCAGGCCTTCCTTGAAGTTCGAGATGATCGGCGTCTCGATGATCTCGCCCGACGGCTTGGCCATCAGGCCGCGCATGCCCGCCAGCTGGCGGATCTGGGCGGCAGAGCCACGCGCGCCGGAATGGGCCATCATGTAGACCGAGTTCACCGGCTTGCCGGGGGCGGTGTCGGAGATGACCTTCATCATCTCCGTCGCCACCTTCTCGGTGCACTCCGACCAGACGTCGACGACCTTGTTGTACTTCTCGCCCTGGGTGATCAGACCGTCGAGATACTGCTGCTCGAACTCCTTGACCCGCTCCTTGCTGTCGTTGACCAGCTTCTTCTTCGCCTCGGGGATGACCATGTCATCCTTGCCGAAGGAGATGCCGGCGCGGCAGGCGTGGCCGAAGCCGAGCTTCATCAGGCGGTCGGCGAAGATCACCGTCTCCTTCTGACCGCAATGGCGGTAGACGGCGTCGATGACGTTGCCGACGTCCTTCTTGGTCAGCAGGCGGTTGATCAGCGAGAAGGGCACCGCCGGGTTGCGCGGCAGGATCTCGGACAGGAGCATGCGACCCGGAGTCGTCTCCACGATGGAGATCCTCTCGTCGCCGTTCTCGTCCACGCCCTTGTAGCGCGCCTTCACCTTGGCGTGCAGCGTCACGACCTTGGCGTCGAGCGCCTGCTCGATCTCGCCGACGTTGGCGAAGGTCATGCCCTCGCCCACTTCGCCCGGCCGGTCCATCGTGATGTAGTAGAGACCGAGCACGATGTCCTGCGACGGCACGATGATCGGCTTGCCGTTGGCGGGCGACAGGATGTTGTTGGTCGACATCATCAGGACGCGCGCTTCCAGCTGGGCCTCGAGGCTCAGCGGGACGTGCACGGCCATCTGGTCGCCGTCGAAGTCGGCGTTGAAGGCGGTGCAGACCAGCGGGTGGAGCTGGATCGCCTTGCCCTCGATCAGCGTCGGCTCGAACGCCTGGATGCCCAGGCGGTGCAGCGTCGGCGCGCGGTTCAGCATCACCGGATGCTCGCGGATGACCTCCTCAAGGATGTCCCACACCTCGGGACGCTCCTTCTCGACCATCCGCTTGGCGGCCTTGATGGTCGAAGCGAGGCCGTACAGCTCCAGCTTCGCGTAGATGAAGGGCTTGAACAGCTCCAGCGCCATCTTCTTCGGCAGGCCGCACTGGTGCAGCTTCAGCTCCGGACCGACCACGATGACCGAACGGCCCGAGTAGTCGACGCGCTTGCCGAGCAGGTTCTGGCGGAAGCGGCCCTGCTTGCCCTTCAGCATGTCGGACAACGACTTCAGCGGACGCTTGTTGGCGCCGGTGATGACGCGGCCGCGGCGGCCGTTGTCGAACAGCGCGTCGACGGCCTCCTGCAGCATGCGCTTCTCGTTGCGGACGATGATGTCCGGCGCCTTCAGCTCGATCAGCCGCTTCAGGCGGTTGTTGCGGTTGATGACGCGGCGGTACAGGTCGTTCAGGTCGGACGTCGCGAAGCGGCCGCCGTCCAGCGGGACGAGCGGGCGCAGCTCCGGCGGGATCACCGGAATGACCTCCAGGATCATCCATTCCGGACGCGACTGCGACGACAGGAAGGCGTCGATCAGCTTCAGGCGCTTCACGAGCTTCTTGCGCTTGGCCTCGGACGCGGTGTCGCGCAGCTCTTCGCGGCAGGTCTTCTTCTCCTCCTCCATGTCGAGCGCCGACAGCATGATGCGCAGCGCTTCGGCACCGATGGAGGCGGTGAAGGCGTCCTCGCCGTACTCGTCCTGGGCGGAGACGAACTCCTCCTCGCTGAGGAGCTGGTGCAGCTTCAGCGGGGTCAGGCCCGGCTCGATGACGACGTAGTTCTCGAAATAGAGGATGCGCTCCAGATCCTTCAGCGTCATGTCGAGCAGCAGACCGATGCGGCTCGGCAGGGACTTCAGGAACCAGATGTGAGCGACCGGCGAGGCCAGCTCGATGTGGCCCATGCGCTCGCGCCGGACCTTCGACAGCGTCACCTCGACGCCGCACTTCTCGCAGATGATGCCGCGGTACTTCATGCGCTTGTACTTGCCGCACAAGCACTCGTAGTCCTTGATCGGGCCGAAGATGCGGGCGCAGAACAGGCCGTCGCGCTCAGGCTTGAAAGTGCGATAGTTGATGGTTTCCGGCTTCTTGATCTCGCCGAACGACCAGGACCGGATGCGCTCGGGGCTCGCGATCTGGATGCGGATCTGATCGAAGCTCTGGGGACCCTGGACCTGGCCGAAAATGTTCATCAACTCGTTCATGACCGTCTCCCGCTGGCAGCGCCGCGTTGTCGGTTAAGGGCAGTTCCCGCCGGAAGGGGCCGAGATGGCCCCTCCTCCGGCGGGTTCAAGTCTCTTGGGCTCAGTACGACCGCTGGTTCAGCTCGACGTTCAGGCCCAGGGAGCGCAGCTCCTTGACCAGAACGTTGAAGGACTCAGGGATGCCCGCCTCGAAGTTGTCGTCGCCGCGGACGATCGCCTCGTAGACCTTGGTGCGGCCGGACACGTCGTCCGACTTGACCGTGAGCATTTCCTGCAGCGTGTAGGCGGCGCCGTAGGCTTCGAGCGCCCACACTTCCATTTCACCGAACCGCTGTCCGCCGAACTGGGCCTTACCGCCGAGCGGCTGCTGGGTGACCAGCGAGTACGGACCGATCGAGCGCGCGTGGATCTTGTCGTCCACGAGGTGGTGCAGCTTCAGCATGTAGATGTAGCCAACGGTCACCTTGCGGTCGAACGCCTCGCCGGTGCGCCCGTCGATCAGCGTGACCTGACCCGAACGGTCCAGACCGGCCTTCTCGAGCTGCTGGCAGATGTCCTCCTCGCGCGCGCCGTCGAAGACCGGCGTGGCGAAGGGAACACCCTTGCGCAGGTTGCCGCCCAGTTCCAGCAGTTCACCCTCGGTCATATCGGCGATCTGGTCGTCGTAGACCTTCTGGCCGTAGGCCTCCTTCAGCGTGATGCGCAGCCCGTCCATGGTCTGGGCGGCGTCGCCGCGGCCCTTCATGGCGAGGCGGTACTGGTCGATGGCGCGGCCGATCTGCTTGCCGAGGCCGGCCGACGCCCAGCCGAGGTGGGTCTCCAGGATCTGACCGATGTTCATGCGCGACGGCACGCCCAGCGGGTTCAGCACCAGATCGACCGGCTGGCCGTCCTCCAGGTACGGCATGTCCTCCTGCGGCAGGATGCGGGACACCACGCCCTTGTTGCCGTGGCGGCCGGCCATCTTGTCGCCCGGCTGCAGCTTGCGCTTCACCGCGACGAAGACCTTGACCATCTTCATCACGCCCGGCGGCAGCTCGTCGCCGCGCTGCAGCTTCTCGACCTTGTTCTCGAAGCGGTTCTGCAGCGCCTGGATCGAGTCGTCGAAGACCTTGCCCAGGCTCTCCACCGTCTCCATCACCTGCTCGTCGGCAATGGAGATCTGGCGCCACTGGCCCTTGGTCAGGTTCGCCAACTCGGCGTCGGTGAGGACCGTGCCGGCCCGCATGCCCTTCGGGCCGGACTGGGCGGTCTGGCCGAGGATGACCTCCTTCAGGCGGGTGTAGAAGCTGCGCTCCAGGATCGCGCGCTCGTCGTCGCGGTCCTTGGCAAGCTTCTCGATCTCCGCCCGCTCGATCGCCAGGGCGCGCTCGTCCTTGTCGACGCCGCGGCGGCTGAAGACGCGGACCTCGACGATCGTCCCGGCGACGCCCGGCGGCAGACGCAGCGAGGTGTCGCGGACGTCGGACGCCTTCTCGCCGAAGATGGCGCGCAGCAGCTTCTCTTCCGGAGTCATCGGGCTTTCGCCCTTCGGCGTCACCTTGCCGACCAGGATGTCGCCCGGACGGACTTCGGCGCCGATGTAGACGATGCCGGCCTCGTCGAGGTTCTTGAGGGCTTCCTCACCGACGTTCGGAATGTCGCGGGTGATTTCCTCCTGGCCCAGCTTGGTGTCGCGGGCCATGACCTCGAATTCCTCGATGTGGATCGAGGTGAAGACGTCATCCTTGACGATGCGCTCGTTGATGAGGATCGAGTCCTCGAAGTTGTAGCCGTTCCACGGCATGAAGGCGACGAGCACGTTGCGGCCCAGCGCCAGCTCGCCCAGCTCCGTCGAGGGGCCGTCGGCGATGATGTCGCCGGCCGCCACGCGGTCGCCCACCTTCACCAGCGGACGCTGGGTGATGCAGGTGTTCTGATTGGAACGCTGGAACTTCAACAGGTTGTAGATGTCCACGCCCGGCGCCGTGGCGTCGGACGAGTCGGTCGCCCGGACCACGATGCGGGTCGCGTCGATCTGGTCGACGATGCCCTTGCGCTTGGCGACGATGGTCACGCCGCTGTCGCGGGCCACCGTGGCCTCCATGCCCGTGCCGACCAGCGGCGCGTCGGCCTTGACCAGCGGCACCGCCTGGCGCTGCATGTTCGAGCCCATCAGCGCGCGGTTCGCGTCGTCGTTCTCGAGGAACGGGATCAGCGCCGCGGCGACGGAAACGAGCTGCTTCGGCGACACGTCGATCAGGTCGATGGCCTCCGGGCGGAACATCAGGTATTCGCCGCCCTGCCGGCACGACACGAGGTCGGCGGCGAAGCGGTTGTCCGCGTCCAGCTCGGCGTTGGCCTGGGCGACGACGTAGCGGCCCTCCTCCATGGCGGAGAGATAGACCACCTCGTCGGTGACGATGCTGTCGCGCACCTTGCGGTACGGGCTCTCGATGAAGCCGTACTGGTTCACGCGGGCGTAGGTCGCCAGCGAGTTGATCAGACCGATGTTCGGGCCTTCCGGCGTCTCAATCGGGCAGATGCGGCCGTAATGCGTCGGGTGCACGTCGCGCACCTCGAAGCCGGCGCGCTCGCGGGTCAGACCGCCCGGGCCGAGGGCCGAGAGACGACGCTTGTGCGTGATCTCGGACAGCGGGTTGGTCTGGTCCATGAACTGCGAGAGCTGCGAGGAGCCGAAGAACTCGCGCACCGCCGCCGCCGCCGGCTTGGCGTTGATCAGGTCGTGCGGCATGACCGTGTCGATCTCGACCGAGCTCATGCGCTCGCGGATCGCGCGCTCCATGCGCAGCAGGCCGACGCGATACTGGTTCTCCATCAGCTCGCCGACCGAGCGAACGCGGCGGTTGCCGAGATGGTCGATGTCGTCGATCTCGCCGCGGCCGTCCTTCAGGTTCACCAGAACCTTGAGGATCGACATGATGTCCTGCTTGCGCAGGACGCGGACGCTGTCCTCGGTCTGGAAATTCAGGCGCGCGTTCATCTTGACGCGGCCCACCGCCGACAGGTCGTAGCGCTCGCTGTCGAAGAACAGGCCGGCAAACAGCGCCTCGGCCGACTCCAGGGTCGGCGGCTCGCCCGGACGCATGACGCGGTAGATGTCGATCAGCGCGTCCTCGCGGGACGCGTTGCGGTCGGCCGCCATCGTGTTGCGGATGTAGGCGCCGACGTTGAGGTGGTCGATCGCCAGCACCGGCAGCTCGTCGACGCCGGCCTTCTCCAGCTTGTCGAGGTCGCTCGCCGACAATTCGTCACCGGCTTCGAACAGGACTTCGCCGGTCCGCTCGTTGATGATGTCGACGGCGAGGTAGCGGCCGGTCAGCTCCTCGGTGGAGACGAGCTGCTCGGCGAGGCCGCCCTCGACCAGCTTCTTGATCAGGCGCGGCGTCATCTTGGTGCCGGCCTCGGCGACGACCTGGCCGGAGGCCGCGTCCACGAGGTCGGAAGCGACCTTCACGCCCTTCATGCGGTCGGCGTTGAAGGGGGTCTTCCAGCCGCCCGACGCGCGGGTGTAGGTGATGGTGTCGTAGAAGAAATTGAGGATCTCTTCCTTCGCCATGCCCTGCGCCTCGTAGGGCAGCAGGTCCTTCTTCTGGGCCTTCCGCTCGGCGCGCAGCGCCTCGGTCTCCGCGCCGTCCAGGGCGAACAGCAGCGTGGTGGCCGGCAGCTTGCGGCGGCGGTCGATGCGCACGTAGACGAGGTCCTTGGCGTCGAACTCGAAGTCCAGCCAGGAGCCGCGGTACGGGATCACGCGGGCAGCGAAGAGATACTTGCCCGACGAGTGGGTCTTGCCCTTGTCATGGTCGAAGAAGACGCCCGGGCTGCGGTGCATCTGGGAGACGATGACGCGCTCGGTGCCGTTGATGATGAAGGTGCCGTTGGCCGTCATCAGGGGCATGTCGCCCATGTAGACGTCCTGCTCCTTGATGTCGCGGATCGAGCGCAGGCCCGTGTCCTCTTCCACGTCGAAGACGGAGAGGCGCAGGGTCACCTTCAGCGGCGCGGCGAAGGTCATGCCACGCTGCTGGCACTCCTCGACGTCATACTTCGGCTGCTCAAGCTCATACTTCACGAAGTCGAGGACGGCGCGGTCGGAGAAGTCCTTGATCGGGAACACCGACCGGAACACCTCCTGCAGACCCAGGTTGGCCCGCTTCTCCGGCGGGACGTCCATTTGCAGGAAGTGGTCGTAGGAGCTGCGCTGCACCTCGATGAGGTTGGGCATCTGGGTGACTTCCGGGATGCGCCCGAAGCTCTTCCGAACACGCTTTCGACCCGTAAAGGATTTGGCCATGGATGTCCCCAAACGTCAGAATCGTGAGTACGCTCGACCAGAAGCACGCGAACCAGGGTGCTCGCCGCGACGCGGCGATGATCGCGCGGCCCGCCCCTTATGCAGGGACGGAAAGAGCCGGACCGGGAAACCCGGTCCGGTGGAAGGCAGAAAACGCCGTGCGGCGGCAGGCCCCCTCGAGGACCAGCCGCCGTCCGGCGTGGATATGTCTTATCCGTCGCAGCAAGACGGTCTTACTTAATATCGACCTTGGCGCCGGCCTCTTCAAGCTGCTTCTTGATCTTGGCGGCCTCGTCCTTCGACACGGCCTCCTTGACCGGCTTCGGGGCGCCTTCGACCAGGTCCTTGGCTTCCTTGAGGCCCAGGCCGGTGATGGCGCGGACTTCCTTGATCACGTTGATCTTCTTGTCGCCGGCGTCGGCGAGGATCACGTTGAACTCGGTCTGCTCTTCGACCGGGGCGGCGGCGGCGGCCGGACCGGCGGCGGCAACGGCCACCGGAGCGGCGGCGGAGACGCCCCACTTCTCTTCCAGCAGCTTCGACAGCTCGGCGGCCTCGATGACGGTCAGGGCCGAGAGATCGTCGACCAGCTTCTGCAGATCAGCCATTTTAATGCTCCAACAACTCGATGTTCTGGGATGGGTAGACAGCTAGACGGGTGCGGCTCAGGCCGCCTCGTCCTTCTTCGCGTAGGCCGCCAGCACGCGGGCGACCTGGCCGCCCGGAGCCTGGAGAACGCCGGCGATGCGGGTCGCCGGGGTCTGGATCATGCCCACGAGCTTGGCGCGCAGTTCGTCCAGCGACGGGAGCGTGGCGAGAGCCTTCACTCCCTCCACGTCGAGGATCTGGTCGCCGAGAGCGGCACCGACGATCTTCAGCTTCTCGTTGGTCTTCGCGTAGTCGGCCACCACCTTGGCGGCCGCGACGGGGTCCTTCGAGTAAGCGATCGCGGTCGGCCCCTTGAAGAGACCGTCCAGACCTTCGAACTGCGTGCCCTGAAGGGCGCGGCGGGCGAGCCGGTTCTTCGTCACCTTGAAGCTCGCGCCCGCGGCCCGAATCTTGCCACGCAGGTCGGTGACTTCCGCCACCGTCAGGCCCAGATGGTGGGTGACCACCACCAGGCCCGTGTCCTGGAGCTTCGACTGCAGGTCCGCGATCGTCGCTTCTTTTTGTGTACGATCCACGGATCGCCTCCTTGCACAGAGGTTTACGAGAGGCCCCTTCCCTTGCGGTGGGGAGCCTCGGCGAACCTGTCCCAGAAGTTCGAGCCGTTCCTGAACCGCGGGCAAGCCCGCGTGGTTAACGGTTCAACTCCTGTCTGCTCTGGCGGGTTTAAGCCGTTGCCTCCGGAGAGACGCGGGCACCAGCGGTCTTGGACAGGGTGGGCGCCCCCGCAGGGACACCCGATCGCCGCCGCTTCCCGAGGGAACCGGCGGCGAAACTCAGGTCACTCAGGCCGTGGCGGCCAGAGTGGACAGATCCAGCTTCAGGCCCGGACCCATCGTCGAGGACAGCGAAACCTTCAGCAGGTACTGGCCCTTGGCACCGGTCGGCTTGGCGCGGGTGATCGCATCCACGAAAGCGCGGATGTTCTGCACCAGAGCCTCTTCCGAGAAGCTGGCCTTGCCGACGCCGGCGTGCACGATGCCGGTCTTCTCGGCGCGGAACTCCACGGCGCCGGCCTTGGCGGCCTTGACGGCGCCGGCCACGTCGGGGGTCACGGTGCCGAGCTTCGGGTTCGGCATCAGGCCGCGCGGGCCGAGGACCTTACCGAGCTTGCCGACGACGCCCATCATGTCCGGGGACGCGATGCAGCGGTCGAAGTCGATGTTGCCGGCCAGGATCTTCTCGGCCAGATCGTCGGCGCCGACGATGTCCGCGCCGGCGGCCAGGGCGTCGTCCGCCTTGGTGCCCTTGGCGAACACGGCGACGCGCACGGTCTTGCCGGTGCCGTTCGGCAGGTTCACCACGCCGCGGACCATCTGGTCGGCGTGACGCGGGTCGATGCCCAGGTTCATGGCGATTTCGATGGTCTCATCGAACTTCGCCTTGGGCAGGCCCTTGATCAGGGAGACGGCGCCTTCCAGCGAGTAGAGCGCCTCGCGGTCGACCTTCTTGTAGGAATCGGTCAGTCGCTTGCCGAGCTTCGCCATGGGATCAGCCCTCCACCACTTCGAGGCCCATCGAGCGGGCGGAACCAGCGATCATGCTCGCGGCCGCCTCGACGTCGTGGGCGTTCAGGTCCTTCATCTTCTTCTCGGCGATGTCACGAATCTGGGTCTTCGTGATCTTGCCGGCGAAAGCGCCCTTGCCGGTGGTCTGCGAGCCCTTGTCGATGCCAGCGGCCTTCTTCAGGAAGTAGCTGACCGGCGGGGTCTTCGTGACGAAGGTGAAGGTACGGTCGCCGTAGGCGGTGATGACCACCGGGATCGGCATACCGACTTCGAGATCCTGCGTCTTGGCGTTGAACGCCTTGCAGAACTCCATGATGTTCAGGCCGCGCTGACCGAGCGCCGGGCCGATGGGCGGCGAAGGATTCGCCTTGCCGGCCGGAACCTGCAGCTTGATGAAGCCGACGATTTTCTTTGCCATGTCACAACCTCCAGATACGACGCCTCGGTACGCTGACGGGCGTCGCGGGGCTTTGCGGTGCGGCTATGGCGGGCCTTCCGCAGCAGAAAGGAACACGTGACTTTCAATCACGTGTTCCGGGAAAACTTCAGACTCAGACCTTCTCGACCTGGGTGTATTCCAGCTCGACCGGTGTGGAGCGGCCGAAGATCGACACCGCTACCTTGAGGCGGGCCTTCTCCTCGTCGACTTCCTCGACGGTGCCGTTGAAGGAGGTGAAGGGGCCGTCGCTCACACGAACCTGCTCGCCCACCTCGAAGGTGATCGAGGGCTTGGGGCGCTCAAAGCCTTCCTGCACCTGATGAATGATCCGCTCGGCTTCGCGCTGGCTGATCGGCTGCGGCTTGCCGCCCCCGCCCAGGAAACCGGTGACCTTCGGCGTGTTCTTCACGAGATGCCAGGACTCGTCCGTCAAATCCATCTTGATGAGGACGTAGCCGGGGAAGAACTTCCGCTCGGTGTTGATCTTGGAACCCCGGCGCACCTCGACCACTTCCTCGGTCGGCACCAGGATTTCTTCGAACTTGTCTTCCAGACCCTTCTGAGCCGCCTTTTCGCGGATGGCCTGGGAAACCTTCTTTTCGAAGCCCGAATAGACGTGAACGACGTACCAGCGCGCGGCCATGGCGATCAGGCTCCCAGCCCAAGGATCATACGGACGGCGAAGGCCAGCACCTGATCCACGACGAGGAAGAACAGCGAAGCCAGCACCACCATGACGAACACCATGGCGGTCGTCACGCCGGTTTCCTTGCGGGTCGGCCAGGTGACCTTGGCCACCTCGCGGCGGACGTCGCGCGCGAATTCTGCGGGGTTCACTTTAGCCATCGTAGACCGTGCGGGCTCCGGTGCGACGTGTAGGGCGCGGTCAGCGACCCGTTCTTGTTCGGTACGGCGTGGCAGGAGTGGAGGGGCTCGAACCCCCAGCCCCCGGTTTTGGAGACCGGTGCTCTACCAATTGAGCTACACTCCTATCGCCGCAGGCTCTACCCCCTGCGGGGAGCGGAGCTTATAGCGCATAGCCGCGTGGCTTGCTAGCCTTTTTATCGGCCGGCACGCCGAAATCGACAGAGATCAACCCCGCCGCCGATCCACAGGTGAACGGCGGCGGGGTCGACTCCTCACCTTACTTGATGATCGAGGCGACGACGCCGGCGCCGACCGTACGACCACCCTCACGGATGGCGAAGCGCAGGCCCTCGTCCATGGCGATCGGAG
>NZ_VITI01000038.1 GCF_007827795.1 Azospirillum brasilense
TACCGTTTCCGTTTCCCCGTCATCGGGTCCGTCCTTCCTGATGGGCGAACCAAGCTTATCCGACTGTCCGGGAAACGGGGACCAGCTCACTCACCCAGCCTACATTGTTCGACTGACCATTGGTGGGCGGAATGTTGCCGATGGGTTCGAGCAGGCGGCGGCGGTTGAACCACTCCACCCATTCCAGGGTGGCGAACTCGACGGCCTGACGGTCTTATGGCTGAATTGCGGCGAACTCTTCAGCGGCAAGGATCATGGCTTGCCGAATGGCGGGATAGCCGCTGTAGGGCAGCATGTTCAGAAGGGTTTCGACAATCTCATCCTTACGGGCGCCGGCCTTGATCGCGGCGCGGATGTGGACGCGCAGCGGCGTTACGTCGGTCGCGGCGCCACGGGCCGCCAGGGCCGCACAAGCAGTCAGCTCCCGTGTTTTCGCGTCGATGCCAGACCGATGAAAGATGTCTCCGTAGCAAAACTCGACGATCAAGCCGCCGATTTCAGGTGCAACATCGTCGAAGCTGTGCACCACCGCCTCACCGGACGCGCTCGACGTCGCCGCCAGCGCCGTCAAGCCGCGATTCCGGCGGAGCCGCCGGCTCTCGGACCCTGTGTCTTCCGCCACGGGAGTCGGGTGGAGATCGGCGGTGGTCGGGTGCTGGTCCGGCGGATCCTCAACCACCGCGCCAAGGAGAGCGAAGCCGTTAAGCGCCGCCGGGAAACCGGCATAGACGCTGAGCTGCATGATGGCCTCCGCAAGGGTCGGGAGGGTAACACCGCCAGCGACCGCGGCCCGGAGATGCAGCCGCATCAACTCCGAACGGTTGCCCGTCGCCCCCAGCATGCTGATGATTGCCAAATGCTTGTCTTCATTCGTCAGTCCGTGGCGCGCCATCACGTCGCCGAAAACGAATTCCAGTGACCATTGGGCCAGCTCGGGAGAGATACTGGCGAAAGCGGCACAGAACGCGGATGGATCCATTCCCATGAGGTCACGGAACGTGCCGAGACCGCGCCGGTACCGGTCGGTCCCATCGCCGTCGTCTGGTTCCTTCGGGGCAAAGGCAAGGCCACGTTCCGTGAAAATGTCCCTCACGATACCGATGGAGTCGATCGCGATGGGAAAGCCGAGCATAGCGGTCGAAAGGAACAGCAGCTCGACGAGATCGTCTGGTGTTCCTCCGACATTGAGCAGGCCTTCCATATGAAATTTCAGCTGCGGCTGCAGGGATGCCTGCGCCAGCAGGGCGCTGATGGTGCAGATTTGACGCAGACGCAGATCGAGCCCGGGACGGGACAGAACGTCGCCGTATGGGTATTCAACCGTGAAGCGGGCCATGTCCTTCGACAGCCTGCTCAGCCGGTTGATCGGTCCGTCGAAATCGGGGCCGCCTATGCGTTGCAGAAGGAGCATGCCGCGCCTGAAGCGCTCCGCCGGAGCCTGATTGTACTCCGTTTCGGGGGAACTCACATGTTCGGTCATCGGCATTCCCGCTTCCCCTTCCTTTTCCATCCAGCGGAGCCCTGCCCGCCGCGATGGAGGGAAAGCTGGTCACACTGAACCGGTCCGACAATCGAGCGGAAACCGAATAGGCTTGTCAGCGCGACTGAATAATTGCTCTCTGCCCGAATTGCTGCCCTGGTTTCTCTACAGTCGGACTCATCGAGGCTCCACGGCTTTGGACTTGATGAAGTCAATGAACGCGCGCAATGCCGGCGCCATTTGCCGCTGCTGCGGGTAGCAGAGGTAGAAGCCGGGGAACGGGGCCGACCACTCCTCCAACAGCGGGACGAGCAAGCCCTTTGCGATCAGGGGCCGTAGCTCTTGCTCCATCCAGAACGCGATGCCGATGCCGTTCACCGCTGCGTCGATCGTCATGCTCTGCTCGCTCAACACCAGCGGGCCTTTCACGTCCACCTCGAACCAGGCGCCGTCGGCGAAGAATTCCCAGTTGTAGGGGGTGGTCCGCCCCGGCCAGCGCCAGCGGATGCAAGCGTGCGACAGCAAATCCTTCGGCGTCTCCGGCCGGCCGTGGTGGGCGATGTAGGCGGGGGAAGCCACGGCGATCTGCCGGATGTCGCCTCCCAGCCGCAGGGCGACCATATCCTTCTCGATCACCTCCCCAAGCGTGAAGCCGACGTCGAAGCCGGACGCGACCAGGTCGACCACCGCGTCATCCACCAGGATGTCAAGAGTGACGTCCGGGTAGGCCTCGCGGAAGGCCGCGAGGTTCGGCCCGACATAAGCGCTGAAGGCCGCGCGCAGGCAGCGCACGCGCACCACCCCGGCCGGCCGCGCGCGCAGTTGCCCGACGTCGTCCAGCGCCGCGTCCAACTCCTCCAGCGCTGGGCGGACACGCAGCAGAAGCCGTTCGCCCGCATCTGTCAGGGAGACGCTGCGCGTGGTTCGGTGCAGCAGGCGCACGCCCAGCCGCTCCTCAAGAGTGCGGATGATCTGGCTGAGCGAGGACGGCGACAGGCCCAGTTGCTCTGCCGCCTTAGAAAAACTCCCCTGCTCGGCCACCGCGATGAATGCACGGAGGTCGGCGTTCCCACTGGCCCGCATTCAAGAAATTCCCATGGCTGCCGCGGATTCTGTTGCCAAACCTAAACACCCTTTTCGGCAGTCGACCGATTAACCCAACGGCTTGGTCCCGCTAGCTTTTCGGACAACGCCGGCTCGATTGCCTCCGTGATTCAACCGCAAGCGAGACCTGATCATGACCAACATTGATCCGACCGTAAATGACGTTGATTGCAAGGTCGCCATTGTGACGGGAGCCGCAAGCGGCATCGGGCGAGCCATCGCCGAACTCCTGCACGCTCGCGGCGCCAAGGTGGTCGCCGAGGACATCGACCCGACGGTTCAGGAAATGGCCCCCACGGAGACCTTCGGCCGTCGAGCCCACTCGTTATGACGAAGGTGGCTTTCTTCGTCGCCGCACCAGGAGAATGCGAGGCGCCATGCGCCCACCTTCTTGGTACCAGCGGAGTTACGACGCACGGCGGGTATTGCTTGGCGTTTGACTCCGAACCGCTTGGACCTTCGTCCGAAGGCCGTCGCTGCGGCCGCAGATGACAACAGTGTCCGGTCCGTAATCCGCATCACCCCACATTCGGGAAGGCCACAACCCTTTAGGGAGAGTGCACATGCAGTCCATACCTGTCGACAAGGCCAACCGATTTCTCGAGCCCGGTCCGATCGTCCTGGTCACCACCATCGACGGCGGCAAGCCGAACATCATGACCATGGGTTTCCACATGATGGTGCAGCACGATCCACCCCTGGTCGGCTGCGTCATCGGCCCGTGGGACTACAGCTACGGTGCGCTGCGCAGCAGCGGCGAGTGCGTCATAGCCATTCCAACCGTCGATCTCGCCCGCACCGTTGTCGACATCGGCAACTGCTCCGGCGCCACCCTCGACAAGTTCCGGACCTTCGAGTTGACGCCACTGCCGGCACGCAAAGTGACGCCGCCGCTGATAGGCGAGTGCCTCGCCAATCTCGAATGCCGCGTTGCCGATACCCGGCTGGTCGAGACCCACAACCTGTTCATTCTCGAGGTGGTCGCCATCTCGACCGATCCCGAACGCCGGGAACGGCGGACGCTGCACCACCGGGGCGACGGATCCTTCGTGATCGACGGCAAAACAGTCGACCTGCGCGACCGCATGGTGAAGTGGCGGCACCTGCAAGACTAAATCCCAAACCCCAGTGGTTTAGCGCCAGTTCCGCAGTGCGCTCCCGGCGGCCCGTTCCCGGATAACGATCGTCAATGCCCGTGCTGAAACGCCTTATCCAGGGCTTCGGTGAGTTCGGGAATCGTCTGGAACAGATCCGCGACAAGGCCGTAGTCGGCGACCTGGAAGATGGGGGCTTCCTCGTCCTTGTTGATTGCGACGATGATCTTGCTGTGCTTCATGCCAGCGGCTGGGTCTCCGTGTCGGTCTGCACCAGGATGCCGCGGTCGGCACCCATTGCCAGCGCGGTGCGCAGCGTCTCCTGGGATGCTACCGGGCCGACTGAGCAACAATGACTTCGGTCGCCTTGTGGGCTTCCTTGCACCGAACCGCTTCCTCGACGGCGATTTCGTCGAAGGGGTTCATGCTCATCGTCACGTTGGCGGTTTCAACACCAGCGTTGTCCGCCCAGACGCGGATCTTGACGTCGTAGTCCACCACCCGCTTCGCAGGCACGAGAGTTTTCATCATGCGGAACCTTCTGTTGGGCATGTCAGCGAACGGCGCGACGTGGTTCGGGGCGCGGCGGGCTTGGCGCTTGGCCGGCCTTGTAAACCATGACCGTGCGAATGAATTCGATCACCACGGTGCCGGTTTGGTTGTAGCCGATGGTTCTTAGCGCCATGATTCCGGCACGTGGATGCGTGGCGGACTCGCGCAGGGACACAACTTCCGATTCACTGTAGATGGTGTCGCCTTCGTAGGTGGGGGCCGGAAGCTTCACCTCCGACCAGCCCAGGTTCGTCATGACGTTGGGCGTCAGGTCCGCCACCGATTGCCCCGTAACCAAAGCCAGGATGAAGGTGGAGTTGAACGGCACCCGCTCGTGGCCGGCCGCTTTTGCGTAATCATGGTTGACGTGCAGCGGGGCTGGGTTCTGCGTCAGGAGCGTAAACAGCATGTTGTCGTAGGGGGTCACGGTCCGCGCGTGGCGGTGCTTGCAAACGTCGCCGATCGTGAAATCTTCGAAGAAGCGATCACGCCAGGGCTTGGTCGTCATGTCATGGTCCCTTCAGGTCGAGGCGATCGGGTTGCTGATGCTGCGCCCGCCGCAGGCGACCAGCGTTTGTCCGGTGATGTAGCCGCTGCCGGACCCGGCGAGGAACAGCGCGAGTGCCGCGATGTCGTCGACGGTGCCCGCCCGCCCCACGGGAATGGCCTTGAGCACCCGGTCCAGGATGTGCGGCGGCAGCGAACGCGCCATGGGCGTCTCGATGAAGCCCGGCGCGATGCAGTTCACCGTTATCCCGTGCGGCGCCAACGCCAGAGCCAAGGCGCGGGTGGCGCCGACGATGCCGCCTTTGGCGCAGCTGTAGCCGGACGAGCCGAAGTTGCCGAGCCACGCGCGCGAGGCGATGGAGACAATCCTTCCCTGCCCGGCCATCCGCATCACCGGGGCGATGGCTTCGATCAGACGCAACGGCCCGATCAGGTTGATGTCGACCAGTTGGCGGAACAGATCGACCGGCATCTTTTGGATGCGGCTGTCCTTCAGAAAGCCGGAGCAGTTGACCAGCAACCCGACACCGCCAAAGGCGGCCAGCGCCCGGTCCCGCAACGCTTGCGGCAGGTCCCGGTCCCGCACGTCGCCGGCCATGCCAATGACGGTTCCCGGCAGTCCGTCCGCCTCCCGGACCAGGGCGTCCAGCCCGCCCTTGTCCAGATCGGTGGCGACCAGATGGACGCCGGCGCCGGCCAGGGCCAGCGTCAGCGCCTTGCCAATGCCTCCCGCAGCGCCGGTGATGATTCCGTCGGTAGGATGTTCGATCATGGATGCAGCCTCCCCACGTCGGCGCCCGCGAGCGCGTAGATTTCCTGGCCGTTGATACCGCGCGCGCCGGAGCCGAGCAGCGACGCGATCATGCTCGCCAGCGCCTCCGGGTCTCCCAACAGCTCGCCGCCGGCCGGCTCGTCAGCCGTGTGCATGGCGTACACCAGTGTGTTGACGGTGACCGGGGTGGTGCGCATTTCCAGCGCCACCGTCCGGAACAGACTGAGCATCGCTCCGGCGAGCGCCGAATTGATCGCCTCGCCCGGCTCCCCCATCGTTGCGCCACCGGGCAGCAGCGCGATCACACGCCCGACCACGGCGCGCTCCTCGAACGACGCGACCGCCGCCTTGACGCAGCTGAAGCAGGACGTCAGGACGTCGAGGAGGTCGTCCACGGTGGGATCGTCCGGGCCATCGACGAAGGCGGGAGCCAGCAGTAGGCCGTCGAACGGACCGAAGCGGGACAGCAGGTGCGCCGCCCGCAGCTCATCACATGGCGCGTCGTGCCGGAGTTCCCGTTCGATGACGCCCAGCGCGATGTCGAAGGGCTCCAGGGCGGCAGCAAGGCTCCGCGTGTCCAGGCCATTGCCAACCAGAACCAGCGTGCGCGCCGTCATGACGACATCACCACGGTCGTGACGGAGGCGCCGTCGGTGCCGCTGACCGTGCCCCCCTTGCAATAGGCAAGCCCAAGCCGGGCGCCGTCCACCTGGCGCTGGCCGGCTTGCCCGGTGAGCTGCCAGTACAGTTCGCAGACCTGCGCCATGCCGGTCGCGCCGACGGGGTGGCCGCGCGACAGCAGTCCCCCGCTCGGGTTGACCGGAAGCGCTCCCCCGATGGAGGTCCGGCCCTGCGCGGTCCAGGCCGCCCCCTGCCCTTTCGGAACGAGGCCGAGCCCTTCCAGCCGCACGATCTCGGCGATGGTGAAGCAGTCGTGCATCTCCACAAGGTCGATGTCCTCCGGCGCGATGCCGGCCATGTCGTAGGCCTGCAGCCCGGCGCGGCGGGAAATATCCTCCTCGTTGATGTCGCCCAGCCCGGCGCGCAAGGTGCCGCTGACCAGCCCAATCGCCCGAACCTCGGGACGATCCGTGGGCAAGCCGAGCCTCTTGAGGCCCGTCGCGCTGCAAACCACCGCCGCCGCCGCGCCATCGCTGATCGGGCTGCAGTCGAGCAGGCCGAGCGGATCGGCGATCCGGCGGGCGTTGACCACCTCGTCCAGGGTCACCGGCCGCTGGTATTGGGCATAGGGATTGTGCCGGGAATGCGCATGGTTCTTGACCGCGACCATGGCGATCTGCTCGCGCGTGGCGCCATGGTCATGCATGTAGCGCCGCGCGCTGAGCGCGTGTCCGGCGGTCATCACATAACCCTGCTGGGCGTCGAGGTCGTTGGCATCGGGCGTGACACCGCCCTTGATCCGATCGGTCATCTTCTCCACACCGATCACCAGCGCCACGTCGCAAAGTCCGGCGCGGATTGCCATCCAGGCCTCCCTCAGTGCCGTCGCGCCGCTGGCGCAGTAATTCTCGTGGTTGCTCACCGGCCGGCCGCCAAGGCCGAGTTCCGTGGCCACGCGCTGTCCCGCCACCGGCCCGCCGAAGACATGGCCCACGAACACGGCCTCGATGTCGCGCCGATGGGCGCCGGCGTCGCGCAGTGCGTTGCGCGCTGCCTCCACCGCCAGCTTTTCGAACGTCACGGCAGGATCGTACTTGCCGAAGCGGACCATCCCCGCGCCGGCGATATGAACGGCGGTCATCACGCGGCCTCCGGCAAAAGGCTGGGCACGAAGACGTAGCCGATCAGGTCGCAGCCGTCCCGGCGGCCGACCGGACGGATGTCCAACTGTACCGGCATGTCGATGCGCAGGGCGTCGGGATCGCCGGTGACCTGCGCCATCACCCGCACGCCGTCGGCAAGATCGATGTAGGCGAGGCTGTAGGGCGTTTCGCGTCCCGGCGGTGCTTGGCGCACGACGGTGAAGCTGTACACCGTGCCGGCGGTGGCCAGAGGAACCCCGCCCTCGACATCGTCGGAACCGCAGGCCGGGCAGAAGTCGCGCGCCGGAAACAGGCGGGTCGAACAGGCGCGGCAGGCGGAGCCGAGCAGACGAGGCGGATCGGTTTGCAGAAGTCCGTCGCGCAAGGGACGCGACGCGGGCGCCGCGGTTTCGGCGATTGCCGACAAGCCTTGTGACGACATGGGGGCCGACATCGGCAGTCCTCCCGTCAGTAGGATTTCGGAAGCCCGAGCACATGCTCCGCCACATAGGCGTAGATCAGGTTCGTCGAGATGGGCGCCACCTGATAGAGGCGCGTCTCGCGGAACTTGCGCTCGACGTGATATTCGGTGGCGAAGCCGAAGCCGCCATGGGTTTGCAGGCAGACGTTCGCAGCTTCCCAAGACGCTTTTGCAGCAAGATGCTTGGCCATGTTGGCCTGGGCGCCGCATGGTTCGCCTGCATCGAACAGCCGGCAGGCCTGCCATCGCATCAGATTGGCGGCCTCCAACTCGATGTAGGCATCGGCAATCGGAAACTGGACGCCTTGGTTGGCGCCGATGGGCCGGCCGAAGACTTCGCGTTCCCCGGCATAGCGGCGCGCACGGTCGATGAACCAGTACCCGTCACCCATGCATTCCGCCGCGATCAGAGTGCGCTCAGCGTTGAGACCGTCGAGGATGTACTTGAATCCCCGGCCTTCCTCGCCGATCAGGTTTTCTTCGGGGATCTCCAGCTCGTCGAAGAACAGCTCGTTGGTTTCATGGTTGACCATGTTGGGGATCGGCCGCACCGACAGGCCTTTGCCGATGGCGTCGTGCAGGTCGACGATGAAGATCGACATGCCCTCCGATTTCTTCCGCACCTCGCTCAGCGGCGTGGTGCGCGCCAGCAGGATCATCAGGTCGGAGTGCTGGACCCGGGAAATCCATACCTTCTGTCCGTTCACGACATACCGGTCGGCTTTCTTGACGGCGGTGGTTCTGATGCGGGTCGTGTCGGTGCCCGTGGTCGGCTCGGTGACCGCCATGCTCTGCAGTCGCAGTTCCCCCGATGCGATCTTGGGCAGGTAGCGGGCCTTCTGTTCGTCGGATCCGTGCCGCAGCACGGTGCCCATGTTGTACATCTGCCCGTGGCAGGCGCCGGAGTTGCCGCCGTTGCGGTTGATCTCCTCCATGATCACCGAGGCCTCGGCCAGTCCAAGGCCGGAGCCGCCATACTCCTCGGAGATCAGCGCGGCCAGCCAGCCGGCCGGCCTTGGTCAGAGCATCGACGAAGGCTTCGGGATAGGCGCGTGCCTCATCGATCTTAAGGAAATAGTCGTCCGGGAAATCCGCGAACAGCGCACGGATGGCGTCGCGGAGGTCCTGATGGTCGTCAACAGGCGTAGTCATGTCGGTGATCCATGCGATGGCCAGTGCGGAGAGGCCGGCGTTCAGCCCGCCACCGGGGCGAAGAAGGTCTCGGCAAGCTTGTTCTTCTGAACCTTGCCCGTGACCGTCAGCGGGATTGTCGTTTCCTCGACGAAACGGACGAGACGCGGCACTTTGTAGGCGGCCAGGTTCGCCCGGCAGTGCGCGACCACCTGTTCGATGGACAGGTTTGCGCCGGGATGGGGCACGACCAGGGCGCCCAGAATTTCGTCACGGGAGTCGTCCGGGACGCCAACGACATAGGCCACGCAAATGCTGGGATGATCCATCAGCACCGCCTCGACCTCAGCCGGCGCCACGTTGATGCCGCCCGTCTTGACCATGTCCTTTAGACGTCCACAAAAATACAGGTATCCGTCCTCGTCGACATAACCGAGATCGCCCGTGCGGAAGAAACCCTGCTCATCGACGGACTGGCGGGTCAGCGCCTCGTCCTTGTGATAGCCGGCGGTGACATGCCCCTTCACACGGACTTCACCGATCCGGCCAGGGGGCAGATCCGCGCCATCGGGCGCCACGATGCGCTGGATGACGCCCGGCAACGGCCGGCCGCAGGATGTCAGCCGGCGCTCCAGGGCGTCGCCGGCGTCGGTGACGTGCGAATTGCCGTAGGTTTCGGTCAAGCCGTAGATGTTGCAGATTTGGGTAGCGCCCAGTTCGACGACACGCATCACCTGTTCCGGCGTACCGAGCGTGGCGCCGCCGCGCAGGGTGCTCAGGTCATAGCGGCTCCGGTCCGGATGGTCGTGCAGCGCCTGGGCCATGTTCGGCGTACCGTAGAAAAGCGTGCAACGTTCGTCCTGAATGAGGCTCAGCGCAGCGCCGGGATCGAATGATTCCTGGAGGACGATGCAGCCGCCATGGGTCAACAGATTCATCATCGCGTTGACGCAGCCAAGGCCCCAGAACAGCGACACGGCCAGCCAGAGCCGATCGCCCGCGACCACATGCTGTCGCTCGCCGATCTGCCACGGGTTGGCAATGACCGAGCCGTGAACCAGTTGCACGCCCTTGGGCGTCGAGGTCGAGCCGGAGGTGTAAAGCAGAAACGCGAGATCCTCAGGCCGCACGGCGTCGCCGGCCCGGCGCATCTCCGCATCCACCGCCGCGGCATCGGAGCCATCCGCATCGAGCAGGGGCATCCATCCAACCGGCAGATCGTCGCCGATTCCGAGCACCCCTTGAAGCAGCGGAAGGCGTTTCGCCAGTGGTGCCATCCCGTCCAGCATGGCCCCATAATCGTGCTTCAGGAAACGCGGTGCCGCGATCAGCAGACGGCAATCGCTGTGGCGGATCAGGTGTTCCAATTCGCGGGGCGTCGCCCAGGAATTCAGGGCCACGGCGACGCCGCCGACGGACGTGATCGCCAGGGCGCTGACGATCCATTCAGGCCGGTTGCCCATCAGAATTCCAACTTCGTCGCCATGGCCGACACCAAGCCGGATCAGCCGCCGGGCGACGGCCGCAACCTGTGCGCCGAGTTGCGCATAAGTCAGACGCTGGCCGTTGCCGACCACGGCCTCCCGTTCGCCATAATGGGCAATCAATTCGCTGACCAGCTTCGGGAGCGTCCGGCTTTCAGGCATTCGGTTCATCGGATTTTTTCCTCCTGGATTTCTCGCGCCGCAGCGGCGCCCCGGCGGCGAGGAGAGTTGCCTTCGCCACATTGCCGCGCCTCACATCGGGAGCATCGTTCACATATGAGAAATCAGTTTGCCTAACTGAACTTACGCTGCTACATTTCCTTCATACCGTCAAGCGCGATGAACGCGCAAAAACGTGGCAGCCGCATCAGGCGGCCCGTTGATCGGGTATCCAAAGCAGCAAGCGCCGATAACAGAAGACCGGGAAAGCGGCCGCCCTTCATACGGAGGAAACGGAATGCCCCAAGCAAGTTGTCTTGATGTTCGCGCCCTCATCAACAGCAGGCCTCTTGGCTCCTTTCAAAAGCTATTGATCGGGCTTGGCTTCATCATCATCGTCCTCGACGGCTTTGACGCCGTCATCATGGGATTTATTGCCCCTCAGTTGAAAACGGATTGGAACATCAGCCACCAAGCGTTGGGCGCTGTGCTCAGCGCCGGCTTGATCGGACAGGCGCTTGGCGCCATGCTGTCGGGGCCGTTGGCCGATCGTTACGGCCGCAAGCTGATCATCGTCGCCAGCGTGATCCTGTTCGGTGTCTGGACGCTGGCCACCGCCTTCGCCACGGATGTGACGCAGATGGTTGCGTTCCGCTTCCTGACCGGGCTCGGGCTGGGAGCGGCGATCCCGAACACGAGCACGCTCATCTCCGAATATGCGCCGGACCGGACACGTTCCTTTCTGGTCACTGTCACCTTGTCCGGCTTCACCGTCGGCGCCGCAAGCGGCGGCTTCATCTCAGCCTGGATGATCCCGGCGTTCGGCTGGCACAGCCTGCTGATCCTCGGTGGGTTGGCGCCGATCCTGGTCGGCGTGGTGCTGATATGGAAGATGCCGGAATCGGTGAGCTTCCTGATCACACGGGATGCGCCAGCGCAGCGGGTCGCCGCCATAATCGAGCGGTTGGCGCCCGGTGCCGCCGAACCGGGACAGCGCTACACATTGGGCCGCGAGCCCGTGCAGGATCGCACCGCCATCCGCATCGTGCTCTCGCCGCAGTACCGGTTCGCCACGGCAATGCTGTGGATCGGCTATTTTTCCGTGCTCTTCCTCGTCTACCTGTTGAGCAGCTGGCTGCCCACCCTGATCAAGGAGGGCGGTGGCTACAGCGTGTCGAAGGCGGCAATCGCGACCGCAATGTTCCAGATCGGCGGCCCTGTCGGCACCTTGTCCATCGGCTGGGCGATGGATCGCTGGCACAAATGCCGTGTCCTGACCGGCGTGTTCCTGATCGGCGCCGTGGCGGTCGTCGCCATCGGCCAGATCACACAGCATTTCGTGCTGCTCTGTCTGTTCGCCGGTCTGGTGGGCTTCTGCATGAACGGCGGCAGCGTCGGCATGAATGCGCTGGCCGCCGCCGTCTACCCCACCGAAGCGCGTGCGACGGGCTCCAGCTGGATGATAGGCATTGGCCGGATCGGCGCGATCATCAGCGCCTTCATCGGCGGTGAGCTTTTGGCGCAGGGCTGGTCACTGAGCCAGGTCTTCATCGTCCTGGTGGTGCCGGCCCTGCTCGTCGCTGCGGCCATGTTCGTCCAGGGGCGGCACATGGACCGAACCAAGTCCCACGCAATCACGAACGCACGCCTTGGCGATGCGCCCTCGCTCGCCGGCTCCGCGGAATGAAACGCCCTTTCTCACGGACCCCACCTCCAGGTGACCGCTATGCACGCACAACCGACCTGTGTTCTCGCTTGCGACAACGAACTTGGCGAATGCCCGATCTGGTGCCCGACCACCCGTCGACTATGGTGGATCGATGTTGCCCGGCCGACGCTGTGGCGCTTCGACCCCGCCACCGGAGCGTCGGAGAACTGGCCCTTGCCGAAGCCGCCGGCCGCCATAGCCTTGCGCCGCTCCGGCGGCCTCCTGATCCTGTTCCGCCGTGGCTATGCCCTGATCGACGCACCGCCGCCCGGTGCCGCAATCGGGCAGACACACGGGCTCGACCTTGGAGAAGAACGCTTCAACGATGGCAAGGTGGCTCCGGATGGAAGAATGTGGGTCGGCAGCATGGACCGCGCGCTGAAAAGCCCGATTGGCCGGCTCTACCGATTTACGCCGGATGACGGAGCGGATTCCGGGTTGCAGCCGATGGACGAGGGCTTTGTGCTGTCCAACGGGTTGGGCTGGAGTCCGGACGGACGGGCTTTGTACTTCGCCGAAACCAGATCCAAGCACGTTTACAAGTACGATCGTGACCCGGTCAGCGGCGCCATCGGGACGCGCCAGCTGTTCACCACGCTCGATGGTGAGGGTGTTCCGGACGGGCTGACGGTCGACGCGGCCGGGCATGTCTGGATCGCCGCTTTCGGCGGCAGCGCCGTGCATCGCTTCCGCCCGGACGGCTCGCTTGCCTCGCGGACAGCCCTGCCCGTCGAGCACCCGACGAGCTGCACCTTCGGAGGAGACGATCTGCGGGTCCTCTACATCACCAGTGCGCGACGGGGCATCGAGGGGAACGCGCGGGCCATGCCGCAGGCCGGCGGACTGTGGGCCGTTCGGCTCGATGTGGCCGGCCTGCCCGAAACGCCTCTATCCTGCTGAGTGAAGGTCATGAACAGATCGGAGATGTACCCTCCCGCCGTGGCGGGCGTCGGCACCACCCGTTACGGCAGATTTCCCGACCTCGATGCCTATGACCTCGGGCAATGGGCTCTGCGCGAGGCGCTGGACGATTGCGGGCTCACCCATGCGGATCTCGACGGCCTGATCGTCAACCGCATTCCCAGCTACGGCCGTTTCGCCGAACTCTGCGGCATCGACCCGCGCTATACGCTCGCCACACCCGGGCATGGCCGTTTTTCCGGTGTCTGCATCCAGACCGCGGCCCTGCTGGTGTCGAGTGGCACCGTCGATACCGTCGCACTGGTCTACGCCAACGACGGCGCTTCGGCAGGCACCACCTACGGCGGCGACGCCAGCGGGTACGGCGGTGCCGCG
The DNA here is from genome assembly GCF_007827795.1 of Azospirillum brasilense. Lineage (GTDB taxonomy): Bacteria > Pseudomonadota > Alphaproteobacteria > Azospirillales > Azospirillaceae > Azospirillum > Azospirillum aestuarii. Next base: position 13,532 of record NZ_VITI01000038.1, read on the forward strand.
GGGGCGTACGGCACCACCGACGCACATTGGGCACCCTATGGAATGACGTCGCCGGGCGCGTTCCATGCCCTGATGATGCAGCGACACATGCATCTTTACGGCACGACGCCCGAACAGCTTGGCGAAATCGCCGTGACTTTTCGCCGACACGCCAGCCTTAATCCCGGCGCGGTGAAGCGCCAGCCCTTCAGCCTTGACGACTATCTCGCGGCACGGTTCATCTGCGAACCGCTGCGGCTGTTCGATTATTGCCTGATCAACGACGGCGCCGTGGCAATGATCATCACCTCCGCCGAACGCGCCCGGGACCTGCGGCAACCGCCGGTCTATATCCGCGGCGCTTCGCAGGCCTCCTCCTTCACCGGGTCCAGTTTCCCTCCTGAAGACTTCTGGGCCGCGCCCATGCAAGCGGTGGCAAAGGACGTATACGCCATGGCCGGCTTCGGCCCGCAGGACATGGATGGGCTGATGATCTACGACAACTTCACGCCGACGGTGCTGTTCACCCTGGAAGGCTTCGGATTCTGCCCGCAAGGCGAAGGTGGGCGCTGGATCGCCGACGGCCATCTTCGGCTGGAGGGCGCCTTTCCGGCCAACACCAGCGGCGGCCACCTGTCGGAATCCTACCTGCAGGGGTGGGGCCTCAACGTCGAAGCTGTGCGGCAACTGCGCGGCCAGTGTGGAGAGCGGCAGATCCGCACCCCCCACGCCATCCAGTACATGGCCGCCTCTCCGGTGGTGACCTCGGTGATCTACGGGAGGACACCGGCATGATCGACGTTCCGATGCCGCCCGACGATCCGGCAAACCGCCCGCATTGGGAAGCAGCCAGACGGAGCGTGCTGCTGATTCAACGCTGCCCCGCATGCGGACGCTGCCGGTTCCCCGCGGCACGATCCTGCGCACACTGCCACCATGTCGGCGGAGACTGGATCGAGGCCAGTGGCCTTGGCGTGATAGAATCCTTCTGCATGTTCCACAAGGCCTACTGGCCGGCCTTCCAGGCGGCCCTGCCCTACACCGTGATCCAGGTGAAACTACGCGAGGGGATTCGGGTCATGAGCAATTTCGTGGCTTCGCCGGGCAAATCTCCTAGCATCGGCCTGCCGGTCCGCGCCCGCTTCGATCCGGTGCGGCCCGATTTGACCCTGGTGCGCTTCGAGCCGCACGTCTGACGACTGGATGGGCGCCGCAGTTACGCCTCGGCGTCCTCCACCTCATCGTCTTCGTCTTCCTTGAACAACTCCGCCGGCGAGGCTTGCAGCTTGGCACCCAGTCGTTTCGACAAGGCGGTCGTCCGCTCCAGCAGGAGTGTGCAGATGCGCGTCTCGTGCTCCGGCGCGATGCGTGCGGTCGGCAGCGCGACGCCGATGGAGGCGATCGGGCGTCCGTTGATGTTGAACACCGGCGCCGCATAGCCGGTGATGCCGGGGCGAAATTCCTCGCGCACGTAGGCCAGACCGCTTTCCCGGATGGCGGCGAGTTCGCGGCGGATGTCGCCAATGTCGGTCTTGGTGAATTCGGTATGGGCGACCGGCTTGTAATGCTTCAGGTACGTTTCGCGCTCGCCCTCATCGACGAAAGCCAGGATCGCCCGCCCCAGAGCGCTGGTCAGCATGGGCAGATGCTCTCCGATGTTGAGGGAGTGCGCCAGCGGCGACGGCAGCGTTTCCGAACAAACGACGACTACGTTGTCGCCTTTGGGAATGGCCATCGTCGTGTATTCGTTCAAATCGAGGAACAGCTGGTGCACGACCGGCGCCCCGACCCGGACGATGTTCAGGTTCTTGATATAGGCATGGGCGAGGAACATGACCTGCGACCCTATGGAAAATCGTCCGGTCTCCCGGTCCAATTGCAGATAGCCCGGCCGCTGGAGGTCCCGCAGCAGACCGGTCAGGCTGCTCTTCGGAATGCCTAGCGCCTGGGATATCTCCGTATGGGTTGCGCTGCCGCTTTTGCTGCTCGCGACGAATTCCATAATTTCCAACACGCGCAATGCCGACTTGGCCATGTCAGTCCCCGTATTCGGAGCGGACGCTCCCTGCGCGCTCGGCGCAATTTATGAACCGAGTTTACCTATAAAAACTAGGAATGTCATCGTGCCAAGGCCGGCGCACGCATCCGAGGACACCGCAGGCTGGCACCGCATGGCCGATGCCGACGGATTTCTCCAGACATAACGCTTGCATCATCGGACCGCTGCCGCTAGATTGTTCCTATATAGGCACTTAGTTCTTGAATAAGAACAATGCCGGCGTTCAGCGCACGCCCCGTAGACACAGCGCCTTCTTCAAAGGCGACGGGCGAGGGAACGCACAGGTCCTGATCAGCCATCACCATGAATGGGCTGCTTACAGGCCGTCAAATCAGACCAACAAATCAGGGAGGACGTACATGCCTGGAACGCCGCCCAAGGAGCTGCCAACCTTCGCGCTTTGTTCTCTGAAATGGATCATCCCGGTTGTTGTGCTTTTCGGAGGCGCGTCGAACGCGACTTCAGAGAGTTTCGACGTGACTGGAAAGCGGATCGAGGCGCTTTCGCAACCTTGTTCAGCACGTTGGCGGTCTTGTGCACCCAGCAGCGCTGATGCCGAGTGCCGGGGAAGACCTCCTCCAGCGCCTTCCAGAAGCCGAG
>NZ_VITI01000039.1 GCF_007827795.1 Azospirillum brasilense
CCCAGCAGCCCAACACCCGCGGGGTGGAGCAGCCCGGTAGCTCGTCAGGCTCATAACCTGAAGGTCGCAGGTTCAAATCCTGCCCCCGCAACCAACAATCCTTGCGATCCTGGATCGCAGACAAGCCCGGTCTCCCCACGGAGGCCGGGCTTCTTCGTGTTAGCGGCGAAACTCAGCATCGCCGCCAGATCGCCGCGCAGCACGATTGAACACCTCGATAAACCGCCCTTAATCGACGGTTGAAGCCGCTGAAAGGGTGCGCACCGATGAGAAGCCGGCGATTTTGGCCGCCGAAGGGGCAATTTCGTGCGAAAATGCGGAAATATGCAGCGGTTTTGGCGCTATGCGGGCGCAGTTCGCCCCTCAAGCCAAGCCAAGCGTCGGAAGTTGTAGGCGAGGTTGGCGATGCCGATCTTCACCGTCGCGCGGCCGAGGCCGATGGTGCGGATGAACAGCCCCATGCGCGCCTTCTGGTCGGCGACCACATGCTCGACGGCGGACCGCACGGCCGAGCGGGCACGGTTGGCGCGCTGGTGGGGCTCCGGCATCGGCCGCCCCTTCGGCTTGCGGAAATGCACCATGCTGCGGCGCCCCGCCGCCGCGATGGCCGCTTCGTTGGCCTTGGAGCGGTAGGCGCTGTCCGCCCACACCCGGCTGTCGAAAGCGTCGGGGTTGAGCAGGCCCGGCAACTGCGCGCCGTCGTGCCGTGCCGCGTCGGTGACGATGAAGCGCCGGATCAGGCGGAACCGACGGTCGATGGTGATGTGCGACTTGTCGCCGAAGGCCGGGATCAGAAGTCCCTCCACCAGGCGTGCCTCGGACCCGTCGAGCGTCGGTCCCGGCTTCGCTTTGACCCGTCCCCGCTTCACCGTCCAGCGCGCCTGTGTGTCCTTCTGGCGCGCCTTGGCCGGCGGCCAGGGCGGGTCTTCACCGTCACCGATCTGGCGCTTCTCCTCCCGGGTCAGCCGCTGCCGGGGCGCCTCCACGATGGAAGCGTCGATGATCTGGCCACCCAGAGCAAAGCCACCCAGAGCAAAGTAGCCTCGCTCCTTCAGGTCCGCGTCGAAGCGGGCGAACAGCCCCTCCATCGCTCCCGCCGTCACCAGCGCCTCGCGGAACAGCCAGATCATCGTGCGGTCCGGAACCCGGTTGCCCAATCCCAAACCGAGGAACCGCATGAACGACAGCCGGTCGTGCACCTGATACTCCGCCTGCTCGTCCGACAGGCCGCACAGCGCCTGCAGCACCAGGATCTTGAACATCATCACCGCGTCCAGCGGCGGCCGTCCGCCCCGGGAGCGATCCTTGCGCCCCAAGGCCGCGTCCAGCGTCGGGCGGAAAACCTCGAACTCCACCACCGACAACAGCCGCTCTTGCTCAGTTCTGCGTAGCGATCCTGTAGATCGAACAGTCCAGGTTGCCCGGCCATGCTTCCGTCCCCACCGCCTTCAGGACAAGAGAATTACCAGAACGTCGAACACGCTACAGTTTTTCGAGGCGTCCATCGAGCGAGACGACTTGCCGTCGTTGCCGACCTTCAGGATGCCTTCGCGAATCAGGGTCTTGGTGGCGAAGTCAGCCTCGAAACCGATGTGCAACTGCTTCCAGCCGTCCTTCGTGGCAAAATACTCCCAACGGTTGTTGACGAGGCGACGCCAGCCGAAGCGGGTGATGGCCTTGTCGACCACCATTTCCTTGGTGCTCATGGGGGCTTCGGTCCACTCGTCGAAGCGGGACGAGCCGTAGCGTTCGATCTGCGAGAGCACGCTCTCGACGCAACGGGTGGCTTCGGACGAGCCGGTCCCGCCGCGGCGGTCCAACCAGGTCGACGCACAGTAGGCGGCCGCCGCGGTCGCCTCGCCCGACGGCCAGGGCACCACGCCGAACTCGGTTGCCAGTTCACCCGCCGCCGCGATCAGGGCCATGCGGCGGTACACGCGGGAGACCTGACCCGCGGCATCGGCGGGGCAGTAGTCCTTCATGAAGCTGTCGATTCAGATAGGCCTCCCCCGCGATGCCCGCGACCTGATCCGCCAGGGCGACAAGGTGTTTGGCGAACGCCGCCGGCGACGGGAAGCCGTGGATGTTCTCGAAAAGGCCCATGCCCGCGTCCGCATCGGCGGGGATTTCGATCAGGCGGACCTCCTGCCCCGCCTTGATCGACACGCCCGCCTCACCCATCATCTCGGCAAGCGTCTTCTCCCCTGTCGAAAGGAAAAGCACACGCTAGGTCTTCGGACTGCGGGCTTCGCCGCGGGCATCGGCCCGAATCTTGCCCGTCCCGTTAGCCAGCATGTAGACGACGCGGCCGACGACCCGGCTGTCGGCTTCGCCGATCTCGTCCAGCACCAGCAACAGGTCGCTGTGGTTCGTGGCGATGCCCTCAAGACCGTTGTCGGTGCCACGCCACGTCTGCATCAGGAGGCCGAGGATCGTCTTGACGATCTTCAGCAGGGTCGTCTTGCCGACGCTGCTTTCGCAGTAGAAGTGGATGCCGCCGCCTTCCGCACCGAGCAGGTAGAGGAGGGGTCCGACGAAGGCCGCTGCCATGGCAAGGACGAGGCGGGAGTTCCCCACGCAGAGCTTCGCGAGTTCGTCCGCCTGCTCCTTCGTGCCTTTGTACTCCGCGATCTGCCCGGGCTTCACGTTGCGGCGGTCGAGGCGGAGAGTCTCGCCCTTGAACGGCCCGTACACTTTGTCGGGGGTGACGAAGCGGCCATCATGGTGGCCCGCCGACGGCACCATGCGGATGCGATGCGGGGTGTCCCACAGCTCAAGGCAGGAGAGAATAGCGTTCTTCACGCCCTTGGCCGCCGTGCTCCGCAGGCCGCGGTTCTTCAGGCGGGCGAAGGCGGCGGTGCCGTCGCCCGCAAGCTCGGCATACGGGATCAACTCCTCATGGACGAGGCCGTCGGGATCGCGAAGCTGAACGAGGATTTCCCAACTCTGGCTGTTGCGGTCGCGGGCGAGTCCCGCCACGCGAATCCAAGAGCAGAGTTCGACCTTCTCGATCTCGCCTTCCTGCCCCTTCACGAGACGACAAAGGCGGCCATTCTCAAGGGCGTAGCCGTCGGGGATGCCAGCGTCCTGCGGCGGCTCGATCCAGTCGATGAGGTTCTCCTCGCCGAAATGCCCCACCAGCATGTCCCAGGTGATGCCTTCGGCGACGAGGTCGGCGACGTCGAAACCCGCGGCGACGGGATCGTCCCGGTGGACAAGCTGGCCGTCCTTGAGGGTCCACGTCGCGATCTGCTCGATGCGGACGATACCGAAGCGGGCGGCCCTGGCCTCAAGGCAACGATCCGCCATCAAACAACTAAACGCCGAACTTGTCGGCGTCGATGCGGAACAAAGGCGTTACCAGATCAAGGCACCAGCGGACGGAACCTTGTTCGTCACTGACGTGAACCTGAAACCAGGGAGTTGGATCAAAAAGAACGAGAACATTGCAACCGTTCTGGACGGCACGCGGAGGCGCTGTTTTACCCCGAGCACTCGGGCCTCGACAGCCTGCGGCTGAGGGTTGAGGAGATTGACCGCGACGCGACACGGATATTGCCGGATGGCATCCTTGGATCGACCTCGGGCGGCAAGATCCTCGTGCGCGATACGTCGAGCGGCCCGGTGCCGGAGACGGCCATCTACCGCGTGACTTTGTCGCTGGCGGACATCGAGCGCCGGGATACCAGCACGCTGCTCCGCGGAAATCTTGTGCTGTTCGGCAAGCCGAAATCGCTCTTGGGAGACTTCTTCCGATCCGCCGCCGCCCTGTTCATGCGTGAAACCAGTTTCTGATGGCTTCCGCTGCGCCCGGCTGCTGGACCGGCGCTTCGGCTTCCGGCACGAGTGGCCGGTCAGGGCGTGAGGCGGCCGCTCCAGAACCGGTCCAGCGATGCGCCGATCTGCACCGCGCGTTCGCGGTCACCGTCGTCCTGTGGGTCCCGCGCCCGGCGGGCTGCTTCCGCCGCCGCTTTCCGGACAATCGCCGGATTAAGGTGCGGGAACGCGCCGTCGCGGTAGAGGATTCGGCCTTCCACCATAGTCAGCACCACGTCGCGTCCCAAGGCCCGCGCCGCCACGGCGTCGCGCAGGGGCATGTCGGGGTCGAGCCACCCGCCGCGGACGCGCTCCAGCGACAGCGCCACGAGGTCGGCGCGCCAGCCCGGCTCCAGCCGGCCGATGCCGTCCCACCCCGCGACCGCCGCGCCGTTGACCGTCGCCATGGACAGCAGGTCCGCCGGGCCCGGCCCGGCCGGGCAGCCCCATTGCGGGTCAAGGGCCAGCAGCCCGGCCAGCCGCAGCTCGCCCAGCAGATCCTCGCCGTCCTGGGAGGCGCAGTTGTCCGTGCCGACCGCGAGCCGCAAGCCGTGCGCCCGCAGGCGCGCCAGCGGCGGCGCCCCGTTGGCCAGGCGCAGGTTGGAGCCGGGGTTGGTCACCACCGACACGCCGCGCGCCGCCGCCAGATCCATGTCCGCGTCGGTCAGGTAGACGCCGTGCGCCAGCGAGGTCCGCGGCCCGAGCACCCCCAGCGCGTCGAGCCGGGCCAGCACCCCCTCCGGGTAGAGGCGCTGGCAAGCCGCCGCCTGGACCGGCGATTCCAGCGCGTGCAAGTGGACGGGAAGGCCGAGCCGGTCTGCATCCTCCGCCAGCGCTTTGAACAGGCCGTCGGACACCCATTGCGGCCCGGCGGGGCCGTAGGCGAAGCGGACGCGCGGGTGCCTGGCGAAGTCCGCGCGGAGATCCGCCATCAGGGTCTTGGTCCCGGCGGCGCCCTCGGCGTAGGCGGGCGGGCGCGGCGCGGTGATCCAGGCGCGCAGTTCGTCCGGCAGCGTGGCGAGGAACGCCTCCTCCAGATCGTAGGCAATGCCGCCGCGGTCCGCCGCGCCCACGCAGTAGGTGACGCGCAGCCCCGCCTCGTCGTAGCCGCGCAGCGCTGCGCGGACCTCGTTGGCATAGTCGCCGCTGCCGTAGCTCATGTTGGCGTGCAGCGCCGTGGTCACCCCGTTGCGCAGCATCTCCAGTGCGCACAGCAGGGCCAGCGGGTAAGGGTCCGGCGCGCCGCGCCCGCGCCGCCGGTTGATCCACAGCTCCAGCCGGTCGTCGGGGTAGCCGAGCTGCACTTGGCTGAGGCCCCGGCCGTGCTGGTGCGCGTTGATCAGCCCCGGCATGAGCAGCGCATCGGGTAGGTCGATGCGCTCCGCCCCGCGGCCTTCCAGTTGAGGAGGCGGAGCGACGGCGGCGATCCGGCCACCCTCCACCAGCACCGCCAGACCGGGCAGCGCCTCGGCCTCGGCTGAGCACAGCACGGCGGCGGGGACGAGGAGGAGTGCGCTCATCCGAAGGTGATCCGCGGCAGCCACAGCGCCACGTCCTGCCAGTAGATCAGGATGAAGGTCAGCAGCAGCAGCATCGCCAGAAACGGCATCGTCCCCTGGATGACCTGCACGACCGACCCCTCGCGCCGGACGCCCTGCACCACGTAGAGGTTCATGCCGACCGGCGGGGTGATCAGCGCCAACTCGCACATCACCACCAGGAAGATGCCGAACCACACCGGGTCGATGCCAAGCGTCAGCACCAGCGGGAAGACCACGGGGATGGTGCCGATCATCATCGACAGCGTCTCCAGGAAGCAGCCCAGGATCAGGTAGAAGACGAACAGAACCAGCATGGTCTCGGTCGGCCCCGCGCCGATCTCCGACACGAAGCGGGCCAGCGCCTGCGGGATGCCCAGAATGCCGATGACGAAGTTCAGGTAGAAGGCCGCCACGACGATCAGCGTGATCATCGCCGTCACCTGCACGGTCGCGACGAAGCATTCGTGCAGCATGGATATGGACAGCTTCCGCTCCGCTGCCGTCATCAGCAGCGCGACGATCACGGCGACGGCGGCGGACTCCGTGGGCGTCGCCCAGCCGGCGTAGATGGTCCCCATCACGACGACGAAGATGCCCAACGGCGGGGCGAGGCCCAGCAACGCGCGCAGCCGCACGCCCAGCGGCGCCATCGGCTCCCGCGCGCCGGCCATGGCCGGGCGCCACCAGCTGACCGCGACGATGACCAGCATGAACAGCGCGGTCAGCAGCAGCCCCGGAACGATGCCCGCTGAATAGAGCCGCCCGACCGAGGTGTTGGTCATGGCGCCGTAGATGATCATGTTGATCGACGGCGGAATCAGGATGCCCAGCGTCGCCCCCGCCGCCACCGTACCCAGCACGAGGCGCGGGTCGTAGCCCCGGTTGCGGAAAGCGGGCAGGGCGACCGTCCCGATGGTCGCCGCCGTAGCCACGGACGAGCCGGACACCGCCGCGAACAGAGCCGACGCGCCGATGTTGGTGTGCAACAACCCGCCCGGCAGCGGCGACAGCCAATGCGACAGCGCGCGGTACATGCGGTCGGTCGAACCGCCGCGCACGAGGATTTCCCCCAGCAGCACGAACAGCGGCACCGCCAGCAGCACGAAGTTGTCCGACGCGCTCCACAGCTGCGTCCCGGCCGCCAGCACGATGGGCGACCCGATGGTCAGCGCCGCGCCCAGCAGGCCGACGGCGAACATCACCACCGCCACATGAAAGCCCAGGAACATCAGCCCGAGCATGAAGGCGAAGCCAAGGGCGGCTTCCCAAAGTCCGATCATTCCGCGGCCCTCCGGCTTAGGTCGGGCAGCTCCGTGCCCAGTTCCTCTTCGATTTCCTCCAGCACCGTGGGCGGGCCGTAGAGGGCGTTCATCGTCCTCGTCTCGCCGCGGATCAGGCGGCGCACCGCGTCCACCGCCAGCGCCGCCGCCACGGCGGCGAACAGCACCAGGCCGGCGAACCACAGCCCTTGCGGCAGCCACATCGGCACCTGAAGGGGGGAGTTGGAGACGCTGCGGAACTCCAGGCTCTCGCTCAGCACGGCGTAGCCGCGCTCCGCCATGAAGACCGCGAAGGCGGCGAGCACGAGGGCTGCCAGCGCGTTCAGCACCGCCTGCGCCCTGGCCGGCAGGCTGACCAGCAGCAGGTCGACGCGCGTGTGGGCGCGCCGCACCAGGGCGAGCGCGAAGCCGAAGGCGGTGCTGATCGCCAGGGCGTAGCCGCCGGCCTCGTCGATGCCGTGCAGCGTGAAGCCGAAGAACTTGCGCCCGACGATTTCGACGCAGGTCAGCACGCTCAGTCCCAGAAGCCCCCAGCCGCAGAGGATCGCGGCGAAGCGGCACACCGGGTTGAGGAGGGTGTGAAGGGGGCTGGAGGGCATGGGTGGTCCTTGGGTGTGCAGGGTGTTTTGCCCCCACCCCGGCCCTCCCCCCGCTTCGCAGGGGAGGGCCGGGGTGGGGGCAATGCGCGTCAGTCGATCTTGTACCCGGCGGCCTTGCCGACCGTTTCGTTCCACGCCTGCGTGCAGGCCGGGTCGATGCGGTTGCAGCTTTCCTTCCAGATCGGCAGGACGACGGCGGTCACTGCGGCCTTCACCTTGGCGGCGTCGGCGGGCGTCACCTCGACCGGGGTCATGCTGAACTTCGTGCCCTCGGTGCAGGGGTCCTTGCCGACATTGCAGTTGGCGGCGTCGGCGTTGGCCGTCTCCGCCAGCGCCCACATCTGGTCCTCCATGCTCTTGAAGGCGGCGAGGATCTTTGCTTGGCTCTCCGGCGAGAACTTCTTCCAGTAGTCCAGGTTCACGAAGTGCCCCTGGACAGAGCCGGACACCGAAAGCGGCAGGAAGTGGGTGGTCACCTCCGGCCACTTGCCGCTGTTGCCCGAGGTGGGTGAGGTCACGCCGCAGTTGGCCACACCGCGCTGCAGCGCCGGGTACACCTCGCTGAACTGCAGGGTCACCGGCGTGGCGCCGAGGTGCTGGATCAGCGCAGCCATGGACGGCGTGAAGCTGCGCACCTTCAGGCCCTTCAGATCGTCCAGGCTCTTGATCGGCGTGTTGCAGTAGAAGACCTGCGGGCCGAAGGGCCAGAGCGTCAGGACTTTGGCGTTGAACTTCTTCTGGAGGCGCTGGTCGAAGGCCTCGCGGTAGGCGTCCACCGCCTTGCGCAGCTGCGCCATGTCGGTGGAGACGCCGATCAGGTCCAACCCCTCGAAGAAGGGGTCGTCGCGCGACGCCTGCCCGATCTGCACGCTCATCACGTCGAAGGCGCCGGAGCGGATCAGGCGCAGCGCCTCGTCGGCCTTCACACCGACTACGTCCATCGGGTTGTAGTTGACCTGGAGCTTGACGCCGCTCTTGTCCGAGAGCGCGTCGAAGAAGGGCCGCTCGATCCCCTCCACATGCTTGCGGTTGGAGGAGAAGTTGCCGACGGCGCGCATGGTCGTCGGGTCGGCGGCCTGCGCCGCGGGGGCCACCGCCACAAGGGCGCCGGTCGTGAGCAGGAGGGCGGCGAGGGTGCGGGACTTGGTCATGTCTGTGAGCCTCCGTGTTCTTCTTGGTGTCAGACGGCGCCGGCGCGGCCGGTGCGGGGCCGGGCGGGGGCAGGCAGGTCGCAGGGCAGGAATTGGCCGCGGCCGGGTTGGGCGGTCAGCGTGCCGTCGCGCTGCACCACCGCGCCGCGCGACAGGGTCAGCACCGGCCAGCCGGTGACCCGGATTCCCTCGTAGGGCGTGTAGTCCACATTGTGGTGCAGCAGGCCATTGCTGATGGTCACCTCCCGCTGCGGGTCCCACAGCGCGACGTCGGCGTCGGAGCCCACCGCGATGGTCCCCTTGCGCGGGTAGAGGCCGTAGAGCCGCGCCGGGTTGGCCGAGGTCAGCGCAACGAACTGCTCCAGCGTGATGCGGCCTTCGCCGACCCCGGCCGAGAACAGCAGGGGCAGCCGCGTCTCCACGCCCGGGATGCCGTTCGGCACCTTGGAGAAGGGCGCGTCGGTGCCGTGCACCTGCTTGCCGTCCGGCCCGTCGAAGCGGAACGGCGCGTGGTCGGAGGAGAAGATCTGGAACACCCCGCCCTGGAGCCCGTCCCAGATCACCTGCTGGTTCGCCTTGTCGCGCGGCGGAGGGGAGCAAATGCACTTACTGCCTTCGTGCCCCGGCTTGTCGAGGTCGTCGGCGGTGAGGAAGAGGTATTGCGGGCAGGTCTCGGCGTAGATGCGCATGCCGCGCCCCTGCGCCCAGCGGATCTGCTCCACCGCCTCCGCGCCCGAGACGTGGACGATCAGGATCGGCACGTCCGCCAGTTCGGCCAGCGCAATGGCGCGGTGGGTGGCCTCGCGCTCCACCACCATGGGGCGGGCGACGGCGTGGTACTTCGGCGCGGTCTTGCCAGCCAGCTCCAGCTTGTCGGTCAGCCACGCGATGCAGTCGCTGTTCTCCGCGTGGATCATGACCATGGCGCCCTCGCGCCGCGCCACGTCCAGAACCTCCAGGATCTGGCGGTCGTTCAGCTTCAGGCTGTCGTAGGTCATGTAGATCTTGAAGGAGGTGTAGCCGTCGCGGATCAGCGCCGGCAGCTCCTGCCCGATCACCTGCTCGGTCGGGTCGGTGACGATCAGATGGAAGGCGTAGTCGATCACCGCCTTGCCGTCGGCGCGCCGGTGGTAGTCATCGACCGCGGCGCGCAAGGATTGGCCCTTCATCTGGCAGGCGAAGGGGATCACCGTCGTGGTTCCGCCGCAGGCGGCCGAACGGGTGCCGGAGGTGAAGTCGTCCGCCATCACGGACCCGTCGCCGGTTGGCTGATCGAAGTGGCAATGCGCGTCCACGCCGCCCGGCAGCACCAGCAGCCCCGTGGCGTCGATCTCCTCCTTGCCCTTGGCAAGCCCCTCGCCGAGCGCCACGATGCGCCCGCCGCGGATGCCCACGTCACAGCGCTGGACGTCGCCGGCGGTGGCGACGGTGCCGTTCCGGATGACCAGATCGAACGGGTCCATGCCGCCCTCCCTCACGCCAGTTCCTGGAACAGGCTGCCCCAGCCCTGCACGCGCCGAGTGTCCACGCCGGTCATGCGCAGCGCCTTCCACACGACGGTGGAGACCGTGTCGTAGACGGGAATGCCCAGGGCCTTTTCCACGCGCTCTGCCACGGGGGCTCCGCGCATGTTGGTGCAGATGATGGCGATGGCCTGGGGTTTGGTCTCCGCCACCTCGGCGCACAGGCACTCGATCCGCTCCTCGGTCACCTCGGAGAAGGAGAAGTTGCCGCGGTCGTTCAGGTGCCGCTCCGCCACCACCTCGAAGCCGGCGGCGTTGTAGTTGGCGACCATCCTCTCCTGGATCTCGTCCAGGTAGGGGCTGACGATGGCGAAGCGCTTGCGCCCCGTCGTCTCCAAAATCTCATTGAGGGCAAGCATGGAGGTGCAGGCGGGAATGCCCGTCTCCGCCTTGATGGAATCGCACAGCCGCGCGTCGGCGTCGAAGCCCATCCAGCCCGCCGAGGTGCCGTTCCAGCCGATCACGTCCAACTGGGCGTCGGCCAGCAGCCGCGCGGCGTCCAGGAAGGGGGCGTCGCCGAACTGGCCCAGCGCCTGCGGCTTCAGCGAGATCTCGGTCACCCGGAAGCGCCCGAAATGGGCGCTCACCTCGGGCAGCCCCGCCAGCATGGCGCTCGTCACCGGCTCCAGCACCGTGTTCGACGAGGGGGTGAGCATTCCGATCAACGTACGCTTCTGCAAAGGGGGTCTCCCTAATAGCCCAGCGCGTGCGGCAGGGCGGTGATGAGGGGCGGGAAGAGCATGCCGGTGGCCAGCAGCGCGAAGCCCAGGGCGACGAAGGGCCAGAGGTGGCGCATCATCTCGCCCATGGGGATGCGGGCGATGCCGCAGACGACGAACAGCACCACGCCCACCGGCGGCGTGAGCATGCCGAGCACCAAGTTGAACACGAACAGGAAGCCGAAATGCAGCGGGTCCAGGCCGTAGGACACGGCGATGGGGTGGAACAGCGGCACCAGCATGATGTAGGCGGCGTTGGACTCCAGGAACATGCCGACCACGAACAGCATGGCCGCGACCAGCAGGTTGAAGACCAGCGGGTCGGTGGTCAGGCCCTTGATCGCGGCGGTCAGCCGCATCGGCAGCAGGTCCACCGTGATGAGGAAGGTGACGGCCGACGCGAAGGCGATCAGCGCGCCGACCATGGCGGTGGTGATCGCCGCCTTCAGCAGGCAGTCCGGCAGGTCGGCCAGCTTCAGTTGCCGCGTCACGAACAGCCCGACCAGCAGCGCGTAGACCACCGCGATGGCGGCCCCCTCCGTCGCCGTGAAGACGCCGCCGACGATGCCGCCGATCACCACGATGGGCATCAGCAGGATCACCAGCGACCGCCGCATCTGGTACGCGATGTTGGCGAGGCTGACCGGCTCGCCCGTGAGCGGGTAGCCGCGGCGCTTCGCCATCCACCAGCACAGCGCCATCATCCCGGCGCAGTAGATCAGCCCCGGCACCACGCCGGCCAGGAACATGCCGGCCACCGACACGCCGCTGCCGGCCATGAAGGCGTAGACGATCATAGCGCCCGACGGCGGGATGACGGGGCCAAGGTTCGCCGCCGCCGCCACGATGGCCGCGGAGAAGCCGGTGCCGTACACCTTCTCCAACTGGCGGACCAGCACGGTGGCGAGCGCGCTGGCGTCGGCCACGGCGGCGCCCGACACCGCGGCCATGCCCGCGCCGGAGACCAGCGTGACCTGGGCGAGGCCGCCCTGCACGCGCCCGACGAAGGCGTTCGCCAGATCGATCAGCCGCTCCGCCAGCCCGCCGCGGATCATCAGCTCACCGGCCAGCATGAACAGCGGGATCGCCATCAGCGGGAAGGCGTTGACCGCGTGCATCATGCGCTGCGGCAGCATGTTGAAGTCGATGCCGCCCAGCGACAGCCCGGCCAGCGCGCTGAACCCCAGCGCGAAGGCCAGCGGCATGCCCAGCAGGCCCAGCACCATGAAGATGAGGATGATCGGCAGGCTCATGTCGCCCTACTCCCTGCCTGGCGGAACGCCGCGCCCTAGCGCCTGGGACAGCAGGTGCAGCGCCCCGTGCAGCGCGCCGATGCAGACCGGCAGCATGAACAGCCCGACCGAGACGTCCAGCGTCGACATCGGCTCGTCCCACTGGTCGAGCGTCAGGATCACCGCCTGCCAGCCGACCACCGCCATCAAGCCCATGCCCAGCAGCGCCATCAGCCGGGCCAGCCCGGCGCGCGGTCCCGTGGGGATGACGTCCGTCAGCAGCGTCATGCCTACGTGCGCGCCGCGCCGGATGCCCAGCGGGATCGCCAGGAACACCGCCCAGACGAAGAGGAGACGCGAGATCTCCTCAGCCCAGTCGATGGACAGATTCAGCGCGTAGCGCATGAAGACCTGGGCGGAGACGATGACGACCATGCCAATCATGGCGCCGATCACCACCTTGGCGACGATCCAGTCGATGCCGTCGAGCACCCGGTCGAGGGCCGCGGCGGCGGTCCCCGGCGGCGCGGCCACGCCGTTCAGCGTGCTCATCCCTTCTTGCCCGCGGCGGCGAGCACCTGATCGACCAGGTCGGCCCCTGCGCGCTTCTTCACCTCGTCCACCACGCCGGAGGTCGCCTTGCGCAGCGCGGCCAGGGTTTCCGGTGTCAGCGCGTCGAACTGCATGCCCTTGGCCTGGAGGTCCTTCAGCGCCTCGGCGTCGGCCTCGGCGGCCAGCTTGCGCTGCTCGGCCACTGCCTTGGCCGAGGCGGCAGTGATCGCCTGCTTGTACTCCGGCTTCAGCGCGTCGAACTGCTTCCTGTTGGCGACGAGGGGGATGAAGTCGAAGAAGTGGCCGGTGTTGGACAGGTACTTCTGCACCTCGAAGTACCGGCTGGCGCGGATGATGGGGTAGGGGTTCTCCTGCCCGTCCACCACGCCCTGCTGAAGTGCCGAATACAGCTCCTTCACGTCCATCGCCACCGGGTTGGCGCCGAGCGCCCGGAAGGTGGTGAGGTGCGTCTCGTTGGGCTGCATGCGCAGCTTCAGGCCCTTGAAGTCCTCAAGGGTCTTCAGTGGGCGAATGTTGTTGGTGGCGTGGCGCTGGCCCAGCTCCATCCAGCCGAGCGGCGTAAAGCCCTTGGCCGCCAGCTTCTCCTCGATGGCCTTGCCGACCGGGCCGTCGATGACCTGGAAGGCGGTCTCGCGGGTCTCGAACAGGAAGGGCAGGCTGACAGCCTCCACCTCGGGCACGAGGCGCGAGACGAAGGCCGCCCCCACCCAGGTGCCGAAGATCGTGCCGGAGCGCACGGCGTCCACGTTCTCCTTGGCGCCGCCAAGCTGCATGCCCGGGAACAGGTCGATGGTCAGCGCGCCGTTGGTGCCGCGCTCGACCTCGGCCTTGAAAAGCTCCATGGCTTTGGAGGAGGAATGCTCCGGCGCGAAGTTGCCGGCGATGCGGAGCGTCTCAGCGTTGGCGCTGCCCGCCGTGACGCCCAGCACCACGGCCAGGACGGCCAGAAATCCCGAGTGGGGTCCCATGGATGCACCTCTCCTGTTCCAGTCGAGCGGCGCGCGGACGCACGCTCCGATACTTGCACCGGACGCGGTCGAGTATTAGGGAATTACGGCGAAATCGGCGGGTCGACTGTCTCCCTTCGGCCGGCTTGACTTTCCCTCATGCTTGGAACCACGATCCTCCTCGTCCTAATGCAAGTCAATTGCCAAAATTGGATATTGAATTACAATGACGTATAACCCATTGAATAAGAATAGGAAAATGTGAGCGGGATAGGTTTGCCCGCTTCCCGCGCCCCCGGAGGGGGTGCGGTGGTCCGCTCAAGTCCTGGGCAGCGCGGGGAGGCATGGTGATGCGGAATACAGCAAACGAGCGCCCGGCGCGCCGGGCCGCCATCGGCCGGGTCACCCTGCACGACGAGGTGGCGGCGCGCCTGCGCTCCATGATCGTGGAGGGGGAACTGCCCCCCGGCGCTCGCATCCCGGAAAGCCAGCTCTGCGAGGCGTTCGGCGTCTCGCGCACGCCGCTGCGCGAGGCCTTGAAGGTGCTGGCCTCGGAAGGGCTGGTGGAACTGCTGCACAGCCGCGGCGCCATCGTGAAGCGCATGTGCGTGCAGGAGGTGGCCGACATCTTCGAGCTGATGGCCGGCGTGGAGTACATGACCGGGCAGCTCGTCTGCCAGCGCGCGACCGCCGAGGAGGTGGAGGAGTTGCAGGATCTGCACGCGCGGCTGGTCGACTTCCACCGCCGGGGCCGGCGGTCGGACTATTTCCGCACCAACCAGAAGATCCACCGGCGGATCGCCGAGGTGTCGGGCAACCGCGTTCTGGCGGAAATGCAGGCCGACTTCTCTGGCAAGATCCGCCGCGCCCGCTACATGGCAAACCTCCAGCAGGCCCGCTGGGACGAGTCCGTGCAGGAGCACGAAGCCTTCATGGAGGCGCTGGCCCAGCGCGACGGCGACCTGATGGGCCAGCGCCTGCGCGACCACATGCGCCACACCGGCGACGTGGTGATACGCGCCCTGCGGGACGAGGGTGTCGCGTAGTGAGATGGCCTCCGGATCTGAGGCAGGTGACGAAGCGAGAGTCCCGCTCCTACAAGTAGCGCAGACACAGGAGCGGTGCGTGAAACAGACTCGGCAGAAGCACCGCGCGGCGTTCAAGGCGAAGGTGGCGTTGGCCGCTATCAAGGGCGACCGGCGCTGAGGAATCAGATGGTGACCGGCGGAAGTGTCAACTCTCGGTGGCTTTGCGCCCCCGCAACCAACTTTATTTGCTCGGCAAGGCCGGCCCCGGAGACGGGGCCGGCCTTTCGTGTTCCGGAGCACAGCCCCAGGATGCCGGCCAG
>NZ_VITI01000040.1 GCF_007827795.1 Azospirillum brasilense
TTGCTGGCATCCTTGTCGACGCAGGTGACGTGGACGCCGAATTCCGAAAAGCAGGCGCCGGACACCAGCCCGACATAGCCCGTACCGATCATCGCGATGCGCATGGGGAACCCTTGTTGTCAACACCCTTTAGGCCGCCTGTGTCCGGCCCCGCCTTCGGCATGGAGCAGAACGGTGACCGCCTTCGATGGTTGCCTTGTCTTATCAGGATAGCCGTGATGCGGACATCATCTGCGGCAGGCTGCCGCGGGGCGGCGCGCCTTTGCTGAAAGCCGATTCATAGGACCTTCATGGGGCCGATGGCGGACGCGCCGGGTTTGCCGTGCCGGCGCGCGTGGCCTCAGCGGAACCGTCTGGAAAATCCAGACGCCTCAGATCGCCTGGAGATAGGCGGGGTCCAGGGCGCCGTGGCGGAAGGGTATCCAGTCCTTGTGGTCGGCCCGGTACTGCAGGCCGTAGGGGTTCTTGAAGAAAATCTTCTGCAACGGCTGCCCGCCCTCGGCGCGGGTGCGCTCCAGGTCGATCAGGGATGAGGGGGCGAACACCTTCTCCCACAGCTCGGCGTTGTCCACATCGCGGCCGGCGTTCTTCACATAGTCGCGCGCGGCGTCGCTCAGTTGCCAGGCCTCTTCGACCATCGCGTAATAGTCCACAGTACCCTCGGCCATGACCCTGCTCCGAAGCGTTCCAGATGACGCTTGGCATAGCGCATTTTTGGAAGAGAGAAAACTGTCCAACAGCGACGCCGGGTTGTCACGCCGGAGAGTGCAGTCCCAGCGTTCCGGCCAGGGCTGCAACGACCCGGTTCACATCAGCATCGGCCATGGCCGGGAACAGGGGCAGTGACAGCGTCCGGGCATAATGGGCCTCGGCGCCGGGCAGGGCGAGGTCGCCGTAGCGCCTGCGCCAGTAAGGCTGGCGGTGAACCGGGATGTAGTGGACCTGGGTGCCGATGCCCCACCCCCGCAGATCGGCCATAACCTGCGCCCGTGTCCGCCCGCCGGCGGCGAAGTCGATGCGGACGGCGCAGAGATGCCAGGCGGGACGGCACCAGGGAACGCGGGCGACGGGCAGGACCAGGGGGGCGAGCCGGGCCAGCCGCTCGGCATAAAGGTCCATCAGGTGACGTCGCCGCTCCACGAAGGCGTCCAGTCGTCCGAGCTGGCTGAGGGCGAGCGCGGAGTGAATGTCGGTCAGGCGGTAATTGAAGCCCGGCTCAGCCATCTCGTAATACCAGGGATTGGCGGTCCCGTCGGCGGCAAAGGCGGCCTCGTGGTCCTCGAATCCCGCCGGCCCCCGCTCCATGCCATGGTTGCGGAAACGGCGCAGCCGGGCGGCGAGGTTCGCATCGTTGGTGGTCACGGCCCCTCCCTCGCCTGCCGCGATGGTTTTCACGGGGTGGAAGGAAAAGGCGGTGAGCGTGCCGAAGGCGCCTGAACCGACCGGCAGGGCGCGCCCATCCGGCATCACGTCCACGCTGCCGATGGCGTGGCAGGCGTCCTCGATGACCGCAAGCCCGTGGCGGGCGGCGAGCGCGCCGAGCCCGGTCCTGTTCGCGGTCTGGCCGGCGAAATGCACGGGCGCCAGGGCGCGCACCCGCCAGCCGGCGCGGGCGGCCCGCTCCATCGCCGCTTCCGCCTGTTCCGGTCCCATCAGACCGGTTTCGGGATCGACATCGGCGAAGGCGACCTCCGCCCCCACGTAGCGGACGGCGTTGGCGGTGGCGAGGAAGGTGACGGAGGGCACCACCACCGCGTCGCCGGGACCGAGCCCCAGGGCGAGGGCGGCCAGATGCAGGGCGGCGGTCCCGTTGGCGCAGGACACCGCATGAGCCGCCCCGGTGCGCTCGCACAGCGCCCGCTCGAAAGCCTCCACCGCCGGCCCCTGGGTCAGCCAGTCGCCGCGCAGGACCGTGGTCACCGCATCGATGTCGGCCTGATCGACGTCCTGGCGCCCATAGGGCAGGAAGGGCAGCGGCGGCCGGGACACCGGTTCGCCCATCACGGCGCTTCCGCGAGCAGCCGCATCAGCCGCGCGCCGTCCAGCCAGTCGCCGTTGGTGTCGCTGGCGTAGCGGAATCCGTCGGGGACCGGCTTGGCGCCCAGCCGCTGATAGGGCTCGTGCGTCCAGAAGGCGAAGGCCGGTTCGATGACGAAGCGGTCCGGCAGTTCGAAGGTCTGGCGGGAATCGTCCTCGGTGATCATCACCTCGTGCAGCTTCTCGCCGGGGCGGATGCCGACCAGCTTGTGCGGCAGATCCGGGGCCATCGCGCGGGCCAGATCGGCGATGCGCAGGCTGGGGATCTTGGGCACGAAGATCTCCCCGCCCTGCATCATCGCGATGCAGGAGACGACGAAGTCCACCCCGTGCTGCAGCGTGATCCAGAAGCGGGTCATCCGGTCGTCGGTGACCGGCAGGGACTCCGCCCCTTCCACGATCATCCGGCGGAACAGCGGGATCACCGACCCGCGGGACCCCACCACATTGCCGTAGCGCACCACCGAGAAGCGCGTGCCGAGCGAGCCCGACAGGTTGTTGGCGGCGATGAAGATCTTGTCCGAGGCCAGCTTGCTGGCGCCGTAGAGGTTGACCGGGTTGGCCGCCTTGTCGGTGGACAGCGCGATCACCCGCTTCACGCCGGTGTTCAGCGCGGCTCGAACCACATTCTCCGCCCCATAAACGTTGGTGTGGATGCATTCCATGGGGTTGTATTCGGCGGCGGGCACATGCTTCAGCGCGGCGGCGTGGACGCACACGTCCACTTCGCGCATGGCCAGTTCCAGCCGCTCGCGGTCACGCACGTCGCCGATGAAGAAGCGCAGCGTGGACGCCCATTCGGGGCCGAGCTGCTGCTGCATCTCGTACTGCTTGAACTCGTCGCGGGAGAAGACGATGACCCGGCGCGGGCTGGCGTGGCGCAGCACCGTTTCCACGAAACGCTTTCCGAAGGACCCGCTTCCCCCAGTCACCAGGATCGACTGGCCGTTCAGCATACCGAAGCCGGGGAGCAGCGCCTCGGTCGGCGATTCGTTCGGACGGTCAAGCTGCTGCATGGTCGGGGGCGTCCGCGCTTCGTGGTTCATTCAGGCCGGTCCGATCGACCTTAGCCCGAGACCCCTAGCAGTGGGTTAACATTCCAGCAAGGAATCCGCGGCTTCCACGCGCAGGAATGGTGCGGCGGCACCGGTGCCGCAGCCCGTTTTCCAACCGACTGGCAATGATGTGGGAAAGGCTTCGTGATACTGGAGCGGGCGAAGGGATTCGAACCCTCGACCCCAACCTTGGCAAGGTTGTGCTCTACCCCTGAGCTACGCCCGCGCCGCTCCAACGAAGGAGGCAGGGAGATACCGCACGCGCCCGGCGGAACGCAAGCCCCCTGTTTGGCTTTCGCTGAGATTTTTCTCTTCGGACGACTCCATCCGTCTTTCTCGGCGCATCGGAAGGAGACGTTAGGCTTAAAGTTATAATCCGCTCAATGCTGTTGACTTCCCTGCGTCGACTGTGGAAATTTCCTCTCACAAAACAAAGGCCTTGAGGTCTGGGGAGGAAAACCAAAAACATCATGATGCTCTAAGAGCATTCGTCTGCCGCGCCGACCTCGTGTCCGGACGCGGCTTTTTTTTGCCTATCGCCGTTCCTTTGCCGAAAACCGGTAATACCACTCCAGGCAATGGCAGGCGGGACTTGGCCCCGCCCGCATTTCCGCGGCGCTTCGCGTCACAGGGCGATGCCGCCGGCCTCCAGATAGGATTCCAGGGTCAGCGCCTGGACCGTCGTCCGCCCGGCACGGAGCTGTTCGCGCAGGCCTTCCTCCATCCGTTCGCGTTCCGCCGCCTTGGCGAGCGTGGCGGCGGCCTCGGCTTGGGGCACCACCACCACCCCGTCGTCGTCGCCGACCACGATGTCACCCGGCATGACCATCACGCCGCCGCAGACGATGGGGGTGTTCACGTCGCCCGTGGGCTGGGTCTTGGTGGTCCCCTTCATGCTGGTCCCCCGGCAGAAGACCGGAAAGCCCATGGCGCGGATGGCCGCGGCGTCGCGCACGCAGCCGTCGATGACCAGCCCGGCCAAGCCCCGCTGGATCGCCGCCTCGGTCAGCACGTCGCCCCAGGGGCCGGCCTCGGTCATCCCCTTGAAATCGACCACCAGCACGTCACCCGGACGGGTCAGCGCCATGGCGGCGTGGATCATCAGATTGTCGGTGGGACCGCCGGACACGGTCACCGCGGTGCCGAACAGCGTCATGCCTTGATAAAGCGGCTTGATCGGAAAGGACATCGCGCCCTTCTTGCCCATCGCTTCGTGCAGCGTGGCCGGGGACTGGCCGCGGAAGGCGGCGACCAGATCGGGGGCGGGACGGGGGAACTCTTTGACGACGGTCATCGCACAGGCACCTTTCACGGCGTGAAGGCCGCCAGCCTTTGGAAGAGGGGGCGGGCGGGGATAGGAAGGCGTTTGGGAGTCATTCGTCCTTGAAGGCTTCGTCCCGGCGGCGGCGCACCGACGGCATCACCATCAGGATCAGCAGCAGGGCGGCGGTGGCCAGCAGGCTGCCGCTGATCGGTCGGGTGGCGAAGACGGTGGGGTCGCCGCCCGACAGCAGCAGGGCGCGGCCCAGATTCTCCTCCAGCAGAGGACCCAGCACGAATCCCAGCATCAGCGGCGCCGGCTCGCAGTCCAGCTTGCGCAGGACGTAGCCCAGGACGCCGAACATGGCCATCAGCAGAACGTTGAAGGCGCTGTTGTTCAGCGTGTAGGTGCCGATGCAGCAGAAGACCAGGATGGCCGGGAACAGATAGCCGTAGGGCACCCGCAGCAGCCGCACCCACAGCCCGATCATCGGCAGGTTCAGGATCACCAGGATCACGTTGCCGATCAGCATGCTGGCGATCATGCCCCAGAACAGCTCCGGCTGTTTGGCCATGATCTGCGGCCCCGGCGTGATGCCGTGGATGGTCATGGCGCCGATCATCAGCGCCATGATGGCGTTGGGCGGGATGCCCAGGCTGAGCATCGGGATGAAGCAGGCCTGTGAGGCGGCGTTGTTGGCGGCCTCCGGTGCCGCCACCCCCTCGATGGCGCCCTGGCCGAAGCGCTCCGGCCGGCGAGCCAGCTTCTTCTCCAGCGAATAGGCGGCGAAGGAGCCGAGCGTGGCGCCGCCGCCGGGCAGGATGCCGAGGAGCGCCCCCATCACCGTGCCGCGCACCGTCGCCGGCCAGGCTTGGCGGATATCCTCGCGCTTCGGCCACAGGCTGGCGATGGGGGCGGTGGTCCGCCCGGCGCCGCCGGTCTGCTCCAGGCTGGCGATGATCTCGGCCAGCCCGAACAGGCCCATGGCGAGCGGTACGAAGTCGATGCCGTCGTAGAGCTGCGGCAGGCCGAAGGTGAAGCGCGTGTCGCCGGAATTCACGTCGGTGCCGACCATGCTCAGCAGCAGGCCCAGCAGGATCATCGCGATGGCCTTCACCACCGATCCGTGGGCCAGCGTCACCGCCCCGATCAGGCCCAGCAGCATCAGCGACACATATTCCGCCGGCCCGAAGGCGAGCGCCACCCCGGCCAGCGGCGGGCCGGCCACGGCGATCAGGATGGTGGTGACGATGCCGGCGAACAGCGAGGCAAGCGCCGCCGTGGCGAGCGCCACTCCGGCCCGGCCCTGCCGCGCCATGGCGTGGCCGTCCAGGCAGGTGACGACGGAGGAGGATTCGCCGGGCAGATTCACCAGGATCGCCGTCGCCGACCCGCCATACTGCGAGCCGTAGAAGATGCCCGCCAGCATGATGAGCGCGCCGACCGGCGGCAGGTGGAAGGTCAGGGGCAGCAGCATCGCCACCGTCGCGGTGGGACCCAGACCGGGCAGGACGCCGATCAGCGTGCCGATCAGCGCCCCGCCGAAGCACAGCAGCAGATTGTCCGGGGACAGCGAGACCGACAGGCCGAGCAGCAGGTTGCCGAGCAACTCCGTCATGGCCACACCCGCAGGGGCAGGCCCAGCCCCCAGACGAACAGCGCGACGCAGCCCGCCGCCAGGGTGCCGCCCAGAAAGGCCAGCGGAACCGGGCGCAGCGGCTGGCCGGCCAGATTGCCCAGCCCCACCAGAATCAGCACCGCGGGCACCAGCCCCAGGAGTTCCACCGTTCCGGCAAAGGCCAGCACCGCCGCCGTCACTCCAAGCAGAGGGCGCCAGCCCCAGGCCGGCAGGCCGGCGCCATGGGCCAGCAGGCTTCGCCCGGTCACCACGGCGCCGGCCAGCACCATCAGCAGCCCGATCATCCGCGGGAAGAAACCGGACTGCACGTAGGCGAGCGTCCCGGTGGGCCAATCGCGCCCCAGCCACAGGGCGGCCAGACCGAAAGCCGCGATCAGCAGGCCGGCGGCCAGATCCTGCGGAGCCCGGACCGGCTCCTGCAAGGGCGCCGCTTCGCCGTCCATGATGGTCGGGAGCGTGTTTTCGAGCGCGCCTCGCGCGGTGCCGCGGGGGGCTGTGGACGGGCCGCGGGGTGGGGCGGTCGCGGAAGAAGGGGGGCGGAGGTCTGAGAAGGGCAGGCTCGGCATGGGGCTTCCACGGCTTTCAATGGGCGGCTTTCGGAGGGGGTGAGTGCGGCTGCGGTCGCCGACCCATCGCCTTTCACAAGCATAAGGATAAAATTCAACAGATAATCTTTATCCCTCGTTGTTTATGCATCCTAATCAGATTACCAGGAAGGGCAAGTGCATCGAATCATCGCAGGTTTCTGATGCTCATTCGCCGGCTTGGCGCGACGGATGATTGCTTTATTGAAAAATGAGACTCTGAAAGGTTGATAAGATTTTTCGAATGCACGCAGCGCTGCGAAATCCGAAGGCCGCCCTTTCATGTTTCTTGCTCCGGCGGTGCCTGCCCGTTACCCAGAGCGCGTCGGAAACAAGGACAGGACGAAGGAGATCCGGGAATGACGCGCCGCCTGCGCCCGTGGACCGTGCTCGAAAGCCGCGAACTGCTCGACGCCGATCCGTTCTTGAAAGTCCATGTCGAGACGGTGGAACTGCCCGACGGGCGGGTCATCCCGGACTACTACCAGTTCGACATGCCGTCCTTTGCCTGCATCTTCGCCGAGACGGAGGATGGGCGCGCCATCGTTTATCGCCAGTACCGGCACGGCCCGCGGCGCGTGAATCTGACCTTTCCCGGCGGCCATCTGTCGCCGGATGAAGACCCGCTGGAAGCAGCCCGGCGGGAGCTTCTGGAGGAAACCGGTTTCGCCTCCGACCATTGGACGGCGCTTGGTGGCTACACGGTCAACGCCAACCAGGGCGGTGCGGTGTCCCACATGTTCCACGCCACCGGCTGCCGCAGGATCGCCGACGCAGTGTCCGACGACCTGGAGGAGACGGAGATCCTGTTCATGACGCGGGAGGAACTGCTGGCCGCCGTTGGACAGGGCGAGATCGCCTTGCTCACCCAGATCGCCCTGGTCAGCATGGTGTGGCAGAACGACATCCGGACGGCGCTCAGCCACCGGCATCGGTGACGCGGCTTCGCTTGCCGCTGTGCAGCAAGCCGTCCTTTCCCCGATCAAGCGGAAGCTTGGCCTTATTGATCTTTATCAAAAAATGAGTATGTCTTCGGAATACATGGCCTGTTTACGCGCTGTTAATCAAATCGGCCCATAAATGGTCTTACCAAGTTCTCTTGGTTTCCTCCCTCCCAGAACTAGGCTGCGCCTCACCGGCTGCAGCCTTTTCTTTTTCCGGACACTGTCATCCGAAGGGGCTTGGTAGGGGATATCAGAGGCCGGCGTCTTTTCCGCGAAGACCGATCAGCAGGGGCTTGACCTTTGCTGCGTTGCAGCATAAATTGAATCCCGGATGCCCTTTGGGCGTTTCCTCCCTAGACTTGAAGGCCGCGCCGTCCTGGCTGCGGCCTTTTTCTTGACTCCGGCCTGCGGGTGTGTCGCCCGGCGCCTGCGCGATCGTCTCTCGCGGCGCGGTAGCGCCCGTGATATGCAGGCCCGACCATAGAAGCCCCGTTCGTTGAACCGAAGGCCCGCACCATGGCCGAGCGCCGCACGCCCTCCCTGTCCACCCTCCGCAACCTCGGGCGGGGGCTGCTCCTCCTGCTTCTGCTCGGTGGAGCCGGGGCCTGGTGGGCATGGCATGGCGCCTTCGGGATGGACGCGCTCCAGGACATCCTGCGCCATCACCCCGCGGCGCCGGTCCTGTTCCTGCTTCTGCACATCCTGGCCAGCCTGCTGTTCTTCCCGCGCTCCGTCATGGCGATGGTCGCCGGGCTGGTCTTCGGTGTCTGGTGGGGCGGGGTGCTGGCGGCGGCGGGCAGCGTGATCGGCGCCTCCACCGGCTTCCTGCTGACCCGCTACGTCTGCGACGGGCTGGTTCCGGCCCTGGACCGGGCGCGCTGGGGCGACGTCCTGCGCCGGCTGGAGACCGGCGGCTGGCGCGCCGTCGCCATGCTGCGGCTGGTTCCCGTGCTGCCGCACAGCGGGGTGAACTACGCGCTCGGCCTGACGCGGGTGAGGCTCGGCCCCTATGCCTTCGGGTCGCTGGTCGGGCAGTTGCCGATGACCGTGGCCTTCGTGCAGTTCGGCGCCGCGGGCGACCATGCCCTGGCCGGCAAGCCGGACTGGATCGCGCCGACCGTCATCGGGCTCAGCCTGCTGATCCTGTCGGTTCTGCTGCCGAAGGTCGGGCCGAAGCTGCGGGAGAAGTTCGGCGCCGGGCGCGCCTGACGGCCCAGTTTCATACGGCCCAGTTTCATCGAGACGGTTCGGCCGGCGGCCCTTGCGGAGGCATTATGAACATCGTCTTCATCCACCAGAACATGCCGGGCCAGTACAAGCATCTGGCCGCCCGCCTGGCCGCCGATCCGGCGAACCGCGTCGTCTTTATCACCAAGCGCACCGACCGGGAGATCCCGAACGTGCGCCGCCTCTCCTACCAGCCCAGCCGCAAGGCGCGGGAGAACGCGCATCCCTATCTGGTCTCCACCGAGAACGCGGTGCTGCACGGGCAGGCCGTGGCCCGGCTGCTGATGGGCCTGCGCGAGGAGGGCTTCCGCCCCGACGTCATCGTCGGTCATCCGGGCTGGGGCGAGACGCTGTTCGTCAAGGACGTCTTCCCCAACGCCCCCTACCTGAACTACTGCGAGTTCTTCTACCGCGCCCAGGGGCTGGATGTCGGCTTTGACCCGTCGGTCCCGGTCAATGTGGACACGGTGCTGCGGCTGCGCATGCGCAGCACGCCGCTGCTGCTGGCCCTGGAGGCCTGCGACCGCGGCATCGCCCCGACCGAGTGGCAGCGCGACTCCCATCCGGCGCCGTTCCACCCAAAGATCGAGGTCATCCACGACGGGGTGGACACCGCGCAACTCCTGCCCGATCCGGGCATCCGGGTCACCCTGGCCAACGGCACGGTGCTGACGCGCCAGGACGAGGTGCTGACCTATGCTGTGCGCAACCTGGAACCCTACCGCGGCTTCCCCAGCTTCATGCGCGCCCTGCCGCGCATCCTGGAGGCGCGGCCCAAGGCCCATGTGCTGATCGCCGGCGGCGACGAGGTCAGCTACGGCTCGGCGCCGCCCGGCGGTGGGAAGAGCTGGCGGGAAACCATGCTGGCCGAGGTGCCGCTGGACCCGGCGCGCGTCCATTTCCTGGGGCACCTTCCCTACGACCAGTATCTGTCGGTCCTGCGGCTGTCGCGGGCGCACGTCTACCTAACCTATCCCTTCGTCCTGTCCTGGTCGATGGTGGAGGCCATGGCGCTCGGCTGCGTGGTGATCGGCTCCGACACCGCCCCGGTGCGGGAGGTCATCCGGCACGGCGAGAATGGGCTGCTGGCCGATTTCTTCTCCCCCGAGGACATCGCCGCCAAGGCCGTCGCGGTGCTGCAGGACCCCGGCGCCTTCGCCCCGCTGGCCCGCGCCGCGCGGGAGACGGCGGTGGAGCGTTTCGAGCTGTCCCACTGCCTGGAACGCCAGATCGCGCTGATCCGCGCGATGGCCTGAGGCCAGGAAAGGCCTCGCTCCGTACGGCAATATTTTCCCGGCGGGTGGGCAGAAGCGGCCGCCCATGGGAGGTTTTTGCCGGGCGTGCAGGCCGGAAAGGGCTTTTTGCGCCCGCGAAAGGCGATGCCCGCACCGAGGTCGGCGGCGGGGTGGAATTCCCGGCACTGTTTTGATTTTTAGATAATTTTCAAACGAAGGCATGGAAAGGGCTGGGTCGGGGCGCGGGGCATGGCATGACCCTTGCGATGGTGTGGGTACCAATCCGGCGAACCCGAACACGAGTGCCTGCCATGTCCATGACCGCAGTCCAGCCGATGCCGGCTGCCTCGGCGACCGCCCTGGAGGCGGACGACGTTTCCAACACCCCGCGCCGCGGCGGCTTCGCCTTGGAGGCCGTGAAGACCCTGATCGCCGTCGCCGTCTTCGCCGCGATGCTGCTGCCGGTGGCCTTCCCGTCGAAGGCGAGCCAACAGGGTCGGTTGCAGCAGGCGTCCTCGGAGGAGATGGTGCCGCCCGCCGTGAAGGCCGTGGCCAAGGCCGACGGACAGAAGGCCGTCCGCAAGCCAGTGGTGAACAACTGAGTTTGCAGGGCGCCCCGCCCATGCGGCGAAAAGGCGTCCGGTGTCGCTGCCGGACGCCCTTGTCATGATTGGCTTGCCATGATCGGCCTGTCATGGTCACCGGACTGGAGCGGCCCAGAGGAGGTGGCCGTCCGGCAAGCCGGCTACAGGGTGATGAAGGCGATGTAGGGCTCGCTGCCGGCCATACCGGTGGTGACGGTCATCGCGCCCACGGCCATTCCGGTGAAGGTCATGCTAGCGTCGATGGTGCCGTTGCCGTCGATGTCGCAGCGGACGGTGGCGCCCTTGTAGCCTTCGGCGCCGCCCATCTCCTCCCAGGTCAGCCGGGACTGGCCGGGCACGAATCCCCAGAGGGTCGCCCACTCGCCGCGCTCCAGATCGACGATGGTGGACCAGGTGACCTCGCCCCCGCGCCCGTCCACGAAGAAGGTGTCGTGGCCCGGCCCGCCGATCAGCCAGTTGGAGCCCGAGCCGCCGTCCAGCACGTCGTCCCCGGCCCCGCCCGCGGCCGCGTCGTCGCCGCCCAGCAGGTTCAGGAAGTCGTTGCCGTCCGACCCGCCGACCACCTCGTCCTCGGCGGTTCCCAGGAAGCTCCATTGCAGGGTGGTGACCGGCCCCTCGTAGGCGTAGGCCGCCACCGTCGTCTGCACCCCCTCCACGATCCGGCTGAAGGGCACGGAGGGCCGCGCCGGAGCCGGGTTGGGGAGCGGCGCCGAGACCGATGGGGCGGCTGGCGAGGGTGCCGGAAGGGGGGCGGCGGGTGTGCTGTTGTCGGGCTGGGGCACCGGCACCGGAGCGGGCGGCTCATTAGCCTGAGGATCGGAAGGGGGTAGGGGAGTGGTCCCGCCGCCGTCCTGCGGGGGCGCCGAGCCGTTGCCGGAGACGATGCCCATCAGCGTCCAGGCGAGATCCTGGAGGCCGGCCGTCAGAGCCGGGGACAGCGGCAGCAGGCTGTAATCGTGGTTGTAGGCGTCGGCGAACAGCGGGTCGCCGGTCCGGTCGTTCGCCCCATAGGTGCCGACCTGGTGCAGGAAGTTGGCGTCGATGGCGTTCTGCCCCGCCGACAGGATCGTCACGTAGCCGCCGAGCGGCACCGCTCCCGACACGAGGTTGCCGGTGACCGTGTTGTTTGCCGGGATGCCCGCCGCTCCGGCCAGAGGCACCCACTCGATGCGGATGAAGCTCTCGCCGTTGGCGCCCAGCACGCCGATGTTGTTGGTGACGGTGTTGTCGTGGCCGCCATGGACCATGACGGCGGCCCAGGCGGTGTCGCGCAGGAAGTTGTTCCGGACGGTCACGCCGCTGGTCAGGTCATCCAGATAGATGCCGTAGCCCTTGTGGTCGCGCAGCCACTGGCCGGTGCTGGTGGTGGCGATGCCACCGGTGTGCTCGATCCAGTTGCCTTCGATGCGCGTTCCAGTGTTCAGGTTCGACCGCCCGAGCAGCTCGATGCCGCCGGAATCCGCCGTCTCCAACCCCGTGTTGCGGACGCGGTTGTGGAGGATGGCGTTGTTCAGGCTGATCGTCGCGGTGTCCCAGTTCTTGACCGAGATGCCGTAGCGCGCGCTGTGGTCGATGTCGTTGTGCGAGATCACCGTGTCGCTGATCCCCGACGCCATGATGCCGCCGGCGTATTTGCGCACCTCGCCGATGTGTTGGATGCGGTTGCCGGTGACCGTGTTGCCGATCGACTGGCCGGTCAGCGCGATGCCGTTGATGCCCAGATGGTCCAGGTAATTGCCGCCGACCAGATTGCGGTCCGATCCCTGGGTCAGCCGGATGCCCGTGCCGACGTTCACGAAGCTGTTGCCGGCGATGGTGTTCACGTCGCCGTTGAGGACGTCGAGCGCGTTGCCGTCCGTCGTCGTGTTGGTGAAGGTCAGCCCTTGGACCGTCACCCCGTTAGCGCCGTTCAGCCGCAGCAGCGTGCCGAGCCGGGCGACCTCCACCCCGGTCCCGGTGAAGTCCTCCCCCGCCTTGATGACCAGCCGCCCGTCCGAGGCGCGGTAGGCGAATTCCCCGACCTGATCGACGTGGGCGCTGTTGCCCAGCAGCTTGAAGGTCGAGCCGTCGCGCATGGTGAAGGGCGCGTCGGCGGTGAAGGTCAGGGTGCGCGTCACCGTGTCGATGCCGGCGACGGTCAGGGTCGCGTCCTGGAGCCGCTCGGTGTCGAAGACCTGGACCCGGCTGCCGGGCACCAGATCGGCGGTCGTGACGTCGCCCGCCCGGTAGCGCAGCGCGTTCTTGCTGGCGCCATAGGCGCTCGCGTCGGCGACGAACCAGCCGGTGGTCGGGTCCTGCGGGTCGTAGGCCGCCTTAGAGGCCAGCCGGTAGCGAACGCCGTCGACGGTGACGTCCAGCCCCGGCGCCGCGGACAGGGGCGCCGACCAGACGCCGTTGCCCTCATAGGTGAAGCCGGCGACCCGCTCGCCGCCGCTGAGGACCGCCTGCTCGCCCGGATATCCGATGATGCGGACGCCGCTGTCCGGCGCGCCGAGGCTGAGCGTGCTCGTCAGGGTGTAACCGCCCTCGCGGACGTAGGTCGTCTTGACGGTGCCGGCGCGCATGGCCGCCTGCGCCCGCTCCAGGCTGGCGAAGGGGCCGTCGGTGCCCTCGGCGTTGGGGGCCGCCAGCCGTCCGGACCAGCCGTCGTTGCCGTTCTTCGCCACGTAGAAGGCGTCGCCCTGCGGAGCCGCTGCGTCCGACGCGCTGCCCTGGAACACGGGGGCGGCGACCGCCAGGGTGACGGAGCCGTCGTTGGACGGCGTGGGGGTGGCCAGGGTCTTGCCGTTCACCGTCACGGCGCCGAGCGCCAGAGCGCCGGCCGGCGCCCCGTCCACCGGCAGGATCTGCACCGTGTGGGCGATGGACGGGTCCAGGATGACGCCGAAGGTGAAGCGCTCGGCGGCGCCGGACGCGGCCTCCGCCTCCCCCACCGGCTTGCCGTCCACCAGGACCTTGAAGCGCACCGGCCCCGTGGCGGACATGCCGCGCGCCGCCTCGACGGTGATGGGGACGGGTCGGGTGATGACCTCCTCCGGCTTGGGCGGGGGACGGACCAGCGGGCCGCCGAACATCTCCTCTCCCAGCCCGAAGGACAGCAGGCCGCCCCAATAGAGCCCCACCTGGCCGGCGACCACGTCCTTGCCGTCCACCGCCCCCTTGTCGTAGGTGGCGCGCGCGTCGGTGGATTGGACCTCCTGCCCGTCGACGGTGATGGAGCCGACGAACAGGTTGCGGTCCACCCCGTTCACCATCCCGTCGTTGTCGTACCAGATCGAAATCCGATGGGCCTGATCGAGGTCGAGCGCGGCGGCGAAGCGGTAGGGCGTGCTGGAGGTGGCGGCGACCCACGCCTCGCCGATCATCACGCCGTCGACCAGCAGCCGGAAATGCGGCGCTTGGCCGGCGGACACGCCCCAGGCGTTCACGACGATCGGGATGTCGATGGTCCGTTGCGGGGACGTGGACATGCGGGATCCTGGAGCCTGCGGGCGGGAAAACGCCCGTCCCGAGGGTTGCGGAATGCTCCCTCGCGCTCCAAAGCTGGCATACCACTATCGATTGGGTGTGTGACATTGGTCCCAGAATGACCACAGCCGGGACACTGGTCACAGCCCGTGCGGGAAGGCTTGCCGGGGCTCGCGGAGCGGCGGTAGATAGCGGTGCCCCTCCGCCTCCCGCCTTTCTAAGCCGAGCCCCTCATGACCCTGCCGCCGATCTTCGACGCGGATGCCCTCGCCCGCTACGCGGCGGCGGACATCATTTTCCTGGCCCAGGACGGGTACCGGCAACCCTCCGCAAGGGTGCGCTGCTACAAACGTGTCAGGCGACACGTCAAACTGGTCCTTCCGCGTTTTCGATACCGCTGGCGAATTCCATGGGCGGTCGATGTCTGGGCACAGCCGAGCCGAATGG
>NZ_VITI01000041.1 GCF_007827795.1 Azospirillum brasilense
TGTTACTTCGTCTCGTCTTCGGCATCTCTGCCTTTTCCCTGCCGCCGTCGCGCTTCTCAGCGGCCCCGGCGTCGTGGGAGCCGGGTTATAGGCGGCTCGGCCGAGGCACGCAAGCGCTTTTTTATACCTGCCGGTCTGACACCGTCAAATTGCCGAACGCACCGGGTTTGCCGGAGGCCTTTGCGCCTGCACGTCGCCAAGGCGACGGCCTCGGTGGGAGCAGCGCTCGTCTCCCGTCGTTCAGGGCGTTCGCCGGTCGTGCGCCCGGAAGAACCCGTTGAGCGCGTCGAACGGTTCGGCCTCGCCGAGAGCATCAAAGCGCCCGTGGTCGGCCAGCATCCGCGCCGCCCGCAGGAAGCCGCCCCAGGCGGCGCGGTTGAGCCCGCTGCCCAGGCTGATGCGCCGCACGCCCAAGGCGGCGATCTGCTCCACCGACAGACCGGTCGGCGACGAGACCAGCAGGTTGAGTGGTTTCGGATGGACGGCGTCGACTGCCGCCTTGATGACGTCGGGGGTTCGCAACCCCGGCGCGTAGAGGACGTCCGCTCCCGCCGCGGCATAGGCCGGCAAACGGCGCAGCGACTCCTCGATGGCCGCCGGGTGGTTCACCAGCAGGGACTCGCAGCGGGCTGTCAGGAGAACGCCGGTTCCCCGCAAGGCTTCCGCCGCCGCAGCCACGCGCTCGACGGCGTGGTGGAACTCGTACAGCGGCGCCGCCGCGTCGCCGGTGGCGTCCTCGATCGACAGGCCCGCCACGCCGGTATCGGCGCAGAGGCGTACGTTATGGGCAAGTCCCTCGCAGTCATGGGCATAGCCGGATTCGAAATCGGCGTTCACCGGCAGATCGGTAGCCCCGACCATGTCGGCGATGTGGCCCAGCATGTCGCCACGCGGCACCGCCCAGTCCGCGTCGGGACGGCCCCGCGCGAAGGCGAACCCGGCCGATGTGGTGGCCAACGCGCGGAACCCGAGATGTTTCAGCATCATGGCGGTTCCGACATCCCAAGGATTCGGGATAACGAAACAGCCGGTCCGGTGGAGGCCGGCAAACGCAGCACGGGCTTGGTGGTGATCGGCCATCACAGTTTCCCTCCGGAGCGGCAGTCCAGCCTCTGCCGCCAACGACCACAGAGTACGCCGATGGCCCGGCGTTGACCAACAGCCGGCTTACGGCTTCGCCTTGCTTCCTGTTCCGTGTCGAGCCGACTGGCGGAGTGCGCTGCCCGGCGGATGGTCGGCGTGGATGGCGCCGCCGCGTCAGCGCTCGACCAGATAGCGCAGCGTCAGCGTCGTGCGCGCCACCGGCTCGGTGACCACCAGAGCGGCGTCGGCGTAGCGCGGCGGGCCGAAACGCATGGGAGCGTCGTTGCTGAAGCCGACCCCCTCCTTCGGCAGACCGAGGAAGTTGCGGTCGAGTTCGAGATTCCGGTTCTCGTCATGAAAGGACTGCACCGCGTAGGTGCCGGGCGGAACCTTGCGCACCACCACGGTGACGCTGCCCGGCCGCGCCGGTTCCTCCGCGGTGTAGGGGCAGTTGGGCCCCAGGAACGTCTCCGCCGTGCACACCGCGACCAGCACCTTTCCCTGCGCGTTCGCGACGTTGGCGACGGTGATGGCAAGGTCGGCGGCGGCGGCCTGGGCCGTCGCCAGGAGGAACGCCAGAGCGGCCAGCGATCCGCCCACCGTGGCGTTGCGGGCGTTCCGGAGTTGCCGAGGGGTCGTCATGGCGCACCCGTTCTGGAGGTGGACGGATAGGCGCGCCCCCGCCATTCCGCCGGGCGGCCCCGGCGGGCGCGCAGCAGCGCCGACCATTGGATCGCCAGCATGATCAGGATGCCCACGGGGTGGAGCAGCGCGCCGACCAGACTCTGACGGAAACGCACGGCCAGCAGCAAGCGGAACGACAGCCCCGCCGCCACGGCCAGCGCCGCCAGGGCCAGGGCCGCATCCGGCAGCGGGGCCAGCGCCGCCCAGCCCAGCAGCAGCCAGGGCAGGACATGGCCGCCGAACAGCAGCAAGGTCCAGACCGGCAGGGCGACCGGGGTCGCCATCCCCTCCGTCGCGTTCTTCGAGAAGCCGGGCCACACCTCCCGCCAGCCGCGATACATCCGGCAGCGGGCGAGGCCGGTCGCGTCGAACAGGTCGGTCCCCTGCCCCGCCCGGCGGAAGGCGCGGGGCAGCGTCACCCCGTCGTGCAGCGAGGTCGCGATGGCGGCATGGCCGCCGGCCGCCTCATGGGCGTCCCGCCGCACCGCGATCAGTTGGCCGCAGGCGGCGGCGAAGCCCGGGCTGCCCGACCAGCGCATCCCGACCATCGGCAGGTAGCCGAGCAGAAGCACATGGATCAGCGGAATCACCAGTGCCTCGGCCAGGGTGCCGGTCTCCTGGCGCGGAAAGCCGCTGACCAGCCCCGCCCTGCCCGCCAGCAGCGCGCCGCAGACCAGCCGGGCGGCGTCCGGGGCCAGCCGCACGTCGGCGTCCTGGAACAGCAGCACCGGGTGCCGCGCAAGCCCGGCGAGCGCCTGGCAGGCGTGCTGCTTGCCCGACCAGCCGGGCGGCAGCGGCGGCGCCGTCTCGACGCGCAGGCGCGGGTCGTGGGCGGCAATGGCGCAAACGATCTCCGCCGTGCGGTCGCTGGAATGGTCGTCCAGCACCACCACCTCCACCGTCACGCCGCAGCTTGACAGCGCCGCATGCACCGCGGCGGCGATGGTGGCCTCCTCGTTGCGGGCAGGGATCAAGATGCTGACGGCGGCGCCCGGCGGCGGCTCGGCCTTTGGGCGGCGGTAGAGGCACAGGTTCACGAGGCCCAGCCCCAGCGGCAGCAGGGCGAGCGCCAGAGCCAGCGCGGCCAGCAGCGTGATGGCATTCATCGGCGGGCGACCTCTTCCTTGTCCGGCGTGTCGCCATGGGTCGGGGTGAAGCGTTGCCCACCAACCCAGGCCCTCGCCCGGCGCCACAGGTCGTAGACACCGCCCACGCCCGCCGTGCCGTCGATCAGCGTCAGGAAGCGCGCCGGGTCGCGGCTCTGCGCGTCGAGCGCCAGCGCGTCCATCGTCGCCTCCAGCCGTCGTTCCAGTGACGAGGCGATGCCGGGCACCGGCTGGCCGGCGAAGGCGGAGGCCGCGACGGGTTCGCCGAAGCGGACCAGCGCCTCCGGCGTGCTCTCGTCCCAGAACGGGTATTCCACGGCGAGCGGCACCACCAGAGCCTCCGGCGCGCGGCGGACCAGATGGGCGATGCCCGGACGCAGGCGGACCGGGCGGCGGCGCGGATCGGTGAAGGCGCCCTCCGCGGTGATCCACAGCATGGAGCGCGGGTCGGCCAGGATGCGCCGGCCGTGGCGCAGGAAGGCGGCGGACCCGGCCCGGCCGGGCTCGACCCCGAACAGGCCGATGCGGGCCATGAAGCGGTAGCGGCGCAGCATCGCCGCCTCGATGGGGCCATAGCCCGGCCGGTCGTGGTAGCGGGTGGTCCCCATCACGATCAGCAAGGCGGGGTCCCACCAGGACGGATGGTTCAGGCAGACGATCACCGGCCGGTCCGCCGGCAGGGCCGGCCAGCCCGGCCGGGCCAGCCGCACCGCGTGGAAGTCGCGCCGCATCCGCCGCGCCATGACGGCGCCGAAGAAGCGGCAGAGCGCCGGCGAGCGCCGCGTCACCGGATCGTCGTTCAGCCCGTCATCCCCCATGCCCCGCCCCATGCCCCGTCCCTCAGGCGACAGCGCGCAGGTCGCCGTCGCGCGCTCCGCTCCGGAGGTCCTGGTCCAGGCTGTCGGCGGCGATCCAGCCCGACATCAGCACCATCGGCATGCCCGGTCCGGGATGGGCGGCACCGCCGGCCAGATACAGCCCCTCGACGTCGCGCGAGCGGTTGCCCGGCTTGAAGGCGCCCATGAAGCGGCCGTGGCTGGCCAACCCGTAGATGGCGCCGTTCAGGACGCGGTAGCGGTCGTGGATGTCCTGCGGGGTCAGGACGCGCTCGACGCGGATGCGCTCCTCCAGGTCGGCCATGCCGGCGGTGCGCTTCAGCTTGTCGAAGACGGTGCGGCGGTAGTCCGGCAGCATCCGCGACCAGTCGTGGTGCGGCCGCAGATAGGGGGTGTGGACCAGCACATAGAGCGCCTCGCCCCCCGGCGGTGCCACGCCGGGCTCGGTGCGGGCGGGGGCGGCGATGTAGCAGGTCGGGTCGGGCGCCGGCTCGCCGCGGCGGTAGATCCAGTCGAACTCCTCCGCCGGGTCGCGGGAGAAGACGAAGTCGTGATGCAGCAGATGGTCGTAGCCTCGGTCGAGCCCGAGATAGAAGACCACGCCCGAACAGGCCGGCTCGTAGCGGCGGCGCTTGCGGAAGCGCTTGGCCGGGGCGCCGCCCACCAGCTCCTCGTAAGTGCGGATGGAATCCATGTTGGACACCACCGCCGACACCGGAATGCGCTCCCCGCCCTCGGTTTCGACGGCGGTGACGCGCCTGTCCGTCACCTCCAGCCGGCGCACGCCGGTGCCGGTGCGGATTTCGACGCCGAGGCGGCGGGCCACCCGCTCCAGCGCCAGCGGAACGGCGCGGGTGCCGCCCATCGGGTACCAGACGCCGTCGTTGGTCTGCATGTGCGCGATGGCGCAGAGCACCGCCGGGGAGCCGTAGGGGGACGAGCCGACATACTGGGTGAAATGGTCTAGCATCTGGGCGGCGCGGGCGTCGGGGACGTGGCTGCGGATGGTGCCGGCCACCGTGCTGCCCATGCGCAGCGCCAGCACGTCGGACAGGGTGCTGGTGTTCAGGCTGTCGCGGACCTTCAGCGTGTCGCCCAGATCCTCCACCGACTTCCAGAAGAAGAAGCGTTCGGAAATGCCGTGCAGACGCTCCGACAAGGCCTGGAAACGGCGATAGCCCTCCCCGGCGCCCCGGCCTGGGGTCAGCCGGTCGAGATCCGCGGCCATCGCGCCGATGTTCTCCGACAGGTCCAGCACGGTGCCGTCGTCGAAGAAGCAGCGCCATTGCGGCTCCAGCCGGACCAATTCCAGCTCGCGGTCGAGGTCGCAGCCGGCCTCCGCCAGGATGCGGCGCAGGACGCGCGGCACCGTCAGGATCGTCGGCCCCATGTCGAAGCGGAAGCCGCCCTCCTCCAGCACCGCCGCCTTCCCGCCGACCCAGCCGTTCTTCTCCAGAAGCACCACCTTGTGGCCGCGCGCCGCCAGCACCACCGCCGACGCCAGCCCGCCCAGGCCGCCGCCGATCACCGCGATCCGATCCGTCATGCCAATCCCCCCGCTACGGCCCGCTTGGGCAGGCCGGACAGTCCCATGGTTTCGCTGCGCCAGGGCGTCGGCAGGCCCAGCTCCGAGGCCAGCAGCCGCGACGTGATGCGCGCGCCTTCGAAGATCACCGGCAGGCCGCTGCCGGGGTGGGTGCCGCCGCCGACCAGATAGACGCCGTCCAGATCCTCGAACCGGTTGTGCGGACGCAGGTGAAGCATCTGGTCCAGGCTGTGCGCCAGATTGAAGGTGGCGCCGCGGTGCACCGCGAAATGGCTGTCCCAATCGGCGGGCGTCACCACCCGCTCCACCCGGATGCGGCGCTCCAGATCGCTCAGCCCGAACCCGGCCAGCCGGCCGAGCACGAGACGGCGGTAGCGCGGCGCCTCGGCCTTCCAGTCGATGTGGCCGCGTTGGTGGCCGACCGGCACCAGGATGTAGAGGGTGCTGCCGCCGGGCGGGGCGAGATCCGGGTCGCTCACGCAGGCGTTCTGCACGTAGATCGACGGCCGGCGCGGCATCTCGCGGCCATCCTCGATCTCCGCGAGGTTGCGGGCGTAATCCTCCGCCAGATAGACGGTGTGGTGGTCCAGCCCGTCGATCCGGCCCTCGATGCCCAGATAGAGCATGAAGGTGGAGCAGGAGAATTTCTTGGTGGCGATGCGGGCGTCGCTCCAGCGGCGGCGCAGATCGTCGGGCACCAGGGTCGTCATTGCGCGGGCGAAGTCGGCGTTGATGACCAGCGCGTCGGCCGGGTACTCGCCGGCCTCCGTCCGCACCCCCACGGCGCGCCGGCCCTGGAAGCGGATGTGGCGCACCGTCTCGTTCAGCCGGACGGTGACGCCGAGATCCTCGGCCACCCGCCGCATCGCCTCCATCACCGCCTCGGTGCCGCCACGCGGGTGGAAGACGCCGTGCTCGTGCTCCAGGAAGGAGAGGATGGTGAACAGGCTGGGGCAGCGGAAGGGCGACATGCCCAGATACTTGCTCTGGAAGGAAAAGGCGAGGCGGACGCGCGGGTCCTGGAAGTAACGGGACAGGTCGCGATCGACCGAACGCTGCGGTGAAAGCCGTCCCAGCGCCTTCAGCATCGGCAGAGACGCCAGCGCCCAGGGGCTGGAGAAGTCGGTTTCCAGGATCGGGCGGAACAGCTCCATCTTCGCCCGGTTGTCGGCCAGGAACCGCGGCAGCCCATGGGCATCGCGCGGGTTGAGCCGCGCGATCTCGGCCATCAGCGCTTTCATCTCGGCGTGGACCCGCAGTTCGCCGCCGGCCTCGAAGACCAGCCGGTAGAGCGGGTCGAGGCGGATCAGGTCGACCTCGTCCGACAGGCGGCGCCCGCAGGCCTCGAAGATCTCCTCGAGGATGCGGGGGTAGAGGAAGAAGGTCGGGCCGCTGTCGAAGCGGTACCCGTCGAGCGCGAAGCCGGCCGACCGGCCGCCGACGCGGTCCTGCCGCTCCAGCAGGGTGACCTTCGCCCCGGTGAGCGCCAGGAGCATCGCGGATGCCAATCCACCCGGCCCAGCGCCAATGATCACGACTTGCCGTTCCATCCGCTTGCCAAACGCTCCCAAGCTGCCGACTTGTGTGAAGGCAGTTACGAACATGGACCAAGAATGGATCACAGCCACAATCCCACCTCTCCAGGTGTAACCCCTTGGACAAACGTGACCGGCGATCCATTTTTGTCTGCGCGATCGGCGTGGTCCGGCGGCAATACAGCCGGAAGACTGTCCATCATCCGCAAGATCCGCCGTCGCATCGCGGCGGATGCAGAGACTCTTGTCCAGGCGCTGGCGACGCGCCCCGGACGGAGCGCGGCCGAGAGCCTGAGCGCGGAGATCCTGCCGCTCGCCGAGGCCTGCCGCTTCCTGGAGCGCGAGGCCGTCGCGCTGCTGGCGCCGCGGCGCCTGGGCGCGCGCGGCCGTCCGGTCTGGCTGTTCGGTGTCGCGGCGGAGGTGCTGCGGGAGCCGTTCGGCACCATCCTGATCGTCGGCCCCTCCAATTACCCGCTGCTGCTGCCGGGGGTGCAGGCGCTTCAGGCGCTGACCGCCGGGAACGCCGTGCTGGTCAAGCCGGCGCCCGGCTGCTCCGCGCCGATGGAACGGCTGGCGGACTGGCTGGCCGAGGCCGGTCTGCCGGACGGCCTGTTCCAGCTGCTGGACGAGTCCCCCGACGCGGTGTCCGACGCCATCGCCGCCGGCATCGACAAGCTGGTTCTGACCGGATCGGCCGGCACCGGCCGGACGGTGGCCCGCCAGCTCGCCGATTCGCTGGTGCCCTCCACCATGGAACTGTCGGGCAACGACCCGGTGTTCGTCCTGCCGGGCGCCGATCTCGACGCGGTCGCCCGCGCGCTGGCCTTCGGCCTGCGCCTCAACGGCTCCGCCACCTGCATCGCGCCGCGCCGGGTTTTCGTGCCGCACACCCTGGCGGCGGAACTTGAGCGTGCCTTGGCCGGCTGCGTGGCGGCGATACCGCCGGCGGCGGTGCCCCTGCCGGTGCGGCGCCGGCTGGTCGGGCTGGTTCGCGCGGCGGTGGCGGAGGGCGCCCGCCCGGTTGGTTCACTGCCCAAGGACGCCGACCCGGCGATGGCGCCGCTGATCGTGGCCGACGCGCGGCCGGGCATGGCGCTGCTGCGCGAGGAGCTGTTCGCCCCCATCCTGTCGCTGGTACCCGTCCGCGACATGGAGGAGGCGCTGGAGGCCGCCGCCGCGAGCCCCTACGCGCTCGGCGCCTCGGTCTTCGGGCCAGAAGAGGAAGCCCGCGCGCTGGCCGGGCGGCTGGACGCCGGAACGGTGACGGTCAACGACCTGATCGTGCCGACCGCCGACCCCCGCCTGCCCTTCGGGGGGCGGCGCGCCAGCGGTTGGGGCGTCACGCGCGGCGCCGAAGGGCTGCTGGAGATGACGCGGGTCAAGACCGTCGCGGTGCGGCGCGGCCGGCGGCTTCCCCACACCGACCCGCCGCGCGACGGCGACGCGGCGCTGATGCTGGCGGCGCTCCGCCTGCTCCATGGCGGTCCCGGCACCCGCGCCGGAGCGTTCCGGACCCTGATCCAGGCCTTGCGCGACCGCCGGACCGACTGACGCGGAGACCATCGTGACGACTGCCCTGATTCTCGCCGTCCTGATCGGCGCCGTCGCCGGTTCACGCACCCTGCTGGCGCCGGCGGCGGTCTCCTGGGCCGCCTATGGCGGCTGGCTCGACCTGTCGGGAAGCTGGCTGTTCTTCCTCGGTCACCCCATCTCGCCCTGGGTCTTCACCGCCATGGCGGCGGCGGAACTCGTCACCGACAAACTGCCGAACACCCCCAGCCGCAAACGCCCCTTCCCCTTCGCCAGCCGCATTGTGGGCGGTGCCATCGCGGGTGCGGCCATTGGCGCGAACGTGGGCGCATGGGTCCCCGGTCTGATCGCCGGCGGGGTGGGCGCGGTCGCCGGAACGCTGCTCGGTTACGCGGCGCGCCAGCGCATGGCCGCCGCCTTCGGCCGCGACCGGCCGGCGGCGCTGATCGAGGACGCCGTGGCGCTGACCATCGCTCTGCTGGTCGTCGCGGCGGCATAAGCGGGCCACTCGGTCCCGTTGGCATTGCGCCACCATCGAACCCGATGGCGGAAGGGGCTACGGAAAAGGAAAAGCCAGCAACCCGTCAAGGTTGCTGGCTTCATGATGGTGGAGCCAAGGAGGATCGAACTCCTGACCTCTACAATGCCATTGTAGCGCTCTCCCAGCTGAGCTATGGCCCCACTATAATATCAGACCAACACAAGAAGTGTTGGTGCGCTTGGAGGGACTCGAACCCCCACGGCCTTTCAGCCACTAGGACCTGAACCTAGCGCGTCTACCAATTCCGCCACAAGCGCATCATCTGCTCTTTACCCCGCGTCTCTTGGGGTGACGCGGGAGCGCTGATATAGCCGTGGCGATGGCGGGGCTCAAGCGAAATCGACATGGCCCCGTCACTTTTTTGCAAGACCGTGGGGATGAGCGCAGCCCCCTATTCCGCAGCCCCGGCGTGGCGCATCCGGCCGGCGTTGGCGGCGCCCGCCTCGGCCCCCATCCCGGCCAGCACCTCCGCCGCGCCGCGGGCGATGTGCAGGGTGCGCTGCGGCAACGGGAAGTCGATTCCCAGCTCGATGAAGCGCGCCTTCATGCGGCCGTTGAACTCCCGCCCGACGTTCCATTGCTGAATGGGCAGCGTCTTGATCCGCGCCTTGATGACTGCCGCGGACTCCTGGAAGGAATCGACGCCCAGCACCTCCAGCGGCTCCAGGATCAGCGGCGCGAAGCGCGGGTCCTTGCGCAGCTCGTCGCCGATGCCGTGCAGCACGGAGACCACGCGGTCGGCGTTCTCGTGATAGGGGATGGCCACGTCGAACACGTAGTAGCTGAAGTCCTTCGTCATGTTCGACACGCTGGTGACCGCGCTGAAGGGGATGGTGTGGACCGTCCCGTCGAAGTCGCGCAGGCGGATCGTGCGGATGTTCATCCCCTCCACCAGACCGCCCTTGCCGCCGACATTGACGACGTCGCCGACCGAGATGGTGTCCTCGAACAGGATGAACAGGCCGGTGATGACGTCCTTGACCAGCGTCTGCGCGCCGAAGCCGACGGCCAGACCGACCACGCCGGCACCGGCCAGCAGCGGCCCGATGTTCAGACCCAGCTCCGACAGGGTGATCAGAGTGACCAGGGTCAGCAGAACCACCAGCAGGGCGCTGCGCAGCAGCGGCAGCAGGGTGCGCACCCGCGCGCTGCGCTGGATGGCCCGGCCATTGCGGTCCGTTGTCGCCAGATGGCGCTCGATCAGCCCGTTCGTCACCTCCCACACGCCGAGCGCGATGGCGCCGACGAGCAGGAGCGACAGGCCCGACGCCACGATGCGCAGGCCGACGGCCGTCTGCAGCCAGCCCCAGACATCCAGCCCCCAGGCGTTCAGCACCACCAGCCCGCCGAGAACGGCCACCGCCCCGTGCAGCAGCCGCGCGATGGGAGCGATGTAGCGGCGCAGCCGCCCCGCCGCCCAGGCCGACGCACCCCGCCGGCGGTCCATGCGCTCCAGAATCGCCGCGGCGGCGCGGGTGATCCCCCGCCCGATCAGACGCGCGATGCCGGCGACCACCAGCGTCACCGCCGTCGCCTGCACCACGAACAGCAGCCCGCCGCTGATCTCCAGCGCCCAGATGCCGAACAGGACAATGATGTAGAGAATGGCGATGGCGTGCCAGACATCGGCAACGCGGCGGCCGGCGGCGCGCAGCATCCGGCCCGCCCCGGCGGCACGCCGTCCCGGCGGAAGCGGCGACACCGCCTCGGACAGCGGCTGCGCCGCCGCGATCCCGCCGCGCAGCCTTGCGGCCACCGCTTCCCGGCTTTGCAGCACCAGCACCGCCGACATGACGGCGACGACCAGCCCGACCAGGGTCACCAGCGCGCCGTAGCTCTGCGCCGGAAGTCCCAGCCGCCGCGCAGCCTCAGCCAGGAACATGCCGTAGAGCGTGGTGATGGCAATGGTCCGGAACCAGCGCAGCAGGCGCAGGGCCGATCCGTCGCTCATCGGGATCAGCCGCAGGTTGGGCGAGGCCGGGGCCAGCAACGCCCGGACGACCAGAAGCACGATCTGCACGAAGATGCTGGCGTTGAGGAAGGTGACGCCAAGGACCCGCACCACCGGCGGCGGGTCGAACAGCGCCAGCACGCCGAAGCCCGCCGCGGCGAAGGCGACGATGGGCGCCAGATCGAACAGCGACCGCACCAGCAGCAGCGGCACCTTGGCGAGGGGCGAAGGGATGGGCCGGGCCGCCAGCATGGCGCGCGGACGCCGCAGCGTGCGGATGGCGATCAGCCGGGCACCCTGCCCGACCACCAGCACCAGCACCAGCTCGGCGACCAGCCAGCCCCAGGCGGCGCGCTGCGCCGGGTCGGACACCTGCCGCTCCAGCCAGTGCAGCCCCTGCGGCGCGTTCAGCAGGGCATCGCCGGCCAGCGCGGCCTCCTGCCCCAGCCCGTCGAGCCGGTTCGACAGCAGGGTGAGCAGGCGGGTGCCGATCCCCTCCGGCTCCGCCGGTGCAGCGGCCTCCTCCACCTGTTCCAGGGCACGGAGCTGGCCGAGCAGGGCGGCGCGGCGCTCCGGGTCCTCCAACGTCTGGCGCAGGCGGGCGATCTCCTCCGGGTTGGGCGCCGCCTCGGCCTGGGCCGGCGGGGCGGGCGTCGGGATTTGCGCCGACGCCGGGGTCGCGATGCCTCCCAGCGCGGCGGTCAGCAGGAGAAACAGGGCGAGAAGGCCGCGCAAGGCGCGGACGCGGGCGGCGGAAAGCCGTGGGGCACGGTCGTCGAAAGTCATCGTCCTCTGGAGGTACCGGTTGACAGGTCCAGTCCAGGCCAACAGCGCCCGGTGCGGTTTGTCTTGCAACGCAGCAACCGCGACATTTTGTCCGGCGGATCGCCCGACCCGCCATCCGCTCTTGCGTGTCAATCTGATATATTAGTATACATCCTGACGAACACCGGAAGCGCCCGCGCCCTCTCACGGCGGGCCGCCCGACCGGCCCCCTCTTTCCAACCGGCCCTGGCCGGCGCCACCCCCGACCATATCAGGGGCCGCGAACACCAGCGGAGAACAGCATGTCCGTGAAGGTAGCGATCAACGGTTTTGGCCGCATCGGCCGTCTGGTTCTGCGGGCCATCTACGAGAGCGGCCGCAACGACGTGGAGGTCGTGGCGATCAACGACCTGGCCGACCTCAAGGCCAACGC
>NZ_VITI01000042.1 GCF_007827795.1 Azospirillum brasilense
CAGGTCGGCGAATCGTTCAGCACGTAGCGGCCGAAGACCTGATAGAACACCACACAGACGATGGCCATCAGGCCGACCATCGCCACGCACATCCCCGACCACGCCAGACGCGCGTTCACCCGCGTGAGCAGGCCCGCGCTCTGCGGGGGGCTGTGATCCATTGCTTGCAGCTCGACATCCATGCCGCCGGCTCCCCTCAAAGGACGCGGCGCCACCCTTCGGTCTGCCGAAGGGAAGCGCCGCGTTCGACTGTGCTTACTTCGTGTCCTGGATGCGCTTGACGAGGCCGTCCAGCTTCGGCGTGCTCGCGAACTGCTTGTAGACGGGAGCCATCGCGTCGATGAACTCCTGCTTGTTCGTGACCTCGACGATCTGGGCGCCGGCCTTCACGACGACGTCCTTGGACTTCAGCTCACGCTCGTCCCACAGCTTGCGCATGTAGGGGACGGAGTCCTTGGCGGCCTTGCGGATGGCGGCCTGGTCGTCCTTGGACAGGCGGTCCCACGAGACCTTGGAGAAGACCAGCACTTCCGGAGCCATGGCGTGCTCGGTCAGGGTG
The DNA here is from genome assembly GCF_007827795.1 of Azospirillum brasilense. Classification (GTDB taxonomy): domain Bacteria; phylum Pseudomonadota; class Alphaproteobacteria; order Azospirillales; family Azospirillaceae; genus Azospirillum; species Azospirillum aestuarii. The sequence goes on from NZ_VITI01000042.1 coordinate 560, forward strand.
AAGTACTTGGCGGCCTCGAAGTGGCGCGAGGATTCATAGGACGGGTAGTTGTTCTCCGCCGCGTCGACGATGCCGGTCTTCAGCGCGGTGTAGACCTCGCCGAAGGGCATCGGCGTGGCATTGGCGCCCAGCGCCTGGATCATGGCGACGAACAGGTCGGACTGCTGGACGCGGATCTTGGCGCCCTTCATGTCGGCCAGCGTCTTGTAGGGCTTGGCGGCCGAATACATGCTGCGCGAGCCGCTGTCGTAGAAGGCCAGGCCGACCATGCCCTGGCTTTCCATGGCGGCGAGGATCTCGTCGCCGATCGGGCCGTCCAGAACGGCGCGCATGTGCTCGGTGGAGCGGAAGATGAAGGGCAGGGCCGTGACCATCGTCTCCGGGACAACGTTGTTCAGCGGCGCGACGTTGATGCGCATCATGTCGAGCCCGCCGATCTTCAGCTGCTCGATGGTGTCCTTCTCGGTGCCGAGCGCGCCGTTCGGGTAGACTTTCACGCCGAGCTTGCCGCCGGTCCGCTCCTTCAGGAGCTTGTCGACGTACTTCACGGCCTCGACGGTCGGGTAGTCGGCCGGGTGGATGTCCGCGGAGCGGAAGTCGCGGGCCACGACCGGGGTGGCGAGCAGGGTGCAGGCCGCGCAGGCGGCGAGAAGGGCGGCGCGGATACCGCGGGTCGAAAGATGCATAGCGTGTCCTCCTGGCGATTCTTAAGCAGCGGTTTTTAGGCTGGTTCTTTGGTTTGGACGGTTGGGTCCGGGAGCCGCCCGGCGCGTGTTCCCGCGCGCCGGGCAACGGGTGATGTCATTCAGGCGAGGAAGTCCTCGCGCGGGGGCGTGAAGATGTCGAGCAGGACGCCCGGCTCCAGCGCCACGACGCCGTGCAGGGCGTTGGACGGCACCATGTAGCCGTCGCCGGTGCCCAGCCGCCGGGTGACACCCTCGATGGTGACGTCGAAGGCGCCCTTCTCGACCACGGCGCACTGGACGTGCGGGTGGCGGTGCTGCGGCCCGATGGCGCCGGTTTCGAACTCCACGCGCACCATCATCATGGCGTCGTTGTGGCCGAGGATCTTGCGGCGCACCCCGGCGCCCAGATCCTGCCAGTCCACCGCCTCGTCGATCACGAAAACGTCCGTGCTCATTCTCATCTTCCCCTTACTTTCGCAGGTGGCCCGTCAGCGGGCGAGCCAGCCGCCGTCCACCGGCAGGATCGTGCCGTGGACGTAATCGGACGCATCGGAGGCCAGGAACACCGCGGGTCCGCCCATATCGGCGGGCTCGCTCCAGCGTCCGGCGGGGATGCGGGCCAGAATTTCGGCGTTGCGGCGCTCGTCGGCGCGCAGCGCGGTGGTGACGCTGGTCGCGACGTAGCCCGGCGCGATGGCGTTCACGTTGATGCCCTTGCCCGCCCATTCGTTGGCGAGCAGCCGGGTGATCCCGGCGATGCCGCTCTTCGACGCCGCGTAGGATGGCACGCGGACGCCGCCTTGGAAGGACAGCATGGAGGCGATGTTGATGATCTTGCCCTTCCGCCCGTTGCCCAGCGCGTAGCGCCCGAAGGCTTGGCAGAGGAAGAAGACCGACTTCAGGTTCACGTCCATCACCGCGTCCCAGTCGGCCTCGGTGAAGTCCAGCGGGTCGTCGCGGCGGATCAGCCCGGCGTTGTTGACCAGGATGTCGAGCCCGCCGAGCGTGCCGACCGTCTCCTCCATCAGGGCGGGGATCGGGGCGATGCCGGACAGGTCGGCGGGGATCGCGGCGAAGCGGCGGCCCAGCCCTTCGACCAGGGTGCGCGTCTCGTCCGGCGGGGTGCGTCCGGCCACGGCGATGTCGGCGCCGGCCCGCGCCAGGGCGACCGCGATGGCCTGCCCGATGCCGCCGTTGCCCCCGGTGACCAGGGCGGTCTTGCCGGAGAGGTCGAAGGGGTTGGTCATGACGGGGTGCTTTCTTTCTTCGTCTTCGACGGGCTGTCCGGCTGCGCGCCGGAGAAGAAGAAGGGGTTGGCCCCCTGGGTGTTCGGGACGGACTCCAGCAGGGCGCCGAGATGGATCGTCATCAGCCGCTCCGCCTCGGCCGGGTCGCGCGCCGCGATGGCGTCGACGATGCCGCCGTGCTCGGCCAGCACATGCGGGATGCGGCCGGGCTCCGGCAGGGTCAGGCGGCGGTAGCGGTCCACCTGCACCTTCACCTGCTGGGCCATGTTCCACAGGCCGGGGAAGCCGGCGATTTCGGAAATCAGGCTGTGGAACGCCTCGTCGGCCTCGTGGAAACCGTCGAGATCGCCCGCCGCCATCGTCTCCTGCTGGAGCAGGATGTTGGCCCGCAGCGCTGCGACCTGACTGCGCGCGGCGCGGACGGCGGCGTAGCGGACTGCGGTGCATTCCAGCGAGGTGCGGATCACCACCGCTTCGGGAAGGGCGTTGACCGGGATGCGGGCGACGAAGGTGCCGGACTGCGGGAAGATTTCGACCAGCCCGTCGTCGGCCAGCCGCAGCAGAGCCTCACGCACCGGGGTGCGGCTGACGCCGAAGGACTCCGCGACATGCTTCTCCACAATGGGCTCCCCCGGCTTGCGCCGCATGGCCACGATGTCCCCGCGCAACGACCGGTAGATCTCCGCGGTGGCCGTGGCGCGGGCGGACAGGCGTGGTTCCTTCGCGGTTCCAAGCACCTTTCCGGGCACGGTTCCCGAAGCGGTTCCGGGCGGTTGAGCGTCCAGGGCGCGCCTGGAAGTCGAAGCCATTGCAGTCCTCCCCATGGGCCGGCCCGTGCCCCGTCCGGGACCGGTCCGTGCTGTTCCTTGAGGGAGAGCATATTAATATATCAGCGCGCCGCGCAAGCCTGATTTTGAGGAAGGGGCGAACATTTTTCCTCGGGGGTGGGGGAGTTTTGCGCCAGGAGCGGATCTTCGAGCCACGGAGCAGCTGTGTCCGCTTCTGACCGGAGCGGACGCGCCTACCGTGTGCCATGAACCCGCACCTTTCCGTCATTCAGGTGTTTGATATACTACTTTTGATACGCTACATTGCCGCTGTCACCCATAATGAGAGCGTGCGCCTCATTATGCACTCGCTCGAACAGACGGACGCGGCATGCCCATCGAACGCTTCATTCGCCTGAACAACGTGGGTCGGTTCCGGCGCAGTTCGAGCAGCGGTGATGTCTCCTTCCGGCGTTACACACTGATCTACGGAGAAAACGGACGCGGCAAGACGACCCTCTGTGCGGTACTTCGCTCTCTGAAGACCGGAGACGGCGCTTTCATTCTCGGGCGGCGCACCCTCGGTTCGGCTGACGTTCCGGTGATCGAGATCCGGCACTCAGCCGGGAACCTCAATTTCGGCCCTCGCGGCTGGTCCCGCACGCTGCCAGAGATAGCCGTTTTCGACAGCACTTTCGTGAGCCAGAACGTCCACAGCGGCGACGCCATCGAGCCGGATCACAAGCGCAACCTGCACAAGGTCATCATCGGTGCCGAAGGCGTGGCGCTTGCCACGAAGATCGAGACGCTCGACTCGAATATCAGGTCTAAGACCACCGAACTTCGTGACGCCAAGAACACTCTGCAGGCGGTCGTCCCGAAGGACTTCACACTGGAGACTTTTATTGGCCTGGCGGGGCGGCCAACCGGCGATCAGGAGATCACCGATGCGCGTACGAAAATTGCCGCTCTCAAGGAGGCCGACTCGCTGAAGGCGCAACAGGCTCTGCGGGCGCTGGCGATGCCGGAAGCGCCCAAAGGGCTCCGGGAACTGCTAGAGCGAAGCCTTGATGGGGTTGCCGCCGACGCCCTGACGCGCTTTAGGGCTCACTTGGGGAAGCACGGCGACGCCAAGGACCTTGAACACTGGTTGGCGCAGGGTCTAGCGTTTGCCGAGCAGGGGGACTGTCCATTCTGCGGGCGGGATCTAGACGGCGTTGAACTGGTCGATGCGTTCAAGGCATTCTTCAGCGTCGCCTACGGCGACTTCACTAAACACCTGCGAGAAGAGCTTGCACGATACGATCGTGAACTCGGAGACCGGATCGTGGCCGAGATTAGGGCCACCTTCGAGTATAATCACAAGTCCTTGGAAATCCTGAGCCGGTTTAGAACCTTTGTGCCGATGGACTTCAAAGCCATAGCCGAGAAAATTACGTGTATCGGCAAGCTGCGGCTTGAGATCAAAAACCTTCTGTCCAAGAAGATATCCAGTCCTCTCGACGCTGTGGAGTTCTCGGAAGAATTTGTTGAGGCGATATCCGAATACAACGCCTGCTTGGAGGCTTCCGCCGGTTACAACGACTCTGTCGTGAACAATAATGAGGCCCTTGCGAAGCTTCAAGCATCTCTCGCCACCGCGGATCTGGTCAGTGCCGAACGGGAACTCGCCCGCCTCCTCGCCGCCAAAAAGCGGCACGAGCCCGATGTCCGAGATTTGTGCGAGCGCTTTTTCCGGCTTGGTGCCGAGAAGGATGCCCTTGAGACGGAGAAAAATGAGGCAAAGGCCGCGCTGGATGCCTACTCGGAGGCAATCATTTCCGCGTTCGAGCAGGATATCAATACCTACCTTGATCGATTCGGTGCTGACTTCCGCATTACTGGGACGAGACAGACCTACAGCGGGCGTGTGCCGAACTCGTCGTACCAGATTCAGATTAACGGCGTCGCAGTGGATCTCGGAACGCCGGATGCACCGCTGGACCGCCCGACCTTTAAGAATACGCTCAGCGGCGGCGACCGCAGCACGCTGGCTCTTTCGTTTTTTCTCGCCCAACTTCACCGCGATCCCGAAAAGGCGCGCCGCATTGTCGTCTTTGATGACCCTTTCAGCAGCCAGGACGCCTTCCGACGGAGCCAGACAGCCACGCAGATCAGACGATGCGGAACGATTGTAGCACAGGTAATCGTGCTCTCCCACGACCTGGGCTTCGTCAAGCTTGTCTGGGACGGGTTGGCGCCGGAAGAACGCAAAACGTTGTTGATCGACCGCACCGGCGACGACAGTTGTATTCGTGAGTTTGATCTCGTTAACGCCACAATGGGCGAGTTTGCGGCCAACCGAGCGGTGCTTCATGACTACAACGTTTCGGGCACCGGAGACCCGGCCGACATCGTGAAGCGGATTCGGCCGGTACTAGAAACTTGGTGTCGCAACAGGTGTTCACACGAGTTCCACGACGAGACCCTTGGCGAAATGGTGCAACGCATCGAACAAGCCGGGGCTGTTCATCCTCTTTTCCGCGTGGTCGAGGATATACGTGATCTCAACGAGTTCACCCGTGAACGAATGCACGGTGAAGTTCCCGGTGCACCCCCTCGTCCACTTGACGGAACCGAGCTACGCGCCTTTGTGCGAAGGGCTCTTCACATCGTGAGGAATGAGTTCGAACCAGCCCATGAACCGGCGGCATGAACCGTAACGCTGCTTCTGCGTACCGGCCACACCATCGTCCTGCTATTGCCTGAGAGGCGCAAGAAAGAGGCACTTCGCCCTCACTTCTCCTTCTGGCGCAAAGCGGTCGAGAGCGATGGCCCACATAGGATCAATTTCTGGCGGTCGATTGTAGCTCTGCGCCGTCAACGCATTCGTTGGTGTCGATATGATCAGCGGCATCCATGGCCTCTGATATCCCGCCTCCATGCCTTTCCACTACTTGCCCCCGCCAGCGCCGCCCCCCACCACCCCCCTTGCCAGCCTCCGTCCGCAATGGCATACTAGTATGCAAGTTGCCGCGATGGACGCCATGACCGACTCGCCGACCTCATCCGCCCCCACCGACATCCGCGGCCCCCGCCTGCACGGGGTCTACGACGCCCTGCGCGCCGCCGTGCTGTCGGGGGAGATCCGCCCCGGCGAGGGGATTTCGGAAACCCGCGTGGCCGCCCGCTACGGCGTCAGCCGCACCCCGGTGCGCGAGGCCTTCCGCCGGCTGGCCGACGAGGGGTTCCTGCGCATCGTGCCGCAGGTCGGCACCTTCGTGGCGCCGATCCAGCTCGGCGCGGTGTCCGACAGCCAGTTCATCCGCGAGACCCTGGAGTGCCGGACCGTGCGTCTGGCCGCCGAGCGGGCGGAGGCGGCGGACGTCGCCTCGCTCACCCGGCTTCTCGACTCGCACCGCGCGGTGATGTCCCCCGACCGCCATTCCGAGTTCTTCGCCCTGGACGAGGCCACTCACGCCGAGCTGGCCCGCATCGCCGGGCGTCCGGCGGTGTGGGACCTGCTGGTCGCCGTCAAGGCGCAGCTCGACCGCGTGCGCTTCCTGTCGCTGCACAGCGAAGGCTGGGCGGCGAAGATCGTCGGCGAGCACCAGAGCATCGTGGACCGCGTCGCCGCCCGCGACCCCGACGGGGCGGAGGAGGCCATGCGCGCCCATCTGCGCACCGTCTTCGCCGCGGTGGACGAGATCGCCCGAACCAACAGCCACTTCTTCGAGACGTAAAGCCCTTATGCGGAGTGTTCCATGCGCCTGAGCCCCGACACGCTGCCCTCCATGCGCCCCGGCGTGCAGCGTCCCGGCTATGACCGTGCCGCGCTGACCACCGGAATCGTCCATCTGGGCATCGGCGCCTTCCACCGCGCCCATCAGGCGGTCTACACCGACGACGCCCTGGCCCGGTCCTTCGGCCCCTGGGGGATTGCCGGGGTCAGCCTGCGCAGCCCCGACACGCGCGACGCGCTGGAGCCCCAGGGCGGCCTTTATACCGTCGCCGTGCGCGACGCCGCCGGCGAGCGGCTGCGGGTGATCGGCTCGGTCACCGAACTGCTGGTCGCTCCGGAAGACCCCGCCGCGGTGCTGGACCTCCTGACCCGCCCCTCCGTCCGCATCGTCACCCTGACCGTGACCGAGAAGGGCTATTGCCACGACCCGGCGACCGGCGCGCTGAACGAGGCCCATCCGGACATCGTCCACGACCTCGCCAACCCGGAACGCCCGCGCAGCGTGCCCGGCTTCCTGGTGGAGGCTCTGATCCGCCGCCGCGCCGCCGGGGTGGAGCCCTTCACGGTGCTGAGTTGCGACAACCTGCCGAGCAACGGCGACACCGCGGCGGGCCTGCTGCGCCGCTACGCCGAGCTGCGCGACCCCGCGCTGGGGACGTGGTTCGCCGGGAACGTCGCCTGCCCGAACAGCATGGTGGACCGCATCGTGCCGGCCACCACCGACGCCGACCGCGACCGCGTGTCGGACGGGCTGGGCCTGCGCGACTCCTGGCCGGTGGTGACCGAGCCGTTCAGCCAGTGGGTGATCGAGGACCGCTTCCCCACCGGGCGCCCGGCCTGGGAGCTGGAAGGGGCGGAGCTGGTCCCCGACGTCCATCCCTATGAGACGATGAAGCTGCGCCTGCTGAACGGCAGCCACTCCACGCTCGCCTATCTCGGCTATCTCGCCGGTTACGAGACGGTGTCGGACACCATGGCCGATCCGGCCTTCGCCCGATTGATCCGCGGCCTGATGGACGAGGAGGCCGGTCCGACGCTGCACATGCCGCCGGGCGCCGACCTCGGCCATTACAAGGACGCGCTGATCGAGCGCTTCCGCAATCCCGCCCTGCGCCACCGCACCTGGCAGATCGCCATGGACGGCACGCAGAAGCTGCCGCAGCGGCTGCTCGGCACGATCCGCGACCGGCTGGCCGCCGGGGCGCCGATCGACCGGCTGGCGCTGGGGGTGGCGGGCTGGATGCGCTACGTCTCCGGCACCGACGAGGCGGGCCGCCCCATCGACGTGCGCGACCCGATGGCCGCCAAGCTCGCCGAGCTGGCGGCGGAGGCCGGGCCGGTGGCGGACCGTCTGGCGACCGCCCTGTTCGGGCTGAACGCCGTCTTCGGCGACGACCTGCCGCGCGACCCGCGTTTCACCGGGCCGGTGATCGACGCGCTGCGCCGGCTCTACGCCGAGGGCGCCCGCGCCGTCGTGCAATCGGTCGCGCCGTCGGCCGCGGGCTGAGCCGCCCCAACCCACAAATCCCATCGAGACACGCCGGAATCGGCGCAGCACTCTTCTTCAAGGAGCAGACCATGGAACAGACTTGGCGTTGGTTCGGACCGGACGATGTGATCCGGCTCAACCACATCCGTCAGACCGGCGCCACCGGCATCGTCACCGCCCTGCACCAGATCCCCTACGGTGTGGTCTGGTCGGTCGAGGAGATCGAGGAGCGCAAGGCGATGATCGCCGCCGACCCCTCGCTGGGCCTGCGCTGGAGCGTGGTGGAAAGCCTGCCGATCCATGAGTCCATCAAGATCGGCGAGGGCGACCTGACCCCGCTGTTCGACAACTACCGCCAGTCGCTGCGCAACCTCGCGGCCTGCGGGGTGACGACGGTCTGCTACAACTTCATGCCGATCCTCGACTGGACCCGCACCGACCTCGCCGCGCCGGTGCCGGGCGGCGGCACCTCGCTGCGCTTCAACGCCCATGAGCACGCCGCCTTCGACGTCTTCATGCTGGAGCGTCCGGGCGCCGAGGACGATCATTCGCCCGAGGTGCTGGCCCGCGCCCGCGCCTGGTTCGACAAGGCGTCGGAGGACGATAAGAAGAAGCTTCTCGCCAACATCATGGCCGGCCTGCCGGGCGCCTTCGACCGCTACGACATTCCGGGCCTGCGCAAGATGCTCGCCCGCTACAAGGACATGAGCCACGGCGCGCTGCGCGAGACGCTGGCCCGCTTCCTGCGCGAGGTGATCCCGACCGCGGAAGAGGTGGGCATCCGCATGTGCATCCACCCCGACGACCCGCCGCGTCCGCTGATGGGCCTGCCGCGCATCGTCAGCAACGAGGACGACCTGGACTTCATCGTCAACGTCATCGATTCGGAGGCCAACGGCATCACCTTCTGCACCGGCTCGCTCGGCGCCGGGGCGAAGAACGACGTGCCGGCGATGATCAAGCGCTTCGCCCCGAAGGTCACCTTCGCCCATCTGCGCAACGTGAAGAAGGACCCCGACGGCTCCTTCCAGGAAGCCGAGCATCTGGGCGGCGACGTCGACATGGTGTCGGTCGTCACCACGCTGCTGGAGGAGCAGAAGCGCCGCAAGGACACCGGCAATCCGAACTGGCGCATCCCCTTCCGTCCCGACCACGGGCACGAGCTGCTGGACGACGTGGGCAAGAAGACCCACCCCGGCTATCCGGCGATCGGGCGCCTGCGCGGTCTGGCGGAAATCCGTGGCGTGATGACCGCCGTGGCCTCGATGCGTCAGCTCCCGGTCTGATCGGTCGGGACGTTTGATTGGGTCCGGCACCGGATGCCTGACCGTTTGGTGGAGGAGGGGAGCGCTATGGCACAGTGCTTCCCTCCGTCGTCGGGACGGACGAGTCGCAGCGGGTCGCCCTCTTCCGTGGCCGTGTGGCCGATCTCTTGACCAGCCTGCGCGCTCTTGTCGCGTGTCCAGGGGGCATCATGCCGGACCTGATGCCGGCATCCTGAAGGGCAGGGGAGCGCAAAAGGCCGTTTGCATTCGAATAAAATGCTTAATGAAACGCCCTGGGAGTGCGCTGTCTTCTTTTTCTCACACCCTTCGCACTCAGCCCTGAGAAGGTTTTTTCAATAATTTCCGCTGCTTAGTGCGCTCATCACTTTCTTTCGGCGGAAGCATGAAAAGCCATGGCAAAAACATCACAATCAATTAAAATCAGGATTGTGGTGTCGGTCCTTCGGATGCCCGCGCCTCGACGACAAGGGAAGTGATTGGGATGAGCAACCGTCAGAATCCGCGATACGCCGCCGCCATGCTTCTTCGCGTGGTCGCTGCGAACGGGCGCTGCCATGTTCGTCCGATCGATCAGGTGCCGAAGAGCGCTCAGGAGATCGAACTCGAACGCTTCCTGGGTGATGGCCTCGCCCCCCAGCCGTCCGAACGCCGGCGGACTGTTCCCCTCCGCGCCTGATCCGCAGGCTGTTTTCAGAAAAACGCGCTGCGGTGAAAAAAGCTCTTGCCGGGCTAATCCAACCCGCCTATAACCCGGCTCCCACGACGCCGGGGCCGCTGAGAAGCGCGACGGCGGCAGGGAAAAGGCAGAGATGCCG
>NZ_VITI01000043.1 GCF_007827795.1 Azospirillum brasilense
CTGGTCAAGGTCAACCAGATCGGCACGCTGTCGGAGACGCTGGAAGCCGTCGACATGGCGCACAAGGCCGGCTACACGGCGGTGCTGTCGCACCGTTCGGGCGAGACCGAGGACAGCACCATCGCCGATCTGGCGGTCGCCACCAACTGCGGCCAGATCAAGACCGGCTCGCTGTCGCGTTCCGACCGTCTGGCCAAGTACAACCAGCTGATCCGCATCGAGGAAATGCTTGGCGTGGCTTCCCGCTTCGCCGGCCGCGGCATCCTCAAGGCGTAACGGCCCAGCGGAAGGCGGCTGCGGCAAAGTGTCCGGCGTTGCCGGATTTGCTGCGCCGCACCGCCTTTTCCGCTAATATATCAGTACGCAAAAAGACGCTCGCAGAAGAAGACGGCAAGACGCGCTTCTCCTTTCAGCAAGGCGCGCGCCGGGAGGGATCGGCTGAAACGGGCAGCATCATGCCTTTTTCTCTTATCCGGAGTGTTCTGCAATGACTGCCAATGGTGAAACCAGCGGCGACCTCCCCATGGCCCCGATTGAGGCGGCCCCGATCGAAAACGTCACCTTCGACGAGATCGCGATCGGGCAGTCCGCCAGCATCGCGCGGCAACTGACCGTGATGGATGTCGAGCTGTTCGCCACCGTCTCCGGCAACATCGATCCGGTTCATCTGGACGCGAAATTCGCCGCCGACAGCCGCTTTCAAAAGGTGATCGGGCATGGCATGTGGTCCGGCGCGCTGATTTCCGGCGTGCTGGGGACCCGGCTGCCCGGCGCCGGCACCGTCTACGCCGGCCAGGATCTGCGCTTCCGCCGCCCGGTCGGGCTGGGCGACGTCATCACCGCGACCGTGACCGTCCGCGAGAAGCAGGCCGACAAGAACATCGTCGTCTTCGACTGCCTGTGCACCAACCAGGACGGCGAGGTCGTGGTGACCGGCACCGCGGAAGTGGTGGCGCCGACCCGCAAGGTCCGCCGCGCCGCCCACGCGCTGCCGCAGATCCAGATGATCCGTCACGACAAGCACGACGCGCTGCTGCGCAAGTGCGACGGGCTGGAGCCGGTCGCCACGGCGGTCGCCCATCCCTGCGACGAAAGCTCTTTGAAGGGTGCGGTGGAGGCGGCGGAAGCCGGCCTGATCGACCCCATCCTGATCGGCCCGGCGGCGAAGATCCGCGCGCTGGCCGCAGCCCACGGTCTGGACATCGCCCATTATCGTCTGATTGACGTGGAGCACAGCCACGCCGCCGCCGCGGCGGCCGTCGCCCTGGCCCGCTCCGGCGAGGCCGAGGCGGTGATGAAGGGCAGCCTGCACACCGACGAGCTGATGGCCGAAGTCGTCCGCAAGGAGACCGGCCTGCGCACCAGCCGCCGCATCAGCCACGTCTTCGTGATGAACGTGCCCACCTACCCGCGGGCGCTGTTGATCACCGACGCGGCGATCAACATCTACCCGACGCTGGAGGACAAGGTCCACATCGTCCAGAACGCCATCGACCTCGCCAAGGTCCTGGGCGTCGAGACGCCGCGTGTCGCCATCCTCTCGGCGGTGGAGACGCTCAACCCGAAGATCGCCACCACGCTGGAAGCCGCCGCACTGTGCAAGATGGCCGACCGCGGCCAGATCACCGGCGGCATCCTCGACGGCCCGCTGGCCTTCGACAACGCCATCAGCGCCGAGGCCGCGCGCATCAAGGGCATCAAGTCCCCCGTCTCCGGGCAGGCCGACATCCTGCTCGTCCCTGATCTGGAAGCCGGCAACATGCTGGCCAAGCAGCTCTCCTTCCTCGCCAACGCCGACGCGGCGGGCATCGTTCTGGGCGCGCGGGTTCCGGTCATCCTGACCAGCCGCGCCGACAACGTCCGCACCCGCCTCGCCTCCTGCGCCGTGGCGGCGCTGGTGGCCGCCGCGCGCCGTCCTTCCCTCGCGCTCAACGCCGCTGCCGCTCCCCTGGCTGCGGAGTGAGGATCACACCATGTCGCATCGTGACGCCTGTCTCGTCATCAACGCGGGCTCCTCCAGCCTGAAATTCTCCGTCTTCTGCGGCGCCGGAAAGCACGATCTGGAGGCGGTCCTGACCGGCCAGATCTCCGGCATCGGCACCGCCCCGCGCTTCGAGGCCAAGGACGCGGCCCGCCACGTCCTGGCTGACGGCATCCTGGACGAGGTCGGCCCCGGCGACCGCGCCGGTCTGCTCGGTTTCCTGCTGACCTGGATGCGGCACGAGCTGCGGGACGTGCGGCTGGTCGCCGCCGGCCACCGGGTCGTGCATGGCGGCACCCGCTTCGACGCGCCGGTCCGGCTGACCCCGGCGGTGCTGGCGGAGCTGGAGGCCCTGGTGCCGCTGGCCCCGCTGCACCAGCCGCACAACATCGCGGCGATGACCGCGCTGGCCGAGGTCTATCCGGAGCTGCCGCAGGTCGCCTGCTTCGACACCGCCTTCCACAGCACGCGGCCCTGGCAGGCCCAGATGTTCGCCCTGCCGCGCGAGTTGACCGACGAGGGCGTGCGCCGCTACGGCTTCCACGGCCTGTCCTACGAGTACATCGCCCAGCGCCTGCCGCAGATCGCGCCGGAGCTGGCCGATGCCCGCGTCGTCGTCTGCCACCTCGGCAGCGGGTCCAGCCTGTGCGGCATGCGGGCGGGCCGCAGCGTCGACACCACCATGGGCTTCACCGCGCTGGACGGCCTGCCGATGGGCACGCGCCCCGGCGTCCTTGATCCCGGCGTGCTGATCTATCTGATGCGCGAGAAGGGCATGGGACCGGACGAGCTGGAGCGGCTGCTCTACCACAAGTCCGGGCTGCTCGGCGTGTCTGGAGTCTCCAACGACATGCGCGCCCTGCTGGACAGCGAGAATCCGCAGGCGGCGGAGGCCGTGGAGCTGTTCTGCTTCCAGGTCGCCAAGCAGGCGGCGGGGCTGGCCGCATCCATGGGCGGGCTGGACGCGGTGGTCTTCACCGCCGGCGTCGGCGAGAACTCCGCCCCGGTGCGGGCGCGGGTGGCGGAGAAGCTGGGCTGGCTCGGTGTCCATATCGACGGGGCGGCGAACCGCGCCCGCGCCACGCGCATCTCGGCCGCCGACAGCCGCGTCCCGGTCTTCGTCATCCCCACCGACGAGGAGCGGATGATCGCCAGCCACACGCTGGGCATCCTGGCGCACAGCGCCGTTCTGTCGCCTCTGGCGGCCTGAGCGGACGCCTCAAAGCCCGCTCAGAAAACTCCGGATCGCGTCGAGGACGAGCGTTTCCCGCTCGCGGTGCGGCACATGGCCGGTGTCGGGGAGAAGCCTTGCGGCTCCCCGCCCGGCCGCGATGCGTTCGGGGTGGGTGCTGGAACCGTACTCGTCGCGGTCGCCGTGCAGGGCTAGAACCGGACAGCGCACCGCCGCCAGGGCGCGGTCCAGGGTCCAGTCGGCGAAGGCGGGCGACAGCCACGTTTCCGTCCAGGCGTCCAGAACCCACCGGGCCTTGCCGCCGTGATACCGCGCCAGACGCGCCACGTTGGCGGGGTCCTGGAAGTCGCGCTTGGCGGCGCGGATGCCGGCGAGGGTTCTCTCTTCCACGAAGGCCTGCGCGGCGATGGTGACGAGGGCGCGGCATCGCTCCGGAAAGCGCGCCGCCGTCTCGACGGCCATGCCGCCCCCGACGCTGTGCCCGCAGGCGACGAACTCCGTCACGCCGAGTTGACCGCACAGCGGCGGGATGGCGTCCCGCGCCTCCGCGGCAACGAAATCCAATGCGAGCTGCCCCGGATGGGTGTCCGAACGCCCGAAGCCGAGCCGGTCATAGGCGATGACGCGGCGGTTCGTCTCGCTTGCCAGCCGCTGCGGGAAGCCGCGCCACAAATCCACGCTGCCGAGGGAGTCGTGGAAGAGGATGATCGGCGCGGCAATGGCGGAGTCTGGAGCCCAGCTTTTCGCATAGAGGCGGCCTTCCGCGGTCTGGATCATCCATTCCGTTTCGGTCACGGGAGCTTCGTTTGGCGTCGGCATGGCGGGCGGCGTTGCGGTCCTGGGGACTTCCGTTATGCCGTGAAGCGTTGAGGAACGCCCGTGGAAACATGTCGAAGCCGCTTTTGCCCCCACCCCAGCCCTCCCCTGCGACAGCGGGGGAGGGCTGGGGTGGGGGCAAGGCTCAACCCGAACCGCCACAAGAAAAAGCCGGGCGCCATCGCTGGCGCCCGGCTTCGTCACTCAAACGGAACCACTCCGCCTCAGCGTGCGAGCCAGCCGCCGTCCACCGGCAGGACCGTGCCGTGGATGTAGTCCGACGCGTCGGAGGCCAGGAACACCGCCGGGCCGCCCATGTCGGAGGGAACGCTCCAGCGGCCCGCCGGGATGCGGCCAAGGATCTCCGCGCTGCGCTGCTCGTCGGCGCGGATCGCCGCCGTGTTGTTGGTGGCGACGTAGCCCGGCGCGATGGCGTTCACGTTGATGCCCTTGCCCGCCCATTCGTTGGCGAGCAGGCGGGTGATGCCGGCGACGCCGCTCTTGGAGGCGGTGTAGGAGGGCACGCGGATGCCGCCCTGGAAGGACAGCATGGACGCGATGTTGATGATCTTGCCCTTGCGGCCCTGGCCGATGGCGTAGCGCCCGAAGGCCTGGCAGAGGAAGAACACCGTCTTGATGTTGATGTTCATCACGAGGTCCCAGTCGGCCTCGGTGAAGTCCACGGCGTCGGCGCGGCGGATCAGCCCGGCGTTGTTCACCAGGATGTCCAGCCCGCCGAAGGTGCCGACGACCTCCTCCACAAGACCCTGCACCGGGGCGATGCTGGTCAGGTCGGCGGACATGCCGTGGAACTTGCGGCCGGCGGCCTCCACCAGGGACCTGGTCTCGTCCAGCGGCACCACGTCCACGGCGGCGATGTCGGCGCCGGCCTGGGCCAGCGCCACGGCGATGCCCTGGCCGATGCCGGTGTGGGCGCCGGTCACCAGGGCAACCTTGCCGGTGAGATCGAAGGGATGTGCCTGTGTCATTGTCTTAGTCCTTCTCTCGGCGTTCCGGGATCAGCGCAGGTCTTCCATGGGGATGAAGTCCATGTCGGTGAAATCCTGGTTGTCGCCGGCCATGGCCCAGATGAAGGTGTAGTTGCGGGTGCCGACGCCGGAGTGGATCGACCAGCTCGGCGAGATCACCGCCTGCTCGTTGGCGACGACGACGTGGCGCGTCTCGGACGGCTCGCCCATGAAGTGGAAGACGCGGGCCGGCTCCGGCAGGTCGAAGTAGAAATAGACCTCGCAACGGCGGTCGTGCGTGTGGCACGGCATCGTGTTCCACATGTTGTTCGGCTTCAGCACCGTCATGCCGAGCACGAGCTGCGCGGTGCGGCAGACGTCCGGGTGGATCATCTGGTAGATGGTGCGCTCGTTCGACTGGGCCGGGTCGCCCATGTGCACGGCCTTGGCCTGCGCGATGGAGATCTTCATCGTCTCGAAGCGGGCGTGGGCCGGGGC
Source organism: Azospirillum brasilense (assembly GCF_007827795.1). Taxonomy (GTDB): domain Bacteria; phylum Pseudomonadota; class Alphaproteobacteria; order Azospirillales; family Azospirillaceae; genus Azospirillum; species Azospirillum aestuarii. The sequence goes on from NZ_VITI01000043.1 coordinate 5,456, forward strand.
GCTGTTCAGGTAGAACTTCGCCGGGTTGGCCGGGTCCAGGCTCTCGAAACGGACGTCCAGGCTGCCCATGGTGATGTAGAGGCAGTCGCGCGGGGCCAGCTCGAACACCGCGCCGTCCACCGTGATGCGGCCCGGACCGCCGACGTTGACGGCACCCAGCTCGCGCCGGTCGAGGAAGTTGGCCGAGCCGATGGCCTTGGCCGACTCCAGCTTCAGCGGGCCGGACACCGGCATGGCGCCGCCGACCACGAAGCGGTCGATGTGGCTGTAGGTGAGGACGATGTCGTCCGCCTCGAAGATGGACGGGACGAGGAAATGGTCGCGCAGCTTGGTGGTGTCGTAGTTGCGGACGTCATCCTGGTGTGACGCGTGCCGGACGGTGATCTTCATGGCGATATCCTCGTTTGTGTTTTTCAGGGCCGGTCGGCGGCCAAATCAGGGACCAGTGAAGAAGAACGGGTTCGCCCCCTGGGCCTGGGGGATGGAGGTCAGCAGGCCGTCGAGGTGGACGGCCATGCGGTCGGCGGCCAGCGCCGGGTCGGCGTCGGCGATGGCGTCCACGATCGCCGCGTGCTCGGCCAGCACATGGGTGAGGCGACCCGGCTCCGGCAGGGTCAGGCGGCGGTAGCGGTCGACCTGCACCTTTACCTGCTGCGCCATGCTCCACAGGCCGGGAAAGCCGGCGATCTCGGCGATCAGGGCGTGGAACCGCTCGTCGGCCTCGTGGAAGGCGTTGAGGTCGCCGTCCTCCACCGTCTCCTGCTGGAGCAGCAGATTGGCGCGCAGGCCGGCAATCTGGCTGCCGGTGGCGCGCTGCGCCGCGTAGCGGACGGCGGTGCCCTCCAGCGAGGTGCGGATGACGATGGCCTCCGGCAGGGCGTTCACCGGGATGCGGGCGACGAAGGTGCCCACCTGCGGGAATATCTCGATCAGCCCCTCGTCGGCCAGCCGTTGCAGCGCCTCGCGCACCGGGGTGCGGCTGACGCCGAAGGCTTCGGCGATGTGCTTCTCGACGATGGGCTCGCCCGGATTGCGGCGCATCTCCACGATGTCCGCGCGCAGCGACCGGTGGATCGCCGCCATGGTGGAGGCGCCCCGCGCCGGCCCGCGGGAAGGCTTCACCGCGCTCCGCGAAGCGGCGGGGTGATCGTTGCTGGCGTCGGGCGTCGGGGTGGTCGGCATGTCCATGGCTGCACCTGTTGCGCCGGCTCGGCCGGTCCTAGGAGAGCATATTAGTATATCAGTGCCCTGGTGCAAGCCGGAAATCACGGGGTCCGCAATCTCCGGCTTGTGTCCAGGCTGGAAAGACGCCTACGGGGGCGCCGTCATTCGGCGGGGGCGGGCTGGACCGGCAGAGCTTCCGTTTGGGCGCTTTCTTGGGCGGCCAGATGGCGCGGGGAGAGGACGCCGAACCGGCGGGCCCACCAGGCGGTCAGGATCGGGGTGAGCAGCGAGGTGACGACGACGCTGGTGGCGACCAGGGCGGTGGCGGCCGGGGCGCTCGGCGCGAAGCTCGGCTCGATGGAGGCGATGATCGGCGGGACCGTCACGGCCGCACCGGCGGTGGAGGCGGCGCCGATGCCCGCGGTGCCGTTGCCCTTGGCCAGCAGGATGTCGGCGACGACCAGCGTGAAGCCGGTGATGGCGATGACCGACAGGCCGAGGACGATGCCGAGCAGGCCCGTGTTCAGGATGACCGCGAAGTTCAGGTTGTTGCCGAGCGCGAAGGCGAAGAAGGGCACCATCACCGGCACGGCCTGACCGAAGAACTTGCGGAAATCCTGGTCCAGGTTGCCGAGCGCGAAGCCGATCAGGAAGGGCAGCAGGGCGCCGACCATGGTCTGCCAGGGGAAGGCGGCCAGACCGGCCAGACCCAGCGTCGCCATCGTCATGAAGGGGCCGGATTCCAGGCACATCAGGCAGAAGGCGCCGGATTCCTCCTTGGTGCCGTACTGCTGCATCAGCGCCATGTACATGCCGCCGTTGGTGTCGTTCATGGCGGCGATGATCGCCAGCACCGACAGGCCGGTGAAGAAGCCCGACGAGACGCCCTCGTGTGGGATGAACCAGGAGGCGACGATGCCCATGGTGGCGGCGGTGAGGATCTTCACGGTGACGAGCACGCCGCTCTTGCGCAGGACCAGCGGGGTGGCCTTCAGGCTGATGCTGGCGCCGATGCAGAAGAACCAGACGGAGAGGATCGGCAGGGTGCCGGTGATCAGGCCGTTGGTGAAGGACCCGAAGAACTTGCCCGTGTTCGGCGCGAAGGTGTTCAGGCAGGCGCCGAGGAACAGGGGAAGGATCATCATGCCGCCGGGAATGCGGTCGATGCGGGATTTGATGTTCATAGTCGGTACTCCTGGGGCGGTCCGACTGGGCCGTCGATGAAAAGTCCGGGGTGGTGGTTGCCGATTGCGGCGCATGGAGGGGGAGCGTGCCGCGCATCCCCAGCGGGAGCGGCACCGGGCCGGTGGCCTTGAGGCCTGTCCGCGGATCGCGCCGTCGATGAAGTGGATACTAGTATATCAGTGCTGCGAGGCAAGTCAGGAGAACTGCGTACCCCGTCGGATGACACTGTGTCGCACGTCCTGCGGCGGTGGTTCGGCGGTGCCGTTCCCGTGCGTCGGAACGGCCGCCGCTGTGCCGGAAAGCGCAAGCGTGGCAACGGCTTGCAACGCCTCGTGGACGCGGTGGTAGGCGGCTTCGATGCGTTGGGCGGCCTGTTCGCCATCGGCCAGCCGCGCCGTTTCCCGGAAAAGGGCGAGAGCGGTGCGGCCGAAATCCTCGAAGCGCACTTGCAGGCCGTGATCGTCCAAGGCGAACACCGGCGTGGTCAGAAAGGCCCGCCGCAGCGAGTCGGCGTCGCGCTCCAGGGCGGCGATGCGCGCGGTCGGCGGGTCGGAGGTCCGGGGCATGCCACGGCTCCTTCAAAGGGTGTCTTTAAAAAGCGGAGTTCGAAAACTGGTATTTTAGTTTTTGGCATTGGAAACCGCGCTGCCCCCACCCTAATCCTCCCCCGCTCTCGGCGGACCGAAGGTCCGCCTGCCGCGTCAGCGCAAACCGTTGGTTTGCGCGAGAGCTTTCGCAGGGGAGGGAACTGCCGCCGCTTCGCAACAATCTCCCTCCCCTGCGCAGCGGGGGAGGGCCGGGGTGGGGGCAACACCGCTCCGCCCTTACTTGGCGTTCGCCATGGCGACGGCGGTGTCGCTCATGCGGTTGGAGAAGCCCCACTCGTTGTCGTACCAGGTCATGATGCGGACGAAGTTGCCGTCGATGACCTTGGTCTCGTTCA
>NZ_VITI01000044.1 GCF_007827795.1 Azospirillum brasilense
CTTGGTCACTCTGGCGAAGACGCCATCAGCAGCGGGCGCGACGCTCCCACTGGAAACGCCGCACCCAAACCGATAAAGACCAGCTGTAGTATTAGTTCGCTGGAACCCCGCGCTCGGTCATTTTTCTTTCCGAGATATTCTTTCGCGTTTTTGGTGCAATCGTTGAGAAAACTCAATACCATGTCGTAGCTGCGACGCTGAAGCCTCTGGTTTTCCTCGAAGGTACAGGCACGGTCACCAATCGCCAGAGGCAGTTCCACCACGTATCCGTCCACAGCCGTCCCCTGATGAAAAAGAGAGTGTAACGCGCGACATGCAACCCTTATGAGCACCGAATTGCAATCACTTTGTAGTGCGGGGTTTGGCGCGTTGGAACGACCGGGACGCAGGTAGATTTTGCGCTGCAAAGCAGCATGGCGGGCCGCCGCACCAGCCAGAGAGAGTGCCATTCACCACAACGCCGCGCCCTCTGCATCCAGTGGGCGCCGCATAGGGCCGATCCACACGGTATACGACATAGACCAAGTCTGCTCCATGCGGCGCTGGTCGGGATCAAATTTAATAAGCGTGGAGTAAGGGCTCTGACGCAGCTTTGGTGGTGATCGATTTACGTGAAGCCGGTGACGCGCGCCTGGAGGAGGTCGAGCTTTCCGCGGCCGTACATCTGGCGCTTCACGAGTTTGAGCTTGGTGATCTGTCCTTCGGTTTGGCCGTTGGACCAGGGCAAAGTGATCGCGGCGTGACCGCCGCTAGATCCTTCAGCACGCCGTTGGGGAGGGAGGCAACCAGGCTCGCACGGGAGGGATCATGTAAACCAATCCGGTCCGGTGCGGCGACGCTCACGGACGGCGCCATGCCGGGACCGCCACCAGCGGCAGGAGGTCGCCGACGTCATCCGGCACTGCGACGCTCTCTCCGCGCCGGGTGACGACCGACGCCGGACTGGCGTATTACCAGGAAGCACTCCTGTCACACTTGCCTGTCGCACAAGAGCGTGCGATATGAGATTGAGAAGCGCGCAACCAGTTGATTTCTCATCGTGCGGCGCCACGCTGGAGATCGTAGTTGGGGGTCCTAGTCCCCCAACCAAACCACCTACTCTTCCTCCTCCACCCACACATCGCCTGATCGTCGCGGCTCGCCGCCCCATTCCGATGCCTCTTTTTGTTGCTCGTCCGTTGACGGCAACCTGAGGTAAGGTTTCGTTAACGAAACTCGGGATGCGGGAGTTGGAACCATGCTGCGACTGGGCACGAAGGTCCGGCATCATGGGCAGGACGCCATGGTGATCGCGCGGACCTTGGGTGGGCATCCATCCTATGATTTGCGGCTGGCCGACGGCAGCATCGTGAAGTACGCCCGGGAGGCGGACTGCGAGGCCATGCCGTCCGATGGCGGTTTCCGGCCGGCCGTCGGCACGGGTTCGGCGGAAGGCCGCCCCGGCTGAGTTTCCAGGTCAGAACGCCGCGAAACAGCGCCGTTGCCGAATCCCCTCCACCCGCGCAATATCGCGCGATGGAACGGCTGGAAGACAATGGCGGCTGCCCACGGCAGCGCTGGCGGGTGATCGAAGGTGGCGGGACCCCGGCAGAGGTGTCCGGCACGCCCCGGGATGGCGGCGCGCTCCCGGACGGCGCCGCGGAGGCCACGGCGCGCCCGGTGCCCGAGGATTATGGGCTGACTCGGGAGGATTTGCGAATCTGGTACGCGCCGGGCCGTGTCGGGGTCCTGCTCGCCCTGGCAGCCACGCTGGGGATGGCGGGGATGCAGGCCTACGACGCCGGGCGGCTGTCCGATCCCTGGATCTTGGGCGCCCTGCCCGGCCTGCTCTACGGCACGCTGATCGGCGGATTCGCCGGAATGGGGCTGATGGTGCTGGTCCACTGGTGCGACCCGCTGGTCGGCATGGCCTGGCCGACCTACGCGCGGCTGCGTCGATACCGCGACGCGCTGGCCACCGCGGTCGCCGCCGAGCGAAGCGTCAATGAACGGATGCCCTGACCGCCGGACACCGATCGCCGCCGCTGCCACCAGCGGTGGAAATGCAGGGCCTATCCCATTCGAACGATGGTGCAGCGGCGCGCCGACCCAATCTGCTTAAGAGCAGACAGGAGGAACGCAGTGAACCGATTCGACGAAAAAGTCTATCGCGTGACGAAGCGCCGGGACGGGCCGAGCCTTCAGGAACAGAAGAGCCAGTTGCTCCGCCTGAAGCAGGATCTCGAACAGTTCAAGTCCCGTCAGGCGGGCGCCGCGGTCGTCGGCAGCCTGCAGGCGCGCATCCGCGAGCTGGAATCCTCGCTGTCCCGCGCCGAGGCGGCGCGGGTGACGGACCGCGATGCCCGCCGCCCCCGCGGCGACGAGGAGGATGCGGAGTCCGGCACCATGCCGATGCCGGAGGACACCATGCGCGCCACCTCCAGCCGCTTCCCGCCGCGCGGACGGCCCGGTCGGACCTTCTGAGCCGCAGAGACGTCACCCCCCACGGCCCGGACCATCCTCCGGGCCGTCGCCTTGTCTGGCTGCCCCGTAGCTTGAGCGTTTCCATGGCCGGGCGATCCGGGGTCCGGTTGATCCAGATCAGGGCGGGTCCTGGTCGAACTTCATACCTTTGGCTCGGTTCCAGGACCTTAGTCTGATTTTGGCCTGGACCGGACGTCCGAATCGAGCGCGCCGTTGACGGCGCCGAAGCGAGACAGACCAGGGGTACAAGACATGACCTTCTCCGTCGCCACCATTGCCGCCGAAGCCGTTGCCCCGCCGCCGATTCCCGCCCCGCAGCCGCGGACGGCGGAGGCGGTGACCGGTCGTTGCGCCGGCTGCTCGGCACGGAGCAAGGGCCTGTGCGGCGCCTTGACCGCCGGGGACCTTCCCGACCTGTCAACGACGTCCCGTCCGCTGGACCTGCTGTCGGCGACCCCGGTGGTGATGGAGGGGGAGGAGGCCGATGCCGTCTTCACCGTCATGTCGGGCATGCTGAAGCTCTACAAGACCCTGCCGGACGGTCGGCAGCAGATCACCGGATTCGCCACCGCGGGCGACGTGATCGGGCTGGCGGTGGGCACGGGCTACGCCTACACCGCGGAGACGGTCACCGCCTCCACCGTCTGCCGCATGTCGCGGACGGCGCTGCGCCGCCTGATGGAGCGGCACCCGGCGGTTCAGGGGCGGCTGCTCGCCATGACCTCGGTCGAGCTGTCGGCGGCGCAGGACCAGATCCTGCTGCTCGGCTGCAAGACGGCGGTGGAGCGGGTGTCCAGCTTCCTCCTCGCCCTGTCGCGGCGGTCGCGGCCCCTGGCGGACGGCACGCCCAGCGTCTTCCTTCCCATGCCGAAGGTGGACATCGGCGCCTATCTCGGCCTGCGCCCCGAAACGCTGTCGCGCGTGCTGCGCAAGCTGGAAGGCGCCGGGGCGATCACCCGCCTGACCAACGACCGCATCCGCATCGAGGACCCGGCGGTGCTCGAAGCCGCCGCCTGATCCCCCGCTCCATTCCGTTTCAGGCCCGGCCCGCCACCGGATAGCCCTCGCCGCCGAACCCCGCCGCCACGTCCTTCACGAAGGCCTGCCCGACCCGGCGATAGCCCAGCCGGGTGAACAGGCCCGCGGCGTCGAGCTTCGGCGCGGTCGCCGCGACGACGCAGCCGCGCTCGTCCACCACCACCGACGAACAGCCCAGCTTGCGCGCCAGAAGGTCGATGCCGTCGGCCTGCGCCGCCGAAGTCACCGCCGCGTCGAACAGCCCCACCGCGATGAAGATCGGCACCGTCAGCACGCGGATCATTCCTTCAGCACTGACGCGGTAGCAGAACAGGCCGCGGATGTGGCCGTCGCTCATCTCGCAGGCCATCACCCCGCCGTCGCCGCCGGACTGCAGGAAGAGGGAGGCCACCTCCCGCCACTCGTCCAGGGTCATGTTGCGGTGCAGGGTCTGGACGACGGGCAGCGCCTGATCGGCCTGGGTCTTGGCAAGCGGGGCGAGGATGAAGCTTCTGGGCATGGGCGGGCGATCCTTTCGCGCGCATTCTCCGCGATGCCCCGGTCCGCCGCTTTGATTTTGGTCATGCGCCGCGCCGGTGGAGCGATTGCGCAGAGGCGGTGTTTCCACAGGACGGCCCACCCCATCATCGGAAACCGGACATGAGCCCCTACCCGCCGCCCCGCCAGGAACCCGACGTGCCGATCCCCATGCCGCCGCCGCCCGACGCCCCGCCGGACGAGCCGGTGGAGGCCCCGCCCATGCCCGGCGAGCCGCAGGAACCCGTGTAGCAAACCCTTGAGGGTCAGGGCTTGCGGCGGTAGAGCGCCATCGCGCGCTCCAGGATGCCGGGCGCCGAATAGTCGCCGAGGAACAGGTCGCCCAGCGCGCGGCGCATCCGCGCCCGGATGCGGGAACGGATGGCGTTGCGCAGCGCCTCCTCCTGCATGTGGCAGCGGCGGCAGAGATTCTTCGGGCGGGCCTCCGGGTTGCCGGAGGGGCGGACCGGGCGGACGACGACCTGCACGTCGCGGGTCTCGGCATACTCCACCACGTCGGGCCAGGCCGCCCGCCGCCCGCGCCCGTCGCGCCAGGTCTGGTCGGCGGCGTCGTACCAACGCCCGTCCGGCAGGCAGCGCACGACGGCGCCGCCGGGCCGCCCGCAGCAGCGGCAGCGGTTCTCCCCGCTGGCGCCCTTGCGGGCGGCTGGATCGAGGTCGGGTCGGAGAATCTTTGCGCGGAGCGGTCTGGTCATGGCTTGATGCCTGCCTCGGGGCCGGGACTGCCCCTGCGGGACGTGGCTCATGACATGGATGGGCTCGGATCGCCAGTGCGAATTTGTGAAAAGTTCTCCAGAGACCGCGCCCTATGGACATGACCTCCCCCGACACTTCCGGCGCCGACGAGTCCGCCGACCCGCATCTGGTGCACGAGCTGGCCAGCGCCCACCCCGACGTGGTGACCGCCGCCGCCGCGGGCGTGGCGCGGGTGGCCCATGGCGAGGGGCTGGGTCTGGTGCCGCTCGGCCTGCCGTTGCCCAAGGGCAAGCGCGACCTGCTGGTCCCGGCGGAGCGACGCGAGGCGGTGCTTCTGGAAATCCAGGGCACGCTCGACCGCGCGCGGCGGCGCAACGCCCTGCTCTCCCAGGGGCGACGCGCGCTGGAGGGCTGGTCGACCAGCCTGCACCCGGCGGACGACCGCACGCGGGTCAGGGCGGTGCGCAGCGAGGACCTGCCCTGGCCCGGCCTGCCCGCCCCGGTGCGGCTCCAGGTGTCACGCGCGCTCGACGCCATGGAACTGACCGACCTGACGGACGACGATCTGGCCCTGCGGCTGGAGGGCGACCCGGCGCTGGCCACCGCGCTGGAGGACGCGCTGTCGCGCACCGCCGCCCGGCTGCACCGCTACGCCGGGGAGACGGACGGAACGGAGGACAGCTGGACCTTCGCCTCGCTGGCCGACCGGCTGTCCCGCGCCGCCCGCAACCGCCACGGGGTGGATGAGCTGCTGGAGCGCTGGGACCGCGAGTTCGCCGTCTGGCGCCGCGAGCGGGCGGAGGCGCGCGGCCGCGCCTATGTCGACCGGCATTTCGACCTCGCCCGTTTCGAGAAGCTGTTCCCGGTGGCCCGCGGGCTGGGGCGGCGGCTGGTCCTGGTGGTCGGCCCGACCAACTCCGGCAAGACCCACCACGCCATCGAGGCGCTGAAGGGCGCCTGGGACGGCATCTATCTGGCGCCGCTGCGCCTGCTGGCTCTGGAGGTGATGGAGCGGCTGAACGCCGAGGGCACGCCGGCCTCCCTGCTGACCGGCGAGGAGGCGATCACGACGCCCGGCGCCCGCCACACCGCCTCGACCATCGAGGTGATGGACCCCGACCGCCCGGTGGAGGTGGCGGTGATCGACGAGATCCAGATGCTCGCCGATCCCGACCGCGGCTGGGCCTGGACGGCGGCGCTGATGGGCGCCCCGGCGGAGACCGTCTACATCCTGGGCGCCCCGGAGGCCCGCCCGCTGGTCGAGCGGGTGGCGGCCCATCTCGGCGAGCGGCTGGAGGTGATCGAGCTGGAGCGCAAGGTCCCGCTGACCCTGATCGACCGCCGCCTGAACTGGGAGGAGGTGGAGCCCGGCGACGCGCTGATCGCCTTTTCCCGGCGCGAGATTCATTCCGTGCGCGACACGCTGCGCGCCAAGGGACTGTCGGTCGCCGCGGTCTACGGCGCGCTGGCCCCGGAGGTGCGGCGGAGGGAGGCGGCGCGCTTCCTGTCCGGCGAGGCCGACGTGGTGGTGGCGACCGACGCCATCGGCATGGGGCTGAACCTGCCCTGCCGCCGCGTGCTGTTCACCGCGCTGGAGAAGTTCGACGGGACCAGCGTCCGCCCGCTGACCGCGACGGAGGTCAAGCAGATCGCCGGCCGTGCCGGGCGCTTCGGCAAATTCGAGTCGGGGGAGTTCGGCGTGGTCGGCCGCGGCACGCCGCAGGCCCTGCGCACTCTGCTGGAGAAGGCGGACGGCCGGCTGCGGGCCGACGCCCCGCTGACCGTGCGGCCGACCCGCGCCATGCTGGCCCGTCTGGCCGGGCATATCGGGACGGAGGAGACGGTCCTGCTGCTCGACTGCTTCGCCGACGCCCGCACGGCGGGGTCGCCCTACCGGGTGGGCGACCTGTCGGGGATGCGGCGGCTGGCGGTGATGCTGGACGAGCGGCGGCTGAGCCTGCCCGCCAAGCTGGACCTGCTGCTGATCCCCGCCGACCTGGAGGACGAGGCCGAGGCACGCATCCTGGCCGCCATCGTCGGCGCCGTGGAGGCCGGGGAGCCGTCACCGCTCGGGCGCTTCGTCCCGGCGCGGCTCGACGGGCTGGACGGGGCGGCGCTGGAGGGGTTGTCGCGGGCCTGCGACCTCTATTACTGGGCGGCGCGCAAGTTCCCGTCCCTGTTCCCGGAACGGGAGGCTGTGCGCAGCCGCCGCGGCGAGATCAGCCGGCGTCTGGCCGACCTGCTCGCCACGCGCGGGGCGCGGTCCGCCGGGCAACGGCGCGAGCCGCCGCCCAAGGCCGGTTTCCGCGGCGCCCCGCGCAAGCGCTTCGGACCGCGGCGGTAGAGCGGCGGCCGGGGCGGCCCTTACATCCCACCGGGATAGTTCGGGCCGCCGCCGCCTTCCGGGACGACCCAGTTGATGTTCTGGGTGGGGTCCTTGATGTCGCAGGTCTTGCAGTGCACGCAGTTCTGCGCGTTGATCTGCAGGCGCGGGTCGCT
>NZ_VITI01000045.1 GCF_007827795.1 Azospirillum brasilense
TGCGCCGTCTGGCGCTGGAGCACGAGGTGCTGATCACCATCGAGGAGGGTTCGGTCGGCGGCTTCGGCAGCTTCGTGCTGCAACACCTCGCGATGGCCGGGCTGCTGGATGGCGGGCTGAAGATCCGCCCGATGGTCCTGCCCGACCGCTTCCTCGACCATGACAGCCCGGTCAAGCAGTATGACGAGGCCGGCCTCGCCGCACGCCACATCGTCGCCACCGCCCTGCAGGCGCTGGGCATCGAGGTGGCGGCGGTTCGGGCCTGACTCCGGACGGAAGGTGTCGCGGTTCGACCCCGAAGTCGAACCCTGGACGAAGGGGCTAATGCCATTTGCCTAAGGTCGGGCGGGGCGCTTTCACTGGTGCGGCTGGGACCGCTGTCTTACAATTCGAAAACAATAGATAATTAACGTATCCGGTGGGACTGGGTGTTGTCGAACATGCCTCAGGTGTTTGCAGCGGGTGCTGGGCGCGCATCCGACGAAAACGGCGCATCGGCTCCGGATGGTCCGGGGATGTTCCGATCCATCGTTGAGTTGTCTCCGACGCCCACCGCCGTGGTCGACGGGGCGTCCTTTCGTTGTCTTTACGCCAACGCCACCATGCGCGCCATGGGCTTGGAATCGGGTCACGCCTTGGCGGACCGTTTCCCGGAAGCCTCCGCCGAGCGCATGGCCGAGACGCTGCGCAACGGCGAGGGCGGCCGCCTGCGGATCACTGGGCCGGAAGAGGTGTCCTGGGACCTGAATATGGCCGCCCTGGACGGCAGTCCGTCGCTGCTGGTCACCCTGGGTCCCGCCGAATCCGAATCGACCGAGACCGCCCATCACCACGCGCGGGAGGTCAGCCACCGGGTCAAGAACACGCTCCAGCTGGTGTCCAGCCTGTTGACGCTCCAGACCCTGTCCGCCAAGGACCCGGACATGCGCCGCGCCTTCCAGGAGGCGTGCAGCCGCATCGGCACGGTGACCCAGGCGCACCAGCGCGTTCACGCAGCCACCCGCGGCAGCCTCGTCGATTTCGGGGCCTATCTGAGAGACGCCTGCCGGGAGATGGAAAGCCACTTTGCGGTGGGGGGCCCCGAACGGCGCATCGCCGTGACGGTGGAACAGGCGATGCTGCCGGTGGATTCGGTGATTCCGCTCGCCCTCATCCTCAACGAACTGGTCGGCAATGCCACCAAATACGCCTATGCGGCGGGCAGCCCGGGGGACATCGAGGTCAGCCTCGTGCCGCGCGACGAGGGTGGCCGCCGCCTGACCGTCGCCGACCATGGGCGCGGTCTGCCTCCAGGATTCGAGGTCGCGCGGGCCGACTCGCTGGGCATGAAGGTGGCGCGGGCCTTCGCCGGCCAATTGAAGGGGAAGCTGCGCGCGGAACCGAACGTTCCCGGCGCGCGTTTTGTCCTCGACCTGCCATTCTGAGCCTTCGTCGCCGGTGACGGTTCATCGCCTCTTGCCGAACGCCGCGCCCTGCGGCATGCATCCACCCTCGTCGACTGGGGGAGTTCTGAGATGGCTCGGGTGCGTGCGGATGTGGCGCTGGTCGAACGCGGGCTGGCCGAAAGCCGGGCCAAGGCACAGGCGCTGATCCTGGCCGGGCTGGTCTATTCCGACACAAGGCGCATCGACAAGGCCGGCGATGCGATCGCCGAGGACACTCACCTGTCGGTGAAGGGACAGGACCATCCCTGGGTGTCGCGCGGTGGGCTGAAGCTGGTCAAGGGGCTGGATGTCTTCGGCATCGACCCCACCGGCCTGACCGCCGTCGACGTGGGCGCCTCGACCGGCGGCTTCACCGACGTGCTGCTGACCCGCGGCGCCGCCAAGGTCTATGCGGTGGACGTCGGGCACGGGCAGTTGGCCTGGAAGCTGCGCAACGACCCGCGCGTCGTGGTTCTGGAGAAGACCAACGCCCGTCACCTGACCAGCGCCGAAATTCCCGATCCGGTGGACATGGTGGTGTGCGACGCCAGCTTCATCGGGTTGGAGGTGGTGCTTCCCGCCGCTCTTGCCCTGGTCGTGCCGGGCGGGCGGCTCGTCGCGCTCATCAAGCCGCAGTTCGAGGTCGGCAAGGGCCGTGTCGGCAAGGGCGGGGTGGTGCGCGAACCGGAACTGCACCAGGAGGTCTGCGACCGCATCCGCGGGTGGCTCGATGCCCTGCCGGGTTGGCGCGTGCTGGACATCACCGAAAGCCCGATCACCGGCCCGGAAGGAAACAAGGAATTCCTGATCGGGGCGGTGAAGGATCTCTGGATGGAACCATAAACTGTTACGAGAGCTCCCATAAACCGCACTCCGCGGAACCATAAAATGGTCCGCCACAACCGCGCGCCAAGATCGCCGACCAGGATGCTGGGCAGCCGTAAAACAGCGTCCGATGGACAATTTCCCTTGTGAAATATGATGCGCCTTCTGCGTGTTGTGGCCGCTTGGCCAACGCTCGCTTTTGGATGGCTTTCATGGTCAGGAAGGGTAGGTTTCGTGACGGTTGAGAAATAATATTTCTTCCTCCCATCTATAAATAAAAAGAGGCATCTAACTAATATAAATAGGATTAATGTCTTCTGATGAACCTAATAGAGAGCCAAAGTAATCAGTATTGAATGGGATGAAATTCTATATATCAGTGAATTTTTCTGTATTTCACTCACGAATGCCCGATTTCAGGGAGATGAACTTCGGTTATCCTGCTGGGGAACGCTCATCGCAGGAGGTTCTCCATGCCGCACAGCGTCACATTGCGCGTCTCGGGTGCTCGAGCTTGCTTTTCTCGCGCGGAGTTCAAAACCGAACGCGTCTCCTACGATGTCATTACTCCGTCCGCCGCTCGCGGTATCTTCGACAGCGTGTATTGGCGCCCCGGGCTGCGCTGGATCATCGACCGCATCCATGTCCTCAAGCCGATCCGCTTCCAGTCGCTGAGCCGCAACGAGATCGGTGACCGCATCCCGGTTGCCTCGGTGCGCCATGCCATGCGGAACGGTGCCTTTCAGACCCTGCCGCGAATCGCCGCCGACAACCGGCAACGACGCGCCGCCACCATCCTGGTCGAGGTCGATTATCTCATCACCGCCCGCCTCACCCTGACCGATGACGCCCCGGTTGGGGACCGGCTGGACATCCCCCTTGGCATCTTCACCCGCCGCGCCCGGCGCGGCCATTGCTTCCGCTCCCCCTGCCTCGGCACCCGCGAGTTTCCGGCCGACGTCATGCTGTGGGAGGGACCCCCGCCGATGCACCGGCTCCCCAGCGACCAGCGCGACCGCGACCTCGGTCTCATGCTGCTGGACATCGATTATGCCAACAATCATGCCTCCCGCTTCTTTCATGCCGTCCTGCGCGACGGCGTCATCGACGTTCCGCCTTTCGTTGCGGTGGAGGCGCGGCCATGAGCGTTCTTGCCGCCCATTACGATCGGCTGGAACGCTGCCATGACGTCGTCCCCTTCGGCTTCACCCGCGAATGCATCACCTTCGGGCTCGTGCTGTCCACCGATGGTGAAGCCGTCGCCTGCGATGACCTGCGGCTCGGGGCGAAGAGCCAGAGCTACGGGCGGTCGATGACGGTGCCACGCTCGTTCAAGCGGTCGGGGATCAAGCCTCCTCCGTTTTTCCTGTAGGGACAACTGAGCTGAGCTGATGTGGTGGACGGCCCTTTTCCCGAATGCCGGTGAAAAGCGTTGGATGTCGAAGACACCACCTCATGGGAGCCAGCGATGGGCGTGACGACGATCGGTCTGGATCTGGCGAAAAATGTTTTCCAGGTTCATGGCATCGACGGAGACGGGAAGGTTCTGGTCCGTCGGCAGTTGCGACGGGGCGAAGTGCTGAAGTTCTTCCAAGGCCTGCCGGCATGCCTGGTGGGGATGGAAGCGTGTGGAACGGCGCACCACTGGGCGCGGGAAATCGCGGCGCTGGGCCATACGGTGAAGCTGATGCCGCCTGCCTACGTCAAACCCTATGTGAAGCGGGGGAAAACCGATGCCGCCGATGCCGAGGCGATCTGCGAGGCGGTGACCCGACCGACGATGCGCTTCGTGGCCGTCAAGACCGTCGATCAGCAGGCTGCCTTGATGCTGCACAAGACCCGTGACCTGCTGGTTCGGCAGCGGACGATGCTGATCAACGCCTTGCGCGGTCACCTCGCGGAATTCGGCATCATCGCGGCCAAAGGCCCAAGCGGGACGAAAGCCGCCATCGAGGCGCTGCACGAGGCGCAGGATCGTCTGCCGGAGTTGGCGCGCCGGGCGCTGCACGGTCTTGTCGATCAGCTCCGCCTGCTCGGCGAGGAGATCGACCGGTTGGAGGCGCGCATTCTGGAGTGGCACCGCGCCAGCGACGTGAGCCGCCGGTTGGCGACGATTCCCGGGATCGGGCCGATCACCGCCAGTGCGATCGCCGCGGCGGTGCCGGATGGGACGCTGTTCCGATCCGGCCGGCAGTTCGCCGCATGGCTCGGCCTGACGCCGAAAGCCCACAGCAGCGGCGGGAAGGACCGGCAGACGGGGATCAGCAAGCAAGGGGACGGTTACATCCGCCGCCTGCTGGTCGTGGGCGCCACGGCGGTCATGCGGCTGGCGCGCCAGGACAACGCGGCGCGATGCTGGGCGGCGAAGCTGCTGGAGCGCAAACCCGCCAAGCTCGCCGCCGTCGCTCTGGCCAACAAGACCGCGCGCATCGCCTGGGCGGTGCTGACGCGCGGCGGGACCTACGCGGCACCCACCGCCGCATAGTCGAGGTTCGGCTCGGCAGCGGACCAGGGCCCTGCCGAGACGGATGGCGTGAGGGTGGTGAGACGTGATGACGAACCGGTCAGACCGGGGATCGACCAAACCCACGGGGACCAAGCGCCCGGGAGCGCGCTGAGGTGATTTGGGCGTTGATCCGCGGACTTCATCAAGGCCAGCGACCAGAGGTCGCGACGACAGGCCGGACACATGGATGCACCCGACCAACCGTCAACACGAATTCTCCTCTTGCGCCGAGAGGGCCGTCCACACATGGTCCCCGTTTCCCGGACAGTCGGATAAGCTTGGTTCGCCCATCAGGAAGGACGGACCCGATGACGGGGAAACGGAAACGGTATTCGGCGGAGT
>NZ_VITI01000046.1:1526-4276 GCF_007827795.1 Azospirillum brasilense
TAGGATCAAGCGTCTGAAGGGCATCTGGTGGATGCCTTGGCACTGAGAGGCGATGAAGGACGCAGCACGTTGCGATAAGCCATGGGGAGCCGCGAGCAGGCTTTGATCCGTGGATTTCCGAATGGGGCAACCCACCGCTTACGCGGTATCCCACGCTGAATCCATAGGCGTGGGAGGCGAACCCGGCGAACTGAAACATCTAAGTAGCCGGAGGAAAGGACATCAACCGAGACTCCGCTAGTAGTGGCGAGCGAACGCGGACCAGGCCAGTCATTCAGTCTACATAACCGGAACCGTCTGGAAAGGCGGGCCAGAGCGGGTGATAGCCCCGTACGGGTAAACCGGACTGAATGCTCGAGTAGGGCGGGGCACGTGAAACCCTGTCCGAACATGGGGGGACCACCCTCCAAGCCTAAGTACTCCTCAGTGACCGATAGTGCACCAGTACCGTGAGGGAAAGGTGAAAAGCACCCCGACGAGGGGAGTGAAACAGTTCCTGAAACCGGATGCCTACAAGCAGTCGGAGCCGCCTTGCGCGGTGACGGCGTACCTTTTGTATAATGGGTCAGCGACTTACAGTAAGCAGCGAGCTTAAGGCGATAGCCGGAGGCGCAGCGAAAGCGAGTCTGAACAGGGCGCTTGAGTTGCTTGCTGTAGACCCGAAACCCGGTGATCTAGCCATGGGCAGGTTGAAGGTGCGGTAACACGCACTGGAGGACCGAACTCACGCCTGTTGAAAAAGTCGGAGATGACCTGTGGCTAGGGGTGAAAGGCCAATCAAACCGGGAAATAGCTGGTTCTCCGCGAAAGCTATTTAGGTAGCGCGTCGGGCGATTGCCCACGGGGGTAGAGCACTGGATGGGCTAGGGGGCCTCGCGGCTTACCAAACCTAACCAAACTCCGAATACCGTGGAGCACAGCCCGGCAGACAGACGGTGGGTGCTAAGGTCCATCGTCGAGAGGGAAACAGCCCAGACCGCCAGCTAAGGTCCCCAAATCACGGCTAAGTGGGAAAGGATGTGGGAAGGCCATGACAACCAGGAGGTTGGCTTAGAAGCAGCCATCCTTTAAAGAAAGCGTAATAGCTCACTGGTCTAGTTAAGCCGGCCTGCGCCGAAAATGTATCGGGGCTCAAGCCGTGTACCGAAGCTGCGGATGTGTCTTTGACACGTGGTAGCGGAGCGTTCCGTAAGCCTGCGAAGGGTGTCCGTGAGGCCGCCTGGAGGTATCGGAAGTGAGAATGCTGACATGAGTAGCGACAAACAGTGTGAGAAACACTGTCGCCGAAAGTCCAAGGGTTCCTGCGCAAGGTTAATCCACGCAGGGTGAGCCGGCCCCTAAGGCGAGGCCGAAAGGCGTAGTCGATGGGAACCACGTTAATATTCGTGGGCCAGCGGGTGTGTGACGAATGGGAAAGCGTGTCGGGCCTTATCGGATTGGCCCGGCTGGGGACCCGTTCCAGGAAACAGCCCCCGCATCAGACCGTACCCCAAACCGACACAGGTGGACTGGTAGAGTATACCCAGGCGCTTGAGAGAATGGTGTTGAAGGAACTCGGCAAATTGCCCTCGTAACTTCGGAAGAAGAGGGCCCCGTCGCGGCGCAAGCCGTGGCGGGGGGCACAGACCAGGGGGTGGCGACTGTTTACTAAAAACACAGGGCTCTGCGAAGCCGTACAAGGCGACGTATAGGGTCTGACGCCTGCCCGGTGCCGGAAGGTTAAGAGGAGGGGTTCACGCTCCGAATTGAAGCCCCGGTAAACGGCGGCCGTAACTATAACGGTCCTAAGGTAGCGAAATTCCTTGTCGGGTAAGTTCCGACCTGCACGAATGGCGTAACGACTTCCCCGCTGTCTCCAACACCAACTCAGCGAAATTGAACTCTCCGTGAAGATGCGGAGTACCCGCGGTCAGACGGAAAGACCCCGTGCACCTTTACTACAGCTTTGCAGTGGTGCTAGGGATCTCATGTGTAGGATAGGTGGGAGGCTAGGAAGCATGGGCGCCAGCTCGTGTGGAGCCACCCTTGAAATACCACCCTTGAGGTCTCTGGCATCTAACCGCGCTCCGTCGATCCGGAGCCGGGACCCTGCATGGCGGGTAGTTTGACTGGGGCGGTCGCCTCCCAAAGTGTAACGGAGGCGCGCGATGGTGGGCTCAGAGCGGTCGGAAATCGCTCGACGAGTGCAATGGCATAAGCCCGCCTGACTGCAAGACAGACAAGTCGAGCAGAGACGAAAGTCGGCCATAGTGATCCGGTGGTCCCACGTGGACGGGCCATCGCTCAACGGATAAAAGGTACGCCGGGGATAACAGGCTGATGACTCCCAAGAGTCCATATCGACGGAGTCGTTTGGCACCTCGATGTCGGCTCATCACATCCTGGGGCTGGAGCAGGTCCCAAGGGTTCGGCTGTTCGCCGATTAAAGTGGTACGTGAGCTGGGTTTAGAACGTCGTGAGACAGTTCGGTCCCTATCTGCCGTGGGTGTCGGAGTTTTGCGAGGATCTGTCCCTAGTACGAGAGGACCGGGATGGACATACCTCTGGTGCACCGGTTGTCACGCCAGTGGCATGGCCGGGTAGCTAAGTATGGACGGGATAACCGCTGAAAGCATCTAAGCGGGAAACCCACCTCAAAACCAGAACTCCCTTGAGAGCCGTGACAGACCATCACGTCGATAGGAGGCATGTGGACGGGCGGCAACGCCTGAAGCTGAGCCTTACTAATCGCTCGATCGGCTTGATCCTTC
>NZ_VITI01000047.1 GCF_007827795.1 Azospirillum brasilense
CGGCGAGAGTACCGGGGGTTGAACAGCTCCAGCAGCAAGCCGAGCCCGCGCGGGTGGTCGCCTTCACCGGATTCGGTGGACGCCTTCGACCGGAATCAGTGGTCGGGTTCGACCGGAATGCCCGGTCGCCTTCCCGTGGAACCAGTGGTCGCTTTCAACCGGATTACGCATTTGAGGGGAATTTATGTGAGACACAACGCCGCTGGCGGGAATGCATGAGGTCTGCCAAGTGGCCGTTTCCCGGCCGCACTACAGGCCATCCGCTAACCCACTTCGGCGACGGGTTTCCGGAAAAACCTCACAGTCATTCAGAATTCACGTCGTCCGCCCCAGGCGCTCGGCCGACCTCGAAAGCGGTCGGCCAAGCTGCCAGCACTGTGTCGACGAGCGGCGATCGACATTGAAAGGCTGCTGATGGCGCATTTCTATGATGCGCCTCGTGAAGTAGGCCAAGAGCGCGCCTTTTCGCGACAGCATCAGGGCGGGCGAGCCCGCCCCTCTCCGCTGCAGCTTGAGTGAGCTTCCGCCCTGAAGCGGACACCCGAAACAGGTCTACGGGGTGTCCGCCAACCTCGGCCAGTCGGACGCTCAACATGCAACGTATAGCCCGTGGGTTGATGAAAGGCGCCTACAACCCATGCCGCCGCCGCAAGATTTCAGCCGCACGCTCGCCCACGATCGCGCACGGTGCTTGCGTGTTGCCCGTCGTGACCCTCGGGAGGATCGAGCCGTCCGCGACGCGCAGCCGGTCGATGCCGTGAACCGCCAGCGACGCGTCGACGACCGACATGTCATCCATGCCCATCCGAGCCGTCCCGCATTGGTGCCAATAGGTCACCGCTGCGTCGCGGAGGAATTGATCGTCGATCGCCGCTCCCACCCCGGGGATGGCCTCGCGCCGGACATGGGGCGCGAAAGCCGCATTGTTCCCGATCTCGCGGCACAGCCGCACGCAGGCGCGTGCCGTCTCCAGGTCCCGTGGATCGGACAGCATGTTGGGATCGACCAGAGGCGCCGCGACCGGGTCCGCCGACCGCAGCCGCACCTCGCCACGGCTATAGGGCTGCGCCAACCCTGCGAACATCGTCCACCCATGATCGGGGACGCCGCGCGCCGCCGTGCGCTCGCTGGGAACGGGGAACTCGACCTGGCAGAACAGAAGGTCCGGCGCCTCCAGTTCGGGACGGCTTTTCCAGTAGAGGGTCGCCTCGCTCCCGCTGGCGCGTGGAGCGATCGGCTGCCGATACTCCCAGGTGCAGCCGAACGACACATGATCCTGCAGGCCGCGGCCGACGCCGGGCAGGTGACGTATGAGCGGAATGCCGTGCCGGTCAAGTTGGCTCCGGTCGCCGATCCCGGACAGCATGAGCAGCTTAGGCGTGTTGATGGCGCCGGTGGACAGGATGACCTCCGAGCCTGCCATGATCGACAGAATCGCGCCGCCCCGTTCGACCTCGACGCCGGTCGCCGTCGCCCCGTCGAGGAGCACGCGGCGCACAAGCGTATCGGTCAGGATCGTGAGGTTCGGTCGATCGGCCACAGGATGGACATAAGCGCGGTAGAGCGAGTTGCGCCGTCCGTCCCGCACGAGCATGTCGGCATAGGCCACGCCTCCCGCGGTTTCCATCATCCTGCCATTGGGGCTGTCGTAGCGCGGAATGCCGAGGGACCCGGCCGCGCTGAGCAGGGCGTCGGCGATCGGGCTCGGGTTCTGTGCGGGCTGCACCCACACCGGTCCGGAACTGCCGCGGTAATGCGGGTCCGGCGCACCCTGCCAATTCTCGATGTGTCGGTAGATGCCGAGAACCGCCTCATAGCTCCAGCCGGCATCGCCGGACTGTTCCGCGAAATAATCCCAGTCGGCGCGATGGCCCCTTGCCCACACCATGACATTGATGCTCGATCCGCCGCCGAGCCCCTTGCCCATGGACATGGGAAGCGCGCGGCCGTCCAGATGCGGGTTCGGCTCGGCCTGGAATGCCCAGTCGCGCCGACTGCCAAGATTCGTGGGCCACAATGCCGGATTCAGCACCGCCTCATCCTCGTCGCTGCCCCCCGCTTCGATGAGGAGCACGGAGCAGTCGGCATTTTCAGCCAGGCGGCGCGCGATCACGGATCCGGATGCGCCAGCACCGCAAACGATAAAGTCATAGGCAGGCTTGAGGTTGAAGAGTCTTTGCGTCTGATCGTCACGGATGCGTCGGTTGAACTCCTCGGAGCCGCCGGAAATGGAATGGTTCATGTCACGGGCCTTTTGGTGAGCGGAGAGAATGGTCCGACGAGGCCGGTGCCTAGGGCGAAACCGCGCCCGACTGCCGGGCCGCCTCGTCGATCACCGCCGCGACGACCTCCGACTGCGTGAAGTAGACGGCATGGCTGGCCGGGACGTTCGTGACCTTGGCACCGATGCGTTTCGCCATGTCCTGGAGCATCCGCTGATCGAAAGCCTTGTCCTCCGTCGCGATCACCGCCCAGCTGGGCTTGGTCCGCCAAGCGGCCTGCCGGAGCTTCACGCCGAAGCTCGCCATATTGATCGGAACCTGCGACGCCTTCAGGAAATCGACGTCGCCCTTCGTCGCGTCCGCCGCAAAGCCGGCGGCGAAACCGTCGGGCTTGATGAAACCGAAACCGTCCTCGCTCGTCTCGATGACGAACTCGGGCGGTGTCGTATAGCCGTCATACTGTTGCGCCGTGGTTTCGCCGGCGTCGGGCGACAGGGCGGACACATAGACCAGCCCGCGCACCTTGGGATGGACACCGGCTTCGGTGATGACGGTGCCGCCCCAGCTGTGGCCGACCAGAACGGCGGGACCATCCTGCCTGTCGAGCGCGCGCCGTGTGGCCGCCACATCATCGTCGAAAGAGGTGAGCGGATTCTGGACGATCGTGACCTGGTATCCACGGGTGGTCAGGTCCTCATAGACCTTCCGCCATCCCGATCCGTCGGCGAAGGCGCCATGGACGAGGACAACATTCTTAACGGCCGCCTGATCGATGGAATGGCTGGTCGGCTGCGCCTGCGAAACCGACGGCGGCAGGGTGACAACCGAAGCGGCCAGGATCAGGGCCTGAAGCGTGTTCCTCATGTTTGCCTCTTCTATATTGCGATAATTGTTATTGCGATAACAATGTGTATCCCTGGCGCGCTTTCTTGTCCATGAAAATTTATCGCGATATATGTCAGCGGAAGATGCGCTGCGAAGGGAGCCTGCCTATGTCGGATGAGAACAATCCGCCGGTGCCGTTGGAGGAGCAGCTCTGCTTCGCGATCTACTCGGCCGGAATCGCCATCCAGCGGGCCTACAAGCCGTTGCTGGACGCCCTTGGTCTCACCTACCCGCAATATCTCGTCCTCAACATCCTGTGGCGGGAAGACGGACAGACGGTGGGGTGCATCGCCCAGCAGCTCGCTCTTGAATCCAGCACGCTGACGCCTCTGCTCAAACGCCTTGAGGCTGCGGAGCTGATCCATCGCACGCGCAACCCGACCAACGAGAGGCAGGTGATCGTGTCGCTGACGGACCAAGGACTGGCTCTACGCTCCAGGGCCGGTTGCCTGGGCGATACATTGCTCCGCGCCTCCGGGCAGTCACCCGACGCTTTGGGAAAGCTCAACCGCGAGATTGCACAACTGCGCGACGCCGTTTACGCGCATATCGGCGACTGGACGTGACTCGACGCACATTGATGAGCGGGGCGCACGATGGTGCAGGTTGAGGGCAGCGCGGCAATTGTCAGATAAACAACGATAAGGTGCGGCTTTGAGAATGCCGTGAGTCGGTTTGCGATGATGATGATGGCTGCGGCGGTGAGCAGTGCGAGGATGATGCGCCCCAGCCGATCCTGTCGTCGATCCAGGCGTTTGTTTGCGAGCAGCCGATCTGCCCAGGACAAGGCAGGCGTGGACAAAGCTGGTGGCCGGGAGCGTCATGCCTACGCCACAGGACCCGCTGCTTCCCGACGCCCGCCACGGAGGCCGAACGTCGGGGCGATGACCTCAGACAGTCCGAACGGTGCCGCCGTCGATGATAAACTCGGCACCGTGGATCGCGGCGGCGCGATCTGATGCCAGATAGGCAATGAGATCGGCAACCTCATCGGGCTTGGCCGCACGCCCGATCGGGATCCCACCCAGAGCATCAAGGACAACTTGGAGCTATGCGGGAAAGTGGGTGACGGTCTGGTCAGGCGGCGTCCTGTGACGCGGTTTCCGTGACCTCGATGCCGTCACGGAATGTGACGCCCTGG
>NZ_VITI01000048.1 GCF_007827795.1 Azospirillum brasilense
GCCCGACCGACCCAGTCGGCCAGGGTGGAACGGTCGAGATCGACACCCTGGCGCGCGTAGATCTGGGCCTGACGGTAGAGCGGCAGGTGATCGGCGAACTTGGACACCAGCACGTGGGCGATCAGCGCCTCGGTGGGGATGCCGGCGTCCACGATGCGCGCCGGCGCCGCGGCCTGCACGACGCCCTCCTCGCAGCGGCGGCAGGCGTATTTCGGCCGGCGGGTCACCAGCACCCGGAAGCGGGCCGGGACGAGGTCGAGACGCTGCGAGACATCCTCGCCGATGGGGTGCAGCGTGCCGCCGCAACACGGGCAGGTCTTGTCGGCGACATCGATGAGGATCTCCTCGCGCGGCAGATCGGCTGGCAAGTTGCCGCGGTTCACCCGACGCCGTGGCGGTGAAGGGGCCGGCTTGGTCGCCGCGGAGCCAGTGGCCTCGGCCTCCTTGGCGGCCAGCGTCTGCTCCAGGTCCTCCAAGGCCAAGGCCAGCTGGTCCGGATCAAGGCGCTCGGCCCGGCGGCCGAAGCGATGGCGCTGCAATTCCCGGATGATGTGGCGCAGCCGGGCGATCTCCTCCTCGGCCGAGGAACGGGCCGCCCCCAGCTCCGCGGCATGCCGGACCCGTTCGGCCAGCAGCAGGGCACGCAGTTCGTCAGGATCGCTGGGAAGGGTTTCAGGCGCGGTCGTCACGTCCACCAGTATAGCGGCGGCTTGAGCAGTCCTCGCCTCCGAAGCGGCGAGCGAGTCGCTGTGTCGCAGCTCAGCCGGCGGACGTCGGCCGCGGCACCCGCACGCCGCGCACCCGGGTCCAATCCAGACCCTCCACGAGCGCCGAGAGCTGAGCCGGGGTCAGCCGGATCACGCCGTCGCGGATCGCTGGCCAGCGGAACTGGCCGGCCTCCAATCTCTTCGCGATGAGAACCATCCCCCCGACAAGGAACCTCTGCAAAGGAAGTCGGGTTTGATTCAGCGCCCGGTGTCGGCGCGGAGGCCCTGCGGGCGTTGGCGCACTGGGTGGCGAGGCACCATGCCCGAACCAGCGACGATAACCGAGACGGTGTCCTGGGGCGACCTGCCGCGCACACGCCGGCAGAGGCTGGCGGTGCTGGTGGGGCAACTGGCTTGGCGGATGGCGCAGGGCCGCGCCCCGGCGGAGGCCGGTCATGAGTCGCACGAGGCGGATCAGCGGAACGCTGCCGAGCAAGATCGAGGGCCGCCATCTTGACCGTCAGGCCGTCGTTTATGTTCGGCAGTCGACGCTTCAGCAGGTGGCGCACAACAAGGAATCTACCGCGGTCCAGTACGCCTTGGTCGAGCGGGCCTGCACGCTGGGTTGGGCTCGACCGCGGGTCGCCGTCATCGATGACGATCTCGGCTGCTCCGCCGCATCCGCCGCCGGGCGGCCCGGCTTCCAGCGCTTGGTGGCCGAGGTCGGGCTCGGTCACGTTGGCCTGATTCTTGGCTTCGAAGTCTCCCGGCTCGCCCGCTCCTGCCGGGACTGGTACCATCTCCTGGAGATTTGCGCCCTGGCCGGGACGCTGATCGGCGACAACGACGGCGTCTACGACCCTGGCCTCTACAACGACCGGCTCCTGCTCGGGTTGAAGGGCACGATGAGCGAGGCAGAACTGCACATCATGCGTGCCCGCTTCGAGGAGGGGCGCTGGAACAAGGCCGAGCGTGGGGATTTCGGCTTTCCGATGCCGCGCGGTTTCATTCGCCGGCCCTCGGGGGAGATCGTCCAGGATCCCGACGAGCGGGCGCGCGACAGCCTTCATCTGGTCTTCGAGATCTTCGAGCGGCGGCGCAGCATCCATGGCGTGGTGCGCTACTTTCACACACACAGCCTCCAACTTCCTGACCGGGTGCGGGGCGGGCCGGCCAAGGGTGACCTCGTGTGGGCGCCCGTCACCCGGAATGCCGTGCTGAAACTCCTGACGAGCCCTGCCTATGCCGGCGCCTACGCCTATGGCCGGCAGCGGCCACCGCCAACGGACCCTTCGAAACGAAGCCGGGCGACCAGCCCCGGCGAGTGGCAGATCCTGATCAAGGACCGCTGGCCGGCCTACATCGATTGGGACACGTTCGAGAGGAACCAGCGTCAATTGAAGGCCAACCAGAGCAAGCACATCGGCGTCGCCCGCGGCGGGCCATCGCTGCTGACCGGGCTCCTGGTCTGCGGCCGCTGCGGCTCGCGCATGGTGACGACCTACCGCAACAACGGCCACAGCCTGCGCTACGAGTGCATGCGGCGGATGATCAACCGCGGCGAGGAGCATTGCCAGGGGTTCGCCGGCGAGACCCTGGACGCGCTCATCGCCGACCTGGTCCTGGCGGCACTGCAGCCCGGCGCCGTCGACGTCGCCTTGCAACTCGCCGAGGACGTGGAGATCGAACGCGCCCGCGAGCATCGGCAATGGGAATTGCGGCTTGAGCAGGCACGCTACGAGACCGAACGGGCGCAACGCCAGTACGACGAGGTCGAGCCGGAAAACCGGCTGGTCGCCCGTACGCTGGAACGGCGCTGGGAGGCGGCGTTGCAGACCGAGACGCAGCTCGCGGCCGAGCACGCCCGCTTCCTGGCCCGCCAGCCGGCCCGGCTGACCGCGGCGGATCGGGCCGCCATCGAACGGCTCGCCGCCGACGTGCCGGCGATCTGGCGGGCGGCGAGCACCACCGCGGCCGAGCGCAAGGAGATCGTCCGCCTGATGCTGGATCGGGTCGTGGCCACGGTGGAGGGCGAAACCGAGAACATGGCAGTGGAGTGCCACTGGGCCGGAGGCCGCCGAACCCACCACCGAGTGCGACGGGCGGTGCGTCGCATGACCCAGTTGGCCGGCCACGATGAGCTTTTTTCCCGAACCATGGCCCTGTTCGCCGACGGACTGCGCCCCCCGGCCATCGCCCGAACCTTGGCGGCCGAGGGCTGGATTATGCCACACGGCGGACCGGCCACGGAAAAGGGCGTGCGTTCCTGGCTGCAACGCCGGGGCCTGCTGCCGGACGGGCGGCACCGGCCGACGCTGGTGGTGGAACGGGCTCCGGACGAGTTCACAGTGGCAGAATTGTCAGTCCGCCTTGGCGTTCCCGAAGGCACGATCTACCGATGGCTGTACAAAGGATTGGTCCCCGCGCGTCGGGCGCCAGCCGTGAGTCAAAACCTCTGGCTCGTCCGATTGGAGGACGCCCTGGCTCACGACCAGCAGCGCCGTCCCCGCAAGCCGACCAAGGTCAAGCACGTTACCTGATGACACAAAGGAACCTGCTGTGGAGAGGCATTATGACGCCAGGACGACCAGGCCGGTGCCGTCCCAGTGCAGGAGTTTCACCCGGTCGGCTCGCCTGGAGCGGAAGACGTAGACGACTCCGCTGAAGGGATCAGCCCCCAGTTGCTGCTGCACCAAGGCGGCCAGCCCATCCATGCCCTTGCGGAAATCGACCGGCTTGGCGGCAACCAGGACCCGCACCGCGCCCTCGATACCGATCACCGCGACGCCCTCACCGCGCGCAGCACCGCCTTGACGGTGGCGCCGTCCATGCCGGCCGGCACGCGCACCACCGTATCGCCGATCTGCACTTCGATGGCCGGGAGTCCCTTCGGCGCGGCCGGGGGCGGCGTGGTGTCCAGCACCACCGGCGCGAACACCAAGCCCTCTTCCTGGAAGCGGCTGGCGGCACGCGCTTCCCGGCGCCAGCCGAACACCTGCTGGGGCCGCAATCCGTGACGCCGAGCCACCTCGGAAACAACAGCCCCCGGCACCGCAGCCTCGGCCAGAATCCGTTCCTTCTCCTCCGGAGACCAAGTCCGGCGGCCCACATCGCCGGTAATCACCTCCATCCGGCGCACCCGCACGGGCTCAGAAGCAAGCGTAAGGTCGAGCGCAGACACAAACTGATCTCCCATCCATTCGATCCGGGAGACTCGCTCCGCCCTGTTTCCGCTGGAAGGTGGGGCCAGAACACCGCTTAC
>NZ_VITI01000049.1 GCF_007827795.1 Azospirillum brasilense
GGCGCAGCGACTGGTAGGCCTTGGCCTTGAAGCTCATCCCCTGATCCAGGGGTGCGACCGAGAAACTCATCGTCTGCATGGCTGTTCCCGTCCCTCTCTCTCCGCCCCCGGTTGCCCCGGAGTTCCCCCCGGTTGACGGGGTTTGGGCCGCGCTTTCATTGCCCCGGAGAGGGAAGCGGCTTGGATTGGTGATACGGTATACCAGATGCCAGTTCATGACAAGCGGATATGTTCGGATCGCGGACTGTTTCTTCGATGAACGACGCTGCGGCATTTTGTCTGCGACAGCGCGGCAACTCTGCCCCCTTCGCCACCAGCTGGCATATCGTATACGGTATCCAAACACTGCATAACTGGTATACCGAATCCATTATAGCCCGGACGGACCGCTGGGGGGTACAAACGTTCTTGGAACTACACGCATTCCTCCCTGTAGATTCCCCCACCTGACGGCTCCGCGGCTTCCTGCCAGCGGAGCCTTCTTTTTTTCCGCCAGCCGAATCGGCCTGCGGCAAATTGGTATACCGTACACCAGATAGTTTCACCTTACTCCGTGTATGTGTAAGTTTGCTTGGTCAACGAATCAGGCAAACGGAGGAAAGCCATGAAAGCTGCGGACATCATGACCCGTCAGGTGGTCACCATCGGTCCCGACGCCACGGTGACCGAAGCCGCGAAGCGCATGCTGGAGAACCGGATCAGCGGCCTGCCCGTCTGCGATTCGAACGGGCGCCTGCTCGGCGTCATCAGCGAGGGCGACCTGCTGCGCCGGACGGAAACCGGTACGGTGCGGCGGGCGTCCTGGTGGCTCGCCATGTTCGCGGGCGCGCCAAACCAAGCCGCCGACTACACCAAGTCCCACGGCCGCCACGTGCGCGACGCGATGACGGAGTCGTTGATCTTCGTCACGGAGGAAACCCCGCTCGACGAGGTAGTCCGCCTGATGGAGAGCAACCGCATCAAGCGCGTTCCGGTGCTGAACAACGGCAAGCTGGTCGGCATCGTCAGCCGCGCCAACCTGCTGCACGTCCTGGCCAGCATCGCGCCGGACGTCTCTCCCGCCGCGACGGACGACCGCGTCTTGCGCGACCGGCTGCTGGAAACCCTGCGGGCGCAGCCCTGGGCGCCGGAGATCAGCGATAACATCGTCGTGCGCAACGGCGTGGTGCATCTCTGGGGCAGTGTGCGCACCGAGGCGCAGCGTGACGCCATTCGCGTCGCCGCGGAGAATACCCCCGGCGTCATTCGCGTGGAAAATCACCTGATCATCGTAGATCATGTCGCAGAAGGCGCTGTCGGCTTCTGATCCGGCCGCCGATGCGGCGACAGAAAAGCCCCTTCCCGGCTCGTCCGGGAAGGGGCTTTTCCTTTCGACAGGCTTTTATTCGGTGGCTTTTACGACCTCTTCGGTGACCTTCTTAGCGTCGCCGAACAGCATCATGGTGTTGGGGCGGAAGAACAGCTCGTTCTCCACACCGGCGTAGCCGGCGGCCATGCCGCGCTTGATGAAGAACACCGTCTTGGCCTTCTCGACGTCGAGGATCGGCATGCCGTAGATCGGCGACTGCGGGTCGGTCTTCGCCGCCGGGTTGGTCACGTCGTTGGCGCCGATCACGAAGGCCACGTCCGCCGTGCCGAAGTCGCGGTTGATGTCCTCCAGCTCGAACACCTCGTCGTAGGGCACGTTGGCCTCGGCCAGCAGAACGTTCATGTGCCCGGGCATGCGCCCCGCCACCGGGTGGATGGCGTACTTGACCTCGACGCCTTCCTTCTTCAGCAGGTCGGCCATCTCGCGCAGCGCGTGCTGCGCCTGGGCCACCGCCATGCCGTAGCCGGGGACGATGATCACCGACTGGGCGTTCTTCATGATGTAGGCCGCGTCCTCCGGCGAGCCCGCCTTGACCGTGCCGCGCTCGCCGCCGGCCGCCGCCGCCGAGGCCGCCCCGCTGTCGCCGCCGAAGCCGCCCAGGATGACGTTGAAGATCGAGCGGTTCATGCCCTTGCACATGATGTAGGACAGAATGGCGCCCGACGAGCCGACCAGCGCGCCCGTGACGATCAGCAGGTTGTTCTGCAGCGTGAAGCCGATGCCCGCCGCCGCCCAGCCCGAGTAGCTGTTCAGCATCGAGATCACCACCGGCATGTCCGCCCCGCCGATCGGCAGGATCAGCAGCAGGCCGAGCGCCAGCGACACGGCAACGATCAGCCACATCGGGGCGTCGGCGTTGCTCTGCACCAGCCAGACGATGAGCAGGATGGTCAGCACGCCGAGGGCGGCGTTGAGGTGGTGCTGGAAGGGGAAGACCAGCGGCTTGCCGGTGACCAAGCCCTGCAGCTTGGCGAAGGCGACGATCGAGCCGGTGAAGGTGATGGCGCCGATGGCGGTGCCGAGCGCCATCTCGACCAGCGAGCCCTTGGCGATGGCGCCGGGCACGCCGATGCCGTAAGCCTCGGGCGAGTAGAAGGCCGACAGCGCCACGAACACCGCGGCCAGACCGACCAGCGAGTGGAAGGCGGCGACGAGCTGCGGCAGGGCGGTCATCTCGATCTTCTTGGCGATGACGTAGCCGATGCCGCCGCCGATGGCGATGCCGAGCACGATCATCCAGTAGGACTGGACGATGGGCAGGGCCAGCGTGGTCAGCACGGCGATGGTCATGCCGGCCATGCCGAAGAAGTTGCCCTGGCGGGAGGTCTCCGGGCTGGACAGGCCGCGCAGCGCCATGATGAAGCAGACCGAGGCGACCAGATAGAGAAGGGCGGACAGGGTTTCCATGGTTACTTGCCCTTCTTCTTGAACATCGACAGCATGCGCTGGGTGACCAGGAAGCCGCCGAAGATGTTGACGCTGGCCAGGATGACCGCGAGGAAGCCCATGATCTTGGAGAAGCCGAACCCGGCGGGGCCGGCGGCGATCAGGGCGCCAACGATGATCACCGAGGACACCGCGTTGGTCACCGCCATCAGCGGCGAGTGCAGCGCCGGCGTCACCCGCCACACCACGTAGTAGCCGACGAAGCAGGCCAGCACGAACACCGTAAGGCCGGTGATGAAGAAGTTGCCGTGGCTCGCCGCGTCCAGGACGGGCGCCGGGATCGGCATCGCGTGGGTCATCTGGGCGACCTGGACCTGAAGCTCCGCCGTCTGGTTGGTCAGGGTGAGGAGCGAGTGGCGGAAGGCCTCAATCTGGCTCGCGGGATCGGGATGTTCCATGGAAGCCGCCTCCTCAGACGGTCTGGACTTCGCGGACCGTGTCCGCGAAGGCGGGATGGACGACCTGCCCATCGCGGGTGAGCGCGATGGCCTTCACGATCTCGTCGTCCCAGTTGAGCGTGACGCCCTTCTCCTTGTCGTGCAGCGACTGCAGCAGCGCGAGGAGGTTCTTGGCGTAGAGGAGCGAGGCGCTCTCGGCGATGCGGCTGGGGTAGTTGGCGTGGCCGACGATCTTCACCCCGTTGTCGGTGACGACGACCTTGCCCAGCTCCGAGCCCTCGACGTTGCCGCCCTGCTCCACCGCCAAGTCGATCAGCACCGAGCCCGGCTTCATCGAGGCGACATGCTCGCGCGTCACCAGGATCGGCGCCTTGCGTCCGGGGATCAGCGCCGTGGTGATGACGATGTCCT
>NZ_VITI01000050.1 GCF_007827795.1 Azospirillum brasilense
GGGCACATCGGACCGGATCAGATTGGCGGCATGACACGAACCTGAACCAAGCTTATTCCAACCGCAAATCTGTCCGGGAAACGGGGACCAGCTCAAACAGCCGCTATGTCCTCGGGCTCGGACGCTCGGCAGAGGGGAGCGAACCACGGGCCTACGCCGACCGCGCTGCCGCCTTCCGCGACTGGCACGAACGGCTGTTCGACGGCACGGACGATCTTGGTCTGTTGGCCGTCCGGCGCTTCCTGCGCTCGTGGACCCCGGAGCGCTTCGGCCACCCGCGAGCGCGTGCCGCTCGACTGGGCGACGAGTCTTGGAAACCAGGGTATCGCCCTGATGGGGCTTGCCGAACGGGGCCAGGACTTGGTTGTCGCCCGCCGGTCCTTGACCCAACTCGAACTCGCCTACGATGTTCTCCGATACGCCAAACACGTCTATGCCGGCTAATATGCGGCCCAGTTGTCCGAGGCGCGAAAAACGGTCGGCCGCCTGACAGGCTCGACCACCCATTGATGTGGGTATGGTGCAGTTCTGAAGGTGTCGCGAAAAGGCGGGGCAAGGGCTCCTGCCCAAGCCGTTGAAAAACCTTGTGATAGTTTTTTCTGACCTGTCGTGAAAGGGCGGGGCGATCGCCGCCCGCCGACAATCTTTGCAATGGAACCCTGCGGCGACGATCAAGCCGTCGCAGTTGTTGAAGCAGAAAATTTCCGGGCAAGATCAATGAATGCTTTGAACGCGGCAGACGGGTGTCGCCGGCTGGGATAGTAGAGGCAAAGCTGTTCCAGTGGCGGGGTCCAGTCTTCGAGAATGCGAACGAGGCGGCCGGCGGCAAGATCGCCTTGAACGTCGGACTCCATGAAGAAACCGATCCCCATATCCTCCAGCACCGCCATGCGGGCGAGACTGGCCTCGTCCAGGGTGATCGGGCCGCCCACGTCGATCTGGATCGGCTGTCCACCCTTCTCGAATTGCCACCGGTAAAGCGCTCCATTGGGCAGCCTTACGCGGATGCACGGATGGGAAAGCAGGTCGGAGGGCGACCTTGGCTGGTTCCGGTTCCGGAAATAGCCCGGCGACGCAACCACCGCATAGCGGCGGCGCGGACCGAGCGGCACCGCGATCATGTCGCTGGGGACGAGGTCCGCGGTGCGGATGCCGAGATCGAAGCCATCCGCAACGATGTCGATGAGCCGGCCCTCGGTGACGAGATCGACATGGACCTGTGGATAGAGCCGCAGGAACTGGAGCAGGAGGGGAAGGATCTCACGCGCGGCCGCGGCAAAGCTGTTGATCCGCAAGGTGCCCGATGGCGTATCCTGCTGCGACTGGGCGTTTTCCATCGCCTCATGGATGTCCTGGAGCGCGGGACCGATTTTATCCACGAACTGCCGCCCGGCGTCGGTCAGGGAGACGCTCCGGGTCGTGCGATTGAACAGTCGGACGCCGAGTTGGTGCTCCAGCTTCCCGATGAGGTTGCTCAGTGCGGTGGTCGACAGGCCAAGTTCCAGCGCCGCTGCCCGGAACGATCCACGCCGCACAATGGCGAGAACAGCATCAAATTCGATCAGACCGTGTTTCGGCATTGTCCCGCTTTTCGCAATACCGCATGCCAGTTTAGCCCGATTATCGTGATTGATGTTTAGCTTTAAATCAACCTTGCAACGTCAAGGAACCGAGCGATGTCGATCGAACTACCCAAACCCATAGCCGACTATATCGAGGCTAATGCACAACTCGATGTGGACGGCATGCTGAAGCCTTTTGCCGCCGACGCGATCCTCTTGGACAACGGAAAACCTCACAAGGGCCACGCCGAGCTGCGAACCTTGTTTGAAGACGAGGTGATCGCGGTCAAGGCCATCTTCACGCCGGACACTGTTCGCGACGAGAACGGGCAAGTCGTGGCCGAAGGCCCTGCCCATGGCGACTTCAAGGGCAGCCCCATCCGCTTCACCTATCGCTTCACGCTCGAACATGACGCGATCAAAGCCTTGGAGATCACGGTATGAACATCAAGGCTGATCCAACTGAGTTCGCGGGAAAACGAGTGCTCGTCAGCGGCGGCACCAAGGGCTTGGGCCGCGCGACCGTCGATCGCTTCCTGGCCGGCGGCGCCCGGGTGATCACCGCCGCCCGCGGAACTCCACAGCCGATCGACGGCGTCGAGTTCGTCCAGGCAGACCTGACGACAGCCGAGGGCGGGGCAGCCCTGGCCAAGGCGGCGCTCGAACGTATGGGCGGCATCGACATCCTCGCTCATGTGATCGGCGGTTCGGCCTCGCCTGGCGGCGGCTTTCTTGCCCTGACGGAAGATCACTGGCTCGCCGAGCTGAACCTTAACCTTTTGGCCACTGTCCGCCTTGATCGCCTCTTGGCCCCACAGATGATGGAACGGGGTGCCGGCGCGATTGTGCATGTCACGTCTATCCAATCGATCCTGCCGCTTCCCGAATCGACCACTGGCTACGCCGCCGCAAAGGCCGCGCTCAGGACCTACAGCAAGTCGATCTCCAAGGAGCTGGGACCGAAGGGCGTGCGGGTCAACGCCGTCTCCCCCGGCTGGATCATGACCGAGTCGTCCGTCGACTTTCTGAAGCGTCTGCAGGCCGCCAATGGCGGAACGATCGAGGAGGCGCGGCAAGTTGTCGAGCTATGCGGGAAACTGGGTGATGACGGTCTGAAGAAGGCGGCGTATCGAGGCGGGTGACGAAGCCTGCCAGAACCTCCACGAGGGAGCGATA
>NZ_VITI01000051.1 GCF_007827795.1 Azospirillum brasilense
CGGCCTCGATCAACGACCGGATCAGTTCCGCCGCCTTGGCCTGCGTGTCGGGCGTGGTGAGCGCGTCCTGCAGCGCCGTCACCCGTGCCCGATACAGTTCCGCCATATTGGGGTGGAGGAGGGGACGACGCTTGGCGGGGGCTTCGGCAAGAGCCAGGCGGAGTTCCTCCTGCCGGGTTTCCAGTCGGACAAGCTCGTCCTTCACCGATCCTGGCCTCCGCCCTGCATGCCGTCCCGGACTCACTTGAACTCGACCCCGTCACCGGCATGAACCTGATCAATCACCTCGAGCCATCCCCGGTAGTGCACCACGTGGCCGACCAGCGGAAACGCGACGTCGATGTCGAACAGGAAGCGTGTGCCATCGCCGGATTCGCTGCACTCGATGGTCGGGCGGCTCCAGGCCGGCAGGGGCATGCCGAGCACTCGCCAGCCCACCAGCGACCAGGCAAGCCTGCCCGGCGTCGGCTCCAGCCGGAACAGCAGGTCGAAGGGGCCGAAGCGCTCGATCAGCAGCCCGTCGTCACGCTGGCGTCCGGCTTCCATCGTGCTGGCGTACCGGCGCCCGGCGAAGCGGCGGTTCCAGAATTCGCGACCCCGGCCATCGGGATGGAAGGAGACGCTGACCGGAACGCCCTGTCCGGGCTTGGGCAAGCCGGCGACCTTGCACAGCAGCCAGGCTCCGGGGTTGGCGGCGGCTCGGATGTCGGCCAAGCCGGCGGTGTGGGCGCTGGTGGTGAGGGCGTGCAGGGCGCGCACGGGGCCGGGCAGGTCGTCGAACGCGGCGCCGAGGATGCGCTGAAACGGGGTCATGGCGACTTTCTCCTTTAGAAGTCCGGTTTGAACACCATCAGCCCGACGATTGCGACCATCGCCGCGAAGGCGGGCCAGCCGAGCGCGAACCAGATGCGGAAATAGCGGCGGTACAGCGGGGGCAGCGGGGTTCCCGCGGCGACGGCGTCCTCCGCCATGCGCCGCATGCGGATTTGCAGCCACACCACCGGCAGCCAGCACGCGCCGGCAATGGCGTAGAGCACCAGCGTCAGCACGATCCAGCCCGAGCTGAGAGGCCATCCCTGTTCCAGCGCGAGCCACAGGCCGCTGACCGGCTGGATCACCACCGTGGGCGTGGTGAACAGCCAGTCCGCCAGCACGACGTTGCGGTTGGCGACGGCGATGGCGCGCACGTCCTTCGACAGGTTGCTGGCCATGCCGTGGAAGGCGGTTCCCAGGCCTGTGCCGAACAGCAGGATGGCCGACAGGATGTGGATGAGCTTGAGCGTGGTCGCGTCCATATCAGGCCTCCATCGCCATCATCGTCAGCGTCGCCGCGGCGATGGGCAGGTTCTTGAGGAGCGGGGCGAAGGGGTGCGTCCAGTGGTCCAGGGGCAGGCCGCAGGCGATGATGGTGAAGGCCGCCATGCTGGCGAGCATGGCGCCGCCGACCGCCACCGGGCGCCAGCGGGCGAGCAGGAGTAGCCCGAGGGTCAGATCGAGGCCGGCACCGCCGAAGAGGGCCAGGTCGGCCAGCGGACCCTGCAACCCCACCGACGCGAGCAGGCGGTGGGAGCCCTCCAGCGGATGCAGGCCGAAGGACAGCAGGCCGGTGGCGATCCACAACAGGGCAAGGCTCCAGCGCAACACCGGGCGCAGGACATACAAGCGCGAGTGCAGCTGGTCGGCATCGGATGCCGGGTGGCGGGCCAGCGCCAGCGGCAGGGCAAGGGGCGCCCGCCCGAGAATGGCGGTGAAGGGCGCCGGGTCGGCGGTGTTGCCGGCCTTCAGCATGGCGAGGGTTTCGCGGTTGACCGGCCCGGCCCGCAGCCGGTCGCCGATGGCCGCGGCGGTGGCGAGCAGCGGTTCGGGAACCGGAAGATGGCGCCGCGGCGGCAGGCCCATCCAGGCCCGCAGCGTCGCGGTCAGGTCGTCGGTGGTCGTCGGTTCCGGCCCCACCACATTGATCCGGCGGGGCAGGGGACCATCCAGAGACACAAGCCGGACCACCAGCGCGGCGAGGTCGTCCACATGCACAGGCTGGACCGTCCAGCAGCCTGGACCGATGCGCGGCGGATGCGGCAGGACCGCCAGGGTGGAAAACAGCGCCGTGCTGGCCCCGCCGCGGCCGATGACGACCGAGGGCCGCAACACGCAGCAATCCAGGTCCTGGCTGTTCGCCAGCTGCGCTTCGCCATGGCCCTTCGTGCGCTGGTAGAGATTCGGCCCATCCAGCGACGCGCCCAGCGCCGACAGGTGGATCAGCCTCGGCACGCCGACCGCGCGGCAGGCGCGGATCAACCGTTCCGTGCCATCGGCGTGAACGGCCTCCATGCTGTTGCCGCGGCGGCCTCGCACCAGGCCGGCGGCGTTGATGACCACTTCCTGCCCGGCCAGCGCGGCGGCGAGGGTGGCGGCAT
>NZ_VITI01000052.1 GCF_007827795.1 Azospirillum brasilense
CAGGGCGTCACATTCCGTGACGGCATCGAGGTCACGGAAACCGCGTCACAGGACGCCGCCTGACCAGACCGTCACCCACTTTCCCGCATAGCTCCCTTCCGGCCGCTGCTGGTCAACACGGTGGTCGGCTTCATCGGCCCCGAATACCTCTACGACGGAAAGCAGATCATCCGCGCCGGGCTGGAGGACCATTTCTGCGGCAAGCTGCTGGGCCTGCCGATGGGAGTGGATGTTTGCTACACCAACCACGCCGAAGCCGACCAGGATGACATGGACACGCTGTTCGCTGTGCTGACGCTGGCGGGCGTCACCTTTGTCATCACGGTGCCCGGCTCCGACGACATCATGCTGAACTACCAGAGCCTGTCGCACCACGACGCCCTGACGGTCCGCCGCCTGACCGGCCGC
Source organism: Azospirillum brasilense (assembly GCF_007827795.1). Taxonomy (GTDB): domain Bacteria; phylum Pseudomonadota; class Alphaproteobacteria; order Azospirillales; family Azospirillaceae; genus Azospirillum; species Azospirillum aestuarii. The sequence continues at coordinate 409 of NZ_VITI01000052.1, forward strand.
CCGCCGGCCCCGGAGTTCGAGGACTGGGCGCGCCGGGTCGGGCTGCTGGACGACCGGAACGCCTGGCGTCCGGTCCCGATGAGAATGCCGCTTCTGGAGGCGGTCCGATCGCTCACCGCCTTGGAGGCTTCACGATGACCAGGCGCGATGACAAGGCCCTGAGCCATGCCCCGGCTTCGACGGAGGTTCACCCGCTGCGTCGTTTCACCGACGCGCGGGTGGCGCTGGGCCGGGCCGGCACCTCGCTGCCCACGCGGGCGCATCTGGATTTCCTGCACGACCATGCCCGTGCCCGCGACGCCGTGTGGGCGGCCCCCGATCTGGACGGGTTGCACCGCCGGCTGGAGTCGGCGGGACTGCCGGTCGTCCGGTTGCGCAGCTGCGCCCCCGACCGGGCCGTCTATCTGCGCCGCCCCGACCTGGGCCGCCGCCTCGCCGACGAGGACGCGGAGCGGCTGCGCGGGCTGGCGACACCGGATGGCCTGGGCGGGGAGCGCCTCCGCGTGGGCATCGTGGTGGCCGACGGGCTGTCGGCCATGGCGATCGACGTCAACGCCGCCCCGGTCACCATTGGTCTCGCGCGTGGGCTGTGCGGGCAAGGCGTCGATCTGGCCCCGGTGGCGCTTGTGGAGCAGGGCAGAGTCGCCATCGGTGACGCCATTGGCGAGGCGCTGGGGCTGGCCCTGGTGATCGTGCTGATCGGCGAGCGTCCGGGGCTCTCGGCGGCCGATTCCCTCGGCTGCTACGTCACCTGGGCGCCGCGGCCCGGCACCCCGGACTCGGCCCGCAGTTGCATTTCCAACATTCGACTGGGCGGCTTGGTCCCGGAGCAGGCCGTCGCGTGCATCGCCGATCTGGCTCGGGACATTTGGCGGGCGCGGGTCAGCGGTGTCGCGCTTGCCGCCGCCATTGCTCAGCGCCTTGAGTAGAATGGACTGATGGTGTGGACGGCCCTTCCACCTTTCTGAAACGGTGGAAAGCTGATGCCGTCGAAGACGGCCATGCAGTCAATGCTTGGGCACGGCAATATGATTCCCTCCCCCGCCGAAGGCGGGGAGGGTTAGAGAGGGGGGCCGTGGCGATACCCGGACACGACGAAAAACCGGCGCTTCCCGTTGGGGAAAGCGCCGGCTTTGTCGTTCATGAAGCCGATTGTCAAGCGATGCTGAAACCTTGTCCAAGCCGCGTCGGGCTGGTTTGGCGTGTGCCGTGGTGACCTGGCGGCGAC
>NZ_VITI01000053.1 GCF_007827795.1 Azospirillum brasilense
TGCCAATCCTCGATCTCCGCGGACATCCGGGTCAGCGCCGCGCCCTGCTGGGCGACCTTCACCGCCAGCTGGTTGCGGTCTTCCATGATCCGGTCATGCTCCTGCGCCAGATCCTCATAGCCCTGCTCCTGTTCAGCGATTGGGGCGCGGCCCGGTTCGATGAGACACCCGGCTGCGGTAGATTGAACCGCAACCGGAGGTCTTTGAAATGGACAAGGAACAGGGGCGTAAGCCCGAGGGGGCGCCGGAGCGCGCCCATCACGCTGGCGCAGGCGCCCCCTCGGGCGCGGACGCCGGCACGCCGCAACGCTTCTCCGCGGCGCGCAAGGTGGCGGCGGTCACGCGTCTGCTGCGCGGCGAGCCGCTGGAGGTCGTGGCCCGCGAGCTGAACGTCACCGTGGCACGCCTATCGGAGTGGCGCGAGCGCGCTCTGGCGGCCGCCGCGTCCGCCATGAAGGAACGCGAGCGCGACGAGCGCGATGCGGAGATCGCCCGCCTCAAGGCCAAGGTCGGCGAGATCACCATGGCCAACGAGCTGCTGGAGGAGAAGATCAGCGCGTTGGAGGGCAAGCGCCCTTTGGCCCGGCGGAGGTCGAGACGATGAGCCGGACCACCTCGCCCTCCACCGGTCGCCCTTACGGTCTGGCCCGCGTCGCCCGGATCTGGCGCGTATCGCGCGCCACCGTCTACCGTCACCGGACGGTCGGCCCACCTGCGATGCCCCGGCGCCCAGGCCCGCTTGGCCCGTGCCGGGATGCCGAGTTGGTCGAGCACATTCGCCTGCAGATCCTCGCCTCGCGTTTTCACGTGAGGGTTATCGCAAGATCTGGGCGCGTCTGCGGCATGCCGGCATTCGCACCTCGGCCCGCCGGGTGCGGCAGCTGCTGGCGCCGCACCGGGTCGGGCGGCTCCGCACACGAGCGCACGACGGCACCATCGTGACCGAGACGGTGAACGTGATGTGGGGCACCGACATGACCGAGACGATCACCGTGGCCGAGGGCGTGGCGCGCGTCTTCATCGCGGTCGATCACGCCAACTCCGAGGTGGTGGGCATTCACGCCTCGAAAAGCGGCAACCGCTTCGAGGCCCTGGAACCGGTCCGCCAGGGCGTGTTGCGCCACTTCGGCGGCATCGGCCCGGGCGTCGCGGCCGGGCTGACGCTGCGCCACGATCACGGCTCGAACTACATGTCCGGCGACTTCCAGGCCGAAATCAAATGCTTGGGCATCACCAGTTCGCCCTCCTTCGTGCGCGAGCCGGAGGGCAACGGCGTCGCCGAGCGCTTCATCCGGACGCTCAAGGAGAACTTCCTCTGGGTCCACACCTTCGACACCGGAGCTATGCGGGAATCTGGGTGATGACGGTCTGAGGAGGGCGGCGTATCGAGGTGGGTGACCAAACCTGCCAGAACCTCCACGAGGGAGCGA
>NZ_VITI01000054.1 GCF_007827795.1 Azospirillum brasilense
CGATACCGCTGGCGAATTCCCTATGCGGCGTTCGGCATCATGAGGGCGGAGAACGATGATCGGCGAGTTTGAGCACGTGGATCACCGACCAGCCAAGCGTGGATGCGGGCGAGGTCAATGGCGGCGGCGATGAGGAGGTGCTGCAGGTGCGTCTTTGCCTGCCCGACGTAGCGCGAGCGTCGCAGGTGGAAGGCACGGACGCCCTGGGAGATCGTGCCTTCGATGCCGGCCCGCTTGCTATATTGCTGGCGGAACTCGGCCGTGTTTTCCCGTTGCCGGGCGGTCTGCAAAGCGATTTGCAGCTCTGGAACCCGTAGGGTCAGCGTGCGCCGCACGCCATCGGCATCGACGCAGTCGAAACAATGAGGGCAGGCCTTGCAGGTCGAACTGGCGAAGTTGACCCGGATCACCGGAGTGCCCTTGGGATCGAGGGTCGGGACCCAATTGGCGCTGGTCTGCCCGGCGGGGCAGACCGCGTGGTGCTGCTCCCAGTCGATGGTGAAGTTCCGCATGGCAAAACCTTTGTTCTCGCGCCCCCGGCGGTGATAATCGCCGCGTGGCGGCCCCAGCAGGTCGACGTCGTAGCGGGTGCGGCTGGACAGCAGGCGCTTGGCGTCGATGTAGCCGGTATCGGCCAGATGCACCGCCGGCAACAGACCATCGGCGGCCAGTCCCTCGTGGATCGTCTCCAGCGCATCGCCGTCGGCAACCGGAGCGGCAGTGGTCTTCACGTGCGTGATGAGGTGAGGCTGGTCCTCGTCACAGCTTTCCGTGAGATGCACCTTGTAGCCGACCCAGGAGGTGCTGCGTTTCTTGCCGAAATGCGCTTCAGGATCGTACGGCGACGCGATGAACAAAACCGACGGCGGCACACCCTCCGCTTCCGTGCGCCACTGGACACGCGCTTCCGAACGGTAGAACTGCTGGACCCAGACCCGCCGCATCGTCTCGACGGCCGGAATGTGGCGCAGCCAAGCTCCGGCATCGCCGGCATAAATCGCATCGAGCAGCGCGTGCCCATCGGCGCCGATTTGTTCGGCATAGGCTTGGCGGTCGTCCTTGCCTGTGGGCAGACGGTGGTCTTCGATCCGCCGGCCATAGCGATCCAGCCACTCCGGTGGACTGAGCCGGCGCAGCCAATCAGGAGCGCTCACGGCCAGGCTGTTGAGGGCATGGCGCATCGTTTCGCCGACGCATTCCAAGCGGTGGAGCGCCCGGATCATGCCCAGAACATGCGTGGCGTCGGTCCGTTGACGCCCCCGCGCCGCCAGCCATTTCCGCGCCCGGCACAGTTCCAGAATGGCATCGAACATCCGGCGCTCGGCCGAGCCCTCGACCAGGCGCGTGCGGAACTCGCTCAGCACCGTGCTGTCGAACCCCGGATCGGTCAAGTCCAGCGCCAG
>NZ_VITI01000055.1 GCF_007827795.1 Azospirillum brasilense
GAGCTATGCGGGAAACTGGGTGATGACGGTCTGAAGAAGGCGGCGTATCGAGGCGGGTGACGAAGCCTGCCAGAACCTCCACGAGGGAGCGATACGCCATGGACGAGATTAGCAAGGTTGTCCGGTTACGTCAGCCGGAGGAGATCGACGACCCGCTGACGGCCATCCTGCGCGCCGGCGCGCGTCGGCTGCTGGAGCAGGCCATCGAGGCGGAGGTGGATGCCTTTCTGGCGTCGATGAAAGACCTGAGGCTGCCGGACGGCCGCGAGCGGGTTGTTCGGCACGGCCACGGGCCGGAGCGGGCGATCCAGACCGGCATCGGGCCGATCCCGGTGCGCCGGGTCAAGGTCCGCGATCGTGGCGCCGGGGACGCCGGCGAACGCATCCGCTTCACCTCGGCGCTGCTGCCGCGCTGGGCTCGCCGGACCAAGAGCCTGGATGCGCTGTTGCCCATCCTCTACTTGCGCGGCGTCTCCGCCGGCGACTTCCAGGAGGCGCTCGGGGCCTTGCTCGGCAAGGACGCCCCGAACCTGTCGCCCTCGGTGATCGGCCGGCTGAAGGAGGAGTGGGCGGCCGACTACGCGCGCTGGCAACGGCGCGACCTGTCGGCCCGGCGCTACGTGTATGTCTGGGCCGATGGCGTTTACCTGCAGGCCCGCATGGAGCCGAGCGCAGAGTGTATGCTCGTCATCATCGGGGCCACCCCGGAAGGCCTCAAGGAACTGGTCGGCTTCCAGGTCGGCGTGCGCGAGAGCGCCCAGAGTTGGCGCGAGCTGCTGGTCGACATCCAGGCCCGCGGCCTCACCACCGCTCCCGAACTCGCCATTGCCGACGGCGCGCTGGGCTTCTGGAAGGCGCTGGAGGAGGTCTTCCCGACCACCCGGCACCAGCGCTGCTGGCAGCACAAGACGGTCAACGTCCTCAACAAGGTGGCGAAGTCCGTCCAGCCGGCGATGAAGCAGGACCTGCGCGAGATCTGGATGGCCCCAGACCGGGAGACGGCGCAAACCGCCCTGACGACGTTCGAAAAGAAATACGCCGCCAAGCACGCCAAGGCGGTGGAGTGCCTGACCAAGGACCGCGAGGCGCTGCTCGCCTTCTACGCCTTTCCCGCCGAGCATTGGGACCATGTGCGGACCACAAACCCCATCGAAAGCGTGTTCGCCACCGTCCGCCACCGGACCATCCGAACCAAGGGGGCGCTCTCGCAAGACACCGCCAAGCTGATGGTCTTCAAGCTGATCACCGCCGCCGCGAAGACTTGGCGCCGCCTGCAGGGGGAAAACCAGTTGCCCAAGGTCATCCAGGGCGTCACATTCCGTGACGGCATCGAGGTCACGGAAACCGCGTCACAGGACGCCGCCTGACCAGACCGTCACCCACTTTCCCGCATAGCTC
>NZ_VITI01000056.1 GCF_007827795.1 Azospirillum brasilense
TACTACAGCTGGTCTTTATCGGTTTGGGTGCGGCGTTTCCAGTGGGAGCGTCGCGCCCGCTGCTGATGGCGTCTTCGCCAGAGTGACCAAGCAAAAACGGTGGCGGGTTTTGGGGGCGGAGGGGCGAGCAGCCGGTGGAGCAGGCGGCGGATTTCCGGCACGGTCAAGGGCAGAAGGTCGGCTTCCAAGTCGGCCGGGTCCTCTCCCCCCGATGGCCGCCTTGCGCACGACGGTGAGGAACGCCAAGGCCACCATGGCCAAGGTGATGTGCCGGTGCCAGCCGGGCCACGAGCGCACCTCGTAGTGGTCGAGGCCAACCTCGCCTTTGGCCAGTTCGAAGGCACTCTCGATGGTCCAGCGCGTGCCGGCCACCCGCACCAGTTCCTTCAGCGTCGTCCCGGCCGGAGCGAAGGTGAAGTAGAAGGTCAGATCGCCATCGGCCAAGCGGCGCCGGATCAACAGTCCCTTGTCCCATCCCTCCGGGGCGCCGCGAAACGGCAGATGAGCCCAATCGTACAGCCGCGGCCCCTTGGAGCCATCACCGGCACCGATCCGATGCCAGCCGTCAGCCGGCACCTCCTCGACCCAATCGCTCACCGTGCCCGGGAACAGCCGCTGGCCGCTGGTGACCGCCAGCACATAGCCGATCCGGCGCCGCACCAGGGCTTGGCGCAGGGCGCTGTCGGCTCCGTACACGCTGTCGGCCGCGACCCACGCGCACGGCACCCCGGCGTCGAGCGCGCGCTCCAGCATCGCCGCTCCCAGCTTCGGCTTGGTGGCGAAGGCCACCTCCTCGGGCACCCAGGCGAGGCGACGGCGTTCCTCGTCACCGGCCCAGGACTGCGGCAGGTACAAGGCGCGGTCGATCAGCGCGTGGCCATGTCGGCCGGCGTAGCCGAGGAACACGCCGATCTGGCAGTTCTCGATGCGCCCCGCGGTGCCGGAGTACTGGCGCTGCACGCCGACCGAGCGCGTGCCCTTCTTCACGAAGCCGGTCTCGTCAAGCACCAACACGGCCTGCGGATCGCCCAGGTGCTCGACCACATAGGCGCGCAGATCGTCGCGCACGGCGTCGGCATCCCAGCGCATGCGCGCCAGGAAATCCTGCACGCTGTCTGGGCTGGCGTCGCCCGCTGCTTCGGCCAGATGCCAACCGTTCTTGCGCTCCAGCGGCGCCAACAGGCCGGCAACGTAGGACCGCGCCCGTCGCCGCGCCTCAACCCGGCAGAACCGCGACCCAAGCCGTCCCATCAGCGCGTCCAGAGCGCCGTCCCAGGTCCTCGCCTCGGCGACCGTCGTCATGCTCGGCATCCTCTTCGCAGAACGCCAACTCAACAGACGCAACAACCGATGATCCCGGCTGTAGTA